>NZ_JAASRW010000019.1 GCF_011761355.1 Paenibacillus lupini | reverse complement strand
CCTTGAAGACGACGAGGTTGATAGGTTCGGGGTGGAAGCACAGCAATGTGTGGAGCTGACGAATACTAATCGGTCGAGGGCTTATCCTACAAACTCTTGTGAGTATTCGCAAGTACTATAAATCGCTTAAGTTTCATTCATTCGCATCCAGTTTTCAGTGTGCAATATACAGAAAACATAGAAACCTACCAAATAAACTTTGGTAGGTTTCTATGTTTTTTTTCTTTAGAAGGAAGTGGAGCTTCCTGCATCATCACATTTATGCAGAAAGCTATTCTTAATCTGATGTTGGCCGCCCGGCATCTTCAGTGAATATTGCTAAGTATTTAACTTGTTCAGATACAGGAATAACAAGATGCTCTTCCAGTGAGTTGAAGTACATCCCATCTCCGGCGCTCATCTCATATTCGATATTGCCGACCTTATACTTCATTTGTCCAGAAAGGACATAGATGAACTCTTGTCCCTCGTGAGAGAATACATGGCTTTTCACTTCACCTCGTTGTGCTACAAACAAATAAGGCTGCATGATTTTATCTCTTCTGCCGGATGCGAAGGCAAAGAAAGAGTAGCCTTTATCTGTTTTGATCCATTTTTCTATATCCTGATACTCTGCCGCACTCGTATAGATCGTTCCGTTGCTCGGGGATGGTTCCAACAGGTCTGATACCTTTACTCCTAGTGCTGAAGAGATTTTCATTAGTGTAGCAACAGCTGGCATGGTGCTCCCGTTTTCGATCTTGGAAAGCATGCTTTTCGTGAAACCGCAGGCTGCAGAAACCTCATCTTGTGTGCGTTTTTGTTCTTTACGAATTAATCGGATTCTTTTGCCCAATTCCATAGGGATCCCTCGCGTCATAAGATTACTTTGTACTATAACTTTACCGATACCTTCTCTAAAATACCAGCAATTCAATGAAAAATATAGATTGCCGAATGGAAGCTAATCCCTTATAATCAAGTTGTTGTTCAACAAGGTTGAATAACTATAAAACAAGTTGAATGGGGTGGAGTGAGTTGAAGAAATTTAAAGTCGGCCTGGTTGGGGCGGGCGGAGTATCTGAATTACATCTGGAAGGCTATAAAGCTAACCCGGCACGCATTGAAATTACGGCGATATGTGATCCAAATGAACAGGTGCTGCAAGAACGGGCTGATAAATATGGAATTCCACAGCGTTTTACAGACTTGAAAGAATTTATTCAACACAGCGGCATTGATGCTGCTATCGTATGCACTCCTACTTCCATTCGTAAGCAGGTTGTGTTTCCTTTATTAGAAGCTGGAATACCATTACTGGTAGAAAAGCCATTCTCGGACACATTAAATGATGCGATTGAAATTACGGAAAAAGCAAAGCAGCTTAACGTTCCAGTCGCAGTGAATCAGAACTTTAGACGTCATTATCCATTCGAGATCGTTAAGAGCATTATTGCAGAAAACACGATTGGCAAAGTGACGATGATTATATTCAATGAAATGTTTTTCCGGCAAGATGCAGGATGGCGCCTCGATCGTGAGCGGCACGCTTTATCGGTTATGGGTATCCATTGGTTTGATGGTTTTAGACAAATACTGGGCTGCGAGGCTGAATCGGTTGTATGCTTGTTGAATTCTTCTAACGCGATCAACTGTCAAGGAGAGACAGATGCAACTGTTCAGCTAAGATTTGAAAACGGTTCCATTGTGACCTATACGCAAAGCTTCTCTTCTTCGATTAGTCGAACGGAAATGATCGTAATTGGAGAGAAGGGGACCCTGAGATGTAATCATAATCAGGTTGAGCTTTACCTCCCTGGTGAACGCAATTCATCACATACATGGGAGAACCACTACTCCCGCGAACAAAATAGTCTGGATAACATCGAGCAACTGTTAACATGGATTGAGACAGGTGCAGTCGCTAGCAATAGTGCAGAAGATAATCTGAAGACCGTAGCATTGCTTGATGCTTCCTACCAGTCGGCAGCTGAATCTCAGATTGTACGGCTTAAAGACGGAGTTAGAATATGACGATCAAATATGCTTTTTCTAGACCCACCGCATCTGATGAAGAGCGTAATCTTCTTTTTAATGATTATCAGAAAGCTGGTTATGCTGGGTTGCAGCTCAAAGGAGGGCAATATGCACCTTATTTGTTTCAACCGGAACGTTTTATAGAAGAATGGGGTCATAGGGAAGGTATAGCTTCAGCGCTTATTACCGGAGGAGGTCTGGATGAACAGGGACTCAGGAACCTACGGGAGTTGTTTCAGTTTGGTCAAAAGATAGGGTCTGAGATGATCGTATTTTGCCACGGTGTGTCCCGCAGTCAGGTGACAGCTGAGGATATTCGCACCTATGCAGATTGTTTGTCTGAGCTTGGAAAAGAAGCGCAGCAGCATGGACTGAAGCTTTCACTCCATCATCATTACGATCAACCGGTTATGTATCGGGAAGATTTTGATATTTTCTTTGATCGTATACAGCAGGGAACTGTAGGTTTAACAATTGATACCGCACATCTGGTCAAATCCGGAATAGGGAATTCAGCTGAACTGATTAGATCCTTTGCTTCCGTTATTGATAATTATCACCTAAAAGACTTCGCAGCAGGAGATTGGCAAATTCTCGGCCGTGGAGTAATTGACTTTGAACCGATATTTGCAGCAATTATAGATACCAGTTACCGCGGCTGGATATCTGCAGATGAAGAAAGCGGTGGTTCTATCGTGGAAGGGCTGGATGAATGTATTCGTTTTTTAAGGCATGGATTACAATCTACCAAGTAAGGAGAACGAGTAATGGCTACAATCTCAGATTTGCGAAAAGAAGAGGAGGGCCGCATCCTATCGATGGATTGGGGTAAGATTCATTGGTTATGCGGTCAAGACATCGATCCAGAGTCAGAAATGACCTTTGGTATGGTCTATATCGAAGCTGGACAGGCGAACGGGAGGCATATTCATCCCAATTGTGAGGAGCTTATTTTTGTATTATCCGGAGAGTGTGATCACTCGCTTGGAGAAGAGGTGTTCCATCTTGAGCCAGGAATGATGCTCCGAATTCCGCGAGGTGTTCCACATCATGCAAAGGTGACCAGCTGGGAGCCTTGTCGGATGATCATCGCGTACTCAGCGCCAGATCGACAAACGATAGGAGAGTAGGAGTAATATTGAAGATGGAAGGCATAATAATGCATTCCATCTTGGTTATTTTAAATAGATGAATTCTTATCAAAACACTAGTAAAGTTAACGAGATAATTAATGCAATAATCTGATAACTGTATCGATTTAGGAGGTGTAAATACAAATAATAATTAATTATCAAAAACACTTGCATTAATAAATCATTGTATGGTATATTCTATTTCTGGCCGAGAGAAACAAGCGGTTGGGACGGAAAGCTCAATATCATTGATAGATAGAAATTGAAATCAATGAAAAATAAAGCTTGACACTGAATTCGATAACGTGATAAGATACACAGCGTTGTTGAAAAAAATTGTTCTTTGAAAACTGAACAACGAGCAAAACTGCCCCGTTAGA
>NZ_JAASRW010000018.1 GCF_011761355.1 Paenibacillus lupini | reverse complement strand
AGGAATGAAAGGGCTATGACCCGTTGAGACATGGGAGCGATAATCGCTAAGGCGAAGTGGAGACGTGCACATAATGGAACAATATGGGTAATTTCTATGTACCCTTATTTCCTCATGCCCATTCGCCAATCTTCTAGCCATCGGCTCTCCCCTCATCCTTTTCTTCAATTTAATTAGGATGAAATCCTGCGAATTCATGAGTCTGAGTGAGGAAATTGAATCACTTCGAGGGAGTTCAATCCTGAACGCTTATTCAGAACTAAAGTCATGCAAGTAATAAACAAAATCCCACCAAGGCCTAATAGAATGCTTCCACTCCACTTAATTTGTTCTATAAATCCTTGTAACATGATATTGTACTGGCCTGTATCCATACTGCCCTGCATTTTCTCAATCATATATTCACTCACTTTTTCAGTGCCCCATAAAACAGAGTTATTTAATTGTATATAACCCACGATTATTACGACTACTGAGACAGCTAGTAAAAATTGCACAACGACTTTATTATTAAATGCGTTCAACTCTAACACACCCCCATAAAATGGATATTCTACCATACATCCGTGTATACGAGTTGGAGGCTAGATAAGTTGCGCTAAACTGCCCTTTAATAAAAAAGAGCAGCTGCCGTTGTAGCAAACTGCTCTGGATTGTTGAACTAAAGTTCCCAGTTAGCCATAAAGGCATCAGATCTTTATTGACCGGAAGCAGTAGGCTCCCATCATTCATTTTAATTCTTAGGCTCTGTTAATGTTGATTGTTGATTATCCTCCAAACCAAACCTCCATCAAAATAAGTGTCTTTTTCAACGTTTAATTTAACACTTTTATTAGAACTCGAGTACCCTGGTTCTTCATTTATAATGTATAGAGTATTTTCATTTTTCCATTCCATAGAAAAGTTTCTATTTGCATCACTATGATAAACAGTCTTTATTTTGTTCTTATCATGATAAGTAATTTCTACCCATAAGTTAACTCCACCAGCGGCTCCGCCATAATTTTTATAGAAAGCATTAGCAGTATATTTGCCGGTTGGGGATTCCACAGGTCCTTTATAAAATTCACCTTCAACGTTATCAAATGTAAAAAAGTATGTATTGTATATCACTTGTGTTGAAACGATACCAATTCCTATGAGAGTTGCAATTAACAGTTTTTTAGGAAAAGGCTTTTTTTTGATAAAGAAAACAAATAGTTTAAAACAAAATATTAAAAATAATAGAACTGTAATGAGAGAAAGGATGAAGAAACCTAATAAGTATAAATAATTAATAGTAATTCCTCCAGTCGATGTGTCCACATATTCCTTACAGTTTAAGTAACGGAACCAAGTGGATTAATGTTTTAAATAATTGAGGGCTACCCTTAGGTTCAACAAAAGAAGCAGCCGTTTACTTGCCAGCTGCTGTCTATGGTATGGTGTTAAACTAATGTTCCTCGTTTAGCTTAAGATTTTTGCCACTGATTTGCTTTTTCTTGAAGATCATCTTGTAAATTAGCAGCGTTTTTTACGTCATCCCAAATTTGTGTGTGATACTTTTTAGGAAACATTAATTTTGTTGACTCGTTGAATTCGTCCCCATCTTTTGGTTCTTTATAACTGGTAATAGTATAAACACCTTTCACTTCCTTCAATTTTACTACCGCGGGAAGGGAATGACCATTCACACTATTTCTGCTGTTTTTATTGAACCCGCCGTAAAGTGAGTATATATATACGGTAATTTCATTCCCTGTTTCAGTAGATCCATACACTTTATGAACTTCAAATGCCTTGTCAGAATTCGAATAGACATCTTTGTATTGATCGACAATGTAATTAGAGATTGCTTCGTTCACAGATTGATCTAACTCAAGATTTTCAGCAGAGGAAGAACAACTTTGAAGAAGAAAAACAGAGATTAATAGAATTAAAAAGTGTTTTGCCATAGAAGGGTCTCCTTTAAAATCCAAAAATTGTATTTAAGCCTTAAACGATCAAATTTACTATAAAGTTGCGCTAATCTACCTTATACCTTATCAAAGCTGCCGATTGTGCATCGGCAGCTTCAACAGTTTGGCTTTTCAACTTCCCTGCCCTTTCGCTAATAAAAAATAGAGCAGCTGCCGTGTGGCAATCTGCTCCTTGTTAATTTAAAGTTCCCAGTTAGCTCAACGCCTTTTGACTCTTTAAAAATAGAGCAATAGCGTTCACTCCAATTAATGTAAATAAGTAGAGGATTAAACCTGCAATAATGACTAAGCCCGAAACCGGATTAGGGTCATCTGCCGGATTATTAATCGGAAATTGTAATGCAAATACATGAATGTATAGCCAGTAATACGGAACCCATGTTACTGATAAAAACAAGTTAGCCTTCCTTATACGAAGAAATTGGTTTTTAAACATGAGTACGAACGTAACTATTAATAAAATAAAGCATACTAGAGCCATAATCGTATTAACCTTGTCCAGGGCTGCCATTTCAATCCCTGTAATTCGATTAATTCTATAGATATTAACCAGCAATTCACTCGTTATGAATGGCAATAAAGCAAAGACAGCGCTCAAAGCAATCATTTTAAGAAAGTAACGCACTATCTTTCCCTCCTAATCTCGTATAGACTTTTACCATTTATACGGCTAAGGTTTATTGGATGTTGCTTGGTCCCCCCAATATAATGCTGGATTACCCTCAACATCAAAATTGCATATTATCAAGGTCCAGTGCCACTTGATTCAATGTACCATCCAATGGGAGTTTTTTTGAGCCATATAGACGATAATTCAATTGATGGAACCGCATAAAAACTATACATTGGTCCCTTTTGAACATATGAAAATACATGAAGGGGATTAGTGAAAAGTAAATGCCTTCTCACAGCTAGTTCTGGAGTACATGCAGGGAAAAATAGTATGTAAATAGCTGCGAGTGATAAGAAACTATATAAGATTATTTTTTTTGGTTTACTCAACTGTATTAGCCTCCTTTCATTTGTGTTATTTCAGAGTATAGTGGAAATATCCACATATTGGAGCTAACCTACCCTTTAGCTTAACGCGGATTCCAGTCCATGTCAGCATCCACGTCTGAAGAATAGGCACAGTGATAGCCGTAAGAATTACTTACAATATGGTGATCGTGTCGTATGCCTGTTTTTAAAATGAATATAAAAAATAAACCGCCCTTTCTTAAAAGACAGTTTACTTTTGAGGTATTATTTGTTTTCGTTAATTATCGATTCAGCAATAGTTATAATGGTGTCGTCATCAAAATTATTAAAATCCATCGTTATTGAACCCTTGGTTTTGTTATAGATTAGAAGTGTATGTTCACCAACTTTAGTCCTCTCAACGAGTTCAGTGCCTACTGTAATCATTCCATTGTCTAACTCTTCGGGTAGATTGCTATGTGTGATTAAAATAGATGTGTCGCCTTGATACGGTCCGTATAAAATTTTTCTTTCATTGTTGCCTTTTTCACCATTCGAAAGCTTCTCTAGTTTTCCTTTGTTTTTGGTGTATGCGATAACAACTTTCTGATTGTCACCGATAAATTTACCCTGTTCATCCTTTGGTGGGAAAACGTGTTGCACGGAACTAATTTCATATCCAACAATTGTAGGTATTTTAAAAGAGGATGCTATTTGATCTACATTCTTTTGCGCTTCAGCTAATTCATCTTTCGAACCATTTTTTTGACATCCTGAAATTAATAATACAATCGCTAAAAAGAATATGAATCCAAATTTGTTCATAATATCGCCCTTCATTTTTGATTTTACATTTTAGAAAAGTCCAGTGCATATAAGTTATATATTCATTAAATCCTTGTCAGCCCTTTACTATTCCTTTTTTTGGGATCACTGGTCATTAAGTATATACGCAATGAAACCTCTATTTGTTGCGCTAAACTGCCCATTACTTCACTGAACGAAACAGCCGATCTATGCTGGCTGCCGTCGTTTCTTATGAAGCTATCGTTCTTACGTTAGCGCAATGAACTATTTTTTCTTGCCCTCCAGAGAAAATAGTGTTTCCTTGACTCTTCCACTCGGTTAACATCCAGGAGCCAATGTCCTCGGATGACAATATATATATCGTTACCACTCGACGCCTGTTCGTCAATGGCTGCCCAGAGCCACATGCGCTAAAAGCGACGAAAATTGAACCGAGCATCACGACAATTCCTCCGACCTTACTCATGAAATAATAGAAGTCGCTCGGCTCGGGGTTCTCGTACATCAGCCGCTGCGGAGATAGACGGAACAATAAATCCTGGAAGGCTTGGTACCGGAAATTACACCAACCAAAGATCAACAAGCCAAGGGCCAGAAACAGAAACCCTGGCATGCCTCGTTTGACATGGTAATCAGGGTAAGCCGCACTTACGAGCGCTGACGGCGTAAAATCTTCTTCCCCTTCCTCCTTGATCCGCTCGCCGTTAACGTACACCTGAGTAACCATGACGATATTGCCTTTGTCATCGTAGCTCAAGAGCATGCCATTGTTATCCTCGACGATGTAGACATGGCCGTTCGGGTAGGTCACACGAAACTTGGTCGAGTAAGATACGCTTTTGTCCGCAATCGCATAGGACTGCCCGCCGATGATTAAAGTGCGGTGCAGTTCGTCGTCGGTGCGTACTTGGACGGGACCGGACGTGCTGCTATGATAGGTGACTAGACGGTTTTGCTCGCCGGCAAATTTGTACGTATCCTCATACAGGTAGAAGACACGATCCGTGAAATAGGATTTCGACAAAATGCCTGTCAAGATAGACACGAGGAGCACGGAGACGAAGAAAATAGAACCAGGCGTTTTCATTTTTCGGAATAAAGCCGGTCGGGTAGAAATATGCGCTCATCCTTTCTGCTTTATCCCTTTTACGTCCTAATGAGAGAGGCGGTTGCAAGCATTTATGCAAGGATATAAACGTCCTGACGATTTACAATCAAGCTTAAGGCAGCTGACCATCATGCCAGCTGCCTTCTTAAACTAATGTTCCTCGTTAGTTGAACGCTCACTTCGATGGTAAATATTCTTGAGGGGGGTTATCGAATCCATCCCAGAAGAACCAAAGTCTTTTACACTCCTCGCAAACAAAGAACATTTTCATTTGAGTGTAAAGCTCTTCAGAATCAACTAGCCCCTGCACTTTATCGTAATCAACGTCTGAGATAAAATTGTATTGGATATTACATGGGATGTCCCCGAATCGTAGAATATTCCCACAACTACAAAGCATTTTGGGCATTACTCACCCTCCTTATTGGTAACTTCACTATCGTTCCTTGTAGTTTAATTCCTTTTAGCAGCTTTTTGAATTTGTGACTCTATGTTATCAATTCTCTTTTGTGCTTTTTCTTTAATATAATCTAACGATTTACTCCATTTCTTTATCTTATTTGTTTCATGATTCCATATGTAGACATCAGGAAACAGTAACGTTGAATTCGACTTTTTAAGTACCAACTGATTCCCTGTATCGCCAGATGCTATTGAAATAAGTTCATCGTGCATGTAATCCCAACGTGCTTTTGTGTTTTCGTAAACTATATGGTTTGAAGTTTTTCGAGGATTAGATTTATCAAAAACGGGGTAAAATCGCCAGCCTCCTGGTAGTTCCAATCCATTTGATACCTTCCAAATCTCATTTAATTGTTCGGGAAATTCCACTCCTAGTTCTTCTGCGGCCACCTTTATCTTTTCATCAGTGACACCAAGATTTAGGGAAGTCACTTCACTGGTTTTATTTGTCTTCATTTTCGCACCACCTCACCTTAAATGTATCTCGTCAACTAAATTTGTACAATCATCTTATAACTTTTCGAATAATCTATCAGTAAAGAAGCCGCCGATCGTGTCGGCAGCTTCATCACTGGTGTTTTTTAACTATCGCTCTTCTTTAGTGTAACGTTCGACTAATGAATTAATCTCGTCAGCCAATTTGAGTATTTGTCTCCATACAGATGAATACCTCACCGCATTAATATTCCATTCATCACTCTGTTGTAACTCTAAAAATTCACTTCTTAAAATCAGGCTTTTATTCATAACCTCATCATTAATTAACCCAGCTTCAAATAGCTTCTGTAAATTGTCACGATGTAAAAATGAAACTGCGCCTATGTCGAACTGTTCAAAGATGTTATATCCAATTACGGAATCATTCGAACTTAGTAAGTAAGTTCCACAGCTCTTCATCGTATTAATGTAAAACTCATATAATTTTTCTAGTGTAATAGTCATCATCAAATAAATTCACCCTGCATTTGAATTGAGGAATACCCCATTCTCAAGGGATTTCTCTCAAAAATTGTACCACATATTGGAACTAATCTCCCTCTATGGAGAATCGTTTTTCTCTTAAATTCGCTTGTTTTCGTAGGTTTTGAACGTTTTTCTTTCGTGCCAGACAACCGTTGAATGGAATAAGGTTGTAGAAGATGTAAAATATGGGGCGAAGAAGGTGCAAAAATACATCCACCCAGACCACTCACTTTAAAAAGTGGACATTCTGGATATATATGGTCGCACCTTTGGATCTCCACTTAGGCTCATGGCGGTCAACCCTCCCATGTCTCACAGAGTCTTCGCTCCCACATTCCTTCATTCAACCTGTCCATGAGGTGGAGGCCGGATATGCTGCCCGACAGGATCTTCGTCCGTATGTTAGTTCTGTTCCGACTCATCCGTGCTTCAATTGTCTGTACCTTTTATTGATGTTCGACTTCTATGAAAACATTGAATCTAAGCTGCTAACGACACTGCCGTGTACCTTGGGATATCCTGCAACATCTTTTCTTCACTGAACTGATGCCCCTTCTTCAAGACCCCAAAGAGAATTCGAATCAGCTTGTTGCATAGCGCAATGAGCGACTGCATCTTTTTTAAGGGATTATCTGGCCGTTTGGTATAGTATTGATGCAATGCCTTAAACGCACAGTTCTTAGCCACCAGTGGCATCATGACGCGAAATAGCAGCGCTCGTAGTCGCTTACGACCTCGCTTCGTGATCTTCGTTTGTCCCTTGTGTTTACCGGACGTGTTTTCTTTTAGGTTCAAACCGGCGAGTTTAATGATTTGTTTCGGATGCCGGTAATGCGTAATGTCGCCAACTTCAGCGAGGAAACCGGCTATACTGTCCCGGCCAATGCCTTTTATGTCCAGTAATTGCTTCACATGGGGGATTTGCTCCAAGAGCTCATCTAGCCTTGCCTCAAGCTCTTCAAACTTACTCTCAAGCAACTCGTACTGTGTTAACAACAGTTGAAGCTCTAATTTTGCTAGTGCGTTCCCTTCTCGTATACCAACAGAACGGCTTGCCGCTGCTTTCAGACTTCTCATACGCTCGATGCCGAGACCTCGCTTGGCAACCTTTCTGAGGTGACTCAGCAAGGCTTCCTCAGACTCAGAAACCAGCTCATGCGGCAACAAACAAAGACTGAGCATTTGGCGTGCTGACTTGCATTCCCAGTCCTTAAATACCGTGAGAAACTCTGGAAAGTACCGATCCAACCAGTTATGAACGCGGCCTTGCACCACGCGCAGGTCAGTCGACAGATGATCGCGAATTTTCATCGCTTCCCT
>NZ_JAASRW010000017.1 GCF_011761355.1 Paenibacillus lupini | reverse complement strand
TCGCTGAGTTACTTCGATAGAGATCAATACATCGCTTTTTCCGTTATTTCTAACGGGGCAGTTTTGCTCGTTGTTCAGTTTTCAAAGAACAATTTGTTTTTCGCAACAACGTTTCATATCTTATCACGTTGCCCATTTTAGTGTCAAGCGTTATTTTTCATCGATTTCAATTTCTATCAATCAATGATGTTCAGCTTTTCGTCCCAACCGCGTGTCTCTCTCGGCCGGAATTAGAATATACCATAGGCTTGTACAGCTATGCAAGCTTTTTCTATAAAAAGTTTCTACTTACTCAAAAGGCTCATCGTACATAGGATCGTATTCATTATAGTTCTCTTCTTCGGCTGCGTTCTGAATATCATCTGCTCCTATAAAGATGAGCTGATAGCCGTCTTCCTGATGCTTCTTCAGCGCTTTCTCCTTTACGTATTTGGAACTGCCTTCGGCAGCTTCTTCATCATAGAACAGCAGCAAGCCATCCGACTTACGAAATAGCAATTCATCTCTGGCCTGAAACTGCCAAGGCCCGACATAGGGCTGATGGCTGACAGCACCATAATAGTCTACTTGTGAAATGATTTGCTGGTAGTAGCTCTTTTTCTCATCCTTCCATTGTTCATCGGGATTCATAAAAGCCGTTATAATCGACAGTTTGAGCTGAGGATATGTCAGACGTAGTTCAAGTGCTACTTCACACACCCATAGGTCGAACCCGTACTGTCCTGGAGTAATGATCCATTCCAGCCCTTCCTCAATAAGGGGCAGCAGTTTAGCTTCTATTGCTTTCTTAATAAAAGGAATGTGCTTATGCTTCTGATTAAAGATTTGCAGCTCATTAGCCCGGTAACCGGTTGCGAATAGTGTCTTCATCGTGCCACCTCTTTTCTACATCCATTCAATATAACAGCATAAGATGAGAAGCGTCAGAGAATGTACGTTCTGCTTAGCATCAAAAAAGAGCCATCTCCTTTAAGGAGACAGCTCTTCCGATTGATATTATTATTTTGCCATTACCTTCATGAAAACTGCGAGCATCTTCGCTGTTTCTTCGCGAGTAGCGGAATCTAGCGGAGCAAAGTAAACACCTGAGCGGTTCGCAATTGTTTTACCATTAATGATACCCGCTTGCTGCACAGCCTTTACCGCTTCTTTCACACTCGCTTGAATCGAATTGCTGTCTGCAAATGTAATAGCTTGGTTGCTTGCTGGTAGGCTCAAGTTCATTACCCCTGCAAAACGAACCAGCATCGCCGCCATCTCTGCACGTGAAATGAATGCTTTCGGATTAAACTTACCGCCGCCGATGCCACTTGTAATGCCTTTGTCAGCTGCCCATTGTACAGCATCCGCATAATAGTCAGTGGTACGGACATCGGAGAATTCACCTGCTTTATAGCTGCTTAATTGAGCTCCAGCAATACGGGAGAGTAGGATTGTAAAATCAGCTCTTGTAATATGGGCTTTTGGCGAGAATTGATTAGAGCCCGTTCCGGAAATAATGCTGCGTGCCGACAAATACGTAATCGCATCTTTCGCGAAGCTGGATTTTGTATCTTTGAATGACAACTTGTTATAACCCACAGCGTAACGCGAGAAATGAGAAACCTCAAAGCTTACTGTAGCTGTAGCAGAGTCATAACTGCCAGACGGTACAGTTACAAGCTCACCACTATCCGAGATGTAATAGATAACGATAGCATTGCGATCTTCATTAGCCTGTGGCGTATATGGCACTTGAATGTGCGCCGATCCTCCGCCGAAGGTAGAAATCGCGCTTCCGTTAGCTTTTACAGAGAAATCAAACACCGGGTGACTGCCTACTGCGTTAAGCAATGCTGTACGCTTTGCTCCAGTTAAACTTGCACCTGCGGTCGAAGCATCTGTTTGACGGACTGTAATTGTAACGTCATTATTCTTCGATGCTGTCGCAATAGACGAAATCGCTTTTGCATCAAAGGATACTGAACCTACACCCGCTTCAATAGTCAACTCTGATATTGCAGCTTCTTTCGTTGAGGCAAATACGCCTTTTTCAAATACGATTGCTGCCTCTTTGGCTTTACGATCGGGAATAGCTGTAATCGTCAAGCTGCCTGCTTGGCTGGTAGACGACTCATTCCGTAATTTTTTAAGAGCAGATGTGATTTGGTTAGAAGAGACATTAGCATTTGCTTTGCCTGTACTGTCTGTTGTTGCTTCTACTGTCGTTATAACATTTACTGTATCCGCGTCACCATTGTCTACAATTATGGAACCTCCGCCACTGGATCCGCCGCCAGTAGTTGGTTGATCAGGTATCTCAACAACTGTTGCTGGAGCTACTGTTACTGTACTTTCCGCTACAGCGTAGCCGTCAGCGCTTGTTGCTGAAATAACTGTAGTACCCGATTTAATTGCTGTAACCTTACCATTCTGATCAACCGTTGCAATGCTAGGGGCAGAAGAAGACCATGTTATCGTGCTGGATGCTCCGTTTGCCGGAACGATAGCAGCATTCAGTTGGCCTGCTGCACCACCGACTGTAAGAGAAAGCGTCTTTTGATCAAGAGTTACTTTCGTTACATTAATCTGATAGACTCCAACTTTGCCGCCAACTTCATACGCTACAAGCAGCAGTGGCTGTCCAGTTGGACTGGCCGATGCAGGAATGAATTCAATACCTTCCGGACCTGTGTCTGTATCCAGAATGTCACTGCCTGTATAATTTCGGGTATTCGTGTAATTCGCAAATTGTGGATGCTCCGGATCCGTCACGTCATAGGTCATGAAACCGCCAGTACGTTCAAGCCCGATGAATGCAAGCTCCTTGTTGCCTACTTTGCCAACCTTGATATCTTCCGGTTCAGGACCTTTCTTCACGCTACGGGAATCCATAGAGGTTGCATCATTGCTAACATTAAAGTAATTAGGTTGACGTTTAGCAGTAATGGTCTCGAAATCATTGCCGCTGTCGTACACCTGATCCATTGTCGCTGCATTCCATACCGAGAATGAGCGACCGCCATACATATAAATGCCGTCATTACCCATGTCTGCTGCAACTTCAACTTTATCGTATGCGGTAGTATCCTTCAGGAAGTTATACGCTGCTGAATTTGGATCAAGGTTGCCTTTAACCGCACCAACCTTGCTTGCATTTTCGCGGAATTCTGAGGCATCGCCTTCATTAGCTGTAAACAGATAGGTCTTGCCGTTTACCGTATAGGAAGCCATACCGTCAGGCATGTACATGCCCTTGAAAGGTACTGTCTCAAGCTGAATTGCGGAATTTGACTGTATATCCAGTGCATTAGCCACCTCATTAAAATCTTTAAAGCCCAAATCTTTAACAGCCGTAACTTTACGGGTTGCAATATCAACAACAGCGATTGCGTTGTTTTCCTGCAAGGTGACATAGGCTGTCTTGCTATCACCAGATAGTGCAATATACTCCGGCTCGAAATCATAGTCCGCATCTTCTTTCTTGCCAGGAAATTCCGAAGTTCCTTGCGTCACATCACCGCGAATATGAACGCCGTCTTCAATGACATCCGGATTATCGAAATAAACTGGAGTGGATGTATTAGCAACGGTGTCGACAATCGTTACGCTGCCTTTGGCATCTTTAGTCACTTCACGCGGCTCCGCTTCGTCAGCAGTCAGGATATAACGGCCGTCTTCCGTAGACTTGATCATATCCGGTTGTACGCCTGTATCATATTCGGTTACGTAGTTGCCGTCATAATCAAGAACAATAATTTTGCCTGGCATGAGTGCATCTTCATCCTGCACCGAAATAGCAATTCGCTTAGTTGTTGTATTAATGTCTACGCTTGTAAGGTCACCATAATTAAACTCACCATGCTCTTCCGACAATTCCTCCACCTTAACGGTCTTCTCCGTCACTAAGTTCCCCGTTGCGTTTCCTAAGCCAATGATTTCTAAGCTTGGAGGACTACCCGAGCCGTTAACCAAATAAAACTTGTTGTTGTCTTTATTGTATTTGACGATCTCGGCAACGCCGCCATCTGCATCGGTTTGTCCTAGAGAGAAGCTTCCGATCTTCGAAATAGAAAGGGTATCTTTCAGATCCTGAATCGGTTGGCCGATTGTCAGCCAAAAAGACTTCGTTGCCGTTAAAGCAGGATTTGCACTATCCGTTGCTGTTACTGTAATGAGAGAAGACTTAGCAGTATCTGTTGGTGTGCCAGTAATAACACCTGTTGCACTTTCTAGCAGCAAGCCAGCAGGCAAATTCGTTGCGCTATAAGTATAAGGAGCAGTTCCACCGCTGGCGGCAACGGTTGCCGTATAAGGTGTTCCGATTATTGCGCCTGCAAGTGCAGTTGTTGTAAAGACAACCGGTTCTACTTCAGGTGTTCCTGGCTGTTCAGGAGTTGTAACTCCCCAAGGACCAAAATTGCTGTTATGGGGAAGTGTATTCGTCAATTCCGTTCCATTGGCTGCAAATAATGCCTCGTAATCAATCTGTTGAAAATCGGTTTTATTATTATCTCCGTCAACGGTAGTCTTGCGACGGATCGATTTTTTCTTGGATGTACCCTCAGTAGCACCTGAAGGATACGCCATTTCATAACCATCAATGTCACTATTAGGATCATTACTGCCTGTTCCAACCATATCGACATAGCCTTCAGGCTTTGTATTAAATGGATTAGCGTTTGTTGCGTCAAGCAGTGTTTGATTGCTCATCAATACTACTTTCATACCTTTATTGTTAATAAATTGAGTATCCCAAGTCTGGTCCGCTGCACCCGCAAGACTAATTTTTGCATCTCCTGCATTGGCAGTCACATTCGTCACTGCACCAGTTACAAGGAAGGACGAATGAGCTTTAATCGTTCCGGACAGGTTAAGCTTTTTCCACTCGGAAGTAATTACCCCAGTCGTAGCGCTAGTACCACGGTCATTATATTGAAGAGACCATCCAGCCAAATTGATATCATTGTCAGTCTGATTGTAAAGCTCAATAAACCCGTTAGAAAGAAATACACCTGTTGATGCTGCTAGGCCACCGCCGTATACCTGATTAATAATGACATGAGGAACATTCACATTATATTGACTCGGAGCCGTATAAGGGGTCCCCGGAGTTACCGTTGCTCCCTCTGCCATTACCGTGCCTGTCCCTAAAAAGGCTGCAGCGGCAATCTCTGCTGCGAGGAATATGGATAAAAAGCGTTTACTTCTGCTAATCAATGACATTCACTCCCAATTGATAAATTCTTTCTTCTCGCCCAATTGTATAGAGAAAATGTTTTCTATACGTAAATATGAAGATTAAGATCTTGTAAACAACTGTCAAATTTTGATTCGTATAATCTCAGCTCTTTGTATCGACTAAGAAAGGTCTTGCCAAGAAACACTAATAATATGTAAAATCATCAAGTTGCGTAAAAAATGACTTCATTATATGGAGGTTTAACAGCAAGATGAAACAACTTGAAATCGGCGTCCAGGAAAGACCGCCAATTGGCCAAAGCCTTATGCTCAGCATTCAGCATTTGTTTGCGATGTTTGGCTCAACTGTACTCGTACCAAATTTGCTAGGCGTAGACCCTGCCATTTGTCTTCTCATGAACGGGTTTGGCACACTGCTTTATTTATTTATTGTTAAAGGTAAGATTCCCGCTTTTCTCGGCTCGAGCTTTGCCTTTATCGCACCTGCCGGAGCCGTTATCGGCAATCATACTTCCCATTCTGATGGGTATGCTGCTGCACTTGGCGGCTTTATTGCTGCCGGCGTTGTCTTCACGATCGTTGCTCTAATTATTCAAGCAGCCGGTACCGGCTGGATTAATGTGATTTTCCCTCCTGCTGCAATGGGTGCTATCGTAGCCGTTATCGGACTTGAGCTGATTCCTGTGGCAGCAGGGATGGCAGGATGGATTAAATCCCCGAGCGCACCAGTTGATGAAGTTTGGACACCAGACGGAGCAGCAATTACCATCTCCATCGTCACACTTCTCATTACAATACTCGGTTCGGTGCTGTTCCGAGGCTTTATGCGCATCATTCCGATTCTGATCGGGATTGTGTGTGGTTACGTACTTGCTTACTTCATGGACTTTACGAATTTCGAAAACGTATCTGCAAGTAACTGGCTTGCAGCACCTACGTTCACAACGCCAACATTTGAATGGGCGGCTATACTTACAATCGTTCCCGCTTCACTAGTCGTTCTTGCCGAGCATATTGGCCATTTGATCGTAACCGGGAATATCGTAAAAAAAGATCTGTCCAAGGATCCAGGTCTTCATCGCTCACTACTTGGCAACGGAATCTCAACTATTATTTCTGGATTCCTAGGTTCTACACCAAACACGACTTATGGTGAAAATATCGGCGTTCTCGCGATTACCCGTGTATATTCAACCTTCGTCATCGGCGGTGCAGCTGTATTCGCTATTCTGCTGTCATTCTTCGGCAAGTTCTCGGCACTTATCGCTGCTATTCCCGCTCCAGTAATGGGCGGCGTATCGCTCTTACTGTTTGGCGTAATCGCTGCATCCGGCCTTCGCATGTTGGTTGAATCGAAGATCGACTACAGCAAGCCAACTAACCTGTACTTAACGACCGTTGTCCTTGTTACCGGCTTAAGCGGTGCAAAAATTACGATTGGCGACTTCTCTCTGTCGGGTATGGCTCTTGCAACCGTAACGGCTATCGTGCTCAGCTTATTATTCAAATTGTTCGAAGTTACTCGGATTTCTAACGATACCGAAGCATCCGGACATTAATTTGGTTTAAAAAACAAACAAGCCCAGCAGGCATAAGCCGCTGGGCTTTTGTTTTTAAAGATACTAGCCTCTTTTTCTACGTGTCATTACATCGAAGATTACTGCAATTGCGAGAACGCCGCCACGGATCATGTATTGATAGGAGATTCCTACCCCCATTAAGTTCATGCCGCTTGATAGCGAAGCCATAACGATCGCACCAATAATCGAACCGGTTACTTTACCAACGCCACCCGCAGCGGATACACCGCCAACATATGCAGCAGCAATCGCATCAAGCTCGAACAGCGTACCAGCTGTTGTTGTTGCCGATTGCAGACGTGCAGTGAACAAGATTCCGGATAGAGCCGAAAGCAGACCCATCGAACCAAACACGATATACGTAATCTTTTTCACATTAATACCACTTAAGTGTGCCGCTTCCGGGTTGCTTCCTACCGCATAAATATGGCGTCCAAGTACCGTGCTTGTTGTCAGGAAATGATAGATGATTACAACACCAAGCATAATAATAACCGTCCAGGAGAAGCCATTGTAACCTGAGATAATGTAAGTAATGTATGCGATAATAGCCGATACGAAGATAAGTTTAACCGTAAACATACCTTTAGAGATCACTTCGAATTGATACTTAATCTTATTTCGGCGCTTCGAGAACTCGAAGTAGATGAATAGCAGAATGACAAACAAGCCAAGCACGAGTGACAAGAAGTTTAAATCATCCAGTTTAAACAAGGATGGAATATAGCCGTTGCCTAATGCGTTGAAATGCTCATCCTTTACGATAATCGTACCTGTCTTTTCCGTTACTCGCAGCAATGCGCCTCTGAAAATCAGCATGCCTGCGAGGGAAGCTACGAAGGACGGAATACCAAGTGATGCAACAAGTACACCGTTGAAGAGGCCAACAACAATACCAAGAACAAGAATGATTGGTATCGTCAGATAGACGGGAACACCGGCCTGCGATAATAATATGGCAGCGATGGCGCCTAGGAATCCAGCTGCAAAACCAACGGATAAGTCGATATGCCGAATCACGATAACGAGTGTCATACCTACAGCAAGTACAGCGATATACCCTGTAGCATCGAGCAGGTTACTAATATTACGGGAAGACATAAACAAGCCATCCGTTAAAATAGAGAACGTAAGCATGATGACAAACAGCGCAATGTACATGCCGTATTGGCGTATATTCACTGTAAGCAACGTTTTTCCTTCAGTGAGAATGTTCGTCGGGCGTTCCTTTTTTCCCTGAGTGACAATATTCATAAGGTGTTCCTCCTAAAATGAATGGCCACACAAATGGCAATTATAAGCCATTCGTGGTGATTCAAACTTCGTAAGCGTAGTTTATTGCGTTGCAAATTGCATAATATTTTCTTGGTTAGCCTCTTCTACAGGCAGCTCGCCTTTAATTCGTCCTTCCGCCATCACATAGATCCGGTCACTCATACCGAGTATTTCTCCAAGCTCAGAGGAGATCATGATGATACTCATTCCTTCTGCAATCAGCTTGTTCATAATCGTATAAATTTCAAATTTGGCGCCTACATCAATACCACGTGTAGGTTCATCCAAGATGAGCAGCTGCGGACCAACAAAGAGCCATTTGCCTAGTGATACCTTCTGCTGGTTGCCGCCGCTAAGGTTGCCGACGATCTGCTCAATCGAAGGTGCCTTTACATTCAGCGAGCTTTTGTAATCACTAGCGATCCGAATCTCTTTATTGTCATCAATAACCCCGCTCCGGGATATCCCCTTCAGGTTAGCAGCCGAGATGTTGTTCTTAATATCCTGAATCAAGAACAAGCCGTCTCCCTTGCGATCTTCGGTTACATAGGCAATACCTTCCTTGATCGCTTCATTCGGATGCTTGAATGATTTTGGTAAACCATTCACCAGCAATTCGCCTTGCAGTTTATAAGACTTCGGATTGCCGAAGATGCTGCGAGCAAGCTCCGTACGTCCCGAGCCCATCAAGCCGGCTATTCCGACGATTTCTCCTTTTTTAACATTCAGGTTAACGTTCTTCACTACTTCCCTGCCAAGCTGAGAATCGTAGGCGGTCCAATTACGAACCTCAAGAATGTTGTTCCCAAACGATTTATTTGCTCTCTTCGGATAAATATCTTCGATTTCACGCCCGACCATGTTGCGAATAATCGTATTTTCAGTAATTTCACCTTTGGAACCATCTAATGTGCAAATCGTACGTCCATCACGAAGTACCGTTGCTTTATCTGCTATCGCGATAACTTCCTTCAGCTTATGGGAAATCATAATGCTAGTAATACCTTGCTTCTTCAGCTCCCGCAGAAGCTCAAGTAGATTCTCACTGTCATTCTCGTTTAAGGCTGCCGTTGGTTCGTCCAGAATAAGCAGCTTTACATTTTTGCTTAGTGCTTTGGCAATTTCAACAAGCTGCTGCTTGCCTACTCCCAAGTCCTTGATCAGCATTTCCGGATTAACATCCAGACCTACCCGCTCCAGCATGCGCTTAGCTTCAGCTATGGTCTTGTTCCAATCTACAATCTTGCCGCGTGTGATTTCATTTCCAGCAAAAATATTCTCGTAAACCGTAAGATCCGGGAATAACGCCAACTCTTGATAGATGATAGCGATGCCGGTTTTGACGCTGTCACTGATTTTGTTGAAAACTTGTATATCATCTTCAAACACGATATCGCCTTTATAAGTTCCATAGGGATACACTCCGCTTAGAACCTTCATCAGCGTAGATTTGCCGGCTCCATTCTCACCAATCAGGCAATGAATCTCGCCTTGCTCTACTTTGAAGTTAACGTCCGAGAGTGCTTTAACTCCCGTGAATTCCTTGGAGATATTGTTCATCTCTAAAATGTAGCTTTTCATCATTATGCACTCCTAAAAAGAATTTTCGCGTTCTTTGCGATAATTCTTACTTCGTAAGGAACCGCTTAGCAAACTAATAGTAAGAAATAGTGATAGACGAATCTATCACTATTCCCCGCCATCATTTACAATTACAGACCAGTGAAGTCGCTCGCTTTGTAGTAAGCCGAATCGATAAGCTCTTTTTGTACATTGTCTTTGTTTACAGTGATTACATTTGTTTGCTTCGCTTTAACATCAACTTTGCCGTTATTATACGAGCCAGTTGTTGCAGGGTCTTTGCCGTCAAGAATATCTACAGCCATGCCCATTGCATCTTTAACCAGCGTACGAACGTCTTTGAATACGGTCATCGATTGCTTGCCGTCGATTACATATTGGATAGATGCTTGCTCAGCATCTTGGCCAGTTACAACATAGCTGGATACCGCGCTGTCAGCACCAAATACATCAGCGATCGAGCGAGCTGTTCCATCGTTTGGAGCAAGGATTGCTACATCGCCTTTCATATCAGCAGCTGCAGCAGTCAAGTGAGTTTGAGCTTTGTTCTTCGCTTCGTTTGGATCCCAGTTCGTTGTTACTTGACCGATGATTTTGCTCAGTTGGTCACGGGAAAGGTCTTTCGTATCTTTCAGAGCTTCAGCTTCGCTGGAGTTAGCGATTTTGAAAGTGCCGTCAGCGATTTTTGGTTGCAGAACGTTCCAAGCACCTTGGAAGAACAGGAATGCGTTGTTGTCAGAAGCTGCACCAGCATACAGGTACAATGGCTCGCCGCTGCCTTTTGCATTGTCAACCAGGTATTGAGCTTGTGCTGCACCTACGGACACGCTGTCGAATGTTACGTAGTAGTCGACTGCATCTGTGTTTGTGATCAAGCGGTCATACGAGATAACTTTGATGCCTTCATCTTTAGCAGCTTCTACTGCTGCTGCTGCAGCATCGCCGTCTTGCGGACAGATAATAAGAACTTTGATGCCTTTGTTGATCAATGTTTCTACGTTTTCTTTTTCTTTCGCAGAAGAACCTTGGCTGAACAGAATTTCAGTTGTGTATTTGGAGCCCTTCAGTGCGTCTTTGAAACGTTGCTCGTCCTGAACCCATCTTGGCTCATCCTTAGTTGGAAGTACGATACCAACGCTTACTTTGCTGTCGCCTTTGCCGCATGCCGCTACTAGAGCTGTGAGCAATAGAACAACAATTAAAAGTGCAACCGATTTGAAGCTTTTTCTCATCTTCGTTACCCCTCCATAAATGACTAAGTTCCTTACACGACCAACTATAGCATGGGGAACTTCCAATGAAAGCGCTATTATATAGCACTCTTTTATAACCACCTATACTTTTTTGCTGCACCTGCAAAAAAATGAGGTTAACCAGTTTTATACTGGCTAACCTCATTCGTGAATCCTTATTCAACGTTCTTATACACATCCTCATGAGAATGGAATCCATCCGCAATAATGGTCTCATCTATATTAGTTTTGTCTACTGCGATGGGTGACAAGAGAACAGACGGCACTTCGATTCTGCCATTATTGACGGTCCGTTCTGCGCCTGTATCCTCACCTTTGGCAAGCTTCACAGCAAGTTCTGCTGCTTTATCGGCAAGCAGCTTGATCGGCTTATACACGGTCATGGTCTGTGTACCTTCAACGATACGCTGCGCGGCGGCAAGCTCTGCATCTTGACCAGCTACAGGAAGTTTACCTGCTAGACCTTGCCCCTGAAGCGCCTGAATTACGCCTCCTGCTGTCGCATCATTAGCTGCAATGACGGCATTAATATCGTTGTCATTGGCATCGAGTGCCGATTGCATATTCGCTAAAGCATTAACTGGTGTCCAGTCTTTTGTCCACTGATCGTATACGACAGTAATATCCCCACGGTCAATCAGCGGCTGCAGAACATTAAATACGCCTTGTTTAAACAAATGCGCATTGTTGTCTGTATCGGCACCTCCGATATAAACAAACTTGCCCTTCGGTACAAGCTTAGTAATTGCCTTAGCCTGAAGTTCTCCTACTGCCTCATTATCAAATGAAACATAAAGATCAACATCAGCGTTCTTGATCAGACGGTCATAAGCGAGTACTTTAATACCTGCTGAATGAGCTTTCTTCACGATCGCTGCTGTTGCATCCGCATTGTGAGGAACAACAACAAGGATATCAACTCCCTCGCTGATCAGTGCTTCCGCTTGCGAGATCTGCTTGGCATCATCACCATTTGCCGCAATAATCTCGACTTCCGCGCCAAGCGCCTCACAAGCTTCCCGGAATAGATCTCTATCCTTCAGCCATCGCTCTTCAAGCAGTGTATCCATTGAGAACCCAATTTTTATTTTCTTGTTTTTATCTGTGGTATTCGAGGAAGCTGTTGTTGTATGAATCGGCTTATTAGTCTCGCTAGTTGTCTGGCTGCTATCGCATGCCCCCAAGACACTGCTGAAGACCATTGCTGCGATGAACAGCATTGATCTTCTCCTTGCGATGCCCAGTTTCATTTGCTTCTCTTCCTTTATCACAAATTTGTATGCTGCAAGCTTATTTGCCAAGAAGGGTTTTACGGTATTCCGTAGGAGAAACCTCACACATTTTTTTGAACACCTTACTAAAGTAATTAGGATCATGATAGCCGACCATATACGTAATCTCTTTCAAACTTCGCTCAGGGTCACCCATGAGCTTGATGGCTTTCTTAATCCGGCATTCCGTCAGAAAATCAATATAGTTGATGCCAAGCTGGTCTTTAAACATTTTGCTGATATAAAAAGGACTTAAGCCAACCATACTCCCGATTGCTTCAAGGGAAATATCCTCATGGGAGTGATCCATAATGTATTGCTTAATTTGCTGAATGGTATCCGGCTCGATTCGGTCATGATGCTCGGAGAAAGTTTGTCTCATCCGTTCAAGCAGCAGCTCTGACTCCACTCGTAATTGCCTATAGTCCTGGGCCTGGGAGGAGTAAAGCGGTGTATCAATCTCAACGCCCATCTCCAGCAAAACGCGTGAGGCAATCCAGAGCAGCTCAAGTACACGCTGCTGGGTATACAGCAGATTCGCTCCTTCATTCTCATAACGGCGGATAAAGTCCAGCATATCTGTACGAACCTGCTCCCATTGTCCAAGCCGAATCCGGTCGAAAAGCTGCTGCTCTATTTGTTTGACCGGATAGCCGTCACGTGTAACGCCAAGGACTGGGGTATCCTCATAAAAACGATATTTGACCGGCAGTGTAGGGTCCATTGAGGCGATTAAGGCTTCCTGATAGGACTGCCGGATTTGATCCAATGATTCATAAACATTACCGATCCCGATAAACCAGCCTTCATGCCCGTCAGACTTTGCCACAGCAAGCAGCTCGCGTGCCATCGTAACCGCTTGAGAGCGAACGGACCGTTCTGCCTCTGGGAATACAATAATCGGGATTTGCCGGCCATACATCGCACCAACCCACCCGCTGCCCATGCTTCTCACTTTCTCTTTAATGGCTGAATAATAATTCTCAGAGCCATTTGGCAGCAAGACGGTCATCGCATATTTCTCATTCGCTGTACTAACCCCAAGAAGACCTACCAGCTCATCCAAATGTACTTCATGCACATGATCAAACAATAATTGCGTAACAATGTCTGTCTCGATGATCGGCATTACCTTCTGCAAAGCAAAGCGCTGCTGCTCAGTCGTCTCAACGGTCTTGCGCTCTTCCTCGATCAAATGGAGTACCCGCTGCACCGTAGCTACAATCTCCGAAGCTTTGCTTGGCTTGAGCAGATAATCTTTCACTCCAAGCTTTATGGCCCTGCGTGCATAGTCGAACGTATCGTAGGCCGTAACCATAATGAACTTGATTGCCGGGTTACTGGCATTAATCAATTCTACTGCCTCGAGGCCATTAATCCCTGGCATCTTGACGTCCATTAATATGAGGTCTGGCTGAAACTCCTCCGCCATCTGCAGCGCAATTTTCCCATTTTTCGCTTGTTCGATAACAAGCTCAGGAAGCCCATGCTGAAGAATGGCTTGTAATCCTTCCCGTTCAATCTGCTCGTCATCAACAATCAGCAGCTTATACATAAATTATCCGGCCTCCCTAACCTTCGGCAGCTTCAAGATTACTTTTGTTCCTTTTCCGACTTCGCTTTGAATCTCCATAATATCTTCTCGGCCGTAGAACAAACGAAGGCGGCTGATTACATTCCCAAATCCGATACCGGTTGAATGTCCGTCCCCCTCCTGCGAGTTGAATCGATCCTCCACGATCTGCGATATTTTCTCCTCTGATATGCCGCTTCCTTCATCCTCAATCTCGATCATGACATTTGATCCTTCATCCCGAATACGGAAGGTAATAGTACCACCTTGCTCGAGCGGCTCTATGGCATGAATAACAGCATTCTCGATAATAGGTTGAATCGTAAGCCCAGGAATTTGTATCGACAAGCAGGCTTCATCCACCTCTTCCTCAAAGCGAAGACGATCGGTAAACCGTGTTTGTTGGATAAAAATATATTCGCGCAGCACACGTACCTCTTCATACAAGGTGACCGGCCGATCAAGACGCTTCAGATTATAACGGAGAAGCCTCGCTACACTTGTCAGAAGATCACTTGTTTCCACTGAGCCTTCCAAATAAGCCTTCTTCGATAACGTATCAAGTGTATTAAATAAAAAGTGCGGATTAATCTGACTTTGCAGACTTCGAAGCTGACTCTCCTGCAGCAAAAGCTTGTTTTTCTGAAGCTCGCTCTCGAGCTGTGCTTTGTACTGCATCTCAGAGATCAGATTGTTAATATTGACTCGCATCCTGTCAAAGGTTTTGGCTAGGAAAGATATCTCATCGTTGGCGTATATTTCGATGTGGGTATCAAATCTTCCTCGTGAAAGCTCACGGGCTGCTTGTGTCAGTCTCTGAATGGGGCGAGTTATACTTAGAGAGAACCAGTACGTAAACAATAAGAGAAGGAATGTAATTAATGCCAGCATCCAGACCCCTAGCTTCTTGAGCTCAACGGATTGAATAATCATCCCCCGATAGAACTGATCATAGGTCTGAAGCTCAGTACCAAGAAGCGTTAGTGTCATCTCCGAAATATATTTAGATAATCGCGTTACTTCCGTGAAATCATTTAAAGCCTCTTCATTATTCTTTTCGCTTAGAAGCCGTATGGAACGATTCGTTGAATCCACTAAACTATCTATTAGATTGAGGTAATTCGTAAGTGTAAACTGATTGCTGTTATTACGCAGATCCGCAATATTCCGCTGTGCCTCCAGCAGCCTTTGACGATCAGCCTCTACATTAGACAACTTGGAGGTAGATGGGGTCTGTATATAATTGTTGAGCGATGTGACAAGCTGCTGACTGGAAGCGCTCACTTCATTCATTTGCAGGTATCGCTGTAAAATGTCATTATACTGATCCTGCATTTTCTGATTGTAATAGGTGAGAATGAACCAAATGGCTACCATAATAAAGAGGACGATGGCGGTCAGTGACAATATCTTTTTCTGGACTGTATTCATGGAAGCTCATCCGCCTTCAGAAGCCGAATATCGGTATAATAACCGTCATACTTCAAAGGGAATGTCTCACCCTTCAGCCATTGCACCATAAGCTGCACGCCTAGCTCCCCCATCATTTCGGGTGATTGCTCGATAATGCCGCTCATCTTTTTTTCTTTAAGCAGCGTCTTAATCTCAGGGCTGTCATCAAACGAGTAGATATGGAACCTGCTAAGCTGCGCACGCTTGCTGATCTCCTGCACCATCGCACTCGCATTATTTGCCGTCACAGATACAAAAGCAGCTAGATTGGGCTCTTTATTCATAATTTCATTCGTGGCTGTAACTACCTTCTCCCTTGTATCCCCTGCTACTACCGTAATAGGCTCGATATCGGGATAGGAACTTAATACATCTAGAATCCCCTCTAAACGCCTGCTCTGGAAATCCTCTTGGCGGTCGGAGACCATCAGCACAACTTTTCCTTTCTTACCGATATCTTCAGCCAGCTGCGTTCCTATCATTTGACCTGCCTTATAATGATCAGAACCAATATAAGTTCGGCGTAAACTGTCTTCAATTGGTACATCGTTGGCAATCGTAAAGATTGGAATACCGTTACTGGCAGCCTTCACTGTAGCAAGCTGATTGAATTCATCCGTATTGAGGCCCTGTACGAGGATGCCGTCTACTTTTGAAGCGATAGCAATCTCCATATTTTTCAGAAAATCCTCCTGATTCGTTCCATAGCTGCCCCATACCGCTAATTCGGCGCCATACTTTGCTGCTGCTTTGGCAGCACTATCCTCGACTTTATCCCAAAATGGCGTGTCCATTTCTTGTGTAATTAGAATGATCCGATAATTAGTTTTGTTTGTGTTGCCCACATTTGCAGGAGCTGTTAAATTGTAATGAAACACCTGAATAAAAGATGATAGAGTAAACCCTAACAGCACCAGGCAAATGGCAGACAGCAGCACAATGACGAGTTTCCTCATGTGTCGGCTCCTTTATGATCGATCAATCTACTAAAAGCGCTTCCATCCATAGTTGCCCTCATCATAGCACAATAGACCTATGCAAGAAATGTATATTTTTCACACAAAATGAATTGACATCAAAATAAAACGAAGGATATAATTTCATAGTAGTTTTGGATAAATATGTAATTAATGAATTGAAACAGGAAGGTGAATCTTATTAAGAAGTTTTTTAGCGTGGTTGGAAAAATAGTATTAAGTGGCTTAATTCCTATTGTTATCATTATGGTTGGTGCTATCATTTATACGATCTGCGCTCTCATCTCCGGTGCTAGTGTGGACGATGTAACTTCCATCACTGGGGCACGCTGGACGCAGTATTTACAAATTGCCGCATTTATTGGTTCTGTCTTTGCCATGTATACATGGTTTGAACGTAATCATGGCTGGTCTCTTGGCCTCAAACAGCAATTTGGCGGCACTTTAGCTACTCAAGGCTTTTTTGCAGGATTCATCCTTATGTCCATCTCCGCTATTCTGATCTGGGCAGCAGGCGGCATTGGCTGGGAAGCTTCTACTTGGAATCAAACCTTGATCCTTTCCTTATTAGATGGCATTGTTTTATTCCTATTTGTTGCCTTATCTGAAGAGTTATTCTCACGTGGATATGTACAAGGTCTCATTAAATATCATTATGGACGGACTCCGGCCATTATCGTGAGCTCCATGATTTTTGCATTTATGCACAGTCTGAATCCGAACATGTTTGAGACGCCATATCCCTTCATTAATATATGCCTCGCTGGCATTCTATTCGCTGTAGCACGTGAATTAACCGGGGGACTATGGTGGCCGATAGGACTACATATGAGTTGGAACTTCTTCCAAGGCTACGTATATGGGTTTCAGGTATCGGGTACCGATCCTGTCCCAGCAGTCCTTCAAGTAACGGATAACGGTCCTATTCAATTATCTGGAGGGGATTTTGGAGCAGAAGGAAGTTATATTGCTTCACTTGTACTTATCCTGGGGATTATCGTTGTGTACTATTTGTATAAAGGTAAACATAAAACTGAAGCTCTAAAGCGCTGACCTTGAGTCAGCGTTTTTGTTTATGTATATACAAAAAAAAAGACCACTTCATTTCTGAAGTAATCTTGTGATTGTTATTTGGAGCGGAAGACGGGAATCGAACCCGCGACCCTCGCCTTGGCAAGGCGATGCTCTACCGCTGAGCCACTTCCGCATAATGGCTGGGGATCAAGGATTCGAACCTAGGAATGACGGAGTCAAAGTCCGTTGCCTTACCGCTTGGCTAATCCCCAACGCTTATATGTAATTCTAAACAAATAATGGGGCGATCGATGGGACTTGAACCCACGAATGCCAGAGCCACAGACTGGTGCGTTAACCCCTTCGCCACGACCGCCATAAATAGGTGTAAAAATTACACCTTCAAAACTGGATGCGAATGAATGAATTCCTTAAGCAATGCTTATGCACTAGTCATAAGTCTAAGCATATGCTTCCGAAGTAACTTTCCTTCAGAAAGTTTGTAGGATAAGCCCTCGACCGATTAGTATTCGTCAGCTCCACACATTGCTGTGCTTC
>NZ_JAASRW010000016.1 GCF_011761355.1 Paenibacillus lupini | reverse complement strand
ATCCGCTCGACTTGCATGTATTAGGCACGCCGCCAGCGTTCGTCCTGAGCCAGGATCAAACTCTCCATGAAATGGTGTTTGACTTGCTCAAACTTTGTTTTATCGCTTTTTCCGTTATTTCTAACGGGGCAGTTTTGCTCGTTGTTCAGTTTTCAAAGAACAATTTTTTTCAACAACGCTGTGTATCTTATCACGTTATCGAATTCAGTGTCAATCCTTATTTTTCATTGATTTCAATTTCTATCTATCAATGATATTCAGCTTTCCGTCCCAACCGCTTGTTTCTCTCGGCCAGAAATAGAATATACCATATGCATCTATCTCATTGCAAGACTTTTCTTGAAAAACTTTTCCGAAAACATATTGTTTTGTTCTAAACACAAGCCAAAAAACTACCCCTGCAATCACGTAAACTGTAACTCAAAATAATTACTTCATTATAAGCAATCATTTCAGAGCGTATATGGTGGCGGCGAATTGTGGCTGTGTGAATCCATAATTAAAAGAGCCTGGTCACTGAAGTACAGTGACCAGGCTCTTTTGCATCCGCGTGAGGACGGGGCTTCCACTTGCTCACTTGCTAATTCACCGTAATGACCAATGGATCACTAACTACCTTTTGAGCTTCTTTCGCTACCACTTTTATCGTCTTGCCAGTGACCAACTGAATCAAAGAAACATTGATCGAGAATAAACCGTCAGTCCAACATAGCTAGTTGCAATTGCATTGCCTTTATCATTGACTATCATAAATTATTGTCGGTATCCGTTCATCGACACTTGGACCATCGTTAGTTCCTTGTATATTTACCGTTTCGCCGCTAACATTACTTGAAACAACGGGCACTGTGCTTTTAGGCACTCGTTGAATTGTAATGTATACCGGATCGCTTGGCAGCATTCCTGCCTCGTCGGTGATAACATATTTTCGATCTCTGCCTCGCAGAACAGTAAACGCTAAACCGATCGACCAGTTACCTGAATTCATTTCGGAAAAGGTACCCGTATAATCTGCGTGCCATCTTCAAGATAGGCGCTTATTAAACCTGTCCCGTAATAGTAGGTGTACTGGACTTCTCTACTGACATAACAGTCGTGAGCACCAGCGCATTGCTCATTACTTTACCAGGCGCATCAGCTTTGAGCTGCAATGTTTCTCCAGCCTGCAACGGAGGATATGACGGCATCATAAAGCTAAACGTTCCGTCTTTATATATAGAAGAAGAAAGTAGCATGTGGCTCAATAACACCTTTTAAAATATAATTTGTATCCGTGTAGGCTGGAGCTGTAACAGAAGGAAAAGGTGTCTCTTCCATCGGAACGATGGTGGTAAACAAGAACGGCTGGCTGGCTTTCTTCCCTGCTACCTTGGCTGTTAATTGATATTGGGTTTCGGATTCCAAAGCCAATTTGTGTACAAATGTTGTTCCGCCAGCACCTGAATAAAACTCTCTAATTACGTTTTCGTAGCTTATAATCTACCAAATTTATAATAACAAAAATATCCAGATTTATATACTAACAATCCATTTACTAGAAATTAATATGTAACTAGGAATTTGCGAAAATCCACTATCTAATGAGGCTAAAAAGAATATCGAATACGCCCATCCTCTTCCCTCCGCTCTTACATACAATGTTTTAGCCCATCAAATAAGGAGTGACAAGATCATGTCATTTTTCCCACCTCCCGGCCCCCCAGGATTCCCTGGACAGCCGGGACCTCCAGGAGGACCACCAGGAGGACCTTCGGGACCGTCAGGGCAGCCAATGGCACCCAGCTCACCTCCGCCGGGATTCATCCCTCAACAACCTCAGTTCTCACAGTTTGCTGTTGACCCTGGCGCAATTTCTCGTTGTATGTTTAGGAATACGTACATTTGGCTCAGAAATGGAAACCAATTCTGGTTTTTCCCAGTATTCTTAGGGCGCACATCAGTTGCGGGTTTTCAGTGGAACGGACGGTTTTGGATGTACACTGGGCTGAGCTTGCAGTCCATTCAATCATTCACGTGCGTCTAACCAAACCACGAGAAAGAGCTCCGTCCCTCTAGGGATGGGGCTCTTTTCGATACAACCCATTATATGGGATATTGTATGGAGTTATCTCACCATCGGTCTTACAGGCGTCCGAATAGGCGCGGCTCCATCCTTAATGTTATAATGGCGGCAAATCCTAACTATCAACGAGAGAGGGCACGGGCGCTTGAGATTCCGGAAAATCTACCGCAGCTATATACAGAACAACCTGTTCGTCAAAGTCATTCTCGTCTTCGCGGTCATCGTGCATTTGACGATCATCACGCTCTCATACCTGCTCTTTGGTCTCATTTCCGATTCTATCGTGAACAGCGAGCTGAATAACCAGAAGCAGGCAATGGAACGGGTGAACCGCTATATGGAGCAGAAGTACGACTGGGTGCAGAACACGGTGCAGGACATCTACCGCAACAGCCTGCTCGCGAGCAACGCGTCCTACTTTCTCCGTCATTCCTACAGCGAATACGCGCAGTACATGCTCGACCAGAACTACGCGGGCGGCAACGAGAGCGCGGTCGATATCCTGAGCTATCTCGCGGACCGAATGGATGCCGATCCCGACATCCAGAACATCCTGCTGTACAGCACGGACATGCAGCAGTTGTATGCTTTCAATCGGAACGGCCCGCGACGGCTGTACAAGACCAATCCGACCCGCTCCTACATTCCCGAGATCATGGCAGCGGACGGGCCAGTTGCGGCGACGCCGAACATCTGGATCCGCGGGCTGATCGGCCAATGGAACTCGCAGCTGTATTCCATGCGCGTCCAGGTGAACGATAAGAATACGCTCAAGAACATCGGACAGCTGCTCATATACTTCGATTCCGGCATGGTGAGCCGATCACTTGACCAGCAGCGGACGCCGCTTAAGGGCGAGATTCTGGTACTGTCTCAGGACGGGCAGGTGCTGTCCGATTCGGCGAACCAATACTATGGACAGCTCTTCCCGTACATGAAGCAAATCGGATCCCTGAAGGAAACCGAACTGCTCGACGAGCCGTCGTACATCTCCACGCTGACGCAGAACAAAGCCGGGTACTTCGTGGTCGGCATTATGCCTAAAAGCGTGATGGCCGAGGCTTACGCAGGCCTCAAGCGGACGATCATTCTGATCAGTTCGATTTGCATCGTCGTCGCGGTGATCATTCCATCCATCCTGATTGTCAGTATCTCACGGCGGACGAACCGGATCGTACATTTCATGCGGAAGGTGGAGGGGGGCAACTTCACCGCCCGCCTGCAGGACGCCCGCGAGGACGAGCTTGGGCAGATCTCCCAGAGCTTCAACGAGATGCTCGACGAGCTGGGCCGGCATATCGACCGGGAATACAAGGCGGAGATACGGCATAAGCAGACGGAACTTGCCGCTCTGCAGGCCAGGGTAAACCCACATTTTCTTTACAACACGCTTGAGGTCATCCGAATGCGGGCGATGTCGCAAGGAGCGGTCGACGTAGGCGAGATGATCTACAGCCTCGCGGCGCTGTTCCGCAACTCGGTCAGTGCGAAAGCGGAGAACACCCTGGGCGAGGAGCTCGAGATGTGCAGGCTGTACCTCGAGCTGTTCCGAATCCGTTACAAAGACAAATTCACCTATGAGGTCGAATGCGACCAGGAGCTGCTGCGGGTTCCAGTTGCAAAGCTCCTGCTGCAGCCAATCGTAGAGAACTATATCGTGCACGGGATGGATTCCCGTCGTAAGAACAACAGCCTGACTATCGAAGCCGTGCAAGAGCATGGCCTGATCCGGGTTCAGATACGCGACAACGGCAAAGGCATCGAGCCGGAGAGGCTCGCGCGCATCATGCACCGGCTGAGGATGCCAGAAACCGAGGAACAGCAGTCCTTCGGGCTGCGCAGCGTGCACGAGCGGATCGAACTCGTGTATGGACCCGGCTACGGGATTAGCATAGAGAGCATGCCCGGGAAGGGGACATCGGTGACGGTGACCTGGCCCGAGGCCACACAAGGGGAGGAAGCTGGCGATGTATAAAGTATTACTCGTGGACGACGAGCCGTTTATCACGGAAGGGTTGAGCGACGCGATCGATTGGTCCGCTTTCGGTCTGGAGGTCGTCGGCAGCGCCGAAGACGGTGAGGAAGCGTTGGAGCGACTGCGCGAGTTGCCAGTCGACCTGCTCATCACTGACATCTCCATGCCGATCATGACCGGACTGGAGCTGATCCGCAAAGCGCGGGAGCTGCAGCCGCAATTGAAGGTGATCATCCTGAGTGGGTTCAACGAATTCAATTATCTCAAGGAAGGTATGCGCCTTGGCATCGAGAACTACCTGCTCAAGCCGATTAACTTCGGGGAGCTTGAGGCGACGCTGACGGATACGGTACGGAAGCTGGAGGCGGACAAGCCAGAAAAGCCGTTGGGGGAAGATGAGATTGGCATCCTGCGGGACAATGTCATGACCCGATGGGTAAACGGGCGGATCGCGTTACCCGAGCTGACTGAACGGACAACACTCCTCGACATCGATCTTTCGAAGCCATATGTGGCGCTGGCGATCATCCGTTTTCGCCCGGAACAGAGTGCCACAGGTTACGGCCCGGACGACTGCGTCGCGGATCTTCTGACCGAGGAGACTGACCGCCTGACTTTTGTTCCCTTTCGCAACGACGAGGACGAGCTGGTCGCCGTCTGCTGCATAAACGGAGACGAGCAGAATCAAGCTAAGGTAACGGAAGCCTTGGAAAGAGTAGCGGACAAATGGGAAACCAGGCAACTCGGCCCGCAGATCGCGCTCGGTGGGATCATGTCGACAGCCGACGCCCCTGCTAGCTACATCCAGGCTCGTAAAGCGCAGCAGTTTTTCCTGGTGCGGCAAGACCGGCATTTACTCGACTATACGGATATTTCCGCAGAAACGGCAGCTCTTCCTTCGGGATTATTCGAATGGGAGGCATATGCAAAGTCCATCCTCGCCAAGGACAAGGATGAGCTGGCGGAGGTTATCGACCGCGATTTCGCGGCTATACGGATGGCGGAGAGCTTGCATCCCATCCGGGCGAGAGGCGCCGCCATCGAGCTGATGATCCTGATGAAGATCGAAGTTGACAAGCTCGGACGCACGGATGCCGCGGAGGTGTTCCAAAGCGCACTCGACCAAGCGGTGACCGCGGCAACGCTCGAAGGCGTGGAGAAAGCCGTGCGGACGGCGGCATTCTTCACTGCCGATTCGTTCTCCGGGGAAGACATGAGTCCCGTCATCAAGCAGGCGTTGCGATACATCCACGAGCACTACACGGAGGCGCTGACGCTCAAGTCGCTTGGGTTGCAGTTCCACATTCACCCCAATTACCTTGGGCAGCTCTTTCACAAGCAGACGGGGGATACGTTCACGGATTACCTGAATAAATTTCGTATCGACAAAGCTAAGGAACTGCTGGCGGACAGCCGGCTTAAGGTGAATGAAATCGCAAGACAGGTCGGGTACTGGGAGACAGGCTACTTCTACAAGCAGTTCAAGAAGCATGTCGGGATGGTGCCGGGCGATTTTAAGGAGCTGCTATGACGCCGAGGCGTCATTCGTGGTTCCTTTCTTTATTTTGTACACTTATTCTTTGTTTTCTATTATTTTTGAAAATGTTTTCATCTTCTAAGATGAAGTAGCAAGAAGTCGCGACTACTGAAATGCTACACAGACAAAAGGGAGGAAACACAAATGGGAATCATCCGTAAAAAGGCAGCAATCGGCCTGACGTCCGCGATGGCCGTCATGCTCTTGCTGAGCGCCTGCGGAAGCAACGGCAACACTGCCACGAACAACAACACTTCGTCCGGCAACACAGGCAGCAACGCCAAACCGGTCGAATTGAACTGGTACACAATCGGCACGCCGCAGAAAGACGTCGACAAAGTTATGGAAGCGGTTAGCGAATACACGAAAGAAAAAATTGGCGCAACAGTCAAAATGACGATGATCGACTGGGGCGATTACAACCAGAAGATGCAAGTACTGACGGCTTCGGGCGCAGACATGGACATCATGTTCACTGCGGCATGGGCATTCGATTACGTACAAAACGCGCGCAAAGGGGCTTTCGCACCAATCGACGATCTGCTGACGCAATACGGCAAAGGCATTACCGATACGTTGAACCCTGCCTTCCTGAGTGGCTCTAAAGTCGACGGCAAAAACTACGGCGTACCGGCGAACAAAGAGCTTCCGACATCCGAGGTATGGCGCTTCAATAAGAACATCCTTGATGAGAATAAGCTGAGCATCACGGACGTGCGCTCCCTGGAAAGTCTGGAGCCGTTATTGAAGACGGTTAAACAAAATAACCCGGACGTGACGCCGCTGCAAGTGGACAAGACCTTCACGCCGTACATTCCATATGACTACCTGATTGAGAAATTCCCGCTGGCCGTTAAGCTCGACGACTCCAGCTACAAAATTGTAAACGTGTTCGAAACGCCGGAAATGAAGCAAGCGCTCGAAACCATGCACAAATACTACCAAGCTGGCTACATTCCTACGGAAGCCGCGACGCTGGAATCGTCTTCGGACGTGCAAGCGACGGGCAAATGGTTCACCGACAAAGCTACGACGCAGCCGTTCGCAGACAACGTATGGTCGACCAGCTACGGCTACCCGATCGTCTCGACGCCGATGAGCGACGCGCTGATCTACAACCAATCGGTTATGGGCTCCATGCAAGCCATCTCCGCAAACTCGAAGCATAAAGAGAAGGCGATGGAATTCCTTAACCTGCTGAACACCGATCCAGTTCTTCGCAACATGGTTGACTCCGGTATCGAAGGCACGCACTACAAGGTAACCGACGGCGACTACATGGAGAACCTGCCTGAGTCCAAGAACTACGATATGCCAACTTTCGCACTTGGCAACATTATGATCACGCACCTGAACCCAGGCGATCCTGCCGACAAATGGGAACAGTTCAAGACATACAACGATGCCGGCAAACCTGCGGCACTACTCGGCTTCAACTTCGATCCGACGAAAGTGTCGAGCGAGATTGCGGCCGTGCAAAACGCGAAGGAATCCTTCTGGGCACCGCTCATGACGGGTACCGTCGATCCGGATAAATACTTGCCGCAAGCGATCAAAAAATTGAACGACGCGGGTCTTGGTAAAATCCTGACCGAAGCGCAAACACAACTCGACGCTTGGAAAGCTACGCAAGGCAAGTAAAGCACTTATAGCACCGAAGGGCGAATGCGAACATTCGCCCTTTTTTCAAAAACAAGGAACCGAATGGGATGAGACATCCCGTACATTGTTTCTCGTTCTAAGGGATGAAACTTGCGCCGCCAATGGACGGCATCTGCCGTTTCATCTTGAATTCTAAGAGTCTATAAGTGTTTTTTTATAAACATGGCTTAGAATTCTCCGGATTGAAACGCGCGCCACCCCGCCTTGAGGACGGGGAAGCCGTTTCACCTTGGGACGAATTGCCGCAGGCCCTTGGTGCTGCAAACCGACTTCGCTTAGAAAGGGTGAACCCCATGAAGGCCTTTGGGCGTTTCTTCAAAGACATCAACCGTAATAAAGCCCTGCTCCTGATGGTGCTTCCGGCTAGTATCTGGTTTATTTTCTTCTCGTACCTGCCAATGCTCGGCACGGTGATTTCCTTCAAGGAATACCGCGTGCACGGCGGATTTCTCTCCAGCATCATCCACAGCCGCTGGGTCGGCTTCGATAATTTCAAGTTCCTGTTCAGCACAAACGACGCGTACATCATCACCCGCAATACCTTACTCTATAACATCGTGTTCATCATCATTGGTCTAGTTCTGGCAGTGGCCATGGCCATCGTCCTTTCCGAAATCGCAAACAAGCGGCTGGCGAAATGGTTCCAAACGGGGATGTTCATGCCTTACTTCCTGTCCTGGGTCATCGTCGGTTATTTCGCATATAGCTTCCTCAGCTACGACCGCGGCGTGATGAACAAGATCGTCCTGGCGTTCGGCATGGATCCGCAGCAATGGTATTCAGAGCCGAAGTACTGGCCGTTCATCATCGTCATCGTGTTCCTATGGAAGTCGCTCGGCTATAACAGCGTCGTTTATCTGGCCGCAATCATGGGTATCGACAAATCTCTATACGAAGCGGCAATGATCGACGGCGCGAACAAATGGCAGCAGATCCGCAACGTCACGCTGCCGATGCTGACACCACTCATGACCATTTTGACCTTGCTAGCCATAGGCCGCATTTTCTACGCAGATTTTGGCTTGTTCTACCAAGTTACCCGCGATTCCGGGACGCTCTACAACGTCACGAACGTTATCGATACTTACGTCTACCGTGGCTTGAAAACAACCGGGGAGATCGGCATGAGCACTGCAGCTGGCCTGTATCAATCTTTCGTCGGATTCGTACTCGTCATCACGTCTAACTGGATCGTCCGTCGTTTCAATAAGGACAACGCGTTATTTTAGGAAGAAAGGAGCATCATCATGGCATCCCTTACGAAATCCAAGGACTTCCACCGGCTGACGCCGGCCTGGAACATCATCTTCAACCTCATTGCCGGACTGTTCGCGCTAGCTTGCGTGTTTCCGTTTCTGCTCGTCATGGTTATCTCGTTCACAGATGAGAAGACACTGGCGCAGGACGGGTACTCGTTATTTCCGAGCAAATGGAGTACCGACGCCTACAGCTACCTATTCAAAGCGGGCGACCAACTATTGCGCTCCTACGGCGTGACCATTCTCGTCACGGTTGTCGGCACGGCGATCAGCTTGATCTTTATCTCACTTTTCGCGTACGCGATCTCCCGCAAAGGATTCAAATACCGTAAATTTTTCTCGTTCCTTGCCTTCTTCACGATGTTGTTTAACGGCGGACTCGTGCCGTCCTACATCGTGACGACGAAGCTGCTTGGCCTCGGCAATTCCCTGTGGGCGCTCATTCTGCCTCTTGCAGTCAACGCCTTCTACATTATGATCATGCGTACGTTCTTCTCGACCATGATCCCGGACGCAATTATCGAATCCGGCAAAATTGATGGCGCCGGCGAGTTCGGCATATTCTTCCGACTCATCGTACCGCTCGCGCTGCCGGGCCTCGCGACAATCGCGCTGTTCAACGTGCTAGGCTATTGGAACGACTGGTTCAACGCCCTGCTGTACATCGAGAACCCCGACCTGGTGCCGCTGCAATCGATGCTGATGCGGATCGAGAACAGCATGCAGTTCATTCTTGCAAATAGCAACAACGCCTCCTTGGGGACTTCCGTGCTGCAGTCGATGCCGCAGGATACATCACGGATGGCGATGGTCGTCCTGGCAACCGGTCCGATCGTGCTCGCGTATCCATTCTTCCAGCGCTATTTTGTGCAGGGGCTAACGGTTGGTGCCGTGAAAGAGTAATACCTTTTAGCATTTGAAGGTTAGAGAAGCGAAAGATCAACATCATCACGAACATTTCACACCGCAAGCGGCCCGCGGCGCGGACAACCGCCCACGGGCCGTTTGTGGTACGCATAAGTACGTATAAGCAACAACGCAATAAAGTAACGACAAAGGGGAAAAACACCATGGAACAATTCAGATTACCAAAAATCGACATGCCTCACCTCCCGCTCCCGCAATCCGTGCAAGCGGTGCTAGCAGAGGCAGAGACGCGCCTCGCGCACCGGCCGAAGCTGCTTCAGCTGTTTAAGAACTGTTTTCCGAATACGCTGGAAACAACAACCAAGCTGCTGAACGATGGCACGACTTTCGTCATTACGGGAGATATCCCCGCGATGTGGCTGCGTGATTCCGTCGAGCAGGTCATGCACTACGTACCGTTTGCCAAGGACGACGCCGACCTGCAGCGGATCATCGGCGGCCTGATCAAGCTGCACATGCGCAATATCGTCATCGACCCATACGCAAACGCGTTCAACGAGATGGCAAATGACTGGCACTGGAACACCGACGACAAGACGGACATGTCCCCTTGGGTATGGGAGCGCAAATTCGAGCTCGATTCCATCTGCTTCTCGATGCGCCTTGCATTCGCGTACTGGAAGGAAACCGGCCGCGCCGACATCTTTGACGCGGACTTCAAGATCGCCATGCGCGCCGCAGTTGACCTGTGGAAACGGGAGCAATACCATTTCGAGCGTTCGCCATACCGCTTCGAGCGGGACAATGGCATCATGACCGACTCACTCATGAACGACGGCATCGGCATGCCGGTCAACTATACAGGCATGGTCTGGTCCGGCTTCCGGCCGAGCGACGACGCCTGCGATTTCCATTACAACATCCCAGACAACATGTTCGCGGTTGTTACCCTCCGCCAAATGCGCGAGATCGCAGAGTTCGTCTTCCGCGACCTGTCGTTCGAGAAGGAAATGGCGAAGCTGGAGCGCGAGATCAACCATGGCATCCAGTTGTATGGCATCTACCGGCATCCGGAGTTCGGGCCGATCTACGCGTACGAGACCGACGGCTTCGGCAACTACTGCTTGATGGACGACGCGGGTACGCCGGGTTTGATCTCGATTCCATACCTTGGTTACGTGGATGGGGACGATCCGATCTACCAGAACACGCGCCGTTTCGCGCTGAGCAAGGAAAACCCGTTCTATTACGAAGGAACGGCCGCGAAAGGCATCGGAAGCCCACATACGCCGCCGGGGTATATCTGGCATATGGCCTTATCCATGCAAGGGCTGACGGCCAAGACGGACGAGGAGAAACTCGCTATGATCGCGGTCTTGGAAGCGACGGACGCCGATACCGGCTTCATGCATGAAGGCTTCCATTCGGACGATCCAACCGTATTCACGCGTAAATGGTTCGCTTGGTCCAACAGCTTGTTTTCGCAGCTGGTCTATAAAGCGATGAAAGCAGGATTACTCGATGCTAAATAAGACAATTATTTTCTACGATGGCGCCTTTCCGGGCGCCTCTGCCATTGGCGGGCCAGATTTGGAACAGCTGCGGGGCGTCGGCGAGGTGTGTGGCGCCGATGCGCTGGCATCGAGGCTGGAAGGTGCGGACGGCGGCGTATTCGTGTCGCTGCATGCGCCTTATTTTCCCGCCGCGGCTTGGGAAGCGCTGCTCGGGTTCTTGAAACGTGGCGGTGGCTTGATCAGCTTGGGTGGCGCACCTTTCCGAGTGCCAGTCCGCAAAGAAGCCGGTGAGTGGCTCCCAGAGCCGGAACAAACGGCGTATCACCGTCAGCTGCGCATACATGAGATGCTGCCTGTGAAGGCGGCGCCAGTCGCAAAGCTGGCATCTGTCGAGGAAATCCCTCTATTCAAGGGCCGGGAGTCGCTGCTCGACGTCACGGATACGTGGAACCTCGTGCCGCATGTGACCAAATCGAGCGACCTGCCGCAGCAGATGGGCTCGGCCGGTCCGATGGACGCGCATATTTACCCCGTGCTGAAGGGCATCTCCTCCGAAGGACGGGAAGTGGCTGCACCAGCCGTGCTGTGGGAGAACACGAAAGGTGATTTCGCCGGCGGACGCTGGCTCTTCGTCAACCAACCGCTTGGTGCGGATTTCTTCGCGCGCGGCGGAGCCGAGGCGCTGCAAGCGTGGACGGCATTCTGCGCGGCTGGCGTGACCGAGCTGTGGCTGAAGCCGAGCTATGCTTCCTACGAGCTGCATGAGCGTCCGATGCTGACGCTGCAGTCGCAGAAGCTGGGTCGAAGCACGGCGGGCAAAACGAACTGGACGTTTGACATCAAAGTCCGCCATGGCGATGACTCGGACGTGTTCACCTGCCGTCACGAGGCGGAAATCGGCCCCGAGCTCGAATTGAAGCGCATTCCGCTGCTCGGCGACATCCACGCGGGTTATTATCATGTGACTTGTGTCGCTAAATCCTCGGACGGCGAGACGCGCCTGCTTCACCAAGGCTTCTGGGGGATGGACGCCGATTTACTGAACGCTGGCGGTCTGCTGTCACGCGGCCGGGATTATTTCGAGAAGGACGGACAGCCGATGCCTGTCGTCGGCATGACCTATATGACCTCAGACGTTGCGCGCAAGTTCCTGTTCCTGCCTAATGTATCGGTGTGGGATCGCGATATGGCGCAAATGCGCAAGGCGGGCATCAACTGGATCCGCACGGGCATCTGGACGGCGTACCGCAACATCATGCAGGTGGACGGGCATGCGTCCGAAGAAGTACTGCGCTCGATCGACGCGTTCTTCATGACCGCGAAGCGGCACGGCCTGCAAGTAACGTTTACATTCTTCTCCTTTACTCCGGAGACATGGGAAGGCACAAACCCGTACCTTGATCCGCGCAGCGTGGAAGCGCAGAAGCGGTTCATCCGCTCCATCGTCAGCCGTCACCGCGAGACGACGAACGTCGATTGGGACCTGATCAACGAGCCGTCGATGTTCGATCCGCCGCGGATCTTCTCAGATGGTCCGCGTTCGAGCCGTGACCGGTTCGAGAAGGCGGCGTACGCGGAGTGGCTAGCGGAGCGCCACGGAGCCATCGAGAAGCTGCGCGAGCGCTGGGGCATGACCCCGGGTGAACTGCCGAATTTCGCATCCGCTGTCATTCCGGAACCGGAGGACATCAACTTCGACGTGCAGGACATGCACCAAGGCAAACGGGGCACGCGTTGGCTCGATTACGCGCTGTTCTCTATGGACATGCACAACCGCTGGGCAAAACAGCTTGTCAATGCGATTAAGGAAAGCAATCCGTCGCAGCTTGTGACAGTCGGTCAGGACGAAGCGCTTGGTGCGCAGCGACCGTCGCCGTTCTTTTACGGGGAAGCGGTCGACTATACGACCGTGCATTCCTGGTGGCTGAACGACCATCTGCTGTGGGACGGTATCTTCGCGAAGACGGCTGACAAGCCAAATGTCGTGCAGGAGACGGGTATCATGTACGTTGAAACACCGGCTGGATTCGCGAAACGGTCCGAGGAAGAGCTTCGCGCGATGCTTGAGCGCAAGTACGCGTATGCCTTCGCGGCTGGCGGAGCCGGCGCCGTACAGTGGATCTGGAACACCAACTTCTACATGGACAACGCAAATGAATCTCATATCGGCGCGCTGCGGGCGGATGGAACCGAGAAACCGGAGGCGGACGTGTCCTACCGGTTCGGCAGCTTCATGGAGCGGATCCGCGATTTGTTCCGGGACCGCGAGCTGGAAGATGTCGCCGCTGTGTTCCCGTACTCCAACGACTTCTCTAACCGCAAGCTGGCGTTCGACGCGACGACACGCCTGACGCGCGTTCTCGGCTACGAGTTGAAGACTCCATTTCGCGGCGTGTCGGAATACCATCTGGATGCGCTGGAGACAGCGCCGGCCAAGCTAATCATTGTACCGTCCGCGCATAACTTCGCCGACGAGGCATTCGCGCGGTTGCTGGACATCGTGGACCGGACGGCAGCGACGCTCTTGTTCACGGGCCCACTCGGGCTCGACGCCTACTGGCGGGAAGCGGACCGGCTCGCGGATACGTTCGGCCAGCGGAAGTCAGCCAACGTCGTCCGGGAAGAACGGCTCGCGATTGGGGACAAGGAGTATCCGGTATCATACGGTCACCGAAGGATCGCCGAAGTGTTCAAGGAAGCTGGCTACGGTGCCCCTGCGGGAGCGGACCAGGTCATGGAAACGGCCTACGGACAAGGACGCCTGATCTGGTGCCCGCTGCCCGTGGAGCTGAACGAACGCGCAGAACCGGTCGCTGCGCTCTATGCGCACGCGCTGGAAGTTTCAGGCGGGCGCCGAGAATTAGAATGGCTGAGAGGCGGCCACCTGGCCGGCGTATACGGCCGGAGTCTTCGTTTCAAGGAAGGCGAGCTCTTCGTGTTCGTGTCCGAATACGCGCATGACGCGCAGATCGAAGTGAGGTCCACCGTGACGGGTACGACGTATTCGTTCGTGTTGGAACGGGAGCGTGCGGTGCTGTTTGCCGTCGACCTGAACGGCTGCGTAACGGAAGTCTATCGCCCGGACGAAGTGGAAGTGCTGGCGCAGCCAGCCGAAGAAGGCTTGAAATCGAAAGGAGACGATCGCCATGGCGAACGCTAATAATAGAAAAACAGCACATATCATCTCGCACACGCATTGGGACCGCGAATGGTATCTGCCTTACGAGAAACACCACGTGCGGCTGATCGCACTCATGGATACATTGCTGGACACGCTGGAGAACGACGCGGAATACCGCAGCTTCTATCTCGATGGGCAGACAATCATCATCGAGGACTACCTGCAGGTACGCCCGGACCAACGGGAGCGCCTGGAGAAATGGATCCGCGAGGGCCGCATTCATATTGGTCCATGGTATGTCCTGCAGGATGCGTTCCTGACGAGCAGCGAAGCAAACGTCCGAAATCTGCAGATCGGGCATCAAGATGCCTCGCATTACGGCACGATCGCGAAGGTCGGGTATTTCCCTGACACCTTCGGCAACATAGGCCAAGCGCCGCAGCTCATGAAGCAGGCGGGCATCGACAACGCGGTGTTCGGCCGCGGCGTCAAGCCGACGGGGTTCAACAACATGGTCTCGGACTCCGCTTATGAGTCATCCTTCTCGGAGCTCGTATGGGAAGGACCGGACGGTTCGCAGGTGCTCGGCATTCTGTTCGCCAACTGGTACAGCAATGGTAATGAGGTGCCCGTGGATGAAGCGGAATCCAAGGAGTACTGGGACCGCAAGCTGGCCGATGCCGGCAAATACGCATCGACGGGACAGCTGCTGTTCATGAACGGGTGCGATCATCAGCCGATCCAGACGGATCTGGCCGAAGCGATCCGCGTCGCGCGCAAGCTGTACCCGGATATGGATTTCGTCCATTCGAATTTCCCGGATTACCTGGCGTCACTGAAGTCGTCGCTCGAAGACAAGCAATTGTCGGTCGTGCGCGGCGAGCTGCGCAGCCAGCGGACGGACGGCTGGTCAACGCTCGTGAATACGGCATCCGCCCGCGTCTACCTCAAACAGATGAATCAGGTCGGCCAGACGATCCTCGAGAAGGTCGCCGAGCCGCTTGCCGCGTTTGCGCATGTGACGGGCCGGGCCAAGTACCCGCATCATCTATTGAAGTACGCTTGGAAAACGCTCATGCAGAACCATCCGCACGACAGCATCTGCGGCTGCAGCGTCGACGAGGTGCACCGCGAGATGGTCACCAGGTTCGATAAGAGCCGTCATGTGGCGGAGACAATCGTCGACGACAGCAAACACGCGGTCGCAGGTACGGTCGATACAAGCGTATTCGCGGGCTACGGTCAGGATCCGCTGCCGCTCGTCGCGTTCAATACGACGGGATGGACGCGCAGCGGCGTCTTGGAAATTGAGCTGGACATTACGCGCGTGTATTTCCGTGAAGGCATCGCCCCGAATGATATGATTCGTATGATGAAGGAAATGTCCATCGAGGGCCGGACGCTCGTGGATGCGGACGGCAACGCCGTTGCTCATACGGTCGAGGATCTAGGCTTGCAGTTCGGCTACGACCTGCCAGATGACAAATTCCGTCAGCCGTATTGGACACGCCGCGTGAAGCTGACGTTCGAAGCGACCGCCGTGCCGGCGCTTGGCTTGAAAACTTACGCTTGGGTGCTCGGAGCTGCAAATGACGCTTCGTCGCCGTCAATGGTGACCGGTCCCCGTACGCTTGCGAACGCCAACCTGTGCATCGAAATTGCCGAGGACGGAACCTTGGCGGTAACGGATATCGCCAGTGGACGCACGTACCGCGATCTGCTTATCTATGAAAATGTCGGAGATATCGGCAACGAGTATATGTTCAAGCAGCCGGACGGCGAGCCGGTTCTCACGACCAAGGGCCTAGCTGCTGACATTCGCGTCATCGAAGACAGCGCGTTCCGCGCCGCGGTCGAGATCGTGCATCATTGGTCGATCCCGGCATCTGCCGATGAGCTGTTCGAGCAGGAGAAGCAGGAAGCTGTCTATTATCCCGAGCGCAAAGCCGGCCGATCGACAACATTCGTGCCGTTTACGATTCGCACCGTCGTCAGCTTGGAACGCTCCGGGCGCGGCGTAGGCATCAGCACGACGTTCAATAACCAAGCGAAGGACCATCGCGTGCGCGCCTTGTTCCCGACCGACCTGGCTGCGTCCGTCCATCGGGCTGACGCGATCTTCGAAGTGGCGGTTCGGGGCAACGAGCCGGCCGTCGAATGGGAGAACCCGAGTAACGCGCAGCATCAGCAAGCCTTTGCCGATGTCAGCGACGGTACGCAGGGCCTCACGATCGCGAATCTGGGCTTGAACGAATACGAAGTGCTTCGCGACGGCCGCAATACGATTGCCGTCACGCTGCTTCGTTCCGTCTCCGAGCTGGGCGACTGGGGCGTCTTCCCGACGCCGGAAGCGCAATGCCTCGGTGAGCATACGACCCAACTGTTGATTCTTCCGCATGGCGGCGATGGCGCGGCAACAGGCGCGTACGCGGACGCGTATCAGTTCCAAGCGCCGTGGACAAGCGCGCAGACCGGCGTACACAGCGGAACACTATCGCCGACGCACTCGTTCCTGGCATGGGAAGGAGAAGGCATTGCGTTCTCCTCTGCCAAGATCGCGGAAGCGACGGGCGACCTCATGCTGCGCTGGTTCAACATGCGGCCTGAAGCCGCGAAGCTGCAGGCGCAGCCGAACGTCGGCGCGGCCGCAGTGGCGTATGCGAGCGACGTGCTCGAACAGGCAGGCGAACGCCTGCAGCCGTCCGGTGAAAGTGCGAACGGCTCGTACGCAGCGGAGCTCGGGCCTTGCGAGATCTATACGGTAGGCATCACGGCAGCGAAGTGACGCCGTTGTGAACTGGCTTTTAACGAAATGAGAAAGAGGATGAACCGGCCATGGCTGGTTCATCCTCTTTTTTACTTGCGCTCGCTTGTTGAATGCTAATCGGACCGATTCGGTATCCATTGCCTTGGCAATCATCCTTAAATATATAGTTCTCTATGGCCCACTCTAACCGTTATAAACGCCTTCTACAACTCCAATGAGAGTTTCAGCCGCCTCATTACCCATACCCGTCATATCGCCGTTCTAGAAGGCACTACAACGCTTCTGTGCCAAATTGATTAAAATACAAAAGGTCGACAGAAAAATTTTGCCGAACTTTTAGAGGCTAGGACTCAACACCTTGCCCTAATGATTTCGCACGAAACCTCGTTCTCGACGGTATGATAATCTTTGTATTATATCCACTCTCACAAGCAGTTAAATTAGCTTACGACCTTCTCAGACAATAATAAAAAACATTCATTTTTTAATATTAACAATCCAATTATTAGGAATATTTATCAATTTAAAACAAAGCAAAAACCCGACCTCATGCGGTCGGGTTTTTCATGGTGGAGGCGAGGGGATTTGAACCCCTGTCCGAAGACAACGCCACACAGGCTTCTACGGGTGTAGTCACAGTATTGATGTCACCCGAGCGTCGTCCCGTAACCGACTACGCGTTGGGTCAGCCTGATTATCTTCTTCCGTCGACCCCAGGCGGAGACCGAACGGCGTATCCCACTACTTGTTAGCCCCTAGTCTAGTCACATGGGCGATGCTAGGTAGGAGCACGCTCACAGGTTATTAAGCTGCGAAAGCGTAAGTTTGTTGTTGTTTGCCATTTAATAGGCTTTAGCGTTGATGAAGCAGACGACTCCCTGCTACCCGCAACCCATGCTCGTACTATCCCCGTCGAATCCATAAACGCCCCCAATATCGCATAAACGGCATATTGCCGATTAGCTTCAAGAACGCCTGGAATGAGGTGTAGCGCACTTACACGCTATTTCATTACAAGCAAGCATTACCTTACCTTGTATAACTTCTAGATCAGCGCCTCGTCTTTCCTTTAGCGCTTCTCTAGTATAACACGAACTCAATGACAATTGCTTAGCTTCTTGATACCAGTACATACAGGATGCACCATAAAAGGTTATCTTGCAACCTTCTGCTTCTCACGAAGCACACGCTGGATATCACGCTGTGCATCACGCTTGGCAGCAGTCTCACGCTTATCATACTGCTTCTTACCTTTACCAAGGCCAATCAGCAGCTTCGCGTAGCCATTGCGTACATAAATCTTAAGCGGTACGATCGAATAGCCTTCCTGCTTGGACTGGCCGAGCAGTTTGTGAATTTGCTGCTTATGAAGCAACAGCTTCCGAGCGCGTGTTGGATCGGTTGGATTGTGGCGGTTGCCTTGTTCAAAAGGACTGATGTGCATATTATGAATGAACATCTCGCCGTTCCGGATCGTCGCGAACGCATCACCAATATTCGCCTTGCCCATTCGGAGTGCTTTAATCTCCGTACCCATAAGCACGATTCCCGCTTCATACGTATCCTCAATGAAGTAATCATGGGAAGCTTTCTTATTCTGAGCGAGTTGCTTTCCGTCATTTTTCTTACTACCCACAGTCTTTCACCTCATCTTTGTTTACGTCATTCAGCTCTAAATGCGCGCTATTAGGAATTCATTGTAACAACTTTAAAAGCCTAAAGCAAGAGACCTGTCCGCGGAAATACATCGCTTACATAAATAAAAAGACCGCCCCATTAAGGGCGGTCTCCGTTCGTTAAATTAAGCTATTACAGCTTAACAACGTTCTCAGCTTGTGGTCCACGGTTGCCTTGAACAACGTTGAACTCAACGCGTTGGCCTTCTTCAAGAGTTTTGAAGCCTTCGCCAACGATTGCGGAGAAGTGAACGAATACGTCATTGCCGCCTTCAACTTCGATGAAGCCGAAACCTTTCTCAGCGTTGAACCATTTAACAGTACCTTGTTGCATGTGTATTACCTCCAAAAATGTATTAATATGCGCCTATTTCGTATCGAAACAAAAAATTCACACATTGAAAAAGGTCCATGACTTTAATGACACCCTTTTCAATATGTGAATTCAGGTTCATATCATCAATTGCTTTGAGTGTACTATACCCAAATTCAAAATGCAAGCGACAAGCTTAAATATATTTTCCCAGCTTATCCTAAGAAACGGTGCTGCTTACTCGCAGACCGCGCCGCTTCTGGCAGCACCATTTTCCCAGGTTTAGTACTATATATGTTCCATATTTATTTACTTTTATTTACGTTTCTTGCGGACAAACGCTGCGGTGGAGTTGCCTCCTCCGTTGTTATTACTGCCGTCTCCGCTATTTCTTTTTCTTTTCTTATTTTTCCCTTCTTCGCTGGAATTATTCACTCCACTCGAAGAATTTGTGCCGCCGCTGCGCTGACCAGTACCACGCTGGCCTCCACTGCGATCTCCGCGTTGACCTCGGCCACCACGATTACCGCCTGAGCGCTGCCCTTGATCCGGATCTTCGCCCGTATCGGCATCGCGACCTCGGCTGCCGCTAATCGGCAGCCCCCACATATCCGTGCGCGATCTTGCTCCGCGCACTTGACGCCCTTGCTCGAGCGGCTTCGCCGGCTCTTGCCATGGCGTGCGCTCCGCCGCGCCTTCGGCTGGGCGATTCGCGCCCTGCGCCGCTCCGCGGTCAGCGCCTCCGCGCTTCCGCTGCGCGCCACCGGCTTCGCCGGCCTTGCCGCGGCCCGCATTTGCGCCGCCGCGAGAACCACCTTGCGCACTGTTTTGCCCGGCGCGCTTATCTCCGCCGCGGCGTCCGCCGCTAGCGCGGTCGCCTCCGCGACCAGCCACAGCTCCCGCATCACCACCGCGGCCAAAACCTCCGCGTTTGCGGCCATTGTTGCCTCGGCCAGCACCAAAGCCTGCATCCGCTACGCCTTTGAAATCGCTGCGCGGCTTCATATCAACCATCTCAAAGTCGATCGTATGGTCGTCCATATTTACCCGCGAGACGCGGATTTTCACTTCATCACCAATACGATAGACCTTCGAGGTACGTTCGCCGATCAGCACCATATGAAGCTCATGGAAGTGGTAATAGTCATCCGACATATCGCTTAGACGAATAAGCCCTTCCACCGTATTACTCAATTCGACAAACATGCCGAAGCTTGTCACACTGCTGATAATACCGTCGAATTCTTCTCCGACTTTATCCAGCATGTATTCACATTTTTTGAGCTTATCCGTATCCCGCTCTGCATCAACCGCTACACGCTCACGTTCGGATGAATGCTGCGCAATATCCGGCATGCGTGCTGCGAGTGCTTCGTTGCGCGCTTCCGTTAATGCACCACGGTTGTCCAGCACTTCGCGGATCACACGGTGAATCACAAGGTCCGGATAACGCCGGATTGGCGAGGTAAAGTGGGAATAAAACTCAGCCGCGAGACCAAAGTGACCTAGGCTCTCAGCATCATATTTCGCCTGCTTCATGGAGCGCAGCATCACTGTTGAGATAACTGTCTCTTCTTTCGAGCCGCGAATCTCTTCAAGCAGTGTCTGCAGAGCGCGAGGGTGAACCGAATTCCCCTTACCCTTCACGACATAACCAAAGTTCGAAGCGAATTGCATGAAGTGAAGCAGTTTTTCTTGATCCGGATCTTCATGGATCCGGTATAGGAACGGAACGCGCAGCCAGTGGAAATGCTCCGCCACTGTCTCATTCGCCGAGAGCATGAATTCCTCAATAATCTGCTCAGCGACAGAACGCTCTCTTTTCACAATATCAACCGCTTTGCCCTGCTCGTCCACGATTACCTTCGACTCTTGGAAATCAAAGTCAATCGCGCCACGCTTCATCCGTTTCTTCCGAAGCTTCATCGCCAGCTCTTCCATCAAGCTGAACATATCAAGAAGATCTGCATAACGTTCCTTCAGCTCGGTTTGCGGTTCCTCTTCCGTTGCTGTCAGGATCTTCTTCACATTCGTATAGGTCATACGTTCTTTCGTCTTGATCACACTCGTGAACACATCATGACGAACGCGCTTTAGCGTCTTCGCTTCAAATTCCATTTCGCAGGACAGCGTCAGACGGTCAACCTGAGGATTCAGCGAGCAGATCCCATTCGACAACCGATGCGGCAGCATTGGAATAACCCGATCAACGAGATATACGCTGCAACCACGGCGGAACGCTTCTTGATCAAGCTCCGATTTCTCTTTCACGTAATACCCGACATCTGCGATATGAACACCAAGCAGGTAGTTACCATTCTCAAGCCGCTTCACATGAACAGCATCATCAAGGTCTTTCGCATCTTCACCGTCAATCGTAACAATAACTTCACCGCGCAGGTCGCGGCGGCCCTGCTCGATAATCTCTTCCTCAGTAATGGAATCCGGGGCTGCTTCAGCCTCCGCCATTACTTCATCGGGGAAGCTCTCTGGCAGCTGATGCTTGCGAATAATCGACAGGATGTCGATACCCGGATCATTTTTATGCCCTAGAATCTCAACGATCTCACCTTGCGCAGCAGAACGTCCTTCCGGATAAGATACAATACGGACGACAACCTTTTGTCCCGACACCGCACCTTGGAACTCGCCTTTCGCGATAAAAATATCACGGTTAATCCGTTTGTCATCCGGAATCACAAAGCCATAAGCTTCATGACTGTCGAAGGTACCGACAACCTGAGTGACCGCACGCTGCACAATGCGGACAACCTCGCCTTCCATTCGTCCTCCGCCTTCGCTTTGCGAGGTAATCCGTACCAGTACGATATCACCGTTCATCGCACTCTTCTGATCGTTAGCATGTATGTAAACGTCAGGGTGATCCTTCTCATCCGGCAATAGGAATGCGAACCCTTTCGCATGCGCCTGGATTTTACCTCTCAGCAGGTTCATTCTCTCTGGAACGCCATAGCGCTCGTTGCGCGTCCGAATGACCTTACCTTCTTCCTCCAACTGGTTTAACATCTTCAGGAATTGTTTAAACTCCGTCGCATCGGTTATGCCGAAATGCTGTTCCAGCTCCTGATAAGTCATTGGCTTATAAGCCGTTTCCCTCATAAAATCAAGCAGTTCCTGCTCTTGCATCATAATTCTCCTAGTCACCTCATACACCGGAGGCCTTTTCTACCGTTATTTTGACTACCGGCTGATAGAATATCATATACCGTAAGTATACACGAAATCATTCCCCAGCATCCGTAAAACCCCGGAAAAAACAAAAAACGGAGGTATCCCTCCGTTTTCGAGTACGAATCATGAACATTAAACTTTAACGACGTATGCTACAACCAAAGCTAAGATGAAAAATCCAGAAGCCAGGCCTACTGTCAGACGCTGAAGGAACAAGTCCAAACCGCGAGCTTTCTGCTTACCGAACAAATGCTCAGCACCGCCAGAGATTGCACCAGACAAACCAGCACTTTTCCCTTTTTGAAGCAATACGACCGATATCAAGCCAACTGCGAAAATAACGAGCAAAATCTTCCAAAAGATTTCCATTTGATCCACCTCCAGCATAGGAGCTCCGTAAAACACATAAATTTATTTTATCATAGGCGGACAAGTAATTCAATAGTTTCAAATTTAACTACAATTTCCTTCATCTAGCAAAAAAAAAAGGCGTCCGCTAAGCGGAACGCCTTCTTCTATTTTGACCTTTAAAACTTATTTGAAGTTTTTCAGGTTGTAGAATGCCGATTTACCTGCATATTGAGCAACCGAACCCAGTTGGTCTTCGATGCGAAGCAATTGGTTGTATTTCGCTACGCGGTCCGTACGGGACGGAGCGCCTGTTTTGATTTGGCCAGCGTTTGTAGCAACAGCGATGTCAGCAATTGTGCTGTCTTCGCTTTCGCCGGAACGGTGGGAGATAACTGCTGTGTAACCAGCGCGTTTTGCCATTTCGATTGCATCGAATGTTTCAGTAAGTGAACCGATTTGGTTAACTTTAACGAGGATGGAGTTACCCACGCCTTTTTCGATACCATCGGATAAACGCTCTGTGTTTGTAACGAACAGATCGTCACCAACGAGTTGAACTTTGTCGCCGAGTTTATCAGTGAGCAATTTCCAACCTTCCCAGTCGTCCTCGGAGCAGCCGTCTTCGATTGTGATGATTGGGTACTTCTCAACCCACGAAGCAAGCAGGTCAACGAATTCAGCGGATGTGAACGATTTGCCTTCGCCTTCGAGATGGTATTTGCCGTCTTTGTAGAACTCAGTGGAAGCTACGTCCATACCGAGGAATACGTCAACGCCTGGTTTGTAACCAGAACGCTCGATAGCAGAGATGATTGTTGTGATTGCTTCTTCATTGGAACCAAGGTTTGGAGCAAAGCCGCCTTCGTCGCCTACTGCAGTGTTCAGGCCTTTATCTTTCAGAACCGATTTCAGGTTATGGAAGATTTCAGCGCCGATACGAAGAGCTTCTTTGAATGTTGGTGCGCCAACTGGCAGAACCATAAACTCTTGTACGTCAATGTTGTTGTCAGCATGCTCGCCGCCGTTGATGATGTTCATCATTGGAACTGGCAGAACTTTTGCATTGAAGCCGCCCAGGTAAGTGTAAAGGGACACGTTCAGAGCGTCAGCTGCAGCGCGAGCAACAGCCATCGATACAGCCAGGATTGCGTTAGCGCCCAGTTTAGCTTTGTTAGGCGTACCGTCAAGCTCGATCATTTTACGGTCGATTGCTACTTGATCAAGTGCGTCCAGACCGATGATTTCAGGTGCGATAATTGCGTTTACGTTCTCAACCGCTTTTTCTACACCTTTGCCCAGGTAACGGCCTTTGTCGCCATCACGAAGCTCAACAGCTTCGTAAGCGCCAGTGGATGCGCCGGATGGAACGATTGCGCGACCTTTGCCGCCGGATTCCAGGGATACTTCTACTTCTACAGTTGGATTCCCGCGGGAATCCAGCACTTCGCGTGCGTATACGTCAACGATAATAGACATTTTAAGTAACACTCCTTATTAAGGTTTATTTATAGGGTTGAAGCATGGAAAACAACTCTTTTGAGTTTACCTTGAAACTTACTTCTGAATCAATGTTGTACCTGTCATTTGTTGCGGTTTAGCCAGTTCCATCAGATCAAGAACCGTTGGAGCCAGGTCAGCCAGAATACCGCCTTCGCGAAGCTCTCCGCCTGCCACTGTAACAATACAAGGAACAGGGTTCGTTGTATGTGCTGTGAACGGACGGCCGTTCTCGTCAAATACCATATCCGCGTTACCATGGTCAGCTGTAATGATCGCTACGCCACCTTTTGCAAGAATAGCTTCGACCACTTGGCCAAGGCAATCATCTGTTGCTTCTACCGCCTTGATCGTTGGCTCCAGCATGCCGGAGTGACCAACCATGTCAGGGTTAGCAAAGTTCAGAATAATCGCATCATGATTGTCGGCTTCGATTTCTTTCACCGCAGCTGCTGCAACTTCATATGCACTCATTTCTGGTTGCAGGTCATAAGTTGCAACTTTTGGCGAATTAATCAGAACGCGTGTCTCGCCCGGAAGCTCAACATCGCGGCCACCGCTGAAGAAGAACGTAACATGCGGATATTTCTCAGTTTCCGCGATGCGCAGCTGCTTCTTATTGTTCTGAACAAGCACTTCACCAAGCGTGTTATCCAGGTTCTTGGGCGAATAAGCCACATAACCGCCAATTGTCTCACTGAACAGCGTCAGGCAGACAAAATGCAGGTTTTTAGGGCAGCTCTCGCCACGGTCGAAACCACGGAAGTCTTCGTTCGTGAATACTTGTCCAAGTTGGATCGCACGGTCAGGACGGAAGTTGAAGAAGATGATAGAATCTTCCGATTCAACAAGCCCTACCGGCTTGTCATTCTCACCTACGATAACCGTTGGCATAACGAATTCATCATAAACGGATTTCTCATAGGATTCAACTACTGCCTTGATCGGATCCGTGTACTTAGGACCATCGCCGTAAACCATGGCGCGATAAGATTTCTCTGTACGCTCCCAACGTTTGTCACGGTCCATCGCATAGTAACGCCCTTGTACCGTTGCGATTTGGCCTACGCCCACTTCTTCGATCTTCGCTTGCAGTCTTTCGAGATAACCTTTCGCGCTGTCAGGAGCAACGTCACGGCCATCAAGGAAAGCATGAATGAATACTTCGTTCAGCTCTTCCTTCTTCGCCAGATCAAGCAGAGCGAAAAGATGTTCGATGTGACTGTGAACGCCGCCGTCTGACAGGAGACCGTACAGATGAAGCTTCTTGCCGCTTCCTTTCGCATGGCGAACTGCCCCAAGAAGCGTTTCATTGTCGTAGAACTCCCCATCACGGATCGACTTGGAGATCCGTGTCAAATCCTGATAAACGATACGGCCAGCGCCGATGTTCAGGTGACCTACTTCAGAGTTGCCCATTTGCCCTTCCGGCAAACCAACAGCCTCACCGCATGCTGTCAAAGTCGTATGCGGGTAAGTCGACCAATAGCGGTCGTAGTTAGGCTTTTTCGCTTGCGCTACAGCATTACCTGTTACGTCATCACGAAGACCAAAGCCGTCAAGAATAATCAGTGCAACTGGTTTCGGAGCCATCTTACTTGGCCCCCTCAACTAGTGCAATATAGGAAGCTGGCTCAAGCGATGCGCCGCCTACAAGTGCACCGTCGATGTCCGCTTGGCTCATATATTCTGCTACGTTGTTAGGTTTTACACTGCCGCCGTATTGGATACGAACCACTTCAGCTGTTGCTGCATCATACAGATCAGCAACTACGCTGCGGATGTAACCGATAACGTCTTGTGCATCCTCGGAAGTCGAGGATTTGCCAGTGCCGATCGCCCAGATTGGCTCATAAGCGATAACCACTTCAGCAGCTTGTGCAGCTGACAGGCCTTGGAAAGCTGCTTCTGTCTGCACTTTACAAACATCTTTCGTTTGGTTCGCTTCACGCTCTTCAAGCTTCTCGCCTACGCAAACGATTGGCGTAATGCCATGTTTGAAAGCTGCATGCATTTTTTTATTAACGATTTCGTCAGTCTCAGCGAAGTAAGCACGACGCTCGGAGTGGCCGATAATGACATATTTCACGCCAAGATCCTTCAGCATTACGCCGCTGATCTCGCCTGTGAATGCACCATTGTCTTCGAAGTGCAGGTTTTGCGCACCGATTGCAATCGATGTGCCTTTAGCTGCTTCAACAAGTGCTGGAAGTGTTGTGTAAGGTGCGCAAATCACGCTCTCTACACCAGCAACCTCAGCTTTGCCTTTAACTTCGGAGAAGAACGATACGGCTTCGGAAACCGTTTTGAACATTTTCCAGTTACCTGCAATGATTGGTGTTCTGCTCATCGTAATCCCTCTTTTCTATTAATGATAATTCTATAAACTTCTTATTTATCGTTAAGAGCTACAACGCCTGGAAGTGCTTTGCCTTCCATGAACTCCAGGGAAGCGCCGCCGCCAGTCGAGATATGATCCATTTTGTCTGCTACGCCGAATTTCTCAGCTGCTGCAGCAGAGTCGCCGCCGCCGATAACCGTATAGCCAGCTGTTTCTGCACATGCGTTAGCAACTGCAATAGTACCATGGGAGAATGGCTCGATTTCGAATACGCCCATTGGTCCGTTCCAAACAACCAACTTCGAGTTTTTAATTACATCAGCATAGATTTCACGCGTTTTTGGACCGATGTCGATGCCTTCCCAATCAGCAGGGATGCCGTCAACGTCAACGATTTTTGTGTTCGCGTTTTTGCTGAATTCGTCAGTAACTACGATATCTACTGGAATGTAGAAGTTTTTGCCGAGCGATTTCGCTTTCTCGATGAACTCAAGAGCCAGATCCAGCTTGGAGTTATCAACGAGCGATTGGCCGATTTCATGACCTTGTGCTTTGAAGAATGTGTAAGACAAGCCGCCGCCGATGATGATGTTGTCAGCGATCTCGATCATTTTGTTGATAACGTCGATTTTGTCTTTTACTTTCGAACCACCAACGATAGCTGTGAAAGGACGCTCTGGATTGTTCAGCGCTTTGCCGAGTACATCCAGCTCTTTCTCCATCAGAAGGCCGGATACTGCAGGCAGGTAGTGAGCGATGCCTTCTGTCGAAGCATGCGCACGGTGTGCCGCGCCAAATGCATCGTTTACGTACAGGTCAGCCAGCTCAGCGAATTGCTTAGCCAGTTCCGGATCGTTTTTCTCTTCACCAGCATGGAAACGAACGTTTTCAAGCAGCAATACGTCGCCATTGTTCAGAGCGTTTACTTGTGCTTTTACTTCTTCGCCAACCGAATCGTTAGCTTTAACAACTGGTTTGCCCAGAAGCTCGGAGAGACGAGCAGCAGAAGCTGTGTGGCGCAGTTCTTCAACTACTTCACCATTAGGACGACCCAAGTGGCTCGCGAGAATAACTTTAGCGCCTTTTTCGATCAAGAAGTTAATCGTAGGCAGTGTTTCACGGATCCGTTTGTCGTCTGTAATTTTGCCGTCTTCCAATGGCACGTTAAAATCGACGCGTACAAATACGCGTTTGCCTGCTACTTCTACGTCACGAACACTTTTCTTATTCATTGGTGTTGCCTCCCTGATTATGAAGTTGAAAGCATAATGCATATATACAGCAAAAAAGGCGCCCCTTCTCGCAGGAAGGAACGCCTTTGCCTTAAATTCCACCCAAGTGGAGCCGCAGACTAAGCGTATCCCGGGGCATTAACCCCGGGACCTCCATGCCATTGTGGGGAATGCTAGATTATCTTACAGACCTTTAGATGCAACAAAAGCTGCGAGGTCAACTACACGGTTCGAGTAGCCCCACTCGTTGTCGTACCAAGAGATAACTTTAACCATGTTGCCTTCTACTACCATAGTCGACAGAGCGTCGATTGTGGAGGAAGCTGGGTCGGAGTTGTAGTCGCTTGATACCAATGGCAGTTCGTTGTAGTTCAGAATGCCTTTAAGAGCGCCTTCGGAAGCTTCTTTCAGAGCTGCGTTTACTTCTTCAACTGTTACGTTAACTTTCAGTTCAGCAACCAGGTCAGTTACAGAAACGTTAGGCGTAGGAACGCGCATAGCCATGCCGTTCAGTTTGCCTTTCAGTTCAGGCAGAACCAGGGATACTGCTTTAGCAGCGCCAGTCGACGAAGGAATGATGTTCTCAGCAGCTGCGCGAGCACGGCGCAGGTCTTTATGAGGAACGTCCAGAACGGATTGGTCGTTAGTGTACGAGTGAATTGTAGTCATCATACCTTTTACGATACCGAATTTGTCGTTCAATACTTTTGCAAATGGTGCCAGACAGTTAGTTGTGCAAGAAGCGTTCGAGATAACAGTGTGCGATGCAGCATCGTACTTGTCTTCGTTTACGCCCATAACGATTGTGATGTCTTCGTTAGTTGCTGGAGCGGAGATGATAACTTTTTTAGCGCCGCCTTTAAGGTGAAGCTCAGCTTTTTCCTTAGCTGTGAAGATACCAGTCGATTCAACAACGATTTCAGCGCCTACGGAGCCCCATGCCAGGTTCTCAGGGTTACGCTCAGCAAATACTTTGATTTCTTTGCCGTTAACAACGATTGCGCCTTCTTTAGCTTCAACTGTAGCATCAAGAGTGCCATGAGTTGTATCATATTTCAGCAGGTGAGCCAGAGTGCTAGTGTCAGTCAGGTCGTTCACCGCTACTACTTCTACATTAGGGTTGTTCAGCGCTGCGCGGAACACGTTACGGCCGATACGGCCAAATCCGTTAATACCAATTTTAACCATTTTAAATTCCTCCTAAGCTTTTTTAAATGACTATGGTATATATTTCAAAACGGTCTGCAGCAAGACTTGCCGCAAATCGTTAAGATAACGATTGTTGCTGTGCGTCGATAATGGCGGACAACTCAAGAGCAGCCGCTTCATCTGTAATCAGTACATCATCGTGCCCAAACTTCATTATGGCACCTATCGCTTCAGCTTTACTTTTGCCGCCAGCGATACCAATAACAACTTCAGTCTTCACAATATCATCGAGTCGTAATCCTACTGTCTGCATTTTGTGAACAACCTCGCCATTACGGTCGAAATAAAAACCAAATGCCTCCGCCAATGCGCCATCAGCTGCCATTGCATTCACAAACTCAGGCTTCAGCTTTCTGCGTCTGGCCATCACCATAGCGTCCCCGATCCCGTGCACTACGATTCGAGCACTACGAATGACTTCAACAATATCTCGGATACTCGGCTCTTGCATCATGGATGCATAAGCTTCATCACCAAGATGATCCGGCACATGCAGCATACGGTAATTTGCACCCGTGCGCTTGGCCATCGTTGAGGCAATCGTATTCGCCTGATAATCAAGGCTTTCTCCAAGCCCGCCTCTTGCCGGCACGAACCAATTGTTCTTCAGCGGCGTTGTTGACGTTAAGTGGTTGGCAACCTGGGCGATTGTCGTTCCACCGGTTACGGCTACGACATCGTTAGGCTCCATTACTTTGGTGAGCACTTGGCAAGCTGCTCTTCCGAGCTCCCGCTTCGTTTGCTCAGACTCTTCGGAATCGCCTGCTACAATAACAACCTGCGATAAACCGAAATGACTTCTGATCTTCTCTTCCAGATCGGATAATCCGAACAACGTTTTGTAGAAGGGCTCCAATTGCTCAAGCAGTTGTTTGCCTGATTCGCTGATTCGCATTCCAGCCGTATGAATATCGAGCAGGCCCTGCGATTTCAGAAAATCTGTCTCCGCCCGGAGTACCCGTTCCGTCATCCCTAAGGAATTCGCGAGTGTTCGACGACCGATGAGATCAGACAACATAACTTGGCGCAATATCGAGTATCGCTTCTTCATTACGTCAAGCAGATCTGGGAGAAGCTGCTTCTGCAGCTCAATAATGTGACGCATCCTCTACTTTTCACTCCACCCGTCAATAGGCGTAATGGGCTTTCAGGGGATGGACGTTAAACGTCCCGCATACTCACTTTAAGTCCCACCTTTATTCTAGCTAAAAACAGTTCACATGGCAAGTAAGCAAATGTTGATGTAAGCGTTTGTATTCACGATTTGCTCAAATTTATTTTTCTCATCTATCTTGCTTTCTACAAATGATTCGCGTATACTAAGTTTTGCTGTTGCTTTACATTGTGTAATGCGCCCGTGGTCCAATGGATATGACGTAGGCCTCCGGAGCCTGAGATCTAGGTTCGATTCCTAGCGGGCGCGCCATTCAAACTATTAATATCGCCTATACATAAACGATAAACCGCCTTCCTGATGAAGGCGGTTTTTTTATTTGTTTCAGGTTTTAGCTTTTCCAAAACCGAGTTTGACTTTCTTTGACTTTTGAATAGCAATCCGCTATTATGAAATTATTGCAATACCATCTTTTTTATTATGAGGAGGGGACTTGGTTGGATATGAATTTCGTTCCTATGGTCATTGAACAGAACAATCGCGGAGAGCGCGCTTATGACATTTACTCCCGTCTTCTGAAGGATCGCATCATCTTCCTCGGGTCAGGCGTAAACGACATAGTGGCCAACTCCATTATCGCCCAATTGCTTTTCCTGGCAGCTGATGATCCTGAAAAAGATATTTCTCTCTACATTAACAGCCCAGGTGGTTCCATTACAGCGGGCATGGCAATCTATGATACGATGCAATACATTAAACCCGATGTTTCGACGATTTGCGTAGGTATGGCTGCTTCGATGGGTGCTTTCTTGCTCACAGCCGGTGCTAAAGGCAAACGTTATGCACTTCCGAACAGCGAGGTTATGATCCATCAGCCGCTTGGCGGCGCTGAAGGCCAGGCTAGTGACATCGAGATTCGGGCTCGCCGCATTATTAAGATGCGCGATAAGCTGAACGGTATTCTCGCTGAACGTTCCGGCCAGCCGCTTGAACGGATCGAGAAGGATACAGACCGCGATTACTTCATGAGTGCAGCGGAAGCGCAGGAATACGGCTTGATCGACAGAGTTATCGAGAAAGTATAATTTATACAAAAAGAGCGCCCCGGTATTCGAAATGAATACCGGGGCGCTCTTTTGTTATTCGCTATTATTGGTTCTCCAGCTCTTCTTTGCTGACGAGAGCGACTAAAGCGTTTACAGCCTGCTCTGCATCCGAGCCTTCTGCGCTGATGAAAATCTCTGTACCCGAGCTAATAGCAAGGCTCATAATACCCATAATGGATTTTGCATTTACTTTCTTGTCGTCTTTCTCAACAAATACTTCGGAGGAAAATTTGTTCGCTTCTTGAACGAATAATGCGGCAGGTCTTGCGTGCAGACCTGTTTTAAGACGAACGACAACCGGTAGCCTTGTCATGGTAACCATACCCCCTATACTATAATAAGTCCGGCAAGCAGCCCTCCATACAAACGGACATTTCGCTTCATGCTCAGCCTGACATGACTAATAATTTTCAATAAGACTTTTTGTTCATATTATATCATTATACCATCTGATGCACTAGGTTAAAAGTTTAGCCATTGCGTATTTTTTCCGCAAGCTCATCAATCTTCCTAAGCCGATGGTTAACGCCCGATTTGCTCACACTGCCCTTGAGCATTTCGCCAACTTCCTTCAGATTCATATCGGGATGCTGAAGCCTGACTTCTGCAACTTCTCTCAGCTTATCCGGCAAATTATTGAGCCCGATCTCCCTCTGAAGCAATCTGATGTTGTCGATTTGTCGAACGGCTGCACCAATCGTTTTGTTCAAATTCGCCGTTTCACAATTAACAATCCGATTAACGGAATTACGCATGTCACGCATAATACGTACATCTTCGAATTTGAACAGTGCTTGGTGAGCGCCTACAATGTTCAGCAGCTCGATAATTTTCTCGCCCTCTTTGATATAGAACACAAAGCCCTTCTTGCGCTCAATACATCTGGCATTCAGATCAAACTTATTTGCAAGCTCCACCAAAGCCTCACAATGCTCTTCATACATCGAAGAAATCTCAAGGTGGTAGGACGAGCCTTCTGGGTTATTAACAGAGCCCCCAGCAAGGAATGCTCCCCGCAAGTAAGACCGTTTACAGCAAGACTTCTTGATAATACTCTTATCAATGCCATCATTAAATACAAAACCCTCAGATACAATTCGAAGCTCACTTAGTATTTCCTGTACCTTCGTCGGAATTCTGACGATGTATACATTATTTTTTTTAAGCCGCATTTTTTTACGAACGAGCAGTTCCGTATGCACTTCAAAATGCTTTTTCAACAAGGAATAGATCCGACGGGCAATTGCTGCATTTTCGGTTGAGATGTCGAGGACGACTTTGCGGCTGGATACACTGACGGAGCCGTTCATTCGAATGAGTGCAGACAATTCAGCCCGCTCGCAGCAGGTGTCCGCCTCAACCATTGTCAGCTCTTTCTTTGTTTGCGCCGCAAATGACATCGCTAGTTCACCTCTTTCTTAACATCCAGTTTTCCACTAATTTATAAATATGATGACTTAACCGTTCTGCGTCATGCCTTAAGAAAGTCCGATACAGGACAAGGCGGTCGGAGATGACCTCCGGCCCCATTTTGGCAACCTCGTCAAAATCCAGCCCCACAGGGGTTGCACCCATCTCTGCATATTTATCCGATACCTCTGGCGGAATCTCTCCGTCATTAACGAGTACATAATCGAACAGGCTATGTCCAATATGATCATGAATCGCCTTAAGATGATCACTGACGGAATAGCCATCCGTCTCACCAGGCTGAGTCATCACATTGCATACAAACAGTTTAACCGCTGTCGAATCCACGATCGCTTGCGCCAGCCTAGGCACGAGCAAATTCGGAATGATGCTCGTGTATAAGCTGCCGGGACCGATCAGGATCGCATCGGCTTGTTCAATTGCCTCTATCGCTTCCGGAAGCGGCTCTACATCATCGGGCTCAACAAATACCCGTTTAATCTTCTTGCCTGCCTTCGGAATAAGCGATTCTCCGACAATAATCGTACCGTCGGTCATTTCCGCACTTAGCACAATAGCTCGGCCTGCAGCTGGAAGAACACGCCCCCGTACAGCCAGTACCTTGCTAAGTTCACGGATACCCGTTACGAAATCGCCTGCGATATCTGTCATTGCCGCCAGCATGAGATTGCCTAGACTGTGGCCAGCCAAGCCTGTGCCGCTTGAGAAGCGGTACTGCAGCACCTCAGTCAGAAGCGGCTCGGCATCTGCAAGAGCCATAATAACGTTACGAATATCACCAGGCGGAGGGATCTGCAGCTCATTGCGCAGAATCCCCGAGCTCCCACCGTCGTCGGCGACCGTTACAATCGCCGTAATATCAAGCGGCTTCTCCTTAAGTCCACGGAGCATAACCGACAGGCCGGTTCCGCCGCCAACAACGACGATTTTAGGTCGCCTTAATATTTTATGCCTACTCTGCATCCAATCACCCCGTCAATGCTTATCGCGGTCAGCATCGCGGTGGCTGACGCGTACCCGTTCTGTATCACTGCTGCCGAGCATGCGACCTAAATATTCCGCAATCGCAACCGAGCGGTGTTTGCCACCCGTACACCCGATGCCGATAACAACTTGACTCTTACCTTCTTTATGATAAAGAGGAAGAAGAAACTGAAGCATATCGAGCAGCTTGGTTAGAAAGGCTTGCGTCTCCGGCCATTTCATCACGTAATCATAGACGTCCGGATTTTGCCCGGTGTTCGGGCGCAAATGGTCCACATAATGAGGATTAGGTAAAAACCGTACATCATAAATCAAATCGGCATCAATCGGAATGCCGTATTTAAATCCGAATGAGGTAACATTCACCGATAGACTGTTGCTTTCCAAATTAGTAAAGCGGGAAATAATACGTTCTTTAAGCTGCGTAGGCTTAATGCTGCTCGTATCAATAACTTGAGAAGCCGAGCCCTTCAGGTCCTCCAGCATCCTTCTCTCCAGACGAATGCCTTCAAGCGGCATACCTTCCGGAGCAAGCGGATGACGGCGTCGGCTTTCCTTGTATCGCTGAACAAGCACTTCGTCTGTCGCATCCAGGAACAAAATCTCACAGCTGATTGTAAAATGTTCTTTTATAAAATTTAATGATTCCGATAAAGCGGTAAAAAACTCACGTCCACGCAAATCAATAACAAGAGCTACTTTGCCTATTTTGCCGTTCGACTGCTCAATCAGCTCTGCAAATTTAGGAATAAGTACCGGCGGTAAATTATCGACGCAGAAAAAGCCAAGATCTTCAAGGCTTTGAACGGCAATGGTCTTGCCCGCGCCGGACATCCCTGTAATGATAACGAGCTTTGACATTGCTCCCGTTTCCATAGCTGCACCCTCTTTCTCCATCGTAACGCCGCAGTTCATATTCACTACGAACGCAAGATGAGTCCTGCCGCACCTACAACGCCGGCATTATTTCCAAGCGTAGCTGCAACGATCTTCACGCCTTCTTGTGCCTCTTTTTGTGTGTATTTCGCGAACACTTCGCGAATTTGGTCGAACAGGAAATCGCCTGCTTTCGACACGCCGCCGCCAATAATAAAACATTCCGGATTCAGCACAACCGCCATAAGCGCCATTGACTTGCCCAGATAATAAGCAGCACGGCTAACGATACGCGCTGCAACTTCGTCGCCAGCTTTCGCAGCGTCAATAACGTCTTTCGCCATAATATCTTCAACTTGCGTCAGCGATGTACGATCGCCGCGCTCAACAGCGTCTTTTGCCATACGGATGATGCCCGTTGCAGACGATACCGTCTCGAGGCAGCCCATTTTGCCGCAGCCACATTGAATAGCTTCCAGATCAGGCACAATTGCGATATGACCCAGCTCGCCAGCCATACCTGCGAAGCCTTCTACGATTTTGCCGCCGATAATAATACCGCCGCCAACGCCAGTACCAAGGGTATAGCATACGCAATTATCGATGCCTTTGCCCGCGCCAGCCCATGCTTCGCCAAGTGCGGCAACGTTTGCGTCATTATTTACAAGAACTTTTACTTGAAGCTCCTGCTCGAGGTAGTCTTTCAAGTGAACATTCTCAATCTTCAAATTGCCCGAAAATTTCACAATACCGTTCGGGATATCAAGGAAGCCGGCAATACCAACGCCAACGCCTTCTACTTGCTCCCACGCGAACGAAGATTCATCAACGATGTTACGCGCATATTGCGCAATATTATGAAGGATGGTGTCCGTACCTTTACTTGTTTCCGTCGGCCCTTCGTAAGTATGGAGCAACTCTCCCTCTACATTACAAATCCCAACTTTAATAGCGGTGCCGCCGACATCGACTCCAACGTAAATCTTCTCAGACATTACTAGTCCACCTCATTAATATGTTATCTACTCTGTTACCAACTATAAGCCAATGCCCAATTCCGGTCAAGATAACCGCTTACCCAGTGTTTGCCTATGGATCCGTGCCGCTGCGTAAGTTTGGCGTGAAAAAGCCCTCTCCAACATGCAGGAAAGGGCTGACCGAATACGCCTCTTATACTGGATTGCTGCATTTGCAATCAAATGCAACGATTAATGTGAACCGTTGCTCTCGAGGAATCGTTCGCAATCGAGTGCTGCCATACATCCGCTGCCCGCTGCCGTAATGGCTTGACGGTACTTATTGTCCTGTACGTCGCCGCAAGCGAATACGCCTGGTACATTTGTTTCTGAGCTGCCTGGCTTCACTATAATGTAGCCGTGGTCATCAGTATCGATTTGGCCATTGAGGAACTTCGTGTTTGGTGTATGACCAATTGCGATGAAGACACCATCTGTTTCAATAACTTCCTCTTCACCAGAAACGTTGTTACGAACTTTAAGACCAGTAACCCCCATGCCGCTCGCTACAACTTCAAGAGGGGTACGGTTCAAGCTCCAGCTAATCTTCTCATTCTCACGTGCACGGTCCTGCATGATCTTCGAAGCGCGAAGTTCATCACGACGGTTTACCAGCTCAACGTTTGTCGCAAAGCGAGTCAGGAAGTTCGCTTCTTCCATAGCAGAGTCACCGCCGCCAACAACTATAATCTTCTTGTTACGGAAGAAGAAGCCATCGCAGGTTGCACATGTACTTACGCCGCGTCCAACATTGTCTTTTTCGCCCGGGATGCCAAGCCATCTAGCGGACGCGCCAGTCGATATAATAATGGATTCACCAACGAACTCGCCTTTGCCCTCCACTTGAAGCTTGAATGGACGCTCCGACATATCAACGCTGTTAACCCAGCCTGTCACAAACTCGGCACCAAAACGCTCAGCCTGCTTCCGCATATTTGCCATCAGTTCAGGCCCCATAATCCCTTCAGGGAAACCAGGGAAGTTCTCAACCTCTGTAGTCGTCGTCAACTGGCCGCCTGGCTCAGGACCTTCAATAATAAGAGGCTTCATATTCGCACGTGCAAGGTAGATCGCTGCTGTAAGGCCGGCTGGGCCGGTGCCAATAATGATGGATTTGTACATGGTTGTCCTCCTAAATGTGATGTAAGTTTATTGGCTGTTTAATGCCGCTACGCGAAAATAACGTCCTTCCGATCGCTGTTGTCCCCGAATTTCTTCATTTCAATAACCACTATAGTGGTTGAAATTCGGAGACAAAGGCGAGCGCTGCGCTTCTCCAGTACGTTATTTCCACTTCGCTCCCAAATGCCACAACTTACAGGATTTAAGTCGTTTCAACCACTTAACAAGTGGTTGAGTAGGGAAAGATAAGGGGAAGAGCAAAACAAGGGAAAAGCTTATTACTTTATTATATATAAGTTTGCCCGGCAAAGACAAAACGCACTTAGGGAACCATATCCTTCAGTGCGCTGCGATGACAAGGCGTATTTAATGAATGTGCCTATTCGAGATGGTCTAAAGAGAAGACAGAACTGATCGATTTCATCTTTTCTTTAATTCCGCAAATCTCGTCGATTTTTTTGGCGTTCTTGCTGACTGTCGCAATCGAGATACCATAACGCTCTGCTATTTCAGGATACGAAGTCGTTCGACGATGCATCTTAGCCGTTAAATATTCAAGTGCTGCTGCCCAGCCCTCCGGCTTCGTCAGCTTTGGCACTTCCGGATACAGACGTGAGAGGAATTCAACCCACAGTGTCATCAGGTCGTACTGCTGTACGAGGTCAAACCGTTTGTTGACGCGGGATAGCGCTGCCTCAACAACCTCCTGCCATTTGTCTTCCCAAACCGGAAGACGCGATGGAACACGATTAGGTTCAATGACTGTTGCCTTTCCTTCCAGCACAGCATGAAGCGGCTCCTGTACACCGAGTGTACGAAGCACGAATACGGCAATTCGCTTCAAGTAGTCATCTTCGTCAGCCTCAAGCAGGAAGGCGCGAAGCACATCTTTTACTTCATTGTCGGCAATCATGCCAAGCGCTTGAATGACCTGCAGCTTCGTATTCTGATCGCCATGACGAAGCGCCCAGAAGAACGATGAGCGGACTAGCGGATCCCGCTTCAAATGCTCAGGAAGACCATCGGAGGAATTTTCCCACAGTTTAAACTGCTCCTCGAACGGTAAATGATAATGATAGCTCACCGTCGCTGACTGGTCACCGATCTTAATCAACGATAACTGTTCCATGTAATAGCGAGGAATATCCGATTCAGGATCAAGCTTCGCCGCTTGCTTCCAGAGACGCTCTGCTTCCACGTATCGATTAATATTGCATGCCGCTACCGCAGCATAATGGTACAAGCATGGATCTTGATTAAGCTCCGAATCTTTCAGTAAGCGTGTGAAATGGCGATAAGCCGATTCATGTTCGCCCAAGATCCCCATCGTTGTTGCAAGCTTAAACACATGCTCCTGATGGAATGGTGCTGTTTTGCGCAGAAGATCTAGCAATGGGGCAAGGCTCGCCGTATCCCCCGAATGCTGATAGAAGATCCCCAGATTACAAAGGGCATGCAAATTGCCGGGTTCTAGTTCAAGCGCTTCATGAATCGTTGCCATCGCTTTGTCGAACATGCCCATATAGTAATAAGCCAATGCCAAATTATTTCGTGCCGCCAGAAACTCTGGCTGCTCCTCGATAATCTTCTCGAGAATACGAACAGCTTCCGTAAACTTACCTTCCTCAAGCAGCTTACGGGCCTGATCATGTTCGAACATACCTTCACGTGCTTTAATATTCGTAAGCGGCGCAGGGCGCTCCAGCTCATACTGGAGAAGCTCCATCATCTCATCGGCTTCGTCGAGATATTGTCCATCCGCGTCTTCTTCAAGATATTTAACAAGCGAGCCCTCGGCTGCTTCATACATCTCCATATTGGCATAGTTATTGGCCATGTAGAAATGACATTCCGTCATCGTCGGATCCAGCTCATCGACAATCCATTTCAAAATCCGATTGGATTCTTCATAATTGCCCATCTCCGACATGATGCCTGCCATGTTGCAATGATTTACCGGATTTTCCGGTTCATACTCCACGGCACGCCGGAAATATTTGAGTGCCTTGTCATAGTGGTAACGATCCAACGAGCGAACCGCCCGTTCGAAAAAGAACGTGGCGTCCCATTGAATCGGTATGATCTTGGCTGTCTGTTCTATGGCTTCACGTTTCTTTTCTTTCACCTGGCAAGGCACCTCCCGGAACTTGATTTTCTACGATTATACCATAGCAATGCCTATCCTAACACGAAAGAATATGTGGGAAAATCGCGAACGTTAGGTAAAACGCCCGCGATTTTCTGTCATTGCCTTATTTAATTAAACGCCGCCGTTTGTCTTGAAGAGCGTGCTGATCGAACCGCCTTCAATGATAATGCGAGTCGCTTCCGCAAGCAGCGGAGCTACCGACAATACGGTGAACTTCTCCGGATGATCCTCTGGCAGAGAGATCGAATCCGTTACGATTATTTCTTTGATATGAGGATGATTCAAACGCTCAATGGCATTTCCCGAGAACAGCGGGTGAGTTGCGCATACATAGACGTCTTCTGCTCCACGCTCTTTCAAGCTTTCAACAACGTTGACAATAGTAGAGCCCGTATCGATCAAGTCCTCGATAATAATCGCAGTTTGTCCCTCAACATCGCCGATAACGTGAGTAATCGAAGATTCATTGTGTGCAGGACGCTTCTTGATCATAATAGCAAACGATGTGTCCAGGTTGTTCGCAAGTTTCTCTGCGGTGGAAGCACGTCCAGCGTCCGGAGATACGACTACCGGGTTTTTAATGTTCTTCGATTTCAGATAGTCACTGATCAGATCCAGCGCTGTCATGTGGTCTACCGGAATATTGAAGAAGCCTTGAATTGCCGGCGCGTGAAGGTCAATAGTGATAACACGGTTTGCGCCAACCGTAGTCAGTACGTCTGCAACCATTTTAGCAGAGATAGGCTCCCGCGGAGCTGCTTTGCGCTCTTGGCGCGCATAGCCGTAATACGGCATGATGATGTTAATCGTCTTCGCGGATGCCCGCTTCGCTGCATCGATCATTACGAGCAATTCGACAAAATGCTCATTGATCGGATGCGAGAACGATTGAACGAGGAATACGTCACAGTTCCGAATCGTTTCTTCATAGTGAACGTAGATTTCCCCGCTCTTGAAACGGGACATTTTGATGGCGCCGAGTGTCAATCCCAAATCACTGGCGATCTTTTGAGCCAATATCGGATTGGACGAACCCGAAAAAATACGCAACTTGTCGCTAAACATGATACCCTCCTGAGCGTTTTAAACCAATAATTTGACATGAAGTGCTTCTTTGCATGGGCAAAGTCTTCGTCGTTTGCTCAACACTTTCGTACAGCGTCAAGCTTGTTCCATATCATTATACATCTAATTTACTATAATTCAAAAATCGACAAATACCAATTTTCGCCGTTCAAACGTCGCCAGCTGAGAAAAACCGACATCTTTCAACACCGCACGCGCTTGATCTAAATATTGCCCCAGTCGCTGCGGCTGATGCGCATCCGAGCCAATAGTGATTGGAATGTTCAATTGTTTGGCATATTCGAGCATTCTGCGGCTTGGAAACATCTCCTCAGCGGGGGTCCGAAGACCAGATGCATTAAGCTCGATCGCCATCCCATGACGCTTAACAGCATCTAGAGCAGCCCTCTCCAGATGAGTCACATCACCTTCTGGCTTGAAGCCAAAACGCTTAATGACATCGATATGCCCGATGTAGTCGTAGAATCCCGTTGCTGCTGCTTTCGCCACCGCGTCGTAATACTGCTCATATACCTTCATAGGGTCTTTACCTTCCCAGCCATGTGTCTGCCGGAAGTCCGTAATATCCCATTCACCCAGAAAATGAACCGACCCAATCACATAGTCGAATGGATATGCGTTAATAATGGCTTCGATCTTCTCTTCTTGACCTTCGATATAGTCCCCTTCGAGGCCGACACGAATGTCGATCTGGCCTTTATATTTCTCCTTCAGAGCCAGACACTCTTCCACATATCCGGAAAGCTCCTCCATCGGCATCGCCATCTCCGGATAATACGTAGCAGGATCCACATGAAGAAGCGGCATATGGTCAGAAAGACCGATCTGCTGAAGACCGATTTCTATCCCCTTCTGCACGTATTCCTCCAGCGAGCCGACAGCATGCCCACAGCGGGCATGATGGGTATGATAATCGATAAACATGTGCATACCGGCCTTTCTTTTGAAAAAATAGGTTATTTGCCTGCCTGCTCTCTTCTCATCGCATTATTAGTGGCAGGCTTGCCGTGACGGCTTTGCAGCTCATTCATCACATCATCAAGCGGCAAACCGCGTTCACGCAGCAGGACAAGCAGATGGAACAGCAGGTCGCTTGCTTCCGAGCGAAGCTCGTCGTTGTCGCTGTTTTTCGCAGCAATAATCGCTTCCGTAGCTTCTTCGCCGACCTTTTTCAGGATCTTATCAAGACCTTTCTCGAACAGATAAGTCGTATAAGCGCCTTCGGGGCGTTCTGCATAACGCGCAGCGATAACGCTCTCCAGCTCGCCAAGAATCGCAAAGCGATTATCTGCGGATGCCTCAGCCTCTGCTTCCGCTGTGCTATTGTCGGCTACTTCAATCTCGTTGAAGAAGCAGGAGTACGCACCCGTATGGCAAGCCGGGCCTTTCTGATCTACACGTACGAGCAGCGTGTCGGCGTCGCAATCATACGACATCGAGCGAATACGCTGCGTATGGCCGCTTGTTGCCCCTTTGTTCCACAACTCATTGCGGGAACGGCTCCAGAACCAGGTAACACCTGATTCCACCGACAACTTTAGCGACTCTTTGTTCATGTAAGCAAGCATAAGAACTTCTTTGCTCTGCGCATCCTGCACAATTGCCGGAACAAGACCGTCCTCGCTCCATTTGATGCGTTCTGCCAGTTCCGTCATCGTACTTCCACGCCTTTCTGCCTCAGATCATCCTTCACTTCGCGGATCGTCATTTCTTTGTAGTGGAAAATGGTCGCCGCAAGGCCTGCATCGGCATGACCTTTCTCGAATACGTCAGAGAAATGCTCAATCCGTCCCGCTCCGCCGGAAGCGATCACTGGAATGCTAACCGAGTCCGATACTGCACGAGTCAGCTTCAGGTCAAAACCGTCTTTTGTACCGTCTGCATCCATGCTAGTGAGCAAAATCTCTCCTGCTCCTAAACGTTCAATCTCCTTCGCCCATTCGAGAACCTTAATACCAGTCTCCTTGCGTCCGCCGTGGGTGAACACTTCCCACTCGCCCCAAGCCTCGTTGTACTTCGCATCAATGGCTACAACAATACATTGCGAGCCGAATTTGCGAGCACCGTCGCTTACAAGAGATGGATTAAGAACCGCAGCTGTGTTGATTGCGATTTTGTCCGCGCCAGCACGAAGCAGCCGCTTCATATCGTCAACATGGGAGATACCGCCGCCAACTGTGAACGGAATCGTAATCTCTCCAGCCGTTCTTTTAACAACTTCAATCATTGTTGCGCGTCCTTCTACCGATGCCGAAATATCGAGAAAGACGAGCTCATCGGCGCCCTCCTGATCGTAGGTGGACGCAAGCTCAACCGGATCCCCTGCATCACGCAGGTTCACGAAGTTGACTCCTTTTACAACCCGTCCGTCCTTCACGTCCAGACATGGAATAATACGTTTCGCCAGCATATGTGCACGCTCCCCTCTCGTTAATCGCTGGAATCTAATCTATATCGTAGCGAGTAATCGCCTGTTAACGCTGTACAACCGGGCTTCCCGTTAAAGCAAGGAAGTTACCCAGCAGCTTGATGCCAAGCTCACTGCTCTTCTCCGGGTGGAACTGCATCCCATACACATTGCCACGTCCCACAATAGCCGTTACCTGCTGATGATAATCCGTTGTCGCTAGCAGGTCAGAAGCAACCTCCGGCTTCGCATGATAGGAGTGTACGAAGTACACATGCCCTTCCTCGAGGCCTTTGAACAGCGGGCTGTCTTGCAGGAAGTTCAACTTGTTCCAGCCCATATGCGGCACTTTGTAGTCACCTTGGAACCGAATTACTTTGCCCGGGAGCAAATTAAGACCCTCATTTACGCCATGCTCTTCGCTTTGAGTAAACAGCAGCTGCATACCGAGGCAAATACCGATAAGCGGCTTGCCGGAAGCTGCATAAGCTTTTGTTGCCTCATCAAGCTTCGTCTCACGCAAATTGTCCATTGCATCGCCAAACGCGCCAACGCCCGGCAAAATTGCACCGTCCGCTGCAGCAATAACCGCTGGATCAGCTGTTACGACTGCCTCGTAGCCAAGACGCTCAACCGCCTTGCTGACGCTGTGCAGATTGCCCATGCCGTAATCGATGATCGCGATCATACTACAGCACTCCTTTCGTTGAAGGCACTCCTTGTACACGAGGATCGATGCTAGTAGCTTCGTCGACCGCACGTCCCAAGGCTTTGAACACCGCTTCGATCATATGATGCGTGTTCTTGCCGTAGTGAACGATGACGTGCAGCGTAACACGTGCTTCAAGAGCAAACTTCCACAGGAATTCATGAACCAGCTCCGTCGAGAAGCTGCCGACTTGTGGAGATGGGTACTCCGCGCGGTATTCAAAGTGAGGACGGTTGCTGACGTCGATAATGACTTGAGCAAGTGCCTCATCCATCGGTACAAATACGCTCGCGTAACGCTTGATGCCGCGTTTGTCTCCAAGCGCTTCACGAAGAGTTTGACCAAGGCAGATGCCGATATCTTCTACCGTGTGGTGATCATCGATGTCGATATCGCCGCGTGCTTCAACATTCAAGTCGAATTGGCCATGCTTGGCGAACAGGTCCAGCATATGGTTCAGGAAAGGAACATCCGTCTCGAGCTTCACTTCACCCGTACCGTCTACTGCAAAGCTAAGCTTAATATCTGTTTCATTTGTTTTACGTACAAGTTCTGCTTTCCGTTGTGTATCCGCCACTATAATTCCTTCTTTCTATATGAATGGTCTGTTACTTTCCTTCTTGCTCTAACCGAATCTCAATCGCACGGGCATGCGCCTCAAGCCCCTCATGACGGGCCAGCGTCATAATGCTGCTGCCGTTCTTCAGCAAAGCTTCCTTGCTGTAGTAGATAAGACTCGACTTCTTCAGGAAATCATCCACGTTCACCGGTGAGGAGAAGCGTGCTGTTCCGTTCGTCGGGATAATATGGTTAGGTCCGGCAAAATAATCACCAACCGGCTCCGAGCTGTATGGTCCGAGGAAAATCGCACCGGCATTCTCGATGAGACCAAGCAGGCTCATCGGATCAGCCGTCAGCACCTCCAGATGCTCTGGTGCCAGTTTGTTCACAACGTCGATACCTGCTTCGATGGAATCGACTAGCAGTACCGCGCCGTAGCTGTCGATTGACGCGCGTGCAATCGCTTCACGCGGCAGAGTTGCTAGCTGGCGCTCTACTTCGGCAGCGACCGCTTGACCAAGCTTCTCGGAAGGTGTCACAAGAATTGCCGAAGCCATCTCATCATGCTCTGCCTGCGACAGCAGGTCAGCTGCGATATAAGAGGCATTCGCCCCTTCATCCGCCAGTACGATGATTTCGCTAGGTCCAGCAATGCTGTCGATGTCGACTGCACCAAATACGGAGCGCTTCGCCAGCGCTACATAAATATTGCCCGGTCCACAAATTTTATCAACCGGTGCAATCGATGCTGTACCATAAGCGAGCGCTGCAATCGCCTGAGCGCCGCCAACCCGGTACATCTCTTTAACGCCTGCTTCTGCAGCGGCTACAAGAATATACGGGTCAATGCCAGCCTTGCCGCCTGTTGCTGGCGGTGTTACCATCACGATCTCCGGCACGCCGGCTACCTGGGCCGGAATGACGTTCATAAGCACGGACGACGGGTACGCCGCCTTGCCTCCGGGCACATACACGCCGACCCGCTTCAGGGGCCGGAGAATTTGCCCGAGCATCGTACCGTCCGGCTGCAAATCCATCCACGAATTACGCTTCTGCTTCTCGTGGAATACCCGAATATTCACGGCTGCCTCGCGGATTGCCGTGAGGAAATCGGCGTCGACCTTATCGTACGCCGCCAGAATCTCCTCTTGCGTCACACGAAGCGATGACGCATCAAGCTGGACGCGGTCCAGCTGCTCCGTATACCGCAGCAGTGCCGCGTCTCCTTCCGCCTTGATCGCTTCTACGATCTGACGCACCGTTTCATTTTGCTCCGGTGTTCCGTACTCCACCTCACGCTGCAGTCCAAACTGCTCCGCCTGCATAATCCGCATAAGCTTTCGCCCCTTCCTCACCTATATCGCTCTATCTATCGTGCTATACTTTGGCTGTAATCGTATTCTGCAGACGGTCACACAAGCCTTGAATCACTTCATTCTTCATCCGGTAGCTGACACGGTTCGCAATCAGACGGCTTGTAATTGGGAAGATGGACTGCATCTCCACAAGACCATTCTCACGTAGTGTTTGACCCGTCTCTACCATATCTACGATGCGGTCAGCAAGACCAATAAGTGGTGCAAGCTCGATTGAACCATTCAGCTTGATAACTTCAACCTGCTGCCCCAGCTCACGGAAATATTGCGAAGCCACATTCGGATATTTCGTCGCTACCCGTGGATTAATAGCCGGCTTCCAATCCGCAAGACCAATAACCGACATCCGGCATTTTGCGATGCCCAGATCAAGAAGCTCATAGACGTCTTTGTTCTCTTCCATCAGGACGTCTTTGCCCACGATTCCGATATCGGCAACACCGTATTCCACATAAGTTGGAACGTCAACCGGCTTCGCCATGATGAACTCCATGCCAACCTCCGGCAGCTCGATAATGAGCTTACGTGTATCATCGAAGTCGCTTGGAATCGGCAGACCCGCTTCACGGAACAGCTTCGAAGCCTGCTTATAGATGCGGCCCTTTGGCATCGCAACCTTCAAAATATCTTTTCTCGCTTCGCTCATTGTCCGCTGCCTCCTGTCGCCTTTTCTACACCTCTGATGAACGGCATTCCTTTCGTATACGCTACACCTTTATAAGTAAACGAGCCTTCTACAACAAGCCCTTTCCAATCCTCTGCTGCCATACGTTCTGTAACAACAGCTTTTCCCTGCTCACGAAGCTGCTGAGCCGCTCCGAGCGCTTCTGCACGGCCTTGACCATCATAGCCAATTAGGACACGCTCATTACCCGCTGTGTCTTCTTCTGCACCAACAAGCTCCAGAATGCGTGTTGTCTTTAGGGCAAAGCCTGTAGCCGGTGCTGGACGTCCAAATTGGCTGAGCAGATTGTCATAACGTCCACCGCTTGCCACTGGGAATCCTAGATCCGCCGCATAACCCTCAAACGTCATGCCTGTGTAATAAGAGAAGTCACCAATCATCGTCAGATCGATCAGTACATGCTCGCATACGCCATATGCCTTCAGCACATCCCAGATCTCACACAAATGGCGAATGGACTTCTGCGCCGTCGCATCTGCGCTCAGCTCAAGTGCCTGTTCGCAGATTTCCTGCCCGCCGCGTAGACGGAGAATACCTTCCAGCTCACGCTGTACCGGCTCCTCTAGCTCAAGCTCACGCAGGCTCTCACGATAGCCGACATAGTCACGGTTAAGCAGGCAGGACTTCAACTGCTCCTGCGCTTCCTCACGTCCAGCCAGCGTCTCCTCAAACAAACCGTTCAGGAAGCCGACATGACCAATCGCAATTTTGAAACGGTTAACACCAGCTGCCTTAAGGGAAGCAATGGCCAGTGCAACAACCTCTGCATCCGCTTCAGCGGAAGCATCACCAACAAGCTCTACACCTGTTTGGAAAAACTCAGCCTCGCGGCCCGACTCTTCTTCAATAGAGCGGAATACGTTGCCATGATAAGACAAGCGCAGCGGGAATTGCGATTCCTTAAGGAGGGAAGACACCACACGAGCAATCGGTGCTGTCATGTCCGAGCGCAATACAAGCGTCGTACCACGGTTATTGAGCAGCTTGAACAGCTTCTGATCCGAAGTCGAGCTCGCGACCCCTACTGTATCGTAGTATTCCATCGTTGGAGTAATAATCTGTTCGTAGCCCCAGCCCTTCATACAGGCCAGTACATCACGTTCAATATGACGCAGCTTTGCTACTGCGTTTGGAAGATAATCTTTAACGCCAATTGGCTTCTCGAATACTTTTGGTTTAGACATCATTATTCACCTTCGGTTACTTTAGTATATTAAAGTGCTACCATGTTACCATACTAACAAAATAAAGTATTAGACGTAATATTAGCATGAACATTCGCTTCCGTCAAGATAGCTGGGCATCTCTTCCAATAGTGTGCTATCCAGCAAGAAAGCCCCGCTATTCGCGCTCTTTCGAGTGTTCGCGAATAGTGAGGCTTTTCCCCTTGTTATAAAGATCCTGGATCAGTTCAACTCGGTATCCGTCCGCCTAATCTCCCGAATGGGATTGCCTCCAACAAACGTATAGGCTGGTACATCCTTATGGACGATCGAACCAGCAGCGATTACCGCATGATCTCCAATTGTTACACCAGGAAGGATGGTCGTGTTAGCCCCAATCATAACATGAGAGCCTATCTTCACATTGCCCAGCCGATATTCCTTGATTAAGTACTCATGCGTCAGAATGGTCGTGTTATAGCCAATAATCGTATTATCCCCTATTTCAATCTTCTCTGGGAAAAACACATCAACCATAACCATCAGCGCAAACGCGGTCTGCTTGCCGACCTTCATCCCAAGGATCCGGCGGTAGATCCAATTCTTAACCGTAAGCTCCGGACAATAACGAGCAGCTTGAATCGCGATAAAATTCCGTACCGCCTTGAGACGGCTTACCGTATGATATACCTGCCACAGTGCATTTGGTCCTTCCACCGGATAACGCTCAACGTTTCGCAACGGCTATCGCTCCATTCCTGCGAATGCATACAACTCGCGCATATCTTCAATGATATACTGCGCTCCGCTCTCCTTCAGCAGCTCCTGGCCTTTCAGCGACCAGGCAACACCCACGGGGATTACTCCCGCTTCCTTCGCGGAGATGATATCAACGGTACTATCACCAATCATAATCGTAGTTGCCGGGTCAGCCCCAAGCTGCTCTAACGCCATAAGTACTGGCTCAGGATGCGGCTTCGGATTCGTAACATCATCAACCGTAACAAACGCATCGACATAATCATACAGCCCGCAAAATTTCATTCCGCGTTCTGTCGACATCCGAATCTTCGTCGTAACAACGCCAATCTGAATGCCTTGTTCATGCAAATTCTTCATGACCTCATTCGTATAAGGGAATGGCCGGAGCAGCTCGTCATGAAGTCTTGTATTCACCGTACGATAAGCTTTAATCAGGTGGTCAACATCCTCAAGCCCTGTAAAATGTCTAAACTGCGCTTGAAGTGTAAGTCCCATACTCGGGATAATATGTTCTCTGCCGAATCCCTCAGGGACATGGCCCTTCAGTGATTCCAGAAACGAGCGAATAATAAGCTCATTGGTGTCCATAATCGTGCCATCCAGATCGAACAGCATTGTTCGTATATTGCCCGTCATGCTTATCTTCACTCCTACTGCTTATAAAAGCTTACAGGTTGTCCGTCTTTACATCCGTTACAGGCACCGCTGTCTCCTTCGTGGACACAATCGGATCCTGATAGCGGATAGATGCTGCCCCTGTTGAACGGCGCACAACGATGAAGATGATTGCCGCGATGATCAGGATAACCGCGAGAAGCTGCGAGACACGTACATCGCCATAGGCCGGATCAAGGAAGCCTTGTTCAAAGCCAAACCAAGTCATCGGTGTCCATAGTGCATCCATCAGGGAACCCAGTGCCCCTGGACCTTGGAAAGCCAAGCTGTCCGTACGCATTCCTTCAATGAAGAAGCGGCCGATTGAGTACCAGATAAAGTAGTACGCAACAAGCTCACCAGCGCGAAGGAACTTTTGACGACGAATAACCATCAAGAGGATAATACCGACCAAGCTCCAGAGCGACTCATAGAGAAACGCAGGGTGATGGTAAACGCCTTCACTTGCAACATACATTTGATTCACAATGAAGTCAGGCAGATGCAGCGTATTCCGCAGGAAGCTCTCATCCACCGGACCGCCGTATGCTTCCTGGTTCATGAAGTTGCCCCAACGGCCAATCATTTGACCCGCTAGAAGCCCAGGTGCGCAAATGTCTACCATTCGCCAGAAAGAGTAACCCTTATAGCGGAAATAGAAAAAGCCACATGCAAAAGCCCCGATCAAGGCCCCATAGATGGCAATCCCGCCATTCCAAATTTTAAAGACATCTACCCAATTGTTCTTATACTCGTCCCATGTGAATGCTACATAATAAATTCTCGCGCAAATAACGGCCGATGGCACGCCAAGCAGCAAGAGATCCATGAAAAACTCCGGCTTAATGCCGAATCTTTTCCCTTCCTGTACAGCCAGCAGCAAACCGACCAATGCAGCCGTACCAAGAATGATGCCGTACCAACGCACATGAATGTCCCCAAGGGAAAACGCCGTTGGATCAATCAACAGATTCATTGTTCAATGCTCCTTCTATAATAGGTCTATTCCTGCAACTCTTTCAGCTATCAATCGAAATCATCGGTATCTTCCGCAATCGTTTCGGTCAGCTTATTCGTAAACTGCAGAGCCGCATTGTAGCCCATACGTTTTAGACGGAAGTTCATCGCTGCAACCTCGATAATAACTGCTAAGTTTCGGCCAGGACGAACCGGCACTGTAACAAGCGGTATATCCGTATCAATAATCCGAGTCTTCTCCTCGTCAAGGCCAAGACGGTCATATTGTTTATCCTGCTGCCAGTTCTCAAGCTTAATAACCAGGGTAATACGCTTGCTCGTACGTACAGCACCAGCACCAAACAAAGTCATCACGTTGATGATCCCTAAGCCTCGAATTTCAAGCAAATGGCGAATAAGCTCCGGCGCACTGCCGAACAACTGTCCATCCGACGTCTGACGAATTTCAACCGCATCATCGGCTACCAGACGATGGCCGCGTTTCACAAGCTCAAGAGCGGTTTCACTTTTACCAATACCACTTCCGCCTGTAATAAGCATGCCAACACCATATACGTCTACAAGGACGCCATGAATCGTAGCAGTTGGAGCAAGCTTCTTCTCCAGGAAGTCTGTAATCCGGCTTTGCAAAATAGTCGTTGCCACATTACTGCGCAGCACTGCAATTTGTGCTTTGTTCGAGTGTTCCACCAGCTCGGCTGGTGCCTCAAGTCCCCTTGTCAAAATAATACAAGGTGTGTTCTCATGACATAGCTGCTCAAAACGGCTTCTGCGTTCCTCACTCGTCAGCGTATCGATAAATGTAAGTTCTGTCTTACCAAGCAGTTGTACCCGCTCATGTGGGTGATAGTCAAAATATCCTGCCATCTCTAGGCCCGGACGATAAAGATCATCAACCAGAATAGAACGCTTCAAGCCGTCTTCGCCGGAGACAATCTCCATTGAGAAATGTTGCACTAGTTCCGCTACTTTTACTTTCTTAGCCATCGAACGGCCTCCTCACTTGCGTTCCCAATAGGTTATATGAAGTAAGTAAATCTATTTCCAATGACTTCATCGTAAAGGAAAAAAGCGCCGAAAGCAACGTTTCTCCGTCGCTCAGCGCTTTTCGTCATTTTATAACCACATTCACAGGTTCTTCGACATATCCCGGGTATTGATACAGCTCAAAAGTTAATGGCTGCTTATAAGGTTTATTAGGGATTGTGTAGTATGCTTCGTACATGAAGGCCGATCCATCTGCATCGCTTCCTGAAGTACTTTGTGTGCCATCATGATCTAGTAATGTATACTCCTTCCCCGATGCGTCATGGAATACCGCCTTATGATTAAACAACCAGTAGCCATACCCCCGTTCCAGCTCATTCAGTTGCTGTGCTTTAATAGATAACTCAAAACCCGAAGGATTTTTCCGGACTTTTGTCAATTGGATACGGTCATCCGGTGTTTCCAGCGTTTCTCCCGTTTCGGTATTAATAACAAATTCCTGGTCTTTCGGAGATAGTAGCAGTCCATCGGCTACCAAGCGAAGATGCTCCGGCTTCTCGAAGTAATTGCTTTGGAACGTCAGTGTCGTTGTCCCGTCATCCAGCATGCCAAAACCACCTTTTGTCTCCCAACGCCGTCCCTTCTCATCCATCAATGCCAGCTTCAAAAAAGAATTTGCGCGAATCCTTGCATCCGGTTCCCGTCGGATCGTGACTGATGCCTGCAGCGGTGTAACGAGAGCTTTCTCTATGATGAAATGCTGTCCCCCAACCTCTATTTCTTTGTTCAACGTGATCTCTTCCCTTAACTCTTCAAACCGGCTATGATCAATTGGAATATCGACATTATGCCATTCGCCGCCGAGCTTCAAGTTGAACTTTATTATGTCCGGCACTTCGACACCATCACCCAACATAATATCAATCATATCGTGGACACTTGTCGCTTCTTCCTTCTCCGACTCTGTCTGCCCAATACTATAATAGTTACTGCCGATCATAGCTTCCAATTGCTCACCATTACCGTCGGTAATCTTGTAGTCTGAGGTAAGAGCATCTTCGCTCACATTCGGACCATCTGCCGTATAAAAAATCACAATCCTCTGCTGATCCGCCATTATGCCATCAACTGTGAGAGTATAACCATTCTTACTATCTGACTTGTTCACAGGCTGAATAAATTCATGATTCATTGCACTAGTCAGTGTGTTATCGCCTTTTATCAACTCAACGACTCCATTCAACCCCGGAATCTCACGCACCAGATTCGCAAAGGCAGGGGATACCCGAATACATGCTGTAAGAAGAACAAGTACGATAGCCGCCGAAGCTGCCATTTTGAAGGTCAGTCTGCTTCTTCTCCTCCTCCTTCCTTGCTGACGCGCCCTTTCTACTCCTGTCCGAATGGCTGACGAAAAGGAATTCTCCGATGCACTTTCTAATAACAGGTTCACCTGTGCCTTATCCTCTGCAAACATCTCATCCAGTGCTTGCTCGAACTCCAACCTATTCCCACTCAACCGTCATCCCCTCCTTTCCGTAAGACTCATTACTTCTTAATTGCTTCAAAGCTTGATGCAGCCACGTTTTTATCGTCCCGTCCGGCTTCTCCAGGAGCTCAGCAATCTCCGTAATCGTCATGTCCCGATAATATTTCAGCACAATGACCATCCTGTATTTCGCAGTTAACTTCTGCAGTTGAACAGCCAAATCCATTCTATCCACGCCATTTTCCGTGGCAGCTAACGTATCTCTCTCGATAAGCTCGTTATTTAGAGGCTGCTCACGTCGCCGCTTCTTTTGCTCATCCAGACAGACCCGGATAAGAATCCGTGTCATCCAGGTCGTAAAGACCTTGGGATCACGCAAAGTACGGCGTTTATTCCAAACCCTAAAAGTAGTCTCCTGTATAGCCTCGAGTGCATCCGCTTCATTCCGCATATAGGAGTAGGCAATGCCATATAAGCGGCTCTGATCCATCTGAATTCTGGCAATAAGCGCCTCATCGTCACCTTTTATAGCAGCCGCTGCATATTCATCTCTATCCATTTGCCCCTCCTTCCCCAAACCCTCATCTTAAGCTTAATTACGTATTAGACGGCGCTGGTGCCATTTCGGTTTTTTTATTTATAAAAACGTAAAAAAGACTGCCCCCCAATCGGGAGACAGCCTTGTTGTAAATGTTAAGGATTAGTTTTCGAAGATGTTCAGCTCGGACTCTTTGTCGAACATATGAACTTTGTTCATGTCCAGAGCAAGCTTAACGCTGGAACCGTCACGAAGTGTCGAACGACCGTCAACACGAGCGATTACTGTGTCAGAACCGATACCATTCAGGTACAGGTACATTTCATGACCAAGGTTCTCAGCTACTTCAACGTTAGCGTTAACGATTGTGTTCGGGGAAGCTTCCAGGAACACAGGCTCTTCGTGAAGATCTTCTGGACGAATACCCAGAATTACTTCTTTACCAATGTAACCTCTGCCACGAAGATCTGCTGCTTTACCTTCAGGTACAACAACGTCTACGCCAGTAGTTTTGAATTTCACAACGCCGCCTTGATCAACAAGCGTACCAGTAATGAAGTTCATCGAAGGAGCGCCAATGAAGCCCGCTACGAAGATGTTTACTGGGTGGTTGTACAGCTCTTCAGGAGAAGCTGTTTGTTGAATGAAGCCGTCTTTCATAACTACGATACGATCGCCCATCGTCATTGCTTCGATTTGGTCATGCGTTACGTAGATAGTAGTTGTTTCAAGACGTTTTGTCAGTTTGCTGATTTCAGCACGCATTTGACCACGAAGTTTAGCGTCCAAGTTGGAAAGTGGTTCGTCCATCAAGAATACTTGTGGTTCACGAACGATAGCGCGTCCCAAAGCTACACGTTGACGTTGACCGCCGGAGAGTGCTTTTGGTTTACGATCCAGCAAATGCTCGATATCAAGAATTTTAGCAGCTTCACGAACACGTTTGTCGATGTCTGCTTTTTTGAATTTACGAAGTTTAAGGCCGAAAGCCATGTTTTGATAAACGTTCATGTGTGGGTACAACGCGTAGGATTGGAATACCATCGCGATGTCGCGGTCTTTCGGTGCTACGTCGTTTACGACGCGGTCGCCGATGTACAGCTTGCCCTCGGAGATTTCTTCAAGACCTGCGATCATACGAAGAGTTGTCGATTTACCACAGCCGGAAGGTCCTACCAGTACCAAAAACTCTTTGTCCTTAATGTCAAGGTTAACATCAGTTACCGATGCTTTGTCGGAACCCGGGTATTTTTTGTAAATGCCTTCTAAACGTACGCCTGCCATTTGAATGTCCCCCTAAAAGAAAATTTCTTATGGGTATATCTTATCGCACAGGCCCGTTTGTGACTATGCACAAACTATACAAAAAAACTAATTCCTTTTCGTAACTTTGTACAATAGTAAAATAATTTTGACTAATACGGCATCACGGAACTGTCGAACATCAAGTCCAGTTTCCTGTTTTAATTTATCTAAGCGATATAATAATGTATTCCGATGGATATAAAGCTTTTTTGCCGTTTCACTTACATTACAATCAAGCGAGAAGAAAGTTTCAAGTGTTGCCAGCATTTCCGATTCAACGAACAACTCGGTCCGTTTTAAAGCATGCTCCAAGTAACGAGAACGTTGAACTTCTGGAATCGCATTCAAGAGCCGCTCCAACTGCAGATTCCAAGGCAAATGAATACTTGTTCCTACATGGAACTTACGGCCAAGATTAATCGTCTCACGCAGCAGTACGGTCGTTTCCACGATTCCTTTAGCCGGACTTACAGGATGAGCGACAGCCAGATGACATTCACCGATCCATTCGCTTGCCAGCATCTCGTATAAACCATGACATATAGAAGACAAACTGTCTTCCACCGTCTCCTCATCTTCGTCATCCATAAACTCACTATCGGCTTCCTTCAATAAAGAGACAGGTCCCCATATGAGCCATTCCTGATTTTTAAGTGGAATAAGCAAAATATCCTCCGCAAGAAATGAGCGGAGCAGCTTTTCTAGTTCCGAATAAGAAGCCTGTTTACCATTCGTGTATTCTGTTACTAATAAGAAAGGGATCATTTCCGCAAATAACTTGCCGCCTGCAGTCAAATGATCGGGAATCGAATAAGAAGGCTCCTCCGAATCAACCTGCTGTTGAATCCACTCGCTTAGCTTGAGGGCAAACGATTCGCTTTCTGATAAGTTACCTGGTTTCACCGCTTGCTGCTGTTGAGCTTGATTCCATTGCAGTGTCCAAGTCAATAACTCCGCTTCAGCCCGCTTGAGTTCCCCTTCGATCTCTAAGGCTTCCACATCGTTGCCCATAACCTTAACAACGATCCATGTCTTTCCGTTTTGCTCTACACGACTGCCTTCCACAATCTTATCGTGCTTGTCATCTCCGCTCCAGCTTGTCCAATCAGATAACGAGAACGTAGTGAACCGTACCGGACAGTTCAAAATGTGCTGCAGCGGGGTTAGCCAATCTGTCGTGCTCATTTCACATGTCTCCAATCTCCAGCTCCAAGAATGACGCTTTTTTTCGTCATTGTATCACAAAACCACTGCTTAGTTCAGCCTTTCATGACAAGCAGCAGGATAGACAGCAAGGAGAACAGCGCTGCAATGAGATACATAAAGGAAACCGTTTGAACCTGTGTCAGCCCCCAACGCATAAGAGCATGGTGAGTATGGAGCTTATCTGCCTGATGGAGTCCCTTACCAGTAGCCAGCCTGCGAAGCATAACGATTATCGTATCCAAGATAGGTAATCCTAATGCCAGTAGAGGCACTAATATCGTGATAAACGTAGCCTTCTTGAACGCACCATCTATAGCGATAACCGCAAGGGTATAGCCTAGAAAGGTTGCTCCAGCATCACCCATAAAAATTCTCGCAGGGTGGAAATTATATAGCAGAAAACCGATACAAGAACCACCAATAATAATGGCGATTACTCCTATATCCCCTTGCCCTTTAATAAGGGCAGTAATAAACAAAGTAATTGAAGACAATGTACAGACTCCTGAAGCAAGGCCATCTACACCATCAATGAAGTTGATCATATTAATAAGGGCGAAAATCCAGATGATTGTTCCAATCCAATCTACCCAGGCAGGGAAGCTGACGAACAATCCATTAGCAGGATTCATAACGCCATCCATATGAATACCAAAAAACAGCGGAATAGATGAAACTCCCATATAGATAATGACACGGGGCCACACCGGAAAGTCTTTTCCTTTCGCCTTCGATGCATCATCCATCAATCCAATTGTAACAAGCAACGCCCCACCCACTATAATGCATAGACTAAGCGGAGTTATCCCCTGAAAAGTAAGAATCGTCACAACACAAGCAATATATAGCGCAGCCCCGCCCATAAGCGGAATCGGGCGATTATGAATTTTACGCCAGTTTGGCCGGTCAACAATCCCGTACCTGATAGCAATTCTCTGCATGATGGGTACAAACAAAACCGTCAATACAATAGTCATCCCGACAGCAAGCCAATACGTCATTCGAATGTTCCCCTTCGTCAGTCACATCATTTGTTTTAACTGTTCAACATTGTTCCCTATCGAGAGGAAAAAAATGATTAAAATCTCTTCTTACAGCATTATAATGTGTTTGACGACTGGAAATGTTCATGATAGGATAAATTCATACTTATCTTATCGGAATTAACGAAAATTAAGGAGTGAATATAAGATGCCGCAAGTTGTTATTTTGAATGGCAGTCCTAATCCTGGTTCACGTTTGACAGGTATTACGCAATATGTTGAATCACACTTGTCTAAAGAAGGCATTTCTTTCAACCATATTACGGTTGCTTCCCTTCCTGCAGAGGATCTCATCCATGCACGATTCGACAGTCCTGCAATTGTTGAAGCTTCTTCCTTAGTTGAGTCAGCAGATGTAGTGATTATTGCTAGCCCTGTATATAAAGCATCCTTTACCGGCGTACTCAAAACATTCCTTGATCTGCTTCCTCAAAAAGGACTATCCGGCAAATTCGTCACTCCTCTGTTCATTGGCGGTACGATTGCTCACTTGCTCTCAATTGACTATGCCCTTAAGCCAGTCCTTTCCGCATTAAATGCTAAGCATTTCGGCAGCGGAGTATATGCCACTGATTCTCAAATCGCACGCGTTGATAACGGTGAATTCGAGCTTAACGAGGAATTACAAGAACGGTTAAATTCTTCTGTAGCAGAAATCATTGAAGAACTTAAATTCCGGAAAAACAGATAACAAAAAAGCTTGAAGGGACACTCAATCCTTCAAGCTTTTTCTATTATTAATTAAGCATCAAAAAACCCACATACCGAAGTATGTGGGTTGGACGTTTAAATAAATGGTGAGCCATGAAGGACTCGAACCTTCGACACCCTGATTAAAAGTCAGGTGCTCTACCAACTGAGCTAATGGCTCTCAACAAAGAGAAATGGTGGAGGGCGATGGATTCGAACCACCGAACCCGAAGGAGCAGATTTACAGTCTGCCGTGTTTAGCCACTTCACTAGCCCTCCACAAGCTAAATGGTGGCTCGGGACGGAATCGAACCGCCGACACGAGGATTTTCAGTCCTCTGCTCTACCGACTGAGCTACCGAGCCTTATTTACACATAAAAAAATGGCGGAGCTGACGGGATTCGAACCCGCGGTCTCCTGCGTGACAGGCAGGCATGTTAGGCCTCTACACCACAGCTCCATGCTACTTCCGGATCTTGTCCGAAAAAATTGGTTGCGAAGACAGGATTTGAACCTGTGACCTTCGGGTTATGAGCCCGACGAGCTACCGGACTGCTCCACCTCGCGGCATTATAAAACTTATATGGTGGAGGCTGAGGGGATCGAACCCCCGACCCTCTGCTTGTAAGGCAGATGCTCTCCCAGCTGAGCTAAGCCTCCGAAAAGTATGGTAGCGGCGAAGGGGATCGAACCCCCGACCTCACGGGTATGAACCGTACGCTCTAGCCAGCTGAGCTACACCGCCACACTTATCCCACTAGTGTCACTTACAGCGCGTGGGAACGACTGCAAGATCAGGAACTTGTGCCCTGAAAACTGGATGCGAAAGTGAAACATCTTAAGCGATGTTTATGAATGAATCATAAACGTTTTAGGATAAGCCCTCGACCGATTAGTATTCGTCAGCTCCACACATTGCTGTGCTTCCACC
>NZ_JAASRW010000015.1 GCF_011761355.1 Paenibacillus lupini | reverse complement strand
GCCGCTAATCTTTCCCCGAAGGAAAAGATCCGCTCGACTTGCATGTATTAGGCACGCCGCCAGCGTTCGTCCTGAGCCAGGATCAAACTCTCCATGAAATGGTGTTTGACTTGCTCAAACTTGTTTTTATCGCTTTTTCCGTTATTTCTAACGGGGCAGTTTTGCTCGTTGTTCAGTTTTCAAAGAACAATTTCTCTTGAGTTCGTCGACCGTTTTTCTCAGCGGCGACTTTTATAATATATCACAGTTGCCTAGTTGATTGCAAGTTCTTTTTTAAATCTTTTTTTGAAGCTTGTTTTCCCTTGCACTTGGCGCGAGAAGTAATATACCATGAATCAAACAATAAGGTCAACCCTTGATTCAAAAAACTTCTCGATTTCATACAATCAAGTATTGTACGCCGGCAATGAGAGCAATGCCTGGAACACCAAGTACGACAACAGTACCTATTGTAACCGGATTAAGGGGAATATATATGTTCGGAATTAATCCCGAGAAATTTAATACATACAAGACAACAGCAGCAAGTACGAAATTAATCGCAAAACCTCGAACCCATGCCAAAGACAAGCGCTGTCTAACAAGAACAGCAACCAAAGCGACAGAAGATAAAACAAGTATAGCAAGCCATATCATGTTCATTGCAATGCTCCTCTCCATGCTGGCCATACGCTGCATGTGCGCTTGGCGATTCGAATTAGCATTTCGTATCTTTTCTCAGCTGTAATTAAAGCATAAATGGCATAGTCGATCTGATCTTGTCCAACAGCGACATTAAAGAAACGATTAGCATTTACCCACTCATTATGTGCTTCAGCAATTTCAGCCCGTAAATGCTCGCTCCATTCTACTGTATCTACTTGTGGAATTGGCTTTACTTGAGTTTTTATTAATGCAAGATCACCTGTATGCTGACTTTTGCCCATCGCACATCGCCTCCTCACTTGTCCGTTAGGACAAGGCATTTCTATATATGTATAGAGACATGGACAGGTTTAGAACGGATAATCGCCAGAAAACAAAACAGAGCCGCCCTCCCTAAAGGGGAAGACGGCTCTTTAACGTTACTTGTATTTAGTTTAGTTCTCTGCGACCTTCCAGTGCTTTGGACAAGGTGACTTCATCGGCATATTCGAGATCGCCGCCAACTGGCAGACCATGAGCAATTCGTGTAACTCGTATGCCAAATGGCTTAACGAGCCTTGAAAGATACATTGCTGTCGCTTCTCCCTCGATATTTGGATTTGTCGCCAGAATCAACTCTTGCACTCGCTCATCACTCAAGCGGCGAAGCAGCTCGGCAATTTTGATCTGATCAGGACCAATACCTTCAATAGGCGAAATTGCACCTTGCAGGACATGATAGTGCCCTTGGAATTCCTTCATCCGTTCCAGAGCAACGAGATCTTTGGACTCCTGCACTACGCAGATAACTGAGTTGTCCCGTGTCTTATCCTGACAGATCCGGCAAGGATCCGTATCCGTAATATTGCAGCAAACCGAGCAATACGTTAAATTCCGCTTCACACTAACAAGCGCTTTAGCGAAATCAATAACATCATCTTCTTTCATGCGAAGCACGTGAAAAGCTAACCTTGCGGCCGTCTTTGGTCCAATACCCGGGAGGCGCGTAAAGGCATCAATCAACTTCGCTATCGGTTCAGGGTAAAACAAAACGCGCAGCTCCTTTCAATCCTCTAGCGTAAACGGCTGACGCCGCCCTTACGGCGGCGTCAGTCAGCATACGTTATAGCTTTATATAAAATGGTTCTCCGGCAACTAACCTTAGAACAAACCTGGAATTTTCATACCGCCTGTAAATTTGCCCATGTCTTGGTTCGCAATTTCGTCTACTTTAGTAAGAACGTCGTTAACTGCAGTCAAAACAAGGTCTTGCAGCATTTCTACATCATCCGGATCAACCGCTTCAGGTTTGATCGTGATGCTAATAATTTTCTTATGACCATTTGCAACTACCGTTACAACGCCGCCGCCAGCCGTACCTTCAACTGTTTTGTTAACAAGTTCTTCTTGTGCTTTCATCATTTGTTCTTGCATCTTCTTAACTTGCTTCATCATTTGGTTCATGTTATTCATGCTTATCACCTCATCGTTATAGTTAACTAACTAATCTTCCTTGATAACAACTAAATCCTCACCAAAGAGCTTTACTGCTTCCTCTACCCATTGTGGACGCTGTTCCTCCCCGGTGTCAATCGCATCCGGCTGTAATTCCAGCGTTTCACCTTGCTGCTCTCCCGAACGGCTGCTGGCGCTCTGCCATTCCTTCAGCATACACGTAGCTAGCTTCAACGGGTTGCCCATTACATCCTGGATAACACGTTCAATAATCTCCCGATGTGCGGGCCGTTCGGTCGTCTCACGGTGCATTGTATTCTTAAAGGCTACAAGCACCGTACCGTCTGTTGCTGACACTGGTTCTCCATCAACAAACCAAGCATGTACGGTAATCTTGGCTTCCTTGACCCGTTGAAGCACTTCGTTCCACTTCATCCGAATCTGTCCTGTACCTGGACTTCCTGCAGATGCCACGAAAGGATCGAGTTTTACCGTGGCTCTACTGATCGCCGCCCCGTTACCACCACCAAATCCGCCGCTTCGACGGGACTGATTAACAGCGGGACGTGCTGCTCCACCATCAGCAGCGCTGGCAGCTCCGGCGATAGCCGCACCATTTTGGATAAGCTGTTCCAGCTTCCGTTCTAGCACCTCGACCTGCTGACGTAAACGATTCACCTCAGCTGAGGCAGCAGGCGGGGAGGCTGATGAAGCAGACCCTCCAGCAGTTGCACTACTCTCATTACCAATCGTGCAAATCTTCATCAGTGCGACCTCAAATAAAGTTTGAGGCTGAGAAGCATGCTTCATATCGGACTGGTAACCATTAAGCGTGTCTATCATCCGGAATAACCGTTCAGAACTAAAGGCTTCGGCCATCTCCTGGAAACGCTCTGCATCTACAACACGCTCGGTCACCGTACCTTGAGGTGCCAGCTTAAGCACAAGCAGATCCCTGAAATAAAAGATCAGGTTCTCCATACATTTATCCGCGCTTTTACCGGCCTGCGTCAAACCTTCTACGAGCGGCATAATAGCAGCTACATTACGATCTCTAATGGCTTCGGCCAGTGCATAGAACTGATCCGCCGCCATTCCTCCTGTTACATCTACAGCTCCATCGAGCGTAATTCTGGAACCGCCGAAAGCAGAAACTTGCTCTAGCAGGCTTATAGCATCACGCATACCGCCTTCGGATAATCGGGCGATATAAGAGATGGCATCATCCTCTGCCTCAATACCCTCTTCCTTACAGATCTCAAGCAGGCGCTCCGTTTGTTCCTCAAGCGACACTTGACGAAAATCAAATCTTTGGCAGCGTGAGATAATTGTCGCAGGAAGTTTATGAGGCTCAGTTGTTGCTAATATAAAAATAACATGACCCGGAGGTTCCTCTAATGTCTTGAGTAAGGCGTTAAAGGCTTCAGAGGTAAGCATATGAACTTCATCAATAATATACACTTTATAACGAACTTCAGACGGGGCGTATCGAACTTTATCTCGAATATCCCGTATTTCATCAATACCCCGGTTTGACGCCGCATCAATCTCAACAACGTCCATAATATGACCGGCAGTAATCCCGCGGCAAGCATCACATTCATTACATGGCTCTTCCGCTGGACCACGTTCGCAGTTTACTGCTTTCGCCAGTACTTTGGCAGCTGTTGTTTTCCCCGTACCTCGGGGTCCATTAAATAAATAGGCATGCGAGACACGATTCTCTCGAATCGCATTCTGCAGCGTTTGTATAATATGCCGTTGTCCGACCATATCCTGGAACGTCTGCGGACGCCAGGCACGATATAATGCAATATGACTCACGCGTTTACGTTCCCTTCGGTTAATTCATTCTTTGTTCTTCTATTATACAACATGATTTCTATATGCAAAACAAAAACACCTGCATTCTAGGCATCTGCTTCAAAGAAAGCAGAACCACATCGCTGGTGTTCCTCAGTTAACTCTATGAAAATAATGTGTACCGTGCACCTGCCCTCGATAACATGCGATCCAGGCGGCACTCTTGCGTCTCAGCTCGAGTCAGGCACTCCCCCGGCACATGAACAAACTTGCTTACGGCTGCTTCCTTCCGGACCTGACCGGGTTCACAAGCGTCCATTGCGGAGGACCCAACTGTCAACACTGATTGCAAGCGCCAAACCCTGCATCACATAACCTCAAGCAGGAATTCAACCTCGCTAAAGCGGATTGCGAGTTACAGGGCACCGCTAACTCCCCATCTAGCACGGCAAAACTAAGTATAGCCCATCCCAGCATAAATCGCAACCGTAGGATAGTGGCAGTCCAATCTAACGTGACGCTGTCACTTTGACATGATACCGCGGCATGTTGAACTGTACAGCTTTCTGAGCCTTTGCTTCAAGCGCCTGAATTTGCTTATTCGTAAGTTTCGAGTCCGCTGTTATGTGTACATTGAGGTTCTCTCCATTAAAGGAAACCCGGCTGTCTTTAATACCACCGATTGGCTGCAGTACTTGGCCTATAAACTTCCTGTCCGAATCATAATTGAGGAAAGTAAGATTATTAGGCAGGTTAGGATTGCTGTTGGAGTAGCCCATATATCCATCATGGCCATAAGTCTCAACCTTCTGGTTATTTGAGCGATGACCATTGTTTACGCCATCAGCAGCACAGCCCGATAAGCTTACAACTATTAAAGCAGGTACTGCGAAGCCCATAAACAATACTCGCAGCTTGCGTCTTAGCATTCTTTTGGTAAGCAATCAAAAAACCTCCCTTTAACCATAGGATGGCTAAGGGAGGTTTTCTTATTCTGCCAAATTAAGCCGAGGCAGATAATATTACATGCCGTATTTCTTTTTGAAACGATCGACGCGACCGCCTGCATCCAAGAACTTTTGCTTACCCGTGAAGAATGGGTGGCACACGGAACAAACCTCTACGCGAAGATTCGATTTGATCGAACCAGTCTCGAATGAGTTACCGCAAGCGCAAGTGATGTTGGATACGTGGTATGTCGGATGAATACCTTGTTTCATCTCGTTCACCTCTTTCTGCCCTGAACCACATGCGGATCCAGAGTTAAAATCTCACATCTCGGATTATAGCACGACCATATCACTCATGCAATGCCGATGTTTTCCCAGCTACTTGCGCATGGCCGCAGGAGGGAGATGTGTATAGGAGCCAATCACTACATCTGGCAGCTCCTCACGGAATATTTCGAGCATTTGTTTCATACCGTAGATCTCGCCTTTTGCAGGTGGGATCAAGTTCAAATAGCTCTCCGGGTCAATGTTCAGATTACGCATTTGGATCAGCTTTAAGCCTGTCCGCTTCGCAAATCCGATCATCGCCTCAATCTCTTCCTCACGGTCCGTGACACCAGGGAATATGAGATAGTTAATGGAAGTGTATACACCTTTATCAGTTGCATACTTTAACGATTTCTCCACATTAGCTAAAGTGTAAGCACGCGGCTTGTAGTAGGCGTTATAATGCTCGTCAAGTGCACTAATTGTGCTGACCCGCATAAGATCAAGTCCTGCGTCTACGATCGCGCGCATGAAATCAGTCAGACCTGCATTTGTATTGATATTGATGTAGCCGAGCTTCGTCTGACTTCTGACGATCTTCATCGCTTCCACAATAATTTTGGCTTGCGTAGAAGGCTCGCCTTCGCAGCCTTGGCCAAAGCTGATAATGGATTCCGGCGTTTTCAGATGCTCCAGCATAATCTCCACGATCTCATTCACCGTAGGCTTAAAGTTCATACGCGTCTGCGGTGCAACAAAACCACTGTCGTCCGGCTGCTCGGAAATACAGCCGAAACATCCAGCATTACAGGAATAGGAGACAGGAACGCCACCCTCCCAACGCTGCAGGAACGTATTCGACGAAGTTAAGCATTCATAACCAAGCGCGCAGTTAGACAAATGCTTGTACAAACGATTCTCCGGATATTTCGAAGTTAATCGCTCCACCTGTCTGCGAACTTCACCACGGTCGCAGTTCAGCGGATCCCACTTGTACGGATCATCGCTTTGCTCCGCGGCTACATAAAATTCGCCGTCTTTCCAAACGACTGAAGTATAGCCGAATAACGGAAACTTCTCGTTCTTATCCGTCTTCACGTAGCCTGGCAGAGCCAGCCGGGTAAACCCTTGCGGCAGTAAAGCACCAACCGCCTGATAATTGCCGGAGAGCATCTTCATCTCACCTGTGTCAGGCTCAATAAAGACCGGCCGCGTATGCGGCAGTCCTACCAGGGTAGCCCCCCGCGGCAACGGAATCAGCTCTTCCTCCATCAGTTCGACGATCATATCGCCACTGCGCCCAAGCGCAATATAGTCAGGATGATCAAACACATTGCCTTGCTCATCCGCATATACGAGATTCATCTTGATGTCCTCCTTCCAGCAGCGCTAAGAGCCGTGCGTTGTGCGCGGCGCTGGCCGCCTTCCAGTTGTTGCGCTGCTTTTGATTCCCGTACCTGTTCCCGCGCTTGTCCTCGACTGCTGAGGTTTCGGCGTTGACTTTTCCTCTATTGTATCAAGCGACATCAAGAACTCACTGTTGGTCTTAGAGTCAGCAAGCTTCTTCAGGAACCCGTCAACAAAGTCAGGTGTATCGGTCATATTACGGCGCACAACCCATAATTTATCCAGTTCTTCTTTCGTTAAAAGCATCTCTTCACGTCTTGTACCCGATCTGCGGATATCAAGCGCAGGGAAAATACGACGTTCTGCAAGCTTCCGGTCAAGATGCAGCTCCATATTGCCGGTACCTTTAAATTCTTCATAAATGATATCATCCATACGCGAGCCTGTTTCGATCAAGGCCGTCGCGAGGATTGTCAAGCTGCCGCCCTCTTCCACATTGCGGGCTGCACCAAAGAAACGCTTCGGACGATGGAAAGCTGCAGGATCAATACCGCCGCTAAGCGTACGGCCAGATGGAGGAACAACAAGGTTATATGCACGTGCAAGTCGTGTAATACTGTCGAGCAATATAACAACATCTTTCTTATGTTCCACTAAACGCAGTGCTCTCTCAAGAACAAGCTCGGCCACTTTGATATGATTTTCAGGCACTTCATCAAACGTAGAGGCAATAACTTCGCCCTTCACAGAACGCTGCATATCCGTTACTTCCTCTGGACGTTCATCAATAAGCAATACAAACAACTCGATATCCGGATGATTAGTCGAAATACTGTTCGCAATTTCTTTAAGCAGCAGGGTTTTGCCCGCTTTCGGCGGCGCTACAATTAGTCCACGTTGGCCAAGACCAACAGGTGCAAGCAAATCCATAATTCGTGTAGAAAGTTTGGAAGATGCCGTCTCCAGCACGAGTTTTTTCTGTGGATAAAGAGGGGTCAGAGCGGGAAAATGAAGTCTTTCGGCCGCTTGTACAGGATCTGTGCCATTTACTGCATTTACCTGAAGCAGGCCAAAGTATTTCTCCGAATCTTTCGGCAGCCGGCATTTGCCAGATACAAGATCTCCGGTACGTAAATCAAACTTTCGAATCTGCGAAGCAGAGATATAAATATCTTCTTTGCTAGGCAAATAGTTGATCGGCCGAAGGAAGCCAAAGCCTTCTGGTAAGGTTTCAAGTACACCCTGCATAAACATGAGGCCGCTTTTTTCCGCTTGTGCACGTAATATTGCAAAAATCAATTCCTTCTTCTTCAGCTGGCCATAGTACGGAATTTGATACTGCTTTGCTAATTTGTATAATTCGGTCAGCTTCAATTCTTCGAGATCAGCGATCTGAAGATCTGTCATATTCTCACCACTTTGTATTCAGTTTTAGCTATCATTATATACCCGAAATGGCGCCTTCTATTCGTCTTGATCCATAGAAGGCGCATAAATACTGGAATTAAGCTTCCTCTGTCTCACGCCAAACATCTGCACCTAAACGGCGCAGGTTATCAACAAGATTGTCGTAACCGCGGTCAATGTATTCTACACCGGTGATTTCTGTAATGCCTTCCTTCACAGTAAGGCCAGCAATAACGAGCGCGGCGCCAGCCCGCAGATCAGCAGCTTTCACTTTTGCAGCAAACAACTCTCCGCCTTCGATAATAGCTGAACGCCCTTCAACACGAATATCCGCGCCCATCCGGTTCAGCTCAGGTACATGCTTGAAACGGTTGCTGTATACATAGTCACTCAGGATACTTACGCCTTTTGCCTGCGTCAGAAGCGTCGTCATCGGCGATTGTAAATCCGTTGCAAAGCCCGGGTATACAAGTGCCTTCACATCAATAGCTGAATATTCTGGAGCGCCAATAATTCTGATCGATTCATCCATCTCATGAACCGTTACGCCCATCTCTTCCAGCTTTGCTGTCATGGCTTCCATGTGCTTCGGAATCACGTTATCGATAGTTACGTCACCACGTGTTGCAGCAGCGGCAATCATGTACGTACCCGCTTGAATGCGGTCAGGAATAATGGAATGACGGCAGCCATGCATGCTATCGACCCCTTCAATACGGATCGTTTCCGTGCCAGCCCCTTTGATGCGAGCTCCCATTGAATTAAGAAGTGTTGCTACATCTATAATTTCAGGCTCTTTTGCCGCGTTTTCGATAATTGTAGAGCCTTTGGCCCGCGAGGCCGCAAGCATAATATTAATAGTTGCCCCAACACTAACAACGTCAAGATAAATCTTCGCTCCGCGCAGCTCTTTTGCGTGAATACGCATGGAGCCGTGCTCATTTGTTACGGTTGCTCCTAGTGCCTCAAAGCCTTTGATATGCTGATCAATTGGTCTTGGCTCGAAGTTACAGCCGCCTGGTAATCCAATAATCGCTTCCCCAAAACGCCCCAGCATGGCGCCCATCAAATAATAAGAGGCCCGAAGGAGCTTCACTTTACCGTTAGGCATCGGCTTTGACTCAAGGCGGGAAGGATCAATTCTCATAATATCGCCTTGCCAGCTTACTACTGCGCCCAGGTCCTCCAGGATTTCACTATATACGACAACATCGCTTAAATGGGGCAAATTATCCAATACCACTTCTGATTCTGCCAATATAGCAGCCGGAACCAGAGCGACGGCACTGTTCTTTGCTCCGCTTATTTGGACGGTGCCCCGCAGTGGACGTCCACCACGTATCATCAATTTCTCCATCAAATGTAGTCCTCCCGTGACTAGGAAGAAACATAGGAAAACCGCCTAGCGTGCGAGGTTTATACTAACACACTCGCCGTGATGAAGCGGTTCGTCATCCTATGCTCCTATTTAGTACGCTTCGTAAAGTACAGAAGCGAATTTGTATTGATTACAAAGCTATTATCAGGTCTATTAGACTTTATATTCTGAGCTATTATACCATAACGGGACAGGGAATGGTATTTCCCTTACAGAAGCAGGGATACCACGTGAAGGTCTTCCATATGGGCAGAAAAAAAGGGTCCCTTAGGACCCTACCGCAAAGCGGTTGTTGGAATTGCCGCCGTGAAGCTGCATATTAACCGCGATTCGCATTTCATCGATATCAAACGGTTTCGTGAAATGCATCACAGCACCCAGATCAGTTGCTTCCTTGATCATATCGAGCTCGCCGTATGCGGTCATCATAATGACTTTAATTTCACGATTAATAGCTTTCACATGCTTTAAAATTTCAAGTCCGTCCATCCCCGGAATCTTCATGTCGAGCAGAACGAGGTCAGGATTCTCAGCTTTCACAATTTCCAGTGCCAGCCTACCGTTTGAAGCTTGGAAAGTATTGTAGCCTTCACTGCTGAATACTTCCATTAGAAGCACTCGGATGCCATTCTGATCATCAACGATCAATAGCTTCTTCTTCTCCAAGATATTACCTCCCGCGACTCGAGCGACAACTGGTCAACTCTTCCATAATCGTTAATATATTCGCGCGGAGAGGCACATTATCCTGCTTTTCCAATAAAAAAATTGAAACATTCCTTATTAGAACGGGTGTTCTTATTGTCCGGAGTACTTCAAAGCAGCACGCACAAATCCGCGGAAGAGCGGTTGTGGACGATTCGGACGGGATGTGAATTCCGGATGGAATTGAACAGCAAGGAACCATGGGTGCTCAGGCAGCTCCACCATTTCGACCAAACGGCCGTCAGGGGAAGTACCAGAAATGCGAAGTCCTGCCGATTCAATACGCTCACGATATTCATTGTTAAACTCATACCGGTGACGATGACGTTCGTATACCAGTTCATCATTATATTCTACAGAAGCAAGTGAACCTGGCTTCAATTTACAAGGATAGAGGCCAAGACGCATCGTTCCGCCCATATCTTCAATATCTTTTTGATCAGGAAGCAGGTCAATAACTGCATATGGCGTTGAAGGATTGATCTCTGCACTGTTTGCGTTGTACAAGCCTGCTACATTACGTGCGTATTCGATAACAGCAACCTGCATACCAAGGCAAATACCGAAGAATGGAATTTGTTGTTCACGTGCATAACGAATTGCAGTCACTTTACCTTCAATACCACGATCACCAAAGCCGCCCGGTACAAGAATACCATGTACGCCATTAAGAGCTTCTCCGACATTCTCGTCGTCGATCTCTTCCGCGTTTACCCAACGAAGCTTCACTTCGGAATCTGCGTCGATACCAGCATGTCCAAGAGCCTCTACAATGGAAAGGTATGCATCATGCAGAGCAACGTATTTGCCGACAATGGCGATTTCAGTCGTTTTATGCAGCGACTTCACGCGCTCGACCATTTCTTCCCACTGCGTCATATCCGGTTGGTTCGTCGTCAGCTTGAGGTGGTTAACGACAATATCATCGAGACCTTGCTCACGAAGCATAAGAGGTACTTCATACAATGTCGATGCATCGAGACATTCGACAACGGCATTAGCGTCGATGTCGCAGAACAGACCGATTTTGCGCTTCAGATCTTCCGACAGCGCATGTTCAGTACGGCATACGATAACGTTCGGTTGAATACCAATGCTGCGTAGTTCTTTTACACTATGCTGTGTCGGCTTTGTTTTCACTTCGCCCGCTGCTTTGATGTATGGAATCAGTGTTACGTGAATGTACATCACGTTATCACGTCCAATATCACTCTTAATCTGACGGATAGCTTCAAGGAAAGGCAAGCTTTCGATATCGCCTACTGTTCCGCCGATTTCAGTAATAACAACGTCCGAGCCAGCTTCTTTACCAGCGCGGTATACGCGCTCTTTGATCTCGTTCGTAATATGCGGGATAACCTGCACCGTTCCGCCCAAGTATTCACCGCGGCGTTCTTTGGAAATAACGTTCGAGTAAATTTTACCCGTTGTTACGCTGCTGTACTTCGTCAGGTTAATATCGATAAACCGTTCATAATGCCCAAGGTCAAGGTCTGTCTCCGCGCCGTCATCCGTTACGAATACTTCACCATGCTGGTACGGGCTCATCGTTCCCGGGTCAACGTTAATATAGGGATCGAATTTCTGGATCGTTACTTTAAGACCTCTGTTCTTAAGCAGACGACCGAGTGATGCAGCCGTTATCCCTTTGCCGAGCGAAGAAACGACACCACCGGTTACAAAAATATATTTTGTCACTTTGCTAATACCCTCCAAGCTCCTATGGTTATGTTTAGGTTTTCCCATTTGTACAATAAACATGGATTAGCAGGCACTGTACCCCTCTATCCAGTTTATGGATTCCTAAATCTGGTTACTGAAATTTACTTCTACAAACAAAAAAAGTGACACCCGTCTTCACGGGGCACTTTTCATTTGGCATATTATTAAACGTTAGCTAACCGCAAGAGAGCGGCGAAAGCTATATTCCGCTTAGGCATTCATCCTTCAAAAAATGAAAGGTAACCCATTGCTGCTTGTGCGGTACGTTAACCGAATCTTAAAGCCCATGCAATAGTTTACTCTGCCCGTCTATCGACTGTCAAGCGTAAAGAAGACCCAGCTTAAGACGATTATTTCTCTTCTTCTTCGTCTTCGTCGTCTTCAAAATCTTCGTCATCAGCATCCTCACCGTCAAGTTCAGCGTCAGCGTCGATTTCTTCATCAACCGCGTCTTCCTCAATCTCTTCGTCTTCGATGCTAACCTCTTCATCAACTTCTTCTTCTGTCTCAGCTTCGCCGAATTCACGATCTTCATCAAATACATCGTAATCTTCTTCGTCACCTGCGTACGTTTCTTCTTCTTCGTCCGCGAACAGATCATCATCATCATCTTCGTCATTAATGATACGAGGACGCTTAGCGTTTGTGATCGGATCCTCATTTTTCTCAACGGGGTACCAGCGTTTCAATCCCCACATATTGCTTCCTACGCAAGCGAACCTGCCGTCAATATTAATCTCCGTATATACTTGAGCGATTACTTGGTTAACTCCGTCCGCAGACAGTTTGCGAACCTTCGCAATTTCCATCATCAGGTCACGGTAGTAATATGGCGTATTGGCCGATTTCAACAATTCAAACGCCAAGTCGACCATAGGCATTTCTTTAATCCGCTCAGGATCGAGCTTCAATGTAATATTGCCGCTGCTCATATGGACACATCCCTTCTTGCTATCTTCACTTTCATAATCTTAACCATTATCAAAGTATAGTAAAACCTATTTTATTCAAAAAAGCAAGCCGTCCCTCGGCTGTATGAAGTCCCCGTATCCTGCCTCGAAACAGAAAAAAGCGAAGGGCTGTCCCTTCGCTTTGACTGTATCCATCCGGACAGCGCATGAGTAATGCGGACCGGAGCGATAAGAGTCCCTAAGAACTCTTACTTCATCCTATGTTTGCCATTCGATTTTGACACGGCTCAAAGCCTAATTATCTGAAAAAAGGCAAGTTGCTCATGCGGCCGAACTCCTTGTTTCATACAATAGTTCAGCATCGTCCGTCGGGAGGGGACGCGTAATTGGACATCACCGCTTTTCTCCATTGGTTGAAGGACACGATGGCTTGCACGGGCCAAACGACAAAAAATCGGATTATCCGATTTCAACAGCAAGGGGATTATCGACGCTTTCTGCAAGAGTGGTCTGAAGCATCGACAACTGCCCCTGAGCTCAAATCGGTTAAGCAAATGCGTATCATTCGTGCAATTTCTTGTCAGCTCCCTGTCGAAGCAACATTATCTGGTTTCTCCGGCGGCGTATGGATTGAGAACGACCGCCGTATTACTGTTCACACAGCAGTCAAAACCATTCCTTTGGAAAAAGGCATACCCTGGGGCGTCCAGCAAATTAAAGCTCCACTAGCATGGAGCACAACGACAGGACATCGCATTAAAATCGGCGTCATCGATACCGGCGTAGACTTCAGTCATCCCGATCTTCGACAGTCGCTATCACGCGGCATTAACCTGCTCAACCGCAGCATGCTGCCTCATGATGATAATGGACACGGCACACATATCGCCGGAACCATCGCTGCAGCCAACCAAGTACAGGGCATGATCGGCATTGCTCCTCGAGCACAAATCCTCCCTGTTAAAGCATTCGACCATAACGGAAGCGCCTTTGTCTCCGACATTATTCTTGGCATCGATTGGTGCGTGCGCAACCGGGTCCATATTATTAATATGAGTTTTGGCATGAAAACACGCAGTAAAGCTCTCCTTAACGCAATAAACAACGCTTATAATGCTGGCGTTATTGTCGTTGCCTCCTCAGGTAATGATGGCAAAAGACGCTCGGTCGATTATCCAGCGAGATATCCGCAGACGATATCCGTCGGGGCTACAAATAGGCTTCGGCGCATTGCCCCGTTCAGCAACAGGGGAACGTTCATCGATATTTACGCGCCTGGCGATAAAATTTTCTCTGCCTGGCTTCGCGGCAAATATCACGAAATGAGCGGAACTTCGATGGCTACCTCGCATGTCAGTGGAGCCATTGCTTTGCTGCTCGCATATAGGCCGGGATTAACTCCCGCAGAGATTAAGGCGATCCTGAAGAAGTCGTACCTGCCGCTTCGAAGTACAAAGGCTCCCAAGTATACGGGGGAGCTTGATGTGATGAAGATGTTGGGGGCGGCGGACCGATGATGCTTGTGCGATGAGTATGTTGGCGCTTGGCTTGGCTCAGCTGGGGCATGTATCTCCTTCCGACTGCTGTTGTGTACACTTTGCCTTGAACAATTCTCATAGGTAGCAAAGTGTACACAAAGGCAGACGCTCCGCTTCTCCAGGAGATACATTGCCTTTGCCTTGCCTAACCATTCTCCTCTCTCATCGATCCTTTTGGGAGAAAAAGAAAGAAACCGTTCCTCGGCGAGGGGGTATCCCCCTTTCCCTTGGAACGGTTTCTCTTTGTTTGCAGCGGCAGGCTTATTGCTACGCTGTATTGCTCTTGTGCTTGCAGGATAGTGGGGTTGTAATAGCCGTTCTTATGCCTTACCAGAGCTGCTATACTGCAGAAAATGCAATATAACCGGCTAAGTGAAGCTAAAAGGACCGATTATACTGCATTAAATACATCATAGGCAGACCAGGCAGTAATAGAGAAGCACGTAGCCACATAAATGCGGTCAGCAAACTAAGCGGTCATAATTGGCGATTCGGCAATGCCCGAGCCGCCGTGTGAGCGGAACGATTACATACGCTCTGGAGCCGATACGCCGATAAGGCGGAGCGTATTGGCGATAACTGTGCGCACAGCGCCGAGCAAGGCGATACGCGCTTGTGTTTGAGCCGCGTCTTCAGTGATGACGCGCTCTGCTTTGTAGTAGCTGTGGAACTGCGAAGCTAGTTCATACACATAGCGTACAAGGCGATGCGGCGCGTATTGAGCCGCAGCTTCCGACACTTCCTGCGGCAGCTCGCCGAGTTTGCGCATCAGGTCGAATTCAGCTTCGGAGTTCAGCTTGCTGAAGTCGATGTCGCTAATAGGCAAGAGAGCAATGCTTTGCTCATCCGCCTGACGGAAGATACTGCAAATACGTGCATGCGCATATTGTACATAGAAGACCGGATTCTCGTTGGAAGTCGAGATCGCAAGGTCCATATCGAAATCAAGATGTGAGTCCATGCTGCGCATCGTGAAGAAGTAACGAATCGCGTCAACGCCTACTTCGTCCATCAGATCCTGCATCGTAACGGCTTTGCCGGTACGTTTGGACATTTTCACTTTCTCACCGTCTTGGAACAGACTTACCATTTGCGCAATCAGCACAACCAGCTTGTCTGGGTCATTGCCGAGGGCAGCCATAGCAGCTTTCACACGAGGGATGTAACCATGGTGGTCAGCGCCCCAGATGTTGATCATCCGGTCATAGCCGCGGCTGAATTTGTCGCGGTGGTATGCGATGTCCGGCGTCAAATACGTGTACGAGCCGTCATTTTTCACAAGGACGCGGTTCTTGTCGTCGCCATAAGGCATTGTTGCAAGCCATGTCGCGCCTTCTTCTTCATACACTTGGCCTTTCTCCTTCAGCGTGTCGAGCGCCTGTTCAACCTGACCGCTTTCATACAGCGATGTCTCGCTGTACCAAATATCGAAACCAACGCGGAAACGGCCGAGGTCACGCTTGATTTTATCTAATTCTTTCTCCAGACCAAATTGGCGGAAGAAGGCGAAGCGCTCTTCATCGGAAAGCGAAAGCAGACGGTCACCCTCCTGCTCCGCAAGCAGCTTACCGAAGCCTACGATATCTTCGCCGTGATAGCCGTCTTCCGGCATCTCAGCTTCTTGACCCAGTGCTTGACGGTAACGTGCTTCAATCGAGCGAGCCAAGTTGTTCACTTGGTTGCCGGCGTCATTGATATAGTACTCGCGAGTCACTTCATAACCTGAAAAATCCAGCACGTTGCAAAGGGCATCACCAACTGCTGCACCACGCGCATGACCAAGATGAAGGCTGCCTGTCGGATTCGCGCTGACGAATTCGACTTCTACACGTTGACCTGCCCCTTCCTTCGTACGGCCATAATTATCTCCTGCAGCTGTAATTTCACCGATAACGGAATATAAATAGCTTTTGTCCATGCGGAAGTTAATAAAACCAGGTCCTGCAATCTCAGCGGATTGGATCCCGAACTTCTCACCGTTCAGGTTCGCGATAATCGTCTCTGCGATTTGACGAGGGTTTTTCTTCGCCAGCTTAGTCAGCTGCATTGCTGCGTTAGTCGCCAGATCGCCATGCGCTTTGTCTTTAGGAACTTCCAGCACGAATGCCGGCAGCTCCTCGCGTGCAGCCAGGCCACCTGCTACTGCTGCATCAGCAATCGCTTCCTTCACCTTCTCATACATCTGTTCCAACACGTTCGTACTCATTGCTCCTACTCCTCCTGTATATGGAGCCGATTATGGAACCGGCCCGACAAATGTTCATTCATCCATAGTTCATATTGCCATTCAATCGTAAAAGGCGGCACTGCTGATGGCTGCTCCAAGCCATCATCACCCTTCACCGCAACAAACGCTGTAGCCGTCTCCATCTGAAACGAAGTATACGGGGAGCGGTAATAGCCGCTTCGTCTGACTTCTCCCGGGACGAACAACTGATCCGACTCCACAACGCCGCGGCGTGTGATCGACAGCTCGTCCGTGCGGAAGCGCACCAGCGTCCGAATAGGATCAGCGCTGCCTTCCACCGGTTCTTCGTAACGGATATACACCGATCTTTCCTTACGGAACCATTCCCCTTTGTACGTTTGTACGACGGACTCTCCGTCCTGGGTACTTGTCAGCGTGATCTTAACTGCCATTCTATCTTGCATAACAAAAACTCCTATATCTCCAGTCTTCTCGTATGTTACTACTATATACAGGAAGGCCCGTAATTTCAACGATTGTAAGCTATTCCGATAAATCCAGGTAAGGGAGAATGGCATGCCATGCCTCGATCCGGTCCTCTAGGTTTCGCATCTTTTGCGTGGGAATCGGACTAGTAGAAGGCATTTTCAGAAGGGTAATATCCCGAAACGCCGGATGATCGCGGAAATATTTGCGGAATGTATCATAGGCCTTGCTTCCATTAAATGCAAAACACTTCAGACCCGGGTACTTCGCCAGCAAGGCAGGCAGATCATTCGGCTGCTCGTTCTTAATGTTCACATCAAGGCTCCCTGGCCGCTCACAAGATTCAATTACATCAAACACCGCCATTTGATGCTCCTGCAGAAAAGCGAGACGCCTCTCGTAATTCTCATCCGGCGCTCCGGCACCAAAAATTCCGTATACCATCCCCCAGAAGTAATTACGCGGGTGACCGTAAAACTGCTGATGCTCCAGTGACTTTACACTTGGGGCAGTCCCCAGCACCAATACACGGGCACGCTCGTCAATTACCGGCGGAAAAGAATAAATGCGCTCTGCTTCTTCCACTCGAATCCTCTCCTTAACCACAAAAATTACGTACTACGTATTCTACACCAGCCGCGCCGGAAATAAAAAAGACGCCTCACATCACCTCGGCTTTACAGAAAGCTTCGGTGACACAAAGACGCCTCTTCCATCGGCAATTCGCATCTGCGAGTATGCCGCTTATTTTATTACTTCACGAGGTCTTCTACAAATTTAGGCAGAACAAATGCCGCTTTGTGAAGGCGTGGTGTGTAGTATTTTGTTTCGATCTCAGTAATCGAAGCTTCATCCACTTGAAGCGGATCATACTTCTTGCTGCCCATTGTGAATGTCCAAAGACCACTTGGGTAAGTCGGGATGTTAGCGCCGTATACGCGAACGATCGGGAATACTTCCTTCACGTCTTTGTTAACGCTTTGAATCAGGTCAGCCTTGAACCAAGGGTTGTCGGTTTGAGCGACGAAGATACCGTCTTCTTTCAACGACTCGTAGATACCTTGGTAGAAGCCGCGTGTGAACAGGTTCGCCGCAGGGCCAACAGGTTCAGTCGAGTCAACCATAATAACGTCATACGTATTTTTATGATCATGAATATGCATGAAGCCGTCGTTCACTTGAACTTCAACACGAGGGTTGTCCAATTCGCCTGCAATCGTCGGCAGGTACTTCTTGGAATATTCGATAACCTTGCCGTCAATATCAACGAGCACAGCTTTTTTCACTTTTGGATGCTTCATAATTTCACGGATAACGCCGCCGTCTCCGCCGCCTACTACAAGCACATGCTCCGGATTCGGATGCGTGAAGAGTACCGGATGGGCTACCATTTCGTGATACACGAACTCATCCTTAACTGTAGTCATGACCATACCGTCGAGAACCAGCATTGTGCCGAACTCTTCCGTTTCGATCATATCGAGCTTTTGAAAATCAGTTTGTTCGTCTACATAAGTCTTAGTAATCTTCGCTGTAATGCCGAAGTTTTCGGTTTGTTTTTCTGTATACCACAATTCCATATCGATAAATCCCTTCTTTCCGTCAATGGTTCTCCATGTATTATAGTAGTTCGGAGCGAAAAATCAACCTTTTCTAGCTTCCTCACATGAATATCGTTCCCCACCTTTTTCCATACTAAGGAAAAGGTCGTTCTTGCGAAGGGAGCACCATCATGAAAAAACAGCAGATCAGGCCGGGCAAGCCGCGCCGCAAATATGCTTTTCCTATTATAACCGAACGTTTTCTTCCTCATGTTATGAGGTTCAAAAAAAGCTTACGATGGACCGCCGCCATTGCTGCCATACTGGTGCTAGGTGCTGTGTCCATGTTTCTTTATTTGCGCTTCCAGTCGCTGCCGGTAACGTCAATCAGTCAGACCTCCCGCATGCTCGACCTGCAGGGACAGGTGATTGATACGTTCCATACAGGCGAGAACCGCAGCTCAGTACCACTTAATGAAATCTCACCTTATCTTGTGGATGCGACACTGGCGATTGAAGATCACCGTTTCTATGAACATAATGGGTTCGATATGAAAGGCATGGCCCGTGCCGTATTGGTCAACGTGGAGACCATGTCCGCCAAACAAGGTGCCAGTACATTAACCCAGCAGCTCGCTCGCAACCTGTATCTCACCCATGAGAAAACATGGCAACGTAAGCTGAAGGAGGCTATGTATACCGTTCAGCTCGAGATGAATTACTCGAAGGACGAGATTCTCAGTCTCTACCTTAATCAGATCTATTACGGGCATGGCGCCTATGGCATTGAAGCGGCCGCACAGCTGTACTTCCATAAACATGCTTCCGAATTAACGCTAGCCGAAAGTGCTATGCTTGCAGGCATCCCGAAGGGGCCAAAATATTACTCCCCTTTTATGGATATGAAAAATGCAAAAGACCGCCAGCTGACCATATTAAGCGCAATGACGGAAGCCGGCGATATTACACCGGATGAGGCCGACGCCGCCTACAAGGAAGTATTAACATTCCAGCCACTGGGCTCCGGGGAGCAGGCGGGCTTTGCCCCCTATTTCCGCGATTATATTCGCTACATTGCCGTTGATAAGCTTGGTATTAATGAACAGCTATTAAATGAAGGCGGAGTAACGATCTATACAACACTTGATCCTACTGCGCAGCGTGCTGCGGAGGACGCGGTCAAGAATGGGCTTGCCGGAAGTGAAGAGCAGCAGGCGGCACTTGTTTCAATTGATCCCCGCAACGGGTACATTAAAGCGATGGTCGGCGGCCGGGATTATAAAACAAATCAGTTCAATCGAGCGCTCGCCGAAACCAGGCAGCCGGGCTCTTCCTTTAAGCCAGTCCTATATTTGACAGCTCTGCACAGCGGATTTATGACGCCGGTCACCCGGTTCAAGAGCGAACCAACCTCCTTCTCTTATGATGAAGGACGCAAAACCTATGAGCCGCGCAATTACAATGACAAGTATTTCAACGATTTCATTGATATGCGTACAGCTATAGCAAGCTCGGATAATATCTATGCTGTAAACACCATTATGACAGTGGGCGCCGACCGCGTGATTGAAACGGCCAGGAAGCTTGGTATCACAAGTCCAATGAATCCGGTTCCTTCCTTGGCTCTTGGTACTTTCCCAGTCAGTCCACTCCAGATGGCCTCCGCATTTGCGGTCATTGCTAATAATGGCGTCCGAATCGAGCCTGTTGCGATCTTACGCATCACAGACCGAAACGGACATATTATATATGAAGCGGAGCGGCAAGAAGAGCAAGTCATCAATCCATCCGAAGCCTACGTGATGACCAGTCTGATGGAGAGTGTGTTCGAAGGAGGCGGTACAGCAAACCGAGTGTCTTCCTTCATTAAAAGACCCGTAGCCGGTAAAACCGGCACGACATCTACAGATGCTTGGCTTGTTGGCTACACACCGGAGCTGGCAACAGCCGTATGGGTAGGCTATGACAAGAATCGCAAGCTGACCATAACCGAGGCGCATCGCGCGGCTCCAATTTTCGCCCAATACACGGAGAAGGCGTTATCCGCCATCCCACCTAAGATCTTCCCGATCCCAGATGGTGTCGTGAACGTATACATCGATCCGACGAGCGGCAAGCTAGCAGCAGCTACTTGTGCGAACAAACGGCTGGAGTCCTTCGTATCAGGAACGGAACCAACCGAAGTATGCGGCGGGCCGGCGGGCCAAGATACCGAAGCGGACAACAAGCTCAAAGAAGAGGGCGGCACCTGGTGGAATGACTTGAAGCGTTGGTGGAAGAACTAATTGGAAAAACAAACCACATGAATTCAGATGAATTTGTCTAAATTTTGATCAAAAAGTGAAAATTCTTTGAACATTAGCCGTAAACTGTGGTATAGTAGGATCAGGAAGTAAGCACTTACAAACTTTATGGGAGTGTTTAAGATGGCTACAAAAACAGCAACGGTAAGCAATGTAAAGTCGGATGCGGAAGCAACAGCAGCAAACGTGAAGCGACTTGTTACTTTAATGACGATTTTTGCCTGGACGGCTTTGACAGTGGGTGTGTTGTTATGTCTCATCAATATCAGCCACTTTAGTGATAAGAACACCACTTTAATGGTTGGTATCGGATGCCTTGTCGGCAGCGTGTTCATTTATGTAATTGGTACAGCGATCAGCCTCGTACATGCAAGAATCCATCAGGCGATGGAAGACCAGCAGAACGACGATCAATCCAACCATATTTTGTAATCCAAAATTGCTTTTAACGAACCGCTTTTTCGTCAATATTGACGAGGAGCGGTTTTTTGTGTGTTAATTTCCAAGGAAAATAACCACAGTTGTCAATATGGTGAAAATTCTATTACAGAAAAAAGACGAATTGTTGACGTAATTGTTAAGCCAGCAGTTATTCTGAGCGACTTCTGCTAATCTTAATAACAAGAAGCAATCTTGAGGAGTTGAAACAAAAATGAGAAAGTCTATCCGCTATCTGGTTCCGTTGATGCTTATGCTAATGGCCGTCATGCTATCGGGCTGCGGCGATCAATATCTCGTCCTTGATCCAAAAGGACCGGTGGGCGAATCACAAAAGGATCTCATTTGGATTACGGTGTGGCTGTGTGCGATCATTCTGGTTCCTGTATTGATCCTGACTGCCTATATTGTCTGGCGTTACCGTGACAAGAAAGGCAACAAAGCCGAATACCAGCCAAACTGGGAGCACAGCACAAAGCTGGAGACGATTTGGTGGGCTATTCCGATCATCATCATCGCGATCCTGGCGACGGTTACTATTAAATACACGTATGATCTGGAGCCAAGCAAACCGCTTGAATCGGCTAAAGAGCCGATTACAATTGAAGCAACTTCGCTTGACTGGAAATGGCTCTTCACTTATCCGGATGAAGGTATTTCGACCGTTAACTACGTTCAGATTCCGGAAGATACGCCAATTCGCTTCCGCGTTACGGCAGATCAAGCAATGAACTCCTTCTGGATTCCGCAGCTTGGCGGCCAAATCTACGCGATGTCCGGCATGGCGATGACCTTGTATCTTCAAGCCGATGAACTTGGCACATACTTCGGTTCGGGTGCAAACTTTACAGGTGAGCAATTTGCGAAGATGACCTTTGATGTGAAGGCTACTTCTGATGCTGACTACAAATCCTGGGTTGAAAGTGTCAAATCATCTGCACCTGCACTAACAGAAGAAGGTTTTGAGCAGTTGAAACAGCCTGGATCTTCGGATCAGCAGTTCTTCTCGGCTTTCCCTAAAGGTTTGTTCGATCAAGTTGTTATGCAATATGTTGGTGAAAACGGAGCTATTGCTCCTCATCATGGTGCAAAATCCGGTCCTGTTAAAGATGAGGAAGGTGGAGGCCATGACACTTCCAGCATGAATCATGATATGGATGGCATGGAAGCTATGAACCACTCTTCCCAAACGGATCAAGAATAATAATGTAAGGAAAGGAGATGCACTATGTTTAAGGATTTTATGGACTTCATGCTGAATGACTTCTTCATAACCGGCGACCCGCTTATCTTGGGCGCGCAGGTATCGATTGGTCTTTCCATGGTAGCGATTGTAATCGCACTTACCTACTTTAAGAAATGGCGCTGGTTGTGGACCGAATGGCTGACAACTGTCGATCACAAAAAAATCGGTATCATGTATGTTATCGCAGCGCTTCTCATGCTGTTCCGCGGGGGCGTCGATGCCCTGCTGATTCGAACACAGCTTGCTTTACCAAATCTAGAGTTCCTGCATGCAGGACACTATAATGCTATCTTTACGACTCACGGTGTTATCATGATCTTATTCATGGCGATGCCACTTATGTTTGGTCTCTTCAATATCGTCGTACCGCTCCAGATTGGTGCGCGCGACGTTGCTTATCCTTATTTGAACTCCCTCAGCTTCTGGCTCTTCTTCTTCGGAGCAATGCTGTTCAACGTATCATTCGTAATCGGGGGTTCACCCGATGCAGGCTGGCTGGCATATCCGCCGCTGTCTGAGCTGTCCGGCAGTCCTGGTCTTGGCCAAGACTTCTATATCTGGGGTATTCAAATCTCCGGTATCGGTTCCCTCGCGTCCGGTATTAACTTTGTTGTTACAATTCTGAAGATGCGTGCGCCAGGTATGAAGCTGATGCAAATGCCGATGTTCACTTGGTCTGTACTATCATCTTCGATTACCATTATGTTCGCTTTCCCGATTCTGACGGTCACGCTGTTCTTACTATTCATTGACCGTTACCTGGGAGCACACTTCTTCACGCTTGACGGCGGAGGCAACCCGATGATGTATATCAATCTCATCTGGATGTGGGGTCACCCGGAAGTATATATTGTTATATTACCGGCTTTCGGGGTGTTCTCGGATGTCGTATCAACCTTCTCGAAGAAAAAACTATTCGGCTACAAGTCGATGGTATTCGCGCTTATGTCGATCAGCTTCTTCTCATTCTTTACATGGGCCCATCACTTCTTCACAATGGGCTCCGGTGCCGATGTTAATGCGTTCTTCGCCATCACAACGATGCTGATTGCGATACCAACCGGTGTAAAAGTGTTCAACTGGCTGTTTACCATGTTCCGCGGGCGGATTACCTTCACCCAGCCGATGTTATGGACGCTAGCATTCATTCCATGTTTTGTCGTCGGCGGTATGACCGGGGTTATGCTCTCTGTTGCACCTGCTGACTTCCAGTTCCACAACAGTTACTTCCTGATCGCCCACTTCCACCAAGTACTGATCGGTGGCGTTGTATTTGGTTACTTCGCTGGCCTCTACTACTGGTGGCCAAAAATGTTCGGCTTCAAGCTGCATGATGGTCTTGGCAAATGGGCATTCTGGCTTTGGAATATCGGCTTCTACGTGTGCTTCATGCCGCAATATGCACTTGGTCTGATGGGTATGACACGTCGTTTCAACGAATACAACTTTGACATGGGCTGGCAGCCGCTTAACGTCGTATCGACAATTGGTGCCTTCATCATGGGTCTAGCCTTTATCTTCCAAGTGTGGCAAATTGCACACAGCATTAAGTTCTTGAAGAAAGAAAAAAGCGGCGACGCATGGGGAGATGGCCGTACGCTCGAATGGTCGATTCCATCGCCTGCACCAATGTACAACTTCGCACGTCTACCTGAGGTTTCGAGCTCAGATGCATGGTGGGAAGAAAAGCAGCGTCTTGCAAATGGCGGCGAACCAAAACCATTGGCACCGCTTGAACCAATTCATATGCCGAGAAACTCGGGAATTCCGTTCATCATGTCAGTATTCTTCTTCATTGCCGGCTTCGGCTTTGTATGGCACTGGACTTGGATGCTCGTTCCGGGCCTGATCGGTGTAGGATGCTGCTTGCTCGCTCGTTCCTTCGATTACGACACGGACTACTACATTCCGGTTGATGAGATCGAACGTACCGAAGCAGCATTAAAGGGGGTACGTTAAATGGCACACACAGCAGCGCCACATGGCGGCCATGGTCCTAATGACCACGGCCACCATGACGATCACCATGATCATGAATCGATCAAGGTGCTTGGCTTCTGGATGTTTCTTATAACCGACGTTATTTTGTTCGGTACTTTGTTTGCAACATTCTCCGTGCTTCATAACAGCACAAACGGTGGTCCTACGCCGCATGAGATGTTCGAGATGCCTGGCGTTATCGCCGAGACATTTATCTTGTTAACATCCAGCTTTACAAGCGGTCTCGCTGTTCTCTTCATGCATAAGGGGAACAAAAAAGGCCTGATTGGCTGGTTGATTGTTACTGCTTTGCTTGGCGCATCGTTTATTTTCCTTGAAGTATCCGAGTTTCTGAAAATGGTTGATGAAGGCGTCAAGATTAGCACCAGCGGCTACTGGTCGTCGTTCTTCACTCTTGTTGGTACTCACGGATTGCACGTTTCCGTCGGTCTGGTCTGGATGATTGCTTTGATGATCCAAATCGGCAAACGTGGTATTAATCCGGTTACGAAACGTAAAGTTACAATTATCAGCTTGTACTGGCATTTCCTCGACGTTGTGTGGATTTTCGTTCTCACAGTCGTTTACTTGATGGGGGTGATGTAGGATGGCCAACCATAATTCGCATGCACATGACGAACATGAGTCCCACGGCTCTTTGAAATCCTACGTCATTGGTTTTGTACTCTCGATTGTGCTTACTATTCTGCCGATCGTTGTTGTAATGAACGACATGATGGACAAAACGCCTACGATCATCTTCATTCTGATCATGGCCGTTCTGCAATTCGTTATCCAGCTCTTCTTCTTCATGCATCTGCGCGAAGATAAGAAACCTCGCTACAATGTAATGGCTTTGATCTTTGGTCTTGTTATTCTGGTCACCATTATTGCAGGGTCGATCTGGATTATGACTTACAACGCAGTAGGCTGATTGTCGTAAAAAGCCCCGGCCTTCTCCTTTACGAGAAGTGCCTGGGCTTTTTTTCATTTTGACCGCTATGTTATGATATTCTTTAGGACGACTACCCTTGAGGAGGCATTCTTACGATGTTGAAACGAAATATGCGCCTGCCGCTGCTCGTGCTGCTCACTGCAGCAGTACTTGTTGTTATTGCCGGCTGCGGCGGCGGCAGCAAAACAAGCACAAATACGAACAACACCAGCGGCTCCAACGCATCTAATGCGACAGCTACACCAACCCCTGAATCAACGAAAGCCCCTAAGCCGGACAAGCTGCTAGGCTCCGAGAAGCATCCGGTCGTAACAGTTGAGATGGATAACGGCAAAACGTTCAAAGTCGAGCTATATCCAGAAATCGCTCCTAACACGGTCAACAACTTTGTTTCGCTCGTGCAAAAGGGCTTTTATGACGGCACAATCTTCCACCGCGTTATCCCTGGCTTCATGATTCAGGGCGGTGATCCGGAAGGCACAGGCATGGGCGGCCCTGGCTATGCCATTAAAGGCGAGTTCACTAGCAATGACTTCCAAAACGATCTGCTGCACACACGTGGTGTCATTTCGATGGCCCGTTCAGGAGATCCTGATTCCGGTGGCTCCCAATTCTTTGTTATGGTTGCTGATGCGCCATCGCTGGACGGCGAATACGCTTCATTTGGCGAAGTAATTGAAGGCATGGAAACGGTTGATGAAATCGTGAATCAAGAAACTTTGAAAACAGGAGAAGGTTCCACTCCTGTTAAACCGATGGCAATCAAGAAGGCAACCGTAGATTTGAAAGGCCTGACATTCGCAGAGCCTGAAAAGGTGAAGTGAGAAAACCACTATCGAAGCATCTCTAAGGTGGGCGTAAGAGGTAGTTTTATCGCCAAATAGAATTTCAGTTTTCAGTTTCTCGAAACTTATAAATTCTATTGTGGAAATTCAAAAAAGGCAGTTCCCTCAAGTTGAGTGAACTGCCTTTTCTATATTAGAAGCCCCGCTTCTCGATTTCAATCTCCTGCGGGAGAACAAGGGTCAACTCCTGATTAATATTCTCCGAACCAATCGCCCCATCCTTATGCTCAAAGCCATTAATAAGCACATACATCGTGCTGCCCACCATATTCGTTGCAACCATCTGTTCCGGCTGCTTCAACGGCTTTGGTGACCAGTACTGCACCTGTCCAAGCAGCTGAACAGCGCGGCCTTCTCCTTGGTCCAGCTGAATTGGACGAAGCGACTGTACCACGATCTTCTTCACGCCTGCCGGCACGGTTACGGGCTCCGACTGCACAATTGCTGTACGCTCCGTCATTTGCAGCTGATCACGCACTTCATCGAGCAGTCCCGTTGAAGAAAAGGCCGCCATCATTAAACTGCCTCCCCCAATTACCGCCACATAGAACATACTCATCCAATCATACCGCATAACCGGCTGCTTCTTCCCTGCAAGCTTCAAGTGAATCAAGAGCTCCGCTCCTAGTAAAATGAAGACGACGGGCGTCACCCACAGCAGCATACGAAGGGCATCCGTTCCACTCCAGATCGATATTGCAATGGATATTCCGATCAGAAGCAGGGTGATTCCCATCGATAAAGAGCCTACGCGCCATTCTCTCATCGGTCCCCCTCCTTCTCTGTAAACTCCGAGGGATGAGGAGGAAGAGGCTCAGGAGCAGTATAAGACCTGCTGCCGCTGCCGCCGCCAAATACGAGCCGGAAGCCAAGGGCGATCATCAGGAAAGCTACAATTGCCGTTGGCAGGTTGTACTTAAGCTTTACATATTCCGCATAGATGTCTGGCCAGGTTTGTGAGATATAGTTACCCATCACCCGATCACCCAAATAATAAATGCCAAGTACGAGCAGGCCAATGCCAATCCACTTCTGATACGGAGCAAGCTGCGCCACAACCGCTTGATCATTAAGCTCACCACGTTCATAACGCGACATTTGCTGCATCGAATCGAAGAATGCATAGAACCAGAGCAGCGGCATCAGGAATAGGAAGATCGACAACCGCAGCGAATCCATTAAATAAATAGCAATCAGGAAGCCGCCCATTAGCTGCAGACCACGTTTTTGCAATCCGAGATACAGATGACCCGCTCCTGGGAACAACGACAGAATAGCGGCAAGCACCTTGTTTTTCTTCCCAGTGCCCATATGGTTCTCGATTTCCTCGAACAATGGACGATCGTTAAGCTCTTCGCCGCGCTGCTTCCGGTGAAGCTGTTGAATCGCGTCAAAGATGCTGTAGATCCATATAACTGGCAGTCCTAATAAGAAGATGAGGAATGCACTGGTGTTGGTAACGACGCCAATAAAGATAACGATCGCGAACAGCCCTAGAAAAGCGACTAGGAATGTGATGCCACGCTGCATCAGACCAAGTGACATATGACCAAGTCCCGGAATGAGGGACAGCAGTACTGTACTTGTCTTCTCCCGCTGCTGCTCGAATGCGATATATCCAGGGTCAAACGGGATATCTCCCCGTTCGGTGTACGGTCCAGCGGGCGGCTTAGATGACAGCAGCGTCACGACCATATCAACCATATTAATAAGCCAGCTGAGAGCGGCAGTAAAGAGGAAGAATATGCCTATGCCCCCCCCATCTCCGGATTGTACAGCTAGGAATAAAAACATTAAGGAACCAAAGAAAGCCCCTCCATATAGCAGACAGCGGAATGGCCGCCCCAAGTAGGCATGCCCGACGCCCGGAATAAAAGACAACAATAAAGCGACAACCGGATTTTTTGACATTTCGTCTTTCCTCTCTTTCATTATATATACCTACTTATTTGAAGCGGTCCTTCTCAAGCTTATCGAACCACGAAGATGTACGATTGACCATCTGGTCTGACCAGGTTGGTCCTTGCGGCTGCTCCTTCTCAATCGTCTGCTCGACAGGAACAGAATGGGAGTCAAGCTCACCAAGCTTCGCAGAAATACCGCTGAACGTCCCTGTACCCAGCAGTAGCAGCGTAATGGCTGCGGCAGCCGTAAAGTGAATCGCCGGACGCTGCAGCAGCGACTGGCGGCGAGCAGGCTCTGCACGCATAATAGGCTTCTTCCTCGCCGCTTCTGCAAACAGAATATCGATGACCCGCTTCCCAAGCTTCTTCATATCGGGGACATCTACTGTTGTTTTCGATGTATCCCCTGCCTCTGCGGCTACAGGCCCTTCGGCTTCTTCCGCCTCTACCGCTGACATTAACAGCATGAGGCATGGCTCACATGCCGCGATGTGCAGCTCGACCCCATCCCGCTCCTGCTCAGTCAGTTCATTGCGGACATAAGCTTCCAGATCCGCTGCCCTAAGATGTAATCCGAACGACTGTTCCATGCTCATTCGAAATCCTCCTTTCGCCAGTGCCGCTTAATCCAGTTACGCGCCCGGTAAAGCCTCGACTCTACGCTTTTTTTCTCCAGGCCGGTCTGTGCAGCAATCTCTTCATACGATTTGTTCTCCATATAATAAGCGGTTACGACTTCACGATAGTTATCAGGCAGCTGCTCCACCTGCTCTCGCACATGGCGCTGCTCTTCACGTTCCATAACAGAAGCTTCAACAGGTAGTCCACGTTCCGTCATTATGCCCTCTGCTTCCAGCCCAGTTATACTTTCCATTAGCTCTTCAGGCTTTCGCATTCGGCTTCTCTTCCAATCAATCGCCTTATTGACGGCTATCCGGGTAATCCACGTCTTGAGGCCGTCCATTCGGAACTCCGGGAGGGAGCGATAGATTTGCAACAGCGCTTCTTGCGTCACGTCCTCCGCATCATGCGGCGAACGGATGACCGCATACACGGTTCGATACAGATATGGCCCATATTCGTCGACAAATGATTGAAACGCCTCAGGACCGCCGTTCTTGATGGCCGTGATCCATTGTTCGTCTTGAATCTCGCTCTCCTCCCTTCCCGATAGAATAGACGACGGTCTAACCGCCCTCCCCTGCACTTCTGCAAAAATATTATTTTTCCCCATAAAAAAACCGGAGATTCGCTTGGCATCCAGCCTTACGATCCCCGGTTTTATGACGTTCCTTCTAAGCCAGTGCTTCCTTAAGCGATTCCGGCGAGTTGTTCCACCATTCTTCGTTATGCTCGATCAGGAGCTTACGGAAAGCCGCTTTCTCTTCTGCATCAAGCTCCTCAAGCTTGTACTTACGCTTAATTGCCGCATCAAGCTTGTTCACGTGGTCAGCGAGAATTTTCCACCCGCGGCGTGCTTCTGTATCGACCCGCATCTCACAAGCTGTTGCCCCTGCATAATAAACAGCGCCTGCTTCATTACGCTCTACAGCTGTCCATACGATCCAGCACTTCCGGCCGTTCGGGCAGTCTTCTTTGTTCGGAGTGAACTTGATGCCCCGCTCCACCTTACTCTTCGCATGCATCGCGCCGTCATCAATATAAGCAACGCCTCCATCAATGATGACACAAGATACTGCACTTAAATCTATCGTTCCGGCTCCAAAGCCTTTATGTTGTTTGTTGCTCACTACGTTAAGCGCGAGCGACTTCTTTTCCTTCTTTTCCGGTTGTTCCGGCTGTCCTTGCTGCTCTGTCATAGCTCTTCCACCTTCCCCGTACAATAATTCCATTTTAGCTAATAATCCGCGAAAAGCAAACATATACATGCTGTAGATGCTTGTCAACGGGAGGGAAATGTATCATGTCTCCACGCTACGTCAAACGTTTGCTCTTGTTTACGCTTACCGCCGTCCTGCTCGGCCTCTCTATCCAGCAGGGCTTCGGCCGCGCTTGGCAATCTCAATATACTTATGCATTTGCCCCCGCCGCCAAAGCAGCGACCGATTCTGCACCAAAATCGGCCAAGCCACCTGCCTCGTCCCAACCTGACCAGGTAGCGCCTAAGCCGCAGGCTCTTAGCAAAAGGGTCACCGAGTACCATATCAACGTTGCGCTTCGCGATGATATTCGGTACTTAGACGGGCAGCAGACCGTTACCTGGACCAACCCAGGCAAAAAAACGGTGTCCGAGCTATACTTCCATCTCTATCCGAATGCCTTCATGTCGGACAAAACCACGTTTATGCAGGAGTCTGGCGGCAAGCTGCGCTCGGACAAGGCAACAGAAGCCAGTCAGGGCTATATGAAGCTGCAGACACTGGAAACGACGGAAGGGGAAAGCCTGCTTCCACGGCTTCATTATGTACAACCAGATGACAACAATCCAAACGACTTCACGCTGGCCAAGCTTAAACTTCCCGCACCGGTAGCGCCAGGCAAGTCCGTCACCTTACAGATGAGCTTTGAAGTGAAGCTCCCAGAAGTATTTGCCCGTATGGGCTACTCCGGCAACTATGTGATGGCAGGACAATGGTTCCCTAAGCTGGCCGTTTATGAGACAGCGGGTACAAGAGGCCGGACATCGGAAGGTTGGAACATTCACCAGTATCATGGCAACTCCGAGTTTTACAGCGACTTCGGTATTTACTCCGTTCGTATTCAAGTACCGGAATCCTACATTGTTGCGGCTACTGGCTTCCAGACCAAAGCCGTGGAGAAAAAGGACAGCAAAGCGATCTATCAGTTCTACGCCGATGATGTACATGACTTTGCCTGGTCTGCCTCTCCGGATTTTGTCTACTATGAAGATACCTTATCAGGGCCGGGTATACCGGGTGTCCGGATCAAGCTGTATCTCGATCCCGCCCACGCAGAGCTGAAGGATCGTTATATGCATGCGGCCAAATCCGCGCTTTCTAAGTATGGACAATGGTATGGTGAGTATCCGTATTCTACTCTATCCGTTGTTGTCCCGCCTAAAGGGGCGAATGGCTCCGGAGGGATGGAATATCCAACCTTGGTGACTGCTTTCGCGGCAGAGACGAGTAATCCTGGCTACAGCCTTGAGAGAACGGTCATCCACGAGGTTGGTCATCAGTATTGGTACGGTATGGTTGCTTCGAATGAATTTGAAGAAGCTTGGCTCGATGAAGGCTTTACCTCTTATGCTGAGGATAAAGTGATGGCTAGTGAATATGGCGTTGAGGCGAATCTCCCTCTGGAAGCCAGCTATATGACTGCTCCCGCACCTCTGAAGCAGCCTTCCTGGGCTTATCCAAGCAATAACGTCTATGCGGAGAATGTGTACATGCGGGCGAAGCTCGTACTGATCGGCATTGAGAAACAGGTTGGCGATAAAATGATGCAGAAGATCATGCGCACTTATTTCCAAAAGTTTAAGTTCAAGCATCCTTCAAGCGCTGACTTCCAGCGGGTTGTCGAATCGGTCACGAAGCAGAAATGGACCAATTACTTCGACCAATATGTCTACAACAATCAGATGGCAGACATTTCAGTAGAATCCATCAATGTACGACCCGTTGAACAGGATGGAGCGTCCATGTACGAATCAGTGGTGCTTATCCAGCGTAATGGCGGCTACAACGGGCCGATTCCGGTAGTTCTGAAGTTCAAGGATGGCACAACCATTCCGAAGACCTGGGATCCGGAAGACTCTCAAATCCAATACAAAGTGGTCCATAGCTCCCCGCTTGAATGGGTGGCGATTGATCCACAGCATACTAACGTGCTCGACAACAAACATATTAACGATTATTTGAAGGCGGACTTATCGGAAGTTACACGTACGCGCTGGAGTCTTGGCGCCTCTAACGTTATCCAGGGACTGCTCGGATTACTGGGCTGGTAGGCATGCTTACGAAGTAGAATTGCTTCGCAATTCTTAAGTCCATGCTTACGAAGTAGAATTGCTTCGCAATTCTTTTAGTCCATGCTTTCGAAGTAAGAATTGCTTCGCAATTCTTTTAGGAGGTTTGCAATGAAAAATCATATGATGCAAGGCTGGCGGCTCGCGATCAAGCACTTCTATATCGTCATACTGCTATTCCTATACCAGCTGCTGTGGGGGTTCTTCCTATACCGGTTTATCGATTCGGTTGTCTCGCCGCTGCTGCAGCGATTCCCTGATCACTCCCCTGCGAATTCAGCGATCCAGCTATTTATGAGTGAAGCTCAATTCCAGATCATGAAGACGGATTTGCTTACCCCATACTTATGGCTGCTTGGCGGCTTATTCGCAGCAAGGATGCTCCTCTCCCCTTTGTTTAACGCAGGACTGTTATACTCTCTGCAGCATGCCTCAGAACCCGGAGGTACACAGTTCCTTCAGGGCATTCGAAAAGCATGGAAGCCTGTAACGCTGCTTTACTGGATCGAGACGTTACTCGCCCTTGCTCCTGCATGGTGGCTGGCACCTAGGGGACTGGATGCATTACTTCACAGTCGTTCAATTGGAGATCTCCTGCAGCAGCTGCTTCCCGCTGCGGGAGGCTGGTTGATTTGGGGTATCCTGCTCCATCTCCTCTTCCTCGCCATGCAGTTTGGCGCTACAAGTGAGAAAGGCGGCGGTATTTTCCAATCGCTTGGTGTTGCGATCAAGCATCTGCTGCCTTTCGCCGGCTTATCACTCTTAATGTGGGCTATTGGTTCGGGAATTGGATTGTTTGTCACAAGCTTTTCTCTCGTATGGGCCGGATTCATCGCCCTGATTGTCCATCAGGGTTACCATCTTGTCCGTACCTTGATGAAAGTGTGGACTCTAGCCTCCCAATACGACATTTTGAGATCGAAGGAAGTTTAAAATTTTCTCATAATTATAGAGGCGACCCGCCCTGCGACCTAGTCGTAGCGCGGGTTTTTCGCGTTTTTTCGGGAAGGCTTGTCTTTCATTCTCCAAATAAATCAACATATTAGCTAGAAAAAACACATAGTAAAGAGTTAGTAAATCGGAATAGTGCTAATCTGCTAGTCTATGCGTCCTATAAAAATGCGGCCAACCGCAAGATATCCATTTTTCCGCTTGGATTAGCCAAAAGGTTCCATGAGAATTATTAGAATTTGCCAGATTGGGGAGGAGATAAGCGAAAATTACCGAATAGTTACCAAGTACATAATTTACACTGCCAAATTCCTTGTACTGGAAACGGGGGAACCACCTCTGGGTGAATTGACTTCGACGTCCGATTATATAAGATCGGCGCCTGAGAAGTCATAGGGATCCTTCAACCGAACCCCACAGCTAACCTCGTCGGCATTGGAAGGAGTTTCACCGTTTTGAAAAAGGTTACTGCACTTATTCTTGGGCTTGCGTTAATGCTGGCTTTCCAAGCTGGAAGCGTTTTCGCAGACTCCAAAATGGACGGCATTGTCAGTGATTTAATTGGCACGCCGTACGTTGCAGGCGGAACATCATCGAAAGGATTCGACTGCTCTGGTTTTTCTTCGTATGTATTCGAGAAAATGGGCGTTGATCTTCCTCGTACATCCGCTTCGCAAGCACAAACAGGTAAGAAGATCGCCAAGAGTGATCTGATCGCCGGAGATCTCGTGTTCTTCAACACGAACGGTCGTGGTGTATCTCATGTCGGCATTTATGTAGGAGATGGCAAGTTTGCTCACGCTTCGTCCAGCAAGGGCGTTACGATCAGCAATCTCAGCGATTCATATTATGTAAATCGGTATGTGACTGCTCGACGTGTCATGGACCCTACTACTTTCACCAAATATGCCGACGAACAATAGAATTGAGCGGGCCCGCTTCAGTTGAAGCGGCAGGCAAAATTCCTACAATAAAGCCGCATGCTGCTTGTCCAACTGGACAAACCGCTTGCGGCTTTATTGTTTTTGTTGCTATTCGGATTAGGTTGCCTAAGACACTGCCGCCGCCTGCCGCCTGCCTAACGCCAGCATCGCAAGCAAGACGACAAACATCGCTATAATAAACGCTCCGAGAATCCAGACCGTACGGTCTGCACCATAGCTGTCCATCATCCATCCCGTCAATTTCGGAAAGATCGCTCCGCCTATCCCGCCGCAAGCGACAAGCAGACTGGTCGTCCGCTCTGTCATACCTGGAATAAGTCCATTCGCAAATACGAGTGCAATGCCGAATACACCAGAGAAGAACAATCCGCTTAATCCTACAAGGACCAGCATGCCGCTTAACTGGCCAACCGCTCCCATCGCAAGAATGATAATACAGGCTCCTGCAATGGCGACAAACAGGTAGCGGAAGTAACCGACACGATCCGCAAGACGTCCAGCGAATAGCCGGCCAAGAATCATGGTGCCCCAGAACAGACTTAACGTGGAAGGTGCGCTCGCCTCCGTCATGCCGGACCGCTCAATCATAATAGACGGCAGGTAGTTGGAAAAGCTCATCTCCACCCCAACATAGATGACGAAGAATAACGCTGACAGCAGCAAGAACGGAAGGGCTGCTCTCTTATAACCAAACCATCCTTTTGTTCGTGGTGCACTGGTCTCCCGCTCCACATGTTCCTTGTTCGCTCTGCCATGATAACCAATCCTGTCATCTATCGATCCAAATGATAGCGTCATCCATAAGATAAAGGTTATGCCGGCAAGAGCAGATAAAATAGGGAAGGATACCTGCCAAATATCATATTTGATCAATATACTAGCCATGGTCGGCATTAAGAAGGCCCCGATGCCAAAGAACGTTTCCAGTTGGGTCATCGCATTAGCCTTCCCGTTCTCCTCTGCCAATTCAATGATCATTGCTCCGATAACGGATTCTGTCATCCCAAATCCAAAGCCTGCGAACAAGGCGATGAACAGCATCAGCCCCCAGGAATCCGGAGTTAGACTGTAGGCTGCTTCACCAAGGGTTAGAAGGCCTAATGAGAGAAGCACTCCCCCTCTTTTTCCAACCTTTGACGTAATAAATGGAGAGATCAAGACACCCACCAAAAAACCAAGAAACTGATTCATCATCCATTGCCCGCCGTCATCATAAGACAAGTCGTACTTATCGAGCATCTGCTCCATGACCGAGCCGCCCACGACATGAGCTAATCCAATGACGAGATAAGACAAACAGCCCAGTGCTATTAATTTGCGCATCGTAAAAGTTCTCCTTAGATATCCTTCAGCCAAATCCGAATGAAGTCGATAAGTGAATGTTATAATGGTAAAAAAACTTATTGATTCATGTTGAGGGTATACAAATGACTAATTTTTCCGATGAGCTTTATTATAAACGATCCTTGGTGGACATGACTATCCAGCCAATGGAAATGGAGCATGCCAAACAGATCTGTGAATGGCAATACGAATCACCGTATGACCTATACCACTGGCCTCCCTGGGACATTATGCAGCAGGACGAGATCGAATTCGGTGATCCAGTCCTGCGGCGTATGCAATATGCGTCTGTCTTAAATCGCGGACAGGAGCTCATTGGTTTTGCACAATTTTTCCCCATTGTTGGTGTAACACGCCTCGGGCTTGGATTGCATCCTGCCCTATGCGGCAGAGGTATAGGAACGGACTTCACCCGATTAATTACCCGTGAAGCCATTCATAGAGCTCCCAAGAATAGTATCGATCTTGAGGTGCTAACCTGGAATGTTCGAGCGATTAGAACCTATGAACGAGCAGGTTTCATTGTTGACGATACTTATGTAAGACAGACGCCGGAAGGACCAGCAGAGTTCCATTGTATGGTGTACCACTCCTCCCCTTAATATCCCTATAAGCGATAATAGTCAGGCTCAGGATCTTTCATATCCACGAATAAAATAATGCCGGGTTTAGCCAATACCGATACGGTTCTGATCCATGCTCTCGAATCGAGGTCGGTATAGGCTCGCGATACTATAGAACGACGTTTCTCGCTAAGCTGTACCACATTGGGAACAAAATACGGGCGCCAGCTCCAATTCGCTCCGCAATATTCATCCTCCCGCCGCCAGCTTCCATCAACTGGCCTTCTGGAATAGTTGGACGAAATTTGAATACCGTCATCTCGGCACAGGTAGACACGGATACAGTTACTGTCCAACTCCTGCAGTAGTCTGACGATCCATTCGTTATCTTCTTCTTCCAGCTCCTCCAGATGACCAATCCGGTCAACCCTGCCTGCCAGCCTGTCCGACAAATACCGCCAATAATTCTCCGAATAGAGCTGCAGCTGCCGATGTGCCTCCAGCTCTTCTTCTAATAAAGAAGAAAACCGAAACGGCTGCTCGAAATCCGGCTCTGCCTTTGCAAATAAAAAGCCCTGCACATACCGGACACCTGCCTGCATCGCTCTCGCCAGATCCTGCCTAGTCTCGACACCTTCCGCAAGCAGCGATGCGCCAAGCTGATCAGCGAGCGCCGAGAAGGAGCGCAATGTACCAAGATAACCGTCGTGGTTCGCACTCCGTTTCAGCATATGCATGTCGATTTTCAGGATATTCGGTTGAATGAGCGCAATCCGATCTATGCCGCTAAAGCCGCTGCCTACATCATCAATTGCGATGAGGCAGCCTTTGGCACGGTACATATCAATAACCTCGCGCAGCTCATCCACCTCGCCATTAAAGCTTTCTTCAGTGATCTCAATGACAACTCTGCTCGGGTCGATCTGGTATTTGTCGAGCAGAGAGAGCGTATAGAGCTCCCCGGATTGCATACCGTGATGCATCCAGTTTGGCTTTAAATTAATAAACAGCATTGGAGGCTGGTCCGTTGCTGCGATTTTCTGGAAAGCCTGCTCGCGTAAAATGCGGTCCACTGCAATATGGTCCTCTAACGGAACCGTTGGATCACAAAAGAACGGACCCAAGCTGCGGACAGCATCATCCTTGCAGGCTCTTCCAAGCACCTCATAGCCAACTACTTTTCTCGTATCAAGCGCGATGATCGGCTGATAGAAGGCAGACAGCTGCTCGCCCTCGAGCTCTAATGTCTGCGGTATCGTCGTATTTGATAAGCAGTCGTTCGTCACGCTCACGCTCTCCCTTTACTACCTTTATGTCAAACGAATCATGCGCGTCACGTTATCTCCATGGGACACTTCAATGACATGATGCTTCGGATGGTACGTAATTGATCCTTTGCCAACCTCGATCATCGGCTGTTCGCCAAGACCAAAGAACACATCGTCCGCAAGCGCCTCCATTACTTCATGACGGTCATCATCACCAAGTGCGGCCCACTCTTCTTCTTCCATTTCAAAAAAAGTATAGCTGCCTTCCACTTCGCCGACGGCTTCCGTCAGCTCTTTCAATATATCTGCATATTCCCTTGCGTGCCTAACGCCCATTGCTGTTAACCACCTTTACCAAATTTATCTGCTATACATTCATTTTACCGCATTTTAATGAAAATTAACGCCCTCTCTCTTAAATCATTTCTGAAAGTCTAATTTCCATACGTTAACTTGTCGATATAAGAACTAGAGATTTGTCGAAAACGTACTGGACGGGGTGCATGATGAAGAATTCTACAATTATCGGTATAGTATTAGGACTTGTTGCGGTACTGGTCGGCATGACGCTGAAGGGTGCCGCTCTAAGCAATCTGTTAAATCCCGCCGCTTATATGATTATCGTCCTCGGGACCATTGCCGCTATTATGATTGCCTTCCCGATGTCGGAGCTGTCCAAGGTTGGAAAACTATTCAAAATTGTTATTAAAGAGCAGCAGCTAATGCCGCGCGAGCAGCTCATCGAGAACTTTATGGAATGGGCATCCATCACACGCCGTGAAGGTCTTCTTGCTTTGGAAGCAAGGGTCGACGATATTGAGGATACTTTCCTCCGTAACGGCATGCGTATGATTATTGACGGCAACGATCAGGACTTTGTCCGCGATGTTCTGCTTGAAGATATCTCCGCGACGGAAGACCGCCATAAAGCTGGCGCGTTGATCTTCACGCAAGCTGGTACGTATGCTCCTACACTTGGTGTACTAGGTGCCGTAGTTGGTCTGATTGGTGCACTTGGACATATGGATGACATGGAGACTCTCGCTCATTCCATTGCAGGTGCCTTTATCGCAACTCTGCTTGGTATCTTCACCGGTTATGTGCTCTGGCATCCAATCGCGAACAAATTGAAACGTCTATCCAAGAAAGAAGTTCAGCTTCGCTTGATGATGGTTGAAGGTCTGCTGTCCATCCAATCCGGCGTATCTACAATTGCGATTAATCAGAAGCTGTCTGTATTCCTCACCCCGACGGAACGGGCGGCAATGAGGGAGAAGGAGGCTGGCGCTGGTGAAAAAGCGTAAGCACGACGACCACGAAGAACATATCGACGAATCATGGCTTATCCCATATGCCGATTTACTAACACTACTCCTTGCACTATTTATTGTATTGTATGCGGCCAGCTCCACGGACGCCAGAAAATTCGAGCAAATGAGCGAGGCCTTCAGCGCGGCCTTTAATTCAGGAGCCGGCATTCTGGACAACCCGGCCATTATTAAGTCGGGAGAGCAGCCCCAGCAGAAAATTGATGACGCGAAGAAGACCAATACAGAAAATAAAGAAAATGACAGCGAATCTACTCTGCAAGAACTGATGAAGAAAGAGCAGGAAGATCTGGAGAAGCTGAAGAAGCAGCTCGATCAATATATAAAGAAAAACGGCCTTTCCTCCGATTTAGAAACAAAGCTGAATCAGTCACAACTGATGATTACCATCAGTGATAATGCGTTGTTTGCATCCGGCAGCGATGCCCTCAGATCGGATTCGATTGAGCTCGCAGCAGCCATCTCCAAGATGCTTGAGCCTTATACCGGCTATGAAATTATTGTATCCGGCCACACTGATAATCAGCCGATTCGGACGCAGTCCTTCAAGTCCAACTGGGATCTCAGCTCCTCACGAGCGATCCGGTTCATGGATGTACTGCTCAAGAATAATAAGCTGAAGCCGGAGCGGTTCAGCGCCATTGGATATGGCGAGTACCGGCCGGTGGCATCCAACGATACAACCGCTGGACGCGCCAAAAACCGCCGTGTTGAAGTATCGATTATCCGGAAATATGTCGATGCCACGAATACTCAGCAAGTCCCTGCTACACCTAAACAATGATGAGAAAAATCCCCTGATCGATTTCGATCAGGGGATTTCTCATTTGGATATGCAGCCTAAGAAGGCTTGTAATCCAGCGTATGGAACAGCTCTGCTTTCTCTACTTCCGTTAGATCACGCCATTTGCCGATTGGCAGCTGGCCCAGTTGAATATTCATAACCCGAACTCGCTGCAGCTTCCGTACATGATAACCAAATGCTTCACACATCCGGCGAATTTGCCGGTTGCGGCCTTCGGTCAGAATAATCCGGAAGACGCGGTCCGTTACTCTCGTTACCTGACAAGGTAGAGTCATGCTTCCAAGTATTCGAACACCACTCGACATTCCATTCACGAACTCTGCTGTAATCGATCGGTCAACCGTTACGATATACTCCTTCTCATGCTTGCCTTCTGAACGAAGAATCGGGTTCACAATGTCTCCATCATTCGTAAGCAGAATGAGCCCATCCGAATCCTTGTCCAGCCGGCCGATCGGGAAGATCCGTTCTTGATGACCAACAAAGTCGACAATGTTGCCGCGAATATGCAGCTCTGTCGTACTGGTGATGCCAATGGGCTTGTTAAGCGCAATATACACATGATGCTTATGCTCGCCGATTCGTTTTCCGTCAATCCGCACATCATCGCCAAGCTCAGCCTGACTTCCTAGTTCTGCTTTCTCACCGTTAATCGTGACACGTCCGCTATCAACCAGCTTATCCGCTTCACGCCGCGAGCAATATCCTGTCTCACTAATAAACTTATTAATACGCACAAATGTTCACCCCGTAGTCTGTGCTGCCATTTCCGCTATGCGATTAGAGGAATACGTGTAAACAGCAGGCTGTCCTTTCGTATTCTGCTCCTTGGCTTGCTCTATCATAGCTTGCTTCGCTGCTGTCCGCATGGCCTTCGCCACGTGTTCTCCTGCAATTGGACGGTACTGCCGAAGCGAGCCTACCATTCCCCATTGTACTGCCTTCGACACGGCTGCGCCAATTCTTTCTCCCAGGCGGAACGACGGTCTTGCGCCTAACAATAAAGAAGGCCGAAATATACGAACCGAGTCCAGCGGAATCTGCACCAGCTGCTCCTCGAGTTCACCCTTTACCCTATTATAGAAAAAGGACGACGAGGATGAAGCACCCATCGACGTAATAACCAAGTAATGCTTCGCACCTGAATGATTCGCCCATTCAGCCAAGGCAAGCGGATAGTCATAATCCACCTTGCGGAAGGCTTCCTGTGAGCCTGCCGTCCTCATCGTCGTTCCAAGTGTACAAAACACGACATCCACCGACACATCGTCAAGCGCTTCCCACATCCGGTCGAAATCCGCAATAATGACTCGCAGCTTAGCTCTAAAAGCCGGCTCCATCTGAGCCTGGCCAAGCGGGCGTCTGGCTAATACCGTAATGGAATGGCATGCTGGATCATTCAGCAGCTGCTCCAGCAGTGCTGATCCAACAAGTCCCGTTGCCCCTGCAATTAAGCTGCTGTATGTGCCCATGCCTTCATTATTGTCCATTGACGGATAAGCCCCCTCAGCCGACGTTCGTGTTCTGACCCAGTAATCCTTCAACTAGTATACCGCTGCCATTGTCTTCTTTCAAAGCGGGAAGCGTGATAATAATGGTCGTCCCTACGTTAACCTGACTTTTAATCTCCATCAACCCTTGATGGCTATGTATAATCCGCTGGCTGATCATCATTCCAAGCCCTGTACCGCTCTCCTTGCCAGTGAAGAAAGGATTGCCGATCTTCGGAATCATGTCTTCTGGAATCCCAATTCCTTCGTCCGTTATCGAGATTGTAATCTGATCATTTTTCGAAGCGATATGAGTGTGTATTCTTCCTCCCGATGGCATCGCCTCGATCCCATTCTTGAGCAGATTAATAAATACTTGTTTAAGCTGATTCTCTTCACACGAGACAAGGCAGGCTGCTTCTGTAAAAGAAGTCTTGAATGTTACATTATGCAAATGACCTTCACTGTCGATCAGCGATAAGACGCTGCGGAAGACGTCTCTGACATCCTTTGTCGCAAACCTTGTCGCCTGCGGCTTCGCCAAAATAAGAAACTCCCCGACAATTAAGTTAATCCGGTCAAGTTCCGACAGCATGAGCCCTGTATGCTCCTGATTCATCTTTCCGGTATGCTGCTGGATCTGTAGGAATCCGCGCAGTGTCGTAAGCGGGTTACGGATTTCATGGGCAACACCTGCCGCAAGCTGACCAACGGTCGTCAGCTTCTCTGAACGGCGCAGAAGCTCCTCCATCCGGTTACGGCTTCTCATATCCCTGGTAATACTTGCGAAAGCCTGAATGACGCCTTCCGTGTCCCTTATTGGTGATATTGTAACACTGACTGGGATGACCTCACCGCTTTTGGTCATTCGGAAAGTCTCTTGAGCTGGAAGCACCTTGCCCTCCTGTAAAGAGCTAAGGACAAGCCTCATTTCTCCCCTGTGGGTATCGGGTATAAGTTCGATTTCTTCCCCAAAGACTTCTTCCGACGTAAACCCAAACAGCTGCTCGAAAGCCTTATTCACTTGAATCGTCTTGCCTTGCAGATCTACCACGTGGATGGCGTCGCTGGTATGGTCTATAAAAGACTGCAAATACTCCTTCATCTGCCGGTTATCTTCAAATGCCTGCCGCAGCTTATCCATATAGATGCTAAGATTCTGAGACATCGCATTAATCTTCAGCGCAAGCAGTCCAAATTCGTCTTTGCCTCTTACCTTGATTGCGGTCTGGAAGCGGCCAAGCGATACTTCATTGACCTTCCACAAGATCGCATTCAGCGGACGCAGCATAAATCCAGCTAACAAATAACTGTTCACTAGCACGAAAAGAAGGATGATCCCTGCATAGGTAATCGCATCCCAGCGTTTCATGCTCATGATCTGTTTATATTCCTCACAATCATAGACCATGCCAATGACGAATGGGGCAATGCTCTCGTCGCTGTAATAGCTTTTCACATACTCCTTGCCGTCCAGCTTAATTTCCCGCACCTCAAAGCCGGACTTCACCGCCTGCGAGGCATAAGACTTATCACTTGCTTCACGGATGCTATAGGTACCATAGATAACCTGCTGATCAGACAAATCACCTGTGGCATCAGGCCGGAAGACGGTTACTTCCTCTAAATCCGGGTAAAGCTTTTTTAATAGCAGCTGCATAACATTTGGCTCAAAATCCGGGTCAGAACGAAGTTCTGCCGACTCCGACCAGTCCGGATACTGTTCAAATGACGCGGATAATTGGCTAGAAGCCTGTTGCATGAGACGCTCCATATCTCGATTCATATTGCGAAGAGCGGCATATTGGTCCAAAATAACGATAAGGATGAACATCGCCAGAACAATCATAATTATGTAGATGGAGAACTTGAATTTGAATGACATGGCTCAACACATCCTTTATGTATGGCAGATGTTATCCACAAGTTATTAACATTATCAACAACTTATCCACATACCCCTAGAATAGTTTGTGTGTATTTTTGTGGACATTTGTTAAGTTATCCACAACTTTATCCACTACATGTTAACAACCGAATATCTGTTCGATGAATAAATGCGAAAATGTTCGATTTTTATCGTTAATTGGAGGAAAATATGATTCGTGAACAAGAAGATCAAGCCTGGATGCAGCTCGCCATTGAGGAAGCCAAAAAAGCAGAGCAAATAGGCGAAGTACCGATCGGCGCAATCCTTGTGAAAGATGGGGAAGTTGTCGGAAAGGGTTATAACTTACGGGAGATTAACCATGATCCGACTGCACATGCCGAAATGGTCGCTATTCGAGAGGCTTGCGAGCGCCTTGGCGCTTGGCGGCTCTTGGATTGTACACTGTATGTCACACTGGAGCCTTGTCCAATGTGCGCAGGCGCCATTGTCCAGTCCAGGGTAAAACGGGTTGTATACGGAACGGGGGATCCTAAAGCAGGCTGTGCAGGTACACTAATGAACTTGCTTCAGGAACCCCGATTTAATCATGAGACTGAAGTAACCAGCGGCATTCTACAAGCTGAATGTGCAGCACTGCTGACGAACTTCTTCAGAAATTTGAGAAATAAACGCAAATAATTACTCGCTTCTCCTTACGGAAGAACAAGCAACTTCGTTACGCTGCATATATTGCAAAGCAACGATTAATTGATCAGCCTCTTCGCTGATTGCCAGAACATCAGGATCGGTCAAGCTACCGCGTGCCTCTGCTACTTCATGAAGCTTCAGCCGCAGCGATTGCAATTGTATAAGCAGGTCTGTTTTGTCCATAATCGCTTTGGGGCACGCTCCTTATATTCGTAGATGTGGTATTAAAATTATTATACGCTTTCTTCATTTGACTGTTTGTAAAAACCTGTCGACAAGAAAACACAATTTTTAGGCATGTTTCGACATGAAATAGACCAACAGTACTAAATTACCATCTTTTGTGTGAGTCGTCTAGATGTTTCATGCTCGTTCATATATTTGTTGATAAGTTTTCTGACATAAAAATAGACGAAATGACGGCGTTGCATGTTCCAAGCCTCCCATGCTAAAATAAACCATACTGTGCGCCCGTAGCTCAGCAGGATAGAGCGATAGTTTCCTAAACTATGCGTCGCGGGTTCGAATCCCGCCGTGGCGCGCCATAAGATGACCTTCCAGAACCACATGATGTTATGTGGTTCTTTTTATTTTCATTAAATCAAATTAGAAAAAGACGGCCAGTTGGCCGCCTTTTAACACCATTATTTCTTTAACCAAAATGACTTTGCCTGCAGTTTCACAAATAAGGACGCGCAAACAGCCCTACGAGGCTATTTGCGCGTGTTTTATTTAACGTTCTATACCCGCTCCGTCAACGCTGCTATATGCTTATTTCCATCGCCTTGTAGCAGTCCACCATGATAGCAAATAATGTTCTCGATATCGTAGTCTCTAAACTTCTTCAGCGATTGAAGCGCCAACGCCATATCCGGCGTAACCGCCTCTCTAGGGCCTTTCAGTTCCCCGTTCTCGACAACCATCGCATCCGCGGCAATCAGTGTCTTGCTCGGCTTATGATAGAGGCTTACGTGCCCCGGTGTATGGCCAGGTGTGTGAATAACCGTTAGACCGCCGCCAAAAGGCAGCTCCTCACCGTCTGCCAGCGTACGATCCACATTTTCACTAGTCGGCTTCAGGAACATCGTTTCGAATTGGCTGCGTGCCAACTCTGGAAGAGCCTGAAGCAAACCAGCTATGCGTTCCGGTGTTGCCTTCAGCATCGGCTGTTTGCCGTTGATTACCGCTTTATCACCTTCATGGGCGTAGACTACAGGTGCTGGTTTGCCTGCCGCAAACGCCGGAAGGCCCCCGATATGATCAATATCCTGATGTGTCAGAATAATGGTACTAAGCGGCACTTCCCCAATACCTGCTTGCTTAGCAAGTTCTATAATTACCGGTGCCGTTCCAGGCATCCCCGTATCGATTAACACCCACTCATCCTTGTCCCAAAGGATCGTTGGACAGATTGTCATCGGCCCAAAATTAAGCTCCAGCATTTCAATTCCATCTGCAATTCGCATATTAACTACCTCCCACTCAAATCGATCATAAACATACGAGTAGAGTATAGATCTCTTTTTGTATTCGAGTCAATTCGGCACGTTGACGCACCTATTTCCCCGTGTAACAATATGGAATAAAAGTAAGTATTGAGGGGAGTGATCTTATTAAGCTACTCTTTGTATGCAGCAGGAACAAGTGGCGCAGCCTTACTGCGGAGAAAGTATTCGAACAATACAGCCAATACGAAGTCAGGTCTGCTGGAACAGAAGAGAATGCCCGTATTAAGATTACCGCAGGACATATTGGTTGGGCAGATACTATCTTTGTTATGGAGAAAAAGCATTTGAGAAGACTTCAATCGAAATTCGCTTCCCTGCTGAGTGGAAAACAAGTGATTTGCCTCGGTATCCCCGATGAATATGTATTTATGGACGAGGAGCTAATTGAACTGCTTAAGAACAGCGTATCAGAGTATATTGAAGTGCCGAATTAGCTGAAGAAAAGCCATCCAATATAAATGTTACAAATAACGGGGTGACATAATGGTTGTGTTCGTAATTATTGGCGTATGTTTAGTAGGCGCTTTCTTATTGTGGATCCTGTACGAAGTCATTCAAAGCGCCATCGATAACTCAGCCCTGGCTAAGAATGTACAGGACATTCGGAATCATCTAATTGGCAAAGGTACGGAACAGGAGACTGCGGCAAGCGAAGAAGATCTCGAGCCATGTCCAGGCTGCAACCATATGGTGCGGAAGACGGACCGCGTCTGTGGCGTTTGCGGATCAGCATTAAGGGATTGGGATTAAGCCATGAACAAAAAATAATTTTGCCGCATGCATAGCAACTCCTAAAACCGACCATAATACTTGTGACGGTGTGAAGTGAGGTGTGGTTCCATTGTCCCATTTGGAGCAAGAACTGCTGGGGGATCTTAACTAGCCACTTAATGCGATGGAAGCGAGGGGTTGTGCCGCAGAGTACTTCTAACGCGAGCTTAACACGTTTCGCCCTAACGGATCGTGAGCAGCTCCGCCCGAGTGATCAATACGTTGAAGTGTGATATGTAAAGTCTCAAACAATCAACACACCGTCAGAGGAGGGGCCCCTAACAGGGCTCCTTCTTTTAGTTGAAAAGAAACAACACAGGCGGTATACTCCAATTAATTCTAGGAGGTGCCATCCATGTTTGAACGTCCACAAGCAAGCGAATATAACGAGTTTTTCTCCCGTTACATCAGCCTTGTTCCAGAAGGAAACCTGATTACGCTATTAGAAGAGCAACAGGCAGAAACGAACCGGATTTTCTCCGCGGTATCTGCAGAAAGTGCCGACTATCGCTATGCCGAAGGCAAGTGGTCCCTTAAGGAAGTGCTTGGGCATGTGACCGATACGGAGCGTATTATAAGCTACCGTCTGCTCCGCATTGCAAGGGGCGATTCAACCCCGCTCCCTGGCTTTGACCAGGACGCTTATATGGAAGGCGATCCATTCCGCGGCCTCACGGTTTCCGATCTTCTCGAAAATTATAATGCGGTCCGCCAAGCGACCATTCTTCTGCTTAAGCAGCTGCCTGCAGAGGCCTTTACCCGGTCTGGCATTGCGAATCAATCACCGCTTACCGTACGTGCTGTAGCTTGTATTATCTATGGCCACGAGCGGAATCATTTGTCCATTATTGAGGAGCGTTACTTGAACGCTTAACTATTTGCGCTTATCTAATCGGGCAGCAGCAAAGCTGCCTGCCCATTGGACAAGCTGAACCATAACAACCAGAATAACAATACAGGCAACCATAACCTCCGTATCGAATCGTTGATAGCCATAACGAATGGCCAAATCCCCGATCCCCCCGCCTCCTACCGTTCCCGCAGCAGCTGAGTATGAGATAAAGCTGATAATCGTTACCGTTAGTCCAGATACCAATCCCGGGCGGGCTTCCGATAACAGTACTCCAAAGACAATATGCCTAAGCGATGCCCCTGAGGCTACCGCCGCCTCAATAATGCCCTTCGGTATATCCCGTAAACTCTGCTCGACCAACCTCGCATAGAACGGAATAGCCGCAACCGACAACGATACCGAAGCCGCCAAAGGACCAATCGCTGTCCCTACAATCATTCTCGAGAATGGAATTAACGCGACTAGCAGAATAAGAAAAGGAAAAGAACGAACGAGATTCACCAAATAGCCCACAACGCTGTATAAGGGACGATTGCCCTTCAGATTACCGGGTGCGGTTAGGAACAGTAATATTCCGATTGGCATGCCAATGATAATTGCTGCTGCGACCGAGATGGATACCATGGTTAGCGTCTGCTCGATTGCTTTTTCAATCTCTGATTGTAAAGCTAAAATACTATTCATGCTGCTCTCCCCTTCTATACCAGACAGAGGATGAGTTTGTTGTATCGAATAAAAACTTTCCAAACGGCGTTACCGGCTCGATGTCCGGACGACTCCGATCAAGCTGCTCCGTAATCACTCCGCCTTCCATTACCGCAATCTGACTACATAACCGCTTCGCTACCTGTATCTCATGTGTCACCAGCATAATGGTTACTTGGAACTCCCGATTAATCTTCTCCAGGAACTCCAGAATCGACAGCGTCGTTACCGGATCAAGCGCAGAGGTTGGCTCATCACACAACAGCACCTTCGGATTATTCGCAAGCGCCCTTGCAATCGCTACACGCTGCTTCTGACCGCCGCTAAGCTGTGCCGGATACTGCCGCGCTTTATCTGCAAGCCCAACAATCTCAAGGCATTCCTCTACCCTTCTCTTACGCTGCTTGGACGGTACATTCGCTGCTTTCAGCACAAACTCGACATTGGCCGCACAAGTCTCATTGCTCAACAAATTATAATGCTGAAAGATCATGCCGATCGACCGCCGAGCCTCTCGTAGCTCCCCGGCATTAAGCCCCGTAAGCTCTTGTCCATCAATATAAACCTCGCCTGCCGTTGGTAGCTCGAGCAGATTGGCCATTCGAAGCAAGGTAGATTTCCCCGCTCCGCTAAAGCCTATAATCCCTTGAATCTGCCCTTTCTCAACGTGAAGCGAGGTTGGTTTAACCGCATCCACCCAATCGCGGCCGACTTTATATTGCTTGCTGACTTCTCTAAGCGTGATCATGTTCGTTCTCCTATTTCCCGTGAACAATTTGCCCTAATGGTAGCAAACATCGGGAGGGACGACAAGTGATCCCCTGCTCGGGAAAGCTTTGCGCGTACTAGCTGATAGTACTGGGACGTCGAAGTCCAAGAGCACGAAGCTGCTGCATCGAGCGGTGTACATGCTTCCGGTAGTAGGAAGTACGTGTAATGACGGCATTCCTTGACCTCAGCAGCTGATTATCGGTGATCTTCCATGTATGAGAACTACGGTCCGCCCGGCGAAGGGCAGTGAAATTATAAGGTGAGGTCGTATAGACCCGAAATTTCTGCTCCAGTGCCCCTTTGATAAACCGGACATCCGAGCCTTGTCGCACCTCGGTATTAAAGGAGACTTTCTCGAGCACTCTCTTATGGAACATAATCGTTGCTCCTGCTACTTTTCTGCATGTCGAATAATAAGCCGTATTTTTTTTCCGAAGCATTAACGTGGAACGATGAGGGAAAAAGTAGTAAATCTCCAGCTTCCCGACAATATCCGCTTTACTTGTCTGGAACATGGCCATCGCCTCGGGAATATAGTTCGGCCCATAATAATCATCGTCATCAAACTTGGCTATATAATCGTACTTCGCCAAGGAGGCAGCATAATTGAGACATGCGCCAAGCTTCGCGCTCTCCGGCATCCGGAACACTCTGACATTCGGAATGGACTTGGCTTTATTCAAGTATTGCCCAATCCCTGCCTTATCTTTGTTCAAAATAATAATAAGCTCTTTATTCTCCCAATCCTGCCGGGAATAATTCTGAAAGAGTTGATTAATCAATTGCGGCCGCATGGTAGCCGTGATAATTGTAACGCCTTTTGAGTCTGCAGCGCTCATTGCCTTCGCACCCTCCTATTATTCTCTTGAAAATGGACATGACATACAGGCTTATGTCGTGCTCATTCAAGCAGCTTTTTAATATTTTAGTAGAATAGGATCGCGGTTTTGCGAAAGGAGATAGATAGATCTATGGAGGATGACCACACGATACAGGCCCCGCTTAAGAAGGTTGCGATTATTGGTCTCGGATTTGTGGGGCTTCCGCTCTCGATGATGTTCGTACGCAAAGGATTTCAAGTGATCGGTATCGATTATGACACAATCAAAATAACAGCCTTACAGGATGGCAAAAGCTATATTCAGGACTTATCCGATGCCGATCTAACTGAAGCGCTCCAATCGGGACGCTGGCAGGTGTCGGCGGATTATGCCTCATTAGCCGGCGCCGATACTGTTATTATATGCGTACCTACCCCATTGTCGCCCGACAACAGCCCTGACTTATCATTCTTAACCGATACCTGCACCATGCTGGCCCCGCTATTACGTTCCGGACAGCTTGTCGTTATTGAAAGCTCTACGTATCCAGGCACTACCAGAGAAGTCGTACAGCCATTGCTTGAAAAAAGTGGCCTCGTAGTTGGGCAAGAGTTGTATATCGGCTATTCCCCAGAGCGAATTGATCCCGGGAATAAAAGTATGGCCTTCTCCGATATTCCCAAAATCATCAGCGGTATAACACCAGCCTGTGCACAGCAGCTGCTGGAGCTCTATTCCCTAGTGTTCGAACAAGTAGTCTCCGTATCAACTACAGAGGCTGCGGAGACAGCCAAGCTGCTCGAGAACAGCTATCGATTCATCAATATTTCGTTCATCAATGAATTCGCCCAGCTCTGCGACAGACTTAACATCAATGTATGGGAGGTTATTGCAGCCGCCTCTACCAAGCCATACGGCTTTAACGCTTTCTACCCTGGTCCAGGGATAGGAGGCCACTGTATTCCCGTAGATCCGCTATACCTGCAGTGGAAAGCTGCACAAACAGGTATAAACAGTCGATTCATTGAGCTTTCCCAGCAAGTAAATGAGGGAATCCCCTCTTACCTTGCCGACCGGATTGAGCAAGAGCTTCTTGATGGGAAAAAGCTTACAGGTGCCCATATTCTCGTCTATGGCGTAACTTATAAGCCTAATATTGCAGACGTCCGGGAGTCTGCTGCCATTCCATTAATTAGCCGCCTGCTTCATCGTGGGGCTGTCTTGCATTATCATGATCCATTCGTCTCTCAAATTAAGCTGGAGGATGGAACTCGGCTTCAAGGTGTGGAATTAACACAAGAACGGCTGGAGCAAGCCGACTGTGTTCTTATTTGTACAAATCACGATGTTATGCCTGTTGATCGCATAGCTAGCCACAGCAGATTTATTTTCGATACCCGTCATTCCTTTTCACTTAACGCTCCTGCAGACATGCAGGCTAAACTCGTCACCTTTGGGGACGGGACACAATGAAAATAACAAATAGGCCTTTGCAGCCACGATTGTCGTGGACTGCAAAGGCCTATTCCATTACTTCACTATAAACTCCACTCGAGTTCCATCTGGGAAGGTATCCAGTTGATTGCTTACCCAAGCACCCGCTCCGCGGTTATCAGATGGATGGATATATGCAATATCAGCGCCATCTCCGCCTTCTTTGCACATCGCCATTGGCCATTCGTCGCGGTCATAGCCGGACTTGGTTGGGATATCCTTCAATGATTCCTTCCGATTCTCATCGGCTTTGTCACGGTCAATTGTACAGATCTTTGATTCGCCTGCATCCATAGCTTTCTCAATATGTTTAGCTGTCTCCGGATATCGGTCAGCCGGAAACTCCAACGTATAATCACTTGTGGATGCTGGCGCTGCTTCATGCTGCTCTTGCCAGCTGTCTAATCGAGGTACGATATAGATGGCAATGGCCGCAAGCAAGATGACGAGTAATTTCTTCAAGCTGAGCGACCTCCTGCTGCACTTTACCTTAACTTAGGTTAGTTATTGGAATTAGGAGCGCACACACCGTCTGCGCACGCCTCATCCACAGCATTTGTCGAACCATCACCGCCAATAACGGTAAGCGGCTTGCTCTCATCCCATGCCTTTGTAACGGCCTGAAGGAATACCTCGCTTGGCTGCGCACCGGATACCGCATATTTACGGTCGATGACGAAGAATGGTACACCACGTACCCCAAGCTCTCCTGCTTCCTGTTCATCAGAGCGCACTTCCTGCTTGTAAGTTCCTTCTTCTAGAGCCTTCAACGCCTCCGCACGATCAAGGCCAAGCTCGGCCGCTAGATCAGCCAGAGTCTCTTTTTTTCCCAAATGCTTCGAATCCGTAAAATACGCTTTGAACAAACGTTCTGCCATCTCTTCGCGCTTCCCATATTTCGCAGCGAAATGCGTTAGTTGATGGGCATCGAAGGTGTTAGTCAGAATCATTGTATCGAAATGATAATCGAGACCAAGTGTCTTAGCCTGTTCCGTCAGCTGCACGTTATTGGAGATTGCCTGCTCCCGAGACATCCCGTATTTCGTCGACAAGTAGTCATACACATCAAAGCCGATATCGACCTTTGCATTCGGATCCAGTTCAAAGCTGCGGAATTCCACTTCGACCTTCTCGCCATGCTCAAACTGGCTTAGTGCTTCCTCTAAACGGCGTTTGCCGATATAACAGAACGGGCATGCAAAATCCGACCATACTTCTACTTTCATTTATAACACCATCCTTTAATTTTTATAGTCCCAAGGGAAGCTTCATTTGCTTCATGAGATCTTCAAACCTCATTGCATCTGTAGGAACATCATATAGGAACTTTGGATCCTTGTTCAAATCGCTGTATTTCATATCAAAATGAACATTAATCTTCGACACATTACCCGTTGCTTTATCGGTATATTCCACATTCACTTTTCCCGCTTCATAAGTGAGCTGCTTATCCTTATTAATCGCACCGGTAATCGAAAGCTCATTTACTTTCACATTTTCATTCAGGAAATCAATCATGGATGCTTTGTTCGCATCCAAATCGGTCTGCATCTTCTCTATATCTTCCTTAGACTTCTGGATCAGCTGCAGATAAGATTCATTCGAAGCCATAACCTTTAATAGTTCCGGAAGCATATCATTTACGATTGTTTCTACAGACTCTTTATAGTTGTTGTCATCAATGGCAAATCGAATGATTTGCTCCGCCTTTACATCGTCCGGCAGATTAGCATCCTTAGCTTTCACATTGCTGAAATATGTCTTCTCGTCAAAATGCTTAAGTACAATCGCTCCAAGCTCCTGTGCAAACTTCTGTGCGGAGGCAGTGTCCAGCGCAGCAGCAGTGCCCTGCTGTTCAGCAAGAGCCTTCAGATCCAGTTCAATAAATTTACCCGCTGCTGATTCCGGCAGCTCCAGCATAGGCAAGGCAGGCAGCTTCATATAAAGCTTCTCAGCCGTTAGAATCATTGGAATTGTAAGGGTTGTCCCAGATAATTGGAGATTCAGCTCCATATCTGTACGCTGAGGTTCTTTTGCGTAGACAGCCTTAATATTCAGCTTTGCGCCCTTCAGCATACCTAATACGACCGAGGTTACATCCATACCGTTTTGCGAAACTCCAGCCGGTAACTCAAGGTTATCAATACCAAGAGACATTTGCGAGGAGTAGCTGTTTATATTTTCCATATTTTTCATCGCATCTTGGAGTGCTTGCTTCGGCGGTGTGCTGCCTGAGCTGCAGCCTGCGACAACTAGTAGAACAGCAATGAGTGCAAGCATAGCTAATCGTTGTACGTTTTTCATAACAGGTTCGTCCCCCTTTTGAACAATATACTCATTCTATAACATCACCCGCCCATTTAGAAGATAATTGCAACAAAATCCCGTTCCAGCAAGCTGAAACGGGATTTCATGGTTATATCATTAACCTTCAGGATTATTATGTGATACATGATTTCTTTGCTTTACCTTTTTGGAGCCAGACAATGGCTCCTGCTGCTGACCGCGGCTTCGACGCTGTCTGCCTCCATTTTCTTGTGCTTCAGGGACAGGATAGGAATCCGGTTTACTCATAGCTGTATGCCTCCTTTAACAAAGGTTAGCTGCTGCTGCGTTGATGCGTCAAATCTGTCGGCTGATCATGATTTAACGCATCCTGGTGGCGTCTGTCATTAACATCCTGCTGTAATTGCTGCGCTTGATGGCTGTTGACTGGCGTTTGTGCCAAGTCATCAATCACATTGGATAAATTTTTATCGAGTGATCCTTTTGCTTTCGTCATCAATCGTTCCTCCTATGCATGTGTCAGCTGCTGAAGTGCTTGTGCACATTCATGCAGGTGACGGGTGTAATCCTGAATAAGCTGCTGCATCGGATCTGTTCGCTCATCAATTGATACATTATTTTTATCCACATCAATAATTTCTACCTTCATTTCACGGCTATCCACATAACAAACCTTAAAATCAAAGGAGTAAGTTTGGCGCCCTGCTGCACTAATCGTTATGCGCAGAGCCTTTGGATCAGCCTCATCGGGGAATACTTCGCAATTATCCGCATCTTTAATCCATTCAGGCAAGGTACGCTGCCATGCAGCTACAAGCTGATTTTGATCAATTTGAAGCTCTTCATTAGCCATTTATAAAAGCACCTCCACAACTTATAAGATGCGAAATTGTGAATCGAATTATGCGATAACTTTCTATCCAACTTATCCACAGACTTATCCACATATTACCCACTTTATTCACAATATTGTGTATAAGGAGTTTGATTAGTTTGTACACAGGTATACAACTAGAGACAAATTCTTTATCCCCAGGACAACAAAAAACGCCCGAGACCAAGTCTCGGACGTAAGTATGTATGCTTATTATAAAACTGGCGGAGAGGGTGGGACTCGAACCCACGTGGGCTTGCACCCTAACAGTTTTCAAGACTGCCCCGTTATGACCGCTTCGGTACCTCTCCGTATTAAGAACTGACAAAGCTTATTGTACCACAGGCCAAAAACGAGAAGCAACCTAATTTTTGACCTGTAGCAAATTTATTTAATTACGCGGACTGATTTTGTCCAATCCACCCATGTAAGGACGAAGCACTTCCGGAACAATAATGGTTCCATCCTCTTGCTGGTAGTTCTCGAGGATCGCAGCAAAGGTACGGCCTACTGCCAAACCCGAGCCATTGAGTGTATGCACAAACTCAGGCTTGCTTTTCGCTTCACGGCGGAAGCGGATGCCTGCGCGGCGAGCTTGGAAGTCCTCTACGTTAGAGCAAGACGAGATCTCACGGTATGTACCTGCGCTTGGCAGCCACACTTCCAGGTCGTACGTTTTAGCCGCTGTAAAGCCCATGTCGCCTGTACAGAGCGCTAATACACGATAAGGCAGGCCAAGCAGCTGCAACACTTTCTCTGCATTAGCTGTCATTTTCTCCAGCTCATCATACGACTCTTCTGGCTTCGCCAGTTTAATCAGCTCGACCTTGTTGAACTGATGCTGACGGATAAGACCGCGTGTATCACGGCCAGCAGCACCTGCCTCTGAACGGAAACACGAGCTGTAAGCTACGAAATATTTCGGCAGCTCATCCACAGACAGAATTTCTTCACGATAAAGGTTGGTTACCGGAACTTCTGCTGTTGGAATCAAGAAATAATCAGAGTCGCTGATTTTGAACAGGTCCTCTTCAAATTTCGGCAGCTGACCTGTACCAATCAAGCTGTCACGATTGACGAGATAAGGCGGCAGCACTTCTTCATAGCCGTGCTGGTCACTGTGCAAGTCCATCATGAAGCTGATCAGAGCACGCTCCAGACGCGCACCAAGGCCACGGTAGAACGTAAAGCGTGATCCTGTTACTTTACCCGCACGCTCAAAGTCGAGGATCCCAAGCTCTTGTGCGAGGTCCCAGTGTGCTTTTGGCTCAAAGCCAAGCACTGTCTGTTCACCATGACGGCGAATCTCGACATTATCTTCTTCTGAAGCACCTACCGGAACCGTTTCATGAGGCAGGTTGGGAACCGACAGCATAAGCTCTTCCACTTGTGCTTCAACAATACGGATTTCCTCATCAAGCTCTTTGATCCGATCACCGACTTCACGCATCTCTACGATCAGTGCTTCAGCATCTCCGCCTGATTTTTTCAGCTTCGCAACTTCCTGCGATACTGTATTACGGCGGTTTTTCAAAGTATCCGTCTCCACGAGCAAGTCACGACGTTTTACGTCAAGCTCTGGAAAAGCGGAAATAAGGTCGAGCGAGGCTCTGCGGTTGTTCAGCGCCTTCTCCACCTGCTCATATTCATTACGTAGCCATTTCACGTCCAACACGAAAGTAGACCCCTCTCTTATGCTTCCGAAGTACAATTACTTCGTAATTGATTCAGCAGCTTCTTTCACCATGTCGACAAAATACGCATGCAAGCGATAATCATCCGTCAGCTCTGGATGGAAGGAACAAGCGAGCAGATGCCCTTGTCTTGCTGCCACAATCTCATCGTTGTACACGGACAATACCTCTACATTACTGCCAACTTCTTTAATGAGGGGAGCACGGATGAACACTGCACGGATCGCTTCTTCAATTCCTTTGATCGGAAGATCCGTCTCGAAGCTTTCGCGCTGACGGCCAAACGCATTGCGGGCAACGACCATATCCATCAATTGCAAATGCGCATCATCTTGACCATCAATCTTATTCGCCAAAACAATAAGACCCGCACATGTTCCAAAGAGTGGCTTACCTTGCTTGGAGAACTCTTTGAGAGCTTCAAGGAAACCATATTTGCGAATCAGTTTGCCGATTGTTGTGCTTTCGCCGCCTGGAATAACGATACCGTCCAGCTCTTCAAGCTCTTCGATTCGTTTAACGGCGACCGCTTCCGCGCCCGCCGCTTCCAAACTGCGTATATGCTCTGCTACTGCGCCTTGAAGCGCGAGTACACCTATTTTCATCGCCTACACGCCTTTCTATATATGCCGCTTCTTACAGACCGCGGTCTTGCATCCGCTCGCTAGCATTCAACTTCGAGATTTCAATGCCTTTCATTGGCGTACCCAGGTTCTTGGATACTTCAGCAATCAGCTTGTAATCTTTGTAATGCGTTGTTGCTTCTACGATTGCACGAGCGAATTTCTCAGGGCTGTCCGATTTGAAGATACCGGAACCAACGAATACGCCGTCTGCACCTAGTTCCATCATCAGTGCTGCATCAGATGGAGTCGCAACGCCGCCTGCTGCAAAGTTAACAACTGGAAGTTTACCGTTCTCTGCAACTTGAAGAAGCAGCTCATAAGGAACGCCGAGTACTTTTGCTTCATGGTACAGCTCATCTTTCGACAAGTTTTGCACTTTGCGGATTTGGCCATTGATCAGACGAAGGTGACGAACAGCTTCAACGATATTGCCTGTTCCTGGCTCGCCTTTAGTACGAAGCATAGCTGCACCTTCTTGGATACGACGAAGAGCTTCGCCCAAGTCTTTAGCACCACAAACGAAAGGAACAGTGTAATCATTCTTGCTGATATGGAACACTTCATCAGCAGGAGTCAGTACTTCGCTCTCGTCAATGTAGTCAACACCCATTGATTCAAGAACACGTGCTTCTACAATATGACCAATACGAGCTTTCGCCATAACCGGAATGGAAACGACTTTCATAACTTGTTCTACAATTGTAGGGTCAGCCATACGGGCAACGCCGCCTGCTGCACGAATGTCGGAAGGTACACGTTCCAGTGCCATAACTGCCGTAGCACCTGCTGCTTCCGCAATTTTAGCTTGCTCGGCGTTCATAACGTCCATGATTACGCCGCCTTTTTGCATTTCTGCCATACCACGTTTTACGCGCGAAGTTCCTGTTTCCATGCTAGAAATCCTCCTCAAAATGGAGCGCAGCCCTCTATGGGGTATTTGCGCTTAATCGCTTATTTAGTTGAAGCATAGCCGCTTACTCTAACCATTAATTTTACAGGATGGGCCATTAATCGACAACCCTTGATTTACCGCCTGTTCCACAGATTAGAGTAAGTCTGATGCGAGTTTAGAACAAATCAACAATACCATTAAACAAACCAGAGAAGAAGCCACCGATTCCGCGGAACATCAGGCTGAACCAGCCTGCCTTCTTCACATCTTTGCTGGCGATCAGATTGACTGTTTTCTCGAGTGCTTTGCCTTGGTCATCGGTATATTTGTACGTTGCAGTACCTACAACTTGACCGGCTTTAATTGGAGCAACAAGCTCTTCCGGTTTCTTAAGTTCAAAGCCAGCAAGCTCGATCTTTGGCTCAGTTCCCTTTTTCACAATAAGCGAAATGTCGGATTCTGTAATAATCGGAACCGATTTTTTTACACCTTTTTTAATCTTAACCGATTCTGCTTTTTCTACCACAGATTTCGCTGCAATAATTGTTTTCTTCTCCAGAGAGTTGAAAGCGTAGTTGTACATCTTCGCCGTCTCGTTAAAACGTGCTTCCTTCGACTTTGTATTCATAACAACACTAATATAACGCTGGTCTCCACGTTTAACTGTTCCTGTAAACGTATAGCCGGCAGCTGAAATATAGCCTGTTTTCATACCATCAACACCGTCATAAGCAAAAGCCTTCAGATAAGTGTTGTTCTTGTTAGAAGCAAGCATCCAGTTTATATTAACGATTGGTTTGTCATCACGAGGACGGAACTGGTATTCTGTCGTAGAAGCATACTCCAGAAACTCAGGATCATCCTTGATAATCGTTTGAGCCAGCTTTGCCTGGTCTCTCGCCGAAATCAATGTTGTATCAGCCAAACCTGTTGCACTTGTATAATGAGCGGAAGTAAGTCCGAGTTTTTGAGCCATTTCATTCATTTTCTCTACAAAACCTTGCTCGCTGCCGCCAATTGCGGAAGCCAAGGCAATCGTAGCATCGTTCGCAGAACCTACAGCCATAGCCATATAAAGGTCTTTCACCTTATATTGCTCACCTTGCGCAAGATATACCTGTGAGCCGTCTTTTGGCGTACTTGCTGCTTCTTCACTAACAGTGATCATTTCATCCCACGAAAGTGATTTATTCTTAATTTGTTCCAGGACGATATACTCTGTCATCAGCTTTGTCATACTTGCAGGTGGACGAGGCTCGTCCGCATTAACTTCATATACAACCTGGCCAGTGTCTGCGTCGATCAAGATGCCTGAACTTAACTCAAGGCCAAGGGAGTTTTCCACCCATTCGCCGCCCGGCGTACCTGCTGCATTTACCGAGGACGTTCCTAACGATAATGCTACCAAAACTGCTCCAAAAGCTACTACTACCGACCGTAGTCTTACCGGCAATACTTTCAACGTTTTCTCCCCTTTTCATCCCTAAGTCGTTTGAATTTCATTGTAACACAGGGGGAGGTAGAGTTAAACCGATGGGGGGTGATTCTACATTCTGGTATAAATAGAGTCGGCTCTGCCATCCTCGGGCGACAGATCAACGTTTTATTGGAATGGATATGTACTATTAATAGTCGAAATTAGAAAATTCTTATCTATTTAGAAGACATCTATCGATGTCTTTCGATAAAAAAAGCAGGCAAGAGACTAAGTCTCTTGCCTGCCGTTTCCCGTTAATCGGGTCTTACAGCGAGTAGTTTGGAGCTTCTTTCGTAATTTGAACGTCATGCGGATGGCTCTCACGAAGACCGGAGCCTGTAATCCGGATAAATTGCGTATCGTTACGTAGTTCATCAAGATTTTTTGTACCGCAATAACCCATACCTGAGCGAAGACCACCAAGCAGTTGATGAACCGTATCAGCAAGAGGACCTTTGAAAGGAACACGTCCTTCGATACCTTCTGGAACAAGCTTGCTTTCGTTCTCTTGGAAGTAACGGTCTTTACTGCCTTCTTTCATTGCGCCAAGCGAGCCCATACCGCGGTATACTTTGAAGCTACGGCCTTGGAAGATTTCTGTTTCGCCTGGGCTTTCAGCTGTACCAGCGAACAAGCTGCCGATCATAATCGCACTTGCTCCTGCTGCGATTGCTTTCGTAATATCACCGGAATACTTAATGCCACCGTCTGCAATAACCGGTACATTGTACTCGCGTGCTACTGTAGCACAATCGTAGATAGCTGTAATTTGTGGTACACCAATACCAGCGATAACACGTGTCGTACAGATCGAACCAGGACCGATACCAACTTTAATAACGGATGCTCCTGCTTCAATTAGATCACGAGTTGCTTCACCTGTTGCCACGTTACCCGCGATGATTGTAAGATCCGGATACTTAGCACGCAGCTTACGAACCGCATCAAGAATATTAATATGATGACCATGCGCCGAGTCAACAACTAGTACGTCGATACCCGCTTGTACGAGTGCATCGGCACGATCAGCTGTGTCTTTGCCGATACCAACTGCAGCTCCACAAAGCAGACGACCATGCTTGTCTTTCGCCGCATTAGGGAATTGAATTGCTTTTTCAATATCTTTAATGGTAATGAGACCCTTAAGGATGTTGTTCTCATCAACGAGTGGAAGCTTCTCGATTTTGTGCTTTTGAAGAAGACCTTCTGCTTCTTGCAAAGTCGTTCCGACAGGTGCCGTTACAAGATCAGTACGTGTCATTACTTCGTGAATTTTTATCGAATAATCATGAACAAAGCGTAGGTCACGGTTTGTCAAAATACCAACCAGTTTTTGTTCGCTGTCAACGATCGGCACACCAGAGATACGGTATTTGCCCATCAGCTCTTCTGCATCATATACATGATGATCAGGCGTTAGCGAAAATGGATTAGTAATAACGCCGCTCTCCGAACGTTTAACACGATCAACTTCTTCTGCCTGCTGCGCTACCGACATATTTTTATGAATAATGCCGACACCGCCCTCACGAGCTATAGCAATCGCCAAAGCCGACTCCGTAACAGTGTCCATTCCTGCGCTTAGCAGCGGAATATTTAATTTGATGCCTTCGCTAAGTTTTGTAGATACGTCCGATTCACGAGGCAATACAACTGATTTCCGCGGTACGAGCAGTACATCATCGAATGTCAGGCCTTCTTTGGCGAATTTCGTTTCCCACACGAGTAAGTTCCTCCCTTAATTTTGATACCTCTCACGCATATTATTGCAATATTATCAGAGGGGGTAGGGGCTGTCAAGGATGTTAGGTTTATAGGTGGAACGGTTCCCTTAAGAAGGAAAGTAAGCCTTTTAATACCCAGCTATAGGTAATCCGACAATATATGCTCTAGAAAAAGTCAGGTAGAAACGTTGTACGAACCGGGATCCGTCTCTCCAATTGCTCTACAAAATGGCGATCGCCATGAATCTGTCCATAACGAAGCAGCTCTGTTGGGCGTTTATAACTTGTCAGCATGGCAGCTAATGCTCCAATTCCTGTCTGAATCGTTTCCTGGTTATTCTCTCCCGATAAACGCTGTACATTCGCCGTCCCATCTGAATCAATCGAAATCTGATAAATCCCTTCATTCCACGGTGCATGTTCATCTTGAATATCTAGCACAATGGAGGTTTCCTCTCCACTTGCTTCAAATGGATATTCTCTAAGGAAAGCTTCGGCATCCACGATCCGTGCCATAAAGTAAGGCATGATCTCCTGCTTAATTCTTGGATTAGCAAGCAAATAAGCTTGTCCATCATCTGCAGCTACCTTCATCTCCAATTGATCAATCATCGAATCATGCTGGGAGAGGAATGACCACAAAGCAAGGCGCGCTTCTTCCGTCAGATCAATAAACTCATGTACGAGAAGCCCCCTATTCTTCACCACATAAATGACATAGCCTTGTGGCTCACCTGCTGTATCGAAGTAAACAACAGTTTGTCCCTTTTTACTCGACTTGATCCGGTAATTCCACCATGCCTCAGACCGATCGAGGGCACCATTTATTCTTTTTGCATAAGCCTGATAGATCGGATTCAATAGTTCATAATCAATTGCAACTCTCTTGATCGTCCCGTTATAAGATGTTCTAGGAGGCATCAAGCTTGTATCTATTTTATAAGTCTTCAGATCTGTATAGAGCTCCCATCCAAACTTGCGATAAAAGCTTACCGAAAAAGGATGAAGAAAAGATAGCGTTTGCCCCTTCTCCTTCATCTGCACAAGAGAATGATGGAGAAGTTCTGCGACCAACCCCTGACGTCTGAACTCCGGCCATGTAGACACACCGGCCACACCGCTCATCGCAAAACGCTTACCTCCAATATAGGTATGGAACTCAAGCAGCCCAAGCTGCGCAGCTAGCTTACCCTCCAAGTAAATGCCCCATCGTTCTGCTTCCTCATGCTCAAAACGATTCCTTGCTTCTGCATAATTAGCAGGCGGAACCTCATACTGAAAAGCAAATTGACTAAGTTCCATCATATCCTCATACTGATCCAACGTTAGCAAGCGTATCTCTTTCGTCATCACCGTGCTCCTCTCGAATTAGCCTGTAAATATACACATTATGGCACAGCTATCTAAGACTGAGCAACGAAAGAAAAAAGAATAACAAAAAACCCGCCACATAAATGTGACAGGCTCTTTATTGCTTGGCGACGTCCTACTCTCCCAGGACCCTGCGGTCCAAGTACCATTGGCGCTGGAGGGCTTAACGGTCGTGTTCGGTATGGGAACGCGTGGTTCCCCTCCGCCATCGCCACCAAACGTAAGCGTTAGCTTATTCAAGGATT
>NZ_JAASRW010000014.1 GCF_011761355.1 Paenibacillus lupini | reverse complement strand
TGTATTAGGCACGCCGCCAGCGTTCGTCCTGAGCCAGGATCAAACTCTCCATGAAATGGTTCTGTTTGACTTGCTCAAACTTTGTTTTTATCGCTTTTTCCGTTATTTCTAACGGGGCAGTTTTGCTCGTTGTTCAGTTTTCAAAGAACAATTCTTTTCAGTGTCGTTACCGTTTATCTCAGCGGCGACAAGAGATAATATATCATGGACGGCCACAGGATTGCAACCCTTTTTTTAAACTTTTTTAAATGGATTATTCTACCTGTAATTACGAACATTCAGAGCATAGCGTGACAGCTCTTTCGGGGAAGCAATTCGTGCATACATACGGAAGATGATTTTGTATCTTCTCGTTATTGCTTGCTTAATATCTCCGTCTAAACGATTGTCATTCAGATCAAGCAGCATTTCATCTAACTCTTTGCGCAGGACGTAATCGAGTTCTTTGCATTCTTTGTCGTTGAATAGAATCCCTAGCATAACTATTGAGCGCCCTCCTAAGCAGTATTGGCCATGCAGCTTGTTGCTGAGGCAGTTAAAAGCAAAAGCGGCGTTTCGCGATTACGCATCACGACGCCGCTTTACTGTTATGCTCAATAAATGGGAAAAATATTACAACGAACCCACCCAAACACTAATTGTACTTTCAATAATAGCCGCAATAAGCAGTGCAACCGTCAAAATAACAACAACCGGGATCGATCGAATCATGAAATATTCAATCTCTGGACCGGATTTACCCGCTTCCTTACCCGGTATAATTAGTCGGCCTAATGCTTTAAGTAATAGAACGCCAAATTTCATACCGTATGCACAGGCTATTACAATAGCAGGGATCTCAATAATACCGTGAGGCAGCAAGCCAAGCACTACATGAAACATATCCCCAGTACCATTCGTTTGAGCTACATGCTGCAGCAGGAACCCTACAACCATTCCGTTCAGCACAAGGAAGAAGATTGGGATTATTCCTAATATAGCACCTATATAGATGATAAAGATGGATTTGATCGCATTGTTAAGGAAGATAAAGATCATAAAGGCCAGAGTTGGGTTATCCGATTGTTGAAGGGTCTCCGCCACATCTCCGAGTGCACTGATCTGCTGCTCCAGGTAATCACTAAAGGTACTATTGGTTCCCCCAACAACAAGCCCTGCAAAAAACAAAATGAATCCAAACGTTATGTAGGGATTCATGATTTTGAAATGTGCTTTTATTTCACGCCATCTGAACATGCTGATTCACTCCTAAAAAGAATTATCATACAACTGGCCTCGTTCAGGACAGTTGTGATGATTCTTACTTCGAATGCATTATCCTAAAGAATTATCATACAAACGGCAACGTACAAGCCAATTGTGATGATTCTTACTTCGAAAGCATTTTGCGTAAACTTTTTTGTTGATTTGAACAAGCCATGAATATCTTGGGTGTACGAGCATAGATTGTACTAGAACAAGCTTTCAATAGAAAGGAGAGCCTTATCAGATGAACTTCTTTTATGTATTGAACGGACGGAAATTAAAACGTAACTTCCTTATTGTGCTCGCTCTCGTCTTCTCTGTAGGGGTAATCTATGCTGAGAGAGACAACATCACCGTATTCGCTCCGCAGCAGCCGGCTGCAATATACAGTGTCCCTACGGACAAAAAGGTTGTTGCCTTAACTTTCGACATCAGTTGGGGGGACAAGCGGACAGAGCCTATCCTTAAAGTGCTGAAGGACAAGGGTATTACACAGGCTACCTTCTTCCTCTCCTCCCCATGGAGCCAATCCCATCCTGATATTGTGAAGGATATCGTAAATGACGGCTTCGAGATCGGAAGTCATGGTCACAAACACGATAACTACAGCAAGCTTAGTGATGAGGAAATCCGTACGCAAATTACGACTGCACATACCATTTTATCCGATCTGACCGGCAAGCAGCCGAATTTGATTCGGCTCCCTAATGGTGACTTCGATAAACGGGTGCTCCGTATCGCTGAAGAACTGAACTACAAGGTTATTCAATGGGATACGGATTCCCTTGATTGGATGAACATCGGTACGGATAAAATTATTAACCGTGTCGTAAGCCGCGCCCACAATGGCGATATCATCCTGATGCATGCCAGTGATTCCGTGAAACAAACCCATGAAGCACTCCCTGTCATTATTGATCAGCTTCGTGCTAAGGGCTATGAGTTCGTCTCGGTATCGGAATTAATTAATCAAACAGAATCAGAAGGCCGCGCTGTACAGGACAAAACAACCTCGCTTACGATGCTTGGTCTTGAGGATGCTGTGAGTGCTGCGGATACAGGCTACTAATATTACGCAACCGGCTTTGCGGACGTCGCAGAGTCGGTTGTTATTTTTTTCTGCAGAAGTCTTGGCAGCATGAGGATTTGATAACCATTGCAGATAAACAACGGAATAATCATAAAGACGATCGCGGAAATATTCGTCTCTCCCTGCAGAGCCGGCCATGCTTCTATAAATGTAATAAAGAACATGAGGAATGCCGTTGGCACAAAAGCGGTGGAATTCGTTTGCTTTACTTTAATATAAGCTACTCCTAAGGAGCAGGCTAATAAGACAAGTGGAAGCAACCAGAAGAACCAGTTATTTGTCCGCTGTTCATAAAGCATGTATCCTAGACCAAAAACGCCAAATACGGTTGTATAACCCTGCAGAGCATTCCATAGATAGCTTTTCCGGAAAATACTTAATGCGATGTAGTTTAAGGTTAGATATGCAAAGAACCCCATTTGGCTGAATGCTCCTATTAATAAGCCGACCATCGCCATCATAAAGGCGTTGAATCCAGCTGCCTCTAGTCCCATAAATCCGAAGGACGTATCAGTCCATTGCATAATCGACCCGCTGACGACCGTTATGACGGCCCCAACCGCCATGCAGCTCCAAAAAAGAAAAAACCATCTTTTCAAATTCATTATCGATTGATCCTCCTTCATGTTAGGCGTAAGTCCGCGCAAAATAAGCGCTTTCCTGCACCATCCATTATTTTACCACGTTCGTCATAAAAAGCTAACCACGAAGCCATGATAATCCCGTGAACATTAACACATACTACGGATAAATTCAGCTATGGTGTTATAGAAGGGAGATCGTGGATGCATGCGTATGCGACTGGCTTTATTAACGGCGCTTTCCGCCCTATCATTCGTCTTAACGAGCTGCGGTGCGGAATCATCCGGAGGTAACCAGCAGATCAGCTACAAGGATATGAAGTCAATGGTCATCGATATACTGAAAACGGAAGATGCACAAAAGGCATTGCAGGAATCGGCACAGCAAATGTCTGGTTATAACGGTAGTGGTACCAAGCTGTTATCGGTACAGGATCAAGAACAGGTTCGGTTAGCAGTAAAAGATGTAATGGTCTCCCCAGAGTATGATAAGGTCATCAAGACGTTAATGACAGATACCCGCTTTGCAGGTGAATTCGCCAAATCCGTAAACAAACAGAACAAGGATATTCACAAGGAATTGATGAAGGATCCGTCTTATCAAGAGGCGATGATTAAAGCAATGAAGACACCGGAAATGGACAAGATGATTCTCGAGGTGTTACAAAGCACGCAGTATAAGAAGCAAGTCATGTCCCTTATGCAGGAATCGATGCAAAATCCACTGTTCCGCCTGGAAGTGCTTGATCTGATGAAAAAAGCAGTGCAAGAAGAGCTTAAGCCTAAACCAGACGAGAAAGTTGAGAAAAAACAGGACAGCGGTAGCGGTGACGATAGTTCCTCCGAGGAAGATAAACAAAGTGAAGAAGGCGGAAGTGATGGTGAAGGAGAGCAATCGACTTAGCCATTAGATTAGCGGTTAGGGTTAGACAGGAATAAAAAAACGTGCAGGATCGAGAGCACTTCAGCTCTCTCCCCCTTGCACGTTTTTTATTTTAACGGCCGCATTTCTGAATGACCTGCTCCGCGATGTTGAGGTAAAGTTCACCTGTCTCGGACTCCGCCTTATAAACGGAAGGAGAGAAATCAGGTTCTGAAATATGGTTGTCCGGTTGTCCAAGTGGAATTTGTGCCATCAGCTCAGCATGCAAGGACTCCGCGAGTCGAGCACCACCACCTCGTCCGAAGATGTACTCCGGCTCGCCGCATTTACTGCATTTGTAGTAAGACATGTTCTCGACTACACCGATAATTTCGTGCTTAGTCTTTATCGCCATTGCACCTGCACGGGCTGCTACAAATGCTGCCGTTGCATGAGGGGTTGTAACGATAATTTCTTTGCTTTGCGGAATGATCTGGTGAACATCCAGTGCCACGTCGCCTGTTCCAGGCGGAAGATCAAGCAGCAGGTAATCCAGCTCTCCCCACTCGATCTCGGCAAAGAAATTGCGAAGCATCTTGCCGAGCATTGGCCCACGCCATACGATTGGGCTGTTGTCCTCTACAAAGAAGCCCATCGACATCACTTTAACACCGAAGCGTTCAATCGGAATAACCCGTTCGTTCACAATCTCCGGACGATTCTCGATGCCCATCATATCGGGCACACTGAAGCCGTAAATATCCGCGTCGATGATCCCGACGCGTTTGCCCTTGCGGGCTAAGGCGACCGCCAGATTCACGGTCACCGTCGACTTTCCGACGCCGCCTTTACCACTGGCGACGGCAATGAACTGCACCCCGCTGGCTGGATCGAGCAGCGGGTTATCAAGCCCAGCCCCGTGCCCTTGTACGGGGCTGGTGCTTGAAGCGGCGGCTGGCTGAGCCTTGCCGCCGGCTTGGCCTTGCGGCGCGGCAGCTGCTGCGCCCGCGCCGCCATCGAGCGCACGAAACCGGCAATGCACGGTTTCGGCGCCAGCCCGCGCGAGCGCTTCGCGCAGCGCGGCTTCCAGCGAGGGACGTACCTCCTCGCTGGCAGTAAGGACCGTCATCGAAACTTGACGGTCCTTCACAACAACATCGCGGACTGCGAGCGAGTCCGCGCTATATTTCGCCGTTACTTCACCAACGGCTTCCAACGCTTGTTCACGTGTTAACATGAATGAGTCCCACCTTTATGTAAGAGAGTGATAATTGTAAGCTTCAGAAAGGCCGCTTATTTGTAATGATTATAGCATATTAAGCGGGACAAGGTTAATTCGCGGTATTTTCACTCAGCTTCTCCCCAGATGAATAACGAAGCACACCTTGATAAATGGAAGCCGCTACCTTCCGCTGATATTCAGAATCCGCAAGCCGTAATGCTTCCCCCGGATTCGAAAGAAACCCTACTTCAACGAGTGCGGTCGGGATTTCATCGAGTGCCTTAAGAAGATACACATTATTCTTATCCTTCACCGCTACCCGGCTTGTATTCTCCAAGTTGCGACGGATCTCATTCTGAATAAAGGTCGCTAGTACCTGGTTGTCCGGATGATTAGCAGGGTTAAAGAAGGTTTGGGCTCCTGACCATTTCTCCGAAGGAATACTGTTCATATGAATACTGACTACAAGGCTAGGTTTGCTTTCTTTAATATTAGTTACACGTTGTATCAAATCCTCTGTCTTACGCTTGGAGTAACCTCGGGTATCCTGATTCGCAAGATCATAATCCCCTTCTCTCGTCATGACCACAATGGCACCCGCCTGCTGTAGATAGTCCCTCAAATATAAAGCAATAGCCAAATTCAGATCCTTCTCTACAACTCCCTCTTTACTTACAGCTCCTCCGTCAACGCCTCCATGCCCCGCATCAATCGCAATTGTCTTCCCTGATAAAGGCAGTGTCCAATACGACCAGGTCCGAGACACAGGTTCCCCACCTTGGGCAAGTATTATCCAGGTCAACACAAGCGCAGATAACCCGGCTGCTATGCGGAGTGCTCCCTTATAGGTCATCCATACAACTAAACGTTTTCGGCGCATAAAAAAACCACCCCGTTTCCCCAACAAATGATCTCTTAATCATTTATATGGGACGAGATGGTTGTTTATGATGGCCAGGCATTCAATCGCTTAAGCCTAATGATTGAAAATAAATCTACTGGCTGCTCCGACAAGCTTCCATCAGAAAAACTTATTTATGCAAACCACATTCCGTTTTCTCTTGGCCAGCCCAACGTCCTGCACGTGGATCTTCACCAGGCATAACTTTGCGTGTGCAATATTCGCAGCCGATACTTGGGTAGTTTTGATCATGCAGCGGATTGTAGATCACATCATTCTCACGAATGTAGTTCCATACGTCTTCCGAAGTCCAACCTGCTATCGGGTTGAATTTAATCAGACCAAATTTCGTATCGTATTCTACTTTCTTAGCGTTCGCACGAGTTGGAGCTTGATCACGGCGGATACCCGTAATCCAAGCATTGTATTTGCTCAAGATTCTTGTTAATGGTTCAACTTTACGGATATTGCAGCAAGCGTTAGCATCAGATTTCCACAGTTCTTCACCATGCTGTGCAGCTTGCTCTTCAGGAGTAATCAATGGTTTTACTTCTACGAATGGAATGCCAGGGTAACGTTCCACCATACGATCACGCGTTTCGTATGTTTCTTTGAAGTGGAAGTCCGTATCCAAATAGAAAATATCTGTTTTCGGGCTGACTTTTTGCAGCATGTCTACAAGTACAACGTCTTCAGCGCCAAAGCTGCATGCAAACGTAATATTAGGAAATGCTTCAACTGCGTAGGCCAAAATTTCTTCTGGCGTCGCATTTTCAAGCTCTTCTGCTTTTTGTTTTACTAAAGCTTCCTTTTCAAACAGGTTCATGGTTTTCCCTCCCTTTGTAATTCCAAGTAAGCTCATATGCTATTAAATAAAGTATACGTTCTAACGTTAAAATGATCAATAATAAGTTTTCACCAATATGAAATAAAGTTCTGAGAGCTCATCCATTAAACCAAGCAGCAACCTTCATGTAAATTGTATAAAACGCAAAAACACCTCCTCCGCAAAGCGGAGAAGGTGTTCGATAAAATATTAACGTTTCGAGAATTGTGGCGCGCGACGAGCCGCTTTAAGACCGTATTTTTTACGTTCTTTCATACGTGGGTCACGAGTCAGGAAGCCAGCACGTTTCAGAGCTGGGCGGAACTCAGGGTCTGCTTTAAGCAGAGCGCGGGAGATACCGTGGCGGATAGCGCCAGCTTGACCAGACATACCGCCGCCGTTAGCGATTACGATAACGTCGTAGTTGTTCAAAGTTTCAGTCAGAACCAATGGTTGCTTAACAATCAGCTTCAATGTTTCTAGACCAAAATATTCGTTCAAGTCGCGTTTGTTTACAATGATTCGTCCTTCACCTGGCACCAAACGTACACGTGCAACAGAGTGTTTACGACGACCGGTTCCATAGTATTGAACTTGTGCCATGAAACTGTCCTCCCCTTATTAACCGCGAAGTTCGTAAACTTCTGGATTTTGTGCTTGATGCGGATGCTCCGAACCAGCGTATGCTTTAAGTCTAAGTTTCATTGCGTTACCTTGACGAGTTTTTGGCAACATGCCGTGAACTGCCAATTCGATAGCGCGGTCAGCTTTTTTAGCGATCATCTCGTGAGCTGGAGTTACTTTCAAACCACCAGAGTAACCCGAGTGACGGTAGTACATTTTGTTTTGCATTTTCTTACCAGTCAGTACAACTTTATCAGCGTTGATTACGATAACAAAATCGCCAGTATCAACGTGAGGAGTAAATTGCGGTTTGTGCTTGCCGCGGATCAGGCTAGCAGCTTCAGTAGCCAGACGGCCGAGCGTTTTACCAGCAGCATCAATGATGTGCCATTTGCGCTCAACTTCATTTGGCTTAGCCATATACGTAGTACGCATGGAGATCCTCCTTATATCCGTTACAGTTAAAATTTTATTAAACAACGTTTCACGTTTGCTTTAGTTGATTCAGATGTTGCATGCCAAGTTTGTGACAGTCTCAGTCGGGGCTGTGGGATAGCCACTAAGAAAGCACAAGTTATATTCTACTATAGATAATGGCCTAAATCAAGAAGTTATTAAATGTAAATTACATTTTGTCCGGATAATCGACTTTCATTAACGAAAGACCATGAGGCATCGCTGTTGGCCCTGCGAGAGACCGTTTACGACCGTCCAATATGCGCGCCATATCTTCGGGCTTTAGCTTCCCGTGGCCGACATGAAGCAGCGTGCCCATCACGATTCTAATCATGTTATAAAGAAACCCGTTACCGGTCATATACATATGGAGCATTTGTCCCTCACGCTCGAAATAAGCCTCGTAGATGGTCCGTACATGATGCGGCTTGGTCGAGTGAATAGATGTAAATGAAGTGAAGTCATGCTCCCCCACAAGGCAGCTAAGCCCTTGCTGCATCGCTTCAACATTAAGTGGTGTGGGATGATGGAATGCATAACGGCGGTAGAACACATCCGGAAACTTCCCCATATCAATCGTATAGCGATAAGTCTTCCGTTTAGCTGAGCGTCTCGAATGGAATTGTTCAGGTACCTCATAGGCATCTGTAATAACAATATCCTTCGGCAGCCGGGTATTCAAAGCAATCGCCCAACGTTCCGCTGGAATCGCCGACTCCGTATGGAAGTTGAATACTTGTCCCGTTGCATGCACGCCGGCATCCGTTCTGCCAGATCCGATAATGATAAGATCCTCACCGGTCAGCTTTTTGATCCCCAGCTCGATCTCTTGCTGGATGGTCCTTCCGAACGGCTGAGACTGAAACCCGTTAAAGTCCGTCCCGTCGTAGCTTACCGTTACTGCTATATTCCTCATCCTTCACCACCTCCCCCATATGTTAATAACACACGTAATTAACATTCAATCCCCTTAAATTCAAAAGGGTGAACCCTTTTCGGCCGCTCTTTTTTCTTGCCAAGCATGAAGTTGCGACACTGGCAGCTGTTCGGAATAAAAGGTTTTGACCGATGAAGCGTTAGCGTCCGCCTTTGTTATCGAATTTCAACCGCTTAAGCGAGTGTGATGAAGAAATTCGATAACAACAGCGGTCGAGGCAAAAACTTTTATGCAGGACAACAATAAGCCACTGTAGCACTCCTTCAATGCAGGGCAATAAAAAAAGGTGGCCTCAAGGGTCCACCCTTTCTCACCGCGAAACGTAGCTCTCCGCTCAGAGCGGCGAGCTGATTACGCTTGTGTTACGCACGGTCAACCAGTTCCAGGTACACCATAGGCGCAGCGTCGCCACGGCGAGGTCCTAGTTTCAAAATCCGTGTGTATCCGCCCGCACGTTCCGAGTAACGGGTGGCCAGATCGGAGAACAGTTTTTGGATTGCATCTTGCTCTCCGTCAACAGTTTCACGACGAACGTAAGCAGCTACTTGACGACGAGCGTGCAAGTCACCTTTTTTCGCTTTCGTGATCAGTTTTTCAGCGATCGAACGAACCTCTTTCGCTTTAGCTTCTGTTGTTTGAATGCGCTCATACAGGAATAGGTCAGTAACGAGGTCACGGAAAAGTGCTTTCCGCGCGCTAGCGTCACGGCCCAATTTTTGATATGCCATCTTGATTTCCCCTCCCTTGCCTATAGTCTGTTCTAGATGCTCAAGATTCTACTCTTCCATGCGAAGGCCAAGACCAAGCTCTTCGAGCTTCTCTTGAACTTCCTCAAGGGACTTACGGCCCAGGTTACGAACCTTCATCATATCCTCTTCGGATTTCGTAATCAGCTCTTGAACAGTGTTAATGCCTGCACGTTTCAAGCAGTTGTAGGAACGCACGGAAAGATCCAGTTCTTCGATAGTCATCTCCAGAACTTTCTCTTTCTTGTCCTCTTCCTTCTCGACCATGATTTCCGCGTCTTTGGCTTCATCGGTCAATCCGACGAACAGGTCCAAATGCTCGGTCAAAATTTTAGCGCCAAGGCTTACAGCCTCTTCCGGTCTGATACTACCGTCAGTCCATACTTCAAGCGTGAGCTTGTCGTAGTTGGTTACTTGACCAACGCGGGTATTTTCAACGCTGTAATTGACACGGGTAATTGGCGTGTAAATCGAATCAACGGGAATAACCCCAATCGGTTGATCGTCCCGTTTGTTACGGTCCGCTTGGACGTAACCACGTCCGCGATTGGCAAAAATTCGCAAATGGAGCCGCGCGCCGGAGGCCAAGGTTGCGATGTGAAGATCAGGGTTCAAAATCTCGACATCGCTGTCAGCTCGAATATCCCCTGCCGTAACGATTCCTTCGCCTTCAGCGTCGATTTCCAGCACCTTTTCTTCATCGGAGTGGATTTTCAACGAGAGGCCTTTCAAGTTCAGAATGATCTCAGTTACGTCCTCGATCACTCCTGGAACCGTAGAGAACTCGTGAAGCACTCCGTCGATTTGAACAGATGTTACTGCCGCGCCCGGCAGCGAGGACAATAAAATTCGGCGAAGCGAATTTCCAAGCGTCGTGCCATATCCACGCTCGAGCGGTTCTACTACGAAACGCCCGTAAGTTCCATCCTCATTCAAATCTACGGTCTCGATTTTCGGCTTTTCGATCTCAATCACTAATAGTACCCTCCTTCAAACGTCGCTCCGTTACCTTCGTTTTGTGTAGTCAAATCTCGTAGTATGCCAAACCTTCACAACCATTATTCACAAGTTGTTGTTATTTGATACCACAGCGGACCCAACTATACGCGACGACGTTTTGGCGGACGGCATCCGTTGTGAGGAACTGGCGTTACGTCTTTAATCAGGTTAACTTCCAGACCAGCTGCTTGAAGCGAACGAATCGCTGCTTCGCGGCCTGCGCCAGGACCTTTAACCATAACCTCAACAGCTTTCATGCCATGTTCCATCGCTGCTTTAGCTGCAGATTCAGCTGCCATTTGAGCTGCGAAAGGCGTGGATTTACGCGAACCTTTGAAGCCCAGGTTACCGGAGCTTGCCCAAGAGATTGCGTTGCCATGTGGGTCAGTGATCGTTACGATCGTGTTATTGAATGTCGAACGGATGTGTGCTACGCCCGACTCAATATTTTTCCGGTCACGACGTTTTGTACGAACGACTTTTTTAGGTTTAGCCATTGCCCTATTTCACCCCTTTATTATTTCTTTTTGTTAGCTACAGTCCGACGAGGACCTTTACGCGTACGCGCATTTGTTTTCGTGCGTTGACCACGAACAGGCAAACCACGACGGTGACGAACACCACGGTAGCAACCGATCTCGATCAGGCGTTTAATGTTAAGCGAAATTTCACGACGCAGGTCGCCTTCCACTTTAACGGATTTGTCAATTGCTTCACGCAATTTCGCAAGCTCGTCTTCTGTCAGATCGCGAACACGAGTGTCAGCGTTAACGCCAGCAGAGCTCAAGATTTTTTGCGAAGTTGTTTTGCCAATACCGAAAATGTATGTCAGGGCGATTTCGACGCGTTTATCACGCGGCAAGTCTACACCAGCTATACGTGCCATAGGCCGTTGTCCCTCCTTTTATCCTTGTTTTTGTTTGTGTTTCGGATTTTCACAAATTACCATAACGTTGCCTTTACGACGAATGACTTTGCATTTTTCGCAAATCGGCTTTACCGAAGGTCTAACCTTCATTGTGAATTACCTCCCGAATCCTTCGCAAGTAAACCGCAGGCGGTCTACTTCCGATAGGTGATGCGCCCTCTTGATAAATCATAAGGCGATAACTGTATAACCACTTTGTCCCCAGTCAAAATAGGGATGAAATGCATTCTGAGCTTACCGGAAACATGTGCGAGAATTTGATGACCGTTCTCCAGCTCCACCTTGAACATGGCATTCGGCAGCGGTTCAATTACCGTACCTTCGACCTCAATGACGTCTTCCTTAGCCACCGTCATTCTCCTTTCGCATGTGCGTACTTCTGAATCACATAACGTAACTTGGCATTGGTCACCCTGCCCGTTTCAAGCAAGCTGCTTGTAACTTCGCTGCTTATAGCGGGTTGTAACTCGAGATGCAGAACGTTCTTTTTCTTCGGTTGATCAAACCTGCGTTTATCGCCATCGACGATAAGAACGAAGCGTTCGTCAACAATGTCAATAATAACAGCATAGCTGTTCTCATCCTTGCCCCGAAGCACCTTGACGATTTGACCGATTTGCGGTTGTTTATCCATAACAGATTACACCGAATGCGGTAGTTTCGTCAAAATTTCGAATCCGTCCTCCGTTACGGCAACCGTGTGCTCGAAGTGAGCGCACCAGGAGCCGTCTTCCGTTACGACCGTCCAATTGTCTTCAAGCGTACGAACGTAACGTTCGCCGATGTTGACCATAGGTTCGATGCAAAGCACCATTCCTGGCTTAAGACGTGGCCCGCGATCCGGAATGCCGTAATTCGGAATTTGCGGTTCCTCGTGGAGGTCCTTGCCAATACCGTGTCCGACAAATTCCCTTACAATCGAAAAGCCCGCCGCTTCGGCAACCTGTTGAACCGCATGCGATATTGTAAATAAACGAACATCTGGGCGGATCAGATTCAGTCCTGCGTACAGAGACTGTTCTGTCACCTCAAGTAATCGCTTGACTTCATCCGAGACGTTGCCGACCGGGTAAGTCCAAGCCGAATCACCATGATAGCCTTTATACTGCGCTCCAATGTCGATGCTTATAATATCGCCTTCGTTCAACTTACGAGGTCCGGGAAAACCGTGTACCAGCTCGTCATTTACAGAAGCGCAAATGCTGGCAGGAAAACCATTGTAACCTTTGAAGGATGGCTCAGCGCCTTGACTGCGAATGTACGCTTCGGCCAGCTGATCAAGTTCCTGGGTAGTTACCCCGGGTTTAACCGCTTCAGCCATAATCCGATGTGTCTCCGCAACAATGCGGCCGGCTTCCCTCATATATCGCAGCTCCGATTCGGATTTGCAAATGATCATTACAATGAACCTCGCAAGCAGGAAACAATCTCAGTCGTAACCGTATCGATTTCCTTCTCGCCGTCGACTTCGCAAAGTAGACCTTTACCATTGTAGTAGTCGAGAAGTGGTGCGGTTTTCGAGATATACTCGTCAAGACGCGTTCCGACTTTCTCTTCCGTGTCATCCGACCGTTGGTACAATTCGCCGCCGCATTTGTCGCAGACGCCTTCTTGTTTCGGTGCGTTGAACATTACATGGTACGTTGATCCGCATGCTTTACAAATGCGACGTCCAGTCAGACGAGCAAGCAGCAAGCCGCGATCAACCTTCAAATTAACAACATGGTCAATGCCGCGGTTCAATTCTGTCAGCATAACATCAAGCGCTTCGGCTTGCTGCAGCGTACGTGGAAAACCATCGAGCAAGAAACCTTTATTACAATCGTCTTGAGCAAGACGCTCTTTGACAATACCGTTCGTAATCTCATCGGGAACGAGCAGTCCTTGATCGACAAACTCTTTCGCTTTAAGACCGAGCGGAGTCCCCTGTTTCATCGCAAGACGGAATGCATCGCCTGTCGAGATATGCGGAATGCCAAACTCTTCAACGATACGTTCTGCTTGCGTCCCTTTACCGGCCCCCGGAGGACCCATGAATAAAATGTTCATTCCGTCTTCCTCGCTTTAAGCACAATAGGCTCGTGCGGGTTCCGTCCATCGCATGCGACGTTACGGAAGCCCGGTCGGAACCTATTGTTATTTATTGATAAACCCTTTGTAATGGCGTTTTATCAACTGGCTCTCGATTTGCTTCATCGTATCAAGTGCAACACCGATGACGATAAGAAGCGAGGTACCGCCCAGTCTTACCGAAGCTGGCAATCCGGCGATTTCACCGAACAGCACCGGCAACAAGGAGATAACGGCCAGGAAAATCGCACCCGTCAGTGTTATCCGCGACAATACGCGAGTCAAGTAAGAAGATGTTGGTTTGCCAGGACGAATGCCTGGAATGTAACCACCGTTCTTCTTCATTTGATCCGCCATTTGAACCGGATTGATCTGTACGAATGTATAGAAGAACGTGAACCCGATAATCAACAGAACATAAAGTACCATGCCAAGCGGTTTGGTATAAGTTAAGTTCTGCGTGATCCAATCAGCCCAAGCGGCACCAGCCCAAAATTGTGCGATTGTTGCCGGGAACATCAATAACGAAATTGCGAAAATGACCGGAATAACACCTGCACCGTTCACTTTCATTGGTATGTGAGTCGATTGACCACCATACATCTTCCGTCCAACTACACGTTTAGCATATTGAACCGGAATTTTACGGATACCTTGTTGTACGAAGATAACCCCTACAATAATCAGTACAATCGCCAGAGCGATCAGTACAACCTTGCCGATACTCCAGAACAAGTTGCCGTCTTGGCCAACAAATTCTGTTTGGTAAATCGTACGGAAATGTTGTGGAATGCTTGCTGCGATGGCGGCAAAGATCAGAATCGAAATACCGTTACCGATACCACGTTCTGTAATCTGCTCACCAAGCCACATCAGGAATGATACGCCCGCTGTCAGTACGATAGCGATAAGCAAGTAATCTACAAAATTTGCACCAGGTACCATCTCATAGTTGTATTGACGATTGAAGCCGATTGCTGTTGCAAAACCTTGCAATAAACCAAGGATTACCGTGCCGTAACGTGTAATCTGCGCGAGCTTCTTTTTCCCGTTCTCGCCTTCCTTCGCCCATTCGGCGAATTTAGGGATAACGTCCATCGATAACAGCTGCACGATGATCGAAGCTGTAATGTATGGAGCGATACCAATCGCAAAGATTGAGAATTGGAACAGGGCCCCGCCGGAGAACGTGTTAAGCAAACCGAACAGATTCACACCGGTTTGGTCAATCTGTTTGAATACATCTTTGTTAACGCCTGGCGCCGGAATAAATGCTCCGATGCGATAAACAAGCAGAATGAAAAGGGTGAAGAGGATCCGCCTGCGCAAATCCGCCACTTTCCAAATGTTGGACACGGTGTTGAACAATTAGATCACCTCGGTTTTACCGCCGGCAGCCTGGATTTTCTCTACCGCAGATTGAGAGAACTTGTTTGCTTTAACAGTCAATTGAACCGTAATTTCGCCATTACCCAAAATCTTAATGCCAGCCAAAGGATTTTTGATGATCCCTTGCTCAATAAGAACTTCTGGAGTAACTTCGGTACCTGCTGCAAAGTTATTCAACTCTTCAATGTTCACGATAGCGTACTCCGTACGGAAACGGTTGTTGAAACCACGTTTCGGCAAACGACGGTACAATGGGTTTTGGCCACCCTCGAATCCAGGACGTACACCGCCGCCGGAACGAGCATTTTGACCTTTATGACCACGACCTGCAGTTTTACCATTGCCGGAGCCAATACCGCGACCTTTACGCTTACCCACTTGCGTGGAGCCTGGTGCTGGTGCGAGTTCATGCAATTTCATCGTTCTTGCACCTCCTTATTTATTTCTTGTAGCAAGCGTTCAGCTTACACTTCTTCTACTTTAACCAAGTGGCTTACAGCATTAACCATGCCGCGAACAGCCTCGCTGTCGTTCAAAACAACGGATTGACGAATTTTCTTCAAACCGAAGGATTCAACAGTAGCACGTTGTTTCTCGTTGCGGCCGATCAAACTGCGAACGAGGGTGATTTGCAATTTTGCCATCCTATTCCCCTCCTTAACCTAACAGCTCTTCGACAGTTTTACCACGAAGCTTAGCAACATCTTCCGCACGTTTCAGGCGGGAAAGGCCTTCAAGCGTTGCGTTTACCATGTTCATGGAGTTCGAAGAACCAAGCGATTTCGTCAGGATATCGCCTACACCAGCCAGTTCGAGTACTGCACGAACAGGACCGCCGGCGATAACACCTGTACCTTTGGATGCCGGTTTCAAGAGAACTTCCCCTGCACCGAAGTGTCCAATTACAAGATGTGGAATTGTTGTTCCTACGAGTGGAACGTGGATCAGGTTTTTCTTAGCGTCATCGATACCTTTGCGAATCGCATCAGGTACTTCGCCCGCTTTACCGATCCCTGCGCCTACATAGCCATTGCCGTCGCCGACAACTACGAGCGCACTAAAGCTGAAACGACGTCCGCCCTTAACAACTTTAGATACACGGTTGATATGGACAACTTTTTCAGTCAGTTCTAACGTATTTGGATCTACACGCAAGTCGATTAACCTCCTTATAAGTAAATTCGACTAGAATTCCAGACCAGCTTCGCGTGCTGCGTCAGCAAGCGCCTGAATTCTGCCATGATACAAGTAACCACCACGGTCAAATACGATTTGGGTCAACCCTTTCGCTTGAGCGCGTTGTGCAATCAATTGTCCTACTTGACGAGCAGCTTCTACGCTACCGCCGTTGCCGATCGATGCTGCCAGTTCTTTGTCTTGTGTGGACGCGGAAGCAATCGTTACGCCTTGTACATCGTCAATCAGTTGAACATAGATATGTTTAGCTGAACGGAATACAGAGAGACGTGGACGAGCAACAGTACCGTTGATTTTTTTACGAACACGCAGGTGTCTTTTCAGACGAGCCTTGTTTTTATCGCCTTTCGTAATCATTCAAGGTTCACTCCTTTCCTTATGCCTTATACCGCTATTTTAAGCAGCCCAATCAGACTGCTTATTTCTTCTTACCAGCTTTACCTTCTTTGCGGATGATGCGTTCGCCTTCATACTTGATACCTTTACCTTTGTAAGGTTCTGGTTCACGTACGGAGCGGATTTGAGCAGCAACAGCGCCTACGCGCTCTTTGTCGATACCGCGAACAGTAATCTTCGTGTTCGCTGGAACTTCGAACTCAATACCTGCTTCAGGTGCAATCTCCACTGGGTGGGAATAACCAACGTTAAGAACGATCTTATCGCCAGTTTTATTCGCACGGTAACCAACGCCTACCAGCTCCAAGTTTTTCGAGAAGCCTTCAGTAACACCGCTCACCATGTTAGCGATGACGCTGCGCGTTGTGCCGTGCAAAGAACGATGCAATTTATTGTCAGAAGGACGTTCGATAACGATCTCGTTCTCAGCAACGTTCACTTTCATATCTTTGTGAATTTCGCGGGAAAGCGATCCTTTCGGTCCTTTTACAGTAATAACCGTGTTATCCAAGTTAATGCTTACGCCAGCTGGCACTTGAATCGGTTTGCGACCAATACGGGACATTGTTACACCTCCAATCTTGTGACTAGTTAATTACCAAACGTAGCAAACGACTTCGCCGCCTGCTTTACCTTGGCGTGCTTCTTTATCGGTCATAATCCCTTTGGATGTGGAAATGATAGCAATTCCCAGACCACCCAAAACGCGAGGGACTTCAGTCGATTTTGTATAAACGCGCAGACCTGGTTTAGAAATACGTTTCAGACCAGTGATAACGCGCTCTTGGTTAGGGCCGTATTTCAAGAAAATACGGATCATCCCTTGTTTGTTGTCTTCGATATACTCAGCATCGCGGATGAAGCCCTCGCGTTTCAGAATCTCAGCGATTTGCTTCTTTACTTTCGAAGCGGGCAATTCCACGGTTTCGTGACGAACGACATTCGCGTTGCGAATGCGCGTCAGCATATCTGCAATCGGATCAGACATAACCATTTGTGTTAACCTCCTTCCCGAACTAGGCTGATTACCAGCTTGCTTTTTTAACGCCAGGAATCTGGCCTTTGTATGCTAACTCGCGGAAACAAATCCGACAAATTTTAAACTTTTGCAAAACAGAGTGCGGACGGCCACAACGTTCACAGCGCGTGTAGGCACGCACTTGGAATTTCGGTGTACGTTGTTGCTTCACTTTCATCGAAGTTTTTGCCACTGGGTATTACACCTCCTAAAAGTGGATTACTTCGCAAACGGCATGCCCATTTGGGTAAGCAGTTCACGAGATTCTTCGTCCGTTTTTGCCGTCGTGACGATGACGATGTCCATACCACGAACTTTATCAACTTTATCATACTCGATCTCAGGGAAGATCAATTGCTCTTTCAAGCCAAGCGTATAGTTACCGCGACCGTCGAATGCTTTCGTCGATACACCGCGGAAGTCACGTACGCGTGGAAGCGAGATGTTGAACAGCTTGTCAAGGAAGTAGTACATGCGCTCGCCGCGCAGTGTAACTTTAACCCCGATTGGCATGTTCTCACGAAGTTTGAAGCCAGCGATGGACTTCTTCGCACGAGTTACAACCGGCTTTTGACCGGAGATTTGACGAAGTTCGTCGACAGCGACATCAAGCACTTTGGAGTTAGCAACAGCTTCGCCAACACCCATGTTGATGACAACTTTCTCGATCTTCGGCACTTGCATTACAGTCGTATAACTAAACTTCTGCATCAATGCAGGCGTAATTTCGTTAAGAAATTTATCTTTCAATCTTGCTGCCATTTTTTATGGACCTCCTTCCTACAGTAACGATTAGTCGATTACTTCGCCGGAACGTTTTGCGAACCGAACTTTTTTGCCGTTGTCCAACACTTTGTATCCGATACGAGTTACTTTGCCACTCTTCGGATCAATGTGCATCACGTTCGAAACGTGAATCGGCGCTTCTTGCTCGATGATTCCACCTTGTGGATTCACTTGGGATGGACGAGTATGCTTTTTAACGAAGTTGACGCCTTCTACGAGAACGCGGTTTTCACGCGGATACGCAGCGATTACACGACCTTTTTTGCCTTTGTCCTTACCGGAGATGACAATGATTGTGTCGTCTTTTTTGACGTGCAGCTTGTTGTTATGCGATTCAAGAATTTTTTTCAGCCTTGGCATGAGTTACACCTCCTGCATGCTTGATAATCAAGCTATTGCGACCCTTTCAGGGACTGTATTAGATAACCTCTGGTGCAAGCGATACGATTTTCATGAAATCTTTATCGCGCAGCTCACGGGCAACAGGTCCAAAAATACGAGTACCCCGCGGGCTTTTATCTTCTTTAACGATTACAGCTGCATTCTCATCGAATGCGATGTAGGAACCGTCTTTACGACGAACCGCACGCTTCGTACGAACGATAACTGCTTTAACAACGTCGCCTTTTTTGACAACGCCGCCTGGTGTTGCTTGTTTCACGGAACATACGATCAGGTCGCCGATAGCACCTACACGACGTCCAGTACCGCCAAGAACACGGATACACATCAATTCTTTAGCGCCGGAGTTGTCCGCAACACGCAAACGAGTAAATGGTTGAATCATTTCATCGTCCTCCTTCCGGAAAAATGCTCATTCACTATACTACATATTAAAGGACAATCGCCACTTCTACAACTTCAACAAGTCTGAAGCGTTTATCTTTCGACAGCGGACGAGTCTCCATGATTTTCACGATGTCGCCAATTTTCGCTTGATTGTTCTCATCATGCGCTTTGAACTTTTTCGTGTACTTGATGCGTTTATGGTACAAATCATGTTTTTTGTATGTTTCAACAGCAACAACGATTGTTTTGTCCATTTTATCGCTAACGACCTTACCGATTTGAACTTTGCGGGCATTGCGTTCGCTCATGTTCTGCCTCCTTCCTTAAACCTTGGTAATCCTTAGTCAAGGACAGCTATTTAGCTGCTGATACCGAGTTGTCTTTCATGCAAAATGGTTTTAGCGCGAGCGATATTCTTACGCACGTCACGAATACGTGTCGGGCTTTCCAGTTGGCCAGTTGCCAATTGGAAACGAAGGTTGAAAAGCTCTTCTTTAAAACCAGCAATTTTTTGTTCAATCTCAGCAGAGGTTAGGTTGCGAAAATCACTAGCTTTCATTTGCTTCACCACCTACTTCTTCGCGTTTCACGAACTTCGTTTTGATCGGCAGTTTGTGGGACGCGAGGCGCATCGCTTCACGAGCGACTTCTTCGGAAACACCAGCCAGTTCGAACATGATCTTGCCTGGTTTCACAACTGCAACCCACTTCTCAACGTTACCTTTACCGCTACCCATCCGAACTTCGAGAGGCTTTTGAGTGATCGGTTTATGTGGGAAGATTTTAATCCACACTTTACCGCCACGTTTGATGTAACGAGTCATTGCAATACGAGCCGCTTCAATTTGACGGTTCGTAATCCAAGTTGGTTCAAGAGCTTGTAAGCCGTATTCGCCGAAAGCTACTTCAGTGCCGCCTTTAGCGCGACCTCTCATGCTTCCACGTTGTTGCTTACGATGTTTGACACGTTTAGGTACCAACATGATTAGTTGCCTCCTTCCTGGGGAGCTTTCTTCTTAGCTGGAAGGACTTCACCGCGGTAGATCCATACTTTTACGCCGATACGGCCGTAAGTTGTATGAGCTTCAGCTGTGCCATAATCGATATCTGCACGGAGCGTATGAAGCGGTACTGTACCTTCGCTGTAGCCTTCCGAACGAGCAATTTCAGCACCGCCGAGACGACCGCTGACAGCAGTCTTAATCCCTTTAGCGCCTGCGCGCATCGAACGTTGGATCGCTTGTTTCAAAGCACGACGGAAAGAAACACGACGTTCCAGTTGTTGCGCGATGCTTTCAGCTACAAGAATAGCGTCCAGATCTGCTTGTTTGATTTCGGAAATGTTAATGTGTACTTTTTTGCCTTTAGTGATCTTACCAAGCTCTGTGCGAAGGCCTTCCACTTCGGAACCGCCTTTGCCGATAACCATGCCTGGTTTAGCAGTTTGGATCGTTACGTTAACGCGGTTAGCCGCACGCTCGATCTCGATGTGGGATACTGCCGCATCTTTAAGTTTGTTCTTGAGGTACTCACGAATTTTAACGTCTTCCATAAGAAGATCGCCGAAGTCTTTACCAGCGTACCATTTGGATTCCCAATCACGGATGATCCCGATACGCAGGCCGACCGGATTTACCTTTTGACCCACACGTTATCCCTCCTTATTTTTCAGATACAACCAATGTGATGTGGCTGGTTCTTTTGTTAATCCGGCTTGCACGTCCCATTGCACGAGGGCGGAAACGTTTCATTGTCGGACCTTGGTTCACGAATGCTTGCGTGATAACCAGTTTGTTCACGTCCAATTGGTAGTTATGCTCAGCGTTAGCAATAGCAGAGTTCAGCAACTTCTCCAGGATTGGGGAAGCAGATTTCGGTGTATGACGCAAAATCGCGATCGCTTCACCTACTTGTTTGCCACGGATCAAGTCCGCAACTAACTGTGCTTTACGAGGAGCAATGCGTACGAAATTAGCGTGCGCTTTAGCTTCTGGCATGGATGAACCTCCTCTCATACATTAAAAAATGTTCTAGGCAAACTATCTTTTGCCTGTCTTTCTGTCATCGTCATGGCCTTTATAGGTACGAGTTGGTGCAAACTCACCGAACTTGTGTCCAACCATATCTTCCGTTACATAAACTGGTACATGCTTGCGGCCGTCATAGACTGCAATCGTGTGACCAATGAATTGTGGGAAAATTGTCGAGCGACGGGACCATGTTTTGATAACGACTTTTTTATTCGTTTCGTTCAAAACCTCGACTTTTTTAAGCAGGTGGCCGTCAATAAACGGACCTTTTTTCAAACTGCGACCCATTTGGAGTCCTCCCTTCGCGGAAACGTAGCGCGACCATCGGTCACGCAGCTTGCAAACAAGCGTTTATTACTTCGTACGACGACGAATAATATATTGGCTCGATGCTTTTTTCTTCTTGCGTGTTTTGTAACCAAGAGTCGGTTTGCCCCAAGGAGACATAGGGGATTTACGACCGATTGGAGCACGGCCTTCACCACCACCGTGTGGGTGATCGTTAGGGTTCATTACTACGCCGCGGACTTCAGGACGTTTGCCCATCCAACGGGAACGGCCGGCTTTACCGATTTTCACGAGTTCGTGATCTTCGTTACCAACAGAACCGATTGTTGCACGGCAAGTGCTCAGAATACGACGAACTTCACCAGATGTCAGACGAACGGATACATAGTCGCCTTCTTTACCAAGAAGTTGAGCATCTGTACCAGCTGCGCGAACCAATTGGCCGCCTTTGCCTGGTTTCAATTCGATATTGTGGATAACCGTACCTACTGGAATGTTGATAAGTGGCAACGCGTTACCGATTTTGATGTCAGCATCAGGTCCAGAAACGACTTGATCTCCAACTTTCAGACCTTTAGGTGCGATAATGTAAGCTTTCTCACCATCAAGGTAATGAATCAAAGCGATGTTGGAAGTACGGTTCGGATCGTATTCAACCGAAGCTACTTTACCTACAACACCATCTTTAGTACGTTTGAAGTCGATAATACGGTATTTACGTTTGTGTCCGCCGCCATGGTGACGAACTGTAATTTTACCTTGGTTATTACGACCAGCTCTTTTGAAAAGTGGTGCAAGCAAGGATTTCTCCGGTGTGCTTGTTGTGATCTCTTCAAAAGTCGAAACGGACATGTTACGACGAGCCGGGGATGTCGGTTTGTACTTTTTAATTGGCACTTAGTTTCCCTCCTTTTCTAAACAGACGTTTCAAAGAATTCAAGTTCTTTGCTCTCAGCGCTAAGCTGAACGATTGCTTTTTTCCAATCAGGTCTATAACCGTTGTATTTACCGTAGCGTTTCGGCTTACCGGCAACACGCATTGTATTAACGCTCGTTACTTTTACTTTAAAGATTTGCTCGATAGCATCTTTAATTTCGGTTTTGTTAGCACGAAGGTCAACTTCGAATACATAGCGTTTAACGGCCATGAAGTCACTTGTGCGTTCCGTAATAACAGGGCGTTTGATAATATCGCGAGGATCTTTCATTATGCAAACACCTCCTGTACTTTCTCTACGGCTTCTTTCGTGATGATGAGCTTGTCATGCACCAATACATCCAGAACATTAATGCCGTCAGCAGCGACGAATTTAACACCTGGGATATTGCGAGCCGACAATGCTACATTGTCATCATAAGTTGGCAAAACAACAAGTGCTTTGCGGTCAACTTTTAGGTTGTTCAACATTGCTACGAATTCCTTCGTTTTAGGAGCCGCGAATGCCAGTTGATCAAGAACGACGATTTCGTTAGCGATCACTTTCGAAGACAAAGCGGATTTAATCGCCAGACGGCGAACCTTCTTAGGAAGTTTGAAGCCATACGAGCGTGGTGTCGGTCCAAATACTGTACCGCCGCCAACCCATTGTGGCGAACGAATGCTACCTTGACGAGCACGGCCAGTACCTTTTTGTTTCCAAGGTTTACGACCGCCGCCACGTACTTCGGAGCGTCCTTTAGTTTTGTGCGTGCCTGCGCGCTCAGCAGCTTGCTGAAGCAACACAGCGCTATGCAGAACATGAGAGTTAGGTTGGATACCGAATACGCTATCTGCCAATTCGATTTGACCAACTTCAGATCCACTCACGTTATAAAGTGTAACTTTAGGCATTTTATGTTCCTCCTTTCTTTATAAGCAATTAGTTCTTAACTGTTTGTTTTACTTTAACGAAACCGTTTTTAGGACCAGGAATGGAACCTTTAACGAGAAGCACATTACGCTCAGCGTCTACACGGATAATTTCGAGTTTTTGGATCGTAATTGTCTCATGACCCATGTGACCAGGAAGGTGTTTACCTTTTGGTACGCGGTTCGCTTGAATGGAACCCATGGAACCAGGACCACGATGGTAACGGGAACCGTGGGCCATAGGACCCGTGCTTTGTCCCCAACGTTTGATAACGCCGGCAAAACCTTTACCTTTCGAAATACCTGTTACGTCAACAAACTCGCCTGCTACGAACAAATCAGCCTTCACTTCTTGGCCAACTTCATATTCGCCCAGATTAATACCGCGAATTTCACGAACGTAGCGCTTAGGAGCTGTATTAGCTTTCTTCGCGTGGCCGATTTCCGGCTTAATCGCTCTAGACTCTTTCTTATCGGAGAAACCGAATTGTACGGCTTCATAACCATCGTTCTCTTGATCTTTCTTCTGGAGAACTACACAAGGACCAGCTTCGATAACCGTTACTGGAACGACATTACCTTCAGCGGTGAACACTTGCGTCATACCAAGTTTTTTGCCTAAGATACCTTTCATGTTGACACCTCATTTCCTTTCAATAATCAAATATACTTATTACAGTTTGATTTCGATATCTACACCGGATGGTAAATCCAGGCGCATCAACGCATCAACCGTTTGCGGCGTTGGGTTAACAATATCGATCAAGCGTTTATGTGTACGCATTTCGAATTGCTCCCGGGAATCCTTGTACTTGTGCACCGCACGGAGAATAGTGATGATTTGCTTTTCCGTAGGAAGCGGAATCGGCCCGGATACGCCTGCACCGGAACGTTTTGCTGTTTCCACGATTTTCTCAGCGGATTGATCAAGAATTCTGTGATCGTATGCTTTCAAGCGAATACGAATCTTTTGCTTTGCCATATAAGTCCCTCCTTCTATCGCCCAATTTCTTATCGGACATACTCCGTGAGAAAACCCGGCACATGCCCCATGGCAAAGGGGCCGGGTGTGTCGGCAACCTCTCACATCATCGCAACGTCACAGACCAACATTCAATATTATACCGAAACAGCTGGGCAAATGCAAGGGAAAGTTATGGCTTTTCCTATCATTACTCAGCTTGGTGTAACGCGCTCGTTCGACTTTCCCGTTTTCCGCCCCTTAAGGACGAACCGTGTTTTCCACTTCGCCTATCATACACGATTTCGTCCACACTTCCAAATCCATTTTTGTCCTGTTGAATTGCTTCTATATAATAGAAGAAACGCAATGACGAATTAACGTCATTGCGTTCCTATGCGTTTCTATTATGAAGCTATTAACCCAATACCACACGGTCGTCTGCCATCTTCTTACCACTGATCTGTTCGAACTCGCCAAGCAAACGCTCCACGGTCAGATCTTTCTTCCGATCCTCATTAACCTCGAGAATAATCTTCCCTTTGTCCATCATGATTAATCGGTTACCAAGTCGGATAGCTTGCTCCATGTTATGGGTAACCATAAGAGTAGTCAGGTTCATCTCACGAACTAGTGTTTCAGTCAGAGTTGTAATTAACTCTGCACGTGCTGGATCTAGTGCCGCTGTATGTTCATCGAGGAGCAGAATCTGAGGTTTCGTGAAAGTAGCCATCAACAGGCTTAGTGCTTGTCGTTCACCACCAGATAATAATCCTACCTTAGCGCTTAATCGATTCTCAAGCCCAATGCCAAGACGAGAAAGCTGCTCCCGGAACAATTTACGACGAACACTGTTAATTGCGAGAGAGAATCCACGCTGCTTACCACGTGTATAAGCCATTGATAAATTCTCTTCTATAGACATACGTGGTGCAGTACCTGCCATAGGGTCCTGGAATACTCGTCCGATCCATTTACTTCTGCGGTACTCTGGAAGGCTGCTTATATTCTTGCCTTCAATCCGGACTTCGCCGATGTCCGGCTTCATTACACCAGAGATGATATTCATTAAGGTTGATTTGCCTGCTCCGTTACTGCCGATTACCGTAATAAAATCCCCCGGCTTCATCGCCAGATTTGCGTTTACTAGTGCTGTTTTTTCATCTAATGTTCCCGGGTTGAACAGCTTTGATACTTTTACAATTTCCAGCATCAGCGACTGCCCCCCTTCTGTTCAACGCTATTCAATAGAGCTGCCGTCCGTTTGCGAGCTAGAACTTTCTGCTTCCACGATTTCTGTATAGATGGGAAGACTAGAGCAATTATTACGATCACGGCAGTGATTAACTTAAGATCCGATACCTCAAGGAATTCACTCTGATAAGCAAGACCGATAATAATACGATAAATAATCGATCCAAGAATGACAGCCAATGTTGCCCGGAATACAGTTCTTCCACCAAACAACGCTTCGCCGATAATGACCGATGCCAGACCGATAACGATCATACCAACGCCCATAGAGATATCCGCAAATCCACTTTGTTGTGCAACAAACGACCCTGATAAAGCGACAAGACCGTTCGAGAGTGATATGCCCAAAATTTTCGTCGTATCTGTATTCGTACCAAAGCTCCGAATCATTCGTTCGTTATCACCTGTAGCGCGTAAGCTTAAACCCAAATCGGTCTTAAAGAACAAATCAAGCAAAAGCTTAATGATAATAACAATGATCGGCATAAGTAAAAGTACCTTAGCTCCAGAGAACACTGTGGAGATATCCGTTCCCATTAAACCGATATTCGGCTTGCCCATGATCCGCATATTAATCGAATATAACGCAATCATCATAAGAATACCGGACAATAGTCCATTAATTCTACCTTTCGTATGCAGCAAACCTGTAATTGCACCTGCGGCAGCTCCGGCGCCAAATGCCGCAAGACATGCTAGCCATGGCGAAGTGCCGTTCGTAATCAGAACTGCTGCTACCCCTGCTCCGGTTGTAAAGCTTGCATCAACCGTGAGATCGGGAAAATCTAGGATGCGAAATGTAATATAGACGCCAAGAGCCATTAATGAGTAAAGTAAACCAAGCTCAAAAGCACCATTTAACCATACTGGCACCGGGGCACCTCCTCCACATAATAAGAGAACGGGATGAACGCAAGGAGCGTTTACCCCGTTCTCATGTTGTTATTGAATAATATTATTATCCGGATCTTTAACTCCGGCTTTCATCGCATCAGTTACTGTGATGCCTTGGTCTGCAGCAGCTTTCAGGTTCAAAATCAAATCAAGCTTATCAGGTGTAGTCACTTTCATTTCACCTGGATTTTTACCATTCAGAATTTCAGCAGCCATTTGGCCTACTTGGTATCCATGGTCGTAATACTTAAAACCAACAGTTGCGAATGCGCCCTTCTCAACCGTATCGCGATCGCTAGAGAAGAATGGAATTTTGTTTTCTTTCGCAAGCTGCAGAAGTGCGTCAACACCGGATACAACCACGTTGTCCAAAGTAATGAACATCGCGTCTACTTTACCAACAAGCGACTCGCCTGCTTGTTTTACTTCCGAAGTGTTTGTTACAGCAGCTTCAACAAGTTCAATGTTGTGTTTAGCCAGTGCTTGTTTAGCGTTAGCTGTCATAACAACGGCATTTGGCTCACCTTTATTAATAACCACACCAATTTTCTTCACATCAGGGAAGTTAGCCGCAATGAAATCCATTAATTGAATGACTGCATCAGGGTTCGTATCAGAAGCACCTGTTACATTCGCGCCTGGAGCATCAAGATTTGTAACAAGCTTAGCATCAAGAGGATCCGTTACTGCTGCGAACAATACTGGACCTTTATTACCAGCTTTGTCATAAGCATTAACGAGTGCTTGTGCAGAAGGTGTAGCAATACCAAGAGCAAGATCAGCTTTAGCTCCTGCAATCTTTTGAGCGATAGACAAGTTATTTGTTTGATCGCCTTGTGCAGTATTGAAATCTACTGTCAAGTTTTCCCCTTGAACAAAGCCTGCATCCTTAAGCGCTGCAAGAAAACCTTCTTTTGTAGCGTCAAGTGATGGATGCTCTACGATCTGAGAAATAGAAATCTTGTATGATTTCTTATCTTGCGAATTTGCCGCGTTAGATGCGTCAGATGCATTTGTTCCATTATTACTACCTTCGTTGTTCTTCGCACTGTTCCCGCATGCTGCTGTAATAAGCAAAAGTACTAAAGCAAGTGGTACCAACCATTTCTGTTTCACTTCTAGATTGCCCCCTCAGTTGGATATATTGTCTGAATACTACTAATAACGTCGATTGACGCCCATCCATCAATTTTAATAGCATGTAAAGTTATACGTCAATGGATTCAATTACAAATTTAAATAAAAAAACCCTCTGCATATGGCAGAGGGTTTTTAAGATAAAGCGCGGCTAATGCCGCACTTTATTATTTTTGGATTGTTGCTACAGCGCCAGCGCCTACAGTACGGCCGCCTTCACGGATGGAGAAACGAGTTCCTTCTTCAACCGCGATTGGAGCGATCAGTTCAACTGTAACTGTGATGTTATCGCCAGGCATAACCATTTCAGTACCTTCAGGCAGGTTGATGATACCTGTTACGTCAGTTGTACGGAAATAGAATTGTGGACGGTAACCAGTGAAGAAAGGCTTGTGACGGCCACCCTCTTCTTTAGTCAGAACGTAGATTTGAGCTGTGAAGTTAGTGTGTGGTTTAACCGAAGCCGGTTTAGCCAATACTTGACCACGCTCGATGTCTTTACGGTCTACACCACGAAGCAATGCGCCGATGTTGTCGCCCGCTTGAGCGGAATCCATCAATTTACGGAACATTTCTACGCCCGTAACAACGGATTTGCGAGTTTCTTCAGCAAGACCAACGATTTCGATCTCGTCGCCAACTTTAACCACACCACGATCGATACGGCCAGTTGCAACTGTACCACGACCTGTGATTGTGAATACGTCCTCGACAGGCATCAGGAAAGGCTTAGCTGTGTCGCGCTCAGGAGTTGGGATGTAAGTGTCAACTTGTTCGAACAGTTCAACGATTTTCTCAGCCCAAGGACCATCTGGGTTTTGCAGAGCTTCACGAGCTGCACCACGGATGATTGGAGTGTCGTCGCCTGGGAACTCATACTCGTTAAGAAGGTCGCGAACTTCCATCTCAACCAGTTCAAGAAGCTCTTCGTCTTCAACCATGTCGCATTTGTTCAGGAATACAACGATGTAAGGTACGCCTACTTGGCGGGACAGAAGGATGTGCTCGCGAGTTTGCGGCATAGGGCCGTCAGCTGCGGATACAACCAGGATTGCGCCGTCCATTTGAGCAGCACCAGTGATCATGTTTTTAACATAGTCGGCGTGACCAGGGCAGTCAACGTGAGCATAGTGACGGTTAGGAGTCTCATACTCAACGTGAGCTGTCGAGATTGTGATACCACGCTCGCGCTCTTCTGGAGCTTTGTCGATTTGGTCAAAAGCGATTGCAGCGCCACCGTATTTTTTGGAAAGTACAGTAGTGATTGCAGCAGTCAAAGTAGTTTTACCATGGTCGACGTGACCGATTGTACCGATATTTACGTGCGGTTTATTACGTTCAAATTTAGCCTTTGCCATTGAACTTAATCCTCCTCAATATAACTAAAGTTTTATGTGTGGGCAAAGCACAAATGCTATAAAGCCTTTGTGCCCAGCCTAGCATACCCTAAGGTATCGTTAAGTCACTTAATAATTAAGCGCCTTTGTGTTTGGAAATGATTTCTTCCGAGATCGAACGTGGTACTTCTTCATAGTGCGAAAGCTCCATGGAGAATACGCCACGACCTTGAGTACCGGAACGAAGAGTTGTGGAGTAACCAAACATCTCAGCGAGAGGCACCTTAGCACGGATGATTTGTGCACCTGCACGAGTATCCATACCTTCGATACGACCACGACGGGAGTTCAACATACCCATAACGTCGCCCATGTACTCTTCCGGAACCATAACTTCAACCTTCATGATAGGCTCAAGAAGAACTGGGTTACATTTTTCTTTGGCAGCTTTAAGCGCCATCGAACCTGCAATTTTGAACGCCATCTCCGAGGAGTCAACGTCATGGTACGATCCGTCTACAACAGTTGCTTTAACGTCAACGAGTGGGAAGCCAGCGATTACGCCGTTCTTCATCGACTCTTCGATACCCGCTTGGATAGGACCAATGAATTCACGAGGAATAGATCCACCCACAACTTTGTTTTCGAATACGAAGCCTTGACCTGGCTCTTGCGGAGTGAATTCCACCCAACAATGACCATATTGACCTTTACCACCGGACTGACGAACGAATTTACCTTCAACCTTAGCCGCAGTACGGAATGTCTCACGGTAAGCTACTTGAGGTTTACCAACGTTTGTCTCAACTTTGAATTCACGAAGCATACGGTCAACCAGGATTTCAAGGTGAAGCTCACCCATACCCGAGATGATCGTTTGGTTCGTTTCTTCGTCTGTATGAGCACGGAACGTTGGATCTTCTTCAGCCAGTTTGGAAATTGCGATACCTAGTTTATCTTGGTCAGCTTTCGTTTTTGGTTCGATAGCTACCGAGATAACTGGGTCAGGGAAGTTCATCGATTCAAGAATGATCGGGCTCTTCTCATCGCAAAGTGTGTCGCCCGTAATCGTGTCTTTCAGACCGACTGCAGCAGCGATATCACCGGAGTAAACTTCGGCAATTTCTTGACGTGCATTCGCATGCATTTGCAGGATACGGCCAATCCGCTCACGTTTGTTCTTAGTTGCATTAAGAACATACGAACCGGATTTCAAGATACCCGAATATACACGGAAGAACGTCAACTTACCAACATAAGGGTCAGTCATGATTTTGAATGCAAGTGCCGCGAACGGCTCTTCATCAGAAGAATGACGTACTCCCTCTTCGCCATCTTCGAGTGTACCTTTAATAGCAGGAACATCGAGTGGGGAAGGAAGGAAGTCAACAACTGCATCCAACATCATTTGAACGCCTTTATTACGGTAAGAAGAACCTGCGATTACTGGGAAGATCTTAACTTCGCAAACACCCTTACGGAGTGCAGCTTTCAGTTCTGGAATCGTAATTTCTTCGCCTTCCAGATACTTCATTGTTAATTCTTCATCCAGCTCAGCTACCTTCTCGATAAGCTCCAAACGAAGCTCTTCTACTTGGTCAGCATATTCAGCAGGAATTTCGATTTTCTCAGGATCTTTCCCGAGATCATCTTTGTATTTGTAAGCTACGCGATCAATAATATCGATTACGCCGAGGAAATCACTCTCAGCACCAATCGGCAGTTGAATCGCAACAGCATTCGCTTGCAGACGCTCGCGCATGTCTTTAATAACATTCAGGAAGTCCGCACCGATAATGTCCATCTTGTTGATGTAAGCGATCCGAGGAACGCCATAACGGTCAGCTTGACGCCATACTGTTTCTGACTGTGGTTCAACGCCTTCTTTAGCACTGAAAACCCCAACAGCCCCATCCAATACGCGCAGGGAACGCTCTACTTCAACAGTGAAGTCAACGTGCCCCGGGGTGTCGATAATATTGATGCGGTGACCATCCCATTGAGCGGTCGTCGCGGCAGACGTAATCGTAATACCGCGTTCTTGTTCTTGCTCCATCCAGTCCATCGTTGCAGCGCCTTCATGCACTTCACCGATTTTATGAGTACGGCCTGTATAGAACAAGATACGCTCAGTTGTAGTCGTTTTACCAGCATCGATATGCGCCATGATCCCGATATTACGCGTATTCTTCAAGGAGAATTCTCTTGACATGAATTTGTCTCCTCTCGTGTATTGAGTTAAACTCAATCAAATTATTTAAAATCCTACCAACGGTAGTGAGCAAACGCTTTGTTCGCTTCTGCCATTTTGTGTGTGTCTTCGCGCTTCTTCACAGATGCACCAGTGTTGTTCGCTGCATCCATGATTTCTGCTGCCAGACGCTCTTCCATCGTTTTCTCACCGCGGTTACGCGAGTAGTTAACGAGCCAACGAAGACCAAGCGACGTACGGCGCTCTGGTTTTACTTCGATAGGCACTTGGTAGTTAGTACCGCCTACACGGCGTGCTTTAACCTCAAGTACTGGCATAATGTTTTTCAATGCTGCTTCGAACGTTTCCATTGGATCTTTACCTGTGCGTTCTTGGATCAGTGTGAAAGCATTATACAACAGCGTTTGAGCAACACCGCGTTTGCCGTCGATCATAATACGGTTGATAAGACGAGTTACCAGCTTGCTATTATAAAGCGGATCTGGCAATACATCACGTTTTGTTACAGGACCTTTGCGTGGCATGATAAAGTCCCCCTTTCCCAGTTAGTCGTTATACCCGGATATTATCCGAATGTATTCAACTTATTATTTTTTAACTTTAGGACGTTTAGTACCATATTTCGAACGAGATTGGTTACGGTTGTTTACACCCGCAGTATCCAATGCGCCACGAACGATATGATAACGTACGCCCGGAAGGTCTTTTACCCGTCCACCGCGGATCAATACAACGCTGTGTTCTTGAAGGTTATGACCGATACCTGGAATATACGCCGTTACCTCTACGCGGTTAGTCAAACGTACACGCGCATATTTACGAAGTGCGGAGTTCGGTTTTTTCGGAGTCATAGTACCTACACGAGTGCACACACCGCGTTTTTGCGGAGCGCTGATATTCGTTGCTTCACGTTTCAGAGCGTTAAACCCTCTTTGCAAAGCAGGCGATTTCGATTTTACGACTTTAGCTTGGCGGCCTTTACGGACCAGCTGATTAATTGTTGGCATGTTGCCACCCCCTTCCCATGATTATGTCTTATTTATGGCAAGACATTTAACCCAATCATTAAGCCCACAGATCCAGGCGGTTCATAAAAGAACAAATAAAAATTTTCGCCAGTCCATCATCTTTCAATTCTGCACCAACAAAAATTATGTTTTCATTATTCTTCATCAGGTATGAGCGCTGCCATAGCAGCTCCGACATCAATCCCGCAGGTCTCCCCAAGTTCATGCATCGTATCTGCCCACTTAATCGGAACACTCAACCGCTCGCAAAGATGAACGATCTTCTCTATCATCCTTGGATCTGCATCACGAGCTACATAGACTTCGATAGCTTTATCTTGCTCAAGCATCTTCGTCGTCTGTTTCGCGCCAACCTTGAACTGCATGATATCACCTTTCCTTCATCGGTAGAGCGATCACACAATTAGGCACACTTCGATATAGTAACACCTACATCTACAAGTGTCAAGCTGTAATACACCCTGTCCAAATTGCAAAGTTATGGATAATTCATTCGGACGGTTAAAGGTAAGGCCCACTAATCATTATACATGTAAAAGAGCGAGTATCAACAGGGAAGACCAACCATCCCTGCCGATGCCGCGCTCTTCTCATCTATTACACTATTCTATTCAATCGTTACAGCTTCGGATTCCAATTCGCCTTCTTCAGTTGTTTCCGGCTCATCTTCAAGGCCTACCAGCTTAATACTGCGGTAACGGTTCATACCTGTACCAGCCGGGATCAGCTTACCGATAATAACGTTCTCTTTCAGGCCTAGCAATTGGTCGACTTTACCTTTGATAGCAGCGTCGGTCAATACGCGAGTCGTTTCTTGGAACGATGCCGCGGACAAGAACGAGTCTGTCTCAAGGGATGCCTTCGTAATACCAAGCAATACTGGCTTCGCAACTGCAGGCTCAAGACCTGCAAAGATTGCTTCACGGTTAGCTGCTTCGTATTCATGAATGTCAACAAATGCGCCTGGAAGAAGCGTAGTGTCCCCAGCGTCAACGATACGGATTTTGCGAAGCATTTGCTTAACCATAACCTCAACGTGTTTATCGTTGATTTCTACACCTTGGTTACGGTATACGCGCTGTACTTCTTGCAAAATGTAGTTTTGAACGCCACGGATACCTTTAATACGCAGCATATCTTTAGGGTCGATCGAACCATCTGTCAGCTCGTCGCCGGCTTCGATTTGCTGGCCTTCGGTTACACGGATACGCGAACCATACGTAATAGCGTATACTTTCGTTTCCGCTTCACCTTGTACTTCAACTTCGCGACGGTCTTTCGCTTCGCGAATTTCTTTTACGACACCGTCGAGCTCAGTGATAATCGCTTGACCTTTCGGATTACGCGCCTCGAACAGCTCTTGGATACGCGGCAAACCTTGCGTAATATCATCGCCGGCTACACCGCCGGTATGGAACGTACGCATTGTAAGCTGTGTTCCTGGTTCGCCGATCGATTGCGCCGCGATAATACCAACCGCTTCGCCGATCTCAACGTGTTTGCCTGTTGCCAAGTTACGGCCGTAGCAAATTTTACATACGCCATGACGCGCACGGCAGCTAAGCACCGAACGGATCTGAAGTTTCTCGATACCAGCATCGATAATCGCATCTGCTTTACCGGAATCGATAAGCTCGCTTTTCTTAACGATAACTTCACCCGTTTTAGGATGACGAATCGTTTCGAATGCATAGCGACCTTCGATACGGTCATACAGATCCTCGATAACTTCTTTACCATCTTGGATTTTGCTAACAGCAAAGCCTTTATCTGTACCACAATCATCTTCACGAACGATAACATCCTGCGCTACGTCAACCAGACGACGAGTCAAGTAACCCGAGTCAGCTGTACGAAGGGCTGTATCGGCCAAACCTTTACGCGCACCATGCGTCGAGATGAAGTACTCGAGGACGGTAAGGCCTTCACGGAAGTTCGATTTGATTGGCAACTCGATGATACGACCGGATGGGTTCGCCATCAGACCACGCATACCGCCGAGCTGAGCGATCTGCGATTTGTTACCCCGTGCTTTGGAGTCAACCATGAGCATGATGGAATTGTAACGGTCCATCGATCTCATGAGAATTTCCGTAATTTGATCTTTGGATTTACTCCAAATTTCGATAACACGGTCATAACGTTCTTCGTTTGTAATCAGACCACGACGGTACTGATTCATAACGACAGCTACTTTAGCATCGGATTCTTTCAAGATCTCGACTTTTTCCTCTGGAACAATTACGTCCGATACCGCTACAGTAATACCCGCGCGAGTAGAGTACGTAAAGCCGAGTTGTTTAATACGGTCAAGAATAATCGACGTTAAAGTTGTATGGTAGATACGGAAGCATTCGCCGATGATGTTGCCGAGATACTCTTTACCGACACCGCCGGCAATTGGTAATTCGTCAACAATTTTGTTCAGGTCGCTGCCTTTTTCGTATACGAAATACTTATCCGGTGTTCCATGCAGCAAGTTCGCTTTAGTAGCTTCGTTGATGTAAGGGAAGTCTTCCGGGAAGATCTCGTTGAAAATGACTTTACCAACCGTTGTACTAATCAGCGAGTTCTGCTGCAGTTCCGTAAAGATCGTTTTCTTCAGTACTTTAGCTGGCACGAATACACGAGCATGGAGCGATACAATACCACGCTGATAAGCGGAGATTGCTTCGTTCACAGTCGCGAACACAGAACCGGAACCTTTGGCTTCCTTGTTGTCCATCGTCAAGTAATACGATCCGAGAACCATATCCTGCGATGGTGTAACAACTGGTTTGCCGTCTTTCGGGTTCAAAATATTACCCGATGCAAGCATCAGGAGACGTGCTTCAGCTTGTGCTTCTGCCGACAATGGTACGTGAACGGCCATTTGGTCACCGTCGAAGTCCGCGTTATAAGCGGTACATACGAGCGGATGAAGCTTGATGGCACGGCCTTCAACCAAGATCGGTTCGAACGCTTGGATACCAAGACGGTGAAGCGTAGGGGCACGGTTAAGAAGAACCGGGTGCTCCTTGATTACTTCTTCAAGAACGTCCCATACTTCTGGGCTAACGCGCTCAACCTTACGTTTCGCGCTCTTGATATTATGAGCCAAACCTTTGTTAACAAGCTCTTTCATAACGAATGGCTTGAACAGCTCCAGTGCCATCTCTTTTGGAAGACCACATTGGAACATTTTAAGGTTTGGACCTACTACGATAACGGAACGACCAGAGTAGTCAACCCGTTTACCGAGCAAGTTCTGACGGAAACGACCTTGTTTACCTTTCAGCATATGGCTGAGCGATTTCAAAGGACGGTTACCTGGGCCTGTTACTGGACGACCACGACGACCGTTATCGATGAGAGCATCAACTGCTTCTTGCAGCATACGCTTCTCATTCTGAACGATAATGTCTGGTGCACCAAGGTCAAGCAGACGCTTCAGACGGTTGTTACGGTTAATAACACGGCGGTACAGGTCATTCAAGTCAGACGTTGCGAAACGTCCGCCATCCAATTGTACCATCGGACGAAGCTCTGGCGGGATAACCGGAAGTACATCGAGAATCATCCATTCCGGCTGATTGCCGGAGTTACGGAATGCTTCGATAACTTCAAGACGCTTAATCGCACGATTACGACGTTGCCCTTGAGCAGTGCGCAATTCTTCTTTAAGCTGTTCCAGTTCTTTCTCTACGTCGATGTCTTGAAGCAATTTCTTAACTGCTTCTGCACCCATGCTTGCTTGGAAGCCATAACCGTATTTTTCACGGTAGCTGCGGTATTCTTTCTCCGACAGCAGTTGTTTTTTCTCAAGCGGCGTATCACCAGGATCGGTTGTAACATAGGATGCAAAATAGATAATCTCCTCAAGCGAACGAGGCGACATGTCAAGCGCAAGGCCCATACGGCTTGGAATACCTTTAAAGTACCAGATATGCGATACAGGAGCAGCAAGCTCGATATGGCCCATACGCTCGCGGCGTACTTTAGCGCGAGTTACTTCAACGCCACAGCGGTCACAGACTACGCCTTTATAACGAACGCGTTTGTATTTACCGCAATGACATTCCCAGTCTTTTGTAGGCCCGAAGATCTTCTCACAGAAAAGACCTTCTTTCTCCGGTTTTAACGTCCTATAGTTGATCGTCTCCGGTTTTTTGACTTCTCCGCGGGACCAAGAACGAATTTTATCCGGCGAGGCAAGCCCGATTTTCATATACTCGAAGTTGTTCACGTCCAACAAGGAGCAACCCTCCTTCGTCATGTATGGCTATGTCGTACAAATTGGCGGCTGCACGCCCTTCTGATGAAGGACGAGCAGCCTATAATCAAATCTTATTCAGCGCCTGCTTCGGCACCTTCCAAATTCAGGTTGAGCTTATCGCTCGTACCGTCATCTTCGTCATCGATTTCTCTCATCTCGATCTCTTCTTCATTCTCGGAAAGGATCTTAACGTCCATACCTAGAGATTGAAGCTCTTTGATCAATACTTTGAACGACTCAGGAACACCTGGCTCCGGTACGTTCTCACCCTTAACGATCGATTCATACGTCTTCACACGGCCAACAACGTCATCGGATTTGACGGTAAGAATCTCTTGAAGCGTATAGGCAGCGCCGTATGCTTCAAGCGCCCAAACTTCCATCTCGCCGAAGCGCTGACCACCGAATTGAGCTTTACCGCCCAATGGTTGTTGCGTAACGAGGGAGTAAGGACCAGTCGAGCGAGCATGGATTTTATCGTCAACCATGTGCGCCAGTTTGATCATGTACATGACGCCAACTGTAACTTCACGTTCGAACGATTCACCTGTACGTCCATCGTACAGAACCGTTTTACCGTTACGTTGCATACCGGCTTCTTCCATTGTGTCAAATACGTCATACTCGCGCGCACCGTCGAATACCGGTGTTGCAGCATGCAAGCCGAGCTGTTTACAAGCCATACCCAGATGGACTTCGAGTACTTGACCGATGTTCATCCGTGATGGTACGCCTAGTGGGTTAAGCACGACTTCTACTGGTGTGCCGTCTGGCAAGAACGGCATATCTTCCTCAGGCATAATACGGGCGATAACCCCTTTATTACCGTGGCGTCCTGCCATTTTGTCGCCTTCGGAAATTTTACGTTTTTGAGCAATATATACACGGACCAGCTGATTCACGCCTGGTGGCAGTTCATCGCCGTTCTCACGAGTAAATACTTTAACGTCTACAACGATACCGTCGGTACCATGCGGTACACGAAGCGATGTATCACGGACTTCACGAGCTTTCTCACCAAAGATCGCGTGAAGGAGACGTTCTTCCGCTGTCAGTTCCGTAACACCTTTAGGTGTTACTTTACCAACGAGGATATCGCCAGCGCCAATCTCTGCGCCGACACGGATAATACCGCGTTCGTCGAGGTTCTTAAGCGCTTCTTCGCCGACATTCGGAATGTCGCGCGTAATTTCTTCTGGTCCAAGCTTCGTATCACGTGCTTCGGATTCATATTCTTCGATGTGAATGGATGTATAAACATCCTCTTTCACAAGCTTCTCGCTAAGAAGAATCGCATCCTCATAGTTGTAGCCTTCCCAAGTCATGAACGCAACGACAACGTTACGGCCAAGCGCCAATTCACCTTGCTCTGTCGAAGGACCATCAGCGAGGATATCGCCAACCTTGATCACATCACCTTTGCGGACAAGCGGACGTTGGTTAATACATGTTCCTTGGTTAGAACGCATAAACTTATGCAGTTTATGTTTTACGAGATCGCCAACAACTTGTTTGCCGTCCAAAACTTCAGTACGACGCAGCCAAATTTCATTTGCAGAAACTCGTTCAATAACACCGTCAAACTTGGACACAATACATACACCAGAGTCTTTTGCCGATTTGTGTTCCATACCAGTACCAACGAGTGGTGCTTTAGGAATAAGAAGCGGCACGGCTTGACGTTGCATGTTGGATCCCATGAGCGCACGGTTGGAGTCGTCATTTTCCAAGAACGGAATGAGCGCTGTCGCAACCGATACAACCTGCTTCGGCGATACGTCCATGTAGTCAACGCGTTCACTTGGCATAGTCAGGATGTTATCTGCTTGTTTGTTATAACGAACGATTACGCTGTCGTCGACAAATCTACCGTCTTCTGCCAACTTCGCGTTCGCTTGTGCGATAACGTAGTTATCCTCTTCGTCAGCCGTCAAATACGAGATTTGCTCGGTAACGATACTAGTCTTCGGATCAACCCAACGGTAAGGCGCCTCAATGAAGCCATACTCGTTAATACGAGCAAATGTCGACAAGGAGTTGATCAAACCGATGTTCGGACCCTCTGGTGTTTCGATCGGACACATCCGCCCATAGTGGGAGTGATGGACGTCACGCACTTCAAAGCCTGCGCGCTCACGCGTCAAACCACCCGGACCGAGTGCAGACAGACGACGTTTGTGCGTCAATTCCGCCAGCGGGTTCGTTTGGTCCATGAACTGCGACAGCTGCGAGGAACCAAAGAATTCTTTAATCGACGCAATAACTGGTCGAATGTTAATCAAAGCTTGCGGCGTGATCGCGTTAGCGTCTTGAATCGACATTCTTTCGCGAACAACACGTTCCATACGGGACAGACCAATACGGAACTGGTTTTGCAACAATTCGCCTACCGAACGCAAACGGCGGTTACCGAGATGGTCGATATCGTCTGTGTTGCCTACGCCATGCAGAAGGTTAATGAAGTAGTTAATGGACGAAATAATATCCGCAGGCGTAATATGCTTAACGGATTTATCAATAACGCCATTCGCAATAACTTTAATGACCTTCGCATCATCAAGCGGTGAATACACACTAATCGCTTGAAGTGGAATGCTGTCTGCATCCAACACACCATTAGCAACATGATATGTTTTGAAGCCGACGTTTTTCTCCAATTTGTCGAGGATCTCATCAAGCAGACGACGGTCAATCATTTGTCCTGCTTCTGCGATGATTTCACCCGTACCTGGATCAACCAGTGTCTCAGCAAGACGTTGGTTAAACAGGCGGTTCTTAATGTGAAGCTTTTTGTTTATTTTGTAACGACCAACGTTAGCCAAATCATAACGTTTTGGATCAAAGAAACGAGCAACTAGCAAGCTCTTTGCATTGTCCAATGTAGGCGGCTCGCCTGGACGAAGGCGTTCGTAGATCTCGATCAACGCTTTCTCAGTCGAATCTGTGTTGTCTTTATCCAGCGTGTTGCGAATATACTCGTCATGGCCGAGCAATTCTAGGATTTCAGCGTCGGTCCCGAAGCCAAGAGCGCGCAAAAGCACCGTCACCGGTATTTTCCGGGTCCGGTCAATACGAACGTAAATGATGTCTTTAGCATCCGTCTCAAGTTCGAGCCAAGCTCCGCGATTCGGAATTACCGTTGCCGTGTATGTTTTCTTCCCGTTCTTATCAACCTTCGTGCTGAAGTACACACTTGGGGATCGAACCAACTGGCTGACAATAACACGTTCCGCCCCGTTAATAATGAACGTACCGGTCTCTGTCATCAGCGGGAAGTCGCCCATGAACACTTCTTGTTCTTTCACTTCGCCGGTTTCTTTGTTGAAGAGCCGTACTTTAACGCGTAGTGGAGCAGCATACGTCACATCGCGTTCCTTTGATTCATCGACCGAATATTTCGGTTCGCCTAAGCTATAGTCGATAAACTCAAGCGATAGATTGCCCGTAAAGTCCTGAATCGGCGAAATGTCCTGGAATAACTCAAGCAAGTCATTGTCCAAGAACTTTTCGTACGATTTTTGTTGGATTTCAATCAGGTTCGGGACTTCCAGCACCTCGTTGATCCGGGCGTAACTTCTCCGCGTGCGCCGACCATACTGAACAAGTTGTCCTGCCAACTTAACCTCACCCCTCATGTCTGTCTCACAGCATCGATATATCACTGCGTATACTTTAAATAAAGAAAAGCCCTTATCGAATAGTTCGAAAAAAGAGCGTGTTCCGGCAGCCAACCAAACGCAGCGCGGCGCGATGGTTCCATATCAAGTAATTTTGCCCAAAATGTAAACATTATACGTCAAATGTGCAAGTATTATGCATTCCGCGCCAAAAATCGCACTTGACATTTTAGTTGACTAAAGAGATTGAGCCCAATTTAATGCTGACATTTTATAATATTACCATATCTAAAAAGTCAAGTCAAGAAAATCGTTAGCTAGATTTCGTTGCCAAAAAAATCCTGTACCCCTTGTCCTTCGTTACCTCTTCCACATCGCCAAACAGCAACTCCAGCTTGGCTTCCGCCGATGGCGCGCCTTGCTTCTTCTGAATGACAACCCACATCTTACCGCCGGGATTTAGGAGCTGATAACCCTCTTCGAAAATACGATGAACTACTTGTTTGCCTGCCCGAATAGGAGGGTTGGTCAAGATAACATCATACCGGTTCTCTTTCACCGATTCATAGATATCACTTTGCGTAACCGTAACATTGTTTATTCCGTTTAGCTTGGCATTCTCTTTCGAGAGTTCCACAGCACGTTCATTAATGTCGATCATGGTTACATGCCCCTCTGGCGCAAGCTTAGCCGCAGTTAATCCGATGGGCCCATAACCGCACCCGACATCCAGCACTTTAGCAGACGGCGCAAGAACGAGCGCATCCAGCAGTACACGACTGCCATAATCGACACCTGATTTGGAGAAAACGCCGGCATCCGTCATAAATCGTAGCGTATACCCTCGAAGGTTCGCCTCATGTATTTGTCTATCATGCTTCACTCCCGGAGTTTGGGAGTAATAGTGGTCCGACATCCTTATGGCCTCCTGCCTATCGCTCTTCATGGCTTTAACATGCAACGAACCCCTTGAAACGTGACGTTTCAAGGGGCCCGTTATTATAGTTTGAAGTGAAATTACTTCACTTCTACAGATGCGCCAGCTGCTTCAAGCTTAGCTTTAACTGCTTCTGCTTCTTCTTTAGCAACATTTTCTTTGATTGCTTTAGGAGCGCCGTCAACCAGGTCTTTCGCTTCTTTCAGGCCAAGACCTGTGATTTCGCGAACAACTTTGATTACGTTGATTTTCGATGCGCCAGCGTTGTTAAGGATAACGTCGAATTCAGTTTGCTCAGCAACTTCTGCTGCGCCGCCTGCAACAACTGCAACTGGTGCAGCAGCTGTAACGCCGAATTCTTCTTCGATTGCTTTAACAAGATCGTTCAGTTCAAGAACAGTCATAACTTTAATCGCTTCTAAGATTTGCTCTTTAGACATGATTATACCTCCGAGAGTGTTTTTATTTTTTTTGGTTTATGCCGCCTTCTGAAGAAGGTCAGCAGTTCGAACATGGTTTATGCAACAGCTATTATTAAGCTGATTCTTTTTGCTCGCCAACTGCTTTAACCGCAAGCGCGAAGTTGCGCATTGGAGCTTGCAGAACGCTGAGGAGCATGGAGAGCAAGCCTTCGCGGGACGGAAGTTCCGCCAGTGCTTTGATCTCTTCCGCACCTACTACTTTACCTTCAACAACGCCGCCTTTTAATTTCAGCGCGTCATTCTTTTTAGCGAAATCGTTCAAGATTTTCGCTGGTGCTACGGCATCGTCAACGCTGAAAGCGATGGCTGTAGGACCAACCAAAATGCTGTTCAGTTCTGTCAATTCCGCAGCTTCAGTAGCACGGCGAACGAGCGAGTTTTTCAGTACTTGAAACTCGATACCAGCTTCACGAAGCTGTTTACGAAGTTCAGTTACTTGCCCAACGTTCAATCCGCGATAGTCTGCAACGACAGTGCTGGAGCTCTCACGAAGTTTCGCTGTGATCACTTCAACCGCCTGTTGTTTCTCTTGGATGATTTTTGCGTTTGCCAAAACGTACACCTCCCATAAAATTTGTACATTCCGTTTTATGACAAGCTTCCTCAGCTTAGGGTGCATGAGAAAGGCCTCCACAGAGACTGCGAAGGCCATGATATATTGTTGCCGTAAAGTTAATCACGCGCAAGTCTATTTATCATAACACCTCGGTAGGGAATTAAGCCTTACGGCACCTACTGTCTACGGTATGCGTATTCGAATGTTAGTTCCGTTCTCGTTAACTTAACGGTAAACCGATACGTTAAGACGAGCACCAGGGCCCATAGTCGAGGAAACGGAGATGTTTCTCAGGTAAACCCCTTTAGCTGCTGCCGGTTTAGCACGGTTCAAAGCATCGATCAGAGACTTAAGGTTTTCATTAAGTTTCTCAGCATCGAAGGAAACCTTGCCGATTGGAGCATGGATTTGACCTGCTTTATCAAGACGGTATTCGATTTTACCAGCTTTAATTTCTTGAACAGCTTTAGTAACGTCGAATGTTACCGTACCCGCTTTAGGGTTAGGCATAAGGCCTTTACCACCGAGGATACGACCCAGTTTACCAACTTCAGCCATCATGTCCGGCGTTGCTACGCAGACGTCGAAATCGAACCAGCCTTGTTGGATTTTGTTGATCATGTCTGCATCGCCAACGAAGTCAGCGCCAGCAGCTTCTGCTTCTTTTGCTTTTTCGCCTTTCGCGAATACGAGAACACGTTTCGTTTTACCAGTACCATGCGGAAGTACAACAACGCCACGAACCGCTTGGTCTTGTTTACGAGGGTCAACGCCCAGACGTACAGCTACTTCAACGGATTCGTCGAATTTTGCTGTAGCAGCCTTCTTTACAAGCTCGATAGCTTCCAAAGACTCGTAAGTTGCTTCGCTGGAGATCAGCTTAGCTGCTTCCAAATATTTTTTGCCATGTTTAGCCATTTGAGTTTTCCTCCTTTGTGGTTGTAGCGGAAAATTCCCGATCGGGACTCCTCCCACCTACGAAGCCGAAACTTCGCTGGGCATCGCCTTATAGGCGGCCCTTGTGCAGTGACCGCAAGCGGTCAGCAGCACAATTAGTCAACGATTGTAACACCCATGCTGCGTGCAGTACCTTCAATCATAAGCATTGCTGCCTCAACGGAAGCTGCATTCAGGTCAGGCATTTTTTGCTCAGCGATCTCACGTACTTTCGCACGATTAACCGTAGCAACTTTCTTCTTGTTTGGTTCACCGGAACCCTTTTCGATACCTGCTGCTACGCGAAGCAATACTGCTGCCGGCGGAGTTTTAGTTTCGAAAGTGAAGGAACGGTCTTCAAACACTGTGATAACAACCGGGATAATCAATCCCGCTTGATCTGCAGTACGCGCATTGAATTCTTTACAGAATGCCATAATGTTAACGCCTGCTTGACCTAGTGCTGGACCAATCGGCGGAGCCGGATTAGCTTTGCCTGCAGGAACCTGCAGTTTGACCATTTTGATAACCTTTTTTGCCATGACTTAACACCTCCTTACACTGGTAATCCCAAACCTGGAAACAAAGATACTAGATCTTCTCCACTTGAGTATAATCAAGCTCAAGAGGGGTTTCCCTGCCAAACATGTTGACATGTACCTTAAGCTTCGCTTTGTCGAGTAGAATTTCTTCTATCGTACCAACAAAGTCTGCAAAAGGACCTTCTTTGACGCGCACGGTTTCCTTCAGGTCGAATTCAATCTTCGGCTTCGGTTCTTCCATGCCCATATGCTTCAGAATTTGTTCAACTTCATCTGGCATAAGCGCAATTGGCTTGGAGCCAGATCCCGTCGACCCTACAAATCCTGTGACGCCCGGTGTATTGCGAACAACATACCATGAATCGTCAGTTTGAACCATCTCCACAAGGACGTAGCCGGGATAGACTTTACGTTGAACGGTCTTTTTCTTACCGTCCTTCTCTACCACTTCTTCTTCCATTGGAACCAGAACGCGAAAGATCTTATCTTCCATGCCCATCGATTCGAGGCGACGCTCCAAATTGGCTTTCACTTTGTTCTCATAACCGGCGTAAGTGTGTACGACATACCATCTTTTTTCCATTCCAATCCACCTTTGGACCCTTCTTAAACAATCAGTTCAACTAGAGACGAGATCCCGATGTCAAGAAGCCAAAAGTAAATCGTCACAAACGCGATCGTTAGAAGTACGACGATCGAATAGCTTGTCAACTCTTTACGGTTTGGCCAGCGAACTTTTTTAAGTTCTGCCCAGCTGTCGGCAAAGAAACTAAACGTTGTTCCGAAGCTTTGCTTCAGTTTAGCCAAAAATGCCACGTCAACACCTCCAATGACTATCTCGTCTCGCGATGAGGAGTCTGCTCGTTACAGAACTTGCAAAACTTCTTCAACTCGATGCGGTCGGGGTGATTGCGTTTGTTCTTGCTGCTCGCATAGTTTCTCTGTTTGCAGTTTGTGCATGCCAACGTGATAATTACCCGCATTGAATTACACCTCCCGAACTGCTAAATACGGATTACGACGTCATAATGATATTATGTCGTCCCAACATCAACCCCAATACGAAACAAAGCCTCGCATTAAGGCCTACCTAAAACAATTTATCACACGGCATATTGCATGTCAATGGAAACATAGGCTGTACCGTAGCGAATATTATGGAAAAAAGTCGATATCGGAACTCTCGTCTCTACCATTATCGTCACAATTCCTGCTTTTATAACTCCTGTGTCAATGAATGCACCGTCCAAAGGAGAGTTAGCGTACATTTCGCGCGCAAAACATGAAAATGAGCTGTCCTCCGCCCTTGGCTTGCAGCCTGGCGGATGAACAGCTCATATAGACTCTATAAATACTTATAGAGGTTAATAGATTAACTGCTAAGATCACGAACTTCCAAGTAACGCTCTAGCTTACGCTTTACACGCTGCAAAGCATTATCAATCGACTTCACATGCCTGTCCAAATCGACAGCAATCTCCTGGTACGATCTCCCATCCAAATAAAGCATGAGCACCTTACGCTCCAGATCGCTTAGAATCTCGGACATCTTATCTTCCAGACCTACGAATTCCTCTTGGTTAATAATGAGCTCTTCCGGATCGGATACCCGAGTGCCGCAAATAACATCAAGCAGGGTACGGTCCGAATCTTCATCATAAATAGGTTTGTCGAGCGAAACATAGGAGTTGAGCGGTATATGCTTCTGTCTCGTAGCCGTCTTAATGGCAGTAATAATCTGCCGCGTGATACATAACTCCGCAAATGCTTTAAAGCTGGCAAGTTTGTCCCCTTTAAAGTCGCGAATAGATTTATAGAGTCCGATCATGCCTTCCTGCACGATATCTTCCCGATCGGCACCGATAAGGAAGTACGAACGCGCCTTGGCACGGACAAAGTTCTTATATTTGTTGATCAAATATTCAAGAGCTAGACTGTCGCCGTTACGAACCGCTTCTACGATATCCTCGTCAGAACTGCAGTCATACTCAAGCGTACTCCATTTTTTGAGGTCGATGCTCACAAACTATCCCTCCGGCCTGCAAGGCGTACGCCGCTAGATTCATATGCAACCAAACATGTATGGCTTCATTACCATAACGAACGTCTAAACTGTCAACTAAGACAAAATAGCGATATAACCCACCGTTCTCATCACTAAATATAGAGTCAGTATACATTATGTAATCTTACACCGTCAACCGATTTGCCGTTTTGAGAGAGTCGTAATACTAGTAATTATGTAATTTTATGGATGAATTAAGAGCTACTTGTCTCCTCGCCTCAGTCGTTCGAGCTTTGTACGCACCTCAAGACTAAGATTGCCGTCCAGCGTATTACGTTTTCCGGGTGAGCTTTCGCGTTCGCGCAAGGTGTGTTCAATCTGTTTTCGGTTCTGATTAATATCGATCAGAAGCTCTCTCGCTGACAGCCGAAGTGCTCCTTTGCCAAACGCAACATGCTGCTCGACAAGATCAGAAGTTGCGACGAATACATTGCGGCGTCTTGCCATCAGCTCACTTACAAGACGTTCAATGCATTCGTCTGCCGTTTCTTTCTCTTTTGTATAGAGGATCGTCAGCTTATGATGCCGATAGGTAGCCCCAAGTCCAGGCACCTGATGGGCATCAAAAATAACATATACCATCATCCCCGAAAAACCCTGATAATCAGCCAGCATGTCCAGCAGCTTGTCCCGCGCTTCCTCCAGATCAATTTCCTTCAGCTTCTCAAGCACAGGCCAGGCACCGATCATGTTATAGCCGTCCACCAGCAAAATATCATTACGCCGGTTCATCGGCTATACGCTCCGACGCTGCCTGACCACTTCGTACATCAGAACACCTGCTGCTACAGAGGCATTCAAGGAATTAAGCCGGCCGTGCATCGGCAGCTTCACAAGGAAATCGCATTTTTCTTTAATTAATCGTCCCATGCCTTTGCCTTCATTCCCGATCACAATCGCAAGAGGCAGATCAAACTTTGTCTTGTAAACATCCTGCGGCGCACTTACATCAGTACCCGCTACCCATACACCTTCTTCTTTCAAACGGTCAATGGTCTGTGCCAGGTTCGTCACTCGAGCAACGGGTACATGTTCCGCCGCTCCAGCCGATGTTTTAAGCACAGATGCCGTTAGGCCGACGGAACGGCGCTTTGGAATAATAACGCCATGTACGCCGGTACACTCTGCCGTACGCAGAATAGAACCAAGGTTATGGGGATCTTCGATCTCGTCCAAGATAAGCAGGAATGGTGTTTCGTTGAGCTCACGTGCTCTTGCAAGCAGATCCTCTACTTCTGCATAGGCAAAAGCAGCTGCCTGAGCAACTACGCCCTGATGCTGCACACCTTCTACCATCGTATCAAGCTTACGCTTGTCCACAAACTGGACGATAACGCCATGCTGTTTGGCTTCCGCCACAATCGGTTGAGTCAGGCTCTTCTGTGCGCCTTCAGCAATCCAGATTTTATTAATATCACGTCCGGAACGGAGTGCCTCCATGACAGGATGCTTGCCGGCAATCATTTCTTCTTGGTTGTAACGTTCAGTCACGCTTGACCCTCCTTCTCTTCTTGCTGTTCTTCAGTTATAGACGGTGCCATTGCTGCCGCAAATAGTTCATGCAGACGCTCAATCTGGCCCTCATAGTACAAATAGCCAACCAGACATTCCAGCGCAGTGGCCTGCCTGTAATCTGCAGGGTCGGCGTTTTTCGGTGGTGCTCCTGATTTCGTATTGCGTCCGCGCCTTACAATATCCGCTTCTTCTTCACTTAGCATCGGCTGCCACTTCTCAAGCAGCTTACGCTGAGCTTTCGCAGAAACGATCTTAGTCGCTTCCTTATGAAGGTGATGCGATTTATGGTTGGTAAGCGATACAAGGTATTGCCTCACAAGAAGTTCAAATACGCTGTCACCTACATAAGCGAGCACAACCGGATTAATAAGCTGTGTCTTCTTGGAAGGACGATGGAACAGAAGTCCCACTCCCGCTCCCGCTCCTGTTCCATCCCCTGATCCCGCTTCCTCTATATCCCCAAATTCCCGTTCATTATTGCTATTCAAAATAACACTTCCTCCAATTCCGATTCGCGGAAGATGCCTACAGGCGCCGCCAACGAATCCCTTGCGGAGTGTCCTCTAGTGCAATTCCTTTTTCCGTGAGCAGATCGCGGATTTCGTCCGCCCGTGCCCAGTTCTTTGCTTTGCGTACTTCTGTCCGCTCCACAATTAGTGCTTCAATCTCCTCATCAAGCAATTCGGCGTTCGCATCCGCTTCAGGAAGAAGGCCAATCACGGCGTTTATTTGCTCAAGTGCCTCAAGTATTGCAGTCACTCCTGCCGCCGTGGCATCCGTGCGATTCATATATTGATTCGCTTCGGTTACAAGGTCGAATACGGCCGTAATTGCATCTGGTGTATTGAAATCATCGTTCATCTTCACTCCGAACTGTGCCTTAATTTGCGCCAGTCTTTCAACAAGCTCAGGTTCGGCCGATGCGGCACCCTCAGCTTGTTCGCCAAATGCAGTAAGACGATGCTTCAAGTTCGCCGCACAGTTTGCAATCCGCTCTACACTGTTTTCCGCTTGAGTAATGGTCTCATCCGTGAAGTTGAGTGGGCTGCGGTAATGCGTCGACAAAATGAAATAACGAATGGCAGCTGGCTTCACCTTCTTCACGAGCTCACGAACAGTGATGCCATTGCCAAGCGATTTGGACATTTTCTCATTGTTAATATGAATATAACCATTATGCATCCAATAATTCGCAAGAGGCTTGCCAGTAAACGCCTCAGATTGAGCTACCTCGCATTCATGATGCGGGAACTGCAGGTCATGACCGCCACCGTGAATGTCCAGCGTATCTCCCAGATACTCACGAGCCATTGCCGAGCATTCTATATGCCATCCTGGGCGCCCAGGTCCCCAAGGACTTTCCCAGTTAATTTCACCAGGCTTAACACCTTTCCATAAAACGAAGTCCTGCGGATTCTCTTTACGATCACCAACTTCGATCCGGATGCCGAACTGAAGCTCCTCCAGATTTTGATGAGACAACTTGCCGTAATCCTCAAACTTCGAAGTGCGGTAGTAAACGTCACCTTCACTTGCATAGGCATAGCCTTTGTCGACAAGGCCTTGAATAAACGCAACGATAGATGGGATATGCTCGGTAACTCGTGGATTGATTGTCGCCTTATGCACACCAAGTGCAACAATATCTTCGTTGAATGCATCAATGAACTTATCTGCAACTTCAGGAACCGTCAATCCAAGCTGCTCTGCCTTGCGGATCAGCTTATCATCTACATCCGTAAAGTTCACAATATAATTAACATCATACCCTGCGTATTCCAGGTAACGACGTACAACGTCGAAGAAAATAACCGGACGTGCGTTGCCGATATGAATATAGTCATAGACCGTTGGTCCACATACGTACATCTTTACTTTTCCCGGCTCCTGCGGGACGAACGCTTCCTTGGATCGGGTCAGCGTATTATAAATTTGAACATTCATGATCTCGTTTCTCCTCCAGCTACAGGCTGCCGAAGCTTCTCTACCTCGGACTTTAAGCCATTAATTTCTTTTTGCATTTCGCGGAACATCTCGATGACAGGGTCCGGCAGCTGTTTATGATCCAGCCGATCTCCAACCCGCTCACCGTTCCGCCTAACGACTCGTCCTGGATTGCCAACTACTGTACAGTTATCCGGCACTTCACGAAGGACGACGGCATTGGATCCAATATTCGAATTATCGCCAATACTGAACGAGCCTAATACTTTTGCACCTGATCCGATAACCACGTTGTTGCCGATCGTTGGATGCCGCTTCCCTTTTTCCTTGCCGGTCCCCCCCAGAGTAACACCTTGATAGATGACAACATCATCACCAATCTCGCATGTTTCCCCAATAACAATTCCCATCCCGTGGTCAATGAATAACCGATGTCCGATCGTCGCTCCCGGATGAATCTCAATGCCTGTCATAAAGCGGCTAAACTGCGAGACCATACGTGCAACGGTAAACCATTTTCGGCGGAACAGCATATGAGCGATCCGATGAGCCCATATGGCATGCAGGCCGGAATACGTAAAAATGACTTCGAATCGGCTTCGCGCCGCGGGGTCGTTCTCAAATACTGCGTTAATATCTGATCGAAAATGGCGAAACATGTGATTTCTCCTCTCCCGGCAATAAAAAAAGCCTCTGCAGCATATAAATGCTGCAGAGGCGGGCGTGTAACGTCGCGGTTCCACTCTGCTTGAACGAACCAGATCATATACCGCTGCTGCGAGAGCTTCGGCATGCCATATCCGGCTGTCCGTCTTAACGCCTGTAACGTTGGCTAACGTTGCTGCCTACCCCGCTCCGCCATCTTCGGTATACGAAGTGGAAGGATACGGATCGGAACAAAGCTCCCAGGTGCATTCTTCCGTCTCCGAATTAGACAATTCCCAGCCCACATGAGTAAGCCCATGCTGATTGTCCTCTCTGTAAATCCGGCTAAACGTACTTTTCCTGTTCACGGCTTTTTCGAAATTCATCAAATTGTAATTAGTATCAGTATAACGAATCCCTATACGGGTGACAAGGGAATAATCCCCTGGCTTGTTCAAACCTGCCCAGCTGATAAATTAAGCCAGACGGTTGTTAAGGCGGTTAATGACCTTATTTCTGCCAAGCAGAGCAATCGATTGGTTCAAATCAGAGCCATGCGTTTGGCCGGTAAGTGCTGCCCGAATTGGCATGAACAGCTGCTTGCCTTTGAAGCCTGTTTCTTTTTGAACCGCTTTAATCCAATCTTTAATGCCGTCAACTGTAAAGGCCTCAGCATCATTTTCTTTAACCTTCGTAAGGAATGCTGCAAGTACTACCGGTACTTGCTCTTCAGCAAGCACGACAGCTGCTTCCTCTTCATCCACAACTGTTTCAGCGAAGAACAAATCCGTCAGGGCAACGATATCCGAAGCCGCACGAAGTTTTTCCTGATACAAGGCAGCTAGAGCCGTAACCCAAACACGTCCAGCTTCATCCAATTGCTCCGCAACGCGTCCAGCCTTTTGCAGATGCGGCAGACACAGATCAACAAGACGATCCAAATCAATTTTTTTCAAGTACTCCCCGTTCATCCAGCTAAGCTTTTGCGTATCGAATACGGCCGGGCTTTTGCTCAGACGTTCAGCTGTAAATACTTCAACTAGTTGATCGTGTGAGAAAATCTCCTGCTCGCCTTCTGGTGACCAGCCAAGCAGTGCGATGAAATTAAATAACGCTTCTGGCAAATAGCCCAGATCGTCATATTGCTCAATAAACTGAATGATTGACTCATCGCGTTTGCTAAGCTTCTTACGACTTTCATTTACGATCAAAGTCATATGAGCAAACTTCGGTGCTTCCCAGTTAAGTGCTTCATAGATCATCAGCTGGCGAGGAGTGTTGGAGATATGATCTTCGCCGCGCAGCACGTGGCTGATTTTCATCAAGTAATCGTCAACAACAACTGCGAAATTGTACGTTGGGATACCGTCCTTCTTCACAATAACGAAGTCGCCCATCTCAGTCGTATCGAAGCTGATTGAGCCCTTCACCATATCGTCCCATGCATAGGTTTTGTTTTCAGGCACACGGAAACGAACGCTTGGTACACGGCCTTCCGCTTCAAATGCTTGGCGCTGCTCTTCCGTCAGATCGCGGTGGCGTCCAGAATAACGAGGCGTCTCGCCGCGGCTTGTTTGCTCTTCCCGCTCCTGTTCGAGCTCCTCTTCTGTGCAATAGCAGCGGTATGCCAGACCGCGATCAATCAGGTCCTGCCAGTACTCTTTGTAAAGATCAAGGCGTTCCGTCTGACGGTACGGCCCGTAGCCTCCGCCGATATCTATGCTCTCATCCCAGTCCATGCCAAGCCATTTCAAATATTTCAGCTGGCTTTCTTCCCCGCCTGCCACGTTACGCTTCACATCGGTATCTTCAATCCGGATAATAAATTTGCCGCCTAGGCTGCGTGCATACAAATAATTGAATAAGGCCGTTCTTGCATTACCAATATGTAAATGACCCGTTGGCGACGGCGCATAACGGACTCTAATTTCTTGTGTCATAATGAATTACCCCTCTCGTATATCTTAAAACTGTTACTTGATTATACCATCCTTAATTAAGCAAACAACCGACTGCGATGCAATTCCTTCGCCTCTGCCTGTAAATCCGAGTTGTTCAGTAGTTGTTGCTTTCACGTTCACTTGCTCCACATCCGCTTCCAGCGCACGCGCGATAATCTCAGCCATTTGTGGGATATAAGGTGCCATCTTCGGTCGTTGCGCAATGATCGTAGAATCACAATTACCAAGCTTATAGCCTCGCTCCTTCGCAAGCGCCCATACCTGCTCCAGCAGCTTCAGGCTGTCAGCGTCTTTAAATTCTTCAGCCGTATCTGGGAAATGCTTGCCGATATCTCCTAAGCCCAGCGCTCCCAAAATAGCATCCGAAATGGCATGAAGCAGCACATCTGCATCGGAATGACCAAGCAATCCTTTCTCATAAGGAATTGTGACGCCCCCTATAATACATGGACGCCCCTCCACCAACTGATGTACATCAAAGCCTTGTCCTACTCGAATCATTATTCCTGCTCCTCTCTCCTGCGTTTCTCTAACAATAACTCTGCCCATGGCAGATCATCCGGCGTTGTAATCTTAATATTCGTATAGTCGCCTTCAGCAATAACGACAGGTGCCCCCATCCGTTCAACCACCATCGCATCATCCGTCCCGAGGAACAGCTCATCTACTGCGTGCTGATGCGCTTCCGTCAGCAAATCACGACGAAAAGCTTGCGGCGTTTGTATCGCCCACAAGCTTCGGCGGTCTGGGGTTGAAATGATCAGACCTGTGTCATCTACCTGTTTAATTGTATCCTTAACCGGCACGGCAAGGACGGCTGCCCCGCTTTGCTCCGCTCTTTCGCAGCAGGCACGTACCGCCTTAGGGGTCACAAGCGGCCGAACGCCGTCATGTACCATAACCCATTTCGCATCCGGAGACAAAGCCTTGATCCCGGCAAATACCGAATGCTGACGCTCGCTTCCTCCTGCTACAACAGCCGTAACTTTCCCAAGCTTGTACTCCTGCACCAGCATGCTGCAGCGCTCAACATCATCAGCGCCTACAACAAGCGCTATATCGGCAATCTCGTCCATCGACTGGAACAGCTCCAAAGTATGGACGAGAATCGGCTTTCCATGCAGCGGCAAATATTGTTTGCTTTCTTTGGTTCCCATTCGCGAACCGCGTCCGGCCGCGACGATAACCACTCCCCAATGTGCATTCATCGCTTAAGTCTCCTTGTAAAATAGCTACTCCCTACTATACAAGGTTACAGCGCTTTTTCCAACAGCTTCGGCTTTGCAAATATCATTCGGCCAGCTGAGGTTTGCAGAACACTCGTTACCAGCACTTCCATCGTGGTGCCGATATAGTCACGTCCGCCTTCGACAACGATCATCGTGCCGTCATCCAAGTAAGCGACACCTTGTCCATGCTCTTTGCCGTCCTTAATAACTTGTACGATAATTTCTTCTCCGGGAAGGACGACAGGCTTCACTGCATTTGCCAAGTCGTTAATATTAAGAACCGATACCCCTTGCAGCTCGCAAACTTTATTCAAATTGAAATCATTCGTGACGACCTTGCCTTTAAGTACTTTAGCCAGTTTGACCAATTTACTGTCCACCTCGCCTATTTCTTCAAAGTCTCCTTCGTAGATCAGCACTCGTACATCAAGTTCCTTTTGAATTTTGTTCAAAATATCGAGCCCGCGGCGACCCCGGTTACGCTTAAGCAAATCGGAAGAATCTGCAATATGCTGCAGCTCCTCCAGCACGAATTCTGGTATGACCAGCGTGCCTTCAATAAAACCGGTTTTGCAAATGTCCGCGATTCTACCATCAATAATAACACTTGTGTCCAAAATTTTATGTTCCTCAAAACCACTTGTTTCATCCACCGCTGGCGGAGCTTTACGTTGTTCCAACATAGCAGAAGCTGCATCAAACAGCTCGTCCTTCTTATACCACCCAATTCTGAGTCCCAAATAACCGAAGAAGAGCGACATTGCAGCTGGAATAAGCATGCCTGGACCGCCAATTTTGGATACTGCGGGATACAGTAAAACGGATAAGAGCAGCCCTGCAAGAAGACCTCCGCCCCCTGCCATCAGATCTCTCATTGGCATCTCGGCCGTTTGCTCGACTCCACGCTGCATAAAGCGAATAAGCCGACCTGCTACCATTGTTGCCACTAGAAGACCAAAGAGTGCCCCAATCGCGAAATAATACAAACTTGTTCCCTGCCAAATACCAAGCGACGATTGCGACCAGCTTTCCATGCCATTTGTTTTTCCTTGTACTTCTAAACCTGCCAAACCGCCAAATAATAGTCCGACGATCTGAATCATACGTCTCATCATAAATACCACCTCCATTACAATTATGTTCCAATAATGGGCGGGCTAACCCTGTGCTCATGAATGATTTTTCATTTTGAAATGATGGCAAGGTATGCTTATAATGGAATTAGCAATTATAGCAGATGAAGCTGATGAAAGAGGTGGAATCGATGAGCGCTCCTACGCTGGAACAATTTCAGCAGCAAGTGTCGGAATTATTACTTAGACATCGAAGTTTGCTTGATGTCATGTCCAAGTTCGGTCAGTCCGGTGCATCCGTTAACCGCGCAGTTACAAAGGCCGTCACGGATTGTGGTTGTATTGAGCTCAATGCACGCAAGCAAGAGTATTCAGATGAACCTAATCTCGAGAGTGCTAAATCTACGCTTCAAAATCACATTTCCGGCCATGTATGTGAATCATGCCGCGACGTGCTCAAATCCGAGCTCGGACGCAATCTGTTCTACATGACCGCGATGTGCAATCTGCTTGATATTGAATTAGACGAAGTTCTCGCCAAAGAATACGACAAATGCTCAACACTCGGATTATTTAACTTAACTTAGATGGAAGTAAAAAAGGAGCTGTATCCTTTACTCGTCAAGACGAGAATAGGGTACAGCTCCTTTTTATTCTTTTAAGCAATCGTCTCCGACTGTACGTTTTCGTCTTGAGCCTCTTGGGCGCGGCGTTTACGCACACGTTTCTTCAGGCGGCTATCAACGTTTTTTTTTAAGCCATAAAGCGCATATAACAACATCGGTACAAAGATAATTTTTGATAATTGGTCAGGGAATTGGATCCCAAGGAAAATCGCCAGCGCCACTACAAATGGAATCGCCCAAATGGCACCCTTGGAAATACCGATTTTTTTGAAATTAGGATACTTAATCGTACTAACCATCAATAGGGAAAGCACAAGTGTGCTCGCTAATAAAACCGAAACTGTAATATCGTCATGGAATAGCGCAAGTGTAGAAACCACGCCTCCGGCAGCAGGTATTGGAAGACCGATGAAATAACCTGGTTTCCCGGGTATAACATTAAATCGGGCAAGCCTCAAAGCGCCGCAGATTGGGAACAACGCGGTAATAATCCAAGCAATGGCTGGGTTAAGCTCCTGAAAGGCAACAACATACATAATAAAAGCCGGCGCAACGCCGAACGAGATCACATCGGATAATGAATCGAGCTCTTTGCCGAACTCGCTTTGCACATTCAGTGCACGTGCTACACGGCCGTCCACACCGTCAAGCAGCATCGCAATAATAACCATCATCGCAGCTGTTTCCGGCTTTTCATTAAACACTAGAATGATGGCGGCTATTCCAAGGAACAAGTTCCCGACCGTGAGAAGGCTCGGTATCGACTTAGTGATCATCTATTCCACCTCTTCTCTACTATGCCCTAAAACCGTTTACTAATGTATGATCGTAATACGGTACACATTCCATCCATTGTATGAGATTTAAATTTGTCTGTCAATGAACATCTGCTCTTGGATCCGTTTCAAGCCGTCCTTAATAGCACGTGCCCGAACCTCCCCAATTCCGTCCACTTCGTCAAGCTCATCAATGGTTGCCATCAAAATATGAGGCAGACGAGCGAACCGTTCAATGAGGTTATTCATAATAATTAATGGAAGACGTGGAATCTTATTCAGCAGTCTGAAACCACGTGGAGATACCGCTTCCTCTACCATTGCTGCCGTGTGGGTGTAACCCAGAAGGCGAATAATTGGAGGAGCATCGAGTAAATCTTCAGCGCTTAACTTCTTGAGTGCAACCCGGATTTCACGAATTTTATCATCGGAGTTATCTTTCGCATAATCTTTAAGCAAGTACCAGGCATCTTCATCCACACCATTTACAAGCTCATCCATCTGCATCGCGATCAGGCGTCCTTCAGTACCAAGCTCCGTTACGTAACGCTTAATCTCCATTTTGACCCGAAGCACCATCTCAACACGCTGAACAACATGTGCCACTTCCTGCAGAGTGACCAGCTCTTCGAATTCCAGAGCAGACAAATTCGTCAGGGACTGGCTGAGTACGACCTTATATTTCTCCAGCGTCTGAATCGCTTGATTAGCCTTCGTCAGGATGACGCCCATTTCTTTCAGTGAATAACGCAGATTGCCTTGATACAGTGTAATGATATTCCGGCGCTGCGAGATTGATACGACAAGCTTACCTGTCTGCTTCGCAACCCGCTCCGCCGTACGATGGCGGATACCGGTCTCGATTGAGGATATCGAGTTATTCGGGATAAGCTGTGTATTGGCGTACAAAATACGCTTCATATCCTCACTGAGGATAATCGCTCCGTCCATCTTAGCAAGCTCATACAAATAGTTTGGCGAGAAATCACAATTAATGGAGAAGCCTCCATCAACGACTTCCATCACTTCGGGACTATACCCTACAACAAGTAGCGCGCCCGTTTTGGCTCGAAGTACATTATCAAGCCCATCACGGAACGGGGTGCCTGGTGCGACTAACTGCAAAAGCTGATTCATTATTTCTAGCTGACTTTGTTCCTTCATCATTTGCCCCCTATCCAAGTGCTGCGGACAGCGCTTCTGCTACCGTACTCACGCCGATTATCTCAATGCCTTCTGGTGTCTTCCAGCCTTTCAAGCTCTTCTCCGGCATAATGACGCGCTTGAAGCCAAGCTTCTCTGCTTCCTTCACCCGCTGCTCGGCACGGGACACCGCGCGCACTTCGCCTGTTAAGCCGATCTCGCCGAAAATAACATCATACGGCCGAGTCGGTGCATCACGAAAGCTTGATGCCAGCGATACAGCAGCAGCTAAGTCGACAGCTGGCTCATCCAGCTTCACGCCGCCCGCTACATTCAAATAGGCATCCTGCGTTTGTAGAAACATACCGATCCGCTTTTCTAATACTGCAATAATTAAGGCCATCCTGTGATGATCGATCCCTGTAGACATCCGACGCGGCGACGGGAAATTTGTTGCTGCGACAAGTGCCTGAAGCTCAACGAGCACTGGCCTTGTTCCTTCCATGCTGGCTACAACCGTAGAGCCGGATACACCAAGCGGACGCTCGGACAAGAACAGCTCTGAGGGATTGAGCACCTCACGTAAGCCATCTTCACCCATTTCAAAAATGCCGATCTCGTTCGTGGAACCGAAACGGTTCTTAACCGCACGAAGCAGCCGGTATGTATGATGGCGTTCGCCTTCGAAATAAAGCACACAGTCAACCATATGCTCCAACAAACGAGGGCCTGCAATCGCGCCTTCCTTCGTTACATGCCCAACAAGTACGGTTGCAATGCCATTAATCTTAGCCACACGCATGAAATGCGCTGTACATTCCCTAACCTGCGCGACGCTGCCTGGTGCCGACTGGACACTAGGATCATAAACCGTTTGGATTGAGTCAATGACAAGAAAGTCCGGCTGAACCATATCGATTGCGTCATTGACCTGCTCCATATTCGTCTCACAAAGGACAAATAGTGATTCCGTCAAAGCACCAAGTCGGTCAGCGCGAAGACGCGTCTGACGAACGGATTCCTCCCCGGAAATATACAGCACCTTCAGTCCTTTTGATGCCAAGGCATGCGAAGTTTGCAAGAGCAGCGTTGATTTCCCGATACCAGGATCACCACCTACCAGAATCAGCGAGCCCGGTACAACGCCTCCGCCCAGCACGCGGTTAAGCTCCTGCAACGTGGTTTCAATACGCGGTTCCTGCCCACTTTCTATATGTATGATGGATTGCGGCTTTTCTTTCGTCTGAGCCACACGAAGACCAACACCTTGTGTCTTAATTACGGTTTCTTTTTCTTCCACCATCGTATTCCAAGACTGGCAGCCTGGACATTTGCCAAGCCATTTCGGCGATTCCGTCCCACATTCCGTACATACAAACTTCAACTTTATCTTTGCCATACAAGGCTCCTTTTAACAAGCGTTTCCATTTAAAAGTTTACCATTTTATCGGTGGGGTATAAACCCCTTCTTACGAACTAATGTACGGACAAGTTACCAATAGCAAAAAGCCTCCCCTGCTCCGTGAGTGGAATAGAGAAAGCTTTCGTTGAAGTTAGTATAAGAAGAATATTAGAAATTATACCTTTACTGCTTCCCGGGATACCAGGATTTGATGGGTTGTCAGGTGAGAGCCGAGCATAATACGCTCTCCTTCACCCTCTTGCGGACTAGATGATTTGCTGCCTCGATGGGCATGTGCCTGGCGGAAGGAATCACTGTTTACCCAAGCCTCAAAGGAAGCTTTATCCTCCCAAGTCGTGCATACCTTCAGCTCATCATACTCGATGAGCCCTTCCGTCAACATAACCTCCATGCGTACAAAACCTGGGGATTGATCAACGCCTTTCGTTTTTTGGAAACGTCCAGCAACCTCCTCGCCATGGCCCTTTTTCACTTTTATCGTATTCGTTACGACGATCATAATCATTCCTCCATCTAACCAAATCAATCTTCTATCAGTCACTGAATAACTTTAATAAAATGTATGTTATATCAAGCATATACGATAATGATTATCATTGTCAAATAGACAATAAAACCAAGGCTGCCCGATAAAGGTGTTACCCTTGCTGGACAGCCTTGGTCTCAAATTATTTATTTAGCAGCTGGCTCCTCGGAGGCAACTTCTGTTTTCGTTACCGTCAACCCGCCATCTTTCTCATCGATGACGAAGGAATCACCTTTACGGATATTACCGAGCAGCAAGTCCTCAGACAGCCGGTCTTCGATATGCTTCTGGATTGCACGACGCAGTGGACGTGCACCATATTGTGGATCGAAGCCTTCTTTGGCTAGGAAAGCTTTTGCAGCATCTGTGAGGTTGAAATCAACCTCTTGCTCACGAAGCCGTTTACGAAGCTCGTCGGACATCAGCGTTACGATTTGAGCGATATGCTCTTGCTCCAGCGCGTGGAACACAATCGATTCGTCGATCCGGTTCAGGAACTCCGGACGGAAGCTTTTCTTAAGCTCTGCCATTACTTTGTCTTTCATTTGAGTGAATTCACGGCCAGCATCGTGTACAGCCGTAAAGCCAAGTGATGAATTACGTTTAATTTGATCCGCACCTACGTTTGACGTCATGATGATCAGCGTATTACGGAAATCGACTACTCTGCCTTTGGAATCGGTCAAGCGACCATCTTCCAGTACTTGCAGCAGAATGTTGAATACTTCCGGATGGGCTTTCTCAATCTCGTCAAGCAGGACAACGGAATATGGTTTGCGGCGTACTTTCTCGGTCAATTGACCGCCTTCTTCATAGCCGACATAACCTGGAGGCGCTCCGACGAGACGGGAAGTCGAATGCTTCTCCATATATTCCGACATGTCGATGCGGATTACCGCATTCTCATCACCAAACATCGCTTCAGCAAGAGCTCGGGCAAGCTCGGTTTTACCTACACCAGTAGGGCCGAGGAAAATAAACGAGCCGATTGGACGCTTCGGATCTTTCAGACCTGCACGGGCTCTGCGAATGGCCCGTGATACGGATTTGACCGCTTCGTCTTGACCGATAACACGGTCATGAAGGATCGATTCCATATTGAGCAGACGCTCGGTCTCTTCCTCTGCCAGCTTGCTAACCGGAATACCAGTCCAGCTCGCTACAACCTGTGCGATATCCTCTGTCGTAACTTCGGAATCGGTACGGCCTTGTTTCTCTTTCCATTGGTTCTTCGTAATATCGAGCTCTTCACGAATCTTTTGCTCCGTATCACGAAGCGCTGCTGCCTTCTCGAATTCTTGGCTTTGAACCGCGGAGTCTTTTTCCTTGCGGATATCATCCAGACGGTTCTCCAGCTGTTTCAGGTTAGGCGGTACCGTATAGGAGTTCAGTCTTACCTTCGAGCTCGCCTCGTCGATCAGGTCGATCGCTTTGTCCGGCAGGAACCGGTCTGTAATATAACGGTCAGACAGTTTCACCGCTTGAACGATTGCTTCGTCCGTAATTTTTACACGGTGATGAGCTTCATAACGGTCACGGAGACCATGCAAAATTTGAATCGCTTCTTCCGGCGACGGTTGGTCGACGGTAATTGGCTGGAAGCGGCGCTCAAGAGCGGCATCCTTCTCAATGTACTTGCGATATTCATCCAGCGTTGTGGCACCAATACATTGCAGTTCACCACGCGCAAGCGCAGGCTTCAGAATATTGGAAGCGTCAATCGCGCCTTCTGCACCGCCTGCACCAATCAGCGTATGCAGCTCATCAATGAACAGGATGATGTTACCCGCTTGACGGATCTCATCCATAATTTTTTTCAATCGGTCTTCGAACTCACCGCGGTATTTCGTACCGGCTACTACAGAGCCCATATCCAGTGTCATTACACGTTTGTCACGCAGCGTTTCAGGGATCTCGTTAGCGATAATCTTTTGTGCGAGACCTTCAGCGATTGCCGTTTTACCAACACCAGGCTCACCAATCAATACCGGGTTGTTCTTCGTACGACGGCTCAGCACTTGAATAACACGTTCAATTTCTTTGCTGCGGCCGATAACCGGATCAAGATTACCTTCGCGTGCATAAGCCGTCAGGTCTCTTGCTAATCCATCCAGCGTTGGTGTGCTCACATTCGAAGGTGATCCATGATTGCTAGATACCGCTTCGCTGCTGCCAAGCAGCTGCAATACTTGCTGACGAGCTTTGTTCAGGCTGATGCCGAGGTTATTAAGAACCCGAGCTGCTACGCCTTCACCTTCACGAATCAGACCAAGCAGGATATGTTCTGTACCTACATACGTATGGCCAAGCTTTCTTGCTTCATCCATCGACAGCTCAATGACTTTCTTCGCACGCGGCGTATAAGCAATATTCGTTGGTTGTTCTTGCCCACGACCAATTAATGCTTCTACTTCATCTTGAATTTTCTCAAGACCAAGACCAAGCCCGATTAATGCCTTCGCTGCAATACCTTCCCCTTCGCGAATCAGGCCAAGTAAAATATGCTCTGTACCAATATTATTGTGACCAAGACGAACCGCTTCCTCCTGCGCCAAGGCAAGTACCTTTTGCGCACGCTCTGTAAATCGTCCAAACATCATGTTTCATGCACCCCCATGCTCGGTTTGACCCCGCAATTGAATGCGGATTAATTCAGCCCTGCGGTAATCCCGCTGTTCAGCACTCATCTTTTCGTTGAACGTCTGCTGCAAGAACCCTGGCTGTGTCATAACAATTAACTCATTTAAAGATTGTGACGTGATGTGTTCCAGTAATCCCAGATCAACACCTAGCCTTACATCGGACAGCCGCTGTGCGGACTCTTTGGAGTCCATAATCGTTGCATAAGATAAGATGCCGAATGACCGTTTCACCCGATCTTCGATCCGCATACGTGATTCGGATAAAAGCCTTTGGCGAGCGGACTTCTCATGCTCGATAATCTGCTTAGCTACACCATGCAAATTATCAATGATCTCGCTCTCGGACTGTCCAAGCGTAATCTGGTTCGAGATTTGAAATATATTGCCAAGCGCTTCGCTGCCTTCCCCATACATCCCGCGGACAGCGAGCCCAACCTGCGTAACCGCTGATAAAATGCGGTTAATTTGCTGTGTAAGCACCAGTGCCGGCAAATGCATCATTACTGATGCGCGTATTCCAGTTCCTACATTTGTTGGACAAGTGGTCAAATAACCTCTTTGTTCATCAAAAGCGTAGTTCGCTTCTTCCTCGAAAATATCATCGATCTGATTAGCCAGTGTCCAAGCCTCTTTGACTTGAAAGCCCGGGTAAAGACATTGGATACGAAGATGATCTTCTTCGTTAATCATAATACTAATCGATTCATTTTCGCTTAAGATAACCGCCCCTCCGCGTGACTCATTAGCCAGGTTGGGACTAATCAAATGTTTTTCGACCAATACCCGTCTTTCCAGTTCGCTTAGCTCCGATAAAACAATCGTATCGAATCGGCCAATAGGATCCAGCTTATCGGAATGTCCAATAGCTGTCAGCTGATTCATGACATCAATCGATTGCTGGTTGGTTGCAAGCATCGGGAACGGAAAGTGCCTTAAGTTTCGCGCAATGCGTACTCGGCTGCTAATGACGATTTCGGATTCTGGACCATCTCCCTTCATCCAATCGCTTAACGCTTGTTGTGAGAAACGACGACTCGCCAAGAGTAACCCTCCTTCGTGCGCCTTACAGATCTACTATTTTACGCTCCAGCTCACGGATTCGATCACGAATATGAGCCGCGCTTTCAAATTCTTCTCGTTCAATGCGGCTTTGCAAATCACGCCGCAGCTTTTCAATCTCTCGCTTGTACTGAATTTGGCCACCGGAACGTTTCGGAATCTTCCCTACATGTACCGCATTACCATGTACCCGTTTCAGCAATGGATCTAACTTGTCGGCGAATTGGCGGTAGCAATTGCTGCATCCAAATCTGCCGAGCTTGCTGAATTGCGCATACGTTAATCCGCAATTTTCACAACGGATCATTTGCTGTTGCTTGGCGCTGTTCGTGCCACTGGAACTACTCGGATCGAAATCGAGAAGGCCCGACAGCAGACTGTGAATGGAGAACCCGTTAGGAGCGCCGGGAATTCCTTCCCCACGTTCTCTAGCACAGGATTCACAGATGTGAAATTCGGTTTTTTCACCGTTCACGATTTTCGTAAAATGAAGCGTTGCCGGCTTCTTGCCGCATTCTTGGCAAATCAAGCCGAATCCCCTCCTTCCGGTGTAACCTTCTCAGGCGCTTATTTGGCTAATAAAGTTATCAGCATGGAGCGCAGTAATCTGGCTCTAATCTCATCGCGAAGCGGCAGCATAACAGCAATGGTCTCACGATCAACAGCTGCACGAAGCAGGTTCGCTTCACGTTTCGTTATTAGCCTTGCCTCTTCCATCTGATAAATAAGCCCCTCCGCTACACTTTGTTCGACACAATCGCCAATCGTCTGATGGATATGGTATTGGATCGTCTTAAGTGCCGGCAAATCTACCCGCTGAATACGGATATAGCCGCCGCCGCCGCGCTTGCTCTCAACCATGTAACCCTTCTCCAGTGTGAATCGGGTACTGATTACATAATTAATCTGCGACGGAACGCAGGAAAACTTGTCTGCCAGTTCATTGCGTTGAATTTCAACAGCGCCTTCCGGGCTTTCCTGCAACATTTGCTTCAAGTACTGCTCGATGAGATCGGAAATGTTACGCAAATTTACCAACCTCCTGGCGACATGAGCTGTGGATGCATTTGTGGAAAAATGCTGCCCCAACTGACTTTGACTTTCTTTGACTTTAACCTTATTATACGCAAAAATCAGGAAAGGTCAATACATGGAATTTCAATTTTCTGATAATTTAAAACTCGCACTATCGCCATTATCTATCATGGTGCGGATTCATCTTATTTATACACAGTAAACCCTTGTCACACTCAGCTGCAGCTGCATTTTGTCACACTTTACTCACACTTGTGTATAAACGTTGTGTAACCAAGAAAGCTTCTTTAATTGTTATTCAACAAAATTCAGGTGTTTGTAAACAGGCTGCGGATAAAAAGGGGATAGAAATAGATCATGTTCAGCTTCTATCCACTGGTTATTCAGTTATCTCAGTGCTGCTAACGTTAGTGATTTTGAACTTATGCACAATCATTAAATAATTCGGCAGATAAGTTGAAATTGAGTGACTATTCACATGTGGATAGAAAAACAAAAAAGCAGCTTAATCCTAGTGGGGATCAGCTGTTAGGGATGTGGATGAAACGTTGATAAGTGCTGTGGATAAGACAAAACAAAAAGCCTGCCGCGTAATGCGACAGGCCCCTCGCTGCTTGGCGACGTCCTACTCTCCCAGGACCCTGCGGTCCAAGTACCATCGGCGCTGGAGGGCTTAACGGTCGTGTTCGGTATGGGAACGCGTGGT
>NZ_JAASRW010000013.1 GCF_011761355.1 Paenibacillus lupini | reverse complement strand
ACCCCTTGAAGACGACGAGGTTGATAGGTTCGGGGTGGAAGCACAGCAATGTGTGGAGCTGACGAATACTAATCGGTCGAGGGCTTATCCTACAAACTTTCTGAAGGAAAGTTACTTCGGAAGCATATGCTTTGACTTAAGGAGAATAAAAACTTTCGCATCCAGTTTTCAAGGCGCAAATCCTTGAATAAGCTAACGCTTACGTTTGGTGGCGATGGCGGAGGGGAACCACGCGTTCCCATACCGAACACGACCGTTAAGCCCTCCAGCGCCGATGGTACTTGGACCGCAGGGTCCTGGGAGAGTAGGACGTCGCCAAGCAATAAAGAGCCTGTCGCATTATGCGGCAGGCTTTTTGTTTTGTTATTGATGATAATAAGAGGCTTCATTTTTCTGAAGTCGAAGGATGCCGTCCTTACGCTGCTTACGGAAGGTGAGGGATAGGAGCATCCGGGGGATGATTAGCCATAAGTGCCAGCAAAAAATGCTAATGAAGAGTGATGGTTCAATCCATGGATAGGTGATAGCAACAGCACATAGGCCGATCCAGAATAGATGGCGGTGTACACGGCGGAATAGTGCTAGACGAATATCATTTGCTGGCTTGAAGCCAAACCAAGGTGGGGTGATTCCCCATATCCATCGCCGGTCTACGGCATCCTCTACTCGAATAAAGGCAAGCAATAGGATGATGAGGTGAAGGACCTGTACGATGGCGAATCCGATTAACCAACTGAACAGACCATCCTTGCCATACATAAGAAGTTGAAAGCCAAGCAGGATCGCTGTAATTAGGATATGGCTTTGGATAAGCTCAGGACGAATAACTTTTCTTCGGACAAGCTTATATTGATAAATAGTAGCTGCCTGTTGTTCTAATAAGGATTGACGCATTTTTTACATCCCTTCGTGATTTTGAGATATCGCTTTCTTAGTATATCGGTTATTTTGGATTCACCAATTAGGCGGATACTGCATACGATATATAAATATTTGAAATGGGCTATGAAACAAGTATAAACCGCTAGAATAAGTGCCATAATAGTAGCTATATAGAATGACAGAAAGGCGGGAAAGCTATGTTAGAAGATCGCCAACTTCACTGTAGTATATGTGGGGAGCATAAGGCAGAGGGTGAAGGGATTCGTATTGTTTCCGGGTTTATTTGTGAGACATGTGAATCTGAGATGGTGCGTACAGACGTGAAGGACGCCAAATATCCTTTCTTTATTCATCAAATGAAACAGATTTTTATTGAGAAAAATGCCTGAGCGGATTCTATTATAGGATGCCGCTCTTTTTTTGTGCAGAAATCCGTTACAATAGATGAAAAAGATAGAAGGGAAGCTTTTTTCACCATGAAACATTTGCAGGCCCCGTTATTTCAAGCTCTAGTACGACACTATGAAACAAGTCCGGTAAGCTTCCATGTACCGGGCCATCGATATGGACAAGTATATGAAAATGAACATGATATAGAGAGTCAATGGCTAGCAACGATAATGAAACTGGATACAACAGAATTGTCTTCTACCGATGATCTCCACCACCCGGAAGGTGCAATTGCGGAAGCCCAGAAGCTTGCTGCAGAGTGTTTTGGGGCAGAGGAAACCTTTTTCCTTGTAGGTGGAAGTACGTCTGGGAATCTTGCAATGATTCTGGGTGTGTGCGAGCCGGGAGACCTTATCATTGTCCAACGGAATGTACATAAGTCGGTTATAAACGGGTTAAGACTAGCGGGAGCTAAATCCGTATTTGTTATGCCTCGTATGGATGAGGAGACAGGTCTTGCAACTACTCCTTCTTATGAGGATATTCGACAGGCTCTCGAGCAATATCCGGAGGCCAAGGCGGTTATGCTTACAAATCCGAATTATTATGGCATGAGCACGAATCTGCGAAGCTATGTGGAGCTAGTCCATTCCTATGACAAGCTACTGTTAATAGATGAGGCACATGGTGCACATTTTGGATTTCATCCTTCTTTTCCTGAATCAGCTATTCAGGCTGGTGCAGATGCCGTTGTACAGTCTACGCATAAAACATTATCTGCTTTAACGATGGGAGCGATGCTGCATATACAAGGTAGCCGTATTCCAAGAGAAGCTATTCGTAAGGCACTTTCTGCAATACAAAGCTCCAGTCCTTCTTTTCCAATTATGGCGTCTCTTGATGTTGCACGTGTTATGGTAGATCGTTATCGGTCTACATGGTTCGATAAGGGGTGTGATTCAGCACAGGCTTTTCGGAGCTGGATAGATAGAGAGGGACGAGCTTTAAGAGTATTGCATACAGAAAAAAATTCAACAGCGTACGATATACTGGATCCATTACGAATTGTATTATGGGATGAAACAAGGACATATTCGGGGTTTGAACTGCAAAGAATGCTTGAAGAACAGGGCTGCTGGGTGGAGATGGCGGATCTAAGGCATGTCGTCCTTGTATGGGGAGGCCAGACAGGGGATGAAGATAGACTTAAGCTGCAGGCGGTCTGTACGCTTATAGAGCAGATGATTAAAGCTAATCCTGCAAAGAGCGGAGAGAGGAAAGTTTCAACTGTATTTTATCCGGGTAATGGTAATCCAATTGGATTAAAGCCAGTAGAGTGGAGTAGAAAAAGCAGACAGTATCATAGAACGCCTTTATCGGAGGCTGAAGGTTTTGAGGCTGCGGAAATGGTGATCCCTTATCCTCCTGGCATTCCTATTGTGTATCCGGGGGAAATGCTGACAGCTCAGCTTATTCGTTATATTTCGGCATTAGCTGAGACAGGAGCTAAATTTCAGGGCGCAATCGACAGCACGATGCAGACAATTGCCGTATATCCTCGCTAATTAGGTGAATTTAATTGTACAAGGGTAGTGGCTTTGTTAGAATATAAGTAATACATCTTTACCGTAGTAACTAGTTAAGGTTAGGAGCCGTTAGAAGTTGAATAAGGGCATTTTTATTACAATAGAAGGCGGCGAAGGTGCCGGCAAAACAACACTGATTGAGCGGCTGGTGCATACGATGCAGGAACGGGGCAAACGTGTAGTTACGACCCGTGAGCCAGGAGGCATTCCTATTGCGGAGCAGATCCGTTCCGTAATATTGGACCGCAGTCATACTGCTATGGATGCGCGGACAGAGGCTTTGCTTTATGCAGCAGCAAGACGTCAGCATTTGGTTGAGAAGGTAATGCCGGCTCTCGAAGACGGTCAAATGGTTATATGCGATCGTTTCGTCGACAGCAGTCTTGCTTATCAAGGCCACGCAAGAGGGCTTGGGATGGATGAGGTCTGGTCGATTAATCGCTTTGCGGTAGATGGAGCGATGCCCCAGTTGACGATTTATATGGATATAGATCCGGAAATGGGGATAGCACGAATCCAATCGTCTCGCGGGCGGGAAGTAAATCGTTTGGACTTGGAATCGCTTGCTTTCCACAAGCTTGTGCGGGAAGGTTATCTGAAGCTTCTTGAACAATTCCCGGAACGGATCGTACGGGTAAATGCCGAAAATGCGGCTGATGTTGTATTGGAAGAGGTTATTTTGACGATTGACCGTAGATTTTTTCACAGCTGACCTGCAATATACACCGTAGGAATGACTTTGTGCCTGTTCTATTAACCACTTGGGAGGAATGAGGATGAAATTAGTCATTGCGATTGTACAAGATAAGGATAGCAACCGTTTATCGAACGCCCTTGTAAAGGATGGGTTCCGCGCTACGAAGCTTGCTAGTACAGGAGGTTTCCTTCGTGCAGGCAATACAACCTTTATGATCGGTATTGAGGACGAGCGTGTTCATGAAGTACTTCAGGTAATCAGCTCGAACTGTAAAGTGAGAGATCAATTGGTTACACCTGTATCTCCAATCGGTGGTTCCACCGATTCGTATATTCCATTCCCTGTAGAGGTGCAAGTAGGGGGCGCAGCGGTATTCGTCGTTCCTGTTGAGCGATTTGAACATTTCTGATGGAGCGTGTTGAGCGATGAAGATCGATCAAAGCTGGCGTCCGCTTGGCCAAAACCGTACAGGCGGGGATACAGCTACGAAGCCGGCACAGGTGAGAAGCTTCTCCGATGCGATGGTACAGCAAGACGCTCTACGTACGCAGGAACAGCTGCAGCAGAAGCTGGACGAGATTCATAACCAAGGTGAGCGTCTTGCCAGGACGATGACCGTCCGTGAGCTGAAGATGTATCGGCAGATGGTGAAGCGGTTCCTCGAGGATACGGTTAGACGCGGGATAGGGCTTAAAGAGCTACGCGGTTTTGATCGAAGAGGCAGGACCAAGCGTTATAAACTGCTGGATGAAATTGATTCGGCACTAGTATCGATGGCAGAAGAGGTGTTAGACAGCGAGCAAGGCAGAATAGAGCTTCTTGGAAGAATCGGCGAAATCCGCGGGCTTCTAATTAATTTATTGTTTTAAACAAGGTGAAACGGCTCCTCCCCTCTAGTAGGAGGGCGCGTTACATTCCGGAGAATTCTAAGCCCTATTTATAGACAAAGCATATAATAACTTAGAATTAGAGGAAGGATATAGAACAGCAATGAGCATGGAACAAGTAGCCGGCCAATGGAAAGCAAAACGAATATTGAAGCATGCGTTGCAGAGCGGTAAGGTGTCGCATGCTTATTTGTTCTACGGCGCTTCCGGTACAGGAAGAACGGCAATGGCAAGAGCGTTTGCCAAGGCGTTGTTCTGTTCAGCTGGCGGTGATGATGCATGCGATCACTGTTTGGAATGCCGTAAGTTCGAAAATGGCAACCAGCCAGATTTGCTTACGATTAAACCAGATGGACAATCGATCAAAATCGATCAAATACGTGATCTTCAGCGGGAGCTTGCCTACCGGGGAAGCGGTACTTCACGGAAGGTGTATATTGTTGAACGAGCAGAGACAATGACCCTTCAAGCAGCTAACAGTCTGCTGAAATTTTTAGAAGAACCGCTTTCTCCTATTGTTGCGATACTGATTACGGACAATGGACAAGCCGTACTGCCGACGATACGTTCGAGAGCGCAGTGGGTGCCATTCCTTCCGTTCTCCGCAAGTGAGATGCTGCAGACTTTAATCGAAGAAGGTACACCTCCGCTTCTAGCACGAGCTGCTGTACAGCTAAGCTCTGGCTTAGATGGTGCTAGAGAGATTATCCAACAGAATACGTTTGCAGAAATCAGAAACGTAGTGATACAATTAGGAAAGGAAAGTCTGACCCGATTCACCGCGGGGATGATTACCGCACAGCAGCAATTTTTTAAAACGGACCTTGCGAGTGAGACACAGCTATTACTGTCTTTACTTGTATTATGGTTCAAAGACATGATTCAATTTCAGGCCGGAAGGCAGGAAAGTATTGTTTATATAGATCAGTTGGACTGGATAAGCAAGCATGCGTTTAACCGCCCGATCGAGAGCTGGATTTCTTGTATCGAGCATACGCTTGAAGCGGGTAAGCGAATACGTGCTAACGTATCCCCGCAGCTTGCTGTCGAGCAACTATTGGTAAACCTACAGGAGGGCTAAATCCTTGTATAATGTTGTCGGTGTCCGCTTTAAGAAAGCGGGCAAGATTTATTACTTTGATCCCGCCCTGCACCCCGTGGACAAGGACCAACATGTCATTGTTGAAACGGCCAGGGGGATCGAATATGGCAAAGTTGTGGTTGGACAGAAAGAAGTCGGTGAAGCAGACGTCGTCCTTCCACTGAAAAAAGTGATCCGAATTGCCAGCGATGTAGATGCGAAGGTCGTTGAGGAAAATCGTGCGGCTGCTAAGAACGCATTTTCTACTTGTTTGGACAAGATAAAGGATCATCAGCTTAAGATGAAGCTGGTTGATGTGGAATTCACGTTTGACCGCAACAAAATTATTTTCTACTTTACAGCTGAAGGAAGAGTTGACTTCCGGGAGCTTGTAAAGGATCTGGCCAGCGTCTTCCGTACCCGAATTGAACTTCGTCAAATCGGTGTACGTGATGAAGCGAAGATGCTGGGAGGCATCGGGCCATGCGGGCGTGTATTGTGCTGCTCCTCTTGGCTTGGAGATTTCGAGCCGGTATCCATTAAGATGGCCAAGGATCAGAACTTATCGCTCAATCCTACAAAGATTTCGGGGTTATGCGGCCGTCTTATGTGCTGCTTGAAATATGAGCATGACAATTACGAAAGCGTACGGGAGGAAATGCCTTCCGTTGGTAAAATCGTCGTCACGTCTTATGGCGAGGGCAAAGTAACAGGCATCAATGCTTCCACGAAGTCTGTATACGTGCAGTTGTTCGATGTGTCGGGTAAACCGAAGGAGCTGCCGTTAGACGATGTGGTTGTGAAGGAACAATGAACGACTACGTTTGAAGCTCTGGGGTGGAAACTTGGAGAACAAAGAAATATTTAATCAAATGGATCAATTGGAAAGCCAGATGGGTGAGTTCCATGTACATCTAGGCGTATTGAAGCAGCGTGTCAAAGAACTGCTGGAAGAGAATCTGCAGCTAAGCATTGAAAATGAACAGCTGCGCAAAATATTAAAGCGCGAGACATCGCCGAAGCCAAAGTCCGCTGCTAATCGAACAGAAGGACAGGCTACCCCGCCTGCCCGTCGGGAGATTGCAGCCCATGCGGAGGAAGATACGGCTAACGATACATCGCAGCAGGCCGGTCTCGTCGGTGAGGCGCATGATAACTTGGCTAGGCTGTATCATGAAGGATTCCACATTTGCAACGTTTACTACGGGCATTTGCGGACGGAAGGTGATTGCTTGTTCTGCTTATCCTTCCTTAATAAATAATAGAACAATATAAGTTACCGTCCTTGTCATAGAGGGCGGTATCTTTATGTTAGGGGAGTTAGGTCAAAGGTGCAGGAAGTAAAACTAGAAGAGAATGAACGAATTGATGATTTGATGACGGAGACGGGGCTTCGCATTATTCAAAGCAGAGAAGTATTCAGCTTTTCGCTTGATGCGGTGTTATTAACCAAATTCGCTACCATTCCGAAGCGTGGACGAATTATTGATCTTTGTACGGGAAATGGTGTTATCCCGATGCTGCTAACGACAAGGACAAGCGCAAAGATCGATGCGGTTGAAATTCAGCCAAGGCTGGCTGATATGGCAAGGCGCAGCGTAGAGATGAACAGCTTGTCGGAACAAATCTCGATTATTGAAGCCGATCTAAAAATATTCGCAAAAGAAGCTGGAAATGGTATTTATGATGCAGTAACGGTCAATCCTCCATACATGGCTATTCAAGAAGGAGACCAGAATGAAAACGAGCATTATGCCATTGCCCGCCATGAAGTACATTGTACGCTTGATGATGTTGTTCATGCGTGTGCCAGACTTGTCCGCCCAGGTGGTAAAGTAGCGATGGTTCATCGGCCGTCCCGGTTTATCGATATTATAGAGACGATGCGGAAGTATCGGCTTGAGCCCAAGCGTGTACAATTTGTCCATCCGAGAGCGCAGGGAGAAGCGAATATGGTTCTAATTGAGGCGATTCGTGATGGGAAGCCTGAGCTTAGGCTTTTGCCGCCGATTTTCGTATACGAATAATAGATAGCTGCGTTATTGATGAGAGGGAGCTAGCAAATGGTACGGATACAAAAAAGCTTTAAAGATCTGGCTGATGGTGACTATGGGACTTTATATCTGGTTGCTACACCAATCGGGAATTTGGAAGATATGACATTCCGGGCAATCCGGACGTTAAAGGAAGTGCAGCTCATTGCTGCTGAGGATACAAGGCAGACAAGGAAGCTGCTTACTCACTTCGAAATCTCTACTAGGCTGGTCAGCTATCATGAGCATAATAAGCAAGCCAGCGGCAGTGAACTCATCCGTTTGCTGATGGACGGCCAATCCATTGCACTTGTTAGCGATGCAGGGCTGCCAGCGGTCTCAGATCCTGGTGCTGAGCTGGTAGCAGATGCGGTAGAGCAGGGAATCAAAGTTGTACCTATCCCTGGTGCTAATGCTGCGTTATCAGCTTTAATTATCTCGGGATTGCCGACAGATCAGTTTATGTTTACGGGATTTCCTCCAAGGGATAAAAAGCCGCTTGCTGAATGGCTTACTCATCTGAAGCACCAAGAGGGAACCTTGATGCTCTATGAATCGCCTCATCGTGTGAAGAAGACACTTGATGCGATGCTGGAGCATTGGGGCGATCGACGGATCGCAATGGTTAGAGAGCTGACGAAGCGGCATGAGGAAGCAGCACGTGGTACGATATCGGAATGTATGGCTTGGTTAGAAGAGCATCCACCTCTAGGTGAATATTGCCTTATTATAGAAGGGGCCGCTTCTGGAGCAAGAGAAGCAGGAGAGAATGGGGAAGCATGGTGGACAGCGTTAGAGCTTGAAGATCATGTCGCTCATTATGAGAATCAGGGAATAGATCGTAAAGAAGCGATAAAAAAAGTGGCACTAGACCGTGGCCTGCCGAAGCGGGATGTTTATAACGCAGTAAACCGATAGTTTACTGCGTTATAAACGCAAAAAAAGACCTTCCTGGCCGGGTTCTAGCACAGGAAGGCATCAAGGAATATAAAAAGGTTAGAATTAACAAGTTGATGTATTTCTATTATAACCTATTTTTCTTATTTTGTCACAGGAGTAGGCATTTCAGATAAACAAATATGGCAAACAATTTTGCCTTTGAAGTAAGAAACGTTTTCTGCATTGCCACAGAAGATACAAGCAGGCTCGTATTTCTTCAGCATAATACGCTCGCCGTCTACATAAATCTCGAGAGCATCTTTCTCCCCAATACCAAGCGTACGGCGTAATTCAATTGGAATAACAACACGACCTAATTCGTCGACTTTACGAACAATACCAGTAGATTTCATCATAATTTTGTTTCTCCTCTCAGGAAATTACATTTCGTCACTATTCGACATAGTTTTTCTTTTTATGGCTATTATAATACCAACGATTCCCATAATAGTCAACCACAAAAGTCCTTGATAGACCGCGGTTTATGGCAAGTTGACTCTATAGCAAGGTCATATTAATCTTACTATAGAATACATCAGCTTCGACAATTTGGAAACTAATTTACGACACTATTCGACATTCTAGCATAGTTTTGTGTCGAAACCATGAACAAGGAGTTGAAAGGGCGAATGAATCAGCAACTGACCGAAGAGAAAGTATTTAAGGATCCAGTTCATAAATATATTTACGTACAGGATCAGACGATATGGGATTTGATCAATACAAAAGAGTTTCAGAGGCTAAGAAGAATTCGCCAGCTTGGAACCTCTTATTTAACGTTTCATGGTGCCGAACACAGCCGATTCTCCCATTCTCTTGGAGTCTATGAAATAACGAGAAAGATCATTTCACAGTTTGAGCGTAATCATTATCCGGACTGGCCGCAGGAAGAAAGACTTTTGGCCCTTTGCGCTGCTTTACTGCATGACGTTGGTCATGGACCGTTCTCCCATTCACTAGAGCAGGTGTTCGATACGCATCATGAGCAGTGGACCTGTGCGATCTTGCTTGAAGATACAGAAGTTAATCGCGTGCTGCGCCAAGTGTCAGATGATTTTCCAGAAAAAGTGGCATCGGTTATCGGCAAGACTTATCCAAACCCAATCGTTGTCAGCCTTATCTCCAGCCAAATGGATGCAGACCGGATGGACTATTTGCTGCGTGATGCTTATTTTACCGGTGTTCATTACGGGAACTTCGACCTGGAGCGAATATTGCGCGTCCTGCGTCCTTTTCAGGGTAAGATGGTTGTGAAAGAAAGCGGCATGCATGCCATTGAGCATTATTTAATGTCCCGTTATCAGATGTATTGGCAAATCTATTTCCATCCGGTTACACGGAGCTCAGAAATCATATTGCGGCAAATTACTCGTCGGGCGAAGGAGCTGTACGAGAGCGGTTATACCTTTGCATGGATGCCGGGACCAATCAACAAACTTCTAGATGGTACGATTACAGTAAAGGATTATCTGAAGCTGGATGAGGCTTATATGCAGACGATCTTCGCTCAATGGGCGGAGGAAGGAGATTCTCTTCTTGCCGAGCTATGCGACCGGTTCCTCAATCGCCGATTGTACAAATACATTACACTTAGTGATCCAGGAGACTCTTTATTAGAAGAAGCAGCTCAGCAGTTTATCTCCATTGGTCTTAATCCGGATTATCATATGGAAATTGATTTTCCATTTGACCAGCCTTATGACATATATCGCCCTGATGCGAAAAAAGGCGGGAAAGAGGATAAAGCGCCGATTCTGCTCTTAAATGACGATAACAGCTTAAGCGAAATATCGGTGAAATCCGACATTGTTCGTTCCATCAGCGGCCTGCATCAAGGGCAGTACCATATTTATTATCCGATCGAGCCACTCCTTGCTTCGGCTCATCAATTAAGTGCTGAAGTAAGGGAGCTTTTCAAAATTTAAAGGCTTTATATAGAAGGAGAATGCAGCAAAGATGATATCTTTATTCGACACACACACCCATCTGGACGCTTCACAATTCGACGGCGACCGCACAGAAGTTATCGAACGAGCACGTGCAGCCGGTGTCGATCTTATGCTCAACATTGGCTTTAACCGAGAGACAATCCCGACCACCATCGAGCTTGCAGAAAAGTATGATTTTATCTACGCGGCAGTTGGCTGGCATCCAGTAGACAGCATCTATATGGAACCGGGGGATCTGGAATGGATCGAGCAGCTTTGCTCTCATCCAAAGGTTGTTGCGATCGGAGAAATTGGACTTGATTACCACTGGGATACGTCACCAAAGGATGTTCAGCACCGTGTATTTCGGGAGCAGATCCGCCTCGCTCGGAAGCTGGGTAAGCCAATTGTCATTCATAATCGGGATGCTCATGAGGACATCGTTCGTATTTTGAGGGAAGAAAAAGCATCTGAAGTTGGAGGGGTCATGCATTGCTATTCCGGCAGCTGGGAAACGGCAAAATTATGCCTCGATATGAACTTCTATATTTCCTTCGGAGGGCCTGTCACTTTCAAAAATGCAAGGGTGCCAAAAGAGGTGCTTGCACAGGTTCCACTTGACCGTATATTAATCGAAACCGACTCTCCATATTTGGCTCCTCATCCGTTCAGAGGGAAGCGAAATGAGAGCTCATATGTGTCTTTAGTCGCAGACATGGCAGCGGAGATAACAGGAAAATCTAAGGAGGAAATTGCATTTATTACAAGCACAAACGGTAAAAAATGTTTTGGTATTGTTTAAAAACGGACTAAAACCACTGAAATAAAGACTATAGCGGCGATAAAACTCTTTTTAATTGGCGGAATCGGCTTTATTTGCCTTCAGAATGCTAAAATTTCGTTAAAATCGTCTTTTAACGCGTCTTTACAATTGTGTGGTCAGGAAGGTATCATTTTTCTCAGAGCTTTAACTTTTGTATTGGATTTCCAGTTTACGCTTAATCTCCGAATCGGAGAGCGGGGGAACCAACGTCGGCAGATGCAGGGCTAAGAAAGCAAGTTAGCATCATGCGGCGCATTGAATTCTTCAGGGGTGAATTTTGCGGCGATTGCCATGAGCATTCGAACCGTGGATAGGGCAGCTCTCTCGCCCGAACCCGTCAGCTAACCTCGTAAGCGTCTATAGAGAGCGATCAACCTCGTGTATTTACCTTTTCCTGAATGTTTGACTACCCAGGAAGCCACGATCAGATCCTCTGTCGAAGGCTTCTTTTTATTTTCGCTTTATGCGGAAATAGTCTTTCGTAGGGGTAGATCCAGGAGGTGTGAGGAAGTAACACTGGAGCGTGCTCGTCACGCCAATATACTTAATAGTCACGTCAATGTATCATGCGTAACAGATTGGCGGCGGGGCTATGAAGGAGGACCGATTGAAGTGGGCATGAACCAAGTTATGGAGACCCATGGGAAGCGATCATCCAGCATGACTTTCGCAATGCGATGGAAGCATGAAAATTTGCGTTTAATTGTTCTGAGTGCAATTATCTCAATCGCTATGACTTTCATGTTTTTGGTGTTGTTGTACGGATCGGCTGATAAAAGCGTATCCGTAGTAGTGAATGGACAAGAGACCGTTGTGAAGACAAAACAATGGGTCCTGCAACGCCTACTGGATGAACAAGCTATTACGGTAGGGCCACATGATGAGGTGTCGTCACCTCTAAATGCGTCCATCAAAGACGGAGATCGCATTGAAATTAAACAAGCGGTTCCGGTTACTGTAAAAGCAGATGGCAAGACATCGACGGTGTACACGACAGAGAAAACAGTACAGGCGGCGATCGGGAAATTAAATATTCCTGTTCGCGATCAAGATAGGGTTAACCCATCTCTAGACACGGCCGTTTCGAAGGCGATGACAGTTACCGTTACTCGCGTCGATACAAAAGTGTCGGAAACAGAACGGACTTTGCCGTTCTCGATCGTGAAGAAACAAGATCCAACCCTTGATAAAGGGAAGGAGAAGCTGGTGCAATCCGGCAAGAATGGCCTTGTGATTGAACGCGTGGAGAAGAAGTATGAGAATGGTGTTCTTGTCTCCTCCAAGCTGGTCGACAAGGTTGTGCAGACACATACGGTAAGCCAGGTCGTAGCTATCGGCTCGAAGAAGGATGTACATACACTCTCAAGCAATGCGAGCACGGCCTCGTATTCGAAGAGCGGAGTCACCTTTAAAGCCAAGAAGATTCTGAAGAACGTGACGTTAACCGCTTATTCAGCCGGTGTAGCTTCTACGGGCAAAGATGAGAATCATCCAGGGTACGGCATTACGGCTTCCGGCGCGAAAGTGAAGGAAGGCCGCACGATTGCGGTTGATCCGGATGTTATTCCAATCGGCTGGTGGGTATACATCGAAGGCATTGGCTTCCGCAGAGCGGAAGATACGGGCAGTGCCATCAATGGAAACAAGATTGATGTTTACTTCGACAGCACAAGCTATGCCAATAAGTTCGGCCGGAAAAAAGGGTATACCGTTTACGTACTTGGTCCCAATAAGCCTTCCGCAAGCTAATTGCTTCATGCTATTATTTCGATGATAAATATGCCATTATAAGAAGAGGCGCTGCCTCTTCTTTTTGTGTGTATAGGTGTGGAGCAGTTACATTCTTACTGACGCAAAAAGATGAGTGAAAGTTGCTGGAGAAAGGAATGTTCGCTTGTGATTAAGGAAATTATTGTGGTGGAAGGCAAAGATGATACAGTCGCTGTAAAGCGGGCTGTTGAAGCAGATACGATTGAGACAAATGGCTCTGCCATCGGCGAGGATGTGCTTAAGCGCATTGAACTGGCTATGGAACGCAGAGGCGTTATTATATTCACAGACCCTGATCATGCTGGTGAGAGAATTCGCAAAATTGTAGCTCGGCGGGTGCCCGGCTGCAAGCATGCTTTTTTGCCACAGGAGAAGGCTATGTACAAGGGTGATATCGGCATTGAGAACGCCAGTCCTGAAGCCATTCGTCAGGCGCTCTCCGAGCTTCGAACAGAGGAGCCTGCTGGTGTAGGCGATATTACGTGGGAGGACCTGATGGAAGCGGGGCTTATTGTTCATCCGGATGCGGCGAATCGTCGTCTTCAGATGGGGAAGCTGCTTGGGATCGGGTATGCGAACGGCAAACAGTTTTTCAAGCGTTGTACAAGCTTCCGAATCTCCCGAGAAGAGTTTGCAGAGGCATTGCGTACAATGGAACAGGGACAGGAGTGATCGGAGCATGAACGGAAACGATATGAAGGCGATTGAAGTTGCAACGCCAAAGCGTACGAAGGAAATTATTGCGAAGTACGGGTTCCAATTCAAAAAAAGCTTGGGACAGAACTTTCTGATCGATCAAAATATTTTGAATAAGATTGTAAATGCAGCAGGACTAGACAAGACCAAAGGCGCCTTGGAGATTGGACCAGGTATCGGTGCGCTGACTCAGCATCTGGCTGCTGAAGCGGGTAAGGTAACGGCGATTGAGATCGACAACCGCCTCATTCCGATCCTGGGAGATATTCTGGCGGACGAAGAGCATGTGCAGGTTGTGCATGGTGATGTGCTTAAGCTGGATCTGAAAAAGCTGTTCGAGGAGCACTTCGGGGATGTGACCGGCGTCAGCGTGGTGGCGAATCTGCCGTATTACGTGACTACACCGATTCTGATGAAGCTGCTGGAAGAGCGTCTGCCGCTCGAGAACATCGTCGTGATGATTCAGAAGGAAGTAGCTGAGCGGATGGCGGCTAAGCCAGGTGGCAAGGAATACGGCAGCTTGAGCGTAGCCGTGCAGTACTATTGCGAGCCGTCACTTGTGTGCATCGTGCCCCACACGGTGTTTATTCCTCAGCCGAATGTAGACTCGGCTGTGATTAAGCTGGCGGTGCGTGAGAAGCCGCCGGTGGATGTGGAGGATGAGGCGCATTACTTCCGCATCGTCCAGGCGAGCTTCGCCCAGCGCCGCAAGACGCTGGCGAATAATCTTACGGCGTTCGTGGGTAAGGAACGCCGTGAAGAGATGACGCAGCTGCTGCATAGCTGCGATATTGACCCTATTCGTCGAGGAGAGACTTTATCCCTCGACGAATTCGCCCGCATCAGCCGCGCTTTCTTGGCGGCGGGCTGGCGCTAGTATACTCGGCCTCACGTTAGGCTGAGCCATGTAAAGCCGGCGGCGAGCCATATCGCCGCCGGCTTTTTATTTGGCCGCTCGCAGCCGCCGCTTTACGCCCGCCATCATAATCATACCTCCGCAAACGCCCCATCATGCGCATAAACCTACTTAATGCCTGCGAACACCCACCGCACCACTCAGCCACCGCTGTAGCACGGAAAAAGCGACTTAATCACCTGCTAACGACCATCGCCCTACCAAACCGCCACTGTAGTACGGAATTCTCTCCTGTTGCCATCTTAGGGGAGCACAATAGTCTAGGCGTGGTGGCGCGCCCGTCTGGGCAAGAAGAGGGGCTGAGAACAAATAAGAAGGTGATTTGATGCGACAGCGGGAGGGACGACTGGGGGCGCAATGCAATCGATTAAGTGCTAATGATACTGCTGCAGATTGCCTAGGAGTCTAAAAGGGCACTGATGCAGCATATCCGCGTTTTATTCACAGTCGCGGCTTGCCGCTCTTAGATCATCCTGAGCGCCACTGAGTGGTGCTCATTAACCTCTGCGCCGTGTTAAATGGCGCATGAACTAATTTGTGCGCATGTGCAGCCCACGCGCAGCACAATGGCGGGCACATGCAACGCCCGCCTCAATCGACGCCGCGCTAAGCGAAGCAGCACGGCATTCCCCTGTCTCCCACAAGGAATGTGGGAGACAATTGGGACGCGTAGGCTACCCGCAAGAGAAGGGGTAAGGGGTATCTCCCTTAAGGAGCGGAGCGTCTGCCTTTGCCTGTACATTGCCACCCATGTGGCATTGTTCAAGCAATGTACAGGCAACAGCGGCCGTAGGGAGATACCCCGTCCCTCAGTGCGGCAGCCGAAGCCCCGTTTTTAAAAACCAAACCCAATTTTCTCCGCACATTCCGCCCCCTCCACCCATACGATAGACGAAGAGGTGATTTACCCATGAAGCAAGGGGACCTGGTCGTCCGCAAATCGTATGGCGGTGACGTGCTGTTCCGAGTTGAAGATATGCGATCCGATCAAGCATTAATTAAAGGCACGGACTACCGATTGCTTGCGGATGCGCCAATTCCCGACTTGTCGGTTGTTCGTGACCCTGAATCGACAAGTGCGCGGCAGCAAGTGCAGATTAAAGTAAACGACTCTCTCAAACGTATGCGGCAGGAAAAAGCGCATCTGACGGTTTTATCCAGTCAAGATCGTGCTGCTTCGCAGCAGCAAAACCAGTCTTATTTTGAATTGCCGGGCAAGGTGCTTCATTTGGATGGGGACGGCAACTACTTACGGAAGAGTATGCAGCTGTACCAGACGATGAAAGTGCCGGCACATGGCGTGCATGCTCATGAATCCCAAATGGCACAGCTGTTGTATCGCTTGCTGCCGCAGGTAAAGCCGGATATCGTGGTTATTACTGGTCATGACGGTGTTTTGAAAAACCGGGAAGGCGAAGATCTGTACAGCCTAAGCGGCTATAAAAACTCACAAAGCTTCGTTAATGCGGTACGCGTCGCCCGCCAATATGAGAAGAATATGGATGGGCTTGTTGTCGTGGCTGGCGCTTGTCAATCGCATTTTGAAGCACTGCTTCAGGCTGGCTCTAACTTTGCGAGCTCGCCGGGTAGAATATTGATCCATGCCTTGGATCCGGTTTATATTGCGATTAAAGCGAGCTACACGTCAGTTCGCGAATCGATAAACCTCTCAGATGTGATCCATGGCACGATCAGCGGCATTGATGGAGTGGGTGGGATTGAGACGATGGGACGGCATCGGATGGGCTTGCCGAAGCCTAAAAAAGTGACAACATCAACGGCAAGTATGAAGATAACGTCTTAATATGTACATGTTTTCTCCGATTATGCATCAAATTCAAAAAAATGGGCGAAAACACCGTTGACAATTTAATAACATGGCTGATATAATATTTTGCCTCATTTGACAAACTGCCTCTTTCTGGTTATAATGGACAAGGAAAGAGGTGGTAGTGGACAATGGCAAAAAATGCGCTATTGGAAATTAAACGCAATTTGGAAGCTCACGTAGGTTCCAAAATCCGTCTTCGAGCTAACGGTGGCCGTCGAAAGACCATCGAACGTACCGGCACGTTAGAAGAAATCTACCCTTCTGTGTTCATTGTCAAACTGGATCAGGAATCTCAATCGTTTAAGCGCGTTTCCTACAGTTATGCGGATATACTGACAGAGTCGGTGGAAGTGACCGTATGCAATGATGAAGGTCAAGTCCGAATTACCCATATTCAACAATAGATGCACATCTCAATTACGAGTTTAGACGCGAATCCCTGGATTCGCGTTCTTTTTCTATCTACCCCTGTTTCTGCATAAGCGACAGCGTTCGAAGCGCATAATAAGACGCAATCACTTTCATTTCTTATGACAGGAGGTGCGTACGATATGGGCCGTAGAAGAAGCGTTATGTCTGAGCAGTTGAAATATGAACTGGCCAAAGACCTCGGTTTTATCGATACTGTGCAGCAAGAAGGCTGGGGCGGGATTAGTACAAAGGATGCCGGCAATATGGTAAAGCGGGCAATCCAGCTTGCCGAACAGGCTGCTGCAAAGTCTAACGGACAATAGCCGCAGGCCGTGATTATATCGCAAACAGAAGCTAAGAGAGCGGGGCGCTTAAAGCCAGCGCTGACCTCTTAGCTTTTCTTGTGCCCGTTTGTTATAATGTTGCTTAGCTAACAACGAACGGGAGAGCTTGCCATGAAAATATACGAAAAGGCTCCGGCGAAAATTAACCTGATGCTTGACGTCATGAGGAAGCGGGAAGACGGTTTCCATGAGGTCGAGATGATCATGACGATGGTCGATCTTGCGGACAGGCTGGAACTTGAGGAACTGCCGAGGGATACGATTATTATTTCGAGCCAGGCTGGATACATACCGCTGGATGAGAAGAACTTGGCCTTCCAGGCAGCGCGGCTCATTAAAGAGCGCTACGATGTCCGTAAGGGCGTTTATATTCATTTGGACAAAAAGATACCGGTAGCAGCTGGACTAGCAGGTGGCAGCAGTGACGCTGCAGCAGCACTGCGCGGATTAAACCGGCTCTGGCAGCTTAACATCCCGGAAGACGAGCTGTGCCGCCTTGGTGCGGAGCTTGGCTCCGATGTACCTTTCTGCGTAACAGGCGGTACGGCAATTGCACGAGGCCGCGGAGAGAAGCTGGAGCAGATCAGCAATCCACCGCAATGCTGGGTCGTACTGGCCAAGCCTCCAATTAACGTATCAACCGCTGATGTATACGGCAAACTGCGAGCGAACGAGCTGAAGAGCCATCCTTCTACACAGGATATGGTATCGGCCATTGAGCGTGGTTCATTCTCGGATATCTGTGCCGGGCTAGGCAATGTCCTTGAGAATGTTACCCTGGATTTATATCCGGAAGTGCTGCAGCTGAAAGAAAGCATGCAAAAGCTAGGTGCTGATGGCGTCCTGATGTCGGGCAGTGGACCAACTGTTTTTGGTCTTGTTTCGAAGGAAGCCAAGCTTCCACGTATCTATAATGGGCTTCGAGGTTTTTGTAAAGAAGTATACGTGGTAAGAATGCTGACATAATGCTGACGTTTTCCTTGATTAAATCCGTATAAAAATGTTATATTGACTTTATATTATTCGGATTTAGTGGGGGGAATGACTTTGAAAAAATTGAAGCGAAGCGCAAGACTGGTAGAGATGACGCAATATTTGCTGAGTCGTCCCCACACGTTAATTTCGTTAACAGCATTTGCTGATCGCTATCAGTCTGCGAAGTCTTCCATTAGTGAAGATTTGGCCATTATAAAAGAGGTCTTCGAGGAAGAAGGCTTTGGTGAGTTAAATACACTTGCTGGTGCCGCAGGCGGGGTTAAATATACGCCTAAGATGCACACCTCTACAGCTTTATCGATTATGGAGAACATTTGCCGCCAACTGGAGCAGCCTGAAAGGGTACTACCGGGCGGTTATTTGTATATGACCGATATGCTGGGACAGCCGGAGTTACTGGCCGATATTGGACGAATGTTCGCGACGGCTTTTGCTAATCGAAATATTGACGTGATTATGACAGTTGAGACGAAGGGGATTCCGCTTGCTTATGCGACGGCTGCCTGCCTCAACCTGCCAGTTGTTATTGTAAGAAGAGATAATAAAGTGACCGAAGGCTCGGCAGTAAGTATCAATTATGTATCCGGCTCCAATAAGCGTATCCAGACGATGTCACTGGCTAGACGTGCCTTGAAGGAGCAGTCCCGTGTCCTTATTATTGATGATTTCATGAAGGCCGGCGGAACGATTCAAGGGATGATGGATTTACTGTATGAATTCAAAGCGACCGTTGCTGGCGTTGGTGTATTCGTAGAGTCAGGTGAGGTTGAACATGAAGAACGTCTGCTCGAGGATTACGTCTCACTGGCGACCCTGACGGCAGTTGATCTCAAGACAAAGCAAACTAAGGTGATACCGGGCAACTATTTTAATACACAGGTGTAGAAAGGTTGGGAATTCATGACGACAACAGGTAAGCTGCAAGTAATTTCGACGGATAAGGCGCCAGCCGCAATTGGGCCATATTCGCAGGCAATTAAGCTTGGAGATCTCTTATTTACATCGGGTCAAATTCCGCTGGATGCATCTGGTCAATTGGTAGAGGGCGGAATTGAGGAGCAAACGCACCAAGTATTCCGTAATTTACAGGCTGTATTAGAAGAAGCAGGTGTAACATTAAATAATGTTGTAAAAGCAACTGTATTTATGAAAGATATGAATCAATTTACAATTGTAAATGGCATCTATTCCTCGTACTTTGGCGACCATAAGCCAGCGCGCTCGGCCGTTGAAGTAGCAAGGCTTCCGAAGGATGTTCTTGTCGAAATAGAAGTCATTGCATCGACTGTTGTCGAATAGAAACGAAAAATAATTAAACTTAAAAAATATTTTTAAATATCGCATTTTTTTCCAAAAAAATAAAAGGATTTTGCACAAAAATGTGGAAGTATACACCAAGTCTCAGATAGGCAAAGGTGGTGAACACAAGTGCAAATTACTGATGTCAGACTCCGCCGCGTAAATTCGGAAGGGCGTATGAAAGCTATTGCTTCTATCACGATTGACAATGAATTCGTTGTTCACGATATTCGCGTCATCGATGGTAACAATGGCATGTTTGTGGCTATGCCAAGCAAACGTACGCCAGATGGAGAATTCCGGGATATCGCTCACCCAATCTCTTCGACAACCCGGGAGAAAATCCAAGCTGCTGTACTCGCTGAATATGAGCGTGCAGCAGTGGAAGAAGTAGTCGCAATCGAAGAAGGAGCTTAAGCCTATCCATTAAGCTACGGAATTGTCCCAATTCGTGGGTGGCAAATGCCACTTTCGGATAGGGACTAATCAGGAAAGAGGGCCGAGAGGCTCTCTTTTCTTTTTGCGTATAATGGGATATAGTCTTAAACAAGGTGAAACGGAACTGCCAACTATGGCGGCTGGCGCGTTTCATTCCGAAGAATTCTAAGTAACTTTTATAAGATAAGACTTATTAATTCTTAGAATTCAAGGTGAAACGGCACTCGCTTTTCTTTGGTACGGGGCGCGTTTCATTCCCAGGAATTTTAAGCTCTGTATAGAGCAAATATATTTTCTTATTAATTCAAAAGAAGTTGTGTAGGAGGAATTACGGTTGAAAGTGATGGCGATTGTACTGGCTGCCGGTCAAGGTAAGCGGATGAAATCGAAACTATATAAAGTTCTGCATAAAGTAAGCGGTAAGCCGATGGTAGAACATGTACTGAATACGGTTAATGAAGCAAAGAGCGAGCGTACGGTTGTAATTGTAGGTCATGGGGCTGAGATGGTAAAAGGTTATCTTGGCGATCGCACAGAGTATGTCCTGCAGGAGCAGCAGCTTGGAACGGGGCATGCCGTCCGCCAAGCGGAAGCACTTCTAGGCACCGAGGAAGGCACTACGATTGTTATTTGTGGTGACACACCTCTAGTACAAGCAGAGACTATTGAAGCGATGTTGGCTCTTCATACGTCAAGCGGTGCAGCAGCTACTGTACTGACGGCTTCCTTCGATAACCCTACAGGGTATGGCCGCGTGATCCGCGGTGCTGACGGTGCTGTAGAACGCATTGTCGAGCAGAAGGACTGCTCTCCTGCGGAAGCGGCCGTGAAAGAAATTAATACAGGTACTTATTGCTTTGATAATAAGAAGCTGTTCGCTGCACTGGCAGAAGTGAAAAGTGAAAATGCGCAAGGTGAATTCTACCTGACGGATGTCGTAGGTATTTTCCGTCAAGCGGGCGATTCGGTTCAAGCTTACTGCACGCCGGACCTGGCTGAAGCCATTGGTGTAAATGATCGTGTAGCGCTAGCGGAAGCTGAGCGTTTCATGCGTGAGCGTATTAACCGTAAGCACCTGATCGAAGGTGTTACGATTATTGACCCGGCTAATACGTATATTGAAGCGGGTGTGCGTATCGGCGCTGATACAATTGTGTATCCGGGTACGATTCTGCGCGGTACAACGGTTATTGGTGAGGATTGCGTCATTGGACCACAAGCAGATATTACGAACTCCGAGATTCATAGCGGAGCTTCGGTGAAATATTCGACGGTTGCTGATTCGGTTGTCGGTAAAGACAGCACGGTTGGTCCTTATGCGAATCTGCGTCCAGGCTCGAAGCTTGGTGAGGGTTGCAAGGTCGGTGACTTTGTTGAGCTGAAAAATGCAACGCTTGGTGATGGCAGCAAAGTATCACATCTGAGCTATGTTGGCGATGCAGTTGTCGGCAAAGACGTTAATATTGGCTGCGGCGCGATTACAGTCAATTATGATGGCTTTAATAAAGCAATTACGGAAATTGGCGACAACGCATTTGTCGGCAGCAACGTAAACCTGATTGCACCAGTGAAGCTTGGCGAAGGTGCTTATGTCGTAGCGGGTTCGACGATTACACATGACGTTCCATCAGGCGATCTTGCGATTGCCCGTCAGCGTCAGGAGAACAAATCAGGCTATGCGGATAAGATCCGTGCACGGGCGAAAGCGAAGAAAGAAAGAAGCAAGAAAGAATAGGTTTTCCAGAGGTTGGGCAAAGTGATATGGAAATTGACTTTCAGGAGGTTCCTATCACATGTCCATACCGATGACAGCAGAACAAAGAAATACGCATATGAAAAGCGAGCTCCGCAGCTTAAGGGCAAGCGGTAAAGTGCCAGGTGTTGTATACGGCAAGCAGCTTGCTTCTCCAACATCAATTGCATTGCCTGAGAAGGAGCTGCTCGCCTTGCTGCGCTCCCATCCTAATGCAGTCGTTGATCTGGATATCCCAGATGCCGGCAAGCAATCGGTTATGATTGCTGCGGTGCAGCGTGAGAAGCTGTCACATAAGCTGCTTCATGTGGATTTCCAACAAATCAATATGAACGAAGAAGTGACGGCGCATGTCCGCATTGACCTCGTAGGCGATTCGCAGGGTGAGCGTGAGGGCGGTATCGTTCAGGCTTTGCTGCATGAACTGGAAGTAAGCTGTCTGCCTGGAAGTATTCCGGATGCGATTCCTGTAGATGTAACGGGACTCCTGATGGGGGGCAGCTATCTGGTAGGCGATGTTCAGGTTCCAGCCGGTGTGACGATTGTAACGGATCCTTCAGCGGTACTTGTTACCATCCTGGTTCCTCAGAAGGATCTGACGGCGGAGGAAGCTGAGGCGCAGGAAGTAGAAGCGAAGGAAGCGGCATCTCGTTCAACAGAAGCACAGATGCATGAAGTTGATTTTGCATAGTGAGGCATAAACGAACGGTATCGTCCTGAGAGGGGCTGATACCGTTTCTTCCTTTATTGCTTTATTGCAGAGCAGGGAATCATACCCATCATGTAGAATAAAAAGAAATATAAGCAGATGAGATTGGAGAGCAGGATAGCATGAAGTGGATTGTAGGACTGGGGAATCCCGGGACAACCTATCAGGGGACGCGGCATAATGTAGGGTTTATGGTGATTGATGAGCTGGCGCGGCGCTGGAATATTCAAGTGACGCAGAGCAAGTGCAAGGCACTGATCGGTGAAGGTCACGTGCAGGGCGTAAAGGTTGCCCTCATTAAACCGATGACGTATATGAACCTGTCTGGTGAATCGGTACGGGGCTTCCTTGATTATTACAAGGCTGATCGAGAAGATGGACTTATTGTATATGATGATATGGACACCGAGATCGGCAAGATTCGTTTACGTTACCAGGGTAGTGCTGGCGGCCATAACGGGATCAAGTCACTTATTCAGCATTTGGGCACACAGCAGTTCAACCGGGTAAGGATGGGTATTTCAAGGCCTCTGCCGGGCCGGAATATTGCCGACTATGTACTGGATAATTTCCCGAAGAGCGAGCAGGAAGCTCTTAAAAGCATGATTGAACAGGCTTGTGATGCAGTCGAATATTCTTTAAAGGCAAATTTCGAGAATACAATGGCCAAGTTTAACAAGTAGACCGCCTAAGCTCGCATAAATCGGGCATACTGAAGGGTATAACCATTCTTCAGGAGGCATACATATGGCTGTAAACTATATTTGCCGGCACTGCCGGACACCAATGGGGACTATCGATGAGAAGGATATTTCGGAAGCCAAGCTGGGTTTCCATTTCTTGACCCCCGAAGAGCGCAGCGATATAATAGCGTATAACTTGAACGGCGACGTAACAGTCAAAGTCGTATGTGATTATTGCCGTGAGGCGCTTGAGGCGAATCCGGAGCTGCTCCTTGTCGTTAATCCGCTGCAATAATCGGAATAATCGCATAGTGCTTTAGAGCCTTAGCGTCTGGCTGAGGCTTCTTTTCGATGATTCTACTTGTAAAGCTTCTATTGTTTTGCTTGTGTATAGAAACGGGGTGCCTAAACGATTGAAAGCGTTAGTACAGGCTTTTGCTGTGGATCCGGACGTACAGTCGATTATTACCGGTGTCCGTAAAGGAATGCGCGAGCAAATGATATCGGGTCTTGCTGGTTCTTCCAGGCAAGTACTCGTAGCAGCGGTGAGGGAAGACTTAGATCGCCCGCTGCTTGTCGTCACGCATAATATGTATGCTGCACAAAAGATTGCCGAGGATTTGCAGGAATGCTTCTCGGCTGATGATGTATTATTATATCCCGCGAATGAGCTGGTAGCTGCCGAAGCAGCGATCTCGAGTCCTGAGACGCTGGCGCAGCGAATGGATGTGCTGATTAAGCTGTCCGAAGGCTTCCGCGGGATTATTGTCGTTCCATTTTCCGGTATTCGGCGCTATCAGCCGATTAAGGGAGTTATGTCCGACGCTAAGATAAACGTCAAGGTAGGCGATACGCTGGAGCTGGACACGTTCCTGCGCCAGATGACGGGTCTTGGTTATTTGCGTGCGGACCGCGTTGAGTCGAAGGGTGAGATGAGTGTTCGAGGCGGGATTGTCGACTTTTACCCGCTGACGGCTGAGCTTGCTTACCGGATCGAGTGGTTTGGCGACGAAGTGGATTCTATCCGTACCTTTGAACCTTCTGATCAACGCTCGCTTGATAACCTGCAGACGTTCACTGTAACGCCTTGCCAGGAGATCGTGGCGGATAAGAGCCGCTTTAACGCGGCTGCGGAGCATGCGGCGTCACTGCTTGCTCAGCAGCTGGAGAAGATGACGGACCGTTCGGCCAAGGAGCGTCTGCGTCAAGAAATCGGCGGCGAGATTGAGAAGCTGCGGGAGCATGTGTATTTCCCTGAAATCTATAAATATATATCTTTGTTATACCCAGAGAGACAAACGATTCTGGACTACATGCCGGAGGATACTCTCCTTATTCTCGACGAGCCGACTCGTCTTATTGAGACTGCACGTCAATTGGAGCGGGATGAAGTCGAATGGTCGACGCATCTGCTCTCAAACGGCAAATCGCTGCCAAGCTTCACGCTGGCACGGGATGCGGATGAAATTCTCCATCACCGTAAATTCCAGACGTTATTCCTGTCGCTCTTTCTGCGTCAAATCCCGCATTCACAGCCGCAAAATATTTTAAATATGACCAGCCGTGCGATGCAAAATTTCCATGGGCAAATGAACGTGCTCAAAGCGGAGATGGAACGCTGGAAGAAGACGGGCGCGAAAGTTATGATGCTGGGCGGCAACACGGAGCGGATCGACCGGATTCGCCGCGTGCTGCAGGATTATCATATTGAACCTCCGATTTTGATTGAGGGCAACCTGCAGTCTGGCTTTGAGCTGCCATCTTCCCATCTTGTTATTATTACGGAAGGTGAGATGTTCTCTCAGAAGCAGCGTAAGGCGCGTCGTGTGGATAAGAAAATCGACAATGCCGAGCGGATCAAGAGCTATACCGAACTGAAAGTTGGCGATTATGTCGTTCACCAGAACCATGGTATCGGCAAATATGTCGGCATCGGCACGCTTGAGATCGCGGGTATCCATAAGGATTACCTTCACATCTTGTATGCAGGCGGCGATAAGCTGTCTGTACCTGTCGAGCAGGTCGACATGATCCAGAAGTATGTTGGTTCCGAAGAGAAGGAGCCGAAGGTTAATAAACTAGGCGGCAGTGAATGGGTACGGGCGAAAAATAAAGTCCGTGCATCTGTACAGGATATTGCCGACGATCTGATTAAGCTGTATGCGCAGCGCCAGACGGCAGCTGGGTTTGCTTTTGGTCAAGATACAGCCTATCAGAATGAGTTTGAGGAGATGTTCCCTTACGATGAGACGAGGGACCAACTCCGGGCGATTGAAGAGATCAAGAAGGATATGCAGAAGGCACAGCCCATGGACCGGCTTCTGTGCGGCGATGTTGGCTACGGTAAAACGGAGGTTGCGGTCCGCGCTGCATTTAAGGCTGCGATTGAGGGCAAGCAGGTAGCGATCCTTGTGCCAACGACGATTCTTGCTCAGCAGCATTACGAAACGTTCCGTGAGCGCTTCTCAGGCTATCCATTTAATATTCAGGTTCTAAGCCGTTTCCGTTCCCGCAAGGAGCAGACAGATACGATGAAGGGGCTCAAGGCAGGTACCGTTGATGTTGTAATCGGGACGCATCGCCTCTTGTCGCAGGATATTATTTTCAAAGATTTAGGACTGCTTATCGTCGATGAAGAGCAGCGGTTTGGCGTGTCTCATAAAGAAAAGCTCAAAAAGCTGAAGACAAACGTTGACGTATTGACCCTTACTGCTACTCCTATTCCGCGGACACTTCATATGTCGATGCTGGGTGTACGCGATTTGTCGGTTATCGAGACGCCGCCGGAGAACCGCTTCCCTGTGCAGACGTACGTTGTGGAATACAGCACTTCTTTGGTGCGTGAAGCGATCGAACGGGAGCTGGCGCGTGGTGGGCAAGTCTATTACTTGTATAACCGCGTGCAGGGTATCTATCAAATGGCTGAGCAGATTAATGCACTTGTACCAGATGCGAAAGTAGCTGTTGGCCACGGTCAAATGTCTGAAACAGAGCTTGAGAAGACGATTCTTGATTTCCTTGATGGTGAATCTGATGTGCTCGTGAGCACGAGCATTATTGAGACCGGGGTCGATATTCCTAACGTAAATACACTTATCGTGCATGATGCGGATAAAATGGGCCTTTCCCAGCTGTACCAGCTGAGAGGGAGGGTTGGCCGCTCGAATAGGATCGCTTACGCCTACTTCACCTATCAAAGGGACAAGGTTCTCACTGAGGTGGCAGAGAAGCGTCTGCAATCGATTAAGGAATTTACGGAGCTTGGCTCTGGCTTCAAGATCGCTATGCGTGACCTTGCGATTCGCGGAGCGGGTAATTTGCTTGGAGCAGAGCAGCATGGTTTCATTGCTTCAGTCGGCTTTGATCTGTATTCACAGATGCTTGCTGATGAGATTGCGAAGCGTAAAGCGGAGATGGATGGCGTAGAGGTGAAGGAAGAGCGTCCTATTACCACGCACATTGATGTAAGTATTGATGCTTACCTGCCTTCGGATTACATCTATGACAGTATTCAGAAGATCGAGATCTACAAGAAGGTTGCGACTGTTCAATCCATTGAGGAGTCTGAGGATCTAGCTGAGGAATTGATCGATCGGTTCGGCAATCTTCCGCAGGCAGTTGATAATTTATTGTCCGTTGCAAGGCTTAAGGTCTATGGTGCGCAATACGGGATTGAGCAGATCAGCCAGAAGGGTGATGATCTGATCGTTCGCTTCGGAGAACGTGAGAAGAAGCGCATTGATCGTAAAATCGTTGACCAGCTCTGTGTATCGTACGAGAATCGGTTCCGCCAAGGCGCGCTGCAAGATGAGCAGCCTTCGCTTTTGCTTCGCGGCAAGGGGCTTGAAATGGATCAGAAGGTTCAACTTTTGGAGCAATTCTTGAAGCAGTTCAAAAATGCGAGAAAAGTCGAAGAAGCACTGCAGGACGCGAAGACTTGATATTATATGGCAATCGCTTGTCGGTTTCTGTTACAATACAATAAACTTCTCAATTTGAAAGGGGATTCAACATGTTGCACACAACACGCAAATCGACATGGCGCAGAAGCGCACTGCTCGTTATCGCGGCAGTGCTCGTCATGACGGTTTTGGCGGCTTGCGGTGGCAAGAAAGATAATGAAGGTTCTTCAGGCCTGACATTCGCAGGAGCAGGCGAGGGTACAGTCGTTGCGACTTACAAAGACGGTACCGTCACAGAACCGGAGTTCAACAAATATTTGGATATCTTCAACATCATGCAACCGGGTTATGAGCAAGTGATTGCAATCCCGCAATTCAAGGAGCAATTGCTTCAGCAGTACGTTTCTTACAAAATTCTCTCTGCACAAGCTTCCGAAGCAACGCTGAAAAAAGCTGGCGACGAAACGGACGAGCAGATGAAGAGCTTTGAAGACACACTGAAGACTAATGCTGATGTGAAAAAAACGCTTGATGATAAAAAAGTATCGAATGCAGACGTTAAAACTTACCTCAACCTGATGCTGGTTGTGGTTGAACATATGAATTCGCAAGTGACTGACGATGAGATAAAAGCAGAATACGAGAAAAACGTTGGTAACTACAACCCTGTAACAGTTCGTCATATTCTCGTAGCTACTACAGACCCTGCTGATTCCACGAAGACGCTTCGCACGAAAGAGGAAGCTCTTGCCCGTGCTAAAGAAGTAAAAGCGAAGCTGGATGCTGGCGGCGACTGGACAGCCCTGGCTAAAGAATACTCCGATGATACGGGTTCGAAAGACAGCGGCGGCCAGTATGCTGATGCGAAAGCAAGCGACTGGGTAGAAGGCTTTAAAAAAGCTGCTCTTACACAAGAGATTGGCAAAATCGGTGATCCGGTTGAGACGGAATACGGCTACCATGTTGTCCTGGTTGAGAAACGTGACCAAGCGGCATACGATAAGCTGACAGCTGATCAGAAGAGTGAAGTACAAAGTGTGGTTGCGTACAACCACATGAACACATTCATGACGGATGAAATGCCGAAACAAGATGTGAAAATTACGTTGCCGGAAGCAGCTGAGTCTCCAGGTGCTTCGACTGATGCATCTGCATCGCCAGCAACTTCGGAATCCCCAGCGACATCCGAATCCCCTGCAGCAAATAAATAAGATTTTGTTAGAGAAAGCTGATCTTATCATGTCTAATGATGAGATCAGCTTTTTTTGTTGCATCTTCTTGGAAACAAAGGTGTTAGGGTTTCTTATATTTGTAAAAAGTGATATCATATTAGTATTAAAACAATATAAGGGGTGTTTGTATGAAGGAGCATAAAGCTTGGCATATTAACGGATTTCTCGCTTTACTTGCAGCCATCGTGTCCTTTGCTGGAGGAATCGCACTTATCGTGTTTGGTTCCGATCAGCTGGAGCCGAATGTTTTTCTCATTGTGTTAGGAATACTTCTTGAAGTGATATTTGTTGTTGCAGTATCTTCGCTCACGATTGTGCAGCCGAATGAAGCGAAAGTGATTACCTTCTTCGGTACGTATGTGGGGACGGTACGTGACAGCGGTCTGTGGATCGTAGTGCCATTCACAAACAAGAAGAAGGTCACGCTTAAAGTAAGAAACTTTAACAGTCAGACATTGAAGGTTAATGACGCGGAAGGCAATCCGGTCGAGATTGGAGCCGTTGTCGTATTCAAAGTAACGGAGACGGCAAAAGCATCCTTTGACGTTGATAACTACGAGCGCTTTGTAGAAATTCAGAGCGAGACAGCTGTACGGCATATTGCAGCTCAATATCCGTACGATACATTCACGGACACTGCGGTTCAATCGCTGCGCGGTAATGCAGATGAAGTCGCAGCTGAGATGATGCACGAGCTTCAGAACCGATTGGCAGCCGCTGGTGTTGAAGTGATTGAGACACGTTTGACGCATTTGGCATATGCTCCGGAGATCGCAAGCGCGATGCTGCAGCGCCAGCAGGCAACGGCGATTGTATCGGCTCGCCAGAGAATTGTAGAAGGTGCGGTTGGCATGGTGGACTCGGCGCTTAAGCAGCTGGCAGAGAACGGCATCGTGCTGGATGAGGAGCGGCGTGCTGCGATGGTCAATAATTTGATGGTCGCAATCGTATCAGACCGGGGAGCAACACCGGTTATTAATACGGGCTCGCTGTACTCCTAAGGGACATTCCAATGGGGAAAGAAAAGAAAGCTTTCGCGCTCCGGCTCGATCCAGAACTTCACCGTGCCATCGAGCTATGGGCCAATGATGAATTCCGTAGTGTAAACGGTCATATTGAGTTTCTGCTCCGGGAAGCGCTGGGCAAAGCCGGCAGACTGCCCAAACCTCGAGCTAAAGACCAAGAAGAGTGAGTGTAACAGCCGCTGCTCCATTTTATAAGGGGCAAGCGGCTTTTCTAATACTTTGGTGATTTTTTCACGTGGAACAATTAGCGGGGTTAATTATTAATTCATTGGGAATAGGTTTTTGAGCTAGAAGGGAATGCTTTAAATGGTGCTTTACGGCTAGTCTAACCAAATTTACATCGGCTATCGCCTGGCTTCAGCAGGATGCCGCATAGTTGCCGCTCTCGCGGTGTATAAGAAAATGGGAGCCGATGAATACTATGGTCAGATTCACAAAAGAATTCGTTATCGAACGCGCTAAGCTCGACCCTAAGTAACACAGCAGCTCGAACAAGCGCTCCGCTAGCTGTATCATTCTTTTTTCGCGAGAACGCTTTATTCATGAACAATTGGATAGGGATAATCGCTTGTTATGAAGGCAAATAGGTATCCAGTGACTTAAAATCCTCTAGGAAAGTGGGGCAACAAGAAATGAAAGCAACTGGAATTGTACGTCGCATCGATGATCTCGGGCGTGTGGTGATTCCGAAGGAGATCCGCCGTACTTTACGTATTCGCGAAGGAGATCCGCTCGAAATATTTGTTGACCGCGACGGTGAAGTTATACTGAAGAAATACTCCCCAATCGGTGAGCTTGGCGACTTCGCCAAGGAGTATGCCGAATCGCTATTTGAAAGCACCAATCATGTGACGCTCATTACCGATCGAGATAACATTATTGCGGTTGCAGGTGCTTCGAAGAAGGAATTGCTCGAGAAACAAATCGGGTCCCTTCTAGAGAGCTGTATGGATAACCGTAAGACGATTGAAGGAACTTCAGGCACATACGAGATCGTAAAAGATTTACAGGACACATACTCCGCTTACGTTGCAGCACCAATTGTCGCTGGGGGAGACCCGATCGGCACGGTCGTTCTACTGAGCAAAGATGATGCGGTCAAAATGTCGCAGATGGAGACTAAAATGGTTGAAACGGCGGCTGGTTTCCTGGCGAAGCAAATGGAACAATAAGAAGATTGAAATAATGAAGGCTTGGCCTTCCACTAAGAGATCGAAATTAGATCTTTAGCGGAATCCAAGCTTTTATTTTGTTTGCTCGATATGATCACGGGAGGCTCGGGGCGAAGTTCCGATTACTTTTTTGAACATTTTCGAGAAGAGGAATGGATCTGTATAACCGACAGAACGAGCAATATCTCCGATGGTCAGCTCTTTATGATGCAGCAGCTCAACAGCGCGGTTCATTCGGAATTGAAGCAGGAAAGCTTGAAGTGACACCCCATACTGTGCCTTGAATAAGCCAGACAGATAGGTGCGGTCCAGTCCTACAAAGTTGGCGATGTCTTGGATTGAGATTGAAAGGCTGTAGCTGTTCTTGATAAAGGCTGTTGCTTTATGAATATAAGCTTCTTTGGAATTGGCGACATGCGGCGGTGACGCTGGTTGTTTGCTGCAGGCGACCAGTTCAGCCATGTATCGGTACAGAACACTTTGGCTGTACAAATCCCCGTTTCTCGCATCAAGCGCTTGATCAAATTGATCGTACACCGTTTCGAAAAAATCATGATGTTCGGCAGCATCAAAGATCGGGTTGAAGCTGTCCAGTCCTGCTCGTAGCAGCAGCGATTTGGCATGAAGGCCTTTGAGTCCAATCCAGGAATAGGTCCATGGGTTTTCTTCATCTGCTTTGTAGTAGACAAGTGTACCTGGCGCAATAAGAAAGCCTTGTCCTGCACTTAGCTCATGTGTGTGATCTTCGGAACGGAATTGCCCCGAGCCGCTGTGAACGTAGTGAAGAATATAAATGTCGCGAAGGCCGGGACCCCAATAATGGCCGGGTTCGCAATCCTGTTTGCCGTAAAACAACAAGCTTAAATCCATATAACGTTCCGCTGCCGGACTAGGTAGAGATATTTCGGATATAGGCATAAGCAGGTTCCTCCATTGGATATATAACGGCTTATATGTCTTATTATAAAGCAGCAGGCCAGTGAGAAGGAAATGGGATTATGACAAATAGATAAGTGTCCTTGCCATGTTCGCCTATCTGCTTCGGATATATAGTGAAGGAGATATTTCTTTTACATTACGGAGGCGATAGCGAAGATGTCCAAGATTACTTTTTTAGGTGCAGGGAGTACGGTATTTGTTCGAAATGTGCTCGGCGATGTGATGCTGACAGAACCGCTTCAAGGATTTGAACTTGCGTTATACGATATTGACGCGGAGCGGCTTCGTGATTCCGAGCAGCTGCTGTTGAATATGAAAGCATCCAGTGGAAGCAGCTGTGTCATTAAAGCTTATTCCGACCGAAAAGAAGCTCTGCGTGGCGCCAAATATGTTATTAATGCAATTCAAGTAGGCGGCTATGACCCTTGTACAATTACGGATTTCGAAATTCCGAAAAAATACGGTCTGCGTCAAACCATTGCCGATACAGTAGGAATCGGAGGCATTTTCCGTAATTTACGTACAATTCCGGTTGTTCTGGAATTTGCCGCTGATATGAGAGAAGTTTGTCCGGACGCTTTGTTCATGAACTACACGAACCCAATGGCTGTGTTGACGAACGTGCTGTCCACTGCGGGCGGAGTAAGAACAGTTGGCTTGTGCCATAGTGTACAGTCCTGCGTATCGGATCTGTTCAAGAATTTGGGGATGGACTCCACAGGTGTAGAATCCAAGATTGCGGGCATCAACCATATGGCTTGGCTGCTTGAAGTGAAGAAGGACGGAGTAGATCTCTATCCGGAGATCAAGCGTCGTGCGATTGAGAAGCAGAAGGAGAAGCATCATGACATGGTCCGCCTCGAATTGATGCTGAAATTCGGCTATTATATTACGGAATCATCTGAACATAACGCGGAATATCATCCGTATTTCATCAAAAAGAACTATCCGGAGCTGGTTGACCGGTTTAATATTCCGCTTGATGAGTACCCACGCCGTTGTATCGAGCAGATTAAGGGCTGGAACAACATGCGGGATTCCCTTCTTGCGAACAAGAACATCGAACATACCCGCAGCCATGAGTACGCATCGCATATTATGGAGGCTATTGAGACGGGTAAACCGTTCAAAATCGGCGGTAACGTCATGAACACTGGCTTGATTACGAACCTTCCGAAGGAAGCGTGCGTAGAGGTGCCATGTCTGGTTGATCGCTCTGGCATCAATCCGACATACATCGGCGATCTGCCACCACAGCTGGCAGCGCTTAACCGTACGAATATCAATACACAACTGCTCACTATTGAAGCGGCATTGACCGGTAAAAAAGAGCACATTTATCATGCGGCTATGCTTGATCCTCATACTTCGGCGGAGCTGTCCATGGATGATATTGTGGCTTTGTGCGATGATTTGATTGAGGCTCATGGTGGTTGGTTGCCTGCTTACAGATAATCGATGGTGGGCGGGTGCAGGGAATGTAGCTCCTTCCGGCTGCTGTTGTACCCATGAAATTTGAATCAACTCGCAAAGCGAGATTTCATGGGTACAAAGGCAGACGCCTCGCTCCTCCACGAGCTACATTCCCTTTCCCTATCTATCGATAGTGGTACAGCATCAAAAAATCGCCAAAGCGCGCGATTTTTAAGCAGGGTTAGGCTGCCCGTTTCATTGGGCAGCCTATTTTCTTTTAAATGTACTTAAGGTCCGTGACGGACCTTAAGGCAGTGAAGAGATGTGGGGATTGAAGGTTTAAGCTCCCTGAGGGACCTTAATATTAGTAATATGGAGTAGAATTTGCTGAAAATCGCTCGCGCGATGCAATTAAAGCCCCTGAGGGACTTTAACTAGCGTCAGAAGCGTCAAAATTAAAGACTTAAGGACCGTGAGGGACCATAAACCTTATTCTGTAGTAGCTAGGCTGCCCGAGTTAGTGGGCAGCCTTACTGTTGTTTTGCTTATAGAAATTGATTGATTTAAGGGAAGGATTGTATCTCCTGGAGGAGCGCCGCGTTTGCATTTGCCCTCTTAAAGCCTCGTTACAAACGAGCTTATTCAAGCTTTAAGAGGGCAACAGCAACCGGAAGGAGATACAATTCTGCCAATTAGATTAAAATTGCAGAAACTGTACTGAAATCACAATGCGTCCACCTTAAACCTGAGGACGGTTTTAAGTTTTTCTGGTTTTGTCTTTCTGACATCGGAAATATATATTTCCTTGTGCAGCTTAGAGATTCGCTTGAGGTAGTTCTCTTCGCAGTATTGTTCCATTCTCGCGAAGCTTGCTGGTTCGTCGTCGTATGAGCCATGATGCATCATTTGGAGGCACATGCCTTCCTCCAGCGGCTCGAACGTTACTTTACTGAGAAGCGGGTGTGGCTTTTTCTGCTTTACTGTCTCAATCACTTCAAGAGCAAGAGATTCGGTTACAAAATCGGGCTGTCTGATCATAATGGTGTAAATGAGTTGATCCTTGTCGAGGACAGCAGCTTGTCTTGCCTCTTCTGCTAAATCCCACACTCCCTCTAATGGGAAAACGGTATATTCGAAATATCCCTCTGGCGTTACTCCTTTTTTCGGCATCATCTTAACTATGTAGGATAAGGAATACAGCACACCTATCGCTTCTTCGAAATCCTTATGATTGGGGTTGCCTTTGCCGCTTATTGTAAAATATTTTAAAAGCGGGACATGGATGATGGAGGGCTCATTTTTTGGCAGGTACAGTTGTTTGTCGTTCTTTTTCCATTCGTATTTCACTCAAATACCTCCAGGTCCTGTGTTATGTATGATTAAAGAGCGTCCCGTCCCGCGAGAAAAGTCCGGACGACCTGCTCAGCCGTTTGCTCGAGCAGGAGGGGAGCGCGCTCCATGGCCTCTTGCAGAGTCATTGGCTCGTTCATGATACTGTGCACGCTGTTGATTCCCTCTGCGTACAAGGCGTCAATGCCGGCGCCAACCGAGCCCGCCAGGGCAGCCACAGGTACGCCATGTTGTTTGGCGAGTTGGGCGACGCCCATTGGTGCTTTACCTGACGCGGTCTGGTGGTCAATACGCCCTTCACCGGTAATGACAAGGTCGGCTCCAGCAAGCTGATCGCCTAAATGGGTGTATTCGAGAACGACATCAATGCCGCGGCGTAGGGAAGCGGGAAAGAAGGCGAGATAAGCACCGCATAGTCCGCCAGCTGCTCCAGCACCCGGGCAGTCATGGAGTTTGACGCCGGTTTTGGCAGTAACGAAATCCGCCCAGTGTGTCATGCCGAGCTCCAAATGCTCGACCATTTGCGGAGTTGCCCCTTTTTGCGGACCAAATATCCGGGTTGCACCCTGTTCGCCGATCAGTGGGTTTTGCACATCGGTAGCAATCAAGAAAGTGGATTCAGCTATCCGTGAATCCCACTGGCTGTCTTCAATGACAGAGATATCCTTAAGATGACCTCCGCCAAAAGGAACTTGCTGGCCTGCAGGTCCAAGCAGACGCATGCCCAGCGCCTGAAGCATACCGGTGCCGCCGTCATTCGTTGCGCTTCCGCCAACGGTGAGCAGAAACCGTCGGCATCCGCGTTCTAGAGCATCTAGTATCAGCTCGCCTGTCCCATAGGTCGTTGTTAAGGCGGGATTATACTGCTCATCCGTCAGCAGGCAGAGGCCAGAGGCTTCAGCCATCTCGATGACAGCAACGGAGCCATGCTCAAGCAGCCCATAGGAGGCATTCAATTCCGTCCCAAGCGGCCCGGAAACCGTGATCGTCACGCGTTCTCCACCGGTTGCAGTGAGCAGACTGCTCAAGGTTCCTTCTCCGCCGTCTGCGATTGGAATCTCTATGATATCAGCATCCGGCACACAGCGCCGGACGCCTTTTGCTATGGCTTCTGCAGCGGAGGCGGCAGATAAGCTGCCTTTGAAGGAATCCGGTGCAATGACAATTTTCATGAGCGGACAGTCCTTTCTTTTTGTATCCATTATACCGAATTCCCAAGTGTTGGGCATGAGCACTAACTGCTGCCGGAGGGCATTATTAATCCGTATGCAAGAAATGGTATACTACGTGTAGAATCTGCATTGGCAGGGAGGAATTCGATAGTTATGGCACAAACAATAACGGTAGTCGGCTTAGGATCCGGCGATCCTGATCAATTAACGCTTGGCGTATGGCGGCGGCTGCAGGCCGCTGCAGCGATCTACGTCCGCACAGAGCAGCATCCTGTTATGTCGCTCCTGCGCGAGCATCAGCTTGCTTACACCTCATTTGACAGCGTGTATGAACAGCATGACACCTTCCCGGAGGTTTATGATACAATAGCGGATACGCTCATTCGCGAAGCACAGGCGGCGTCCGCGCCAATCCTGTATGCAGTGCCCGGGCATCCGATGGTTGCGGAGCGCACTGTGCAGCTGCTGCGTGAGCGCTGCTTATCAGCGGATATTCCTCTTGAGATTATCGGAGGCGAGAGCTTCCTTGATCAGGCTTTTATCCGTCTCGGAATTGATCCAATTGAAGGCTTTACCCTGCTTGACGCAGCTGAGCTGAAGGCTGCCCAAGTACAGCCGCGTGTACATACGATTATTGGTCAGGTCTATGATGCTTATACAGCTTCAGATGTGAAGCTGGCGCTGATGGAACGGTACCCTGATGATTATGAGGTTGTTGTGGGTCATGCACTTGGTGTAACAGGTGAGGAGCAGATTATTAAAGTTCCGCTTTATGAGCTGGACCGAACACCAGGCTTCGGCAATTTGTCTCTTATCTGGGTGCCCCGCACTGAAGAAGACGCAGTCCTTAACCGTACCTTCGACCGTCTGCACGAGATTGTTGGTATTCTTCGTAGTCCTGAGGGCTGCCCGTGGGACCGCGAGCAGACGCATCAATCGATCCGTAAGAACTTTATCGAGGAGCTGTATGAAGCGCTTGAGGCTATCGATAATGATGATCCCGATCACATGCGGGAGGAATTTGGTGATGTGATCCTGCAAGTGATGCTGCACAGCCAGATGGAAGAGGAGACCGGCGCATTTTCTGCTTATGATGTTATTGAGAGCCTGAACGAGAAGCTTATTTTCCGGCATCCTCATGTATTCGGCGACCGCAGCGCTGGTGATGCGACAGAAGCTCTTGTTAATTGGGAGCAGATGAAGGCGGAAGAGAAGAAGCGTAAGGGTGAAGCAGATGCCCGCAAATCGCAGCTAGACGGCATTCCGAAGGATTTGCCTGCGCTTATGAAGGCGTACCAGCTGCAGAAGAAAGCGGCTAAGGTTGGATTCGACTGGGATGAGCTTGGTCCGGTGCTAAGCAAGATTGAAGAAGAGCTTCATGAACTCCGTGAAGCGATAGATTCGAAAGATTCGGAAGAGCAGGCAGGAGAGCTGGGAGATTTGCTGTTTGCTGTTGTGAACGCTTCTCGCTTTATCCACGCGGATCCTGAGGAGGCGCTCTCTCGTACAAATGCAAAATTTAAGAGCCGATTCTCTTATATTGAGGAGCAGCTTAGTATAAACGGTAAAACTTTTGACCAGACTGATTTAACAGAAATGGATCGTTGGTGGGAAGAAGCGAAGCGACAATAGTACTGCTTTTTCGCCACAAAACGCAACATTTCCGCATCTTTCGGTAAAATTTTTTCTTGTGCAGCAGGATTTTTTTGAGGACAAGCAGAATAAGTATCATCGTGCATGTGTTTATGCTTAAAATTACCAACCTAACGGCGCGTTCCTGGAACGCTGACCACACAAAACGGGCGAATTGAATTTAGGAGGATATTAATAATGAACAAAACAGATCTGATCAACAACATTGCAACAAAAAGCGGTTTGACTAAACGTGACGTAGAAGCAGTACTGAACGGCTTCCTCGGCGAAGTTACTGACGCGCTTGCTACTGGAGACAAAGTACAACTGATCGGCTTCGGTACTTTCGAAACTCGTAAACGTTCCGGCCGTGTAGGTCGTAACCCGCAAACGGGTAAAGAAATCTCCATCCCAGAATCCAAAGTTCCTGCATTCAAAGCAGGCAACAAACTGAAAGACGCTATCAAGTAATAAATGCGTCTGGATAAATTCCTCAAAGTGTCCCGGTTGATCAAGCGCCGCACCGTTGCTAAGGATGTTTCCGAGCAAGGACGCGTCTGGATCAACGGCCGTGAAGCGAAAGCTAGCAGCACGGTTAAACCAGGGGATGAGCTCGCGATCCAATACGGTCAGAAGACCGTAACCGTTCGTATCGAACGGATTGCGGAAACGACTCGTAAGGATGAAGCCGGTGAGCTTTACACTTTGATCAAGGAAGAGCAACGCCCGCGCGAGGATGATCTCGGCTGGTAAACCAAAGAGAGCTGTCACGTATGTGTGGCAGCTCTTTTTCATGCTTAGGAGGCTGTTTCTGTGATCCCAACAATGACTAATCTGCCGGTGATCCGTCCGTCGAATGGCGGTGGGGTATTAGGGCAGACTTTTTCTTTGTTTATAAAAAATGCCTTGGCGCTGCTGCTTATCACTGCAATCACCATCGTTCCGGTTCAACTAATCTCCAATTATGGATTTCCCTTTGAGTTCAAATTGTTGAGTTATTCGATCCGGGACGTCATAATCTCGATTATTTTTTTAACACTCTTAATACCGGTTGTGGTTCATTATCTGATCGAGAGACTGCGGGGCGGCAAAGCCAGCGTCGCTCAGGCATATCGGTGGGGGCTGAGCAAATGGCTGCGAATGATCATGTATGACTTTCTTCAAAACGTCATACTCACAGCCGGCCTTCTATTGTTTGTTATCCCAGGCTTGTTCATGTACGTACGTCTGTTGCTGCTGCCGATCGTTGTCGCCATCGAGAATACTTCCGTGACAAATCCGCTTGAGACCAGCCGTAATATGGCCAAAGGGCAATTTTGGGGCTTTATTGGCTATAGTATTGTAATCAACGGATTTACTATTTTGGTCACCTGGGTCACAGGGGAATTATTTATTTCACTTGATTTCATAAACGGTATTTCCGTTACGCTTTTTTATCTATTTATCAATTGGATATCTTTGCTTGGGATCATTTTGACTCTGGTTTTGTATTTAAAAATAAAGTCCGAACAGAATTCGGCGGCTGCCCAGCAGAATAATTGAATCAAAAAGAGCATTTCTCGTCAAAGAGGAATGCTCTTTCTTTTTGCACATAACAATAAACATCAGTGAAATATCAGTAACAATTTATTGTAAAACGATAAACCGTATGCTAAATTTAACCCTGAATTATAGAAAGGGAGGGCTTGTAAGTGGAACAACTACAGCAATCAAACGCAATATGGCTCTACCGGATTAAGCAGCTTTTTATATTCGGCTATCGCCAGGCGATGTCTTGTATATTCCCGGTTATCATCTTTGCAACACTTGCGCTGACGAAGGTCGTATCGATTCCATACTTCCACCGCTACGATCTGCTACTCCTGATCTGCCTGATTGCCCAAGTCGGCATGGTGGCGTTTAAGCTGGAGACAATCGACGAGCTGAAAGTTATTTGTATGTTCCATATCATAGGGCTGCTGCTGGAGTTGTACAAAGTTCATATGGGGTCATGGTCATATCCGGGGGAAGGTTGGTCGAAGCTGCTGGGAGTACCGCTGTACAGCGGGTTTATGTATGCGAGTGTAGCAAGTTATATATGCCAGGCTTGGAGGCGTTTGTCCATCTCCGTGTACGGCTGGCCTAGGCAATGGTATACGGTTCTTCTTAGCGCTGCGATCTATTTGAACTTCTTTACACATCACTATTTGTGGGATTTTCGTTGGGCGCTCACGATATTGCTCATCATTGTGTTTTACCGTACTTCGTTTACCTACAGGGTTGGCGACCGAACGTACCGCATGCCTGTCATCTTATCTTTCTTACTCATCGGGTTCTTCATCTGGCTCGCAGAAAATATTTCAACGTTTATGGGCGCATGGGCGTATCCTGATCAGGAGCATACCTGGCAGTTGGTTCATCTTAGCAAAATCAGCTCCTGGTTCCTGCTTGTCGTCATTAGTGTAATTATTGTCGCCCAGCTTAAGCATGTAAAAAGTGCCAGAGATGGAGGTAGTCCTCCTCTCTAGTGAAATATGAAAGAGTTGCCTGCCAATCCTGTTCTAAAGTTCGTCCCACCCCCATAAGCTAGTCTCAAGCTATGCTTTCGAAGTGGAGGGACGAGTCAATGGTAGAACAAAGTAAGGGGCAGAAGCGCCAGGAAGTCAAAATGCTGAATCGCAAGCTGCTCGAAATCACTGGCGTATTGAATGTGGAAAGCTTCGACAGCGAAGAGTTTCTACTCGATACCGAGCTTGGCTTCCTGATGATAAAAGGACAAAACCTGCATATTAAGCATCTTAACCTGGAGCAGAATCTGGTTGCGATAGAGGGGCTTGTCCATTCGCTCGCCTACTTGGACGGCAATGCCTCTACCAAAACAAAAGGCTTGTTCGGGAAGCTGTTCAAGTGACCTCATTAAGCCTACAGTTCTTCACAATGGGGATGATGCTGCTGACAGGCATCGGACTAGGCGTAATCTTCGATGGCTATCGGGTCGTGTCGAATGAGCTGCGCTTCCCGCGCTGGTCGCTGCCGGTACTCGATTTGGTGTACTGGCTGGCCGCATCGCTCCTTGTGTTCCGAGTGCTTTACGCCAGCAACTACGGCGAGGTGCGGGCGTATGTATTTATTGGAATGTTGATTGGGATTCTTAGTTATTACTGGCTGCTAAGCAAACCGGTTATTCGTATTGTAAAATGGCTGATTGAAGCGGTACGAGCTTTGATTGGTTTCTCGATACGGACGTTTGATCTCCTTATTGTAAAGCCGATCATTCTTCTATACCGATTTATTCGTGTCTTAATCGGATTTGGGACCGCACTCACTATTTTCCTGTTAAAAATTGTGCTACAATTGATTCGTCCTTTCTGGCTGCTGTTCAGATTTTTGCTAAGTCCGCTTACTCGTCTGCTATGGCGATGGCTTGGACCACATGTAGCAAAGCTGAAGTTTAAAGAAAGATGGGACAAGATTATATCGAGCGTCATTAAGCTTTGGAGACGCTTATTTTAACGAAGCCTATGCTTTCGAAGCATGAATCATCACATTGGCTTCATAATGGCCATTTGGGTGATTATTCATTATTAGGAGGTTAAAACGTTATGACGACTGCCACAGCCAATCAATCGACAGGGAACGCCGGCTCCAAACGCCGTTTGCGGATATGGGCGATGTTCATCACTCTATTTTTGTGCTGGGCGGCGTATACATTCCTGGGACAAATGAAGGATGCACGCGCAACACAGGTGCAGCTGACGGAGATCAAGAATCAGGTAGATGATTCCACTCAGAAATCCAAAGTCCTCCAGCAACAGATTGATAGACTTAACGATCCGGAATATATAAGACAACTCGCAACCAAAGACCAAGGGATGGTAACTCCTGGTGAACAACAGATTCAGGTCATTAAATAGACGCAACAACGGGTGAACGTCTGTTGACCTTGCTTTGACGATTAAGTTATAATCACGATAGTAACGCTATTTAGCTTAGGGAGGAACATTTTATTTTATGGCAATTGAAGTAGGGGCCAAGTTAGAAGGCAAAGTGACAGGCATAACGCATTTCGGAGCATTCGTCGATTTGTCCGGGGGTGTCACAGGGCTCGTTCACATCTCGGAAATTGCCGACAACTACGTCAAAGACGTGAAGGATCACCTGAAAATTGACGATGTTGTTAAAGTCAAAGTGATCAACGTTGATAAAGACGGCAAGATCGGACTTTCCATTAAACAGGCAGTTGACCGGCCTGAAGGCCAAGCACCACCACAACGCGAGCCACGCCCAAGTGGTGGCGGTGGTGGAGGTTTTAACCGTGGAGGCGGCGGCGGCGGTGGTCAAGACCGTGGTGGACGTCCATTCAACAAGCAGTCAGCTGGCAGACCGTCTTACAACAAACCGTCATTCGAGGATAAAATGTCTCGCTTCCTGAAGGATAGCGAAGAACGGATTTCCTCCCTGAAGAAAAATACCGAAGGCAAACGCGGCGGACGCGGTGCTAAACGAGTCTAAGCTGGATTTTATACAATCATATGAGAGCAGAACCTAAACGGTTCTGCTTTTTTATTTTTAAAAAATATAGTTATTTCCCCGATACTCTTAGCAATCCCGACAGCAGAAAACAAAGATTTGCAGGCAGCAAAAGGCAGGGCGCGACGTTTTTTGTTGAAGTGTCTTATGTGCCAATAGTCTTGTGTCAGGTTTAAAGCCAGTTCTGGCGCGGTTTTGAAAGCGTTGACAATTTGTGGATGCTGAATTTAACTTTGTCGGAAAAAACTTTTGCACGCCCACGGTAAACTGACAAACTTCATACGGACATGCTCCTATAATTGGAAACACAATAAACCAGAATAGGTGGTGTTCGAGATGAAGAAAGAAAATGTGATTATGTTTCCTGCAGGAGAGCAACAAATGGGGTGGGGAAGTTCCATAATGGATAAGGGGCGTGGGTGGTTATCATCACGAAGCGTTGTCCAGCTCGTTCTTGCGAAGAAGTGGACCATTATGCTTGTCGCGCTGGGCTTTCTACTTGGACGAGCTGTCATTCTGGAATCGCTTATGCCCTTTGCTGCCGCGTACTTCGCGGTTATCTACTTCTTACGCAAGGATGCCTTCGGCTGGACGGCAGTATCCCTTATTGCCGGGAGTTGGTTCGCCGTTACGCCAGCACCCTTATGGATCGGGATGGAGCTGGCCGTTCTATTTCTATTATTTAAAGGCCTGGAAGCATACGAAAAAGCGGAGCTTGGGACCGCACCCTTACTCGTCTTTATCTCCACCCTGGTTGTGCAGCTATTTGGACTCTTCATAGGAGATGTGATGAATTGGTATAACTTTATGATGGTTGTGGTGGAAGCGGCGCTCAGCTTCGTGCTTACGCTTGTCTTTATACAAGCGATACCGGTGCTGACCATGTCGAAGAAGACCGCATCCCTTAAGAATGAGGAAATTATATGTCTAATGATTCTGCTTGCCTCCGTTATGACCGGGGCGGTAGGCTGGCAAATATACGGTCTTTCTGTTGAACATATTATGTCACGATTCTTGTTGCTGCTCTTTGCGCTGGCAGGAGGGGCACCGCTAGGCGCCTGTGTAGGCGTAGTGGCGGGTCTTATTTTAAGTCTCGCTGACTTTAATGCCGTTGTGCAGATGAGCCTGCTGGCTTTCGCCGGGCTGCTCGCTGGACTATTGAGGGAAGGCGGCAAAGCCGCTGTTGCCTTCGGTATGCTGCTTGGCACCTCGATCCTTGCCGTTTATGTCGGCAGTGGATCAGATGTGATGACCTCCACATGGGAATCTGTGGCAGCAGCTGTACTACTTATGCTTACCCCAAAAATTATGATTCGAACCATCGCCCGTTATGTGCCTGGCACAAACGAGCATGCCAAGTCGCAGCATGAGTATGCCAAACGTGTGCGCGATGTAACAGCGGAGCGGGTCTCACAATATTCAGAAGTATTCCGCCAGCTTTCCCGCAGCTTCGGACAGCTGAACGGAGCAGCTGCGCCTGTGAAGAAGGAGGAGGAAGTTAATCATTTTATGCAGGCAGTATCTGCGCGAAGCTGTGAAGGCTGCCACAGGAACCGAGCTTGCTGGGAGGGCAAGTACTATCAAACGTATCAAATGATGAAGGATATGATCTCAGCGGTGGAGGAGGACCGCGTACCTACGCATAATATGCCTCGCACATGGGCTTCTCATTGCTCAAAGCCAGCGCAAGTGCTTGGCATTATAGAGCAGGAGTACGAGCTTTATAAGAATGATATGCACTGGAAGAAACAAATATTCGATTCCAGGCAGCTTGTTGCGGATCAATTATCGGGCGTGTCACAGGTTATGGAGGATTTGGCACACGAAATTAAAAGGGAGGGACAAACGCTTCATTTGCAGGAAGAACAAATTAGGGAAGCATTGGAGGGACTGGGATTATCGATTCAGGAGCTGGAAGTCATTAATTTGGAAGAGGGGAATGTGGAAATCGAATTGTATCATCATTTCAGCAGGGGGCATAACGAATGCCGCAAAATTATTGCTCCGCTCTTATCCGATATTCTCGGCGAGCATGTGGCCGTCAAGTCGGAGAGACCACCTGAGAAGAATGGAGAGCCGACACTTGTTGTGTTCGGATCAGCCAAGGAGTTTGAGGTGGAGACAGGCATAGCCGGGGCAGCGAAGGGCGGAGACTTGCTGTCGGGAGACAGCTTCAGCATGGTCGAGCTTGGCAACGGCAAGTTCGCTGTAGCGATCAGTGATGGAATGGGTAATGGGGAGCGGGCGCGGCAGGAGAGCAGCGCGGCGCTGTCGATTCTGCAGCAGCTGCTGAAGTCCGGGATGGATGAGAAGCTGGCGATAAAATCTGTGAACTCCATCCTGCTGCTTAGGTCGCCGGATGAAGTGTTCGCGACGATTGATCTAGCCATGATTGATCTGTACACGGCGAAGACCACCTTTATGAAGATTGGCTCGACGCCAAGCTTTATTAAACGAGGAAGCGAGGTAATTCCAGTATCGGCGAATAATTTGCCGGTTGGTATTTTACAGGACATTGATTTCGATCTGATTTCTATGCCGCTGCAGCCTGGTGATACGATTGTCATGATGAGTGACGGTATTTATGACGCACCGGGTCATGCCGTCAATAAGGAGATGTGGATGAAACGGATCCTTCAGGAGCTGAAGACAGATGACCCGCAGGAGATGGCGGATGCTCTGCTTGAAACCGTCGTAAGGCACCATGAAGGGGATATAAATGATGATATGACGGTGCTTGTGGCACGGATCGATAAACATTTGCCGGAATGGGCGTCCTTCCGCTGGCCTGGGCTTACTAGGCTCGAACGACCTCGTACGGTTAGTTAAAGGGGGCACATGGGAGATGGGCGAATGCAGGCTCTTAGGCTGAAGCGCAGCAGGCTGCGCTTCAGCCTAAGAGCCTTTTTGCTGCTTTACTAGAGTCAATTGTTTGTCCGTTCAATAGAGCGGCAGCATAATTTCTCGGGAAATAGGGCAATCTAGCGGTTTATCCCTCGCTTCAAAAGGCAAAACTGATAGAGAGGTTATGCTGTTTGAAGAGGAGGCAATAAAGATGAAGCAAATTTTGCTAGTGACCGATGGCTGCTCGAATGTCGGCATGAGTCCGGTTGTAGCGGCTGCACATGCCAAGGCCGAAGGAATTGCCGTTAATGTTGTAGGTATTTTGGATTATGGTGATGTAGGAGAGCTTGGCGCGTCGGAGATTGAGGAAGTCGCCCGAGCCGGAGGTGGCCTCAGCAGGCTGGTGGATACACGGCAGCTGTCGCAAACGGTTCAGATGATGACGCGGAAAACAGCGGTACAAACGATACAACTGGCTGTGCAGAGGGAATTGAAGCAGGTGCTTGGCAATGGCTCCATTGAGGCGCTGCCGCCGGAGAAGCGCAGTGAGGTTGTTAGGGTCATTGATGAGCTTGGGGAGACGTCGAAGCTGCAGGTAGCCCTGCTGATTGACGCTAGTGCCAGTATGAAGCCAAAGCTTCGCGCAGTGGAAGAAGCGATCCATGACTTGATGTTAAGTCTGCAGGCACGTCAAGGCCATAGCGAGATTGCCGTTTTTCATTTTCCAAGCACGAAGTATGGAGAAGACTGTAAGCTCGACCTGAGCTGGACCGATAATTTGAAAGGTATTTCTTCCATATTTACAAAATTGCCAATGAGCGGCACGACACCTACAGGCCCGGCGATTATGCAGGTCATTGATTTTTACCGGCAGGGGGATTATGGTAAGAAGAGCAATGACGATGAAACGGATGGGATTATGAGTGACTACGTCGTTTAAGTTGAGTCTCCGCCGCGGTACGATTGTGACGGGAAAGTGGAAGAATGCCCGTTATCGTGTCGAGCGGCTGCTTGGAGAGGGAGCGAACGGCAAGGTTTATCTCGTTCATGCTGACCGCGGCTGGTGCGCACTCAAGGTAGGAATGGATGCGGTTGATCTGCAGTCAGAGATTAATGTACTGCAGGCACTCGAGAAGCAAGATCGGAAGTTGACCTATCTTTATGATGTGGACGATCTTCTCGGGCCGGACGGCAAAGAATATCCTTTCTATATTATGAGGTACGTACGTGGAGTAACGATTTCGGAATTTTTGACGAAAAACGGACCGGAGTGGTTTCCGCTCATTGGTCTGAACCTGCTTGGCAAGCTTGCTGAGCTGCATCGTAAGGGCTGGGTATTTGGCGATTTGAAGATCGATAATGTACTCACCGCTGATTATGGGTATGTTGAGCTGGTTGATTATGGCGGTGTCACCGCGATGGGTAAAGGGATAAGGCAATTTACCGAGATTTATGACCGGGGTTATTGGAACGCAGGCTCACGATCGGCAGATGCCAGATACGATCTCTTTTCTTTTGCAGTGCTCTGCATCATGCTTCATGAACCAAAGAAGCTGCAGGCGCTGACAGCAGGGCTGCCGCAGACCCGTTCGACAGAAGAGCTGGAGCGCCTTGTTAGCGAGTGCAAAGGGCTGACTCCTGTAGCTGGCTGGTTAAAGCAAGCGATGGCGGGAAGGTTCTACGATGCGGCTGAAGGGGCAGAAGCATGGAGAAGACTGCTGCACCGCAGAGACACGCGAATCAGCCCAAAATCACCAGGGTGGTTAAAGGGGCTTGCCGCTGTATCCGCGGTAGTACTGGGGATCTCGGTTTACTGGCTGCTTCGCGGGGGTATATAAAGGAAGTTGGACATTGGATTTGAAATATAGGGACGGGGAGATACATAAGCAATGGAAATGGGGGACCATAAGCTGCTGCCTGACATGTTGAGGTATGCAGCGACTGAACAGCTATGGTCGAAAGGCGACCGAATCGTGGCTGCCGTATCCGGCGGTCCCGATTCTATGGCTCTGCTTCATCTGCTATGCGCAGCAGCGAAGCAAGATGAGCTCACGATCATAGCTGCCCATGTGAATCACGGCTTCCGGAAGGAAGAATCAAGGCATGAGGCGGAGATTGTACGCCAATATGCAGCGAAGCTTGGTGTATCCTTCGAGATGATTGAGCTGGATATGCCGGCTTACATAGAAGAAACCGGAATGAACGCCTCGTCCGCGTCACGTGAGAAGCGCTATGCCTTTCTGCATGACATAGCAGCTAAGTATAAAGCTTCGGCTATCGCGCTGGCGCATCATGCCGATGATCAGGCAGAGACGGTGCTCATGCATATCATCCGTGGAGCAGGTTTGACAGGCCTCTCAGGTATGGCTGCGAAACGTACTGAAAAAAACGTGGAACTTATACGTCCATTACTTCGTATGAACAAGTCAGACATTGTACGCTATTGTACGGAGCAGGATATTCCGTATTGCCTCGACAGCAGCAACAATGAGAAATATTATTTTCGTAATGTCGTTCGGCTTGATGTTATACCGTATCTTTCACAATATAATCCCCAGCTCACTCATTCTCTCCGGAGAATGGCTGATGTAGCAGGGGCGGAAGACGAATGGATGGAGAATGAAGCGCAGAAGCTGCTTGTTGAACTTGTATCGCTGACTCCGGGCGAATGCAAGATGGATGCTGGTACGCTCTCAGGTCTTCATGTCGCTTTACAAAGAAGATTGATTAAACTAATATTAAATTATCTTTCGCAGGATGCAGAAATTGGATCCTTTGTAGCGATTGAGACCATGCGGCTTGCGGCAGCTTCTGCAGCCCCGAGTACCTGGCGGTATGATGCCGGCTCGGGTGTTCGATGCATCCGTGAGTATAGCAGCATCCGGTGGGTTCGAGTGCTTAATGCTGCTGCGGCGATTATGTCCGAAGCCTATGCACACGTCATTCCCCGTGATTCCGCTGACATGCGGGTAACAGCTGGAGGTCGTACGCTGTATATCGAGCATAGCAAACGGGGCGAGGCGGTTAAGCCGGCAGGCAGAAACGAGGTTTGCTTCGATGCGGAGAGTCTGGTTTTTCCGCTTACAGTACGTAATCGGCGGCCGGGTGACCGAATTCAAGTTTTAGGATTAAACGGCTCCAAAAAAGTGCAAGATATGTTCGTTGACGAAAAGATCGCGCCATCCGAGCGTGAGCGTTATCCGCTTCTGGTTGATGCGGACGACCGCTTGCTTTGGGTACCGGGCATCAGACGTTCGAGCCATGCGCTAACCGATCATGAGACAACGGACTTCCTGTTCATTCGAATAGAGAACGAATAAGAAGCACTGCTGTATTCATAATTATAAAGTGAAAGATATAGGAGGATTTACATTTTGTTGAACGATATTAAAGAGGTACTCTATGACGAAGGACAAATTAGGGCGAAAGTGAAGGAACTCGGCGAGACACTTAGCCGTGACTTCGATGGGCGTAATCCGCTCGTTATTTGCGTCCTCAAAGGTGCATTTATATTCATGTCCGATCTGGTTAAAGAGATGCCCATAAAACTTGAGATCGACTTTATGGCCGTATCAAGCTATGGAGCTTCGACCAAATCATCTGGTGTCGTCAAGATTATTAAAGATCTTGATGCTTCTGTAGAAGGTCGCGATGTGCTGATCGTCGAAGATATTATTGACAGCGGTCTGACACTCAGCTACCTGATTGATGTTCTGGAGCGCCGCAATGCCAAGTCCGTAACTGTTGCAACGCTGTTCGATAAGCCAGCACGCCGTTCGGTCGATCTGGAAGCGGACTACACAGGCTTCTCATTGCCGGATGAATTTGTTGTGGGCTACGGCCTCGACTATGCAGAGAAGTACCGCAATCTTCCGTTCATTGGCATTCTGAAACCGGAAGTTTACGAGAAATAGAATTTGCGGTTACGCCGGCATGCCTCCCCTTCATCTTGGTTCTATTGAGATGGAAAGTCATGCTATGTTAAAATATTAGAAGCGTCTTGAGAGGAGGTAGGGGATGAATCGGATCATCCGCAATACTGGATTTTATTTGATCATCTTTTTAGTAACGGTTGGGATTATTCAGTTTATCAGCAGCCAGAATAATACTACCGTCGGAATTCGATACGATCAGCTTCGCCAAGCCATCAGTTCAAACAACGTAGAAGAGCTGACCGTGAAGTACGATGGTTATACTTACTTGGTTTCCGGTAAATATAAAGAGCCGCCTGCAGACTCGAAGAACGGGGAAAAACAGTTCTCATCGAGGGTAGGTTTGGAAGCAGGCGAAGATATTCTCGCCGCAGAGAAACAATACGGATTTAAGCTCAACTATAAGCCAATGGATACACCAAGCATCTGGCTTACGTTCCTTACTTCCATTATTCCGTTTGTGATCATATTTATTTTGTTCTTCTTCCTTATGAATCAAGCTCAGGGCGGCGGCGGCAAAGTGATGAACTTTGGCAAAAGCCGTGCAAGGCTGTACAACGAAGAGAAGAAGCGCATCACGTTTGAGGATGTGGCAGGTGCCGACGAAGAGAAGCAAGAGCTTGTCGAAGTTGTTGACTTCCTGAAGGATCCTCGCAAATTTAACGTGGTTGGCGCACGTATTCCGAAGGGCGTATTGCTTGTGGGTCCTCCGGGTACTGGTAAAACGCTTCTTGCCCGCGCTGTAGCAGGCGAAGCTGGCGTTCCATTCTTCAGCATCTCCGGTTCGGACTTCGTGGAAATGTTCGTCGGTGTCGGCGCATCCCGTGTCCGTGATTTGTTCGAGAATGCGAAGAAAAATGCACCATGTATCATCTTTATTGATGAGATTGACGCAGTTGGTCGTCAACGTGGCGCCGGTCTTGGTGGCGGTCATGACGAGCGTGAGCAAACGCTCAACCAATTGCTCGTTGAGATGGATGGCTTTGGTGCGAACGAAGGCATTATTATCGTCGCAGCGACGAACCGTCCGGATATTCTTGACCCGGCACTTCTTCGTCCAGGACGTTTCGACCGTCAAATTACGGTTGACCGCCCAGATGTGAAAGGCCGTGAAGCCGTACTTAAAGTACATGCTCGCAACAAGCCGCTTAATAATGATGTTAAGCTGGATGTTATTGCGAAGCGTACGACTGGCTTTACTGGTGCGGATCTGGAGAACCTGCTTAACGAAGCAGCCCTCCTTGCAGCCCGCCGTAATAAGAAAGATATCGGTATGCGTGAAGTTGATGAAGCGATTGACCGCGTTATTGTTGGTACGGAGAAGAAGAGCCGTGTCATCAGCGACCGCGAGAAGCGTATCGTCGCTTACCACGAAGCAGGTCATACCATTGTTGGCTACTTCCTGGAGCATGCTGACATGGTTCATAAAGTTACGATTATTCCACGCGGACGCGCTGGCGGTTATGTCATTATGCTTCCGAAGGAAGATCGTATGCTGGTAACGAAGCAAGAGCTGCTTGATAAAGTAACAGGCCTGCTTGGCGGGCGTGTTGCGGAAGAGTTGTTTATCGGCGAGATTGGTACTGGCGCTTACAGCGACTTCAAGCAAGCTACCGGCATCGTACGCAGCATGATTATGGAATACGGTATGAGTGATAAGCTTGGTCCGATGCAGTTCGGCCAAACGCAGGGCCAAGTATTCTTGGGTCGTGATCTTGGTCATGAACAGAACTACTCGGATAAGATTGCTTATGAGATTGACCAAGAAATGCAAAACTTTATCAATGATTGCTACACTCGTGCGAAGCAATTGTTGACTGAGAAGAGCAGAGAAGTACATTTGATTGCTCAAACGCTGCTTAAAGAAGAAACGCTTGAGCTTGAGCAAATCAAGAATTTGATCGAATCCGGCGAGATCGTTGGCGGAGAAGAGCCTTCTGGAGAAGGAAACGCTGCGGCTGAATCTTCTTCCGAACCTATCGTGGATACGATTGGCGGCGTGAAGGTTCGTATTCAAACCCGTGATGCGGGCGAGATTACACCTCCTGAGCTGGACGAACAAAAACCAGACGACGAAGATCCAAATAAAGGATCATAATGACAGAACAGCTGTCCTATGTTTGCTAATTGCAGGCGAAGGGCAGCTGTTTTTTGTGCGTGTACGGTTTAAATGTTCGGATTTAAGGGGTAATAATAAGCATGCAAATTGTTTTGTGTGAGTTATTTGTGCGAATATTCCGAACAAAACTCGCACAAATGTTACATAACAAGGGTGACAAATTGTGAACATAATTTCTGTGTTAAATTAGTTGACATAATGTGATTGACGGCTGTTAGATTGTAATTATAATTAGGAGAATAGTGGCGGTGGACATCAAGAATAATAAAGATAGTGCGATGCCCTAAACAAATAAAAGGCAGGGGAGAGAACAGGAATGAAAAAACAAGTTAGTTTAATGCTTATGATTATCCTGGCGCTGACAGTAGTCTTGTCCGCATGTGGTAACAAGAACGAGAACAGTAACAATACAAACACAGGCGGCAATGCAGAGACTGCATCCCCGGACACTTCTGAAGCACCGGCTTCCAAGCTGAAGATCGGTATGGCAACAGATGTTGGCGGCGTAAATGACAAATCCTTTAACCAAAGCGCATGGGAAGCTCTGAAGAAAGTAACAGCTGATACCGGCGCAGAGAGTAAATACCTTGAAAGTAAAAGTGATGCAGACATGGAGCCTAATCTTAGGGCGTTCGTATCTGAGAAATATGATCTGACTTGGGGCATTGGTTTCCTCTTCTCGGATGCGATGACTAAGGTAGCTAAGGAAAACCCAGATTCCAAATTCGGACTAATTGATGCAACACCAACGGAAGCACTGCCAAACGTTGAATCGGTTGCGTTTGCTGAGAACGAAGGTTCCTTCCTGGTTGGTGTAGTTGCTGGTTTGATGACAAAAACGAATAAAATCGGTTTTGTAGGCGGCATGGAAATTCCAGTTATTAAAAAATTCGAAGCAGGCTTCAAAGCGGGGATCGAAGCGGTTAACCCTGAAGCTGCGAAAAGCATGAAAATTAACTATGTAGGTGACTTCTCGAAGCCTGACCTTGGTAAACAAGCGGCTGCAACGATGTATGATGCTGGCGTCGACATCATCTTCCATGCATCGGGCGCATCCGGTAACGGTGTGTTCAATGAAGCGAAGACTCGTAAAGATGCTGGTAAAGACGTATGGGTAATCGGCGTAGATAAAGACCAATCGCTTGAATTCGGTGACGAAATCACACTGACTTCGATGATGAAAGGTGTAGAAGCTGCAGTTTATAAAGTATCGAAAGATCTGATCGACGGTAATTGGAAAGGCGGTCAAGTCGTTACGCTTGGTCTGAAAGACAACGGCGTAGGCTTGCCAGATACTTCGACGAAAAACGTACCAGCTGATGTACTTGCAAAAGTTGAAGAGTACAAACAAAAAATCATCAGCGGCGAGATTAAAGTGCCTACTGAATAATTTTCAGATGAAAATTATTTGAAGTCGCTGTCTCAAGGCAAGGCCGGCACCAGCCGGTCTTGTCCTTTTTTGCCATAGAGGTAGAAAACCGGGGGGATGATGAAGGTATGGACCGGAGCACAACGGCTGTTGAACTAAAAGGGATTACGAAGCGTTTTCCAGGATTAGTGGCCAATGACAACATCAATTTTGAACTAAAAAAGGGCGAGATTCATGCTCTGCTTGGCGAGAACGGCGCGGGCAAATCGACGCTGATGAATATTCTGTTTGGCTTGTATCAGCCGGAAGAAGGCGAGATTTGGGTCAATGGCAACAAAACCGTTATTGACGGAGCAGGTAAGGCAATTGAACTTGGGATCGGCATGGTCCATCAGCATTTCAAGCTTGTGCAGCCGTTTACGGTAGCGGAAAATATCGTGCTTGGCAATGAACCGTCTAAGTTTGGATTTTTAAAATATAAAAAAGCAAATGTAAAAGTTCGGGAGCTCTCCGAACGTTATGGATTGAAAGTAGAGCCGCAGGTGCGGATTAAAGATATTACAGTGGGCATGCAGCAACGGGTCGAGATTCTAAAAACCTTGTACCGCGGTGCGGATATTCTGATCTTCGACGAGCCTACAGCGGTTCTGACGGTACAGGAAATTGAAGAGCTTATTCAAATTTTGCGCAATCTGTCGGCTGAAGGCAAATCAATCATTCTCATTACCCATAAGTTGAAAGAGGTTATGGCGCTTGCGGATACCGTAACGGTTATCCGAAGAGGTAAGGTTATTCGTACCCTTCCAACCTCAGAAACAAATGAACGGCATTTGGCTGAATTGATGGTCGGCAGAGACGTCACCTTCGAAGTCGAGAAATCGAAACAGGAGCCTGGCGATGTTGTGCTGTCCGTTGATTCGCTTCGTATGAAAGGTGATCAAGGGAAACAGGTGCTGGATGGTATCAGCCTTGATGTACGAGCTGGCGAGATTCTCGGTATTGCAGGTGTAGACGGGAACGGTCAAAGTGAACTGGTTTATGCGATTACTGGAATGAGAGGCTTGTCAGGCGGGAGCGTTAAGATGAACGGCCGGGATATTACGAATCGCTCGCCGCGCCAAATATCACTCTCCGGTGTAAGCCATATTCCAGAGGACCGTCATAAGCATGGTCTGGTGCTTGATTTTACGCTAAGTGAGAATATGATTCTGGGCAGTTACTTTGATCCGCAATTCGGCAAGAACGGCTTTATCGATTTCAAAGCGATGGATGTACTGGCAGATAAACTTGTTAATGAGTTTGATGTTCGTGGTTCAGGTATTCATGCGAAAGCTCGGTCGTTGTCCGGCGGTAACCAGCAGAAGGCAATCATTGCCCGGGAGTTGTGGAAAAATCCAGATCTCTTAATTGCTGTACAACCTACCCGGGGGCTTGATATTGGTGCAATTGAGTACGTACATAAACGGCTCATTGAAGCACGTAACCAAGGAAAAGCTATTCTGCTTATTTCCTTTGAGCTGGATGAACTGTATTCCTTGTCCGATCGAATTGCCGTTATGTACGAAGGACGCTTGATGGGTGAAGTGGATGCTGATCATCGTGACGATCAACAGCTTGGCCTGATGATGGCTGGTGATGCAGCAGCAGCTGCTACAGCAGAAGGGAGGGGATAGTACGATATGAATACGATGAGAAAAATATTCGATAAGTCATCCTTTCTGGTGCCGCTTGTCGCAATCATTCTAGGTCTCATTTGCGGCGGGCTTGCGATGCTCGCCGGCGGGTATGATCCGATTCTTGCTTACTCCTCTCTCGTGAAGAAGCTGTTTGGCAGCCCTTACGACATCGGTGAAGCGATTCGTGCCATCACACCACTTATTTTCACAGGGATTGCAGTAGCATTTGCTTTCCGCACAGGCCTCTTCAATATCGGCGCAGAAGGCCAGTTTATGATGGGGATGACAGGAGCAACGATCGTAGGGGTTACGCTTGATTTGCCATGGTATCTCCATGCACCTCTTGCGATTATCGTTGGCGGTCTGTTTGGCGGCTTGTGGGCGGCGCTCTCCGGATATTTAAAAGCTGCACGTGGTGTAAACGAGGTTATCTCCTCGATTATGCTGAACTGGATTGCGCTTTTCCTCTCCAACTATATCGTGGGTACATATCTCGTTATGGAAGGTCAGCAGAAATCGAAGCCGATTCATGAGTCGGCACTTGTATCGATCAAATGGCTGTCCGAAAGTATGGGTAATGCCCGTATGCATTGGGGAACATTATTTGCGATTATTGGCTTAATCGTCTTTTATGTGATCTTGTGGCGTACGAAAAAAGGTTATGAGCTTCGTGCAGTTGGTCTCAACCCAAATGCTGCGCTATATGCCGGAATGAACGTTAACCGTACAATCATATCTTCGATGTTTATCAGCGGCGTGTTCGCAGGTCTTGGAGGCGTCTTCGAGATTCTAGGTGTGTTCGGCTACCAGACGGTAATGGCTGCATCATGGGGGTATGGGTTTGACGGTATTGCTGTAGCTCTTCTTGGTGGCAATACACCGATTGGCGTATTCCTTGGTGCCGTGCTGTTCGGCGGCTTAAGCTATGGTTCGGCGGGTATGAGCTTTGGTGCAAATGTACCGCCTGAGATTGTTCGTATCGTTATTGGTTCGATTATCTTCTTCGTTGCTTCGCATGGTTTGGTGAAATTCTTCCTCAAACCATTTATGATTCGCCGTTCGAATAAGGGCAAATCGGAAGGAGGCGGTGCACGATGAACGCATTAGATACAATTGGTCAATTAATAAGCATTACGCTAGTCTTCTCTACAGCGCTTATCTTCACAGGCCTTGGTGGACTCTTCTCAGAGCGATCAGGTGTCATTAACATCGGCCTTGAAGGTCTTATGATATCAGGCGCTTTTGCTGCAGCCGTTATCTCTGACCAAGCCATTCAAGGCGGTATGAAGCATGGCGCTCCTTGGATGGGGCTCGTAGCCGGTCTTGTCTTTGGTGTAATAGTTTCATTGCTGCATGCCGTAGCAACGATTACGTTCCGTGCAGACCAGACCATTGTTGGGGTCGTTATTAATATCTTGGCAGCGGGTCTCGCCATTTATCTGACCAAGAACTTGTACGAAGGCTCTGGACAGACTCCAACACTGGAGTACGTGTTTAATCCGGTTGCTATACCAGGCCTCTCCGATATTCCATTACTGGGTAAAGGGATCTTCACCGCTTATCCAACAACTTATATTGTGATTGGCGTTGTTATTCTCAGCTACTTTGTGCTGTACCGTACGACCTTCGGTCTTCGTCTGCGTGCTGTAGGCGAGCATCCAAGCTCGGCGGACACTGTCGGCATCAGCGTAACCAAATACCGTTATATCGGCGTTATGCTGAGCGGCGCTTTAGCTGGTCTTGGCGGCGCAACAATCGCGCTCACAACAACAAGCAACTTTGCTCATAACACGATTTCCGGACAAGGCTTTATTGCGATAGCGGCTGTTATTTTCGGGAAATGGAATCCGCTTGGCGTTGCTGGTGCGGCGATATTCTTCGGGATGGCGCAGGCACTTCGGAACTGGGCACAGTTGTTCGAGTGGTCGCATCATATTCCGAATGAGTTCTTCTATATGCTGCCGTATTTACTGACCCTTATTGTTTTGGCAGGAGCAGTGGGACGTTCGTCAGCACCTAGTGCGCTTGGTGAACCATACGATCCAGCGAAAAGGTAAGGAAGCTCGTGTTTTTACACTTAGCCCTCTTCTCCGTCATCATGCGAAATTCGCAGGCGGTAAAGAGGGTTTTTTCTTATTTAATGCATTGACAGTATCCTGCACGTGGAGTAAATTAAACCTTAACAAATCAATCACATTTAAGCCATTGACTTGACTGAGTTTGTGCATCAATTCACAAAGTCGGTCAGCCATTAATCGGAATGGGACTCACCACCCATCCCTCATAAGAGGAGAGGATCAACTGTGGAAGCGCTGGCGCTGGAACGCAAGGCGGAACAGAATCGTGAACTGCGTGAAAGGCTCATGCAATTGAAGAAAGAAAGAAATGCAATCATTCTGGCTCATTACTATCAAAGGGATGAAATTCAAGAGGTTGCGGATTTCCGCGGGGATTCGTTCTTGCTCGCTCAGAAGGCTGCAGAGACTGATGCAGATGTTATCGTCTTTTGCGGAGTTCATTTTATGGGAGAAAGCGCGAAAATTCTCGCTCCTAACAAAACGGTTATTATTCCTGATGAACGTGCAGGATGCCCGATGGCAGACATGGTTAACGTGGAAGGACTGCGCAAGCTGAAAGCACAGCATCCTAACGCAACCGTTGTCACTTATATCAATTCTTCCGCAGACATTAAAGCAGAGACGGATATTTGCTGTACATCGGCAAATGCCGTTAAAGTGGTGAACTCGGTAGAAGGTGATGAAGTGATCTGGGTACCAGACAAAAATCTGGGCCACTATGTGCAGCAGAATACCGACAAAAAGATGATCATCTGGGAAGGCTACTGCAACACGCATGATATGCTGACGGTAAAAGACGTTGAGGAAATGAAGGCGAAATACCCGAACGCGCAATTCGTTGTGCATCCGGAATGCCGTCCTGAGGTTGTAGAGCTTGGCGATTTTGTCGGCAGCACGACAGCTATTCTTAAATATTGCAAGGAATCGGATTGTCAGGAGTTTATCGTTGGTACAGAAGACGGTACTGGTTACCAGCTTCGTCTGGACAGCCCGAACAAAACATTCCATTTTGCATCCAAATATTTGGTTTGTCCAAACATGAAGGTGAACAACTTGAAGAAGCTGGTGAAATGTCTCGAAACCATGCAGCCTCAAATCTACGTTCCAGAACATGTTGCGGAACAAGCCCGTAAGTCCCTGGAGCGCATGTTACTCGTTAAATAGGAGGAGCATGCGCTACTCCTATGCTTGGAGGCGCAATAATAATATGATACCAAGATACCTCGTTGACCTGTCGTTAGAGGACTTGCCCGTTATAGAGAAAGACGTACTTGTAATCGGGGCCGGCATTGCCGGTCTTTTTACCGCATTATTGGCAAGTGAGAAGAACCATTCTGTCTTAATGATTACGAAAAAATCTTTGCTCGACAGCAATACGCGTTACGCTCAAGGGGGTATCGCTGCGGTTATTTCGGATGACGATTCACCAGCCTATCATCGCGAGGATACGCTTATTGCAGGCGTAGGTCTTTGCTCGGAAGATGCAGTTAATGTCCTTGTCCATGAGGGTCCCGAAGGCGTCAGCAATCTCATCAGCATGGGCACACAGTTTGACCTTGAGAACGGTGTATTTGCGCTTACCAAGGAAGGGGCGCATAGTCAGCGTCGTATTCTTCACGCGAACGGAGATGCAACAGGTTTTGAGATCGTACGCGCTTTGTCGGAGAAAGCAACAGCCGATCCAGGCATTGACGTGTGGGATGATCATTTTGTCATCGACCTTGTGACACAGGATGGCGAATGCTGTGGGGCGATCGTTCAGAAGCCTGACGGGCAGCGTCTATATGTGCGGGGTAAAGCGACGATCTTATGCTCCGGTGGAACAGGCCAGTTGTATCGTTATACGACTAATCCGGATGTAGCAACTGGCGACGGTGTTGCTATGGCTTACCGTGCAGGTGCTCTCATTCAAGATATGGAATTTGTTCAATTCCATCCGACTTCTCTTTGTTATCCTGGTGCACCACGCTTCCTCATCTCCGAGGCAGTTCGGGGCGAAGGTGCGATTCTGCGTAATATCCGGGGCGAGCGTTTCATGGATCGCTATCATCCTCAGCTTGAGCTTGCACCTCGTGATGTTGTCGCTCGCGCAATTGTCAGTGAGATGGAAGAGACAAAGTCGACGTTCGTTTATCTAGATGTGACTCATGAATCGGCCGATATGGTGAAGCATCGTTTCCCGAATATCTATGAATTCTGTCTGCAGTATGGGCTGGACCTGACGACGGACTGGATTCCGGTTGCACCTGCTGCCCATTATATGATGGGTGGAGTCAAAACCGATTTAAACGGGGAAACCAATATAAGAAGATTATTTGCATGCGGGGAAGTATCGTCTACCGGTGTTCATGGAGCGAACCGTCTTGCGAGCAATTCATTATCTGAAGCAATTGTATTTGGCAAACGTATTGTTGATAGCATTATGAAGCTTTCGGAGCTTGAAACAAAACCGGAAATCGAAGTGGAGCAGCCGCGCAGCAGTGCGCCAATGCAGGCGGTTGTTGAGAAGCGGCTCAAGCTGCAGAAGGTTATGGTTCGTTACGCAGGTCTTCGCCGTAACGCTCAAGGTCTTGAGAGAGGTCTTGAAGAGCTGAAGCGGCAGCTGCCATTCTTCCAATCGGTTCTGACGAAGCGGGAGGAATACGAATTTGCTAACCTGCTGACCTGTGCGATTCTAACAACTGAATCAGCACTGCAGCGGGAAGAAAGCCGGGGTGCGCATAGCCGGGAGGATTTCCCGGAGAAGAACGACGCAGTATGGCGCAAGCATACCATTCTGCACCGGCTGCAAGGAATGACAGAGGAGCGAATTATTCATGTTTGATACAACGTTCGGCACCTATAATCACGCCCTGCGCGAGCTGATCCGCAGCTGGCTGGCTGAAGATATCGGCAGCGGCGATATTACAACAGCGACGACAATTCCGATGGGTTCGCAGTCAACTGCCGTTATCCATGTGAAGGAGAGCGGCATTATTGCCGGCCTTCCAGTTGCCCGTCTCGTATTTGAAGTAGTTGATGCATCGCTTCAATTCGAAGCGAAAGTCAGCGACGGCGAGTATGTAGAGAAAGGCACTGTTATTGCAATTGTTGAGGGGAGCACACATAGTTTACTGACTGGTGAACGTCTTGCTCTTAATTTGATGCAGCGGCTGTCGGGTATTGCGACGAAGACCAATGCTTTTGTTACAGCACTTGAGGGCTTGCCGGTACGGCTTGTCGATACACGCAAAACAACGCCAGGTCACCGGATGCTGGAGAAGTATGCGGTCCGTGTTGGCGGAGGAGCCAATCATCGCTTTGGTTTATATGACGCCGTAATGATCAAAGATAATCATATTAAAGGTGCAGGCGGCATTCGCCAGGCTGTCGAAGCATCACGTGCTGCAATTCCTCATACAATGAAGATTGAGGTAGAAACAGAATCCTTTGATCAGATTGAAGAAGCACTCGCATGTGGCGCGGATATTATTATGCTCGATAATATGGCACCTGCGTTGATGACGGAAGCTGTGAGTCGTATTAAAGCCCATTCTCCGCATGTTATCGTTGAAGCATCGGGTAATGTAAGGCTGGATACCGTTCGTACGATTGCGGCCTGCGGAGTAGACGTTATCTCTGTTGGGGGATTAACTTACTCGTTTAACGCGCTTGATATAAGTCTTGATTTGAATGCGAAAAAAGGGGGCGCTCCTACGTGATCTTAGTTATCGACGTCGGCAATACGAACATCGTTCTGGGCGTCTATAAGGGCAAGGAACTGCTTCATCATTGGCGGCTTAGCACGAACCGTTCGGCAACCGTGGATGAGTATGGCATGAACATGCACAATCTGTTCCATTATGCGGGTATTCGGATGGAGCAGATCGAAGGCGTTATTATTTCCTCGGTTGTTCCGCCGCTGATGCGTGCGCTTGAGCAGCTGTGTATGAAATATTTGCGCAAGACACCACTAGTCGTTGGTCCTGGTATTAAGACAGGTCTTAATATCCGTTATGAAAATCCGCGTGAAGTTGGTGCAGACCGAATCGTGAACTCGGTAGCAGGTATTGTGAAATATGGCGCACCACTTATCGTTGTTGATTTTGGCACTGCGACGACCTTTGATTATATTGATGCTTCCGGCAGCTATCTGGGTGGAGCTATAGTGCCAGGCATCGGCATTTCGACAGAGGCGCTGTACCAGCGTGCAGCTAAGCTGCCGCGTATTGAGCTGGTGAAGCCGAAGAGTGTCATTGGCCGCAACCCGGTTACTTCGATGCAGGCAGGTATTATCTACGGATACGCTGGACAAGTAGATGGTATCGTCAATCGGATTCGAAAAGAATTTCAAGTAACACCGCGTGTTGTCGCAACAGGAGGACTCGCAGAGTTAATTAGTTCGGAATCGGAAACGATAGAAGAAGTTGATCCACTTCTGACGTTAGAAGGATTACGCATTATTTATGAACGGAATCAGGAGGGATAGAAGAATGGAGCAGTTACCAGACGTACTCGTTCGGGGTACGGCGTGGGGAGGTAAAATTCGCGTATTTGCTGCCCGCACTACCCAGCTTGTATCTGAGCTTCAGCGTCGCCATCAGACGCTGCCGACAGCAACGGCCGCATTTGGTCGCACGGCAACAGCAGCAGCCATAATGGGTGCGATGCTGAAAGGTGAAGAGCAGCTGACTGTTAAAGTAAAAGGTGACGGTCCAATCGGTCAAATCGTCGTTGACGCTAATGCACATGGTGAAATACGGGGTTATGTCGATAACCCGGATGTGCTGCTTCCTAGTAATGAGCATGGGAAGATCGATGTCGCTGGCGGCGTTGGCCGTAATGGATACCTTCATATTATTAAGGACCTTGGACTTAAGGATCCTTATCTCGGCAGCGTACCGATCATTTCGGGCGAGCTGGCTGAAGATTTCACGTATTATTTTGCCGTATCAGAGCAGACACCTTCCGCAGTTGGACTTGGCGTGCTTGTAGAAGCAGACGGCAGCGTTATTCATTCTGGTGGATTTATTGTACAGATCCTGCCTGGACTAACGGATGAGGAGATCACCCGTCTCGAGCAGGCTGTTGGTGCTATGCCGCATGTGACGAAGCTGCTTGAACAAGGAGAGACACCAGAAGGAATACTTCGTAGGCTTGTAGGTGATGAGCTGCATATCCATGATTCGCTGGATTTGAAGTTCCAGTGTAAATGCTCGCAGGAGCGGGTGGAGCAGACGCTGATCAGCCTGGGAGTATCGGAGCTGGAGCAGATTATTGAGGAAGATGGCAAGGCAGAGGTAGTCTGCCATTATTGCAACGTGGCTTATACGTTTGACCCGGTACAGCTGAAGCAGCTGATTGATCAGGCAAAGCCAAAGCTTGTGCAATAACGCGGGGGCATTGGGGAAATGAGGAAATACGGGGTAATAAAAGCAGTTGTCGTTCTTCAAGCGATTTGTATGATTGTCCTAAGCGTGGCTGTCATTGTGAAGCTGTCTCCGTTCTCGGATGATCCTGAGCAGCATGAGCCTGATTCGGAGACAAAGGCACAGACTGGTGATACGCCAAGTGATTCGGATTCTGTGCGAAGCGATGGCATTGCGGCTACGGTGGGAGGCATCCCAATTACAACGGCTGAGCTGGAGAGCCAGCTTGAGAAGCAATACGGGAACACCGTACTTCGAACGATGATGGTTCATAAGGCGATTGATCTAGAAGCAAAGGCTCAGCAGCTAAGCGTAACCTCTGAAGAAGAGGACCGGGAGCTGGCTTCGATGATCGAAGGATACGATAGCGAAGATGTTTTTTATAATGTGATGCAGGAACAGCTTGGCATGTCGAAGATTGATGTACGGGAAGATGTCAGATATCGCTTGCTGCTTGAGAAAATCGCTGTCTTAACGGTCGATTTGTCCGAGGTGGAGATCGAGAATTACATAGCAGCGAATCAAAAGCAATTCGCCGATCGGCTTAGGCTGCATCTGCAGTGGATTGTAACGGATACAGCACAAGAGGCAAATGATGTGCTCGATCTTTTATCAGACGGAGCCTCATTTGATGAGTTAGCAAGCACGTACTCAATGGACAGCAACACATCTGATTCCGGCGGAGATCTAGGTCTTATCGATTCTGATGATCCTTTCTATGACGCTGATCTGCTCGATGAAGCAAGCCGGCTTCAGACAGGAGAGACAACAGGTCCTATTAAGGTCGAAGATGGATATGCAGTAATCCGCTTAATCGAACGGCAGAAAACGGAAGGCCTGACCGGTCATGTTCTGTATGAAAAGGCACGGCAGGATTTGGCGCTCTCCAAAGCCAAGCCGCTTAATGAGATTGAGGATGATTTACTTCACAAATACGACGCGACAACTACCCCTTAGAGCACTAATATAATCATCTAGAAGCCGCCCCCGGGCGGCTTCTCCCTTTTCTTGTAAATTCAAGAAAGAAACTATTGACAACGGATATAAGAGATTGATAATATGATATTAGGAAAAAACCAACTAAATTAGTCGGAATAAGGAGGCAATTATTCTCATGGCTAGAATTGTAAACAGCGTAACTGAACTCATTGGTGACACACCTCTTGTCCGTTTGAACCGTCTTGTGCCAGAAGATAGCGCCGAAATTTATGTTAAGCTTGAATACCAAAACCCAGGTGCAAGCGTTAAAGACCGTATTGCAATCAGCATGATCGAAGTTGCTGAGCAAGAAGGCCGTCTGAAACCAGGCGATACAATCGTTGAGCCTACCAGTGGTAACACAGGTATCGGACTTGCAATGGTAGCAGCAGCTAAAGGCTACAAAGCGATCCTTGTTATGCCTGAGACAATGAGCATTGAGCGCCGCAACCTGCTTCGTGCTTACGGTGCAGAGCTTGTTCTGACTCCAGGCTCCGAAGGTATGAACGGTGCTGTTCGCAAAGCAGAAGAGCTGGCGAAAGAGAACCCTTCGTATTTCATTCCACAACAATTCAAGAACCAAGCGAACGTAAAAGTTCACCGCGAAACAACAGGACCGGAAATCGTTGAAGCGATCAACTCCCTCGACGGCAAGCTGGATGCATTTATTGCGGGTATCGGTACTGGCGGTACGATTTCGGGTACAGGCGAAGTATTGAAAGAGAACTTTGAAGGCATTAAAATCTATGCAGTTGAGCCAGCTGCTTCCCCGATCCTGTCGGGCGGCAACCCTGGTCCTCACAAAATCCAAGGTATCGGTGCTAACTTTGTACCAGATATCCTGAATCGTGAGATTTATGACGAAGTTATTACCGTTGAGAACGAAGAAGCATTCGAATATGCTCGTCGCGCTGCGAAAGAAGAAGGTATCTTGTGTGGTATTTCTTCCGGTGCTGCGATCTTCGCTGCACTCAAAGTAGCGAAAGAACTGGGCAAAGGCAAACGTGTTATCGCGGTTGTTCCTTCGAATGGCGAACGTTACCTGTCCACGCCATTGTTTAACTTCGAGAACTAATATAGACCTACTTATAGGAGTCCCCATTCCTTGGAATGGGGGCTTTTTGACGTTTACGGGGGCTTTTTGTATACTTAGCAAATCATACCTGATCGGAGGAAATGAATATGTTCACCGCACCCCGGCAGTGGGCCTTATGGCAGGCGGAACGAAAATATACGACCCTGCCTTTGTTAAAGCGTATTCCGCTTGGATCGGTTACGGTCGACTCCTGGGAGTCGGCATGGCGCGCGGCTTCTCCACATGCTTTTGTATTGGAAAGTGGTAAGGACGGACGTTACACATATTTGGGCTTGCGCCCAGAAGGCGTTATTCGCGGGAAGGGGCTGCATGCACAATCGGAAGAGTGGGATCTGCAAGGTCATGTTCTGGCGGAAAAAAGCTGGGAAGGCAAGCCTCTCGAGATTATGCGCCGTTGGATGGAGCCCTATCGGTCTCCAAAGCTTGCGGATGGGCCTAAATGGACGGGGGGCTGCGTAGGCTATTGGAGCTACGATGTGGTCCGTTCGATTGAGCGTCTGCCAGAGCTTTCGGCGGATGATACAGGACTTCCGGATTATTTGTTCCTGCGCATGAACAGGATCTGGATTGTGGATCAGCAGGATAAGATGCTGTATTGCGCTGTCCATACGGCTGTTAATGGAGAAGAAGATGATGAGCAGCTCAAAGCCTGCTATGAGAAAGCAGCGGCACAAGCCGATGAGATGGCAGCGTTCTGGCAGGAGCACATTCAGCAGCAGGATGGCGAGGCTGCATCGATTCGCGAGGATCGGAGACGGTTCCTGGAAGGCGACAGTCTGCATATCGATGTGGAGTTGGTAGAGGGCATCACTTCACCCTTCCGCAAAGAAGCTTTTATGGATGCTGTGCAGCGTATTCAGCATTACATCAGCCAAGGCGATGTATTTCAGGTGAATCTGTCCCAGAGGCAGAGCCGGGAAGTCGCTGCTTCACCAGAGGAGTTGTACGAGTGGCTGCGTATTTTCAATCCGTCGCCGTACATGGGATTCTTGCGCTGCCCGGACTTCCAGCTTGTCTCAGCTTCTCCTGAACTGCTAGTCGAGCAGAACGGCAATAAGCTGGCATCAAGGCCGATTGCAGGCACACGCCGCCGCGGCAGATCGGAGACAGAAGACTTGTTGATGGCGGAGGAGCTCCGTACAAGCGAGAAGGAGCGGGCGGAGCATATCATGCTCGTCGATCTTGAGCGTAACGATCTTGGGCGTATTTCGGAATTTGGTACGGTTAAAGTCGAAGAGCTGATGGTTATCGAATATTACTCCCATGTTATGCACTTGGTATCCCAGGTGGAGGGACGTTTAGCAGAAGGCAAGGATGCCTTTGACGTCATCGCGGCGACATTCCCGGGAGGAACGATCACTGGCGCACCGAAAATCCGCACCATGGAAATCATCGAAGAGCTTGAGCCGGTCCGGCGGGGACCTTATACGGGATCACTCGGATGGATTGACTATAATGGCGATATGGAATTTAATATAATTATAAGAACGATGGCGGTGAGAGACGGTATCGTACATATCCAGGCGGGAGCAGGAATCGTCATTGATTCCGATCCGGAGCGGGAGTATTACGAATCGTTAAATAAAGCGAAGGCATTATGGAAGGCAATTCAGTATAGTGAACGATTTGCAGAGCGGACAAGCCGGACATAATGCAGGGCGATACACAAAGGGGGAGCAGTAGCGATGATTCTAGTAATTGATAATTATGATTCGTTTACGTACAACTTGGTGCAGTATTTAGGGGAATTGGGTGAAGAGGTTGTCGTAAAGCGGAATGACGAGATTGATCTTGCTGGTATTGAAGCGCTGAAGCCCGACCATATCCTGATCTCGCCTGGACCTTGCTCTCCGAATGAAGCAGGCATCAGCCTCTCGGTTATTGAGCATTTCAAAGGTATTATTCCGATCTTTGGTGTATGTCTTGGCCATCAGTCGATCGGACAAGCATTTGGCGGTGATGTGGTGCGCGCGGAGAAACTGATGCACGGCAAAACGTCTGAAATTTTGCATGATGGCAAGACGATCTTTGAAGGAATTCCATCTCCTTATACGGCTACTCGTTACCACTCATTAATTGTGAAGCGTGAGACGCTTCCGGATTGCCTCGAGATTAGTGCAGAAACGGCGGAAGGCGAAATTATGGGACTGCGCCATAAAGAATATCCGATCGAAGGCGTACAGTTCCATCCTGAATCAATCATCACGCAGCATGGACATGCGATGCTGCGCAATTTCTTGAAACGCCGGACGGGCGCGGCACGATGAAGATCGCGCTGAACGGAACGGTAATGGAATCTGGAGAAGCTGTGATCTCGATTTATGATCACGGCTTTTTGTACGGTATGGGGTTATTTGAGACGTTCCGGACCTACGGCGGCAGGCCGTATTTGCTGAATCAGCATATGGAACGGCTCATGGCGGGTTGTGAGGCTATCGGTATCCGGTATAATCCGGATCTGAATGCGCTGCAGGCGATGATTACAACTCTTTTGGAAGCAAACGGGCTCAATGAAGGGTATATCCGTCTCACGGTCACGGCAGGCATTGGCGAGCTTGGTCTTCCAAGCAGCGATTATGAGCAGCCGACCGAGCTTATGCTCGTTAAAGCCCTTCCACCTCATAATGAACGGTTGTATGACGAAGGTAAGGAATTGCGTCTGCTGAAGACCGTAAGGAATACCCCGGAAGGGGCACTTCGTTTAAAATCACTCCATTATATGAACAATATAATTGCAAAGCGGGAATTGCTGGCAAGTGGTGCTTCCGCTTCGGCAGAAGGACTTATGGTAAGTCATGAGGGCTTGCTCGCCGAAGGCATCGTGAGCAATCTGTTTTTTGTGCAGGACGGCATTATATATACCCCTTCAACGGATATTGGCATTTTGCCAGGAATTACGAGGCAGCGGGTAATCGAGCTCGCACGCGAGCGGGGCTATACCGTTCGGGAGGGGCACTATTTGTATGATGAGCTTCTGGCTGCGGAGGAAGTTTGGCTGACGACTTCCATTCAGGAGCTCGTACCAGTTACGCGGTTAACCGATGAGGCAGGCAGCAGCACTGTAGTTGGTAACGGATTGGCGGGACTAGTGCTGCGCGAGCTATTGCTTGCTTATCGCGAAGATACGGAGGCACAACAACGATGAGCGAATGGGAACAACAAGGCTATAAGCCAACCTTCTGGAATAGAAGCTATGAACTAGGCGGCGGTATCAAGCTGGAGCTTGGGAAACGGACGCTTATTATGGGGATCTTGAATGCTACGCCGGATTCCTTCTCGGATGGCGGGCGGTTCAATCATGCGGAGGCTGCGGCTGCGCGTGCAGCCACTATGGTAGAGGAGGGCGTCGATATTATCGATATCGGTGCCGAATCGACGCGCCCCGGCTTTGAGCCGGTCAGCGTAGAGGAAGAGCTTCGCCGCCTGCTGCCCGTGATTCGGGCTGTACGCGAAGCGGCACCTCACGTGCCGATCTCAATCGACACGTACAAGGCAGATACCGCACGCCAGGCGCTAGAAGCGGGCGCGCATATTATTAACGACATCTGGGGTCTGAAGTATGACCCCTTTATGGCGGCCGTTGCGGCCGAGTATGGCTGTCCCGTTATTATCAGTCATAACCGCCCAGCCCGGGACTACAGTGATCTTGTCCCGGATGTGCTCGCCGACCTGCAGTCGAGTGTGGCTATAGCGCTTCAAGCTGGCGTTGAAGCAAGCCAGATTTGGCTCGACCCGGGTCTTGGCTTCGCCAAAGACCATGACGACAACCTCGAATTTATGGGCCGGTTGTCGGAACTAACAGAGCTTGGGTACCCGGTGCTGCTGGGTACCTCGCGCAAACGGTTCATCCGGCAGACGCTGGACCTGCCGGTTGATGATCTGGCGGAAGGTACAGCGGCGACAACGACGCTAGGTATTGCACAAGGCTGCCAAATCGTGCGCGTACACGATGTACGTGCGAATAAGCGGACGGCAATGATGACCGACGCCATCATGTACCGCAAGTAAATGCGCTGACAGCGGTGGCGATGCTCGCCGCCGTTCTAATAGAAAGCGAGGAATCGGAAGGCAATGGACAGCATGATAATGAAGGGCATACAATTTTACGGCTATCACGGTGTTTTTCCCGAAGAAAATCGGCTTGGACAGAAGTTTATCGTCGACCTTGATCTAAAGCTCGACCTGGAGCAAGCGGCGGCAACTGATGACTTGGAGGCAACCATAAACTACGCTGAGCTGTATGAGCAGGTCAAATCCGTCGTGCAGGGCAAGCCTTATAAATTAATTGAAGCTTTAGCTGGCGGCATTGCAACGCGGGTTTTGGAAGCTTATACTATGATAAATGAAGTGACGGTTCGTGTAACAAAGCCAAATCCGCCGTTTGAGATTCATTTTGACGGAGTTACAATTGAGCTCCGCCGCAAGCGGGACGGGAATGGACGTGTTGTTCGTGCCTAACACGATTACTCAGGCGTATATTGCACTTGGCTCCAATCTTGGTGATCGCGAGGAACTGCTCAGGCAGGCGGTAGAACATCTTGAGCAGCAGTCTGGCGTTCAGATTGTTAAAGTATCTGGTATTTACGAGACAGACCCCGTCGGGTATACGGATCAGCCTGCTTTTCTTAATATGGCCGTGTCTGTTAAGACTTCTCTTTCACCAAATGAGCTGCTTCATGCGTTATTTGATGTTGAGCAGCTTCTTGGCCGTGTCAGAGATATTCGCTGGGGACCTCGCACCATAGATCTAGATCTGCTGTTATATGGAGATGTAACGATGGATGATGAGGAGCTTACGCTGCCTCACCCTCGTATGATGGAGCGGGCATTCGTGCTTGTACCACTTAGGGATGTCATCGACTCGTCGCATCCTCTGCAGAACCCGGTTTCGGCCTCTGCAGCAGCGGCGCTTCAGGATGGAAAGGAAGGCATCACGTTATGGAAAATCACCAATTGGCTCAGCGAGTCCGGGCGTTCCGGAAGCTGAAGGGTTACACCCAGCAGGAGCTGGCGAAGGTATTAGGCGTATCCGTAGCGGTTCTTGGATCGCTGGAGCGGGGAACACGTAAGCCTGATGCGCGGCTTCTGATGAATATAGCGAATACGTTAGGCATCAGCTATGAAGAATTAATGGATACGGAATCATAACGTACCTTTCATATGACGAAACTAGACTTCATCATTCATTAGAGCTCTTGCTTTCGAAGCAAGAATAACCACTAATCTTTTGGATTTGGCCATTTAGGTGGTTATTCTTTTTTAGGAGGAGAAATGAATAGCATGTTGAAAATCGGAGATATTGAGATGAAAAACAAAGTCGTGCTAGCGCCGATGGCTGGCGTCTGCAACCCGGCTTTCCGTCTCATTGCTAAAGAGTTTGGAACCGGTCTAGTATGCGCAGAGATGGTCAGCGACAAGGCGATCTTGCACGGCAACAAGCGAACGATGGAAATGCTCTTCGTAGATGAGCGGGAGAAGCCGCTTAGTCTGCAAATTTTCGGCGGCGACCGTGAGTCGCTCGTGGAGGCAGCGAAAGTTGTCGACCAACAGACCAATGCCGATATTATTGATATTAATATGGGCTGTCCGGTACCTAAAGTGACAAAATGTGATGCAGGTGCCCGCTGGCTGCTTGATCCGAATAAAATTTATGAAATGGTCTCGGCTGTTACCGCTGCTGTCAGCAAGCCGGTTACGGTTAAAATGCGGATCGGCTGGGATGATGAGCATATCTTTGCTGTCGATAACGCGAAAGCTGTCGAAAGCGCAGGCGGCAAAGCTGTCAGCGTGCATGGACGGACTCGTGAGCAGCAATACACGGGTAAGGCGAATTGGGACATTATTCGTGATGTGAAGCAAGCGGTCTCCATTCCCGTTATTGGTAATGGTGATGTTTTCTCGCCGGAAGATGCCCGCCGCCTGCTTGAACATACTGGCTGCGACGGTGTTATGATTGGCCGTGGCGCGCTTGGCAACCCGTGGATGTTATATCGTACTAAGCATCTGGCTTGGTACTTGAAAGGACTCCCTGGCGCAGCTCGCGTGAAGGATGTCATTATGGAAGAAACAGGCCGCGACAAGCTTGTCGAAATATTGGATCAATACATTTCTTCTTTGAATGAAGAAGAGTTGACCTCTATTGCAGGCGGTTCCCAAACCGCTCATTAAGAAGAAGAGAGGATCATCGGCCCCTAAGCCGTTGGTCCTCTCAATCTAATCTCTTGTAAAGCGGTTACAGCGGCATATTTGGCTTTGATTGACATTCGGGGTATCTTTGAAATATAATCTTGCAATATACATCAACGACATCGTCGTTTCCGCGCTGACTGCCCCGCAACTTGGCATGAGGAACGGGGAATGCAATATATTAAATAACAGTGAAATTCATACAACTGTATGAATAATATGTCACACGACAGGAGAATCGGAAGATGGGCGATAAGGAAATCATTCTGACTCAGGACGGTTTAAAGAAACTTGAAGAGGAACTGGAAAACCTCAAGTCGGTCAAGCGTCGTGAAGTAGCGGAACGTATCAAAATTGCGATCGGTTATGGAGATATCAGCGAGAACTCGGAATATGAGGACGCGAAGAATGAGCAGGCCTTTATTGAAGGCCGTGTCATCACCCTTGAGAAAATGCTCCGCAATGCGCGGATTATTAATAATGATGAGATCGTTACCGATTCGGTAAGTATTGGATCGGTTGTAACGGTGGAAGATTTGGAATTCGGTGATACAATGGAATATGCAATCGTAGGTTCAGCCGAGTCCGATCCTCTTCGAAACAAGATTTCGAATGAGAGCCCGGTAGGCAAAGCGATTTTGGGCAAGAAAAAGGGTACAGTCGTGGACGTAAGCGTTCCTGCCGGCATTATTCAATATAAAATCGTCGATATCAAAAAATAAGGTTTGCACTGCCACTTGCGTATATTTTCGGAAAGCTTCCTTAGTGGAAGCTTTTTGAACGTTAAATATAAGAAAGTATAAGCTTCTCTATACTATGCTTATATTTCACTCGCGAAACGTCTGCTGCCCTTCCAAAGAAGGTGCAGCCGTTTACGCTTGAGCAGTGCCTTTAATTTAGGAGATGAATGAAGTGGATCAGCAAAACACGGGAGTGGAACAAGAGCAAGAACTAAGCGAACTTCTGCAAATCCGCAGAGACAAATTGGACGAGCTGAGAGCACTTGGCGTCGACCCATTCGGCGGTAAATTTGAGCGTACGCATAATGCGAAGGATATTATTGCCGCTTATGAAGCGCTAAGCAAAGAAGAGCTGGAAGAGAAAGCGATTAAGGTGAGCATTGCTGGCCGTATTATGCAAAAACGCGGCATGGGTAAAGCATCGTTTGCTCATATCCAGGACCTTTCTGGCAAAATCCAAATTTACGTCCGCAAAGATACCGTTGAAGCGAACAAATACGCTGCTTTTGAAATGCTGGATATCGGTGATATCGTTGGCATCAACGGCGTTGTGTTCAAGACGAATACGGGCGAAGTTTCAGTTAAAGCACATGAAGTGGAAGTGCTGACGAAGTCGCTTCTTCCGCTGCCTGATAAATACCATGGCCTGAAAGATGTAGAGCTGCGCTACCGCCAGCGTTATGTTGATCTGATCGTGAACCCGGATGTTCAGCAAACCTTCATCGCACGATCCCGAATTATCCAATCGATGCGCCGTTACCTTGACTCCAAGGGCTATCTCGAAGTTGAGACGCCTACTCTGCATTCCATTGCAGGCGGAGCTGCGGCACGTCCATTTATTACTCATCATAATGCGCTTGATATGCAGCTCTATATGCGTATCGCGATTGAGCTTCACTTGAAACGTCTGATTGTTGGTGGTCTGGAGAAAGTATACGAGATCGGTCGTGTATATCGGAATGAGGGTATTTCGACTCGCCACAATCCAGAATTTACGATGATCGAGCTGTACGAGGCTTATGCTGACTACAAAGACATCATGTCGCTCACTGAGAACTTGATTGCACACATTGCACAAGAAGTACTCGGTACGATGAAAATCACTTATCAAGGACAAGAGATTGACCTGACGCCAGAATGGCGCCGCGTGTCGATGGTGGATCTGGTTAAGGAAGTAACTGGTGTTGACTTCAGTGTTGAGATGACCGACGAAGAAGCTCATGCCCTTGCGAAGGAGCATAAAGTGCCGGTTGAGCCTCATATGACGTTTGGCCACATCTTGAATTCCTTCTTCGAGACACATTGTGAGCATACACTTATTCAGCCGACGTTTGTTACAGGCCATCCGGTTGCGATCTCGCCGCTGGCGAAGAAGAACCCGGTTGATCCGCGTTTCACAGACCGCTTCGAGTTGTTTATCGTTGCACGTGAGCATGCGAATGCCTTTACGGAGCTGAATGATCCAATCGACCAGCGCCAACGCTTTGAAGCTCAACTGGTAGAGAAGGAACAAGGCAATGACGAAGCGCATGAGATGGACGATGACTTCATCCGTGCCCTTGAGTACGGCATGCCGCCTACAGGCGGACTTGGCATTGGTGTTGACCGCCTCGTTATGCTGCTTACAGATGCTCCTTCGATCCGCGATGTTCTGTTGTTCCCGCATATGCGCGAGCAGCGTCAAGGCGAATAAGATTAAGATGAAGTAGACAACAGCACCGCTTGGACTAACTGGTCCGGGCGGTGCTTTTTCATTACCATGGGGCCGCTTATCTTTGTAAAGACATCGATAGTAGTTTTATCACGATAGCTGTACACATTGACATTTGATAGGGAAAGTGAGAATGTATTTTACAGGAAAAAGGATGCTTGTTCGAAACTTATCGTTCGAGGTGAATCGCGGAAAATGTGGAAGCTACGTGCTATTATAGGTTTGTTATTTGTACTCGTCATTGGACTTTTACCTGCGATAACCGGCTATACTGCCGCTGCTGCCGAGGGAAGTAGCACAACCGGATTAGGCAATATTGCTACAGAGGCCTTCTCGCCGATCATCTCCATGGAGCCGGTTCAGTCTAGTTCAGCAGCACCGCAAGAGAAGACCGTGGATCCGAAGAAAATATCTGCGTTCCCGGTGTTAGCCGTATCCGCGTTATTTGGTGCGTTGTTTGCATACTTGTACAGCAGGTGGCTGCGTGCTCGGGAATTCTCTTCCGGAGGGAAGTTTATTGCACCGGGGAGCAAGCCATCCATGAATGGCATGCGAATTGCACTTCTTGCTGCATTTGCCTTCCGTTTTTATATTGCGGTTTCAAACCCTGGTTATACGAATGATATTAATACGTTTATATTTTGGGCGAACCATGCCTACACAGATGGGTTAAGTCACTTCTATCAGGAAGGACTTTTTGCCGATTACCCTCCGGGTTATATCTATGTGCTGTATGTGCTTGGAGCCATACAATCATGGGCGGGAATAGATTCCGCCAGCGATGCAGCTTTGTTACTCTATAAACTGCCGGCTATTGCAGCCGATCTTATCACAGGTTATTTGATATACCGCACCGCTCAGAAAAAACTTGATCATCGGGCGGCATTTGGGCTGGCAATGCTCTATATCTGGAACCCTGCCGTCTGGATTAACTCGGCTGGATGGGGACAGGTCGATTCCTTCTTCGCTCTGATTTTGGTGCTTGCGATTCATGCCATTACAAACGGCAAGCTGGAACGCGGCTCGATCTGGTTTGCTCTCGCTGTTCTTGTGAAGCCGCAAGCGCTTATTTTTTCTCCCGTTATGCTGCTTGCTTATGGATATAACCTTAAAGCGTGGAAGCGTGTTGCTGCTGGCATCGGGTATGGGGCTGTTGCCTTTCTCCTGCTCGCCGCACCGTTTATATGGAGTAATGGTGGACTACATGCTCTCTACAATTTGTATAAGTCGACGTTATCTTCTTACCCCTATGCCACACTGAACGCATTTAATCTATACGCGTTAACCGGAGGGAACTGGGCGAAGCTGGATCAGCAGTGGCTTGGTCTTCAATACGCAACATGGGGCAATGTCGGAATTGTTTTTGCGACAGTCGCTTCCATTCTCTTTTTTGCAGCTCGCAAGCAGCAGAAGGACTTGTCGGGTTCCTTCTATATGGCGATGATCCTGATCGTTACCGTCTTTATGTTTGCTGCCAAAATGCATGAGCGCTATATGTTTCCTGCTCTTCTTCTAATGATCTTTGCTTATATCGAGGCAAAAGACCGTAGAATTCTGCATTTGCTGTTTGGATTTAGCGTTACCCATTTCATTAATGTTGGTTACGTTCTGGTATTCAGCCAGGCGAATGCTTTCTTGCCTTCCTCAGACGGCATTCTCATTGTGACTTCACTTTGCAATGTTGGTTTGTATATTTACATGCTTTATATCGGCTATGATAGATATATTAGGGGGCAGCAGCTTGCGGTTCCCGTCATTACGAAGGCAGAGCTCGAGCGTTCAGAAGAGCATTTGCTGCAAGGTGTGCGGGCTGAGAGTGAACCTCCTAAGCGCAGGTTTCAACGTAAGGATTGGCTGTGGATGTCCATCATTACGGTCATCTATGCGGTAATTGCGCTGTCCAACTTAGGCTCAACCGTTAGCTTCGACAGCGGCTGGAAGGCAGACCGCGATGGCCAAAGCTTTTATGTGGATTTCGGGAAGCCGGTACAAATCAGCCAAGTGAACAGCTTTAACGGAGTTGGCGTTGGCAAGTACAAATGGGAGTTTAGCAGCAGCACACCGGATCAATGGAGTAACCCGATCGAAATTGAGCAAAAGGTCGGCGATAACCTGAAATGGACGGTTAACCCGATCAATCAGACTGTCCGGTATGCGAAGCTCACGGTTACCAAGTGGGGCTTTACGATGCAAGAGGCAGCTTTCTATTCGGAGGGCAGTGATCAGCCGATTCTTATTCAGCAGATTGTTGATGTAGATGGTTCTGATGAAGCTGACAAAGCTCTGCAAGGCAGTCGACTATTCGATGAGCAAGCGAACGCTGTATATAAGTCTACCTATAAAAACAGTTCTTATTTTGATGAGATCTACCATGCACGCACGGCTTATGAGAACCTCCATGGAATAAAAGCTTATGAAAATACACATCCGCCGCTTGGCAAGCTGTTAATTGCAGTTGGCATTAAGCTGTTTGGCCTTAGTCCATTTGGCTGGCGGATCATGGGTACCCTGTTTGGTATCGGTATGCTGCCAATCATTTATCTGTTTGCCCTGCAGCTATTCCGTAAAACCGGGTATGCAGCAACAGCAACGATATTGTTCGCAGCAGATTTTATGCATTTTACGCAAACACGTATTGCTACAATTGATGTCTATGGTGTCTTTTTCATCATGCTGATGTTCTACTTCATGAATAAATACAGAGAAATGAGCTTTTACCGGTCGCCGCTTCGGAAGACGCTTGTACCTTTATTCTGGGCTGGCTTGCTGTTTGGGATCGGAGTAGCATCCAAATGGATTGTTATTTATGGCGGGGCAGGACTTGCGGTTATGCTGGCTCTTGTCCTTATTGAACGATACAGAGAGCAAGCCGCCGCAAGACGGATCCTTAAAAGTCGTGAAGAGGGAGCCTCTTCACTTCATGATGGGGAATACCATCATGCGACCCGCAGTTTTGTGCGGAATACCATTTTGACCCTTGTAAGCTGCGTTGTCTTTTTCGTCGTTATACCACTCATCATTTACTGCTTGTCCTACATTCCGGTTCTTGATGTCAAAGGGGATACATATACGGCAGAGCGATTGGTTGAGTACCAGGAACACATGTATGATTATCACAGCAAGCTTGTTGCAACCCATCCATATTCCTCACAGTGGTGGGAGTGGCCATTTATGAAACGTCCGGTCTGGTATTATAACGGCAAAAATCTCGATCATGCAGGAGATGTTTCTTCCATCTCGGCGTTTGGCAATCCACTCATTTGGTGGACAGGGATTTTCGCGGTTATTGCGGCATTTTATATAAGTATTAAGCGTAAGGACAAACGGATGTACGTTTTATGGATCGCTTATTTATCGCAGTATCTGCCATGGATGCTCGTTCCGCGATTAACGTTTTTATATCATTATTTTGCAATGGTGCCGTTCATGATCCTTGCCATCGTCTATATCTTTACACGCTTCGAGGACGGTCGGGACCATAGAAAATGGATACGCTGGCTATACGCTGGTATAGCGGTTGTCCTATTCATCATGTATTATCCAGTTATTTCTGGTATGGAAGTAAGTAAAGATTACGTTATGATCGCACTGCGGCACTTTGATTCATGGGTCTTTTACAGTTGATGATTTCGGAAGGGGTATACGAGCATGAGGGCAAAATACAGCATTATCGTGCCGATGTATAACGAACAGGAAGTGATTCACCATACGTACGCCAAGCTCAAAGAAGTGATGGACGGGTATGGTGAACCTTACGAGCTCGTATTTGTTAACGACGGCAGCCGGGATCAAACGATTGAAATCGTCGAGGCGATCTGCCAAGAGGACAATCATGTAAAGCTGGTCAACTTCTCACGCAACTTTGGCCATCAGATAGCTATTACCGCTGGTATGGACTACGCGCAGGGCGAGGCTATTATTATTATTGATGCCGATCTACAGGATCCGCCGGAAGTTATGCTCGAGATGATCGAGAAGTGGAAGGAAGGATATGAGGTCGTTTATGGTAAACGGCTGAAGCGTAAAGGCGAAAGTGCCTTCAAGAAAATAACGGCTATGCTCTTCTATCGTACAATGAGAAGTATGACAAACTTCGATATTCCGATGGATACAGGAGATTTCCGGTTAATAGACCGTAAAGTATGCGATGTACTGCGCGGTCTTAAGGAGAAGAATCGTTTCGTGCGTGGTCTGGTGAGCTGGGTAGGCTTCCGGCAGACGATGGTGGAGTATGTCCGCGAGGAACGTTTTGCCGGGGAAACCAAATATCCGCTTAAAAAAATGATTAGCTTTGCCCTGGACGGCATCACGTCCTTCTCTTATAAGCCGCTCAAAATTGCAACCTATATCGGTTTTGCTCTTTCGGCTTCGAGCTTTGTTTATTTGCTGGTCGTCCTGTGTCAGCGCCTGTTTACTTCAACCACTCAACCGGGATGGACAACAATCGTAGCCATTAACCTGTTGTTTAACGGGATCATTCTTATGCTTCTTGGTTTAATTGGTGAGTACATCGGTCGTATCTACGACGAATCCAAGAATCGGCCCTTATATATTGTAAGGGAAGCACGTGGGTTCACCGAGGACAAGGATCAGGAGGACAAGCTGAAAGAGAAGGAACGTGAGTATGTCCATTGAGGGATTAGAGCAGCAGACTGAATTAAGGAAAAATCGAGTTGGTGCTATAAAGCAATTTGTTTTATTCAATATAATAGGGCTGTTAAATACGCTTGTGGATTTCATTGTGTACAGCATACTGGTCTGGGCGGGACTTTATGTCCTCCCCGCACAAGCTATCTCCTACAGTGCTGGTATGGTGAACAGCTATACGCTTAATTCCCTTATCACCTTTAAAGGAGATAAGAGTCGAACCAGTGAATCAAAATTTGATCGGCGCAAGGCCGTTCGTTTTATTATTCTAAATGCTGCTGTGCTTGGAGTATCTATGCTGCTCTTATATGAGTTAACCGAGGTAATGGGGATGGGGCCTTTATTAGCAAAGTTAGTAGCCACCGGATTAACGCTCATCCTTAACTTTGCAGGCAGCAAGTGGTGGGTATTCCGAGGGGCGTAAAGCCCTAGGAAATCTATTTTAAAAAAGTTTAAAATAATGCTTGCAATAGACTAGGCGTACGTGATATATTATCTAAGTCGCCGCTGAAACAAACGGTCGACAAACGAAAAAAAATTGTTCTTTGAAAACTGAACAACGAGCAAAACTGCCCCGTTAGAAATAACGGAAAAAGCGATAAAAACAAAGTTTGAGCAAGTCAAAC
>NZ_JAASRW010000012.1 GCF_011761355.1 Paenibacillus lupini | reverse complement strand
CTTTTCCCGAAGGAAAAGATCCGCTCGACTTGCATGTATTAGGCACGCCGCCAGCGTTCGTCCTGAGCCAGGATCAAACTCTCCATGAAATGGTTCTGTTTGACTTGCTCAAACTTTGTTTTTATCGCTATTTCCGTTATTTCTAACGGGGCAGTTTTGCTCGTTGTTCAGTTTTCAAAGAACAATTTTTCTTGCATTCGTCGACCTCTTATCTCAGCGGCGACTTTTATAATATATCACAGATGCCTAGTTGATTGCAAGTACTTTTTTTCGACTTTCGACAATTTTTTCGGTTGTCGTTTTCGACTTAGAACGCCTTGCTTCAAAAGCGGCGAGTATTAATGTACCACAGGGCTAAAAGGTAAGTCAACCCTTTAATCAAAATAAAATACCCGTTAAGAATAACGGGTATTTTACGTACACTTCTACATTAGATTGCCGTCAGGAGGTACTTTAATTCCATAATATCAGGGTCCCCGTTATCGGGCATAACAGCAACCTCACGGACATACGCGCGTTTCACAAGATTCTGTACAACAAGGGACAGATCAATATGAAGCTCGTGAATCGAAGGGTAGTTCTGGAGCTCACATATACTCCAAGGCTCCTGCCGGCTGCTGATCGCATCAAACAATAAGGCGCAGCATGCTTTCATTTTGTTCATAACGGTGAACTCACAAGCAAGCATAACCAGACGCACACGTTGTTCCAAGGACTCTGGACTTGCCGTCAATTCCTCGTACAGCTTATATACACCCGGATGAACTCTGCGAATTTGCCGCCACACAGTCAATTCGGGATGATGGCCTTCTTCTATTAGAACAATATGAGCCCAATGATGAAGCGCGGCCATGACATTACTGTGTGCATCCAATATGTTGTTATCTTCAATATCCTGCTTTGCTTGTAAGTAAGTACGCAGGAATCCAGAAAACTCAGCGAAACGCTTTTGCTCTCTCATCATATCCGGAAATAACATCAACTGCTCGCGAATGTTCGTTAAATAATTGTCGCGCTCCATTAATATCTCCCCCCGAACCATCCATTGGATAATGCTGCCCTGCCCTCTGTTGGCAATCCATTGTTCCAAACGATCGGTATCAACCGTCCGAATCATGATCCGTTGACCGTTCAAACAAACATGCTCGGTTGATTCACTGCGCACACTTTCTCGAACAACAAAAATTAATACGTCCAATCCCTCAACAAGCGGATTATATGGATACGGATTCTCTATTGCTAACAGTCCAACTAAATCCGGTTGCGAACGATACGCTTCTATAAAATACTGTTTCGTACTCACTTGGGCCTCCATATAGCTAATCCAATGGGATTAAGCTATAATAATTATCTGTATAGTATTATCTTTTTCGACAAACTGGGGCGGTTTCCTGCTTCCTTTTTAAGAAAACCGTATTCCTTACATATGTCTGTCGTCACAGAGAGGAATGGAATAGTGAATAAGATTTTTTTCAAATCGGCAAAAATCAATGAATTCCGTTTGTGGGGCCTCGTCTTTACTCTGGTTGGCATGGGTGTCATGATCATTGGAACAGGCGGAATCGTTTGGTGGGGACATGCCGGCAAAATATTTGCCGCTATCTTTATGGTCATCGGAATGATCTCCCTCCTAATTAGCTGCGTTGTGTACTTCTGGGCAGGGATGATGTCCACCAGTGCAACAATGCTGGAATGCCCGGAATGTCACCGACCGACAAAAATGCTTGGCAAAACCGACCGTTGTATGTACTGTAAAACCATACTGACGCTTGATCCCGCTCAGGCGACACATGAACCTTCGGTTTAATAGAACAAAAGAAGCTGCCACATCGGGTACTGAACCCTTTGTAGCAGCTTCTTTTATATATTGCGGATAATAACTATTATGGCCTTTTGTTTATCGCTTCATCTATGATGGGCCAGATCGATGCCGTCTGGAAGGAACGATTCCATGTCGCTACGCCGGCTAGATCAAGATCATGCATCAGCTTAACACGGGATTGTATCGAGGTTGCATCTTCAATCCATATGCGGTTGAGTACGCCATCCTCTTTATATTCCACATAATTCTGACCTGAAGCTTGATCAAACTTAGGTGTTAGTTTCTTGGTTGCAATAATATCTTTTACTTTATCCATACCTACTGCTTTGGACTTTACTTCTCCGTCTTGGCCTGTCCAAATCCGGCTATATAATGGCATGCTCAATATAATCTTATTTGAAGGGACGCCATCCTCTTCGATAATGCGCTTAACAGCATTTTCGGTCCAGCCAAGTGATGCTACCGAACCTGCTTCCGGACTAGTAGCCCAGTGCTCATCATATGCCATCACCATCATATAGTCGACAGTCCGCCCGAGTGCCTCACGATCAAGAAATAATGACCATAGCTCACTGTTAGACTTTGGCGTTACATCTATAGATACAACAAGCCCTTGTTCATGAAGCAGCGGCGTAAGCTCCCTCACAAATTGCACAAGATTAGCTTTGTCCGATGTTCGCACATTCTCGAAATCAATATTAATGCCTTGAAGATGATACGTTTCGGCAAAGACAAGCAGCTGCTGAATCATAGAGAACCGCGTATCTGCCTTTGCTAGTGCTGCTGTTGTCTGCTCAGGCTCAAACCCATTACTGAATAGGGCCCAAATTTGCATCCCCTGCTCATGCGCCCAGCGTACATAAGTCGGATCAATTTTACCTTTAATGGTGCCTTTACCATCCTGCAGCTCAAGCCAGGTTGGACTAACGACATTCACACCTTTAAGCGTACCAATGGACGCCGGATCTGGATTTTTCTCATATACTGCTTCCCAAGTGAGGTTAATTTTGCTGCCGAGCACTTTCCATGGAATAAAAGCATCTTCCTTATCCGGTTGAGGAACTTTTTCAATACTTGCTAACTGCATACTGCCTTTTTCCATATAACCAAGCTGCCCCTCAGGACCTTGGACGAACAGCCAGCCTTTGTTCTCTCCCCAAATGCGGATAATTTCACCCTGCGGTACTTTCTCTAAAATCGGGGAATGGATGCTTGTCTTCGTCCTGATCGCACTTCCCTTTGACTTTAGAGCTTTCGCTTGCTGTATAGATTCCCCCGCTTGGAGTAAAATAACGATGCCTGAGTCAGGCTTATACTCAACTTTCAGACCATAAAGCTCTTCAAGAGGTGTAATAGGTAAATATACGACGTTATCTTTAGTCTTTGCAGCTATATGAAGCTCATAAGGTTTCTGGTTAAGCTGCGCTGTAAGAGCATCTGTCTTTAATCGTAGAACTTTATTAGATGTGGTTAAAATAATAGAACCGGTTTCTGCCTCATAATAAATAGGCTCGTCCGTACCAAGAACCTGCTGTACAGCTGCAATCGGCAGCATCACTTCATCTTTTTCTATTATGGCCCCTTGTTCCATCACTTCGCCCTGGTAGGTAATCGGGTGTTCCATTGTATAATCTGGCGTCGTTAAATGCTGGTTCGGTATAAACTTCATATAAATAAACCAAACGGCCATAGCAGCCGCAATGAATAGCAGGAACAGCATCGTATACCATGCTCCTCCGCCCTTGCGACGGCGTGGCGCCCTGGTGTACATCGTCTCCAATTGCTCACTCTCCTTATGATGTAAAAAAGCGTGCAAATCCGCGAATTACCGCATCTATGCACGCCTTTGTTATCAATCAACTATTAACTAGCTTCGTTATGCTCGAACAGCAGCCTCGCAGCAGCTAGAGCAAACTCCGTAAATTTCCATTCGATGCCCTTCAACCGTAAAGCCGGTTTTATGGGAAGCAGCTCGCTCCACTTCCAAAAGCGGCGGGTATTCAAAATCGACAATCTGTCCGCAGCTCTTGCAAATCGCATGGTAATGGTCGGACAAATCCGCATCAAATCTGCTGGAATCGTCACCGTAGGTTAATTCGCGAACCAAACCCGCTTCGACAAATAACCTCAAGTTATTATATATCGTAGCCACGCTCATACTCGGAAAGTTCGGTGACAGTGCCTTATAAATCTCATCGGCTGTCGGATGTGACATAGAACCCATCAGATAACTCAATATGGCGTGACGTTGCGGGGTCATACGGACGCCATTCATCTTCAACTGCTCTATTGCTTCGTTAACGCTGGCTCCCATTCCCCTCACGCCCTTCACTTAGTAGATACAACTATTGTACGTTCATTCAAAATGGTTTGTCAATGAAAGCGCTCATCAATTGCTCTCATTCCACTGTATGTAAATACTGTTAGTTGCATTCACCTGAATACGGTAATCGCCAGAACCAATTGTTCCCCGAACGGTTTTCTTACTTATATTCAGTGGTAAATCCGTTGTAATACTGCCGAAAGTAACGGATCCAAATACCGAGTAATCACCGATATGAGGAACACGCAGCTTGATTTCACCTACTGTGCTGTCAAGATCCCAATCTCCGCCAATCACAGCACTAGCAAGCTCAATATTACCATTAAGAGTGGAAGCTTTTACTTCTCCCGCTGCTTCTTTTATCAAAATCTTACCATTCTTCGTATCTGCTTGAACACTGCCTGTAATTTGGCTTAAGTCCATAGCACCATTCCAAGTCTCCGCAGTAAGATTACCCGTTAAGGAAGCCACGGAAACGGCACCATTCTTTGTAGACAACTCCGCATCACCTGCTGCATTCTGAAGCTTGATCCCGCCATTTAATCCATGAATAGTCAGCGGACCGTTTGTCTGCTGGACTCCAATATCACCATTATCGCTCTTAAGCTGTATACCGCCAGGTGCTGATAAACCGCTGGCAGTTATTGGTCCATTATTAACATCAACCGTTATTGCCATCTCAGGGACCGGATCTACTTCAGGGGTAGGGGTATCGGTGCCGTCCACAGGCGGCGTTTCGATGCTATCAATAGGCTCCTCAGGAACAATTGCCTTTTGCGGAACCGTAATAACCATATTCATCCGAGGCTTCCGGCTTCCATTCGTACCATATGGCTCGCCTTTAGCTGTAATTGTCATTGAATCGGCGTCGGAGACTCTCTCCACAGTAGATTTGCTCGCAATTTGATCTGCTACTTGTTCATCACTGACATCTACCCAAACTTCCGTATCGATGACAATCTGATTGCTGCCTCCACCGCGAACCGTTACTTTCCCGTTCGGATTGGATATTTTGAGCTTGGATATAGCCGCAGCATCAAAAGGTACGGTATCCGTCTCCTTCACGAATTTAAAGCCCTTCTCTTCACCATAATCTGGAGAGCCATTCAAATCAACGTATTGATCAAGCCATCTAAACGGCAATTCTGCATATTGGGTCACTGTAAAGGCTACAAGGGAAATAACAAGTGCTATGATGACACCTGCAAAGTCAAAACGCAGTTTTTTTGTACCTTTTCGATAAATAATACTGTAAATAATGATCTCGGCACCAAGCAATATAAAAACAGCGGGCCACCAATTTCCGATTAAGGCAACGTCATTCCGCTCCTGTACCTGATCCCACAACAGCAAGCTGCCAATCGTAATAATAAATATTGCGGACGTGAACCGTCCTAATCGAAACATGGACTGAACTCCCTTCACTCGCCAAACCAATAATACGATCGCTAATCCCGTAAGAAATGGGCCAACCGCCAGTTCAGCCAAATCATCCATCCATGGAATGAGGGCCGCAGGAGGATCAATAAGAATAAAGAGCAGCAGGCCAGCAGTCATAATCAGCAGCCCAATCAGAGGAGACAATTGCTCCGTTGTATCTTCCTCCGTAATGTCCCTCGTCTGAAGAGCATCAAAGACGCTGACAAAGTAATACACCGGCACCGTTATGCCTAGATATACAATAAAAAGCAAATGCCTTGCAGCGTTCGCATCAGCTAGTCGAATAATTGCAGCAAAATCAAGAACTACTCCGGCAATCAGCAGCAGTCCCCTCTGATACCGTCCTGTATATAGATGACCGGCTCCAGGGAGCACAAAAGCGAGTAGCAGTGTAAGAAGCCTGCTCTTGGGCCGATCTAGTCCGAACTCACGCAATGCACGCCCTCCATCTGCTGAATTTGTTCCAATAAAGATAATAAGGATTCATTTTTCGGAAGCTGTACGGTTAAATGAAGCATAAATTGCTGTAATCCATGTTCCCGCTTGCCGCTTTCCTCCAGCATCACCTTACGAATAACAATCTGCTTTTCTGTCAGCAGCGTATTGAGCGTACGAACGATTGTCGACTGCTCATCTGCTTGAACAATTAATTGATGCTCCCGTTTGGTGCTGATATATCTTTTCTCCAGTTTGTTAAATGCCCATAAAATAAGGAGTACCAAAATTGTTGAAACGGCTGCGGCAAAATAAAACCCTGCGCCAACAGCTAGGCCAATCGCCGAGACAACCCATAACGACGCAGCAGTTGTAAGGCCCGTAATTGATTTGCCCGTAAACAAAATCGTCCCCGCTCCCAAAAAGCCAACACCTGTAATAACAGCTGCAGCTAGCCGGGCCGGATCCACTCGCACATTTGGCTCATTTACAAAAGAAGAAAATCCATATATGGATAAAAGCATCAGCAAACAGGAACCGATACATACAAGCGTGTTCGTACGAAGTCCAGCTGCATGATTGGATTGCTCACGTTCCAATCCGATCAGCCCGCCAAGCAGCATGGCAAGCAGCAGCCTCAGCCCCAAATGAAGCTCATTAATATACCAAGGATTTGCAATATCATGACCCAAGTGGCAGCACAACCTTTCATGAACATAATTGTATCATATTAGTATGCTTGTGGACTTGCATTCCATGAAAAGACGCCGCTCATCTCGTAGGATGAGCGGCGTCTGTCTAATAGGCAAATAGGCAATTATGCTTTCAGACGTTCAAGCAGAAGCTTGTTGACAAGCGCTGGATTCGCCTTGCCTTTCGTCTCTTTCATAATTTGGCCGACCAGGAATCCAATCGCTTTATCTTTACCTGCTTTGAAGTCTTCAACAGATTGCGGATTCGCTTGGATAATTTGATCGACAACCGCAACAAGTGCACCTTCGTCGCTGATCTGAACGAGTCCTTGCTCTTCAACGATTTGCTGCGGCAGTTTGCCGGTTTCCAGCATCGATTTGAAGACGGTCTTGGCGATTTTACTGCTAATCGTACCTTTCTCAAGCAGGCCGATCATTTCCCCGAGCCCTTGTCCGGTAATTTTCACTTCGGAGAGCTCCAGGCTATTCGCATTCAAATAACCAAGCAAATCACCCATAATCCAGTTAGATACCGCTTTAGCATCCTTCGTATAGCTCAAGCTTTCCTCGAAGAAATCAGCCAGCTTCTTGGAAGAGGTAATAACTTCTGCATCATAGGACGGCAATCCGAACTCACTTGTGTAACGAGCCTTACGTGCATCCGGCAGTTCAGGAATCGATGCGCGTACGCGATCCTTCCATTCTTGGCTGATGTTCAGGCGAACAAGATCCGGGTCCGGGAAGTAGCGATAGTCATGCGATTCTTCCTTGCCCCGCATCGAGAAGGTTTTACCTTGCGCATCATCCCAGCGGCGTGTCTCTTGAACAACTACACCACCGTCATTCAAAATTTCCGCTTGGCGGATTTGTTCATATTCCAGACCACGTTGAACGCCGCGGAAAGAGTTCATGTTCTTCAGCTCAGCACGTGTACCAAGCTTCTCTTGTCCATAAGGACGTAGGCTGATGTTGGCGTCGCAGCGAAGGCTGCCTTCTTCCATCTTCACATCAGATACATCGCAATAAAGCATGATCGCTTTGAGCTTCTCCAGATAAGCTTTCGCTTCCTCCGGTGTACGGATGTCCGGCTCGGATACAATCTCAACAAGAGGTGTACCAACACGGTTGAAGTCAACGAGTGAAGCAAACCCACCATCAACATGCGTCAATTTGCCCGCATCTTCTTCCAGATGGAGACGAGTGATGCCAATACGCTTGGTCTCGCCATTCACTTCGATATCGATCCAGCCGTTCTCACCAATTGGTTGGTCAAATTGTGAAATTTGATACGCTTTGGGCGAATCCGGATAAAAATAGTTTTTACGGTCAAATTTGCTGATATCTGCAATTTCGCAGTTAAGCGCCATTGCTGCTTTCATCGCATATTCAACTGCTTGTTTGTTCAATACCGGCAAAACGCCGGGGTGCCCGAGACATACCGGACATGTATGGGTATTAGCCGGTGCACCAAAGGCTGTAGAGCAGCCACAGAAAATTTTACTGTTCGTATGCAGCTCCACGTGCACTTCCAGACCGACTACTGTTTCATATTGTGTCGCTTCAGACATCGTTATATCTCCCTTCACCCTAGCTGCGGCCGTAATTTATGGAATTCGGTTTGCTGCTCAAACGCATGAGCTGCACGCAGCACGGTCGATTCATCAAATGCTTTACCGATGATCTGCAGGCCAATCGGCATGCCGTCCGCTGTTCCGCAAGGAACACTGATTGCCGGGATACCAGCAAGGCTTACCGGAATGGTACAAATATCGTTCAGATACATCGTCAGCGGATCGCCAACCTGCTCGCCAATCTTGAAGGCCGTTGTTGGAGCCGTTGGACCGATGATGATATCGTATTGATTGAAGACATTATCGAAGTCCTGCTTAATAAGCGTACGCACCTTCTGTGCTTTCAAATAATACGCATCATAATAACCGGAGCTAAGTGCATACGTACCAAGCATGATACGGCGTTTCACTTCCGGACCAAAGCCTTGGCTCCGCGATTTGCGATACAGATCAATCAGATTATCCGGATTGTCTGCACGAACACCATAACGAACCCCGTCGAAACGGGCCAGGTTAGACGATGCTTCCGAAGAAGCAAGCAGATAGTAAGTCGCAATTGCATATTCCGTATGCGGAAGAGATACTTCCTCCCAAGTTGCTCCCATGCTTTCGAAGGTTTTCAGCGACTGCATGACCGCTTCTTTCACCTTCGGATCGATACCTTCACCCAAATACTCCTTAGGCACACCAATACGGAGGCCTTTCACATCACCTGTCAGAGCACTTGTGTAGTCAGGAATATTCACATTAGCCGATGTCGAATCTTTCTCATCATAGCCGGCAATAGCTTGCAGGACATAAGCGGAATCCTCGACGTTTTTCGTAAGTGGACCAATCTGGTCAAGGGACGATGCGAATGCAACGAGACCAAAACGTGAAACGAGGCCATAGGTTGGCTTCAGACCAACAATACCGCAATAAGCAGCAGGCTGACGGATTGAGCCGCCTGTATCGGAACCTAGGGAGAAATAGACTTGTCCAGCAGCAACAGAAGCTGCGGAACCGCCGCTCGAGCCGCCTGGCACATACTCCGTATTCCATGGGTTACGAGTCGGGTAGTAGCTGGAGTTCTCATTGGAACCACCCATTGCAAATTCGTCCATGTTAAGTTTACCAATTGTAATCGACTGTGCCGATTTCAGCTTGGAAACAGTTGTCGCATCATAAATCGGGTTATAGTTACTCAGGAACTGGCTCGCACAAGTAGTGAGCAGCCCTTCCGTTACAATATTATCTTTCACGCCTGCCGGCAGACCAAACAGAAGACCACGTTCGCCGCCCTCTTGAAGCTGCTTGTCCAGGTCATCCGCCTGACGGCGTGCATTCTCTTCATTTAATGTAAGAAACGCTTTTACGGCTTGATCAGTATCGGCAATACGGCGATAAGAAGCATCCACCAAATCCGAAACCGTCAGTTCTTTATTATTCAGCTTGCTATGTACATCCTGTAGGCGTAAATCAAACAGTGCCAACAGCAGTTCCTCCCTTCGAATACCTCAAGTTCTATTCTAATACAGCCGGTACTTTTATTTGACCGTCTTCTTCATCCGGTGCATTAAGCAGCACTTTCTCGATCGGCAGCGACTCACGAGTCACATCTTCCCGCATTACATTCGTAATCGGCAAAACATGACTTGTCGGCTCGACATTGTCCGTGTTCAGGCTGTCCAGCTTCTCCGCATATTTCAGGATCGCGTTCAGCTGTCCCGTAAATTGTTCTTTCTCTTCGTTTGTCAGTTCAAGCCGAGCCAAATTGGCAACATGCTCAACGTCTTTTATCGTAATGCTCATGGATGCTTCGTCCTCCCTTGTAAGCCTCGTACTCATTCCTCCTATTATAGCTTAAAATCGTCATTTCACAAAGTGGTACAGCATGCAAAATGAAAACGGAGCCTCTCCCAAGTTAAGGATAAGCTCCGCTCTATGATTGCTGTTATATCCACGCCTTCAGATTAACCTGGCGAATAAAGTCTTCACTCGTTTGGCTTTCGCCGACCGTAGTTTCCAGTTCCTCAGGCTCTTCTTCGCCTTTCATAATCCGCTTAAACAATTCTTCGTTAAAGGTTGCCAGCGCATAATCGATGAGAGCTTCCCGTTCAATTCGGTCAACCTCTTCCTGTATAAGAACCTCCTCCAGCTCAACATCCTCATCTGGAACGAGGAAATTACGATTAGCCGCAGGTACTCTTACCACATAGTCAAATACATTGTCCGCATTACGGTCGTAAGCAATTATATAACCATACTCCCCAACAGGGAGATTTTGTTCGAATTGGTCGGCGATTATAACAACTCTTTCCCCTAATTTCAGCATCGTCTTCACTCCTGTCTATCAGCCGCTGTCTATCACTATTATCCTACTAAAAAATAATAGCGGTGTCCAATCATGGAAGATAGCCACCTTAGCGATTTTCCATAACCTTCTTTATTTAATTATCTTTCTTATCTCTGCTATACCAGCGCCAAATTCGCTCCACGTCTGCCCGCTCCAAGCAAAATACACGATACCCCTGCAAGCTGCCAAGCACATGGGCTGAGACAGACAAGAGCTGCCTGCGTTGCTGCCCTCTCGTCCTACTGATGTTCATCGAAACAATTTGTGGTCTGCGCATGTAGTAAGTAATCCTTGCTAAATTCCGCTTCCGGAGAGTTAACTGGCCATGTTCCAGCCTCATACCAGCAGCCGATAAACAGCTCCAGCACCAAAGTGCAGTAACAGGAATTAAAATGAGCGACCACAGGCCCCTATCATGGAAAAGGCCAATGAGAACGGCACAAACAAAGAAAGTAATGAGAAGTGCCTTCCACAAATAATCAAAATAAGCTCTCCGCGGGGCTGTCTCTGTTACCTCGTTCACTGTAAACTGAGATACAAAATGAGCAACTGTCTCTTGCAAGGCCGTTTTAGGCAGAAAAGGGTGCAGCATCAGCCGCTCCATTTTATCTGAGGAGACCACTTGCAATTGGATCTGTGCGTAACCTATCCATTGGTGAATAAGACCTTCCTGCACAATAACAGCCTGCACTTTTTTAGCATCAAAGTGGTGGATCTTCTTCTCCAGAATGCCATAAGAGATCGCAATTTGCTCATCCCGCTTTTCTGCGGTAAAACCTGCAAACTTGATAAGGTAGAGAACAAGCGAAAGCAGCCATGCTAGTGCAAGCGCAGAAACAGCCATAATTGCAATAAACATATAATCGGGATTAAGACTTGTTGATTTGTTGTAGATCGTTGAATATAAATTTGGAGCCAATTCATTAATAAAGTCATCCGCCAACGAGATCATACCTGCGATAAATGCAGCTACGAGGCCAAAGTTAAGGGATGTCGCAGCAGCTAATAGCAGCTGGCCCGAGCTTAATTTGACATGCGTTGTTGTACTCAAATCTTGAATGGGTGAATGCATTATGTCGCCAGACTGCTCGGCAGCTTCCGTTTGCACGTCAGTTGACGTAAGCAGCCTATGCAATTGCTTTGCATCCTGCTCGGATAATGCAGCAAGAATACCTTCGGCCTTCTTATTCCCGCCCGGTGTTTCGATCTTAACCTGTGTAACGCCAAGCAGCCTTTGCAGCAGCGGCTGCTCCAGGTTAACGGAGTGGATTCTGCCAAAGTAGATCGTCTTCTCATCCCGAAAAAGGATTCCTTTGCGAATGACGATTCGATCATCCTCCAGCGTAAAGGAAAACTTGCGCCATCCCCATAATCCAGCAAAAAGCAGTAACGTCACTCCAGCCAGAATACCTAAATAGATGTAGCCATTTAATGAAGACCAGTTGACTCCCTGCAGCAGGGTAATAATAAGCAGCGGCAGCAAGCCTTTCACTGTATTAAACAGCGGAAAAACAATATAAATCGGATGAAGCCTGCGAGCTTTATGCCGCTTAATCATCAGGATCATCTACTTTCGCGAGCATACCGATTTGTCTCTTCAACCGCTGTGCTTCACTTTGTTTGAGCCCGCTAATTCGATGTGTCGTTGCAGCTGTTACTACAGCCACACTTGCAAGATCATATTGGCGCATAAGCGGCCCGCTCTCCAGCTCCACATGCTGCACACGTACCATCGGGACAAGTACATTACGAATAATGATAAGCCCCGACTGGATTTCTAGCTCCTCGTCAAACAGCTCATATTTGAACCTACGGTATTTCACTTGAGGGATCAGACTAATAAATAAAAAGGCCGACAAGCTGACAACAACCAGCCCGATATAACCCGGTATAAATGTCCAATGCTTCCATGCTGCAAACGTAATATAAGTAATAACAAGAAGATAAAGCACTAGATGCGTAAAGAATGAGCTTATACGATATACAGTGATGTAGTCACGATGCAGTCTCTTGGATAGTACACGATACATTTTACGAAGCCTCCCCAGTCTACCAAATGCTTACGGCAACTTGATTAATCCTTCTTTGGTAAACGTTAAAGCTCGAGGGCTTCCTTCTGTAATCAAATAACTGTTCTCAATGCCAACAACACCAGCACCAGGAAAAGTGAATTTCGGCTCGACAGCAATAACCATCCCAGCTTCGAGCGGGATATCGAAGCCTTTCGCAAGCACCGGCCATTCGTCGATCTCAAGTCCAATGCCATGACCCAAAAATTTTGCCTGATCTGCGCCAAAGCCCATAAAATGTGAGGAAAGCCCCTCTGCATCTGCCTGTTCCAGCGACTTCGCGTAAAGCGCCGAGCAAATAGCACCCGGTACCATTCCCCTCTCGGCCTCTCTAATAATAGCTTCCGAAACCTCATAGGCATGAACAAGCTTCTCAGGCAGTTCTCCAATTACTGCTGTCCGAGTCTGATCAATCACATAGCCATCTATACAACATCCTATATCCATCAGGATCGGTTCATTACGCTCAATGGCCCTGCGGCTGACACTCTGCGGCGAAGCTGCTCCAAGACCAAGTCCTCCTGCGGGACCATCGAAATAAGTAGGGATAGCCGCAGCCGAACCTGCAATAAACATTCCTGTCGCGATCTCTTGATTATAGCCGCGCATTCGCATCAATCCGATATGTCCTCTTATACGCAGCTCATACTCCACACGTGCCATCCATTCCAGCTCTGTTACACCTGGCTTCAAGAAATTCAGCGCTTCGTTAAGTGCCTCGTCTACCGTTATTGCAGCAGCTTCAAACCTGCTGATCTCAAGGGGGGATTTGATCATTCGCTGCCGTCGAATGATCGGCGAGCCGTCAACGAGTGCGCATGGTCCGGAGGCTTGTAACAGCTCAGATAGCTTGAGATAGGTTTGTGCGGGAAGTACATCGAGGTCTGCAGCGATTTTTACCTTACCGCCTGTTCCACTGAAGATATGCGGGAATGCCTTAGCCAGCGTCTCGCCAAATATGCGGAATGCACCCAGCTCCTTTACCATAATGCCACTTTCGAGCTTTGCACGCTCAACGCTTCTTTTCACAAAGAAGACCGGTTCCCCATGCGACGGAAAAAAGGCATATCCGCTTTGCATAGAGCCGGTGTAATAATAAAGATCTATATTTTGCGTGAGAAGAAACCCGTCTACCGCCGAAGCACGCATCGCTTCCTGCAGTTTGTCCGTGCGGTCCCGTACTATTTCCTCAGAAATATCTTTTGTTATATCCATTCGAAGCCCAACTCCTAACTTCCATATTCCCCCTTTATTACATCAATTTTATGGTCAATCGTCAACAGGGAACGAAAGGATTCGTTCCGTATCCTCCTCCTAAAATGAATAATGATAAAAAGCAGCGATGCTTCAGCTCTCTGTGATTATTCATAATACGTACGCTTTCGCTACCTTACCGTCAGCTCCGATACGCCTTTAATATCCCATTCAATTGGTCCCAGCATTGTAAATGCCCGCGGATAAACGACATGTATGATAAGGACAACTCCAGGCTTTTGCAGGGTCGCTTCATAATCGTATTGCTCATTCCGGTACGTATAAGGAAAGGTATGATCGTTATTAATGATTTCAAATACGAGCACATTCACCCGCTCCCGAACAGGCGAGTTTGGCAATGGATTCCCGTCCGCATCTAACTGCAGATTTGCCTGCAAATAAGAAGCCGCAGCCGTTTCCGCTGCATCAGGATCTATTCGCAAAATCCCTTCCGCCAATGCTTCTGAGTCAAGCTGCTGGGAAGCAGCATGAGCGGCGCGGTTCAGGGCATGCTTCCCTTGATAAAGAAGCTTCATCGCCATTTCCTCATCTGTCTGCAGAAAATGTATGGATACCCATACGGTCATCATTAATACGATTAACATCAGCTTATACATGGTCTCTCCTCGACTTTGCTTATGCTTATGGCATGAACTCGCTCATCTTCATCCCAAACGTCCTCATACGACTGCCGGGAGGCGGTGGAGTTAGTCCGATTAACCGATCGATCTGGAACAAATCCTCGTAAGGATAACTCATACTTAGCATGATCCCCGTTCCGCGCGGCAGTGGGGAGGCTGCATCTGTCGCCATAAGTCCGTTATCGGCGGTCACCTCAAAATCGACCAATTCAGGCTGCACCCCAAATGCTTCCAGCCGTTCTCTTGACTGCTCCATCATCGCTGCATCAATATAGCCGTAACTCCCGCTTGCACCAACCTCCAGCAAATAATCGGTCTCTTGCTGAAGCACCGCCTGTCTTGCGATTAGTACATGTTTATAGATAGGAGAAAACATCATCCAGCACACCATGGCAGCAAAGAGCACAAACACTAATATATTTCTCATGGGCTCATCTGCCGGATATAGGCGCCGATAGCTGATCCGGAACGCTCCACTTGCCGCTTCGTACCGTCATCGCCGCCGGTAATACCTGTGTACAGCAGAATAACGGTCACTAGAAGCAGCATCGATATAAGTAAACTTCTCAATGCTGCTCCTCCTTAATTTGAGCCAGAGCTTAACATGGAACCAATCTTCGTATTAGCCGAGCTGCCTTGTGTTTGGATCTGCTTGCTTGTTCCTGTTGTGTTATCCGCAATAATGTTGTTAAACAAAACGATAACGACAACAAGCAGCATGACGGTCATTAAAATATTGCGCATCTTTATTCACCTCCCTTGTAGAGTTTTCTCTTTGAAAACCAAGCTATGAATCAGCCCAAAGATTCGAATAACTTACGCCCCTCCTGCACCCATGGATAAATAAAAATCTGAAAGGTGTACAGGATCGGGATTCCTGCTATTACAAATAAGAAGTATGAGGTAGACTCTTTGCGGCTTTCTTTGGCAAGCTCAATCTTCTCTTTGTAATCTTGAATCCGCTCGCGAAGAAGTCTGTAATATTCCGGGCTCTCATGCAGACGTAGGGAATCAATCGTTTCCACAAAGCTCATGCCATCATCCGTTCCAATCCGATGCTTAAACCGTCGAAGTGCCTGTTCCGCATCGTGGTACCATTCTGCGAGTAATCGCTGCAGATCCCCACGCAAAGTCCGGGTGAAAGGGACGCAGCGCGTCAGCTTCGAATGAATATGGAGAGTCGATTCCGATAGATAAAGCAGTTGATTGCTGATGAGATAAATTTCCTTCGTGATCCGCTGAGCACGAACCCGTCTTATAGAGCGCAGCCAGGGCAAATCCCAGTAGAGGAGAATAAATACCACCAAGAGAAACGTATAGAAAAGCCATGCTCCCTGCTGAATGCGAAGCGCTGCGTATACTGCCGCGAATGCAGGCAGGAGAATCAACAGCCCCCTTCTAACCGCTGTATACCAAGCAGCATCTGCCGTAATCCCACAGCCTGCAAGCAGGGATGCACGTTTGATATACGATTCTTGTTCCCGAGATAAACGAAGCCGCTTAAGCCACTTATCCGGCATCTCGTTCGTTCTCCAATCCAGCGATTCGAGATGGAACCATCTTGGCCGTCTTCTCGGCAATGACCGAAGGATCATATAAGCACCAATAAAACCAAATATAAATTCTCCCGCCAAGATAAGAAGATGTATCGCTATTTCCAAATCCATTTCTGCCCTCCTAAAAGAATTGTGAAGCAATTCTTGCTTCGAAAGCATTAGCTCAAAAGAATTGCGGAGCAATTCTTGCTTCGTAAGCGTTAGCTCTACATCTTTTTGCGCGACAGCCAAAGCCCCATTAAAAAGGAGGCAAAAATAAGAACAACAGCATTCAGCAGCATATCTCTGCCTTGCGGATCGATCAGGTAGTAGTAATAGGAATTCTCTCTGTTGTAACGGACATTAATACCGATATAAAAGGCTAGAAAAAGGATAGGCGTAAAATTGGCAATTCGAATTTCAAGCAATTTGTTGCGTTCCTGTTCATTCGCCCGCCTTGCCTTGCGCATATCAATCAGTAATTCCTTCAAGCTCTCCGCTATTGGCGAGCCTTCAGATAAGGCCACCCGCATAATATTAATGAAATAATCTCCCCAGACATGACCTAGTGCACCAGCAAAAATTCGCAGACTCGCATCATCATCACCACGCACCGATAAGTTGCGGTACAGCTGTTCAAACACGGACTGCATCGGTCCAAGCAGCCTCCGTTCTTCCACGGTTCGCTGAAGCGCGCCTCTCACCTGTCTGCCGCCTGTCACAAGATAACATTGATAGAACAGTTCGATGGCCGGTAAAAAATCCATCTGCAGCTGCATTTGCCTTTGAACGAGTATCGCCCGCAAAATGGTGTATGGCAGACAGCCAACAACAACGCCAAACACCAAAGTTCCTTTAATGCTCTGAAAGAAAAATCCGCCTAATGTAACCCCAGCAAGCAGAAGGAGTATCGAACCCACGATCAGTCCGGATGGCTTCAGCTTAAGCTGCAGCGTTTCAAGCAGCTCTGATATATGACGATACACTCTCTCGAACCGCTTCAGTCTCTCTGTAAACCGATAGCTTAGCCGATTCCTGACGGGATAAGAAAGCCTGTCCCTTCGGGCTTGATTATCTGTCCATGCAAGCAAAGCGTTGAATACTGCAATAAATAACAAGCTGAATAATAATAATCCGGCTGCGGCGATTGAGAGCTTAATCAATAACGCCAGCCCCTCTCTTCAGACGTGCCATCGCTTTCAAAGAAGGCTGCTGCGGATAAATCCACTGCCCGCTCCCCTCATCAAATCGCGCCCAATCCCTGACAATAACTTCATTGCTCGACCAGCCCAGTTCACCGATCCGGGCAATCACCCTTCTGCCGCCAAGATAACGCATCTCAATACCAATTTGCGTGACGTACTCGGTGATTCTCTTCGTCAACCGTTCTGGATTCATGCCGCGGCCGTCTAACATGCACATATCTGTGATCGCCTCAGGAACATCCTCAAGCGTATTGGCATGTACCGTTGTCATACTGCCGGAATGCCCCCTTGTGCATGCCCGCACGTATATATTCGCATCCATATCACGAATCTCCGCGTGTACGATACGCTGAGGGGACTGGCGAAGCGCCAGCTTAAAGGCTTGTTCCGCCCTATGCTGCAGATCATCCTCATCTGCCTCATATTCGACCGTATTTTTATTTGGAAAATCCCGTCCCAGCATCATCTCGAAACGTCCTTCTATTGTAATGATCCGTTCCTCATCCGGCAGCTCGGCAATAAGCGCCTTCATGAGATGCGTCTTGCCTGAGTTCGTCGGGCCGATAATTACGAGATTAAAGCGAGCATCTAACACATCCATAAGCATGTCCTTCATCGGCAGGCTCATCGTATGGTAAGGCTCCGTGCATAACGTCTGAAGACTAAAGCTTCGGACGGTAAAAAATCGAATCGTGAGCGTTGGCTTAGATGTGAATCCAAAGCCCGTCATCGTCACACGCGAACCATCTCGCAGCATCACTTCCGCCCACCGTTTCCGCGGATTAATACGGTCATTATTGTAAAGCACAAGGTTTTGCTGAATCCGTTCTACATCCCGTTCATGATCGAAGCGATAAGCAGAACCAATGGTTTGACCGTCACGCACCTCATAGATTTGGGAGCCTACAACCTGGATTTCTTCCAATCCATCCTTGTTTGCAAGAACAAGCTCCAGAACATTTAAACCGATAACTTCCGCAAACAAAGCTTCAGCAAGAGTTGCATACGGATGCTTGTAACCATCTAGCTGATGAATACGGAGACGAATTAACCTGTCGGCTATAATCGCTAAAACCTGCTCCCGCTCTGATGCAAAACCGAGCACCGCCCGGTTCAAGGTCTCGTTGTACTGCCGCCGCTCCTCTTCTGTTAACCCCCTTGGAGCCGCTAGATAGGATCTAATCTCGTCGGCCAGCCGTCCAAAGTCAGCTCCGCGGCTTGCCATATCTCCTCGTTCCAGCGGATCAGAAGAAGATTGGTCCAGCCGCAGCCGGGCGGAATAATCGGAAGGAGAAAATTTGCTTCCGCTTGTACTCAAGACCCTACCCCATTTCGATGGGTGAGCAGCTTACGATACCAAGGCTGAACGGCTATTGTTGGCGTAATTCTGCGTATATGATGCCGGTCCATCAGCTGTTCTACACTCTCCTGCATAGCAAGCTTGCCAGCCGGATCCTCCTTCAGCCATTGTCCATAATGCCCGCTGTCGAGCTGTGCGTAAAAATTATGACCAAACTTTAATTCTCCGAGTTTTGATGTGCCCATTTCTTTGCAAATCTCTTTCATGCGATAGCCTCCTGTGCTCCATGGCGAGTATATAACAACCGTGTCGTACTGCTCTGTTGCTATTCCGAATAACGGTGAAATTTGCGAAATCCAACGCTTACCATCCTCTTGAAAATGAGACAAGGCATCGGTCGTTACCACGATCCGTGTACCCGCTTCCCTTATAGCGCATATGGTAGCGGCATTATCCCAATACGCTCCAACATCGATAATGACGATAGAGAAGGTCTGCTCCGCAACCCGGAGCAAATGCTCCATCTCCTCAGGCGAATAAAATTCCGCTTGATCCCTCATCAGATTACCGAATAATACATGCAAATTCGGCATCCCTCTTACCGGTTGTACCGCGCGTATCAGCTTCTCTGGTGTTAAGGAGCCGGATTGCAGCTCCGGCCGCAGCTTGTCCAGCGTAATAGCTGGCTCAGTGATACCTAAGTATCGATGAAGCTTCGCGCTTTTCAAATGCATACATAAGTAGCCAACCTGCCTCCCGCTTGCTTCCGCGATTCGGAAGGCAGCGGCAAATGCTGCAGCGGTTGTGCCTATATTCGGCGTTGTCCCTACAAATGTGATGAGCGGTGCCGATGTTGCGTTCACTAACGATCCTCCTCTTCAAGCTGCAATGATTCCGGACTGTAAGCGATAACCAGTTTGTGAAGGCCGTCCTTACAATAGCTGTCGATCTGCAGCCACTGCTGCTCTGTCAAATTCAAATTAATATATTCAATCATGCCATTCGCATCGCGTCTTGACGCATACATTCGTTCTTTATCGCCTTCCGCTAAGGACAGCAAATTAGGATCCTTCATATTGTCGATCTCAACGTTACTGGAGGATTTGACCGAGGCTACGGTTACAAGAGAATCAAAGATTCTCCTTGAGGGCTCATTCTCGCCCGAGAGATACAGGGTAACTTTATCTCCTGCCCGGATGCCATTGGAAATGGAACGTATATAGTCTCGCGGAATTTGAAAAGTCGCCTCCGAGTCTGCCGGCAGCAGATGATAGCGGTCAATTTTCCAACCTAGAATGGGCTCATTGCTCCCAAGCGGGATAACCGTATCCATCCCTACCGCCTGCTTCAAATCAACAAGCATTTCCTTCTCATAACCTTCACGGGGGATACGCTTATATGCGACATCCTCTTCCGTCAGCCGCTTGCCTGCTTCGACAAACTGCTTCGTAATCACAACTTCTACTGTTTCTTGCCGGGTAACCTGCAGCTTCTGCAGTTGAAACAATCCATACACCAGCAAACCTGACAGCAAGGCGGCGAGCAAGCCAATACCTGCATTTCTCCTTCTGTTCATCTTCTCTCCCTTCTCTCGTCCACCAGGCGAAAAAAAAAGAACGCAGGCAGAAGCCCCCTAATAGGGCCGTTCCGCTTGCGTTCTTCGCTAAGCCGTGCACGTATATGTATTTAACAACTAATTGACCATATAATAGCAATTTATTAAATAGTTGTCTATAGGTTTTTTCGAACAATTGTGCAGTATTTCGTTGTTATTCGACTATTTCTTCATAAAAAATAAGGACAGCATAGGCTGTCCTTATTTTTTAACTCGCGATTAAAAATCAATTAAACCAACGCTAATGAGCAAAGCGTCGTCCACTTTTCGCATCGTTTCATCGTCCAGGTGGGTGATCTTGTCGGTTAAACGCTGCTTGTCAATCGTCCGAATCTGCTCAAGCAGCACGACGGAGTCTCTGTCGAAGCCGTGCGCCGCCGCTTCCATTTCAACGTGCGTAGGCAATTTGGCTTTCTGGATTTGCGCCGTAATGGCCGCGACTATGACCGTCGGACTGAAGCGGTTGCCAATGTCATTCTGAATGACAAGTACTGGCCTTACTCCGCCCTGTTCTGATCCGACGACCGGTGACAAATCCGCAAAAAACACATCTCCGCGTTTTACGATCAACCTCTACACCCCGCTTACGAGACGGCCTAACGTATGATCGGCTTCTTCCTCCGCTTGAAAAGCTTCGGAGGCCATGTTCAAGTTGATCTTCGCCATTTCCAGATACCCACGCTGCATGGACTCGCGGATCTGCCGTTTTTTCCGTTCCACAAGATACAGCTTCATGGCCTGCCGAATAAACTCGCTTCGGTTGGAATTTTCCTTCGCGACGATACCGTCGACCTCCTCCAACAATTGATCCGGCAAGCTGATCATGATCCTCTTGGTGTTCTGCATATTGGCCACCGAACTAGCACCCCCAAAACTTTTCCAAAACCATTAATATTCATTATTACTTAAATACGCTGCCACTATACTTCATCATATCTATGTTCTGCGTATATCAATTATGCTGTATGATGAACTGTATCCCGGAGCATATACAAATTGCTTTAACATATTCGCTATCGACAACAAAAATCCTCTATTTCCGCGAATAGTTGCAATTAGTAATTAATTCCTACCCCAATACGAGCGGATTCGATACCGCTTCGACCTTCCCGTCTCTCACATAGACGCGGGGCACACGGGCTGCAACCATACAGGTCACTTCATAAGGAATCGTTCCTAGTTGGGAAGCCAGCTCCTCCGCTGTAATCACTTCATCGCCTTGACGCCCCAGAAGAACAACCTCTTCACCAGGCTCAACAGCAGTAGCAGTTGCAGCGCCATCCAAGGCAATCATGCACTGATCCATGCAGATTGTTCCAAGTACAGGCACCTTCACGCCTCGCACAAGCACATGTGCCTTGCCGTTCATCAATCGGCTGAAGCCGTCTGCATAACCAATCGGCAGCGTGCCGATTCGTTCTACATCCTTCGTCACATAACGAGAGCCGTAGCTAATGCCCCAGCCTGGCGGTGCATCCTTGACCATAACCACTTCTGTCTTAAGCGAAAGCACCGGATCAAGCGTGATCGTCTGCTGATTCACTTCATCTGAAGGGTATATGCCATACATGCTGATACCAAGCCTGACCATGTCTCCGCCGTATTCCGGCGTATCCATTCCCGCTGCGCTGTTAGCCGCATGAATAATACGGATAGGCAGCTTATGGCTTCGAATATGTTCAGCAACCGCTTGAAAACGCTCATATTGCTGCTTGGTATAGCTTTTGTCCGCCTCATCGGCTCTGGCATAGTGAGTAAATAACCCCTCAATCTCAAGCTGCGGTACGGAAAGGGCTCTGTCGATAAATGCAATTGCTTCTTCCTTACCGATGATGCCAAGCCGGCCCATACCAGAATCAATCTTAATATGAACGTTGAGCTTCTTCCCTTCCTCGTGTACAGGAAGTGCAGCTGCCGCTTCTAATATATCATCTCGGAATAAGGCGATTGCAATCTCTAGATCGCGGGCAAGCGCAAGCGCTTCAGCCGGTACAAAACCGAGTACAAGGATCGGCGTCCGAATCCCTGCTTGACGAAGCTGCAGCGCTTCATCCAAAAAGGCTACGCCTAAATAATCAACGCCAAACCGTTCAGCCTCACGAGCGATTTCCACTGCGCCATGCCCATAGGCGTTTGCCTTGACCGAAGCCATTAATAGGCGCCCTTGCGGCATAGCGCTGCGGAATGCTTGCAGATTGCGGTTCAGCGCATCAAGTGAAATTTCTACCCGTGTCGGGCGATAATACAATCCCAAGTCGTTCACCTTCTCCTCGCCCTAGCAGTCGCAACAAACCCGAGCCATTTAAACATCAATAGAAATAATGTTAAACGCTGTCGCTTGGGCTGTCAATGAAATGGCGTCCGGAATCGGATAGCACGTCTTGGGAAAAACCATCTTTTTCATAATTTCTTATCTGTTTTATTTAGTTGGATCCACTTGAACAGATTGTGCAATCCTGATCATCTCAGTCTCTGGAAGCGTTGCGCTAGAGAGGCGTAGCTCATTGCCGTCTACGATCCAAGTCAGAGTCTTCTGATCATCTCCGCCAGTCAATTCACCGATTGTAAAGCCCAGATCGAGGAATTTACCTTCTACTCCGTACGTAGCTGCCATATCTTTCGGCTGAGTTTGGAGAATAGAGAAGTCATATGTGCCAGTATAGCGGGATACAACGCCAGGCAATCCGCCAAATACAATGTCCATGCTATCTTTTAAGGTTACGCCTTGTGGAAGATCAGTTGGCACCATCACTTGAAGTTCGCTTGCCGATTCATCCTGTGGCTGTGCTGCTGTGTCATCGGCATCTTCTTCATCTTCTGTTGCTGCATTTTTGCCGTCTTCACCTGTTGCTTTGTCATCTGTCTTGCTGTCTGCTTGGCTGTCATCCTTCACATCCGTCGATTTGTCTGGAGTTACGGCATCTTGGTTTTCCTCGGCATTTGTATTTGTGCTGCCGTTCATATCTTCCGATTGATCCGGATCGGCAATGGTTGCTTGATCACTAGTACCTGTGCTTGAAGGTGAGGACTTCATATTTGCTTCTGTCTCGAAAGTTGTTTTGTCAAAGCTTGGTCCAAATTCGAAATTCGAGAAGTCTACCTGTACCATAACAGCTGCGTTAGCATCGCTTACTTCAACATGAACAGGCTTATAATCGGATTTGTTCAACCAGATTTTTTGTCTGGCGAGCGTGCCATTATTATAGTTAGCCATTACATCAAAGACATACGATTTATCATCAACCGCAAATTGACGCGAGTTGTCGAGCAGGATGCTTTGAATCAGCGTTTGATAGAGATACACTTGTCCTTGATTTTGCGGCCAATCACTTTGGAATCGGAACACTTTGTTCAGACGTGGTGTAAGGACGAATACACCGTCATCATTACGAAGGACAATTTGTGTAATATCCTTCTCTGCATTTGTCAATTTAATGCGGTAAAAGTGTGGTTTTTGGTAAGAAACTTCTACGTCATACGTCAGCTCCTGCTGCCCGGTATGAAGCTTCATCGTTCCCGTACCTTGATAGCTCTCCATGTTGCTTACCACTTTGTCGAGTTCCTTGACCACGGACTCGGCGTCCTTCTTTCCGCAGGCGCTAAGTACGAGTGAAAACACTAACAAGATTGCCGCTGCCCATGTCATGCGACGCATTACAATCATCCCCTCTTCACATTGTTTTTCCGACTGGTAACATGTCTATGAGGGAACTTGGACAATTATGCGGACTAGTTTGACAAGCTGGGGCTTGTATGAAAAATAACACATTGAAAAAGCCGCTCTGCTAGGTGATTACACCTGCAAAGCGGCTCTTCTATATTACTTGGAATCCAGTAGCTTGATAATAACGGTTACTGCTTCAGCTCTTGTTGCCGTCCCTTCTGGAACGAAGCGATTGTTCAATCGGCCTTGGATAAGGCCTTTGTCCGCTACTGCTTTCACTGCACCTCTTGCCCACACTGGAATCTCTTCGTTATCAGAGAAGCTTGTTTCGGCATTCGCCGTTAAAGTAAGCTTCATAGCCTTAGCGATCATGACGACCATTTCAGCGCGGCTGATCCGGCTGCCCGGTTTGAAGGTTCCATCAGGATAACCACTAATAATGCCCGCCTGAACTGCCTGTGACACCGCAGTTTTCGACCATGAACCAATAGCAGATGAGTCTGTAAAAGCAAGGTCTGCCCCTGCCCCTTCTAATTTCAATGCCCTCATCAGCATGACGATAAACTCCTCACGTGTAACAGTGAGCTCAGGTTTAAAGGTGCCATCGCTATAACCGTTAACAATGCCGGCTGATACCGCTTTGTCAATGGATGCTGCCGCCCAATGTCCTGAGGTATCGGAGAATGGAACAGGAGGCTTATCATCATCTACTGCAAATACTGCAAATTTCGTGAAATGATCCGTAGTTACGGAGATCTGGCTTCCGCTTACCGTGCCGCCCATCTCCACCCATTGTTTCTTGGATTCATCATAATAGAATACCGACGGCTTCTTCCCTTCCTTCACAAGCGATACATCAAACTTGAAGGTCAGTGTAACTGGAACAAGGAAGTTACCAGCCTTATTCTTCACGACTTCAAAGATCGACGACAGAAGGACATCATCTGCCTGTATTAAGCCGCCTGTCTGCGCTAACTTCTGGATGGTAATAAGCAGCTGCTCACTTGTTGCCCCGCTTGGTACCTGGAGAGTGATACTGTTGTCATAGACACTCAGCTGCCCAGAGCCTCCAGCCGGAACGGTAAGTTCATTGCTATTCGAAGAGCCAGAACCTCCACTTGATCCCGAACCGGATGAGCTTGTCTTAAATATGCCGGTTAGACCAGCACTCTCATTGCCCTTATCATCAAAGGCTTTGACCATATAGGTATACGATGTATTCGCATAAAGCCCCTTAGCCGTATAGCTTGTGACTGAGGATGCAACTTTGGTAATCGGTGTCTCTTCCGAGCCTTGGTAAATCGCATACCCTGCCACTCGAGTAGAATCTGTTGCTTGCGGCCAGCTTAGCTTAATACTGTCCTTGGTTTGCTCATCTGAGGAGAGCACGGCATTTGCCGGCCATACAGGAGGAGCTGGGTCATCCATCACGATATCTTGAGCTCCAACGGTTTCGAACCAATCTTTGATTGTATTAAAATCATTCGAGAATGCCAATGACAAGAGCAGCATAACACGGGCATGTTGAGGATTAAGGTTATCCCCTGCTATGACGCCGTTGCTTCCACCACTCATCGTTCCCGATCCCGTCCTTGTTGTCGTGACGAAGACAACACCTTTCTGAATGGCTGCACTTCGCGCTTGGCTCATCTTTGCAGATATACCTCCTGCTCCCGTGCCGGCGGTTACGATTCCTTTAGCACCATCTTCTACCAGAGCACGAATGGCGCCGCCGCCCGCTTCCTGATAACTGTACGCAATCTCGACTGTTGGAAGCTTGTCCTTCGATATCGTGCGCAGATCAAACGGCGTAGCCCATTCCGGTGTGCCTGCCTTAAGCGCTCTGGCATTCAATCGGTAGATTCGGACAGCCGGGTCATCCACATACCCAAGCGCACCAAACATTGGAGTATCAAACGTATCCAGGCGATGCGCGTTCGATTTGGTCACTTCACGTGCTGCCTGGATGACATCGTTGAGCATAAGAACTGTGCCGAACCATTTTGTCTTATTACTCGCCGCTACTTTAATCGATTGATAAAGATTCGCTGGTCCATCTGTACCAATGACATCCCATGGTCTCATCGCACCAGTTACAACAACCGGCTTCTCACTGCGAACAGTCAGATCAAGGAAATAAGCGATTTCCTCCATTGTATCTGTGCCCGTCGTCACTACAACGCCGTCATAAACATCAAGTGCTTGGTCGACAGCCAATGACAGATCATAAAGATCTTTCATCGAGTAGCTGCCAGAGCCTTTGTTACCGAATTGAAAGGTCGATACATCAGCACTCTTATGCGTAGGAAGCTGAGCGACCATATCTGCCATTTTATACGTGCCGGCCGCGTAGTTCTGAAAGTTTGTTTTATCGCCGCCCGATGCTGCTCCAGCTATCGTACCGCCAGTAGCCACAACCATAATATTCGGCAGTGGAGAAGCTATGGATTTCGCCGACAACGCAGGTATATCAAATATCGGCAGCTGCGGAGGAACCTCTTCAGCAGCTCGCGCATAACCCATGAATCCCGAGAGAAGCGCTAGCATCAATAATGGCGCAAGAAATCTGCGCAATGTGCGATAGTTACTTATGACCGTCATAACCGGATACCCTCCCTTCGTATACTATTCCTGTTTACTTAACCCCAACAGGCTCTTCTACTGGAGTTGTTTCAACCGGTGCTGAGCTTTCCGGCTCTGGTGTTGGTTCCGCAGAAGGTTCAACAGTAGGCTCCACAGAAGGAGTCGGTACTTCAACCTCAACGACCGGCTCTTCCACGACAGATTCTTCTTCGATTGAAGTTGTCAAAACTGTATTTTCGTCGACAGAAATTTCAACATCACCTGTACCAAACGATTGGAACCAGGAATGGATTGTAGGCAAATCACTTGTAAAGGCCAATGAAAGAAGAAGCAGCATACGCGCATGTGCAGCGTTTAGGTTATCTCCACCAATAGTGCTGCTTGTACCACTGTCATACATCGTTCCGGAGCCTGTACGGGTTGTAGTCACGAAGACTACGCCTTGTTGAATGGCTGCTGAGCGAGCTTGGCTCATTTTCGAAGAGATACCTCCAGCTCCCGTGCCTGCCGTAATGATACCTTTCGCACCATCTTCTACAAATCCGCGGATAGCACCGCCACCTGCTTCTTGGTAGCTGTAAGCAATTTCGACAATTGGAAGACTGTCCTTCGCGATCGTCTTCAGATCAAACGGTGTTGCCCATGCTTCTGTACCCGCTTTAATCGCCCTTGCAGGAGCACGGTAAATACGGACAGCCGGGTCATCCACATACCCGAGCGCGCCAAACATCGGTGCATCAAACGTATCCAAACGATGAGCATTTGTTTTGGTCACTTCACGCGCTGCATAAATGACATCATTCAGCATCAGAACGGTTCCAAACCATTTGGTTTTGTTGCTGCTTGCCACTTTAATCGCTTGATACAGGTTAGCCGGAGCATCCGTACCGATAACATCCCAAGGCCTCATCGCCCCCGTTACGACAACAGGTTTTTCGCTGCGTACGGTTAGATCAAGGAAATAAGCAATCTCCTCCATCGTATCCGTCCCCGTCGTAACCACTACACTGTCATAGGTTGCAAGAGCCGTATCTACTGCCAAAGAGAGATCGTATAAGTCCTTTATCGAATAGCTGCCTGAGCCTTTATTGCCAAATTGGAAAGTAGATACGTCTGCTGTTTTATGTAATGGCAATTGAGCGACCATATCAGCCATGGTATACGTGCCAGCTGCGTAGTTCTGGAAATTGGTTTTATCGCCGTCTCTTGCAGCACCTGCAATCGTTCCCCCTGTCGCGACAACGAGTACATTAGGCTTCTCGGATGCTTCAAACTCAGCAGAAACCGGTGGAATGTTAAATGTAGGAAGCGGCACAGGTTCGGCAGCATTTGCCAAATTTCTCGAAACAACAACCGTTCCTGTAATCATCGACAGCAAAAGAAGTAGTGCAACAAACCTCTTACCTAACGCACTCTTGACAATGTTCGTCATTTTTTATTTTCCTCCCTATTCTATCTATCTTTTTTCAACAATTTAAGTCTATTTCATGTCACATATATTAACAAATATCGAAATAACCCGGTAAAGCGTTAACATCAGCTTTTATCTGAGTTTAGCTTCATTTTCCTTCCACTATTAATGAAATATAGCATATTTGTTTGTTAGATAAACTAACATTGGTTTAACATAAATAGAACATAAGTATCGTGTACGAAGGAGCAAAGCATCATTTAGGTACAAAAAGTACATTTACTTAAATTTCTTTCGTGACCATAAAAAAAGTGAAACCTAAGTCCTAAACTATCGTATAATTAACTACGGCTTTCCATGCGTAGAGAGGTGTGTGCCATTTTCATGCTCCAAGATATTGTTGACTTCCTGATGAAATTTGGCCCCTGGGGTTTGTTTGTTCATTCCATGATTGATGCAATCATCTTTCCAATACCGGCTTTATTCCTCCAGGTTCCACTAAGTCTAGTAAATCCGTCAGATGCGTTTCTACTGGCTACCGTAGGATATATCGGTTGTTTGATAGGCACCCCTATCGGCTATTTAATCGGCAAACTTTTGGGCAATTCCATCCTATACAAAATACTTAAAAAAGAATGGATCGAAGCTGCTACAACCATGTTCAAGAAAAACGGAGATACAGCCGTATTGATCGGTTCATTTACACCAATTCCGTTTAAAGTATTCACGATCTTATCTGGTGCTCTGAATTTCCCTCTATGGCGCCTTCTTATGTACGCAGCGGTAGGCAGAGCGGCTAAATTTTATTTAGTTGGTGCACTCATTTACTTTTACGGTCAGGCCGCTGAAAACATGGTCCATAACGTATCCCTATATTTATTCGCCATCGCGGTTCCGCTGATCGCCTTGTTCCTATTCTTCCGGAAGAAGCGCCGCAAGAAAAAGGCCGCTAAAGCAGCAGAAGCCGCAGCAGCAAGTGCTGCCGAAGAAAACATCCAGGAGCATACTGCAGCCTCAGAGGCTTCAGCCACTGTAGAAGAAAGTAAAGTAGTCGTCGATGCAGGCATCTCCACAAATAGTTCAGTAAGTCACACATAGTGGACATACAACAAGCCCCTTCCATAATCGGAAGGGGCTTTTATGTACCTTGTAGACAGCAGATTCACAGCATCAAAATGCAAATCTGCATGTAAATTTACTTACATTGAGAGGAAAAAGGCATTATAAAGCAAAAATACAGGATAATGCCTAACAATTGGCTTACAGTCTCCTACTCAACTAAAATATCCTGCATTTTTGCATCTAATTAGGAAAGAACCTCCATCACAAGCAAAAGATACTGCACATTAGCAGTTTATTACCTACCACCGTTCAATTTCATTTAGCCCTTCCTGCAGCAAGCCGTATCTCATTACTTTAGTTGATTTCCCATTATCACATAATAATGGCTGGAGCCATCCTCGTTCACATAATGCCTGCAAATGCCGGACAGCCGTTCGGTGATTAAGCTCCAAATACTGTTCGACTTGAGCAGGACTAATTCGTCCTCCACTCTCACAAGCCAACAGCACAATTTCTCGCCTGATTCGACTTGGCATTTCCTTTTTCGTCTGGTATCGACTTAGCAAAAGTCTCAACAATGTCATACACAACTCGGGACGATATGCTACATCATCATAAGCAAACGAAACAACACGAAATCCAATACCCTGTATAAATGTTTCTCTATTCAATTCATCCGAATAACGCCTTCGGTCCATATCTGTAACATGGGTCCATATCCCTTAATCTCAAACACAAATTTCACATGCCCTGGTAACCACGCTAGATCAGCAAAATACGATTTCCCCCTCCAATCAAGGATTTCATATTCAGGGTGTAATTGTTCTAATGAGCCTATCAGCGGCCACCACACCTGCTGGAGAAAGAGCTTCTCCGCATGTTGATGTCCCCTTTCAAGCCTTCCTTTTCGCTCACCGCTTCTTCTCGCCTTATGCCCCTCCAACCAATCACTGTGCGCAGTTTCAAATGAGTTCATAACCTCTCTCCCTTAATTAGAAAATAAAAACGCCCACCTAAAACATCACGAGATGTTTTAGATGGGCGTGCTTCGCCGTTATATATAACTATTATAGGCCGTATTGTGCGATTTTCACAAGATTGGTTGCGCCGGCTTTACCTGTTGGAGTACCTGCTGTAATGACAACATAGTCGCCTTTTTCCAAGAGGCCTGTGCTTCCGCCATTCGTTAAAGCTGATTCAAAAATATCGTCTGTCGAGTTAGGTCTGCCGCCTTTAACCGGAATAACTCCCCACATGATTGCGAGGCGAGGTAGTACTTTTTCATCAGAAGCAACAGCAATGATTGGCGATTTCGGACGGTATTTCGATACCATACGAGCTGTAAAGCCACTCTCTGTTGGCGTTACAATAGCTTTCGCATCAAGCTCAAGGGAGGAGCTTACTACCGCTTGGCTGATCACTTCCGTAATTGTCGTTGGCTGTGCGTTTCTACGTTGTTGGAAGCCTTCAAAATAATCAAGCATGGATTCTGCCTTCACCGCAATCGAAGCCATCATGCTAACCGATTGTACGGGATATTTGCCGGCAGCTGTTTCACCAGACAACATAATAGCATCGGTTCCTTGAAGAACAGCGTTCGCCACGTCACTAACTTCCGCACGGGATGGACGAGGGTTAATTTGCATCGAATCCAGCATTTGCGTTGCAACGACAACAACTTTGCCAGCAGCATTACATTTTGTAATCATCTCGCGTTGAATCATCGGTACATCCCAAGCCGGAACCTCTACACCAAGGTCGCCGCGGGCAACCATAATGCCGTCAGATGCTTCAATAATGGAATCCAGATTATTAACGCCTTCTTCATTCTCGATCTTCGAAATAATTTGAATATGACCTGCGCCACTCTCACGAAGCAATTCGCGGATCTGCAAAATATCTTCCGCTCTTCTTACGAAGGAAGGAGCGATAATATCAATTTTCTGCTCAATACCAAAGAGGATATGACGGATGTCACGCTCAGTTACTCCTGGCAGTGTCGTGCGGATACCCGGCAGGTTAACGCCTTTTCTCGCTTTAATAACGCCGCCGTTCAGAATCGTACACTCGATCTCTGTCCCGTTAACCACTGCAACTTCCATTTCGATCAAGCCGTCATCCAGCAAAATTTTGTTGCCAGGGTTTACAACTTGAGGCAGTTCCGCATAATTCACATGAATACGCTCGCCATTACCGATAATTTCTTCCGTCGTCAGAGTGAGCTTCTCGCCAACCTTCAGCAGGTACGAAGCTTCCTCCAGTTTGCCGATCCGAACCTCTGGACCTTTAATATCAAGCAGGATAGCGACAACACTGTTAGTAGCAGCTGCAGCTTCCCGAATTTTTGCAATACGTCCCGCATGATCTTCGAGCTCACCGTGAGCCATATTCAAACGTGCAACATTCATCCCTGCATTAATCATGTCGATTAATACTTCTTTCGATTCACATGCTGGTCCCATGGTACAAACAATTTTCGTCTTGCGCATAATGTCTTATTCCTCCTGGTTGTACAAGTCTGGTGAACATTGATAACCATATTGTAGCTCGTTTCTTCCCAACAGACTATGAATTATAGTACTCTTATAGAAACATAGTACGATAAAGTGAGGAGGAACTTGGAACAATGCTGCGCCTGACACAAGTGAGACAAGATCGAGGAAGCGAATGGTTCGATGACGGCAATCGGCCGGAAGGCGCGTGCACACTCATATTGGTGAGCTATGGCAAAGTGGTTTACTGGATTGAGCATGAAAAAGTCATTTTGGAGAAAGGAGATTTCTTATTCATTCCTGCCAGCCAATCGTATTATGGCAAATGTGTGCCAACTGTGTTTCATGAAAAATACGTCATTGAATTTACGGTAACCGATTCTCCACTCCCCATTCTGCAAAGTAGTCATTATATGAAATCACGGATTGGCGCTTATGAATTGATCCTTGAACGGATTAAAACGATGCATAACGAATGGACAGAGAAGCATCTGTATGCGGATATACTTGGCCTTGCTATTCTGTATGAATGTCTGGCGCTTTGGAATCGAGAGCTTGATGAAGGACCTGCTACTTCCGCCGCCCATCAGCAGGTAGAACGAATGAAGAACTATATTAAGAATTACTACCCGCAGAAAATTACAAAAGAAGAGCTTGGCGAGCATATTCACAAGTCCCCCAATTATGCGGCTACATTGTTTCGCCGGGTAACCGGACAAACGATTAGTGAATACGTGCATAAGGCCAGGGTAAAAAAAGCCATATATCTGCTGATTGATTCGACACTTACCGTAGGGGAAATTGCTGAATCTGTAGGTTACCGCGACCTCTCCTACTTCCAGCGAATTTTCAAACGCGAGACCGGGAAGATCCCAACCGCCTATATGAAGGATCGGCCAACACCAATCCCTTAACAACTCACAGGGCAGTAGTGGAAAATAGAGTGAAACCGCAACATTCGAGTCTGTTTTTCGTTTAGGAGGATAATAGAACTGAAATGGAGGGAAGCTCATGCTGCGTCAATTGAGTATACTTACCGTGCTTCTGCTTCTTAGCGGCTGTTTTGGACTAGGTGGGAACGACACTTCATTGTCTCCCGTACCGAATCCATCACCATCGACCTCACCGTCGGTTGAGCCTTCTGCTTCACCAGCACCTAGCCCTTCAGCCCCTCATGCGGCTACTGCTGAAGAGGCTGCCAAAGCAATCATGACCGCATTACAACAGCAAGATTTAGAAGCACTCACATCCTACATTCATCCAGAAAAAGGGCTGCTATTTTCCCCTTATGCTCATATCGAGACGGACAATGCAATGACGTTTCATGCTGGTGAACTTCCAACTCTTGAGGACCCAAAAGTGTATGAGTGGGGAAGCTTTGACGGTTCAGGCGAGCCAATATCCTTAAGCTTTGGTGATTACTACAAGAAGTTCATTTATGATCAAAATTTTGCGGAAGCTGAAGCAATTGGTCATAATAAAGTGCTTGGTCAAGGGAATACGCTGGTCAATATCCAGGATGTTTTCCAAGGCAGCACCTTCTTCGATTATCACTTCAGCGGGTTTGATCCCGAATATAGCGGAATGGATTGGGAAAGCCTCATACTCGTGCTGGAACAGCAAGACGGAACTTGGTATATAAGCGCGATTGTGCATTCCCAATGGACCATATAACAGCAAAGGCGCTCTTATTGTCATCCCGACAATAGGAGCGCCCTTTTTTCGCTTTTCGCACATCACTATTCACCTGAAGCTTTAACGGATTGGAATAATTCTACGAATCGTTCCGGTGTGACCGGTGGACTAAACAGATAGCCCTGCATCAAATCACAGTTGTGTTCCTTAATAATTTGCAGCTCCTCGGCCGTCTCCACACCTTCCGTAACAACCATCATATTCAGGTTATGGGCGATCACGATAATGGATTTGAATATCATCTGCTTCCGTATATCGGTTACGATGCCGCGGATAAATGATTTATCCAGCTTTAAATAATGAATCGGGATGTTCTGCAAGTAACTGAGTGAGGAGTACCCCGTGCCAAAGTCATCCAACGATAATTGCAGGCCAAGCTCTTGAAGCTCATGCAAAATTCGAAGGGTATGCTCCGGATTTTCCATAAATATTGATTCGGTTAATTCCAGCTCGATCTGCTCCGATCTAACGCCTTCCTCCGTAATAATCGATTGGATACTTTGAACAATGTTCTTCTGTTGGAACTGCATCATCGACATATTTACACTGACCAGGATAGAATCCAGCCCCATCAGTTCCCACTGCTTAACCTGCCGGCAAGCCGTCCGCAGCACCCATTCTCCAAGCAAAATAATAAAGCCTGTCTTCTCCGCTATCGGAATAAATTCAAGAGGAGATACCATGCCAAACTCTGGGTGCTTCCAGCGAAGCAGCGCCTCAACACCATGAATACGACCAGTTCCGATCTCAAGCTTTGGCTGATAATGAAGCATAAATTGGTTGCTCTCCAGCGCCTCGAACATACTGTTCTCTAATATGAGTTCCTTCGTTGGTACGTTATTCATCATCGGTGAGTACAGCCTATACGTATTCCGCTGCTTCTTCGCCACATACAGGGCGATATCCGATTCCTTCACAAGCCGATCACCTGTTTCCGGTGTCCATTCCTGCTGTACGCTCATTCCGATGCTGGCCGTCAGATAGAAGAGCCGCCCATTCATCTTAATCGGCTCTGCAATTACACTCAAAATCTGCGCCGCTATAGCTGCAGCTTGTCCCGCGCTGCTAATCTCATCAAGCAGTACAACATATTCATCACCGCCAAAACGGTAGACATGACCGGACTCTCCAGTAACCTCAACAATCCGGTTCCCGACTAGCTTTAGCAGCAAATCCCCCATCGTATAGTCCAACGTTTCGTTAATAATCTTGAAACGATCTAAATCGATATAGAGCAGTGCAACATGCTTATCACTATTTATCTTCATCTCTATGTACCGCGTATAGCCGTAACGATTAGGGAACCCGGTTACCAGATCATGTGTAGCCTGATGCTGAATCAAATGCTCCGCTTCTTTACGGAAGTCCACCATTCGGTTAAAATGATTAGCCATCGTCTCAAACTCATCATTCGTCCGAATATCCAGCTTCTGCTTCTCATTGCCAATTGCAACGGCAGAGGTAACCTGGATAACCTTCTTAATATTTTCGAGTACGATCTTTTTCAGAAGCAGCAGCGCAAGTAAAGACATTAATATAAGGGTAATGGCAGCAATAATAATAGAGTTCCAAAGTGATGAGTAATACTCTGTTAACATATTGTTTTTCGGAATGGCCATCTCGAAATGCCAGGTAAAGTCTTGAATTGGGATCGGGATAATCATCCGCAGCATTTGCCCTTTTATATGACGATCGGAGGTGTATTGTATCGTTGCGAAATGCTTTTTATAATCGCTGATGGAGCCGCCGTTCTCCCATATCTGGTAGGGCTTCATAACAAGATCCGGGTAAGCACCGTTTGCCAAGTAATAGTCATTTGAGGTGATAATACTTGCATGGCCATTCAATGGACGGATGTTGCGAATCTTCTCCTGCACCGTTTGCAGTGAAATGTCACCACCAACAATACCAAGAAACTGCCCGTTCTCATCCATTATCGGAAGGATAAAAGAGGTTACGATTATCTCCTTTCCATTCAGATCGTAGGGATAGGGATCCAGCAGCGTAAACTTCTTCGATTGCTTAGCGACCTGATAATAGTCTCCTTTATCATTCAACTCACTATAGTCAACGGAAGGAATCGTAATTAGACCATCATTCGTACGTACTACATAGGGAATAAATCGGCCTGTGACATCATCGTAACTGCTCGTCAGTTGATGGCTGGCATCCTCGTTATCGAAGGAATTTGGTTCCCATATCGTATAAGCACCTATTAAATCAGGATTATTTCGTACAACCGCTTCCAGCAAATGCACGGCATAGGGACGATTTTGTACCGAATCCATACGCATTTGCAGCAGCCCATCTCTTACCATTGTCAGCGAGGATAAACTTCTATTAATGGATTGAGTAATTTCGTCGATATATTGGATAGATTGTTTTTGTGCAAGCAGCTCGCCCTTCTGCAGGCTAGTGTCATAGAGCTTGGTAAGATAGACAGAAACAACTAAAGAATAAGACAACAGCATAAGAACTCCCAATGCAGTAATCAGTTTCTGTGCGATGCTGAGCCTTAATTTCTTCAAATCTATCCTCCTCCGCCTCTAGACCTATCTTTCGTTTTTTCCAGTTTATGATATGGTTCTAGTATACTTGACAAAATAAGATAAATTCAACGGAAAACTAGCAATTATTATTACAATATAATCATTTTTTCGACAGGATAATGTCGGATTTTGTAACTTTGTACCTGGTCAAAAAGAAAGAGGCAGTTGAAGCGCATTTATGCCTCCAACTGCCTCTTTTCTTTATTTAGCCCTGCTTCACATCACGCTGCGGCTCTGGCTGCGCTCCACTCTTATGATGCATACGGTGAAGCTTATGAAGCTCCTCACGAAGCTGCTCAGCTGTTTTGCCTTCTGTGGCAATGCCGTTTTCTTTGGCCTTCTCACGCAAATGCTCCAAGAGCTTCGCTTTATGCTCAGCCTTGAAAGCTTCCCATTTTGCTTTATCTTTCAGCTTCGCAGCCTCGAGTTCTGTTTTGAGCTGCTCAGCCGTCTTGCCTTCTGTCTTAATTCCGAAATAATCCGCCATATAACGGAGCTTCTCAAGTCTATGCGCCTCTCTGTCCTTGCCGTGCAGCCCATGGTGATGACCATGCTCCTCTACACGCTTATCCTGCGCAGCATCCTCCAGCTGAGCCGCATAGACTGGAGCTGCAAGCAGCAGCATCGTTGCTGTTAATGTGCTAATGATCCATTTTCTGTTCATGCTTTGCCACACCTTCCTAATCAAAATTCGTGATGCCTACTGGATTATTTTTCCCAAGCATACGATTGATTAGACATGGCCATGTCGCTTTACTAATTATTCTGTCGATTCTTGATGTTCGAGTTTAAGAAGTTCCTCGAGCACCATCTCCTTGGAGAAATGCTCACCAATAAAAACAGCAACGTCATTCACGTCGCCCTGCGGAGTAATCCGAATAAAGTCGGTTTCCCGATAGGCATATTGGAACAAGAACCGGCTTGCCGTATCCGAGAAGGAAACAATCCCTTTTGCACGATACACATGGTCTGGCAGCTGCTTGAGAAAAGCCTCAAATTTCTCGCTGTCTACCGCCCCATTCATATAATGAGTCATCACCATAACATGCTCATGGGTATGATGATGACCACCATCATGACTATGTTCATGCTCCTTCTGACCGGACGAGGTTAATATAACGTCTTCCGCTGTTCCTTCCAGAGCTGCCCAATCATCCACCTTACAGCGGATTGTAGGGATCATATAAGCTACTGCGTTCATTTCTCTTAGCAGCTGCTGCGCCTCTACCAGCTCGTCCGGCTCCAGCTTATCGATTTTATTAAGCAGCAGCTTTGTTGCACATTTTATTTGCTCGCGCATCAGCTTAAACGTTTTGCCTTTTCCATTACGGTTTCGCTGCAGCAGCTCTGGTCCATCCACTACCGTAATAACGGCTTTCAGCTCGATCTTGCAGTATAGAGCCGCTTCCGTTACGCCATCCATAATCTCCATTGGGTTGGCAGCCCCTGTAGATTCAATAACAATTACATCAGGCTTATGTTCATCGATAAGGGTTTTTATCTCCAGGCTCAGATCGCTTCGAATCGTGCAGCAGATGCAGCCGCTCAGCATTTCCGACATCGGAACATCATCGCCGACCATTTGTCCGTCCAAATTGATATCGCCTAATTCATTCATAATTACGGCTGTCTTAAGCCCTCGCGACTTCCAGTTATCCAACAGCCCGGTAAGCAATGTCGTTTTGCCGCTGCCAAGAAAGCCAGACAGCAAATAAATAGGTACTATAGAGTCATTCATATTTGTGTTCCCTTTCATCTTCCGTTATTCCCTTCATTATAGCGCTCTCGCAGTGTCTGCAACAATGTTTCTTGTAGGAGGATGTATCGTTCCAACGCTGTTTATAATAACGAAGAGCCATAGACATATCTTACATGACATGTTAGGATGTTAAGAGTTATCCGCTAATACAAATCCTAGAAGGGAGCTTCACAATGAGCAATCAAAAGATTCAAATTGGCATCGTAGGTTACGGAAATCTTGGAAAAGGTGTACATAAAGCCATTGCGCAAAACAGCGACATGGAGCTGGTTGCTATCTTCACTCGGAGGGAGCCTTCTGATCTGGCAGCAAGCACGGAAGGTGTTCGTTTTGAATCCATCTCCAATGCCGAGTCCTATAAAGGTAAAATCGACGTTATGATTTTGTGTGGAGGATCGGCAACCGACCTTCCTGAACAAACTCCATTCCTTGCGAGTATGTTCAATACCGTTGACAGCTTCGATACCCATGCGAAAATTCCAGAGTTCTTCGAGGCCGTTAATAAAGCAGCTTCAAGCAATGGCAACCTGAGCGTTATTTCCACTGGCTGGGATCCAGGCCTGTTCTCACTGAACCGTCTGCTTGCTGAAGCGATCCTGCCGGAAGGCAAAGATTATACGTTCTGGGGCAAAGGTGTCAGCCAAGGCCACTCGGATGCGATCCGCCGTGTACCAGGCGTAAAAGGCGGCGTGCAATATACGGTCCCTGTTCAAAACGTGATTGACCGTATCCGTTCGGGTGAAACACCTGAATTTACGACACGTGAGAAACATCTGCGTGAATGTTACGTCGTTGCGGAGGAAGGCGCTGACCAAGAGCAAATCCGCCAAACGATTGTAAATATGCCGAACTATTTCTCCGATTATGATACAACTGTTACTTTCATTACCGAAGAGCAATTGAAATCCGAGCATCAAGGCATGCCTCACGGCGGCTTCGTCATTCGCAGCGGCGTAACGGGTGAAGGTACAAAGCAGCTGATTGAATTCGGACTTAAGCTGGAGAGCAATCCTGAATTTACGGCAAGCGTACTTGTTGCTTACGCAAGAGCGGCACAACGCCTGAGCGCAAGCGGCCAATCCGGTGCCAAAACGGTCTTCGATATTCCGTTTGGCCTCCTGTCTCCCAAATCGGCTGAAGAGCTGCGTCGCGAGCTTCTGTAGGGACAAGCGACAATAAAAAAGGCTGCACGACGCCATTTGGCGAGGTGCAGCCTTTTTTCTATTACCAGCAAGTCTAGATTAGTGCTGGATTATAACCAAACGGATCTGATTATGATAACTAGCAGAATAAAGAGGACGAGAATGAATCCGAATGAAGATTGGCCTCCACCGTGCGGATAACCGCCGCCGTAGCCTCCTGCAACTGGACCTACTCCGTAGCTCATTTGTTCATCTCCTTTAAACTAATGTACAGTATCCTATGTTTAAAAACCCAAAGGGTATAGGCATATACCAAAATTGTGCGTTTGCTCAATTTTCGTATTACATGCACATAATCCAAGGAGCTGAGCTTGGACCTATTCTTTCCTTAACTTTTACAGATATTCGCCTAACCGCTCTGTAAAAATGGTCAAATACTGCAGGTCTGTTTCGTCGAACCGGCTAAACAGCGGGCTGTCGATATCAAGTAACCCAATAAGCTGGCCGCCGCTGTACAGCGGTATAACAATCTCCGAATTAGAGGCGCTGTCGCAGGCGATATGTCCTGGGAATTGATGAACATCATCAACCAGGATCGCTTCCTTACGCGCAATAGAAGTGCCGCATACTCCTCTTCCAACTGCAATCCGCGTACAAGCCGGTTTCCCCTGGAAAGGACCAAGCACCAGCTCGTCCCCTTCAAGCAAATAAAAACCTACCCAATTAATATCTTCAAGAAACTGCTGCAGCAGTGCTGATGCATTCGCCAGATTGGCAATTCTGCTGCGCTCGTCCTCCACTAGTGCCGCTAATTGCTTGATAAGCAGCGTATAATTCTCTTCTCTTGTACCTGTATACAAGCTTCCGTTAAACATTATGATCACTCCTACTCTATCAACCTGACCAACCATCCAAACAAGACTTGATTGTATGAATAGAATATCATATTCCAGCTTGATCGATTAGGGGGATAATTGGGTGACGAAGAAGAAAACGGTGACAAAGCGGAAATCAGCAACAAAAAAGACTTCTACTAATCATAAAACGGAGCTTTTGTTTCCTTTGCAGGAAACTACTTTTGCGGATGAAGTATTTGCTCTTGTAAATGAGGAACGCATACAAGCGGGTTTACTACCTCTTAGCAGACTTGAGATTCTATTTGAGGTAGCTGAAATAAAAGCATTAGATATGCGGGATAACAATTACTTTGATCATGTTTCCCCTACTTATGGAACTCCTGGACAAATGCTAACTCAATATGGCGTAGAGTGGACCGCTTATGGCGAGAATATTGCTGCCGGGCAGCGAACGCCAGCAGCCGTGATGGAAGCTTGGATGAACAGTCCCGGCCACCGCGCTAACATTTTATCACCAAAATTCACTCATCTAGGAGTCGGCTATGCACCAGGAACAGCGGATAGTCGATATCGGTCCTATTGGGTGCAGGAATTCGTAAGGCTCTAGGCCTGTTTTAACACTAAAACCACTACCTCACTCCTATTTATGTAAGCAATTTACAAAACCTACACTTGTCCCATACATTCTCTTAATAGAAGCTCGGTAAGATGCAGTTGTAACAGAGCGATCTAATAGGAGGAGATATTAGCAATGAAAGTCATCACAGGTTGGAAAACGGCATTAATCGGGACAGCGGCAGCCGCTCTTGTCATAACAAGCTACACAGGGATTCAAGGAAATTACAAGGCTGAGGCAGCTACAACTAAAGCAAAAAATGTTGTTCTCTTCGTCGGCGACGGCATGGGGACGGCTCAGCGTGATGCAATTCGTCTTGCAACAGTAGGTGAAACCGGACAACTGGCTATGGATTCGATGCCGTACGTTGGTCTGATCCATACAAGCTCCACAACAGCAATCACAGACTCTGCTGCCTCTGCAACCGCTTATGCAAGCGGTGTGAAAACTTATAATGGCGCAATAGGCGTGGATGCGAATAAGAAAAGCGTTAAAACAATTATGGAATATGCGAAGGATAAAGGCATGTCTACCGGTCTTGTTACAACAAGCCAAATTACAGATGCAACGCCAGCCGCTTTCGCTTCCCATGTTGAAGATCGTTCCAAGCAGAGCGATATCGCCCTGCAATATTTAACGAAATCAAAAGTTGACGTGCTGCTCGGCGGCGGCGAAGACTTCTGGTTCCCAGCTGGGAATACTGGTGCTTTCAAAGACGAGACACCAGCTGATCCTTCCGAGAAAAGTAAAGGGACACAAGGCGACCTTGTCAAAAAGGCGAAGTCGCTTGGATATACTTACGTGACGAACAAAACGGATATGTCGAAAGCCAAAGGCAAGCTGCTTGGCCTGTTCGCAAACGAAGAAATGTTCCAGCAAAAACCTGAAGGCCAAGGCGATGTGTACAATCCAATCGTATCTTTGCCTGACATGACGAAAAAGGCGCTTGATACCCTTTCTACCAACAAAAAAGGCTTCTTCCTTATGGTTGAAGAAGAAGCGACGGATGAAATGGCTCACAACAATAACGCGAAACTGACGATCAAAGCCGGTCAAGAGCTGGACAAATCCGTTAAAGTAGCCAAAGATTTCGCTAAGAAGCATCCAGATACGCTTGTCCTCGTCCTTGCTGACCATGAAACAGGCGGCTTCTCAGTAGAAGAAGTTGATGCTTCGGATGAGTCCACCGATGGTGCAACCATCTCTGGTGAAGACGGACCATTTGCCATTGCCAACTCCAAAATGAGCTTTGTAGTGGACTGGACAACATCCGGACATACAGGTGTAGATGTGCCGGTTACCGTAACAGGTGCAGGGGCTGAGATCTTCTCCGGTATTTATGAGAATACACAAATCTTCAGCAAGCTCGCTCAAGCGATGGGCATTACAGTTAAGAAATAATTCCCCCGACAATAAAATCCGCGCAAAACGAAAGAGACTTCCCATGAGCGTCTACGCTCAAGAGAAGTCTCTTTTTCCGTTACTTACAATACTTTGCTGAGAAACTCCTTCGTCCGCGGATGCTGCGGATTGCTAAACACTTCCCGAGGAGGTCCTTGCTCAACAATCAAACCACCGTCGATAAACAATAAACGGTCTCCTACTTCACGTGCGAAGCCCATCTCATGGGTTACGATGACCATCGTCATCCCCTCTTTCGCAAGGGACTTCATCACATCCAGAACCTCGCCGACCATCTCAGGATCAAGCGCTGATGTAGGCTCGTCAAACAGCATAACGTGAGGGTGCATCGCTAGCGCACGGGCGATGGCTACACGCTGCTTTTGCCCGCCGGACAAACGATTCGGATAGGCATCCTGCTTGCCCTCTAGCCCAACGCGGCGAAGCAGTTCAACACCAATCTTCTCCGCTTCAGCCTTCGACATGTTCTGTACCTTGATTGGGGCAAGAGTCACGTTCTCCAGAACCGTCTTATGCGGGAACAGGTTAAACTGCTGGAATACCATGCCCATGCTTTGACGCAGTTCATTGATATTCACTTTACGGTCCGTCAGCAGCTTGCCTTCATATTCAATCTCTCCGCCAGTAGGCGTCTCGAGCAAATTCAGACATCTGAGGAACGTACTTTTGCCTGAACCACTTGGTCCAATAACAACGACAACTTCGCCTTTGGCGATCTCTGCATCAATACCGTTTAGAATATTGGCTTTGCCAAATGACTTCTTCAGTCCACTAACTTTAATCACTTGTTTTCAACCTCCGCTCGCCAATGCCAAGCAGCTTGGACATCGTAAAGATCAAGACGAAATAGATAAGCGCCGATATAAGCATAGGCTCTATCGAAATAAATGTCGCTCCTCGAATCGCATTCGCCTGATAAGTCAATTCAGCGAAGCCGATAACGGATAGCACCGAGGATTCTTTTACTACAACAACAAACTCGTTGCCAAGCGCAGGAAGGACATTTTTGAAAGCTTGAGGAAGAATAATCTGGCGCATCGCAAGGCTTCTCGACATTCCTAGCGAACGGGCAGCCTCCATTTGACCTTTATCAACCGCTTGGATCCCTGCTCTCATAATCTCAGCGATGTACGCAGCGCTGTTAATGGTAAGAGCCAGGTATGCAGCCGTAAAGATTCCGATATCAAATCCTAGGAAAATCGGTAGTCCGTAGTTAAACAAGAACAGCTGGACGATAAGTGGTGTCCCGCGAATAATTTCAACATATACCGATCCGATCAAACGAAGCGGCCATAGTCCCGATAGACGCAAAAAGGATACCAGCGTCCCTAATATAAGTCCGCTAAGGACAGCAAGCAAGGAAACTTCCAAGGTCATCCTGATACCTGTCCAGTAATAAGAGCCATAGTCGTTTAGAAAAGAAAAATCCCAATTATACGCTAGTTCCATGATGTCAACCCTGCCTTTTGTATTTACGTAAAAAGGGAAATAGCGATTACTCCCCTATTTCCCTGATGGTTTCTATTCTTTCTCCGAAACAGCTGTCATTTCCGATACCCATTGATCAATCTTCTTGTCTGCAGTCAGATGATCAAGCGTTTTTTGAATCTCTGCCAAAAGATCAGCTTCCCCTTTATTAACAGCAACAGCAGATCCGCTGTTCTCGTACTCAGGTGAAATAGCCGATAAGAATAAATCCGAATTTACATTAGCGTAACCTTGAGCTACTGGAAGCTCGGCGATCAGAGCATCCACCTTTTGCGATTTCAGTTCAAGAACCAAATCCGTTGTTTTACCCAAAGATTTCAGCTTAGCGCCTTTGATGCCTTGAGCGATTTTCTCTTGAGTGGAGCCCATTTGAACACCAATGGCTTTGCCTTCAAGATTAGCCATCGTATTGAATTTATCTTTATCCGCAGCACGTACAAGGACACCTTGCTTCGCTTCGTAATAAATTTTCGAGAAGTCTACTGCTTTCGCACGCTCCTCATCTGGTGTCATACCAGCGATAACGAAGTCGATTTTGCCAAGCTTCAGCTCTGCAAGCAGGTTGCCGAAGTCCATATCTTTAATCTCCAGGTCAACACCCAGATCCTTTGCTACTTCTTTCGCGATCTCGATGTCAAAACCAACGATTTGATCTTTACCATCTACATTCTTATGAAACTCATACGGCGCATATTCCGCGCTTGTTCCGAGTACGATTTTGCCAGCCTTCTTAATGTCCGCCAACTTGCCTGTCGCTTCTGCAGCACCATTATCTGCGGAAGCAGCTGGGCTTTCAGATGCATTAGAAGAAGAGTTATTTCCGTTGTTTTTGTTACCGCCGCAAGCCGCCAGCGACAACACGACAACTAATGTTAAAATAAAAACTAAGCTTTTTTTTACTGTCATGTTATTCAACTCCTGATGTCTGTTCATTAAAAACTAGTTGATTATAATTCATAATCACGCATAAAGATACAGGTTTATTCTCCCATTATTTTCAGTTTTTTAAGGCATTAGGCCTAAAAACAATCTTCTAAGGAAGCTTTCCCATTTTCAAGACAATTCTTCCTGCAACTTATTTGTTAATAAATTCATCCTTCTATATTCAAGCCTCTGAGTTATTCTTATTGGATAAAAGCAAGTTCAGCAGAATGGCTGTAACGGATCCGGTTACGATTCCGTTCTGAAGCAGCATCTTAGCAAAATCCGGCAATTGGTCGAAAATTTGTGGGACTGCAGATGACCCGAGACCAACAGCAATGCTGCAGGCTGCGATGAGCAGGTTACGCTCCTTGCGTAAATCCACTTCGGACAAGATCGAGATACCGGATGCCGCAACGGAGCCGAACATAACTATCATCGCTCCGCCAAGCACAGCATTTGGGATAACGGTTGTAATAGCAGCAAGCTTCGGCAGCAGACCGAGTATAACCATAATGCCGCCAGCTGCAAAAATGACGTCACGGGTCTTCACGCGAGTGAGCGTGATCAAGCCAACATTTTGCGAAAAAGCTGTGTATGGAAATGCATTAAATAAGCCGCCTAGCATAATCGCTGCCCCTTCGGAACGCAGTCCGTTAATGATCTGCTTCTGCTCAACCTTCTGATCCGTTGCTCGGCCGACAGCTAAATAGACGCCTGTAGATTCCACCATACTTACAATATTGACGATAATCATGGTGAAAACAGCGGTTAGGTTAAACTGCGGTGTGCCAAAGTAGAATGGCTGAACGATGTTGAACCATGAAGCCTCCGATACAGGAGTAAAGCTAACGATACCCATCGAATAAGCCACAATTGTACCAACGGCAAGCCCGATCAGAACGGAAATCGATTGTAAGAAACCTTTCGCGAACCGATTCACAAGCAATATAACGACAAGTGTACATAGCGCCAAGAGTAAATTACGCGGCATGCCAAAATCGCTGCTTCCTTGACCACCCGCTACATTATTCATTGCTACGGGGATCAAGGAGAGTCCAATAATGGTAACAACCGAACCGGTGACGATAACAGGGAAGAACTTTAACAGCTTCCCGTATAACGGTGCTGCCAATACAACAAATAAGCCAGATAATATAATCGCTCCATAAGCGGTTGCCAAATTCGAGGTCGAAGCAATCGCAATAATGGGACCTACCGCGGTAAACGTACAACCGAGTATAACCGGTAGTCTGCTGCCAAAGTATTTGGTACCCAACACCTGCAAGAGCGTGGCAAGACCACATGTAAACAAATCTGCTGCAATCAAGTATGCCATCTGTGTGTTGTTCAAATGGAGTGCGGCGCCGACTATTAATGGTACAACAACCGCACCTGCGTACATAGCTAAGACATGCTGAAATCCTAATGTAATTGCTCTCTGTTTGCCCAGCATATCTATACGGTCTCCTTTACGAGCTCTTTGGCAGGCTCCTCAAAATAGATTTCCCCTGGAGCCATTCGAGATATAATGGCAAGCGACTCAACGCTCACATTCATCTGCTCCAGCAAGCCTCTTCCCTCTTGAAACCCTTTTTCAATCACACAACCTACGCCGGCCAGTTCAGCTCCAGCTTCATTAACGATTTGGACTAAACCAACAAGCGCTGCACCCGTTGCAAGAAAGTCGTCCACGATGAGCACTTTATCTTCCGGTCCCAAGTAATTTTTCGATATCGTCACCTGATAGGTTTCTTGCTTAGTAAAAGAATGAACAGACGCGGAGTAGACCTGCTCGGATTGGGTAATGGCCTTCTTCTTCTTGGCGTAAACAAAAGGAATATTAAGCGCGATGCCAACAGCCATCGCAAATTGTATGCCGCTTGCTTCAATCGTCAGCACCTTCGTAATAGTCTTGTCCTCAAACCGTCTGGCAAATTCCTTCCCAATCTCTAATGCAAGCGCCGTGTCCACTTGATGATTCAAGAAGGAGTCGACCTTAAGTACCGTATTGGACAATATCAATCCTTCTTTGCGTATTCGATCTTGTAGCAACTTCATTCTCTTCCGCTCCTCTAGTTGAATAAAAAAGGGACAAGCCACTTAAGCTAAAACTTAAGTGTGGCCTGTCCCTACAAAAACCATTTTCGTGTACGCTGAACTACATAGAACATTGAGGTAAAATGTAAAAAAGCGAATCACTCATAGTCGGATAGTTACAATGGTTATCCGGTAGAAACTTATGGGCCATATTCCCATGATTATATGAGATGAAAAAATGAGTATTTTAAAAAAAAGCATTTCTAATATTACTAGAGATATTTAATAGATAACAACAAGAAATTTTTCCCAAAAGAAATCACAGAGTTCGTTAGACCGTGAGAAGTACTGTCTAGTACTGTCTAGTCAGCATAGGAACCAGCGGTAGAGGTAAGTTGTTTATCCCGCCTGTAGCGGTTCACATATTGTCTCGGAGTGCAGCCGAAATATCTTCTGAATAAATGATAAAACTGAGCAGGACTTGTAAAGCCTACCTTACCGCTAATTTCGGTTACTGACCATCCTTCTGTCAGCAAGAGTTGCTCAGCCCGCTTCATTCTGCGCATCTGAACATAAGAATTAAAGGTTATTCCCATCCCTTTCTTAAACAGCTTGGCAAAATAACTGCTATTGTAATTCATCTGACTGCTAATATCCGCGATTTGGCATGCTGATTCCAATTGCTGCTCGATACAATTTAACGCTGGTCGCAATTTCAAGGCTATTTGCGGATCCATAGGTGTAATCACGTGTGCATCGTCTATTTGGATCAGCGTATACAAAATGTTTTTAAAGCATGCATTTACGGCAAGCTCGTAGCCCCTAGGCTTAAAGGTCATGTCATGATGCATCTGATTGAGGAGATTATACATCGCCTGTCTTTCGGACGGGGCTTTAATAATCGATTCATTTAATAAGGTTAAATGGGCTGATCTGCCTGTCCATGCAGCATGATAGGTTAGTAGTGACGGATCCATAAAAGCGGTCATATCGACATGGCAAACCATATAGACTAGATCAGATTGTCCATATTTATGAGCGCGGTGAAGCTCATTAGAGCCTAACATCACCACATCGCCGCCTTTCAGCTGATAATGATGAGCTGTTGTCTCTATTGTCATTGTCCCCTCTAGAACAGCAATCCACTCCACCTCTTCATGGTAGTGCCAAGGACCATACTGACTATTGATTTGACTCGGATGAGTGATTGTCCATATTTTCATCCGAAAATTTGGATCAACATAATCGACTTGTTCCTTATCATAAGCAGTCAAACTTACTGTCATAAGGCTGCATCTCCCCTCATCGCAACTTGCTCCTATCCTGACACGGATGTCCGTTTTCAAGATAAAGGAGACTGCTTTCAAGAAGCTTTATTTGAACCTGCTACTTTATAATAAAGAGAAATCTCTACAAGTGAAGGAGCAAAAAGATATGTATGACGACTTCGAGAGACTTCCTGCTAATCATGACCTTTCATTGCCCGCCTGGGGGCCATATACCAAAAAATATATTGGCCTCTCTCATATCAGTGACCAGTCGAAGGGAGTACGATTTGATCTAAGCTTATTTCCAGGATTCTATCGTAGAAAAATAGATATCCCTAATGTTCTGTGGGAATCTGGCTATCATCCGTGGGAAGCGGCCCCAGATTTCAGCTGCTATTCCCACCGTCACGAGCTGGAATGGAAGGATCGTGTCTATGCCGACATTTCATTCAGTCAGCTTAACGATCAGAGCCGACTCATCCGGGCGCATTTAGTCAATCAAACGGACAAGCCGCAAAATCTAGTGCTGCATTGGTTAGCTTCGCTCCAGCCGCCCCGGCTTCCAGGCCATGGGGAAATACAAATTATTACGGAAGTACAGCTTCCTGATGATGCGAAGTGGATAGATGCGCTGGACTATAAGGAACTGATCTTCGATAAGCCGCGGCCTTCAGATGGATTAGTCTATGATGGATTTATACGTGGAGAGGTCCGCGGGCAGTATTTTACCAACGGTTCAGCAATAGGATGCCAGTTCGGAGTCGATACCGAAGACACACTACTCTACGAGATCAACCTCGATCACTCCTATCAGGACGCCGTGTTTCTGCTTCGCTGTCAGGCTATGCAAGACGGGGAGCTGGAGCTCCGGCTTGGAGAACGGGAGTTTCGCTTTGATCTGGAATCGTCCGACACCTTAATCTTAGCTGAGCTGCCTATAGGGATACTGTCTGCCGGCAAACTCACTGTTCGCCTCCATACTTTGAGTTCAAATGGTTTAATCATTGATGGATTTACCATTACTGAGCAATGTACTGCTAAAGAAGTCATGTTTGTAGATCGTCCATGGTCTATTGAGCCTGAATTGCTGGCTGGTCCTGTTCCAGGCACTCTAATCCTTCATTATCCGGAAGGTCCCTATTATTACGGCCTGATGTGGAATTACTCCGATGTTGAGATTAGACAATTCAGAAGTGATGAACTGGATCAATTTGCCCGCCACACTGTACATAATCATGTTGATGCCATACTGCATGGGAATGGAAGAGGACACTATACTAATGTGTTTATGCGTCCTATTCCTATCTCTCCGGAATCATCCACCCTGCTTCACGGCATGGTATGCTCTGGAACCTTTGAAGAGGTGTATTCCTATCTCTCAAATTTTACACTGGACTATGAAAAATGTGAGTCTAGCTATCAAGCTGAACGCACGAAGCTTGAAACGCCTCCTTATTATCCTACTGGGGATCGCTATGGATTTAGCCAACAGCTCATGCAGGCTACCTTGCTGACGAATACCGTATTCCCTGTCTATACGAAACGTACATTTATTCGGCACAATACACCAGGGCGATGGTGGGATTCCCTCTATACGTGGGACTCCGGTTTTATCGGACTCGGCTTCGCCCACCTCGATGAGAGACGGGCGATTGACTGCCTGAACGCCTATATGACGGAACCTGGAGATTCTGGGGCTGCTTTTATTCACCACGGAAGCCCTGTGCCTGTGCAGCATTATCTGTTTCATGAGCTGTGGAATGGCGGACAATCGCCTGCTTTTCTGAACCACTTCTACCCGCGGCTGCGGCAATACTACTTATTCTTAGCAGGTAAAATCAACGGATCGACGACAAACACGTTGCGTACAGGCCTGCTTAAAACATGGGATTACTTCTATAACTCAGGGGGCTGGGATGATTATCCACCGCAGAAATATGTGCATGAGCAGAGATTGGAAGCAACAGCTGCCCCCATTATTACAACCAGTCAGGTTATTCGGATTGCCAAGATTCTTCGAATGGCAGCGGCAATGAACGAAGACTGGCACATGGATATCCAAGAATACGATTGCGATATTAAGCTGTGGAGCAAAGCATTGGAAACATACGCATGGGATGAACAAGCTGGCTATTACGGTTATGTAATCCATGATGAGAAAGGAGAAGCCATAGATCTTCTTCGACATGACTCTGGTGCTAATTACAATATGGGGATGGACGGTCTGTATCCACTAGTTGCAGGCATCTGCACGAAAGATCGTGCAGAACGGCTGATCGCCGCATTGTTTGATAAAAAACGCTTATGGACACCAATTGGCCTATCAACGGTTGACCAAAGCGCCCCCTATTATCGAGCTGACGGCTATTGGAATGGCGCAGTCTGGATGCCGCATCAGTGGTTCTATTGGAAGACGATGTTCGACCTCGGTCGTCCTGAGCTTGCTTTCCGTATAGCCTATACAGCACTTGAATTATGGAAGGCAGAGACAGAGACTACCTACAACTGTTATGAGCATTTTATCGTTCAGTCCGGACGTGGTGCAGGCTGGCATCATTTCGGCGGATTATCTGCACCTGTAATCAATTGGTTTGCTGCTTATTATAAGCTGGGCAAGGTTACAACCGGCTTCAACGTGTGGATGCTGCAGCAGTCCCTCAATGAAGATTACACGGAATACAAGGCAGAATTTCATTATGCGGGAGCTCGCAGCGATGCATTTACCATACTGATTAATCTGGCTGATCACATGCAGTTCGTGGCAACAGGTACAGGATGCAAGGTGGAATGCTCAAAACATCCAGGCGGAGGTCTGGAATTGCTGGTCACTGACTGTTTGTCACAAGCATCTATTTCAATTCAACCAGCTTAAATCCAGCACTAAAATTTACGTTTTTGACCACTACTTCCGGCCGTCCTGGGACGGCCCACTCTGTTTACTTCCTAGTCCAATGACGGGATCTTCACTGTTACTGTTGTTCCCTGGCCAATCTGACTTTCTACAGTGATCCCATACCGCTCTCCGAACAATAACCGTAGTCTGTTGTGAATATTGGATAAGCCGATGCTTTTCTCTGATTGCCCGTCTGGCACAAGCTCAGGATACTCATTACCCAGCTTAGCCTTAAGGGCGGCCAGCTCCTCCGGCTCCATTCCCTTCCCGGTATCCATAATACAGAAGCACATATCCCCATCCACATCCATGCTTCCGGTAACTTGGAGTTTCCCCCCTTGGTCCATCCGCTCCAGTCCGTGATACACGGAATTCTCCACAATAGGCTGGAGAATCATCTTCGGAGTCATCATCTCCAGCAGCCTCTCTTCGACATCAATGCTCATGGAGAATTTATTTTCGTACCGTATAGAGATAATCTTCATATATGCCTGAATACAGTCCAGTTCTTCCCGGATCCGTACTAGTTCATTTTTTTTAATACTATACCGGAAAATTTTGGACATGCATGACGTCATTTGCGCGATCTCCCTGCTTCCGTATTCTAATCCGATGCTGCTAATACAATTTAATGTATTATAGAGAAAATGCGGGTTGATCTGGCTCTGCAGGGCAGAAAACTCCGCCTGCTTCTGGCTTAGCTCAGATTTGTATAATCTGGCCTGGGTATTGAACATGTCCCTTGTCATTTCATCCATTTCATCCATCATTCGATTGATGTCGCGAGCCAGCGAGCCTACCTCATTGGTAGACCGGACTTTAATACGGAAGCCTCTGTCCCTTCTTCCGACCCTCTTCATATCCATAATAAGTCCCATGACCGGACCCATCAGATTATTCATAAAGAAAATACCCATTATGATCATAATTAGAATAATCCCAATTCCAACGATAATACTGACCTTCCGCATAGGATTCATGTCCGCAGTTAATTCATGAACTGGAATCATACTAATAATCCGCCACCCATCAGCCTGCTCCAAGCCCTTGCTCTGAACAAGAATGGATTCCCTGTCGATCGTTGTTTTCACACCGTTAAGCAAGGTGTCCTTATCCATAGACAGAACGTCCCTTAACAATGTGCCTTGGTCATTAGAATTGGTCGATGCAATAACCTCATCCCGATTATTGAGAATGTACAAGATAGAGTTAGGCGTTAATTCCGTATTTTCCACAAGCCCCTGCAGCTTCTCCATATTGACCATCACTGTGCAGTAACCCGTAATCTGGGAGAAGTTAACTCCCCCAAGGGATTCCACAATTGGCGCTATATAAAAGAACTGTTCCGCTTCTGTACTCTCGTCTTTTAAGATGGTGGTGAACATCCCCTTATCCCGAAGCGAAGAATCATTCTTATATGCTCGGATAAAGCTTTCATAACGATTGAGAAAAAAAACATCTCCGCCTGAGGAATCCAGACTGTAAAGCTGTTTCCCCCGAATATCATCAATGACCATTCCGCTCACATACGAATTAAAGGATCTCATATAATCCATGAGATCCAGTGCGTAGTTACCGCTATCAAATGCCCTTTTGTAATCATCATCCTCTACGGAATATTCCTGTATCAGTTTGCTATTGACCGCAATGCTGGTGCTGACCCTAATATCGTTAAATACGGAATCAATCTTACCTCGAGTTTGCTCAATCATTTGGTTTCCGAAATTGGCAGCTCTATTCTGGGTTAGATTAGAGAAACTATTAAAAAAATAAAATACGAAGACTGTGAAAATAACGATAGCGAAAAAAAAGATAAGCCATATCTGATGTTTCAATTTCAACTTACTCATTTTCATAGCCCGCCGCCGCTCCGTTCCTATTAACTCTTTCTAAATTTGGTGGGCGTGATCCCGCAATGCTTCTTGAATACTTTATTGAAATAGTAATATTCCACATAACCGGTCTTAATGGCAATTTCCTCTATGGACAGGTCCGTTTGCTTTAGGAGTACGCGGGCTTTCTTGATCCTGAGCTCCGATACATATTCGGAAAAGGTTTTACCCAGATTCTTCTTAAATAATTGGCAGCAATACACCTGATTAATGAAGAATTGCGAGGATAAATCCTTCAAATACAATTTCTGTTCATAGTGACCATCGATATAAGCTACCATCCGGTTAAAGCAGGACAAGATGTCCCCCTCATGCAAGGAGCGACTGTTTCCTTGTAGGATAGAGGCAAGGACGTCTTGCAAAAAGCTGCACAGAGACTCAAAGTTTTCAAATCGTTCCTTGATCTCGGAATAATTAAGAAATTCCAGTTCCATATCCTTTAATTCCTCAGAATATGTATTTATAAGTATCCCGACTGCCTGATTCCACAAGTAGACAACCTCACTCATGCCAAGATGCTGATCCTTGAAGTATTCCTGCAGCCCATTAACGTATCCATCCATGTCATCAAATTGATTTTCCTGAAGGATACGATTAATCTCATCAATACATGGCTTCACCAGATGAAGCTTCGGCTCGAAATGAACGGCGCATACAGCTTCGTTTAGAAAAGCTTGGGAGGCTGACAGGTCTGCTTCTTTAATCAGCCTGCTCATATGTTGCAGCTGGCTGGAAATGCTGCTGATGCCCACAGTATTAATACCAGTATTATTCACGACTAATTGTTCCCAATGCCCTTCCAAACAAGCTCTCTGCTCCGTCATCAGGACAATCAGCTTTTGCCTGGCCCCCGCCTCAACTTCCAGAGCATAAACGTGCTTTCCTTCCAAAGAAAGCAGCTGTCTAAAATCCTTGTTCTCACCTTCGAAATAGATGGAAAGTACCTGGTAATAGAATATAGCTTCACAATCGGGAATCGGTAAATACCGCTTTATCTCGTCCTGATCCGATGAGGTCAGTGCATCCAGAAGAAGGTGATTGCGTGATACGCTTCTCTGGGAGAAGTGCATGGCCAGCTCCTCAATCAACGGATCAGCCATATCAATATCCAAGGGCTTCAGGAAGTAATTAAGCGCGCCGTAACGCATCGCTTCCTGAGCATATTCAAATTCTGCATATCCGCTTACGACAACAAACTGGGTGTCCAAATCATGTGTTTTAGCCCTCTTCATTAAATCCAATCCCGAGATTTCCGGCATACGAATATCCGTAAACACCAAATCTGGTTTCTTCGATATAATAGCTTCCCACGCGTTGTAAGCGCTTGTAAATTGTCCTATGATTTCAAAACCATACTTATCCCAGTCAAAGGCGTTGCGGATTCCTCTAATCGCCCACGACTCATCATCTACAATTATGACCTTGTACATGGGTAGCCTCCTGAACACATGAATTCTCCGAATGATAGCAAAGCTTTCCGGGAATAGCAATTGAAATACGGATAAGCCACGATGAAGAACAATCGATGGTTTATCCGTATACTAAACTATTACTTGCTGCTGCTCTCTTTAATTTCTCTGTAGTGTTTCACATTCTCATCTTGAATAGCCTTACCGCCAGCGTCCATATATTCTTTCACCAGCTTGTCATACAAAGCATCGAATTCTGCCGGCTTGGCAACAATTAGCCTATCCATCATTTGCTTGTTCATATCACCAAGCGTCTTGCCGAATTTAATACTAGCTTCGTTCGTAACGCCATAGTAGAAGCCGGTATAGCCGTCTGTCGTATTGATTTTGTAGGAATCAACAGCCAGCTTCTCATAGCTCTGATCTCCGGTTGCCAAGGCTGCAGCGTACGTTTTGACATTCTTTTCGGTATCGCCCAGCTCTGCACCGTTTACAACCAGCGTATAATCCAGATTCAGATTGCTCATCTGCATATTTTCGCCGGTTTGCGCAATCCCTTGCGGGATGCCATCCACCATCGTGTGGTTGACACCTTCTTCACCAAACTGCAGGAAGAACAGTACCTCCGGATCAGCCATCCAGTTCAGATACTTCATAGCCAGTTCTGCATGTTTGCTGCTTTTTGGAATGAAGGAGAAAAGTCCGTTCTCATTATACGTCTCTTTTATATATTTCCCGTCGGCGTTCTTGAAGGTATCAATAGCAACAAAGTTAGCATCCGGCGCATTTTGCTTCAGCGGTTCACGAATTTTTGCAGTAAGCGGATAATCCCAGTTAGCCCCATAGAAGCCTACCTTGCCGTTGGTTACATCAGCATCCGCTTGTTTAGCCGTTTTGTCCAGTGCAAAGTCGGGGCTGATCAGCTTTTCAGAGTACAGCTTGTTCAGCCATTTATACGCATCCTTGTTGCCCGGCTTCAGCCAATTGGTAGTTGTAACAAATTCCTCTTCTGACATCGGACCCCAGAAGGATGGAACCAGGTTGCCAAACGTGTAGTTCATCCCGGCAGCTGCTGTTGCCCACGGAATGACACCGTTTACATTACCAGGGTTCTTGTCGCGGAAGGCAACGAGTGTATCGTACAATTCATCCTTAGTCGTCGGAACAGGCAGTCCCAGCTTATCCAGCCAATCCTTGCGGATAAACATACCGTTCCAGGCAAGTAGGGTCCGCTTCGCCGGGATGGAGACTTGTTTCCCTTCATATTGCCCGTAGGAAAGAACGGTGTCGCCCAAGTAAGATTTCAATTGCTGACCATACTTCTCGAGCAATTCGTCCAGTGTATAGAGGCCATTGTTTTTGGCAAAGCGGGTTACTGTAGTGCCGTCGTAGGTGAAGGAAATATCAGGAGCTTCGTTCGCTGCCATCAATACATTCAGCTTGTCGACTTCCTGGGAGCGGGGTACCGTTACAAATTTTACAATGGCGTTATTAGGTTTGCCGAATTTTTCATTCACATATTTGGTCCATGTGTTGTTGTTTAAGTCCGGCTGTCCCTGAATACCTCTGTCGAACACTTCCACAGTCAAGGTTTCAGCAGGGCCGGTAGAGGCTGCTGCTGATCCATCGTTAGATGCCGCCGGTGCTGGTTCATTATTGCTGTTATTTCCACAGCCTGCCATAACACTTGTTAGAAGCGCTGTACCTAACAGAATTGCTGCTTTCTTTTTCATGCCTGTATTCACTTTAAACCACCCTTTCAAATGATATGTATTGAAATTATTCGCACTGTAAAACGTTTTTACATCCACCATCCACCAGCCCGGGAATCACCCCTTTCATCCTTGTCTGTATCCCTATCAGCCCTTGATAGCTCCCGTCATCACACCATCTACGAAATACTTCTGCAGTTTGGGATAGATGAGCAGAATCGGGATGGTTGTAAACATAACGCTGGCCGCTTTCAGAGACTCCGGTACAATGAAGGCGCCGACACTTCCTTCTCCTCCTTGTTGGCTGTCCAGCTGCTGATTGGCCGAAATGATCTGATACAGCTTCAATTGCAAAGGATACAGATTTTTATCTGTTATATAGAACAAAGCATCCTGGAATCCGTTCCATCTATCCACCGCATAGAAGAGGCTTAATGTGGCGATCGAAGGCAGCGACAGAGGAAGTACAATCTTGATGAGAATACCCAGATCCGAACACCCGTCAATGGCAGCCGATTCCTCCAGACTCTCCGGAAGGTTGGTGAAGAAGGTCTTCAGAATGATTAAGTTAAACACGCTCATAGCGCCTGGCAAAACCAAGCTCCACACCGTATTCATCATGCCTAGATTTTTAACCAGCATATAAGAGGGAATCAAACCGCCGCTGAAATACATAGTGAAGACCAAAGCTGACAATATAAAGCTTCTTCCCATCAGCCGTTTCTTTGTTAACGGATACGCTCCGCAAATGGTCAGAAACATACATACCGCAGTGTACATAATTGTAAGTACAATACTGTATCCAAGCGAATAAAGCATCTCTACATCACTTAAGATGGTTTTGTATGTTTCTAATGTGAAGCCTACCGGCCACAGTCCTACTTTTTGGGAAATAATCGCTTCGTTGGAGCTTAGGGAAAGCGCAATCATATATAGGAACGGCACGATACATGTAAAGGACAATGCTACAATAAATACGATAATCAAGATATCTGCTAAACTCATTTTTTTCCTTTTGCCCATACTGCCCGCCATACTCACCATATCCCATCCTCACCCAATTTTTTCGCGATATAGTTAGCAGCAAGCAGCAGGATCAAGCCAATAACGGATTGGAACAACCCTACCGCTGTTGCCTGGGAGAAATCCCCCGAACTAATACCCACTCTGTATACGAAAGTACTAATAACATCCGAATATTCGCTAACCAGTGAATTCCCCATAACAAAGGGACGATCGAACCCGATGGAAACCATTCTGCCAATTTGGAGAATCAGCAAAATATTGATCGTTGATTTAATGCCTGGCAGTGTAATATGCCATATTTGGCGAAACCTGCTGCAGCCATCAATATCGGAAGCCTCATACAATTCCTTATTGATTCCGGTCATAGCCGCCAAATAGATGATCGTGCCCCAACCGATATGCTGCCATACGCCAACGGAGATATAAGTGACTAACCAAGGTATTTTCTGCGATAGAAACTCTATCTTGTCTAAACCTAGACTAGCCAAGAACGTGTTGACCATGCCGCTGTTAGAGAACATCAGATAGACCATACCGCCTATAATAACCCAGGATAAAAAGTGAGGCAGATATAACACGGTCTGTGTGATTTTCTTGAATTTTGCCATTCTTACTTCATTGAGCAAAATCGCAAGAATAATAGGTGCCGGGAATCCAGCGATTAAGTCATAAACATTCAGGGCCAGCGTATTCTTGAGCGCACGGTAGAAGCTGTCCTGCTGGAAAATAAACTGGAACACATCTAGTCCTACCCATTCGCTCCCCTTAATTCCTGCAAAGATGTTATAATCCTGGAATGCCATAATCACGCCATAGATCGGGGCATACTTGAAGATCAGGATATATGCAAAGGGCATCAGCAAGAGGAGGTATAACCATGCGTCTCTTTTGATGTTGTGCAGAAATTTGTTTTTCTTCTTGGTTGCAGCGTACTCTCGAGATTGGTCTAAAACCGCTTTCATTTCTCTCATCCCTCCGGCTGTATTAAGGAGCTCTCATGTTTTCATTATATCTTCCGGGGAAATTTAGAAAATGTACTCATTTAAATGAATTTGGTAATAACTTAAAATGGTGGCTGATATATACCAGTCAGAACTGAGCATAGAAAAACCAAGGAGCCGGGCGGTAACAACCCGCCCCCTGACTCCTTGGTTTTTTTCATTTCACTAGTTTCGCCAAGCTATAAAACGTGCAAGTATGGTGGACACTTCAGCCCGAGTGACAACATTGCCAGGCTCCAGAAGGTTTCCTGGCTTGCCGTTCAGGATACCCGTCTCCACAGCCCAATCCATGGCTTCCTTTGCCCAAGCGGAAATTGCACTAATGTCCGCAAAGTTCTTGCTGTTATCACTCACAGCTGGTTGTCCGGCATACCGGTACAGGAGAGTGATCAGCTGCTCCCGAGTAATGCCAGCCTCCGGGGTGCTGCCGTCGCTGATCCCGGCAGTCATAGCCCACTCTTGCGCCTTGCTGTACCAATTTACGCCGCCTTCGGTCTCAACGCCGTTCAGCCGGGCTAGCACGGTGAAGAGCATGGCGCGACTCATGGATGCATTGGGAGTAAACACATTTTTCCCTGTTCCAAGGAACAGTTCTCGACTGGCGGTAAAGGCAATGGCTTCAGCCGCCCAGTAGCTATCAGGCACATCCGTGAAGCTGATCTTGTTGTCTATCAGTTTGACCTTCGTATCGCCTCTGGCTGTGAAACTTATTCCGTCTTCCGTTAGAACAGAGTCCCCTATGATTTTCCTGGATCCGTCTGCTCTGACCATATAGGCTACAGTGGAAGTAGATGCATTCTTAGCGGGAATTGTAATCCGTGCTTTTGCCACTCCTTCGGGCAGATCGACGCTCGCTGTTACTTCCCCAAGGGAAGTCGTAATGGTCTCCACCCTAACTCCATTAGGCCAAGTGGTCAGCTCGGTCACCGTTTCGGTTGTATTATTCGTGACGATAATAGTGGTACTGCCGTCCTCGTTCTTAACGGTAGTGGTATGTTCGTTATTAGAGCTGCTAGATTCTCCGCCGCCAGTGGTATATACAGTCGAAATCACCGTGCAGGACGCTGTGTAACTGCCATCTGCAGTCGTAACCATAATCACAGCTGTGCCGGGGGTATGGACACTCACAAGACCGTTTTCGTCAACAGTAGCTACAGCCGGATTTGATGTAGTCCATGTCACCGTCTTATTAGCTGCATCAGCAGGCTCCACATTTGCAGTGAGCTGGACGGTAGTGCTTCCATAGTTGGTATACAGCTGGACGCTGGTCTTGTCTAGACTCACGCCGGTGACAGAATTCGGCTGGCTGTAAGGTGTAAGGGTCAGCTCCACATGGGGACTCGCTTTATAAGTATCGGTCTCACGGTATCGAATCCAATAGATTCCCGGAGACAGATTCGATAGGACATCCCCCTCTACGTTTGACCATGTACCTCCGTTATTGGAGGACCATTCCATGGATGCATTCACGCCGGTGATGCGTCCATCATTCGCTCCTGCCTCTGTTTCATTCATTGTCCCAAGTCCCTCGGGAGCAGCCTTCGCTCCTCCAGTAACCATCACTTTGAAGTCGTCAAAGTCAATTGACGCGTTGGCGTAGCCGTCGATGCCAAACCGCTGTCCGGTCAGTTTGCTGCCGCCTGTATGGCGGAAAATGAAATCAGTAGCTACGGGAACAGGATCATCGTTGATATAGACGGTATACGTCTTGGCATCCCAGTTTGCCACCATTTTAATGCTGTACCAGGTATTTAGTGCGTAGTTTAGGACGGACTTCTTGGAGGCTCCATTTTGCACCATTATTTTACTTGTATCAAAAGCCGTGACCATTGAATAGTTGCTAGTACCGCTGTCATTCCTCGTCATGGCACCATTGGCGTACTGGAAGTTGGTGTTTAATCTGGCGCGATATTCAATGACGATCCGCTGATCCCCCGTAGCCGTCACCTCATCCATATAGGGCAGAAATAAATTAGCTTTGCCCGAAGTAGCGGTGGTGGTCAGTCGAAGGAATTTATTCTCGTCTTCTTCCTGTACAGTAGTGGCAGCGCCATTGGTCAGGTCTTCGGCATTAAAGCCGTAAGGAACTTCTCCCGCTTCATCGCCAGAAAAATCCCGGTAAGCATTATAGCTCACGCCATCCTGTGTAAGGACGAGAGAGTCGGACAGAGCTGACTCAGCGACAGTAATGGCATTCAGGGCATCGTCTGCTTGCTTCTCCGTAGTCGTAACTTTCTTGGCCAACGCATCCGCTGCGTTCAGCGCACTGAGTAAGGAGTCATAAGCAGCCTGGCTGTATTGACCAAGAGCATCGCCTAATGGATAAGAGATTCCGGACATCCCGGCGCGTTTTGCATCCACAGTTGCTTGAAGCCTCTGTCCCACAGTACTTTCCGTCCGGAGGGAGGGGTTCCAGAGGGCATCAGTTGGGGTTTCGCCGCTCATCGTCAGGTAGATGCGATCGATATACAGACCGTCCTCGCGCATCCACAGACTGAAAGCATGCTCGTCCGCTGTGGCGACGTTAACTTTGCCTACGTTTTTCCAGTGCCATTTCTCATCCAGATCATTGCTGAAAAAGACTGCTGTCGAGAAATTACCGTTACTTCCGTCCAAACCGCCGCGAATGGAGTCGGATGCATTGTCCACATAACGCCAGCGCACCCAAACATTGTAGTCGCCGATATTTGTAAAATCGATCTTATACGTCAATTCCGGACTCGATACGGGGAAGTCGGCATCGTCTGTCCACTGCCCGCCCAGGTCGGGAAGGCGCATCGCCATGCCTGTGTCTGATTGGGTGAGACGCCACGCATTAGCAATCTTTCCTGCTGCGGTTGCCTGTTCTTCCTTAGAAACGGTATACGCCTTCATGTCATCCGTAATCTGACTTGCGGATTCAAGCACGTGTTCCATGGCATACTCGGCCTCAAGGCCTACTGTTCCACCCGCTTCAACAAAAGCGCCAGCTCCCCAGCCAGCCGGGATGTTTTTTGGTTCAGATACTGTTGAAGTCCATGGCAAAAGATCAGTGCCCGGGCTGAACGTCGTATTGTATTCATTGTGATAACTCTCGTCAGGTCCAAGCTCCGTAGGAATGACGCCTTCTGGATCGGTGTACAGCACCATCTTGTCAATCATAATAAAGCTGTCTACCATCCATAACTTAATAGTATGTTTGCCTGCTGTCAGTGCAGGCAAAGCGACCACATGCTTCTCGATCATATGGAAAAGGTTATTTACCCAGACCGTGCCTTGTCCCTCATCGGCTGCGGCCGATTCCACGATAATCGGGGAATCGTCATCCACCGATACAGCAAAGCGTACTTGCCCCTTTGAATTGAGCGTGGGAATCCGGTAGATCTCAAGCGGAAACTGACCCGAAGAGGTTAGGTTGATATCATACTCCAGGCTTGGAGCACTCGAGGTTATCGCAGCTTCATCTACAGCGTCTAGATCAGGGTCGTATGCACGTACGACATCGCCGCCAGCACGACCTAGGTCATGCATAACTTCCCAATTCTTATTGCCGCTCGTGTTCGAGTGGCTGTAATGCTCAGCTTCAATCGAAACATAGCCATCGGCCTCTGCGTACCCCTGGATTTCAGACAGGGCTAATGCCGGATTTTCAATCGCCACTTGAATGGTCTTGACCGTGTGTGCTGCAGTATCGGTAATCGTAATCGTTGCTGTTTCTCCTTTGTGGGCTTCCATCTCATCAATCATGACGTAGAGGCGAGTCTCATCGCTTATGGTACCGGCTGCAGAGGAGAGTTGTACCCAAGGCTGATCGGCCGAGGTAGTCCAATTGATGCTGCCTGCTCCCTTATTGAAGATGTCGATGAATTTAGCGTCTTGATTATAAGGGGAGAAGACTAGCTTGGAGTTCTCCTGCGGTATATTCTCTCCTTGTACAACCACACCCAAGGACGGTTCCCCCAGCACCAGCGCCGGCGTTCCGGGAGGAAGCTGGTTAATGACCGGAGGTGCCGCATTCTCTGGATCTATGAACCCCTTCCACTTGCCGTCTGCCATCGTGCTATATCGCTCAATTTCCTCTTTCTTTGCCAGATCGGCCTCTTTTGAAAGCTTGAGAAACGCATCGGCGGAAGCCATCCTGCCTTGATCGTAAGCCAGATTGCTTCTATCCGCGTAATAGTAGGCTTTATTGACATAATAGGCCCAATTAATTTTGGATTGCACCATTTCATAGTAGCTCAGCTTTTGCTCTTCTGGCAGCGCATTATAGATAGCCGCGGTGCGGTTGAATAAATCCTGGTATACCGCCATGCGCTTCGCACTCTCATCCCCGTATTGTGTCTGGTTGAATACGCCAACCTGCATGTGCTCAAGCTTGCGAACGTTGGTTTGCTGATAGAAAGTTGTAAGAATGTCAGCTGTCTCGTCACTATACGAACTGCCGAAATGTTCACCTATCCAATCTTTCAAAAATTGCTCGGAATTGTTCTTGTACTTCTCAACGTCCCATCCGTAACGGATAAAGAAAGTCATCTCGGCTTCCTGCGGCTTGATATCGCCTATATTCAGTATCCAGGACTTTCGAATATTATGATCCCAGGACTTACTAAGCTCCTCCCCCATTAAGGAAAGAGGGATCGAATTGAGCCACGTATAGCTTTGGTCAGCAGGAGCCCAGTAGGAAACGTGATCGTATAATCCATGTCCGCCTTCGCGTGAACGTTCTGTTGCATCCGGCATTCTCCGCATTATTCCGTGATTATCGTCGCACCAGATCACGGTCACATTCTCGGGCAAATCAAATTTGGGATGATTATAGATCGGAAGAACTTCCTTGTAAGGGATAAACGCCTGGAACGAATTATCGTATTTTTCCTGGCCTAATATCTCTTTAAGCATCTTCTGCTGCTCCCGGATGATCTCATTCATCAGTCCAGCCTTCCGCTCATCAAGATCAGCACCCAGGTGACCATAGGCAGGCTCCATCAGATTTTTCACACTGAAAGCTTCGTCATGTATGCCCCGCATCCCCAGTGTCCATTGCGCATCGATGTCTTTATGGCTTTCAATGCTTTCCCGCCAGTACTGGAGCACAGCATCCTTGCTTACCGTGTAGTCATATTCGATCGAGTCCGGATTAACACCCTTCTTCTTGGCATAGTCCTGTTTCCAAGCATCCCACTCGTGCGTGTTCGTCCGCAGGAGCATATCGGGGTGACTGGAACCAAGCACGATGCCGTATTCCTTCACCAGATCAATATTACCCGGTACATTGTTAATGGAATTGACATGCATGGCTGCCCAGATGTAGTTACCCTTTAATCGTAAAATAAGCTCAAAAATCTTGGCATATGTTTTGGGCCCCATATTATCCGGGTCTTTGAATACTTCCTTAGCCCAGCGGCCAAGCTTCTCTTCATCATTGAGGAAAACACCGCGGTACTTCACATCAGGCATATCTGTAACGGAAGTATCAGCAGCTACATATACGGCACTCTTGGTTTTGATGGCTGTGTCAGCAAAAAAATACCAGGGGCTAACCCCCATACGCTCCGAAAGCTCATATACGCCAAAAATGGCTCCTCGAGAATCTGATCCTGCTATGACCAGGGTATTCTCATCCACCACCTTGATTAAGTAGGCTTCCCATTTATCTTTGATAGCGCTTACTTCATTTGCGGTGATTTTCCCTTCGCTCACCAGCGCCTTAATTTGTGTACTGTCAGCTAATGTGCCCACGATCACGACGGGACCTTGGGGCAAGGTGGCCTCGCTGCTCACATTGGCATCCAGATTGGTGACTCGCTTGATGTCATCCTTCAAGTCGTTCACCACTCGTGTGACCGGGGTTTCCTCCGCAGCATCCACCCAGATGCTCGCTGACGTTCCGTTAACTGCAACAGGGAAATCTCCAATGTCTCCCGTTTCCTGAACCATTCCTTCGCTCTCAGATGGTGGAATATTGGCTGCATAGGCGGGCATCATCCCGACAAAAAGCGAAATCATGATCATTACAGCAATCACACGTCTTGTATATCTGATCACTATACTCACCTCATTTTTGGTTTGTTTCAGTTTATATTTTGTTTTGCTAGAGTTGTCCTATATTCTCCTTTCTTCTTAGATGAAGGCTCCATTGATTCAATTCAATCGGCCCGCGCAAAAAACGGATCTTGAGCAGCTATTCAAGCTGTGATTGCTCAAGATCCGCATGCCGCATCTTTCAAAAGCTGTACTAGATTCGCGAAGCTATAAAGCGCGCAAGTATGGCAGACACTTCAGCCCGAGAGACAATACTGCCCGGCTCCAGAAGGTTCCCTGGCTTGCCGTTCAAGATACCCGTCTCCACAGCCCAATCCATGGCTTCCTTTGCCCAAGTGGAAATTTTACTAATGTCCACAAAACTCTTGCTGCTATCACTCACAGCTGGTTGTCCAGCATACCGGTACAGGAGAGTGATCAATTGCTCCCGGGTAATACCAGCCTCCGGGGCACTGCCGTCGCTGATCCCGGCCGTCATAGCCCACTCTTGCGCCTTACTGTACCAATTTATGCCGCCTTCGGTCTCAACGCCGTTCAGCCGGGCCAATACGGTGAAGAGCATGGCGCGGCTCATAGATGCATTGGGAGTAAACACATTTTTCCCTGTTCCAAGGAACAGTTCTCGGCTGGCGGTAAAGGCAATCGCTTCAGCCGCCCAGTAGCTATCAGGCACATCCTTGAAGGTGATCTTGTTATCCATCAGTTTGACCTTCATATCGCCTCTAGCTACGAAACTTATTCCGTCTTCCGTTAGAACAGAGTCCCCTATGATTTTCTTAGAGCCGTCTGCTCTTACCGTATAGGCTACCGTGGAGACAGATGCATTCTTAACAGGAATCGTAATCCGCGCTTCTGCCACTCCTTCTGGCAGATCAACGCTTGCTGTTACTTCCCCAAGGGAAGTCGTAATGGTCTCCACCTTAACTCCATTAGGCCAAGTGGTCAGCTCGGTCACCGTTCCGGTTGTTTTATTCGTGACGATAATAGTGGTACTGCCGTCCTCGTTCTTAACGGTAGTGGTATGTTCATTATTAGAGCTGCTAGATTCTCCGCCGCCAGTCGTATATACAGTCGAAGTCACCGTGCAGGACGCTGTGTAACTGCCATCTGCCGTCGTTGCCGTAATCACAGCTGTGCCGGAGGTGTGGACGCTCACAAGACCGTTTTCGTCAACAGTAGCTACTGCTGGATTTGATGTGCTCCATATCACCGTCTTATTAGCTGCATCAGCAGGCTCCACATTTGCGGTGAGCTGGACGGTGGAGCTTCCATGGTTGGTATACAGCTGGACGCTGGTCTTGTCTAGACTCACGCCCGTGACAGAATTCGGCTGGCTGTAAGGTGTAAGGGTCAGATCCACATGGGGACTCGCTTTATAGGTATCGGTCTCACTATATCGAACCCAATAAGTCCCTGGAGCCAGATTGTGCAGGGTATCCCCCTCTACATTGGACCAGGTGCTTCCATTATCCGAAGACCATTCCATAGATGCGTTCACGCCGGTGATGGTGCCATCCTTAGCGCCTGCCGCTGTTTCATTGCTGGTTCCAAGTCCCACAGGCGCAGCCTTTGCTCCTCCGGTCACCATCACTTTGAAATCGTCAAAATCTATAGAGGCGTTGGCATAACCGTCAATGCCAAAACGCTGACCAGTTAGCATATTGCCGCCTGTATGGCGGAAAATGAAGTCAGTAGCCACAGGAACAGGATCATCGTTGATATAGACGGTATAAGTCTTGGCATCCCAGTTTGCCACCATTTTAATGTCATACCAGGTATTAAGGGTGTAGTTTAGGACGGACTTCTTGGAGGCTCCATTTTGCACCATTATTTTACCTGTATCAAAAGCCGTGACCATCGAATAGTTGCTAGTACCGCTGTCATTCCTCGTCATGGCACCATTGGCGTACTGGAAGTTGGTGTTTAATCTGGCGCGATATTCGATAACGATGCGCTGATCCGCTGCAGCTGTCACTTCATCCAGATAGGGCAGGAACAGGTTAGCTTTGCCCGCAGTAGCGGTAGTCGTCAGCCGAAGAAATTTATTCCCGTCTTCTTCCTGCACAGTAGCGGTAGCGCCATTGGTCATGTCTTCGATGTTAAAGCCGAATGGGTACTTGCCCGTCTGATCGCTGGAGAAGTCCCGATAAGCGTTATAGAACACGCCATCCTGTGTACTATTAAGCGAACCTAACAGATCGGCTTCCAGCTCGGCAAGGGAAGTCCGTTCCTCATTAAACTGCTCTTCCGTCAGACTAGCGTCTGTGGATATTTCCTCTGCATGGTCCAGCTTAGCCAGAAGAGCATCATACGCAGACCGACTATAGCTGCCCAAACCCTCGCCTAGAGGGTACGAGAAATTGTCTATTCTGCTGCGAACTTGATTCACAATTTCATCAAGGCCCCATCCCGGGATAACCTCCACAGAAACAGCGGATGGAATCTCCTCACCATTCAGGGTCAATAGAACTGGCACATGAACAATGCCCAAGGAATTGAAGTCAATTCCTTCAAGCTTCCAGCTGACTTCGGCAGTGCTTTTCTCCCCTTTATAGTCGACGTCAACAACGCTAGGCAGCCTAGGTGTTACACCAGAAGGAGTTTTTACTTGAGAAAGAACCTGAGGAAGCTGCGATGGATCCAGAGTTACTGTCAAGTTAAACGTTACTTCCTTGCCGTCGTATGCGGCTGTAATCACCGTCTCTCCCGGCTGAGCGTCATAGACCTGACCGGCATCTGTGACCTTAGCCACGTCGGGGCTGCTGCTGGAATATGTTGCGCCAGCTGTCACCTCCTGAACTTCATAGGTGTTGTAGTTTGCAGTTAACTGCAGTTGCTTGGTCATCCCGCTGGTCAGAATGCTGACCAATCCGCTGATGGCAATGGACTGTACTGACTTAGGTTCAGCAGCAACGATAACCGTGGCCGTAGCAGCTTTCCCGTTATATGCGGCGGTGATCGTGGCGCTGCCCGCCTTAAGCCCCTTGATCTGAGCCCCATTAATCTCAACAACCTCATTGTTGGAGGAACTGAAAGAAACCCCGCTATCAATAAGAGAATTGGTAGTGCCCGTTACCATATACACGGGCAAACCTTGACTTTCACCTAGACCCAGCGTATACCCCGGAGAATCGAATACCAACTCTGACGAATCAAGCTTGAAGACATCCATACTGTCAATTTCGGCAGTGTTGTTCCCCTTCGAGAAGCGGATGATATTGTCGCCTTGCTGTAAATAGACTTTCGCTGTGGAGGCACCCCAACGATTCGAGCTGGAATAGACGATGTTCAAGTTGGCTCCGGATTTTCCGTTTACCGATAAGATATGGGAAGCATCCGCTCCATTCGATGAGCCGTTGGCATTTCGCACGGATAGCACATACATTCCGGCCTCTGGCACGTTGACTGTAAACTGGACATTATCATTTGCGTTCTTAATATTAGTAATTTTTTTCCCATCGGAAGCCGTATTTTCCCTTAAGACACTGGGACCTGTTTCTCCGCTCGGATCTTTCACTAATAGGGCCGCCTCCGCCTCATAACGCTGACGTACCGGCTCCCCTGAAGGTATAGCAATCGGTTTGTTAGGGTCGACGGGCTCTCCCAGGTTCGGCGTTCCGTCTGCATTCCAGGTGAATTTCTGTGCATGGACATTACGAGTCCACCCTGATCCTGACCAGCGGGCGGAATGGTAAATAATCCAGTCTTCACTGCCATCGGGAGAGGTGGTAAGACTATGATGGCCGGGGCCGTAGACGCCGTTGGCGCTGGAGAAAATCGGCTTGTCCTGTTTTACCCAGGAGCTGGGGTTCATCAAATCGTCGCTAATCTTGGCAGTGATTAGACCAAGGCAGTAACTATCTGTCCAGCTTCCGTTTGCGGAATAGACCAGGTTGATCGTGTTACCATGTATAGTTATTTCGGGGCCTTCATTAATTCGACCCGGGGATGTTTCCCAATCATGGTCAGGCGTCGAAAGCAATACCCGTTCCGAGCTGATGGTCCGTGGATCACTCATTTCCGCAATATATAAGTTTTGAAAACTACCGTCTGTATCTTCCCAGCCGGACCAGATGAAATATTGTTTATCATTTACAGTCATCACTGTTCCATCGATCGCCCAGCGGTCTGTGGAATCGGTAATTTTCCCTTTGAACTCCCAGGTTCCAGTCAGCGGATTATCACTGGCGTTCTCCAGCACGTACATGCGGTGGTTTGCATTGGTTCCATTGTCAGCCGCGAAATAGATATACCATTTGTAATTGCCATCTGTATCTTTGAGATAGTGCATTTCTGGCGCCCAAACATCGGAACTGTACATGGTATCCTTAACCGGTGTCCAGGCTAGGCTTCTCTCGCCCGTATCAATGCCGGTGATAGTCTTCGATCTACGGATATTGATGCCGCTGCCGTTGACAAAGACGTTGTAGTAATAGCCATCCGTGTGCTTGTAAACCCATGGGTCGGCTCCTGTCTGCATAATAACATTATAGAAATTTGACACTTCAGCCCCCCCTGTTGTCGACGCCGGCAATGAATCTATTGTATCTGACGTCGGCTCTGCTGCTGCAGCTGCTCCGCTCCATTGCGGCAGCATTAGCAGCACTGCGAGACAAAGCGGCAGATACCTGAATCTTTTCCTTTGCATTTGCAATCCTCCCTAGTCTATTATCATGTTTTCTTGGAAAACCTAATGGCTTCTCACCTGCTTCTCGGACCGAACGTCACCCCCTCAGCCCTACGGCCCAAATAAACCGCTTTCATTTTTTTCATCTCCTGTTGTGCTTGATTTTTCTGGCTAGTGTTCTCATTCTACCTCCCGAAGAAAACTTACAAAATGTACTATCTTAAGTTGTTTTTGTAACCGTTTTAGAAAAATCGATAACTAAATGATGCATGTAATCACAAGACATAGAAAAAAGCCTCGCACAAGTTACATAACTCATGTGAGGCCTCAAAAGGCGGTTTCTTCAATTATTGCCTCAGGAGGCTAAGCAACGTCTCCGGCTTACGTGTCGTAATGGCATCTACGCCCATCCGGATGAATCTCTCCATCTGCGTTGGCTCGTTAACCGTATAGACCCACAGGGTTAACCCGTGCTTGTGAGCCGTCTCCACGATCGGCTCGAAGCACGTCCGATAATTCATATTTAGGCCAGTATACCCTTCTCGCCTCGCCGCCTCGCAGATGCGCTGCGCGATCTTGTCGTACTGCTCCAGTTGCTTCGGATCGATCTCGAGCTTCGTGTTGATCATGACTGGAATATCAGGGAAGCGAGCCGTCATTGTCTCCGAATAGCCGGTAATATGGACCCGATCCCATGCACCGTACTGCCGAATGAGCTTGACGGCCGGTTCGATGCTATCCGCCGATTTCAAATCGATATTCAGCTTCGTTCCAAGCCGATCCGATATCTGAAATATTTGCTCCAGCGTTGCGATTTCATGCTCTGCGTAAGTCGGGCTCAGCCGCCGCCGCATCTCAGGCTGGTTCAACTGCTCGAACGTGCAGGTCAGCAGATAAGGAGAATCGTCATGCAGCAGTACCGCCGTACCGTCCATCGCGGCATGCACGTCCACCTCCACGATATCTGCCCCACTTTGGACACCCTCCATAAACGAAGCAAGCGTGTTATCAGGACTTGCGCCGCTGCCCGTATGAGCGCCTATCATTGGCCGCTTCAATCAAACCACTCTCCTTTTATCGTAGAACAGAAAGCTACCATTTTAATCACGTTTTTTTGAGACGAGTTCTTTATTCAAGCGATCCGCCAGCTCTACGAGCGTAAGCGGTTCTTCAATCGTGTAATCCGGCCGCTCCGCGCGGTCCGAACTGTTCTCGACGATCGATAAATCGTTTGAGGTAAATATATAAGTAATTTTATACTGCTAATGTAAATCTTTTCAACAGGTTAATGATTTGGCCTTGGATCAAGACGTCCAGCGGGTTGCTGTTTAGCCCAGGTAAATAGAAAGAAGGTTTCATAGGGAAGCGCGCATTGTTCATACCATTCTTCACGCCCCCATTCGAAATACTCCAAATATTTTGCGTTGTTTACGTGTCCATTGACGTCAATTTCTGTTGAGCGAACAATAATTGGCAGTGATGATTTCATTTCATTGATTCTCCTTAAATAGACTAAATAACCATTAAAAATAACACATGTTCCAAAGCTCCACTACTTCCCCGGCAGCAGCTTGTATTATTTCCTGAAAATCGATTAGTAACAGTAAAAAACCCGCCTACGGCGGGACTGATTTTCTGCAATCATTTGAACGCCAGGCGCTATGCCTCGATCACTTGCCGCCATGCCTGCTCGATATCCTCGATCAGCGTTCGCGGATCCTCCAAACCGATGTACAATCGGGCTACCGAAGGGTTATTCCCCGCCATGTTGCGACTTGTCGGCGTGTGACCAACCGTCACTAAGCTCTCGAAGCCGCCCCAGCTGACACCAATCCGAAAGTAACGCAAGGCGCCCGCCCATTTCTTCAATGACTCTACTGACACCTGCGTCTCGAAAGAAAATAGGCTGCCGAATCCGTCCAATTGCTTGCGAGCAAGAGCATGCTGCGGATGGGAAGGCAAGCCGGGATGATTCACCCGGTTCACGAGCGGATGATTCTCCAAATATTCCGCAACAATCAAGCCGTTCCGCTGATGTCTCTCCATCCTAAGCGGCAGCGTTCGCAGCCCCCGTATCATAAGTGAGGCTGTGTGCGGGGTCATAACGCCGCCAAACAGCATATACCCTTTGCTTGCAATTTCGTTAATCAAATCAGCACGCCCTGCCACGACGCCTCCCAAGCAATCGCTATGGCCGGAGAAATACTTTGACATGGAGTGAAGCACAAGATCAATTCCTAATGTTATAGGACGCTGGAAGCATGGCGTCGCCCAGCTGCTGTCTATCATCGTAAAAACACCCGTCCGTCTTGCAAGCGCCGCGACACCTTCCAGATCCTGCAGTTGGAACAATCCCGATGTCGGGCTCTCCAGATAGATCAGGCGGGTATTCGGCCGCAAAGCGTCTTCGAAATCGGATAACAGACATCCGTCGACATAGGTGACTTCAACCCGATACCGTTCGGACAATTCGTCCAGGAACTGTCTCGTTGGACCATAGGCCTGATTGACGCTGATTACATGGTCGCCCGAACGCAATAACGCGTGCAAAGAACCGGTGATGGCAGCCATCCCCGATGCGAAGCAGCGCGCCCGCTCGGCTGCTTCCAAATCGGCGATTTTGCTCTCCAAATATTGTACCGTCGGGTTGTTTCCTCTGGAATAAACGTTGGCGGACAATACGTCCTGCATCGCTTGATCGAACGATTCATGATTTTCAAACGCGAACAGGCTATTTTGATAAATTGGGATGTTGACGGCGCCTTGGTGCTTCGTGTCCACCTCGTCATGCGATACTTTCGTGTGTAACCCTTCATCCATTTGTTTTCTCTCCATTTACTTTGTTGTATCTTTCTTCTGCTAACCTTTCTCGGCGCCTTGCGTCAGCCCTTCCACGATATAACGCTGAGCGAAAGCGAAGAGAACGACGGTCGGAATGACCGACAATACGGTACCGGCGGACATCGAACCCCAATCCACGTCGAACTTCATGACGAAGGAGTTCATCGCCACGGGCAACGTCTTCAGGCTTTCGTCGTCAATGAACATAACCGCCATAAACAGCTCGTTCCAATTTTGTACGAATGCAAAAATAAAAGTCGATGCAATACCCGGCAGCATCACGGGAATGATGACCCGGATCAGTGCCGTCAAGCGGGAGCAGCCATCAATCATCGCTGCTTCTTCCAGACTGCTTGGAATGCGCTGGAAGAAACCACGCAGCATAATGGTTGAGAAAGGGATAAGCATGACCGTATACGTAAGGACCAAAGAAAGGCGATTGTTGATCAGGTTCATATCAGACATCAGCAGATAAAGCGGTGCCAGCGAAATAAAGCCGGGCAGCATTTGCGTCATGAAGAAAGCCATCATTATTTGTTTATGACCCCGGAACTGGAACCGGGCCATGACATAGCCGCTCAACGTGGCAATACAAATAACGATAAGGGCGGCAATCACTGAAATTAGCAGACTATTGCCGATATAGACATGAAACTTTGAAACTTTAAAAATGTTAGCGTAATTTTCGAGCGTCAACTTCTCCGGCCAATATTGAATCGGCAGAGAGAAAATCTCCTTCTTCGGCTTGAGCGAAGTGATCACGATCCAATATAGCGGGAATACCATGATCAGAAAATAAGCAGCGAGATAAAGTGACTTCAGACCCGTGAGCAAACGCAGCTTCATCTAGAAATCACCAGCCTTTTCCGATCTTGTAGAGAATAAATAAAACACGGTATACAGCATAAGAATGATAATCATGATAACTCCAATCGCTGCCGCCATCCCGTAATCCCCGCCATAGATAATCTTCTCCAGCATAAGCGAGGAGAGAATATGGGTCGTTCCGGCAGGCCCTCCGTTCGTAAGACCATAAATGATGGACGGATCATTGAATATCCAGATAGCCCGCAGCAGAGTGGTTGCAATAACGGTCGGCAGAATATACGGAAACGTCACGCTAAAAAACTTGCGCAGCCCGCCGGCTCCATCCATTTCCGCCGCTTCGTACAAATCCGCGGGCACCGATTGCAGCGCTGCTAGCAGCATAATCGCAAAAAAAGCGATACCGTACCATACGTTTGCAATGATAACCGACGTCATCGCCCATTTCGGGTCGGAGAGGAATCCGATCCGGGTATCGATGAGACCCGTCCGCATTAACAGATCGTTAATGACGCCGATCTGCGAGTTGAACATCCACTTCCAGATCAGACCGATCAAAAACCCGGACAAGGCCCAGGAATAGAAAACAAAGCCTTGATAAACGCCTCTTCCTCTGAAGTTTTTGCGCAACGTAAGCGCAAGCGACAAGCCTACCAGGAACTGCAATACAAGAGAAAAGAACACCCAATACGCGCTGTTCTCCAGTGCCGAAAGAAACTTGGCATCCCGAAACGCGGTTTCAAAATTTTGAAATCCAATGAACTTCACGTTCGTCAGATCAAACAGTACATAATTCTGAAACGCCATCACGACACCTTGCAAAAAAGGATAGAACGTAAACACCAGCAGCAATGCCAATGCAGGAAGCAAACTGAGTAATATGTACCTTCGCTCTTTGCTCATGCCCTCTCACCTTCCCCGCTAGTAAAATGCGGTGAACGGTTGTCATGCCGCCCACCGCGTATATACCGGTTACTTGTTCAATTCGGCTTTTGCTTTCACCCAATAATCGTCCCATTTCTTCAACGTATCTTCTATGCTCGTTTGTCCGAGCAGCATGCTTTGTCCGGATTCCATGGCTACCGTACCCCATTGTCCGTTCGCAGGATATTGGAATGGCGGCTTGAAGTTAATGAACGTATCCGGCTGATTCGTCATATCAAGCAGCGTCTTGTACGGTCCGCTTTGGAAGAAAGCGTCCTCCGTAGCAGAAGAATGAATCGGAACGGTGCCGTGGCTTTTCGACAGCTTCGTGTTCTCTTCCGGCGACGACAGGAAGCTGATCAGCTTCCAGGCTGCTTCTTTGTTTTTGGAATAAGAAGTGATCCCCCATCCCGCTCCGCCGGCGGAGATCAGCGATTTGCCCTGCGGTCCCTTCGGCATCGAAGCAGTTGCCCAAGTGCCTTCCTCCATGCTGCCTGTCAATGTCTGAATGACATCCGGATCCTGCAGCAGGAATGCCGTTACGCCGGACGAGAATGCCTGCACTTGTTCCTGAAAACCCCAGTTAATGGAATCCGGCGGGGAACCTTCTTTATACAACTTCACGTACTGTTCAACCGCTTCCTTCGCTTGGGGAGACGAGTAAATGGTGCCGCCGTCCTTCAGGAACATCGCGTCATCGATGTTGATCTTCTCCGAACTGTAAGCCTGAATCATCGTATCCGGAACAGCATTTGCACCGGCACCTCCGCGGAACGAGAAGCCAAATCGGTTCTTGGAAGGATCGGTCAGCTTCACGGAAGCGTCTACCAGCTCCTGGTATGTAGTCGGAACGGCGATGCCCGCTTCTTTCAGCCAATCCGCTCGATAAAACAACTGCCGTTGATATAGTCCATTTGCAATAAAATACAGCTTATCGTCAACCGTAGCGACGGACTGGGCGACGGAAGTGACGGTGCCGAAGTTATCCCAGTTTTTTGCATATTCGTTCAGCGGTTCCACGTAGCCATTGTTCACGAATTCCGCCACATTGAGATCGCGAACCTCCAGCACGTCAAGATCTTGCTTCGCGTTCAGCATGGTTCTGATTTTGTTGTCGGCCTGATCGAACGGAGGCGAAATTAATTCGACCTTAATGTTCGGGTTCTGATCCATAAATGCCTTTATGCCTTCTTGAATGATTGCTGTGCGGTTAGGACTGGTCAAGCTTTCGATCATGCGCAGCGTAACAACCTTGCCTTCTCCTCCATTTCCGTTATCGGAACCGGAAGAACTGCAAGCCGTTACAGTCAAACTAAGTGTCAAACCAATCATAGATACGGATAACAGTGATTTCTTCCAAAACATTTGTTGCATTGGAATCCCCCTTCAATGAGTATCATACTGTATACCTGTCTGATAGGTTTAATATAAGTTAGCCCTTTACGAATTGTCAATATCTAAATTTTCTGTCAATATTCCCGTATGGTCTCTTCGATAATATCCATCATTTTATTAAATTCTGTTAGCGCATGCTCCCAATCATGGTTTGCAATGCCGTCGAATAAGGTGCGGTGGAACAGGTACGTATTATCGAACAGTTCTTTCACCCCGAACGGACCCGAGAAAAACTTTTTGATCAGCTCCGAAATGGAATCATACACGCTGTGAAGCAGCGGATTAGCTGCGGCGTCGTAAATATGCTGATGGAATTCGTAATCAATCGCCGACGTATCCAGGCCTTTCTGTTTTTGCTCGTCGTATTCTGCCAAACACGCCTTCATCTCCTTGATCTTGCCGTCCGTGATCCGTTTCGCGGCCAGCTCGACGGCTTTGCCCTCCAGCGCCCTCCGAACATCCAAAATATTAAGCAAAAACGATTTTTCGTCGTCAATTTTTACTTTTCCGCTGTATCGGTAAGAACCGGAATCGCTTACATAAATGCCTTTACCGTTAATAACCTTAACGATTTCAATCGCTTCCAAATATCGCAGCGCTTCGCGCAAGGAAGAACGGCCAACTCCGAACATCGAAACGAGCTCGTCGACGGACGGAAGCTTGTCCCCTTCCTCCAGCTCCTTGTCGGCAATATATTTGATGATTTCTTCCGACACGAGTTCATGCATATGCTGCTTCTTGATTTTACGATTCATAGTTCAACCACCCTTTGTACCTGTCAGATAGGTGAATTTTATGTAAATATTTTGAGAATGTCAACTGTACTCGCGTTGCAGCGGAATGCCTACTTCTGTCCCAAATCCACTGCTGCGAATATTTGAGTGGGACTTATTTGGAAAAATACAAATTTAACCGTTTTTGACCTTGCGGGATGCCGTCTTTGTATGCGTTAATATAGATGTCGGGCCGACGAAATGACCGGAAAGGAGGCTGAACGAAATGATTCAGATCCACGAGGTGGTATTCGCGTAAGCGAATGCCCATATAGGGGGAGCCTTTATCGGTTCCCCCTTCCATTTGATCATAATTGCATCGCAAAATATGACAGGAGGAGGGTTAGCCATGTTTAACGCTAAACAAGCCAACGAAAGCCAAATTAATCAAATTTTAGAGGAGTGCCTCGATGGGGCGTTACAAAAGCGGGAAAGATGTGCTTCCCCAGACTCTGCTTAGGCAAATCCAGCAATATATTGAAGAGAGAATCCTCCGTTTAATCCGAAGGATTCTCTCTTTTTTTCCGTGTGTCACGCCAGGCACCGGTACACAGTGTAGATACGGACTCGGTTATACTTACGATTTCCGGGATCCATACCACCGGAAGAATGATCTTCTCAAAAGCTGTTGAGATCGGCTAAAGAAGGTCTGGTTGTTCCAGTCGTACGTGACGCAGACCGCCTGAGCTTCGCTGAAATTGAGAAATCGATCGTATCCTTGGCTAAAAAAGCTCGTGACAACTCGTTGTCGCTGGATGAGCTGCAAGGTGGTACGTTCACCATCACTAACGGTGGTACTTTCGGTTCCTTGCTGTCGACTCCAATCCTGAATGCTCCGCAAGTTGGTATTCTGGGTATGCACAAAATCCAGCTTCGTCCGGTAGCGATCGATGCTGAGCGTTCGGAGAACCGTCCAATGATGTACATTGCCCTCACTTACGATCACCGTATCGTTTGACGGCGCAGAAGCCGTACGCTTCCTTGTAAAAGTAAAAGAAATGCTTGAAGATCCAGAAACTCTTCTTCTCGAGGGTTAATGGGAAAGGCCGTACCTAGTCGTTATGACTTGGGTACGGCCTTTTTTTATTGATGCAGGGTTGGAACCTTGGCAGAGATCTTAGCACTCCAGGTAAGCAGCGCCATTATGTCTTTACTAAATCCCGTTACCTTATTTTGCGGTATATCCACCTCGATTACGTATCTGAGACGGTTATCCTTCAGATTTCTGTATACATAGGTATCTTCATTTTCTGAAAACATTTTTTCAACTTGCTTGATATCCTCCGATTTTAACCCCTGCTTCTCTTGAAGAAACTTATCTATCCTATTTGAATAATCAAGATCGAACTCTTTCAGACCAGAATTACTATTGTTTTGATTAGAGATTTTTAGCACATCACCGGTTCCCGCATTCAATACAAGCTCGTATCTCTCCTTGCTTGGGGAGGTAATGGTCAGATAAAATAAACCCTCAGGCACCTCTTTAAGCATCGCTTCGGCATCTTTTCTTTCATCCGGATGTATATTCTGCTCGACTAGCCCCTTAAGCGCGTTAATATCCACCACTGTCACTTCGAATTGAACCTGATCAGGAGAAAGCTGAATATCGAAATACTTCCCAAGCGCATTTAGCCCAAGTGACTTTGTTGTTTCCACGGAAAGGACTCCTCCAGGCATGGAAACTTCATTATTTTTATCGTTTTCCTTGATTTTCTTAACCATGACGACGTTCTTTGGGACAGGATTAAAAAGAGAGCCACAGCCGGTCATCAGAAGCAGGAGTGTAAATGTTAAGAGAATGAAGGCTAACCTGTTCATAGCACTGCTCCTCCCCGTCTGAAGGTGATGCTGAACGTTGTTCCACGGTCCGGCACGCTTCTCACGCTTATGACGGCATTGTGCAGCGTCGCTATGCTCTGGCAAATGGAAAGTCCAAGTCCGGTACCGTTATTTCTCCTCGATCGGGCTTTATCCGTCATATAGAACGGTTCGAAAATACGATCCAGATGCTCACTTTCAATCCCCATCCCTTCATCTTCAATTTCCAAGATATAATCCGAGCCCTGACGGAAAGTCCGGATCGCGATGCATTGACTCTCCGACGAAGCCTTGATCGCGTTGTCAACGAGATTAAAAATCAGAATCTTCATCAAATCTTTCTCCAGAGGCAGTCGGGCGGTCTCGCAGCTAGTCTTTATCGCTATTCGTTTTACCCTTGCTTTCATTTCCAAAGCAGGCTTAATCTCGGCAAGGATCGAGCAGAATTCCATATCTTCCATCGGATACTCGGTTCCTTCAAGCATGATCAAATTCATTAACTTAAACGAAAGGGATTCGAGCCGCTTTCCCTCGGACAAAATCACGTTTAACCCATCCAGCAGCTGGGAAGCATCTGTTTTGGCCGTTCTAAGGTAGTCCGCATAACCGATAATAGAGGTTAACGGCGTTTTTAGCTCATGCGTGAAATTATCGATAAACAATTGTTTTTCCCGATTAAGCCTTTCCAAATCTTTGATTTTTTCCTCTATAACCGATGCCATAATATTAAAATTGTTTGCTAATACACCGATTTCATCCTTCGATCTCGATTCCGCGCGCTCGGAGAAAGCTCCTGCAGCGATAAATTGTGCAGTACGAATAAGGCGGTGTATAGGTATGGTCAGTCTTCTGCTCACGATAAACATGATCAGCATATAAGCAGAACAAGCGATAATATCGACCTTTAGATAAAATCGATACTGATCCATGCGCTCCCGGTAAACGGATGTAATGTCCTTCATATAAGTAAACGTATATATTTTCCGATTGATTTCCGTTAGGTTTGAGGTAAACAAGATGGTTCGCTTACCGACATCCCTCACAATATACCTAATTTCATCCGATTTCAGCTTTTCCGTTTCTGCCCGGTTCAAGGATATTTCAAAATCAGTATTGTTATAGATGCTCTTTCCTTTATCATTCGTAATCGTCATATACACGCCTTCGTCACCAACCTTGCCAACAAATGCTTTAGCAATATTCGCAAGCACATTCTTCTCGTACTGCTCGGAATCGTAGATAAGGACGATCGGCAATATGGCGTCTACACTCGAGTGAATATTCATATTCTGACTTAACGCATTATTGATTTCGCGAGTGAGCATTTTGCCATGATTTCGTTCAATGACGATGACTGAGGTTGCATTGAAGATAAGGATAAAAACCAGTATCGAATACGTAAAAATTTTATGCCAAAACTTCATGGCTAATCCTCCAGCCGGTAACCGATTTTGAAGATGGTCTTGATCCGGTCGTGAAGTCCAAGCTTTTTGCGCAGCGACTTGATATGCACGTCAACCGTTCTCGTATCACCGTAATAGTCAATGCCCCATACTTTATCAAGAAACTGCTCCCTGGAAAGCGCGAGGTTTTTGTTATTAATCAGAACGACAAGCAGATCAAATTCCTTGGGTGTCAGCTCCACCGGTTCATCTTTTAATGTCGCTATTCTTTTGTTAGGATACACGCGAACGTCATCGATTATAATCTCCGCTTCTTCCTTGCCATATCGGCGCAGCACGGTTTCAATCCGGGCAAGCAGTTCTATCCCCTCAAATGGTTTGACCATATAATCGTCGGCCCCAAGTTTGAGACCGGTTACTTTATCGAATACGGTATTTTTTGCAGTCAAGAAAATAACAGGTATCCCTTTAGGTCTGATTTTTTCCATCAGGGCATAGCCATCAAGCTTCGGGATCATAACATCCAAGAGAACAAGATCAAACTTCTCGCGCTCAAGCGCCTCAAGCGCCGAGATTCCATCATAGACCTGTTCAGTTTCATAATGGATAAGAGCGAGATTCATCTTAATAATATTTGATATGTTAGGATCGTCTTCGACGATCAGTATCTTTTTGTCCATGGCCAGCTTCCCCACTTTTTCCTATTATCCGTTACTCCGGGCATTACTCATTGTAGCCGTCAATTCTTAAATAAAACGAAATATCCGGAAAACAAAATAATCCAAAAGGGGAACGGTCAGTACCTTATCGAATCGCTTCCGCAATAAGTCCAGCGTAAGCTTCTGCTCCATTCGGCTGCAAATGAACACCGTCTTTCGTGAACCATTCCTTCTTACCTTTGCTGAAGGCATGCCAATCTATCAATTTCACATTGGAATGCTCATCGGCCGCTTCAGCCAGCGTCTTGTTCACCGTATCCTGCCAATCTCTTGGAACGCGAGAATTAACTACATAAATTTGCTTGTCGTCTCCGATTGCATCCAATAGCTCATTCAGCTTTTTGGAACCAAACGGTCCATTCGTTCCAAGCTCGATGATAACGGTATCTCCTAGTTGATGATCAGACTTTAATGCATTCACTACATCAATCGCGTCTGATAATTGCCGGCTTACTTTGCCATCGACAATAATGTTTGGAATGAGCTTTTTCAAAGCCGGTTTTACACCAACGATTACGGAATCTCCAATCGCCGTTACTCCCCCCGTTTGTCCCCCACGCGTTTCCGGTGAATGGCTTGGTGTATCTGTCGGTGTCGGTGTCGCCGTATCGGGAATATTCGCAGTTGTCTCTGCATTCGTTTCGCTCAGAGGGGTTGGTTTATTGCTTCCAGCACCTTCGCATGCTGTGCTGAGAAGCACAATCATAATAGCCAAGCCCAACGTGATTGTTCGAAAAACATTTTTCATTTTTTTAGACTTCATAGATACTCTCTCCTTTTTCTTGTTTTTAAACAGTGTGCCGGTACGAATCGGATTCTCAATATAGTGGTAAGATAAGCTGGAAATGATAAGGATTATAGCTAATTGAATAAGCTGGTACAGCAGGCTCGAATCTTCACCGGGATCCTTAGGGCCAGTCAGCACTTGCACCGGATAATGCCATAAATAGATACCGTAGGAACGAACTCCGAGCCAGCGAAGCGGCTTCCAGGATAATAGCTTGCCTATCTTGCTGAACGGGCTCGCTGAAGCGAGAATGACAAGTCCGGAAGCCACTGACAAGACAAGCATGCCGCCCCTGTACAGCGAATCGTCATATTTGTCTACGCTCACAATCATACAAAGCGAGATACAAAGTCCAATTGCCCCGATTGCATCCAGCAAAACGCTTCCCCTCTGGAGGGGCTCGGCTAGCTTGCGGCTGGGAATAAAAAAGGCGAATGCTGCACCAATCAAGAGCCCAAATGCACGTGTATCCGTACCATAGTAGACCCTGCTCGGATCAGTCCCCGGCACGTACAAGAACGCCATGGCTAAGAGAGAAACGGCTGCAACAGCCAAAGTCACTGCTGCCAGCTTACCCCTCGTCGGGAATGGAATGAAGCGGAACATCCCCCATAGGAATAAAGGCCATAACAGGTAAAACTGCTCTTCCACCGCCAGCGACCACAAATGGCCAATTGGCGATATCGGGCCAAAGCTTTCGAAATAAGAAACTTGCCGGTAGATAAGATACCAGTTGCTTGTGTAGGTGAGAGCGGACAGAAGCTCCCCACGAATATTGAATAATCTTCCGGGGTCGGTAAACGCCAGATAGACAGTTACGGCAATAAGCATCAGCAGCATGGCCGGAAGCAGTCTTAAGGACCGCCTGATCCAGAACCGTCGAAGATTAAATCTTCCGGTGCTTCTTCTTTCCTCCAGAAGCAAATCGGTAATGAGGTAGCCGGATAAAACGAAGAATACGGCAACTCCCAGCAAGCCCCCAGAGGCAATAGGCCAACCGAAATGATAGGCGATGACAGCGAGTACGGCGATAGCCCGCAAACCGTCCAAGCCGGGCATATATCGTTTTTTTACAGCTAGCGGCATATTATTTCCCTCCACCAACAACACCCGCACCGGAATCAGGAGCTGTACCAGCATCGCTATCGTTCGCGTTGTTGTTGTTTTCCAGCAGCTCTTTCACATACTCGTGTACTTCCTCTTCGTTTTTGACGGCTAATACTGAGGCTCCATGAACCTTCCTGCCTTCGAGCAAATCCATTGGCGGCACTTGCGCAGAACCCGCCATTTGGCTTTTGAAACCTAGGGCAGCCAGTTCCATCATGTCGGAAACATCCAAATTCGATTGAACGTAAGGGGCGACGCTTTCCACGATTGGTTTCATTTTGGTCAAATTCCAGCCGGACTTCAGCTTGTCCGCAACAGCGGCCAGCAGCTTGCGCTGCCTTTCGGTTCGGGCGAAATCGCTCATTGCGTCGTGTCGAAAACGGACATATCCCAGCGCGTTGGTCCCGTCGAGTTTTTGAAGACCTTTTTTCAAATGAATATCATAACGATTGCCGTCCGCGTTATCCGTATAATTCATAGCTTTCTCTACATCTAACTCTACACCGCCGATTGCATCGATCAGCGATTTAAAGCCTTCAAAATCGGTATATACATAATATTGGATATCCAAGCCAAGCAAGTCGCCTACCGTCTTCATCGCCAGATTTGGACCGCCTAGTGCAAGCGCCGTATTAATCCGCCCTTCATCATGACCTGCAATAGAAACATAAGTATCACGCAGCACGGAAAACAGGCGTGCTTGCTTAGTTACCGGGTTCATCGAGACTACCAGCAAGGAATCGGACCGAGCCGATTCATTCTTATTCAGCCCTCTATTGTCACCTCCCATCAGCAGGATGTTGACGGGCTCCGTTCCCGTCCATTCTTCGGGCTTCATGGTTTCATCCTCCTGATGTGCACCGATTTGAAGTTCGTCTTTAGACTGGTCCAGACCATCCAAAGCATGATAGACTCCGAAGCCTTGATAGCCGAAGTAACCGAAGAGCATTAGAATCAAAGCAGTAATGCTGACTCCTATGATCCATTTCTTTCGAGATCTAGCTGTTTTTTTTCTCACGGAAGTTCCTCCTAGTCTTTCTTGGTGCAAAATTGAGTATAGGATCGGAATGTATTCACAATAAGGAAGAGTTGTAATGAAGTTGTAAAGTCGGAAAAGAAAATAAAAAACCGTCCCTTACGTCGTATGACGAAAGAGACGGTTTGCACTTAAGGTAAGCGTCATATAACCTCCAACTAGATCACGCCTACTCCATAACACGACAAGTAATCGGAAGCGAAGATGACCATGGCAAATAAGGCTCGAATGCCTCTGGATTTTGTGGATCCGGAAGCTGTGGAAGCTGCTCGAACAGGTACTTCAGATATTGGAACGGAAGAAGCCCGTTTTCCTTCGCCGTCTCGATGACGCTGTAGATCGTCGCTCGGCTTCATTGAACAATGAGAGTTCTAATTGATCCGGATGCGTCTGCTCACTGGAAGCACCAAACCGCTTTTTCTGCGCTAAGCGGAACTGCTCTTCGTACCATTTGAGCTTGGCCGATAGTTCAATAATTTGTTGTTGTAGAGTTTCAATGGTTGGTGTATCTGCATGTTTTTCCATACTTTACTCATTAGATAACAAACACCTAATCCCTGTAAGCACCTATGGCGAAATGATTACAAAGTTCAAGATGCTCTTTTTCACCTTAAATCGCAAGACTACGCCGATAATACTATTGTCGGTATCCATCGTACGGGGCGTATGATTTTCAAGCGAGCCGTTGAGCTTGAGATAATCAAGAGCGACCCTAGACCCAGAAGACGGTAGAAGAGCTTGAACAGGAGATAGAGGTTCCAAAATATCTAGAGAAGGAAGAACTTAAGCTCTTTCTGGATACTGCCAAGGAATATGGTTTAGAAGGTGACTATGTCATTTTCTTGATTTTAGCATACACAGGCATTCGCGCTGGAGAGCTATGTGCACTGAAATGGCGGGATATCAACTTTACAGAACATACAATAAGCTTCACGAAGACGTATTACAACCCGACGAACAATACGAAAGAATATCATATCCTACCACCAAAAACGAAAACCTCGAAACGTGTCATCGACGTTGAGGATATTGTTATTAATGAGCTTGAGCGCCTGCGGGTAAACAGAACGCCATTAAGATGCGATACCGTAAGAGCTACCATGATCATGATTTTATATTCGCTAAATCCGATGAAAAGAATGCAGGCTACCCGGAGTACCTCAAGCAAATTCAACACCGAATGGCTAGGCTGCTGAAACAAGCTAAACTCAACCCTGAGCTAACGCCCCATTCCCTGCGCCATACACACACTTCATTGCTGGCTGAAGCAGGAGTAAGCTTAGAAACGATTATGGCGCGACTTGGCCATAAAGACGATGATACGACTAAGAACGTGTATTTGCACGTCACCAAACCAAAGAAAAAAGAGGCTTCCCATAAGTTCGGTGAACTCATGAAAAGCCTCTAATTTTCCGCCGATGTTACCCTTTAGTTACCCTCAGGATACCCCGACACCTTAAATCCCTTATAAATCAAGGGCTAAAGGCATTTATTACATCATGCCGCCCATACCGCCCATGCCGCCCATATCAGGCATAGCTGGAGCATTTTTCTCAGGTTTGTCAGCAACAACTGCTTCAGTTGTCAGGAACATAGCTGCTACGGAAGCTGCGTTTTGCAGAGCGGAACGAGTTACTTTAGCAGGGTCAACGATACCCGCTTCGAACATGTTCACCCATTCGCCAGTAGCGGCATTGTAACCAATACCAACTTTTTCGTTTTTCAGACGCTCAACGATTACGGAACCTTCTTGACCTGCGTTCGCAGCGATTGTGCGAAGCGGCTCTTCAAGGGAGCGTAATACGATGTTAACGCCAGTTTGCTCGTCGCCATTTGTTTGAACAGCTGCAACAGCTTTGTATACGTTGATCAGAGCAGTACCGCCACCAGATACGATACCTTCTTCAACCGCAGCGCGAGTCGAGTTCAGGGCATCTTCAATGCGGAGCTTACGCTCTTTCAGTTCTGTTTCAGTAGCCGCGCCGACTTTGATAACCGCTACGCCGCCAGCCAGTTTAGCCAGACGCTCTTGCAGTTTCTCACGGTCGAACTCGGAAGTTGTTTCTTCCAGTTGTACGCGGATTTGGTTAACACGAGCTTGGATGTCAGCAGGGTTGCCACTGCCATCAACAATGATCGTGTTTTCTTTTGTAATACGAACTTGGCGAGCGGAACCGAGTTGGTCCACAGATGCCGATTTCAGCTCAAGGCCGAGCTCTTCTGTAACAACTTGAGCGCCAGTCAGAGCAGCGATGTCAGCCAGCATTGCTTTGCGGCGGTCGCCGAAGCCTGGAGCTTTAACGCCTACGCAAGTGAATGTGCCGCGCAGTTTGTTCAGTACGAGCGTAGCTTGCGCTTCGCCTTCGATGTCTTCTGCGATGATCAGGAGCTGCTTGCCGGATTGAACAACTTTCTCCAGAACCGGAAGGATCTCTTGAATGTTCGAGATTTTTTTATCTGTGATCAGAATGTATGGATTGTCGAGGACAGCTTCCATTTTATCTGTGTCAGTGATCATGTATGGAGATACATAACCGCGGTCGAATTGCATACCTTCAACCACTTCAAGCTCCGTTACGAAGCCTTTCGATTCTTCAACGGTAATAACGCCGTCATTTCCAACTTTCTCCATTGCTTCTGCAATCAGTTGGCCAACTTCGTCGTCAGCAGACGAGATCGATGCAACTTGTGCGATCGATTGTTTGCCTTCGATTGGTTTAGCGATTGCTTTCAGTTCTTCAACTGCAGCTTTAACCGCTTTTTCGATACCTTTGCGGATAACCATAGGGTTAGCACCTGCAGTAACGTTTTTCAGACCTTCGCGAATCATCGCTTGAGCCAGAACTGTTGCTGTTGTAGTACCGTCGCCGGCAACATCGTTCGTTTTTGTAGCTACTTCTTTAACAAGTTGAGCACCCATGTTCTCGAATGCATCTTCCAGCTCGATTTCTTTCGCTATGGAAACACCGTCATTCGTGATGAGCGGGCTGCCGAATTTCTTCTCCAGTACCACGTTACGGCCTTTAGGACCAAGCGTTACTTTAACCGCATTTGCAAGTTGATCAACACCACGCAGCATTGCGCGGCGAGCTTCTTCGCTAAATTTAATTTCCTTTGCCATTACCAGTTACCTCCCAAAAAATATAATAAGTATCTTGCTTCTTGCCCTCTATGTTAAGAAACGGGCTTATCCAAAGATCGCGTGAATGTCGCTTTCCTTCATAATCAAATACTCTTTGCCTTCGTATTTGATTTCTGTTCCCGCATATTTAGAGAAAAGAACGCGGTCGCCGACTTGAACTTCAAGCGCAAGACGTTCGCCGTTTTTCACTGTACCGCTGCCTACTGCCACCACTTTACCTTCTTGCGGTTTTTCTTTAGCCGTATCCGGCAGAACGATGCCGCTGGCAGTCGTTTCTTCTTTTGCGATCGGTTCGATCAATACGCGTTCACCCAAAGGTCTGATCATTGAAAATAGCCTCCTTAAAAAATTTGTCGCTTATTGTTTTTTATTAGCACTCGTAACCTTGAAGTGCTAACAACCATTTTTATCATACTCATTTTCGGGCCTAATTTCAAGTGTCTGCAGTCATTTTTGCAGTTATTTAACAACCTCTCAATCATGCCTTCACCATTATAGCCCTAGCCAAAAGACGGCATACGCACAAATCGCGTATACCGTCTTCAATTACTGCTTTGCCATGATGCCGTTCATAATAAAAAATGTCAGTTCTTCGATTGTCGTCTCCAGACTATATGGCTCATCGCTTATTACGAACTGCCAATAGTCCGAGTTGCGATTAAATAACAACACACCTGCAATCGAGAATAAAGCGAAGTCAAGCGATCTAATCTCGAAGAGGCCTTGATCGCGGCCAACTTCCAGCCAGTGCCGCAGCGACTGCCAAATAGGCATGACATAATATTGAATTTTCTCAATGCGGGAAGTGTTCAGTAATATTTCATGCTGGATAATGTGAATAAGCTCTGGATCAGAATAGCGAAACCTGGTTACTTCCCTAATGACCAGCTTGACGCCTTCCATAGGCGGCAAGTTTTTGTCTACTTCGGCAAACTGATTGAATGGAAAAAAATGATCAAACAATGCAGCGAACATATTCTCTTTACCGCCAAAATGATACGAGATAAGAGCGACATTCGCCCCGCCCGCCGCCTCGCAAATTTGCCTTACTGTTGTCCCCTCGAAGCCTTGACTGGCAAACAGCTTTTTCGCCGCAAGCAATAGACGTGTTTTCACATCACTCTCATTCGTATTCATTCCGTGAAATCCCCCAGCTATACTATTTATTTTGATGCAATCGTTGCCTCAGACTGTCTGCTACTGCTTCTGCTTCCCTTCACTGCTACAGCAGCGGCACTAATTAGTACAGCAACCGCCGTAATTAAGAACAGGACTGCTGCTTCCTGGCCAACTCCAGGACCACCAAAGAGCAGATTCATATTCCCTTCCACCGCATAGGTTGCGGGCAGAACAGCACCTAAACCAACATAGAAATCTGACAACAGCTCACGCGGTACAATCGTTCCAGAGGACACCAATTGAGCCGACAGCAGCATAATATTGAACAGCATACCTGCCATTCCGAACAAGTACAGGAACATTTGCGAGACGAACATAAAGGTGAGCAAGAACAGCATTTCGAATAACCAAAGATGGATAAAGCCCTGCTCAATTTGCCCGCCTAGTGAATACAACAGCGTCGAGCCTACTAAAGATACAACAACTGCAGCAGCTATGTTAATGACACTTCTTGCAGCGAATCGTCTCCAACGGCTAACGCTTCCCTGGATCGCCATAGCCGATTGCTCCAGGTTCATCCCCATAATCATAGCTCCCACGTACGAAGCAAGCACCATCATCATCGGTACCATTTGATTATTCATGCCGTGAATGGCATTTGTCGATTGAATATCCGCAGTCACTCTTTCAGCCAGGCTTTGTGCTGTTGAAGCGGCCTGCTCCTCCGGCATCTGGGTTGCCTCTCCAAGCGTTGCTGTGACACCCGCTGCAACAGCTTGCTTGTTAACCTCAGCCGTAACCTGTTCCGCAACCCCACTCATCATACTTTTAATTAAAGCAGGGTTCGACTCATTAATCCAATATTGAATATTGGCGTGTCCGTCCGGAGATGCCGTTTTCTGTGAGAAATCCTCCGGCATATAAATAACCATCTGCAGCTTTCGCGCATCTAGCTGATTCTTCGCCTCTTCGAGATTATCGATCTGTGACATCTTGAATGGTAGTTCCTTCATAAGATTAGATGCAACCTGTTCTCCAAGCTGCCCATCCTTGTTAACAATTGCGATATGCAGTTGAGTTGTACGATCTGTAACCCCGTCATACCCTGTCATCCAAATCAGAGAAAATACAATTTGGAACGTTAAAGCTGTAATGATCCCAACCCATGTCGTCGGACGCTTCATAAAAGCCTGTAGTGCCTGTTTCAAATTCTCCACTCCTCTATCTCTCTTGTCTGTTAAACATTTGTTTAAAACATCTGTTTAAACAATAGCAGGACCTTTGCCCCCTGTCAACCGACACTACATATATGTTTAAGAATAGATAAAACGAGTGTACTAACTAGAAAAGCATAAAAGGAGAGATGTTTATGTCTAGTCATCCATCTACAAAACGTATTGAAGGAAAAGTCGCGTTCATTACAGGCGCGGGTTCTGGAATCGGACGAGCTGCCGCAATCCGGTTTGCCCAGGAAGGAGCCCATCTTGTGCTGATCGACAGAGACCAACAAACGCTCAATGTCATCGGGCAAGAGGCCAAGTCCTTTGGGGCTAAGCACATAACTGTTGAAGCGGATATTTCCGACGAACAGTCGATAGCCGATGCATACCGCAAGACAATCTCCGAGTTTGGACAGCTTGATATTGTTTTTGCCAATGCAGGCATTAACGGCACACTATCTCCCATCGAGTACATGGGCAAGGAAGAATGGGAAGCGACGATTGGTGTGAACCTGACCGGCTCGTTCCTGACAGTGAAACATGCTATTCCGCACATGAAAGAGAAAGGCGGAAGCATTATCATTACCAGCTCCATCAACGGTAATCGTGTCTTCTCCAACATTGGGTTCAGTGCATACAGCAGCTCCAAGGCTGGAGAGACAGCCTTTTCTCGCATGGCTGCACTGGAATTGGCGGAATACGGTATTCGCGTGAATACCATATGCCCAGGCGCCATCTCCACTAATATCGACAAGTCCAGCAAGCCCCAGCCTGAGCTGGAGGAGGTGCTCATACCTGTTGAGTTCCCGGAAGGGGATCATCCGCTTGAGAACGGGCCGGGAAAACCCGAGCAGGTCGCCAGCCTTGTACTGTTTCTAGCATCGGACGAAGCCAGCCATATTACAGGAACTTCGGTTTATATCGATGGAGCGGAGTCACTCCTCCGCGGCTAGAAGTACTTTTACAAACGCGTATAGAGAAAAAAGGAGCTGAACCCGTGTGCAATTAGAGAGCATCTACCATACCCCTAACCATAGATGGGCCTACGCCTATAATTCGGAAACCTTCCATCTGCGACTCAAAACCAAACGTGACGATGTTGAGCGGGTTTACGCCATTGCAGGAGATAAATATGATTGGGATCATCATTGCCAAGAGGTCGAAATGGAAAAGATCGCGGCAGACCGCCTGCATGACTATTGGGAAGCTGTTATACGGCCGGAATTCAAGCGTTTCAGCTACGGCTTTCGGCTGCAAAGCGGCGATGAAACGATATGGCTGACGGAAGACGGCTTCTCGTCAGAGCAGCCGGTACCAGCTGGCGGTTATTTTGAAGCACCTTATATTCACGCTATCGACCTGTTTGAAGCGCCAGAGTGGGCAAAGGCAGCCATTTTCTATCAGATCTTTCCTGACCGCTTCGAGAACGGAGATCGGTCGAACGATCCTGAAGGCACGTCGCCTTGGGGAGAACAACCAGAGGGAGAGTCTTTTTTCGGAGGCGATCTTCAGGGGATTATTAATCGCATTGGCCACTTGAATGAGCTGGGCGTAAACGCCGTCTATTTGACTCCAATCTTCCGCTCTCCCTCCAACCATAAATATGACACTATTGAATACCGCGAGGTCGATCCACAGTTTGGAGATAAGGAGCTGCTGAAGAAGCTGGTACAAACCTGTCATGACAACGGCATCCGTGTCATCCTTGACGCTGTCTTCAACCATTCGAGTGAGCAGTTCCCGCCGTTTCAAGACGTGCTGAAGAATGGAGAGAAATCGGAATATAAGGACTGGTTCCATTTAAATGGCTTTCCAGTTGAGGTGCAGGATGGTGTAGCCAACTATGACACCTTTGGCTTTTATGGCAATATGCCAAAGCTGAATACTGCCAATCCGGATGTAAAACAGTACCTAATCGACACTGCGATAGACTGGATGAAAGAAACCGGTATCGATGGCTGGAGGCTTGATGTTGCTAACGAAGTCGACCATCACTTCTGGCGTGATTACCGTAAAGCGGTCAAGGAATGTAATAAGGATGCTTTTATCGTGGGGGAAGTATGGAGCGATTCCCTTCCCTGGCTGCTAGGCGACCAATTCGATTCGGTCATGAACTATCCGTTTACGCAGATTGTACTCAGCTTTTTCGCCGACAGGACAATCTCGTCAGCCCGCTTCGCAGAGGAAATGAACCGGCTGCTGATGCGCTATCCGCAGCAGACGAACGAAACATTATTCAATCTGCTGTCGAGCCATGACATTCCAAGAGTCATGACCCGCTGCAATGGAGATACGGGAAGGCTGAAGCAGGCGGTTGTCTATATGATGACGTCGATGGGATTACCCTGCGTTTATTACGGCGATGAATTTGGTTTGGAAGGTGGAGAAGATCCAGACTGCCGCAAATGTATGGTCTGGAATGAGGAAGATCAGAACAGGGAGCTCTTTGATTTCTATAAGCTGCTTATCGCACTCAGGAAGGAACGAGCCGCCCTCCGCAGCGGCCGGTACCGCGTATTGTCAGCAGAAGAAGATGGCGGCTCGCTTATTTATGAACGGCTGGATGGCAAAGAGCATTTTACAATATGGATGAATCGATCAGATGAGTCTGCCGAGTTGTCTCACCCGATGAACGACGGCGGCTGGCGCGATGCGCTGAGTGAAGAACAAGTGGACATCCAGGATGGCAAGCTGGTTATTCAGCTGGAGCCAAACGGCTACCGGATTCTATGGCGTAAGATCGAGTAGTGAAGAAACAGCAAAAGGCGGTGCCGGATTTGTCCGGTACCGCCTTAGTCATTACTTAAGCTCTTCATACAATCCCTGGTACTGCTGCGCTGATCGGCTCCAGCTATAATCGCCTTGCAAAGCATTTGCCACAAGCTTATGACGTACTTCCTGGTTCCTCCATAAGGATAAAGCCCTTCGAACTGTATACAGCATGTCCCAGCTATTGTAAGGTGCAAAGGAGAAGCCGTTGCCCTCCCCTGTCCATTCATTGTAGCTTTGTACAGTATCCCGCAGACCTCCCGTCTCCCGGACAATGGGCAGGCAGCCATAGCGCAGCGCCAGCAATTGACTGATACCGCATGGCTCGAATTGTGAGGGCATAAGAAACAGGTCTGAGCCAGCATAAATCCGCCGAGCCAAGCCATCATTAAAACCAATATAAGAAACGACCCTTCCTTTATAACGGTGCTCCGCCTCGCGGAACAGATGCTCGAGATGTGGATCACCTGTTCCAAGCAGCGCCAGTTGAACATTCTCGGTATACATCAGTTCGTCCAGCCGCTCCAGCACAAGGGGAAGCCCTTTTTGCCCAGTCAGCCGGCCAACCATCCCGATCAGCGGAACTTCTACGTCTTCACGCAGACCCAGCTCCCACTGCAGTGTTGTTTTACAGACGATTTTGGTTTCGAACGCAGTGGCTGAATATCGAGCGGGAAGATGTGAATCGGCTGCTGGATCATATAAGACATCATAGATGCCGTTAACGATACCAATCAAGCTGCTGCCCCGGCTGCGGAGTGTATTTTCCATTCCACATCCGTATTCTGGCGTCCCTATCTCCGTAGCATAAGACGGACTGACCGTCGTGACACGATCAGACAGCTGAATACCGGCTTTCATAAAACTGACCGATCCGTGAAACTCAACATGATCATAGGTCATATAATGAGGCGGCAGTCCAAACCAATCTCCAAGTACATGCGGAGGATAATTGCCTTGATATTGCAAATTATGAATGGTAAACACCGTCTTGATGCCCGCATATTCCTGCCGCCAGCTGTAATAATGGCGCAGCAGCGCCGGGATCATACCGGTATGCCAATCATGTCCGTGGATGATATCCGGCCAAAACCCTATTGCCGAGAGGGACTCAAGCGCAGCTCGGCACAAGAAGGCGAAACGCTCCCCGTCATCATCGTGCCCGTAGGCAGAGCCCCTTTTGAAATACTGCTCATTGTCCAAAAAATAATAAGTAACTCCGTCATACTCGAGCTCCTTAATTCCGCAATAGGCGTTACGCCAGCCGACCGGAACACGGATACTCGCAATCTCCTTCATTCCGGAACGGTAACGATCTGGAATAGAGTCGTACAGCGGCAGCATAACCCGCGCGTCAATTCCCAACGGCTTAAGCGCGGCAGGTAAGGCGCCCATTACATCGCCTAATCCCCCTGTCTTCAGAAACGGGACACATTCTGCCCCTACGAACAATACCTTCAACGCAATTCCCTCCTGTTAGCGATCCTCTCTCGACGGTTTCCATGCTTGCCGGGAAGCATCAGGCCAACCTCATCGCGCAAGTTTTGCGGTTCCTTTTTCTTACGGACAGCAGCTCGTGCCTCCTTCTCCCGTTTCAAAATAACGATGGACAGCGGGGGCAGAGGGAGCACTATACTATTTTTTCGGCCATGCCAGACGACTGGCTCTGATCGCAGAACCGTCCCTTCCGAGGCAGATGACTCCATATAATCAAAGCCGCCGTATCTGGTGCTGTCACTGTTCAGCAAAATTTTGTATCCGCCTTGGCTCGGAACCCCAATCCTATAGTGGGCATGGGCATGCGTTTGGAAGTTGCAGATGGCAATTAGCGATTCGCCTTTCGCCTTGCCTTTTCTCCTATACACGATAACGCTTTGCTCTTCATCCTGGAGGTCAATCCACTCAAAGCCCCCCGGATGAGAATCCAGCTGCCATAATGAACGTTGTTCCAAATATAGGTGGTTCATGGTGCGCACAAAGCTGTGCAGCCTCCGATGCTGCTCATATTCAAGCAGCAGCCAGTCCAGTCCTGCCTCGTCACGCCATTCAATAAACTGACCAAATTCGCCGCCCATAAACAGCAGCTTTTTGCCCGGATGTGTCATCATGTAGCCCAGCAGCAGCCGAAGTCCCGCAAACTTCTCTTCGTAGCTCCCAGGCATTTTATCAAGCAATGACTTTTTCCCGTGTACAACCTCATCATGGGACAGCGGCAGAGTATACCGTTCATCAAAGGCATACCAGATCGGAAACGTCAGCAGGCTATGCCCGGCGCTTCTATCCTCCGGCAATTGGGAAATGTATTTGAGCGTATCATTCATCCAGCCCATATTCCATTTGTGGGTAAAGCCCAGCCCACCCTGTTCCACCGGAGCAGTAACACCGGGAAATGCATGAGATTCCTCCGCCATCATAAGCGCATGTGGAAACCGCGTCAGCACCGCTGTATTTAACTGTCTCAAAAAGGCTGATGCCTCCAGATTCTCTCTCCCGCCGTGCCGATTCGGCCGCCATTTTCCGCCTGGTCTGTCGAAGTCCCGGAAAAGCATACTTGATACCGCATCCACCCTTATTCCATCAATATGGTACATTTCCATCCAGAATAAGGCATTAGAAATAAGAAAACCGCGTACCTCCGGTTTCTCATAGTCGAAGGAGAGGGTGCCCCACTGCTCCTTCTCCGCAATTAACGGATCGGCGGGCTCATAAAGTGGGCTTCCGTCAAAGAGACGAAGTCCATGCGCATCCTTGGCAAAATGACCGGGAACCCAGTCTAAAATAACGCCAAGCCCGTGACTGTGACATCGATCTACAAAAGCCATCAGCTGATGCGGCTCGCCGTATCGGCTTGTTGCAGCAAAATACCCAGTCCCTTGATACCCCCAGGAACGATCATAAGGATGCTCCACAAGGGGCATCAGCTCGATATGGGTATAACCCATCTCAGCCACATAAGCGGGCAGCTCTTCTGCTAACTCCTCATACGTATACAGCCTTCCATCCTGATGCTGTCTCCAGGTACCGGCGTGAACTTCATAAATATTAAGAGGCCTGTCATGCGGCGGCTTACGGCTGCGAAGCCAGCTCTTATCCTGCCATTCATAACCTTCCAAAGAGCAGATTATCGAAGCTGTATGAGGCCGTACCTCCGCTGCAAAAGCATAGGGGTCAGCCTTCAGCTGTCTCTCCCCACCTTGCGTCTCTATATCGTATTTGTACAAATCACCTTCACTATAGCCTGCCAGAAAGACGCTCCATAGACCAGACAATTCGATCTTTTGCAGTTCATAGCCAACTTCGCGAAAGCCGTCCCAACCGTTGTGATCGGAGGCAACAGCAATTCGGCGGGCATTAGGCGCCCACACTGTAAAACGGGTTCCTATCTGTCCCGCCTCTTTAGTCGGATGAGCCCCCATCTTGCGATAGCTATCCATCCATGTGCCTTCATGAAAATGATAAATGTCCTGAGAGCTGAGCTCAGTGCTTCGTTTCAATGTGTCCAACCTCCTAAAAAGAATTACCACGTGTTCTTTGTGATAATTCTTAACTTCGTAAGCATTCGCTTAAAGAATTGCCACGTGCCTTTGGAGGCAATTCTTACTTCGTAAGCATTCGCTTAAAGAATGATCACGTGTTCTTCGTGATAATTCTTACTTCGTGAGCATTCGCTAAAGAATTGCCTCGTAAGCATTTGCCTTTGAACCAAAACACAACTAAGAGTGTTTATTACCCGCAGAAAGCTATATTGAAACAGCTGTTTCAGACGAGGGGCTTTACGTGTAAGCAATTGTTACCAAGGCATCGGATGACGCCAACAAACCTATATGAGAAAGTTTGGAGGAATATAAAATGACACAAATGGATTGCATGGCCATGCTGCTTGCTGGCGGCGAGGGCAAAAGACTAGCACCGCTCACTAGTGCGTTAGCTAAACCGGTTGTACCGTTCGGCGATCGGTATCGTATGATCGACTTCCCGCTTAGCAACTGTATGAATTCGGGCATTCGCCGGATCGGTGTTCTGACCCAGTATTGCGAGAACACGGTTCATAGTTATATAGGCAACGGGAATGCCTGGCTGAACGCTATACCTACCAAGCATCTTGGGGAAATTGCGCTGCTGCCAGCCTCCGAAGCCTCGCCAGGAGGCGTCTATGAAGGGACTGCAGATGCGATTTTTCGCAATATTTCCTATATCCAGCAACACAATCCGGAACATGTCCTTATCTTATCCGGCGATCATATTTACAAGATGGATTATCGCCCGATGCTTGAGACGCATATCCAAAGCGGCGCAGCTGCTACAATTGCGGTCAAGCGGGTACCTTGGCATGAAGCAAGCCGCTTCGGTATTTTGAATACAAATGAGGATTACAGCGTAGTTGAATTTGAGGAAAAACCGGCTAATCCGAGCAGTAACCTGGCGTCCATGGGCATTTATATTTTCCGTACAGATAAGCTGATAGAAGCGCTCATGAAAGACGCTGCCATTCAGGCTTCAAGCCATGATTTCGGCAAGGACATTATTCCGATGCTGCTGCAGGAACAAGAGCAACTAACCGCATATCCATACGAAGGTTATTGGCGTGATGTTGGCACAGTCGACAGCTTGTGGGAAGCTCAGATGGAGCTGATTAACGGCACACTCCAGCTCTCTGAGCCTGATTGGCCGCTATATTCCAACTATGCACGAAACTCAATTCGACCCTATATTCGCAATGAAGCAGCACAACGTGACTGCATCATCCATGGCAATTGCCGGATGGAAGGCAGTGCACAACGCTCGATTATAAGCGCCGGCACAGATATCGGTAAGGGCAGCCTCGTGTATGAGAGTATCATTATGCCCGGCGCACGGATTGGACGCCAGGTCCGCATTCATAAAGCGATTATTGGGGAAAACGCCGTTATTGAGGACGGGGCTGTCATTGGCGCTCCCCAAGCAGAGCAAATAACCGTAGTTGGTCCCGGCGAACGTGTCACCGCTGAACGCAAGACAGCGTCTGCAAGCCGCGACACACTAGCTGCGCTTCTGGCCGGAACCGGCCGTCGCGACCGCGAGCTGTACAAAGGCAAGGTATTTGGGTATTAAGCTTAATCATCAAACAAAAAAACCTTGGATCATAATCCAAGGTTTTTTATGCGTATCTCTACCTGCTATATTATTGCCCCGCCCACTCGGCTTCACGCTTTGCGGCAGCAGCAAGCTGTTTCCTATACACAGTGCCCGATAACAGCACACTTATTTCATACAAAATAATGAGCGGAATCGCAACCAAGCTATCGGATACAAAGTCCGGCGGCGTCACGACAACACCAATGAGAATCATAAGGAAGTAAGCAAGTCTTCTCATTTTACGAAGCCGGGTAGGATTCAGAATTCGGATAGCAGTCAGAAACATGATGACGAGCGGCAGCTCGAACAGTAAGGAAATAGGAATCAGAATATTAAACATAAACGAAAAATATTGTGTAATTCCGATCGTTTCTTCCAGATTCAAGTTTCCAGCTATTTTACGTGTAAAATGAAAGGCGAGTGGGAAAACAACAAAATAGGAAAACGCCAAACCAATCAAAAACATAATTAAAGCTAATGGTATGTATTTCAGTGTTGCACGTTGTTCATTCGGCTTAAGTGCAGGCTTCACAAATGCCCACAACTGATAAGCCGTAACTGGAATCGTTAATAGAAGGGCAATTACAAATGCGAACTTCATATAAATACCGATACCATCCCACAAAGAGAAAGCATGAAGCTGCAAACCTCTCGCAGGCTCTTGCTCCATTAAGAAGTTATAAGCCGGTTCGGCGATAACCAGTCCAATTATGAGGCCTACTACGATAACGATCAGCATGTAAAAAACACGCTTCCGCAGTTCGCCAAGATGCTCAAACAGCGGCATTAAACCTTCTTCCCGAATTCGAGCTCGATCGAACGGCTGACCGGAAGCTTCGTTTTGCGATGTGCTCACCTATAGTGGCCCCCTTTCAGCAAAAAAGCGGGCCCGGTTAGTCCGGAAGCCGCTTATTATCCGATTCAATATTTTCAGTCCGATTTACTTCAACACGTTTGTTATCCTTATCATCATCCATCATATCTCTTGCTCCTGCTTTAAACTCCTTCAGCGTGCGGCCGAATGCGCGCCCCAGCTCAGGCAGCTTGTTTGGTCCAAACAGCAGCAAAGCGACAAGTGCGAGTAAAATAAATCCTGTTGCGCCTATACCTGACATCGTTCATCTTCCTCCTCATCATTATACGCTTTATGTAACTAACCGTTGTTCAAACCGCCATATCCCATACGGACAATGTCTTCTCTCACGATAGTCTGACCAGCTAATATACGAGGCAGCAGTACATCGAAGGAAGTATACGGATCATGCATAACGCAGCCTGGCAATCCCATAATCGGCACGTCGTTCAAATATCCCATCAGCAGCATCGAGCCTGGCAGCATTGGTGTACCATAACTTACGATATCTGCCCCAGATGCTTTGATAGCACCAGGTGTGCGGTCATCTGGATCTACCGACATTCCGCCAGTCACTAGTATCATATCATAACGTTGCTCTAGCAAATAGTGTATTTCCTTGACAATTATTTGTCGGTCATCTGGAGCGAACCGCTGCTCTACGACTTCAGAACCAAAGGCTTCAAGCTTTGCCCGAACGGCTGGTCCAAACTTATCCTGAATCCGGCCCGAGAATACTTCTCCACCCGTTGTCAGCAGCCCAACCCGGAATCTCCGGAACGGGAGCACTCTTAATGGAGCAAGTCCTTGTCGAGTGTCTCTATATTCAGCTACAAGCCTCTCTACCTCTTCGACTTTCGCTTTCGGAACGGTAAGTGGAATCACTCTTGTTGCAGCAAGAGGCCTTCCTTCCTGAACGACAGAATGTGTCTTCACCGTCGCCAGCGCAATCTCCCCAAGATTATTAATTGCCTCTACAATAACTGGATCTACCTGTGCAAGACCAAGCATTTGAGACTTCAAGCTGACCTTGCCTTCATGCGGCTCAGATAACGTCAAGCCTTCGCCAGTAAGTGCAATAGCCATTCGTTTTGCTGCATCATCCTCATGAAGCTCATCATCTCCGAGCTCCATAATATAGATATGCTCTTTACCGATATCCAGCAGGCTAGGTATATCCGCTTCCGTGATGACATGTCCTTTTGTAAATAATCGGCCTTTAAACTCTCCCGGTATGATGCGGGTAAGATCATGAGCAAGTCTAAGACCAATGGCTTCATGCACCGGGACTTCTTTTAGAATCGTATGCGCTCTGCTCATTCGTGATCTCCATGTGTGCCGGAAACAATCTCCAAAGCATGCGGCAGTTGATCCATAATGGCCATCAAGCCCTCATGTACACCTTTGGGACTACCCGGCAAATTAATGATAAGCGCTTGACCGCGAATACCGCATACGCCTCTGGACAACATCGCCCTGCGAGTTTTCTTAAGCGCCCCAATCCGCATTGCTTCCGCTATACCAGGCACAAGACGATCCACTACCTTTAACGTTGCCTCCGGAGTTACATCTCTTGGTGCCAGCCCCGTTCCGCCTGTGGTCAGAACGAGATCAGCCTGATAATACTCGGTCATTTCGATCATTGCCGCAATTATCTCATCCTGCTCGTCTGGCACAATTCGATAATCAACAATTTCTCCGCCTAATTCTTCTTCTACCAATTCACGAATGACTTGTGCGCTTGTATCTTCGCGTTCTCCGCGTGAGCCCTTATCACTTGCCGTCAATATCGCTACTTTCCACCGCATCTATTATTCCTCCCATCCCTTATTCGTTCATGGGTGTCAAAGCCGATAGTCTCCGTTTTTGCCCCCGGTTTTCTCTACCAGGTAAGTTGGACCGATAATCATATCCTTCTGCAGCGCTTTGCACATATCATATACGGTAAGTGCTGCGGCCGATACAGCGGTCAAAGCTTCCATTTCCACACCTGTTTTACCAGTCGTCTTCACTATAGCCTCTATGTAAAGTTCATCTGTCCCATTATCCTCGAAGGTGACGTTAATACCCGTTAAAGGAAGCGGATGACACATCGGAATCCAATCCGATGTTTTCTTCGCAGCCATTATCGCAGCAACCTGCGACACCGCCAGCACATCCCCTTTGCCGATTGTACCTTCTTTAATTCGGGCCAGCGTACCCGGGTTCATCTTGACCATCGTACGTGCGGTTGCCGTTCTGGATGTTATTTCCTTGTCGCTTACATCAACCATCTTTGCCCGGCCTTGCTCATTAAAATGCGTCATTTCCATACCCGTTCACTCCAACTATTCAATTCACTTTCATCTCCGTTACAATTCCATCCATCCGTTTGTCATGAACCTGTATGGGGATCTCATCCACCAGTTGATCCTCGAATGCGATACCGAGCCACTTCACCGACCGATCCTCACGAAGACGCTCAGCGTAACGATCGTAGTAGCCTCCTCCATATCCAAGGCGACCACCTCTAAGGTCGAACGCAAGGCCTGGTGTTACAACCAACTGTGGAACATATAAATCCGGCATCGGCTGACATTGCAACGGATCAGGCTCCATAATCCCGTAAGCACCTGCTGCAAGCCCGGCCCAGCTCTCAAGCTTATACAGTGCCATCGAGCGATCGGCAGGATTGCATCTTGGCACACTGACCTCGACGCCGGTCTCCCAAGCCCACTCAATCAAATAACGCGTATCAAGCTCAGAACGGAACGGAATATAACACATAAAGCTATTCACTTGATGCTGCTTCATCCATTCTGATAAATTTCTACATGCCGCAGCTGATCGTAAGGCACGTTTTTCCTCGGCAATGCCGTCACGAAGCCTTGTCATGGCTTTGCGCAGCGCTGTCTTATCGAAATTTATATCATTTGGCTGTTCATTCATCTTGCACCCAGCTCTGCCTTCCCAAACATGCTTTTTCTTTAATTGTAGTTTACCATTGTTATGCAACTTTCGCCAATGGCGGCAACGGTTTGTGGTAATATATAATGAACGAGTCATTATCTGTTGGAGGTATCATTCATGCTGCTTCAATTATCCAATATCAGTAAAAACTATGGCATAGACGTCATATTGTCCGATATATCGATGCAAGTCCTTGAACGTGAACGAGTTGGACTTGTTGGCGTAAATGGCGCAGGCAAGTCTACCTTGCTCAAGATCATCGCAGGAGAGCTCTCCTATGATTCCGGTGCCATTCATAAGGCGAAAGAAACACGTATCGGTTACTTGGCCCAAAACAGCGGTCTTCAATCCAACCGCACAATCGACGAGGAAATGCGTGCTGTATTCGCGCATCTCACTGACACCGAGAAAGAGCTGCGCGAGCTGGAGCAGCAAATTGCTGATCCTGCGCTTCATGATAACCAGAAGCGCTATGAAGAAGTCCTTGACCGCTACTCTCGCAAATCCGACTGGTTCCGCGAGCAAGGTGGCTTCGAAATCAATACCCGTATTAACAGCGTCCTGCACGGGATGGGATTCGGAATCTTCCCAGCTGATACGATGATCAGCACGTTAAGCGGCGGCCAGAAGACCCGTCTTGCGCTTGCCCGCATCCTGCTGCAAGCACCCGATCTGCTTATGCTCGACGAACCAACCAACTACTTGGATATCCCTACTCTCACTTGGCTTGAGGGTTATCTGCGCAGCTATTCCGGCGCGATTCTAGTCGTTTCCCATGACCGTTATTTCCTTGATGCGCTTGCAACAACCATTATAGAAATTGAACGTCATGCTGCGAAACGCTATACCGGCAACTATAGCCGTTATATCGATATTAAAGCCGCTGAGTACGAAGCAAATATGAAGGTGTTCGAGAAGCAGCAGGACGAAATCGCCAAGATGGAGCAGTTCATTCAGCGTAATATCGTCCGCGCTTCAACGACCAAGCGTGCCCAAAGCCGCCGCAAAGCACTCGATAAGATGGACGTGCTCGACAGGCCGTTAGGGGATCTGAAGAAAGCCCGTTTCTCCTTCGAGATCGAACGTCAAACCGGCAAAGATGTTCTTGATGTAACAGATCTATCCGTTAAATTCCCGGAAAAGGAACGTCAGCTGTTCCAGCATGTTTCCTTTAAGCTGCAGCGCAGCGAGACGGTTGCACTTATTGGTCCAAACGGGATTGGCAAATCCACATTGCTGAAAGTATTGGTTGGACAAAGAGAGCAGCAAACCGGCAGCGTCCGTTGGGGAGCCAATGTAAAGCTTGGTTATTATGATCAGGAGCAGACTGGACTTACGCCTTCCAACACCGTTCTGGAGGAAGTTTGGGGCACTTACCCGCATATTGAGGAAGCCCGTATCCGCACGGTACTCGGCAATTTCCTATTCAGCGGAGAAGATGTCCTCAAGCGAGTATCTTCCCTCAGCGGCGGGGAGAAAGCTCGCGTATCGCTCGCCAAGCTGATGCTCGAACAAGCTAACGTCTTGATCTTGGACGAACCTACCAACCATTTGGACTTGTTCAGTAAAGAAGTTCTTGAATCTGCCCTTCTTGATTATGAAGGAACATTACTCTTCATTTCCCATGACCGTTATTTCCTTAACAAAATGGCGGAACGCATTGTCGAACTTGCTCCGACAGGAACCGAGCATTTCCTAGGAAATTACGATGACATGATCGAAAAGAAAGCGGAGCTTGAAGAAGCAAGACTAGAAGCTGAAGCTAAATTAGCAAGTAAGTCTAATCAGCCAATTGTCGAAGCTCCAACATCCTACGAATTAGATAAGCAAGCCAAGCGTGAAGAGCGCAGCCGGCAGCGCAAGCTGGAACAGCTGGAGCAAGATATCGCTTCGCTGGAAGAGCAAATTGCCGAGCTTGAAGTACAACTGACGGATCCTGCAATCTTCAACGATTACATGGCCATTCAGGAAATCCAGACTCAAATCGAAGCCAAACGTACCACGCTAACCACCGCTTATGAGCAGTGGGAAGCATTAAGTGAATAACTGTATAACCAGTGTATAGATAAGCCTCTCTAATTAATCCATGTGATTGTTTAGGGAGGCTTTTGCTATAGATCAAAAAAAGATGCTTACGCCATATAGACGTAAGCATTGAGAGGGAAACCAATAGTTAGGAAGGTATTGCAATTAAAACATGGGGGATACGATTCTGCCGCTTCAAGCTGCAGTTATCCCATATAGGAAGACATTCACGGTTCACTTGATGTGAATCGCCAATGATCGGGTAAGCAACATTTAAGTTAAAAATTGTTCCATTCGAATGAGTCCTAAACGCTTCGCTTCTACAATCGCTTCTGACCTCGAGCGAACACTTAATTTCTCGAAGATACGGGTTAAGTTATACTCCACCGTACGTTGGCTCATATGCAGCTTAGCGGCGATATCCTTATTGCTGCTGCCGTTAGCAACCTCTTGCAAAATATCTTGATCTCGCTCATTAATAGAGACCTCTTCAATGGCCTTCTCCGCACGAGTAATCTTCACTTCATTACGGCGAAGCTGCTTAAGCAGGGTGATTGGGATAACCGCCTCCCCACGCATGGCACAGCGAATGGTGTTATGCAGCTGTTCGCGAGATACCGTCTTGGAAATAAACCCGGACACACCACATTCGATCAGCAAGTTGTAGTGGGTACTAATTTCGTACCCGGTATAGATTAAGACTCTGCGATCAGGATCCTGCTGAATGAGCCGCTTGGCGAGCTCTAGCCCGCTTATCCCCGGCATATTCAAATCACATAAAATAATATCAAAGGGATCTTGGTTTACGGCATCAAGTGCTTCCATAGCGGATAACACAACCGTCACTTTCATCTCAGGATCCTGCTCGATCATCGTCTTAGTGCCTTCTCCTACGGATGGATGATCATCAACTAATAAGATACGAATCACGTAATAACCCCCTTTCCGAACGACCGGTCGTCATTGTCTCCGGCAAGTTGATCACAACTTCCAGGCCGCTTCCACGCTTCGACCGGAACGTGATTTCTCCTTCAAGACTTGCCACCCGTTCTTTAATCCCGGACAGCCCCATATGCTCGAAGGATGCTTTCATATAATCAACATCCATTCCAATACCGTCATCCTTGTAGCGGAAAAAGATTTTTCCTCTCCGCTGCTCAAGCTCGAGTGTAACCTGATTAGCTTGTGCATGCTTAGCAGCATTACGGAGCAATTCCTGAACGATTCGGTAAATAGCCGTAATTTGCTCTTCGTTAAGCGGATGGGTGAATGGCTTCGGCCGGAAATCAACAGCAAAGTTATCGCGCATTTGCGAATGCTCCACGATAGATTCAACAGCCTCAATTACGCCCATTTCTTTCAAGAGCGGCGGCCGTAATTCATTGCACGTCTCGCGAATCTGATGAATGACATCAAGCAAGCCTTCTTTGATCTCATTCAGCTCATTACCCAGCTTGTCCGATATCGGAAAGTCATTCATAACTCCTTCTAGCTTTCGATACCAGATCAGTTGATCCTGCAAAGCTGAGTCATGAAGATCTGCAGCCAGCTTCCTGCGTTCATTCTCCGACAAGCAGAATAATAAACGCAGCACCCAAGGGGCAGTCGTCTGCTCCTTCCGCACTTCCGATTCCAAATCCTCTATCAGACCTTCAATCAAGTAAAGATTCTCGAATACGATGCTTGAATAATTGGCTAGTGTCTTCAGCCAGCGCAGCTCATCCGAGTTAAAGCGGGTATGATTCGTCTTCGAACCAATCCATACGACATGGTATTTGGAGCGTTGGCGGCCAATGACAAGTCCAATGCCGTGAGGCAGCTCGACCATCTCTCCAACTTGCAGTGATTCCGCGACTTGGAGCAGGAATAAAGATGTACCTTTCTCCTCATCAGATTCACCAAGCTTCTGAACAGACCCGTCAGCTTGATCAACAAGTACAAAGTCAATGCGATTAACAGGCAGCAGATCACTAATCTCCTGCTTGAGCACAGCCTCCAAGTCCGCTCTCTTCATAACAGTCGCTACTTTACGGGAGAAGCGATCCAAGCTGTCCTGATAGCTATACATAGCCTTAAACAGCTTAGGACGAAACTTATGATCGATCTGCTCCTTGATGTACAAGAAGAGCGTCATGACAATATACGATGTCAAGAACATCTGAATGTAGCCAACCCACGATACTTCTGCCCTTCCGTTAAGTACCCCAATAATAGCAAGCGTTAACAGCAAAGCAGGCAGAACTGACAAAAGCGTATAATATTTAAACCTAGTCAGGATGAAGTCAATGTCAAAGAGCTGGTTAGATGTTAACAGGTAGAAATACACAATCGGCAGCACGAACAGGAACAAAGATGTAAATGCAGCCGGTAAAATCTGACCTCCGCCAATAAATAATGGCAGCAGGTTCATCGCCGTAAATGGCGTAAATGCCACAATATGCGATACAAGCGTTATTTTGAAAAGCGAGTTAAACTTCGTATTGCGATATTGCATAAACTTCCTGACTAACTGATAAATGCAAATGAAATTACCGATAATGAGTGTCCCGTAATACAACATTCGTATGTATACAACTGCATCGTTGGAGATCAGATCCGTCCAAACGTAAAGGAGCATACCAAGTTCAACTAGACCAAATGCACTAAGCATGCCGATTAATCCGGATTTGCTAATAAATACGACATTATACCGCTTCATATACTGGTTCATAAACTGCAGGAAAATAATCGGTACAGACGGCAATATGAGATAAATAATTGAGAATCCGACAGGATCACTACGATAGGACGCAGCTGAAGAATAATAGCATAGGCCAATCGTTGCAAAAAACAGCATAAGCATTAAAGCCGCATTATCATTTTTCCTTTTCGAGTATAGAAAAGAAGAAAACCCTGCGAACAGGATCAGAGAGATAAGCGGAATATACAGCTGTATGAACAATTCCCAGCTAGAATGATCTCCGTACCAACCCCGGTTAAATACGATTAATTGCTGCTCCTTACTGCTATGTTCAACAAGCACCGCACTAGATTTCTCAATTGAGAAAAACTTCTTCACATTGCTATAATCACCTGCCGGTGCACCATTCACAGTTATGATTCTATCGCCGACTAAGATGCCTTTGCTGACAGCTTGTCCGGCAGGCTCGAGAGCTTTCACGAAATACTCTCCCTTTGAACCTTCAACCAATTCGACACCTATAAAAGGCTCTTTAATAATCGTGAAGGTCAAATAGAGCAAAATGACGAGAAATGCAGCCAGGAAGAGAGGTGCTGAAATTCTATAAGTGGGTTTTAACATCGTCTAATCTCCTCCTGCACACGCATGAAGTCGTTTTAGCTAATTAGCCCCAAACAGCCAGTGTGTAGTTGCCTTTTTTCTCGTCTTGATTCTTAAGCGCATCTTGGAGTGCTTTGTGTTCAGCTGCGGATACGCCAGCCAATTGGAGTTGTCCACCCATCATCATCGACATTTTTTCTTTGCTTGCAGCAAGCGTACGGATAGCATCTTTCAACATTTAAAAATTCCTCCTCTGCTATATTAGAATCAAATCTGATTCTAATATAGCAGGAAATCATTCGACAGCAAACGCCAATCTCTCCCGTATTTCCCGCAACCCTCTTTGCGGTATGTGCAAGAAGGCCCTAGCTGGAGAAGATTTGTAGGAGCTTGTCCTTATCTGACGCGGCTTCCGGAACGTCATCCAGCAGTTCCTGGAACCGATTAAAGTGCATTCTCATGTGCACGGAGCCATATAGAGCTGCCCCTGTCCGATTACATGCCTCTTCCAGCATTTGCTGTCGATCCAAGACATCAGCAAGCGAAATTTTGCCTTCAAAGTAGTCTGCGATCCATTGATCCTGTTCCGCAATCTCCTCCAAAAGAAACAAAGTAAGCAGGGTCTTTTTACGCAGAATAAAATCATTCTTGTCGTCCCATCGAAGCAGGTCTCTAATATCATTTTTAATTTGAGCCGCCATACCTACTTCTTCCGCATATTCGGCCACAATAGGATGCCAGTCCCGTCCAGTAAGCATGACTCCAGTCATACAAGCAAAGACGATAAGGGCAGCTGATTTATGCTGAACTACTCTCAAATAGGACTCCTCATCGGTAACAGCATTCATCAAGTCAAGCATTTGTCCATTTGCCGCCTTCAGCAGCTGCTCATTCATCATTCGCATCACACGTATGAGCTCAGCCTGTCCAAACTCTAGCTCCAGTATTGCCTGCTGCGACAGCACAATTAAGGAAACAGCCACCTGCATCGCAGCGGCTGCCGGCACCTGGGACCAGGCTTGATGCGGTGCATCGCCATCCTGTAAATCATCTAGTATATCAGACGCTAATATAAATAGCTCAACTGCAGCAGCGGCCTGATAGATCGATTCGGAGTTCCCTCCAAACATTCGGTAATGCAGTACGGTTAATAGACCGAATCTCATGGATTCGGCCTGCTTTTCCCGTATAAAGGCACGAGCATATTCAGCAAGCGGCTCCGCCCAAAAATACTTATCGGAAATCCGCAGCATGTTTTGCCCGATTATAGGCATAATGTCTTCCATCTAATGACCTCCATCATGGTAGTGTCATCCTTATCTTATACGATGGAAGAAAATGCCGGCAACTATTTGCAGCAATCTGTCATTATTTCGCCCCTTCCGCTTCTGAGATACGTGCTTTGTTGTTTTGGATTGTTGGACAATCTCCTCCCCATTTAATTTATCAAGCAGTGCAGCAATCATCTCCATTCGCTTCTCTATCACTTGGCTTCGATGAACTGACGGACTCTCGATGTCGCTTCCATGATCCATGTACAGAAGTCCTCCTTCAAGCTAAGCCGCATAATCTAAAACAAGGTTATACTTCAGCGTAAGCGAAATGAACGTATACGCCCTCCATTGTCACGCAGCCTTCAGGAATTTGAGAGATGAGCTGCTGCGGCGAATCGCATTTCACGATATCCCCTTTGCGCAGCACCGCAATGCGGTCGCAGTTGCGCTGCATTTCCCCCATATCATGGGAGGCCATCACAATGGTTTTCCCTTGGCTTTTCAACTTCATAAGAAGGGACCAGTAGTCCGCTCTTGCCTGCTTATCGAGCCCGGTAGTTGGCTCATCTAGAAAAATAATCTTCGGATCATTCACCAGTGCGAATGCAAGCGCAATACGCTGCTGCCAGCCGCCGGATAATCTTTTAACAGGTTTATTCATATATGGCTCTAGTCCCAAATCCGAAATAATGGTATCAATATTGTTTTGTCTTACATAAAACGATTGGAATAGTTCCAGAGCTTCACGGACCGTCAAATTATCTACTAGTGAGTTGCTGTACATATGCATACCGATATATTCCTTCAATTGCTTTGCTTCCAAAATAGCATCCATGCCCAATACTTCAATTTTGCCTTGATCCGGTCTGCGAAGTCCCATGAGCATCTCAAGCAAAGTAGTCTTGCCCGCTCCGCTAGTCCCGATAATGCCGAACAGTTCACCGCTGTTCACCTCAAAAGAGATTTCATTTAATGCGTTGTACGGACCGTAGCATTTGCATATTGAGCTTACTTGAATGATCGCCTGTTTGTTCACTGTAGTTATCCTCCATTCAGGCCGGAATGCCTATTTGCCGCAACGTTTTCTTGTAATTCCACCTTAACTGAAATTGAAAGTGTTTTCACCGAAAACCATACTGCAGAATCACGCAATTTTATTGCGGTAGCGCAATCGAACTAAAAAAGCTCCCAAAACATAAAAAAAAACCCGAAAGCACAAAATCGTGCTTTCGGGGTAACTGTCCACCTTGTCCACAGGTTTATCCACATAATAACGTGAATTGTTAGTTAATTCTGTCGATAACAAAGCGTGATTTGTAAAGGTTAACGTCACTAATTACTTACAAATGCTTCCTAGCCTATTATTTTATCCACTTTATCCACATTATCCACAGGTGCCTGTGCAGAAACTATCCACGAATCACTCACATTTTTATTCACAGAGAAAAGGTTGTATTTATCCGTTTTTTTCCTCTTATGCACAGGTCAGCTATTTTTGTGGATAAGTATTCCAACTATCCGGCATTCTCTTCCACAATGCGTTTCCTGCCCGTCATTACGGCTTGATTGCAGGCTCCAACATACGCCTGAGCAGCTGCATAGATGATGTCCTTATGGATAGAAGTACCGCGGAATCTCTCACCTTCTATAATAATGCTCACGACTGCTTCGCCATGCGCATCCTCACCGGTCGATAAGGAATGCAGCTCCAGATCCTCGAATTGAGCTGCTACTGGAATCGCCTGCTGGATGCAATGAATAACAGCCTCGAGCGGCCCTTCTCCCATGCCGGAGTAAGAGCGTTCTGCACCATCTGCGCTTTCGCGGATAGTAACTGAAGCGATACGGGACTTCTGGCTGCCAGCCAATACTTGCAGATCAACCAGCTTGTAAGGGTCCGGCTGTGTCTCGGTCATTTCACCGGCAATGCGGATCAGTTCATCATCCGTTACGATTTTTTTCTCATCAGCTACTTGTTTAAAGCGGTTATAGACCTCGACTAATTCATCGTCAGCCACGTTAATGCCATACTCCGACAGACGATGTTTAATCGCATGGCGGCCGGAATGGCGGCCTAATATGATCATACTGCGGGAGATACCCATCGCTTCTGGATCCATAATCTCATACGTACTGCGGTCTTTCAGTAAGCCATCCTGGTGAATGCCTGATTCATGCTGGAAGGCATTGCGCCCTACAATGGGCTTGTTATATGCAATCGGATAATGCATGGCACGGCTGACCATATGGGATGTCGTATAGATCTCGCTCTGTTCAATATTTGTCTCAATCTGCAGCGCCGCTTTGCGTGTCTCGATCAGCATCGCCAGCTCCTCGAGCGAGCAGTTGCCGGCCCGTTCGCCAACACCATTAACCGTTACCTCTACCTGTGTTGCTCCAGCTTGAATCGCTGCCATACTATTCGCAACTGCCATACCCAGATCGTTATGGTTATGCGTGCTGTAACGAACCTTATCTCCGCCCCGCGCCTGCTGGCGGACTGAAGTGAACAGATCCACCATCTCATTTGGCAGCGCGTAACCCAGTGTATCAGGCAGGTTGATAATGGTGGCGCCGGATTCAATCGCCGCCTCCACCAGTTCAATTACAAAATCCCTGTCTGAGCGGGTCGAGTCCATGGCTGCAAATTGAATCTCGTCAACAAATTGCTTCGCATAAGAGATCATATCTTTTGCAATTTGGATAACCTCAGAGCGCGTCTTGCGAATTTGATGGCTCAGATGAATATCCGAGGAAGAGATGAACAGATGCAGACGGCGTTTCGCAGCATCCTGCGTAGCCTTGAGCGCAGCATCAATGTCAACTTTCACTGCACGTGCAAAACCACAAATTTCAACGTTTTGCAATTCACGTGAGATTTGCTGAATAGCCGAAAACTCACCAGGACTAGAAATCGCAAAGCCAGGTTCGATGATATCGACGCCCAGCTTAGCCAGCTGGCGTGCGATAATGATTTTGCGTTCAGGCTCAATAGATGCTCCAGGCGATTGTTCGCCATCACGTAATGTTGTATCAAAGATTTGAATTTTTTTCATGGGAATACCTCCGAATAGTTTTTTTTGATCTTAAAAATAGAAAAAACCTGTCGTCTCTTTGGTGTAAGAGACGACAGGCTGCCGTGGTACCACTCTCATTGGCCGGACCCTTCAGGCTGCAATAACAAAGCTTAGTAGCTTAGCAGCAAGCAGGTCCGAACCCGCTTGAACACCCGATTACGGAGGTATGCCGTAACGATGTACCTGCCATGATCCTGCTGCTTCCCGCATGCATTCACTCGGCTCTCCATCATTCCGCTCCCAGGCGAGTTCAAGCTTAAGCTTTGACTGCGTCGCACCAACCCGCAGCTCTCTGCAGCAGCGATTGTTATAACAATCGCGCCGTGTACCCACTTAATTGCTTTACTGATCCTGTTCTTAGCGTTTTGTATATGAATTATCATCCGTTATTTTATGGCACATCATTAGCCACTCTAATCCAATCTAGTCCAAAAAAACAACCAAAAAAGCCTGTCGTCTCTTATAAATCAAGAGACGACAGGCTATCATTAACCTGCGCGGTACCACCCTTGTTGACATCAATACTGCTGAATACACAGCATCTTAATGCCCACCTTAGGCACATTGCCAACTCCGGATGTTGACGAATGCGCACCCTTTTACGGGGGTTAACCGTAGCAATGTATTCATGGGCCTTACATGGTCAGCCGCATGTTTCCACTGCTCCGCTCCCAGGCGAGTTTCTGGTATCCTTCGACTGCGTTGCACCGTCCCGCAGCTCTCTAAACCCGGATTATCCGTACTACTCCTGTTCTTTGCGTTTGCACAGTATGGAGTTTGAACTATTGGTACCCATTATATTCCCCAATAAATATTCTGTCAATTCCAAGAAAAAATATTTCACACGTAAACAACTTTTTTATATTTTAGGACACGGATGGCTTAGCCCAGCCTTCAAGTGAAAAGTTTGGCTCTGCCTTCATATCAAGCGATGTAAATTCGCCCTGCTGCCATTTTAAATAAGCCGCAGCACCAATCATTGCCGCATTGTCCGTACACAGCTTATGCGGTGGTACAAGCAGCGGCATACCTTCCTTGTCGCATCGCGCGGCAAGTGCTGCGCGGAGGCCGCGGTTCGCTGCCACACCGCCGCATAACAGCAGCTGTTTGGCGCCAAAGGCGCGGACAGCGCGAAGCGCTTTTTCGACAAGCACCTCGATGACCGATTCCTGGAACCCGCGGGCTAGCGCTGCAGCATTAAGGGTCTCACCCTTCATATTCGTCTGATTGATTACAGCAAGAACAGCCGACTTTAACCCACTGAAGCTGAAATCATACGAATCCGGCTCAAGCCATGCACGAGGCAGCTCGATAACCTTTTCCGCTTCCGAGGCAAGCCTGTCGATATGAGGACCTCCGGGATAAGGGAATTTTAACGCACGAGCCACTTTATCATAGGCCTCGCCAACCGCATCATCACGGGTGCGGCCGATCATACGGAAGGAACCTTCACTCTCCAGCAGTACAAGCTCTGTATGCCCGCCGGAAACGACTAGCGCCATACACGGATACTCCAATTCATGGACAAGCTGATTCGCGTAAATATGTCCGGCAATATGATGTGTCCCGATAAAAGGCACATCAAGCGCCATTGCAAGGCTTTTGGCTGCTACGATCCCAACAAGAAGAGCACCAACAAGTCCAGGTCCCTGCGTAACTGCTACTGCAGAAATATCCTTTAAGGTCAGACCGGACTCCGTCACCGCCTGCTCGATCATCAGGGTAATAACCTCGACATGCTTACGCGAAGCGATCTCCGGCACAACCCCGCCAAATTGCTTATGAACCTCGATTTGACTCGAGATTACATTCGATAATATATGCTTGCCGTCACGAACAACCGCAACGGATGTTTCGTCACAGCTCGTTTCGATCGCTAATATAACGGCATCTTTGTTTGTATGACTCACCATTATTGCTCCTCTGCCTCGGAGCGGTATCGTTCCAGATCCGCCCACATAATTAACGCATCCTCGTTATCATCCGAGTAATAAGCTGGCCGGATACCGGCAGGTTTAAATCCAAGCTTCCGGTACAAGCGCTGTGCGATCTCATTGGATACACGTACTTCAAGCGTCATTTTGTTCGCGCCAAAAAAAGCCGCCGTCTGCTGCAGCTCGGTTAACAGTCGTTCCCCAAGCCCTTGTCCTCGATGATCAGCGCGTACAGCAATGTTCGTGACATGCGCTTCATCTACAATGATCCACATTCCGCCGTAGCCTATGATTTCATCATCATGTTCCATAATCATATAACGGGCGAACATGTTGCTTGTCAGCTCGTTCTTGAACGCTTCCGGAGTCCAAGGTGTTGTGAAGGCTTCCTGTTCAATGGCTACAATCGAGCTGATATCCGCCATGGTCATCGACCGGAACACGAGATTAGCCTGATTATTAATCATGAGGACTTCGCCTCCCCCTGCTGCTTCGCACGTAGAAGATTCGCTTCCGCTTCTGCCAACTGGGTATAATTTGGCGTCAGCCCATGAGTATCCGCAATTTCTCCTGCCTGCAGGCGATGCTGGCCAAGCTGTGCAATCGCACGACCCTCCAGCTCATAAGAGAGCAAATGAACTTCGATCTTATCCTCGCATAACGTTCTGAGACGATTCGCTTCGCCCTCATGAATCGTAAGATCACCAATAACCCAAATCCGCTTCACTTGGCCTGAAAGCTCAGCCGCCTCTCCAGCAATCCGCTCAACCCAGTCATTCATAAGCCGAACACCATCTGCTGCAAAGCTGCGCCACTGGCCGTCTGCCGACATGGCATAGCCACCTGTATATACTTGTCCGCGCCGTGCATCTATAATCGGCAAGATCCAGTCTTCGCCAGACTCTGCTTGGTCTTCCAATACACTTCCGTGATGCCAGCCACCGTAGGCAATAGCCTCCAGGCTAGATACACTGACAAGGGGCTTATTCCACACCCATGCCAATGTTTTCGCAGCAGCAACAGCAATTCTCATACCGGTATAGGAGCCCGGACCACTTCCAACCGCAATTGCTCCTATGTCTTCAGCCGTAACTCCGGCATCTGTCATCAGCTGTTTCACATGAGTAATAATATGGACGGAATGGTTTCTCTCAGCAAAAGACTGCATTTCACCAAGGATGCTGCCCTTGTCTATAATAGCTGCCGCAAATGCTGCCGTTGAGGTATCAAATGCCAATATTGGCCGTTCATTATGCTCTGTCATCGTTATTTCCCTGCTCCCATCTCATCCAAAGCCCCACACCAAGATGCATACGGCTCGCCGATCCCCGTTATTCGAATGTTCCGCTCCTCGCCGCCTTCATGCGCAATATACATCTCCAGCCGCTCCGGAGGCAGAAGCTCTTCAATTAGGCTTGCCCATTCCACAATCGTAACTCCGCTGCCGTAGAAATAGTCGTCTAAACCAAGATCGTAGGCTTCCTCAAGCGACAGACGGTACACATCCATATGATAAAAGGGCATGGAAGCCCCCTCGTATTCTTTAATTATCGTAAACGTTGGACTGTTCACCACATCATTTACGCCAATCGCTTTTGCGAATTTCTGCGAGAAAGTGGTCTTGCCTGCACCAAGATCTCCATCCAGCGCAAGAACAGCTCCTGGCTTAATAAGCTTCGCAATACGCTCAGCAAGCCATGCAGTTTCCTGTTCATTACGGATTGTAAAAACCGCTTGTCCCTTTATTGTCATCCTCTACACCTGCTTACTACTCAAAATGATTATAGCCCCGCTTCATAAGCGGCATTCGTAATTCACCTTTGTTCGTTGTCCGGATCATTTCCACGCCTGGCTTACCAGCCAAAGTTTCCCCAATGATATAAAAGGGCAGCCCTTCCGCATGGAAGGCCGCCTGTGCTGCGATTGCATCGCTGCTTTCCATCGTACCAAGCAATACATAATCTTCTCCGCCGTACAGCATCCATTCAAGTGGGTCAATACCTGCTGCCCCCGCGTACGCAGCCATGCTGCCGCTTCTTGGAAGCTGCTGCTCACGAAGCGATACAAGGAGTCCCGAAGCTTCAGCGATCTCCCATGCCTCGCTTGCAAGACCATCGCTCACATCATTAAGCGAATGACAGGTCCCTTGCGTAAGCAGCAATCGTCCCGCCCTTACTGAAGGCGATGGGCGGCGATGGGCTAGAACTAGCGACTCCGCCCGCTCCCCTGCGAGTGCAGCTATGCCGCGTTCCTGCTGCGCGAGCAGGAAATGCAGCCCGGCCGCCGATTTCCCAACGGGACCGGTCAATATAACAGCGTCACCGGGCTTTGCACCCGAACGTCGCAGTCCCTTCCCCGCTTCGACGGCACCTGTCACCGTCACCGCAATAACAAGATGCTGCGGCGACGAGGTTGTGTCACCGCCAATAATTGCTACGCCATAACGCTCCGCGCAGGTATACAGCCCATCATAGAGTCGGCGCATTGGCTCCGGCCCAAGATTACGCGGTACACTAACTGATATAAGCGCCTGCAGTGGAATACCGCCCATAGCAGCGATATCACTGACATTCGCTGCCAGAGCTTTATACCCAATATCCTCATAGGACATTGTCACTGCATTGAAATGCACCGTCTCTACCATCGTGTCCATCGCCATTATATATTCATACGGGGATCCCACTCCGGAAATGGGAGCGGCTGGATTAATGAGTGCAGCATCATCGCCTATTCCAAGCACGACACCACGTTCCCTCTGCCATTCCACGCCTTGCCGTCCTGAGGTCCAATGACGGATGCTTGCAAATTCATCCACTGCCTGATCTCCTTCATAACCCTTAGTGAATATCGCGTTTCTTGAATCTTCCGCCTTTTACATCATGGATGTTGCCAACGGCGAGAAACGCAGCTGGATCAAGATCATTAACGATTGACTTCATCTTCGCTTCTTCCAGACGTGTAATGACGCAGAAGATCACACGCTTCTGCCCGCCCGAGAAGCCGCCTTCTCCATGCAAATATGTCACACCACGCCCAAGTCTGTCCATAATAGCAGAACCAATTTCCTTAGCCTCTTCACTAATGATCCAGACTGCCTTGGATTCTTCGAAGCCTTCCATCGTAATATCAATCATCTTGTAGGCGATATAGTAGGCAACCAGCGAATACATCGCCCGATCCCAGCCAAACACAAAGCCTGCACTGCCAAGAATAAATAAATTAAAGAACATCACAATCTCGCCAACCGAAAAAGGAAGACGTTTATTAAACAAAATCGCAATAATCTCTGTCCCGTCCAAGGAGCCGCCGAATCGAATAACGATACCTACCCCAATACCAAGAATAACTCCCCCAAATATCGAGGCTAGAAAATATTCTTCCGTTAGAGGCGGAACAGGATGGAGCAGAAACGTACCAAGTGACATCACACTTACTCCATACAAAGTCGATAACGCAAATGTTTTGCCAATCTGCTTGTACCCAAGCACTAGAAATGGAAGGTTTAAAAGGAATAAGAAAAGTCCAAGTGGCAGTCCTGTCAAATGGGATACCATGATCGAAATCCCGACGATACCACCGTCAATAATATGATTGGGAACCAGAAAAATTTCAAGTCCCACCGAAACAAGCGCCGCTCCAAGTGTAATAAACAACACCCGGCGAAGAAGTTCCAGCTTAGGCAGCTTTAAATGCTGTGAGTGGCTTGGCATATGTAAGCTTGTTCCTCCCCCCGAACTCGCTAATTATAATTATTTTACCTTAATAAACAAGATATTCAAAGAGCGGCATCCTCAGAATATAGCAATCATCCGCGAAACTTGTCCTTTTCTATAAAAAAATCCGGCACCTCCCATTCAAAAATGGAAGGTGCCGGTTAGCTAGCTCCTTAGCCGATTACAGCAAACGTCTCTACACCAGATGGAATCGTTCTTGTACGGAACAAAGCACCATCTGAACTTCGGAAGATCCGAAGCGTAAAGGTAGCCGTCGTAAGTGTTGTTACGTTGTTAAACCGTACTACACCAAAGCGATCGAAACTAGCGGTTGAAACTATCGTATTTCCTCGTGATAATCTAGCAAAAAAACCTGTCGTATTAAATGGAATCCCGCCTTCAGTAACCCATACAACCGTTAAGCGGCTGAAAATGGGACCTGTTTGCTGCGGAGCCAATACAGCTCTTTTCACAACTTTCCCTTTAGAGGAACCAAGCATCTTTGGTTTCACTCTAGAAGCCATACTTTCACTCTCCCTCCTATTTCTTTAATAGGATATTCAGAGAGTGATAGCTTGGAATGGATGAACTCCTATGCCGTCCGTCCAAAGTTTATAATTCTTTAATGATGGTCAGATGCAGTTCATCTTTTAGTTCCAGATCATAAGGTGAGGCAGGCTCCCGGCCGTCAGCTTCCTTAATGATACGGATACGCGGCCGATGCAGGGCAAGCTCACTGTTATGAGAGACTACACCAACTTGTCCAGAGCTAAGCAAAACGGTAGTAGCAACCGGATAGATAGAGATATGTTTGCAGAACAGCTTAATGAGATCAAAGTCAAAGTAAGTATTGCCTGCAGCAAATAGAAACTCAATTGCCTCCGATGGCGTATGCCGTTTGCGATGTGGCCTTGGTGAGGTGAGTGCATCATAGACATCTGCAATCCCTACGATCTGGGCATACATATGAATCTCATCCTTCTTCAGCCGGCGAGGATAACCTGAGCCGTCATAACGTTCGTGATGCTGGAGTGCGCAATGGGCCGAAACGATAGAAATATCATGATATTTCCGTAAAATATCAAAGCCTTCCTTCGTATGGCTCTCCATAATAACACGTTCATCAGCCGTGAGAGGACCTTCCTTCTCAATCAGCTTTTGCGGGATCTTCGTCATGCCGATATCAAATAAGAGCGCTCCAATTCCAAGCTCCTCTAACTGATTACGATTATAGCCCTTTGCTATTCCCATAACCCCAGCGAGCACAGCAACGTTCACGGAATGATGAAATAAATAGGCATCTGCCACATGTATATTAGTTAAATTCACCATCATATTAGGTCTGGCTGTTAAGTCGGTCATAATCTGACCAAACACCGAGCGGAATGTCCGTCCTAGGTCTGGAGCAATTGCACGGCCTTTCATGACAACGGATTGGTCTTTAAAAGAATTCATTGTCTTGTAGATCACTTCTACTGCTTGCCTGCGTGTCTCATCCCCGATCGAATCCTCAGGAATAAGATCCTCCGTCTTGCCGTCTTCAATATAAACAATATCAATGCCTAAATTTTGAAGCCGATTTATATAACGATCATTTAATTCTACCCCATCACCCAGCAGAACCCGTCCATTATCTTGAAATATCGGTTTAGCAAGCTTATCCCCAGGTTTGACCGATCCAATTTGCATTTTTCTCATCGCTCAGTCCTCTTTCGATCATACTCAATCACCTGTATAAAACCTATTTTATCAGATATTTTTTGGGCTGACTATCTTGAGGGAGGTCTATGTCACATGTAAAAAAACTCGGCATCTCAAGGTTGTATATCCTTCAAGATGCCGAGTAAGCTTTAGGCCAGCTTCCGCTTTACAATCCGGTTGCGTCCGCTGTATTTTGCTTCGTATAATGCCGCGTCGGCTTGAGCCAGCAGCTCTTTTAGAAAGGCCTTTGGATTATCAAGCGCACGCTGATCGAACTGCTCGACCGAAACGACGCCCATACTAATTGTCACATTCACCGTCTGGCTGCCATGTCCCGTCTTCACTTCATTCTGCTCTACGGACTCCTTGACCCTATCCGCGATAATATCAGCCTGCTCACGGTTCGTATGCGGCAGGTACACCGTAAATTCTTCGCCGCCATACCGGGCAAGAATATCGGCTGCGCGCAGTGTACTTCTGACCGCATCAACCGTTGCACAGATCACTTCATCCCCAACCAAATGTCCGTGCTTGTCATTAATGGATTTGAACAAATCAATATCAAATAGGAAGATGGAGAAAGGAATGCCGTGTTGCACGTTTACCGCAACCTCATGCTCAAGCTGCTGCAGCAAATACCGCCGATTGTAGCAGCCCGTTAAACCATCCGTAATAGCCATATGCTCAAGCATTTTATTCGCTTGGAACAGCTCATCCTGCATGATAAGCAGCTCATTGTTCCGTTCCTGCAGCAGCTCATTTTGCGAATTGGTCTCCTCTACAAGCATCCGCAGCTCGGTTACGTCATGGAAGGTTAACAGCCGCCCTAGCAGCTCTTTTTTCTTCTGGCTTAATATAGGTGCAGACTGCACAATAATAAAACGATAATGACCGTCACTTAGAAGCGCTACCTCAAGCTCCTGCCGTTCCATCGGCCGCTTGCCCTGCTCTTCCAGAAACTCGTCAAATTCCTTCTTAATATGATTAGGGAAATGAACGGTTAATGCATAGGGTGTGAACTTCTCGCCAATGCGAAGCTTTAAGATCGACTTCATCGCTTTGTTGAATTCAAGTACGGTCCCGCTTTCATCCAGCACAATAATACCGGTGGAGATCGTGTTCATTACGTCACGCTGTACAATTTGAATGATGTCGAATACGCGGTGTCTAGTAATGGCGTGTACGAGGTAAACAGCAGATAAGGTAATCCCCACCGAGAAGATGGAGAAATACGAGGAAAAATAATGAATAAAGATAATATTTACTAGGAAATCACCTAGTCCAAACAACACAAGAACGAAAATACCGTTCATTGCTGTCTTGACCAGCATTTGCTGCCTGACAGAACCGCCACGACGGATCGAATAGCCCATCACGATTAAAGATACCAGAATATACGTGAACAGCTGAACAATCATATACCAGAATAAAGGACCACTCTGTTGCTGCTTTACGCCCAGATGTTCATTAATTGAGAGAAACAGCTCATTCGGATTCCATAGCACACAGACGACCGAAATTAAGGCCGGCAATGCCAGCATCATAATTCTGCGTGCTCGTATGACATTGGCTTGTCCCGTTAGAAACACGACGAAGATAAACCAGCCAACGCCAATAAGCGACAGCGATGCATACGAAGCAGAAAGATAAAAAAGCCTGTATGAAGAACCAGGCATAGTTTGAGCAATAAATTGAGTTAACGGCCACACGATAAGTATGAGATGCAAGACCAGGTAAATCTTGTGCAGCACGGTTATTGAACCAACAGCAAACACGTAAAAAAACAAACCGAGCAGTACGAGGAACATGCTAAAATCCAGCCACATCATCGATTCCAATACGGTTCACCCATCCATTGACTATCCATCTATTACCATTGTAGCAAATGTTTTTTCAATCGACAATTACTTCCATAGGTCTAGATCATTATTTTTTGACATCCGCGTCGGTTTTGGTAGGCCATAGGTCCGATAACATATGCTCTAATGAAGGGGATAAATGTAGGAAGCTGCGGAACTGCTCATACTGCTCCCATTTATCCTTCGATGCTGTCTGTCCGCTGCGCACTGCGCGAATAAGCAGATTTTTTGGTGTATGCTCCGGATCAACAAACTCCAGCATTTGCACTTTATAGCCAAGCACTTCAAGCAGCGTACCTCGTGCTGCATCCGTTGCAAGAGCAGCGAAACGCTCCTTAAGCAATCCCTGTGACAGAATCGGAGCAAGCACATCACTTTGAACCTGCTTGAACAATTCATGCTGGCAGCATGGAACTGACATAATAACGGAAGCTCCCCAGTTCACAGCCTTGGCAAGCGCAGCATCTGTTGCCGTATCACAGGCGTGCAGCGTCACGACCATATCCGCCTCGCTTAACTCCTCGTAATCAGCAATATCCCCTACAAGGAATTTCAGCTTGTCGTACCCAAGCTTATCGGCAAGCTGCTGGCAAAAGGCGATAACATCTGCCTTCAAATCAAGCCCGATGATAGAGATCTCCCGCTTCTGCTCTACCGCAAGCAAATGATATAAGGCAAACGTTAAATAGGATTTGCCGCAGCCAAAATCAACGATCGTCAGCGGTTTGTCCTTAGGAAGGCTCGGAAGCACATCCGTAACCATCTCCAAGAATCGGTTGATTTGCCGGTACTTGTCCTGCTTCTTTGCATGGACAGCACCATCGGCTGTCATAATGCCAAGCTCCACAAGAAACGGAGCCGCCGTTCCTTCGGCGATGACGCGGTTCTTTTGACGGTTATGCTGCATATCCGCCGCTTTAACACTGCCTGTTGGCGCCTTGCTAAGCAGCGTGGCTTTTCCCTTCTTATTGAACAACAGCTGGAGATCCGCCTTAGTTGTTTTGAACAACGCCTGCTTGTAGTCACCTTCTAGCAGCTCGATAATTTTGGCTCCTGCCAGATCCGGCAGTACATTCTCATGTGTTACTTTATTGCTATAGTGGTATTCGAACTGCAGGTGAAGTCCGTTCTTCAGCTGTACCGGACGCACGATTGTTTTCGGAGCCGCTGCCCCATCCTTCCGGCGCAGCTGACTAAGCGTACCTTGCAGCAGCTCTCCCTCTTCAACTACCTTGCTAATATTCTGCTGCCATTCTTCTGTCATTCGTACATTCACTCCTAATAATACTAACCGGCTCTATTTGGACACCAGTGCATGTAATCCGTGTTCGACTTCCTCGCGAGGCAATCCGCCTGCTTCCAGCTTTCCATCTTCACAAAACAGTAGGCGGCGGTAAAAAGCCTCCAATTCCTCTGACGTGGTTACGCCATCTTCCATCAGCTCATAGAGGACATCCTCAGCCCGATCGTACTGTCCTTCTCCCTCATGCCATTCCGCTTGAAGCTGCTTTGTATAAGAAGGCAGTTCATACGTTTTAAACCTTTCCAGCAGCTCCTCTGCTTCTTTCGAGGGGTTCGTGATTGTCGGTTCAGCGTCAACAAGCGACAGCCTCATGAAAAGCTGCAGCGCCTTTAATCCAGACACAAAGCTGGCGTCATCATTTCCTGTCTCAGCATGAAGGTCCGACTCTTGCTTGAGCGTGACCGCAATGGCTTGAATCTTATCCGTCTCAATTACACCATTCGTTGTAAGTACAGCCATCAGATCCTTATCGGACAAGGAGCGAATCAGCTTGCCGCTAATGCCAAACCTTTTATCCAGGAACTCATCTATAACAAGAAGTGCTTCCTGATGCTTAAGCTCCTTCTTCAGCTGCAGGATTTGCCCTACTGCTTCTGTCATTTGCTCGATCATATTCATTAAGTAATCACGACGAAACATCCGCTTCCCCACCCTCTCAATTAGCCAAGCTTCTTAATAAAGCCCAAGACTGCCTCTGAAAAAGCCTCCGGCTGCTCGATCATTCCCATATGTCCTGCATCAGCCAGCTTCACTTGAGTAACATGGCTTCCTTCAACAATAAACGTGCGCTCGGCAGGAATAATCTGATCCTGCTCGCCAGCAAGAAGAAGGAGCGGCAATGCCGTCTGCTTCAGCACCTCTGTGCGGTCAGGACGGACCTTCATCCCTTTTGCAGCACCAATAGCTCCAGCAGAACTTGTCCCCTTGCCGATGGCAATTGAGCGCTCCACTTGCTCTGCCATCGCAAGTTTATTATCCGGTGAATAAAGTTTTGGAACGAGGCCTTCTACAAACGAAGCCACACCATCCTTCTTAATAGCCGCGACAGCATTATCGCGATTTTCCTTGGCTGCATCCCCATCCGGCAGCGAAGTCGAGTGAACCAAGCCAAAAGCAGACAGCCTTTCTGAATAGCGCTCAGCAAAGGCTAAGGCGATATATCCGCCAAGCGAATGACCAAGAACACAGGCATTGGTTATTTTCAACTGATCCAGCATGGCAGCTAGATCATCGGCATACAATTCCATAGCGTTCGTCTCTTCCGTTCCGGTCTGATCCGAAGAACGGCCATGTCCGCGCAGATCCAGCGCAATAATGCGGGCTTCTTCACCTAGCGATGCCACGACTTGTTCCCAGTAAGCTGAGCTTCCGCAATAGCCGTGCAGCAAGACAACCACAGGTTTGTTTGCATCCAAAGAGTCATAATAAGCTAACGAAACACCGTTTGGCAGTGTCACCGATTGATTTGCTATGGACAATTGATTCATCATATATCCTCCTTATTATTCACACTATACTATGGTAGTACGAAAAGCCTCCTGCCAAGCTTTATCCACTGACTCCACAACCACTTCAGCCATTTGCATCACGGCATAAAGTGAAGTCGTTTGCAGCGTCATGTAAGGCTTATGACTGCTTGCATTCACGACACCAGCAATACTGTAATGTCCAACTGCCGGTAATTTGGCACCTGTCGCCTGACCTGGTGTAAGAGGACCCTCTGCCGTAATAAATCGTCCAATGGACTGCGGCTTTCCAAGGCAGGCATCAACCGCTATGACAACGGCATGCTCTTCTGATTGCTTCACAGCCTCTCTCACCCGGTGTGCATCACATGGCTGCTTCAAGGTCCCAATGACATGAGGCCAGCCGCGTTCCACCAGCTTCGATCCGACCAAAGGGCCAAAGCTGTCTCCAGTGGAACGGTCCGTTCCGATACATAGGAATAGAATCTGGCTGCGGTCAGGATGCCTTGTTGCGACTTCTGCCAAAAAACCGTGCAGGCTTTCCGTTCCAGTATCCGGTATGTCGCCTGTCTTCTCTAACATCAATACACCTGCTTTATGTTGTTCGTTGTTTGCTCTCATTGTACCCGAATCAAGAGGTAAGGTTCAATTTACAGGCATGGGCTGCGTGAAATATGTTACAATGACGGAACAATACAAGTTTAATCTGCTTTTTTCGCACACATGGAAAGGGGACTATATATGGTCAATCTGGAAGAACCAACTCAGCAAAATGTTGAATTTATGATCGAAACCATTAAAACAAAGCTTAGAATGGCGACAGCTGCAGCCATGCAGGCTTCTCACTTTAACGTTGATCAATACGAGGATATCCGCGAATTGTATGAGGTCGTTGCTTCGAAAGAAAAATTCAGTATCAGCGAAGTAGAAGCGCTTGTGTCAGAGCTCGGCAAACTTCGCGGCAAATAGCAGGAGATCAGGAAAGCACCGGGCAGCTACATTCGCCCGGTGCTTTCTGTGCTATTAGACTTAAGGAAAAAGCCCGCATCCCTAGAATTGTGTAAATCTGTCACGAAAAGTTAGTTTCTTAATTACAATAATTACCACTAACAGTCAGTATATAGCATTTTTCGACAAATGATTTAAACATTAAAAAGAGCTCCCTTATGTCTATTAAGGAGCTCCTCAAATGTTCATTATTCGTTTGTTTCTTCCGCTTGGGACGTTGCTGTCTCCGCCGATTCAATGGTCAAACTGATCTGAACCTGTTTCTGTTCACCCTTCAAGAAGAAGGCCAGACGTTCCAGCTTCTCCGCCAATTCTGAACCTGTAAGCGCGGTGTTCAACTGGTAGTTAAACCGGTCTGCAGGCTGATCTTCTTGCTGAGCATACGCTGGACGACCTCTCCATGCGCGTTCCTTGGATCCGCCTTGCTGCACTAACAATTGATCTTGCATCGGATAAAACTTGTCCGATTTATTGACAACCCGCTCATAAATACGAAGCTTCTTCAGAAGCATATAATATTGCGCGGAATGCTTGAAGTTCCAAGCCTCACGAATATCCTTCAGCGTGTAATCCATCTTCCACCGCTTCAGCTTCTCAATCTGTTCCTCGGCATTCAATTGCAAGAAATCATCTAATGGCATAATTGCTTCCGGCATATTGACCCCTCCGTTCAACCAAATTCAGATACACCTTTTAAGAAAAAGAACACGTATCTTTCAATAAATATATACTAATGCGAATAGTTTATATTTTCATATAAAAAATACCATAATTTTTTTCGTTTTACAAATTAATTTCTTTACAGATTTCTAGAATTTGCACATTCCTCATATGCGAAAGCCGCCATACTGTCCGAAATAGACAATACGACGGCTAATAAAGTTAAATTAAGCTGGTTTCAAGCCAAAATCAGCTAGGAAACGTTGGAATGCCGCATTTCCTTCTTCCGTTTGTTTGAATACGCCAGCGTCCTTAAGTACATCAGAAAACTTGGCACCGGTCTCGCTTTCCACGATCGCCTGTGCCTGCTCTTCCGAGCATGTTGTGCCGTAACGGGATAAAAGCGATTCAATCCACTCAGCATGAAGGCGAAGCGGATGGTTCGAACTGTGCAGCTCATCATGTACTGCAGCTGTCGCTCCAGTCAGGTAACCTGCAATTTGCTCCAGCTCGGACTTCAGTCTGCCCGGCAATACCGCCAGACCCATAACCTCGATCAGGCCGATATTTTCTTTCTTAATATGATGCAAATGCTGATGCGGATGGAAGATACCCATCGGATGCTCTTCGCTTGTCCGGTTGTTACGAAGGACCAGATCAATCTCGTAAATGCCGTCATCAAGCAGTCTTGCAATTGGTGTAATCGTATTGTGCGGCGTACGGGAGCCATCGCTGCTCTCGGTAAAAGCCAGGACGTCGGCAGCTTCATCGCTGTAGCCGCGCCATGCATCAAGCATACGGCAAGCCGCCTGCAGCACATCGTCTTTGGTAGCGCCATTCACACGTACAACCGACATTGGCCAGTTCACGATACTGAAGCGAACGCCTTCAAGCGTCGGATCAATAAATGAAGCTACTGCTTTTGCTTTCTCCATCGGGAAGGTATGTCTTCCTGCTTGGAAATGGTCGTGGCTCAAGATCGAGCCGCCAACGATCGGCAGGTCGGCATTCGAACCGATGAAGTAATGCGGGAATTGCTCAACGAAATCAAGCAGACGCTTGAAGGTACCATGAGAAATAACCATAGGCTCATGCGCGCCTTTAAAGACGATGCTGTGCTCGTTGTAGTACACATACGGCGAGTATTGGAAATACCATTGCTGGTTATCCAGTGTCAATGGCAGAATGCGCAGATTCTGGCGACCTGGATGATCGGCACGGCCAGCATAACCAACGTTCTCTGCACAGAGCAGACATTTCGGATAATGAGCCTGCGGCAGCGTTTTAAGCAGCGCAATTTCCTTCGGATCTTTCTCCGGTTTGGACAAGTTGATTGTAATCTCCAGCTCGCCATGCTCGGTTTCATGCAGCCAATATTTATTTTTGCGGATGCGATCCATCCGAATGTAGTTCGAATCAATGCTCAGCTTATAAAAAGCGTCCGTTGCCGCCTTGATGCCTGCTTCCGCAGTGGTCCGGCGGAAAGCCGCTGCCGCCTCGGAAGGGCGCGGCATAAGCAGCCCCATAATGCGGGCGTCGAGCAGATCACGGTAAGTCAGAATATTATCTTCGATCAAGCCGATCGAATAGCCGTAATCAAGCAGCGGCTCAAGCAGCGATACCGGGCTGTCCAGCTGTTCATCAGGGATGCCGCCTTCGTAAGGCTCCGTGAAGCGGAATAAGTCAAGCAAAGCATTCCGCGAAGCGCTCACATCAAGTGGTTCAATCATCCCTTGGTTAAGCGCGAACTGGACAAGCCTCTCGATAAGGACGAGCGCTTCCTCTGAGCTAACCAGAGTCTTTTCTTTGTCTGTCATGATGTAAAAGCTCCTCTCCATTCCTAACCGGGCAGCTTAGCCCTTGTAGCCGTTAGGATGATTGACATGCCAGTTCCAAGCGCTGCGGATAATATCCTCCAGGTTGTCGCGCGATGGTTTCCAGCCGAGTTCTTTGCGTGCACGCTCGGAGGAAGCAACAAGAGTAGCAGGATCACCTGCACGGCGCGGCTCAATGACTGCTTTAATCTCACGCTCGGTAACTGTACGGGCAATCTCGATTACTTCTTTGACCGAGAAGCCTTGGCCGTTGCCGAGGTTGTAGATCGCGCTGTCAGCACCTTCACGCAGCTTATCAACCGCAAGAACATGGGCGTCTGCCAGATCACTCACATGGATGTAGTCACGGATACAAGTACCGTCTGGCGTAGCATAATCATCGCCAAATACCGAGATATGAGGACGTTGACCAAGTGCAGCCTGGAGCACGATTGGAATCAAATGGGTTTCAGGGCTATGGTCTTCACCGATTTTGCCGCCAGCATGTGCGCCTGCTGCGTTGAAATAACGAAGCGATACGAATTTGAGGCCATGAGCCACATCGAACCATTTCATCATTTTTTCCATCGCCAGCTTCGTTTCGCCGTAAGTGTTCGTTGGAAGCGTACGGTCGAATTCATCAATCGGCACATTCTCTGGCTCGCCATAAGTTGCTGCTGTAGAAGAGAAGACGATTTTCTTCACATCATGCTCGATCATTTTCTCTAGCAGGCATAGCGTACCGTACACGTTGTTGTGATAATATTTGGCAGGGTTTGTCATGCTCTCGCCAACCAAAGAGTTCGCTGCGAAATGGATGACCGCATCGATATTGTTCTCTTTGAAGACAGTCTCCATAAAGTCTGCATCACGCAGATCACCTACATACAGTTTGCCGCCAGTTACTGCCTCGCGGTGACCTTGCTGCAGGTTATCAACAACAACGATCTCTTCGCCGCGCTCTGCAAGTGCTGCTACGGCATGCGAACCGATATAGCCCGCTCCTCCGGTTACTAATACTGCCATTCTCCTCATCCCACTTTCTCTATTTGTCTGTTATCTATTTAGGTTAATCACCATTGTTTTAGAGCTGTTCAACACCATTGCCGATGCTGCAAACATAGAAGTCAGGCGTAAGTCCTGTTGCTTCTGTATATTTGCGTCCTACTTCTTCCTTGAAGCGTTCAATGCTGTCTTCATGAACAAGTGATACCGTACAGCCGCCGAAGCCTGCACCTGTCATACGCGAGCCTAGAACACCTGGAACCTGGCGTGCAGCAGCAACCATTGCATCAAGCTCAGGACCTGTTACTTCATATAAATCACGGAGCGAATCATGTGAGCCGTTCATGTATTGACCAAATGTCGCCAGGTCATTTTCTTTAAGTGCATCCATCGAGCGAAGTACGCGGTCGATCTCTTCCACAACGTGCTGTGCGCGGTTGCGTACAACATCGTCTTTGATCAGATGCTTATTGCTATTAAACTGCTCCAGGTTGATTTGACCTAGAAGCTTCAGTTCAGGGAACGCAGCTTGCAGATCAACAACTGCTTGCTCACATTGCGCACGACGCTCGTTATAAGCAGAGTCTACAAGGCCGCGGCGTTTGTTCGTATTACCGATCACAAGCTTGTAAGCACCGGATTGGAATGGAACGAGTTGATATTCAAGCGTGTCGCACATAAGCAGAATAGCATGATCTTTCTTGCCGTTAGCAACAGCGAACTGGTCCATGATTCCACATTGTACGCCGTTGAATTCATTCTCCGATTTCTGCGACAGCAGAGCGATTTCAACCGTGTCGGTCGGTTGACCTTCCATTGTAAGCAGAGCAAATGCTGTTACCACTTCGATAGATGCCGAAGAGGACAAGCCTGCGCCATTCGGAATCTCACCGTGGTAGAGCAAGTCATAACCGCTGCTGAACGTAATGCCTTTTTGCTGAAGCTCGTAAACGATGCCCTTCGGATAGTTCATCCAGTCATCCGCTTCATCATATACGATCGTGTCGATCGAAAGGGACTTGGAGGAAGGGAAGTTTGTTGTTGCGAGACCAAGCTGACGGTCATCACGTTTGCGGACAAGCAGTGTTGTACCAAATGTAAGTGCGGCAGGGAATACATAACCGCCATTGTAGTCGGTATGCTCGCCAATCAGATTAACGCGTCCAGGTGCATGGAAAGCTTTGATCTCAGCGTCTTCTCCGCCGAATTGCTGTATAAATTGTTGTGTAAGCTGCTCGATAGATGCCATGCTTGCAACAGTCCTTTTTTGTATAATTTATGAAGCCTTTGTTCTTCTTCAGTATACCTTAACCATTCGTCTGAACAAAATGGCGCAAAATGCTTTTCACATGGATTTATGTGACTTTTAGAGACCGGTAGAGCATGATATGATGGTGCTATCCGATACCTTACCCTAAAGGCAGGTGCTGCAGCAATGAGGCAAGATACGTATAAAGTAGCTTCAAACCCCGTTATTACATACAACGAGCATATGAACGTATTGTTTGCAGGAGAAAGTCAAACCAAACCATCCCACCAGCGGGGACCTAAAGTATATGATTTTTACCTCATGCATACGGTACTTGAAGGCAAAGGGGAGTTTACCTGTAGTGGAACGAGCTATTCCCTGCAGGCAGGACATACCTTTCTGATTGAACCGGAGCAGCTTGTCAGCTACATGTCCGATTCAGATGAACCCTGGTTGTACCGCTGGGTTGCCTTTAATGGTCCGCAGGCCGCCGAGCTTGTGCAAGCCGCAGGATTTTCAATAGCTAATCCCGTTACCGAGACGTCGCAGATCAGACGTGTTGGTGTTTTATATAACAGTATTTTCAGCGTCTTCCGTAAGAGTGAGCCTGCCGCGCATATGAAAGCAGCCGGTTACCTGCAGCTCCTGCTTGCTGAATTTTGCAGTGTGTATCAGATGTCAGAGGATAACACAGCACTAGCTCGTGTAGATGACAGCGATAAACTGATGCAGCAAATGATCCATTACCTCTCCACGCAATATGCACAGCCCGTCTCCATCGAACAGATGGCAGAATCGTTTGGCTACAATCGTGCTTATCTTTCACGTTTATTCAAACGGTATACAGGCGTGTCGCCAATTACCTTCCTGCTCAATCTTCGCATTGACAAAGCACGTCAAATGATACGTGAACGTGAAGGACTCACCATCGAGCAGATTTCAGCTTCTGTTGGACTTCAAGATTCGCTGTATTTTTCCAAACAATTCCGGCGCCTCTATGGCTTATCCCCGTCCGCTTACCGTGAATCCATGCGTCAAATGAAATCTTAATGGGTAAACAAGGGTTAGTCCAAATTTGGACATATTAACGGGTGAGGTGATCATAATGAAGGAGCTGCATACCGGTCATTTGTTCTGGCCGACAACTTTGGAGCAGCATAAGACTTACCCTGCACTCTCAGAGGGGTTAAAGGTGCAAGTCGCTGTTATTGGAGGCGGGATGTCCGGCTCTATATGTGCTTACTTACTGACGCAAAGCGGCATTTCAACGGCGATATTGGAAAGGAATACAATCGCTGGCGGCAGCACTTCCGCTAATACAGGATTACTGCAATTCTCTAACGATGTCATGCTTTGTGATTTAATTGATCAGATCGGCAAACAGGCTGCTGTGCAATTTTACTCCGCTTGTGTAAAAGCCGTGCGGGAAATTGGAGAAATTGCCGCTAAACTTTCAATTAATTCGCATTTTCTTCCAAGAAGCAGTCTCTATTACGCAAGCTCGGAACAGGAGCTCCCTAAGCTTCGAAAAGAGTATGAGGCTTTGCGTCAGAATGGCTTTGACGTCGACTTCTGGGAGCCTGATACCATCTCAAAGCATTTTCCCTTCCGGCGTCCAGGAGCTATTATAACGAACGGTGATGCAGAGATTAATCCATTTCGATTTATTCATGGGGTTGCTGTTGCTGCCGCTGCAGGAGGCGCACATATTTATGAAGATACGGATGTGGTATCCCATGAGCGAACAGCTGATGGCAAGCATCATTTAAAGACTGCTAGTGGCCGTGAGATTGAAGCGGATAACGTTATCTACGCCATTGGGTATGAGCCCGAAGAGCTTCGTGGCAAGTTAATCAAACCTATACTTAACCGCTCGTTTGCAGCGGTAACGGCTGTGCAAGACAAGGATAAGCTGCTGCATTGGCATGAACAGATGTTTATTTGGGAAACCGCAAGACCTTATCTGTATATGCGCACGACAATGGAAGGACGCGTCATTATTGGTGGGCTAGATGAAGAGGTAGAGCATCCCATAGATGGAGTACGGGAGCGCAGCAAACGAATAAATAAGTTATATGATAAGCTTACCGCTCACTTCCCGATGCTGGATACTCCCTTTGAGTATGAATGGAGTGCCACTTTTGGAGAATCACGTGACAACCTTCCTTTTGTCGGAGAAGACCCCGCCATTCCAGGTGTTTATTATTGTTTAGGTTATGGAGGCAATGGTTCTGTCTACAGCATGATTGCCTCTCATATCATACGTGATCTCATTTCAGGACGTAGTCATCCGCTTGCCGATATTGTTGGACTCTCTCGTCCTACTCTTCAATAATAAAGAAGGGATTCGACACTTGGTCGAACCCCTTCTTTCATGTCTGTCACGGTCAAGAGCCTGTAAATATTCGGGAAGCTCCATTCTGTCTATATATTCCCTCAGCAATACCAAGTCGGGACAAGTCAGGTCCGCCGTCCTTATCAAGAAGGGATTTGCTATCATCCGTATCGATGACAACTAATGTTGCACCTTCCCTTATGGAATCCCTGCAAGAGGAGGCTTCTTGTTCATCAAGCCCAAGTGCGATTAAGGCGCCATGAATCCGATCTTCATCACCAATGATGAAATCTCCCGTCAAGTTACCGCCAATGGCTGTGAGCCCTGCGGCCGCAAATCCCGGATTCCATGATCCGCCCCCCGTAAGTCCAATAGCCGGAATAGCCGCCGCTGCAGCCCATTCCTGTCCACGGCTACCGTCTCCTTCTTGCCCGCTTATTGTCGAAGCCAGCTCCTCCAGTTCATCAACATGGACGTCGCTTTCCGCTTCAATACGCCGGGAATGTTCGCCGTCCTTGGCGATAATCTTCATTTCCCCTTGGACGAAACCCGCTTGCTCCAAAGCATTAATAGTATCGATAACTTCCTGTTGTGACGCAAAAGCGCCGATAATTTTAGCCATCGCTTTTGTCCTCCTTTAACTTCTTTCTAGGTAGTTATACCCTTAATAAGCAGCAATCAATCTCCCCTTACAGGAAGGTTGTGTAAGTACGCCGTTCGGGGTATGATGAAGAGTAAGCGACAAGGAATTCGGAATTAAGACAATAATGGTCAGGAGGCAAGTCGATGATTCATCGGATGCTCCGCTATCCCGCCAAATGGGAATGGCATGTTCTCCAGCTCGAACGTCCTCAATTGGAGACGGCTGAAGAGCTGCCAAAGCGTAAAGACAATCGAAAAAAGGCCGACTCGTCAAGAGCATCTATGACCTTCATCACGCCCCAAGAGACTGACGAGGCCGACGACGAACTTAAGGCTAGCAAACAGCTGCTGCCCGAATGTGCAGGTTGGCTCGATGAATGCTGGGACAGAGCGGCGAATCAAGTAACTATTACGCATTCAGCCAAGCAAGGAACAATCGTATCCGGCACCCTCATGCTCCAGGCATCTGAGCAGCAAACCGATGTTCAGCCCTTTCATTTCTGGCTGACAGAAGACAAGCTTGTCACTCTGCATAGCGATCTGCGCCTGATGATCCGCCTGCAAACGGATATCGTTGCCTCTCGCCTTACAGATTGCAATACAGCGCCAGAAGGCCTGTTCGTTATGCTGGGGCATTTGCTTGAGCCCTTCCATGAAGGACTCGACGGCTTTGAGACACGCCTTGGCGAGCTCGAGCAATCAATGCGTATATCGAACCGAACTGGGCTTCTTGATGTTATATTTGAAAGACGTTACGATTTATTGCACTGGAGCCATCTCTTTATTCCCATTAGAGAGCTATACGGTGCCGCGCAAGAGGCCTATATGGATACACTCACTGATACGGATGTATTTAAGCGCACAACTCATAAGCTAGACCGCATCGAATCACTGCTGAAACATTACGCTCTCGAGATCGACACCCTTATCTCCATGGATGATGCCTTATCCAGCTTCCGGGGCAATGATATTATGAAGACACTGACGATCTTCACGGTTATCTTTACACCTGCGACCGTCATCGGTGCCCTCTGGGGAACGAACTTTAATCCGCTCCCATGGGACACCCACCGGCTGGGCTTTATCGGTATGTGCGTCGTCGTCTTAATCATTACGCTGCTCATCTATTTATGGCTGTGGCGAAAAGGCTGGACCGGCGATCTACTTACCGGACGTGAATCTAATAAGAAGAAGCATGCACGCATTTTGATGCTTGAAGAGCCTGCCAAGAGCGAAATAGAACTGGATATTTCAACACTGTCGCGTAAGAAACGGACCAAATCCGTTTAATTACTCATCTGCGATGGTGAAGCTGTTCTATAATATCCGCCACTAAATCGGATATCTGTATAATAACTGCATCCGCTTCGCCGCGTTTTCTGACGGACACATTTCCTGCTAACTGCTCCTTTTTCCCAACAACAATCATATATGGTACTTTCTCAAGCTGGGCAATCCGAATTTTGTTGCCCAGCTTTTCGCTGCGCGTATCTACCTCCACATGAACCCCTGCACGAATAAGCTCCGCTTTTACCTGTAACGCATAATCAAGCTCATACTCCGAGACAGGGAGAATCTTCGCTTGAACCGGAGCCAGCCAGATCGGAAATGCCCCGCTGTAATGCTCAATCAGAATGCCAATGAATCGATCAAGCGAGCCATATACCGCACGATGAATAACAACCGGCCGCTGCTTCTTATTGTCTTCTCCAATATAGGATAGATCAAACTTCTCTGGCATTTGGAAATCAAGCTGGATAGTACCACATTGCCAGCTTCTCTTTAACGCATCCACGATATGAAAATCGATTTTTGGTCCATAAAAGGCCCCGTCCCCTTCGTTAATCCGATAATGCATACCATGGGCTTCAAGCACGTTCTGCAGCGACTGCTCAGCTGCATCCCACAGCTTATCCGAACCCATATAATCGTCTGGCCTCGTCGACAACTCCACGGAATAGGAGAAACCAAACACCTTATAAACCTCATCGATTAAAGCCATCACTTTTTCGATTTCCACTTCAATCTGATCCGGCCGGACAAACAAATGTGCATCATCCTGGCAAAACGTCCGTACCCTCATCATGCCGCCTAATGCCCCCGATAGCTCATGGCGATGCACTTGTCCGAACTCTGCCAGCCGAATTGGCAGCTCCCTATAGGAGCGAAGAGCATTTTTGAAAATGAGCATATGCCCCGGGCAGTTCATAGGCTTTAAGGCAAATTCAGCCTCATCCACCTTAGTGAAATACATATTGTCCTTGTAATGATCCCAATGCCCCGACTGCTCCCACATCCGCTTGTTCATCATGAGTGGAGTGCGTACCTCTTCGTAATCATTAAGATTTAACAGCTCTCTAGAGAAGTTCTCTAAAGCGGTACGCAGCACCATACCTTTAGGCAAATAAAACGGCATACCCGGCGCTTCCTCCGAGAACATAAACAACTCAAGCTCTTTTCCCAGTTTCCGGTGATCGCGTTTTTTCGCTTCGTCCAACTGATACAAATAGTCTGCAAGCTCTGTTTTAGTCAAGAATGCAGTGCCGTAAATACGCTGCAGCATTGGATTGTTCGAATCGCCACGCCAGTAAGCTCCTGCTACACTAAGCAGCTTAAATGCCTTGATCCGCCCAGTTGAAGGCAAATGGGGTCCACGGCATAAATCTATAAACTCCCCTTGCTCATAGATACGAATAACCTCATCATCTGGCAATTCTTGAATGAGCTCCAGCTTCAGCGGTTCCTCGCGCTCTGTGAATAAGGAGATCGCTTCTTTCCTGCTAATCACTCTACGTGTGATTGGCAAGTTCTCCTGAATGATTCTGCTCATTTCCTGTTCAATTGCTTCAATGTCATTGGTCGAAAGAGGCTCAGCAAGCTCCATATCGTAATAAAAACCATCTTCGATGACAGGTCCAATCCCAAGCTTTACAACCTTGCTGCCATATAAGCGTTTGATCGCCTGCGCTAATACATGAGCCGTACTATGACGGTATATCTGAAGCCCTTCCGGACTGTTCTGAGCAATCAGGTCGATTCTGCTGCCATTACAGGCCGGCTCAGTCAAATCGGTGATCGTTCCGTTGATTGCCCCCGCTACTATCGTTTTTTTCCAATTGGCATCCACTGATTCCGCAATTTGCGCGATCGTTGTGCCTTGCACATACCTCCCATTTGTTCCGCCTGGCCTTACAACATGAATCTCCATCTTTGCTCCTCCATTTCTCATGATTTTTGTGAACGCAAAAAAAACGCAGCTCTCCCTGCAAGGGACGAGTGCGTTCTGCTCGTGGTTCCACCCTAATTCCATCCTGTGCTAGGCACGAGGATGCTTCATTGGAATCCGCTAACGAGGATGAATCGGCGATCGCTTACTGCCGTATTCCGTTCAGGAATTACGGGTTCAACGTCACAGCTGCAAAGGGGTAATCTACGCCATGTCACCGAAGAAGCTTACAGCCAGGGCTTCTCTCTCTGAGCGGCTATTGTGATCGCGATCATGTCTTTGGTCATTGCCTGTGTATGAAATTAGTAATATACTACCTCGTTTTATTTTCAAAAGTCAATAGGAACTAGTTACCCTTAGAGACGCCCAAACATACTATACATAATCAGCCCATGGAAAGAGCGGAGGGATATCGGAAATGGCAAAAACAACGAGAAGGAGTAATACACCTTCACTCCCACGGCCAATGAGACAAGGCCAGCCGCAGCAATTTGATCTCCGCATCGCTATTTTTCTAGCCGGTATTGCTGGACAGACTTACTCCCAATTTGAGAATAAGGATGGCCTTTTTCTTGTTCCACGTGATTACCATCTAGTCGGGGATTTCTCGGCTAAAGCTTATGGCGATTTCGAACACCGATTTGGCTTTGTGCTGCAATCCGAGCGTTCCTCCGTACTTGCTTTCCGCGGTTCTGGCTCGGCTGTTGACTGGGTGTCCGACTTCATCGCCCAGCAAACCACTTATCGTCCAGTTAAAAATGCCGGGCAAACCCATAAAGGTTTTACCGATATCTATACCTCGGCCCGTTCTCAGGTATTGGATCTCGTCAATCAGCTGCCACCAGATAAACCGTTATTTATTACCGGCCACAGCCTTGGAGGAGCACTCGCAACGCTCGCTGCACTTGATATCGCTGTTAATACAGCTTTCACCGCACCTATTGTCTACACCTTTGGTGCTCCGCGTGTTGGCGATCCACGATTCATCCGGCTCTATAACAATACCGTTGAGACCCATTGGCGGCTGCAAAATGAATTTGATATCGTTCCTCACTTGCCGCCGCTCGTATACCAGTCACCGGATACAAATAAGACATATTACTATATGCATGTAAAAGGCGAAGTCAAACGGGCCTTCCGGATGGGCTCTGTCTCCGGCAACCATATCTTAAGCAGCTACTTTGCCGATTTATGCAGCGAGGAACCGCAATTTGCAACAGCGATCTGCTCGGAGCCGCCCGGCTGGTGTCCATTGCCTGGATAACAAACAAAACTCCGCATATGAAGCGGAGTTTTGCTCTGTGATTAAACAGATTAGGACCAGGACTGCAGAAGCCAATTGCGTACCCGATTAATGGTTTTATCCAAATTACATACTTCATCCTGATCGACATAAGGTGTCTGATGACTGAAATAATGGGCATGTCCGCCGATTAACGGAATCCCTTCAACAATAGCAGGAGAATATTTATACCTGTTCCAGTGCGGAACAGATGAGCCTTCTGATGTCCAGCCTCCCCAGGTTCCAATCCGGCTGATTGGATCGCTAAGCTTCCCTTCCTTATCAACGGAATGGAAGAAACATACCTTATCCCTCAGCTCAGGATGAATCGGAATCCGCGGCGAGCCAACCTGTACAATACGGAAGTTCCGGTTCAAACGCTGTTGATGCAGCATTTTTCCTGCTTGATAAGCGGCTGCTCCGCCCCCGCTATGCCCGATAAACAGCATCGGTTCATCTTCGCCCTGCATCGTTTCCTTCACCTGCTGGAATGCGGCGCGTCCGCCTATCCGTCCAATGGACATCCGATTTGTTAAGTCAGTGCCAACCTCGACAATTTGCCGGTAAAGATTACGGCTGGCATCTCCATAAGGGTGCAGAATGTGAATAATCGGCTCACGACCGTCCGCCCGAAACATTCGGTCAAGCTGATTCCGGCATTCATCAAAGTAGCCTTTGGTCGTTGCAACGCCAGCAAGCAGGTAAATCCGTATGGAAGAGCCGCTGATCGCTGTCATGATTCATCCCTCCGTTCATGCTGTGTTAATGGAATTGTGTACTTTCATTATGCGGGGGGACAAGCGATTTCATTCCTGAATATAGATGTGAATTCCATTCCAGTTTATCTGATAGCCAAGTTCTTGGGAAACCGTCAACAAAGGCAGTGCATTAATCTCCCGCCATAATGGGAATAAACCGTTTATTTTGTAACCGCTCCATATTTTATGCGGAAGGAAAGGCACACGCGCCACTCTTACCATCTCCCCGTCCCATCTGCTTAATTGAACCGTCCCGTCCTCGAGCATCTCCACATCAGCTTGCAGGATCTGACTGAAAAAAGCTTGATCCACGTACAGCTCCCCATCCTGTTCGAACACATGTCCCCGGTAAGTGAAAGGCTGGGTAACTTTGGCCCGTGTTCCTCCAGCTTCTTCGGACAGGCTGCTTAAATAATAAGAACTGGAGATGGCTTGTTGATAAACATCCTTAAGCTGCTGTTCATTTGTTATGGAATAATCATTGATACGTCGTGTCTCGTTTTGTTCTGTAATATTGTTCACATCAAAATAAAACACCGCCTTCACCCTCGGATAAAGCTCTGGCAGATTGGCGTATAACCGTTTTATTTTTGAAGCGGCATATTCAATATCCTTGATCCCATCGGTCGTCGTGAAATGGGTAACGCCAAACTCCGAAAGCTGAATTGGCTTAGTCCGGCTAAATCGGTTATAGACATAATCGATCATCTGTAAAGGGTCTTCGAATTCGGACGGCTGCCGTATATCTCCATTATGATACCTAACATTGTAGATGTTAAGTCCAACCCAATCGACGTAATCATCACCCGGGTAATAAGCCTCAATAGGTCGTTCAGGTACATTCAGCACCGTCCAGACCATTGCCGTCTTTGGCGCTCTTTTTTCGAAGATGTCATGCACCATACGCCAGGTTTTTATATAGAGATCCGGATCCCCGCTGTAATTCGTCCATGTTCCGTTCATCTCAGAAGCAAACCGGAGAAAGAGCGGCACATTCGCCTCACGTGCGGCATCAGCAAAGCCATGCAAATAGGCATCATCCTTTACTTCTGCCAAGCCATGATTTGGCTCCCAGGCAATATGCGGGAATGCGCCTTCAGCCTTCACTTCTTTCACCCATTCGGAAGGGAACGGCTCTCCATAACCAACATATTTGAAAAAGCTGGCATGTGTTTTGCCCGTGGCTTGGTTGAATTCCGCCATACTGTTATGAATCAGTGGATTTTGCAGCACATACGCTCCCAAATAAGCGCCTCTTACAGGCTCTATTTTCCCAAGCGTATAATTCGGATGCGTGGATGTGACATGGATCGTCCACTCCGAATAGCTTACATCTTCCCCCTCCGCAGCCGCATAAACACTTGCATCAGCAGGTGGACGATGCAGACTGGCAGCGCTGCCCGCTCCCTCCATCATGCAGAGAAATGCACATGCCAGCATAAGCCCAATCAGCTTGCGGCGGCGATTCGATAACCAATAGCTCAGCAGCGGAACCTCCCCCTCTTCTTATTCACAGGATTAGGCAAAGGAGAGGCAAATATACGTATCTAAACGAATGAAAAAGACTGTCTTCCTCTAGTCAAAATTTGACTAGCGGAGACAGCCTCTGCATGTTTTCATTAAACGCCCATTTTTTTACGTTGGTTGTTTACTTTTTTAGTGTTTTGGCTCTTCATAGCCTGCGTGGTCGTCGCTTGATGCTTCTGACCGGCTACTCCGTTTTGCCCTTGCTTCTTCTGTTGAAGCAGCTGCTTCGCACGCTCAGCTTGTGTAAGCGGCTTTGCTTGCTGCTCCTGAGCCTCATTATGTTCATTGGCGGACATATGATCACCTCGCTTTATTGTACTCAGCATAACAAGTGAGACGTCAATCGGCAAGCCCCCTGGCTGGTACTTTGCGAAGTTGTATGATGCTGACTCGCATCAGAATGACCACAAGCACCAAAAGCTGTGGAATTGTCGCCTCCCAAGTTGGGTAGACACCTAAGAAACTAATAGTCGTGAGAGACCCCGACGAATGAGCTGGCAGCCACGAGGCAACCTGAAGAGAGTGAATACTTTCGCCAAGGAAGCGGACAACCAGATAATAGATTAAAGCTGAAGCAACAAGGAAGAACGGCCGAATTGGCAGCTTCGCACTAAATCGGATGATGGCAAAGCCAATGATCAACAGGAGCACGAAAGTTACAACTATCCCAAGAATCATTTGAATCGGATCAATAGAACCTGCCATTCCGATATAAAAGATCGTCGTTTCGGCTCCTTCACGCAGGATCGCTAGACCAGAGACGATAAACAATGACCACAAGCTGCCTTTCGCCAAAGCATTGCTCATACGATCATCAATAAATTTGTTCCAAGCCTGCAAATTTGACTTCTTGTGGAGCCAGTTGCCAACGGAAAGCATCAGCAGTACAGAGACAAGGCCGGTAATCCCCTCCATCGCTTCACGGGTACTGCCCGCTGTCGCTTCTGCAATAACCGTTGTTAACACAACTGCTAACCCGATACTTAAGAGCAGACCGGTCCATACCCCCGACCATACCCAAATATTTTTCGACTGATTGTCTGTGCGCTTCAGGTAGGCAAGCAGGGCAGCTAAGACGAGAATCGCTTCAAGCCCTTCCCGCAGCAAAATCATCCCTGCATCCCAAGCCGTATACTTGGCCTCTGAGGTCATTGGCTCCAACCGGTTACGGATTTGCTCAATAACAGTCTCCGCCTTATCCGGTGACGGCGAGGCGGCCAGCAGATATTTTGAGACGTCGGTCATTTTAATCTCGATATCCTGATACGCTGCTGCTGAGCGGATCTGCACCTGACCTTCAACTGATGGCCAGCTGCTGATGAACGACTGCATCTGCCCATCTGCTTCCTCATAATGGCTCGCAGCTATATCTTTGGATGCTTGATTCAGCATGCTAATTAAGTCAGCAATCGTTAGGTCATCAGAAGAAGAATCGCTAGACGAGGCTGCGATTTTCCCATCCTTGTAATCCTGAATGAGGGAAATGAAGGTAGTCGTATGCGCCTGTGCATCTTCCGCCCGCGGGGGCTCCGCTTGAAGCGCAATTCGAATCATGCTCATGTCTGTCTCAAGCTTGCCATAAACGTTAAAATTCTCACTGCGGATCGACTGCTCAATTGGCGGCCAACTGTCGTTGATTTGTTTGTAGATGGCATTCGCCTGCTCCCACTGCCCGCCTTGAATGCTGCTAAGCAGCTTTTTCGCTAGCGGCAGCAAGCTTGCTGCCGCGTCTTTACCAGACAAGACCGGCGCTTCCGCTGCTTTCTCGCTTTTCATAAATGTATTGAATGCTTTAGCTAATGCAGATAAAGACGCTTTGGCTTCATCCGGCTTATCTGCTGCTTGGTCAAGTGCTTCTGTTGCATGTGCAAGAGCAGAGGATACATCAGCAGAGTTCGCTGATGTCTTTGTCTTCAGCTGCTCCCAGCTCTCCTCAGCCTGTTTGATATGATCCTTAGCATCCTGCCAGTCACCTTGCCCGGCAGCAGCCAGTGCCCCGCCAACGAGCGGAAGCAGCTTATCAAGCTGATCGCTTGCTCCCGCTTCGGCTGCATATGCTGCCTGACTGAAACCGAACATGACAGAGGCTGCTCCGGCTCCAAGTCCAAACCACACGGCAAAGAAAAGAAGAACGATACGAAGACAACTCGTTATCCCCTTATGTGTTGCTGCCATTCAAGTCAATCTCCCTTCTACAATAACGTATCACCGATATAGCCGCCTTCACGTACACCCGGGAAACAAGCAAATACGGCACTACCATTATGGACGATATATTCATTTAAGGCGTCATTTTGCCCAAGCTTCTGCTGCATCGGTATAAACTGTTTTCGTGTATCGCGGTTATAACAAATAAATAAGAGCCCCGCATCAAATTGTCCCGTACGGTTATCCATACCACTTGAATACGAATATGATCTTCGCAAAATTTTAATCGAGCCGTCTCCCCTCGCTAATGCAACATGGGAATGAACAGGAATAAGCGGCTTGCCGTTGTCATCCTTCTTGTTCAGATCAACCGGATCTAACTCGTTCTTTGATCCAATTGGTGCGCCGCTTCCGCGATGCCGGCCAAACGTCGCTTCCTGATCTCCAAGTGTGGATCGGTCCCATACTTCAACACGAATACGAATACGGCGGACAACCATATAACTCCCGCCTGCCATCCATGATGCTCCGTCTCCATTTTGCGCCCAGATAACGTCATTCATCAGTGATTCATCTTTCACATCCGGATTACCCGTACCATCTTTAAAGCCCATTAGATTACGTGGAGTGGAACCCGCTGGATCCGATCCACTCGTACGTTGAAAGCCTTCCTGTGTCCAGCGCAATACAGCCTTTCCTCTTGCGATACGGGCAAGATTACGAATCGCGTGGAAGGCAATCTGCATATCATTTGCGTTCACCTGTACACCAATATCGCCGCCACACCATTCCTCACGAAGCTCATCGCCGCCAAATGCCGGTAAATCAACTAGAGCCGCAGGCCGTTTAGCTGCCAGACCAAATCTCGAATCAAAGAAAGTTGGCCCCACACCAAACGTTATCGTTGTTCTAGACGGATTAAGTCCAGCCGCTTCTCCTGTATCGGAGGGTGGTAAATTCAAGTTCTCATTATTCTCGCCAATCAGGATTCCCTTCGCCATTGCAGCAGAAGCCACCGTCCATGCCTTAAATAGCTTCCGTACGTCATCGACTGAATCTGTAGTCAGATCAAAGGCAGCGAACATAAGAAAATCCTGTGCTGGTGTCGTGATACCCGATTGATGCTTGCCGTAAAAACCAATTCTATCCTCTTGGTCACTTTGTTTAGCTGCACCTAGGGCAGTCTTGCCTGTCGCGCCAAGAATCGCTCCAACGCCTGAAGCGCCAAGTAATAGCCCGGCGCCGCCAACACCAGCCAGCCGCAGAATATCTCTGCGGCTAATTGGTTTCTCCAGAATGCTGTCTCCTGCATTCCCCTTATTCTTCTCTTTTGTCATATCCTAAGCCCCCAGGATTGTTCCCATTTGGGACAATGGTTCAGCCAAGGCATCAAGCAGCTGGCTGAGCTTCTTCGTATCTTCCTCTTTCAGATCGAGGTAAGAAACGTAACCGTCACCACTCTTGTAAGCAGCAAGCGCTTGTTCCAGATTAGCGAAGCTTGTTCCGATTTGTCCTTCCAGCTCAGCATCTTGTTTATTCAATTCTGCTTGTAGCAGCTCATAGATTTTTTTTGCACCTTCCACGTTTGCCGCGAAATCATATAGGTCCGTATGCGAGTAACGCTCTTCTTCACCGGTTACCTTCGAGGAGGATACTTCATTTAGCAGTTCCACCGCGCCAGTCACGAGAAGGCTTGGCTCTACCTCTACCGTTTCAATTAGCGCACGAAGTGTCTTCGTATCATCTAGTAGCTGGGAAGCATAATCTTCCGCACCTGATGTCGTGTTATTCACCCATAGCGCCTGCTCGATGCGATGGAATCCGCGCCAGTCTTTCTCTTCTACATCATTCTCGCGGGCATCGATGTTCGGGTCCAAATCACCTAGCGCTTCCGCAATAGGTTCAATTCTTTCATAGTACATACGTGTTGGGGCATACAGCGATTTTGCTGTTTCTACATCCCCTGTTTTAACAGCCTGAACAAATTTATCAGTCTCCGCTATAAGCTTATCCGTCTGATCCAAAGCGAAGTCGCGGTATTGACCCGTAATTTCATCCCAATTCTCTACTTTCGACGCCGACTGCTCCGTATTGGTCGACGCTTCTTTTGCATTATTCGCTTGATTATTGTTATTGGAGCCGCATCCTGCAACTACAACTGTGCTGGCCAGTAAAACGGCTGCTAATTTGATCCTCATGATTAGATAACCCCTCATCCAAATAATATGTAATTCGTTAATGAACTACCAATGAGTATATTCATAATGATAATCATTGTCAATTAGAATATTGTCTTGTTTACTGCTCTTTGATAGACAGGCTTCCGCCTAATCCTCCACATCCGCTCATGCATAGTGTATAGCAGACCTCCCAATATCCCACACTAATAGCTAAGAATGGTATTCAAAAAGGAGGCTTTACCCTGTGTCACAATCATCCAGTAACAAAAAAGCGGTATTCCCGCCACAGCACCAGAACAAGCAGCCGGGCATAGAAGCAGAGATGAATCCGCTTCCCGTCTATAAATCCGAACAATATAAATCAGCGAACAAGCTAGCGAATAAAGCAGCCATTATTACTGGCGGCGACAGTGGAATCGGCAGAGCAGTAGCCGTAGCTTTCGCCCTTGAGGGCTGTGACGTCAGCATTGTCTATTATAATGAGCATGAAGATGCCCAAGTTGTTCAGCAGGAGATTGAGAAAGCGGGAAGGCGATGCTTGCTCATCCATGGTGATCTTGGCGATGAGTCATTCTGCCGCCATGCCGTTGACCATACGGTGATGACCTTCGGCAAACTAGACATTGTGATTAACAACGCTGCCGAGCAGCATGTGCAGCAGCGTCTAGAGGATATTACCGCCATGCAGCTTGAGAAGACGTTCCGAACAAATGTATTTGGCATGTTCTATCTCACAAGAGCCGCCCTTCCCCATCTGAAGCAAGGCTCCTCTATTATCAACACAGCATCCATTACAGCATATAAAGGTAATCCGACCTTAATTGATTATTCTGCTACAAAAGGCGCCATTGTTTCCTTCACAAGAGCACTTGCTGCCAATCTTGTTGACCGCGGTATACGTGTAAATGGCGTAGCTCCCGGCCCGATCTGGACTCCGCTTATTCCCGCTAGCTTCGATGAGCAGACGGTATCCACCTTTGGTTCAGATACACCAATGAAACGCGCAGGTCAGCCATATGAGCTTGCCCCTGCTTATGTCTATTTGGCTGCTGAAGATTCCAGCTATGTAACCGGCCAATTCCTCCATATTAATGGCGGTGAAATCGTAAACGGGTAAAAAAATAAGCGCCTTGCGAAGTTTACGCAAGGCGCTTTCCTATTTCATCATCCATCCGATTGTTTAATAAGTTCTGTAGCCGCCCTTCATAGACAAGCTCCAGCTTTGGTGTATTCTCTAGATCGCCCGGCCTCACGAGAAAAGAAGATTTATTAACAAGATCAACACCGCTTTTCTCAAATACCGATGCCACAAATTCCGAGCAGAAATAAGCGTAATCTCTCTTAATCAACTGAATGTTAAACATTACTCCAATGACACCTATCAAATTGTAGCGATACTGGTCACTGTTTCGGTCCATATCGGCAATGACGCTGCGCATCTTCGCATAAGCGGCCGGTTGAATCCGACAACGATATAACGCGCACGTAGCCTGCTCGAATAGCTCCCCTCGCATATTCTCCCTCACAAAGCCTGCGAAAAAGGGATTCTGAGGATTTTTGCGGCCAAAGCTATACACCTCATTCAAACCACTATCAAACGCAATAGATGCATGATTAAGCGCATCCTTCGTAAACCACTTAATCGTTCTCGTAAACAACGTTCCGGTATCCGTTAGGACAACGTAAACCTCCAACTCACTTGTCATGCCTAATAACCTCCACATTAAAGAAGTAACGCTACTATATCTAACTTTAATGCAGGAGCCATGGCTTCATAACCTTCTGAGGTACAGTCCTTATCCACGACCTTGGTCCTGTTCTAACTAATCTCTCCCTTTTATTTTAATGGAATTAACAGGATCTCTCAACCATAACTTAACAATTCCGCAGATAAGTGTAAATTAAAGTGTCATAGTCCTTACGAATGATCCATAGTGAGTATATGGCACTATTCGGATTTCTAGTATTATCCTTAATTATGCTATAATAAGCCACATTACAGCTAGATTATGAAGGAGATTACTATAAAAATGGAACTCAAGAGAACCTCAGGAAAGCCTATTAAGAAGAGCAGAGTCTTTTGGACTAGACTGCTTGCAATTATTATCGTGCTTGGTGTTATTGGATTCGCGGGCTATAAGATTGGGTTTCATTATTTGTCCAATAAAATGATGAATGAAATGGCTGATCAAATTTTGACTACCGATGAGGTGGAAGCTTTCAAAAAAGATCCTGCTGTTCAGAAGCTCATCGCGGACAACTCTAAATATTTTGATAAAAAAGCAGTCGAAGCTATTCAAGGCTCTACTCCTGCAGCTGCCAATGACAGCGATAAAAACACCGAACAGTCTGGTAAATCAGACTCATCTTCTACAGGCCAATCAACTGGAACAAAAGAAGAAACGAAACCAGCGGACAAGCCTTCAAACAATGATCAGCTTGTCGTCAAGACTAAGGATGAGGCCGCTGACTTACTGCTAAGCAAGTTTTCAATGAAAGAACTAACAGGATTAGCGGATAAGGCGAAGGATGGCTTAACACCGGAGGAGAAGCAGTCGATCAAAGAAACACTACTTAATCGGCTGTCAACGGAGGAGTTCAACTCCGTTAAGATTATCGCTTTGATGGAGATTATGAAGAGTGAGGAATAATTAACTAACAAATGGGGAACATTCAGATGAATTATTATGAACCATATGTATCCGAGCTTCATATCGTCTTCTCCGAAACCAGGCAGCGAATAGCGAACTTCCCTGAGCCGTTTAGACAGTCAGGATTAACTTATTTGGATAAATTCGATGTATTTAAACCGGACAGTTCGAAAAACTATATCTGTTATTTGCTGCCTTATTGGGTAAATGAGACAGCCTCCATTCCAATAGAACAATGCCGTAGTCTAGCCATCGCTAATGTATTCAACATGCTCTATTATTTTCTGCAGGATGATGTAATGGATGAAGCCCCCTCGGCTTGGAAGGAGCAGCTTGCTCTCGCTCACTTATGCCAAGCTGAACTAGACGCGATCCTTCGGGAGCTATTTGCAGCTGACTCGCCTTTTTGGAGCTATCGTCACAAATATGTGAATGAATGGGCACAAGCTGTCGTTAATGAAGATAAGCATGACTACTTTATGACAGATATTGTGAAAATAGCAAAGAAAGCTTCTCCTCTTAAATTAGCAAGCACAGGTGTACTTCTGCTGGCTGAGCAATCAGAACTTATTGAGCAGGTAGAGAAGCTTGTGGATTATAGTCTCGTTCTTCTCCAGATGGCTGATGATTTGAGCGATTGGGAGGATGACTTGAAAGAGGGGAATTACAACTGTCTGTTGTCGATGATTCAGTTCAAGAAGGCATCAGCACACCCGCTTCAAGTGCTGGAAGTTAAAGCTTACATCTATGATCGCGGCCTTCTATTGCCTTATTGCAATCGCAGTAAGGAAGTCCTGGACCATCTATTTAATAGCCTGCTTCTCATAAATCCGCTCCTATCTTTCAGCCAATTGATATACGCAGGCATTGCCTCCTATGCCGAACAGGTGGAACAAAAAAAGAAGTCTTTATTACTAGGCGGATTTGATTATATTTTGTCGAATAATCAGAAAAATTAGTATAAATTAACCAATAATTATGCTATAATTCTAGTGCTCAAGTGGTATTATCATAGCATAGTTGGAGGGGTTATTTTGTCGAATCAAATTACTCGGGATCAAATTATTCAAAAAGCTTGGGAAGACGATGCATTCATGCAACAGTTACTTCAAGATCCTAAATCAGCTATTAAAGACGCTTTTGGCGTAGATATCCCAGAGAATATTGAGGTTACTGCCGTTGAAGAAACACCAGAGCATGCCTACCTGGTTATTCCGCCAAAACCTTCCGCAATGAGAACCGCTTCAGCAGTAGAATTCCCTTCTTGGTAATTGAAGCATATGAAAAAACCCACTCCATCCTGGAGTGGGTTTTTATTTAAGCTGCAGGGAATGTAACAACAACTTCTGTCCCTACCCCTTTGCTGCTCTTGAACTCAATTTCTCCTTGCATTACTTCAATTATGCTGAAAGTAACCATGAGTCCAAGGCCTGTTCCTTTTGTCTTATTGGAATAATAGGGCTCTCCTAATTTGGCGAGTTCGTTCTCCGTCATACCCTCTCCATTATCTTTTATGCAAATGATAACCCGGTTCTCATCCATATAGCCGTTGATTTCTATTTCCCCGTCACCATTTAATGCTTCGATGCTGTTCTTGATCATATTAATGAATGCTTGTTTAAATTTCGAAGAATTACCTTGAATCTGTAAATTCTCGGGAACGTTCAGTTTAAGCTGACCTCCCTGTAAATTTGCTAAGGGAATAAGGATAGTTCCTATATGCTTAAACTCATTTGCAATATTTAATACTGTCACATGCTCAAGCTGTGGTTTGGCAAAGGTGAGGAAGTCGGTAATAATCTCCGATGCCCGGTCAAGCTCGTTAATGGCCAACAACATATAATTTTTCTCTTTGTTGCTGTTGCTTTTTTCTTCCAGAAGCTGCAAAAATCCACGTGTAACCTGCAATGGATTTCGCACCTCATGTGCAACTGAAGCAGCGAGCTGACTGATTATGTCCATTTTCTCTGAGCGCTGAAGCTCATTATTATAGATTTCAAGCTGCCTTGAATAGGTTACAACTTTTTCGAAACTGATAACAATCTGTCTGCCCAGCATAACCACTAAGGAGAATACAAAGCACACAATTCCCCATTTCCAATAGACGAACTCATAATTTTTCGACTGGGAATAATATTGTATGATGTCTGCCACCGTAAACAAGATAAAGAAACCAAGGCCAGCAGAAAGAATAAAGGCTTCCTTCTGCTTTTTAAAACTGTAAACGACTAAAATTCCAATTAGAATCAGGCTGCCTCCGACAACACCAAGAGCAAACATGACCGTCGATATGGAGTAGTATAAAGAGTAAAAAGCATTGTCCGTAAGAATGTTTAAAAATAAACCAATAGACGACAGGAGTACCGAGTACAAGGCATAATATTTAAAAATACGGATCAATGAATATTTGCCTCTGCCAAAGAGTGTCTCCATAAAGAAGAATAAAGCAGGCAAAAATAGATTTGATGACAGATCAAAGCCAGTCGCATAGATTAAACCATACTTATCATTCACCGTATACAAAAACGGGGAGTAGAAAATTAACATAAATCCAATAGATAAGATAATTAAGCTAAGTGACTTCCAACCTGCTACCTGGACTTTCTTCAGGAAGATCATACAAATAAACATTAGGGCAGCTATGAAAATAAAAGCTGCTCCAAGAATGATATTATCAAGTTCTTTTAATAGCATCGTACGGTAGAGTTTCTCGTAGTCACCAAGAACAAGACCAGTAACCCCAATATTACCTGTTTCATTATAAAGATAAACATAAAGGGTTTTATCAGTGGAATGCTCCACCGGAATAACAAATCGATTCACATCGTAGGAATGGTCTCTTGTCGTTTCATAAATACCCTTGCCATCAACATAGACAATGACATTTTGTGCATACGCTTTATCAACAAGTAGTCCTGCATGCGATTCCGTAATAGCAGGCAGCTCGATCTTGAGCCATAACGAGGTTGTCCCTTTCGGCAACACAGGTGCTGCTTCATTTCCCTTGACTGTAATCCAGCCCTCAGCCGGCGGTGTCTTTCCTTCATCATCCGTCCCAGGACTGATCTGCCATTCTGTGATTTGAACTTCTGGAGTTGCCTCTCCAGTATTCGCATAGGTGACTGTTGGACGCAATGAAGTGATTACTGCTAGGAATATAAGAACGAACATTGCATACTTCATAACTGCCTTCATTTCTTTACACCTCAGAATTTGGAAAATAGTTCTTAATGCTCACTAGTTCGACATATTTCGATCAAATCCTTCATTTCAATTCATTGGAAATTAAATTTCTTACATAAAAAAAGAGCGGGATCTCCGCTCTTCTGTTTCACCTTATATTACCGCTCTTCTTGCCGGTACCGATATCGCTCTGACTTTACTATCAATAATTTCAAGCGCATTCAATTGTAAGCCGCTCGCGCATCCACCATCGATGCCAATCTTGCCCTTGCCATACCAGACATCTGCTCGTCCATGCAAATCAACCGTCTTCGTATGGCCGAATACAACGACTTTATCAACCATTGTATCTTCCTTATGAAAGGAATCCTTAATATATAGAAAATCCCTCTTCGGCTGGTCCTTCCAATTCGGATATTTCGGATTAAGACCTGCATGTACATAAATATATTGTTCATCTTCGAAGTAATAAGGAAGCTCCTCCAGAAAATCGGCATGATGCGGGTAAAGCTCCAGAACCGTCTCTCTAAGCCTGGCCAGCAGATCCTCTTCGCTGCCTGTCATATCGAGTCCTCTCAAATAGCTGTATACGGTTTGGCGACCACCATGACGAAAGAACTTGTCCCTCGCATCTTTGGTTTTGTTACGGACAATGTCTACGAAACGTTCATCATGATTGCCTTGGATTGCGATTGCCCCGTCATCTCTGACCATATGGAATGCCTGCTCAACCACCTGCTTACTATCCGGCCCTTTACTGACGAAATCTCCTAACAAAATCAGCTGATCACTTACAGGTTCGTAATTTACCCGTTCCAACAGCCTGTTAAAAGCATCATAGCAGCCATGAATATCACTTATAACAAGCGTTCTTTCCTTCCCCATGACATCCCATCCTTCCCCTATACGTATTTGAATTCTACAGCTATAGGGAAAAACCTTCCTCACGAAAAAAACCGCAGGTCTAATGGCCTGCGGCTCTTCTGCTATCAACTTGTCCGGCGCTTTAACAAGCTGAATCTTACCTTGTGTTTGAGCAAAATATGTTCCTTTATACGAGTTCTTGTCTTTTTTTGAAATGGACAGGTTTTTTTGTGTGACGATTGGCATAAGCTGACGCAGCATACGAATCCGGCTTCACTCTGGCCGCATACGTGCCCATTCCTTTCACCCGATCAATCATCTCGTCTACATAGAGGTATGTCTTATTAATTGTAGGCTCTGTACCTGCGTCGATATCGATAAACAGATCAAGTGATGCCCCTTGGTATACAAAAGGCAGCAGCAGCTCCTCCATCTGCTGAATAGCTCCTTCCACGAAGTAGTAGGCTACTTCCTGGGATAACGCCGTTTCCATCGTCAGCTTCTCTTTCAGCGAGGTCAGCTCACGCGGCACCACTACCTGCCGGTAGCAGGCCCATGCACCTTTTCCCATACGCCGAATAATAATGCCTGTTACGAACTTCGTATATCCGTTAAACCCTTGGCTGTCTGTTCCAATTACAAAATGATACGCCGCCCGTGGATCACTCGCCATAAATTTCAAAATGCGATCATACACCTCTTGAATGGTCAGCCTGCTCTCCGTCACGTTCTGGAACCTCAGCTCTTCCGGTAGAAGGAGCCGTTTATTCGATTGATTTTTTCTCATCATCGTCACCTGTACAATGTACATTTCAGCCCTTTCTTATCAGCAATCGCCTAAATTCCATCTCTCTATACCCATGAGTATGCAGAAGGAGTTGTATTTTATTATTAATGTTATATGTGAACAAGCACGAATGTGGCACGGTCAAGGCACAAGAAAAATAGCCCCTTCACCGCAATGTATGCAGCTCAGGGGCTATTTCCTATTGATTCTTATTTAAATTTCCGCCAATCCTGCTTGCTGTTCTCCAGCAAGTAACCCATATCACTCTCAAGCCGCTTCTGTTCCTTTTTACGGGCTTCCTCGGCCTGCGCTCTAACCTCTTGCTTACGTTGCTCCTCAGCCGCCTTCATCTCGTCAGATTGCTGTTTCAGCTTCTGCAGCACATCTGCGCCAAGCAAATCCTTCAGCGTAGTTCCTTGCTCCTGCTGTGGGCTGGAACTAGCTCGATGATTTTGAGCTGTATGTTTCTTTTTCGGCATTGCTGTCATCTCCTTGGAATCCATTCATTGCCGAACATTATAGCATGCTCAGCTTAGAATGCCCAGTTGCCTTTACGGAAGATTGGCACAACCGAGCCATCTGCTTTAATACCGTCGATATCCATCACAGCCGAACCGATCATAAAATCAACATGTGTGATGCTGGCATTAACGCCATTCTCGGCAAGCTCTTCCGGGGACATCTTTTTACCGCCCTCAATATTAAAAGCATAACCACTGCCAATCGCTAGATGGTTTGATGCATTCTCATCAAACAAGGTTTGATAGAACAAAATATTCGATTGCGAGATCGGGGATTCATGAGGCACAAGAGCCACCTCACCTAGGTAATGTGAGCCTTCGTCTGTATCAACCAGCTTCTGAAGAATCTCCTGCCCTTGCTCCGCCTCAACCTTAACGATACGCCCTGCTTCGAATGTAATCTTAAAGTTGTCGATAATATTACCACCATAGCTAAGTGGCTTCGTACTGGATACATGACCGTTTACGCCGGTCTTCAGAGGCACTGTGAATACTTCCTCAGTCGGCATGTTGGCCATAAAGGGGATATGGTTCTGGTTCTCACTGCCTGCTGCCACCCAAATATGTTTGTCTGCAAGCTCGATGGTAAGATCGGTGCCAGGGGCCGTATAATGCAGCTTCGTAAAATGATTTTCATTCAGCGCCTCTGCTTTAGAATGGAGTGTTGCGTTATGCTCCTCCCACGCTTTTACAGGTTCTGCTGCATTCAGACGAACCGCTTTAAAGATCGCTTCCCATAACAACTTGACTGATTCTTCTTCCGTAGCATTCGGGAACACTTTACCTGCCCATTCCTTACTTGCCGCAGCTACTACTGTCCAGCTTACTTTATCTGATTGAACAGCTCTGCGGAATTGCTGTAACCCTTGGCCTGCTGCCTTCTGGAAGTTGGCAATCCGCTCCGAATCAATTCCACTTAGCAGATCAGGGTTCGAAGAGACAATGGAGATAAATACAGCGTTACGCTCTACAAAAGAATTCCGCTTCGCTGTTTCCCATTCTGGATAACGCGTAAACACGTCGTCCGCTGCTTTCTCATATTTCAGGCGGGACAAACTGTCATCTGTCCAATCCACATGTACATTGCTTGCTCCAGCCAAATAGGCCTGCTCGGCAACGAGTCGAACGAGATCTGCCTGATCAACAGCTCCTGTGATAAATACCTCTTGATCCTGCTGTACATTTACGCCTACTCTTACGATTAGTTCAGCATACTTCATCAGATTGCTTTTGAATGTTTCATTAGTCATGGCTCATTCCACACCTTTCTGGATATGTATAATCTTATTGTTTACTTACCGCCCCAGGCCTATGAATAATGGAACTTCACTGGGGTCAGGAATGGAAAATGTAGGTTTTTCGTTTTTCCATCCCTCTTTTTATGTTATTATATAGGAATGTACTCTTGCATAAAAGATTTTCGCATGAAGGAGCTATTATGTCTAAACTAGGTAGAAATGATCAATGTCATTGCGGCAGCGGCTTGAAATATAAAAAATGCTGCATGTCCAAGGACGAACAATCGGCTAGAACAAGTAAAGCCTCCAATGCTATTCGTCATTTTACAGAAGCTGAGCTGGTGCATTTGGTTGACCACGAATCCACGTGGGCTAATCCACAATACGCAGAACTGGCACATGAAGTAATTGCTTCCATGAAACAGGATTACAAGCCTAACCATATCGCGATGGCCGTTATGATCTGGCATGATTTCACCAATATGACGAAACCAACGTATCGCAAATCAGGCGCATTTTGTGCCGCGTTGGAATATATGGTATGTGAGGTTACCGAATCCGGCAAATCTAAGAACGAGCTTGCCGACAAATACGAAGTATCTGCTTCAACCATCACGAAGCGTTACCAAGAACTATCTGCATTCCTTATGCAGCAGTTGGAACAAAGCAACGAGCAAGTCGCACAATAATGGGACAGGCTGTTCTGGAGTTTAGTCCGGAACAGCCTGTTTTTTATCCAATTATTTCTGATCAGCCGGGAAAACAAGTCCGATTTGTCTACGTGCCTCGTCCATAATCTCCATAACCGTAAGAGAGTTTGCAAAAGAGTTAATTGGCGATTCAAGCTCGCCACGTTCAACTAACTCAGCAAACGATTGAATTTCATAGACCATCGAATTGCTCACCTGATCTCTGCTAACATTCTCTTCTTCACGACCATCGCGATATTGAATACGAACGCTCGAAGGCTGGCTGATTCGCTCGATAATCATATTGCCTTCTTCACCTTGGATTTCTGTCGGCATATTCGAGTTCGAGATCTTCGAGTGGAGCAGCACTGCTTCCATATGCCCATAATTCAAGATAAGACTGCCTTTACCGTCAACACCTGACTCCAGCATCACCGCGCTTGCTTTCACACTTTCCGGTTTGCCAAACAATACAACCAGCGGATAAATGCAATACGTTCCAATGTCCATCAGTGAGCCATTTGAGAGCTCTGGCAGGAATGCATTTAATACTTCTCCTGCTTTATATTTATCATAACGTGACGAATACTGACAGAAAGATGCGAAGAATGTACGCACTGTCCCGATTTTATGCAGATTCTCACGTACCGCGTCAAAATTAGGAACAAGTGTCGATTTCATCGCTTCCATGAGCAGCACATTATTCGCTTTCGCCGCTTCGATCATGGCTTGTACTTCAGCAGCATTCGAAGCAATCGGCTTCTCACATAATACATGTTTGCCATGGTTCATAAACGTAATCGCATGCTGCGCATGCATCGAGTTAGGACTAGCTATGTAAATCGCATCGATTAAATCACTTTGCGCCATCGCTTCCAGATCGGTAAAGGTATGTGGAATATCCTGAGCAGCTGCATATTCCTTAGCACGTTCCTCCGAACGAGAATATAATGCCGCTACCTTAACCTTATCGACCTGACGAGCAGCATCCATAAAAGTTTCCGTGATAAAGTTTGAGCCAATAATACCAATACGCAGCATTATGGTTTCACCTCTTCTTTCGTTAATAAAATCCCATTTTGCCAATAAACTAAAAAAAAGCCTGCCAAACGTATCAAGTACGTCTGCTGACTTCTAATGAATTGAAATGGTCGGGATGACACGATTTGAACATGCGACCCCCTGGTCCCAAACCAGGTGCTCTACCAAGCTGAGCTACATCCCGTTATTCAATTAAGAAAAAATGGCGCGGCCTAAGAGATTCGAACTCCTGGCCTTTTGATTCGTAGTCAAACGCTCTATCCAGCTGAGCTAAGGCCGCAAAAAAATATGGAGCGGAAGACGGGAATCGAACCCGCGACCCTCGCCTTGGCAAGGCGATGCTCTACCGCTGAGCCACTTCCGCATATGGTGCGGTCGAGAGGACTCGAACCTCCACGGCTGTTACACCACTAGAACCTGAATCTAGCGCGTCTGCCAATTCCGCCACGACCGCATGCATATTAAAGTTGTAAAAATGGTGCCGGCGATAGGAGTCGAACCCACGACCTACTGATTACAAGTCAGTTGCTCTACCAACTGAGCTACACCGGCATAATATTTGGTAAAAATGGCGGAGCTGACGGGATTCGAACCCGCGGTCTCCTGCGTGACAGGCAGGCATGTTAGGCCTCTACACCACAGCTCCATGCTGTTTCCGGATCTTGTCCGAAGAAATTGGTTGCGAAGACAGGATTTGAACCTGTGACCTTCGGGTTATGAGCCCGACGAGCTACCGGACTGCTCCACCTCGCGGCATTCTAAATCTTCTATGGTGGAGGCTGAGGGGATCGAACCCCCGACCCTCTGCTTGTAAGGCAGATGCTCTCCCAGCTGAGCTAAGCCTCCATATAAGTGGAAATTGGTGACCCGTAGGGGATTCGAACCCCTGTTACCTCCGTGAAAGGGAGGTGTCTTAACCCCTTGACCAACGGGCCTAGCTATCAAGATTTGAACCTTGAAAACTGGATGCGAAAGTGAAACTTCTTAAGCGATGTTTATGATTCATTCATAAACGTTTTAGGATAAGCCCTCGACCGATTAGTATTCGTCAGCTCCACACATTGCTGTGCTTCCACCCCGAACCTATCAACCTCGTCGTCTTCAAGGGG
>NZ_JAASRW010000011.1 GCF_011761355.1 Paenibacillus lupini | reverse complement strand
TTCCTGCACGACCGTTTTTGTTTTTTATTTAAGAATTTTAAATTGATGGTTAATTGTAAACGGAGCAATTCGAATGATTCTGTAGAAACGATAGTAGTCGCTTTTGTGAGGGGATTCCAACACTATATAAACTAATTCAAGGAATCCCCGAGCAATGGCGATCGAAAGAACATTCGAATGCGTAGTTTTCTTTTAACCAAATCGAACTTAAAATTCTACTCTTCGTCGTCGTCAACCAACTTTCGCCGTAACCGCCCAGGTCGGATGAACAGAACCTGCACATACGCGATCACTAGCGCAGTGAAAGCCGGAACAACGAGGCCTTGAATCAGAAGCATAATGGCCGCTGGCAGCCAAGTGAGGAAGGCGACAACCGCCATCGCCCAGCGATCAACAAGCAGGAGGCTGCTTGTTCTCTCCGTCTCAGGCAGCGGATAAACATGGCGCCACACGGAGTAACGATGAGCATGCCGGAGGCCTGCAAGCTGTACGGCGATTAACTGCAGCAGTACGAGATACACCGCCGCAGCGCCCCATCCAGACAGCCAGCCGTCTTCAGCGAACCAATACAAAATTAATGCAAATAATACAACCAGCCGCAGCATGATGCCGCCAATCTCTGTTCGGACGAGTGATGCCGTGTACAAATATACATAAGTAAAACGATGCCGATTCGGAATAAACCGCAGGATCCACGCTAGATAAGCTCTGGAGGCTGAACGAGAAGGCATTGTAGGTACATCAATAAATAAGCCAAAGAACAAATAGTAGCTTCTTCTCGTTCGGGCTTCTTCTTCAATCAGCCTTTCCCATGGGTAAGAGTGCTTGTCCGGCAGCCTGTACAACACTACGAACAAAGCAATAAGCAGCAGCAAAAACAACGCCGCCTGCCATGGCAGACATGTCAGCAATACAGCCAGCGTGAGAGCATTTGCTGCCCAGCGAAGGAACCGGAGCAGCCGTCGAACACCTGACCAGGCCAGCTTTCTTTCCTGCCATCCTCCCCATAGGTTTAACGCCCGGATAACGGCCACAAACAGGAGTAAGACCCAGAAGCCCGCTTCACTATCCCCCTGCCGATAAATCGGCCAATAGAGCAGCAGAACAGCTGCACCCAGCAAGGAAGTTAGGATTGCCGAACGGCGGAAGGATCTCCGCATATAGCTTCCCATTTCTGCCTCCCGAGGCATATGAAAGACAAGATCGGGAGAAGTTAACCAAGTTCGGAGCGGACTCCAGCTTAAGACGGGAAACATCGCAAGGATCCCGACAAGTGTAATTGGAAAATGCTCCGGTAAATCGTGAATCAGCTTTATGTAACCAAACGCCGAAGACAACACGATAAACGACATAAATAACGGGAAGCCGCTTTGCGCCATATAGCCGAAGTAAGGAGTTACTTCTTTGCGGAATTCACCCGACCTCTTCAGCCATAACTTCTCTATTAGTGCCCCGCTCATTGCTCAGTAACCAGCTTGTAAAAGGCATCCTCCAGCGCGCCGCCCCGCGCTTCAACACCTGCAGCCTGGCATACTTCATCAAGCGTGCCATATGCAGCAACTCGGCCTTGATGCATGATAATGAAACGATCACAATAGGCCTCCACCGTTGCTAAGATATGAGAGCTCATCAAGATTGCCGAGCCTCTTTTCTTCACCTCAACCAGCCTCTCCAGCAAAGATCGGATACCAAGCGGGTCGAGTCCAAGAAACGGTTCATCAATCATATACAGCGGCGGCTCAGCAAGCAGTGCATTCATAATCATTACCTTCTGCTTCATCCCTTTAGATAAATGGGAAGCAAAAGCGGCACGTTTGGCCATCATCTGAAATTCGTTTAGAAGTTGATCCTGACGCACATCGAATTGAGGTTCCGCTACATTATAGGCCATGCCTGTTAAGCGCAAATGCTCTTCGACCGTCAGCTCATCAAATAATACTGGCGTTTCAGGCACATAGGCAAAAGCAGACCGGTACCGCTCTGCATTCTCCTCCAGCGTCACACCATCGACTTTCACAATTCCCTGATGCGGCTTCATTAAACCAAGGACATGCTTGATTGTTGTGCTTTTCCCTGCACCATTTAATCCGATCAAACCAACCATTTCCCCTGCCCGGACCTCAAAATTCACATCATGAAGAACAGGTCTTCGCGGACTGTAACCGCCAGTCAAGCCTGTAACTTGCAGAATAGGTTCGCTCATGTTAACCATCACCTTCAATTACAATAGATAAATTGCTTTTTATCTATCAAGCATACCGAATTACAGCGTTAATATCAAAAAAAACAGGCATTCCTTTCCACAAGGGAAAAGAATGCCCGTTTTATTTCAACTTATATAATCGTAATTCCTGCAATAACGCCATCTTTGCCTGTTATTTTAATGTCATGACCTGTTACAAGATCATCACGATCGCCTGCAATCAGTACATTGTCCGCAACATTATAGATCGTTACGATTGTTTGATTTCCGTCTTGCTTCGTAATGGAAATCGTGGACAGCTTGCCATTTGCATTATAAGTGATCGTATTGATTTTTCCTGTTACGTCAAACAGCTTAGATTCATCAACTACTTCTTTCGTTACTTCGATGAATACAATTTTATTCTGATAAGTGCGGACAAGAAGCTCGTCGCCGGCTTTCAGTGCGCTAACAGCTACTTTCTTGTCATCTCTGAAAATAAATACATTCGGATCCAGATTCAGTGTCAAATCTGTACCGTTTGTTTGAGCGATCGTAATTTGACCATTTGCTGCTGCTGCCTTCAGCTTACCTGTAATAGCTAGTCCATCATTATCCGGAATTTCGGAATCCGTACGGTCAAGCAGGGCTGCAAGCTCCGCTCTTGATACCGGTTGGTTCGGACGGAATGTTTTATCCGAGTAACCTGTAATAATACCTTTCTTGATAGCAAGTGCAACATAGCCAACAGATCCGGCAGGGATATTCTTCGCATCCTTAAAGTCCAGCTTCGTATTGCTGAGCGCTTTTGCTTCATCTTCCAATTTAAGCGCTTTAACGAGAATAGTTGCTGCCCACAGACGAGTTGCACTTTGCTGCGGTTTCACTTCGAAATCTGTTTCAGAGAACAGGTCATTTTCTACTGCGACAGCAACATAACCTACTGCCCAAGGATATTTCTTCTTAATTTGATCCGCGTCCTTGAAGTTCAGCTCCGTGTTCATTTCTGCTGTTGACTCGGCTTGTTCTCTAAGTCCCATCAGACGAACCGCAGCTACAATCGTTTCGATGCGGGAAATTTGCTGGTTCGGTTTAAACGTACCATCCTCATAACCAGTAAATACGCCTTTTGATGCCAGACGCATAATATATTCTGTCGCCCATTTCATATCTTCTTCATCGTTAAATTTCCATTTAACTTGAACTTCATGCTCTTCTTTGTTGTTATCACGGTCGTCGCCTTTTCCTCCGCCGTTACCGTTATGGCTGCCGTTTGCGAATGCTGACGATGCACCACCTGCAAGCATAAGCAATGCCATTGAGGATATTGCTGTTTTTTTCCATACCGTTCGTTTCGTCATAAAAAAGCCACTCTCCCTTAAACAATTTACGGAATTTTTTTTCCGTTTGTACCTTCGCCTATACGTTTCGTCGAGGGTTAATTGTTTTGGGAGGGTGGCTTATAAAATAATTTTCTAATTATTGGTTCTCTTTACTCTCACGTTTGGCTTTCAGCCATTTTGGAGCGCCCTTGTCTTTCTTGTCCCGAAGCCGTTCCTGCTTGCTTGGAGCTTGCTTTGCACGCGGCGCTGGCGCAGGTGCCGGTGTCTCGGTCTGTTTTGGTTTGGATTTCTTTTGTTCCTTCAAGAGCGACTCCCATTCCCTGCTGTTTTGCGGGGGAGCTGCTGCACGAGTGCTTACAGAAGCCTGCGGCTCAGCTTGTCTCCGTGGAGCTGGTCGTGTTGAGGCATCCGACTTGTCAGGGAGTTCACTAGGCAATACAAATTTCCCTTTATACATCGCCTTTTCCGGCAATTCGATATGCAGCGACTTACGGAATTTATCCATAATGAACCGCTCTTGCGGTGTAATGAGTGAAATTACCGTTCCTGTCCGGCCCATCCGGCCAGTACGGCCAGCACGGTGAACATAATGGTCCGCATCAATCGGTGGATCCAGATTAATTACGAGTGGAAGACCTTCAATATCAAGGCCCCTTGCTGCTACATCGGTTGCAATCAACAACTGACATCTGCCGTCTTTGAACCTTGTCAATGTCGCAGCACGACGCTGTTTATCCGCATCGCCATACAAAGTCTCAACCGTAAAGCCTTCATAGCTGAGCTTCGCTTCCCAGTTCGCAATATTTTCGGTCACGTTTAAGAATAACAGCGCAGATGCAGGCTTCAGCATACGTACGATTCTTCTTGCTACATCCGGTTTGTCCCGCTTATCACATACGACATAGAAGTTATCAATCGTCTCCGATACACGCTGCTCTGGCGCAATTTGAATACGAACAGGGTCCTTCATCCAGCGCTTCTCAAAACGTGACATCACATCGGGATAAGTCGCGGAGAAGAAGGCCATCTGGCGTTCTTGGCTCATCGCATACAGGATGGTCTCCACTTCGCGCGTAGATCCTAGCTCGAACACCTGATCCGCTTCATCAATGACGATATGACGGACCTCACTCAGCTTCAGCTTACGCAGCTTAAGCAGCTCATGGATTCGTCCTGGTGTACCTATTACAAGCTGCGGACGAAGTTTCAGCTTCTCGATCTGACGCTTCATCGCTGCGCCGCCGATTAACTGCTGAACACGCAAATCGAGCGGCTCCGCATAACTTTCGGCTACCCGTACGATTTGCATGGCTAGCTCTTGCGTCGGCGCTAAAATAATCGCTTGAATAGCGTTTGATGATGCGTTCAACTGCTGCAGCATCGGCAGCAAATAAGCAAGTGTCTTGCCTGAACCTGTTTGCGATCGTGCGGATACATCCCGCCCTTCCAGCAAAGTAGGTATCGCATCGGCTTGAATAGCCGATGGTACTTTTATACTATTTGCCTCAAGCTTCTCGCTTAACGCATTTGAAATTCCTAGTTCAATCCATGTTTTCTGACTCATATTGTTTCCTCTCTTATCGCACCGCTATTTTCGATTAAACCAACCGCCGAATATACGGTCGGCTATCCGCGGGAACAGCTGATATAGCTTAATACCGACAGCCGCTGTTTTTGGCAAATCTACCTCGGCTTTCCGGCGTTCCATCACTTTAATAATTTGATTAGCCACATAATCCGGCTTCATCATAAACCAGCTGACATTTTTCACATAAGTTCCTGACGGATCAGCTACGTCAAAGAACTCGGTCCGAATCGGGCCTGGATTTACTGCCGAGACCGTAACGCCCGTTCCGTTCATCTCCATGCGCAGAGAATTCGTAAAGCCCAGCACTGCATGCTTGGTCGCCGAATAACCCGTCGACTTCGAGGAACCGATCTTCCCGGCCATGGAAGCGATATTAACAATATGTCCGCTTCCCTGCTTCAGCATGTAAGGCAGCACCGCTTTCGTGCAGCGGACTACGCCCATATAGTTCGTATCCATCATCTGCTCGAAGCTCTCTACATCCGCTTCCACGAACGTCTCGAATTTTCCAAATCCCGCGTTATTCAATAAGACATCAATTCTGCCGTACTTCGCAACTATAGCATCAACCGTTTGCTCCACCTGCTTCATATCCGTTACATCCATTTGATACATGGGGCAAGCTGTTCCAATAGCAGCTGCATGCTTGCGAAGACGTTCCAGATTACGACCGGTCAAAATGGGGATTGCTCCAAGCTTGGCAAGTTGTTTGGCCGTGACGGCTCCAATTCCGCTGGAAGCCCCAGAAATAAGGACAATTTTCCCCTTAAGCACTTATCATCACCTGCATTCGCTTCTCTCAATCTCTATCTTTTCAGTGTACTTGATCAGCCCCCGATAAGCAAAAAAAAAGCTCCCGAAGGAGCTGCTTCTTATGCTACGATGCGACTAACACTTGAATATCAAATTCACCAATGCCGTCCATGATGAGTGGAACAGATAAAGCCTTACCAGACATTAAGCCTTGTACCGACTGAATAATTCTTGGTGGTGTGATATCGACAGTAACACCCTGATTGTACAGCATGGTGCTTGCGTTTCCGCTAATCATATTGCCAAGCTCAGATATCGCACTGCGGCCGATCTCGTCCAATTCAGAGATGATGAATCCACCCATCATGGCTGAGACCATCTTCAGAGCCACCTGCTCGCTTAACCCGAATACAATATCACCATTCATTTGTCCGTTAATCCCAATTTGAATCCAAATATGATTTTCTACCATTTCGATATTCTTCAGGCCTAACTTACCTGTGGAAGGCCGAATCTGGATCACCTGTTCAATGACGATCGTTGCGGCTTCAAGAAATGGATTAATGTATTCTGCCTTCATTAGCGGGACCGCTCCTTTTCGACAAAATTCGCGCGTGGTCTATTCTAATTTCCATTATACTGAAATATGTAGGACAAGTATACTAATATTGTTATTATTGAACCTTAAGACCTACGCAATTAGTCACTTTCTCATACTAATTTTGACAAAAAACGGAGGTTTTCGTGCATGCCGAACGTCTGGGCCCATCTTATTTTTGGTCAAAAAGTACTTGAAAGCCTTCAAGAAACCGACTTTGTACACTTGGAAAGGAATAATCGTCTATTTTATATGGGCTGCCAAGGTCCTGATTTTTTATTTTATCATCGTTTTCTTCCTTGGCAGGGCAAGTCAGCCATGATTCAGCTAGGCACGGAAATGCACAATAGGTGCTGCGGTCCCGTTATTATGAAGCTGCTTGATTCTATTCATGGGAAATTGGCTGATACCGAGAGCCCAGATCCTGCAGTTGTGTATTCACTTGGCTTCATTCTGCACCATGTCCTTGACCGGCATATGCATCCTTTCGTATTCAGCAAATCAGGCTTCCGCAAATGGGATCATCAGCGTTACGAGGTCATGATGGATACGTTGATTGCGAGGCAGCTATGGGGAGTTGAAACATGGAAGACGCCTGTCTGGAAAAAGATTGATATCGGAGGCCGGCTGCCTGATACAATCGTCCAGGCATTCCAGACCATTACAAGCGACTATTATAGCCAATTAGCACCGTTTATCCGTGCTCAGGATTGGAATAATGCCATTCGTGATATGACGCGTGCGCAACGTTTGTTCCATGATCCTACAGCCATTAAGCGTTCGATCACCTTTGGTCAAATTGAACCATTTGTTTTCCAGAAAGACGTACCCTACGATGTTCTTAATGAAGCGGAGCAGCCTTGGATCGATCCAACGGACAAGACGATCATCCATCAGGTAAGCGCTTGGACCTTATGGGATCGGGCTATGGAAGATGCGCTGACCGTTTTTCCAGCTGTCTTGGATTATTTAAGAAGTGGGGGTAGCCCTGACACCACCTCTCTTCGCAACACAGTAGTTGAGCATATAGGCAATATGTCATACGAAACCGGTTTGCCTTGCGATTCCGGTGTCACGATTCGATATGCGGAGCCAATCTGGCCTGATGGGATAAAGGAAGCACCCTGATTTAGACATGATCTGTCTGACAGGGCGCTTCGCTTCTAAATCTATTACATCGCTTGCTGCTTCGCCGATTTACGGTAGTGAAGACGAACAAGCCTCAACCTTTCATAAAGCACATCCATCTGTTTGTCCTTCACGCCATCCTCACCATATACACGTTGCAGAACAGGCTTCAAATAACGGTCACCAGCTTGGCGGAACGTTTCCCAGATTAATTGCTTCTCCGTATCCGGCATATCTGCAAGCTCTCTGGCTATAAGGGGTTCAAAATCATAACCTTCCGTCTCAAGCTGCTCGATCCGATCCATTATCTCACGGCGTGGCAGCTCCAGTTCCGACTGCAGCTGCTCCATCGAACCACCTTCAAAGACAAAGCTCAAGATCCGCTTCTTCTGCTGCTGACGGATCATATCATTCTTGTATCTGGCTTCCTTCTGCTTGTACATCCATTGAGTATAAGCCGTTGGGTCAAGCTTCTCAGCAACCCACTTGAGTGGGAAATCGGTTTCACGGCTGTGCAGCGCTGTAATCTCCAGCACTTCTTGTCCGTAAGAAGCATGCTTTTGCTCACCCCAGCCTGGAATTTGCAGCAACTCTTCCGCTGAATACGGAACAAAGCTGCTAATCATCCATAACATCCGGTTTGTTGCGATGAGATAGGCTGACCTTTTCTCTGTTAAAGCCTTTTTGCGCCGCCACTCACGTAGGGCTTCGAATAACTCCGCCTTTGTATGCAATTCGCCGTAACATTGCAGCATCGATAAGAAGCTTCCCGCTCCGCCCCGTTTCTCCTCCAGCATACCGTCTACCACGGGGGTATAGCCTTCGCCCATCTTTACCGCCACACCATGACGGAATCCGATCATCATCTCTTCCCATGAGGTACCTTCAAACCAGCTTACCGTCTCTTCCGAGCCTTCCGACCATAATACGGCCCAAATACCATCCCTCTCACAAATCGACAGCCTTGCACTCACAATGGCACCGTCATTCGAGGGTTTCTCAAATGTGTTCAAAAAAACGATTTGCACCCTGCCTTCACTCCTCTAATTTAAGTTTGGCTATTCACGCGAATGAACAAGAACGCAAAAAAAAGCACCCCTCCTGCAAAATTGCAAGAGAGGTGCTTCCTCACGGTCAGTTAATTCGATTAATTTCATGCTATCATAACCATCTCTTTCTTACAAGCGTTTTCTTAATGTATAATGTGTGGAAACGAGATGTGGAGGCTTTACAACATGCTGCTGCCTGATTATGATTTTATGTCCGATACAACGGAAGATACAGCTACTAGATTCGTCACCTTTATTACGCCAAGCTTGAAGCGGTTTGACCTGGCTATTATGTCTACTGCTAGATTTTATGGCAAGAAGCTTATCACCGACCTGCAAGCGGGACGAACTGCCATTATTGGACCGGATGACTTGGAGCAAGAAGGATATCTGGAATATACCTTTAAGCTGTCAGAGGAAGAGGCAGCCGAGCTCGCCCAGTTTTTATATTTTGTGGTCGGTACGGTGAATTTTACCGATTAATCAGGGGTACACTGAAGTGCGTAAGCTCAAACTTATGCCATTTCAGGAGGAGATTTCGGATGAATCAGTTTAGCAACGACGATCACAGCGAGTATTCAGATTTATCAACAGTGGAATCACAGCGAAATGATCTCTCGCATGAGGAGTTTCCAGACGGTTCCTACGGCTCCAGCATTACTGGACCAACCGGCAAAAGCAGACCTTGGCGTATCGATCAACGTTCGTCGAAGCCTTTCGGCTATGAGAACAGCTCCCTTCACGAAGACCTCGGCCGTGACTATCCAGGCGATGATGATTATGACGCACTCCCGGATGCAATGGATGAACCATAATAAGAAGCTTTAAACAAAGCCCCAGCCAAATGATTGGCTGGGGCTTTGTTTGTCCATTATGGTCTTTGAGGGAAAACACCTTGGAGTGAAATGATAAAATTGAGTGCTTGGTATGGCTGCATATTATTATGAGGCTGTGAGCCGCCAGCAACTCCAACGGCCATTGGATTCAATCTTACATCTGCTTTTTCTGAATAGTTTTGAACACCACCGCGCCCAGGGGCTCCTGCATTTGCCCAAATATCTCCTGAAGCCTCTAATTTATCAGATACGGTTTGTGCATTCGCAAGGTGATTATGAGCAGGAATCTCGTTAATGAGCAAAGTCTGATTCTGTTCGCCGCCTGTCTCACCTATGGATCTTGGTGTAAGCCCCGCTCCTTCTCCCCAATGCATTGGTGCTCTCCCCTGAAGATCTGGCAGTGCAAAAGTGTTCATGCCATCACCCCCGTAATTGACGCCAAGGAGAGAAAATAAAGCTGTATTTGAGCGAATAGACATAAGCTGTCCATTGCATAACGCCCAGCCATTTGGTGCATAGTTACCTGCAAATAATCGAATTTCTCCAATAAATGGATCCATATAACTCAGCCCTCTCTCCTAGTTTCTGGACGGATAAATCCCGTTTAGTGCAATACAGAAATTCAGTACCGTGTAAGGCTGCATATTGGAGTGTGGCTGGCTGCCGCCTGCAGGGGCAATTGCTTGAGGTGACATCACTGCATTGGGAGCTGGCGCAAATGGCTGTACACTTGGCGGTGTCCCCCATGTTTTCCCACCTGGTGCGGATGCTGTTGCATCTGAGCCTCCGACGGCTTGGTGCGTATGCTGAGGGATCTCATTAACCGTTAGAGTATGGGCTTCCTCGCCGCTTGTTTGTCCTAAAGTGACTGTATTCGATGGATGAACAGGAACCCGGCCCTGTAAATTTGGAAGAGCAAAATTATTAATACCATTACCGCCATATGTCACACCTAAAATAGAAAATAAAACCTGATTTGACTGTATCGGAAGGAGTTGTCCGTTACATTGCGCCCAACCCTTAGGAGCAAAGTTAAACGGGAACTGTCTGATCTCGCCAACAAATGGTTCTGCCATGATATTTCCTCCTCATCTTCTCCAAGTTTACTCTTGTGTCGGCCAAATGCCATTGAGTGCAATAATAAACGATAAGGCGGTATACGGCATCATATTGTTATGAGGCTGACTGCCGCCAGTTACTCCGATAGCTGCAGGATTTAATTGTGCATTTGGATCAGCGTCTGAATATTGATTTTTGGAGCTGGTTGCCCAAAATGCATTCTCGGGACTGCTGGAGGTTCCCTCAAGGCTCGAGCTATTTGGGATATGGGTATGTGCAGGCATTTGATTGTACGTTAATGTAACCGACTCATCACCTGCTTTTTGCCCCAGCACATATGTCATTCCGGATGCGGAGCTTCTACCCGCATGTACCGGTAATCTACCTTGAAGATCCGGTAGAGCGAAGGTTGATTGTCCGTCACCTCCATATGTTGTTCCGATCAAGGTGAACAAAACATCATACTCACTAATCGACAACAGCTGCCCGTTGCAGAACGCCCAGCCTACCGGTGCAAAAGTACCGCCAAACATGCGAATTTCCCCAACATATTGATCACTCATATTATTTTCTCCTCCCTCATATCTGGCTCCCAGGACATAGAGATGTAAGGGAAAGCTTCTCCAATGGCCTTGAAGCCAAGCCTTTCATACAGCAGCTTAGCCGGATTATTCCCTAGTACGCTCAGCTTCACCGGAATACCTGCCTGAGTCGCCTCTTGCTGCAAGCCCGTCATAGCTCCCGTTCCTAAACCCCTATTGCGGTAAGCCGTCAGCAAGGAAATATCAATCAGATGAATAGAATGGCTCCTAGACACGATCATCCGGCCAATCTTCTTCCCCTCATGCATAATCACCTGTGTTACGGCATTCGGGAACTGTATAGCGTATGATCTCGTTTGAAGATCAAACTGCATACGCAAGAAAGCTTTTGTTTCCCCGGCCGGCCACCCCCAGGCATCCATTTCTTCACGTCTTGAGTCCAAGTAAATCTCAAACAAAAAGCTGTCATCCTCAGGAATAGCAAACTCTAATACCAGCATCGCACCCCCATATTAAGTTAGTAAAATTTAGCAAAAATATAGTGCAATTCTACTATAGATTTAAGATGCGGATATTGTCAATTAATGTATGAAATACTAGGTTAACAAAAAAGTCCACCCCTGCCCAGAAGAGGGAGGAGTGGACTTACAACGGATTGTTGATCAGTTATTTACTCTGGAATGTAAGTTTCACTTTCATTCGATTCACGCGAAGCATCATGTGTTCTGGAGGCTTCTTCAACCGCTCCAAATGCCCATGAAGATGCAGGTACGTCCTTCCAGGTTGGAGACGCAACACCAGTCAATGGCCCACGGTCAAGAATGCGGTTAATAATGACGACTGCTTCTGCACGTGTAAGTGCCTGATCAGGACCGAACGAACCGTCAGTATACCCGGTCATAAAGCCCATTTCAGCAACAGCTGCGATTTGGGCAGTAGCCCAATGCCCGTTCGAATCGGTGAAGATATGATTCGCTGCTGCCGTGTCCAGCTTGAGCCATTTCACTAGAATGGAAGCCATCTCAGCTCGTGTAATAGAAGTATTAGGTTTAAAACTGTGATCTGGGTACCCATTTAGAATTCCCGCTCCCTGCCCCCACTTAATTGCAGCTGCCGCCCAATAGCCGTTCGAAACATCGGTAAAGGCAAATGGTGCAGTACTAGTCTGTATCGATCCAGACAATAGACGGTACAGCATCGTGCTCATTTCTGCTCGGGTTACTGCTTGATTAGGGCGGAAAGTTCCATCTAAGTAACCGGTAATATACGCATCATGATGGACGCTTCCTCCCTCTGCGGAAATGATGGTAAAGGTACTAAATTTGTTTACTTCAATCTTAATGCCGGTTGGATACCCTTTGTCATCGTAAACGATCTGACCACGCTGGAATACCTTCTCACCATCAGAATGCTCGATATATACCCCAAGGGTGGCTAGGAACAGCTTTCTTTGTGCTGGATCGCTTGGAATAACGTTAGGATCAAGAGGGAATGTCACTTGAACCGCAACTTTTGGCAGGTTCGTTTCAATTGTCATTGGCATGCCAATGACAATTACATTGCCTGACTTAACGATTTTACGTACAGCCTCAGCATTAATCGTTCTTTCTTTCACGACATCTTGGTCATCCTTCTTCCGGATCGGCACAATGTCGAAGAAAAACTCCTGACTGCCCTTCATCGCACTCAGAGCATTGGTGGACAGATAAAGCGTTGCGTTTTCCGTACGAATCTCGACATTAAGAGAGCTGTCTAGCAAATACTTAACGGCATTGACGGAAAGCTTAACTTTAACCAAATCTGCAGGATCGCCAGGAATATCATCTACGATAATTCTTATCGTTCCTTGATGAGCTCCAACTGCGCTTGCAACGGCCTGTTTGATTTTATCCTCGTTCATAATGACGGTATCCACTTTCTTGCCGCCAATGACTTCCCGCACAATATCAATTTGTACAATGACCTGAGGATGATCAGGATCTCCGACTTCTACTCTTACTTGGCGTACATTGCTGACACTGCTAGTCGGCTTATTGATCACTTTAACCGTACGAATAATTTCTACAGCCTGGTTGCCGGCCAGATCCACTGCGTTATAGTGCAAAATGTAAGTACCAATTGCAGCTGTATCTACTGTTCCAGTTACTGTTGCCAGATCTGCTGAAGGGTTAGAATCCTGCACTTTTGCATCTTGCTCAGTATAAGTATTGCCCAAGTAAACATTCACAGTATCATTACCATTCAGTACGATAACTGGAGCGGTCTTATCAATCTTCACATCCGCCGATACACTGTCGCTTGCATGATTAGCCGGATCGATAACTCTTGCGTAAAAGCTTGTCAGACCCTCTTGTGACACAACCACAGGAGCCGAATAACTGGTCCATGCTCCGCTGCTTCCCAGCTTGTACTCTATGCTGTTGTCCGGATCTGTGGTCACGGTTACCGTTACATCCTTGTTCGTCCAGCTTGTCTCACTAAGGGTAACTGAGAGGTTATTACTGATCTTGACGTTCTGAAGTGCTCCGATACTGTTAAGCGTCGTGCTGAAACCATTGCCAGCAGCATCAGTGATGACTGCTCCATTTAAGGCTAAGGCAGCCGAGTCCACGCTGATACCATCTGCATCCTGATCCTCCAGACGAACCGTATAACGGAACTTGAGCTCGCTTGACGTTACCGCCTCGAGGTATTCCGCTTGTACAACTGAAGAACCGATTTGCACTTGAATAGCAGGTGTTCCGCTTGTCGTATCAAGTAGGACCGGCTCACTGGTTTTTACGATAAAATCAAGATTCGCACCGGCATGATAAGTGCCATCAGCAGGAACGCTGACCAAGCTTACGACTGGTGCTGTTGTATCAACCAATACTGCGCTTGTATCCCCTGCGCCTGCCAGCGTAAGAATAGCGGAATTGCCAGCCTGATCAGCAATAGCAGCTCCGTTTAATGAGATGCTCGCAGCTAATTGAATGCCATTCGAATCTGTATCGCCGGCTTGTACCTCATACCGGAAAACAAGTGTATTTGTTCCCGAACCAGATACGTAATCGGCTTGAACCGTTTTCCCAGCAAGGGTCACGTCCAAACTCGGAGTTCCGCCCGTTACACTTACATTCTCACCGTAATGAACAGTAAATTGTAAGGTTGTCCCCGCTTTGTAAGCACCATTAGCTGGAACATCAACTTGACTAACCGTTGGCGATACCGCGTCTACCTTAATCGCAGAAGTGCTTCCTAAGCCGCTCAGTATGATTGCTGCGTTATTACCAGTCGCGTCCTTAAGAGCTCCGCCATTAAAAGCTAAAGTACCAACTTCGATACCATCCGAATCGTTGTCTCCATTTTGTACTGTATATCGGAACACAATTGTATCCGTCCCTGTACCGGAGACATAAGATGCGTTGACTGTTGAAGAGCCTATCGTCACCGATATAGAAGGTACACCCATTACCGTTATTGCTTCATCATAATGAAGGGTGACATTCAATTGCTGTCCTGCTGTATAAGTCGCGTTCACAGGTAAGTCCACACTTTCAATCGATGGAGCAATAGCATCAACCAGCACAGCACTTGTGCTGCCAACTGCAGCAAGAGTTAGATCAGCTGCATTGCCGGCAACATCTTGAAGGTTGCCGCCGTTAAGAGAAATCGCACTTCCAACTACAATCCCGTCCGTATCCAATTGGCCGCTCAGGATCGTATAACGGAATACTAATGTGTCTGTTCCCGATCCCGATACGTAGCCCGCCTGAACCGTTGTAGATCCAATCGTAACCGGAATGGACGGTGTTCCGGTCAAAGTGACCTTCTCATTAAAATGGACGGTAAAGTTAATAATCGAGCCTTCGTTATAGGACCCGTTAGATGGTACATCCACACTACTGACTGTTGGAGTTGTCGTATCGACCAGAACAGCACTTGTGCTGCCTGTGCCAACAAGAGATACCGCAGCAGCATTGTTTGCCGTATCCTGAAGCACTGCGCCATTCAAACTCAGCGAGCTGCCGACTTGAATGCCGTCAATATCATTGTCTCCAGCCTGCACTTCATAGCGGAAAAGAAGTGCATTCCTGCCCGAGCCAGATACATAAACAGCCTGATCTGTTGTGGTGCCAACAGTAATCGGAAGTGTTGGCGTTCCACCCGTTACCGTTATTTTTTCGCTGTAATGAACCGTAAACTCTAAATCATCTCCCGCTTTGTAAGTACCATTAGCAGGTACATCCACACTGCTAACAGTAGGAGCAGTCGTATCTACAAGAACAGCACTTGTGCTGCCTGCTGCAGTTAGTGAGAGGCTTGCGGCATTACCTGCCGCGTCATTTAAAGTACCACTATTTAAGCTAATAGAACCAAGTTCAATGCCATCCGTGTCGGTATCTCCTGCTTGAACCGTATAGCTGAATGTCAGATCATTCGTACCGGAACCGGATACATATACGGCATGTACCGTTGAAGAACCAATCGTGATTGCTGCATACGGAGATCCGGTTACAGCTACTTTTTCATTGTAGTGGATCGTGATCGCGAGTGCTGTACCTGCTTTATATATCCCATCTGCAGGAACATCAACACTTACAACCGAAGGGACCACGGCATCCACCAGCACCGCGTTAGTTGTACCAATACCTGTTAAGGACAAGCCCGCTGTATTGCCCGCCGCATCTTTCAGCGTACCGCCATTCAGTTCCAACGTGTTACCCGCTTCAATACCGTCCGAATCTTCTTGTCCGTTAAGAACCGTATAACGGAATACAAGAGCACTCGTTCCAGAGCCGGATACATAGGTTGCTTGCACCGTAGCTGAACCAATCGTGAGAGACAAGGAAGGCGTGCCCGTAACCGTTACGCTCTCATTATAATGAATGGTAAAACCAAGTGCCGATCCCATTTTGTAGCTTCCATCTGCCGGTACGTCTACAGTAGTCACTGCTGGGGCAGCTGTATCTACAAGAACGGCTGTAGTGCTTCCAACGCCAGCCAGCGTCAGCTTTGCTGCATTCCCGGATTCATCAAGAAGTGTGCTGCCATTCAATACAATTGCATTGCCTATAGCAATACCGTTGTTGTCATTGTCGCCAGCTTGAACGACATAACGGAATTCAAGCGTATCCGTTCCAGAGCCTGATAAATACGCCGCCTGTACCGTTGACGAACCAATTGTCACAGGTATGGAAGGTGTTCCACCGGCTATGACAACCTTTTTGCTATAATGAACCGTAAAATCCAATGGAGCCGCCGCTCCATAGGTTTGGTTTGCAGGTGCTGTTACGCTGCTCACTGAAGGAGCTAAAGTATCTACCAGCACTGATGCCGTGCTGCCAACACTATTTAAACTTAGATTGGCATTATTGCTTGCTGTATCTTTTATCGTTCCACCATTCAACGCGAGGCTTGCGGCAACTGTAATACCATCTGTATCAACGTCTCCTACCTGAATCATGTAGCTGAATAGGAGCGATTTTGTTCCCGAACCCGATACATAGGCTGCATGTACAGGTGTACTGCCTATCGTAATCTGTAAATAAGGTGTTCCGCCGGTAGTATTCACCGTTACATTCTCATTGTAATGAACAGTGAACGCCAAGTTCTCTCCTACCAAATAAGTGCCAGCTGTTGGCACGTCCACATTATTAATAGCAGGTGCTACAGCATCCACCAGTACAGCTGACGTACTTCCGATTCCTGCAAGCGTTAGACCTGCATTATTGAGTGCTCCATCTCGAATTGTTCCGCCATTCAGCGTCAGGCTTGAACCAACAGCGATCCCATCTGTATCGCTGTTACCTGCTTGTATGCTATAGCGAAACACGAGATTTTGTGTTCCTGAGCCTGATACATAGCTGGCCTGCACCAGTGTACTGCCGATTGTTACCGGTAGATGAGGTGTACCTGTTACGGTTACATTTTCGCTATAGTGTACCGTAAAATTAAGCTGATCTGCTGATTTGTAGGTACTGTCTGCAGGTACATCCACGGTACTGACTGTAGGCGCTATGGCATCCACCAGCACACCGGTTGTGCTAGCCGTATTGTTAAGCATTAGAGCCGCAGCATTGCCTGCAGTATCCGTCATCGTAGAACCGTTAAGACTAAGTGCACCCACCGTAATACCGTCTAAATCTCTCTGTCCATCTTGCAACGTGTAACTGAAAGCAAGAGAATTGGTTCCCGTACCGCCCGTATAAGTAGCTTGTACGGTTGTAACACCAATGACTAGCGAAATGCTTGGCGTGCCGCCCGAAACAGTTACAGGCTCGTTAAAATTAACCGCAAACGTCAAACTTTGTCCGCTACCATAAGTCTTATTAGTGGGTACGGTTACGGATGAAACCGTTGGAGCAACAGCGTCCACTTTTACATTGGTTAAAGCTCCAACAGAATTTAGTGTTAAAATACTGTCTTCACTACTTGTATTTCTAATCGTACCGCCGTTTAAAGTAATTGCACCGCCTAAAGCAACGCCATCTGTATCAAGTTGGCCGCTTGATACCGTGTAACGGAAAAGGAGTGCTTTAGATCCTGATCCCGATAGGAACGCAGCTTGTACGGGAGTTGAACCAATGGTGAGAGGCAAGGAAGGGGCACCTGTTACCGTAACATTGCGGTCAAAGTTCACCGTAAAGTCCAGATTTTGTCCGGCTTTATATGTAGCATTACTCGGAACTGATACCGAAGCTACCTTGGGGTTTGTAGCCGTAGTCACGTTTAAGGTTGGTGCATAATTCCCTGTTACTACGGAATTATTAGAAGCAATTACAATTTCATTATCTCCGACATTTTCATTGCCCTCCAATACGAGGGTCGCTTTTTTATCACCAGAAGTCAACTGACTGTTAATGTAGCTTGTAATGTCTATAGTAACATCTGTATCTTTTATCATATTGTCCAGTGCACTATATGTTCGAGAAAAAATAAGGCCAGTAGTGTTTGGAATGATAGTTGAATTTTCATTTACGTTAGTACTTGAAATGGTATCTTCCGCACCATAAACTTTGATGGCAATAGAACCGCCAATCGGATATTCCGTATCCAAAACCCGCAACTTTATACTGGCATTTGAAACGGTATCAGAGCTAGGGATAGAACTTAAATCAAATTGAAGGACAGTTTTCGCATTACCAAATTCAGCATCTGATCCAAACCAATTTCCAGAATCGTAACTTACATCACCTGTTGCATAACTCCCAGAAGGATCCACAAAATAATCAAAACTTACCGGAATAGATGGTAACGTTGCTGCATATCCCGTTTGTGCAGGCAGCAGCCTGAACACAATTAAGACCAACAGCACGGACATAACCGCCATTCCTATTTTTCGTAAAACACCTTTCATAATTCGCCTCCTGTAACTGTTTGTAATGACCTTTTCCCCGTACTGTTCGTCTTCCCCCTATTGATCGCAACTCTGCCGGATTTCACGCCAAAATCCTTCTTAAAACGCCTGCCCTTTATTAAGGGAAAGCTGACTCAAGAAGTTGCTTATTTTTAGCCATTGTAGGTCTCGGCTACTATTTCGACATTTCCTTCCAGTTTCCTCTCTCAACGGCAAAAACTTAGTATTTTTTGGTAAAAATAAAAAGCAGCTGCGAATGGCAGCTGCCTTGGGATTAAACGATCAATTTTAGTAATGAGGCCAGTCGATATTTTTCAAACACGACTTCTGCTTCAGTCGGAACACTCCATAAGCATTCCTCCAGGCTGCAAGCAACCGGAACTTCAATATTGATACGCGCAAGCGTACGGGACAGATGAAGCATTTCCAAATCGGCTTCGATCTTCGCTTTAATGCTTTTGGAGATACCATCTAAATTGCTAAGGATGCCATCGATCGATTCAAACTCTTGAAGAAGCTTCAAGGCTGTCTTTTCGCCGATCCCATTAACACCTGGATAGTTATCACTTGTGTCGCCAGTCAGGCCTTTCATCTCAACCACTTGGAAAGGATGGATACCTTTATCTTCTTTGAGGAAATCTAGATCGTAGACCGCATAATTGCCTCTGCCTTTTTTCATAATGACAACATGGATACGTTCTTCTACCAGCTGCAACATATCTTGATCACCTGTAAGGATGTAAACATGCGCCATTTGGCTTAGCTGTTTCGATACTGTACCGATGCAGTCATCTGCTTCGTAGCCTTCCAGTCCGATATTCGGAATGTTGAGCGCGGCAACGATATCTTTGACGAGCGAAAATTGTGGGATCAAATCTTCCGGAGCTTCCGGCCGATTTGCTTTATAATTAGTGTACATCTCGGTGCGGAATGTCTTGCTGCCCATATCCCAACAGCAAGCCACATGGGTCGGCTGGAACTGGTTCACAGCATCAAATAAGTATTGCAAAAAGCCATAAATCGCGTTCGTTGGCGTTCCATCAGCCAGCCGTCTAGCACTGTATTGCTGCGCGAAATAAGCTCTGAACAGCAAAGCCATCCCGTCCACAATCAGTATTTTATTTTCATTCATATAAGAAGCCATCCTCTACACATAATATAACTTTATTGTACAGTAGTTTTGGTGTTCATTGTAATGCAAAAGCTGGCATTATCGCTTAGTGGTTGCGGTCGCTCGCTGTGGTCACTGCGCAAGTGAATCTACTTTGAGAGAGTCGCTGTTTTCACTGCATAAGGGAATATTCTTTCGATCGCTGTTGTGTCCGGATTCTTTGAACAATCGGATCGTGGTCCGAATCCGGACACAAAGGCGAACGCTCCGCTTCTTCAAGAACATTCCCTTACTCCGCTCATGGCTCCCTCCTCAAGAGAACATTCACTCGCTCCGTTCTCCACTCCCACGCCACTAATGTCGCTGCCTTGCATTAAGATAAACCCAAACCCTGTCCTGGCATAGGGCCGTATACCATCACTCAATTCCCGAGTGATGACTAACTATTAAAGATCCATCACTCATATTCCAAGTGATGACATATAAAGAAAACTCCATCACTCGGGAATTGAGTGATGAGCCACTGTCCCTATAAGAATTGCTGCGCGAAGCGAAGCAAGCCAATACTCTGGAGAAGCCCTGCGTTCGCTTTTGTTCCCGAATTTCATCCGCTAAAGCGGATTATAATGAAGAAATTCGGGAACAATGGCGATCGGAAGAGTATTGGCTTGCGCAGTGAATGTGCCTAGCAACCAAGAAATTCTCCTATGCGTCTAGCAGCCACAAGCAACCTTGCTTCGTCTTCGACCAAAGCAATTCGCACAAAACCTTCGCCTTCGCTCCCAAACGCCTCGCCTGGAATAACGACTACGCCTGTTTGCGCCAGAAGCTCTTGAGCAAAAGCACGTGAAGTCCATGCCTCACCGCTGCTGCGTTTCGGAAGCTTCGCCCAAATGAACATTGTCGCTTTTGGCTTCTCGACAATCCAGCCGGCTGCTGCTAATGCCTCGATAAAAGAATCCCGCCGCTTCTCATATAATACGCCGGCTTTAGGCGGCGCAGAAGCAGACATGGCTTCCTGCAAAGCGATGACGCCCGCTTCCTGCACAGCGCCAAATACGCCATAATCGATATTTTCTTTCAACTCACGCAGCGCTCCAACTGCTTCTCGGTTGCCTGCGAGAAAGCCGATCCGACAGCCAGCCATATTGAAGCTTTTGGACAAGGAGTGGAATTCCACTGCCCCTTCAAGAGCACCTGGTACGACAAGGATACTTGGCGGCTCATGTCCGTCGAAGGCCATCTCCGAATACGCGGCATCATGCACGACCAGTACGCCGTATTCTTTGGCCTTCGCCAGTAAACGTTCGAAGAACGCCAAATCGACAACTGCCGATACCGGATTACCCGGATAGTTCAGTAAAATAAATTTTGCACGCTGCCACACATCATCCGGTACTGAATCCAGATCCGGAAGGAACTGATTTTCTTCCTTAAGCGGCAGCAAATACGGCTCTACACCAGCTAATGCTAATGCAGCCGTATAGATGGGATAACCAGGGTTAGGGACAATTACAACATCTCCCGGATTACATAGTGACATCGCTAGATGAGATAATCCGTCCTGCGATCCCATCAAGGAAACAAGCTCGTGATCAGGATCAAGCTTTACTCCAAAACGATAATCCATCCACGCAGCTGCCTGACCACGGAAAGCCGCACTGCCGTGCGTTCCTGGATAGGAATACGCATCTGTACGGAGTGCCGCTTCGCTAAGCGCTTTTCTTACCGCCTCCGTAGGCGGTTTATCCGGGCTGCCGATGCCAAGATTAATAATATCCCTGCCATTGCTGGCCGCTTGCTTTCTCCACTCTGCGACCTCGGCAAAGATAGACGAACCAAGCTGTGACAAACGATCAGAACGCCACGATTTTTTCATGCGCTCACCCATTCCATACTTGCTCGTATTGTTCTTCCTTATAGCCAACCGTCACTTTTTTGCCGTCTGTCACGATTGGCCGCTTAATCAGCATACCGCTTGAAGCTAGCAGCTCCAGCTGCTCTTCTTCACTCATCGCGCCAAGCTTGTCCTTCAGCCCAAGTGATTTGTACACATCACCCGATGTGTTGAAGAACTTTTTCAGCTCAAGTCCGCTGTTCTTCACCAGCACTTTTAATTCAGCAGCCGTTGGCGTTTCCTCTACGATATGTTTCAGTTCAAGCTCATTACCTTTCGCCTGCAGCGATTTAACTGCTGTACGGCATGTACCACATTTCGGATATTGATAAATAGTCAACTTGCTCATCTGTATTCATTCTACCTCCTATATACTGCTTACAAGCTTTTCAAGCTTCATTAAGAACCTGTTCTAACGCAACAAACTCCGGCGGCAAATCTGCCGTCCACTCCATCCATTGCTTCGTCATCGGATGAGTCAGTCCCAGTGTCTCCGCATGGAGTGCTTGCCGGCCAGCCGTGTTCTCCCAGAGCTGATTCCCACTAGTCTTTGGTCCGTACATTTGATCGCCAATAAGCGGACACCCGATATGCTTCATATGAACTCGGATCTGATGTGTCCGTCCTGTCTCAAGCTTAAGGCGTACCTTCGCCGCCGCATCTTCGCCAAACACCAACGCCGTCTTATAATGCGTTACAGAAGGATATCCTTCCGGCGTTACAATACGGACATGCGGCTCATCCGGATCCCTGTCGATTGGAGCATCAACCGTACCATCTGCCGGATCTGGACTTCCATACACATACGCGCAGTATAGTTTCATAATTGTTCCCGCTTGAAGCTGTTCTGACAGTTGCTGATGGATGTATGGATTTTTCGCAATCGCTACAAGACCTGATGTATCTTCATCAAGCCGGTGCACCGGCCGAAACCTTACCTTCTCGCCGCGAGCCTGCCAATGCTGTACGATCCCATTTGCAAGTGTACCGGTGTAATGCCCGTGTGTGGGATGAACCACAATACCCGCCGGCTTATTAACGATTAATAAATATTCATCCTCGAACACAATACGCAGCGGCATCTCCTGCGGCATAATATCATCCGAGGTTTCCTCTTCCATTCGAATCGCAACAAGGTCTCTTGCTGCGACCTTCGCTGTTGTATAGGCCCGCACTCCATTTATGGTAATGCCAAACTCAGTGAGCTTAAGCTTCGAGAGAAGCGTACGTGACACGCCAAGCTTACGCTCAAGCACTGTCCGTACATCCTTCCCTGCCATCGCCTCTCCGACCTCTACGACCAGCGGTTTATAGTAGCCTGCAATATCTTCTATCATCATTTCGACGACTTGCGGAACACATTCGCACTCCGTACATATTCCGTATCCGGTACGCCAAGCTTCGCATTAGCAGCTCTAGCTGCAGCGAAGAAGAAATCCGATAACCGGTTCAAATATTTCTGCACTTCCGGATTAGCAGGATGCTCGGCTGCAAGCGTCACAACACGACGTTCGGCACGGCGGCATACGGTCCGGCATACATGCAGCAAGGCCGACACAGGGCTTCCTCCCGGCAAAATAAATTTCGTAATTTCCGGAGCTTCCTCTGTATATTGATCAATCGTCAATTCCAGTCTTGCCGCAGGTTCATCCGTCATTTTGAGCGGTGCTCCCGGGCTCGCATACGCCAAATCCGACCCGCAGTCGAACAGCTCCTGCATAATATCAACGAGCAGCTCAGCCATGTCTTTTAGTTCAGCGTGCTTTGCTGCTTCCGCTGCTGCCTGCCCAACGAATGCATTCAGCTCATCGATTGTACCGTAAGCTTCTACCCGGATATCATCCTTGCTTACGCGCCCGCCAATAAGGGAGGTCTGTCCTTTATCTCCTGTACGTGTATATATTTTCATAGCTGATCAGCCCTTTCATCTAAGGGGAATTTCCCTACACTATACCATAAATTAACTTGCCTTCGAAGCTTTGAAGCCATAAAAAAACAGGCAAGGGCCGCGCCCTGCCTGCTTATCGATGTTCACGTATCAGCCCTGCTTAAGCTTATGAACAAAATGCCCGATTCGGTCAAGCGCCTCAGTCAATTGAGCAACGGAAGTCGCATAAGAACAACGCAAATGTCCTTCTCCGCCGAGTCCAAACACATCCCCTGGAACGGCAGCAACATTGCCCTCCTCCAGCAGACGCTGAGCGAATTGCTCGGAGGTAAGTCCTGTCGACGTAATTGACGGGAAGGCATAGAACGCACCTTCAGGCTCATGACATTCAAGACCAATCTGCCGGAAGCCTTTGACAACCAGACGTCTCCGCTGGTTATAAGCTTCCATCATCCGATCCTTTTCTTCCAGCCCATGCGGCGTTAACGCTTCAAGAGCCGCATACTGTGCCATAATAGGAGCACACATAACCGTATATTGATGAATCTTCAGCATCGCGCCAATTAGATCCTGATGGCCACAAGCGTAGCCCATGCGCCAGCCAGTCATCGCGAAAGCTTTGGAGAAGCCGCTCACAAGCAGCGTCCGGTCTTTCATGCCTGGCATTGCAGAAAAGCTCACATGCTTTGTGCCATAAGTAAGCTCGGCATAAATCTCATCCGAGATCACAATCAGGTCATTTTCCTCAACAACCTTAGCAATCGGCAGCCAATCTTCATACGTCATAATGCCGCCGGTTGGATTACTTGGATAACATAAAATAAGGACTTTTGATTTTGGCGTAATCACCGCTTGCAGCGACTCAGCCTTCAGCTTGAAATTATCTTTAGCGAACGTCTCAATACCCACTGCTTTGCCGCCGCTTAATGTCGTAATCGGAGAATAAGAAATATAGCATGGCTCAGGAATCAGAATCTCATCACCAGGACTAATCAATGCCCGAAGCGCTAGATCAATCGCTTCACTGCCTCCGACCGTTACCAAAATCTCACTTGCTGGATTATAGGATACAGCAAAAGAATCACTTAAATATTGCCCAATCGCTTCACGCAATTCTGGCATACCTGCATTGGATGTATATTGAGTCTTACCCTTCTCCAGTGCATACACAGCTGCATCACGCACATGCCATGGCGTTACGAAATCCGGCTCGCCGACGCCAAGCGTAATCACATCTTTACGAGTACTTACCAAATCAAAAAAGCGCCGGATACCTGACGGTTTAATACTCCGCGCAAGAGGCGACAAATATTCTGCCATTGATTGGCGATGATTGGATGTAACCTCGTCTTTAATCATAGCCATCATCCTTTTACGGCGAAATCATCAATCGATGGTCGCCTTCATGCTCCTCGAAGATAATTCCGTCCTGTTTGTATTTTTTCAAAATAAAGTTTGTTTTCGTCGACAGCACTTTGTCGATTGGAGATAATTTATTGGAAACAAAAGAGGCGACCTCTTTCAAGTTTTTGCCTTCGATTTCTACAAGCAAATCATAAGCTCCGGACATCAGGTAGACTGACTTCACTTCCGGATATAAGTAAATGCGCTCGGCAATGCCTTCAAAGCCGCGCCCGCGCTCAGGTGTAATTTGAACCTCGATTAATGCCGTAACCTTCTCGTCATCAACCTTGCTCCAGTTCACCACTGTCGCATATTTAACGATGATATGTTCTTCTTCCATGGATGCAATCGCTTGCTTGACGCTCTCCACAGGCTCATTCAGCATGGCGGCAATCAGCTCCGCATCACGGCGCGCGTCTTCCTTCAGCAGCTCCAGCACTTTCAGCTGTAGTTCGTTCATCGTCAAACTCCTTCCAAAACTGCGGTTATTAAAATATTTTACAACGAATTAATGGTTCCTGCAAAGAAAAAAACGAAAGACCCCGAAGGGTCTTTAGCTGTAGAAAGGCTGATGGGACTGTTGCTGCGGCTGTTGAAATTGCCCGTATTGCGGGAACGATGGCTGTGCTGCGCCCATACGCTGCTGTAAATATTGTGATGTTTTTTGCTGCGTTTGTTGATATTCTTTCGTCTGCTTGTCGATTTCTTGGCGAAGAGCAGGCGATGCTGTGTTGTACATATTCGCCGATTGCATCGTTGTGAAAAGATTTCCTTGCAACTTCAAAGTACTGTTCAGCAATTGAGTAAACATTTGACGCACTTCCGGGCAACTTGATTCCGTTGCTGCCGTTGCATATTCACGAACGACACGCTTCAGATCGGATAATACCGTGTACGCTAAATCCTCATCTGGTAAATGATGTTGTTGATACATGTTTTAGATTCCTCCTATCTTATTACTGCTGCGGTTGTGTAGGCGCCATGTGCTGGTGCTGCTGCAGTGCCTGCATCAGCATTTGATAATGATGCTGATGCGTCTGTAATTCGCTGGCACCTGCTTGTCTTAACTGTGGGTTCATAGCAAGCGATGCAAGCAGGGCATTTTGTTTAATTAACAAATCTTCATTGGATAGCGAATCCGCGATATATTCCAATTCCTTCGCGGTTAGAGCTTGAAGCATATGTCTCGTCTCCTTCATGCCAATTTTATGGAAGCATACGTATTATGGGCGGAAATTCCATGGATTATGTACGCAATTGGAGTTCTGTTTTCGAGCGAAGCTCCGATTCCTTCTTAATCCGGCATTCCACCTCGATGGTCAAATCATTTGGGCTAGGCTTCCATTCCTCTTGAACGAGACGCTTCCACGCTTTATTGTGATGACGGTAAAGCTCATGCTCCAAATCATAAAGATCAGCATTCATGGCTAACCCCTTCAAATAGGTGTCTTCCATCTGAGCCTTTACAACCTGCTCCACATGAGATTTAAGCTCCTGATCTGAAAAATCACTCGATGCTTCAATTAAGTGTCCCGTCAGATTGGTCTTTAATACAAATTGGGGCTTATTGTTTTCCCATTTAACCTTAACCTTTGATTTGGCCGTATCAATGACAACAGAAGCTCTTCGAGCATCAACCCGAATCGGTACGAGCGACCGTTTGAAACCTTCACTCGTCCAGATTAATCCCTTGGACTTCTCTCGTGTTACGAAGCCTTCAGGTTTCTTTTCATTAAATAAAAACGCTCCGTTGATGGTTAGGAAATTCAGCCTCTTTTTATTGTTCTCCCAGTCATCCGGCAGGAGAGAAAGGGAAGGCAGCTTGACCGTCATAGCAGGCTCAAGTGCTTCGCGTACTAAAGACTGAAGCGTCATTGGCACAACATAACTATTCTGATTATTTTCGATATGTGGTGCATACAGCGGAGTCGTTAATGGTGTTTTGTTGAATAACATATCCATCGTAAATAAATCATTAATGTCTGTTTTGGTTCCAAATACAAGCGAATTAAATCTTGTAGAACTCAACCGGTTAAGGCTGTCGATAATTTGCTCTATTTCGCTGAAAGCACGCTCGTGAATTACGACCGACTTCAAATGATTAAGAGACAGCTTGTATTGGGATGAATCCATCAGGTTGAATATGGCAGCTAGATTAGTATCCCCTTCATGTTTCCCCACCCATATCGGGCTGCCAGGAGGCGGCGCCCCCTCCTGCTTGGCAATAACGCCAAATGAAATCATCTGGGCATACACGACAAAATGTTCATCTACATAGTCAACACCAATGGCAGAAATGTAAGTGACATCCTGCAGATTAACTTCATCCCAGCAGCCTCCGGTTATTAGCATCGTACTCAACACAATGCTGACTTTAAGCGTCTTCACAACCTTTTGTATCCTAGCATAAACGGTCATGGTTTCTCACCTTTAGCTCTGGATTTCCAAGGCTTCTGAAGTAGTCCCGTTATGAGCTCCCTCCATTTGATTGGGGCAAGCGGCTGCATATAGTTCTGATTAAACGTCTCGAGCGAACACATATAGATCAGTATCATAAACACAGCGACGAAGAAACCAAATATCCCGAATAGCGAAGAAAGAATTAACACGAAAAACCGTAAAATGCTCACTGTACCACTTAACGTTTGATTTACCAGCGTAAAGGTTGAGACGGCTGCAACAGCCGCTGCTACGAGCATAGTCGGAGAGGTTATGCCTGCCCGGATGGCGGCATCCCCTATAATAAGACCACCTACGACGGACACCGTCTGGCCGACTGGCCTCGGCAGCCTGACACCTGCCTCCCGGAATAACTCGAACATCCCCATCATTAGAAACATTTCCATCGTTGCAGACATTGGGAGTCCGATCCGGGAGTTCGTTACCGTTGCCAGCAGTGTGAACGGAATTTGATCCGTGTTATAGGCCGATAATGCGACCCAAAAGCCTGGAAGACAAATAGCAAGAACAAAACCCAGAATGCGGAGCATCCGTTCAAGCGACACATAATAATAGGGCAGGTGAGCATCCTCTGGCGATTTAATCAACAGCGTCAGATTGCCAGGAAGAATAATGACAGATGGATTACCATCTACCAATAGACATACTCTGCCTTGCATAAGTGCTTGAACAACATAGTCAGGACGACCAATATAATCAACCAGCGGGAACAGGCTGTTCGGCCTGTCCGATACGAGTTCTTCCAGCTCGGATGAGCTGTACAGCGCTTCGATATGAATAGCGTGAAGCCTCTTCCTGGCTTCTTTAACCAGAGAGGTCTTGGCTTTGCTTTTCATGAACATCATGGAAACTTCTGTCTGTGATTCGGTCCCGATTTTCAAATACTCCACATAGAGGTCGGGGGTCCTTAGCCTCCTGCGAATCAGCGCAATATTCGTAGCTATTCCTTCAACAAACCCATCCCGCGGTCCTTTAACAGACAGCTCCATTGTAGATTCTTCCGGCTGGCGGCCCGGGATGCCGGCGATATCAAAGGAATAGACGGATCGCGTAATTTCATCGATGGCGATAACACTTCCCGAATAGAGGTTAGAGAAGAAATGCGCAGTCTCCTTTTCATTATCGAGTGACAGGCGTGCGCCAAACGAAAAGCCCTCTTTGTGCGATTGGTTATTTTCCATTGTAACCCGAGCATGTTCTTCGCCATCATGCTCGGGCTGACCAGTATTTCTATTTAAATTTTCAGCAAGCTTGTCCAGCTGTGGCAATAAAGCAATAAATACGGTCTGCATATCTACCATGCCACTGCACATGAGAATGCGGAATACTCGCTTCGGATCTTCGCCGACCTCAATCGTTTGGTTGACGACATCGCCGGAACCAGCCAGCTCATCATAAATCATATCCAGACGATCACATTTGCGATCTTGCTCATTCAATTCGCGACTCATAGCTGTAACCCCCTTAAGCTTTTGGATCTGCTGTTTTCCTCACTTTTCGGAACGAAAGCACCCACAGCAGCAGCAAAAGGATGCCAAATATGATCCAGGCAACCGAGAAATAAGCATGCATCAGAATCATATACCACTTCATTTTCATAAGGACGATAAAACTTGCAACCGCCAGGATAAGAACCGTGATAAGCATGCTTATCCACTTGTGCTTCAGCTTCTTGAACGGGCCATAGATCTGAATCAGATAAAGAGGCAGCGAGATCCGGACTAGAGCACCTGAGAGCCATTGAAAAACCGCAAAAAAATCAACATGCTCGAAATATTTGCCGATCTTCACGAGCCTCCACTGGGAATAAGCCGGGTAACGCATGAGGCTGGCTTCGTTTGGCCCAAACAAAGTGATCGCTCCCATTGTAGGACCAATCGTAAGCAACATAAGCATGACCGTCAGAAGAATAAGATGCCATTTTTTAAAGCTCTTCGTCATCTCATGCTGAATGAGCAGCAAGAATGACAGCTCCATAAAGGCACTTAGTGAATGCAGAGCTCCATTTATTATTGGAGAGAACCCCATTTCAAACATCGGAAGCAAATACCGGTAGTCCTTGACAGGCATATTAGCCGACATTACAAAATCCCCTAATCCAACAACGATGGGGAGTAAAATACAAGAAACATAAGTAATGGTGCGCAGTCCATTCATTGCTGCAAACATACAAATAAAGCAAAAGACAAAAAGGACTACAATTTGAGGGGTCTCCGGCAAGTAAGTATTTGACGTCCAGGAAACAACATCCACTAATGTACCAAAGGCAACAAACAGCAAAGCAAGATTAATAATGGCAAGAATCAGCCATACAAAAAAGGCCGGAACATGTTGTTTAAGCCACTCATCAAAGCGTACCCTGTTCATCTTGAACATAACCCGCTGCAGAGGAAAAGCGGCAATCGGAAGAGCAATAATAAGCGCGACCGGAATGCACAGCCAAGCGTCTCTCTTGGCTTCAGCGAGAAGCATCGGAACAACAATGACATGATTAACAAGGCCAACACTTAGCAGAGTCATCATAACGATTGGCCATAACCCGATAGGTTTGGAAGCAAGCTGCACAGACATTCACATCCTTCGCTTCCAGCATTCCCCTAAGCAAGGAAAGTGATGCATATTTTTCTCCATTTAAATAAGCCCTTAGATTGGCAAATCGCCATCAAAAAGGGCTTCATTTGTTAAGGCAGATGAATCGTTTTTACATGGTCGTAATGGATAAATACAGATGATCCGCTCGCATCCGCAAGTTCGAGCAAATTGAGATCAACATTTTTGAGAACACCTGTCTTTCTTGGGTTCTCCCCCAGATCGAGTACAACAAATTGCCCCATATGTTTGCGAAGCTGCTGATCGAAAGTCCTGGCAAGGGTTAATGGAGTTGGCTTAAGTGGGAATTGTTCCGCAGACAAAGAATATGGCGTTACATTCGCATTATACGGGACCAAATACTTGAGATGACGCATTGAGATCATGACGGAATGATAAATTGGAGAATAGAAGACGAAAAAATCATTCATGACAGCTGTTACATATCCATGGATAGATTGATTGCCCGTAATATAAATTTCAGAGAACATTCCCTTGGAATTCAATAAGATTTTACGGAAGGAAATAGAATCATTATAGGGTTCAAAGGGTAGCTCTGGTGTGCTGCTGTAGTTCGCTTCCTCGTCATATACCATTCTCATTTGCTGCATATGAATAAGCGGAATATAGAAAAACTGAACGCCATTATAGAGTACTAGAATATCGGGTCCAAAATCTATGATTTTCCCTCTTATCCCCGCCTTCCCGGAAATAACGAGTTCAACCTGTGAGTCTAAGAGAGGATGACGGTTCTTCAATTGCTCGACCTCCTTTTCAAAAGCAAACCTGAAGGTGATGCCAGGCACAGGTATTCATGCCTGGCACCATCAACCGATTAGCCTTTTTTCGAGCGATTGCCGCCTCCAGATTTTTTATTCGATTTATTGCCAGTGGATTGTGTTTGAGCTGCTGTTCTATTGCCTGTTTTGTTGCCGGATTGACCTTGTGCTTGTGCACCTGATTTGTTGCCCGATTTGTTGCCCGATTTGTTGCCCGATTTGTTTCCGGATTGTCCTTGATTGCCGGATTTGTTGTTGTTGTTTTTGTTACCGCCGGATTGATTGTTGTTGTTGTTTCCTCCGGATTTGTTGCCATTTGATTTGTTGAAGCTAAGTTTTTTGATTGTTTTGATATGATCAATGAGGATATATACCACTTCATTTTTTACAACCAATAATGCTGTATTGCCTTGTACTTCAGCAAGGAAGCCTTCCACTTTCTCCGGTCCGCCCCAGTTAATTTGCACGAATTCTTTTTGTAAGGCTTTGACTACGCCTTTAAAGTTATCGGCCTTGATGAAATCAGTGTTATGACTACCGCCGCTTCTGCCGCCTGCGCTTTTGCCACCATCTGCAAGCCCAGTTACGCTTTTGACATGGCTAAGGTCAACGTATACGACTCCTTCTTTTGTCGAAAGCACCAGGTAATCGCTTTTTACGGCTAGCAGTCTTCCGATCAAAGATTCTGGACCGCCACGGTTAATTTTCACCAACTCGCCTACCAGGTTTCTGATTTGAGTGTCGCCGCCGTTTGTTGGTGTTGTTGTTCCCGGGCTGACATGGCTTTTGTGACTTTTGTGACTCTTGTGGCATTGTTGTCCTTGCCAGTGATTGCAATCATACATGTGCTAAATCCCTCCGATGATTCTCGCATTAATAGATTTACAACCGTACCATCCAATTGACCTTTTGCCACTAATAGGCTGATCTTGCTGTTGTTTGCTTTCTAGTCATCTACCATTGGTGTCGGTTTGTAATATATTTATATGTAACCCGTATATGAGAGGTACTAGATTAGTAACCATTTATCTGGACAAAAGGTACAAATAATCAAAATAATGACGTAAATGGTGTCACTTGCCCCGATACCCGAATAGGGTAAATAAGCACAAAAGCCTATCAGCCACGATAGGCTTTGACTTCGGTCTAAGGGGTGAAGCCCGTGGCAACGCTGCCTATTCGTAAAATCGAGATTGACGAGGATGATCTAAAGGAGCTAAAAAATAACCCTTGGAGTAAATCCTTCAAGCCGATTCATATCGAATTAGATGGGAAACTTTATACAGCGACATTCGGCATTCGAGGCGGTCATACGCGTAATTACAACAAGAAATCCTTCGAGGTCAGATTAGATGGAGGAAAAACACTGCACTGGAATGCAGAGTTTGATGATCCTTCCATGATCCGCAATGCGTTATCTTTTACATTCTTTAATACCATTGGCGTGCCCTCTCCGGAAACAACGCATATATCCGTCGAAATTAACGGTTATCCGCAAGGGGTATACTTAGAAATCGAGGCGGTTGATCAGCGATTTTTCAAAAAAAGAGGAATAGGCTATAACTCCATTATTTATGCCGTCAATGACAGTGCGGATTTCAGCCTTATCGATCAGAACTCTAATCAGAAGAAGAACTCCTTATTTGAAGGGTATGAAATCGTTAAGGGAGAAACAAATACCAAATATCGTCTGGTCCGATTCATTCGCAATATTAATACTATGACAAGCAAACAACTAAACGTATACACCGCCAAACGGCTGGATATTAACCAGTATTTATTGTGGCTGGCAGGAGCTGTTCTTACCGGCAACTATGATGGGTTCGATCAGAACTATGCCTTATACGAACATAAGAACAGCCGCAAATACCGTATTATTCCTTGGGATTACGAAGGAACCTGGGGAAGGAACTGCTACGGAAGGCCTTGCGGCAGTGATTTGGTACGTTTACAGGGCTACAATCAATTAACCGGCAAGCTGTTTACCTTTGCCTCCTGCCGGCAGAAATATCGTGCGATCCTGCTGAACTTATTAAGAACAGCCTTTACTGTCGAACGGATCGATCCCATCATTAACCGAATGTACAAGGAGATTACACCTGCGATTCGGGAAGATTTTACGAGGAAAAGCAGCTTTGATACGTATCTCGATGAGCCTTCCTTTATTCTTGATTATGTACGCGAACGGCGAGGTTTAATAAAAGAAGCCCTTAAAGCTTGGAAATAAGCTTTAAGGGCCTCGTTTCTTCTTAGAATATATCCATACTCAAATAACGTTCACCTGTATCGGGAGCAATACACAATACTCGCTTGCCCGGACCAAGTCTCTTCGCAACCTGCATGGCCGCCCATACGGAAGCACCGGATGACGGTCCAAGTAAGAGTCCTTCCAGACGAGCCAGGCTTCGCATGGTTTGAAGCGCATCCTCATCGGATACCTGAATAATTTCATCATACACATTCGTATTTAGAATCGCCGGTACAAATCCAGGACTCGTTCCAACTAGTTTATGAGGCCCCGGCTTACCACCTGACAAGACAGGTGAACCGGCAGGCTCAACAACCGCGATATGTAAATTAGGAAGGGCCGCTTTAAGCGTCTCGCCAGTTCCTGTAACAGTACCCCCAGTTCCAGCCGTAGCAATAAAGGCATCCAGCTGTTCTTCGGTTTGCCGTAAAATCTCTACTGCTGTAGTTGTACGATGGATATCCGGGTTAGCATGGTTCTCGAATTGATTCGGGATAAAGCTGCCGGGAATTTGTGCTTGCAGCTCTAATGCTTTACGGATAGCACCAGGCATTCTCTCGGCAGCAGGCGTCAATACAACGTCTGCCCCATAAGCCTGAAGCAGCTTGATTCGTTCTGCCGACATATTGTCCGGCATGATAAGAATCAATTTATAGCCCTTAGCAGCCGCGTTCATCGCAAGCCCAATACCAGTATTACCGCTGGTCGGCTCGATGATGGTGCTGCCTGGCTTAATCTGTCCGCCTTGTTCAGCTGCATGGATAAGTGCTGATGCAGCGCGATCCTTCACGCTGCCACTTGGATTAAACCGCTCAAGCTTGACGCATACGTCTGCGCTTCCCGCTTCTACAAGCCGATTGAGCTTAATGACAGGCGTATCGCCGATGAGGTCGGTGATGGAATGAACAATTCGTGGCATAAGTTCTCCTTTAGTTCAAATCGTGAGGCGAGCTACACAAAACTATTAGGATTCGATCGCTGTTGTCCCGAATTTCTTCAATTCTAACCGCATTGCGGTTGAAATTCGGGACAAAGGCGAACACTTCGTTTCTCATTCCTAATAGTTTCGCTTTGCGCGCTTCGATTTGAATAGCGTTCAAAAATTATTAACGAAATTTATTGTTGGCAGATAAGAAGGGACGGATGAAGAACCATCCGGCGATGGGAACGATACCAACACAGAACATAAGGGTAACGATTGCCGCTGGTGTCTGCGTCTGGGATAAGACGATCAGATAAGCGGCTAGGCCGATGACACGGCCGATAATTAAGCCGGCTTCGCGGAGGACGATCAGCTCCTCGCGGTTCTTGGCGCTTTCCTCGGAATCGCCGATCAGGTCGAAGACCCGTGATGTCATCGGAATAATGTACAGCGGTATAAACAACGAGGTGCCGATACCAAAGATAAGCAGAGTACTATAGTTCACTTTCATGAACAACGGGAGAACGATCAGTCCAATCATAATCGTACCAATCAGCATCGCGATTTTTCGATTGCTTGCTTTGAGGCGTTTTCCTACAAACCAGAAGCTAATCAATGCAACCAGAGAGGTAACAAGCGAGAAATTACCCAGCTTGCCTTCGTTTTTAGTCGCAATGTAAATAACCAGCCCGATAAGGAACATAAATACACCCTCGCGAACACCCTGCGTCACTATAGCTCCGAACATTCTTCGCCATGGATTACCTTTCTCTTTCAATTGATCAATGCCGAGCGTCCATTTGTACTTCTCGCCTTGTACTCCTCGATCGGTAAGCCAGAAGCTTCCAACCACGCTTAATCCGAAGACAACAAGCGATATGGTGAAAATAAGCTTATAGCCGCTCTCACCTTGAAGAGACGTAATTAAGTATCCAGACACCCATGGGGCGATAATACCGGACAAAGCGCCGAGTATACCGGCAATTCCGTTGAAACGGTCCCTATTATCCGGCTCCGTAATTTCGAAATAAACTACATTATAAGCCATCCAATAAAAACCAAGAGCCATACCGCTTAACATGCCAAGCGGAACACTGTAAACTTTGGCCTGCTGACCTAACAGGAGTACTGTAAAATAAAACGCCCCCGACAGCACGATGCCAAGACGGAGGCTGTACATCTTATGATGTTCCTTCACCCATTTGCCCGCCAGCCAAAAGACGATACCACTTGTCACATATTGTCCAAGCGTATACCAACCGATCAGCATAAAGGACTGGCTTGCTTTCCAGAGATAGACCGGTATGAACGTTCCAGACAGCGCACTTGCGATGCCAAACAAGCCTTGAACAGCAAGCAGCAAAATCGCCTGCGACCCCAGTGCCCCGCCTTGGCGTGAACCTGTGACGCTTCGGCCTACGCCGCTCAGACGCCCGCCGGTCTTAACGCCATGATGACTCTGCTTCAATCCGATTCCTCCTAAAAAGAATTGCCACACGCTAGGCCTTATCTAGGCTGTTTGTGGTCATTCTTTGTTCGTAAGGATCACCTAACAATGGTTATCCACTGTTAGATTTCCCAAAAGAGCAGGGGTCATGCCGTCCTCTCTTTACCAGATCAAGCTAATTATTCCTTAGGCGCAAGCAAAGCAAGCATCTGATCGCGAGCTTCAGGGCTGAGAATCAATGAAACTTGGAAGCAAGACGGACAAATATAGGTTACCGTCTCAACCGGCGAATGAACAACAGCTCTTCCTGTCACGGTGTGAACAGTCGGCTGCAGCGAAATGCTTTGCTTGCCAGCCTCCAGCATATACTCGCGGCATGTCGGACATTCTGGTGCTTCATCCTGACTGTCCGTAATTTGACGGATTGTCTCTTCCGCAGCAAGCCACGAGAGATTCACTTGACGGAAGCCCCCATTGGAATCATCTTCTTTATCACCGGAATCAGCTTGCTCCTGTACTTCTTCTTCGTCTTCCCAGCTTTCTTCATTGTCGTCATCAGGACGATCAATTCCAAATTGCATCGTGCGGTAGCCGCTAAGCTCGTTCTCGCAGTGTGGGCAATGTTTCTCCGGCCCAATCTCCTCGTCCCAGACGATTTCTGTATAACACCACGGACAAATGTTTTGCTCTTCCATTCCTTAATAACCTCCACAGCTTAATTGTTCATCATATAAATAACACCAAGACCAAAAAATATAATAGCAATCGCGAGTAAAATCCCCCACAAGTATTTCATGCTTGCCCTCCTACTTCGAAAGCGTAAGTGCATATGCCACTTACAAAATAACCGTTGCTCCAATAACATAGGACAAAGAAATCGAAATAACCATTGCGATAAATCCTACAGCCCGGTTATCCTTCGCTATTTCGTCATCTATACGAAATACCGGTGTTAGAAATTCAAATAAAAAATAAGCAGCAAGTAAGATAATAAAGCCGAATAAGCCCCAGATCAGACTTTCATACACCGAAACATTAGCTTCTATTGAAAATCTGAATATATTGCATATCCCAAATATTTTCCCGCTTGTAGCCATTGCGACCGACATATTGCCGTTCTTGATTTCCTTCCAGCAGTTATAACGGGTCACCAGCTCAAACACGGATAAAAAGACGATAAGCGACAACACGACCAGCGATACATAAACGAGTGATGCCGCATACGAATTGCTAAGCAAACGATCGACTTCCGTACCCATCCTTATCACTCCTATGGCTTGCTACCTTCCTGCAGGCGGATCGGCGAAGCTATTTCAGCTCCGCCACTGTTACTCCTGCGCCGCCTTCACCGTATTGTCCAAGCCGGTAACTCTTCACAAGGCTATGTCTGCGCAAATATTGCTGTACACCAGTGCGAAGCACACCAGTCCCGATTCCATGAATAATGTACACTTGGCCAAGACCGCCTAAATACGTTTCGTCCAGGAAACGGTCAACCTCGATAATCGCTTCTTCCAGATTTGCTCCACGAAGATCAAGCTCCATTCGCAGATTGTCGTCTTTGGAACGCTTGAGGCTTGCCGTTTGCTTCGGCTGTTGCTGCTTGTTAACCTGCGCTACTGTCTTGATCAATTCCAAATCATCAAGCGCAACCTTCATCTTCATAATGCCAAGCTGGACCGTAGCATCCGAGCCGCCGATCTCAACAACTGTGCCTTTCTGATTGAGACTGTAGACCATGACCTCGTCTCCCGCTCCAATCTTCGCGGGTTTCTTAGCTCCGCCGCCTGCAGGACGCTTCTTCTTCGACGTAAGCTCTGGCGCCGCTTCTTCCAGCTTCCGCTTCGCTTCGATCAGCTTATGCTCCTTGACAGATGCACCTTCTTCAAGCGCAAGCTTGCGCAGATCCGAAATGATCTGATCTGCTTCTCGTCTTGCCTTTGCGACAGCTTCATGTGCTTCCTCCTGAGCTTTTTGAAGCATCTTATCCCGCTGCTCCTCGAAGCGCTCGAGCTCTGCTTCATGACGTGCCCTTTGCGCTTCCATTTCCTTACGCATGGACTCCGCTGTATTACGGTCAGACTCAGCACTAAGACGATCCTCTTCAAGGGAGGCGATCATATTCTCAACACGCATGTCTTCTTCGCTGACTTCACCTCGTGCATGATCGATGATATCTCGGCTTAGACCAAGCCGTTCAGCAATTGCGAACGCATTACTTCGGCCCGGCACGCCAACAAGCAGACGGTAAGTAGGACTTAATGTAGCAACATCAAATTCCATGCTGGCGTTAATGACGCCTTTCCGGTTATAAGCATAAGCTTTTAATTCACTATAGTGGGTAGTCGCGATAATACGGCTGTCCAGCTTATGGATATGTTCCAAAATAGCAATCGCTAGTGCCGAGCCTTCGGCAGGGTCTGTACCTGCCCCAAGCTCATCAAGGAGTACGAGACTCTTCGACGTCATCGACTTCAGGATGCGAATAATATTGGTCAGATGGCTGGAGAATGTACTGAGACTTTGCTCGATACTTTGCTCATCACCAATATCGGCATAAATCGAGTCAAACACACATAGCTGACTGCCATCTTCCGCAGGAACAAACAAACCGGACATCGCCATCAGACTGAGCAGTCCAACTGTTTTCAGCGATACCGTTTTACCGCCTGTATTTGGACCAGTTACGATGATGGCTGTAAATTGATTGCCAAGCTCAACATCAAGCGGCACAACCTTCTCGGGTGCAATTAAAGGATGACGCCCACGCTTAATCTTTAGGAAGCCCCGGTCATTCATACGCGGCAGTGTGGCTTTCATCTCATGCGCAAGGCGGGCTTTCGCATAGGCGAAATCCAGCTTGCCAAGCAGTTCTTGGTTGTAGAGTAAATCCTCTACATGCTCTGCAGCTTTTGCAGTCAGCTTTTGCAAAATCTTCTCGATCTCGCGCAGCTCAGCCGCCTTCGTCTCACGCAGCTTGTTATTCATCGCTACGACCGTTTCCGGCTCAATAAAGAGCGTAGCCCCTGAGCCCGACTGATCATGGACGATACCGCCAAAATGCGATCGGTACTCCTGTTTGACCGGAATGACATAACGGTCATTCCGAAGCGTGATGATGGCATCCTGCAGCATCTTCTGTACCGAGGAGGAGCGAAGCATCGACTCAAGCTTCTCACGTATACGTGATTCCCCGCTGCGCAGCTCTCGGCGAATGGAAGCAAGCTCCGGGCTTGCGCTGTCCATAACCTCGCCTTGATCATCAATACAGTCGAAGATTGCGTCTTCCAGCGGTTTATGTTCGGCTAATTGATCAGCCAGTTGGAAGAGCAGCGGAATTGGATCATCCTCATGCAAGTTGTCGATATGTCTCTTCACCCGGCGCGCTCCTCTTGCTGTTGCTGCAATATCAAGCAGCTCAACAGGGTTCAGCGTTCCGCCGATCCGCGACCGGTGCAGGGAAGCGCTTATATCTACAACGCCGCCAAATGGTGCATTGCCTTTCAACCGATCTGCCTTGAAGGACTCATCGGTTGCTTGCAGCATGAGCTTCACGTCCTCCAAATCGGAGACGGGAGCAAGGCGTTCTGCTTCACTTTTCCCAAGCGAAGTCGAGGCATGCTGTACCAATTTATTAGTTATTTTATGAAATTCCAAAGTGGATAAAATTTTGCTGTCCAAGTGAACACTCCTCTCGCCCTTTTATTATAGCTGAACAATGTAGCGGATGCACGATATCCCCATTTGTTTCATACATGTTTCCCCGAAATATGGTCATAATAAAAGTGGAAAAAGAAGCGCACCATACTTAGGCTAACCTAACTTGAGGAGGCTAACGATATGAGTTTTCTTGGTCATGTAGTCCGTTTTATCGTCTCAGCCATTGTTCTTATGGTTGTAGGCTGGATCGTTCCACAGTTTAGTGTCGGTGGATTCTGGAGTGCACTCCTGCTTGCGCTCGTTATTGCTGCGCTTGGCTGGATCATCGAAGGTATCTTTGGCAAGAAAGTTACACCTTTTGGACGCGGTATTGTTGGCTTTATCGCCAGCGCAGCCGTCATCTGGATTGCACAATTTATCGTCGGAGGGGTAGAAGTAACTTGGCTTGGAGCAATTCTCGCCGCTCTTGTCATAGGGATTATCGACCTCTTCATTCCAGTCAGCACACCATACGAAGCTGGCAGAAGCGATTATCGCGACCGCGATCAACACTAGTCCAAATGTCCATGAGCTCCCTTGCCCAGTCGGAAACGATGGGCAGGGGAGTTTTTTTGTCACGTAGCTGTCACTGCAAATCAAATGGGGATAAGTTACAATAGTACAAGAATGTATTTTTATCTATTTGCCAATGAAAGGGGTATTCTCAATGAAAAAATGGTTACTATTCGCATCAGTATTGTGCCTGGTGTTCGTTATTGCCGCTTGCGGATCCAATAACAATGGCAATTCAGAAGCAGCAAGCTCAACTCCTGCAGACGTCGTTATTAAAGCAAGCAGCTGGGAATTCGATCAGCCAGAATATCATATTAAGAAGGGCCAGACGCTGGAGCTGGAATTAATCGACGGCGTGCATGGCGTACAAGTTGACAAAACAGATCTAAAGCTGACGAACAATAAAGCAAAAACAGTTAACCTCGATGCTGGTGAATATGAAATCAACTGCAACATCCCTTGCGGTGGTGGACATTCAAAAATGTCAGCTAAGCTTATCGTTGAATAAGCAGTATGGAATTAATAAGCGAACCTCTTGGCAAATAAGCCGGAGGTTCTTCTTTTATTCGCGGTCATAGCGTGGCCATAAGCCACATAGGAATTATAATGATTCCTTTTCAAATAAGTAAGAAAGACTGATGGTCACGCCTCTTCCCCTATCACCTTCCGGTCTGATAAGATGATTCATAAATCCATCTTAGCCAGTGTTTATGAAAAATGAATATGCTTACGATCTATGAATAAGCATTTATAGCTCATACTTGGCTATTTTCATTTGAGGAGGGTATGATCATATGAGCTTATTAAACGGACGGATTGCCGTCATTAGCGGTGCAGGTTCTGGACTTGGCAGGGCAGCTTCCCTATCATTCGCTAAGGAAGGTGCTGAAGTTGCTTTATTAGGCCGCCGTGAGAACAAGTTGCAAGAAACTGCGGCGCTTATCAAACAAACCACGGGTCGAGAAGCACTTATCATCCCTACCGATATCACACAAGAAGATCAAATTCAGACCGCAGTCCAGCAGATCGTTGACCAATGGGGCTCTATTCATGTCTTGTTAAATAATGCCGCCGTATTGGAGTCTGGCTCCGTTCTTGAGTTAACGTCTGAGGAATGGCATATGCAGGTTGCCACTAACTTAACTGGCCCTTTTCTACTGACCAAAGCTGTGCTTCCGGCTATGCGCAAAACCAAATATGGTCGTATCATTAATATAACTACAGGCTTGTCCTGGAACGGAGCCGGCGGCTATGCAGCCTATAGTGCAGCCAAGGCAGGGCTTGAGTCTCTGACGCGTACGCTTGCTGACGAGGAGCATGAGCATGGCATCCTCGTTAATTTATATAATCCCGGCACCCTGCGAACCGAAATGCATGCAACTGGCAAAGACCCGGCAATTGTCACACCTGACCTCATCCGTTTAGCCAGTCTGCCGGTTGGCGGCCCAACCGGTACGATCGTGAGTTACGGTTAATAGAGATTTTATAGAGGAAGCCGTTCCAAAGTTATAACTTTGGAACGGCTTTTTTATTACCCAGTCCACACATTCCACCACTGCAGTACGGATTTTCCGTCTTATTTGCCTCGTCGCACCAGGTAGATAACCCTTGTTATAAAAAGGCCTCTAAATTGCCCGACATCCCAAACGGACTATCTTTACCTCCAACTTTCACATAACCTTTTAGTTCGATATTCGGGTTGGTGAAGTCCAGCAGACTCTTATTGCCGAACACTTCAGTAATAGGAGCGCTCACCCGGTATACTACTTTCTCGCCACTTTTTAGAATAATAGGCTGAATATCATTTGTTATGCATTCGATTTTATAGGGATTTTCCATAGCACCATTAGATTGGAGAAAGGGGTAAGACAAGTAGAAATTAATATACCCGATCGTAGCCTTTCCCGTATTTGTTACTTCAATCTCATAGGTGCGTTTTTGTTCTGATGATGTACTTTTCAGCAGTTTAAAGTGAATGTCTTGATCATGAAATGCTGTACCCTCTCCTCTGTTTGTTGAACAACTGGAAAGGACAAACGACATCGCGAGTATAAGTATCGTTAGCTTCTTCATATTTCCTCCTAGATCTCAGATCACATCGTTCAGCCACGGCGAAAAGAGAGCCATCCGAAATAACTCAGATGACTCTCTTTTGTATCTTATTTAGCTATGCTCGATTAATTCGATCCACTCATTATACTCGGTTTGAAGCTTGCGGTATTCAATCTCCAGCTTCTGATGCTTATGAGTAAGCGATTGGAGTTCCTCACGAAGAGCATCCGTTTCACCGGAAGTTTCCTCATGCTCTGTTGCCAGCGACTGTGTACGCTCTTCAAGCATCACCCTCAATTCAGCAGCTGCCGCAGCTTCTGTGCGTGCCGCTTCAAGCTGAGCATAGAGTGACTTCTCTGCGGCTTCACGGGCACGTTCAGCTTCTGACAACCGCTCAGCTTCTTGCCTTGCTTGACGGGCTAACTTTTGTTCCTTCTCCAGTTGCTCAGTTAACGCTTGAGCTCTTGACGATGCTGCTTCCAGGTGCTGCACAGTGATACGCTCACGAGCTGCCGTATACTCGAGCTGTTCCAAGAGCTGGTTCTCACGTTCCGTAGAGCTTGCGAGCTGCTCTTCCATTTCCAGTCCACGAAGCTCAACATCTTCCATGGCTGCTTGAAGCTCTTCAATTCGAGCACGCAGATTGCGCTGTTGTTCTTCCTGCTTCGCCATAAGATCGGAATAACGTTCCTGTGCTTCAGCTTGACGCTCTTCGTAACGTTGTTCCAAATGTAGTCTTTGCTGTTCGAATTGACGGGAATGGTTATGCTCCCGCTCGTCGAGCTCTACCTTAAGCTCTTGCAGTTGACGTTCGAGCAGTTCCATCTGCTCCATATACTGAAGCTCCAGCAGCTCTGTTTGATCAGCAAATTGCTTCTGCAGCGTACGAATTTGCTCTTGATGACGTTGTTCCAGATCAGCGAGTTTTTCTTCCTGTTGTTGAGCCATTGCTTGGCCTTGCTGTTCAAGCTGGCTTTCCAGTTCCTTCTGAGTCAGTTGGTAAGCTTCCAACAGATGCTGAAGCTCTGCATATTGCTTTTCATAACGTTCTTTCAATTCAAATTGCTGCTCAGCATGGCGTAGTTCAATCTGCTCCTGCTGCCCTTCATACTTGCGCTGCAGCTTATATTTATCTTCTTCGTATTGAAGCTCCAGTTCAATTTCCTTCTCTTCAAAAATAGCTTTTGCCTCAGACAACTGACGTGCTTGCTCCTCCAGCCGGCTTTCCGCTTCGCTATACCGATCAGCATGAATCTGCTCGATCGCTGAACGTTCCGCAGCAAATTGACGCCGCTGTTTCTCCAGTTCATCTTGAAGATACACATATTGCTCCTGCAATTGCTGCAGCTTCTCCGTTTGTTCCGCTGCAAGAGCCTCAATAGCTGTCTGAAGTTCTTGCTGTTTGCCCGCCTGCAGTTCCATTTGCGCGATTGTTTCAAGCGATTGTATAAATTGCTGTGATTGCTCTTCCAATTGCTCCTGCGTCTCGGCGAACTGCTGACCAAGCTCATGCACTTCCTGTTCCAGAACTCGAATGGAAGCACGTAAAGCTTCCTCCTGCTCCAGCGCTTGCATCAAATGATCATCGGCTGCTTGTAGACGCAGTTCATGAGACTGCTTATCTTGGCTCCAGGCTTGCTCAAGCTCGGCTGCTTTCGTCAGCAGTCTTGTACGCTCTTCAATCCAGTTATTACGGCGGCGTTCAAAATCAGCTTTTAATGTTTGCTCAAGCTGAGCGATTTGCTCTTGCCATTGTTGTTCTTTCGACTGGATTAATTCGAGTGCTCTCGCACGTTCCATCTCGAGTTCTTCCGCTGCAATAACTTGAGCTAATGTCAGCTCATCTGCTGCTTCTACTACTTTGTCTCGTTCACGTGCAATCTCCTGCGCAGCTTTTGCTTCTTGCTCTGCCAACGCTGCGGCGGCTCTTGAATGCTCCAGTTCCAACTGCTCTGCTAGTACATTTGCGGCTTTCGCGCGCTCACGCTCCAGCTCCTCTGCGGCCAACGCTTGTGCCAGAGCCAGCTCCTCGGCTGCTTCCGCTGCTTTTGCACGCTCGCGTTCCAGCTCCTGCGCTGCTGCTGCTTGCTGCTCCGCTAACGCTCTCGCCGCATTTTCGCGCTCACGCTCCAGCTCCTCTGCAGCCAGCGCTTGTACCAGCGCCAGCTCATCAGCTGCTTCCGCTGCTCTTGCACGCTCGCGTTCCAGCTCCTGCGCTGCTGCTGCTTGCTGCTCCGCTAACGCTTTCGCTGCTCTTGCTCGCTCAAGCTCCACATGCTCTACCAACGCTCTTGCCGCTTGCTCACGCTCACGTTCCAGCTCTTCTGCAGCCAGCGCTTGTGCCAGAGCCAGCTCCTCGGCCGCTTCCGCCGCTCTCGCCCGCTCGCGTTCCAGTACCTGTGCCGCTTGCTCTTGCTGCTCGGCTAATGCTCTCGCTGCTTTCTCGCGCTCATGCTCCAGCTCTTCAGCAGCCAGCGCTTGCGCTAACGCCAGCTCCTCTGCTGCTTCTGCTGCTTTAGCACGCTCGCGTTCCAGCTCTTGCACCGCTTGTGCTTGCTGCTCGGCTAACATTCTCGCAGCTCTTTCACGCTCACGCTCCACATGCTCTACCAATGCTCTTGCCGCTTGCTGACGCTCACGTTCCAGCTCTTCTTCAGCGAGCACTTGCGCCAGCGCCAGCTCCTCGGCTACTTCCGCCGCTCTCACTCGCTCGCGTTCCAGCTCCATCGCTGCTTGCTCTTGCTGCTCCGCTAACGCTCTCGCTGCTTTCTCGCGCTCCTGCTCCAGCTCCTCAGCAGCCAGCACTTGCGCTAACGCCAGCTCGTCGGCCGCTTCAGCCGCTCTCGCTCGCTCGCGTTCAAGCTCTTGAGCCGCTTGCTCTTGCTGCTCGGCTAGAACCCTCGCTGCTCTTTCACGCTCACGCTCCACTTGTTCCGCTAACGCGAGTGCTGCCTGCTCACGCTCACGCTCCAGCTCTTCTGCAGCGAGCGCTTGCCCCAGCGCCAACTCGTCTGCTGCTTCCGCTGCTCTCGCTCGCGCGCGTTCCAGCTCCTGCGCTGCTTGCTCTTGCTGCTGGGCTAACGCTCTTGCCGCTTTCTCGCGCTCTTGCTCAAGCTGCTCCGCTAACGCTTCCGCTGCTTTCACACGCTCGCGTTCCAACTCCTCAGCAGCCAGCGCTTGTGCCAGCGCCAGCTCGTCTAATGCTTCTGCCGCTTTCGCACGCTCACGCTCCAGCTCCTCAGCTGCCAGCGCTTGCGCTAACGCCAGCTCCTCGGCCGCTTTCGCTGCTCTTGCTCGCTCGCGTTCCAGCTCCTGCGCCGCATGCTCTTGCTGCTCCGCTAACGTTCTCGCTGCTCTTTCGCGCTCACTCTCCACTTGCTCCGCCAACACTTCAGCTGCTTTCACACGCTCGCGTTCCAGCTCCTCAGCAGCCAGCGCTTGTACCAGAGCCAGCTCGTCTAACGCTTCCGCCGCTTTCGCACGTTCACGCTCCAGCTCCTCCGCGGCAAGCGCTTGTGCCAGCGCCAGTTCGTCTGCTGCTTCTGCAGCTCTCACTCGCTCGCGTTCCAGCTCCTGCGCTGCTTGCTTTTGCTGCTCCGCTAACGCTCTTGCCGCTTTCTCGCGCTCCTGTTCGAGCTGCTCTGCTAACGATTTCGCCGCTTTTTCGCGCTCACGTTCCACATGCTCAACCAACGCTCTCGCAGCCTGCGTACGCTCACGGTCCAGCTCTTCTGCAGCCAGCTCTTGTGCTAACGCCAGCTCGTCAGCTGCTTCCGAAGCTCTCACTCGCTCGCGCTCCAGCTCCTGAGCCGCTGCTGCCTGCTGCTCCGCAAGCACTTTCGCAGCTTTCTCCCGCTCTTGTTCTATTTGAACCGCGGCTTCTGCACGCTCACGCTCCAGCTCAGCTTCAGCCTTCGCTTGTGAAATCTCCAATTCCCGCTCCAGCTCAGCTGCTGCAAAAGCTTGTACACGCTCGATCTCTTCGGTTGCCTCCGCTTGAGCAAGGGCAAGCAGCTCAGCTGCTTCCTCCAGCTTTGCTGTCAATTCCTCAGCAGCAGCCGCTTTCGCAGCGGCAATCTCGGTTTCATATTCGCCGCGAAGCTCCTCCAGCTCAGTCTTCGACTTGCGCTGAACGGCAGTAAGCTCCTCACGCAGTGACACCTCAAGTCTACTTGCCTGCTCAAGCAAATCTACCAGTACAAGACGCTTTGCTTCGGCATCATGCAAAGTATCATTTTCGCGGCGCAGACGGAATACTTCCTCTGTCATCTGCACGGCTGCCAGAACAGCCAGTTTAGGCATATCAAGACGAGGAGAGCCGATCGCGAGCTTTTTCATTGCATCGTCAATCGTGCTGGCTACCCTTTTAATATAATCAGCATTATTGTGGCCCTTAAGCTTATATTGATGTCCGTATATATCAACGGTTACAACGGTTTGATCAGTATCCATACTGGGTAACCTCCTATTTATCTGCCTCACATTTTAAGGTGCTTCATCAAATTCAATCAATTTGCCTTCATCTATGTAACAAGAAACGACAGCTAAAGTTTCATTTATGTGAAAAAACTCATTTTGAGAAGCCTTTCATGGGCAAAAAACACAAAAAAAGCCGCATCGAAAGTTCACAAGGAACTATTTCGATGCGACTTAAAAGGTTTCCTGCCTACTTCCTTAATTCTGCAGCAAAAGATTGTTCAAGTTCTGCAACAACTTTACCGTGCAGTTCTGTCACTTCTTCGTCGGTCAGCGTACGGTCTGCATGACGGTAAACGAGCGACAAAGCAACGCTCTTCTTACCTGCGCCAAGCTTCTCACCCGTGAACACGTCGAACACTCGAACAGACTCGAGCAATTCACCGGCAACAGCCCAAGCTGTTGCTGTAAGCTTCGCAGCCGGAACGGCAGCATCAAGCACAACCGCAATATCACGCTGCATAGCCGGGTAACGAGGAAGCGCCTTGTATGCAATGCTGGAATCTGCCAGCTCATACAATTTGCCCAGCTCAATCTCAACCACATACGTGTCTGCAAGATCGCTTTCATGCTGCAGTGTAGGGTGCAGTTGACCAACATAACCGATTGTTTCCGGTCCATGTGCTGTATCCACGATTACCGCTGCTGTTCTTCCAGGATGGAAGTTCACAGGCTGCGCCGATTCATAACGTACTTTAGCCGTCAGGCCAAGGACATCAATAACGGTCTCTAGGACGCCTTTGGCATCATAAAAATCAACCGGAGCCGATTTGCGGTTCCACTGTGCATCAACACGGTTACCAGTAAGAAGAACCGCAAGGCGATGCTTCTCATGCGGAAGACGAGTAAGTACCTCTTCCTCCGTGTGGAATACACTGCCGATTTCGAAAATAGCAGAGGATTCATTTTTACGGTTACGATTATAAGTCGCCGTCTCAAGCAGCTGTGCGAGAAGTGTTGTACGAAGAACGCTGCGGTCCTCGCTCATCGGCATCGCCAGTTTCACCGGCTTTAATCCCGCGCCAGACAGGTCAGGGAATATTTCCGTACGAGCAGGGCCTGTGAATGAATAGCTCATCACTTCATGCAGACCTGCATCCGTCAGTCTTCTGCGAAGCTCGCGGCGAATCGCTTGTGGCTTCGTCAACGCTCCAGGCGTCACATCACCGTGAATAGGTGTTGTTGGAATATTGTCATAGCCGTACAAACGGGCTACTTCTTCAATCAAATCTACATCACGTGTAATATCGCCGCGACGGGTTGGTACCGTTACGGAGAATCGATCATCCGCATCGGACAGACGGAAGCCAAAATGAAGGCGGCCAAAGATCGTCTCCACTTCCAGCCTCGACAGTTCTGTTCCGAGATAGCCATTGATCTTCGCAAGTGTCACGTCAACAACAGCCGGCTTCGCCTCAGCGGTAACCACTTCAACAATTCCTTCTGCAACCAGTCCATCAGAAAGCTCAGCAATAAGTGCTGCAGCGCGGTTCAGAGCTGGAATAACGCGGCCAGGATCTACTTCTTTCTCGAAGCGGATGCTTGATTCCGAACGGAGACCAAGCTGACGGGAGGTTTTGCGAACCGTACCACCGTCAAATCTCGCCGACTCAAGCAGGATGTTAACGGTTTTCTCGTTCACTTCCGAGTTCGCCCCACCCATAACACCAGCCAGAGCAACAGGCTTCTCACCGTCTGTAATCACAAGCATATGCGGCTCAAGTGTACGCTCTTGATCATCAAGTGTAACAAGCTTCTCGCCTGGCTTCGCCAAACGTACATCGATACGGCCTGTCGTAATGGAATCCGCGTCAAAAGCGTGAAGCGGCTGGCCATATTCGAGCATAACGAAATTTGTTACGTCAACAACGTTGCTGATCGGGCGGATACCCGCTGCAATCAGGCGGTTTTGCAGCCATTGTGGAGATGGACCAATTTTCACACTTTTAATGTATCGCGCGCTGTAATGCGAGCATTGCTCAGGTGCGCTTACCGATACCGAGATATGGCTGTCTGCACGATCAGCCGCGTGATTCACAACAGCCTCAGGCAGACGAACTTCACGGCCTGTCAGGGCCCCAATCTCATAAGCAACGCCAAGCATGCTGAGGCAGTCGGAACGGTTAGGCGTCAGATCCAGCTCAAGCACTTCATCATTGATGCCAAGAATATCGCCGATTGGCATACCAATTGGTGTCGATTCAGGAAGCACCAGAATCCCTTCCTGCTGCTCTTTCGGCAGCAGCTTGTCATTGATGCCAAGCTCCTTCGCCGAGCAGATCATCCCTTGCGATTCTACACCACGCAGCTTCGCACGTTTGATCGCAAAGTCGCCAGGAAGCTTCGCGCCAATCATGGCAACCGGAACCTTTTGTCCAGCATCAACGTTTTTCGCTCCGCATACGATTTGAAGCTCTTCGCCTGTGCCGACATCAATCTTACATACGCTCAGCTTATCCGCATCCGGATGCTTCTCGCGGGATTTCACGTAGCCGACAACAACGCCGGTTACCCCTTTGTTCAGAGATTCCACGCCGTCGATCTCGATACCGCCGCGGGTCATTTTTTCTGCTAATTCTTCGGCTGTGTAGCCGCTTAGATCCGTATATTCATTCAACCATTGGTAAGATACTTTCATCGCTTATTTCCCCTCCCCTTACATTCTCGCGAATTGGCTTAAGAACCGTTGATCATTGGTATAGAAATGACGGATGTCGTCGATGCCGTATTTCAAAAGAGCAATACGCTCTACACCCATACCAAATGCAAAACCGCTCACTTCCGCTGGATCGTAGCCGCCCATCTCGAGAACACGCGGATGAACCATGCCGCAGCCAAGAATTTCAAGCCAGCCTGTTTGCTTACACATCCGGCAGCCATGACCGCCGCATTGTACGCAGGTTACGTCTACTTCCGCACTTGGCTCCGTGAACGGGAAGAAGCTTGGACGAAGACGAATTTGTGCCTGCTCACCATACATTTGTTGTACAAATTGAAGCAGCGTGCCTTTCAGATCGCTCATACGGATGTTAGGACCAACCACAAGTCCTTCAATTTGATTGAATTGGAACGAGTGAGTCGCATCGTCATCATCGCGTCGGTATACTTTACCTGGGCAAATGACTTTAATAGGCTTGCCGTTCATTTGCTGCATCGTCCGCACTTGTACCGGGGATGTATGTGTACGCATCAGGATATCTTCCGTAATATAAAACGAATCCTGCATATCGCGGGCCGGGTGGTTTTTTGGCAGATTAAGCGCTTCGAAGTTGAAATAATCGGTTTCTACTTCCGGACCTTCTGCAATAGAGTAACCAAGGCCTACGAATACATCTTCGATTTCTTGCGCCACTTTGTTCAGTGGATGTACAGCGCCAGTAGGCAAAGCTTTACCTGGCAGTGTCACGTCGATCGTTTCTGCGCGAAGACGGTTTTCTGTCTCAGCCGCAAGGAAAGCATTTTGCTTCTCATCAATAACGGACTCAATCGCTGCGCGAACCTCATTCCCCACTTGACCAATCACTGGACGCTCTTCAGCACTAAGGCCGCCCATACCGCGCAAAATCTCAGTAAGTGCACCTTTTTTCCCTAAGTATTTGACACGCAAATCATTCAACTGCTGCGGATTATCGACCTGCTGCAGCTCTTGCAGCGCTTCGCCGCGTAGGGCTTCCAAACGTTCTTTCATCGTAAAATCTCGCCTCCATCTTGGATTATAAAAAACAAAAAAAGGCCTTCCTCCCCGTAAGGGACGAAAGACCGTGGTACCACCCTAATTTGGATTGCTGTTCCTCGCTTAACTATAAGCAAACAACACAATCCCTTAAGCCCCGTTAACGGCGGGAACCGGACCTCCCCTACTCACGCTTTGGCAACATGCCGCGGCGGTTCAGGTGTCTGCTCCGGAGTGAACTTCAGCAGCCTGGCTATCGTAAAGACGCTCGCAATCCATGGCGTCTTCTCCCTGTCCGGCAGTTCTGCTTACTTATCTCCATCAAAGCTTTACTCATTTTAAAATATTATAGACACAATAATGCATATTATATGCTTTTCCTTATTTCCTTGCAACTCATGAGTTAAACAAACATGAACTGCCTTACTTTTTCAGCAGCCCTTGCTCGTAAGCATAACGGGTAAGCTGAACTCGGTTATCGAGATGAAGCTTCTGCAAAATGTTCTTCAGATGATTCTTGACCGTATGCTCGGATAATCCAAAAGCCGTTGCAATTTCCTTATTCGACTCCCCCGTCACTACACGCTCAAGAATATCCTTCTCCCTCGAGGTAAGAGGTGTGGTCAGCACAGAAGAATCACTTATTCCCGGCTTAGCCCTGCTGCTTCCGTTCGCCGTGCTGCCCGTTACAGCAGATGAAAACTCCTGCAGCAGCTTAAAGGCAATCTCCTTCGACATAGGCGCTTCATCAACCACAACAGCCCGCAGGTATTCCTTCCAAGCCGAAGGGGCTAAGTTTTTAAACAGATAGCCCTGTGCCCCCCGCTTTATCGCTTCGAACAGATGGGTTATATCATCGGATACCGTGACCATGACAATCTTTAAGGAAGGGTATAGAAACTTTAACTGCTGCGTCGCTTCAAGTCCTCCCATCCCCGGCATATTGATATCCATCAGCACGAGATCAGGTAAAACATCATCGATGCGGGCAATCGCTTCCTCACCACTCGCGGCTTCGCCAACAACGATGAAGTCTGGATCAGAACCAATAATCTCCCGCATACCCTCTCTTCCATGAGGATGATCATCCACCAGAAATACCCGGATTAATGCTTCCTGCTCCTTATTCATTCTTATCCCCTCCTGACATAATACGAATCCGTGTCCCTTCTCCCTTGGCACTTGTAATGTAGAACGACCAGTCCATCTGCTCCGCCCGGTCCTTCATCATTCGGATGCCATAGCGATCCTTCGCTTCGATTTCGCTTGACTCTGCCCCTACTCCGTTATCTCTTATTTCACAGTCAAAATTCCCGTCATCATCGAGCTGATGGCAAATGACCTGTACTTCTGTCGCCTGCGCATACTTCCTGACATTCATCAGTGCTTCCCGAATAATAGCTTGAAGCTCTACCATCTGTTTATTCGTCAAGACTCCTTCCGGAAGCTGCCAGTCAAGCTGAACGTGGACGCCGCTGTTTTGCAGCAAATCAGAGGCAGCACTATGGATTGCATTCAGCCAGGAATCATCTACAACAACAGCCGGAGACTGCAAATTTGCAATCGATTGACGGACATCCTCATACACATGCTTAACCGTCTTACGGATCTGTTCTGTCGTTTCTCTTGCCTCATCATTTAGCTCTGTATGCTCAAGCCGATCAAGCTTCACCGAAAGTAAAAATAAGGATTGCGAAATGCCGTCATGCAGTTCGCGCGCCAGCTGCTCACGCTGCTGGAAAGACGCTTTTGATAACCGCTCCCTTTGCAGTGCCTCCTGCATCTGCTCGAGCTTGGCAAACAGCCCTCTTGTTAAAGTTAAGGTAATAAGAAATACAAGTGCAGGAGCAAGAAAGTTGCCAAGCTCCATCGAGATAAAAGGCAGCAAAAAGACATGCCGCACGTACTCCCATAATCCAACCACAATCACAGGCAGCCACATGATAAAAAACTTCAGCCATTTATAAGACATCGGGTGAACCCTCCGTTAACATCATGAATCATTAATGCAAACAACAATTTCCCGGGTAATGTAAATTAAAAGGATAAACCTAAGATAATCTCCTCAAGTGTACTAAAGGCTTTCGTAAAGAACAACGAGCGATTCGTATAAGAAGCTTCGCCTGCGAGCAGAATGAGGAATATATGTGAAGATTGGAGGAATAACGGTGATGACAGAAACTTATTTTAAACTTGCAGAGCTTGGGAGTCACGTAGATGCTCTTGAGGAGATTCGGAATCTAGAGCAGAAGCTGACGGATCAATTTGGCTCCACAATCAGCTTAATTGCTTATGAGGCAGAGGAAGACAACTAATTTAACGGATATGACACCGGCATAAATTACGCATCCATTGGCTGGAGTGAGGTTGCCTCACTCTTTAGTGAGGCCTGCCTCATATTTTGATTGTTCAGCATAGTTGAGAAAGCCCTTAAAGCAATATGACTCATTAAATAGTGAAGTTCCATCACTAATGTGCTTATAGGCATTTTCCATCCTCCTCCAAAATTCTATTGACAGAGTCCCCTTTTTTTATTATTTTAGTTGTACATACAAAATAGAAGTCATCACATATACGAGGAGGGCATATCGTATGACAAACGAGAACCTCACGAACGAAGCCGACGATAACGAGTCTTTTTTGCATAATTGTCTCTATTTCACGACGAATCGCTTGAGCAGAGCCATTACCCGCATGGCTGACGAAGCCTTCGCAACAACGGGGCTTGCTCCTGCATACGGCTATGTAATCCGGTTGGTTGTAGCAAAGCCTGGCATTACGCAGAAGGAATTGTCCGAGAAGCTGTATATTACTCCCTCCACCCTTACTCGATTCATCGATAAGCTGGAAGGCAAACGTCTCGTGGAGCGCAAGGTACAGGGCAAGACGGTCCTTGTCTACCCAACAGAGAAAGGCCGGGAGCTGGAACCAACTATTCGAGCCGCTTCCAAGAAGCTTCTTCAAACGTATCAAGACATTCTTGGTGTCGAAGCTGCTGTACTATTGACCCAAACGCAAGAGTCGACGAGTGATCAATTAGAGAGATAAGTTAATTTCTTGTTTTATCAAATTTTTTTTATTCATACGTTTGTATGTACAAACAAAATAGAGGTGTAAAATGACGAATCAAGTACAAGTAAAAAGCAAGTTTTATTACGGCTGGATTGTCGTTCTGCTTACTTTCGTTACCCTGTTAGTATCCGCAGGTATTCGCTCCATGCCAAGTGTATTGATGATTCCCTTCCAAGAGGAATTTGGCTGGAGCAGAGGCGAAATCTCCAGTGTCGCTTCAATTGGGATCTTACTTTATGGGCTTGTTGGTCCCTTCTCTGCTGCCCTCTTACTGCGCTTCGGGATTCGGAAGGTTGTCCTGCTGTCTCTGTCGATATTAGCGGCAAGCCTTGCGGTTACGCCATTCATCACTGCTTTATGGCAGTTTGATCTGCTTTGGGGTCTTGTCTCCGGTCTTGCAACAGGCATGATGGCCAACGTGCTTGGTGTTACCGTCAGCAATCTATGGTTCGTCAAGCGTAAAGGTCTTGTTGTTGGACTATTGACGGCAAGTGCTGCTGCAGGGCAGCTGTTGTTCCTGCCGCTTCTGGCCAGGATGACCTCCGATTATGGCTGGCGGTATGCGATGTATACAGCGGTAGCCGGCATTGTCGTCGTATTTGTTGTTGTAGCCATATGGATGAGGAATCATCCTTCTGATGTTGGAGCTGCTCCTTATGGAACGGATGAAGTGGTTGCTCCAACGCCATTCAGAGGCAATTTATTTCTTACTCCTATTCATAATCTTGTCTTTGCTATGAAAAATAAAACGTTCTGGCTGCTCGCAGGCACCTTCTTCTTTTGCGGATTTTCAACGAATGGTTTGATAGGCACTCATCTTATTGCCGCCTGCGGTGATCACGGAATGGTTGAGGTTGCTGCTGCAGGTCTGCTGGCGATGATGGGCATATTTGACCTATTCGGAACGACCATCTCCGGCTGGTTGTCCGACCGCTTCGACAGCCGCTGGCTGTTGTTCTGGTACTACGGCTTACGGGGTTTGTCACTGCTGTTCCTTCCATTCGCGCTTGATGCTACTCCAGCTATGCTCGTTATTTTCTCGGTGTTCTACGGGCTTGATTGGATTGCAACTGTACCACCAACTGCGAAGCTAGCAGGCGAGACTTTCGGAAAAGAAAAATCAGGCATGATCTTCGGATGGATTGTTGTTGCCCATCAGATCGGCGCTTCAGCCGCCGCTTATGGCGCAGGGCTTATGCGAGATTGGCTTGGCACCTATTCGCAGGCTTTTGTGATCGCCGGCTTTACCTGCTTCTTCGCTTCCTTAATGGCTATTCGTGTTAAAAGACATTTTGCGGAACTCAAGGATCCTGCTGTTCAGGCTTAATGTTTGTATAAAAAAATCCGGCTTCCTTTTTTAGGGATAGCCGGATTTTTTGCAGCATTACACCTTAAACTTCTCGATCTCCAATTGCAGCAGCTCCGCCATTTGAGAAACCGATTGAGCAGCACCGGTAATCCCTTTCATCGATTCCAGCTGTTCCTCCGCTGAAGCAGATACTTGCTGCGCACCGGAAGCCGTATGCTCCGATACCTCCGTAATAGATTTCATCGATTGCACCATCTGCTCAGCACCAGCTGTCATTTGCTGCACAGAAGAAGATACCTCTTGGATCTGTGAGGTCACCACATTAACCGATTGCTGAATGGATCCGAAGGACTCACCTGCTGTATGTACCAATCCGATTCCTTGGATCACTTCCTTCTTCGCCGTATCCATCGAATGGATTGCTCGGCTCGTCTCTTCTTGAATGAATGCAATCAAATCTGAAATCTGCTGGGACGACAAGCTCGACTGCTCGGCTAATTTCCGGACTTCTGCTGCTACAACAGCAAAGCCGCGCCCCTGCTCGCCAGCTCTAGCTGCTTCTATTGCTGCATTTAGTGCAAGCAGATTGGTCTGCTTGGAGAGGGCGGTAATGACACCGCTGATTTGTCCGATCTCCTGGGAACGATCTCCGAGTCCTCGTATAACTTCAGCAAGTTCATTCACCGATTGCGATATCGCATTCATTTGTCCGATGACGGTTTGGATCGAATCCGTCCCTTCCGATGCTTTCGAGTAGGCATCAAGTGTCGATTCTGATACCACTTGCGTATTACGGGCAATTTCCTGTGCGCCTAACGATATTTCATAAATCGTCTTGGACGCTTCTTCGACCGTATTGAACTGATTCTCTACTTCGGTTGCAACAGACTGCATGGTTACAGCTATTTGTTCAGTCGCAAGTGTAGTCTGCTCAGCGCTTGCAGTCAGCTCTTCGGCTGATGCTGCAACTTGACCTGAATTAACGCTGACCTTCTGAATTAACTCTCTAAGATTACGGCGCATCTGCTTAAAGGAAGCGGCTAAATCGCCGATTTCATCTTTATTCTTAATACGAAGCTCCGTTGAAGTTAAGTCGCCTGATGCAATTTTTTCAGCAGCCTTAGAGAGCTCCACAACTGGTTTACTAATTAATCTACCTATATACAACGCAACCGCTAGTCCGATAATTATGGCGAAAAGCCCGAGTAATAACATAGAGGTTTTGGTGCTCTACACTTGTTGTTCCGTATCATGATGACCTTCATCCATAATCGTTTGTTGATATGCCGTTAGTTCGTCCATCTTGCTGTCAAAGACTGAGGCGACCTCATGCCCTTGTGTCGTAACCAGCTTCAAGTATTCATCCGTCTTGTTCTGATCCTTCAATTGCATTTCCTGGGCTGCAATATCATGAAATTGAGACTCCAGCTCGATTAGCTCATGCATCAGCTCCTTCGCTTTTGGAAGAGCGATTATTGCTGTTAGATTATTGCTAAGCTCCAGGAAGTTATCATGGGCTGCTTTGAAATTTTGTGCCGATGCTTCGTCCTTGACGATCAAGTACCCCCGGGCATTAAGCTGCTCCTTCTTGATCGCTACGTTTAGTTCCTGAATCAATATCAGCTTCTTTGCCTTGTCATCGATTAACTTCCCATAAGCCTCATCTACGGATGTAATTTTGGAATAACCAATAAATACGATTGCTGTCAAAATGACGAGTATGGCTAAAAATCCCATGAATAATTTTCTGCTTACGGTCAACTTCATTATCCACCTCTTCCAAATTTAACCTCATTAACAATCCTTATTTTAGGAGATATGACCTATCTTGATCTAGTATAAAATTTGGAATTTTTAGACTTTAGGAGCATAAAAAATGGAGAACATGCCAACTTGGCACATTCTCCATAACATTTCATTCACTTATTTTAAAAACTTGACCAGATCGAGCTTGACCTCTTCCACCCAGACATCGGTAATTTCGGCATCCCTGAAATATTTCCAGCCCTCATAGTAGACCTTCGTCATATAGACGGATACATCAAATCGCCCCATAGGGAATGTTACCTTATAACCTTCAAAGAATTCTCCTGTAATACCATCTTCAGTCATAGTTAACCTCTCCCCGATCCCTATCAAATCTCATACATAATATCTAATTTTAGGAGATTATTTCATTGGAGTCTAGCGAAAAATTAACACTGCATGAAAGCTATTATTTACCAGTAAGTTTTTTCAAATAATCAGGCCAAAAGACTTCAGAAACAGCTGGGCAGCCGCGGTCTGCCGGCCATATATAGACCCAGCCCTCCAGATTGCGATGATGAATATCACGCACCCAGATTCGCTCATAGTCGTTTAATTCCTCTATCCCGTAAAAGTCCTCAAGTTCATCCAATAGGACCAGCCCACTAGGGTCAATCGTTAACCATAGGCCTTGAATAACAGAAGCGCTATTCCGGGAAGCTTGATCTCTGACTGCTGCAGGATATTCTCCTACATCCACGAGTCTGCCTGGAATAGTTCCACTGGCGGTTTCCCTTATGTATGGCAATACAACTTGATGGTTGCTAAGACCCGGGAGTAAGGAGCCATATACAAACACTCTCACTCCTAACTGCCGCTTATTCACGCAGCGTCCTGCTTGGAGACCGGAGAATAATATCGGCCGCTATTAAAGCCTCTTTAATACGGGAAGCAAATAGGGCAGCATGAGCACCATCCCCATGCAGGCAAATGGTATCCGCCTGAACATGGACGGGTGAACCATCCGGCGTATAGGCGATTCCTTGCGCAGCCATAGCAACCGCCTGCGCCGCAGCTTCGTCAGCATCATGAAGAACAGCCCCTGGCTTGCTGCGGGCGGCAAGACTGCCGTCTAGTTCATAGGCCCGGTCTGCAAATACTTCAGAGGCATAAGGCATTCCGAATCGAATCGCTGTATCGAGTAAAAGACTGCCGGATTGGCCGTAAATGATAAGCTGATCATCTATAGCCAGAGCGGCCTTGATGATCGCTTCAGCTATTGCCTTATCCTTGCCTGCCATATGATAGAGAGCTCCATGCGGCTTCAGATGAGTAAGCCGTCCTCCCGAAGCCCGTACGATAGCTTGCAGTGCACCAAGCTGGTACAACGTGAAATCATATACCTCAGAAGCGCTGACCGACATTTCCCGGCGTCCAAAGCCAAGGCGATCAGGCAGGCCAGGGTGTGCTCCGATAGCTGCACCAGCAGCAAGTGCTTGATTGACCGCAGTGCGCATCGTATGAGGATCACCGGCATGGAAACCGCAGGCGATGTTAACGCTGGTAACATATTGAAGCAGCTCCGTATCCTGTCCAAAGGTATAGGTACCAAAGCCTTCTCCAAAATCACAGTTAAGATCAACTGTGCGGATGAGTGAATTGTGGTTGCTTGCCATAATGAAGCTCCTTTCTCTATTAAGGCTGACGGCTGCGAATGGCAGCAGCCAGCATGCGAATGTCCTGCTCGCGCTGGCGATCCAGCCGCTGTGCTTCTGCCAGCGTGACCGGCTGAAACCGGATGGCATCACCCGGTTTCGCCTGCGCTAGCAGCGGCATGTCGACCGTTGCGACATGCGCGATCTTCGGATAGCCGCCGGTTGTCTGGCAGTCGGCGGCTAAGATGATTGGCCCGCCGCCGGGCGGCACCTGGACGGCGCCGGGCGTTACCCCGTGCGAGAGCAGCTCCGCACGGGACAGTCTTGTAAGCGGGGTGCCGATGAGGCGGCATCCCATCCGGTCTGAGGCGGGAGCGATGATATATCGCTCCCGGAACAGGGCTTCACGGGCAGCAACGCTAAACTGCCCGTATTCGCTCCCCGGCATCGCGCGAAGCACGATGCCGTCTTCGCCGTCGCCGCCGCCATAGGCTGCCGGCGGCGCAAACCATGGCGCGGCCGCCCACGGCAGGCGACGGCCCGCGCCTTGCGGCGCTGTTGCGGCAGCTTCGCCAAGCCGCGACAGCGCCGCAAGCCATGCAGCTGCCCACCGGGACGGGGCAGCTGAGCCTTGCCCTGCTCCGCAGGACAGGGCATCGCCGGCGGCAAGGCGCCGCCCGGCGAGTCCGCCCAGCGCGGCGCGCACATCGGTGCTGCGGCTGCCGAGCTCACGCGGCACACCAAAGCCCCCGGCTGCCGCCAAGTAGACGCGGCAGCCACTGACAGCCCGGCCAAAACGCAGCACCGCGCCACGCGGCACAAAGACCGGCCGCCACATCGGCAGCTCTTCCCCATCAACTGTAGGTTCCATGTAGGCACCGCAAGCGGCAATAAGCAAATCGGTATCAATCTCCAATTCAGGACCAACAAGCGTTATTTCCAGACCTGCCTCACCTTCCTCGTTACCTACAAGCAGATTAGCGATCCGCAGGGCATAACGGTCCATTGCCCCTCCGCTCGAAATCCCGGATGAACGGAAGCCGTCTCTTCCCAAATCCTGAAGGGTTGTGAGCAGCCCGGCCTTCACTACTTTCATGCGGCCGCTCAAGCCTTCCGCTTCCGCTTCCACTTCCATACCGATCACCTCTCTCGTCAGTTACATAGGAATAAACCTGATGCGGTCGCCTGCTCTTAGAAGCACCGGCTCACTTCGTTCTTTATCAAACAGCACGATTGGTGTATAGCCAATGAGCTGCCAGCCACCTGGCGTTGCGAGGGGATAAATCCCGGTCTGCTTACCGGCTATACCAACCGATCCAGCTGGAACGACAGCGCGGGGAACTGATTTGCGAGGCTGCTCAAGCTGCTGAGGCAAACCGCTCAAATAAGGAAAACCCGGCATAAAACCAATCATCGCCACCGTATAATCCGCTTTAGCATGCTCTTCAATAAATTGATCAGCCGTCAGGTCTGAACGAGCTGCCGACTCCAGCAAATCTGGCCCGTACCTTCCGCCATAATAAGTTGGAATATCAATCTGCCGTGACTGAATTTCCCGGTCCGAATCCAAAATACCTCTTGCAATAAACCCTCTTAGCTTTCGCTCCGCCAATTCATACGGTACGAGGTCCTGCGTCTCTGAACCTTTCCCAATCTCCTGCCAAAGCACAGAAGGATCATACAAAACCGTCACCGTTTCATAAGCGGGTACAACATCAACAATCCAACCTTCGGCTTGCTGCCTCAAGGCCCATGCAAAATCAGCCATTTGCCTCCAGCCGTCCGCACCTGCAGCTTGTTCCAGTTGAACGACAACCGCCCGGTCGCCAAGCGGCGTTAGTTGAACCGTCATTTCCACCAGCTCCCGACTCTGTTCTTTTCATACATTGTAAAAGAAAACCTGCACGACGGCTATCTCCTGCACAGAGAAAAAGAGATCGCCCCTTATACCAAGCCTGCTGGCTTCGGGTCGATCTCTTCAAACCTCTATTCTATCTACTCCACATAACGATTAATGACCTCTACAAGCAGATCATTAAGCAGCTTTGTCTCATATTCCCCAACAGCCGGCTCCAAGTGATCACTTCCGATCCCGCTGTCATCGGTCAGGAACAAGTATGTTCCTCCTGTTGCAACAGCCGCAAACCGCAGCAAATACTCCGTATCGATATCAATACCGCTGGACGCAACCGGTATTATTCGAATACCTTCCTTGGCTGCCTCAGCCATCACGCTGTGCATCTCTTGGATCATTTGAGTCTCTTGATGCGGAGGAGCGTCCAGCACAAGGAATAGCAGCCTCGCCCGCGCGTTCTCGCTCCACTTATGCTCACTGATAGCATTCCGTAAAGCCTGCTCTACAGCCTCGGGATAATCCCCGCCTCCCTGCGCTTTCTGCTGGGCAATAAGCTGAACAGCCTTATCGATGTCCTTTGTAAAAGGATTCGCCTTTACGACATAGTCATCATGAACATCACGGTAAAAATTCGTACTCATCTGTATATCCAGCTGGTTCGCATGCTGATCGCCTACCCGGCTGATCACATCCTTCAGCTCTGCTTCCAAATAATCCATTTCATCCTGCATGGAGCCAGTCGTATCCACGACAAACATAACATCAGCTTGATCGGAGATGGACATTTCATCGTCCAGATCAACCTTTAACGTACCTTGTCCAGGGACATCAATATCCTGAATCCGCTTTTTTTGCTGGTCAGCCATTACCTCGACGGTATAACGAGTTCTTTGATCGTTCTGCTGCTGATTATCCTGGAATAATCCAGCAAAGAGGTAAGCCCTTCCGTCAGCATTCGTTCTCGCTTCCCATACGACGTCTTTCTGCTGCCCGATCAGCTTCACCTTGGCGTCAGATACGGCCCGGCCATCCGAAGTAACCATCACCTCAAGCCGGTTGAAGCTATTGAACTGCCAATCGGTTAAGCTGATGCTCCCCTCCCTGCTGTTCATTAAATTATCGAACCGCTCCCAGGCCGCAAGATCATCCCACTCGCCTGCTGTAAGCTGTCCTGCTTGAATAGGAGCATCCGACGAACCCTGCCTGCGGACTTCTTCTGTTGCCTTAGTAGGTTCTTCTGCCCGGCTTTCTTCCGTGTGTCCCCGGTCATCCGTTGATGTATTTGATGCGCTGCTGTTTGAACCAGGCGCACCTTTGTTTGCTGCATTAATGTTACGTGACGAAGAACAACCACCCAAAACAAGTAATGCAATAAGCGTAAAAATCATCATGGTCATGAGCTTGCTTTTTGTTTGTAGTTTAAGCATTTTCCACAACCCCCTTTTTTTGTTAATTAGTAAGACGAAGGAAGGCTGGTGATTGTTGCATTAACCAGCAATGAACATTACAATCAAAAGCAGACATCACGGCATACATTTTTTCCACGCCGTTCTATGTCGTTCATGGAGGGCTGCAATAATGGAAACCATTCAATTAAAGGACATTGAAATTGTATACCAACAGCAAATGAAGGAGCTTCCGTTTCAGACAGCCGAGCTTGTATTAGTGTCGGACTATGGCTCCCGGCTTTGGTATGTGGATGTTAATGGAGTAAAGGATATCGAGCTGCTCGAGTGGTTTGGACAAAGCGAGGATATTCGAATCGAGCTTTTCGCAACAGCTCTGGACGGACGAACCTTTAACGGAACCGCCTACCTGCATCCGAATGAGCCTCATCAGGCTGCAGCCATTCGAGGCGACGGAGAGCTTCGCGAAACTTAATGCTTTTTTTGTACATATGGAAGGAGAAATCTACATCATGACCATTACTTCGAGAGTTATTACCAATGAAAAAGATATGCAAGCAGCCTTTGATATCCGTAAAAAAGTGTTCGTTGACGAACAAGGCGTCCCTGCTGAGAACGAATACGATGAATTCGACGCAACAGCCAAGCATGTGCTTGTCCTTTACAATGGCGAACCTGTTGCTACAGGTCGCCTAAGAGAGGTCGATGGCGCTGCCAAGCTGCAGCGTATCTGCGTACTTGAATCCCATCGCAAATACGGCCTTGGCCGCGCAATCGTCGAGGCACTCGAATCGGCAGCTCGTGAAGCCGGTCTAAAGGAAGCCAAACTAAACGGCCAGACTCATGCTGAAGCCTTCTACGCCAAACTCGGCTACCACACCGTCTCCGACATCTTCATGGAAGAGGGCATCCCCCACGTCACCATGAAAAAAAAGCTGTAAAAGGGAGCCTTGACTCCCTCCTATCTCACCAAGGAGCTGCCTATATCAGGCAGTTCCTTTCTCTTTCTCATCCCTCTCCTCCTACCGTCTCATCATCCACCAGTATTCACTAGTATTTCCCAGTATTCTATGCTCATCACAGCTCCCACAGCCTTATCGTCTCCCACCAAACTAACCTTGCTCTTCACCTGCTATAACCGTCCACTTTATCTCCCATCAAGCGCCTTTTCCACCTTGGTCAGAGAGCTAACGAATCGTAGAAGTCTTATTTGGATGAATTGGGCAACGAATAAATCCTAACGAATCCTGGTATCGTTATTTGGCCGACTGACGGCAATAAACGATGTCAAAAGTCTAAATAGCGTTTCTAGGATTCCTTAGAATCCGCAAAGTGACTATTTCGAGCAAATAAGAATACCAGGATTCGTTAGAAGCCCCTTTTCGACAATTTCCAAACCTGCAGCGCAGATGTGCTGAAGTAGAAGGGCGGATCTTTCGCCCTGGTGCCTGCGGCAGAGCCACGCAGGCAAATCCAACTGTCCCCAACACAAAGGGGCTGCCTATTTTAAGGCAGCCCCTTTGTGTTGGGGGTGGTCGATGGTTGGGTTGTGTGCGAAGAGAGGGACTGTATCTCCTGGAAGAGCGCAGCGCCTGCCTTTGCCACTCTGAATACTCGTTACACGAGTTAATTCAATATTCAGAGTGGCAACAGCAGCTGTAAGGAGATACAGTCCCGTCCTGAGCATACACTTCCACCATGAGCATGCTCCAGCAAATAAAATGGCCGCCTTAACCAAGGCGGCCCAAAATACTACTTACTGTGAGCAACCTCAGGAGTCGTCAAACGATCGTAGAAGTCGACACATTTATCTTTGTCTTCGGAATCGCGAAGCGCCATTGCCGAACGAGGATGCTCATCAAGCATACCTGTGATCATGTAAGGGATAATGTAGCCCCACTCTTCCTTCTCACGAAGTGGAATCATGTATTTCTCGATCATGTCGAGAAGCGGACGTACATTGTATTTTACATTTTGCAGGTTAGCTACAAGCAGCTCCGTGTTGCAGTTGCCTGCAGCGCGGCCCATGCCGTATACCGAAGCGTCCAGCAACTCCACACCTTTTTCAACAGCAAGCAGCGTATTAGCGAAGGCAAGCTGCATGTTGTTATGCGTATGAATGCCAAGACGTTTGTTTGGCAAATGATGTTGGAATTTCTCAATCAGGTAGCTGTAATCGTTAGGCTTCAAGCTGCCGTACGAGTCAACGATGTATACAACATCAACTACGCTCTCTTTAATCAGTTGGAACGCTTCAATCAGTTGGTTCTCCATGACATTAGAGAGCGCCATGATGTTAAGCGTTGTTTCATAACCGCGTTCATGGAATAGTTGAACCAGCTCAAGAGCCTTGTCCACATCTTGGATGTAGCAAGCTACACGAATCAGGTCAAGCAAGCTTTCGCTGCGCGGCAAAATGTCATTCTCGTCTACACGTCCGATATCTACAAGTGCGGACAGCTTTGTGTTGCCTTTGTTCGGGATAACTTCTTTCAGGAAGTTGTCATCCAGGAAACGCCAAGGGCCTGCTGTGTCTGCACCTTTCAACAGCTTTGGTGAGTTTTTGTAGCCGATTTCCATATAATCTACGCCAGCTTCGTCCAATGTTTTGTACAGATGCTGAACGAATTCAACGCTGAAATCCCAGTTATTCACAAGTCCGCCGTCACGGATCGTACAATCGACAATTTTACAATGGCTAGTTTTTGTGTTCATGTTCTACTCCTTCTAGTTTTCGTATGTTACATCCCATCATACTTGAAAAGAATGCGGAACGCAAAATAATTTTGTCGTTTTTTGGATGAGTTACGGCCGGATTACAACAGACTTTTCGCTGCCGTCCGATAGTTTTTCTGGAACTGCTCTACCTCCGGCAGAAGCCTTTTCCCGCTGGGCCCCTGGATCAAAACAACGTCTTTGGATGCAGCCAGTATGTACAACAAACGATCAGCCATTTTTGCAGTAACCGTATCCGGATTTTCGCTTGTTATTTTCACATAACTGGCCTTAACCTCTGGTACCACCTTTAAGGTTTCAGAGTTGGCTATTGGTGTATTCGGAAGTCCTTTCAAATACATGCTTAAATACCGGTCCAAATAGAGGTCTTCCACTTCCTGATATTCCGGCGATTCAGGATAATCCCGCAGGAAGGTTTCGGCCATAATGGCTCTATTGGAGAGTTCATTCCAAGAAACGACAAGTCCGGCATCCATTGCAGCAGGTTCGCTCGATTCAGCCGCTTTCAGAGCAATATAGCTGTTTAAAGGCTTGGACAAATACGTGCTGTATATTTGCTGACTGCTGTAATCCACGATCGGATAAATAGAGCCTTCCACCCATACCAGCTTATAGCCGCCGGATAACTTCGTCACAACAAGCTGTCTGATCGCATCATCCGGTATGGATGCTGCATTCGCTGATGTAATCGGCCAGTCCATCTCGGTTAGAACCTTTTGCACATCATCGGCAAAAAAAGCCTGCTGCGACCGCTCCAGATCCTTGCTATAAAACGTATAGAGCTCCCTCACCATTTGATCAGCATTATTCTGCCCTGCTTTATTCATATTCTCATTCAGGAAAGAAACAATATCCGATGCTTCCTTGGCACTGCTGACCACGGTATTAAATTTTTGAATAAGCGCATCCTGATCTGCACTTTTCTCTACCGCTTCATCAGCACCCGGCTGCTCAGACCTTAATTCTTTATTTGCAATTGGTTCATCGGACTTTCCTTTACTGCATCCCATGAGTCCAATGGCAATCCACATAGACAGCAATATATATAATGACTGTTTTAATTGACCATTCATACACACCCAACCTTCCGTTCCATATAGTGTATGCCAGATTGAGCATATCCATTAGACGACTGGATATATGGTTTGGTTTCGGTCCGGCAGCAAAAAAAACAGGCCGATCACTCGGCCTGTTGCTTATTTCAAGGCTAATTTCCGTTCGAAATGACCGGAACGGACAACTTTTGTTGATAAATATTTCTCATTATGAACTGAAGCTTCTCCCCATAGCGGCACTCGCGATAAAATATTCATACCCGCATCACGCAGCGCTTCCACTTTACGAGGATTATTCGTAATGATGGACACCGGGGCTTTCCGCAGCAGCTTCAGGACGCTGATCGCCTCGCTGTAATCACGAGCATCTTCAGCAAAACCAAGCTCAAGGTTAGCATCTACTGTATCGAGCCCTTCCTCTTGCAGCAAGTACGCCATTGCTTTGCTGAATAGACCAATTCCACGTCCTTCATGGTTCGCCAAGTAGAATAAAGCACCCGCTCCATTAGCAATGATCATCTTCATGGATTGCTTAAGCTGGAACCCGCAGTCGCATCGCTGACTTCCGAAGATATCTCCGGTATGACAAATGCTGTGCATACGGATCAGTGCTTCTTCCTCATGCTCGAAATCACCATAGACAAGTACGCTTGATTGCTGGAATTCCGCATAATGTACGGCGTTAAGTTCCGTAATAAGTTCTTCTACTGATTCATTCGTATGATTGTCTCGACGCATCCAGCTATACCATTGGAACGTAACCGTCTCGCCGTCCAGATCCACCGGCAGCTTGATTGGACCAACGACATGGATAGCATGGTCTCCATTGTCGATTGTTTTAATTTTATTTTTTAATATCGATAAGATATGTTGTTTAGTCATCTATCGCACCTTCTTTTTTTAGCTGAATAATAAACCACGAATAATGGACCAAAAACTTGCAGTGAATACCAGTATATTGAGATTTAAGCATAAGCGCAACAGGCAGCTGGTCCTTTATGCCTTTGGCCTACATCCGCCAGTATGGAAAAAATTATCGAATTCTTCGTTACTATTAGTAACTAATTATAAATTCATAAACAAGTGACGTCAAGTTACAAGCCTGACAAAAGTTTGCTTGTATTCATTTAACATAGTGACTATAATGAAATGGAATTCAATCGAGGTGATCTTTATGGAGCAATCTAACCTTTGTCCGCGTCTGCAGAAAGGGATGGATCTCATTGGAAAACGTTGGATCGGCTTAATTATTTACCAACTGTTATCCGGGCCGCAGCGTTTCTGCGCCGTTCAAGCCGCTCTTCCAATCAGTGGCAGGCTGTTATCCGAGCGCTTTAAAGATCTGGAGAACGAAGGAATCGTAATCCGGGTCGTCTATCCGGAAATTCCTGTCCGCATTGAATATTCCTTAACAGAAAAAGGGCGAGCTTTGGAGCCTATTGTGCGGGAAATTCAGAAGTGGTCTCAAGAGTGGATTAATCAGGATCAGGCAGCAACCCTTTCTTAATAAACCTTTTTAGAAGCTTGTTCTTTCCTCTGTGGAAAGAGCAGGCTTCTTTTTGCTTCAAAGATTAGCGGAATTATAGATTAATAGAATCATCTGACTAGTACGCTCTATTAAGAAGGCACATATAAATATACTATCTATATCTACTAGTGATAGTTGTAGTAGAGAATAAGGATGGAAGGAGGCAGGAACCGCATAAGTAATCTGACTGAATTGAGGTGATTCTTACATGCAATCTGCTGCGGTTTCAATTACACTAATTTCCTTTGTCTTTACTTTACTGCTTATTCTTTGGAGACCAAGGGGATTAAACGAGGCTATACCTGCAACCTTTGGCGCTATTCTTGTTATTCTAAGCGGCGCGGTATCGATGCAAGATGTTTTGCAAATAACCACAACGGTAAGCGGTGCAGCTATAACGATTATGGCAACGATTGTAATGGCCATTGTATTAGAAAGCTTTGGCTTTTTTGTTTGGGCTGCCGAAGGACTAGCTATACGGGCACGTGGCTCGGGGATCCGTTTGTTCTGGTATGTCAATCTCCTATGTTTTCTAATGACCTTATTCTTCAATAATGATGGAAGCATCCTCATTACTACCCCGATTTTGCTTATTATGCTGCAGCATTTAGGGCTGAAAACCCGCCAGAAGATTCCCTACTTATTGTCCGGAGCATTAGTCGCCACTGCTTCAAGCGCACCAATAGGGGTAAGCAATATCGTTAACCTAATCGCACTCAAAATTGTTCATATGGACCTGTACATGCAGACCTTAATGATGTTTGTACCTGCAACACTTGGCCTGCTGTTCCTCGTTACTCTGATGTTTATTTACTTTTACCGGCAATTGCCAAAGAAAATCCCACTATCAGTCTCCATCCCTCAGCATCCAATAGCCAGTCATCCTCTTCGCCACTCTATCGATGATCGTTCCAGCCGCAAATTCAGCAATCGCTTTATGGGATATGTCTTATTATTTGTTTTTTTCGTTCGATTAAGCTTATTTGCCGGCTCCTATTTCCACCTCCCAATCGAATGGATTGCGGTTGCCGGTTCTTTACTCTTGCTTAGCTGGCGCTGGATTTATCTGAAGATGCCGCCTAAGGATGTTCTCACCAAAATCCCATGGCATATTCTTATCTTCGCTTTTGGCATGTACGTTATTATTTATGGCTTAAATAATATAGGATTAACCAACATGCTTATCCATGTCTTCCAACCACTTGTTTCAGGGGATCTGTTGAATGCAAGTTTATTGATGGGCGGACTTATTTCCCTGCTATCTACTTTCTTTAATAACCACCCTGCACTTATGGTTGGCACCATGACTCTGACCCACATGGATCTGGACCCTCTTACGCTGAAAATCGCTTATCTGGCCAGCGTCATTGGGAGTGATATCGGATCACTGCTTCTTCCGATCGGGACACTTGCATCACTCTTATGGCTGCACATTCTAAAGCAATATAAAGTGAAATTAAGCTGGAAAGATTATATAAAGGTGACATTAGTCGTTATCCCGCCTACTGTCATATTTACACTGATTTGTTTGGCTTTTTGGATTACCTGGCTGTACCCACTCATTAAGTAATAGGTATTCGCATCCTTCTTGACCAAACCCGAAGGTTTTATCTTCATTTCAATCATTGCTGCAAAGGATGCGAGTACCCTAATCTGCTGGAAGTACAGGCAGTAGTCTGGCATCTTTCGTAAACCAAAGCTTATAGCTGATTAAACTAAGTATCATCGCTGTCATCGCCGCTGAAGACGCTAGAACAAACATAATCAGAATCTGATATCGAACAGCCTCTATCGGATCTGCACCCGCCACAATCATCCCTGTCATCATGCCTGGCAGCTGCACCAGCCCAACCGTCTTCATCCCGTCAATGGTCGGAATCATACTGGCTCTGACAGAACGTCGCAAAGAGCTGTGAATCGCCTGCTTTTCTGTTGCCCCAAGTGCAAGAAGCATCTCGATCTCGCCCCTCGCTGTCTCCATCTCCCGCTTCATTCGATTTAACAATAACCCGCATACAATCATAGAGCTGCCGATAATAATGCCGCTTACCGGAATGATATATTGAGGCGTTGGTGCAATAATGCCAAGCCCCAGCAAGATGCCCATTGTAACGCCTTCCGTACAAGCAAGCGTAATTGCAATTCGCAGCCGAATTCCGCTTATATGCTTTGCTTTTGCCCCGGCATTCCAAGCTGCAACCAAGATCATTCCTGTAATGATGATTAGAATAAAGAACGGATTACTCGTTCCAAATACAAAGTGGAGGACATAGCCGATAAACAGCAATTGGACTGCTGAACGCAATGTTCCGATTAAGATTTCCTTTTCAAGTCCTAGCTTCTGCTTCATGGAGATGAATGCCGCAACCGCAACAAAACATAACGTACAGATGAGCGCCATATTGCTCATGGATGCTTCACCACTTCTGTCTGCAGACCACTCATGAACTGTTTAGCCTGCTTGGTGTTCGGATGTTCGAAGAAAGCTGTTGTTTCCCCCTTCTCAAGCAAACATCCTTCCGCCATAAACCAAACTTGGTTGCTGATTGCGCGAGCCTGCTCCACATCATGCGTAATCCATAAATAAGCTTTAGGCGAGCTTGCTTCTGACACCCATTCCAGCAGCAGCTGCTCCACCGCATGCTTGCTTCCTGGATCAAGCGAGGATGTTATCTCATCAAGCAGAAGAATATCCGGATTTAACATAAGAGAACGGATAAGCGCCAATCTCTGCTGCTCGCCGCCGGAAAGATCAACGGCATTCTTGCCCCAATCGAGCTGCCCGAGCCCTACAGCCTCCATATAGCGCCGGGCAAGCTCTTCTTCAAAAGGCCGATCATGCAATAGGCTGACCGTACGCAAATTATTCTTGATGCTGCCCGTCAGCATAACAGGCTTCTGCGCAACGTAACTCACCTTCTTGCGCCAGCTTTGCGGCTTCCATTCCTTACTTGCTTTGCCCTCCAGGCAAATCCCGCCGTCATCCAACCTCTCAAGCCGTGCGATTATGCGCAGCAGCGTGCTTTTCCCTTGACCAGAACCCCCGATTAGAACAATGTGGTCTTCGGGGCTAATATCTGCCGTTATATCCCTGAACAGCCATTCCTTTTCTTCATCAAATTTATATTTGGACACCTTGTTTAACTGCAATAAGGACACCTGTAATTCCTCCTGCACTCTCCTAGTTAGAAAAAGTAAAGGATAACGCCTACAATAAAGCCGCACACCGCACCATTCACACGAATCCATTGCAGATCGTTACCAATCTTCTGCTCAAGCATGCTGACCAGTGCCTGATCGTCCATCTTGTTCAAATTATCACGGACAAGCAGTCCGATCCGGTAATGATTCTTCTCAATCCAGTTGACCATAAAGGACAGAATAGACTGCTCCCAGCGGTCAAGCAGCTCTTCCTTGCCTTTCGCTGCTTCTGTTAAGAAGCGGAAGCCTCTAACAAGCACACGTCCGCCATTCAGGCACTCATCTTCCAGCTTATCCAGCAGCAGTTGACGCAGCTCTTCAAGACGAAGATGAATAAACCGCTCTAGCTGGACACTTTCCGTGCTGGTTTGCAGCCAATTTTTCAACTGAGCCATCAATTCTTCATTTGCCGACAACGCTAATGCATGCCTTTTCACCTCGTCAAGCAGCTTCTGCCTGTTCGGGTTCCCCGGAATGCTCAGCTCCTTAATACTGGATAACAGCATTCCCTGGATGATTGGACCAAGCTTTTCCGGACTCATAAAGCCAACAAATGCCTGAACGGCAAAGCCCATAAAACCGCCAACCTGCATTTCCTCCATCTTGCTGTGCGCCAGTCTGCCGAAGAATTGCTCGGTTTCCCGCTTCTTGACCCATTCCTTGCCCTGCTCTAATACAAAATCTAGAGCTTTCTCATCCCAGCCGTCGTAAGCGAATTTGTCCGTCAGCTTATCTACGATCGGCACGATATCCTGCTTGCGGACATAGTCAACGGCAAGTTCTTGGATCTTAACGCTAAGCTTCTCGAGTGGAACCTGTTCAATAGAGGATTGGGCAAAACGAAGTACCCCGACCCGTACGCTGCGCCTGCTCAGCAAACCTACAATCGCGGACGCAATTCCTTTAAACAGCTTTAATTCTTTAAGCTTCCTGCTGATGCTTTCCTTGTTTAGAAGCTCGGTTTCCATTGCGGAAATGAGTGAATTAACGATTTTGTCCCTGTTCTTAAGCAGCAATGACGTGTGTGGAATGGGAATACCAAACGGATGTCGGAACAAAGCGGTTACCGCAAACCAGTCAGCAATACCTCCGACCAGCCCCGCTTCAAATCCACTTTCCAGCAGCATGGTCCAATCATTCTCCGGCAGCCACCATCTGGTCACAATAAATCCAATAAACATAATGGCTAGCGATAGACTCGCAATATATCTTGATTTCATGTAACTCTGTCCTCCTGTACCATTTGCCTTTATACTAATTATACCAGATAAACCTAAGAACTTAGAATTTGACGAAGCTTTCATGAAAGGTGATACACGCTTGAAGAAATCCTACTTAACGAAAATAACCCCGCCTCAGCTCTTAACAGCAGGCTTTCTTATCATTATCTTGATTGGTTCCATCTTGCTGTCATTGCCTTCTGCCTCGGCAGACCAAATACATACGCCATTTATTGACGCTTTCTTCACAGCAACATCGGCTGCATGTGTAACCGGGCTTGTTGTTGTGGATACGGGAACTCATTACTCCACCTTTGGTGAAATCGTCGTCTTGATGCTGATGCAGGTTGGCGGTCTTGGCTTCATGACGATGGCGACGTTGTTTGCCCTAGCTTTCCGCAAGCGGATCTCACTAAGAGAGCGGCTCTGGCTTCAAGAATCGATGAGCCATACTTCGCTTGAAGGAATCGTCCGTTTTATCCGCCGCGTCCTTATTTATGCATTTACCATTGAAGCTGTTGGGGCACTGATTCTCACAGCAAGGTGGTCAGCAATCATGCCAGTTGATAAGGCGCTCTATTACGGCGTCTTTCATAGTGTGTCGATGTTTACGAATGCTGGCCTTGATATTATGGGTCCCATTCATGGTCCCTTTAATAGTTTTACCAGTCATGTCGATGATCCAATCATCAATGCCGTGCTTATGATCCTTATTTTTCTTGGTGGTATCGGTTTTATCGTGCTTGGCGAAGTGGTTGATTATCCGAAAATACGCAAGTTCTCGCTTCACTCCAAAGTTGTGCTGACTACATCCGGTATTTTGTTCCTGGGCGGGGCTGTACTACTGTTTATATTCGAATTTACGAATACGCTGCAGCCGCTCAGCTTTACTGGCAAGCTGTTCAGCTCGCTGTTCCAATCCATCTCGCCCCGCTCTGGCGGCGCAAATACACTCGATATTGCAGCCATGCGTAATGCGAGTCAATTTCTGCTTATTATTCTGATGTTTATCGGTGCTTCTCCTGGATCGGCAGGCGGCGGTATTAAAGTAACGACCTTTGCCATTCTGATCGGAGCTGTAATCGCCATGATGCGCGGTAAAGAGGATGTCGTCTTCTTCAAGAGAAGATTAGCGAAGGACCGGGTCCATAAAGCTTTAACAATTACTGCCGTCTCCGTCGCTACTATCGTGTTATTCACGATGATCCTAACAGCCACGGAAGAGACCGATTTCTTAACCGTCATGTTCGAGGTGACTTCTGCATTCGGAACAACAGGCTTATCGATGGGGCTTACCCCTCATTTGACCGATATCGGAAAAATATTAATTATTATCGTCATGTTCATCGGACGGATGGGGCCGCTTACTCTGGCGTATACACTTGTTCCAACTCACTCGAAAGAGCTGTACCGACATCCCGAAGGAAAAATAATTATTGGATAATCGAACGGCTATGCTGCTTATGCAGGATGGCCGTTTTTTATGTCTGCATATTAGAAAAATTTTCTTTTCTTAAAAAGCTTGGATGATTGTTGTATTATTATTCACTATGTTGTATATTAATTCACATCATATTGGATATGGAGGTTCGATCACAACATGCAAACCATGAACAAAACGACCGACAGCTTGCTCGCATCTGCCAAGCAATCGCTGCTTTATACAGCTAACCGTCCTGAAGTAGTCATGACGCGCGGGGAAGGTATGTATTTATGGGATACTGACGATAAGTGCTACTTGGATTTTATCGGGGGCTGGGCGGTGACGAGTCTAGGACATTCCCCTGCTGCCCTGCAGGAGGCTTTGACTTATCAAAGCGGACAGTTAGTTCATGCGAGCCCTGGTTTCTACAACAAGCCTATGGTTGAATTTGCGGACCTCCTAACGGAAGTTTCGGGCTTTGACAAAGTATTCTTTGCAAGCAGCGGTGCTGAAGCAAACGAAAGCGCCATTAAACTTGCCCGTAAGCATGGTGCTCTCCATTTGAATGGCGCCTACGAAATTATTACATTGACCAACAGCTTCCACGGAAGATCATTAGCGATGATGTCTGCCACGGGCAAAGAGGCATTTAAACCTTTATTCGAGCCAAAAGTTCCCGGCTTCATCCATGTACCAATAAATGATTTTGATGCCTGTTTTGCAGCTATTAGTGACCGTACCTGTGCAATTATGCTGGAGCTCGTCCAGGGAGAAGGCGGCGTTCATGCCGTCGACGGACCTTATCTGCAGGCACTGCGTAAAGCATGCGACATTTACAATATTATGTTGATCTTCGATGAAGTTCAGACCGGGCTTGGAAGAACAGGCAAGCTGTTCGCTTATGAGCATTACGGCATAATGCCGGATGTAATGACCTTAGCAAAAGGGATCGGCAGCGGCTTCCCTCTGTCTGCTATGCTGACAACTGCTGAATTTGATCTATTCGAGCCAGGTGATCAAGGCGGCACTTACAGTGCTGCACCACTGGGTATGGCGGCAGGTCATGCGGTCGTAAGCGAGATTATACGGCTTGGGCTGGCAGACAATGCTGCTCTGCAAGGCGATTTGATTAAAGAGAAGCTCACTGCCCTGTCTACGGAATACCCTATCAGCCAAGTTCGTGGCAAAGGGCTGCTCTTGGCATTTGATGTACCGGAGGGCTCAGCTCCCATGCTGGCTGCTGAATGCTTTAAGAAAGGGCTTCTCGTCAATGCCCCTAACCAATCTGCGATTCGGTTAATGCCCCCACTTATTGTGTCAGCTGATGATGTGGAGCAAATGATCTCGATATTGGCGATTGCATTAGAAACGGTTGGTCTGAAAAACGAAGCGATTTGTTCCTGATTTTTCGCAGCGTTATAATAGTGTATATCCGAATCCGATAAGGAGAGAGTTATGGAAACGACACTATCCCTAATCGTCCGCCCTACTGAGATCGATGTGAACGGACATGTGAATAACGCTAAATATTTAGAATATCTGGAATGGGGCCGCGAGGAATGGTATGAAACAGCCAACCTCCACTATGACACCTTAAAAAAACTTGGTATGCAGACGGTCACGGTCAATATTAATATTAACTACCGCAAGGAATGCCGGCAAGGAGATCAGCTTACGGTCATCACCCGCCCCAAATCCGTCGGCCGGACCAGCTTTGTTCTGGAGCAGTACATCGTCAATGCTGCCGATGAGTTGTGCACAGATGCACTGATTACGAGCGTTGCTATGGATACCGTAACCCGTAAGAGTTGTCCGGTTCCGGACCCATTGCGGTTATTGTTTGAGTGAGAAAATACAAATTTAACCGTTTTCGTCCTTGCAGGATGCCTTCCTTATATGCGTTAATATAGATGTCGGGCCGACGAATTGACGGGAAAGGAGGCTGAATGCAATGATTCAGATCCAGGAGGTGGCATTCGCTTAAAGCGAATGTCCCATATAGGGGGAGCCTTAGCCGGTTCCCCCTCCATTACATTTCAAATCCATGCAAGCTAAAATATGAAAGGAGGAGGGTTAGCCATGTTTAACGCAAAACAAGCCAACGAATGCCAATGGAACCATATATCGAAGGAGGGCCTCGATGGGGCGTTACAAAAACGGGAAAGATGTGCTTCCCCCCACTCTGCTTAGGCAAATACAGCAATATATTGATGGCGAATTGCTTTACATTCCGAAACAAAGCGATGAGCGTGCAGGCTGGGGACAGCTTAGCGGCACGAAAGCGCGGATCAATGATCGTAATGATGAGATCTATGCGGAATATTGCAAGGGACGGTCAATCGCTGACCTTGAGCGGGTTTACTTTTTATCCGGGGACAGCTTACGCAAAATCATATGCAAACAACAACAAGCACGTGTGATCAGCGGAAGCTGATGCAGTGCCTTTACAGCTTTACCATAAAGATAGCCTGCCATCGTGGATAACGAGGGCAGGCTATTAGCCGTTTTGACTAATGAATCCATCTGTAATTAAGGTTATCAGCTACCATTGTATCGTTAATTAACTGAAGCTCTTCTCCTAGCAGCTCTTTGAACACAGTCGTTGCAGTGGAATGATCCGCTGGATTATAACGAGTGATTATTGTCTCTCCAAGAGTATAATCGCGAGTCGCCCATATCAATTTCGGATTTCCAGGTTTGGACAGGAGATTTATGGATGTATTCACTTGTTCAGCTGCAGGTGACCAATACAATCCCGCTTCTCGGTCTATGAGCAGGAGCTGAGCAGTACGATTCACAACCGGTACCGGTGATTTCAAATCCTCCACACGTTTTGCGGGATGCAGATCCTTCAGCGTGCCAGCTGCCACATCTGCCAAAGCATATTGAAGATCAGTCTTGCGGGGAACCGCTCCCTCTACTGTATGATCCAGTCGATACCAGGATATAACCCCTTCTCCATCTTCAGAGAGCCAGCCGTTCCAGTCCACATTCGTTAATCCTTCTTTGGGTTTTGCCTGTACTTCCCATCTAAAATCCCCATTCTGATTATATATCGCAACCATTTCAGGAGCGATAATATAAGCATCTTCTCCACCTAATATATTGTCCGGGTTATCACTCAATGTAAAAGCTAATGCTGAATATCGGCTGTCCGGGCTCCATTCGAAAGCCGGATAAGAATGATAGCCAAGCGTGTGGGGAATCTCTTTCAGCAGTTTTCCATCCTGACCATACATCGAGAAATGGTGGTCTTTTTCCTCATGCCAGAACAGCTCTCCATTCGGAGAAGGTGTAAGAAGATACAACGGCCATTCATGATTAAATTCACCCTCGATTGATCTGACCTCACCATTTCCGGTATCTACGGACCACAGGCGACCATCAGAATAGCTGTTCAAATATAGCTGACCCGTCTGATTCATCCAGCCCTTCGCAAAAAAGGACGGGGAGACATCCGGCACGGCATCAGCCGCAATCGTCTTTATTTTCCCTGTATGGACATTAAGCGAGATAACATCGTACTGAACGCTTTCTTTGTGATCGGCCCGCTCCTTCGGCCGGACAAGAACAAGCTTATCTTGTGACTTAAACCCGTAGGCTCTGGCAATAGAATCAACCGAATAATCATCCTTTACTATGACGTCTGCAACCGGATAATTTTTGTAACGTTGTTTGTCTGGCTGAACGATTACGACATCAAGCTGAAATCGTTTGCCACCAGGTTCATCTGTAATTCGGCGGACAAGATGTGCGACAGTATTACCGTCATGAGGTGCTGGAAGCGACTGTACGACGAGACCATTTACTCCTTCCGGGATATAAAGCTTAAACGAGAAGCCATCTTCTTTTTTCACCATATAAATCGGCAGTTTTTCTTCGTTATTCGTTTCTATACTGCAGCCCGTAATTAAAGTAAGCGCTGTTACTAATGCGATTGTCAGAGCGGCAAGCTTCATTCTCCAAAGCCCCCTATATTCAACTTACCTCTTTTAGACGCCATTCCCATAAAAAGGTTGCTCCTGTATAATGAAGCCAATCCTTGGAAGAGATGAGGCAGCTTCGATGAACAACAATGATGGAATTGTAATTGGAATCGACGGGGGCGGGACATCAACCCGCATCTTGGTCAGCGATCTGGAAGGACAAGTACTCTCTTACGTGAATGCTGGCCCCGCTTCAATTCATAAAGATTTGGAAGCAAAGCGCCATGTGAATGAAGGTATTATCCAAGCAGTTCAACTGGCAGACCGACAGCTTGGACAAGTACATGGTCTAGCAGCCGGTATAGCCGGGTATGACTCTCCCTCTGATCTGGAATGGGTTGAATCGTTAACAGATGTGGAAGGTCTCACTTGCCCCAAATGGCATTTTAATGATGCAATAGCCGCTCATTACGGCGCGCATATGACGAAGCCTGGCATTATTGCCATATCTGGAACTGGATCAACTGTAGCCGGGATTACTGAAGAGCGTCATTTTATCCGAAATTATGATTTCTACCATTACGCCGCCAGCGCCGCAAGATTCATTGCTTATGATTGTGTGTATGAAGTATTAGCAGGGCAAACAGATGAGTCGGATTCAGGTATGGTCAACGTGATCCTGCAGCACTGGGGTGTTGATTCTCTTGATTCCTTCTACAAAATAGCTCAAGTAGGATTTGCCGAGGACAGACGAGAACGTGATCGAGTATTTGGGGAACTGGCTCCAGTCATTACAGACGCTGCTTCTGAAGGAAGCCACCTGGCTTGCAAAGTATGCGATCATGCGATGGATCAGATTAAAGTCGGCATTGAACTGCTTGCATCTGCCTTCTCTAGTGATAACGTTGATGTCGCTCTGATCGGAAGTGTCCTGAACAGTGCCTATTTCCAAGAAGGGATGGAGCTGCGTTTGAGGAGTGGCCGAAATAAAAGCTTTGAAATCATACAGCCTCGTTTTGCCCCAGTAGGTGGTGCTGTATTACATGCATTAAATCAGCTTGGTATTCATCCTGACAAACGGATAACCGATAACTTAGAAAGTAATAGACATGCTAGATAAGGAGGGCATCACAACATGGTAATCACACACAAGCAAGGCTGGCGAGGGCTTCGTTATCTTCTCGCTTTTGCACTAATCCTTACATTGGCAGCACAACCTTTTACTCCAATCAAAACCGCTCATGCAGCTGATACGGTCCATCACTGGAAGCATTATACGAATGGTGTTGCCTACATGAATCAAGGCAAAATCAAGCTGGCCATTAAGGAATTTGAACTGGCGGTCGCCCAATCGGAGCAGGCTGGCTACTTGCGGAAGCTTGCTGAATGCTACACCAAGGACAACCAGTTCCAGAAAGCTGCCGATACGTATTACCGGGAAGCCAAAATTCATAAGGCTCTTGGCGGGAAGTCTGGTGATCTGAATACGTATTATGCGGTACTTGCCAAGGCGGATGCGCTAAATACCAACATTGAGCTTTATTTAGAGAAGGCTGGCGCTTCGATTGCAACGAATTCTAATCTGGCGAAATTTGAGCCAGCGTCTGGTATGTACATTGGTGCTTATGTGGAGAAGGACAGCGGTGTTGAGGATAAGAAGGATGGCAAGTTTAATGCCTTCAATACGCTTGCAGGCAAGCAGCATGCTGTATATTTCAACTACCATAAGTACGGCAGTGCCTTTCCTTATCATTGGGCAGAGACTGTCAAGAAAGCAGGCGGAGCCATTCAGCTTGCCCTGCAGCCGGATAACGGTCTAAGCGCAGTTAAAGATGATGTATACTTACGCAAATTCGCAAAGGATGCAAAAGCTGCCGGCGTTCCAATCTTTCTGCGATTCGCCTCCGAGATGAACGGCAGCTGGGTGAAGTGGTACGGTAACCCTTCGCTGTACATTGAGAAATTCCGTCTTGTATCAAAAGTGATGAAAGAAGAAGCTCCGAACGTAGCGATGGTCTGGTCACCTGCTGCCAATCCAAAGCAGAAAATCGCCTCCTACTATCCAGGGGATGACTGGGTTGATTGGGTCGGCCTCAGTATCTATAGTGTGAAATACTTTAATGGCAACGTCAAAGAGCCGGCAGATCAGGTGAATCCGCTCGATTCCATCGATTATGTATACAAGCTGTACGCTTCACGGAAGCCAATTATGGTCAGCGAATTCGGTGCTACCCATTTCAGCAAAGCAGGCAATACGTCTACGGTTAATTTTGCAATTACGAAGATGAACATGCTCTACCACGGTGCTAAGCTGAAATACCCTCGGGTAAAATCAATCAACTGGTTCAGCTTGAACACACTGACAGATTCCTATAGTGCTGAACGAAGCCTTAACAACTTCAGCTTGACGGAGAGCCCAGCATTGCTAAGCTCCTACAGCAAGATGATAAATGACTCCTATTACTTGTCCAAGGTTGTCTCAGGAACCAGCAGTTACACGAAGAGTGTAACCAAGTTTGCGAACCAAGGTAATATCGGCAAACCAGCTACCGGAATCGTGTGGGTAAAAACTTATGACCCTTACATCAGTAAAGTGGTCATTAAGCTCGACGGCGCTGTCGTTCTGACACGCCAGCAGTATCCATATACCTTCTCGATTCAGCCTGATAAATTAAAAGCCGGCAGCCATAAAATCGAGATCGTTGTGTTTGATTCAAAGAACCGCGTCGCATCACGCAAATCGTATACGTTTAAGACGACTTAATAATTAAAACAGGCAGTGCCGAATTTCGGCACTGCCTGTTTTATGTCTATGCCCCCCTCTCGTCTGCCCTTTAACTGCTGCAGTACGGTTTTTGCGACTTATTTGGGTCCGAGCATAATCATCGACACCATAAAAAAAGCTGTCCATTTGGACAGCTTTAGCTGCAGATAGCTATTTAATGACGCCTTTTTTCAGAATCAAGTTCGCGTAGATCGCGCTTTCTCCTGTCGCGACGATCGCGTAGGCTTTCTTCGCACGCTCGTAGAAAGCGAATCGCTCCACTTCCTCGAACGGCTCTTCAAGCCCGCTGCGCTGCACAATAATGGATCTGTATTGTTCCCAGATCGGCGTTTCTGCCGGATCTCCGGGTACCACCTGCATGAGCGCTGCCGGCTTCTCCACGTATTGATCAAGCGGGAACAGCTGAAGAATTGCGTCGAGCAACTCCGGCACACTATGCCCGTCGCAGCGGACGAGACGCTGCGCATGGCTTGCCGCTGGGAAGTTCCCGTCAGCAAGCACAAGCTCATCGCTATGCCCCATCTCCATCAGCACTTTCAGCAGCTCAGGTGAAATGATTTTCGGAATACCATTCAGCATTGCTCCGGGCCTCCCATGTATGCAGCCTACAGCAGCTGCTTGAATCGTTCATAGGTCTCATTCCATACTTCTAGCTCCGACGGTTCGTATACCTCCACCGGGAAAGAAGCAGCAGATAGCTGTCTTGCTTCTTCCAAATCTGCACATTCTCCCAGTGCCATAAATTGCGCCAGCATATTGCCGATCGCGCTAGCTTCTACCGGTCCTGCCCATACAGGACGGCCGATCGCATTAGCTGTCAAGCGGCATAGCAGCTGGTTCTGAATGCCGCCGCCAACCATATGCATCCCGCTATAGCGCTCTCCCGTCAGCTTTTCGATCTGCTCCAGCGCATTTCGATACTTGAGGGCAAGGCTGTCCATAATACAACGTGCCACTGCCGACTCAGTCATTGGAACAGGCTGGCCTGTCTCACGGCAGTATCCTCTTACCTTCTCCGTCATATTGGACGGTCCGAAGAAACGCAAGTCATCTGGATTAATTAAACTCCGAAAAGCTTCCTCTTGCTCAGCCATCACAGCTAATTCTGCAAATGAATAGACGTTCCCCTGCTCATCCCATTCGCGCTTACATTCTTGCAGAATCCACAAGCCCATAATGTTTTTGAGCAGCTGATATTTGCCGCCTACACCGCCCTCATTTGAGAACTCAAGGGCCATCGCTTCTTCAGACAGCAGTGGCTGATCGAGCTCCGTTCCCACCAGCGACCATGTGCCGCATACGAGGTAAGCAAACGGCTCTGCCTTCGCCGGAATGGCCGCCACCGCAGATTCCGTATCATGCGTAGCAACGGCAACTGCCTCCACAGATGGTATACCCAGCTCCTCACACACTTCCTCTGACAACGGACCAATACGGGTACCCGGATAGATGGGGTTAAGGAACATCTCACCCGGAATCCCTAGCTGCTTCATCAAATCGGAATTCCATTGCCGACTTTCTGGATGTAGAAGCTGTGTTGTTGTCGCCATCGAAAATTCGCAAACACGTTGTCCCGTCAATAAATAAACGAGTAAATCCGGTGTCAGCAGCAAAGTCTTTGCAGCCTCCAGCTTAGGCGAAGCTGCCTTCTTCATCGCATACAGCTGATAGACGGTGTTGAAAGGCATAAACTGCAGTCCACCCTGACGAAAAAGTTCCTCTTTGCCAAACCTACCAGAGACTTCTTCAATCAGTCCTTCTGTCTGAGGATCCCGATAATGATAGGGGTTCCCAAGCAGTTCCCCATTGGCATCCAGCAGGCCGAAGTCCACTCCCCAAGTGTCCACGCCAAAAGTGATGGGCTGATAGCCAGCCTGGAATGCCTTACGCAGTGCATGCTTCATCTCCTGGAGCAGCCTCAGTATATCCCAGTGCAGATGTCGTCCAACCTGAACCGCGACATTCGGAAAACGGTGAATCTCCTCTACTTCAAGCTTACGCTCTCCGCCTTCCGTCTGCATCAGCCTGCCAATCAGCGCTCTGCCGCTGCTCGCTCCTAGATCAAACGCCAATACGGTTGTTTGTACCATACGTTACACTCCTCTTGCAGCGGCAGCCGCCGTCCCATTGTTATTGCTGCTTCTGAAGCAGCTTAATCCGGTAAGCTTCACTTTCGAGTGAAGCAATCTCCTCAAACTCTTCCTTCGTCAGCACCTTAGGCTCTTTCACTTGGCTTGCAATAAGGAAAATCTTCGCGCTCTCCTCAACAACCTCTGTCCGGTAATAAGCTTCACGCAAATTACGTCCCGTTGTAACAAGCCCATGATTGCCAAGCAGAATGCTGCTTGCCTCATTCACCTTAGGAGCAAGTGCCTCCGCCAGCTTTTCCGTTGTTGGCAGTACATATGGAATATAGATTGTCTTGCCAACAAGTGCCGCTTGGTCAGGGAACATAATCGGAAGATTCTCTTCCACTAATGTAAAAGCGATGCAATACGGCGGATGCGTATGCACGATAGCGCCAATCGACGGGTTCGCACGATAAGCATAGAGATGCATCAGCACCTCAGAGGAAGGACGAAGTCCGTTATCCTCCACCGCCCCCGTCTCAATATCAACAGCTACCCATTGCTCAGGTTCGATCTCATCAAGGGCAAAGCCGCTTGGCGAAAGATACATCTTCCCTTCATGCTTCGCACTAATATTGCCGCCGGGTCCAACGACCAGTTTATTAGCTACAGTCTTTCTTGCATATTTGCAAAGCTCCTGCCGAATCTCCAATGCTCTCATCCCCTAAAAGAATTTCAGAATTCCCAAGTTTTTATTTGTACAATGGTCCAAAGTTCGAGCAAGCACGATAATCAGCAGCCTCTTTGTCGTTAGTTCCGAACAATCCCCATGCCCGTGGACGGAAAATAGCTTCTTCCGACACATTGTGCATATTGACCGGAATACGCAGCATCGAAGCGAGCGTAATCAACTCGGCGCCAATATGACCAAAGCTGATCGAGCCATGATTTGCTCCCCAGTTATCCATCACATCATAAACCGTGGTAAAAGCACCTTTGCCCGTCAGAATCGGAGCAAACCAAGTCGTTGGCCAGGTTGGGTCCGTCCGGTTGTCGAGCTTAGCATGAACGTCGCTAGGCAATTCAACTGAATAGCCTTCGGCGATTTGAAGAACCGGTCCAACTCCCTTAACGAAGTTGATCCGAGACATTGTCATTGGCATACCTCCGCGGGACAAGAAGTCGGAGGAGAATCCGCCTCCACGGAAATATTCAACGCCGGCTGGCCGCCAAGAGGTTGCTGCAAGGCAATCCGCTGCTTCCTGCTCAGTAATATCCCAGAACGGCTTCATCGCAGGCTTGCCGTCAAGCTGCTGCTCACCTGTGCCATCAAGTGTTGCTGAGCCCGAGTTCAACAAGTGCAAAATGCCATTAGCTGCGTGACCTTCAAGCTTATGCCCTGTTACGCGCTCCACCGAAGCCGGGCTCCAGTAAGTCCGCACATCGGCGAAAATTTGCGGAGTATTCGTCAGCAGATAACCAAACAGCATCACGACACCATTCAGGCTGTCATTTTCCGTAGCTACGATAAATGGAGGACGTATTCCGTTCCAGTCAAAGGATGAGTTCAAGATCGCTTCCATGAAATCGCCGTTCGGGAAATGATCCGTCCATTGCCGCTGCCCTTGGAAGCCGGACACAACCGCGTTATGGCCCATTGCTTCTTCGCCAAAGCCAAGCTCCGCAAGACGAGGGTTGCCGATCATCAAGTCACGTGCGATGATTGTCATTTTCACAACAGTTTCCCAATCCTGATCCTTCTTCTCGCGGGAGGTTTGAATCGCTGCCGGGTTATTGTCCGGTCCTTCCACGCAGTTCTCTTTCACCCAAGACATCGCTTTCTCAAATTCGGCAGGATCATAAATCTGCTCTTCGAAGCGGCGGACGAATTCGGACATATCGATATATTCCGTCCGCATGCCGAGGTATTCCTGGAAAAAGGAATCGCTTACAATTGAGCCCGCAATACCCATGGACACCGAGCCCATTGATAGATAGGATTTGCCTCGCATATAGGCTACAGCAAGACCAGCTTTCGCAAACGACAACAGCTTTCCTCTTACATCATCAGGAATAGTAGTATCTGTTGATTCCTGTACTTCTTCACCATATATACCAAACGCCGGAATCCCTTTCTGGGCATAACCCGCGAGTACGGCTGCCAGATAAACAGCGCCTGGGCGTTCGGTTCCGTTAAAGCCCCATACCGCGTTCGGGATGGAAGCATTCATATCCATCGTTTCCGTACCATAACACCAGCATGGCGTTACAGTTATCGATACCCCAACATTCTCACGTGCAAATTGATCTGCGCATGCAGCAGCTTCTGCCACACCGCCAATCGTCGATTCTGCAATGACACATTCAACCGGCTCACCATTCGGATAGCGCAAATGTTCAGAAATCAGATTAGCTACCGATCTTGCCATGTTCATCGTTTGTACTTCAAGCGATTCGCGAACTCCCTTGCGTCGTCCGTCTATCGTAGGGCGAATACCGATCTTAGGAAAACCATTCTGAAAGCGATAAGCGATGTCCGTCATAAATACCCCTCCAAATAAATGAATAGTGTATATAAAATGTTACCGATAACTCTAATTTAACAAGACCTACTGTTGCTGTCAATCGTTTTCTCTTGTAAGATAAAAGCATGAATTGTCGATGAGGAGTAGTAGTGTATGGTTACAATCTATGATATTGCAGAGAAGGCCAATGTATCCGCAATGACCGTTTCTAGAGTTATCAATAACACAGGCAGAATAAGTGAAAAGACGAGGGCAAAAGTCAAAAAGGTGATGGAGGAATTGAACTACGTTCCTAACCAGATGGCCCGCAGCCTTGTACTGCAGCAGACCCGAAGCTTATTCCTGCTTATTACCGATATTACGAACCCCTTCTATACAACGCTGTCGCGTGGTGCAGAAGATGCTGCAACTAAAAACGGCTATCGCCTGCTGTTTGGCAACAGTGATGAAAACCTCGATAAAGAAGCCGATTATATTAACACGATTCTGACGACTCGCGTGGATGGCGTATTGATTGCCCCGGCGGGAGATCCGTCTCAGCCCCATCTCGAATCGTTACAGCGGCATAACATTCCGTTTGTGTTACTGGACCGAGAAGTACCTGGCGTTGAATGTGATATTGTGCTTGGAGATAGCAAGGAAGGCGCTAGGGGGTTAGTCAACCACCTTGTGCAGCAAGGGCATCAACGAATTGCAATCGTTAATGGTTCGGATACGATATCTAGTGCGAGGCTTCGACTAGAGGGCTACAAGGAAGCACTCATCTTGAATGGACTCACCTACGACGAGAAAATCGTATTCGAGACGAGCTACGGGCCTCGTAATGATCTGTCGGAGATGGAGGCTTGGCTGGATTCGCTTCAACCACTTCCAACCGCAGTTGTCGCCGGCAATAATGTGCTGGCAATTGAAGTCATCCGTCTGCTGCGGAAGCGGAGTCTCCGAATTCCAGACGATATCTCGATCGTCTGCTTTGATGATTTTGGTCCCTACTCCGAAGTGGATCCGTTCATGACGGTTGCTGCGCAGCAAGCCTATCAATTCGGTTATCTTGGCATGCAGATGCTAATTGACCGTATTCAGAACAAAGAGGAAGCCGGTCCTTGGAAAAAAATCGTCCTGCCCGCGGAATTAATTATCCGCCGGTCCGTATCTCCTATCCAATAGATAAAAGGCTGAGCGTAATCGCTCAGCCTTTTTTATCTATTGTTCTTCCATATTTAAAGGCAGAATAATCTCAATCGTTGTTCCTTCGTCAGGAACACTCGATATGTTCATTAGCCCGTGATGAGCTTCAATAATCCGGGAGCTGATCATGAGGCCAAGCCCTGTTCCCTTTTCCTTGGTCGTAATAAAGGGTTGACCAATCTGGCGGATAATCGTATCCGGAATCCCCATTCCCTCATCACGAATCGTAAGCCGCACCTTCTCTTGATCCGGTTCCATAGCTACTGAAATCGTAATTTGTCCTCCCAACGGCATCGCTTCAATCGCATTTTTAATAATATTAATAAAGACCTGCTTTAACTGGTTCTCATCGCAATAGATGGACGGAATACAGTTCTCGAACTCCGTACGGATCGATACATTCATCAGTATTGCCTGCGTCTCGAGAATCGAAATCACCGCATGCAGAATATGATCCAGCCTTCGTGTACTAAATTTGGAGAAATGCGGCTTCGCAAGGGTCATAAATTCATTGACGATAAAATTAATCCGGTCAAGCTCGTTGGTCATAATGTCATAGTAGAACGAGTTCCCCTCTGCTTTCGATTTGAGCAGCTGGGTAAAGCCTTTGAGTGCGGTTAACGGATTACGAATTTCATGAGCAACTCCCGCCGCCAGCTGTCCAATAACCGACAGCTTCTCGGAACGGACAAGCATCTCCTCTGAACGTTTGCGGTCCGTCAAATCCCGAATCACGGTCAAGATGACCATTTTGCCCCGGTAATTATGGATCCGGATGCTCGACATCTCGACATCAATGGACTGTCCATCCTTACATAGCAATTTATTCTCAATAAAAATCGTCGGATCATCGGTATGTATCACTTTGTTCAAGACATCCATAAGGTCGCGGCTGTATGCCGGGTCTACATAATCAAGAATGGGTCTTCCAACCATCTCGGTATCATCTACTGCGCCAATCAGCTTCACTGCTAATTTGTTTGCATAGACAATCTCACCATTGTCGATCAAGACAATCGGCTCAGGAAGGAACTTGATAATCCGTTGATACATATTAGCATTATCGCGAAGTGAACGCTCTCTTTGCTTCTTGACCGTAATATCCTGAACCGTGCCAAGCAGTGCCGATCTCCCTTGGAAAGAAATCAAGCAGGAGTTGCCCTCGAGGTGAACAGGAGAGCCGTCCTTCTTCACCCCAGTAATATTAAAATGATAATAGATCTGCTTTTGCTCGATTAAAGTTTTCTCTGCATCACGCACAACTTTTTCCAGCTCGCCAGGCATCATCAACTGAGCCATATCAACCTGCAGCATCTCTTCATTCGTATACCCATAAAGGGCAGACAGATAAGGATTCGCATACAGAATACGGCCATCCTGCCCGACGAATACGCCCGCAAGCGCACTGTCGGCCAAATGACTATATAAACTTTCCGCTTCGAACAAGGACGCCTCCATCTTAATGCGGTCCGAGATATCTCGTTCGATGCCAACCAATCCAATCAGCTGCCCTATTTCATCCTTTAGGGCGGTAATGGTAAGGCTAATATAGACCAATGTACCGTCCTTGCGCAGCTTAAACGTTTCCTGCTCTCTTAGGGAATCCCCTTGTTTCACCTTCTCGATCATTATTCTTCTTTCTTCCAGAAGATGTACCGGTGTAAAACAACAGGGCTTTCCTATTAGCTCTTCTCTAGACCAACCGTGGAGCGCCTCGAATCCGGGATTTACGTCTAGAACGTTCTCATCCAAATCTATCACGACAATCCCGTCCGGGATATTTTTCCATATGGATTCCATAAAGGAATGCTTCATTATATGACCATGCTTGTCCATTCGAATATTTTCCACCTTTTCGAAGTCAAAGTGATCGCTTTTCAAACTATTCCACATCACGTCGTAATCCCCTGCTAAATAGTACGTTGAATTTACATTAATTTTGGGTTTATAGACCATTCATGTATAATGTGGCTATTATTCAGTCAGCTGAGGAGAGCTTTGAGCACAATGGCAAACCGGAGAAGATGGAACATCGGCGTTCTTCTATTACTAATTATATTTGGATATGTACTCGTACAATTCTACTTGTCTACTGAAAGGATCAGAGGACTTGTAACCCCGCTTGAGGCAAGCGAAGTGGATCACACGAAGCTTCAGATTGCCCTTATTTCACAAGAGCTGGACAATCCGTTCTGGCGATCCGTCGAGCAAGGTGCTTTGGAAGCAGCTACGAAGTTTGAGATGGAACTGCAATATATGGGGCCTTTTCGCATTAATGCAGTAGAGCAGATGAAGCTATTGGAGAAAGCAATCGCCTCTAAGATGGATGCAATTATCCTCCAAGGCATCGGCTCAGAGCAGGATAAGCTGTTAATTGAAAAAGCAAATACGCTTGGCATTCCCGTCATTACAGTAGATACCGATGAGCCAGGCAGTAAGCGACTTGCGTACGTTGGCACGAATAATACCTATGCCGGTCAAGAGATGGGCCGTCTCCTTGCAGGAGGTCAGGACAATCCCAGCGGGGTGATTGGCGTCTTGATCGGAAGCCAGGAAGCTGCCAATCAGCGGCTCCGTCTAGAAGGATTCAAGTCGGTCATCAAAGCCTACCCAGGGCTGTCAATTGCCGATGTGCGCTCATCGAATATTTCACGTCTTCAAGCTGCACAGCAAGCCGAGCAAATGTTGAAGGAGCATCCAGAGATTACTTATATGGCAGGCTTCAGTTCTCTTGATGGAATCGGCATGGCAGAAGCTGTCGCCAGGATAAAACCCGCAGGCGTGGAGATTTATGCTTTTGATGACTTGGAGGATACGCTCACCGCTATACACAATAAGCAGATCAAGTCCTCCATTGTACAGCAGCCTTCTCAAATGGGCTATGAAGCCATGTCTCTCTTAAATGATTATTTCCATGGACATACCGTAACTCCTGAGCAGTACACTCCTATTTCCGTCATTACAGGTAAGGAGATGACTGCCCCATGACACTGCGCAAAAAGCTGCTGCTCTTTATTCCGCTGCTAGTCCTGCTTACAAACGGCGTTACTTTCTTCCTATTCGAAAGCACCAAAACCGTACAGCACAGTTATAACACGATGATGGACCGTATGCTGCTATATACCCAGTCAACGCAAACCGCCGATGATAATGTCCGGGCTTTGTATACCTATTTGTTGAATCCCGAAGAAAGCAGCCAATTGGCACTTCAGCAGCAGCAGGCTGCTCTTGCTCAAATCCAGTCGAGGCTGGCAAGTCAGCAAACCGAAACAGTTATAACAGGTGTGCTGCAAGGATATATTCATATGCTAGAAACGCTTGAGGAGCAAGAGCAGGCAGCACAGTATAAAGCTGATACCAGTAAGTCTGAAGCACTAGCCGAATCACTGACTCATTACGAGGATGCGGAGCAGACAAGCTCTTTTATTAGGGAGGAAGAACGTCGTCTTATTGATCTTGAACTTAGTGCTTATGAGCCGGTATACCGGAGCATTCAATTGGAAATCGTACGAATGGACTGGCTTGGACCTGCTGTGTTTATTATTAATACTCTGCTCAGCATAGTGCTTGCGTTATGGATTTCCAGAAGTATTACTGAGCCTGTAGACCGTCTCGTGCTTACAGCGCAGCATCTGTCCAAGGGGCATCTGGATGCGGATTACCTTCCTGAGCAAACAGGCGATGAACTTGGGATCTTATCTGAAGCCTTCCACCATATGATCAATGACCTGAAAGTGGCTGTCAGCCGAGATAAAGATCGTCTGGAATCTGAGCGTCTTGTCAAAGAGCTTGAGCTTCAGGCTTTGCAAAGTCAAATAAATCCGCATTTTTTATTTAATACCCTTAATGTACTGTCCAAGCTGGCGCTGCTTGAAGGAGCAGATCAGACTAGTGATCTAATTGTATCCATGTCCAAGCTGATTCGTTATAATCTGAGCCAGCTTGATCGTCCCGTTACTCTAGGGGATGAGCTGCGACATGTACAGGAATATTTTACAATACAACAAGCCCGCTTCCGCAATCGGGTAGAGATTCAGCAGCAAATTGATGAGTCTGTACTAGGACTGCTGATCCCGGCTCTAACGATTCAGCCGCTTGTCGAGAATGCCTTTGTTCATGGTGTTGAACGGATGGAATCGGGCGGAGTGATAAAGCTGGTTATGGAACAAGGAGATGAAGGTGTTCGAGTTAGGATAACCGATAATGGAATGGGGATGAGCGCCGCAGAGCGTGATGCTCTGCTTGCCCTTCATGAGCCGCCCGTTCCCGCACCTGCGAAGAAAAACTCCATGGGTTTTGGCACACGAAATGTCATTAAGCGGCTGCGGTTATTTTATAGCAGTCAAGATATTGTCTATATAGAAAGCGAACCAGGACGAGGAACATCCTTTATTCTCCTCCTGCCGGCAGCAGACAACCTAGAGCAGAAAGGAGAGAATGTCTAGATGTATCGTCTATTGATCGCCGATGATGAAGCGCTTGAACGAGAAGGGCTCGAGCATCTGATACACAGAATGCTGCCAGACATGTTCCAAGTCGCCCATGCTGATAATGGCCGAAGAGCGATTGAACAAGCAGAAGAGTTTCGGCCGCATATCGTCATGATGGATATTAATATGCCCGGAATCCAAGGTCTGCAGGCCATTCGAGAAATGAAATCTATGCTGCCCGATGCCAAATTTATATTGGTGACGGCCTATGATTTTTTTGCCTATGCCAAAGAAGCGGTCTCACTTGGGGTGAAGGAGTACATCGTAAAACCTGCAGGACGGGATCAAATCTCCTCTACCTTAACCCAGCTCATTGAAGAACTGGAACGCGAAAAAGGTAAGCGTATCGAGGAGCTTCAGCTAAAGGATAAAGTATCGCAGCTGCTTCCGTTAGTGGAAAATGAACTATCCCTCTTGTTTATGGTTGATCAAGTGATGAACGCAGATGAAGAGAACTTATCCGATTGGCTGGACTTCCCGTTAGACGAGGGCTGTGCGGTTGTGGTCGCCTTTCCTAGGCAGATTTACACCCTGGATAAGAAAAAGTTGTACGAGACATTCCGCAGCTATGCGAAGACTTATGGAATCACCTGTATTGTCAGTTCGTTAATCGACTTACATATGGCTGTTTTCATCCGAAATCATACGCAGGAATCGAGCCTTGTCTGGAAACAAAGCATTAAGCAGTTTGGTGAGAAACTCAGCGGTCTGGCCGAACGGCAATTCCAGCTGACCATTACCGTTGGCATCGGATCTATGCAGACAGGAGCTGATGGCTGGCGCAAATCATACTTCGAAGCCGTATTTGCTTCAGACGATGATAGACATTCAGGTAAGGTCATTGATTTCGAGGAGGTTCTGAAGGAGGGTTCTTCACCAGTTAACGATGGGTCTCTTCGCGCCCCCGCTCCTGAGGACAACTCGGATGATCATCGATCGTATGTGATCTCTGCCCTTCAGCGGATTCGGGAGCAGCGTGAGCAGCAAACGATTAATGTGATCGATAAAGCCAAACAATATATCGAGCAGCATTTTACCGAGGAGCTGTCACTTGAGGATACCGCCGAATATGTTCACCTCAACCCTCATTATTTCAGTAAGGTGTTCAAGCAGCAGGTCGGGGCAACGTTTATTGATTATTTGACCGGACTACGAATTGATAAGGCTAAGCAGTTGATTGTATCGGCCGACGAACTTGCCTTAAAAGAAGTATGCTTCGAGGTTGGTTATAAAGACCCGAATTATTTCAGCAGAGTGTTCAAGCGCGTGACTGGAGTCACTCCAACGGAATACCGCAGTCAAGCAAAAGGATAAGGATATACAGGGAGTTCATGCCAATGGTGCATGGACTTTTTTGTTGGGCAAACTAATAAAATGCTACTCGTTTGAGGTTACTCGTTTCTTGGCTGAGATGCCGCCTCTTCGATGCTGAAACATCACAAATAAGTGCTGTCGAATGCCCCCTAAAGCTTGGAGGTCCGGTGTTATAATGAGGTTCGTTCATAAATAATATAACAGCCATTTATTCAAATCGTCTTGGAAGGGGAATAAATAAAGTGAGCAACCTAAACACTAACCTCTCTGCAAATGCCGGCGGCAAAAGCATGAAGTTTGTTACGCTCGTTTCGATGATTGCCGCTCTCGGCGGATTATTATTTGGCTTCGATACCGCAGTTGTGTCGGGGGCAATTGGATTTATGCAAGACCGTTTCGACTTGAATGAGGTCGCAGTCGGTTGGGCCGTTTCCTCACTTATTATCGGTTGTATCGTTGGCGCTGGCTTCTCTGGCGTACTAAGTGACCGCTTCGGACGTAAAAAAGTACTTATCGTCGCAGCTGCCCTATTCGTTATCGGTTCGATCGGCTCTGCGATTCCGGATACGTTCTCGATGTATATTATCGCTCGTATGATCGGCGGTCTTGGTATCGGGATCACGTCTACCCTTTGTCCGCTGTACAATGCTGAGATTGCACCTGCAAAATACCGTGGTCGTCTCGTTGCCTTAAACCAATTCGCTACCGTAACGGGTATCTTCCTTGTGTACTTCGTAAACTCCGGTATTGCCGGCTATGGCGATGATGCTTGGGATATTGCGAATGCATGGCGCTGGATGTTTGGTGTTGGCGTTATTCCAGGCGTTATCTTCTTCGTCCTGTTGTTCCTTGTACCTGAGAGCCCAAGATGGCTGATCAAACAAGGGAAATCGGAACAAGCATTAAACATCCTGCTTCGAATTCATGGCGAAGCTGACGCGAAGCAAGAAGTGCTTGATATTAAAGCATCCTTCGCAGAAGAAAAAGGCAGCAGGTTCAAAGATATTTTCCGCCCGGGTGTTCGCTTGGCACTGATCGTTGGTGTTGTACTTGCTGTTCTTCAACAAGTTACAGGTATCAATGCGGTTATGTATTACGCACCTGAAATTTTCAAATCGATGGGCTCTGGTACAGATTCGTCTCTTGTCCAAACGATTCTTATTGGTCTCGTTAACTTCCTGTTCACAATCCTCGCGATTTGGTTGATTGATAAAGTTGGCCGTAAAGTATTGCTGCTGGTTGGTTCGTCTGTGATGACCATCTGTCTGGCGGTTATCGGTATTGCGTTCCATACTGGTCATACAACAGGCTCGCTTGTTCTGATCTTCATTCTGATCTATGTTGCGGCGTTTGCTGTATCACTTGGACCAGTTGTATGGGTTGTATTGAGTGAGATCTTCCCTAACCGTGTCCGCGGTAAGGCAACAGCAATCGCGTCCATGGCGCTGTGGATTGCCGACTATGTCGTATCGCAATCGTTCCCACCAATGCTGGATTCCGCAGGTCCTGCAATCACGTTCTGGATCTTTGGCGCGATGTCGCTCGTTACGTTCTTGTTTACGATGCGTGTTGTTCCGGAGACCAAAGGTAAGTCTCTTGAGGAAATCGAAGCGTCCTGGAACGGGAAGTAAAAGAAATAAAAGGGGCATCCGGTTCGGACGGGGTATCTCCTTCGGTCGCTGTTGCCTGCACATTGCTTGAACAATATTCAAAGGTTGCAATGTGTAGGCAAAGGCGAGCGCTTCGCTCCTCAAGAGATACCCCTTTCCTCAACACGATTACCTTTTTAAATATATAAGTTAAAAAGCAGGGCGGATGATTTCCGCCCTGCTTTTATTTTATACAAAACATGGGAGAGCAGCTCTCTACCGCAAATCTTCGTCAATTAGCAATTAGGCCGGTTTACTTCTCATGATCTGTAATCTAACGAATCACCATACGCTTATTATGCCGATCCTGACTGATTTCATTGTCTAACGAATCGTGATATCGCTATTACACCTTATTAGCTGAAGAAGCAGGCTTTTTTTGAGAAATAGCATGATTACAATTCGTTAGAAATCCATAATGCCTCGTTTGAGCCAAATAAGCGTTCTACGATTCGTTAGAATAATCATCCGTCTGTAGATTCAGCCCACTTCATAAATTGCTCCTCGGCTTCTTCATTTGATTTTACATTACAAATGAAGACACCTCTAAAGCCCTCCACATTTGGGTCTACATAAAATAAATCCATCGTACCGTCCACTCTCTCCCAGGCAATGCCTTCTTTATCACGGTCCCAATCACCGACATGAAGATGTTTTCCGGTATAATAAATGTCCTCTCCTGAGAAAAAAACGACCAACGGCGCCAATGGATTGCCGATGGACACCTGTAACTCTTGCGATATTCTTTCGGCAGCTTCCACCATTGATAACTGAGCCACCGAGATTTTCGTGTCTGGATTTAATTCAAAGTGAGCTCTCAAGTAATCAGCTATACCATCACTGTACTGCTCTTTATCGCCTTGCATGAGGAGCTCAAAGCTGTTCTCAATAACACGGGCTTCAATATCAGGTACCGGTTGATTCTGCCAAGAGGCAAATTGCTTCAGCCTGTTAATGGTGCCTTCCACAGTTGCAGGATTCGTAAATAGCAGAATTTGCGGATGCGTTATTTTACAGAGGTGGCTGAAAAAGGGCTCGTCTATTTTTATGATAGGGATAGAAGTCTCAAGGTGTTCCTCTTCGAGGAGCGCGATATAATTTGTGCACGTAATTAGAATTGCATCTACACCAGACTTAGCCATCCATTCGATCTGTTCAATGACTTTATGCTTGGCTTTCTCCAGATCAAAGTCCTTATCATTTGTTATCCTGTTCATTAGACCAGGATCAACAAAGTGAATCAGCTCAACCTTTGCGCCAACAGCCTGCTCGATATATGCAATGTTGGAATGATGCGCGTGCAAACAGCCTATCTTCATCTCGTTCACCTTCCCGCTTCATCTATGACTTAGAAATTATCATACATGATATCAACGCTCCAATAACAATAAAAAGGCACCCTCAATCGAGTGCCCTTATCTATTAAGCGCGAATATCCGCTGCTTTCATCTCCCAAACTTGCATATTGGAGACAATCACTTCACCGCTGCTCGAACGCAGCTCAATGCCATTGCTGTCTTCCAAGGAAGGATAAACTCTAGCCGTGAGGCAGGTTTCGTCATTCACAAACACTTCAATAATCGACTGATCTGCGAAGATTCGCAGCTTGATAAGTTCGGCACCATCTGCAGACGGCAGTTCCCCTTTTACCGGGGACTTATGTACGTTAGGGTATAGACTGGAATGGGTGCGGTCGATCGTGATTGCATTCGATGCCGCATCCAGATGGATATCCGTATGCTCTTGGCCACATGCCGAGGCGAAAATGGATAGAGTCAAGGTGTTGTTTTCCAGCGTACGTGGATCGATCTCAAGTAAGCACTCAAAGGATGTGGAGTGTAATCCTGTGCTTAGCTGACCGACACGAATATCATTAAAGCTGCTGTTCTCGCCTCTCAGCTCCGCAAGCTCTGGAACAGGCACCATAGAGAGAACACCATTTGGCTTCAGATCAACAATACGTGGCAGCGCCAATGCTCCAGCCCAATTCAATTCAGCAGGGAAGTCTTCACCTCGATTACCTTCCGGCACCCATCCCAGCAGAACACGGCGCCCTTGCTCATCAACAAATCCGGTAGAGGCATAAAAGCCGTCCCAGCCGCCATGGTCAACTGTGCCATGCTTCTGAATATCCGTTAGACGATCACCGCTAATCTTCCCGGAAATATATCGTACCTGACTGCTTGGAGAATAGAACAACACCACTCTGTCATCAAAACGGAATAGATGCGGACATTCCCAAATCCCTTCATCCCCTTGATGCAGTAATCCCTTGAAGCTCCAGTTCTCCAATTCGTCAGAATGATAGATCATAGCACAGCCCTTCTCCTCAAAGGTGCCGCCGAGAATCATACGCCATCCATCCTGCTCCTTCCAGACGTATGGATCTCTCCAATCCTTAATTTGAAGCCCCCCGTGCAGATCCGAGGTAAGAACTGGATTTATGTCTGGCTTATGCCAAGTCCGCATATCCGTCCCCTTGGCCATCCACTGCTCGGCACCATGAGTCGGATTTCTATCACCTTCACCAATACTCGTATAGAACAATGCCACCTCATCACCATTTACAACAGCGCAGCCGGAGAAACAATGAGATTCTCCAAGCTCGTAGGAAGGGGCTAGTGCAGGCGATAGATGAGTCCAGTTCACCAGATCAAGACTTACTGCATGCCCCCAGTGAATGTCTCCCCACTCCGGTTTCGAAGGATTATGTTGGTAAAACAAATGATACTCGCCGTTCAACTGAAAAGGGCCATTCGGGTCATTCATCCAATTATGTGGTGCCGTAAAATGATACCTTGGTCTGTAACGATCCATGTTCATCTCTCCTGTCTGGATTGACTATCCACTTCGTATGTTGCTGAAACATTTCGTTTACATACCCAATATATACGACATATTAAATATGTCAATAATAATCTACTCTACATTATTTACCTAACCATGTTGCTCTTGTATAACCGATTCTCAGTCCCGCTCTTTCCATATTATTTTGGCTTGTGGAAGCATAAGCGGCCTGTCCAACAATCAGCTCGCAGCCTGCAAGTGCAGCTTCATAAATTCGCTGATTCAGAAAAGCCGACTGTAAGCCGCGCCTTCTAAATTCCGGGATTGTAGCCGCAAAGGTGAGGGAAGCTATATTGTTATTGATGTACATGACAGCAACACCGGCGGGCTGATCATCCACGTACCCAATGAAGAAGCGCCATCCAGGGCGGTTAAACAATACTCGATTGTTGTCAGCTACATGACCTGCCCCATCCACGTTTAGTCCGGTGCCCAGACAATGTAGTCTTCCGTAAAGCTCGAACTCATCCTCATTTAATTCACGAACCGTAATCCCATCTGGATTGGATGGCTTGTCCACACTTGGAATACCATAAAGGGTTGTATGAAAACCAGCTTGATGAAAACCATGACCAGCTAAACAGTTGAATAAATCTCCATTTGCCTTGCTTGGAATAATCTCCACTTGAAACGGTCGGCTGCGCTCACGGTAGAATTGGATCATCTCATCGATGAGGTCAATCTCCCCTGCACCAATTCCTTTTACTGTATTAAAACTGCCCCATGGCATTTCTTTCACATAATAAGCTGTTGCTTCGCCAAATGGCTGGACAAGAGCCCCCATTGGATTTCCTTCCCGCTCCTTAATGGCAAGCACCCTAGAGGTCATATAGTCAATCTCAGACTGCTCCAAACGTTCAGCCAGTTCTTTCGTTACGACAGGAAAATGCAATACATTCACTCCCTCATCCATTATCGATGTTAAAGAATACATTCTTCACGCATCCAGTTATCCCCTGTTTATTACATAAAACGGCCGTGCAGAGTGAATGACATCTGCACGGCCGTTATTGTTTTTACTGCCAAGGTAAGGGGTATCTCCTGGAGGAGCGAAGCGCTCGCCTTTGCCATTGTGAAATTACATATAAAATTAATTCAGTTTTCCCAATGGCAACCGCGACCGTAAGGAGATACCCCGTCCACGGAGATGCCACGAAACCTTAAGGTTTTATAGCGTCGTAATACTTCGTTTGCATTTCATTTGCTGCAGCGTCGAGCTGGCCTTGAAGGTCGGTACCCTTTTTCGAGAATACTTCTTGGAGAACGTTCGTCATAGAACCGTAGTATTCTTGCGTGTTGTATTGAGCTTCAGGTTTGCCGTCCAGAAGAGCATTGGATTCTGCGTTGTATTTGTATACGTTATCGTATTTGTCGAAGATCGCTTGTGCACGTTTGCCATACTCCGATTCTGGGCTGAAGTAATTAATGTGCGGCGGGATAAAGAATTTGCCTTCAGTTTGACGCGCTTGAATGTCTTTTTCAAGCGATGCCAGGTAATCGTCAGTGAAATAGTCGAATGTGATGTAACGGAATGCCATTTCTTGCTCATCTTTTGTTGCGTTCGGGTTGATGACCAGGTAGTCGCCGCCGAGTACACCTGTATGTTTGCCGCCTTTTTCAGCAGCAGGCATTGGGTACGTCAGAACGTCTTCAATTTTCATGCCGCCTTGGTTAAGAGCTTGCTCAAGTACGCCTTCAGCACCAGCGATAACCATTGCTGTACGTCCTTGACCAAATGCGCCTACTGCATCACCCCAGCCAAGTGCCCAGTCTTTCGGAATCACATCTGCATCCCATCTCAGCTTGTTATAGAAATCAAGTGCTTTCGCGCCTGCAGCAGAGTTGAATGCTGAAGTTACTTTGCCATCAGCGATCGTTTGGATCTCGCCGCCAGCTTCGAACAAGAAGTTAGTCCAGTTCCAACCAGCTTCATTACCTTTACCCATTGGAGCGATACCAGCGATGCCTTTTTTCGAATCGGCTACGCCTTTCGCCGTGTTCAGCATATCGTCCCAAGTCCAGTCGTACGAAGGAACTGCTACGCCTTTATCATCGAGCATTTTTTTGTTCAAGACAGTTGTTGTTACATAACCTTTTTGAGCCACACCGTATACTTTTCCATCAATGATGAATTGGTTTTGGAGTACCGGGTTGATTTGATCTTTGAACTCGTAGCTGTTGTACAGATCTGTAATATCAGCTGCCCAGCCTTTTTCTACGAGGAATTTCGCTTCTGTTGCATAGGTGTTGAAGAACGTTGGCGCTTCGTTCGCTGCCATTTTGATACCAATCTCATTTGGTGCATAATGCCAGTCGCTCTTCACGATCTCAACGTTAGGATATACTTTGTTGAAACGAGCGATCTTGTCATCTTCAAGCTTACGGTTTTCCACTTGGTCAGGAAGCGGATAATAAATGCTGATCTTAACTTTCTTTTGTGTAATATCTTCTGTAGCCGCAGGTGTATCTGTTGCTGTATTTGTGCTAGCGCTCGCATTACTCTCCGCAGGCTTCTGGTTGCTGTTGTTCGAGCCGTTATTATTGTTGCTGCCGCAAGCAGCAAGCATCGAACAAAGTAAAACAACACTTGCTCCCATAACAAAATTCTTTCTCATTGAAACTCCCCTTCTCGAGTTAATTTATTTGCTGCTCCCTCATCATAGTTGAGAGTCGAGGGAGCCTGCGAGGTGTATTCCTATTCCGATCATGTGCACTATTACGATTTGAATACTATCCTTTCACGCCACCAAGATGAAGTCCCCGCATGATATACTTCTGAAAAACAAGGAACACAACAATTGGCGGGATCATTACCATCGTTAATATGGCGAACCGAATATTAAGCGCTAATCCTTTGGCATTTATGACATATTTGTAGATCGCTGTGGCCAGCGGATAGTGACTGTCATTGTGCATAATGAGCGATGGCCAGAACCAATCATTCCAGGATGATGAGAAAATAAAGATAGCGAGCGTTGAGAAAATCGGTACGGAAAGCGGTAACGCGATTTGAATGAAACTTCTCCAGTCCGATGCACCGTCTATACGTGCTGCTTCGAATATTTCATAGTGAATATCATCAAAGAAGTTTTTGAGCAGCAGCAGGAAGAAGGCATTGGCACCCGCCGGCAGCCAGAAAGCGGCAAACGAGTTCATGAGGCCTAGATCCTTCAGGTTCACAAAGTTTGGAATGATATAAGTCGTTGGCGGAATAAATAAAGTCATCATGAAGAAGAAATAAATCCCTCTTCGGTAAGGCACATTGAGCTTAGACAAACTGAACGAAGCAAGTCCAAGTACAACAACCGTAATGACCAGATTCCCACCAAAAATATAAATTGTATTTCTTAAAAACTCGGGCAGATCAATAAAGTTCCATCCCTTATCAAAGTTATCGAAATGCCATACATTTGGCAGAAACTTTGGTGGGAAGGAGTTGACTTCCACATTGGTTTTTAGCCCGTTAAATAATGTCGTAAGAATCGGATAGATCATAGAGCAAGACATAATAATGAGCACGAGCACCATGATCGAATAACCTGCTAGAATAGGCTTCTTCTTAAGGTCAAACGAAGAGAGAATACCTCTTTCCACCTGTTTCATCGAACATCTCCCTCCTTGCCTTGAAGCCTATATTGAATGATAGCGAGTAAGCCAAGCACGATAAACATAAGGACGCCAAGTGCTGATGCAACCCCGTAATTTTGCTGGTTAAATGCATATTTCACAATGAGCAGCGCATATGTCAAAGTCGTATTATTAGGGCCACCGTCAAGCATCGCGAGCTGTGATTGATAGCCTTGCGAGGTGCCGATCAGCTGCAGAATAAGCAGCAAGATAAGCAGTCCCTTAATGGAAGGCAAAGTAATGTAACTGATCCGGTTCCAAACCCCCGCCCCATCAATCTCCGCCGCTTCATACCAGTCTCGCGGAATACTGAGGACAGCCGCTAAGTAAATCAACATAGCTGAACCAAATTGCTGCCAGGATTCCATAATAACAAGTGAAATCATCGACCAGCTTTTATCCGTCATGAAGGCAATCGGCTCATTGCCAAACCACCCTGTAATAACACCGTTAATCGGCCCAACCGGATCGTAGAACCAACGCCATAATCCGTACAGGACAACAACCGGAATAATATTCGGCAAATAAGCAGCCACACGGACAACACCTTGAAAGCGGCGAATTTCCGAGATCGCAATGGCGAATATGATCGGAATCCAGAAGCCAATAACCAGACATAGGAACATATAATAAACGGTGTTCTTCACAGCCGTCCATGCATCCTCATCGTGAAGCGCCACTTTGTAGTTATCAAACCCTACGAAGCTGTTCCCTTTAACAAAGTCAATGTGGTAGAAGCTGTACACGAATCCTTTGATGATCGGGACCCATAGAAACAAAATAAAAATGATGAAAGCCGGAAGCAGGAATAATAGTCCCCAAAAATGCTTCCTTAAAAATACGGCAAATCGGCCTTTACGCTCGAGAGGCGCGTTTGCGGCAGCGTGCTGCTCCATTATGTCTCCCTCTTTTCTTTAACAATCCTCATATCTTATTGTAAAAAAAGGGCCCCCTCGAGGTAATGTGCATATCCAAGGCAATGATGAGTAATTCTACTTCTTTAGCTCGCTTGGGCTCATGCCGTAATATTTTTTGAAAATTTTACTAAAATGTTCCGGTGATTCATAACCTACCTTCTCTGAAATCTCATAACGCCTCATATCCGTATTAAGAAGAAGCCGCTTGCTCTCTTCCATCCGCAGCTTCACCACATATTCCCACAAGTTATAGCCGGTCTCTTTCTTGAAGAGGTAGCTCAAATAATTGGGACTGACATGATTGTTCTGAGCAACCTCATGGAGGGTTAAACCCTTTTGCGTATAATTGGCGTTAATGTACTCCATCGCTTTCTCGACGATTAAGCTGGTTTGGGCTGTGAACTCTTCTTCCGTCGGACGCTGCGAATATTGATTCCAGTTGAAATCCCCGTAATAGAACACATAATGGTCCTTATGCCGTTCGTTACAGCTAAGCGCTTTGATCACCTGGTCATGAAGAACATCAATAAACTCGATGCCTTTCAGAATCTGGCTGATCCCAATGACACTCGTCACACCTAAATATTTCTGAATGTTAAAATGAAGGCTGCGTCCAATCATATCCAGCTCGTTCATAAGGCCAGATGAGGCTGTTTCCCCATATTGAGATTCATTCCATTGCAAAATAATATTGAGATCCCGCTCCGAGGCATAAAAGGCCGTTCGATTCCAATGCTCGTCGAACAGCTCATTGACGATATTAAGCGCCGCATAACGAAGCAGCTTCTCATCAGTCCTCGTCAATTGGCGGTTACGATCCGATAGATTCAGCCGGATGCGGATCATCGAGAAATAAGGGCCCTCCAGCCTGATCCCATGCTTTTCTTTCAGAATCTGGGCAATATCCTGTACTTTCTGTGAAGGGTTGTCACTCACCAGCTGGTTCAGCCATTCCACAGACTGCGGATTAAGCTCATCCATATGAAAATGCTCCTGCATACCTGCAAGCAGCTCTTCTTGTTCGGTTGGCTCGGGCTTACGCAGCTTCAGCAGCACGTTACGAACGGAATCTAGAAACTGCTCGTTGTTAAGTGGTTTGATCAAATAATCTTTTGCCCCAAGCCGGATAGCCATTTGGGCATATTGGAATGTCTCATGTGCAGAGATGATAATTGTCTGCACCCAAGGCTTAATTAATTTTGCCTGCTGCATAAGCTCAATCCCGTTCATTGAGCCCATCTGAATATCTGTAATAAGCAGATCAATATCATCGGTCCGCAGGACATCTAATGCCTCATAACCGTTATGTGCCATATGAATAGCGGAAATATCGATACCTGAAGAAGTCAGTACGCTGCTTAATCCTTTACAAATAAGTGGTTCGTCGTCTACGACCAGTATGTTATACATCACCCTGTTCCTTCCTTTCGTCAGCTGCCGGAAGCACGATCGTTACAACGGTTCCGCCGCCGTTTCTTTTCTTATATTGAATCCCATAGATATTTCCAAAATGCAGCTGAAGCCTCTGATGAATATTTTTAATGCCGTAGCCAAATGTCGGGTTAGCCGTTGGTTCATTTAATAGAGACTCAATCGCTTTATAGTCAACATCCTTAAAGCCATTATCCTCAACCCGAATAAGCAGCTTATCCCCTTCATAATCGGCTGTAATATGAATTTCGCCGTCTTCCCCCATATTTTTGACGCCATGGATCATCGCATTTTCAATTAGCGGCTGAAGAGTTACTTTCGGAATGAGATGATGCATCATCGTGTCTGGAACCGACCAGATAACCTGAAAATCATAATCATAGCGCTTCTGTTGGAGCTTCACATAAGCAGCCGCATGCTCCAGCTCTTCTGCGAGCGTAATCAATTCCCGGCCGCGGCTTAAGCTGATCTTCATCAGCTTCGACAGCTCCTTAATCATTTCTGCGGATTCAGAATTACCCTCCAGTGAGCTTTTCCAATAGATGCTTTCTAGCGTGTTATAAAGGAGATGCGGGTTAATTTGCTGATACAAAATTTGCAGCTGGCTCTCCCGCTGCTTGATCTCCATCTGATATTTGTCATGGATGAGTCCATTTAACCGGCGGGCCATATCATAAAGGGCTCCAATCAATACTCCCACCTCGTCGTTTCTGCCTTTGCCAGGCGTCTCTGGCACTCGCTTGCCAGGCTCATAACGGCGGACAAATGTAGCTAGTCTCTGCAAAGGTGTCATTAAGGAACGCCAGAAATAGAAGATGACTATACAGCCAAATAAAATGTAAGCAACTGATATCAGCTGAATAACCCGTTTCACTTCATTTTGCTGCTGAAGGAGCGACTTAATTGGAATTTTGTAGGTCAGGCGCTGCTGCAGAAGTTCATTGTCACTCGCCATGTAGATGTATTCCGAATTTATAATAGGCTTATCGAGGTTGACCGGCTGATTGCCGGAAGCGGTTGCAGGAAGTTCTACTGTAGTGCCCATCGTCTTTGGATTTGTAGAGGCTAATATATAATTCTGCTGATCTGTGAAATAGATTTCGCCTCCCGGCAGAGAGACGGATCGCATCGATTCTTCCAGCTTCTTATCCATGTTTGTTGCAATCAGTACACCTATTACACTATGACCTTGATTAACGGTATTAACGGCGCGAATATAAGCGAGTGTCCGCTTTTTGACGAGCATATCGTTATTTTCAATAATCTCCATAAAGCCTAGGCCCTTAAGCGAAACAGCCGTATCAAACCACTTCGGCTTATTCGCATCGGTGAAGAAATAGACACCGCTTTGGATCATTTGCACTTTAGGTGCGAAAAAATATTCATTATGAGGATCATAAATATACAGGCTGTAATAGACAGCCTCCCCGCCATTTAAAGCAGTTGAGTAACCAGCAAGCAAAGCGTCCATTTTCTCGTATTTTCTGACGCGTTCAATGACCGTTTCATCGTCATTTGGTACTAGCTGTTGAGCAATCGGGTTCTGGATAATCGTTGTTGTAATCTTATTGACGGTATCAATATCCCGGTCGATCAGCGTATGGTTCTGTTTGTTAAGCTCAGCATAAGCATTCGTGACATGCCTCTTTAATATTTGTTCGGCCTCCGAATTGCCATAGCTGTGCAGAATAAATATCGGGCTGACCATAAGCAGGAATAACAAGAGCAGCTGCTGCTTTACACTTAACTTGGTCATTGGATTAGAAAAGCCCGTTCTCATGATGAAACACCCCCAGCTTCCTTCCTTAAATATAGCAAATATGGTTCCATGCAGTATGGCTATTCTTATTTATTTTATAGGTATTTCCACGCACTTCATAGTTGAAAGAGTAGTAGAATCGAACGATTTCCTTCTCGAGTAAAAGGAAAATATTGACTGATGAGGGAGCGAGGAGCATAATAGCTGTGTTGTTGCTTCACAATTCTTTAAGCTAATGCTTTCGAAGTAAGAATTGCTTCACAATTCTTTTTAGGAGTGATGTGAGCCAATGTCAAACAAAGTGCTGATTGTGACTGGCGATGCCGCGGAAGTTTTAGAGGTGTATTATCCTTATTACCGATTGCTGGAGGAAGGCTACGAGGCTGTCATCGCTTCCCCGAAACAGAAAACGTTACATACGGTTTGCCATGATTTTATTGACGGCTGGGATACGTATACGGAAAAGCCAGCGCATCAGCTGCAATCCCATATTGGATTCGCTGATGTAGATCCATCCGAATTCGCTGCCATTATCATCCCTGGCGGCAGAGCTCCGGAATATATTCGAGGCGATGCTGAGCTGCCGCGTATTTTGCAGCATTTCATTGATGCTGATAAGCCGATTGGTGCGATCTGCCACGGTGCACAAGTGTTCCTGGCACTTCCTGATTACAGCTATTTTAATGGTCGTACGATGACTTCCTACAATGCATCCCGCCTCGAAGTAGAGCGTCTTGGTGCCTGTTATGCGGCGGAGACGCTTCATGTAGACGGCAAGCTGGTGACGGGTCATGCTTGGCCGGATCTGCCGGGCTTTATGCGTGAGTTCCTGAAGCTTGTCCGAGAGGATGCTGCCAAGGCAGCAGGTGCAGAAGCGCTTACCTCCTAATTCATAATCCTATACTGCGCAAGCGGCAGCGTTGGCTCTAAGCCATTAGCTGCCGCTTTTTTGATGAAAAAATTAAGTGTGAGGAAACAGATTCTGCTGATTGCTTTCCCGGAACTGATTGGGAGAAAGACCAGTGACTCTGCGGAATATAATCGAGAAGTAATTTGGGTTATCGTAGCCTAAAAGCTTAGCAACCTCCCATACCTTCATTTCTGTAGATACGAGTAGTCTGGTTGCCTCTCCGATCCGCCGATGTATGGCGTAGTTGATCGGAGAAATCTGATAATAATCTTTAAATACATGAGAGACATAATAAGGGTTAACGTGGAATTGCTGACCCAAATCCTTCAAGCTAATATTTTGCTTAAAATTTCTGTCGATATAATCCTTGATTAGCTCGGCAAGACCGGGATTGGACTCCTGCTCTTTAATATTTTGCTGATTACGGACCGCTCTTCTCAGCAGCAAAATGACGGAATTGATCAAATTACGGCTAATCCTGTCATATCCCTCTTCCTTGATAGCCGATTCATCAACGATCATTTTCATTAAAGCTGCAATTTCCGAAAACACACGGCTGGACCGAATAACGGGCTCGACATCCGGTGGGATGACCCAATCCTCCGCCGGACTTGCAAAAGGCAGAGTAAAGCCACAGTAATAGGTGATGAGCAGATTATCACTCGACGATTGCTCTTCATGCAGTACACCTTTGTTATAAACCAGAATATCTCCTCCGCTTACGCTGAAGGATTGTCCTCCAATTGTAAACGTCCCCTCCCCGTCGCAAACGACGATAATTTCATGCAAATCATCATGCTTATGACTCGGAAAATTCCAGTTTGGCGTATCACTTACTTTTCCCGCGTACAACAAGTGACTTTGTATTTCCTCTCCGGCAGCAGAAGCTGTCATATCCTACTCCCTCATTTCCAAAAAAACCTCAATATCTATTATGGCTAATCATACACGATAACCGCCAAAAAGCAGCATTCCTTTTCATTGCTACAGCAAGATATATCACATTGCAGGAATATACGGCAAGATGCTTAATTGCCGCTTCATGAGCCTTCCATTAAGCTTTGACTGTGGAGAGCAAGTCGAAGAGGTGAAAGTATGCATGAGATGGAATGCTGGGAGCAAAACGGGTTTGTCATATTTCCAAGAGCAGTGACGCACTTTTACGCGCTGCGTTACCTTTTATGGGTGAAGGAACTGCCTGTGGACCAACCTTACAACATCCACCACCAATATTTATGGGATATCCGAATGCATGAGCCCGTCTACCAGGCTTTTAGTAATGTTTTGGGAACAAACGCACTTTGGGCACATCTCTGCCCGGGAGAACCTACACCTGTCAAAGGTGCAGTTTGTTTGCAGCACACGGTTCCGATTCCAGTAGACAAATGGTGCATTGCTCATATCGGCGATTTATTTATATACAACACAGAGGTTTGCAGCATAGATCTGGATGCCGTACCGGATTTCAGCTGGCTTCCGATCACTTACTTCCCGGCAGCACCTGATAATCCGCACTTATTGAAAGAAAGGCTGCGCAGCTGGGACGCTAGCTTGGGTAAAACTTACCTATCCGCAAGAGGTTGTAAACTTCTTGGATCTGAACGTTGGTAGGAGCAATAAATCTGGAGGATACTAAACATGAAAAAAGAAAACCTGCTTATATTTTCATTTACCTTATTAGCCTTTATTCTAGGTACAACCGAATACGTCATAGTTGGTCTGTTGACCCCAATCGCTGACAGCCTAGGCGTATCTGTTGCGCAAACCGGCATTATGGTCTCGGGCTTTGCAATTGCCTATGCGGCTGGAACCCCTTTTGTTATGATGGCTGCCGGTTATTTCACAAAACGCCGAGCTTTGCTCATTGGAGCCTCGCTTGTTGTTTTGTTCACGATAGGGAGCGCGTTATCCTTTTCTTATCCTGTCCTGTTCCTGACAAGGATGGCAACAGCCATTTTTTGCGGCTTAAGCGTATCTCTAGCTGTATCGATAAGTACAGATTACGTCTCACCTGAGCGGAGAGGTCAGGCGCTTTCCTACATCATAGGCGGGTTTACCATTGCCAATGTACTTGGCGTTCCGATCGGAACCTTTGTAGGCCTGCACTTTGATTGGCCTGCTGCCTTCTGGTTGGTCGCGATTTGTGGGATCATAAGCTTGCTGCTCCTTTACAAAATCGTACCAAGAAATTTACCTGCCGTACAAAGCTCGATGAAGGACCAGTTTCGTCTTATGTCCAATCCGCGTGTACTGCTTGCCTTTCTCATCCCGATTATCGGAATTGCAGCTATATTCGTGATCTACACGTATATTAATCCACTTATGCTGGAAGTCATGCATATTTCAGAAGGACGCACCAGCACAATCCTGCTTGTCTATGGAGCGGTAACCATCATAAGCAATTTGCTTGGCGGTAAGATCGCAACAGGTACGTATATGGCGAAGCTGAAAAAGCTGTTTTTGATCCATGCTGCAGTGTACGTTATTTTCGGCTTCACCGTACAATTTACATGGCCTGGCGTCATCAGCTTGATGGCTATTGCTCTCATCTCGTTCACCATTAATGCGGCTTGTCAGCTCTATTTCATTCATCTGACCGAGCAATTTGTCCCAGCGGCCAAAGATTTCGCCTCGTCTCTGCTGCCGATCAGCGCCAATATCGGAATCGCCGTTGGCTCTTCTGCCGGGGCATTCGTAACCGATCATTACGGGCTGCAATATCTGCCTTGGACAGCTGCTGTGCTCGCACTTATTGCCTTTGGCGCCACAGCCTACAGCTATAATCTTGATCAATCGGACAAAAAAAAGGCAGCCTTGCTGGCCGCTCGACAAACATAAGAGGTTTAGAATTTAATAAACAAGTTAAATGCTAACGGAGCAATTCGAATGCGCCGTTTGCAGTACAACCCGAATACAAAGGGGCTATCCTTTCGTCATTTTAATGACATGGGACTGCCCCGTTTTATATCAACAAATACAGGTCTTCTTCTTTTTACCAACTGTTCCTCTCGCTTCTACCTTGGCAATATACTCAGAGGCGAGCGGGACCTTGCAGGCAGTATTACCAACATCGACCTTCACAGCGCCGATTGCATCGGCCACAGCTTTTGCTTCTTCGGTTAATGGCAATACGTAAGACGCTACGCAAATAACAAACGTATTCATCGTATATCTCACGCGGTTCCGCTCCTCATGAACGGTCTTTCGTACCTGTTCCAGAAGCATGCGAATTTCGGTTAAATCCAGCTGCTCATCCGGGGCTATGGTTACATAGTTCGCATAGGTGCTCCATCCGGCGACAGCGATCAGCTCTTCCGGCGACTGGATCCATTCCATCGCGAGCTCCCGAGCGAATGAGCTTTCTGCGGTCACATTAGCTACCGTGTATTCGGCAGGCGAGTACCAATAAGCCTGCTGTACCCAATGCTCCAGCGTTGCTTTCGTTATGCTTTTTGGATCAACGGTCAGTCCAGCCAAATACATCGCATCATTATTGCCGGAATCATACAGCTTGTACACCAGCTCCTGATCCTTCTTAACCTCTTTGACCAGCTTCTTCATATCACCGATCTTCACGCCAAAGAAAGGCTCCTGTGCACCATGCCGCAGATAGGTGCTCTTCGTCTGCTCGCTTCCCATTGCTTCTAAAGCCTTCATTATTTCATCAAAGGTCATCACTTGGCCTCCAATTGTACTCTAATTAATAAGAGTATAACGTTGCAGGAGGGGTTGTGCAAAACAAAAAGGACTGACAAACGGATGCCGTTACTCATCCACTGTCAGTCCCATTTATATTAATCGGTAAATGACAGCCAGCCTTCTCTTGCAGTCAGCATGTGCCATAAACCGTCGGGAATTACAAGTTGCTTCTGCGAGCTTAAGCTCAGCTTCGTTTGAATCTCATCCGCATGTCCGGTTTCGATCTTTTGCACCCAATCCGGATCAGTCAGCAATACACGTCCAATTGCCACTAGAGGAGCCCCTGCTTGCTGAACCTCAATCGCCTCATCAGCTGTATGAATGGAGCCTACGCCAATAACCGGTACAAGATGTCCTACACGCTCCGTAATCCATTCGAGTCTTGTTTTGCTGTCATCAGCGCCACGTGCTGGCTTGGAACGGAAGTCAAAGAGAGATACATGAAGGTAATCCAATTCCTTCTGCGCCAGCTCATCAAGCAGGCGGAACGTATCCTCCATCGTAAGCCCTGGTGTTTCCGGCTCTTCCGGCGAGAAGCGGTATCCCACCAGGAACGGACCTTTCGCATGTTCAGCCGCTGCCCGTTTCACTTCATCAACAACAGCAAGCGGGAAGGTAAGTCTACGGTCGATATCTCCACCCCATTGATCAGTTCTGCGGTTGGAATGCGGAGAGTAAAACTGTTGCAGAAGATAAGTGTTAGCGCCATGAATTTCGACTCCGTCGAAGCCGGCAAGTGCCGCACGACGGGTCGTCTCGCCAAAATCACGGATAATCGATTCAATCTCTTCATGCGACAACTCACGCGGAACAACATCTGGACTCTCCGTCGCTGCAACAGCACTTGCGCTGACCACGTCGCCGTTTGGCACCAATGCGGGAGGTACTCGACGACCGCCATGGAAAATTTGCAGTACAGCCTTAGCTCCCTTGGCTTTAATCGTTTCTGCCAATCGGGTCAAACCTGGAATCATCTCATCGCTATGTCCGGCGAATTCCCCGGGAAATCCTTTGCCGTTAGGCGTGACGTAAATACATGCAGTAAGGACCAAACCTGCTCCTTCGGACCGGCGTGCATAGTACTCAAGCTCAGCATCCGATACCGTTCCATCCTCATTTGAAGACGAGTGCGTCATAGGTGCCATAACAATCCGGTTGCTGACCTCAACACCACTCCGGAATTTAAAGGATTCAAATAATGGTTTATGCTTCTGATCCAAGTTCTCCACTCCTCGTGAACATATCGTATAATTTCGTCGTCCAGTAACTGTAACAACTTTTATTACTGTAATGATATTATACACAGTTTAACGTGTCAAGGGTAGTTTATGTAGTTGCGAGCAAAGTAAAACAAAAAGCCCCGTCTCATACCTTGAGACAGGGCTAACCATTGAGGAAAAAGTTACTCCACGAATCCCTCATATTCAAAGTAATCATAATAAGCTGGAGCTGAGCTGCCCGCTTCTGTTCCCGAAGCAAACATTCCAACACATACGCCGGTAAAAGCGCCATCAACATCAGGGGTCAAATTCTGAGCCGGCATCGCACCAAGGCTTATCCATTCTGCAGTTGTACCGTCCAACGTATACAAGAACTCATAAATATTCTCGTCTGAACGGATCGACAGCCTGACGGGTACTTGAGCTTTTATAGGGGTAAAATAGTTTGTAACCGCCCCTTGTCTCCAAGCTGTTACAAGAATGCCGGCTCGTCCATCTTGCCGAGTTACTCCAATGGAATAATTAGATTTATCACTTAGTCTCGCGGCAATCCCTGCAATCTCACCCTCATGGATCGGCTCATACATCAACCTGGTCTCTATTCTCATGCAATGGTGCTGCTGGCGGCGGCATACAAAAACATTTGCTCCACCTTCTCGAAGACCATTAGCATTGCCGGTTAGCCTGAGGCAGCCTTCCAGCTCCGTCAACGAAACGGCATCCGATCCAGGAATAACACGGGTGTACATCCATTCCAGTCCAAGGCCTTTAGATGAAAATCTCGTCATGACCCTGTTTTTAAAGGATTGGATTGCCCTCTGCTCTCCAATAGCAGGCACCTCCATCTGCAAGGATACATGACCTTCATTATTATCGATCATTGGCCAGCCATCTTCGCTCCACTTCACAGGTGCCAAGAAAGTCTCTCGTCCAAGAACACTGCCTTTTCCGTTCTGCGGCCGAACACCAAGAAACAATGCCCACCAATTACCATGTACATCATCAATTAATTCGACGTGGCCCGTATATTGAATGGGATGATCCTTTAATTGATTATGCGTCAGGATTGGATACGACAGCATCTCAAATGGACCATTTGGCGACTCACTACGGCCAATGATCTCGCGATGCATCGGGCCTGTTCCTCCTGAAGCCGTCATCATATAATAGGTACCATGAATTTTGTACAAATGTGGTCCTTCCACCCATGGACCTTCATCACCTTCCCATACGACAACAGGTTCCGTCAGCGCCTTGCCTGTTAAGATATCAATCTCATATTGAATAATATGAGACGTTTCTCCAAACCCGGCTTGTGCGGACACATACACTTTGCCATCCTCATCAAAGAACAGAGAAGGATCAATGTTGCCATAAGTAATAAGAATAGGATCAGACCATGGCCCTGCCGGATTCGTCGCCGTAACATAGAAGTTGCTGATCCCATACACATCTGTCGTAATCATATAGAACACACCATTATCATAACGAAGGACAGGAGCATAGATGCCCTCCGAGCTGTTGCGCGAAAGAAGGTTCACCTGACTTTCACGAGTTAAGACATGACCAATCTGCTCCCAATGAATAAGGTTCTTGCTATGAAATATCGGCACGCCGGGAAAATATTCAAACGTACTTGTCACCATATAATAATCCTCGCCTACTCGAATGGCGCTGGGATCCGGATAAAAACCCGGAAGTACCGGATTACGATAGGTCATTGTACTAGCTGCTTTTGCCATTCATGAACCCTCCTCATATTCCAAAAACACATAATGAACGGAGCCCCAACTTCGGGCTCCGTTTCACATTCAAGCTTATTTCTGCCAATTGGCGATTTTCCAGAATCCTTTGTTAGTAGATAACACGGTTTTGTGCATCTGGAATGCCGGATTTACGGAAGAAGTACGTATTCACAATATCGCGCCATTGCTTGGCGTTCTCAAGCTGTTTGTTCATACGGCCTGCCACGTGATGGAAGCGATCCTCATCGACAAGACCTTCCAGCTCCAGCCAGCGGCTGATCCAATACTCAACTTGTTCAACCCCTGCAAAATGCGTATCGTAAATGTGTTGAATAATGGTCTTGCCGGATTTCAACTGATGCGTATACGGAACATGATGGAAGAAGAGCAGCAGTTCATCCGGGCAGCTATCCAGGCTGTCATAGATTTCAGCATTTGTCTTCATATATTGGCCGGTGTACCCCGTACCTGTCGCAATTGTACGATCAACACCAATCCCTTTATGATCAGCAAAATGATACGTTCCCCATTTGGAGTATTCATAACCATCGATATCCGGACCGTAATGATAATGTGGTGTAACCATCCAGCCTACACCAAGAGGTGCTGTATAATTCTCATAGATCGACCAGGACTGCAGCAGGAAGTTTACACTAAAATCTTGCACTTTCTCATTGCTGCCGAATGTTTGTGCTGCCCACTCGCGAGCGATCTCCTCCGATGTAAGCTCCGGATTCCAAACCAACCGGCCATAGCCGTACAGATTCGCCTGTGCCAGGTGATGACCCGTCCAATTCTCGTCATTACCGATATTACTTACGGCAGTAATACCGCTATGTGTGTAAGCATGCACTTGTCCTGCTGCAATTTCCTTGACGGTACTGCCTGCCCCTTTGACATGAGTGTCAAAGTTCAGGACTTCTTTCCATTGCGGAATAAGGAAGCAAACATCTCTTTGCTGGCCCGTGTATTCTTGTGCAATCTGGAACTCCATCATTTGATTCGTATGCTCCATAGCGCCAAAAAGAGGAGAGACCGGCTCACGAACCTGGAAGTCCATTGGTCCATTCTTAATTTGCAGGATAACATTATCTTTGAAGCGTCCATCAAGCGGCTTAAAATGATCAAAGGCTGCACGTGCACGGTCAGTCGACCGGTCTCGCCAGTCCTGATGGCAGTTATATACGAAGCAGCGCCACAAGACGAGACCGCCGTATGGCTCCAGCGCTTCAGCAAGCATGTTGGCGCCGTCTGCATGGTCCCGGCCATATGTAAATGGACCAGGACGATTCTCCGAATCCGCTTTCACTAGGAAGCCTCCGAAGTCCGGAATATAACGGTACACTTCTGCCGCTTTATCCTTCCACCAAGCACGTACTCGCTCATCAAGAGGATCCGCCGTTTCCAAGCCACCGATCTCGATTGTGCCGGCATAGTTCACGCTAAGGAATAGCTTAATGCCGTATTCACCAAACACTTCAGCGATACGTGCGACATCCGGCAGCAGCTTTTCTGTAATAAGGAAGGTTTCTTCCCGATGGACATTAACATTATTGATTGCAATTCCATTAATACCGACAGAGGCCATCAAGCGAGCGTAATCGCGAATTCGCTCAGCATCAGACAACACTTTATTGTTCTCGTAAAAGATCGAGCGGCCAGAATAACCCCGCTCTACGCTGCCATCGATATTATCCCAATGATTAATCATGCGCAGGCTATATTTCGGTGACTCTACCAGATCAAGCTGGTCTAGAGAAGCACCTGACTGCATCAGGCGGAGAAGATGGAATGCAGCGTAAAGAACACCTTTCTCCGTAAGGCCAGCGGCCACAATGTATTCCCGCTCGCCTTCGCGGACGGTCTTCAAGATATAGCCTTCATCAGAAATTACGGATACATCTCCCATAACTTTATCTACCCATGTCTCTCCACCAAGCACATCAAGCACGATAAAACGCTCCTGTGACGACTCATGCGTTACGGACGGTGCAGTCTCAAGCAGCGATCGAACACCACGTGAAAGCTCCATTACAGCCGTCTTCAGAACTCCTTCAATCGGTACTCCAGAAGGGATAACGATCTCCTTTGTCCACTCCGCATATTGTGCCGCAAGCTCTGTTCCTGTCACTTCATCATATCTCAGCCATGCTGCGTATCCATTGTTTCCCATTACTCTAATCCTCCTAATAAAAAAAATGGCGTCCGCCCGATTCCATAGGATGTCGAACGGACGCTATCAAACTATTCGTAATTTTCAATCGACTAGCCTTTTACGCCGCCAACCGTCATACCTTTTACAAAATATTTCTGTAAGAACGGATAAACCATAATAATGGGCAAGCTCGCAATAATCGTCATTGTTGCACGGATCGAGGTTGGTGTAACCGCCGTAACCCCGCTTTGACCTGCTGCGAACTGGTCGCCTACATTCGTAGAAGAAGCTGCCGTATTCGATGTTTGCAAAATTTTCATCAGCTCATATTGAAGCGTACTTAGGTTTATGTGCGATGAGTTATACAAGAATACGTCGAACCATGAGTTCCACTGCGATACAGCTACAAACAGGGATACTGTCGCTAGAGCTGGAACCGTAAGCGGCAGCACAATACGCATAAACGTAATGAAATCACCCGCTCCATCAATCTTAGCCGACTCCATGATGCCATCCGGCAATCCTTCAATAAAGGAACGGATAACAATCAGATTGAAGACGCTGATAATGCCTGGAATGATGTACACCCAGAAGGAGTTGATCATGTGAAGCTCTTTGATGAGCAAGTAACCAGGAATCAAGCCACCGCTGAAATACATGGTGAAGATTGCTACAATCGTTACGAATTTACGAAGTACATACTCTTGACGGCTTACCGTGTACGCCAGCATAGCCGTACAGAAGACGGAAACAACCGTTCCGAGAATGGTACGCAAAGCCGAGATAAATGTAGCATGATAAATCGAAGCTTCATTGAAAATATAATTATAGTTATCCCATGTCCACACGCGAGGCCAGAAATAGAGCCCTCCACGAATCGAATCATTCGCATCATTAAACGATAAGGCGAACATATTAATGAAAGGATACAATGTTACGATTACGATGCACAACATAAAAACTATATTAGTTATATCAAAAACTTTATCCGGAACGGAGTTGTACCTTGCTTTGGCAGAACTCTCTTTCATGTCGATAACCTCCTTGCTTAGTCCAGCACGCTATAAATCTAGAACAGTCTACTCTGTCCAAGCCGCTTCGCAATCGAGTTGGCAGACAAGAGGAAGATAAAGCTGACGACCGTTTTGAACATGCCAGCGGCCGTAGCCAAGGAATAGTTGCCCATGTTCATCCCGTATTTCAGAACGAATATATCAAGGTTTTCGGAATAGTCAACGGTCATACCGTTACCGAGCAAGTATTGCGGCTCAAATCCGGATTCCAATATATTTCCTAGGTTCATGATCAACAAGATTACGATAACCGACTTCATACCAGGTAGTGTAATATGCAGGATGCGTTGGAAGCGGTTCGCTCCGTCAATCTCAGCAGCTTCATATTGTGATGGGTCAATAGTTGTAATGGCTGCTAAATAAATAATGGTGTTCCAGCCTACGTTTTTCCATACTTCCGATGCACCAAGGATACCCCAGAAGTAATTCCCTTTACCAAGCCACAAGATCGGTTGATCGATCAGATGCAGCTTCGTCATTAAAATATTGATGACCCCTTCAGGCGCCAGCGCCGAAGAAATAATGTTGGCCGCAACGACCCAAGAAATGAAATGCGGTAAGTAACTGATCGTCTGAACGACCCGTTTGAACATAATGTTGCGTAACTCGTTTAACATAATAGCTAATACAATCGCTGTTACAAATCCAAGTACAAGGTTGATCGAGCTCATCACAATCGTATTTCTTAGAACACGATAGAAGGAGTCATCACTGAATAAGAAGTGAAAGTTTTTCCAGCCTACCCATTCTTGATCAAACAAATCCTTTGCAGGTCTAAACTTTTGAAAGGAGATTGTCCAGCCCCAGAGCGGCACATATTTAAATAGGAACAACCAAAGCACAAACGGTATAGACATCAATAACAGTACTTTTTGTTGCATCAGTTTCTTAAAGAACAGTTGAAGCCGTGATGAGCTTGCTGCTGGGCTTTTGACAACTGGCATAACATCTTGTAGTTTCTCCACCTGCTATTCCCCTCTCTGCCATCTTGCATCCATCATAGATCGGAAGGCCGGTTAAGCTTCATCCGGCCTTCCGTCTACTTTTATTTAATTACCATTTACCATTAATACGGTCTTGAACAACTTTCGTAATGAACGTTTCATAACCTTTTACATCAAGCTTGTTCATTTGGCCTACATAATCGTTCCAAACCGAATCGAAATCGCTTGTTTTAGCAAGAACGAGTTTCGGAATATATTTCTTTTGAAGGTCACTAGCTTTTTGCTCGAAGATTTGCTCTGGTGTACCTTGTCCTTTGTTGATACTCCAAGCTGGGTACCAAGCACGCTCATCCGGTTTCGAGAAGTATTCGGAGAAGGTCTTAGCGCCGTATGCGTCCAGAAGTGCTTTGTCGCCATCTGTGTAACCTGCATAGGCTACTTCTGGCTGATTGCTTACTGCATACGAATTGCCGTCAGCAAGAACGGAGTTGTTGCCGTAACGCGGCCAGCTGTACTCGAAGTACTGCCATCCGATCGAGCGTTTTTTCTCAGGGTCACTACGATCAGAGATTTGTTGAGCGTTCATAATGAAGCGGCCGTTTGCGTCTACGCTATAGTTCTGGTCTTTAACGCCCCATTGAACAAGAACTTGGTTTTCTTCTTTCAGCAGGTTGTCCCAGTACTTGATAATACGTTCTGGATCTTTAGCATTAACCGAAATACCGATACCGCGGTTGTTTACAAAGCTAGGTGGATCTAAGTATTGGTCTTTGGTGTTCTCATCAAATACGATTGGCAGCGGAGCATAACGCTTCTCGTCAATGCCAGCTTTCATCAAGTTGTTCGTCGCATCGCCAACTTGCCATGCGTAGTTGAAGTAGCCAAGAACACGGCCAGAAGTCAGCTTAGCAAGGAATTGGTCTTTGTTCGCTGTAAATGTTTCTGGATCGAACAAACCTTCCGAATTCACTTGGTTCAGCTTTTGCAGCCATTTTTTCTCGTTGTCTGTAGCTGCATATGTTTTTGCTTCATGTGTAGTCATATCAACGATAACGCTGCCGTCATTTGGATAGCCGGCAAGGTGCATGGCTGGGTTGGTAATCGAGAAGAAGCTGTCAGCAGGACCAGCCAGGGAAGCGAAACCAATTGTTCCTTTGCCGTCCACTGTTGGATGCTTTTCTTGATACTGTTTAATCAGATCGAAGTATTGATCAAGTGTTTTGATTTTTGGATAGCCCGCTTCTTTCAGAACAGAACGTTGAATCCAGAAAGCGCCTTGGCTGATACCAGGATCACCAACGTATCCTTGGTTCGCACCAAATGGCAGGAAGTACATTTTGCCGTCTGCTTGTCTGAACTTATCGAAGTACTGGCCATACACGCGTTTAATGTTAGGACCGTATTTCTCGATCAAATCATCCAGTGGAATAAATGCGCCAGCATCAAGCAGTTTGTCGATCTCGCCTTCCGGTACGATAACGTCTGGATAGTCACCAGATGCGATCATTACGCCGGATTTCGTTTGCGGATCGCCAACAAGGAATTCCATTTTCCAGTCTACACCGGTTTGGTTTTGCAGTTCTTTACCGATAACGGTGTCGCTAGCCATTGTGTCTTTCTGGCTGGTGAAGCTGTAATACGAGAAAGTGACGGGTGTTTTGTCTTCTGCTTCAGGTGAAGTAGATGCATTAGCTGCATTACCGCTGTTGCCAGTATTGCTGCTTTTTGGTTCATCGTTATTGTTATTGCCTCCGCAAGCGGATGCGGTAACAGCTAACATCGCAGCAGCTAAGCTGACAGTTAAAAGCTTTTTATTGACCATTCTTTTTCTATCCCCTTTCGTCATTTCAACGCGTTTGTTGTAAGCACTTTCATCATAAAACGAATACGAGTTCTTGATTACCCCTCAAACTTTAGTTCGTACTTTGAAAAGCATAGTTCAATGATTTCGTCGTTTATTGACCATTCATGTCGAGCGGCAGGCGTAATTCGACTATAGTCCCATGACCTTCCTCACTACGAATGTCGAATTCAAAGGAGTCTTTATAGCACAATTTGAGCCTTGTATATACGTTCTTCATGCCTACGTTATCACCAATGGAATCATCCATTCTTAGGTAGTTAAGCAGCTCAGAGAGCTTCGTTTCGGACATGCCGATCCCGTTATCAGACAATCTGAACATCAGCTTATCGCCTGTAATTCCAATATGAATCTGAATGAAACCAATCCCCGGCGAGCCTTCAATGCCATGAATACTTGCATTCTCGACAAACGGAAGGAAGGTCATCTTCGGAATCATTTGGTCGTAGACCGCGTCTTCAATCGTCAGCTGATACTGAAGTTTATCACCAAACCTGTATTTTTGAATTTCCAGGAAGCATTCGGTCAGCTCGATTTCCTCCCGAATAGATACCCAGCTGCGTTTCCATGAAATCGATTTACGGAAAATTTTCGCCATATAGTGAATGGTCTTCGCCGTCTCCGTTTCACCCTTCATCAAGCTGCGCATCCGGATTGTCTCCAGAGAGTTGAACAGAAAATGAGGATTAATCTGACTGTGAAGAGCATGAAGCTGCGCCTGACGCTGCCGGATCTCAAGATCCTTTTTCTGAATATCCGCCAGGTAAACATCCGTAATTAAATTATCGATTCTCTCGGTCATACGGTTAAACTCACCGGTTAATTGACCGATTTCATCACGTGCATCATCAAGCGGAATCGTTTCGAAATGCTGGTTTTTCACTTTTTTCATATGCTTCACAATCTTAACGAGCCGTACATGAATCGATCTGGAGAGGGCAGCAATAATTAAAGAGGGCAGCACGAAATTAATGAGCGCCAAATAGATGACAAAAGCACCTGATTTCCGTACATCATGCAGGAAGCTTTTCTCATTGATCACGCCATGCAGCGACCAATTATTCAAATAATTGTTGTTGGTGTACACCTTGTCGAAAGAAATGGTGTTCTTCGGCTTTGCTACTCGATCAAGCTTAATTTCTTGGAAACGCCAGTCCAATGCATGATCATTCGAATAACGAATCGTACCATCAGGCTTCAGGAAATAAATACTTCCTTCAAAACCAGAGATAGCAAATAGCTGCTTTACAGTCGTCATATTAAGATCAATCTTGATCAGATTGTTATAGCCGTTGCCCTGCGTATAATTAAGCCGTTGAATAAGACTAAAGGTATCATCGGACTGAATTAACAGAGGATAAGACACCTTAGTATTCATAAACTCCCTGTACCAGTCCGTAGCCTTTTCAATATCCGTAAGCGGCATAATAGGTCCCGAGGACAATACGGTCGGATTATCGGTATAAATGATTGTAGAGCTGGTCGTTTTGTACGCCTGCTCGGATTTGTTAAAGACACTTCGGATATTGTTGAACGCTTCAACATATTCAATTTGGGAATCATAATTGTGGTCGAGAAGCTGGTTAAGAAGTGGATCAATGTAATACAAATAGGAGATCCCCGCCGCTTCATCAATGACAGCACGAAGCTCGCCCTGAAGCTGCTCCAGGGCGATATTGGCATCATGTGTTTTCTGATTTTTAATATTGTTGGTTGTTACGTTGTAAAAAATAATATTCGTCAGCACGATCGGAATAAACACGCTGCAAATGTACATTAACAGCAGCTTGTCCCGCAGCTTTAGATGATTCCAATGAAATCTGCCCATCCAATCCCCACCTGTTTATTTTTTGCCCAGCAGCTTGTTGCGATAATCGGTCGGGGTTACTTTCTCCAGCTTCTCGAATTGGGTTACAAAATAATCGGCGTTCTGGAAACCTACCTTCTCCGCAATTTCGTACATCCGGAAATCCGTTTGACGAAGCAGCTTCTTCGCTTCACTGATCCGAATTTGCAGTAGAAAATCATTAAAATAGACACCATATGTTTTGCGGAATAACTGTCCCAAATAAACCGAATTCATATAGAATTTGCCCGCAATACTCTTCAAGCTAATATTCTCGGTATAGCTCACTTCAATGTATTTCTTAATTCGCTCGATACCGCCCTTAGACTGCTCATTACGAAGCTCTGCCAAGTAAGCTGCAGCCTCGTGCAGAAAGTCAACAAACAAGCTCTTAAGATCCTGTAATCGGCTGTAGCTGCCTTGCCAGTCCATAATGAGCGGAAGCTTGCGAAGTCTTTTCTCATCGCCTTCCATCTTTCGAATAATATTGATGATCCCGATTACGAATCGGGTAATTGTATTTGCGACAGCATTTGGAGCAAATCTTTTCTCAACAAACTGACGGAACAACAGCTCGATATCCTGCTCATACAGCTCAGCATTATTTTCTTCCAGACGCTCAAGCAGCCTGCTGTATACTTCGGAATCGACGTCGAAATAATACAGTGGAGTTCCCTGAACCTGGCTGGCATAAATAACGGACGCACCATTCTCTGCATATTTGTAGGACATCGTTTCGTTAGCAGAGCGGTAGGATAGATTCATCTCCTGTAGATGATCGACGGGTTTACCGATATACAAAGTTACAGGTCGGCCCGAAGCTTTTGTTATTGCAGCATGCAGGCTGAGATAAGCGGATTCCAGCCTTCCTTCCGACGTGACGAACTGCTCCAAATCGACTAACAGGCCATATAATCCACTGATTTGTTCATACACAGGTACTTTACTAACTGGATTCGCCATCACCGATTGCATAACTGCAGTCAGCTCTTTAGCCGTCCACTCTAAACTTGGTGTATTCGGGTTAGTATGAAGCTCGACCAGCACGTATTGAAACCGGGAAATTTCCGGCATTTGAAGAGCAGCAGACAAAGCCCCTTTATCTTCTTCGGAAAATTGGCCCTGCACCAGCGTTTCCACAATAGAATCGGTAACAAAGCTGTCTCCAGCAAGCGTCGTCAGCTTTTTAAGCCCCAGCGTACCGGAAAGCGCCTTCAATGTCGTCTCTAATTCAACCTCATCTATTGGTTTCAATATATAGTCATGTACGCCATATCGTAATGCACGCTGTGCATACTGAAAATCATGATAGCCGCTGACAATGATGAAAGTCGGACGATAAGCACCTTCCTCGGTAACTCTGTGTATCAACTCCAAACCATCCAGAACCGGCATACGGATATCGGCGATAACCAGATCGGGTTCAAGCAGCTGAATTTTCTCGAGTGCTTCCTGTCCATTACCCGCTTCGTCACAAATCTCGTAGCCCAGCGATTCCCAGTCCATTAAATTTTTCAAGCCTTTACGAACAAAAATCTCATCATCCACTAATAATACTTTGTACATACGTGATGCCCCCTGACCCATAAATCGTAAAAGCGTAATAAATCAATTCCAATAATTAACGATATTAACTATTATAGAGACAAAACTTTATGAAAAACATCCTACTATGGTTATCCGTATTCTTGTATTATTAGGAAATTCCATCTTAATTAATATAAGTGAAAGCGATTTCATTAAAATAATGTCCGGTGTACGCCGATGATTATACGGCTGTTGAGCACCTATTAATACCTAAAAACTATAGTTCTTTCTTTGTAAATTAAACAAAAAAAGCTAGTTATGGCAGGCTGATGTTCAGCCTTTCATAACTAGCTTTATGAGTATTTACTCGGAACTAGCTTTGGCTATTTGTCACCAATTCTACAAGTGTGCGAACCATTACGCCGGTTGCGCCTTTCGGCTCAATCCCGCGGCTCTTATCCAGATAAGCTGTTCCAGCTATATCCAGATGAACCCATGGCAGGTCTTCTGCAAACGCTCCAATAAACAATCCGCCTGTAATCGTTCCTGCATATCGGCCGCCGCTGTTTTTCAAGTCGGCTGCATCGCTGCGCAGCTGTTTCTTATATTCCGGATAAGTCGGCATCTGCCATACCCGTTCGCCGGAACGTACTGCAGCTTGCTGCAGCTGCTGCATCAATGCCTCATTATTGGTTACGACGCCTGTAGCTTCTGTACCAAGAGCAACAAGTACTGCACCTGTTAATGTGGCTACGTCAACCAACTGCGTTGCACCACGGCGAATAGCTGTCGTCAAGCCGTCTGCTAGGACGAGTCGTCCTTCCGCATCGGTATTAACGATTTCTACCGTGAGACCATTCATCATTTTAATGACATCGCCCGGCTTAAAGGCTTGCGCAGACGGCATATTTTCCGCTGTAGGAATAACTGCAATAATATTTACTTCCGGCTTAAGCTCACCAATAATGCGCATTGCACCAAGTACTGCTGCAGCTCCGCCCATATCGGAGATCATATCTTCCATTCCAGGCCCCTTCTTCAAGGAAATGCCACCTGTATCAAACGTGATACCTTTACCGATCAAGCCCCATGCTTCCTCCTGATCAGGTGCTCCTTTATAATGAAGCACGATCATTCTTGGCGCGTGAATGCTGCCTTGGCCAACCGCAAGCAAACCGCCCATCCCTTGCTCTGCTGCACTCCATTCATCCAGCACTTCAATATCCAGATCATATTCACGAGCCAGATCCTCCGCATGTGCTGCGAGGACTTCCGGTACCAGCTTATTACCCGCCATATTCGTCAAGTCACGAGCAACAATTACGCCTTCCGCATACACCACTCCAAGAGCAACACCCTCCATCCACTGCTCCGCAGCATCTGTGGGCAAAGCAACACCTGCTGCCGGTACAAAGGATACATGTGATAAGGAGTAACGCTGCTTCGGTTGACGCAGATCAGGCAGACGGTCATAGACAGCTAAAGTAAGACCTTCTACCAACGACTGTGCCGCTTGCTGCAGTGTATAATCTTCTGTCGATACAATGGATTCCGGCAATCGTACTTGAGCCGTTTGCGCTTTGATCCGCTTTAATGCATTGGCTGCTGCAGCGGCAGCAAGCCGCAAGCCGTCTATGCCATTTTTATCATCATAGCCTACGAATATAATATGGCCAGCGGAATGTAGTCCGAGGGTCGATAAGACTTCTGTCTGCTCCGGTTCAGCCTTAAACAAGCCCTTCGCATAAAGCCCTCTGATGGCTTCGTCAATCTGCGGCAATATCCATTGCGCCGTGCCCTGCTTAAGCTCCGCAGCGCTGATCAGCCTTACAATCGCATCTGCAGACCCTGCTGTCGCAGCTGCTTCATATGTAAAATGTGTTTGCATGAATAAATTCCTCTCTCTCAATGACAAAATCGGGGATTCGCAAGATCTTAAGATCAAGCGCCTCCCCCGATTCTAATCGTTTATTCTGCTAATGGCAAATAGATCAAGAACGAAGTTCCACTTCCTTCGGTACTGTCTACACGGATCGACCCATTATGATTACGGATAATCCGATAGCTGACCGATAAGCCAAGTCCCGTTCCAGCTTCCTTCGTTGTGAAGAAAGGATCAAACAAACGGGCAAGCGTCGCTTTGTCCATTCCTTTGCCATTATCCTTTAATGTAATTTCTGCAAAATGCCCTTCGGATCGCACAACAAGATCAATTCGGCCTCTTCGTGCTTCCTGAAGTGACTCAATGGCATCGATTGAGTTCTTGACAATATTCAAGATCACTTGCTTAATCTGTTTCACATCAATCGATACCATCAAATCACTGTCATTCTCATAGGTTTCGAGTTGAATATCGCAGTTACGCATTAAAGCTTCGCTCTCCGTCAGCAGAATAACCTCTTGAATCAGACGATTAATCGACACTGATTTCTTCATTGGAGCCGATGGCTTGGATGAATTTAAAAACTCGAAAATAATATCATTGGCACGATCAATTTCCGTCAGGATAATCCTGGCATACTCTTCCTTGCCAAGCTGCATCAAGTAAGGGCGGAGCAGTTGGATGAAGCCTCGAATTGATGTGAGCGGATTACGAATCTCATGGGCGATAGCAGCGGCAATACGGCCCAGCATGGCCAGCTTATCGTTCTGTAAAGCGGTCTGCTCTATTTGCTTATATTCGGTTACATCCTTCACACTGATGAGAAAATCTCCGTTCATCTGCTCGCCATTCGTAAAGGTGACAAGCAAATGCTTGCCATCCTTATCTTGAAACTCGTAATAAACACTACGCTTCAAGATCATTTCCTTATACAAGCGAAGAATGACGCGCCTTGTCGATCGCTTCAGCAGCGGATGCAGCAAAATCTCCCTCAAATTGCAGCCAACCAGCGTTTTCCGCGGAATATCAAGCAGCCCTGCCATCCGGACATTAATAAACGACAGGATGCCGTCACTGTCAAATAAGGCAATGCCGCTATCCATATGCTGGAGGACATTCTCATACTTATGCTTGACCATCTCAAACGACCGATTGGAAAGAAATAGTCGCTCCCGCATATCCGAAAACTTTTGCTCCACGGTATCGATAGGCACTTCATTCATACGGTATGCAACCATCACTTCTATAAGAAACATGAACGATTGATTATAAAGTTTAACCGCTTCCTCTGATTCCACGTTGGCTGCCAAATATTGAATACTCTCTTCGTGAACAGCAATAATCTCCTCAGGCTTGAAGCTTTGCATGTATTTACCGAGTTCAGATGCTTTGTAGAGGGACTGCTCCTCGCCGTCACGAATATATTCGGCAAGCGCCGGGAAATAGCGCTTTCTAATGGAATGCATCTTCAACCCTCCCCGGCAACATCAATAGACAACAATTAACAACATAACATATCACTATTATCATAGGATCTATTACCAATAGCTGTCAATCGGAGACTTTGTCGAAAGATAGGTCATTTCCAATCGAAAAAACGACTAATTTCCTGCGTCTATCGCCCTACCCTTTATCTATTCCGATCACGACGGCTATCTGTATCATCCCGCTTGTTATCCCAACGATCATCATCGTCATCATTATTGTTATTATTGTACCAAGACCATTTCTCCAGCTTATTTGAGCTGCTTTCGTCCTTATTCTTACTAGAGTCGCCTCTCTTGTCATCCTCAGAATCGTCATTTAGATTCCATCTGTTATTAGACCAATCCCCGTTCCGCTTCTTATCCTTATCCGAGCTAGAAGGCTTGGCAGGAGTAATCGGCTTCACGGGGCGATTTGGTTTATGTGACTTATCATCCTTAGACCAGTTTGGTCGTTCCGATGGATTTGGTTTCGTTGGCAGCGTTGGCCGTGTTTCATTTGTTTTTGGCGATTCGGCTTTAACCGTGCTCTTCACTGGTGTTGCTGTCGGCTTAGCAGCTTGCGCTTTATCTACAGCAGGTGTTGCTGAAGCTTGCTTTTTGTTTTGCTTTTCCTTTTGAGCAAGTTCTTTCAGCTTTTCTTTGCTCGCACCCTGTTTGACAATTTTCTTCACACCGCCAATGGATTCTGTTGCATCCGCAATCGATTGAACCTTTAGTTCTTCAAGCTCAATATCGAATCCCTCATCCTTGGCCATCAAATAAACAGCCATTTTACCAGAAGAGATGCCGTTTGCAGCTGCTTCCTCCCGAACTTCCGTAGGGACTGAAAGTACAGTCACATTGGGCTCATTGTTCGCATCCAGTTGCTTGATTGTTTCTTTTACTTTCTGATCAAGCGCTTTGGCTACCATTTGCTCGAGATCATTAGCTGGATTATCGCTATCCAGTATTAAACTTGTGATTACGATATCTTTATCTGGTTTATCCAAATAATGACCTTTCGCAACCGTACTCATAATCGATGCTGCTACAACATCAACCGGCTTACCCTTATAGCTCAGACCACTAATAATGGCTTTCCCATCGCTATTGAGTCCTTTGAGCTCCTGCACTCGCTGCTCTTTATCTACTCCCATTTCGATGCTTGGATTAATATCCAAGCTTACGTAGGCAACCACAGGATGGGCCTCCGCTGTTGTAAGAAAGAAGAAGGGGATAATAAACAGCAGAATCGCTGCAGCTGCGCCGGAATACCAGAAGGCTCTTTTTGGTGCACGCTTAGGCACCTTCGACTCTGCCTGAATTGAAGTTTCTTCTCCAATTCGCATGTGGGCTTCGTGCGGGACTGAAATGAATTGGCCGTCTGCAGTCATTAGGACAGCCTTCTTGTTTTCTATGGAGAGAACAATTCCTCGTTTCATAATCCCGCCTCCTTCCCTTGCTTTGGTATTGTAATGTTTAAGTAGTCCGATAAATAAGGATATGTACCGTTCATAATAAGTGAAATCGCAATAATATATTTCCGGTTGCGCTCAACTGTTTTTCTAGATACGCCGCATAGCTCTGTAAGCTCTTTGACCGGGAGTTTACCCGTCACATAGAGCTGTGCAAACATATCACGTTGACTTGCAAGTGTCTGGGCGATTCCCTGCAGCAATTGGCGGGAATCAGCATGCTTTGGTGAACACTCCGCAAGTTCCATAAAGGAAATCTGGAACTGCATCAATTCCTTCGTATATTCTTCAATCTCCAGACGCCTGTCATCACCGTCTTGCTTGAGCTGATAGGCATGCAGAGCCATCTTCGTATCTAAAGGATTATAAATTTGTTCCTCTTCATCCTGCTGATCAAATGCTGTATAGGGCACTGTCTTTAAATGACGCTGCTCCTTACGCACATAGTCAATCAGCCTGCGGCGCATGACCGTTTCTGCAAAGCTAAGGAAAGATCTACCTGATTCAGAAGAAAATTGTGTGATAGCCTCATTAAATGCCGTTAAAGCGATACTAAACTCATCATCTCGAGTTGGATCAACGTATCGTTTGCAGAATCCGCTTGTAACCTTCGCTACATACGGCCTGTAATCAGCAATGAACTTCTCTCTTAGCTGTTCATCGCCCTCTTTAATTTGTTTAATGATTTGCTCAGGAGATAGCCTTTCATCATGCGCAGCTTCAGCGGTAGTTTTCTTCCGCAAAAACCGTTTGAACATGAAGAGTATCCTCCTCTCTGTATAAGTTTCGATAGTGCATCTTCTTTTTAAGGGGGTTCCAAGTTAGCAAATGTTAGAAATATGAGAAAAAACATTAGAAACATGTAGAAACGGCACTGCCGTCTTCATTACAGCAAAGTACCGTTTCGCGATGATAGATAATAAGTACTTACAATACCTTATCCATAAAAAAAGCCTCCGGCTCGGAGGCTTAACTTTATTCCATCTAAAAGTTAAACAGACGTTCGTCGCTGCCGTAGTTTATTACGTCTGTCGCTCAACATACCAAGACGTGTCTTTAGCTCATTTTCCCATTCTGAATCGCCAATCTGCTTTGCAAAGCATAACAAGTCCAATGACATGTCAATTTGGCTGAGTACAACATCCATCGGATCCTCATTCTCGTGATTGACGCAGTTTTCATGCAACGCTTTGCCTTCCTGTTCCACATACTCCTGGAAATCAACCTCGGCGGCGCCGTCCCCGTGTGCATATTCAGCCAGTATTTCATATTCATTCTCGATTAAGTAATGAATTTCTACACGGTGACAAACAGGACAAAATAAGATAGGTACATTATGAATATGAGTTCGCATATGCTTCAAAGTGCCTTTCGTTCCGATCATACTCGCTCCACAACAAAAGCTCATCGGGCACAACCTCCTCAAAAGAATTTTCGCGGTCTTTGCGATAATTCTTACCTCGTAAGGATCAGCTTAAAGAATTTCGCGGTCTTTGCGATAATTCTTACCTCGTAAGGATCAGCTTAAAGAATTTTCGCGGTCTTTGCGATAATTCTTACCTCGTAAGGATCAGCTTAAAGAATTTTCGCGTTGCGATAATTCTTACTTCGTAAGGACTAACTTCACTAGCGCATGCTTACTTCTCAAACTTATTCGCTTTCCTATACCGAAATTCCTGCTTTTCAAGCAGATTCCTGCGCCTTTCTACACAAAACGGGGAATAAGCGTATAAAAAATAGCCCGTACCACCTAAGTGGTACGGGCTATTTGTATGGATTAATCGATTATTTCGCAACCAGAGTTTGTTGACCTGGTTTCCAGTTCATTGGGCACAGACCGCCGGATTGCAATGCTTGCAATACGCGAAGAGTCTCATCCACGCTGCGACCTACGTCGTTGTGGTTAACAACTTGGTATTTCACTTCGCCTTCTGGATCGATGATGTACAGGCCGCGCAGTGCTACGCCTTCTTCTTCGATCAGGACGCCGTAGTCACGAGCAACGCTCTTCGTGATGTCAGCAGCAAGCGGGAAGTTCAATTGGCCAAGGCCATTGTCGTTAACTGGTGTGTTGATCCAAGCGCGGTGGCTATGTTTGCTATCAACGGAAACACCAAGAACTTCTGTATTCAGGGCTTTGAATTGCTCGGAAGCAAGGCTCAAAGCTGTAATTTCAGTAGGGCATACAAATGTGAAGTCAAGTGGATAGAAGAACAATACCAGCCATTTACCTTTGTAATCAGCAAGTGTTGCTGTTCCGAAATCTTTACCGTCACCTGTAGCTGTATCCATTTTGAAATCTGGAGCCGGACGGCCAACCAAACGCTCTGCCATAATAAAATTCCTCCTTAACCAATCCAACAATTTTATAGTTAATGTCACTATCAAGTCGTGACTTACTTATAGAATAGTAACATCAGTCTATAATAAAGTCAATATTGTAATCAATATTTATTTATAATAATTATAATTAAGAGCTTCCTATTTTGTCATTGCTGCAACGATCAAATCGCCCATTGCAACTGTACCGATTGCTGTACTCTTATCAACTGCGATATCACCTGTACGGTGACCAGCATCAAGGACATTTTTAACCGCATCTTCAATCACTTGAGCTGCTTCATGGTAGCCAAATGTCAGGCGGTACATGAGTGCAACGGAAAGGATTGTTGCGATTGGGTTAGAGATACCTTGTCCAGCAATGTCAGGAGCGGAGCCGTGTACCGGCTCGTACAGGCCGAAGCTGCCTTCGCCAAGGGATGCAGAGGACAACATACCGATGGAGCCTGTCAGCATAGCTGCTTCGTCGCTCAGGATGTCGCCAAACATGTTCTCAGTAACGATTACGTCAAAGCTCGATGGACGGCGAAGCAATTGCATTGCGCAGTTGTCGACCAGTACATGCTCGAGTTCAACTTCCGGATACTCAGGAGCAATCCGGTTAACCACTTCACGCCACAGACGGGAAGTTTCAAGAACGTTAGCTTTATCAACCGAAGCCAGACGTTTGCTGCGTGTCATTGCGATTTCGAATGCTTGGCGGACGATACGCTCAATCTCTTGCACGTTGTATACGCAAGTATCAACCGCTTCTTCACCGCTCGCACCCTCACGACGGAATTTCTCACCGAAGTAGATACCGCCAGTCAGCTCACGAACAACGATCAGATCTGTACCTTCCAGTACTTCTGGTTTCAGTGTCGATGCTTCTTTCAGGCAGTCAAATACGTTTGCAGGGCGGATGTTCGAGAACAAGCCCAGTGCTTTACGAATACCGAGCAAGCCTGTTTCAGGACGAAGCTCTTTCGAGTTGTTATCCCATTTCGGGCCGCCTACAGCGCCGAGCAATACAGCGTCAGCATTTTTACAAATATCAAGTGTTTCTTGCGGCAGCGGAGTACCTTTCTCATCAATAGCAATACCGCCGAACAAACCATGCTCGAATTCAAATTGGAAACCGAACAATTCCTCGGTTTTTTTCATTACTTTGATTGCCTCGCCAACTACTTCTGGACCGATACCGTCGCCGGCGATGACAGCGATTTTTTTAACTTCTGACATAATTAAACACTCCTCTTATTCGCTCTAGTAAGCTATTCTCATTCTGTTATCATTTGTACCACATTTCTAGCACGAAAACCAAGATATAAAATCTATCATCTTTATAGGTACTGCTTATAAAGGCTATAGCCCTGCTTATCCATTGATTACCTTCACATGAAAATGTCGATTACGCGGACCATCAAATTCGCAGAAATAGATGCCCTGCCACGTACCAAGCAGCAGCCGGCCTTCACTAATGATCACGGTCTGGCTTGTCCCTGTTGTGAGCGCCTTCAGATGAGAGGCCGTATTTCCTTCTGCATGACGGTATTTCGGATGCTCCCAAGGATACACCTCGTCAAGACGCATCAGAATGTCGTGCTTAACATCCGGATCTGCATTCTCCTGAATCGTAATGCCGGCTGTTGTATGAGGACAGTATATAACCGCAAGACCATCCTTCACCCCTTCACGGGCTACTATGGATGCTACTTTACGTGTAATATCGACCATTTCATCTCTTCTGGCCGTTTGCAGTGTTTCAGTAAACAATAGTATTCCCTCCTTCTTCATTTATTCAGCCAATTGACCACAAAAGCCAAACTGAGAAAGTCTGAATAGACTTAGTCCGTTTGGCTTTTGTCGGTACTCTTGTTTGTTAGATCAAGCTCATCTTATCGCGGCGTCCAGGGGACTTGCGCTTCTCGATGAGTCGGTTCACTGCGTCGATATAAGCACGTGCGCTTGCTTCAAGAATGTCTGTGCTAAGGCCGCGGCCTTGAGCAGACACTTCATCCTGCTTCAAGACGACATGCACTTCACCTTGCGCATCCTTGCCTTGCGATACGGACTTGATGGAATAATCCTCAAGCTCAACCGCTTCTGCCGTTACTTTATCAATCGCATTGTAGATTGCATCTACTGAACCATTGCCGATTGCAACTTCCTCGCGCGTCTCGCCTTCTGCTACGCGGATGCGAACAGATGCGCTAGGCGTCGATTGGTTGCCGTAGCTCACTTGAATCGCCTCAAGCGTAAATACTTCAGGCGTATCGATGAGCTTCTCTTCCAAGAAGGCACGGATATCTTCATCCGTTACATGCTTCTTACGGTCAGCCAAATCCTTGAACTTCGCGAAAGCTGCGTTAACCGCTTCTTCATCCAGTTCATAGCCAAGGTCGATCAGCTTCTCGCGGAATGCAGCACGACCGGAATGCTTGCCAAGAACAAGCTTCGAATCACGAAGACCAATCGTATCCGGAGAAATAATCTCGTAAGTTGTTTTCTCCTTCAGCATACCGTCTTGGTGAATACCGGATTCATGCGCAAATGCGTTCGCACCAACAATCGCTTTGTTGCCAGGGATAACCATACCGGTCAGCTTGCTCACAAGACGGCTTGTTTTTGCAATTTCCTTCAAGTTCAATGTCGTCTTCGCATCAAAGTAATCGAAACGAGTCTCGAGCGCCAGCGCAATTTCCTCAAGTGCTGTGTTACCTGCACGTTCACCAATACCATTGATCGTACCTTCGATCTGGTCGGCGCCGTTCAGAATTGCAGCGAGGGCGTTAGCTGTTGCCATACCAAGATCGTCATGGCAATGTGCGCTCAGCTGAATTTTTTCGATATTTGGTACGTTTTCTTTCACTGTCTTGAAGATGTTGCCGTATTCAAGCGGATTCAAGTAACCAACGGTATCCGGAAGATTCACGACAGATGCACCTGCGCGAATCGCCATTTCTGTCATTTGGCAGACGAAATCAAGCTCGGTGCGTCCTGCATCTTCAAGCGAGAATTCGATCTTGCTGAAATACTTCTTCGCGTAAAGGATCGCGCGTTCAGCCGTTTCCAGCACCTGCTCCTTCTCCATCCGCAGCTTATGCTTGCGGTGAATCGGACTAGTAGCAAGAAACACGTGAATAGATGGATCCTGCGCGCCTTTCAGCGCTTCACGTACCGCGTCGATGTCCTGTTCGCGGGAGCGTGACAAGCCAATAATCGTAGCATTCTTAACTGCGCTCGCAACCGCATTAACTGCCGCGAGGTCACCTGGGGAAGCCGCAGGGAAACCAGCTTCAATCCGGTCTACTCCGAGTTTCTCAAGCTGCAGCGCGATCTCAACCTTCTCTTTTGTGTTCAGGTTAACACCGGGAGACTGCTCTCCATCACGAAGCGTCGTGTCAAAAATATAAATTTTTCGCATTTGTGCCTTACACCTCCGAGAACAGAATCATCCCGGACCACTCAGAGCGCGTGCCGGATAGGTTGGAACCTAACCTACTCGCACTCCGGCGAACCGGGATAACATCTTTTTATATGCGGGTTATGATCTTATTACTTTTTGATCCAGTGCATCAGTTCGCGCAGCTGTTTACCAGTTTGCTCGATTGGGTGAGCAGCCTCGTTACGACGAGTAGCTGTCAGCATAGCACGGTTCGATTGGTTCTCAAGAATGAAGTCGCGAGCGAAGCGGCCGGATTGGATGTCTTCCAGAACGCGTTTCATTTCTTTTTTCGTTTCTTCAGTAACAATACGTGGACCAGTTACATAGTCGCCGTATTCAGCTGTGTTGGAGATCGAGTCACGCATTGTAGCCAGACCGCCTTCATACATCAGGTCAACGATCAGCTTCAGCTCGTGCAAGCACTCGAAGTAAGCCATTTCTGGAGCGTAGCCAGCTTCAACCAAAGTTTCGAAACCTGCTTTAACGAGCGCGGAAGCGCCGCCGCACAGTACAGCTTGCTCACCGAACAAGTCAGTTTCTGTTTCTTCTTTGAAGGAAGTTTCGATAACGCCTGCACGAGTACAGCCGATACCTTTTGCATAAGCAAGACCAATTGCTTTCGCGTTGCCGGAAGCATCTTGGTGGATAGCGATCAGACCAGGAACGCCGAAGCCCTCTTGGTATGTACGGCGAACCATATGACCAGGGGATTTAGGAGCTACCAGGAATACGTCTGTATCTCTGCTAGGCACGATTTGACCGTAGTGAATGTTGAAGCCGTGGGAGAACATCAAAGCCGCGCCTTTTTTCAGGTTTGGTTCGATTTCTTCTGCATATACTTTCGCTTGGGTTTCGTCAGGGAGCAAAATTTGAACAACGTCAGCAACTTTAGTAGCTTCAGCTACAGTCAACACTTCGAAACCGTCTTTTGCTGCAACGTCTGCGGATTTACCCGGACGAAGGCCGATAACAACTTTCAGGCCGCTGTCGCGAAGATTTTGCGCTTGCGCATGGCCTTGGCTGCCGTAACCGATAACTGCGATTGTTTTACCTTGAAGTACGCCTTGATCTGCGTCTTTTTCATAATACAATGTAACTGCCATTTTAATGATTGCCTCCTTTAATTTAACCCTTTTGAACGGGTGTTTAAGCAGAGAAAATCTCAAACTTATTTCGGAAAGTTCTCCCCTTAAACTCCCGTTCAAAACGGGATATAGCTTATTATAAATGGTATTGCATATGTTATTAACGTGCGTTACCGCGGTTAAGTGCTGTTACGCCAGTACGCGAAAGCTCACGGATGCCGTAAGGTTTAAGAAGTTCTACCATTGCATCGATTTTCTCTGTATCGCCGATAACTTGAACGATAAGTGAATGAGTGCCAATATCAACTACTGCAGCACGGAAAGTATCTACTACGCCAAGAATTTCTGGACGAGCAGCAGGCTCTGCACTTACTTTAATAAGCGCAAGCTCGCGGGATACCATTGGATTCGAGCTGAGGTCGATAACTTTAATAACGTCGATCAGCTTGTACAACTGCTTTGTAACTTGCTCGAGCGTATGGTCATCGCCAGAAGTGACGATAACCATACGGGACAAGCCCTGCTCTTCGCTTGCACCTACTGTAATGCTCTCAATATTGAAGCCGCGGCGTCCAAACAGGCCGGAAACACGCTGCAGAACGCCGGGCTGATCGTTAACGATTACTGCGATCGTGTGCTTTTTCATTCTGCATCCCCCATGATCATCTGGTCGATTGTGCTGCCCTGTGCAACCATTGGATACACATTCTCGTCTCTGCGAACGACAAATTCTACTACTGCAGGTCCTGGATGATTCATTGCCTCTTCCCATACTGCTTTTGCTTCATCTTTGTTCGAAGCACGGAAGCCTTTAACACCGTAAGCTTCTGCAAGCTTAACGAAGTCCGGGCTGCCTGCAAGATCGATATGGCTGAAGCGGTTCTCGTGAATCAGTTCTTGCCATTGACGAACCATGCCAAGCACTTGGTTGTTCAGAATAACAACCTTAACCGGAATATTGTTGATTGCACAAATCGCAAGTTCCTGTGCACACATTTGCATGCCGCCGTCACCATTGATCGATACAACGACACGATCCGGGTTAGCCATTTGAGCACCAATCGCGGATGGGAAACCAAAGCCCATTGTACCAAGACCGCCGGAAGTTACCCAAGAGCGTGGTTTGTTAAATTTATAATATTGCGCAGCCCACATTTGATGCTGGCCTACGTCAGTTGTAACAATTGCGTCGCCGTTTGTTGTTTCATGGATCATTTCAACAACCCATTGCGGCTTCAGCTCAACATCCGAATCTTTGTAGCTGAACGGATATTGCGCTTTCGATGCTTGAATCTGCTCACGCCAAGCGTCTGCTTTGTCGGCCCGTTTCGCCAGTTGGTTAACCTGCTGCAGAACCGTTTTCACATCACCTACGATAGGGATATCAGTAGGAACGTTCTTGCCGATCTCTGCCGGATCAATATCGATATGAACGATCTTCGCAAGTGGCGCAAAGCCGGCCAGCTTGCCCGTCACGCGGTCATCGAAACGCGCGCCGATATTAATGAGAAGATCCGCTTTTTGAATGGAAGTATTGGCCGTGTACGTACCGTGCATACCTGGCATGCCAAGCCACAGATCATTACCGCTTGGGAAGCCCCCAAGACCAAGTAAAGTTGTTGTGATTGGAATTTCCGTCTTTGTTGCAAACTCCAGCATTTCTTCATGTGCCCCGGAGTATACAACACCGCCGCCTGCAAGAATCAGTGGACGCTCCGACTCTTCGATCGCTTTGATCAATTTGTCGACTTGCAGTTTGTTAGGTGATACCGTCGGGTTGTAGCCGCGGATGCTAACTTCCGTCACCGGCTTGAACAATGTTTTCTTAGCCGAAATATCCTTCGGAATATCGATCAGGACTGGACCCTTACGGCCAGTATTGGCGATATGGAAGGCTTCATGGATAATGCGAGGAAGATCCTCAACATCACGCACCATGTAGCTGTGTTTCGTAATAGGCATTGTAATACCTGTAATGTCAGCCTCTTGGAAAGCATCGGTGCCGATCAGGGACGAAATAACATTACCTGTAATAACAACGAGTGGTACAGAATCCATATAAGCGGTCGCAATCCCCGTTACGAGGTTAGTTGCACCTGGACCGGATGTGGCGATACATACGCCGACCTTGCCGCTAGCACGGGCATAGCCGTCTGCTGCATGAATTGCGCCTTGCTCATGCCGTGTGAGCACATGGTTGAAATCGGAGAATCCGTGCATTGCATCGTAGATATAAAGGACGGCACCGCCCGGATAACCAAATACGCAATCGACGCCTTCCAGCACCAAACTACGGAGTAATATTTCGGAACCGGAAATTACTTCAGGTTTTCTCATCCGTTCCATAACTTCTTCTTTTGACTTCAGCGTTGCACTTTGCGTGACCATTAGTCATCCTCCTCTCGAAAACAACAAAAAAACCTCTCGTTCCTCCAGCTTCAATAATTGAAGCCTGAGGGACGAAAGGTTATATCTTCCGTGGTACCACCCAAATTCGTTATACATCTTGCGATGCATAACCTCCATAAGGTAATGAACGTGTGCGCACAGTACGCCCATACCTTTGACACAATAACGCGTGTCTTGCGATTTTCCCTAATAACCAACATTTGACGATGTTGCTTTTCAGGAAAACAGCTCCGAGGTGAGCTCGTAGAAAAGGGGTTTTGGCGATGGTTGCAGCTGATCCATCCGCTCTCTGAGCAAAAGAGCCCTTAACACTTCGTCCTCATCATTGCCGATAACATATGCTTGGATAAGATTTTCTTTATTATATGCCTTGGTTACCTATTCGTCAAGCTAAACTGCCTAACAATTGCAAAAAATAGTGAGGCGCATAATCTGCCTGCTATTCATAGTATAACTTAGCCCATATTCGGCAATTTCATTCGGTCAGGACGGATCGCTGATGATACGAGCACGTAATCCAAAAACGGATGACACGGAAATTTTCCGCCTCATCCAAGCCGAGCTTATTCCGATGTCTCATACCGCCCATCCCTTAGATGCCCAAACGATGCGAGAACTCCCCATACGATTCCGGCGGGGAGTCACCTATGTAGCCGCAGAAGGAAAAACAAGCAAGCCCTATGGCTTTATTCGATTTGAAATCACAGGCGAAATCCTGTATCTCGATATGCTTGTCGTTCACCCGGATCACCGGAACCGGCAATGGGGCAGAAAGCTCCTGCTCGCGGCTGAAGCTTACGGTACAACCCATAACTGCAGAGTCTCCAGACTATTCGTGGATGATATTAATACCAAAGCGAGAAATCTGTACAGCCGCCTTGGCTATCAAGCGATCCAGTATTATCCGGAACTCCGCTGTTATGAGATGATTAAACCTCTAGCTTCCTTGCCTTATTACTAATTAATAAAAATTGCCGCCGCCGTATCCTCCGCCGTAGCCACCACCATAGCCGCCGTCGTATCCTCCGCCGCCGCCATAGCCTCCACCGTAGCCACCACCGAAACCACCGCCGCCGCATCCGCCGCAGCCAAAGCTGCCGCATCCACAGCCACCACCACCGCCGCTCCAGAGTCCGATGGCAAGCAGTTCAAACAATACCAATGGCAATATCGCTTTTGTTTTAACTACTTTCCCCTTATCTTTCTTCAGAGGTGCCAGTACGAGCTTGTTTTGCCGCAGTTCCACCAGCTTGCCTGTAACGACAGATCCATCTTTGCGAACCGCATAGATTTTTTTGCCGACCAGCTTCCGTGCTTGTTCTTTGGAAACTTTGCTCATGTTTGTATCCCTCCCTTCCCGTTGTTCTTTAGTTTATTCAACGGATACTAAAGCTGCCTGTTTGTTTGTCCTTGGAGGTTATTTGCAGGCTCTTCCTATTTGGAGTCAACTGATAGATTACTATTAATAGATATAAAAAAAGGACGTTCCCTCCGATCGGAAGGAACGTCCTTTTAAAGATATATAAATGCTGCTTAACGTGCTAGACGTAGAACAGCAGCTTCGATTCGGCAGGCTCAAGCTCCACCAGATGTTCCGCCGTCCCAGGTTTCAGGCTGAAGGACTCACCACTCCATAGATCGCGTACCGTCAGTCCCTTTGTTCCATCAATGCCAACGCGGGATAAATCAATCGTTTTCGACTTCCCATTCCCTGCATCGAAATTAAAGACCGCAACCCAGGTGCCGCCATCGCCAGACAGCGAGTACAAGTCCTCACCGCCGGTGCCGCTTCTGCCTTCTGCTGGACGGAAGGTTTCTCCACGTCTTGCAAGGGACATTACTTCCTTGTTTGTCATCCATGCTTTAGCGCGGGCCGCCGCTTCTTCCATACGATAATCATCTCCGAGCAGCAGCGACGTGCCTGCTATGACACCAGAGTTCAAACGGCTTCTGCCTTCATGGGCAGAAGTTGCTTCCTGATTATAGCTTTTGAATAATACAATATGATCCGGATCATTAAAGCGGTACAAATTGTCGCTGATCCACCAGCCGTATGTTAGCGCATTTAACATATATTCCGTATCGCTGATCATCCCAAAGGCGTCACAAGAGACACGTCTGCTATGCGCATAGCCATGCGGGAACAGTGGTGCAATCGACAGGTTGATCAGAAACGGACGGCCGATTCGCTCTGGGCTTAGTGCTTCCGCAATAGCCGCCATACCGTAATTGTACGCCTGGATACCCGTACGGAACGAAGGATCGTAATGTTCCCCCTCCATCGCACCATGTGCCAAAAAGTCCATTTTCAAATAGTCAAAGCCGTCAGCAACGACTTCATCAAGCTTGCGCATAATACGGGCAATCGCTTCTGGGTGCGTCGGATCTATCGGCATGGCGCCATCCAGCCTCGGCAGCGGTCTGCCTGCAGCATCCTTCAGCAGAATATCCCGGTACATGACCGAACCATCTGTTCCTTCAACCGGCGTATCCGGGTCTTTCCCCCAGAACGCAAACGGCGTATAGTACGTTCCCGGCTTCTGGCCGTTTGCCTTTACCCGGCGAACGGCATCCTCAAGCTCCCCTTCCTTTAAATTGGTCGAGAAAGCATCGAAGTTAACGTACAGGCTGTCTTCCTGATCCGCAAAGCCATTCTCTTGAAGCTCCTTCGCGAAAAAATCAGATGTATGTGTATAGACTTCATAATCAAGCTTCGCCATAACAGCAGACCAGCTGTTCCAGCCCATTGGTACACCGCCAAACCAAGGCAGCGCAGGCTGTATAACTGTATTTGCTTTGCCGTAGGCTTCCATACCTTCACGGTAATCGCTGTAAGCGCCTACAAATATCGTCGAAGATACAATTGATGTTCCCCTCATCGAGCCGTGCGGCACAGTATCACGAGTCTGCAGATCAGAGGCACCGGCCAATACCCGCAGACGTCCAATTGCTTCAGAGAAAGTGCCTTCCACGTCAATCGCCGTTTTCCACGTATCATGGGTTACTGATCCAATAACAAAGCCCCGTCTAGAATATGCTCGGTAGATCGCAGTCACCTCGTAGCTGCGCACACTGCCCGGATTAGCCTGGGAGCCGAACCGTACCCACTTGTCATTATCAAAAGGAATAAACAGAGAGCGGATTTCTTCCTTCGAACCGTCGCCAAAATCAAGTATGCCATCATCATTCAGGTAAGCTGCGAGCGGAGTTAATTCATTCGTCTCCCACTCTTGCGTATCTTCCGCTTCCAGCTCAATCAAGGCGTAAGGCAGGTTCTTATACAAGCGAATCTGCTGCTTAAGCGTCGGCTTACCCGGCTCCGCATGCTCAAAGCTGAATCGAAGACCTTCACCGAAGCCATCCTCAATCGATTGAACCGCTGCTTCAGGAACAGTATGCGAGCCGTAATAGGTTGAACGAACGACAGCTCCACCAACACGAGCTTCAGCGAACAGGCCTGTCATCATCTGACCGTCTTTCCAGGCGAGCTCCAGAGTACCGTCTTCCGTATTTGCTGTCACCTTAAGAATGCCGTTATCCGCCGTAAACGTCCCGGATACTTGCTCCAACTTGAATTGTCCCAAATCCGTCGTCATGATTGATCCGCTCCCATTCTATTATTGGTTCAAATTCTATTCTACGCTTTTATAGCTTGCTATGTAAGGGAAAAAGCCAGCTCCGCTGGCCCTCCCCTGCTCTCATTTCTTCCGACAATATTAATTCCAAAGTTGTTTTCGGGCAGCATAATTGCTAGAGTATACGGCTTCAACTTTGTCGTCGCCTGCGCCCTTCATATCAGACAGCATTTTATCAAAAATCGAGCTGGCTTCATCGGCCGAAGGTGCCATAATCGCTTTCGTGATTGCCTGTTTCATAATGTCGCTAATCTTCTGTTCGCTCAGCGCTTCCGGTGTACCGCCCTGTGGGCTCAAGCCATCATAAATGGCTGTATCAAACACTGTATCGGACAAGTTTTTGATCGCCATCTGGTCGACCGGTGCACGCTCGTAACGACCTGGAAGATCATAAGGTGTGCCGTCAGTACCCGGACCATTCTTAATAAACCAGGTCCATTTGCGAATACCAGTTTCTTTCGTATATGCAGCCCAATCGTCTTTGAAAGCTTGCAGTGTTTCCGGACGCGGCACATGCTTGCCGTCCTTCATATCCCAATGCGTGCCTTCGATGCCCCACATAAGCAGGTATTGACCTTCTTCGCTTGCAAGGAAGTTAATGAATTGCATCGTACGTTCTGGATTTTTGTTCTTCTTCGTAATAGCAATCGCATCCCAGCCGAGTGAGCTGCGGCCGCCATACGTCGTCTTCGCAGGGTCTACGCCATCTGCCACAACTTTATAGGCAAACAGCTGTGACTCTTCACCTTTATCCTTTTTGAGGATGGTGTTGGAGTTGCCCAGGTCCCAATAAGCGCCTGTTGAAGAGAAGATCGTGCCTGTTGCGATTTTTTGCTCCCATACTTGGCGTTTGTTAATCGCCCATTCTTTGTCCATCAGACCGGAGCGGTACAAGTCGTTCATGTACAAAATCATATCTTTGTACTTTGGATCCTTCACGTCATATTGCAGCTTGTCGTCATGCTCGTAATAGCCATTCAGACCAAACATTCCTTTGAAGGTGCCAAGCGTACCTCCCCAGTTCTCGCCGTCCATCGTCAGAGCGATCGAGTCCTTACCGTCAATTTGCGGATATTTCGCTTTGAAATCGGTCAAGAGCTGCTTGAATTCGCTTTGTGTGAATGGAACTCCGCCTTCCGCTTTATCCGGTGCAAGCTCCTTCACGATATCCTTACGCATGTTGAAGCCGAATACCGGCTCATGCTCTAGACCATACCAGTTGGACAGGTAGTAGTTTTTACCGTCTTTGTAACGTGTTTTGTTCAGCACATCGCCGTACATTTCAGTTACATCTGGACCGTATTGCTTAATCAGATCATCCAGCGGAATGATCGAGCCCGCTTCAATATACTTCGCCACCAGATCACTGGAGCGATCGAACATAATCATATCCGGCAAGTCATCGCTCGCCAGCATCAAGTTCAGCTTTTCCGTCGGATTGCCCGTTGGCTGTTGGATCTCAATCGTTACGCCGGTGCGCTTCGTAATCTCTTTGGCGATGGCGTTATCGAATTTGTCACCTGTGTTTTTGTCAAAGAACGTAATCGTAATTGGATCCGTGCCTGGTTCCTTTGTTTCACTGTTACTTCCCGTTTCGGTATTCGATTTTCCCATGTTGCTTGGTTTATTAGATGAATTGGAAGAACATGCCGATATTACGGAAATCATCATTACAGCTGTAAGCATAGACAGCATCCATTTTTTTGCGTTCATATGAAATCCCCCTAATTCAATAATTGTACGCTAATCATAAAAGCTGTTCGGCCTTCTTATGCCGGGCCGCACCTCCCCATAAGTAATCTGTAATGTCCAGTCGGATTAACTTTTAACTGCGCCTAGTGTCATACCTTTAACGAAATATTTTTGCAGGAACGGATACACCATAATGATAGGAAGCGTTGCGACCATCGTCGCAGCCATCCGGATTGTGTCCGGTGACACCGCCAGACGCTTAGCTGAATTCGCCATAGCCTGTGCATCGCCTACCATAGAGCCCGTTTGATACTGATTTAAAATTTTGACGAGTACAGCCTGCAGCGTTTTCAAATCCGGATTATAGGTAAACACATAAGAGTCAAACCAGGAATTCCAATGGCTGATCGCCGTGAACAAGCCGATTGTTGCGAGTACTGGCGTCGTCAGCGGCAATATAATCCGGAAGAAAATCTGAATGTAATTTGCTCCGTCCATTTTCGCCGATTCATCCAGCTCCTGCGGCAGTCCCTGCATAAAGGTCCGGATGATGATCATATAAAACACATTCATTAAACCCGGCACGATAAACACCATGAAGCTGTCGATCAGATGATAGCTTTTGAGCACCATATAGTAAGGAATTAGTCCGCCGCCAAAATACATCGTAAAGACGAAGTATAACGTCCAGAAGCGGTTTGCGACCAGCTCCTTTTTACTAAGTGCAAATGCCAGCATACTAATCGTGATAACCGCCAGCGGCGTACCGATGACTGTCCGCAGCAGCGTAACCCGGATCGCCATCCAAATCTCGCTGTCGCTCAAAATCTGCGTATAGCTTGCAAGACTAAACTCTCTTGGCCACAGATACAGGTTCCCCCGCAGCGTGTCCTCTGCACTGTTGAGCGAAATAATGAAGACATTCCAGAAAGGATAGAACGTCACTATAAATATCGCAACGATAAATGTGTAAACGGCGGTCATAAAGAGAAAATCTTTTTTGTCTTTCACCATGACGTGTTCTCCTCTTCCGTTTTGTACTAGAACAGCGACTGCTCTTCCGTCTTTTTGGCCATCTGGTTAACGGTGATGACAAGTAGGAATGCCACAACCGATTTGAACAAACCAACTGCAGCACCGTAGGAGAACATCCCGTTCTGCAAGCCGTATTTGTACGTGTACGTATCGATGACTTCCGAGTATTCCATAACCGTATTGTTCTGAAGCAGGTACTGCTGGTCAAAGCCTGCGTTCAATATTCCACCAACCGCGAGAATGGCCAAAATGATAATGGTCGGACGAATAGAAGGAAGCGTAATATGCAGCATTTGCTTCAGACGACTCGCTCCATCGACCTTCGCCACTTCGTACAGCTCGGGGTTAATTGCCGCTATCGCAGCCAGATACATAATGGCATTAAAGCCCATGTCCTTCCAGGCATTCGAGAAGGCGATAATCCACCAGAAAAGATGGCCCTTCTGCATGAACTGGATCGGCTCGTCAACAATATGAAGTCCGGTCAGGATGTTGTTGATGACCCCACCCGATGAAAGCATTGTAATAATGATGTTCGCTGCGATAACCCACGAGATAAAATGCGGCATGTAGGAGACGGTCTGGAATGTTCGCTTGAACCAGCCGTTGCGCAGCTCATTAATCATTAAGGCCAGAATGATCGGCATCGGGAATCCGAACAGCAGCGACAGGAAGCTTTGCGCCAGCGTGTTACGCATAATCCGCACGAAATCGCCGTTAGTGAAGAAGTAATCAAACCACTGCAAGCCAACGAAGTCTGTTGTGAAAAATTGCTTGAAAAACGATCCGCCCCCCGGCTGATAGTTAATGAACGCCATATACAGCCCGAACATCGGCACGTAGGAGAACATCAAGGTCAGGATGATCGCGGGCAGCATAAGTACGTAAAGCAGCTTCTGCTCTTTCAATCTATCAAGCAGTCCACCTCTTTTCCGCTTGACGGTAAGCGCTTGTGGATGCGCTTTCGTTTGTATGTTCATCGTGTTGCCCTCCCATGAATGGATTGCGTTGTCATCGCTTTGTGTCCTTATTATAGGCCGGGCAAAATAGCCGTTCTATAATAAGATCTACCGATTCATGCTCGAAACCCACACACTTCCTTTTGCTCCATTGTTGAATAACGGCATAGCCGTTAAACTAGAGAAACATGAAGCATGAAAGTTATTATTCTACCGAGAAAGGCTGGTGCCGTCATGTATTCTGTGCTTCTGGTAGACGATGAAGCGATCGAGCTGGAGACGATGGAGCATTATGTTCCTTGGGAGCAAGCCGGCATACAAGTCGCTGGAACGGCGCGTAACGGAAAGGAAGCGCTGGCCAAGCTGACCGAGCTCAAGCCGGACATTATCGTGACAGATGTGCGTATGCCCATCATGGACGGACTGGAATTTGGACGGCGTGCGAAGCAAATCGATAAGAGCGTCAAGCTTATTTATTTAAGTGGACATAATGAATTTCAATATATTAAGTCCGCCCTTAATATCGAAGCCGCAGGCTATTTGCTCAAGCCAATCGACATGGAAGAGCTGCTTGTGCTTCTGGAAAAAGTAAAGAAGAAATGCGAGGATGAGCAGCTTGCCAGCGAAGGCGGCGGCTGGCAGCTTGAGAAGCTGCTGCTGCGCATAGTGCGCGAGTCATCCGTGCAGCGACGGCTCGAATGGATTCGGCAATGGGAGAAAGCCGCTTCCGGCTTTCTCCCTCATCAATCTTTTGGAGCCGCTTACATGACTTTCGAGCATCCGGCATTTCGCAGCAAATCGGCTGATGGTGCAGCTGTAGACAAAGCACAGCAGCCATCCTCCTCCATTCTGCCCGCAGACGCAGCAGAGACTGTGCGGGATTTGCTCAAACGGAGACTAGACGCCGCTATTGTTCTGGAGACCGGACCAAACACGCTGTTTGTTCTATTCCAAGGAAACCCTCAGCAATGGGACATTGCTTATTGGGAGCTGCTCCGAGAGGAGCTGCTGGTAGTAACAGCGCAGGGGGAGGCCTTTGCGACCATTGGCTTGTCCGGCCCTTACAAAGGGTTCCATCTGCTGAAGGACGCGTATGAGGAGTCACAGCGCTGTAACGAAGAGAAGTTGTACCGGCAAGCCGGCTCCGTCATTCGAAGCGGCAGCGATGAGATAGTGAGGCAGACCGATATCCCTGTCGAGGGCGCAGCAGCTTCCCTTATTGCCGCCGTCCAAGCAGGCGATGCGGAGCGTGTGAGCTTGGTGCTGGACGACTGGTTTTGCAGCATGCGGCAGGAGCGAATCGAACGTAATTTCGCCGTTCGGGCGGTTATCCAAATATTGACCATTCTGGAGCAGCACTTCACATCCTTCATGGTAGGGCCGCTTCGCGATCAACTATTGGCGGATCACTGGAAGGAGCTGTCGTCACTCCCTACGATCGCCCATTATCACGCTTATGCGCTTCGATTCTGTTCGGAGCTGGTGAAGGCTGCAGCCGAACGTGATGTCGATCGCCATCAGTCGGTTGCTGAGCAGATTATGAAACTGATTGCGGAGCGCTATCATCTGCCTCTTACGGTGGAGGATATCGCCAAAGAGGTCTATTTGTCACCAAACTATGTCCGTACTATCTTTAAAGAAAAGACCGGCGAGACGATCCTTGATTACTTAACCCGAATCCGGATGAATCATGCGTCTGAGCTGCTGAAAGACCGTTCGCTGAAGGTGCGCGAGATCGCCCATCGGGTCAGCTATGAGAATGTATCCTATTTCTGCTCGGTATTCCAAAAGCATAAAGGCAGTACGCCTAACGAATACCGCAAATTGCAACTTTAGGCTGGAGTGGTCTGTCAATGAGGAAGCTTGTCGGATGGCTGATTAATCCCTTTTACAATTGGCGGCTTCGCGAGAAGCTGTTTGTCATGTTTTTGCTCGGGGGCATTCTCCCTTTGCTCTTTTTCGTTCAATATTCCTATTCAACGATTCGCAGCGAGCTCTCCTCCCAGATGGTAGCGAATACTGGCTCTACGGTAGCGCAAATCAATTCCAACCTGGAAAATAAGCTCGATACGTACACGAAGCTGTCTGCAACGCTGTACTTAGACTCCTCGCTGCGTGCCTATTTGACGAATGATTATTCGAAGGATCCGTCTCTGTTTGTGGATGCCTACAAATATATCAACAATTCTTTCGTCAACATGCTGACGACAAATCCAGACATTGATTCGATGACGATCTTTATTAGCAATGAAACACTGCCCACCGATGGTATGTACATCAAAGAAATGGATGACAGCTTTATGAGCTCCTTGCCCTACAAATCCCTGCGAGGAAGCTTTGGGGATGTCCGGTTTGTCACGTCGCCGCCTTTGCCCGACAAGCCGCCGATGTTCACACTGACACGTCTGCTGAATATTAGCAGCATGAACAACCCGTATGGCGTGCTGACGATTAATATTTTGGAATCTGATATTTTCCGGCTGATGGAGAAGGAAGCCAATGACAAAACAGTGCTGATCCTCAATGAAGAAGGTGTTGTTATGTCAGCCAAGGATAAAACGCTCCTTAATCAGCCGATTGACTTGCCGGATACCTTCCCCGAAGAGACAAATGGCAAATTCGACAGCACATATAAAGGCGAGAGAGTACTTGTCGTCTACAATACAACCAAATATGGCTGGAAAAGTGTATCGCTTATTCCATACAGTAGTTTTCTATCCAAAGCTCATTTGACGGCCAAACGCATACTCACATACGCGTTAATCAGCCTTGCACTCATGGCGATTATGATCTATGTGACTGCCCGGCTGTTCACCAAGAGGATGGAGAAGCTTGTCGGCATGATACGCCGCATCGAAAAAGAAGACTTCGAGCTTATCGACATTCGCCCGCTAGGACGAGATGAGATCGGTCAAATCGGCAATGCACTGCGGAAAATGGGCCAGCGTCTGAACTCCCTGATCTCCGACGTGTACATGAAGGAAATCGATAAGCGAGAGGCCGAGCTGAACGTGCTGCAAGCGCAGATTAACCCGCATTTCCTGTACAACTCGCTTGCCTCAATCTCGTCGCTCGCTATACGAAACACCGATCCAAGAATGAACAAGATGGTGACCGATTTGGCGAAGTTTTACCGTATCTCGTTAAACAAAGGCAAAAACACGCTGTCGGTGCATGAGGAAATTCAGATGACCCGCTATTATGTATCTATCCAACAAGTGCGGTTCGCCAATCTGCTCCGGGTTCACTACGAAATTGATGAATCAGTGCTGGCCTGTCCTATCGTCAAGCTGACGCTTCAGCCTTTCGTGGAAAACTGTATCAACCATGCGATATGGGATCATGAGCACGGCATCAATATTATTATTAGAGCCTATCGCGATGGTCAGGATATCCTGCTCAATGTGATTGATGATGGTATGGGGATGAGAATGCAAAGTGGTCTCCTGCCAATAAGTGAGGATACGTTGTCGGGCTATGGTGTGCGGAACGTGGATAATCGGATTAAGTTGTTGTTTGGCGAGACGTACGGGGTGACGATATTTAGTCGGCTTGGAATTGGGACGACGGTGACGATAAGGATTCCTGGTAGATAAGAACAAATTTAGGTTAAACGGCAACTGCACAATTAAATGTTCTTCCGATCGCCATTGCTCGGGGTTTCCTTGGAACAATTCCAATAGGATTGGAATCCCCTCACAAAAGCGACCACTACGTTTCTACAGAATCATTTAATTGTTCCGTTTGCATCTAACCTTAAACGCGTTCTTAAATTACCAAGGAAAAAGTACGTCACCAATATTGGGTTGACCGTTAAAAAAACGGCTGCGCTGGGTTTCCCCGGCACAGCCGTTTTGTTATTTCTTCAGTTTTACTTTGAAGAGCTTCGATTGAGCGCCTTCCAGGCTCACTTGGAGAGTGTCTTTGGCTTCGACTTTGGAGTTGGTCCATGCGTCTGTGAGCTCTACCATGGATGATGCTGATACGCCTAATGCCCGCTTCAGATCGACCGTTTTGACTGTTGGGTCGTTCGTGTAGTTGAACACAGCGAGGTAATAGTCCTGTTTGTCTTGGAGGACGAATACGTCCGCTGCGGAGTTGCCTGTGTTGCCTTCAACGGGACGGAAGGCTTCGCCGATCAGGGCAATATCGTTTACGTTTTTATTTGTCAGCAGCGATTTCATCAGCTTTTGTGTTTCCACATTGCTTACGTCATCAGAGTTCATGTAGACCGTGCCGGAAATAGCCGCGGAGTTAACCCGCGTCTGCGCCGCGTTATATGAGCCGCCTTTTGCGAGGGTCACATAATCCGGATCGGTGTAAGCATAGATGGTGCCGTTCTGCCACCAGCCATAGGTCAGATTGTTAAGCTGGTATTCCGTGCGGCTAAGGCTGCCATCAATATCACAGGAAATGCGTCTTGCATGCGCATATTGGCTAGGGAACATCGGTGCGATCGAAGCGCTGATGAACATTTTACCACCTAGTGTCTTGTTGATATGAGCCATTCCCTGGTTGTAAGCTTGAATACCGGTTTGCACCTTAGGATCATAATGCTGGCCTTCGAAGGAGCCGTGGCTCAGGAAGTCGATCTTGATGTATTCAAATCCGTAATCCAGGAACTTCTTGAATACATATTCAACGCGCTGCTTCGAGCCCGGATGTGTTGGATCGATGGCATATGCGCCATCCACCTTTGGAAGGATGTTGCCTGCGGCATCCCGAAGCACGATATCGCCGTAAGTGTACTTTCCGTTTGTCCCTTCTACAGGCTGGGACATATTGTCGCCCCAGTATACAAATGGACCATAGTAAATACCGGCTTTTTGTCCGTTTTTACGAATCACCTTCACTGCGTCACGCAGCTGCTGCTCGGACAGGTTATCCCAGTAGGAGTCCATATTGATATAGACGGTACCCTTGTTTGTGAAAGACTTTTGCAGATTAGCCTTAAAGAAATTGGATACCTCAACAACTTTATCGTAGCTGAGTGAGCTTTCATATGCTCCCCAGCTGTTCCAGCCAACCGGTACGCCGGAAGGTATACCTTTCTCGAACTTGAGAGGTGGAGCAACAGCCGCATTAGCCTCCCCGTAGTTCTCCAGCCCATCACGGTAATCCGCGTAATAACCAACAGCAATTTGAGGTGAAGTAATGGTTTTGCCCGATACTTTGCCATGCCTAATGCTGTCATGCGTTGATGTGAGCGATGTAAAACCGCCATACACCTTCAATTTATTTATCTTGTCGTTTGAACCACTCCAGAAAATACCCGTTTTCCAGACATCATGGGTAACCGAACCAATTACGAGACCACTGCGGCTGGTGTTATCATAGATGGCCGTCATCTCGGAGCTGATATAGTTATTATTATTGAGCGATGTATTGATCGTACGTGCCTGATAGCGGGACCATGCGTCATTGTCATATGGAGTAATCAGTACGCGGTTATCTCCATAGCTGCCAAGATCAACGCCACCGCTCGCATTCACAACAAGCGGAGCCATATCATTCGAGCTGACCGTAGAGCTGCTCACTACTTGCTGCGATACGAGGAAATAAGACTGATCCTCATACAGCTGGTAAATTTGCTTCATCGTCGGCAAGCCCTCACTGCGATTCTCAACCGTAATACGGACGCCTTTGCCATGTCCATCCTTTATTTTCTCAACTTCACTCAGCTTAAAGCTGTGGTCGCTGTATTTACTGCTGTCGAGCAGTTGATCTTCCAGCTGCGCGCTCGCATAAGCGCCTTTAACAAGCGTTTTGCCGTTCCAAGCGAATGCCGCAAGCCCTGATTCCGTATTGTACGTAACGCTGTAGGAGCCGGATACGAAGGTAGCTCCTTTTTCATGTGCCGTTACTTTGATAGAACCGTATTTTTTCGAATCAATCACTTTGCCAATCAAGCCAATGTTGTCTACCGGTCCTGGATCTTCGCCCGGATCTTCCGCAGCTGCAATCTCCAGCTTATCGATATCTGGTGACCAGCCACCGTCATCGTTGAAAGTAATCGTATTTGCTCCTGCTTTCAACTCAATCTCCAGCTTGAACACGCCAAGCGTATCCCAGTTTTCCGTCTTTGGCAGCGCGTAATTTTCTAAAGCGCCGTCATTGACGGCAATGGATACCGGACGTGGATCCCCCGAAATATAAGAAATGCTAAGCGTGTACACGCCTGCTTTTTCCGCCATTACATCTCGGAATTGCAGCGTAGAGCCGCCCCACAGATTACCCACCTTCTTGCCTCCTGAGCAATCGGTAGCCGCTGAACAGCCACTAACAGATGCATTACCCGTTAATACATTGATTGATGATTCTGCCTCGTATGCAGTACCCTCTACCGGCCCACCAGGACCATCAGATAACCGGAGCTCGATCCGGTCAATGTCTGGCGAGTAGCTGCCTTCATCATCCAACCGGATCGTGTTCACTCCTGCCTTTAATTCAAGCTCCAGTTCATAAACACCAAGCGTGTTCCAATCAACTGTACTCGGCAGATCATAGTGATCCACGTTACCATTGTTGATACTTACCCCAACCGACCTTGGATCTCCAGAAATATAGTGCACCGTCATCGTATATACACCAGCTGTCTCTACCGTCACCTCGTTGAAGGTCAGTGACGAGCCGCCCCACAGCCCTCCAACCAATTGCCCGCCCGAGCAGCCTACAGCTTCTTCGCAAGCTTTGATCTCTGCTTTGCCTGTAAGTGTATTGGCGGCCGCTTCTGCTTCATATGAATAGCTCCCATCAGCAGCTATAGAAGTGGTCGATTCCACACTTGCGGCGGCCTCAACTTCCCGCCCAGACGTTCCTCCAGCTAATTGGACAATCAGGACTGCAACCAGCAAGAGGAACAAGCCTTTACCGGACCATGCCCCATACTTCCTTTTCATTACATCAAGCCTCCTGTTCGTATCGAAAATGATGAAGCGCTTTCAAGATGCATTTTCAATGTAATTCAGAGAAGAGGCTTGAACAATCCCAATATTTAACGAAAAGTACGACAAACCGCCAAAGTTTGAAGCGGAACCCCTGCTCGCTCTTCCTTTGGCGGTTAGGTAACGATAAATAGGAATTAGGCCGTTTCAACCTCAACCAGCTTCAGCCGGTCATTCAACCGATAGCGCTTGCCTGCTTCCATCTGCAGGCTGATCTGCCTGCCTCCACATTTGACGATTGTCTCCAGATCGGAATACGCCGTTATTACCGCTTCAGTCAAACGGCCATCCTGCCAGGATGCCGCTGCTTCCGCATTCCCCTTTGCCCGCAAACCTTGATATGAACCAGCCGACCAGTCCACCGGCAAGGCGGGTAACAAATGAATGGAACCTGCATGACTTTGAAGCAGCATGTCGGCAATCGCTGCCGTACCACCAAAATTGCCGTCAATGACAAATATATTTGTCTCGGCACCAGCTACACCCGGCTTGGAATAGGACAGCAAGTTATCAAAGCAGAGCTCTCCGATCAAATGCCGGACATGCTTCACAGCCTGATTACCATCATGCAATCTGGAAAAACCAAGAGCGAACAACGCTGCCGTAAATTCAATATCTTCCCGCTCATCAAACAGCATCCGCCCCAGCAGTGTTTGCCTCATAGCCTCACTCAGCTCTGGCGTTTGCTCTGGCGTAATCTGGTTGCCGGGATAAACACCATACATGTGGGAGAAATGCCTGTGCTGCGGCTGCGCCTCAGCATAATCCTCCAGCCACTCCTGCAGCTGGCCACGCTTACCGATTTGCAGCGGCGGCAGCAGCTTAATCGCCGATCTCAGACGTTCTTGCAGCTCCACATCTGTCTCCAGCAGCTCCGCCGATTCCAGCACGAAGTCAAACAAATCGCGGACAAGCATTTGGTCCATCGTTGAGCCCATAGAGAGCTGCTGCTCCCCCTGCTCAGGAGGACCTGGATAGAAGCTATTCTCCGGCGAGGTTGACGGCCCAGTAACAAGCCAGCCGTATTTCGGATGCACCGTCATATAATCCAGGAAAAACAACGCCGCTTCCTTCATCACTGGATAGGCCTGATTCGATAAAAACTTACGGTCCATGCCGTATTCAAAATGCTCCTTCAGATGAGTCGCAATCCATAAGCCGCCCGTCACGTTTAAGCCCCACGATCTTCCCCAGCCAGGCGATACAAATCCCCATGCATTGGAGAACACATGCGCCACCCATCCCTCGCAGCCATAGAAATCTTCAGCAGCTGCGCGTCCCGCCTCTGCAAGCTGCTCAATATAATTCATAAGTGGAATGTGGCATTCCGCCAAATTACTTATTTCCGTCGGATAATAATTCATTTCGGTATTCACGTCAAGGTGGTAGTCGCAGCTCCATGCCATCGCGTTAGCCTCACCGTCATTCCAGATGCCCTGCAGATGAAGCGGCAGGCGCGAGTCATGCCGTGATCCAGCAATCGTCAAATATCGTCCATACTGATAAAACAAAGCGATAAGTCCGTTATCCTCCGAATCTCCAGCCCGCAGCCGTCGAAGCCGTTCGTCTGTCGGCAGAGCATCTAATGTGTCCGAGGAGCCTCCAAGATCAAGCTCTACGCGGCCAAACAGCATTTGATAATCACTAATATGATTGGCCCGCAGCTGCTCGAAGCCTTTTGCCTCCGCCGCTTCAAGCCGCTCCATACTCTCAGCCTTCCACCCGTCATCCATACGGCCATAGTCAGTCGCTGCCGCAAAATAAAGGACCACCTCATCGGCTTGCTTGACGACAAGGGCACCATCCTCGCCGAGTACCCTGCCACCTTTGGCGACAACCTTTAATCCACCTTCACACCAGACCCCGCAAGCTCCGTCGCTATGTATGTTTTCCGTTGCCTGAGTGCGGAAAGCCAGCTTATCCGAACCATCCAGCCAGGTATCAAACGTATTCGTTCTGCCCGATAGGCGCAGCGTAAGCGACACGCTTCCTATCCTATCACCTTGTATATGGGAGACCAGCACCCCATCCGCATGCGTCGCGAACGTTTCCCTGCGGATCGCCGCTCCTGATGTGCTTCTATACGATACCGTTGCGACAGCCCCTTCCAAATCCAGCTCCCGCATCAGTTCACTGCCATCATCATCCCCATAGGTGATAAGAATATCGCATAACGACAGGTTTGTACCGAAGTTTCCTTTCCTCGGCTCTAGCTGTTCTTCTGCGAGCTTGTCTCCAAGCACATAATCACCGCTGAAAAAAGCTTCCCTCATGACGGACAGCTTTCCTTTTGGATCCGGCCCCCCACCAAAGCGCTCCGGCTTACCCGACCAAAAAGTAACCTCTGTCATATTCCAGGTTTCGCTGTTGATGCCACCATGCAGCACAGCACCTAGCTGTCCATTTCCAAGCGGAAGCCCTTGCTTCCAGCTTGTAGCCGGCTGTCTATAAGTCATTTTCATCACAATCATCCTCTCTGGTGTTGGCTAATCATCCGCTTTAACGGTGAGAGCCCTTTCGCAAATTTCGCCACTATTGTAACATTGATCACAATAGACGTATTTGCTCACCAGTCCATTTAGTTGACGATTTATCCGGTAATTTTATGGATGATTGTACCCGAGATGGTGGGTCGATTGCCAAAGCAGGGGGAAAGCGATGAAAAACTTGAATGAATTAAAGCCTTATGTCGGTGATTCCATGCGTTATCTATATGTTGGCGGCTGGAATGAGAAGCTGCGTGTCTGCAATGTGTATGCATTCCATCTGTTTCTAGACGGGCCTGGCGAAATGGAAGTGAACGGGAAGCTGTACCCGATCGACCGGCATACCTTAATTTTCCTGCGCCCGGGTGAGCCCCATGCCTTCCATATTACAAAAGAACAACCACTCTCTTCCTTCAACCTCTATTGCGACATGTGGGCAGATGCATCTAATCCCGTATCTCTTAACCGGGTCTTCATTCACGCGCCGGAGCCATTCTCACTGGAGTCCAGCTCGGTGATGGAGTTATGCCCAGAGCTGGACTCGCTGCCAAGCTGTTTCTCACTCCAGCCCTATCCATGGCTTTACGATTCCTTCGTAACGTTAGCCAAGCAATTCGAAGAAGCTAAGCACTACCGTGCCGAACTGGTAAATAGCTTGCTGTACGCCTGGATGCTTAGCTGGCACAACGTTATTCACACCAGCCAACCAAGTGACTTCCGGATCGTCAAGCTGCTCGCGCACTTGAACGAGCACCCAGAGATACGCTCTTCCGTAGAGGAATGGTCGGGGATGTGTGGTCTGAAACGATCCTACTTCCATTCCCTCTTTCTGCGCGAAACGGGATATACACCAAGCGTCTACCGCCACAGACTGCTGATGAAGCAGGCTGCTCAACTACTCGTTGAAACGAATTATTCGGTGACAGCTATTGCCGAACGGCTTGGCTATCTATCCATACACCCGTTCACTCGCCATTTCAGCGCATTCCACGGTGTCAGTCCGCGAGCATACCGGCTGCAGCCATCTCCAGTCCTCATCTAACCTACTGTCACTTTTCGAATAGATGTCCAATCGTCTTAATATACAAAAAGAGGTTGTCCCCATTAAGGGAACAACCTCTTTTATATCACGCTTAGAAACTAAGCGTTGATTTTCTCTTTTGCAACGCCAGCAAGGGAGTTGAACGAGTTGATGTCGTTAACAGCCAGATCAGCAAGCATTTTGCGGTTTACTTCGATGCCAGCCAGTTTCAGGCCGTGCATGAATTTGTTGTAGGAAAGACCGTTCAGACGAGCAGCCGCGTTAATACGAACGATCCACAGTCTGCGGAATTGACGTTTGTTTTGACGACGGTCACGGTATGCGTAAAGAAGCGATTTACCAACTTGCTCCTTTGCTGTTTTAAACAGACGGTGTTTCGAACCGAAATAACCTTTTGCTAGTTTAAGAATTCTTTTACGACGACGAGCGCGGACAAAACCGCCTTTAACTCTTGCCATGAGTGGAAACCTCCCGTAGGTTGAATTGGATTATCTTATCTGAACAATTGCTACTATTTAAGGTTAGCGAGACCTTGTTGAATACGACGAACGTCGCCAGCTGCCATCAGTGGTTGGCCAGCAAGTACACGTTTTTGACGACCGGATTTGTGGGAAAGCAAGTGATTTCTGAACGCTTTATAGCGTTTTACTTTACCAGTACCAGTAATTTTGAAGCGGTCTTTCAGACTGCTGTGTGTTTTCATTTTAGGCATGTCGATTATCCTCCCTTTATTTAAGTGTTGCTTTTTGGTGCCAAAATCATAATCATGCTCCGGCCTTCCAGCTTCGGTGCACGTTCTACGCTGCATATTTCGGCAACCTCTTGCGCCAGACGATCCAGAATTTTCTGGCCGATCGACGCATGGGCGATTTCCCGTCCGCGGAAACGTACGGAAGCTTTAACCTTGTCGCCTTCACCCAAAAACTTAACGACATTACGGAATTTCGTTTGGTAGTCATGCTCGTCGATGTTGGCACGGAACCAAACTTCTTTAAGGTCGACGATCTTTTGATTCTTGCGTGCTTCTTTTTCTTTCTTCTGTTGCTCGTAACGGAATTTACCGTAGTCCATAATCCGGCATACCGGTGGTTTAGCCGTTGGTGCTACATTCACCAGGTCCAGACTAAGATCAATTGCCATTTGCATAGCTTCACGGATCGATTTGATGCCGATCTGCTCACCTTCCGCGCCAACAAGTCGTACTTCTCTGGCCCGGATCTCATCGTTGATTTGATGTTCTCTGCTAATAACGTGCCACCTCCAAGATAGGATGTTTATGTTTGTTTACAAAATAAAAAATGCGGGTTCGCACGAACCCGCATTGTATAACCGTTCATTATGGCCGCCCTTGTTACTTCACAAGGGAAGCAACTCGTTAACCTTAGTCGATTATCGCGAACCAGTCGGCTGTACCGAAAGGTGAGAAGCGGGTGCTTCTGCTTGTGCAAATATGTTTGTCAAAAACGTTACCGACATACTATAACATAATGGATTTATATGTGTCAACCCATTATATCACGTGTAATTATAGCTGTTTGCTTTGCACGTCCTCGAGACGAATAACACGTGTGTGCTGTGTGTGGCTCCACTTCTTGTTGTTTTGCGTGAAGAACGCGTGAACCGTAATTGGCCACCACGACAAGGTGAACAGCAAGAACGTTGGAATCCGCAGATACAGCTTCCATGGCACCTTCGCCATATACATCGAGAGCGGAATCTGAATAAATACGTAAGCCATGTAAGGCACACTCAGCCAAATCGGAAGCAGATTGTACACCGATTCCACGTCGTTGCCGCCAAACAGGACGATATCGCCCCAGATGATCGCAGCGATGAAGAAGCCGGCCAAATAGTTATATGCGTTAAAAACGTAGAGCGCAGCGTCAATCTTTGTCATGCTGCGATCTTTAATCCCCTGCCACAATAGCGGCAGCATGTATTTGCGTGTAACATCGAAATGTCCTTGCATCCAGCGCAGCCGCTGACGTGCCGATGCCTGGAACGTAATCGGCTTCTCGTCGAACACTTTCGCTTCGAAATTAAACTTCGGATAAATTCCCCGCTGAATACAGCGGACTGTAAACTCAAGGTCTTCTACGAGACTTGTTGCGCCCCAGCCCATTTCCTGCAGCAGCTTGGCATCAAAGCACATGCCCGTGCCTCCGAGGAAGTTAGCTAGACCAAGATTCGTGCGTGGCAGTTGCCAAAGTCGGTTACAGAACCAGTAGTTGATCGCATTAGCCGAGCTGATCCACGAGTCGTTCGGATTTTTTGTATCCAGGTAGCCTTGAATAACCCGGTGTCCATTAATCAAGTCATTGTTCATGTACTGCAGGAAGTCTGTTGCCACCAAATTGTCAGCATCAAAAATAGCGACGCCGTCATAACTTTTAGGCATTTTCCACAGTTCCTTCAGCATCCATTCTACTGCATAGCCTTTACCGCGCTGGCTTTTGTTATTACGAACGCAGGCATAAACGCCTTCATAGCTGTTCACAATATCGACGGTGCGGTCGGTACAATTATCGCAGATAACGAAAATATCGAACAGCTCGCGAGGATATTTCATTTTCATCAAGTTTTCAATAAGCGCCCCGACAACCTGTTCTTCATTATGCGCCGCGATAAGCAAAGCGAATGTCTTTTGCGGAGGATGGGATACATCTTCTTTTTTTCGGTGCCAGCCAAAACATGTCAAAAACAGTTGGTACAAGCCCAGCAATGCAAAGACAATTTGGAACACTAGCATGATCGTGTTGAACATTTTTCGGTACTGCCCCCTTGAGACCCCTTTTTAATTGCCCGTTCTAATCATCCTCATTCGGACGCTGACAGGCTCTTTACTATCATTTCTCTCATGTGTCCTTACGCCGCTTTTTTATTTGTATCAGCGATTCGTGAGACCTTTTTGATTTTCCACACAATGCTTATCTTTGTCAAAACCGCTATATCCCGCCATTACCGATTATCCAGCCATTAAAACGCTTGCATGCCAATCAGATGGTTACATTACCTCCTATTCCGCCCTATCGCCCTTATTTTCATCCATTTACTAATTTTTTAGCCCTTACGTCCAATACATACGTGCAAGCTTGAGACAATGTTCCCAGTTCATCACTTTGCTTTGTGACGAATCTGTGGCTGAATAGGTGTCGAATACCGCTCAAAGCTTGAAGCCAGCTTGTCGAAAATAGCCTCCCACGATTGTTTGAGGCCGTATAATCGGCCTTGCTCAGCCATTGCTGCACGCCGTTCGACATTGTTATAGAGCAGCTCCATAGCTTCCGCAAATGAATGTGCATCGGTCGAATCGCATAACATTCCTGTTACACCGTGCGAGACAGAATCGGTCACGCCGCCTTTGTCCGCACAGATAACTGGTGTTCCGCAGGCCATCGCCTCCAGCACAACATTGCCAAATGTTTCTGTCGCCGACGGAAACAAGAACAAATCCGCGGAAGCATACCACTTTTGTAAATCAGGCAGCGCCGTAAAACCAATAAAACGAGCATCGATTCCTTCACGGCGGCACCGTTCCTTAAGTGCATCTGCCGAAGGTCCATCGCCAGCGATAACAAAGACTGCTTCCGGACATGTATGGCGCCGAAAATCTGCAAAAGCATCAAGCGCGATATCGACATTTTTCTCAGGAGCTAGTCTTCCAACGTAAAGCACAACAAATCGACTGCTGTCGATTCCTTGCTGACACAGCCACTCCTCCCGGTCAACATTCGGATGGAAGACTTCCGTATCCATGCCTCGGCTCCATATTTCAAGCCGGCTGGCATCCCAGCCTTTATCCAATAAATCCTGATGAGTCGAATGAGAAGGTACATAAATGGACCGGCAATCTTGATGAAACCATTCCATATATCTCCATAACAGCTTTGCCATCCATTGCAAATTGTAAAACGGCAAATATTGATCAAAATGGGTATGATAGGACGCAACAAGCGGAATGTGAAGCTTGCGGGCATAATGAATGCCGCAAAGGCCGAGGTTAAATGGGGTAGCGACATGAATAATGGTCGGAGAAAACTCTTTTAACGCTCTGCGGATATGAATGGGATTAGGCAGTGCCAGACGGCACTCGGGGTATAAGAAGAATGGGAGACTTGCGAAGCGTTCCACTGAGCTTGACGTTTTGCCGCTTAACTTGCCGGAAGCCGGATCCGGCGCCAGGACAAGCACTTCGGCACCTTGCCGCTTCAAATAGTCCGTCCAGCGGCCAAGCGTGCGTGCCACACCGTTCACATCGGGCTCAAAGGTGTCGGTAAAAAGCGCAACTCTCATACAGGACGCCTCCTTATAATGAACCTTGATCGGTTCCAGTCTACAGAAGGACTGTTAGGCGATAATCAACCTGATTTTAAAAGTTCGTGAAGCTTAGAAAATATAAGCCTTCGTATAAACTTAAAACTTGCACAAGCTTCATTATTGAACAATAATAGGCAGATATCGATTATAATGTGTGGGAAAATGCTTACGAAGTAAGAATTGCTTCGCAATTCTTAAGTTAATGCTTACGAAGTAAGAATTGCTTCGCAATTCTTAAGTTAATGCTTACGAAGTAGAATTGCTTCGCAATTCTTTTAGGAGGAACCGGATGAGAAGAATGATTGGGTGGTTAAGATCAAGAGAAATGCAAATGATCCTGTGGGCGAATCAACGTCGTTCACAAAGCAGGCTTCATCGATGTCTTGGGCTATGGCTGAGCACGGTGACGCATGTTGGAGGAGCGTCATTTACACTCATCAGCTCATTCCTCGTTGCCATGTTTGCCCCAAACCCTTGGAGCTTAACTGGCTGGCAATGCTTTACGGCTGTATTCTTAAGTCATCTTCCTGTCTATGTCGTCAAACGAAAAATGAAGAGGCTGCGTCCTTATCAGGCATTAAACGGGGTAAATACGGGGAAAAAGCCGCTTGTTGATTCTTCTTTCCCTTCCGGGCATACAACAGCCATATTTGCATATATTATTCCCATTATTTCGGCAAGCGGGGTTTGGTTCCCGGTTGTCATGCCGATCGCAGCATTGTTAGCCCTGTCGGTCGCATGGTCCCGTATGTATCTTGGCCTGCATTATCCATCTGATGTCGCCGCCGGCGCGCTTGTCGGCACGCTGACGGCATTGACAGTTGAATATGGCTGGACTCTTACGTTATTTTAGAAAAATTTAATCTTCGGATTGGTCGCTTTGCTCGGCAGCTTCGGCTTCCTCGCGGAGCGACTTTTCTTTTTTACCGGCACGATATTCTTGCAGCACGGCTTCACCAATAACCGCTTCGAGGCGGAAAATCGGTTGGCCTTTCTCCATAAACTTCATCTCATATTCCGTAAAGACAAGATCCTCACGCGGTCCGTTTTTATGAAGATTAAGCGAGATATTACGAAGCTGCATCTCCACTTCTGCAAAGCTGTTCAAGGAAAACTCAAAGAGCGATTCCGAATCCGTCTTGAAATGGATTTCCCCACGCTCGCTCAGCAGCTGCGCATACTTCATCAGGAAGCGCGGATGTGTCAGCCTGCGGCGTGCATGCTTGCTTTTTGGCCATGGATCACTGAAATTAAGGTAAATCCGTTCGATCTCACCTGGCTCAAACATCTCTTCGATATGCTCGATATTCGCACGAAGCAGCGCCAGATTCGGCGGATCCTCTACCCCGCCCTCTTCCCAAATATCACGGGCTTTTTCGCTTGCACGACGAATAAGCTCATCATACATATCAACACCAATGTAGTTATTATCCGGGTTGCGGAAGCTCATATTGCTAATAAAACGGCCCTTCCCCATGCCAAGCTCCACATGGATTGGCTTATCATTGCCAAAAAATTCGCGCCACTTGCCTTTGAGCGGCTTTGCGTCGAGTACGACCAGCTCCGGCTGGGCCTCGATCGACTCGCGAATACCTTTTCTACCTCTTAAACGCATCTTGTATTGATCCTCCTACTAATTAAGCTAGTCCTTATTGTGCCCAAGATACACCGCCTTGTAAAGATGCAAGGTGCAGGAAGGCAAAAGAAAAAGCCTTCACGATGTGTAGAATCGTTAAGGCTTTACGTTTGTATGGATATTGTCATCGCTGTAAGTTTAAACAAGCAGTTGATAATCAATTGGTCCCTCAGATTGAATATCTCGGCAAGTATTCTCAATTACTTCATTCAATTTTTTGCGTGCCGATATTTCAATATTGTGATTATTATGGAATCGAATTCCTGAAAGCGCCATCAATTCTTTTACTGTTAATTCAACCGTTACCTTCTCATCACCATGCGGAATTCTTGTTTGTTGGCTCATTAAGATCACCTCATCGATTTATTTTACATTATTTCCAGTTTATCGACGTTTTATGACGATGGCTACGAATAAAGCATGTAAGGTTTTTTTATTGATATGTCGCACTTTTAATATAACAGTTCATGTAAGGTTTTTCAAGCCCAAATCTGACTTTTTGAAAAATAATTTCCAGCTCGTCTTCGTTCCTAATATGTCCTATTACGGTCCTATAATCCGGCGTGGCATTTCCCCCTTGTTTCCGATAAAATTGAGGTTGCAATTCTTATCGGGAAAAAGGAGAACGGCATGAACACTAATTTATTGCAATTAACGCCTGATCAGCCACAGCTGTGGGGCGATAAACGATTTCATACATGGAACTACGAGATGCGCGAGCAGTTCGGTGGCAAAGTATTCAAAGTCATGCTGGATGCCGGCTTCACTTGTCCGAACCGCGATGGCTCGATCGCAACAGGCGGCTGTACATTCTGCAGCGCCCGCGGCTCAGGTGATTTCGCCGGGAGACGGCGTGATGATCTTGTGACCCAATTCCATACCATTAAAGAGCGTCAGCATCAGAAATGGCCGGAAGCCAGCTACATCGGTTACTTCCAGGCCTATACAAATACGTACGCCCCCGTTGAAGAGCTGCGGGAATATTACGAAGTAATCCTGCAGCAGCCAGGCGTTGTTGGCCTGTCCATCGCAACACGGCCGGATTGCCTGCCGGATGATGTCGTTGATTACTTAGCTGAACTTAATGAGCGAACTTACCTCTGGATCGAGATGGGCCTTCAGACGGTACATGAGTCAACTTCTCAGCTGATTAACCGTGCCCATGATACGGCTTGTTATTTGGATGCCGTACGCCGCCTGCGCGAGCGCGGTATAAGGGTATGTGCACATATTATTTATGGCCTGCCGCAGGAGACGCATGAGATGATGCTCGATACGGGGCGTGCAGTCGCTCAGATGGATGTGCAGGGCATTAAGATTCACCTGCTCCATCTCATGCGCAAAACGCCAATGGTGAAGCAATATGAAGCTGGTCTTCTCCGGTTCCTGGAGCTGGAAGAGTACGTGAAGCTGATCGTTGACACCCTGGAATTCCTGCCTCCTGAGATGATTATCCAACGGCTTACCGGCGATGCTCCCAAAGATCTTCTCATCGGGCCGATGTGGAGCATGCAGAAATGGGTTGTGCTAAACGCCATTGATGCGGAGCTGAAGCGCCGCAATACTTGGCAAGGCAAGTTATGGGGGGCGATTTAATATGGGTTTTTTATCGATTCTCAGCATGGCGCATAAATGGATTGCCGAGCGCGTTCAGCCTGGCGATACCGTTATTGATGCTACGGCTGGCGGTGGAGTCGATACACTGGCACTTGCCGAGCTTGTAGGGCCACGCGGCACCGTACATGCCTTTGACATCCAGCAGGATGCGCTTGACCGGACACGGGAGCGGCTTATCTCCTATACTCATCAGGACAAGCTTGCTCAAGTCGAGCTGCATCTGGCAAGCCATGCCCTTATGGCAGAGGCTGTTGATCCTTCCGCAGCAGGTACGGTTGCAGCTGTAATGTTCAATCTCGGCTATTTGCCTGGCGGCGATGAGACAGTTATTACCGTCCCGGAAACAACAATTACCGCTCTCCATGCAGCGCTGTCTTTGCTGCGCCGCGGCGGCATTGTCACCGTCGCCTTGTATCCGGGACATCCCGGTGGTGCGGACGAAGCAGATGTCGTCGCCGATTGGGTCGCAAACCTGCCGGGAGCTTCCTATACCGCGGTGCTGTATCGGCAGCCACAAAGAGACACCGCGCCATATCTGATTGCAGTGGAGAAAAGATAGGGCTAGATGCTGGTTAACAGCTATTCCTCTCCCCTCCCATCAACCCTGAAATCCGACTGAAATTCGTCGATAAGGCCCTTTGGGGGCCTTATCTTCCTCGATTTGGTCAGTCTGTACAGCTTTAAGGAAGGTCCTTAAAGGACCTTATGACTGCACCCCCTCCGTTTTAACAGCAACTCCGCTCTGGCTCCCTAGTAATTAGTCCTGTTCATAAGTAAATAAATTACTCCCGCTCCACATCTTGCTCTTCAGATTATTTTCTGATACGCTCATATCAACTTATTAAAGATGTTTAATAAGTCTCTATAGAGGAGCTGTTCATCTTGCAAACAACGCCAAAAGATATGAAAAACATCATTCTCCATGGCCTGCGTTCCACTCTGCTTACGCTTGGAAGTGCTACGAAAGCGGAGCTTAGCCAAAAGCTGGGAATCAGCTTTCCGACCATCAGCAAGTTTCTAACGCAAATGGAAGCAAGCGGTGAGCTTCTTCTTGTTGGTCTCGACGATTCAAGCGGTGGAAGAAGAGCGCAGCGCTACTCCTATAATCCGGAGTTCATGCTTGGACTTGCAATTGTATTCGAGAAGTCTGATTTGAGTTATACGATATTTAACTGTGCGGGTGAAGTGAAGGAGCATGGCACCACCTCCAGCGCTTTCATCAATGACGTCCCCAGCTTAACGGAGCACATCAAACAACTCATCAAGACCCATCCAAAAATCAAATCCATTGCCATCGGCGTACCAGGCGCGGTCAACAACGGACGAATTATTCATATGCCCGATTACATCCACTTTCAGAATTTCGATTTGAAGCGTCATCTGGAAGAGCAATTGGCGCTGCCCGTCGTCGTTGAAAACGATATGAATGCCGCTGTCCTAGGGTACTACAAGACCGTCGGACAACAGGCTCATTCATCCCTGGTCTATCTATACTTCGGACAATTTGGTCCTGGTGCCGGCATTATGATTAATGGAGATGTAGTTAGAGGAAGTACGTTTTTCTCCGGCGAGGTATCTTATGTGCCTCAATACGATGACCGTAATTTTCAGCAAGCGATGCATAAGAAGGCCGATAACGATAGGCTTGATGCCATCAGCAGACTGATTGCTTCCTTTACAGCGATTATTAACCCGCACGCCATTATTTTTAACAATGCCGAGGTTAACAGCTCCGTTCTTGAGCAGATTGCAAGGCAAAGCGCTGTATATATCCCGCAAGAGCATCTCCCGTTGCTGACAACTAGTGATCTGAAACAGGATTATATGAACGGCTTGTTGAGCCTTGGGCTGGATCTTATGATTACCGAAACTAGCAGCAGTACAGGAAAAAATGAATATAGAAACAGGTGAAACCGTATGGCTACTTTCTTTTTGATTATTATTTATTTAGCTTTCATCAGTTTAGGTCTCCCGGATTCCTTGCTTGGATCCGCATGGCCGGTTATGAGGCCGGAACTTGACGCCCCTCTTGGAGCAGCAGGCCTGCTTTATATGACAATCGCTGCAGGTACCATTGTATCCAGTCTTGCGAGCGGAACTATCTTAAGACGCTTTGGTACGGGAAGAGTGACGCTTGTCAGCTGCATCATGACCGCCGGCGCATTACTCGGATATTCCACCTCCCCTTCCCTGGCATGGCTGCTTGTATGTGCTATTCCGCTTGGGTTAGGTGCAGGAGCAGTTGATGCTGGCCTAAATAATTATGTAGCTGCTCATTATAAAGCTCATCATATGAGCTGGCTGCACTGCTTCTGGGGTGTCGGGGCAACACTTGGTCCGGTCATCATGGCTCAGTTCATTTCGAATAACGCCTGGAGATACGGCTATCTGACCGTTGCTGCAATCCAATGTGCACTTGTTGTTATCTTGTTCTTCACCCTTCCTTTATGGGATAGGGTCGCTAAGATTCATAAAGCCAATGCAAACTCAGATCATATGGAGATAACAGATGTACTCCCGGATGAGGACTCCTCAACACCTCCGCTGAAGATCAAAGGCGTCAAGCTTGCACTTGTCTCTTTCTTATTGTACTGCGGCATCGAAGCAACCATTGGTCTATGGGGCGCAAGCTTCCTCGTGAATATGAAGGATGTGTCCGCGTCAACAGCAGCCCAATGGGTGTCGCTTTACTATGCAGGCATCACAGCCGGCCGGTTTATAACAGGCTTCATCACCTTTAAAGTAAGCAACCGCAATCTTATACGCGGAGGCCAAGTGATCGCCTTGATTGGTGCTCTGCTGCTCTTCCTTCCGCTGCCTGACAGCTTCTCATTTGCAGGATTTATGATTATAGGATTTGGTCTCGCACCAATCTATCCTTGTATGCTGCATGAAACGCCCGTACGGTTCGGGAAAAAGCATTCGCAGACCATTATGGGCTATCAAATGGCTGTTGCTTATACTGGCAGCACGCTGATGCCGCCGCTATTAGGCCTGCTTGCTTCTTCGATCACAATTGGAATCCTCCCGATGTATCTTGTCATTTGTGCAGCAGCGTTGCTCTTGTTCTCCGAGCGGTTAAATGCTTTTTTGAAGAAAAAGGTTCAAACTGGGCAAATTGTAAACGAATCGATCTCATCCTAAACACAAAAAAACAAAAAAAACTGCCGAGAATCCCGGCAGTTTTTTTGTGTTTTATTACACCAATAGTCCGTTTACTGGAGCTGCTGCTGCTTTCGCCTGCCGCGACGCTTTGACCGCTTCCCCAATTTTCTCGATAATACCGTCCATCGATACAGGGTCATTGACATCGTATTCGTCAATATTTAGCCGGATCACCGGACACGCATTAAATTCACCGATCCAAGCCGCATAACGTTCATGCATACGCTCCCAATAGGTACGTTCCGTCTGAATTTCCATTTCCCGTCCACGTACTTCGATCCGATTCAGAATAGATGGCAAGCTGCCTTCCAAGTAGATCAGCACGTCCGGATGTGGAAAATACGGAGTCATCACCATCGCTTCGAACAAGCTGGTGTATGTCTCATAGTCAGTTGAGCTCATTGTCCCCTGGTCCGCATGCATTTTCGCGAAGATGCCGGTATCCTCATAAATGGAACGGTCCTGTATAAAGCCTCCGCCTGCCTCAAAAATCGTCTTCTGCTCCTTAAAACGCTCGGCCAAAAAATAAATTTGCAGATGAAAGCTCCATCTTTCAAAATCATGATAAAACTTCTCCAGATACGGATTATGATCGACTTGCTCCAGCGAAGTGTTAAAGCCCAGGCGCTCAGCCAGAGCTGAAGTTAGAGTCGATTTGCCGACACCAACCGTACCAGCAATAGTGATCAGCGAGTCAGAAGGAATAAAATGATTCATATAAATAGCTCCTTTGTACATGCATAAAAGGCTGCACCGTCCTTAGGAGGGCAGCACAAAAAAACATTCCACACAGCTTCTTATTTTATCATATGGGTAACCGGGAGCAATGGTTTAATATCCCTGAGTTCTGGAGGGTTCTGAAAAAGAAGAAAGCACAGTCTCCTCATCCTTTTGAGGGTCTGTGCCTTTTTGTTATCTTATTCGATTAGTTCTGGCTTTACATTTAACACAGATGTCATCAATCCCGGAAATATCTGCTCAAGGTCGTCTGTCCGTAAGGAATAAAAATGCTGCGTCCCTTCAATTCTTACCTTGGTCACACCTGCCTCCCGAAGGACTTTTAGATGATGAGTAAGTGTCGACTTGGGCATCAAGTCATGATAGATCGTACAATTTTGTTCCTTCTGATCTTGAAGGCTGAGCACAATCTGCAAGCGCCGCGGATCGCTTAAGGCGTGCAGAACCGTTGATAAACGAATTTCGCTTGTTTGTGGTTGATATTGTTTTCTCATATGACAAGAATAACATATAAACACGTACCATTCAAATTACTAATGTACCAAAATACTAGTACTTTAAAATAATGGTTGACTTCCTGCGTTCGTATGTTATTATCCTATTGTACTAGAAAATTCGAACAAAAAGAAAATTCAACCAGCTGCCCAAAAACGATTGTAAGGAGAGGGATAGACTATGGCTAAATATTTTATTATTTACATTCTTGCCTTTGGTGTCTTTGGTATTATCAATACAGAAATGGGGGTCATCGGAATCATGCCCCAGATCTCTCAGCAATTCGGCATAAGCGCCTCTCAAACCGGCTTGCTTGTCAGTCTCTTCGCCTTAGCTGTTGCAATTGCAGGCCCTGTGATGCCCTTACTATTCTCGGGAATGAATCGTAAGAAAGTGATGCTTCTTGTTATTGGACTTTTTGTCATCTCCAACGTCGTTTCCGTTTATGCCCCTAACTTCACCGTACTCTTAATCGCTCGCATCGTCCCCGCTTTCCTCCATCCGGTCTTCTTCTCGGTAGCATTTGTAGCAGCCGCTAATATGGTCAGCAAAGAGAAGGTCACTCAAGCGACCTCCAAAGTATTCATGGGCGTCACTGCCGGAATGGTCATTGGCACGCCGATCTCCTCTTTTATCGCTGACACCATTTCCCTTGAAGCTTCGCTCTGGTTCTTTGCAGTCGTCAATGCCATTACCTTCACAGCGATCAGCTTCTTCGTTCCATCGATGCCTGTACAAGAGAAGCTAACCTACGGTGCACAATTAAGTGTCTTGAGAAAACCTCTGGTCTGGATTAGTATAGCAACCGTCATTTCCATAAACTCGGCTATGTATGCCATGTACAGCTTCTTCGCGGAGTATCTGAATGACGTAACGCATATGTCGGGCAAACAAATCAGCCTCATGTTAATCCTGTTTGGTGTAACAGGTGTTGCAGGCAATCTGCTAGCGGGCAAATCTCTTCACCAAAAAGCGATTCCAACTGCTCTCGTTTATCCTCTTGTTTTTGGAGTCATCTACACGCTCGTGTTCGTCTTCGGACATTATTCAACGCCAATGATTATCCTTATTGCGGTATGGGGAGTCCTCTTCACCCTGGGACTTAATATTTCTCAATATTGGATTACTTCAGCCGCACCGGAAGCGCCTGATTTCGCGAACGGTTTATTCGTAGCCTTTGCCAATCTGGGTATTACAGTTGGTACGTTTATCGGTGGAGCCTTCATCACAGGGATGGGCACACAATACACGGCGATAGCCGGCTTAATCTTCCTCGCGGTTAGCCTCGTCCTGATTATTGTGAGAGCTTCACTCTACAGCCCTAAACAACAAGTGAAAATAGGAGAGAGTTCGGTTGTAAACAGCTGAAGAAGAAACAAAAAAAGAAACAAAAAAGAAGCCGCTCTTAGATAG
>NZ_JAASRW010000010.1 GCF_011761355.1 Paenibacillus lupini | reverse complement strand
GGATTAAAAAAGATGACTCCTGATGAATACAGAAGTCATCTTCTTACAGCCTAAGCCCTTTTTATTACGTGTCCATAACTCGGGTTACAGTTCAGAGTGGCTTCTTTTTTTGTATTCCCTACTTATACACTTGCCGGCAAAGCTTCCTTGCTTACCTTCAGCATAAACGGCTTAGGTGTTGGCTTCGCTTGACGCTCGCCACCGCCAAGAGCATACAGCACAGCAAGCAGCGTATGTGAGTTCTTGTTGATCTCTCCGGTCTCCAGATACTGCTCCAGATCAAACGGAATCATCTCAATTACAGTATGCTTATGAAGCTCTTTCTCGTTTAGGCCAAGAGCGACAAACGCCTCAGACACATCCTCTGGACGCTCGACAAGGCGGCGCATCCAGCCGATCCATACTGCTTTATCCATCGTGAACTCCCACCATGTTTTACGCGGCTTGAAATTATGATTCAAGAAGTAGTCATACTTCATTAAACCAAGCACGACATCCAGATCAAGTTTAGCTGCCTCTTCAACAGCAGCACTGGCTTTGAACTCTGTAAGGAACGCCCACAGCCGGGAGAACAAGTCCTCAAGCTGATGGCCAATCTTCTGCCAGCCTCTTTCTTCCCAATAATCGCCAAACGACTGGAAGAAGTCAAAGGCCGATGGGAATACTTTATCCACCAAATAATGAAGTGTACGATCCATTCGGTGTGCATTCCAATATTTCTCAAGCACATCCTCAACCCGTTTGATCCGCACAATATCACCAAACGGCATCAAATCATTACCCAGCATTTCGTAAGGGGAATGATCCATATAAATATAACCCCATTTGTCCGCGTCACGGCGCAGACCAGTCCCTCTGAGCATTTTCAAAAAGCCAAGTTGCAGCTCTTCCGGACCTAATGCAAACACATCGTTAAAAGTACCGCGGAACGTATCGTAATTCTCGAGCGGCAACCCGGCGATTAAATCAAGATGCTGGTCAATTTTGCCCGATTCCTTAACCTTCGTAACGGTACGAACAAGCTTCGACCAGTTCTGGCGGCGCTGAACCGCTTCATTGGTTGGATCATTCGTCGATTGAACGCCAATCTCGAAGCGGAAGACGCCAGGCGGCGCATGCTCGGCCAAATAGTCAAGCACCTCAGGACGCATAATATCGGCTGTAATCTCGAACTGGAAGACGCATCCCCGGTGGTTCTCGATCAGGAACTTGAACATCTCTAACGCGTAGTCCCGCTTAATATTAAACGTACGGTCAACAAACTTGATCAGCTTCGCGCCAGAATCAATCAGATAATTAATATCCGCTTTAGTACGGTCCATATCGAAATAACGCACCCCAACCTCAATGCTGGACAAACAGAATTGACAGCTGAACGGACAGCCGCGGCTCGTCTCGAAATATACGACCCGGCTTCCAAGATGCGGAATATCCTCCTGGAATCGATGCGGCGACGGAAGTGTGGCTAGATCCAGCTTCGGACGTCCTGGATTGAGAAGAATTTCAACTCGATCTGCACGCTGCTTGCGGTAAGCAATCCCAAATACCATATGGTATTTGCCCGCTCCTTCGATCTCAGTCAGCAGATGATGGAACGTCTCCTCACCTTCGCCAACAACAATAAAGTCGACCTCAGGAATACGCTCCATCCAATATTCCGTATCGTAGCTGACCTCAGGTCCGCCAAGGATGATCTTCACTTCCGGCATAATTTTACGCAGCATATTGATTACAGTAATCGTCTCATTGATATTCCAGATGTAGCAGGAGAAACCAACCACTTCAGGTTTACGCGAGAAAATATCCGAAACGATATTCATCGCCGGATCTTTAATCGTATACTCTGCAATTTCCATATCGAATTGCTCACCACTGAAGGCCTTCAGGCAGCGCAGGGCAAGCGAGGTATGAATATATTTGGCATTTAAAGTGCTTAATACTACTTTCATCACGGTACCTCTTTCTACTCTCATGCAAGATGACTACTATTGTACCAGAAAAGCGAGGCAAAAAAGAAGAGGCTCGCCGCAAGGAGCATAAATGCGCCTAACGGAAAGCCTCTTTTCAAGCGGATAAATGAGATAATAGCAATTAGTTCCTTAAATCAATATAAAGCTGATCTTTAAGCTGCATATCCAAAATCGGGAATTTCACTTCCCATTTGCCATCGCCAAGCGCCTTCACTTCGCTGGAATCAAAGCCACGTGGCTCGAAGCCAAACACACGGTCGAAGTTAATTGTAAATTGGATCGTCTCATCCGGAAGCATACGGTGGAGCTCAGAACCAAGGTTAATCGCCCAGGTACGAAGATCCTCTTTCGTCTGACCGCCGTAATAGGTATAGAACACAGGATCCATGTCCGTTGTGATGACAAGCCAGCCTTGCGAGTCCTTAGTAACTTTCCAATTGCTCAGTTCCGCCGTACCCTGCTCCGTATCAAATGTACCAAATTGGTCTTTCAAAAGAGCCGCGATTTTCTCGTTCGACTCACCAACAAGAGTAGCCGGCAAGGTTGGATCAAGGAACTTCAAGTTATCTGCTGGCTTCTCTGGCAGATCCTCCATAAGAATAGCTGCATACAGCGAAGATACGGCAAAGTTCAAATCAGCCTGTGAAGTGTAACCCGCTGCCGTAATCCCGATCAATTCGCCGTATTCATCAAACAATGCGCCGCCGGAGCTGCCATGGTCGATTGGAGCGCTTGTTTGGATATAACGGGTTCCACTTATGTACATAATATTGCTGATAAGTCCGTCTGATACTGTGTTCTGCAAACCAAGCGGGCTGCCGATCGCTACAACTTTATCGCCTTTTTTTACATTCATGCTGCTATAGCCAACTTCAACTGGTGTTGCACCAATCGAACGGTCCGTTTGAATAATGGCCAGATCATTCTCTTTATCAGAAGCTGCTACGCCAGTAACTTTGATCTGCTCGTTATCAATTGTAGTCACAGTTGCAGAAGAAGAATCCTGAATAACATGGTAGTTCGTCAGTACGTAACGATCGTCAATTACAATACCGCTGCCTAGTCCTTTATTTGTCGTAATGGTTACGACACTATCATCGTACATATCTACGATCTGCTTAGGTGTATATTTCGTACGGTTATTCAACTCATTCTGGTATTCTTCATATTCCTTCTGGAATTCATATTCTTCTGTTGTAATACGAACAGCTTGATTAGCACTATCCCATTTCACCGTGCCGCCAAGTGATTCTGCTACAAAACGTGCCGGTACAAAAGTCGTATTGGATTTCATCTCGGGAGCTGCATCAAGCTTAACGGATTTGCCGTTAATAAGTGCCACTTTGTTGCCAATTGTTAACGTAATAGATGTGTTGTTCTTACGGACAATAATCGTTTGTGCTTTCGATTCCCACGTTACTGATGCGTCCAGAGCTTTGAACAGCTCGCGCATTGGAACAAACGTCACACCGTTTTTCGTATAAGGAGCTTTCGATACCGACAGCTTCTTATCATCCACATACACTCCGATAGCCGAAGTCTTAGCCGTGGCAGCCAATTTGACTGGTGTTGCAGCAGCGGCATGATCCACACCTGCTAGAGGTGAAAGCAGTAAGCCTGCGGCAAGCAGCGGACTTAATAGGGTATAAGCTAGTTTTCTTTTCACGATTACCATTTCCTCCAAATTCTTACTGTATTACCAGTGATAATGATAGATTTAATAATCGTAACACTATCGACCTGCGCTTGTCTATGAAATTGGTTTCATAGGGTAATAATACCATTACCCATTATATCGGCTGATCATGAACGGAGTATGAAGCCTTCCGCGTAGAATTTGTAAAGCAGATCATGGTATAGTGGTAGCAGTCAAGCTTAAGAAGAAGCGGACTTAAAGCAGGAGGTCCTAACGTAATGTCCAAGAAATCACATCCCCCGGCCAAAAGCCAAGTGCCAAACAAATCATTCGCTGTCACTGAGACGTCGGAGTTGTTGGCCTTTTTATTAAGTAATCTGAACCAAGGGCGTAATTCGGTCAAATCACTTCTTGCGCATGGACAGGTATACGTGAATGATCACGTTGAAACGAAATATAACTACCAGCTGCAGCCGGGACAAATGGTTGTCATTCGCAAGGAACGGGCACCGGAGACCATCCCTCTTATGGGACTATCTATCCTACATGAAGATGAACATCTTATTGTTGTAAATAAAGATGCCGGTCTTCTCTCCATCGCCTCGGACAAAGAAAGCGATGTAACCGCCTACCGCCAGCTCACGGCGCATGTTCGCGCGGTTAACCCGAAGAGCCGAATTTTCATCGTCCATCGTCTCGACCGGGATACGTCCGGTGTTATGATGTTCGCAAAAAGCGAAGAAGTGCAGCAGAAGCTGCAAAATGAATGGCAGACGATCGTGAAGGAACGTTCCTATGTAGCACTCGTCGAAGGGGAAGTCAAACGGAGCGAAGGCACCATTACATCGTGGCTGAAAGAGAGCAAGACGCTCAAGATGTATTCCAGCCAATACCCTAATGACGGACAGCACGCCGTAACTCACTATAAATTGCTGCAAGCGAGCAAAGGCTTCTCACTAATGGAAGTACATTTGGAGACTGGCCGTAAAAATCAAATTCGCGTTCATATGCAGGATATCGGACATCCTGTCGTTGGCGATAAGAAATATGGCTCAACAACGAAGCCAATCGGGCGTCTCGGCCTGCATGCTCGTATTCTTGCTTTTGAGCACCCGGTAACAGGTGAATTGCTCCAGTTCGACACCAAGATACCAAAGCTGTTCTACAATCCATTCCGGAGTGAAACAGCCAAACCAGATCGAAGAAGCAAAGGATGATCAAGTATGCTTGAGATTACAACTTACAGTGTTGAGTTTATTAAGGATCCATTTGGCATCTTGTCGGGACGCAGGTATGAATTCCTGGTCGATATCGAACTGGATGAAGAAGATGATCTTTATTCCAGTAACGGAATTTACATTCGTGCCGTGTACAGTGTGGAGGAAGGCGGCAATCGACTTGTAAAGCACGAATTGATCGAGCGGGTAACAGACAAGCTGCTTGATTTCGAATTAGAGGATGAAGAAGTCGAGGAGCTGCTCGTCTTCTGTGCAGAGCATTACGCAGAAGCAGATGCACAATAAGAGAAGAAGCGGCTGACCTTAGCGGGTCAGCCGCTTTTTACTTCTCACAAAGGAATACGATATGATGAGTGCTCCTCGACAATATGCTCGCCGTTGTTATACACCCATTTGAAAACAAAGATATTGTCCTGATAACCCGTACGAGCTTTAATGTCCGGTAAAATAACAGCCTCAAAATTGTCTACTATCGTCTGCTGAAGGCCGCGTAAACGTTCTTCATTTGACTGCTGCTGAAGCAGAGCTTCCTCATCTGTTTGAGCAGTCTGGCGGAAATAAGCGCTTCCGACCTCCTGATCACTTAGTTCCTCGGGCAGCGGATGCCCTGAACCCCTGAACACTTCCTTGACGGTATTGGTCCAATCCGTATATAAATCAATTGTAATCTGGTACATAGAAAAAAACTCCTCTCTTATCGCCGACGAATCTGTTGTTTAATCCCGCATATACATATCAAAGCAGCAACATCATGGCAGCAAAGGAATGAATGCAGTCTATGGATATGAATCAAATCCGCGAACGGATTGAACAATTGAAACAAGAACTCCTGCAGCTTCAATCAACGGATGGGTCATGGCGCCTTTGCTTTGATTCCGGCACAATGCCGGACAGCTACTTCATCGTCATTCTTCGTATGCTTGGCTACAAGGATGAAGAAGTACTTATTCGATCCATTGCAGAGCGGATCCTGTCGAAGCAGCAGCCAAATGGCGCTTGGAAAATATACCCTGATGAAGAAGATGGCAACCTTGACGCCACAGCCGAAGCTTATTTTGCCTTGCTCTATTCCGGCTATATGCGCAAGCAAGATCCACGTTTGCAGCTAGCTAAGCAGTTTATCCTTCGCCAAGGCGGACTGGCCAAAATCCGTTCCCTGCTGACACAAGCCTTACTGGCTGCAGCGGGACAGGCGACATGGCCCAAGTCGATGCGAATACCACTGGAAGTTTTTTTCTCCGAGCATGGTCTCGGGATCGACCTTTTCTCCCTGTCCGGGCATGCCCGTGTACATATCGTACCGATCATTATGCTGGCTAATGCGGGGTTCGTCCAGGCAAGTGCCACAATGCCCGATCTGTCCGATCTGTTCACAAGCAGCTCCAAGAAATTCGAAAATGATTCGCCCTGGATAGCTGCTCTCGCAACCTTAGTTGGCTCACTATCCCTGTCTGAGCTGCTTCCTTTCGAGTCCCCTACTCCGCAGGAAAAAGCCGTTCAGTTTCTGTTCGACCGCCTTGAACCAAACGGTACACTGCTTACCTACACGACAGCAACCATGTTTATGATTCTGACGCTTCTTATGCTTGGTTATTCACCAAGCTCGCCAATGATTCACCGCATGATTACTGGCATTCGATCCGTCATGTGTGCGAACAGCCATGTGCAAATCGCCTCCTCCGAAGTATGGGATACGGCGATGCTTGTCCATGCCCTTAGGAAAGCTGGTGTTAGTCCAACCTCTTCTGCTTTGGAGCTCTCAGGATCTTACCTGCGTGTGAGACAGCAGAATCTGCGCGGAGATTGGGATATTCGTAATCCAAATACTCCAGCTGGCGGTTGGGGCTTCTCTGATGTCAATACGCTTTACCCGGATGTGGATGATACCACCGCCGCGCTTCGTGCGATCCGTCCTTATAGTTCACGCTCACCAGAGCTGCAAGCTGATTGGCAAAGAGGGCTGAACTGGGCTCTCACTATGCGCAATGATAATGGAGGGTGGCCTGCCTTTGAACGGGAGGGATCATGGCTTCCAATCAGCTTCTTCGCTTTTGATGGTGCCAAAGACATAGCTGTTGATCCGTCGACCGTTGATCTCACCTCTCGCACGCTGCAATTTCTTGGTGAGGAGCTTGGCATGAACATTAGCAGCAACTGGATTGAATCAACCATTCGCTGGGTTCTGTCACAGCAGGAGAAAAACGGCAGCTGGTATGGCCGATGGGGGATAACCTACATCCATGGCACCAGCGCAGCCATTCAAGGCTTAATCGCAGTAGGAATGGCGGAAGATCATCCTGCTATTAAGAAAGGAATCGACTGGCTCCTTCAGGTACAAAATGAAGATGGAGGCTGGGGCGAGTCCTGTATCAGCGACAAGGTCAGGCGTTATGTGCCATTAAACCATAGCACCCCCTCCCAAACCGCATGGGCGCTAGATGCGCTCACTGCTGCGCTGCCGAAGCCAACTCCTGCTTTGGAGCGAGGCGTTGAAGCGCTTCTGCAGTCGCTGGACCGCCATGACTGGACCTATACGTATCCAACTGGCGGAGCGCTGCCAGGCAGTGTCTACGTCCATTATGCCAGTAACAATTATATATGGCCGCTGCTTGCTCTCAGCAATTTTTGGTTGAAATACAATTAATGACGCGCTCCTTGCAGATCGGGAACAAGGATTTCCAGGGAGCCGTCCCGTTAGTCATTTCATTTCTATCTTTTACTACCATAACTTACGAATAGCTGAATCTGCAACCATGGATGAATCCATTGCAATCCGTGGCCGGATCAAGGTAATCTAAGGGATAGGTGACAGCAAGAAAGGGAGAGATTAGATTGCCGCAATTATTATTTCGAGGAGTACCCGCAGATAAGTTAAAGACGATCAGTCTTGGACTGGCAGAAGATTTAGCTCTTGTATGTGAGTGCGGAACGGATAACTTTACAATGGAAAGCCTTCATACAACTGCAATCTTTGGTGGTCTAACGGAAGGCGAGTCTTATCCCTTCGTTGAAGTAGGCTGGTTCGAGCGCGGACAAGCTGTAAGAGACCGGTTCGCCGAAGCCGTCACGGCAAGACTAGCACATATCGGCATCGATGAAGTGGAGGTTGCCTTCCGTACCTACCGGGAAGACAGCTATTACATCAATGGAAAGCCGTGCGGATAAGGTATACGCAAAAAAGGAGCCTGCTGGTCGATATTGACCCTGGCTCCTTCCTATTTTTAAGATACCGCTTTATGATCATTGTCCTTCGCTTTGCTTTTGCAAACCTGACAAATACCTTGAAAATCAAGTCGATGATCTAATACTTTAAATCCAAATTCCTTCTCAATCCGGTTCTCCATCGGAAGTAGCCAGTCATCCTTAATTTCCTCAACTGTACCACATTCGGTACAAATAAGATGATGATGGTGATGCGCCTGATCACTGCTGCGGAGATCGTAACGTGTCGCGCCGTCGCCGAAATTCACTTTTTCCACAACATGCAGTTCACTTAACAGCTCCAGGGAACGGTAGACCGTTGCAAGTCCGATATCCGGATTGCTGCGCTTGAGCAGCATGTAGACATCCTCCGCGCTCAAATGATCCTTCTCATGCTCCAGCAATACACGTACTGTCGCCTCCCGTTGAGGAGTCAACTTATACCCTTTTGTTCTTAACTGACGGTTGATCGTCTCCAATTGTTCATCGATCATCGCAATTACTCACCCGCCTTTCTTGCGTCTTTGTACTCTGTACTTTAATTTTATTTAGAATGATTCTTATTTAGAATAATTATAATCTTAACATAGTTACAAACATTACACAATGACAGCTAAAATTTCTCATCTTAGCTGATTCTTTACCATCGGTTAATCAGCTCAATATCTGCAAACTTGCCTTCTGCAAATTCCTTGTCGCCGAATATCCCGCTAATGTAGTTAAACCCGGACTTGTTCCAGAAACGCAAGCCGGCCCAATTGCGGAGTGAAACATTCACCCTTACTTCCGAATAACCAAGCAGACTAGCCTCCAGCAAGAAATGCTTCATCACTTCTTGACCATAGCCTTGATTCTGAAAATCACCGCTAATACACATCATAGCCAGATAAAGCGAATCACCCTCTGGATAACCATGATAAAGACTAACGAACCCGATAATCTCCTCCGTGCTCTTCATCCTCACCGTTTGGATCCGGAAACGCTCCTTCACGCCGCCCTCCGGCAATATGCCCTCATGATAGGAAAGCTCTATATAATGGGGATCATGTTCCTTCCCATCCCATAAAGTGACGGGTGCGCTTGCCATGTAAAGCTCTTGCACAAAACCAATCTCGAAAGATTGCATATCTTCACAAATAAAAGTCGGGGTACTCCACTGCGAAGGAATAAGGTTCATTATGTATCACCCATCATGATTAATAGTTACGCCGGATCTACTTTTTCGACATAACTCGCCCTATTCCTCCTTTTTCCCCTTTAATGATCGGAGACAGTCTTTACCATTCTGGTGTAGCGATGTCCGCTGACGATCAGCTCCCCGTCTTCCTTATAACCCATTTTCTCGTATAACAAACGTGCCTGACCATTATACTCCTCCACAATTAACGAGACCAGATGGTAACCCTGCCTTACGGCTTCCTGCTCGAAAGCAGCCATAAGCGCCTTCGCAATTCCTTGAATGCGGAAAGAAGCAGCAACAGCAATGGAATCCAAATAGAACTCACCAGGGCGAGTTTCCGACGTGATCGCATACTCGGCTAGTCCTGTCACCCGTTTCACCCGCTCAATTAATGGTTTGTCCAGCTGTTCTGCTTCATCTCCGGCATAACAGACGACTATTCCTGCTACGACACCATCCCTTTTATCAATAATCACATTCCGGTAGCTCACCCGATTGCCCTCTTCTATATAAAAATGCGCCAAAACCCGCATCGCTTCAGCCTCATCCTCTACTCCTGCAAGCGAACAGGCAATATTGCCAATCGCTTCATGAAGCAGCGGCATCACTTGCTCCACATCTTCCTTGCCTGCTGGTTCAATCATGCTGACACTCCTTCTCCAAATATTAATAATTTCAGTAAAATGTACGAACACCTATTCTATCATGCTATAATCGACAACAGGTGATTATAGACAATGAATAACGCAACAAATTCCAACAATAAAATCTACTACAAACGGCCTTATGGGGTCGTAAACAAAAATTATGCACCAGCCGCTCATGCTTCCGCTGATACAAGCGAGCAGCTCGTTACGGCCTCTGATAAAGACGCCTTCTATTTCCGTGCTCTGGAAAGCCAAGGCATCCGGCTGAACAAACGGCAGATTACCGCAGTCCGCCATATTGACGGACCAATTCTGACACTTGCTGGAGCAGGCTCAGGCAAAACATCCGTCCTAGTCTGCCGGACAGGCTATATGCTGTCTGTGCGCGGTATTCCTCCACAGCAATTGCTGCTTATGACATTCTCGAAAAAGGCCGCCGATGAGATGCGGATCCGCATAAGCCAGCTGCCGAATATCGAGCCAGGTGCAGCTTCCCGTATCGAAGCTCGAACGTTCCACTCGTTCTGTCTGCTTATGCTGCGAAGACGAGGATACAAGCAGAACATTCTGGGAGAGAGCGGACGTAAGCAAATTTTCTTCAAGCGGCTGCTGCGGGAGCGGAATTTGCATGAAACGTACCAGCCTGAGACGCTTATTACTTTGCTCTCCTCTTATAAAATGCAAATGATCGCAGTTTCGGACCTCCCAGAGAAGTCTGAAGAAGATCGGCAATTGAAGCTTTTGTTTACTTGTTATGAGGAATGGAAAAGAGAAGCTGACCTAATTGATTACGATGATATGCTGCTTGAAGCCTACCAGCTTCTTCAGCGGGATGAAAATTTATTACAGTCCCTGCAGAACCGTTTCCGTTATGTCATGATCGACGAGTTCCAGGATACGAATACGATCCAATACGAGATCATCAAGCTGATAGTTGGTCCACATCGGAATCTGATGGTCGTAGGTGATGATGATCAGACGATCTACTCCTTCAATGGGGCACGCAATGATTATATCCTTAACTTCGAGCAGCAATTCCCAGGTGCGAAAAATGTCATCCTGGACGTTAATTATCGTTCAGGCTCCGGTATCGTAGGCCTTGGTAATGCTGTTATTCGTCACAATAAACAGAGGCGTAGCAAGACGCTTCTGACTGCTAAGCCGCATGGTCTGCCACCGGTATTCGCGCGGCCAGGCAATAGTGATGATGAAGCGGATCTGATTGTAAACACACTGCTGCAGCAGAAGGAGAAGAAGGATCGGTCATACCGTGACTTTGCGATATTATTCCGGACAGCGAGCAGCAGCAGAGCGGTGTTTGATCAGCTAGTCATCCGGCAAGTGCCGTTCATCGATTACGGGAACGGTGAATCGTTATACGAACAATGGGTGATTAAGCCGGTTATTGCTCATCTTCGTTTATCGCTTGACCGCCGTAATTTCGACGCGATGGAAGCGATGCTGGCAACGATGTACGTCCGCCCGGACCAAGCGATGGCGTTTATTTGGAACGAGGACAAGAAGCAAGCTAAGAAATGGCCGCTCATTCATTTAACTCGCTTCCCTGAAATTAAGACTTTCCATCAGGAAAAAATAAAAGAACGGATCAAATTGATCCGTTCCTTGGAGAAGCTGAAGCCGGAAATGGCTATACGCCGACTGCGCATCGAATTCTATGATCAGTATCTTGAAGCTAATAAGAGCGGCCCTGCACTAACCGAGCATAAGGATTCACTAAAAGAAATGCTGGACGAGCTGGAGGCTTCGGCCAAACGCTTCGATCAGATTGAAGCTTTCCTCTCCTTCATTGATGAGATTGCCATCAAGCATGAGGAGATGAAACGGCTGAAGCTCGACAATCGGAACGCCGATGCGGTCAACTTCATGACCATTCACAAATCGAAGGGACTGGAATTCCCGGTCGTCTTTGTCTGCGGCGTGTCCGAAGGAATTCTGCCTCACAGCTCAGCGATTACGGCCGAGAAAAACAGCGACCGAAGCGCAATTCAAGCGGGTGATAATGTTGCAGAAGCTGCGATGGAGGAAGAACGGCGGCTTGCTTATGTAGCCGTAACAAGAGCAGAAGAGGAGCTTTATATCAGCTCCCCTGCTTATTACCGCGGCAAACCTGCAGCGGTATCCTCGTTTATTATTAATGCTTATAGTTGAGTTGATGATGTCTTGACTGCAATCTGCAGCTTGTCGCCTTCCAATTGAATGGCTAGAGGCAGTGCCGACAGCCTGACAAATACCTGGTCATTAAATTGAAATAAGCTGCTGCCTTGCCTGCAGCGAGGTTCGCATAGGAGGAGTACAGGTTCAGTGTCTGGAAAGACGAACTTGTACTCCATTTCTTGCTGCTCGATATAAGGAACAAAAGCTTTTGCCCGCAGATAATACTCACCATGCAGCATCAGTAGCGGATACGCTGTACCATCAAAGGGATGGATGGTTAAGCCTGATGAGAATACCTTCACAGGCTGGCTAAGCTTTATCATCTCATTGATCTGCTCATTCTTGTAAGGCAGCCCCAAGGCCAAATGATAAGTTCCCTGCTGCATTCGGACAAGCTCAGCTAAAGAGACAAGCACAGAGCCTGCGGCTGCAACAATCAGTCCGGCCACAATATTGGAAAACAATATAATGACTCCAAATAATATAGCAGCAAAGCCTAATAAACGCTGTGCAAGAAATAATACATTCACTAGTATGATTCACCTCATCATAGGATCAAAAAAACGGGACCTGCCGTAAATCTGCAAGTCCCGTTTCTCATGTCTGTTATTATTCCGCAGGTGCTGTGAAGGAACGTTGTGCGAACTCCGCGTCCATCATATAAAAGGCGTTGCTGTCCTTGTCGATCCGTTTCAGCTTCTGGATAATGTTATCAAACAAAGCTTCTTCTTCAACCTGCTCGTCAATGAACCATTTCAGGAAGTACATCGTCGCATGCTCACGATCGTTCAGAGCGATATCAGCCAGGTTGTAGAAGCGTTTCGTATTTTGCTGCTCATGCGCATAGCCATGCTCGAATGCATCAAGCATCGAAGCGTACTCGTTCTTTGGTTCGCCAAGTGCAGCAAGCGTTGCGCGGCGGCCGCGGTCGTTCAGGAAATTGTATATTTTCATAGCATGGAAACGTTCTTCCTCGGCTTGAATAATGAAGAAGTTCGCAAATCCATCCAGACTTTCGCCGGAGCAATATGCTGCCATTGCAAGATACACATGCGCCGAATAAAATTCAAAATTCATCTGCTCATTAAGCTCTTGTGCTAATTTATCATTCATCGCTTATGCACCTCTTTCACTGTTTGGTCTTATTCTAACACAAACAGAAAGGACGGCAAAAGCCGTCCCATGCAAAATTTATCCAAAATTCATCCAATTAGCTTCTTTAGTTCTTTATACAATTGATCCGGGCTTGCTGCGCAGATGCTCTTTGACTTAATCATGACAAAGCTTTCACGCCTGCAGGTTCTGCAATCGCCAAGACAATCCTTCTTCTTCATCTTAATGTCCGGATATTTCGCCTTCATGGCCTTATAGACGGGCTTCGTCCCATTCTTCAAATTCCGGGTGCAATATTTGATCTTCTTCATGCCGGCTCACCTCGCTGTGAAAACGGTGCTATGCTTTCTACTCCAAATGATATTAATTATCATTCCCGTTGTCAATAGCATCAGCTTATTTGCTAGCTAGAATTTCGATCCCTTTCTGAAGCTGCGTATCTTCTTCCTTCAGCTTCTTGCTCAGCAGCTCAATAATACGGTAACCCGTCATATCATTAAATGCGCCGGTCACTGTCATCTTCTGATCCTTCTGGAAACGGCTTAATGCATCAGAAGTCCGAGCATCAAACAAACCAATATCCCCTACCGGTGTATAACCAAGTTCCTTCAGCATGAGCTGAAGAGTTTTCACATTTTCCCCGTAGCTGCCCATCTTAAGCTCTGTACCAAAAGGAAGCTGGCTTAGACTTGCGAAAGCTGGCAGAGCTACTGTTACGTCAGGTGTTACCCCTTGCTTGTGAATCCATGTACCACCTGGCGTTTTCCACTGCGCTTCCGTCAGACTTAGTACGGAGTTATCCTTAAACTGCTGGAACGTCTGGACAATTCCTTTGCCAAACGTCTTTTCTCCTACAACTGTCGCGCCTGCAGATTCCTTAAGGGCTGCCGTCAGCACCTCGCTGGCACTGGCTGATTGGCCGTTCACAAGCACCACAATTGGAATCGTCCAAGGCTTCTCCTGCTTCGACTTGTAGGTGATTGTCTTACTGTTGTTTTTGTAGACAACCTTCAGGATCACTTTATCCTTCGGCACCAGCATATTGGCAATTTGAATAGTAGATTTCAGCAGCCCGCCGGGATTCGAACGAAGATCAAGCAGCAGCTTGGTCATCCCGTCTTTTTGCAGTTTCTCCACTTCGGTCTTGAATTCAGCATCGGTTTTCTCAGCAAACTTCGAGATCGTCACATGCCCAACTCCGCCGCTCAGCATCTCGGATGTTACGGTATGAACCGCGATTGATTCCCTCGTCAACTCCACCTCAATTGGCTTCGCCGCTCCTCCACGCTGTAGCGTCAGCTTTACTTTAGTACCCACATTGCCGCGAAGAAGCGTGATAATATCCTCATAGGCTTTCCCTACAATGGACGTCCCGTTCACCGCAACGATCTCATCCCCTGCATGTACACCTTCACGCTCTGCTGGTGCTCCTTCCGTCAGGCTCGCAACAAGAAATTTGCCGTCTGCTTCTTGAAGCGTAATCCCTACTCCGGAAAATTCAGCTTCATAGCCTTGCGTATAAGCGCTGCCCTGATCCTTAATCAAATATCTGGAGTAAGGGTCTCCAAGAGAGGCGAGCATCCCTTGAGAAGCACCGTTAATTAGATCCTCCGATTTTGCTCCATTCAAATATTTATCCATAATCGTATTATAGGATACGGTAAAATTGCGGAATGAAGGCTCCTTCAGCATCGGATAGCGTACCTCCATCCACAGCCAGCCTAATATAAATCCGATAATTGTAAATAGTAAGGCTCCGAGAATCGCCAGCGTCGTTACCCGCTGTTTGGCATCGGCGTTCGAGAAATATTTCACTTAAGGTCACTCCTGACTTATGACTGATCGTTCTTTCTTCTACTGTAGCTCATTTCGGGGCCACGGAGCAAATATTGGGAAGAGCCCCGCCTGCTTACGCTTGAACCGGGCATTATTTTCCGCTACAATCAACCTAGCTTTTAAATGGACGAGATATAGATAGGAGAGAGAGAATATGTACAAATTAATTGCCATTGATGTTGATGATACACTTCTTAATGATGATCTGATTGTAACCGAAGGTACAAAAAAAGCGATGGAAGCAGCTATTGCACAAGGTGTAACGGTGACACTGGCAACAGGCCGGATGTACGCTTCTGCCAAAAAAATCGCTGACCAAATCCAGCTAAATGTACCGATCATTACGTACCAAGGCTCGCTCGTCAAAACTTTGCTGGATGGCGAAGTACTCTATGAACGTTGTGTGCCTCAGGATGCGGCGAGGGAGCTGTATGCTTTCACCGATGAGCATGGCCTGCATCTGCAGCTGTATGCGGACGATATTTTATATGTCAAAGAAGCAAATGACAAAGCGATCAAATATTCTACCCTAACGAATATCCCTTACGTTGTAGCCGAGGATTTCGAGGCTTTGCTGGACAAGCCAAACAATAAAATGCTCATTATCGACGAGCCTGCATATCTGGATCAGCTTGCCGAGCAATTGAAGCCGATGATTGGCGATCGTGTTCATATTACGAAATCCAAAGCACATTATCTGGAGTTCATGCATAAAGAAGGCACAAAGGGTCATGCCCTCCGCTTCATGGCAGAACATCTGGGTTGCACAATCGATCAAACGATTGCCATCGGCGACGCATGGAATGACCATGAAATGATCGAAGCTGCCGGACTTGGTGTTGCAATGGGCAATGCTACGCCTAAGCTGAAAGAAATTGCTGACTACATTACGTTATCAAACAATGAAGAAGGCGTGCGCCACGTAATTGAGAAATTCGTGCTGCAGCCGGCTTCCAAATAATAAATTCGCGCAAAAAAACCTCCATTCAGAAGCTGCTAATTGCAGCTTCTGAATGGAGGTTTTTCTTATCATTTGATTAAATTCCTGCAAGCACCTGGTACCAGACGCCTTTCTTCGAATAAAGAGTCTGGCGGACTTCTTTCCAGCCGCCTAAATACCCAATATCAAACAATCCATCAGGCTCGACGTATTTGTCTTTCGACTCCGCCGCCACCTTCTCATTAACGGAACGGAAACCATATTTCACGAATATGCGCTGTGCCTCTTCACTTTGCAGATAGGAGATAAACGCCTCCGCTACTTTACGTGTTCCATGCTTATCGGCATTTTTGTCTACTACAGCCGCTGGGTTCTCGATTAGAATCGTACTCTTCGGAATAACGATATCGTATTTCACACCATTCATAATCCGGCCGAGCAGCTCATTCTCGTAAGTGACAATAACATCCCCAACACCATATTCGAATGCTGCCATAGATGCACGGCCGCTCTTATCAAGTGATTCCACGTTCTCATGAATGGACGCCAAATATTTTTTCGCAAATTCAGGATCCTTCGTACCCATTTCTGCTTCCGATTTCTTCAGGCCGGCTCCGTAGATAGCATTAATGTCCCATTGCGCTCCACCTGAGGTTTTAGGGTTTGGATACAATACTTTAACATCTTTGCGAGTTAAGTCATCCCAATCTTTAATCCCCTTCGGATTGCCTTCTCTTGTGCCTAGTACAACAATCGACTTCGTTACCAGACCATGATTAGGCTGTGCCTTCCAATCGGAAGTAATGAAACCAGCGTCTGTTATTTTATCCAGATCGCCATCCATCGCCAGAATAGCTACATCTGCCTCGAAACCGCCGGCAATAGCACGGGCTTGTGTTCCTGAGGCTTCATACGATTCTTGAAAAACAACCTTTTGACCTGTCTGCTCTTTCCAATAGGCCTGGAATTGCGGCAGCACCTCGCTGAACGCATCCTTCACTACGGAATAAGCACCGATGACAAGCGTCACATCACCGTCTTGTGCGGTAGAATTGGTGGATGATTCCGGCTTCTCCTTACCGCAGCCTGCTGTAATAAGAAGCAGAACCGCAAGGAGCAGAACGGCGATCCGCCGGCTTGCTCTTCGATTTATATTCATGTTCGTATACAACTCTTTCTGCTAAAAATGAGTGTTCAAACGCTTAAATATGAATTGGCATTGGGTCAACTTTCAAGCTGTTTTCCATAATCCAGCTGTCCGTATCATTAAAGAGATAAGCACGATGTACGAGTACACTTACCTGTTCACCAGGCTGCAGAACTTCCTTCTCCAGCGAGCGATACGTAATGAGCTTCACATTGTCGACTAAGAGCTCAACCATCCATTCACTTCCACGGAAATGCAAAGCTTTCACTGTTGCATTCACAGTCGCAGATTGCAGACGGATCTCGCCTGGCTTGCCGATCTCAATATATTCTGGACGAATAAGTGCTTTTGTTCCCGGGTAATTCAGTGCAGAATCAAAGCCTTTTAATACTTTAATATCTTCTACAATCGTTGACTCACCAATGAAGCTTGCAACAAACGGCGTTTCAGGATTTTTATAAATCTCCCAAGGCGTACCCTTCTGCTCGAGCCTGCCTTTTCCGATGATCATAATCTCATCCGCAACTTCAATTGCCTCGTCTTGGTCATGGGTAACGAAGATCGAAGTAATGCCGACACGCTCAATCATCTCTTTCAGCCAAGTCCGAAGCTCCGTACGAATCTTTGCATCTATCGCTGCGAATGGCTCATCCAGCAGCAAGAGCTGCGGCTCAGGAGCAAGTGCACGGGCGAATGCAACACGCTGACGTTGACCACCAGAAAGCTGATGCACATAACGATGCTCAAAGCCTTTCAGGCCTGTAAGCTCAACTAGCGTAGATACACGCTCGCGAATCTGCTCTTTGGATTGTTTCTTCACTTTTAAACCAAAAGCGATATTATCATACACGGTCATATGTTTGAAAAGAGCATAGTTCTGGAAGACAAAGCCGATCCCCCGCTCTTGCGGAGGCAGATCATTTACACGCTTGCCGTGAAAAATGATATCACCGGAGGTAGGTGTCTCAAGGCCAGCCAGCATACGAAGAATCGACGTTTTACCGCCGCCGCTTGGTCCAAGAAGCCCAATCAAATGACCCTTTTCAATCTCAAAGCTGACATCTTGCACGGCATGGAAATCGCCAAAGCTTTTGTTAAGGTTGCGAACTTCAATATGCATGGCTTAATGCACTTCCTTTCGTTTTTTCGCCCATTCCATTAAAAGGAGAAGGCCAACTGAGAACACCGCAAGTACCAAAGCTACACCATTGGCTTCAACGACGTTAAAGTTCTCGACATCCTGATAGACCAGCGTCGTAGCAGTCTGCGTCTTATTCATAATATTTCCTGAAACGACCAGAACCGCACCAAATTCGCCAAGTGTTCTAGCTACCGTCAGGACGACACCATAGATGACACCCCATCGAATAGAAGGCCATGTCACCTTCCAGAACGTATACCACGAATACGCACCTAGTGTAGACGCTGCTTCTTCCTGCTGGGCACCGATCTCTTGCAGCACCGGTAATACTTCACGAACCATGAGCGGGAATGTGACGAACAGTGAAGCTAAGATCATACCTGGCAAAGCGTAAACCACTTTGAATCCAGCATCTTCGAAAAAGGCACCAATCACTGTGTTTGGTCCAAGCAGGAGAACAATCATCAAACCGCCGATAACGGGTGATACTGCAAACGGCAGATCAACAATACTGTTGAGCAGTCGCTTCAAGCGTGCTCCCATCCACTCAGCCCGAACCAGATACAGCGCGAGCATAACACCAAATACGGTATTTATAGCCGTTACAACAACAACGATACTAGCGGTCATCTGCAAGGCATGAATGGACTGCTTACGGGTTAAGCCTTCGGCAAAACCGCTCCAACCATCCGCCCAAGAGCCTGTGAATATTTCAATAAGCGGAATAATTAATAATAGTGTAAAAACAATATACGTAAGTCCAATCCACGTTCGTCTAATTGTCATTTGCCCGGCCTCCTAGATTGAATCAGGTTGACCGTCCATAAAATGATAAACGAAAGCGTCAGCAACAATACAGAAACAGCTGCGGCCCCTTGCGGATTGTCACTTTCAATTTCCCCGAAAATATAAACGGCTGCTATAAGCGTCTTGCCCGGAATATTACCTGCTACAAGAACAACCGCTCCAAACTCAGCCAGCGCTCTGGAAAAGGCCAGCATCGCACCACTGAGCACGCCTGGGAGCATCGAAGGATAGATAACACTAAAGAACGTACGCAGCTTGGTCGCACCCATCGTATAGGCTGCTTCCTCTTCCGATTTGTCGATCTCTTCGAGCAAAGGCTGTACAGCCCGGATCACGAACGGAAAAGTAACGAACACCATCGCAATGACGATAGCAGGCTGGTGGAAGACGATTTCAAAACCAAGTTTTGAAGCCAAATCACCAACAAGGCTGCCCGGACCAAGTAATAACAAAATCATAAGTCCGGTTACTGCTGTCGGAAGGGCAAACGGCAAATCAACCAAACTATTTAAGATCCGTCTCCCTGGAAAACGGTAACGGATAAGTACCCAGCCAATCATAGACCCCAGCAGCACGTTAATGACGGTTGCAATAAGTGCCAGCTTGATAGTCAGCAGGACTGCCTTCCATGCTAGAGGATCCGATATACTCTCCCAGAACGGTACGAAACCGCTTGAGACTGACTGCGAATAAATTCCGATAATGGGAAGTACAATTAAAATAACAAAGTAGAGCATAATCGCGCTTCGGAATCCGAAGCTCCACCACTTACTGCGAAACATGACATTCATGCTGCCTTTGACCTCCAAACCATCGGCTCGAGCCGCAGGTGTTTGCTGAAATAAATATTAGTAAATATAGAATTCCTATTAGATCACTTGGTATTCTTAATTTAGCAGACAACAACTGGTCTAGTCAATCCCATTTTTACAATTTCTGCTCCGTTTGGCTGTCCAATTTTGCTATTTTCGATTCTATAACAAGCAAAAGCCGCACATTGTCTTGGGCCCAAGACAACATGCGGCTTTTTCATTATTCGCCTTCAATATAATAAAGCTCTTCACCTTCCGTGATTACCGCCTGGCCTTGTGTCAAATCAGTCATCCATGCAATAAAGGCATCTGCTTCCGATACGACAGGCAGACACTTTACGATAACACGGTCCATAAATTCGGTTCCGCCAAGCCGCGTGCCCCGGCCATGGAGCTCATTCTCCAATTTACCGTACCACGTGTAGTCCACGTCAACGAATACTTCACGGTGCAATACTTTAACGATCTCTCCAGCTGCTTCAATACCAGCCACAGCACCGTCCGTATAAGCACGGACAAGCCCGCCTGCTCCAAGCATAATACCGCCAAAATAACGAGTTACGACGACCGCAACATTTTTTAAACCCTTATGCTTGATGACCTCAAGGATTGGCTTGCCAGCCGTTCCGCTTGGTTCACCATCATCGGAAGCTTTCTGATGCTGATCGCGCTCCCCTACAATATAAGCCGAGCAGTTATGGGTCGCACTGCGGTGAAGCCGTTTAATCTCATCAATGAAGGCAACAGCCTCTTCTTCCGTCTCTACCGGCTTCGCATATCCGATAAATCGAGATTTCTTAATGACGATCTCTTCACTGTTATACTCTCTTACCGTTGAATAACGTTCCAGCATTACAGACGAGCTTCGAGCTCAGCCTTTTCTTTCTCATAGCCCGGTTTACCCAGCAGAGCAAACATGTTCGTTTTGTACGCTTCAACACCTGGTTGGTCGAATGGATTCACGCCAAGCAGGTAACCGCTGATGCCACATGCTTTCTCGAAGAAGTACACCATGTAACCAAATGTGTATGGTGTCATGTCCGCTATGTTCACGATAAAGTTAGGTACTTGACCGTCGGTATGAGCAAGAAGAGTACCTTGGAATGCCTTTTTGTTCACGAAGTCCATTGTTTTACCTGTCAGGAAGTTAAGTCCATCAAGGTCAGCAGCGTCACTACCGATTGTGATATGCTCCGATACTTCATTTACTTGGATAACCGTCTCGAAGATGTTACGGTTACCCTCTTGAATGAATTGGCCCATCGAGTGCAGGTCTGTAGAGAAATCAACAGATGCCGGATAGATGCCTTTGTAGTCTTTGCCTTCGCTTTCGCCGAAGAGCTGTTTCCACCACTCGGATACAAAGTGCAGGTTTGGCTCGTAGTTTACGAGAATTTCTGTTACTTTGCCTTTCCGGTACAGCGCGTTACGTGCTGCTGCATATTGATAAGCCTCGTTCTCAGCGAGGTTCGGATTGCTGTATTCTTTCGATGCGTCTGCTGCACCTTGCATCATAGCGTCGATGTCGATGCCAGCAACGGCGATTGGCAGAAGGCCTACCGCTGTCAGAACAGAGTAACGACCGCCTACATCGTCAGGAATGATGAACGACTCATAACCTTCTTCAGTCGCCAGCTTTTTGAGAGCGCCTTTAGCTGTGTCAGTTGTTGCATAGATCCGTTTGCGAGCTTCTTCTTTACCATATTTGCGCTCCAGCGCTTCACGGAAAATACGGAAGGCAATCGCAGGCTCAGTTGTTGTGCCGGATTTGGAGATGACGTTGATCGACCATTCGCGGCCTTCTATCAATTGAAGCAGGTGAGTCACATAAGTGGAGCTGATGTTGTTGCCTGCGAACAAAACTTGAGGAGTCTTGCGTTGTTCTTTCGTTTGCAGATTGTAGAAGGAGTTCGACAGCATCTCGATCGCTGCACGTGCGCCGAGGTAAGAACCACCGATGCCGATAACGATCAGCACTTCGGAATCGGAGTTGATTTTCTCAGCAGCTTGCTTGATACGAGCAAATTCTTCTTTGTCATAATTAGTTGGCAGGTCGATCCAGCCAAGGTAGTCGGATCCTGCGCCAGTACCGTTATGTAATTGTTCGTGGGCGACACGAACTTGTTCTGCTTGGTGATCAATTTCATGTTGTCCAATAAAGCCAAGTGCTTTCGTGTAATCAAATTTTACTGTTTTACTCATAAAAAAAAGGCCTCCCTGATCATGTTTTTCAGTTACCTGCTTGTCTTAGCCTTTAGAATATAGGATTTAGATTTGAAAAACAAGCGACTAAACAATGAAAAAGGTATGAAGATTATCTATAATGATTAGTAAAAGTATTTATAGCTGATGAAAAATCCATCATACTATAGATGCACAGGAGGGAAAATAAAATGAAAAAAATTGGATTTATTGGCCTTGGTGTTATGGGCTATGGAATGGCTGCGAACCTGCTTCGCAAAGGATTTGAAGTTACCGTCTACAACCGGACATCCGGAAAAGCCGGCGAGTTGATTACACTTGGTGCAAAAGAAGCAGCAACCCCAGCAGATGCAGTTCGCGGTTCGGATATCGTTATTACCATGATTAGTAATGATGCAGCTATCCGTGAAGTTTACTTTGGCGAAAATGGCATCTTCGGATCAGTTGTTTCAGGGACTACCCTTATCGACAGCAGTACCATCTCCCCATCCTTGGCTCTAGAGCTGACTGAAACAGCCGAATCAAAAGGTGCTGTATTCCTCGATGCTCCGGTAACAGGCAGTAAACCTGCAGCAGAAGGCGGAACCCTTACGTTTATGGTCGGCGGTACTGACGCTGCGCTCAAAGACGTGGAGGACGTTCTTCTTGCCATGGGACGCAAAGTGATACATATGGGGGCTAACGGCAGCGGCGCTACCGCCAAGCTCGCCCATAACACGATTGTTGGCATTAATATGGCTGCACTTGCCGAAGGTATGGCCATTGCAGCAAAAGGCGGTATTAACGGCAGCGCGTTCTTCGAGCTCGTGCAATCGGGCGGTGCAGCCAGCCGGACGGCTGAGCTGAAAGGCGAGAAAATACTCGCAAACGACTATGACGTCCAGTTCTCGTTAGCGCTTATGCTGAAGGACCTTCGCTTATCATCCGTATTATCGGATAATCTGAAGGTACCAACTCCAATGCTTGAAGCTGCAAAAAGCTTGTTCCAGGTCGGCGATTCCATGGGTCTTGGCGAACTCGATATGAGCAGTGTCACGCAAGCCTACGAGCAATGGATCGGCCGTAAAATCGGTGATAAAAACTAACAAGAAAGTGTAATTAATTGTGGCCATGCAGTTCCTATCATGGCCACTTTTGTTTTAATTTCTTGCTTTTTTTGAAATTAACAGGTTAATGGCAAAACGGAGCATTTCAATGATTCTGGAGAAGCGTTAGTGCATGCTTACGAAGCAGCTTTCTTGCAGAAAGCTTTCAAGCGCTCGTTTTTGTGAAGGGATTCTAACCATACCTTGTTGATTCAAAGGAATCCCCGAGCAATGGCGATCGAAAGAACATTTAAATGCGCAGTGTGCTGTTTAACACAAAGGGGCCGTCCCATCGTCATATTTATGACGAATGGGACGGCCCTTTTTTCAACACATGCTATTCGTAGATGTAAGAGCAGCAGTAGTCGGCTACTGTCGCTACTTGAAGCTTGAATTTCGTGTTAGCTGGAACGGTGAATTCACCTTTACCTTGGATATGCAGCCATTCTGTTTCCCCAGGAAGCTGCACTTTCAGGTCACCAGCCAAAATTTCCATAATTTCAATGCAATCCGTGCCGAACTCATAGTCGCCAGGAAGCATAATGCCAAGCGTTTTTTTCGTGCCGTCTGCGAACAGGACAGCACGGCTCGTTACTTTACCGTCAAAGTAAACATTAGCTTCTTTGACAACTGTTACATTTTCAAATTGCGACATTATGGTTAGCTCCTCTACGCCAATTACTTATTGGATTACAGTACGGACTTAACTTTGCTTACTACGTTCTCAACAGTGAAGCCGTATTCTTTGATTACGCGGTCGCCAGGAGCGGATGCGCCGAAACGGTCAATTGCGATAATCGCGCCTTGGTCGCCAACATAACGTTCCCAACCAAATGGATGAGCCATCTCTACCGCTACGCGAGCTTTAACTTCTGGCAGAATAACGGAATCTCTGTAAGCTTTGTCTTGTTTCTCGAACAGATCCCAGCTTGGCATGCTGATTACACGAACTTGAATGCCCTCTTCAGCAAGTGCTTTTTGAGCAGCAACAGCAAGTTGGACCTCGGAACCTGTAGCGATGATTTGAGCTTGTGGAGCGCCGTTTGCTGCATCAGATACAACATAAGCACCGCGTTTGATGTTATCACGGGAACCTGTTACAGTGCCTTCCAGGATCGGCAGGTTTTGACGAGTCAGAACAAGCGCTACTGGATTGCTTTGGTTCTCAACCGCGTAAGCCCAAGCTGCAGAAGTTTCGTTCGCATCAGCAGGACGAATAACTGTCAGATCAGGAATGATGCGGATCGAAGCCAGCTGCTCGATAGGTTCATGTGTAGGACCGTCTTCGCCAACAGCGATCGAGTCATGCGTCAGAACGTAAGTTACTGGTTGCTTCATGATAGCAGCAAGGCGAATAGCTGGACGCAGGTAGTCTGTGAATACGAAGAACGTACCACCGAATACTTTCATACCGCCATGCAGACTCATGCCGTTCATTGCTGCAGCCATACCGAACTCACGAACACCATAGTAGATGTTGCGGCCGTCGTAGCTGCCTGGTTTGAATTGTTCAAGACCTTTAAGGTGAGTCATTGTCGAGCTCTCCAAGTCAGCGGAACCGCCAGCCAGGTTAAGCACGTTTTTCGCAAGGCCATTCAGGGCGTTACCTGATGCTACGCGAGTCGATACTGCGTTGTCAGCCGTTGTGTATTTAGGAAGGTCAGCGTCCCAGCCCTCAGGCAGTTGGCCGGAAGTAGCAAGCTCGAATTGAGTTGCGAGTTCTGGGTTAGCTGCTTTGTAAGCTGCGAACATTTCATTCCATTTTGCATTTGCTTGCTCGCCGTTTTGTTTCACTTCTGCGAAGTGAGCGCGAACTTCGTCTGGTACATGGAATTGATGATCTTCCGACCAGCCGTAGAATTGTTTTGTCAATTTAGTCTCATCAGCACCCAGTGGGGAACCGTGAGGACCAGCATGTCCACCTTTGCCGCCTTTGTTCGGGCTGCCGTAACCGATAACGGTTTTGACTTCGATCAAAGTTGGTTTACCAGCTTCAGCTTGTGCTTCAGCGATGGCTTTCGACAATGCGTTCAGATCGTTGCCGTCTTCTACGCGAAGGACTTGCCAGCCGTAACCTTCAAAACGTTTTTGAACGCTCTCGGAGTAGGACAGGTCAAGTGCGCCGTCTAGGGAGATATCATTCGAATCATATAGAACAACCAATTTGCCAAGCTTCAAGTGACCTGCGAAGGAAGCTGCCTCATGGGAGATACCTTCCATCAAGTCGCCATCGCCGCAAATGGAGTATGTGAAGTGATCAACAACGTTAAAGCCTTCTTTATTGTAAGTCGCTGCCAGATGAGCTTCTGCCATCGCCATACCTACTGCCATTGCAACACCTTGTCCAAGTGGACCAGTTGTAGCGTCAACGCCAGCAGTGTGGCCGAACTCTGGGTGACCTGGTGTCAGGGAGCCCCATTGACGGAAGTTTTGCAGCTCTTCCAGAGGAAGATCATAACCGCTCAGGTGAAGCAAGCTGTAAAGCAGCATCGAACCATGTCCTGCGGACAGAACAAAACGGTCACGGTTAATCCAAGTCGGATTCGACGGATTGTGGTTCATGTTTTTCGCGAACAATTGGTAGCCCATTGGAGCTGCGCCCATAGGCATACCTGGATGTCCGGATTTAGCTTTCTCGATGGAGTCGATTGCAAGTGTGCGGATCGTGTCGATCGAAAGCTGTTCAATCGATTTTTGTGTAACTGTCATTACATACTTCCTCCTAATTCCTGTGTAAAATTGCTCGTTCTCTCTCTATATTTCATGATATAGCGCGAGTTGTAGCGCAATGGCTTTGAATATTGTACCATTCCGAAAACACGTTTGCCATCTTTAAAATATAGAATTTCTAGAGCATTTATTGGATTAATTGAAGACGACGGTCTTGTTTTGATGCACAATGACGCGGTCTTCGGTATGCCATTTCACAGCACGTGCGAGTACAACACGCTCGATTGTACGACCAATACGCTTCAATTCCTCTACGTTGTCACGGTGGCTGACGCGCTGAACGTCCTGCTCGATAATCGGGCCGCCATCGAGTTCCTCCGTTACATAATGTGCCGTTGCGCCGATGATTTTAACACCACGGTTATACGCTTGCGCATACGGCTTGCCGCCAACAAAGGCCGGAAGGAAGGAATGATGGATATTGATAATGCGGTTTGGGAATTGCTCGATAAATTTCGGCGAGATGATCTGCATATAACGGGCAAGCACGATGAGGTCAGCTTTGTCAGCGACGACTTCCATCTGCTTGCGCTCTGCTTCCACCTTCGAATCAGCTGTTACCGGAATATGATAATATGGAATACCAAATGACTCGACCATATCCTTCATATCCGGATGGTTGCTGACAACCATCGAGATGTCCGCGTCCAGATCGCCTGCTTTCCACTGCCACAGAAGCTCCATTAAACAATGGTCTTCCTTCGACACGAAGATCGCAAGACGCTTCTTGCGGCTCGCACGGAACGTATGCCATTTCATATCGAAGCGATCTGCCACACGAGCGAAATCTTCAACGAGCACAGGCAATTCTTTGTCCATATCGTTCAAATCAAATTCAAAGCGGATGAAAAACATTCCGCCTTCCGGATCCATTGTATATTGGTCCGATTGTACGATATTAGCCCCATGCTCGTACAAAAAATGGGAAACCGCCGCCACGATACCCGGTCGATCCGGGCACGAGATCAGCATGCGCGCGCGTCCGCTGCGCGACTCAGTAGTTGTTGAAGACATAAACGTTAAAACTTCCTTCCTTTTGCAATGGTTATCTTAAAGCATAATTACACATTCTTAAGCAATTGCTTGCCTGCAAACCATGCTGTAATCCGTTGGTTGATCTGCTCTTCCGTCAAATCACCCGGAAGCGCATCAGTTTCCGAGAGTAAATCAAACAAGCGCTCCATCGGCTCGCGTGGATCTGCTTTTTTCGCCTTAGCATCGTTCTTCAGCACATCCCAAGTCGACAGGACAAATGTACGAGGGTCGATTTCCTGCTTGCCATAGAAATGATGCAGACGTTCTACATGGTCGAAGAAGGATTCGCCGAAACGATCCATCGCATCACCGCGAAGCAATGCTATCTCAGCTTCATACATCGGGAATTGCTTCTTATCATCCTTACCGATCCATGGTGTCTCCAGAATAAACGGTCTGCCTGCAAGTCCCTCATGATGAACGATCGAACGGATCGCCTCATGTCCAAGCCAACCTGCACCTACAGGAGCGTGACGGTCTTTACCTGCTCCGACAGGGTTCTTGCTGTCATTGACATGGACTACCGCTACTCGATCCAGACCGACGACTTGGTCAAACTTCTGAAGGACGCCGTCCAGATCATTGATGAGGTCATAACCCGCATCATGCATATGGCAGGTGTCCATACATACGGTCAAACGCTCATTATTTTGCACTTTATCAATAATTTGCGCAATCTCTTCAAAGCTTCGGCCGATTTCTGTTCCTTTGCCAGCCATCGTTTCGAGCGCGATGTTAACATTGGTGTCTTTTGTACCTTCCAAAACTTCATTAAGGCCTTCGGCAATACGAGCAATGCCGAATTCCGCGTCCTTATCCGTATAAGCACCAGGATGAAGCACGATATTTCTTACTCCGATATAATCGGTACGGCGGATTTCCTCCTGGAGGAAACGGACAGCCAGCTCGAACGTATCGTCCTTGTAGGAGCCCAGATTAATGATATATGGCGCATGCACCACAATCTCATTAATGCCAGCCGTCTCCATCATCGCTTTGCCTTCTTCAATATATAAAGATTCAATTGGCTTTCTCCGGGTATTCTGCGGTGCACCGGTATAAATCATGAAAGAGCTTGAACCATAGGACATAGCTTCTTTGGCCGCAGTAAGCAGCCCCTTGTCCGAAAATGATACATGGGAACCGATTTTCAACATCTTTTAAAACGCCCCTTTCGGTTGATCAACCCTTATTTTACAAGGAATGTCGAAATAAATCTAGGAATACGGTATAATTCTTCCTGAGGTGAAGGTACAGTATGAAATCAGCTCCCGATTGGTTTATGTTTTTCATTGTTTTCTGGGCAGTAGTGATGATCGGCGCGATGTCCATCGGCGGTTTCTTTATGTTCCGTAAGTTCCTGAAGGTGCTGCCGCAGCGAGACGGCAAGTCGAAGCTTGATTGGCAAAATTATTGGGTCGAACGGAGCCGCAGCATGTGGACGGATGACTCGAAGCATTTTCTGGACGAGTTAGTTTCCCCGGTTCCAACTGCTTTCCGCGATATTGCCAAGCATTCCATTGCGGCGAAGATTGGACAGGTAGCCATTGATAATGGCGCAACCGAGGTGACACGGAACCACTGCATTGAAGGATACATACGCGCAACGCCAAAGCGTGATTATCGAAGCCTTGTCTCCTTCCTGGAACGTAAAGGTATAGATTACGACCCGTTTCGGCATTTGCTCAATAAATAAAGTTAGTTCGATAGGTTGCTGCGCGAGCAGCAGCCTATTGTTATACTTGTACAAATAGTGTGTACAAGTATATTGGAACCTTAAACTGTTCTATTTCGTTAATATAAGCATTAGCTTTCGAAGCAGCATTGCTTCACAGATGTTTGAGGCAAGAAATTGCTTCACAATTCTTAAGCTAATGCTTACGAAGCAGAATTGCTTCACAATTCTTAAGCTAATGCTTACGAAGCAGAATTGCTTCACAATTCTTAAGCTAATGCTTTCGAAGCAGAATTGCTTCACAATTCTTTTGGGAGGTGCCCTATGACAACTACGAAAACAAAAAAGAAGAGCAGCTTAATCGCTGCTAGCGCCGTACTACTCGCCGTTATGATGACCGCATCTGCATGCGGCTCGGACAAAGCCAGCACAAACAATTCGGAGCAAGGCTCGTCCGTTGAACAACCAGCAAATGCTGCACCTGAAGCAACTGATAACCAAGCAGCAGAAAATAATAACAGTATAGAGAATAACAACAGCGGCGTAGTCGATCCTGAAACTGCATCACCGGATCCGGCAACAAGCACAGCACCTGAAGAAAGTGCAGTCAAGACAAATGAAGGTGTATTTGTTGGACAAGCTGATACAACCTCGGTTGAGATCGATCTGCCGGAAGGACCAATGGTTCTGCAATTTACAGAAGACATGACTGATACTCTTAATAGCATCGCTCCTGATACTAAGGTTCAATTCGAATACACCGAGAAAGTCATTGGAAGCGGCGATCAGCAAGTAACACAATACTTCCTGAAGAAAGTTGAAGCCAAATCCTAAATTGAAGGCGGATGAATGATGCTTGTTGCAGTAACGGGAGGCACCGGCTTTGTTGGCCGGAGGCTGGTAAAGGCATTACTTGAACGCGGCGACGAAGTATGGATTGTATCGAGAGCTAGTACCGCCGATTCCTCACAAGCAAATACCAAGCTTCATTATGTGACATGGAATGAACTTGCCACATCGCCTGACAGATTAGAAGGCATGGACACCATCGTGAACCTGGCCGGCGAAAGCATAAACCAGCGGTGGACTTCAGCAGCCAAACAGAGAGTACTGCAATCCCGGATAGATGCCACAGCACGTATCGCAGCGCTAATTCGAAGACTTAACCAGAAGCCGGAGTCCGTTATTAATGCCTCCGGCATTTCTGCATACGGAAGCTCATATACAGCAACATTCGACGAGACCAGTCCCATCAATGTAATCGACTTTCTATCGGGCGTCGTGGAACAATGGGAAAAGGCCGCCGATACCATTCCGGTGAAACGACTGGTAAAACTTCGTGTAGGAGTTGTACTGAATAAAGAAGGCGGAGCTTACCCACTAATGACTTTGCCTCATCGCTTGTTTGCTGGAGGCAAGCTTGGCAACGGTTCGCAGTGGCTGTCCTGGATCCATTTGGAGGATATGATCAGGCTTCTTCTTTTTTGCATCGATAACCATGAGATTCAAGGCCCGGTTAACGGTTCTGCTCCTGAACCCGTGACCAATGATACCTTTGGAAGAGCGCTGGGCCTAGCTATTGGCAGACCGCATTGGCTGCCTGCACCTGCTTTTCTAATGAAAGCTGTGCTAGGAGAAATGTCCTCCCTGCTCCTTGACGGCCAGCGTGCTATTCCAAGAAAAGCATTAGAGCATGGTTTTACATTCAAATATCCCAATATTGAAAGTGCTATGAAGGAATTAACAAACAAAAGCTGAAGACGAGAGTCAGCCTCTCATCTTCAGCTCATATTTGGGCCCGCTGCTGCCAGCAAGCTGAATAACATCCCCTAATGCCAAGGGATATGACTTATAGGGAATCATCGTTTGTCCGTTCAGCGTACTGCCGTTCCGGGATCCCAAATCTTTTGCCCGAAAAGCCCCCGCTTCCCTCTCCAGCTCCAGATGAAGCCGTGAAATCCCATGCGCTTCTTCCTCATAGCTGACCTGCTCGCCTAATCGACCGATTGTAAACCGTTCTTCCCGCCAATTTATCCATGCACCGCCGCCTGCCCATTCCCGGTATAATGAGGGTTCTAATCCCTGTTCACCTTCCCGCTCCATCAGCAGCACTGTTGCTTCAGCAGCATTCTGTTTGCTCCGGAGGTCGGCAGTATTTCCTACGTAGGCGTATGATCCAGCTTCTAAATCAACAATTGGCTTAGCTGGAGTTTTGAACTCGGTCTTGTTCAAAAGATGCTCTTCCTCTTCATAACGCGGCCACATCCCAAGCGGCTGTGATTCTGGAATAAACTCTTCCAACTCCTCGTCCTTTGTCAATAACCCTGCTGGCAGCCTCCGCATCCATACCATATATAAAGCAGCAATCCCCATAAAGCTCAAGCCCAAACAAATATATAAGCTGCTTCTTGAATGAGAAGGTATGTAAATATATTTCCATACACAAGCGACAGCTATCGCAACGACAGCAGCTGTAATCCATAGCTTCTTTTTCGTTACATCGGAATCAGGCTCCTCTTCCACTTCTACCAGCTGGATAGGCTGATTGTCAGCTGCGCGAAGCTTTACTTGCGGTATTGGCGCTTCAGGTTGAAGACGTAAAGGATCAATAGCTTCAGACTGCCTTGCAGCCGGAACAAAAGAAGGTACAATGGGCTGGATTGGACGTGGCCCAGATTGAATAAAAGCATCCCCGATCAGTCCAAGTAAAATAGACCGAAGCTCGCTTAACGGCCATTTGCTCCCGTTAAGAGGCTGAAGCACTCGCTGCAAACCAGCTCCGTCAATTTCTTGAATGTAAGCCGTCCAGCGAACGACCAGCGAAAGCAAGTCACCTGAACCAGGAACTCCGTCAAGCTGCCCTTCCTTCAAAGGCACATAAGCAACAGCTATATCATTTAATTGCTCGCCTACAAATAAATATTGGTCATCCAGCAGGCAGCCTTCAGGCCGCAGCATATGATGCTTACATTCTTCAAACGCTTCTACAATGCCAAGCAATAAGGTATAAAACTGCTCCATAGTCAGATGCTGAACCTGCAGCCGATGAAGCAGCATTTTTCTACCCGCCAATCCATACCGGAACGTAACACGCCCATCAATCTCCAGCCATTCGATCGGCAAAAGATGAGGGATTTTGCTGGATTGAAGCATCTGTAACTCAAGCCCATCCAGCTCTTCTCTACGAATCCCGTTCTTCCGGTCAATAATCATCTCATGTCCACGATTTATCGAAAAATCAATCATAAAAGGCTGTCTCATACTTCTCCCCCTTTCAATCAGATCGTTATCATCCACATCGTTATTGCACCAGGTGCTACCGCCAGCATAAATGGAAAGGTCCTGCCGGATTTGGCCCAAGTAAACCAAGACGTAACACCCAAACGGCTGCCTAATGGCAAGGACGTCAGTATGGAGAGGCCTGCTGTCATTCGTCTTGCAAATGGTCTATTAAATACAAGTAGAAGCAGCCCTACTAAACCCGCATACAAAATGGCATACATCATTAATTGAAGTACAGCCATTGTTCCAATCCACGCACCGATAGCAGCGAATAACTTCACATCTCCGGCACCTATTCCTTTTGCCAAATGCAGAACAAGTAATGGAATAAACCCTGCAGCCGCACCACCAATAGAAAGGAGCAGGCCATGCCATCCATCTGATAACAAAGCAAAAAAGCAGCCTCCTGCTAAAAATGAAACGGTAAGGAGATTAGGTATAGTCATTGATTTCAGATCCGTATAAAAGGCTGCTAATAATAGAATCGCAACTGCTCCAAAAGGTATAGTCATGACGCGGCCTCCTCCTTCTTGACGACATTAAAATGCATGGAAACGATTTTGCCCGATGCCGAGGTTGCTGTTAACTCCCAGGTGCCTGGTGTTGTATTGCCGGAAACGAGCCAGGTCCATTGTACATATCCATTGGCATCAGCCGTGGTGCTTCCAAGATGCTTCGCTTCACTTGTGCCGCTCTTGTACTTCACTTCAAGTGAAGCAGAAGCACCAGGTGAGGTTAATGCGATTACCGTTGCTCTATTGCCGGGGCGTAACGGAACTGGCTGAATAGAAACAATCTGAATCGGTATAATGTCGGCTGAAGCTATTTGCTCTTTTGCTGGTAAGGAATCATTTACCCATACACGCTCGGAAGCATGCTCCCGTAATACGATTTTTTTATTTATAAAAGGCAAGGACACAGGGAAGGTATATTCTGCTTCAATCGTCAAATATGGTTTTTCCTTCTCTTTCAAATCAGGAAGCGATAACCGTGACAGCTTCAAACGCTCTTTCTCCAAGACTGCTTCATCAGCAAACTGAAGGAGCAGCGGTTCAACTGCCGTACGTCCTATCTCAGTTGCTGCCGCATCTTCTACCGGCTGCCAGTTGCCTTCTAGAACTGCTGATGCTAATACATCTGCCGGAGCTGGCAGCCACTCCGCAGCCTCGGCCGCAATCGTTCCGCCCCAGTCCGGCAGCGGCAAGCTGATTGACCCCAAATTCGGGATGGACGAGGAAGCTTTCTGGAATGCAAGATCGGCCGGACGTATATGAGTCGCAATTTGCCTGACAGTCTGCGAAGCGGTTGATTGAAGTGCCATCTGTACTGCACAGAGTCGGATCAACACAATAAATAGGAGCAGGATAATAAGTAACAGAGGCATAACAAGAGCAGCCTCAAGCACGATACTGCCATCTTCCCTCTTCCTCGCCTGGCTCAGTCTCCTAATAAGACCATCCGATCGTTTGCGTTGTTTCATACTTTCCGTCGACAACCTTTCCCTGCAGAGATCCAAAACCCTGAATCATGTCCATTATGCCAGGTAAAAACCACAGCTTTGCGGTAGCTTGTACCTCACCTGTAATGGCTGTGGGCACTTGGGATAAAGTCACTCCATCATTATGCTCAATGACCGCAATCATCCTGGCAAGCGAAGATGGACGGTCCGATCCGCCATGTACCAGCATAAACAACCGCAAATAATCGGTATACGCAACATCCACATTTATATATTTAGATAATGGTGCTGCCCCGCGTTCTGTAAAAGCGACCATATCTTCCATCGTTTTCTCTAGTCCGTACACAATAGAGCAGGATAATATTAGTAATGGATGTGCGGATGCCTTGCAGGCTGACAAGCCCTCCATCGTTCTTATCGCCATCCGAACGCCAATCAATTCCCCATAAGCAGCGGCCAAATTAGCTGTTGTACTATGAAACCCGTAAATGACATATTCCGCTTCTTGATTGTTAAACGCGACAGCATGAGCAAGCTCTGCCTGATCACCGTTCATTAAGAGTGCTCGAAGATTTTGTGGAGCAAATGAAGCATAGTGCTGAAGCACATACTCCGACATATACACCGAATCCCTCGTTTGCTCGAGCATATCTGCGATACCTCCGAACAATCCGCCGATTAAAGAGGACGCATTCTCTGCTTCCTCATGTGCATCCCCGGCTACCTCAAGACCTGCTGCTTCCGCATCGTCTGCCTTCTGATTGAATAAGAGATTATCTTTGTACCTTTTCTCGATCTCTTGAATAACCTTAAGATGCTCTTCCGATTGAGGAACTGAAGTCATGCCATGCAGCAGATTCCTTGCCTTCGACCATAATTGACCGGCTTTTGCCTCTTGAGCCTGCCGTTCCTTCTTAACTTCTTTGTCTGTCAGCTTCTGCTCACGCTCATCTATTCTTGAGCCTGTGCGCAAATAAGCCCCCTCGTATTGTTCATAAGCGATGCGCAGATTTACTGCGCCTTCTTTTATTTGCTCATTGTTCATACTTGGGGTTGCTATACCCGCTGCCAAATTAGATATGAAACCTCCCGCTTCCATCTGCAAGGATGCAAAGACAGATGCCTGATCCGAAATTTCCTGACTATAATCGGTAAACCAGCTGTCAGGCAATACAAGCTCATCTGCAGTATTCTGAATCTCCTTCATATCGTTTGCCGGATCAGCCCCTACTACCTCAGCCTCAGCATCTTCACCTGCGAGTTTTTTTCCTGTAACACGGTCATATCCATTATTGGAAGGAGCATTAGCAGCTTCCTGCTTAATCCGCTGCATCTCTTCGTTAAACTGTTTGGCTGATTGAAGTGCTTGAACAGCTTCTCCCTGCAGCTTATCATGCTGTTTCTTTGCCAAAGCCAACTCGCGGGCCATTTCGTCCATCCAGGCTCTTGCCTTTTGTTCAAAATCTGCGATTTGTTCCGAATATCTTACTTTCTTCCCTTGTTCCGCCAGTTGTCTGTCCGTTAGCACCCAGCTTGCATACTGTGCATAATCTCCAGCCAATCTGGCCGCATGCTGGGTACCTGTTGCTAGTGCCAATGCTTTTGTTGGAATAAGTCCAGCAACATTAGTTACTGTCTCCGCCGCATCCCGCTGCAGTTGCAGAACGGTGGAAAGCTTCTCCTCCCGTTTGTCATACAGCTTTCTCAATTCTTCAAGTATATCGATGGTAACAGTGGCTTCCTTCATCGTTCCGGAGAGTGGAGCAAACTTTGCTGCCAGCTCTAATGTAAAATCAATGGGGGCTTTGTATTTGCTCTCTTCCAGCACTTGATGGACAAAAACGTCATGTTCGCCAAGTACTTCTGCAGGATCTGTATGAGCCGACTCAAGCTCCGCCTGTACGAGCTTGAATGAATCCTCTCCTTGAATAGAGGCCGCATCCGCATCCCTTCCGAAGTTGGCCTGCACCGTTTGTTCGAATATCTCATCACCATCAGTTCCGCCTCGACCGAATAACCCGTAGCGTTCATATAACCTCTCATCATAAGCAGAAAGAACAGACCGGACGCCAGACCGTGCAGCATCCTCGGTCAGTTTATGAAGGACAACGATTCGTGCATAATCAATCAGCACCGCCGAGAACAACAGCAGACCTGACAATACAACCGCCGAGAAAATCGTTATAGAGCCTTGTGAGGCATCACTTTTAACTTTGTTCACGAAGTTCCCGCTTTCTCGCCACCGCTGTATGCCTGAAGCGCTTTTCCAGCTTTTTGCTTCGACGTTCCATTATTGAATTTAGCTGTGTAATATCGGACCAGATCCACATCCCTGATAAATTGAACGGGGTCTACTATACTAGCCGATGCAACCGTCTTTGGCTCCGACAGCCCAAGCGTACGTTCAAGCGGTACAAGCGACATCGGCTGCATCAGCTTAACAGCTACTTTCCGATTCCATATGCTGTTTGAATAACCTACAGCCCCTTGAAAGGGCAGCCCAGCTTCACCTGTCAACCAGACAGATGCTTTATTCAGTTTTGCTCCAGACAGCTTTAGTGAACTCACATCCTGCATCAGAGGCAGTTCCAGAGAAAGATCGGTCTCACCAGTACTCATACCAAAGAGTGAACCCAGCATATAATCCTCGCCAATACGCCAGTACAAGCTGTCATATTCATGGGTGACAAGCATGCCGTTACGGGCATTCCGATGACTGTTATCCCAGCTGAATGAAGCTCGTTCTGCTGTTTCCGAGGCCGAATAGTAGAGAACAACTTTTTGGTAGATATACATACTAAAGAGCAGGAATAACAGGATAAGAAAAAAGATGATCGGAAATACCAACGTTGACTCCAACGTAAAGCTGCCTTCTGAATTCTGAAGCCAGCGGAGCCATCTGCGTACGCGATTACGAGAAAATTTTATCCGCTTCATCATCGGCTTTGCCCATTAATTTCTCTATCAGCTCGATAATCCAGTCTTTGAACAGCAGTGCAATAATAATAACCACTGCAATAATCAGTATCACTTCAAGCGTGCCTAGACCACTTTCTGAGCGCCAGAATGAACGAGCTGCTTTCCCTATTTTTTTCAACATAATAAACATCCCCTCTAATCATTCAAGTATTGGATTACGACATTAGCAGCATGGCTGGTGCCGCAACAAAAACCATTAAAACCAACAATATTCCAACAAGCGGAAATACGAGTTTGGATGAAGCCTCTTCCCCTCGGGAACGGGCAACGGCTTTGCGTTTCTCCCATAAGGTGTAGGAAATCTCCCGCAATGCAAGTACAAATTGATCGCCGCCTCTGCGGTAATTTAGTAATAGAACTGTTGTAAAAATAGATACCTCTTGCACAGCACAACCCCGGTTAAAACGTTCAATCGCAGAACTGAAGGATTCACCGTTGCTCAAAGCAACTGCGACTTTACTCCATTCCTTATATAGTGGATGAGTCGTTGTCTCCTTGCCTTCGAGGCAGCGGACGAAAGCCTGCAGCACCGGCTCTCCTGCACCAACAAGCAGCATCAGCTTGCTTAATGTCTCCGGCAGTTCAGCAACAATGGCTTGTTTTCTACGTTCAACGATTCGACCTGCCTCCATAAAGGGACGAAGCGGCAAAAGCAAACCAAGCAGTATTCCCATTCCTAAGAGAAGTGGTTCCTTAGCCAGTAAAGCAAGCAAAGAGCATCCCATTAAGACCACATATCCAAAGCCAACCGTCTCCGCTATCTGCTGCTTCGTTTGTGTCAACTGCCAGTCTGTCCCCTTGAGCAAAATCTGCTTCGAGTGATAGCTGCTAATTGGGAGCTGAAGATGTTCGTAAAACTTGCTCCGTTCCAGCATTCGGGCAAAAGGGATGGCGATCAGAAGCTCCTTCCACGCCGGCTTATTTCTCTTCAACAGACTGGACAGCGCTGTCTTCCCGATAAGCAAAAGCCATAGGAAAGCCAGCAGCAGTACAATAAAAGCCATCTCCCGCCTCCTATACCCGAATTTGCATAATCCTATGGATCAGCCAAAAGCATAATACTAGAACCCCAAGGCCGAGTGTAAGGAGTACATACCCGGCTCCTCCATACAATGGCTTCATATAGTCGGGAGCAAACGCATTAAGAAAACCAAGAAAAGCAAAGGGAACGGCCATCATAATGCGGGCTTCAAACCGCTTTTGCGCAAGCAGAACAGCAATCTCCTGTTTGACTTCCAGCTTCTCACCAATTGCCTGCGAAGTACGCTTCATTACTTCGACCAAATCGCCGCCCGATCGTTTACATACTGCAAATACATCTGCAAATTGGGTTATATCGTCCAAATTGGCCCGTATTGCCAGGCTGCGCAGCGCCTGCTCCAATGGTTCGGCATTATCCAGTCGATGCTTGATGATTTGAAACTCTACAATCAGCTCCGTATGAGGATCTGGATACAGCAGCTTTAAATCATCTATCGTTGCAAGAAACGCATTTTCGACCGACCTGCCCGCTGCCAGCGACGAAACAAGAGAATAAAGCGCCTCTTTAAATTGCAGCTGCAGCCGCTCCTTCCTGCGGATCAGAAGGGATGACCTGTACAGTCTTGGTGCAATAATGCCGCTAAACGCAAGCAAACTGGATATAACAAATGAGTGATAGATAAGATAAATTGCTGTAAAAACAGCAGCATATCCTATAGCAGCTGATCCGATAAACTGCCCAATCGATAATTGGTAATAATCATAGCTCTGAAGCTTCACCGGCTTAATTTGGGATGATTTCCCCCAAGATGATCTCTCCCATCCGCACCATTCCAGCAATAAACGCAAACGATCGGATGGAGATGGTTTGCCCGCCGTCCTGGCTAAAGGCATACGGCTTCCTCCCAACCACGCTCCATAGATAATCCGGCCATCGTAAGCTTCTCTGTATGCTGAAGCTTATTTGCTGTCCGCTTAAGCGATCCGATGACCTTTCCCTCTTCCTCACCTGCTTCTTCAAATTGGAAAAGTGGCCGGGTAGCAATCTCCCCTTCTTCAAGCCCAACAACTTCACAAATTTCCGTGACGCGGCGAGAACGGTCTCTGAATCTAGAGAGATGAATGACAATGTCAAGAGCGGAAGCGATCTGTTTTCGTATAGCTTGCACCGGCATATCCGCTGCGCTCATTACCATCGTCTCGAGACGTGACATCATATCCCTCGGGCCGTTGCTATGCCCAGTGGACATACTTCCCGCATGCCCTGTATTCATAGCTGCCAGCATATCGAGTGCTTCACCGCCGCGCACTTCCCCGACGATGATCCGGTTTGGCCTCATCCGCAGCGAGGCTCGAATCAATTCACGAATGGGGATCTCGCCTTTGCCTTCGGTATTCGCATTGCGTGTCTCCAGCGATACAAGGTTAGGAACACTTCGAATTTGCAGCTCCGCAGAATCTTCAATCGTAACCAGCCGTTCATCGCTTGGAATGTACTGGGAGAGGGCATTAAGGAAGGTTGTTTTCCCCGTTCCAGTTCCTCCGCTAATAAAAATGTTATACTGCGCTTTCGTTAGCAACTGAAGGAAAGCAGCAGCCTCCTGCGTTAACGCCCCGTTCTGTACGAGCTCGTTCATAGATAACGGCCGTTCTGGGAATTTGCGGATGGTCATAGCAGGCCCCCGCAGCGCGATAGGTGGAAGTACGATATGAACACGAGATCCGTCCTTTAGCCGCGCATCTACGATAGGAGAAGATTCATTAACGACCCGGTTCACACTTGCCACAATCGATTGGATCAAATCTTCCAAGCGCTCTCTGCTCTCGAAAGCTACAGGTAGCAGACTAAGCTTTCCACTGCGTTCAATAAAGATCTCTGCATGGTGATTGATCATGATCTCCGTTACAGTGGGATCATCCATAAGAGGCTGTAAAATATCGAGCCCACGAAAAGAATGAAACAGCCTTCGTACGAGTGATGCCAGTTCAGATGCAGTAAGCGGATGACTGCTGCTCCAAGCGAATACCGTCTGTTCTACGATTGCGGTTAACTGCTCATCAGATACGGCCCCACTGTAATCCAGCCTTTCCTTGATTCGATTCTTGAGCTCCAGTACGGATTCATCGGTCAGCAATAAACGCACCTCCTTCCTCCCTTACAAGCTCCTTAAACAACCGTTCAACAGCAGCCTTATATAGAGGCGAAGCCAAGACAGAGGTGGAAGAACCTAGCCGTATGTCCGGTAATGCTGCAGCTGCAGACTTGAATAAATGTAACGCGTGAGACTGACCGTCACTTCGATTAATAACTGGAAGAATACGCCGCTCAATCGTACGAAATCGATCTCCCCACCGCTGCATAGCATACTGATACACCAGCTGGCTTTTTCGCTGAACAGTCAAATCTTCTGTAATGAGCCATAAGATCTGATGACTAAGCTCCAAAACAGCCAGATGCAGCTCATCTTGTCCATCATCCAGTTCAATGACGATTTGATCATATTGGCCTGTAGAGACTATTGCCTGAATAATCGCAGCAGCATCAGCGGCTTGAAGCGTCATACGATCCTCTGGATTCGTACAAGGCAGGATATAATCACCTTTGAACGAAGCATACCGCTTACTATGTCTGGTCAGCCACTCTTCAACTTTGTCCGGATGGGATTGCAGCGTATAGAGCAGTTGGGATAATCCTTCCTCACCTGCTCCTATTCCTACTTCTCCAAGCCAAGCACCGGCAGCACTCCAACGCTCCAGATTCAAATAGAAAACACGATGGCCATTACTTGCCGCCGTATGAACCAGCTGTCTGGCTAGCGTTGTCTTCCCTACGCCGCCGGAGGCTGAATAGACGGTCGTGATATTTACCTCATGTTCTCTTACCGCAAGATGAGGGGCATTTGCCATAAAAGCAGCTATTCCCTGCAGCAGCCCGGGCAGCGCTTGAAATTGTAGCAGCTCATGATAATCAGGACACTGACCTATTGCCGTTACCAGTGCTGCAACCGGTACACATTCTGGCAACACATCAACATCAGCAGCCGCTTTCAGCATCTCGGGCTGCGCAGCAATCCCATGAATCGGGAAACCCGACTTTAAAAATTGAACAAAGGCTTCTACATGCGTGAAAGCCGTTAGCTGCCATTGTTCACTGAACGGACTATCCCGCATATAATCAGCTAGTCTCTTTACATAATCCTGCTCTTTGACTGCTATCGCTAATTGCTGCCTCACCTGCCTGCTCCTGCCTTTCTATTTCCGACAAAAACACAAAAAAGCACCGTAAAAGACGCAGTTACCTGCGATCTTCTACGGTGCTTCCGTAAAATTGCCGATTCAATTTGTAATGTACAAATCTTACCATTCCATCCAAATGCCCGTCAACCATATAACCTAAAAAGAATCAAAAACTTTTTTAATAAATAGATACATTTTGTATCATTATATGCTATAATCAGAAACGTAGCGTATCTCGTACATAGGGAGATACTTCAACTAACGATAGGAGGTGAAGGTATGAAAAAAGTATGGGAAGCACCAACTTTGGAAGTGCTGGATGTAAAAATGACTTTCGACGGTGATGTTGAAGCAGAAACATTCGGCAGACCTGGAAAAGGCAGTCATCATTACAGCTAATTAATCTTTAACAAAAAAGGGGCCGTCTCACAAGGGGAACGCTCACTTTGGAGACAGCTCGCATAAGTAAATGAAAAGATGAATTCAAAAAAGTAGCGTTGCAGAGGGCTATCCCTGTAACGCTATTTTGGTGTTTAGATCGCTTGCTGCTTTCTTCAGCAAATTGTGGGTAAGCGAAATCCGATCCTCGAGGCTAACTATCGGTAGGCCTCGAAGTAGGAAACTGCGAAATCCCCGATTATTCTTGATTTGGCCAAACACACTCTCCGGTTCGTGCATATGTCTAAAGGATAAGGCATGTCCATCTTCGCTCTTTAATTGCTCTCTCGCTTGTTGTTTGAGTCGAAGCTATTCCATGCTGACCTTTATTTCTCGATCTCCTTGCGCTTTTGTACAACGATCCTTTAGGGGACAGCCCTCGCAAGAAATACTACGATACAGGTGAGTAACGATTTCATATCTGCTCTCCATGTTACTTCTGCTCTCATAACTGAATAGAAGTTTCTAACCTGCTGCGCAAGTCCAAGGCTAATGATGAACTGATCTTCGGTGCCGATCTGCACGTTGTAACCAGGTTTCACTGACCATTACGTGTGTGGTCTTCCTTCATGCACATAAACGTGGCATCGTTGTCTGTTTTGCTAAAACTACTGTGTTTTCCGAGTGTTTCTTGCCGAATTTCATATTTTTGCAGGCGAGGAAGAAGATCTTTCCGAACAACATGAATAGCTTTCTTTAGCGGTTTGTCCTTTGGTTTTTCTTTAAGCTTGTTTTCTAGTTGCTGAACAGCCTGCTCCAAGTTTTTCACTCGTGATGCCTGAGGCTTCCCCAAGTACAGGAAGGTCCATGTTATTTAAAGCATGGTCTTCCTGCTTTTCTGCCTCTTCAATGGCAGCGAACAAGGTCTGTACTTTTTCTTGCAGTTTCAGCTTCTGTTTAACGACAACCTTACCCAACAAACGTGTAACGATTTGCGTTCGCTTCGATCTTCGTTCCATCCACAAAGTAGTGGTCGAGCCGGCAACCTCCGGGATAAGCTTTGGTGAAGAGATTCATATCTAAACGATTGACCACGTCGTTAATGACGCGAAAGAGATGGTTTTAGGAGATATCTTCCTGCAAGTCCATCGGTAAGAACAGCTGATCCATGGTATATTCTTTGTACATAAGAGCCTCTTTTTACTTAGAATGGTTGGTGGTACTTCTATTCTAACAAATATATTGGCTTCTTTTTGTTTGAGCATTTCCTGAACAAGTCAAGGACAGACTTAGCATTTTTATATGATTCTGGAGAAGCGTTAGTGTTCGCTTTTTTGAGGAATTCGAACCTTGCCTCATTGATTCAAAGGAATTCCAGAGCAATGGCGATCGGAAGAACATTTAAATGCGCATGCTGCTGCTTAGCCCGGATAAAATAGGAGGTGTCCCATCGTCATTTTCATGAATTATGGGACACCCCCTTTTTGTATTTAAAAAACGCAAAAAAAGGCCAACACCTACACGTTGGCCTCGGTTTGATAACTAAGCAGCTTTCTGAATGTCCCACGAGATTCCTGCGACAGCTGAATATAGCTGCCCTGCTGTACGATCTCGCCATTCTCTAGGACAATAACTTGATCGGCATGCCGTATTGTAGATAAACGATGGGCAATAACGATAATCGTCATTGTACCACGCAGCAGGTCTAACGCTTCTTTGATCTGCACCTCATTTTCACTGTCGAGGGCGCTCGTCGCTTCATCCAGCACAAGTATGGACGGTTTCTTTAGAATTGCCCGTGCGAGTACAATTCGCTGACGCTCCCCGCCAGAAAGTCTTACCCCACGGTCTCCAATCACCGTATCCAGGCTATTTGGCAGTTTACGGACAAATTCATCCGAAGCTGAGAAACGCAGAGCCTCCCATATCTCTGCCTCTGTCGCATCTGGAACAACAAGCTGCAAATTCTCCCTCAAACTGCCATGAAACAGAAAAGGGTCCTGTGAAACATAACCGATCCTATTTCGGTAAGAATACAGCAGCTCTTCTGTCAGTTCCCGGCCATCAATAAGCACTTTCCCTTCATCTGGCTGAATAAGCCCCATCAAGAGATCAACGAGTGTGCTTTTACCTGCTCCTGATTTGCCGACAACAGCAGTCATTCGGTTAACCGGAATAAGCAGGTCAATATGCTTTAAAGCCAGCCGTTTTCCGCTCTTATCATAGCGGTAACTTACCTTTTGGCATTCAATGCTCTCCTTTAATGGAATAGACAACGCCAACTGCTCATCCTGCAATAAGAGCGCTTCCCGCGCCTCTCCACTTTCCTGCTGCAGCACCGTTAATGCCTGCATAGCTGGCAGTTGCGTCATAATTCGTTCGAGACAGGATTGAATGGTAATGAACCTCGGCCACAAACGTGTGAAGATCAGCACAATTAATAGCAACTGTTCAGCAGCAACATGCAATATGGTTAGGGAAACATACACAAACACGGCGATTAATACGACAGAGGATGCCCGATATAGAAACTGTGAATTGGCGTATACTCTCGCAGCTTTCATATAATTGCTCTCAATGTGTTGGCAAAGTTCAGCAAACTTGCGAATATGCGAGCGCTCCAGCATATTGCTTTTAATATCCTTAATTCCGTTAAAATTATCGCTAAGTCCTGCAAAATAGCTTTGGAACAGCTTACTCGTTTCTTTACCCAGTTTTGCCGATTTCCTTACAAACTTGCGGGATATAAGAGATAGCAGCAACCCACTTAGAATAATGATAGAGGTCAGCTCAACCGACAGCCACATTGCAAAGCCTATTTGGATTAATGTAAAGACCGCCGCGGAAATAAACGTCAGCAGCAGCCCGATGCCATTGCTGACCCGGTTGAGCTCTGTAGTCAGCATCTGGTTAAAATCCGAATTTCTTTTACGGAGGAAATATTCCCACCTGGCTTTTAACAACGACTGATGCGTTTCCTGCCGTAATTCCTTGATATAACGCTGCTCTATCCTGGAAGAGAGATTCGTCTGATTGCGCTGCAGCAGTGCTTGCCCGCCGACTAGAAGCACATAAATTAGCAATACAATCGGAAGATTTAACGGGATATTCGATTCTTGCATCCTATCCATTGCACTCGAAACAAAAGGAATAGTGTCGACATTCAAATCAAAGGCACCGATAATACTTAATAGTGGAATAATCAGAAATATACCAATACCTTCCAAACCACTCACGATTAGCATTAACAGCAAATGAACATAAAGTAGGAAGCCCGACGAGGCATACAACTTTTTAAGAAAAATAATAATCTCCTTCATGCGGAGCTCCTCCTTAGGTTGTCTGCCGTTTCACTTGCCGCCAGAACCAAAGGAATGGGCGGAGAGGGAAATAAAGAAAATGCATGGATTTAGGCAGAGGAAGCAGTGTTACATCCTTCGAGCTTGGATACAGCTTATTCCAGATGTAGAGCTGCCTTTGTCTAAATGTCATCGCAGCGAGCAAATAACGGTTATAGACAAAGGCAATCTCTTTGCTCTCCGGCTCTGGAAACAAGACAACCTTCTGCCGGATAAAGATAAGCGCAAGCTGCGCCAACCGGTGTGCTTTTGGATTTAATGTCATCGCGTAAGCCTCTTCCGGCAGCAGGCTACCGAGCAGATCGGTCGATAAGAGAATCGCCTTACCGCCGAGGCTGGCGCTTCGGCTTGCCGCAAACAATTGATTCACACGGTTCCAATTTAAGAACCCGCTTAGCATACGGTCAATATCCATCAACCATCGCAGGCTGGTCCAGGCATGTCTTGTTCCATGCAGTACCAAATAAACAAACAGATCCTCGCTGCCAAGCGTATAGACCGATTTATTAAGTGAGCTAGCCTGTCTTCGGCTCCAAAGTTCCTCAAACGACGGTTCAATGACCGAATCGGGGTTTAAGCGCCAATGAAGCTCAATCTCGATTCTCTTCTGCGGATGTATATAGGAGATATGATGGGTCTTACGTTCAGTATTATTTAAGACTGCCGCAGAATCATATTGCTCGCCCAGGGCATATCCTTCCTCCAACAACACCTTTACACATTTGTCCCAATCCTGCTTCGAGACGAAAATATCAAGATCGCCTGACGTACGCCCCGATATATCACCGTAAAGCATTGCAGCAAGCACCGGACCCTTCAAAAAAAGTGAGCGGATTCCTTGCCCAGCAAATCGTTCATTCATCCGTTCCATCTCGCCGCGTAAATGCAGCATTTCGAATGTGTTTCTTGTATAAACAGCCTTCAGCTTATTCATTACGAAATTTGGTGTCCATTGCTGCTCTTCATTTAATTGGGCTAACAAAGGGTATAGAATAGGGAAAGTATCATGATAAGTGGCAAACTTCAAAAATGACTGCCAATCCAGATCTCTCGATTGCCGTATCGCCTCTTCCACTTCTATTTTGCGGTCGGAACGAAGCAAATTCAGCATAAACTTCAATTCTTTCGAAAACGAGCTCAGATCCAAAGGACTACTCATTTCATTCTCCCCTTACTCTCTTAACGTCCGGGCACTTTTCCGAAAACACCAACAACTGTATAACGATTCATGATCTCTGCACCCGTTACATAATAAGGCCCTGTTCGCAGCCAGGCATGGGCACTTAATTTCCCATTATCATTTTTCATCGTACCAAGATATAATGTGCTCTCGACTCGACGCTTTTCCAGCATTTTCATACAGGCGATAGCCATTACAAGACATTTGCTTTCCCAAAGCGTATAGCGGCTCATGATCCGGATCGAACGCCCGATTTTATGTATGATTTCCTCATCTTCCGGTGCTGTCGTGAAAGATGTTTCTTTCATCGAACTACCCAGACTGGGAGCTACCTTCGCGAATGGAATCGCCTTCAGGATTCTCGCCCAGCCAAGGTAGAAGAATGCTTCCAGCAGCATCAGCTTAAAGGCTCTGTCGGAAGCTAGAAACTTACGAAACCGGCTCATCCTTTTAAACCTCGGCGCTGACAATAAGGCCTTGCTCGGCCAATTTTTGCAGGAATGCCTCCACTTGGCTTGTGCAAACTTCTCTATCGATTTCATACTCCTCACAAAGTTTATATACAATTTCTTTCAATGTTGTTGGAACAGCGAGATGCTCCCAAATCGCGCCGCCAGATTGACCAAGATTATAATACTTACCGCTTTGTATGCTCATCATGACTTTATCTCCGCCCATGTCGCTCACCAGATACCCTTCTGCTTGAACGATACGTCCACCTGCCAATACACCTTGATTGCTCATAAATGTACGACCTCCCCTTCTCTCACTTTGTTTAAAATTTGATTAACCAGATCTGGTGCCGTGAACCCGTTTAGCGGGCGTTTCAATTGATAGAACGGAATAGCAAGCGCCGCTTTCGCTGCAAAGTTAAGCAGCCATTGCTCCTTGCTCAATTCATTCAGTACTTTGCCGAGGAATAAATGATAGCGGATAAGCTGCACCCGTTCGAGCGATTTAAGCGGTCTCATGGCAATCTGAGGAATATCTGCCTTCTCTAGTTCGAATATGCCTGCCAGCGGCAGAGGATCCTTAATGAACTGGTCTCCAAATGGAACTGCAAACTTGTTGTAATTATCCAGTATTTGATCATAGTTCGCCGATTCCATATTCAAATAATCCAAGCTTTGCTGCCAAAGCTTCTGTTGCGGATAACCGGGATATGCCGTAAGTATGTTACTCTCATCGATTGACAACCCTACAATATCATCACTGATCAGCTTATAACCCGCCTGCCTGAACGCAGCTCCAAGCGTTGACTTACCGGCCCCGCAATCGCCAACGATAATGTAGGCCTTCCCATCAATCATGACACCGCTGGCATGCATCGGCACAATACCTCGATGTATCATGACAATTGAAAGGCATACTCCCAGGAGAAAAATACGGACTTCTCTAGGATCCGACCCTTTTTCAGGCATCACTTGAATAAGAGAGCTTCCTACAATCCGGTAATAGGCCGCTTCCGGAATATGAAGCACGATTTCATTTCGAGTGAGATCAATGTGGCGTTTCTGCCCTGGCTCCCAAGATTGAATAAAGCCTCTTAAATCTGCATATTCAATGCTAACGTCAGGTTCGATATGGCTATCTTCTTCAGACCATAATTCCGGCATTTCCACTTCACTAATCAACCGTAGTCCATAGGCGGAATAATTCTTTTTATCTACACGTACATTCTCACTAATTGATCTCACCTCTTCTTATTTATGATACTAATTGTAGCAAAATGGCTCAAATTTATCAACAAAATGTATCACAAGAGACGAAACTATCTCCCAAAATGGATCCCTGCCTCCACCCCGTAGTGTTTCAAGTTGCTTCCAAGCGGATCAATTGCACTTTGCAAACTGGACAATAACCTCTCAATGAAGAAACGTTCATTAAACGTCTCAGCATGATCCCTAATGAGCTGCGGATCCCACTGCTGTCTATCAAAAGCCTGCAGAGCTTCTATTAGAGACTCAGCATTCTGCACCTTGAAAAACAAGCCGTTCAATCCCGATTTGATGGTGTCAAGCGCTCCGCCTGCTTGGAAGGCAATCACAGGTCTGCCGCAGGCATTGGCCTCTAGTGGAGTTATCCCAAAATCCTCCAATCCAGGAAACAGCAATGCCTGACATCTCTGCATATAGCGGACTACCTCTTCGTCACTTCTGCGGCCTAGAAATTGAACGTTTGGTCCTGCCATAGCTTCGAGACGTTCCCGGTCATCCCCGTCCCCAACAATGAGCAGCTTCCTTCCAAGACGAGAGCAGGCTTCGATGGCGATATCGATCTTCTTATAGGAAACAAGACGTGAGACAATGAGAAAATAATCTTCCGGCGCCTCACTACTGACCGAGAAACGTTCTACTTCAACAGGAGGATAAATGACAGAAGACTCGAGTCCATAAAACTTGTTTATTCTTTCTTTCACCACACTGGAGTTGGCTATAAGACGGTCGACCTGCTTTGAATTTGATTTATCCCAAATCCTTAAAGGGAATGTCAGCCATTTGGCAGCTATTTTTCTCATCCGTGACACCTTTACATTCTCGATATAGCCGTCAAAGTTCCAGGCAAACCGCATTGGGGAATGACAGTAGCACAAATGAACCGCATGCCCAGGCTTCCGGATCCCTTTAGCATAAGCACTGCTGGAGCTGATGATAATATCGTACTCCTGCAGCTTCATCGACCGGACTGCAAACGGATATAGCCAGAAGTAAAGCTTGAAATCTCGTAAAATGTTCGGAATATGCTGCATCCAGGTCGTTACAACATTAGCGTCGCGTAATTCAGGTAATAACTTCTCTCTGTCGACAATGGTCGTATAGATTGGTGCTTCCGGAAACAACTTATGCATAACGCCAACAACTCTTTCCGCTCCGCCCATTTGATTCAAATAATCATGGACAATTGCTATCCGATAATTCATTTTGCCACCCCCTTAGTTTGCCGGAGACCGCGGTTGATACCCGTTCCTCCATTCATTGCCTGCATATAGATCATCTCCGTCTTCGCCGCAGCCTGCCCGATTGAAAAATGCTCCTTTATCCGTTCAATTGCGTTATCGCTGATTAGCCTGCGAAGCGGCTCCATCCTTTGAAGATCCTGGATACATTGTACAAGCTGCATTATATTTCCGGTCGTATACAACAGTCCACTTCGGCCGTGCTTAATAATCTCCGCCACCCCGCCGCCGTTTGTTGCAATGACTGGTGTCCCCTGCGCCATTGCTTCAATGATGACCCGCCCAAACGGCTCATTCTCCGAACAGAGCAGCAACAGGTCAGATGCGCAGCATATTTCGTCCACATCCTCACGAAAGCCTGTAAAGCGGATATATTTCGTTACCTTTAATTGGTCGGCCAGCCGGTGAAGCTCCTCCAAATATTGCTCGTTCTCCTGGCGGAACTTTGGCTCTCCGACAATCCATAAATAATTCTCCTCTCCATGTTGAAGTAAGGCATGTAAAGCCCGAATAGCATCCGCTTGTCTTTTCCAGGGCGCGATCTGACCAATAATGGTCATGACACGGCCATCTTGCGGTGTATGGAGCTCTGACCGAATTTTTTCACGGCTGTAGGCTTTCTCCTGTCCCGAAAATTCGCTAAGGACAGCTCCGTTATGGACCAGATGAATACGCTCCCCCAGCTTTTGATAGTCCTTCATCACAGATTCTGATATGGCAATAACCGACTGTGCCGCCCATAAAGCATACATCCGTATGACTTTGCCAATCAGCCCCTTGGGCGGAATATCATGCAGATGCCATATAACAGGAATGCGGTGATGCCAGTAGAACAGCGATGCCATCATTCCTGCCCGAAGCGAGTTGGCATGGATCACATCTATCCCGTACGCTCTCACTGCTTCCGACAGCTGGCGTCCAGCCTTAATCATGCCGGCCGCTCCAGCGGCCAGCCGGAGTGGATTGCGGCTCAGCCTCGCGTTAAAGCTTGGCAGAGGTACAACCTCCAGCCAATCCTTTCTGGCCCGATCAAGGAGTTCGCCTTCCGGTGCAAAGATAATGGGATGCACCTTCGTATAATGCTTCGCTGTCACCATGAGATTGATCTCCGCTCCGCTCACTGCGCTGGTGTGGTTATAATAGGCGACTCTCATCGGCTGGCCACTCCTTTTCTCCGAATCTCCTGTGCCTCACGGAACACATCGGTTACAGCCCCGGCTACACTGCTCCATGTATACCGCTGAAGTACATGCTCTCTGCAAGCTTCTCTGGTCGGAAGCGTTAGCCGGCCGTTCAAAGCACTGATCAATTTACCGCTCATCGCCTCCGCTGTCCCGTCCTCGAACAGCAAATCCGAGGAGACTTGGCGTAAGATTTCATTAGTACCGCCATAAGGTGTCCCAAACACTGGGGTTCCGCAGGCCATGGACTCAATCGTAACTAAACCAAAGCCTTCGAGCGTAATGGTTGGGACAATGCTGTAATCAGCCGCTTGATACCATTCCACCAATTCTTCGTTAGACACCCTGCCCAGCATCCTTACATTCGCAGATAGGCCCAGCCGAACAATCTGCTGTTCGTATTCACTGCGCATCGGACCGTCTCCTGCAATATATAGTCTGGACCCCGGATGTTCCCGGACAACCGTCTGCATCGCATCAATCAGCCGGTCAATTCCCATCCGGCGAACAATGCGCCGTGCACAGAACAAAAGTTTTTGACCAGGTGCAATACCCAGCTTTGCCCGCAGTGCTGGCCGATCCGGGTGAGGTGTGAATCGTTCATGCTCAACAGCGCCAGGAATAATGTGAATTTTACTGTGGTCAATACCATAGTTATTCGATAAGATATCCCTGAAATATTCGCTGAGTACAATAAAGCGGTCGGAGCGGCGGTAGGTTACCTGCTCGACCTGCTTTTTGATTAGGTATCTAGCTTCCCGCACAATTCGGGGCTTGCCGCCTTCCTCCATCTTGGACTCAAGTGCCCAAGGCCCATGGAAATGCGTCACAATAGGGATATGACTCGGCAAGCTGTTTCTGGACACCATGGAGGCATATAGCGCAAAATGCGGATTAAATACATCCGGGCGGAAAGACTCCACTGCTTTCACAGTATGATGCCTAACCGCCCGGATTCTGGACCATATTCCACTTCCCGCTGCATTCGTAATATTCAAGCTGGTTTGAAGCTCCGCGTTCTGCTCGGCAACAACAAGCCCAAATTCTGAATGTCCATATTGCTTCAGAGCTTGATTATAATCGACATAATAGCGATTCAGCCCGCCAGGCTGCAGCTCGTTCCACCCTAATCCGGTCGTCAATACTCTCATCACCGTTACCACTTCCTATCATCCGACTATCAACTTAACTCTTTAATACTTCCTCATAGATTTGAAGCGTTTGCTCCGTCACCCGAGAAACTTGATAATATTCAAGGCCTTGCCTCGCACGTTCCCTATAAGATTCACGTTTACCTTCATCGCTAAGAAGCTCAATAATCGCTTCCGCCAGAGCAGCAGGCTGTCTAGGAGGAACCAGCATCCCCGAATCTCCTTGATCAAGCGCTTCTGGTATTCCATCTACATCCGTAGCTACAATGGCGCAGCCTGCTTCTCTTGCCTCAATGAGCACGAGCCCAAACGGCTCTTTGTGCGAAGCAAGAACAAAGACATCAGCTGCCCGCATATAAGCTTCAGGGTTCACTTGAAACCCTTCAAACTTAATCTGTTCCCGATAAATAGATAATCCCGCCATTTTCTCGAACAACGCACGTTCGGGCCCGTCTCCAACAATAAATAGATTCACACCTTCAACGCTGGCTGCAATCTGGTTAAAGGCCTCAATCAAATCGCCAATTCCTTTACGTGTATATAATCCTGCTACAGTTACAATATTAGGCCCTTTCAGGTCTAGCATAAGCGATTCATTTATCTTTCTCGGGCTTCCTACGGTTCCGTTCAACACTACCTTTAATTTATTAGGTTTAATCCCCCTTGCGGCCATGGATCTCGCAACAGCATCGCTTACTGCAATAACCGCATCGCCAACCTTCATCAGATCAGCATGCTTCTGGAATTCATTATGAACATGCGTAATAATCTTATAGCTGCTCATCCCTTTCAAATAACGGGATAAAAGAGCGCCTGTCATCATATGAGCATGGATGATATCCGGCTTGGTCTGTCTGATCAGGGAGCGATAATGAAAAAAAGCCCGCAGCATAGAGGCAGGCCTTCTCGTTTGATCAAGCCTATAATGTGATACGCTATGCCGTTGCAACAAGTCGATATAGCTTCCTCCACCGGAAGCCACAGTGACTTCATGCCCTCGTCTAGCTTGTTCGCAAGCCAGATCGATCATCACATTAACAATGCCGTTCCCTATTTCATGTGCATGATTCGCGATATGTACGATCTTCATCCGGTTGTCACCCCGCATAATTCCTTATAAAACTGAATGGTCTCACTTGCAATTTGGCTCCAATCATGTGTTTGGGCGGTTTCATACGCATTTCTTTGCATACTTTGCAGCTGCGATGGCACATCAAGCAATTGCCGCAGCTTGCTCTTAATGGCAGATGATTCCCTCATCGGAATAAGAAGCGCATCCTTTCCATCTTGAAGGAATGAACTCGTCGTGAAGGAAGAGATCGGAACAAGACCACAGGCCATCGCTTCCAGTAAAGATAACGGATATCCTTCTGACAAAGTCGGAAAAAGCTTGATCTGATGCCCCATAAGAATGGAAGGCAATTCTTCATGACGATATGCCGGAATGACATGAATACGGGAGTGGACAGCAGCATCGTAGTCAGCCAGCACCGTTTCTCGTGAACAGCCTGTTCCGATAAATGACATTTCTGCATTAGGATATTCCTTCAAGATGACATTCATTGCTTCTGCGGTGTAGGCAATTCCTTTCCGCAATATATAGCTCCCTACTTGGGCAATCCGAATCGGTGCTCCAGCTATGACCGGTACATTGTCAATAGACAGGTTTAGAAAATAATCCGGTAGTCCGTTTCTAACAAGTCTCGACGATGCTTGTTTGACCCTAAGCTTGTGGATGGCATATTCGTAATCCTGCTGATTAAGGAACAGCGACCCGTCCGCTTTACGGAAAGATACCGCAACCTCCCACAGCCGAAGGCCTCCATGATAAAGCGGATATTTCCACGATAGTTTCACATTGCCCCGCTTCTGCTCCTCCAGCAAGCCTATGTGCATCGTATGCTCTAACCCGTGGCTTCTTGTGACCAGAGCAGGCTCCTCCCGGTCTTTGCGTCTAAACAAACTCCATAACCATGCATCCCCACTTGAAGCATCCACTATATCGAATGGATCAGACTTTTTAATTCTTCGCATCAGATAGTAGGGAAACACAAGCCCTTTCAGCTTGGCTGGAATATAAGAGGGCAGATCATTGTAGGAGAACAAGGATACTTGATGACCTAATCGTTCATATTGCCGGGACAGCTGATAGGTAACTCCGGGAGCACCCGCATTAATGTTCATCTCATGGTGAATAGATAATAAGATGTTCATGGAATCACTCTCTCCGTTTCCGTAAGATTCTTTTTACCAAGCAGTTGTCTCTTTACCCAAGACCAATCATCTGCCTGGAATAGAATGGACGACCAGCTTATCCGCATCTCGAAATAATAGAGCCATATAATGAGCAGGAAATTGACTACTGCGGAAATGAGTAAAGAGTATGCAGCGCCTATAATCCCCATATGCGGAGTCAGTACATTAATCAGTGCAGCGTTCATAAGCAGCGACAATACTTTCAACATCGTCACTCTTCCTGGTCTATTCGTTGCCATAAATCCTTGAGCCAGCGTCCAGGTCGCACTCGCTATTGCAGCTTGAACAATCAGTACACGAAAGATCGGTATCGCTTCCTTGTATGAAGCACCATACAACAGCAGCATGACATATGGAGCAAAAGTAACGAGCAGGATAACAAGTCCAAACGTAAGAACCGCACTGATGCGGTACATCTTGAGTGTGAGTTGGATGGCCTCGTTTGGCTGCAATCCTGATGCTTGAGGGAACAAGACGGATACGATGGAGGATTGGATAATATCAAGCATTTTGGCCAAGCTCAAAGCAACCAAATAGATACCCAAACTGGCAGGTGACAACAGCCCTACGACAAGCACCTGATCGATATAAAAGGAAAGCGTGCCTGCCAAATCAGTGCCGTACGAACGAATGCCATATTGGACTAACTGTCTGGACGACTGAATAAGGTCCGAATGCTTGAACTTATAAATCGATAATAGCCGCATCATCGTCCATACCGAAATAGGAATGATCGGCGCCAAATAGGCAATTGATGTATAAAAGGGATTTACGTTCCCCGTGACCACCAATGCACCCAACAGCACCAGTGTAATGATATTAGGTAAATACCGGATGCGGTTGAACAGCAGGTATTCATCTCTCGCCTGCAATACAGCGTTATTAATAACGCCAATCAATCCAAAAGGAATCAGGATAAGTGCCCAGCAGGAGAAGGCGATTTTATTATGGGAATAACCATCCATCCACCCCGGCAAAAATAGCAATCCGCCAAGTATGGATATCATTCCAAGCAGCAGACACATCCATAGAGAAGCTATATAAAGCGAACCTTGCTGGCTTCCCTTTTGTTTCATGTAATAAATAATAGAAGAGGGCAAACCAAGCGTAACCATATAGGAAAGCAGCTGCGGCCACATAATCATCGCCGCCTGCTCGCCGCGTCCAATTGGTCCCAGATATCTTGCAATAATAATGCCCGTTAATGTATTAAGAAATAGAATAAATAAGTTGGAAGCGAACATTTGCGCGATATAACCAAAGCTATCTTTGCGTCTTAATACATTTAACATAGCCTGTACCTATTCCTTTCAAGACTCTGGCAGAGGAACAGCCTTATGAAGGGCTGTTTCTTGAATTAACTGCAAATATTGTGCGGCCATGGCTGACCAAGAATGCTGGCAGGCAAGCCTTCTAGCTTCCTCCCCCATTTGCTTCAGCTGCCTGCGATCGGCCGCACATCTCAGAAGTGCATCAGCAAGAGCATCTGAATCATCCGGGTCATTAATAATAATGGCAGCCTTATTCGTGAGCAGCTCCACTGCTCCGCAATTGCTACTGGCTACAACGGGAAGACCTACGGCCATCGCTTCAAGCAAAACAAGCGCAAAAGGTTCATAACGTGAAGGGAATACGAATAAGTCTGCGGCAGACATCCACGTCGCCATGTCCGTACGGTAGCCTAGAAATTGTACCCGTTCACCCAAACCTAAGTCCGCTGCCATCTGCGGATAGAGGCTTCCTTTCGTATTGCCAAGTACAAGGAGATGAATTTCCGGAACAGAAACTAATGCTTTTAATACAGTGTCGAGATTTTTTCGCGAGGATCGAAGATCTCCGGCGAACATGGCATATAGCTGTTGCTCAGATAAATGAAGCTCTCTCCGGTCCACATGACGCGGATAAAACTCCTCCAGATCAACTCCGTTTCGAATGACAGCTATTCGATTACCTTCTATATGGGCATCCCCCTTAAGTTCATGCTTCACCTGCTCCGATACAGCCACAATGGTTCTGGTACGCTTCATCGCCATTCGTTCCAGAGAACGGTTGAGCCGGGTATAGATGTATTGATAGAACGAGCTTAAGCTCTTACGTTCCACAATAGGATGATACTTGGAACGAAGCCAGGCACTATGGACGAAATGGATACAGTTGATATCCGAGCGGACATACGCTGTAAAGCCGTTTACAATCGTCAGATCGATTCGGTTCCTCAATATGGTAAGCCAGAGCGATGCTCGAATAGCGAATATCTGATTCCGCAGCAGCTCGGTCGGCCAGCCTTCCACTGCGATCTTTTTCCATATGACCCGTTCATGCTGCGCCAATTCATCAGATAATTCAGAAGCAATAATATATACATAATGACCTTGCCGAAGCGCCTCCAAAATAACCTCGTAATTAACCCTCCCCTGTCCATCGCCTTTTCTTACTTTATGGGTAACGAAGCACATGTTCATGACCTGCATCCTCCTCTTTCAATGGAAAAAATATAAAGGAGAGGAGAAACCAGATGTTTACGCCCCCAACCCCTGGAAATGTGTTCGCTCCAAACAGCAGGAACAGCGCTGCCGCCATCGTAGCGAAGGCAAGATGACTATATTCCCGATAGTAAAGAGTGCTCCGCAGACTAAGAACAACCAGATACCCCAGCAATCCAAGAAATAACAGCCCGCCTGGAATACCAAACGTATAGAATACATTCAAATAGCCATTATCGAAGGTTTGCAGAGCACTCGTATTCAGCTTGGCACTCAGCCCTGTGCTGCCAAGCCCGTTGCCAATCGGATTTGACATGATGACCACCATGATGGACGAAGTAAAAGCAAGTCTATCATTATAGGAGTTATCCTCACTTAGATTGCCGAAGCTTTGCACGCGCGTCGTAATCGCATCCGCTCCTGGCAAGCTCGGGAGTACAAATTGATAGAACATAACCAGCACAGCAAGAACAGCAACCAGCTTTATTTTGCTCTGTGACTTTGCCTGCATGAAGTACACCAGAAGCATAGCAACAAGACCAATCCAGCTGCTTCTTACCAATGTAAGCATCAAGGCAAATGCGACGAGAATAAGGCCGACAAAACCAAAGGCACGCCACTTTTTATTCATAATCATGACGGATAAAGCATAGGCCAGGAAAGCACCCGTTGGGCCAGGCGAGTTCAAGGTTGAGAATACCCTCACCTTGAGCGGCTCAGGCTGTCCAATCGAGGTCATCTCGGAATGGATCATCCAGAACTGATCCCATGGAGGAATAAGAAAATATTGGTATATACCATAGACGGCGACCAGCACCGTAATAAACGTAAAGCTCTTTAGCCAATAATCTCTGACTTCATTTTTGAAATTACAGGTGTTAACATAGGCTATTAGCAATAGCGGAGATAAATAGTTTATTAGATCATACGTTGCGGCAAAACTGCCGAATTGAAGCACACCAAGAAGATACCCGTAGCCAAATACCAAAGAAGCAATGAGCATGATCCGGGTGACTGTTCGCGACAGCTTCTTATAGTTTTTCATAATAGGGATAAGCATCGTTAAGCTTACGAGCAGTGGGGCAAGGGACAAGATGGGGGTATCACTGTAAGTGCCAAAAGACCAGTCCAATAAACGTCTTATTTCCGGATAAAACGCCCAGACAGCTATTGTGTAGGGAACATAGGCTATTGAATTTGCCCATTGAAGAAAAACCGCAGCCATCGTTAAACCAAGGACAACGGACAGCTGCCAAAGATCCTGCATCATGGCTACCTTCGTTGTCGTCACGCCAATAAACAGGATAATAAGCATCATTCCGATGGTTCCAGTTGTTTTGAGCAAGGCAACTTTGGCTGTGTCTATGAGTTTATCCATGTTCTCCACGTTTTCCACCCATCCCATCTACCTCTGTATGTGGATCGCAGCTTTCTATAAGCTGCTCCTTTTTCCCGAGGAACCATTCGAATAAACTGCAGGAATCCAGGTGAGGGCGGACTTCCGACCAAAGCGATCCATACCAAATAGACAGCTCTTCTAATGGCGCCCGAATGCTTTAATATGGTGTACGTTTCATTATGGGCCATATTACGGCAAGCAGTCTCATTAAATGCATTCCGTTTATCTTCATCAAATCTCTCAGCCGGAAAATGATTCACACATACACTTGGATCGTATAGAAGCTTCCAGCCAGATTGCTTGACAAGCAGACTTATTCCGATCTCAAGATGAACTTGAGCGCCGCTGCCTCTCAGCATTCTATCAAAGGATAGATTCTCGAGCGCTTTCTTGCGGAAGCTCATATTCGCCCCCTTTAGGATGTCCACTTCCCTGGCATCACCTACACCAATATGATGATTACCGGCCATTCTGCCGAACCAATACAACTTGCCGACATTCCTGGCCTGACCGAACAGCAGCCGGCCTGAATGATACACCCAGTCCTTGCCCCCTAGTCCTCCAAGCTTGTCATCATCTTCGTAATGCTTTTCTATTCTTGCCAGCCAGTCGGGATATGGAACTGTATCATCGTCAGTAATAACGATAACATCACCCGTTGCTTGCGCGAGTCCGGTATTAAGCGCCTCTACCGTTCCAGGAGTATATACCATCCCATATCGCAGTCGCCCATCTAGTCTGGCATTCAAATAATCGATTGTCTCCCTGTCGGAATCTCTTGCAATGACCAGAATCTCATCCGGCAATCTCTCCTGTTTGTAGAGCCCGCCCAAACCTTCAACTAAACTGTCTAGACGCATGTAGGTCGGAATGATGACGCTAATCCGCATGGACTTTCACCTATCCTTTATTGTTTTTAAATAAATAGCTATGTTCTCTTGCTCGGCAAGAAAACATAGCTATTTGTTTAAAAAATGGCAGGCATCTAACCTGTCCTCACATCTCACCAGCGACAATCATGTCTAAGGCTTCAATAGCCCACGGTGCGACCGAGTGCCTACAGTAATAAAGGTTCAGTAGACATTACCTATTTCGCTGCAGTTCTTTCTCCTATGATGATGTCAAGCTATTTTGTTTTATTTAGCAGATCCATAATATTTCATAAAAGTAATGTCATCTCGTTTCAACTGATTGAATACAGCCCCAATAATTCGAGACTGTACGAAATCCAGCTTTTCCTTGGCCTTGCGCACATAAGTTTTCTTTACTTTTCCAGCATGAATGACGAGCAGGACACCATCACAGTATGTACTGACAATTAGAGAATCGGTAACCGCAAGCACCGGCGGAGTATCAAACAAAATAAGATCGAACTGTTCCTTCAGCTCTTCCAATAACTTCTTCATTCGGGCTGAGCCGAGCAGCTCAGCAGGATTGGGCGGTGTTGGACCTGATGTAATTAAAGATAGATTCTCAATTCCACTATCTTTCAGCACTTCCTGAAGCATGCTTTGCCCAGTTAGAAGATTCGTCAGACCTTGACGATTCGTATGAGCAAAAATACGGTGGAGTGAAGGCTTTCTAAGGTCGGTATCGATGAGCAGAACCCGCTTTCCCTCTTGTGCATAAGCAACTGCCAAATTGCTTATTACAGTAGACTTGCCTTCTCCTGCCTGTGCAGAAGCGACCATGAGCATCTGGATCGGATTATCGACAGAGGAATATTGAATATTCGTGCGCAAGGTACGGTAAGCTTCAGCCACCGTAGAGCTTGGATTAAATAATACAACTAACCGGCTTTCATTGGTTGACCGAGACATATTTCCCTTCACCTGCCTCTTTCGAAATGTTAAAGTGCTCATGCTGTCCTCTTGCGTAATCTTCTTTCTTCATTCGGCCTATTGCCGCAAGAAGCGGAATACCAAGCAATTCTTTGAGCTCTTCTTCATTCTTGAGGGTATCATCAAGGAAATGCAGACAGAGCACTAAGCCGATTGAGATAAGAAAAGATAGGACGAAAGCAAGCACAACACTCATCACTACGTTGATATTGACAGGTCCATGCGAGATGTCATCATCCAGCTTTGCCTCATTTAAAATGGTGATATTGTCTATATTCATAATGTGTGGAATTTGTTCTTTGAATACTTGTGAGATGGCATTAACCGTCTTGGCTGCACTCTCATAGGAAGTAGACCAATAGCTAAGATTTAGTACCTGTGAATCATTGAAAGAACTTACAGCAAGAGTATTGGCCATAACATTAACGGAGTCTTCCAGATCGGGGTATTGCTCCACGACTTTATCCAGAATAGCGGAGGAGGTAATAATCTCTTTATAGGAATTCATAAGCATTAAGTTTGTTTCTAATATGCCTACACTTGGATAGATTTGTTCATCGCTCTTTGGGGATTGATTTACAATAAGTTTCGCACTGGCTTCATAAATAGGAGTTGTAAAATAGTAGCTTTTTATACCAGAAGCGGTACAGGCAAGCAGAATCAGTACAAGCACTAGCCACCATTTTTTCATTACAACTCTGAAGTATTGTTTTAACTCCACTTCTTGCACCTCCGCCGATACAATTTGTATATACATAACTTTATGATACAATTAGTAGCATGTCAAGGCATATCTTCTCAAAAAGAAAGAAGCCGGTTATTTCCCCAGAACTGGATGCGTTCTAGCGGAAATACCGGCTTTGCTGATTATACTTATGTCAGCATCGTTATTTGAAGTTTTCCGTTCACAAGTTCAATTCTTCCTCTTGTACCTGTAGCTTTATCCGTTAATATGAATGCATCTCCGCTTTCAATCGCCGGCTTAGCATAAGCATGATTATATGGAGAATAGGCTCCATTATAATCATAAGAAACCATAACTGCGGCAATATACGTTGGCTGTACAGCCGATAACTCGAAGAAGGATGCTAAATAGGCGTTTGTATTTGGAACATATTGTTCTCTGCAAGTGATTCTTGTCCATTGATTGATAATTACTTCATTGGTAGTGTCATAAAGGGTTGTATGGTTGCCGAATTCCAGTCTGCTGCGGAATCTGGCTTGTGGAGAGAGGATAAAGTATTCAAAGCTCATGTAACGATTCGAGTCTACAATAAGCGGATAAGAACTGAATGGCACTCCAACATAAGGACTGCTCGCTCCATTTGGCGTAATCATTAATACACCTGTAATAGATTTATCCACGTATGACTTCATCTCAGGGCTGAATGGCACAGGGAGCGTATCCGAATTCGTAATCATCGACAACCCTACATTAGTACCCGCTACAATGTTCCAGTTTTTAAGCAGCTCTGGATTCAAGAGGAGATTGCCATGGCTAATAGGGTTATTCGCTTTGGCATGTATAGATTCACCAACCGATTGCGATGTGGTATACAGCAAGGTAGAGGATACATTACGTTGAACGATTTTTGTAAGCGCGGGCTGCAGACCCGTAATAAGTGTATCTTTTTCCAGGAAGTTGATATAAGCAGTACCAAGCGCCCCTGGTGCATCCGATTTAATCGCACTGCCTTCGATATTCTCAATATTAACTCTCGAAACAGTGCCAAAATGCACCGCGTAGCTTTGTTTCGCATCCTTATTCTTCAGCGTATCCGGCAGTGCGTAATACTCCACCGAAGTCGGATCAACGGATGACCAGGACATTCCTATGCCCGAAATATAAAGACCTTGTGACATGGATTTCGGCAACAGCTTTATGGCCGCTTCACCGATCTGCTCGAAACGGACCGACTCCAGCATTCCATAGATCCCGCCAACCACGCCAGCTGCGTTATTATACGTATCCGAATCGATAACCTGATAAATGCCGTATGGCGAGTAGCCAAGATGCACCCTCTTCATCGTTACGCCAAATCCGCCGTAATGGCCCACATGCTCTTTGATTCCTATCATAATGCCGGTGAAGGCGCCGGTTATACCACCGCCCTGAAAATAATAATCCTCGCTGTTCTTCATACAGTAGACACCGATAAGTCCATTCCATGTGCAGTCATTGGAGGTCACATGCCCATCCGTGCTGTTAAGCAGCAATCCCACCTTAACCTGCTTCGTACTTATGCTGCGGAAGATCGGTTTCGCTCCGCCTGCCACCTCAATAGCTACCGTTCCCGCCGAGAACATCGAATAGGAATCCTGATCAAGCAAAGCTTTATTCACCCATGTCGATAGATTCCGCGAGTTGTAGCCGACAGTCCCCGTAATGGCAAAGTTCTCGAAATTCGCGTCTATCCCCGCATTCTCAATTCGTATACAAGGAAGCAGATCCGTTGTTTTATCGATGGGATCCCAAATAAGCAGGCTGCCCATCTGACCATCATCCACGAAATCCGCGACCCCATACATTCCCCGCGAATTATTCGTTAACGTCTGCCGAATACGATAGGTTCCAGCCGGAATAAAGATTCTGTACTTCTTGGCACAAATGGCCATCGCAGCCCGGAAGGCTGCCGTATCATCCGCTGAACCATCACCTGCCGCCCCAAACCATGTTGGATAAATATCCACGACCTTTGGCGTTCCCGCAATAAATCCTCCTGCCGTAATGTCAAAGATCCAATCGCATAAGCTTGCCGCAATGGTTCCGTTTACAGTAATGCTAATCCCCTTTGCCGGTTTCAGCCGAGCACCCCGCGCGAATTCCAGTCGTTTCGTGCTTGGAATCGTGATACTTTTCTCAATTAGATACACGCCTGGCGGAATAAAAACCGCTGTTGTTGCCGTATCATTAACTGCTGCCAACAACGCATTGTAGCTGCCCGCTGCTCCGCTGGCATCCGCTCCTTTCCAGCGAATGTTAAAGCCTCGTGCACTAAGCTCGCTGTCCAGAGCATCAAAGTTTGCGTTTAACTCGGTTTGTTTTACCGTTTCATTTGAACCCCAGCTGTTCATGCCCATATTTTTTGTTTTGCTTGTCGCCATACATCCATCCTCCTTTCATCTCCTCCTTCCATATATGAAACAACTCTATGAAATGCAACTGTGACTAGCCCTCCTCTCTTGTATAGATTTCAAAATAATAGAAAGGCGCATTGTCTCCTCATGGAGACGAATGCGCCTTTGATGCATGTTCACACCTACATATTTGTACAATGCTCCTCGACTTCTTCCCACGTATTGTATAACTCGACGATTCGGCTATCCTCTTCTCCGTTGCCGGATTGTACAATAATGATCTCTAGCTCAGATACCGCACGGATGCTGTGCAAAGTCTTCATCGGAATATGCAGCACATTGCCAGCTCTCACCTTCATATAATTGCCGTTCTGGACGAACTCACCTTCACCCTTCACGATGGTCCATACTTCTTCCCGATTGATATGAAGCTGATAGCTAATATTCCGGCCTGGCAATATACCTACACGCTTGGTTACGACTGAGCGTCCATCATCATAATGCTGATCGTCGAGAATCCTAGCCCAGCCCCAGCTCCGCTCCTCGAACTTCGGGCCTTGATTATAATTTATGAAGTCTTTCACTCGTGGACTTGCGGTCTTCTCCGACACCAGAATACCATCCGGGCTTACAGCAACGACCACATTCGATAAGCCAAGAATTGATACCGGAATATCAATCTCATTAATGAGATGAGTGTTGATGCTGTCTTCACTAATCATGCCTTTGCCGATAAGATGATTGCCCATCTCCTCCGTCAGCGTATTCCAGGTGCCAAGATCTTTCCAGTACCCCTCGTACGGCCGGACGACAATATGGCTAGTCTGCTCGACCACTTCATAATCGAAGCTGACTTTCGGAAGTGTATGATACTGCTTCAATAGCTCTTTATAATGAAGAGGCAGCCCTTTCTGCTCAAGCAATTGAATAAGGAATCCAAGCTTAAAAGCAAATACGCCGCAGTTCCATAAGGCATGATGTTCTTCAATAAGCTCAGCAGCACGTTCTTCAGAAGGCTTCTCCTCAAACCGATTCACATCACAATATCCAACACTATTTTGATCTCCTGAAGGAATAATATAACCGTATTTCGAGGAAGGGTAGGTTGGTTTTACTCCAATTAAAGCAAGGTTTGCCTCCGTAGCAAGAAGGACGTTCTCGAGCTGCTTGACTTCATCAAAAAACCGGCTCTCTACATAAGGATCTACAGGCAGAATAGCAATTACTTCATCCAGCCCGACCTCTTGCTCCGAATAGAGATAAGCTGCAGTTAACGCGATAGCGGCGAACGTATCTCTGCGCTCTGGCTCAATGATTAATGGCACATGCCGGCCAATCTGACTTTGCATCATTTCAACCTGCGATTTGCCTGTTGCAATATAACTATTTTCAGAGAGTCCCTTTTCTGCAATTTGTCCCCATACTCGCTGGACCATGGATACTAGCTGATGCTGCTCATCCTCGAGCACCTTTAGGAATTGCTTCGATCGGGCATCATTTGAAAGTGGCCACAGCCTTTTCCCCGAGCCTCCGGACAACAATACTAGCTTCATTCCTACTCCTCCGTTTCGCTCTATCACTAATAAGCGTTCTTGGAGCCGAACATGACCCTGACGGTAAGCAGGACCAGCTTCAGATCAAACAGAAATCCCCGCTCTTCGATATACTTCAGATCCAGCTCAACCATTTCCTGAAAGCTGAGCTCGTTACGTCCACTAACCTGCCACAACCCGGTGCATCCAGGCAACACTTTAAGCCGAAGTTTATCGTAGCTGCTGTAGTTCTGTACCTCACGCGGCAAAGCAGGACGTGGCCCAACCAGTGACATATCGCCTTTAATCACATTCCATAACTGTGGAAGCTCATCGATACTTGTTTTCCGGATGAATTTCCCCACTTTCGTAATCCGGGGATCTTCCTTCATCTTAAACATGGCGCCTTCGATTTCATTCTGACTAAGCAGTCCTTCTAGCAGTTCTTCAGCATTGGCAACCATCGAACGGAATTTAAACATCTTGAATACCTGCTCATTGCGCCCTACCCGGGTTTGATAGAAGAAAACAGAGCCCTTTGGGCTCTCCAGCTTGATACATAAGGCAACGAGAAGAAAAATCGGAGCTAGCATAATCATTCCAGCTGAAGCAGCAATAAGATCAAACCCTCGCTTAATCATTAAATAAAGCCGTAAAGGCCGACGCTCGTAAGCCGTATACAGGGTTGCGGCATCAAAGACCGCTTCGAGATCATTTTGCTGAGGGGTCGGAGCCATTACCATTCACCTCTAATTAATCTTATTAGACTGCTCTCTTACAATCATTTCTTCCATAGCAGCAAGAAGAGGAATTCTAAGCTCTTCATTTCTTAAAGCAAAATCAAGCGTTGTTGTAATGAAACCTAGCTTCTCCCCAACATCGTACCGGATCCCCTCGAAATCATAAGCATATACGCCCTGACTTTCATTCAGCCTCTGAATGGCATCCGTCAGCTGGATTTCACCTCCGGCTCCTTCTTCTTGATTCTCCAAGTAATCGAATATTTCAGGGGTTAAAATATAACGTCCCATAATAGCAAGATTGGAAGGCGCCTGTCCCTTATTTGGCTTTTCTACAAAACGCCTAACCTGGTAGAGCCGGTCAAACTTCTCGATTGGATCTACGATCCCGTATCGATCCGTCTGATCTTCCTTGACAGACTGAACACCAATAACAGAGCGGTCTGTCCGTTCGTATTGCTCAATCAATTGCTTTACGCACGGCACTTGCGACTGCACAATGTCATCACCGAGCAGAACAGCAAATGGCTCATTGCCGATAAAATTACGTGCACACCATACCGCGTGGCCAAGTCCTTTTGCTTCTTTTTGCCGAATATAGTGGATAGCGACGTTTGATGAACGCCGAACCTCATCCAGCAGTTCAAACTTGCCTTTGCTGAACAAATTATGCTCCAGCTCGAAGGCATGGTCGAAATGATCCTCGATCGCCCTTTTCCCTTTGCCCGTTACGATAATGATGTCTTCAATCCCTGATGCAATTGCTTCTTCGACAATGTACTGAATCGTTGGCTTATCGACGATCGGCAGCATTTCTTTCGGCATAGCCTTTGTTGCCGGAAGGAACCGGGTTCCAAGTCCCGCAGCAGGTATAATTGCCTTTTTCACCTTGTTCATTACACTCTCACCCTCACCTATCCGTTTTTGTATATCTCTATATAAAACAAAGCCCTGAAAAGGTCCAGAGCTGCCAAACCCGCAGTAATCTTTACTGATTAAGTGTGGCGTATGAGGCTTCTTTACTTTTCAACGATATAGACGGCGGCTTCTTGGAACCCCCCAGATCCTGTCTATTGATTTTATTGATTAGGGCAAGAACAGGAAGATCCAAGGTTTGCAGCATCTCGGTCTCGCTCTTGATTGTGTCGTCCAAATAATCGAGCAGGAAGATTATGCCGACAGCCAGCATTAACGATACGATAAAGCTGATGAGCATGTTAAGAATGGGGCTATTGTTAATGGGACTTGGCAAATCTTTCTCATCTGCCTTATCCAAAAGGGTGACGTTATCCACTTGCATGATATTCGGGATTTGCTCTTTGAAAATTTCAGATACCGCATTTACAATTTGAGCAGCCTGCTGATAAGAAGAACCGCTGTATATGATGTCCATCACTTGCGATTCATCTGCGGAGGTGACTGTAACCTTCGAGGATAATTGATCCGAGGTAACACCAATGTTAGGATTTTGTTCTACAACCTTATCCATAATGAATGCTGATTCAACAATTTTCTTGTATGAGTTGATCAACATGACATTGGACTGTAATACTCCTAGATTAAGCGTTTCTACACCAGCCTGCTGTGGGGATTGATTGACAATAAGAGTTGCTTTAGCCTGGTAGACAGGGGTTGTGAAAAAATAACTCTTAATGCCGGTTGCAACGACTGCGACTATAACGACGGCTGCGATTAACCACCACTTCTTCATCACGATCTGAACGTACTGCTTTAGCTCCACACGCTTCCCTCCTGCAACCTAAGTAGGACTTCCGATACAAATCGTATCCTTATTTGTACTACTTACTTTAAGATACAAAACGTATCATTGTCAATAGTTTTCTCCGCTGTTTTCATAACCTTGCGACATTTTGTTGCATAGTGATTTTCTGTAAAAACAATAAAAACTCATGTAAACGGTTACCCGTTACATGAGTTTTTATGCTTGAAAATACTCTATGAGTCTAGCTTTCAATTGTCCCACTCACTTAGAAATTTCGCTATACCATCATCGGTTTCCAATAGGCAGACAGGAGTGCCTCCGATATCGTTACAAAATGGGCTCCAGCTAGTGCAGCTTGCTCCACATGACCGATATGCAGATACTCGCTGCAATGATCTCGGCAGACAAGTTATAGTGCTGGTTAATCGTCTTGAGATCCTCAATAGGTCCCATGCCATAAGCACCAGTATCGTCGAGACGTCCGTTGAAAGGACTTATGCCTTTTTCCGATAAAGCACGTTTCTCGTACCTATCTTCCGTCATGGGCAGATGGTTCCTCTTGAGTTACAGTTGATCTCCGAAAAACATTTGAATCTCATGTGCTGCACTCTCGACAGAATCAGAACCATGAACAATATTGCTTTCTACACTTAGCGCAAAATCACCACGAATGGTACCGGCATCTGCATCCGATGGATTCGTCCGGCCAATCAAGGTACGGGCATTTTTTACGGCACCAGGGCCTTCCCAGACCATAGCGAAAGAAGGACCTGAAGTAATGAACTCGACTAATTCGCCGAAGAACGGCTTCGCCGCGTGCTCACTATAATGGCGCTCTGCCAAAGGCGTATCGATTTCAATCAATTTCGCCTGTATAAGCTTAAAGCCTTTGTGCTCGAATCTTGCTACTATGCTGCCGATTAATCCACGTTTCACACCATCGGGCTTCACCATGACAAAGGTTCGTTCCATTCCCATTCCTTCTTTCATTCCAAGTTTATTTGCGTAGAAGAGGTTTGTTCGGCAGGTAATGCAGGGACTTCACATAACGCACGGTACGGGTCTGCGCCCGCATCACCATCGAATGTGTCTCTGCCCGCTGATCCGGCATATAACGAACGCCGCCAAGGAATTCCCCTGGCGTCACACCGGTCGCTGCGAAGATGACATCTCCATTACCTACCATATCGTCAATTGCTAATATTTTGCGAGGGTCAGACAGCCCCATGGAGACGCAGCGCTCATATTGCTCTTCGCTTTCAGGCATGAGCCTGCCTTGAATCTCGCCGCCTAGACATTTGAGCGCAGCTGCTGCCAGCACGCCCTCCGGCGCACCGCCGGATCCAACATACAAATCGATGCCCGCTTCCGGGAAGGAGGGTGCAAGCGCCCCGGCTACATCCCCATCCGACAAAAACTTGATACGAACGCCGGCTTCTCTCAGCTCACGGGTCATATCCGCATGACGTTCTCTGTCCAGTATCATAACGGTCAGGTCCGTAATTGGCTTATCAAGCGCTAGTGCCGCCTTTTCCAGCGTCGTTCGGATTGGATCCTTCAGCGACAATTTCCCTGCAAGCTCAGGACCAACTGCCAGCTTTTCCATATACATGTCGGGCGCATGGAGAAGCTGACCTTTGCCTGCTACAGCAAGAACAGCCATTGCATTGTTAAGACCTCTGGCAACGATCTCCGTCCCTTCAAGAGGATCTACGGCTACATCTACCTCCGGCCCTAACATGCTGCCCACTTGTTCACCGATATAGAGCATTGGCGCTTCATCCATCTCACCTTCACCAATGACGACCGTTCCGCGGATCGATACCGTATCAAACATACTCCGCATCGCTTCAGTCGCCGCACCGTCGGCACTGTTCTTGTCTCCCCGGCCCATCCAAGGGGAGGCGGCAAGCGCCGCAAGCTCCGTGACTCGAACAAGCTCTAAAGACAATTCGCGTTCTAACATAATTGGGCATCCTCTCATAACGTATTGCCATTTTTATGTGATAAATACGTTGGCAACGTTTTTTTATTTAAGATAAACGTTCAATAATGAGTCCTGCGGTCTCTTCAATCGCGCGATTGGTGACGTCAATCACCGGGCAGCCTAATGCTTCCATCACTTGGGTTGCATACTCAAGCTCCTCCAAAATACGCTCCATAGATGCATACTGGGCAGAGCCTGGAAGTCCTAACGTCTTCAGTCTCTCGCTTCGAATGTGAAGCAGAGGCTCCGGCTGCATCGTCAGCCCAACAATCAATCTGCCCGGTGCTGGTGTTAGTTCGGCAGGTGGTCTGACTTCCGGCATAAGTGGTAAGTTAGCTGTTTTAATACCTTTGTGGGATAGGAAAATGCTAAGTGGTGTTTTCGACGTACGCGACACACCAATCAGCACAACTTGTGCTTGCATGAATCCTCTTGCGTCCTTCCCGTCATCATATTTGACCGCGAATTCAATCGCATCCATACGGCGGTAATATTCATCGTCAATGGAGTGTAGTAGTCCCGGCATGCGCTTTGGCGAACTGCCAAAGGTATCAACAAAAGCCTGCATCATTGGGCCCATCACATCGACTGCTCTAACACCCCGGCGGAAAGATTCCTCCTTCATAAGCTCACGCAGCTCAGGTTGAACAAGCGTATAGCTGATGAAGCCGCCCGTTCTCGCCGCTTCCGCGACAATCTGGATCACTTCTTCTTCGGTCTTCATATGACCGAATCGTTTAATTTTCACATGATCCGATGCGAACTGACGCAGGGTTGCTTTCGCAACTGCCTCTGCCGTTTCCCCTACCGCATCTGAACAAACGTAGATGATCTGCTCTGACATACTCCTAATCCCCCAGTTCCGCAGCTGTTGCAATATCCGACATCAGCCGGATAATGTTCGATTTCGATACCCATCCACTAATCTCCGGCCCGCCTTCGCCAGGTATAATGACAGGCAGGCAGTCAATTTGATGGAGCATCATCTTTCGAACCGCATCCGAAACGGATTCTTCCGGAACTAATGTGACGATATTCGGATAACGAGTCATGACCATACTGACTGGCACAGTCGCTGCTCCCGGGTTTCCGAGCGTCATTTTCAGCAGATCCTTTGGTGTAACGATCCCTGCCAGTTTCTTATCTTCGTTTACGATAAGCAGCGTATTCGCATTTTCAGTAAACAAGGTAATGACCGCATCATGAACGGACAACGTCTCCGGTATATTGACCGGAACCCCTTGAATTTCACGAACCTTAATATTGTCGAAGCGCTGCCGTGTTGCCGTATCGTCCGTTGAACGGTATGCCGTGCCGAGAAAATAACCAACCTTCGGCTTAGCATCAAGTAAGCCAAGCATAACCAGCAGCGACAAATCCGAACGCAGCGTTGGACGGCTGACGCCCATATATTCTGCAAGCTGTTCCCCTGTAATAGGCGCGTGCTTCTTAACTAGCTCTAGTAAATCTAGCTGGCGACTCGATAGCTGGATAATGGTTCACCCTTTCATTCTCTTTATTACACACATTTACCTATATAACCATCATTATTCGGAAATAATATATCACATATATATTTAATACACAATATATGTTCATACACACGTCATATGTGCTCTATTTAAACTACTATCACCCTGCTTTTCACCCAGCGGACCAGCTCGAACTTGTTTAACAAACACAAAAAAGGCGCATCATCCATAGGATGACACGCCTCCTTCACCTTACAAACCTTTTATTCCGTGAGCTCCAGGAACAAGTCGATATCCTTCGTTGTAAGCTCAACCGCATCACGCCAGAAATCTGCTTCATCCAGCTTAACACCAAGATGCTTCTGCGCGAGCTCTTCCACAGTCATACGACCCGTATCCCGCAGCAGCTGCACATAACGGTCGGCAAATGCCGGACCTTCCTGCTGAGCACGGGCATAGATGCCTGCGCTGAACAAATAGCCAAACGTGTACGGGAAGTTATAGAACGGCACACTCGTAATGTAGAAATGCAGCTTGGATGCCCAGAAGTGCGGGTGCACTTCGCCAAGCGCTCCGTTGTACGCCTCACGTTGTGCTTCCACCATCAGACTATTCAACTTCTCTACTGGCACAATGCCAAGCTTACGCTGCTCATAGAACCGCGTCTCAAACAGTACACGTGCGTGGATGTTCATGAAAAAGGCTACGGCGTTCTGGATTTTGTCTTCCAAGAGGCCTAGTTTCTCTTCTTTGTCGACAGCCGTTTTCATTGCTGAATCAGATACGATCAGCTCTGCGAAGGTAGATGCCGTCTCTGCCACATTCATCGCATATTCCTGCGACAACGCGGGCAAGTCATCCATCACGTATTGATGGTAAGCATGACCAAGCTCATGCGCAAGTGTCGATACATTATCCGCTGTACCCGAGTATGTCATGAAAATCCGAGTCTGACGGCTTTTTGGGAAAGAGGTGCAGAAACCGCCCGGCCGTTTGCCTGCGCGATCCTCGGCTTCAATCCAGCCATCCCGGAACGCCATCTCAGAGAAGTCTGCCATGTCGGGGCTGAACTTGCGGAACTGCTCCACAATAAACTTCGCGCCTTCGTCGAAGCTGACCGTCCGTGCAGAAGAACCAAGTGGTGCACTGACATCATGCCAATCCAGCTTCTCTAGACCAAGCAGCTTCGCCTTACGCTCCAAATAACGGACCAGCTTTGGTTTGCCCTCATTGATAGCAGACCACATCGCATTAAAGGTCGCTTCGCTCATCCGATTAATTTGCAGCGGCTCCTTAAGTACCGAGTCCCAGCCACGCTTGTCGTACAGCTTCAGACGGAAGCCGGCAAGACGGTTAAGGGAGTCTGCGCACAGCTCTGCCGCATCGCCCCACTCCCGTTCCCACTCAGCAAACGCTCGGATACGGACCGAACGGTCACCGTCTGATAGTCGATTGAACATTTGTCCTGCGGACAACACTTTTTCCTTACCGTCTTCATCTACATCTGTAAACTTCGCTCTCGATACGATCAAGTCGTAGAGTGCACCCCAGCCATGATAGCCATCAACCGCCAGATCGCCAGCTAATGCTTCAAGCTCAGGAGCCAGCTTTTCCTTCGCCAGTTCACGCCGTTCAGACAAGCTGAATGCCACATCTGCCAGTGGGCCGTCACTAATGATTTGTGCCCATTCTTCATCACCGATCTGACGAAGTTCACTATCATAACGGGTTAATACCCCCAGCAGCTTAGCACTAAGCGTCTTCACCCGATCACTCAAGCCGCTTGCTGCAGAGTCCTTCATATTTTGCGCCTGTAAGCATTCCACAAAAGATTCCGACTGGCGCAGACGAATCAGCACAGATTGAATAATGGCCGTTGTCTCCTCGATCTTCTTCTTTGGTTCTGCACTGCTGCCTGACAGCAGTCTTTCCAGCTCGGCGACATCTTTATCCATACCGTTAAGCTCTCCGGCGAAAGCGGCTGAATTCGAGCCTCCTTCATAAAACGTCTCCAAATCCCATTTCATCGGGTAATTACCTGTCGTCATTCTGCCGTTCTCTCCTTCATTCTCATTTAGGCTATATAGGCCTTCATCAAAAACACCGCCACAAAAGATCACGAAATAAATTTGCGCAATCTCTATCAGCGGTGTATAACTTAATTATATCTAAATTACACTTACGAAGTAAGAATTATCGCAATTCTTTTAAGCTTACGCTTACGAAGTAAGAATTACTTCGCAATTCTTTTTAGGCCCACGCTTACGAAGTAAGAATTACTTCGCAATTCTTTTTAGGAGGAATAACACCATGACTCAACCATTGCAAATCTCGGCCGACACAGCCATCAAGCTGTCCAAGCAGCTTGGCGTGCCGATCGAACATTTGATGCATATGCCTAAACATATTTTGCTCCAAAAGCTTACCGAGCTGGCAAAAGCGGAAGCAGAGGCTAATAAGCCGTCCGATTCCGCTCCTGGTTCTGAGGAATCATCCTCATGATTCCATTCGAGAAGACTTGGCCTTACGATATTATCATGAAGGATATTTACGTCCCAAGCTGCCCATTCTGCGGCAATGATAACGTATTGATACCTCTGCGTGTCCGTGAGATCGAAGAGATTCATCACGGAAAAAAAAGACTGCTCGTCTTCCCCTGCTGTCATAACAAAGTCACGATCATTGATATGGATCCTGACTATATGCTAACGGATCAGCCGCTGCGCAGGCTGACCCGTTAATGTTGGACAAGCCAGTTAAGCTGTCGTTTGCACAGGAGAATCTCCTGCTCTGTCGCTATCGCCTGATGATACTGGCTGTCCGTTATTCAGCTGTTCGCGGATCAGCTGCCATTGCTCGCGGCTTTTCCGAATCATAGCGGCATCCATAATTCGTTTGTCTCCAACGATTCGGGAGAACCATTTGACCGCTTCAGTGAGCTCGCCGGTACGCCTGTTTAGTTCCCCAATCAGATACATGAGCTTCGCATTGTTCAGCTCCGATCCTTCTTCCTCGTATACCTTAATATACGCTTGCAGCGCGAACCGCATAAACCGCTGTTCCTCCTGCTGATTGCTCTCATAACGATATAACCACGCTATATGATGCAAAATGCCTGCGATAACCCTCTGTTTTTCCCCAATCGATTGTGCCGATAATAGGGCAAGCTTGTACACCTTCATCGCCCCAGCCGCGTCTCGTTCACCACCATAATCACACATCGTCCAGCGTGAACCAATCTGTGCATGGTAATCTTTCTTCTGACGCTCTGTAAGTCTCTGTATTCCATTCTCTGTTGTTGCAAATCCGCAAGTCGGACAGACTCGGACAACATAATAATCCGGATTCGCATCCGACCGGTAAAACCCGCAAAAATCAGAATCCATAGACATCGCCTTCTTAAAGCTCGGGCGAACACGTGATGTCGTAAAGATGGTTTCACAACAAATGCAATTCATCTTTGTCTGATAGAGCGGCTCCATACCAATCCCATCTCCTATTCGGGTGTGTTCACAAAATGGTGGGCAGGACCTGATAGTCTTTCAATAATGTACGATTGCAGCTCTTCATCCAGGCCGGAAACCTCTTGTAATGCTCTTCTCATACAATCGAGCCAAGCTTCAGCATGTTTCGGCGTAATCGGAAAAGGCATATGCCTTGCCCGCATCATCGGATGGCCATATTCATCGGAAAACAACATAGGTCCTCCAAAGAACTGCGTCAAAAACATAATCTGCTTCTCCATAACGGGAAGGATATTATCCGGAAAAAGTGGACCGAGCAGCTCATGCTCCTGTACTTTAGGGTAAAAAGACTCAACAATTCGTCTTAAAGACTCAGCTCCGCCAATTGCTTCATAAAGGCTTATATTCCTATTCATCGTCAATTTCATCTCCAAAATGTAGGTATTTAGTATTATATCATAAAAAAAAAATCCCGCATCGTCTCCAATGCGGGATTGTTATCAATAAGCCGAAACGATTCGTGTTAACCTTCGTAGTCCTCTTCTCCCGGTGCTGTTAAGGATTCTCGGATGACATAAACAAATGCACAGACCAGAATGCCAGCGATTATACTCATTCTCATCACTCCAAGCCTTCAAAGGTACCTTCATTGTAACATAAAAAAACGGACCGTCCAGCCCTTTTTGCAAGCGTTTTCTTAGAATTATGAAAAATTTTTTTTCGCACAATAAATCGTCCAAAAGTGATGGATGTCCAACTTTCTTCATATACCTCATGTAGAGGTTGTACATTATGCCTGCCGTATATTCAAAGGAGGACGTATTCATGCTGCTCCGAACGCTTACCCGTCCAGCCTCGCTAACAGGCCTTTGTGCCTTGTTTATCGCCTTGCTAATGGCGGTTTTCCCGGCTCAAACGCTGGAATCCTCACTTCGGGGATTATCGATATGGTGGCAGGTGTTATTTCCTGCCCTTTTCCCTTTCTTCGTCATCTCCGAGCTGCTGCTTGGCTTTGGAATCGTCCATTTCTTCGGCAAGCTGCTTGATCCGCTTATGAGGCCGCTATTCCGGCTGCCGGGAATCGGCAGCTTTGTAGTTACAATGGGCTATGTATCCGGTTATCCAGTAGGGGCAAGGCTTACTGCTCAGTTATGGGAGCAAGGACTCGTGAATCGGGCGGAAGGGGAGCGCCTTGTTGCTTTCACCACCACATCGGATCCGATCTTTCTGATTGGAGCGGTATCCGTTGGCTTTTTCCACAATGCGGCCTTAGCTCCTGTGATTGCAGCTGCCCACTATGGCGGAGCATTTATCATCGGTCTTCTCATGCGCTTCCATGATCGGCAGGCGCCGATAACGGAGTCACCTGTTCATCGCCGTGCCCATCACCGGCGTACCTCCCGCCTGGTCGAGGCGACCAAAGCTATGCACGGGGCAAGACTCCTTGACGGCAGAACCCTCGGCAAGCTGCTGCAAGACAGTATCCAATCTGCGCTTCGTCTTATGATCGTTGTTGGCGGGCTTGTCGTTTTTTTCTCTGTTGTGATGGAGCTTCTAACACGTGCTGGTGTCGTTGAAGTATTAGCTGAGGGGCTGCGGCTTTTGTTTGGAGCAATTGGACTTCATGATAAACTGGCCGATGCCAGTATTTTCGGCTTATTCGAGGTTACTCTTGGGGCAAGGGCAGCAGGTGAGGCCGGTACGGGTCTTATGCACCAGACTGCCATTGCCGTTTGGATTCTTTCTTGGGGAGGACTTTCTGTACATGCCCAAGTACTCAGCCTGTTAAGCCGTACGGACCTTCGTTATCTTCCGCTGATGTTCGCCCGGTTGGCGCATGGCTTCATCTCTGTTGTGCTAGTCTATATGTTATGGGGATGGCTGGCCCCTTAAACTTTGTGCTCAGCGTTGAATTTGAAACCATATTCCTATATCATCAATAGTACTATGCAATGTGTCCGGAAGGGGTTTAAATTTCTTGAAATATGCAATCATTGATCGTGGCGATCAACTATCGAAATCATTAGCGGAGCAATTCCATCTGCTTGCGGCGGAGCGCGGGCTCACGCGTCATGACGACGCACCAGACATTATCGTGTCTATCGGCGGAGATGGAACGCTGCTTCAAGCTTTCCACAAATATGTTGACCGGGTGACCGACGTATCCTTTGTTGGGATTCATACCGGCCATCTTGGCTTTTATGCGGATTGGAAAGCAGATGAATTAGAGGAGCTTGTCACCATGATGGCGGAAGAAACGCCCCACATCGTCCGTTATCCATTAGCTGAGATCGCGGTGGAAACAGTCGAACAGAACTATTACTACCTTGCCCTTAACGAATTTACTTTAAAAGGCGTTGATGCGACACTGGTCGTACAACTACGCGTTAATGACGAATCCTTTGAGATGTTCCGTGGGGATGGAATTGTTATCTCTACCCCTTCGGGAAGCACCGCTTATAACAAAAGTGTCGGAGGCGCCATCGTCCATCCTTCGATTGAATCGCTGCAGATTGCAGAGATCGCATCGATTAATAACCGCGTTTATCGAACACTTGGCTCATCATTCCTGCTACCGCAGCATCATCACTGCGATATCAGTTCCAAGAAGGATCAGCGCTTGCTGCTGACTATTGATCACCTCAGCTTCCAACGGACCGATATCCGTTCCATTCGCTGCAGTGTATCCACAAGGAAAGTCAGCTTTGCCCGCTATCGCCCGTTCCCGTTCTGGAACCGCGTCCGCGACGCGTTTGTCGATATGTAGGTACAAAAGAGGGGCTGTCCGTAAGGTCGAATCGACCTTTGGACAGCCCCTTTTCTTCTTATTGACGGCTTCCTTGCTCCTTGCCTTGCTCTTTGTTGCTATGTTCCCTGCCTTGCTCTCTGCCTCTATCCCTGTCTCTCGGCTTCTGTCCCGATTGTGCATGGGATTGAACGGGCACTTGCTCAGATGCTGCGGCTACATCTTTGTTTGCTGCCGGCCTAATTGGCTTCTTGCCGTTTGGACGATAGCTTTTCCGATGTTGATCCTTACCGCTCTTGTGCTGTTGCTGCCTGGCAGGCTGCTGCGATTCTTCACCACTGCGTGGACTTCTTCCCGTTGCTGCGCTTTCACGGGCTGCTGCGGCTGCACCAGCCAAGATGGCATCAGCAAGCAAGGAGGAAGCTCCTGCATCCACCAGCTCCTCCTCTGGGTAACGCCTGTCCGAGGTGAGCGTCTCCTGCTTCAGTGAAGCTTCCTGGTCTTCGGCTTCTTCTTCATCAGTTGATTTCTTCACTGTACCTGTCTTCTCCAAAACAAAATAAGCACAGCCGAAATTGCAATATTCATTAATATAGTCAGACATCCCCGAGAATGAGCTATCCTTGGTCACCTTCATATGGTTATCCCGGAAGAACCCCTTCAGGCGCAACTGGCTGTAACCCCAATCACCAATAATAAAATCGTAACGTTCCAGTACATCACTATAACGATCCTTGAACGCGTCTACATTCCAGCCATTGCGATTCTCATGAATAAGTTCATAAATTTTGCCGCCAACTTGGATCAATTCCGTTTCCCCTCTTTCGAATTCCCCAATAGAAGCTATACGTTGCTAAGCTCGCGTTCTTGCGCAGCCGCCGCGGAATCGGTCTGTTCATGCGCATGATAGGAGCTTCTTACAAGTGGTCCCGACTCGACATGACGGAATCCACGCTTGTATCCTTCTTCTTTCAAGCTTTTGAATTCATCCGGGTGAACATAACGCTCAATCGGCATATGGTTTGGCGTCGGCTGCAAATATTGGCCTAACGTCAAAATATTACAATCCACAGCCCGAAGATCGTCCATCGCTTGCAGCACCTCTTCATATGTTTCGCCAACGCCAAGCATAATGCTTGATTTCGTTGGGATTTTCGGATTCATTTCCTTCGCGCGTCTAAGCAGCTCCAGCGATCGTCTGTATTTTGCCTTCGCCCGTACACGATTGGACATTCTCTCTACCGTCTCGATATTATGGTTCAGAATGTCTGGTTTGGCATCCATGACAACCTGAAGGGCATCACTATTCCCCATAAAGTCAGGAATCAGTACTTCTACCCGGCAGAAAGGCATCCGTTCACGAATCGCACGGATTGTACCTGCGAAGATCGCTGCACCACCATCGGCAAGATCATCCCTTGCAACTGATGTAACAACGCAGTGGCGAAGCCCCATTTGCTCCGCTGCTTCCGCTACACGTTCCGGCTCCTGAAGATCAAGCTCCGTTGGCAGTCCTGTCTTAACCGCGCAGAAACGGCATGCACGTGTACAAATATCGCCTAGAATCATGAAGGTAGCTGTTCGGTTCGCCCAGCATTCATAAATATTCGGGCAGCGTGCTTCCTCGCAGACCGTATGAAGCGTTTTTGTACGCATCATATCTTTAATTTCTGTGTAGTTGCCTTCAGTTGTTAGTTTTATTTTAAGCCAGTCCGGCTTTTTCAATTTTTCTTTATTTGATTTCATCTGGAATTCCCTGCTTTCACTTTCAATTGGACAGCTGAATCTCACCGTTTATTATAGCATAGTTCGGATAAAATCCAATGATTTGCAAAACATAACGAATATTGCTTCGAGCTTGTGAAAGGGTGGAACGATTGAAACCAACTATTTCTATTATTACAGCTGCCGTTGTCGCTTCCATGCTTATGACCGGGCAATTATGCTACGCAGATCGGAACGTCAGCAAAGCTGAAGCTGAGCCAGCCAATCCGCAATCTTCCGACGTGGACATTGATCCTATGGTTAGCAGACAGCAGCTGTACGATCGGCTAAGTGTCATGACAGGTATTCCTTGGTACCGCCTTGCTGCTGTTGATCAATACGAACGAACGTTGTCAAAGGCTCGTCCGAAAGCCCGTCCGCAGCTCGGCAGCGTCGTTGGTGTTTTTATCGATGAGGAGCTGTGGGCTGGAGCATTGAATCCGGATCCAACCGATAACATACCGGCTTCCATTCAATGGTTCAACGGTGTTGGCCGCGATGGCGACGGTGACGGCTTCGCAGACCGTTCAAGTGATCTGGACCTGCTGTATTCCGTTGCGACACGATTTCTGCAGTATGGTGGATCAACAGAGGATGACTTTTCCATCGGCTTATGGGAATATTACCATAATAGCAGAGCGGTGCAGCGCATTCAGCAGTTCTCAAGTATTTATGCCGCTTTTGGCCGGCTGGATCTGTACGACCATGCCTTCCCGGTTCCGGTTGGAACCAATTATTCGTACAAAAGCACATGGGGTAATGCCCGTGGCTGGGGAGGAAGGCGGACCCATGAGGGAACAGATATTTTCGCTAATTACGGCATTCCTGTTCGAAGCACCTGCTTTGGCGTAGTAGAAGTGAAGGGCTGGAATCCATATGGAGGCTGGCGAATCGGCATTCGGGATTTGAACAATTATTATCACTATTACGCTCATCTGTCTGGCTTTGACAAGACGGTCGGAATCGGTACCATTGTAAAACCTGGCCAAACGATCGGATGGGTCGGCAGCTCAGGCTATGGGAAGCCGGGAACGCAAGGCAAATTTCCTCCTCATCTGCATTATGGAGTTTACAGGGATCGCGGCCTTATCGAATGGGCATTTGATCCTTATCCGCTTCTAAGACGGTGGGAGCAGGATGAGCGGCGCAAGCTAAAATCAAACCATTAAAAGGGGCGATCCCTAAAGTCCGATTGGACTTTGAGGGACGCCCCTTTTTTGCTTCACTCACCGCCAGCATTGCCGGCATTAGCATTACCTGCAGCGTTATTGGCGGAACCGCTATCTCCACTGGAAGGAAGCGGCGAATTAGCCGAATCCAGCTGTTCCTTGAGCATACTTCCATCCGAAGGCTGGGTAACCCCTGCACCTTTTGACATCGGCAGAGATATATTTGGCGCATTTGGTGCAGATTCTCCAACAGCCTTGCCTTCATTATCGTAGTAATACATCGGCACATCACCAACAACCAGCAAATAAGAGATCGGAATTTCAGTTTCTACAATCTGAGGGTCGGTCTCAAACGGAACGATAATAGCAACCTCGGATACGATATGAATGTAGACTTCAATCAAAATCATATTGATGCCTGCATTCGTCTGACGCGTATTCAGATCAACTTTTACCGCACCAACCGGTTCGAACTTAACGGGAATACGCGGTCCATAAGTGGAGATCAGCGCACTGCCAAGTGCATTACCGACTGGAATATGTTCAGGAATTTCCTTCAGCTCGTCAAGAGTAGCCTGTACGGTTTTAATCGTTTCCGAGCGGATCTTTGTATGCTCCGCATAGTTCAGCATAAAACCGGATACTTTTCCGTTGCTGTTCATTTTCCAATCAATCAGCTTCTCGAAGTCTGCATTGTTTACGACTTCATTCGTAGTAGCCTTATTAATAGCCTGCGTGGCCACCTGCTTAATACGTAGCTGAGCCACCTTCATAAGAGGCGGGCGTAAATGTTTTTCAATGTACACGAGGGATTGGATCGTTCCGAACAAAAGGATAAGGATGGTAAAAACGATCCACATTTTCGTATTCCGCTTTCGTGACTTCAGCCTTGTACCTCCACTGTCTGAGGAGCGGATGTTCATCGTCTTTATTGATTTTATCGCCTTTGCCGATGATCTTACCGGACGTTTACGAGGCTGCCACATCCCACCCCAGCCTGCGTTAGATGCGGCAGGCTTCGGTTTACTTGAATGCCACTTCTTGCGTTGTCCCCACGGCTTCGGATTGCTGCTTGAGGTGGAGATTTTACTGCCCCAGCTGACCCGCTTCACCTTGGCAAATGGACGATTAGACCATAATTGCTCCCGGCTCAAGCCAAGCGATCGAAGCAGCCATCCCCTTCTTCCCCATTTCGTCACGTTCCATCGCCTCCTAAAAAGAATTGCCACTCAAATGGTTAGACACTGACCATTTGTGGAAATTCTTGCTTCGTAAGCATAATCCAAAGAATTGCCACACAAATGGTCTGACATTGACCATTCGTGGAAATTCTTGCTTCGTAAGCATAGTCCAAAGAATTGCCACACAAATGGTCTGACATTGACCATCTGTGGAAATTCTTGCTTCGTAAGCATAGTCCAAAGAATTGCCACACAAATGGTCTGACATTGACCATTCGTGGAAATTCTTGCTTCGTAAGCATAGTCCTTAGCCTAGGACCTGTACCTCTACATGCTTATGCGAAGCTCGGACAAAAAAGACGACCTCCCGTTATTCCAAGATCAGTTACTCCCAATATCCTCTATGAACTTCAACGACCTCTTCCTCCAACTCGGGGAATGGTCCAATTACTTCGATCGGCTTCTGCCCTTTGTCAAAAATGTCTCGGCACGGCAGATTAAACGTTGGATTCTGTTCATGATCTCCAGTCAGCTTCAGAAGTGCTTCTTCTGTCGCTGCGTAAACCACTTTACCTACATTCCCCCAGTAGATGGCACCTGAGCACATCGCACATGGTTCAAACGTGGTGTATAGCGTATAATTCCATAAATCATGATGCGAGAATTGATGTGACGCTTTTTCCATCAGAGCCGTTTCGGCGTGACCGGTACAACGTTTTTCCGTAAGCTCTACGTTCTCCTGCTCCAAAACAATCTCACCCTGCTCATTCACAAGAATGGCGCCAAATGGCGTATTTCCGTTTTCTCTGGATTTGCGGGATACCTCAATACAATATTTCAAATAGTACGTATGATCATGTTTCATGCGCTTCTCGCTCCTCTCGTTTCCCTTATCATAGTGACATTAATCGAAGGAGTAAACGAGCTTACCTTAAACTTTGTAGCGGCGACTAATGAGTCGTTTTTTCTTTAGTTCCCGCGCACAGTCCGGATCTGCTTCGTAAGAAGCTTCGCTTATGCTATAATAGCCGAAGCACATTTGGGATTAATGGAGGATGTTATGTTAACTTTTGAAGAAAAAATCGCGATTATTGAATCGTTCCCGGAACTGGAGCGGTCAGATGTATCGCTTGGACGTGTGAACTTCCAGTTCGAGAACAGCTTATATGACCGAAAAAATGTTGTGTACCATTTGCACCCGAACGGTAACGGTTTTGTGTATGCCGGACTGCTTCGCAATTTTAACCAGGATGACAAAGGCATGATCAATATCCGCGACTATAGCGAGATACAGCTCCGTACGCTGCTTCGCCAATCGATCGACTCATTGTCGGTCCGTGAAGAAGAGCTTGCGCCAAAACCGTCGCGCAACCGGAAGAAAAAAGACCAACTGTGGACCAACGAGGAAAATCAAAGCCTTGTCGTGAAATGGGAAGATGATATGTGGTACATCTACGCCGGTATAAACCTTGAAATGGCGTTTGAGACGCATAAAGAGGTAGAGGCGTATATGGAAGAGGAAGGGTTTAGTCGGGAGATTGGGTAGAGCATCAGGACGGAATAATGGGACTGCGGATGGCCGTCATGACGGAGTATATCTCTTTTCAGTCACTGTTGAGATCGTGGGGTTTTGTTTACAATCATACGCTCCGCAATTTCAGGAGGTGCATACCTCTATTCCTCCAAGGGCAGCTCCGTAATTTGGAGCTGCCCTTTTCCGGGTATTTCATCTAACCAGATCCTTTCTCCCAGCAGTGGTTCGGATTATGCCAAGGGCAACAGCTACGATATTTCAGAATCTCTCTGCAAATCTGTCAGTCATCTCGTCTAATTCAACATATATAGAATTTTCCATTATCGTTCGTAACAATGCATCGGCAATTTTCTCATGTCCCTGTTCATTTGGGTGAAACCTATCCTCGAAATAATCACTCCACCTATGAAGTGAAAGAGATGCGTCACATAAATGTACCCTACTGCCCAGCCGACCACAGATTTCGTTTAATTGTTCCTTATATTGTTTCAATGATTCTTTCGAATGAGGAAAGTATTTCTCTTCGATATCAATAGGCGATAGATAAATGACATGTAAATCTCTATTATCATTTAATAGCATTCTTGTGCAGTCGCTCAAGTGTTTCGCAAATTGGTCAATAGGCATCCACTTTTCACCGCCAAACAATCGGATGAGAAAAGCTTTCGTTCTCCACCTTATGCCAGACTCTAACATCTCAAACATTCTACGTAAAAATTTTCTAGAATAATAGGGACGAGGATCAGTCCAGCCTGGTTTTCTCCATCTTCTTGGTAAATATTTTAATTGCTCTTTTTTGGGTCGCACAATAGCTTCAGTTATCCCATGAGCAATGATAACAACCTTAACATTAACCTGACCCAAAATCTGTTCTTCATATCGAATTCGAGATTCATCAATTTGCATTGCACTAGAACCTAAATTAATGATTTCAAAGGGTTTCGAGTAAACTGTCAACAATTTATCCTGCAGCAAATTAGCATACGTTTTTCCAGATCGTTTGACTCCTAAGCCTTCCGTAATGGAATCGCCCATAACAACAATATTCATACGCCGCCACCTCAAATGATTTATTGTATCTTAGTCAACTTCCATTGATACAAATCGTAACCTCATTTTAGGTTATTTGCAATCTCTAAATCATATATTCCCCTTATGGTGCGCGCTTTGGAAGCTGCTGTACGTATTCGTCCGAGAGACTCATCAGCTTCATGATGTAATCGTAATCGGTGCGGTACTTGGAGAAATCGTTGACTGGCTGCATCGTCTTGAGTGAATATGCTGTGCCATCATCGAAGCCTTTGCCTGGGACGAATAGGATATCGTTATTAAAGAATGATCCTGTCGGCAAATAGTACCGCATTCCGAATACGTTGTGATCAATGTTAAGAAGGTCATGTCCAAATGCCACGACGCCTTCATCTGCCGGCTTAACGCCAAGCAGGTTCGCCAAGGTTGGCATAATATCGAGCTGTCCACCCGGCTGATCAACGACCTGGCCGTCGTTTTGGCCAGGTACGTGGATGATCAATGGAATGTTGAAACGGCTGAGCCGGTCATCATAATGAATGCCCAGCTGCTCACTGATTTGCTCAGCACTCGCTTTATCCGGCTGCAGGCCAAAGTGATCGCCATATGCGACAAGCACCGTATCATCCCACATGCCGTTTGCTTTCAGCTTATCAATCAGTGTGCCAAGTGCATAGTCCGTGTAATGGATCGCCTGCAAATAGTTGCCAAGCTGAGTCCCTTCCATCTCTGCAGGCAGTGTTAGTGGAGCACGGTCCTGCGGCACCTGAAATGGAAAATGGCTGGATACCGTAACCATCTGCGCATAAAACGGCTTGTTCTGCTCATGCAAAGCTTGCAGCTTGTCGACAGCCACTCGGTATAGTTCTTCATCCGATGCACCAAACTCGTTGAAATGATCATTGGTATAATACGGCTTATCATAATAATGATCGAAATGAATGGCAGGGTACATCTTGTTCCGATCCCAGAAGGCAACATCATTCACGTGGAAAGTGTCTGCTTCATAACCCCTGCTTTGCAACATACGCGGCATACTTGGAAGCTCCCGGTTGCCGTATCCGGTCGACATCGCGATCTCTCCAGTCGGGTAGATCGAAGTGTTCGACATAAACTCAGCATCTGAGGTGTTGCCTTGGCCAATCTGCTGGTAAACGTGAGGGAAGTAATAACTCTCATCAGCCAGCTTATTCAGCACTGGCGTCAGTTCCGTTCCCCCAAGGGACAGATGAAGCGGAAAGTTTTGAAAAGCTTCCATCTGAACCACAATCACATTTTTCCCTTGTGCACTACCGAATTGAATCGCCGGCCGCTCCGGCTGGTCTTTATAGGAATACGAAGCCATCAAAGCTTCAATCTCGGCTTTTGTCTCCTCAATATTGCCGCTGCTCGCCATCGCCTTTTCGGATTGGTTCTCCCAGGCGGCCGCAGCCTGATAACCGATAAAGCCAAGCCCTTCGGCTTGCTCCAGCTCATTCGGAATATCATTTCCCGCATATACAATCGTTCCCGATACAACGATACAGACAAGCAGACCACCAAGCACGATACGCGCATGACCAATTCTTTTCCGCCCTGAAACACGTGTTCCTCTCACCATACGTACGATATATAGGATTGCTAGAATCACAAGATCGAGGAAATAAATATAATAGACGTTCTTAATAAGCGACTCTACACTATCCTGAATTTGATTGACCTGATCGAGTGCTTTTAACGCTGTATAAGTCGGCACAGAGCCGTAATAACTGAAATAAACGGTTGATGCAAACAGCAGCACAGATACAATCAAATTTACTGCCCAGTATGCGATTCCTCTCCATCTTGCAGCGGTAACAAGCTCCACGATGAACAATAGGCCAAGCCAAGCGGCTGCGTCAGCCAGCAGTCCGTCCCACTGCAGCTCCCCAAACAAGAAGACTCGGAACAAGACGGATTTGATCAGCAAAAGTCCAAAAATCCATATCATCGGCGAACGCCGGTAATCATCTTTGTAAAACGATAACAATGTACTCACTCCTCAAGCGTAAACGGCTGCGTATAGTTTAAGAAAAAAAGAAGCCGTCAAATGACGGCCACTTTCAATGCATCTCTACTATTCTATTTATATTAACCGATTTACTAGTAAGAGAAAAGGGTAGGAGGATGTATGTTCCATGTCAATTAATAGCTAACACACCAGCTTACGCTGCTGGCTGAATGTTGTCAGCAGGTTTTTTCGACTGACGCATAAAGTACAAGAAAGTCAGTGCCAGGAACACGATAGCAAACGATCCCAGGACAAGCATCTGTTCACGCATGAGTGCATAATCACCGCTGGCAATAATCGTCTTGAAGCCAGTAATCGCATGGGTCATCGGCAGGAATGGATTCAGCTTCTGCATCCAATCCGGCAAAAGTTCAAGCGGGAATGTACCCGCACTGGAGGTCAGCTGGAAGATCATCAGCAGCACGACCAGGAAGCGGCCAGGATTATCGAGCCATGTAACAAGCGCTTGAATAATAAAGGTATAAGCAAGACTCGTCAGGATGGTAAATAGAACAAAGAGTGGTACACTCGTCACTTCAATCTTCAGTCCATACAACAGAACAGCATCTGCGATTAAGGACTGTAACAGGCTTATGGTTACATAAGTCAATGTACGGCTTAAAAAGCGGCCCATAGGCGATGCTCCCAATGTGTAAGATTCCCGAACCGAGAATACGGTTGTGTAAACAAGGGCCCCCATAAACAGCGCTAATGACAAGAAGTACGGCGCAATTCCAAGTCCATAATGATCAAGCTTATGGTCCGTATTTTCCTTCACTACGACAGGCTCCGCAAACATATTAACGATGTTGTCGCCGTCCTTAATACTGCCCGTCTCAGCTGCAGCATCATTAAGCTTTGTCGCAAGCTCGCCTGAACCATTCACGAGCTGCTCTGAGCCGTCTTTCAGTTGTCCTGCACCCTGATTCAGTTGCTTCGAACCGTCGGCAATTCCATCTACACCGCCAGACAGCTGACCAAGCCCATCTTTCAACTGGGCAGCACCGGTGTTAGCCGCTTTTGCACCATCAGCTAGCTTGGTTGCTCCAGTTCCAGCTTCCTTCAGCTTTCCGCCAAAAGTCACCATTCCAGCAGCAAGTTTATCTTGCCCTTCACTCAATTGAGCTGCTCCAGCATACAGCTGATCCTGGCCTTGTGCCAGCTTGTTGCTTCCGGCAAGAAGCTGATCCTGCCCTTCCTTAAGCTGTGCACTGCCTGCTGCGACCTGCTTGCTCGCTGCAAGCAGCTGTTTAAGCGACTCATTCTCCTGCAGCTCTGGTGTTGCCTCCATCAGCTGCTCAAGTCCTTTTGCCACCTCAGCAGCACCAGCTGCTACTTGACTGCTTGCTGCGGAAGAAGCCGTCAATCCTTGCTTCAGCTCAGCTGCACCATCCTTAGAAGACTGTAATCCTTGAGCTAACTGAGCTGCTCCAATCTTGGATTCGGCAGCCCCGTCTTCGAGCTGCTGCTCAGCTGCCGTTAATTGACTCAATCCATCAGCTAACCCCGCAACGCCAGATGACAATTGACTAGTGCCTTGATTCAAGCTAGCCGCTCCGTCATACAGCTTGGATACGCCACCGCTTAACTCAGACGAGCCGCTTGCTAATTTGTTCAAGTTGTCCTTTAGCGTGGTTAAGCCATCTTCCAGCTTGCCCGCGCCATCCTTCAATTCCGTTGCACCATCTCCCGCTTGGCTAAGACCATCGGAGATCGTTCCAACCTGATCGAACATACTACGCGTATAAGCTTCCGTAATTTGTGCGTTCAGCTTAGACTTCAACTCTTTCATCGCACTGCTGCCAATCTGTCCGGCAACAAAGTTATATTCGCTGTTTGGCTCGAAGATGAGTTCCGCTTGAACAGGATTTTCCTGCGTTAAAGTCGCTGCATTTTCCGAGAAATTGCTTGGCACGGTAATGGTCATATAATAATCGTTATGCTCCATCCCATCCTTTGCCTGTGCTTCATTCACGAAATCCCACTTGAAATTATCGCTTTTCTTCAGTTCTTCGACGAAATCTTTTCCGACATTCATGGTTTTCCCTTCGTAATCGGCACCTTGGTCAAGGTTAACGACGGCAACGGGCAGCTTGCTCGTCTGGCCATAAGGGTCCATTGAACCGTCGATCAGAATACTGCTGTACAGCATCGGGAGCAAAGCGACGCCAAGAAAAGAAAGCAGCAGCATCCTTTTCGTCATAAGAGTTTTCATGTCTCGAAAAAAAACTTGAATCGGTCTCATTTTCACACATCCTTCTTTCCATTGAATAACTGACTAAGTTCGTATTTCGGTCATTTTAGACCAAAAAAACAGCCCTTTCAGGCTGGAATTTTACAAGGATCTAGCTTCTTTCATAATCCCTTGCGTGATGAGCATTGCGATGTTCTCCTTAATTTGCTCCTTAGTCAACGGCTCACTATGTGACTTATTCCATTCCGTAGCCAGACCAAGGTACAATCGGAAAATCATATAGGAAGTGATTGTCGTATCACACTCCCGTACTTCGCCCTTCTTAATGGCCAAATCAAGCTTCTGCTTCAGAAACTCAAGTCCAAACTCCTCCATCCGCCGAATTCCTTCCAGCGCCTGGACAGTGCCAATATCTCGAACCTCTTGAGCCAGCTTCACGAACAGTTCATGATCCGAACGGAACTCCAGGATAGAATCAAGCAGGTTGAACACACTATGAATAAAGGATCTCTGACTGTCGTCTTTCGCAAATCCGCAGTTCATAGCTTCCTTCAATTCGATCTCAGCTTTGTTCAGAATCGCTTCGAACAGTTCTTCCTTCGTCTTGAAAAAAGTATAGATCGTGCCTTTACCAACGCTTGCGATCTTAGACACCAAATCCATTGTTGTTGCCTTATAGCCAAATTGTGCAAAGGACTGCGTCGCTGCTTTCAATATTAACGCTTTGCGGTCAACGGACATGCTTCTTCTCTCCTTTCGTTCTTGATCATGAGTTCTCAATAAAATGACCAAAAATCAATTTCAGTCAATTAGTCATGACTTATTTATAGCATAACAAAGATCCGAAGATCAAGTGCAACTTTCCCCCTCACCCATGGTACAATCAACGTACATTTCATTTCATGGAAGCACCGGAGGAACAGTTACTATGAATAACGGCTTTGATCTTATGATTACCATTATCCCTGTCATTGCTGCTGTAGGGTTCATCATCGTCATTGGAACAATTGTATATAAACGTTCAATAAAAGACTCGGCTTCCACCAGCATTGTGTCCAAACAAACGGATGTGCAGCAAAATCCCCATAACCATGATGATTAACAATTCGTTACTAGGCTAATACCCTGACAGAACCACCTTTACGCAGGACTGGCGCAGCACTGCAGCGCATAGCAGGATAATCAGGATGCCGGAGCATTTGGCCAAGCATCTCAACTGCTGCAGTGCACAACGCTTTTTTATTTACTGCCATCGTCGTAAGTGGTGGATTGGACTCCGCCGACATCGCAAGCCCGTCGAACCCAATAACCGAAACATCCCCAGGAACATTTACGCCCCTCTTCTCTAGCTCCTTCATCAGCAGCAAGGCAATCCTGTCATTCCCGCAAAAGACGGCCGTTGGGTATTCTTCTTCCTGGAAACGATCGCAATAAGCCGATAATTCCTCCTGCGTCCGGCTAAAGCCTTCCGACTCGAGCAGGCACAGAACAAAATCAGGCTGAAGCTTATACTGCAGCATCGCTTTCGTATACCCGAACCACCGCTCCTCATGACTGGTCGTCAAATTAATTGGTGCGATACAGCCGATTCGCTTATGCCCGGCTAGTATCAATGAAGTGACCGCTTCAACAGCTCCTTCAATGTTAGCCGAAGTAACAGCCGGTGTATCGATCCCCCTATAGTAGGAATCAAAGAGCAGCATTGGCTTTGTAAGTGTCTGTTGTACTTTTTCGATATATTCCTTCTCTAATATGCCAAAGGCAATAATGCCCTGATAATCAATATGCTGCACGAGCTCAGGAAGGATTCTGTCTTGTTCCTGTGCATGGCTGACCCGTACGATAACCGCACTATAGCCTTCCTCCTGCAGACGACCATCAAGTCCCCAAATCAAATCATGATAAAACAAAAAATGCTCGTTATCCGCATGGCTCATCACCCGCTCTGGTACGAGAACAAGAATTGGAGCACTTATGGATGATTGGCCTGCATCTAAAGAATAGCCAACCTCCTGTGCAGTCTGGATGACAAGCTGCCTCAGCTCCTCCCCAATACCTTTCTTATTAGACAGCGCTAATGAAACGGCATTACGTGAAATGCCCAGCTTGTCGGCAATGTTCTGCATCGAAATTTTTTTTGGTCGCGGCATTCTTCTACTTCCCCTGTTCCTATGTTATAATCAATTTACTTTACAAATATTTATTTTGTCAAGTTTAGTAAAGTTGTATTCGATAACTTGGAGGGATTAAGATTGGCGAATCAACCGATTTTCCTAGAACCTGTATTTCAAGAACGCATTTGGGGCGGCAAGCAACTAAGAGAACAGTTCAATTACGATATTCCATCTGACCGTACTGGAGAATGCTGGGCAGTGTCCGCTCATCCGAATGGGCAAAGCATTGTTCATAACGGACCATATAAAGGACTAAAGCTTGGAGAGTTATGGGATCAGCAGCCGCAGCTGTTTGGCTCGAGCGCAGTTAAATTCCCATTGTTAACTAAAATTTTAGATGCCTCGGATGATCTGTCCGTACAGGTTCATCCCGATGACGCTTATGCATTGGTCAACGAGAACGGCGAGCTTGGCAAAACCGAGTGCTGGTACATTCTTGGCTGTGAGCCAGGAGCTGAAATTATTTATGGTCATCATGCGGCTTCCAAGGAACAGTTCAAGCAAATGGTCGATGCAGGAGAATGGGATAAGCTGCTCACTCGTGTAACTGTGAAGCAAGGCGATTTCTTCTATGTTCCTAGCGGAACGCTTCATGCACTAGGCAAAGGTATTCAAGTACTCGAGACGCAGCAAAGCTCGGATACGACTTACCGCATCTACGATTATGACCGGACTGACGATAAAGGAGCTAAACGTGAGCTTCATTTGGACAAAGGTATTGAAGTAACGACGGTACCTCATGTCGATGCCAAAGCCTCTTCTTCTATTGAAACCGTTGGTGGCACAGAAGTAACGACTCTGGTATCTAACAACTTCTTTACCGTTCAAAAATGGACTGCAGACGGAGAATCCAATTTCCCAGCTCCAGTTAAATTCACGATTTGCAGTGTGATCGAAGGCAATGGAGAATTGGCTAATGAAACCGGCAGCTATCCTCTGGTCAAAGGCGACCACTTCATCCTTCCACTTGGCTTCGGGGAATTTACGCTCCGCGGCAAGCTTGAACTTATTATTTCACATGAGTAACAATCATTAGAGGAGGCGACAAACTTGCGTATTGGGGCAATTGAAGCAGGCGGAACCAAATTTGTATGCGGCATTGGCAACGAACATGGCGAGATTGAAGAACGCATCAGCTTACCTACTGAACATCCAGAGTCAACCATTCGTGAGGTACTGAACTACTTCCGCGATAAAAATGTTGAAGCCATCGGGATTGGCACCTTTGGACCTATCGATATTGATCCATCCAGTCCAACTTATGGATTTGTCACCACAACACCAAAGCCAGGCTGGTCCGGGTTTGATTTTCTAGGGACGATGAAGCGTGAGCTGCCTGTTCCTTATGGTTGGGATACAGATGTGAATGCTGCAGCATTTGGCGAAGCCAAATGGGGAGCTGCTAAAGGGCTGAACAGCTGCCTTTATTACACCGTAGGCACAGGAATTGGCGTTGGCGTGTACACCGAAGGCAAGCTTGTCCATGGTCTGCTTCATCCAGAAGGCGGTCATGTCATCACCCGCAGACATCCGGAAGATACATTCGCCGGCTGCTGCCCTTATCATGGCGACTGTCTGGAAGGAATGGCTGCAGGTCCGGCACTTGGACAACGCTGGGGTGTGAAAGGTGATGAGCTGACAAAGGATCATCCGGCATGGCAAATGGAGGCCTTCTATCTTGGCCAAGCTTTGTCCAGCGCTATTCTGCTGCTATCCCCGAAAAAAGTTATTCTTGGCGGAGGCGTTATGCACCAAGAGCAGTTGTTCCCGCTCATCCACGCGGAAGTACAGAAGAACCTGAACGGCTACGCTTCGCATGAAGCACTCCGTGAAGGTATCGCCTCTTACATTGTTCCGCCAGGACTTGGCGACAACGCCGGCTTATGCGGATCGATCGCGCTTGGTATCGATGCGTTGGAGAAGCAATAATAGATAGAAAGGCCTTCCCCAGTGTCAGTGAACCCGGGAAGGCCTTCTTTTATTTCAGACTCTCAACGACTTTCGTGAGATCCTTTTTACTTATATGACTAAGCCATCTCTTATGCCCTAGGGTTACCGTGTAGTGCAACCCGTCTTTTAGGAATCGAGACTCGTAACCGGACTTTACTTTTATCGGGTTAGGCAGGTTCATCATGATTGATTTTGTTCCAATTGGCTCAGCTTGAATGAGAACATATTTATCATCGGCTGCATCTTCGTACATCAATTTAATATTGTCATTAATTTTCTTACCTTGAACCGTATTTACGTCAAATGGAAACTCTCCCCACCATCACATGCAGGTTATATCGGGTACGATAATCATTTACGGTTTTGTTTTCGTTCATAAAAGGATTAGCCGCATCGCTAATCGTCTCGATATGTGTAATCTGATCCCGTTTAATAGTGAGCTTCCAAATAAACGCTATTCGCTCACCTTTTACCCCCTCGTCGTCCCAGAAATAAGCGATGAGGATACGTTCCCCTTTTATCGGAGTTGAAAGTCCTGTTACTCCTCGAATAGGACTGTCTTCACGAATCTCGGGCATCTTCGTGTCATGATTAAGGTAACTTTGAGCCAATTCATATTTGTGAGCCAATAAAGCTTTTGTGAACTTATCGGTGACATCTTCCCTGGGCATTGCCTGAGTTAATTGTGCAGGTACAAAGAGCATCACAGAAATAACAACGACTAAGATCCATTTCATCCTAACAACCTCCCTGGTTAACTTACCCAGATTGGCTTTTGTCTATTATTCCATCCGGAAAACAATTTCCGTGCCTGTTGGCTTCTTTTTCAATGGCCTCTCATATTCGCTGAACACGAAAGTAATTCCTCCAAGATCATCTGAAAGAGCGGGTGAAACAACAAATCCGTAAGCAACATTACCACCTGAGCTTGTTCCTTGATCGATCCGGCAGTGATAGCCTTCTCCCAGCTCCAGTTCGATATGGGTATGTTTACTCTGTTCTTGGTCATCTCCATGGATACTGAGGCAAATAACGCTGGCGTTCTCATATTGCCTAATGCCGGATAACGTATAGATAATACCCTCTCTCTCCACATGTCGAAGAACAGGCAAATACTTGCGGAAGCCTGATGGTTCAACTACTGGCAAAAAATGCTCCTCATTCATTAATAGTCCAAACAACGATTTCAAGTAATCCTCATACAGATGATAACGATCGGCCCAGCTCTCAATACTTTTGAAGGGCGGATACCCCGGATTTTGATTCGAAATTTCTCTTCGTTCTTCCAGCAAAGCACAAATCTGCTCATCAATCTTGAATAAGCGTGCATCATAGTGGTCCGTTGGCCGTTCCATAGGCAATCTTCTCATCCTAATCACCACTCCTCTATTAATTCAGCTTGCCCAAATTACCGGTAATCAGAATGTAGAAACCCCAGCCAAGAACGAACACTGCCCCAAATCTGCTTAGAAAAATATAATTGTCACTGGGCTCCGATTTGCCATCCACAGCCCAGCCATGCTTCATGTGCCAGCTTAAGGATGGGAAGAACCACCCTAATACTCCTGCAATAATGAATATAAGCGAAATGAAAACAGCCAAGACATCATCCCCATCTGTTCATTTGCCAAAAAATTAGGCCTTCTCCGATCTTGTTCATGACGGAAAAGGCCTATATCAAGTTCAAATATAATGGAAACCCGGCTTAATAGAAATACCAAAATTTTGTTATTTATATCCATTTTTATATCAATTTGAGCGCCAAGTCTATCCGGCGTCGTCATACTTGCGGACAAAGTGGACATAGCCCCTATAATCCTGTACTCTATTGTGACACTATAGCAACATGGAGGTGTTCGACTGTGGCGAAAGATATACGCTCCCGAATTGAAGTTGATCAAATTAACTGTGAGAAAGAATTGACCCTCGCGTTAATCGGAGGCAAGTGGAAGCTTATTATCCTCTGGCATCTGGGTATAGAAGGTACGAAGAGATTCAGCGAGCTGCAGAAGCTCATTCCCCATATCACGCAAAAAATATTAACCAACCAGCTTCGTGAGCTGGAAGAGGACCAGCTTGTCGAACGAACTGTTTATCCGGTAGTTCCCCCTAAGGTAGAGTATAAGCTGACTCCATATGGAGAAAGTCTAGTCCCAATCCTGAAGCTGATGTACAACTGGGGCAAGCATTATGGCGAGCAGGTGCTCGGCAGAACTTCTGATTCCGAACCTATTCCCCTTCAAGCAGCAGAAAAATAAAATGAAATATTCGTCTCACAAACTGGGCAGACTCCGCATGGGGTCTGCCTTTTTGCTCGTTACAGTTTCCTACAGGATACCGACTTACTTGAAAGTGCGTACTTCCTTAATTTTCGGTATCGTCCTAATATGAACTCATCCCTAACAACAACATTCAAATTAAAGGAGAGATTCATCATATGGAACTTCAATTAGCACTAGACTTGGTAAACATCCCTGAGGCAATACAAGTAGTTAAAGAGGTGGCCCCTTTCATCGATATCGTGGAAATCGGGACCCCTGTTGTTATAAACGAAGGGCTTCGCGCAGTGAAAGAAATCAAGGAAGAATTTCCTTCCCTCAAAGTACTCGCAGATCTGAAAATTATGGATGCAGGCGGTTATGAGGTAATGAAAGCTTCTGAAGCCGGGGCTGATATTATTACCGTACTTGGCGTATCCGATGATTCCACCATTAAAGGTGCTGTGGAAGAAGCACGGAAGCAAAACAGAAAAATCATGGTCGACATGATTAATGTGAAAGATATTGCTGCACGTGCAGTAGAAATCGACAGCCTTGGCGTTGATTATATCTGTGTACATTCCGGCTACGACCATCAAGCAGAGGGTAAAAACTCGTTCGAGGATCTGGCTACGATCAAACGTGTCGTAAAACAGGCAAAAACAGCAATCGCAGGTGGCATTAAGCTTCAGACATTGCCTGAAGTCATCAGCGCACAACCTGATCTTGTTATTGTTGGCGGCGGCATTACAAGTGCTGGTGACAAACAAGCAGTAGCCGCTCAAATGCAGCAGCTGATCAAACAAGGGTAATACGATGAGTACGCTCATTTCAACATCGTCCATTATTGAGGAGTTAGAGCGGACGCTTCGGCATGTTCAGCCAGATCAGATCGAACAGCTTGCAGAGCAGCTCTCGGTAGCGGAGAACATTTTTGTGGCTGGGGCAGGACGGTCGGGGCTGATGATGCGGGCTTTCGCGATGCGCCTGATGCACATGGGATTCCGTGTGTATGTTGTCGGCGAGACCATAACACCAGGTATTTCTGTAGGAGATCTGCTTCTGGTTGGATCGGGATCGGGCGAGACAAAAAGCCTGACGGCGATGGCTTCCAAAGCAAGCAGCATTGGCGCATCACTAGCAGCCATCACAATTGTGCCGGAATCCACTTTAGGCACCTTAGCTTCTACGGTCGTCCATATTCCAGCTGCTACGAAAGAAAGCAAGTCTGCCAGCTCCAAACAGCCAATGGGCAGCTTGTTCGAGCAAAGCCTGCTTCTGCTGCTGGATACGGTAGTGCTGAACCTGATGGAGAAAAAAGAGCTTCAAGGTGCAGCTATGTTTAAGATTCACGCCAACCTCGAATAAGAACGGCAAAAAACTCGGTATTCTTCCATCCGTCATACAACGGATAGAATGGATACCGAGATTTGTTGTTATAACACAAATCTATACTTTTTAATGAAAACGCTTTAATTTATATGGCTTTGAATGTGCTAAGATCGACCTGTAGACAGCTGAATGGAGGGATTTTCTATGAAGACAGATGTACATAAAGGGGCTTTTTATACAGGGGAATACCGGAATCTATTCGAGGAGCTTGGGTATTCGGAAGAAGCTGTACAAGCGAAGCTGAAGCAGGCATGGTCAGATATCCTTGGCGATGATTCAGAGGTCCAAATCTATTATCCTATGGGCGATGATAAAGGTTATTTGCTGGATACCGGCAACATAGATGTGCGGTCAGAGGGTATGTCCTACGGGATGATGATGGCGGTTCAAATGAATGATAAGGAGATTTTCGACCGGTTGTGGAATTTCTCCGTCACCAATATGCAGCACACAGAAGGCCGCTACAAGGATTATTTCGCTTGGCATTGTAAGACTGACGGTACTCGTCTTTCACAAGGACCGGCTCCAGATGGAGAAGAATTTTTCGCATTGGCCCTCTTCTTTGCAGCTAACCGCTGGGGAGATGGTCCCGAACCATACAATTATTCGGAGCAGGCAAGACGAATCTTGCGGGCATGCGTACATCAAGGTGAGGACGGAAACGGCGGAGATCCGATGTGGGATCCAGCAACAAAGCTGATTAAGTTCGTTCCGGAGTCATTATTTAGTGATCCTTCCTATCATCTTCCCCACTTCTACGATCTGTTTGCTCTATGGGCAGATGAAGAGGACAGGCCATTCTGGAAAGACGCAGCTAAAGCAAGCCGGGCTTACCTGCATACTGCATGTCATCCCGAGACTGGACTTTCACCGGAGTATGCGAATTATGATGGAACGCCTGCAGAGGTTCAGCGACATGGCGACTTCCGTCATTTCTACAGCGATGCTTACCGCACAGCAGCCAATATCGGCCTAGACTGGGCATGGTTCCGCGAAGATCCTTGGCAGGTGGAGCAGTCGAACCGGATTCAACAATTTTTCCGCAACATTGACGTTAACGATTATCGCCGCTATACGATTGACGGCAAGCCGTTCGAGGAACCAGCGCTTCATCCAATAGGATTGTTAGCGACGAATGCAATGGCCTCGTTAGCAGCAGATGGACCTGATGCGGAGCATTTCGTTCAGTTGTTCTGGAATACTCCGCTGCGCACGGGTGAGCGCCGTTATTACGATAACTGCCTGTACTTCTTCAGCCTGCTGGCGTTAAGCGGCAGCTACCGGATCTATTAATATCACCCCTACTAGTCCTAGATGATAGCATTCTATGCTACAATAAACGGGATAGTCGACTAGAAAACTAGAGACATAGCAGCTACTACTGCTATGTCTTTTTTTGTGGGGTGAAACAGATATGAAGGATTATGGCCATGAATTTGCAGACATTTTTTATTACACACCAAATGAATTTGAGAAGCTTGGCGGGCTTTGGCCGCTTCGCACAGGGCATAATGTCGCGAAGGCCAATTACAGCGTTGGGCCGAGGGTTATCGAATGCTTTTCCTTTCATTTTGTGCTTAACGGTACGGTCACGTTGTCCAGTTTGGGGGAGACGATTACGCTGACGAAAGGAAGTATGTTTTGTCTGTTCCCCGACGTGAAGCATAGCTACTGGATTACGCAATACGATCCCAATTCCCCGCTGCAGATGCACTGGTTAGCCTTTACTGGCGCACAAGCGGAGTTGTTAGTGAAGAGACTTGGAATAACAGAGCATAGACCGTATTTGCGTAACCGGCTCACGACCGAGCTCACCAATCAATTAAGGGCTTGTATGGAACGGATGAAAACACCGCATAAGGATGGAGATTTGCAGCTGCAGATGAAACTTTACCAGTTGTTTGAATTACTGTCGCGCCCGCTTCCAGAAGTTCTGGAAGATAAGGATTGGTTAAAAGCTTGCCTGCAATATATGGAGACACATTATGCTGAGGGCATCACCGTCACCGACATCGCTCAATTGACCGGCATGCACCGATCTCATCTGTCCAGCAGATTTAAACATAGCTTTGGAATGAGTCCTCGCGAGTATTTAATTAAGCTCCGTATGGAGCGCGCTGAGGAAATGCTGCATAACCGGACGTTATCCATTACGGAAATTTCACTGTCGCTAGGATATTCGGACCTGTATACCTTCTCCCGAGCTTTCTGCACCTACTATGGGATGTCACCTTCCCATTACCGCAGCACCCCTAACAAAATGTTAAATCGATGACAACGAAATGTCATTTCTATTTGCTGCCGCTTAATTTATGCTAAATCCAGCCCATAAAACCAACTATATGGCTTTGAATACTTTGTTTTAAAGGAGAATGTTGTAATGATGAATAACCATCGAAGTAAACTAACAGTGTCCGCGATGATCGCACTTAGTCTGACACTTGCAGGATGCAGCTCTAGTAAGGACAGTAGTAACACGAATACGAATAACAAGGCTGACGAGGCATCCACGAATGCCGTTAGTGCAAGTGGTTTTCCGATTGTACAAGAACCTATCAAGCTGAAGATGTTTTCGCGTATCGCTCCTGTAAATGGTCCTTTCAAAGACATGCCTGTGTTTCAGGATTACTCCAAACTCAGCAACATCCAGGTAGATTTCACCGAAGTACCTACGGATGGCTTCCAGGAGAAAAAGAATTTGCTGTTCGCAGCTAACGAGCTTCCGGATGCCTTGTTCCGCTCGGCTCTTACCTCTCTCGAAACGATCCGTTACGGATCGGCTGGTCAATTAATCCCGCTCGAGAACCTTATTGACAAATATGCACCAAACTTCAAAAAGCTGATGGAGCAATACCCTGAAATTGCACCAGCTATTACCACGCCGGAAGGCCATATCTATGCACTCCCAACCGTGGTTACCTTAAGTGCTGCGCGGACGGACAAGAAATGGATTAATCAAGCATGGCTGAAAAAGCTGAATTTACAAGAACCGCAAACAACAGAAGAGCTGTATAAAGTGCTGGTTGCCTTCCGAGATCAGGATCCAAACGGCAATGGCAAGCAGGATGAAATTCCGATGACTGCACGCGCAAGCAGCGGCGTTGGTCTAGGGCTCCCTATTCTCCCTATGATGAGCGGTTCCTTTGGCCTCGATTCTCAGCTGGGCTATAACATTAATCTGGATAATGACAAAGTAGACATCTGGATGGGCAATGATCGCAACAAGGAACTGCTCCAATATTTGAACAAGCTTTACAGTGAGAAGCTGCTTGATCCTGAAGTATTCTCGCAGACGGAAGCACAATACCTTGCGAAGCAAGGGTCTGGAAACCTTGGATTCTTCTTTGATCAAACGAATAATTCATTCCTGCCTATCCAGGACCAATATACAGGAATTGCTCCACTTGAAGGTCCACATGGCGATCGTCTGCAAAGTCAAGGCGCGTCTGTTCCACGGGATCTCGGATCATTTGCCATCACATCGGTCAACAAGTATCCGGAAGCTACCATTCGCTGGATTGATTACTTCTATGGAGAAGAAGGTTCCACTCTGCTCCGATTCGGAAGAGAAGGAGAACATTACGAACTGAAGGACGGCGTTCCGTATTATACGGAGAAATTTTTGAACACAGGAAATCAGGGGAAAATTACACCTTATGCCGGTGGTGGAGCTCCTCACTTAATTAGTGAAAAGGTAGCTTCCTTTATTAATCCGCCTCAAGTACAAGAGGCTCAAACGAAGCTCGATCCTTACATGCCAAAGGTCCGCTACGCATCTCCGATGTTTGACGAGGAAACGGCTAAGAAAGTGGATGTACTTCGTAACGACATCGATAAGTATTACGAAGAGCAAAGTTCCAAATTCATTACTGGTGCACTCAGCTTTGATAAATGGGATGATTTCCAGGCTACTTTGAAGAAGCTGAAAATCGACGAACTCGAGAAGCTGTACCAAGATGCTTTTGATAAAATTAAGTAATGACCGAGGAGGGCGCTTATGAATACGGCGCAGACTAAAAATCCAACCATCGTTTCTTCCCGCAGCCGTGTCATACGCGGCTCCCGGCTGTTTAAACAGATTGCCAGACGATATGACCTTTACTTGATGCTTCTTCTGCCTATCGTCTGGTATCTCATTTTTCAATATGGACCATTATATGGGCTCCAAATCGCCTTTAAAGACTTCAACCCGGCAAAGGGAATTGCGGGCAGCGATTGGGTAGGTTTTGAGCATTTTACGCGGTTTTTTGATTCGTATTATTTCTGGAGACTGCTGTGGAATACCGTTTCTATTAATCTATTTTCGCTGCTTATTGCCTTTCCGATTCCGATATTACTGGCACTCATCATTCAAGAGCTGCCAAGCAAAGGCTTCAGCAAATGGCTGCAAAATATTACGTACCTTCCTCATTTTATTTCGGTTGTTGTTATTGTCGGCATGCTGCAATTGCTGCTGTCTCCCAAGAGTGGTCCCGTCAATGGGCTGATCGAGGCTTTTGGAGGCACGCCAATCCGATTTCTTGAGGAAGCCTCATGGTTCAAACCCATCTTTATCAGCTCGAATATTTGGCAGAACATGGGCTGGCAATCCATCATGTATATTGCAGCCCTGATCGGCATCAACCCTCAGCTGTATGAGGCGGCGAAGATGGACGGTGCTTCCCGGCTGCGGCGCATTTGGCATATTTCCTTGCCTGGCATCGTTCCGGTCATTGTGATTTTGCTTATTCTTGATATCGGCCATTTCATGAATATTGGCTTTGAGAAGGTGCTGCTCATGCAAAACAGCTTAAATATTGAAAAAAGCGATGTCATCTCCACCTTTGTCTATACGACGGGTATTCTCAAAGGGGAGTACAGCTATACGGCCGCGATTGGACTATTTAATTCGGTCATTAATCTGGTGCTGCTGCTGGTAGTTAATCGTTTCGCTCGCAAGCTGTCGGAGACGAGCTTATGGTAAGGGGGGAGCGGTTATTTAACGTAGTCATCTGTGCATTAGCCGCAATTATTATCGGCATTGTGCTTTATCCTCTGCTGTTTGTGGTCAGCGCTTCATTCAGTGATCCGGCGAAGGTACTCGGCGGCGAAGTATGGCTTCTGCCAAAGAGCGTTACGGCTGAGGCTTATAGGGAAATTTTTCGTAACAAGGAAGTGTGGCTCGGATATCGGAATACGATCGTGTATACGGTAGTTGGCACCGTTATTAATATCATCATGACCATCTTGGCGGCGTATCCGCTGTCGAGACCCGATCTTCCCGGACGTAAAGTATTGATGCTGTTCATCACGCTTACGATGTTTTTCAGCGGAGGCCTTATTCCAACTTATCTGCTGGTCAAAGATTTGGGGATGGTCGATACGATGTGGTCGCTTATCGTTCCCGGTGCGATCTCTACCTATAATCTGATCGTGATGAGAACTTATTTTCAATCGAGTATTCCTTGGGAGATTCAGGAGGCAGCCCATATAGATGGCTGCTCGAATTGGCGGCTGCTGCTGAATATTATTTTGCCGTTGTCGAAGCCGATATTGGCCGTAATGATTTTGTTCTATGCGGTAGCTCATTGGAATTCCTTTTTTAACGCGCTTATTTATATGCGTGACGAGTCACATTACCCGCTTCAGCTTGTTTTACGTGAAATATTGATGTTCAGCCAATCTGCTGCTGCGGACGGCACTGTCGGATTAGAAGATAAGATTCTGCTGGCCGAGAGCATCAAATATGCGATTATTATCGTCTCCAGCCTGCCTGTCTGGATCATGTATCCTTTTGTACAGCGGCATTTTGTTAAAGGGGTTATGATTGGTTCGATTAAAGGATAAAGACGGATACCATTTTTCGGGTTAAACAGCAAGCTACGCATTCGAAAGTTCTTCCGATCGCCATTGCTCGGGGATTCCTTTGAATCAACTGGGTAAGGTAGGAATCCCCGAGCAAAAGCGAACGCTTCAAAGCTTTCTGAAAGAAAGCTGCTTCGTAAGCATAAGCTTAACGCTTCTCCAGAATCTTTCGAATTGCTCCACTTGCATTAACCTGTTCAATAAAAAACACATCAAAAGATGACAACTATACCTACCGGGATATGCAGATTCCTACTTCTAGGGTTGCCGAAGTTTGCCTTTAGGTAGAGTGGCTTTCGCTTGACCAAAAATTTGCAAAAGAAAGCAGTACGAGAAGGGATAGCCCCCTACTTCGGTATTTTTTTAATACTTTCATAGTTTATTGCAAATGCGAGTTGTTACTTTTGCCAGCGATTACTCTTTTGGCGACCTCTTCTACTCGATTAACGAACTAAATTCAGGACGACCGACTGCTGCGCTTGCAGAGTCACTTCGGTCTGAAAATATACGGTATTTCCAGTGATACTGAAGACTACCTCTTCATCGCCGATATGAATGTGATTGATTTTGTTTATTTCGGACGCTGCTAGCTTAAGCATTTTCAGTTTCAGCTTGCCGCCTATTACCTTTACGCTCACGCTGTCTGCTGACATCTCAAATATGCCCCAGCCCTGGTCAAGCGACCAGAGGGTCCGATACTCTCCTTCCATCATTTGAATAGGTTGAAAGCCGATCATCCCTTGGACCATATCGAATTCAAATCCGCTAAAAGCATGGAGCAACGAGTAGCTCGCCATAGACCGCGCATAGTTGCTGCCGCATTCGATCTCATTCCAAGGATTACGTTTCTCCCCGTCGTAACGATCTCGAATCGCTGCTACAATGGAAAGACCCTCCTCAACAAGACCCTCTTGAATCATGTGTGAAGCCGCTTGATATTCAAAGCCTGTCATCGTCTCCGAATTATAGGTCAGCGGGATCGAAGGCTTGCTGGTTCCCTCCGGCCATGTACAAATGACGAGACCTGCTTCATCATTTAGGGAATATAAACGCCAGGTGTTAGCTTCATTTCTCATGCTTGATTTAAAATTATGCCGATATAACGATTGCAGTGCCGTGCGGGTTTGAGCTTTATCGAAAATCTCTCCCAATCCGCATAAATTGGCATGCCACTGAGCAATAACCTGATCGATCACACAGCCATCTGCAATCTGGTATTTGATTTCCTCCAGCTCTTCATTCCAATAGCCTTGTACGGCGTCGCTCCCGAATTGCGTAAGGATCGTTTGATCGGACAAATCCACGCGCTGTGCATAATACGAACCGTTAAACAGATGCTGGTCCACCCATTCTTTTCCCTTATTAAACATTCCTTGATAGGTTTCGGCTGTGTCCAATTCTCCTAAGAAGGAAGCCATCTCGGAACCTGCCTTCAGTGCAGCGAGATAAAATCCAGTCAACCAGGAGTTAGGTCCATAAAGCTCCATGTCGAGGGTATGGTGCTGTCTCCCCTCCAAAACCCCTTTTTTCAAAGGGTCCCATTGATCGACGTTCGTATCAGCCCAGGCATATTCAATGGAGCCCTTTATCGCAGGCCAATTCGAAACTAACCACTCTGTATCGCCGGATATTTTCCAATCCCGATACGCTTTAATAACGCCGCCGAATTGACCATCCGCGCATGCATGATAGTGCTGTTGTTCGCGGCCTACGGGCAGCATGAGCCTAAATGTCATACGGCCATCTGGACGGCTGTTATAGCGAAAATCGAGATCACGCATGCTTCTTTCCAGCTTTGGAAATAGAAACGGCAGCGCATAGGCGTAGTTCCACACATGTGTACAGGAGCCTTCACAGGAACCGGTATCTTCAGTCACCCCCTCGAATCCATAGAAGGAGCCATCCGTCAATCGCAAGCAGGTTGCTGACTTCAGCACGGATAAATTGGCTGACACCGCTTCCTTAACGACCTCGGGTATAGTGGAAGAAAACAGTGCCTCTTTAAAGGTTAATGTTTCTTCAAGAAGGCGATCCCAGTGCTCAAACGCATACTTTCCGCTTGCCTCAGCATTTTCGAATAACGAAGCATAGTAATGTTTCCAGCTGTTAGAGCCCACCGCTTGCGGATTCCAAAAATTAATCATATTCGGGAAGCTCCAGCTGATCGTAAATCTGACCTTCCCCTTCTCGCCATGATTCAGGGTGAAATGTGCAGCAAGTGTAGCCGTATCCTTATGCCTCTCGCTAGGTGGCATTTCTTCGGTATATATTCTATTCTTCAGTGGTCCGGGCTTCGTAAAGTCGTGCCAATACATCTCCAGCGCATCGCACCATCCGCCGCGATACCAGAAATCTTGATGACTGACTTCAGCCGCATCAGTAGCGATACATATATCGCCATAATGCGGATGATCCTCGTCGTATTGCTTGGAGGAAAGTCCCAGCGTATGTATTTTGTGGCCCTTCTCACTCACCAATTCTTGATATCGATGGATGACCCTCTCCGTAGGAATTGGGTTCCCTACCGACAAACCGATCGTATAGGTGATAGGTTCCTCGCTGCTATTTTCGATCTCCCATTCGAAGAATGCAGCAGGAATACTCGAATCCTGATCATTAAGAGGGATAAAGGGATTAAAGGCCAGCAGCTCCACCCGTCCGGGAAACGAAGGGTCTGCGAACGTCATTCCCGCCAAAGGAAATTCTCCCCTGAACTCGGTCTCTCTAAAATGCGGCATGCCAGCCATCGTCTGGCTTTCTGGTCCAAAGCCATATCCGCTGTACCACGGGCCTCCCCGAATGTGCTCTCCTATGTATGGTGCCTGCAAATCCCCATTCAGAATTCGGGCGTCTAATAGACGCCCTTCTTGCTCTGCTTTAATAGCAAAATGACTAAAACCATTAAAGCTCTTTTTATTTGGCCGATTAAAAATCTCCCAATCAATCAGCCTCCCATTGCCGGAAAGCCCGATGCTGCCGCTGCCAATTCCGCCAAGAGGGAAGGAGATTTCTCTCGTTTTTGCATCTTTATACACTTTTTCCATCTCGAAACTCCTCTCACAATCCAATGAAGTACGAAGAGAAAGTTGCTAATGATTCTATTATAAATGGATCCGCCAATTAGAAAAACCTTACAAATGAGAGATAATAACAATGAAGCCAGGACCTCTGCTTGAGAAGCCCTGGCTTATGTTTAATTTATCGTATCCGCCCAAGAATGCTGTGGCTTCCAGTCGAGTACCCGTTGAGCCTCCATATTACTCACAAGAGCGGTTCGTTCCGGGAAAGCATCACGCAAATCCTTTACATCTGGGTAGAATTGCTTAATGAGCAACTCCGTGCTGAGATCGCTAAGCGTATCGCTGCTCGTAATATTGAGGCAGATCGCCCCACGATCCTCGACCTTAAGCGAAGCAATGCATGCACTGACAGCATCCCGGATGTCGATATAGCTCCAGAAAATATTTTTAAAAGCTTCTGGTTTGCGGATGGAGAGATGCTTATAGTCCTCCGGCTTTGTAATCATGGAGAAACGGAGTGAGATAATCTGCATCCCATTGCGCCGATCGAACATGGAAGCGGTAAGTTCATTTACAACCTTAGATAACCCGTAACACTCCTGCGGCTGCTGCGGATGCTCCTCATCGACTGGCAGATAATCCGGCGAGAAAGGTGTTGGAGCCCAAGCAAAGCCATAGGAGGACTCGCTGGAGCCAACTACTACTTTACGAATGCCAAGAAGCGATGCTGCTTCGAGAATATGATAGCTGGACACCACATTATTAGCGAAAATATACGGGTACGTGTGGCCTAGTGGAGCTGGAATTGCTGCCAAATGGATAACCGCGTCAGCCCCGTGAAGGGCAGATACGACTTGCCCGAAATCATTCAGATCCACTTTGATCTGCCTGCACTTTAATTCATTCGAACGCTGTGTATCAAGCGAGGTAACCGTATAACCCTCTTGCAGGAGCTCCTTAATAAGTGCCGTGCCCAGCTTACCGCTGCCGCCTGTCACTACAATTGTCTTCATGTGATTACACTCCTATTGTCCAATATTGTTATGGGCGAACCAACGTACCATCTGCCTTGCGGTCAAGCTGATAGGGATTAAAATAAACCGATCGCCTCCAGCCTTCTCCAAGCAGCTGCTGCGCTTTCAGCTCATCTAGTTCAATGCCAAGTCCCGGTTTTTGTGACGGATACAAATAACCGCCTTTCCGCTCAATGTGCCCCGCAAAAACATCCTGCTCCTCCGGCCGGAAATGGTTCACTTCCTGAATACCAAAGTTCCATATCGCCATATCGAGGTGCACTGCCGCCGCTTGGTTGACAGGGTCATTTTCCCCGCCTTCCTGCCATGCAGTCCGAACGCCAAACGCTTCTCCTAACGCAGCAATTTTGCGACACGCACTTATCCCTCCTGCCTTCGAGACACGTACGCGGATAAAATCAATCAACTGCTCCTTGATCAGCTGTGTCCATTCCTGCGGATTTACGAATAACTCGCCGACAGCTTGAGGTGTTGCACTTTGCTGCCGCAAATGGCGATACCATCCGATCTGTTCTGGTGCTAACGCATCCTCAAGGAAGAACAGACTATAGGGCTCAACCCGCTTGGCCAGCTGTATGGCGTTAACCGGTGACAGATGCTCATGCACATCATGGGTAAACTGAATGTTCATCCCGAATTCATTCCTTAGCTGCTCGAACATATTTGGTATCGCATGCAAATAAGACTGCTCATCAAACACCGGCCCGCTGCCCCATGCCTGCTGAGGAAGATTCGCCTTATCCCGATCGATAAAACCACCGCCTCCGTAGCCGCCCATTTGAACACGGATCACAGAGTACCCCTCTTCGATGAACTTGTGTACATCTTCCTTCAGCTCGCCAATATCCTTCCCGCCCGCATGTCCATAGCATGGAATCGCTGCACGGCAGGCACCGCCAAGCAGCTGATAAACCGGCAAGCCGGCTTCTTTTCCTTTTATATCCCACAGCGCCATATCAATACCGCCAATCGCCGTATGAAGCAAAGCGCCGTTTCTCCAATATCCACTCATATACATCGTCTGCCACAAATCCTCTATATTGGCGGCATCTTTGCCGATTAATAGAGGGGCAAGCAATTGCTCAATAATCTGCACGACCGCTTCGGGGTTATACACATCCGATGCAGATCCAAGCCCATATAGTCCATCCTGGTCAGTCATAACTTTAACGATGGTCCAAGCCCCATTTTTGCGGGTACGAATACATTTGATTCCTGTAATTTTTGCCATCCTATTGCCCTCCTCTTGTCGTGCTTCCTACCATTCTAAGCCTGTTCACAGGCATGCTAAATGAGACATCTTTAAACTTTCTGTCGCAATATTGGCTTCTTTCGCTCCAGCTATGTTTACGTGCTTATCGTTGCGCTAGAAAGCCTTTCAGCACTCGGGTCCATCAGTTTTCCTCGCTGTTAGGCCGTTTTCAGCCTCTCAGAGGCTGAGTCCAGACAAACATGAAAAATAGGCTGGAGCAAAGGTCTGTTAACGACCTTTGCTCCAGCCCTTTTCTGTTATCTCTTCAGCGGCTCGTAGCCAGCTGCTTGATAGATCATTTCGCTGAGGCGCACCACTTTGAGTGCGAACTCTCCAGGGACGAGTACTTCATGACGGCCGAGGATGGCGTCGATGAAGCTTTTATCTTGGTTGGTGACGGGTTCGGGCAGCTCTGGAACGATGGTTTCCTTGCCCATACGACGAAGTGTGATCTTACCGTTATCGTAGAAGATCCCGCCTTCCTCCCCGCAGAACGCAAACGTCTCATGCCAGCCAGGTGCATAGCCAACGAAGTTCAAACTAGCAATAGCACCTTCCTCAAACTTGATCGAAGTAAAGGAATCAATCTCAACTGGTGCGCCATGGCTATTAATTCGCGATTGAACGTCCTCAGGAGTCAGCCCGGTTGTCCATAGCAGCACATCGATAATATGGCTTCCCGAATCCATTAGGAACCCGCCTCCGGATAACGATGGAATCTGCCGCCAAGTATCGGTTGTAAGCTGGTACCACTCTTGGAAAAGCGATGCCGTTACGGAAGTAACCTTCCCGATCACTCCACTTTGGATCGCTTCCCGGATGTACAAAAACTCTGGCTGAAAATGCCGCTGGTACGATACCTGCATCACTTTCTCCGTCTGCTTGGCCTTCTGAATCAGCTGCTCAGCTTCCTCCGATGAGCAGGTCATCGGTTTCTCAATCAGAACATGCAGATTATGGTCCAATACATCATAGGCTTGTCTGAAGTGAAGCGTATGCGGCGAACAGATGACAACCGCGTCAAGCTCCCCTTCTTCCAACATATCCTCATATTCGGAAAACAACCTGGCATCCTGCAAACCAAATTTCTCTACAAAAGCAAGGCGATTGCTTTCGCTTGTATCCGCAAGCGCCGTAATTTGAACCTCAGGGAGCTCCAGCAGTTGTTTCGCATGCCAGCCGGCAATACCTCCCGTGCCAATAAATCCAATCCGAATTGTACTCATCACATACAGCCTCCCAACATTAATAGCCATGCCTGTGTCTGCAGTCTAGTAAGCGCTTACTTGTCTTTTTTACCACATCGGAAAGTTTAAGTTCTTTAAAGCGATAAAGCGTAAAGAAAATCATTACGATTGGCGATAAAAACTTCCGCTTAAACGCGGTCGCTCATCTTCGAAGTACTCCGATAGGAGTTTTTCTCATTTGTCTAAAAGCTTGTGTAGTACGCTAATAATACGCCAAAAAGGAGCCAGATTCCTGCATGGAATCTGGCTCCTTTCACACTTATTAACGATTATAAATTCGGTAGAATAGAACCGCTGCTTCCGCTCGTGTTAATTGGCCTTTGGGCTCCAGCATTCCATCATGACCCTGCAAGAGTCCGGCCTTCACCAGCGAGCTTATACTTCCCTTCGCATAAGCCGATATTTGATTCGCATCCTTATAAGCCCCAAGCACATCCTCTGTGCCAACCGGTAGACCGGCCTTCACAGCTGCGAGAGCACGTTCGATAAACGTTGCCGCTTCTTCTCTCGTGATTGGTGCTTCCGGATTAAATCGATTACCACCGGCACCATTAGTAATACCAAGAGACTTCGCAATGCCAACAGCTTCAGCATAATAACGATTTGCCTGCACATCTGCAAAGCTGCCTGGAGCATCCGAAGTGAGTCCAAGTGTATCTACGAGCAGCTTCACGAAGTCCGCCCGTTTGATAGATGCACCCGGATTAAATGCCGTTTCCGATACACCGTTAATAATACCTTTTGACGCAAGCACCTCAATCGCTTCTTTCGCCCATCCGTATCCGTTCAAATCTGCAAACAATTTTTGCACATATGCAACCGCATACTGGCTAAAATGTTTTGTAGTGAATACGATCTGTCCGCCAGCTGCATCATAACGTGCGTTTGGTACAGGGAACGATTTGCCGCTTCCGTCAATATACCAGATGGTCAGCTTATTTGTATCCACTTTCTCAGTCACCGAAGGGGCATAAGGAAGTGATACCGTAACCGGTGAGTGGCTGTTATGCCAGTCAACGGTGTGACCCGAAGATTGTACAGTCAGATCAACAACTGGACGATCTCCAATCTTCTTCTGCAGTTCTTCACTCCAACCACTTTTGTCCGCATTTCCGATGCTGATGATGACAGTTTGGCCAAGCTTACTCGCATCAGGCGTCAGCATATCACTAGATAGTAGAATTGTTCCAGATGGTGTTACGAGCTCAATCTGCTGATTCGATGATTGCTGAGTCAAATAACCAGACGGAAGTTCCAAAGAATAACCGGTTGCTCCACTAGCAGCAGACAGCACAACCGTAATCTTTTTCTTGCCGTCTTGATCTGCTGCTTTGGAGAACGCTTGATCAAGCAATGTTGCCGTTAAGGAAAGCTTCGCATTCTTTGAGCTTGCATCTACAACAGCAGTGCCCTCCACTTGTACCGTTCCATCTGCCTTAACTGTTACTTTCGGCTGATCAACTTGACCAGAACCAGAGCCTGAGCCAGATCCTGTACCAGGCCCTGGATTTGTTGTCCCGCCAATTGCTGTCAGTCTCGCTGCTAGTCCAGACTTCACTGTTCCTTGCGGAAGCAAGCTGACAAAGTTCGCTGCCGCATCAATGCTTGTAACATCCTTCGCTTGTTCAGCCGCAGCAACCGCTGCTTCAGCCGATTGCGCGAGCAGGCTTCCATAATCGGAGCCAAGCAAATACAGATCGCCAAATTGTGTTGCATCTTTGCTTGTTCCAATCCCTTGGTTATATTCGATAAAACCAGCGCGGCCTGCGCCATCATGTTCATTAAGAAGGATCGTCAGACCAAGCGGATCCTCCGGTGAGAAGGTATATCCCGCACCATGAAGCGCAGAGATTGGAAGAGTAATCTCATAGATCGTCGCATGCGTCGCTTCATCTCTTGTAATAACAGCATCCGCTGCGTTAAAAGCTCCAGCTGCTACGCCAGCAGGCGCACGCCATCTCCATTTCGATACCGTACCGCCATTCGTCAGCGCAAAACCAAGCTCGTTAACATTTTGGCTGGCAGAACCATCTTTTCTCGATAAATCGATACCAAGCTGCAAGCTGTCGCCCTGCCAAATATCGCCGTTTGTCCACGTCTGGTAATGCGTATTATCCGTGGCACGAACCGTCACGTACAAATTATCATCATCCCAACGCACAGTTGATTGTGCACTCAGGTCGTCCTTGCCGCCCCAATTGCCGCCTAGGCTTGAGTAATTAACTGCACTTGAAATATCAATGACAGGCTGAACCTCGCTCTCTTCATCGAGACGGGTCGCGAACGACTGTGCCGTTTTCACCTGAGTCACATAGGAATACCCATTATCCAGCGTCACTTTATACTTCAGCGTATCGCCCGACAGATAAGGGAGCTTAATCAATACACTCTCTCCAAGCGCGATATTCTGGAAGCGAACGGGTACGAATAGATCTTTGTAGCTGTCCGGTGAAATGACTTCAATCTTGCCAGCAAGTGGTGCCGATTCTGTCATATTAGTCAACTTCAGCGCAAAATTCGCATTTGCCGGATGACTTTCATCAAACTCACCCTTCACCAGATCCAGCGATACCGGAACCAAATTCGTTCCTGTTACTTTCGTACCTGCTTCATTTACCAGCTGCAGGCCGCCTTTGAACAGGTTGTTAGCGATAACCAGCTTCTCAATGTCTGGGCCAGCATACACATGATTCGTATTTGGCTGCTGGAAGTAGGAATCATAGAGCGTAATATCGCCGCCAACAGCATTGATGCCGCGTTGTCCTACTCTCGTAAAGTTACTTTGCTGGATACGAACGTCTCCTCCGAAAATATCAAAGGAACGAGTTGTATCTCCCCACATCGAAGAGTTAAAGAAGACAGCCTTGGAGTCAAAATCTTCTCCAACTACAACATACACTTTGTCGGAGGAACTCATTGAGACAAGCTCAGTGTTAATCAGCGTAAGGCCCGCTTCGCCAGCAGCATCCAGAACGGCGCCCTTCTTACTGCCGTCTGTACCATGGCCGATCACAATGGCTTCAGGGCCAACGCCATTCTGCTCCTCAAAATGAATACCGTATTTCGAACCATACACAAATGTATTAAAGATCGTTTCGCCTTTCACATCACCAATCCGGAATGCATCCAGATTTTCCTTCTGGTAGCTCCATACCGCATCAAAATCCTGATCCGTAGAAGGATGGTTAGGGAAATTGTTACGCCCGTAATAATGCGGGTTGAACTGTACGTTACGCATTAATCCGTCTTCAGAACCGCCGCCAAGGAAAATACCTTCCATAAGTGGTGAACCCGCAACGTAATCGATATAGTGCCCACTTGTATCATGGGAACCAAAGTCCACGCCTTTGTACGGGTTGATTAGCGTTGTATCAATTAGATATACTCCTGTTCCTTGACCCCGCACCGTCCAGGCATAAGGCTTCACATTCGTCCAGCTTTGCTCATCGTAATAGACCGACAAGCCTCTTAAGCCGGCATCCTGCTCAAGTGACAGGAATGGAACACCATCCGGATCGTTCTCACCATGATTTGTGAATAAAACAGTACCGCCGCCAATCGTATGATGCGGAACATCCCATGAACCACGCAGCTCAACACCGCTTGGAACGTTTAATGGATCATTAGCACGGTATATACCAGCCGGTAAATAAACCGTACCGCCTCCTGCTGCATCAGCATCATCAAGCGCCTGCTGGATAATTGCCGATACATCTGATTCACCAGTGCTGTCAGCCTCATAAGGTGCTGCCGTAATATCAAACAGGCTGTTACTTGATGGTTTTGGCCTATTTGCCAGATCAAGTGCTGCTACTTCAGGCAGCTGCTCAAGTGTATACTGAGCACCTTGACGGACACTAACCTCCGCTGCTTCGCTCTCATCCATAACAGCCAAGCTGCCGTTAAGCCCGGAATTGATTGAATTAACAGTAGTAACGCTGCCTTCCAGCTTCACGTGGTTCGAAGCCTTAGCGAAGCTCGACTGACCTAACAGGAGTGAGCCTCCCTTTGCTTCAATAGCATAACCGCCGCCTTGAGCATCCCAATTCTCAAACGTACTGTTCTCGAAGGACAATACCCCGCTGCCTTCATTCACAACAGCATGATGTGGATTGCCGCCAAACGTCACCGTATTGAACTGCGCAATCGAATGGAAGCCTTCTGTAGCATATACCGCTGTAGGCTCGGTGCCGACATTTGCTTTGAAGCTGCTGTCCGAGACAAGCAGGCCAAAATCGTTAACGCCTTCGATTTTCAAAGCCACATTACAGTCTTCAATATTAATTTTGTAGAGCTGAGCATTTGCCGTCTCCAGGCTGCCTGTTCTTGTTGTAATACGCATCCCCGTCTTGAAATCGGCAATATGAATGTCCGACATATACTCCCAATCCGACCGGCCCATCACAATACCTTCCGAATTGGTCGTCATATACGACTTCAAATCTGCTTCTTGAGGTGAACCTGCAAGACCCGAGTCAGCCCAATACGAAGACGACAGTCTTACATGCTCCAATCTTCCGATATCCGTCGTGTAGTCGAGGAAGATCCCTGTTTTAAGTGCTGTACCATACAAATTACGGACATAGTGAAGCTCATTCCAGGATGGACCAATCTTGATCCCGTTATAGGAATTGACAAGCGTCACATTCTTGATCGTCATGCTGTCGCCCGACAACTGCTCGAATGTCCACGGATAAGCAACTGGCGAGCTAACCGACTGCTCCGGATACCAGACGGACAAGTTCGTCACGCCGCTCACCGGTGCCAGCTGCAGGAAGCTTGGGCCATTATCACTTCCTTTGTCTGCATATACAGCAAGGATCGTTCCTTCAACCTCGCCTCCTGAAGCCTCCGGACTGTTCCAGTCACCACGCAGCGTAACGCCAGTTGGTACGATCAGATGTCTAGTCAGCTTATAGGTGCCAGCAGGCGCAAAAACAACTCCGCCCGCCTTGTTGCCAGCTGCCGCCAGCGCATCCTCGAATGCTTTCGTGTCATCTGTTATACCGTCGCCAACTGCGCCAAAATCCTCCACGCTCATATCGGCAATGACAACGTCATCCGTTGGATAGACCGTGTCGTAGACTTTGGTCGCTGTATCAAAGTTCAGCTGTTGCTGCTTCTTCACCGTAACCGATGCAATATGCAGATCGGGACTGCTTCCAAGCGCTCCCGGCCCGGATACTTGAAGGCGGAAATCTCCTTCGTTTGCACGGTTAGCGAACTTGGCATCGCCAAGCTTGAAGGTATGTTTTTTCCATGTATTCGTATTAGTATAAGTAAACTCTGGTGCATCCTTGAACGCTGCAGATTGCGAGTCGTACTGCAGCTTCATGCTGCCGCTGCCGCTGTCATAATATTCGACCGTTACAAAAACATCCTGGTCTGAATTGTCATACAAGTAAGCATCATCTACATTAAAGTAAAAATAGAGAATATTATCGCCATGAACCGTTGGGCTAATCGTTTGATTCGTTTGCCAATACGTTTTTCCCGCGATTTCGCCTGTCAGCAAATGCTCTGCTGCCCCATCGCCAGGTTTTGCCGTAATGCCATTAGATACCGGTGTCTCACCCAAAATGATTCCTGGATCCGATGTTTCCGGCTCTTCAGGAACCGTCGGTTGCTTAGGCGTCTTCTTGACGGTAACACTTGCCAGCTTCAAATCCGGATTTAGCTCACTGTTAATACCTCCACCTTCAATCGCAATCCGAAAGTCGGTGTCGTTCGTGCGGTTGGCGAACTTCGCATCCGTCAGATTAAAGGTATAGTCCTTCCACGTCTTCGTGTCGCCATAAGTAAACTTGGCGCTATCCTTAAAGGCAGCCGACTGCGCATCATATTGGAGCAGGAAACTTCCGCTTCCCGCATCATAATAGCGAAGGGTCACATCAACGTTATAATCAGAGCTGTCGAATAAATAATCATCGCTGACGTTCATATAGAAGTAAGTGGTACCTTCCGCCTTGTTCGTCTGCCAATAAGGGATATCCGCTTCCGTCCCCGTCAGAAGTCCATCTCCATTATCGCCCGCTCTGCCGGATAGACCATTCTCAACCGGGGTTTCCCCAAGGGTAATACTCACATCATCAGCAGCTTCATCCGCCGCATGAACACTAGGCAAACCAATGAAACCAACAGAAGAGAAAATCATCAGCATAACGAGTAGTCTCGCCATTTGAGCACGTACTTTTGTCCAATTTTGGTTCGTTATCACAATCAAACCTCCATTTTTGCAGATGTATTTGGTCTGTATCCGCTTACATAGTCATGAAAAAAGAGAAGCCCCTATAGGTGTCATCAGGTCGGCTTCTCTTCATGTGTCTGTGCAGTATGTTAGTTGTTATTACTTCTTGTTAGCAAGGAATGCATCAATTTGTTTTTGAGTCTCTGTGATAATGGTATCGAGACCGTTTTTCTTTTGTGCTGCGATGTAATCATTAACCGATTTCTCTACGTCTTTCACAACACCAAACTCAATTGGTCTGCTGAGCTCGTCACTTGCTGCATCACGTTTGGCCACTTCGTTCTTCATTGTATCTTCAGCAAGGAAGAGACCGTCGATTGGCGAGTTGACATTATTAGGCTCACTTGCGAACTTCGCTTCATTCACCCAGAAGTCAGCTCCGTAAGTCATCGTTGGACGCATGAATTGCGGCTTCCAGAACGCCCATTGGCCGCCCCACTCCATGTAGTTACTTGTTGTTGTTTCCATGCCATCCGGATATTCCGCTGTATCACCGTTCAGGACATACGTTTTGCCTTCAATACCGTATTGTACAAGGTCATACAAGGTTTTGTCCGTCTCCATCATATCGAGGAAGCGCAGAACACGATCAGCATTCTTCGAGTTGCGGTTAATGGCTACCACGTTAGCAAGTGCGGTACGGTTAATGAAACGTTTGTCAGGGTAGAATTCAGAAGCGACCAGTTTGTATGTCGGATCGGCGAAGCCAGGGTTTGCTTCTACCCATTCATGAGAAGTAACCGTAACAAGCTTCTTACCGTTTCTCCACTCAGCTGCTTCATCGGTCTTGTCGATCATCGCATCACGGTTGATGAGGTTATCGTCATACCATACTTTCGCAAGCTTAGAAGCTTCCAGGTAGAACGGCTGCTGCTCAACTGGCTGTACTTTTACAGCTGGATCGCTCAAGTAGAAGCCAAGACCATGGAAGTTCAAGTCTACCCACTCATCACGAATCATGTAGATCGAAAGCGGAGTCGTACGAGAAATTCTTTCGTTCGGGTAAGCTTCTTTCATCTGACGAAGCAATTTGTCCATATCTTCAATCGTTTTTACAGAGCCTTCTGGAATATCCAGTCCTGCTTTCTCTGTCAGATCAGAGCGCCAAGCGATGAATTTACGCTCATTCATCTTCATTGTCCACGGCAGGCCAACAATGTTGCCATTTACCGTTGCAGCGCCAAGTGTACCTTGCTCCTCATATTTCTTATACAGGTTAGGTGCATATTCAGGCAGCAGATCGTTTAACGTCATATACGAGCCTTTGGCAGCCATCTGTTTATACGACAGCCAGTCGCCGTCAAAGTTCATATCCCACTTATCGCCGGAAGCAGCCATTACGAGCATTTTATCTTTGAAATCGCCAAACGGAATAAAGTTAATATCGAATTTAATATTGAGTCCTTTTTCTTTCACATAATCGCTGACCTTGGACCATACTTCGTCCGTAGCCGCTTTCTTGTCACCACCGAAGTAGAACTTCAGGGTTACCTCTTTTTCCGGCTCTTTAGACGGCTCTGTTCCTTCTGTCTGCGAGCTTTCCTTAGGAGTGTTGCTGCCACCGCTGTTGCTTGGCGTGTTGCCATTGCCATTATTGGAGCTGCATGCCGAGAGCATAACGCTCAGTGACATCGTAGCTGCGAGGGCTAACGACATAATGCGGATCTTCTTTTTCATCCTGACCTCTCCCTTATGCTTGTCATTTATATACTACACGGCGTTAGCCGATATAGTCATCCCTTTACCGCACCTACCATAAGACCCTTGACGAAATAACGCTGCAAGAATGGATATAGGAAAACAATTGGGCCGATCGTGACGACAGTAAGTGCCATCTTGATCGATTCTGACGGAATTTGCGCCGATATGCGCTGCATCGCAGAAGCGTTGCTTGAACTCTTCAGGAAATCGACGTTGGAGACGAGCGTCCGCAGTAAGAGCTGCAGCGGCTGGAGCTCTTGCTTGTCGACGAACATCAGGCCAAGGAACCAATCATTCCAGTAGCTTAATGCGACGAACAAACCAACGGTTGCGAGCACTGGCAGCGAGAGCGGCATCACAAGGCGGTAAAAAATTTTGAATTCTCCCGCTCCGTCCATTTTCGCCGACTCATTAATTTCCTCGGGAATCGAATGCATGAAGTTACGAATGAGGAACATATTGAACGCATTAGCGAGCATCGGTAAAATCAGTGCCCATAGCGAGTCTTTCAGATCGAGATAATGAACGCAGATGATATACCATGGCACCAGACCGCCGTTGAACAGCATCGTAATAATAACGTAGACCGATAAAATATTACGGTACTTGAAGGAGCGTCTTGCCATTACATACGCCCCCATGCTGGTGACGAGCACAGACAGGACCGTCCCTGCTGTCGTTACAAGAATACTGATGCCGTATGCATCAATGATCCGGTTGGAGCCAAGAAACAGAATCCGATAAGAGTCAAACGTTATATGATGCGGCCAGAGTGTATAGCCGTAATCCATAATGTCCTTTTCTGTGCTTAGCGAGCCTGATATAACCATGATGAATGGGAATAAACAGGACAAGCTGAACAAGGAAATGAAGAGAATGATGAGAGACTGCGAGATTGAGAGTTTTTTGACAGGCATATTATGTTTCCTCCGTTCTAGAAGATAGCCGAATCTTTATCGATTTTGCGAGCTGCGTAGTTGCTGACAATAACCAGAACGAAGGCAATCATCGACTGCAGGAAGCCTGCCGCGGAAGCCATTCCGATGTCGCCGGATTTACGCAAGCTGCGGTAGACAAAGGTGTCGATTACATCTGTTGTTGGGAAGAGCAGCGAAGCGTCGCCAACCATCGCGTAAAACATGCCGAAATCCGCATTCATAATTCTTCCCACAGCCAGTAGGGTTAGTATAATGATCGTTGGTCTCAGCATCGGAATGCTGATATAGCGGATTTGCTGCCATCTTGTGGCTCCATCAATCGAAGCCGCTTCATAATAGGAATTATCGATGGACGTCAGCGCCGCCAGATAAATGATGGTGCCGTATCCCGTCACCTTCCATCTGACTGCGATGGTAAGAATGATTGGCCAGAGTCCCGCTTCACTATAGAAGTCGATCGGCTGGAAGCCGATGGTTGTAAGGAAGTGGTTGACCGCACCACTCTCGAAGTCGAGCAGATTGTAGGCGAATACGCCAACGACAATCCAGGAAATAAAGAACGGGAGGAACGTTAAGGACTGTGATACTCGTTTGAAATATTTGTTCCTAATCTCGTTGAGCAACAAGGCGAACCCAACTTCGAAAATCAGGCCAACGATGATGAACAACGCATTCAGCAGGATCGTGTTTCTCACTGCCCGGAACGCCGTGTCCGAGGAGAACAAATAGTCAAAGTTATTAAATAGCGGATTCATCCAATTACTGCCGAATATCCCCTTGGTAAAATCGAAATCTTTGAAGGCGATTACAAGTCCGGCCAGCGGCAAGTAGTTGAATAGAAATAGGAGTACCGCTACTGGGAGGAACATAAGCAGCAAGGTGCGATTTTTAAACAATTCCCGAATGACTCCATTTTTCATAGCGTTTTCCCTTCTCTCTTGTGATAGTTTTATTGTAGATTTGAGGGGAATTGAAAACCATGAGTGGATCTTATACTTTATAGTTTGGGATTAAACAAAGCTGTCCTGAGGGTGGATTTGTTGTGATTAAAGAAAAGATATGCCCTATACAGGGGAGAGGGGTATGCCCCTTCGGCCGCGGTTGTCTGCAGGAAATCTGAACAAATCCACTAAAGTGGATATTTCCCGCAGACAAAGGCGGACGCTTCGCTCCTCAGAGGCATACCCCTGCTCCTAGCAGGGCAATATCTATTCCATAATCAAAGCGACAAAACCGCCCTCAAAGGCGGCTTTGTTTGTTGGGGTGGGGGCCGGGAGTTTGATCGCCGCTGTATGGAGCGGCTTGTTGCGAAAAATTTGAAATACAAGGGTCACTAACCTTAATAACGAAACAGCAGCAGCCATGGACTTAAAAATTGGCTGCTGCTGTTTTATTTAAAGCCGCTCCGGGTACAAGAAGAGTAGAAGTGAAGTGAGGTAAAAAAAATTGAGGACGGTGATCCGAATGTCCGTTCAACAGCACGATTACGAAGAACGTCATATCGAGAAAAGGCACGATCCGAGCCGTGTGGCATCCACATTTATCAAATACTTTGCTTATGTGATCATTACTTTCGGGGTGCTGTATTTCATCGCAAAATACCTCCTGCCTATGTTTTAATCCTCGGCGTATCGACCAGAGATTGATTTAACAAGAACAAAAACCGTCCAAAATATTGGGCGGTTTTTGACAGTTGCCATTGTATTAGCCAAATAGTCTGTTCAATGAGACGCTTACCCCAGCCTTTGGTTTCTTGTTCGAAAATCTTCTTAAAGCTTGCTTTCACATAAGGGCTGAGCAAGAAAGTCCCCCTGTCATTCAACTTTCCCAAGTACCATCCGCTTTTGTTACTTGCCATTTACCGTTTTTGTATTCAACAATAACTTTTGTTCCTATTGCTCCATCACCAGCTCTATTTTTAGAGCCTTCAACAACAAACTTCTTGTTTTTAATCTCTGTCTTTTCGACTCGCAGCAAAACACCGTCAAGAACCATCGTCTGAGGGTTATATAGCCCCTCGGACTTTAGTTGGTCATATGTCGCTTCTATTACTTCAACATTGTATTTATTAAAATACATTAAGATTTGTTTCTTGTCTGTATCATCAAGGTCTTTAAAGGTACTCATGTCAATTGCAATATATTTCATATTTCCATTTAGACCTTCGTCAATTGGCATGTACGCATCTAATGCTAAGCTGTACAGTTCCCCCATATCTTTTGTGGGTTTCGAATTCGTACAAGCAGTGACTAACATTAGACAAAGTAAAGTCAAACATAATAAAAACTTTGCTATTCTCATTCCCACCCCTCCAATTTTATCAGACGAAATGGGTTGTTTTTTTGTTTCAAGCTTATTCCTAATGAGGATTTTCCGCGTTATAATGACGGCAGCGGCTCAATCTTTTATTTTTGATGCGGAAGTCGGTGGAGTAAGGGATTTGAAAGTAGAAGTAACGGACAGGAGTGAACAGCAATGCAACTAAAACCGCACAAAACCATTGTGACCTTCATAATAATCTGCACACTGCAGCTAGCGTTCTCAGTGGTGCGTTTATTCAATACGGACCATCAACTGGTACCGGCATTTATTGGCTTTACATATTTCCTCGTTAGTCTAGTGTTTCTGGGGCTCCTTGTCGTGATGCTAATCGACCTGCTGACGAAGGCGCGGCGAACGATTCAGGGCCGCATCATAAACAAGGAGGCCAGTATCATTAACGTGCTGCGGGATGACGGTAAGCTAAAGCGTTTCAAAATAAACGTGCCAGAGGTGCTCGAGGCTCTCCGAGTTGACCATAGAGTCGAGATCGTGAGCACGAATCTGGCCAATTTTCCGAGCCGAATCACGGTGATTGAGTGACGAGTGCTACTCCTCCACCTCCAAAAAGGCTTATTGTTAGAGCCTCGCGAACGTAATGTAATCGACTTGAACTGGTTGTGCCGATTCGATCCGAAGTGCCCGATTGATCTGTCCCCGGTGATATTGCCCATGTAAGAGGACCTGCAACAGGATGTCCCGGGCGGATGTTTGGAACGGAACCCCGCTCTGGTTCGCATAGTCGATCATCTCGTCCAACTCGGATTCCTCCAGTCCTTCGATATAAACGCGATATTGCTTGGCGTTTTCTTCGAACATCGTCCGGATCTCCATCAGGTCTTCCGCTTCCTCCCACAACGAATATTGCGCACTGCCCTTGCCTTGCAATCGGGACAGCCAGACTTGTTCCGCGACCGCGACGTGCCGAACCAGCTTCAGAAGGTCCTTGTTCTTCGTTCCACTCTCCTCGAGCGCGTCCAATATACGTCCGTCCGCCCAGTACAGGTGCTCCATCATGCACTTGATCGTCTTCATTTCCTTTTCCCCCTCTTCATCTCATCGATTACTAAACGTATTTGTTAGTAATTTTACGTTGTCTATACCTTGAGTTTCAATATCCGAATAAATAAACTCCAGCACATTTTCGAATCAAGTTTTAGATGATAACTCCTGTTTAAAGTTAGGCTTCTCTTGTTTACCTACTTATAAGAGGAGTGATGGCAATGAACCGAGTTTCAAAGATTATTCCATTTTCCAAAAATTTGTACTGCCGTTTTCGTGATGATGATGTTCCTGCTCTAGGGGCGCAGCTTACGTATTATTTTATTTTGTCATTTTTTCCGTTTCTTATTTTTGTTGTGAGCTTGATGAGTTTTGTCCAGTTGTCTGGAGACAGTGTCGTCGCTGAGCTTATTCGTCTGCTGCCGGAGCAAACCGGTGAAGCGATTCAAAATATTTTGCAGGAGGTAACCAACAACAGCAGAGGTACGCTGTTATCGATCGGTATGATCGCTACACTCTGGTCAGCGTCCAATGGTGTTAATGCCGTCATTAAGGGTGTTAATAAAGCATATGATGTCGAAGAAAACCGCCCGTTTTGGAAGGTGAGAGCGATCTCGCTTGCGGCGACGGTTGTGTTAGCTCTTGCCATTTTGCTGGCGATTGGTTTACTTATTTTTGGAGAGGTAATCGGTGAATTTCTATTTAATTGGCTGGATTCCCCGGTAGGCTTCGGACTCATCTGGGGTACATTGAAATACGTCTTTCCCATTTCGTTCATGATTGTTGTTTTCTCGCTGCTCTACTGGATTGTCCCCAACCACAAAATTCGTTTTAAAACAGCCATTCCAGGTGCTATGTTTGCGACCTTTGGCTGGATTGTATCCTCGTTGCTGTTCCAATTCTATATTAACAACTTTGGCAACTATTCCAAAACGTACGGAAGCATCGGCGGCATTATCATCCTATTGATCTGGCTGTACATCAGCTCCAATATTATCATTCTAGGCGGAGAGGTCAATGCTACACTAGCAGGTAGGCAAGCAAAGCCCTCTATTGATAACGCGCTGCGGAACAGTAACAGTAAGCAAAAATCACGCTCGATTAAGCTGTAGTCAGGATACTAGCAAATAGTAACGAAGCTGCCAAGGTGGCAGCTTTCATTTTTGGTATATTTCAATTTTGGAACTCAATATCATGTTCGATACACCACTCAATCACCAATTCCTTTATCTTGTTTTCCTTGTAGGTATACCATTGCTTATCAATATCAAATTCTATAATTTTATCTTTAAATTTGCGAAATGCACCTTTCCCAATAATTGCATCGTTTAGTGCTTCTTTAATCTTTTCATCTTCAAGGGTGTTTATAAACTCTTCTATGATCTCATATTCGTTGTAGTCGTTTTTCAACGTGAAATCAGCATATTTGCCTTGTTCATCCTCGAGTATGCAAATTGCCTGTTCAATGTTCTCTCTTTGCCATTCGGGGAAATTTTCAAGTGGCCGTTCATCTTCAGCAGCTCGCATTTCTTCTCCAGTTAATGTAATCACTTCACCTGTTGTAACATCTATATAAGTAAACGTATCCTCTAAATCCATTTCAATCTCGCCAACTAATTCATCCAAACTCACGGGTTTCTTCACTAATAAAACATCCTTTCCTACTCATTAGTAGAGTTCTTTATTCCAGCAGACATATTGTCATATTGGCTATTATTCTCATTAAACTTATTTCAGATATAATGAAATTGGTAAGTATGTAAATTTTTAACTGGAGGGAAAAATCTGAAGACGTATGCTAAATACATTTTCGTTGCTTTTACTGCTGTTTTAGTTGTGGTGACTGTCTTAATCGTACAACACATCTTTTTTCAAGAGAAGCTTAATGATTACACGGTAGTCAATGATGGTATCGTGCTTACTAAGGAATTCAGCGTCAAGTCCCATACTGCAAATCAAAATACATCAGCAACAGGAACGATCTTTGTGTGGGGCGAAAAACAAATGGCTGATCGGATGCGAATTGTTGCTTCGTATGAGATTGATCCAAAAGATTACGGCGGAATAACCGTGTACATCCCAAAGAAATGGTATATCTCCAATATTCTAAGCAGTCACCCTGAGAATCAAAAGACATCTCTACAGCCATATGCTTCTGAAGGAGATATGTCCCTAGGTAAGGAATGGAGGAATCAGGTTGTAATTGGTGTAGATTATTTAGGTAAACCCTCAGGAGGAGGAACTGGAACAATAATAATTGATTTGATTTCTGATCAAAAAACAATCTTACCATCGGAAAACTTCAACATTACGGTTGCTGTAGGCTCCGATACGGATCCGAATAATGGTGTGAGGTCAGTAGGAGTAGACTTCATCAAGATTCCTATCTCCGTAGACGCTGAAAGCTAAGGTGAAAGCTTGAATCGAGACTTTAAAGGTATTTCTTTGTCCAATTATTAAAAACTATTATAAAAATGATAAGTCCCCGGTCCGGCAGTTGGCTTTTTATGTAGACATGATTTGGGGAGTTAGTTATGATGCCAAGATTATAGAACCGGATGAGGCCGTGTTCATGATGAAACAACACATTGCCATGATGAAACAACAATATTTCATTAACCACCAGGGCGATGATTAAATACAACCTTCAGGCTAAAATGATCCCGTAATAATAAAAACAGCTACCGATTGCTGTCGGCAGCTGTTTTTGTTGTTGAGCTAAAGTTCTATATTTATTTCCCTTAACTCGAACATCTGTAAATAAATTAACTTGTTGGAATGGAACCTTGTGCTTCATAATTACGTTTTTAAAATTGGATGTAAAATAACTTACTTGAGATTATAGAGAATCTCCGTTTCAAGCTTTGATTCATCCTCGTTCCAATGTCCGTATATCTCCAATATCGGAGCCTCATGGTGTTCTCCAAGAGCGTTAACAGTCGATTGTATGCTCCTATACGTTTTGTCTAATTCGCTATATGGTCCGATGTGCTTACAATACGCATATTTTTGAAAAATAACATCCCTCATTACCAATAATGAATCTCCTTTAGGCGGAGAGATCAGCTCGATCCCAGCAAATATAATGTGATCAATATCATAAACTACATGATTTATTCCTGTATGAGAGAGTTCTTTGTTTTTCACTTCCTTCCAAACCTGATCCAGCAATTCGAAAATCGTTTCACTATACGCTTTTTTTTGATCATGAAGTTTAGAAACGCCGAACAGTGTAAACGTTTTACTTTGATTTATAATGACTGTCTCCATTATCAGCTCCCCTTATCCTTTATATTTGGTAGCCTTAACGAATACTTCTTCTTTATTCTGCTCCTCTTTCCTCTAACATTGAATTAAATTGTTATTATTGCGTTCGGTTTTCAAAGCTCCGATGACTCCTATTCTATTAATACAAGCCGTCGCAAGGGCTCATCCTCTAACGCTTGCTCGGATTGTCGGACGAGCGCGATTGGTATATTCTTGTATTAATGTATACGATACGCAAGCTAGTTCATGAGGAGGCCCTACAATTGAAAATAAAAGTGCTGATCGCGGACGATAATTCGTTTATCCGTGAAGGAATGAAGATCATCCTCACCACGTTCGATGAGTTCGAGGTGGTTGCCACCGTCAGCGATGGAGCGGAGGCGGTTGATTATTGCCGTTCGCACGAAGTGGACGTCGCCCTTCTCGACGTGCGAATGCCGAACATGAACGGCGTAGAGGCAACCCGTCTCCTGACAGAGCAGACGAAGGCCAAGCCGCTGATCCTTACCACGTTCGACGACGACGAATACATTCTTGAGGCGGTGCGGTCGGGCGCCAGAGGGTACCTCCTCAAGAACAACGACCCTGAGAGAATCCGGGATGCCATAAAGAGCGTATATAACGACCATCATGTTCTCCAAGACGTCGTCCTGAATACAATCAAATCCAATCTGATGAATAGTACGCAATTGCAACCTCAGACCGGTCGCGAGCAGCATAACGGTCATCTCGCCGCTTCTGATCCGGTTCAATCCGCTCCCGCTTCGTCCTCCGGTTCGGATCGAATTGACCGCAGCCTGTTCACAGAACGGGAACTCGAAATCATGGCGCAGATCGCTAAAGGGCTCTCTAACAGGGAAATCTCGAAGAAGTTGTTCATCTCCGAAGGCACGACTGCCAATTATATCACGTCGATCCTGAACAAGACGGGACTTGAACACAGGACGCAGATCGCGATCTATTACTTGACAGGTGAAGTCAAGCATTCAGAAGATTAGGGAGTCGCAACATGGAATTTTGGATCATTGGCAATAAGGCTGTATTGCTTTTCTACGTCATCTTTCTCTCTTATTCGGTCGTGCGCGGAGTATCTCCCTGGGAGATACTCGCCTACTTGTCCTATTTATGCGTGAACATATCCATTCCGATTCTGAGAAAGCAAAAACGGTTTCAGTTGCTGGGATCGGTCGCTTCGGCCATACTGGTCGCTCTGTTCGCCTTTCGTCTGAATACGATTTTCATCCTTCTGCTATCCGTCAATCTCTACGAGACTGTGCTGCTGTTGGGAGGAAGGAGCCGCTTCGCCCTGCTGCTTGGACTTGTGCCGCTGTTCCTCATTCCGGACGATGAGATTCTGGTCTATCTTCTCGCAACCTCTTTAAGCTTTCTTCTCTACTATGGCATGCGGGTTTATACGGAGAAACTCGAGAAGATCGGCGAGGAGAAGGAGGCGTTACGCCTCGATTTACAGCGTCTGAAGCAATCTCTTAGCATGAACGAGGAGTATATTCGCCAATCCAAGTACACAATCAAGCTGGAGGAGCGTAATCGGCTGTCGCAGCAAATTCACGACGAAGTCGGCCACGCGATGGCCGGGGCGCTGATCCAGATGGAAGCGTCCAGGCGTCTGCTGGGCGCGAATCCGGATAAAGCCTCCGAGCTTCTCGGCAACGCGATCGCGATCTCCAGGGAAGGGCTGGAGCAGATCCGCCTTACTCTTAAAGATATGAAGCCCCGGTCGGAGGAGCTTGGCATCCACCGGCTTCGGCTGTTCGCGGACGAGTTGTCCGCCAATCACTCGGTGAACTCGACCGTCACGCATGCCGGAGATCTGGATATGATCACGCCTCTTCAGTGGAAGATCATCCATGAGAACGCGAAGGAGGCGGTCACCAATTCGCTGAAGTACGGAGGGGCGACCGCCATCGAGTTCGAGATTCGTGTACTGAACCGCATGATTCAGTCCGTCGTCGCCGATAACGGCAGAGGTGTGGACAAAATCGTCAAAGGGCTGGGTATCGTCGGCATGGAGGAGAGAGCCGCATCCGCGGGAGGCACCGTCATCGTCGATGGTACCAAGGGCTTCCGCGTGACCACTCTTCTGCCCCTTCAGAAGGGCGGATGAAAGAACTCATGCTTCGAACATGAAATTTCTCATATGCAAAGGGTGAACTTATGCACTGACATGAGGTCATCCTTTTTTATTAGAATAAAGCTATAAACATTAACGAAAACGGAGTGATACGGATGAACGTATTAGAAATCCGCAACTTGACCAAAAAATTCGGCGACTTCATTGCCGTCGACAACATGAATCTTAGCATTAGCGAAGGAGAGATCTTCGGTTTCCTCGGAGCGAATGGCGCGGGCAAAAGCACGACGATCAACATGATCTCCTCGCTGCTGCGGATTACGAAGGGGGAAATCCAGGTTCTAGGCAGAGACATCGTGAAGGAGAACAAATTCGCCAAGATAAACATCGGTATTGTGCCGCAGGATCTCGCGATCTACGAAGAGATGACCGCCTACGAGAATGTGAGATTCTTCGCGGGATTGTACGGTATCCGCGGCTCGCTGCTGAAGGAACGCACGGAGGAGGCGCTGGAGTTCGTTGGTCTCGGCGACAAGCACAAAGCTCTGCCGAAGAGTTTCTCCGGCGGCATGAAACGGCGCCTCAACATCGCCTGCGCCATCGCCCACCACCCGAAGCTGTTAATCATGGACGAACCGACTGTAGGTATCGATCCACAGTCACGCAACTACATTCTGAACTCAGTCAAGAAGCTGAATCAGATGGGCTGCTCGGTCATCTATACGAGTCACTATATGGAAGAGGTCGAAGAGATCTGCACCCGAATCGCAATCGTCGACCACGGCAAGATCATCGCGGAGGGCACGAAGGATCAGCTCAAGTCGATTATTACCGATACGAAGGAGACTTGGATCGGCGTGAAGAACGCTGAGCGTCTTGATCTGGATGCACTGAAGGGAATCACCGGCGTCAATTCCGTTCAGTTAGAAGAACAGATGGTCAAGATCGTGTCGAGAGGTGAAATCAACAATCTCAATTGGGTTATCCAACAGTTGATTCGCGATCAAGTCGAGATCAGCTCGGTCGAAGAGCAAGCGCCTAATCTGGAGACGGTGTTCCTGACCTTAACCGGCCGGAAGCTGCGCGACTAAGGAGGACGAGGAACGTGAACGTACTAAACATTACGTTATTCGAAATCAAGAAGAGCTTGCGGGATAAACGAACCCTGCTCTTTATGCTTGCTTTTCCAATCGTGCTTATTCTGATTCTCGGAACAGCGCTAACAAATGCCTTCCATAATGTAAATGAAATCGGAGATATGAAGCTGCTTGTTAAAAATACCGCCCAGAATCAGCAGTTGCAAAGCTATTGGAACGGCTTCGCTCAAGCGATCGGCCAAGAAGGCATCGAGTTAACACCTGCCGCAAGCGGCATCGACGGCAAAAAAGCCGTTCAGGATAATCAATTTACAGCGTACGCGGAGATCGACGACAATGGCATTCACTTCTACGGAAGCAGCCGTGAGACAATCTCGAGCAATATCATCCAAGGCATGCTAACCTCATTCGCCGACAAGTACAGCTTGGCTGCGGCAGCCGTAAAGAACGATCCCGAAGCGGCACAGATCATCATCGCGGGATCGATGTCGACCGGTTCGTTCGTCCAGGAGTCCTCGCTCGATCCAGATCGTAAACCGGGCTCCATCGATTATTACGCGATCGTGGAATCAACAATGATTGCCTTCTATGCCTGCATGTCGGCTAGCTGGCTCATTCGCGGCGAAGTGAAACGGAAGACGTCCCTCCGACTGGTCGCCGCCCCCATCGGGAAGCTGGAGATATTCGCAGGTAAGGTGATCGCTAGCACCATCATCAACTTCCTCTGCATTCTCGCGGTTGTTTTGTTCAGCAAATACGCGTTCAACGCTAACTGGGGCCATCACCTCGGCTCCGTGTTCCTCCTGCTATTTACGGTAGTTCTGCTGGCGGTCAGCTTTGGCCTTGGCATTGCCTTCCTATTTAAAGACGATGCAGTCAACGCCGTCATGATGATCTTCGTTCAATTTGCATCCATGGTCGGCGGCGCCTACTTCCCTGTCGACGAGGCCTCCGGTGTCTTCGGCGGAATCGCGCTCATCTCGCCTCTTCGCTGGGCAAATGAAGCGTTGATGAACTTGATCTATAACGACGACTTGTATGCCGTATTCCCGGTCATCGGGCTTAATACTGCTATAGCGGCAGTGTTCCTTGCATTCGTCGCCTTTACTATGCGCAAAAGGGAGGCATTCTGACATGACTAACATTCTTTGGATTGCTCGCAGGCTGCTCCACACAACCTTCCGCAAGAAATCGAGCTGGATCGTATACTTCGGATTGCCGATTGCCGCCATCCTGCTCTCCATGCTGATCTACGGAAGCTCCAGCGGCGGCAGCCTTCACGTCGGCGTCCTCAACAAAGACGGCGACAAGACATTGACGCAAGATACGATTCGTTTTGTCGAAGGGCTGAACAACGTGAAAATCACGATGACGGATGAAGCATCCATGAACAAGGACATTGCTTCTGGCAAGCTGGACAGCGGCCTTATCTTCGAGGAAGGATTCGCAGGCAGCGTTCAGGACGGTCATCCGACCCATCTGCGCCTCGTTTCCGCCAAAGGCGCGGAAGTGACTTCTTACGTGAAGGCACTTCTTGACGGTTACCTCGGTAATGTCGCCGCTATTGGCCAAGCGACGAAGGACGAAGGGGATGCGTTCGACGCGATCTACGCGGATTACAAAACGTCCAGCTTTAAGTTCGACTCGGAGTCCCTTAAAGACACGGCGAAGTTTAAGGATATGACGTATCAATCGATTGGCTTTCTGTTGTTGTTCCTTCTCTCCTCTGCGTTCAACATGAGCGGGCTTATTCTTAAAGAGAGAGAAGACCGCACCTTCCTCCGTCTGCTCTCGTCGCCGCTGTCGGCCCGGGGATTCGTGCTCGCGAACGTGCTGGTTACCTTCATCATCCAGGTGCTGCAGATTGTCATTACACTTTTAATCTTGAAGTACGCCTTCGGCATCGACTCTGGCATTCCGTTTGTAGATATGCTCGGCGCGCTCCTCCTGTTCTCGCTCGTCGCCATCAGCCTTGCCCTGCTGCTCACCGCGTTCTCGAAGAACAGCAGAAGCGCAGGCGCTCTGCAGACGCTGATCATTACACCAACCTGCCTGCTTGCCGGCTGCTTCTTCCCGGCCGAGATTATGCCGGATACCGTTCAGAAGATCGCAAGCTTCCTCCCGCAGCACTGGCTACTTGACACGATTACAAAGCTGCAGGACGGTCAAGCAATCGGAAATCTCGGGCTCAACATGGCCATTCTCGTTGCCTTCGCGGCCGTATTCACATTGGTTGCCATCTATCGCTTCACCCGCAACAACGATGTAAGGCAGTTTATCTAAGTTTATAAAAGCGCCCTCTCCCACTCAGGAGAGGGCGCTTTTGCAGCGTTCTTGTCATTCGGTTCTACCAATTGAATTCGGGAGGAAGCCAAAAATAATTTTAAACGCTACTGACACACTGTTGTCAGTAGTGTTTTTTTATAATCAGAGTAAATCACCGTAAAGGAGTAGAAGATATATGCGAAGTTTTTTGGCCCAAAATGATAGGATACGGTATTGTATCATTGATTATAGGAAGGATGGTATCTCGTGAATTTTGCTTCTGTACGCATCATTACTGACGACGTGGATCGTCTTGTTAAGTTCTATGAGAAAGTCTTGGGTGTTCCGGCGGAGCGCCCCGCGCCCGTCTTTGCCGAACTCGTTGTGCCATCGTGCACCCTGGCGATCGGCCACTCCCAGACGGTGCAGCTGTTCGGCGCTGGTTCCGCAGTGGCGGCCGACAATCACACTGTCATCATCGAGTTCCGCGTCCACGATGTCGATGCCGAATATGAGCGCTTGAAGCCGTTTGTCGACGAGTGGGTAAAGGAACCAACCACGATGCCGTGGGGGAACCGTGCTATGCTGTTTCGCGATCCCGACGGCAACCTGGTTAACCTCTTCGCCCCGGTGACCGAGGAAGCGATCAAACGTTTCAGCGGTAGGCAGTGACGGACAGTTGAAGTGAGTGAGGCGGAATTTCGTGGTTAGTAATTTTACTGACCGCTTCATAGAAAGAGGCCAGAGACCATAGCAACGAGCTATGGTCTCTTCACCGTTAGCTCAATGAAGCGGCGCCAGTTGCTGCCGCAACATACCATCTGCAATGGAAGGCAGACGTTCGGGAGGACGTTCGCTTGATTTCTCCGAACCACCATGCCATCATCAAGAAAAGAAGAATTGGCAAGCGTAATGAAAGGGCAGGGAGTTTCACATGATTCATTTCAATTCGGATACTTATCAAGTCGTATACGCGGGAGAACGCGTTCATCTCCTGCCCAAGGAGTTCGTGCTCTTCCAATTTCTATACGAGCATGCGGGACGCTCGTTCACCCGGGAGGCTTTGCTTGATGCCGTATGGCCGATGGAAGCCCCGACCGACCGGACCGTGGACGACCACATCTACCGCATTCGGAGAAAATTGGCCGGATGGATCCATCTGTTCCGCGTGGAGACCGTCCGCGGTCAGGGCTATAAGCTCGTGCGCCGCGCTCCCGAGTCGAAGGATAATCCGCTATACTTCGACGAAGAGTTCGCGTTTGACGTGAAGCGTTTGTTTTCCAGGTATCACGGCCTTGGCATGGGAGCAGCGATGCAGCTGCTTTCGGAGAACCGTGAGGTTCTCAGCTTGCCGGGCGACCCTTATAATGACGCCTATCTCCGTTTTATTCGCGGTGATTTCGAATGGCTCCTAACAATAGACCACATTTCCCTTTGGCAGAAGCTGACGTATGCCGTATATATCCACTCCCTCATTCAACCGGAACTCGCAGCTACGCTCCCTTACTTCGTAAAGCTTCTTGCCAAGGCCGACACCCTGGAATGGCGATATGACTTGCAGCTAAGCCTCGTTCACCTCTATACGGAAGCCGGCAGGCCGGATCATGCACGTAATGTTCTCGAAGCGATCCGGCAGGAGATTGAAGAGTTCAACTCCCCTAGCTTCAAGGCAGTCTTTCTGCTGCAGGAGATTTATCTGGCAATATGGACGGGGAAGCTAGAAACTGCGGACGCCAAGCTGCGCGAATGCGACGAGCTCCTGATAAGTCATCCGATCAAGCGCGAGCGGGGAGCTTATCTCGTGGCCATGGCAATGCTCCTATACCGGCAAGGTGATATTCCCGCCGCGAGACTTATATTGGATGAAGGGTTGGAGACGCTCCGCCATACGGAATTCCTCCCCCATCTGCTTTTTAGCTTAAATACAATGCTGCGATTTCTCTCCATCCACGAGTGCGACGAAACTTATCGGTTAGCCTATCAACGGCAGCGGGACCAGCTTGCTGTCCGTTACCGCTTTGAAGAGCTGCTGCCTCGAACAGAGCATTTGCTTATAAAGCATCTCTGATCATTCTCTGACATTCCCCTGTTACGATTGGATCATAACGATTTCAATCAGGGGGTTTGCCGTTCCGATGTTAAGAAAAAACCGCTCGTTCGCAAAAATGTTCGCCGCCTACGGCCTCTCGGCTTTCGGCGATTATTTCGACTTTATGGCAGTCACGATTCTTCTCGGCTTCATCTGGAAGGTCGATGCGATGACGATCGCGCTGCTGCCTCTTTGTTTTGCCGTGCCCGGCATTGCTTTCAGCCAGTTGGCAGGCATTTTGGCTGATCGCTGGAACAAACGGAACCTGATGATCGCCACCGATCTCCTGCGCTCGGGATTAACCGTCATGCTCATCTTCGCTCCTAACGCGGGATTACTGCTCGGCTTGATCGCAATCCGATCGACCGCCCGCGTCTTCCACTATCCCGCACAACAATCGATGACTCGGGCAGTTGTTGCGCAGGATCAGCTCTTGCAGGCGACCTCTCTTAACGGAGCCGTCTTCCAGCTGTCCAAAATACTAGGTCCTTTGCTTGGCGCCTCCGTAGCGTCTACATTCACCCCCTCCGTCAGTATGGCGGTGAATGCAGGCTGCTACGTCGTGTCCGCCTTCTTGCTCCTGCTTGTCCCCGCCGCCGATGGGCGTGTACCGACCGCTGCATCCGCAATCAAGGAGAATGGGGGGCTGCGGGGCGAATGGCGTGAAGGATGGAGCCTTCTCTGGCACAGCCGCATCTTGCGCATGAGTCTTCTCTTCAGCTTGATCGGGCTAGCCGGCATCCAAATGATTGATGCCCAATTCGCCGTCCTCTTTCGCGAGATTGCCCCGGAACAACCCGAGTTGATGGGTTGGCTTGTGACCGCGATCGGGGCTGGCGGACTCGCGAGCGTAACTTGGCTTCGCCGGTACCAAGAGCTTACGGCGTACGGACTGCTGCTCGGAGGGGGCGTAGCGCTGATCGGCCTGATGTTCGCGGCAGCCGGTGCTTTCCGGCAAGACAGTCCACTTTGGCTCATGCTGCTGGTATTTTTTATTGGAGGGATCGGTACCGGCTTTACCTCCTCAGGCATGAATTACATTTTGCAGAAGGAAACGCCACCCGAAGCCGTAGGCCGCGTCAGCGGCATATTTGAATCCTTGACTAGCGTTATCTTCGTCATCGCTCCGCTCTGCGGCGGTGCGCTGATCGGTCTCATGGGGGTGAGCCACACGTTCTTGATCGCAGGGCTCGCGGTTGGAATAATTGGTTTCATCGGAATTGTGCTGCGTTGGCAACTATGGGGAAGCACGGATGCCGGGAAGCCGGAGGTTTCGCGCAACGCATAAATCGGTTTGTAATATGGCCAGATACAAATAAGCAACGGCTAGAGCATGAATATCATGAACGGCAAATGGCCTTCATCAAGTGATGAAGGTCTTTTGACGTGTTCTGCTACAATGTCATTACAGTAATCTGCCGCCCTTTACTTCAACAAAAGCTGCAACAGATGCTCCAATTAAGATGCAGCTTTATTAATTAAACTACAGTTCAAATAGTAAAGGTAAGGTGGTCTGTTATTCTTCATTGCATTTGTCTCGATATGTATCTCTCGCTTGCCTTCTTCTGCATTATTAGAATATGTACTTTGTATATAGAAACTGCAAGTGAAAATGTAATCCAACATAATTAACCGCTGGTTTGCATATCCCCGCCCTACGTGTTAATATTTTTATATCGACAAATTTGCAGGTCTATAAAAAAGGAGCTCACACGCCTATGTGCCCCCGTACCAAAGAACAAAATGAGTTCATTCGCATGCAGCGCAGAGAACAGATCCTGGACGCCACCGCGCGCGCCTACTTCCGCACGGGCGGGAGCTTTGATATTCGCGATGTCGCCCGCGAGGCCGAGCTCGGTTACGGCACTGTGTACCATTACTACCCCAACCGACATTTATTAATAGAAGATGTGCTGGATAGCGGCTTCGAGCGATGTCAGCAAACCTTGGCAGAATGGGTGAACATCTATGACGGCAGCCCTGACAGGCAGCTATTGATGTATTGCACGGCGCTGCTTAAGTTGTGGCAATCGGACGCTCGTACATATCTTGTCTACAAGATGGCGTCGGAGCATTATGCAAGCTTGCCTGAGAAGGAACGGCAAGCCACCAAGAGACGATTCATGGAACGGCTGTACGTTCCGCTCCAATCGATCGCCAAGCGCGAAGATGACAGCGTCGACCATATGCTTGCAGTGCTGGTCGGCTGCTGTGGGCTGCACTACTATGCAGGTACTTCCGAGCTGGACGTCGATCGAATCGCCCAGCTCGCGATGCACGCCATTACGAAGGAGCTCTGATACGAACATGATCATCTTAAAAAGCAAACATGAAATCGAGGCCATTCGCAAAGCATGCCAGGTGGTAGCCGAATGCCATCGCACGATCGCCCCGCTTATTCAACCGGGCATCACAACGAACGAGATTGAGCGCCTCTTCGAGGATATTATCTTGAAGCACGGCGCCAAGCCCTACACAAAGGGCTACAAGGGCTATCCATATGCAACCTGTGCCTCTGTCAACGATGTGATCGCGCACGGTTTTCCTAGCAATAAGCCACTTGAGGAAGGCGATATCGTGACGATCGATACGGTTGCAGAACTCGACGGCTGGCTCGGCGATTCGGCCTGGAGCTATGCGGTTGGAAATATCTCGCCGACGGCCGAGAAGCTGATGCGCGTAACGAAGGAATGCCTTGACCTGAGCATTGCGCAGGCGCAGCCCGGCAATCGGCTTGGCGACGTGACGAGCGTGATCCAGCAGCATGCCGAATCAAACGGCTTCGGCGTTGTGCGCGACCTTCTCGCGCATGGTATCGGACGTGACCTGCACGAGGATCCGAACTATATACATATCGGCAAGCCCGGCAAAGGCCTTCGAATCAAGGAGGGCATGGTGTTCACGATCGAGCCTATGATCACCGAAGGAACCTACTTCATGACAATTGATGCAGATAACTGGACTGCGCGGACGCTTGACCGCAAGCTCGCTGCCCAATACGAGCATACAATCGCCATCACCGCTGAAGGTCCACAGATCCTGACTGCACAATAGTATAATTAGAAGTCGACCAACGGGATGGTCGACTTCTTTACATGTATTCGGCATATCTCACACATGGAATATAATATGAGTGATCAATTCCTCACTCTTATCTACGATGTATGCTTTCCAGGCAAACTAAAAAGACAGCCCGTTAAGGACTGCCTTTAAATTCTTATTGAGCTATCATTTCCCAATGACTTTTAATGTGTTCACACGTACATGAGGTGCCCCTGATTTCACACTTTAGCAGCCCAAACTTCAATCTCTATTTTTATCTCTGGCAATCCTAATTCAGTAAAGTGTAGTCAACAAACTTTCAATTCCCATCTTATATGAACTCTAAATACCTATGATTCCACATTTTTTCATAAAAATTAATAGTCTCTTCTGCAGACATAAATGAATGATTTAACGTGGAGGTCGCGTTTTTTATCATAGAGTTTTTGTAGCCCAGTCCATGAGCGAATTTAATGGTAGCATCCATACAATATTCGGTTTGAGCACCGCAAAATTCTATACTATGCACATTTAATTGATCTAAAATCTCTTTTAAGTTCGTTCTGTAAAACGAATTTGCATGTGTTTTATTTATCAAAATATCTTGTGCTTGAACATCAAGTTTAGCATGAATAGCCCAAAGTTCTTCTCCAGGCACTAACTCCTCATCGCAGTGTTGAACAAAGATAATTTGTTTATTCAACTTTCTGTACAAGGAGATTCTTTCATTTACTTTAGTAAGCAATTCCTCTAATCCAAACAAATGCTCATCGCTATAATCGCTATAACATACACCATTTTGTAAATCGATGACTAATAACACATCAGCACTAATCTCCATAGTTTACACCTCGTTATTTTCTTAAAATTTTGATTTTATTATATCATTTTTTACTGAACTATCCTTTAGGGGCGGCCTTTTGCCACTGTTCACGAAGCTGTTGTGTTTTCTTGTTCCATGCTTCCGTCTCCGGGATGAGATGTTTCGCATCATAGCCATTAAACACGATCTCGTTGAGCATATTCACCCAATTATAATCGGAAAATCCGGGGATCGTTGCGCCTGGCAGAACGAGTCCGTTATCTTTGGTCATTTTAACGGCTTCAATGTTTCGGCCCTGCCAGATCGGTGCTTGATCGATATAGTCAGTCAGCTCAGGATCAATAACGGAGGCGTTGGCCCCTTCGTCAATCTTCCATTTTTGCGCTTCAAGCTCAAATTGAAAGCTTATCCATTTGTACGCTTCCTCTTTATGCTCTGAGCCGCTGAGCAGAGCAAGTGGTCCATAAATATGGAACGAATACTGGTTCAACTGCCCCCGAGGGAAGGGCAGAATATCCCAATTGAACTTCGCCTCCCGCTGCAGACGGGGCAGCAGCCAGTCTCCGCCTATCTCGAAGGCTGTCTTTCCGTTCATGAAATTTTTAACGAGATCACCTTCTTGAGCAGATCTGTACCAGGAAAGCATAGAGCCGTCCTTCGTGACAAACTCCGTCAACCACCGCACATCATCCAGTACAGCTGGTGTATCCAGCAGGCTCTTCGTCATAGCTTCGTTCATATAGGCCAGATTTGGAACATGTCCGTCGGCAGCAGCTTTCAGCGGAAGGAGGCGCATCACGAACTCATTGCTGGTAGTAAGGCCATATTCGCCTGCCGCTGGATCGGTTACTTGCTTCGCTATATAACGGAAATCATCAAAGCTCCACGTATTAGACGGCATCTGTACGCCATGCTTCGCGAGCAGATCCTTATTAACGACGATCCACATCGGCACGTCCACGAACGGGACAGCGAGTCTGCGGCCATGGAAATTCATCGTATCAAAATAACCGTCCGGCAGCACTTTGTCCTGGAAGGACTCATCTTTATCCATATATGGCTTTAAATTAGCCAGCATCCCTTTCTGTTCATAGGCTAGCAGATCCCCGGCAATCCAGGTCAAGTCAGCAGGTGTTCCCGCTTTCTCCAGCTCCTCGATCTTGGCCATAATATTCGAATCATTCGCCTGTACCATAATCGGTTCGATGGTAATCCAGGGATACCGCTCATGGAACATATCATAGAGCTGTTGATAACGGTCATCTGCCCAAGTAAGCAGTCTTAGCTTAACAGGCGCAGGTTCCTGGATTTTGTCAGACGGTTTAGGCGTATAGCTGGAGCAAGAGACAAGAACCAGAACAAGTGTCAGGAGTAAAATTCCAACAACCCTATGTTTGTTTTTCATTTGATACTCCTCCTTAAATGAATTGCCACACAAGAGATAGGGCATCTACCATTTGTGGTGATTCATACTTCGAAAGCATGTCTCCTTTGGTATTACTCTTAACTCATTGTTGGATGGAATCCAGCTCTTGCCCTTCCTTAAGAACCGGATGCCTTAACGTAATTCTGGTTCCAATCTCCGGACCCGTTACAATCTTGAGCTTATAAGCCTCGCCAAAATATAGCTTCAGCCGGTCGTTCACGTTGCGCAGCCCTACTCCTCTGCGTGACTGCGAGAACTTGCCGCTGGCCTGCTCTTCCTCCAGTTCGAGCTGATCGAGCACATGCTGCGGAATTCCTTTTCCATTATCGGCAATATCAATCACAATATCGTCATCCTCTTGCCTTGCGGCAATCATAATTTTTCCTTTATCAAAATTATCTCTTACACTATGCTGAATCGCATTCTCTACTAAAGGCTGCAGCAGAAGCCGCAGGAACGGCAGATCAAGCGTTGCATCATCGCAGGAGTACAGGATGCGTACCGTTTCCCCCATCCTTGCCTGTTCAATAGCTACATACGCTTTCACCTGATCAAACTCCCGTCGAAGCGTCGTAATCTCTTTCCCTTGATTGAGACTGAGGCGAAGTAAATTGCCAAGCGCCGATACCATCTCGCTTATATCGCTCCTGCCGTGATTTTCAGCCTTCCACCGGATTGACTCCAATGTATTGTATAGAAAATGTGGATTAATCTGATGGCTCAGCACTTGGAATTCCAATGCCTTCTTGTTCCGTTCCGAACGTGCCGCATCTTTAATCAATCCATCAATTCGCTGCACCATACTTCCAACACCCCGGTACAGCCAGCCTACTTCATCATTGCGGGATGACCATGGCGATAAATACTGAAGATTATCCGATTCGAGCCTGCGCATCAACCGGACCAAATGAGCAATAGGCTGCGTGTAAATAACGGTAAGATAGATCACAACACTTATACAGCAGATCAAATAAACGATAAGAAAAATAATAAGAACCTTATTAATCTCATCAATCGTACCCGTCAGTTCCTTAAGCGGTGTCAGGCTGACGATTGTCCAGGGATGATTAGCCATCGTCACATAAGTAGCCAGATATGTATGTCCGCTAATGGTGATCGACTTGGAACCGGCATCGCTTGTTTTCATATACGAAATAAAAGAATCGGACGGAAACGGCTGCCCTGTCCATTCATTGACAGCGGAATCGTAATGGACGATTCCCTTCTCATTCACGAGCAGCAGCTTCTGATCCTTCAACTGATCGGAAGGGGAGAAATAACGCACCAGAAAATCATCGGACAAATCAGTCGCAATAAGACCCCGCAGCTTGGAATCATATATTCCAGAGAACCGTTTCACATAAGTAAGCAGCGGCTTCGCATATCTCCCTTGCTTTGGCATGGTCAAATACCAGATCGGCTCCACTGTTGCCCTCGAGCGTTGAAACCAATATTGATCGCCGATACGGACCGATTCATCAATCGATCTCATATACGAGGGATACTTCGTTGGATTGATTGGATACACCTTCACCCGGAAAGCATCGATGACAGGTGTCGTATGAATGAGCGTCGTCAGCATATTCACCGCAAACGATTCTTCCTCCGAGTTATCAATCGGTTCCTTGTACAGCAAATCTTGAACGCTTTTATTGCCAATTACCTCATTCACCTGCTCATTGAGATTGTTTAGATAAATTTCGAAGTTCTTCTTAGCCTGCTGCAAATAACTCATCGTCATCTTCGCATTCGCATCGGATATCCCCTCAATTGATTTGATATGGGAATAGTAGGCAAATAGTAGGAATGGAACAATGATGATGAGCAGAAATATAAAGATCATACGATTGCGGAAGGAGGATGCCAGCCGGAGCGATATTTTTCTCACCTAATAAACCTGCCCTTCATGTAAAGAAAAAGCGATAAAAATGAACATTAAAGTTTACTTATGCCTCATTGTAAGTGAATGCCCTATTCTTTACACTTGTTGCATAATGACTAACCTTCTATGAAAAGAGGAACCATCATGCCATCATCTAAGCGTATTGTACATGTTATCTCTCATACCCATTGGGACCGGGAATGGTATATGCCGTATGAAGCCCATCACGTCAAACTGATCGAAACGATGGATACGCTGCTGAATACTTTCGAAGCGGACCCTGAATTCCGCAGCTTCTATCTGGACGGGCAAACAATTGTATTGGACGATTATTTACAGGTGTATCCGGAGAAACGGGAACAGATCCAGAAGCTCTGCGACGAGGGCAAGCTCTCCCTTGGTCCATGGTATATCCTGCAGGACGAATTCCTGACGAGCAGTGAAGCAAATGTCCGTAATTTACTGATCGGACACCGAGATGCTGCCAAGTTTGGTCCAATTTCGAAGCTGGGCTACTTCCCCGATTCGTTTGGCAATATGGGACAAGCGGCACAGCTTCTGAAGCAGGCAGGCATTGATACAGCCGTCTTCGGAAGAGGAGTCAAGGCGACCGGCTTCAACAATCGGGTTGATGACTCGGGACTGGAATCACCTTACTCCGAGCTGATCTGGCAGTCACCGGATGGCTCTAGTGTGCTTGGTATCCTGTTTGCCAACTGGTACAACAATGGTATGGAGATTCCCGTTGATCCGTCTCTAGCAAAGCCTTACTGGGAGCATCGTCTGGCACGAGCAGAGCAGTTTGCCTCCACCCCGCATCTGCTCTTGATGAATGGCTGCGACCATCAGCCTATCCAGACCAACCTGTCCGAAGCGCTTCGCACGGCAAGAGAGCTGTTCCCGGATTACGAGTTTATCCATTCCAATTTCGATGATTATGTCCGTGCTGTGGAAGCCGAGCTTCCGGATACGCTTAGCGTAACGCGAGGTGAACTCCGAGGCCAGCAGACCGATGGCTGGTATTCACTTGTTAACACCGCTTCTGCACGTGTCTATATTAAACAGCTTAATCAGCAGAACCAAACGCTGCTGGAAAAAGTGACCGAACCACTCGCCGCTGCTGCACATAGCCTTGGTAAGCCTTACCCACATGGGCTGCTGCAATACGCCTGGAAGACACTGATGCAGAACCATCCACATGACAGTATTTGCGGCTGCAGCGTCGACGAGGTGTATGACGAGATGAAGACACGTTTTGCCAAAAGCATGGAGGTTGGGAAACGGCTGACTGAAGAAAGCGTCAGATTCATCAGCTCTAAGATCGATACTTCCTCCTTCGCTTCGCTAAGTGAAGAGGCTGTTCCGATCGTTGTCTTTAACACCAGCGGTTACGAAGGGTCATCAGTTATTACAGTAGAGATTGAATATTCCCATCGCTTCTTTGACCAAAGTGAGGATCCAGTCGCCATTGCTGCCGTCGTAAAAGAACGTTCGGATGCTGAAGGCTATCTGGTTAATGCCGCTGGTAACCAAATCGCTCATACGGCAGAAGATTTGGGTGTACGCTTCGGCTATGAGCTGCCAGGCGATAAGTTCCGCCAGCCTTATATGGCGCGTGCACTACGACTAACCTTCGAAGCAGCTAACCTGCCTCAGCTCGGCTATCAGACCTTTGCCTGGATTCCAGATGGAGGCGCTCACAACAATAAGCCAGCCGCAGAATTATCTCTAATCAGCAGCAGCCGGACGTTAGAGAACGCCCATCTAAAGCTGACCGTTGAGGACGATGGAAGCTACTCCATCCATCATAAGGCAAGCGGTCAAACGTACAGCGGACTTGGGATTTACGAGAATGTAGGCGATATTGGTAATGAATATATTTTTAAACAGCCTGTAAGCGATAAGGCCATTACAACCAAAGGGCTCAAAGCGGCCATTCGAATCGTAGAAGACATGCCATACCGAGCAGCGATTGAAATTACTCATTCCTTTGCTATTCCAGCAAGCGCTGATGAGCGGTTAGCCCGAGAGGTTAACACGATGGTCGAATTCCGCCAGCGGAAGGCTGGACGATCAAACGAGCTTGCTCCACTGGTTATTGTCACTAAGCTAAGCCTTGAGCATAATGGCAAAGGCGTAGGTGTTCATGCACAGATTGACAATCAATCGAAGGATCACCGCGTTCGCGTATGGCTGCCATCCGATGCTGATGCTTCCACGCATTTTGCAGACTCTATCTTTGAAGTGGCTGAGCGCCAGACTGTTCCATCACCCGTTTGGGAGAACCCTAGTAACTGCCAGCATTTGCAAACCTTCATTGATGTTCACGATACCAATAGAGGCTTGACCGTTGCCGGAAAAGGCCTTAACGAATACGAAGTAATGCTTGATGGCAGAAATACCATTGCTCTTACACTACTTCGATCAGTCGGCGAACTTGGCGATTGGGGGGTATTCCATACACCTGATGCGCAGTGTCTGGGCATCAATGAAGCCGAATGGATGATCATCCCTTATGGCGGTGAGAACGAACGGTTCAGCGCTTACCGCGAAGCTTACCGATTCCCGGTGCCAATCACTTCAAGAAGTATGAATTTACAACAAGGTGAGCTGCCGCTGAGCGACCATTTCCTCGCTTGGAACGGTGACGGTCTTGCATTCTCCAGTCTGAAAATCAATGAAAATCGCGGTGATCTGATGGCACGCTGGTATAATCTTTCGGGTGAATCAACCCAGCTTACTGTTCAGCCAAAATCCGCAGCAGCGAGTTATGAGAGCACCATATTGGAAGACGCTAGTGATGAAACTGTGGGCAGCAGTCTTCCAGTAGATGGCTTCAAAATCGTAACGATTGGTATCAAATCTTTATAATAAGCAACAAAAAAGGCAGTTCCAAAGGTAAAGCTATTCACCTTGGATACTGCCCTTTTATACCTTACTCTTCCATAATGCCCCGTTGTCTACGGTATTCTTTTGGCGTACAGCCAACCTGCTTCTTGAACAGCTTTGAGAAATGGACAGGGTCCTTATAGCCGACCTGGAATGAGATTTGATATACCTTGAACTGGATATCACCAAGCATTTCTTTCGCTTTCTCGATCCGGATATCCGTCAAATATTCGAGGAAGGTCTGCCTTTTGTCTTTCTTAAACAGTTTGCTTAGCCATACTGGCGTGACATGAACCGCATTTGCTACACTTTGCAGCGTGAGGCTTTCCGCGTAATCACGCTGCAAAATTTTTTCGGCTTCGCATATAATCTGGCTTGGTGTAGACGAGAGACTGCGGAAATCAGCCGCAATATCCTTCAGGCATTTTTCTGCCTGCTCCCTAAGCGATTGAAGCGTATCATATCGTTCAAGCTGCTCCCATAACGCGATTGGATTACTGATCCACTTTTTATTAGGAACGCCAGCAGCGGATGCTTTCTTGAAAATCTCAAACAGCCACTCGAAGATGTTCTGCTGAATATCCCGCAGCTGTGTGAGCTGCCACGCCTGAACCATTAACTCGAACCGGTCCAAGGCCGCTGAAATATCTTCATCTGAACCAAATTTGACCAGATCCAGTACTTCTTCCGGCTCCGCAAGCGTTAGATCAGCGTTGTCTCCCTCTTCAAAGCCTCCTTGCAGCGTAAATACCCGATTGCCGCCATACACCGCCTTTTGCTCCAGCACAGCAAGCGCCTCGGTATACATATCATGCAATTGCTCGAAGGTACCTGGATTCGTCCGTAGTCCCGCGCTCGCTTTCACTTTGACAAAATCATTGATGCGCTTAATGCACAAATACGCGATGCCGCTCGTCAGCTCCAATTGATCCGAACGCATGCAGCTGAGTAGAATGACCCAACGGTTCCCGCTATCCATATATAAAGCGTACGGATAAGGATAATCCTCCTCTAATGTCTGGTTCACCACATTGCCGATACCAAACAGAATGAGGTCCTTTTCCTGAGCCCGGCGGTTCTCAATTGCCTTCAAATCATCGGCTTCAATAACCATCAGCGTCATGTGCTGACTGATCATCCACTCCAGATTCAAGGTCGTCAACCGGTGGCGCCTTCTTGTTTCCTTATAGGGATCATGCTCCTGCTCTACCATTTCCCGAAGCAGCTCTTCGCGCATCTTGGGAATTGCGAATTTGACCTGATTCATCAGCATCTGCTCATTATGCTGTTCAAGCTGTTTCCTTTTAATATTATCAAGCGCTTTGCGTATCATTTGCTCCAGTTCACTGATATTGATTGGTTTAAGAATATAATCGAGGGCACCGGTCTTCATTGCCTGCTTCACGAGTTCGAAATCATCGTATCCACTTACTACAATCGCCTCCGGATGATAATCCATGAGCTGCTGCAAGGCACTTAGAAACTCAAGCCCGGACATCCGGTTCATCTTAATATCCGTTACAATTAAATCCGGACGTACATCCTGCGCAAGCATAAGTGCAGTATCGCCGTCATCAGCAACCAGTACCTCATCAATGCCAAAAGAAGCCCAAGGAAAGCGGTTACGTAAACCTTCGCGGATCTCGAATTCATCATCCACAATTAAAGCTCGCAGCATCCACTCACCATCCCCATTATACAAATCATAACCTGTCTTGTTATGTTAGCCTACCTCCATACTAAACGACTCTATTTTGGATTGCACGGGGGTAAAACAAAACTTTATGGGGTTGTATTAAATTGTTGGCGGAAAGATGCTGCTTTGCCAAAATGTATTCGGGTACAAGAAATTAGCCAATTACGAGAAATGGCTCCAATTCTTTGAAAAGCTTTTTGTAGTTCACATCATCCGGCACAACAAGTGTCAACGGTTCACTCAGCTTAAGCACGAACAAACCGAGAATTGACTTCGCATCAGCCATTCCGCTTTTGCCATGAATCCAAATATCAAAGTCATATCTCGATACGATATGGTTGATTTGTTCAATATCTTTCACGTCTTTTACTTTGATTGGTACGATCATCACGAACTGCCCCTTCCAGCATCCAACTTTTTCTTATTAGTTGTGTGCGGATAGACATTGCTTTATGCGTACAGGCATAACATGTATTGGACAGGTAAGTGAAGGGAGAGGGCTGACATGGCTTGGCGTGAACAGGTTCCGAGCGATGCGAAGATAACATTCGATAAGTTAATTGATCGTAAGAAAAAACTCGATACTAACAAATCAAGAGCTGCTGCATGTGCATTACTTTGCTTATTTTGTTTTTTACTATTTGCCGTTGCCTACTATAAATTTATTGGCACGAGTAACGGCAGCTTCGCCAGCCTGTTTGAAGGTATCATGAATAGTTCCTTCCTCATCTTCCTGATCGCCGTATTCATTGTCAGCTTTGTTTATTTGTATGTACTGGCCAAGGAAATCGATAAAGCGAAGAAAAAGTATGAAACGCTTAGGAATGAGACGATTGATAAATTCGATACAACATGGCTGAAAAGCATTAACTTCGAGACTAGAAACGAGATCTCCTTAGAGATGAATACATACGACATTAATATCGATTATAAAGGCTAAATACCATATAAATCCCCCTGTGCTTGCAGCAGGGGGATTTATTCATTTTAATCGCTGGTAGCTCTCCAAACTAATTTCTCGTCAAGATCAAACGGATAACGACGGAACCCTCCAAGGACATTGCGGAGCTCATTATAAACGCGATCAAATAAACGCCACATTCGTTCCAATTCATATTCCCATCTTCGGTCAACAATTGGGAGGCTGAACGAGACTCTCACCATTTGCTCTTCAATCTCAAACATAACATTTTCAACTTCCTCTTGATGAGAATCAACCTCCTCCTTCTTTCCGTCCGATATTTGAGCATAGAAGCTGTTATTAATAATATAAGGTAGGGTTCGAATTGCTGAAGCAAGGGAGAAGAAAGAAGTAATATCATACCGAAAATCATGGATCCAATAGCGAAGAAAATCATTAGAGGCTTCAACAAAATGCTGGGTTGCCGAGATGGCTTCATGGTAAACATGAGGAAATAGACGTGTGGACATAGAGAGGTCTCCTTTAATCGGGGAATTTGTGATTAGCATCGGATGGGAGTACCGGGGTAGTAGGGTATCTCCTATGGGAGGTTTCATCCGTAGCTCCATTTTAAATAATACGTCTAAGCTATCTTTTTGACAATCTTAGTTATCTGCAATATCAGAAAGAACAGCGGACTAACTAGCTGCAACGATAGTATAGTCCGCTTTTTAATAGTATTATACTTTTCCCGGAGTCCCAAAATAAGGCGTTCCATCTTCATTCCATGTGAATGCTTGCACACGAGCATGACGGTTTGGATCCGACAGAGCACTTCCTATAAGTTCTTTATAAGGACGGGCGTGATAGACGATCAGGTCGGTAGAGCCATCTTCACTCACCGTAAAGCAGTTATGTCCTGGACCATAGTTAGAGGTCTCCTCATTAGTCTCAAATACAGGCTGAGGATGCTTTGTCCACGAATTCGGATCAAGCAAGTCAGCATCAGCAGCAGCTTCCAGCAAACCCTTACAATACCGGTGATCGGTCGCACTTGCTGAAAAAGCAACAAAAATCCGGCCATTACGCATCAATACAGCTGGCCCTTCATTTACCCGATGACCCTGAATCTCCCAATCATATTGAGGCGTTGCTATCAGAACTTGAGGACCGGCAATCGTCCATGGGTTGACCAGTTTGGCTATGTATAAATTGCTGTCTGATTCTTTATATTGTGCCCAGATCAGATACTGCTCCCCACGATGATTGAAAGTCGTAGCATCAAGCGAGAAGCTCTCGAAGTCGAGTGCGATTTTGCCTTTTTCAACCCACGTGCCTGATATCGGATCTTCATCAGCACACTCCAGAACATAAGGCCGAATCGCCCATTGATCCTCAGCCGTCCCCGCCGCGAAATAGATATACCATTTGCCACCGATGTGATGAATCTCCGGCGCCCAGATATGGTTTCCCATCTCTCCGACTTCATGCTTACGCCAGATCACTGCTTCCTCCGCCTCAACAAGCCCTTCAAGCGTAGCTGCCTTCCGCAAAACAATTCGGTCATACTCAGGTACGGAAGCTGTGAAATAGTAGAATCCATCCGTGTGCTTAAGCACATAGGGATCTGCGCGATTTACAATCCAGGGATTTGAGTAGCTGACCTTCTCACTTGCCATTTGTATGTTGCCCCCACTTCTATTTACCATATTTATTCTATTATAATAGAATCCTTTTAGTAGAAGAAGTGAGGAAAACGCTATCTTATTGATGACCGACAACTCTGTGAGGGACATATGGTGCTTCAAGTGAAGTAATTTCCTCATGTGTTAACTTAATATCCAGCGCTGCTGCTGCGTCCTCAAGATGAGAGAGTTTCGTCGCACCAACAATAGGCGCAGTCACCGGTTCTTTCTGCAGCAGCCAGGCAAGTGCAATCTGAACACGGGAAACGCCGCGTTGTTCCGCGATCGCTGCAACTTGATCTATGATTAATCGATCAGTCTCTGCTGTTGCATCGTATTTCTGTTTCGCAATCTGATCTGTTTCAGAACGATGCGTCGTATCCTTCGGATCTCTTGTTAATCGTCCTCCAGCAAGCGGACTGTACGGAATAACGCCGATTTTTTCTTCCCGGCAGAGCGGCAGCATCTCTCGTTCTTCTTCACGGTAGATGAGGTTTAAGTGATTTTGCATCGATACGAACCTAGTCCATCCATTCCGCTCTGCAACATGAAGGGCCTTCTGGAACTGCCACGCATACATAGCGGAAGCACCGATGTATCTTGCCTTTCCGGCTTTCACCACATCATGCAAGGCTTCCATCGTCTCTTCGATTGGCGTATGGTAATCCCAGCGATGAATCTGGTACAGATCTACATAATCGGTTTTTAGACGTTTCAAGCTCTTATCTATCTCGCTCATAATCGCTTTCCGTGAAAGTCCGGCGCCATTAGGACCTTCATGCATGCGCCCATGAATCTTTGTTGCGAGGACGATCTCATCTCGATTGGCATATTCTTTGAGTGCAAGTCCAACAATTTCCTCACTTGTTCCATCCGCATAGACGTTAGCCGTATCAAAGAAATTGATTCCAAGCTCCAGTGCTTTTTTTATAACCGGACGACTGCCTTCTTCATTGAGAACCCATTGGTGAAAGGAACGCTCTGCGTTCCCAAAGCCCATACATCCAAGACACAACCTCGATACATCCAAGCCTGTATGGCCAAGCTTCACATATTCCATTAGATACGCCTCGCTCTCCAAAAGTTCATACATCAAAGATATTATTACATCTGGAGTTCACTCCAAGTCAAGCATGTTCAACAGGCGACTATATAGGTACAAACAGCGGCAGGCAGTGGGAGGCTGTTTTTGAAGTAATGATGGAGAAAGTCCCTTCTTTCCAGAACAGGCTCGTCATTGAACTCACCATACCGTCATGCTTGTTCCTGTTATTTTATTGAATGGTAATCTTTCTGCTGGGCGATATTAAATGAACAGCCAAAGAACCTTGTTATATCAAGGCTCCTTTGGCTGTTTTCACGAAATTGAAATAAGCTTTGCTACAATAACCTCATCTTGTTGATACACTAAAGGAAAAGACAATTCAGGTATCGTGTCATTGGAAAGGTGTAATAAAGATGTGGAAACCAGACCGAACCAGTAAAACAGCATTGTACCAACAAATCGCAGAGTATATCGAGCAGCGTATTACATTAGGTGAAATGCCACCTGGAAGTATGCTGCCTTCTGAACGTAAGCTTGCTGAACAATTAGGTGTAAATCGAAGCACAGTTGTACAAGCTTATGAGAATCTTCGTGCTTCTGGAATTATTGATAGCACAACAGGAAGCGGTACCCGCGTCACTAAATCAAGGATGGGGATGGCTCAGCTTCAAACACCGAATTGGAATCGTTATGTAGAGGGAGGGACACTTCTGCCTAGCCTCCCCTTTTTAAGAAAAATAAGAGAAGGCGTTCAAAGTGGGGAACCGTTCATTAATTTCGCAAACGGAGAACTGGCTCCAGAGCTTTCACCAAATGAATGGATTAGAAATGTCTTGCAGAACCAGCCATTTCATGAACCGTTAGGATACGGGGACCCGCAGGGCTATGTTCCACTTCGCAACGCTTTAGCCTCCTTTCTCCTGGAACATCGCGCTATTAAAGCGACTGATGATTCTATATTAGTTACATCCGGATCCCAACAATCCTTATACCTTATTACCCAATGTCTCCTAAGTCCCGGAGATGCCGTTGCTATCGAAAACCCTTCTTATAATTACTCTTTACCCATGTTCCAGTCAGCAGGCATCCGTCTATTCGGATTAACCGTTGATAAGGATGGTGTTGATCCGGAGGAAATTCGCACTTTATTCAAGTTGCATCGAATCCGAATGGTATTCTTAAATCCGAATTATCAGAACCCGACGGGAACGGTTCTAAGCACACAAAGAAGAGCAGACATACTTGCCTGCTGCGAGCAGCTTGGTATTCCGATCGTGGAGGATGATCCCTTCAGCTTAACCTCTATGGATGAAGAGGTCCCTCCCCCAATTAAATCTTTGGATCGATCGGGCACCGTGTTGTACATCGGATCATTATCAAAGGTAGCAGCATCTGGTCTGCGAATCGGCTGGATGGTTGCGCCTCATACCGTTCTTCAGCGCCTTGTAGACGCACGGCAGCAGATGGATTTTGGCCTTAGCATCTTCCCGCAGTGGATTGCCGCTCATCTTCTTGATTCATCGGCATTAACTCCCCATTTGTACCGTCTGAGAGAGGCTTTGCGCAGCCGCCGAAATTTAATGGCAAATGCTCTTAATCGTATGTTAAGAGATAAGATTTCGTTCGAATTGCCTGCAGGCGGATTAAATCTCTGGTGTAAAATAAATGAGGATGTCGATGACTATACGCTGCTGAGAAATGGTTTTAAGCGTGGCGTCTTGTTTGTCCCGGGCAGCGTGTATGGTTCTGAGGCAGGTTTTGTTAGACTATCCTACGCCCGTCCCGCTGTAGAAGATATCGAGATTGGCATCAGCAAATTCTCCGAAGCTTTACATGAAACGATAACCAGATAAGAAAGGGCCAATCATCATGAATTAGCCCTTTTTTTATCAATTGTATAGCTCCACCGGTACATGCCAGCAATGCGGACAGCAATCCCGTTGTGAAGGCTCTCAAGGTCGTTATATCCCTACCCTTTACTGTTAGCCTCATTAAGATCTTCATGACGAATGACCTGGCGCCCGAACATAACGATAATAAATGGACCGGAGATAAACGCTAAACTAACCATGATGAAAGAAATCAATGCTTCCATTCGTAATCACCTTCTTCTTCGTATGACTTTATTACTATTAATCATAGATTGGAGAAGTACGAATGTAACCAGCCAATTGCGTATAATCTTATACCATCCAATTTTGTAATTGGAGTGGTTAGCAAAGAGCTTATAAGCAAGTAAAATAACAAGCCGGTCAGATGCAGCATCTGACCGGCTTGTTGACATCTTACTTACTCTATAATAGCTATCAACCCTTAGCAGCTAGGAACGCAGTTGCCTGTGTTTCAAGCTCGCTCTTCACTTTAGCAATACCAGCTGCATTCATCTTGGAATTGAGCGAATCAAACTGTTTATCGACATCCTTAACAGCTCCAATAGCAAGTGGCATAAAGTACTGCGTGGATACGTTCTTCAAGTTCGCGATTTCTGTCTTCACGTTATCCGTGTTAAATGTAAAGCCAAGATAAGTAACAGGCTGCAAGAAATCTTTAATCTTGTTATTTAATTCAATGTAGGAATCCGTCCAGCTAACGCTTGGCTTGAAGTTATCCTTATCAACGAACCAAAAGCCTGCGGCATCCGGCGGATATGTGTTGGTTTCAGCAGTTACACCGTCGGGCAGAGCCAGCTTATCATCGGCCGTAATAACATAGTTTTTACCTTCGATACCGTAATAAGCGTTAAATACGTAAGTAGGATCTTCCATGATCAGATCAAGTGCTTCCATCGCCCGCTCCGGATGTTTGGAGTTAGCAGCGATTGCAATACCGTTGTTCAGCCAACTATTGGACGGTGCATGGCCTGTTGGTGACAGAACCGGCATAATGTAAGTCTCGATATTCTTGTCTTGGCAGGACGACAGTGTCGCTTGAATATCAATCGAGTTGCCAAACGCTACACCTGATTTGCCATCGCAGAAGTTATCTTTCGAGCGGATCTTGTTGGAATAGGGATTCTTGTTAACATACCCTGCATCATACCACTGCTTCATAATGCCTGCTGCGTATTTGAACGCGCCTTGAACGGGCTCATCCGTAATGCTTAGGATTTTGCCGGATGGATCTTCCTGATCCGTATAGTTGCCAATACCGGAAGGGTCACCGGAATCAATCGGAGCACCAGCGTAAGCGAACTTCTCTGATACCAAAGCCCCAAATGGCGTAGGTAAGTCATACTGGGAATCCAGATTAAGCGGAATCATGTTCGGATAATCTTTCTTGACCTCAGCGAAGTAAGGCTCAAGTTCCGAGATCTTAGTCGGATTAGTTAAACCAGCCTTCTCCATTACGTCTTTGCGAAGGACAATGACGTTTACTTTGCGGTCTGGCGTTGTTGTTGGGATCATGTACTGCTTGCCGTTAACTTGAGCTGCTTTATAAGCAGCCGGGTCTTGCTTTGCCGTGTACTTCGGCATGTATTTCTGGAACATATCCTGAGTCAATTCTTTGAAAGAGCCCTTGTTCGCTTCAGGCACATAGAAGTTCCAGTCCGCCGTGAAGACGAAGTCGACATCTTCACCGGACGCTAGAATAAGAGGATATTTGGAAGCGATGTCTCCCCATCCAATATAGTTAATTTCTAGAGTTGCGTTAATGTCCTTCTTCAGCTTCTCATTAAGTGCCGTCATCACATCCGGCATACCCTTTGGCGCTTCGCCAAGTAAATAACCAACAAGCTTTATCTCCTCCGAGTGGTCATTACCGGTATCTGTGGCTGTCGGCTCAGTGCTGTCAGCAGATGGTGAAGCCGAAGGCTCCGTTGAGGCATTGGAAGATGCTGCTGTATTACTATTATTATTGTTGTTGTTGCTGCAGGCTGTGATTAGAAGCGCAATCATTGCGATCAATGCCAGCATAGTAAATAGGCTTTTTGTATTTCTTTTCAAGTGAATCCCTCCCCTTATAGTGGCCAAGCAATTACATCATCTATATATACTCCGAGATCAGATCGGAATCTATATCACCCTTTTACAGCACCAATCGTGACACCACTTACGAAATATTTCTGAGCGAACGGGAAGACAAGCAATATAGGGCCTGTTGCGATGACTGTCATCGCTAGCTTAAATGTCTCCTTCGGAGCATCCAGGCTTGTCACATGCTGGGCCATAGCCGACGAGAGATTAATTGAAGACAACATCTTATACAGCAAATATTGCAGCGGAATCATAGAATCCTTCGTGGTGAACATCATGGCTGTCCACCAGTCATTCCAATAAGCCAAGGCAGTAAACACTCCGATAGAGGCAAGCGCCGGCTTACTAAGCGGAAGAATCATCTGCAAGAAAATCCTCATCTCCCCCGCTCCGTCAATCCTCGCGGATTCAATAAGCGGTTCAGGAACGGAGCTTTTGATAAAGCTTCGAAGAATCAGAATGTACATCACGTTGAACATCGGCCCCAGAATGAGCACGGCATAAGTGTTGGTCAGATGAAGATTGCGGCTGAGCCAAATATAATAGGGTGCAAGACCGCCATTAAACAGCGTTGTGAAGAAAAGAAAGAACGCCAGCTTGTTGCGATGCGCAAGCTCCTTCCTCCCGAGGACGTACGCTGCCATCGTCGAGATGAAGAGCGATATAACTGTACCAACAACGGTCACGATAACCGAAACCTTATAAGCGGAGAGAACATCCCCGGGGTAGCGGAAAATATACCGGAACGCTTCTGTTGAAAAGTCTTTCGGCCAGAACCAATATCCATCACTCAGCACAGAGCTTTCCGAAGAGAATGCACCGGCCAGCAGAACAATAAAGGGCAGCAGGCAGATCAGCGCGATAATGGAGACGACCGTATACGATATCGTTGTAAAGATAGGAGCGGAATTCAGCTTTCCTGTAGAAGCTTGACTGCTCATGTTAACACCCTGCTTTCTCACTTAAGTTGAATAAAGGCTGCAGATTTTAGAACAAGGCTTGTTCCTTGTCATATCTGCGGACAAGCCAGTTGGCTGCCAAGATAATAATCAGCGTCAGCACGGATTGGTACAGACCAACCGAAGACGCCATACCGAAGTCTGCAGACCCCATCAAAGAGCGGAAAGCAAGCGTGTCGATAATGTCTGTGGCATCCATTAACAAGCCGTTATTACCGATTAACTGATAGAACATATCGAACTCGCCTCTCATAATCCGGCCTAGACCCAGTAGAATCAAAATGACCATCGTTGGCTTTAGCAGAGGCAGTGTAATCTGCATAATGCGCTGGAGCCGGGTAGCCCCGTCAATGGTTGCCGCCTCATATATTTCCTGGTCAATGCCCACAATGGCAGCCAGGTATAAAATGCTTCCGTAGCCCACCCACTTCCACACATACAGGAACGGCAGCAGGAAGTACCAATAGCTCGTGTTGGAATAAATATCAAGTGCCTGTATATCGAGAAAATGAAGAACCTTGTTTACAATGCCATACTCATAATTAAGGAAGTTATAGACAAACGCCGATACGGTAACCCAGGATATAAAATAAGGGAGGAACATCAGTGTTTGGCTCAGCTTCTTGAACGACTTGCGGCGGATCTCGGATAAGAAAACGGCAGCAACGATGGAGAACACGGTGTAGCAGCCTAGGAATATAACGTTATATACCATCGTATTGCGAGTCACAAGCCAAGCCTTCCCCGAAGCGAAAAAGTAATGAAAGTTATCCAATCCAACCCATTCACTTAAGAACATGCCACCATGCCTGGAATAGGATTCGAACGCCATAACAATACCGCCCATCGGAATGTAAGCGAATACAACATAATAAACAGCAACGGGTACAAACATCAGATACAACAGCCAATTTTTTCGAATATCCTTCATGTGCAACCTCCATAGCATTCTCTCCAGCAATCTCTATCTGCTTCTATGTTACCGAAAGTGCATTCCGCCTCACACGGGGTAAACTTACGATCATCTTTGAAAATCACATCTACCGGCACTTATAAAAAAAAGCCCACCCGGCATTACCGCCCGGACAGGCTTCCTCAATCTAATTATTGATTTGCAAGATAATCAGCCGCTTGCTTCTGTACTTCCGCCTTAACCTTATCAATTCCAGCCTTCTTCATATGCTGTACCAACGTGTCAAAAGCAGCCTCCACATTATCAACCGCCCCGATATAGATCGGCTGCGCATATTGTGTGGATACACTTTTCAGATTGGCAATCTCCGACTTCACTTGATCAGAATTAAACAGGAATCCAAGTAAAGGGGTCGGCTCGAGCAGCGGCTGAACCCGCTCCTGCAAAGCCTTATAGGGATCCGTCCAATTGGCAACCGGTTTAAAGAGGTTCTTATTCACAAACCAGAAGCCGGCAGCATCAGGAGGATATGTATTCGACTCGGACGTAACTCCTTCTGGCAAGCCAATCCTATCGTCAGGCGTAATGGTATAGTTGATCCCTTCGATGCCATAATAAGCCAGATACGCGTAGGAGGGATCCTCCATAAGCAGATCAAGAGCCTCCATGGCACGCTCCGGATTTTTGGAGGAAGCGGATATTGCTACACCATTGTTCAGCCAACTTGCCTTCGTGGCTTTCCCGGACGGATACACCATCGGAAATGGATATACATCAATGCCCTGCTCCTTGCAGGACATAAAAACATTCATCATATCGATGGAATTGCCGAATGCGATACCCGATTTGCCGTTGCAGAAATTGTCCTTGGAACGAATGCTGTTGGCATACGGGTTTTTATTCATATATCCCTTGTCATACCAGTCCTTCATTATATAAGCGACTTCCTTCTGCCAGCTCAGGATCGGCTCCTCTGTCATGCTGTACATGACACCCTCCGGGTCCTCCATATCCGCTGTTATTCCTTGAGCAAGCGGATCACCTGAATCGAATGGAGCACTAAACCAGGCAAATTTCTCCATCAGCAAATAAGTAAACGGGGTTGGAAGATCATATTGGGAATCAAGGTTGAGAGGAATCATGCCTGGATAACTGCGCTTTATCTCAGCGAGGTACGGCTCAATCTCCGAGAACTTTGTAATTTGCGTCATGCCTGCCTTATCCATCACATCCTTACGGAATAAGGCAATATTCACCTTACGATCGGGAGAGGAGGTCGGAATCATATAAGGTGTTCCATTTACGTCGGCTGCACGGAGCGCTTCGGGCGCCATAGCCTCCATATGCCTCGGCATGTATTGCTCCAGCAAGGATTGACTAAGCGGATAGAATGCCCCCTTTGTAGCCTCAGATACATAGAAGTTCCAGTCCGCTGCAAAAATAAAATCAACATCCTGGCCGCTTGCAAGAACAAGCGGGTACTTCGAAGCGACGTCATTCCACGCTATGTAATTAAGCTCAATCTTTGCATTGATATCTTTCTTCAGCTTCTCGTTAATCGCCTGCAGTACTTGCTGAATGCCCTTCGGTGCCTCTCCAAGCAGATAACCTACAAGCTTCACTTCCTTCTCGTGACCAGGACCTGGGTTAGCTGCTTCTTGTTCATCCCCATTACCAGTGCAAGCTGTCAATCCAAGCACGAGAAGTACGGACAGCAGAGCCGTACCCAGCCATAACTGTCCTTTTATTCCCCGTCTCATTGCGCTCTCCCCCGTTCATCCAGTCTTCGTTCGGGCAGCCGCAGCAAAACGCTGGTTCCTTCTCCCTCTGAGCTGTCGAACCTCAGGCCGTATTGAAGACCATAAGACAGCTGCAGCCGCTCTTCAATATTACGGACGCCATAACCTCCCCTGTCACCCTCCACTGAAGGGGCTTGCAGGATCGTACTAAGCTGCTCGGCAGACATGCCTACTCCATCATCAGTCACTTTAATCAGAAGATCACCCTTATCGGTCCAGGCTGCAATCCTGATCTCTCCTTCTTCACTGTCCTTCTCCATAATGCCGTGCAGAATTGCATTCTCAACAAGCGGCTGGAGCAGAATCTTGGGCAGCTGGCAGTCGTATAGATCTCTTGAAACCTCAAACTCTAATCTGACGCTGTCACCAAAGCGCATATTCTGGATTCGAACATACGCTTCAATATGCTTCAGCTCGCTCTCCAGCGAGACATATTCCTTGCCGTTCGACAAGCTTAATTTGTAGAAAACAGCAAGCTCGTCTACGACCCGCTTAATATCGCCCGCATTGGATTCAATCGCCATCGCATTGATCAGATCAAGTGTATTGTACAGAAAATGAGGGTTGATCTGCGCCTGGAGCGCCTTCAATTCTTTATTTTTAACCTCGCGCCCAAGCGACGACTTCTCTTCGATTAGACCAGATATGTTCTGAACCATCGTATTGAAGTTATGGGTCAGCTCACCGATCTCATCATCATTCGCCGGCAGAGGAGCAAGCTGGAAATGTCCATGCTTCACCTTCCGCACATGAACAATCAGCCTTCGAATCCGCTTTGTCGCCGAAGCAGCTACGAAGAAAGAGAAAGGCAGCATAAAGGGCACAACGATTAGGAAGATCGATATTATCCGGTTTCTCGCTTTGACGCTGGATTGCAATATATCGGTATAAGGCACCACAAGTGCAACTTTCATATCCGTATGAGGAATAGCCTGCACACCAAGCAAATGCCGGCTTCCTTCGATCGGATAATTATTGTTATAATAGTTGTCCACTTCGTCGGAATCGAGGTACAGCTCGCTTACTTCCTTCACAAGCTCATCCGAATAAGAGAACCGGTCGGATTTGCCAAGCAGCTCTCCTTCATCATTGAACAGGAACGCAGCTGCATTCGGAGTCAGGATAGCATGGTTAAGAACAGACTCCATCGCTGCAGGCTTTACGCGGGCTCGGACAATACCATCAAATTGCTGAATATCATGTTCATTCGGAATTTTACGCAGGATAGTTAATTCCCGGCTGTCAGCACCGGGCGTTATGGCAGTGGAAGGCAGCCATGCGACAAAGGCGTTAACAGAGGAGAACCGAGTATACCAAGCTTCCGATTCCACTTTCTTCATATCCAGGAAATCAATATTTTCCGTTGCGCCGGCTAAGCCTTGTCTCATATAGATCTGAATGGAATCAATATCTTCGTTATAACGGAACTGATTAATAAGCCTTGAGAGCTGCAGCGAAGCCATATGCCAGACGTCAATGTCCTCGTAAGGCTTGGAATCCTCATCAACTGCCTTCTGGACAAGCTCGTTAAAGGCGATAAAATTAAGCACTTCCGTAATCGCTTCCGACTTATATTCGAGATAAGCCTTCGTCTCATCCAGCATTTTGCGTGAGGCATAGACCGCCGCTTCTTTATTCTCTTGCTGCGTGGTGCTGATATGAATAAACAATAGCAGCAGAAACGGGATCATAATGACAAGAACATACGTCGCAAACAGTTTATACCGAATGCTTAAGAAGATTGGTCGTTTCAGTCTTCTTCTCATCGGGCGGCACGCTCCCTGAATTCGGAAGGAGTGCAGCCTGCGTTACGTTTGAAAAAGGTGGTGAAGTAATTAGCATCAGTCATGCCAATCAGAAGCGCCACTTCAATCATTTTTACATTCTGATCACTCAGCAGCTCCTTCGCCTTGTTCATCCTTGTATCCGTAATATACTCCTTAATCGTCTGCCGACTATGCTTCTTGAAATAAGCGCATAGATACGTTTCACTTAGCTGAACATGATCAGCTATCGCACGGATCGTAAAGCCTTTCTCATGAAAGTGGGCATGGATATAACGCATAATCTCCCTCATCTTACCGCTTCCCGCTCCTGCCTCATCATCGCTTGGCTCGGCCATCGCATCAAGAAACGACAACACATATTGTTCCAGCTCCTCCAGGCTTGGAATGCGGTCGATCTCCTTCCACATGTAGCGCCTCTCGGTATCTTTCGAAATCTCAGCCAGCCCAAGCTGTACAGCTGTCTCCATAATCGCAATGAGGAATTGAAAATAGGTATCTTTGAGACGCAAAATATCAAGGTCCCTCTGCTTACGTGCGTAAGCCGTCCATTCCCCCACGATTCGTTTGGCTTCATCTACATGGCCTTTACGCAGCTGATCACGCATCATCCGTACCTCTTCCCAGTTCGTCACAACTGGGGCATGGCTATCAAGGGCATCAGAGAAAATCGGCTTTGATCCGCTGCTATAATATTGGTAAGCACAAGCAAGTGAAGCCATTCGATAGGATTCCGGAATTTCCTTATGAGAGAATACCGTCTGCCCGATTCCGATTCGAATATCGACGGTTGGTCCCGCAATAACACGGAGCTCCGAGAAAACATCCTCTATCTCTGCTCTGCCCTTTCGATAGGTGCTGCCATACTCACCCGGCAAGATAAGCACCAGATGATTGAGCGAATCAAATCCAGCAAGCGCTTTCATTTCATTAAAATAATAACAGCTCGAAATCGCTTCTAGTATTCTTAATTGCGTCACACCTGGATCTTCCGGGAGATTGAAAGGACTCCAATAAAGGCTTGAGACCGCTATCGTAAAAGGTCCTTCCGCTGGAAGCAGGAACGTTTCACGGCTTCGCAGCGCAGGAATAACATGGGGGGACTCCGGGTTAGATACAAGCCGGCGCACCATCTCTTGTCTCAGATAAGGCAGACTGTGGTCGTACCCTTCTTGGAGCTTCCGTTCTTCCTCCTTGCGCTTTTGCTCTTCCTTGCGGAGCCGAATGGCGGACTCCACCACATCACGTACTTCGTTCAAATTCACGGGCTTCTCAATATATGTAAATACTTTCAGTTGAATGGCTGATTTCAGATACTCCTTATCGGAGAAGCCGCTGAGGAAAATAATCGGGCAATCAGGATCGGTCTCCCGATACTGGCTGGCGAATTCGATGCCGCTCATCTTCGGCATTCTTATATCACACAAAATGATATCAGGCTTATGTTCCATTGCAATCTCGAGTGCCTGAAGTCCGTTGCGCGCCGTTTCTACTTCATCAATACCAACAGTGTCCCAAGGGATATAATTTTTCAATAATTCTCTTGTCCGAGTCTCGTCGTCAATAATTAATAACTTCAAGAGAATCCCTCCTGAATCTGATGTAACGGATAAGATTCACACTAGCTAATTGTGGACACGACTCCGTCACCTCATTATAGAAGGAAGATTGTGGCCTGCATACAGGAAAAAGCTATGATTACCTTTGATTCTTGAAGATGATTCCTCCTTGGTATCGGCATAGCAAAAGCAGCAAGCCTTGGAGATGCTCCCCGGCTTGCTGCCTGCAATTGAATAGTTAGTTTTTAATCAATGACCAGTCATCTACCCTCACCCAGTTGCCGGCATTAGCAACCGAATACAGGCCAATCTGTGCTTGCCCGTTTGTCACCTGAATATTAGGTACCGTTATCTGTGTCCAGCTGCTGATCGACGTATTAATAGCGGCATCCAGCTCGGAGCCACCGTAATTTTTGACATAGATCTGGGCAGTTGTCTGCCCGCCGCTGCTCTTCACCCATACCTTCAGCGTATACGTTCCGTTCGGCAGACCGGTCACCGTCTGATAACGACTCGCGCTGTAAGCAGTCGTGGCATATTGATTACCCGACCATCTTCCCGAATGGGCTCCGCCATCAACATTGGAGTTCGGATCTACAGCGACGTTAAACCAGGTACTCCATCCTGCCAGGCTGATCTGGGATACTCTGTCCGCCTCATAGCTTGGATTCTTTGCATAGTTGTTTCCGCTGCCCACACTCCAGGTTCCCGTTGCCGCATCCAGATTAAACTGGCTAACAGAATTCATGGTTGGTGTCGTACCGCTGAACGAGATCGGCATCCATTGATTATAACCAATTCCGTTGCCGGCGAAGTCGCTCCAGCGGTCACCGCCGAATAGAATCGTGGTCTGTGAGGTTCCTTGCACTTTAATAAACATGGAAGTTTGCGAGACATGCGAGAAGTCTGCATCTGTTCCATTCATGACAAACTCACTGCCATATGTGCCTTTAATGCTCGTCGAAGTGATACAGTAAGTATGCGAAGCATTCCATCCATGCAGGTCGGATGAGCATAAGTAATACACACCGTTATATTTGAACATTGCATTCCCTTCACGGCCGCCTGCGCTGCTGTTGAACACGTTAGTCGCCGGTTCGACGTTCAAATAATCTGATGCCCGAAGCTCAGAGACATAAAGATGACTTCTTCCGCTGGCATTACTGAATATAAGATAAGCCTTCCCGTCATCGTCGACGAAGGTGGACTGGTCGCCTGACATGTTGTTTACTACATTCGTAATTGAGGTTTGAACATGATCAAAGGTGAAGGTTCCGGTTGGCGTGCTGCTTGTTGCAAAGGCAATCCCGCTTCCGGCTGGACCCGCATACTGCGTGATCAGCACATATTTCTGCGTATTTGTGTTGTACACAACCCCAAGGCGCCCCAGCCAATCCGCATCCCAGGTCGAGCCATCGGTCGCACCGGTTATCACATTGCCGCAGAACGTCCAGTTGGCAAGGTCAGTAGAAGAATAGCAGGTCACAGCAGCGAAGCTTGTGTCGCTGTTTTTGGAAGACGGATTATTATAGTAAGTTACCGCTCCATTATATTTGACTCCGTACCAGTAATACGTGCTGCCAACTTTCAAAATATTCCCGCCTTGAGAGTAGATTGGATTGCCTGAGGTATCCTTCCAGAATACATCATTATTAATCGTCTTAGCCGCCGCACTTGCTGTCTGTGCGCCAAAGGATAACGCAACAGCGGCGAACAATATCAAGCTTTGCAAAGTGGCCAACCATTTCAACTTCATCTTCATTCCTAGCACCTCTCTTTACGATATTGGTACATACTCCTTCCTCTAACTCCTCCTTTCTGTTGTAGTCGTTGTATATTTTAAAGCGCTTTCAAATAGTGTGAAAGCGGAAGAAGTTATGATTTTCTTTACTAACTTACGATTAATAAAAAAAGAGACCGAGGAAAGACTGCCCATCACGGCAGTCTCCTCGCTCTCCACTATTCAGTTCCAGCCTCCATGTTATCAAGCAGCTGGGGATTTTCCTTAATTAACCCCAAGCGGCCAACTCCAGTTCGAAATCGCTAGCGAAATCAGGACTGATTGGTGTGACCCGCACGTTTACGTCAGCCTTCCAGATGTTGTCTACCGGGATGTCTGAAGAAGTGCCCTCGTAAATATAGAGTCCCTTAGTCTGCTGCTTTATCGCCTTTAGTGTCACCTTCCAGAGACCGCGATGACCATCGGAGCCAACCGCCTCCACGAGGACGTCCTTGTGCCATATGGCGCCGAGCTCAATCTCAGCCCGGAAAGCCTTCTTGTTCAGTCCGATTCTGCAGCTATTGTCTTCAATAATATCCACTTTCCTGACTTGGACACCAGACCAGTTGTCTCGGATAAAATGCTTGTAAGCCGCAACCCTTGACGCAACCTCAAGGTTATCCGCAGCGAAACGCTTCCCTCTTGCACTCGTTGGAACGTACATCTTGTGCCAATAATCGGTAACCATTCTTTGAGTGTTGTAGACAGGTGCAAGTGAGCAGATCGATTCCTTCATTACGTTGACCCATTCCATCGGAACCTTCTGATCACCCTGCTTGTAGAACAGCGGAATAATCTCTTCCTCCAGCAGCCGGTAAAGCGCTTCGGTATCCTGCTTCGCCTGGAGCTCGGTGTCGCCATCCATCGTACTCTCGATGGCCCATCCGTTTCGACCGTTGTAACCCTCTACCCACCACCCGTCTAGTACACTGCAGTTAAGCACGCCATTCAGAGCAGCCTTTTGCCCACTTGTACCGCTGGCTTCCATTGGCTTCAGTGGCGTATTAAGCCATACATCAACACCTTGAACGAGCAGCTTTGCCTTATCCATAGCATAATTCTCTATCATGAAGACGCGGTCTTTGAACCTATTATCCTGGGACAGCTCCACAATTTGGCGAATCAGGTCCTGCCCGGGTCCATCAGCGGGATGCGCCTTACCTGCGAAAACGAGGACCACCGGGCGGTCTGGATTACCCAGGATACGCGCGATCCGCTCCGGGTCACTGAAGATAAGCAATGCCCGCTTATACGTCGCAAATCGTCTGGCAAAACCAATGATTAACGGCATTCTATCAGATGGGGGGAGCGGAAGACCAAAAGCCTGAAGCATCTTGAGCTTAGCCTGCTGATGTTCCTCCCACAGCTCGGTGCCCGGAATATCCCGAACGGCAGCCCATACTTCCGGTTCTGCGGTTTGCAAGGTCCAGTCGGACGGGAGATACCGGTCGAACAGCTCTTTCAAGTCAGCGCCTAGCCATGTCCCGGTATGGATGCCGTTTGTGACCGAATCGACGGGAATGTCCCTTACTGGAATATGAGGCATCCAGCGGTGGAACATCTCCCGGGTAACCTCACCATGCAGTTTGCTCACCCCGTTCACTTTCGACGAGGTACTGACGGCAAGCCGCGTCATATTGAATACACCATTCATGCTGCCAAGTGACAATACCCGATCCCTGTCAGCCCCGAGCTGCCAGTAATAGTCGCCGAAATAACGGTCCATCATATCGATGGAGAAAACGTCATGCCCAGCTGGAACCGGTGTATGCGTCGTAAAGACGGTGCTTGCCTTGACGGCTTCGAGGGCTGTCTCGAAAGATAAACCTTCAGCAGAAAGCATGCGGATTCGTTCGAGTGTTAGGAAGGCGCAGTGCCCTTCATTCATATGCCAGACCTCTGGCCGGATGCCTAATGTCGTAAGCAATCTTGTACCACCGATGCCGAGGAGGATCTCCTGGCTAATACGAATGTCCTGTGCACCTGGATATAGCGTGTCAGTCAAGTGGCGGTCCGCATCACTGTTCGATTCAACATCGGTATTAAGCAGGTACAAGGTGACCGAGCCCACCTGCACGGACCATGCTTTCGCATATACCTTTCTGCCCTGGAGCGGAACCTCTATGATGATCGGCCGACCGTTATCATCCCGCACGAGTTGAACCGGATAGACACTCGCCTCTAGGTCCACTTGGGGGTACAAATGATGCTGTGAACCACTTTCGTCAATACGTTGCTGGAAATAACCTTTGCCATAAAATATACCTACGCCCGTAAGCGGAATATTCAAGTCTGCTGCCGCCTTGACATGGTCGCCAGCCAATATGCCTAGGCCACCCGAGTAGATCGGTAAGGATTCATCAAGTCCGAATTCCGCCGAGAAATACGCAATACTGTTGTTTTGCATAATTCCACCCCATTTTTCACCAAATTGCACCATGAAAGCGCCTAATAACTTGGTGCCTTACTACTATATGACGATTTATGGTACATGTGCCTATATTCGCGAACCAAGGTCCATTAGATTCCTGTCTAATTACCAAAAAAATGAGCCATGTAGAATGAAATTCCACTGGCTCATTATTAATTATTTTTATAGGATTTTTTAGGCTAATAGCGCAGCCAGATGCTCATTTCTCCTGGCTCACGGTTGCCCCACAGGTAATAAGGAATGGCCTTGAAGCGAACGGCTTTTTTCTGCTTGCTTAATGTTCGGTATGGAAGGCCCGGCTCCCAGCCAGAATCGTCCGTAACAAACCCGGCACCTTCTACGACGACGCAGCCACCGAGCAAATCGGCAGCCATACGCTCTGTCAGGGTTGGTTCATCGGCAAGCGATAATGAGGCGAGCGGCTTCCCGTTATCCGCCTCTTCCACGCAATACACGAACGGGCCGCGTTGGATCGCGGCTTTACCAGCATCCGCGCGGATTAGCGGGTTCGCAGCAATCAGCTTTGTCTCGATTGGCAGCAGCCACTCCACCACATCTCCGTCTTTCCACATGCAGTCGACCTTGGCATAGCCTTGCTCGATACTGTAATGAATGGATTCTCCATTTACTTTTAATGTCGGACGATCACTATTAAACCAGTTCGGAACACGCAGCGCTAGAGTAAACGAAGCTTCATTTGCTTCCTCCGGCAGAGACACCATGAATTCAACCCGGCCGTCCCACGGAAGCTCCGATTTCTGGCTCAACACTACCTTTTGGCCTCCAGCCTCGAATGACACCTCGCTCCCGATATACAAATGAACGTGAGCTGTACGACCGTCTTCCGACACATCATAAATATACTCATCAAGTGAACCGATCAAGCGCGCCACGTTAGGCGGGCAGCAGGAACATCCGAACCATTTCTGCCTAACTGGCTTGACATGGAATTTATCCGGATTCTTGACACTAGCTTCAGGTAGAACCTCGAGCGGATTCACGTAGAAGAAATGCTTACCGTCCTTAGCCATGCTTCCAAGTACGTTGTTGTACAAAGCTCGTTCCATTACATCGGCATATTCACTCTTTGCTTCCAATTGAAGCATCCGCCGTGCCCAGAAGATCAAGCCGATCGAGGCACAGGTCTCTGCATATACGGTATCGTTAGGAAGATCGTGATCGAATGTAAAGGCTTCACCGAGATGAGTCGCACCTATTCCTCCGGTGATGTACATTTGTTTGCCAGTCGTATTCGCCCATAGCCGCTCGCAAGCTTCGCGGAGTTTGACATCTCCAGTTAACCGGGCAAGATCGGCCATTGCCGTATACAGGTATACCGCTCGAACGGAATGTCCGACGGCGACCGGCTGCTCACGTACTGGAAGATGGCTTTGATAAACCTCAAGATTAGGAGCTCCCTGAGCCCAGATCGTAGTCCGCCCGCGACGTTCCCATTCTTCAATAAAGTAGCTTGGCTTGCTGCCGCGTTCGTCAATGAAGTAAAGGCTTAAGTTCAAATACCGTTCTTCACCTGTAACCTGATACAGCTTAACTAAAGCCAATTCAACCTCCGGATGGCCGCAGTAAGCCTTCATTTGTCCAGGGTTCGTACCGAATAAGCTAGCAATCAGGTCGGCGAAACGGCAGGAAATATTCAGCAGATTCCGCTTACCCGTAGCTTTATAGTAAGCAACTGCGGCTTCGAACAGGTGACCTGCACAATACAGCTCATGGGCTTCATACAGGTTCGTCCACTCATTTCCAGGCTCCTGAATCGTGAAGTACGTATTTAAATACCCGTTCTCGTGCTGTGCTTGTCCAATTAACGCGATAGCCTCGTCAGCGATTTGTTCCAGCTCCGGATCGGGATGACGTTCAAGTGAATAAGCAACAGCCTCCAGCCACTTGTATAGATCGCTGTCCTGGAAGATCCAGCCACCGAAATCCCCCTTCTCTAGACCTGCTGCAATTCGAAAATTACGGATTGAGTAGCTTGGCTCTGCATCTAGAATTCGATCATTTAATGCTTCCCATTGATACGGAATAACCGTTTGGCGTACAAGCTCTGAATATTCATTCCAGAAATTATCTTTTATATGGGTGTGTGTAGATTTCATAATGCTCCTCCTCAAAACGATACAAATTGACTCCATCTATTTTCGAGTATATGCTTTATCCATCAAATCCAATAGGAACGGATTGAACTTTTTTCTATACAAAATAACACAGATAGAAGCGTGGATCCCTTGAATAAAGACAACCTCGTAAAATTACAAACTCCACCTCTTCCTTATTATTGGGAGTCTGGCCGTTCAGAGTTTCGAGTGGGCGAACGGCATCCCAATCGAAGGAAACTTGGTATATTCGACCTGATTATCGTGGCTGAGGGGGAGTTATTTATAGGAGAGAACGGGCAGGAATGGTCCCTTGGAAAAGGAGATACCTTGCTCCTGCTGCCGGATGGTAAGCACTACTCGGTTAAGCCCTGCGAACAGGATACTATTTTTTATTGGATCCATTTCGAGCATAAGACTTGGAGTACAAGTGCGAAGGAAGGAGCTACTGCGAATTCTTTCTCGAATCCTCCGACTATCCATATCCCTAAGCACATCTCGCTGGCCGATCCTGAGAATGCCTTTAAGCTGATGCGCCAGCTGCTAAGTTTGACGGTTGGGGATTCCTTTTGGGAAGAACAAAATTTGCTGGCGCAGCTCCTGGCTATGCTCGAAGGCGAACGCTTGAACAGAAACAGCACTCCTGCCACACGTCTCGCGGAGAAAGCTGCATTTTATATACAGCAGAACTTTCGTAATGACATAACGAATGAGCTCCTTGCCGAGGAGCTCCATTTCCATCCCAATTACATCGTTCGCTGCATGAAGAAGAAATATGGCATGACGCCAAGCCATTACTTGCTTGAGTTCCGTCTGGAACAGGCGAAAAAACTTCTTATTTCCTCGGAGTGGTCGATTGAGCGAATTGCCAATGAAGTTGGTTTTCAATACGCACCTTATTTCTCCGCATGCTTCAAGCGCAGAGAGGGAATATCACCGCTCCGCTATCGCAAATCAGTACAGCATTAGCCGCTTTTCTTAAGCATGTACCAAGTTCTTCAATTGTAAAAAGACCACTACAGCTGTCTTTCCATAGCTGGTAGTGGTCTTATTTACTAAGTTGTTTGGCTTGTTCGATGCTTCAGCTCTGGGTCGCAAGGGCGTCAGCCCAAGTTAATAGCCCGAATTTCATCCAGTGGAATTTTCGGCTTGCGGTCCTCCGTGAGCAGACCATTAATCTCCTGCTGCACGTCGGTCACCTGCGTATAGCAATATCCGCAAATATAATCAACAGACTTGATTGCCTGCGTAATTCCCTTGAACCGTTCCGTGAATGCTTCCACTGAGGCCACTTGCTCCCCGTAGCCCCAGCCCTTGTCCGACTGGAACGCAATGCCGCCAAACTCGCTGATGATAATCGGTTGTCCACGATAGCTGTAGCCTTCGGCAAAGGCATATTTCCAATGGTTGCAGGTCGTCTCTCCCGACATGATAGCGTCCTTGTTATCGCGATAACGCTTCAAGAAACCGTCTCCGGTCTGGACATAATCATGCAGCGTCACGATATCCGATACGGTATGCTCCCAGCCGTCGTTGACGATGACTGGACGGTTCGGATCAAACGACTTCGTCAGATGGTAGATGCCTTCCGTAAACTTCTGCTGCCGCTTGTCGCGAAGGATGTTGCCAATCCCCCACGACTCGTTGAACGGTACCCACGTAATAATACTCGGGTGGTTATGCTGCTGCTTAATAATCTCCAGCCATTCCCTTGTGAAAGCCTCAACTGCGCGGTCATGGAATTCGAAGGTCGCCGCCATCTCGGACCAGACAAGCAGCCCCTTCACGTCGCACCAGTACAGGAAACGGGCATCCTCGATCTTCATATGCTTGCGCACGCCGTTGTAGCCCATCGCTAGAATGAGATCAATATCCTCTATCAACGCTGCTTCGCTTGGAGGCGTCAGATGGCTGTCCGTCCAGTAGCCTTGATCCAGAATAAGCCGTTGGTAGATTGGCGCATTGTTAAGCAGCACCTTTCCGTTCTCGATGGATATTTTCCGCATGCCGAAATAAGAGAGCGTCCGGTCGACGACTCGTCCGCCCGAGGTTAGAACGAACTCTACATCGTACAAATTCGGACGAGCTGGAGTCCAATACGCCCGCTTCCACGGTCCGTTCGCTTCGTGGTGAAGATCAACTTCCACCGAAAGGCACGGACGGTCAATCCCCAGCGCAACTCGCTTCACGGGCTGACCCTTGAATGTCACAATTGCTTCGAGCAGCAAATCACTTCCAGCCTTGACACCGTTCACCTCGTAATCGAGACGAACCATGTGGCGGTCAAGATCCGGCGTTATTTTGACCGATTCCAGCCTCTGCTCTTCTACATATTCCATCCATACCGTCTGCCAGATGCCCGTCGTCTGGACATAGAAGCATTCGAAGTTATCCGGCACCCAGCGCTGCTTGCCTCTGGGCTGGTAGCAGCTATTGCTGTCCGTTACCTTAACCGTTATCCGGTTATCTTCTCCGAACTTGAGATATGGCGTCATGTCGACGGAGAATGCAGCATATCCGCCTTGATGCCCCCCGGCCAGCTCGCCATTAATCCATACTTTAGCTTCGTAGTCCACGGCCTGAAAATGCAGGATTGCCTGCTTGCCCGCCGATTCTGCCGGAACGGAGATCTCTCTGCTGTACCACACATAAGGATGAAAACTTTCCTCGCCAATACCGCTGGCTTTTGTTTCGTAGGTAAACGGTACGTTAATCCGGTGTGTTGCCGTAAACGTTTCCTTCCAGTTCTCGCGCTCGCCGGCGTTTGCATCGTCAAAGCGGAAATCCCATTCACCGTTCAGATTATGCCAATCGCCACGCACGAGCTGGGGTCTGGGATAATCCTTGCTATATGATTTCGTCGTCATGCTGTCCTCCTGCTCCTATACCTTGCCTTGAAATACAGCCGCATAGATGGAAGACGGGCGAAGCGTAACGCCGCGCTGCCATTCGGCCGTCGGAACGGCTCGGCTCTTGCACATCATATTCTCCGGCTCCGAGACGCTGTTGATCTCGTCGTAGCCTTCGCCGGTTATCTCGTACAGCACCGTCCCTCCAGCCGCGTCGAAAGCAGCCAGCTCCAGCACGGCATTTACTTCATTCAGCCCGCGGTTCACAATGAATACCGTAACGGTATCGCCTGCTCCGTTAATGCCGGCCGTGATGTCCAGCGCCGGCAGCCCGTTCAGGTTGACCGGCGTCTCCTTTAATGTCGGCACTGTAAACGTAGCACAATCCGCTTGCACAGGAAGCATATGCTGCAGATCCTGGTTCGCATACAGCTTCATGACCTCATAGGTCGGTGTCCCGTATACGTCGAGAGGCCGATTGCTCCAGCCGGACTGTTTGCCGCAATATTGGTCGGCATAATAATCGCCTACCCGGATGCAGCCGCCAAGCCAGCCGTTGACCAAGTCGGAGAAGCTGCCGATATGCACCATGTCACTTGAACGAAGCATTTCGTTAAGATTGGCAGCATTGGCAACCGCTGCTCCAAGCGTATGCTCGTTTGGCAGCCCCTTGCGAATGGTATTCGGGTAATACATCGTGTTGTATTCTGTAATGGCGATTTTCACATGAGCATGCTTCGGATTCGCCTTGATGCTGTCCGTGGTCTCCTGCAAATAATGCCGCGTAAACTCGGGATAGGCCGCAATCGCCTTATATCGGTCTTCGGCATTCGTGTTCCGGGTCATACCAAAAGGTCCGTAGCCGTGATAGATATGCAGCGTCAAATAATCGATAAGCTCACCGGCCTGCTCCAGCACCGGTTTGTTCCATGCCTGGTCGTAATGGCCGCAGGCCAACAGCACGATGGACGGGTCCGCTGCTTTCATCGCTTCGGCAAACGATACCGTACGCGCCGCGAATTCCCCAGCAGAGCAGGTTCCTACCTGCCACCCTCCCCATACCTCATTGCCAATCTCCCAATATTTCACGCCGTACGGCTCGGGATATCCGTTCGCGGCGCGCAAGGCGCCCATCGGCGTATCAGCCGCGCCATTGCAATACTCGATCCATGCCGCTGCCTCTTCAGGCGTTCCGGATCCGTCGTTCACACAAATGAGTGGTTCAACCTGCAGCTCCCGGCAGAAGGCGATAAATTCGTCCGTACCAAAATATTTGCTCGTCCAGCCGCCCCACGCCTCGTTGTACATGACCGGCCTCTCCAGCACGGGACCAACGCCATGCTCCCAATGGTAGGCGCTGATGTAATTACCCGCCAGCCTCATCATGCCGGCGTTCAGCTCTTTCGTCATTTCGACGACCTCGCGTTTCACTAGGGCGACATTGTCTGCCGCCAGCAGGGATACATGGTCGAGCCAAAGCATGCCGGTCGACACGTGATCCGTCCAGCGAGGATGATCCTCCGGAATGTAGACGCGAAGCTCGGCGTCGGCGCAAGCGCGGGAAATGGACAAGTCCGCTTCATATTCCCGCCAGTTATGACCGGCAAGCTCGATTACCAATGAACCAAGCTTTTCCTCCGTATGTCGGTCCACCGCTTCCACCACCAGCTGCTTCAGCTCAATGGACGCCCTTGCAACTAACTTCACCTTATAATCGGCCGGACCTTTGAGAGCAGCCTTCTGCGCAATACCGGCAAATGCCTCATCGTCGCTCGTCAATCGGATTCGCTGTGCTCGCCCCGAATGCTTTGGTGCAGGCGCCTCCAGCGCGTATTTAGTATTGCGGCCGTTCGTATAAGCGTACCAGCTCCCTGATATTTCCTTCTTGGTTTCGGACTCGCTCTCGAAATCCATATCCTTGAGCGGGAAGGCCAGCATAGCTTCCATATGGTCCCGGATGTCCTCGACGAAATGTCCGAACAAATACGGGTTGACCACATGCCGGCTCGCTCCGGCACAATCGACGGTTATATTAGCGTTATTATTCAAAATGAACCTCCAATGAAATCGTTAGGTATAGTCGCCTTATCCTTTAACGGAACCAATCATGACGCCTTTGACGAAATGCCGCTGCACAAGGGGATACATGATCAGCACGGGCAGGCTGGACACGATAATGACCGCGAATTTAATGCTTTCGGACAGCAGGATTTGTTTCTCCAGCCCAACGCTTCCTCCATCCGTTTGGGCGGATTGACTGATCAGCAATATTTCGCGAAGTACAAGCTGAAGTGGATATTTGCCTTCGTCGCGAATATAGATAAGCGCATTAAAGAACGAGTTCCAGTGGCCAACCGCGTAGAACAGCACCATGACGGCAAGAATCGGTTTTGAGAGCGGCAGGATGATGCTAACGAGCAGTCTCCAGTTGGAGCAGCCGTCCATATGGGCCGCCTCCTGCAGCTCCCAAGGGATACTATTTTGAAAATACGTACGCATAACGATAAGATTGTACGTCGCGATAGCGCCCGGCACGATCAGCGCCCACATGGTGTCTACCATGCCAAGGTCTTTGACCAGCAAATAACTTGGAATAAGTCCTCCGCTGAAAAACATCGTCATCGTAATCATGACCATGATTCCGTTGCGCAAGGGCAGATCGGGTCTCGACAGCGGATACGCCGCGAGGATCGTCATGATGATGTTAATAACAGTTCCAATGACGGTATACATAATCGAGTTGCCGTAGCCGGTCCAGATCTTGTCATTCTGCAAAATGTTAGCGTAAGCCTCGACATTGAGACCTTGCGGCAGCAGCCACACATCACCGTTTAGTACTTTGGCCGGGTCGCTGAACGACGCGCTGACAATGAACAGCAGCGGATACAACACAATGACCATAATAATGGCGGCTATGACATATACAATGGCGTCGAACAAACGTTCATTCGACGGACTTATGCTCTTTTCCATAAGCGATTACCTCCTTACCATAAGCTCGTCTCCGACGTCTTGCGGGCAAAACGGTTTACGAGCAGCAGCAGCATGAGATTGATCACCGAGTTGAACAGGCCGATGGCTGCCGTGTAGCTGTACTCGCCCTTCAAGATTCCCGTCGTATAGACGAACGTGGAGATGACGTCGCTGGATTCCAGATTCAGGTTGTTCTGCATGAGCAAAATTTTCTCGAAGCCAATGTTCATGAAGTGGCCGATATCGAGAATGAGCAAGATGACGATAACCGGCATAATGCCAGGCAGCGATACGTGCCAGATACGGCGGAGCCGTGAAGCGCCGTCCATCTTAGCCGCCTCATACAGCTGGGGATTAACCCCGCTGAGCGCGGCGATATAGATAATGGATTGCCATCCCATGCTCTGCCAAATGTTCGAGCCGATAAAGATCGGTTTGAACCAGGCGGCTTCCTGCAGGAAATTAATCGGCGTGCCGCCAAACGCTTCAATCAGTTGATTGATTGGTCCCGTCTTCGGCGACAGAAATACGTTCAGAATGCCGACGATAACAACGACCGAGATAAAATGCGGAATGTACGTAATATTTTGCAGCCATTTGCTGTAAGCCCGGCTCTTGATTTCGTTCACGAGCAACGCCAGCAGGATTGGAACCGGGAATGCAATTAGGAGCGAGAACAAGTTGATCGATACGGTATTCCACAGCAGCCGCCAGAAGTAGTACGAGTTAAAAAACCGTTCGAAATGGCCAAAGCCTTCCCATGGGCTGCCGATAATGCCTTTGGCCGGATTGAAGTTTTTGAAAGCGATCTGCAGGCCGTACAGCGGCCCGTAATGGAAGATCAAATAGAAAGCGAGCGGCGGCAGCAGCATGAGATACAAATCATACCGCTTCGCCATTTTTCTCAGCAGTCCGTCGCTCCGCTTCTTGCGGCCAGGAACGGGGGCGGCCCCCGCGTTCTCTATCATGCTGTCCATGAGCAGCCCCTCCCTCTCTTCGCGGCATCACATTTATTTGGCCATTTTGTCATAAGCATCCTGGTAAAGCTTCTCAAGATCGGCAATGTTCATTTTCTTCAGCGTGGACTGGAATTCGTCCCACTTGTCGAAGCTGAGCGCCCCAACGATGAACTTCGTACTTTGTTCTTCGAAATACTTATCGATGTCATTACGCAGCACGTTAACCTTCTGAGCTGTCTCTTCGTCAAATAACGGCGGTGCATAGCGGATTTTCGGCAAATACGGCTCGAGCTGCTCATAAGCCTCTTGTACTTGAGGCGGGTTGATGAACGAAGCTACTTTATCACTGATAATATGAGGCGCTCCGCCGCCGGCGTATGGCGTAATTTTCGCTTGTTCGCCCGCTACGGACAGAAGCTCCTCTTTGTAGTAAGGGATGCCGTCCTTCAGATCATAGTGCTCGCCTTCCCGGCCAAAACGCAGCAGAGTTGAGCCTTCATCGCTGTAGAAGTAGTCGATCCAGCGCATGGTCGCTTCCGGATATTTGTTGACTGACGTGATGGCGAATGCTCCATAGTCGCGCGGCACCGGAGCGATCTGGCTATGCAGGCGGTCGCCATTAGGACCTGCCTGCGGGGCAATGCCTACATACTGATCCTGAATGGTCAGGAAGTTATTGTTCGTCTGATCAAAGAAGTAGCCTGTATTGCCAGTTCCTTGCTTAGCAAGATATTGCGCTTCCGTGTGAGAGAAGATTTCCGGGTCAATCAGCTTCTCCTTATAAAGCTTGTTCAAATACATGAGCAGCTCTTTGTACTGCTCGTCGCCGCTCCAGATATGCACCTTGTCGCTCTCGACATTAATGTTGTAGCCAAGCTGGGAATCAAGTCCAAATGCTCCCGCCATTTGATAAACGATTGGCATGCCGATACGCGCAGTCATCGGAAGTTCGTCCGCTTTCCCATTGCCGTTCGGATCGCCGTCGCGGAAAGCTTTAAGCACTTCATACAATTCGTCGGTCGTCTCAGGCACCTTCAGGCCCAGCTTATCCAGCCATGCCTTGTTGATCCATCTCTTGTCGGTCCGCGCGGAGCCTAGCGTCACAATGCCCGGAATCGCATAAATATGTCCCTCCGGCGTTGTGATGCCCGCGCGGATTTCCGGATATTGCTCCATAAGGCTCTTCAGGTTCGGTGCGTATTGATCAATCAGATTCTCGAGCGGGATCAGCTGTCCCGCAGCTCCGTAGCGGACCGTCTCCAGCTGCGTCAGACCCGAACGGTACAACGCATCGGGAAGCTCATTAGATGCGAACAAGAGGTTTTTCTTCTCCGCAAAGCCATCGGTCGGCGCTTCTATAAAATCGACCTTGATATTGCTCATCTTCTCGTAATCCTGGAAGACGGGCATGTCCTTGAACGGACCGTTTACGGGTGCGACGCGGGTAAACATCTTCAGCTTGATTGGCGCATCAACGATCGGAAAACCTTCCGTTTTTACCGCATTCTCCGCCGAACCCGTCGATTTGGAATCCCCCGTATTACTGCCTTTATCATTACTGTTGCCGTTGCCTCCGTTGCTGCAGCCGGATACGATTAATCCGCTAACAAGCATCGTGGCGAAAGCATATCTCCCCCATGTTTTTCGCATGTGTATATACCCTCCAGACCTTCAATTCACCGGCTCTTGTAAGCGTTTACCACCGGTGTTACTCGATTATAAAATACAGCCGGTATCGCCGAGTTACACTTATATGACTATTTACTCCACATATTTTACGGAATCTTTTGCCGCTGCCTTTCCGTCTCCGAGACTGTTCCAATACGCCTGCGGCGTCATGCCCGTCACTTCTTTGAACACTTTGAAGAAATAGTTGTGCGTGGAAAAGCCCACCTGGTCGCTGACCTGCTTGATGGTATATTGGCCGCTTTCCAGCAGCCTGCGCGCCGCGTCGACCCGTACCCGGTTCACGTATTCGGAGAACGTCGACTGCGTCTCCTCCTTGAAGATCCGGCTCAGGTATGACGCGTTTAAGCCGATGAAGCCCGCGGCTAGCTCAAGCGTCACGATGCCGGAATACCGCTCCAGAATAAAGCCGATTGCCTGCGATACATGGCGGGAATAGCTGCCCGTCGCGTGATGCTCCTTCAGCAGCACCAGCAAGACGACATAGAACGACTGAAGCCACTTCTCCAACTCACCGACACTTCCAAGGCGGTTAATCTCGCCGCGTGATGGCAGACGGTCCGCATCCTTCGTTGTCCCAAGCGGGGAACGGTTCCCTTTTTTTAACGCCTTATCTGCGATATGAAGCAGCTCGCTGACCGTCATTTGCACCACGTGCGAGTGCAAAGGAAGCCCGCGAAGTGGTTCGAAGACCGAAGTGATCAGACGCTGCGCACCTTGCCCGTCCAGCCTCTCGATGGCAAGCAGCAGCTGCTTCTGCTCATCGATCGTAAGTGCGACGCGGCTCTCGCGCGTGCCTTTTCCGCGCTCTGGATTCGGATGAGCAGCCTGAGCGTTTGGGTCGAGCGACCGCTCTGCGGAGGCGTAGCTTGCTCCAAGCTGCGACAGGCTGTTACATACATGCCCAACCGCATAGATTGATTTTAAATTCAAGTACATCTCGAGGGCGTGGCCAAGCTTGCTCATGCTTCTGGCCGCTTCCGTTGCGGCTGCATGCTCGCTTCGCTCCCGAATGGCAAACACGACAGCAATTCGCCCGTCCTCCACGTAAGCTGCCGTACGCTCACGTGCGTCTCCCAAGCTCTGCTGTATAAGCTCGACAACCTGCTGAACCAGCCGGTTCGTCTGCACGTCGGTATTCGATTCCGTCAGCAGTAGGAAAGGAACGATCTGGAGGACCGCTGCCGCATACAAATCTGCCTGCGAGTACATGCCGTAACGCCTTATACTTCCTTCAAGCTCCCTTGAGGCTTCCGCCTTGCCTCTTGCGAGATCAGCGATTTGGCTCCTGACTAACTCGGAACGGAAGAGGGCCGATTCGTCGGCATCACCCGCGGCTTCGGATGATTTACCAGCCTGGACTGCTTTTTCAAGCATCGCCAGCAAAGTCTCCTTGTCCAGCCGGTGCTTCAGCAAATAATCTACCGCGCCGTTCTTCAGGCAGTCCCGGACGTAGTCGTAATCATCATAACTGCTGAGCATAATCGTCTGGACGGAGGGATATCGCTGCTTGATCATCCGGTTCAAATCCACGCCGTTCATTCCCGGCATGTTGACGTCAAGAATAGCCACGTCAGGACGTTGTTCCCCAATCATCACCAATGCCATCTCCGCGCTTTGGGCCTCACCGCAGATCTCAAAGCCATGTGTACGGAAATCCAATAAAGACCGCAGATCGTTGCGAACGAGCGGCTCGTCGTCTACCAATAACACGCGATACATCATTAGCTCACCTCTTGTCCGGCGCCTATCTGGCCCCGCAGATTGGGAAAACGAATTTCGACTTTCGTATACAAGCCAGGCTCGCTATACAGCCTGATACCGAATGGCGCTTCAAACGAACGGACGATTCTCTCATGCACATTGCGCACGCCCATTCCGCTGAACCGGGAAGAGGTCGGCTTTGTACCCGCCGGTCCGCCCAGCAATTGCTCCATTTGCTCCGGCGTCATTCCTTTGCCGTTGTCTGTCACCTCGATCATCAGATCGCGGTTGTCCTCGTATACTCGTATCGTGACAAAGCCGCCTTGGTCCCTCGAGCCGATTCCGTGCAGAACCGCGTTTTCCACAATCGGCTGCAGCGTAAGCTTAAGCACTCGGCTATCTAATAACGACGGATCTTCAATCTCTTCGTGAACAAGGATAGGCTCCATATATTTGTATTTAACGATAGAGATATAGCTGCGCACGTAATCCAGCTCCTCCCTTACCGTCAAATACTCGTTGGAGTTGCCCAGCACGCCCCTCATCAAATCGATTAATGAGCCGGATACCTCTTCTATGTTTGGAGTTCCGTTGAGCTTGGCCAAATATTTGATCGTATTAAGCGAATTGTATAGAAAATGAGGGCGTATTTGCGCCTGGAGCGCGGTCAGTTCGGCCTCCCGTTTCTCCTGTTCACTGATGCGTATCCCTTCGAATGACCGCTTCAGCTCTTCCACCATGCCAATAAACACGTGGTACAGCTGTCCCACCTCGTCCTTCGTTTTTATCTCCTTCTTCGGGAAAGTCAAATTGCCGTCCTTCACCAGCATCATCATGGACTTTAGACGCCGGATATTAATCGTGATGCGCGACGACACCTGCAGCGAGCCAATTAAGACAACCAGCAGGACGATCGCAGAAGCTTCGATGATCAGCTTCAGCAGGCGGGCAGATTCACTGAGCAGCGAATCCGTCGGAATTAGCGCCAGCGTCGTCCAGCCCGTATGGTCCGATTGCCGGCTTACCACAATATAGGACCTGCCGCCTATGACCTTCTCCTCCACATCGCCTTCAACCTTGCCATGCTTGGCAAATTTGTGCTTCATACTTAAGATTTTCTGATCGGAGGGCGCAAAGCTTGGCGTCTGGTCCGACCGATACACAAATTCGTCCTGCTGATCAAGCACATACAGCATGCTGTCCGCAGTTGGCCTCACGCCGTATGTCTTGCGGATAAAATCATAATTCAGATCGACCATAACTACGCCAATCGTCTGGCGGTTGTACCGGATTTCGCGGCCAACTGTAATCGTCTCCGTGACGCCCGTCTGCTTCAAATAAGCATGTCGTGAGCCGTTGCGCAGCATGTAATCCATCATCGGAGTTTCGAGAATGCTTTTATCCAGCCACGGCCCTCCGGTGAAAAATACCTTTCCGTTTAAACCAACAACGGCAATTCTCGCAATATAAGGCTTGTTTGCAACCAGGGATGACAGAAATTCCTCGATTCGCTTCTGCTCCTGGAACCATTCGAAGCTAATCTCCTCCGATGGGCTAAGTACCGTATCGATCACGGTGTTTTTGTTCGTGACAACAACCGTATTTAGACGGTCAATTTCCTCCAGCATAATGTTGAGCGACTCATCGGCTTGACGTATACTGTCCGACACCGAGGTTACGGCATTGGACTTGATCGTTTCCCGCATGTTGAGGTAGACAATGACGGAGATAGATACGATAGAGAGAAGAGCGACAAGACTGAACGCCAGAAAAATTTTGCCTTGAATGCTGAGGCTTGGCGATACCCATCGCCTAAGGGTAGACAGCTTCATTTCGGACAACTCCTTTGCGGAGATAAAATGCAATCGCTTACATGAATAAGAGGACTGAATCGGCTAAGCCTCTGCCTTTCTTAAAGCCAGCGGAGATTCTTTAAAGTACATTTTGAAAGCCCTTGTGAAGGTATATAGATTGGGGTAACCAAGCGACAGCCCGATCTCCGTCACCGATGCATGGGTATCGATTAAGAGGCGTCTAGCCTTCTCCATCCGAACCTTCTGCATATATTTCATCGGGGGCATCCCCATCTCTTCCGTGAATACTTGAGTAAAATAAGAACGGTGTACGCCCGCATATTCGGCCACCTGATGGACGGTAATTCCTTCAGTCGCATGGAGCTCCATATACTCCGCGCATTCGTGGATCCAGCTCGCAAGCTCGAGTCCCTGCGTTGGTTCATCCGGCATCATGGCCGCGAGCAGCCCATACAGATGTGCTTGCAGATCCAGTGCCTCCGACGGCCGCAAGCGCTGGACCCGCTCCAGTGCATCGATAGCCCGGTCTACAGCAACTTCAAGCCGCGAAGAGACAGTACCTCTGCGAAATGGTTCTAGCTCCGTTAGCCCAGCCAGTTCAAGCAGCGCCTCTACTCTTTCTCCGTCGATAGCCAGCCAGCGCATCTCGAGCGGCCATTCGGCCGGGAGCATGTCGTAATAATATGTTCGGTCCGGGAATAGGACGAAGAAGTCTCCCCTTGCAAGCTCCACCTGCCGGCCATCATATTCGAGACGCAGTCTCCCTTCACGAACGAAATGAATGCTGAAGCACTCAATTCGTTTCGGTCCAACCTTATAATGAGGCTTCGCCAGGCATCTTCCTGCCCGGACCGGCCACAGCCCTCCTGCCTTGTCCAGTTCGCCTGGCGTGTAGTAGATAAAGTCCGCATATTCGTAATCGTATTCCCTCATGTCCGTTTATCCCCCCACAACTACAGCTAACAAAATGACAACAATAAATCAATCAACCACTTGACCACTTGATGTTTAAAATAGGAATATGAATAAGCATATTATGTTATCCTGATTTCGTAAACCTGACATAATGATATTTTTGGATTCGTTTATTATCAATAAAATAAAAAAGGCTGCTCTGAGTATCAGAACAACCTTGGAGAAAATGATTTTTAGTGAAGAGGAGCAAACTGCCGCGGCAGCTTGCTCCAAGTTTCGTTGAACTATCGATTTATAATTTATGAATTGAATACTTCTCTATTTGCTTTAATAACATCATGAATTGTAAATGTACCACCTGAAGCTGCCAGCTTTTCCATCACCTTATCGCGTAGAAATGGCGCTTTTTCTTTATTCGCTTTAGTTAAGGCTATGGTTAGTTCCTCTTTTGTAAGTTCTGTGCAGTACGCAGGGGTTCCTGGCTGTTGTCTCCACGAATCGCTTAAAGAACCACTATCTACAGCGTCGAAGCCTAGATCGTTTGCGACATCCATAATTATTTGTTTATGGGATAGGTCATCACCGGCAATCGCTATGGCAATGCGTCCACGAGTCCCTTCGGGAGTTCCATGATGTTCTAATGTGTAGGCTAAGAAATTGTTGAAAGCTTTAATGATCGGTCTACCTAAATGATTGGATACCCAAACACTTTCGACCATCCCGTTCTCAACTTCTTCGATTTTGCCGCTCAGTTGAGGATAATAATTTGATGTATCTACAACAACTACTTCCTCACCAACTTTATCCATAATGCTGCGAAGGCTTGGCAGTGCATGGAAAGGAATAGATATGACTAGAACATCAATATTTGTAATGACCTCCTCAACACTCACAGGTGTTCCTGCAAGCTCTTTCCCTTCTAGCCGTTCAATTCCGCGAGCATCTGCAATTTTGACATCATGTCCATTCTCAACTAACTTTTTTGCGATATTCGACGCAATTGGTCCTGCACCAATAATTCCAAATTTCATTTTCATTTCTCCATTCTAAAAGTTATTTGGCCTCTGCGATCGTCTCATCGGTTGCCGTCGAGTATATCAATGTATCGACTTTATCGACTCTCCGTTGACAACTACGCGGCGGATGAAGAACGCCATAACCACGCTAATTAGTGCGATAATCATCGTAAACAAGAATACGTTTTGTGATCCTGCCGTCATCGAATTTGCAATTTCGGCATGTATGGTAGGAGCAGAGGAACCGTGCAAGTAGTTCTCCATACCGCCCGAAAGAATACTGATTGCGATCGCTGTTCCAATCGCGCCTACGACCTGCTGCAGCGTGTTCATGACTGCCGTGCCATGCGGATATAGCTCCGGCGGCAATTGATTAAGCCCATTCGTTTGAGCAGGCATCCATACCATACCTATCCCAACCATCAGTCCGATATGCAAAGCCACGATAAAAGCCACTGAGGAAGCAGGAGATAGTGTAGTAAAGAACCATAACACGACAGAAACGATCACGAATCCAGGAATAACGAGCCACTTTGGTCCATATTTATCGAACAAGCTCCCCATACGCGGGGATAGGATACCGTTCAGCGCGCTACCCGGCAATAGCATGAGTCCCGCAGTGAACACAGACAAACCTGCACCCGTTTGCAGAAACATCGGCAGAATAATCATGCTCGACATAATAATAAGCATGCACGACAGTACCATAAGTAGCCCAACAACGTACATCGGATGCTTGAATACTCTCAGATTAATCATCGGATCGCGCATAACATTCTGCCGCAGCATGAACAACACCAGCGCGATGAGTCCAACAATGATTGAAGTGACCACAACTGCACTGCCCCAGCCTTCAGATCCTTCACCTGCCTTACTGAAGCCGAAGACAACTCCTCCAAAGCCAATCGTTGACAATGCGACAGACAGCAGATCTATCCGGGGCTTGGTTACATCGGTAACATTTTCCAAATATTTCAGCCCTATCAATAACCCAATAACCAGGAACGGCAGCGAGAACCAGAAGATATAATGCCATGTCAAATACTCTATTAATAGACCGCCTATGGTAGGGCCGGTTGCAGGCGCGAACATGATAACAAGTCCGACGAATCCCATCGCCGCTCCACGCTTCTCCGGCGGGTAGATGACTAGAATGGTATTGAACATAAGTGGGAGCAACATTCCCATTCCCACCGCCTGTAAAACTCGGGCGAACATCAACATTTCGAAATTAAACGCGAGTGCCGCAATTAGTGTACCCATTATTAAGCTTATGAGCGAACCTGTAAACAGCTGTCTCGTTGTAAACCTCTGCAGCATCAACCCGCTCATCGGCATTAAAATACCAAGTGTCAGCAAGAACCCAGTTGTTAGCCATTGTGCCGTTGCGGGCGAGATTTGGAACACTTCCATTAAATTCGTCATGGCTATGTTTAGAGCCGTCTCGCTAAACATGCCAACAAAACCGCAGATAAGCAGCGATGCCAAGATGGCACGCGTATTGTATTGCTTCTTCACTTTCTGTATCCCCTTTTATATGAAAATAAACGTTTATTTTTTCGCACACTTTTTTCGTAGTTCTGGATTTGTAATTCTAATGATGAGACCTCTTGTAAAAGACTGAATGATGAAGTTTGAAAGACCGAACGGATAGATGATTATGAAGCAATTCAATCGTATAATTCATTTGATTCTCTCTTCTATATTATTTCTTTATTTCAGCCTTCCGTATTGGTAGGGAACTCCCATATTCTCGCGTAGTGTTTTGCCCTCATATTCTCTGTGAAATAAACCGCGATCCTGCAAAATTGGGACAACCTGTTCCACAAAATCAGCAACTCCATCATAGGCTATATCGGGAACAACCGAGAAACCGTCACATGCCTCCGCCAAAAACCATTCTTCCAAGAAGTCAGCAACTTGTACGGGGGTACCTGCAACTACCGGATGATAGTTAATGACCCCATGGGCAAGAACGTCTCGAATGGATAGCCCCAGTTTCAGCAGCTTTAAAGCTATGGATGAACGTGGGTCCCGTGGATTGGCATATGCATTTTTCAACAGGTCGGGTGCTAAAGGTTGATCAATATCTAACGCATTTACCGATAATGGCAACCCAACCATGAAACCAAGGTATCTTACCCTGCTTGGAATCTCCTCAGGATTAAAACTCATAAGTTGTCTTCGCCGTTCTAAAGCTTCTTCTTCCGTTGAGCCTAAGGAAAACATAAAGCCTGTATACATCTTGATGTCATCAGGATTTCGGCCATAACGGGCAGCGCTTAGTCGAAGTGCTTGCCTGTGTTCACGGGCAGACTCTATATCATAAGGATTCGCATAGACACCAGACGCGTACCTCCCCGCCATTTCTAATCCTTCTTCCCCTCCGCCTGCTTGGAAAATAACAGGCTGCCCTTGCTCGGAAGGGGGGATTGGCAAAGGACCCCGAGATGCATAATACTGCCCTTCAAGATTTATAGGTTGAATCTTGTCCATGTCGGCAAATTTTCCACCTTTTACGTCTAACGTCCAAGCGTCTGTTTCCCAACTCCCCCACAATGACTGAACAATTTGTATGGATTCATGAGCCTTGTCATATCGTTCTTTACGGCTGGCAACCTGTTCACCAAAATTAGCTGAGGCTAACGGCTCGGATGTGGTGACCGCATTCCATCCTACACGTCCACGACTTATAACATCCAATGCTTTGAACTGACGTGCTATGTTATATGGATAATTGAATGTCGTGGATAGGGTAGCAACAAGCCCAATATGTTTGGTTTCTCTGGCAACAGCCATAAGTGCTAACATAGGATCCATTGGGAACGAGGGAGTTTGAGGACCTAAGTCAACAGTTAGTGCCGGGGTATCGGCAATAAATATCATTTGAAACTTTCCTTTTTCAGCTAATTTTGCCCGCTCAACATAACTATCCATATTTGTATAAGCTTCCGGGTCTGTGCCAGGCATTCTCCAAGCGCTGAATTCGGCTCCGTACCCCGAAACCATTTGTAGTGCTAGTTGCATCTCTTTCTTTTTTTTCATGTTTCTCTTCCCCTTTATTCTAGATAGACCATGTAAACAAAAAAACCTAAGGTAACATACACAAACAGACTTCTATAGTTAGCAGTCTAAGGACATGAAGGGGCTTATTTAAGCAATAAAGCTTCGATTAATATTTAGCTTGCTAAATAAATAGACTTAGTTAGCTTGCTAAATATAAGCGCAAGAGAAAACTTAACATAAGTTACTCTCCATTTGCTTCAATAGCCGTCTTAATAATAAGCGCTCTTCCGGTAAAATGGAATGCAGTAATTTATCTTGCTGCTGTCTCCATTTGATTGATACTGGTTTCTCTAATTCTTTGCCCTTGTCAGTTAGAAAAATTCGCATAACCCTTGCATCATGTTCATCACGTTTACGGTATATAAATCCATTTTGCTCCAGTGATTTAACCATATTCGTTACCGTGGGCGGTTCGCACTTTAAATGCTCGCATAGTTGCATTTGTGTTACGCCATCGCCCAACCACAAACGAGAAAGCAAATTATCTTGGCCTACGTAAAGGTTAAGTTCCCTAAGAGATTCGCTATAATCTCGACGCATTTGGGAGGAGATTCTATCTACTGATTGACGAATATCGCAATCCACCGTATCTGTCATAATATTTCTCCTCAACAGTCAATGAGTTATATTTAGCCCACTAAATATATCATGATGAAATTCTTGTGTCAACCGAGCTCAATTATTCCAATTCGCTTAGCGAATTCAATCTGATTAATCATCTGCAGCTTTCTTAACCGTTTTATCCTTCCCCCTATATCATGCATGTAGATCTCCTCCATGACCCATGAAAATTAAAAGTCCTGATATATCAAGGGTATCTTGAATGTCAGGACTTTCAACATTGTCCAAATTAAATACACTGATTGAGTCAATATGAACTGCTATTCATTAAATGAAGATTATCTCAACAATTGATAAAATTTACCTATACTTCCTTTGTCTCAAAGCCTCATACAACAAAACAGTCGAAGCCATTGCCACATTCAGCGACTCTGCATCGCCCTGCATCGGGATAATAATCGACTCATCCACGGTCTCCCGAACAGCTTCGGACAACCCTTCCGATTCATTACCCATCAAGAGCCAAGTGCCAGCCGTCCAATCATAGGAATAGCAAGTGTGGCTCGCCTGCAGGCTTGTCCCTACCAGTTTAATCCCTTTGGCTTTCGCCTCAGGCAGCAGCTCCGCTAGATCAGCCTCAAGAATCGGCAGATGGAACAGCGAGCCCATCGTCGATCTCACTGTCTTCGGATTGTACAGATCCACGCAGCCTTTGCCGAGCACGACAGCATCTGCGCCAACGGCATCTGCACTGCGGATAATTGTACCCACATTACCGGGATCACGAACACCATCCAGAATCACAACAAGACTGTTATCACGGAACAAAGCCGTTTCATCCCGTTTCAGCTTCTCCAGCACGGCAAAGACCGGCGGCGGTGTATCCGTCCCCGTACATTTGGCCATTACTTGCGGCGTCGCCTGAATCCATTCCGTGCCGCCTTCCACAGCAAGCTGCTCTAACTCCTGCGGAATACCACGCTCTCCATTATAGACGACACAGTTCACTGCAGCAGAAGCCCGGAATGCTTCCTGCACGAGGTGGACGCCTTCAATAATAAACAGGCCTGTCCGGTCACGATATTTTTTATCAAGCAAGGAAGCCCACTGCTTCACTCGATCATTTTGAATGGAGGTTAATAATAAATGATTCATTAATCCGATCAGCCTTCCGAATAAGCTATTTCCAAATTGGATAAATCCGAGTTCTTACCTACAATAACAAGAATGTCCTCTGGCCGGATCAGGTCTTCCGCATAAGGAGCGATATTCATCTTGCCATTGGTCTTAATCGCCATCACATTGCATTTAAACTTCGCCCGAATGTCCAGCATTTTCAAGCTTTTCCCGATCATCGCTTCCGGCGCTTTCACTTCAATAATGCTGTAATCCTCAGAAATCTCGATATAGTCCAAAATGTTAGGAGATATTAAATGATGAGCAACACGTTGTCCCATATCCCGCTCCGGATATACAACCTTGTCCGCACCGATCTTCGTTAACACTTTACCATGTAATTCATTCTGCGCTTTCACAACAATCATTTTCACACCAAGATCCTTCAAGATGAGCGTCGTCAGAATACTCGCCTGAATATCTTCTCCAATCGCTACAACAACTACGTCGAAGTTACGTACGCCAAGGGAGCGTAATGCTTCCTCATCCGTGGAATCTGCTGACACCGCATGGGTCACCATATTGATTGCTTCTTGAATGCGCTGCTCACTCGAATCAATCGCAAGCACCTCATACCCCATATTCGTGAGTGAAGTGGCAATACTGGAGCCAAACCGCCCCATTCCGATAACCGCAAACTGTTTTTTGGGCATTTCGTTTCATCCTACTCCCTTCAAGCTCAAGCTTACAAGATGCGCATATAAATCCATTACCTAATCCTGATTATTATAGCATATCCATCACACTCGGATGAAAATCGCCTCATTCGGAAACAGTAAATAAGCCACTATCATGTAGACTTGGAGGGAATCCAATTGATCAATCTGGATTTACGTCAAGCCATTATCAACAACGTTAAGAACAATACAAAGGAAGAAATGAAAGAAGTCATTAATGACTCCATTGGCAATGATGAAAAAACGCTCCCCGGACTAGGCGTATTGTTCGAGCTGATCTGGAAAGAGCTAAGTGCCGAAGAGCAAAACCGTCTTGTTGATGCCTTGCATAACAAGCTTCAGGGAACCAAGCAGGCAGCTACTTAGCAGTTAAAGAACATCCGCCGTATAGACTGTCTTGCCTCCTACAATCGTTTGCGTCACCCATGGATGACCATCATATTGGTCAACGATAATTAGATCTGCCGCTTTGCCCGGTGCAATCGCTCCGTAATGATCTGCAATACCGAGCGCTTGTGCCGGATAAAGGGTAGCCATACGAACAGCCTCCGGCAACTCCACGATACCTTTTTCCACTAAGACAAAAATAGCCGTTAATAAGGCTGACGGATGATAATCCGAGCATATAATGGAAGCTGCCCCTTCCGTAATCACATCAATGGCGCGTAAGTTATTGTCATGAGAGGCTCCCCTCACAAGATTAGGTGCTCCAACACATACGAATAAGCCTGACTTTGATGCGTGTTTAGCAGTCTCCATGTTAATGGGGAATTCCGTTACCGACACCCCAAACTCTCTTGATAGTTCCACCTGTTCAATCGAGTCATCGTCATGAGAGGCAAGTGCGATACCCTGCTGTCCCGCCAGCTTCCCAAGCTGACGAAGCTTTTCCCAATCAATTTGACGGCGCCGCATAAGCAACTCTTCTACAATCGTGTGAACTTCATCTATTCCTACACCTTGATTTTTCATGACATACCGCTCAAAAGAGCCTGGTGCCCGGTACTGCCCCTGACCCGGTGAATGATCCATAAAGGACATATAGTCAATCATCTGATTCTCGATGTATTGCTGAGCGATCGGATAACCTGTCAGATAAGAGACCTCATAACGCAAATGGATACGATTGCGGATAATAGATCTCGAACTTCGATAGTTATGGATAAGCTCAACCAGTTCGGTCAGCAGATGATCGCCTCGCAAGCTAAGCCCAACACCAAGTGATAAGGAATGATACATCGTGGTAATGCCATGAATCGGCATTTTTCGTTCGAATTCCAGGAAAGACATCTTAAGTGGAAATAACGTACCCGGCCTAGGCTGTACTTCCTTCTCAATGGCATCATTATGAATATCAATAAGTCCGGGGAGAATATATCGCCCTGCTGCATCAATTCTAGCTAGATTATCCTCACCGTAGCGATTCTCATACTCATGCAGAGTGGCCTCGTCGGTCAACACCTCATCAATGATTCCGTCCTTAACAGCTATCGCTGCATGCACGATCCCGTCTTCGAGGACTACATTTCCATTTTGAATAATCATATTGCGCTTAAGCGCAGGAGTGGTCATCAGCCGAGTTCCCCTTTCCCGCTGTTGTTCTTCACACTCCAAACAATACCATATTTTTACACCGATATTAAGATGCTGCTGACGAAAAAAAGAAGCTGACGGGGTGCCCGCCAGCCTGCTTCTATATCTAACTTATAAGTGCTATTAATCCAAGCAATAGGCAGCAAGGCCAAGTGTGAATGGAGCTGGCTTATTGCATGTGCTCTTCATTGTGTAATGAGCGCCCTGCTCGGCAGCGTCGAAGAAGCCATGCATCGCTTCCAGTACATGATAGGCAAGCTCACCGCTAGGACGATGCTTGCGTCCAGTCAATACAGCCTTAGCTAGATCGGCCGCACCAAGTCCCCTTGCATTCTCCGTGTTTTGGAAGGCAAGCGGAATACTCGTCCATTCGGTCGAACCACTGCGTCTGATCTTAATGGTACCGCCGAAATTATTTGGATCTGGCACAAGCATACTGCCAGCAGTGCCGTATACTTCGATCCAAGGTAAAGTCGAACCGCCTTTCACGTCAAAGCTTGTCACCAAAGTACCAATTGGACCAGCAGCGAATTCGATCACACCTGCTACATGAGTAGGAACCTCAACCTGAACTTTTTGTCCAAATTTCGGCTGGCTAGTGATCGTACGCTCAGGGAACGAAGCACGTGCCATGCCGGTTACACGGCTGATTGGTCCAAGCATCGCAACCAGCGCTGTCAAATAGTAAGGACCCATATCGAACATTGGGCCGCCGCCTTTTTGATAATAGAATTCCGGAGCCGGATGCCAAGTTTCATGGCCGCCTGACATCATGAATGCAGTCGCGCCAATTGGAGTACCAATCCAGCCATCTTCAATCAGCTTAATACTTGTCTGAATGCCGCCGCCAAGGAAGGTGTCCGGTGCGCTGCCAACAAGCAGGCCTTTCTTTTCAGCCAGCTCAAGGACTTGCTGAGCTTCTTCACGAGTGACCGCGAAAGGCTTCTCAACATACACATGCTTACCAGCTTCCAGTGCTTGCAGACAAACGGCAGCGTGAGCTTGTGGAATAGTTAAGTTAATAACCATACCAATCTCTGGATCAGCCAGAAGATCTTCTACGGAGCAGCCGTGAATACCAAATTCCTCCGCTTTCGCTTTAGCCCGCTCTACGTCGAGATCCGCGCAAGCAACAATCTCCATCGAATCAAACTTCTTGCCATTGTTCAAATAAGCGCTGCTAATATTTCCTGTTCCGATAACGCCAACCTTTAACTTATCCATGAGTATGAGTCCCTCCGTTTACCGCTGCAGTTTTACCTTCCGCGCACCAGAGGAAGCCTCGGCGCATCATTTCCTTCACCACTGGGATATCGATAATGTTAGCTTGATGACCAAGAGAGTTATAATAGACACGCCCAACGCCCCAACGCTTCGTCCAAGCGACTGGCATATCCACTGCTTTGTTCAGGGAATGTGGACCTTCTGTAACTGGGAAACGAGTAGTCGCAAGCACTTCAACCGCAGGGTCAACATGTAAATAATATTGCTCCGAGCTTACTTCGAAATCTTCGATGTCTTGCGTTAGCGGGCTGGAACTGTGCTTGATGTTAACGACATAGTTCGTACCGTCATTGCCTGGATGAGCAACCCATTGGCCGCCGGTCATAAACTGCCAGTCTACATTCTCACGGAAGGCATCGCACATACCGCCATGGCAGCCTGCAAGTCCTACACCGCTTTGTACGGCTAAGGATACGTTCTCAACGTATTCCGGTTTGATTTTGTCCATCGTCCAGACCGGTACGATCAGATCCAATGCTTTCAGTTTCTCACCATCTGCGAAGGCATCCAGCGAATCCGACACTTCAACCTCAAAGCCTTCCTTCATCAGCACCTCTTGAAAAAGACCTGCAACTTCCTTCGGCTGATGACCATCCCAGCCACCCCATACGATTAGTGCTTTTCTCATGATCCAATTAATCTCCTCTGCTCGTGGAATCTATTGAAACTCTTTCAAAGCAACCCAGCGCCGCTCTGCAATCGAGCGTTCAACCGCAACAAGCACCTCTTGGCATCTCACACCATCGTAGAAGTTTGGTACCGGCTGACGATCTTCCGCAATAGCAGTCATCAGCTCATGAACCTCATGGGTGAAGGTATGCTCGTAACCAATTGTGTGACCAGCCGGCCACCATGCATCCATATAGGCATGCGCAGCATCTGTAGCGAGTACGCGGCGGAAGCCTTGTACATCCTCTGCATCATCTGTGAAGTAAACTTGAAGCTCATTCATCCGTTCGAAGTCGAACTTGATGCTGCCCTTGCTGCCGTTAATCTCGAAAGCATTCGTACAACGATGACCAGCGGCAAAACGTGTTGCTTCGAAGCTTCCAAGCGCACCGTTCTCAAAGCGAGTCATGAACAAGGTTGCATCATCAACCGTTACTTCGCCACGCGGCGCATCGGCACCACTCTTCGTTCCGCTAAGTCCCGTCATACCGGAGGAAACCGGACGCTCTTTCACAAACGTCTCTTCCATACCGATTACTTCTTGGAATTCACCAACAAGGAAACGAGCCATATCAATCAGATGCGCCCCCAGGTCACCATGAGAACCGGATCCAGCAATTTCTTTCTGCAAACGCCATACGAGCGGGAATTCGGGATCAAGAATCCAGTCCTGCAGGAACACAGCGCGGAAATGATGGATTTTACCGATACGACCTTCGGAGATCAGCTTCTTAGCCAACTGTACGGCAGGAGCAAAGCGGTAGTTAAAGCCAACCATATGCTTTACACCAGCTTTTTCAGCAGCTACCAGCATTTCGTTCGCGTCCTCCAAAGTCAGAGCCAGAGGTTTCTCACAGAACAAATGTTTACCAGCCTCAGCTGCGGCAATCGTAATCTCCTTATGAGCATCACTTGGCGCATTAATATCAATAAGATCAATATCATCACGTGCGATAAGCTTACGCCAATCCGTTTCGGCACTTTGCCAGCCGAACTGTGCGCGTGCTTTCTCGAGTCCTTCTGGATCACGTCCGCAAATAGCTGTCATCTCCGGCAATACCGCTGTTTCTGGGAAAAACATCGGCACTGCGCGATAAGCGTTGCTATGCGCCTTACCCATAAATTTATATCCAACCATCCCGACACGAAGTTTGCCCATTCCTAACTACCGCCTCTCGAATAAGTAATTAAGTTGTTTCACGTTTTACTAGCTGAACGGGAAGAATTGTATTCCCCTCTTCGGATTCCTCCGCAAGCAGCTTCATCGCCGCCCTACGACCCATTTCATAAAAGGGAACTGAGACCGTCGTCAGTTTGGGACTCACAATTCTTGAACTGTCCGAGTCATCATAGCCGATAAGCCCAATATCTTTGCCCGCTTCAATACCACGTTCCCTTAGCCCATCCATCAGCCCAATCGCCATCCGGTCATTGGCGGCAAATACAGCATCGATCTCCTTCTTCTCTATACCTTCAAAGATCTTAGCTGCGGCTTCAAATCCGCTCTTCCTGCTATAGTTGCCAGTGAAGATCCTCTCTTCCAGAAGTGGAATGCCGGCTTCTGTCAGTGCCCGCTCATAGCCGGCAAGACGATCGCCGCTGCTTGAGAACGCATTAGGCCCGTTTAGGAAAGCAATGCGCTTAAAGCCTTTCGCTATAAGGTGCTGTACAGCCGCAAAGCTGCCCGATTCGTGATCTGCATCAACCGTTAAATACTCTTCTTCGTCAAACCGCTGATTCACGAGACAAAACGGGAAACCCTCCACCTGAAGCTCCCTAAGTGCTGCACGCTCTTCCGCCACATCCTGTGCGCCCAGCACGATGCAGGCATCCACTTTCTGTGTACGGTACAGCTTGGCATAATCACGGGGACTATCCGGTTCCCGGAAGATAAGAAGCAGATCGTAGTTGCAAGCCTTCGCCGCTTCACCGATCCCGCTTAAGATCTCTGCAAAATAATAGGTAGAGAACAAATGCACCTTTGGAACAAAAGGCAGAATAACGCCAACATTCCCGCTTTTCCTGCGGGCAAACCGCTGTGCAAGCGCATTAGGCACATAACCTATCTCTTTCGCAGCCTCGAGGACGCGAATACGTGTCTCTTCCTTGATAGGACCTACATTGTTCAGGACCCGAGATACCGTCGCTTCCGATACACCCGCCAGCTTCGCTACTTCTTTCCTGCTAATAATCGACAGCCTCCTGTATGCTCGCTAATCAAAAGACAACTTGCCGCTGTCATTCTTGTAAGTAATGTACACGCGTACATTATGTCATGAAAGCGCTCTTCCGTCAACCGGATTAAGTGAATAACTTTACCTTATTTTTCATTTAAACAGCAAAAATCCCCTGACGGAGGACAGCAAGTACTAACACGTCAGGGGATTTTTGTTAATTGCTATATGTTCAGCTTATGGAGCTGTCTCCAGGAATTTCATCGTTGGATTCTTATCCATTGCAGTACGCATCGCATACTCGTTCTCGAACAAGACAACATAATTGCCTTTCTTATCCTTCACGAGTGTCGAGTTGATACGGAATTTCGAAGGATCAATCTTATCGTCAACGATCCAGCGGGCGAATTGAAATTGCATACGGTGCAATTGAATATCTACCCCGTATTCACCTTTCATCCGATATTCGAATACCTCGAACTGGAGATGACCAACAACGCCAAGAATCGTTTCCTCAAAGCCGCTTGCAGAGTGGAACACTTGAATCGTACCTTCCTCTGTCAGCTGATCGATACCCTTCTGATACTGCTTATGCTTAAGGGCATTCTTAACCGTTACTTTGGCGAAGATCTCCGGCGAGAACGTCGGCAGCTCGTCGAACACGATCTCGGAGCCTTGCGATAAGGAATCGCCAATTCGGAAGATACCTGGATCAAACAAACCAATAATATCGCCAGGATAAGCCGTCTCGACAATATCACGGTCTTGTGCCAGGAACTGCTGAGGCTGGGATAGCTTAATATCTTTGCCAGCGCGTACATGTCTAACGCTCATCCCGCGTTCGAACCGTCCGGAACAAATCCGCAGGAACGCAATACGGTCGCGATGCGCCGGGTTCATGTTCGCTTGAATCTTGAAGACGTAGCCGGAGAATTTCTCGTTCGTAGGCTCGATCTCTCCTGCCGTACTTTTCCGTGAAGTCGGCTTTGGTGCCAGCTGCAGGAAGTTCTCAAGGAAGGTTTGAACACCAAAGTTATTAACCGCACTTCCGAAGAAGACTGGAGTCAGTTCGCCCGCTTGAACTTTTTCAAAATCAAACTGATCGCCTGCTACATCAAGCAGCTCCAAATCATTCACAAGCTGATCAGTCAAGTAGTCGCCTGCCATCTCACGAATAATGGGATCGTTATAGTCATCGACTTTACGAACCTCAATAACGTCATGGTCATTCCCTTGGAACAGCTCAACCTGATTTTTCATCCGGTCATACACACCACATAACTCGCGGCCCATACCAATTGGCCAGTTCATTGGAACCGAACGGATCCCAAGTACCCGCTCCAGCTCTTCCATCAACTCGAATGGGCTTTGACCTTCACGGTCCAGCTTGTTAATAAACGTGAAGATCGGAATCCCCCGCTTGCGGCAGACTTGGAACAGCTTAATCGTCTGCGCCTCGACGCCTTTCGCAACGTCTATCAACATAACTGCGCTGTCCGCTGCTGTCAGCGTACGGTACGTATCTTCACTGAAATCTTGGTGACCTGGGGTATCCAGAATGTTGACCCGATGTCCCAAATAATCAAATTGCATAACGCTGGACGTAACCGAGATACCACGCTGCTTCTCGATTTCCATCCAGTCAGATGTTGCGTGACGGCTGGCTTTACGAGCCTTTACCGACCCTGCAAGACGAATAGCTCCCCCGAATAAGAGGAGCTTCTCTGTTAATGTCGTTTTACCGGCATCAGGGTGAGAGATAATCGCGAACGTACGGCGCTTATCAACTTCCTGCGAAATTTCATTACTTAATGTTTGGCTCATGCTTGCCTTCCCTTCATGGCGTCGCGATGCAACGCCCCTTTATCCATTCCCGATAAGCAGTGCGCGTGCCGGCGCTGCTTCAATACCGGTCAATTTCAAAGGTGCGATCACCATGAAATAAGTGCCCGGCGGCACTTCCTTCAGGCGAAGACCTTCTACAATAATGACATTGTTGCGGAATAACGTCCGATGTGTAGGATACGCTTCTTGAGATCGTTCAATTCCAAGACCATCCGTACCTATACCACGTACTCCAACCTCAACTAAATACCGGGCGCCGTCTTCCCGCAAAAACACAAAATCAGATTCGAACGTATTCGAATAAGAATTTTTTGTTTTTACAAGGATCCATTCGCCCTTCTGCAAACCATGCTTCTCAAGATCTTCTCTTGTGATACTATCTACCACATCGGTAAGATCAAGAACGCGAGCATTACCAACCAACTCTTCAAGCCCAATCGTCTCAATAGTAGCGCCATCCTCCAGCATATGCAGAGGCGCATCGACATGGGTGCCGCAATGGACATCCATATCGATGCGCGATTCATTAACGCCGTCTGGAGAGGTAGGTTGGGAGTTTATTTGAGGCTGCTTACTTTCATGGTTTCCCCATACTTGCATGCCCTCTTCGATTGTCATCGAAATATCATAAACCTTAAACATAAAGGTAAATCCCTCCGTGAGCGGTGTACTTTACTTGCCGCTATTTGATACCCAAATGACATTGTCTTCTTCTTGTCCGTTAACCGGCCACCATTTGAAGCCATCTTGTGCCAGCAATTGATTAGCTTTCTCAGGACCCCATGAACCTGCTGGATAATGCTGCAGGTCATTCGAATCTTCACGCCATGCAGCTGCAATGCGGTCAACAAACTCCCATGCTTGAGCTACTTCATCCCAACGTGTAAAGTAAGTCGAATCGCCGCGGACCGCATCATGGATCAGGCGCTCATAAGCTTCCGGCGTGTTGATGCCGATTTGGCAGCTTTGGCAGAATTCCATGATTACCGGCTGTACCGAATTATCTTCGCCCGGTGTTTTCGCATTTACTTTAATGTAGATGCCTTCCATCGGGTTAACGCGGATAACAAGCAGGTTTGGCTGCAGGTCATGACGTTGAGCAAACAGTACGTTTTGCGGCATCGATTTGAATTCGATAACAACTTCAGTTGTTTTAACCGGCAGGCGTTTGCCTGTACGGATATAGAACGGTACACCCGCCCAGCGGAAGTTATCAACGGCCAGCTTCGCTGCAAAATAAGTTTCCGTTGTAGAGTTCTCACCTACGGAATCCTCTTCGCGGTAGCCAGGGAGGTCCTTCCCTTTATGGGAGCCTTCGCTGTATTGACCACGCACTACGTTGCTGCGTACAACATCGCTTGAGCTGTATGGACGAAGGGAACGAAGCACTTTTACCTTCTCATCGCGAATATCTTCACCATGCAGGCGGCTAGGCGGCTCCATAGCAATCATCGTAAGCATTTGCAGCATATGGTTTTGGCCCATGTCGCGAAGAGCGCCGGATTTATCATAATAACCACCGCGTTCTTCTACACCAACCGTTTCCGACAATGTAACCTGCACGTTAGCGATATGGTTATTATTCCACAGCGGCTCGAAAAATGCGTTAGCAAAACGGATAACTTGAATGTTTTGAACCATCTCTTTGCCAAGATAGTGGTCAATACGGTAGATCTCTTCTTCTTTAAATACTTGTGTAATTTGATCGTTAAGCTTTTGAGCCGACTCGAGATCATAACCAAATGGTTTCTCGATAACCACGCGGTGCCAGCCCTTCGACTCCAGCAGTCCGCCATCACGCAGGCTGAACGATACTGGTCCGAACAGGGATGGAGCAAGTGCCAGGTAGAACAAACGGTTACCCGGAATATTAAATTTGGCATCCAGTTGATCCGACAGAGTAGCCAGACCACGGAATGCTTCTACATTGTTAATATCAAGCGGCATATATTCGAAATGCTCTGCGAAACGGTTCCAGAGCTCAACGTCATCTGCTTTATAACGGCAGAACTCTACGATCGAGTCGTACAGATCAGCGCGGAACTGTTCGTTCGTACGCTCTCTGCGGGCGAGACCTACAACGGCGAAATTTTCTGAAAGTTTTCCTTCTTTATATAGGCTAAACAGGGCAGGAAACAACTTGCGTTTCGCCAAATCGCCTGTCGCTCCAAAAATATAATAAATAGCGCCTTGCGCATTTGATGATTCAACGTTCATTTCAGTAAGTTCCCTCATTCTTTCCTATTATTTTTTTATTTTTATTTATGTAGTTTAGCATATTAATCCTTAAACTGCTATTCATCCAATCATAAAAAAAACTGATTAGCATTCTTATTTCTTCTAATCGATTCCTTGCTGTGACACGGTGTAATCGCCTGTTATCAGTGGAATTCCTATGATCAGAGAAAGCTGCTTTGACTCTGTTTCACGATGCGCTGCGATCTGAAGATTAGCCTTTTTCCCCGCTCCTGCTTCTACAGCTGAGAACAATTTTTCTGAGTAGTATGCCTCACTTACTGTCCCACTGTTATCCTTATACCGATCGATCCGTTTTCCGCTGGCTGCATGAGCCAGCCGCTCTGCTGCGTTATTATATTCCGTATCGCCTCGAACCGTCATTCCTCCGGAATAAGTTAACCCTGATTCCTTTAAGTCAGTCTCCACCATGTTAACAATAGCTAGCAGCTGCTTCTTTGCTGTCCCTTGCTTCGTGACATAGACAATCATGGCTTGATTTTCAGAGGATAACGGGAATATGGACAGTGTGCCCTGTTCCTGACCAATTTCATCCGCTTGCAGCTTTTGCCCAGTCTGCTCTAATACTGCTCCCTCTCCTTCGATATCCCATCTGAGCGTCCATACCGTATTTGCAGCCCCTTTATTGTATAGCTTGTCCGTCCATTGCCAGAGCAGAGCGATATCATGGGCCAGAACACTGTCGTTCTTCTGGTTACGAATTTGATCCTTGTTCACTGCCGCCCATATAACCCCGGATAATAACACAACTGCAGCAATGATAATTCCAAGCCGGGCTCTTTGGGATGCTGCCTGATCAGCTGTCTTGCGAGCGAATCGATTTGTTGACATCATGAAGCTCTCCCTTCAACCATTTATTACCGCTAGGTATATAACCATACCTATTCGCCTGTAGGTGAATACACTGGTTGCAAAGCCTACTTCAGTTATAGACAAGGAGGAATGAATCATGGATCAAATCTATCCCTTAGAGGAGGACCTGATCTCACAATATTGCGGGATGCCTGTTTATGTCGTGATGAAGGATGGATCGAGGCATATCGGTATATTGAGCAAATGCAGCAAAGGGAAGCTGACACTGAATGAGGATCCTAATAAAGCTGCAGCAGTTGAATCAGAAGCGGAAACTGAACCTCCAAAATCTTCGAAAAAGAATAAAAAAAGCGGGAAATCAAAATCACCGTCCAAATCCAGTAAGCCGGCTGAGCTGCCGGTTCAGACGCAATCCTACCCGTTCGATCCTTACTATTATGAACCACGCCCGTACTTTCCGTTCCGTGATGTGATTGCCATTGATTTGGCGCTTATCGCCTTTCTATTTCTTATTTTCTAATAGGACATCATTCGCCAGCCTTTGCCATTAATACGTAATATGCTGGAGTCATTATAGATAAGGAGGCAGCCAAAAATGTACATTACACCGTTGTCGTACGCCAAACGCACAGAACGATTATCCGTCGTTTCTCCAATCCGACCTTACGGCAGCGCCCCATTCCGTGAAGAGGAGCCGACACGACTGCCTCCTGAACCTGGTTTCTATGACAGCTTCGACTGGAACCAGCCTTACCGTCAAGCTGCAGAATGTGCGGCAGAGTGGCTGCAGCATAGTAGACAAGCCCAGCTCACCATCAGAGCTTCCGCTCGTCAGATCAAACATAATCCTTCTCTGCTTGTTCTGGAAGAGCAGCTGCAGCGTGTAGTCGATACAATCAACGGACTGCATATCCGTTATAAGGACCTCGAAGCTTACCTAAAACCTGAGCTGTGGACATCTATCGAGGTGGCCATGCAGCATCCCGATGCGAAGCAATTTGGTCTAACCAAAGAATCAGGAGACTGGCATATTGATTTTCCAAAATCCTTTCCTGTTGAATCCTCTATTCCAACATTAATTGGTCCAAGAGGCTGGATGACTGGTCTTCATAAAGCACTGGAAGAGCCGCTGTCAGTCAAGGCGCTGGATTTGCTGCGTGGGGATATCCCGCTTCTGCAGCCGTACAGTTGTTATTATAGCTCCATGAAAACATACTGGCCTTTTCCAACAAGCGGGATGCTGTTAAATCGCCTTCTTTAACTTATTTTAGCAAAAAAAGGAGCTCTCCTAAAGATAAACTTCAGGCAGCCCTCATCGAAATAAATAGATGTCATTATTCTGCAATCCCCTGCTTATGTGCGTAGATTGCTGCTTGTGTACGGTCGTCAACGTCAAGCTTATTGAAAATATTCGTAATGTGAAATTTCACTGTCTTCACACCAATAAACAACTCGTCCGCTATCTCCTGATTGGACATACCTTGAGCGACCCGCTTTAACACGTCCATCTCCCGCTCCGTCAAATCATCATGGAGTGCAGCTTGTACAGGCTGCTTCGGTTTGCGAAGTCGGTTCATCATCTTGGCTGCAACCTGTGACTCCAGCACAGATTGGCCCCTTGCTGCTGCACGGATGGCATCAGCAATCTCCGTTGCTCTAGCTGTCTTCAGCAAGTAGCTGAATGCACCCGCTTCAATAACCGGATATAGCTTGCTGTCATCAATAAAACTCGTTAATACAATGACTTTGCACTCTGGATAAAGCTCAAGCAGCTTTTGTGTCGTCTCCACACCGTCCATACCATCCATTACAAGGTCCATGAGTACGATGTCAGGCTTATAGGCCTGGGCCAGCCGAATACCGTCATAACCGTTGCTGGCTTCCCCTACAACCTCAATACCTTCCTCCGTATCAAGCACGGCAGCAAGACCAATTCGTACCATTTCATGATCATCCACTAATAAAACTTTAATTTGTTCATTTAGCTGCTCGATCGGTTCCACCTATTATTCACCGCTTTCTTTTGCATTCACTTTCCTCCGTCAATCGGAACACTAATATCGATAGCTGTTCCTTCCCCCGGTTTAGAAACCATATGTAAATAGCCGCCAAGCTCATTTACACGCTCTTCCATTGTGAGTAATCCATAAGATGTCTGTTTTTTCGCTTCCAGATCGAATCCAATCCCGCTGTCTTTAATTAACATACGTACTTCATGGCCTTTCCGATGCAGGTTAATTTGCATCCGATCAGCCTTGGAATGCCGCAGCGTGTTGGATAAAGCCTCCTGTGCAATCCGGAATAAATGATCTTCCGCCTCTGGCTTGAGCGTTATCGTATCATCGACATCCAAATCAATCGTCATTGGAACCTTCTGCTTAAGCTCGTCCACAAGTGCGGTTAGAGCTGCCGCCAGATTTTTGCCATCCAAATGAACGGGCCGCAAATGAAGCAGCAACGCCCTCATCTCAGATTGGGCAACAGAAGCCATTTCTTCAATCAGCTGAACCTGCCTGCGGGCTCTCTCCCAGTCACGCTCGATCGTACGGCTGACAGCTGTTGCTGTCATGGATATGGCGAATAACTGCTGACTCACGGCATCATGCAGCTCTCTTGCTAGCCGCTGCCGCTCTTCAATGACTGCCGAGAACTTGACCTTCTCAGTCCATATTGCTTCGCTTTCCGTTTGCTCGTTCGCATGATTTCCTTCGGATTCTTCTGCAGAATTCAGCGTTACGCGGTAGCTGCGCCTGCGCTGCTGCTCACTTAAACGCTCTACAGCCTGCTTCAGCTTTGAATTTTGCAGAAAACCGACTACAGCCGCGGCTGCTATTGCTGCACCAATAACGGTGAGCCCTAGAATGGCCCATTTCCCTCTAAAGGTATAGAGCTGTACATAACCGATTGCCTGCAGCACAATGATGACGAGACTGACAATAATAATGAGCCAGAGAATAGTCTCCGTCACATGTTTGCGCCTTGCCTCTTGATTCGGTCTATCCGTATGATGGGGCTCATTTGACTGCCCTTGGGCCACCTAAGTCCACTCCTTTTTAGTACGCACGCATGGAAGAGCAGACCGGCTAACCGGTCCGCTCTTCCGCTTTGTCATGCTGTTATCTTAATTATTGTTCTACCGGTTTACTCATCTTATTTTTTAACGCCTCAAGCTGCTCATCAACCTTCAGCTTTTTCTCCATATCGATGGCGTTAAATGTACCCGTCGTGCTTCCATTGCCATTGTACGCATAAGGGGTGCGAAGAACATCCGCTTCTGCTTCAAGCTGCATAATTTTCTCTTCCATACGGTGGAAGCCTCTAGATGCTGTACCGCTGTCAATCGAATGGTTCGAAGAAATTTGTGCCATTTGCTTCTGAGCTTTAGCAATTTGAGCGCGGGACGCTAGCTCATTACGTTTATTGCGAAGCTGGTAGAATTCCTCTTTCATACCATGGAGCTGCTGCATCAGCTCTTCCGCCTGTACTTTTGCTTGAGCGTGAAGTTCTGTGTACTCACCTACTTTTTGTTCGAAGTAAAGCTTCTCTTCCAACAGCTTGCGGGCAAAATCTTCTTGATCGGCACGAAGCGCTGCTTCTGCTTTGGATTCACGGTCGGTAATAGCGCGAACCGCTTCTTCCAGACGTTGTTTCAGACGACGTTCGTTCGCCATTTGTTTCGCTACCGTTACTTCTGCTTGATGAATTTCCGATTCCATGTCACGCAAGTATTGATTAAGCATAACTACCGGATCTTCCATTTTATCCAATACCTCGTTTACAGAAGCCTTCGTCATGTCTTTCATTCTTTTAAAAATTCCCATTGTTAAATCTCTCCCTTCTCATGTTTGGCCAATTTGGCACGTAACTCTTCGATTTCTTTACGTAATGCTTTTTTTTCAAGATCATCCATCATGCTATCGAATTGCGATGAAGAAGATTGCTGGTTGTTGCTGGATTGTGAATAGCTGTCCCATTGTCCTTGTGGAGGGTTTTTATATGGACCACCGAAGGATGAACCGTAACCATTTTGGTTGCCGCCATAGTTATTGCCATAGCCGCTTCCATACCCGCCACCAAATCCGGGACCTGGTCCAAAACCTCCGTTAGGGAAGCCAGGTTCCTTCGGTACAATAAAGCCTGCAATGAGGTAGACCGGAATAGCGAAGCCGCTCGTAAAGATCGTTACAACGATAAGTAGGATACGGATAAGCGTCACGTCTACATTGATCATTTCCGCTAGTCCACCGCAAAGGCCAAACAGCTTCTTGTCGCGGCGGGATCGGTACAGTTTTTTCAAGACGACCATCCTTCCTTCTCAAGCTTCTTCTTTAATTGCTGCAGCTCACGGTCAATAATGGATTGCACCTGGTTACCTGCTTCTGTAATGAACTCTTTGCCCATTCTGCGCAGATCGTGCAGGCTCTTCGCTTCCATCTCCATATCACCGATACGATCTTCCAGCCTTCTGAACATCGTACCTGGCTGTACGCCGCCCGCTTGGCTGCCCTCTGTAAACCGGGCGTTCATACGCTGCTGAAGTCTAAGTGACTCCATTCTCGCTGCGTAATACTCGCGTTTGTCATATACCAGCTGGTACTCACTTCGCATTTCGCGAAGCTGATCTTCCAGCTCCATCGTATTTTGCCGGCTTTGCTCATACAAATCGCGGTATTGCACAGAACGCTCCTCACTGGTTGCTTTCTCATGAAGCGCCATTCGCGCCAGCTGCTCTTCACCAGCTTTTAGTGCTGTAAGTGCTTGCTGCTCTCGCTTTTCCTTTTGGTGTTCAGCTTGCAGCCATTGCGCTTTCAGATGATTGCTATGTCCTAAGTACTGCTGATGCAGCTTCTCCGCTTGAATAATATCTTCACGTGTTGACCAGAGGAACTGATCAATCAAGCGAACCGGATCTTCTGCTTTCTCTAATCTTTCATTTAAGGTGGCGACCGTTATGTCGCGCACTCGCCGCATAATGCTCATGTATGGCCCTCCCAACTTTTATATTAGAAATTTCGATGATTGTTATTTTTCTTAACCATGGAGATACCGAACAAAATCAGTACAACCGCGATTCCAAGCATAATCAATTTGGACAATGCTGGCAGGAGCATGATAATACCGATAGCACCAACGATCCCACCGATTATTTTTCTATTGCTTCTCCAAGCAACTACCCCAAGTCCAATTAACACAATCGCGAACAGGGTACCGAATAAAAACCCGAGATGAATCCCAAAGAATTTAAGTACCATGATGCCGCCTGCAACAGCAAGCACTAAGCCTAACGCCTTTTTCCCATCCATTGCTTCTTCCACCGCCTCTCCGAATCGCTTCCTTTACGTTACTGTGAAGCTCTTCTTGCTTATGTACCTATTGTAGATCGATTTCACTCTTTCTAAAACGGACCACCGACGGTATCTATGCTAGACCTTAGTCGAGTCGCGCTTCCGCCTCAAGGGTCAAATAGACAAAAAACGCCGATTCCATCGAGGGAACCCGCGCTAAGTGCTTGGTTTCAACTTGGATCGAATAAGATCAACAAGCAGAAGAAGCAAAGGAATAACAACCATAGAAACCATTGCATAAACCGACCATACCCTCGGTGTAAATTCGATATAGTCTACAATATTTTTGTACACAACAATCGACAGCACCACCAGAATGATGCCAAGTGGCAGCGTCAACGTACGATAATCCTTTAAGCCAAGCGATTGTGCCATACCTAGAATAGCTGCATAATAGCTGATTGTAATTTTGAAAAAAATCGTAATCAACCATATAACAGCAATTACGGACTCCACCTTTTGCAAAAAGTTTGCGACATTGATCTGTTTCGCCAGGGTATAAGTCGGATACATGTTACGTGCAGTAAAATCACTGCCCAAAACTAGAATACATAGGAGAATGGACACTAATAGAACCACTCCCCCAAGCATAGTCCCCATCATCCAGCTCCGTCTAACCTTATCTATCCGATTCACATAAGGAACAAGCATCAGGAAGACCACAAGCTCCTGAAGACTAAAAAAATAAAAAGAAGCAAGGAGTACCGGCCTCATCCCCCACTCCATAACGGGTTGAATCCGTTCCATATCTATTTCTTTCAAAAGTAAAACGGCGAATAAAAGAAACAGAACGAGGATGACCGGCAGCATAATCTCTGAAGTGCGGCTGAAGGTCTCAATTCCCAGCCTGACCGCATAGATCACCACAGCTACGATAAGGATGTGAATGACTTCAATAGGCGTCTCGGGCATAATCTCCGTCGTCATAAAGTTGCCCACAACGCGTAGCAGAAGAGCCGTTAGTAAAAAGATATACGACATAAGAAAGAGAGAAACTAGCTTTCCCAGCCATTTTCCTAAAATAAGCTCACAATACTCGGCTAAAGTTTTATCCGGGTATCGAGCCGCGAGAGCATAGTACAACAATACGGAAAGCATGCTTAAGACGAGCCCAATTAATACAGAAATCCAGCCATCCTGCTTCGTAAGACTAACAACCATTGAGGGAACGATCAAGATAGACGTGCCAATCATAAAAAGAAATACCAATATAGTAAATTGGCGTGCGCTTATTTTTCCTTTTTCCAGCATGTCCGGCATCCCTCATTTGAATGATTCATAAATCATACTACCAAGCGGTTTGAAAACAGCATTAATGCCTGTCACAGGATTCGGCAGATCCACATGCAAGCTTCCGAGAACTGCCGCTGTACATCCAATTACAATCAGGAATCCGAATACAACGCCGTCACGGATTGATCTTCTCTTGGTCAGCTTCGGAATCTCATAGGCAATAATTGCTGCGGTGACGATGAGAACACCAATAATGCTCCACATATTTACTCCCTTTGCTTCTGCTCCATAAAGGAGTTATTAAGCGTACCTATTTCTCGGATTTTAAGATCTACCTTCACGGTTACAGGAAGACTTGAAAAAACAGTTTCCCATTGGTCGTTAACCTTATGCCAATATTTTGGGTACGAGCGATGGAACGCTTCACCAAAACCAAAAATATCGGATCCATATGTCTGTTGTACCTTTTTAATGGCCTTCTCCATATTCTTCTGAAGCTGCTCACTTGCAATGGTTTCAAGCTCATTAATCGTATCCAGTTTCGTCAGATCAATCCGGCATTTCACTTCCCCGATATTAACCTCTGTTCGAGTAGCCAGCTTTATAGCCGGATTATCTGCAGTTAAACTTGGCTTTATCTTAGTTTGAGAACGGATTACCTCAAGAGATAACTTTCCGCCTGTTGGACAAGGAATAACAAGCACAGTACTATCAATATCATCATGGATGAACGAATAGCTTCTGCTGTCTTCCTCTGACAGCCATCCAATCAACTTCTCTTTGCTAAAAACTCCAAGCCCTGTATACACAAGCTCTGCTGGTGATGAGATTTCTTCAACATTTTTCTTGCTCTTGCCCACCTCCTGCGGCCCTGTATATCGAATACCGGTTAAAACAGGATTCTTACCTTCGGTGACAATGTCTCTAATAAGCATATCAAGTGTCATGGTAGACGTATGCGCCCAAGCTTTCTGCGAAGCACTTAACGAATAATACATTTGGTTCGCCGGGATAGCCTCCAGATGAGTTAATACTTTAAGCGTACTGGCTGCACTCGTCTTCCTTGCAACAACAATAAAAAAGTCAGTACGATGCTCATGATTACGAGATACATAATCAAGAACATCATTTACTCCTTCTCTTGCCAGGTCTTCTTGAATGACAAGAATACGAAGATGGGAATTATAAATTTTCCTTGGCGACACCGTTGTAATCTTACGCATCGCCTCGAAGATGGTTTGTCCTTTTGCCTGATACATCGTTACTGGTGTCCTTGCTCCAGAGGTTTTATTAGAAGCGACCTCTCCCGGATCTACAACCTGCACGGACACCAGGTATTGATCATCAACCTTATCGAAGCCAAGTCCCACCGCGATGGCCAGGTCGTTCAGTTCTCTCCGGTTCCAACAGCCTGTTATGGTGAGAAGTAAAGGCAGTAGAAGCAGAAAGGCTAATGTTCTCTGTTTCATTATTCCTTCACCTACCGATTTGGGCCCGGAGGCTTTGTTTTGTTACGCGTTACATTCTTCTGGCTGACTAATCGTGGACGAGTCTTCATCGCCCAGAAAGGTAAACGGAATATCGTATCCCTCTTGGCATCTGCATTATAGGGTCCAAATGGGGTCATGTATGGAATTCCAAACGATCGCAAGCTGCATAAGTGCAATATAAGAGCAAGAATACCAATCACAATTCCATAAAGTCCAAATGAGGCAGCTAGTCCCATAATGATGAAACGGATCATCCGTATTGAAATCGACATATTAATGGAAGGCACTACAAAGCTGGAAATCGCCGTAATCGACACAACGATAACCATTGCAGCTGAGACAATCCCCGCCTCAACAGCAGCTTGGCCAATAACGAGTGTCCCTACTATGGAGATGGCTTGACCTATAGGCCTAGGCATACGAATCCCAGCCTCACGCAGCACCTCGAACGTAATTTCCATCATTAGTGCTTCAATCAACGCTGGAAAAGGAATCCCCTCTCTCTGAGCTGCTAAACTAATGAGCAAGGGAGTGGGCAGCATTTCCTGATGAAACGTAGTAATCGCAATATATAGCGAAGGCCCAAGCAGCGCGATGAATATGCCAACAAATCGCAGCATCCGCAGCAACGAACTAATATCCGCACGCTGATAATAATCTTCTGCCGAATGCAGGAACGAGATAAACAGCGCCGGTACAATAAGAACATGTGGAGTCCCATCCACTAAAATCGCAACTTTCCCTTCCAACAGCTCAGCTGCGATCACATCCGGCCGCTCTGTGTTGTACATCGTAGGGAAAGGAGTGTAGATATCGTCTTGAATCAACTCTTCGATATACTGGCTTTCCAAAATGCCATCAATATCGATCTGATCCAATCTGTCCCTTACTTCCTGCACAATCGAATCGTTTACAATCCCATTGATATACATAATTGAAACATCTGTTTTTGTGATTTTCCCGATCTGTCTGTTTTCCAGCCACAGATTGGGATTCTTGATTTTACGTCTTATTAATGCCGTATTTATCCGGATCGTCTCTGTAAAAGCTTCCTTTGGTCCACGGATCACCGTTTCTCCAATTGAATCTGCTACTTCTCTTCCCTTGGCTGCATACATACCAATGGAGTAACATAATGACCCACGATTCAACAGTAAAATCGCATGTCCGGAAAATAGATGATGATACAGCATCTCCGTATCTTCAACCGTCGAGATATCTCCGGCAGTTATGTAATCTTTTAACCTATTGGAGATCAAATCGGTTTTATCAACTTCAATCATCAGCGTCTCAAGAATAAAATCCTGAATCGCCTTCGTATCTACTAGTCCATCTGTGTAAAACAAAATTGCATCTATGTTTACGCCATCTTTGCCTATCCTAAATTCACGACAAACAACATCCGCGCTTTTGGAAAGCATCACTTTAATCGCCGGAATATCAAATGGCTGCTTCATGCTGTCTAACGACCTCTTCGCATTTTCAGATACCCTTCAGTATGGTCAAAGAACCTAGTCGATAAACAAAACAAAAAAGTGCTTAAGATCTTAAGCACTTCATTTCAAAGCAAAAACGCTGACTGCAAGAATCTGCAATCAGCGTTGTGATTTTAAAGTATGGTGCCGGTGAGAGGACTCGAACCTCCACGGTTTCCCTCACGATTTTGAGTCGCGCGCGTCTGCCATTCCGCCACACCGGCATTTTGTGAATATGGCGTGCCCTAAGAGATTCGAACTCCTGACCTTTTGATTCGTAGTCAAACGCTCTATCCAGCTGAGCTAAGGGCACATCTTTTCGAAACAATTGTGGAGGCGCCACCCAGATTCGAACTGGGGATAAAGCTTTTGCAGAGCTTTGCCTTACCACTTGGCTATGGCGCCATCCTAAAAACTTTTGGAGCGGAAGACGGGAATCGAACCCGCGACCCTCGCCTTGGCAAGGCGATGCTCTACCGCTGAGCCACTTCCGCAAAAATGGCTGGGGATAAAGGATTCGAACCTTTGGAATGACGGAGTCAAAGTCCGTTGCCTTACCACTTGGCTAATCCCCAACACAAACATCTTTTTTGAACGAAGAGTGAAAATGGGGCGATCGATGGGACTTGAACCCACGAATGCCGGAGCCACAGACCGGTGCGTTAACCCCTTCGCCACGACCGCCATACTCACTACTTTATTCAAATCTGGCAGGGGCAGCAGGAATTGAACCCACACCAAAGGTTTTGGAGACCTTTGTTCTACCTTTAAACTATGCCCCTAAAATGGTGGAGGGCGATGGATTCGAACCACCGAACCCGAAGGAGCAGATTTACAGTCTGCCGTGTTTAGCCACTTCACTAGCCCTCCACAAGCTATGGTGCCGGCGATAGGAGTCGAACCCACGACCTACTGATTACAAGTCAGTTGCTCTACCAACTGAGCTACACCGGCATATTAAAATTATTTGAGCCATCTAACATGGTGGCTCGGGACGGAATCGAACCGCCGACACGAGGATTTTCAGTCCTCTGCTCTACCAACTGAGCTACCGAGCCTGATGTTTGATTAAATGGCGGAGCTGACGGGATTCGAACCCGCGGTCTCCTGCGTGACAGGCAGGCATGTTAGGCCTCTACACCACAGCTCCACATCGTGTTCTCGGTAAAAACCGAAGATAAAGTTTTGGTTGCGGGGGCAGGATTTGAACCTGCGGCCTTCGGGTTATGAGCCCGACGAGCTACCGAGCTGCTCCACCCCGCGTCATCGAAAATTTATATGGTGGAGGCTGAGGGGATCGAACCCCCGACCCTCTGCTTGTAAGGCAGATGCTCTCCCAGCTGAGCTAAGCCTCCATATTCTCTCGAGCGACTTTTATAATATATCATATCGAAGTCTGTTTTGCAAGAACTTTTTTTAATCTTTTTGTAAAGATGGTGACCCGTAGGGGATTCGAACCCCTGTTACCTCCGTGAAAGGGAGGTGTCTTAACCCCTTGACCAACGGGCCTTGCAATTTGCGAAGTATGATCTACTCCGTAAGAAAAGTTATATGGCAGAGAGGAAGGGATTCGAACCCTCGAGACCCGGTTAGAGCCTACACGATTTCCAATCGTGCTCCTTCGACCACTCGGACACCTCTCTATA
>NZ_JAASRW010000009.1 GCF_011761355.1 Paenibacillus lupini | reverse complement strand
TAATTCCCTCATTCACTGTAGTATTTTTCATTAAAACACAAAAACCCGAAAGACAGGCACTTTTTTAAAGTGTCTATCTTTCGGGTTACAGTTCAACCTCACACACGTTGCAGTACGGTTTTTCCTTCTTGGGCGGAAAGGAGTTTTTTCGAAGCAGCCGCTGCAAATGTACTGAATAAAAAAAGCCGTCCCCATTGGACGGCATTCGTAACCTGGCTCTATTTCGACTCAATACCCATCACTTTGCGGAGCGCGTCTGCCCACAGCTGATATCCCTGCTCTGTAAGATGGCAGGTATCAAACGCGATCTCCCGCGGCAGCGTGCCGTCTGCAGCAAGCATCGATGGCCCGATATTGAGGAACGTTACGCCAAGCTCCTCAGCCAGCTCCGCATACAGCACATTCATTTGCCCAATCAGCTTGCGGCGCGGATCCTCCGGCGATTCTTCTCGCGGGAATACCGCCATCAGAATAATGCGAGCCGAGGGAGCGTATGTCCGTACTCGCTCGATAATTGCACGCACCCCATCTCGGACTTCTTCTGCTGTACTGGAGCGAGCATTATCGGTCCCACTCGTATTGTTCGTACCAATATTGATGACCACCCACTCAGGAGACAGTCCCTCCATTTGCCCGTTATCAAGGCGCCAAAGCACATTCTGCGTCCGGTCCCAGCCAAAGCCAAGATTCAGAACACGCCGCCCGCCAAAGACGGATTCCCATGCTTGTCCCTCACCGTGCTTAGTTGTCGAATCCGGGAGTCCTCCCCAGAAATGTGTAATGGAATCTCCAATCAGCACAATCTCAGGGTTAATTTCATCCTTAATCTTCAGCACCTGATCATGCCGCTCCCACCAATCGTAGCTATCCTCTTCCAGCTTTGTCGCTGGAATAACGGCCGTATTCACCGTATCCGATTTCATTAATTCGTTGCCTTCCGCTGTCTTGTTCATCCCCGGTATCCCCTTGCCCCATAAATTTGACTCTATTATATCGCAATTCGATAACCTATCGACCGAATATTTGCAGTCACCAAAAAAAGCCATGAACTCCACTCCTAAGGTGGACAGTCATGGCTTTTATACAGGGGCTATCTTTAACGTATCTTTCTCTTTCTACGGTGGTAAATCATCCAACCCATAGCAACAAGTCCGGCCGCCAGCAGCACACCAAACAAAATAATATAAGATAGATGGAACATACTTTCATTCACTTGCGTAACCTCCTTGCAACAACACTTACATAATAGGATGGATCTACAGCGCCAAATTATGCAGATGCGTGACATACCAAAAAAAAAAGGCTGAACAGCTGCTATTCGCAGTGTTCAGCCTTTTCGTATAAGGATAACTTACGCTTTGTTCGAAGAACCGAACTCGCGGATTTTACCCATAACTGTTTGTTTGATCGCTTCACGACCTGGAGCCAAGAATTTACGTGGATCGTAAACTTCGGAATCCGCAGTCAGGATTTCACGAGCAACTTTAGTGAACGCAATTTGGTTCTCAGTGTTCACGTTGATTTTTGCAGTGCCCAGGGAAACCGCACGTTTGATGTGCTCAGTAGGGATACCAGTACCACCGTGCAATACGAGTGGCAGTTTGATTGTTTGGCAGATCTCTTCCATTTCTTTGAAGCCCAGTTTAGGCTCGCCTTTGTAAGGGCCATGAACGGAACCAAGAGCTGGAGCGAGGCAGTCGATACCTGTACGTTGTACAAGCTCTTGGCACTCTTTAGGATCAGCGTAGATTACGCCTTCAGCGATAACGTCGTCTTCTTGGCCGCCAACTGTACCCAGTTCAGCTTCTACAGAAACGCCGCGCTCGTGAGCGTAAGCAACAACTTCGCTAGTGATACGAACGTTGTCTTCGAATGGATCATGCGAAGCGTCGATCATTACGGAAGTGAAGCCAGCGTCGATAGCTGCTTTACATTTGTCAAAGCTGGAACCATGGTCCAGGTGGATTGCAACTGGAACAGTGATTTTCATTTCTTCGATCAAAGCGGATACGATGTTCGTAACAACTTTGAAGCCGCCCATATAACGAGCTGCGCCTTCAGATACGCCCAGGATTACTGGGGATTGCTCTGTTTGAGCAGCGTCAAGGATTGCTTGAGTCCATTCCAGGTTATTGATGTTGAATTGACCAACAGCGTAACCGCCTTGCAAAGCTTTGTTCAACATGTCTTTCATTGATTCCAATGCCATTGTTAAATCCTCCTCGAATAAATGACTAGACCTTTCAATCATACCCAATTCAACTGCTGTTATGCGGTTCCAACCGGCAGATCTATCGGCCCGAACGGAATGGGCGTATGTACTCGTTCACGTTCTCTTTAAGTCAATATGTTATCACAAAATTCTACATAAGACTACCTATAGGGAGTCAAGCCTCCCCTTACGGAGAGTAAACCTGAAAAATTTGTCTGCTGTAAGCGCTATTATAGAAGTAACAAAAATGATCATGATCTGAGTAAGGACACCATGAGCTATGCCCTCATCAAGTAGGTTCTTCTATTTTCTTAGAATGCTGATTTAAACTTCGACATTGGAGTTAGTACAGTGAATCCTAGATTGATCGTGTGGACGAGGTACGCAGATTGTATTTTGTACAGTCAAATTCACTTCAAAGGGCTCTGTACCCGCCAGGAAGGGATTTTTGTTGCACAGAATCCAATGTAGACTACCTATCTAACACTCCTGTCCACTTTTCACTGTATGAAATCCAGTTTGCCTGGTAATCTAAATTTTCACAGGCATTTGCTGCTCATCCCTATCCCGCTTCTTGGTCATTGCGAAATACAGGCTCGTCAGCATGATAAAGATTGCAATGTAAAAGGCAAGCCGCCCGGCCTGCGACCACATATGAGCGAAGTCGCCGCTCGAGATCACATCCCTGTAGCCGCGAATGCTGTAGGTCATCGGCAGCCACGGATTCATCGCCTGCGCCCAGCTCGGCAGCAGCTCATACGGGAAGGTGCCCGCGCTGGAGACAAGCTGGAAGATCATGAGCAGCAGCACCACGAACCGGCCGGGGTTATCGAGCCAGGTCACAAAGGTCTGGACAACAAACATAAACGTAAACCCGGTTAATACGGTGTACATATAAAATAACGGCACGCTCTGCACCTTTAATCCCAGCACGTACAGAATAACCGTGCTTAATATAAGGGACTGCGCTAGACTCATCACCCCGAAGGTGAGCAGCTTGCTGAGAAACAATGGAAAACCGTCTGCCTCGTCCGACGAGGACCGTCTCGCCGAGAACATCGTCGTGAAGACGAGCGAACCAGCGAATAAGGCCATCGATAGAAAATAAGGCGCGATCCCGTTGGCATACAGCCGGACCTTCCGGTCATCATTCGCTACTATCGTTACCGGCTCGGCGACCATCTGGATGGTCTTCTCGTCTGCATGAAGACTCGCCGTCTGCTCAGCGGCATCAGACAGCTTATCCGCCAATTGCTGCGAGCCCGATGCCAGCTTATTAGCACCTGTACCAAGCTGATCAGCTCCGGTTGCCAGTTGGGAAGCGCCGCTTGCGAGCGTACCGCTTCCAGTCGAGAACTGACCAATGCCACTTTGAAGCTTCTTCGCACCCTGCGCGAGCTGGGATGCCCCTTGTCCAAGCTGCTTGCTGCCCGAGACAAAGCCAGGAAACCTCGCTCCTAATTGCTTGAACCCGCCTTGCAGCTGATCTTGTGCGGCGGCGAGCTGCGTCGCGCTTTGCAGCAGCTTGCTTTGCCCCTCACTTAATTGCTTGCTGCCAGCGAGCAACGCCTGCAGCGCTGGATCGGATGCGAATTCGTCGTTGCTGTCTATCAGCTTCTGAATACCAGCATAAAGAGCATCCGCACCATCCTTAGCCGATCCTATGCCGTCCTTCAACTGTCCCGTTCCATCCGCCAGCTTATCCGCCCCCTGCTGGAGCTTCGTTGAAGCAGCACCTAATTGTTCTGCTCCGCTTGCGAGCGTTCCCGCACTGCTGCTCAGCTTCGTCAGTCCAGTATTTAGCTGCGATGCTCCATCCTGCAACTGCCCAATGCTGGAGTGAAGCTTAGCAGCGCCGCTGGACAACTCATGCAGTTTGCTGCTCAGCGTACCCGCTCCACTATCCAGCTGAACAGCCCCGTCATGAAGATCGGAAGCACCTTTAGCCAGCTGGGAGAGCCCATCCGATAAAGCCGTGAATTGCGAAAGCATGCTTCTGGAGTACGCTTCGGTGAGGTTTTGCGACAGCTTATTTCGCAGCTCCTTTGTCGCATTTTCGCTGATCTGCCCGGATATGAAGTTGTAGAAGCTATTTGATTCAAAAATAATATCCGCCTTCTTAGGAGTTTCACTCGTTAAGGAAGCCGCATTCTCCGAGAATCCCGCTGGGATGGTAATCGTCGCGTAATAACGGTTGCTGACCATCCCCTCCTTGGCAGCCTGTTCGCTTACAAAGCGCCAATCGAAGGTTTCATTATCCTTCAATTCCTCTATAAATTCCTCGCCAACATTCAGCGGCTTCCCTTCATACTCCGCTCCTTTGTCCAGATTAACAACGGCAACAGGCAGATCTTGAAGCTGACCGTACGGGTCCCAATTCCCCTTAATCAAGAAACCGCCATAGAGCATCGGAACGAGAGCAACGCCAATAAACGTAACGATAAGCATCCTATTTTTCAGAAAATAACCTACATCCTTCTTAAATACATGAAACGGATTTGCCATCCATTATCCATCCTTTATCTGTCATTCATCGTCCTCCTATTATTCGCACAGCCTCCCACTTCCATTCGACAGCTATTGCATTTGCGATCTCGTACACTTTAATAGGAGAACAAATCGGGAAGGGATGTGATACGTGGATGAGTCGATGGAGATCTCTGATACCGCTGCTTATAGGATGCAGTCTCCTTACCTTTGCAGTAACGGGCTACGCCGCCTCAAGGGCCGCATACGAAGAAGCGGAACAATCGTGGGCCGCCCCGGCATTAAAAGAATGGCTCGACTTAGGCTGGCTTCAAGGTTATCCTGATGGCACAATCAAGCTAAATGAGCCTGTGACAAAGGCGGAGCTGGTATCGCTGATGAACAGAGCCTTCGCGCTGACGGATACGGCCCCCCTCTCCTTTCAAGATGTATCTACGACAGACTGGTTCTACACAGACTTCTCTAAAGCCGTTAAGGCGGGTTACATAACCGACTTCGAAGACGGCAGGATCATGCCTTTGCAAATCATTTCACGACAGGAAGCGGCTCTGATGCTGGCATCCTTCGTCCATCTGGAACTGCCAAGAGAGAAGGTGCCTCCCTTCAAGGATAAGGACCTGATTCTCGAAGCGGATCAGGGAGCGGTTGCTAGCCTTACCGAAAAGGGGATTATTAAAGGCTACCCCGACGGCACTTTCCGGCCTGATGATCCCGTTACCCGTGCAAGCGCTGTCTTTCTAATTGATGCGATGCTGAAATCAGGAATTGTAAACCGAACTTATTCGGCTCCGGGCATCTACGGGTTAGACTCGGCAGTCGAAACGATATATGGGAACGTGACGTTGTCCGTTCCTGACATTACATTGCGGAATATGCATATTAGAGGGAATGTGATTATAGATGGAGGAAGTGGTGACTATCATCTGATTCATGTGACAGTAGATGGAAATATTCTGCAAGGCGAAGGCTCGCCGACTGTCCGTTTGGATGACTCCACAGTCCTTGATAATGGCGGGGATCCGGAGGAAGCTGCTGCGCGATAGTAACCGCAGAAGAAAGGACTGCCATATTGCTTGGTGGCCCTATAGCATTCTTTTTAGAATATTTGTTACTATTAAGCTAAAAACTTACAAAGGAAACTGCTGATATGGCTTCAACCTCTTTGGAAACAACTGCTTACCGTGAAATCCGGGAGCGGATTATGCGGGCAGAATATATGCCTGGCTCTATGCTGTCAGAGAACGAGCTTGCTGTTAATCTTGGCATGAGCAGGACGCCAATCCGCGCTGCTATCTCCTTATTAGAGCGGGAAGGGCTTGTGGGATCCTTCCGGGGAAGAGGCGTCATGGTGAAGGAAGTATCCGCCCATGAATTCAGCGAGATGTATGAGGTTCTTGTTTCCATGCAGCTGTTCGTGCTGGATACCGCCGTTAAACGCAAGCTAACCTTTGATTTGGGCACTATGGCACAAATACTAGAACAGCAGCAATTAGCTATGGAGCAAAGCGATTATTACGGCTACTACAATAACAGCTTGCTGTTCACGGAGACGATTCTCCGTACCATCCATAATGAAAGTATGCTGCAAATTATGGAGCTTTATCGTGGCCGTTATGTGTTCAGTACCGTATCCTATCGCATAAAATATCCGCAATACCAGCCAAGCCGCTCTGTTCAAACGAACCGCGGAATTTATGAAGCGATTAAGATCGGTGATATCGCCGCAGCTAAAGCCGCCATATCCGAGCAATACTCGGATACTCACGAGCATTTTATCGTCCATGGCTTGATGAAATAAGTTCATAGAATACTCAAACCGGAAGCTCTCTGAGCTTCCGGTTTTGTTTTTAATTTTACAAATATTCAATCTCACGATTACACACGACTTACATACAACCTGCATACTAAGCAAGAAGCAAAAAGTTATGAGGAGGAAATACAAGATGACAACCATTCAATTAGGTAAGCAAATATCGGGGATCTGGTTCGATGAAAAAAACTTCTCAACAGATAAACGTCCATGGTTTGGCGAGCTTCCACAGCTGCCTGCAGGAGACTTCTCGTTCGCTGTAGTAGGTGACCGCTGTGGTCTTGCAACACTTGGCGTATTCGAGAAAGCACTGGACCTGCTGACTGACCTCAAGCCTAGTTTTATCCTCTCCGTTGGTGACTTGATCGAAGGTTACTGGCGTGATCCAGCCGACGTTCATGAAGAGTGGGACGAGATTGATGCAAAAATTACGGCGACCGGCGTTCCTTTCTTCCAAGTTGTCGGCAACCATGATTACGGCAATCCCATGATGGCTGACGTCTGGAGAGCCCGCAAAGGCTTCGAATATTATGCCTTCCGATTGAATGATGTCCTCTACCTGGTCGTAAATACCGAGAACCCGCCTCATGAGTTCCCTGATCTCGTCCTCGACACCATTAAGAAGGCAACAGAGCTGTTCAAACAAAACCCAACTACACCACTTCAAGAGCTGTTCAGCGGCATGGCGACGATGTCGCCTGAGGAAGCCGCAGCACTCAGCAAACTCGATATCGCCATTGGTGAAGAGCAGCTTGCCTTCTTCCAAGAAGTATTAGAGAACAACCGGGATGTGAAGCACACCTTTGTAACTATGCATAAGCCAGGCTGGAAATCAGACAATGCTGATTTCGCAGAAATCGAGCGTATGCTTGAGGGCCGCTCCTACACGGTATTCGCCGGCCACTTCCACTCCCTTGAATATACGAATGATTCCGAAGCTTCCAAGCAATACATTCAGCTTGGCCGTACCGGCGGTTTGACGCACGGCGGCAATCGTTCTGACGAGAACCTGATTCTATGGGTAACGATGAAAAACGGTGTTCCAACCTACCGGGTTATTCACCTGGATGGCGTTGACGCGATCGAAAACTACGAACCACAGCAACACTAATCTTTTATAGATCCGAACAATAGGAGGTCCTAACCATGGAAAAGCTGAAATTCATTCACCTGACAGACACGCATATGAATGCACCTCATACCGAGAATATGTTCTCTAAGCTCAATCTAGCTGAAAAAGTAAAAAGCGTATTCGCCCATATTCATGATTCTAAAGTTTCCCCTGCTTTTGTTGTCATTACAGGTGACCTGTCGCATGAAGGAAATGTTCAGGACTATGCATACATCCGTACGATTGTTGACGAAGGTTCTGCACTATTGAATGTACCTGTCTATGTTGTCCTCGGCAACCATGATCACCGTGCTCCATTCCGCGAGGGCTTCCTGCAGGAAGAGGCTTCCGAGCAGCCGTATTTTTACTCCCACACGATTCAAGGTGTTCGTCTGATCGGCCTGAATTCCCAAATCAAAGGCCATCACCACGGTGAGATAGATACCGAGCAATTGGCTTGGCTTGAGGAAACGCTCCGTACACCGGCTGAGAATGGCACAATCGTGGCTCTTCATCATCCACTGCTTAATATTAACGGCATGCCTGCCGACCACCTGCTCGCTAACCGGGAACAGCTAGGTGCTGTGCTTGAAGGCACGGACGTCATCGGCGTTGTGGCCGGCCACGTACATACCAACAATGTAGGCACTTATAAAGGAATCTGCAACGTTGCAGCAACCGGAACAGCCTTTGGCGGTGAAGCAGCTGAAGATAATCAATTCAAGATGGTCGACTTCTGCGGCTATAACATCATCTCCGTCTTTGAAGAAGGTATTACTGTACAATCCGTTACTTTGCCTGGCATGCAGGAAGAGTTTTTCCGCTTCTCCCTTGAAGCAGCAGCTGCCCACAACGAATAGAAAGAAGGTTCCCTTCATCATGACAAATCAAGTTATGCCTGCAAGCTTGCTCCCCCTTCAAGGGGTGTTTAATTTCCGCGATATGGGCGGTCACCAAACGGCAGATGGCCGTACCGTCAAGAAGGGCCTGTTATTCCGCGCAGCGGAATTAACCGGACTGACTACTGAGGATCATCTCTTACTGAATGACATCAACTTCCGTCACGTTTTCGATTATCGTAACCTTGGCGAAGCAGAGCAGAGGCCAGATCCGCAGATTGGACAAGCCGTCAATATCCGTATTCCTGCTAACCTTGCTTCCGAGGATGCTCCTCATATGGATCTTGAGCAAGTATTCGCAAACGGGCTTCATAAGCAGTTTTCCAATACCATGCTCATCGACCTGTACGCAGCTCTCCCGATTCGGAATGCTTCCTACAAACAGCTAATGGAGCTGTTAAGTAAACCTGAAGCGAATCTGCCGCTTGTTCATCACTGCGCTGGCGGCCGCGACCGTACAGGTGTTGGCAGCATGCTGATCTTGTTGACGCTTGGTGTACCTTATGAGGCGGTATTGGAAGATTACTTGCTGTCTAATGTGACGCTTGAGAAGTTCCATCAACAAATGTTCGACATGGCAGCCAAATATGTCTGCACGGAAGATCTCAAGGCCCTTGAAGAAGCAATGCTGCTGCAGGAAATCTACTTGAAGGCATCCCTCGACAGCATTATTCGCGAATACGAGACATTCGAGCGTTATTTATTAGAAGAGTTCGGCATTGATGAAGCGCTCAGACAGCGGATTCAGGACTATTGCTTGGAATAGCATTTAACCTAAATTATAGCGGGGGTAATAACAAATGAAACGTTTGGCAAAAGGCGCTATCGCCCTTATGACGGTAGGCTCACTCCTCTTGACCAGTGCTTGCGGAGCGAACAGCGGATCGAATAACACATCCGGCAATGCGAATGCGTCGGCGAACAACAACAAGGCAGCAAAGCAAGTAGAACTCGGTAAGCTTGATCCCGCTAATCCAACGAAAGTGACGTTCTACTCCTACAGCCTTGCTTATCCAACGATGAAGGCTGGTATGGAGCAGCTGATTAAAGAGTTCAACGACACGGTCGGAAAAGAAAAAGGCGTTATTGTTGAAGGTGTGCCTGATGCAACCTTCCAACAATACAAAGCGGATATTTCGGCTGGCAAAGAGGTTGACGTTGTTCAGCATACCTTTAACTTATTGGACAGCTCCCGTCTTGGACTTGGCTTCAAAGCTTATGACGATGTATTCCCGAAAGCTGAGCTTGATGAGCACCTGAAGGGTATCTCGCCAAACGCGCTTGAGCTTGGCAAAATCGACGGCAAAATGTACGGCCTTGCTTTCACATTCAGTACGCCAATCGTCTTCATTAACGGCAAGCTGTTCGAAGAAGCTGGTCTTGATCCAGCTAATCCACCAAAGACTTGGGATGACATTAAAAAAGCATCGCTTCAAATTAAAGAAAAAACAGGCAAAGACGGATTTGGTCTCTCTCCACAGAACGGTTGGGTAACGGAAGGCCTGATCTTAAGCAACGGCGGCCATGTCTTGTCCGAAGACCACAAGCAAGCTGAGTTCGCGAATAAGGAAAGTGTAGATGCCATCTCGATGTGGAAAGACCTGTACACGAATGGCGCATCAGCTAAAGGTACGGACGCTGAAGTTTCTGAACAATTCATGGCTGGAAACCTCGGTATGTATGTTTCTTCTACATCGCTGTACAGCGGCATTAAGAAAGCTTCTGAAGCAGGTGGTTGGAAGGTTTACGGCGGAGCGCTTCCGCAATTCGGAGACAAGGAATCGATTCCTGTTAACTCCGGTTCTGTGCTCGCTGTACGTCCGGACTCCCCTGAAAAGAATGCAGCGGTATGGGAGTTTATCAAGTTCGTAACAGGTGACAGAGGTTATACGATCATCACATCCCAAATCGGATACCTGCCGCTTCGTACTGGTCTTGCTGATGATCCGAACGGTCTGAAGGACTTTATTGAACAAAACCCACTGTACAAAATCAACCTTGAGCAACTGTCCCGCATTCAACCGGTTGCGATCTGGCCAGGTGAAAGTGCAACAGAAATGGTTACTGCCTTCACGGATGCGATTGTGAAATCGGTCAGCACGGACGCAGATGTAGAAAAAACCCTTAAAGAAGCACAAGATCAAATCAACAGTATGATGCCTTAATAGCAGCCATAACACTGGAGAGATTACTCCTCCATAAGAAAGGAATCGTTATGAGCCAAACTATCGAAAACTCGTATGCTCCCCCTTTAAAGGGGAGTTCCGCAATTGCAAGAAGAAGTCTGACTAAAGCTAAGCTGTGGCGGCGTATTAAACCGTTCCTCTACTTGGCTCCTGCTCTTATTTTGCTAAGCGTCTGGATGTATAAGCCGTTAATTACGACCTTCTATCTAGCCTTTCATAAGTGGAATATGGTTCCCGGGACCGAAAAGAAATTTGTTGGTCTCGATAATTTCGATCGCCTGTTCCATAACCCGGCCTTTATCGATTCTATTGGCAACACCGTCTTCTATACGGTAGGGCTTCTGCCGTTCTCGATTCTTGTTCCACTTGTCCTTGCCGTCGTCACGAACAACATGAACGGCAAGATGAAAAACTTTTACCGCGGTATCTTCTTTATCCCGATGATTCTGGCCCCTGTGTCGGTCAGCGCCATCTGGCGGTGGTTATTCCATCCATCCAACGGTGTAGTTAACCACATCCTGCTCAAGATGGGCATGATTGATCAGCCTATCGCCTTTTTCTCAGACGCGCACTATGCAAAGTGGATTATTCTGTTCATTACCGGTTGGAAAATGATCGGCTTCAGCGTCATTATGTTCTCGGCTGCCTTAACCAGCATTAACCGGGAATACTACGAAGCTGCTGCCATTGACGGCGCTTCGAGCCTGCGCCAATTCATTAACGTCACTGTACCACTCATGTCGCCAATGATTATGTTCATGCTGATGATGAGTATCCTGTTCTCCAGTCAATGGACATTTGCTTATATCGATATCTTAACAACGGGCGGTCCATACGGCACTTCAACAAACATCTATTACGAAATGTACCGCTACGCATTCTCGAACTTGAATGTTGGCTTTAGCTCGGCAGCAGCGCTTGTATTCTTCTTCCTATTTGGCGCTATCGCATTGCTGCTCAATGCAGTATCCCGCAAGCTGTCGTTCTACGACAATTAATGGTGAAGGAGAGTTATCGATGAACAAACGATCCCCGGTAGCGGCAATCCTGCGGCATGGGGTGCTGGCTCTGATGTGCATCATTGCGATTATTCCGCTGTACTGGATGGTTAATTCCTCCCTCAAGAACGAGTCTGAGATTTTCACATCCAGCTTTTTCCCGAAAGCACCGACCTTTAGCAACTATACATATGCTTTTTCCCAAATGCCGATTGTCCGAATGATCTTTAATTCGTTTGGCATCTCGATTCTGATGACGCTTCTCCAACTGACAACGAGCCTGCTTGCGGCTTACGCTCTCGTCCGCTGGAGATTCCGCGGCAAGGGATTGATCTTCTCGATCCTGAGCCTGACCTGGCTGATTCCGTTCCAGGCCATCATGATTCCGAACTATGTACTCGTTAATAACATGGGACTTAATGATTCCATGCTTGGCATCGTGCTTCCTTTCTGCGTTTCTACCTTTGCGATTCTGTCGTTATATCAATCGTTTCAGTCATTCCCTAGCGTTCTGATTGAAGCAGCTTGCATCGATGGCATGAATGATTGGGACATTCTGGTGCGGCTTATTATTCCTAATATCAAATCGGGGATCGCGTCGCTTGGCATTATCTCTTTCATCAACGCATGGAACGAGTATTTGTGGCCGATGCTGATCACGAAGAAGATGGAAAACTCGCCGATTCAGATTGGTCTGAAGCTGTTCGTCAACTCGGATACGAATATGTGGGGCTCCTTAATGTCTGCTACTACCGTGTCTTGTCTGCCGGTTCTGATCATCTATCTGCTGCTCCGCCGTCATATCGTAGATTCGTTCATTAAGTTCGGCATTAAGTAAGACTTTATTAGAAAAGGCCATGATCTCTGCTGTGTAGAGATCATGGCCTTTATCTTTATTATTATTATTTTAATGCCGCTTTAAAGGCTTTCACGAGATCATCCGCACTGTCAGAGATGACGAATAGGACGTAATTGCCCTGTACGACTATTTTATAGTTCTTCGCATTCTCGTACTGGTCCTGCAAATAAGACTCGAACATCTTCTGAACGGTTTCAGCTCGGCTAACCATGCCTTTCTTAACCGCATCAATATCTTTCTCTTTCTTCACCTTGAACACCGCAATTTCGTTGGTCTGTACATTCATCATCGGCATACGCGCCGAGAAGTCAGCAAGTGTTGAGGGGTCGATGCCGTACATGTTCTTCACATCATCGGCAGTCATTTCCATAAGACGGGGCTGCTCAACTTCTTTTAGCATCGCCTCGATTACATCTTTCGCCGCCAAATCCGTTGCAGGGCTTGGACTTGGCTTAACTGTTGGTTTCGGCGTAGGCTTTGGTGTTGCAGATGGCTTCGCGCTTGGCGCCGGCGTAGCAGCTGGCTTCTTCGCAGGCTCAGACGGCTTCTTCGTTGCAGCCGGTTCTTTCGTTGCGGCAGGCTCTTTCGTTGGAGCTGGCGCCTTGCTTGGCTCAGGGGTAGCGCTAGGTGAAGGTGATGCACTAGGGCTTGGGCTCGCCGAAGGACTTTCGCTTGGCGTCTCGCCAGCCTCTTCACTTGGCTCCGTATCTGGACTTACCGATGGGCTCTCTTCACTTGGACTCACTGTAGCAGTAGGACTTGGCGATGCACCCGTATTATTGTTGTTATTGCTGCCGCATGCGCTTAGAACGCCGCCTAGAATCATTGTGGATAGTAGAAGAATAATTGCGCGTTTTTTCATGAAAGAACTCTCCCTATTATGATCTCGTTTATTTGTTTATCTTTAAGATCTCGCCATTCTCCGTGAAGGTCGCCGTGTTAAACAGCAGCAGCGTATGGCTGATGCCATTCTGCTCCATGTAATCTCCGATGCTTCCGTTGTAATAGCGCATATCAATGACATGAATCTCTTTCACATGCTGCGTCAAGAAAGGCAGGAAGCTGTGTGCATACGAATCTTTGATCACCAGAAGCTTGTCCAAATCCTCTTCGCCCTGCGGAATATCACTCGTAATGGTCATAAGCGCATGAACCCCGCCTAGAAAATACGAGTACTTATCCTTTTTCGCCAGATAACTGTCGTCGTACAGACTATCTGTTGTTATGTCCGTATCAGCTACATACACCGAGGTGCCAACCGGCTGCTTCGGCAGATATTTCTCTATAGAATCCGGTTTGACAAGGCTGAATTGTCCTCGCGTATCGTAGCTTCCGAGGAAGGAATCGCTGACCGTCTTTATGTCATAATCCGTCACGGGATGCGGCGTCCACCCCATCTGTTTCGCATATGCTTCATAGGCATAATAGGCGCCAAGTGTTGTCCAGTGATGGTCGGTCCGGTAATAAATATCCTCAGAGGCATGCGGCATCAGAACGTCGAACCCATTCATAAACGTCAGATTCGCAAGCCCCTGCAACTGTTCCGCTGCGGCATCATTCACCTTATCTTGCGGATCATAAGGCGCTTTCCATGGCAGTTTGTCCGGATAGAGGCCAATTGAGGTTGGTGCAAGCAGGAACTTCATGTCCGAGTCCGGATGGGCAGCTGCGAATGCTTTTATCGTATCTGTATATTTCGTTAGCAGCACCGGATCAGGATTCGTAAATTTCTCGAACAAGTAACCGTCTTTCCCTTTGTAGATGCCGTTGTTTTCCTGCTGAAGCCTCAGCTGTTCTGACAGCGACTTCACCCACACCCAGTCGCCACGCTTCGGAAAATGATCGGTGACGAACGTTTCAGCTTCCTCTGCAAACTTTTTGGAGATCAGGTTATCCCATGTTAACTTTGGTGCTGCTTGCAAATAACGGTTCTCGAGCTCAGAAAACTTGCTGGCAGGTGAGAAGAGGAAAATCATAGCTAGAACAAATAGCGTCACGATAAACCAGATGGCGAGCAGTCGGTCGGTTTGCTTTTTCATCATGAATGTCCCCCTTGCTGTCAGAAACGGAAATACAGGAACGGATTAAACGTCGCGTCGACGAGATAAGAGACGGACAGTAAGAACAGTACAATCAGCCACGCGAAGCCTGCCATAAGACGTACAGGGCTTGGACTTTTCTCTGCTGCTTCTACTCCTTTTGCCACAGGACGCTTCTTCCAGGCGATCGATGCAGCTATCAACAGAAGGAGCAAAATCACATTCGTATACAGGTAATACACCGTTCCGTCATCCCACAGCGGTCGTCCATGAAGACCAAGCATAGCCCCAAGGTAATCGCCAACCTTCGGCAGCTCATCAAAGGCGAACAGCACCCATCCGATCAGAATAAGCAGACTGGCATAGACATGCCTGATCCATCTTGGTGCCCGGGCGAGAAGCCGAAGTCCTGCCCATTTTTCGAAGATAAGAATGACGCCAAAGTACAAGCCCCACAGCATAAAGTTCCATGCCGCACCATGCCAAATCCCGGTCAGCACCCAGACGATAAGAATGTTGCGGAGCTGCTTACTAAGCCCTTTCCGGTTACCTCCGAGAGGAATATACACATAATCCCGGAACCAGCTGCTCAGCGAGATATGCCATCTGCGCCAGAAATCTGTAATGCTCTGAGCCGTGTATGGCTTATTAAAGTTCTCATTGAATCGGAAGCCAAACATAAGTCCAAGTCCAATCGCCATATCGGAATAACCGCTGAAATCGAAATAAATCTGGAAGGCAAATGCAATAATACCAAGCCATGCGGTCAAAACCGGCAAGGTGCCTGCATCTGCATCCGAGATCGCATGCCAGAGCAAGCCGATGTTATTTGCAAGCAGCACCTTTTTGGCTAGGCCGATAATAAAGCGCTTAACACCCTCCGCGAACATCTCCATCGTCACACGGCGTTCCCGCAGCTGCTCCGCCAGCGTGTTATACTGCACAATTGGCCCTGCGACGAGCTGCGGGAACAAGGCAACAAACGTACCAAAGTCGATCCAGTTACGCTGTGCCTTGGCCGTTCCGCGGTACACGTCGATAATGTAGGACATCGATTGGAACGTATAAAACGAGATGCCGATTGGCAGCGCAAGCTCGGTCAGCGGAATATCTATGCCAAGCAGTGCATTCACATTGCTGATAGCGAAATCTGCATACTTGAAATAAGAGAGCAGCGCTAAATTTACAATGACCGATGCAACAACGATTGCTTTCCTCCGCTTCTGCCCCCACTCTGGTTTGTCTAACAAGAGCCCAAAGCTGTAGTCCGTAACGGTCGAGATCAGCATGATGACAATATAGACGGGCTCACCCCAGGCGTAGAAGACTAGACTTGTCAGGAAAAGAACGAGGTTCTTCATCCTGCGGGGTGACAGGAAGTAGAGCAGGAATACGACCGGCAGAAATACAAACAGGAATAGCAGGCTGCTAAATACCATAGCCGGTTACTTCGTTTCGAAGAATCCATTGAAGGCGGTTACGATATCATCCGCATTCTCTCCAATGACAAACAGAACATAGCTGCCTTGTGCGACTACTTTATAGTTTTTTGCATTCTCATATTGGTCAGGCAGATAAGTTTCGAACTGCTTCTGAACCTCAGCCGCTCGCTGCTTCACGCCTTCTTGAATAGCCTCAACGTCCTTGGCATTCTTCGCTTTCAGCACCGCAATCTCATTGGTCTTCACATTCATTAGTGGAATCTTAATGGTATAAGTGTCAAGAAGTGCCGGGTCCAAATGGTACAGATTCTTTACCCCATCTGTCTCAAGATCGGTTTGGGGCGGCTGCTCGTATTGCTTCGTAAGCTGCTCAATCATCTCTTCAGTGGACAACTTTGGATCGTAGTTGCTGCCCTTTTCAGAACAGGCACTCAGCGTTAGGCCGATGAGGATCGTAAATAACAGAATAAACACTGGTTTTTTCACGTTTAGCACTCTCCTTGATGTAGTGTTGAATTCACGAAATTCAAGACAGTGCTACAGACGCATGAAAGGACAAGAAGGTTACATGTTACACAAAATTAAGATCATAAAAAAAGGCTTCCCCCATCGTAAAAAATGGGAGAAGCCTTTTTCCTACTTACCGTACAATTATTGTCTAAGCGTCTTGAGAGCGCCGCTCCAAGCCAGAACTTGGTCGAGCATGCCGTTCACATTCGTCAAATGAAGATCAGCTGGTTTGAATACCGAGCCGTTCTCGAAATCAGTGAACAGGGACAGAGCCGGGTGCACGCGCACGTCCGCTACCGACAATTCGCCGAGAATACCGCGCAGATGTTCAGCTGCACGGGCGCCGCCCACCGAGCCATAGCTAACGATGCCGGCAGCTTTATTGTTCCAAGCATCACGCGCGAAATCGAGCGCATTTTTCAGAGAAGCCGTAATGCTGTGATTGTACTCCGCTACGATAAATACGAATCCATCCAGACTTGCCAGCTTCGTATTCCAAGCAGTAGCCTGCTCCGTAGCATCTACCTCTCCAAACATTGGAAGCTTGTATTCAGCGATATCAACGATCTGATAGTTTGCATCGCCACGTTTGTCAGCAACGCCCTTCACCCATTCGCCTACTTGAGGACATACGCGGCCTTGGCGGGTGCTACCCAGAATAATTCCGATATTCAGATTAGACATTATTGTTTACCCTCTTCCATTGAAATTTTAGATGAACGATCGAACCTTGCTCTATCGTTTCCACATAATACCTTCTCTATGCAAGGGTTCAAATCCTTTCCAACTTCTGCCTTAAATTCTCGTAAAGCTTCACTGCTGCTTGCCCAAGCGGCGTGGTTCTGCTCAAGAGTCCTGTAAGCATATCGATGGATTCACCGTGGATCTCTCTCGTCAACGTGCCGACAGGTAAGGGATCTAAGGCAATACGGGGAACAAGAGCGATGCCAAATCCGCTTGCTACATAATGCTTAAGCGCCGTCATACTGCCGATCTCCATCGTCACAATCGAGGGCTGACCAGCGTCTTGCAGCATACGCTCGAGTCTTTTCCGATAGGGACAGGTCGACGCTGTAATTAATAATCGGTGTCCTTCCAGATCACTTAACCTAATGCTCTCAGAGTCGGCAAGCGGGTGTCCTTCCGGCAGCAGAGCCGTAAACTCCTCTTGGAACAGCGCATGAAAATACAGTTCCTCACCAGCCTCCGGCGACGAGCATAAAGCAAAATCCAGCTCTCCCTTCTTCAGGCTGCTTACCAGCGCAGGTGTACTCGCAATCTCCAGCGAGACTTCAACCTTTGGATACTCGTGCATAAAAGCCTGCAGCAGCATCGGCAGCCGGTAGCTGGCCGACGGTTCTGTTACGCCAAGCCGCACTTTGCCGGCCTCTCCATTTTGCATATCCGATAAATGAGCCTGTAATTGCTCCATCCGATGCGCAATATCCAGACTCTGCTCATAGAACAGCCGTCCCGCTTCCGTCAGCTTTATTTTCTTCCCCCGCTCAAAAAGCTTAACACCTAGGTCTGCCTCCAGCCTCTGAATTTGCATCGTTACCGTAGACTGCGCATAGTTCAGCTCCTCCGCCGCTTGATGAAAGCTGCCGCTTTTCACAATCGTGTGCAGTGTCTTGAACGTCTTCAGGTCCATCCTTTATCTCCCCTTCAGCCCGACCATAAGTTCAATAATATTGAACGAAATATTCATTATGTTCAATTATACAAATCGAAAGCTGAGAGATACAATTTATTTATAAATGTAATCCATAGGAGGAGATCCCATGAATCTGCAAAATAAAGTAGCGTTAGAAACAGGAGGAGGCACAGGCATCGGTCGAGCAACCTGTCTTGCCCTAGCTAATCGCGGCGCTTCTGTCGTAGTCAACTTTTCCCGCTCCAAAGAAGAGGCCGAAGAAACCGTGATGCTGATTCTAGACTTAGGCGGACAGGCCATGGCTATGCAGGCCGATGTTTCGAAGGACAACGAGGTTAGAGACATGGTTGATCGGATCGTCAACCGCTATGGAACAGTAGATCTGCTCGTCAATAATGCGAGCATCACCCGCCACATCCCGCTCCCAGACCTGGAATCCGCAACAGATGAAATATGGGATGAGCTGTTTGATGTCAATGTGAAGGGGATGTTTCACTGCGCAAGAGCTGTCGCGCCTCACATGAAAAAGCAAGGACAAGGTGCGATCGTCAACCTCGGCAGTATTGCAGGTACAACCGGCTCCGGATCTTCCCTGCCTTATGCTGTATCTAAGGCCGCCGTCCACGGCCTCACCAAATCACTGGCCCGCGCCCTCGCTCCACTCATTCGGGTTAACTGCGTTGTCCCAGGGGCTGTTAGAACAAGGTGGTGGGCCGGCAGAGAGGAACAGATGAAGTCACTTGCCCCTAACCTGATGCTGCAGCAAATCTCAACGCCCGAGGACATCGCACAATTGATATGTGCTGCCCTCGAGCAAGAAGCGATGACTGGCCAGATCATTACCATCGACAGTGGTCAGACGCTGTAGCCCGTTATTTTACAACCTCTTTATACTTGCCTGTACTTGTAACATTAGCCTTGATGCGCAGGCTGCCGAGGGAGTGTTCGTTCAAGAAAAACATTCCCCCTTGGCTCAGCTTATGAAAGACACGCGGATTCTGGCGATAGAGTGCTTCTTCCAGCTGGAACGGGTCACATTTTTTCGATAAAGCGATCCTGTACGTTTTTCGAATTTCGTCTTCAATTGCCTGCTCCGCTTTCTGCTCGAGCTCCTTTATCGGTGCATTAAAGGATTCCCTAATTGTACCGTTTGCCGTTACAGAGAGATCAAAGGTCACATCCCCGCTGCCCGTCACCTTCGGCCTGACTTTCAGCTTAGGGTGTGTAAACGAAATAACGGCCTTCCTGTCCTTGTCCAGGGGGACTTGAAGTGACGTTCTGATGATCTTCCTTGTCGCCCACCGTATGCCCTTCAGCTCTTCCACCGACATTCGGTCCACTAACCGCCCCTGATTGAAAAAGTAAGCTCCGTCCATCTCGAACATCCCTTTCTGCTTCTTGTCCTCCAGCCAGGTGCTTCTATTAATAGCAATCGACGGCATATAGAAAGAGTTGCCCGGCTCATTCATATTCGCAATCAGACGGTTGCCATAAGCGGAGAGGATATAAGGACTTTGGCTGCGGACCTGCATACTTGTGTACATAATAGTGTCAAGCGGAGATAGGTTGAACAAGGATCTTTGCGTCAGGATATCAGTCATCTTCTCCCTCGTCGCATATACCAGGACATTATAGCGCACCTCATAAAAACGGTTCAGCGTGCTGTACGTTTCTTTGCCGTCCCTCCGCAAGATATTCTCACTAAGTACAACGGCCTTCAGATGTCCCCAGAACAGAGGAAACTGTGAAGTCGCATTTGTATCTGCCAGTGCAATGGCCAGGGTATCCCCTTGCCCTTTGCCGATCCAGATCGGTACTTCTGTTCCCAGCTGCGTATTCTCAGACCGGGCGATATTCGAGAAATTAAGCACTTGAACATACGTCTTATACTTGCCATCCTCATAGTCGATACCAAGTGCCGTCACATAAGCCAAGTTCTGAATATCTCTGGAATTGGCGCAGCCTTGAAGCAGCGGCACCCACATCAAACAAAGGACACATATTCCTAATAAAGAGCGCATCGCCTTCAACTCCTCTACCGTTCCTCGTCCTGATCCTGCAGGCTGACTGGCCGCCTTTTCATCAAGAACCAGGGCAGCCTGAGGAACGAGCCGATTAAATCTCGCAGCTTAAGGGGAGATAACGGCGCGAGATAGCTGACCCCAAATGACCTCTGACTGCCCATCACGGCAATAAAAATAACGATCCCCAGAATAACTCCATACATGCCGAGGAAGGAAGAGAGAACAAAAAAGAAAAGACGGATAATGCTGACTACCGTGCTTAAGGATTGATTGACCAACGTCACGCCTGAGACAGCTGTTATTGCACCTACTACTACTACCGAAGGAGAGACAAGTCCAGCCCTGATCGCGGCATCTCCGATAATAAGACCACCGATCGAAGTTAAAGTCTGGCCAATTGACGTTGGGAGACGTACCCCTGCCTCCCGGAAAATCTCAAGGAGCATCAGCAGAATAAACATCTCGATTTGCGCCGAGAAAGGCAGCCCCAGCCGGGATACTGAGATTGTCGCCATAATCCGGAACGGCAGCTGATCCTGATGAAAGGCCATTAAAGCCACCCAAATGCCTGGCAGAAATACCGTTATGAACAGACTGAACAGCCGGATAAGCCGGGCGAATGAAATATAGGTATAGTTAAAATGAATATCTTCTGGTGATTTAAGCAGCAGGCTTAATCCCGCCGGCCCCACAATGACAAGCGGGTTGCCATCCATAACGATGAGAAACCGGCCCGACAGCAGAGAGTTCACACAGTAATCTGGCCGGCCCGTATAATCCAGTAAGGGAAGAAACTTATACTTCGAGCCCGTTAAGGCCTCTTCCAGCTGGTTGATACTGTATACTCCGTCGGTATCGATCGACTCCAAGCTTTTATGAACCGCATCTAGTATCTTGGGACTGATAATATCCGAGAAATATAGCAGAGAAAGCTTAGTCTTCGTTCGTTTGCCAAGCGTATATTCCTTGACATACAGCGAGTGGCTGCGCAGCCGTTTGCGGATGAGCGCCACATTCGTTGACATATCTTCATTAAAGCCGTCCTTTGGCCCTTTAATAGAGATTTCAGTGCTGGATTCCGTTGGCATACGCTGAGGACGATCGGCGATTTCCATACGGAAATAACGTTTCTCTTGCACGAAATAAAGGAATAATCCCCCTTCAAAGATCGTTTCATCAATCTCCTCAACGGTAGGATTACCCTTATAAGGGAACAAAGAAAGTCTAGACACCAGCTGATTGATCTCTTCTGCTGTTACTTTGCCAGCTCGCTCATAATATTCAGCAAGGACCGGAAGAGCAAATTCATGGATTTGTCCGGTGTCGCATAGACCAATGGCGTAGACCAGCACAACAGCAGCCTTACCTCCAGCACCAAACCGACAGGGCTTCACGCACACATCGGCCGACCCTTTATATAACTGCTTCAAGCGTTCTTCCGACCAGTTCATGCTGGCTACCGGTGCTGTCATTGGGGCTCATCCTTTCGGAAAGGTTTTGCAGGCTTGGCGAATAGCGTAATGACCATCCAGATCAACGTCACAACAAACAAGATACCGAAAGAAATCGGCAGGAAGACGTCATACATCCATTGGTAATAGGAGTAATCATTCGTTGGGATGATGCCAACAAACAGATAGCTGGCCATAATAATGGCGGTAGCCCATCGGCGTACCCGCCCCTTAAGTTTAAGGATATCCGTAAGCAAGTAGACGGCGAGACTAATTCGAATACAAGCCCCCGACATCCATTGAAAGATGGAGAAAAAATCAACATGCTCAAGATATTCCCCTACCTTCACCAGCCGCCACTGTTCATAAGGAGGGGTCATCTGGTTGGATGCTTCTGTGGGTCCAAATTCGGTGATCGCTCCGATAATGGGGCCAAGCATAATAAGAATAATAAACAGACTGTAGGCAAATACCTGCCAGGACTTGATCTTCTGGCTGAGCCTATGCTGCAGCATCAAGATAAAGATAACCTCAATAAATCCGCTTGAAGCATAGAGGACTCCATCGAGAACAGGCTCCCACCCCTTTTCCAAAATCGGGGTCAGTAGTTTGTAGTCCTTTTCCGAATGATTAAATACACTGACAAATACCCCCAGCATACTGACGATGGGGAACAAGACCCCCGAAGTAACTGCAATGACCCGAAGACCCCATAAGGTAATCATGAAGCAGATGGTCACTAAGGTGATCGTTAGTACAAACGCGTGTGAATCCGGCAAGTAGTTCGTTGTATTCCACTTCACGGTATGAACCACCGTTGTGGCTCCAATTAGGTACAAGATCACACAGACCGGCACCATTAATATCCATGAAACAGCGGGATGGGTTTTCTCGGAGATCCACTTATGCCACTGCTGCTGCCCCGATTTTCTGATCATCCAGGCCAGCAGCAGGCACCACACGATAAAGACACAGCCCGTCACGAGGACGGTAATCCAAGCATCCCGTCCGGAGGAGTCCAGCAGCATCGGGTTAATAATGACATGATCGATAAGTCCGTTCGTTAAGGCAAATATCATAAGCAGCTGGGTGATATTGATTTTACTGGCTGTTCCACTCATCGTCTGATTTCCATTCCCCTTGCTCCCATTAAGTCAGGAAAAGATAGGTTAATCATTCCACTGTCCCTTCCAAATTATGCATCATGTGTGAACCGCCATAGCAGAAAAGCTCCCTCATTGCACTTGGCAAGAGAGAGCTTTGGGATACGGATATTATTCAATTAAAGCCCTCAATTAGCGGCTTCAGCCGGTTCTCCCAAATCCACTGTGGACTGTACCGCTGGCGGGTAATCGTCTTGGCCTGAAGAACGGGATTATTCTCCATCTGTTTGGCAATAATCCCTGCATGCTCTCGTAAGTAGGCTTCCTCTGAAGGATGGTAGCTCTCTCTTGTATCGCAGTCGAAACCTCTTGCATTCCACCGCATAAAATAAGCATTCAGCCCATGTCCAAGCTCCTCCAAGGCAGGTACCGCCTGATTCAGCACTAGCATATTCCCTCGGCTAGCTGCCTCCAGCACGATCAGCCCAAAGGATTCCGAGTACGAAGTGCAAATAAACAGATTGCTTAACGTAAATAGCTCCATCACACCACGATGAGGAAAACCGTCCGGCCAGCCCATATCTGAGGTAAAGACAAGCTCCTCACTGCCAAGCCCGTAACTCTCGCCTGCGTTTCTAATTATTCGTTTGTACGAAGCTGGTTCAATATCAAGGGAGGGAAAGTCACAGAAAATCAATTTGACCTTCTTGCCTGATTCTGCGCCCATTGCACCGATTAAAGCAGCAGCTTTCTCAAATTGCTTGCCTGTCGTCAGCCGCCCAGGATAGACAGCTAGAATGTCTGGTGTAAGCAGGTCCGTCAGACTACCGAGTCCTTGGACCGCTTCGCTCATTTCACCATAGAGATTCAGGCTATTAGGAATAGCCCTGCACTGCTCGAGCGGTACGTTATATTGGCCGGCTAAGGCGGGTAGTCCTGACTCTGCGGGATAGAGGTAAGTTGTATTAGGAAGCGGCGTATATCTGCCCGAGAGAGGCCAGTCCATTCGAAGTGGTCTCACGGCAGGATAGGAATGATTCATAGCCAGGAATCGCAGTCGTGGAAGCCGCGCCTGCACCTGCCGAATCGCGATGTTATGTACCAAATGCCAGCCCTGATAGAGAATATCGTGAAGAAAGACGACATCGACATCCCGAACAGCTTCATATAAGCTGTCTGCAATGACTTCCGCCTCTTCGAAAAATGTCGGATGAACCCTGCCCGTCGGCTGGGTATAATCCATCCAATGAATCTGCTTGTCACCCAGCCGATTCGTTATTTTAACCCATTCGATCCTCTCATCGCTGTATATGCCATACCGCTCAGAGTCGGGGCAGTCCTGACTGACAAGCACTTTTACCTTCATTCCTCCGCCAAGCAGCATATGAAGATGCTCCTCCACCACACTCACTAACGAGTAAGTCTTCGACAAGCCGTTAAACATCGTCACAATAGCGACATGCATGAGCTGGCCCCCTCTATTTCCGATTAAATACTCTCTTCTATGCCTTAATTAAAGGGAATATGCATAGGTATCTAAGGTGCACATTATTGGGCTGAGACTGTACTAATGGAGGGGATTAATGGGATGGCCTGTGTCAATCTCGGGATAGCCAATGGCTTTAATTTATTTCTGTTTGGCGATCACACACAATCCTTTGTTGATTCGGAGGGGCGAGTGGCCGTTGGAGGCAACGCCACTTATAACAGCTACGGAGTAGGCAATACACTGCCCGTATCAACTACAAGATCGGATCTCATCATACAAGGAAATGTAGATATTACAGCAGGAACCAATTTTGCGGGGAATACCACGATATATCCAGGAAGTACTGTCATTAAGTATACGATGACCAATAATAATGGAGTACCTGGTCAGCCCCTTGTAGGCACACCCCTGGACTTTAACGGGGCTGAAAGCTCACTGGCACAGCTGTCCCTTAACCTTGCCGCATTGCCGGTAAACGGAACAATAGCCAACAACTTTGGGCAAATCGTACTTACAGGGACGGATCCTGCCATAAACATATTTATGTTTAACGGTAATAATGTGGATGGCAACGGACTTCGACTGGATACCGCAAACGGAATTAATATCGTCGCTCCGGCGGGTTCAACCATTCTTATTAATGTTGGAGACGATAATGTCGGATTCGGGAGCTATCAGATTTTCCGTAATGGCGTCTCCGCTATCCCCGAGGATGGAGCACTCATTCTCTGGAATTTGTATCAAGCTATTACAGCCTTCAACCAGAACTTATCGATTACGGGTTCGGTACTAGCACCTTATGCGAACTGGGAAGCAATTGGCTTTGGCAATATTGATGGAACACTTGTCGCTCAATCGCTCACCAATGTTGGCGGTACACTGGAGGCACATAATATCCCCTTCGCTGGCTGCCTGCCTGGCAATATTGAGCCAACAACCTCAACAACAACGACAACGTCTTCTACCACTTCTACAACAACGTCAACGACGTCAACAACAAGTACAACATCGACTTCAAGTACATCGTCAACATCCAGTACAACAAGTTCTTCCAGTACAACAACGGTTGTCCCTCCTACTTCAACAACTACTACAACAACGCCTGTCCCTACCACTACAACAACCACTACAACGACAACAACGCCTGTGCCGACGACTACATCCACCACAACAACCTCTACTTCAACAACGACACCGGCCGTTGTCACAGGTCCAATCATTACTGCGACCAAAACTCCAAGTGTCACTACCGCACAGATTGGGGACACGATTACTTATTTCATCACAGTCACGAATATAGGGACCGCACCAGGAGAAGTCTTATTAGTCGAAATTCTTCCGCCGGGCGTTCAATTCATTCCATCCAGCTTATTTATTGACGGCGGGCGATTCAGTGGTGTAGACATTACCGAACAAGTTGTCATCGGTGTAATCAATGTCGGGCAGGTCGTGACGATCCAATTCGATGCATTTGTTTCCGGTTATCCACCAAATGGACAAATTACAAATAAGGGCTTTATTGTTACTGTACCACCGGGTACCGTACCGGCTACTTGTACGCCAGGTGATTTATCCCTTACAACAATGCCGGGTGTAACGCCTATTCCCGGGCTCTTGCTTCCTGTCCTTCCTATCTTTAAGCCTGGTGTAACACCTGCTCCGGGTCAGGTTCCGAATTTAGGGCCAATTACAGGTCCGGATGGAACTGTTCTGCTGAATCAGCAGGTATCTGTTCCAGGCATTACGTTGACGCCGCTTGTTGGCGTGACGATACCGGTTCTGACTGGAACCGTTCAACCGATCATTTCAACCAGCTTTGTTACCGTCCCATGGACAACTGTACAGAATACGCCTAACCTAATCGTCTCCAAAGCTTTCCTTAATGTTTCCTTATTTGTGGGACAGCGGATCACCTATACCATCTTTGTCGTCAATAATGGCAATGCGGTATCCGGCCGAACCATCTTAACGGATATCCTCCCGGCTAATGCTCTATTCATTCCAGGAACCATTCGCGTTAATAACGTGCTTAGACTGGACGATAATCCGAGTGAAGGTATTAGTCTTGGGCCAATTGCTCAAAATCAAAGCACCCTAGTCCGGTTTGATGTACTCGTAAGAGGCAGCGGGGCTCTAACGAATACGGCCCAGGTTAAAGCTGATTTCCTGCTGCCGAATCAACAGATTTTGACGCAGATCTTCCAGTCCAATACGATATCTAACCCGGTATCCACGATTCGAGCATCAGACTATGCCTCCTTCCTCAAGACCTCAGATGCCCAAATCGTCAAGGTTGGGGACAGCTATCATTACAATATTACCCTCACGAACTTGTCGACGGATATCACCGCAGCCAACGTCATCTTCTACGATCCACTCGACAATCAGCTTCAATTTTCATCGGGAAGCCTCACCGTGGATGGAATCCCGCAGCCTGATCCTCAAGCGGGTATTCCACTTGGTACGATTGGTCCAGGAGTAACACGCAGACTGACCTTCCTGGTAAACGTGCTCGCTGAACCGATAGGCGGCATTATCATTAACCAGGCTGCTGTACTTTTCGAATTCCGCTTCGGACCCTCCTGCTTCCGAGCAGGCTTGCTTACGAATACGGTACGGATCATTGTCGAGGAAGAAGAGGAGTAACATTTATAGAAAACAAAGGGCACCCCTCGATAGGGATGCCCTCTTTTCATAACTATACATTAGATCGAGAAGCCTTCGTTACTTGCTGCAGTCTGATTTCTTTTCAGCACACGATTCAGAATACTACTCTCGTAATGGGTAAATCCATTGTCCTTCTCACGAGGCCGTGCCAATGCAATTGAAGTATCCTGTGCGATTATTCCGTTCTCTACAAGTACGACACGGTCGGCCAGTGCAACGGCTTCACTTACGTCATGTGTAACTAGAACAGCCGTAAACTTCCTCTCCAGCCATAACCGCTCGATAAGCTGCTGCATCTCAATACGGGTAAGCGCATCGAGTGCCCCTAGCGGTTCATCAAATAAGAGTAAGCTTGGATCGCCAACAAGCGCTCTGGCGAGTGCTACCCTTTGCCGCTGTCCGCCAGACAGAACGGACGGCCATTCCTTCGCACGGTCAGCTAAGCCAACAAGCTCCAGCGCCTCTAATGCTTTCGCCTTGTCGCCACCCTCTACGCCAATCCGAACGTTATCCAGTACCGTTTTCCAAGGGAGCAATCGTGCATCCTGGAACATTACCCTTACATCCGGCCTTAAGCCCGCTGATGCGCCTCCACCGAGGGACACCGTTCCTTGCGATGCTCGTTCTAATCCGGCCAGTAAGCGGAGCAGTGTACTCTTGCCGCATCCGCTTCTACCTACGATCGCCAGGAATTGTCCCGATGGAATCGTTAAATCAAGATCACGAAGGACAGTAAGGTCACCGAATTGCACAACTGCGTCTCGTACATCTACCTGCAGACCACGGGAAGACACCGTTTCGAGCGAGCCTACTTCCGGTTTAACGTTTATTTTTTCGGACGAAAGTGCGGATGCCATTGCAGCCAACTCCTCTCCATAAGCTTCGCCAGCCAATCTGACAATTTGCCTAACAAAGCATAGATCACAATACTAAGCACCACGACATCCATTTGGAAAAACTCCCGCGCATTCATCGCCATAAAGCCGATTCCGCTATTCGAGGAAATCGTCTCAGAGACGATCAGCGTGATCCACATAATGCCGAGAGCAAATCGAAGACCTACTAATATTGAAGGGAGCGCACCCGGGAAAATAATCGTACGGAAAAGTGCAAAGCCTTTTAACCCGTAAGTACGGCCCATCTCAATCAAACCCGGTTCAACGGAACGAATACCGTGCACGGTGTTTAAGTAAATCGGGAATGCTACGCCAAGCGCAACGAGAAAGATTTTACCCTGCTCACCGATACCAAACCATGCAATAATAAGTGGAATAAGTGACAGGTGAGGGATCGTTCTGATCATTTGAATCGACGAGTCCGTCAGCTTCTCTGCTAAAGGCGCTAACCCGTTCAGAATCGCCAGAATAAACCCGATTCCTCCCCCGATTACAAAGCCAAGCAGTGCCCGCCTTGTACTGTCGCCGATATATACGAATAAGTCACCATTACGAATCAGCTTCCATCCGGCTTCAACAACTGATGCTGGTGTAGGGAGGATGCGCTGAGAGATTACCCCCGCACTGCCAAGCCATTGCCAGATCACCACTACCAGGATCGGAATTAACCACTCGAGTCCTATAGATAACGTTCCAGTTTTCCAGTTACGAGCTGCTGGACTCTTCATCATTGTAGCCCCCTATTTAACAGTTGCCCGTTCTGCTGGTTTAACTGAATTAGCGATCAGCTCACCGAACGGACTAGTAGATGTTGGACCATTCGCCGATGCAATCCCTTTAAGAGGAAGCAACGGGAATACAAGATCGGCAAACTGATAAGCTTCTTCCAAATGCGGATATCCGGATAAAATAAACGTCTCAATACCAAGCGCAGCATATTCCTTCATCAGGTTAGCTACTTCTGTTGGATTGCCGACAAGAGCTGTTCCAGCACCACCGCGAACAAGACCAACACCCGCCCACAGGTTAGGGTAGATCTCAAGCTGACTGCGGTCGCCGCCATGCAGATCTGACATCCGCTTTTGCCCTTCCGAATCATAACGGGCAAACACTTTGCGGGCTGCTGCAATCGCATCATCATCCACTTTGCTGATTAGACGATCCGCTTCTCTCCAGGCTTCTTCGGAGGTTTCACGGACAATAACATGAAGACGAATGCCAAAGCGTACTTCTCTTCCCCGTTCAGCCGCTGCTTTACGAACCTTATCAATCTTTTTTGCTACTTCTTGAGGAGGTTCTCCCCATGTCAGATATACATCGATGTGATCGGCTGCTACATCAATCCCCGCCGGAGACGAGCCTCCGAAATAAAGAGGCGGATATGGCTTCTGTACAGGAGGATAAAGAACTTTGCCGCCCTCTACCTTCAAGTGGTTCCCTTCAAAATCAACCGTCTCGCCTTCAAGTTCTCGGCGCCAAATGTCAAGAAACTCGCTGGTCAGCTCATAACGTTCATCATGGCTGAGGAACACCCCTTCACCCGCAAGTTCCACAGGATCTCCGCCAGTTACTACATTGATCAGCAGACGTCCATTCGAGATCCGGTCAAAGGTTGATGCCATACGAGCAGACAAGGTAGGTGACATTAAGCCCGGACGAAGGGCAACGAGGAATTTCAGTTTTTCTGTAACCGGGATGAGTGAAGATGCCACTACCCAAGCATCCTCGCAGGAAGTTCCTGTCGGCAGCAATACGCCGCCGTATCCAAGGCGGTCAGCCGCCTGTGCAATTTGCTGCATATATTTCGCATCAACAGCGCGTGCTCCTTCAGCACTGCCCAAATAACGTCCATCACCATGAGTCGGAATAAACCAGAATACTTCCATTTGTAAACACCCTTCCTATTGTTGTTTTGTTATTTTAAAGTAGCTTCTTTTACTTGAATTTCTTTCGGAATAAGCTTCAGACCAAAGAATGTATCGGCAATTTTTTGCTGCGCTTCAATAATCGAGTCGTCAATCGGGTTCAGACCGTAACCTCTCCGTGCTGCAGCAAGCTCAAGAGATGGGATATCGATACCAAGCTGCGGGGATAGAAGCTCTGCTACTTCCTTCTGGTTAGCTGCTGCCCACTCATCAATCTTGTTCAGCTCATCCTTGAAGGCTGTAATAACCGATTCATTCGATTCAGCGAACTTGCGTGAAGCCAGGTAAAATTCAATGTTCGATACAAGATCCTTGCCATCCGTCAGAAGCGTACCGCCTGTTGCCGTTTGAGCTGCTGCGAGGAATGGATCCCAAATGACCCATGCATCTACGCTGCCATTCTCGAACGCAACCCTTGCATCACCCGGCGGCAGGAATACCGTTGTAATATCGTTATAATCAACGCCTGCTTTCTCAAGCGCTTTTACTAGCAGATAGTGAACATTGGAGCCTTTGTTCAAAGCTACTTTCTTGCCCTTCAAATCCGCAACAGATTTGATGGACGAGCCCTTTGGTACGATAATTCCTTCGCTTGTCGGGCTTGCTGGCTCATGAGCCAAGTAAACGAGTGGTGCATCTGCTGCTTGAGCGAAAATCGGAGGTGCTTCACCGGTATGCCCAATGTCGATGCTGCCAACGTTTAATGCTTCGAGTAATTGAGGCCCGCCGGGAAACTCTGTCCACGTAATTTTGTAGCCTTCTGCCTCGAGTCTTTGATCCAATGTGCCTTTTGCTTTCAAAATATTGACTGTTCCATATTTCTGATAACCAATACGAATGACTTTGTTTTCTTTCGATGAGTTATTCGAAGCGGTGTTAGCCGAGTTGTCTGAACTATTCGAGCCGCATGCAGCGGCAACCATCATCAAGCTGATTAAAGAGAGAATTAAGAAGGATAATTTCTGATACTTTTTCATCCTAAACACCCCATTTTTTTAATTTTGGACATAGCAAAAACCGGAAGTTTCCGCAAGCTAAACTCCTTCGAAGGAGTATCAGTCGAGGAAACTTCCGGTGGTCCGGTAAGTTCAATACGATCTAATGCCCTTATATTATACTGACAATTCCTATCAGTCAACTATGAATTAAGAAATTATAGTTATTTTTTACCTTCCACAGATCTTTTCTCGGCCTAGCCCCCTGTGATAAAGTGGAAAATGGGCTAACTAAAGATCTGTGGAGGGGGAAAATAAGGACGACGTGCCTGTGCATACTGTCCATCAAGCCTAAACAAAATAACATACATACCTTTTCGTTGAAGACGAAGGAAAGGACGGCAATTATCAATGAATGCTTCTAATGCTGGTACATCCAGCTCTGCACCCGACTTGACTAATATCAAGCGTGGGCCCATTATTGCTACGATTATTATAGGCGCGTTCATCGCGATCCTGAATGAAACTTTACTTGGTAATGCACTCCCTGAATTAATGAAGGCTTTCGAGGTTGGTCCTTCGACCATCCAATGGCTGTCCACAGCTTATATGCTTGTCGTTGGTGTACTCGTTCCGGTAACGGCTTTGCTCCAGCAATGGTATACGACCAGGCAAATGTTTATTGGCGCCATGATGCTGTTTTTTGCTGGCACAGTTATTTCGGCTGTAGCTCCTGAATTTGGCGTACTCCTCGTAGGCCGTATCGTTCAAGCGATCGGAACCGGTCTAATGCTTCCTGTATTGATGAACACGATTATGGCCATCTTCCCGCCGGAAAAACGCGGTGGCGCCATGGGTCTGATTGGTCTTGTTATCATGGCCGCTCCAGCTATTGGACCAACATTGTCTGGTGTTATTATGGACTCGCTGAACTGGCGCTGGCTCTTTATTCTCGTTATTCCGCTGGCCGCGTTGTCCATTATCTTCTCCTTTATGTTCTTGAAGAATGTTTCGGACATTACGAAACCTAAGGTCGATATTTTGTCCATTCTACTTTCTACAATTGGCTTCGGCGGAATTGTATACGGCTTTAGCTCCACGGGTGAAAAAGGCTGGTCGGATCCTCAAGTGATCTGGATGATTACAGTTGGTGCAATCGCCTTGATCCTGTTCATCTGGCGCCAGCTGACGCTGAAGGCTCCGATTCTGGACCTGCGGGCATTCAAATTCCCGATGTTCACTATCGTAACCATCCTGCTATTCGTACTAATGATGACGTTGTTCTCCACAATGACGTTGCTTCCGATGTTCCTGCAAGGTGCTTTGCTTATGACCGCGTTCACTTCCGGCCTCATCATGCTGCCGGGTAGTATTGTCAACGGGGTTATGGCACCGATCTCCGGCATCTTGTTCGACAAGTTTGGTCCACGTATTCTTGTAACACCAGGCCTGATTCTCGTTGCAATCTCGCTTTGGATGTTCACTGGCATTGATGCAACAGCAAGCAATGGTCATATCATCATGATCCATATTATTATGATGGTAGGTATTTCCCTTGTTATGATGCCGGCTCAAACATCGGGTCTGAACCAGCTGCCACGCAGCCTCTACCCGCATGGCACCGCTATCCTGAACACGCTGCAGCAAGTATCCGGTGCGATTGGTACAGCGCTGTTCATTAGTATTATGACGAATGGCACGAAGGATTATCTGAGTACATCCTCCGATCCTGGGGCGCCTGCAGAGCAAGCCCACGGTATGGTTGCAGGTATTCACGATGCGTTCTGGATCGGCCTTATCGTGGCGATCGCAGCTGTCATCATCGGCTTATTTGTGAAACGTACAAAGCCGCCGGAAGGCGATCAACAGCCTGATGGTGAGAAGCAAGTAAGCATGAGCCACTAAGATACAAAAAGCTCCTTCCCGTTGTTCAGGAAGGAGCTTTTTGATATAGGGTGAAATTATTTAAGGAAGCCGTCTTTGAAGATCGTGAGCAAGCTTTCCAAAGTTGTTGGATCGCTGTAAGTGGAAGCTTCTGTATCAATCTCAATGACATGGCCGTTTTTCACAGCAGGGATGTTCTTCCAGGTATCTGTGTTCATGAAGGCATTGTCATTTGCGGCACTTCTGCTCAAAACAATCCAATCGCCCGAGTAATCAGGAATAATCTCTTGCGATAACGTGTAGTAACCAGGTCCTTGAGCATCCTTAGTTACTTTCTCAGGCATTTTCAGCCCCATTGCTTGATACAACACTTCTGTACCACGTGCCCAATGATCGCCGAACACGTAGAAGCTCTTCGCGTCCGTCTCAAGTACGGATACAGTTGCATTCTCACCAATCTTCGCTTTAACCTCGTCGCCAAGTGCGGCTGCACGGGATTTGAAGTCGTTAACCCATGTTGTTGCTTCTTGCTCTTTGCCAAGAATCTTGCCGATTTCTACCTGTTGATTCAGGTAATCCAGCTTACCCCATGTGAAAGCTACAGTAGGAGCGATTTCGCTCAGCTTTTCAACGTTCTTGCTTTCTGTACCTACAACGATCAAGTCCGGATCGAGCTCAATGATTTTCTCCAAATCTTCATCGGATACAACCTCTACACCCTTCAGTTTGTCAGTGAAGAGAGGGCTCATATTAGTCCATTGGTCTACACCAACAATATTTGCTCCAAGGGAAATCATATTCGGCGCATAAGCCAATGCTACAATACGCTGTGGATTCGCAGGAATTTCTACTGGACCACTCTCAGCTTGATACGTTACTGTTCCAGTTGCTGGCTGCTCTGCTGCTGCCAATTCTGTTGCTTCAGGTGTTGCTGTCGCTTCTGCAGCTCCGTTGTTAGCGTTGTTCGTCTTGTTTGCATTGTTTCCGCATGCACCAAGAACCAGTACGAGTGCAAGAAGGAAGATAGCGGGAATAAACTTTTTCATGATAAGACCCCTTTACTATTTTTAAAATACATTAACTACGATAATGATTCTCAATATCACATTGAATCTAACTATAAATGGTTAAATGAGAGATGTCAATACATGAAATAGGTACAAGGGATCATCAAAAAAGAGGAGAGATACACAGGATGGACACCTTACGTTTTCCCATCGGTCACTTCGAGGTGGTATTAGAACCAGACTTAGAGATGCGCAGAGAGTGGATAAGAAAAATTGCCGAAATGCCTGCGCAGCTTCGACACATCGTGCAGAGCCTGACTTCCGAACAGCTGCTCACTCCTTATCGTCCTGGCGGATGGACCATTCAACAGGTGGTCCACCACTTGGCTGATAATGATATGAACGCCTATATCCGGTTCAAAAAAGCACTAACGGAGGATAACCCTATAGCTTCAACTTATCGGGAGGATGTCTGGGCCGAGCTAAATGATTATAAAGCGCCTATCGAAACTTCGTTGGTACTGATCGAATCGCTGCGCAGCCGGTTTGCCGTACTGCTCCATGCGATGCAGCCATCTGACTTCCAAAGAACCTTTACCAGTCCTGCGCATGGCGTTATGACTCTTGATATGGCTCTTCAGCGATTTGACTGGCATGGACGCCATCATCTCGCTCAAATCACCTCGTTAAAAGAGCGTATGGGCTGGTAGCCCATACGCTCTTTTTAATTTTGAACACTCTCCAGCACCTGTTTCACCAGCCGCTTCGGCGCTGCAAGCAAGTAAGCTTCCTGAATAATCACCGTCAGCTCATCCCAGTTTGGTCCAGCCTCCATGTCAACGGAGACCCAGCCGTGATGACCGATATACGCTGTTTTCACATAACCGCCCTGCTCCAGCAGCAGGAACTGCTGCTCCTTGGTGGCTTTGATTGACAAGCTTGGCAAGACACTATTATGTCCTTCTCCCATCATGATGAACGTTTTGCCTCGCACCTTCATCACATCATGGCCAAATCCGTCAACGATTTGTTCCACTTCTGGCAGCGCTGCGCAAATGCTCTGCACCCGCTCCAGCATCTCTAATCCAAGCTCTGACTTCATCTTTGTCCCTCCCTATTCTTAGCTACCCCTTCACATGAGCATAAGGCGCCTTATCGTACACAAGGTTCAGTTGAATGCCATGCTCCAGATAAGCCTTCGCTCCACACAGGACAATCGTAAAGCCTTCGGTCGAGCCGATTGCCCGATGAGTAGCTTCTTCCGCTTCACCTTCAAAGCCGGAATCCGTAATCGTCACGAAGGTTTCTGACTCGGATAGAACTTCAAACGTCCATTCCGCTTTTGTGCCCCAATCGATAACAATTCGTTTATTTTCCTCAAGCTCAAGAACTTGAACAGGCGCTGCAGCTCCGTACATCTCCCAAGTCCACTCCACCTGCTTGCCTGCTTCCAGTCTCGCGCTTCCCTTCGTGAACCAGAACTTTGTCGTAATCGCAGGATCGATAAAAGCCTCATATACCTCACTTACTGGTTTTCTGATGAGCATTTCTGCTTTGGCTACTGGATTCAACTCTCTCACTACCCCTCTCAAGAGCCATATTTATTCCTTATTATTTCTATATACGCTAGCCGCCAACCTGCCGCTGCCCTAGGAAGAAACCGTATATGGCTCAAATCCCTCACATACTGTTCATCGGAGTGGAGGAGGATACCATCATTGTTAATTCGGCAATCGGGCGTGCGGATACGCGCTATTTTTCGAGCTTCCGGTAAACCGCCTTAATAAATCCTCCAAATACATCATGACTGTATGTAAAACCTTGCTTCAAGTAGAAATCAAGCGCCTCTTCATTACCGTTCGAGACGTAAATGAAGAGCAGATCGACATCAGAAAAGCTTTCCAGCCATGTCATGGACATGTTGAACAGCTTCGATCCCAGTCCCATACTCCGGTAACCGTCCCGCAAATACAGGTTGCTTAAGAACCCAATCCTCTGCGGAGTCTCTATCCAATCGGGGTAAAAGCCTTTACTGCCTTCCTGCTCCTGATTAGGTGCCCATGCTGGAATTCCAAGATCCTCTTGCTCTACATTACTAACCGACGAAAAAGCATAACCAACAGGTACATCCCCATCCTTTACGATAAGGACATGGGTACGCAGCGCATGGTCATAACTTCTACGCATCCGGGTATCGAAGTTCATCATGTCGAATAATTCCGGTGCCATCACGGCCTTTGACTGTTGGAAAGCCATAAGCTCATCACACAATACTCTGCAAGGTTCAATATTACCGTCCGTTACGACTTCAATGGTGATAGTAGACATTCCAACTCCCCCCTCTTGTTACTAAAATACCTCGAATGAGAGAACAGATCAAATAAAAAAGAGCCTCTTATAGAGACTCTCCATGTTCAGCCTATTCCTCAACCAACTTGCCAAGTGCATCTAACATCTCGCCTGTGCCATGCTCGCGAATTTCTGGCGTATCATGTCCATCAAAGAAAGCACCCTGCTCGGTGAATACCAATTTGGTGGCACCTTCTGCTTCGAATAACTCAATGGTTGTTGTAGACACCGACATCCGAGTTTCATTCATGTCCAGTGTGTAGGTGTACACAATGCGCTGATTTGTTAAGATGTCCTGATATACAGCATCAAAGGTGAAGACTGGTCCCTCCGGCGGTCCGCCGCTGCTGTACTCACGTCCCCCAACTCGGAACTCGAATTGATCAGGCTTCGAGAACCACTTCCCCTTTACCTCAGGGTCTGCCCAAGCCTCAAATACCCGCTCCGCGGATGCTTGATAAGTACGTTCGACAACAAAGGTTGCATGTTTAACAAATCTTTCGTTCATTAGTTATTCTCCTCCTGAAATGAATTGTGGAGCAATTCATACTTCGTAAGCGTGGGCTCATTCACCCTGCTCGAGCAGCGACCCCAGCTTGTCCAAATGCTGAACCCAGCTTTGCTTCCGCTCGATCACGGGCTTCTCGAATTCCATCTTCATTGCCTGCAGCAGGTTCGTAAAGTCATCAACGGTTAGAGTTTTCTTCCCAATTAATGCTTTAGACGTATGCTCCAGCTGTTCCAGCAGTTTCTGCTGCTGCTTGATCTGCTCTTTGATCCGCTGCTTCTGCAGCGTCACCATTTCCAGCGGGCTGATCTGCTTGGCTGACAAGGTTTCCTTGATCTCCTCCAGCGATAAGCCCAATTCCTTCAACGTCAGAATCTGATGCAGAAGCGACAGGTCGGACTCATCATACAGCCGGTGGCCGGAATCTGTCTGCCCGGAAGGCGAGAACAAACCGATCTGATCGTAGAATCGTAACGTTCTGACCGTAAGCCCCGTCAATTTGGCAAGGTCTCCAACTTTCCAAAGATTGTTCATGCTCAGCCCCTTCGTTGTCGCTAGCTCAATTACCGGTAACTCCATTGTAAAACATAACGTTACGTAAGGTGCAAGCCCCATGCTGATTTTACATTCGAAATATATTTTGAACGGATAAATAGGAAGTAGACAGTCTGAATAATGATAAAGGAGCCAAGTACGGATAGCGACGGCTTCATCATGTTGTACTGGAACATATTCTGCATGGCCGTAAGCGCGATCGCCCCGTGAATTATCGCCACAACAATCGGTGCGAAGAATAGAATCATCAGCTGTTTGGACAGAATGGCAGACAATTCCCGGTCAGTAAGCCCAATCTTATGAATGGCCTGAAACTTCCTTTTGTCCTCACCCAGATCCGTATACAGCCGGAAATACAAGAAGCTTCCCGCTCCAACAAAGAATACAATGCCGATAAAAAATCCAACGAATAAGACAACGCCAAAAATTTGATCCTGCATATACAGCTCATAATCGACACTCATAAACCAGTTGTCGGAGCCGCCAAGCTTGTTATCGAGCTCCTGCCCCACCTTCTTCAAGGCATCATGAGATCCAGAGATATCAAAGGCATATTGATAAATAACACTTTCCGTCTGCTTCATCTGATCAAACCGCTCATCCGTCACCACATAATAATTTGGCCCCGCTTGAATAGCAGGCGTATCAATGGTCTGAACAGGCGTAAGTGACAGCGCCGATTCCTTCAACTTGACAGGCGTAAGCACTGGCCCCCTTGCCCCCATCAGAGTGCTGCTGTATTGGACTATCGCTGCTTCATCTCCCTCAACATCGGCTTTAATCCCCTTAGCCGCAACTACAAGTTCGTTAAAGGCGGATTCCGCCACGACGGAAACTTGCTTACCGTCAGATGTTTCAACATTTTTAATCATCAGCTCATATTGGTGGTAAGGCAAACCGGCTTCCTTCAAAGCCTGCTCAATCGTTAAAGCATCCTGTTTGGAAGGCTCATCGTAAGAGGTGTACTTCACCGCAAACGGGTTCTCATCCCGGATGACATCCGTGTACATCGATTTGAAGCCAAACATTGAACCGATAGCAGAGAAAGCAACTGTCGACAGGATCGCGACCAAAAAGAACGTTCTCGCATTATCCTTCATTCGGTAAGCAAGGTCCGAGAACAGGATGATGTTTGTTTTTCGCCAGAAGATTGAGCGGCTCTTACGGCTTTTATTGACAACATATACACTCAGCTGCGTGAACAGGAAGTATGTGCCGATAATGACCACGATCGTTACCGGTATCATCGCGTAAAAGACGACCATCCCTTTTGCCAACAGAGCTACGGTGTAGCCTCCAACAATTAAGAGCAGTGCAAACCAAGACAATAGAGTGGACGCTTTAGGCTCCGGTTTTGGCTTGTTTGAACCTTTCAGCAAATCAATAAGCGAGTTATTCCGCAGCACCGTAACCGTAAATAACGAGATAAGCAGGAATAGCGCCATAAAGGCTGATCCGGTCAGAAGAATAGCCTTGGCTGGAAAATAAAACGACAGCGACTCATCAAGACTGAGCAGCTTTTGGGACGACATAAGGATGATTTCGGCAAAGCCTACTCCAATCACAATCCCCGCCACCGTAGCGGCAAAACCAATCACGATATTTTCCATAAAAACTAGTCGTCTTAACTGCATGCTGGTCATCCCGTGCATAATGAGGATGCCAAACTCCTTCTTGCGTGTCTTTAGGAATGAACCCATCGAATAAAGCACAAAGAAAAACGAGAACACATAAATAACCGATTCCGCAAATTTCATCGTAACCGATACAGTCGAATGAATATTGCCGTCAGCCAGACCTGGATGGAATGCAAACATCGAATAAACGAAGAACACCATAACCGAAAAAGCACTGCTCAGAAAATACCCCGCGTAAATTCTCCCGTTCCGAATAACGTTATTGAAAGCAAATCGCCGTAAGCTCATAAATAAGCCCTCCTAATTGATTTGTACTCATCGTAACAAAGGAGGGAAATTCGCTGCTATCGATTAACCTTACCTTTCCTTACAATATTGAAAGGTTTATCTCTTCTTCCGATAAGCACCCGGCGACATACCATACCGTTCGCGGAACAAGCGGTGGAAATAAGCGTAGCTGCCAAGCCCGGTCTCGGCGGCAATCTGCTCCAGCGATAAAGCGCTGTGATTAAGCAAATTGATGGCGCGGCTTAACCGAAGCTGCTGGGCGTAACCGATAATCGACACGCCAAAATGCGCCTTGAACAGATGCACCGCCCGCGAGATGCTGAGTCCGGTATGCTGCGCCACCTGCTGGAGCGTCAACGCCTCCGAAGCATGCTCCTCAATAAATTGCCTCATGCGAAGGGCATGATAAGCAAGCGGCGACTGGTTATCCGGAACCTCTTCAATTGCCCGGTCAATCAGCATAAGCAGTGACCAGACAAGCGAGGTAATAATGTTAGGATTACCGCCGTCGAGCCTTCTTTTCTCCAGTACAATCTGATGCCAGACGGCCTTCAGCCTCCGGTCCTCAGCAATCTTCGCAAGCGTCGGCCGCTTCTTCTGCTCCCACCATTCCAACATGCCAGGACCATCGCTAATGACGTAATAATCGAGGGACAGGTTTGCCCCCTCATCCAACCACCCAATGCGCAGATCGTAGATATCACCTGGCTTGAATAGCAGCAGGTCTCCTGGGACGATTTCTCTGATGTATCCATCAACTAATGCCTCACATACCCCTTCCACCTGAAGCCGGATAATATAGCTGTCTAATCCATTTCCAAAATAATGATGAAACGGCACTTCATGCTTCGAATACTCGCTTAAATGGACGTTTATCGCCTTCATTATGGGAGACCCTTCCTTGTCTTTTCTGATATATCCAATTAGATCACTACCTAAGCCACTTCAGCAAGTTGAATAGAAAAAGGAGATGCCCATGATGATCATGGCGCATCTCCTTTTTCTGAAGCCAACTTCTGACTTTAAGGCCCCCTAAGGACCTTAAAGCTTTCCTTTCCAGACCTTATCCTAGAGTTAAGGTCCTCTGGGGCTCTTATTCATAGCCGGCCATCCGAATTCTGGCCTCTTTTTGCCTTTTTTACTGACTTTAAGGTCCTCAAAGGACCTTAAAGGTTCCTATTCCCGGCTTACCACTGGCGTTAAGGCCCTTTCAGGACCTTAACCATAGCCGGCCTCCGAATTTACTATCTTGCTCAATTATCTTGGCGGCAATCCCTGCAATCAGCTTTTAAAATCCGGCTTCAAGAAACTCGGGTCCGGATATTTGTAAAAGCCTTCGCCCGTTGCTCGGCCAAGCTTTCCTTTGTCGATATACTCGGACTTCAGCAGCTCCGCTATCCTCTCGAACTCTTCATTACCGGTCGCTTTAGCTTTCGCAAGACCAATGTTATAGGCCGTATTGATGCCCACCACATCAAGAATTGCGAATGGACCAAGCGGTGCGCCGGTTGCGACCATCCACGTCTTATCAATTGTCTCCACATCAGCAATTTCCCGGACAAGTAGCTGCTGAGCCGCTTCAAGCAGCGGCACCAGCAGCGAGTTAAGAATATAACCTGGCTGTTCCTTCTGCAAAGGCAGGGCCACCATGCCAATTGCTTTAGCAAAAGCGACTACATCTTCGAACACCTGATTATCTGTCCCTGGATGCTTCATAATCTCTGCAGTGTTATTTTTCCAGATCTCATTAGCAAAATGAAGGGCGAGGAATTGGCCCGGGCGGCCCGTTGCTTCAGCAAATTGGCTTGGCAGCAGGGTGGACGAATTCGTCGCAAATATCATCTTTGCTGGAGCCAACTGACTAAGCTTTTTATAGAAATCGGTCTTGATCGACACAACTTCCGGGATCGCCTCAATAATGAGGTCCGCATTAGCCACAGCCTGTGCTAGGTCACTGTTGTACGTAATTCGGTCATAGGCTGCTTTTAGATCGGCCTCTGATGCCTGCAAGTCCGCCACATAATGTGATTTGAGTTCCGCCATTCTTTCTTTTGCCTTCGCTAATGCCTCGTCATTGATATCGTAGACCGTTACATGAAACCCTTTGTATGCCGTCTGAAACGCAATCTGACTGCCCAGAACGCCACTGCCTGCTACGGTTATTTGTTTGAAGTTCATTGCCTAAGCTCCTTTGTTAACCATTCTTTTTTAAAATCCCCTAACAAGACCAATCCATACGGTTAAAAAAGGGCCGCTACCCTTGAAGGGCAGCGGCCATAATAGCAATTATTTAGTTTTGAAGCTGAGGAAACCATCGTCGACTGGGATGGTTTGGCCGTTAATTGCACTAGCTCCTTCACTAAACAAGAAGGTTACGACACTTGCCACTTTCTCAGGCTGAATAAGTTTGCCACGCATATGCAGGGCACCGAGTGCATTTTTCATACCTTCGTCATCACCAAGGATTGGCGTATCGATAAAGCCAGGAGCTACACCAACAACGCGAATACCGTAGTCGGCAAGCTCCAGCGCACCGGATTTAGACATCATAACGACGGCTGCTTTCGCCGCATTATAGTTGAAGCTGCCAAGCGCAGCCGCTGTACCGTAGATGGAAGCTGTGTTTACGATTGTACCTTGTACGTTCAGCTCGACCATTTTTTTCGCGCCATAATACATGCCGTAGTAGACGCTGTGCTGATCGACGTCAATGACACGGTGGTAAGATTCCGGATCCATTTCAAGGAATGGCTTAACCAGCCCGATTCCCGCATTGTTGAAGATACCGTTTAATGTACCAAATGTCTCTACCGCAAAATCAACAAGAGCCTTCACTTCATCGCCCTTGGATACATCCACTTTGAATGCTGCAGCCTTGCCGCCTGCTGCTTCAAGTTCTGCGACAACCGATTTAGCACCATCGAGGTTATAGTCAGCAACAACAATAGCTGCCCCTTTAGCGGATAGTTGAAGAGCCGTTTGCTTGCCGATCCCGCTTGCTCCGCCTGTAATAATAATTACCTTGCCTGTTAATTCTGCCATGATGGATTTCCCCTTTGTCATGAAGTATGTGTAGGTATGAAGGAAAACAACCCGATTATTATGCCGCTATTAGGTCAGAACTGATCCGCCATCGATGACGAATTCTTGTCCAACAATCTTCCTAAGCACGAGCTTAAGCAATTTGCTTACAAACCTATCTTAACAGATTACTTTGTCGATTGTCGACAATTTATCCTAAAAAGCTCTTCCATTAACACCAATTCCCGTTTTTTATTTAATCCCTACCATTAGAAACTCATAAATGGCTGCTTGCGCTTTATCATATTCCGAAGCCAGAATGGATGAAGCAAATACTTGAAAAGGCTTGTGGAATTCCTTGATCTTGCTCTCACTCCATCTTACTTCAACAAACACGTTCAGAATGAGACTAGCTTTCTCATAGAACTTCGCAAGTGCCATGTTATCCGCTACAAATACAACATGCCTCAGCAGACGCTCTGCTTTTCGCTCATAATCCCGAACATCGCCCTGCTCGCATGCCGCATCAGCATCTGCTGCAAATGTCATTAGCATGTCCTTATATTCCAGCGTCCATCTGTGCTGCCCATATTGGACCGCTACACGAAGGAGCTCTGCCATTAAGGTGTTATAATCAACGATCTCCTGCTGGGTGAAAGGCTTCACAATTGTGCCACGTCTCGGAAGCCGCTCCACAATACCTTCGACCTGCAGTAAATAAAGCGCCTCCCGTACAGGCGCCCGGCTCGTATTCAGCTCTTTGGCAATTTCCTCTTCAACGATCTTATCTCCCGCATTCAGCTCACGAGCAATAATTTTCTTCAAAATATGTCGGTATATTTGCTGAGGCAAAGACTCCCCAAATGAAGAATCGGCTATATCAAATGTGTTGTACATATGTCGTCTCCCTGCTTATCAAATCAAGCTCTTCTCTTAGTTATCCCAAATTAAGCCGGCAAAATCAATAAGAAACCAGATCAGTGAAATATAAATCAGCATCTAAGCAGTCATCTAAATAAGAAAGAGGCGTCCATTTGGACAATGTCATTAAGTTAAGAGTTAGCTTAATGACATTGCCACTTGGACGCCTCTTTCTTGCTTATTGTGTTGTTGTAGAGTCAGCATCTGCTGATGCTTCCGGTGGTGCGGCGCCGTCTGGAGGCGCTGCTCCATCCGGCATAGTGCCGTCCATTCCACGACCACCTCCGCCGCCCATGCCATGGCCTCCACGGCCGCCACCCATTCCGCCGCCGAAGCCGCTTTGCGCTTCTGTTACACCGGATTCATTCACCCAAGTGATAAGCGATTCTGCTGTGAAAGATACGACCTTCGTTCCTCCACTGTATTCACCATCTGCATAAAGACCATTTGTTGCTGTTCCCGTCGATTGACCACCAGAATACAGCGTGTACGCGGTGCCTTTTGCCAAATCCGGTGTGCTGATATAGACCGCTTGGTAGCTCTTCGTTGGAGCAAATGTCGCAATCGATTTACCCGACTCATCTTCCAGATGAACCAGTGTTCCACCTTGCTGCGTCTGCGGGAACGTCATTAGAACGCCAGCTTGTGTCGAGCTGTCCGATGCTGCTTGTACCATACCGGAGCTTCCCGCTGCTACAAGAGTGCCACCCGTCATATTGAAGGTACCGTCGTAATCAAGTGAGCCGTTGCCATTTTCCGTCGGGCCGTTTACAAAGACTGATCCGCCTGACATCACAATCGAACCATTCGCATCTAATCCGTCGCCAGTTGCATCGACCGCTAAAGTACCGCCGCTAATGGTCAGCAGACCTTGAGATGCCGAGCCAGCTTCCTGACCTCCGCCGCTTCCGCCGCCTGGAGCCGCTCCTTCTCCTCCAGAGCCATCAACACCAGTCGCTGCATTTACACCGTCATCGCTTGATACGACTTTAATGTCTCCACCTGCAATTGTAATATCTGTCGCTTCGATGCCTTCATTACTTTGCGTAATATCAATCGTACCACCTGCGATCAGCATCGCCGTTTCTGCATGAATGCCATCATCACCCGCTGCGATAGTAAAGTCACCAGCCGAGATGGACAAGCCGCCCGTGCTGTGCAGTGCATCCTCACCAGACTTCATGTTATAAGTGCCGCCTTGCAGCACAATAATACCTTCTTCCCCTTCGGTATCATTCGTTGTCTTGATGCCATGACCAGCTGCATCCAGCATAAACGATCCGTCCTTCACAGCAACCAGATCACGTCCCATAACCGCATCATCTGCAGCTTGAATATCGAATGTACCGCCGGTAATTTTCAACTTATCTTTACTAGCGATCCCGTTATTGTAGTTGCCTTCTACGGTCAGCTTGCCGGTACCGTTAATCGTCATATCATCTTTGCTGAAAATAGCTGCATTCGGCTCATCTGTCGAATCATCAGGGAACACATAAGTATCTCCGTCAGTTACAACATTGTTCGTGCCTTCAGGTAAGGACAGAATCAGCTTGCCCGCTTCTTCTACATAGATTGGCGAGCTTTTGCTGTAATGAATCTCCGCTCCATTCAAGACAAGTCGTACTGTTCCTTTATCTGCTACATCAACTACGATCTGGCCTTCATCCAGCTTGCCGCTGGCCACATAGGTTCCGGCTGCCGTAATCGTAACGATACCGTCCTTCACTTCAGCTCCCGAGCCTTCGACCGTTGCACTGGTGCCGCTCAGCGAAATTGTCGTTAGATCGGCTGTACTCCAATCCGTATAAGCGTCATCCTCGTCATATTCAACGGAATCATCAAGTTCGAAGCTTGCGGTTTGAACAGCCGCCGCAGTTTCACTTGTATTCGTCGTACCTGTACTGCCAGTTGTATTGGTTGCTGCATTCGAATTGTTGTTGCATGCCGACAGTGCTGCCGCGCATAATAAAATGAAAGCAAGTTTGCTTATTCTTTTCTTATTATTCATGGTTTTCTTCCTCTCTATTGTTGGTAGGATCTAAGCTTCTACTACCGTAGGGGTCATCGTTAAGGAAATATCGAGATTTCCGTTTCTGCATCTTATCGCATCAAGCAATTCCTTCTGATTCGTAGAAGGGTCAAGAGTGACAGCATAGACAAGCTCGTACAAGCTGCCCAGCTCGGTGGTTCTAACTTTTCTAAGCTCATACTGCACGTTAAAGATGTTAAACACTTCGGCAAATGCTTCTTCGTAGCTGAGGTTTTCCGGAATCGTTACTTTGAGCAGCTTCTGTGTTGAGGATTTGGATCCGAACTTCACTGCTTTAAGCAGGAACATCAAGAGACAGAGAATGATTGTGAACAGAACCGCATATCCGTAAGCTCCAACGCCGCAGGCGAGGCCAGCTGCCATTGTGAACAGGACGAAAGCAATGTCCTTCGGATCTCCAGGCGCACTTCGGAACCGGATAATCGAGAAGGCACCCGCCAAGCTGAATGCTCGAGCAATATTGCTGCCGATTAACAGAATGATAATCGCAACGATCGTTGGGAGAACAATCATGGTTAAGGCAAAGCTTTGGGTATAGACGGTTTGTGTTTTCATATACGTAAAGCTGATCATCGCACCAAGTGCAAAAGATAATAAAAGCGTAAGTATAGCATCACTAAACGATAATTCGGTTACGGTTGCGGTGCTTGAAAAGAGTGAATCGATCATAATAAGAGGCGCTCCTTTATTCGTTCTTCATTTCTTATGTTCATTCGGTATTCATTGCCGTATTTCGAGAAGCCTGTCCGGAACATCCCAAGCTCAGACAGCAGCTGGGCCAGCCAGACCGGAACGGTCTTCTCGGCTTTTACTTCCATCAGCCATTGACCCTGTGCCATGATCAAGTCTCCATGGTCACCAGCCTCCAGCTTGAGATCATACCTTCTCGACCGGATATTCGTATCGAAGGTAATCCTCAAATCCCGGTTGTTTTTGCAAAACATCGCAATCCGGTCGTAAGTGAGATACACCGCTGGCTCAAGCTTATAGCGGCCAAGGAAGTATTTGATCTCCTGAATGACCTGCTTGTTCATGTATGGTGCAAGCTCAGGCTCGACTCCAGTGCGTACGAACTCATAGGCCTCTTCCAGCTTAAGTCCTGTTCTCCGTTTGTTGACGATGCCGAATACTTTCTTCTTCAGCTCCAGATACACCTTGGCATCCGACTTTGGCACGCCGTAAGCTCTGAGTCTGAGCTTCTCCCGATACTTTGGCTTCGACAAGCTGTTTCTTATAATCGAATGCTGATCGGTATCGAAGTATAGATTGCTTATGGAGTAGAATTGATCGTTCTTGTTGTATTCATCGAGCTCCATATATTGAAGCAATCGGTTATAAATCTCGTGAAACGATTGAGTGTCCATCAAATACTTACTTTCATATCGGTTGAATACTTCAATGGCCATCTTCTTGAGGCTCCTTTCATGCGGCCAGCTTGCCGCCTGCTCATGACTGTATCTTAGAGTGGGAACCTTTAATGAATCTTAAATGTTTTGTAAAGTTATTTCAGGTTCGTTTGTCCGAGTTAAGATTGATTAAAGGTTCTCTTCCTATAATAAGTTTGCGAGGGTAGCAATAACGAAAAGAGGAATGCTCCATGCGAATACTAATAGTAGAAGACGAAGTGAATCTGGCAGATGCCTTATCTCAAATTTTGAAAAAGAATAATTACTCCGTAGACGTCGTTCATGACGGCCAATCGGGACTCGATAATGCCTTATGCAGCATCTATGATCTCCTGCTGCTTGATATCATGCTTCCGGAGATGGACGGGATTACGGTGCTGAAGAAGATTCGGGATGAAGGAATCGCAACACCCGTTATTCTGCTGACAGCCAAGGGAGAAGTTAATGATAAAATTACCGGGCTCGATTATGGAGCTGATGATTATATCTCCAAACCTTTCTCGACCGGCGAGCTGCTTGCCCGCATAAGAGCGGCCTTAAGAAGAAGAGGCGAGGTTGTACCCGAGGATGGACTTAAGTTCGGCGATATTGAACTGAATACAGCTAATCTGAAGCTGATGTGCAAGGGGAAAGAGCTGAAAGTCATTCTAAAGGAGAGCGAGCTGATGGAGCTGCTCATTCTGCGGAAAACGGCGGTGACGTCCAAAGAGCAGATTATTGAGAAGCTGTGGGGCTATGATTCGGATGTGGAGCATAATAACGTGGAAGTCTACATCTCTTTCTTACGCAAAAAGCTCGTGTTCCTGCAATCCTCGGTGAAGATTAATACTATTCGAGGCGTTGGTTATGTACTGGAGGCGACCACCTAATGTTTAATCGGCTGCGCAACCGATTTTTGATTGTGAATATGGTCATCATCAGCTTTATTATGATTCTGGCCTTTATTACGATTTATACGATTACTTATCAGAACAACCGTAAGACCATGAATGATGATCTCATGCAAGTATCGGAGTTTTATCGCAAACAGGACGGTCCTGATGGCGGTAAGTACGGCGGCGGCAGTCATGGCGGCGGCCACGGGGATATGATGTCACCCGAAGGCAGTATGAAAGGCGGTCCGCCGCCCGAGCGATCCGTATCCTTCGCACTTGAAGCGGATAGTGATTGGAATATTACAAAGACGGATTCCCGCTTCGATATGGACAGCGACTTCTACGCACTTGCGATCAAAGCCGCTTCTACAGATCATTCCGATCAAGGTGAGTTCAACCTGGATGGTAACCGCTGGGCTTTTGACAAGCAGGTGACCCCTAATGGATATTCTGTTGTATTCCTTGACGTCACGAATCAGCATCAATTCTTGATGACGCTCTTATACACTTTCCTTGTGGTAGGATTTATTATGCTCATTGTGATCTACTTCACGAGCCGGTATTTTGCGAACCGCTCTATCTCTCCAGTCAAAGAAGCTTTCGATAAGCAGCAGCGGTTTATCGCCGACGCTTCTCATGAGCTGCGCACTCCGCTCGCCGTCATTAATACCAATGCGGATGTCCTTTTATCCAATAACGATGATCTTATCCGCAATCAGGAGAAGTGGCTGCATCATATCAAATCGGAGACAGAGCGAATGAAGACGCTGACGAGCGACCTGCTGTACTTGACTCAAATGGATGATGCACGGGACAATGTCATCTTCGCGCCATTCAACTTAAGTGAAGCGGTGGAAAGCGTCATTCTTACGCTTGAAGCGGTGATTTTCGAGAAGGATATTGTACTCAGCTATGATATCTCATCCGACTTATCCATTAACGGCAACGTGGAACAAATGAAGCAGGTGGCGCTGATTCTGCTCGATAACGCCATCAAGTACACGAATACGAAAGGTACAATTGATCTAACGCTGAAGAAGCAGGGTCATGATATTATGCTGACAGTCACCAACTCCGGAGAAGGCATACCAGCCGAGCATCTGGGCAAAATATTCGACCGCTTCTACCGCGCCGACGCTTCTCGCTCCCGTAAAAACGGCGGATACGGCCTCGGCCTCGCTATTGCTAAAGCAATCGTGGAGCAGCATAAAGGCAAAATCCACGTCAAAAGCGTGCCAAATGAAGTAACCTCATTCTACGTCCAGCTGTCAGCTGAACGCAGTTAAGTAAATAGTTAAGCGGTCATGTGGGTGATAAACCTGCATGACCGTTTTTTGCGTCTGGATGCGGTTAAATCGCCATGAGGCGTCCACGTTGGATTTCCTCCACCCTAAGTCAACTCGATTGCAGACTGCTGCTAGCTACGTTGGATTCTATACAGTAACTTTCGCCGGAATGAGCCCCGTTCGACCAAATGAGCTCATTACGCTGGATGATATCCAATGTAGCTTCAGCTACTCGCCCTAGTGCACCATTATGCTGTACGAAATCCAACGTAGGCGGGTGGGGCTGTTTCTAGAAACTAGTTAAGCTACCTTGACGCGTCCATACGTTGGATTTCCTCCAACCTAAATCAGCTCGATTGCAGACTGCTGCTAGCTACGTTGGTTTCCATACAGTAACTTTCGCCAGAATGAGCTTCGTTCGAACAAATGAACTCATTACGCTGGATGATATCCAATGTAGCTTCAGCTACTCGCCCTAGCGCACCATTATGCTGTACGAAATCCAACGCAGGTGGGCGGGGCTGCTTCTAGTAAATAGTTAAGCTACCATGACACGTCCACATTGGATTTCATCCAACCTAAATCAGCTCGATTGCAGACTGCTGCTAGCTACGTTGGATTCTATACAGTAACTTTAGGCAGAATGAGCTTCGTTCGACCAAATAAACTCATTACGCTGGATGATATCCAATGTAGCTTCAGCTACTCACCCTAGTGCACCATTATGCTGTACGAAATCCAACGTAGGCGGGGAACCGGGTTGTCTTATACTATCGATTGTGATTGTGATATTGCGGCGTACCGGGGTTCGCTAGAACCCTGAAGCTAGTTAGTTAGTTCCTCCCTGTTCCCACCCACACAAATAGGAAGGAGGATCCGTTTGGATCCTCCTTCCTATTTGTCATACACGGGGAAGTTGATCGTTTAAAGGGAGCTGGGGTATCCCTTGAGGAGCGCAGCGTTCGCCTTTGCCTGGCAGGGAATATCCACTATGCGGATTCCAATCCAAATTCCCTGGCAGGCAACAGCGACCGAAGGGGATACCCCAGCCCCTCAAACACCATCCACTTCCCCATTCGCCCTCAAAAAGGAGGAGCCAAAAAAACCTCCTCTCCGCCTTTGTGCCCCACCCTCTCCCATTTAAGATTGGCTAAAGGTTGTCGATCTAAGATTACTCCATAACACAAGGCTAGTGCCTATTAAAGGAGTGATTATTATTATCCGCACCAGCAAAAAAACCAAAATCATCACCATTATAGTTGTCATCCTGCTTATCATTTCAGCCATTCTCTATAAGCTGGCTGATCGATATTTGATCGAGCATGTGGAGGTGAAGGTGACACCAAATCCATCTATTACGCAAAGCTCGAGCTCAAATTCAAGCTCAAATTCAAGTTCAAGCAGCGGAACATCAACCACCACCCCATCCGCGGATGCCGAATACGATGACTGGAACTACAAGGATGACAACCAGACGATCAGCATCAAAAAGGTGGAGACCGGCTCTGGATCGGATCTGATCACCTACTATGTCGCCGATGTCACCTTTAACAGCACAACTAACCTGCTTACCGCTTTCGCCAAAGACTCTTTTGGCACCAATATTATTCAGAACACGTCGACAATCGCGGCTAATCACAATGCGATCTTTGCCATTAACGGTGATTACTACGGCTTCCGCGAGGATGGCGTCGTCATCCGTAATGGTACGGTGTATCGGGATGAGCCAACAAGAATTGGTCTCGCCATGTTTAACGATGGCACGATGAAGCCTTACGACGAAGAGGAGACCTCTACGGATGATCTGCTCGCTCAAGGGGTAACTAATGCCTTCTCCTTCGGGCCAGCTCTCGTTACAAACGGCGAGATCGCCGGTGATTTCAGCCATGTTGAGATCGACAAAAACTTCGGCAACCGATCAATCCAAGCATCTAATCCACGGACAGGCATCGGAATGATCTCAGCCAACCACTACCTGTTCGTCATCGTAGACGGACGGAGCTCGGGCTACAGCCGTGGGATGACACTGACGGAATTCGCTGATTTGTTCAAGGAACTTGGAGCAACTGAAGCTTACAATCTGGATGGCGGCGGCTCGTCTACGATGTATTTTATGGGCCGCGTTGTTAATAGTCCGCTTGGCAAGGGGCAAGAACGTGGTGTCAGCGATATTATCTATATCCCTCAATCCTAAAACATGGAGGCAGATTATATGACTATACTTATCCCCTCCTACGAGCCGGATGAAAGGCTGTTAGCCCTTATTCATAATCTAAAAGAAGAGGCAGGCGACGCCCCTATCCTGATCGTAGATGACGGCAGCGGCGAGGATTATCGCGGGATCTTCAAATCCGCAGAACAAGCCGGTTGTACGGTACTCACGCATGCCAGCAATCGAGGTAAGGGCAGTGCGCTTAAGACAGGCTTCGATTATGTAAGGCAGCATGGTGATGCAGACGATGTTGTTTGTGCCGACAGTGACGGGCAGCATCTACCGGAGGATATCTTTCGAATATCGGATGCTGTTCGCAAGAACCGCAATCATATTGTATTAGGAAGCAGACAATTCACAGGTAAGGTACCGCTGCGAAGCCGCTTCGGCAATTCGGCAACCCGAATGGTCTATGCCCTCGCAACCGGCAAACCTATTCAAGATACGCAGACCGGCCTTCGGGGGTATTCCTCCGATATGCTGGACTGGCTGTGCGAGGTGCCGGGTGACCGGTTCGAATATGAAATGAATATGCTGTTGGAAGCGCCTAAGGCAGGCTATGATTTTGTAGAGGTGCCGATCGAAACGGTCTATCTGGAGGACAACAAATCCTCCCACTTTCGGCCGCTTACGGATTCGGCCAGAATCTATTTTCCGTTCCTGAAGTTCATGACCTCATCGGGCTTCTCTGCCGTTCTAGATTTTGTCCTGCTGTTCCTGCTGCAGTGGCTGACCTCAAACCTGCTCGTATCAGTGATGGGAGCAAGACTCGTCAGCTCGATCTTCAACTTCTCGATGAACCGCCGTTTTGTGTTTACGGAAGGACAAGGGATTGCAATTAAGAAGTCGCTCCCCCGTTATTTCTCCCTTGTTATCGTAATTATGATATCAAACTATGCCCTTTTATATCTCTTCCATGAGAGCATCGGCATCCCATTATTCGTAGCCAAACTGATGACCGAAATGTTCCTGTTCGCCTTCAGCTATATGGTGCAGCGAAAGTTTGTTTACTAGCGTGAAAAATCCACTGGGAGAACTCCGAGCATTGGAGCGAGCTTGCGGACCTGGTTGGGAAGTATACGAAGGTTTACACGATCATATAAAAGGCCGATATCCAAGCGGATATCAGCCTTTGTTTATTTGGGCAGCTCTGCCCATTTATTCGCCTGCTCCGGCGGGGAGTAAGCGGCCATTTTATCTAATAGTACGGCTGGACTCTCTTCGAAAAGCATCAGTCCAAGATTCGTGTCCCGCATAAATCCTGCCGCAACGGCCTGATTCAGCATATCTGCAATCGGCTGATAGAAGCCCTTCACATTCAGAATGCCAACAGGCTTCTTATGTATACCAAGCTGTGCCCAGCTTGCAACCTCGAACAGCTCTTCGAATGTTCCAAGTCCACCAGGCAAAGCGATGTAACCATCTGACAAATCCGACATAAGCGCCTTCCGCTCATGCATATTGCCAACTTCATGAAACGCCGTCAGACCGGTATGCGCCATCTCACCGTTGAACAGTCCACGCGGCATAACGCCTGTTACTCGTCCGCCATTAGCCAGCACCGCATCGGCGACTCGGCCCATCAAGCCGATTTTGGATCCGCCATACACTAATTCGATCCCATTTGCAGCCATCAGCTCCCCAAGCTGAATCGCTGCCACCTCATATTCCGGACTGTTTCCAACATTGGAACCAGCAAATACACAAATTTTATTCATCGTGAGTCCGCTCCCTGCTATTCCTTAATGTATCGCTTGCTCAACTTATCCTTATGTGCCTCTAAAATCTCACCAATCGTGACATCATACATACTAGCCAGGATAAACACATTGCCTAGAATATCGCCTAGCTCCTCCGTCAATTCCTGCTTCAGCTTGTCAGCAGACTGTACGGCTTCATCTGGACGATCCCTTCCAATCTCAATCGCCCGCACCGCTCTTGCCGTCTCTCCAACTTCCTCCGTCAGGAAAGCAATCCGTTCGAATGGTCCGTAGTTAGACCAGCCGCGCTGCTTGTAGAAATCTTGAATCCACTGCTGCATTTCGGTTTCCTTCATGATGCTGTCTCCTCTATTGTTGTTGTCCCTTTATTATAAAGTTTGCCCTGTACTCTGCTCAACCGGCAAAAAGAAAGAGGCACCCTGCCGGATGCCTCTTCGCCTTATGAAGGAGTCGCCTGACACTTCGAAATATTAGCGTCTGTATCTCCAAGAACGTACAAGTAGGTGCTAAGCGCATGATAGCATGGGATCGAGTGCTTGATTGGGAATAAAGTCGAGTTGATCTCAAGTCCAGGCTCAAGATGGTGGTAACCTGCGATCTCAACTGGAACTTGGGGCACGATGTCCGGTTTATTGTATACACGAGTGTTCGGAATATTCATCCGCTGGAACGCTTCAACAAATAGCTTATCTCCTACTCGAGGGGAGGCGAATGTCACCAATTCAACATCGATATTCTTGCTCCCTGCCAGAAAAGCATGCAAAGTCGCCAGAGAGCTGCCCAGACTATGGCCGGTTACAAGAAGCTCTGTGCCTTGCGGCAGTGTATCGATTGAATCCATCAGCGATTGGGATGGCAGACTTGCATCCGCATATTCCACCATCATGCTGCGGTACAAGTTCGTAAATCCACGCTCAGTCTTGCCGCCGTTTGGAACCTCATGAAATGTCTCCAGCACAAACTCGAAATCCGCCAGCCAGTCAAGCGCGCTCTCCGTTCCACGAATGACCACTGCCTGATGCAATGGATTGTCTGTGGATCTCGCAATGTAACCGGCAAATTCCCTCTCCTTAAGCTTCTCAAGGCGGGGTATCATCGTCAAATTCGCGACCAGTTCCCACCCTGTTGGAAAATCCGTTGGCACCACTGGCGACAGATGATTCTGTGCATACATCTCATAGGCAACCTTTACGAACTTCCCCCAATCAATCAGCTTTTCCATACTAATCGTATTACTCATTCGAACTAGCTCCCCCTATACAACCAAAATGGTTATTCTTACCTTTAATTCGATAAATATAGAAAAAAACCTCCAGCGGCGACTGTCTGACGACTCCAATTCGATGGACAAAAAAAAGGAGCGCCCTCTACGGACAGCCCCTTCTTGTTAGGTTGTTAGGCAACCAGTACCCATACCCCGCCATTTGTCGGGATCTCACCTTTGGTCCACCATTTTGCCTTATACGTATGTCCTGCATAGGTGACTTGATCGCCGCCATTGTACGCCTTCGTGCTGTTCCAAGCTTGTACAGCTGTCGTAGATACCGGCTTCCATACATCGGAGTTGTCCGGCTGATCTCCTTGTGTCCACCAGCCAGCTTTGTATTCGATACCGTTATACGTCACGATGTCGCCAGCCAAATAGATTTTCATGCTGTCCCATGTGCCAGTTGCTGTTGGAGGGGTTACAACTGCTGCTTTGGTTGTAAGCGTCAATGCAGTGCTCGCCGTCGAGCGATTGTTCGCCGCATCTAAGGCGATAACGGTGTACGCATAAGCCGTTGATGCCTTCAAGCCGCTATCGGAATAAGAAGTGGAAGCTGTCGTACCGAGCAGTCTACCATCACGATAAATCTCGTATTTCGTTACACCAATATTATCTGTTGAAGCTGTCCAAGTGAAGGCAGCTGTCGTTTCGGTCACATTACCCGCCTTAAGACTCGTCGGTCTTGTTGGCACCTGTGTATCAGGAGCAGGTGTTACAACAGCAGGCAGTGTACTTGCCGATACCGGCACACTTGCAGTTGAACGGTTACCCTTATTGTCTACTGCTACTACGGTGTACGAGTAAGTCGAATCAGCAGGCAAGCCATTGTCGATATAATTCGTTCCTGTTGCTGTACCAACGACTTTACCGTCGCGGCTTACTTCATAATTCTTGATGCCAGCAGAAGCGGTCGATGCTGACCATTCCATCGTGATGCTGCTTTCCGTATGACCGGAGCACCATACACTTGCCGGGAAGTTCGGCAATACGGTTGGTTCAGGGTCTGGTGTTGTTGTGCCGCCGCCTTGAGTAAGGTTCACGTCAACCGCCTGATAGAAGGCATTAACCGTATCCCCAATCTCCCATACGCTGAGGATAATGTAATAGCCCGTCCGGTCTGTTGGCACATTACACGTATGTGTTACCATCATCTCCGGCTTCTTCATACCGCCGTCTACTGTACAGAACGGTTTCGATTCAAGCTGGTCGCGGGTCAGCGGCTTATTTGGATCCCAACCGATTTTCGTAATATAGTAGTCCCATTTCTCTGTAATATGATTGGCTGTGAGCGTCCAGGTGAATGTATTGCTGCCACCCTTCATATCGACCTTCTTCCAGCGATCGGAAGATTGAGCGTCCAGCTCCGTATATTTACCCACTCCGGCAATACTGCCGTCGGCTGGTCCTGCTGCAGGGAAGCCGCCTACGCCTTCCACACTTTGCGGCTCATATTGAATTGCTCCGCAATTTTTGTTCGTTCCTTGGTTACAAAGCAGCGACCGGCTTGCCGGTGAAGAAATGTAGCCATGGGCAGATGCTTTGTCTGCAACAGCAAGTGTGCAGAGCAAGCCAAGCAAAACAAAGCTGAACAGAATAGCCAGCTTGCCCCAAACCGATTGTTTCGTTATCGTCATGTCGATTCTCCTCGTTTTTCGAAATGAAATGTTTGTCGTTTCCAATCATAACCAATTAAAAAACGTGCTCCTAGAATCCAAAGACCTGTGTGATTTTTCTCTGCATACTTATAGTAAAAAGCCAATTCCAGCAGGCTATTATCTATGAAAGTGCGACAGTAGTCGCATACTAAGCTCTATTTCAGTAAAAAACCAATAGTAATTGGATATATTTGTAATATAAAACACAACTGTAATATAGTCCGACTTCATCTGTTGAGTCCGTCCTATATGCGTCATAAAGCCCATCTTTTGTCCAGACCGCTTCATAGACCATGCCAAAAAGCCCCCTTGCCTTCTGGCAAAAGGGGTTCTTTTTTCTTCCTATTTGCGATCAGCGATAACGGTCCATTAGCCCCGCCAAGCTGATCCGCACCGCTTTCCGTAGTTCATCTGGCCCCTTGAGCACCACTTCTTCTCCAAGCCCAATTAAAAATTCTGTATAAAAAGGAATATCTCCGCGGGATACGTCCACGTCAATCAGGCCGCTGCCATCCTCCAGGATCTGCAGCATAGGGGCCAGCCATAGCTCCGCTTCGCATCGCTGAACACCTACCCTGCTTAGCTCCAAGTGCAGACGGATCGGATCGCTTGGCGCCACTGTCGCCTGGCGGCTAAGACGGATATCCCCGAGATCCTTCTTGGCCGTACCCGAAGTATCCTCTGAGGCTGAGCGGATTCGATCGCACCGAAATACACGGAAGCCTTCGCGCAGGAAGCAATATGCCGTGCAGTACCAGAGCCCGTTATTGGCGTAAATGCACACAGGCTGGATTTTACGGCATCCTGCTTCGCTGTCCTTCGTCTCATACTCGATATCTAACAACTTCTGGTGTACCGCCGCATCGAGCAGCACGGACAGGCAGGGAGCATCTCCCCGTCTTGTTGGTGTAATGAAATCAACCCTATACTTCATGCTGTCGATGCGGTCTCGTACATCACCAGGCATATGTAGATAGAACTTATTCAGCGCTGAAGTGGTCTCCGTTTCGAATGGTAAGGATGAGTAATGCCGCAAAGCATGCACCGCGAAGAACATCGCTACAGCCTCTTCTTCCGTAAATGCAATCGGAGGCAGCACTCTCTCCCTCAATACCTGATAACCCCCATGTGGTCCTACTTCCGAGTAGAGAGGAACACCAAGCTCACTCAGCTCTTGTAAATCCCTTAGAATGGTCCGCTTGGAGACACCAAACTCATCTGCCAGCTCCTGCACTTTGAAACGGCGTTTACGATTGACGGTCATCATGAGCTCCATTAACCGTTTGGATTTGGGCATCCATATCCCTCCAATTTCAATATCAATGACAGAATGTGTCACTATTATCCGTTACGATAAAGGCAACATGCAAGACCAAACCAAAGGAGTGACTGACCATGCTCAAATATTCCGTGCTATTCTTCCTTATTATGTTCATGATCGGAACCGATACGTTCCTGATCTCGCCGCTGCTTCCGACCCTTCAGGCGCAATATGACGTTTCCACCAGCATTGCGGGCTGGATGATTGGTGCCTATACCTTAGGATCTGCCCTGTTCGCACTTATCGCCGGACCTTTGTCAGATGGTTGGAACCGCAGAACAGTCATGATTAGCGGTTTAGTTGCCTTTTCCATCTCAACTGCCCTCTGCGGCTTTGCAGACAGCTTTGAAACCATGCTTCTATTCCGCTTCCTTGCTGGTGTCAGCGCTGCCTTCACCGCTCCCCAGGTATGGGCATCTATCCCTGCCGTCATGCCAGCAGCACGTATCGCAAAAACAATGGGGATTGCCTTCGGCGGACTTGCTGCCGCGCAAGCGCTTGGTGTACCGATCGGCAGTTGGCTTGCTGCATCAGATTGGCCCGTACCTTTCTGGACAATCGGCACTGCTTCGCTACTGCTCGCAGCCGTGGCCTTCTATTTGCTCCCTAACATGAAGCCCAGCAGACAGAACGGGCAGTCCACCTCCATTCTTAGCCGCTATACCCCTTTAATAACTAATGGCAAAGCAAGAGGCGGATTTTTCGCTTACCTGCTGCTCCATCTCGGCAGCGGCACCGCTGTTGCTTTCATCGGAAAATGGATGGCCGACCGCTTCGAACTGTCAGTTGGCGGAATCGGTAACGTTATGATGTGTCTCGGCTTTGGCACGCTGCTTGGAAGCATTATCAGCTCTGCCATTGTCCGCAAGCTGGGTATTACCACTGCGGTTACAGCGGGAATGCTGCTGATCGTTGCCCTCTATGCAGTTGGTCCTCATGCTGCAGGCATCCCGATGACTACTGCTATCTACTTCATCATTTTCACCATTCTCGGCGTGATCTTCCCTCTTGTGATGGGATTGCTCACTGCCCTTAACGCTTCGATTAGGGGGACGATCTCCAGCCTCGCCAATTCCACCATGAATGGAGCAAATACACTAGGTGCTTGGCTGGCCGGCATCCTTTATGTACAGTTTGGCGGATATGAAGCTATAGGGATCTTCTCTGCGATATGTATTGCTCTATCACTTGGCTCATTTCGGATAGGCGGCCTGCTCGGGAGTAAGGAAATGCAGACCGGGCAGCAGACAAAATCAGCCTCCTGAAATAATAAAGAGCGCTGCCTTTTAGGCTAGCGCTCTTATTAGTATTAGTTATGTAAAATAATTAACTTGTCCGCATGCACATGCCTTGCAAATACGTGGTTAAACTTTCGATATTCATCTGAATATGACGGTTATCACCCTCCAGCTTGCTGAGCATAATACCACCTTCCATCACCGACAGGGTGAAAGTGGCTAACGCATCCACATCTAGACCTGCTTTGAACTCGCCGGACTCCATACCCTCAGAGATGATCTGTTTCATAGCACCAAGCGTCCGTTCCATTCCTTGATGGGCCTTGTCCCTTAAGAGAGGGTGGCTGTCATCCGATTCTGTCGCAAGATTAAGTAACGGGCAGCCCCCAGCAAAAGGCGGAGCTTCAACGACGTTTGCATACACCCGTAAAAAAGACAGCAGCCGCCCCATCGCCGTTGTCTCCTGTTCCATTGCTTCACTTATGGACTGATTCACAATACCTCCAGCATAATGGAATGCCTCAACGGCAATTTCGTCTTTACTCGCAAAATAGCGGTATATACCGCCCTTCTTAATACCCGTCAGCTTAGTAATGTCCGACAGGGATGACCCCGCATAACCCCGCTGATTAAACAGCTCAGCAGATTTTGCAATGATATGCTTGCGGGTATTTTCTCCTTTTTGCACGCCTAATCCCCCTGTTCCTCACGTCCAATAGTGCCTTCATTATACCAGCGAAAATGTGCTTGCGATAACATATTATTCCATGTTATGGTAAAGATACCGATCGGTATCTTCTGTGAGGAGGGAAATCTTTATGTTATTAAATGAGATTCTAGGCGAGGCTAAGCAGCAATTTAAGTCCAGGGTGCCCGAGCACGCTCAAGCTGAAATATTCGGCCTGATCCATGAGCAGCAGCAATCCGGCAAGGTGTATGGTCTGCGGGAGGGACATCAGGCGCCAGACTTTACACTGCCGAGCACAACCGGGGTAGCTGTCAATTTGGTTGAACAGCTGGCGAAGGGTCCGGTTGTGCTTACCTTTTACCGCGGCGGCTGGTGTCCTTACTGCAATCTCCAGCTTCGTGCTTACCAGAGCATTCTGCCAGAGATTGAAGCCCTCGGCGGCAGACTTATCGCACTCAGCCCGCAAAACCCGGAAAATACGCTTTCCCAGCAGGAGAAGGAGGATCTCAACTTCCATGTCTTTAGCGATCCAAATGGCAAAGTCGCTTCTCTCTACGACATATTGTTTGAACTTCCTACTTCCTTGCAGGAGGTTATGCTCCATACGTTAAAGCTCGATCTCTTAGACTATAATGCCGCTAACCGCTGGATTCTCCCCATTCCCTCTACCTTTATTATTGATAGGTCCGGTATTATCCGCTTCACTTATGTGAATCCCGATTTTATGCAGCGGCTGGAACCGCAAGTCATTCTGGAGCAGTTAAAGAACTTATGAATATGCAAAAGCCCGGACATCCTCCGGGGCTTTGAACACCATTTATATTCATACAGTGTTTTTATCGTTTTTTTAGAAACTCTTTAGAGTCCGTAAACATCCACCAGCTATACTGTGGACACACATCTCAAAGGAGTGCTGTCCAATGAAAAAAAGCTGGTGGATTCTGTTTCTTCTATCCGTTGCCATTATGTTGCCTTTTGTCATTCCATACCTCAGTCTGAACCCGGCAAGCAGCCGCATAGTCATTTCCTCACGGGCACTGCAATATCCCGCCCTAGTCATCCATATCATTTTGGCTTTACTCGCCATGACTACAGGATTTCTCCAATTCCACAAAACATTACGAAAGAACAAGCCTTCCCTGCATGTCCTGCTAGGCAAGGTGTACGTAAGCTCTATCTTACTTAGCGGAGGCTTTACCCTCATCCTTATAGGCTACGAACCGGACTACGGAAGAGCCTTGTCTTTTCTTTTCCTGGATCTGTTATGGCTGTTTACAACAGTGAAAGGATTCCAGGCAGCAATGAACAAGGATTTTGAAGCTCATAAAAAGTGGATGATCCGCAGCTTTGCCATGACCTTAACGGCAGTGAGTGCAAGAGCAGTTGTGCCGCTGCTAATTCTGACTTACCTGCTGCTGCACAGGTTTTCCCTCCCTGACGGCCGTATGGGCATGATTGAGGAGGTGCTGGACAACAATATTTGGGCAGCGCTTATCCTCAACTTTATAATCGTGGAGTGGTATTTACTGAAGCCTCGCCGCGAGCAACTTTCATTATAACGAGACTCCACCACCAACTGGGGTAAAATGCCACGGTATCATCCCTTAAGATGCCTGATTGTTTCCTTAATCCCTTGCTCGAAGCTTGTTGCTGTGATGGGACCAATAAATCGTTCATATTTTTTAGTACTGAGGCGAAGAGGTTCGTTCGTCAAATAAAGCATCTCCACGACTTCCTTCATAACAGGGACAAACAAGCCAAGCAGTGACAAGCCGACATTCCCAAGAGGCAGAACGGATTTACTGGAGCCGCTGACTCCCTTTGCAATACGGACAATCTCTTGACCTGTGATTACCCCTCCGCCAGGTATGTTCCACTCTTGTTTGTAAGACTGATCACGCAGCGAAATTTCGACGATCATATGTGCGGCATCCGGCAGATAAACATATTCGCGCGGAACTTGCATGTTGCCAATAAAAAAGGCTATTTTACCAGCAGCGATGGCTTCCAGTGTTGAGCCGAGATATGAGGCTTCATTTGCCGTTGGTCCATAGTAATCGGGCAGCCGGACAATGAGGGGACGAGCTTGGTTCCATCGTTTATCAAATACCATCTCTGCAAACTTCAGACGAGTACGCCCTTTTCTAGTATGAGGCTGCTTGGGATGCTCCTCGGTTACCCTCTCCATTTGCCTTCTTCCATATGGATAGATACCATCTACAACAATGACCTTCAGACCAAGCCGGTTAGCTGCCTCCATAACCGCCTCGCCGAGCGGAAGCAGACGTTCAGCCATCTCATGGTACGGAACATTGGCACAATGAAACATCACATCGGCCCCTATGGATGCCTTCTCCACATCATCCGCATTGAACGCATCCCCTATGGCAAGCGACAGATGCGCAGGATTGCCTAACCTATTAGCGAACTGTTCCAGCTTTGCTCGAGACCGCCCGAACGCAACGACCTGAATCCCCCTCGTTACTAATTCCTCCGTAATAGCAGCACCTGTGCCGCCTGTCGCCCCTATAACAATTGCCTTTTTCATAACTATCACTCCTCTTCTATGTGATTGATCAATCACTAACCTTTGTTGAATTCAATATAGCATCTATTTAGTGATTAATCAATCACTAAATTTCAAGGCTTTACAGCCCCTATTATTTGTTCATCAGCTCCGGTATATCGAGTGCCATCGAAATATTGCAAAGCATGCCGCGGGCAAGGAACAGCAGCGTCCTATCCTCTGGATTCGATAGCTTATTGTTCTGGAAAGCTTCTAGTACAATACGGCGGACTTCTTTTAAGCCCGTCTGCATTGCAGCACGAATTGGCTCCTCCTGCATCGTCTGTGCCTGCATCTGGAGCAGTGTCTCCTGGCGGTGTGCCGCTAGAATTTCCTCATACGTCTCAATTAGTTCCTTCTCCAATTGATCCGGTGATGCTGTTGCGACGACTTGACTAAATGCTTCCGTGATTCTCTCCCACGAAACCTCAAGTGCCGCTAGCATTAACGCTTCCTTTGTTGCAAAGAACTTAAATACATAAGGCTGCGAAATGCCTGCTCGCTGTGCGACCTGGGCCGTTGTTGTGCGGTAATAACCAGTTTCCGCGAATACCTCAATTGCTGCCGAAATAATCTCCGTCCGTCGGTTAACCGATGCTGTATCGTTTCTCGCCATCGTCCATCGCTCCTCTGTCACCTGTAATTTAGTGATGAATCACTTATTTATCGTTAGTATACCAATTGCACACACATTGCGACAACCCGAGCACTTTAACTAGATAACGAAGATCTGCTGTTTATCACCTTTTTGGTTTCTAACGAACCGCAGTATCAGCTTTCACAGAATAGCGTGTCCGCGGTTCGTTAGGAAATCAGGTAATCAGAGAAACCAACATTACAGCAGATGCATCTTCGCTTCCGCTTCATCCCAAGGTACCGTATAGCCGCTGCCCTTCGCACAAAAAATCGAAGATGAGCTGTACAGCGGATCTGCATCCTTTCGATAGCCCTTGCGCTCAATGACTTCTTGCTCATTGTGACAGCGGTCATAACCGGCGAAAACAAGCTGAATGCTTCCTCTGCCATGAGTATAGGCAGCAAGCTCCGTGTTGTAATCCATAAAGGTAGCGACAGGCACCTTGCCTGTAACTACCGCATGAGTGGCGGTCGTATGCGGCGGATCAAACTGTCCGGATGCGCGCTGAAGATCCGATAATACTTTACCCAGATGATCAAGCTCAACCTTAATTTTATACTCGTAAAATGGCTCAAGCACCATATTTTCCGCCTTCTCAAGGCCTTGCCTCAACGCCCGGAATGTCGCCTCCCGAAAGTCGCCGCCATGTGTATGCTCATTGTGGGCAGCGCCCGTCAGCAGTGTCACTTTTATATCCGTAAGCGGCATGCCGGTAAGCAAGCCATGATGCTCGCGTTCAAACAGATGCGTCTCAACCAGATTCTGATTGCCGATGGTGAGATCATTCGGATGGCAGGCATTATGATAGGTAATCCCACTGCCCCGCTCTCCCGGCTCTAGCAGCAGATGGACTTCGGCATAATGTCTCAAAGGCTCAAAGTGGCCATAACCTCTCACTGTGCTAGCAATCGTTTCTTTGTACAGAATTTCTGGGCTGCCAAAGGTAACCTCAAGCTGGAACCGCTCCTTCACCAATTGCTGCAGCACCTCAAGCTGAATGAGGCCCATCACATGAATATGGATCTCCTGCAGGCTCTCCTCCCAGAGAACATTCAAAGACGGGTCCTCCGCATTCAGAATACGGAAAGCTTTCAGCACATCCTTCACATGAAGCGATTCAAGAAAAATAACCTTCGACGTAAGTGCCGGTACAAGTTCATAAGCCAGCTTGTCCGAATAAAGGCCAACGCCTTGCCCCGCCTCGGCACCGGAAAGTCCAACCACAGCAAACAGATCACCTGCTGTGACCAGGTCTACGGCCTGCGATTTGCTTCCGTTAACAAGCAGGAACCGGGTTGCTTTTTCGAGTAGCTGGTCCTCATCATTCCCACTGCTATAGCTGAGTTCATCGCGAACTTTTAGCGTACCGCTCAAGGCCTTAATATAGGTTAAACGTGTACCATTGCTGTCATGGCGGATTTTATAGACACGTCCTCCGAATGGAGCCTGCTCGTTATAATCAACAATTGTAAGCAGATGCAGCTGTTCTAACAGCTCAATGACGCCAACATCCTGCAAAGCCGAGCCACTGGCGCAAGGATACAGCTGACCACTCCGGATCATTTCCTGAAGCGCCTGCAGCCAAAAGGCCTGATCTCCTGTACCCGCTAGAAAAGTGTCCAGCAATTGTTCATCCCGCTCCGCCAGACTTTCCATCAGAGCTTCCCCTACTTGGCCGCCGGCGAAGCTGCCCGTAAGCATACAAACATCAGTCGTCAAATGCATTCTAATTTCCTCAAGCACACGGTCTACGTCTGCCCCGGTCCGGTCGGTTTTGTTTATGAATATAAAGGTTGGTATGCGATTCTTTTGAAGCAGCTGCCACACTGTTTCCGTATGTCCCTGAACCCCTTCTACAGCGCTCACTACGAGAACCGCATAGTCCATTACCTGAACAGCCCGTTCCATCTCTGGTGAGAAATCGACATGCCCCGGTGTATCAATTAAATAATAAGCAGCCCCCTTATACGTCATAATGGCCTGATCAGCAAATACCGTAATCCCTCTAGCCCGTTCGATATCATGGCTGTCGAGGTAAGCGTCCTTATGATCGACTCTTCCCCGCTCCCGAATACTGTTCGTATGATACAGCAGTTGTTCTGCCAGCGTCGTCTTGCCCGCATCGACATGCGCAAACATTCCAATCGTTACATGCTTCATGCGTTTCCCCTTGGTCTGTTGAATTTGCCATTATCATATCATACCGCCTGGTCCGATTGGCCACGTGCTTCTAAATTCCTCATAAACAAGGAGATAACAAATGACACGATTAATAAAATAAATGGCACCATACAGATCAGTACGCGGAAGGTTGTCTCCGGATGAGGTCCAGGCTCATCACCACTCTGATAGCCGTAAATAAGACCAACAATCCAGAAAGCCAGCGCTGCAATAAGTCCACTCGACCGCGTAATGAAACCAGCAACCGCAGTGTAAATGCCTTCTCTTCTTTGCCCGGTCCTCTCCGCGTCAAGATCAATAATACGAGCACTAAGCATAGCCGGAGTGACCAGAAAGCCCGCCATGCCAAAGCCAACAACAATACCAGCAGCAATGCCGCTGCCAAGATTACCTGCGAACCAAAGCGGAATAACGGACACCGCATATACGGCGAGCGCAAGCCGCCAGCTGTGAAGACCACCAAGCTTCCGGGAGATCAAATACCATACCGCTACCAGCGGAATAATGGAAACGAAGACAGCTCCCATCAGGATGGATACCTCTCCCTCCGAGATGTTGAGCGCATATTTAGCATAGAAGGGAAGTAAGGCTGCGAGTAGACCATTCACCGTCTGTGCAAAAGAGCCTGCGATATTAAATATCCAGAAAGGCTTATTCTTGAGTGTTTCACGAAACGATGCAAGAAGCGGCATTGGCGCCTCCCGATGGGTGCTGTCCTTCTCCCGCACGGAGAGGGCAAACCAGGTCATGAATATACCGAAGATAAGCGAGTATATAACTGACATCCATCCGAAGCCAATCGCCTCGTACAGAATTGGAGTCAGAGCTGTTCCAATTAAGATCGCTACGATCTGGAATCCCTGCTGGACCGCGGATGCTTTCGCCCGCAGCCGATCTCCCTCGAACAATTCTGGAAACAACGCCCCATAGTTTACCCACAACAGCGTTGCGATTCCTTCGAACAGAACCAAGGAAGTAAGCAGCCAGACGAATAGCTCCGTATTGCCAAGCCCCTTCGGAACGGAGAAGACCATGATGAATACGAGCATAAAAGCTGGCGTGGAGAAAAAAATCCACGGCCGCCGCCGGCCATAACGCGTACGGGTCCTGTCGGACAAATAACCGGCCATCGGATTGTTGACCGCATCCCAGATCAGATAGATCGTACGTGCAATCGTGGCTAACCCAAGGCTGAGGCCCAGCTTTTCCACGTAGTAGTAATTAAAGAAGGACGCAAAAGCCTGACTTGGCACCATCATCGCAAACATGCCCAGCGCATAGGCAGTTGGAGAATTGATAAATTTCCTGCTCATCGGCTTGCAACACCCCTCGAAAAATCGACTACTTACGTCTTATGCGGCGTGTCCTTTATATATGCTGGCCGCCCTCATCTTACATGAAACACAAAAAGAGTGCCCGCAGGCACTCTTTTTGTTATTTAAGGAATCGTAATTCTTCCTTCCGCTGTACTCAGAAGACTCGTGACAGCAGGCTTTGTCTCTGCGACCTGCAAGCCTTTCCGATATACGCAGCGTGGTGCTTGGCGCGTTCGGATTAATTCGCCTGTATCAGCCGCATCAAACAGCAGGAATGACGCAGGGTCACCAATTCGAAGCAAGCCATTGTCGAAGCCGTATGTTTTCCCTATATTCATAGCTTTGGCTCCGCCTGTTGTGATCATGCCAACGAGATCGTGCAGATCCTGTCGGCCGGACATATGAGCCAAGTGAGCTGCCATATGAGCAGCATCCAGCGGATTTCCTGTTCCAAGCGGATAAAATGGAGTGCGGATATCGTCATGTGCCAGCGCAACGTTAACGCCCGCCCGGTGGAAATCTTGAATACGGGTAATGCCCCGCCCCTTCGGATTCGTATCGTACCGCCCCTGCATGACGCTATTGATAAGCGGGCAGGCCACAATTGAAATACCGGATTGATGCACTAGACCTAGCAGCTTCTGAAAGTACGGCTCATTATAATAAGCGGCAGCATTCGCATGAGCGCAAGTTACCTTCGCACCAAGACCGGTCGATAAGGCAAGTGAGGCGCATACCTCAAGGAAACGAGAAGCTTCATCATCTGTCTCGTCGCAGAAGACGTGAACAAACGCACCGTAACGCTCTGCCATGCCAAATGCTTTACGAAGGCTTAACACGCCATCCTCACGGGTCCGCTCCAGATGAGGAACTGCAGAGACACCATCTGCTCCAAGCCGAAGCGCCTCTTCCATCCGGGCTTCATTATCCGGGCAAGCAACAATGCCGTCCTGCGGAAAAGCGATGACTTGGATATTCATGAGCTCCCGATAACGCTCCTTCAATTCCAACACAGCCCGCAGCGCTGTAAGCTGAGGATCGCCGATATCGACCATTGCGCGCAGGTGTAGAACACCATAGCCGAGAAACAGCTTTAACGTACGCTCCGCTCGTGTGAGGACGTCCTCACGCGTAAGCTGTTTTTTACGGGAAGTCCAGATCGATATCCCTTCCGATAACGTGCCGCTTTCATTCCATAGGGGATCACCCGCCGTTAAGGTCGTATCTAGATGAACATGGGATTCAACGAATGGAGGGATCAGCAATTTCCCTTGGGTATGAACGATTTCCTTGGAGGCGGATCCAGCCAAGCTGCCGATTGCAGCAATTATACCACCGGTAATCCCAATGTCTGTTGTCACTCCGTTGCTGCCAGGCAGCCTTACCTGAGAAAGAATTAAATCAAATGGTATCGTCATTGTATCCCCGCCATTCATTTTATGCCTATGGTTGCTGCTGCAAATCTTGCTACTCTAGCACCCAGCCTTCCAGCCATCCGCAGCTCACGCTCATCTGGCGATCGAGAACTGTCAGGACCCGCTAACGTAGACGGCCCATAAGGTGAACCGCCGATCGCATCAGCCGTCAAATATTCCGGATTTTGCGAATACGGCAATCCCACATACACCATTCCGAAGTGTAAGAGCGGTACGATTGAGGTTAATATCGTCGCCTCATGTCCTGTATGAATAGATCCAGCACTCGTCATAACGCCGGTTGGCTTCCCCTCCAGCTCCCCACTCGCGCATAAACTGCCCGACAAATCAAGGAATGACTTCACTTGTGCAGGCATAGAGCCATAATACGTCGGAAAGCCCCACACAATACCGTCGGCCCAGCGCAAATCATCAGCGGTTGCCAGCGGAACAGACTGTTGAACCTCTTGCGCCGCTTCATACTTTTCCCATCTGCCTCCGACCCGGAAAGTGCTGGACAATCCACTGTTCTCAGCCCCACGCCTGCGTTCCGGATGATCTAGCAGCGCCGTAATGTTGTCCGGATGGAGAAAATCAGGAATGCGCACCAGCTTTGCCACATGCCCCTCGCTGACTGCCCCTTCTGCAGCAGCCTCCGCCATCTTGTGAATATGTCCGTACGCGCTGAAATAGATGACCAGTACGTTTGCCATTCCTATCTCCCCTTGATAAAGCGAGAGCCGCGCATACCAGCATGCGGCGGCTCCAGCCTTAGTCCACTCTATTTTCAACAATTACTTGCCTGGCAAGAACTCATTCGTAAAGACATCATCGATTGGCTCTGCGTCCTTCAGCAGTCCCATGTCAATCAGCTGATCCTGCAGACCGGACCAAATATCTTTGCTCATGTAACCAACGCCGTTCGCTTCAGCGTCACCGCCATAGACAAGCGGCTCTTGGGCTTTGGCGCCAAAGGCCATCGCTTCCAGCTTCAGATCAGGATTTTTCTCTTGCATAACTTTATTGATTTCTTCGGAATTGGTTTTGTAATAGTCCCAGCCCTTAATGGAGGCTTCTACATAAGCCTTTACCACATCCGGATGTTTCTTCATGTAGTCCTCAGTCGTGTAAAGGATATTGCCATATTGCTTATAACCGAGGTCGTAGTTGAGGAAATAATCCACATCTACCCCTTCCTGCTGCATCGAGAATGGCTCCGAAGTGACATAGATTTGAGTCGCTGCCGTTGGATCCGCCACGAAGTTAGCAAGTGAACCGGTGTATTTCATTTCGGTCACTTTGTCGAGGCTGTAAGCCTTCTTCAGGTACTCCCAGAACACGACGCCGCTGCCAACAAAGATTTTGTTACCGTTAAGTTCTGTAATATCTTTGTATTGCCCCTTGTGGAACATGATCCCTTGCGGATTTTTCTGGAACGTTGCCGCAATCGCAACCAGCGGAATCCCGTTCTGACGTGCCAGCAAAATCTCGTCCGCCTGCCCCATGCCGAACTCCGCCTTGCCTCCAGCGACGATCTGGGTGGAAGAGACACCTGGTCCGCCGGATTGGATCGTCATATCCAGTCCCGCTTCTTCATAGAAGCCTTTGGAGAGTGCTGCATATTGTCCGCCATGCTCAGGCTCCGCGAACCAGTTGGTCACTTGACTAACCTTTGTGAGTTCCTTTGAATCCCCAGACGAATTATTGCTGCCGCAGGCAGTAAGACTGAGGGTTACGGCCAGAAGCGCGGTGAGTCCACCTATCTTTTTCTTTGCTCCAGTTGTTGTCAGCATGTTTCTCTTCCTCCCTTATCCTCTAAGTTATCTAATCTATATGTGCATCCCTCTTGCTGGGAAAGACACCTTGGAACACGCTAAGTATGGTTAAATCTAGATCGGGGATATGGCTGTTCCAAAGGAAGGGTTCTCCATCCCGAATCGGCTTAGCTTTGAGGCAAACGTCCACTTCGATTTGTTATAAATCCATCGCGTTGACGGCAGCTCCTGGAACAGCTCTTCTTCAGAGCGAGCATCCATAATGACAAAGCTGGCCGGGTTGCCGGCTGCTATCCCGTAATTCTGCAAACCTGTAATTCCCGCAGGGATGGATGTCAGCATTCGCAGCACGGAGACGATATCCTCCTCCTTGGCCAAATGAGCAGCGTAAGCGGTCATCAGACCAATCTGCAGCAAATCTCCTTTGCCAAACGGGTGGAATGGGTCTTGGATATTGTCCGAAGCAGCAGCGACAGCAACGCCAGCTTCCGCCAGCTCACGCACACGAGTCACTCCACGCCGGACATTCCCTCGATCTCCGCGACCTTGCAAATACAAGTTCACAGCCGGCAGAGTGACTGCCGCGACTCCGGCATCCGCCATTTTCGCAATTAACCGCTCCGCCTCATGATGCTCCATGGCCGATAAGGAGCAAAGATGCCCGGCTGTCGCTCGGCCTCCATATCCGCCTGCTCTCACGTAATCACAGTAGATATCAATCGTCTTCGTCGATGGATCATCCGATTCATCCGAATGAAGATCAATTGGCTTATCAAATTTTTGAGCAAGCTTGAACGCCCAAGCGATATTGGTCTCCGGATTTGGGGACAGATGTGGTGAGCCGCCTACCCCGTCGATCCCCATACGAAGGGCCTCGGAGGCAAAATCGGACAGCTCGCGCTCGTATGCGGGATCATAGAAGAACATCGGGAAATATTGAATATCAATCGTTCCGCTGACGATCTCCCTTGCTTCTAGTGCAGCCTCAATCGTTCGCATCGCCATATCGCGCCCGAGATGCACCGGCACGTCGAGATGGCTGCGCAGCATAGCCGATCCGTAAGAAGCCGAGCTTAATGCGGCTTTCACGATACGGTCGCGAATGATTTCCTTCGTAAAGGTTGGTGCAACCGAGCGGTAGTTCTCGATTGCCTCTAGGAGTGTTCCCGATCGGTTGCGGACCCAAGGAAGCGAGTACGCTTTATCCAGATGCATATGGGCATCTACGAAGCCCGGCAGCATCACTTTGCCATCAAGGTCAATAAGAGCAGTCGTCCGCAGTTCATCGAACTCTAGCGAATGGATGGGTACATGCTCGGAAGAAACAAGGATACCCTCTTGCCGCTCAATCGTCGTCCAGCGGCCATCGTTAACCGTCACCGTGTACAGCCCATCGCCTTCTTGAAGCGGAAGCTTCACATTAATAGCTTCCAGATGGAGTGATTGCAATCGACATCTCTCCTTTCTTTTTGACCGGAATATTTAGCCTTCGGAGGAATTCATCTCGGATTCATGCCAAGAGCTGAGCATCCATTTCGCAAAGGCATTAACGAGCAGGAAGAACAAGATGCCAAGCAGGGATGCAGATAAGCCGCAAGCGAACAAATATGCAGTTTGCAGTCGAGAGGAAGCAACGGTAATGGCATAGCCTAGTCCACCTTTTCCTCCACCGATGCCGGCAATGTACTCACCAACAATGGCACCGATAACAGCGAGTGTACAAGAGATTTTCAGCCCCGCCACGATGTAAGGAAGAGCAGCTGGAATACGTAGTCGGAGCATGGATTGAAGAGGGGAAGCATTGTAAAGATAGAAGAGGTTCTTCATGTTGTGGTCGGTCGAGTTAAGACCAATTAACGTATTGGACAGCATCGGGAAAAACCCGATTAGGAAAGCAATAATGATAATAGCGTTCATGCCTGCACCAAACCAAATGACAATAATAGGTGCAATCGCGACAATCGGAATGGTCTGCATAATAATGGCGTAAGGATAGACGCTCCGTTCAATAAGCTTCGAGCTAGCGAGCAGAATGGCGAAGCCAACGCCCAGCACAATGCTGAGAAGAAATCCGAGCACCGCTTCCGTAATGGTGGTGTAGACGGACACCCACAAATTCGAAGCATTCTCCGATGCAGCCATCACAATATCTGAAGGCTTAGGCAGCAAATACGGTTTAAGGCCGGATAAACGGCAGAACAGCTCCCAGCCTCCGATGAATAAGATAAAGGCTACACCCGGCGGTCCGATTCGCTTCCACATTTTCTGAAACCATGGCATTCCTAGCTTTGTTGATTTTCCAGGGGCCGTTGATGTTCCAAAGGATAATTCCGGTTTCGTAAATACCTCTTCTCGCATCGTTTATCCCTCCTGATTCATAGCGGTGCTGACCGGCGTTTGCAGCTTGCCCGGATTAAGTAGTCCACGGGGATCATTATCCCGCTTGGCTTCGTGCATCACATGCCATTCTCCCCGGCCTCCCATCTCAAGAACCCAGGTATGTGGATCATTGACACGAACACCAATGGAGTTAAAATAAGCAATAATCTCATAGAGCCGCTCATGGGTGGTGTAACGGATAACCGGCAAAGCAGCCGGTACAACAACACCTGCCGAACGCATAAACTCCAGATGCATGAGTACTTCATCGCCAAACTTCTCTTTAATAAAATGAATCTGCTCCAGGAACCGGTCCTTATCAAAGCCGGCTTGCAGATAGGTTACAGTCGGATCCGTCTTTAGTGCCCACAGCGTTGTATGATTCCATGTAAAATCGGACAGCCCGATCACTTTTCGGTATTGCTCCGGCGCAATCGTGTACCCGATCCGACCTCCAGCCACACTAGCATGTTCCGCCAGCTGCGCCTCACTACCCTCTGCCGTCTCCAACAGGCAAGCACTGCTGCCCGCTTCAAGCTTTGCAGCAATGGGCTTGAAGAAGGATGGAATCGGCCATTCCACTGGAGCGACCAGCCGTTTGCGGATAGAGTCGTCTACCGCAACAGCATGAGAGAAACGGGCGGCAGCTTCAAAATTATCGAATTGTACAACCGTCTGCGTCCATTCCACCTTTGGAGCAATCGGGATCACCACTTCAACCAGTACTCCCGTCGTTCCGTAATTGTGGATGTAGGCCTTCAGTTCATCACCCTTGACGGTCAGCCTGCGTGGTGTCTCTTCCAGCGTGAGGACAACCGCCTCAAGAACGTTGCCATCCCACAGGTTGCCCCAATGGATGGAGCCAATTCCTCCTGACCCGCCGCACACGAAGCCGCCAACTGTTGCTTTCATATAAGTACTCGGATAAATTCTCAGCTCTTTCTCTTGTGTGCGCAGCAGCTTCTCGAGCGCTCCCAGCCGCACCCCCGCCTGTACGCGGGCATACGTATCGGTCACTTCGAGCACCCGGTCCAGCTTACTTAGATCAAGAACGATGCCGCCTTCGAGCGGTACAGCTTGCCCGTAGTTACCGGTACCCGCACCTCGGGTGGTTACGGGAACCCGTCGTTTCCAGGCAGAAGCCAGCACCTGAGCTGCTTCGTCCACTGTATGCGGTATAGCAATAGCCTCCGCACGTTTATCTTGAAGCAGCGGCACCAGTACAGGGGAATACCAATAATAATCCTTCGATAATTTATCTACCTGTTCGGGATTTGACAGCAGCTTCTCTTCTCCAACTGCAGCCTGCATCTCAACCATCCAGTCCTTCATCATGCTTCTTCCTCCTCTCTAATGCTTAAGGGCCAACGATACGGAACGGACGATCTGCCCAAATTCCGGGGTTGTACGGAATGTCTCATCACGGGGGAAAGGTACCGGTACATCAATCAGCTCGGCGATCTTGCCCGGCCGAGGTGTCATGACGGCGATACGAGTAGATAGAAATACAGCTTCAAATACGTTATGAGTAACGAACAGCACCGTCATTTCAGGATCTTGACGCCACAACTCAAGAAGTTCAATTTGCAGGGTCTGGCGGGTAATCTCATCCAGCGCACCAAATGGTTCATCCATCAGCAATAGCTTTGGTTTTGAGACAAGGGCACGTGCGATAGAAGCACGCATCTTCATCCCGCCGGACAACTCACGCGGCATCGACCGCATGTAATCCTTCAGCCCAACCATCTCGAGCACTCGTTCCGCTTCCCGCTGACGTTCCTTGCGTGGTACTCCACGCAGCGCGAGCGGCAGCGTCACATTATCAATGACCGAGTTCCAAGGCAGCAGCGTATGATCCTGGAAGACAAATGCCGTATCGGATTGCTTACGAGCGTCGCTCGCTGTTGTTCCCATCACCTGCAACGTACCGCTGCTTGGATTGGACAAGCCTGTTATCATCTTGAAGATCGTGGACTTCCCGCAGCCGGAAGGTCCAACAAAGCAGAGAAATTCTCCCTCATGGATGGTCAGGTCGACCTCCTTCACCGCAACCGTTCCGTTCGGGTACACCTTGGACAACCTTTCCATCTTCACCCATTCTTTAGCCTGCGTGATTGTCGACATCGTAAGTCCCCCTAAAAAGAATTGTCACTATTGTGGCTTATCTGCAGCCATATATGGCGATTCTTACTTCGAAAGCAATTACCTATCCGCTCTTCAGTGATTCCATATCGAACTTTGCAATACCCATCAGTGCTTCTGCCAATAGCGGCCCTGCTTTCTTCAGCATCGCCTCACCTCTCTCAGCCGTTGCTTTGGTTGCATCCCCTGCTATCCCGCTGCTAGAGATGTCATCCATAACCCAAGCGAAGGAGCGAGATCTGAAGGAGAACGAACGGGAATCCGGAAAACGCGGCATTTCCCGTGGAGCGAGCTCTGCATCTACCCAATCAGGACACATGGCCATAACAAGTGACGTCTCCACATCTCCGGCATGGATGCCGCAGGCTTTTTCCTCATCATCTATAAATAAATCACTGTAGCCGACCGCTCCGGGATCAAGTCTATACACTTCAAGCCCCGTCGCAATTCGAATCTCACGAGCCATCATGCCAAGCAAATCTGCATTGCCGCCATGCGTATTAAATAACAACAGCTTCCGGAATCCACTTCTCGAAAGAGAGGCCGCAATATCCTCCAGCACGGCCATTAGTGTCTTTGCTGAAAGGGTAATCGTGCCCGGGTGACCAATATGCTCGGTGCTCTTCCCGTAACTTACAGATGGCAGCAGCCAGATTGGTGCATCCTCTGGCAAATGTTCAAACGCCTCTGCCAGCATCGCCTCTCCAATCAGCGTATCTGTGAAGACCGGCATATGAGGACCATGCTGCTCCACTGCACCAACCGGAAGAATGAGTAATACATCGTCTTTGGGCATTGCAGCAACCTCTTTGGTCGTTAAGCGCGGTAGGAAATGGCTGTCAAATGCAGTTCCTTGATAACGAAAGAACATGTTGTTCACTCCTCACAAATTTTATGTCAATATACCTAACATAAATGCAACGTAGATGACTCGATTTTAGAAGTTTCAATGAAATAGTGGCAAATTTTCTGAATATTAAGTAAACTAAAATCACATCTAAGTCACATAAAACTACCTCATATCTACCTTATATCACAGAAACGAAAGAAAGTATACAAAATTTTCACACAATTGAACACCGATGTAACATTGTATGTAATATTATTAGTGCCCGGTAGGAGGAGGAGATTATGTTGTTAATAGGAACACGCCGCCACGAAATTATGATGCTATTGGACTCAAAACCTCAGTTAACCATTCTCGAGCTCGCTGAACAATTTAACGTCTCCAAGATGACGATCCGACGTGATCTGGACCTCTTACAGTCGGAAGGCAAAATTCAGAGGTTCCATGGCGGTGCCGTCAAAGTAAAACGATTCATGGGCTCGAAATACGAGCAGCGCGCGAATGAGCACAAATCAGAGAAAACAGCGATTGCCAAGGAAGCGGTCAAGCATATCCAAGACGGTATGAGCATCATCCTCGATGCTGGCACAACAGTAGCTGCAATGGTGGATGAACTAGAATCGTTTAGGGGACTCAAAATCATTACCCGCGACCTGCACACCGCACTAATGTTATCTAATGAGGAGCGGTTCGGAAGCTTTGATGTCTATTGCACAGGGGGCAGAGTGAGTAAGTGGGCTTACAGCCTCGATGGGATTTATACGGAGAAAATGATCAATTCCCTCACGGTAGATGTGGCGTTCCTCACTTGTGAAGCCGTCTCCCTTACAAAAGGAGCGATGGCTTGGTCGCCACATTTGGTTGGGGCCAGACAGACGACCATGGATGCTGCGGGGAAAACAGTGCTTTTAGCAGATTCAACTAAATTCAGCTATAACTCACTTGCCATCTTTGCTGGAATTGATGCGTTCGATGAAATTATTACGGATAATCGCCTCGATGCTTATGAAGCGGTAGCTTATCGCCAGGCTGAGATTCCTTTGACGATAGTGACAAATATCGGGTAATAACGAAAAAAAATAACCGCAGGCACTCCTGCGGTTATTTTGGTCTATTTTATTTCAACCGTTCCGGTACAGACTTCAGCTGGTCTCCCCATACGTTCCAGAAGAATTGGTCAGCAATATGCTGATCAGCCGCGAAGTTCTGGGCTTGCTTAATACGTCCATCCTCTATCTGATAGACAAGCACCCAGTTCATATCAACCTTATGTTCGCCATATTCTCCCCAGCCGCGATGTACGTCAACAACGTGGTTCTCGCTTGCCGACAGCGAGATAAGCTCCGCTTTAAAGTTAGCCTGTGCGATCGTTGCGAAATAGTTAATAATCTCCTCCGCACCTGTCTTCACACCTGCTAATGGATGATGGCCCGGAATGATCCAAGTTACATCCTCCGCTAATATGTCCCGCTTCATCGTTTCCAGGTCACCGCTGCCGTAACATTCGAAGAACCGCTGTACGAGCCGGATATTGTCATCATTATGAGCCAAACAATTACCTCCTCTTCAATCCTAAGGAATAGTCTGAAACGGATAGCACCCTTGTATATACGCTCACCAAGATGACATCATTACTTTAAAATTTGTTCAATATCAGGGTTATTCTCCTTTATATTTCTCCTTCACTATACCCGAACCAATCCCCGCACCAACCATAAGAACCAGAGGAGCAAAGTTCCAGAACAATGACCCGTTAAGCAAAGCAATATCCATGCCGGCCAACTTGTTCAACGCCAGCACTACAAGCTTAATAACAAGAAGTAACACACCTAACAGAAATAACAGATCAAATAGCACCTTTAGCCTCGGATACGCCAGCTGCTTGCTGTCATCAATCACTTTCTTGGTCAACTCATCATCACTCCTCAACAGTTCATCTATCGTAACCGCAAAGAGATCACTAATCTTAATAATAATCTCGATACTGGGATAGTTCTGATTGTTCTCCCACTTCGATACGGACTGACGGCTTACAAACAGCTTCTCCGCTAGCTCATCTTGAGACCAGCCGTTGGCCTGCCGCATGCTCTTTAACTTCTCTCCAAATACCATCTTCTCCATCGCCCTCCTGCAAGCAACCTCGTACCCTCATATTGCTAAATCCTCTCTACGAAGTAAAGCGAGCTTTCGTTGCGAAGCCCCGCAACCACAGGTTGCACGCCTATCGAACCCCCATTTGACGGGGGGGATAGCTATTTATTTTATACTATTGTAAATTTAAGGAAATCACTTTGATCAAGGAGGTTTGTTCCATTGATGCTACTAACAAAGTTCAGCCATACGTTATTGGTCAGAGCAGCCGCTGTTGCTTCCATCCTATTAGGAATGCTGTATCTGCCCTCGGTATTTCATTTCACATTATCTATCCATGGTTTTGAGCCCGAGCTCGGACGAGGCTCCCACATAATAGAGGAAGAATGGGGAAAGTGGTCCATAATTGGCGGAGGATTATTGTTTATCGGATCCCTTATGCTTCGACCCTACCGTTCCGCCTGGCTAAGGAACCTCCTCCTCGGATTCCTATTTATTTGTCTCATCCTGCTGATTACGGCACAGCTTCCTCCTTTATTGATATGGTTTATCATGAACCTGCTGGTATTCTCATGGTCGAATGCGCTTGGTTTTCTCCTTCATTTTCTATTCGCTGCTCTTGCCCTGTGGGGAAGTGCCTCAACTCTGTACGCATTTGAGAAAAATAGATTGTCTTCGGAAATTACAGATTAAGTCCGGAAATTGAGCAAGACATCCCACCGAATAGGTTATCCATAATAAGGGAAGCATTTAAAGGATCATTCCATTATTAGGGAGAGCTTCGACATGAAGATGAATAACAGCATCGAGATAAATAAGCAATGGATTACAGATGAACTTCAGAACAGCTCGGACCTTACGTTCAAGGAGGTTCTATACAACGGCAGCACCTGTATGATTGTGTACTTTGACACGTTGGTCGATGCCACCATCATTAATGAGCATATTTTGCGTCCAATGCTCGATTCTTCAGGGGGTCCGCTTCAGTCTGATATCTCCATTATCGGCAAGGAAGAAAGCGATCAATTGGACATCATTATTCATGCCATTATTACCGGTAACACCGTTATTCAACAGGATGGCTCCGCAAATTTCCTGCTTCTTGCCTCAGAGTTGCATAAGGATCGAACCGTGGATGTAACAACCAACGAACGGGTTATTCGTGGTTCTAAGCAAGCTTTTGTGGAGCTGTTCGAAACGAATATAAATCTGATTCGCACTTACATTGCTTCTCCTAAATTAGCGATTACCTATTATAAGATGGGGGAAACCACTAAATCAAAAGTGGCTGTTGCTTATTTGAAAGGTGCTTGTGACCAAGGTATCGTGGACAATCTGCACCAGAAAATAATTGAACATAGCCATGAGGACATTGAGGTCAGACTTGGTTTTCTTAAGCGAGTCGCGCAAGATGATCGATTTGCCTTCTTACCTCTTATGCTCGTAACCGAACGTCCCGATCGGGTCAAAGCTTACCTTGCAGAAGGAAAAATTGCTTTGATCGTACAGGACAATGCTGACGTCATTATTCTTCCAGTCTCCTTCTGGGCCTTCTTCCAATCAACCGATGACTATAACATGAGCTGGGCCTTCGGGAGCATGATCCGTTTACTGCGTTTTACTTGTTTCCTTCTTACGCTGGTGCTGCCCGCCCTCTATATTTCGGTCTCGACCTTTATCCCGTATCTCATCCCTACTGAGATTGCTTTGACGCTTCAGAGCTCTCTTCAATACATCGCCATGCCGCCTATTATTGAAATATTATTTATGCTCCTTACCCTTGAGATTATTAGAGAAGCCTCGATTCGCCTAGCATCTCCAATTGGTCAGACGATCGGAGTCGTCGGAGGTATTATTTTAGGGACAGCGGTTGTGCAATCTAATCTGGTATCAACAATGGCGATCATCATCGCCTCTTTCACCGGACTGGCTTCGTTTGTCATTCCGTACTACGAAATGAATTTGTCCGTTCGCTTAATCACCTACCCGATCATATTCAGTGCACAGCTATTCGGACTTGTTGGCATTGTATGCTGCATGATGCTCTTCATCATCCATCTTAGCCGAATGAAGACACTTGGTTCACCTTATTACCAGGCGACTTTTCCCTTTATCGACTCGATGCGGGACACGCTCTATCGTCCTCCTAACCGGAATTTGGTTAAACGGAGCCGCAAACAACCCTCTACAAAGTGACGGTGATTGGCACCATGAACATAAGAGAACATATTACTCCTCGTCAGCTATTTGTCATCGTATTTGTCCTTCAGCTTGGCATTCAGATGTTCATGCTGCCATACGGAAAATCATGGTCCACAGGCTTGGAGAATATGCTAATCATTCTGTCAGCCGCACTCGTGTCGCAGCTTCTCTTGGTTTTGCTATGGGTGTTTGGCGCTAGAGGCTACCGGATGAATCTGTATACCTGGCTGACATCTAGATTGAGCCGAGTTGTCTCTGTTACAATTTTATTCCTCCTTGCCATTTACTTTGCCTGCTCTGCGCTGGTAGATACTTTATATTTGACAAATACGGTTAGAATCTGGGTGCTGTCTACAACCCCAAGCTTTGTTCTGCTTGTGGTGTTTATAGCTATTGGCGCTTATGGTGCAGGCTCCAGCCTGCAATCGATTGCTAACATCAGCCAGACCGTTATATTTGCGATCGCGATTATTGGTGTCCTGCTGATTATTCTAATCATGAGGGAATGGGATCTGAAGATGATTCTTCCGATATGGCATGTCGGGGAGCACAATGTGATAAGCGTATGGCTTCGCTGCTGCTCAGCCTTCACAGCCTTTGAACTGCTGCTCTATGCCTTTCCTCTACTGAATAAGAATGACCGGAGGAAAGGACTCATTGCTGTAACATGGGCGAACTGGCTGTCAGCACTCCTATACTTGATGGGAACCGCTGTCTCTTTTCTGCTATATACAACGGAACAGATGCACAGTATTACAAATCCGCTCTTCTTTGCCATGAAAAAGCTTCACAACGGTCTAATCCAAGGGATAGATATGATTGCCATTTGCTTATGGATTCTAGTACTCTTGATCCGTACAATGATGTGCTTATTCATGGCGGCAAAGGCGATCGACCATCTAAGTAGGCAAGAGCAGCATAAGCATGAGCTCTGGAGCTGGATTGTGGCAGGATGCTGCTTAATTCCGGGGTATTTTGTTACGAAGCATGAATGGATTGATCAGCTTGTGGGTTATCGTCTAAATACGACCCTCATCCTTATGGGCTTGATGACTATTGTCTTCTTTGCAGCTTATAAACGTGGCACAGCAGCGAGGGGTACCGGATGAGAAAAATAACATTCCTCTTTCTATGCCTCCTCTTATTGCCTGGTTGCTGGGATCAGAGTCTCATTAAGGATCTGAAGATGGTAGATGTCATCGGTGTCGAGCAACTGGAGGATTCAAAAGAAATCAAGCTAAGCATGGTCACCTCAAACATACAGGAAGCCAATCAAGGCGGAGGAAGGCCGCAGAACCAATATTTTGAAGACATTAACAAAGATATCTATACTGCAGCGCATGACATAGAGCTTCAAATGGCCGGAAAAATTAACTTAATCGAAGACAGACTGTTTCTATTCAACAAGTCATTCGCCAAAAACGATCTCGGTGAGCAAGTTAGCTTTGTGGGCAAAATTCCGTCCAGCCCTTTAGTTGCAAAAGCAGCCCTATTCGATGGAGACATCGCTAAGCTGCTGCAAATGAAGGAGCTCGGAAATACAACGGTATCCGAGTATTTGATTCGTTTACTTGATCAAGCCACAGAGCAAAGCAGCGCTCCAAAGGTTCTTCTATCAGACCTGATATTCAGCAAAGCAGATATGAAGCAGGACATCGTCCTTCCCTTGCTCGAAATGAACGAGCAAATCGTTCGCCTTAAAGGCAGCTCCCTCTTTAGTGCAGGCATATATTCAGGTGTTGATCTGGATGTACAGCAAACCGAGCTCCTGCTTTCTTTCAGCGGTCAGAAGAAACGCCCTTTGATGTACTCTCAAATTCATAAACAATCGATCGTCTTCATCGTGAAGAAAATCGAGAGACAGATGAGGATACAGGTTGACCGGGGAGGTAAGCTGCACGTCGAGCTGCCGCTGCGCATGCTTGTTCAATTAGGCTCAAATGGAGATCTGAATGGACCGGTCTCAACCGCAGAACTCCACAACTTTGAACGACTTTTATCTGAAGACTACACCAACAAGGCCGAGAAAATTATGCACTCCTTGCAGGGGGCTAATTGTGACTTTCTCGGAATTGGACAACATGTCTACGCCCACCATCCAAAGCTATGGGCTAGTTTGAATTGGCGCGAGCAATATCCGAAAATCGCCATTGTTCCGAAGGTGAAGATAAGTATCGTTGATACCGGCACCTATGATAATACGAGTGAGCTTTAATCGTTCGAGCTCAAGTTCAAGTTCCTAGATAATAAGCATAAATCTGCTCAATAGGCTTAAAGTAGAGATGCCCGTCTTCCCACGGCTGAAAATGAAGATCCATCCGCGAATCGCTCCAATTCTCGGGTGTCCCTTTCGTTTGAAGACGCCCTGGTACGACGGGTTCTTCTGTCACATTCGGGAACTCCTGATAGCCGAACAGAAGATTCTCATGCATGCCGATGATCTCATATTTAGGGCCGAAGAAAGCCCGCTCCTCCTGGAGCTGATAATGGTAGTAAATGTAGCTGCTGACCATCTCCGGCTTCAAATGTGCGACCCTGCCGACTCGTCTCTCCACTTGATGTCTACGTTGCCAGTGCTCGACGCTCGCCGGTTCATTAAAGTGGAATACATCGACCATACGGATCCATTGCCGCGGCTCCTTTTGCCCTGGCCAATCCTTCAAATACGGCATGGCCGCACTTGCGAGCTCTTCGGGCTGGACGGATCCATCCATACACTCGTAGTAGAGGAAAACATTATTGTTCCAATGAAACGCTGCTGCTGTCATTAATCGACCATGCTTAACCAGACTGACGGCCTGTTTGTCGAGCTTCAATGCCCGCAGACCTTCAACTGCCTGCTCTTCTTTCCACACTGCTCTATACATGAATCGCTCTATCAAACTCCTCAACTCCACTTTCGTATAAGGATTAAGAATAATAACGACGCTTGGCCAGCCACTCGCCTGCATAATCAACGGCTTCCTTCATATCAAGCAGTATACTTTCCGCTTGGCCAACTCGACCGATGGTGACCGTGCCTTCACCCGCAAAATGCCTTCCGAGCTCTTCAAAATCATCAGAGCTGTAGGCATAATCCATAAACCATTTCCACGAACGCCGACCATTCACCATCATCGCTGCGCCCATCTTTTTGGTTGGCATCCCTTGAAGCCTCGTCTCAGCAAGATGAAGGCTCGTACAGGAATCGAAGCCAGCTCCAAGCAGCAGCACTTTTGCATCTGCAGCGTAAAGCTTACCCAGCGGCGAATCCTCACCAAACTGCGGGGTTAATGGATGGTCTGCCACGATATACGAGGCATGCCGGCCATTAGCGCAAAATGAAACCTGCGGATGATTAGAGCGCAGTGTTCCCTGATAAGTCCGGAACAGCTCTGCAATCTTTCCCATCCCCCGTGTAGGAGTAACCTTTGCATCAAAGGCTGGCATTTCTTTATATATAATATCGATCCATTCCTGAGGAACAGGAGGATTCCCCCATTCAGCGGGATCGCTCCAATCCCCGCATTGCGCTGGCATGACCAGCGTTCCAGCATCCCCAATTGACTGTAAGAGTGCTTGGATAACGGCTTGAGGACCACCGCACACCCACCCAATACTGGACAAAGAGGAATGAACAAGCACATGATCGCCTTCTTGTATGCCTAACCGTTTGAGGTCGTGAACCATGCCGCTTACCGTAACAGGCAGTTCTGTTCTATTGATAATGTCATGCTCGCTCATTCGTTGTCACTCCTTGACCTGTAGTTCTCACAGGCGTAATTAGAAATAGGGCAGAAGACCAATCGTCTGCTGGATGGATCATGATTGGACTACGTTGTCCGGTAAATCGCAAACGAAGATACCCGCTGTCCATAAAACGAAGGAGGTCGATAAGAAATTTACCGTTAACTGCGATCTCGAAAGGATCACCACTTATTTGCTGTAAAGGTATTGCCTCATGAACCTCTCCTATTTCGGCTGTTCTAGATAGTAGGTCTAATTGATTGGCAGCAGCCGCAATTCGGATTACACTTTCACTCGCAAATACCGTTGCCCGCTCCACGGCACGAAGGAATAAAGATGTATCCACAACAATCTCTGTCAAATAAGAGGTGGGAATGAAATTTTTTATAAGCGGATAAACGCCCTCAAGTAATACGGATTGGAGCTGAACTTGGCCTACTCGAAAGCATATGTAATGGTGACCAATTTCTATCTCCGTTCTGGCAGTCTCCTCATCCAATAGTCTGGCAACCTCCATTAAATTCCTACTGGGAATGATGATATCAGCATCGAGGTCAGCCTGTCTGTCCATTGGTATAGAAAAAGAGGCAAGACGGATTCCATCTGTAGCAGCCAGACTAAGCCATTCATTTTGACATACCAAATGAATACCCGTTAATACAGGACGAGTCTCCGAGGTAGAGGCAGCAGCAGCTACCTGCTTGATGGATGTCTTCAGTGTGGCATTGTTTACACTTAACTTCAACAAAGAAGTGCTCGATGTTGTTGTAACTGGAAATTCTGCTGGATCCATTCCGCTTAGTCGAATCCGGGAATGACCAGACACAATCGTAAGAATGAACGGCTCCAACTGTTCTATTGTAATAGCTCCCGCATCAAGTTTACGGATGACCTCATGAAAATACCGCGCCGGAACAACGATCCCGCCTGCTCTTTGCACCTTCATACAACGATCATCTTGAGCAATTGTATATTGAATCTTCATACTTGAATTACTGGCTGTCACAATCAGCCCTTTTGTGGTTGCCTCTATATGTATTCCCGTTAATATGGCGATAGGATTATTCGTTGATACCGCTTTTAGCACATGCTGAATTGCGTCTATAAGGGAGTCCTTTGTAATCTCCAACCGCATAACCTTCACCTGCCTTCGAGGGCAATTATGAATAATAGGAATTAATGATGTTACGGATAACCTCAGAGCGCGACAGCTGTTGTTCCTGACACTGCTTCTCTACTTTGTCCCATATTTCTTCGGTAAGAGTTAAGGAAACCTTTTTGGTCACCCCTATATTTCTTCTGCCTGCTCCTTTCCTTAAACCACCTCTCGCTGATATAAACCCCAACTGTCCATCTTTATTGGAAACACCAATTTTAATTTCATGATTACTCATCTCGATAGTATCTCCTGTTAATTGATTTAGGTAACTTTAATCAAAATACGTAATTTAATTGTATCATAAAATTAGAAAAAATTACAAATTAATCTCCATAAACAACTGCCGTATCCAGCTATCACAGTAATACCCTTCTTCCACGAAGATGGTAATATAAAACTATTAATGATGATCGAACTAGGATAGGTGGCCGCATAAATGTCTATAACCTATAAGATGTATACGATGTGTATGGTGCAAGACAAGGATAAGGTTCTATTAATGAACAGACCGGATAAAATGGGCTTCCCAGGCTACATTGCTCCCGGCGGCAAGGTTGATTTTCCCGAAAGTATTGTAAATGGAGCAATCCGTGAAGTTCGTGAAGAGACAGGCCTGATCGTTAAAGATATTGTTTACAAAGGGTTAGAAGAATTTTGCGATCCAAGCAAGCAGCTTAGATATATGGTGTTCAACTACCTGGCGACTTCGTTCGAGGGACAGCTGCTTGAGAATCCACCGGAAGGTGAGCTGCTGTGGGTGAGCAAAGAAGATGCGCTGAAACTGCCTATGCAGGACTGGTTTGCACGCCGATTCCCGCTGTTCTTCGAGGATGGTACCTTTGAGCTCAGCTATGTTTGGGATGAGAATAGAGATCAGACCTTGGATAAAACAGAGCGGCAGTATAGGAGCAAAAGCAGCATCAGCCTGTAGCTACGCAGCAAATTATTAGCACTTGTATAAAATAAGCAGCATACGCTATACTAGTAAAAATTAAGATTATGCCGATGAAGAGAATCCAACTCGGAGGCGTTCTCGTCAAGGGGAAACCCCTAAGTTAACCGGGCCCGCCCGTTACCGCGGAACTAAGTGGATTAAGCAGTGATGCTGTTTAATCAATTTGGGTGGCACCGCGAGAATAAGCGCTCTTCGTCCCAATTATGGGATGATTGAGCGCTTTTTTATATTCTCACAATTAAAGGAGCGAGTGCCATGTTAGACATCAAATGGATTAGACAAAATCAAGAGCTTATTCAGACCACAGCCAATCAGAAAGGTATCACCATTTCAATCTCGGAGTTAATAGACTGGGATGATAAGAGAAGAGCGATACTGCAGGAGATTGAACAGCTTCGCCAGGAACGGAATCAGACCATTGAAGAGATTAACCATCTCATTCGCAACAATGACCTTAATCACATTGAACATAAGAAGCTTCATATGAAGGAAATGAATAAGCATATCAGCACGTTAGAAAATGAACACAAAGAAGTCCATCAGCAATACACGAATCTCCTCTTGTATGTTCCAAACATCGTCTCGCCTGACACGCCAATCGGCCTTTCGGATCAAGATAATGTAGAAGTAAAACGGTTCGGAGAGCCAATTAGCTTCACCTTTGAGCCCAAAGATCATGTAACGCTGGGTGAGCTTCACCGGATGATCGATATCCCTCGCGGAGTAAAAACGGCCGGAAGCCGCAACTATTATTTGACGGGTACGGGAGCTGCCTTGCATCGTGCGGTACAGCAGCTAGCCGTAGACTTGCTCACAGCAAAAGGCTTCAACCTGCTCGAGGTTCCTTTAATGGTGCGGCAAGAAACCTTGTATAATACAGGATTCTTCCCGCTAGGCGAGGAGCAAACCTTCCGTATAGCTGATGAGAATAAATGGCTTGTTGGCACTTCGGAAGTACCATTAATCTCGTACTACGATAATGAAATTGTGGATGTAACCGAGCCAATCCGGCTTGCCGCTGTCTCGACCTGTTTCCGTAACGAAATAGGTTCGGCGGGGAGAGATGTACATGGTTTGTATCGGGTTCACCAGTTCTCGAAAGTGGAGCAGGTTATTATTTGTGAAGGCAGCCTGGAGAAGTCGGAGCAAGTTTTTCAAGAGATTACAGCGAATGCGGAAGAGCTATTGCAGCTGCTTGAGCTTCCCTATCGCGTAATGGCCGTCTGTACGGGAGATATGTCGCAAAAAACCTATAAACAGCTCGACATCGAGACTTGGATGCCTAGCCGAAACGCCTATGGGGAGACGCATTCGTCGTCCAATCTTCTCGATTTCCAAGCGCGTCGTTCGAACATTAGGTATCGGGATGCGGAGGGTAAAACACGATTCTGCTACACCCTCAACAATACAGCTGTAGCTTCGCCGCGGATTCTAATCCCACTACTGGAGAACCACCAGGAGGAAGATGGCTCGATCCGCATTCCACAAGCCCTGCGCAAATATATGAACGGGATTGGTCGTCTGCACATTTAATACTGCCAACTGACAGGGCACTACTCCACTCCATTCGAGTCGCGCCCTCTTTAGCTGCGCTGCACTTTATACAGGATATTTAAAGCAAATGGAGCAGGGAAGCTGCCTATGTTGTACAATATGCAGGATATTGACTGCTTTTCAGCTGATTTGCACCCCATAAGAGCGAATATACTGTATTAAATACAACATAGCTGGTCAACAGCCCCATTGATACTTGATTATACTGTAGAAAATACAACATACGGCGGCAGATGAGGTGCAGGGTGCCCTTAGTGGGGTGCAGGCCTAGGTAAATCACACGTACGATCATAGCGCGCATAGACATAAGCATCCACCGAAAACAAAGAACAGACCCCCTCTAACCAAAGAGGAGGTCTGTTCTACTTTCTACTTCTATTCACGCTACAATCTGAAATTCACAGAGAATGTCGTTCCCCACTCGCTGGTCTGTACTTTAATGACTGCGTCATGCCGGGAGGCAATGCCATAGCTGACGGATAGACCAAGGCCGGTTCCACTCGACTTCGTGCTGAAGAACGGCGTACCGAGCTTTTCAAGGAATTCTTCCTTAATGCCGCTTCCTTGATCTATGACCTCCATGACAACTTCCTTATCGTTGGAGTAAGTCTTAATCGTTAAGATACCTCCGAGTGGCATCGCGTCTAGTCCGTTCAGGACAAGATTCAGCACCAGCTGGCGGATCTCCTTCTCATCGAGTTGAATAGGCGGGCATTCTCCCAGATCCAGTGCAATATCGTGATTGCCTGTCATCGCCTTGGATTGAATGAGTGGGAATAACGTTTCAATAACGGTGTTGATCTGCTTGAGCTTGCGACTCGTTGGAGCCTGCGCACCTACAGATAGAAACTCGGTTACGATATTGTGTACGCGGTCGAGCTCTTCAATCATAATGTCGGTATATTCCTTCGATGGGTTGCTCTTCGACAGCTGCAGGAATCCACGGACAGTTGTCATCGGATTACGGATCTCATGAACAATCCCAGCAGCCATTTCTCCTGTAATGTTGAGCCGGTCAAGCCGCGTAATTTCCTTCTCCAGAAACACACGCTCGGAAATATCGGTCACCACACTAAGGAGACATTCCTCTCCATGCACTTGCATCACTTCACTCGACAGTAAGCCATCACGCAAATCACCAGATTTGGTCATATAGCGGATACGTATATTGCGAACCGGCTCCCATGGGTTATGACGATTCGAAGCCGAATCGCCCCTCTCCTCTGTTTCCACAATATATTGCAGCAGATCTGAGGTTTGATTCATCAATTCAATTCCTTCAAAACCAGTAGCCTGCAGCAGGCTCTCATTCACATTAATATATCGCTGATCCTTTATCGATCTTAGGGCGATCAAGCAGGGCGTCGTATCGAAAATTTTACGGAAACGCTCCTCTTCCATCATTTTGCGATCGGTTACATCACGGATCGAGCAGACGTATAGCTGTTGCCCAACAATACTGGCTTTACCAATCTGTACATCAACAGGGAACGGAACAGAGTCCTTACGAACTGCCGTTGTTTCGATCAGGTGAGTTCCTTGAAGATTCTCAGCACTTAGCAAAGTAGACATAGCAGGTACGATCTGATCGATATGCTGCCCTGCCAGTTTATCTGGCGTATAACCAAACATCTTGGCCGCAGTAGGATTTAAGGTCTGCATAATGCCATACTCATCAACGGTTACGATCGTGTCATTAGACGTCTCCCCTATAACCTTAAGCAGCTCATTTTGCAGCTTAATCTGCTCCTGATATTGATACATTTGAACAAAAGCTTCGATCTTCATTTTTAACGTTTCAGGATGGAACGGTTTGAAAATATAATCGATTGCGCCAACGGAATAGCCATGCTTCACATGCTCTGCCGCCTGGCTGATCGCTGTAATAAAGATGATTGGCACATACTTAGAGCGCTCTCTCATCTTAATGAGACGAGCGGTTTCGAATCCGTTCATACCTGGCATCTGAACATCCAGCAGGATAACCGCAAAGTCTGTTGTTAGAACATGACGGAGCGCTTCTTCTCCGGAATGAGCCGAGAACAAGCGGTAATTGGGGGAAGCCAGTATCGCTTCAAGCGCGATCAGATTTTCCGGCCGATCGTCTACCATTAATATATTGACCGTGGATACGGCGCTATTTAATTTTGCGGTAAAGCTTTTCATTAGGCTCCATCTCCTTGTAACAGTCTGTAAAGCTGGTAAAGGTCATGCTTTCCTTATGCCCAAGTCCCAGAAACCCGGAAGGGGACAAGCTCTCATAGAACAGTTCATGAACACGATTCTGAAGATGGGAATTAAAGTAGATCATCACATTACGGCAAATAATAACGTGAAATTCATTAAAGGATTCATCAACCGCCAGATTATGCTGGGCAAAGGTGATTTTTTCCCCTAGGAAGGTTCGGAATTTCGCATACTCATTCGCATAGGAGAGATAATCCTCAATCGAACCCTTGCCGCCGGACAGCTTATAGTTTTGGGCATATTGCTCCAAGCGCTCGAGAGGAAAGGATCCCAGCTTCGCTTCTTCAACGACCGCTTCATTCATATCCGTGGCATAAATTCTTGTCTTCTCTAGCAAGCCTTCCTCATGCAGCAGGATTGCCATCGAATAGGCTTCTTCACCTGTTGAGCAGCCCGCGTGCCAGATCCGGATAAGAGAATAATCCTGCAGTTGGGGGACTATGGTATGTCGGAATGCTGTGAAGAAGCTTGGATCACGGAACAACTCCGTCACATTAATGGAGAAATCACTAGCCAGCCTCTTAAAAATAAGTCGATCATGCAAAACCTTCTCCTGCAAGCCGGATATCGTCTTCAGACGTTCTGCCCGGATGCGGTACCATATTCGACGGCGTATGGTCGGCAGGACATAGTTGCGGAAGTCTACACCGTAATACCGGTAGAGAGCTTCAAGCAGCAGCTCAATTTCAATCCGCTCGAGCTCCTCGAGCGGTTCCTTCTCATTCGTGCACAAATGCCTTACCACCTATCTGCTCAGCCAAGTATGTATGCGGGCGAACAACTGCTCCAGCTTGACGGGCTTGCTCATGTAATCAGATGCACCTGCTTCGATGCATTTGTCCTTGTCGTCTTTCATCGCTTTGGCCGTTAACGCAATAATCGGCAGCGATACGAAGCCTGGCATTTGCCGCAAGGTGCGCATCGTCTCATAGCCATCCATTTCAGGCAGCATAATATCCATCAGAATTAGATCAACATCCGGATTTTCCTTCAACACTTTCAAGCACGAAAGTCCATTCTCAGCAAAAAGGACATTGACTTGTTTACTTTCCAGGGCGATGGTTGTGGCGTATATATTTCGCATATCATCGTCGACAATTAATATTTTTTTGCCGACCCATACCGCGTCATCCAGCTCACTCTCAAGGTCTTGTGGTTCAGCTATGATCTCAGGCTCCAGCTCGGCTACTGCGGCAGCAGATTCTTGATGAACAATTGTGGCTCCCTCGGCTTCTTCCTCATGAGGCAATACTAGCGAGAACACACTTCCTTTGCCAACCGCACTGCTCACATTAATCTCTCCATTCAACAAATGAGCCATATTGATGCTGATCGACAGCCCAAGTCCCGTCCCTCCGTATCTCCGATTGGTTGTCCCATCCGCCTGTTGGAACGCCTGGAAGATCAGCTCCTGCTTCTCTTTCGGTATTCCAATACCAGTATCCGTGATGGAGAAGGCAACTCCCGAATGGGATAGAGAGCCTATGTGAGCACGATGAATATGCAGCTTCACTTCACCCCGCTCGGTGAATTTGAAGGCGTTGGACAGCAGGTTCTTAATAATCTGCAATAGACGCTGCTCATCCGTGAAGATAGCCTGCGGCAGATCTGGATCCAGGACCGTTGTGAACTTGAGACCTTTCTGACGGGCAACCGGGAGAAACTGCTGCTCGGCGAATTCGCTGATTTCATGCAGACAGACCTTTCCGTTTACGAGATCGATTTTACCCGCTTCGACCTTAGCCAAATCGAGGATATCGTTAATTAATTGGAGCAGATCATTACCGGAATGATGAATCGTATTCGCATATTTGACCTGGTGCTCGTTCAGATTGCCTTCTACATTGGTTGCCAGAATATTAGACAGGATGAGCAGACTGTTCAATGGTGTTCGAAGCTCATGAGACATATTAGCCAGGAACTCCGATTTATACTGAGAGCTAAGCGACAGCTGCCTTGCTTTTTCCTCCAGCTGCGTCTTGGTCTTCTCCAGCTCCCGCGTCTTCTGCTCAGAGTTCTTGTACTGCTCCTCCAGCTTCTCATTAATTCCACGAAGTTCTTCCGATTGAGTCTGCAGTTCTTCAGTCAGAACTTGTGATTCTGCCAGCAATTGTTCAACCTGCATGCGTCCAGAGATACTACTTAGTACACTGCCAAGATGTGCGGATGCCTGCTGCAGCAACGTTTGTTGAATATGGCTGAATGGATGGAATGAGGCTACTTCGATAACCCCAACCACCTGGCCTTCGAAATGGATCGGCATAATCAGCAGACTGGCTGGTGCGGCTTTTCCTAATCCCGACGTAATTTGAATATAGTTGTCCGGGAGATTGTTCAGCAGAATCGTCCTGTTTTCCAAGGCTGCTTGCCCAACGAGCCCCTCACCAGTCTTAAACGATTCCACTCCGATACCGGTCTGTTGATAGGCATACGAAGCCAGCTTGCTTAACTGTTGACGCCGGCCTGCGCCTTCTTTCAAGTAGAATACGCCATAACTCGCTTCAACGAGTGGTGTAATGGTGGTGATAAACAGTTGTGCCAATGCTTCTAAATGATTGATTCCTTGGAACTTTGTAGCCATTTCGGCGACGTTGGTCTCAAGCCAGCGCTGCTCTTCTTCAAGAATCGAATATTTATTAAGCGTGATAGCCATCTCATTAAAGGACCGGGCAATATCGCCAATCTCGTCCTGTGAACGGACTTGTATTTGAGGTAGTTTGGAGGCTGTATTGGAATCGTGGGTAAAACCTGTAATAACACTAGTAATTTTGAAAAGATTCCTCGTGATGCGTTGAGATAGTAAGAGTCCAATCAGCAGAGTTAATAGAAAGGTAACAACAGTAAGAATAGCGGTCATCGTGTTAACGAAGTCCACCATGGAGGCATTTTTGGCTCTTTCTTGATCTAATAATTGCTGTTGATGATTTACAAAAGCTTTAGAAAGCGGCCCCAGCTCTTCCCCTATTGGAAGTACAGCCGTTTTGAAATAGGCGAGTGCCGTCTCCTGATCATGATCCTTCTCCAGATTAACGAGCAGCTCATCAGAAGCTCTAATGAAGGATTCGTCCGTATTCGCCAGCTCCTGGAACGCTTCCTGCACATCAGGCTTAATGATCAGGTTATCCACCTCATCAACAAGGGCCGTCATTTGTGTATTTGAGGAACGAAGCTCTGTCAGAAAATCAGGGTCTTGCGTCAGCAAATAGCCCCTCAGGCTGTTCGTTTGCTGAACAGACAAATACTGAATTTCCGTAGCTTTGCTGAGCACGGCTACCCGCCTGTCAATTAATTCATCAAAGGATTGATTGAGTTTATCGTTGTAAATGTACGCCGTTATATTCACAGCTGTTACAAAGAAAGCAACGGATAAAAAGCTGACAAGCAGCTTACTTCTAATCGTAAACCTCATGAAACACCTCTCTATTCATTTCCTTTATATTACTATTGTTACTATTAAGTGAATATAGCAAAAAGTACTAGTTATACGGCAATTCCCATTTGTCACAAAATAGACACATTTAAGCAAGGGGTTTCGACATACATTCAATGATTGGTTGCTCTATACTTGCGTTATTATCCGAATGTCACAATAACTAACACACTCATAATGAATGAAGCAATAAGAACAATGGAGGGATTTCTGTCATGGCCATGCTTATGATGAAGGATAACATGAACCAGCTCTTCGCTGATTATGAACATCCGGCTTTTTACGATGAAATGTTTGAAGGGCGAGGTAAAGGCAGAACCCACTACGGTGCTATCCTGCAGCGGTTGTCCAAAATGGGGCTGGAAGAACTAAAAAAGCGTGACGCCATGATGCAAGAAGAAATGGTCAAGCAAGGAATTACCTTTACCCTATACAGCAATAATCCGGAAGAAGCCTCGCAAGAGAGGACCATTCCTTTTGATATGATGCCGAGGGTCATTACCTCGGATGAATGGCTTCATCTGAATCAAGGCCTGAAGCAGCGGGTCAAAGCTTTGAATCTTTTTATATGGGACATCTATCATGAGCAAAATATATTAAAAGACGGACTCATTCCTTCCGATATGGTTCTGAATAATCCTTATTATGTGCCAGAGATGGCTGGAGTAGATGTTCCAAACCGCACTTATATCCCATTATCCGGTATTGATATTATTCGCGGCCATTCTGGAGAATTTTATGTCCTCGAGGATAATCTTCGAACCCCTTCAGGCCTTTCCTACGTGTATAAGAACCGGGCTCTCACAACAACCTTACTTCCCGAATTGTTCTTCGATCAACGAGTTCGCAGTATCGATCAAGGAATGAACGCCCTGCTCTCTAGCCTTCGCAGCTTAGCTCCGAATTCTAAACCAGACCCTCGCGTAGTGTTACTTACTCCAGGCATTTATAACTCCGCCTATTATGACCATACTTTTCTGGCGCAGGAAATGGGAATTGACTTGGCCCAAGGCAGCGACCTGATTGTCAAAGACCGGGTTGTCTATATGAAAAGCAGCGATGGACTTCGCCAAGTTGATGTCATTTACCGCCGAATTGACGATGAATATTTGGATCCTCAAGTTTTCCGCAAAGATTCCTTACTGGGTGTACCAGGACTCATGGATGCCTATCTTACCGGTAATGTGGCATTAGCGAATGCCCCTGGAACAGGTGTAGCTGATGATAAAGCGGTGTATGCATATGTGCCGGATATGATCCGTTACTACCTCAAGGAAGAACCCATCTTGAACAATGTTCCCACTTATATTTTAACAAGACCTCATGAGAGAGAATATGTGCTGTCGCGCTTATCCGATATGGTCGTCAAAGAAAGGTCCTTATCTGGGGGGTACGGCATGCTGATCGGGCCAACGGCCACGGAAGAAGAAATCAAGGCTTTTGCTGAGAAAATCGTCCAGCATCCGGAGCGTTATATTGCGCAGCCTACCGTAAAGCTGTCGTGCAGCCCATCACTTACCGGCGGCCGTGTTGCTCCCCGTCATATTGATCTTCGCGCTTTTACCTTCATGGGCTCCGAAACGTATGTCGTCCCGGGTGGCTTAACCCGTGTGGCATTGAAGGAAGGCTCTCTTGTCGTCAATTCATCGCAAGGCGGCGGTACAAAGGATACATGGGTGTTAGCCTAATCCGGCATTATAAATTTCACTAAGAGGTGGAAAAAATGATAAATCGTTATGCGGAACTCCTGCTCCTGATCGGACGTCTTCTAGAGAGAGCAGATAACTATTCCCGCGTTATTAATGTCTACTATAGTATGCGTGATGAGCTGGTCGAAGAGGAGCAAGGCTATACATGGGAACGGCTTGCTGCGGCCGTAGGTGATGTCGAGGAATTTAGACGGGTGCAGCCACAGGCGAGTGAGTGGTCTGTCCTTCACTACCTGACATTCGAACGCTCAAATGAGGATAGTATTTTTTCCTGCGTCCAGCAGGCTAGAACCCATATCCGTACCTTAAGGCCAATGCTGCCCGTTGAGCTGTGGGATATTATCAATTCCTTCTATTTATGGCTGAAGGAACAGGAAGTTAATAAGATGATGCCGCAGTCTCCTTATATGTTTTATAAACGGATCAGCGAATGGCTCTCGATGTTTAACGGTGCGGCGGATTCTACTATGGTTCGTGGACAAGGCTGGAATCTCGTTCAATCCGGGAAATTCCTGGAACGATTAAACAGTACCGTCCGCATTATACATGCCACTTATGGCAACCTGCTGAAGGATGCGAAGCAGCTTAATGAGGAAGCCCGCTATAATCGATTCCTTGTGCTCCTGAAATCCTGCGGCGGCTATGAAGCCTTCCGCAAATTCCATGCTCAGGACGTCCGGCTCGCTGAAGTGACAGAATTCCTGCTTCGAAATGCTGAATTCCCGCGCTCCGTCCGATTCGCGATTGATTCTCTGGCCAGCTGTGTGGAGGTTAATCCGGTTGTAAATCAATCCATCAAAACATTATCCATCCAAACAAGTGATGTCCTCGCTTGTATACGTGCCAACAAACAGCGTTATGGTGATAATGTGACCGAGGAAGTGCAGCTGCTCCTGCAGCAGTTGCTGCATTCCCAAGGTGATCTAGGATCGTTTATTGCCGAGGCATGTTTACAAGTGGAGGAGCAGCAGGATACTGTGGAAATATGAAAGGGTTATATATTCAAAGCATTTTTTATTGGCTTTTGAAGGACATCCACAATCGCCGTGATCATACTTGTTGCTAAAATACCCAATAGACATAACGGTACAGGAGCTGCATCACCACCTGTAACTTTAGCGCATATCTTCAAGCTTACTATTGCTAATAAAAAGAGGAAAATGACTGCAATCGTACATTTTTTTATAATTTGCAAAGATTTAAGCGATAATTCAGAGAAAGCATTGTTCTTTTCGATGCAGGTTAGTAGTTTATAGGCGTGATACAGCGCAACAGACAACGCGATACAGAATCCGTATGCACATACTAAAAAGGGGATTAGGAAGTAAGCTGTATCGGGATGAACTCTTGCGTCTTTAATAGTTATCCCAGGCAACGAGATACACAATGCAAGCACTGCAATTCCTGCCAGAAAAATAATAATCTTCAAGAAAGTGGTTGAGCCCCGTTTAACGTTCATTTCTAACACCTCACTATATAATGACAATATGATCTTATCATTTGATTTATCGTTTTTCAATAAATTAGTATCGTATTATATTTTATTATTATTGTTATTTAAATATCCTTATCATTTTATTAAAAATAAAAAGAGACCCTCCATATAAGGAGAGTCTCTTATATTTAAATTACCTTATTCCTCAATCAGTGTAATCTCAACGACCGTATCCCGCTCATCCGGGAGCGGATAAGTCGAGTGCTCGGGTCTAGCAAAGTTGAAGAAAGCATCCTCCTGATACAGAGATGCATTCCACGGACGCGAGACGAACACCTCGGCGCCGTCCGACAGCAGTCTCGCGTGCTTCACGCGGCCCGCCAAACCGACCAAATTGATAGGACCAACACTTTCCTCAAAGAGATGCGCGTACAGTTTATTCCCCTTACGCGTATATCTGCCCCATTCCGGCTTCGTTAGACCAGCTTCACCGCAGCCGTAAATGCTATCTCCGTTCCTGCGTATCCATTGGCCAACTTCCTCCAGGATTTCGAGGGATTCACGCGGAATCTCACCCTTCGCGTCAGGCCCAACGTTCAATAGCAGGTTGCCGTTCTTGCTGACGCATTCCACGAGCTTGCGGATCACCGTCTTAGCCGACTTATACGTAAGGTCTGCGGCGCTATAACCCCAGTTGTTGTTCAGCGTAATACACGCTTCCCAAGGAATGGAGTTACCCGCTTCATCCGTGATGCCGCTTGGCGGAATAATCTGCTCCGGAGAGGCAAAGTCACCGGAGTATAAGCTCGGATTATCCGTGTAGATCGAGCCGCCTTCTTCACCGCTTGCTTCAAGACGGTTGTCTACGATGATGTGCGGCTGAATAGAACGGATCATCTCCATGAGCTCCGTAGCACGCCATGCTTCTCCCTTAAGCTCGCCATAGGAGAAGTCGAACCACATAATATCGAGCTTGCCATAGCCGGTCAGCAATTCTTTGACTTGGCCGTGCATATAGTTCAGATAATTGACGAATCGCTCGGGATCACGCTTGTACTCCTCATTTTCCCGCATCGGGTGAATCTGATCCCCATACGCCGGATAGTCCGGATGATGCCAATCTAGCAGCGAATAATATAAGCCAACCTTCAGCCCTTCTTCGCGGAAGGCGTCAAGGAACTCTCTTACCAAATCCCTTCCGGATTTCGTGTTCGTAGACTTGTAATCCGTCAGTTGACTGTCGAACAGACAGAATCCGTCATGGTGCTTGGCTGTAAGTACTGCATATTTCATCCCCGCCGCTTTGGCCGCCTTCGCCCATGCCTTTGGATCATAGCGTTCCGGGTTGAATTCATCAAAGTAGACCTGATAGTCCTCATTGCTGATTCGTTCAGCATTTCTTACCCATTCCCCGCGTGCAGGAATGGCGTACAGCCCCCAGTGGATGAACATGCCAAAGCGGTCCTGAAGAAACCACTTCGTGCGCTCGGTTCGCTGCTCGATATAAGATTGACTCATTGGAAAGGATCGCCTCCATAGCATCTGATATACCCTTAGTCTAACAATGATTTGTGCTATGATATAGGCAGTAAATTAGCTAGTATGGGGATCAGATTAACCTAAGTTGAGGTGTCCACCGCATGCCGCTTAACCAAAACCCAGAGTTTCTAAATGAGATGCTTCAGCACCTGCAGGTACATCTGGAGGAAGCTTATTATACCGAATGCTCACCGCAATGGCGCGAGCTGGATTACGTTCCTAAGTACAATAAGTTTTATCTGATCTGCGAGGGAGAGGGCTGGCTGCGAATAGACGGAGAGGAATACCGTCCTGTCCCAGGCCAGCTGGTCCATATGCCCGCTCACGTTCTGCAATCCTATTCCACTGTAAGCGATAAGCCTTATGCGAAATATTGGTGCCATTTTACCGCCACGATGGGAGAAATGGATCTTTTCCAATGGGTAGATGCTCCTTCTATCTTAGATATCCCTCCCCCGCTCATGGACAGGCTGATGTCGCTATTCCGTGAGTTGAGCAGCTTGTACCAGAATCGAAGTTACCTGGCGCGAATCCGGGAAAAAGCCATTCTGCTCGAGATCATCGCCCTGTTCCTGTCCGAATCTAATACCCATCTTCGATTTGTACCGGGGCGGCTTGGCGAGATCGAACGATTAAAGCAGATTGAGACTTTTATCGAAGCTAATCTATCTGAATCCCTCACGCTGGAGCAGCTGGCTAAGCATGTTCATCTTCACCCGAACTATCTCGTCCGTTATTTCAATAAACATTTTGCCGTCTCCCCGCTCAAATACATCAATCGCAAGCGAATGCAGAAAGCCAAGTCGCTCCTAGGCGCAACCGATCTGACCATTAAAGAAATCGCGGAAGCTGTCGGCTACCCCGATACGAATCATTTTGCCAAGGCTTTCCGCAAAGAAGCGAGCTGCTCTCCAACCGAGTATCGCCTGCGGGCGGGGCGGATCTGAAACAAGTGAAGATTAAGTGATTCCCTATCCGTCGCCAGTCTGAGACAGCTTCCATCCTTGGGGCGATTATCTCTTTGCTGCTTTGCTCTATAATGAGGGACAAAGAACAATCGTCTAGGGAGGATTGAGGTTAATGCTCGATAATCGAGAGGATATTCAGGCGATACATGAGGTGTTTTCTGCCTTATCCCTTGCTTGGCAGCAGGGCAATGGGAAGGCGTATAGCGAAATCTTCACGCCTGATGCGGACTATGTGACCTTCTTTGGCCAACACTTAAAGGGCCGAAACGAAATCGATCACGCCCATCAAGCCTTATGGAATGGTCCGTTACGTGGTTCAAGACTTATTGCGGACTCCAATGATATGAAGTTACGCTTCTTAACCCCCGAGTTAGCGATTGCACATGCCACTGGAGCAGTTATGATGCGATGGCAAAAGAAAGCTCCAGCGAGCCGCGATTCCATTAACACAAACGTGTTAGTGAAGCAAAATGGCGAGTGGAAAATTGCCGCTTTCCATAACTGCCGTATCAAAAAATTCAATTGGCTGACACGCCGTTTGTTTAAAGTGGAATAATATCATTTTATAGTACAAAAAAAAGGGTTGTCCCCAAACGCGGGGGCAGCCCTTTTGACTATGTAGACATAAAAAAAGAGTCCCAAATTTTTCCAAGACCTTATTCAACATCATAACAGACAGGAAATGTTCAGTCTATATCTTTTTCACCAAATATGTAAAAATATGTTCCAACACTACAATCTACGGGGGTGGAGCTTTCAATGATACCAGCATGCTTATCTGAATATCGTTCGTTGATTCCAGTATTAAATGACGTTGCGGAATGGTCACTGTTAAGGAAATGGGCACTTTCTGAAGTATTCAGAGTAAGGCTCCTAACAGGAGAGTCTCGAATTATTAAATGGGGCGGCAATGAAATGGCTGGCGAAGCCTGCATTTATCGAGAACTGGTACAACCTTTGCAAATCAAAGCACCTCAGATTTTCGAATTTGTTGAGCTGAAGGATAGCGGAGTTATGATTATGGAGGATGCAGGTCACACTAACCTGGAAGTTGAACCACAGCCCACTCATTTTCTTGAAGCAGCCAGGGAGCTGGCAAGGTTAAGAGAACGAGCATCAATGAACGTAGAAAAAAGGCTCCCAAAACCCGTTATCGATACTTATTACGTCTCCATAGGCCAGTTTCTAGACCTGCTTAATAACCTGCTGAAATCGGAAAAGCTAGCTGATTCCGAAGTGCTGCAGAAGCTAAAGGTTGAATTGCCCCATCACTTGGAAAGATTGTATCACACGGTACCTGTTACACTCGTTCACCATGATTATCATGCCAAAAACCTCGTCATTGGGCATCAGGGCATTATGCCGATTGATTGGGCGCTGGCCTATTTAAGCCCTCATCTTGGCGACTTGTACTGCCTGATTACAGAGGCCGAGGCCTACAGCAATCTAGCTAGAGAAGATATTCTTACAGCCTACCTTGAAGTAACGGATATACCAACTGACCAACTGAACTGGCAAGTGTCCGTAGGCGGCTTATGCTGGCTGATCAAAACCTTACGATGGCTGGTTTATGGAGGAACAGAAATCATTCCTGGATCCGAGGCATGGATTCCAGATCTAATGAGTGATGTCGAGCTGCTATATCAGGAAATTAGAACATAAAAAGAAGCCATCCATTGTTGAGTCAACAATGGACGGCTTCCTTAACCTCTATGCTAATGCCGATGCAGATGTAGATGATTTTTTACTTACTAAGCCAAGAGCCTCGTTCGTTGTTGCATTGATTTGCTTAATCAGCTCTGGTTGTTGCAGGAGCTTCGCGCCATAAGATGGAATCATTTCTTTAAGCTTAGGCTCCCACTCTTTCATATGCTGCGGGAAGCAATTGTTGATCACTTCAAGCATGACAGATACTGCTGTCGAAGCACCTGGCGAAGCGCCAAGCAATGCAGCGACCGAACCGTCAGCGGCATTAATAACTTCTGTACCAAACTGAAGAGTTCCTTTACCTGCATTCGTTTCTTTAATAATTTGTACACGTTGGCCTGCAACGAGCAGTTCCCAATCTTCGCTCTTCGCGTTCGGGATGAATTCTCGCAGAGCTTCCATACGCTGCTCTTTCGACAACATCAGCTGTTTGACCAGGTAAGTTGTCAAAGACATATTTTTCGCGCCTGCCGCCAGCATATTCGTAAGGTTATGCGGTTTGACAGAAGTGATCAGATCCATGTTCGATCCATATTTCAGGAACTTTGGCGTGAAGCCGGCAAATGGGCCAAAGAACAACGATTCTTTGTTGTCGATTACGCGTGTATCCAGATGCGGTACGGACATTGGTGGTGCGCCAACTGGAGCTTGGCCGTAAACTTTCGCACGATGCTGAGCCACAACCTCCGGTTTTTTACACACCATGAAAAGACCGCTAACAGGGAATCCGCCGATGCCTTTTCCTTCGGGAATGCCGGTTTTCTGCAACAGATGCAGACTTCCGCCGCCACCACCGATAAAGACGAACTTGGCATTAATGCGATCCTTGCTGCCGTTCTCCATGTTCCGAACTTTCAGTTCCCAAGAGCCATCATTCGCACGTTTAATATCATCTACATTATGGTTGAAGTTTATGTCAACGTTCTGCTTCTTTAATTGATTAAACAGAATGCGCGTTAAAGCGCCAAAGTTAACATCCGTTCCCGTTTCAATTCTAGTAGCCGCGATTGGTTGATCCACTTTACGGTCTTTCATCATAAGCGGAATCCATTCAGCCAGCTTCGCTGGTACATCGGAAAATTCCATTCCTTCAAACAATGGATTAACCGACAACGCTTCAAACCGTTTCTTCAAGAAGGTTACATCCTTTTCCCCTTGCACAAAGCTCATATGAGGAACGGGTACAATAAAGTCCCGCGGGCTGCGGATCAGATTGCTGTTAACAAGATAGGACCAGAACTGCTTGGAAACCTGGAACTCTTCATTAACCTTATTCGCTTTGCTAACATCGATGGATCCGTCCGGCTTCTCTGTTGTGTAGTTCAGTTCGCATAGCGAAGAGTGCCCGGTACCTGCATTATTCCATTCGTTAGAGCTTTCCTCACCTGCGCTTCCACGCCGTTCAAACACTGTAATCTCCCAGTCCGGTACTAGTTCTTTCAGTAGTGAACCGAGAGTCGCACTCATGATTCCGGCACCAATTAATACAACGTCTGTTTTCGTTTGTTTGCTCATTTCAACCGTCCTTATACCCTTCGATTTGCAGAAAGGATGCAACACTCCTGCTTATCACACATCTTTTCTGTATCCATAATTAAACTGATTATATTGTAGTGCTACGATCAATGAATAAAAGTATCTACTCCTATTATACGATAGTTTCAAGGTATAATCGACGCTATTTCGACATGATTTTTTAACCATTCCCTGAACAATTCTCCACAAAAGCATTCGAATTTGCTCATAAAATAACAAAACCGCTCCTAAGTTTGGAGTGGTTTCCATTGAAGTTCAGCTTAACACTTTATTGGGTATATCCCATAAGCTGTAATGTTTAGCGAACGGTCTTCCTGTTTACTGCATGCTTCTTGCCCCACTCGCCCATCCTTTCGAGGATCGGAATAAATTCTTTCCCTGCTTCGGTAAGGGAGTACTCAACTTTTGGCGGCACCTCTTGGTACACCTTTCTGTTGATCATTTGATCCTTCTCCAGCTCTCTAAGCTGACTGGTCAAGATAGCCTTCGATATGCCTGGGACAAGTCTTTGAAGCTCGCCAAACCGTCTTGTCTCCCTCAAATGCCACAAAATGAGGATCTTCCATTTGCCTGCAATCACGTTTTGCGTCTCCGTTACGGGGCATACTTCAACTTGTTCGACTGGAACTTCCCCTTCGAATGAACTTCGAGCCATGCTGAATCCCTCTCTTCTCTCATGGTTCTGTTTTTATGACTATGTTATAAAATAGTGACTACTTTTAAAAATCGAACTATTGAAATAATATAGGATTATGCTTAACCACACAACTTATCCATCAAAAAACTGGAGGAATAGATCATGAACATTGGTATCATTGGTGCAAACGGCAAAGTCGGAAGCCTTATTATGCAGGAAGCTTTAAATAGAGGTCATGAAGTGACCGCTATTGTTAGGAACTCCGCAAAAATAAGTGAGACAACTGTTAATGTGCTCGAAAGGGATATTTTTCATTTAACCGCCGCTGATCTGAAAGCATTCGACGTGATTGTTAACACGTTTAAAGCAGCAGATGGTGAAGAACATCTCTATATCGATGCCGGAAGAGCTTTGGTTCAAGCTTTAAAAGATGCCCCAAACACAAAGCTGATCGTTGTTGGAGGTGCCGGAAGCCTCTACGTCGATGAACAAAAAACAACCAAACTGATGGATACACCGGAGTTCCCGGATTTCGTCTACCCTACTGCTTCTAACGCCGGCAAACAGCTGGAGGAATTGAAGAAGGAGACTTCCATTAAATGGACGTACATCAGCCCTGCTGCTTTCTTTGATCCAATTGGAAAAAGAACAGGTTCCTACACGAAGGGCCTCGATCATGTCATCTTAAATAGCCAAGGCCAAAGCTACGTCAGCTATGCCGACTATGCAATTGCCGTACTTGATGAAATTGAAAATCCGCAGCATGTGAATAAAAGATTTACGCTTGTAGGCGAAGCGGAATAAATACAAGAGGCACCCGTGAGGGTGCCTTTTACTTTTGTATTAACCTTTTTCCTGCGAAAGTCTGGAGGATAACCCGTCTATTAACACGCTGATCCCAAAATGAAATTCTTTCTCCCAATCCGGCTTTGTCGTGTAAGACGCTAAACGGATCATATTAGGAAACTGCTCCTGTGGCAATTGGCTGTAGAACTGATCGTACTGATCACTCATCTCTTCATAAGAGGAATGGTGGTTCTCAGCAGTAGCTCTAAGCTGGGCATCTTCGGCAACAAATCCTAACACATAATTTTTCAAGATAGAAGCAGCCCATGGAACTTGCATGTCCAGGAAACCCGCCGACACTAATATTTGATATAGCTTTTCGATTTGGATTAACCTCTCATAGCCATTTGCAATCGTCTGATTAAACAGCTCTACCGTATCTCTATGCGAAAGCAGAATCGCTCTGAACTGCTCGGCCCATTGATACAGCTGTTCCCGCCAATCAAGCGAAGGCTCTGGCCATACCATCCCTCCACATATTCGGTCAGAGAGAAGCTGCATTAATTCCTCTTTATCTTTTACATGATAATATAGGGAGGCTGTTTTCACCTGCAATTTGTCCGCTATCTTCCTCATACTTAATTCTTTTAGTCCAACCTCATCTAATAACTGAAGGGCAGTATCCAGAATCCGTCTTCGATCAAGCGGAACATAGCTCAAATCGATCTCCCCACCTGGCTGTTGGGTGTACGTTCGTCGTCTTGCCACACGGCTCACCTCTTTCACTTGCAGTATACCATTGCCTTGACTTTCTAACACCATTAGATTATTCTAACACCATTAGATTAAAGGAGTGGATATATACAAAATGAAACTTAATCACTTGAACTTATGTGTTATCGATTTGTCTGAGGCCATCTTATTTTTTCAAACGGTTTTTGATTTTAAACTTACCGATCAAAAAGGAAATGCTATTGCTGTCATGAATGACAGTCATGGATTTACCCTAGTGCTCAGCAGTATGCGTTCTGGCGAGAATGGCTACCCGAAGGATTTCCATTTGGGATTCTATGTCGACACAACAAGCGAGGTTGATCAGTTCTATCAGAAGCTTGGAGAACTCGGAATGGCATCCGAACAAACACCTGGTATGATGCGAGGCGGATACACGCTTTACTTCACGGCGCTTGGCGGTATTCTCTTTGAAGTAACTTGTCTAAACCCATAAGACAACAAAAAGCAGGGCACTACGTAGAGTGCCCTGCAGATGAACCTTAAGTTATAGACTGTGCTTTCACCTCTATATTTAACAGCCTTGTCTTCGTCACCATACCCGCGCTCTCCAAGGTGCGCTTGGAGGCTTCGTTATAATACCAGCAGCCGCATATCGCGGTTACGCCATGATCTTTGCACCATTTGCGCAAATTCACGATAATTGCCTTCCCGATCCCCTGCTTCCTGAAAGCTTCATTCGTAAACATCCCTATGCTGGCGAATCCATCAAACATTTTGGATGAATCCATGATTCCGATACCAAGCAGATCCGTGCCTCTGTAATAGACGAACAGCAGCTTTTTGGCTATCCACTGGTCATAATCATTCAAGAAATCCCCGCACACCTGCTGTATGGTTGGAAGATCAGCCTCTACCGCAAGTCGGAATACTTCCTCGCCTTCATCAAAGCGTGCCGCAATATCTATCTGACTATCTTGGAAGAAGTAAGCCTGCTTGTTGATCTTAAAATCCTGATCGACGGCTAGACTTAAGAACAATTCATCGCAGGTCGGTACGAACAGATTTTTAACAGCATGCCGCTCCAGCGCTTCAAGAAATAATCGCTGTGCATGCATCAAATAAGATTGCCGGATATAAAACTGTGTAAGCAGTTCCTGATTGTGTATCGCGTAATATCCGATATCCTCCGGACCGTCCTGAATCCGGTAAAAGGCTGAGGATAGAATATGGTCTTCCAAAAAGGAATCAAACGGCGAGGACAATCCCTCCAGATACTCGGTAACAAGGTGTTGAATTTCATCGTATGTGCATGAATGAATGACCATATCGCTTAATCCTCTCCCTTAAAATATTGAATCGGACGGATCTCAATCCTCCAACCAAACTGCTCCCCCGCTTCTACCTGCACAGTTGGATGCAAAGAGGCGATTCGTATCGCTTCTTCCATGTCCTGCGCTTCAATGAGAAAAGCACTGCCGATCATCTCTTTTGTTTCAATAAAAGGACCGTCCATTACTCTCACTTTGCCGTTTGCCCGCTTCAAACTTGTTGATTCCGGGGCGAGACCAGCATCTATGATCACTTGACCACTGTTATAAAACTCCTCAAGGTGAGGCGTACACTGTTGCATAATTGCAGTAATCTCCTCTTTGTCGGTTGCATCCATTGCCTCTGCATTCAAATAACCTAAACATAGGAATTTCATTGTTATTACCCCTTTAACGTCAGATTATGGTCCCGGAGCTGATTCACTCCAACCTCTTATTATAACGACGAACGGACTCTTGCAAGATCGACAACTTCATAACTGTATCCTAACGCAAAAATATTTTTTTCACAGCATAAAAAAAGCACCCAAACGGGTGCTGTGCTGCGAACTATATAAGCAGAGTTAGATTATTTAAACGCAACAAAGGTTAAGTCCTTGCTTTTTAAATATTTTATAATGGCTGGAAGCGCCTCTAGCGTGTTCTTGTCTTCATGCAGTACATAAATGCCGCCAGCAGCTTCGACATGATGGAAATAACGAATAATGTCTTCCGGATTCTTGGCATTCCAGTCTTCCGGATCCCGGTTCCACAGAAGGGTCTTCATATGCTGTCCCTTAGCTGCAGAAACCAGGTCATCGTTTACCGCACCATACGGGGGGCGGAACAACGTGACAGGCTTATCCGTCAGGGCTTCAATGGCATGGTTGGCCTTGGACAAGTTATCACTTTGTTCCTCTGGATCCGATTTGGTCATAACACTATGATCCCAAGAATGATTCCCGATTGACATGCCATGCTCACTTGCATAAGTAACAGCATCCGTATGATGACTCACATTTTGACCGATGAATAGAAAGGTCGCAGGAACCTTCTGCTCCGTGAGAATATCTACAATCTCTCTCGTGAGCTTGGATGGTCCATCGTCAAAGGTTAAAGCGACATATTCCTTCGGCAAGCCGAAAAATTTCTTTTCTTCCGTGATGTCGATCACTTTAAAGGCTGATTGTATTTCATGATCACTAAGCGAAATCGATTCCTGCTCCGTTATCACGGTCTGATCGGCCGTCACAACCTCTGCAGCATTGGATACAGCAGCCTTGTTCAAATCACTAAATGAGGCGGATACATGAGCCGTCGGCACATCACTCTTGGTAACCTCAGCCTTCGCTGCTTGTCCACCAAGAATACGTGCGGAATCGACCTTACCTCCGGTGGCAATAGAGAGAATAGCGAGCAAACCAACCATAATTAACAGTGCAACAGCAATTCTAGGCATACGTGCGGTGTAACGCCTCGGGAGCTGTGGCGGATTCACAATCGCGATCTCGACTGCATCTTCCTGCTTCTCTTCTTCCATTGGAACAGGTGTAAGCTCGCCTTGCCTGATCTGTTTAATTAAACTAAGGTAAGCCTCGCTGCACGCAAAGTACAAAGTATTCCGGGAAATGCCTGTAGTTCGAATAATGGAACTATAAAACGTATTTCGGAAAGGATCCCATTTGGAGTAGGGAGAAATTCGGATCCTGTCTCCATTTAACGGCCCCAGTGCTTCAAGTTGAAAAAACGTAAACTCATCAATATCGATTACGTAGACAGCTTGCATGTCCTCTTGGGTTACGGCAATTCTGAGTAGGTTAGCACCACCAGAAGTCCTCTCAAGTGACAGCAGCTCCATCACCTGTATGCTGTATGTGTCCATCCCCATGTGCGTCCTTCTCTTCCCATTCCCGGCATGACCTTATTCCGATGAACCTCCATCAGTAGAGCTTGCGTTAGGTGCAAACGGAGACGTTAGCCGGTTCGTAAAGTCATTTACAATGTTAAGAAGATGCGTTTTCTCCTGACGGAGGGCATCGAATTTCTGTCTCATTTGAGAAAGCTCGGATTCCAGCCTTGTATTCTTTTCTTCCAGCTCATTAATTTTCTTGTTCTTATCTGCAGTTGTCTCGTTGTGCTTTTGCAAGAGACCCGCGTAGTTCTGGCGTTCGAGCTCGATAACGCTTTTCAGCTCCTCAATCTCACCGGATAGGGTGGAATGGAGCTCCCGGTAGTCATCCATCATCTGGTCAACCTTCAGGTTTTTATCGCTTAGTCTCTTCTCCAGATCAATAATACTCTTCTCACGCTCTTCAATGACCTTGCCGAGATTCTTTACGTCCCGGTTTAATCGATCAATCTGCCCATTTGCATGGCCCAGTCGATCCTGCAAGTCGTTATGGCTCATTTCGACATGCTGTTTGGCTTTAATCATCTGCTCAACGGCAAATACCAAGTCCAGCGATCTTTTGTCCATATGACCTTTATTTATTAGAATAGAGCCGGATGACTCCTCTACGATCTCGGATGCAGCTGAATTAACCGACACTTCCTCCTGCGGTTCTTCCAAGTCCCTCCTTACCCCAAGATCCTCTCGCGAATGCTGCTGCTCTTTCTTCTTTTGGAAAGGAGAAAACATAGATCAACTCACCTTTTCTGAGAAAATATGTCGATTCATATCGAAAAATGTTTCCTTCATTATAGATTAATTTTCCAAGTTTATATGCGGGGCTAAAGTACCTAATTGAATAGGTCTATTTAGGTCAAAAGGATTGGTAATGCGGGAGAATAGGCCCTCACGAAAAATAACCCGCAAACGATTGCCTGTCATCAACAGGACATCCGTTTGCAGGTTATGAAATAACTTGAATTAGAAAGGATTCATGACGTGGAAGAAGACATTCGGGCTTGCCATCCGGTAATAATGACTGCTCCAGCCAACTCCTCTGCCGTTGAAACGATTGACGGTGCTGAATGGCAGCCGCTCCTGCTCCAATTCTTCGATCCGGTCAATTTCATTGTTCGCGAAGGCAAGCAGACGGACTGATGCGGTATTGAGCCTATTGATGACGCCGCCGTAACGAATATCGAGCACTTCCCAACCGAATGGCTTGAACATCTTAAGCCATTGCGTGCGGTGAGCGACGCGGAGTTCGTCAACCGCTGCTGCGATAACAGGAATTACCTCAGTCGCCAAATGCCGCAGCGCAGCTATATCCGCTGTATCGTAAGCGTGTTTCAGCAGTAAGCCTAATTCACTCTTGTGCTTCAATACTGCGCATAGCTTCTGCGGAACTTCAAAGATCCAATCCAGCGCAGCGTCTTTGACCCTCGCATCGCTCAATTTCTCTTCAAGCGCCGCATAATGCGCATTTAACGGTAAGCCGTCGATCTGACAGTCAAACAGACCAAGCAAGGCGTCTTGGTAAAGCAGAAACTTCGAAGGATTGCTTTGTTTCCGGTTGTCAGGTTCAGATCCGGGCACTTCGTCCAAGTCCTTCAGTAGCAAGTAAGCATCTGCGTCGATGCCGGTACAGAATTTTGCTCGTTCAGCAACGATACTCCATTCTGGTTGTTCCTCTGAATAGGCATGCTCCGCGTAGAGCTGCAGACCAAGCAGCGCCGCGAATGGATTGCCTTCGTTGCCATCATCGCCCCACATCGTCGCGTACGCCTCGCGTATGCCTTCGCGTTTACAGGTTTGAAGCGCGACATTAGACGCGTTCAGCGACATGCCGTAATTAACACCAAATGTATTGAAGATCCACACCGCCCCAGCAAACACAAGGTTGCAGCCAAGCGGGCGGTGATTAGCAATAACACCCTCATAGTGCTCCTGCTCCATATGGACATAATCCCAGTACACCATATCCACGTCTTTCGGAATCCGGCGTGCCATCTCTTCGGGAATTTTCGTATTCGTATTGTAATAATCGCTTTCCGTGCCCGTATTGCCGACTGCAAGTTTTAAGAACATATCGCTCCACATCATAGCCTTCAACCCATGGCGGCGTGTAACATCGAGCACTTTGTTCAGATGCCCGGTCATGATGTCGATCCGGTCGTCAAAGCCGAAGCGGTCCAAATATTTGCCGCGTCCAAGCTCTTCTGCCTCGTCCATACCGATATGAATTTTGCGGCTGCGGAACGGCGCCGAAGCAGAATGGATCATGCGCTCGACCAGCAGGTCTACTTGATTGTCGCCGACGAGAAGCGCGCCTTTCGTATCCTTGTATCCTTTCACAGGCTCCCACTTCAGGAATTCCTCTAGATGTGCAAGCGTCTGAATGCTTGGGAAAGCTTCGATACCAAGCATGTCAGCGTAGTCGTCAATGGCTTTCAATTCCTCTGCGGAGTACCGCCCGCGCATATAGCCAAAGTAGGGCTCGCCCTCAATCGCATAAGTATCTTCCATGTACAGCATGACCGTATTAAGACCCATTAGCGCCATTCGGTTCAGCATCGTCTTGAACGCGTCCACGGTCAGTACCCCGTTACGGGATAAATCGAACATCGGTCCAATTGTATCGAATTGCTGCTTCTCGAAACGCGTCAGTGGTTCACCCTTACGTGCGTGCTGCACAATCAGGCCAAGTCCTCGATAAAATTGATGTCTTCGCTCGTAACGGATATAAGCTTTCCCTGCGTCTGGTTCGTATTTAACTTCTAGGCCGTCTGAAGAGCTGCCGACGACTACCGTTAATCCTTCATCCTCATCGAGTGTACGCGCAAGCTCAAGCGTTATGCCGAGTTCCGGAACGATAGCCTGAATGCCAGGCAGCAACTCCTCCAGTTCGCCTTCGAAACACAATTTCATAGGAATACTCCTCCCCGAATATGAATCTAGAGCCCATACCACGTAGGCACGGACTCTAGTTAGGCTTTAACCTTTTACAGCGCCAGCGACCATACCCTGCATAATCGAACGTTGGAAAATCAAGTAGAGGATAATGGTTGGTATTACCGCGATGGTTAGTGCAGCCATCGTCAGTTCGTAATCGGTCATATATCCTGTTGCAAACTGTGATAAGCTAAGCGGCAAAGTTTTTAGCTCTGGTTTACTGATAAATACGAGCGCGAATGAGAAGTCATTCCAGAACCGCAGGAGCGCCAGAATGCCCACCGTTGATAATGCAGGAGCGGACAGCGGAAGCATGATTTTCAGGAAAGTACCCCAGTATCCCATGCCGTCGAGATGAGCCGCTTCTTCGATTTCTTTCGGAAACGTGTTCATATACGCCTGGATGATAAAGATTGCAATTGGCAGTTCGAATGCGACATACGGGAATATAAGTGCACCGTACGTGTTGAGTAGATCAATCTTATTCATAACGATAAACAGCGGTACAAGCGTGCTGTGAACCGGAATGAGCATGCCTAGCAGGAATAAGCCCATGACAGCTAGTTTGAGGCGAAACTGGAACCGGGACAAAATGTACGCGGCCAGCGCGCCGATTATTAGGGTAAGCACAAGCGAAGCTCCAGTTACGATAATGGAGTTGAACATACTCGTTCCCATATCGGATACTTTCCACGCGCGGGAGAAGCTGTCCCAGTGCCAGGTTGTTGGCAGCTGGAACGGACGGGAATAAAACTCTTCGTTCGACTTGAATGCACTAGTGAACAACCAGAACAGCGGATAAAGCGTGACAAGCGCGTAAAGGGTCATCAGACCATTCGCGAGTCCGCTTGAAAAACGGCGTTGCAGCATGCGAGGTCCCCCTTAACGATTTTTCGATTTCATAAGATATTGGCTGCCGGCGATCAAGAACAGACTGATGATAATAATCGCGGTTGATACCGCGCTGCCGTAACCGAAACGGTAAATTGCAAATGTATTATTGTACATATAAGATGCGAGCAGTTCAGTCGAATGGGCAGGTCCGCCTCCGGTCATGATATAGATCAAGTCAAATGACTTGAGACTGCCGGAAATACACAGAACTACCGCGACCTTGATCGTATCCCATATTAATGGCAAGGTTAAAGAGAACAATTTGCGGGAGCCTTTAGCTCCATCGATTTTTGCTGCGTCGTCCATCTCGCTCGGAATATTGTGAAGAGCGGCTATGAACATAATCAAATACGGACCAATGTAGTTCCAGATGATTGGAACCATAAGCGAATACATCGAGACGGCCGGATCGCCAAGCCATTGGCGCTTCCAGGATTCAAGTCCAAGGCTGTCTAGCAGGAAGTTAAGAATACCGATTTCCGGGTGATAAATATAACCCCAGATAATGCCGACAACAACCGACGATAATACCATCGGCATGAAAACAGCGGTACGGATGAATTTATGAATCCAAGAGTTTTTGAGCAGCAAAAGCGCAAGCACGAGTGCAATCGGCACTTGGCCAAATACGGATGCGGCGACAACAAGCATGTTGTTCTTTAATGAACGCCAGAACACTTCGTCATGAATAATCTCTGAATAGTTATCGAAGCCGATGAATTTCGCAGTGCCGATTCCCTTCCAATCGAAGAAACCGTAATAAGCAGACCAGATAATCGGGATGATGACAAAGAAAGAGAATAACAGCAGCGCAGGGAGAAGACCAATAACGATAAATCTTCTAGTACGTACAGTAGACGTCATAACGCCCCCTCCATTTCAATTGCTAGTAGAACGGTAATCCGTTCGCCCCCGTACAGCGTGAGGAAGAACGGACCCCGTATATTGTAGTGTGGTAATTACTTTGCTTCTTTTTCTTGTGCAGCCTGGACCTTCTTCGCGATCTCTTCCGGCTTGCCGCCCATAAGCAGATCCTGCAGACCGTTGTTCAGTTCATCGGCTACTGCGGAAGACATGACACCATCATAGACAGGAGTAGTGGTAACGCTGTTCACGAGATCATACACTTCGGCGAAGATTGGTGTAACCTTCGTTTTATCAAGATCAACCTTGTAGCTGACGAGCTGATTGCTTTCCAGCACGCGTTTTTGAGCATCCGGACCAGCCATCGCATACATGAGGTCATATGCAGCCTGCTTCTTCGCATCTTTTACTTTCGAGCTCATGCCGATACCCGTTCCAACCACACCAGAGATCGTATTAGGATCCCCTTTGCCGCCAGGGATGGAAGGCAGTACAGTCGCGCCCATTTGCTCAAGCGTTTCCTTCGAGGCCGAAGCCGCCAGGTTCGTCAATGCCCAGCCGCCGTCGATCATCATAGCTGCTTTACCTTGAGCGAAATATTGTTCCATCTGCGTATTATCGATGGAGTTGAAGCCGTCTTGGAACGCGCCAGCTTTACCCAGATCTTGAAGGTAAGTGAGCGCCTCTACGAACTCTGGATCCGTAAATTTCGCGCCGTCTTGCGCCGCTGCTTTCAGGAACCATTCCGTACCCGTCACGCGGTCAGCCAATGAGCTGAAAATACTAGATTGTGCGAGCCATGCCGCTTTGTTGCCAAGCGCGATTGGCGTGATTTTCTTTTCTTTCAGCACGGTAACAGCATTCATGAGCTCATCCCAAGTTTTTGGAGGCTGCAGACCGTTCTCTTCGAGAATGGATTTGTTGTAGTACAGAATGGAAGTTGGGGACAATGCAATTGGTGCACTGAAGATGTCCTCGCCAATCGAGAAGCCGTCAAAGGAGCCTGGCAGGAATCCATCTTTCCATTCCTTCTTGCTGTCCAGTAGCTCGTTAATCGGTTGGAGCAGGTTGCCTGATTGGAATTCCTTCGTCATGACACCTGGCCACATAACGAACAGGTCCGGCATTTCGTTAGCAGCTGCAACCGTTTTCAAGCGAGTGCGATAGCCGTCTGGTGGAATCGCCTGAACATCAAGCTCGACTTCCGGGTGATCCTTCTGATATTGCTCGATGATTGCACGCATCGTTTGAGCACGTTGATCATCGCCTGTATAGTTGTGCCAAAGCGAAAGCATTACTTTCTCTTTGCCATTGCTGTTGGAATTAGTATCGCCGTTGCTGCCGCAGGCAGCCAGTAGGATTGATGTGGTGACGAGCGATGTCGCCACAATGGAAAGCTTCTTATTCATCGGAAAATCCCCCCTGATTGAAGTTCATAATCGTCTAGCAATGTGCTGCGTTAGTATACTTTCAGTATAGACTTGGGTGTAGCGAAGAGGCAGGGGACACCCTTCAGGTCATGGGGGGACATCGATCAGGTCTTATTGCGATATTCGGACGGTGTCTGGCCGGTCGCCTTCTTAAATAATTGACCGAAATACTTCACGTCCTCGTAACCGACCCGCCCGGCGATATCACTGATCTTGATTGGAGTACTGTCCAGCAGTTCCTTCGCGCGGGAGATCCGTTCCTTGGTCACAAATTCGATATAGGTAAACCCGGTCTCCCGCTTGAATACTTCGCTGAAATGGTTCGGATTCAAATGCACATGCTTCGCTACTTGCTGCAGCGTTAAGTTTCTGTCCAAATGGTCTCTAATGTATGTAATTGCTCTTTTGATATAAGATACTCGATCGCCCGACATCGTTTCTCTGTACAGGTCCATGATCGAGTTCAGCAAACGGAACAGCACTACATACGAATTTTCCGACTGATTAAGCACATCTGGGCGCAGCGGTTCTGCTACAGGCGGCGGTTCACCAACCGTTGCAGTGACCCTCTCCAGAAAGCGGTGTCCCGACAGAACGATGGAGTTCAAGTAAGCTTGCAGAGAGTCTGGCGTCACTTCGGGATCGGACAGCTGCGCAGCTATCGTTTCGTCGACCCAATGCCGCAGATCGATAATGCTTCCGGATTTAGCAATAGCGATAAACCTCGCTTCCTCCTCTTCCGAACAGACCCTCTTACCGCCTGTCCGATCCTTCACGAGCTCGTAGCGGATAAACGTGTCTTCGTTCGTGCTCGAAATGGAACGGTAGGTGAACGCATGCTCCGCTTCTTTGAAAGAACGCCTCAGCTCCTCGATTGATCCCACTGTTGAACCAACAGCCACGTAGAGCTTGCACTTGAGTTTCCGGCTGACTCTTCCAAGCTCTTTCTCCAGCTTATCGACAGTCTCACCAGCCTTGTTATTCATGACAACGAGAACGCGATCCTTATGCAGGAGTGTCTCGCAGGGCAATATCTCCTGTACGATATTGGCGACGGCAAAATGTGCAAGCGAAGAATCATCCGGCCGCCCTCCCCAACCACTCGCTGCTAATAGCAATACCTGCAGAGACAAGGGCGGCTCCTCAAGCCCAAGATGCGGCAGCAGCTCGCTGGCCGATTCGACGGATTGATCACTCAGTGTCCCTTCCCGGGTCAGACTCTCAAGCAGGCGATCACGGAACGCCGAACGGCCGCGGCTTTCCTTCTTAATGGACTCCCATCGTACCTGCAGCCTCTGCTTTGCCTTCATCGCCGCCCTGATGATTTCTTCGGGGCGGCTCGACTTCAGCAAATAATCGCTCACGCCTTCGCGGATCGCCTGCTGGGCATAAGAGAACATATCGAAGCCGGTCAAAATAATAATTTCTGTATCCGGCCATTTCATCTTGATTTCGGCTGCCAGATTGATACCATTCATACCCGTCATCTGAATGTCAGACAGGACAATGTTAGGCTGTTCATCTGGAAACCTGGCCAATGCTTCCTCTGCGGAAGCGGCAGGCGGGAGAAGCTTGAACCCGAGTTCCTCCCAATTGATAACGGTGCTTAATCCGTTTCGTATGATGACCTCGTCGTCTACAATCATTATTTTCATGCTATTGATTCCTCCGTTACCGGCAGCGAGAACGAAACGATCGTTCCAACGCCCTCTGTGCTTTCAATTTTCAGTCCCGCATCAGCGCCGTAATGAAGCAGCAGCCTCAAATTTACATTCCGAAGTCCGTAATGATCTTTGGACTCACCGCGTACCTCTTCCGGTTCATTAAGCCGGGTACGGATGTGCGCCAGCTTGTCCGCAGCGATGCCCGCGCCAGAATCTTCTACAGTGAATGTCATGAGAGATCCCTGCAGACTCGCGTGTACGCTGATCGCCCCTTTCCCTGGTTTCTTGTGCAAGCCATGGACGAGCGCGTTCTCTATTAGGGGTTGCAGCAGCAGCTTCAGAATCTTCTTGCGATACAACTGGGAATCAATCGCGAATACGATGTCGAACTGATCCGGATAGCGGATCGCTTGAATGTTCGCGTAATGGCGCACATGAGCGATCTCTTGCTCAACGGATGTAAATTGTGCTCCTTTGTTAAGGCTAAAGCGAAGGAAATCACTTAAGTTACCGACCATATCGGCTGTTTGATGATCCTGATTCATGAGCGCCATCCAATGGATGGATGAGAGTGTATTGTATAGGAAGTGGGGGTTGATCTGCGCCTGCAGAGCCTGCATATCCGCTTCCGTCTTCATGGCTTCGGTTAGCTTTACTTGGTCAGTGAGCGCCTCGATTTTACCACTTAGCTTGTTGTAGCTTCGTACAAGCTGGCCAACCTCATCCATGGATTCGACCGGATACAAACGCATGGGCTCTTCCGGGTCGGTGTTGTTCAGGAAATTCGTCAGCATACGAAGCGGCCTGGTGAGCCGTTGGACAAAGAACACAACAAGCACAACGATGGCCAGTAGCGATACGCCAACTGCCGCGGCGGTAAGCGTGAGCACGTAGCGGTTCTGCGACTTGTAGTCTGCGAAAGGGATGACACCAATCAGTGTCCAGCCGGCTTCAGGAAGCTTCCGGTATAGCACCGTCTTTTTATCCCCTCCGGTACCATAGTTGATAGAGCCTGCCGTTCCGTCTACGGAAGGCATCTCTGGCAAGATGTCTGCGATTGTACTCGGAAGTGGAGACAAGGATCCCGACAGGACATTTCCATTCCCATCGATGAGCAGCATAAAGCCATTATCGCCGATACCTGATTTCTTAAGCGTCTTCGCCACCATGCTTTCGTCGAGACTAATGACAAGTTTTCCTAGATATTGGAACGTATTCACGTTACGGATCGGACGGATAAGAGAGAGGATGTTCTTCTTGCCCGCCGCCGTGTGAATGGGATAAAGCGATGTCCACCAGTAAGGGTGATCGACGTAATAATCCGGTTCAGAGATTGTAATATCTGGCACGCTGACCTTAAAGATCGTCGTATTGGACACAGGCAGCGCCTGGCTGGCGGGATAAATCGTAATATCCGATACATAGTTCTTGGAATACATCAGGTTCGATAGAAATTCAGTCATACGGTTCTGTCGCAGGTTTGCTTCTTTCTCGGAAACGTTCAAATACATCTGAACATCTTTGTTACCGATGAGGAATAAAGAGCTGTTCTCGATGTCGCGCATGAAAAACTCAAGGTTTGAGCCCATCTGTCGCATGATGCTCATACCTGATGCTTTCACTTTTTCTTCCGTTATGTTGGATGCAATAAAGTAGGAAAACAAGCCTAATGATAATAGCGGCAGCAAAATCGAAATGAGGAGCAGGAACGTGATTTTGCGCTTCAGCGATCTTCTAAACCAGCCGTTCATGCCGTCGATTCGACCTCCATTTTAGGAAAATTCATTCCTTATACGATTTATTCTGAGCAATTAAGCTACAATAAACTCCCTCTCGGGAGAGAGGGAGTTGTCTCACACATCGTAATTGATAATGTAATGATGCTGGTCCGTATCGTAGAACCCTTCACTGTATTCAACCGGCTCGCCATTCCCAGCGAAGGAGTAGCGCGAACGCTTTAGCAGCAGTCTCCCCACTTCGAGACCTAGCGCCTCCATTACGCGTTCCGGCGCGCTTCCGCAAACGGAAAATTCGTCACGGTACTTCTCGAGTGTGACTTGGCTTTCTTCGAGCAAACCATATAACGACTGGTCGTTCAAGCCGGCAGTTTCGATACCAGACACCTTGCTCGTTAAGTAATGATTGAAATAGATGTAGGGCTTGCCGTTCAGCCGATAGAGTCGCTCGATCTTCACACAAGTATCGCCGAACAATTGCCACGGGATGGAGTCTTCCTCTGTAGGCACGACTTCTGCGGACAACAGCTCCTTCTGAATACGGTATCCTTCTTCTACAAGCACTTCGGTAAACCGCTTCAGCTTGGACAGCTTCGAGATGGAAGTATTGCGGATGACCTTCGTGCCTTTACCGCTTCCTTTCTCTACATATCCGTCCTGCGCCAGCTCCTTAATCGCGGCGCGCACCGTAATTTTGCTGACGTTAAATTCAGCTTCTAACTGCGGCTCGGAAGGAAGCAGCGTGCCGACCGGATACTTCCCGTGAAGAATATGTTCTTTCAGTACGCTCATGACCTGTAAGTAAAGCGGTTTGTCGGTGGTACGTCGCATAGACACAGGAATGGCCTACCTTTCTACATCGAGGGCAGCTTCCGTCATGGCTCGAATGATGTCCCGCTCGCTTGACATCGGCGTATCTCCAGTAATCGTATGAGCGAGCATAGCAGCTGCAACTGCGAAGCGGACCGTATAATCCGGTTCAAATCCACTAAGTTCGCCGTGAATAATCCCGCTCGCGAACGCATCGCCCGCGCCGATTCTGTCATGAACAGCGAATGTAACCGGATCGGCGAAGAAGAATTCGTTTTTGTACAAATAGCCTTGAAGGGTATGTGTATTATTTCCGTTAATCGTACGATGCGTCCCAGCAATGACGGAGATTCCGTAACGGCTCGCGACTTGTGGGATGAGCTCGAATAACTGCTCCTGACGGCCTGTCTGCTCCGTGGGCATGCCGAGGATACGAATCGCGTCCTGCTCATTCATCATCACGATATCCGACAGCGAGAGCATTTCTTCGTAAAAGGGACGGGCTAACGCATACCCGTCTTTTCCCCAATGAGCCGGGCGATAGTTGCAATCAAATATGATTCGGCCGCCTTTCGCCTTGACCGTGCGTGCTAAAGAGAGCAGATGGGTGCGCACGAGGTCGTTCATCGCAAGCGTGATGCCACAAAAATGTGCAAGATCAACGCGCTTAGCAATTGCCGCGTAATCGTACGTCTCGGCAGACGCCGTATTAAAGCTGCTTGCCTGGCGGCCCGAATAAGTGACCCGGCCGGGGCGTGCACCAAAGCCGTTCTCCAGGAAATACATGCCGATGTATTGCCCGGATCTGGCAACGAGGTCCGTCGACAAACCAAGCTTGTGCACGAAAGCTGCAGCCGCGTCTCCAAGCGGATTGTCCGGCAGAGCCGTAACAAGCTCCGCACGGTGCCCAAAGCGGGCGAGTGCGGAACCGACGTTAACGCCTGTGCCGGAGAAAGAGTAATTTAAGCTGCTTGCCTGGGTTAACAGCTCGTAACCCGGCGTCTGCAAACGCATCATGACTTCACCAAATACGGCAACGGTCAGGCGATCACAGTTAGGACGATCAACCATGGGCATCGACCAGCCTTTTCATTACAGCGAGCAGGGCTTGCACGTCTGCAACGTTAGTCTTGCCCGTAGCCTTGTCGATAATTGAGGAGTAGACATGGGGAATGACCTGCGGTACTCCTGCTTCCAGCGCGATGCGCAAGATTGGCTCAAAGTTGTCCATGTCAATGCCACCCGTAGGCTCAAGCGCAAACCCTTCCTCACCGCATGCTTTAGCTACTGCACGAAGCTCGTCTTCCCGGCTAAGCCCGTTCATCGGGAAATACTTGAGTGCATTGCCGCCCATGTCCCGGACAAGTGCGATAGCGGTCTTGACCGGCACGATAGCTTGCTCCGGTTGTGCAGCGCTGTAGGGACCAGTCGAGATATTTACGTAGCCGACTTGACCTGTCGGCGAGACAAGGCTATTAATCCAGCTCTCCTGGCCGTTCAAATTGGCACGGGTTGCACCAACTGCCGGGAATACCTGGTTGATATGCGTTCCCGGATAATATTTCGCAATCTCAGCTACAACTGCCGCTTGCCGATTGTCTCCTGCTCCAAGCCCAATGGAGACAGCCTCTTCGATCGCTTCTCCGTAACGTTTCATCGCTTCAACAGCAGCTTCAACAGTCGGATAGTCTTTGGATAGAACACCAACGAGTACATGCCCTTCTGCAGCGTCGAACACTTCTTTGGCATTGTCCACGCTGTTTGCAAGTACATTTAGTGCTGCGCGGCTCTTATACAATCTTTTATTCATATTGGACATGTTAGTTGCCTCCTGTTAAATTGCGGATGGTTGCTGCGATTACGTCTATATCGTCACCTAGAAGTGGACGCGGATCAATGTCGAAGTAGCCTTGCTTCACGCCGTAATCACGGGTATAGATAGCAATCTCACCGTTTTGCAGCTGATGGACGACTTCTTTGGCCGTCGTGCCTGCTAGTAGCGGATCGATCTGAATTCTAGCGCGGAATATCGCCCGTCCTGCTTCATCCTGCACAATTGTCACTTGAACACCCGGCCGCTCGCTCAGCGGCATAAGGGTTTGAAGAGATGCTTTCTCCTGCTCGCTGTTATCCGGCTTATCAAGATACTCGTCCAGAGCTTGGAGCAGACCAAACGTTGTTTCCTTACCGACCTTCATGCTGCGGCCAATGCCATGCAGCTGAACCTTCACCATCTCTACATATTTGCGCTTGCCGCCAACAATCCCTGAGGTAGGCCCTTCGATTGCCTTGGAGCCGCTATAGATGGCGAGGTCAGAGCATTTCACATACTTGCGAATATCTTCTTCAGCTGCTGCATCAACAATAAGCGGCACGCCGCTGCGCTGTGCTACCGCCCATGCTTCCTCAACAGATATCATGTTTTTCTGTACCGCATGATGCGATTTCACATACAAGATGGCAGCTGTACGATCGCTGACCGCATCCTCGATATGCTCGGCTTTACCTTCGTTCGCATAGCCGACTTCAACGAGCCTGCCTCCGCCTAAGAATACCATCGTCTCAACTGGAGCTCCGTATTGAACATTATGACCTTTTAGAATAAGGATTTCATTCTTCTCGATTGGATCCTGGTGCAGCCGCTCGCTTCTGCGACGGTTGCCCTGCGTCACGATACCGGCAACGCAAAGGGCAATGCCGCTGGAAGCTGAGTTAACAACGACAGCTGCTTCAGATCCGAGGATGCCGGCAATATGATCGCCTGCCTTATCTACGAGATCTGCAATTTCCACGTAGCTTTGCCCGCCGCGCTTCATTGCATCCATCACGGTATCGGTTGGTGCCGATACGCCAAGGATGCTCATGCGTCCGCTTGCGTTAATAACACGCTTCAATCCATATTTAGCATTCAACATATCTACCATTGACGAAAACCCCTTTAGCTTGAATATATTGATCTCCCACGCGTGCTTCCCCTTCGGAATCGATGAACTCCGCTTTTTCCTGCCTCACAGTGAAAAAGGTGAGATGAGCCTTGTCACCAGCCTCGATACGTCCGAGCTCAGGCTTGTTCAGCCAATCGGCCGCCCGAACCGTAACGGCGTCGATCACCTCAGCTAACGGGTAGCCCAGCAGCAAAAACTTAGACATGACATGCGCCAAGCTATATACAGGACCGCCCAGCCGGTTGCCTCTGTATATATCTGTGCTAATGGTGTCGAACCTAACTCCACTTTCTTTCGCGGCTTCCGCTGTCCTAAACGAGAAGCTGGCGGTGCCATGCCCTACGTCCATACGGACCCCTTTGCCAATGGCATCCTTGAGCTCTGGCAAAGGTTGTCCCGCTTTATCGAACAGATTGTTGCTCTTCCCATTCAAATAATGAGTTACAACATCATTCTTCTTCAACAATGGCAAGATCTCCTCGATTCGAGGCGGTGCCGACCCGATATGAACCATAATCGGCAAGCCCGTCCGATCTGCGATTTCTCTAGCCCTCCGAAGCGGTTCAATTCCGCTTTCCTTAACGACGCTCCGGCTCATTCTCGCTTTCAACCCGACAATAAAGTCTGGATAACTATGAATGGTTTCTATTGCTTGTTCCCGATTGATCCAGCTTAAATCGGATAGTTCATCAATTCGGGATAGCCCGATCTTCGAGATGTTCAGCAGCGCGAGCACGCTTGTCATCGCTTGTTCCCTGCTTGCCGCCAAGTCTCCAATCCGGTCCGCGCCGCAGCTACCCGCATCAACGATCGTCGCTACCCCTTGCTTGACGCCGATTTCGTCGATTTCATCGCCGTACGGGTCAAGCTCGGCGAAGGCGTGAACATGCAGATCAATCCAACCGCTTGAGACATATAATCCGGTGCCATCTATAACAACGTCCCCGCTGCTTGCGAGTCCAGCACCTGTTAATTCGATAATTATGCCGTTCTCGACAGCGATATCTATTAATTCGCCATCCGTTCGTTTAACGTTGCGCCATACGTGCTTTATGCGAATCACCTTCATTCTTCATTCTCAGTTAGTTATAACGTTATAATGTTAAATTACACTGATTTCATACCTAGGTCAATAAACATTATAATGTTTTATATGAAAATAAAAAAAGCAGACACCGGGTTACTACCGGTGCCTGCTTCATTTTGCGAATTTTGAGGAATACCTGTTATGTTTCACGTGAAAAAAGTCGAAATATGGCTCCCGCTTTATTTTTGCGGAATCATGTTGTTGTAAATGCGTGTTGCATTTACTTTACCTGTGCTGAGATCCTCAGTCGTAAAGCCGGATACCACGTTGCCGACTTTAAATTCCTTTTGCAGCAGCTCATCGGATGGTTCCGCCGCTGTTGGACCGTCAATGCCCATAATGGTGTCAGGAGTCACTGTCACCCATACATCATTAACTTTGAAGCTTTTGCCGTCAGCACTTACTTCAGAGATCACACCATCAATATTCACTTGTACTTTAGCTGTAGTAGCAGGCTTCTCACCGCTGTCCGCCTGAGGTGCCATATTGTTATAAATCACATCAGCCGTTACCTTGCCTGTGCTCACATCCTGAGAAGTATAGCCGGATACGATATTACCAACTTTGAACTCCTTTTGCAGCAGTTCTTCGGATGGCTTCTCCGCTGTTGGTTCACTGCTTCCCAGCTTTGTTTGATCCGTTACTTCTACCCAAAGATCGCCAACCTTGAAGCTTTTGCCATCTGCACTTACTTCAGAGATAACGCCATCAATATTAACAGCTACTTTACCCATAATAGGAGGCTTTGCTGTTGCCTCAGCTGTCTGCCCTTGATTAGTTGGCGTGGAAGCCGGATTGCTTTGATTCTGATTGATCGAAATAACACCAACCGCCAATATTGCAGCTGCTGCAAGACCTACAGTCAAACCCGTTAACTTTCTTTTGCTTGTTTTCTCCATTTTTACCCGCTCCTCATTCATAGTAGTTGTATGTGTTGTTTTCTCAAGTTCCAGCATGAACTTCTGATAGGTTGCCTCTTTGAAGTCCTCGCTGGTTTTCACACGGGACATCGCGGATTTATAGACAGATTTCTTCATCCTCCAGGCCTCCAATCTTATCTTTTAAGAGTACACGTCCTCTGGCTAGCCATGTTCCCACTGTTGCGGACTTGGCCTGCATAATAACTGCGATTTCCTGTATCGAATAGCCTTCGTAATAATGCAGATGAATCGGAATACGATACTTCTTGTCCAAGGAGAGTACGGCCTGCAGGACCTCATTCTCTTCCTTGGGGAGGTAGCTCAGGTTTTCGGGAACAGGGTTTCTGCTTTTGAACCATCCGGTTTTCAGCATATTTTTGCTTTTATTTATGGTCGTTCGAATCAACCACGCTTTTTCATGTTCGCTGTTCTCAAAAACAGGGCGCTTTTGCAAATAAGTGAGGAAAACCTCCTGCGTTACTTCTTCTGCATCGGCTATATTTTTTAAGTAAGCAAAGGCGATTTTGATCATGCTCTGCGAATATAGATCCAAGGCCCTTCGCACAGATTCATTGAGCTCATATGAATTGTACACCTCAGCACCTCCTTTCACTTGTAATACAACTGAGTGCCCCATTATTTTTCATTCGATACTAATTATTTTTAGTAGACGTAAGAAAGCCCGTGAATGACTGCAATTTACCTACATGTAAAATAGCCCAAAAACAAAAAGGCAAAGCCCTTACCTGCTCTTGCAGGTAGGACTTTGCCTTCTCGACTTATCTATATGAGTATCTAAGTATCTATAAAAAGTGCTAAAGCTTTCTCGCAGCTAAACGGCCATCACGAACGAACCGCGCTGCCTCAGCCACTTGTGATTCGTTTACCGCTTCCATCGTCGCAAAGCCATACGGCTTGTACTGCTCAAGAAGCTCGAAGAATAACGGATAGTTGAGCTCGCCTAAGCCAGCCGCTGTTTCCCTCAAAGTGCCGTCTTCTGCACGGTTCAGGTCCTTCACATGCGCACTTACAATACGTGGTCCAAGCAGGCGGAAAGCTTCCCGAATGGTGTGGTCCTGATTGTCAAAACGAGCTGGGTTCATTAAGTTGCACGGATCCATCACAACGCCAACGCAGGAAGAAGGGAACCGCTCGATTGTCTCGGCCAGTGTCTCTGTCGTATCGATCATATGTCCCTGAGCGGCTTCCAGCCCAATCGTAACGCCCCAACGCTCGGCCTCTTCGACCAGTTCTTCAAGCGCACGGTTTAAACGCTGGACATGCTCGACACGACGCTCCGGATTCGTAACGCCGCCGACCTCTGTCGCCACTATAGGTGCCCCGAAGTGCCTTGCGTTCCGCAGATGCTCCTTAAATCGGTCAACATTATGCCGAAATACTTCATCATCTAGATCAACTAGGCTCGCGTAGCAGCCGAGTACTGCAATGCGCACACCGTTCTCCGCAAAGGCTCCGCCCACCTCTTGCGCCAAACCGGGGCTTAGCTTACCAAGTCTGGCATCCACATCCGAGAAGGCTTTTGCCAAAGCCAATTGAACATAGGGAAACCCTTGTGCGGCAGTCTTCGCCGCCAATTCCTTATAAGGCATCGTTCCAAGTAAATGCGCTAATATTCCAACTGACATGACAATCTCCCTTTCCTGCTTTGGCTCTTATTTGTAATCTATTATATACCAGATTTTTGGCTATGCCGAACAAAAGGGTACATGTACAAAACAGGCCGCAACTAGTTGTTTTCTAGTCACGGCCTGTTCATTAAACGTTAGATCTGTTCATCATAACCTATTCCGCCTCAAACCCCTGGATCAACGCCAATGCCTCTTCATGATCAGGTTCAAGTCTGAGCAGTTCCCTCGTGTATTTCAAGGCTTCATCTATGAGCTCCAGCTCGAAGCAGCAGATGGCCAGGCAATAGAATACAGTGGATACAATCTCTTCCTCGTCTTCTTCTACCGAGATTTCCAAGTACCGTTTGGATTCCTCGTACAGCTCCATCTCGAACAGGACTAGACCAGCTTCAAGAGAGAGATCATAACGCTGCTCCATCACATAGTACGATGACGTCATAATGTGGATCCCCATCAGGAGATCTTCCTTCTCATCGTCATTCGCATCCGGCAGAAGACTAGAGATCCGCTTCGTACTTTGAATGAAGAATTCCGCATCATAGCCGCCTAGGCGCCAGAAGCTTAAGAATTGCTGCATCCCCATACTGTCGATATTACGATCGACCAATTCCTTCAAGCTGAAGAAATCATCTGGGCCATATCGCGCAATAAATCGACGATAAGCTAATCTGGTTTGGAGGCATTCCTCGGGGGAGTCCACATTGATCATACAACCCACATTTATATTTTTATAATGATGGGGTGGGAATAACGTGATGGCTCCTTGCTTCTCCAACACTTGCTGAATAGCATGGTAGTTCGCCGTAAAGGAGAAGCTTCCATGCAGGATCAGCTCCGGCGGGCCCGCGAATTTAAAGTTGTCGATCAAGTGATCGCCTTTGTCTGCAGTTATTAATAAATAACCTGCCTTAGATAACAGATTAAGACGATCTAAACATGTTAATGCGGAGCTTGGAAATAAAATATGAGAATCCTCCAAATGCTCCTGATAGAAGCCTATGAGCTCGCGGTAAGGATAGGAATCTGCCTCGTACTCCGGTGCCCGGCGATGCTCGTAGCTTAAAGATATTTTATGAAGCAATTCGGATGGCTTAAGCCCTTCCCTGTGCTCCGGATATTCGACAGAAACATCTGTTTCATAGATCTTACCTTCACCCACATACAGCAGCTCTTGCGGAATACCGTCAAAGAAGTAGTTAGCCACAATGACTAACGGCTGTTTCAAATCTCCCTGACTAATGGTCTCACCTGATACAGCCAGCTTCAGTTCCGTGTCATGAACGGCGTCAAATCGTGCGAAATCAAGCATTCCTCGAGCGATAAAGGACTGCATAGCGGGATGCTTCTGCCATGCCACCACATTGTTCATCGCCAAATCCGTCATGATATACCGGAACGATGGCAGCTTGATCCCAGCATAGTCAATCAATTTACATAACTCATGTAACACGTGAAAAGCAAAACGGCCCGCTCCTGCTCCAAGCTCTACAATCTGCACAGACTCAGAGACATGCCCCTTATTTGCACGGTCTTGCAGGAACCCGAAGATCATCTCAGCATAAGCCGTTCCGATCATTGGATTACAGGTGATATATTGAGGAACTTGGTCGTTGTTCCAAGCCTTCAGTCCTTCTTCTTCATAATATTCCCGCTGAATATTCCATATCGGGGCTTCGCTAAAACGGTAACGTTCGGTATGATTAACTGTCATTTAAACTAATCCTGCTCTCTGGAAATTATTCGATTCCTGCCAAGTGGGATTCTCCCCAATTGCGCATCAAATCATGTACATGCTTATCACAATATATTTCATTGTATCATTTTTGCCCATTTGCCGTATGCCATAACGTCTCGCCATGCTTTAACAGCTTCAGATTATTCGAATCCATGCCTCTTTGCTGCCACTCTGCAAGCAAACGATCTAACGCTTCCTTCGCCGTATCATCGGCCAATCGGAATGCCCCGTAATGCATAGGGATAAACTGCTTTGCTCTAACATCAACGAAGGCTTGTACAGCTTCCTCCGGCGATACGTGCTGCGCACCCATAAACCATTCTGGCTCGTAGGCACCAATCGGCATAAGTGCATACGTAATGTCTGGGAACCTCACTCCGATATCACTAAATCCTGCGAAATAACCACTATCTCCGGCAAAATAGACTGTATCTTCCTCTGAACGCTTGATCACCCATCCGCCCCAAAGGGACGTATTCGTATCCGTCAGAGTACGTCTTACCCAGTGCTGCGCCGGTACAAAATGAAACTCGACAGGGCCTATTTTCACATGTCCCCACCATGGCAGCTCATGTACTTCTTTGCCGCGCATAAGTTTCCTCATCATCGGACCAAGTCCCTCAGGCACGAGCACAACAGGTGAACCCTTCAGTTTCCTCAAAGAACCCTTGTGAAGATGGTCATAATGCGAATGCGACAACAAAATAACATCCACCGGCGGAATCTCATCTAAAGTAAGTCCTGGTTCTTCAAGTCTCCTGGCAAAACCCATCCGGCTCGCCCATACAGGATCCGTCACAATCGTCAGGCCAGCGATTTGCACAAGAAACGTGGAGTGGCCGATCCAGGTAATCGTCAACTCACTTTGGTTACTGCTGAGCAGTGCCTGCTGCTTATGCTCAGCTTGTCCGATGCGGTAGCTTAGATCTTTCACTTTGCCTTTGCGTTCCTTTTGCCAGCGACGTACTTCTTTAAAGGTTTTGACTGTCGCTGATGGGTCTAAATTGCTATACCGTTTCCGAGCCATTAGCATCACCTCTTCTTATAATCCAAGTTTAGACGGAATACGAGTGAAGTACAAATGATTCGCTGGAAACGTAAGGAGATGCTGCTGCGTATCAGGAGAAGACGACAATAGGGACGGAGGTAAGTAATGAAACCTATTACCAAAAATAAACTTGGTGCCTTGGAATATGCTCGATCTGGCACAGGTTCACCAGCCATTATCCTTATTAATGGAGGAAGTGGCCCAATTGAAGGTTGGCACAAGATTTTTCACGAGCTCGCCGAGGAATCAACCGTTCTGGCCTACAATCGCTTGGGAGTTGGAAAAAGTGATATGCCAACTAGTCCCCAAGATGGCGCTGCAATTGTGTCCGCATTAAGACAGCTGCTCGATGAAGTAAAGCTTCCTCCCCCTTATCTTCTTGTGGGGCACTCTCTTGGCGGGTTATATGCAAACTTATTTGCTCGCCTGTTCCCTGATCAGATTGCTGGTATAGTCCTGCTTGAAGCCAGCCACCCAAATGATCTGGCGATTAATGATACTCAACCTGCCTTCATCCGATACATCAACCGTTTCCTAAGCAGCTTTGATACCCTCTCCCCTTCAAGAAAGTGGAATGAAGTTCAATATGTACAAGAGACAGCAAGGCAGATCGAACAGGCCGGCCCCTTCCCTGACAAGCCGCTCTTTGTCTTAACGGGAACGAGTAAACCCCCGATGATGCCGGAACAAGCCTTTGCGATTCGAATGAGGAATCAACTGGACCTCGTACAGCTCAGCAAACAAGGCAAACAGGTCCTCGCTGCTGGCAGCGGACACTTCCCGCAGTTCACAGAACCAGAACTCGTCGTGCAGACGATTCGGGACTGTCTATTACATTAATATTGGACAATTATACAATGAGATCCGATCTATTTTTTCCTCTATGAATTGATTAGTATATTTATAATAAGGGCTGGTAGCGCTTTCTTCTAACTGATCGACATTAAGCCATAGGAGGATAATCATGTCTATTATCGAAAAGCAAACACCCTGGCAAGGAAGCTGGATCTGGGGAGGCTCAGAGGAAAGTCCGCGTAACGAATGGCGCTGGTTCAGAACCTCCTTCACCTGTCCGAGTGATTTGGACGCATTGGCGAAAGCCGTCTTATGGATTACGGCAGACTCTCGTTATGAGCTGTACGTCAATGGAACAAGAGTAGGCAGAGGTCCCGTTCGTTACTTTTCCACGGATATTTTCTATGATGCACATGAAGTGGGACATCTTCTGCGACGCGGCGAAGTTAATACGATTGCAGTGCAAGTCATGCATTATGGCATCTCTAACTTCGTCTATTTGAGAGGACGGGGAGGATTACTTGCCCAATTAGATGTACTCTCGGACAATGGGGAGATTACGCTCGCCAAGACAGGAGCCGACTGGCGTACCTCTCTGCATGCAGGGCAGGATCCAGCCACAGCGCGTATGTCTTGTCAGTTAGCCTTCTCGGAGCGAATCGATGGAAGGCAGCTCTCAGAGGACTGGACCTCATCCCAGTATTCGGATACCCATTGGCAGCAAGCAGAAGTTCTTGGTGCGGCAGGGATGGAACCGTGGGTACGTCTGCATCCAAGAGACATTCCTTATTTGACGGAAGAGCCTGTTCTGCCAACACGTATCATTTCGTTAAATCGAGTTGTCCCTTATCAGCTTACCGCATTTATTGATGCTTATCATATGATGAAGACCCCAGGAGAAGAGAATGCCAACCATATCCGATTCTGCGGAGCCTTCATGACAACTTTGCGCTTAAAAGAAGCAGCCGAGGTAAAGCTGATGTTCCACGTTGGTGGACTAGGCATTGTGAGGCTGGGAGAGCAAGTTTATACCGCTGAGGATATGGAAGGAGATTCACCTCTTGCTGGCATTCGCGCTCATTTACCGGCAGGTGAGCATGTGTTGTTATACACCGTTTATGGCCCCGAACATGGTCATAGTAACCGTATAGGGGTGGACTCGGACAAAGAGATCGAGTGGGTCTCTCCTCTAGAGGTGGAGTTCAGCAAGGCAGACGGAACGATGTCCCCATTTGTTCGTATCGGCCCTACTTATTCTTATACGTGTATCGATTATATTGTTCAATATGACAAGTTCGCAGCGTGGGAGGCGGCAAGAGATCAGTTTGCTGATCGAATGCTCTCCATTACAACGATTGATGAACTGCGCGAAACCGGCTATCCGATTGAGCCTGTTCCGCATCTGCTAGCTAACAGCCAAGATGCCTTTATGCCGCAATTCGCAAAACGGGAAACCGAAGCTTATGCTGTTCCCGCTTCGCTTCAGCGTATTGCGGTTGCCTCCTCGGATACGGCCATCGTTCCTGTATTCAATCATGCAGATACGGAATTTATGATCGACTTCGGCAAGGAGTGGAGCGGCTTCCTCGAATTCGAGCTGGAGGCCGAGGCTGGCGTTACGATTGATTGGTACGGTATTGAATACCGGAAGGATACCTATATTCAACATACCTTTGGCTTGGACAATACGCTTCGTTATGTGACGAGGGAAGGCTACCAGCGTTACGCCTCTCCTGTCCGTAGAGGGCTTCGTTATCTGATCGTCACTGTACGTGGTGCCAAGAGTCCGGTGCACATTCGGGATATCCGGCTCATTCAAAGTAACTATCCTGCACCAGAGATCGGAAGCTTCCAATGCTCGGATGATCGACTAGGCCGAATTTGGGACCTTGCGAAGCATACAACCAAGCTTTGCATGGAGGATACTTTCGTCGACTGCCCGGCGTATGAGCAGACCTTCTGGGTCGGCGACAGCCGCAACGAGGCGCTCGTTAATTACTATGCATTCGGAGGAACAGACATCGTAGAACGCTGCCTTCGATTGGTGCCGGGCTCTGCGTTCCAGACACCGCTCTATGGTGACCAGGTTCCGAGCGCATGGACAAGTGTCATTCCGAACTGGACCTTCTTCTGGATTGTAGCCTGCCGGGAATATGCGGAGCACACAGGCAAGCGTGATTTTGCGGCAGAGACGCTTCCTTCCATCCTATTCACACTGGATCATTATCTGAAGCTTCTGAACTCGGATGATCTGCTGGATATGAAAGGCTGGAATCTGCTGGACTGGGCGCCAATCGATCAGCCGGATGACGGAATTGTAACGCATCAGAATGTGATGTTGAAGAAGGTTCTGGAGGATGCTGCTGCTATTGCTGCATTAGCGGGAGTTCCGGAACAGGGGAAACCTTATGCAGAGATCGCCGTTAGAATGAAATCTGCCATTAATCAGCATCTCTGGAGCGATGAGCGCGGCGCTTATCTCGACTGCATTCATCCAGGAGGCCGCCGCTCGACCATCTTCAGCATGCAGACGCAGGTGATGGCGCTCCTTGCGGATGTTGCGGATGAGGAACGTAAGGCTTTGCTGAAGGCGTACTTAACCGTTACTCCGGAAGGGTTCGTACCGGTTGGCAGTCCGTTTATGTCCTTCTTCTATTACGAAGCATTGATGGCTAATGGCAGCCTGCAGTGGATGCTCGACGACATCCGAACGAACTACGGATTTATGCTTGATAACGATGCAACCACATGCTGGGAGATGTATGGCCACACCACGATGAACCGTGCGAACGAGAACGATCTGACCCGCAGCCATTGCCACGCCTGGTCTGCTGCACCTGGCTATTTCCTCGGTGCTTACGTACTGGGAGTAAGACCTGCCGCACCAGGCTGGACGAAGGTCCTTATTGAACCGCAAAGCGGAGACTTAAGCTGGGCTAAGGGAATTGTTCCTCTGCCGCAGGACGGATCTATCGAAGTAGCCTGGAAAGCCGTTAACGGCGCGATTACCGAGCTGACCGTCACCGCTCCCGAGCTCACAGAGCTTGATATCCGGGTTTCTGATGCTTGCGCCGTGAAGATTCAGCGGGTTAAATTGCTGTAGAGCTTACAATAAAGAAAACCACTCCTAACCAAGGAGTGGTTTCTTTTGTTGTCTCTTGTCCTTACAACTTAACTATATAATTCAGCAAGCAAGTCGCTCAGCCGATCAAAGTTCTGTTCATTCGCATCCATTAGAAACGTCCTGGCCCCTTCGACGAATTTCTCGTTCACAAACACCTGACGGAATGTCAATCTGGTTCGGCCATCAACCTCTTCAAATGAAGCCGTCACCTGAAATTCAGGAGCATTCAGATGATGAACGACGATACGTTCCTCTGGTACGATCTCCTCAAATTCACTATGGTTCGGATAGTCTGTACCATTGGGTCCATGCATAACAAACCGCCATTGGCCTCCCGGTCTCACATCAAATTCATGAAACGTATTGGTAAAGCCCTTTGGCCCCCACCAACGGGAAAGCTGATCTGGTGTTGTCCAAGCTTTGAAGATGAACTCTCTTGGATAATCGAACTCTCGAGTGTTTATAACTTCATTTTTGCCTGCCGTTGCTGTCATGACGATGTCCCCCTCAAAATGGTTTTGCCTTGCTATAGCTCAATCATAAAAGATGACGTTGCGTAAGGTGCAAGAGTTTTTTGAGGGTTATTTTCGGGTTTAGCATCTTACATGCTTACGTTTGAAGCCAGTCCGCCCTTTGTCTACCGCCGTTTGAATATTAACAGCCGCATGAATGAACTTGCTTTTGGCTGTTCCTTGATTCACTTCTACCGGACCTACTTCATTCGCGGTCTCGACGGCCTTCTCATGAAGCGGCTGATAGGATACCGCCACCGTATAAATGAAATTGTTCATCGAGTATTTTGTCCGATCAGGGGCATCATGAATCGTGTTTTTCACAAGCTCCAGCATAGCGGCAAGCTTCTCTTCCGAGAACTCACGATCCGGACGATTGCCAAGCAGCCAGCAGTAACAGCTCCAGCCTGCTGACATTTTCAGATCGATACCACTTGTAATCCATTTATCTGACACTTCTTGTGCAATATCCGATTCTGACAAGGTTACAGCGACCACAAAGTCCGATAGCATATAAAAATAAGCGCCATCGATCCATCGCTCAAAGTCCTCCGCCGTCATCGCTTTAGGCTCTGCGATTATCCCGGCAAAGTACATCGCATCGTAGTTTCCTGTCGCATAGAGCTCCTCCGCTAATGGCTGGTTGAGCTTTATTGTTCTGAAGAGAGGCTTCATTGCCCCAGTCGCCACACCAAACAGCGGTTCATGCGCACCATTGGACTGATACATCTTTTTGCTTCGTTCCTTGCCAAGCGCTTCAAGCTCCTGCATAACCTCTTCTAGTTTCATTGCTGACACATCCTTTAGTTATTAGATAAAATCGAATATTTGCGTATCAGAAAGCCAACTACTGCCATAATAGCATAAAAAGGGGCACTCCGATTGGAGTGCCCCTTCCGTATAAGTCCATCTGAACAACCTGCGCAGCTTATACCTGCAAACTGGCCGTCAGTTTCTTGAAAATTAACGCAGCCCCTTTGTGACCCCATTATAACAGAGGGTCCTGACTTGGGCGATAATGTCGTTTGTCATTGACGCTCCATGAATCAGACAAGTAAAATACTTCCTATAATGAGTAATGTATAATAATTGCACATTTTCAGTAAAAAGGGGGACTTCTTAGTTGGAACTTGATGAGCGAGTAAGTAAGTTAGAAGCAAGGATTACGGAGCTCGAACAAGAAATAACGGAATTGAAACAGAGCAGACTTCCCGCTTCACCGACGTCAATGCGTACCAATCATTTAAAGAAGACTCCACATGAATCAACAGTGCGTCCTGCACAACAGCAGAAGATCAAAAAAGAAACCGATTGGGAGCATCTTATTGCAAGGGTATGGCTGCCAAGAATCTTTTTGTTCGTGCTGCTTATTGGGATGATCTGGGGATTTAAAGCAGCTGTTGATGGCGGATTCATAACGGAATCCATGCGCTGTGTCACAGGCTATTTGGCTGCCGGGGTTTTTATATTCTTGGGATTCAGACAGCAGAAGGCAAAGCGTCCATTGCTCTCACAAGTATTATTAGGGGGCTCCATCGCGATAGGTATGCTCACCACATTTGCAGCCCATAGTTTATATGAACTAATGAGTGTACCCGTGGCCTTAATTCTAAATGTATTGTTTGTCATAGCAGGAGTCGTGTTCTCTAACAGCCTGAAATCCCAGCCTCTCGCTGTGTTAGCGAGCGCAGCAGGCGTGCTGACTCCATTCTTACTAGATAGCGATCATCCATCTGTCGTATTCTTTGTTACTTACGAATCCGTGGTATTCATTAGCTTCATGGCTTACGCGATAAAGAGCAAATTTGCTGCCCTGTTCTATCAATCCTTTGTATTACTTCAGGTTGCATTAGCGATCTACCAGTTAATTGCGGATGGGAATGAACGAGTTGTTGCTATAGGAGTACTTGTCCAGCAAATTGTACTGCTTCTCTCCATATTCTCGAAAACCACAATCATGAGCCATCAACTTAGAATGCTTGTTCCAAGCTTTGCATTGACTGCTCTCTGGTTTAAATTATCCTATTCAGACCTGCTATTTAACGTTGTCATGCTTATCATGTTTGTTGTATACGCCTTATTAACCGTTTGGTTTTGGAGGAAAGCAGAGCACAAAGGTAAAGTGCCCTACACTCTTACAATAGCAAGTTATGCCCTATTATTCTGCCTGGCTAATCTCCTCGGATCAGAAGTTTTACCAGTCGTCTTATTACTTGAGGGTATTGCGGCGTTATGGCTTGGATTTGTTGTGAAGTCCTTATTGCAAAAAATGAACGGTATTCTGATCTATGTACTTGGATGCTTGATTGGAATCAATACGGTAACAGGAAACCTGGACAGCATTTTCTCAGTTGAAATGCTCATTTGGATCGTATTACTTGGAACGTTAGGTGGTTTAATTAGACTGGTTTATCACTTCGAATTGGGCAGAAACACAAAAAGCACCCTAATTCTACTATGGTACGGCATTGGCTTAGCCTTCCTGGTCTTCCTTACTGAGTTAACCAATCTACTAACAAAGGACTTCAGCACAAATGCCCAGCATCTTTTAGTATCAACGGTATGGGTGGCCTACTCGGTTGTCGTCATTGGATATGGATTGAAAAAGCAAATAAAGCAAGCTAGGCTGACAGGTATTGCCCTGTTATTCCTGACCTTAATGAAGGTCATTCTAATGGATTTGCCAAGTGTATCCTTACTTGCTAAAGCGATATTATTTATTGGACTTGGGCTCATCGGTATCTTATTATCGAGATTTTTCTACAAAAAAGATTAAAAAAGAAACCATGCTAACGCAGTTAGAGGCGCTGACCCCCTCTTGCGAAAAGCATGGTTTCTTGCTTATTAACTGCCAGTACTCGGCTTTAAGTTCGTTTCATTCCTCAAGCCTGCCCCATGCTCCTGGGTCCACGCCCACATAGCCGCAAATATGGGTTGCAAGCCTTGCCCACTCTCGGTAAGTTCATATTCAACATGCAGTGGCACACCCGGATAAATCGTACGAGTAACAATCCCCTTATCCTCTAATAACCGTAAGCGGTCAGTCAACGTTTTTGGACTAATAGGCTGCAGCTTGCGGCGTAATTCCCCAAAACGCTTTGTCCCGTTAAACAATTCGAACAAGAGAAGAAGCATCCATTTCCCATCCAAAATCTCCAGAATAGGCTCAACCGTGCCAGGACAAGACTGGTCCATCATCGATTTTTCCTCCATAGTTCATTTTTTGAAACTATTGCACTTTAATGTAACTACTTTTCAAATGTACCATAGAACCTTTAAGATGTGAATCAGGAAAGGGAAATGTTGTTAGTAACTCTCAGAAGGAGGAAGACCTTTTGAATAGACCGTTTCAAGTAGATCAAGCGGAGTATCCATTCACCGATCATTGGCTGCCTTATCGCGATGGACACATTCATTACCTGGATGAAGGGCAAGGCCCTGTGGTTCTTCTGCTCCACGGCAATCCTACATGGTCATTTCTTTATCGAAACGTTATTAAAGAGCTGCGCAATGAGTTTCGTCTTATCGCTCCAGATTACCCCGGATTCGGCATGTCAACAGCACCAAGCGGCTACGGCTTTACACCACAAGAGCAATCGGAAGCTATTCATGAATTGATCCGTCATTTGGATCTTAAGCATTTCATACTAGTCGTTCAAGACTGGGGAGGCCCGATCGGCCTGAACTATGCGGTGCAGCATCGAACTAACCTGCGCGGCATCGTTGTGATGAATACTTGGGCCTGGCCAGCAGAAATATTACCAATGAAATTGTTCTCTCTAGCAATGGGAGGCTGGCCTATCGGATACTGGCTTCAGACACGTCTTAATTTTTTTGCTAAAGTCATTGTCCCACACGGCATCTACCAGACCGATAAGGTCACGAATAGCTTGCGATCGGCTTATACCGATCCGTTTCCTACTCCAAAGTCCAGGAAGCCAACATGGATATTCCCCAGACAGATCCGTAAAGCACGAGCATGGCTCGCTAATATTGAATCGAGGTTGTCTAACCTATCCGATTTGCCTGCACAAATTTTATGGGGAATAAAAGACAGTGCCGGATTCCCGCTTGGGCAGATGGCCAAATGGCAAAACGTCCTGCCGTTGAACGAAACCGAGATCCTGGAGGACGCATCACATTATGTCCAAGAAGATCGTCCGGATCGGGTTGCGGCATCCATTCGAACCATACGAAACAGAACATGAGGAGGAATTTTACGATGAAAACTATTTTATGGGCAACTTTAACTGCTAACGGCAATTATGCACAATCTGGTGCCAATAACCCGCCAACAAAAGAAGCCTTAAATGATTTCGCGGCACAGGCTGCAGCAGCAGGAAATTTCATTGTTGGGAGGAAAACATTCGAGGCCATGCGTGGAAGTGGCGGTGGAGGTCCCTTTGCCGAAGTCGACATCGTTGTAGTTTCAAAGAATGCCTCCGAAATCCCAGGCGTAACGGTAGTAAGATCACCTCAAGAGGCCCTGACCTGCCTTCAGCAAAAAGGCCATCAAACCGCTCTCATTAGTGGTGGGGCTGATATTCATAACTCATTTCTGGGCGAAGGACTTGTCGACGAAGTGATTTTCAATGTAGCACCTGTATTAGAAGGCAAAGGGTTAAACCTATTAATCGACAAAGACAACTACGAATATAAGCATGTTCAATTGCTGGACTGCAAGCCTCTGGGCGGTGGTGTTATACAGTTGCGCTACGCGATTGAACGATAAATGCCTGTCGGCAAGTCGACACAAAAATACTGGACTGATCGTTCCTCAAATGATATGCTGTACTTGCGAAAGGGGGCATTCATCATCGGACGCATTAAAGAATTCGACCGGGAGGAAGTCCTTCACAAGGCCATGCTTGTGTTCTGGGAAAAGGGCTACGAAGCAACCAGTATTCCGGATCTGCTGCAAGCCATGGGCTTAAGCCGATCAAGCTTATATGAGACATTCACAGGCAAAGAAACACTCTACTTGGAAGCAATCGAACGTTATAAGACCCTGAGCTTGAGCAAAAGAAGCCTCTTGGAGAGTTCACCATCCGCGAAGGAAGGCATCCGCCGATATTTCGAACGCCATGTATCCGCCGCTTTGGATGAAGCTTTGCCCCATGGCTGCTTAATCACAAATGCTACTGTCGGCATGGATTCCCCGGATGATCTGGTGCAAGTTGCGATCCGGGACAGCTTCGACCGACTAGAGAAATGCTTTACCGATGCACTCAAGAGAGGACAGCAGACAGGAGAAATTGCTCCAGACAAGGATCTAAAAACAATGGCGATCCTGCTGCTGAACCTGAACCACGGAATCAATATCGTTACCAAGATGCAGCCTGATAGAAAACTGTATGACGACATGATCGAGGCCGTTCTCAACATGCTGTAAGAGAGGGCTTCACTTTTTTTGTTAATATCGGAACGATTGTTCCAATAAAATGCGCGATAAGCGTCAAACACAAAGGAGACGTAAGATGGAGACAACTGAAAAGCAATCCTCAATCGACAAGCCTTTTTCGCCGAGAATCATCCTTATTCTCGCCGCTGCCTGCGGCCTGATTGTAGCTAACCTTTATTATGCACAGCCCTTGATTGGGCCAATCAGCGCGGATCTTGGACTTTCCTCCGGAGCATCAGGCCTGATCGTTACGCTGGCTCAGATCGGTTATGGCATCGGGCTGTTATTCCTTGTTCCCTTGGGAGATATCGTGGAGAACCGGAAACTGGTAGTTATCCTGCTGGTATTAGCAGCTATCGTTCTGGCAATCGGTGGAGGTATTCATAACATTACTTTATTTTTGCTTGCTTCCATGCTAATCGGAATGGTTTCCGTAGCGGCCCAGGTTCTTGTGCCGTATGCGGCCCATCTATCTCCGGACGCGACTCGAGGCCGCAATGTCGGTAACGTCATGAGCGGCCTGCTGCTTGGGATTATGCTGGCCCGTCCAGTATCAAGCTTGGCGGCAGAGTACATGGGCTGGAGAGCTATTTACTATTTATCCGCGGCCGCTATGCTAGCCTTGGCTTTGGTGTTGCTGCGGGCGCTTCCGCCCCGGCGTCCTCAGACCTCAACTCGTTATCCAGCTCTGCTCAGCTCAATGCTTGAGTTGCTGAAGTCGACGCCAATCCTGCAGCGAAGAGCGCTTTACCATGCTGGGGTATTTGGAACATTCAGTTTGTTCTGGACAACGGTTCCGCTCTACTTGACTGGTCCGGCCTTCCGTTTCTCCCAGCAGGAAGTCGCTTTATTTGCCTTAGTCGGGGTATCCGGTGCGCTAGCGGCACCCGTTGCCGGCCGAATGGCAGACCGCGGATGGATTCGTCCCGCTACCGGTATCGCACTGGGACTCGTCCTTATCTCGATTGCACTGCCCCTAGCCGCCCCAAGCGGCTCAACGTTCGCTCTGATTCTTCTCGTCGTTACAGCCATCGTTCTTGACATGGGGGTATCGGCTAACCTGGTTTTAAGCCAGAGAGCAATCTTTTCATTGGGGGCCGAGGTCCGAAGTCGGCTTAACGGCTTGTTCATGGCGATATTTTTTGCCGGAGGTGCCTCCGGCTCTGCGCTTGGCGGGTGGGCATACGCGGCGGGAGGCTGGCATGCAGCCTTGTGGATCGGAATCGCTTTGCCAGCACTCGCTTTGGTCTATTATGCAACCGACAAATAAAAAAGAAAACCATGCTTGGGCAATTAGAGGTGCTAACTCTATTGCGAAAAGCATGGTTTCTTTGTTTATTCACTGCCCATTTTAGACTTTAAGCTGGTCAAGCAACGCTTTAATCTCAGGATTCAAATTCAGTACACGCAGTATAATGCTCAAAGCTTCAGCTCTAGTCGACTGTTCTTGTGGAGCAAAGACGCCTTCAGCACGGCCATTGATAATACCGGCAGATGCTGCGCCCCGAATATCGTCCGCATTCCAGGAGCTTGTAATATCATTAAAGTTCACCGTCTGCTGCGTCTCTACCGCCTTGAAGTCTACAATACGGCTAATCATGGCTATAATCTCCGAACGTGTAATAACCTCATTTGGCCGGAAGATCTTCTGACTGATCTACCCCGTACAATACATTCATATGCTCCAGATGAGCCTCTCCCCAATCGTTCATGACCTGCAGCACCTTACCTAAGCTCTGGCCGTATTCCGAAATCGAATACTCTACCTTCGGGGGGACTTGATTATACACCTCACGGTGCACGATATCGTTATACTCCAGTTCTCTTAATTGCTGGGTAAGCATCTTTTTGTTTATATCGGGTATCGCTTTTTGCAGCTCGCTGAATCGCATTGTGCCGTTTGAAATAAGCTGCAGCAGAATAACGGGCTTCCATTGCCGATCAATATTTCCAGTGCCGATTCGAACTTGCAGTATTGTTTCATGAAACTCTCACCTCTTGGGCTTCTCTAGGTTACTTTTTGTTTACTCTGTTTAGATTAAGTGCCTACTTCCTCAATCCGTTTGCTTGGGTCTATTATACCTTAGAGGGTCGTTAAAAAGGATCAGGAGGTCGATACTATTCATGAATATTACATTATGGATTATACAAGGGCTTGCAGCTCTTGCTTTTGTCTACTCAGGATGGCTGAAGGCGTTTCAGTATAACAAAGCCGAAGCTGCGTGGGGATGGGTAAAAGACGTACCAAAAGGGCTTGTCATCTTTATCGGGCTAGCAGAGTTAGTTGGAGCAATTGCGCTCATTCTGCCTCAAGCATTGAACATTGCACCTATACTAACACCAATTGCCGCCACCGCACTTGCTGCAGTTGTATTATCAGGCGCAGTCCTGCATCTGACACGAAAGGAATACCGGGAGATCGGCGTGAACATTGTCTTTATCCTGTTAGCGGCACTTGTGGCTGTTGGCCGTTTTCTGTAATAGAGGAGATCAAAATAACTTTTTCAATTTCAACATAAGATATGACCACGTTATATGAAAGGCAGGCTGCCGATACAACTCGGCATCTGCCTTTTTTCTGTTACCTGAAATTTTTTTAAAAATATCACCGAACGCCTTTCTTCCCTGACAGACAGTTGTCAACAAGGGTAGCTTATGATGATCTCAGATGATCGCTCAAGCAACTCATTCAGGTAAAAGAAAGGAAGGATTAGATATGAAAAATAAAATGGCAGCCATCGTTGGAGGACTATTACTTGCCATATTAATGGCGTCCATGGATAACACGGTTGTATCAACTGCAATCGGTACAATCGTTGGCGAGATGGGAGGACTCGACAAATTCGTTTGGGTCACCACCGCGTATATGGTCGCAGAGATGGCCTGCATGCCTATCTTCGGCAAGCTGTCCGATATGTATGGGCGCAAGCGATTTTTTATCTTTGGGATTATCGTGTTTATGATAGGCTCCGCCTTGTGCGGAATGGCGCATTCCATCGTGGAGTTAAGTATTTACCGGGCCGTGCAAGGAGTTGGAGCCGGGGCGATGGTGTCCATTGCGTTTACGATTTTGTTCGATGTCGTGCCATCTAAGGATCGCGGCAAAATGATGGGGGCATTTGGCGCGGTATTTGGTCTGTCGAGTGTGATTGGTCCGCTGCTTGGCGGGTACATCACCGACCATCTCAATTGGTCGTGGATCTTCTACATCAATCTGCCGCTTGGCTTCATTGCCCTGCTGATGATTACCCTGTTCTATAAGGAATCAGCAGCGCATTCCCGGCAAAAGATCGACTGGGCAGGCTCTGTTCTACTGGTAGGAGCTATCGTCTGCTTTATTTTCGGACTTGAGCTCGGCGGCAAAACGTATGCCTGGGATTCCCCGCAAATTATCGGATTGTTTGCCGGATTTGCCATCCTTACCTTCTTGCTTGTATTGGTCGAGAGAAAAGCTGCTGAACCAATCATCTCGTTCCGCTTGTTCCGCAGCAGACTGTACACGACAAGCAATCTGGTCGCCATGCTCAGCGGCGCGGCGTACATGACGGCTGCGATTTTTATCCCGATCTATGTTCAAGGCGTAATCGGTGGATCTGCCTCTAATTCCGGCTTGACCTTATTGCCCATGATGATGGGTTCAGTTGTTACCGCGACGCTTGGCGGGTTTCTGATGACAAAGCTGCAATACCGGACCATTATGATCGGGACGCTGGCGATCCTGCTGGCAGGTCTTGCCCTTCTTTCGCAAATTACGGTAGAATCTTCTAGACTTTCCATTACGGGAATTATGATTCTGATCGGTCTTGGAATTGGCGCTTCCTTCTCGGTATTAAGCACCTCCGTGCTTCATACGTTCCCTGCGGCGCAGCGCGGGGCGGCAAGCTCAACGTTAAATTTCAACCGCTCGCTTGGCATGTCGCTTGGCATTACGATTTTCGGGATTGTACAAAGCCACAGCCTGCTCTCGAAGCTCAGTGATTCGCTTGGCAATGGTAACGCAGCACTCCCTTCTGACTTGAACTTAAGTGACCCTCATGCCCTGCTGAATCCGGCATTTCGTCAAACGGTCGATCCTCAGCTTCTCAATACCATAACGTCTGGGCTGTCGAGCTCCATTGGAGCAACCTTTGCCTGGAGCCTGGTCCCTGCTGTATTGGCCCTGATTGCGGCATTCCTGATGACGAAGGATAAAATGGAACCCGTTGAAGAAGGCGAAGAATTAGTTACCGCACATTAATTTATAGATCGGCTATCTGCAGTCTGCCGGCTTAGGAGAGATGACCATGAAGCTTGAACGGTTGATGACGATCACAATATTACTGCTCAATCGAAAACGGGTGCAAGCGCAAGAGCTGGCAGATCAGCTTGAAGTATCACTGCGCACGATTTACCGCGATCTCGATTCGCTTGGTCAGGCTGGCATTCCCATCGTCTCCTATACCGGCATGGAGGGCGGTTATGAGATTATGGACAGCTTCAGGCTGGATCGGCAGCTGCTATCCTTCGATGAACTGACTGCCCTCTCTACTGCACTTCGCGGACTTGAATCCACGAAGGCTTATGACCGCTCGAATATGGATCTCCTTCTCAATAAAGTTGGCGCCATGGTGGCACAAGCCGAACAAGGCCGGACTGGAGAAGGCGACCGTATTCATATCGATTTTTCCCCTTGGAAGAATAGCGATGAGGATCAAAGCCGTTATCATTCGCTTCGCCAGGCCGTGAATGACCGGAAGCTCATCCGGTTCACATACACGAGCAGAAGCGGCGGCGAGCAAGAGCGCGAGGTGGAGCCTATGGCGCTTGTGCTCAAAAATTATGCGTGGTACCTTCACGGCTATTGCCGCTTGCGTGACGATTATCGCATTTTCAAGCTGACCCGTATTCGGGAACTGGGCATACAAGCCGGCACCTTCGTTCGTCGAGAGGAGTCGCTAGCGCAGCTGAATGAGAGATGGAAGACACCCGCCAAGAATGAATCGAATGAGGGGATTCCCGCTGTCCTTCGGTTCAAAGCCTCTGCTGCTATGTCTGTAATGGACCATTTTGATGAAAAAAATATTGAACGGCTGCCGGACGGTCAGATTATTGTGCGAATGACTTACTCTAGTGAACAATGGCTGATTCGCTCGGCACTCCATTATATGACCGATGTCATTGTACTTGAGCCCGCTTCCGTTGCCGCAAAAGTAAGGCAGCTGGCACTCGATATTGCAAGTCAATATGATGGGCTGGATAAAGAATAAGCTCAGGGTAGGAGGTTGGAACATGATGTCCTTACAGGGGAAAGTCGTAGTTGTTACCGGGGGTACCAATAGGATTGGGAAGGCAACCTGCAAACAGCTTGCTAGACAAGGAGCAAGGGTTGTTGTGAGCGGCTTGGACAATGAATGGTCCGCAGAAGCCGTCGCGTCCGAGATTGTTGCCGATGGCGGCGAAGCGGTGTCGATTCCGGCGGATGCTCGTAATAAGAAGCAAATGGAGCGGCTCGTAGAAGCCGTGAATCAAGCATATGGACGTATCGATATTCTTGTATGCACGGCAAGTCAGCGTGCTGAGGCTGCAGCTTTTGCGGAGCAATCATGGGAAGCATTCGAGCGGCAGCTGACCGATGAATTACAGGCAGCGTTTGAGCCAACAAAGGCTGTTATTCCCGTCATGACAGCACAGCAATTCGGCAGAATCATCTATCTGTCCAGCACGGAAGGCAAGGATCCTTCCCCTCAACAAATCGCATATGGTACGGCGAAGGGTGGACTTGATACGTTCGCGAAATATATTGCGCAAGAATTTGGCCCTTGCGGAATCACGGCTAATGTCGTTGCTCCCTGCTTCGTTAGATCTGTTGAGCCCTTTATGATCTCCGAAGAGGAAAGCCGCGTCATAGGCAGCTTCACGCCGCTTGGCCGGATCGCCGAACCGGAAGATGTCGCAGGCGTTATTTCTTTCCTCGCCGGAGACGGCGCGCGGTTCTTGACAGGAACCTACACGCCAGTAACCGGCGGGCTTGTTATGGAGTAAATTGCTTCAGGCCGGCTAACCTATCTGCTCTCCCGGACTTTCGGGACAATCCCTACTGTACAGCGGGAGATGCAGATTAACCGATCTTCCTCGTCGGTAATTTTAATATCCCAGACCATCGTTGTTCTTCCTTTGTGCAAAGGTGTCGCAACGGCGGTGACAATGCCGTCTCGCTTGGAGCGAATATGGTTGGCGTTGATCTCCATCCCTACGGCCAGCTGGTTCTCTTTATCGATCAGATTGTACGTGCCCACGCTCGCCGCCGTTTCGGCAAGAGCTACCGATGCCCCGCCGTGCAGGACGCCAAAATATTGCCGGGTAGCCGGACCAACGGGCATGGTAGCAACAACGCGCTCCCCCGTACATTCCGTAATACGCATCCCCAGTACACCAAACATCGTTGTTTCATAAGATACATCTTCGCTTAACATGAAGTGGTTGTCATTGTTGTTATTCATTCGGAATCTCCCTCTAATGCTCTCCTAGCATATATCTGTATTTTTAAAAAGCTGCCCCTGCACTTAACAGCATACGCTCAATTTCCTTAAATCCATTCCTTCTGGCATGCTGCAGTGAAGTTACTCCGTCTCGATCGGCAATATTTACGTCTGCTCCATACTCGATAAGCAGCTGAGCGATTTGTTGATGCTTGGAACCACCATTGCCAAGGATAGCGACCTCAAGCAGAGCGGTCCACCCTAAGTTATTGATATGGTTGATGTTCACATTGGTGGTTGAGAGCAAGGCTCTCACATTCTCAACATGCCCTTTCTCAGCTGCAGGAATGAGCGCATTCCCGCCATAACGGTTCGTTATCGTTGTATCCGCCCTAGCTTCAATAAGGAGCTTAAGAATTTCTAGACGGCCTTGAGCCCCTGCATAAAGAAATGGATTATCATGTATGTAATCCTGCAAGTTCATATCCGCACCTGCATCTATCAATATTTTCACGATCTTCGGCTTGTTCGAATGGGTTGCAGCTAACATGGCCGTTCTCCCCTTATGATCCTGTGCATTAAGATTTGCCCCGGCTTTGATTAACTCCTCAAGCTTCTTCAGGTCTCCCCGTTCAGCAGCTAAAATCAGTTCGTTATTCAACGTATCCCGCCTTTTCACATTTTATTATTGAAGCTTACCTTCGCGAAGCAACTCGACGGATTTTTCAATACGACGCTGTCTGGTTTCAATGCTTTTAGCACCCTCAATATTCAATACAAACCGGCGTTTGTTGCTGTAAGATAAGCTTTCGAAAAACTGCCGTGCCTCGCTTTCGCGATTCAACACCTCAGCAAAATCATCTGGCACAATGACTTCACGTGGTGTTGTGTCCAGTTCGACTTCAACCTCAAGCTCATCTCCGGCTTGAATGTTTGCCCCGCTGCGATGCTCCTGACTAACTGGCAGCATGTATTTCCCACCCATTGACCCTATCGTACTGAGGTAGCTGTAGGAACCAATTGTTACTTTAACAGCCGGCTTCTTGCCTGCTCCAAGAGCCTCAATTACTTCATCAGGAACATGAATGCCGGTTGCTGTTTTTTTGCTCAACTCAAGCGTGGCGTTAAATTTCATTTTCTTCATCCCCCTTTACCTGCTTTATTTTCGCAATCAGCTCTAGATATTGGGTATCCCCGTATCCTACTTCTGGGAAAGTCTCGAATAATTGCTTAAGCAATTCGGTTGTAGGTAAATGTTCATTGTCTATAATATAGGTTCTAACGGCATTATCTTCTGTCTGCATTTCTAAAAACAATTTAATTGCCTGATCCATCAAGGGAAACCGTTCAGTTGCTGGCTTCTTATGATGAATCAATACTTCCTCATAGACGGAATAATAGCTGCCTAAAGTAAGCTCTATTGGGCTTATTTTAAACTCATTCTCTTTAAAGCTATTATAAACCACTTTGCCTTTATACTGAGACTGCTCAAGATAGGCAAGGATCGTTAGTAGATTCATCTGACAAAACATGTCCTCCCCAAACCACAGAACAATTTCGTTATACTTTTTCTGAAACAGCTCATCTAAGGGCTTTATAACCTTGTTGCGGTAATTTTCAACAGACTCATGATGTCCCGATGCTCTAGTTTCAATAAACGCCTGATCAAAAATAGATGCCGTAGTCGCATTTACACACATGGCCTCATTAAAGGGGACATAGGTACCCATAAACTTTTTACTTTTAAATTTCTCATACATCGCTTGACCGTTTAAGATGTGCAGCACGTCTTGGTCACTCATTCTGCAACCCCTCCCCCTGATGGAAAAGTCCAAAAAGCCTATCCAAAACGTAAGTCTTGAATAGGCTTTTCTTTAAGATTAATATTCTCCTTTAATGACGAAGAACGAGCCCCGAATAGTTCCAGCCAGCTTAGACTTCTGCCTAGCAAACTTGAACTTCTCTTCTAACTCCTTTGGAATTTCCATTCCTTCAGAAAGCTTAAAGCCAACAGCCCGCTTCTTGGGGTCATCAACCGTATACATGACATTAATAGAAAGCCCATCCTCATAGAAGACATACGTAAATTTGATATTTTCTACTTGGAATTGCGATGTTTCTAAGGGTTTGGCCGCAAACTCAATATTACGTTCTTTCAAAACTCTGTTCGCGTAATCAAGGGCTTCCTGACTTTCGCTAGCTGGCACAACCGTAAATTCATGCTTGTATTTGTTCATAAAATAACGGGCTTCATTTGCACGTAAACCAGCAAGCGCATCTGCTACAGGTGAAGACTCTAAACCAACCGTGGATACATTTTTAAAATCAACAACATAAGACATTTCCATTCCTCTTTTCTATTATTATTTCGTATAAATAGGATTCCACCGTTCATCAAAAACTAATCCTCTTATCTACCAAATATTATAGCAAAAACAAAAAACCGTTTCTTCCTAAATAGGAAGACCTATTTTAGAAGGAAACGGTTTCTACACTTTGATTAATTATTTAATAACGACGTATTCCAAATTAACCAGCTTCGCGTACGTCACGATTTGATCTGTTGTCAGGTTCAAGGAAACAACCGTATGGTGGCCGCCGCCATTCTCGAGCCAAGCTTTGATCCCATCTTGGAAGTTCGGCTTCACTGTCCACAGGACGCGAGCTACTGGAAGATTAGGAGCTGGAACGGTAGGTTCGAATGCGGAAACCTCGTTGATCAAGAGTTTATAATGAGTGCCAAAGTCCGCCATGGATACAACAACACCATCACCAGCTTTTCCGTCAAATACAAGGCGCGCTGGATCTTCACGATCGCCAATTCCAAGTGCGGAAACGATAATTTTTGGTTTGTTGCTTGCCAAGGAAGGATCAACCTCAAGCATGTGGGATTGCAGGATCGCTTCTTGACCAGCTGCCATCTCATACGTGTAATCTTCCATAAAGCCCGTATTCTGATTGCGGCTCATCACTTTCATCAAGCGGTCAAGCGCAGCTGTCTTCCAGTCACCTTCGCCGGCGAAGCCGTATCCTTGTGCCATCAGGCGCTGCACAGCAAGACCCGGAAGCTGCTTCATGCCATGCAAATCTTCGAAGTTGGTTGTAAAGGCATTGTAGCTTTTTTCGTCAAGGAAACGTTTAATTGCAATTTCATAACCTGCTTGGACTCTAACGCTAGCTTCCCAAGCTTCTTTGCTGTTCGTGCCGTAATCGAAATCGTAGAGCTCCGCATATTGGCCCATCAGATCATCGATCTCTTGTTCAGTAACAGCATTCACGTATTGTACGAGGTCGCCGATACCGTAATAGTCGACAGTCCATCCGAACTGGATTTGAGCCTCGACCTTGTCGCCTTCTGTTACACCAACATTACGCATGTTGTCGCCGAAACGAGCTACTTTAATATTGAAGCTTTCGTTGTAAGCAACGGCTACGTCCATCCAATCTGCAATTTGCTGCTGAACGCCCGGACGTTCCCAATAGCCTACAACGATTTTATTTTGTTTATTCAGGCGGGCATTAATAAATCCGTATTCACGGTCGCCGTGAGCCGCTTGGTTCAAGTTCATGAAGTCCATGTCGATTGTTGCCCAAGGAATGCTTTCATTATATTGCGTTGCGAGGTGAAGTAAAGGCTTCTGCAGCAGCTTCGTACCACGGATCCACATTTTCGCAGGCGAGAAGGTATGCATCCAAGTAATAACACCCGCTACCTCATCACGATAGTTAACTTCTTTCATGATGCTTGTAATTTTATCAGCGGTTACTGCCAGGTCCTGCAGGACAAGCGGATAAGGGAGCACACCGCTGTTATTCAATGCATCAGTCATTGTCTGTGCGTGAGCTTTTACTTCTGCCAGTGCTACTTCACCGTACAAATGCTGCGAACCTACAACGAACCAAAATTGTTTTTCTGCCATCTTAATCATCCTCTTTTCTCAATTTAGTAAGGTGTAAAATCTATTATTTCTGCCCGTAATAGGCGTCTTTGCCGTGTTTCCGAAGATAGTGCTTATCTAGAATGCCTTGCGGCAGTTCTTTAGCAAAATGGTTCAATTGACGTGCGTACAGATTCATCTTGCAGACTTCCTCCAGCACAACGCTGTTCACGACTGCCGATTTCGCGTCTTTCCCCCAAGTGAAAGGTGCATGTCCTGAAAGCAGGACAGCCGGAATGGCCATAACATCCAAGCCGCGCTGCTCGAACGTTTCGATAATGACATGACCCGTCTCCGCTTCGTAGCCCCGGTCAATCTCCTCTTGGTTCAAGAAACGTGCACAAGGCACGGAGCCATAGAAGGTGTCCGCATGTGTGGTTCCCATAACAGGTACGTCTAGTCCCGCTTGCGCCCAGATCGTAGCCCAAGTAGAGTGAGTGTGTACAATGCCGCCGATTTGCGGATAATGTTTGTACAATACAGCGTGAGTAGCGGTATCCGAAGAGGGTCTCATCTCTCCCTCAACTACATTACCGTCAAAATCCACAACGACCATGTCGCTTGGTTTCATCTTGTCATAGCTGACTCCGCTTGGTTTGATAACGAACAGGCCGCTATCCCGATCAACAGCGCTCGCATTGCCCCAAGTGAATTTTACAAGTCCGTGCTTCGGCAGCTCCAGATTCGCTTCATATACCTCTTCTTTCAGTTGTTCTAACAACGTTAGTCCCTCCCATTCTCCAGCAGATGTTCTACAGCAGCTTGTTCAATCGCAAGCCCTGCTTGATATCGTTTGATGAAGGCCTCGAACCCTCTTACATCAGCTGCATCCGGAGCAATCTCTTGTCCTTCAACATCTTTAAAGACCTTCTGCTCGAGGAAGTCGTCCAAGCCCTCTTCTTGATCCTTGTTGATAAGGTAAGAAGCCAGAAGCGCCATGCCCCATGCTCCGCCTTCACCAGCCGTGGACATAACCGAGATCGGTACGTTCAGCGCGCCAGCTAAGATTTTTTGTCCAACGACAGGAGTCTTGAATAGGCCGCCATGAGCCAAAATGCTGTCGATAGCTACATCTTCATTTTCAGTCAAAATATCCATACCCAGCTTCAACGCTCCAAAGGCTGTGAATAAGTGCGTTCGCATGAAATTAGCCAGTGTGAAGTTGCTTTCAGGTGAGCGGACGAAGAGCGGACGCCCTTGTTCAATTCCTGTAATATTCTCGCCCGAGAGATAACCGTAGCTCAGCAAACCGCCGCCATCCGGATCAGCCTCCAATGCCTTACCAAGCAGTACACTGAACAATTTGCCGGAATCTGCGCCAAACCCCATCGCTTCGGAGAATTCACGGAACAATCCCATCCAGGCGTTAAGATCACTGGAACAGTTGTTGGCATGAACCATGCCAACTGGACTACCGTCAGGCGTTGTGACCATATCAATTTCCGGATAAACCTTCGATAATTCCTTCTCAAGTACAATCATGGCAAACACAGAAGTACCAACGGATATATTACCCGTACGCTTCCTTACGCTATTCGTCGCAACCATACCTGTACCGGCATCTCCCTCTGGTGGACACAGCTGAATGCCAGACTGCAGATCCCCTGCTGGGTCTAGAATGCGGGCGCCAGCCTCCGTCAACTCACCAGCTTGCTCGCCGGAGAGACATACTTTAGGAAGAAGATCCTCAAGCTTCCACGGATAACCCTTGGATGCGATTCGATCATCGAATTGCTTGATCATCGTTGGATGGTAATTATGAGTGGCTTCATCAATAGGGAACATACCGGAAGCATCGCCAATACCAAGCGCTTTATTGCCGGTGAGCAGCCAGTGGATATAGCCCGCCAGCGTCGTTACATAATCCACGCGAGGCAGATGCTCCTCTTCGTTTAAGATCGCTTGATACAAATGTGCGATGCTCCAACGCTCAGGGATATTAAATTGGAACAATTCCGTTAGTTCCTTAGCTGCCGCACCTGTTGTGGCATTACGCCAAGTCCGGAATGGTACTAGCAGCTCGCCATTGCTGTCGAATGCCATGTAACCATGCATCATAGCGGAAAATCCGATTGAACCGACTGTACGGAGCGTAACTCCGTAATTCCGTTCCACTTCCTGCTTCAATTCACCATAAGCGGCTTGGAGACCAACAAGGATGTCCCCCTGGTTATACGTCCAATAGCCGTCCTTGAGCAAATTCTCCCACTCATAGCTTCCTGAAGCGATGGTCTCAAAACGACGATCGATCAGTACCGCTTTGATCCGTGTAGAGCCGAATTCGATACCTAGTGAAGTCTCGCCATTAATAATTGCTTCCTTCAGACTCATAGTTAACCTATCTCCCCTCTCCGTTAAACCCCAACAATTTCTAATCCTATAAAAGCCTCAATCCAATCGAAAGAAGGCGCTTTCTCATACTGACAGCCCTAGTATATTTTCTGTACGTACATTTGTCAATATAGTCTAATAGTTATACCTACATGGGTTGCAAAAGCATCCTTTTTTGTCATCATTATTGCGTCCACACGTAACTTGTACCATTGAAAAGATAAGCAAATAGGACTGCATTTGCATTCCAAGCAATGTATGCTAGAATGTGTACGTACAACTTTACGAAAGTAGTGGATTACATGAAGCCAAAGTATCAGGTCATCATTGATGATCTTAAAAGTTATATACTCTCGGGAACATACAAATCCGGCGAGAAAATCCCTTCGGAGCTTGCTTTGCAGGAAGATTACAACGTTAGCCGGCAGACGGTTAGAAAAGCGATTCTGGAGTTATCAAATGAGGGATTCCTAAGAAGCGAGAAAGGATCCGGCACGTACGTCAGTACCCAATATCGGTCCAAAGCGGGTGGGAAAACCACAAATAAAACGATTGGTGTCATCACGACCTATATTTCGGATTACATCTTTCCTTCCATTATCCGCGGCATTGAAAGCCGATTAAATGAAGATAATTATTCTTTGCTGCTGGCCAGTACGAATAACGATATTTCTCAGGAAAAAAAGGCGCTCGAAATGATGCTGTCCTACGGCGTGGATGGGCTGATTATCGAACCTACGAGAAGCAATGTTTATAACCCCAATATTGCTTATTACCTGTCTTTTAAGGAGCAGGAAGTCCCGCTCACGATGATTAATGCCTATTATGAAGAGCTCGAGGTTCCTTTCTTCTGTCTGGATGATGTGCAGTCCAGCTATCTCGCAACCCGGGAGCTCATTGCCAAAGGACATACTCAGATCGGCATTATTGCGAAAATGGATGATTTGCAAGGGAAGTTTAGAATGAAAGGATTTATTAAAGCACTTGGGGAAGCCAAATTGCGGTTTCAGCAAGAGCATGTCCTTTCATTTGATACGGCTACGAAGCCGGATCTGTCCGCTAACCTCGAGGGTTATCTGAACGACAATCGGGATGATTTGACCGCCCTTGTATGCTATAACGACGAGGTAGGTCTCGAAGTTGTACATGTCTGTAGAAAACTGGGCATCTCCATTCCAGACGAGTTATCCATCATTGGCCAGGACAATTCCTATATCGCCAAGAACGCCAATATCAAACTCACAACGCTGACCCATCCCCAAGAACAAATGGGCCGTGACGCAGCAGACTGGATTATCAAGAATCTGCAAGGCAAAAAAGACCTGCCCACAAGCACCTACTACCAGCCTGTACTCATTGATGGTGAAACGGTAAAAGAGATTGAAGTGGAATAGATAAGGTTAAAGAAAATGCCGCTCCTGCAAATAGAGCGGCATTTTTTTGCTTTTACAACCATTGGTCAAATTTGTTAAGCCTCACAAATGGTGTCTTTTAGGGGTCAAAAACAACACATTGTCTGCTTGTCATCACCTCTTGTCAAATGCCCGCAGGCCTGCTGTTATGCGCCTTCCGGACATGCCTAAAACGACATATTTACGAAAGTTTAACATCTCAGCTATCGTAAATGTGTAAGCGTTAACAAGCTAGTGTGTCGCAAGCAGCGACAGCTGGTGAATGATCCCGAAATCAGAATGAGTTGTGAAAGGAGTGGTTCTATGCAGCATACAAGAACGATCCTTCCCAGGGATTCGGCGTTAACTACAAAACAAACAACAAAGCGCACGAAGACTTGGAAGGGAATCATTAAAAACTGGGAATTGTACCTCTTTATTGCCCCAGCGCTTCTCTACTTCCTTATTTTCTGTTACGGACCGATGTACGGCATTCAAATCGCCTTTAAAAACTTCATCCCAACAAAAGGGATTACGGGGAGCCCGTGGGTCGGCTTCGACCATTTTGTACGATTCTTTCATTCCTATTACTTTTGGGACCTGATATGGAACACGCTCGGCATCAGTTTGTATTCCTTAGCGGTCGGATTTCCGATTCCGATTATTTTGGCGCTCGCCTTTAATGAGATTCGGAACGGCTACTTCAAGAAATTAGCCCAAACGGTCACCTACGCACCACACTTTATATCGATGGTCGTTATGGCGGGTATGATTATTACCTTTCTTTCCCCATCTACAGGCATAGTAACGAATATTATTGAGGGACTTGGTTTCCATTCACCCGAATTCCTTACAGATCCACGTTGGTTTAAAACCATGTACGTCTTTTCGGATGTGTGGCAGAGTGCGGGCTGGGGCACCATTATTTATTTGGCTGCACTGTCGGGTGTTGATCCTGGACTTCATGAGGCGGCTATCATTGATGGTGCTTCACGGTTCCAGCGTGTCCGTCATATCAACATTCCAACATTAGTGCCAACTATGACGATTCTGCTCATATTGAGCATGGGCAGCTTACTTGGCGTCGGCTTTGAGAAAATATTGCTGCTGCAAAACCCGCTCAACATGACCGCGTCAGATGTGATTTCGACATTTGTTTATCGTTCAGGACTTGTGAGCGCTCAGTACAGCTTCTCGACAGCCATCGGATTGTTCAACTCCGTCATCAATGCGGTGCTGCTTATTGTGGTCAATCAGGTCGTTCGCCGTATAAGCGATAACAGCTTGTGGTAGAGAGGGGGAGCATTCTGTATGTTATCAGGTATTAATGAGAGTGGCAGAGATAAAGTATTCCTGGTTTTCAATTATATTTTCGTATTCCTAGCGTTTCTTGTCGTGTTTTATCCGCTCATTTATATGGTCAGTGCTTCCATCAGTAATCCAAAGCTGGTTGGATCAGGCGAAATGTGGCTGTGGCCGATGGAAATTACGTTTGACGGCTATAAACGGGTGTTCGAGAATTCGAACATTTGGAACGGATATGGCAACACCATTCTCTATACCATCGTTGGTACGGCCATTAATCTGGCGATAACGCTGCCCGCAGCGTATGCGCTGAGCCGGAAGGACTTTGTCGGCCGCAATATCTTCATGGGACTGTTCATGGTCACGATGTTCTTCGGCGGTGGGCTTGTACCGACTTACTTGCTCGTTAAGAAACTTCATATGATTAACACCATCTGGGCGATTGTCCTTCCGTCGGCTGCTTCCATCTGGAATATTATCGTCGCCCGTACCTTCTTTCAAAGTTCGCTTCCGAGGGAGCTGCAGGAGGCTGCACAGATCGATGGCTGCACCAACCTGCGGCTGTTTATGAAGATTATCCTGCCGTTATCGATGCCAATTATTGCGGTTATGGCTCTATTCTATGGGGTTGGCAACTGGAACAGCTACTTCTCGGCACTCATTTATTTAAACGACGCGGCAAAATATCCGCTGCAGCTGGTATTGCGTCAAATTCTTGTCTTGCAGGAGGCCTCGGCACAGGGCGGGGGAGCGATGGACATCGCCTCGGCTTCGGCGCTTAACAGTAAAGCGGAGATTGCCGCGCTCGTCAAATACGCCGTCATCATTGTAGCGACGGTTCCGGTTATTGCGATTTATCCTTTCTTACAGCGCTATTTCGTTCAAGGTGTTATGATCGGTTCAGTCAAAGGCTGATTCCGACTTACCATAGGTGCACCCAAACTATAAAGGGAGTTGTTGTCATGAATAAGATTCGTAAGGCATCATTGATCCTCCTTAGTCTAACAACATCCGCAGCACTGCTTCAGGCCTGCGGCGCAAATTCAAACGATGGTAACACAGGTACGACAAACACGAACGTTAGCAAAGGAGCTATTAGTAAAGATGCCTTCCCAATTGTGGACAAGCCGCTCACGCTCAAGATGATGTCGCAAGACGTCGGTGTTGCCGATTGGAATAAGATGCCGGTCATGCAAGAGATGGAGAAAATAACGGGCATCCATATGGAATACCAGAACTCCCCGGTCGACAGCTTTGCAACAAAGAAGAACCTCGTGTTCGCAAGCGGCGACCTGCCGGATGTTTTCTATGCCGCGGAACTGACGTCCGCTGAACAAGTCACGTATGGAACACAGGGCGTGCTCCTGCCGCTTGAAAAGTATATCGATGGCGGCTATGCACCAAATATCAAGAAAATTTTTGATGAGTATCCCGACATTCGCAAGTCGTACACAACACCTGACGGCCATATCTATTCCTTGCCAAACATCGATCTGTCCGCCGTGTGGTACCGTGGGCCAATGTGGTACAACGGCAAATTCCTGAAAGCGTTGAATGCCGAAGAGCCGAAGACAACCGAAGAGCTGTACAGCTATCTAAAACGGGTCAAAGAAGAAGATCCAAACGGCAACGGCAAGCAGGACGAAATCCCGCTCACTTCCGTTAAGCTCGACGATCTGCGCATGTACTTCCTCGGCTTCTGGGGCATCTACAACGAAGTGTATTATGCCGACAAGGAAGGCAAAGTACACTATTCACCTCAAGAAGAAGGCTATAAAGGCTACTTGACGTTCCTGAACCGTCTATGGAAAGAAGAGTTGCTGGACCACGAGACCTTCTCACAAACCGATGATCAGAAGACAGCAAAAGGCAAAAATAACCAGGTCGCTTTGTTTAACAATTGGTTCCCGTACTTCATGCTTGGCGGCGAGCCTAGCGGTGACAATCCACTCATGACGCCGGTAAAGAGCGAAATAGCTGGATCTCCGGTATACGGTAAGCATCCGGGACTCTCCACGAACGGTACCTTTGCCATCACAAGCTCGAATCCATCGCCGGAAGCGTCGATGCGCTGGGTCGACTACCTATACGGCTATGATGGCGCTACATTATTTGCACAAGGTCCGGAGAACATGCTGTGGAAGTACAAGAACAAGGATACGCATGAGAAAGAATGGCTGCCGCTAGAGGCTGGCCAAGACCGTGAAGAGCTTCGCGGCACGCTGACGCCGAACTACGGCATTCCGGCGCCAGGCATGGGCTCGGCTGAGCTGACCAAAGGCTTGAGGAGCGAATTCGACAGCTGGCTTGATCAACAGAATGCGGAGAAGCTGACGCCAATTGCCAAGTCACCATTCCCGTACGTCTATCTGACGAATGACCAGCAGACAGAAGCAACGGCGCTGCTGGCAGATCTGGGCACATACGTGACACAGATGGAAGCAAAATTCGTAACTGGACAAGAGCCGCTTTCCAATTGGGACAAGTATGTAGCTCAACTTAAGAAAATGGGCAGCGACAAGATCGTTGAGCTTTACCAAAGCGCCTACGACAGCTGGAACAAGTAACGACAATTTATGATTAAAAAGCAAATAGCCAACCTTTCCCGGCGCTTAACCGGGGGTTGGCTATTGTACTATTCATCTTCAAGTTCGGAAAATTGCCGAGCTTGTTCGTTTTCCGAGAACAGCTTGCGATATTGTCCAGGTGTATAGCCGGTTTCTTTTTTAAACTTGCGTGTGAAGTTTGGCGTATCCTGGTAGCCGACGCGAAGAATGATGTCCTTCAGCGGGTCGCTTGTGGTCTTGAGCTGCTGGATCACCATTTCGAGCCGCTTCTGCCAAATGTATTGGATGAAATTCTGCCCGATCTTCTCTTTGAAGGAACGGCTGACATGCGAAGGTGAAACGCCAAATGTAAAGGCAACTGATTCGAGACTCAGTGAATGATCCGTATACCTTTCGTCGATATAAGCGGCGATACGCTCCATTAAGGTCTGTTCTTCCTTCCGGTTGTTCTGCTCTACTTGATTGCAGATGCGGGAGGCCAGCGTCAGGAAGGTGCGTTCCAGCTCGTCCAGGGAATTGCCGTAGATTGCAGCAGGGGCCATATCTTGGGCAGCACTGTGAATACCCAGCTCGGATGCCGTTTTTAACATTGTATTCAACAGATCGAAGCAAATGCAGCGTGTAAGCAAAGCGGAAACTTGCGTCGTCTGCAGATTCCGAAACACCGATTCTATAATGGGCTCGGCAACATCATAGCTGCCCTGCTTCAAGCTTTGTGCAAGCTTCATCAACGTGTTATTTGGAATCCAATCCGCATGCTGCGGTTCGTCGGAGAGCCTCTCGAAATAGGTGATGCTGCCCGGCTCGATAGAAGACCGGAGCTCAAAGGCTGAGCAAGCCTCAATAAAGGACTGATTCAGCTGATCCGGGCTATCATAGCAGGTGCCAACGCCGATGCCGATCATTGGGATGTCGTCCATAATGGCAAGCACACGGCTTCGCATGGCTTCCACGATCTCGCGGACGCGGTTGAATGTTTCCGCTTGATCAACGTTCAGATCGAAGCTGAAGATAAGCCCCAGCTGATCCAGCTGGGAAAGCTCGACACCGTACCCGACTGCTTTCAGCTCCGGGAACTCGATCTGGTTCAGCAGTCTAATCAGTTCTTGCCTATCGCTTGGGGAACCGCCTTTGTTGCCCGATCCGATAACCACAACAAAATGGTGCGAACGGTCGAAGCGAAGATCAAACACCTGCAGCAGTTCAGGAGTCAGACTTTGAACATTGCCGTACTTCAGCAGCATCGACAAGAAGTGATTACGCGCGAAAGGCTCTTGAAGATCAATCCGTGAACTGTATTCCTGCAGTGTGGACCGAATTCGGTCCAGCTCGTTGCCGGGGGCTTCAGCGCCCCCTTGCTGGCGGTTCTTATTCGACTTGGATGCGGCGAATTGTACAAGCATCGAGATCGGCTGGTACTGCATTCTGGCAAGCACAAGCGCAATAGCCGCTCCAACAAGGACGATGATACAAAACAACAGAATGATGAAGCTGCGTACATGCAGCACACTGCTGAAGAATTGTGCGCTTGGCATCGCTGTAACGTATGTCCAGCCGTTATTTTGTGATTTGACGGAGACGACGGAGTGCGGCTTGCCGTTAATGGTCTGCTCGTGAATGCCGGGTTCCAGGTTAATCAGCGATTTCGCTGCCGCACTGGTCATTGCTTCTCCTTGGCGGTTATCGACAAGAATATGGCCTTCGTTATCAAGAATAAAAGTAAGGCCTTGATAGTTCCCGAGTATGGAATCAATTAGGCTGGTGAGCTCGGACTCTCGGATGAGATACATAACCGTGCCATGCGGCGTTGGACTGTTCGGTGTGATGGGAATGAGATAAGCCAGCATACTGTCCGAGATCTTCGAAGATTTCGTAACGGTATCGGCTGGCCGCATCGTCGGATATTTGACCGTGTTCAGGTCAAGGAACAGCTTATCCGTCGGCCAGTTTCCAAAGCTGAAGACCTTAGCGAAAACGTCGAAATTGTAGAGACCTTTGCTGGAATATATTTTCTCGTCTTGATGGAAATAGAGCAGCAGCTCCCCGATTATTGAGCTGGTCGATTTGTATTGATCCAGCCCTTGAATCGCTTCGCCGCTGTAGATCGGGTCGTGAACACGGTAGGGCGTAAGCCGGTTATCGTAGGAGATACGGGAAGCGATCTCGCTCAGTTCCTTGATCCGGCCATCGACAATAACCTTAGCCTGAGTCAACTGATTCGACCGGGATTGCTCGATTTCCGATCGCAGGCTGCTGACCGCATTTTGGTAAATGAAGATGGTCATCAGAATTAAAGGGATTAACAATATAAACAAATAGGACCAGATGTATTTCAGGAAAAGCTTTGATTTAAAGTAGTTCTTTATCAAAACATGCTGCCCCCTGTGCGTCCCGCCGTGAATATATTTACCAATCATATCAACTTTTAATTTTTTTGCCCATAGCGCGAAGGAACGTAAAACCAACAACGGAGGATGAGAATATGAACAGAAGCGGAGTGCCGGAGCCAAAAATAGCCTACGCACCTGAACACTATCTATGCCGACGAGCGCAGGAGCCGCTTGAGCTGGACGGCCGCGTCGATAAGTCGTTCTGGGCGGCTGCGGAATGGACCGGGGATTTTGTTGATATCGAGGGCGATCTCCGTCCCAAGCCCGCAAAGCAGACGAGGGTCAAAATGCTGTGGGACGACGAATATTTCTACTTCGCAGCGGAGCTGATCGAGGATCAGATTTGGGCAACGCTGACAGAGCGTGATTCGGTCATTTTTCACGATAATGATTTCGAGATCTTCATTGATCCCGACGGCGACAGCCACCACTACTACGAATTTGAAATCAATGCGCTGAATACAGTGTGGGATTTGCTGCTGGTCAAGCCCTACCGGGACGGCGGCCCGCCGGTGAACAGCTGGGATATCGCAGGACTGAAGACCGCCGTGCATATTGACGGTGAGCTTAATTGTCCTTCTGCAGCTAACCGCATGTGGAGCATTGAAGTGGCGATGCCTTGGACCAGCTTACGGGAATGCGCTGCCGGTGGGCGGCCGCCGTCTTCCGGTGAATTCTGGCGCGTCAATTTCTCGCGTGTCGAGTGGCAAGCCGAGGTACACGAAGGCAAGTACCGTAAAGTCATCAATCCGGAGACGGATAAGCCGTATCCCGAAGATAATTGGGTGTGGTCACCGATGGGTCTCGTCAATATGCATTATCCAGAGCTGTGGGGTTACGTCGTATTTACAGATGAGTATGGCGAGCCTTCGGCGTTTGAGCTTCCGGCAGATGAGCAGATCAAATGGGAGCTGCGCCGGCTCTACTACCGCGAACGCAACTATTTCGAAGCGCATGGTGAATTTGCTAGGGATGCCAAGCTTCTGATGGGCGAGGAATGCTGGAGCATTGAGCCCGTCATTGAAACGACGAGCAGCCTATTCCAGATTAAAGTGCCATCCGCGGACCAGCAATCCGTGTTCTGTATTCGTGAAGACGGGAAGTTATGGAGGGAGTGACCCTAATGACAATACCAAAGACAATATTTTCACTGGATCATGAGGCTTTGGAGCGGATAGAACGCAAATTTCGTTTGAAACAGCAGCTTGCCGCAGGGCGGCAGCGAGAGCTGTTTGGTATTTTCCAAGAAGAGCTGACAGAAGAAGAACTATGGGCTTTAAAGTACTTATTCGCTTACATGCCGGTTAACGACATGGCCGATTACGACGGTTCCTTATTCTTAAGCCATGTGCGGCAGACGCTGGACATCCGAAGGAAGATGCCGTGGAGTATTCCAGACGATCTCTTCCTGCATTTCGTATTGCCCTACCGGGTCAATACCGAGAATATCGAAGATTCACGCGGCATCCTATACCAAGAATTAGCGGAGCGTACGGCACATCTATCGATGGCTGATGCCATACTGGAGACGAATTACTGGTGCCAGGAAAAAGCGACATACATAGGCAGCGATCTGCGCACGTTATCGCCGCTCTCCATGATTCGGAACGCGCGTGGACGCTGCGGCGAAGAGTCGACGCTTGCCGTAGCCGCGCTGCGCAGCATTGGCATTCCCGCCCGCCAGGTATATACGCCGCGCTGGGCCCACTGCGACGATAATCATGCATGGGTGGAAGCGTGGGCCGACGGACAGTGGCACTATATTGGGGCATGCGAGCCAGAAGCCCGTCTCGACCAGGGTTGGTTCACGCCGCCCGCGCGCCGGGCCATGCTGGTCAACACGAGGATCCTCGCAGATTATCGTGGGCCCGAAGACATTACCCTTGCCCACGAATGGTACACGGAGATCAACTTGCTCGATAACTACGCTCCTACCGGAATGATTCGGGCTGTGGTGAAAGATGTGCACAGTGCGCCTGTTGCAGGTGCGGAGGTCCGATTCGAACTGTACAACATGGCCGAATTATTCCCGATTGCCATTGTGCCAACAAATAGCGAAGGCAAGGTCACCTTTAAGACAGGTCTCGGGGATCTAGTCATTCGCGCAGTGAAAGACGGTCGATGGGCCGAGACGAAAATCTCAGTATTAGATCACGACTTGAACCTAGTGGAGCTTGTCCTGAACGAATCGGAGCAGCCAGCAGGATGTGTTGACTTCAATATGGTTCCGCCTCCCGAGAGAGAAGGAGAGCCTTTGGAGCCGCTGACTGAAGCAAAGATTAAGCGGCATAGTAGCCGTCTAGAGGAAGGAGCTCGATGCCGGACCTCGTATGAGGGAACTTTCCTCTGCGAGTCCGATGCCACCTCACTTGCGGAAGAGACGGGACTGCCTTCGGATCGTGTATGGAACATCCTTCGGAATGCGCGGGGCAACAGCCGTGAGATCGCAGCCTTTTTGCGGGAGCAGTCAGGCGCATTTGGTGAGTGGCCGCTGCGCCTCTTAGAAACGCTGCCGAGTAAGGATTTAATTGATACATTCCGCCCTGTGCTTGAGGATCATTTGATTGGTGCACTCTCGAGTCGAGGCACGCTGGATGAAGAAAATTTTGTTCGTTACGTGCTTTGTCCGCGAGTACTGCATGAGATGCTGGTTCCTTATAGAAAGCTGCTACGAGCTGCATTCACGGCGGAGGAAGTCGCTTCCTTTCAAGCTGATCCTTCGCTGGTTGCCCACAGCTTGCAAGAGAACTTTGAGGTTTGGACAGATCTGCCGAATCTAATAGGCCGGGGAAATCCTGCAGGAACTTATAAGCTGAAGCTGGGAGATCCGTTATCACTGGATATTCTGTTTGTAGCCATCTGCCGCAGCTTAGGTATCCCGGCACGTCTGCATCCGAGCGAACAAACAGCCCAATATTTACAGCAGGATAGTTGGTTCGACGCCGAGATCACAGTGGAAGTATCCTCCGGAAGCGAGTGTGAAGCACCTAAAGATCGCGGGCTGTTACGGTTGAACAAAGATACTGCCGGAGGGCAGGAACTGCCGGTCGCCTCCTATGCAGAGAATTTCACATTCGCCCGTCTAGAGAACGGTGTTTACCAAACGTTAGTGTATCCTCACGGCAAGACGGATATCTACGATGAGCCATTTGAAGTGCAAGCAGGCCAATACCGGTTGACAACGGGCATTCGTCTGAAGGATGGTACGGTGCGCGTACGCCTCTCGTATTTTGCTGTGCGTGCTGGAGCAATAACGGAAGTGACACTGACATTCCGAGAAACGACGATGGCTTTTCCGGTACTCGGCGTATTCGACCGCAACAGGGAGATTACCCTGCAAGGCGGCGAGTCAGCCATGCTAGAGCAGATCCTCGGAACGGAAGGCGCTATTGTCGCCTGGATTGAGCCGGAACGGGAACCGACCAAGCATTTGCTCCGTGAGCTGATGGAGTTGTCTGAGCAGCTCAATCAACTGAAGGTACCGATTATCCTGCTCACCAGCAACATGGAACGAACTGCATCCGACAGCTTTTCCGAATATCCGAAGCTGCCTTTGCATACCGTGTTTGTTCGTGAATCAAGCCCTTTGCCAGACACATTCGTCCAAGCATCGGCGACCGAAGCCGGATTCCCACATCTGCTCGCCCTAGACCGCCAAAATCAAATTCGTTATACCGCTTCTGGCTACAGAATCGGTAATGTGAAAGAAGCCATACAAGTGATGACTAGTCTCATTCCTTACGAATAGAAACAGAACGGAGCGGATAAACAACAATGGAAAAACAATATTTTAAAGTAGGTTATGTGAGCGATTCGGCGCTTCCCGAGATGACACGGGAGGATCTGCTGAAGCTCACGCATATTAACGTGGCGTTTGGCCATGTTCGGCAGGATGAAATTGTTACGGAGCATCTAAAGCAAATCGATGCGATTCATACAATTAAGCGCGAAAATCCTGGGCTGAAGGTACTCCTGTCCGTCGGCGGCTGGAGCGCCGGCGGCTTCTCCGAAGCAGCATCGACCGAAGAAGGCAGACAAAAGATGGCTGCCTCGGCAGTCCGGGTCATTCGCACACTTCCTTTTGATGGGATCGATTTGGATTGGGAGTACCCTTGTTACGGAGAAGCGGAAATTGCCTCAAGTCCGTCTGACAAACAAAATTTCACGCTGCTGCTCTGCGCAATCCGGGAAGCGCTGGATGCCCAAGGCTCTGAAGATGATTGCCATTATTTGCTCACGATTGCAGCCGGGGCGGACCAGTACTACATTGATGGCACGGAAATGGATAAAGTACAGCAGTATTTGGACTACGTTCAATTGATGACCTACGATATGCGCGGCGGCTTTCAGGTGCTCACCGGCCATCATACCAATCTATATACGCCAACTGGCGATCTGTTCCGCATCAGCACGGATGCTTCCGTTCGGATGTTCGTTCGCGCAGGCGTACCGAAGAATAAGATCGTTATCGGCGCTGCCTTCTATTCCCGCAAGTGGAATAGCGTGCCGAACCGAAATAATGGCCTCCACCAGATGGCAGGCAGCGCAGGTGGATACGGCCCATCCTTTACTGAATTGGACGCTGAATACATTAACAAGAAGGACTACATCCGCTACTGGGACAGTGAAGCTTGCGCTCCATTCTTATTCAACGGATCGACCTTCATCTCTTATGAAGACGAGCAATCACTGCGCTGCAAATGCGAGTATGTGATGAGCCAGGGGCTTGCAGGCATTATGTTCTGGGAGTACAGCTGTGATGAGACACATCGTCTGTTGAATGCGATTAATGAAGGACTCTTGAAATAGGATACCGGATAAAGCAAAGAGAGTGGCCTTAGCCGCTCTCTTTGCTTGCTTATAGCGGTGGCGTCACTCCTAATTGCGCCCACCCCTCCTTGGAGGGACCGTATACGGCAGGTATAGGCAATCCCGCTTGGCGCATCAGTACCGTCACCTGACCACGATGGTGAACGATGTGCTTGATCAATCCCATAAAGATCGTCGCGTTCGACTCCATTCTTCCGAATGCTTTTTGGATTTGCTTCAACGTATCATCTGTCCATTGTTCTTGAAGAGAATGGGTCACCTGGGAGCTTACCACTTTAAAGACCTCTGCAATTTCCTTTGCGGTAGGCACCTCGCTCTGATTTGGCACTTTCGCTATCGAGACTCCAAATTCATTTAAATAATCCGGAATGTTCGAAACGAAATGCCATGCGATTCTTCCCAACGTGCGTCCTTCAGGATAAACCTGCTGCAGGAGTGCTTCATCGGTCAAGCTATCTAATATTCTCTGGGTTAATCCGGCTTCCCGCTTCCACTCAGCGATTATATCTTCAACTGTACAATACATCTTCTCATCCCCTTATTTTAGTTCCATTAGAAAATGGTTGACTGTGTGATGATATCCATTCAAGTCCTCGGAATGAACACCATGACCACACTGTTCGAACACGACAAGCTTAGTGCCCGGCCTTCTTTCTTCCATTCGTCGTGCTTGCTCGGTATCAAGAATGAAGCTCTTACCGCCATGAATTAGCAGGATCGGGCATCTCGAACCTAGCCAATCCTCCCACCACACCCCGTTGGATTGAGGAACAGATGCTTGCAGTCCCTTCAGATCCGTTCGGAATCCCCAACCGTATTCATCCTCCAACACACTTTCAGCAAAATAATCGATAGCTCGGAGTCCTACACTTGCAAGCGATTCTCTCAACTCCTTTAGAGAGGACGACCGGAAAGGAAGTTTGTCTGCAAAGGAGAAATCGGCGTTAATTTCCACTCCAATATCCTCGACAATAACGGCTTTCACTAGCTCCGGATAACGAGCCGTAAACTGATAAGCATTTAATCCGCCCAAGGAATGTCCAAGAATCGTGACTGGCTGCCCCCCAAGCTCCGACTGAATCAGATTCAGAATATCCTTCACGTAATCCGCTCTTGCGTACTCCTTCCCAGGAGAATGGTCGCTCCAACCATGTCCCCGTTGATCCAGCGCAATCACCCGCCAATCTTTGAAGCGTACGGCCAGCTCCGAGAATGATCTTGCATTAGCCATATACCCATGCAGCATAACGAGCACACGTCCACTATCTCCGCCGTCAAAATCAAGGTAAGAAAGCCGAAGATCCTCCGAGTAAAAAAACTTCCTTGTTGCCAGGCCTTCATGATCGGTATTCATCATCTTGTCGTCACTCCCCTTTGCTCAGCTCTAATCTCCTTCGAACCTAGTTTAATCGCTAATGGTGACAGCTTTTGTCATTGTTATACACTTTATTAGCCGCTTTGAGACAACCCTTGGCTATTAAGCTGTCGTTGTCTTTGTCCATACACACCAGCCAGCACAGCAGCTATTGCCATAAAGATTGCACTAGAAGCAACACCGGTCTGCAAACCATACCTTTCAACCGCAACGCCTCCAACGATGGGGCCGATAATCTGCCCTGCAGCAAAAAAGGCGGTGGCTAAGCTAAGACTTGCCGCATAAGCGTGATGAGGGACATGACGCCGAAGAAGTGCGGTCGTCATCAGCGGAGGGGTAACAAAGGAGACAAGCCCAATCGTAACAGCGCCTATTGCTGTCAAAATCATATGATTGGTGGCGACGCCAAACACACCAATCGTCCCTAAGGTTAACCCTGCCGCAAGCGTGTATCCGCTCGGCCAGCGGTCGATGGCCCTCCCTCCGATCCATCCGTTAAATAAGCCCGCAAATCCTATAGCCGACCAGATCAAACCGGCATAAAGAGATGGAATCCCTTTGCTCACCAGAAAGGGAATTAAATAGGTGAAGTAGATGATGTACCCCGATCCGAAGAAAAAATAAGAACCGATTAAGAACAAAAGCTTCTTAGGATTTAACAGTAGCCGGTACACATTCACGCGTTCCTGCGGATCGGGTTCCACCTGCGAAGGTAATTTCCTGTCCCGCTTCCCTGAGACAACGTCGAAACCAATCGCGGCAATTACACCAAACACGCCCATGGCCATCCAAGCATTCCGCCAACCATCCAAGTGCGAAGGGTCTATGGTCAAGGGGGCGAATAAACCCGTCACCAAAATGCCGGCGGAACCACCCAGCCATATTAATCCCGACGCTACTCCCCTCTCTGCTGGTCGAACGGCATCCATTGCAATGGATAGCACTAACACTGTGGCGATGGCCGATAACAAGCCAATGACAAACCGCCATAGTCCGAGCTGAATGAACTGATGACTAAATGCCGAGCCGATCATGGCCAAACCAAGCAGGAGACACGATACTCGATTAATGACATGCTTTTGATTAGGGAACCACGAGATCAACGGCGAAAGACATAATGTTCCGATCAAATAACCAATAAAGTTGACCGTACCTAACATGCCCAGCTGACTGTAGCTCCCCCCGATCCCTCTCTGAATTCCTGGCAGGAATATGCCGTAGGAGAGCCGGGAAAAGCCAAGAATGACGACAAATAACAGTGATGCCCACAGAGTAATCCAGTTGAATGCGGATTTCGTGCCCATTGCCTCATCTTCTCCCAAAAATAATTTGTTGACCCTAGTGTAAATTTAAGGGAAAGTTTTGTAAAATTGAATTAAATGAATAAATTGTTCATATATCTCAAACCAAAGGTGATGACAATGGATCTTCGAGCTTTAAAAACCTTCGAAGCTTGTGTACGTCTTGGCCATTTTCAGAAGGCTGCTGAGGAACTCCAGTATGCTCCTTCTACGGTAACCCTACAGATTCAGCGCCTCGAAGCTGATCTAGGTGTTTCTTTATTCGTACGCGACGGCAAGCGTGTAATCGTGACCGAAGCCGGAAGGTGGCTTCATCGTGAGGCCTCGGTCCTGCTGAAGTCGGTCGGTTCCATCAGACAGACTGTATCTGATATCGCGGCGGGTGATGACGGCTCCGTTCGTTTCGCCGCTATCGAGCCCATTGCAAGCCAGAAACTGGCGAGCGTTATAGCCGACTTTTATAAGACTCGTCCAAAAGTGGAGTTAACGATGGAAGTGAGCGGCAGCAAATCGATTATAGACAGGGTTCGAACCAGCGAGCTGGACTTTGGCATATGCTCAGCCCCAGCAGCAAATCTTATGCTGGAGTTTGAGCCTTTAATCGAGGAAAGATTAGGGGTTATGTTACATGTGAATCACCCTTTAGCGGGTCAGGTCAGCATCGCAGCGAGTGACCTCGCGGGGCTAACCGTCCTGGTCAAAGAACCCACTTGTGTCTATAGGGAGCTCTGGGAAACGACACTTTGTCCAGTTGGGCAGCGCCCTCTCAACAGCATCGAGGTTGGAAGCTTCTATGTGATTCAACAAATGGTTAAAGCAGAATTTGGTGTGGGTATTGTTCCGATGTACAGCGGTCTGGAACTCGAAGGTTACTCGGTCATCAGACCCCTCAGCGATCTGAACGCCATCCTGGGAATAGGCATTGTTTATAAGGATAAACACCTCTTAGGGAAGGCCACGTCATTATTAATGAACGCCATAAGAGATGCCTGTGTAAAAACAAAAAGCCACTCCGAATAATGGAGTGGCTTTTCCCGTCTAAGGGTTTACTTTTGAGCATCAAGAATGAACATCGAGGCATCCTGTGCCATGAATATTTTACTCCCATGATAAAAAGTTTTGGATTGAATATTGTTGTAGCCTATTCGAGTCATCACGTCAGCTAGTTCGGCTTGATTAAATCCGTTATGAACCATATCCGAAACGACATTTTCATTTTTATCAAAATCAACGATCATTATATGTCCACCTTCATTGAGAACATCAAATAATCTGGATAATACGAATTCAACATCCGGAATGTGGAGCAGAACCTGAGCCATGAATATATAATCGGCGCGTATATCCGACAGACCATCCTGTTCAAAATCAAAGCATAATGTAGCTGCATTCTTAATATTCAGATCAGAAATTTTTTGCTCTATTTGATTAATCATGTTTGGTGATGTATCGAGAAAAAGCACAGAGTTAAACTCGTCTAACAAATTCAATCCCACAAGACCCGTTCCACACCCAAAATCGATAGCATTCTTGCTGCCAGCGTCAACTACATATTCACGAATGGCATCTGATGAAACCTTTGCAATTTGGATTCTTCCAGGACTGTCATAGGTATGAGCGATCATTTCAAACTTATCTGTATTTGCCATCAATTTCTCTCCGATCCAGCTTTAAAAAAATAAAATTGTTTCATGTGGAACAAACAAGTCAATTCAATCACGTGATTCTATCTTAATAATGTAAGTATTTCTTTTATTGAATGATCAACAAATACTCGTTCAGGACGAGATTTCATGAAAACAGTAAGTCCTATTAACTGTATAACCAGAGTTTGCGCTAGAGCCTTTGCGTTAATACCGGTATCAAGCTCACCTGAGCGCATCCCTCGTTCAATCGTTTCTTGGAATATGACCGAGAGATACATCTGATGTTCTCTTGTGAGAATTTCAAATTTCTCATCATGAGGCGCAAGCTCTACCATTGAATTGATGCAAAAGCACCCCCAGTTTGGACATTCCTCATATTCCTTTGCCAGCATATTTTCAAAAAAGGCACGGAATGCCTCCCTAACAGAAGAATTGTTTTGAAGATTGGTGCGAACATAGGCAGCATGGGAACTCGTATATTTACGCAACGCAGCTTCAAATAGTCCCTTCTTGTCCCCAAAGGTGGAGTATATGCTTGGACGCTGAATGCCCATTCTGGCTGTCAAGTCGCTTAAAGACGTAGCCTCGAACCCTTTTTCCCAAAATAGCTGCATAGCTGCATCTAATGCCTTTCCCTCATCAAATTCGCGTTGTCGGGCCATAATAACCCCTCTTTTCATATCGATCGGTATATTATAATTTTATGAGATGAGGATTGTGCTGTCAATCATATTAAGCTTTAACCGTTCACTACAGTAGTCTATTGACAGCAAACTTTTCCTGCAGTTATATTTAACAGGCAGTATTTCATACTGATCAGTACGTTATTATTCACATGGTAAACGTAAATTTAGGGAGGTGTTATCTTGGGGAATCTTGAACCCGCTCAAAAAACGCTCACAGCATCAAAATCTGTACCCGCATCTTTGATGTCTCGCAATGTTGCCCTTTTATTTGCAATCGCCTGCGGACTGGCAGTCGCCAACATCTATTACGCGCAGCCCTTGCTGGACGCCATTGCAACCGAGTTCGGTATTACTCATTCATCCGTCGGTATGGTTATTACAATCACTCAGGTTTGTTACGCACTTGGCCTGCTGCTGCTAGTCCCCCTCGGAGATTTATTAAATCGGCGATTGCTGATCGCTGGACAGTTGCTAGTATCCGTGCTGGCTTTGATAGTGGTTGGCACCGCCCCCACCAGCATGGTGTTATTCATAGGCATAGCTGTGGTTGGATTGCTTGCCGTAGTAACACAGACGCTCGTTGCGTTCGCGGCAACCTTGGCTGCCCCAGCCGAACGAGGACGTGCCGTTGGTGTTGTGACAAGTGGAATCGTGATTGGTATTCTACTAGCGCGAACTTTTGCTGGCGTATTAACGGATTTTGCCGGCTGGCGTTCTGTCTACCTTGTCTCTGCGGGATTAACGCTAATCATGGCATGTGTATTGTTTCGGGTACTGCCGCATGATGAGCACAAAAGAGAATCATTATCCTACTTACAGCTGCTTCGTTCGTTGATCACATTGTTCGCACAAGAACGAATCCTGCTAATCCGTGGTACACTGGCCCTAATGATTTTTGCAGCGTTCAGTATATTATGGACTTCCCTAGTGCTGCCTCTCAGCACTCCACGGCTTTCTCTTTCACATACTGCGATTGGGGCGTTTGGTCTCGCTGGAGTTGCCGGGGCGTTAGCAGCAGCGCGAGCAGGTCGTCTTGCCGATCGGGGTTTAGGACAGAAGACCACAGGCGTGGCATTAATTCTGCTGCTTATATCATGGTTGCCAATAAGTTATACTCCTCATTCGCTCCTTGCATTAATCGTCGGCATTGTCCTTCTTGATCTGGCGGTGCAAGCCGTACATGTCACCAATCAGAGTATGATCCTTGCTTTACGCCCTGAGGCACGCAGCAGGCTTACTGCTGGTTATATGATTTTCTATTCCATTGGCAGCGCCACCGGGTCAATTGCATCGACCAGTATCTATGCTTACTCAGGCTGGAACGGTGTCTGCTTGTTAGGCGCCATTGTCAGTGCCTTGGCTTTTCTATTCTGGGCATTAACCCATCGTATAGGGAAATAAGTTTTCTTCGACAATACGATTAAATCCTAGCAAATAGGGTATTTGAACGTAAGGTACTTTTTACGTGAATAAATACCGCTAGGAGGATTCAAATGGACAATAAGAAGATGGAGCAATTGAAGAGATACACGGTTAACAACGAAGATAAGCATGGTTTGACGACAAACCAGGGGCTCAAAATGGCTGAGGACGAGTTTTCTTTGAAGGCGGGACAACGCGGACCCACTCTTATGGAGGATTTCCATTTTCGCGAGAAGATGACTCACTTCGATCATGAGCGCATTCCCGAACGAATCGTTCATGCACGCGGCGTAGGGGCGCATGGATTTTTTCAACTTTATGAATCCTTAGAAGACTACACCAAGGCGGATTTCCTTACCGATCCATCCAAAATTACGCCTGTATTCGTACGCTTTTCCACGGTGCAAGGATCAAGGGGATCCAATGATACCGTTCGAGACGTGCGCGGATTTGCAACTAAGTTCTACACGGATGAGGGTAACTATGACTTGGTGGGCAACAACATGCCTGTTTTCTTTATTCAGGATGCCATCAAGTTCCCCGATTTTGTCCACGCCGTTAAACCTGAGCCGCATAATGAAATCCCCCAAGGTGCCAGCGCCCATGATACGTTCTGGGATTTCGTCGGGCAGAATCCGGAGACTGCCCACATGGTCATGTGGGCTATGAGCGATCGCGCTATTCCGCGCAGCTTGCGCATGATGGAAGGCTTTGGTGTGCATACCTTCCGTTTAATAAACGCGGCAGGACGATCCCATTTCGTCAAATTTCACTGGAAGCCCGTCTTAGGGATACACTCCTTAGTTTGGGATGAAGCCCAGCAAATAGCGGGCAAAAATCCAGATTTCCATAGAGAAGATTTATATGAAGCAATTGAGAAAGGTCTATATCCCGAGTGGGAGCTTGGCCTGCAGCTCATTCCAGAAGAGGATGAGCATAAGTTCGACTTTGATATTTTAGATCCAACCAAACTGTGGCCGGAAGAGGAAGTTCCCGTGAAACGGGTCGGTAAAATGACCTTGAACCAAAATGTTAGCAATTTCTTTGCGGAGACGGAGCAGGTAGCCTTTCACCCTGGTCATGTCGTGCCCGGTATTGATTTCTCGAATGATCCCCTCTTGCAAGGGCGGTTATTCTCCTATACCGATACTCAATTGTCGCGACTAGGCGGCCCTAATTTCCACCAGATTCCGATCAATCGGCCTGTGTGCCCGTTCCATAACAATCAACGTGACGGTATGCATCAGACGACCATTCATGAGGGACAAACAAGCTATCATCGGAACGGTTTGAATGGAAATCAGCCTGCGCCGGTCCCCGCTGAACATGGTGGTTATGAGCATTATCAAGAGCGGATTGACGGGCGCAAAATCAGAGGTCGGAGTGACAGCTTCCTTGACTTCTATTCGCAAGCAAAGCTTTTCTACAACAGTCTAGCTCCTTACGAACAAGAGCATGTAAAGAAGGCTTTCAGCTTCGAGCTGGGCAAATGCAAATCAGATTTGGTTAAAACAAATGCGATTGCCCTCTTGAATCATATCGATCGCAGCTTGGCGCAAGTGGTGGCCGACCACATCGGAACTCCTCTTCCCAAGGAGAACATGGAAGTGAAATCAGACAAAAAATCTCCCGCACTCAGCATGGCCGATACTGTCCTTATGCCGGATACAAGGAAGGTCGCAATTGTTCGGATTGGCGATCCTGATGTAGAACAGTTTGCTGAATGGACGACCGCTCTAACGGAAAATAAGGTCAATTATACGATTGTTGGTGATAAGCTCCATGACTTGCCAAACCCGCTGAGAGTAACGGCTACTTTTGAAACGGTGGACCCTACTCTCTTCGATGCGGTACTATTGGTTAGCAGCGAAGCCGCCATACCGGTGCCTGCATTAGCATTTATCGAAACGACATTTAAGCATTATAAACCACTCGCAGTGGCTCTTAGCGATCAACAAGCCTTAGATAAAGCACGGGTAAAATTAGACGAGGCTGGCGTGTACGATTTAAACAACTCTACAATTCAAGCGTTTATTAGCGGAATCGCGCAAGGCCGTTTCTGGGCACGACAATTATAAATTTGAAACAAAGCCACTCCAGCGAAGGAGTGGCTTTGTTTTGTTATTTAGCTTTCCCACTCTTCCCTATTTTCTTCGATTAGATAAGAACATGATGGGAAGAAAGCAAACGGCTGCAAAACCGACCGACCACCAGAAAGCAACTTGATAGGCAGCAGCAAGCGAAGCAAGACTTACTTCCGTTCCGTGCTTCAGTTGATGACCGATAACTGTCGCCAAGACGGCCGAGCCAAATGCTCCTCCAATCGTCTGGAAGATCCGCGTAGAGATACTTGCATGCGGAATTTGTTCCTTCCGTAATCCTTCATACGCAGATACCATGATCGGAATAAAGATTCCGTTCATAGCCGCTCCGCGCACAAACTGCGCGGCACCAAGCAGGATATGGCTTGTATCCGTACCCGCGAAGGCAAATGGAATGGATGCCGCCAGTGTAATCACCAGGCTAATAAAGACAATGTTTCGGGAACCGACCCGATCCGACATTCCACCGATCCAACTCCTCGTGAGCAGCATCCCAACCCCCTGAGGAATCAAGAGAAGCCCCGTCGCTAGTACGCTCTCTCCGCGGACCTGCTCATAATACAGTGGGAGTAGCAAAAGTGCCCCATTCATCACCATACTCGTGAAGAACAAGATCACGTTCGACGCCAAGAAATGTCGAGACCGGAATAGATGTAAATCCAGCAAAGGAGATTTGCTCGAACGCAAGGCGTACGCGATGTACGCAGCCATTAAGACTATTCCAGCCGCTAGTGGAACAAGAGTTTTTGCTGACGATGCGGAGCTGATCTGCGAGATACCGTAGATGAGACTCGCAAACGCCGGAGATAATAGCAGGAGTCCAATCGTGTCAAATTTCGGCTTATTCGCTGCAGCTTCACCCTTCGGTAAGTGCCTCCAAGACAGCCAAAGCGCAACCAGCATGATCGGGATGTTCACGTAGAAGATCCAGCGCCAGCTCATGTTATCCATAATTAATCCGCCGATGACTGGACCAAGAATCGGACCAATAAGCGTCGGGATGCTGATAATCGCTATCAGCCTTCCGAGACCTTGTCCTCCCGCCGATTGAACAAGTACATTCTGTACCGTCGGGACTAACAGCCCCGCGCCAGCTCCTTGTAATAGCCGGAAGCCAATCAAGCTGCCAGTGTTCCACGCCAGGGAACATAAGAGCGAAGAAATGAAAAACACCCATAGCGAGAACAGATACACGTTCTTCCCGCCAAACCGCTGAATCGCCCATCCCGATACCGGAACCGCCAGCCCCATCGTGAGCACATAACCCGTAATCACCCACTGAGTTGCCGATACCGAACTGTGTAAGTCTACCGCGAGCGTGTTAATCGCCACGTTAATCATTGTCGAGTCGAGCAAGGGAACAATCGCTCCGAGAACAAGGATGAGTGCAATTTTCAAAATACCAGGATCGATTTTTTCTTTGGGAGGCTTAACCGCCTCCGCTTGGCTTTTAGCCATTGTTGTTCACCTTTTTGTCATTTAGGGTACGGTACGTACCGTACCTTATTGAAATACAATATTATAATTCTAGCGAAAATGCAATATACTATTTAGAAAGTCTAAGGCACTAACGGGAGAGGTACACGATATGCCGGAATCACAACACGATAGCAAAACGAATAATGAGAAACAACAAGCAGGAGGATCGCGGAGACGCGGAGATGTTCTGGAGAACGCCATTTTGTCGGCTGCGTGGGAGGAACTGCAGGAAATCGGCTATTCAAAGATGACGATGGAAGCTGTTGCCGTTCGTGCACAGACGAATAAGACTGCCGTTTATCGAAGGTGGCCAAGCAAGGAAAAGCTGATTATCGCCTCGATAATCAAGCATATGCCTAAGCCTTCTCTTGTTGCTCCCGATACGGGCAGTCTAAGAGAAGACGTCCTCACCTTACTAGAGCGGATCATTAAGCCGATGCAGCTAATTGGAGCAGAAACGATTCATGGATTGATGGTTGATCTCCACGGGGACGAGGTTCATGCCAAGCTGACGTTGTTGCCAAGAGCAGAGGATCCACTCTCCATTGCCATGACGAACATTTTGCGCAGCGCCGAGAAGCGAGGCGAGGTCGAGCTCGGAGAGCTGTCCGAACGCGTCGTCACCCTTCCCATTGACCTGGTGCGGCTCGAGGTGCTCACGACTCACACACCACTGACGGATGAGGCGGTCATCGAGATTGTAGATCACATTTTCCTGCCTCTCGTGCAGAAAGCTAACAAATAAGGCTGAACCGATGATCTCGGTTCAGCCTTTGGTTTAGATATGGAATAATCAGAATAATACTCTTACTATAATTACAGTTACCGCGCTGTTAAATGATCCTCTAGCGCTTGCTGAAGTGTTCCTTTTGTTATTGCTTTTTGTTCAAACGATAAACCCGACCGAATCATCATTTTCACGATCTCCGGTCTAAGCCCCGTAACAATGGGTTGGCAGCCCATCATATTGATCCCATCGAAGACACTGATTAACTGTTTTACAACCTCGTCATTCATTTCCATTACGCCTGACAAATCGATGATTAACGTTTCGATCCGATTATTGCCGATTTGTGAAATGACTTTATCCTCAATGGTATTGGCCCGGAACTTATCAATCGTACCAATCAGAGGCAGAATGGAAGTCGCCCGTGTCAATGGAATAATCGGAACGGAAAGATCCTCAACCATCTCCCGCTGCGCCCGAATGAGATCGTCTTTGAATAAAGAATAGCTGATAAAGAACTGATTGAGGAACTGGTCCATTAACTGGTTAATGCTCTTCTCCATGCTATAATAATGTTCCTTGCTGTCGTTGTGATTGTTCAGACGGTCATAATTGTACAGGAAATCCCACAAGACACGCCTTACCGCTTGTACCCATTCCAGCTTAAATGCGAGGGTGAGCGAATGCTTCGCCCAAGTGATTCCTTCATGTTTGGCAAAGGCGATTGCCTCATGCTCTTTTCCGTCGATGATGAAGAGTACCAGCTTGTGTGCGTTATCCAGTAAGTTAATATTGCCGATGGCAAGAATTTCATCAATTTTATCGCGAACGTTGACTGCCTCCAACAACAACCGTTGTTCGAAATTACTCCGATTCACAACAAAAAATTCTTTGATACTCATTGTCGCCTCTAACTCCAGATAAACCACCTCTTTCAATCTAATATTTTTTGTTTCCCTAGGAAAAGTAATGGTGAATTTCGTGCCGCCATCCTCCGAGCTTTGCACTTCAATCGAGCCATTATGCTGATAAATCACAGAGAATACGAGGGTCAATCCCATCCCGGTACCATTCTCTTTTGTCGTGTAAAAAGGCGTGCCTAGTAACCCAAGCTTCTCCTGCGGAATACCGACTCCGGTATCTTGGATAGAAATCATCACTTCATTCTCGGTTGCCATGTGCTCAATATAAATAAACCCGTTTCCAGGAATGGCCTCAAAGGCGTTCTTCAGCAAATTAAAAAATACTTTCTTCAATTGATTCTTTTTCCCAAAAATATAGCTGCCCGGATTCTGCAATGTTTTGTGAACGGAAACCCGGTACATCTGATCCTGAAACAGCTGAGTTAATGCATCCAGCTCTACTGACAAATCAATAGAAACATAAGGCTCTTCCTCTAAATCAGGCTTGGATACATGAAGTAAATTCTGCAAAATATTAATCGCGTTGCCGAGCTCCGATTCGGCAATTTCTATGTATTTGAGCTCATTTTTTTCTTTTAGAAGCTGCAAAAAGCCTTTAACGGCTGTCAGAGGATTTTTGACCTCATGAGCGATACCCGCGGCAATTTGCCCGACGGAAGCCAGTTGACTCAGATGAGTGTCATTTCTTTTTTTTGCTGCCACGCCATCCTTTTCATGCATCCCTTGCTATCCCCGATCTGCTGCATGCTGTTGCGCGTCGCAGCTTAATATAATACTGGCATATTTTATGCAATAATTGAGTTTCCTCTAGTATACATATTTTTAAAGTAGATTTACTATACTGAAAAAACAGATGATTTAGTCGATAGTTGTTGTATTATAAAAATTTATGTCAAAAAGCACACAAATATTTAAAGCCGTCCTCTGAAGGACGGCTTTTTCATTACTTTTCTTATTTGCCTAATTTGTTAGAAATCACTGTTGGATAACGGTCACCGGAAATTTTGATTTTTGACAATGCACTGTCTAAACTACTTAATTCCTCAGGGGAAAGCTTAACTTCGGCAGCTCCAATATTCTCTTCCAGTCGCTCCAGCTTTCTTGTACCGGGAATCGGGACTATCCATGGCTTCTGCGCAAGCACCCATGCCAGTGCAACTTGTGCGGGTGATGCATTTTTCTCCGCAGCCATTCGACTTATAAGGTCTACTAGAACCTGATTGGCTTCCCGATTCTCCATGTTGAAACGAGGGGAGGCAGTCCGGTTGTCAGCACTGTCGAAAACCGTGTTTTTGTCGATTTTCCCTGTCAAAAATCCTTTGCCCAACGGGCTGAATGGGCAGATCGCCCCCTCAGTTGATTAAACATCGGAAGGGGTTTTGTTTTATTTTATTACCCTAGCTACAGTATTGGCGGCCGATGCACTCTCGCGGGCGGTTGCCTCCGGTTGCATCATTCCCGAAGCCGAGACAAAGCCGCTGCTAGAGCCGTTGACGGAGCGCGAGCAGGAGATTTTGCAGGAGATGGCGTACGGCTTGCGCAACGACCGTATCGCTCAGAAGCTTGTTATTACCGAAGGTACGGTGAAGTCGCATGTCCACCGGATTCTGCAGAAGTTCGGCTGCGAGGACCGGACGCAGGTCGTCGTCACGGCACTGCGCATGGGATGGTCAAGTAGATGAAAAATTAGAGAAAAATACGAAACAGGAATTAAGCAGTAAGAAGCCCGACCATGCAGGTATCCATATCTGCATGGCCGGGCTTCTTATCGTATATTTACTGTTTATACTCGGTTTCAATCTCAATTCCCTCTCAGGTACCAAGTAATCTTTGTAAACGCGCAGCCGTATCCGCGGATGCCATATAGACCATGATCTTTTGGTCGGGGTCATTTGGTTGCTGTAAAGTTACGTGTTCAAACTCCATTTCACCTATACGAGGGTCCTTCCAGTGTTTATGGCAGTCAGTTGCACTCTGAACATCATGCCGCGGCCAGGTCTCGCGGAACAGATCGCTAATATTCGTAAATTCCTCAATTAGCTCCTTAAATCTCACATCGTTAAGGAAGTACGCATAATCCGCACGAAACTGGGCAATCATGACCTGTGCTTTGGCTTCCCAGTCTACATTATTCACTACAAGCGAGGATTCCATCATAAAGCGCCTCATCCAATTAGGGCGCCTCTGTAATTCCTTAGAGAATACCGGTAATTCAAATACCAACTCAGCCGCTTTGTTCCACAGCAGCAAATCCCAATATCGATCAAGAATAAATGCAGGATTCGGTTCGAGCGCTGCGATCATCTGTTCCAAGCTGGCATTTAATTGCTGATTATTTACCGTTTCCTCAGCTATTGGTCTCGCTAGAAGATGGAGATGCTCACGCTCATTTTCATTTAACTGCAGCGCTCTGGCTATATTATTTAGGACATCCTCAGATGGATTGACGCTTTTGCCTTGTTCCAAATAGGTATACCATGATGTTCCGATATGAGCTAGCTGGGCCACTTCTTCCCGTCTAAGCCCCGGTGTCCTGCGCCGACCATACGAGGGCAGTCCCACTTCCTCGGGAGTAAGACGTTGCCGGCGAGCTCGTAAAAATTCCCCTAACGATAGGTTCGAACTGATCTCATTCATAGAGGATCTCCCTTATCCTAACACTGCTAATCATATGATTTACGCAGGAAGGCAATGAACTTTATATTTCGCTATTCTAGCAGTACAGCACCTGCAAATCAAAGGAGGAAATGAAATGAATATATTCGTCACCGGGGCTACAGGTAAAGTCGGGAGTCACTTGGTCCCTCGATTATTGCAACGTGGTCATCAAGTTAAAGTATTAATTCGTGATGCTGCGAAGGCAGAGTCGTCCCTGCTGCAAAGTACCGAGGTTGTTGAAGGGAATTTGCTGCAAGCCAAAAAACTTGAAGAAGCACTTCGAAATATAGATGTCGTTATACATCTTGCTGCTCAGTTCCGTGGTGTAGATGAGGAAACCGCAAGAAGCTCGAATATCGACGCTACCATTGTTTTAGCGAGAGCTACAATGAAGGCGGGCGTTTCTCGGTTCGTATTCGCCAGCACCGGTCTGGTATATGGTTCTGGCGGTCAATTGAGACCACATCGTGAAGATGACGAATTACAGCCTGGATCTCTTTACCCTCAAACCAAAGCCACTGCTGAGGACGCTCTGCGTCAGCTTCATGCCGAACAGGGATTGGGACTGAGAATCATACGTCTCGGATTCGTCTACGGAGAAAGAGATCCCCATATTACAGAGTTTCTCCCTCACATGAGGACGTGGAATCCGGCCCAACGACTCCATATGGTGCATCATTCGGATGTGAGCCAAGCCTTACTGCTCGCTGCTTCCACTCCGGGCGTAGATGGCCGTGTCTATAATGTTGCCGATGATGCTCCCATCTCCGTTGCCGAGCTGTTTCAGTTTCATGAGCATTCCGGTCACTATCCGGCAGAAGTCTCGCGGAGTGAGTATAACCCTTTTGAACTGATCCTCGATACGAACCGTATAAGAAATGAATTAAATTATCGTCCGATTTTCCCTTCATTCTATACAGCTAAAGATGCAGGCGCTTTGTAAAAAACGATATACCAAAAAGAAAAGAGATGATGCCTGTGAGACATCATCTCTAAACTCTTTACTGAACTTTTTATTAGCTTCGTTGCTGCCTACATTTCAGCGCGCTTGGCGTCGAGTTGCTTATTGATGCTGTCAACGTCTTTATCAGACAGTGGATAGATATGCATCACAATCATAGAAACAACAGCTAGAACAGCGGGTATCCAAATAGCCGTTATATTAATCCCTGAAAGGGCGTTAGCTGTTTGGTGATCAGCATCTCCATTAAAGCCATAAGCGGCAAGGAACCAAAGTGGAACGGCACCACCAAGCGTGAAGCCAACCTTGAAGAACAGCCCCATAATAGCGTTGATAATAGCAGCATTTCGTTTACCAGACTTCAGTTCGCCGTAAGAGACTACTTCAGGAACAAGTGCCCACATGAAACCAGTCGCTGAAGTCAATCCCCATTGCTTGATGAAAGTTGAAACATAAGCAAGCCAAAGCTGATCATGCATACCATCAAGACTCCAAATCCAAGTCAGAATTTCGCCGACAACAAACATACCGAGGAAGAAATGGAAGAAGCCCTTTTTACCGAAGGTTTTCTTGAGTTTTGGCCAGAATACTGTAAAAGCGATACCCGGTATTGAGGCAATCAGCCCCACAGCACCCACCCAGTCCGAGTGATCGACGGTATATTGATAAAAGAAGCCATTAACCGTATTCATGAAGAACATAAAGGTAAATGCCAACATGAAGAAGATTCCTAAGATGACCAATGGCTTATTATTTTTAAATTCAACAAAGAAATCAGAGACTTTAACTTGCGCCGATTGCTCAGCATTAGCGACAACGCGTTCTTTCGTAAGCTTGTAGCAAAGGAAAAGCGCAACGGCACCAATAACCATATATATGGCATAGACGCCAAACCAAGCATGGTCTGCAGAAGGATCCGTATAAGTCCCCATATTAAGCTTTAGTCCGAAGAAACCGGTGTCTTTGAGTGAACGGTCTTTTGTTGCCACCATTTGAACAAACATGGGGAACAAAGTATAAACAAGAAGATTCGCAATGTTTGCAAGCGTCATACGAGTCGTTGTAATTTGGTCAACAGATTCAGGGTTACGGGTCAATGAAGCGTTTAGCGATCCGTAAGGAATATTAACAACGGAATAAACCAAATCAAGTAACAAATAAGTGATAAAAATAAAGGGCACAGAGCCACGGACACCAGGAATAGGCGCAAACAGCAGCGCAGCCAAGATAACCAGTGGAATACCTGCACGAAGTAACCAAGGACGATATTTGCCTGCTCTTGATGAGCGTTTATCGACAAATGTCCCGACCATTGGATCCCAAATCACATTGATAATACGGACAAAAAGGAAGATAAATCCTGCTGTTGCTGTGCCAATAGCATTAACAGTCGTCAAATAGAGGGCAAGAAAACCTCCGACTGTACCAAAAACAAGATTTTGAGCAAAGTCTCCAAAACCGTAGCCAATACGTTCAACAAGATTGAGCTTGCGATACTCCTCTTGCTGAATATTTTGTGTGTTATCACTCATGATGAATACTCCTTCTAAGATGTAAACTGTACCATAATAGTAAATTTACCTTCTCATTTCCATTAAACCACTCTAGTTTGAAACACAATAAAAGCCCTTACATTTCTACACTCGCTTAATGCTTCTGTGAATAAAACAAAAAAATCAATTTTTTGTATAACATACCCGCGTCAAATAATCCATTACACTCCCCCTGCCATTTGTGCTTTTGAGAGACGAAAACTTTCTTTGTTTATTAAACAAACTAAGTTGCAAATATAACACACTTGCTTTTATTTATCAATTTCAACTGGGCAATAGCCCAAAATGATCCAGAATTTGGGCCATCGCCTTCAGTATATGGTATAGGCTCATGCAGCAAATATTGACTTTATTGTTTTAACACCTTAGTCCAAAATCCACCGTGAAATCTCTTTGGCTCGATCGTAATGACGAAAGCCTTCGGATCGCATTCAAGAACTAGATTATAGACTTTGTCTTGATACTTTCTTCTCGATAGAATTTCCATAACGAGTCTTTCCCCATCTTTTCCGGTGCCAATCCAGGAGGTAACTCCAAAGCCTTTTTCACGCAAGAGGACCGGAAGACCGGAATTAGGTGCAATGCTGATGACTTTCAAAGTGACGTATCCAAGTGCGAGTTTTTCCTCGATCCACGACCCAATAAGAATCCCTAGCGCATATCCGAGCGCATATACGATCAAATAGACGATTTGATCCAAGTAATTTAGTACCATATTTAGTCCCAAAACGTAAATCGTAATTTCCAGAACACTAATGACAGCGGCAATATACTTTTGCCCTTTGAGCGTCAATATCATCCTTAACGTATATGCTGAGACATAGACGACTTGAATGGCGAGAATGATACCTAGCACTTTGATCATAAAGAAGGACCTCCAATGAGAATTCGGTGGTTAGTATTTAACATAAATACCCTCTTTATACTGGATTATAACCTGGGGCATCCATAACGTTAATTGAAAGATCATCGAAACGAATTAACCCCGTACTCCTCCTCCAAGTGACGAATGAGCGACTCTCCAGGCATCAAGCTGCTTTTGCACCTCCGAACGCACCTCGTTGATGCCCGCCTGCCGAAGCTCCTGATTAAACTTCGGCAGCACCGAAGCTACATCCACGCTGCCCGTCATCAGGCTGGGAAAGTATTTCTCCCAGACCATCTGGATGTTCTGCATCTGAATGGGCATCCGGGACAAGTCCGGGGTAAAACCCAGCGTACTCGATACAACCGCCTCCTTGTTGCTGGCACGGAATTGATTCCATTTGTCCAAGGGATCCGGGTATTCTCCGCCCATGGTCTTCAAAATAAACCAATTGCCCTGGGTGTACTGCACGCCTCCATAGCTTGGCTGCGCGTCCGGGATCGGATTGCCGTTATTGTCCTTGAGCGGAATGGGCACCACCTGGCCGTTACTATCCAGGGTGTAGTGCACACCCTCGATTCCGAAATTGAACAGATTGCGCACCTCGGGATCCGTGTTCAGCAGATTGAGGAACTTTATAGACTCGACGGGATGCTTCGTATCCGCGCTGATGGCCATGACCCCTCCCCGAATGGATTCCGTCGTGATGAGCGCAGGGGTTACAGGGTAAGCCACCAGCTTGTAACCGCGATCCTTGCTCCAGCTGTTTTCTGCCAGCGGACCTCCCCCGGCGGCTTTCCAGAATACCAGACCGCCCCGCTTCAGTCCTTCGGTTTCCCGCATAGCTGCGTCCTCATTAATATAGCCTTCCACATAGTAGTGTCTAAGAAGGTCAAGTACTTTCCGGGCTTCGTCGGTTTCGAAGATATTTACAACCGGGGAATCGGGATCTAGGACATTCCGCATTAGCGGAAGCGTTTTTTCCGATACGTATTCGTAGCCGTCCAAGGCGAAGAAGTTTTGAGATTCCTTATCGAGCTCCATCGGTATATAAGACGGCTCCTTCTGCTTGATCATCCGTAACAGCGGTTCGAGGGAAGCCAAATTTTTGTACTTCGAGATGTCAATATGGTACTTCTTCACTAGCGCATCCGGGTACATCCACTGGTCGCGCACAGCTAATTCTTTATTGGTCGGCACGCCGTAGATACCGCCGTCATCCATCCGTACGCCTTGCCAGAAAATAGGGTTGATTGCATCATACATATCCTTCCCCTCTTTTGACAGGTAGTCGTTCAGCCTCAGCCACGCGCCACGCTGCGCGTAGGTTGCATACTCCGGCGCAAAAGCGATGTCAAAGGGAGTTCCTGCCGACACGAGGGTATTCAGACGGTCTTCGTACTCTTGCCAGCCGACTTTGATATACGTGATGGTAACGCCGATTTTTTTGGCCAGAATGTCGTTGATCTTGTCATTAACCATCTTAAGGTCCTTGTCTGGATCCCCTATCGTGTAATAGATCAAATTCACCGTATTGCCCGCCAGCGCGGCATTCTCGTTATTGCCGGATGCAGAGAAACAGCCGGATAAAGGCAGCGTCAGTATCATGACGAGGACGAAGGATGCAATTAGACGTCTCAAACTCCGATGTTCCCGCATGTCATCGTTATTCCTTTCTCCGCAAATCCGAGGGCGACTTGCCAAAATAAGCGTGGAAATGAGAATAAAAATAGTTCAGGTTGGGATATCCGACAGAAAGCGCGATGCTGATAATTTTGTCGTCCGTGGACTGTATGCGTTCCTGGGCTCGAAGCATTCGGTAAGCCATTAAATATTCCGAGAATTTCTTTTTCGTCTCCTTGAGGAATAGCTGCCCGAGGTACGTTCCGTTCATACGAAAGCGTTCCGCAACCGATTTCAAGCTCAAGTTCTGGGCATACTCCGCCTTGACGATCAGTAAAATGCGATTGGTCAGCTTGGACAGGCTGTCATAACGTACGCCGAGTACCTGATCTATATCTAGGTCACTGTGATCCGAATCTGCCAGCTTACCGTGCAAATCCTCTACGATAATTTTCTCGACCAGCTGCTGCAGCTTCGAACGATCGACGGGTTTGAGCAGGTAGTCCTTGGCCCCGCAACGAATCGCCTCCAGCGCATACTGGAACTCGCCATAGCCGCTCATAATAATATATTTCGAGGGAAGGCGCAGCTCGTTGAGCTTGTGGATGGCGTCATAACCCCGCTGCTTGCCGATGCATACATCGAAGATCGCCAAATCCGGTAAAATTTCTACAGCCTTCGAAATCGCACCCTCATACGTTTCGCTCGTCTCGATGTGGCCAAAGCCGTATTTCTCCCAGTCCAGCGTTCGCTTCATTCCTTCCAAAATCTGCGGCTCGTCATCCACGATCAGCAGCTTGTACATCGTTAGTCGCCTCCTTGGATAGGATTACGGTTATTTTTACGCCGGCTTCCTCGTTATTATCGATCGTCATGGAGAAGCCTTTCCCATAGAAAAAGCGCAGCCGGGTGTACACGTTACGCAGACCAATGCTGTCCGCCGGGGCATCGTCGCCTCTGGAGAGCTTTTGCCTAATTTCGACCAAATGCTCTTCGGAAATCCGGTTGCCGTTGTCCACGATCTCCAGCACGTAGCGTGCCTCTTCCTCCCAGCCGGTCACAATGAGCAGGTTAAATTCGCTTTCCGGGTGAAAGCCGTGAATGAAAAAGTTTTCCGCCAGCGGCTGCAGCCAGAATTTTACGGTGGGCAAGGGAATTAATGCGGGGTCCACATTAAACTGATAATAAAATCGCTCCGGATATTTGAACTCCATAATTTTTAAGTATTTTTGAAGCAAGTTTAGCTCACTGCCAAGCGAGATAATATTCTCGTTTTTCACGATATCACGGTACAGGGCACCCAGGGTGGCGATTGCATCAGATGTATGGTCGGCGCTGTTCACCAAGGCAGAAGAACGTATTACCTCAAGCGTATTGTACAAAAAGTGAGGATTGATCTGGTGCTGAAGCGCTTTCATTTCAGTCTCTTGCTGTTTGAGCTTTAGAAGATAATTAGTGCGAATATGCCGGTCGAGCTGACGGATCATATCGTCCAATTCCCGGGCGATCATGCCGTATTCGTTCCTTCGGTAGCGGGCAGGGTTAACTGGCGTAAAATCTGCCGTTTTCACGCGTCCGATGGATACAATAATCCGCCGCAGGAAGTTCGCGTCCTCGCGCAGATTGTAAACGATGAGCAGCAGAACGCAGATCATCGCGGCCAGTACGATGAGAAACACGATAAGCAGCACGTTCGCTTTTTGACGGATTAACGAGGCCAAATCCACGGTGCTGACGAACCGATAATCGAACTCGCTCGAATGGTACGTCACGAAATAGGCACGGTCCAAAAACCCCGTCGATAGAAAGCCATGCGTGCGTCCATCCGCCACGATCCGGCGAATCAGCTTCTCCGAGCTGCGGCCGTTACCGGCGATCAGGTACACGTCTCCGGAATCGCTGACTGCCGCAGCTTCATCCAGACGGTCATTTTGCCCCGTCTTAAAAATCCGCTCACTGCTGACCAGAAATCGGAATTCGCCCAGCTGGCGGGAGATCTGGTTCGGATCCGAAAGCTTTTTGTGATAGACGAATCCTTTTTGAATCGTCTCGCGGAACGTTTCATCGGAGCTTGGCAGACGGAATAGATAACTCGTATTGCCGTTATTGTCAAAGCTCACCACGTTGGCCTCTTGTTCGGTATGCAGGCTGATTTGCGTGATGTCTCCCTTACCCCCGTTGCTTAAGAAAGATTTCATATCGTCGGGAAAGGAGACAAGCGGCCGATTATATTGGCTGCCCTGCAGCCTGCTCGTCAGATAGCCTTCTGCGTTATTGCCCAAAAAACTGCGAATGTCGGACACCAGCCCGCTGTTGGAATACACTCGCTGCATAAACGCTTCGATGCGGTCAGCATCGTACTGGAGGCTGTTTTCCACCCGAGAGAACGCTCCTGCTGCCTCGTTCCTGGAATTTCCCACCCATTGGTCCAGCAGTACCGCGCAGGTGAGTGCGCCGAGCGCCAGGCCGATGAAGACTACAAATACCGCATATGCAATGAACTTGCCGCGATAGATCTTAATTTGCATAAATGAACGCATGCGGCGTCTCCTTTGCAATAGGCTTTTGCCCTACCCCACTGCTCAAACATATAACGTTGTTAACCATAAAAGCAATCCATAATTTTGTACCAGAAAACCCGAACGGCGATCGCCGTTCGGGTTTTCTGGATGTTGATGTCATGCAAAACTTATTTGAAATACGTATCAACTTGCTCTTGGGCGGCCTTCATAATCGTATCCATGCCAGCGGCCTTCAATTCCGCAACGATCTTCGGTACCATCCTCTCCGGATCAGAGGCGCCTGTCAGCAGTTCATACCGATATTTGTCCCATACCGCTTTCGTATTGGCCACTTCGGTGCTCAGCTTGCTGATGTCCAGCGCAAAGCCCAAGTTCGTGGAGGAAGTCGCTTGATCGTTCAGCTTGCGAACTTGATCCCATTGATCCACAGGAGCGCCTTTCGTTACAGCCAGGTCGAAGAACGTCCCTTGCGTATAAGCGGCAAGCGGCCATGTATCCGATTTGCGCTCAATCACCTTCTCACCGTCCACGTTGTCGTAGTCGACGCCCAGCTCGCCGAAGGCCAACATATTACGCAGCTTCGGATCTGTATTGACCAGCTGCAAATATTTCAGTGCCTCATTCTTATATTTCGAGTTGGCCGAGATCGCGTTCAGGGAGCCTTGGATCGTACTTGTCGTGTAAATCGGGCCAAAGATCTGGAACATGGTGTACTTCTCAACACCCTCCGTAATCTGCCAGCTCGCTTCTGCACCCGGGAATGCCTGAGCCGCGAAGAATGGGCGGCCTTTGTCCGCTTCCGTTTTCGTTGGTGCGTCCGGATTGATGATGCCGTCTTGATACCATTGGTGCAGCTGCTTGAGCCCCTCCATGACGTCCGGCTGCTCCAGCACGGAGACGACCTTGCGGGATGCGTCGTCGACTTTCACGCCAATGGGCGGCAGACCAAGCGTCATATCGTCGTAGCCGTTGAAGAAGCCGTTAAATCCGTCGCCTTGGGTGAGTGACAGCGGGTAGAAGCTTTTACCTTCGCCTTCCTTCATATCGTGGAACGGCTTGTCGAGGTCTTTCAACGTCTTGATGCCAGCCGTGTCGATGCCGTATTTCTGCACGTACTTATCGTCGAATACCCAGTATTGGGTTAAAGACGAGTCTTTGTACGTCGGCACGGAGTAGATTTTTCCACCGATCTTCGTTCCATCCCAGACCTTCTGAGGAATAAGCTTGTAGAGATCGGGCGATTCGCTTTGCACCAAGTCGGTCAGGTCGGCAAACGCACCCAAGGTCACCTGCTGGCTATACTTGGAGTTGTTCGTAAACATGATGTCGAACGGTTCGCCGGTGTTCACGATGGTATTGATCTTCGTATCCCAGTCACCCCAGCTTGCTACCTTAATGTCGACTTTTACTCCGATCTTCTCCGCCGTGTATTCGTTCATCGCGGCGATTGCTTTGTCGAAGTTAGCAGGAGTCTGTCCGCCGATTGTCCACCATACCAGCGTAGGCACATCGCCCGAATCAACGGGCTTGTTCGTTTCCGTCTGCGTGCTTGCTGTGGCGTTAGTGTTCGAAGGCGCGTTGGTGCTTGAATCGGAATTGGAATTGGAATTCGAGTTACCGCAGCCTGCAAGAGCGGTTGTCAGGAGCGCTACGGCGCTCATTGCAAGCCATTTTTTCTTCGTCCTTTTCATCTACATTTCCTCCCTTTGATATAGCCCTCTTCATTCCCACCGGCTACATGGTGCGGTGGATATCATAAACCGGACGAATCCGAGTTTATTTCGGCTTAACCTTTCACGGCGCCTACCGTCAGACCAGAAATAAAGTATTTCTGGAAGAACGGGTAAGCCACGGCCACGGGAACCACGATGACAATAGCCACGGCCATGCGCGCGGATTCCTTGGGCATGGTTGCGACAAGCTCCGCGTAACTAATGCCCATGCTGGAAGCATTTTTCGCCAGGGCATCCACATTGGTCATCAAGCTGTTCAAGAGCGCCTGCAGCGAGTATAGACTCTGGTTGTCGATGTAGAGCATGGATTGGAACCAGTCGTTCCAATAGGCGAAGCAGAGGAACAATCCAATGGTCGCCAGGACAGGAAGCGAGATTGGCAGTACGATCGAGAAGTAGATGCGCAATTGGCTTGAGCCGTCGATCTCGGCGGATTCGATCAGCGCGTCTGGAATCGTGCTTCGGAAGAAGGTTTTACAAATGATGACGTTAAAGGAGGAGACGGCCAGCGGCAAAATGAGCGCCCACACCGAATCTTTCAAGCCCAGCATATTCGAATTGATATAGTAGCTGGACACCAACCCTCCGTTGAACACCATCGGAATGAACACGATCCAGGTCAGAAGCCCTTTCAGCTTGTAATTCGGCCGGGAAAGGACGTACCCCATCGACGTTGTAAGCATCACGCCCAGCACAGTACCGAGGCCGGTAACGAGCACGGAGATGCCAAGCGCCTTCGTGATCATCGCCCCTTGCTGCACAATATAGTAGTAAGCATCTCCGGAGAACACCGTCGGGAAGAGATGATATCCGCTCTCCCGAATAGAATCCTCGCTGGTCAGCGATATGGACAGCACTACAAGGACAGGTATAAGGCAAAGCAGTGCCAATACGATAAAAATCAGATGGAAAACCACGTTCGTGCCGGATCGGATCCGGTTGAACTTGTCCAGACCCGTCTCAAAATTCCCTTTTGATGACATTTCCCGCTTCCTCCTTTACATCATTGCACTCTCTCGGTCTACGAGACGAACGACCCAGTTGGCAATCAGAATGGTTACGCAGCCCATCACGGATTGTAAGAATGCAGAAGCTGATGCCATGCCTAACGTAGCGGTCTTTAGCTGCTTATATACAAGAACATCAATCGTGGTCGCTACATTGAATAACGAGTTGGAATCCCGTGGTACTTGGAAGAACAAGCCGAAATCGGTGTAGAAGATGCGGCCTACAGCTAAGATGAACATCATCACGATGACGAGCTTCATAAGAGGCAGCGTTAGGTATCGCGCTTGCTGCCACTTGGACGCGCCGTCGATGACGGCAGCCTCGTAGTAGGTGCTGTCGATACTGGTTATGGTCGCCAAGTAAATTACCATGCCATAGCCCAGTCCCTTCCATACGTTCATGAAGACCAGGAAGTACGGCCAATATTTCGGCTCCATATACCAGTTCACCGGGTCATTGCCGAGGACGGCCAGGAATTGATTGGCGATCCCTTTATCAAAGCTTAGAAACGCCCATACAATGGCGGAAACTACGACCCATGAGAGGAAATACGGCAAGAACATCAACGTTTGATAGATTTTGCCGGCCTTGCCGCTATGCAGTTGACCAATCATCAGTGCTAATGTGACGGGGACCACAATGCTCAGCACGATGAAAATCAGATTGTAACCGAGCGTATTGCGAATCACGACCCAAGCGTCGTTAGACTTGAACAGGAATTCGAAGTTTTTGAAGCCGGTCCAATCGCTGTTGATGACGTTGCTTAGGAAACCACCGTGGATCTTGAAATCTTTAAAGGCAAGAATAAGGCCGAACATTGGCAAGAAACAAAACAAGATATACCAGATGGTCGTTGGTAAGGCCAGAAACGTCAGTTCGGTATCCTGTGTGCGCCAACGTGTTCGCAAGCGTTTGCGCCCGCTCTTCATCTCCATGTTCGCCACTCCTTACACTTTTTTTCGTTCAGCATGTACACGCTTTCATTCAACCATAAATGACTCATTACACATGCTTATCTATCTAATTGATGTCATTTTATAGAAAATCACCTGCTTAGTTCTAGACTAAAAACATGAGACCGCAGTCAACAAACGTTAGATTTTTGAAGAAAGTGAGATTAAACGAAGAGACAACATGACAAAAAGGGCTTTCTCTGTTGTAGAGAAAGCCCCAAATTAAGAAACGCACTAACCATTTTTCAGCACTTCCTCTCGGCGGATAGCATATCAGATTTATAAACCTTTTATTACCATTGAGATTCCTTACTTCATGTATAATTAAGGAAAAACCATTTGTTATGCTGAGTAAGGAAGGATACCTATGAAGAAAGTTTTTAATATGATGGATTGGGGGATATTTGGGCTCCGGTCCTATTATTATGTTTTGCTGTGCGTTCATATTTTAATGGACAATGAATATTCGTCTCGATTGCTCGTGAACATGATTTGGGTCTTGGCAGCCTTTTTTATTCCCATCCTATTCTGGTTTCCTCAACTAAGGAAAAACAAGGAATGGTTCATCTTCCTTGAACTATTGCTAGGCGGATCTTATTATTTTACATCATTCATGCAGGAGGATCAGTTAGGGAGTATCGACTATCTCATTCCGAGTCTTACGATCGGTTACTTATTGACTAGGAAGACCACTTGGGCTATGCCGGTGCTCTTATTACTACCCTTTACCAGCATGGTATTCGGAGAGGTTACATGGGATCTCGCACTCGGTTCAAGCTCAGATAACCTTCTCTTCTCATTGATCGGGGTATGGGTCAACTTCATCGCCAAAGCCTATCATGAGAAGAATCAATTAGCTAAAGAAATTGATGATCAGAATAAATTGTTGACCCTATATGCGGCAGAGATCGAACGAATGACTCTGCTAGAAGAACGAAATCGTATGTCCAAGGAGATGCATGACACGTTAGGACACTCATTTATTTCCCTTATTATGAGTCTGGATGCTGCTATTGCGCTTCTAGACAAAAAACCGGATCTAGCTAAAGAGAAATTGATTCGTATAAGAGGACTAACGGAACAGAATTTGGATGAAATGAGGGGCATCGTGCACAAGATGGGGGAGGAAGAGAATATAAGTCTAGTAAAACATGCCGATGGACTCATCGACAGCTTTCGAGAATATACCGGAACGGTCATTCGTCTCACGCTGGAAGGAACAGAACGTATCCTTCGTTTCGATGTGCGACAGTCGATCATTCGGGTGATACAAGAGTCTTTTACGAATGCCCTCAAGCATGGAAAGGCTACGGAAATCGAGCTCAGTCTCCGCTTTTCCCCATCAGCCTTGCTTGTGTCCATTCGAAATAATGGAATACCCTTGGATAAGGTAGAGTACGGGTTCGGCCTAACAAACATGAAGAATCGGATGGAGATGCTGGGAGGTACTTTCTCCATCTCCGCCTTAGCGGTCGTCGGCGCTGAAGTCAGGTGTGAAATTCCACTGAAGGGAGATAAGCTGTATGATGAAAATTAAAGTACTCATCGTTGATGATCAGGAATTGATCCTGGAAAGCCTCAATATCGTACTAGAAATGGAAGACGATATTGAGATTGTGGGATTGGCGAAGAATGGTGAGGAAGCTATCAACCACTGTGCGGCATCCCAGCCCGATCTCATCCTTATGGATATTAATATGCCTATTATGGACGGCGTTGCTGCTACAGAGAAGATCAAACTTCGATTCCCGTTAACGAAAATTATTATTCTAACTTCGTACAAGGAAGTCGAGTATGTTCTGGCAGCGTTAAGCCATGGAGCTGAAGGCTACCTGCTCAAAGCCATCCATCCCAAAAACCTTATCGCCGGCATACGGGTGGTTCATACAGGAGGCACGCTCATTTCGCCGGAAATGGCAGACAAAATGATCAAAAGCATGCTGAAAAATGGGGTTCCACCGGCTATGGATACAAGCGACTTGAAGCCTGAAACACTGGAGAAAAACAACGAATTCGGTCTTAGCGCCCGTGAGGTCGAGGTTCTTCATAAACTGGCGTTAGGGCTGCGTAATCAGGATATTGCTAAGGCATTATTCCTTAGTGAAGGTACGGTTAAAAATTACATCTCTAATATTTATTCGAAATTGAATGTAAAAGGAAGAAGAGAAGCTACCTATAAGGCCAGGGAAACAGGAATGATTATCGATCCTATAAGAATACACCCTACGGAATAATGAAAAGATGCCATAGCACAGCTCAAAGCCGACATCGTAACGGATGTCGGCTTTTATTCTGCCAAAGTCATATGACCACGATATGACTGAACGGCACTGCTAACGCATGACTTTTTTCAACTATAGTGTGAATTGTAGCCTGTGATATTGAAGCTTATATCGTAAATCTGTCAAAGGAAGAGATGTGATCACTTATGATAAGAAAAAGGAAGACATCCAACATTGAGGCCCTTAGTGCTCGGAGAACGCCTGCGATTGTTGCATTGTTCCGATTCCCCCTCATCTGGATGCTCGTGGGCGCGCTGGGGATCGTCCTCACCAATGTGATATTCAGCAGGTTATCAGAAGATGCGAATGCACTAGGGGCCGTCTTGCTAGCACTTATCGGAAGCGCCGTTGCGATGGCTATCTACTGGCTTACAATGAGGTTCCTGGCGCGGCGAACGGTTCCTGAACTACTGCTCCAACGGCGTGCGGTAAAGGAAGTTATTTTTGGTGCTGTCGTCGGCCTTATCTTTATCATCGTTTCAACAGCCCCCATCGTCTTATTCGGTGGGTATTCATTCGAGTGGGCCGACGTTAACACCAGCTCTGTCGTTTGGTCTGTCATCGCAACGCAACTCGTCGCTGCCTTCATAGAGGAATTGATCTTTCGGGGACTTGCCTTTCAAGCTATTGAAAGAATGGGTGGAAGCTGGCTCGCATTGACCCTGACCTCCCTCTTCTTCGGGATTGCTCACCTGGGCAACCCCGGAGCTACCATTTGGGGTGGCCTCTCTATTACCATTGAAGCTGGCGTATTGCTGGGTTCAGCATTCCTATGGCGGCGCAATGTTTGGTTTATCGTTAGCCTCCATTTTCTCTGGAATACAATAGAGGGACTCTTGGGTATCCCCGTCTCAGGCCACCCCTCCTCCGGACTTTTCACAGTCGAAGTTACGGGCCCGGCCCTTCTCACTGGAGGCAAATTTGGCCTAGAAGGCTCGATAATACCTGTCATCATCAGCCTGTTAATCGCTATCCCTATGCTGATTTCTGCTCGCCGCAAAGGGCATCTCTTATCTCCCCGTCAAGATTTATAAATAGTTTGACTCACTTGTCCAAAATCACAAAAGCTGCATGTCTATTTATCACCACTGCGATACAACCCTAGGCCGTTCATGACATAAGGACGAACAATGTCTACAAGCCCATCAGTTCGATCTTTGTCCTCAACATTTAACCAATAATGCGCAGCGCTATAGATCGCCGAACCTGTCATGGCCGCCATGACTTTAATAGAGTGACTGTCCATGTCAAGATGCGTAGCTCCTTTTAGAAAGATGCTTTCTATGGTTTGCAGCAGCATTTTCTTTATTTTCTCATCGACAAGCGTAGCCATTGGCTTGGAATCCATTCTGCATGTCTGATAAAAATCCACGATGTATCGGTGCGTCTGCAAGATTAGCTGGTCACATATTTCATCCGTAAACTCCCGTGCATTCGCCACTTGCTCCGGAATCATCTCATGGAACGCCTGTTCGGTGACTTCGTCCAGCAAAGCATATTTATCTTCAAAATGGGCATAAAAAGTGGCTCGGTTAATGGTTGCTTTCTGCGCGATATCCTTGATGGTGATGGCATCGAATCTTTTTCTCAGTAACAAATCTCTGAACGCTTCTTTAATTAATTGTCGTGTGCGCAGCACCCTCGGATCTTCCTGATTTACCATTTCAATATCTCCTCGGTAAACATCAATTATAACAATGTGTTGCCTAAGCAACTTTCAACTAACTCTGCCGGTTGAGATCACAAGCATGCAGCATTATCATCTTATCTAACAGGTGCTGCTTAAACCATTTATGACTATTTATTTGAAAGGAAGGATTCTATTGAACACCAAGCCCTATCGACTTCTGATATTTGGCGCCGGCGTGGTTGGCAGTGTATACGCACTCCGATTTGCACAATACGGACTGGACGTAACCTTGCTGGCACGAGGAAAGAGGCTGGAGGCACTTAAAAGGAACGGACTGTCATACAACGACAATGGAACGGTCAAGCAAATATCGGTCAAGACGATAGACACGCTTGAGAATGACGACATTTATGATTATATCTTTGTTCCCGTACGATATGATCAGGCCAAATCTTCCCTAACTGCAATCAAGAACAATAAGAGCAAAACCATTGTCACTTTGACCAACACCATAGGATATGACAGCTGGCTTGAAATCGTGGGAGACCGACTACTCCCAGGATTCCCAGGTGCGGGTGGAGACATCAAAGAGGATGTTCTATACGCCCAATTTGGTTCCGAAAAACATCAAGGAACCATTTTTGGTGAAATAAATGGACGGACGACTGAAAGAGTGAAAGAACTTGCCCAACTATTCGAATCAGTCAATTTGCATTATGAAATCCAAAAAGACATTCTGGCATTCCATATATCGCATATTGCGTTGGCTATCGTCAACAAGCATTTCTACACGAATGACGGAATGGTGGATATTGAGACAGCAAGAAGTGTAAACATTCTAAGCAAGATTGCCTCAGATATAAAACAGAACCTTCACCTGGTAGAGCAAGCCGGAATTCCGGTAATCCCACCTGAAACGAAGGCAATGGGAGAACTGCCCGAGAGTGATATTATTTCCCGTTATCGTCAGATGCTGAGCAATGATTTTATCATTGATGTAAAGCTTGGGAACCATGCTATCAGCCAAAAGGCGGAAATATTGTTATTAGATAAGATGTTTCATGAATGGATAACCGAGATGCAAGCGTAGGCGCTGCACAAAGAAATCAATACAATAAAAAGACACTGAGATTCTATCCATCAGTGTCTTTTTATTTTAAAGCAACTTAATCAGCTCTTCTAGCTCATCAACTAAACCTTTTGCAAGTTCAAAATTAGTATCTTTTAAAGCCAATTCTATTTTCATTTCAATTGATTTTTTATTTTGTTCAGTTTCCAAATAGCCTTTATCAAAATGCCTAGCATAAATCATCTGTTTGAATTTTTTCATAGTCATTTTTCTAATCGTCTTATCATCGATGATTAATACATAATCCATACCATTTACAACAGAATAGAAATCATGAGATATCATGAGGATCGCGCCTTTATAATCTTCAATGGCTTTCTCCAGTGCTATTTGTGTATAGGTGTCTAAATGGCTCGTCGGTTCATCAAGAAGCAATACGTTTGCTTTACTGGCAGAAACTTTAGCCAATTGAAGCATATTTCTTTCTCCACCAGATAAAGACTCTATCTTTTGATTAACGATTTCTCCTTCAAAGCCATAGTTGGAAATATAAGATCTAATCTCATCATAAGTTTTAAACCCAGCATCGATGAATTCTTCTAGTATTGTATTAGAATCCTTTAGCATTTCGCCTTGAATCTGAGATAAATAAGCCACTTTAACATCAGCATTTATTTCAATTGAATCATTATTATTGTTAAAGATTTCGCGGAGTAAAGTCGTTTTCCCGGTACCGTTTGGACCGATAATGGCTACTTTATCCGTAGATTTTATCTCAAAGTTAACATTTTCTAAGAGCAACTCATCAAAGGCAACACTATAATTACTGACACTTATAACCGTGGTGTCTTCTTCCATTTCATTATCAATACCGAAACTGATCGTCGGCTGCTTAATATCAACAAATGGCGCTTTAAGTCTACGCGCTTCCAATCTCTCTTGAAACCTAACTCTAGCTTTTAACGCTCTGCCTCTAGAGGCTTCTGAATTATAAGTTGCGATAGCTCTTAGATTATTGATGATGTTGTCGTTTCTTTCAATTTCTTCTTTTTCAGCGACTGTGAGTTCTTGCAACTCAATTTTAGTTTGAAGTAATGAGAAATTATAATCAATATATCGCCCATCAAACTCTTGGATCTCCATGTTTTCAAGGTGTAAAATTTTGTTAAAGCAATGATTCAACAGATATCGGTTGTGCGTAACAACTAGCAGTATTCCTTTGTGAGCATTAATAAGATTTTTTAGCGCATTTAGGTTTTCAAAGTCTAAAAATACATCTGGTTCGTCCATTATCATTAAGTCTGGGCTATTAAGCATTTCCTTCATCACTTGAATGAGTTTGAATTCCCCACCACTCAGGTCGGATACCTTTAGATCTTTTAGCTTCATGAGGTTTGCTAGATTTAGCTTTTTATTAATGTTGCTTTCAAAATCTTCCCCACCGATTGAATCAAATGCGTCTAAAGCTAATTGATACTTTTCGAGTAACGGCTCAATATCCGATGATGTTTCCATTTCAGTACAAATAGATTGTATTTCATCTTGTATCTTAATGAATTGTTCTCCGATATATTCAAAAACGGTTGTTTCTTTCGTTCTGTCAAGTTGCGAGAATTGACTTACATACCCAATTTCGAAAGTCGGATCCATTTCTAACTTGCCCTCGAACAAATATCTCTCTGGATCCATCAGTATATCTATTAAAGTACTTTTTCCACTGCCACTTGTTCCTATAAAAGCGCAATGTTGTGCCTCTTCGAGCGTAAATGAAATGCCTTTATATAGTTCTTTTTGTGGAAATGAGAAGGATAATTTATCAACTTTTATCATAGTGTTACCTTTCTTTATAACTAAAATAGTGACTATTACAAGCTGTACTGCAGAACATACATTTTAGTTTACCGTTGTTAGCGTAACACTGTTTACAACCATCTACAATCCCGATCGTCGTTTCCACCAGAATCATGCAATGAGTGTACATCTGCTATGCCTTTTAACAATTCCTTCTATATTATAGAAAGCCCAGTTTTATCTTAAAGGAATTACGCAAAAAAAACTTGCCGTTACTTGTGATAAGGTTCAACGTATCAACTATAGGGCGAAATCGAAAGGCACCCTCTTAGGGTGCCTTGATAGTCTGATTCATCTATCTGACTACAGCGACGAATCTGCTTTTCGGTGCCGCTTTACGAAGCGGCATCGGGGTCGAATCCGTTCCAAACGATCGTCTGCTCTGTAGAAAAGCGGGTAGTCGGTCGAGCCGGCTTCAGCGCTTTGCCGATAGCGATAAGCAGGATGGGAACATACCGGGGCGGGACGTTGAATTCTTCAACGAAGGCGTCGGCATTGAAGCCGACCATTGGGCCCGAATCGAAACCTTTTGCTTTTGCAGCCAGCATCAGCTGCATCGCGGCAAGCGAAGCGTTGCGGATTGCCTCGTCCCGCCGATAGGTCGGCGCTGCATGACCATATGCGCTTTCGATCTGACCGATCATAATCGGATACGATGCATAACCTGCATACGTGTCTTCAAGTCCGGCCTGAACGATGGGGCGGTACACGGCTTCTGCATTCCGGTTGGCCTCCAGATCCCCGAGAACCGCGATCGTGACGGATGCGTCGACGACCTGTTTCTGATTGCTTGCGATCGGAAGCAACCGCTCCTTGGCCTCGGCTGTGTTTATAACGACGAATTTCCAATGCTGCAGATTCCAGGACGACGGGGCGCTGCCTGCAAGTTTCAACAGGTCCTTGATCTCTTTTTCGCTGAGGGAATAGGAAGGATCGAAATACCTAACGGAATGACGTTCACGGAAGATGGATGTAACATCGGATTTTGTTTGGGATAACATGGATTAATCAGCTCCTTAAAAGAGTGGTTTGCTATCTGAATGGTAATTCAAGCATGGTCGTGGTACAATCGCATTTTTTCCAAATTGTGTCGATACAGTTGGCGGTCTCGCCTATAATGAGAGTAAGAGAGCGAGGCGAATCCATGATCCGATACGCAGATATTCGGGACCACATTGAGCAGAAAATCAATGAAGGGCAGTTTGTTGCGGGGCAAAAACTCCCCTCCGTCCGCGACGCCGCGAAACTGTACGATTGCAGCGTCAGCACGATTAAGAGGGCCTACGCAGAGCTTGAGAAACGCCACGCCATTTATGTCATTGCCCAGAGCGGCTATTACGTTGTCGAGAAACGGAAGACCCTCTCGGGCGATACGACGGTCAAGAAGCTCGATTTCTCGTCCGCATCGCCCGATCCCAGTGTATTTCCGTATTTGGATTTTCAACACTGCATGAACAAAGCGCTCGATACGTACAAGCACGAATTGTTTGTCTGCGGCGATTCGCGTGGGCTCGAAGAGCTCCGACATACACTTGTTGCCCATCTGGCCGGAGATCAAGTATTTACCTCGGCAGAAAGAATCATCGTGACTTCGGGTATTCAACAGGCGCTCGAGATCTTGACGAAGATGCCTTTTCCTAACGGAAAATCGAACATTCTAATCGAACAGCCGACCTATGATAATTTTATAGATGTACTTGAGGCGGAGGGCCATGCGGTATGCGGCATCGCCCGTACGGCGGCCGGCATCGATCTGCGGGAACTGGAAGAGCTATTCAAGCTTGGCAACATCAAGTTCTTCTATACGATGACGAGGCATCACAACCCGCTAGGCACTTCGCATAACGTGGCGGCGCGCAAAGTAATCGCAAAGCTGGCCAGCAAATACGATGTGTATATCGTGGAAGACGATTATATGCCCGATCTTGGCGAAGAACCAGGATGCGATCCGATTTACGCCTATAATGACACGTCGCACGTCGTCTATTTAAAGAGTTTCTCGAAAATCATTTTCCCAGGCCTCCGACTCGGTGCGGCCGTTCTCCCGGAAAAGCTACTGGAGTCATTTCGCCATTACAAACGGTTCGCCGACACTTCGCTGCTCTCTCAAGCTACGCTCGAGGTTTATTTAAAGAACGGCATGTACGACCGACATAAGCGTAAAATCATCACGCAATACGAAACACGGATTCGTGCGCTTCGCGAGGCGGTCATCCGTTATGACGATGCAGGCCTGCTCGGCGTAGCGGATGTTCAGTTCGGCGTGTATGCCCAGATTAAGCTGCCGCAGACCGTCCATTTGGAACGCCTCGTCGAGCGACTTGCGGCAAATGATATCATCGTCGTCCCGGGGAAGAGGTTTTATTTATCCGATTACTTGGAGCGGGAAAAGTTTCTGCGCATGAGCGTCGCGCTCGTGCTGCCGGAACAAATTGATCAAGCGGTTCGGAAGATTGTCGAAGAGGTTCGACGGGAAGTTAAGTCGCTCGTTTAAAAGGAATACATCCTGAACGAACAACTGTCCGTAACCGATCATTTTGCCCTTACTTATGGTACGGTTCGCCGTAACGGTTCTATCGGCGAATTTTATCGCAAAATAAAAGACACCCTAACGGGTGCCTTAGCGTTGATTGCTTCAATGTTCTCCTTTAATGACGAAGAACGAACCTCGAATTGTCCCAGCCAGTTTGGACTTCTGTCTTGCAAATTTGAACTTCTTCTCTTCCAACTCCTTAGGTACTTCCATCTCCTCAGAAAGCTTAAATCCAACGGCCCGCTTCTTAGGATCATCCACCGTATACATGACGTTGACCGCTAGACCATCCTCATAAAAAACGTAGGCAAATTGGATATTTTCCACTTGGAAACGCGCCGTTTCTAGCGGTTGGGCCGCAAACTCAATACCACGTTCTTCTTTTAAAACTCGTTTCACATAATCAAGCGTCTCTTGGCTTTCGCTGGCTGGTACGACCGTAAATTCATGCTTGTATTTGTTCATAAAGTAACGGGCTTCATTAGCACGTAAACCAGCAAGCGCTTCTGCTACTGGTGAAGACTCTAAACCAACCCTAGCCACATTTTTAAAATCAACGATATAGGACATCCTCATTCCTCCTGCTGATCTCGTTTACTTATTTACAACCGGAACCCACATTTCACCATATACAAAGCCGTCTCGCTGTCCCATCTCAACCGTTGCATTAGGCCCGCCAACATAGGCGTAATTATCGGCTGCTGGCAAAGCTTGACCAAAGGCAATGCCGGTAAGCATACTGCTTAACTCATCAGCCGACTTCCCTTCACCTTTAACGACGAGGTATTGTCCCTTAGGGAATTGGATCACTCTGTGTTCTTCCGGTATCGATGAATCTGTCATGACGCCAGCATAATACATCATCTTGTGATTTATCGCTTCGTTAACAGCAAAAATATAGTCGTTCGCTGCGATAGCCTTTAACGTGTCAAGCCTTCCATCCTGCTCCACTGCCCGCCAAAAGTTTTCCTTCTCCTTGTTCATGCCGGCATAATCCGTGTAATCGCTCTTCAGTTCTGTTCCAATACCAAGAACGATAAAGCTGTCTTTTTCCTCAAAGGCATACGTTGTCATCATCCTAGCTCCTTTTTTTGAATGGATCAATTGATTTGTTTATTTACTTGATAGGCTAATTATAACTATAAATCATGTCAACATGTGGTGCAGTTTCATTTCACTCTCCATTAGAGTCTGCGGCTTTTCGGACGAAGCGCCCAGGAGGCGATGCCAAGCGCGGCATAGAAAAGCGGAAGAATAATATGGAATCCGCCATCGCCGTAATCATGAGCGAACGCATGAGATAAAGCCGCACCCGTCATTAGAAAAAAGATACCGCTGTAAGCCCATTCCTTAAGCCGGGGAAAACCTGGTATGACGATCGCAATGATTCCAAGCAATTTCCAAGTCCCGAGAATGTTCGTGATATATAACGGGAAACCAATATCGGTCACCAAATCGACATTGCCTCCATATCGCATCAATTGCCCGATCCCGCTTAATGCAATAGAGAATGCGAGAAAGATTGTGACGGTCCAATAAGCGGCCGTCCTTGCAATAGGACGGGATTCAACCTTCGCGATTTTTTCATTACCGATAATCGTACTCATACCCATTCCTCCTTTGATCTCGTTTACTTCTTCACAACTGGAATCCACATTTCACCATATATAAGGCCGTCTCGCTGCCCCATCTCAACCGTTGCATTGGGCCCGCCGACATAAGCGAAGTTATTCGCTTCCGGCAAGACCTGACCGAAGGCAATGCCGGTAAGCATGCTGCTCAACTCATCAGCCGTCTTCCCTTCGCCTTGAATGACGAGGTATTGTCCCTTAGGGAATTGGATCACTCTGTGTTCTTCCGACACCGATGCTTCTGTCATGACACCGGCATAATACATCCTCTTGCGGTTTACCAATTCGTTTACAGCAAAGATGTAGTTATTCGCAGCGACAGCCTTTAAAGCGTCAAGCCTTCCATCCTGCTCCACTGTCCGCCACAGGTTTTCCTTCTCCTTGTTCATGCCGGCATAGTCCGTGTAATCGCTCTTCAGTTCCGTTCCAATGCCTAGTACGCTAAAGCCGCCTTTTTCCTCAAGGGTATATGCTGCCATCATTCCCAGCTCCTTTTTGATTTGATCAAGTCATTTGTTTTTCCTCTTGATAGGTTTATAATAACGATAAATCATGTCAAAATATGATACTGTTTAGAGGGCCCAATGAAAAAAGTAGAACGGATTAACATCATCATGCGGTACATCAACAACCGCGCCCATTTTACCATCTCGGAAATCATGCATGAGTTTAACATCTCACGTTCAACGGCGATTCGAGATATCAGGGAAATTGAAGCAATGGGAATGCCTCTAGTCGCCGAAGTCGGAAGGGACGGGGGTTATTTCGTGATGAACAACTCCGTCCTGCCCACTGTCCGCTTTACCGATAATGAGATTAAAGCGCTATTTATCGCCTTCATGGCCACACGAAATCTACAACTTCCTTATCTCAAGAGTCGCCACTCTTTAGCCGAGAAACTGCTCGGCCTCATTTCTCAAAACCAGCAAGATGATCTTGTTCTGTTAAATCAAATCTTGCTCTTCGAAGGTACCAACCCCCACAATCCTGACCTGCTTGATCTATCTGATCTGCCCCATCCTATGTTAGAACAACTCATCCAAACCCTTCTTGTAGACTGCTACTTAGTGGTTTCCGTCGAAGAGGGAAGGGAAATAAAGTCCTATCCCATCTATCTCATGCGCCTATATCGTGAGAAAAGCTCTTGGCAAATTGAAGGCTTCGACCTAGCGGAGGAAAAGAGGCGGATTATTCCAGTCGACAATCTCACCGATGTCAAACCATCCCCCGAGAAAAAAAGAATAAGCAAGAAGAAGATAGTAGAACAGCTAAGCAAGCAGGAAGAGGCCATCAACCTGGTCCTCGAACTTGGTCCCAAGGCGATTGCCCAGTTTAAAAAGTACCATCCATTAAAAATTACAATTTCATACACGAATCCTTATCAGACCACGGCTATTTTAAAGACTTTCATCAATGTGCATCATGCGGAGGAATTGACTGAAATAACAAACTGGCTGCTTTTCTTAGGTGGAGATATCAGGGTCAGGGAAATACCGAAAGAAGTTATAGAAGGATTACAGGAGAGAGTAGATGTGCTAGGGGACAAATAATGGACCATAACTACCGCCTGTAAAGCTCTTCCTGCGTCCCCAGGGAAGATTACAACCCGAAATAGCCCGATTCTAACGGAGGTCAGACCTACAATGAAATCATCGACCATAACCCGGCCTTTCTATTTCCTATGGACCACCCAAACCGCAGCGAACGCTGCAGACGTACTTTACATTATGGCGCTAACGGTGCTGGTGCTGAACCAAACCGAATCGCTGGTATCGGCAGCTTTCACGCCGCTGATGCGCAGCGGCGCCCAAATCCTGAGCGGCCTTATCGCACCTCTGATGGTCAACCGCTTCAAGCTGCCCGCCCTGCTGTTCCTGTCACAGACGGGCCAATTTCTGTTGTTCGTATGCTTGGCCGTATACCTGCAGCTTAACGAGAACGATTCTTCGCTTGTTCTTGTTTTTGCGCTTATATTTATCATGTCCTTCCTTGACGGATGGACAGTTCCAACTCGTAACGCCCTTGTTCCAAGGCTCGTCGCTCATGAGCAGGGCCTGCTCAAGGCAAACAGCCTCATCAGCGTAAGCGACCAGGTGGTGCAGTTTGCGGGTTGGGGGATGAGCGGCGTTATTGTCGCATGGCTGGGCGCCGGTAACGCGCTGTTGCTGACGGCGGTTATCTATGGAATAGCGGCAGCTCTAACGTTAGGCATCAAGGAGCCGGCCGAAGTCGCGTCCGTACATCGGCAGACCGAAGCTTTACCCGAAAAGAACACAACCGCGCCATTGTCGTCCAAATGGCACACCTTGACCGAAGGCTGGATCATGATCTGGCGGATACCGCGTCTGCGGCTGCTTACCCTTATGGAATTAATCGACATGCTGGGCGGGTCCGTCTGGGTCGGCGCCTTTACGCTCGCGTTCGTGCAAACGGCGCTTGGGCAGAGCGAAAAGTGGTGGGGCTTCATTAATGCGGCGTATTTCGCTGGGACGGTTAGCGGGGGTTTGCTGGTACTTGCGCTGGCGCGGTCCATCGGGAGCCGCTATCTGGCAGCCATGCTGATCGGCATGGCCGGATACAGTATCCTGACCGTGTTCTACTCGTTAAATACCCAGCCCGTTATTGCGCTCATTCTTGCGCTGCTGATGGGTCCGTTCGCCGAGCTGTCGATCGTCAACCGGCGCACTTTGATTCAGCGCAGCGTAGCCCAAGAGCGGTTGCCCAACGTGCTGTCCGCTCAGGCCTCACTGCTACATCTGACATTCTGCATCTCGCTGCTCCTCATGGCCCTTCTTGCCGAATTGTTCGGCATCGTGAACCTGTATCTGTTCGCGTCAGGTCTCACCCTGCTGGCGCTGGGAGTAGGCCTCATTGGCTACCGGTCCTTCCCTAACGAAACCGCACCCGGCGCAGCAAGCGACTGAATTACTCTCAAATCTTCTCCATAAACGTCCGAAGCGGTTGAGAGATCCACTTCTGGGGCCGAAGGCCGAGCAATAAACTCAATTGGATCGCAGGATGGCGAATAGGCAGTACGGTAAGCTGCTCGCCGCGAAGGATCTCTTCCTTCGCCGCCATTCGCGGCAGAAGCACAACGCCTGAGCCGGCCGACAAGCTTCGCTTGATCGCTTCCGGATTGCCGAGCTCCAGTGCAATCCTGTACGGGATGCCTTCATCCCGAAGTATGCGCTCTAACATCGAGCGATAATTACAACTTGTCTCCGCCATGATCCATTCGTTGCCGCTCAACGTTCGGTTCTATTATTTTGATTCAATGAATGATAAGACGGTTAAAAATTTCGCCTCATTTATGATAAGGTTCACCGCGGTTAATCTTCACCGCGCGATAAACTTGCTCGAGCAGCACCAGCCGCATCAGCTGATGCGGCAGTGTCATGCGCCCGAAGCTGAGCTTCTGCTGGGCGCGCTGCAGCACCGCGGGAGCGAGTCCTGTGCTCCCGCCAATAACAAAAGCCACGTGGCTCTTGCCATACGTGGCCAGCTTATCGAGCTGGTCCGCGAGATCCTCGCTGGACCAGAGCTCGCCGCCAATCGCGAGCGCCACGACGTGGGCGTCAGGCTTCAGCTGCGCTAGAAGCCGTTCCCCCTCCCGCTCGCGCACTTGCGCTTCCTCCGCCGGGCTCATCGTCTCCGGCGCCTTCTCATCAGGCACTTCCGTGAGCGTAAGCTTCACGTACGGCCCAAGCCGCTTGGCATATTCTGCTATGCCCTGCACCAAATATTTTTCCTTCAGCTTACCAACTGCCGCTATCTGTATATGCATGATTGTTCATCCCTTATGTAAGTTCAATTTCCCTTCAGCATAACAAAACTCACCCAAATGTGGAAAGGTCTTAGCCGATCAAATGAAAATAGGCTGGCAACTCTCACCGGATATTCCGGTAGAGAGATGTCAGCCTTCTTAGCGTTCACACGCGGCTATACCACTAGGAACTCAGCGGCTGCGTCTCCGCACAGATCACAGCTGCGCGGCGGATCCCAGTCCGCAAATTCCGTTTCCTTCAAGTCTACAATATCCGGTGCATCCTCATACTCGTCCACAAATTTATCAATCGCCAGTTCCACATGCTGTTTGCATACACAATACATTCGTAGTTCGCTTCCTCTTCAATGTTGTTTATTATAACTAGCATAGCAAACTAGCCAGCCGATGTGAAGTATCTTGTCCGATTCTCCCTTTCATTTCCTTCTGTGATCCATCCCGCTATAATAAATAACAAATCATTAATACCTTATTGAAAAAGGAGTATTTCCCTTGCTTATTGCACTTGTTCTCTTCCTGCTTGCCGGCCTTGCTGAGATCGGCGGTGGTTACCTTGTATGGCTATGGCTGCGCGAAGCGAAGCCACTCTGGTATGGCATTGTCGGCGGCATCATTCTGCTTGCCTACGGCATTATCCCAACCCTGCAAAGCTTTCCCTCCTTTGGCCGAGTTTACGCAGCTTATGGTGGTGTTTTTATCATCTTGGCCGTCCTATGGGGTTGGCTCATCGACAAAAAAGCGCCCGATCTCTATGACTGGATCGGTGCCGCCGTTTGTATCATTGGTGTCGCGATTATGCTCTACGCTCCGCGGAGCGGCTAGCTATCCCGCTACCAATAGGACCCTGGGAGGGTCTTATCCGCTCTTTTCCCATGCCTGCGATGCCCAATAAGACCCCCAGAGGGCCTTATTTTATTATTTTCTCTCAGTTTCAATCCATTTCAATCCCAAGTCGCAGCAATAAAGCCCTACCAGGGTCCTATCTCATCACAAAGCGTTCAACAAGCACGTAATAAGACCCCAAGAGGGTCTTATTACTCCACCGTTACCGCCTTACCTGTCTACTAGGAAAAAAAAGCCGCACCAGCAGTTATCCTGCTCGTGCGGCTTCACTCCTTACGGCCGGGTCACCCGAATACTTCCGCTATCCGTACGGACTTTGATTACTTCACTCGAAGTACCTTTTGGATCTGGAGCATGCTCGGAGCCCGAATCGGACTTCAAGTCGTACGAGCCGCCAAACGCAGCCGGCACCTCGATTTTCACACTACCCGAATCACTCTTCACATCGGCGCCAGACGTATCGTCCTTCACAATCCGGATGGAACCGGAATCGGACTTCACTTCAGCAGCGCCACTCAGACGATCTATCGTAATGCTGCCGGAGTCAGAAGAAGCCTTCAGCTTCGCACGAACCGTTCCCGCATGGATGCTTCCGGAATCCGAAGTCATGGAGAGGTCGCTGCCTTCGAAGTTGTCGATCTTAATACTGCCCGAATCTGATTTCGCAGACAGCGTATTGCCTAGGAAGCCGCTTAGCCTGATACTGCCCGAGTCAGATTCTATCACGCTGTCCAATGCAGCTGCATCGTTCACTTTAATCGAGCCAGAATCGCTGATCAGCTTGAATGATTCAAGCGATTTCTTCGTTTCCTCCGTCAGCGATACGGTTACAACCTGCTTATCGTTAAGGGAAGAGAAGTCGAAAAATCCAATATGCCACTTCTCCTTCAAGCGTAGATTCAGCGTTCCATCCTCCGCACTAGCACTCTTGATCTGGTCGATAATCTCCTGCTTCGCTCTTCCTTCAAAATGGATCGAATTACTGCCGTCCGTGCTCGGAACAAAGTTAATCTCAAAGCCTAGGCTGTCAGCCGAAATATTGAATTCCTTAAGTTCATCCATCTTCAGCGTATGCTCGTAATCCTTGCTTTTTGAGCCTCCGAATTGATACTGAAATAATGCCATAATTCCGATCGCCACAAGAATCACTCCAATCGTATTTCTTACCCATCCTCTATTCATAAGTGCTCTCTCCCTCTCTATACCTCTTCGCTCCGTTTATCTTACCTTCAGTTTAAGGCAGCAAAGGATTACCATAAACCTTCCAGAGGATGGTTCGAGGGTTAGACTTTAGTCGGGGACAAAAAAAAAGCTGCGCCAACAGTTTCCTGTCAGCGCAGCCCTTCAACTTCTATTCATCCTTCGTCTTTTCCTCAAGCTTGAACGATGCTGTCTTCAGCTTTCCGTCATGGTAGAAGGTAACTTTTATGTCGTCACCAATCTTCTTCTGATCGTACAGATACTTGCGAAGCTCCATTGTACTGCCGATACTCTGTTCGTCCAGCTTCACAATGACATCGTTAAGCGCCAGCCCCGCTTCCTTCGCAGGCCCAACCGCCTCAAGCACGATTACTCCATCTAGCACCTCATCAGGCAGCTTCAAATCCGGTAGATCCTGTACCTCAGCCGAATCCTCATTAGCTGAACCTTCACCTTTACCTGCCTTCGTGTCACCGCCCGCTGGCTGATCTGTCATCTGCTGCTGGGCGAAATACTGCTCCAAATCTACCGTGTAGACACCAAGATAAGGACGGGATACATATCCCTTCTCCATCAGGCTGTCTACAATCGGCATCGCATTGTCGATTGGGATGGCGAAACCTAAGCCCTCTACGCCAACCTCAGCAATCTTCATACTGTTAATACCTACGACCTTGCCATCCATATTAATAAGTGGTCCACCACTGTTGCCTTCGTTAATTGACACATTCACCTGGATTACTTCCTGCTGCCAGTCGTACACGCCGTCCTCGTTCAAGGACACCGGCACGATCCGATGCGTCTTGCTTACGATGCCCATCGCCAGTGAGTCGCCAAGTCCAAGGGGATTACCAATCGCAAGTACGAATTCAGCCGGCTGCAGCTTCGACGATTTGCCGATCTCGGCTACCGTCTTAATGTCCTTGCCATCCATCTCGAGCACCGCAAGATCTGTAATCTGGTCGCTGCCGACAATTTTCGCTTCCCGCTTCTCACCATTCACCAGCAGCACCTTCACAGACTCTGCATTCGCGATAACATGATGATTTGTAATGATGTACGCTTTGCCATTCTCGAGCTTGAAGATGACACCTGAACCAACGCCTACTTCCTGCTTCGATCCCTGCACCTGACTGTCATTGCCACTGCCTGTCCCATCCTCGGTGCTGCCTGTATCCGGCATTAGCCCATACGGAACAGTCTGCTCATTAATGACACTGACAACGGCTGGACGGACCTTGGCCGAAGCTTGAATCGTCCTTTGTTCAAGCGATGTACTGCCAGAAGCCGATACGCTTGCCGGATGCGAACCTGGTCCAAAGCCGCCTCCTCCAAAGACAAGCACGAACAGAAGCACGGCTGCCACAGCACTAGTGAAGGAAGCCACGAACGCAACACGGACATTGGACCAGCTCCGCATACCTTTTTTATTAGAGAAGGCAAACTCATCCCTCGAAGAAGTGGTACGAACGCGCCTTGATACTTTTGTCGAATAGAAATCGTCATCAAACAATCCCATCGTTACCGCTCTCCTTTCGATGCTTGCCTTTGAAATGCAACAAGACTATTTTTCATATTTTAAGAATGTTTTCGTAAGAGTTGACTACAATAATAATAGATTCTCTTTGCACTCCTCCATCATAACGAATAAGGAGCGAACCGTATCTATGAAAACAAAACCATTCTCCCCCTGGGAGCAAGTCCAATTAGCAGCCAAGCTGGCTGATTTGAAGGAAGATCACTATCGTACCGTCCTCACCCTCAGTGCTATGCTTGAGCTTCTAGTGGACAAGGGTCTGCTCACCCGAGAAGAGCTGAACGCCAAAGCCGACGAGCTGGATAATCAGCTGGACTCGTTTATTTCCGCCTCACTTCATCCCATGCAGTAGGTCTGTCATGGTAAGTCGCACGCAGCGGGTTCTCATCATTTTTGAAAAAGATTCCGTTGTCTTCTAACACATTCCTCACCGTCAGCATCGCAAGATCCATCAAGTTGTGATCCAGACTTAGATGGGCCAGATACACCCTCTTCGTCCGATCCGTCAGAAGCTCACATAACGCTTCACCAGCGGCAACATTCGACAAATGTCCGATATCACTTAAGATCCGGCGCTTAATGTTCCACGGGTAACGTCCCATGCGGAGCATCTCCGTATCATGGTTCGACTCCAGGACAAGCACATCGGAATCGATAATTTCCCGTCTTACTTTATCACTCATATAACCAAGGTCGGTTGCGAGACTCAGCTTCTCTCCATTATCCACGAACGTATAACCAACCGGCTCCGCCGCGTCATGAGAGATCGGAAAAGAGCGCACTTCCATCGTGCCAAAGCTCAGCATCTCACCGGTCTCCATAATAACCCGCTTCTCCGGAGCAATCGTACCCACATGACGTTCCATACCGCCCCATGTTCCAACATTAGCGAAGATCGGCAGCTCGTACTTTCGTGCGAAGGCGCCAAGCCCTTTAATATGATCGGAGTGCTCATGTGTAACGAACAACGCATCCAGCTGATGACCAGCTACACCTTGCTCTCGCATAAGCTCATCTAGTCTTTTCATGCTTAGGCCGGCATCCACCAGCACCATTTTATCCCCGTTGCTTACAATCGTCGCATTGCCTGTAGATCCACTTCCCAGCACCGTAAACGTAAGTCCCATCATTCTTCCCTTCCCCTGCTCCCATGAACACAAACCTCTATTTCACCCTGCACATCCGCGCCCTATACTAACGAATGCGGTCCTGCTGTACGTCTTCCTTCACCTGTGCGACTTCCCCGTTAATCGCATGGATATAATACTCGTTCCCGTCTTCCAGCAGCACCCGGTAATAAGGCGCTGATACCTGCGTTTCTGTATCAAACACTTGACCATGGTAACCAAGCTGAATGTCGGTAATCACTGCACCGTCCGGCAGGTTCCGCTCAATGAACGGCGCCATCGCCTTCGAGGCCGGCAGTACCATCTGTACCTTGGCTTCGCCTGGTCCCGTCAGATCGATCCGAACTTGACGGAAGCCGGTTATTTTCTGATTGCTGTAGTACAGCTCCAGCTTCACATCGAACATCGGGCGGTTATCCGCCATGCGATAGAGTACGAATACACCGTCTCTAGTCATCGCCGGGTCAAACTTATATTTATCGAGGTCAATAATCTGGCTGCCCAGCGTCTTGATCAAATCCTTCTCGGAGAAAATAATCCGGCTGTCTACCGGCGTATCCAGCTTCGTCTCCGGCAGCTCCTCGAAAGGGCCACTGCGCAGCATATACGTCAAATCCCGCAGCTTTGGTGTCTCGACCGGCAGATTTGCGGAAAGTTCGATTCCCTTCTGCTTCATAAAGGTGTATGTCTCGGTCGGCAGCTCTGCCGAATTCTTATTGGCATTGAGCTGCTCGCCGACGTTCGACCACACTTGATAGCCGAGCAATACGTTAAGCAGCAGAAACGATATAATAAGCACGCTTTTCGCCCTGCCCCAATCCACCTGATCTTTCGCCTCCGCTCCTGCAGACTTATTCCTTGCTACCCTTATCCGGTGCTATTGAATCCTGTAATTGATTCGAACCCTCAAACAAGCTGTTACTGTCGTTATCCTTGGATGCTGTCTCTTGATCTTTGGAATCTACCTCATCCGTACCTGTCTCTTTCCCCGTATCGGACGTATTCCCTAATCCAGTCAGGTTCTTTGCCTCCTGCGGGACAAAGCCAACTGGATATGCTTCGGTCAGTACCTCCTGCGTACCATCCTCGAGTTGAACCGCCCACACTGGGATAAACTTCAGTTCATTGTTCTCAAGCGGCACCGCCTTCAGTGCAGGGAACAGACGGACAACCTCCGAACGACGGTCATAGTGATCAAGCGTATTACGCAGCTGCGCTCCGCCTGGCAGCCATCTTGCTTCTCTTGATTTGGATTTCTCCGCTAGCGTAATCAAGGATCGGCTGTATTCCGTCACCACACCTTGCTGCAGCGTCAGCCTTATACTGCCATATTGGAAATCTTTCGTTTCAATAATCGGTAAGTTATCTACGTACTGTTGGAACTCTGCATATTTGCCAGTCTTGCTCTCCACGTTCATCCCCGGATTGATGAAACGGTGTATACCGTCCCAGCCGCCGTGATCGTTAATGAACTCAATCGAAGAAAACACGTTCTCACTGAGCAGATTCTCCTCACTTTGCGAGGCGGCCGGGTTCGTATAGATCATCCACATGCCCTTCTGCTCAATCTGCAGACCACGCTTACCGTCCGTAAAAATCTGCGAGCCGCTTCGGTCATACAGTGCCTTTGTAGTCGCCGGATCAAAGTACATCTGCTGCATCAGCTCGGAGGAGTAAATCTCATAAGGGAACACCATCTGCACGGATTGGATCGGCTGCTTCGGCAAATAAATGCCGTCTGTCGTCATCTGGTACTTCGGCTGATACTCACCAAAGCCGACATAGTCCTGAACGTCACGAACCGTGAGGTCGGCCTGTGTGGATTCGTATACCTTCTGCCCATCGCTACTAAAGAAGAAAGTTCTGACCTCTTCTGAATCGGTCGCCTTGAAGATCCAGATCCGGTCAATCATTTCACCTAGGAAGAGCAAATCTCCCTGTACTTTGAGCAGTTTCTTGAGCAATTCTACCGGAATGCCGTTTTGGAACCGCAACTCCACGCCAATATCGTTTTTCCGCACTTCATCCCAGTTGAGCATATTGGCCGGATTCCGTTGGAACCCTTTAAATTCACGGCCCTGAATACGATCCTTCAAAATCATATTGTAAAACGTTGTTCCCGGGTATAACACGGTATGTTCGTTGCCGCCAAAGTGGATGACGATCTCCTCTGGGAAAATAACATTTTCCACACTTGTCTTTTTGCCCAGCGGATCCAACTTAACATAATCCTGATCCGTCTTAACCGTTGCGCCAAGACCGGGCATGCTATAAGCGAGAATATACGATTGGATCAAGCTGAGAGTAACCAGCATAACGAGCAGGAGCGTCTTCGCTTTCTCCATCATGCGGTCTCACCTTCCTCTTGCAGCACAGGCAGCGTGAACGTCACAGTCGTGCCCTCGTTCAGCTCCGACTTAAGCGAAATCGTGCCACCATGCGCTTTAACGATTTCCCGGGCAATGGATAAGCCTAGGCCAGTGCCGCCCATATTACGTGAGCGAGCCTTGTCCACCCGGTAAAATCGATCAAAAATACGAGATAAATCTTTTTTCGGAATTCCAATACCTGTGTCCTTCACGCTGATCGCGATCGTACCGGCATCCTGCTTATGGGCGCTGAACTCAATCGCCCCGCCTTCAAGTGTATATTTGATCGCATTCGATATTAAATTATCAAGCACTTGGTCAATCTGGTCACGATCCAGCCATGCCGACTTCAAATCGCGGTCGACAACAATCATCGCCCGAATGTTCTTCTGTCGCAGCTGGAAGGAAAAGCGGTCCGTCACCTCGTCCAGCATCTCATGGATGTTGGTCTTCCGCCGCCGGAGCGGTGCTTGATTGGAGTCAAGCCGCGACAGATGCAGCAAGTCGGTAACAAGCCTGATCATCCGTTCGGTCTCATTGCGGATAACCCCAACGAATCGCTCCGACAATTCCCGCTCATCAAGCGCACCGTCGTTAAGTGCTTCTGCGTAACTCTTAATTGTGGTGAGCGGCGTGCGCAGTTCATGCGAGACATTCGCAACGAACTGGCGGCGTGACTGCTCCAGCTTTTCCTGCTCGGTAACGTCTTGAAGCACCGCAATCGTCCCTGTAATCCCTTTGTCTCGGCGGTGAATAGGCGTGAACGTCACGCGGAGGATGCCCTCCGCATCATCGTCGCCTGGTTCTTCATCATCCTCGCGTGATAAGATGACGGTCTGCTCCCGCCCCTGCTGCAGCTCCTGGTACTTCTGCTCCTGCATGCCAAGCAGGTCAGGCAGATTACAGCCTTCGCAGGTGCGAACATCCAGCATCTCGAGTGATCGCCGGTTCCAGACAATCACCTTGCCATTCTCATCAGCCGCAATCACACCGTCGCTCATATTCGACAGAATGGAGGCGAGCTTCTCGTTCTCCTCCTCATTTACCGAGAGCGCCTCTTTCAGCCGAATGGTCATATCATTAAAGGCTAGACTAAGCCTGCCAATCTCATCATCGCCAAGAACCGGCACCTGAAGATCAAACTTCCCATCCGCCACTGCGGCCGCCTGCCTCGTCAGCCCTTGAATTGGACTCGTAATGGTATGGGCCAGCAGAATGCCGAGAATACCCGTGAGGCCAAGCGCGATAAGTGTACCGGAGAAGAAAATCTGGTTAACCCGGTTCACTGTATCGTACAAGCTGTCCATAGATGCGACCATGTAGACCGCACCTACGACCTTATCGTTATCGTTATAAGTGACAGGAAGAGCGATAATCTTTTTACGAATACCGTTCTCATCAATTATCTCTTCTTCATTATCCGAAATGCCGGTTAACGCACGGCTTACCGCAAGTGACGTATTCTTCTTCCCGATATAGGATTCCGGCACCTGCAGTGAAGTCGCAACGACACGTCCGTTCCCATCCAGCACCTGCACCTCCGTGCCGCTGATGCTGAATAGATTACGGACGACAAGGCTCAGGTTTTCTGTGCTCTCCGTATTCGCTTCACTGTCGCTTGTTGGCTTAACCGATAAATTAGGCGCCGCAAGCTTAGAGAGAATATCCGCCTGCTCCCTCATATTGGTCGTAAAGTTATCCGTTAGCGATGCCTTCACCGTACTGATGAAGTAAACGCCAATCAGCTGCATCGCGACCAGAATAAGCAGGAGATAAATAATAACTAGCTTTACTTGAATGGTGCGAAAAAACCGCCGACCGCTCATGCGTAGCCGAGCCCTCCCGACTTCGGATTACGCATCATATAACCAAGGCCTCGGCGGGTCATAATATATTCGGGACGGCTTGGATCATCTTCGATCTTCTCCCGCAAGCGGCGAATGGTCACATCAACCGTACGCACATCACCGAAATATTCAAAGCCCCATACCGCTTGCAGCAAATGCTCGCGTGTCATTACTTTGCCGCTGTTGCGCGCCATATAATAGACAAGCTCATACTCGCGATGCGTGAGGTCAAGCGGTTCGTTGTCCTTGTAGACCACGTACATATCCGTATCAATAAACAGATTAAACAGTTTCAGGCCCTGCTTCTCATCAGCACCTTGACTGCCATCAGCAGAAGCATTGTCCGCAGAAGCAGCTGCTGCTTCTGTTGATTTCTGCTGCCGGCGCAGATGCGCTTTCACTCTAGCAAGCAGCTCGCGTGTGCTGAACGGCTTCGTTACATAATCATCAGCACCAAGCTCGAGGCCTAGCACCTTATCAATCTCTGTATCTTTGGCTGTCAGCATAATGATCGGCATTTGCAGACGCGTCCGTACTTCACGGCATACGTCCATGCCATCTTTTACAGGCAGCATTAAATCGAGCAAGATCAAATCTGGCTGCTCTTCGAAGGCAAGGCGTACCGCCTCACCACCGTCAAACGCACAGATTACCTGATGCCCTTCTTTTTCTAAGTTGAATTTCAATATATCTGCAATGGGCTGTTCGTCGTCGACCACTAATATTTTCCCGTGCATCGTTACACCCGCCTGTCACTCGTCCTATTTATACTCTTTTATTTTACCATAGTCGGTTTGCAAGTTCCCAATTAAAGTTCGTTCAGCGGGACTCCAATAATACTCATAATTGGAGAAGTCCAGTTATACAAAAAAAGAGGCTGTCCTCTAACGGACAGCCTCCTTGAAAAAAATATATATTATAAGTACTTTAACGGATTTTGCAAAACACCGTTTTTCGTAATTTCAAAATGTAAATGTACGCCAGTCGATTCACCAGTGCTGCCCATAATACCGAGCTGGTCACCTTTTTCGACAATCTGGCCTTTCTTCACGCTAATGGACTTCAGATGTCCATATAACGTTTTGTAACCATTCTTATGATTTACAATAATACAATTGCCGTAACCGGTTTTCTGACCAACGAATTCTACAACTCCATTATCTGGTGCCATAATCGTCTTGCCGCCCGTCATATCGATGCCTTTATGCATCCGGCCCCAACGCTGGCCAAACTTACTTGAAAGCGACCAACCGGATACCGGTGATGCAAAATGACCTGTGCCTTCGCCGAGAATAACCTTTGTTCCTCTCAGAACAACCTCTGCTACCGGCTTCACAACAACTTGACTGTCTACGAGCTCTTCTGTCATCACCTTACCGTTCTGCTTCACAACCCGGTATGTAAGAGTCTTCTTCCCGCTCTTGCCTTCAGTCAGCACCTTCGATTCTCCAAGCTTCATCGAATCGCTCTTGCGAATTTCTACCGGCGCATCATAGGAGATCGTCTCTGTTGAACGCTCTTCTGTCTTCACCGTCAGCTCCGGCTGAAGCACGGTCAGATCAAGAACATCGCCCTCTTTGATCATGTCCTGCTCAATCCAGCCGTTGTTATCATAAATAACCTGCTCGGAAATTTTGAACTTATCGGCAATACAGCCGACGCAGTCGCCTTTTTGAACGGTATATTTGGTTGGCTTGTAATCGCCTTTCACCAGCTTCAGGTACAATTCATTCGCATCCATAATCTTGCTAGGATCCGTTGCAACTTCTTCCGTCTTAACTTCCTCAACGAATTTCACACCCGTGATCTTGTTGCCGCTATCCGTCTTCTTCTCTGCCGTTGACTTGGAAGTGGAAGTTTTCGAATAGGACAAGGTGGATACTTCCGCTGACTTCTTGTTGGCCGCTAACTGTGGAGCATATTTGCTCTGCACTCTTGTCAGAATCGTATCGGCTGTTTCTTGGTCCTTCACGATACCAATAACCTTGCCGTCAATAACAAGCTCCACGCCTTCTGCATGCGACGTCAGCAAGCCCTTCAGAGCTGCTAAAGTCTCTTCTGTCTCCGGCTCCGCTTTAAAGCCGCTTTCACCGCTGTAAGTAATCTCACCTGCATCCAAAACTATGTTAAGCTTCGGATTGGCCTGCTTCACTTCTTCGGTCTGCTCCTTGATCAACTGATCGACTTCCGCCGGATCGTTGACCGAGCCAACCACTTTGCCATCTTTATATACGTTGTAATAATCGACTGTATTCGCTTGTACGTATCCGGTACCACCGATACCGGCTGCTGCGAGGATTACCAGCACCCCTGCTGTTAGCATGACAGGCTTTCTCTTCCACACCGGAGTATGGGACTTATCGCCTGGGGATGGAGGCTGCTTCTTGCCTTTCGAGTCTTGCAGATCGGTAGGCCGAAAGAACTGAACTGCTAGGTTCAAAGTCTTCCGAATTCGATCCTTGGGGCTGAAAACGGTCATGATAGTCTCCTTTTCGCACTTTTCCTGCATGAAATTGCGGGTTCCGACATGAAAAAAGACGAATGTCCTGTCGGATCACTCGCCTTACTTTAACATATGCTTAATAAACGCGGCAACCATTCTTGTCAAGAGTCAAAATTAATATTTTTTCAGAATTCCCATCATTTGTTCATATTGATCACGGTCGAGGTACTGCGCCATCAGCTGTTCGACCTGTGTAAGCTCCTCATCGGTCAGCCCATTTTCCATGTAACCAGATATCGTCTGCAAAGCCTGCTGCGGCAGCTCGCTCATTAATAATCCGAACAATTGGTCTTTATCCGCATCACTCATTTGGCCCTTTACGGCATTCATATCTTCAGTCGTAATGGCGGTTTCCGATCCATCAATGGAAGGTGCTTCATCATCATCTGTCTGTGCACTGCCTGTGTCACCTTCGGTTGTACCTTCTGTTGTCCCCGTACTCGTGCCCGAATCATCCGGCTGTCCGCTTGGGCTGCCTTCCGCCTTCGTACCACCGCCAATACCAATATCCGTTAGCGGCGGGTTAGAGGGCTGGTCGCCAAAGGCGTCCACCGCAACCTTATCATCATCCCCGGCTTCATCCGTCCCCGTCTTCTCGGTATCGTCATTCTGGACCGGCTCAGCGCCCCACAGCTTGCCCCATACACCGGACATGGCCATTGGCTGTACTTCCAGCGGCAAATTATACTGCTTCAGCAGCGTCTCTACATAACTACTAACGATATAACCGGTTGTCCATATGGAGAGAAAGCTGACGATGAGTCCCGCCGCTACGATTTTTGCGATCCATACGGCCGCTTTTAACCACATTGTGCTCATCCCTTTCCTTCTTCTATCTACCATTATGGTCAAAGAATAGGGATAGCATTCCTATGAAAAAAGGTGAACCATTCTTAGAATGAAAACAAAAGAGGATAGCCGCCGGCAATTTGCCTTGGGCTATCCTCTTCATCCATATATTCTATTCGTAGATTGCACGAACCGGATTTGTTTGCTCACGGTTACGTCCTACCGAGAAGATTGCAATTGGAATACCTGTCAGCTCGGATACGCGGTTAAGGTAGTTCAGCGTGTTAACCGGCAAATCTTCCAGCTTCTTCGCTCCTGTAATATCCTCGCTCCAGCCTGGCATTTCTTCATATACCGCTTCGCATTCCGCCAGCATTTTCAGGCTTGCTGGGTAATGCTCAATGACTTCGCCGCGATATTTGTAAGCTGTACAGATTTTCACTGTATCAATACCGCTCAATACGTCAAGGGAGTTAAGGGAAAGACCTGTAATACCGCTGACACGGCGAGCATGGCGGACAACAACACTGTCGAACCAGCCAACACGACGCGGACGGCCAGTTACTGTACCGTACTCATGGCCTTTATCACGGATCAAATCGCCGATTTCATTGATTTGCTCTGTAGGGAATGGACCGTCGCCTACACGAGTTGTGTAAGCTTTCGCTACCCCAATAACCTGTTGGATCTTGGATGGACCTACGCCAGAACCGATACATACGCCGCCAGCCGAAGGGTTAGAGGAAGTAACGAATGGATAAGTACCTTGGTCGATATCAAGCATAACGCCTTGTGCGCCTTCGAAAAGAACCTTTTTGTTTGCATCGATTGCATCGTTCAGGATAACGGAAGTGTCCGTTACGTAAGGACGAAGCGTCTCCGCATAGCCTAAGTATTCGGCAATAATCGCATCAGCATCAAGCGGCTCTCCACCGTATACTTGCTGGATCACTTGATTTTTCTCTGTTACCTGACGGCGAGTCTTTTCTTCGAACTCTTCTGCATCCAGAAGGTCCGCGATACGAATCCCGTTACGAGCGGCTTTGTCCATGTAGCATGGGCCGATACCTTTACGTGTTGTACCAATTTTGTTATCGCCTTTACGGTCTTCTTCAAGGCCGTCCAGCACGAGATGGTAAGGCATAATGACATGGGCGCGGTCACTGATTTTCAGGTTTTCGCTCGAGAAGCCATTGTCATGAATATAGTTAATTTCGTCGATCAGCGCTTGCGGGTTAATAACCATCCCGTTACCGATGACGCAAGTTTTATTTTGATTAAAAATACCCGATGGAATCATCGTCAATTTGTACTTTTTGTTGTCAATGAGAATAGTGTGTCCGGCATTGTTACCACCTTGGTAACGAGCGACGACGTCGGCCCCATCCGCCAAGTAATCGGTAATTTTGCCTTTCCCTTCGTCTCCCCACTGCGTACCGACAACAACAACCGTAGACATAATCATACCCCCGTCCGGTGATTTTGCACACCGAAAATTACCGTCTTATCATTCGCCAAATCCTTGTTTCTTACTCAGAAACAATCGAATTCAACGCAAAAGACAGCAATAACAGTGTAGCAGTCCCGTATAGAGAAGTCAAACAAAAAACGAACAATTGCACAGTCACCCATACAATTGTTCGGATATGATACATAAGTTATGATGCCTGCGATGGGTCTTCATGCGTGCGGTCTAAGCTTACGAATTTATTAAAGTTTTTCAAGAATACAAGTTCTACTGTACCTACAGGACCATTACGCTGTTTGGCAAGAATGATCTCGATAATGTTCTTCTTCTCGGATTCCTTATCGTAGTAATCATCACGATACAAGAATCCAACGATATCGGCATCCTGCTCGATCGAACCCGATTCCCGAAGGTCAGACATCATCGGTCGCTTGTCCTGGCGCTGCTCGACACCCCGGCTGAGCTGCGACAGGGCGATAACCGGCACTTCAAGCTCACGGGCAATTTGTTTCAGTGTACGAGAAATTTCTGATACTTCCTGCTGACGGTTCTCGCCCGCTTTGCCGCGGCCTTGAATGAGCTGCAAGTAATCGATCAGAATCATGCCAAGATTTTTTTCTTTCTTTAAACGACGGCACTTTGCACGGATATCGGCAACCGTAATACCGGGTGTATCATCGATATAGATTTGGGCTTCTGACAACGCGCCAATCGCCATCGTCAGCTTCTCCCAGTCATCGCCCTCAAGCTGACCGGTCCGCATTCGTGTTGCGTCTACATTCGACTCTGCACACACCATACGTTGTACCAGCTGAGCCGCGGACATCTCAAGTGAAAAGATCGCGACAGTCTCGCGGGCACGAACGCCGACATTCTGAGCAATGTTAAGCGCAAAAGCCGTCTTACCTACGGAAGGACGTGCCGCTATAATAATCAAGTCGCTGCGTTGGAAGCCTGCTGTCATTTTGTCCAGATCGACGAACCCTGATGGAATGCCGGTCGTCCCGGCTCCCTTCTGATTATAGAGCGTCTCGACCTTCTCGAATACCTCCATTAGCACATCACGAATCGAGATAAAGCCGCTGCTTGAGCGTCGGTTCGAGATTTCAAGGATTTTTCTCTCGGCATCACTTAGAAGAATGCCGACTTCATCCTCGTTAGCATAGCCGTCGGACACGATATTCGTTGCCGTCCGGATAAGCCGGCGCAGCATCGATTTCTCTTCCACGATCTGTGCGTAGTAATCGACGTTCGCCGCCGTTGGCACCGCACTTGCCATTCTAGCCAGGTACGACACACCGCCGATTTCCTCAATCAGCTGCTTGTCCTGCAAATGGGCGGTTAACGTGATCAGATCGACTGGCTGCCCGCTTTCACCGAGATCAACCATTGCTTCATAAATATGTTGATGAGGAACGCTATAAAAGTCTTCGCTGCGCAGCCGCTCCATCGCGGTGATCAGCGCCTCCGACTGAAGCAGGATCGCGCCGATAACGGCTTGCTCCGCCTCCAGGTTCTGCGGCGGCACCCGATCAAACATCAGCTCTGTACTATTCATGCTCATGCTTATTTGTTCCTCCTTAAAAGAATTGCGAAGCAATTCTTGCTTCGTAAGCATTTCCCTGAAAAGAATAATCACCCAAGTGGTCACCTTTTAACCATTTGTGATGATTCTTACTTCGTAAGCAATTCTTGCTTCGTAAGCAATTCTTGCTTCATACTCATCCGAATCCATTAAGCTACAACGATCAGTGTAGCAGTTGCGAGCCACTGAAAGCTATGGTAACTGTCGGCAGTATCTCTTTATACAACAATAGCGATGCTGAACACATCGCCATTGCTTCGTTTTATGATTACGTTACTTGTTAGATCTAATGATTACTCTTCCGTAACATGAACGTTCAGCTTCGCTTTCACATCAACATGCAGCTTTGCCGGCACCAGTGTTACGCCGAGGGTACGAATAGCATCTTCAAGCTCGATCTTCCGCTTGTCGATTTTCACGCCTGCTTGTGCAGCCAGTGCTTCCGCAATTTGCTTACTAGTGATAGCTCCGAACAACCGGCCGCCTTCACCTGCTTTGGCTTTAATCACGATTTTCAGTTCTTCCAGACGCTTGCCGAGCTCAACTGCATCCGCTTTTTCCTTCTCTTTACGTTTCACTTCCGAAGCGTTCTGAACTTCGAGTGTCTTCAAGTTGCCGTCGGATGCCAGCTTGGCAAGTCCTTGCGGCAGTAAAAAATTACGTACATAACCTTCAGACAGTTCCTTCACATCGCCCTTTTTACCTTGGCCCTTAACATCTTTCAAGAAAATTACCTTCATTCAAATAACCCCTCTTCCGCTTCAATTTGTGCTAATACGTCCTTCAGCTTCACCGCTACTTCTTGAACGGTGCCCTCCAGCTGGGCTGCCGCGTTCGTCAAGTGACCGCCGCCGCCCATTCGTTCCATCACAACCTGTACATTCATATGCCCAAGTGAGCGGGCACTGATGCCGATTAACCCATCAGGCCTTTCCCCAATGACGAACGAAGCATATATATCCGTCATATTAAGCAGCGTATCAGCCGATTGCGCGATGAGAAGCTGTGCCACCTTCCGGCCCGGCTCCGCGACCGCAATCGCCACATGTTCATATAACACTTCCGCATGCTTGATAATTTCCGCCTTGCGTACATACTCTTCAAGATCTTCCTTCAGCATCCGTTGAATCATCATTGAATCAGCGCCGTTGCGCCGCAGGAACGAAGCCGCGTCAAAAGTACGGGCGCCAGTCCTCAGCGAGAAGTTCTTCGTATCCACCGTGATCCCGGCAAGCAGTGCTGTTGCTTCACGTACATCGAGCAGCACACGGTCGTGAATATACTGGAGCAGCTCGGTCACGAGCTCACAGGTTGATGAAGCATATGGTTCCATATAGACCAGGATCGCGTTCGAGATAAATTCCTCGCCGCGGCGGTGATGGTCAATCACCACAATTTTATTTGTCTGTGCAAGGATTCGAGGCTCTTTCACCATCGATGCTTTATGCGTATCGACAACAACCGCAAGTGTGCGGCCGTCCGTTATACCAAGCGCTTGCTCTGGTGTAATGAACCTTTTCGCAAACTTCTCATCCTCACGCAGCATCTCCATCATTTTCTGAATCGCAGGATTAATGCCTTCCAATACGATAAAAGCTTCTTTGCCAAACATCTGTGCCGCCTTCATCACACCAATCGCAGCACCAATCGCATCCATGTCCGGCATCTTATGGCCCATAATAACCACGTTGCCGCTCTCGCGAATCAAATCGCGAAGCGCATGTGCCACCACACGTGCACGCACGCGGGTACGTTTCTCTACCGCATTCGTCTTGCCGCCGTAGAATGACTGTCTGCCGCCTACCTTCACAGAAGCCTGATCGCCGCCGCGTCCAAGTGCGATATCGAGACTGGACTGTGCCCATTGGCCAAGCTCTACGATGCTTTCTGCTCCAGCGGCGAAGCCGATACTGAGCGTAATCGGGATCTTCTGGTCACCTGTCATCTCCCGCACTTCATCCAGAATAACAAATCGGGATTGCTCCAGCTGCCTCAGTGTCTTCTGATCTGTAATGAGCAGGAACCTGTCCGAGGTGACCCGCTTCAGATACAGCTGATAACGCTGCGCCCATTCGGTAATTTCGGTCGTCACCTTCGACTGAAGCGAGCTTCGCTGATGATCATCCATCCCTTGCGTTACTTCCTCAAGGCTGTCGATCATCACTACGCCCATCGCAAGCTTTTCCTCATCGTAACGTTTGTTTAGCTGCCACAGCAGCGTAATGTCCTGAACGTACAGAATCCGTTCCTTTTGCTTGAAGATCAGCTGATAGACATGTCCGCCTACCGCAGCTTCAACGGTCCCTTCCTTGTCTTTCACCTGTTGAAGGGCTGGGAACAGCTCTGTCAGCGGCATCCCGATCACGGATTCCTGACCCATGATTTGCGAGATAAAGGGATTATGCCATTCCACTGCTCGATCTTCATTATACAAAATAACGCCAAACGGAAGCTCACCGATGACGTCATTTCCGACCTTTTTAACCCGGTAGGATAACGTCCCGAGATACGACTTCAAATCTTTGCGGAAGGCCCGCTCCGCGAGCACCGTATAAATGGCCGCAGCAATCGTTAGAAGAAGCGCGATTAGCCCAAGCACCCACCAATACCAGGTGAGTACAACGGTCATGAGAACCATTAATGCGATAGACCAGACCTGATGCATGCCATGCCATCGCGTGACAAGAAACTTCGGCATTTCCTATTCGCCCCTATAGCTTATGATGATTTCGAAAACGACTTACGGATCGGAAACGCAGCATCGAGTACGCCAATCAAGCTGAGCGGCGGGAACAATAGAAGCGGAATAGCGATAATAACCGGAACCGCCTTGTTCCATTTACGCTGATGCGCAATGTAGAAGAAAAATCCGATCGCTTGAATCGTGAACGCATACCGCATAAGCGGCACCAAATTCATTAGCGCTACGGAGTAGAAGGAACTACTGTCGCTGGATACGAACATATTCAGAATGTACACGATCAAATAATAGAAGACCATGATTCTTGGAAGCATCCAGTCTTTTGCTTGTGGCATCTTCGGAATATCTTCATTAGAAGCCGCAAGAACTTTACGGGCAAAATATTGCGAAATGACGGCATACACGAAGGAGATCAGAATGATCGCCTGCGGGATCGAATGAATCATCATTCGAATGAGGGATTCCGTATAATCGCTGTCCCATTCTTTCGGGAGCACACCTTCCGAGCTCAGGTCATTCACTAATGTACGGACAAATTCACCAATTTGATCAATAAAAGATTGATTCAATACCCCTTCGAAAATAAGGAGCTCTGCCAGCAGACAGAATAGAATCGTCAATGTTGTACGCCTTAATATACGCGGTGCTGACGCCCGTTTCCGATACATCTGTCCCATCATCATTGCGGGAATTAAGAAAAATAACGCGATAATTAGAACAGACGGGCCGAGAATAACAGCCGCTATAATCCATACCGGCACAAGATGCAGTAAAAAGGACCGCGTCGACAACGTCGTGTACAACACAACATAAGGCACCATCAGCAGCATCATCGTAAGTATGTTAAATCCAGGTACTGCCAATGACAAAATAAGAAGCAGAGACGCGCCGCTCCATAGAACTGCTTTCATACCGGGCTTACCTTTCAAGCCGTTCACCTCTTGCATACATAATCAATTTACAAACATTCCACATCCCATTATATCATAAAAGCAAAACAGAACACGAACATCCTTTAGTCCGGTACCCATCGCACTTACTTCAAGCCTTCCAGGATCGATAAGGGTACAAACATCCGGCTGCCAATAGAGATAAGAGCCGTCTTCTTGCCAGCAGCCTCAAGCTGATAACCTCGCTCCAGCATAAGTTGTCCTTCGGCAGGGGCTATCTCCGCACCGCTGGTCGATGGCGGTGGTTGGCTGCTGCTCGTTGCCGTAACGACATGCGTGACTTTATTCCAGACCAGCTTGAAGCCTTGCTGCTCCAAGGAACGGACATCGACGTATGGCGTTCCTTTGTAATCAACAATGGCATATTGCCGGACTCCCCAGCTCCGTTTATCCGCCCCTCCATTGACCCGTACAAATTCGCTTCGGATCGGTTGACCGATATGAACCGATTTATTCAGCTTCCCCTTATCCATGGCAACTTGTCCGCCGACTAATACATAACGAATGCCGCCTGACAACTGTTCTGGATGCTCAACGGTAGACCGGTCTGTAATCGTCTTATAATCAAAGATGACGATATCAGCATCCATTCCTTTGGCTATACGGCCCTTCTTACGTAAAGCAGGGGCCTGCTTCTCCAGCCGCTGCGCAGGCATCAAGCTCATCTTCTTAAGAGCCTCCATTAAAGTAACGACCCGCTTCTCTCTTGCGTACAGCCCTATTGTCCTTGCATAGGTGCCGGAAGCACGCGGATGATTGTTATTGCCCGGTTCCAGAATTGCGTCACTGCCGATCATGACATATGGTGCCTTCAAGGCATCTATCACATCCTGCTCCGGTATCGCATAAGCAACGGCTAGCTTCCCCTCAGCACGGTAACGCCCGAACGTCTCTTCGGTCAGACGATGGTCCGTACCCGCAATTTGCAGATCCTTAAACGTGATTCGGAACCTCGATTGCCAGCCTTCATCAAACCTGGTCGAGTTCAGGAATGTTCCCCAGTAATCGTAAGGATAGACGCAGGACGTTATGTCTAGTCCCTGTTTGCGCGCAGCATCCAGCAGCGCTAGTGACTGCTTCATCGAGAAAGTACCGCCCGTACTGTTAATATGATCGATGTGAACGGCTGCTCCTGTTTTCTTCGCGTAACCGATCAATTCCTTAAGCGCATCTAGATTCGTACCGGGCTCCTCCATATCGGAGTAACGGGCATGGAAGTAGACAGGTACATTATAGTCATATGCCAGCTTCATAAGCGGGAGAATCTCGGCGGCTGTAATCCCCGGCACATATTCGAGGCTGAACGAAATGCCTAATGCCCCGTTATTTAGTGCCTTCTCAGCCTGTTCAACAAGCTGGGTGATCTGATCAGGATGCGCACTGTCATAGCGGTCGAGTTCATAACGATAGCGAGCCTGCGTGTAAAAGAACGAGGCCCCGAAGTGAACGGGTAACTGCTTCTTTTCATAATACCCGTACCACTCCTCCGGTGTTGAGGTACCCCCATGCATGGCAATATTCGTTGTTACTCCATCTGCGATCTTGTTCCAAACGCCAAGCGGATTCGGATCGTAGGAAAGATTATCGATAAATCCAGGGGCTACAACAAGCCCAAAAGCATCTATAACTCGTTTACCCTTCAGGGGCTTTGGTGTAACAATAGCAATTTGACCATTGCTAATCCCAACATTCCAACCCTTCTTGTCCAGCTTCGTTTCCGGATTTATGACCCTGCCTCCGGTGATGACCGTATCGTAGACCTTCTCCAGTACCACTTGACTGACTACTTGTGAGCCTTCCAGGCTCGTCCCGCCGCTATGGTACCATCCAGGGCAGCAGGCAATCACAGCGATAATCAATAAAACAAAAAGACGGTACCGTTTACGGTTTCCGTCTTTTTGGTGCTCATTCCTATTCATGAAGCGCCTCCTGATGTTCACCCTGTATACGGAAATATTTTCACCTAAACCATCTGAAAATATAGCCATCTACCGAAAAGAACCAGGAGGAGCTGATTTGTCCTATTCTTAGTTGGTGCAAAGTTTACGCTTCAACCGCAAGCGATGGTGATCCCGGAATAAAAGTCTGGCAATAATCAATAATTTCACTTCTGCGGACGATCCCTATGAAATGTCCCCGGTCATCTACGACAGGGACAAAGTTCTGTACTTTCGACAGTGCAATTAGATCCTTCATATCGGCATCGATCCGAACCGAACGGTTCTTCATCCGCAGCGGTACATCTATTAGAGATATTTTATGGGCATTCTCGAATGTCACACCTGGTGTATTCTTCATGTACCAGAGCAAATCACCTTCAGTTACCGTGCCGGCATAGCCGCCTTCTTCATTAATAATCGGGACCGCAGAGTAGCGGTGATGCTCCATTTTCTCTAGGGTTTGCCTGAGCGTTGCATCTTGCGTTACCGTTACAACCTCCTGCTTAGGCAGCAGAAAAAACGCAATATTCATCCGTCATTCAACTCCAATCTTTCTTTTGGTTGGTACCGTGAGCTGTTGCTCCACTACTGTAGATTCAATAACTAAGCTGCAGGTTCCTTGTTTTTTTGATTAAAAATACGTTTGACATATAACTTTTCGGACATGAATACAATCTTCACGAGAGTTGATATAGAAAGGATGAGATTCGTTCATGTCCAGCGCTTCCTTCGAACCTGATCATTCCTCAACAGGAATAGACCCAAAAGTGGCAGCACTGCTTGCTTATTTTCTTGGCTTTATTACCGGTATTATATTCTTAGTCGTGGAAAAACAGAGCCGTTTTGTAAAATTCCACGCGCTGCAGTCCATCGCAATATCCGTCGTTTTTATCGTACTTAATCTCATTCTGGGCTTCATTCCCATCATTGGCTGGCTTCTTGGTCTTATTGTGACCCCCGTAGGTTTTATTCTATGGATAGCCCTGATGCTTCTCGCCCTGCAGGGCAAGCGCTTCAAGCTGCCTTATATTGGCGACTGGGCAGAACAGCAATCAACCAGGTTCTAAAGCGTCTGGGCAGTTTACCACATCGGTTGCTGCCTTTTTATACTTCCTATGTGTAGTGAACGTTTACGGGTTCAGGAACAAGGTCGCATGACAATACCGTTTGGCGAGCGAATGAAAGTAGGATGTACGAATCGATATAGCTGCAATGAATAGGATATGACGAAGAACCTCGGTCTGCTCATCACTTAGATGAGGCAGTACCTTCAGGAATGGTTCAGAGGCTTCGTGAAGCAATTGCTCCATAACAGCCTCTTTGTCTCGCCTTGCTGAATCTGGACGAGCCATGTCTAGCAGCCGGTAGCCGCTTGCCGCCAGCTCTTCAAACATGGAGGTGTAGGAGTTGTACAGCTCCAGCGGACCAATCAGGTCATCGGTCTCATCCTCCGGTTTATTGAACAGCCGATCAAACAGCTTGCGAATAGAGCCGAAATCAAGACTCGACTTCAGGTCATCGATAATAAACAGCAGTGCCGTTTGATTAAGCGAATATTTTTTGCCGACTTTCGGGCAGTCGAAATAAGGCTTGAAATCTCTTTTTACCCAATTTTGCATCGATGTAATCGACATTTGTGAAAATTCTATTAATCCGCCAAGCGCGGATATTTCCTGCAAAGAGAATCCTTTGACCTCTCGCCCTTTAATTAGCTTCACCAATACTGGTGGAAGTTTCGTCGACAGGAATGCCGGCAAGGACGACCCAGTTTCATACGCATCAAGATGCGACTTCTTCCAGGCCTGCTGCAGAACTTGAAGCGGTTCACAGCAGTTTTGGCCATGCAGCGCGAGCAGCAGATCCGCCATCTCTTTGCGAGTAAGCGTAAAAGCTTCCATGCCGCTTACCTCCTCATATAACCATGTAGCCTAATTACAAGCTCAACTGAACTTATCATACGCCCCTGTAGAGAGCCTTGTAAAGACGAGGTATTTGCCAATAATGTCATGATAGCACCGTATTTTTCGGAATAATGGGGGGTATCGCCCCCGTAACGTAAAATAGCAAGTTTGCAACTGTTAGCTGAAGTTCGTTATAGTAGATCATAGGAACTTATAATATTTTATAAAGGATTGTGAAGAACCGAAATGGACAGTAGTATAGGATTTAATTTGTTTATGATTGCTGTATTAATTGTATTAACCGCCTTCTTCGTTGCAACGGAGTTCGCGATAATCCGCCTTCGTGCCAGCCGCGTCGATCAGCTTGTGCTCGAAGGAAAGAAAAACGCACTTTCCGTACAACGGGTGACAAGCAACCTTGACGCGTATTTGTCCGCTTGTCAACTTGGTATTACGATTACCGCCCTCGGACTTGGTTGGCTAGGCGAGCCTACCGTTGAACGAATTATTCATCCGTTATTCGAGAATTTGGGCGTAAACAGCGATTTGAACCATATTATTTCCTTTGTTATAGCATTTGTTGCCGTTACATTCCTGCATGTTGTCATGGGTGAACTTGCCCCGAAGACATGGGCAATTCAGAAGGCTGAATTTATCAGCTTTGCCGTTGCCAAACCGATTATCTACTTCCACAAGATCATGTACCCTTTCATCTGGGTGCTGAACGGCTCTGCTACTTCCCTGATCCGTATGTTCGGACTCAAAGCAGTGAAAGATCATGAAGAAGCGCATAGTGAAGAAGAAATTCAGATTATTCTTAACGACAGTTACCAAAGCGGTAAAATTAATAACACCGAATATGGTTATGTGAGCCGGATCTTCGCCTTCGACGAGATGCTTGCGAAAGAAATCATGGTTCCTCGTACCGATATGATTTGCTTATATACGAACAACTCATTAATTGACAATATGGATATTATCCGCAAAGAACAGTATACCCGCTTCCCTGTTGCAACCGGCAGCAAAGACAATATCGTCGGCATGATTAACACAAAGCAGCTGTTCCTTGAGTTTCAGGAGAACAAAGAGTTTAACTTCCAGAAGCTCGTTCACCCAGTCCTTACCGTATCTGAGGTTCTGCCGGTTAAGACATTGCTTAAACGCATGCAGCAGGAACGTGTTCACATCGCCATCTTGATGGATGAGTACGGCGGTACTTCCGGTATGATCACGATCGAAGATATTTTGGAAGAGATCGTTGGCGAGATTCGCGACGAATTCGATGAGGACGAACGGAAAGAAATCGAGAAGCTGGCCGATAACTGCTACCTGCTGGACGGAAAAGTATCGCTTGATCATATTACCGAACTTACTGGGGTTAACCTCGAACAAGATGACGTCGACACCGTTGGCGGCTGGCTGTTTACCGAATTCCAGGATCCGAAACCTGGTAAAGAACTGCAGTATGAGAATTTGCGATTCATTATTCGTGAGATTGGCAAGCACCGCATTAAGAAGGTTGAACTGATTATTGAAGTTGAAGCAGATAATGACAGCAATCATGAAGCCGAAGTTGAAACGGCGTAATTATATAACACACAAAAGGCAGCCGAGAGGCTGCCTTTTGTTATGCCTGCTCTCGCTCCTTAAAAGTAAGCTTGAGCAGCGGCGGAGTTATTAGTGTCGTCAGAATCACGACCAGTACAACCGATGTAAAATACTTCTGCAGCAATAAGCCTGACTCCAGCCCTGCTGCGGCAATAATGAGTGCCACTTCTCCACGTGACACCATACCTGCCCCAATCGCGATGGAACCACGTCGGTCGAAGCCCGTCATACGCGCCCCTAACCCACCACCTAACAGCTTGGTGATTGAAGCTACAAGAGTTACTAGCACAATGAAGAGAAGCTGCTCACCTACTCCATCAAAGGTAATATGAAGACCAATGCTGACGAAAAATACGGGAACAAATAACGTATAGGCAATTGGCTCGATCTTCGATTCCACTTCATGCTTATACGAGGTCTGCGATACCGCAATACCTGCTGCAAAGGCACCGATAATGCCCGCAATGCCCATCTCCTCTGCAAAGTAGGAAAAGGCAAAGCAGATGATTAGTCCTCCGCTCATGACCGCCTCTGTCACACGTAGCGGCGCAAACCATTTCAGAAACCGCGGCACTAATAGCCATCCCGCTGCAACAACTATGATAAAGAACAACAGCTTCTTACCGATAAGCAGCCCAATCGATACATCTTGAGCAGGGACAAGAACGCTCATCATAACGGCCAGCAAGACGACTACGATGACATCATCTACAACTGCAGCACCTAGAATAGTCGTCCCCTCACGCGTCTGCAGCTTATTCATTTCCTTCAAGGTTTGGACCGAGATACTGACTGAAGTCGCGCATAGCAGCAGCCCAAGGAATAACGCTTCATTATTCGACAGCCCAAACGCTGCAGCAATCGCATAACCGCCTACAAAAGGCAGTATGATGCCGCCAACAGCAACAGCGAACGAAGCCTTCCAATTACTTTTTAACTGCTCCAGATCCGTCTCCAGCCCCGCTATAAACATAAGCAGCAACACACCGATTTCCGAGAAATGTCCGATAAAATCATCCGGCTGTACCCAGCCCAATACAGCTGGGCCAATAATAATGCCTGCGAGCAGCTTACCGAGTACAGCTGGCTGCCCCAATCGTACCGACAAGGCTCCTGCAACCTTGGTAGCGATCAATATAATGGCCAAATACAAAATGAATACCATTGTTACATGACGCCCCTTCCTTCCTGTATTTAAAGCATAACAAAAGGAGCCTGCAACTATGCAGGCTCCCGAAAATAGACAGAAGAAGCCCGCTGTGGCAGGCTCCTCCAAGATAAAACTTATTTAACTATTATTACGAGGGAACCAGCGAACGGTTCCTTTTCGAATAAAACTATTATTTCAAGAACGAGAACAGACCGTTAACATGAGTCAGGTAACGAACGTTACTTGCCTCTTTCATCAGTGTAGCTGCTGTACCTTTCAGTTTCAGCTGGCTAGCACCAATTGTACCGATTGCATCTTTGCGGCCAAGACTCGCAAGAACGCCGGAGTTAACGAATTCGAACGATTTCATTGGAATACCTTTACCCGATGCGAACAGGTTATAACCAATGCACTCGCCCATTTGCCAAGCGATTTGTGCACTTGGTGGGTAAGGACGGCCTTCTGGCCCCATTACAAACGCGTTGTCGCCAGCAAGGAAGACATCCGAGTGGGAAGTCGATTGCAGGAATTCAGTAACCGATGCGCGGCCACGGTTTACTTCGATACCACAGTTTGCTACTACAGGGTTACCTGTAACACCGCCTGTCCAAACGAATGTATTCGTTTCGATCGAGCTGCCGTCTTTCAGCATAACTGTGTTGCCTTGAACTTCAGTAACAGCAACACCCATGATCAGGTTAACGCCACGGTCAGTCAGGCTGGATTTCGCACGCTCAAGAAGGTCAGCTGGGAAGCCCATCAGAATGGTTGGACCAGCTTCAATGTTGTACAGCGAGATTTCACTGCGGTCAACACCATGCTCTGCACACCATTTTGGAAGCATATCAACGATCTCGCCGATCAGCTCGATACCTGTCAGGCCGCCGCCGCCAACAACGATTGTTGCGTCTGCTTTATTTTTGGATTGCGCATAAGCTGCAATGCGGTTTTGGATATGAGCGCTAACTTGCTTCGCTTCTTCAACCGATTTCAGCGTAAGGCTGTTCTCTTCGAGACCAGGGATGCCAAAGAATGCTGTTTCGCCGCCAAGAGCGACTACCAGTTGATCATATTTCACTGTGCCGCTGCCAGCCAGTTTAACTTGTTTTTTCTCTGGATCGATGTTCTCAACTGTATCAATAACCAGATTAACCGATTTGCCTTTAAGCAGTTTTTCCAAAGGAAGTGCTACGTTTCCTTCGTTAACGCCGCTTACAGCCAGACGATGCAATTCAGTAATAATTTGGTGGTAAGGCGTTTTGTTAATTACAGTAATTTCAGCTTCTTCAGCCGAAATATATTTACGAGCCGTCAAAGCGCTCAACAGACCGCCGTAACCGCCGCCCAGGATTAAAATTTGCTTAGCCATGTTTACCCTCCGCTCTTGTATGATTCCGAATTATACGTTCTTACGCTCAGCCAATACGTTCAGGAACGATTGAGCGAAACGAAGTGTTGCTTGTACTTGTGGATCTTTCAGCATTTTCAGCATGCCAAAGAGACCAATTGTCGAGTTATCGGCTTGTGCACGATCGCCAGCTTCAACTGCTGCGTTAGCAATACCTTTAGTTTTATCAACGATTGGTTGAACGAATTCGCCAAAGCCATGAACCATATCGTTCATCAGAACTTTGTCGTTTGCTACTGTAGTAGCTACATCATAAGCTTTAGTCATAAGCGTCACCAGTTCTGCCAATTTAGGCAGGTGGTTCACCAGTTGAGTCAGCGATTGCTGAATTTCTGGTTGCAGCAGTTGCTCGAGAACGTCCAGTTCACGTACAGAGCCGGATTCTTCAGGTAATTTCGTTACGGTTTCAGACATACGAATGCATCCCTCTTTCCATCAGTAATCGATCAAATGATTTACTTGCATAAGTCGATATTCCACAACTGTAAATTTAAAGTGAAATTATTCACAATGAAGCTCTAACATCATCGCCGACTTGTATGCACGAACTATATCTTATTGTATTCCTCTTGCGACAAATGATCAATTCCTATTTTTATGAAAACACGAAAAAAGCCCATTGGGACGTTAGTCTCAATGGGCTTCTTACTACTTACTACTCAGTTGTGTACGGCAGCAATGCTACTGTACGTGCACGTTTGATAGCAACCGTCAGCAGACGTTGGTATTTCGCGCTAGTTCCAGTTACACGACGTGGCAAGATTTTGCCGCGCTCGCTGATAAACTTTTTGAGCAGATCAGTATCTTTATAGTCAATGTGAGCAATTTTGTTCACAGTGAAGAAACATACTTTACGGCGTTTGTTGCGTCCGCCTTTGCGGCCGCCGAATTTGCGTTCTGGACGCTCTCCGTCTCCGCCTTCTCTTTGCTTGAAGCTCATTCGAACCCATCCTTTCGATTAAAATGGCAAGTCATCTTCTGATATATCGATCGGTCGACCGTCATCCGAGAACGGATCACGGCTGTTGTTGTTGTTACGTGGAGTACTAGGCCGGCTTCCGCCGCCGCCGCCGTTACCGCCGCCATAAGGAGCGTTACCGCCGCCGCCGCTTAAAGATCCTCCGCTGTTGTTGTTGCTTCCGGCATAACTGCCACTTTCTTGCGGAGCTCCGCCTTCACGGTTAGATTCCAAGAAGCGAACGTTATCGGCAATAACTTCCGTCACATAGACGCGTTTACCTTCGTTGTTCTCGTAGTTACGCACCTGAATGCGTCCTTCTACCGCTGTTAAGCGACCTTTACGCAAGTAATTGGCGCATGTCTCAGCCAACTGCCGCCAAGTTACGACCGGAATGAAATCCGCTTCGCGCTCGCCCTGACCGCTCGTAAACGGCCGGTCTACTGCTATCGTAAATTGCGTAACTGCTACACCTGCTGGTGTATAACGCAATTCGGGGTCTCTTGTTAATCTGCCAATCAGTATTACACGATTCAACATCGCCTCTGCCTCCCAATCGAACATCTAGCGTGGATTAAGCAACGTCTCTGACGATCAAGCTACGGATAACTTCATCCGTAATTTTCATGATGCGGTCAAGTTCATTAACAACTTCTGTCGTTGCATTGAAATGAACCAGAACGTAGTAACCATCACGAATCTTATTGATCTCATACGCAAGACGACGTTTACCGATCACATCTTGCTTCGTGACTTCCCCGCCATTGTTAATGATGCCACTGAATTTGTCGACGATGGCTTGAACGTTTTCTTGCTCAACATCCGGACGAATGATGTACATCACTTCATATTTGCGCATTGTGTTTCACCTCCTTTTGGACTAACGGCCCCTTTAAGGGGCAAGGAGCGAGATTATTACTCGCATCTACACAGTATAGCAAATAGCCTATACCTTGACAAGTCATCCGGCACTCCCGATTTCTGCCTTTCATGACCCTGCCCTCTCCGGTTCATAATAAGAATCGGACAAGGAGGTGAACGAATATGGGTGAATGGACATTGTTTTCTCCTGGCGATCACGCGCCAAACGACGGCACCTATATAGAATCGGGCGTCAATTCCTACCACATGGGCATTAACAACCCGAAGAAGGTTGAACTCAAACGTGGACAAAGATTCCCAGAGACATCAAACCATGAACGTAAGTGGAAACGAATGGCTCACTAAATATTTTATCAAAGCGCGAATAGGAACTTAAACCCTCGGACATTCTAATTATCGACGGTGAAGAGAGGTGTGGTTCCATTGAACCTTTGTGGTGCAAGGGCTACTAGTGAATTTAACTACTCATTCACAAAAGAAGCGAGGCGTTGTGCTAAATACACATTACTGTAAATTCACGATCGGATAAGCGATGAAGCCTTAGTGGAATTGTGTACCGATCTGTGAGGATTACAACCTGGTTTTCTGCCCGTATTGATGTGTGAATTCATCGAAACTTACAACACCGTCGGAAGAGGGACTCGCGAGAGTCCCTCTTTTTATTATTTAAAGCTACCCCTTGCTCGCCAGCTGCCTTCCTACATATACTCCGCTTGCTGCCGCCTGAGATAAAGAATGGGTAGTGCCTGAACAATCCCCTATTACATATAGTCCTCTGACCATTGTCTCGAACCTGTTGTTTGTCTCAATGGCCGGTGAATACAGCTTTCCATCGATTGCATATAGGATCGTATCTTTGTCGATTGGCTCCCCGAGTAGCTTCTCCAATGCTTCTAGGAATGCTAACGTCACTGCAATATAACGTCCAGGAACCTCTTGCCTCAGATCTGCAAATTCCGCCTCCAGTGTTGGCCTGATCGTTCCACTGCCTGGTTCGTTACTCGCCATAATCCCTTCCCGTAGAGAGCCTAGCCTTTGAGCGGCAATTCGATTGCGAGCACGATTAATTCGACCGACTGTATCGCGGAAATAGACGTCAGCCTCCTCCAAAGTCGCAAATCGATTCGGAATAAACAGAGTGAAATTAAGGTTGGAAGAACCCTCTTCCTTCTCCCGATAATTTTGTCCATCTGGCATCGCTAGCCCCTCCTGGAGCTTTAGCACGACCCTGCCCCGAGGATTCATACAATAGGTAGTGGCTGTATAATCTTCGCCTTCAAAGCTGAGCTTTGTCTCGAAGGACCTCTTCAACAGACTATCCAACTGATTACCACGCATTTCGATTCGAAGTCCCAGATCTACTCTGGCCTCTCCCCGTCCAATCCCAAGAAACTGGCATTGTTTGGACAACCAGTCGTTCCCGCTTCTGCCGGTTGCGATAATAACCTGCTCCGAGTCAATAATGATTCCATCAGGTAACATAACAGCGAATCCACCGCCATCCTTCGGTGTGATGCTTGAAGGCTCCGCATCGAATCGCATGTCGATCCGGGACTTTAAATAATCATACATCTCATGTAGGACATGTTTTGATAATTTCGTCCCCAGGTGCCTGGTTTTGGTAGACAGAATCCCGAAGCCGGATGCTATCGCTCGACTTGCAAGTTCTGGATCATAAGTATGATAAAGCTCTGCCGCACTTCCTCCGTGCCTGCATAATATAGCATCTACGCCTTCCATAAGCTGCAGAGCAGCATCATAGCCTGTTTTCCGCTCCAGCTCTCCACCAAAGTCATTCGTGAAGTTATACTTGCCCTCAGACAAGCCTAAACCGCCAAAGCCTATATAGCTGTCGCTTCGCTCTTCCAGTCTCTTGCCTTTATCGAGCAGTAGCACCCGCAGTCCGCTGGAGGCAAGCTCATACGCAGCAAAGATTCCGCTGACACCAGCTCCGATAATAGTCACATCATAACGAGTCATTTTTATCACCCTAATATGTTAACTTATTTTTATTATTGTGGTTAACATATTATCATACCTTTGAATACAAAAGAACATAAAAAAAGCCCCTACGTATAACCGTAGGAGCTTCTTTACTATGTAACCGCCGTAGCGTTGTTTACGTTGTATGGCGGAGAAGGTGGGATTCGAACCCACGCACGCTTTGACACGCCTAGCTGATTTCGAGTCAGCCCCCTTGGGCCTCTTGGGTACCTCTCCGCGAGTGTCAAGCAAAAACTATATTATCATATGACTTGTCCCAATGCAACAGTTTCATGAAAAATATTTTCAGGCTTGCTCATTCTGCCCTGAATCAGCAGTTGATCGTAGTACTTTCTTCATGTTCTTCTCGAATTTGGCTCTCGGGATTAGAACACTATGCTTGCATCCTACGCATTTGATACGAATATCCATCCCCATTCGAATAATCTCCATTTCGTTGGAGCCGCAGGGATGCTGCTTCTTCATTTGAACGATATCGCCAAGCTCGAATTGTTTACGCTCCATTCGGATCGCCGCCCCTTTCATTGCGATGATACGTTACCATTCGTGGATACGGGATGTCAATCCCGTGATCGTCCAGCACTTTTTTAATGTACGCATTAAGTGATCTTGCGACTACCCCATTCATATTAGGAAGACATTCAGCCGTAATACGTACCTTAACCTCCGTGGAAAGCATGGTCTGGATACCAAGCACCTCTGGACGCTTGACCAGGTTGCTATCCTCAAACCGTTCTAATTCCTTACGGATGATTGTAATCGCACGTTCCGCATCTTCTTCATAACCAATAGACACATCGATAAAAGCAATGGAGTTATGCATGGAGAAGTTAGTTACCTCATTGATCATTCCATTCGGAATAATATGCACCTCTCCTGTCCAGCTATGGATCCGCGTTGCCCGAAGGCCGATGACCTCAACCGTCCCTTTGAAAGTTCCCGTCTGAATCACATCGCCTACAGCAAATTGATCCTCAAATATGATAAAGAATCCTGTAATAATATCTTTCACTAAGCTTTGTGCACCAAAGCCAATTGCTAGGCCAATAACTCCTGCCCCAGCTAGAAGAGGTGCAAGCTGTACGCCAAACTCATCTAGTACTAGCATCCCAATAATGAAATAACCAGCGTAGGAGATAATATTTTTGATCAACTTGCCGACTGTTGTCATTCTTCTTGTCTGCATAACAAGACGGCTCTCAGACCGATTTAATACGACCCGATCAATCGTTTTGTTCGCGAGCCATATACTAAGCTGCCCAATGATGATAATAACTACAATGCGGAAGAGTGATTGTCCAAAACCTTCCCAAGTTGTCTCGTTTGTTATCCATGTCGCGAAATCATCAAAGTAGGCTTTAATATTCATTGTCTCTTACCTCGCTTACAGTATTACTTCTTCATACCCCGCCGCAGCCGGCTTAAACACTCCCCGGATCGCTACGTCTTCTGTTTCAATTACATGCTTTACCGTATGCAGATCCTCTTCTGGAAAATGAATCGATAACGCGCAGCCCGCTGTAATTTCTTTTGGCGTCGGACATATATCGATCTCAATCTCTGCATATTCCAGCAGCATTTCTGCACGAAGCGCCTGCTGCGTCGAATCGAAAGCAATTAACATAACCGTATTTCTCCTCTCCTTCACCTAAAACAACGAAACTATTGGCTTCGCAACGTATAAAATGGTTGTCCTATCCATATACTAGTATCATATTGGCATTTACGGAGGGGATTCTATGAAACTATCATTTTTGAAGGATGTACCATTGAAGGTGCCTCACACGGAAGCGAACGCTGTTGGACAGATCGTAGGCCGGCTTTCTCTGATGCTTGATGAAATGTCCGCAGGACGACCGATTGTCATTGTCTGTGTTGGCACGGACCGCTCTACCGGTGATTCCCTTGGCCCTCTGATTGGCACGACACTTTCCAAATACAAAAGCCCTCACTTCTCCCTATACGGCACTCTAGAAGAGCCTGTACATGCCATGAACCTCGAAGAGATTCTCCATCAGATCAATCGCACCTATCACAAACCTTTTGTTATCGGTATTGACGCCTGTCTTGGACAAGTGGCAAGCATCGGATCCATTCAAGTCGGTACAGGACCCGTAAGGCCTGGTGCTGGTGTGAACAAAGAGCTTCCGCCTGTAGGCGATATTCATATTACCGGCATCGTAAATGTCGGAGGCTTTATGGAATATTTCGTCCTGCAAAACACCCGTCTTCACCTAGTTATGAAGATGGCGGATATCATTGCTTCGAGCTTATTCTCCTCCATCATGAACAGCATTCATGCTTCTTCCCGTTCCAGAGAACAGGCAGCCGCTTTGGAACATCCCCACACTAATTAAACTATTTTGCTTCGGCAATCGCCTTGCGCTCTTCTGGTGTAAGCGTATAGTTCGATTCACCTTTATTTATTGGCTTGGCATACACATACGTGTTGTCCCTGCTATGCAAGCCCGAGATCACAACCCCATCCTGCGATGCATTCACGACTGCAATTGAGAAGCTTAGATCACTACCCTGATCAGAGAATGCATTGTAGCGAAGTACACCTACACGTCCCTTTTCCTGTTGCTGCAAATTTCTCACTTGTTCCAGCTGTTTTTGCAGTTTTTCGCTTTGCAGCTCTTGTGCTGTAATTGACTGCTTCAGATCGATAATAACGTCCTCTAAATTTGTGATTCCTGTGTTGCCCATCACTTCCACATACTGCTTTCTAAGCTTCTTCATTCTTCTGCTAACGATTGAAACTCTAATAAATAACACGATGACCAACAATGCCAGTACAACCGTAACCCCATTCATCGGGTTATTTGTCCACTCATCCATTCGAACTTCCGCCCCCAGAAAATTATGCTAAGAGTATTGCTTCCGTATTTCTTTCACTGCTGTAACAAGGGCATCCGCTTCTTGCTCTGTTGTAAAACAACCTACACTCGCTCGCACTGCGCCTGTTCCTGTCGTCCCTGCGCAGGCATGGGCCAGAGGTGAGCAGTGGAAACCTGCCCGCACCGCGATTTGATAATGCTGATCGAGAATGAAAGACATCTCGGACGGATCGATTCCTTCAACAACAAATGCGACAATTCCAGTTCTCTCTTCGCCTAATTTCGGCCCAAGAATTCTAACTCCATTAATCGGCAAAAGCCCCTCCATGAGTCGCTGGGTTAACACCCATTCCTTAGTATGGATGTTATGTACCGTCTCATGCAGGATATATTGAACACCCGCCTTCAGCCCCGCTAGGCCGGGTGTATTTTGCGTTCCCGCCTCATACCTATCTGGACGCACGTTAGGCTGCTCAGGAGCCTCAGATTGGCTTCCCGTCCCACCATGCAACTGTGGCACGAGATCTAAGTTAGGATGGATGTACAAGCCTCCTGTGCCTTGTGGGCCAAGCAGACCTTTATGCCCTGGGAATGCCAGCATATCGATACCCATTGCCTCAACATCAATATCCAAAATACCAGCGCTCTGAGCAGCATCAACCAACAGCTTAATCCCTCTGCTTCTCGCAAGTTCACCAATCTGTGCAACGGGCGTGATCGTACCGAGAAGATTTGAGCTGTGAGTAACGATAATTAATGAAGTTTGTGCAGTTATGGCTTCTGCAATTCGATCGACTTCAACATGCCCTTCTTCATCAGACTCAACATAGGTTACATGGATACCTAGCGCATGCTTCATATACTCAAGTGGCCGTCTCACCGAATTATGTTCTACTGAAGTTGCAATAACATGATCACCGGTTTTGACCCAGCCTTTTATCGCCATATTCAGTGCTGCAGTCGTATTTGACGTAAATGCTATATCGTTCGGATTTTTAATTCGAAACAATTTACTCAATTGCTTCCTTGTATCAAACAATACACGGCTTGCTTGAACTGCCATCCGGTGGCTGCCACGCCCTGGATTTGCAGCTTCGTGAAGCATCGCATACTGCATCGCCTCGAGTACGCTTGGTGGTTTAGGCCAAGAGGTCGCCGCGTGATCCAAATAAATAATCCCTTCCATTACCCCTCTCCTCCTTCCTCTACTTCCCTATTTCCAAATCCAAGAATTGATAGTTTCTCCTGTTATAGATCTGCTTAGGTTGTTCCAGATTAAAACGTTCTAAGCTGCAAAATAAAGGCACCTTAAGACATAACAATAGCATACCTTAGTTTAATCTTTCGTTTCAAAGATTACAACTTTGGTATGCTAGATTTATACATCTATTAAGCCATATTCTGGAGAATCTCGAGAAGCCGTTCCAGATCTTGTTTGTTGTAATATTGCAGCTCGATTTTCCCTTTTTCTTTTTGCTGTTTAATTTTAACAGTTGTTTTGAAGCGATCTCTCAAAGACTCTTCTAGACTTTCAATATAAGGGTCACGCTTCTTCGATTTAGCTTTTGCTTTTGTCGCTTCTGCAGCCTCTTTTACTTCAAGCTTCTGAATCGCTTCCTCAAGATCACGAACACTCCATCCCAGACTTACGGTCCGATCGGCCATTTCCTTTTGGACAACTGCATCTTTAATACCGACCAATGCTCTTGCATGCCCCATCGATATTGTTCCACGTGAAACATTGTCTTTGATCTCTGTCGGCAAAGCGAGAAGACGCAGGAAGTTGGCAATATGCGAGCGCGATTTACCAACCTTCATGGATAGCTCCTCCTGAGTAAGCTTGAACTTATCCATCAGTCCTTGATAGGCCATTGCTGTTTCAATTGCATTTAAATCCTCGCGCTGCAGGTTCTCAATTAAAGCAATCTCCATAACCTGTTGATCAGAGAAAGATCGAACAACTGCTGGAACCGTAGGATTACCGCAAAGCTGAGAAGCACGGAAACGTCTTTCTCCTGCAACAATCTCATAGCCTTTTAATACGGTACGAACGATAATCGGCTGAATGACGCCATGTTGTTTAATCGATTCTGCTAATTCCCTAATGGAATCATCATCAAAGGTCTTACGTGGTTGATACGGGTTAGGACGTAATTGCGTCAATTGAATCTCAATAACTTTATCGTCTTCGCTTACCGAAAGCGATGGAATAAGCGCATCAAGTCCTCTACCTAGCCGCTTGCTCATACATGATCACTTCCTTAGCAAGTTCAAGATATACTTCAGCACCTTTAGATCTTGGGTCATACGTAATAATAGCCTCACCATGTGATGGAGCCTCACTCAAACGAACATTACGAGGAATGATCGTTTGGTACACCTTTTGTTGGAAATACTTCTTAACTTCTTCAATAACTTGAATACCAAGATTCGTCCGAGCATCAAGCATCGTTAATAGAACACCTTCAATTTGAAGGGAAGTATTAAGATGTTTTTGAACGAGTCTAACTGTATTTAAGAGCTGGCTTAAACCTTCCAGCGCGTAATATTCGCATTGTATAGGAATGATAACTGAATCAGCTGCAGTCAATGAATTAATCGTCAACAGACCAAGTGATGGCGGACAATCAATTAGGACGTAATCAAATTGATCCTTCACCAAGTGCAATGCCTTCTTCAAACGGAGCTCCCGCGAGATCGTTGGTACCATCTCAATCTCCGCACCCGCTAACTGAATCGTAGCCGGGATGATTTTGAGACCTTCAATCTTCGTTTCAAACATCGCATCCTTTGGATGGACATCATTAATCAGGATATCGTAAATACAATTGTTTACATCTGCTTTGTTAATACCAATACCACTTGTCGTGTTGCCCTGAGGATCTATATCGACCAACAGTACTCGTTTACCGAGTGTTGCAAGACATGCCCCTAAGTTAACAGACGTTGTTGTTTTACCAACACCGCCCTTTTGGTTGGCTATTGCAATAATCTTAGACAAACTTGTTCACCTCTATGTCTCCAAACTTTTATTCCCATGATGACGATTACGCTAACGGTGAAACGTATCGGTATAAACGGTTTTGCCGCCCTCATAGAGGACGGCCCAGAGAAGTACTATTACGTTCATCATAAATGATTACGCAAAGCTAACTTTTCGGTATATGAATAGTAATTTCGTAGAAATCGCCAAGATCTTTTTCGTCTGCCTTAATTTCCATTCCCGTGCTCGAAACCATCTGTACAGCTTGGCGAATAGTATTAAAGGCCAGTCGAGTATTTTTCGGCATAGCAAAACGTTTGGTTTGCTTTGGTTTAGGTTCTTCCTTCAGCGAGGCAATACGATTCTCCGTCTGTTTGACGTTTAATTCCTTCGTAATGATCTCTTCCAGCACCTGGTTCTGCAGTTCTTCCGTATCCAGCGACAACAATGCTCTAGCATGACGCTCTGATATTTTTCGACCAGCAAGCGCATTCTTAACCGTTTCGTTTAACCCGAGCAAACGCAGCTTATTCGCAATTGTGGATTGGCTTTTACCTAAACGCTGAGCTAAACTTTCCTGCGTCAGCTCATGAAGCTCAATCAGCTTCTGATAGGCAATCGCTTCCTCAATAGCTGTCAAATTCTCACGCTGAAGATTCTCGATCAGAGCAATGGATGCCGTCTGCGAATCATTAAATTCGCGAATAATAGCTGGAATAGTTTCGAAACCAAGCTTCGTAACCGCACGCCAGCGACGCTCCCCTGCTATAATCTCATATCTGCCATTTCTGGCGCGAACGACAATTGGCTGAATAATACCATGCGTTTTAATCGTTTGGCACAACTCATCGATACGTTCATCATCGAAGATTGTTCTTGGTTGGAACGGACTCGTATCAATATCTTGAATAGGAATTTGCCGAACCTCTTCTTGACCGCTCCGCTGATCACTCAGACCGAACAAACGGGAAAATGATTCTTTCATATTATCTGCTCTACCACCCGATCAAGAAACCAGTTGCCGTAAAACGGGTTGGTTTCCAAGATGTGCTACTATGCATCAACGGTAATTGGTTTTCTTACCGTTACTACCATTTTATCTTTATTCCCTATTAAAAGACAACCTCGTTTAATAGACTGATCGCGATCCCCAGTCATATCCTATTATCACTTGTGCCGGGTCTCATCTATAATTCTAATATTTCGACTTCAAATAGACAATTTCCTGCTTGATCTTTTTATAATTTCCAATGTACACAAATAAACCTCTGTATGTTTCACGTGAAACATACAGAGGTTTATAATGACTTAAACAAGTGGTTGTTTAAGTGGTGTTCCCGCTTTACGTGGATATTTTTTAGGCGTAGAATCCGTCTTCTCAATCAGGACGATATGTCGCTCCGATTGCTCGAAAGGAAGCTTGAATGCATGCTCTGCACGAACCTTCCCTCTTAGCTCTCGAAGGCTTACTCCCGCTTCCTTAACCTCTTCTACACTTTGTGAACCTTTCATTGCAGCGAATAAACCATACCTACGGGTAAACGGTAAACAAAACTCATTCAACACATTAAGACGTGCAACTGCTCTTGCTGTAACGAGATCGAAGGAATCTCGATATTCCGGCATTCTTGCGAGATCTTCTGCACGGCCGTGAACACAGTTTACATCTTCTAGTCCAAGATCCGTAACCAGTTGATTCAAGAATTGAATCCGTTTATTTAACGAATCTACAATTACGACCTTCAGATGTGGGAAGCAGATTTTTAACGGAATACTTGGGAATCCTGCTCCTGAACCGATATCAGCAATTTTCCGAACGTCCTTCATATTCACGAAGAACGAGAGCGAGATCGAATCGTAGAAATGCTTCTCAAAAACGGCATCCCGCTCTGTAATCCCCGTTAAGTTCATCCGTTCATTCCACTCTACTAGCACGCGGTGATACGTATCAAACTGCTCAAGCTGCTTAGGGGATAAAGATATCCCATTCTCCCCCATCAGCTTTTCAAACCATACATGCGTATCTGTCATTAGGATCCTCTCGCTGCCGTCACACGGTTATAGTGTTCCAAATATACGAGCAGAATGGAAATGTCAGCTGGAGTTACACCTGCAATCCGTGAAGCTTGCCCGATTGACAATGGACGAATATCGGCCAATTTTTGTTTGGCCTCTGATGCCAAGCCATGTACTTCGCTATATACGATGTCATCCGGAATTTTCTTTTTCTCCATCTTGTTCATTCGCTCTACTTGGTGCAATTGTTTTTCAATGTAACCAGCGTATTTAATTTGAATTTCCGCCTGCTCCTTCATTTCCTCTGTCAGAGGAAGATCGGAAGGTGCAATGGTTTCAATCATCGCATGTGTCAGTTCAGGACGTCGAAGCAGCGACAAAGCATCCATGCTAAATGCGATAGGTGCGGAACCAGCTGCCTCCAGCATTGGCAACGCCACTTCAGGACGAATCTTCGTTGTGCTAAGACGTTCAATCTCCTGCGCAACAAGATCTTTCTTATTAAGGAAGGTTTGGTACCGCTCTTCCGAAATAAGTCCGATCTCATAACCAGTTGGAGTCAACCGAAGATCAGCATTATCATGACGGAGCAGCAAACGATATTCTGCACGTGACGTAAGCAAACGGTATGGATCATTTGTTCCTTTTGTTACAAGGTCATCAATCATAACTCCGATATAACCTTGCGAACGATCAATGATAACCGGTTCTTTACCTTGTACTTTACGCGCCGCATTGATACCCGCAATAATACCTTGACCTGCAGCCTCTTCATAACCCGAAGTTCCGTTAATTTGTCCAGCTGTGAATAACCCGTCGACCAACTTTGTCTCCAGGGATGGCCAAAGCTGTGTTGGAACAACTGCATCATATTCAATCGCGTAACCATTACGCATCATCTCAACTTTTTCCAAACCTGGAATAGAACGTAAAATTCCGAGCTGTACATCTTCTGGCATACTTGTTGAGAGACCTTGTACATAATACTCCGAAGTATGCTTGCCTTCTGGCTCTAAGAAAATTTGATGCTTCGGCTTATCAGCGAAACGAACAATTTTATCTTCAATAGAAGGACAATAACGAGGACCCGTACCTTCAATAGCTCCTGAGAACATTGGCGCACGGTGCAGGTTGTCGTTAATAATTTTATGGGTAGCTTCCGACGTATAAGTCAGCCAGCAAGGTAGCTGCTCATTATCGGATGACTCTGTCTCATAAGAGAAAAACTTCGGTTTATCATCACCAGGTTGAATTTCTGTTTTGCTAAAATCGATCGTATCCTTATGCACACGCGGCGGTGTACCCGTCTTGAAGCGAGCCAATTTAAAACCCAGCTCCTTCAGACTAGCCGAAAGCTTCACCGAAGGCTGCTGATTATTTGGACCACTCTCATACATCAATTCACCCATAATAATTTTGCCGCGCAAGTAGGTACCCGTTGTAATAACAACCGATTTAGCTCGATAGATGGCACCCGTTTTTGTAACAATCCCCACTACTTTTCCATCTTCTACGATCAGATCCTCTGCCATCCCTTGTCGAAGTGTTAGATGGTCAGTCTCCTCGATGGTCTTCTTCATTGTGTGCTGATAAGAGAACTTATCGGCTTGCGCACGCAATGCATGAACGGCAGGACCTTTACCCGTATTCAGCATCCGCATTTGGATAAATGTTTTATCGATATTGCGCCCCATCTCGCCGCCTAGTGCATCAATCTCACGCACAACATGCCCTTTCGCAGGTCCCCCGATTGATGGATTACATGGCATAAACGCCACCATATCCAGATTGATCGTCAGCAGCAGCGTCTCGCAGCCCATTCTCGCAGAAGCAAGCGCTGATTCACAACCAGCATGACCCGCTCCTATGACAATGACTTCATATTGCCCAGCTTCATATGTCACTTTATTACCCTCCAATTCACTTTACTTCCCTAAACAGAACTGCGAGAAAATTTGATCTATTAATGAATCGCCAACCTCATCGCCCAAAATCTCACCAAGCGACTCCCAAGCATCACGCACGTCAATCTGAATCAGATCAATTGGGATGCCAACATTCGACGCTTCTATCGCATCAAGCAGTGATTGCTGTGCTCTCTTCAGCAGAGAAATATGCCGAACATTGCTGACATATGTCAAATCTCCAGAATCAAGCTGCCCTTCGAAAAACAACTTACTGATCGCTCTCTCTAAATGCTCGAGTCCTTCCTCTTCAAGAACCGACATACGTACGATTCTTTCCTCGCTAACAAGTTCTTCAATCTCAGCCATATTCAGCTTAGAATCCAAATCCGATTTATTAATAACGAGAATAAGCTGGCGATCCTTCACCTTCTCAAGCAGCACCCGGTCATCCTCATGCAAACTTTCATTGTTATTAAGCACAAACAAAATTAGATCCGCTTCTTCGAGCGCGTTATGCGACCGTTCCACTCCGATTTTTTCAACAATATCACTTGTTTCGCGGATACCCGCTGTATCAAGCAGCCTAAGCGGAATATGATTTAAGGTGACATATTCCTCGATGACATCCCGGGTTGTACCCGGAATATCTGTTACAATCGCTTTATTTTCTTGCGCCAGCATATTAAGCAGTGAAGACTTCCCTACATTCGGGCGTCCGACAATTGCCGTCATAATACCCTCACGTAATATCTTTCCTTCGTTCGCCGTTTTTAACAGCTTAGCAATCTCCTCAAGTGCAGATCCGCTCTGTTCACGAATATACGCACTTGTCAGATCCTCAACATCATGTTCAGGATAGTCGATATTTACTTCGATATGTGCGAGCAGCTCAATCACCGTCTGGCGTAGTGCTTTAATCCGCTTCGACAAGGTTCCTTCTGCCTGTTTGCGGGCTACCGAGAACGCACGATCCGACTTCGAACGAATGAGGTCAATGACCGCTTCTGCCTGCATCAAATCAATCCGACCATTTAGAAATGCTCTCTTGGTAAATTCGCCTGGCTCTGCAATTCTGAATCCATCCTGCAGCAGCACCTGATCGAGAACCTTCTTAACAGCAACTACGCCGCCATGGGCATTAATCTCAACAACATCCTCCGCTGTGAATGAGCGTGGTCCACGCATCACCGTAACGATAACTTCCTCAACTTGCTCCCCAGTCTTGGGATCTATAATATGACCGTAATGAACAGTATGCGTTGCCGCATCCGTTAGATCGGTCCGTGAACGAAAAATCCGGGCAGTCCCTTCAATTGCATCGGGACCACTAACACGAATAATCGCAATGCCGCCTTCTCCAACTGCCGTTGAAATTGCCGCAATAGTATCGTGCACCATTAGCTGTCAGCACCTCTCAAATGGAAAAACAGCAATGACCACGGGAGCCATTGCTGCGAATTCATAAATCTATAGATCTAACTTTACATCTGCTTTTCCTTCAAAGCAATGACAACGCGCCGGTTCGGCTCATCGCCTTTGCTATATGTTTTCACCCTTGGGTGATTCTGAAGCTGGGAATGAATCACTTTGCGTTCATGCGACGACATCGGCTCCAGCACAACCTCTTTCTTTGTGCGTATAACCCTGCCGGCAAGGCGTTCCGATAATTCCTCCAGCGTCTTGCGGCGACGCTCGCGAAAATCTTCTGCATCAAGTACGATCCGAAGATGGCTGTCCGAGTATCGATTTGCCACTATGTTAACCAAATACTGCAGCGCGTCAAGTGTTTGTCCGCGCCGGCCAATCAGCATGCCGATGTCCCCACCGCCCGATACGGACAGATAGGTCGCATCTCTCGTTTGTTTCCGCTCGACAGCAACAGTTAACCCCATTGCCTCTGCTACATCACGAAGAAATTGCTCTGCTTCAATTGTTGGATCCGGGATGAGCTCCAGCTCAACCTTTGCTGCTTTTACGCCAATGAGTCCGAACAGCCCTTTGGAAGGCTGCTCCATCACAAGCACTTTGACGCGATCCTTGGTTACATTTAATTGTGTCAAACCGCTCTGTACAGCATCATCAATCGTTTTCCCTGATGCTAGAATTTTCTTCATTTCGCGAGGGCCTCCTTACCCTTGTTGGATGAACGAACGTACAGGAAGTAGTTTTGAACTATCGTGTAAATATTACTGAAAATCCAGTACAACGGAAGAGCCGATGGGAAGTTCAGCGCCATAACGAAGATCAGGACTGGGAAGATCATAAGCATCGCACCCATACCTGGCATCGCTTGTGTTTGCTGCTTCTGCATCATCTTCGATTGAACGAATGTAGTTGCTGCTGCAATTAGCGGGAGGAAGTACCATGGTCCTGGCTCACCAAGCTGCAATCCGAGGAATTCATGCGTACGAACCTCAGGATTTCGGTAAATCGAGTTATAAAGTGCCATAAACACAGGCATTTGTACGATAAGCGGCAAGCATCCAGCCATTGGATTGACTTTGTTTGCTTGGAACAGCTTCATCGTTTCTTCCTGCTGTTTCTGCGGGTTGTCTTTATGTTTCTTCTTGATTTCGGCCATTTGCGGCTGAATTGCCTGCATCGCCTTCGAGCTGCGATACTGCTTCAGCGTTAACGGCAAAATTGCTGTTCTTACAATAACCGTAATGAGCAGGATAGCAAGTCCATATGAACCGTGGAACCAGTCAGCAAATGTATCCAGCGTCAGGGAAAAATAATAAACTACGTTTTTCTCCCAGAAGTTGCCGTGCTGTAGATCAGCCGTACTCGTCGTGTTATTGATCTGCTGACCGCATCCGGAGAGCAATGCTACCATCAGCACCAGACCCAGTACGAGCAGCCACTTGCGGTTTTTTCTTAAAACCAACGTGAAATCTCCTCTCTGAACACTCCAAACTAAGCATTATTGTCTAAACTATACCATAAATAATAGGACAAAGAAACAAGTTGGCAATGCTGGCCACTTTTGCTAAAACCGAGCTTCTTTCTTCAGCAAACCAGCTTTCCTAAGTACGTGCATAATGCTCTTCTCCAGCTGCTTCGTCTCCATCTCAACCGCAGGTTTTCTTACTATTAATATAAAATCAATGTTCGGGACGATTTTCGCTCCGTTCAAACGGATAATTTCCTTAATAACGCGTCTCATCCGATTACGTACAACAGCATTGCCGATTTTCTTACTGGCGGACACGCCTAACCGGAATGGTTCCGCAACTGGCTGCCTCGACCAATACACAACAAACTGCCCATTCGCGAATGATTTGCCATAACGATAGATCCGATTGAAGTCAGCGCGGTTACGCAGACGCAGTTTTCTTTGCACGACCAGGTTCACCGTTCTTTCTTCATTTAATAAACCTCTATGTATGATTTGCCCCGCGGAACCGACCCTTTACCTATCAGTATCGCCCGCAGGGCAAAAAAAAAGACCACCCGACGTGGTCTTTTGCTTATGCGCTAAGAACTTTTCTGCCTTTTTGACGACGCGCTGCCAAAACTTTACGTCCGTTTTTCGAGCTCATCCGTTTGCGGAAGCCATGTACTTTTGCTCGTTTGCTTACATTCGGTTTAAATGTAGGTCTCATCTGAACTGCACCTCCCGTATATCAAATACTGAAACAGTATCGCATATTATCGATCTGCTTATTCTTTGTAAACGACTGTTTTTTTGAAACACGCTTTTTTTATTAAACCATGCTGGGTCCAAAAAGTCAATTAAAAACAAGCCTACCCAAATATTGTGGATAAATGAATGGAATACAGCACTTTGTCGGAAAACTAATAACATGTGTATAATTTTTCGGGACTTTGCACGAACTTTGTCGAAATGGTAACAAGATATTAACAATATGTAGTGGTGTCTATAACTTTTATGCACAAGCTATTGAATTTGTGGATAAAATCTCACAATTCGTTGAAATACAAGGGATCTTTTGCTATGATTATTATGTTTTCGGTGTGTATACCTCATCGATCAGCTACTCTTATCAACAACCTGTGGATAACATTGTGAACAAACTCATCCCCTATTCATAACTCATGTTCCCTTTATTCTTCATATTGTGGATGTATTCGTAATAAACACCATTCATTCGACATGATTTGGCTTAATTGCGCCGTTTTGGCGATTTTTGATAAGGAGTGACGTCTGTGGACAGCCATACCTATGATTTATGGCAGCAAGTGTTGTCAATCATTCAGACGAAACTAAGCAAACCCAGTTTCGATACCTGGTTTAAAGCGACCAAGGCTTCCTTCGTGAATGATTCTTTGCTGGAAGTGACGGCGCCGACAACATTTGCGGCTGAATGGCTGGAAGGCCGATATACCAAATTAATTCGTAATACCTTGTTTGAGTTTCTCGGCAGACAGGTCGATGTCCGATTTTCAATTGAAGAGGCCAAAACAGCCGAGCCCGTGCCCGCTGTGCAGCCAAGATCAGTCGAAGCACCAATCGTTCATGAAGAGACATTCAATCATATGCTCAACCCGAAATATACGTTTGATACCTTCGTCATCGGCGCCAATAACCGGTTTGCTCATGCTGCTTCGCTTGCTGTTGCAGAAGCACCGGCTAAAGCGTACAATCCGCTCTTTTTATACGGCGGTGTAGGTCTTGGCAAGACGCATTTAATGCATGCGATCGGCCACTACATTATGGATCACAATCCAAGCACCAAGATTATGTATATCTCATCTGAGAAGTTTACGAACGAGTTCATTAATGCTATCCGCGATAACCGTGGCGAGAGCTTCCGGAACAAATATCGCAATATTGACGTGCTTCTCATTGACGATATTCAGTTTTTGGCGGGAAAAGACGGGACGCAAGAGGAGTTCTTCCATACCTTTAATGCGTTGCATGAAGAGCGGAAGCAAATCGTTATTTCCAGTGACCGTACGCCAAAAGAGATCCCGACTTTAGAAGAAAGACTACGTTCGCGGTTCGAGTGGGGACTAATTACGGACATTCAAGCGCCAGATCTGGAGACGAGGATCGCCATTTTGCGTAAAAAGGCGAAAGCGGAGAACCTTGATATTCCGAATGAAGCGATGGTCTACATTGCTAACCAGATTGATACGAATATTCGGGAGCTGGAGGGTGCCTTAATCCGTGTAGTTGCTTATTCTTCGCTTATTAATCAGGATATTACATCTCATCTGGCTGCTGAGGCATTAAAGGATATTATTCCTTCCAGTCGCCCGAAGATGATCACCATGAACGATATTCAGCAAAAGGTTGGCGAATTCTACGGTTTGCGTCTTGAGGAATTCAAAGCGCGTAAACGGACCAAAGCTGTCGCTTATCCTCGTCAAATTGCAATGTATCTTTCTCGTGAACTAACTGATTATTCACTTCCGAAGATTGGTGAAGCATTTGGCGGCCGTGATCATACTACCGTCATCCATGCACACGAGAAAATATCGCAGCAGCTGAAGGTAGATCAGGACTTGTACAAGATTTTGCAAAACCTGACCGAAAAGATCAAAAATCACACGTAAAAGTTATTCACTTCTATATGAACAACCAAGCAAGCCTATGCACAAGCTATACACATGTGGATAGGCTTGCTTTATCCGTGTTTTAGACGGTTATCCACATATTCAGGCCGCCTACTACTACGACTACTAATATTTTTAAATAAATCATCATCAAAATAGGGCGAAAACGCCCATTACGGCTCCGCCTATTTTCAACCCATTTTTTAAACCACAAAACATCGATCCGAAACGGACTTAGGAGTGAAACCATGAAACTTTCAATTTCCAAACATGAACTGAACGAAGCCATCCAACAGGTTGCAAAAGCGGCTTCTTCCCGTCCGACAATCCCGATTCTAGGCGGCATCAAGATTGAAGTTACCCATCAAGGGGTTACCTTAACGGCTAGTGATACCGATATATCTATTCAAAGCTTTATCCCTGTAGAACGAGATAATCTCGTTATTGCACATGTGGATAAACCGGGTAATGTCGTTCTCCCCGCCAAATTCTTTGTCGAGATCGTTAAGAAACTTCCTTCTGACAATGTTGAAATTGAAGTAGGTGCTCATTTCCAAACCCTTATTCGTTCCGGTTCAACAGATATCCAAATGGTAGGCCTGGATCCTGAGGAATTCCCGGTTCTGCCCTCCATTGAGCAAAACGAGCTGTTCCAAATGCCTGGTGATCTGCTGAAGGCGATGATTCGTCAGACTGTACTTGCAGCATCCGTGAATGAGCAGACGCCAATTCTGACAGGTGTACTTTGGAGTCTCCAAGATAAGCAGCTGAAATTTGTGGCGACCGACCGCCACCGCTTGGCAAGCCGTGTCGCTCAAGCTGAGACAGCTATGGAGTACCGGTTTAATAATGTCGTTATTGCTGCCAAAACGTTAGTCGAGCTGTCTAAGCTGGTCCCGGATCAGCACGGCCTCGTTGATATTGTGGTTGCGGACAACCAGGTACTGTTCAAGATCGGTAACGTCCTCTTCTATACACGCATATTAGACGGGACTTATCCGGATACTTCTAAAATTATTCCGAGCATGTTCAAAACAGAACTTGTACTCGATACAAAAAATTTGACGGATGCAATTGACCGTGCATACCTGATGTCGAGAGAAGAGAAGACCAACATCGTTCGTCTGACGACTCTTGATAATGGCGTCATTGAGATTTCATCCAGCTCCACTGAAGTGGGCCGCGTAACGGAGCAGCTTGATGCCAAACAATTCGATGGCGAGCCGCTGCGGATCGCCTTCAACTCCAAATATATGCTTGATGTGCTTAAAGTCATTGACAGCGAACAGATTTTTATCGGCTTTACCGGGGCAATGAGTCCTATTGTTATTCGTCCGACGGATCATTCATACAACACGTATGTCATCCTGCCTTATCGAACAACGAATTAAGGCTGCATGGGTAAGATAAGGTGAAAGGAAGGTGAACTTGCGATGAAAGAAGTTGCTATTCGTACGGAATATATTACGCTTGGACAGTTTTTAAAGCTGGCGGATTGTATATCCACAGGTGGACACGCGAAATTTTTCTTGCAGGAAAACGAGGTTCATATAAACGGAGATGTGGATAACCGTCGCGGCAGAAAACTGTACGTCGGTGACCGTGTTGAAGTAGAGGGCTGCGGCGTCTTTACGGTAACCGGGGCTTAAGCCCATACCAGGCCGGGAGGACAAACAAACGTGTTTTTAAATAGCATTCAATTGCACAATTATCGCAACTACAAAGAACTTGAGCTTAAGACAGATAACCAAGTGAATTTGTTTGTCGGGCCAAATGCGCAGGGGAAGACAAATTTGCTTGAGGCGATCTTCGCCCTCGCCCTCACCAAATCACACCGTACATCCAAGGATAAAGAGCTGATCGGCTGGGAAGCCGATTCCGCTCGGATCCACGGAGAGGTGGAGAAGCGGTATGGAATGGTTAAACTCGACTTGATGTATTCAACGCAAGGGAAGAAAGCAAAGATCAACGGTTTGGAGCAGCGCAAGCTGAGTGATTTTATTGGATCGCTTAACGTCGTCATGTTCGCACCAGAGGATCTTGAGATTGTAAAAGGAACGCCGGGCATACGAAGACGGTTTCTCGATATGGAAATCGGACAAGTACAGCCCGGTTATTTGCATACGTTGACGCAGTACACAAAAGTGCTGGCACAGCGGAACAATTTTCTAAAGACGACCACTCCCGGCAGCTCGCAGCTAGCCATGCTTGATATATGGAATATGCAGCTTGCTGAGCATGGTGTTAAAATTATGAAAAAAAGGAAACACTTTATACATAAATTACAACGGTGGGCGGAGCAGATCCATTCCGGTATAACGGCGGGTGGCGAGCACCTCACCATAGAGTATCGCCCATCCTTTGACGGTGGCGCCTCCGAAGATGAAACTGTTTTATTTGAGCAATTTATGTTAAAGTTATCACAGGTGAAAGATCAGGAGATTCGCAGAGGAATGTCGCTTGTTGGACCGCATCGCGACGACATGGCGTTCTTTATCAATGGCAAAGAAGCGGCCGTATACGGCTCGCAGGGTCAGCAGCGCACAACGGCGCTGTCACTTAAGCTTGCCGAAATTGAGCTAATCTGCGAGGAGATTGGGGAATACCCGTTATTACTGCTTGATGATGTGTTGTCTGAGCTCGACCAGAATCGTCAGACACAGCTTATCGAGACATTTCAAAGCAAAGTTCAGACGTTTATTACAACGACCGGACTCGAGAGCGTAAATGTGAGCAAGCTCCAAGACGCCGGTATCTACGATGTGCGGGAAGGCCGAGTGACGCGCTGATCACCAGCGTATATACGGGAGGCGGAGGACATGTATATCCATTTGGGCGGCGAGAAAATTATTCGGGCTGCTGAGTTGGTAGCCATTTTTGATATATCGATAGAGCAATCCTCTAAGCTATCCAAGCAGTTTGTAGCAGGAGCCCGCAAGCGCAAGGATGTAGAAACAATTGGTGAGGAAGAGCCCAAGTCGATTGTTGTGACCAAGCAGAAAATCTATTATTCGCCGATTTCATCCTCTACTTTGAAGAAACGGGCCCATCATTTTGCGGCGAACGGCTAGAAGCAGCCAAGGCGAACAGGTATGAGAGGAGTAGTGAGCAGTTGAATCAGCAGAATACGTACGATGAGAGTCAGATACAGGTCCTCGAAGGTTTGGAGGCAGTTCGCAAACGTCCAGGGATGTATATCGGTTCTACTAGCGGAAAAGGCCTTCACCATCTCGTATGGGAGGTTGTCGATAATAGTATCGATGAGGCGCTGGCCGGTTACTGTACGAAGATTCAAGTCATTGTCCATGAGGACAACAGTATTACCGTAATTGATAACGGACGCGGAATCCCGGTTGGGGAGAACGCAAAGCTTAAGAAATCAACTCTTGAAGTCGTTATGACTGTCCTGCATGCAGGCGGTAAATTTGGCGGCGAGGGCTATAAAGTATCGGGCGGATTGCACGGGGTAGGTGTATCCGTCGTTAATGCGTTGTCAGAGCATGTAACGGTTACGGTTAAGCTTCATGGTAATGTCTATCAACAAGAATACCGCCGTGGTGCACCGCAGTATGACGTCAAGATTGTTGGTGAATCGGACGAGACAGGTACGACGGTTAGATTCAAGCCGGACCCTGAGATTTTTACCGATACCACTGTTTACGAATATGAGACGCTCCAATCGCGGATCCGCGAGCTTGCGTTTTTGAATAAAGGCCTTGAGATCGAATTAATGGATGAGCGTACTGGCGCTTCGAATACGTTTAAATACGATGGCGGTATTATCGAGTTCGTAAGACACTTGAACCGCAACAAAGAAGTTATGCACGAAGATCCAATTTATGTTGAAGGCTCGAAAGATCATATTCAGGTCGAAGTGTCTTTGCAATATAATGACGGCTACACGGAGAATATTCATTCCTTCGCGAATAATATCAATACACATGAGGGCGGTACGCATGAATCCGGCTTCAAGAGCGCGTTGACGCGGATTATCAATGATTATGCCCGCAAGACGAACTTGATTAAAGATAATGACTCCAATTTCTCCGGCGATGATGTCCGTGAAGGTTTAACAGCGATCATTTCGGTGAAGATCCCTGAACCGCAGTTCGAGGGACAAACAAAAACGAAGCTCGGCAACAGCGAAGTGCGCGGTATTGTCGAATCGTTCTTCGCCGAGAAGCTGCAGGAGTTCCTGGAAGAGAATCCGTCGGTCTCCCGTAAAATCGTGGAGAAGGGTCTGCAAGCGGCTAGAGCCCGCGAAGCGGCACGTAAAGCACGCGAACTTACAAGACGTAAGAGCGCGCTGGAAGTAAGCTCCTTGCCAGGTAAACTGGCTGACTGCTCTTCGAAGGATGCATCAATCAGTGAATTGTACATCGTCGAAGGCGACTCAGCGGGTGGATCAGCGAAACAAGGCCGTGACCGTCACTTCCAGGCGATTTTACCGCTTCGTGGTAAAATTCTGAATGTTGAACGTGCAAGGCTCGACCGTATTCTCGGTAATGCTGAGATTCGTGCGATCATTACGGCGCTTGGTACGGGTATCGGTGACGACTTTGATTTGGCGAAGGCCCGTTACCACAAAGTCATTATTATGACGGATGCCGACGTCGACGGTGCTCATATACGGACACTGATGCTGACGTTCTTCTTCCGGTACATGCGGAAGATTCTTGAGGCGGGTTATATCTATATTGCACAACCGCCGCTGTTTAAGATCGAACGTAACAAAGTGATTCGCTACGCACAATCCGAGAAGGAACGCGATGATATTATCGCAGAATTCGGAGAAGGTGTGAAAGTGAATGTACAACGTTATAAAGGTCTAGGCGAGATGAATGCAACGCAGCTGTGGGAAACAACGATGGATCCGGAGAGCAGAACAATGCTTCAGGTATCGATCGATGATGCCATTGAAGCGGATATTATCTTCGATACGCTGATGGGCGATAACGTTGAACCACGCCGTGATTTCATTCATCAGTTTGCGAAAGACGTTAAGAACCTGGACGTCTAGTAAAATAATATAAAGATAGCCGTCCATATGGGCGGCTATTTCTTTTTATATCGCCCGTAAGATACCGCATACTGATAAATTTTACGGAATATGGTTTTATCTTCGAGCTTGCGGAATATAAAGGCATCAGGTTTGGTATTAACCTCAAGGATCCAAGGGCGCATCTGTTGGTCGATGGCAATGTCGATGCCGAGTTCCTTGATGCCCGGATAATGCTTCTCCAGCTCTTTGGCGATATCAAGACTGATCTGCTTAAGACGGATGGCATAGACCATTTTTTGCGTAGGCGATTGATGAGTAGACATTAAGCTTTCGAAGGACATTGGAGTTCCGCCATTATGATAATTGGTTACAATTTTAGCAGGATGGGCAAGTCGGCCGATAATACCGGTAGCTTCCCAATGGTTGTTGTTGTTTCGTTGTATCATGACGCGGATATCGAAGCGTCGTTTTTTATGGCGAAGCAGATCGATCCCTCTTTGGACCAGATATCGTCTGCCATTAATTTTTTTAACCAGGCTTTGGTGCAGCAGCTCGAAGGTAGGAAAAGTTCTAATGGTTGTATTCAATTGATATTTGTAGCCTTTGCTTGGCGACCTCAGCTTTTCTACACGCATGACTCCCTTGCCGAAAGTTCCGTTTACTGGCTTCACATATACCATGCCGTATTCCGTTAACATCAACAGAAGATTCTCATGGCCAAAGAGCTTGGTCGCAGGAATATATTCACGGAGAGCTGCTGAATGAAGAAGGACATTTGTTTTCTCCCACTTGCTGTATACACACTGGCTAGACAAAGTGGTTGCTCCTTTCCGGATGGACCCTGTTCGATTTGATGGATGAATGCACAATCAAGAAGAAGACAGAGATTGGATTGAGTGGTATAATGTAATTTGGGTCTGTTTATTTTATGGCGGCTCTGGAACGAAAGAAAACGGTTATTTGCCTATTTTTTTCGTTTTTCGTAGGCAATTTGTCTGTTTTATCGTTGAAACGTAGAAAAGGTGTTTAGCCGCGCCTTTTTTGTGAAAGTAATATAATGGTTATCATGAATGATGAGTTAGGCAGATCAATGACGTCAGGGAGGTAAAACATGGCGGAAGAACAACAGCATTCGCAAATTAAAGACCGTGACATCGGTATAGAAATGCGCGATTCTTTTATGGACTATGCGATGAGTATTATCGTGAGCCGCGCACTGCCCGATGTAAGGGACGGTCTTAAACCGGTGCATCGTCGTATTTTATATGCAATGTCGGAGCTAGGCATGTCCTCGGACAAGCCGTATAAGAAGTCTGCGAGGATCGTAGGTGAAGTTATCGGCAAGTATCATCCGCACGGCGACTCGTCGGTATATGAAGCGATGGTACGGATGGCACAAGATTTCTCGATGCGATACATGCTTATTGACGGGCATGGCAACTTCGGCTCAGTTGACGGAGATATGGCGGCGGCGATGCGGTATACCGAAGCGCGTTTGTCCAAGATCGCCATGGAAATGCTTCGCGACTTAAATAAAGATACAGTTAATTTTATTCCGAACTATGATGGTGAGGAAAAAGAACCGGCGGTTCTGCCGTCGCGTTTCCCGAACCTGCTCGTAAACGGGGTAACAGGTATTGCGGTAGGTATGGCAACAAACATTCCTCCGCACAACTTGAACGAAGTAATCGACGGCATTCAAGCACTGATTCAAAATCCAGAAATTACGCCGCTTGAGCTGATTGATTATGTAAAAGGTCCTGACTTCCCGACAGCGGGTATTGTAATGGGGCTTAGTGGAATTCGTAATGCCTATCTGACTGGTCGTGGCACTGTCACGATGAGAGCACGGGCTAACATTGAAGAGAACGGCAATAAAGCTCGTATTATTGTCTATGAGCTGCCATACCAAGTGAATAAAGCGCGTCTGGTTGAGAAGATTGCTGAACTCGTTCGTGAGAAAAAGATCGAGGGCATAACTGACCTTCGTGATGAATCCGATCGTAATGGCATGCGGATCGTTATTGAGCTTCGCCGTGATGTGACGCCAAGTGTTGTACTGAACAATCTGTATAAGCAGACGCAAATGCAATCGAACTTTGGTATTAACATGCTTGCGCTTGTTAATGGCGAACCGAAGACACTGAACTTGCGGGAAATGCTTTACTACTATCTGCAGCATCAGATCGAAGTTATTCGTCGTCGTACAGAGTATGATCTGAAAAAAGCAGAAGCTAGAGCTCATATCCTCGAAGGTTTGCGTATTGCTCTTGATCATCTGGATGAAGTCATTGCGCTTATCAGGGGATCACAAACGGCGGATATCGCCCGTGAAGGCTTGATTGAGCGTTTTGCTCTAAGCTATGAGCAAGCACAAGCTATTCTCGATATGCGTCTACAAAGGCTGACTGGTCTCGAACGCGACAAGATCGAAGCTGAGTATGAGGAACTGATGAAGAAGATCGCTGAATACAAAGCGATTCTTGCTGATGAGCAGCTTGTGCTCAACATCATTAGTGAAGAGCTTAATGAGATCAAAGAGCGTTTCGGCGACGAGCGTCGCACGGAGATTACGGTAAGCGATGAAGAGATCCTTGATGAGGATTTAATCCCGCGTGAGGATGTTATCATCTCTATTACGCATACCGGTTATATCAAGCGTCTGCCGGTATCGACTTACCGCAGTCAGAAGCGCGGCGGTAAAGGTGTAGTGGGCATGGATACGAAGGAGCATGACTTTGTCGAGCATCTATTTGTATCAAATACCCATCATTACCTCCTGTTCTTCTCGAATAAGGGCAAGGTATATCGCTTGAAAGCCTACGAGATTCCAGATCTTAGCCGGACAGCTAGAGGGACGCCGATCATTAACCTGATTCAGATCGAGCAAGGTGAGACGATCAACGCGGTTATTCCTGTAGAGGGCTTCGATTCAGAACAATACCTGTTCTTTGCTACACGCCAGGGTATTGTGAAAAAGACTCCGCTTGATGATTATATAAATATTCGTAAAGTCGGGCTTATTGCGATTTCGATTCGTGAGGATGACGAACTTATCGGCGTGAAGCTGACAGACGGCAACCAAGAGATCGTAATGGGTACAGCACAAGGGATGTCCATTCGCTTCTCCGAGCAGGATGTACGGTCAATGGGCCGATCTGCTACTGGCGTAAAAGGCATTCAACTGGATGATGAAGATGTGGTTATCGATATGGACGTTGTTGTTCCAGATAATGACGTACTTATCGTTACAGCAAAAGGTTACGGCAAACGGACACCGATGAGCGAATACCGGATCCAGAATCGTGGCGGTAAAGGGATTAAAACCCTTAACGTTACGGATAAGAATGGACCGATTGTTAGCTTGAAGGTTGTTCTGAATGACGAGGATCTGATGATTATGACCGCCCTAGGCACATTGATCCGGATGAGCATGGAAGGCATCTCGACGATGGGTCGTAATACGCAAGGCGTGAAATTGATTAATACACGTGAAGATGACACGGTATCTACGGTAACCCGTGTAGCTCGCAACGAAGATAGCGATGATTCCCTTGAAGAAGGCGAAGAATTCGAAGAAGGAACAACGGAAGCTGATTCCAAACCCACAGAAGAGTAATTAGCGAACGCATAAGATAGGCATACATCGGGAGGGGACCGTTGTGGCAACAGTGGCTTTATCACAAGTGAAGTTAGGCGACAAAATCAGCGATGATGTCCTCACCCCGCTTGGCGGAGTGCTGCTCCATAAGGGGAAAGTGGTCACCCCTAGGGAGTTAGACATTATGCGTGCATTTCTGGTTCCACAAGTAAAGATTGAAATGCCGGCTAATCAGGCAGATAAAGTGCAGGAGAATATCAAAAAGGATCCAGTTGTCCCTAGCTTATCTGCAACGCCGCTGCATGATGAATATGATCAAATGATTGTTCTGCTGAAGCGGGTTATCAATGAGATCAGATCGGGACTTCCGATTCCGGTTATGGATATGAGGTCACAGCTTGAGAAGATGCTGCAGTACGAGAATATGTATCAGGTACTTACCTTCACACCAAGACAGTTTGTTGAACGTGAATACTTGATGCATAACAGTGTACTGGTTGCGCTGACCTCCTATCGCATTGCCCAGTGGTGTGGTCTTCCCCGTAAAGATTGGATGCCCATAGCACTGGCCGGCTTGCTGCATGATATAGGGAACGTTAAGATTGATCAGGCTATTCTAGCCAAGCCATCAACCTTAACTACAGCAGAGAATGAGGAAATGAAGCGCCACACAGTTCTTGGTTACCAGCTGCTGAAAAATATCGCCTCCTTAAACGAAGGGGTGAAATTATCAGCGCTTCAGCATCATGAACGAATAGACGGCAGCGGATATCCGTTAGCAATTGATTCGACCAAGATACACCCTTACGCCAAAATTGTAGCCATTGCTGATATCTATCATGCGATGACCCTTAATCGTTATTACCGTAAAGCAGCATCTCCATATTTCGTTCTGGAGCAGATTCAGAGCGATGCTTTCGGGAAGTTGGAACCTGGATACGTAAGGGTGTTTGTTGAAAAGGTAACGCAGTTCCATAACGGCAATATCGTGAAGCTTAGCGATGATCGTATAGGTGAGATTGTATTTACGGATTCTGTTCATCCGACAAGACCATGGGTATCGGTTAATGGTTCAATCATTAACCTTACTGTAGATAGACATCTGCATATTAAAGAAGTAATGGGATAACATATAGATATCGCCCTGCATTAGGGCGATATCTATTGTTGTTTATAAAGGATTTAATACATAAATTTTGAGATGTAAAAGATAATAATCATGTTTTAGCAAAATAGTTTAAAAAAGTACTTGCAATCCATTAGGCGGACATGGTATATTATCTAAGTCGCCGCTGAAACAAACGGCCGACAAACACTAAAGAAATTGTTCTTTGAAAACTGAACAACGAGCAAAACTGCCCCGTTAGAAATAACGGAAAAAGCGATAAAAACAAAGTTTGAGCAAGTCAAACAGAAC
>NZ_JAASRW010000008.1:57503-364734 GCF_011761355.1 Paenibacillus lupini | reverse complement strand
GGGATTAAAAAAGATGACTCCTGATGAATACAGAAGTCATCTTCTTACAGCCTAAGCCCTTTTTATTACGTGTCCATAACTCGGGTTACAGTTCAGGTAGTGCGGAGGCCGTTTTTCTTTTCGCCACCCCATCGTGACAAAAACGTCACTTTAGAATCCCTTACTTCGATGGATGCCTGCTCTTGATATGTCTATATTAAGAGATAGAAAGAGGAGAGGGGCTTAATCATGGAGACAGTTATTCAAACCAAAAATTTGTCCAAAAGCTACGGAGCGACGCCCGTATTGAAAAACATTGATATAACGATACAGTCAGGTGAGCTGACTGCTATTATGGGGCCTTCAGGATCTGGGAAGTCAACGCTGATGAATGTGTTGTCTACGATTGATCAGCTCAGCGGTGGCGAGGTATGGATTGAGGGGAAAGCGCTGCTCGATATGAAGAAGAAGTCGCTGCGACAATTCCGGCAGGAGCGGATGGGGTTTATTTTTCAAGACTATAATCTGCTCGATACGTTGACGGTAAAAGAAAATATTCTGCTTCCGCTGTCACTTCGTAACTACAAGGCAGAGGAGATGGAAGCTAGACTCAAGCCAATTCTCGAAGCGCTACATATTGAAGGGCTGCTCGAGAAATACCCGAACGAAATTTCCGGCGGGCAAAAGCAACGGGTCGCATCGGCACGGGCTATCATTACGGAGCCGGCAATCGTATTCGCAGATGAACCAACAGGCGCACTAGACTCGCGTTCCGCTACCCAATTGCTTGAGCAGCTTGTCTCGCTTAACGCAGCATTTAACACAACCATAATGATGGTCACGCACGACAGCTATGCGGCGAGTTACTGCAAACGGGTTATTTTCCTCCGGGATGGCGCAATTGTTAGTGAAATTTATGCCGGTGAGCAGCCACAGAAAGCATTCTACGAACGCATTCTGGAGACGCAAAGCCTAATAGGAGGCAAGCTGCGATGAGCCTGCTCGACCTTACGATTCGGAATGTGAAACGGAACTTCCGTCTGTACTCCATTTATTTGCTGTCTATGATTATTGGCGTCATCATTCAATATACATTCTCGTCATTGATGTTCAACCAGGATATTATTGATGCCTTGCAGAACCGTGAAATGTTCCAGACGGGTATGGCGATCGCCTCGGTCGTTATCTTCCTGTTTAATATTTTCTTTATTTTATATGCGAATTCATTCTTCATGCGCCAGCGGAAAAAGGAATTCGGCATGTACTTACTGTACGGATTGAAAGAACGTCAAATTGTCCGGATGGTCTTTTATGAAACGCTTATTATGGGCGCTATCTCACTGGTTATCGGGATACTGCTTGGAGGGCTCTTATCGAAGCTGTTTGGCATGCTGCTCATGAACCTGATGCAGTATGATCAGGTGGTGTCACTATCCTTCCCGCTTGGGGCAATGGCAACAGCGGTGGGAGTCATCCTCCTTATCGCCGTTATCGTCAGCGTGCAGAGCTATTTTCTCGTGAACCGGGTGCAGCTGACCGAGTTATTTCATGCGAATCAAAAGGCAGAAAAACCTGTTCGCGTATCAGCAGCAATGGCGATTCTAGCTGTTTTCTTGATTGTTATGGCATTTATACTGATTTGCAGCGGTCAAGGCTCAGCAGTCTGGAAGGATTATGGAACATACAGTATGATCGGTACTGCTATCGGTATTATCGGTGGAACGTATTTGTTCTTCCGACAATTCGCAGGATGGCTCTTGCGGCTAATCAGCCGCCGGAAAAAATATCATGAGGGCAACACCGTGCTTTGGACGTCCTCGCTGCGTTTTCAGATCAGAGGGAATACGCTTAACCTGACCTTTATTTCCTTGTTTAGTGCGGTTATTATGATGCTGCTTTGTTTTGTGACTATTAACTATAAGGTTCAATTTGATGCGGTTGGCATGAATGTACCCAATGACATCGCGTATGAGTCGCTTGATCCTTCCACGAATGAGCAGGTTGAGGGAACGATTGATAGCTCGAAACATAAAATCCAGTACCATCTGAAGCCGCAGGCATTAGTTGTAAGTCCAGTTACAGATCGGGGTATCGCCTTTGATAATCCGGAGTATTATATTCCTGGCTTATGGCTCGTCGCGGAGAAAGACTACAATGAGTTAATCACGCTGCGTGGCGATAAAGAGCAGGTTAATCTGCAGGGTATGGAGGCCGTATCTCTAGCGCAAGGATCGGATTATCCGAAGACGTATGCCGCAGGTGAGACTCCAAGCTTCACGGTGAAGACAGATGAAGAAAAGACGTTTACGCTAAAAGCGAAAAAAGACTATGCCTACCTTGGCTGGTCTACCGATCCAATCTTGGCGATGGATAAGAAGGCAGCAGTGTTCGTCATTTCGGACGAAGCCTATCAACAATTAGCCAGCCATACGGATAAGAAGACATTCGAGATCTATGGTCTGACAGATGCGAAAAATGCTGATGAGCTATCGAAGCAGGTACATGCGATTGTAGCCCAAACGGAGGGTGCGTACTATTCCTCGTTCGCTGATGTGTATTCTAAGCAGATCGAGAGTTCCTCCCTCATGCTGTTCGCTGCTGGATTCCTTGCTCTAATTGCAACCTTCGCCCTAGCCAGCGTGATCTACTTCAAGCAGCTTCGCGAAGCGACCGAAGAACGGCTCCAGTATTCGATATTGCGCAAGCTAGGCGCCGAGAATAGTCAGTTTCGCAGTGTGATCCGTAAGCAGCTGCTGTTCGTCTTTCTGCCGCCAATCGTGCTGGGGCTGCTGTACAGCTGGACCATTATCAAATATTTCATACTTGATTCCGTGAAGGATTTCCCGGAGCTGCCAGGCATCGTTTGGAGCATTATGGGGATCTACTTCCTGATCTATCTGGTGTTCTACGCGTCTTCGACGAATCTCTATTACCGGATTATCAATAAGAACTCATAAGTAAGCAAAAACCCGTCCACTGGACGGGTTTTTGTTTGTTGTGAGGCAGCCTCATAGTTCATCGCTGAAGCGTATCCAGATACGGGTCATGATGTCTTGGAAAATGAATCGTGAACGTTGTGCCGCTGCCAGTCTCCGACTCGCAAGTGATGTAGTGCCCAAGCTTCTTCGACAGCGCTTGAGCTAGATACAGCCCCATTCCGGTCGACTTTGCATGTGTGCGGCCGTTCATGCCTGTGAAGCCCCGGTTGAAGATCCGCGGCAGATCCTTCGCCTCGATGCCAATGCCATTATCACGGAGAATGAGCAGCTTCTCGTCTGGCGTGGCAGCGGTTTGCACTGTAATGACTCCATGCTCGCCGGTATATTGCAGGCTGTTCGTTACAATTTGATTTACAATAAAGAGCAGCCATTTGGTATCACTTTGCACGACAGTCGATGGAAGATCAAGCTGAACTCGAATGCGTTTGGAGATAAACACCTTAGAATGAGACTTGATGATCTCTTTCATAAGCGGCTCCAGATCACAGTTCACAATGTCATAGTCCTGGTTGAAGCTGTCGAGCTTCGCATAATACAAAGCTTGATCCACATAATGCTCGATACGCGACAGCTCTTCATTAAGACTCTGCGGATCGACTTCGGTCTGCTGCATCAAACGAAGAACCGAGATAGGTGTCTTAATCTCATGGAACCAAGAGATGATGAAATCATAATATTCCTTTTGCTTCGACTGCACCTCATTTAAAGCCCGAATATGGGTAATGCCGGTCTCTTCAAGTGTATCGCGGTAAGCTTCTGCCTCCAGGGACAGGGGCTCGGAATCCTCACTTCGCATCAGGCGGATTGCCTGCAGATTCCTTGTATAACGATAAGCAGTGAAGGCAGCAAGCCAGATTACTACAAGCACCAGTGCATAAAAGAACGTCGGCCAATGCCAAGACGACTGCGGGTCCGTAGCAAATACGGTGATAATAAGCAGGAAGGCAACACCATACAAAATGAAATAAGGCCGTTCATATTTCAGGAAACGCCAGAAGCTCATTCGATGATATACCCCATTCCTTTGCGCGTTACGATGAAGTCTTCAATGCCCAGCATTGCGATCTTGCGGCGCAGCCGGTTGACGTTAACCGTCAGGGTGTTGTCATCAATGAACTGTTCATCATTCCACAGCACCTGCATGAGATCATCCCGTGACACGATCTTCCCAATCTGGCGCATCATCGTCTGCAGAATGATAAATTCATTACGCGACAGTTCGGCAGTATGCTCCCCATATTGAACGGAAGAGTTCGACAGGTGGAAAATAAGCTGCCGATGTGAAAGCTGCAGACTTTCATCCTGATAGGTATAGTTCCGGCGCAGCAGTGCGCTTACCTTCGCGACAAGCACACCGAGGTCAAACGGCTTCTGAACGAAATCGTCTGCTCCCATATTAATCGCCATAATGACGTCCATATTCTGATTGCGTGAGGAGATAAAGATGATCGGTACCTTCGACACGGAACGAATTTGCTGGCACCAATAAAACCCGTCAAACACGGGTAAGTTTACATCAAGCAGCACGAGATGCGGCTGCCGAGCTTCGAACTCACCCAGCACATTCTCGAAAGATGTTAATTCAATAACCTCGTATTGCCATTTGCGCAAAGCGTCTGCAACGATTCTCCGAATTTTCTCGTCGTCTTCAATAATCATGATCCGAAACAACAGGATTCCTCCTACTCCACAAGAACAAATATAAGGTAAATTATATCATTTCTAGATCGCGAAAGCCCCCTCTGCACGTAAGTACGGAGGGGGCCTTGATTGATGTCTATTTTCCTTGCGAGTGAGTTTTGGACACAGCAGGTACTGCTGGTTTGCTGCGAGAGCTTAAAATGAAAATAAACGGAATCGCAACAATGGTAACGATGCAAGCCACCATAAACGTATCGTTCATAGCAAGGACAGAGGCTGCTTCCTGTAAAGATGCTTTTACGGAACCCCCGGCACTCAGCTGAGTTAAATGCGATTGCGTCTTAACAGAGTAGATTGTACTAAAAATCCCGATGGCAAGTGAGGCGATGACCTGACGAAGCCAGTTCGTAATGGCGGATGCATGGCCGGTAGACTCCCTTGGTATGGCACTCATCGAGAGCGTCATAATATTTGGTGAGGAGAAGCCAAGTCCAACGTAACGGCAGATCATCCAGCCGATGATGAAGGTATACGAAGTCGTCATCGATAGATGGCTAAACGCCAAGGTGGCGATAACGAGCAGAATAACTCCGCCAAGTAAAGGATAGACCGGGTTGATCTTCCCATGAAGCCTTCCCGACAGAAGAGAGGCGCAGATCATTAATAAAGCACCTGGCAGCATCGCAAGACCAACCGTTAAGGACGAGGAGCCGAGGGCATTTTCCATAAAGATCGGCAGCAAGAAAGCCCCTGCATACAAACCAATGGTCATGATACAGTTGACGATAATGCCGAAGGTAAAGGTTGTGTACTTGAATATCCGAAGATTAAGGAGCGGCGATTGGGCGGTCAGCTCCCGCCATATGAAGCCCGCGATGCTGATCACGCCAAGCGATATCCACATCAGTCCCAGGCCGGAGCCCCAGCCGATTTTGTTCCCTTGTGTAAAATACATCATGAGAGAAGTACTGCCTATTACGACGGTTATTAGTCCAACATAATCGAGGGAACCACTTTTCTTCACTTGCTGCATAGGCAGATAGCGGGCGGCCAAGATGATCGCCAATATGGCTAGCGGAATGTTCATGAAGAAGATAGCTTTCCAGCCATAATACTCCGTGAGCAGACCACCTAAGGTAGGGCCAATCGCTGGGGCGAACATGCTGGCTACACTCCATAGACTGATGCCAAGCGCCTGCTTTTCTGCCGGAACCGCTTGATACACGATAGTCAGCGTAGCAGGAAGAATTGCTCCGCAGAAGAGGCCCTGCAGAATCCGGAAGAAGATGAGCGACCCGATGTTCCAAGAAAAGCCGCATAAAATAGAGGTAAACAAGAAGCCAACTAACGAGAACATATAAAGCCGTTTATAACTAATCTTATCTCCTACATAACCAACGATCGGAGCGATCGATCCCATGGCAAGCATAAAGCCCGTCGTCACCCACTGTGTATCATTCAGGTCCGCATGAAGATCCTTCATAATAAAAGGAAGAGCTACCGCTACTGTCCCTGAATTCAAGATGGATGAGAAGTTACCAAAGAAAATGGCCAATATAACGAACCAGAAACGGGTGTTTCCTTGCTTTGCATTCATAATTGCTCACACTCCACATATCTACGTGAGGTCGATTATAATATAATGAATTCAGATGCCATACCATCTATTCTTGATGGTAATATAAGCAACGCTAATATGAAGAGCAGAGGTCGTCCATGAATATTGAACAATTAGAGGTTGCGAAGGAAGTATTCGAGACGAATTCCATGTCGCTGGCCGCGCAAAACCTTCATGTATCACAATCAGCCATCAGCCAGTCCATCTCTATCTTAGAGAAGGAGATTGGTATTCCGCTCTTCAAGCGATCACGTCATGGAACTGTTCCTACGGAAGATGGAAGAACGATCATCAAGATCATGCTCGAGATTCTGATGAAGGTTGATGAGATTAAGGACGAGGTACAGTCGATTACTTCCATCTATAAGGGAGAACTAATCATTGCGACGATCGCTAGCTTAAGCATGACTTTTTTGCCTAAGGCGTTAGCAAGGTTCAGAAAGGATTATCCCCAAATTCAAGTGAAGATTATCGAAATGGAGAGCCGGATCGTGATCGATAAGATCATTCATGACAAGGCTCACTTAGGATTAATCTCACTAAACCACTATACGAGTGACGGGCTGCCGGAACCGATTGCGTTCCATTCCTTTCAATACAAAGGGGAGCTTCAAGTGATCGTCCCTAATGATTCCTTGCTCGCGCTGAATAAGGAGCTTATGCTGAAGGATCTCGCCGATCATGCGTTTATTTTGTCAGCGAGCAGCTTCTGGGATGGGGTCACCGAGGATATTAGGCAGGCTTGTGGTGACATCAACGTCATCTTCACAACGACCAATCCGGAAGTGATTAAACGAAGTGTTGCGGAGGGGCTTGGGATCAGTCTAATGTCCAGCTTAATGCTGAGGGATGATCCTTATGTGGAGAGTGGTCGAATCATTGCGATTCCTCTTGTCGGTTATAGCCTGGATCCGAGCGGCACCTTCGGAGGCATCTATTCGAAGAAAGGCAGCCAGCATCGGCTGGTACGCAAGTTCTTGGAGTATATCGAAGTGTAAAGTAAATTATAAATTAGGAGGCTGAGACAATTGAAACAAAATAAATATGATGATCCGGACTTTTTTGAAAAATACAGCCAAATGGCGCGCTCAATCGGCGGATTGGATGCAGCAGGGGAATGGCATGTTCTTCGCCGCATGCTCCCTGAACTGAAAGATAAGAATGTACTTGATCTTGGCTGCGGCTATGGCTGGCATTGCCGTTATGCGCGGGAGCAAGGAGCCCGCAGCGTACTTGGTATTGATATCTCGGAAAAAATGATTGAACGGGCGCGGGAGTTTAACGAAGATTCTACTATTACTTATCGTCAGGCAGCAATCGAAGATATTGATTTTGAAGCTGGACAGTTTGATGTGGTCATCAGTTCATTAGCTCTTCATTATATTGAGGATTTCGTAAGTGCTTGCCGGAAGATTTATGACAGCCTGGCACCAGGCGGCAGCTTTATTCTCTCTATGGAGCATCCCATCTTTACGGCGGTTGCTGCACAGGATTGGCATTACGGACCTGGCGGGGAGAGGCTTCATTGGCCGGTAGATCACTATCAGAGTGAAGGTCAAAGAATCGCGAGATTCCTGGACTCGGATGTCGTGAAATATCATCGTACGGTGGCAACGATCATGAATGCTCTTATTCAAGCAGGGTTCCGGATCACAGAGGTTGCGGAGCCTGGTCCGTCCGAGGAAGCTTTGAAGCAATATCCGGATATGATCGATGAGACTCGCCGGCCGATTTTCCTACTGCTCGCGGCACTTAAATAGAAATTCCCACATTTGTTTCTAGTTGTGTTACGATCAGTGGCAGAACGAAACTTTCACATTGGAGTGTAACAAGTATGGGAACACCTTATTCTGCTGTCCTGACTCTTATGGTGACAGCTGGTGTTATTAATATCATCATGGGCATTTATGTGATGTCGAACCGATCTAAGCAGTTGATGGGGAAGACGTTTATCACGATGTGCTTCTTATCGGCCATCTATATATTTGGTTCCGCTCTTGAGCTGTCGGCGGGCACGCTTAAGGAAGTGAAATTCTGGATTACGGTCGAATATTTCGGCATGCCCTTCCTGCCGCCGGTTAGTCTGATGCTCATTATGCATTTCCTTGGGATGGAACGGTTTTTAAAATGGCGTCTGCGCTTTATCATGTACCTGATGCCGCTTATTACGCTGGTGCTTGTCTTGACCAATGACCTGCATCATTTCTATTACCGCTCGATCGAGCTGCAGATAGAGCCTGAACTTCATAAGGTTAATCTAAATGTAGGGCCTTGGTACATTATCCAGGGCGGCTATACGTTTGGCTGTATGATTGGTGGGGTTGTCCTGCTGCTGCTCTATTGGAACCGGATGCGCTCATCCTATCGTCTGCAGCATATGACAATGACCGTTGGGCTTTTGCTGCCGCTTATTGGTGACTTTCTATATCTCGGCAACGTGACACCGGGCGGGATTGATCCGATTCCCGTCATTATGACGATTACTTCAGCTCTATATATGTGGGGGCTCGTCTCGAAGGGGATGCTTAATGTCGCACCGGTTGCCCGTGATACCTTATTTGAAAGTATGAGTGACGGTGTACTGGTACTGGATATGAACAATCGGCTGGTTGATTATAATCCGGCAGCTGCTTCCGTTCTTCCAGAACTGACTACCTCTTCTCTTGGAACGGCGATAGAGCCTATTCTAGCCCTTCATACAGATGTTAATTTGCTTGCTCTGCATGCAGGTGGGGAAGAAGAGATGCCACGTATTCATGATGAGATTAAGTGGACGGCCGGTAATCAATCTTACTACTATCAAATCCGCTCTTCCTTTGTTCGGAACAAAGGGGGCAAGGAGACAAGCAAACTGATTGTAATGATTGATATGACGGAGCGGGTAAGACTGCAGGAGCAGCTTCGTGAACTTGCCTACCATGACGGTTTAACCGGTATATTCAACCGTCTCCATTTTATTCACTTAAGCGAGGCACTTCTTCATCAATCGGCAACCAAGGATGAACCACTTGCCCTGTTATTATTTGATATCGATCATTTCAAGCAAATTAATGATGTATACGGCCATGATGTAGGAGACCGCGCGCTGCTGCATGTCGTAGAGGTATGCCGGAATATGCTGCGTCCGGAGGATGTGTTTGGCCGTTACGGCGGTGAAGAATTTGTTATGGCTATGCCGGGTTTATCTTGGGAAGAAGCGGAAGCAGCCGCACAGCGGATCCGAAGTGAGATCGCGGTACAGTCGATGGTTGCCGCCACTTCGGAGCAGGAAATCTCTGTAACGGCCAGCTTTGGCATCGCTGTTGCCCGGGGTGGCTGCGAGGAAAAGGACGGCGGCATTAATCAACTGCTGAAGTCAGCAGACAATGCGCTGTATGAGGCAAAGCACAGCGGCCGGAATACGGTTCGCTTAGCGAATAGCAGCAACTAAGAAGAAGCATGCTCCTTGAACGAGGAACATGCTTCTTTTTGTCATATTGGGCTATCGAAAGATAGCGAATTTCCAAGAGTGATGTCTGATGTAGGAGATAAGGAGGAATTTATAGTCCTAGATGGAATTATAGTAAATAAAGGAAAACGTGTGTAATAACGAATTGGAGATGAGGGGAGGAGCATCATTGTTTCGCGGCAAAAGCTTTTCGTTACACTTTGGTATTCTTCTGCTAGTGTTATGTGCAGGATGGCTGATATTGCTGCGGAATGAATCGTCCACCGGGGTAGTCGTCAGTAATATTCTTCAGACGTTGTCTGCATTTTATGCCTCCTTCTTACTGCTTCGAACATCGTACAAAGAGACGAAGTTCTGGTTCTATTACGGACTCGGACTCTCGTTATACGCCGTTGCTCAGCTCATCTGGACAATCGTTACCATCATGAGGAATCATGAACCTGATTATATGGGGATTCCAGAAGTATTATGGCGGATTCAGTATGTGTTTTATTTTATCGCGATCTACATGCAATACCATCAGCGCCGTTCGCATCTTGCCCTGCGGTTCATCCTTGATGTTTTATTGTACGGTACGATTGCTTCCACCCTCTATTGGAACTTTCAAATGAAACCAATTCTTCCTCATCATTATGTGGGCGAAGACACGATTGGTTACACCATGTTTAACTCTTCCATTAGTGCCGTTATGGTATTTCTTCTTCTATTCTTCAGCTGGTACGGAAAAAAAGTACTTTCAGGAAGATCTCAGTTTTTGCTGTTATCCGGTTTTATAATTAAATTATTAGGCAACATGGCATTTGTCTATTTGCTGCCTTACACAACCGTAGGCTATCAATGGGAATGGGTGTCTGATTTCTGTTGGTTTCTTGGCAACTTACTGATAGGCTTTGCTGCATTGCTAGACAAGGATACGCAGACAGCCTCACTCAGGCCGGGGAATGAAGCGAGACAAACCTTTGTGAAACGATATGCGCTTATTATCTTTGTCTGTGCAGCACTCATTGCGGTCATCTGCAGGCTAGGCGATTTCTCAATTATTAGCGTAGGAGCAATTGTGACGGTTGTCCTGCTTGGTATTCGATTATCGGTGGGCATCTACGAACTGGAATCTGCAGGTGCAGCTTTAATGCAGTCTCGCGTGAATTACGGCAATTTCATAGAAAGCTCTTTGTTTGGGGTTTTTATCGAGCAAAATGGCAGACTGGTCTATATGAACCAGCATGGAGAGAGTATGTTTGGCTGCAAGCAGGGGCAGATGCTGGGCCAGCCGCTGGCGAGCTTTATGGTGGAGGAGGACCGCGACAGATTGAAGCAGGAATTCACCGCGATCTGCCGCCTCAAGCAAACTTCACGAATCGCTATCGCAGCACGCAAGGCCAACCAGACGGATCTTTTCCTCGAGATGCAGGCAGCCCCGGCATACTTCCGAGGGCAGCCTGCAATATCAGGATTGCTGTTGGATGTGACGGAGAGCAAGCTGTCAGAGCAGCATTTGATTCGGTCTGAAAAGTTGTCTGTTATCGGTCAATTAGCAGCGGGGGTTGCCCATGAAATTCGCAATCCGCTGACTGCGCTGAAAGGCTTCACTCAACTGCTGCACCGTTCGGCCGTTGATAACCGTCATTACTTTGACATGATGCTGACGGAGCTGGAGCGAATTAATTATATTGTTGGTGAGTTTATGCTGCTCTCGAAGCCGAATCAATGGCAGCAGATGACTCACTGTGATATGGGGTCGTTGTTGGATGATATCGTTCCGATTATGCAGTCTCAGGCGATAATTACGAATGTGATCATTTCAGCTGAGAAAAGCCCGGATTTGCCGATCGTGTTGTGTGATGCCAATCAGATCAAGCAGGTTCTCGTCAATTTGATGAAGAACTCGCTTGAAGCTATGCCAAGCGGCGGTACGTTACATGTTCATCTTAAGAAAGATCATACGGGGTATATTGTCATTGATATTATCGATCAAGGGATTGGAATCCCTCAGCATGTCATCGATCGGCTTGGTGAACCGTTCTATACGACCAAAGAGACGGGGACAGGATTAGGGCTTACCGTTTGCTTCAAGATTATTCAATCCCATGGCGGGACCCTCACGATCAGCAGTGAACCAAACGTGGGAACGACGGCAACGATTCGTTTACCGGTATAAACAACAAATCCCCTGGAGCTGCTCCAGGGGATTCTTGTTTGTTAAATACGGATATCGATCGTATTGCCGGTCGTGCCGTTAAGAGCCTGGTTATTACGGCTCATGTTGACCTCAAGCTGTTTGCTTGCTGCACCTTGTTGATTCAGACTTTGCTGATTCGCCGTCTGATCCGCTGCCTTTGATTGCTTTTGCGCAATTTGCAGCTGAAGTTGTTGAATCTGCTGTTGCAGCTGCTGCGTCTTTGTTTCCTTTGTTTTAGCATCATCTTTGTTTTGAGCGACTTCCTTGAGCTGCTTCTCAAGACTCTCGAGTTGTTTCTCCAGGGAAGTCATGTCTGAAGCGCTGCTTGAAGAGTAAGATGATGAGCTTTGCGATACGGATGAAATATTCAATGTGTTCACCTCTCCCATGTACGATCTACGTTCACATGGTGTTTATCGGTTTGGAAGATGAACGGAGCATGAACACAGTCTGAAAGTTAGCTGAATGTCCTTTTTATTTCTTAAGATCCGTGCGATAGCTGAGTAAACCAAGGATCAAAGCAGAACCAGCAAGAATCGCACCGATCCATGGAAGAGCACCAAGCGCAATATGAGTAATAACCCAGCCGCCAATGAAAGCACCGGCTGCATTGCCAAGGTTGCCGGCCGAATGGCTGGACGTTGAGGCGAGGGCAGGTGCTGCCTGTGCCAGGCTCATAATGCGTACTTGAAGTCCCGGGAATACCGCAAAGGATGCTGCTCCCCATAGGAAGATGGTAATAACCGCTGTTATTTCATTATGAATGGTAAAGGTGAAGATCGTCAGAATAACGGCAATCGCTAGATAAAGGCCAAGGATGGAAGGCATCAGCTTCCAATCCGCCAGCTTGCCGCCAACAATGTTGCCGACGGTTACGCCGATGCCAAACAGAATAAGAATCCAGGTAACGCTACGCTCAGCGAAGCCTGTAATATCGGTCAGCATAGGCGTAATGTACGTAAATACGGCGAATAGTCCAGCGTTGCCGAGTGCTGTAATAAGCAGGTACACAAGCAGCTTAGGTCTGATTATGGCGGAGAGCTGCTGGATCAGGCTGACCTGCTTACTCAGCCGTAATTTTGGAATAAAGATCATAATGCCAATGAGCGCAAGAACACCCATGACCGCAATTGAGCCAAAAGAAGCCCGCCAGCCCCAGTTCTGTCCGATATAGGTACCGATCGGAACACCGATAATATTGGCTATCGTGAGGCCTGCCATCATAATCGATACCGCTCCGGCCTGCTTATCCGCTCTTACGAGATTAGAGGCGATAACAGCACCAACACCAAAGAAGGTGCCATGCGTTAAGGCTGTAATCATTCGGGCGACCATAAGCACCGCGTAGTTTGGAGCTACGACGGCTAACCCATTGCCAAGGATAAAGAGAAGCATAAGGATGCATAGCAGCTTTTTCTGTGGGATACGGCTGGTCAAAATGGTCATGATTGGAGCACCAACCGCTACACCGAGGGCATACATCGTAATCAGCTGTCCTGCAGAGGAGATGCTGACATTCAGGTCATTTGCCACATTCGGGAGAATACCCATGATGACGAATTCCGTCATCCCAATGGCGAAGGCGCCAATGGTAAGGGATAGAACAGATATAGGGAAGCGCTCTTTGGAGGCTTGCCCTTGTGATCCATTATTACTGGTCAATCGTTGTGAGACTTCCATTTGTAAAGCCAACCTTTCTGTTGCGCGAGCACCGTGCTGAATAATAACCCCTATTATTTCGCTTCAAAGGCATATAAGCAAGAACATTTTTTGTGCTGAAGGATAGGAATTGCTGGTATGATAACAAGAAAGGGCTTACATTATCTGCAAAAAGGGGACGGGGTTAAAGGTGGGGAAAAAGGGGCTCTATCGTGAATATTTTTTGCATACGGATATTATGATTATGACGGTGGTGCTGATTGGCCTATGTGGTCTCGCTGTCTATGAGAGGCTCACCTTCTACAGCTTACTGTTCTTCCTCATTGGGCTTATTGGTTTCATGTTCAGCGAATATTTGACTCATCGTTTCTTCTTTCATCTGAAGGCCCCCAAGAATCCCTTGTTCCTCAAATTTCTGAAGCGGCTGCACTATGATCACCACACGGATCCACATGATTTGAAGCTTCTGTTCCTGCCGGTCTGGTACAGCCTGCCGAATCTTGGCGCGTTTGCGCTGTTGTTCTATCTGGTGACAGGGATGATTGACCTAACCTTTGCCTTCGCCGCAGGGCTTGTTGCGATGCTGCTTGTGTATGAGTGGAAGCATTATGTGGCGCACCGGCCCATCCAGCCGAAGTCAAAGTTCTGGAAATGGAATAAGCGGATGCATCTGCTGCATCATTTTAAAAACGAGAATTACTGGTACGGCGTATCTACACCGCTAGTGGATGCTCTCTTCGGAACGCTCAAGGATGAGAAGGATGTGCCAACGAGTGATACGGTGAAAAATTTGGAGAAGCGCGGGCAAACGCTGTCTTCCTGAAAGGGGTAAGTATGCGAAAAGGGACTTTAATCGGTAAAGGCATGACCGCTGAAGTATATGAATGGGGCAATCGGCAAGCTCTGAAGCTCTATTATGATGGTATTCCGAAGGAATGGATTACATACGAGGCGGAGATTGGGCAGGTAGTACATCATGCGGGCGTACCTGCACCGGCTGTTTATGAGCAGCTGGAGGTTGATGGGCGAAATGGGCTGCTGTATGAGAGAATCTCCGGCCAATCCCTGTCCGCAAGTATGATAAGTGATCCTGAACGGGTGATGCATAACGGAGAAGTATTTGCGAGGCTGCATGCAAGCATCCATCGCAGCAAGACGGATAAGCTTCCTCGGCAAAAGGATCGGCTGGCGCAGTTTATTGAGCAGTCTGCTTCTTTCTTGGGAGAAAGAGTTCATCCGTTGCTAACGGTGTTAGAAGGTTTGCCGGAAGGAGAATACATCTGTCATGGTGATTTGCATCCAGATAACGTTCTGCAATCAGATGGCCAACTGACGGCCATTGATTGGATGGATGCCAATAGGGGAGATCCGCTATGCGATGTCGCCAGAACATCAATGATCTTCTTGTCGCCCTTCCTTGCGATGCCGCCGATCTCTATTAGTCCAGCGTATAGTCATCAACTGAACAATGCTTACTTGACCGAATATTGCAGGATCACAGGAGCGAGCCTGACAGATATCGACCGCTGGCGGCTGCCAGTCGCCGCCGCAAGACTTCGTGAGCGGGTACCATACGAGCAAGAGTGGCTGCTTGCGTATATTGATGAGCAGCTGCAAGCCTTGAAATAAAAAAGCCTCCCTTTCCGATTGAATCGAAAAGGGAGGCTTTCTTCGTGTATCTAGAACTTACACCGCGTTTAACGCAAGTTCTTCATCATCATCTTTATTGAATGCTTCGCGGTCAAATTCACCTTCGGAATTTGCAACCAGCAGAGCAGTTACCGTTGTTCCAGTTGCGTTTACAGCCGTACGCGCCATGTCGATCAGAGCTTCTACACCTGCAACAATCGCAAGCGCTTCAAGAGGCAGACCAAGTGCTGTCAGAACAACCGTAGTCGAAATAACTGCTGGTCCAGGGACACCTGCAACACCAATTGAAGAGATAATGCTAACTAATACGAGTACGATATAATCGGTTAAGCCAAGCTCGATGCCAAATGCCTGCGAAGTAAAGACGACCACAACAGCTGGCCATACACCGCCGCAGCCGTTAAAGTTCACGGATGCGCCAAGTGGAGCTACGAAGCTGGCAATTCTCGGCGAGACATGCAGCCGCTTTGTAATAACCTCAAGATTAATAGGCAGGGTTGCATAGCTGCTTCGTGTCGTGAAGGCAACGGCAACAGTTGGATAAGCTTTTTTGAAAAATTTAATCGGGTTCACCTTGGCTACGAAGAACACAAGGCCGCCGAATACAAGAACAAAATGAATGATAAGAGCAACATACGATGTGACAATAACACTGCCAAGCTCTTGCAGGGTATCCCAGCCATATTTGGATGCAACACCAGCAATCAGGGCAAACACGCCGTAAGGTGTAAGGCGAATTACGAATTTAACGACTTGATGCAGAACTTGTGTAGCCGACGTAATGAGGTCGCGTACAGGCTTAACGGCCTCTTCATTTTTCGAACCAACCTTAATAATGGCAACCGCTAGGAAGATAGCGAAAATAAGGACAGGAACTACCTTGCCGTCCGCCGCTTCACTAACCGGGTTGGAAGGGACGAGACTAAGAATAACCTCAGAGAAAGTCGGAATTTCACGGACTTCAGCATCGCTGGCACCAGGTTGTTGAATGCCATGCCCTGGGTTAAATACTAGGGCAGTCAGCAGGCCGATAACCGAAGCGATACCAGTTGTGCCAAGGAACCAGGCAAATGTCTTGAAGCCGATTTTGCGCAAGTAGTCCAGACTGGTAAGTGAAGCAATACTATTTAATACAAGAATAAAGACGAGTGGAATAACGAGCATGCGGATCAAGCTGATATATATATTACCGAAGGTCGTGATCCCCTTTATCTCTAGGGAATCTAGACTCTGGAACAGAATACCGACGACAAGACCCAACCCAAGGCCGATCAATACCCTCGTACCGAAGCCGATACGTTTGCGTGCTAAGAAATTAAGTAAGGCGAATACAATGATTGCAATAACAAAGCTGAGCCAGTTCGTTTCGACGGCGTGTAGCAGGTTGTTATCTATTTTATCCATGATGTTAATGCCCCCTAAACCAAGTAATTTTGTAGGAATTATCTTTCAATAATTTACAAAGGTTTGGAGTAAAAGTCAATCCCTAAAAGATGAATTCCAACTAATTACATAGGAAATAGGTACCGGTAATTAAAAAAGTGCGAACCGGCAGCCGGCTCGCACTCTTTTCTTCTACAATTATTATTTTGAAGCGGCAGCAATTTCCTTGCGGACAATAGGCGCCACTTTGGTGCCAAGCAGTTCAATTGCACGAAGCATATCTTTATGCGGAATCGAGCTGGTGTCGACATGCAGGAAGAAGCGGGTGAGGCCAAGGTTTTTGTGCAGCAAAATAATTTTTTCCGCTACATATTCCGCTTCTCCGACATAGAGAGCGCCGCGCAGACTGCGTGCTGCATCGAAAGCTTCGAACGTGTATGGAGGCCATCCGCGTTCACGGCCAATGACATTCATCATGGCCTGCTGAGCAGGGTAGAAGAGCTCTGCCGCACGTGCTTCCGTATCACTAATAAAGCCATGCGAATGCGTGCCGATCTGCATTTTTTTCGGATCATGGCCTGCACGAATATAAGCTTCCTTGTACAACTCAACAAGTGGAGCGAATCGTTCTGGCATGCCGCCAATAATAGCGAAGCATACTGGCAGACCAAGTGCGCCCGCACGAATTGCTGACTGCGGGTTGCCACCAGTCGCAATCCAGACTGGAAGCTGTTCCTGAACCGCACGCGGATAGACGGCTAAGTTGTTCATTGCAGCACGGTGATTGCCCTGCCACGTAACTTTCTCCTCTTTTGTAATCTGAAGCAGCAGCTCCAGCTTTTCGTCAAACAGCTCATCATAGTCTTCTAAGCTGTAGCCAAACAGCGGGAAGGATTCGATAAACGACCCTCTGCCTGCCATAATTTCAGCGCGGCCGTTCGAGATGGCATCTACCGTGGAGAAGCCTTGGTAGACGCGGACCGGATCATCCGAGGATAACACGGTAACTGCACTTGAGAGGCGAATATGCTTGGTCTGTGAAGCAGCTGCCGCCAAAATAACATGAGGTGCACTCGCTGCATAATCTGCGCGGTGATGTTCCCCGATTCCATATACATCAAGGCCAACTTGGTCGGCCAGGATCATCTCTTCTACACTGTTGCGGATCCGCTCGGCATGGCTGTAAGCCCCGCCCATACCCGGATAAGGTTTTGCTTCTAGAAAAGTACTAATGCCTAGTTCAAAATTGACTGCTGATTCGGTCATATAAGTCCGCCTCCTTCATTTCTTCTAGTGTACTAATTTTTTTAGAGTTTCTCAATTATAGTTAGCAAGTTTGTCGAGAGTAGGGCGGAAAAAGACAGTTGTCTTAGGATGATCGAATCAGGGTGGAGATATGAAATTCGAACTATAGCCAAGGGGAATTAGATACAGTTGTGCAACAAATTCGGTTATTTCGCGTATCTTTTTTATGAAACGGGGTGTTAACTTTGTTCGTGACGATAAGCAGGAAGTTATTCGAAGTGCTTGGTGATGATGAATTAAGGCAAGCATGCATGGGGCCAATCGTGGAGCAGATTCGCGGGAAGAGTCCGGCGGTGAAGTCGCAGGCACTTGCCGAGCTGAACCCATCACAGCAGGCCTTGTTCATGTATGGTGTCTGGTTTGATCATGCCAAGCAATCACCGATGGAGCTGTACTGCTGGACGGCTCAAATGCTCAGCCAGCCCGGCTATTGGGAAGGCGTTACGAAAGCACTCAAGTACTTTGAGAACGAGGCAATGTCAGTCATTCTGGAAGAGCTTCGGGTGCTGCTCGACATTCATGTCCTGCAGAAAGGCCGTGACTTAAGTGAAGTGACGTTCAAGGATTTGGAGCAGCAGGAAGATCTGAATGAACAGGTTCAGGAATGCTACAGAAGTTTCCAGGCGGAGGTACCGTGCAGCATGCACCGGCTGGCTCAATATATCCGCGCTAATGCGGAAGATTTTATAACCTTTTTACCGGAGGCCGAGAACAGGAATGATTGATTTACTTGCGATAGTCCCTGAGCTTCAAGATTGTATAAGGCTGGAGCTGATTCACAAGGGGTATTCCAGTGACAGTAAATATATCGCTTATGATCGTGACGATCAGCCGCTATACCTTCTCCGGACTTATACGCTTGAAGAGGAAGCGCGTAAGCAGCAGGAATTCCATGTGCTCAAGCAGATGAGGGATCAGGATGTGCTTTGCTCGCGGCCGATCGCTATTGGTGTGCTGCAGGACCATGCACTAGGATATATGCTGTTGTCCTATATTGAAGGTGGTGAAGCGACTGATGAGCTGCCACTCTTAAATGAAAGTGAGCAGTACGAGATTGGTCTGCAAGCAGGAGCGGAGCTTCGCAAAATCCATCAGATTCATGCACCGGATGTAATCGAGCCATGGTATGACCGTACGGTTGCGAAATATAAGCGATATCGGGATCGTTATGAACAAATTGGAGTCAAGCTGGCTTATGAGGACAAGCTGTTTTCTTTTATAGAAGCTAATCTGTTTCTTATGAAGAACCGCCCAAACATCCTGCAGCATGATGATTTCCACGTGGGTAATTTGATTGTGAAGGACGGAAGTCTATCCGGTGTTATTGATGTGAATCGGTTTGATTGGGGAGATCCCGTACATGAATTTTTGAAAGCAGGCTTCTTCAGCGTGGAGGTATGTATTCCGTTTACAGTTGGTCAAATCGATGGCTATTTCGAGAACGGAAAGCCTGATGATTCATTCTGGGCGTTGTATTCGCTTTATACCGCGATGACCATCCTGTCATCTATTGTATGGATTCTTCGCGTCAAGCCGGAGGAGCTGGATGACATGCTTAGCAGAACAAATAAGGTATGGGATGACCATGACGGCTTTGACCTGCTAGTGCCAAAGTGGTACAGCTCGTATCAACAATAAGAAGAAGAGCCTTCACTCGAGTGAGGGCTCTTTGCTTATAGCCTGGATTGAGGCATTTCCTTCAATCCAAATGTGACGAACGGTCCATAATTGGCAACATTCATCATAATCGAGGCCATTTGGGCAGGCGTTTGATCAAGATCACATTCAAGCCAATGCATAAGCATACCGAAATGTGCCGAGGTCATATACGCGACAACGTAGTCTCGCCGTACGTTCAAGTTGGTAGCATCAGGAATGCTGACCTTCTCATAAATATGATTAGCCATGAGCTTACGGAATTGTATCGCATACGAAAGGTCGCCGTTTGGCCCAAACATCACCTTCAGGAAGTCCGCGTGCTTGGCAAATTCCTCAAAGACTTGGATACCTAGTGGATATGGTTCCCTGCGGTCGGCATATTCTATTGCCTCACGAAAGTTCATCTTAATCACATACTTTTCGATGCTTTTGAACACATGATCCTTTAGCTGCTGCAGCATATCAGGAACATCCCGGTAGTGCAGGTAAAAGGTTCCTCGATTCAGGTTCGCGTGATTTGTAATATCTGTGACTGTAACATGATCGATGCCTTTTTCCCTGATTAGCACCATGAGCGATTCATAGATCTGCTGCTTCGTCTTTGCTTTTCTCCTGTCGATTTTCTCTGACATGGCTTTGACTCCTCTGCAATTTTGCTACATTTATGAACACTTGCTTGCTTATGTGATGATTAATGAACATGACGGTGAGTAATGATTATTGTGTATTCCCTCTATGTCTCATTATAATTAACAACGTGATCACTAATCAACACAATGTTCATTTATAGAGATAGGGAGATGGGGATGAAATGGCAATCTTTAAACAAAAAATGTTATGGATCGGAATTCTGATCGTTATTGTTGTACTTGGGGTATTTGGACTCGCGATGATGGGATCTGTGCTTGGCACAAAACCTCAACATGTACCCGTTGCACTGGTCGTACTCGATCAGCCGGTAGATCTGCCAACTGGTGATAAACTTGCTGTTGGTGAAATGCTGAAAGAGCAGCTAACGTCAAATAAACAGCTGCCGATCAGCTGGAAAATCGTTAGTTCCGAGGAAGAAGCTCGCAAAGGGCTCGACTCCCGTGACTATTATGGAGCGCTGGTGCTTCCCGCAGATTTGAGTGCTGGAGTGGCTTCGCTGATGGGCCCGTCCCCAACACCGGCTACTGTGAGTATTATCAGCAATGACGGGATGAATACACAGGCAGCGACCGTTGTGAAGCAAGGCCTTGGTCAAGTCATGAAGATGGTTTCTCTTGAGATGTCGAAGTCCGCATTGGAGCAGATGTCCCAGCGTACGGGCCAAATATCAGTAAGTGCAGCAACAGCGCTGCTCACTCCGATCCAGGTAAACGAAGAAACCGTCCATCCTGTCGGTATAAATAATGCGAGCGGTAATGCTCCTGGCTTGTTGACGCAAATTATGTGGATGGGCAGCTTAGTTAGTGCAATGATGCTGTTCCTTGCAAGCGGCGGCGCTAAGAAGGCGACTGGTCGTAAGTGGCCCGCGCATTTGCTGCAACCGATTATCGGTATCGTATTGGTTGGCGCTGCTTGCGGTTTCCTCGTATGGATGGCAAGCGGATGGTATGGCATGGAGCTGACGTCTGCTGTAGATACATGGTTGTTCTTATGGCTCGGAGGCTCAGCATTCTACTTGATGCAGTCCATGCTGCTCAACTGGATTGGTTTCCCGGCTATGGCGATTCTCGTGCTGCTCATGTTCTTCTCGATGCCAATCCTGAACATGCCGCAAGAATTCCTGTCGGATACAACACAAAACCTGCTGTATTCGTGGACTCCGCTTCGCTTCGTCGCTGGTGGACTGCGCGAAATTATGTACTTCGGCGGTTTCAAGGCCGTCAGTACGAATGCTGTAGTGCTTTGGAGCATTGCCGGCGGCTGCTTGGTGCTCCTCTTAGCTGCAGGTGTGAAAAAAGGCAAAGCCGCAGCGCAACATTCTGCTGCAGTGTAAGTCAAAGGTTAGGCTGTCCCTACGGGACAATGTCATTAGTTAAGTTAACTTAATGACATTGCCCAGTGGGACAGCCTTTTTTCTTTGCCTGCTTCATTTTTTCGTGTAATGGCGGGGCTTAGAGGTTACAATAAAACTTGGAATAAATAAGAAATGAGAAGGACTGAGTATATGGGGATGCAGCGAACAACGATATTAATCGCGGAGGATGACCCGGATATTGCAGAACTGATCGCACTCCATTTGGGCAAAGAGGGGTATCAGCTTCTGAAGGCTGCCGATGGCAGGGAAGCGGTCCGCCTCGTTCAAGGGAACAGCATTGATCTGGTTATTCTCGACATTATGATGCCGCATATGGACGGCTACGAAGTCATTCGTGTCATTCGGGAGCAGCAGTACCGGATGCCGATTATTTTCCTAAGTGCTAAGACATCCGACTTCGATAAAATCACAGGCCTCGTTATGGGAGCCGACGACTATATGACCAAGCCGTTTAATCCGATGGAGCTTCTGGCGAGAGTAAATGCCCAGCTGCGACGGTTCAAGCAGCTTAATCAACCGGCTTCACCCACCAATCAAGGGACGATTGTCGCAGGAGGGCTGACCATCGATCTCGAACAGCGCACCGTTACTTTGTACGATGAACGTATTGAGCTCACGCCAAAAGAATTTGATATCCTGTACCTGCTGGCGAGTCATGCCAAAAAGGTGTTCAGTGCGGAGCATATTTTTCAACAGGTATGGGGCGAGGCATATTATGAGAGCGGTGGCAACACGGTGATGGTACATATTCGGACGCTGCGCAAAAAGCTTGGTGAGGACGACAAGCAGAAGCAGTGGATCAAAACCGTCTGGGGGGTCGGTTATGCTTTCCAAGGCTAACAAGAAGCGAAGCTTCCGGACCCGGATGATTGAGCTGTTCGTCATGAGTCTGCTGATCTCTGGCGCAATAACTTTCCTGTTATACAGGCTGTTGCAGTCGTACTATAACTCGAGAGTCCGCTATGCGGATGATCCAATCGCTCAAGCTCGTGGCTGGATTTACGACATTGGTGATTTGAATTTTTTCCTTATCGTCTTTCTGCCTTTATCGTTCTTGCTCTTCTATCTCTTCACCAAGCCTTACGTGGCCTACTTTCAAGAAATATTGAGCGGTATTCATCGGCTGGCGAACGGCGATTTCAAGGGAGGCGTATCGATCTCCTCAAACGATGAGTTTGGCATCATTGCCAATGACTTGAATACGGCGGGAGAGATGCTTCAGAAGGCCGTTGAGCGAGGAGATTTTGCAGAAAACAGTAAGCATCAGCTCGTCTTGAATCTAGCGCATGATCTTCGTACACCACTCACGTCGGTATTGGGCTATCTAGACTTTATCCTTCGGGATGAGCAGCTGACCCCCGAGCAGATGAAGCATTTTGCCACAATTGCGTTTAATAAGTCGCAGCGCCTTGAACGGCTCATTGATGAGTTATTCGAGGTGACCCGAATGAATTATGGTAAGCTGACGCTGGACAAGCAGGCGATTGACTTATCTGGGCTGCTGCTGCAGCTAAACGAAGAGCTCTACCCACTATTCAATAAGAACCGATTAACGGCGAGGCTGGAGCTCCCTCCTCAACTGATGATGCAAGCAGACGGCGAGCTGATCGCACGGGTATTCGAGAATTTGCTGACGAACGCTGCCCGTTACGGTCAGGATGGCCAATTTGTTGATGTAAAAGGGCGGATCGAGAACAGTGAGGCTGTCGTTGAAGTGATCAATTACGGCGAGTTGATCAAGCCAGAGGATCTGCCGCATCTATTCGATATGTTCTACACCGGCGATCGCGCCAGATCTCCGGAAGGAAGCACGGGGCTTGGCTTATTTATTGTTAAAAATATCGTCGAGCAGCATCAAGGCAGGATCACCGTGGAGAGCAGTGCTATTCGTACCATTTTTACGGTTCGATTACCAATTTAAGAAAAACTTTAACTTTTTCCCCACTTCTTCTTAAAAAGTGAACGCTATTCTTAATTGCATGAACAAGCAAAGGGGAATGGAACATGAGGAAGTGGGTTTTTGCGTTTTTACTTGTTATTCTGCTCAGCTATGGCGTCTCACACTATGTTACAAAAGATGCCGATGACAGCAAGGTTGAAATAGATGATGCGTCCGAGCCGCCGCAGGACGGCCAAATGATTAGCGTCAGTAAAGAACAGGTTTATCAGGGAGATCTGCTTCTCGTTAATACCGACTATGCCCTGCATCCCGAAGGGATCCGCTCAGATATTGTCTCGCTCTCGAAGCGTCAAGATCTGGTGAAGGGTTATGGCTTGCTGGATCAATCCGTCCAGCTGTCAGAATCGGTAGTTAAGTCGTTTAGCAAGATGGTGGAAGGGGCAAAAGAAGACGGTGTCGAGCATTTTCTGATCAACAGCGGTTATCGAGATGCCGATAAGCAGGATCAGCTTTATCGCGATATGGGCCATGACTATGCCCTGCCGGCTTATCACAGCGAGCATAATCTTGGGGTGTCGCTTGATATTGGCTCAACGGAAGCAAAGATGGATGAAGCAGAAGAAGGCAAATGGCTGAAGAAGCATTCGGCCGAATATGGGTTCATTTTGCGCTATCCGAAAGGAAAAGAAGAGATAACAGGCATCCAGTATGAGCCGTGGCATTTCCGTTATGTTGGTGTGGCGCATAGTGCGATTATGCAGGAGCAGGATCTTACGCTGGAGCAATATTTGGACAAGCTTAAGCAGACAAAGGCGATATCCATCACCATCGACGGGCAAAAATATACGGTCACTTATTATCCGATTGTAGGCGACAGTGCGACAGTCAATGTGCCGCAAGGCAAGCGGTATGATATTTCCGGCAACAATTATGACGGTGTGATTGTGACGGTGTATGAATAAAGGGAAAAGCGCACAGTGGTGCGCTTTTTTTGTTGATCAACGTTAAATACACAAGCGAAGCAAGCCGGTCATCGTCTAAGACGGGCTGGCTTTATTTGTTCCAGTGAGCGGGATAGACGAAGGACGGTGGAAGCTTGGTACTGGAATTGCCTTTTGCAGACTGAAGCTGGACCTGAGTAAGGAATAAAGTGTCGCGTAAGTCCGCTCCACTTAGATCGGTATCGCGCATATCCACACCGATGAGATCCGCGTGGCGGAGGTCAGCATTCCGTAGATCGGCCGCGATGAGATAAGCCCCCCGTAAGTTAGCCCCTCGGAGGTCCGCATCTTGAAGCTTGGCACCAATCAGATCTGCGCCACGTCCGATCGTTTTTTTGTGTCGAATGTTGGTCTTAATCTGCGGCGCTTGTGCCCGAACAAGCTCGCTTGCCTGCAGCAGCAACGTATTCACCTTGGCGCGGTGAGCGGCGACATCCAGCTCCAGCAATGCTTCAACGCTTAAGTGGGTGAGACGTTCTGTCTCCTCGATTGCCTCTCGAAGCTCTGTATGAATGGACTCAGCCGCTTGCTTCTCAAGTGCATCGGTCAAATACCAGAGCAGCTCGTGAAGTTGCCATATGGCAGGGAAAATGCTAAACATCTGCTTTGCGGTTTGTGGATCACGCTGCCAGTTGCGCCCGCCGAAAGTAACCTGTGAAACCTTTTGCCCGGCACCAAAGCAGTCATATACGGTGCAACCACGAAAGCCATGTTGTCGCAGCTTATTGTGAATGCCGCATCGGAAATCCTCCAGCAGATTACGGCAAGGTTGCCCGCTGTGTTTATCGATCGCAAAATCCCCGGATGCGGCAAAAGGAAGTGCAACGCAGCATAAGCCAAAGCAGCGTTCACAATCCCCTTTTAGATCCTTACGGTCAAGGAGCATTGGACTCCCTCCTTTTACTCTCTTATTCTCTTTATTTTATAAGATGCAAAGTGAGGGGGATAGGGAAAAAACAATTATATTACTTTATATGGATGAATTGGTTTGGAGAATGAATAAAGCACTTTCGAAGCATATTTAGTAGAATAATGATGATCACATATAAGGGGCAGCAAGATGAACAGCATGAAGGCATTAGTATTTGAACAGTTTGGCGGGCCGGAGGTATTGGCCTATAAGGAAATTGCAGCACCATCGCTTGAGCCCGGAACGGTATTGGTAAGAATGAAGGCGATTGGGCTGAACTATGCGGATATTTATCGCAGACGGGGTAACTATCATTTGGCGGGTGAACCACCTTATCTATTGGGCTACGAGGGTGCTGGCGTTGTTGAAGAGGTTAGCCCGGAGGTTGAAGGGCTGAAGCCAGGTGACCGAATTGCTTTCTGCGATGTGCCTTTTGCAAATGCAGAGCTGGTGCAGGTGCCGATCGCGAAGGCCATTCCGCTTCCTGAGGATATCAGCTTTGAGATAGCCGCGGCAGTATTGCTTCAAGGAATGACGGCGCATTATTTGACACATGACAGCTACAAGGTGCAGAAGGGTGACGAGGTGCTCGTCCATGCTGCAGCCGGTGGCGTTGGACAGCTATTGCTGCAGCTCGCGAAGCGGCAAGGAGCACGTGTGCTTGGGCTTGTCTCATCAGAGGCGAAGCAGGGAGCTGCGCTGGCAGCTGGTGCAGATGAAGCATTCCTCTACAATAGCAATTGGGTAGAGGAGGCCAAGAGCTGGTCATCTGATGGTGACGGAGTAACGGTTGCTTATGATTCGGTAGGTTCTACCCTGATGGACAGCTTCTCAGCTGTGCGGACCAAGGGAACGGTCGTCTTTTATGGCATGGCGGGAGGAGATCCAGCTTTTGTAGATCCTCGGATGTTGATGGACTCGTCGAAGACGTTAACAGGCGGCGATCTGTGGAATCATGTAACAACTCGGGAGGATCGAATCCGCCGTGCTACGGATTTGTTTGACTGGCTGCTTGAGGGGAGTCTGAGGCTAGAAACGCCTAGAACGTTCTCCCTTCAGGATGGCGCGGAAGCACACCGTCTGCTGGAGAGCCGGCAAAGCACCGGTAAAATTATTCTTATTCCATAAGTATCGGCTAAGCCGGGACATTCTCAGTACGGGAGTGATCCTGGCTTTTTTATCGAATGTAGCTGCTGCAAGTAGGACATCTTATCGATAGAGGAAAATGAAGGAGCTACTGTCAATTTACTAAAGTTAACGTTGACGTTAACATTAATCTGGTGGTATCGTAAAAGTACAGAAAGTAAGGAAAGAGGCGATGAACATCTTTTATAAAATCGAGGACGTTGCAAAGATGGTTGGCTTAACGAAGCGAACACTTCGTTATTATGAGGAGATTGGGCTGATGACTCCTCCAGATAGAAGTGAGGGTGGATTTCGTCTGTATACCGAAGCTCACGTAGAGCGGCTTAAGAAGCTTATTAATGCACGGGACGTGCTTGGTTTCTCACTGCAGGAGCTGCAGCAGTACGTTTCGATGAGCGAGGAGTTCATTAATCAGCGTGACGAGATCAAACAAACAGAAGACCGGGAATTACGGCTGCAGAAAATCAATGAACTTGAGCAAACGGTTGATAGACAGCTGGAGCTGATTGATCTGAAGCTTGAGAAAATGAAAAATATGCGTTCGGAAATTCACCTCTTGAAAGGTAAAATTACCGAAGCCAAATCGAAATATAAACAGGAGTGATGATGAGCGTGGCAAATTCATCTCAATCAGATTCGTTAACAGAAGAGAAAGGCGGGTTTTTCAGCCAGCCCCACGCGGTATGGGCAGTTTTTTTCGCAGGTATCATCGCATTCATGGGGATTGGTCTTGTTGACCCGATCTTGAAAGCTATTGCCGAAGAGATGCATGCATCAGCTAGTGAAGTAAGCCTATTGTTCACCAGCTACAATGCGGTTATGGCGGTAGCCATGTTGATTACCGGTGTTGTGACCTCACGCATTGGCATCAAATGGACGCTTCTGCTTGGTGTCGTCATTATTGCGATTTTCTCGCTGCTAGGCGGGTTGTCGAATAACATATGGGCACTTGTTGGCTACCGTGCCGGCTGGGGTCTCGGTAATGCTTTCTTTGTTGCAACGGCCTTGACTGCTATCGTATCCTTGTCCAAAAGCGGCGTGACAAAAGCAATTATCCTTTATGAAGCCGCTATTGGTATTGGTATTTCAGTAGGTCCTCTGCTTGGCGGTGAGCTTGGTTCGATCTCATGGAGAGGCCCTTTTCTGGGGGTAGCCGGTCTGATGGTTATCGCATTCCTTGCGATTACCTTTATGATGCCCAAAGCAGCAGGTGCGCCAAGAGCAGCTGCAACTAATGCTAGAAAAACGTCTTTGCTTGATCCGTTTCGGGCATTAAGACATCGTCCACTTGTTGTCTTTGGTCTGACGGCTTGCTTCTATAACTTCGGCTTCTTTACGCTGATGGCTTATGCTCCGTTTGTAATGGGCTTAGGTATTCATGGGCTCGGCTATGTGTTCCTCGGCTGGGGGATTCTGCTTGCCGTTACTTCCGTATTTATGGCACCTTGGCTGCAGCGGAAATTCGGTACCGTAAGATCGATGGCGGTTATGTTGACGCTGTTTGGACTTACTTTGCTTGCGATGGCGATCTGGACCGATACGCAATGGGTTATTATCGCAAGTGTCATCTTTGCAGGCGCCTTGCTTGGGAACAACAACACGTTAATTACGACTGGTGTTATGAATGCCGCTCCGATTGAGCGTTCCACCGCTTCTGCTGCATACAGCTTCCTGCGCTTTATTGGCGGGGCGATCGCGCCTTACTTCGCCGGCAAGCTGGCAGAATGGTATAACCCTCATATTCCTTTCTATGTAGGTGCAGGCTTTGTTATCTTATCTGTGCTGTTCATCCTGGCGAATCATAAGCATGTGAAGCATGTCGATCAGGCAGGCGGCCATTAATTAATAAATCATAAGAGCTATTTCTGCTGGTCCAATCAGGTCAGTTAGGAATAGCTCTTTATTTATAGAAAAGAGAAGGGATTAACATGCTTTTGGCAAATAAATGATTCATGTTGATCAAGTTCATGGGAGGATGTGCAGCAACATGCGAAAACTGCCTGATCCGTTTACGTTCCAGGATGGCCGCCGTGTTCTAACGAAAGCTGACTGGGAAGAACGCTCGAAGGAACTGCAAGAGCTGTTTCATTATTATATGTATGGTGTTATGCCGGATACATCGGGTGAACAGGTATTCTATGTCAAAACAGAGCAGGGATTACAGGTTCATGTTAAGCAGGGAGATGCGCAGGCTGTCTTTACCGCTAGGCTTAGCTTGCCGCCTGAAGATTGTGCGTTGGAAGGACCCTATCCGGTCATCTTCTCGATTGGCTCATTAGAGGGCTGGCACCCGGAAGGTACTGCTTTGACGAATCACATCGAGCAGGCGAACAAACGCGGTTATGCAGTAGTTACATTGCTGCCAGCCGAGATCGCTTCTGACAACTCCGCAAGAACAGGAGCTTTCTTCACTCTGTATCCATACTCAGCGGAGAAGGCAGATCCAGGTATCTTTGTTGCTTTAGGCTGGGCGGCGGGAAAAGTTATGGATGCGCTTCAGCAGCATCTTTATCCTAATCTCGACGCGGAACGAACCATTATTACCGGCTTCTCCAGATGGGGCAAAGCCAGCCTTGTTATTGGGATGATGGACAAGCGATTCACGCTTGTGAATCCTCATGCTTCAGGAGCGGGAGGAATGGCCTCCTTCCGGCACTCGTTCGAAGGGAAAAACTACCCTTGGGGAACAGCCGGCAGAAGTGAGCCGCTTGAAGCGCTGCATAGTGAAGGAGAGGCACATTGGTTTAACACAGCCTTCCTTCAGTTCAAGGACCCAGCGGAACTGCCATTCGACCAGCATCAGCTGGCGGCTCTAATAGCGCCGAGGGCACTGCTTTTAACAGGCGGATACGAGGATGATTGGGTGAATCCCGAAGGGATGTATGTCTCTTACGCCGAGGCGGAGCGGGTATTTGATTTCCTTGGTGCAGCCGAGCAGATTGGTATCGCATACCGAGCTGGCGGACATAACCGAACGCAGGAGGATCTTGACCATCTGCTCGAGTTTTGTGACTGGCGCTTAAGAGGAGTTCAGCCGGTTAGCTGCGACTTCAAATCCAACCTGTACGAGCCCTGGCAGGGCTAATACAATGTTAAAAGAAGCCGTTCCAGAAGCTTAATGCTGTGGACGGCTTCTTTTTGAGCTTAACAACGTAACAATGTTATGTTATATTAAAGGCAAGGGAGGCGTTAATGTGGAAGAAGAATTAATATCCAAGAAGGAATTGCTGGAGCTTACTGGCATTTCTTATGGACAGCTTTACCGATGGAAACGTAAAAACCTGCTGCCTGAGGAGTGGTTTATCCGCAAATCAGCGTTCACTGGGCAAGAGACATTTTTCCCAAAGCAGAAAATATTAGACAGAATCGATAAAATTGTTCATATGAAGGATGATCTTTCCTTAGATGAGCTTGCAGATATGTTCTCACCCGCGTCAAAGGCGATTTCGATCCCAATGAAGCAATTAATAGAACGAAACATTGTTTCGACAAATGCAGCAAAAACAGCGGAAGTCTATATCGGACAATCGGAGCTGTATACGTTCGAGCAGACATTATGTGTCTACGTGCTTGATTACTGTCTACAGACAGGTGAGATCAGCCTCGAAGAGGGTAAGACGTTAATCCCGACCTTCCTCGAGCACTATAAGAAGTTCAAGGAACAGCAGTGTGATCTGATTCTGCTTCGGAAGATGGGAGTCTCGGTGTTCTTTCTTGTACCTGCCGGCGGTGAAATTCATTTCGAAAGCGGAGTAAAGATCATCCTCCGAGTGGATGTGCCGGGGCTGATCGAGCAATTAAAATTGAAGTTAATGGCGATATAACGGAGGTGTACAATTTAATGGAAAATAACAGGAAGCTGATCATTACAGGAATCGGCAAATCAAATGGCGGTGATGTTCATCTCGCAAAGATCGAAGGAATGGGCAAAATCGAAGGAGATGTCAACTGTACGGAGTTTCAAGTGGATGGCACAGGCGATCTGCAAGGCAGCTTGAAAGCCATGAAAGCTGCGATTAATGGAATCGTTACGGTACACGGCAGTCTGCATGCCAATAAGTTTAACCTTGAGGGTAAATTGAAGGTAGAAGGCAACATGATCAGTGAGAATATCCGGATGAACGGCATGGTAACCGTGAAGGGCAACTGTGAGTCAGAAACCTTTGAAGCCAATGGACGAATGCAAATGGAGATGCTGAACGCAGGGCAGATTAAGCTGAGCTTGCAAGGCGCAAGCCGAATAGAGGAGATTGGCGGCGAAGATATTCAGATCCGTGAGCAGTCTAGTAAGGGCTTCGGCAAGTGGCTGCAATCCGCTCTGGGTCCATTCAGCAACAAACTGAATGCAGGGGTTATTGAAGGCGATCAAATCTACCTTGAAAATACAATGGCTGACATGGTGCGCGGCGGGAAAGTGAAAATTGGTCCGGGCTGCACGATTGGCAATGTGGAATACAAGCAAAGTCTTGATGTGCATAGCAGCTCGAAGATCATTAAGCATGTTCAAGTCTAAGAGGATGGAGGCGATCTTATGAATCAGCTTATAAGTGAAAAGACAAGAAGAAATCTAACGATTACCGGGAGCTCAAGCGTCATGGGTGGTATCTATAACAATGTCAAGATTGTTGGAGAAGGTACGATCGAGGGCGATACAGACTGCAAGAAGTTGAAGTGTATGGGGACGATGGAGATTAACGGTACGTTAGCCGCTGCTGATCAGGTGAGTATTGTTGGAACATGTGACATCAAAGGCGGACTGAAAGGCGGCATGCTTAAGACATCTGGTACTGTTGCAGTCGGCGGGATTACACAGCTCAGGGAGCTGAACATTTCTGGCACGATAGAGTCAAAGAACGACATATATAGTGAGAAGATCCATTTAAGAGGAATGCTTCATACAGCAGGAGATTGTGAAGCGGAATCGTTCACGGCACGGGGAATTTTCGAAATCGGAGGCTTGCTTAATGCCGGAAAGCTTGATATTAAACTGTACCGCGATTGCAAAGCACATGAGATTGGCGGTGGACAGATTACCATTCGTAAAGCGAGCTTAATGCATCCGCTCAGTTTATTTTTCAAACCTTCTTCCAGCGCAAGGCTTTCAGTGTCAGTTTTGGAAGGAGATCATATCTATTTGGAAAACACAATTGCTGATATAGTAAGAGGGAACAAAGTTGTGATCGGACCTGGCTGCGAAATTGGATTTGTCGAATATAAGGAACACTTCGAACAAAAAAAAGACGCCGTCGTAAAAGATAAACGAAAAGTTTAGGCGATTTTGTGATGTTTTGGCAGATCGATTGACATAACATCGGCCTTGCGCTAAAATTTCGCTGTGCGATCGTTCAGTGAAACTAGAGTAGTTGCTAAGAGCAGCAATGCAACTAATTCATGCTTACGAAGTAAGAATTGTCGTCAAGCGTATGCTTACGAAGTAAGCAACAATTCTTTTAAGGAGGTGGCGACGATGTCTCGCAACATCCGAAAAGAGCAAGCGGCTGAAACGCGTGAGAAAATACTAGAAGCTGCAAAATCATTATTTGCAGAAAAAGGATACCATGGAACCCCAGTACGAGAAATCACGAGGAAGATCGGGATGGGAGACGGTATCCTTTATCATTATTTTCCGGGCGGCAAGCGTGAAATTATGTCGGTGTTGCTACGTGAAAGCTTCGAGCACCGTAGAAAAGAAATACAGCAGATTAACCGCGTCATCGAGGAGATGGATCTTAGAGACGCGATGATGACTATTAAGCGCCGGATTTATGAGCTGTTTACGGCGGATATGGATTTGACACGGATTTTGTTCCGTGAGAATGAACTGCTTGGCTTTGAAGAAGCTGAGCAATTGACGACGCTGCTCCGCGAGCAGAGCGCCATCTTCGAAGAATTTCTGAAAGACCGGCATGAGAGAGGCGAGATTCGTGATCTTGATTTCCGGATAGCATCCAGACAATTCTTGTCCACAAGCTTACATGCGATTATGAGCAAATCGGTTGGGATTCAGCTACTTAACGAACCGGATGTTTATAAATACATGGAAGAGAATGTGGATTTTACAATAGATCTATGGAAAAATCCTTAAGCCACACATAGACAGCTAAGGATTATTTTTCGCGATTTGAAATGAAAGGTGATGACAAGGGTGTCTCTAATAACTAGATTCTTAAATAGACGTTTCTACTATTTCCTTATTATTTTGCTGATTAAGAGTATCGTTGCTCGTGATGTTGTTTTCGATAATGGCTTCTCGTGGCTTACGCTTCTGACTGAGGTTCCATTCTTTATTGCTGTGTTCTGTTTGATCGAATTCTTTGCAGGTAAACGCAAGATGCTGTACTACATGATTGTTAACCTGTTATTTACGGCCTTATACTTCGCGATTCTGATGTATTACAAATATTATGGCATTATTGTTAATACGGATGCACTTAGCCAAGCCGGTAAAATGAAAGAAGTAGGGGAAAGCACCTACTCGCTCATGGATCCTTATTATTTGCTGATCTTCCTTGATATTATCGTCATTGCGGTGGTATTAATTCTGCCGAAATTCAAGAAAGCCCGCCAATCGGCTGATCTGCGTCCTGTGCGCAGCAAAGCATGGATGGCAGCATTCGCATTATCTATTGTTGTATGTCTTGTTAACGTTTGGCCTAACCGCGCAAGTATGAACGAGAACAAGCAAGCTGAAGAAATGGGTCTGCTTGATTACGAAGTGTACAACATCATTGATAAAATGCTGGAAAACGAACCGGTTACGCCGATGGATCAAATTACGCAGGCGAAGATTGATGAGCTCAAAGGCATTACAGCGCCTGCATCGCCGAATAACTTTGGTGCTGCCAAAGGCAAGAACGTCATTATTCTTCAAATGGAATCGTATCAAGATTTCCTAGTTGGCCTTAAAGTAGGCGGCGTGGAAATTACGCCAAACATGAACAAGCTGGTTCAAGAGGCAACACATTTCACGCACTTCTATGCAATGGCTGGGCAAGGTACAACTTCCGATGCCGAGTATGTGGTAAATACGTCCCTTTATGTTCCTAAGCATAAAGCAGCAACAGACGTGAACGTAGATAAAGTATTGCCAAGCTTACCTAAGCTGATGCAAGAGAACGGCTACTCGACAGCGACATTCCATACGAACGCCGTTGAGTTCTGGAACCGTACAGAACTGTACTCGTCGCTTGGCTGGGAAAAGTATTATGATCAACAGTTCTACGGTGATGAAGACCATGTAGCCTTCGGCGCTTCTGACGAAGTGCTGTATGCGAAGACGCTGCCTGAACTTGCGAAAATGGATCAGGCGGATAAGCCGTTCTATGCACAAGTCATTTCGATGAGCGCGCATCATCCGTACAACATTCCGACTTCGAAATACCGGATTGAGCTTCCTGCAGAGTTCAAGGATGACAGCTTGGTTACTCGTTATCTTAAAGCACAAAATTATGCTGACTTTGCACTTGGCCAATTCATTGACGGCTTGAAATCAAGCGGTCTGTGGGATGACAGCATCGTCCTCATGTACGGTGACCACCAAGGTCTGCCATTGTACTCGCTGGATGATGATGAAAAAGCATTGATGAAAGAAATGCTTGGTACAGACTACGGTCATACCGAAATGTTTAACATCCCACTTATTATGCACGTTCCAGGCGTAACTCAACCGTTGGTAAACGATAAAGTTGGCGGTCAAATTGACATCCTGCCAACCGTTGCGAATCTGGTTGGTGCATCGATGAAGAATCAGATCCACTTTGGTGAAGACCTTCTGAACCAAAGCTCGGAGCTCATTCCAATGCGTCACTTCCTGCCTAGCGGATCAGTGATTGATAACGAAAACCTTTATGTACCGGGTCTTGAATATGAAGACGGTACGAACCATAAAGTAGTTGATGGTACAGAGACAACAGAAGGCGGCGTAACCGAAGACGAGTACAACAGAGCACTTGAACTGTTGCATCTGTCCGACAGCTACGTACAGCAGCTTCCTCTTAAAAAATAAATAAATGGCATTAGATCTAGGGCTCCCTTTCCAGGAAGGGGAGCCCTTTTCTTGTCTTGACATCGATTGGAAGTGATTAATAATAAAATTATGAATATCTGCTGGTTCATAGCGGCTGGGGGAGTATAGCTGATGAAGTATGATGCAATTGTAGTAGGCGCAGGTCTTGCTGGACTAGTGGCAGCGGGAGAGATCGCGGATGCGGGGAAACAAGTGCTATTGCTTGACCAAGAACCAGAAGCATCGATCGGTGGACAGGCTTGGTGGTCCTTCGGAGGATTATTCCTAGTGAACTCGCCTGAGCAACGAAGGCTTGGTATTAAAGATTCGAGGGAGCTCGCTTGGCAGGATTGGCTTGGAGCAGCAGGCTTTGATCGAGATGAGGATGAGGATTACTGGGGCAGGCAATGGGCGGAGGCTTATGTCTCTTTTGCAGCAGGAGAGAAAAGAGAATGGCTGCGCGGGATGGGCATACGGTTCTTTCCGGTTGTTGGATGGGCGGAGCGTGGCGGATATTTGGCCGAAGGACATGGCAATTCGGTACCGCGGTTCCACATTGTATGGGGGACAGGCCCTGCTATTGTTGCACCGTTCGAGAAGCGTATTCGTGAGCATATGGCAAGCGGCAGGCTGATCTATAAGCCCCGGCATAGAGTAGACCGGCTGCTGAGCAGCGGCGATGCGATTATAGGCGTGGCTGGTATTGTCTTGGAACCAAGCACAGCTGCACGAGGTGAGGCCAGTTCAAGAGTGGCAATTGGAGATTTCGAATATGAAGCGAATGCTGTAGTCGTAACGAGCGGTGGCATCGGGGGCAACCATGAGCTTGTCCGTCAAAGCTGGCCAAGCCGTCTTGGAACACCTCCTGCCCGTATGCTGTCAGGTGTACCAGCGCATGTCGACGGAAGAATGCTTGGTATTACGGAGGAAGCGGGCGGACAGATCGTGAACCGGGACCGGATGTGGCATTATACCGAAGGGATTAAGAACTGGAATTCCGTATGGGACAACCATGGCATCCGGATATTACCGGGACCGTCTTCGATCTGGCTGGATGCACGTGGTCAGCGGTTCCCGGCTCCCAACTTCCCGGGCTTTGATACATTAGGTACGCTGGAGACTATACAGAAAACGGGCTATGACTACTCCTGGTTTATATTGACGCAGAAGATTATAGAGAAGGAGTTCGCGCTCTCCGGCTCGGAGCAGAATCCCGATTTGACGGGAAAGAGCGTCCGGCAGGTTCTCTCCCGGGCGCTGCCTGGTGCGTCCGGTCCCGTGCAGGCCTTCATGGATAAAGGCGAAGACTTCATTGTGGCTAATCATTTGGCGGAGCTTGTGGCGGGTATGAATCGGCTGACCGGCGAGAACTTGCTTGATTATGCTTCAATTGAGCGCCAGTTAATCGCTAGAGACCGGGAGATCGACAACAAATTTACGAAAGACCTGCAAATCACCGCTCTTCGCGGAGCCCGCAGCTACATTGGCGATAAACTGATTCGGGTAGCGCCTCCTCATAAGCTGCTTGATCCGAAGAACGGCCCGCTGATTGCAGTTCGGCTTAACATCGTCAGCCGCAAGACGCTTGGCGGATTGCAGACGGATCTGTCTGCTCGCGTCTTGAACGCGGCGGGCGACGCCATCCCGGGCCTTTATGCCGCAGGCGAGGCATCCGGTTTTGGCGGCGGCGGTATGCATGGTTACCGCGCGCTGGAAGGTACCTTCCTCGGCGGCTGCCTCTACAGCGGCCGAGTTGCCGGCCGCGCCATTGCACGCGAGCTGGGTTGAGTGACTGGAGCTCAGCTCAGCTCGAGGAGCGTTTGTTGGTTTACCAATTCCCTCGTAATTCGTTGGATTTCATCCAGCAAAATTGATTTTGAGATTGCCAGCTGCGGGTTATGTTGGATTCCATCCAATCCATTCCGCGCATCATGAGCATTCTCGGCCATTTGTGCTGAAATCTGCTGGATAGAATCCAATGCAGCAATGGTTACTTGGCTAGGATGCACCATTCTGTTGGATAAAGTACAGTCTAGCGTATGTGAATTTACGTGCATGAACACACCAAATAAGCTCCCAAGCAGATCCACTGCTTGAGGGCTTATTTCTTTTATTTCTTCTATTTCTTTAGCAGCAAAATTAAGAAGTATGGTGCGCCGATCAGGGACACGACGATCCCGGCTGGTAAGCCGCCGGCAATATCGACCTGACGGCCAATTGTATCAGCGAGTACGAGCAGCCATCCACCAAACAGGATGGAGATCGGGATGAACAATTGATTACGCGGGCCAACTAAGGCTTTCGCTATATGCGGCGCGAGCAGCCCGATGAAGGCGATACCGCCTGTCACGGACACGGCAGATGCCGCCAGGGCAACAGCCGAGAAGAGCAGCACAACACGTTCCTTCGTCAGTGAGATACCGACGCCAACCGCTATATGCTCATTCAAAGAGAGAATGTTGAGGCGGTTCGCCTTGTACAGCGTAAATGGAATAAAGATGATGAGCCATGGAAGCATGGCCCAAATAAACGGCCAATCTGTTCCCCAGATGCCGCCGGCAATCCATTTGGCGATGAAATCCACTTTCTCGCGGTCTGCTGAGGATATAAGGACGATCATAACGCCGCTAAGCGCCAATTGGAAGCCGATGCCCGTCAGCACCATACTAACCGGCTGGATGCCCACATGTCTTTTCCAGGAGAACAGAGTAATTAGGCATGCGGTTGCCAAGGCGCCGATAAAGGCGACAACCGGCAGGGCATAGACGAAAGGACCAGCCTCCGTCGGAAAGAACAGGAAGAAGACTGTAATTGCCACGCCTGCCCCCGAGTTAATACCGATAATACCGGGATCAGCCAGATCATTGCGTGATACGCCTTGCAGAATCGAGCCGGATAGAGCAAGCGCCATACCAGCCAGTAGAGTAATGATGACACGCGGCATCCGTATGTCAAACAGAATGAAGTTTTCCTTTTTCGAACCGTCCCCAAACAGAACAGGTAATAACCTTTTAAAGGTCAAGGTTGAATAACCAAGGCTAAGACTAGTAATGATGGTCGCGATAATAAGCAGCAGCAGGATGCCAAGGATAATACGTTGTTTTCGAACCAAATAAGATAACATCATTTGAGTGCTTTGCCTCCTCTTCTAACGATAATGAGGAAGAAAGGCAGACCTACAACCGCAATAATCGCTGCAACCGGCGTTTCATACGGCGCATTGATCGTCCGGCCGATCAAATCCGCGAGCAGCATGAAGGAAGCACCTACAATAGCGGACATCGGAACGGAATAACGATAGTCTTGACCGACAATAGCGCGGACCATATGCGGAATCATGAGGCCTAGGAAGGCCAGATTGCCGACAAGTGCAACAGATGCGCCAGCAAGCAGAATTGTAACAGTGAATAGGATTCCTTTAATTAGACCGGTTTTTTGCCCAAGGCTGGTTGCCACATCTTCACTCAGGCTAAGTACGGTCAGCTGCTTCGACATCGCGATTGCAATAAGAATACCAACCACGATAACTGGAACAATCATTTGAAGCTGTCCCCAGGAGGTTCCGATCAACCCCCCGGATGTCCACATGTTAACATCTTTGGATACTTTAAAGGTAAGGCCGACGCCTTCTGCAACGGCGTATAGAAATGTAGAAACAGCTGCTCCCGCCAAAACGATACGAATAGGGGAGAAGCCGCCTCGTTTTGCTGCACCAATTCCGATAACGAGAATCGAACCAAGGGCAGCTCCGATAAAGCATGCGATCATAATGCCGAAGTAATTAATGCTAGGGAATAACGCAACCGTTACTGCAAGGGCGGCATTTGCTCCGGCAGATAAACCGAGAAGCCCCGGATCTGCCAGCGCATTCCGAGTCACACCTTGCATAATGGCGCCGGATACGGCCAGTGCCGCACCAACAAAGATTGCCGCGATTTCACGTGGCAGCCTGATTTCGCGCAAAAGCGTCACTTTCTCACTTGTATCGTGAGGTGACGTCAGCGCGAGCCATGTTTCATGGACCGTGGTGTCGGCAGCACCGAACACCATGGCCAGGAAGAAGATTGCGATAAAGAGTACGATCCCTACTAGCAGCTTGATAACAAAAGGGATAGGTCGTCTCGTTTCTTGTATCATGAGATTATTGACCCAGGAACTGCTCTTTAAAGAAGTTCAGTTGATAATCAAGCGTATAGGCATCATTGAAGTAGAAGCCTCTAGCATCTGCTGTGATGACATGATTATTTTTTACAGCCGGGATGTTCTTGTAAGTTTCGGTTTCAGTAATGGAGCCAGCTGTATCTTTGCTTTGGCTGAAGACGATATAGTCGCCGGCGTATTCAGGAAGCACTTCTAGTGACAACGCATACCAGCCGTCTTTCAAGGTCATGTCTTTTACTTTCTGCGGCATCTTCAGGCCCATCGCCTGGTACAGAATTTCGGTGCCGCGGCCCCAAGCATCTCCGAACATATACAATTCCTTGTCGAAGTTCTCGATGACGGTAACCGTAGAGTCCTCACCGATTTTAGCTTTAATATCTTTGCCGATTTGGGCAGCACGTGCTTTGAAGTCTTCCACCCAAGCCGTCGCTTCTTTTTCCTTGTTAACGGCTTTGCCGACCTCAATATGCTGCTGCAGGTAATCAACCTTATTGTAAGTGAAAATAACAGTTGGAGCGATTTCCTTTAGTTTATCGATGTTCTTTGTTGTTTCTGTGCCAATAATCAGATCCGGCTCCAGCTCGAGAATTTTCTCGAGATCTTCTTCGGATACTTCGGTTACATCCTTCAACTGCTCAGTAAAGTTAGGATTGTCTTTCGCCCAGTTGGTGACGCCAATAGGAGTGATGCCAAGGGAGATCAAGCTGCCTGTATAAGAAGAAAGATCAACAATACGCTGCGGATTAGCAGGTACTTCCATTGGGCCGCTTTCCGATTGGAACGTGATGTTGCCTGTTGCTTCAGCAGCTGTGTCTGCGGATGGCGAAGCATTGGCTGCCCCGGCATTGTTTGTTGCGGCAGTGTTCTCAGTTCCTGCGTTATTGCTTGTGTTACTGTTGTTTCCGCATGCGCTCAGAATGATAACGAAGAGCATCATGAGAGAGATAAGTGCTTTTTTCATGGTGGTGTAAATCTCCTTTTCTATAAGTGAAATAATTGCATGCTGAGGATCATATAGCTAAGAGTGTGTGATAATGATTATCACTATTAGTGCCATTTACTAAATTATAGTGATTTAGTCGGATTGTCAATGCTTATTGAAAAATGTTCTCAAAAGCCGTATACTATTGATAATGATAATCAATGACAGTGCTTTTCCGAGGAGGAACGTTCATGCTGCAAGAGGAATTGTTTGATGTAACGGTAATTGGGGGCGGACCTGCGGGGCTGTATTCTACTTTCTATAGCGGGCTTAGAGAAATGAAGACGAAGCTTATCGAGTTCCAGCCTTTTCTAGGCGGAAAGGTCCATGTTTACCCTGAGAAAATGATCTGGGACATCGGCGGTTTAACTCCTACTCCAGGAGCACAGTTAATTGATCAGATTGTGAAGCAAGGGCTGACGTTTGATCCAGAGGTTGTATTGAATGAGAAGATCGAATCCATTACACGTAATGAAGATAATATTTTCGTGCTGCAAGGCTCCTCGGGACGTATTCATTATTCGAAGACGGTCATCATCGCAGTTGGCGGTGGTATTCTGAATCCGAAGAAGATCGCAATTGAGGGCGCAGAGAAATTTGAGGTAACAAACCTTCATTATACGGTGAAATCATTGAAGAGATTTAAAGATAAGAACGTGATCATTTCCGGTGGAGGCAACTCGGCTGTTGACTGGGCGATGGAGCTGCTTCCGTTCGCGAAGAAAATCTACATTACATATCGCAAAGAGGCCTTGTCCGGGCATGAAGCGAATGTAACAACCCTAATGAACAGTCCGAAAGTGGAATGCTTGTTCCATACTGAAATTACAAAACTGCTCGCGAGCGCAGGCGATGAGCTGGTGGAACGCGTCGAGCTGACCCATAGCGAGTCAGGTGAAGTATCACATCTGGATATTGATGATGTCGTTATTAATCACGGTTATGAACGGGATTCCTCCTTACTCGAGAACAGCAAGCTTAACATTGAGATGGTTGATGACTGGTATGTAAAAGGTACTCCGAGCGGCGAGTCCTCCGTACCGGGTCTATATGCTGCAGGCGATATTTTGATGCATGATGGCAAACTTCATTTGATCGCGGGAGCTTTCCAAGATGCAGCTAATGCGGTGAACAGAGCGAAATCTTATATTCAACCGGATGCTAATGCATACGGAATGGTCTCATCCCATAACGAAGTATTTAAAGAACGGAACCGCGAGCTTGTGAAGCAAATGATGGCTTAACATATAGAAGGAAGACGAGGCAGAGAGAATTTGCCTCGTCTTTTTTTGTTGCTAGGCCTATGCCATAATGATTGTAGTGCCTGTTAATAAGGGAGAGATGCGAGAATGGAAACAAAGCAGCCGAAAGAGAAAATAAGAGCGATTATTACGGGAGCTACAGGTATGGTCGGGGAAGGTGTTCTGATGGAATGCCTGCAGCATCCGGATGTTGAACAGGTACTTGCTATTACTCGTCGGCCAATTGGTGTTACGCACCCGAAGCTGAAGGAAATCATACATAAGGATTTTTATGACTTAACCCCGATTCAGAATGAGCTTAAAGGATACAATGCCTGCTATTTCTGCCTTGGCGTCTCGTCGGTTGGTATGTCGGAGGCAGACTACACTCGTGTGACCTATGATCTGACGATGCATGTTGCACGCTTGCTATCGAGCTTGAACGAGGACATGGTGTTCTGCTATGTAACCGGCGCCAGCACAGACAGCACAGAGCAGGGCAAAGTAATGTGGGCTAGGGTGAAAGGAAGAACGGAGAATCACCTTCTGCAGCTGCCGTTCCGCCGTGCTTTCATGTTCCGACCAAGCTATATGCACCCAACGAAGGGGCAAGTGAGGGTTCCGAAATGGGCCTATGCGCTGACGTGGCTGTATCCGATCTTAAGACCTTTGTTCCCTAATCATCTTATTACGCTTCGGCAGGTTGGTCTTGCCATGATCCAAACCTTTTACACAAGTTATGAACGCCATATTCTCGATCCAAAAGATATTATTGCTCTTGCGAAGGAAGGCAGCTAACGACCATCACATCCATGTTGCGGCCGTTCTGCAATATCTTCTTTACGATGGACGGTCGGAACATTCTCGCGAGCCAGCTCCTTTTCTCCTGACCAATAATGAACTGCGTACTATGTAGCGCATTGGCATGGGTGAGCAGAAAAGCCGAAAGATATTGTGTCTGTCTCATCTCTTTAACAACAAACATTCCGCCTAGCTGCTCCGTTAATTGAAGGAGCTCCTTCATACGACGGTCTATTGCGTGTCCGCCGCCATTATGAACGACCATGACATGCCATTCGGCCTTAAGCCGGTGGGCGATACGGAAGCCTCTGCGAATCAGCCGATCGGCTTGTGCAAGGTCTGTTATGGCTACAAATATGACCTCCTGCCTCCGCCACGGACCACGCAGCGATCCTGTCCGTTCCCAAGCCTCAAGCCTTTCATCCACATCATCCGCAATTTCGCGCAAGGCCAGTTCACGCAGAGCAATTAGATTGCCAAGCTGAAAAAAGGCACCAAGCGCCTGTTCGACCTTGCCCATGGCATAGATTCTGCCTTCCCGCATTCGTTCCTGCAACGCTCTAGGCGATACATCAATAAGCTCTACTTCATCGGCGATGCGCAGCATGCTGTCGGGTACCGTCTCTCTGACCCGAACCCCTGTTATTTGCTCGACAGCGTCATTTAAGCTTTCGAGATGCTGGACATTAACGGTGGAAATAACCGAGATGCCGGCATCCAGAATGAAACGGACATCTTCATATCTCTTCTTGTTTACACTGCCCGGCACATTCGTATGGGCAAGTTCATCGATAAGGACCACCTCAGGAAATCGCTTAAGAATAGCAGGGACGTCCATCTCCTCCAGCAGCATATCCTTATAGGCTATTTGTGCTCTTGGAATAGAGGGCAGCTCCGCCACCTGCTCCATTGTGTCCTTGCGGCCATGTGTCTCAAGAAGACCAATCACGACATCAATGCCTTTGCGGAGGAGGACATTACCCTCACGGAGCATGGTGTACGTTTTTCCCACTCCGGGTGCTGCACCAATATATACTTTGAAGGTACCGCGTTTCATACGCTCGGTCGTTTGCTTTTTCTCGGCAATGCTGAGTCTTTTATAAGTAGAGCGGGACTCCGTGCGATGCCTCGCAGGAAGAATACGTTCTCCTTCCTGATCTGTCCGATCAGCGACAAAGAAGAGATCGATTGGTTTGGCTTGCTGCAAGATCCCATTAGCGATGGAGCCATGAAGCAGCTCCTGCAGCCAGGTATGCTTGGAGTGGCCCAGTACAATGCGGGTTACACCATGGGCCATCGCATACTCGGTAATATGCTGGGACAGCAGGCGCCGATGAAGGCGGGGGACAACCAGCTCCTCGAAGGATGCCCCAATCTTTTGCGTGAGCTTCATGATCGAACGCTTAAATGCAGCAGCTTCTTTTGATAAAGAGGTATTATCCGATATGAACGATACGACGAGCAGTTCCCCGCTCAGCCGCTTCGCTACTTGCTGACCGCGCCGGATATGGATAGAGCCGTTCCAATGATACTGTACCGTCACAAGTATTCGCTCGGATGCGCCGGAGGGGCCAATAAGACCTTGATTCCTCCGATGATGCTCCAATGATCCGTTGACATCCTCGGCCATCAGGCGCAGAGCGAGTTCGCGCAGCTTATCAAGATTTCCCCTCCGAAGCAGGTGAGGAGACTGGGTGTTACGTAGATGACCTTCGTTTAATCGTGTCAAAATGGTCTCAGGCGAAACGTCGATAAGCCGCACTTCATCCGCAAACTCTAAAATATCATCCGGCACGGTACACTCGGCCTCAATCCCTGTTAACTGATAAGCAAGATCGCAAACGCCGTCCAGTTCATACACATTGATCGTCGTCATGACGCTTATTCCGCATTTGAGCAGATGCTTGATATCATCGAGCCGGGAAGGAAACTCTGCCTCTTGGCGGTTGCGATGGGCAAGCCCATCAACGAGCAAGACTTCGGGATTACGCGTCTTTATGGCTCTTAAGTCAAGATCCTTCCACTCGACTCCTTCCTTAAACCAGTGAATGCTGGGAATACGTTCGATTTCGCTGAGCTGCTCCATCGTCTCGGGCCTTTGCCTCGTCGAGACAGCACAGGCTACGACATCAATGCCTTGCTTCTGAAGCTGCTGGCCATCGCGCAGCATATGGTAGGTTTTACCGGTACCGCTAACCGCACCAATATAGATTTTAAGCCGTCCGTGATGGAGCTTGGCTATGGCTTGCAGAAGCTCTTCGGGTGTTTTTCGACGGTAGCCGTTGTCCATGACGGGTGTTCCTCCTTCCCCTTAGCGTGTGAATGCCCCGCCTGCCAAGTGCAAGCGGGGCGGTTTGCTTTATTTTTTAAGCTGGCTTAGTTCGATATTGAGCTCCAGTACATTGATACGCGGTTCACCAAATACACCAAGGTCACGTCCTTCAGTATGCTTTTGGACAAGCTGTTCCAACGTATCGGTCGATAAACCGGTCAGCTTGCTGATCCGCGGAATTTGAACCTCAGCTGAGCTTGGCGTGATATGCGGGTCGAGGCCGGAACCAGAGTTGGTAATCAGAGCTATCGGAAGCTTGCTGATTGGAACATCTGGATTGGCTGCCTTCCATGCGGCAATCGATTCCTGCGTCCGCTTCAGCATATCTGGATTAGAAGGCGCATAGTTGTTGGATCCGGAAGCTTCTGCTTTATAGTCAATGCTCGAAACACGCCCTTGGAAGTAGGCAGGGTCGGTGAAGCTTTGCCCGATTAGGGACGAGCCGATAATCTGGCCTTCTGCGTTCTTAATCAAGCTTCCGTTCGCCTGATGCGGGAAGAACAGCTGCGCTAAACCAGTAGATACGAGCGGATAAATAATACCGCACAATATAATAAACGCGATACTTGCCCTGATCGCAATCATCAGGATCGAGCCGCCGCCTGATGCGGATGATGAAGCAGATTGATTCATAAGATCCCTTCCTTTCGAATATTGCATTAGATCCAAATATGAACGATGAGGTCGAGCAGCTTAATCCCAATGAATGGTGCAATGACGCCGCCAAGCCCGTAGATAAGCAGGTTCTTGCTTAACAACTTGGATGCATTCATCGGTTTGTAAGCAACCCCTCGCATCGCAAGCGGGATGAGGAGCGGGATAATGACGGCGTTGAAGATAAGCGCCGAGAGGATCGCCGAGGAAGGCGAGCCAAGTTTCATAATGTTCAGGACATCCATCTGCGGGATCGCAATCATGAACATCGCAGGGATGATGGCAAAATATTTGGCGATATCATTCGCAATACTGAATGTGGTCAAAGCGCCGCGGGTCATTAGCAGCTGCTTGCCGATAGCCACAACCTCGATAATCTTCGACGGGTCGGAATCCAGATCGATCATATTCGCAGCTTCCTTCGCTGCGATTGTACCGCTGTTCATCGCAAGCCCAACATCGGCCTGTGCAAGAGCAGGGGCGTCATTCGTGCCGTCGCCCGTCATCGCAACAAGACTGCCTGCTGCCTGCTCTCTTTTAATCAGCGCGATTTTATCCTCTGGGCGGCTCTCCGCTACAAAGTCATCCACGCCTGCTTCACGGGCAATCGTTGCTGCCGTCAGCGGATTATCGCCAGTACACATGATGGTCTTGATGCCCATCCGGCGAAGCTCAGCAAATCTCTCCTGCATGCCTGGTTTAACGGTATCTTTCAAATAAATAATACCTAGAATCCGGTTATCGACGGAAACAGCAAGTGGTGTCCCGCCGAGGACGGCAACGGACTCACCGGTAGAATCGAGATCAGTTGGGATCGTACCCCCTTGAGATAATACCCATTTCTTAACGGCATCAACGGCGCCTTTTCGTACTTTTCTTCCATCTGGCAAATCGGTACCGCTCATACGAGTTTCTGCTGTAAAAGGAATGAAGGAAGCCTGCTCAATCTGCTCTGCTCCGTAGGAGAGCTGCTTGGTCTTCATCAGCTCTAATACGGAGCGTCCTTCCGGCGTCTCGTCTTTGGCTGAGCTGAGTGCTGCCCACTCGCCAAGCTCTTGGATGGTTGAGCCCTTAACAGGAAGGAAATCGCTGGCCATCCGGTTCCCGAATGTAATCGTACCGGTTTTATCCAGAATCATGGTGTTAATATCGCCGGCTGCTTCAACGGCTTTGCCTGACATCGCCAATACATTAAACTGCGTTACGCGGTCCATACCGGCGATCCCGATGGCTGACAGCAGACCGCCAATCGTGGTCGGAATAAGACAGACGAGCAGGGCGATCAGCACGGGCACATCCAGCTCTACACCAACATATTTGGCGATAGGAGCCAGGGTAACGACAACGATCAGGAAGATAAGCGTCAGGCTTGTAAGCAGGGTGTTCAGAGCCAGTTCGTTTGGCGTCTTTTGCCGCTTGGCGCCTTCAACAAGTGAGATCATACGGTCGATAAACGATTCGCCGGGATCACTCATAATACGGACCTTGATCTGGTCGCTGACGACACGTGTACCGCCGGTAACGGAGCTGAAGTCACCGCCAGCTTCCTTAATAACAGGGGCAGATTCACCGGTAATGGCGGATTCATCAACAGAAGCAAGGCCCTCAATAACTTCGCCATCGCCCGGAATCATCTCGCCTTGTGAGACGATAACCATATCGCCTTTCCGAAGCTCGGTAGATACGACTTGTTTTACACTATTGCCGACCATTTTGTTAGCCGTAATGTCCTGTTTGCTCTTCTTAAGCGAATCGGCCTGCGCTTTACCGCGCCCTTCGGCTAATGCTTCTGCGAAATTCGCGAAGAGTACCGTGAATAGCAGAATAAGAAACACCGTCAGATTAAAGCCTACCCGATCTTCTGTACCGAAATAGCCGGGCAGCAATGTCATAAGCAGTACGACAAGTGTACCGACCTCAACGACGAACATGACGGGGTTTTTCATCATTGTTAGTGGATTTAATTTAATAAAGCTGTCCCTGACCGCTCGGCTTAAAATAGCGGAGTCCAGCATAGATTTACGTTTCGTAGTCACCTTTTACTCACCTCATCCTTATCCGTTAGCGAAGCGTCAGATACTCTGCGATTGGTCCAAGAACAACGGCAGGCAGGAACGTCAGCGCTCCAATAATTAATACGGTTCCTACAAGAATCCCTGTAAACAGCACGTTATCTGTCCGGAATGTACCTGATGTCTCTGGCACAGGCTGCTTACGGACCAGCGAACCGGCTACGGCAAGCATGGCAATCATCGAGATATATCGTCCAAACAGCATGACCAGTCCGGTTGTAATATTCCAGAAAGGTGTATTATCGGCTAATCCCTCAAAGCCGGAGCCATTATTTGCTGCTGATGAGGTGTACTCATATAGCACCTGCGAGATGCCGTGGAAGCCTGCGTTGCTAATCGAACCTTGGCCTAGATCGGTAAGGAAGGCGATAGCGGTCGGCACCAGGATAATAAAGGGATGGGCGAGAATGGCGATCGCGATGAGCTTCATCTCACGCGGCTCGATTTTCCGTCCAAGAAACTCCGGCGTACGTCCAACCATAAGTCCGGCGATAAATACTCCGAGTATGGCGTACATCAGCATGTTAATGAGACCAACACCCTTACCGCCAAATACTACGTTAAGCATCATCTCGGCAAGCGGTACGAGTCCGCCAATTGGTGTCAGCGTATCGTGCATGTTGTTTACCGTACCGGTGGTCGCTGCTGTTGTGACGGCTGTAAACAGAGCGGATTGTGCGATACCAAAGCGTACCTCTTTGCCTTCCATACTGCCTTGTGAGGCATCCACACCAAGATTGTTCAATGCTGGATTGCCATGCAGCTCAGCGGTATAGACCGTTGCCAGAAAGACAAGGAACAGGGTCATCATCGCGGAAAATATAACCCAGCCCTGCTTACGGTTTTTCGCAAATCGTCCAAATACATAAGGCAACGATGCAGGAAGCGCCCACATCGATAAAATTTCGATGACATTCGTCAGTGGGTTTGGATTCTCGAATGGATGAGCCGAGTTGACTCCGAAGAAACCGCCGCCGTTGGTACCTAAATGCTTGATTGATTCTAGGGATGCCACAGGTCCGATCGCGATATTTTGCGTGGCTCCTTCTAGTGTTGTTGCGGTTATGTTCGGATCAAACGTCTGTGGCACATGCAAAGCCACCAGTACCAGCGTGACAAGCACAGCCAGCGGCAGGAAGATCCGGGTATGTGACTTCACGAAGTCTTCGAAGAAGTTACCGATTGTTGTGCCTTTGCTCGTCAGGCCACGGATAAATGCAATCGCAACCGAGAAGCCTGTAGCCGCTGATGTGAACATCATCATCATAATGACGGCCATCTGCGAGAAGTAAGAAAGCCCGGTCTCCCCGCTGTAATGCTGCAAGTTCGTATTCGTGATGAAGCTGATGACGGTATTAAAGGACAAGGTCTGTTCCATACCGCCGATGTTATTCGGATTGCCAGGGAGCCCGCCTTGAAAGCGCAGGATCAAATAGCTGATGGCAACCAGTACGATATTAGTTAGAAGAAAGCTAAGAGCGTATTTTTTCCAGGTCATGCCTGCCCGGGATTTCAAACCGATCACACTGTAAATGATTCGTTCAGACCACCCGAATACTCGGTCGGTTCGGTTCGGCTCATTCGAGTAGACGTGATAAACGTACGAGCCAAGTGGCTTGACGAGCAGAACAAGCACGCCAATCACAATAAGAAGCTGTAAAATATCCATATTGACCTCCCGCGATCGTTTAAGGGATTAAAATTTTTCTGGATTAATGAGGGCGTACACTAAATAGAGAAAGATAAGTACGGCCAGACAGAGTGTGAATATCATCGTTTCTCCTCCTCCTGAATGGAGCGGTCACACCATTGCATAAATCCGGCGAAGAGTACGAATACAGCTGCCAGAAGCAGCACCATATAGATATCCTGCATAGATCTATTCTCCTTAAAAGAATTGGCACACAAATGGCCTATCTTAGCCAATTGAGCAATTCTTGCTTCGTAAGCATGGATTTTTTACCCGTTTTGGCTGTCTGTCATGAAATCATTTGATATGAGAAAAGAAGTCTCGCCACTGCTGGAATGAACCACATAATTCGCACCCATTCCTTTATAGATCAGTCTGGGGTTTGTGCTGTCGGTAACGACACAGATCGATTTCGACGTCCAGCTTCGGCAGATCTGAATGTAGCGGCAGCAAAGGTTCAAGCTTCTCTCGAATAAGAAAATCCGACCAATCGGAAGCTCTGGTACCCGCCAGGTGGCTTCATCATTCGTGCTTATGACAATGATCGTACTAACATGCAGCTCGAGCATTCGCTCGTATTCGGCTTTATTGTTTACCATTGTTGCAAATGGAATTCTCCGATGTTGCAACTGCTTAATAAAGTCCTCGCCCTGTACATTTGGTGCAGATACGAGAATATAATCGTTCATCCTATTTCTCTCCTCTTTTGTTAGAGGAATCAACGACAAAAAAGCCACGGAAGAGGGACTCTTCACGTGGCTTATAAGCGCAGCAAAAAATAAACCGCACCTATGTTCACGATCATCGTTGCCTCTCTTGTTACGCTTACGAGGTTAGCTGACGGATTCGGGCGTAAGAGTCGCCCTACGCCATACGACTCGCTTGAGTCGTTTTGGCGATTCACCCCGTGGATGCTAGCTGCTTGAGCATGCCATCCGAATGGTTCCCCCGTTCCCCTGTGAAGGGGATTAAGCGATAAAGACATTTTCGAATACAATAGAAAAAGACCGCAGAGGAAAGTCCCCCGCGGCCCCATAAGGTCACAAGAACACATCATCCTCTCTACCTGGAAAAAGCCTCCGCAGCTTTAAGCTTGCTGTGCTGTGGCTGACATTTTCTTCGCTTACGAGGTTAGCTGACGGATTCGGACGGTGAGAGTCGCCCTACCAGGTCCAGCTGCAAGCAGCCTTTCCCGGATTCACCCCTGATAAGCAAGACACACCAGCTCTCACACCGATGCAATAGCGCTTATCGTTTGGTTCCCCCGTTTCCCTTGACGGAAACTCAGCGAATAAAGCATACATTTCATTTGCTGAATCGTATATTACGCCTGACTAAGGCTAATGTAAACGAACCCTGAGGGCGGCATATTGTCTAATTCTCACAATGAGATTGGTTAGAGCGTTTACATCGTAGACGAACTCTAGAATGCTCTTTATCGGTCTCTGTATCTCTCGATTGCGATAAATGTGCACCTAAACTTTGCTTGAAAATGAATGAAGAAGGGAGAAAAGGGTGGTTCCAGCATTCCTCTCATGTTCCGACTGTTGAAATGGACTGTCTAGTGCGGTGTCCGATGTTAAGGTCCCATAGGGACTCTAACTAGTGCGATGAGTGGTCAAACAGTGAGGTTAAGGTGCCTCAAGGACCTTAATGCAGCGGATGGAGCGTCGAATGGGGGGAAATAGCCGGATTGTGCATAGATAAGGTCCCTAAGGGGCCTTAACTGATGTTCGATACCTGAATAAAGTAGGCTTAAGATCCCTGAGGGACCTTATCGCAGCGAATGAGGCGATAAACGGAGGGGAACTAGCCGGTTGCGGCAGCAATAAGACCCCCGCAGGGTCTTATCCGAGCAGTGGAGCAGCGAACTGGAACCCATAAGACCCTGCCAGGGTCTTATGAATAAGAAAAATCAGCAGAAAGAAATGAAACTGGACTATTATGAAGTGAATAAGACCCTCACAGGGTCTTATAGGTCAGTTCTACTGGAGAAAGAATAGCAATAAGACCCTCCGGAGGTCTTATCCGAATAGTGCTGATGCGGGCTTTTGTCAATTGGCGGGAATCGCCCCTTGTTTTCGTCCGACAATTTTGGGACAATAGAAGTCAGTATGCGGTTTAGGCTGCGTTTGTGAAAAGAGGATAAATAATGAGTACACCTTCCATATATGGATTTACATTAGAGCAATTAATCGCATGGCTGGGCGAGCGCGGACACAAGAAGTTCCGTGCGACTCAAGTGTGGGAATACCTTTACCGGAAGCGGGTTACAAGCTTTGCAGCTATGACAGAAGTTAATCTTGACTGCGTGAAGCTGCTGGAGGAGAACTTTACCATTCAGACGCTGGTTGAGCATACGAAGCAGGAGTCCAAGGATGGAACCGTGAAGCTGCTGCTGAAGCTCGTAGACGGCAATCTGATTGAGACGGTCTTGATGCGCCATAAGTTCGGCTTGTCTGTCTGCGTGACAACGCAAGTTGGCTGCAACATCGGCTGCAGCTTCTGCGCAAGCGGCCTGATTAAGAAGAGCCGCGATCTGACCAGTGGCGAGATTGTCGAGCAGATTATGAAGATTCAGCTTCATCTCGATGAAGCTAATCAAGGTGAGAAAGTCAGCCATATCGTTGTGATGGGCATCGGCGAGCCGTTCGATAACTTCATCCATCTGAATGACTTCCTTACAACCGTGAAGGATCATAAGGGTCTTGCGATTGGTCCGCGTCACATCACCGTATCCACCAGCGGGCTTGCTGATAAAATCAGAGAGTTCGCCGACAAGGATCAAGGTGTCAACCTGGCTGTATCGCTGCATGCTCCTAATAATGAGCTGCGGACTCGCATTATGAAGATTAACCGTGCGATTCCAATCGAGAAGCTGATGGACGCTATCGACTATTATCTCGAACGCACGAATCGCCGGATTACGTTGGAGTATATCCTCCTAAGGGACGTTAACGACCAGCAGGAGCATGCGCTTGAGCTTGCCGAGCTGGTGGGTGACCGCCGCCGTTCACTTGTGAACGTGAACCTGATTCCTTACAATCCGGTTGACGAACACAGTCAATACCAGCGCAGTGAGAACGACTCCATCAAAGGTTTCTACGACACACTCAAGAAGCAAGGGGTCAGCGTCAGTGTCCGTCTGGAGCATGGCGCCGACATCGATGCGGCCTGCGGCCAGCTGCGCAGTAAGCAGATGAACAAGGAAAAAGTCGGATAACCCAGCTAAAAGAAGCCATGATCAGAGGATCATGGCTTTTTGCTTGGGAACCGTACGGACTTTATGACCAATGCAGGCTGCTATGTAGAACTGCGCCGCATAATAGGTCGTCATAATGATCACATCGGAGCTCGCAACCTCCGAGATGAACTTATTCCAGGCTAGTACGGAGTCAGAGGCCATAAACAGCAGTGCGCCAGCTATCGCCCATTTGTTGCCGGACATAATGGCCGACCAGCCCATTAAGGAAATCGCCGTTACATAGACAAGGACAGGTCCTTTCAGGCTGCCGTCACCTGATTTAGTGAGCGCATCAAGTAACTCATATCCCATATAAATGGCATATGCTCCAATAGGTACAATGGTGGAAAGCCGCCATAGGGAGAATTGCCATTGGCCGAAGAATCCGCTTAAATAAAAAAAATGTCCGATCAAGAAGGCGGACAGCCCAACAATGAAATTGTCGAGAGTGACATCGCCGATGACGCAGAAAATTAGACCGATGAGCAGGATGTGCTGAAACCGCTTACCATTCTCGGCAGGCTGCAAGTAGGCGTAAATGATGATAAGGAGCATCGGTATACTTTTGAAAATTAGCTTGACGGCATGCGGTTCTGAAGGAATGATAAAAATGTAAAGCAAGCTCATAAGCAAAATGAGTGCTGGCATTATTTTATTCAATTGTCATCGCTCCTTTTGTCCTACTATAGCACAGATAAATTCCTTTTATTAGTACATAGTCTTCTATCGAAAAGGCGGGGTTTAGGATGAATGGATTACAAGTATTTGAAAAGCAGCAGGCCTATTATCGTACGGGTGCAACCCGGAGCTTGGAGTTTCGTCAAGGGCAGTTGGCTAAGCTGCGCAAGGTGATCGAGGAGCGGGAGGCTGCGATCATGCAGGCTCTTCGCGAAGATCTGAACCGAAGTGAAAAGGAAGCTTTTTTGCTCGAGATAGGGCTTGTGTATAAGGAAATCTCCTTCATGCAAAAGCATCTTAAGCGGTGGATGAAGCCCGCCAAAGTAAAGACGGCCTTCACTCACATTGGCAGTAAAGGATATATCGTGCCGGAACCACTAGGTACAGCACTTATTATTGCTCCATGGAACTATCCGTTCCAGCTGGCGATAGCACCGCTTGTTGGGGCAATCGCTGCAGGTAATACGTCTGTGCTCAAGCCATCGGAGCTGTCACCGGCAGTGTCTGAGGTGATGTCTTCCCTTATTCAAGATACGTTTGATCCAGCTTATATTACCGTCATGGAGGGCGGAGTTGAAGTAAGCAAGGAGCTGCTTGATCTGCCGTTTGATAAAATCTTCTTCACAGGCAGTGTGAATGTAGGTAAGCAAGTGATGGCGGCAGCTGCTAAGCATTTGACGCCAGTTACGCTGGAGCTTGGGGGTAAAAGCCCGGCTATCGTTCACCATGATGCTAACCTCAAGCTGGCGGCCAAGCGGGTTGCCTTTGGCAAATTTATTAATGCGGGACAGACCTGCATTGCTCCCGATTATGTGCTGGTGCACCGCAGCGTGAAAGAACCATTCATAGAGCTCCTGCACAAGTCGGTTACGAAGTTTTACGGCAAAGATCCGCTGGAGCATCCGGATTACGGGAGAATCATATCGGGGCGTCATTTTCAGAGGTTATGTGATTTTCTTCAAAATGGTGAGATTACTATAGGCGGGCGTGCAGATGAAATGTCCCAGCGTATCGAACCAACTGTCCTGACTGCTGTGGACTGGAGTATGCCGGTCATGCAGGAAGAGATTTTTGGCCCCATCCTGCCGGTGCTTATCTATGATGAGCTGCAAGAGGCTATTGATCTGATTAATGCGAGACCAAAGCCGCTTGCTCTGTATCTGTTCAGTGATAATCAAGCGATTCAGAAGCGGGTGACCGAGGCAGTACCGTTTGGCGGCGGGTGTATTAACGATACGCTTATGCATTTGGCGACCCCTTACTTGCCATTTGGCGGGGTAGGCGAGAGCGGCACAGGGGCCTATCATGGCGAGGAGAGCTTCCGTACGTTCTCCCATATGAAAAGCGTGCTGAAGCAAACAACAAAGTTTGATTTCGCGTTCCGATATCCATCGGCAAAAGGCGGCTTGGCGATCATTCGGAGACTGATGAAATAAGGGTTGGAATAGCGGTGAATACATGAAAACGCTATATCTATTTTTTACCAAAATTTCGATTGACTTCTAACGGTTTGCTCAGTAACATGGGGAGGCAAAACCATTACTTAACAGCACTCGTCCGTACATCCTTGACGTAATGGAGCAGTCAATTGAGGAGGTAATGAACGGATGGAACAACAGCTTACATCTACTCAGCCGGAGCAGGAATTTCAATTAAAAAGCATTTTGCTTCCGCTGGTTGCGATTATTCTAGGCTGCTTTATGGTTATTCTTGATACAACCGCGATGAATGTGGCACTGTCGAAGCTCGTGGAGGATTTCCATACACAGCTTCCTACTCTTCAATGGACGGTAACGGGCTATATGCTTGCGCAGGCAGCTGTTATCCCTCTGGCGGGCTGGCTATCTGACCGATTTGGTGCGAAGACGATTTTCTTGACCTCGGTCGTACTCTTTACGCTAGGTTCACTGCTATGTGCGCTTCCGAATGACCCGCAGATGCTAATCATGTTCCGTGTCATACAAGGGCTTGGCGGCGGCTTTGTGCTTCCAGTAGCGATGGCTTATGTCTACCGTCTGAGCCCGCCGAATAAGGTGGGGCAGGTGATGGGGCTGCTTGGAGTACCGATTCTGCTGGCCCCGGCGATTGGACCCGTTCTCTCCGGTTGGCTGGTCGAATACCATTCTTGGCGCTGGATATTCCTCATTAATCTGCCGGTTGGTATCATCAGCGTAATGTTTGGTCTATGGAAGCTGCCGAAGCTGGATACCAAGAAACTTGCCGGCTTCGATATACCAGGCATGATCCTAGGTCCGCTTGCTTTCGCAGCGCTGTCCTATGGCCTTAATCAAGGTGCTGAAAGCTGGACTTCGGATAAAACGATCGGCGGACTTATCGTTGGTGGTGCTGCACTTATCGCTTTTATCTTTGTTGAGCTCCGTGTGAAGCATCCGCTGCTTGATCTCCGTGTATTCCGTTCTGTCGACTTCTCGTTTGGGATTGTAGTACAGTGGATCGTTCAATTCTCACTGTTTGGCGCGATCTTCCTCTTGCCGCAGTTCCTGCAGCAAGGACGTGGATACGGTGCATTTGATACGGGACTAACCTTATTTCCACAAGCGCTGGCATCGGCTTGTATGATGCCGATTGGCGGTTATTTGTTTGATCGAATCGGGGTTCGCTGGCTCGTTGTAATCGGGTTGAGCCTGGTATCGGGTGCGATCTTCCAATATTCTAACCTCGATATTCATACAGGCAGGGAAGATCTGCTACTGCCGCTTATTATGGCAGGCGCAGGCATGGGGCTTATGATGATGCCTCTGAACTCCCATCTCATTAATAAGACGCCGCGTGAGCTTGTAAGCAGGGTAACCTCACTTACCAGTGCAATGCAGCAGGTGATCAGCTCCCTTGCTGTTGCCTTGCTGGTAACGATTCTGACGAAACGGATCGGGACACTGATGACTGAGGCGAATGTATCTCCGGATGTACTGGCCAATCAAGCTTCCGGTAATGCAGCGGAGGCTAATCCGGAGCAGATGCAGCAGCTGCTGGCCCTTGCCGTTGACGCTTTCGATTATACGTTTGGCATCATGGTGTTTGTCGCAATTACCGGTGCACTGCTTGGCCTTCTACTCCGTAAGGGCAAGAAGAACGCAGGCGAAAGCACGTCAGCAGAGAAGCCGGAGTCAGCACTCGAAGGGCTGCATATGGGGTAGACTTATAAGCGCTCGGCTTTTATAGCCGGGTGCTTTTTTTTATCTGAAATAGTATGAAATAGCTGGAAACGTTCACAATATAACGAGTTCAAGCTACTCATTTCATGCCTGAAGGAGAAAACAATCAACATGATGAAACAGAATAAGCGTTGGAAAACGACCGTCATTGCTGCTGCGATGGCGCTGAGTCTAAGTCTTGCGCCGGCAAATGGCTGGGCTGCAAGTCAGGCGGGCCAGGCAAGTGAGCATGGAGCTCATCGAATATGCCTGAATCCTGCAGCCGAGAAGCTGAAGGCTGATCTAAGGCTGCTATGGATTGATCATGCGGTATGGACACGTAATACCATGATCAGTATGCTTGCAGGGCTCGAGGACACCAAGCCGGTGCTGAATCGACTGTTGAGAAATCAGCAGGATATTGGTAATGCCATTAAGCCTTACTATGGTGAAGAAGCCGGCAATAAGCTGGCGGAGCTGCTTAAGGAGCACATCGTACTTGCCGGCAAGATCATCGAAGCAGCTAAAAACAACAATAAGAAAGACTTCGAGAAGTTCAATAAAGAATGGAACCGAAACGCTGACGATATCGCGAAGTTTCTAAGCGGCGCTAATCCCAACTGGGCCTATACCGATTTGAAACAGATGATGGATAAGCATCTGGATCTGCTGGCTGGCAACCTGACCGCAAGGCTTGCGAAGGATTGGGAGAAGGATATTGCTGCTTATGACGCAGGACAGGCGCATCTGATGATGTTGTCCGATACACTTGCTGAAGGCATCGTGAAGCAATTTCCTGATAAATTTGTCGGTCCGGCAGCAGGCAGCGCAGCGCCACGAGCAAATCAATAATAATAGGAAGAGGTTGTCCCATTAGCCGGGGGCAGCCTCTTTTTGCGTATAAACAGACTTGTTTGTCGGGTGTTGATCTCTCACTTCTCGGGTTTTGCCGCTGCCTATCTCATTAGATAATAGAAACAGATCAGGCATACAGATTGGAGATGAAAGAACGACATGAATTTTGGCGTTTGTTATTATCCGGAGCATTGGCCGGAAGAACGCTGGCCGCTGGATGCGAAGATGATGCGGGAGGCCGGCATTAATGTCGTACGGATCGGGGAGTTTTCCTGGTCCAAGCTTGAACGAAGAGCTGGAGAGTACAGCTTTGAATGGCTGGACAAGAGTCTGTCGATTCTGGCTGCAGAAGGGATTCGGGTTGTGCTGGGGACACCAACGGCTACACCGCCAAAATGGATCATGGACCGTCATCCCGATATTTATATGCAGGATAATAAAGGGGTTGTCCGCGGCTTTGGCCATCGAAGACACTATTGCTACAACAACCCGAACTATCATGTCCATGTTCAGTCGATCGTTACGGCAATGGCAGAGCGCTACGCTCACCATGAGAATGTGATTGCATGGCAGATCGATAATGAGTTTGGCTGTACCGATACCACACGTTGTTATTGCAGCAACTGCCGCACCGCTTTCCAACAATGGCTGGAGAGCAAATATGGCGATATCGATAACTTGAACGAGCAGTGGGGGACCGTATTCTGGAGCCAGATTTACAATGCTTTCACTGAAATCGAGCTGCCTGCTTATACGGTGTTTCCGCTTCACAATCCGGGAATGGAGCTCGACTTCCGTAGGTTTTCATCCGATTCGGCTGTGCAGTTCCAGAAGCTTCAGTTAAACATTCTGCATGCAGTCGCTCCGAGCCAGCCGGTCACGCACAACATGATGGGCATGTTTAATGAAATCGATGACTTTGATTTGTCGAAGGAACTGGATTTCGCATCTCTGGATACTTACCCGAATCTGATGTTTGCTGATAAGCCTGACCCTCGGGATACCGCACTTAACCTAGATGTTACCCGTGGCTTCAAGCAAGCGAATTTCTGGGTGATGGAGCATCAGAGTGGCCCGCCGGGCGGTAATATTTTATTCCCAACACCAAAGCCAGGCGAGCTTCGCAAATGGACTTATCAATCTGTTGCTCATGGGGCAGATGCCATCCTTTACTTCCGCTGGCGGACCTGTCTATTCGGAGCCGAGCAATTCTGGCACGGCCTGCTGCCGCATGACGGCAATCCTGGCCGGCGTTATGAGGAAGCGGCACGTACAGGTGAGGAGCTGCAGCGGCTGCTACCTCTCATTGAAGGCTTAAGCAGCCAGGCAGAGGTGGCGATTATCAGGTCCTACGAGAACGAGTGGACGATGGAGATTCAGCCGCAGACGTATGAGCATCGCTATAGCCGGCAGCTTATGGCTTATTATAAGCACTTCTATGACAATCGGATTCCGGTTGATGTCGTATCGGATGAATGTGATTTTGAAGCTTATAAGCTGGTCGTTCTGCCGCACTATATGATGGCGAAACCGGGAGTTTCCGAAAGGCTAGAGCGTTATACGGCCGCAGGCGGTACGGTAGTGCTTGATATCCGCGCTGGGACGAAGCTGTGGAACAACCGAATGGATGATGCCCCATTACCGGGAGCATTCCGCGAGCTGCTTGGCATCCGCATCACCGACTACGGTACGCTTCGTCAAGGCGAATCCCGACGGATTACAACGAGGGATGAAGAGAATGCCGGAAGCGGAACGATCTGGTACGACGTTATCAATGCCGAGAAGGCCGAACCAATCGCTTGGTATGGTGAGGATTACATGGCAGGAACACCAGCAGCCACTCGTCATTCCTTTGGGCAAGGCAACGCTTATTATTTCGGCATCGGAGCTGATCCTGATGGGATGCGCAGCCTTATGGGCCAAGTATGCAAATCCGCTGATATCCGTCCGATTACCGAGGTAACGGCGCCGGATGAGGTGGAGCTGGCACGAAGATCGGGCAGCACGCAGCGATTTATCTTTGCGATTAATCATGCGGGAGAGGAACGGACGATTGAGTTGGCAGCTCCAATGCTGGAGCTGATCTCGGACCGCATGCTGGAAGGCACTGCCGTTATTCCTGCCTATGGCGTGTACGTATTTACTTCGCTTAGCTAGTTCGATGAACGACCAACCTGCTGTCAAGAAAGGAGACTAACATGGCCAAACCCGCCAATACACTAACGAATCAGGAGATTGTCCAAACGGCCGGGAAGAAGGCGGGCAAAAGCCTCGTCATACGAAGACAGTATCAGCTGCTTTTGATGTCAACGCCTTTCGTGCTTCTCGTTATGCTATTTTCCTTTGGCCCGCTATGGGGCTGGATCATGGCTTTCCAACATTACAAAGTAGCGTTGGGGCTGTGGCATTCTCCGTGGACCGGCTTCGATAACTTCGAGCTGCTCTTCAAGGATCCCCAGTTCTTCAACGCATTGCGCAATACCGTTGTCATGGGGGTTCTGAATCTAGTCACGGGCTTTGTCGGAGCAATATTTCTGGCGTTACTGCTGAATGAAGTGCGATTTGTTTTCTTCAAACGGGTTATTCAGACGCTGACGTACATCCCGCATTTCGTGTCCTGGGTTGTTATCGCCAACATATTCGCTACGCTGCTTTCCCCGGACGGCGGTGTCGTGAACGCCGTTCTGCTGAAGCTGGGCATCATCCATGATCCATTATATTTTCTCGGTCATGAGAAATGGTTCTGGTGGATTCATACGGCAGCAAACTTCTGGAAGGAGCTTGGCTGGAATACGATCATCTACCTCGCGGTGCTCGTAGGCCTTAATCCGGAGCACTATGAAGCAGCTGAGGTCGATGGGGCAACGCGGTGGCAGAAGATGCGTTTCATCTCGATTCCGGGCATTATGCCCACAGCCGTGCTGCTGCTCATTCTGAATGTCGGATGGATTGTGCAAAGCGGATATGAATCGCAGTTCCTGCTTGGCAATCCGGTTGTCATTAACCGATCTGAGGTGCTCGATCTATACGCCCTGACTTATTCAACCAGTATCGGTGACTATTCGTACGGCGTGGCAGTCAGTATGTTCAAGTCAATTGTGAGTCTTGTACTCGTTCTGCTGGTCAATTACACGGCAAAGAAAACATCCGGCAGCCGTTTGTTCTAAGCGAAGCCGGCTTGCCAAGGAGGTGAGAGAACATGTTAGTCAGGCGGTCCAAAGGAGATGTCATCTTTAGTGCATTCAATTACATCCTGCTGCTGGTGCTTGGAATCGGAACGTTGTTCCCGTTCCTCAATCTAGCTGCCATCTCCTTGAACGATGCGGGCGATACGCTGAAAGGCACAATCTATATCTGGCCCCGCGTCTTCACCTTGGAGAACTACAGCACGATCTTCGCAAATCATGGTCTGGCGGCAGCAGCGATCCGTTCGGTCGTCCGGACAGTTGTAGGTACGGCGCTTGGCGTCATTTGTACCGCGATGCTAGCTTATGCGCTGAGCAGGAAGGAATTTTTCCTCCGTAAGACGTACAACATCATTCTGATCATTACGATGTATGTGAACGGCGGTCTGATTCCACTTTATCTGTTGATTAAAAACATTGGACTTATGAATCATGCAGCTGTGTATATCCTGCCGCTGCTGATCGGCGTATTCAACGTCATCATCATGAGAAGTTACTTCGAGCAGCTGCCGGAAGGTATTGTAGAGTCTGCCAGAATTGACGGCGCATCGGATTTTCAGATTTTGTTCCGCATCGTGCTGCAAATCAGCTTGCCTGTGTTATCGACGATTACGCTGTACATCGCTGTTCAGCATTGGAACTCCTGGTTCGATAACTATCTGTACGCCAGCCGCAATGAGAACCTGAACCTGCTGCAATACGAGCTGCAGAAAATTCTGATCAGCTCCGTAAATCAAGTCATGAGCGCCAATACCCACATCGATGCTACGGACGCCAGAAGGACAAACCCGGAGACGATCCGGGCGGCGATGACGATCATCGTCACGCTTCCGATTCTGCTCGTTTATCCGTTCCTGCAAAAGTATTTTGTAAAAGGCATGACCGTCGCTGCCATGAAGGAATAGGCAGCAAAGATTAGTGTTGTCGGATCATTGAATCCGGTGATATTATCATGACAAGATGAGAGGGTGTCCATATGTCTAAGACATGGAAAAAAGGGTTAACACTGATGGCTGCTTCAGTCATGCTCACAGGGGTAATGGCCGGCTGTTCCTCCAATAAAAATGGAGAAAGTAATACGACAGCTTCGAATAACGGAGGCAATACGCAGGCGACTAACGCTAAAAATGATGACGCTTCCACAACGGAGCCTACGAAGGCACCACTGGAGCCGATCACGTACTCTATGAATACGACAGATGAGAAACTGACTTGGGATACACCGATCCAGAAAGTTTTTACCGAGAAAACAGGTGTGTCCTTGAAATACGATCTGATCGTTGGTGATGAAACACAGAAGGAAGATCTGTGGCTCGCTTCCGGCGACTACCCGGACATTATGGCCATGGGGCCGCAGGAAATACAAAAGTATAAAGACGGCGGTGCCCTTATCCCCCTGAATGATCTGATTGATCAATACGGCCCTAACATTAAAGAGAAGTTTGGCGAATACTTTAATCTCCTCAAGGATGCTGACGGCAAGATCTGGTCGATCTACGGTGTGAACAAAAGCCGTGAAGCGAAAGCTGATGCTGCCGCCAGCTTTATCGTCCAGTACGATGTGCTGAAGGAAGCAGGCTATCCTGAGATTAAGACACTTGATCAGTTGTACGACATCCTAAAAGCTTACAAAGATAAGCATCCTCAGATTGATGGTAAAGATACAATCGGTTTCTCTGGTGCGATGACGGGGTGGCAGGTCAACATTGAATATAACAATCCGATTATTAGTGCATCAGGGCTGCCTGACCATGGCAACTTCCGAATCGACACGAATGGCAATGTAGAATATAACCCGGTATCCGAAGATGCCAAAAAGTATTATGGCTTCCTTAATAAGCTTTATCAAAACGGGCTATATGACAAAGAAGCCTTCTCTCAGGATGATCTGTCGAAGAAGCTGGCGCAAGGTCGTGTATTAGCCGCTTATGCACCAAAATGGATGGTTGGCGATATTGAAACACAGTTCCGCCAAGATGGGCATCCAGAGCGCCAATACGCGTATCTGCCGCTCCATTTCACAGAGGATACTGTTGATACATCCAATTCGGTTGTACCAACATTCGCAGGCAGCTTGCAGTGGGCTGTGACGACAACGGCGAAAAACCCGGAACGTTTCATCCAGTTCGTGGACTACCTGTTCTCGGATGAAGGACAAATTTTATCACAATGGGGCATTGAAGGTACGCATTATGAAGTGAAGGACGGCAAGCGTACGCTGCTGCCGGCTGAACTGGAAGCTCGGAGAACGGATCCTGACCATGCGAATAAAGAAGGCTTTAAAGGCAACGGAACGGGAAGTGGTTACTGGTTCAACGTTGGTGATGGGGCCAAGCTGAGTGATGGCGACTATGCGACTCCGCTGACGAAAGACTATCAAATGAGTATCTATGACGACATGACTAAGGATGTGTTGTCACATTACGGCAAGCAGATTTGGGCGGATTTCCTGCAGCCAGCTGAAGTCGTGCCAGGTTACCTGTGGCAGCTTTCGCCGCCGGAGAATATCAGTCTGCAAGCTAAGAAAATCGAAGAAGCCTGGAAAAAATACTTGCCGAAGCTCATTATGTCGAAGAATCAAGCAGACTTTGACAACAGCTGGGATGGTATGAAGTCTACCATGGAAAAAGCAGGGCTAAAAGAAGTGAATGGTGCCTATACACAATTATGGGCTGATTTTAACACCAAGTTCAAGGCTTCTATTAACGAGTAAAAGGAAAACCCAATTACATGTGCGTACGCCTTGAACTCACGTGCAAGGCGTACGCTCGTTTGTTCATAAACCTTTTTTTAATGGCGGGGGATAAGACGCATGAAAATCCGGACGAAACTCATTCTAGCTAACCTGTTCATCGTCTTATTTCTACTCGGCTCCGTTACGTTTGTGCTGACTAAGCGAAGCAGTGATCTTGTGCATGAACATATCGTGGAGAACGCCGTTTTATCCCTCTCTCAGATCAGTCAGAACCTCGATAACCGGCTTGCCTCCTATGAGGATGTCGCCAATACCTTATTCCTGAACCCATCGCTTAACTTGATTCTCGATCAGCGTTACGCCGATCAACTTGAAGCTTATGAAGTATACTCTGAGCAGTTCCAGCCGTTTCTATCCGCAATCCAATCGACCCGCGATGTGATGAAGGTTGACGTGTTCACGGACAATCCATCCTTCTTTTTCTCTAATGTGCAGCTCATTGACAATGATATCCGTTCTTCCGACTGGTACAAGGAAGTGATGACGAATAACACGGGAGGTTACTGGACGCAGCCTTATCTGACTTTTCCGAAAAAAGAACCCGTCATCAGCTTCCGCAAACGGCTCAACAATGTGAATCGGGACTCGCCAAGCGTTGTGTCGCTTGAGGTTCGGCTTAAGAATCTCGCACAGCTTGTTGATCTGGAGAGCAAGAACAAACGCGTCATCTTCGCGTTATCTGACGGAACGGTGCTGATCGACAGTGATAAGGAAAATGCAGTCGAGAATATCAGCCAGCTGTCATTCGGCAGCCAGGTGATGAACGGTACAAATGGCAGCTTCGATCAGATGATGAACAAGGAGTCTTATCAAATCCTGTATCAGACGCTGGATTCCCGCAATATTGTCAAAGGTATGAAGGTTATCGCCTTTATTCCGACGCAGGAGTTATCCGCGAAGCTGCAGCAGCTTCGTTCGATGGCCGTGCTGCTTTTTGCAATGGCGCTTGTTGCTTCCGTCCTGCTGATCTCGATTATGTCTGTCAGTCTGACCCGGCGTTTGTCGGAGCTGGCAGTGAAGATGAAGCGGCTGAACCGTGATAAGTTCGACAGCTTTGTTGAGGTCAAGGGCAGTGATGAAGTTGCGCAGCTTGGCGAGATGTTTAATCTGATGGTCCGAAGATTGCGAGAACTGATCGGCGAGGTGTATCAATCAGAGCTCGATCGCAGGGAGAATGCGCTTCGGACGAAGGAAGTGGAGCTGTACGCCCTGCAGACTCAGATCAACCCGCATTTTCTATTCAATACGCTTAATATGATCCGAGGTAAGCTGCTCATTGCGGGTGACCGGGAGAATGCGAAGGTCATTGGCCTGCTTGCGAAGTCATTCCGCATGATGCTGAAGAAGGGCGGCCCAACAATTCGGCTGTCGGAGGAGCTTGATTTCATATCTAGCTATCTGCAAATTCAGCAATACCGGTTCGGTGACAAATTTACTTATGAGATTGATGTGCCGGAAGAAGAGATGGATGTCCTTGTACCGAAGCTGTGTATTCAGCCAATCGTTGAAAATGCGATATCCCATGGGATTGAGTTAAGTCCAAATCCTTCCCATATTCGGATCAGTGGGCAGCGGAGCGGGAATCTTCTGCTGCTGACCATCAGGGATAACGGTCTTGGCATCTCTCTCGAGCGGCTGGCAGAAATTCAGCAGCGGTTGAATAGTGATGAGAGTCTTACAGGTGACGCACATATCGGTCTTCAAAATGTGCAGCACCGGCTGCGGCATCTGTTCGGAGAAAGACACGGGCTTGAAATTACCAGCGAGGCTGGGGCCTGGACAATCGTAACCATGAGCATACCAAGAGACGGACAGGGGGAGACGCCGGATGTACAACGTGTTGATCGTGGATGATGAGCCGGTGGCGAGGCAATCGCTGCGTTATCTGATTGATTGGGAGGAGCTTGGTTTTACGGTTAAAGGGGAAGCGCAGGATGGACAGCAGGCGCTAGAAATGCTGCGCAGTCAGCGCTATGCCCTTGTGCTTACCGATATTCGGATGCCTGTCTTGAATGGTCTCGAGATGGCGGCAGCCATGCAGGAGTTCACCGATACGCCGGTCGTGATCTTAAGCGGTTATGATGATTTCGCCTATGCCCGGGAGGGACTTCGTCTAGGCGTGAAGGAGTATTTGCTGAAGCCGGTCGATGAGGAAGATCTTATTGCCTTATTGCAAAAGCTTGCTGCAGAGCTGCGTGAGCAGCAGCTTCTAGAGAAGCGGCAGCGGCTTGGGCTGTCGGCTGGACGGGATCAGCTTCTTCGCCGATTGGCGCATGGCCAGGTAGCTGCCCGAGAGCTGGAGGAGCAGCTTCTGCTGATGGAGCTCCCTTCTCATCATGAGAGATATGCCTGTTTGCTGCTAGAACTTGATTTCCTTGCTGACGGTGAAATGCCGGATCGGGATACCGAGCTTATGCGTTTTGCAATCCGCAATATTGCAGAGGAATTAGCAGATGGGCGGGGTTATATTTTCGAAGAATCAGAGGAACGAATCGGCGTACTGTTAGGCGGCAACGCCAAGGAAATGGACTTAGAAGAGTGCCGGCTTTGGGCAGAGTCTTTGCGTTCCTCGACGATGAAGTATGCCAAAGCCTCTGTTACGATTGGCATTGGCCGAAGTGTGGGATCAATCATGGAGATTAAGCGTTCCTGGAGTGAGGCGGAGGAGGCGCTCGACAGGAAGTTTTTGTCGGGAGCAGGAACGGTTCTGCTGCCTCATGGGAAAGCCGAGTCAGATGGTGAACCCGACATGCTCAGAACTTTGGAGTCGGAAGTGCTGGAGATGGTACGCAGCAGCCGGCGTGCAGACACACTACGGGCATTAGCCAGACTGTGGGAATGCTTCAAGACGGAGCAAATATCGGAAGGCCGGGCAAAGCTGTCGGTATTGGAGTTGTTTATTCAGCTGTTCCGTCTCGTGAAGGAGCAGGGCGCCAGCCATGACCGGTTGTTTGATCCCGCATTAGGGGATTACGAGCGGATTATGCGGATCAAGACGATGGATGAGCTGCTGCGTTTTATGGAGAACAAGTGTGGAGATGTACTTGATGCCTTACAGCGGACGAAGGAGATCAGACCGAATAAAATCGTCCTGGAAGTGAAGCAGATCGTACAGGAGCAGTACGCTGGCAATGTAAGCCTGCGAAGTGTGGCCGCCATGATCTATATGAACCCGAATTACCTTGGCAAGCTGTTCAAAGCCAATACGGAGCAGTCTTTTAACGACTATGTGCTGCAGGTCCGAATGGAGAAGGCGAAGGAGCTGCTTCTTCATACGGATAAGAAAGTATATGAAATCGCGCTGGAAGTTGGGTTCAGCGAGCTCGACTGGTTTTATAAACGGTTCAAAACGTATACGGGCGTAAGTACAAGCGATTACCGGAATGCCCGCTGACGGGAAACGGAGGAGAAGATGGACGAGAATAGAGCGTGGACGGCAAAGTGGATTTGGGCAGGACCTGATCAGGCGGTGAATGGTAATGGGACTATGGAGACCGTGCTTTTTCGGCGGAGCTTTCAAGTTGCGGCAGACGGGGACACACAGCTTAAGATCCATGTATCCGCGGACAGCCGCTACCGGCTGTATGTAAATGGACAATCCATTGCATACGGGCCGTGCAAGGGAGATCTTAATGTTCATTATTATGATTCGGTAGATGTAACACCGTTTCTTCGTCCGGGTACAAATGTGCTGGCGGCACATGTCGTTCATTATAAAGGGGATAAAGGGCCGGCATCAGTATGGCGTAAGGACCGTGGTGTGTTTTTGCTGGAGGGCAGCCTGAAGGATCGCAGCGGTGCGGAGTTAGAGCGGCTGGATAGCGGTCTCACGGGCTGGGATTGTCACCGGATTCCGGCACAGTCGGCGATGCTGGCACCGGAAACCGCAACGCTCTTTATTGGTGGCGGAGAAATTATAGATGGCGCTGACTGGCCTTATGGTTGGAGAGAAAGTACCTTTACTGATACAGACTGGCCGGCTGCAGTGGCTGTGGCGGAGACGCATGACAAAATGTACGGTGGCTTGAGCAGCTGGCTGCTTACTCCACGTCCTATTCCTTTCATGAGAGAGGAAACTCTGGCATTTAAGAGGATCGTCCAAGGGGAATGTGGTGACAGGGTCTACGCAAGCGAGCCAATGAAAGATGGGGGACTGCTTGGGATTGAGGTGCCTGCAGGCGGCCGTTTGGTTCTTGAGCTTGATGCAGGCGAGCTGGTAGCTGGTTTCCCTCAGCTTGTACTTAGTGGCGGAGCAGGCGGTACAGTATATTTGTTGTATTCAGAATGTTATGAATATGAGCCATTCCCTAACGGGCAGCGCAACAAGGGTGTACGTGATGAGCCGGAAGGTAAGAAATTATATGGATTTGAGGATACGTATCGGATAGCGGGATATGGAAGACGCGCTGGCGAGCATGAAAGGTATGAACCTTTTCACCGGAGAGCGTTCCGATTCATCCGTCTTACTGTAGAGGCGGCTGATGAGCCTGTTGTTGTTGAGGGCTTAACCTACCTGAGAACGGGGTATCCGCTGGATGTTGAAGCAGCCTTCCAGAGCTCGGACCCGTCACTCGCGCCTTTATGGAAGATCAGCTTGAATACACTTCGCAACTGCATGCATGAAACGTATGAAGATACCCCTTTTTATGAGCAAATGCAATATGAAATGGACAGCAGGCTGCAGGCGTTGTTTACCTATTATGTAAGCGGGGATGACCGTCTGGCACGCAAGGCAATCTACGATTTCCACAGCTCGCTGCTGCCGACAGGCATGCTGCAAAGTCGATACCCGTCTGTGAATCGTCAGATTATCCCTGGTTTTGCTCTCTTCTGGATCATGATGGTTCATGATCATTATTGGTATACCGGTGATTTGGAGCATGCTGCGCAGTACAGATCTTCGATGGATGCCGTACTTGCTTGGTTTGATGCACGGATAGAGCCGGAGTCTGGGCTGGTCGGCATTATGCCGGAAGCTTATTGGTCCTTCGTGGATTGGACAGAGGAATGGCGTGCTAACGCTGGTGCGCCGCCTTCAGGCAGGTCAGGGCCTAATACAATTTATAATTTGATGGTTGTAGATGCACTGCTTAAAGCAGCAGAGATAAATGAAGCAACAGGGCGGCGGGATACAGGACTGGAATACCGTCAGCGTGCTGAAGCTTTGCAGCAGGCAGTCCGGAAGCATTGCTGGTCGGCGGAGCAAGGTTTATTCGCGGATAGTCCAGGTGTGGATGCATTTAGTCAGCATGCTCAGATATGGGCGGTACTGACTGATACGGTTACTGGTGAGGAAGCGAAGGAGCTGACTGTACGGACACTGGAGACAAAGGGACTTGCCAAAGTATCGTTTGCGATGGCCTTTTATTTGTTCCGTGTGCTGGCGAAGACAGGGCTGTATGCCAGATCGTTACCTTTATGGGATGACTGGAAAGCACAGGTTGATCTGCACTTGACCTCTTGGGTGGAGGATCCGGTCTCGGTTCGAAGCGATTGTCATGCTTGGGGAGCCCTGCCACTGTACGAATTCCCTACGGAGCTGCTTGGTGTCCAGCCGTTAACTCCTGGCTTTGCGAGTATATCGGTTGCACCTAGAATTAGCGGCTTGCAGGAGGTATCGGGCTGTGCAATGACGCCGCATGGAGCGGTTCATATTGCTTGGAGTATGCAAGAAGGCCGATTTAGCTTACGGGTTGAACGGCCGGATGCGATTCCTGTTCAGATCAAGCTGCCTAATGGTGAAATGCTTTATTGTACGGAAGCCGGACCGGTTGTATGTGAATGTGAGACTACGAAAAATGAACATGTAGAGGAGCTTGCGCCATGAAGCTTGGAATCGCTTATTATCCAGAGCATGAACAATCGGAGCAATGGGATATCGATTATAGCAAACTAGCAGCGGCGGGCATCCGTTCCGTTCGAATCGCTGAATTTGCCTGGGCGGTGCTCGAGCCCCGTGACGGCCAATTTGAATGGGAATGGCTTGATGCCTCAATTGAAAGAGCCGCTTCACACGGTATTAACGTTGTTCTGTGTACGCCAACAGCATGTCCGCCAGTCTGGCTGGTAGAGAAGCATCCTGATGTCCTCCCCGTTAATAAACAGGGACGTGTCATTGGTTTTGGCGCCCGCCAGCACCGGTCTTATTCATCGGACAATTATGTGAAATATTCCTTGCGGATCGTAGAAGCAATGGCTGAGCGTTATGGCAATCATCCGAATGTTGTTGCTTGGCAGCTGGATAATGAATTTGGCGGTGAAACCAAATACGACTTCAGTGATCCAGCAAGGATTGCCTTCCATCGTTGGCTGGAAGAGCGTTACGGCTCGATTGAGAAGCTGAATGAAAGATGGGGAACAACCTTCTGGTCGCAGCGTTATGAGCGATTCGATCAGGTTCCACTGCCTGCTCCAATTGGTGCAGACGTAAACATGTGGCAGCACCCGAGCCTGGAGCTGGATTTTGCCCGGTTCTCCTCGGACAGTATGGTTCGTTTTGCAAGTCTTCAAGCGGCCGCCCTTCGTCCCTTTATTGGGTCCAGACCTATTACAACTAATGCTTTCATGTTCTGTTGGGGAGATAATCTGAACTGGCCGGACCTGTTCGCAGATCTGGATGTTGTGGGTATGGATATTTACAGCAATAAGCCGCATGAGATTGCTTTTTATGCGGATGCCTGCCGCGGCGTGCTGGGCAAGCCTTTCTGGATGATGGAATATGGTACCGGAACTACTGAGCTGGAGCGGGATATGAATGTGGTCAGTGAGCGGGGCTGCAGCCGGTTCTATCTGTTCAAGATGAAGCCATTCCCATGGGGGCAGGAACAAGGCGGCGGACAGCCGGAGCTTGTGACGTTAACCGGAGAGCCTTCCCGGAATTATCATGTCGTACAGTCGTATACGGCGAAACATGCCCATGAACCGGAACTAACGGAGACAAGGCGGGCAGCAGTTGGTGTGTATTATCATTTCGACAGCTCATGGAGCTATCAACTTTCCGTAGCTGACCGAATCGCTTATCCGGATTACATCGTTCATAACGTCTATCGCCATCTATTTGAAGCGGGTCTTCGTACGGAAGTTGTTTACTCAGGCGAGCAGCTGGATGGGCTGGAAACGTTGATTATTCCTCTTCACCAAATCTATGATGCTACTTTGGAGGAGCGTCTTATCGCTTTCGTGCAGGCAGGCGGCAGGCTGATCGTTACCTCCGATTTGTTCCGCAAGAATGCGGATAATGTCTATCTTCGGGAAGTGCCTCGCCTATTCGCTGAGCTGCTCGACTGGCAGGAAAATAACTTTGCAGGTGACGTAATTACCGAAGGCACTGTCATGATTCGGAAGCATAAGAGCGGGAAAGGCGAGACATGGCTTGTTCATCGCAACTCAACTGCGGAGCAGTGGAAGGACGTATTAGCTGGCATTATGGAATACGCTTAATAAATAACACCCGACAGCGGGTTTCAACCTGCTGTCGGGTGTTTTATTTTATGCGCTGCCCCTTAACGATACCGTTGCGTTTTAAAAAAGTCCAAAAAAGCACCATAGGAGGGGTTTTCGTTAATCTTAACGATGTCGCACATCGTTTAGGGTCCGGAAAAGAGAGGGTTAGCAGGTCATAACGATACGGTGCATCGTTAAGCTGTTCTGCCGATAGCGAATGTCACCAAACGAGCAACCGCTATCGACAGAACAGTTAAGAGGTAACTTATCATTTTTCATTGTATGATAAATGGACAAGTAAAAAGGGAAAGCAAGTGAACAGAGAGGATGGGGCGAAACACATGTTACAGCCATATACGATGAGAGTTATCGAGACGATTAAACAAATCCCGGAAGGCAAAGTAATGACTTACGGTCAAATCGCAGCTCTCGCTGGCAGCAGCAGAGGGGCGAGGCAGGTCGTTCGGATTTTACATTCATTAAGCAGCATCCATCAGTTGCCTTGGCATCGGGTCGTTAATGCAAAAGGAGAGATTGCGATACAAGAGGATGAATCTCGTATGATTCAGCAGCATCTACTGGAGGCTGAAGGGGTAGAGGTGGGGCGAAGCGGTCGAATTGATCTTGCTCGTTTCCGCTATGAGCCGGATGTTGCACCGGAATTATAGGACTCCTCATATGTTAACCTATGTGATAAAATCAGGTTAACATATACATAGGAAGGAGCAATCGAATGCAGAGCATATCATTAAGAGGACATCATTTGTTTTGTCTGCTTGGTTATCGGGGCAAAGGTTATTCAGATAGCTTCTGTACCAATATGACAACTGTATACGAGACGCTGCGCCAGCAGCCGCAAACGATGATTGAGATCATCGAAGGTCCGGATGTGATCTGTGCTGCGTTCCCGACGGATCAGCCGTCCCACTGTCAGAATCCAAGCGTGTACCGCAAAGACAGCGAGATATTAGGTGTGCTTGGACTTACGATCGGAAGCCGTCTTCGCTGGGAAGAGCTTTGCAGCCTCGTGGCTGAAGCAATCGAGCCAAGTGACATCCATCGGCTGTGCTATGACTGTCCCTGGGAGCTGTATGGTCTCTGTCAAGAAGGGGTAGCGAATATGCGAGAGGCGAAAGCGCTCAGAGCATTGCCTTAAAACGGAGCCTCCAACCAGAACAGAACAAAGCGGCAGCTTAAGGCTGCCGCTTTGCAAGCTTCTCCTGTGCCATCCGGATCATTTCGCGTATCATAGGTCCGCCGATCCTGCCGCCTACATGCCCGGCATCCTCCGTCTTCATCTGCCCGTTGTCGCCGCGATTCATCCGAATACCCAGCTCGCCGGCCACCTCGTATTTCACATCATCGGGTCTGTTCTCATCCACAGTGTAACCTTCTTGCCGCATAACATTCGCTTTTAATGTCTGCATAGCCGCACCAGCCTCGGGTACTAGAAGCCGTCTATTCCGTCTTCCCATTTTATTACACCGCCTCAACTATAATTTTATTGCTGGCTTTTATTTTCCCCGGTAAGCCCTGCAATTATGAAGGCGAAGAATTAAATATACTGGCTTAGGATGGCATTAACCTTGGCACGGTTGGAGATAAAAGTATGGCGCTTCAGGAGCCGCTGGTTCAGTGTGTTCTTGCTATGCACGACGACCATGTAATTGCGTTTACCGCCAGTTGTTAGAATTTCATGTTTCTGTTTGATGACTCCGCTGTGTCCATCCACTGTTTTGTAACGAAACCCGCTAAAATAACGCTCTGATTTATAAATCCACGTATAGAACGGCGGGGAAGACTTACTAACTGTAGCGATCCGATGCTTTACGCTGTCGTAAATATACCCAGCCTGGTTAATGAGCGCCCGAGTACCTTGTTTGGGTTTATATTGGTGAAGCTGGTCAATTAAGGTGTAGTGGTACGTATCATCGCAATCCAGGCGGACGAGATAGAGAAACTCATCGCTGCCAACGGTTTTGCGCAGCTTATCTTCATATTTTTTTTCTGCTACAAACCGGATATGACCAGGAAGCTTCGGATACTTTGCTAATTCAGCTCGGATCAATGCTTCTGTCCTTTCGGTATAAAAAATGTACGCATGAAAATTTTGATTGCTTTGTTTCAGCAGGCTTTGAAGGGTATATTTCATAAAAATCGACATTCTGTATTTGATCCAATGAGGGGTCAGCCCTACCCGATATACACCGCCTCTGTTCGAACGGTTGTTAAACTCGATTTCCACAACAATTGATTTTGTCATCTCGTCCACCCTCCCTTACGTCTGAGATAATATATTCCAAAGGGACAGATTGGTATGGGACAGCATCTCTATAGAGGAACTTTAATCATGCTTAAAGTTGGCAGTATAGATTGATCCCCCAAAAAGCAAAGCTAAGGTCGTACACAATAACCTTAAAGGGGAGTTACTGACTAATGAAAAAGGCTTACGCAATGCTTGTTGCTGCAACCCTCATGTTGTCCGCTGCATCGGTTCCTGCTTTTGCTGCAGAACATTCCAGTAAGGAAGAAGCAGCCATGGACAACGGCCGCACGAACACGAATAGCAACACCTTTGGTACAAACAGCTATGGCAACTATGGAACGAACAGCAGCACAACAACAAACCGTACAAACGGGTACAATGCAACATCAAACCAAATGAACAGCTACGGTACAAACGGCACAGGTACAGGTGTAAATGCTAATAACTACCGTACATTGGCTAACGATAATGACAACGATATGGATTGGGGCTGGCTGGGACTACTCGGCTTGGCTGGGTTATTTGGCTTAAGAAGCCGTGACCGTGAACGCACCTAATATTCTGCTGTAATGAAACCCCCTGTTTCTGACAGGGGGTTATTTATTGGAACCACTGAAATGGAATGTTTCGAATGCGTCTGAGCATATTAAATCCGTTGCATCTAATAAAGAATGAAAAGAGGTATTTATAATGGGGATTTTAAGTGGTAATCCGAAAGATGAACCGATGCACTACGGCGAGGTTTATGCAGTATGGCAAGCCTCTACAGTCGCTAAAGGTGCTGTTTCCTGCTATCAGGCTTATTTGAACCATGCTGGTGACAAAGATCTTAAAAAGGTTCTGGATGCCCTTATTGATCAAGCAAAGCTGGAAATAAAAGAACTTGATACGCTGCTCACAGATAACGGTATTACTCCAGCACCTGTTATGCCAGAGAGACCTCCGGTCAAACTTGAAGATATCCCTGTTGGAGCAAGATTTGCTGATAATGAAATTGCGGCTGCAATAGCAGCTGATGCGTCAGCAGGACTGGTGGCTTGCAGCCAAGCGATGGGCCAATCCATAAGAGAAGATGTTGGTGCACTATTTGGGAAATATCATCTTACTAAAGCAGCCTTAGGTGTACGTATATTAGAAATGGTTAAAGAAAAAGGGTGGCTTATTCCTCCACCGCTTCAATTGAAACGTCCGGAGCCTGTAAAAGCATAAATTCGTTTGAGCCCTGCTCCTTGAGCAGGGTTTTTAATTTGCTTGACAGATATTTCAGTTGAATATAGACTGGTGAAAATTTCAGAAGTGTCTCATACTGTTGCCAAAGGGGGGAATCGAGATGTGGGAGAGGCTGAGGCCTGAAGAATTAGCTCTACATATGCTTAAGACTCCGTCTTTTATTGCAAATGAAGTAAAAATGAACCTGCTGCACCGGATTTGTGAGATGAGCCAATCGGTGTGCTTCAGACATATGGATGGTTCCGCCATATTCGCAGGTTCTCCAGGCCATAATGCTTGGTTATGGGTCGATGATTCGTTGGCCGAAGAAATAAGGCGCCCTATGCTTCAAGATCTGATAAGACAGCTCGCGAGCCATACGCTGCGCGGTATTACGGCTGAACCAAGGCATGCCAAGCTGTTCGCTGAGCTGTACGCCTCCCGTTATCGAGTGCGTCCGGAGAACAAGATGGGGATGGAAGCTTATTATTGTCCGGTTGTGATGTATCCGGCAGATGTTGAGGGAAGTCTGCGACAGGCAGTGACTTCGGATGTACCACTTGTAGCTGAATTTATGGCAGGCTTTGCTGAAAGCGCATACGGAATAAAGGTTCATCCAGCCAGCCAAATACCTGCAGCGAACAACGCAATTGCTTCGGGTAATTTATATTTATGGATTATAGAGGGGATCCCTGTGTCGATGGCGCAGATCGCCCATCGCTCTCCGCGTCATGCACGCATTAACTATGTGTATACGCCTCTTGAATTGCGTAAGCGGGGTTATGCCAGTGCGACAGTAGCGGCATGCTGTGACTTAATCGTACAGGAGAATCGAGTGCCTATGCTGTATGCCGATCTGACTAACCCTGATTCCAATAAGGTTTACAAAAGCATTGGTTTTGTGGAATGCGGTAAAGTGGCGGATGTGAAGTTTGTCTCGTAATAGAGATCGATAAAGTCAGAAAAACCTCTCCAGCTGGAGAGGTTTTTTCGTCTTCGCTTGTTTATTTATTTCCCCGGTAGCTTTCCGGAGGTCCCAAGTAGCTTGGCTTTACACCACCGGTGTCGATGATGATTTTTTGCAGGACGACGATCGGATCGACCATCCATATTTTGAGCGTATGATAACCAGCTTCAGGCACGATATGCTTCGATTCTGCTGTACGGATATTGAGAATCACACTCTGTTCCCAATCCTGTTCCGAGTAGCTGCCGTCTTTGGTTAACCCGATAGCACTAACGACTTGAACTGGACCGTCATCAAAGGATACACCAAGGCGTAAGCCCTGACCTGGAATAAAGTCGATTGTTGGAGCGATCAAGGCAGCTACTTTCAGCTCACCCGGTGTTACCAGATATACTTCATACTCGAGACAAGGCGAATTATCGATTGTAGGCTCCGGTGTGGACGATGCCGTTACAGGGAAGACACCCATCGATGACAAGGTCCGTCCGTAATTCGGGATAACGTGCCAGCTTGCCTCGGCTGTTTCCTTATTTGCGCTGTAGTGCTCCGCTTCAATCGAGATATAGCCATCCGTTTCGATAAAACCAGTTAAAGCTTCACGGGAAGGAGCTGCCGGTTTACATGCGCAGATCATGACAGTGAAGGCTTTTCTGTTCAGCATATCGATCAGAGTAATCGTACCGCAAATTTTATCGGACTCAGGTACCTTTGGCCAGTCGATATCGATCCATAGCCGCTCTTGAGCGTTCACGCTGCCTTCTGTCATGCTTAGCATAATCCAAGGCTCGTCCGCTGTGGCGGAGAAGGTGAACGCCTCGGAGCCACGGTTGAACAAATCGATATAACGGGTTTCCCGCATATAATTGCTGAACAATAGAGGAGGCAGCTGCGGATCCCGCGGCCAAGCCAGCTCCGAGCCTTCAATAGCCACGCCCATGCCGGAGTTTTCTTTGGTGAGGGTAATCGTTCCTGTCTCAGGCAGGATATGCTCCTCTGGCTGCTGCCAATAGGTGTAGCCGATGTGAAGCTGATCCATCATATGGTTCCATTTGCCGCCTGCCAGCTCATGGTTATAGGTGTAAGTCAGCTTGGCATCAGCCTCAAACAGCTGTTTGACAAGACGCGCCTCTGTATTAGCTGAAGCCCGGCCTTGCGCTGCATACAACTTACTTCTCTCCACGCGGATATACATTTCCAGCACCTGAGCGGAAGCTTTCGCTGGATAGAGGGCCAATTGGAAGAAGGAATCCTTAAGCGACTCATCCAGCTCTTCGTAGATGCGCTCCGCCAGTGCAACTGTCTCATGTACTTCAGCCAGGACGTTATCCGCCTCTTTGTAATGAACGGAACTAAACAGTGGTACGGCATTCAAGAGCTCTGGCTTTAGCCTGCCGTTCCACTTGGAATAACGGTTAATAATGAGTGCTGTCTCTTTCGCGTAGGCAGTACCAAATTGCTGCTCCGCCCACCTTACGCTGAACTCTTCGATATTATCTTTATTGAAATCATTGATATTCCACCCAAGCCGCAGGAAAAACTCCAGCTGGCATTCCACCGGCTTCAGGTCGCCGACATTAACGACCCAAATGAGGTCTGCGCCATATTCATAAGCCTTGTGCATTTGTTCCCAAATTTTCTGAAGCGGCACGGAATTAACCCATTTGTAGGAACGAGGACCGCCGACATAGTCGAGGTGATAATAGATACCTGCACCGCCGGAGCGGACGCGTTCCTCAGCGGTTGGCACCCGCCGCAGATTGCCATGGTTATCATCTGACCACAAGAGCGTGATATCATCCGGCACACGCATGCCATTCTCGTAATAGTCCTGCACTTCTTTATAGAGAGCCCACAACTGCGGGACATCGGAGGCTTCTCGTTTTGTCTGTTCGCTAATAATATGACGTTGATCTTGTACGATCCGCTGGAGCAGCTCGATTTTCTCCTGGAAGGTTAATTGGCCGCCCATGGCTTCATCGCCATCTCCACGCATACCAAGTGAAATAATATTCTCGTAGCTGGCGCTTCTGCGAATACCTTCTTCCCAGAACTTGTACAGCACTTCTTCATTGATGGAGTAATCCCAAGGCCCCTCTTTGTGTTTCTTCCAGTCACCATGCGGACGCTGCATCGGCTCGTGATGCGAGGTGCTGATCACAATGCCGTACATATCGGCTACAGCAGGGTTCAGTTCATCATCCTCATAAAAGGTATTATCCCACATGGCCGGCCATAAATAGTTTGCTTTCAGACGCAGCAAGAGCTCGAACACATGCTCATAGAAGTTATGTTTAAAGTCGCCAAAGTTCTCTCGTACCCATGCCATAAGCGAAGGGCCTTCATCATTTAAAAAAATGCCGCGATACCTAACGGATGGCTCACCTTGCTTGTAGATCCCATTGCGGAACATGAGCTCCGAATGGTTGCGAACAGGGACATCCGCCCAGTAATGCCACGGTGAAACGCCAATTTGCTCGGATATCTCATAGATGCCGTAGATGGTGCCACGTTTGTCGCTGCCAGCGATAACGAGCGCTTCAGCAATGCCTGGGAGAGGGTTCGTAACCGTTTGCAGAACAAAAGACTCCCATTTGCCGCTAAGCTCGGAAGCATCCAGCTTGCCACCCTCAATCAGCTTGTCGACCAGTCCACTTTTGCCGATTGTACCGATGATAACGGAGTTGTTCGTCAGCACTTCTGCTTGGTGAATCAGCTGCGGCTTGGTTTGTGCGACCTTATTAATATCCTGCTGCAGATCCTTCGCTGCCCGAACTACTCCTTCATAGTCGTCTTGAGAAACGTAAATATCTGCCGCCACGCCCTTATAGGCAAGCGGGAAATGGCCTTCGAGATAACGAAATGCGATAGCCTTTTCGTTCAACATGCTAAGACCCCCGGTTTAATAGATGTTATTAGAGTGGGACTATTATATAACAAGGGTTTGGGCGATGAATCGGGAAGGGAGCAACATGTTTAATTTTCACGATAAACTCTTTAATTTTTTAATCGAATATAGTGCCGTATGAAATTCGAAAATGGGGAATAGTAAGGCGTGGAAAAACAATTCAACACGAACAGGAAGGTGTCTTTGGAAATGAAATGGGACTGGTTGTTGTCTTCCCGTGAGAGCACTGGGAAGCCTAGTAAAGCAGGCAAAATCATTGGCGCGGTCGTATTGTCTGCGGCATTAATGTTTAGCGGGGCTGGCACAAGTCTAGCTGTCGGCAAAGGAGCCAAAGGGCCGGATATCTATGTTATTCAAGGGATGCTGAAATCAGTAGGCAGCTATTCCGGCAAAATAAACGGCTATTATGATGCGACAACGGTAAGAGGGGTCAAGCATTATCAAAAAACGCATGGCCTTAAAGCGACAGGGTCAGTAGATGCGAAAACATTCCAGTCCATTACTTACTCTTACAGCACTGCTAAATATGGCAAGAAAGTAAGCGCCAAAGGCACAGGTAAAGTGAAAGGGCTTGGCGTAGGCAAAGGCGGCGGAGCTGGCGGTGGCGCAGGTGGTGGCGCAGGCGGCGGAGCTGGTGGCGGCGCAGGCGGCGGAGCTGGTGGCGGCGCAGGCGGCGGAGCTGGTGGCGGCGCAGGCGGCGGTGCTGGTGGTGGCGCAGGCGGCGGAGCTGGTGGTGGCGCAGGCGGCGGAGCTGGTGGCGGTGCAGGCGGCGGAGCTGGTGGCGGTGCAGGCGGCGGTGTTGGTGGCGGTGCAGGCGGCGGTGCTGGTGGCGGCGCAGGCGGCGGAGCTGGTGGCGGCGGATTCGGCGGCGGCGGAGCTGGCGGCGGCAAAGGCTTCGGCGGCGGCGGTGGCGGCCAAATGCAAGAAGGCGGTAAAGGCGGTAAAGGCTTTGGCGGCGGCGGTGGCGGCCAAATGCAAGAAGGCGGTAAAGGCGGTAAAGGCTTTGGCGGCGGTGGCAGCCAAATGCAAGAAAACGGTAAAGGCGGCAAAGGTATTGGCGGCGGCGGTACAGGCGGCAATGGAGGCGGTGGCAACAACATTGCGCCGAACAACCAGGCGCCAAACGCTGCACCTAAATCAGCGAATCCAGCGCCAAACAAAGCACCAGGCGAAAATTCGGCACCTAATCTCCGTTAAGCAACTGCTTACGGAATGTCATAATAGGGGGTTGTCCACGAGTTGGACAGCCCCTCAATTTTTTTTCAAATACCCCTTTACATTTAGCTTTAAATAAAGTATCTTTAAATTAAGATAAACGAAAGCGAGGCGGCACAATGGAAAAAGAAAAAGATGAATCACTTGATCTTTACATCGCGCTTGCCAGAGCAAGCCAATGGGTAAATGCTCATGCTGATCGTGATATCCGCAAGCATGGCCTTAACCGGACCGAATTCGGGGTACTCGAACTGCTCTATCATAAAGGTCCGCAGCCATTACAGCAGATTGGCGAGAAGGTATTGATGAGCAGCGGCAACATTACTTATGTGATTGATAAGCTGGAGAAGAAAGGTTTTGTCTGTCGCAGAGCTTCAACAGAGGATCGACGGCTCATATACGCCGAAGTGACGGACGTGGGCACACAGTTTATCGAAGAAGTTTTCCCTCAGCATACCCTCATCATTGATCAGGCGGTTGGAGGGCTGACAGTTGAAGAGAAGCAGGCAGCAAGTGCGCTTCTTAAGAAGTTAGGCAAGTTTGCACAGACGACCTTCAAGTAGGAATGATGATGGTCGTAATTATCATACAGCATGTTATGCCATATATCTTAAATTAAAGATTCTTAAAAACTTAAAAACTTAAAAACTTAAAAACTACTATTAGGAGAGTGGAATTTATGACAAACAACCAACGTACAGCAGGGATTCATCATATTACAGCATTTGTGAAAAACCCTCAGGTAACAACTGACTTTTACGCAGGGGTACTTGGTTTGAGACTTGTGAAAAAAACAATCAACTTCGACGCACCGGAAGTGTACCATCTGTACTTCGGCGATGAAGTCGGCAGCCCTGGCACCATTATTACTTTCTTCCCTTGGGAAAACTCTCGTAAAGGCGTAGTTGGCGGCGGTCAAGTTGGCTACACCACTTATGTTGTACCGGAAGGTACGCTTGGCTTCTGGAGAGAGCGCCTGGTGAAATTCTCGATCGAGTTCCAGGAAACCTCGCGGTTTGGCGAGCAGTACCTGCAATTTGCTGATCCGGATGGCTTGCTTGTTGAGCTGGTGGCGCGTGAAGATGGTCCAAGAAGCACATGGACGTTTGGCGGTGTATCCGCTGATAATGCGATTAAAGGATTTGGCGGCGCGATTCTGTACAGCACGAATCCAGCTGCAACTGCACAATTGCTCGAGCATGTAATGGGTCTGTCGAAAGTCGATGAGGAGAATGGCTTAGCTCGTTTCCAATCGTTTGGTGAACTGGGCAATATTATCGATGTGAATACTGAACCAATGGCGGCTGGTCATGGCGGCCACGGTACCGTCCACCATATCGCATGGAGAGCAAAAGACGATGCTGAGCATGTGGCTTGGCAGCAGCATGTAGCAGAGAATGGCTTCCAGCCAACTCCGATTGTGGACCGTCAATACTTCAACGCGATCTACTTCCGTGAGCAAGGCGGCATCCTATTCGAGATAGCGACTGATCCTCCAGGCTTTGCACGTGACGAAGAAGTCGAGCATCTTGGTGAGAAATTGATGCTGCCAGCATGGTACGAACAACATCGTGAAAGCATTCAACAGCTGCTCACACCGTTTGATGTACGGGTAATGGAACTGGATCGTTAATAATAACTAAGATAATGGAGGGGTATAAAATGAAACATTTATTCAAACAAGGAACGAATCCGGCAGCGCCGGTCCTCGTTCTCTTCCATGGCACAGGCGGAACCGAGAATGATTTGCTGCCACTTGCAGCAGGCTTTTCACCGGAATCTTCCGTCCTCAGTATTCGAGGCAATGTATCGGAAAATGGCATGGCGCGGTATTTCCGCCGCCTTGCGGAAGGGGTATTTGATCTGGAGGATCTGGTTTTCCGGACAAAGGAATTAAATGATTTTCTAGATGAGGCTGCAGCAGAGTACGGATTTGACCGGCACAATCTGGTAGCTATCGGATATTCCAACGGAGCGAATATTGCAGGCAGTCTGCTCTTCCACTATAAAGACTCGCTTCGTGGTGCCATTCTTCATCATCCGATGGTTCCGATTCGCGGCCTAGAGCTGCCGGATCTATCCGGAGTACCTGTATTTATTGGGGCAGGTGTTAATGATCCAATCTGTTCGGCAGAGGAGTCGAAAGAGCTTGAAGGGCTGTTGAGCGGTGCCGGTGCATCTGTTGCCGTTCATTGGGAGCAGTTCGGTCATCAGCTTACACGCACCGAGGTAGCAGCAGCTGCAGCTTGGTATAAAGAGCAGTTTCAATAAGAGAGAGGTGGCGGAAACATGATTCGTATTGATGCAGAAGGAATAAGTGAGCGGGATAATTACAAGCTGCTTACAGGCACGATAATTCCAAGGCCTATTGCCTTGGTCACGACATTATCGGAGGATGGCGTACTTAACGCAGCCCCGTTTAGTTATTTCAATATCATTACGGCTGACCCGCCGCTGATCTCTGTTTCTGTGCAGCGCAAAAAAGGTATCCCGAAGGATACCTCTCGTCATGCAGTCGCACGTGGACAATTTGTCGTCCACATTGCAGATGAAGCCTATGTACAGCAGCTCAATGTCACGGCGGCTAGCCTGCCGCCGGAAGAGAGCGAGGTTGCTCTTGCAGGACTTACTGCGGTTTCTAGTGAACACATCTCGGTTCCAGGTATTGCAGAAGCCAAAGTGCGGATGGAATGCATTCTGGAGCAGGTAATCCCGCTCGGAGGTACGGCTGAAGCACCTGCCTGTGACCTACTGATCGGCCGTGTCGTCAGCTATCATCTCGATGAATCCATTTGTGATGAACGGAATCATATTGATGCGGCTGCACTCCAGCCGGTCAGCCGGCTGGCAGGTGCATCTTATGCGAAGCTTGGCGAGCTGTTCGAAGTAGAAAGACCCTCGTAATTACTCACCTTGCTGTTCGAACCGTTTAATAATCTCAACGATAACCTGAACCGATTTGACCATGTTATCGACAGACACATACTCGAATTTGCCGTGGTAATTCTCGCCGCCGGTAAAAATATTCGGAGTAGGCAGTCCCATATAGGATAACTGCGAACCATCTGTACCGCCGCGGATCGGCTTAATGATTGGTTTGATATCCAAGCTCTCCATCGCGTCGCGGGCGATTTCGACAATCTGGAAGACCGGCTCGATTTTGTCACGCATATTGTAGTACTGATCCTTCAGCTCAAGAACGATGCTATTCGGGCCATGAATGGCTTTCAGTTCCTCGACGATCGCTGAGATATTTGCCTTACGCGCTTCGAACTTTTCACGGTCGTGGTCACGGATGATGTAGGACATCTTCGTCTGCTCAACATCACCTTGCAGTGTGTTCAGATGGTAGAAGCCTTCGTAGCCTTCCGTATGCTCAGGCGCTTCATTTATTGGGAGACGGCTGTTCAGGTCCATAGCGATTTTCATCGAGTTGACCATTTTACCTTTGGCTGTACCGGGATGCACATTCGTGCCGTTAACTGTGATCTTGGCTGCTGCCGCGTTAAAGCTTTCATATTCCAGCTCACCAAGCGGGCCGCCGTCAACGGTGTAGGCGTATTTCGCGCCGAAGGCTTCTACATCGAAGCGGTGAGGGCCACGGCCGATCTCTTCGTCCGGCGTGAACGCTACGCGGATTTTGCCATGCTTGATGTCCGGATTTGCAATTAGGAAAGCCATAGCCGTCATGATCTCGGCAATACCAGCTTTATTGTCGGCGCCAAGCAGTGTTGTGCCGTCTGTGGTCATGAGCGTATGGCCTTTGTATTGGCTCAGCTCAGGGAAGTCCTTCGTTGACAAAACCACGCCAAGCGATTCATTCAGCGTAATGTCGCCGCCTTCGTAATCGACGAGCTGCGGCTTTACATTTTTACCGGTGAAATCAGTAGCTGTATCTACATGGGCGAGGAATCCGATCGTCGGAACCTGTTTATCTGAGTTTGCAGGCAAAGTTGCCATTAAATAACCATTCGGATCCATTGTTACGTCTTCCATCCCGATGGCTTTCAGCTCATCAACGAGCTGGTTCGCAAGGGTAAGCTGACCTGGCGTTGAGGGGCAGGTGTCGCTCTCCTCATTGGATTGGGTATCTACGATGACATAAGAGGTCAGTCGTTTAATAATTTCTTCTTTCATTTAGATCCAGCTCCCTTCACAATAACTTGCCTATGCAATCATTATAAAGGAGAGAAAGGAAGAAATCGAATGCTGGCCTTAACGCCAAAAGGCTGCTCCTGTTGGTCGTATCGACCAGAGGAGCAGCCTTTTGGCGTTATTCAATGACGCGCTTTACGCCGCTTACACGCTGAGCAGCTGCTCGGTCAGATGGTTCGCAGCCATGGCATTGGACATGGCATGTTGATCGGCGTAGTCGAACACTTTCACAACCGTACCGTAGATCCGTTCGACGCAGCTTCGAGCGTAGGATGGGGAGTTGTTATTAAGCTCAGCCGCGGTGACGATGATGCCGCCAGCGTTCAGCACGTAGTCCGGCGCATAGAAAATGCCCCGCCTGTGCAGTTCCTCACCATGCCGATCTTCCGCCAGCTGGTTATTTGCCGCTCCGGCAATAATTTTGCACTGGAAACCAGGGATCGTTTTATCGTTAATGATGCCCCCAAGTGCGCAAGGGGAGTAAATATCACAAAGCTCCTGCGTAATCTGCTGAACACTTACTGCCCGTGCCCCGTATTGCTGGACCGCCTTCTGGACAAGCTCCTCATTTAAGTCCGATACCACCAGCTTTGCTCCCGCATGGGCCAGATAACGGCAGAGGAACATACCAACTTTTCCTAGCCCTTGAACCGCGACTACTTTACCGGACAAGCTTTCTGAACCGTCTATCTTCTTGAGCGAGGCTTTCATCCCCAGAAATACACCATAAGCTGTCATGTCCGCTGTGAAGGTACCATAAGCTCCAAGCGAGCCGGATACATCGGTCACATGCCGAGTCTCCTTCGCAACCCAATCCATATCAGTGGATGTTGTGCCCACATCCATCCCGGTCACATACTCGCCTTGCAGCCGATCGATAAACCGCCCAAGAGCGCGGAATAACCGTTCATTTTTATGCTTCGCCGGATCTCCGATAATAACGGCTTTGCCGCCGCCGAAGGGCAGCTCCGCCATGGCTGATTTATAGGTCATCCCTCGCGCTAGGCGAACGGCATCTTTAACAGCATCCTCGACGGTCGGGTAGTTCCACATTCTGCAGCCCCCAAGTGCGGGGCCAAGCTTTGTATTATGAATTGCGATTATAGCAGTTAGTCCGCTCTGTACATCCTGGATGACCTCCAGGCGCTCATAGTCATCAAGGCTCATCAAGCTCCGCAAATCCATAAAAAATCCCCCTTAACAGGCATCTGTCATTCCGGCAGCATTGTATTACCGTTGTATTCAACAGCAATAGCCGATGACACAGGATGTCTGAGTAAGGGGGATGATTTTTTTTCTATTTAAAAGATTATACCGTTGATCTGCGGATCAGCAGGTAAGAAATGATGGCGAAGCATAGGGCAATCGGCAGAAACCATAACGAAAGCTCAAATGCCGTAGTATCCTTCAGCCAATTCCAGATCGGTTCCCACCAGTCGTTAAGTGTGGAAAGAACAACAAGAAGAGTCGTCACGACCATCGCGGCTAAACTGGTGATAAACAATCCGATTGCTCTGAATTTTCGGAAAATACTTCCGATCACTAAGCCCGACAAGAACAGAGTCAGAAGAAGCAGGAAATCGGTTAGAAACTCCTGAGCGATATTGCCGTCAGATAAGAATGGAAGGCTGAAGAAATGTAGCTGCACACCCCAGTAGTTGGTTGCTTCCTCAATGCTTGATAACAATAGGAGAGCCAGTGTCCAGACTAGGCTAGAGAGCAGGGCATTCAAGACGGTGCCGATAAAATAATCGGTTCTCCGGACGCTGAAGCTGATGGCAAACGGAAAGGTCTGCGGCATGACGATAATACCAAGGACTAACATATAGATGAAGATCGACGATAAGCCGCCGGTATAAATCGCAACTCCGCTTCCATATCCGATAATCAGATTTACGATAAAGCTGGATGCAAGAATGCCGGCAGGGACAGTCATCCAGGCATGTTTGTCACGGTTATGAAGCTTCATCACATTCGAGATTCGATTCATGATCGGGAGCCCCCTTTGGTCTCAAGTTTCTTATTCGTCAGCTGGACGACCAGCTGTTGCAGGGATACGGAAGCGATTTGCAGCCCAAGAGCTGCTGCCTTTTTCCGGTCAGTATCGGTCAGCCTCTCGAACACTCCTGCTGTCAGCAGAGCGCCAAATGGCTCACGGGAAATGACCTTTTTCCCTTGAATGAAGCTTTCCACTGCACTTGCTGTACCAGCTACCGTATAGGCTGATCCGCGCAATTCTTCAGCATCTTCATTAATTAGAATCTTCCCGCCTTCGATGACGATAATATGCTCCAGCATTCGGCTTACTTCATCAATGAGATGGGTAGACAATACAATCGTACGCGGATATTCGGAATAGTCTTCAATCAGCCGGTCATAGAACAGTGCTCTGTTAACGGCGTCCAAACCAAGATAAGGCTCGTCAAAAATGGTAAGTGGCGCTCGGCTGGCAAGCCCGACGATAATGCCCACAGAGGAATGCATGCCGCGGGACAGCTTCTTCATTCTGCGTTTCAGAGGCAGCTGAAAGTCCTGTACCAGCGAGTTCGCATATTCTTTATCCCAATTCGGAAAGAGGGAAGCGGACAGCTCAAGCACATCTTTGACCATATAGTTATCCGGGTATTTCAGGCTCTCTTTGATGAAGCAGATCTGACTGAGCACCTTTGCGTTCTCATAAGGCTCTTCTCCGAACACTTTCAGCTCGCCGCTTGTTGCGAACAACTGGGCCGTAATCATATGCATGATTGTTGTTTTGCCGGCGCCGTTTCTTCCGAGCAACCCGTAAATCTTATCCGGCTCAAGTGTGAACGAAACTTCGTTCACTGCCGTCATTTTTCCATAGGACTTGGTTAACTGCTTCACTTCTACAACATGGTTTGTCATTTGGCATCCCCTCTCCGAATCATATCTGTTAATTGATCTGCTGAAATTCCCAGCTTCTCTGCTTCCCGTAACATCGTCACTACGTATTGCTCAAAAAACTGCTCTTTGCGCTTCTCGACCAGCACGGCGCGGGCGCCTGTGGCTACAAACATTCCAATCCCTCTTTTCTTATACAGGATTCCTTCGTCCACCAGCAGGTTAACGCCTTTCGCGGCAGTTGCAGGGTTAATCTGATAAAAGGAGGCGAACTCGTTCTTTGAAGGCACTTGCGATTCTTCAGGCAGTCGTCCTTGGATGATGTCGTCTTCAATTCGTTCGGCAATTTGTACGAAGATGGGACGGCTGTCATCGATGATTAGAGTCATAACGTTAACATCACCTCTCACAACCTAACTGGTTGATTACTCGTGTAACCAACTATACAAGAATGAACAGCAAGAGTCAATGGGCCGCAACGCAAAAAAAAAACAGGCTGCCTGTACGTGACAGACAACCTGCTTCTAGAGCTATTAAGTAGCTTCGTTAATCTTGTTCATTAGTGATTGCACTTGTTTACGGAGAGAGATGAGCTCCTCCGGTTCAATATCGGTTCCTTCATACAACCGGCCTGGAACGCATTCGGCCTGTTTGCGGAGTTCCTGACCCTTCTCCGTCAAACGAACAATTAAGTGCCGTTCATCGGACTTGTCACGGGCTCTTGTCAGCAGTCCCATAGACTCCAGCTTCTTCAGCAGGGGAGTAAGTGTGCCGGAATCAAGCAGCAGCTTGGCACCAAGCTCCTTTACCGAGACATTATCCTGCTCCCATAGAGCAAGAAGTGTAATATATTGCGTGTAGGTGAGGCCAAGCTCGGCAAGAATCGGGCGGTACAGCTTCGTAATTTCCCGCGAGCAGGCATAAAAGGCAAAGCAGATCTGATTGTCGAGCTTCAGCAGTTCGTCGCTGTTCACAGCTTGTCGAATCCTCCTTTTCGATCGGTATAGATCTATATAAATTGTATGCAATTAATTGGGTGATTGTATTGTAGCACCGCGCTTATAACGTGTCAAAAGAAAGAAAATGGCCTTTGACAACTACAACTATATTTTATACAATTTAATTAATAACAATTTATTCGAAGGGGATGTTCCGAAATGTCCTTATATGATATCGAGCTGAAGACGATCAAAGGTGAGAAACAAACGCTTGCGCCTTACAAAGGCCAAGTGCTGCTGATTGTGAATACCGCGACCAAGTGTGGATTTGCCCCACAGTTCAAAGGATTGCAGAAGCTGCATGATCATTACAAGGAACAGGGCTTTGCTGTACTAGGCTTCCCGAGTGGTCAGTTTATGAACCAGGAGCTGGAGGATAATGCGGAGATCGCAGAGTCCTGCGAGCTGAATTTCGGCGTTAATTTCCCGCTGTATGAGAAGATTGATGTGAATGGCGATACCGCGCATCCGTTGTTCCAGAAGCTTAAGAAGGATGCACGCGGGGTACTTGGCTCGAAGCGAATCAAGTGGAATTTCACGAAATTCCTTGTGGATAAAGAAGGAAAAGTCGTTAAACGGTTTGGTCCCAATGTTACGCCGGAGAAGATTGACAACGAGATCCAGACGTTGCTTGGCCAACATTAATATTTCCTAATCTGAAAAGCCAAGGTATGCATAACGTTTGCATGCCTTGGCTTTTCACATTTTTCCCGTTTAATAAGCGATGCCAACACGAGACCTTAAATATTGGTCGCTGCTTAGCTGCGAATAGGCGAATGCGGCGGTATCACCTGTCGTAATTCTCTTTCCATCCTCTGGTAAATAGTCTGTCTCTACCCGGTAACTGCCTTCGGATGGTCCGTCCGGCAAATAAGTAGGGCAGACCAATGTCCAATCGAGCACAGACCCCTCTAATAGACGCCATACATTATGATGCTCTTCCGCAGCTCTCGTGAGTGTTCTTCGTGATTCACTGGATTGATAGCGGAGCAGGCCAGGCTCCGTTCGGCTGTTCAGCACCCCCGCTGTTCCAATCGCCACGATTCGTTTGATCTCAAGTTTAATCATCGTTTCGAGAATAAGGGGGATGCTCTCCGACAGCGTTGTTCCGCCATCCGTGCTTAAGCTACTAATGACCGCATCAGAGCCTTGGAGCGTCTGAAATATGGCGTCGCTGTCGAGCACATTTCCTTCTACTATTTGTAAGCTGCTGCCGGCCAAATCTCTTAATTTATCTGGTGTTCTTACGAGGGCGGTAACGGTATGCCCCTCCTGAAGAGCACGCTCTATAATCAGTCTCCCGACCCGGCCTGTCCCTCCGAAAATAGCAATGTTCATTTCTTCACTCTCCATATATAATAGAATACGCATTAAAATTTTATCATAATTCCGCAACTTTCCAGTAACGAGCTGCGTTTAGAATTAGAGAACAGCAATCCTTGCAGGATATTTTTTTTGCCTATCGACGTCCAGTATCTGTAAAAACTGTAACAATCAAATGGTTTTTTATTTAGGAGGAAGTAAGAAGATGATTCGGACTAGTGTTGCCAATTGGATGAAACCTATTCTATTAATGATGAGCCTATGGCTGATTGCCGCATGTTCCATTCCGGCAGATGCGAAGACGGTCAGCTTTTACGTCAACGGCGAAAAGGTGAAGCAGCCTCCCGCTGTGGATGTGGTCAATGGCGAACCTATGGTACCGGCCTCATTCCTAGAATCAACCTTTCAATCTAAGTTGGAGTGGACACTTAAAGATAAACAAAGCAGCGGAGTGTATTTCTCAGACAAAGTTGCTGTATTAATGTATCACGATGTATCGGTGACTCCAGATCCAACGGGAGCAGAATCAGCGATTTCCATTGATTCATTCAAGGAGCAGATGGCGCAGCTGAAATCGGACGGGTTCCACATCATCTCCATTGATCAATATGCTGATTTTATCGACAACAAGGGTAATGTTCCGGACAATGCCGTGCTGCTGACATTTGACGACGGTTATGAGAGCTTTTATAAGGAAGCCTATCCGATACTGAAAGAATTTGGTTATCCTGCTGTGAATTTCGTCATCGTATCCGGTGCGGACAGTCCTTCGAAGAAAGGCCGGCCTAAAATGACATGGGACCAAATGCGGGAAATGCAGAAGTCCGGCATGTCCTTCTATAATCATACATACGACAGCCACAAATATGGTGTGATGCGTGCTGACGGATTATCGAAGCCAGTGCTCACACGGCATCAATATTTGAAGAAAGAGAATCGTGTCGAGACAGATGAGGAATACCATACACGCGTAAAGACCGACTTGGAGAAAGCTGAGCAAAGTCTGAAAGCAGAGCTTGGAAACAAGCGAAGTATCATCGCTTTTCCATATGGAGCCTATAATGCAGAAGTGCTGGATATATTGAAGGAGGTTGGCATTACCTTATCCTTTACGGTCAAGGAAGGGATTAATGAACGAGGGCAGACGAACGGCTTCAGAGTGAATGGTTCCAGAGCGGGAGAGTCAACGAAGCAGCTGATGGAAAAGCTGAAGGCACTGACACTGGATCATGCAGCAGTTACCGTTCATGTAGATGGTCAGGAAGCTTCGTTTAAGGAACAGCCGTTCAAAGGTCCAGACGGTATCATGATTCCGCTGAAGGAATACTGCAAGATGAAAGGCATGAAGCTGCATTGGAGCAAGTTAAGGAAGCAGTATAAGATTACGGCTTAGGACAAAAGAGCCGCATTCCTATGGTCAATTGGACCTGGGGAGTGCGGCTCTTTTTCATTGGCAATCCCTGCTGCTGGGGATATTCCATTCTAGGTGAAACTAATAATAATGGTATTCAGCCATATCATTCGACAGGTTTCGATCTGGGGGAGATTTAAGGGGAGAATCTCAAGACCTAAAGAAAACACACCTGATATCCTAAGTTCACACATTGTAAGGGTTTGCAGATTTCAAGATAATAAGAATATAACAAACAAGGGGGATAAACAAATGGCTAAAATGAATATGAAGAGTGTTCTAGGTCTTGTTCTTGCAGGTTCCTTGGCGATTAGCTTGACAGCTTGCGGATCGAACAGCAATAACAACGGCAACAAAGAAAGCAATGCTCCTTCCAATAACGCAGGTGCAACTAACGCTGCTACAGAGAAACCAGCAAGCAACGAGAAAGTGACAATTACATTCCAAAACATTTATCCAGATCCAACTGATCCTAAAAATCAAATGATGGCCAAAATCGTAAAACAATACGAAACTGAACATCCAAACGTTAAGGTCGAATTGGACTCCTTGAATACAGACCAACAAAAACAAAAGCTGAAAACACAAGCAGCTTCTAAAGAAGTACCAGACATCACTGTTGTTAACCCAGCAGCTCAAATGCAGCCGTACGTTGATGCAAAACTGTTTGCACCACTGAACGACATGGTTGCGCAAAACGGCCTGAAAGATACATTCCAAGATGGCGTTCTTGACTTCTACACATTCGATAACAACCTGTATGCATTGCCAGACGGCAACAACATCGGCGTTGTTTACTACAATAAAGATCTGTTCCAACAAGCAGGCATTACAAAAACACCTGAAACATTCGAAGAAATGATCGAAGACGTTAAAACATTGAAAGCAAAAGGCATCCAGCCAATGGCAATCGGTGAAAAAGATACTTGGACGGGTTCGTTCCTGTTCATGAACATCCTGCTTCGCACAAACAGCGGCCCTGGCTTCCTGTCTGATGTTGTCGCTGGTAAGAAAACATTCGAAGATCCAGCATTCGTTGAAGCAGTTGACGCTATGCAAAACCTGATTCAAGCAGGCGCGTTCCAAGAAGGCGTTACATCGTTCGACTATAACGCTGGTGAGAACATCTTCAAAACGGGTAAAGCTGCAATGTACTACATGGGTTCGTGGGCAACTGGCGGTATCGAAACATCTGAAGCTCTGAAGGATAAAGTAGGCGTATTCAAATTCCCTACAGTTAACGGCAAAGGCGACCCTAACCAATTCATGCTTGCTCCAGGTTCCGCATTCGCGATCTCTGCAGACAGCAAACACCTGCAAGAAACAAAAGATTTCCTGAACTACTTCATGCTGAACTTCCCTAAAGAAGCATTTGCTGTTAAAGGCGCTGTAGGTATCGCTCAAAAAGTTGACGGCGACTTCAAAACTGCTGGCTACTCCGACATGGCGATCAGTGTACTGGATCTGTTCAAAGAAGTTAAAGGCGGCGACCTGTCGTTCGATAACACAATGAACCCTGGTACTTCCCAAGGCCACTTGACTGCTATCCAAAACATCTTCGTTCAGAAGAAAGATTCGGCTGAAGTTGCAAAAGAGCATCAATCGGCTTTCGAAAGCAATAAATAAGCTTTAAACAACAGATGAAACTATAAAAAGCTGCGCACGGTGCGAAAGGGGTTCTTTCCCAGGAACCCCTTTTGTACTGATGTTAAAAAAATAGCTAAAAGATAGGAGGGCACACGAGATGAACGTACTGAAGGTTTCGAAGTTAACGATAGCGCTGTTCGTGCTGCCGTGTTTGATACTTTATGTCTGTCTGGTATTTGTTCCAATCATCGTTTCCTTGTATACCAGCACACTTGAATGGAACGGGATCGGCGAATCAAAATTTATTGGTCTTGAGAACTTCAACAAATTGTTATTCCATGATGCTGTATTTTGGCCAGCTGTACGCCATACGTTAATGTTTGCTGTATTCTCTATGCTTGAAATTCCAATCGCTTTGTTTGTCGCAATCTTACTTAGCCGCTTCGTCAAGAAGCCGAATTTCCTTGTATCCAGCTATTTTATGCCGGTAATTCTGTCGGTTGTTATTATCGGACAACTTTGGAAAACAATCTACAACCCTGCGTCCATGGGCGGGATGCTTAACCAGGTACTTGACTGGGTAGGCCTTCACAGCTTGTCGCAGCAGTGGTTGACAGATCCAGATATCGCGATGTACAGCTTGTACTTCGTTGCTTTGTGGCAATACCTTGGTTATCACACTCTCATTCAGTTTACGGGTATTCAGAACATTCCGTCGGATATTTATGAAGCAGCCAAAATTGATGGCGCTGAAGGCTTGAAAGCTGACTGGCATATTACATTGCCAATGAACATTCCGATCTTCAAAATCTCGATTGTTCTTGCCTTTATCGGCTCGCTTCAATCGTTCGACATGATTATGGTTATGACAGGCGGCGGTCCTGGTAACGCAACAGACGTTATCGCGACACATATGTACAGAATGTCAATCTTGTCGATGAAATATGGATACGGAAGTGCCATTGCAGCCATTCTGGTTGTAGTCTGCCTTGTCGCAACAGTGGTTATCAACTATGGATTCAACCGTCTGGAACGGAAATACACGTAATGAAGGAGGGATACGACCATGAGCCAAAGTACAACTACTGCAGTGTTGCCAAGAATTAAGCCACAAAGAAAGTTTTCGATCGGGAAAACATTGATGTGGATCCTTCTGTCAATTCTGATCGTCACCCAATTGTATCCGCTCTTGTGGCTGGCTATATACTCGTTAAAGAATAACGAAGAAATTTTGTCCGGCCAATTTTTCGCTCTGCCGCATGTTCCACAATGGAGCAATTATAGTTCTGCGATGGAGTCGGGCAATTACGTTAAATATCTGCTTAACAGCTTGAAAGTTACATTGATTACAATGGTTGGCGTTTTGTTCCTCAGCTCGCTTGTATCATTTGCCATCAGCCGCTTCAAGTGGAAATACGGTCAGACGGTAATGGTTATCTTCCTGATCGGGATGATGATCCCGATGCAGGCGACACTGCTGCCGCTGATGATTATCTTCAAGAACATGCATATTCTGAATACGCATTGGTCGCTCATTCTGCCTTACATCGCATTCCAGACGCCAATTGCCGTATTTATTCTAAGCGGATTTATGAAGTCGATTCCTAATGAGATTGAAGAATCGGCAATCGTGGACGGAGCAGGTGTCTTCCGGATCTTCTGGAACATCATCCTGCCGGTATCGGTTCCGCCGATGATGACCGTATGTATTCTGACCTTCATTAACATCTGGAACGAGTACATCCTGGCAGCTACATTTATCTCGACAGAACGTTTGAAAACATTGCCGTTTGGTGTATACAGCTTCGTCAGCCAATACTCGGTAAACTACGGTGCGATCGGTGCATTCCTTGTCCTTGGTGCCCTGCCGGTTATCGTGATTTACTTCCTCTTGGCAGACAAAATTACAAAAGGTATGGTAGCAGGCGCGGTGAAGGGTTAATCCCCTTCCCGCTTTTTTGAATTTTAAGGAATTATAAAATTTTGCTATACGAAACGGTTGTGCGGCCAAAGGTCAGCGCAACCGTTTCGCCATGTGTTACAATGAGGGAATGAGCAAAAATCAAGAAAATTTTATGCTTACGAAGTAAGAATCATCACACACGGCCGAAATATGGCCCTGTTTGTGATAATTCTTTTTAGGAGGATTAACGTTGGCACGTTATCGTGGTATGCATTCTATACAGAATCGCTTGTTTTTATTGCTGTTTTCATCGATGATGACGCTGCTTATCTTGGTCAGCTTCCTCTATTATCAGAAAACAACCCAGATCATCCATTCGAAAATCAGTGATCTTGCGGAAAAGAACGTCTCCCAAACGGTAGGGTTATTTGATCTGCTTCTTGAGGGATATGACAGCGTGACCAAATCGCTTAACAGTAACTATGAATTGACCAGACTGCTCAAGGAAGCAGACAATGAGAAGAATATAAGCGTCAGTGTCATGAATGAACGGGCGATTACGAATATTATTGGAGCCGCATACTTTTCGCGAGATGATATTGTAGGCATCCATGTCATGACCAACGGTGGCAAGCTGTACAATTATGAACGGCGCTTCGCAGGCCTGGTCAATCAGGATTACACGTCTGCTGATTGGTATAGCAAGCTTAAAAATTCAAGGGGCGAGATGGTATGGCTTGGCTTGACGAAGGGCTCGGTTATTAACAGTATGCTGCCAGAGCCTGTATTTGTATTTGGACGTCAGCTATATGATCTTAACAATTATAAGCCAGTTGGTATTGTCTTAATTGAGTCGGATCCAAATCCGATTCTATCCGCCTTATCTAATGCTTCGATCAGTCCGAACAGCCGGGTATTTATTGTTGATAAGAACAATGACGTGATCGCATCGACGGATAAAAATCAGGACGATCTGTCGATGGAGCCAAATAGTGGAGAGCCGCAGGTGGTTCCTTCTTTTAATGGGCTGCCTAGACCAAAAGGCAATGAGATCGTTGTTGATAATAAGAGCAATGAATTAATTGTTGCTGCAAAAACTGCTGTAGCGGAATGGACGGTATTTGGACTGACGCCGAAAGCAGACATAAGCGAAGAATTAGTGCAGACTAGATTGTATCTGCTTGCTGTCATTATCGCGGTTATCTTGTTATCGATTATGCTGGCAACCTTGATCTCGCGGAATATATCCTCTCCGCTGAAGCTCTTGATCAGAGAGATGAAGCAGGTGGAGCTGGGTAACTTTAGAGGTTCGGTGGACGTCAAGTCATTCGAGGAGATCAACAGCCTGGTATCTTCCTTTAATCGAATGGTATTACGAATGGATGAGCTGATTGAACGCATAACCCTCTCCTCTATAAGTGAAAAGAACGCAGAGCTGCAGGCGCTCCAATCTCAGGTGAACCCGCATTTCCTGTACAACACGCTGGATATGATTTATTGGATGCTGGACGAGCGTGAGAATGATCGGCTGGGCAGGGTTATTTTATCATTGTCGCATATGTTCCGATATAGTAGTGACTGGGAAGAAGCCTCGAAGACAACACTCCGCCAGGAGCTTGAGCAAATGCGTCATTACATGACGATTATTGAGAATCGTCTTATTGGCCGCGTCAGCACGGAGATTCAGGTAGACAATATATGGCTTGATGCCATTGTTCCAAAGATGACGATTCAGCCTGTTATTGAGAATGCGGTGAAGAGTGGTCTTGAACCGCTTGACCGTCCTGGACTTCTGCGGGTGTACACGGTGGCGGATGAGGAAGCCAATGAGCTGCGGATTGTCATTGAAGATAATGGAGTTGGTATAGAGGAAGGCGCCTTGAAAGAGCTGCAGACGATGCTGCAGCATTCGGGCCTTAACCGAAACTATCCTTTGCCGGAAGGCAAGGAAAGAAGAGGTATTGGCTTGCCAAATGTGCATCGCCGTATTGTGTTGATGTACGGTGAGCCTTATGGCATGCGCATTACAAGTGAATTAGGAAAAGGGACGACGGTTATTATCGCAATACCGCTACCTGCTAGAGGAGGTCAATCGGGCGATGAACATATTAATCGTGGATGACGAGACCGTCATACGGGAAGGCATCCAGCGGACATTAAGTAATAAGTTTCCGGCTTACAGCACTTTTCTGGCTGTAAATGCCGAAGAGGCAGTTGCACAGCTGCGGAAGCAGCGAATTGATATTGTACTGACTGATATTTTGATGCCGGGGATGACGGGGCTTGAATTAATGAATTTGACCCGCACCATCTATCCACATGTGAAGTGGGTGGTGATCTCCGCTTACTCGGAATTCAGCTATGCACAAGAGGCGGTACGGTTAGGAGCAAAAGATTATTTGCTGAAGCCGATCGGCAAGGAAGTGCTGGTCGAGATGATCGAGAAGATAAGCGGCGAGATTGAGCGCGAGCGGGAGCTTATGGAGGAAGCAGAGCTTCTGAAGATGAACCGCAATTATTTGCGGGAAGCAGTGTTCCAGCGCTGGGCTCAAGGCCTTGATATCGGCCGATTTGATATGACACCATTTATGGAAAGCTACTCCAATTATCATCTCATTATGGTGAAGATGGAGAGCGACAAGGTTGTTCAGCTTGAACATTTCATGATTGAGAACGTGCTTGGCGAATTGATTGAAAAGTATGGTCAAGGCTTCGTCACGATCTATGACAGCAAAAGTCTTCTTGGTCTGGTTACCCTTCCGGAAGGTGCGACAATGTCGGGTCTTCTGGAGGAGCTTCGCGCTCATCTGATCAAATATTTGCGTGTACCGTTTCAAATTATGCATACAGACCTTATCAAGGATATTAATGCGGTGCCAGGCGAGGTGCAGCGGATGCGCCAAGCTTCATCAACGGCGGTCTATGAGCATTATGCCAGCGGCAGCGATCAGTCGATAGAGGTCGCGCTGCAATATATTCGTACGCATTACCACGCCGATCTGTCTCTGGAGAAGGTGGCGTCCATTGTTTATTTGAATCCGGTCTACTTCAGTCAGCTGTTCAAACAGAAGACCGGCGCAGGATTCAAAGAATATGTCATCGGCCTTAGACTCGAGCAGGCGAAACAAATGCTGCTTAATCCGAAGCTGAAGCTCGCAGATGTTGCCGAGCGGATCGGTTATCAAGATATGCGTCATTTCTCCCAGCTGTTTCGCAAAAAGTATGGGGAGACACCTTCCGAGTTTCGACAGAGCCATCGAATGGATGGCGTAGAGAAGCAGCTTTAATCCGAATAATGATTGGATAGAAGAAGGAGTCCTATGTCCATTAACAAAACACCAACCAACCGGGTCTACACCTATATTGCGCAGCGGGGCGTTGTATCCAGGGCAGATCTGATGAAGGAATTTGATATGTCGAGCAGCACAATGACGCGGCTGCTCGATGATATGATCGCCGATAAGCGGCTGCAGGAGAGTGGACGTGGCAGCTCAACTGGCGGCAGAAGACCTATTTTGTACGAAACGAATCCAACCTATGGGTATTTGTTTGGGCTTGAAATTTCGCGGATCTATTCGTCGATGGGGCTGTACGACATGCATATGAACAGGCTGTCAGCCATACGTTGGAAAATGGATGAGAGCATGACGCCGGATGTGTTTATGAGCAAGGTGCAATCCGCTGTTCGGAAGTTTATGAAGCAGCATGGACTTGAGCAATCAAACATTGTTGGAATGGGCGTTGGTGCGGTAGGTCCGCTTGATCGTGAACGGGGTTTGATTCTAGATCCCGTCTATTTCCCTGCTCAAGGCTGGCATAATCTCCCGATCTGCGAGCGGCTGGAGGAGTGCCTCGGTTTCCCTGTTCTGCTTGATAACGGCGCTAATACAGCGCTGGTTGGGGAGCATTGGGCGCTTAGAAGCGAGCACTACCAGCATATGCTCTACGTGCATGTGGGCGCCGGCCTCCGCTCAGCCGTGATGTCGAATGGCCAGCTCGTCTATGGTGCGACCGATATGGAAGGGGCTATTGGCCGGATGATTATTCAGGCTGGTAATCCTGCTAATCCGGGCAGTTCTATTGACGGTGCGCTGGAGTCTTTTGTATCAGTCCATGTCATTGAGAATGAGGTTCGAGAACAAAACGAACCGTGGAGCTTTGAGCTGCTGGTCTCCGCTTTGTCAGCCGGCGATGCGGTTGTTCAAGAGAAATTTAAGAAGGCAGCCGCTTACCTCGGTATCGGTTTGGCCAATTTGATTAATGTGCTGCATCCGGAGCAGGTTATTCTCGGGGGAGCGCTCATAAATGCTCATGAGAGTGTGTTTGAAACAGCAGTTGAGGTTGCTAGAAGCCACACGTATTATTACCCGCAATATAAGCCACTGTTCTCACAAGGTGTACTCAAGGAAGAAGCTGTCGCAGCTGGTGCGGCAGTGATGGTACTCATGCAGCTGGCATAAATGGATTTTTGACAGAATAGAAGAGGTGACAGCATGACAGCCGCACAAGCGGAGAGGCCATCCAAGGAGTTTCATTTATTTTTCCTGACTTGGCCCATATTCCTGGAATTATTATTATTTATGCTAATGGGTGTTGCGGATACCTTTATGCTGAGCGCGATATCCGATAATGCGGTATCCGGCGTCGGAGCCTCTAATCAGTATTTATTTATCGCACTCCTCGTCCTCGAGGTTATTGGTAACGGTGCGTCAATTGTTGTCGCGCAGTATATCGGATCGAGACAAATGAAGGAAGCAGCCAAAATCTCGGCGCTTAGCATTACGCTTAACGTTGCGGTTGGCCTCGTAATGAGTATCGTATTTGTTGTGTTTAATGGTTTGATTCTGCAAAGCCTTAACCTGCACGGCGAGGTGCTGGAGCATGCGAAGACGTACTTATCCTTTGTTGGCGGGTTCATTTTCCTGCAGGCGCTTATTAATTCGATATCTGCTATTATTCGGGTGCATGGGTTTACGAAGGAAGCGATGTTCGTATCCCTTGGGATGAATATTGTTCATCTGATCGGCAACTATACCCTTATTTTCGGCCACTTTGGTTTTTCAGAGATGGGTGTGCACGGTGCGGCAATTTCGACGGTGATCAGCAGAGCTCTGGCACTGCTCGTCTTCTTCTGGATGATGTATCGCATTATGGAAGTTAGAGTGAAGATCCGATATTATTTCACATTATCCAAGGCCTATATTGGCAAAATATTAAGAATCGGTATTCCATCCGCTCTTGAACAGGTTATGTATCAGGGCTGCCAGATGGTATTCCTGTATTATGCGACATTCCTTGGCGAGGAATCACTTGCTGCCCGCCAGTATGCCGCGAATATTTCGATGTTTATCTATTTGATGGCCTTCTCGATTGGTTCAGGAACGTCTATTATTGTAGGCAGGATGATAGGTGCAGGGCGCCAGACGGACGCTTATCACCGGGTATGGTACAGCACAGGCTGGGCGTCTGCTTCAAGTGCCGTTATGATCGCATTTGTGATGATATTCCGCGAACCACTTATGAATATGTTTACGAACGACCCAGAGATCATTCGTCTGGGTACTCAAGTGCTGCTCTACAGCGTGATACTTGAGACTGGCCGTACGATTAACATTATTCTGGTCAACTCGCTTCGTGCGTCTGGAGATGCGAAATACCCACTATGGGTGGGTATGGTATCGATGGTGGGCATGAGCCTGCCGCTTGGTTACTTGTTTGTATTCAAGCTCGATATGGGTCTTCCAGGTATATGGCTGGCTATCGCAGCCGATGAATGGCTTCGTGCCTTTGCGATGTTCTTCCGTTGGAAGAGCCGGGCATGGGAGAAGCATGCACTCATCAAGCATGTTCAGAAGAAGGACAGTCTGACGACTGCAACGTAAGATTTGTAGAGGAGTGTATGGCCATGACTTCCACTGTGATGGAGCAGCCTCTTAATTCCTATCATTTGATTGCACAGACTTGTTTGCTTGCGGGCAAAATTATATTGCAAAACGGCGGCGAGACGTACCGAGTGGAGGATACCATGGTGCGGATCGCCGCCTCTTATGGTATTGCGGATGCGCAGAGCTATGTGACGCCTACCGGCATTTTGTTTGCAATGGATGCCTCCGTACCAACAACGAGGCTGATTCGGATCTCGGAGCGCTCCATCAATTTGCGCAAGGTGTCGCTTGTGAATGATATTTCGCGGCGAATTAGCGGGGGACAGCTGGATGTGAGTGAAGCTCACCGGCTGCTGACGGAAATTGATGAGTTACCCTTTGCCTACCCAGTCTGGCTTCAGGTGCTGGTCGCTGCTCTTGCCAGCGGCTGCTTCCTGATTATGTTCGGCGGCCAGTGGCATGATTTTATGGCGGCTGTTCTTGCCGGTGGATTGGGCTTCGGAAGTGTGGTGGTGCTGCACCGGCTTGTGCCAGCTAAGCTGTTTGCTGAGTTCGCAGCGTCCTTGCTGCTTGGCGGGTTGACTATTCTGCTGGTGAAGAGCGGGCTGGCCCTTGATTTGGACACGGTTATTATTGCTTCCGTTATGCCTCTTGTGCCAGGGCTGCATATTACGAATGCTGTACGGGATTTGATGGCGGGGCATCTCGTATCGGGCTTGTCCAAAGGGGTAGAAGCATTTCTGACCGCCTTTGCGATTGGTGCTGGTATCGCAGCTGCGTTATCATTTTATTAAGGTGAAGGAGGGACAAGCATGTCGTGGGGATGGATCGAACAAGCTATCATGAGCTTTATCTCAGCGGCGGCCTTTGGCCTTATCTTTAATGCACCCCGGCAGATGCTGCCCCAATGCGGCATTGTTGGGATGGTCGGCTGGCTGCTATATATGTCCTGTACGGAGATGGGACTGGAAGCCATCCCGTCCACACTTATCGCCGTCATCGTCGTGGCGATTATCAGCCAGCTCTTTGCGAAGCTGTACAAGACCCCGATTATCGTGTTCAGCGTAGCGGGTATTATCCCGCTTGTACCGGGCGGAATCGCTTATGATGCGATGCGCAAGGTCGTGGAGAACGAGTATGATATTGCGGTTCAGCTTGGCGTCAAAGCGTTTATGATCTCCGGAACGATCGCCATTGGTCTTGTTCTCTCCGAGGTCGTGAACCAGACGATTCGCCGACTGGAGCGCTTGTAGGGCAGCAATACATAAGGACGTACCCGGGTGGAAGAATCGAGGCGTTCTTTTTATCTTTTATAAGCGGGGAGAGAGTCGTTATGTTGTTTTATATGGTCGATGTTTTTGCTGAGCAGAAGTATCGGGGAAATCAGCTTGCTGTGCTGCTGCCTGATCGCGAGATCTCAAATTCAGAAATGCAGCAGATTGCAAAAGAATTTCATTTCTCCGAGATTACCTTTATTATGTCGGATAAAAAGACGGATGGAGGATATGATGTACGGATCTTTACCCCTGATGTAGAAATTCCGTTTGCAGGTCATCCGTCACTAGGCACGGCCTATGTCATCCGGCATGTATTTGAGAAGGGGAATAATGATCCTGTTCTCTTGAATCTTGGGGTGGGGCAGATCCCAGTGACCTTCTCACCGGGAGAAGAGCAGGTATTATGGATGACTCAGAAGCAGCCGGAATTTGGTGATGTCATTAAACCATCGCTTATCGCAGAAGTTTTACAGATCAGTGCTGAGGATATCGACACGAGCTTCCCCATTCAAGTGGTTTCAACAGGTCTGCCTGCGGTTATTGTTCCTGTGAGAACTCTTGAGGCTGCCCAGCGCTGCGCTATTCATCATCAGAAGTTTGAGCGGTTTCTCAAGGAAGCAGCAGACGCTAATATTCTTGTGGTTACGCAAGAGACACTTCATGAGACGAATGATCTGCACGTCCGGGTTTTCGTCAATGACACCGGGTATTACGAAGATCCTGCAACGGGTAGTGCTAATGGTAATCTGGCGGGCTATCTGCTGACGCACAAGGTTTTTAACAAGAGCCAAATCCAGCTTCGGGTCGAGCAAGGTTACTCCATTGGACGAGATTCCTTGCTGCTCATTGATGCTGCAGAAAACAACGGGGAATTTGAGATTAGAATCGGCGGCAAAGTGTTCTTAGTTGCCAAAGGTGAGTGGCTGTAGCCTAATTCTAATTTTTGGAAAGGGATTTTTAATTACATAAAGAATCTACATAGTATCAGTTCGATATGAACGGGATCAGTGGAGGCGTTTATGAATAAAAGAAAATCCATACTTCTTTCTATTGCTGTAGCAGGCTGTGTATTTTTTCTTGTCTCATATTTTGGGGAAGATCAAAAGACACTCTCCAGTGATGAGATCATACAAGCTGTAAAAAATGATTGTTATTCCTGGTGTGAGGATAATGAGGATCTTGAAATGATGATTACCGGAAGAGATGAGAGAAATCACATCATCGTAGGTATCGTAAATAAACTTACTCATTCTCCTGATGCAGGGTTTCATGTAAATCCTCGAACTGGAGAGATTACAAGGAAATTTATACTTAATGGAGAATATCAGGCCATTGAGGATGGGATCAAGGAGTCTGCAAGTTTGATTAAAGATGTCACATTTTCTAAAGTGGATGGTAACGATTCTGGAACATCAAAAATTCTCGGAATCGCTTATCAATCCGAAGAGATAGCAAGATATCGGGGGAGCCTGATTACATTATTTGGTGAACCCAATAATGGGTCAACAAACTCCGAGCAAGTTTTTACCTATATCATTAAAGCACAGAGAAGCGACGGAAGCAGTTGGATTTTGACTGCATATGAGGGTCAGTCGGGATTTGCAATTGGAGGAACAAAGGATATAGCGTTATCCACCGAGATGGCCTACCTTTTAAAACAAAAACTCGATGCAACGGTACCGTCTGATTTTGATGAAAAAGATATCACCTCACCTGATACTGGGGAAGTCTACTCTTATGGCTGTAAGAATGGTGAGTGTTACGCGAATTAATGGAGGGTGGGGGAAGCGGGAGGCACAAAAATTGCGATTGCTGGTGCGTGGACGGTATACTTATAGGTGAGTATACGACGGGCCGCTAAAAATTTGCGCCGCCTGCAGGAGGTAAGAACATGAATTTGCTCAGCAACACATCACAATTCCACCAACTGAAACAAATGATCACGCGGTTTATGATGACTTATAAATTTGCATTAGACGAGATGGAGACGAAGATTGAAATTCTGAAAGAGGAATTTCAGATGCTTCATGATTACAACCCAATCGAGCATACGAAATCCCGGTTGAAGTCGCCGGAAAGTATAATGAATAAGCTGATGCGCAAAAACCTGGATATTTCGATGCCTAGTATTAAAGAGAATATCCGAGACATCGCAGGACTTCGTATTACATGCTCGTTTATCTCGGACATCTATCTCATTCGGGATATGCTCAAGGGTCAATCCGACCTGAAGATTCTTGAGATGAAGGATTACATCAAGAATCCGAAACCAAACGGCTATCAGAGCATGCATATGCTGATCGAGGTTCCTGTCTTTTTGTCCGACCGTGTAGAGCAGGTTTGTATTGAAGTACAAATCCGGACGATAGCGATGGATTTCTGGGCGAGCTTGGAGCATAAAATTTTCTACAAATACAACGAGGCTGTGCCGGATCGACTTGTGCAGGAGCTGAAGGCTGCCGCAGACTCAGTAACGGCTCTGGACCGCCAGATGGAACGGCTGCAGCAGGAGATGAGCGAAATCAAGGAAGGGAATTTGCAGGAGGCCGAGGAACAGTTCAGGCTCTTGCAAATTGACGACCAAAAGTTTCCCATTCCGTTAGCACTGCTCGAGATGATCGGTGATAAGTCGGGAACAGACTAGGAGAATAAATGTTGAAGCTGGCATTAAATACTTATCCATTCCGTTTAGAGCTGGGATATGAGCTAGGCTTTGGGCCAGAGGCCTATGAAAAGATGGCGAAAGTTATTCAAGCCTTTCATGAACCATCGATGGACATTCTTTTCTCCTATACGAATTGGGACAGGGATAAAGATCCGCATAAGGATGATCTCATTCAGGATTCTGCTCTAAATTTTCATGCGGATATCATTGATGATCGGGATCAGAAGATTAGTCAAAAAGTAAAGGAAGTGCTGCTACAGCATTATGCTCCCGAGCGTGATCCGAAGGGCAATCAGTCTGTAATGGATCAGCTATTAGCTTACTTTAGACAGGTTCCTATAGAGGAATTAAATGAAGAGCTGCTGCAGAAGATTGGGTATGTTGTATACGAAGAGCAGGGGAATTACACGCTGGAGGATCAGGATCCAACGACACAGGCTTTCGTGAATAGCCGATTGGTGGCTGCCAATTCGGCCTGGCTGCTGCCTTATGAACGCCCAGTTTATTTGAAAAACATCTTGTGGTATCGGGCAAATACACAAGAAGAGATCGTGAAGTCATTCGAGTTGACTGACTGGTGGTTTACCTGTGCATTAGTTAATCCTGATACACAAGTGGAGGATTACCGTTACTTCCTTAACTTTACCGAAGAGCATGAGGAAGAGTGCGACGGTATGGTGCTCACTATTTCCACTCCTAATCCGCAATCATTCAAGGATTCGGTTATTCCAAAGCTCGTAGAGCTTCTTGGAGAAGAGCTTGAAATTGTGGAGTGAGACAGGGCTAACGAATCTACATCACGCTATTTGCCCAATATGGGTAGGTTTAGAATTGTAACGAATCCTCATCACGTTATTCACTGGATAAGCTGCTCATATTACCATCAAATAGACAAATAGCGATACGAGGATTCGTTAGCTTTGTGAAGCAGCTGTTTTTAGTCGAATAAGCATCTCAGGGTTCGTTAGCGTGGTAAAAAGTAAAGGCTGTCTCCCAAGTCATCAAGATGACGAGGGAACAGCCTTCACTCCTGCAGAGCATCTCCTTACGTGAGATGCTCTCTTTTCTTATATCGCATAACGATTATGCAAAGTCTCTGTCATCTCGCGGATTTGCTCGGCGGAAGGCAGGATGAGGCTGGTTTCGGCAGTGATACCAGCACTACGTTTGGCATCCGCAATCACTTGCTTCACGGCATCCGCGAAGACATGTGCCGCCTCCGAGCCAAGCCCAGCGAGCTCCTCGAGGCTTGCCATACTATTTTCCACAACGAGTGGGTAAAGTTCTGGATCAGCGCCTGCAGCTGCCTGATTATAGAACGAGCGGACAAGGCGGGCGCGCTCCGCCCCTGAGCCTTCCGCTACAATAAACGCTTGGACAACAATGGCCTGCGCTTGCCGCCGCTGAGCGATACCACAAAATTTATATCCTCCGATGCTCAAATCGAAGTCGCCTGGGCAGTATGCACCAGTGATCTCGCCCTTGTCCACCGACTTGCCGGATCCTTGCAGGGCTAATCGAATCAGCTCATACATCTGCTCGAAGTTGTTATGAAAGTGGAAATCCATTGCATTACTCTTTGGCAAAATGAGTGACAGATTAACGACGCCTGTATCAAGCGGCACAGCTGCTCCGCCGGAATTACGGACCGCAGTTGCCCAGCCTGCTGTCTCGAGCAGGTTACGGGCAGCCCCTGCACCTGGCAAACGGCTGTCGCGCAGCCCCATGATGAAAGCGCGCGGGTGGCGCCACACATGGCAGACAGCTGGTCCACCACGTCCCGTGCTTCTGCATAGCAGCTCGTCCAAGGCAAATGCATACAAGGGGTCTTCTTCCGAGAAGTCATTCATCCGATCCAGCAGGATAAGACTTCGCTCCCCAAGCTGCTCTATTGCACTCCATTTCATGGCTGTTCACCTTCCTCTCTATTTCAGCTCTAATACTCCAATCATACTAATCCCATCCCGTCGTGACAAGGCATGCGAGCTGCAGCCATATATCCGCCGCTGCCTGCCGGGTATAGCCTGTACGGAACGAACATTCTATGAATATACTGCTCATGAAGCCAGATATGATGACATCTCGGAGAGTGATGAAATAGTGAGCAACATGAAATATATATTAGATATGCTGCCACCTCGCCAGGTTAACAATAAATTGTTTATCGGCCCCTATACGATGGGCACGCCTATCGTATTGTCGTGGACGGAAAATACGATTGCGACAATCGGCAGGTTTTGTTCCGTGTCGAACACGGCAACGATTTTTTTGGGAGGCAACCATCATTACGAGTGGGTGTCGACGTTCCCTTTTACCGCTTATATGACGCAGCACTTTACGGAGGGAGCCAAGACCAACGGCAATGTTACGATCGGTAATGATGTCTGGATCGGGCATTACGCAACGATCTTGTCCGGGGTAACCATTGGTCATGGGGCCATTGTAGGGACACATGCGCTGGTGACGAAGGATGTTCCTCCGTATGCGATTGTTGGCGGTAACCCTGCGCGCATTATCAAGTACCGGTTTCCGCCTGATGTTATTGAGAGACTGATGCTAGTGAAGTGGTGGGATTGGGAGACCCATCAGATTGAAGTGGCCGTTCCGCTTCTGCAACAGGAGAATCTGAAGCCTTTCTTCCGTTATTGCACGAGGCTTGGGAAGGGATAGTTTGGGAAAGAGCAGCCTTAGGTCAATGTCATTAAGATAGAAACTTAACTTAATGACATTGACCCGGGGTATGCTCTTTTTTACGTCTTATATGGTCATTGCTATAAACCCTATAAAAATGGCATTTACACCCTCTGTAAGTTCCTGTAAAATCCAAGGCGACGACGAATTTTGACAGCGGTTACATCATAGACGAATATCAACAGTTCCAAAGAAAGAAGAGGGGTTGAGCAAAATGACAGATTCTCCCCAGTACGCTAGGGAATATGAGCCGTTCACAGCAGAGCAGACCTTGCTCCAAGTAGAGGGTTTGAAGCGTACATTTGGCCGCGGTACCGGCGCTGCAGTTGTGCTGCAGGGCGTTAATCTATCAATTGCGCGGGGGCGGCTTGTCGCCTTGAAGGGACGTTCGGGCTCTGGTAAAACAACACTTCTGAATTTACTAGGGGCACTCGACTTACCGACAGAAGGGACCGTGAACTTTGACGGCCAGGTATTAAGCGGGCTGTCAGACAAAGCACGTGGAGATATTCGCAGAACGCAGATGGGGCTGATATTCCAATCCTTTGCGTTATTTCCGCTCATGTCCGCTTATGAGAACGTGGAGTTTGCGATGCGGATTGCGGGTGTACCTGCTTCCGCTAGGAAGGAAGCGGCTTTGCAAGCACTCGACTATGTCGGGCTTAAGCCGCGGATGCATCACCGTCCGTTCGAGATGTCCGGCGGCGAGCAGCAGCGTACAGCAATTGCCCGGGCAATTGCTCATAAGCCAAAGCTGCTGCTTGCAGATGAGCCAACTGCGGAGCTTGACAGCCGGACAGGACTACATATTTTAAGTGTGCTGCGTAATTTGGTACGGGAAGAGGGAATGACAATCGTCATGACGACACATGACCCGGCCATTATGGAAATTGTGGATGAAGTCTATGAATTGGAGGATGGGACCATTGTTGAAGCTGCGAAACTATAGTTTGGCGATGTCACTGCTTGTTAGCTTGTCCTTACTTGCTGGATGCTCACTTATTCCTAACGAGGAGGAACCGCTTAAGCCGCCGCTGGTGAAGCCTGCGGAGCAGAATTACTCAACGGATGAAGTGAAGATGGGAGATATCCGCCGTGAAGTAAGAGGGTCCGGTATCTTCGAATCGACGAACAGCGAGCTCGCTCAGTTCAAATCCCAAGGCGGCAGGCTGAATAAGCTGTATGTTTCGTCCGGGGATGAAGTGAAAAAGGGCGATCTGCTTGCTGAACTGGTTGTTGATGGACTTGATGTACAACTGCTGGAGCAGAAGCTGGGGGTAGAGCGCGCCAGCTATGCGGTGAAACAGGCCAAGCAGGGCGGCAGCGAAGAGGAAAGGCATATGGCCGAGCTGCAGCTGGAGATTGAGAAGCTGAAGCTTGCGAAGCTGGAGCAGACCGATGAGCAGAGTAAGCTGCGGGCAACCATGAACGGTCAGGTTGTCTTTGTAGAAGAGCTTGCAGAGGGTGATTTTGTTCAGCCCTATCAGACGCTTGTAAGAGTAGCTGATCCAACGAAGCTGCGATTTGCTTACCGTTCTTCCGATGCAGGCAGTATTGGTGAAGTAGATGTAGGAATGAGTGCTGTTATTACAGCAGGTAATGATTATGAGTCGACCGGTAAAGTCGTACAGACCCCTGCATCGGCTCCTGTGACGACTGATGCAGATTTGAAATCAAGATATGCCAGCACCTTATATGCGACAGTGGACAAACTCCCCGAGGGAGTGGAGATTGGTTCGAGCGCGAATGTATCTATTGTATTAGTAGAGCATAAGAACGCCGTTCTTATACCAAAAAGTGGACTGCGCTCGTATCTGGGACGTACGTTCGTCCGGGTACTTGAGGGGAAAGCATTACGGGAAGTCGATGTCGAGGTTGGCATTCAATCATCGACAGAAGTGGAAATTTTACGCGGGCTGAAGGAAGGCCAAACGATCGTTCTGAACTAATTCAATTTATATTTTTTGCAGAGTGGAGGCTTACCCGTGGCTTTATTGTCCATGATTGTGCGTAAAATGACGCAAAACAAATGGCTGGAGCTCAGCTTGCTGATCGGACTTGTCATTACGGTTGGCTTGGTCTCCAGCATTCCGACTTATACCGAAGCCATTCTGTCCCGTATGCTGGTGAAGGAGCTGGAAAACTCGAAGCTAAGCTCCTACCCGGGCACGATGAATATGAGATTTACTTATATCGGGGTCAATAATGCAGAGCAACGTATCAAGCAGATGCAGACGAATGAGCGGTTTATGAATAATAAAGTGCTTCCGCTCTATCCGGTTGCCCTGCTCGAGAAAACAATGGATATGACGACTTCCTCTTTTGACCTAAGTTCTGAGCTTCCACCTCCGCCGGATGAGAAGAAGAAAGTGTACCGGACCAGTCTGGTTGCCGTGAATGGGCTGGAGGAGCATATTAAGCTGATTGACGGACGGATGCCGGCAAACGAGCCTGTGGATGGGGTCTATGAGGTGCTTGTTACGGAAAAAGGATTAAACAACCTGCATACCGTACTGGATTCCACGTTTGTTTTTGAAGATCTGAATAAAACCGCTGTCCGCGTGAAGCCGGTTGGTGTCATCACGAAGAAGGAAGATGATGATCTCTTCTTCCTATCACCGGATTTGGGGTCGTTTACCAACTCCCTTGTGCTGAACAGCGACGTGCTTCAGAAGGAATTTATCCAGACGCATCGCCTTCTTGTGAATTCGAATGCCTGGCATATCGTGCCGAAGTATGAGGACTTTGAGCTTAACAATATTGATCAGTATTTACAGGCTGCTGCGCTGTTGAAGGCACAAGTAAAATCAAGCTATCATTACACGCTTGAAGCGCAATATGTGGATGTCATTGAGCGATACTTCAAGAGCTCGGAAAATTTACGCATTCTGATGTGGTCGCTTAACGTGCCAGTGCTGGCTATGCTTGGCTTATATGTCTTTATGGTATCGAATCTAATCACGAATCGGCAAAAGAATGAGATCGCTGTTCTGCGGAGCCGTGGAGCTGCCCGATGGCAAATCATGCTCTCTTATTTGGTGGAATATGTCCTTCTTGGCGCAATAGCTGTTGCTGCGGGACCTCCGCTTGGGTTGTTCCTGACGAAGGTGCTTGGTTCCTCAAATGGATTCATGTCCTTCGTTCAACGTTCCGGGGTCCGCGTCCATCTGAATAGTGAAGTATACCTCTATGCAGCAGCTGCAGCGGTTATTGCCCTGATCGTTATGCTTGTACCGGTTATCTTCGCGACAAGAACAACGATTGTTGGTCATAAGCAGCAAATGGCTAGAATGCAGCAAACGCCGTTTTGGCATAAGCTGTTCCTTGATGTTATTGCCCTTGCTGTTTCTTTGTACGGCCTTCGAGTATTCCGTGAACGGATGAAGACGCTGCAAACCCTTGGGCTCGATAATGAAGCGCTGCATATTGATCCATTGCAATTTGCGGTGCCTGCTTTATTTATTCTTGGTGCGGGTATGCTGCTTCTGCGTGTTTATCCTTATTTCTTAAGACTAGTCTACTGGATCGGACGCAAATGGTGGCCGCCTTCCATGTACGCGACACTTATTCAGGTTGGACGCTCGAGCGCAGGCTACCAGTTCTTAATGGTGTTCCTGATGATGACGATTGCAACGGGGATGTTCAGTGCGAGCGCCGCTCGTACGATCAACCATAATGCGGATGACCGTATTCGTTATGCGAATGGTGCGGACGTTGTGCTTCAGGCCAATTGGCCGAACGATAAGCCGCCTGAGGTACCGGGAGGAGCACCGCAGCAAGGTGCAGGTGTAACGCTCACTGCTCCGGTCATTCATTACTCAGAACCGCCGTTTGATCCATACACCAAGCTGGCAGGTGTAGAGAGTACGGCAAAAGTATATATTCGTAATGATGCCTCATACAGCACGGAAAAAGGTTCCGGCGAGGTGAAGCTCATGGGGATCGACTCCGATGAATTCGGAGAGACGTCCTGGTTCCGTGATGACCTGCTTGATTATCCGTATTATGATTATTTGAACTTAATGGCAGCCGCGCAGAACGCGGTGCTGATCTCGAAGACGCTGGCAGATCAGGAGGAACTGAAGCCCGGAGATACGATCTGGGTCGGGTGGGAAAATATCGACATGCAGCCATTTGTTGTTTATGGCATTGTTGATTATTTCCCTGGCTTTAATCCGAACCCTCGGGATGCTGAGGCACCAGCGCCGAAGCTTATTGTGGCCAGCCGCTTACAAATTCAGACCTATCTGTCTCTGGAGCCTTATCAGGTGTGGTTGAAGATGAAGCCAGGTGCGAGCATCAATTCACTGTACCGGGATATTGAAGATAAGAATCTAGGAATAGTAGATATCAAAGATACAAGGAGCGAGCTGAATACCGCGAAGTCGGATCCGTTCCTGATGGCCGTCAACGGGACATTAACCCTTGGTTTTATTATTTCGCTTGTGATTAGCTTTGCGGGCTTCCTGCTCTACTGGACGCTAATTCTTCGTGGCAGAATGCTGCAGAACGGCATTATGCGGGCGATGGGTTTATCGCTTCGTCAATTGATCGGGATGCTTACGGTTGAGCAGGCTCTTACATCCGGAGCAGCGATTGTGATCGGATTGGTGACGGGGCTTACGACGAGCCGGCTGTTTGTTCCTTTATTCCAGAATGCCTTTGATGCACAGAAGCTGGTGCCGCCGTTCCGCGTCATGGTGGATCCAATCGATTCGATTCGCATTTATATCTTTGTAGGATCGACCATTCTAATCGGGCTCATAATTCTTGGCTATATGCTCTCGCGTCTCAAAATTCATCAGGCGATTAAGCTGGGGGAGGATTAACCGTTGATACAATGCGAAGGATTGGTCAAAATCTACAAGGCAAACGAGCTGGAAGTATTCGCGCTGCAAGGGCTTGACCTCCATGTGGAGGCTGGTGAGCTGATGGCGATTATCGGCAACAGCGGCAGCGGTAAATCCACCCTGCTTAATATGCTGGGCGGGCTCGACCGCCCGACAGCAGGCAGCCTGTATGTGGATGGCAAGGATCTGATGAAGTTTAAGGAAAAGGACTTTGTCAGGTACAAAAGGGAGAGTGTAGGATTCGTCTGGCAAAATAACGCCCGGAACCTAATTCCTTATCTTACGGCTCAGCAAAATGTGGAGCTGCCGATTCTGCTGAACGGCCGCCGCAAGCAGCAGCGGGCACGGGAACTGCTGGAGGCGGTGGGTCTCTCCCACCGCGCTCATCATAAGCTGCAGCAGCTGTCCGGAGGAGAGCAGCAGCGGGTAGCTATTGCTATTGCACTGGCTAATCATCCACGCTTACTGCTTGCCGACGAACCAACCGGTTCGGTTGATACGAAGATGGCCGCTCAAATATTGGAGTTGTTCCGTAAGCTGAACCGGGAGCTTGGCCTTACGGTCGTAATCGTAACGCATGACCCGGAACTCGCCCGCAAGGTTGATCGAGTCGTATCTATTCGGGATGGCAAGATCTCTTCCGAGATGCTGCGCCGCAAATCCTATCTGGAGGAGCTGGCAGAGCTGACGGAAGGCGAGAGCGAGAAGGAATCCCATGTAGAATATGCGGTATTAGACAAAGCAGGCCGTCTCCAAGTGCCTGCAGGCTATTTGGAAGCGGCCGGATTTAAGGATCATCGTAAAGCGAGGGTGGAGATCGAGAACGGCAGAATTATGCTGTCTCCTCCTGAAGAAGGCTAATGAAGCGGGATACGAATTTCAACACAAGTCCCTGAGCCAAGCTTACTGCTGTACTGAATGTTTCCTTTATGATGCTGAATAATTTGTTGACTAATCATCAAGCCGAGGCCATTGCCCTCGGCTTTTCTTGTGAAGAAAGGCTCGCCGAGACGGGCCAGATCATCCTCAGGAATCCCAATTCCTTGATCGGTTATCCGAATGAGGATCATATTTTCCGTTTCACGGACCAGCTCGAGGGATAATTCTCCTCCGTCAGGCATCGCTTCCATACCGTTCTTCATCACATTGACGAGCACCTGCTTAAGCTGATTGGATTCGCATCTCAGCGGAGGAACGCCAGGTTCCAGGCAGGTCTTCATTTGAATGTTGTGAATATTCGCTTCCGAATCGAGCAGTACGACGATCTCATTCATAATCGTGTACAGATCAACTTCCTTATAACGATCGGCCTGCGGCTTTGCAAAGACGAGAAACTCACTGACAATCAGGTTAATGCGGTCAAGCTCAGAGAGCATAATATTCAAGTAAGACTTGTCCAGCTTGCCGTCCTTCTGAAGCAGCTGAACGAAGCCGCGCAGTGTAGTAAGCGGGTTGCGAACCTCGTGGGCTACGCCCGCTGCAAGCTGCCCGACAACCGACAGCTTCTCGGAACGTCGCAAATATTCTTCGGTCCGTTTGCGCTCGGCAATATCACGGATAATGGATGCATAGGCAATGATTTGGCCTTGTTCATCACGGATACCTGACAACGTTATACTGACTTCAACAGGTAAGAAACATTTATCATACAGTACGATTTCGTAATCTGTAACTTGTCCCCCATTCAAGATCATGTTGCCTTTTTCTATCAGATCCAGTAGAAGCTCTGGTGTGAACATCTTCAGTTTTTGACCAAAGGCCTCCTCTTGCGTCCAACCGAACATAGACTCGAAAGCTTTATTGCTATCTATGGTTCTGCCTTCAAGGTCCACCACATGAATGGCATCAGAGGTGTTATTGACGAACGATTCCAGATATTGCTTCGTATGGCGGAGCTCCTTGGCTGTTGCAGTGAGCTGCGTCTGATAGTTATGCAAATTATGACTCATTGCATTGACCTGCGAAGCGAGTTTGCCAAATTCATTATTGCTTTCAATCAGAATCTGTTCCCCGAAATTACCCCGTGAAATGTCATTCACCCGGTTGAGAATGAGCTGCAGCGTTCGTATCATAAATCCTGCAACAAATGAGCTGGCCGCAAGGGTTACAATGATTAACCCAAGTGAGATTAATGCCTGGATCAGAAGCTGATGGAACAGCGGCTTACTTATAGCGTCATAATCAAAGTTTACGACGATAATGGACTTGCTGGCGCCGGACATCGGGATAAAGCTTTTCATTACCTTATGATCATGAATCTTTGACTTGATGGTGATAATCTCTCCGGTCTGATCAGCCTTCATGAGATTCGTGTAATCATGCTCGTCTACATAGTTGTAATACCCGAATATGATGCTTTGGTCATCTAGTTTAAACGGAGGAATCGTTTCATTTAAGGCAATAACCTGAGGGTCATGATAAAAGGCAGGATCAAAACCGGAGAGCTCCAGAATAGACGGATCATCTTCGATAATTTGCTGCGCAATAGCATCGCTGCTCTTCAAGTTCTCGAGATCAAAGAAAGCACCAGCATGAACAATCGGATTAATAATATAGTTGCTCTTGTCATCGTAATAGAAGCCAAGCTTGTTCACATCATTAAGATCGGACGGGATGATCGTTATTGGAGGTGACCAGAAATGATTCAGCTTCTGACCTTGAGGGATGATGACCTGGCGTAAATCAAACAGCTGACTAAAAGCGGTATACCAGTATCCCAGCGCTTTCGAGCTTGCTCCAATAACTTTGGGATTGGATGACTTCTGTACGGTAATGTCATTACCCGCCTTCGCCCATAACGTGATGTGATCAACGCCAAGCTCCTGGCTCAATTGTACGAGCTGTTCTGCACTTATTTTATTAATATCGGGATCAAGCTTCGCTTGTGCTTCTATAGCTGCAATTCGGATTTTATCTCCAAGGGAATCTTCAATAAGCTGCTTCGATTTCTGCGCGGAATCTAGTGTCTCGCCAATCTGCTTAGCAATGCCGATCATTTGCTGCTCAGCATCCTTCTTGAGCTGAGATGAGGTCGTGAAGTAATAAATCGATAGATTTAAACTTAAAATGACAATAACGGTCATTGATATGAACCATGCAAGCTTGGTCTTGATAGACAAAACGGTATTCCTCCTGAGAGTTTTGCTCAGCTATAGTAGTTTTTTTAATACGGAATCTAGTATATCGCAGTTAGGTAAGCAGGAACATAGCGGATTGTGTCGAATGAATCGACATTATCTTAAATACTCAAAAGAATGGAAGAGTATGTGATGCGAGCGTATATATGGTATTCGTTATCGCGCAAAGAAAGCTCGACCAACAGCTGTTTGTCTATTCCAAAAATAGTCAATCTTCAGAAGTGTATTTGGGCCAGCTTGTTGACGCTTAAATGGTCGAAATCGGGCCAATTGGCGATGTTTCCTATATGAAGGAAATGACGGTAAGCAATGAACAGTTATTCGGCAGGCCGGTAGTGCTCGTTAGTGGATTATGCATACAGAATGGAAGGGGACCGCATCGAATTCACGAAATTGAAGCGGGATGGACAGCTGATCGAATCGAGCGGTATCGCTATAGTTCAGATGGCAATACACTGCTGCCGGAAGGCAGGTAGAACAAAGGAGCAGGCTTCGCCATGAAGCTGCTCCTTTATTGCTTATTTAGTGCTCTCTGCGGCGAATGACCAGTGCTGCACCACCAAGAATGATCAATGCAATTGCAAGGAATGGACGGAACGTTTCCACATGATTGAGGAACGAACCAAGCGAGAATACGGCGAAGAAAAGCAGACCGAGGACAACAAGAATATTAATTGGAATTAGGAGCCATTTGTTCCGATTGCCGAACCAATAGAACTCGAATAGACCAGCTGCCACCGCGATAATATAACCTGGCCACATGTACACCCAGTTATCAAACAACATGGCGATCTGAGAAGTTATGCCTGCAACCAGCAGGATACCGCCGGGGATCAGGACACCAATACCTTTTCGACCCGTTACAGAAAAATACAGCCAGTGGAAAAATAATCCTAAAGGGATAATAAATAAGCTTGGCCAGAAGTACCCAAATAGGTTGCCTGGACCGAAGGTAGTTCCTTTATTCAACAGTAAGTATGCACCAAGTAGAATTAAAACAGGACCAAAAATGGACCTTTTATTCATTGCGCTCATCTCCTTTAGGTACAGCATATCATGGCAATTTTGAGAAGTCCTCATTCTATAGGTCACAACTGGAACCCGACTAAAGTCCAGTGTTGTAAAAAATAAGTCGTTTTAGTCATAATCTCTCTATTTCCGACATTTTACACCTCTTGTTAAGTTCTATGAAAGCGCTACAATTAGGATATAAGTTAATAGGAGGTGAGCAAGATGAGCCAAGAAGAAGAGGTAGTTCAAGCTGCGGAAGAATCCGTAGAAGAAGTGGCAGCAGCAGAAGAAGCTGCTGAAGAAATTGCTGAAGAAGTTGTAGCAGCTGCTGAAGAAGAAGCAGTTGAGGCGGCTGAAGAAGAAGCGGCGGTAGCTGAGGAAGAGGCTGCTGTTTCTGATGAAGAAGAGGTTGATGCTGAAGAAGCATCCTCTGACGAAGCAGAAGAACAATGATTACGGTCATTTTACAAATAAACGTTTAACCAAGTAATCCCCTTCGCATGCGAAGGGGATTATTTTATTTTAAGGGATTTATACGTTATAGCAGGAAGAGATAGTATTTGCATGTAAGCTTGTCGCTTTGGTATGCTCATTATTACAACCATAAGAGGGAGAAGCATACATGATTATAATTAAAACTGAGGCGGAAATTAACCGCATGCATGAAGCCGGCAAAATTTTAGCCGAAATCCATAGACAAATTGCCAAGCTGATTGCACCTGGCATTACGACCCATGAAATTGATCAATTTGCTGAGAAGCTTATGAAGCAATATGGAGCAACACCTGAGCAAAAAGGCTATAAAGGGTATCAATTCGCAACCTGTGCATCGATAAACGATGTAATCTGCCACGGATTTCCGAAGAAAGAGAAGCTGAAAGACGGGGACATCGTAACGATTGATATGGTCGTTAACTTAAACGGCTGGCTTGCGGATTCCGCATGGTCCTATGCCGTTGGTAATGTCTCGGAAGAAGCGGATCGTCTGCTGCGGGTAACGAAAGAATCCATGTACAAGGGTATTGAGCAAGCGGTTGCCGGTAACCGAATCGGCGATGTATCCCATGCGATTCAGGCTTATGCCGAAGCGGAAGGCTTCTCGGTTGTTCGTGACTTTATCGGCCATGGTATTGGCCAGGAGATGCATGAGGATCCGCAGGTGCCGCATTACGGCCCGCCAAGCAAAGGCCCGCGTATCAAGGAAGGTATGGTCTTCACCATCGAGCCTATGCTCAATGTAGGTACCTACCAAATGAAGATTGATTCGGACGGCTGGACTGCACGCACGAGAGACGGCAAGCTGTCTGCGCAGTATGAGCATACCATTGCGATTACAGCGAATGGCCCGATCATTTTGACGGAACAATAAGAGTGAATAAGGGGATGTTCGTCTGGACGGTTCACACTGCCCATGCGGAAATCCCTTTTTTCGTGTTTTATTTTACATCTGTTCAACACCTTCTCTGAACGAAAGAAAACCTTACATAATCAGTAATAAATTTACAAAACTATTGCGTGACAATTCAGAATTCTTCCCCTAAAATGAGGAAAATGATGCCGCCTTCTTCCAATCGTTACATAACTATGTAAGGTGAGTATCGACAAATAGGGATAGAGAGGGAGGATTTTGTTTGTTGAAATTAAGAAAGAAAACATGGAAACGGACACTTGCAACAGTGGTTACGGCTGGATTAACCGTTATGCCTTTTTCTGCGATTGCGTCTGCCGCAGGAGACGGGGCAACGGTGCAGCTTCGGATATTGGAGACGACAGACCTGCATGTGAACATCGTCAACTATGATTATTTTGCGGACAAGCCTACGGATGAGTACGGTTTTGCCAAGACAGCAACGCTGATCAAGCAGGCGCGGGAAGAGGCGGCGAACAGCCTCTTATTCGACAATGGTGACTTGATTCAAGGCAATCCACTGGGTGACTATGTTGCGACGGTAGATCCGCTGAAGCAAGGGGAGACCCATCCGGTCTATAAGGCGCTTAATCTGCTGGATTATGATGCGGGCAATATCGGGAACCATGAGTTTAACTATGGACTCGATTTTTTGAAAAACTCGCTCGCCGGTGCTGATTTCCCTTATGTAAATGCCAATGTGTATGTCGATGACGGTGATAAAGATGAAACGAACGATAAGAACTTATTTACTCCTTATCTTATTCTCGACAAAGAAGTGAAGGACGAAAGCGGCGCGGTCCATAAGCTGAAGGTAGGAGTAATTGGCTTCGTACCGCCGCAGATCCTGCAGTGGGACAAAGCGAAGCTTGAAGGTAAGGTTATTACAAAAGATATCGTGAAGACGGCCGAGAAATATGTGCCGGAGATGAAGGCAAAAGGAGCCGACATTATTGTCGCTATCCCGCATTCCGGCTTTGAGGATATTGCTCAGACGGGGCTGATGGAGAACTCGGTGCTCTATTTGAGCAAAGTGAAAGATATTAATGCCATCCTGTTCGGACATGCCCATAAGATATTCCCGGACAAATCATTCGCGGGTAAGTCAGGCGTTGATCTGGAGAAGGGTACTATTAACGGAGTGCCAGCAGTGGAGCCAGGCTTCTGGGGCAATAACCTCGGGATTATTGATCTGACCCTGCAGTTGACTGATGGCAAATGGTCCGTGGCGAATTCGAAGACGGCTATAAAGCCAATCTATGACACCGTGAATAAAAAGCCGCTTGTGGATGCAGATCAAGAAGTACTGGATGCGGTAGCGGAAGATCATCAGCATACGCTTGATTATGTGAGAGGTCCGGTAGGGACAACAACAGCACCAATCAACAGCTTCTTCGCGCTGGTGCAGGATGATCCATCTATTCAGATTGTGACGAATGCACAGAAATGGTATGTGGAGCAGAAGCTGCAAGGCACCGAATTTGAAGGCATTCCGGTCTTGTCGGCAGGTGCACCATTCAAGGCTGGCGGACGTCAAGGTCCGGGCTACTACACAAACATTCCTACAGGCAGCATTGCCATTAAGAACGTAGCCGACCTTTACCTGTATTCGAATACGGTTAATGCCGTGCTCGTAACGGGTGCAGAGCTGAAGGAATGGCTGGAGTGGTCGGCAGGACAATTTAACACAATTGACCCGGCAGGCACGGAGAAACAGGAACTGATCAACTATGACTTCCCAACGTATAACTTTGACGTTATCGATGGCGTAACGTATCAAATTGATGTATCGAAGCCTGCCAAATACACAGGTACCGGTGATGTGCTGAATGCGGGCTCCAGCCGGATCGTAAATCTGAAATTTGCAGGGAAACCAATTGATCCAGCTCAAAAGTTTGTTGTGGCATCGAACAACTATCGTGCATCATCAAGCAAATTTGCGAATCCGGACGGCAAACGAATCATACTGGCTTCCCCGGATGAGAACCGCCAGGTCATCATCGACTACATTCGTTCGTTCAAGACGATCGACCCTGCAGCCGATGGCAACTGGTCGCTTGCGCCAATCAACGATAAGGTGAATGTATCCTACAAGACATCGCCAGACGCGAAGAGTGCAGCGGAAGCCGTCAAGTCGCTTGCTTATGTAGGGGCTACGGCAGATGGTTATGCAGAGTTTAAACTGAACTTTGCCGCACCAGCGACGACCGAACCGGAACCGCCAGCGAAGCCAGATCCAAGACCACCGGTGAAGCCAGATCCTAAGCCGGAACCTAAGCCGGAGGCTCCAGCAGATATTGCCTACATCGTGAAGAAGGGCGATACACTATGGGCGATCGCGAACAAATACGGTACGACTTGGCAGAAGCTTGCGAAATATAACAAGCTGAAAAATCCGAATCGGATTTATGTCGGTCAAAAGATTCTAATTCCAGCAAGTAAATAAAGACTAGGCAATAGGATGATTCCTGACATGATCAGGAGTCATCCTTTTTGCATGGGCTGTTTTTTGTTAGGATTGACGCTTTCCTCAGGCAGGTTTACGCTAGTCGTAAGAACAGGCTGCCGGGCAGCGGCAGCAAGAATAGGAGAATCAAAACCGATGACGGGCAAGAGCGGCGCCAAACGGCGTAATGTAGGTATCTTCGCGCATGTGGATGCGGGGAAAACAACAACAACGGAGCATATGCTGTTTGCGAGTGGTAGAACACGTGCGCTGGGCAGTGTAGATGCAGGGACGACGCTTACGGATTGGCTGGATGTCGAGAGGGAGCGCGGTATTTCTGTACGTGCGGCAACGACGTCTTTTGTATGGCAGGATACGGATATTAATCTGGTAGATACGCCTGGGCATGTCGATTTCTTGTCAGAGGTAGAGCGTTCGCTGCGTGTTATGGATGGTGCCGTGCTTATTATTTCAGCGGTTGAAGGCGTGCAGGCACAGACAGAGATGATCTGGAGCGCACTGCACAAGCTCCGTATTCCAACGATTATTTATATCAATAAAATGGACCGGATCGGGGCCGACCGTGAGTTGGTGCTGCGTGATGTTCGCAGCTATCTGTCGCCGGATCTTATAGAGGTACAACAGCCGCTTGGTAACGAGCAGCAATTCATGGGCTCTGTGGATTTATGGGGACAGGAAGCTGATGAAGCAGCCTCAACCGCTTTAGTAGAAGTGGTTGCGGAACGTGATGAAGAGCTGCTCCAGCGTTATATCAGCGGTGAAACGGAAGATTGGAAGAACCATGCTGCTGACATGACGAAGCGTGCGGAGCTTTTTCCCGTGTTATATGGCGCTTCGGGTAAGGGGATTGGAGTAACCGAGCTGATGGACGCCATCATCGATTACTTGCCTGAGCCTGGTGGTGAAGCAAGTGCGCCGTTGTCAGGCATTGTATTTAAAATCGAGCGGGATAAGTCGATGGGCAGGATGGCATATGTCCGGTTGTACGAAGGAACGATGCGCAACCGTGACGTCATAAGGAACTATACGCAGAATATGGAAGAAAAGGTTACACAAATCCGCAAGGTCGAAGGCAGCCGCTCGGAGGATCTTGGCGTGCTGGAAGCGGGCGATATTGCCGCTGTATGCGGGATGTCGCATGTACGGATCGGCGATATTATCGGTGTTCCTGATGCTGTGCCGGAGGAAGTGCGGCTTGCTGTGCCGCTGCTTACTGTGCAGGCCCATTGGGCGGATCAGCAGCAATACCCGGCTATGGTTCGAGCTCTTCAAGAGCTGTCCGATGAGGATCCACTGCTGGATGTACAGTGGCTTCAGGAGGAGCGGGAGCTGCATGTGAAGGTGATGGGTCCGATTCAGCTTGAGATTCTGACGAGTGTGATGGAGAACCGGTATGGTCTGCAGGTTCAATTCGGACAACCGTCTGTTATTTATAAAGAGACGCCTAGCCAGCCGGGGGAAGGTTATGTTGCGTACTTAATGCCGAAGCCTTGCTGGGCGATATTACGGTTCCGTATTGAGCCTGGGGAACGTGGAAGCGGCTTGCAATATGAAGCATTCGTTCGTTCAGAGGAACTGCTCCCGCAATATCAGAACGAGGTAGCTAGACGTGTGCCAGAAGCGTTGCAGCAGGGGCTGAGGGGCTGGGAGGTCGTTGATCTGAAGGTAACGCTGATCGAAGGCCAGCATCATGTATGGCATACGCATCCGCTGGATTTTGCCGTGGCCACGCCAATGGGGATTATGAATGGACTTGATTCGGTGGGGACGAAGCTGCTGGAACCGGTGCTGCAGTTCCGGATTGTTGTACCGGAGGAGAACGGCGGGCGCGTCATGAATGATCTTGTCTTGATGCGCGGTACATTTGATGCGCCAACGCTTCAGGGCGACCGACTGATTATTGAAGGACGTGTGCCTGCAGCTACTTCGCTTGAATACCCGATAGAGCTGAATTCTCTGACAAAGGGACGGGGAACGATCGCTACCTTTTTCGCCGGTTATGAAGAATGTCCGCCGGATGTAACGGCAGAACGTACGCGGCGCGGAGTGAATCCGCTCGACCAATCCAAATATATATTAAGCGTACGCAAAGCGCTGCAAGGATAACTTAGTAGACATACTGGATAAGAAGCATTGTTAAGGCAGATAGCAGAACCGTTGTGATAGCCATTGCGGCCAGTGGTCTCAGAGCTTTGGTGAACAAGGTGCGGAGATCTACGTGAAGGCCAAGGCCTACCATCGCCATCGCAAGCAGGAAGGCCGGAGCCTGTTGTAGTATCGCCATCACATGGTTTGGTATCTCTAATGCTGTGCCAGGTGTCACGCTTCCGAATACACTCATTAGGACAAACCCGATAAGGAACCAAGGGAAGGCAACGGGTGTTCCGGAGGTGATGTGGCCTCGGCGCTTCATGATCAAGAGCAGGATAAAGCTTACAGGAACCAATAACAGCACGCGGCTAAGCTTTGCCAAGAGACCTGTCTCTATGGCATCTGGACCAGCAGCACTTGCCGCAAGCGGAACATGTGCAATCTCATGCAGAGTTAGGCCGCTCCATACGCCGTATTGGGCATCTGTGAGGGGCAGTACAGGAAGGAGAACGGTATATCCGATGGCCGCTATCGTGCCAATCAGGGCAATCAGCCCGGCTCCAGCGGCTGTATCTTCTTCTTTTGCTTTCAAGATTGGGGTAACAGCGGCAATAGCCGCCGCCCCGCAAATGCCGGTGCCAATCCCCAGCAGGAGGGACAGTGAGGTATCGGCCTTTAGTCTGCGGGCAACCAGCAGTGTACATCCGATGGCGAACACGACCGTTACGGCTCCTTGCAGCAGAAGCATAGGCCCTTGATGGAGTAACGTACCGAAATTGAGTTTAAGGCCACATAATATTATCGCAAGACGAAGCAGTTGTTTGGAAGCGAATTGTATACCCGCTCGAAATCGCTCCGGGTAACCGAAGAATTGGCGCGCAATGACTGTTCCGACTAAAGCAATCGCCATCTGACCGATATGATCAAGGCCAGGCAGCCGGGCCAGCTCATAGGCTGCGAAAGCGATGGCAACGGTGAACATCAGGCCGCATAACCACTCGAGCTTTGGAGTATGGCGTTTATTTTTAGGAGTGAGGATATATTGGACTAGCGTGCTCATTTGTCATCACCTCGAAGATTATTGTGATTGCTGATGAGCTAAGCTTACTTGACTCCTTATAATAAGGAAAATAAATAGTTATAATAATTATAATAACGAAAAGCTTATGATTGAGTTGAGGTGAAAGGCAGTGGATCAATCCTTGCTTGTCTTTATGACGGTTGCGGAGAAGCATAATTTCACTCGTGCCGCGGAGGTGCTTCATATGACCCAGCCAGCGGTGAGTCAGCACATTCAAGCACTAGAGAGCAGTATCGGCACAAAGCTGCTGGATCGCAGCAATAAATATGTCCGCCTGAATAAAGCGGGGGAGATCGTTTATCAGCATGGTAAGGAGATCGGAGGGCTGTATAAGCGCATGCACCGGCTTGTTGATGATTTGATGCATACAGCAAGCGGCTCGTTGTCCATCGGAGCGAGCTATACGTTTGGCGAATATGTGCTGCCGCATACGATTGCGTATTTGCAGAAGCATTACCCCCTTATTAAGCCAACCATTACAATTGGCAATACGAAGGAAATCAGTACGCTGGTTGCTGAAGGACGGCTGGATATCGGTATTGTTGAAGGGGAGCTTGAGCATGAGTATGAGAAGCTGCATGCGGAGTCTTTTGCCAAGGATCAGATGTATGTCGTCGCGGCTTCCTCGCATCCTTTTGGAGCGATTGATGATATTGATGCCGCCAGCTTACAGCAGGAGACATGGATTGTCCGGGAAGAGGGATCGGGTACACGTGAGGTGACGGAACGGATGTTTTTGGAGCAAGGCATTCAGCCGTCTAACCGCATGGAATTTGGCAGTACGCAGATTATTAAAGAATCGGTAGAGGCTGGTCTTGGTATCTCGCTGCTCTCGCATTGGGCGGTGAGAAAAGAGATTGCGCTTGGCACCATATCCAAGCTGACAGTTGGCGGCAGGCCGGTTGAGCGCGACTTCTCGCTGCTCACTGGACTCCATCAGCAGCAGACGAAGGCGACGGAGCTGTTTATCGATATTTTAAGAATGCGGAAGGGCCTGCCGGAGCAGGCGTGATTGCGATTAACACCAAAAAACGGCGTGCCACTCAGTGTGGGACGCCGTTTTGATTATTTAATCCGTATTTTTGAAAGTATGAGATTTACTCAGTGATTCGAGAGTAGACTTCGTCACTCTGCCGGTCTCAGGATAAGAGCCCTTCGTATCTCCTGCATGAACGATGGTCTCTCTTGAAGCTGCGGTGTTAATGGCAATTGCCTCAAGAAGCTCGAGCGCTCTATTAATGGCTAGAAAAATGACGCCTGCCGAAATTCCTGAAACCAGCCAAGTAATGGCAACATTCCACCGGAACGAGCCGTCATAGTAATTGTCCAGAGCGGCAAGTACAGGATCGTCTGAATTCCCAGCAATAACTGCTCCTATTATGCCTCCAAGGATGGACAACCAGCCTAATAATTTAAGTACTTGGTTCAAAGGCTTCTCACCTCCAAGTATTGGTGTTGGAAATAGAGTTAGGTCAGCCGGTACACGGCAAACGGTTCTCCATTGCGGAAGGATTGGCTTAACGTATCCAGTTCCTCTAATACTGCGGCATCAAGCGGCAAGGTAACGCTGTCCAAGTTATGCTCCAGCTGCTCTGTACTCGTAGCGCCAACAATGACGGTAGAGACAGCAGGCTGCTTCATCAGCCAGGCAAGTGACAATACGCTGGCGGAACAGCCAATCTTATCTGCCCGTTCGCTGACTTGGCGGCCAAGTGCAAGATTGTTTTCTGCGAAAAAGCGGGTGAAACCCGGATTGGTCTCCGCACGTGAGCCGGCAGGCGCTGCTTCACCAGCACGATATTTGCCTGTCAGAATCCCGCCTGCAAGCGGGAAGTACGGGATAATCCCAACTCCTTGGTCGAGACAGACGGGGACAAGCTCACGCTCCGGTGTCCGGTCGGCGAGCGAATAGCTTGTCTGTGTCGAGACAAACCGGCTGAGCCCAAGGTGGTCGCTGATGCCTAGAGCTTTCATGAGCTCCCATGCTGCATAATTGGATGCTCCGATGTAACGCACTTTGCCGGAGCGGACCATGTCCTCAAGCGCACGCAGCGTCTCCTCGAGCGGCGTCTCGGGATCAAACGTATGAATTTGATACAGATCGACATAATCAGTCTTCAGCCGTGTCAGGCTACCTTCCAGTTCCTGCATCAGGTGATAGCGGGAGGAGCCTTTTGCATTTGGACCATTGCCTCTTACAAGGCCTGCTTTAGTAGCGAGCACAACTTCATGCCGTCTGCCTTCCAGTGCAGCGCCAATAATGGATTCCGATGCAGTTGCGGAATAAATATTGGCTGTATCAATAAAGTTAATCCCGCGGTCGATCGCATGGTGGAGAATGCGGGTGGATGCGGTTTCGTCAGCGCGTGAGCCAAAAGAATTCGTGCCGAGTCCAAGTGCAGACACTTTAAGTCCACTTCCTCCAAGCCGGTTATAGAACATCGTGATCCCTCCGTTTAGGTTCAAGGTAAAATTCGTTGCAGTTAGTATAGCAAAACGCGCTTATGAGATGCTATATTTTTAGTAAGCTTGTCTTCTATATTTGGCATAAATGTAAAGCGTTTACTTATACTAAATTAAGGGAGATTTAAGCTGTATAGATTATATTACTAGTATGGTGCAATACTTTGTATCGGAGGGGATGGGGAAAATGACGCGTCTGCCGGTTGCCTATTCGATTATCGTTCCGGTCTGTAATGACGAGGAAGCGCTATTCGGCGCTTATAAGCGCCTCAAGCAAATCATGAAGCCTACCGCCGCTAGTTATGAATTTATATTTGTTGATAATCAAAGTACGGATCGTTCAGCCGATATGCTGCGTGTATTTTGCGTGGCGGATGTTCGGGTAAGAGTCATCTATTTGTCCGATCGCTGTGGCCATGCAGCTGCTATTTCAGCCGGTGTTGACCATGCGGTGGGAACAAAAATTGCCATTATGGAAGTGAAGCCGATAGACCGGGGAGCTAGCCTGGTCTATCAGGCCAATCATCCTGACTATACAATCCGCGCGATGGAGGGTTTCACACATTCTCCGTTATGGGATGCGATACCTGCGGGACTATAGCTACAGCCAGGAAGCAAGGTGCTGCCGCAAATTTTCCGAGATGGGAGTAAGCGGCAGCCGGACTGTATCTGCAGCAATGATGCCTTGCTCGGCCAGCAGCCATTTCAGGGGAGCGGGATTTGGTTCTTCGAACAAGAGCTGGATTAGCGGCAGGAGTGTGAGAAAGGATTGCCTGCTTGCTTCCAGCTGGCACTGGCGGAGCTGCTCATACACTTGTACGAATGACGATGTGCGGACATTCGCGGAAGCTAGTATGCCGCCAGCTGCTCCGCAGCACAGCATGGTATGGAAATACGCGTCTTCACCGCATAAGACCGGCTTATGGCTGCCGCTGCGGGACAGCTCAAGCATAAGCTCGACGCCGCCGGAGCTGTCCTTGATCCCGATGACACCTTCAAGTTCAAGAATAGACCGGACTGTGTCTGGGGTAAGCCGAACACCGGTGCGGGACGGAATCTCATACGCGATGATGGGGACGCCGGTGCTTGCAGCCTGCCGATAGTGCTCGATTATGCCTTCCTGTGAAGGCTTACTGTAATAAGGGACAACGACAAGCGCCGCATCGGCGCCAAGCTCGCCGGCGAGCGCTGTCCGCCGTACCGTGGAGGTGGTATCGTTCGTACCGGTTCCAACGATTATCGGACTGTTCTTAGTTTTGCCGAGTGCAATCGCGGAGGTTGTTAAGGAAATCAATTCTTCGACCGTTACGGTGGGTGCTTCACCCGTCGTTCCATTGACCACAATGCCATTCACTTTATCCCCAAGCAATTTCCCCACATATAACTCGAATGAAGCCAAATCCAATTCTCCATTTGCCTGAAACGGCGTTACAACTGGGACATAAATGCCTTGCAAATCTTGTTCCTTTAACATAAACAGCGCCTCCTTGTATGGAAATTCTGTCTTTACTTTAGCATGTCACAGGTATTACAGTTATCTATAATGTTTCATGAGGTCGATCAATAATATTAATAATTGTCATTGATAGAGGTGTGTTGGTATGGAGCTGGCTTATTTGCAGACCTTTTGCGAGGTAGCGAGAAGGCGGAGTATTACACGGGCTGCAGAGGAGCTTGGATATGCGCAGTCCAGTTTTACGATTCAAATTCAGAAGCTGGAAAAAGAGTACGGCGCACCACTGCTGGAGCGGCATGGCAGGCAGATGCGCCTTACTCCGCCTGGTGAGAAGCTGTTTGCGCTGGCGATTCAGATGTTGGAGTTATATGACCAGTCTAAAGAGACAGTGGCTGGTTATGCAGGGGGCACGCTTGTTATTGGTGCGATTGACTCCCTCTCGGCCTATTTTCTACCGCCTTACTTGCAGCAGCTTCGTCAGCTTTTCCCGGAGCTGACCATCCAATTGCATCCGGATCAGGAGTCCAATATCGTGAGCAAAGTAAAGGATGGAGAGTATGATATTGGACTGCTGCTTGATGCTAAAAAAGCCGATTCGGCACTTCTCTGCGAGCCGCTCCGGGAAGAACCGCTTATCCTGGTTGCCCCGAATAGTCACCCATTCGTCAATATGACTCATATGGAGCTTGATGATTTGAATGGTGCGGAATTGGTTATGTCAGAGGAAAGCTGCATGTACCGCGGGATGTTCGAGAAGGTGCTGAGGGAAGGCGGCATTACCTTCACGGCCTTATTCGAGCTTGGCAATCCGGAGGCCGTGAAGCAGTGTGTGATGAACGGTCTTGGGCTAGCGCTTCTCCCACAAATGGTCGTTGCTGATGAACTTAGTCAGGGCAGACTCGTTGCGCTGCCATTTACGCACCCGGACATCCGTTTTGATCTGCAATACATGGTTCATCCCCGCAAATGGATGTCCCAGCCGCTGGAGGCTTTTATTCAGCTTCTGGGCGGCTGATAATCAAAGCAAAAAGACGCTTAGATTCTCTATTGAGAGAGTCCAAGCGTCTTTCTTTTATTCCGGATGATTATGCGTGGCACTGCCAACCGTATACGGTGACGTAACGCCCTCGTACATCAAATGCATCGTCATGCCGACCGCCGCATGGGCGAGATTATGGCAGTGGTCCATCCATAGTCCGGGATTGTCGGCCTTAAAGGCAACCTCATATACTTCACCTGGTGCAACATCAAGCGTATCCGTCCACCAAGGGCTGCCCGTTACCGTCTCGCCATTACGAGACAGGACAAGCATATGATGCCCGTGCAGGTGCATCGGATGATCGACGGCGCCGCGGTTGACGATGGTTGTCTTCACTAGTTCGCCTTCGCTTACCATGAACATGGGAGTATTCGGGAATACTTTGCCGTTGATTGTGTAATTGAAGGTAAGCTTGCCGTTATAGAAGCCAAGCTGGTTGTCCAGTACCATCGTGAATTCCCGGTCAAAATGGCTGTTAGCATCAAATGGTGTAGGAGCTGGTGTCCCATAGTGCGTCGGGTCGAACACCGGCATGCTTGGCACATGCTCTGGCAAATCTCCTTTTCCATCGGGACTCATGACGATGCCAAGCTTGCCGCCTTGATTAACACTTAAAGTGACAGGTGTCTCCGGCATGATGAAGGTTACATCATACCGGCCGCCAGTTAAAAGATCGAGGCTAACCTTCTCTAGATCACTTGGTTCATGCAGATCTGTTCCGTCAATGGCGGCTACTTGGAACTTCGCTCCGAGCAGCTTATACGACTGCCGAACCCAATCATCTGTATTCGTCAGTCGAAGTCGTACAGGTGTGCCCGGTTTAATCTCGATGTGCTGGATACCGTCGTTATCGCCAATGGCGACCCCGCGGTCTTCCCAAATATGCGTCATGACCGTAATATCCTTCGTTTCCGGCGGCATGCCTCCCTCTGGTTCTACGACTAGTGAACCAAACAAGCCTTTCTGCACAGCTTCCTTCGAATCTTGATGGGAATGATACCAGAACGAGCCGACCTGCTCGGCAACGAACCGATAGGTGTAGGTTTCTCCTGGCATTACAGCGTTTTGCGTCGCCCCAGCTACGCCATCCTCGGCATTGGGCACATCAAGACCATGCCAATGCAGGGTTACTCCTTCTGTAATGTCTTTGTTAATCAGCTTAATCTCTACAAGCTGACCTTTGCGCATCCGCAGCTCTGGACCAGGGATTTGGCCGTTGTAAGTCCACGCTTCTACGGTGCGTCCTGAGGCAAGCTTGACGGTCTTCTTCTCAGCCGTCAGCGTATAAGTGATATCTGGCGTACCTTCCGCCGGACCTGTCAGACTGTCGACAGAAATCTCCTGTGTGGTCTCAGCATCAGCGGATACAGTTGCGGCAATTGCACCGCTATGATGATGCGCAAGTGTAGAGCCGGTTCCGTTATCCATCGGTCCGTCTGCCATAGCAATCGTGTCCGGCAGACGGCTCGCCTGCAGACCGCTATAGAAGGGGATACTGCCAAGAGCAAGAACCACCAGCGTAATGGCACTACGTCGCATTAACCTCATCCAGGGACGGTTCATCAGCATTGATCCGGTAAGGCTAACCCTGCTGCTACGATTAACATGAGATAACCACAGCGCCATGCCGGCTACGATGAGCACCACTAGTGGGATCGTACCGTTAAGCATCTCGAAAGGAACGGTAGTCGTGAAGGTCCAATACATACCGGTCAGGGAGCCCAGCGCCACAAATTGATAGGGGGCAACAAGTGCAGCCTGTGACGCACGGCTTAACAGCCGCACATCAAGTGGAGAGTCCGTCTTACGCATGGTTGCCTGTCTAATTCGGCGAAGTCTCGGATAAGCCGCCAGCCAGATCATTAGCATAGGGATGATTAGAAGAGGGGGGATGAGCAGACGGTCCCGCCAGAAGACAGGATCGGTATTTGTTATAAGCAAAATGATCCCCGCTACCACTCCGGCGCTGCACAGTGATAAGTAGACAGCCCATGTGATTAATTTCCGTGCCCTTCGGTTGAGTTCCGCTTCGGTTCCGCTGTAAAGCAAAGCGGATGCCTTATTTCCGGCAATCCAAGCGAGCAGCAGGGTGAGAAGCAGCAAACCCCGCACAATACTAATAGCTGCAAAATACATACAAACAATTCCTCCGTCCCGGCATCACCGCGGAAAATAGTACATCTGATTCCAAGAAGCTAACTTGTCTCGAATGTGATAATATAGTCATAGTTCATTGTAGCCCGGGCGATCATTCGCCTTAACCGTCTTAGGAATGGACTCGAACTAGACTTTGGGCCGGGAGAAGAAACGTTTGCCGGCAGTCAGCCGTATAAGATTAGCAAATTAATGATAAGGAGGTGAATGCATTGTTAGAGCTGCATGAGCTGCATGATTTGATCCCTTATATATTCTCTATTAGTATTCTGTGCTCGATTGCCTACGCGGCGTATTTCGCTCATCATTCGATGGACACAGAATTCAACACCATCCAGAAGCGGATCATATGGGAGCCAATCGTTCCGATTGTGGTCGTGATCCATCGCTTAGGACGAATTCAGCACTGGCTTACGCGGCGGATTAAGAGAAAAGAAGCGCCAGATGGTGATTCAGCGGATTGTAACTCCTCGTTTGGGAATGCCATACAGCATGTACACAAACGAGGAGGATTTTTATGGGAAAGAAGAACAATGCATTCACCGCTTTTTCTAAAAAATATAGAATTCTAGCAGCAATCGCAATACTGGTTATAGTCAGCGGATGTGGCGCGCAAGGAACAATTGATTCCAATACGCCGGGCTTTTTCAATCACTATGTCGTATTTCCGTTCTCGTATTTGATTCAGCATATCGCATCATTTTTTGGTGACAGTTATGGTATGGCGATCATTATTATGACGCTGCTTGTGCGTATTGTGCTGCTGCCGCTTATGCTGCGCCAGTACAAGGGTCAGCAGACGATGAAGCAGAAGATGAGTGTTATGCAGCCAGAGCTTAACAAGCTGAAGGAGAAGTACAAAGAGAAGACGCCAGAAAATCAATCAAAGCTTCAAAAAGAAACAATGGCGCTGTACAGCCAGCATCAATTTAATCCGATGTCGATCGGCTGCTTGCCGATGCTTATCCAAATGCCGATTCTGACAGGCTTATATTATGCGATCAAAATGACACCTGAGCTTGCGCAGCATACATTCCTGTGGTTCCAGCTTGGTACTGCGGATCATGTCCTGCCGTTCCTTGCCGGAGCGATCTATTATGTACAGTTCCGTGTATCACAGATTGGCGCAGACCCTGCACAGCAGAAGCAAATGGCGATGCTTGGCCTTCTCTCGCCGGTTATGATGATGGTCTTCTCGTTCAGTGCGCCGGCAGCTGTGCCGTTGTACTGGGTAGTAGGGGGAACGTTCATGATTATACAGACCCTGGTATCGAAGCGGATGTACCCAACATTAACGACAACGACGGATACTAAGATCGCTCAAGCGAAATAATAGGAGGACGCATTCCTTGTTACGTACAGGGGATGCGTCCTTTTTTTTTGTTCAAAAATCCACGTCTATGGCGATATTCGTTCTTGGGGGGCTGTTTCCCGCACATTGTAGATGCTATACTTGAGTTAGCTCCTTACCGCGAGCCGTCAGCTGGTCCGCTGGGAGGCGGAGCTGCTTTGCCCTTTTTGGGGTATCTATCGATCAGCTTGCTTGTTGCGTCCGGCAAAACCATTTGTGGCATTTCCTCTGTAAACAAGCCGAATTTCGGATCGATATCTCTCTCCGTTACGAGATCATCCTTGTTGTCCATCGTCCATTCACACTCCTTCCAAGTCCTGTCGTTAGGTTGCCCTTTACCTTTTCTTTCGAATACATAAGCAAGCCTAGGCATAGTATGCCTGTCCATCAAAGGTTACAATAGAATAAGGGATTTAGATCGGCACAATCGAATAAAAGGAGGAACTTTTTCGATGATGAAACTTTTTCCGGCCAGCGCTCGCCATGCCGTTGATTTGGGGTGGCTGCGCAGCGCGCAAAGCTTCTCGTTTGGGGAATATTTTGATCCTGACAACTCGAGCTTTGGTGTTATGCGTGTACTGAATGATGACCAGATTGCGCCGGGGCGTGGTTTTGGTGCTCACCCGCACAGCGAGATGGAGATCGTAACCATTCCTTTGACAGGAAAACTGAAACATGAAGATAATCTTGGCAATATCGAAGTGACGTCTGCTGGCGAAGTACAGCGTATGTCTGCCGGTACTGGGATTATCCATGCTGAATATAACGATTCCGATACGGAGGAAGGCAGTTTTCTGCAGCTTTGGTTTATGCCAAAGGAGCGGGGGATTGCGCCTTCATACGAGATGGCCAGCTATGATGAAGAGAAGCTTCAGAATGCTCTGGTGCCGGTTGTGACACCGGATGGAGCTGCAGGGACAGCAAGCATTAATCAGGATCTGACGATTTATTTGGGACGTCTGCAGCCGGGAAGAAGGATCTTTTTCCACCAGAAGACGGGTCGTCGTGCATTCGTGATGGTGCTGGAAGGAAAGCTCAATCTGAATAATATTGCGATGGGGCCTAAGGATTCGATCCGCGCAGAGTTTGAACCAGATTTTGTACTGTCAGCGGAAGAGTCCGCTTTTGTTATGCTGATTGATCTGCCATAGAGCGAGCAAGGAGTAAAAAGTAAAAGATTTTTTGATGCTTACGAAGTAAGAATTACCACACGTGGCCCAGGATAGGCCAGATTGTGTGGCAATTCTTTAAGATGATGCTTACGTAGCAAGAATCGCTTCATATGGCTCAAATAAGCCATAATGGTGGCAATTCTTTAGGATAATGCTTACGAAGTAAGAATCGCTACATATGGCTAAGGATTAGCCATATGGGTAGCAATTCTTTTCAGGAGGAACCCAAAATGAACGAAACACTACTGATTAAACACGCCGTTGGCGGAAGAACTTTTGTGGATTCGGTGAAGCAATCGGTCTCTTATGAGGTAGAGCATGCGGATGATCAATGGCAGTTCACGGTACACACACCTAAGCATCCTGCGATCGAAGAGCTCCTGAAATGGAAGCAAGAGCTGAACGTGTTTATTTTCCGGACCTATGATGACGGCCGCCCAACGTTAAAGATTTGGTACTCGGTCGCGGCAGATACGGTTAGATATGATGCTGCAGGGCAAAAACTGATGTTTTCAGCCGTTTCCTGCATTGAATATATACCAAATGAATTCGGATACAAACTGTAACGAATTATGGTGTTTAAGCCAATGTTCTAATTCTTGTACATATAAAGCTCCTTCGCTTCATACATGAAGTGGAGGGGCATTTTTCGTCATTAGTTCGATATCGCATGTATGAAATCCGCGGTATAAGACACGATAAAGTGACGGGGTTTATGAAGACCGTACCATATTTCACATATGAAGGAGGCGTACCCACATGTACAATCGGAAAAAAATCCAAGAAGAAATCCCAGAGGCTGTCACCAAAATTTGGTCATGCACAAGTGATGACTGCAATGGCTGGATGCGCGACAACTTCTCATTTGACCAGACCCCAACCTGTTTGTTGTGCCATTCACCAATGATAAGTGGGGAAAAGATGCTTCCACTGATCGTTAATATGACGGATCAATGGAAACTAAGCGCTGCCGTGACGACGGCAACGGCGGAGTAAAGTAAGCAATGGGGGATGCCTCCTAAGGAGGCGTCCTCTTTTTGTTGTCTTGACAGGTGACTCGATCGTCATTAGAATTGTGGCGATAAAAAGGTGTTAGTTTGGAGTGTTGATTTTGATGAAAGGTACGGATTCTATACCCGCTGCAGCACCAAAAGCGGTACTGTGGATGGCGCTGTTGCTTGGCTCGCTGTCTGCATTTGCTCCACTCTCCATTGATATGTATTTGCCGGCGCTGCCGGAGCTGGCAGGTGATTTCCATGCAGGGACGTCGATGTCCCAGCTCAGCTTAACGGCCTGTCTGCTCGGTATTTCCCTTGGTCAGCTGTTTATTGGACCAATCAGTGATGTTCGGGGACGACGGAAGCCTTTGCTTATTGGACTTGTTGTATATATTGCAGCTTCATTTCTTTGTGTAACAGCTCCATCAATTGAGACCTTTGTGCTGCTGCGCTTTGTACAAGGGTTTGGCGGGGCGGCAGGGATTGTTATCTCGCGTGCGGTCGTGCGGGATTTGTTCGAAGGAGCAGGGATGACGAAGTTCTTCTCCATGCTTATGCTGGTGAATGGGGTCGCGCCAATAGCTGCTCCAATTGCCGGTGGACAAATCCTGAAGTGGACGGAATGGCGCGGTGTATTTATCGTGCTGACGGTGATTGGCGTGGTTATGTTTGTCGCCGTATGGTTCGGAATGAAAGAGTCCTTGCAGGAGAAGAACCGCTCGGAAGGCGGAATCGGCAATATGCTGCTGAAGTTCCGAGGACTGCTGACAGACCGCATCTTTATGGGATATGCGCTCACGCAGGGCTTTGTTGTAGCGGCGATGTTCGCTTATATCTCCGGCTCACCATTCGTCATTCAGAATCTGTTTGGTGTATCGCCGCAGGGATACAGCTTATGCTTTGCGATCAACGGTCTGGGTATTATCGCGGCAAGCCAAATTGCAGGGAGACTTGCCGGTAAGGTAAGTGCGACGGCATTGCTGAAGACAGGTCTTGGCCTTGCGTTTGCAGGTGGGCTTGTGCTGCTGATTTCGGTGATCGCCGGCTGGGGCTTGTTTGCGGTGCTGGTGCCTTTATTCTTCGTCGTCTCGAGTGTCGGGATTGTGCAGACGGCCAGCTTCTCGCTCGCGATGCAGAATCAGCAGCAGTCCGCCGGCAGCGCTTCGGCGCTGCTTGGTCTGTTGTCCTTTGTGTTCGGCGCCTGTATGGCGCCGCTTGTTGGCCTTGGTGGCAGCGAGGCCGCACAGCCGATGGGAATTGTTATTGCTGCAGCTGAAGCGGCGGCTGTGCTCAGCTACGTTGTTCTCGTACGGCGGGGACACTAGAGGGACGTAACTATACAGAAAAAAAGAGCTTCTGACCGGCTTGATCAGCCGTCAGAAGCTCTTTTACTTGCGTAAAGTACATCGTAGGTGTAGTAGTGGAGGGGAATGCGTCTCAAATTGGTGAATCAGGCACGAGAAAATCATGCCTCATGTTACTTTACTTGACGCCGCCGATAGGAGCGGGCGTTTCTTCACTAAGCAGGCTGCTGCGCCACTGTGTGTAACGCTCCCAAGCTGCTCCGCTGTCGAGCAAATCCTTGCATTGGTATATCGCTTCCTCGACTGAATCAGCGCGATCTGCAAGACGCAGCCGGACGGCCGCATTCAGCAGTACCTGGTTCACGTAACCGACATGGGCTTTCCCTTGCAGAACAGCCTCGACGGTCTCGATCTGCTCAGCAGCGGTCCATTCTACATGCTCTGGAAGTGTCGTTTCTAGACCATAGGTTTCCGGATCGATAACATGCAGTCTTGCTTCGCCGTTCTCGACGATATAAGTGCGGGTTGGGCGCTCGATGAACAGATCTTCAGAGCCTTCTGCTCCCTGTATGATTAGAGCCCTGCGGTATTGCAGATCGGTGAGCAGCTTGCTCATGCGATCAAATACGGTATTATGGTAAACGCCAAATACAAGGTACGGCGAATGGGAGAAATCAATCAGCTTTTCCGCTGTGTTTAGTACCGTACGCATGCCAAGCTCCTCGCGGATGTCTCGCAGCTCCTTCAGCGGCGGGCACCATTCCTCAGTATCAACAAACAGCACGCCAGTAGCTGCAGCGGTTGGTACAACGCGGTCACGTTTTAGCTGCTCTTTGCCAATCCCGAGCTCAGCGAGTATATCGAGCAGCGTTACGCCCCATTTCGGCGGCAGCGATTTCGCGCCATGCAGCGTAACGGGCAGACCCGCTGAAGCAAGAAGAAAAGCTGTAGCAAACGAAGCGAAGAAGGTTTTGGTCCGCCCGTCATATGGCCCTGCACAGTCCAGTCCTTCCTGGATTGGAGCACGGTATGCAGCATCACGGCTAACATTTACGAAAGCCTCCAGCTCCTCGACACTTTCCATCTTAATACGTTCAGCTATAAAGAAGGCGCCCATCTGGGCAGGGGTCGCTTTCCGGTTCATGATCCAGTCGGCCGCTTCCAGCGCTTCTTCATAAGTAAGATCTCGTGCGCCTCTTTTTCCGCGGGCGACTTCCTTTAATAGTTTTGTAAACATAGCAGCACCCCTCTATTTTTGCTCCTGCAGCAGTTGGTAGACTTTTACGATTGATGTGGCTACGTCAACGATCCGTTTGCGCTCATTCATTGCCTGCTTGCGCAGCAGGTCGTAGGCTTCAGCTTCAGACACCTGTTTTATTTTACATAAGATACCCTTCGCCATGTCAATCCACTTGCGCTCTTCCAGACGCGCTTCTAGCTGCTTGCGTTCATTCAGCCATTGCTGTCTTTCGAAGCAGGTTTTCGAGCCGAAATGAAGCGCCCAATGCATCTCCTGTTCACTCATCGATGGCGTCAGAACACCATCAATAGGCAGGTCATCCTCGCAAAAGGCTGCTGACGAGGCTGCTGTATCCGCACTGCACCACCAAAGCATAGGTACTCTTTTACGCTGAAGAAGCCGGTTTCCCCAAACCTTCACTTCCCCTAGAGCTAGGTGCAGAATAACGGCATCTGCTTTTGGCAGATGAGTTTTGGCCATCTCATCGTTGCTTGCAAACAGAACCGAATAACCGTATTCCTCAAGTGTTTGTTCTATAGACAGCACATTTTCCCCGGGATTGTCGATTACTAACAGAGAACGCATGTAACCCTCCTCTTCCCCTACGCACAATTTATCTTTTGTCATTATATATAACATAGAAAACGTAAAATTGTCGATACGCACATTTGTTCATTTTATATGTTAAGTATGTTGACATGAGCGAATATGCCGTTGTATAGTAACGGTACGACTTACCTCTTACAAGGCAAAGATAAGAGTGAGTTGAACTCTAAGCTTTACGATACCTATAACGTTAAAACAAATAAACTTTCATGAATACAATGGCGTATTCATCTGAAGCGGCAATGAAGCCTGACTTCGTCTTTTGCAAGAACGCACTTTTGCGTCCACCTGCGAAATTCGAGGCCAGGCTTTTTCTATTTATAAATAGGCGGAGAGTTAGAGAGATGGAGAGGAGAATGACAATGGGGAATCGGAAAAAATTGGTGCTGGTTGGTAACGGAATGGCGGGGGTACGGGCGATTGAACATCTAATCAAGCTTGCTCCGGATGCTTATAGCATTACAATATTTGGCGCAGAGCCACACCCGAACTATAACCGGATTATGTTGTCCTCGGTGCTTGCTGGCGGAACGGACATGAAGGATATCGTTATCAACGATTGGGACTGGTACGCGGACAATCATATTCAGCTGCATGCTGGACATACGGTAACGAAGATTGATACAAAGCGGAAAAAGGTATACTCCCAGCAAGGGATTGAAGCAGATTACGATGTATTGATTATGGCGACAGGCTCGAATCCATTCATGCTGCCTCTGCCGGGCGCGAACAAAGAGGGAGTTATCGGCTTCCGTGATATCCGTGACACGGAGATCATGCAGGAAACTTCCCAGAAGTATAAGAAGGCAGCTGTAATCGGCGGTGGTCTGCTTGGACTCGAGGCAGCACGAGGCCTGCTTAATTTGGGAATGGACGTATCCGTTGTTCATATTAATGGAATTCTGATGAATCGCGAGCTGGATGAGCCGGCTGCACGGATGCTGCAACGTGAGCTTGAAGCGCAAGGGATGAAATTCCTCCTCAGTAAGCAATCCGTAGCAATTACCGGCAGACGCCGCGCGAAAGCTTTGCAGTTCGGGGACGGCAGTGAGGTAGAGGCTGATCTAATCGTTATGGCAGTTGGTATCCGCCCGAATGTTGAATTGGCGAAGCTCACAGGCATCGAAGTTAATAGAGGAATCGTCGTAGATGACTTCATGCGGACGAATATTCCAGATGTATACGCGGTAGGCGAATGTGCCGAGCACCGGGGTATCGCTTATGGTCTGGTTGCTCCGCTGTATGAGCAAGGCGCGGTGCTGGCTAAGCTGCTGGCTGGTGTTGAGACGACAGGTTATGAGGGTTCGGTTACTTCTACTAAGCTGAAAGTATCCGGTGTAGATGTATTCTCGGCAGGTCAGTTTGGTGAAGGGCCAGGCACAAGAGCTTTGCGTATTCAGGATGATCTGGCTGGTACGTATAAGAAAATTGTGATCAAGAACGGTAAATTGGTTGGGGCTGTGCTATTTGGTGATACATCTGACGGATCCGAGCTGTTCGCCATAATGAAAAAAGGCGAGTCGGTTGAAGGCAAAGAGAAGGAGCTGCTGCTTGGCTTCTCGCCTGCTGCAGGAGGGGCGTCATCCCCGGCAAGCCGTTTGGAAGCGATGACCGATGATGAGATTGTCTGCGGCTGTAACGGTGTATCAAAAGGTGATATCGCGGATGCGGTATTGAATAAAGGCTGCAACACCTTGTCCAGCATCAAAGGCTGCACGAAAGCTTCTGCATCCTGCGGCGGCTGTAAGCCTCAAGTAGAAGGGCTGCTGAAGCTGTATGCCGGTGATGCAGCAGGTGTGCCGGTGAAAGAAGGCATTTGCGGCTGCACCGAGCATTCCCGTGATGAGATTGTTGCAGCCATTAAAGAAATGCGCCTCATGACGGTTAAGGAAGTCATGAACGTGATGCAGTGGAAGAACGAAGAAGGCTGCACGAAATGCCGTCCTTCTCTGAACTACTACCTCGGCATGTTGTGGCCGGCGGAGTACGAGGATCAGAAGGAATCACGCTTCACGAACGAGCGCTACCACGCGAACATCCAGAAGGATGGCACGTATTCGGTTGTTCCTCGTGTCTACGGCGGCGTGACTACACCAGCTGATTTGATCAAGATTGCTACCGTTGCAGAGAAATTTGATGTTCCAATGGTGAAATTCACCGGCGGTCAACGGCTTGACCTCTTGGGCGTGAAGAAAGAAGATCTGCCGAAAATTTGGGAAGAGCTTGATATGCCTTCCGGCCATGCTTACGGCAAGACGCTCCGTACGGTCAAAACCTGTGTAGGCAACACCTTCTGTCGATTTGGCACGCAGGACTCAATTGCCATGGGGATCCGGATGGAGAAAGCATACGAGCGTATGACAGCTCCGGCGAAAGTGAAGCTTGCTGTATCCGGATGTCCGCGTAACTGCGCAGAAGCAACGATTAAGGATCTTGGAGTTGTGGCAATTGACGGAGCCTGGGAGCTTCATGTAGGCGGTAACGGCGGTATACATGTACGTGCCACTGAGCTGCTCTGTGTGGTGAAGACGGAAGACGAAGTAATGGAATGGTCGTCGGCCTACCTGCAATATTACCGTGAGAACGCGACATGGAATGAACGTACCGCACAGTGGATTGAACGAGTAGGTCTCGATCATGTCAAGAAGGCTCTCGAGAATCGTGAAGACCGTCTGGCTCTGGTAGAACGTCTTGAGAAGACACTCAGCTATACAAAAGATCCATGGAAAGAAATCGTAGAGAACAAAGAGCTGCGCAAAAACTTCGAGCAATTATCCGGTGCTCAGCCGGTGCAAGGATAGGGGGAGCTTCTATATGGTGACAAAGGTGCTTGTAGCAAAACTAACGGATATCGACGTATTAGGCTCTCGTACGGTGCAGATCGACAATACTGACATTGCGATCTTCCGCCTGACAGACGGCAGTGTGAAGGCAGTCGAGAATAAATGCCCACATAAAGGCGGCAGGCTTTCGGAAGGAATGGTGTGTGGCACGAATATTCACTGCCCGCTGCATGATTGGAAGATCGATCTGAGGAGCGGACAGGTGCAAGAACCGGATGATGGATGCATCAAAACATTTGAGACGGAGATCGACCCAAGCAGCGGCGAGATCTATATCACCCTATAGAGTAGAGACAAAGACAAGAAGGAGGGATTGCAGATGGACTATGTGAAACCAGCTGAAGTACTAGAATCGATGGTAGAGGCGGGCACGGCGAAGGCGGAGATGAGCTCATCGCAAATGCTAATGAGAGGTTTTCTTGGCGGCGGGATACTGGCCTTTGCTACAACACTAGCCTATACGGCTACAACTCAGACAACCATGCCACTTGCCGGAGCGGTTATTTTCCCAATTGGCTTCGTCATCATCGTCCTTCTTGGACTTGAGCTTGTGACCGGCAGCTTTGCACTCATTCCTCTATCGGTATTTAAAAGAGAAACAACCCTTTCCCGCATGATGGCCAACTACGGGCTTGTCATCATCGGTCATTTGATCGGCTGTGCCGTGTATGCGGCTTTATACGGTATGGCGGTTACCAAGATGGGGACGGATATGGCTAATCCGCTCGCCCAGATGCTTATTCAAGTAAGTGAAACGAAGACACTTGGTTATCAAAAAATGGGCTTTGACGGTATCATTCTGGTCTTCATCAAGGCAATCCTATGCAACTGGATGGTTACGCTGGGCGTTGTGATGGCGATGACATCGAAATCCACGTTAGGTAAAATCGTAGCGATGTGGCTGCCAATCCTGATGTTCTTCGAGCAAGGCTTCGAGCATGCCGTTGTGAATATGTTTGTCATTCCGGCAGGCATGATGCTTGGTGCAGATGTAACGATCACTGACTGGTGGGTGTGGAACCAAATCCCGGTACTGCTTGGCAACTTTGTAGGCGGCGCGTTGTTTACAGGCTTTATGTTCTACTGGTCACATAATAAGAAAAAAGATTCCGAGAGCCAGGCTTTGCAAGCGGGCTTACCAACTACACCGGCACTTGCTGCCGAGAAAAGCGGCCTGTAATGCGGGCGCCGGCAGGTAAGGTATACATTGTTGGTGCGGGACCTGGAGATCCGGAGCTGATCACGGTAAAAGCAATTCGGCGAATTGGTCTAGCTGATGTGATTCTTTACGACCGCCTCGTGAATGAAGAATTGCTCTCATATGCCCGTCCAGGTACGGAGCTGGTCTACTGCGGTAAGGCGCCTAACGCGCATGCAATGCCGCAGGAACAGATTAATAAGACGCTTGTTGCCTATGCGAAGGAAGGGAAAACGGTCGTCCGCCTAAAAGGGGGCGACCCCTTCGTCTTCGGGCGCGGCGGTGAGGAGGCGTTGGAACTGGCTGAGAATGGGATTGAATGGGAGATTGTGCCTGGCGTAACATCGGCAATTGGTGCTGCGGCATCAGCTGCGATTCCGCTGACGCATCGCGGGAAGGCAGCATCGTTTGCCTGCGTTACCGGCAATCGCTGCCACGGCGATCAAGAACCGGTACGTTGGGATTTGCTCGCTCATAGTGTAGATACATTAGCAATCTATATGGGCGTCAGCCAGCTTGGCGTGATCCGTGAGGAACTGCTGAAGCATGGCAAAGCATCGTCAACGCCGGTTGCTATTATTGAGCAGGGCACGACAAGTAAGCAGCGCGTGATTACAGGTACACTGGCCGATATTCATAAGCTGGCGTTATCGATGAAAGTGGTCAATCCGGCGCTTATTATTGTTGGTGAAGTGGTTAAGGTACGCGAGCAGCTGCTGCTTGCGGAACAGCAGGCAGAAGCATGGGTTATGTGATAAATAGTGAAAATAGGCGATGATTAACAAATTTACGGATTGACAGTTATTTCATACGATGGTAAAGTGACAAATATATTTCACAAATCGAAAGGAGGATTACGACATGAATCCAATTGTATTCATTCATCAACATGTAGGATTTAACAATGTGCATACTAAATTTATGAACGTAATCCATCCGCGCGTCGAATCTCTTTGATGATTAGGGGTATCCCATTAAATCAAAGGCGCATGGTTACGTAACCGTAACCGTGCGCCTTTTTAATTGCAGCGGGCCTTATTGTGCCTACTGCATTGTGAAGAAGCGTATCGTACATTTACGGTGCGCTTCTTTTTTTGCTTTTTTGGGGCTGATGATGCTTGGATGGATACGGGAGGTGTCAGGACAAAATTATGTTTATCGTACTTAAGAAACTTCAATGGTTTTTCGCAATGAATTGGAAAAGATATACGCTTGCCTGTGTGCTGCTTATTATTACAGGCTTCTTGGATGTCATCCCGCCTTGGCTGATTGGCCATACGATTGACGGCATTCATCAAGGCAGGCTGGATGAGACCGGCTTTGTGCAGGTTGTCATCGGCTGGGTAGGCGTTACGGTGATCGGCTACGCGATTACTTACGTGTGGCATTATAAATTATTCGGCGGTGCCTTTGTGCTGGAGCGGCTGCTCCGGTCACGCCTTATGCGTCACTTTCTGAAGATGACGCCAACGTTCTACGAACGGAACCGGACGGGCGATTTGATGGCTCGTTCGACGAATGACCTGAATGCCGTAGCAACAACAGCGGGGTTTGGTATTCTGACGCTTATTGATTCGACGTTCTTTATGTTGACGATTCTTGGTGTGATGGCAGCGATGATCAGCATTAAGCTGACGCTTGCTGCGCTTCTGCCATTGCCGTTCATTGCGCTTGCGATGAAGCATTTCGGCGGGAAAATCCACGAGCGCTTTATGCAGTCGCAGGATGCGTTTGGTGAATTAAACGACCAAGTGCTGGAGTCGGTATCTGGTGTGCGTGTTATCCGTGCTTTTGTACAGGAGGAAGCAAACCAGGGGCAGTTTAAGAAAAAGACGGATGAAGTGTTTCAGAAAAATATCGCTGTGGCCAAGATTGATGCGCTCTTCGAGCCAACAATCAAAATTTTGGTTGGTCTCAGCTATCTGATTGGTCTTTGTTATGGTGGTTATCTGGTGTTCCACAGCGAGATTACACTTGGAGAACTCGTATCCTTTAACGTATATCTCGGGATGCTGATTTGGCCGATGTTCGCGATTGGTGAACTGATCAACATTATGCAGCGGGGTAATGCTTCGCTTGACCGAGTAGAAGAAACGCTTGGCTATAAGCCGGATGTAGAAGATGCGGAGAATACGATCGATGTGACGGCACCGGCGACAATTGTGTTTGAGGATGTCACGTTCCGTTATCCCTCTTCTGTCGTCGATAACCTCAGCGATGTTACGATCCGTCTGCGGCAAGGCCAGACACTTGGTATTGTCGGCCGTACGGGCAGCGGCAAGACTACACTCTTGAAACAGCTGTTAAGAGAGTATCCGGTTGGTAAAGGCGAGATTGCGATTACCGGCCAGCCTCTTGAGAAGCTGTCGATGGAGCGCTTGCTTGGCTGGATCGGGTATGTACCACAGCAGCCAATTCTGTTCTCAAAGACGATACGCGAAAATATAATGTTCGGGAAAAAAGGCGAGTCAACAGAGGATGATCTGCAGCGTGCACTCGCACGGGCATCCTTTGCGAAGGATATTCAATTCCTGCCGGATGGCCTCGAGACAATGGTTGGAGAGAAGGGTGTTGCGCTCTCCGGCGGTCAGAAGCAGCGGGTCAGCATTGCGCGTGCGCTTATTGCCGATCCTGAAATATTGATGCTGGACGATGCGCTTTCTGCTGTAGATGGACGGACGGAAGCCGAGATTATCGAGGGCATTCGGACTGAACGCAGCGGCAAAACAACACTTATTACGACGCACCGGCTGTCTGCTGTACAACATGCCGATCATATCGTCGTGCTTGATGAAGGACGAATTGTTCAACAGGGCACGCATGATCATCTGGTGAAGCAGGAAGGCTGGTATAAGGAACAATATGAGCGGCAGCAGCTTGAGTCGCTTATTGAATCATAGGAAAGAGAGGCGTTTACGAACAATGGGTCAAACAGGTAAACGATTGTTTCAATACGCCATGCTTTATAAAAAACCGATCATTGGAGCTTTGATTCTCCTCCTGCTCGCCGTTTGCGCGGAGCTGGCGGGACCGTTTATTGCGAAGCGAATGATTGATCAGAATATTCTCGGCATTGAGAAGAGCTGGTATGAGGTAGCGTCGGATGAACGCTATACGGTCTCTTATAAAGGTAAATGGTACAAACGTGAAGATCACTTTGCTCCGGGTGAAGCGAAAGGTGCGGAAGTGCATCTGCTTCAAGCCGGCAGAAAATTTTATTGGTATGAAGGTGCTCTTCCTATGGAGGGGGGCGCTCGTAAAGTAGCGGACGGTCAAATGACCGTTACAGATAAAACAACCAAAGAAACGGCAGCATTCCCGGTGTCGTTAATTACGGCGAAAGAGCTGTATCAGTTCTATAAGCCAGAAATCCCAAGCTTATTGAAGCTGGCAGGTTTGTATGTCGGACTGCTTCTGCTTGGTGCGGTATTCACATACGGGCAACGGCTGCTGCTTCAGACATCCGCGAACCGGATCGTTCGGCGGATGCGTAACGATGTATTTGCTCATACACAGCGGCTTCCGGTGAATTATTTCGATACGCTTGCTGCAGGGCAGGTCGTCTCGCGGATTACGAATGATACGGAAGCAATCCGCGAGCTGTATGTTGCGGTGCTTGCGAACTTCTTCTCCGCGATTGTCTACATGACAGCGATCTACGGGGCACTTTTCCTGCTAGATCCACGTCTTGCGCTGTTCGCGCTGCCGCTGGTACCCATTCTGCTTGTCTGGATTAGTCTGTACCGGCGCTTTGCAGCCCGTTACAACCGTATTATCCGGACAAAGCTGAGCGAGATCAACGCGATGATCAATGAGTCCATCCAAGGGATGGCGATTATTCAAGCGTTCCGTCGTCAGAAAGAAACGTTTAAAGAATTCGACGAGCTGAACGAGCATTATTTTACGTATCAGAACAAGCTGCTTAGCTTGAACTCGATTACTTCTCATAACCTTGTGAACGTTGTCCGGAACATTATCTTCCTCATTGTCATCTGGTTCTTCTGGGGAGATTGGTTCGGCGCTGCAATCGGGGTTGGCGTGCTGTATGCATTCGTGGATCTGATGAACCGGATGTTCCAGCCGATTGTAGGTGTTGTTAACCAGCTGTCGAACCTCGAGACAGCGAGGGTATCCGCAGAGCGGGTATTTATACTGATGGACCAGCCGGGTGTTGAGGTGGAGCCTGGCACAATGGAACGTTACAAAGGCGAAGTGAAATTCGAGGATGTCTCGTTTGCGTACAAGAAGGATGAGTATGTGCTGAAGAACATTACTTTCTCTGCCCGCCAAGGGGAGACGGTAGCGCTTGTTGGTCATACGGGTTCCGGTAAAAGCTCCATTATGAACCTGTTGTTCCGGTTCTATGACTCGAATGAGGGCAGCATTATTATTGATGGCAACAATGTGCTGGATATTCCGAAACAGCATTTGCGCCAGCATATGGGGATCGTGTTACAGGATCCGTTCTTGTTCACCGGTACGATTGCATCCAACATCAGCCTGGATAATCCGGCGATCAGCCGGGAGCGGGTGGAACAGGCACTTCGTGATGTAGGTGCTTATGAGATGTTCTCGCAGCTGCCGGGTGGCATTGATGCAGAAGTAATTGAGAAGGGCAGTACGTTGTCTGCGGGACAACGTCAGTTGATCTCATTTGCAAGGGCACTTGCGTATGATCCTGCGATCCTGATATTAGATGAAGCAACAGCAAGCATCGATACAGAGACAGAGGCCATTATACAAGAAGCACTTGATGTGCTGAAAAAAGGCCGTACGACGTTTGTTATTGCCCATCGCTTATCAACGATCCGCCAGGCGGATCAGATTCTGGTACTGGACCGCGGCCGTATTGTGGAGCGTGGCGACCATGATCAATTGATGGAGCATCGCGGCAAATATTATGCGATGTACCAGCTGCAGCAGGGCAGCACCGTAACAGCTTCCTAACAAATAAGCACGGCCCGGACGGGAGAAGGGTTCTCTCTAGTCCGGGCCGTGCTTTTTATTAAATATAAGAAAGTATAAATTTTTATTTTACTATGCTTATATTTCATTCGCGAAACATATGCTGCCCCTTTTAGCGGCGCAACTGTTTACGCTTGTAAAAACGGATCACTCCGTTTTGAACGTGCCTACTGCTTTGTTTAAGTTATCCGCTAGACTACGGAGCTGTGCGGAGGAGCTTGCAACCTCCTGCATGGAAGCGAGCTGTTCCTCGGATGCAGCTGCTACCCGCTGCGATTGCACGGAAGAGGCTTCCGCAATATGCTCCAGCTGGTCAAGCGAAGCTGCGATTTGCTGGCTGCCTGCTGACATCTGCTCGGATGCAGCGGATACTTCCTGCACTTGGCTGGATACTTGACGAATCGCTTCCATAATGGAACGGAAGGATTCGCCGGCTTGGCGTGATACGGTAGAACCTTCGCGAGCGCCCTCGGCTGCTTTTTCCAAGGAAGCGGCTGCTTCATCTGTACGTCCTTTAATCCCGCTTAGAATCGTAGAGATCTGCTCGGATGATTCCTTTGAACGTTCTGCAAGCTTGCGAATCTCATGAGCAACAACGGCAAAGCCTTTGCCATGCTCGCCGGCACGTGCTGCTTCAATAGAAGCATTAAGGGCAAGCAAGTTGGTTTGATTCGCAACATCTCCGATCATATCCAGGATTGCACCAATCTGGCTGTTCATTTGCTCCAGCTCTTGCATAACGGCCGATGTCTCGGTCACATTCGTTTCAATCATTTGCATTTGCGATACCGTACGGCTGATAACCGTATCCCCAGCGTTAGCAAGCTCGGATGCATCAACAGCAAGCTCTGATACATTCGAGGAGGACTCCGCAATACGTTGGATGCCAACGGTCATTTCGTTCATCGCTCGCTGACATTCCTGGAAGCTTTGCAGCTGTGTGTCTGCGCCTTCGGCTACGTCTTGAATCGCTTCGGATACTTCTTCTGTCGCCCTTGATGTTTGTTCGGCGCTCTCTTGCATAGTAACAGAAGAACCAGCTACTTCACTTGCTGTTGTACGGATTTGATAGGCGAGCTGTCTGAGGCTTAGAATCATTTCATTAAAAGCGTTAGAAGCGCGTCCGATTTCATTATTGTTCGTAACGGGGAGAGTAACCATTAAGTCGCCTTTGGCCGCTAATGCAGCTACTTCACTAAGACGTTTAAGTGGTCTTGTTACAATTCGGATCAGTAAGACGACAAGTCCGATCGCTAATGCTGTGAGTAATAGACCGATACCGATACTTGTCCAGAGCAAGCGGTTAAGATCTTCTTGAACCATGCCGTAATCAAAGTCGATGCCAAACAATCCGACTGTATTGTTGTTGCTATCCTTGATGGCTACGAGATAGGTTTGCCATGATCCCATGCCATCTTCGTAGGGGTGCAGTTGAGCAAAGCCTTCTTTTTGGACAATGTCATAACCTCTGCTGAACTCATCTGTTAACTCATAGGGTGTGCCAGGTGTAAAGCCAGCTTCCGTAATGGAATAGCTGCCTTGCAGCATGGTGAGATAGGCTTTGCCGTTCTTATCTACCTTATCAGGGAGCATGAGATATGTATTTTTGATGCTGGCGTTAGCATCCATGGACATCAAGTGGATTTCCAGATCGGAAAACTCCTGTGAGCCTTCTACTTTATCGTCTTTGAGTTGTTCTGTGGTGGTATGAATAAGGTCAGCTCTTGCATTGGTGACGAGGCCTAATGTGCGAGCGGTTCCTGTCATATCTTCCATGTAGGAATTCTTCTGGGAGATATACGAGTAGGCGACCATAACAGCAACGATAATAATGAACAAAATAGCGAGTACAACTGAGCTCACAAGAGCCAGGCTTTTTCTTTTGCTTAAAAATGACATCAATAATCCCTCGTTCTTAGTGGTAGTAGGCTGCGATAGCATCGTTGTATTCTCTGATTGCCACTATACCAGCAAAATATTAGATAAATTCGCAAACCTCTGTTAGAAAAGTATTTGGAGTTTTATTCGGTAGAAAGAGGGAGTTAGATTAGAATTATGAGATTATTCTAATCTTCTAAATATTGACAATGAAGGTGATGTTCAAAGTGCGTTCATATAAAAGGCATACAATGGAAAAGCTTGGTGATTCCAGATTGGAAAGGCGGAGAAATGATGAAGAAGAAAAGCATATGGGTTGCTACGACGACTTTGGCGCTATCGCTTGCGATTGGGGGAGGCTTATGGGCAGACCCGTCGGTTAATGCGGCATCGTCAACATCAGCTTCGAAAGCAAATGCGGCATTGGATTCTACTTCAACGGATAAGGCAGAGCATACTGGTAAGCAAGGCAAGCGGGGCCTTGGATTTGGGTTAGGTAAATTCGAGAGCCAGCTTGCGGAATATTTGAAGCTTTCCTCAGATGAATTGAAGGAGAAGCTGAAGACGGCGACATTGGCGGAAGTCGCTTCCGAGCAAGGGATTAGTCGCGATGATTTGAAGGCAAAGCTGGTGGAATGGCTGGATGCTCAGGCTGCGGAGCTGCCAAGCGATAAGGCGGACAAGCTAGACAGTTCGGCAATTGCGGATAAGCTGCTTAATTCAAAAGGCGGAGCTGTTGGTGGACGTGGTATGGGCGGCGGAGGCAAAGGAGAGTTTGGTTCGATTGGACGCGTTGATAACACAGCTTTGCTGGATCTGCTTGGTCTGACAGCTGAAGAGCTTAAGGCGGATTTGAAGGATGGTCAGTCTTTAGCTGCAATTGCTGAGAAGCAAGGGGTAGACGTACAGAAAGTCATTGATCTAGAGGTTAGTGCTGCCAAGGCGAAGCTGGATGAAGCACTTACCAGCGGCAAGCTGACACAAGAACAATATGATACGAAGCTTACGAACATAACTGACCGAGTAACCAAGCAAGTGAATGGAACGTTTGAGTTTACGAAAGAAGCGCGCGGAGGCCATATGGGCGGCGGTCACTTCGGTAAAGGCAAAGGTGCTGGTGCAGAGGCGCCTTCAGAATCAAACTCGGCAGGCAGCACAACAGCTTAATTGGTGAGCGAATAAGAGGAAAAAACCGTACTGGAGAGGCAGTACGGTACCGGCATGGCGCGTTGCTATTATGCGACAATATGAAGTCATAACAAAAGGACGGAGCAGCCATCTGCTTCGTCCTTTTTTCACGCCAATTTACGCTTTCATCACGTCGTGGTCGACATAACGCTCGCCGTTCAGCTCGCTGATAATGTTGATGGCTGCTTTAGCCCCATCGCCTGCTGTAATGACGGCATGCACGCTGACACCGGCTACTGTGCCGGCTGCCCAGATGCCGGCAATATTCGTGCGGCCAGCTGCATCTACGGCAACTACTGTCTTGATCCGCGGCTCGGTACCTGGTTTAGTTGTAACGCCGATCGTTTCTGCCAAATCTACCAAAGCGCCTGTTGCGAGCAGAACATGCTTCGCCTCAAAAGTACCTTGGTCTGTTACGACGGACAAGCCGTCTTCAATGATGGATACGCCGGTAACGGTCTCTTCTTTCAATTCTGCGCCTAGTCTAACAGCCTGCTTCTTCCCTGTATCGACAAGATCGGGGCCGCCGATCTCGGTAATGCCGTAATAATTTTCAAACCATGCCCGTTTTGTCATGCCTTTGTTGTTCTCGAACAGAAGGGTGCTCTTTCCTGCTTTCGCTGTGAAAATCGCGGCGCTTGCGCCGGCTGGTCCTGCACCAATGATAATGATATCGTACATCATCCAAGCCTCCCGAGAAGAAAATGGTAAGTTCAACCAATATTATAAATCGAAAATAACCGGACAAGCAAACGGCAAGTGCAGCAGTCTCAGACTGGAGGTTCATCAAACATTCACATTTTTTCCCACTCCGTCAGTTGACGCTAATTCTTGGCCTTTGTTATAGTTCTACTATTGAATAGTTCTATAGTGAAACTAAAATGACAAGCGAGAGGATATTTCGTAATGGCAATTGATAATAATCTGCTGGAGTCGATCATAAGGCGGTATGAAGAGGCGCATTTCAGCGTACACCGCAGGCTTACGGGCATGTTCCGGGATCTAGTGCCGGAGGAACTGACGATTGAGCAATACTCAACGCTCCGGTATTTGCGCACATCTGAAGTGTGTACATCAACAGAGCTGGCGGATATTTTCTGTGTAGGCAAAAGCTCAATTACCGCAATCATTACTCGGTTATTTGATAAGCAGTTAATTGAACGGCTGCCAGATGAGAAGGACCGCAGGGTCACCCTACTGAAGCTTACCGAAGAAGGCAAGCGGGTAACCGATGTTGTGGAAGGTAAGATGCAGCAAATTATTGCGACATTTTTGCAGCATTTTGAAGAGAAAGAGGCGCTGGCCTTTATGGAGACCTTTGAGAAGCTGGCGCGTGTGATGTCACAGTCGTCTGGAGATGGAGAGGAGAGGCAGGTTAACAATGAAGACAGTTATTAAAGCAAGATGGATTATTCTGCTCGCTTGGCTTGTGCTTATGGTTGGGCTAATGCTCAGTGCACCTAATATGCAGAATCTTGTGCGGGAAAAAGGGCAAATGAACGTGCCTGACGGTTACTCCTCGACCATTGCTTCACAGATGGCAAAGGAGATTGGTACGAAGGATGGCGGAGGCGGCGGTGCATCTACGGTACTCGTCTTTCACAAGGGCGGCGGCTTATCTGACGCTGACTTAACCGGTATTAAAGCCGGAATCGATAATCTGAAAGCTCATAAAGAAGAGCTTCGTATTGCATCGTTGACGACTCATTTTGACACCCCTGAGCTGGCAAAGCAGATGGTGGCGGAAGATGGTTCTACCGTGCTGGTGCTGGCTAATGTGAATCTGGATGGCGCAGAGCAGAAGGAAGTTCGTGATAACCTGTATGATGCGCTTAAGGATGTAAAGGTAGAGCATTATTACACGGGTAACTGGCTGATCTCCGAGGATGTGGTCACAAGCTCCCAGGAGGGGCTGAAGAAGACAGAGCTGTTTACGGTGGGCTTTATTCTGATCATCCTGTTCCTCGTGTTCCGCTCGGTTGTTGCACCAATTGTTCCGCTTCTGACAGTGGGCTTCACTTATATGGTGACACAGTCGGTCGTAGCGTTTTTGGTCAAATATCTCGATTTCCCACTTTCGAATTTCACGCAGATATTCCTTGTCGCCGTATTGTTCGGGATCGGGACGGACTATTGTATTCTTCTAATCAGCCGATTTAAAGAAGAGTTGACGCACCGGGGCAGCGACATTCGGGAGTCTATTGTAGCCACTTACCGCACCGCGGGGAAAACCGTTCTCTTCTCCGGTCTCGCTGTATTAGTCGGATTTGCTTCTATTGGCTTCTCGACCTTCGTGCTGTACCGTTCGGCGGTAGCGGTTGCTGTTGGGATCGCGGTGCTGCTGCTGGCGCTCTTCACGATTGTTCCGTTCTTCATGGCGGTGCTGGGCAAAAAGCTGTTCTGGCCGTCCAAAGGCTCGCTCGAGCATAAACCAAGTGGATTGTGGGGAGCGGTTGGCAAGTTCTCGCTGAAACGTCCTGTCTGGGCGCTTCTGATCCTGGCGGTACTGATCGTTCCATTCCTGAGCGCCTATAAGGGATCGTTGTCGTTCAACTCGCTTGACGAGCTTGGTAATAAATATGATTCGGTAAAAGCTTTTAACATCATTGCCGATGGCTTCGGGCCAGGCGAATCGCTGCCTTCTTCGGTCATTGTGAAATCTGACGAGCCGCTGGATACGCCTGATGGGCTGGCGGCTCTCGAGCAGATCAGCCGAGAACTGAGCGGCGTGCAGGATGTCAAAACGGTACGCAGCGCAACTCGTCCAACAGGTGAAGCGATGAATGATTTCATGGTCTCCGATCAGGTTGGCACGCTGGAGGATGGTCTTGGTCAAAGCGGTGATGGCCTTGGTAAGATTGGCTCCGGTCTCTCTGATGCAAGCGCTGAGCTGAGCAAAAATGAGCCGAAGCTGAATGAAGCGGCAGCCGGTGCAGGCAAGCTGGTTGATGGTACAAACGAGCTGAAGACTGGCATCGTGCAGCTGGGTGATGGGCTTAAGCAAATTCAGCGTGGTCTTAAGGATGGTTCTGCTGGGGCAGAAGAGCTTACGAAAGGGCTTAAACAGGCTAAAGCAAGTGCCGATCAGCTGGCTGCAGCAAGCAAGGATCTGTTGAAGGGCTATCAGCAAGCGGGAGCGGGCGTAGGCCAGCTGTCGCAGGCTTTTCAATCAGTCGCTTCTGAACAGGCGAAGCTGGCGGATGGTTTGTCGAGTCTGGAGCAGGGAATCTCCGGCTTGCAGGCCACACATCCTGAGCTTGCGGATGATACTGCTTATCAAGAGGCGCTTAGTTCTGTGAAGCAGCTTGGGCAGGATGCTGCGGGAATCAGCGGCCAGATGAACCAGCTAAACACGCAGCTGACCGCCGTGAATGGCGGGCTTGCGAAAGCCAATACCGGTTATGAGCAAGCGGCAGACGGGCAAGCTGCGTTAGCTGCAGGTCTTGGCAAGCTTGCAGATGGCATTGCGAAGCTTCAGACCGGCATCGAGCAGGCGGCGGACGGTCAAGGGCAGATCGTATCAAAGCTGCCGGGCGTAACCGATGGGCTTGATCAACTGGCAAGCGGGCAGAAGGAGCTTCAATCTGGTTTCACGGAGTTGAACAGTCAGCTTAGCCAGTTAACTGGCGGTCTTGATCAGAGTGTAAGTGGCTTGACTCAAGTGACGGACGGCTTATCCTCGGCACAAGGTTACTTGAATGAGCTGTCGACTTCCTCCAACAAACAGATGACAGGCTGGTTTATTCCAGAGGATGCGATTGCTAGCGCGGACTTCCAGCAGGTAATAAATGTGTATATGTCGGAGGATCGGAAATCTGCGAAATTTGATGTGGTGTTCAGCGGCAATCCGTATGAAGAAGAGACAATGTCGCAGATTGATGATCTGGAGGCGGCGGTAGAGCGCGGCGTACAAGGTACGGCTTTTGACGGGCATGTTACGTATGCGGTTGGCGGCGTATCCAGTATGAACAATGACTTGAGCAATATTTCGAACGCGGACTATTCCCGTACAGTGATGCTCATGATTATTGGTATAGCGATTATTTTAATTATCTTATTCCGCTCGATTGTCATGCCGCTCTACATGATCGCTTCACTTCTTGTGACGTTCTATACGTCGATGGCGATTACGGAAGTGATCTTCGTCCGTATACTCGGGCATAGCGGTATCAGCTGGGCCGTTCCGTTCTTTGGCTTTGTCATGCTGGTGGCGCTGGGGATCGACTACAGTATCTTCCTGATGGATCGGTTCAAGGAATACCGTGATCAGCTGTCTCCTACCGAAGCGATTCTGGCTGCAATGAAAAATATGGGGACCGTCATTATGTCGGCTGCCTTGATTCTTGGTGGTACATTCGCGGCAATGCTGCCTTCGGGCGTTATGTCGCTTCTGCAGATCGCTACAATCGTATTATGCGGTTTGTTCTTGTATGCACTCGTCATGCTGCCGCTGTTTATTCCGGTTATGGTCCGGATGTTCGGCAAAGCGAACTACTGGCCTTTCATGAAGGAAGACGGAGGGCGTCGTGCACCGGTATCTACAGGACATGAAGTTCATACCCATTCGACTGATTTATAGGCAGCAAAAAAACCTCTCGAACCACGGCTACCGTGGAACGGGAGGTTTTTTTGGCTTATATATTGGCCAGCACCGTGCCGCCATACACAAAGGCGATGCAGATGACGATGGCAGGATGAATCTTCTTGCGCTCCATGAGCCAGTAAGCGACGGCGGCGATGCCAATCGTCTGCCACAGGTTGGTGGATCCGATGGATGTGTCGATCATCTGCCAGGTGAGCAGCACCATCATGATCGCAACCACCGGCTGAACGAGCAGCGTCATTCCTTTTACGATTGGCGATTGGCGATGCTTCTGCAGCAGCTTGAGCAGGAAGATAAGCGCAACTGCCGAAGGGATAATTGTTGCAGCCAGCGTGAGAATCATGCCGGGCCAGCCTGCTATGTCATAACCAACAAAAGCAGCAATTTTGGTCGCGATGGGACCAGGCAAGGCATTGCCAAGCGCCAATATATTCGAGAACTCCGTATCATTGGTCCAGCCATAATGGGTTACGATCTGGTTGTACATGAGCGGGATAGAGGCTGGTCCGCCGCCATAACCAAGGACATTGGCCACAAAAAAGCCGATAATCAGGTCAATCCAATCCATTACTCCCCGCCTCCCTCAGACCGCGCACGCCGTTTATTTTTCCACTTGGTAACTAAGCCCTTCGCTTTGAAATGTACCGCTCCATAAGCTAAAAAGGCGACAATGACGATCGCATCCTGAATATTAATAACTTGCAGGAGGAGAAAGGCGACGGCAAACATCCCAAAGCCCATCCATTTGCCAAGCCCTTTGACGGCACGATTGGCAAATTCATAGGCCATAACGCCAAGCATAACGGCAATGACCGGAATAACGGCGGCAATCATCCCTTGAATGACAGTCGAGTCGCTCAAATATTGCACGACAGACAGCAGGGAGATCATAGCGATGGCTGAAGGCAGAATATGTGATAAGACCGATACAACCGCACCAAGCCAGCCTTTGCGGCGATAACCGAGGTAGGCGGCCATTTTGGTCGCGATTGGTCCTGGCAGAGCATTCGCAAGAGCGAGAATTTCGGCAAATTCATCATCTTCAATCCAATGGTAACGGGTAACAGCTTCATAGCGGATAAGCGGAATAACGGACGGTCCGCCGCCATAGCCTAATACACCGGTTTTGAGCATCGCCCAAGAGATCTGGCCGTAATCGTTTGTTCCCGTTGGTCTGCCGGTCTGCGGCGGCTGGGCACCTGGTTCTAATGTCGTTGTTGTTTCCATCGTTTACAGCCTCATTCCCATCCGACTTTTGTAGCGATTAATAAGCACCTGACAATCGACACCCATAATGCCGGGCAGAGGGTATAGCTTCTCCCGCATAAAGGTCTCCATCTCTTGATTGCTGGTAAACAAGCCATGCATATGTAGCTTACTTGGTCCGGTCATATGATAGAGACTCGTCACGACGGGCTCGTCGGCTAATCGGTCGGCTGCTTCGTGGAGGTACTTTGGCTCTACTTCAACGTTGAAAAAAGCGCTGACCGTTATACCGATTTTCTCCGGATTAATAACAGCTGTGAACCGCTCGATGACGCCTTCTTCCATAAGAGTATTAATCCGTGCCTGTACGGCAACACGTGATAGACCGATATCTTTGGCTAAATCCGTGTAAGAGATTCTGCCATTTGCATGCAGGGCAGATATGATTTTACGATCGATATCATCAATTTGTCCATTATCAATAGGGCTGGCTGTTCGTTGATTCATAGGTGGGACTCCTTTCAATATAGCAGACTTCTATGCAAATGGTATGCGAATGAACTATTTTCATTACTATATGCATAAATATATATCGATTTTTGTTCATCATCAACAAAAAATGCGGAACCGGCTTTCTTTTTCGTTGCCGGGTGCTGGGAGCCGTGTTATTTTTAAAACATAGATTAGATGTTAGTTAACCTGACTTATAAGGTGGCATGGGGATGGAGAAGCCGGTAACAGGAACAAAAGCGATGGTTGTAAGTCCACATCATTTGGCAACGGCAGCCGGGGCACGTGTATTGGAGCGGGGAGGCAATTCATTTGACGCGGCAATTGCCGTCAGCGCCTGCCTTGCGGTTGTTTATCCGCATATGACAGGTGTAGGAGGCGATGCCTTTTTCCTCTCCTACCATGCGGGTGATGGAGAAGTACGAGCTTATAATGCCAGCGGCCGATCCGGCAGCGAGGCAACCATAGATGCCTATGCTGATGTGGAAGCTATTCCGACAAGAGGTCCACGCAGTGCTGTTACGGTGCCTGGTATGGTGGACGGCTGGTATGCGGTACAGAATCGATATGGCCGTCTTACGTTTGCGGAGGTGCTGGAGCCTGCAATTGCTTATGCAGCGGAAGGCTTCCCTATGTCCCCTGATCAATATGAACATACAAAGCAGCATGCTGCGATGCTCGCGGAGCAGCCAGTCACTGCTGGCATTTATATGCCAGAAGGCAGAATCGTGCCGGCAGGGGAAAGGTTTATCCAACAGCAGCTGGCGGCAACTCTGAGCAAGCTTGCCGAGCATGGAAGGGATGCCTTCTATAAAGGAACGGTGGCAGAAGAGATTGTCCGCTATTTGCAAGCGGAGGGTGGTCTTCTGACGGAGGCGGATTTTGCCGCACATTGCGGAGAGTGGGTGTCGCCGATTCGTGGCTCTTACCGGGAGTATGATATTTATCAGGTACCGCCGAATTCGCAAGGCTTCACTGGTATTATGGCTCTGCAAATCCTTGAACAGTTTGATCTTGCAGCGATGGGGCATGGCTCTTATGCGTATTATCATGCGCTGGTAGAGGCGCTGAAGTTAAGCTTCCGCGATCGTAACCGATACTTAACGGACCCGACCTTCTCGGCTGTTCCGCTCGATCGGCTTCTCAGCAAAGAGTATGCAGCAGAGCTTGCTGCATCTATTAATCAGAATGAAGCAGTAGACATTAATAGCCAGCCGGTGGGCAGTGATACCGCTTATGCAGCGGTTGTGGATGAGGACGGCAATGCGGTTTCTTTTATCCAAAGCTTGTATTTCGAGTTTGGTTCAGGTGTTGTGGCGGGTGATACGGGGGTTCTGCTGCAAAATCGCGGCTCCTTCTTCTCGCTTGATTCGAATCATATTAACCGACTGGAGCCAGGTAAGCGGACCTTCCATACGCTTATGCCGGCAATGGCCTGCCTGAACGGCAAGCCAAGCTACTTGTACGGCACACAGGGAGGAGAAGGGCAGCCGCAGACGCAGACACTTATGCTGACTCGGATGATTGATTTTGGAATGAACCCGCAGCAGGCGGTAAGTGAGCCGCGTTTCGTATGGGGCCGTACTTGGGGGACGCCTACGCAGGAGCTTAAGCTGGAAGGACGGATTGCAGAGGAAACGGCTGATCAGCTTGCGGCAGCGGGACATCTTGTACGGCGACTCAAGGACTATGAAGGTGTTATGGGGCATGCGCATGCCATTGCTATAAATAAAGATGGTCTATTAAGCGGTGGAGTTGATCCACGCTGTGATGGCTCGGTGATCGGTTGGTAGGTTAGTAATAATAGGCTTTCGAAGCGATGAATGATCACAACTGGCCTGAACATGGCTGCTTGATTGATCATTCATTTTAGGAGGGATAATTCCATGAACGATACGTACAACGCGTTTGTGCAGACGGAGCTTGAGCTGCCGCCAATAGGAGAGGGAATGCTGAGCGGCTTGGCATTTGCTGTAAAGGATGTATTCGCGATAAAAGGGTACACGAGCGGAGCCGGTAATCCGGATTGGCTGCGTACGCATTCGCCTTGGAACAAGACAGCCTCCTCCATTACAAGGCTGTTGGCGTCAGGTGCACGTCTGACTGGTACAACCCATACGGATGAGCTGATGTACAGCATTAACGGCCAAAATGATCATTACGGTACGCCGATTAACCCAAAGGCGCCGGATCGCATTCCGGGCGGCTCTTCCAGCGGCTCGGCTGTTGCTGTCGCAGCGGGAGCAGTCGACTTCGCGCTTGGTACGGATACGGGCGGCTCGGTTCGTGTCCCGTCTGCTTATTGCGGTATTTACGGGTTTCGGCCAACCCATAACCTTGTGCCGATTGATGGCGTAATTCCGCTTGCGCCTGCTTATGATACGGTCGGTTGGATGGCAAGAGATATCGCGATGCTTCGGAAGGTTGGGGAAGTCTTGTTAGCTGGTTTAGCTGATGACGTGACACCATGGGGCTTCCGCAGGTTAATCTTTGCCGAGGAGGCTTGGGAGAAGGCAGAGGCTACCTGCCGCAGCAGTTTGCAAAACAGCTGTGCACAGCTCGTGCAGTCGCAAGGGCTTAAGCAGGAATGGCGTTCGATCGCTCCTGAAGGTCTTGAGGCATGGAGCCATGCATTTCGGACAACGCAGGGGCGGGAAATCTGGCAGACGCATAGCGAGTGGATCGCTAGGGAGAAACCGAAGTTTGGCGAAAGCATTGGAGCGAGATTTGCTTCTGCCAGTACAATAACGGCTGCAGAAGTAGAGAGGGATGGCGCATTGCGCCATGTCATCCGGAAGCGGCTGCATGAGCTGCTGCGTGATGACGGATTGCTCCTAATCCCTACGATACCTGGTGCCGCTCCAAGTCGTGCCATTAATGGTGCTGCCAATGAGGAACGCCGGTTCTGGACGATGCAGCTGTCCTGTATCGCTGGTTTGTCCGGTCTGCCTCAGGTGACGATTCCGGCAGGGGAGGTTGACGGAGCGCCAATCGGGTTATCCCTGATTGCTGGAGCGAAGCAGGATTTGAAGCTGCTGCGCTGGGTGGAGCAATTCGAGAAGGAGGCGGTAAAAGGGTGAAGCTGGCAACGATTATTCAAGGTGGAGTAGAACAGTGCTGTATCGCTGTACCTGGCGGTTACGTAACGCTGGCAGATCTGAACAGCCTAACGGGCGCGAGCTGGCAGACGGATGTGTTTAGACTGATTACGAACGGTCAACTGGAGGATTTAACGGCTTGGTATAACAATGGAGGTCGGAACAAGCTTGCTGAGCTGCCTGTTATTCCGACTTCAGAAGCGATTCCAGCGCCGCTCTACCGCCATCCCCGTAAAATTTGGGGAATCGGCATGAATTACACGGCTGATGCCAATGAGCTAGCCGTCCTTCGGGAGGAGGAACCCGTCAGCTTTATGAAGCCGGATACGTCAATCATCGGCGATGGCGAAGCTATTGTGCTGCCTGCCCAGTCAGAGCGGGTAACTGCTGAAGCGGAGCTGGCTATCATCATTGGCCGAACTTGCAGGAATGTTACAGAGGAAGAAGCACTTGATGCGGCTGCTGGTATTGCTGCAGCGATTGATACAACAGCCTCGGATATTCATGCCCGCCATATGAGGTATCTAACAAGAGCGAAGAGCTTCGATACCTTCTTCACCTTTGGTTCCGAGCTCATCACGATGGACGAGGCTGGAGATCTATCACAGCTGCAGGTTGAAACCTGGCATAACGGAGAGAAAGCACATGCCAGCAAGCTTACACATATGATTTTTCCGCCAGCCTTTCTGATTGCTTTCCACTCGCAGGTGATGACGCTGCTGCCAGGAGATGTAATTCTAACTGGAACACCTGGGTCGGTCGTTATTCGTAATGGTGATATCGTAGAGTGCCGTGTGAATGGATTATCGCCGCTTCGGAGTAACGTACGTTAGCGTATTGGCTTGCATGCTTCAAGCCCGGTTTAGTATGATTTATTGTGCATATGGAGACGACTGGAGAATAACCTATGCGAATTGCTAAACGGAGAGGGATGTACACATGAGCCAAATACTTGTCATGTTTACCGGAGGAACAATCGGCAGCAAGAATAATAACGGTGCGATTTCGGTGAATGAAGCAGGCTCTTATCATTTAATTGATGCTTATCAAGCGAGCCCGCTGAAGCGGGAAGTAGACCTTGAAACGGTTCAACCGATGAATATATTGAGTGAAAATATTGTGCCGTCGGACTGGAATACATTGATTGCGGCGATTCGAGCTGTTGATCAATCCAAGTACGACGGTATTATTGTGACCCATGGCTCGGATACGCTCGCCTATTCGGCGGCCTTGCTTAGTTTTGTGTTATGCGATCTGACAATACCACTTGTCCTTGTGGCCAGCAATTATCCGCTTGGTGATGAGAGAGCAAATGGGCTGAGTAATTTTGCTTCAGCTGTAAATTTCATAACAGAAGATGCTGCACCAGGTGTATTCGTCATTTATCGAAATGACAAAGGGGAGTCTATTGTTTATCTGGGCAGCCGCATTACCCAATGCGAGTCGTTTACTGATCAGTTCGACAGTCCCTACAGCGTGTCTTATGGCATCATGAGCGGCGGGAGATTCCAAAGGATTGATCATCCATTCAATCCTGCCCATGAGGAGCTTCGCCAGCGTCAGCCGGCAGGCAGCTCTTGGCTGGAGGATGGGGAAGGCATTCAATCCGGACTGCTCTATATCCGGCCATTTCCAGGGCTGAACTATTCGTATTATGATTTCACTACGCATAAGCCGAAGGCGGTTCTGCATGATCTGTTCCATTCCGGGACAGCGAATGCCAGCGTGGTGGATTCCCACTCACTCCTGCAGTTTGCGGAATATTGCGCCGAGCAGGGCGTGGATTTGTATCTATGTCCATTAAAGGACAGCACCGAGGCCATGTATGCTTCCTCGATTCGTTTGCTGGAGGCGGGAGCAGTCTTTATCGAAAATATGTCCGTTGAGGCGGCATTAATGAAGTTGACACTAGCCTATTCGCTGCCGCTGAGCAAAGAGGATATTCAAGCTTTTGTAATGGAGCAGCCGCTTTTCTACGAATTTGTGGCTAATCGTGGTAAACTTGGCGTGTAACGATAAATAAGAGGAGAGGTGTCCATTTATGACGCAAGGACAAGTACAAATTGGCCAAGCTGTGCCGGATTTCACACTGCCTGCTTCAACAGGCGGCAGCATTTCGCTTCAAGACTATAAAGGCAAGAAGCTTGTTATCTACTTCTACCCGAAGGATAATACGCCGGGCTGTACAGTGGAATCCTGCGATTTCCGTGATTATAACGGTCAGTTCAAGCAGCAAAACACAGAGGTAATCGGTATCAGCCCTGACGATCTTGCTTCGCATGATACGTTTATCTCGGAATTCAGCCTTCCTTTCCCATTGCTGGCTGATACGGATCATACGGTATCGGAGCTGTTTGGTGTGTGGAAAGAACGTACCTGGGACGGCAAGACATTCATGGGCATCGAGCGTTCGACGTTCCTGATCGACGAGAACGGTGTGCTTGTCCGCGAATGGCGCAGCGTATCCGTAGACGGCCACGTACAAGAAGTACTCGAAGCTGCAAAATAAACAGTAATTAAAAAGCCTCCAACTCCACGCTAAGTGGATTTGGAGGCTTTTGTGTATTAGCGCTGGAAAAACTCGATCCGCTCGCCTTCCGGTCCGCTGATGAAGAAATAACGGTAGCCATTAGGCAGGGTAATGATTTCTTCGTCGATAAACGTCACGGTTGTCTGCTTTAAACGTGCAAATTCCTCTTCTACATCATCTACATAAATCGCGAAGTGGTGAACACGACCTTCTGCTGGCAGTTCGCCGTTATAATGTTGGACAAGTTCAATCTCTGTTTCATCAGAACCGCCGAATCCAAGGAAAGCCAGCTCAATAACGCCGTTCGTATGCGTCAAGCGGCCTTTCAGCTCAAGCCCTACGAACTCCTCGTAGAAACGGATTGTTGCTTCCATATCTCGTACCATAATTCCAACATGATCGACTCGTTTACGTCCCATATGTATGACTCCTTCTCCTCTAGATTGACCCCATCATAGGCATTCAATCTTTCGTTGTCAAGCGAGATAGGGAAGAGTATAATGAAAATTATTCCAAGTAAAGTAATGGGTATTGTAAGGTAAAAGGAGGTAGAAGGAATGGAGACAAGAAGACTTGGCAACAGTGAGCTGTATCCATCCGTTATTGGTTTCGGGGCATGGGCTGCCGGACGGAACGGGTGGGGCCAAGTAGAGGAGCGGGACATTAGGCTTGCGGTCGACAAAGCTGTAGATTTGGGCATTACCTTTTTCGATACGGCTCCGGTATATGGTTTTGGAGAATCGGAGAGAGTGCTTGGACAATCACTTAAAGCTGTACGGGATAAAGTACTCATTGCAACAAAGGTTGGGCTCGTATGGGATGACCGTTTCCAGGTAGATATCGATTTGTCGCGGGAAAGTATTATCGAAGAAGTCGATGCTAGTCTCCGTCGTCTGGATACCGACTATATCGATCTTTACCAGGTACATTGGCCGGATCCGAAAGGAACAGTGCCAGTAGAAGAGACTTTTTTGGTCTTAAATGAGCTTGTTCAAGCGGGGAAAATACGAAGCATCGGGGTGTCAAACTTTTCTGTACAGCAGCTTGTAGCGGCGCAGTCGGTTGCACCGATCGTATCGCTTCAATCGCCATATAATCTTTTTCAGAGGCAAGTTGAGTATGCGGAACTGCCTTACTCAGAGAAGCAGCAGCTTGGATTTATTCCCTACAGCCCGCTGGCGCAAGGACTATTAACGGGTAAGTTTAACCCGCTCAGTAAATTTTCCGATGATGATATACGCTCTTATGGTAATCCCCTGTACAAACGCGACAACTTTGAAGGCAATGTCCTGAAGGTCGAGCTGCTTGAAGGAATTGCGAGAAATATCGGCAAGCCGCTTGGCCAAGTAGCAATCAACTGGCTCTTATACAATAAGGCAGTCACAACGGTTATACCAGGTGCCAAATCAGCTGCGCAGGTGCAGGAGAATGCCGCTGCTTCCCGCTGGAAGCTTAGCCGTGAAGATTTCGAGCAGATCAGCCGTTTGTTCGAGCCAGATTCCTCCTATGTGATTTAGTTATAAAAAAGAGGCTTGCGGTTATCCGCAAGCCTCTTCGTATTATTCTGCTTCACCAGAGAGATCTTCATCGTCGTAGAACGAGTAGATTTTCCAGCTGTTATCCGGCATTTTCTTCAGATAGTAAATACCATCGTAAGACGATGGATTGGTAGACGGTTCACCGTCTACTACTTCTGTCACATTGTAGGTGCTGCCTGTGGATTGAACCACAGCAAAACGGTTAGATTTCGAAACAATTTCAAGTTTTTGTGGTGTCAGTTTCTCCATTTTAATTGAATAGCCTTCATCCAGATAGGATTCGATATCTTCGTAGAGATATTGGTTAAAGGCCAGGTAATAACCGGACATATACTTGGCTTGAACTTCGCCAAGCTTAGCGAAGTCCAGGGCATTGATAGCGGCTACTTCTTCCGTCTCGTATCCCTCAATCACAGCTGTAAGAGCAGCATCCTCAGGCAAGTCACTGCTTTGCAGATCAAGTGCACGTTGGATCATAACAACCGCTTCTGCGCGGGTCGCGTTCGCATAAGGTTTGAACGTTGTTGCAGTAGCACCACGAACAATTCCTGCTTGGCTGGCTTGCTTGATAAACGGTGTTGCGAAGTATTCCGGTACGTCCGTGAATGCTTTCGCTTCACCTTCGAAAGTGACGGATGCTGTGAACGCACGAACGACCATTGTTGCAATCTCACCGCGTTTAATCAGTTCATTAGGACCAAATGTTGTTTCGGTAAGACCGTTCACGATGCCAAGGGAGCTGGCGATTTGAATCGGTTCGGAGTACCATTTGCCTGCTGGAACGTCAGCAAAGGTTTTGCCTGCTTCAGTGCTTGTCAGTCCAATTGCGCGTACCAGAATGGATACGAACTCAGCACGGCTGATGGACAAGTCAGGTTTCAGCGTAACTTCGCCGTCTTGGCCAACATAGCCTTTGAGCAAATCTGCGCTTACGAAGTTATCAAGCTCGTTAAAAGCCCAATGCTCATCGATATCGCCCGGATAGTAAGCATTCACTGCATCTTCCGCGGACGCCGCACTTACTTTAGAAGCTTGGAAGGGAAATACGATAAAGAGTGCTGCTAGGAAGAGAATAAGACTGTTACGGTAAAAAGTTTTCATTTATTATACCTCTCTTTTGTTGAAATATGGTTTAGACCCTTTCTGATACTAGCAGATGAGAGGTTTTAGTACTATAGAGAATTAGTAGATTTAGTACCAAGATTAGCAAAATAAATCTTTGGAACTATATGGAATCCAATTTTTAGGAGAAGGCAGATGTGGTGAATTTAATCGAGGCATCCTATAAAAAAAACGCCCGCCTAAACTTTAGGCGGGCGAACATTCGTTATTTCCATTCTGGTAGCTGGCTGACGTAACTGTCGGATAATCGCAGCAGCTCCAGCGCGCGGTTAAATTCATCTTCTGAATCAAGCGATGTTGTGCTGGCACCCGAGAGCGGGAGGTGTGTGCCGTCCGCATAACCACTGCCGGACAGGAACAGCTCTTCACTGCTTAGGAACGAGCCGGTTGGCAAGTAGTAACGCTGCGGCAGCAAGTTAACCGATGTGTTGTTTAGAATATCCTGTCCGAAGTGAATATGATTGTCCAGCGAGAAGCCGAACAGATTCGCTACAGTAGGCAAGATATCTACCTGACCGCCAAGCTGGTTGAATACGGCTGGCTTCGTAATACCAGGTGCTGTAATAATAAGCGGGATGTTGATCATATCGGCTGAGCCGTACTCATGACCATATATTTCTTTCATTAGATCTTTGTCATCGCGATCGAGGGAATAGATTGGCAGGCCAAGATGGTCGCCGTACAGCATAATAACGCTGTTGTCCCATATGCCGCGCTGCTTCAAATCGTCTATAAATAGTCCAAGTGCGTAGTCCGCATAATTCTGGGCTCGGATATAATCACCAACGAAGGTGTCCTCATATCGCGCTGGGAGCTCCATCTTATATTTGCGCTCTGGAATGGTAAATGGATGATGGGCAGTCATTGAAATCACTTGTGCATAAAACGGTTTATCACCTTGATCCATCTGTTCCAGCTCGGCTGCTGTCTTGGCATAGAGCACTTCATCGGAAGCTGCAAAGAAGACGGAATCCTCTTCTCCGAAAAACTTCTTATCATAGTAACGGTTGAAACCTAGTGCCTTATACAGCTCGCCGCGGTTCCAGAAATCCACGACATTCGTATGGAACGTGGCGGTGTCGTAGCCGTGCTCTTGCATCAGTTTGGGCAGGCTTGGCAGTTCTTTCTTCGGATAGACCTGCGTTGCCGCTCCGTTTGATGGAATATAGAACGACGTATTGACGATAAACTCGGCATCGGATGTATTACCTTGGCCAACGCCTTGATAGAAGTTATTGAAATAATAGCTTTCTTTCGCTAGTTTGTTCATATTAGGTGTAATTTCTTTGCCGTCGATCGTCAGATTCATGAGGAAGTTCTGGAACGACTCCATTTGGATGATGATTAGATTTTTACCGGAGGCTGCATTCCACTGCTGTGGAGATGCCGGCTTATTAATCTGCTTCAGTTCATCAATCTTCGCCTGTGTAATTTCGGAAGGCTTAACAAGCTGCTGATCCTTATTAGAAAAGATCGTATAGGCTTCGTAGTTGAGGATCCCCATCTGTTCAGCTTTGACAATCTCGTTCATACTGGCGCGGTTTGGTACAATATTAAATAAACAAAGCGCAAGCGAAATACCAAACAAGGTGGCTAGAACACGCCGGCTGACCTGCTTCTGGCTAGCTATCTTCCAATATTGTCCCTTCTTGCGGCGCATTAAATAATAGCTCATGACGACAATATCAATAAAGACTAGCAAATAATAAGGGTCCATCAGGGAGAAGACGCTGTTGCTGACTGCCGTAACCTGATTCACTTGATGAAGGGCTACATACGTGACAATAACGCCATAATATTTGTAATACATAAGTACGGCAAATAGGATAGCGGTCATGAGCAGGTTGGCGCTCAAATAATAGACCAGCTTTCGTTTTGTTGCAAACCATTCAATAAAGCAGAACACAATCAACGCAAAAGGTAATTCCTTGAGCAGGGTTGTCCAGTTCGGGCCACCAAAGACGACCATCCAGGTAAGAAAGCTCTTTAGAAGTACAATCAGCGAGAATGCGAGAATGGGTCGTTTGCTGAACAACCGTTTTGGTGCTAGATTTGACACGATTTTCGCCTGCCTCTCACAATAAAAACAGGCCTCCCTTAAGCTGCCTGTCATGTCTTGTCCTTACATTTATGATGTTATTGTCTTCATTATGCTTGGCTGGAAGAGGAATGTCAAAGGCAATACAAGTATACCAATCATGGCAAAATGGCTCAAACAATTGTTACAACTTTTTAAGACATTATCTCGTCTATTCGTTTATAGTAGAGAGGACAGAAGGATCTACAATAAAACAGCAGTAAGGAGACAACATGAGAAGAAATATAAGGAAACGCAGAAGACGTGGATTAGCATTTGTAGCGGTATGTGTGGTTGCTATTGCAGTCATTCTTTTTATTCGCTATGAAAATTTAACGGCCCAAGCTCCAGAAGAGACGACGGCTAATAGCGAGACTTCGCAACCAACAGATCCTGCCGGAACGGATGAACCTATAACATCGGACGAGCCAACCAACTCGCCATCGGATGCTCCTTCAGAGGAACCATCTAATGAGCCATCTAATGAACCATCGGACAAGCCTTCTGATGAGCCATCAAAGACGGAGGAGCCTTCAAAGGCAGCAGTTGCAACAGCTGGTGAAGAGGACGGAATTCCGGTAGTTGCCCAGCCTGAGAGTGTAACCGTACTGGTAGATAAGCAATACAAGCTGCCGGATGGTTATGAACCTACGGATCTGGTGTATCCAGATGTTCGATTTACGTTTAATGACAAAATCGACAAACGTAAAATGCGCAAAGAAGCAGCGGGCGCGCTGGAAGATCTGTTCGCTGGAGCAGAGAAAGACGGGATTTACTTAGCTGGTGTATCGGCTTACCGTTCGCAAGCAACGCAAAAAGCGCTGTTTAACCGTTATGTGGAGAAAGACGGAATGGAAAAAGCGTTGACTTACAGTGCATTCCCTGGCACAAGCGAGCATCAAACAGGCCTCTCTATTGACGTATCTGGCAGTGACGGCAAATGTGCAGCAGAAGATTGCTTCGGTGGAACGCCTGAAGCTGAATGGCTGGCAGCTCATGCACCAGAATACGGGTTCATAATCCGTTATCCTGATGGCAAGGACGCCATTACAGGCTACAAATATGAGCCTTGGCATATCCGTTATGTAGGTAAAGAGTTATCACAGGAGCTTGAAGATAAAGGATTGACCCTAGAGGAGTATTATAACGCGGTTCCAGTAACAAAATAATGAAGTCGAATGGGACGGCGCTCAGCTTCCGATGCGTGTGTGATACATGCAGAGGGACTGCGCGCCGTTGCCCATTCCTTTAGATCTTTGGCTCAAACGTTTTGCAATCCGTTTCATCGGAGTTGCTTGCTTGTTTCGAACGGTTGTTTACAACATAAATGGAAGACGCGGCGCAGTGATTGCCTGCTGCCCAATACTTACACGAGTTTACTTCACAAAGAACATCTTTAGCCATGGTGTTCACCTCCTAAAAAGAATGATCACACAAACAGCATAAATGAGGCTGTTCGTGGTGATTCTTGCATCGTAAGCCTAAGCTTAATGAATATTCACCCAAGTGGCCATTCTCGGCCATACATGAAAATTCATACTTCGTAAGCTTGGGCTATAGCTATAGGATGGGCAAACGCGATCATGTTTTATACTTATGAAGGGATGGAAGCGGAAATGGGAAAAAAGCTGTATTTCAATCACGATGCGGGGGTAGACGATCTTGTATCGTTGTTCCTTGTTTTGCAAATGAAGGATGTTGAACTGATCGGGGTATCTGTTATTCCGGCCGATGGATATTTGGAGCCGGGGATGGCTGCAAGCCGTAAAATTATTGACCGCTTCGGAGCGCCGGGCATGAGTGACAAGGTGGAGGTTGCACGTTCAAATTCCAGAGGGCAAAATCCATTTCCAGCGGAATGGCGGATGCACACGTTTTTCGTAGATGCGCTGCCAATCCTGAATGAACCAGGAACTATACATACACGTGAGGCTGGTTTGCCTGCTCACCAGCATATGATTCAGCAGCTGCAAAATGCCAGCGAACCGGTAACATTACTCTTCACAGGTCCACTTACTGATTTGGCGAGGGCACTCGAAGAAGCACCGAGTATCGAGGAGAAGATCGAGAAGCTTGTCTGGATGGGCGGTACCTTTAATGAAAAGGGTAACGTTCAGGAGCCGGAGCATGACGGCACAGCGGAATGGAATGCCTTCTGGGATCCGGAAGCAGTAGAGACGGTGTGGAACAGCGGTATCAAGATCGAGCTTGTTGCGCTGGAGAGTACGAATAAAGTACCGCTTACCGTTCCCATCAGGAACCGCTGGGCATCGCTTCGCAGACATGCAGGGCTTGATTTTGTAGGTCAATGCTACGCGGCTTGTCCGCCGCTTGTCTTTATGGAGACAAACTCGACGTACTATTTATGGGATGTTCTTACGACAGCAGTAGTCGGAGATCCAAGTCTCGTTCAAATGAAGACGGTCTATGGAACGGTTATTCCTCACGGCCCAAGCCAAGGGCGTACGGTTGAGACGGATGGCGGCCGTCCAATAAGCCTTGTCTACGATGTAGAACCAGAAAAATTCTTCGACTATATTACTATGCTGTCGCAGAACGCGGAACTGAACCCTGCTTAAGGGTCAGTCCATTTCATAGATCGAACCGGATTTGCTCGCGTACAGTTCGGCATAGACCTTCTCTGCATAAGCATCAGTCATGCCGGAAATATAATCCGCAATGAAGCGGGCCCAGCTCCAATTATGTTTATGCTGCTCGAAGCTTGCTACCCAGTCTGTCGGCAGAATCAAGCGTCCTTGCTCAGGTATCTTGAAGCTGTCCCACAGACGGCGGATCATAATTTCGCTGCGCATTTGCAACCGCTGTACGCGGAAATCCTTAATCAGCGTTACCCAAGCTAATTTCTTCAAAATTTCCATCGTGCGCAGCAGATCGATATCCTGCTGTCCATCCAGCACGAAGGTTACCTTCTTCCAGCCCTTTGTCTGATCGTCAATAATGCCAACCCGGCCAGCAAATACGCTGACCCAGCGTGCTTTCATCTCTCTGCGCGTACGGGACGATTCATGATCATACAGAGCGTAAAGCTCCTCCCACTGCTGCAAATAAGCCGCCAGCACTCGCTTCACCATCGCTGGTATGTCTACCTGATCCCAACCCACATCCATATTGCCTTGATCCTCTACAATTTCTTGTACGAGGTTATCGATCAGTCGTTGATCCTCAAAGAAAGTCCGGTTCATTTGAATTTTGCCGGCACGGATACCGTCTTCTATGTCATGGGTGGAATAAGCGATATCATCGCATAGGTCCATCAGCTGTGCTTCAAGCGTAGAACAGCCCGTTGGCATCGCCCAAGATTGGCGAATATGATCAATGGCATGCCACTCCGAGCTGTACAGCCCTTTCAGCCTTCCCGGTTCATCAATCGAGTAGGGGTATTTATTGGTTGCGAGCAGGACAGCTGCTGTCAGATCAAGGCCGCTGCCGCTGCCGGCGCGCTTCTCAAGGAACATGAGGATACGGAAGTTTTGGGCGTTGCCTTCATAAGCAAGTCCATGTTCCTCCATTAATAAGCGGTTCAGTACTTCTTCGCCTTTGTGGCCAAATGGCGGATGTCCCAAATCATGGGCAAGTGCCGCAATTTCAACAACAGACGGATCCAGAATAAGACCCGGATGTTCTTTTTTAGACAGAAAAGCGTATTGTTTCCCTAAGCGCTTCGCCACTTCGCGGGAAATTTGCGATACTTCGAGGGAATGGGTTAACCTTGTCCGGTAATAATCACCTGATCCGGCACCAAATACTTGCGATTTGCCTTGCAGCCGCCGGAAAGCCGGGGATTGAATCAGCCGTGCATAATCCCGTTCATATTCATCGCGTTCCTCACTGAATGTGCTGAGCGCGGGTTCATCTAATCGGTATTTTCTTAAGTCCATGGTCCTGCCTCCTATGCCGCTCGCACTTAATATTTTCTGAAAATTGTAGCATAATTCATCAGTAATAAGAATGTTTGTGTAAGGTTTGAACATCTTTCGTGCATGAGGTATGCTTGCATTAACGTTTTTATCCATATATTGAGGTGCAGCTGTAGTATGAATGTCTTACAGGATATTTCTTCGATCTTTATTATCTTGAATATATTGTTGGCCCTTGCTGTCATCTTTCTGGAAAGAAAGGATGCAAGAGCGACTTGGGCTTGGCTGATGGTGCTTTATTTTCTGCCGGGTGTTGGGTTCGTCTTATATCTCATCATCGGACAGCGGCTTCGCAAGCGGAAGCTGAATAAGATGCTAGTGGAAAGCCAGCGTATTATTGAAGATTCCATTGAAGCACAGAAGCTTCAATTAGAGGAGCGGCATATCGCATTTAACGATCCCGCTACCATCAACTATCAGACCATGATCCATATGAATCTGGTGGGCAGCTATTCCCTGTATACGCAGAACAATGCTGTACAAATCTTCACAACCGGAAAAAGTAAGTTTGATACCCTGCTGCAAGATATTGAGTCTGCACAACATCATATTCACCTTGTCTATTACATTGTGCGTAATGATAAGCTTGGTAACCGTCTTATTCAGGCGCTGGTCGAAAAGGCGAAACAAGGGGTGCAGGTCCGATTCCTGTATGATCATATCGGCAGCAAAGGACTTCCAAGAAAGTTCTTCAAGGAGCTGAGGGAAGCAGGGGGGCAGGCTGTGGCATTTTTCCCGTCACGGATTCCTTATCTGAATCTGAAGATCAACTTCCGGAATCATCGGAAGCTTGTCATTGTGGATGGCCGTATCGGCTACATCGGAGGCTTCAATATCGGTGATGAGTATTTGGGCCGTAACAAATATTTCGGGGAATGGCGGGATACCCATCTGCGGCTGGAAGGAAGGGCTGTTCTGCAGATTCAGGCACAGTTCCTGATGGACTGGAACCTTGCGTTCTCAGGGATGGTGGAGCTCGATTATCATTATTTTCCGCGGCATTTCCAGGCGGTTGGAACGATTGGCATGCAGGTTGTGGCGAGTGGGCCGGATTCGGATTATCAGCAAATTAAAGATGCCTATATCAAGATGATCTATTCCGCCAAGAGGAGTATCTGCCTGCAAACGCCGTATTTTGTCCCGGATGAAAGTCTTATGACTGCTCTCAAGATTGCTGCTATGTCGGGTGTTGAGGTGAAGGTCATGCTGCCAAGCAAGCCAGATCACTTCTTCGTTTATTGGGCGACTCATTCTTATCTGAATGAGCTTCTCGCCGCTGGCGGCAAATGTTACATTTATGAGCGTGGTTTCCTTCATGCGAAGACGCTTGTTATTGATGGGCAGGTTGCTTCTGTGGGGACAGCTAACATCGATAACCGCAGTTTTAAACTTAATTTCGAGATGAATGCCTTTATTTATGACAGTGCAACAGCCAGCGAGCTGGAACGATTGTTTGGAATCGATCTGGAGGAGTGCACAGAGCTTACCTATGATAAGTATCTCAAACGGCCGCTAATGGACAAATTCAAAGAATCAATCGCACGTTTACTGTCGCCAATCTTATAAAATACGCACGCAAAAAGGGATTCCGCTTATCAATGATAACCGGAATCCCTTTACCTTTCTGAATCACTATTATTCAATTTCGTAACGCTCCATTCTACAACTTGCGTTGCTTTAATATCAGGTAAGTATTTATCTCGGTTTAAGTGACGAGTGTCGTTTGGATTCCCGCATGTCCGGTTAACCTTAGAGGATCTCCTTCCCGGAAATAGTAGAGACATGCTTCGCTAACCTACTTCAATGGTCTATCCCCTCTCGTTTGGTGTAGGTCTATCATAAACTATTATTTCAATTTTGTAAATATTCTGATAATTATTTTTCGCATAGTTTGGCCACTCTTCTAAAGTGTAATGAGGCATCATAAAGGAACAGAATTTGAGTTGATATCTTCTTCATTTAGATTTATACTTAGTCTAAATTAATTCGATTGAAGGACTGAATTAGCCATGACAAAGATCAATTTAACGATACAGCGAAAAACCATTCTTGAAGCGGTCCAAGAGTCTCATGACCACCCAACAGCGGCAGATATTATTGAACGGCTGCGCGACAAAGGCGTTAGCTTTGCTTACGGAACGGTATATAACTCTCTTCGGTATTTGAGTGAAGCAGGCCTTATTCGGGAACTGAAGCTTGGCGAGGCAGTCAGCCGTTATGATGCGCGAATGGACGATCATCACCATATTATGTGCAAGAGGTGCGGGCGGGTAGAGGAAGTGCTGACCGAACTGCCAGAGGAATGGCTTAAGAAAATTGCAGCGGAAACAAAATTTGCTGTTGAGGATGCTCATGTTGTATTAGAGGGGGTATGCGAGTTATGCGCCAGCCGGTAGAAGAGAATCGAATGGAAGCTGGCGCTGTTATCGGGCAAGGCGGCATGCCAGCAGGGGAGGTAATAATGGAGGGTAAAGCTTGTTCTTTAACGAAACGAATTATGACCGTCAGTCCTTTCCCAGAACGAATGAACAGTCTGCTGCATCTGCTTACAGCCGAGTGCTTCGACTTGTTCTCTCTTCATGATCTGAACAAAGCGTTCGTCAGCAGTCTGCAGCCGGAGCTTATCATTTATGATGCAACACCAAATCCACTTACTCCGGATGCTGTTGATGCGCTGCATGCTGCGATGACACAAACATCTCATATTAATGGTGCTTCTCTGTTGTTCCTTGTCCATGAGGACGCCAGGGTTATGGCATCATCCATTCCGCGTCATGCGGAATTACTTGTATGGCCTTCAAGTCCACAGGATGCACTGCATCAGGTGAACCGGATGCTCGGAGAATGGAAGGCACCAGATCAATCCGCCTACCACTTCAAGGATTTATCCGTTGATCTGAAGAAAATGGCCGTTTACCGCGGCAATGAACGCATCGAACTGACGAAGACGGAATATGATCTTCTGCTTATGTTCCTTACATCCGATGGAGCTGTATTAACACGCGAGGCGATGTTTGATGCCGTATGGGGAAGCCAGTATTTTGGCGGCAGCAATGTCGTAGATGTGCATATCAAAACACTCCGCCGTAAACTGAAGGACAGTGCGGTTACACCGAGCTATATTGCAACTGTCCGTGGAGCTGGATACCGGCTTGTGGAGGAACGGAGCAACTAAAAGGAAACTCCATTTTCATTTATTCTTCATCATGATTTCATCTAACGTTCATGACAGGATTGAGCCATAACCTTAATATAGGATTATAAGATTTAGATCAAGTCTAAATATAAATAATCCGGAGGTACTCCATATGGTCAATCATTTAACAACGAATCCTTGATACCAACGGCTGGGGCCGATCGCGATGGCGATTGGGCTTCGGCCGTTTTTTTGAAATGTAAGAAAGTTTAAATTTTTGTTATACTGTACTCAGTTTCGCAACCGATTACATAACGAGGTGAGAAGGATGCAATATCGTGGATTAGGTTCATCTGAGCTGAAGGTAAGTGAGATTAGCTTTGGTACTTGGGCAATCGGAGGCGCTTGGGGTAATGTGAACGATAAGGAATCGCTGCTGGCACTTGAAGCGGCCATGGATAAAGGCGTCAACTTCTTTGATACGGCTGACGTGTACGGCGACGGTCATAGCGAACGTCTGCTAGCACAAGCGACCAAAGGACGCGACGACGAAATCCATATTGCGACCAAGTTTTGCCGGGCAGGAGATATTCATGATCCCGCTACTTATTCGGAAGCTTCGGTTCGCGCTTATTGTGAAGCAAGCTTGAAGCGCCTTAATCGTGAGCGTATTGATCTGTACCAGATTCATTGTCCGCCGATGTCGATTCTGAAGGACGGCAGTGTGTTTGGCGTATTGGACAAGCTGCAGCAGGAAGGCAAGATCCGTCATTACGGAGTAAGTGTAGAGTCGGTGGAGGAGGGCATGTTCTGTCTGGAGCAGTCTAATGTCCGTGCGCTGCAGGTTATTTATAATATTTTCCGGCAAAAACCACTTGAGCTGTTGAACGAGGCTCATCGCCGCGGCGTAGGAATTCTTGTTCGTCTGCCGCTTGCCAGCGGTCTGCTTACAGGCAAATTCACGGCTGCTTCCACTTTCGAGGCTGATGATCATCGCCGCTTTAATGAGAATGGTGAATCCTTTAACGTAGGTGAAACCTTCGCCGGACTGGGCTTTGCCAAAGGGGTTGAGCTGGCTGACCAGCTTCGTTGGATCGCGGAAGGCCGCGGCAACATGACTCGTGCCTCGCTTCGCTGGCTGCTGGATCATGAGGCGGTAACTTGTGTGATTCCGGGCTTCCGCAACGTACGTCAGGTGGAGGACAACCTTGCTGCACTTGAAGTGCCATCGTTCACAGAGGCGGAACGCGAGCGTCTTCATACGTTTTATCAGGAGCAAGTTCATCCGTTTATCCGCGGGTCGTACTAGTACTTCTATTTTAGACTGATCGATTGCTAGTGTCGGTTTGCACAGTTTTTTATTTTGCAGTACGATGGGAGTAGCCAACAATTGTTGAAATGAGGATAGATCACAATGCTATCTGCACATACACATCTCATTCAGACTGCGTCCATCGTTTTTACGCTTTGCGCCGGGCTGGCGCTTATTGTGCTCCGTATGCGGGCAGGTAAGCAGCCGACGAATCTGCGCAAAATCATCATACCGCCGCTTGGCATGTCCACCGGCTTTGTGATGTTTGCTTTTCCAATTATGCATATCCACTGGTTATGGGGAGTATCTGCTTTCGGCACGGGGATGTTAATCTTCTCGTTCCCGCTGATCGTCACGACTCGTCTTGAAAGGGTCGAATCAGATATTTTTGTCCGCCGATCGAAGGCTTTTATCTTCATCATGCTTACGCTGCTGGCCATTCGGCTTGCCATGCATAGCGTAGTCGAGCAATACATGTCGATTCCTCAGACCGGTGCGTTATTCTATCTGCTGGCATTCGGGATGATTCTCCCATGGCGTCTCGCCATGGTCAGTGACTACATGCGTTTGCAAAAAGTAGAAATGTAAGAGGGAAAAGAGGCGTGCCAGCGGCACGCTTCTTTTTAGTTTGTGGTGGCATGTCGGATGCACCGCCGGTTGCTGCTGGACCACACTCGACGCTCTGTAATTCGGAAAAACCGACTTAATCGCCTCACCGCAGTACTTACGAGTACGATTAGCTAACTCGGTTTGACACGAGGCAGCGAAATATGATATAAATTGTGTACAATTTAATTTAATAAAATCAATCATTTTCGAGGAGGACATCAACATGTCGGTATATTCATTTGAAGCAGAAACAATCAGAGGAGAACAAAAGAGTCTAGAGGATTATAAGGGCAAGGTTCTTATCATTGTAAATACAGCGAGCAAATGTGGGTTTACTCCGCAGTACTCTGACCTGCAGAAGGTATATGAGCAGTATAAGGATCAAGGGCTTGAAATTTTGGGCTTCCCAAGTAATCAATTTGCTGAGCAAGAGCCTGGTTCGAACTCGGATGTACAGGAGTTTTGCCAGATCAATTACGGTGTAACTTTCCCGCTCTTTGCTAAGACCGATGTTCGTGAAGAAACGGCACATCCGTTGTTTGGTTATTTGAGCGAGCAGGCACCATTCCATGGTTTTAATACCTCTGAGCCAAGTGGTAAAATGCTGCATTCCTTCCTATCGGAGAAACTGCCTCATTACTTGGAGGGGAATGATGTGAAATGGAATTTCACTAAATTCCTTATCGACCGTGAAGGCAATGTTGTTAAACGTTTTGAATCCACGGACGAACCACTTAATATGAAAGAAGATATCGAGAAACTGCTGAAATAATCGCAGCACAAAAAGACAGCTCACGTAAGCCTTTATTAGGCAGCGTGAGCTGTCTTTTTGCTATATTGCATCAAATCTCCCACCATATCACCTCAATACCAACCCCAAGCAACCCAAGTACAGTCAAAGCACCTACTATGTTCACCGTTAAGGTTTGTCCCGGAGGCACAGCAACACCACCGCCAACGGAAAAGGAGAAAGGGCCGGGCTCCAGCGGATAAAGGATAAAAGAAGTGCCTCCTGTAACCGCATTTATTGAAGTGGTAACGGCAGCTGCACTAGTTGTCCCGCTTCCAAGATTAAGGTTATCCGGTGTCCCGGTTGTTGGTGCGGCAATAGTCCCCCCGCTGTAGACGGTTACTTGCGCCGAAAAGCTGGAGAGCAAGCTTAATGAAATGTTGGTATAGCCTAAAATTTGTCCGAGGTAAATCGTTTTGCCGCTGCCTAATGGGTTAGCGAATCTTATAGAGCTGTTTACACTTCCCCCTAGTAGTCCTAATGACAAGCTGTTAGAAGCACTTATTGTGAAGTAGCCGCCTGCCTGCTGGGAGGTGCCGGATTGAACCGGAATTTCCGATCCGGGCTGGCTATAGGAATTGGCGGAACTGCCATAGAGGGGCCGGTTTGAAGAGTCAAAAATCGAGTTATTCGGCATTAGACCTCCCACCATGAAATATTAGCAGCCGCTGTAATTGCACCGGTACCTACGGAAATAGCAACGGAGCGGTTAGGTGGAACAATTAGCCCGCCGGTAAAGACGACCTCGAACATTCCTGCCGCTAGTAGAGCAGTGTAAAACAATGTAGGGCTGCCCGTTACACTGCCGGTTGCTACACGTGCCGTAGCAATGCTTGTTGTTGCATTGCCTAGCTGCATGTTAAAAGGCGTAGGCGTCGTCCCCCCAGATACTGTTCCTGCAGAATAAAGGTTAAGCGTGGCAGCTGCGCTAATCCCCCCACTTACTTTTGAAATATATAGCGTTCTTCCACTGGCGTTAGGATTGGTGATTTGAATCAATAGGTTGGAACCCCCGCCTACGGCTGTACTCGCCGAAGTGACCATAAAAAACCGTCCGCTGGCAGCCGCGTCTTCCTCAGGCGGAGCCACGATGGCTGGACTGCTGTAACGGTTGTTCAGCAGAATATATAGCGGACTGTTCTCACTATTAAAGACTGAGGAATTGGTCAATTCTATCACCTCTTATCTCGAAATGCTTGCCTCATTATATGGCGAAAAAGCAGAATTCGTATGGGGATATACGGATGCTGTGGAAGATAGGTCATTCTACCGCTGTCAATCGCCGCCTCGTATAAATTCATTTACACATAAAGTATTGGAAGCATGGACATTGAGGAGAAGAGGAGCAATGGGAAAAGCAGCACGATGCAAACATAGAAGACCGCTTCGTTGTCGCAGAAAGCCGTGTAAGCGCAAAAAACGCCGTATTCCCAGAGGACGTGGACGTGGCTGCTGTAGATCCAAGGATGGCTGCTCCTGTCAGATTTTTCGATCAATCGAGTATGAACAGGTTATAACCTCGGAAGAATTCGTTCCAATGCCAACGCAGGATACAGCTTCGGATTTGGTATTTTCATATGCAGTTATTAATCGGGGGAAATATGCTGCTGTTGTTCGTTTGGAGGTTGGGCCTAATGGGGTCGATTTCGCTCATGACTATGAGGTTGTTGTAGAACCGGGTGGAATGAACATTATGATTCCTTCTAAATTTATGCACTTTACAAGAGTCTCGGTGCGCTCGCAGCAGCCCGATAGAACAACCGTGATTCAAGTGTATTTTCAAGCACAGCAAGCCAAGATGACTTCTGTTCATGAATTTCATTTTCTAAAAGAAAATAGGTGATGGAAAGGAATGCCAAACTTTTCGACGTTTAATCCGAATCCAGATAACTTACGTACTCTGATCTTTGGTAAAGACAGTACAGATACAGCACGGCCGCTGGCAACGGATTCCTTCGGGAATCTGGTTACCGTTTTACTCGACGGGACAATTAGCAGCATTTTAGGGGTAACGATTACGGCTGGTACGGTTGCAATCTCAAGTGGAACGGTAGCCATTTCAGGCGGAACAGTTGGGGTTACGGGGACAGTAGCTGTGTCCGGTGGAACGGTAGATGCTGTTCTAACAGGTGGAACACTAAGTGCAGTACTTGGCGCTACCATCACAGGCGGGACGATTAGCGCTGTACTAGGTACAACGATCACAGCAGGTACAGTAGCGATTTCAGAAGGTACGGTCGCAGTGTCGGGAGGTACGGTTGCTCTATCTGGAGGAACAGTGGCGGTATCTGGTGCAACGGTAACTAGCGGAACGCTGGATGCTGTATTAGGAGCAACGATCACAGCCGGAACAATTACGGCGGTGCTTGGTACGACAATCACAGCAGGTACGGTGGCGATCTCGGGCGGTACGGTAGCGGTATCGGGCGGTACTTTTGAAATATCCGGTGGAACGGTAGCGGTATCCGGAGCGACGGTCACAGGTGGAACGTTGGATGCGGTGCTTGGTGCAACGATAACGGCGGGGACACTGGATGCAGTGCTTGGCGCGACAATCACAGCCGGAACAATTACGGCGGTACTAGGTACGACAATCACAGCAGGTACGGTGGCAATCTCGGGTGGGACAGTAGCAGTATCGGGCGGCACGTTTGAAATCTCCGGTGGAACGGTGGAGGTATCCGGAGCGACGGTCACAGGCGGAACGTTGGATGCGGTGCTGGGAGCAACGATAACGGCAGGAACGCTGGATGCGATACTCGGTGCAACGATTACGGCAGGAACCCTTGATGCAGTTCTTGGAGCAACGATCACAGCCGGAACAATTACCGCTGTATTAGGAACGACGATTACAGCCGGTACGGTAGCTATTTCTGGAGGAACTGTGGCTCTCTCTGGCGGTACGGTGGCGGTGTCTGGAGCGACGATCACGGGGGGAACCCTTGATGCAGTGCTTGGTGCGACGATCACAGCAGGAACACTGGATGCAGTATTAGGAGCAACGATTACGGCAGGAACCCTTGATGCAGTTCTTGGAGCAACGATCACAGCCGGAACAATTACCGCTGTATTAGGAACGACGATTACAGCCGGTACGGTAGCTATTTCTGGAGGAACTGTGGCTCTCTCTGGCGGTACGGTGGCGGTGTCTGGAGCGACGATCACGGGGGGAACCCTTGATGCAGTGCTTGGTGCGACGATCACAGCAGGAACACTGGATGCAGTATTAGGAGCAACGATCACAGCGGGAACTCTTGATGCAGTACTGGGTGCGACAATCACAGCAGGAACCATTACAGCAGTCCTCGGAACGACGATTACAGCCGGTACGGTAGCGATATCCGGAGGAACGGTTGCTCTATCTGGTGGTACGGTGGCAGTGTCTGGAGCGACAATCAAGGCAGGAACGTTGGATGCGGTGCTTGGAGCGACAATCACCGCGGGAACGATTACAGCAGTACTGGGTACGACGATTACCGCAGGTACGGTAGCAATATCCGGAGGAACAGTGGCGTTATCTGGTGGTACGGTGGCAGTATCTGGAGCAACGATAACAGCTGGAACATTGGATGCGGTATTAGGAGCGACGATCACAGCCGGAACTCTCAATGCATTGCTCGGAGCAACAATCACAGCGGGAACCATTACAGCAGTTCTTGGTACAACAATTACGGCAGGTACGGTAGCAATATCCGGAGGAACTGTGGCTCTGTCAGGAGGTACGGTGGCAGTATCGGGGGCAGCGATCACGGCAGGAACGCTGGATGCGGTATTAGGAGCGACGATTACAGCCGGAACTCTCAATGCATTGCTCGGAGCAACAATCACAGCCGGGACGTTAACAGCAGTGCTGGGTACGACGATTACGGCAGGTACTGTCGCAGTGTCCGGAGCAACGATTACGGGCGGAACGCTTAATGCATTGCTAGGAGCAACAATCACAGCCGGAACGTTAACAGCAGTACTGGGTACAACAATCACAGCAGGTACAGTTGCGGTATCTGGTGCGACCATCACTGGCGGAACGCTTAATGCTGTACTCGGCACAACAATTACCGCCGGAACGGTGACTGCGCTACTCGGCGCAACGATCACGGCAGGTACTTTAAATAGCATCACATCCATTTCGCAAAAGAGCTTCCAAGAAACAGCTAACTTGAATAACCTAACAGCAGATGCATATACGGCAGTACCGACCATCACGACCAGCGTATTTGGGACTTATTCATACTTCGTCTATAACAAAGGTCCAGGGACGAATGCAGCAACTGCACGTGTTGAGATCAGCGCCAATGGATCGAACTGGTATACCGATGTCGAAAGTGTAACGGGAATCGCAGTAGGCTCGGTCGATGTACTTGTGCCGCAGCGTTTTCTGAAATATACGAGGCTGGCATATCGGTCGACAACGACCGGCAGCCCAACCACCGTTGACGTATACTTCAATGGCCAAGGCACGTAAGCGTACGCGATAATTCTTTAGGTATATGCTTACGAAGTAAAGAATTATCGCAAAGAACGCGCTAATTCTTAGGCATATGCTTACGAAGTAGAATTACCGCAAAGAACGCGATAATTCATTTAGGAGGGTTATAAAATGCTGCTCGGTGTTCACATCATCGTACGCAATGAAGAGGATATGCTCTCGGAATGCTTGGACAGCATTCGGGATATAGCCGATGAGCTCATCGTTGTCGATACAGGGTCGACGGACGGAACGGTGGACATTGCATTGCGGTATGGAGCAAGAGTGATTAGAACAGAGTGGAAGGATGATTTCTCTTCCGCCCGCAATCTGGTATTAGAGCATGCGCGCACGATTTGGGTTCTGGTACTTGATGCAGACGAAAGGTTATCCGGTGATGTGCGGTCTTTGCGGCGTGAGCTGCGAAAGGCCGCTTCATCGGCTTACCGGGTTCGAATGGAGCATCTGCTGGATGAATCCAATACGAAGAGCATGATCAGCAGCGAAGCTGTGAGGCTTTTCCGAGGCGATCGCAGTTATCGTTATTATGGAGAAATCCATGAGCAGCTTGTCCGTTCCCGAGACAATGAGGTTCTTGCGGACATCGACGGACCGTTGTACAACGGGGATTTACACATTGCTCATGTTGGCTATATGCCGGCAGTCCTTAAGCGCAAGTCCAAAGCAGAACGGAATTTACGGGTCATTTCTAGGCAGCTGTCCCAGCGGCCAAATGACCCTTTTTGTCTTTATAATTACGGTGTTACGCTATGCCAGCAGGGAAAACCTGAGGAGGCGGCAGAAGCCTTCGGAAAAGCCATCAATTACACTTCTTTATCTGCACCTTTTCGGCCAACGCTGGTAAAAGATTATGCGACGACCTTACTGGCACTGTCGCGGGAAGCTGCGGCTGCTGAACTGTTGCGCGGCGAGACGCTTCGTTATCCAGATTACCCGGACCTTTTCTTCCTGCAGGGTAATTGTCTAAAAGCATTAGGTTTATTGATTGAAGCAAAAGCCGCCTATGAGACTGCTATTGAAGCGGGAGCGCGGGCACATTCGTATATCTCGGAAAAAGGGGCAGGCAGCTATTACGCGCAGCTCCGTCTTGCGGATGTTTTGCAGCGTATGGGTGAGGTTGAAGCTGTGCAGCACCAGTATGAGACCATACTGCGGGCAATGCCTGGATGGGAAGAGGCCTTATCCGCATGGGCAGCTTATCTTCATCAAATTGGGCTTTCTGATCAAGAAATCCGGCAAAAGCTCACTGCCTATGCGGGGGAAGTAGAAGTCGAGCAGCATACTCTGTTGGCCCGAGTGCTCAGCCGGATCGGTGCTTACAGCACGGCATTGCCGCTATGGCGAGAAACGATTCAGTCTTCGACCAATGAGGCGGAAAAAGCGCGGTTGTCTTTATCAGATATTCGATTGTTTGCGGACTGCTTGATAGGCACAGGTCAGTATGCGGAGGCGGCTGAGCAGATTCGAAGCTGGATGCACACGAGCGCCATTCAATCGGAGTCAACAGAAGAGCTAGGAATAGATTGGGCGTTATGCCGCTGGAACGAAGGGCAGCGTATCGGCAAAGAAGAGCTGGGCTGTATGTTGGGAGAGGATAGTCAGCTTGCCAGAGAGGCCGAGCTGCTAAATAGTTGGCTTCCAATGACCCAAGAGGTGCTGAACAAAATCGCAAAGGAGCAGGAGCTTTCTTCTGCCATTCGTTGGCTGGACACGGCTGTCAGCCGCGGCATGCTGCGCCTGGCGCATAAACTGGCGGGTGGATTATACGGCCTGCGGAAGCATTTTGAAACAAGGCTATATGATCATGGGTACGTGGATGCAGCGGCAGAGCTGATGCTGGACCAATTCGAGAAGGACGGCCGGCTGACGGGAGAGCAGTCTTTTCGCCTAGGGGAATTGCTCTATCTGAAGAAGCTCCGCAGCGAGGCGCTGGCGTTGTTTGAAAGTGCGGCGGGAGGCGATGATACCAGTGAATATACGGAAAGAGCAAAGCTTGGTGCATCGGCGGCCTGTTTGCAATTGGCGATTGAAGCTTTGCAGCCGGATGAATATAGCGGGGGTCGTAACTGGGATGGCAGCTGGTCTGAGCCTGACAAGATGAAGCTGCAAGAAGCTTTGCTGCGGGTGGAATGGATGGATTGGCAAACGGATTGGAACGGACGGCAAAGGAGGCGCGTGAGTGGCGGAGCAGCAGAAGCGGATTTCCTTATGCATGATCGTTAAGAACGAGGAAAAGTACTTGTCCGGCTGTCTGGACAGCGTGCAGGGCATTGCCGATGAGATCATAATTGTCGACACCGGTTCAACGGATGAGACGATCGCCATTGCTGAGCGGTACGGAGCGATTGTGATCCGGAGCGAATGGGAGCATGATTTTGCAAAAGCCCGCAATCGTGGTGTAGAGCGTGCTTCTGGAGAGTGGATCTTGTTCCTCGATGCCGATGAGCAGCTTGATGAGGCAACGAAGCCTCAATTACTTGAATATATTCGCCATGCTGATCTGTCTGCTCTGCTTCTTCAGATCCGCAATCAGATCGGACCGGAGAATGATCAGGGCTCAACGATTCACCCGGTGCTGCGGATGTTCCGTAATGACCTTGGTCACCGTTTTGAGGGGCGGATTCATGAACAGATTTCGTTCTCGATTTTGCGGAAAAATCCTTCGGCACGCTTTCATCTGACGGAAGTCATCATCCATCATTATGGATACCGGACCCAGGTCGTAGCGGAGAAAAACAAGCTGCAGCGCAATATGGAGCTGCTTGAGCTTGCACTTGCGGAAGAGCCGGAAAATACATTTCACCGCTACAATATCGGCGTAGAGTATTTGCGCAACAATCGGGCGGCAGATGCGCTCGAAGCGTTTCGAATAGCGAAGCGATCCGCCGGGTTCGAACAGCTGTCCTATGCTCATCTTGTTTTCAAATATGAATCGCTAAGCCTGCAGCTGCTAGGCAGATGGGAAGAAGCGGGAGCTGCAGCTCGGGAAGGTGCCGCTATTTTCCCTGATTATACGGATTTACGGCATTATATGGCGTTTTGCTCCGCGTGCACGGGACAATACAAAGCGGCGATGGAAGCAGTAGAGAAGGCGCTGGAGATGGGGGCTGCGCCTGCAAGGTACCATACGGAAGACGGGATGGGAACTTACCGGACGGCTTATTTGCAGGGGCGGATTTATGAGGCGCTGCATGACGAGCAAGGTCTCATTCAATCTTATATTACGACTTTGCGGCATAAACCAAGCCTCCTCCCGCCATTGTTCCGGATTTGCAAATATATGCGTACGGCAGGGCGTGAGGGTCAGCTCGCAGCACTAATGGCTAGGCGGATATCCTGCCCGGATGAAGCTGCAATGCTAAAGCTGGCGGGCGTTATGGTCGCAAGCGGTTGTCCGGACAGTGCTATCGCCTATTTGGAATGGCAGGCCGAGCTTTATAAGGAACCAGCGCTCAGCCGCTCTCTCACTGCACATGCAGGTGCCATGCGAGATGGGGATTACAGCGGACTGCCGTTTGCAGGTTACCGGGGCAAGGAGGAGGCGGAGGATATATTGTCGCCTTCGATCCACTGGCGGGTGCGTGCGGAGCATTATTTGGAACAGGTTCAGCGTATGAAGGGTAAAACAATTGAGAAGCAGTCGATTCAAGCCGTCCGTTTATTACTGCCCGGCTTTGAGGGCTGGTAAGGAGGGACAGGAGTGGAAGCAGCATCTTATGGTACGCTGCCTGTGTCGCTCTGCATGATCGTTCGGAATGAGGAGCTGTTCCTGCCGCAATGCCTGGCATCGGCGGCTCCTTATTGCTCGGAGATCATTATCGTAGACACTGGATCTACAGATCAAACAGCTGCGATTGCAGAAGCGTATGGCGCCAAGGTGCTGTCCATCTGCTGGCAGGATCATTTTGCTGATGCACGAAATACTGCGATCGAACAAGCATCCCAGCCCTGGATATTAGTTCTTGATGCGGATGAAAGGCTTGTCCCGCTTCCACTTACCACGTGGGAGCAGCTGCTCTCTGAAGAAGGCTGTTATGGCTATCTGGTTCAAATAAGAAGCAGAGTAGACGGGCGGAGCGGGGATGAGGAGATATCGGATGCGGTATGCCGGTTGTTTCGGAATGATTCGCGTATTCGATTTACGGGCGCTTTGCATGAAGAGGCTGCATCGGCGGTCGCCGCCTGCGGGGCAGAAGCGCTGCGGGAGGCTCCTGTTCAACTGCTCCATGAAGGTTACCGGAATGCGGTTATGATGCAGCGCAGGAAAAAAGAACGGAATGAACGCATATTACTTGCGGCATTACGCCGTGATCCAGATAATCCGGTGCTGCGTTATGCGATGGGAACGGAATATTTTACTTATGGAAACTGGGAGCGGGCGGTGTTGTGGCTTGAGCCATTATTACGTGGAGTGGACGAAAATTCGGATGAGGGGTATATCTCTGATGTATATCTGAAGCTGATCCATGCTTTACGCGCGCTCAGCAGACTGGAGGAGGCAAAGCACTGGGCGGTCAGCGGGCTGAAAAAGTTTGAAGATTTTCCCGATCTGCATGAAGCTTATGCGGCTGTGCTGCTGCAAATGGACCGTTCAGCAGAGGCGGAAGAAGCACTGCATCTTGCATTAGCAGTGGGAAGTGCACCCATGCACTATTCCTCGGCGCTAGGCTCAGGCAGCTTTCGAACGTTGTTCATGGCGGGTTATGCTTCCGAACGAAGGTATGATTGGCCGAAGGCGTCCGATTATTATGCAGCTGCGCTGGCGATCAAGATTGATTATAGGCCGGCATGGGAGAGGCTGCTGATGCTCGGTACATTGGATGCGAGTTTAAGAGGGCGTTGGCCTGCTGCTGTTGACCGTGTGGTCACGGATGGCAGACATACGCTCTGCCGCTCCGTGCTGGAGCTGTTCGCTGACGCCGGACTGCAGCTTGAACCGGTGTTAAGCAGGCAGCTGATTGCGGGATTGGCGATTGGCGGAGATTTTTGGAGCGGCCTGCTGGCGGTGCAGCAGGGCGAAGTGGTCGTTGGACGGCAGCGCTGGGAGCAGCTGCCGGATGCCTACCCAGGCAAGGGCGAGTATCTCGCCGCCCTTGCCTGGGTGGATGGCGGGCGAGCTTCGCCTCCGCCCGCTGCAAGGCTTGCGCACGCGCTTGTTCGCGTGCGCGCTTGGTCCGCGTGGCTGCGGCTATATGCCGCCACGCAGGCGGCGCCGGTGCTCGCGCCGCTGCAGTGGTGCGCGCTGCTAGGCGCCGCGCAGCCTGTGCCCGCGCTAGCCGCGGCACAGCTGCTGCGCTCGGCAGCGCAGCATGAGGCGCCCGCGCGGCTTGCCGCGGGCGCCCTCGCGATCGCCGCGGCCGACCCGGCCGCCGCGGCGGAGCATTTTGCGGCTGCGCGCGAAGCGGCGGCGCAGCCATGGGCTCTGCGAGCCGCCGCCTCGGGGCTCGCGGCTGCTTTTGCGGCGCGAGCCCGCCGCGCCGCGCCGCAGGCAGCGCTCGCAGCGCCGCTGCTCTGCGAGCAAGAGCTGATGCTGCGTGTGACATCCGCGCTGCACGGCCTGTAGGGCCTGCTTGCACTAACTCCGCAAAGATAGCCTATCGTTCCTGCTCGCACGTACTCGCGAGGAAACTAACAACTATCTCTCCCGCTTCGCAAGCTGCGCCGTTAAGATCGCCTTCCACTCGGCGATCCACCGCCCCTGATCAAATGCGAGCGCAGCCCGCCGCGCGGCCACGCCCATCCTGCGGCGCAGCCGGGGCTGCTCGATCAGCTCACAGATGGCAGGAGTAATCGCGTCAGATGATGGGGAGGTCAGACGACCGTTAAAGCCATCTATGATAAGGTCGTTCAGGCCGCCAACATTGGTAGCCACGACAGGAAGGCCGCAGCTCATAGCCTCGAGGCAGGAGAGGGAGGTTCCTTCCGAGAACAAGGTCGGAATGACGGCGATATCTGCCTGATGATAGGCATCCCGAATCGTCTCAAATGTATAGGTTTGATGATGAATACGATCCCGATGAGGATGCGCCTCCAGCCATAAATGAAAGACCGTGTTCATCATCGTGCCGTCAATAAGCTCTCCTGCAAATTCTACGATGACATTCTCATACCGGTTGAGCAGCTCATCTGCTGATAACATCATCGTAACTAAGCCGCGCTCATAGCTTAGCCTTCTCGGATAAAGCACTCTAATCTCATTCGAATGGGAAGCAGTTCTAGGCTTAAACCAAACGGTATCTACCGGATTGGGCAGCAGCGTGATTTTGGCAGGATCGTCATACTCGCATACCGCTCGGCAGAAGGTCTGGAAATGCGAATCGACCGAGACCACTTTGTCCAATTGCTTCAGTGCCTGATTAATATGCCTCCCGATCGCGGCTTTTGTCTCCGCTGCAAGAAAGGGAGTATCCCAATTGATGCCGTGACAAATACCGATGCTGCCAGGACGGTAGCGGATCGGGTGCCAGATGCAGCTGGCATAGATAAGAAGGCCGCCCGCTGCATCAGCCATCTGCTCGAATGCCTCCGTAATTTGGTTCGATTCGAATGACCAGCCGCGTATCCGGATGCCTTCATGCACCGTGTCAAAAGGACTGTAATACGTTAATTGATGAACAACGGGAATAAGGCCAAGCTCCTTAACAGCCTGGCATAACAAATGGACATATCGCTCCAGGCCGCCTCCGAATATACGCGAGTACTCCTGGCCGTACCAGTTCAAATAACTGTGAGTTAATATCGTAACCGTCTGCGCTTTGGCCTTATTCATCCTGCCGCTCCCTTTCCTGCCAGCGGATCAGCTTAGGGTTTGGATCAAGGATAGAGGCATAATGCGCGAGACTTCCCCATTGGCCTAGCGGGTCGAGCTTCATGTAACGATCATATTTCGCCTGACGTTCTTCGCTGCTGCCCGCCCAGCCATAATGCTTGATTCGAAGGTCGGTATCGAGTCCAGGAAGTGCGCTGTACGTAAAAGGAAGCCGTGGTGCATGATGTGCCCGCTTCGGATATGCATAATGGTATCCGGGCAAGTACCGGACAAGCGTCATCGTCTGCCGCTGATGAAGATTCCACCACTCATCCTCGCGATAATGGGTGACCGAATCCCAGAAGTCGTACATCCGAAAGGAGACGGTGTCGTATTCATCCTGATTGATCAGCCCCCGCATAGCAGCCTTCGTATAGTCCTCGTAAAATTCATCTGCATCCACGGCAAGCAGCCAGTCCGGAGATGTCTCCGCCGCCGCCCGCCATAATTGTTCGCGGAGCAGCCATTCTTTATGAAACAGCGATTCTTTATTCTGTACCAGCTTCACAACCTTCTCGAAGGATAAGGCAAGCTCAGGGGTCTCATCCGTGCTCGCGTCATCCACGATTACAATCTCGTCTACAAAACCAGATAAGTCCGCAAGCGCGGCTTCCAAATAACGACCCGCTTCATTACGGACCTGCATGATGGCAGTCAGTTTATTGCCTGTTTTTTTCCTGCCGCCCTTTCCGAGACCGTTAACCATCCTCAATTGGCCTCCTTATTTCCTAGAGTCATCTCCCGTGCAACACCGTCCATAACAGCGAGCTCGATTATCCCGTTTAAATCCTCCTGTCTGTTCTCACCAGCCTGAAGAAAGCAGTGGATGGCCTCGTGCCGTTTGCCCTCGAGCAGCAGCGCCATCCCTTGCAAGTGCAGCCATTGCTTGCGATCAAGATCAGCTTGCTGGTGCTCTAGACGAATAAGAGCGCAGGCGCGTCTCAATTCTCCCATGAGCATATAGGTCTCGATCAGCAGTTTCCGTGCATCCGAATCCTCCGTTAAGGGTTCTAGCAGAGCGGCCGCTTTGCGGTAATCATCATTTAAGCGATAGAGCAGAGCTTTAGCTAAGTCACACTTTCTACTTGCAAGCCATTCCGTCATTTGATCAAAATAGCGCCATTCCACCTCGTTTTGTGCGGTATAACCGTAAGTTCGGACGGCATCCTGGATACGTCCTTTCTCCAGCTCAATCGCTGACAGGAAGCGGTATACATTAGAAAGGGTCTGCTCACGCCCCTCCAGCAGCATACGTTCGAACGAAGCCAATAATAGCTCGCGCGAACGATCAGCTTCTCCAGTCAGGTACCGATAGATCGAATGGAAAAAGAGTCCGTCAGCGTATCCCTGAGCCTCAGCATCAGTGGTATGCTCTTGCTTTTGCAGCAATCCGTCTCTCCAATTAGCCCGATGCCGCTGCTGCAGCCGAATGAGCGTGTCGGATTCGAATCCATCGATATGCCATTCGATGGCCTGCTTGGCGAACAGGTCTGACGTTTCATCTAAACCGTCCATCAGGAAGACACCGCTGCGGCGAAACGACTGCTCCAAATATTGCGCCTCTGAGCTGGCGACGACAAGTGTCGCGCTGGCAGACAGCCAGGAGCGGCATTGGCGCCACAGCTCTTCCTCCTCCTGTTCCGACTCATGCAGCATGACAATCAGACAGCGGGGTTTGAACGGTACGATGATATGAACCCAAGCCGGATGCATGACAATAGCTGCGGCGCTATTCCACTCTACTGAGCCTAGTTGATCGAAGGGAAGTGGTTCAACAGGGCTTGGAGCATCATCCGCAGCAGCGAAGAGTTTTCGTTTCTGTACAAGCCCCTCCAGCCAGCTTCGCTGATAGACAGGAATGCCCTGCCAGCCGCCGCAGGGGAGGATAACGATCGGTTGTGCCGCCATGGACGTGTTCACCATCCGTTCACTTCGTTCTTGTATGAGCGTATGAAAAATAGTACGATAAGCATTCCGGTTTTTTCTCGAACTGGAAGTAAATAATAGGCCTTAACAACATCAGGTGAAGACACAAGAGAGGTTGGTTGTAAAATGGTTGATCAAAACAAGGATACTGCCGCCCCATCTTTAGCAGACGGGGGAGAGCGGTTCTCGAAGTCGGGCTTTATTTTCGCTGCAATCGGCAGTGCGGTAGGGCTGGGCAATATGTGGAAGTTTCCATATATTACGGGGAAATATGGCGGAGCGGCCTTTTTCCTCATGTTCATCATTTGTTTGCTTGCTGTAGGTTTGCCCGTCTTAATGGCGGAGCTTACAATAGGCCGCGGTGGACGCGGAAGTGTAGTGGCTTCCTTCAGCCGCTTAAGCAAGCAGAAGGGCTGGGGCTGGCTCGGATTTCTTATGATTCTTGCTCCGTTCCTTATTTTATCGTTCTATTCGGTTGTTGCCGGTTGGACGATGTATTATGCCGTACAATCCTTTACTGGAAATCTATTCTCGGATTCTGATTATTCTGGTAAATTTGGTGCCTTCATTGGCAGCTGGCAGCCGGTATGGTGGCAGCTCCTTGCTTTGGTGCTGACAGCCGTGGTTATCCTAAAAGGGGTTTCCGCTGGGATCGAGAAATTCAATAAGATTTTAATTCCTGGTCTCGTTATTCTGCTTATCACTTTAGTTATTCGTGCTTTAACGCTTGATGGTGCGGGAGATGGCGTGTCGTTTTTCCTTAATCCGGACTTCAGCAAGCTGACACCAGAATCGGCGCTTGTCGCCCTAGGACATGCCTTCTTCTCCTTATCGCTTGGTATGGGGACGATGGTCACGTACGGTGCTTATGTAGACAAAAGACAGTCACTTGGTGCAGGGACGCTTGCAATTGGTCTTGGTGACTTGTTATATGCCTTCCTTGCTGGGCTAATTATTTTCCCAACATCCTTTGCATTTGATATTGCACCAGGCCAAGGACCGGGGCTTGTATTCGTTGCCTTGCCTGCTGCTTTCGCAGCAATGCCGTTTGGCAGCCTATTCGGCGGCTTATTCTTTGTTCTCCTTGCGTTTGCAGCGTTAACATCGACGGTTGGCTTGCTTGAAGTTCCAGTAGCTTTCGTCCGTGAAAGGTTCGGCTGGGGTCGTGGACTCTCCGTTATTGTCATTACACTGCTTCTGTTCCTAATCGGTATACCTTCCGCTATTTCAGTAGGCGGGGCTGTTGGAGGATTACAGTTCGGAGATAAGTCCTTCTTCGATTGGATGGATTTCATCTGCTCTAACATTTTGCTGCCGCTTGGCGGCCTGCTTATCACAATCTTTGCTGGGCATGTATGGAAGAATGCTGAGGATGAAGCAGGCTTGTCGTCGCGATGGTACCGAATTTGGATCTTTATGGTGAAGTATGTTGCTCCGATTCTTGTTGTACTTGTTCTGCTCCACTCGACGGGTGCACTGGACTTCTTATTCTAGAAGACTGTCTCTACTGGCAGTTTCACAGTGTATTTTCTCGTAAATTTGTGTATGATAAGAAGATAATTATTTACGGGAAAGGTTGGTCGCCGTGGAAAACACAGTGGAGAACAAGGTATCATCCTCTAACTTTATTAAGAACATCGTCGTCGAAGATTTGAAGGAAGGCCACGTGCAGGAAATCGTGACCCGCTTTCCGCCGGAACCAAATGGATATTTGCATATTGGACATGCGAAATCGATCTGCCTGAACTTCGAGCTTGCCGATGAGTTCAAAGGAAAGACGAACCTTCGTTTCGATGATACGAATCCGGTTAAAGAAGATACGGAATATGTCGAGTCAATCAAAGAGGACGTGCGCTGGCTCGGCTTTGATTGGGATGATCTGCGTTTTGCATCCGACTATTTCGAAGAGTTATATAATCGTGCAGTCCTGCTGATCCGCAAAGGGAAAGCGTATGTGTGTGATCTGACTGCCGAGCAAATGCGCGAGATGCGCGGTACACTGACACAGCCTGGACAAGACAGCCCTTTCCGCAGCCGCAGCGTAGAAGAGAATCTTGACCTGTTCGCGAGAATGCGTGCAGGCGAGTTCAAGGATGGCGAGAAAGTACTGCGTGCGAAGATTGATATGGCTTCGCCTAATATCAACTTCCGTGACCCTGTACTGTACCGTATCGCTCATGCTCATCATCACCGGACTGGCGATGCATGGTGCATCTATCCGATGTACGATTACGCACATCCGATCAGTGATGCCATCGAAGGCATCACGCATTCGATCTGTACGCTTGAATTTGCTGACCACCGTCCTCTCTATGATTGGACGATTGCGGAATGCGAGATGGCAGACGTACCGAAGCAATATGAATTTGCTCGTCTGAACATCACTAATACGGTAATGAGCAAAAGAAAGCTGAAGCAGCTTGTTGACGAGCGTGTCGTTACCGCTTGGGATGACCCGCGTATGCCAACGATCAGCGGTCTTCGCCGCAAAGGCTATACCGCTGAAGCAATCCGCGCATTCTGCCGCGAGATTGGTGTTGCCAAAGCGAACAGCACCGTTGATGAACGGATGCTGGAGCATTTTATCCGCGAAGATCTGAAGATGAAGGCCCTTCGTACGATGGCCGTTCTGCAGCCGCTTAAGGTTGTTATTACGAACTATCCGGAAGGCCAAGTTGAGATGCTCGAAGCGGAAAATAACGCCGAGAACGAGGAAATGGGCACACGCCAAATTCCGTTCTCCCGTGAGATCTACATTGAACAAGACGATTTCATGGAAAATCCTGTGGCGAAATACTTCCGTCTGTTCCCTGGCAATGAAGTGCGCCTGAAGCATGCTTACTTCATTACTTGCCAAGAAGTGATCAAGGATGAGGCTGGCAATGTGATCGAGCTTCACTGCACCTATGATCCGGCAACGAAGAGTGGTTCCGGCTTTAATGCCCGTAAAGTGAAAGGTACTATTCACTGGGTTGAAGCATCGCAAGCCGTTCCTGCAGACTTCCGTCTCTATGAGCCGCTTATTACAAGTGAAGCAGAAGAGGAAGGCAAGCCATTCCTTGAATGCATCAATCCGAATAATGAGCAAGTGCTGAAAGGCTTCGTAGAGCCAAACATGAAGGATGCGAAGGGCCACGACAAGTTCCAATTCTTCCGCCATGGTTATTTCAATGTTGATCCGAAGGATTCGACAGAAGAGAACCTGGTGTTCAACCGGATTGTATCGCTGAAGAGCTCGTTTGATCCGTCGAAAGCTTAAATAGTAGCGCCGAATAGCGCCTGTAATGCCGGGTTATCCATAATGGGCAACCCGGCTTTTTTTATGCAAACATCATATAAATTGGAAAATAAGAGAGGGAATTGTAGGAAGATGGCGAATTTTAAGCCAGGGATGGTAGTTTGCAAATTTGTGACTCATAAGTAAAATTGGCACGTAATAGGTTAAGTAAAGAGAATAAGGGTTCCAAATAGAGAAGATAGGGAGGATTATGAATGGTTTTACAAAGACATGCCGGTTTTTGGGTGCGTCTAGGAGCTGTCATTTTGGATGGAATCATTATTGGTATTCCTATCTCCCTTATTGCACTTGTATTTGGGGAGTATAGAGACATCATAGGCAGACTAGGCATGTTCCTGTACGGCTTATTGGTACCGGTGTATTACAGCGGTTATACGGTTGGCAAGAAGATATGCGGCATTCAGATCAAGCGTCTGGACGACGAGCCTCTGAGTATTGGCACTATGCTGATGCGCCTTCTCATAGGAGGCCTTGTATATGGGTTTACTTTAGGTGTTGCATTAATTATCAGCGCTATTATGGTGGCTGCTCGGGAAGATAAACGAGCCCTTCATGACTTTATCGCAGGAACAGTTGTCGTTCATAATAATCGTAACTAATCATGAACTAGGGAGGAACAACATGGATAACCATATGCGAGCCGGCTTTTGGAGACGGCTTGGTGCAGCAATCTTGGATGGACTGATTATCGGTATTCCGCTTGCCATTATTTCCTCGATCCTATTTGGCAAGGCAGACAGCGCGTTTTCGAATATTGTATCCTTTCTATATTCCTTGCTGATTCCTATCATATGGAATGGGTACACCATTGGGAAAAAGATCTGCAGCATTCAAATTAAACGACTGGATGGTATGCCAATCGGCATCGGTACGATGCTGCTTCGCCAATTGGTCGGCGGTTTAATCTATGCGGTTACCTTTGGCATCGGGGCCGTGGTCAGTGCTTTTATGGTAGGTCTGCGGGAAGACAAACGCGCAATCCATGACTTTATTGCAGGTACTGTTGTTGTTCATGACGGCAGTGAATAGGGTGTATAGGAATGTGTTTTACAATGGGTTAGTTGCAAACGGAGCAATTCGAATGATTCTGGAGAAGCGAAGATGAAGCTTACGAAGTAGCTTTCCAGCGGAAAGCTTTAAGCGTTCGCTTTTGCTCGGGGATTCCAACCTTATCCTATTCATTCAAAGAATCCCCGAGCAATGGCGATCGGAAGAACATTTGAATGCGCAGTCTGCTATCTTAACCTGAATTAAAAAAGGGACATCCCGTGTCATTTTAAATGACTTATGGGACAGTCCCTTTGTTTTTGTTTCCAACTGGTTAAATTATTTATACGTGCGGAAAAATTGCGCTCGCTGTACAATCATAAAAAAGGATACAAGGTGTAAGGAGAGAATTAATAATGAACAGCAATTATACGATCCGAGATGCCGGACTGGCCGATCTGCCCCGCATCGTTGAAATATACAATTCTACTATTGCATCCCGCCAAGTGACGGCTGATCTTGAGCCGGTGACTGTGGAAAGCAGAATGAGATGGTATGACGAGCATTCACCGGATTTTCGTCCGTTATGGGTGCTTGAAGACGAAGGGAATATGATCGCCTGGCTGAGCTTTCAGTCTTTCTATGGGCGCCCGGCTTACAATGCAACGGCTGAGGTCAGTATTTATATCGATCAGGAGCACCGGGCACGCGGCATTGGATCGTTCCTTATTCAGAAGGCACTGGAAGCAGCTCCCGGACTTGGTCTTCGTACGCTGCTTGGATTTGTATTTGGCCATAATGAGCCAAGTCTTGCACTGCTCCGGAAGTTCGGCTTTGAAGAATGGGCTAACCTGCCGAAGGTTGCAGAGCTCGACGGGGTAGAGCGTGATTTGATTATTGTTGGCCGCAAGCTATAAGACAAGCCTTAAGATTACAATGAATGTAAGTCATAGCATGATATAAAACTTGAGGGGAGAATGAACATTGAGTAAGTTTTGGAGTCCACTCACGGCCTCTTTAGTTCCTTATGTACCAGGGGAGCAGCCGAAGGACAAAAAATATATTAAGCTGAACACCAATGAAAACCCGTATCCGCCTTCACCAAAAGTATTGGAAGCAATCCGGGCAGTGACTAACGATGATTTACGTCTGTACCCAGATCCAACCTGCGATACGCTTGTTCGGACAATCGCTGATTATTTCGAGGTTGCTCCATCGCAAGTTTTTGTAGGCAACGGTTCTGATGAAGTGCTCGCTTTCGCTTTTGCAGCGTTCTTTAACCCTGCGAAGCCGGTAGCCTTCGCCGATATTACATACAGCTTCTATAAGGTGTATGCAGAGTTTTATCAGCTTAAAGCTGACATTATCCCATTGGACGAGCAGTTCAAGCTGCCGCTTGATGAGTTCAGCCGCCGCGAATCCGGGGGGATTGTTATCCCGAATCCGAATGCACCTACTGCGATGCTGATCTCGCTCGATGACATTCGGAGTCTGCTCACCCAAAATCCGGATCAAGTTGTTCTTATTGATGAGGCTTATATTGATTTTGGCGGGGAATCTGCAGCGAAGCTCGTGAACGAATACCCGAATCTGCTCGTCGTCCAGACACTTTCGAAGTCCCGCTCGCTTGCAGGTCTTCGTGTAGGCTGGGCACTTGGCAGTGAGGAATTGATTGATGGGCTTAACCGCGTCAAGAACTCGTTCAACTCTTATACGCTTGACCGCCTTGCGCTTGCAGGCTCCGTTGCTGCGATTAAAGATGAGGCGTATTTCCGTGAGATTACAGCGAAGGTCATTAATACACGCGATAAGGTAACGGCGGAGCTGAAGGAGATTGGCTTTAAGGTAACGGATTCCGCAGCAAACTTTGTATTCATTTCCCATCCCGATCATGCTGCAGAGCAGTTGTTCCAACAGCTGCGTGAGCAGGGTGTACTTGTCCGCTATTTCAAACAGCCGCGTATTGATCAATATTTGCGTGTAACGGTTGGGACGGATGAAGAGATGACAGCCTTTATGGATGCTCTTAAAGGGATCATTAAGTGATAATGAAGCCGTCTGCGAGACCTGGGTTTAGCCAGGCAACACTTTTCGTTGTACTCGCAAGCGTTATTTACGCGCTAATCGGGAATACTTTTTTTCAACTGGCCTATCGCTATAGTGCCGCTATAGATGAGGCATACATCGTTTTTGCAGTAACATCGGCAGTATATGCGTTGCCTGTTATAGTGTGGTTCCGCCGTAAATATTGGTATTTTGCATTGTTTATCCCTGTTATTTGGGTGCCGATGCTGGTCGTTACCGGTTATCTGATGGGTGTTATTTTTCCACTTCCAGAGGATGATTCGGGAGGCGGCGTACTGCTGCTATTCGTACATGGGCTTAATTTGGCAGCAGTAATCATAGGCGTGGCACTTGGATTGACCGTGAACGCGGCGATTGCGGCTTGGAGGAAATTCAGCAGGGACTAGCGAAAACGGATGCATCTTCATTAAGTGGCAGCATACGTTTCGTGAATGAAATATAAGCGTAGTATTGAGTTTTAAAAAGGCTGAACAGCCTATTTCCATTTTGTTATTTTTTCGTGCTATAATGGTGGCAAGTGACTGGTTCGGATTTTAGTTTGAAGTATAACAATCGTCGCAGTCTTATAAATAGGAGGATTATTTTTGAATAACCATAAAACGGATAAGAAACTAACCATTTTTGCCTTGGGCGGCGTAGGCGAAATTGGCAAGAATATGTACGCAGTACAATACGCGAACGATATTATTGTAATTGATTGCGGTTCCAAATTCCCGGATGAGGAGCTTCTTGGCATCGACATCATCGTGCCGGATATCACATACCTTATCGAGAATAAGGACAAGGTTAGAGCATTGCTCATTACGCATGGCCACGAGGACCATATTGGCGGCCTTCCGTATATCTTGAAGCAGCTGAGCATGCCTGTCTACGCAAGTCGATTGACAATGGGATTGATCGAAGGGAAATTGAAGGAAGCTGGTCTTCTGGGAACGACGGAGCGCCACTTGATTAATTCGGATTCCGAGCTCAAGCTGGGCTCCATGACGGCGACTTTCTTCAAGACAAACCACAGTATTCCGGATTCCCTTGGTGTCGTGCTTGATACACCGGAAGGTGTAGTCGTTCATACAGGCGACTTCAAATTTGACCAAACGCCGGTTGGCGATCATGCGGATATTCATCGTATGGCCGAGATTGGCCGCAGAGGTGTACTTGCTCTGCTATCGGAAAGTACAAACGCTGAGCGCCCGGGCTTTACGCCTTCGGAACGTATCGTAGGAGCTAATTTCATCGATGCTTTCCGCAAAGCAGAGCGCCGTGTTATCGTCTCCACTTTCGCTTCGAACGTGTATCGTCTGCAGCAGGTCGTTGATGCAGCTGCAGTAACTGGACGGAAGCTCGCGATTATCGGACGCAGTATGGTCAATATGATTACCATTGCTTCGGAGCTTGGATATTTGGATATTCCGGACGGCATGCTGATTGAGACAAACGAAGTGAACCGCTATGCGGATAATCAAGTCGTTATTCTTTGTACTGGCAGCCAGGGGGAGCCAATGTCTGCATTGACTCGTATGGCTCGCTCGAACCATCGCCAGGTGGAAATTCTCGAAGGTGATACGGTTATTATCTCGGCAACGCCTATTCCGGGCAATGAGCGCAGTATCGGCCGTACAGTGGACGAGCTGTTCCGTCTTGGAGCGAACGTAATCTACGGTTCTGGTTCAACGACGGGTATGCACGTATCCGGCCACGGCAGCCAAGAAGAGCTGAAGCTGATGCTTCAATTGATGAAGCCGAAATATTTCATCCCTATTCACGGTGAATACCGGATGCAGCTCCATCATAAGAAGCTGGCAGAAGCAGTTGGCGTAGAGCAAGGTCATACTTTTATCGTCGATAACGGCGAAATCGTAGAAATCGTTAACGGCGATGCACGCAAATCCGGCAAAGTGCCGGCTGGCAATACGTATATCGACGGACTTGGTATCGGCGATGTCGGCAATATCGTGCTTCGCGACCGCAAGCATTTGTCCCAAGACGGCATTCTTGTCGTTGTTGTAACGATCAGCAAGCAAGACAAAACCATCAAATCGGGACCAGATATTATCTCCCGTGGTTTCGTCTATGTACGTGAGTCGGAAGGACTGCTTGAGGAAGCAGGCAGAATTGTCACAAGAACGATTACGAAATCCATCAGCGATAACGTGAACCAATGGACAACGCTGAAATCAAACGTGAAAGACGCGCTTGGTCGATTCTTATATGAACAAACGAAAAGAAAGCCGATGATCCTTCCTATCATCATGGAAGTGTAATCGGCACCTAACCAGTCCACTTCTTTTTGTTTAGTGAGCCGATGAAATACACAAAGGGGCTGTCCCGAAGCCAAATGGCTAAGGGACAGCCCCTTATTGCGTTCTGGAGCGGAAACGTCTGCTCCTCCTAGAGAAGGTGCAGATGTTTCTGCTTAAGCGACGAGCTTAAGACCTACGACAGCTCCGATGATAAGAGTGATAAAGAAAATTCGCAGTGCATTTCTAGGCTCACCGTATAGAACCATACCAAGGATGGCTCCGCCAGTGGCGCCGATACCCGTCCAGATCGCATAAGCGATACTCATATCAAGGCTTTGCATCGCATAGGAGAGGCAGACAAAGCTCATGCCAAAGCCAACAAGCAGGAGAGCGATGTTTTTAAAGCTGCGCTTCTCATTTACTTTGTTCATCATCACAACGCCCAGCATTTCAAATAAACCTGCGCAAATCAGAGATATCCAGTTCATGAGGAAGCTCCTTTCTTATCGCCCGCATTTGCGTGCTCTGGTGTAACGAGTTTCAGGCCAATGATGCCAATTATAAGAAGTGCAATAAACAATAATTTAGCTGCGTGCAGCGGATGACCAAAGAATACAGATTCCGAGATGACAGTACCGGTTGTGCCAAGTCCTACGAAGACGGCATAGACAGTGCCGACGGGAAGCTCACTGCTTGCTCTGATAAGCAATATAAAGCTAAGAAGAATAGCGATAAAGGTACCGGTCCAGCTCCAGCCATTGTCTGCGTGCTTCAGCCCGGTCACCCACAGCACTTCAAATACAGCGGCTACATAAACTTGAAGCCATTGCTTTTTCATGAAAAATATTCCCCCTTACACGTGATGTTAGATTAAAAAATGGCAAAATAAAACCTGGGAGTACACTGCTGGCGCAGGCGACTCCCAGGTTTTTATCCTTCCGTGATCACAGCTATTGCTGTGCGTTTTCCCTCGGACCAGACCTAAGCAATACGCTTAGCGGAACCCTAGAAAACCACTAACCTGTATTATACACATATCTCCCCGAAGATCAAGGCTTTGGATATGGATAAAAAATGGCGGCAACCAGAGGAAGGTTTACCCTCCGCCTAGTTGCTGCCCTAAAAAGAAACTGCGGATTGCGGCTGAATCAAAGCTTAGAGTGCTCGGCGTCGAATGAAGCCGCGAGCTCCTTGGCGCGGTCCTCGTCTTTGCTGCGTACATGAATTCGTTTCAACGAGCTTCCCTCCAGGGTGATTTTTGATTTCAACCCATTTGATTTGAAATGTGCTTGAAGCCTGTCAATTTCCTCTGCCCTGGAACCGCCCTCGGTTCGAAAGGCGACCCACCGATTCCACCACAGCGCCATTCCTACACACCTCCCTCGCCTGCTGATTAGCCATTCCGTACATATGTATTCGCGCATCTCCCGCGATCATGACAGCTTTGTTATGAACTTTTGCTAATAATTCTATAGGTGCTTAATTGTTCATCAGCTGCGATCAATGGTAAAATAGTGTAGCTGTGTCCTTAAGAAGCAGAACCTTATAATAAAGGAGGAGCTTTGCTGTGAGTAACTTTACATCTATTACGCAATGTACGGAATTAAACAACAGGGTCAAGATGCCTTGGCTCGGTCTTGGTGTGTACAAAACGCAAGAAGGTGCGCAAGTGGAGCAGGCAATAGCAGATGCTCTTGAAGCAGGATACCGCAGTATTGATACGGCGGCAGCCTACGGTAATGAAGAGGGTGTAGGCAGGGCGATCGCAGCAAGCGGATTGAAGCGCGAAGAGCTGTTCATTACGACTAAGGTATGGAACAGTAATCAAGGCTACGAGAGCACGCTTAAGGCTTTCGAGGATAGCCGTCAAAAGCTTCAGCTTGATGTGATTGATTTGTATTTGGTTCACTGGCCGGTTGCCGGCAAATACAAAGATACATACCGTGCCTTAGAGAAGTTGTACAAGGATGGTCATGTACGCGCTATTGGCGTCAGCAATTTTCTAATTCCTCATCTGGAAGATCTGCTTGGCAGCTGCGAAATAGTGCCAGCTGTTAATCAGGTGGAGTTCCAGCCGTTCCTGACTCAACCGGAGCTGCAAAGCTACTGCAAGGACCGCAACATCCAGCTTGAAGCATGGAGCCCTTTATTACAGGGTCATTTGGACGTCCCACTCTTACAAGAGATCGGACATAAGCATGGCAAATCAGTTGCTCAGGTTATTTTGCGCTGGGATTTGCAGAACGGAATTGTGACCATACCGAAGTCCGTAACGAAAAGCCGGATTATCGAAAATGCAGATATTTTCAATTTTGAGTTAACAACTGAAGAGATGGAGGCCATCGATGGTTTGAATGAGAACCGTCGTCTTGGTTCGGACCCCATGAATTTCAATTTCTAGCATAAGGCTTGGCGAATAAGGGGGGTGCCGCCGTCGCACCCTATAGACTGTGGCGGAAATCGGGCGGCCTGCTATTGACAATGTTAACTGTAATTGATATTATTACAGTACTAAACAGGGAGGCCGTTCACATTGAACAGCGAATTTACGATTGCCGTACACAGTCTCGTTTATTTAGCCTATCTGCCCGAGCGGATGGCAAGCAGTGAGATGATCGCCGACAACGTAGGCACCCACTCCGCACGAGTTCGTAAAGTCATGAGCGGTTTACGCAAAAGCGGCTTTGTCGATACGAGGGAAGGCGCAGGGGGCGGCTACAGGCTTACAATTGATCCCAATGTCGTTACACTTGGTGATGTATATCGCGTCATGGCGCAAGGCTCGTTTATTCCGAGCTGGTGCTCGGGTGACCCGGGTATGGATTGCGTCGTTGGCTCGAATATGAATCAGGTTATGTTTGGAATCTTCTGTACAGCCGAGAAGCAGCTGGAAGGCTACTTTAGTGGGATCACGATTCAAGATGTACTGAAGCAAATTCATGCTTGTGGCTGTGACTAGGCGACAGTAACGGTACGTGGCGGAATTCCCTTAATCATAAACCAAATGGAGAGGATGATTTACAATGGCAGTAGCATTGACGAAAGAAAACTTTGCAACTAGCGTACAAAACGGCGTTTCTTTGGTAGACTTCTGGGCACCTTGGTGCGGACCTTGCAAAATGCAGCTTCCTATCGTGGAGGAGCTTGCAACTGAACTGGAAGGCCAAGCAGTAATCGCAAAAATCAACGTTGACGAAGAGCCAGAATTGGCTTCGCAATTTGGCGTAATGAGTATCCCTACGCTGATTCTGTTCAAAGATGGTCAACCTGTTGACAAAATGGTTGGCGTACAACAAAAAGACGCTTTGAAAGCAAAAATTGCAGGTCAACTGTAAGTTTTGGTTTTAAAATGAAGCTAGGAGCCTGCATTTGGGCTCCTAGCTTTTTTTAGGTTTAGTGGAGCAGAATACTTTTGGAGGAAGGCGAATGCCCCAGGACATTTTTATAGGCCCGGTAGAAGGCCGAATAATCATGAAAACCAGCTGAGGCGGAAGCTGAGGTGGCGGTGTGACCTTGCTGAATCAGGTTTTGTGCCATCACGACACGCTTGTGGATTAAATAATTGCCAACCGTTGTCCCAGTTGCCTTACGGAAAACTTTGTTCAAATGATGTTTGCTTATAAAAAATCGAGCAGACAATTCATCCAGTGTAATGGACTCGGTGATGTGTTCGTTTAAATACGCAAGGACAGCAGAAACGGATTTTACTGCGGCAATGTCACTGGAGGCTTTTTTTTGCATATAGCTCAAAATCAGGATCTGGGACAGAAGAGCTTCCAAACGGATTCGAAGGGATAAATCCCGGATTGCCTCGTCCGCAAGTCGAGCTTCCATCAGCTGCTGAAGAAAGGCGAATAGACCGTTCTGCTCGTCATTTGCATAATAGATCCCTCCCCCGCTTTGGTAAGCGTGGAAAGCTGTCAGCAAAACGGACTGATTCTCCGGCGGCAAAAGCCCGGGAACAAAATGAAGCGATATCCTTTCATAAGGGATATCGCTTTCTATTTTTACACCGTGAAAGACATGGGGCGCTATAAGCAGTAGGCTATGCGGCTCTGGCACATACCTTTGTCCTTCCACGAGGTAACTAATATCGCCGGCGATAAAATAGAACACTTCATAAAAGTTATGGCAGTGAAGGGCATATTGCGTTGTTTTCTCTCTGCTGACAGCATGATGAAGAATTAAGGAATCGGTATGTATATCGACGAGGTGCATAGAAACTCCTCCTCCCGCATAGGTAGTTTTAGTCTAGAGGATGACCGCTATATTTGCAATGTGATTGCCCCGATTGACAATGGAACATCTCTTCAGGAGAACTATAATTAGGGATATGCAGCAAGATTGGGAGAACACATTAGGAGGAGCTGTCTATATGATATTAGGGGCACAGCTGTACACGGTCCGAGCCTTTCTCCAGACGGAAAAGGATATTCGGCGTACCTTTCAAAGGATTGCAGAAATGGGCTATAGCACCATTCAGGTTTCAGCAATCGGAAATATTCAGCCCACAGTATTAAGAGCCATATGCGATGAATTATCCCTCAAGATTGCGTTAACCCACACCAATGCAGATCGCATTCTGAACGAAACGGAAAAAGTAATTGAAGAGCATGACATCTTGGGCTGTAACTATATCGGAATTGGCAGTATGCCGGATAAATACCGCGAGCCGGACTGGTATGACTATTTTGCGGCAGACTTCCGGGAAGCCACCGGGAAAATTGCCAAGGCTGGCAAGCAGTTTATGTACCATAACCATCATTTCGAATTTGAGAAGTTTCAAAAATGGAACGGCAAGCGGCTGATTGAACGGTTAATTGAGGACTTCTCCCCGGAAGAGCTGGGGATTACGCTCGATACCTATTGGGTGCAGGCGGCTGGCGCGGATGTTTGCGAGTGGATCGGAAAGCTGAAGGACCGGCTCCATTGCGTTCATCTGAAGGATATGGCCGTCCGGGGCACGGAACAGCTTATGGCACCGGTAGGGGAAGGGAATATGAATTTCCCGGCTATTCTGAAAGCGCTTGAGCAGACGAATGCCAAGTATTTGCTTGTAGAGCAGGATGTATGTCAAGGTAGTCCGTTCGATTGCCTGCAAACCAGTTATAACAATCTGGCCGCGCTTGGCTACCGCTAGGAGGATTTGGGATGACGAAATTGCGTATGGGTATTATCGGAATGGGTAACATGGGCTCTGATCACGCCAAGAAGCTAAGTAATGGAGCAGTTCCTGAAGTAGAGCTGACAGCAGTCTCGGAGATGGACAGTAACCGCCTTGAGACATGCAAAATGTTTTTGCCTGACTCGGTAGCCGGATTTGCAAGCGCCGAGGAATTGATGGACAGCGGACTGGTCGATGCCGTGATCATTGCCACTCCGCATTACGATCATCCGAGGCTGGCGATTACGGCATTCCATAAAGGGCTGCATGTCCTGTGCGAAAAACCGGCGGGCGTCTATACCAAGCAAGTCCGGGAAATGAATGAGCAGGCGGAGAAAAGCGGCGTCGTGTTCGGAATGATGTTTAATCAGCGCACCAATCCGATGTATCGCAAAATGCACGAGCTGGTGCAAGGCGGGGAGTTAGGGGCTATAAAGCGCGTTAACTGGATCATTACCGACTGGTACAGATCACAGGCTTATTACGATTCCGGAAGCTGGCGCGCAACCTGGGCAGGCGAGGGCGGAGGCGTGCTTATTAATCAATGTCCTCATAATATAGACCTGCTGCAATGGATCTGCGGCATGCCGCAGAAGGTACGAGCCTTTTGCCATGAGGGAAAATGGCATCATATTGAGGTGGAAGATGACGTAACAGCCTACATGGAGTTTGCAAATGGCGCAACGGGCGTATTTGTGACGACAACCGCTGATCTGCCAGGAACGAACCGTCTTGAAATTACGCTGGAGATGGGTAAGCTGGTATGCGAGCATGATACATTAACCCTTCATAAGCTCAGTCAGAACGAACGGGAATACTGCTTCGAGTCGAAGGATGGCTTCTCCCGCCCGGATGTTGAAGTATCCGTAGTTCCGGCTGTTGGAGATAACAGCCAACATCTTGGAGTCATCGCCTCGTTTGCAAAAGCAGTGCTTGACGGAGAGCCGCTGATTGCTGGCGGAGAAGAGGGCATACGGAGCCTCCAGCTGTCGAATGCGATGCATTTATCAAGCTGGCTAGGAGAGACGATTGAGCTTCCTGTGCCGGAGGAGTTATATCTGGAGCAGCTAAACAAGAGGATCGCAGCCTCAAAAAGAAAAGAAACCAATCCGGTTTCATTTTCGCTGGCCGGCAGCTTTGGCTCTTAGTGCTTGCGGCAGCTGTTGAAACAAGCAAGATTATAATCTGGAACCAGGCATACAACAGAGATTGTTGTATGCCTTTTTAATGCGCGGATAGCCGAAATCTTATAAATGGATTATCGATCCAACGAATCGATAAGGCTTGGCAGGTACAATCTTGTTATACTGGGATTTACATCAAACCCGATGTAAGCAGGGAGTATACTCTGAACGGTGAAGGAAAGCAGGGGAAAGTGATGAGAATCATGGGGAGTTTGCGTTGGATAAGGTTCAAAGGTGCATGGTCCGCGTTGTTTTGGTCTTATATGGCAATTCTTCTGTTGCTCATTATTATTGGCAGCCTGCTCTATTGGCGGGCGAATGACGTCGTCGAGCATTCTGTGGAGCAGACAAACTCGGCTATGCTTGGTCAGCTTCGGGAGCTGGCTGATGGGCAGCTGCAGACGATTGATCAGCTGGAACAGCAAATCGCCAACCATCCCAAGCTGTATCAGATGATGAATACCCCTGTGCAATGGTCTGAGAGGGAGCAGTACGACATGATCGAAATGGCAGAGGATTTAGAGCGCTATAAACTATTGTCGCCCTTTATCTATGATTTCTATATGTATTTACCCAAATCCGGCACGATGCTGGGACCGGGCGTTAAGACGACGCCGCAATTTTTGTTTGATACGGTCAGCCGCTTTGACGGCATGAGCGCGCGGGATTGGATAAAGCAATTTGAAAGCGGATACCATTACCGCTCCTTTATCCCCGGAATGCAGGCAACCGGAGCACTGGGAGAAAGAAACGAAATTATCGCTTACATGCAGACGCTGCCGAGGGTTGACCGTTCGAAACGGATGGCAACCCTGTTTATTATGATTAACGGAGAGCAGCTTCGGAAAATGCTGGACACGCTTGCAGAGGCGGGGAATGGCGAGATTTATATCTTGGATTCGTCCAACCGGGTTATCAGCTCGACAGCAGACATCAGGCAATCATTGCTGGCGAATTACGAGGATATGGATGGAGATGCCGGAAAGCTGAAAGCGGCCTTAACCGGACGGCAGACGATCGTTTCCTACGCTTCCTCCAGAGTTTACGATTGGAAATACGTGTTGGAAGTGCCCCGGGGCGTTTTTTTGAAGGACGTGAACGAGGTCCGGAACTGGGCACTGCTGTTGTTTGTGCTGGCCGCGTTATCAGGCGCAGTGGTGTCGGTATATCTGGCTTTCAAAAACTCACGTCCGATCCGCGACCTCGTGTCCGCTTTGACCGGCAGCGCTCCGGCATCCCGCAGGCATGACCCTATCGAATACGAAATGATCCGCACCTCCATTCAATCGGCGCGATTGACGGAGTCAGAGCTGAGAGCAAGGCTCTCGCAACAGACGCCCATTATACGATTGCATTTTCTGAACCGTTTGATTAAAGGCTACGCGGATCCGCATGAAATGCGGCCTGAATCGCTGCAGTTTATGAACGTCCAGTTTGTATCGGATCACTTTGCCGTTATGCTGGTCGATGCGGAGAACGGAAGTGTACTGCCCGGCGACCAGGCGGATAAGGAATGGATGTTTGTCAATTTTGTGATCTCGAATATTGCAACCGAGCTTGCGAACGAACGGCATGTCGGCTTCGTTACGGAGCTGGATCAAGGGAGTATTGCATTATTAATTAATTTCAAGGGGATAGAAGAGGGATGGGAAGAGGAGCTTGCGGAAATCGGCCGACAGCTTGATCAAGTCCTCAGCGAGCGATTCCGGATGAGTATTACGATTGGCGCCAGTTTTGTTGTCCATGACATTCAGGCGATTGGCGAAGCCTTCAGGGATGCGCTCAAGCAGCTGGACAAGACTCGCAAGCATGATGCGGCTGTCGACGGCACGATTAGGCTGCCGGATCAGATTCCCGCTTATTATTATCCTCTGGATATCGAGCAGCAGCTGACGAATTACGTCAAATCGGGGGAAGAAGACAAAACGATGCAGCTGCTGGAAGCCCTTTATTCCGATCATGCCGGCAGCGGAGAGGCAGATTCGCCGATTGCCTCTTATTTTCTGATGCATCTATCGTCAACCTTGTTCCGGATTGTTCAAAATACGCCAAGAGCGGATCACCAGCTTACAAGCCGATTGTTAATCTTATATCCAAATAGCCTTCAGAATCCGAATGAAACCTTCAGGCAGCTCAAAGAAGATTTCCGTCAGGTATGCCTGCTCTGGAAATCAGGGCGAAGCGATCAGGGAAGCCGGATGCTGGAAGCCGTATACCGGATCGTCCGGGAGCGCTACAGCCAGAACATGCTGAGCGTGGGGTTTATTGCCGACGAGCTGAATATTACGCAGCCTTACCTATCTTCTTTCTTCAAGAAAGCTACGGGCCAAACGATCGTGGAATATATCGCCAAGATCCGTCTGCAGGAGGCGAAACGCCTGTTAACGGAAACCGACTGCACCGTTGCGCACATCGCTGGTGCCGTCGGCTATTCCAACGATATCGGATTTATCCGGTTCTTCAAGAAGTACGAGGGCATTACACCGGGACAATACCGGTCAAACGCACAAACGGAATGTCAAACGTAAATCTGGATTGTTCCCGATCTATCGTACGGAACATGAATCATACAAACAGGCCATATCCGATCTGTCTCTCCGGCGGCTAATCTGAAAGCGGGCGGCAGTGAGCCGCATTCATAGCCAAATAAGACTAGGGGGTACTTTCATGAAGAACAGCAACAACAAAAGTAAGGCAGCTGCAATCGCGGCGGTTACTGCTTTGACCATTGTAATGTCAGCATGCTCCGGCAGCCAATCAAACAATAGCGAAGCCTCCGCTTCCCCGCAGCAAGCAGGGACAGCCCAGGAGCCGGCAGGCGGTAAAATTGTTTCGGAATCATTAACGCTGACCGACTTTGTCCAAATGTCAGGCAATCCTGCACCAGGCGTGAAATCATTTAATGATATGGCCGCTTACAAAGAAACAGAGAAGCTTACGGGTATTCATATCGAGTTCCAGCATCCTACCGTCGGACAGGAAAAAAATCAATTTAATCTGCTGATGAGCTCCGGTAAATATCCGGACATTATCGAATGGGGATGGAACGAATACCCGGGCGGCGGTGTCGGCGCGATGAATGCCGGAGTTATTATTCCGCTTAACGATTACATTGACAAGTATGCGCCTAATCTGTCCAAGCTGCTGGCAGACAATCCGGATATTCGGAAGGATGTATCGACCGATGACGGACGTATCTATGCGTTCCCGTTCTTAAGAAGCGACCCGTATCTCCGCACGTATCAGGGGCTTGGGATCCGTCAGGACTGGCTTGATGCGGTCGGGCTGCCGATGCCGGCTACTATCGACGATTGGCATGCCGTGCTTCAGGCATTTAAGGAAAAGGATCCGAACCAGAACGGTAAGCAGGACGAGATTCCTTTGCTGATTGCCAAAGATACGCTCTTGAATTTCAGTAACGTATTTCTGAATGCCTGGGGGACTACGGGCAGGTTTAATCTGCAGGACGGCAAGGTTGTGTATGGACCGATTCAGCCCGCATTCAAGGAGTTTCTGCAGACGATGCGCAGCTGGTATGAGGAAGGACTGATTGACCGCGATTATGCGGGAACGGACGCCAAACAGAAGGATGCCAAATGGACCGGCGATGTGCTGGGGGCCTCCGAGCTTGCCGTAGGCGGCGGGATTGGCAAATATACGACGGCAATGGCCGCAAAGAATCCGAAATTCAATTTGGCGGGAGCGCCGTATCCGACGTTAAATAAAGGTGACAAGCCTGTGCTTGGCCAACGCGAGCCTATCTTTAACGGTGTAGGGGCGGCTATTACGAAGGATAACAAACATGTCGTGGAAACGGTAAAATGGCTGGATTTCAAATATGGCGAGCAAGGTCACATGCTGTTCAACTTTGGTATTGAGGGCGAGAGCTATGAAATGAAAGACGGCTTCCCTGCTTATACCGACATCGTGATGAAAAATCCGGACGGACTTGCGTTTGCGGCAGTTATTGGCCAATATGCCGTGCCTTTTGGCGGACCTTTCGTTCAGGATAAGCGTTATCAGGAGCAGAATGCTTCCCTGCCTCAACAGAAGGACGCGCTGAACACTTGGATGGCTGTCAATAACGAAGGACTGCTTCCTCCGCTGACTTTCACCAATGAAGAGTCAAGCAGACTGGCTGCTATTATGGCGGACGTCAATACGTACCGCGATGAGATGTTTGATAAGTTCGTGATGGGTGCTGAACCGCTCGACCATTTCGATAAGTTTGTTAAGACGATAGAAGGTATGGGAATTCAGGAGGCGCTGGATATTGAACAAGCGGCTTATGAACGCTATCTGAAACGGTAATGCCGGATCCGGCGGGCTTCCTGGGGACGCGAACAGCGCTTTTCCGGCAAGCCCGTTTATTTTCCGCCTTGCATCCTGAAGGAGGGTACAGCAAATGAAAATGCAATGGTCCCGCAATAAATATATCTATTTGATGCTTCTGCCGGTCGTTGTCTATTACGTTGTATTTATGTATTTGCCGATGTACGGACTGCAAATCGCATTCAAGGACTTCTCCCCGGCCAAAGGAATCTGGGGAAGCGCTTGGACCGGTTTTGATCATTTCAAATCCTTTTATGAAAGCTATTATTTCTGGCGGTTAATCCGCAATACGCTGCTGATCAGCCTGTATGAGCTGATATTCGGATTCCCGGCTCCAATCGTGCTTGCTCTGCTGCTGAATGAAATAAGGACACGTTTCTTCAGAAATATGGTGCAGTCGATTACTTATTTGCCTCATTTCATATCCGTTGTAGTCGTGTCAGGCATGATGATTGATTTTCTGTCGAGCGACGGTATCATCAATCAGCTCACAGGGATGTTTGGCATTTCGCCGGTTTCCTATCTCATTATGCCGGATTGGTTCCGCAGCATTTATGTCGCTTCAGGAATATGGCAAGGCGTTGGCTGGGGGTCGATTATTTATTTGGCTGCCATTGCCGGAATTGACCCCAGCCTGTATGAAGCGGCCAAGTCGGATGGGGCGGGTAGGTTCAAGCAGATCTGGCATATTACCGTGCCTGGAATTATGCCAACAATCATGATTATGCTGATTCTTCGCTTCGGTACGCTGATGGCGGGAGGGAGCATGGAGAAGATTCTCCTCCTGTACAATTCAACGACTTATGAAACAGCCGATGTCATCTCAACCTTTGTTTACCGGCGGGGTCTGCTTCAGATGGATTACGGTTTCTCTGCCGCCATTGGCTTATTCAATAATATCCTGAATTTCCTCCTGCTTATATCCGCCAACAAGATCAGCAGGAAAATCAACAACACAAGCTTGTGGTAGTTTCATTAAAGGAGGTGCGGCAGCCTTGAAGCCTCGAGTTCCAATTAGAGAGCATGTATTTGATATCGCCAATACACTGCTGATGCTTGTTTTGGTCATCATAACGTTATATCCGTTTCTGTATGTCCTGTTTGCTTCACTCAGTAATCCCGCCGAGTTAATACAGCACAGGGGGCTATTGCTCGCCCCGACAGGATTCAGCCTCCAGTCCTATAAGCTGGTGTTCGAGAATCCGATGATCTCGATCGGCTATATGAATACGCTTATCTATGTCATAGGGGGCACGGCAGTAAACCTAGTCATGACCAGCTTTGCCGCTTACGCCTTGTCGCGCAGAGGTGTTAAGCTGATTGGCCCGGTTATGTTCGGGATCGTGTTTACGATGTTTTTCTCGGGCGGATTAATTCCGACTTATCTGAATATGAAAAATCTGGGACTGCTGGACAACCGGTGGGCGATGATCCTGCCGTCTGCCATCAGCACGTGGAACCTGCTCGTCATGCGTACGTCATTCGCTAGCATTCCGCTTGCCCTTGAGGAGTCGGCGCGTATCGATGGAGCGAATGACTTTAAGATTTTGTTCCGTATATTTATTCCGGTCTCTTTGCCGATTATGGCTGTCATGACCCTGTTTTACGGCGTCAGCCATTGGAACGCATATATGGATGCCTTGATTTATTTGCGCACCCGTGACTTGTATCCTTTGCAGCTGGTGCTGCAGGAAATTTTAATTACGAACAGTACGGACGACATGATGTCAACGGTAGCCGATGTAGATAAAGGGCTGATCCAGGAGACAATCAAGTACGCGACAATCATTGTAGCGACGGTTCCGATTTTGCTGCTGTACCCGTTTCTGCAGCGTTACTTCGTTAAGGGCGTCATGCTTGGATCGATCAAGGAATAAGAGGAAAGAGGAACTTTAGCCCGGTTGCTGCCATTTGAAATATTTGGACTAGGACGCAACTTCTGGTGTATCTGCCGCGTCTATTTAGCTGAATAACAAGAATGGAAAAGCATGGGAGGTTATTTATGGTGATGAATCATCGTAAGAAGCTCGTTACTCTTGCTGCAGCGGTTATGCTGACGAGCAGTATGCCTGCAGCGGCTTTTGCTGAAAGCGTTGACAAACCGGCAGTATCGGCAGTGTCGGGAGATGCTGCTGCGCCCAATGTAAGCGCAGTTGCCCCTGTAGATGTGAAAGTGTCCAAAGAAAAAGCAGAGTCATTGGCTCGGCAATTGGTAAGTATACCCAAAGACTATACCCTGCAAGGTGCCTCGTTATCGACTGATACGCTGGCAAGCGGTAAACGTAGTGTATGGGGAATGGATTTCGTCTACAAGGTAAATGGCAAAAGCAAGGGCAGCATCTACGTCAGGCTAAATGCCGATAGCGGCCAGCTTCTTGATTACAGCGCCTATCTCGATAACCCAAGTGCTAAGCCTACCTATCCCTTGAAAGTAGAGCGGGACAAAGCGCAGCAAATTGCTTACTCCTTCTTGTCTACTGTTGCGGCAACGTATAAGGATCAAGTGAAATATAATCCGGAATACGGTGCGCAGTCGCTGCCACCTCTGACTGGAGAAGTGCGGCATACACTGCGATTTGACCGAATGGTTGGCGATATTCCTTACGTCGATAACTATATTGAACTGGATGTAGACAGCGAAGGGCATGTCCTTCGTTATTCCCTGCAGTGGGACGATACAATTAAATTCCCTAAGGTTGATGTGAAACTGACGGCGGATGAAGCGAAGACAAAGCTCATCGAGCAGGCAAAGCCAGAGCTTAGATACATCATCCCTTACAATGTACAAGGACCACGTAATCCAGTGTTGAGCTATGATATGGGTGCCTTCGCAATTGATGCTGCAACAGGCAAGGAAGTGCAAAGCAGTTATGTGAATTCGGATCAGGTGTCGGAAACCCCGTTATCTGATAAATCACTTGGCGATGCTCCTGCTGCTTCTAATATTACAGAGGACCAAGCGAAGAAAGCGGTATTGGCCGCCTTCACGCTTCCAGCAAATGCAGAATTCAGCAGCTCCAGCTATTCCGAGAATACGGATGAGTCTTCCGGTGTCGCTTCTGCAAACTGGCGTCTGGATTGGGAGCTGAAGAACGGCAAGGAAAGTATAGGTTCTGCTTCCGCAACAGTAGACAGTCGGACTGGTGTAGTCAGCAGCTTCTACTTCTATGAGTATAATAATAAGTCCACCAATACAAAACCTGCGCTGTCCTATGATCAAGCAGAGGCTAAGGCAATTGAAGCGATGAAAAAACAGCTTCCTTGGGTAGCGGATGAGCTTTATATTGTGAAACGGGATAAGTCGCAATATAATCCGGACAAGGTACAGAATATCGACTCTTATTACTTTAACTTTGTACACAAGGTAAACGGTGCAATAACCGATTATGACAATGTGAACATTACAATCGATGCGAATACAGGTGTTGTACGCAGCTATGATGCAAGCATCAATCCTTACAAGTATCCGGAGACTGCACCAAAAGTCATAACGCCAGCTCAAGCGATTGTGAAGTGGATGACATACTACCGGACGGAATTGACGTATTATTTGACGCAAAATTATGTCTATCAGGGACAGCCGATCCCAGTGGAGAAATATAAAGTGATGCTTGCTGCCGGTGAGATCCAGCCTTCGGACGTCGAGTCCAATGCTGATGCGCAGCTGATCTATCGCCTTGTGCCGCGCCAGCTTGATGAATCGATCTTCATGGATGCGGTATCCGGAGATTGGCGTAACCGTGAGACGGGCGACAAGACACAGCTTGAGAAGCCTAAGGCAACGGATATAGACGGCCACTGGGCACAACGTCAGTTGGAACTGATGGTTGCCTATAAGGCGCTTGATGTGAAGGACGGAAAGGTTCGTCCGAATGAGATCGTCACTCGCGGAGAGCTCATTAAGATGCTCGTGCTTGCGATGAACAGCGGCAGATCGCCAATTATGTACGAGAGTGCTGATTCTGCAACTAGTGCTTCTTTTAATGATGTAGGCAAGCAAAGTCAGTATTACGTCTACATCGAAAGTGCGCTTCAGCAGAACCTAATTGATATCGGAGACGGCTCCTTTAATCCAGATGGCAAGGTTGACCGTGAAGAAATGGCAGAACTGATCGTACGTGCCCTCGGCTACAATTCGCTGGCGAATTATGATGAATTGTTCAACATTAACTTCAAGGATGCAGCCAAGTTTGAAAACAAAGGTCAGGCGGCTATTGTTGTTGGCCTGAAGATCATGACGCTGTCAAATGGCAGCTTCCTGCCCGATAAGCAAGTATCGCGAGCAGAAGCATCTGTTGCCTTCTTCCGTTTCCTTCAAACAAGAGCGGAGCTGCAAGAAGCGCCATTGCGTAACTAAGTAAGTCACTGAACGCTAAGAAGCCCCCGTTTGGCCCAGCGGCCAAGCGGGGGTTTTATGTTGTGTGATGCAGCCGAAATTAGTCCGTTTTCTTGTTCTTGGAGGAGAAGTTTGTGACGGACTTCGCATCCTCGATTGTATCATTGACAAATGCCATATCTTGGTTCTTTGCCTTCATGGCTGTTGTCCCTTTATAATTGCCTTTGTGGCTTTGATTTTCCATCGCTTTAGTTCCACCTCCTTGTTCCTTGTTAGTATGGGCGTGAGGAGCGATAGACATGCAATCGGGTTAGACAACATAAGGGGTGCAGAATATGGTTAAGAAGGCGGCAGTATACAAGTATGTGGTGTTCATCTTGTTCCTTTTGTTCACCATGCTTGTCGTTTATGCAAGTAATGAAGTGTTGTTCCGTAACGGTGATCCGGATACAACGACCAAATTCCTGTTTGTTTTATTTGCAATAACATTTGGTTTTGGCGCAAGTCTCCATATGCTCCGCAACGGTGAATTTGGAATTCGTGTGAAGGAGACGCAGTTTACGCTGCTTCTGTCGATTGTCATTGTTGTTTTGAATTATGTAGCGGCAGTTAATTACGGTAAGCTGTATACGAGTGCAGACGGCACGATTGAAACGGTTATCCGCATTGTTTTGGATGATAAGAATGAAGCCATTATTAATGTTCTTGCGGGTTATTTGTTTGGGTTGTCCTTTGTGAAGAAATCGCAATAGAATGCTTTCCGTGAAATAACGTCGTGACGCAGTAGGCTAACGTGCTATACGGTCCAGACTCCTTCTACATATGCTGATGGCATGAACCTATGCCAGGCGGTGGAGATATGGGCGAGCAGTTAGTGACGAGCATTATTCTTGTGACTCGGGGCGGGCTTGATTATACACGATCATGCGTGGAAAGTATCAGAAGGCATACAGCGACAGGAAGCTACGAATTGATTCTTGTCGATAATGGCTCAGATGATGGGACAGCTGCTTGGGCGAAAGAAGAGCTGAGTATCCATGTCATCGAGAATAGTTATAATGCAGGTTTTCCAAAAGGCTGCAATCAAGGGGCGGCTGCCGCTTCAGGCGAGCTGATCCTGCTGTTAAACAATGATACCCTCGTTACACCGGGCTGGCTGGACGGTTTGAAGCGAGGGTTGTTTAGTGATTCTTCCGTTGGAGCAGTAGGGCCTGTGACGAATTCCGCCTATTACTGGACGCAAATTCCAAGCCATTATACGACACTTGAGGAATTGGATCAGTTCTCGGAATCGGTTCGACAGTCTGGCGGCGGCACTCCCCTGGAAGAGCGGCTGAAGCTGATTGGCTTTTGTATGCTGCTGCGGAGGGAAGCCTTTGAAGCAGTTGGCGGGATGGATGAGCGATTTGGCATTGGCAATTATGAGGATGATGATTTGTCGCTGCGCCTGCGGCTTCTCGGATATAAGCTGCTGCTGTGCAAGGATACGTTTATCCATCATTACGGAAGCGTCAGCTTTAAGTCCGATCCGACTTCGTATTTGCAGTTATTTGCCCGGAATAATCAAGTGTTCAAAGAGAAATGGGGATTTGCTTCCGCCGATGCCCTTACGATCCATGTGGATATGCTGGCCTTGCTGGATAGGGAAGTACCGTCCGTTCCGGTCGGTGGTGGGAATGGCGGCGAGGTGAAGCTTCTTGAGATCGGCTGTGGCTGCGGGGCTACCTTAATCAGTTTAAAGCATCGTTTTCCTGATGCGGCCTTGTACGGAGTGGAGAAAAATGAACATGCTGCCAAGGTGGCTAAGGCGGTTGGTATCACGGTGTTTGCCGCTGAGGAGCCGGCGAAGTGGGGTTTTCCCGATGGAAGCCTGGACGGTATTCTTGTTGGAGATGCGCATGTATGCGGCAACCACAAGGTGATGCAGCAACTGAAAAGCCTGCTGAAGCCAAACGGCTGGCTGATGGGCACTTTTCTAAACCGTCATTATTATCCGTTTATGCTTCGCTACCTGCAGCCTGATAATGGGCATGCTCAGCATCAGTCGTCCTATCTCTATTCCATCGAACAGGTGAAGGAGCTTTATACGGCTGCAGGCTTTGCTAACGTATCGACGCTGCTGATCGATGACGGGAAGGAAGGTCGGCCGGGCTCTGATATTAGCAGCGAGGATTTTAGTTTCCTGGAACGATTAACGAATGGGCAGAATCCGGTGAAGGGCCGCCTGACGTCGAGCAGTATTATTACGCTTGGGCAAAACGGAGCCATTAGACTGGAGAAGTCTACGGACGAAGCTGCACCGATCGTAAAGGAAGCAGAGGTCGAAGAACTCACGGTTGTGGCGGCTATAAGCGAGGAGCTTGCGCTTCCGGTTGCTGCGGTGCCTGATCAACTGCTGAAAGAGCAGAATGATGTTGTTTTCAGCGGTGAACGATTAGTGATTAATAGTCAGGTGAAGGAACAGTATACGGACGTCTATGAGGAGCATTTATACCGCTATGAGCTGGCATGCAAGTATGTGGCAGGATTGCGGGTCCTTGATGCAGCTTGTGGAGCTGGCTATGGATCGGCGCTCTTGAAGCATGCTGGTGCTTCTGAAGTGGTTGGTGTTGATGTAGACCATCATTCCATCGAGCTTGCAAAGCGGGATTATGGCGGGGAGGGCATTCATTTTGAGACAGGAGATGTCCTGAAGCTGCCTTTTGCCGATGGAACATTTGATGCTGTTATATCCTTTGAAACGATTGAGCATGTGGAGAAGGGAGCAGCATGGATCCGTGAATCAGCCCGTGTGCTTATACCAGGCGGGTTGTTTATTGTATCAACGCCAAATCGTTCGGTGACGAATCCCCCGCTATACTTCGAAGAGCAGCCGTTTAACGAATATCACCGTTTCGAATACCGCACGTCTGAGCTCGTTGGTGATTTGCTGCTTGATTATGATATTGAAGCGATGTTTGGGCAAAACCCGATTGATGATTCGAGGCTGCTGTCCATGAACTGGCTGCGGGAAAAGGTAGGGCTGCCGCTTGGCAGAGCGAGCCAGCACTTAGTTACAGCCAGCGGCCATGAACCACTTCCGCTTCATCTGTTCAAAAGCTGCGACCCGATGTACGTCATCGCGGTATGCCGCAAAAAGTCTGGCTGACGAAAAGCAGGAGTAACAGCAAAGACCCATTTTTGGAAGTTCGAACATCATTGTACAGGGCTTTTATTGTAGGCGGGCATCGGGTATAATGACGTGAGATTGTTACTTCGGAAAATGGGGTGTCTTAACGCATGGCTTTGAAAGCTGGTGTCGTGGGTCTGCCGAACGTAGGTAAGTCCACTTTATTTAATGCAATTACGCAAGCGGGCGCGGAGTCTGCTAACTATCCATTCTGTACAATCGACCCTAACGTAGGTGTCGTAGAAGTGCCAGACTACCGTCTGGACAAATTGACAGAATTGGTACAGCCGAACAAAACAGTGCCAACAGCATTTGAATTTGTTGATATTGCCGGCCTTGTAGCAGGCGCGAGCAAAGGCGAAGGCCTTGGCAACAAGTTCCTTGCTCATATCCGTGAGGTTGACGCGATCGTTCACGTTGTTCGCTGCTTCGAAGACGAGAACATTACGCATGTGAACGGTAAAATCGATCCGCTGGGCGATATCCAGACGATTAACCTGGAGCTCATTCTGGCAGATATCGACTCTGTTGAGAAGAAAATCGATCGTTCCCGTAAAAACCTGAAGGGCGGCGACAAAAAAATCGCGCTTGAGGTAGACGTACTGGAACGTGTCAAAGATGCGCTATACAACGATCAGCCAGCACGTAGTGTTGAACTGTCCGATGACGAAAAGCAGATTATCCGTGATCTTCATCTGCTCACGATGAAGCCGGTGCTGTATGCAGCAAACGTAGCTGAGTCGGAAGTTGCTGATACAGATAACAACAAGTTTGTACAGATCGTTCGTGAATTCGCTGCTGCTGAAGGTGCACAAGTCGTGCCAATCAGCGCGAAGGTAGAAGAAGAGATCGCTGAGCTGGAAGGCGAAGACAAAGCGATGTTCCTCGAAGAGCTTGGCCTTCAGGAATCTGGCCTTAACCGTCTGATCAACGCAGCTTATAAGCTGCTTGGCCTGTACACTTACTTCACAGCAGGCGTGCAAGAAGTTCGTGCCTGGACGATCCGCAAAGGTATGAAAGCTCCGCAAGCTGCGGGCGTTATTCATACTGACTTTGAGCGCGGCTTCATTCGTGCTGAAGTTGTATCGTTCGAGGATCTGGCTGCTGCCGGTACAATGAACGTTGCAAAAGAAAGAGGCCAGCTGCGCCTCGAAGGCAAAGAGTATGTCGTGCAGGACGGCGACGTTATGCATTTCCGCTTCAACGTCTAATAGCAACAGAAATAAACGGTATTGTTCTCTTTAGGAGAGCAATACCGTTTTGCTCTGTTCATATGAATTCAGCCCACTTCGCTGCTGCCTAGCTCTAACGAGTCATGCAGGGAGTTTATCTTAGGCGTACAATGGAGGGAAGCTGAAGAATAGGAGTATGATCGGAATTATGAATACGAATCTACATACCTTACACAAACGTATAGGAGCAGCCTTTTTGCTGCTTGTCTTATTTGTCCTTGCGGGGGCGCCGCAAGCCTTCGCACATGCTACGCTGGAGAAGACGGTTCCGGCTGCAAATGCCAAGCTTGCACAGTCTCCGCCTTTTGTTGAGCTTTCTTTTAACGAGGCGGTGGAGCCAGGAGCAGGATCTGTTGAGGTGGTCGACTCCCAGTCGAATAAAATAAAAACGGATGAACCAGCACTAGAGAATGGCGGGACAACACTTAAGCTCCCGCTGCCATCCCTTGCAGAAGGTGTCTATTCCGTCTCCTACCATATCATCTCAGAAGACGGGCATCCGGTCAGCGGTTCTTATGTGTTTGTTGTTGGGAATCCGCCAAACTGGAAGGATGCGGAGACTTTTGCCGCTAACACGAATACGTCAAAAGGCATGCAGCAAAACTTGCTGTATGTCGTACGGGTTCTATATTATGCAGCGCTGCTGATGGCAGCTGGCACGGCGTTATGGCAAGCTTTTATCCGTAAGCCAAGCGAGTCATTACAGTCGGCCTTTAAGCGGTTGTCAGTGATCGGGCTGCGGGCACTTCTTGTGACCGTGCTATTGCATATTTTCCTGCAGGTCAATGAGCTGATGAAAGGGCAGCCTATCTCAGCGTGGGGTAAGATGTTTACGGATACGACAACTGGCCGGGCATGGCTGGAGCTTATTGTTCTGGCGCTTCTCGGATTTGTTGCACAGCGCTTTAATGAGCGGTTTGTTCGTCTGCTTTGGGTTGTCCTGCTGCTTGGCGTAGAAAGTCTGATCGGCCATCCGGCTGCAAATGATCCGAAGACTCTTACGATCTCGTTCGACTTCATTCATTTGCTGGCATCCGCGGTGTGGGCAGGCGGCCTGGCTGTTCTCTTGTACGTCTGGTACACCGATCGGAAGGAAGCGGGCAGGTTTGGAGCAAGCTTTTCACAGGGGGCATTAATCTCCCTTGCTGTCCTCGTGGTCAGCGGAGTTACGATGACGCTGCTCTTCCTGCCTAAGCTGTCTTATTTGTGGCTCACGACTTGGGGAGGACTGCTGACAGTTAAAACGGTCCTCGTTATCGCCGTGCTTGTGACAGGCACCATGCTTCGTATTCGGATGAAGCGCAGCGGGTTCCCTGCAGGCACGCTTCTTAAGGCAGATCTGGTTCTGATGGCGTGTATCGTGGCGATTGCTGCGGTGTTTACGTATATGAGCCCGCTGCCTGCCAATGAGCCGTATAACTATCATCAAATGGGCGACGATATGCATGTAACGTTCAACGTATCGCCTAACGTGCCGGGCACAGATAACACGATAACCCTTCAAGTGTGGCTGCCGGAGAAAATCGGAGAGCCGAAGTCAGTTGTGTTAAGACTGCGCTCGGACAGCCGTGAAGATGCACCAATCGATGTGCCGCTGGAGCGTGTGGACGAGGATGCGTATGATTCGTTCCCAGGTTATAAGAGAGCTGCTTACCGTGCTGAGGGAACGTTCCTGCCTTATGCGGGGAAATGGATGGCTGAAATTCGCGTCATGGATCAAGAGGATAATGAAATTGTTAGAGAAACACAGTTCCGCAATTATTAGTCCATGCAGTCACATATTCGTCATATCCGGGTAGCCCTTTCGAGTCATGTCATTCTGCATGCTTGATCTTATACTGAGAAGCAAGCAGGGAACGAGAGAGACAGACAAGACGAGGGAAATAGAGAGGGATGTGTGATGATGAATAAAATGAAAAAATGGGTGATTGCGGCTACGATGGCGGTTAGCTTGATGATGTTTGCTGGTATTGCCAGTGCCCACGTGACCGTACAACCGCCTACTGTGCCGGCGAATTCTTACCAGGTGTTTGCCGTTCGCGTGCCAAGCGAAGAAAAAGGCGTGAATACCGTTAAGGTGCAAGTGAAGATTGCAGACGGTGCGGTTGTATCACGGGTTGAGCCAAAGCCAGGCTGGACGAGTGAACTGGAGAAAAACGCGGATGGCGTTGTAACTAGCATTACTTGGACGGCAGAGGACAAAGGGCTCAGCGAAACGGAGTTCACGGAATTCCGCATGAGCGGCAAGGTTAACGAGGATGCTACGCAATTGGTATGGAAAGCTTACCAAACGTACAGCGATAATAAGGTTGTCGAATGGGTTGGCGCAGATGGCTCTGATAAGCCGGCTTCTGTAACGACTGTAACGGCAGCAACAGCTGAAGGCGACGGCCACGGCCACGGCGCTGCTGCAACTGCGGATGAAACGAAGGACTCGAATTCGGATTCTGACTCGGTGCTCCCGCTGACACTGTCGATTATCGCAGTGGTGCTTGGGGCTGCGGCACTTGTTCTGGCAGCAAGAAAAAATAAGAAATAAAAAAGGTGAGGGGCTCCGTTTTCCTTAGGGATAGCGCGGAGTCCTTTTCTCACGACTTAGGCAAATACACCAGTCGAAAATACAGGTCTAATGTGCTATAATGAGTGTTACAAGATGAAACGGCTTCGCTGTCTTATGGCAGGTGCGCGTTTCATTCATTTTAAAATGGGAACTATAGAGGTGAATCATTGTGTTGGACCGTTTACAAGCGCTCGCAGACCGTTACGAGAAGTTAAGTGAACTGTTGTGCGATCCGGATGTAGCAAGTGATCCGAAGCGCCTGCGGGAGTATTCCAAGGAGCAATCGGATTTACAAGTGGCTTATGAAGCCTTCACAGAATATAAGCAAGTGTCGGAGCAGCTCGAGGATGCGAAAGTGATGCAAGGCGAGAAGCTCGACGACGAAATGCGCGAAATGGTAAAGATGGAGATCGATGAGCTTTCCACGCGTAAGGCTGAATTGGACGAGAAGATTCGTATCGTTCTTCTGCCGAAAGACCCTAACGATGACAAGAACGTTATCGTTGAGATCCGCGGCGCTGCAGGCGGCGACGAAGCTGCATTGTTCGCTTATGAGTTATATCGGATGTATACGAAGTTTGCAGATGCGCAAGGCTGGCGCTGCGAACTAATGGATTTGAACGAAAATGATCTGGGCGGCTTTAAAGAGGTAATCTTCATGATTACCGGTAAAGGCGCATACAGCAAAATGAAATATGAGAGCGGCGCACACCGTGTACAACGTATTCCAGTAACGGAATCCGGCGGCCGTATTCATACGTCGACTTCAACCGTATCGGTTATGCCGGAGGTTGAAGAAGTCGAAGTTGAAATTCTCGATAAAGATATTCGGGTTGATACCTTCTGCTCCAGTGGTGCAGGTGGTCAGTCTGTAAATACAACGAAATCGGCGGTTCGTGTTCTTCACGTGCCGACTGGTATCATGGCGACTTGCCAAGACGGCAAATCGCAAAATGAGAACAAAGCGAAGGCACTTCAAGTTCTTCGTGCCCGTATCTCTGATGTTCGTCGTCAAGAAGAAGAGGCGAAATATGCTGGTGAGCGGAAACTTAAAGTTGGTACAGGTGACCGAAGCGAGCGTATCCGTACGTATAACTTCCCGCAAAGCCGTGTGACAGACCATCGTATTGGTCTTACTCTGCATAAGCTGGATTCTGTTATGAACGGCGATATGGAAGAGATCGTGTCTTCCCTTACGATCGCAGAACAAGCGGAATTGATGGAGAGAGAGCTGAACTAATAACAGCCTGCGAGGAAGTATGTATCCTATAGATACTTATTTCCTTGGAGTGCCTAATGAAGGGACGCTATAAAGATGAGTGATCATAAGAACGAACAGGCGTTTTTTGAGCCGTCGTTTTCAATTAGGGAAGCCTGCATGCAGGCTTCTTCGTTTTTGCAGGGGCTTGGCGTTATGGAGCCGCACTCGAATGTGGAGCGGCTGCTCATGCATTTGCTTGGCCTGGAGCGGTCCAAGCTACTGCTTGTATGGAGCGAACCGTTCCCGGCTGAGCATGCCGAGGAATGGGTGAAGCTGATCCGCCGTAAGGCGGCTGGGGAGCCGGTGCAATATATCATCGGCGAGGAATGGTTCTACGGCCGGCCGTTTACGGTAACGCCGGCTACGCTTATTCCACGGCCCGAGACGGAGCTGCTCGTCGAGGCCGTGCTTGAGGCGGCCGATCGTCTGTGGCCGCCTGATGGTGAAGCTATGCCGATGGTCGTCGACGTCGGCACGGGCACTGGCGCCATCGGCGTGACGCTGGCTTCGCAGCGTCCGCGCTGGCGCGTCTGCGCGTCCGACCTGTCGCCGGACGCGCTTGCTGTCGCCCGCACGAATGCGGCCCGCCATGAGGCGGCGGGGCGCATGGCATTCGTGCAGGGCGACCTGCTGGCGCCGTTTGCGAAGCACGGCGCCGCAGGAGCACCCGATGCGGATGACATCCGCATCGATGTGCTCGTGTCCAATCCGCCGTATATCCCGGCGGATGATCTCGAGGGCCTGCAGCCCGAGGTGCGCGACTTTGAGCCGCGCCTCGCGCTGGATGGCGGAGCGGACGGGCTGGATCCGTACCGCCGCATGGTGGAGCAGCTGCCGGCTCTCGTGCAGCTGCCGCGTATTGTCGCCTTTGAGCTTGGCATGGGCCAAGCTCACGACGTTGCCGCGCTGCTGCGGAATGTCGGCGAATGGGACGACATTCGCATCATTACCGACTATGGCGGCATCGAGCGCCATGTCATTGCCATTCGTACAAGCGGGGATTAGTCAGCCCGCTTATTAATCAAACACGCTGTCCCTCGTCTCATTGACGAGGGACAGCGTGTTTTTTGTTTTCAGTCATTGCTCTGACCAACCTTTGACCGTTGTAGCAAATAAGACCCTCCGAAGGTCTTATTGCGCCAGCTTGGTCTTATATGACATCCAATAAGACCCTGAGAGGGTCTTATTCTGCCTTACATCCTGAATATCCGTCCGAATCCCTGGCCACTGTTGCAAATAAGACCCCCAGAGGGCTTTATTGCACCGGTTTGCTCTTGAAATAGCTCCAATAAGACCCTGCGAGGGTCTTATCTACTCGGAAACTAACCTCGCCGTAGCCCGGACTCCCGCCACCTCATGCCATCGCCGCAAAGTTAAGGTCCCCCAGGGCCCTTAAAGGCCAAACTAGCTACTCATCTCACACAATTAAAATCCCACAGGGACCTTATCTCGTCCGCCCCAGCCCGAATCGCTACCCCACCATGCCATCGCCGCAAAGTTAAGGTCCCCCAAGGACCTTAAAATCCAAACTAGCTACTCATTTTACATAGTTATGGCCCCTCAGGGACTTTAACTCGTCCGTCCCAGCCCGAATCGCCACCCCACCATGCCATCGCCGCAAAGTTAAGGTCCCCCAGGGACCTTAAAATCCAAACTAGCTACTCATTTCGCATAATTAAGGCCCCTCAGGGACCTTAACTCGTCCGCCCCCGCCCAAATCGCCGCCCCACCATGCCATCGCCGTAAAGTTAAGGTCCCCCAGGGCCCTTAAAGGCCAAACTAGCTACTCATCTCACACAGTTAAAATCCCTCAGGGACCTTAACTCGTCCGCCCCCGCCCGAATCGCCACCCCACCATGCCATCGCCGTAAAGTTAAGGTCCCCCAAGGACCTTAAAGACCAAACTAGCTACTCATTTCGCATAATTAAGGCCCCTCAGGGACCTTAACTCGTCCGCCCCCGCCCAAATCGCCACCCCACCATGCCATCGCCGTAAAGTTAAGGTCCCCCAGGGACCTAAAAAGCCAACCTAGCTACTCATCTCACACAGTTAAAATCCCTCAGGGACCTTAACTCGTCCGCATCCCTCGTGCATTCCCGCCCCTCCCATTCATGAAAACAAACTCTATCATTTTCATTTTCGCTGCTAGGTTTATAGAGTGGAGATCCCGGACATAATGACGGATAGATACGTTCCGGAACGCAAGCTGAGGCACTGACGGGTGCCATCGAGAGGAGCTTGTGTCATATGAACCGCACTAATTCCCTATTTTATTTCCGTAAATCTTATGGTTTGTTGATTATTGTATTATTTGTTCTGGTAATGAGCTGGGAGCAGCAACGTACAGATGCAGCGGTGGTAGATACTCTTATTCCGCAAGAATCCATTCGTCTTCGTATTCTCGCTAATTCGGACGCACCTGCTGATCAAGCGGTGAAACGTGTTGTTCGTGATGCTGTTGTTAAAGCGATGGACAGCTGGGTGACAGGTCCACAAACAATTGAACAAGCGCGCCAAACGGTGCATGATCATATGGGTGAAATTGAGGAGATTGTTGCTGAAGTTCTGACAAGCCGCGGGTTTGATTACTCGTATCATGCAGAGCTTGGCATGGTTCCGTTCCCTACCAAAATGTACAGCAATGAGGTATACCCTGCAGGCAACTATGAAGCTCTTCTGATTACACTTGGTGAAGGTCAAGGCCAAAACTGGTGGTGTGTATTGTTCCCGCCGCTTTGCTTCATCGACGCAGCAACAGGTGAAGCTGCAGCCGCTGATCCGGATGCCGACGCTGCGAAAGCAGAGACTGTTAAAACCGCTTCAGCTGATCAAAAGCAAGACAACAATGGGAAAGTTGAAAAAGCAGCTGACAGCAAAGCCGAAGTTTCCGTGCAGCAAGCAAAGGATGACCAAGGCCAAGGCGAAGCACCTGAAGCAAAGTTCTTCCTGTGGGAAATGATTCAACAGTTCATTCATTGGCTGAAAAGCCTGTTCTCATAATTCGCAAAATGGCGGCCCTCCACTTATGCATGCAAGCGCTGATGGAGGGCTGCTGCTCTGCAATTTAGAAGGCATATGCTATAATGGGGGCAGTAGATGAACTTTAATAGCAGGGATTGAAGGATAGAGATGACGACTACAAAGGTTTGGCAGGTCATGGACGGGAGTAATCCGGAGATGCTGGCCGAGCAATTAGAGGAAGCAGCGGCCCTTCTGCGCGCAGGCGAATTGGTTGCTTTTCCGACGGAAACGGTATACGGCCTTGGGGCCGATGCACGTAATACGAAAGCGGTAGAGTCCATTTTCAAAGCGAAGGGACGCCCTTCGGATAACCCGCTTATCGTGCATATTGCCGACGAACGGCAGCTAGATGAACTGGTACTCCCTTATCCAGAGCTTGCCGGAAGACTGATGAAGCAGCTGTGGCCCGGGCCTCTGACGCTCGTGCTGCCGGTGCATCCTGAAGCGGTGTCACCTCTAGTTACAGCAGGGCTTTCCACTGTTGGTGTACGAATGCCGGATCATCCGGCAGCTCTTGCGCTCATACAGCAGTCTGGCTGTCCGGTGGCCGCACCAAGTGCCAACCGTTCAGGCCGCCCAAGTCCTACACTTGCAGAGCATGTACTGGAGGATCTTGGCGGTAAAATAAGCGGAGTTGTAGACGGCGGAGCAACGGGTGTTGGACTGGAATCAACGGTAATTGAGCTGCCGGATTCGAATACGATTCGTGTCCTTCGTCCAGGCGGCATCACCGCAGAACAATTGCAGAATGCGGCACCAGAGGCCCGCATCGATGCGCCGGCTCCCACCACTTCCGAAGTGACCGAAGCGCCGCGGTCGCCAGGTATGAAATATACGCATTATGCTCCGCAGGGTGATCTCGTGATCGTTCAGGGTGATCGAGCCGAAGCAGTACGTTACATTCAGGAGCAAGTGAATGGAACAAGAGCAACAGAACTCAAAACAGGTGTCCTTACTTTCGATGAAAGAACAGCCTCCTTTGATGCCGATCTCGTGTTAACCTACGGAAGCGAGCAGCATTTGGAACAGGCAGCGCACCGGCTTTATGCAGCACTTCGCCGATTTGATGCTGAAGGTGTACAGCGTATTTGGGCGGAAGGCTGCTCAGAGGAAGGGATTGGACTTGCTCTTATGAACCGTCTGGCGAAAGCTGCAGGGCATCAAATCGTCCGGTTATAGAGTAGTATGTTTGTCCCCTTGTCCGCATATCTTGGTTAAGAATGGATGTGGACATGGGGGCGATAGCGTGACAGATGCAACTTTACATGCTGGACAATTCGCGACACTGCTCATAATGGCGGTTGCGCTAGGCATGGATGCATTTTCGTTAGGGATTGGAATTGGACTTAAAGGGATTCGTCTTCGTGATGTGCTGCGGCTAAGTGCGATCATTGCACTGTTCCATGTCATCATGCCGCTGGCAGGGATGTACGCCGGGCATTTCGTCAGTGGTCTGCTTGGCGATGTGGCTACAATGGCGGCAGGAGTGCTGCTGCTGCTTTTGGGCGGGCATATGATTTACAGTGCGCTTAGGGGAGAGGCTGTTCAATCGATCGACTACCGTTCCTCGATTGGAACGTTTTTATTCGCGTTTAGCGTTAGTATCGATTCCTTTTCTGTTGGCGTAACACTTGGTATGTTTGCAGCAGATATCGTGCTGACTGTACTGCTATTTGGTTTTTTCGGCGGATTAATGTCCGTGTGTGGCCTCCTGCTTGGGCGCAGGGTGAGCCAAAACCTCGGAGGGTATGGTGAAGCGCTTGGCGGGGCGATTTTATTAATATTTGGACTTTTATTCATACTTTAAAAATAAGACAGATTAGCCGCACAGAAAGGGGAATGCAGCATGACACGCATCTTGTTTGTTTGTACCGGCAATACATGCCGATCCCCGATGGCTGAAGCTATGCTGAGAGCGATGGCAAAGCAGCAGGGCGTTCCGCTTGAGGTTCGTTCAGCGGGGGTGTCAACAATTGACGGGCTGCCGATCTCGGCTCATGCGGCTACAACGCTGCGAGGCAAAGCCGTTGAACCTCAAGGTTCTTCACGAGCGCTTAGCGGTGAAATTGTTGCTTGGGCAGACTTGATTCTGACCATGACATCGGGGCATAAACGAAATCTGATTAATTGGTTTCCTGAGGCGGTGGATAAAGCCTATACGCTTAAGGAATACGTCAATCAAGATACGGATGTACAGGCGGATATTGAGGAGTTAGAGCGTCTGTATACTGAGATGCATATGAAGCAGGTGCTGGGTCAGCAGCTGTCGACTGCAGAGCGGACACGGCTCCTTGAGCTTGAACGCCGCATTCCAAGCTTTGATATTGCCGATCCTTTTGGCGGTACACTTAGCATGTATGAAAGCTGTGCTTCAGAGATTGAAGTGAGTTTGAAAACCTTGCTGAGGATGCTCAAAAAGGGATGAAATTCCATGCTGAAATTAGGCTGAATTTAGCCATTTAAGCGATTGATTTATAACGATGAATCGGCTATCATGGAGGTAACAAAGACGGTTTCCGATGTAACTGGCGACGGAAGTGGGTAACCACGGTGGAGCATCGGAACATACGGCCGGTCGCCTGGGCAAAGAGCAGCATGCTATTGAGCATGTCATGCTCTTTTTTTCGTCTTTTCTACGGAATTTAGGTATAATAAGTCCGTATGATTCGACAAACAGATACTTATTTTGCTAACGACGCTGCAAAATAACAGGAGGGTTTACGTTGAAAATTGCAATTGGTGCAGATCATGCGGGTTACCGGTTGAAAGATGAAATCGTTCCGTTCCTTTTATCGCAAGGACATGAGATTGAAGATTTGGGCTGTGACTGCAATCAATCTGTGGATTATCCCGATTATGCACTGCCGGTAGCAGATAAAGTAGCAAGTGGTCAGGCTGACCGCGGCATTCTTATTTGCGGTACAGGCATTGGCATGTCGATTGCGGCTAATAAAGTGCCGGGTATTCGATGCGCTTTGGTGCATGACATGTTCTCAGCGCAGGCAACTCGCGAGCATAATGATACGAATGTACTTGCTATGGGCGAACGCATTATCGGCCCGGGCTTAGCACAGGAAATTGTCCGCATCTGGCTGGAAACGCCATTCTCGAATGGTGAGCGTCATGCAGGACGTGTTCAGAAAGTAAAGCAAATCGAACAGCAATATACTGTGCATCCTTAAGATCGATACGATATAGAAGGAGCGGTGCAGCATGAGCAATCACGAGGAATTAGCTTCAATTGCAAGTGATGTGGAGACGATTGTTCGGGAACTTGTTTCAGCCGGAGGGCTGAAGGCCGGACAACTGCTTGTTATCGGCACCAGTACAAGTGAAGTGCTGGGCCACCGTATCGGCACATCCGGAACGCTGGAGACGGCCGCACAGATTTATGCGGGAGTTGAAGCGGTACGGAGCGAGATTGGATTTTATCCTGTTTACCAATGCTGTGAGCATTTGAATCGGGCACTTGTTCTCTCTCGTGAGGCTGCAGACAAATTTGGTCTGGACGAGGTTGCAGCGATACCTGTTCCGAAAGCGGGCGGTTCGATGGCCGCGTATGCTTACCGGCATTTGCCGGAAGCCTGCCTTGTTGAAACGGTGGAAGCACATGCCGGTATCGATATCGGTGATACCTTCATCGGCATGCATCTCCGCCGGGTTGCCGTGCCAGTTAGACCTTCGATCAGGTCGATTGGTGCAGCTCATGTGACGATGGCTTTTACAAGGCCTAAGCTCATTGGCGGAACCCGTGCAGTGTACACTTTGGAAGAGAGCGGCCTGGCGTCAGAGCAGACGTCGGGATCATGTGATTAATTTTAATTTGGGAGGCTTTTCACAATGACAATGGAAAACTTACGTAACCAAGATCCTGAAGTATTAAAGGCAATGGGCCTTGAACTGCAACGCCAACGCGATAACATCGAGCTGATCGCATCCGAGAACATCGTTAGCGAAGCGGTGATCGAAGCATTGGGTTCGGTATTGACGAATAAATATGCAGAAGGCTACCCAGGCAAACGCTTCTACGGCGGCTGCGAGCATGTTGACATTGTGGAAGATATCGCACGTGATCGTGCAAAAGAAATTTTCGGTGCTGAGCATGCAAACGTACAACCACACTCCGGTGCACAAGCAAACATGGCGGTATACCTTGCTGTTTTGAAGCCTGGCGATACGGTACTTGGTATGAACCTGGCACATGGCGGTCACTTGACGCACGGCAGCCCGGTTAATGCATCTGGTCTTTTGTACAACTTTGTAGCTTATGGCGTAGACGAAGAAACTTTTACAATCAACTATGAGGAAGTGCGTAAAGCGGCATTCAAACACCGTCCTCGCCTGATTGTAGCTGGCGCGAGTGCATACCCTCGTACAATCGACTTCGAGAAAATGGGCAAAATCGCTGAAGACGTAGGCGCATTGTTCATGGTTGATATGGCGCATATCGCAGGTCTTGTGGCAGCTGGTCTGCACCCAAGCCCAGTGCCTCACGCACACTTTGTAACAACAACAACACACAAAACGCTTCGCGGTCCTCGCGGCGGTATGATTCTGTGTCGTCAACCTTGGGCAGCAGCAATCGATAAAGCGGTATTCCCTGGTTCGCAAGGCGGCCCTCTGATGCATGTTATTGCAGCTAAAGCTGTTGCATTCGGAGAAGTTCTTCAACCGTCGTGGAAAGAATATGCACAACAAGTTATTAACAACGCAAAAGTATTGTCCGAGACGCTGATCTCAGAAGGCATCAACATCGTATCCGGCGGTACTGACAACCACTTGATGCTGGTTGATACTCGCAGCCTTAACATCACAGGTAAAGCTGCTGAGCATGTGCTTGATTCGATCGGTATTACAGCGAACAAGAACGCAATTCCATTTGATCCAACAAGCCCGTTCATTACAAGCGGTATCCGTCTTGGTACTCCAGCTGCAACTTCCCGCGGCATGGATGAGAAAGCAATGAAAGTCATAGGCGAAGTGATCGCGATGACGCTGAAAAATCCTAATGACGAAGCCGTACTGGCGAAAGCGACTGGCATGGTTCGTGATTTAACAGCACAATACCCGCTTTACCCGAACATGAAATACTAATTTTATTTGTTTCTTCAAAGACTGCCCTTCAGGTCATCCTTGACCTGAAGGGCAGTCTTTTTTTTATGGTGAATTAACCCTTTGCGATTGCAGCATCCTATAGGAAGCAGGTATTACGCTTCTACATGAATCGTCAATATTCGATAATTATCGAAATGTAATTTCTGGGGCGTGACAAAACATAAATAAATATTGTATATTTATCTACGGTATATTAAATTAACATTAATATTGTGCTAATTGGGCGTGAACATATGTAAACAATGCAGAATGAACAAACGTTCACTGATAATTATTCAGTAAAACGCATGATTTTTCAAATTGTTTAATTATGTAATGTCAAATTATTACAGTATAAAAAGACAGGGTTTACATCAGGGGAGGAAAATTTATGTTGAAGAAGAAGCATGGCTTTACATTGATCTCCGTGTTGCTGGCACTGGCTCTCGTAGCAGTCGGCTGTACACCTAAGGAAGAGTCCGGAAGCAGCGAAGCACCTGTATTCCGCATGAACCTTGCAACTGAACCGCCATCTCTTGACCCGGCACAAGTTCAAGACCAAGTATCTGCAACTGTTGTAAACGGTTTGTACGAAGGCCTTACTCGTAAAGACGATAAGGGTGACGTTGTTCCTGGCATGGCTAAGGAATGGAAAATTTCCGATGACGGCAAAACGTATACCTTCACCATTCGCGACGATGCGAAATGGAGCAACGGTGACGCTGTAACAGCAGGCGACTTCGAGTACGCGTGGAAGCGCGCCCTTGATCCAAACCTGAAACCAGCAGCATCTGCATATGCATACCAGCTGTACTACATCAAAAACGCGGAAGCTTACAACACTGGCGCTGACGGTGTAACAGCTGACGACGTAGCAGTAAAAGCAATTGACGAGCAAACGCTGCAAGTTGAGCTGAACTCGCCAACTCCTTACTTCCTCGGCCTGATGTCCTTCACAGTCTTCTTCCCGGTTCACCAATCGGCGAAAGATAACGAAGCATGGGCAACTGATGTTTCGACTATGATCACTAACGGTTCGTTCAAAATGAGCGAGTGGAAAAAGAACAACTCCATTACACTCGTGAAAGACGACAACTACTATGCAAAAGACGATGTGAAGCTTACGAAAGTTGTCTTCTCTGAAGTTAACGATTCGAACACTGAGCTGAGCATGTACCAAACTGGCGAGCTTGATTTCGCTGGTATGCCTACGGGTCTGATCCCGAACGAACAATTCCCAACGCTGAAGAAAAACAACGCGGATGAGTTCAAAGTTCAAGGCAGCGCAAGCATCTACTACTACCTGTTCAATACAACGCTTAAACCATACAGCAATGTAAAAGTACGTGAAGCGCTTTCGATGGCGATCAACCGTCAAGATATCGTTGACAACGTAACAAAAGGCGGTCAAACGCCAGCATACGGTATCGTTCCTCCTGGTATTAAAGGCGAGAAAGACGATTTCCGTTCGGAACACCCGGATTCTGCTTACTTCAAAGAAGACCTCGCAGAAGCGAAAAAATTGCTTGCTGAAGGTCTGGCTGAAGAAGGCCTGACTGCAATGCCTACTGTTAAGCTGACTTACAACACGAATGAACTGCACCAAGCGGTTGCAGAAGCAATTGCTGAAATGTGGAGCAAAAACCTCGGTATCAAAACCGAAGTTAGCAAACAAGAATGGGGCGTATTCCTCGACAATCGTAACCACCTGAACTATGATGTGGCACGCGGCGGTTGGGGCGCTGACTACAATGACCCTATGACGTTCATCGATCTGTTCTCGTCGAAGAGCGGTAACAACAATACAGGCTTTGCAAAACCTGAGTATGACGCTCTGATCAAAGAAGCATACAGCACAGACGATCAAGCTAAACGTATGGCTGCTATGTCCAAAGCGGAAGAAATGGTTGTTGGTAAAGACCGTGCGATTATGCCGATCTACTACTACAGCACTGTTTACATGATTAAGCCTGGATTCAAAGGCATCTTTATCGATTACAAAGGCGACATTGATTACAATCGCGGAGATTACGAAGCGAAATAATTAACTGCTCGTTACGGAATGCGGGATATATGCGGCCATTGAGACTGCATATATCCCCTTTCACTTTTTACTTTCGTAAGTTAAAGGATTTAAATTTTTGAAAGCTTTTGCTTACGTAGTAATGAATCATCGCGATAGCTCTAATAGCTGTTTGGGTGATAATTTTTTTTAGGAGCTTATGCTTACGTAGTAATGAATCATCACAATAGCATAGCTCTAAACATAGCTATTTTGGTGATCATTCATTTTAGGAGGTGCCATAGCGTTTGGTTCGTTACGTTCTTCAGAAACTGTTGTTCATGCTCGTTTCGATCTTCGTGCTGGCTTCGGCCACTTTTTTTCTGATGAAGGCCATTCCGGGCAACCCGTTTCAAAGTGAGAAAAACATTCCTGCTGCCATCCAAGAGCGCTTGAATGAGGAATATGGACTTAATGATCCGCTGGGCGTTCAATATTTGCATTACATGAACAACCTGATTCACTTTGACCTTGGAACGTCCATGAAGCAACAGTATGTTACCGTTATTGACATTATTAAGACCGGCTTTATTTACTCGCTTCAAATCGGTATATTCGCCATTATCGTGGCGGTTGCAGCAGGTGTGCTGTTCGGTTTGATTGCTGCGCTTAACCACCGCAAGTTTCTTGATGGCTTTACGATTTTGATTGCCGTAATTGGCGTATCGATTCCGAACTTCGTTGTGGCTACAGGCTTACAGTGGATATTTGGCGTCAAATTGCGTGTGCTAGACGTAGCAGGCTTGAATGACCCGACCGACTTTATTATGCCGGTCCTGGCATTGTCGTTCCTTCCGGCTGCATTTATCGCGCGTCTTGTACGTTCAAGCATGCTAGAGGTACTTAGTGCCGATTACATGAAGACAGCCCGGGCTAAAGGCTTGTCCGGCCGTGTTATCCTGGTTCGCCATGCCCTTCGTAATGCGATCCTGCCGGTAGTTACTTATATCGGCCCGATGACGGCGAACATCATTACAGGCTCTGTCGTAATCGAGCAGATTTTCGGTATCGGCGGCTTGGGTAAATTTTTCGTCAACAGTATTACGAACCGCGACTACACGCTCATTATGGGCCTGACGCTGTTCTATGCTGTAATCCTTATGCTGGCGCGTTTCCTTACGGATATCGCTTACGGCTTTGTAGATCCACGTATTAAACTAAGTCGCGGGAAGGGGGGCTAATAGATGAAGGAACAAACACTTACACCTAGTGATTTCGAGAAGCTGAGCCAAGACGAGAAGCAAGGCGAGATCGTTGTCCGAGAGAGTATTTCTGCTTGGAAGGACGCTTGGCTGCGCCTGAAAACAAACCGTATGGCGATGATCAGCCTTTGGATATTAGCCTTTATCATCCTCGTGACGATCTTTGGCCAATTGATTGCGACACATGATTATAGGACGCAGGATCTTCAATCAACTAACATGGCTCCTTCCTCGGACCATTGGTTCGGAACGGATAGTCTTGGACGTGATATGTTCTCAAGAACTTGGATGGGTTCAGGTATTTCCCTTCAAGTTGGTATTTACGCCGCTCTTGTTGACCTTGTTGTTGGTGTTATTATGGGCGGGATTATGGGTTATTTCGGCGGTAAAGTCGATGAAGTTCTGAACCGTTTCTGTGAAATTTTATACTCGATTCCAAGCTTGCTCGTCGTTATCCTGCTTATCGTTGTTATGGAACCGAGCATGTTTACCATTATCGTAGCTTTAAGTATTACCGGCTGGATTAATATGGCGTGGATCGTCCGCGGTCAAATTATGCAGCTGAAAAATCAAGAGTATGTCCTGGCGGCACGTTCCCTTGGTGCAGGTCCGTCACGGATTTTACTTAAGCATCTTATCCCTAATGCGATGGGTCCGATTATCGTTACGATTACGATGACGGTGCCAAACGCAATTTTCGCGGAAGCATTCTTGAGCTTCCTTGGCCTTGGCGTTCAATCGCCGGCCGCGTCTCTTGGTACTTTGATTAATGACGCCATTAAGGCGATGACTGTATATCCATGGCGGATGCTGTTCCCGGCAACGCTGATCAGCTTGACCATGCTTTGCTTTAATATTTTCGGTGACGGCCTGCGTGACGCACTTGATCCGAAGATGAAAAAGTAGGAGGTGCAACAATGGAACGTTTGCTCGAAGTGAATGATCTTCGTGTTAATTTCAAGGTTCGCGGCGGTACTGTACAAGCGGTACGCGGTGTTAACTTTCATATAAATAAAGGCGAAGCAGTAGCAATCGTTGGTGAGTCCGGCTGTGGTAAATCCGTAACTGCTCAAACGCTGATGCGCCTTATCCCAAGCCCGCCTGCGATGACAAGCGGTTCGATTATGTTCAAAGGGCAAGAAATTTTGTCCAAGACGGCCAAAGAGATGGAGAACATCCGCGGTAAAGAGATGGGTATGATCTTCCAGGATCCGATGACCTCGCTTAACCCAACGCTTACAATTGGCCGTCAGATTACAGAAGGTCTTATTAAGCATCAGAACATGAGCGCTTCGGCTGCTCGTGCCCGTGCAATTGAAATGCTAAGTCTCGTTGGTATTCCAAACCCTGCAGCACGCTTTAATCAATACCCGCATGAGTTCTCCGGTGGTATGCGTCAGCGTGGCATGATTGCCATTGCGCTTGCATGTAATCCTTCGCTTCTTATTGCGGACGAGCCAACAACAGCGCTTGATGTTACGATTCAGGCGCAAATCCTGCGCGTGATGAAAGATCTGCAGGAGCGTATGGGTACATCAATTATCCTGATTACGCATGACCTTGGCGTTGTAGCGGATATTTGCGACCGCGTTATTGTTATGTATGCAGGTAAAGTTGTTGAGAGCGGCACGAAATGGGAAATCTTCAAAAATCCGAAGCATCCTTATACCAAAGGTCTGCTTCGTTCTGTGCCTCGTCTTGATCAAAGAAAAGATGAGCCGCTTATTCCGATCTTTGGTACACCGCCGGATCTGATCAAGCCGCCGGCTGGCTGCAGCTTCTGCGCGCGTTGCGATGAAGCGATGCGTGTCTGCATTGACAATGATCCGGAGCTTCTGCCAGTAGACGGTAATGAGTCACATACTTCGGCCTGCTGGATGGCACATCCGTACGCGAAGCCTGCGAAACAGGAGGTATCCGTATGAGTGAGCCGTTAGTAAAGGTTAATAATCTGCGCAAGTTCTTTAACTTGGGCGGAGGCAATATTCTGAAGGCGGTCAACGAGATCGACTTCTCCATCGCAAAAGGCGAGACGGTTGGTGTCGTTGGCGAATCCGGCTGTGGTAAGTCGACAGCAGGACGTACGATCTTGCGTTTGTACGAGCCTACCAGCGGCAGTGTCACGTTTAACGGTGAAGATATCTACAAACTGAAAGGCGCTAAGCTCAAGCAGATGCGCCGCGATATGCAGATGATTTTCCAAGACCCGTACGCATCACTAAACCCACGGATGACGATTACTGATGTAATCGGTGAGGCGCTTGATATTCATGGTTTGGCAGCAAGCCGTGCTGAGCGTAAACGGAGAGTTGAGGATCTTCTTGATCTGGTAGGTCTAAATCCTGACCACGCTACCCGTTACCCGCATGAGTTCTCAGGCGGCCAGCGTCAGCGTATTGGTATTGCCCGTGCACTTGCAGTCGATCCGAAGTTTATTATCGCGGACGAGCCAATCTCGGCGCTTGACGTATCGATCCAAGCACAGGTCGTTAACCTGATGCAGGATTTGCAACGCAAAATGGGCCTGACTTACTTGTTCATTGCCCATGACTTGTCGATGGTTAAGCATATCAGTGACCGTGTTGCAGTTATGTACTTGGGTAAAATCGTTGAGCTCGCGGAGAGCAGCGAGTTGTATGGCAGCCCAGCGCACCCGTATACACGCGCTCTGCTTTCGGCTAATCCGATTCCAGATCCAGAAATTGAAGCAACCCGGGAGCGAATTGTGCTGACCGGCGATTTGCCGAGCCCGATTAACCCGCCTTCAGGCTGTCAATTCCATACCCGCTGCCCGATGGCAACGGATAAATGTAAGACAGTAGAACCTAAGCTGGTAGAGGTGAAAAAGGGGCATTATGCTTCCTGTCACTACGCATCGGTATAATTTTACAGGACGAAGCAGAAGTTACTTCTGTTTCGTCCTTTTTTTTGTAGTTAATCTGTCTTTATATAGCCATAAAACACTGGATGCATCAGAGGGGGCAGAGTGATATAATTAACGGGATTGTGTCCAAGACTATAGGGATAACATTTTCACACAGGAGGAATTACGCTCCATGAGCAAAGTGGTTATATGCGACCATCCATTGATTCAGCATAAGCTGACATTTATTAGAAACAAAGATACCAATACGAAGGATTTTCGTGAACTGGTTGACGAAGTAGCCACCTTGATGGCTTATGAAATTACAAGAGATATCCCCCTTGATACCATTACGGTTGAGACGCCAGTCGCAACGACGGAAGCAAAAGTCGTCTCCGGTCGGATGCTTGGACTTATTCCGATCCTGCGTGCGGGCCTTGGTATGGTAGAAGGGATGCTGAAGCTGATTCCGGCTGCAAAGGTTGGACATATCGGCCTTGTCCGTGACCACGAAACACTTCAGCCTTTGGAATATTACATTAATCTGCCGACAGACGCAGCTAACCGCCAACTGATTGTTATCGATCCGATGCTTGCTACAGGCGGCTCAGCTATTGCAGCCATCAACTCGCTGAAGAAACGCGGCTGTGATCAGATAAGGCTGATGTGCCTTATTGCAGCGCCGGAAGGCGTGAAGGCGGTACAGGATGCTCATCCTGACATTGATATTTATCTGGCCGCTTTGGATGATGCCTTGAATGAAAAAGGCTACATCGTGCCAGGTCTCGGCGATGCCGGAGACCGGTTGTTCGGCACGAATTAATATAAGCAAACAGATTTCGAAGTATGAATTGTCACAAATTGCTCTCTAATCGAGCGATTTAGGCAACTATTCATTTTAGGAGTGAGTTGTTTTGTCCAAACTGAAAGTAATGACGATTTTTGGTACCCGTCCGGAAGCTGTAAAGATGGCTCCGCTCGTGCTGGAATTAAACAAGCATTCTGATCAGATCGAATCGATCGTATGTGTAACGGCACAGCACCGCCAAATGCTGGACCAAGTGCTTGATTTCTTTGAGATCCAGCCCAACTATGATCTGAATGTCATGAAAGACCGCCAGACACTGACTGAGACGACCGTCCGTGTTCTGGAAGGTCTTGATCCTGTGCTTACAGAAGCAAAGCCGGATATCGTGCTTGTGCATGGCGACACGCAGACGACATTTCTCGCCAGCTATGCTTCCTTCCTGAAGCAGATTCAAGTTGGTCATGTCGAAGCTGGTCTCCGCACATGGAATAAGCTCTCGCCATATCCGGAAGAGATGAACCGCCAGCTCGCAGGCGTTCTGTCGGATGTTCATTTTGCACCTACGGAATGGTCGGCAGGCAATCTGCGCAAAGAGAACAAGTCGGAAGCTTCGATCTATGTGACTGGCAATACGGCAACTGACGTATTCCAATACACGGTAGATCCATCGTTCTCCCATCCCGTTATTGAATGGGCGAAGGGCAAACGTATGATTCTGATGACAGCACATCGCCGTGAAGCGCTTGGCGAGCCGCATCGTAATATTTTCCGCGCCGTGAAACGGATTGCTGACGAGCATGAAGATGTAGCGATCGTGTATGCGGTTCACCCGAACCCGGCTGTTAGAGAACCGGCTAACGAAATTCTAGGCAATCATCCGCGCATTCAATTAATTGAGCCGCTTGATGTATTTGAATTCCATAATTTCTATCCTCATGCGTATATGATTTTGACGGATTCTGGCGGTTTACAGGAAGAAGCACCATCCTTTGGCGTGCCAACACTTGTGCTTCGTGATACAACAGAACGTCCAGAAGGTATCGAGGCGGGCACACTTGAGCTGGTAGGTACGGATGAAGAGCAAGTATACAGTCGTGCACGTGCGCTTCTTAATGATGTTGCCTTGTACGAAAAAATGAGCAAATCTGCCAATCCTTACGGTGACGGACAAGCTTCCGTCCGCATTGTACAAGCGATTTTGCATCATTTTGGCAGAACTAGCGAGCGGCCTGAGACGTTCACACAACGTTCATAGTTTCACAAGCGGACAGCTGCTAGATAAGCAATGTACAGCATACAGTGGTACTGTACGGTTTAGCGTTCGGAAAATCCTTTATTTATAAGGATTTTCGGGCCGCTGTTCACTAAATGTTTGAATTTAAATGAATTGACAAAAGTTTAACAGCTTCGATAAAATAAATGAGAGTTTTGGAGTGATTCCGCATGGATCCATCCAAAGAACAACCGTCTAAAGAGAATCAGAATAAGTCGGATCATGGCAGTTTCGGAGACGACCCTTGGAGAGCGATGGGATTGGTCGGCACTATTGGGGCCGATCTAGCCGCATGTCTGGGGCTTGGCTACTGGCTCGGTCATAAAGCCGATCTTGCAAACGGTACCGAATACTATTCCATTATCGGTTTAGTCACGGGACTTGCAGTAGGCATCATTACGGTCATATTCCTGATTCGGACGTTTGCGGGAGGCAAAGCGAAATAATGGACGATTTGTCGGCCCACTTGAAAGCCGTTACAAGAGTTACTTTCTTATTCATGTCCCTATGCTGTATCGCTTGGGCTTTACTGCCCGACTATGAAAGCTGGTGGGGCGGGCTTATGATCGGAGGAGCGGCCAGTCTGGTGAATGCAAGACTTCTTGGCTGGAAGGTTACGAAGATCGGGGCGAATGCTGCTGTGCAAGGTACGAAAAGGATGAATATCGGCTTTTTCACCCGAGCATGCATCGCGTTATTGGCAGTTGTGATTGCGACACAAACATACACGTTTCAGCTTTCAGCGACTGTTGCCGGATTATTTGTCGCACAATTGGCAACACTCATACTGGGATTTTTGTCCAGACGAAAGTTGATGGCGTCAAATCCTACCGATGAAAGGGGTGAAAAATAACTAATGGATCATATTTCTCCTATCGTTCATGTAGCTGGAATCGAGTTTGATTTGGCCGTAATCGCTATGATTTTGATCACTAGCATCTTAGTCTTTGTTCTTGCGAAGCTGGCAGTGAGAAACATCTCGGTTACGAATCCGACGAAGCTTCAGAATTTCTTGGAGTGGGTTATCGAATTCGTTCAGAACATTATCGGTACGTCTATGGACCTCAAGAAAGGCCGTCCATATCTTATCCTCGGTCTTACCCTGATTATGTATATTTTTGTGGGTGATATGCTGGGCTTACCGCTTGGAATTGTCACTGAAGTGCATCACGGTGCAACATTCCTTGGAATGGATCTTTTCCTGGACGGAGAAGAAGAAGCACATATTGCATGGTGGAAATCACCAACAGCGGATGTTGCAGTAACAGGCGCTTTGACAATTATCGTAGTCCTCTTGACGCATATCGAAGGTCTTCGACTTAACACGAAGCATTACCTGAAACACTATGTTGAACCGCATTGGCTCTTCCTGCCACTCGCATTGATCAAAGAAGTATCGAAACCGTTGTCGCTTGCTTTGCGTCTTTACGGTAACATCTTCGCAGGCGAGGTCATGATTGCCGTAATCCTCGGGATGGGTGTTTGGGGTATTCCAGCGCTTGTCGTGTGGCAAGGTTTCAGCGTATTCGTAGGTGCAATACAAGCATTCGTATTCTGTATGCTGACGATGGTATACATGTCACAAGCAATTGTGCATGAAGAGCATGGCGAACAGCATTAATGGCTTCAAACCGGCGGAATACCGGCGGTCAATATAAAAAAACTATTTTCACGAAAATTGAGGAGGATTTTTCTAATGGGAGCATTGGCATTAGTTGCAGCAGCAATTGTATTTGGTTTGGGCGCACTGGGCGCAGGTATTGGTAACGGTCTGATCGTAGGTCGTACAGTTGAGGGTATTTCCCGTCAACCAGAACTTCGTGGTACTCTTCAAACAACTATGTTTATCGGTGTCGCTCTGGTCGAAGCACTTCCAGTTATCACACTGGTACTTGCGTTCATCTTCTTGGGCAAATCCTAATAACAAGTTTAGACACATGGCGGGGAGTGGCTTTGCCTTCTCGCCTTCCTTTTTGTTCGGCCCTCTGAGCCGTTCATGTAATGAACCGACTTTTCGAACGAATTTGTTTTAAGCTATAGAAGGGAGTGACGTTTTTTGCATATCGTATGGTCGAGTCTTATCATTCAGTTGATCGCGTTCCTGATCCTTCTGTACTTGCTGAAACGCTACGCGTTTGGTCCTTTGCTGGGCATCATGGAACAGCGCAGGCAGTATGTCGCTGAGCAAATTGCTAATGCGGAAACTAGCAAGAAAGAAGCTGAGCAGCAACTGGAGCAACAGAAACAAGCACTTCAGGAAGCTCGTAAAGAAGCTTATGACATTATTGAGCAAGCTAGAGCTACAAGCTCGAAACAAGCCGATGACATTATTCAAGTTGCGAAATCCGAATCCACTCGTCTGAAAGACGAAGCGGTTAAAGATATCGAGAGCGAGAAAAACAAAGCGGTTGCTGCACTTCGCGAAGAAGTTGGCGGCATTTCTGTCAAAATCGCGTCGAAAATTATCGAAAAGCAAGTGGACGAGAAATCCCAAGAGCAATTGGTTAACCAATACCTTAAAGAGGTTGGAAGCAAATGAGCCGGGATACTGTCGTAGCGAAGCGCTACGCTAAAGCACTGTTCGAACTCGCTCAAGAGCAGGGCATCGTAACGGAAACGGAAGATCAGCTGAAGCTGATCGTTCAAGGTCTGAAGAATGAACCCGAAGCACGTAAGTTCCTTGAACTTCCAAGCATCGAACCGAGCAAAAAAATCGCTGTGCTGAAAAGCGCATTTGGCGATCATGTATCGGCGCTTGTCCTTCATACGCTTGAACTTATTCTTGTACGCGGTCGCCAAGAGCTGATCTCTGATGTGTACACTGCGTATACAAAAATCGCCGGCGAATCGCTCGGTCAAGCACATGCCGTTGTGTATACAGCTCATAACTTGTCGGATGCAGAACTGGCTGAGGTAGAAGTAAGCTTTGGCAAGCTCAGCGGCAAGAAAATTGTTGCGGAACAAATCGTTAAACCAGATTTGCTTGGCGGCGTACAAGTACGCATCGGCGATCGTCTGTATGACGGCAGCCTGTCCGGCAAGCTGGAACGTTTACAAAAATCGTTTAAAATCTAATGCATGTAGATAGGGGTGAACGAATTGAGTATCAGACCTGATGAAATCAGCACGCTGATTAAACAACAGATCGAACAATATAAATCCGAAATTCAAGTCGTTGACGTCGGCACCGTAATCAATGTCGGTGACGGTATTGCCCGCGTACACGGCTTGGAAAATGCGATGCAGGGCGAACTGCTCGAATTCTCCAACGGCGTTGTAGGCATGGCGCTCAACTTGGAAGAAAGCAACGTTGGTGTCGTTATCTTGGGTCCTTACACGGACATTCGCGAAGGCGACCAAGTAAAACGTACGGGCCGCATCATGGAAGTGCCAGTAGGCGAAGAGCTTCTGGGCCGCGTTGTAAACCCGCTGGGTCAGCCGCTTGACGGCAAAGGCCCAATCAATACAACTCAATTCCGTGCGATTGAATCCCCGGCTCCGGGCGTTATCGATCGTAAATCGGTTCATGAGCCAATGCAAACAGGTATTAAAGCGATCGACGCGATGGTACCAGTTGGCCGTGGTCAACGTGAGCTGATCATCGGTGACCGTCAAACAGGTAAAACAGCGATTGCAATCGATGCAATCATCAACCAAAAAGGCAACGGCGTAAAATGTATCTATGTTGCTGTAGGTCAAAAACAATCCACTGTTGCTGGCGTTGTGGAAACACTTCGTAAACACGGTGCACTTGATTACACAATCATCGTAACAGCTGGCGCATCCGAACCAGCTCCATTGCTCTTCCTGGCTCCTTATGCTGGCTGTTCGATGGGTGAGTACTTCATGTACAAAGGCGAGCACGTTCTCGTTATCTATGATGACTTGTCGAAACAAGCGGCTGCATACCGCGAATTGTCCCTGTTGCTCCGCCGCCCACCGGGTCGGGAAGCATACCCAGGTGACGTATTCTACCTGCACTCCCGTTTGCTCGAGCGCGCTGCTAAACTTAGCGACGCACTTGGCGGCGGCTCGCTGACGGCTCTGCCGTTCATCGAGACTCAAGCGTCTGACGTATCGGCTTACATTCCTACGAACGTAATCTCGATCACAGACGGTCAGATCTTCCTTGAAGCGGACCTGTTCTACTCCGGCCAACGTCCGGCAGTAAACGTAGGTATCTCGGTATCTCGTGTAGGTGGTTCTGCTCAAATTAAAGCAATGAAGAAGGTAGCCGGTACACTCCGTCTGGACCTTGCAGCTTACCGTGAGCTTCAAGCGTTCTCTCAGTTCGGCTCCGATCTTGATAAAGGGACACTCGCTCGTCTGAACCGTGGTGCTCGTACGATGGAAATTCTGAAGCAAGGCGTTAACCAGCCGATGCCGGTTGAGTTGCAAGTTATCTCGATCTACTCCGCTGTTAAAGGCCACCTGGACGAAATTCCAGTTGCTGATATTCAACGCTTCGAGAAAGAATTCCTTGCGTTCCTGGCTTCCAGCCACCCAGAAATCGGCGAATCCATTCGTACAACAAAAGACCTCGTTGCTGACAACGAAAAAGCTCTTGTTGACGCGATCAATAAATTCAAGAAAAGCTTTTCTGTAACGGCTTAATCGAAATATAAGAAAATATAGATTTTCTCTATACTGTGCTTATATTTTAACGCGAAACGTATGCTGCTCCTCCTAAGGACGGTGCAGCCGTTTACGCTAGGCCCTCGAATAAATGTCCTGCGCCCGTACGTAAAGGACGGGCGCAGGCGCTTACTCCTACCAACACCAGGCTTTGTATGTCCTTTTTTGTGAAGTGTATCGAACGCGTGGCGTTTGTGAAAGGAACTGTATGAACCGCAGAGTTTACGTGTCGCTTTTGAATCTGTATCCTCACCGCTAGGTGATGTTCTAAGGATACAGATTCAATGGCGGCCAAGGTGAAATACAGATTCCTGGAACAAAGAGCCCTGCGAACGGTCCATTCGACAACTGAACAGCAAAGCAACAAAGGCGGGTGACAATGCAATGGCAAAAGGCATGCGCGACATTAAGCGCGAGATCAAAAGTAAACAAAACATGAAGCAAATCACGAAAGCGATGGAGATGGTTGCGGCTTCCAAGCTCAGAAGAGCACAAGAAGCATCAACGAAAGCCCGTCCTTATTCGGATAAGCTGAAGGAAGTAGTAGCAAGTATCGCAGCAGGCTCGAAAGGCGTGAAACACCCGATGCTGGAAACGCGTCCGGTGCAAAAAACGGGTTACCTCGTTATCACATCCGATCGTGGTCTGGCAGGCGGCTACAATGCGAACGTCCTTCGTAAAGTAACACAAACGATTCGCGAGAAGCACAAATCGAGTGATGAGTACGTATTGTTCGTGATTGGGCGTAAAGGCCGGGATTACTTCCGCCGCCGTAATATGCCGATCATCGATGAGGTAATTGGTCTGTCCGATTCCCCGACATTCGCTGACATCAAATCGGTCGCTTATAACGCAGTCAAAATGTTCTCTGAGGGCAAATACGATGAGCTGTACATCTGCTACAACCAATTCGTAAATGCAATTACTCAGATCCCTACAGAAACACGTTTGCTTCCACTGCAGGAAGTAAACGGCAACGGTCCGGTAACTTCGTACGAGTACGAGCCGTCCCCGGAAGGTGTTCTAGAGGTGCTGCTGCCTAAATATGCGGAGACGCTTATTTACAGCGCGGTGCTTGACGGGAAAGCCAGTGAGCAGGGCGCTCGCATGACAGCCATGGGCAGTGCGACGAAGAATGCTAACAAAATGATCAGTCAATTGACGCTGACCTATAACCGGGCACGTCAAGCGGCGATTACGCAAGAGATCTCGGAGATCGTTGCAGGTGCGAACGCACAGGCATAAGGCATATAGAAGTAAAAGAAAGTACCAGGAGGGAAAACCATGAAAAAAGGACGCGTAGTATCCGTCATGGGTCCAGTCGTTGACTTGGAGTTCGAACGCGGTAACTTGCCGGAAATCTTGAACGCCGTTAAAATCGTTCAAGATGCCCCAGCAGGCGGCATCAATATTAATTTGACGCTTGAAGTAGCAGTTCATCTGGGTGATAACCTGGTTCGTGCTGTTGCGATGAGCACAACTGACGGTCTGGTCCGCGGCATGGAAGCTGTAGACACAGGCGCGCCAATCACAATTCCAGTTGGTGCACCAACACTCGGCCGTGTATTTAACGTACTGGGCGAGCCTATCGACCAAGCAGGCGACGCAACTTCGGAAACTAACCTTCCGATTCACCGTCAAGCTCCTGCATTCGATGAGTTGTCGACACAATCGGAAATTCTCGAAACAGGTATCAAAGTTATCGACTTGCTCGCTCCTTACGCTAAAGGCGGTAAAATCGGTCTGTTCGGCGGCGCGGGCGTAGGTAAAACGGTAACAATTCAAGAGCTGATCAACAACATCGCACAAGAGCATGGCGGTATCTCCGTATTTGCTGGCGTAGGCGAGCGTACTCGTGAAGGTAATGACCTTTACCACGAGATGAAAGATTCCGGCGTACTGAGCAAAACAGCGATGGTATTCGGACAAATGAACGAGCCTCCAGGCGCACGTCAACGTGTAGCTTTGACAGGTTTGACAATGGCTGAATACTTCCGTGATGCAGAAGGCAAAGACGTACTTCTGTTCGTCGATAACATCTTCCGCTTTACACAAGCAGGTTCCGAGGTTTCGGCTCTTCTTGGTCGTATGCCATCCGCGGTAGGTTACCAGCCAACACTGGCAACTGAAATGGGTCAATTGCAAGAGCGTATCACGTCAACGAAAAAAGGCTCGGTTACTTCGATCCAAGCGATCTACGTACCTGCCGATGACTACACTGACCCGGCTCCTGCAACGACGTTTGCTCACTTGGACGCTACAACTAACCTTGAGCGTAAAATCTCCGAGATGGGTATCTTCCCAGCGGTAGATCCACTTGCTTCGTCGTCCCGTCTTCTTAACCCAGAAATTCTGGGCGAAGAGCATTATAACGTAGCTCAAGGCGTTAAGAAAATTCTTCAACGCTACAAAGAGCTTCAAGATATCATCGCAATCCTTGGTATGGACGAGTTGACTGAGGAAGACAAGCTGACTGTATCGCGTGCGCGCCGCATTCAATTGTTCCTGTCCCAACCGTTCCACGTTGCTGAACCGTTCACAGGTATCAAAGGTAAATACGTACCTGTTAAAGAATCTGTTCGCAGCTTTAAAGAAATTCTCGAGGGCAAACATGACGACCTTCCGGAAGAAGCTTTCCGATATGTAGGTGTGATTGAAGAGGCCGTGGAGAAAGCCAAAACGCTGTAATAGCGAAAGGCGGGAGGATTCCACATGAGTACTTTTCTAGTTGAAATCGTAACTCCGGAGCGCAAAGTTTATGCAGAAACGGCTAATATGGTCAGTGTTAAAGGTATCGCGGGTGAGCTCGGTATTTTGCCGAACCATATCCCACTCGTAACACCGCTGCGTATTGCACCGATCAGCATTAAGCGTGATGGTAAAGTAGACGTTCTGGCTGTAGGCGGAGGTTTCATTGAAGTCCGTAAGGACAAAGTGGTTATCCTTGCTGAAAGCGCGGAGCTGGCTTCAGAAATTGATGTCGATCGTGCACAAGCTGCGAAACAGCGTGCTGAAGAGCGCCTGGCAGCTAAACGCGATGAAGTTGATTTCAAACGTGCAGAGCTTGCTCTGCAACGTGCATCGAACCGGATCAACGTCACAGAGCGTTAATAACAAGCGCCGTTCAGATCTCACCAGAGATATGGACGGCGTTTTTTTAATTAATGAAATATACATAAAACCGACTTGTGTCTCATTGACTTCAATAGGACTATCTCTCACAATAGGGATAAATAACTGGTCGATTGGAAGGAGACACGAGGGACATGATCGATGTCCATACACACATATTACCTGGAATCGACGATGGAGCAGCTGATTGGGAGCATTCCATTAAGCTAGCTCGAGCTGCGGCTGCGGAAGGCATAACAGGCATAATCGCGACACCACATCATTATGATGGCAAATACAGTAATGATGCGGAGACGGTCAAGGCATTAACCGATGAACTGAATGGGAAGCTGATTGAGCTGGATATCCCTGTTCGTATACAGCCTGGTCAAGAAATTCGGGCACATAATGATTTGATATTCAACTGGCAAGCCGGCAAGTTGCTGCCGATGGGGGAATCGTCTTATGTGTTAATCGAGATGCCATCCTCACAAATACCAAAGACAATGGAACAATTCGTACATGAGCTGCGTCTGCTGGGCGTTCGCGTAGTCATCGCACATCCGGAGCGTAATGCGGAAGTTGTTCAGAACCCGGACCGTCTCGCTGAGTTAGTCGAGCTTGGGGCATATGCACAGGTGACGACCCATTCCTTACTAGGTGGCTTCGGGAGAGGGATTGAGAAATCAGCATGGACGTTATGCCGGCGCGGGTTAATACATATTGTCTCATCGGATGCGCATAATTTGGAATGGCGCGGTTTTCGTATGAAAGACGCATATGAACGAGTGGAACAAGAGCTTGGTCCGGCATGGAGACGTTACTTTGAGCGTAATGCCCAGGCATTATGGAATGGCAGGAGCATTACGGATCAGCCTACCATACCCCAGCCAACAGCTAAGGCGGCAGGGTGGAGCAAGATTAAATCATTGTTCGGAAAATAGACAAAATTGAAGTTAATTTATATCAAAAAATAGTCTTTTACACATGAAAGAGCGATCAATCATGCTGTAAAGGGCTATTTTTTATGGGCAAAGTTATCAAAATGGTATTGACATAATTATGGTTAATTCGTATCATTAAGAACAGTTATTGAGAATGATAATCATTATGTGGGGGTTTAGAGAATGAAACAAATGAAATGGGTTGGCTTGGTTCTTGCAGCAATGATGGTATTCCTCGCTGCATGTGGAGGCGCAAGCAACTCGAACAATAATGCTTCGGGTAACAATAAGCTGGGTACGGAAACAAGCACTAATACGAATTCAAATGCAAATACGGGAACGGCTACTGATGAAACTGCAGAACGTACAATTAAACATGCACTTGGTGAAACAAAAATTACAGGAACACCTAAGAAAGTGGTTGTTCTTGAATGGACATATGCAGAAGACCTGATCGCACTTGGCGTGCAGCCAACAGGTGTTGCTGATGTAAAAGGCTACGGGGAATGGTACGGAGCTATCGATCCAAAGCTGGATGCTGCGGTCGTAGACGTTGGTACACGCCAAGAGCCTAGCATTGAGACGATTACTAGTCTTGATCCGGATTTGATCATTGGTGTTAGCTTCCGTCATGAAGCGATCTATGATCAACTTTCCGCTATTGCACCAACTTTGATTTTCAACCCTTACCCTGAAGAGGGTGGACTTGATCAGTACAGCGAAATGGAGCAAACCTTCTCCGCTATTGCTGATGCTGTTGGTAAAAAAGCAGAAGGCGAGAAAGTACTGGCTGATCTGCATACTTTCTATGATGACTCGAAAGCGAAGCTTGCAAGTGCAGGTAAAGAAGGCCAAGAGGTTCTCTTCACACAAGCTTGGACGAATGAAGGCGTTGGCATGTTCCGCTTGTTCACTGACAACTCGATGGCGATGGCTATCTTGGATAAAGTAGGACTGAAGAATGCTCATAAGGACAGCACATTCCAACAATATGGCTACTCGGAGACCGATATTGAAGGACTGACCAAAACACCAGATGCGAGCGTACTTTATACAACTAGCGCAACGGACACCATCTTCAGCGAGCTGCTTCCTAACAACGAAGTCTACAAGAACCTGAATTTTGCTAAAGAAAACCGTGTGTATGACATGAAAGGCATCTGGCCGTTTGGCGGACCGTTGTCTGCAAAACTGCTCGTCGAACGCACGATTGAAGCTCTTGGCTAATGAAATCAAACCTTCAAATAACGAAACAAACAAGTAAGGGCAACTGGAGCCCGCTGCTGTTATCAGCGGCGGGTCTTCTGCTGCTCATTGCTTTGGCCTCTTACCACTTGACCCTTGGGGAAGCGGCTATGCCGGTAAAGACGGTATGGCGCGCGATCTTTGAAGCCAACCCCGTGCTTGAGCATCAAATTTTATGGACGGTAAGACTCCCGCGTACCGTAATTGGTATCTTAACAGGTGGAGCACTCGCTGTAGCCGGAGCACTATTTCAAAATGTTACCCGTAATCCGCTGGCTTCTGCAAGCACGCTTGGTATTAATGCGGGAGCTTTCCTGGCGCTGACAGCGGGGACGATATTGTTCCCCGGCTTAGCAATGGGGTATCCATTGATCCTTACTTTTGCTGGAGCTATTATTGCTGCCGGCGCAGCGTTTGTTATGGCGGGGGGAGCAAAGGCTTCACCTGTTAGGCTGGCTTTGTCCGGGATGATTGTTACGATGACAGCAGCCGCCTTTACCGGTGTACTTCAGTTATTCAATGAACAAAAAACACAAGGCTTGTTCATATGGGGCTCAGGCTCACTTGTGCAAAATGATTGGAATGGCGTTCAGCATGCGTGGCCATGGATTATTGGCTGTTTTCTTATTGCGTTACTCATGGCAGGCAAGTGGGATCTCATGGAGCTTGATGAGGATACCGTCACTTCCCTTGGTCAAAAAGTTGGCCGCATACGCCTTATCGGCCTAGCAATTGGCGTTCTGCTGGCGGCGGCAGCGGTCAGTGTCGTGGGGCCGATTGGCTTCGTAGGCTTGATTGCTCCACATCTGATGCGGATGCTGGGGGCCAAACGATATGTGGTACTGCTGCCTCTATCATTTCTATGGGGAGCGATCATCGTTATTGGCTCGGATGCCATCGCGATGCATTTCAAATATTCACTAGGTCCGCTGCCTGCCGGTGCTGTAACGGCATTGATTGGTGGACCGTGGCTTGCTTATCTTGTTTTGCGTACTGTAAAAGCGCGTAAGGAAGGGGCTCCTCAAACGGGCAGCTCTCCAGGAAGGTCGCCATCTAAGCTGTCGTATGGATGGTGGGCAGTTATTTTCTCAGTACTGCTCGTTGCCAGCCTTATTGTCAGTCTTGCTTTCGGAAGTCTTCGCATTCCGGTGTCGGATGTGATTAACGCTTTGTTTGGCCATGGGGCAGATAGTACACAGCGGATCGTAGAAATGAGAATACCTCGTACACTCGTAGCTGCTCTAGCAGGGGCTACACTTGCGGTCAGCGGACTACTTCTGCAGGGAGTTGTTCGTAACCCGCTTGCTGATCCATCGATTATCGGAGTGACAGGCGGGGCAAGTGTTGGTGCAATGTTGATGCTTGCGGTGTTTACACAAATTTCGGTACAGTGGCTGCCAGTAGGTGCGTTTATTGGTGCGGTTGGCGCGGCAGTTATTGTGTTTTTCTTGGGAAGGAAAAGCTCCTTCAACCCTTCTGTTGTAGCTTTAATTGGTCTAGCCGTCTCATCTATGGCCAGTGCCGTTGTACAGGTGCTCGTTATCCGTATGAAACTAACGCTGGCATCCGCACTTATATGGCTGTCGGGTACGACTTATGCACGCAACTGGGATGATTTCTGGCAGCTCGTATTCTGGCCAATCGTTCTTCTACCGATCGCCTGGTATCTTGCCCGGAAAGTAGATGTGCTTCAATTCTCAGATGCTACCGTAACGAATCTGGGGCTTCGGGTTGACCGGACCCGTCTCGTTATTGGTGGAGTAGGTGTTGCGATGGCTGCAGCTGCAGTTGCAACGGTTGGTTCAATTGGTTTTATCGGTCTAATTGCTCCGCATATGACTCGTATGCTGGTTGGCCCGAAGTATCGCAAGCTGGTACCTCTGACGGCATTGCTTGGAGCACTGCTTCTTGTCTTAGCCGATACGGTTGGCCGATCGCTGCTTGCACCTAAAGAACTGCCATCGGGACTTGTTGCAGCCGTTATGGGTGCTCCTTATTTCATGTGGTTGATGTATCGTTCTGGTAAAAAATAGAAACATATGGTAGGAAGGCTGTCTCAAGGTTCGGTTTATGAGCCTAAAGACAGCTTTTTTTCGTGGGAATTAGTGCTTTTGTAACAGAATTCTTTAAAAAGTTATACAAAATGACGAAAAATACCTGACATATCTATCAAATTTTCTCAAATCTTATGTTAGTATATATGACATAACTACTAGATGACCAGGATATGGGGGATGTATCATGTTCGACTGGCTTGGTGCGAAAAAAGGACTGCCGCTTTGGGTGTCTTGGCGTTTGAATCGCGGGATGAAGAAAGACGTTGAACAGATTTTTGAAGGAATTGCAGAGACGCGCAAGGAGTTATTAACTTCTTGGGCTCATGAATATTGGGGCCATTTGGAGCGCCTTGCAGAGCAGGTGGAAGCTGTTGCAGGGTCAGGTCAACCGGGCCATCAAGAGGAACATAGACTACAGATTGGAAGATTGCTAGAACGTACATACGCAAGAGGAAATGATTGGACGGAGTTATTCCTCCTTAATGAGGACGGGCAGGTTGAAGTATCTACTTATGAGAAGCATAGAGGGACGAGCTATAGCGGCGGCAGTATTTTGGCTCCGGGGCTTAATTATGTAAGAGCGGTTGGTGCGCCGCGTCCTTGCTTGTTTGGACCCTTTGGTGATCCGGTTACGTTAAAGCTTGGCCAAAGATCGTCCTCTTTTCATGATAAAATGACGCTTATGTTCATCTACCCACTAATCATTAATGGACAGTATGCAGGTGCTCTCTGCGGACGTGTGCCAAATGATGTGCTGGGTGATCTGATACAAAGGGAATCGGGGCATGTCTACCCGGACTCGGGGGATAATTATCTGTTTATGGCGAAGCCGCATCTGAATCAGCAGATTGCGCTAGGTACAGCATTATCACGCAGCCGCTTTGAGGATCGGACGTTTACGTTTGGCGAGAACTTGAAGGACGGAGTTACAACAGATTGGGGTATCGTTTCTATCAAGGAGCATACGGAGCTTGAGATTGTGTTCACGGATCCTGCGACAGATGAGCTTCATCCAGGCGTTCGGAGTACGATCAACAACGGCAACAATTTGTTCGTTGAATTTCCTGGTTACTCCGATTATCGGCATATCCCGGTTATCGGGAAAGGGGTTACCCTACAGCTTCCGCATTGCCCGGATGTATGGGGGATGATGTGCGAGGGTGACCTTGAAGAGGTATACCGGATTCGAAGCATCAGATGGCGTCTAAGCAAGCTGCAGTTATGGCAGACCCTCATACAAGCTGTGCTGACAACCGTACTGGTAGCGGTACTTGCAGGACAAGCTCCAGTGTGGATTACCGCGGCTGCCGCAGGCGTATGGACACTGGTGTTTGGACAATTATTCGCAGGTGCGCTGCAGCGTAAGGAATCTCGCCGGGTTGTCCGCAATTTACGTCGTATTAATCGGTTTATCCGCATTAATGCCGAGGGTAAGGGTGATTTGACGCAGCGTCTGGAGCCTGCCAAATTCGATAACGATGAGACAAGAGAACTCGCCAAGTGGATTAACAATATGATCGATTCCCTGGAAGGCATCATGCTGAAGGTAAAGTTAGCGGCTTCTGATGTACTCTCGAGCCAGCATGTGATGAATGAGTCGGCAGCCGTAACTGCGAAATCTACCGAACGTGTCAGCCGGAAGATTGGAGATATGATCGGAAGTATCCGCCATCAGCTCAAGGACATTGATATGGCCAAACAGTCAGCGGATGAGATGCGGGATACCCTTCGTTTGCTGGAGCTGCAGGCAGCTGAGCAAATAGCAGTAGCACAATCAGAGGTTGACCGGATTGGTGATAAAATGCAGCATATTTCCACTAAAGTCGGAGATACGAACGATACGATCAGAAGATTTATGCATACAGTTGATGAAATCCGCGGCGTGTTGCAGGTAATCGAGGAAATATCCGCGCAGACCAATTTGCTGGCACTTAATGCATCGATAGAAGCAGCACGTGTAGGTGAACAAGGACGCGGCTTTGCTGTTGTTGCTTCGGAAATCCGTAAGCTTGCGGATATGACTCGCCGCTCAACAGAGGAAGTTCATCAAATTACTCATCAAATCTACGAAGAAGCAAAGCAGGCTTATACCTCGATGGACGAAGGGACACAGGTTGTTGAGGAAGGCACACAGCTGGTAGCTGCTGCAGCCAGCACGCTGCAGACGGCGCAAAGTGAGGACAGCCGGAAGTCACAGGTCGTAGACGAAGTCGTTAAGCTGATGGAGCGTATTGCACTCGTAAGCTTGGAGAACGGCAAAGTCTCCTCTGACGTTGAAGGCAAGGTGCAGGAGCTGATCGGAGAAATGGACAGCGTACGCCAAACCTCGGAAGGTGTAGAGTCCATCACTAAGTTCCTGCAGCAGCTGGTCGGCCAATTCAAGCTGACTGATTCCAGATTGAGATAGAGCTGTAGCGAGAATTAACCGCCCAAAGGATGCGTAAGTATCCTTTGGGCGGTTTTTGCTATGCGGGTGAGGGGCAGGAAAAGGGGATGCAGGTAATGACTTAACAATGTGGGACATCGTTAAGCTATTTCGTAGAGCAGGCTTGGATATAGGCTGGAATTATGTCGTCCAGAGTGTCTGAGATCATCTGCTGATTCGCCAAAAACCGCGCCATTACTGGCTTGTCCGATTTTTATGGTCATGGAATCGAACAACTCTGTCATAGACTACTGTGGAAGCATTTGTTATAATTGTGAGGAAAATTGACCAAGCGGCTGGTCCGCTTTGACGGAGGTTATGGTGTGGACAATTACGTCAACCAGTATGTCGTCGTGGCTATTTTTATTTTGCTGGGCATCTTACTCCCGGCAGTGGCACTGACCGTCGGAAGACTGCTCAGACCGCATAAACCGAATGATCCGAAGCGAACAACCTACGAGAGCGGCAATGAGCCGGTTGGCGAAGGTCAAGTGCGTTTTAACATTCGGTATTACATGTTTGCACTAATGTTTGTCATCTTTGATGTGGAAACCGTTTTCTTATATCCTTGGGCCGTTGCGTATAATAAGCTCGGCCTTTTTGTGCTAGTTGAGATGTTCATTTTTGCGGCAATGCTGTTTATCGGACTCCTATATGCCTGGAAAAAGAAGGTGCTGAAATGGAATTCAGTTTAGAGTCGATATCGTTGGAAGAACGCAAAGAATTAGAACGCAATGTATTTATGGGAACACTGGAGCAATTGAAGGCTTGGGCACGGAGCAATTCCCTTTGGCCGCTGACCTTTGGTCTCGCCTGCTGTGCTATTGAAATGATGGGAACCGGGGCCTCCCATTACGATCTCGACCGGTTTGGAGTCATGTTCCGAACCTCTCCGCGCCAGTCTGATGTTATGATTGTAGCGGGTACGGTCACGAAAAAAATGGGTCCGCTGCTGCGCCGCTTATACGACCAGATGCCGGAGCCCAAATGGGTTATTGCGATGGGTTCCTGCGCGACCGCAGGTGGACCTTACATCAAGTCTTATGCAGTTATGAAAGGCGTCGACCAGATCGTTCCTGTGGATGTGTACATACCAGGCTGTCCGCCTAATCCGGCGGCGCTGATCTACGGCATTAACAAGCTGCAAGAAAAAATCCGTTACGAGGCGAAAACCGGGAAGCGGGTGACGGAGCGATGAGTGAGGAAAAGGACGAAGAGAAACAGGGTGAAGAGGCGAAAGAGGCTTCAAGTTCAAAGGAAACGCCAGTAGAGTCGCCGACTTCAGAAGGGGATACCGTCGTCTCGGCGGGCAGCACAACGCTCGATAGCGAACGATCAATTGTGAGCACGCCGGAAGCAGCGGCAGATCCGGAGCGGGAAGCGAAGCTGAAGGCCGCGGCGGAAGCGCGAGCTGCAAGGGCGGCAGCGAAGGAAGCTGCGAATGTGGAGGGGGCGCCTGAAGCAGCCGCAGATCCGGAGCGGGAAGCGAAGCTGAAGGCCGCAGCGGAAGCGCGAGCGGCAAGAGCGGCAGCGAAGGAAGCCGCTAATGCAGGCGGCGCAGCAGCGGGGGACGCGGCGGTAGATCCTGAAAAGGAAGCGAAGCTGAAAGCCGCGGCGGAAGCGCGAGCGGCTAGAGCGGCGGCGAAGGAAGCCGCTAATGCAGGCGGCGCGCCAGCGGGAGAAGCTGCTGAGCCGCCGCCTCCGCCGCCACCGTCGCCAAAGCAGCCGCAGCTTGATGCGGCAGCACAGCTGATTCGCAGCCTCGTGCATGAAGAAGCACTGGAGGATGCTTACATCAATGAAATGAATGGGCATATGCCAACTTTCATTGTGAAGAATGAGCATTGGTACGCTACGGCTGTACAGCTGAAGCAGCATGAAGAGCTGCATTTTTCTTATCTGCGGAATGTCTCTGGTGTTGATTATGAAACGCATCTGGAGGTTGTTTATCATTTGGTTGATCTGGAAAGCCGGCGAGAGCTGGCTGTGAAAATAAAGGCGGACCGCAGCACTCCTGTTGTCGCTTCCGCGACGCCGGTCTGGGCGACGGCTAATTGGAATGAACGCGAAATTTATGATTTGCTCGGAGTAACTTTCCCGGGCCATCCCGATCTGCGCCGTATTATGATGTCTGACGACTGGGTCGGACACCCGCTGCGCAAAGATTATGAGCCGCTCGATTCGGAGGTGTAGCTGAAGCGTGATTCGTACCGAAGAACTGCTGTTGAATGTCGGTCCTCAACATCCCAGCACGCATGGCGTTTTCCGTATCGTAGTCAAACTGGATGGAGAAGTCATCACGGAAGCAACGCCGGTAATGGGTTATTTGCATCGTGGAACCGAGAAGCTTGCCGAGCAACTGAACTATACGCAGATTATCCCTTATACCGACCGGATGGATTATGTCTCTGCCATGACGAACAATTATGTACTCGTTCATGCAGTAGAGACGATGATGAATCTGGAGATTCCTGAGCGTGCGGAATTTATGCGGCTCATTGTAATGGAGCTGCAGCGAATTGCCAGCCACCTAGTTTGGTGGGGAACCTACCTGCTCGACATTGGAGCGATGAGTCCGTTCCTGTATGCTTTCCGCGATCGTGAAATTATCATTAATCTCTTCAATGAGCTCAGCGGTGCAAGATTAACTTACAACTACATGCGTGTCGGCGGGGTAAAGTGGGATGCACCTCCGGGCTGGCTCGATAAAGTACGGGATTTCATCCCATATATGAAAGGCAAGCTGCGGGAATACGACAAGCTGGTCAGCGGCAACGAGATTTTCCTCGCACGGATCAAAGGAATTGGCCGTTATGATGCGGCAACAGCCATTAATTATGGCCTGTCCGGTGCGAATCTTCGTTGTACCGGTGTAGACTGGGATCTGCGTAAGGCGGAGCCGTACAGCTTATATAACCGTTTCGAATTTGATGTACCGCTTGGAAAGAACGGCGACTGCTATGACCGTTATGTTATTCGGCTGGAAGAGATCAGGCAAAGCCTGCGCATTCTCGAGCAGGCGCTTGAGCAAATGCCTTCAGGCGGAGAAACGATGGGGAAAGTACCACGCGCCATTCGTCCTCCGGCAGGAGAAGTGTATGTTCGGATTGAATCACCACGTGGTGAGATTGGCTGCCATATCGTCTCGAAAGGAAAAGCAGAGCCTTACCGTCTGAAATTCCGCAGGCCGTCATTCGTTAATCTGCAGATTCTGCCTAAGCTCCTGGTTGGTGAGACGATGACAAACCTGATTACGATACTCGGCGGCGTCGACATTGTGGTCGGGGAGGTCGATTGCTGATGGGAGCATGGCTGCATGATTCACTTACCTGGAGCGATGCGATTATTATTTTTCTGTGGGCAGTCGTATTCCTGTTCGTTGTACTTGGCTTCGTGACGTATGCCATTTATTTCGAACGGAAGGTTATCGGCTGGATGCAGCTTAGGATCGGCCCAAACCGGGTTGGTCCTCTGGGCATGCTTCAAACGGTAGCGGATATATTCAAACTGCTAATTAAGGAAGATACGATTCCGCGTAAAGCTGACCGCCTCCTATTCGTCCTAGCCCCTATTCTATGTTATGTTCCTGCATTTACGGTATTGGCGGTTATTCCTTATACAGAAAAGCTGTATTTTGCAGATCTGAATGTCGGCCTGCTGTATTATGCGGCACTATCTGGCATCTCGACGCTTGCCATCGTTCTTGGCGGCTGGGCATCCAACAATAAGTATGCACTTCTTGGGGGCATGCGCTCTGCTGCACAGATGATCAGTTATGAAGTTCCGCTTGTGATCTCGGTAGTTGGCGTTATACTGCTTAGTGGAAGCCTTAATTTAAGGGATATCGTTGATGCGCAGGCTGGAGGCTGGTTCTGGGACTGGAACTTCCTGCCGCAAATTATTGGCTTTGTTGTCTTTCTCATTGCGGCTGTATCTGAGCTAAATCGTACACCGTTTGACCTGCCAGAGGCGGAGTCGGAGCTGGTTGCCGGTTATCATGTCGAGTACAGCGGCTTCCGATTTGCTTTCTTCATGCTGTCGGAGTATGTATACGTGTACGCCATCGCTGCGTTAACGACAGTATTGTTCCTTGGAGGCTGGCATGCGCCGGCGCCGTTTCTTGATTTTGTACCAGGCATTATCTGGTTCTTGCTCAAATTCGCCTTTATCGTCTTTTTCTTATTTTGGATCAGAGCGACCTTCCCGCGTATTCGCGTCGATCAGCTGATGGGGCTGGGGTGGAAGGTACTGCTGCCTGTGTCTTTATTAAACGTGTTTCTTACGGCGGGGTATCTGGAGCTGTTCGTAAAGTAATTCTTTTGTTCCGCAATTCTTTAAGCTTATGCTTACGAAGCAAGAATTGCTTCGCAATTCTTTTTAGGAGGACTCGGCCATGAATGGACTTGTGCAAGGGCTTGGCGTGACGCTTAAATCAATGGTATCGAAAAAAGTGACGACTTCTTATCCCGACGAGCCAATTCTCATGCCGGACCGGTTCCGGGGCATTCAACATTTTATTCCGGACCTCTGTATCGTCTGCAACCAGTGCGCAAGAATCTGTCCAACCGACTGTATTACACTGACGGGCAAACCAAATCCCGATCCGACCAAAAAAGTAAAAGTGATCGACACGTTTGATATTAATTTTGAAATTTGCATCTTATGTGATTTATGCACCGAGGTATGTCCGACGGAAGCTATTGTGATGACCAATCATTTCGAGCTGTCAGCCTTCAGCCGGGATGATCTGTTCAAGGATGTGCAGTGGCTGACCGATAATAACACGCTTGTACGTCAGGACAATAATAACATCGGAGCTCCTGCGAAAGGAGGCGCCAAATAATTTGTTCAATATTGATTTTAATGGCGAGTTTGCAGCCTTTTTTATCTTCTCGGCAATTATGATCATTGGAGCGGTTCTTATGGTGAGCCTGCAAAAGGTGGTGCATATGGTCATCTCCATGGCAGGTGTGTTCCTTGGTCTTGCTGGGATGTTCGTCCTCCTGGACGCGGAGTTCGTCGCTTTTGTCCAAGTGCTCATCTACGCGGGAGCGGTGTCCATTCTGATGATATTCGGCATTATGATGACCAATCATCAGGCTGTGAAGGCGGATCCGGTAAAGCCGCTCCATGAGACGCTTGCAGCGATTGCGGCGCTATGTCTGTTCGGAATCCTGTTTTATGCGATCCGGACGACGACTTTCCCAGATGTGCAGCCGCTTCAAGGGGTAGAAGATAATACGTTTAGTATCGGAGAGCTGTTATATACCGGTTATGTCGTACCATTCGAGCTGTTATCGGTATTGCTGACTGTTGCTTTTATCGGCGCTATAGCACTTGCGAAGAAGGGAGCTGATTAACGATGCTTCCATCCTATCTGACGATGGCAGCGATCCTGTTTTGTATCGGGCTTTATGGAGCGCTCGTCAAACGGAATGCCATTATTGTGTTGTTATCGATTGAGCTTATGCTGAACGCAGTTAATCTGAATTTGGTCGCCTTTTCGAAATATGGCGTTGTTCCTTCGCTGACCGGTCAAGTGTTTGCTTTGTTTACGATTACGGTCGCCGCTGCGGAAGCCGCGGTTGGGGTAGCTGTGCTGATCGCCCTATTCCGCGCAAGGGGAACAGTCAATATGGATGAATTTGACGAGATGAGGAGGTAATGCACCTGTGGATCACTTTACACAAACCGCTTGGCTGATTCCACTCTTCCCTCTCGCGGCATTCCTCTTATTGACGGCTCTTGGCCGAAGTTATCGGAAAGCAGGCGTGCTGATCGGATCGATTGGCTCGCTTGCTGCGCTTGTAATGTCGCTTCTCGTGCTTTTCGAGAGGCTGGGATCGGATGCCGTGGATTACAGCAACAGCTTCAAATGGATTGATTTTGGCGACGTGACGTTCCGAATTGGCTTCGAAGTGACCAATCTGAACGCTCTAATGCTCGTCATTGTGACGGTAGTCAGTTTTCTAGTGAATGTGTATTCGGCAGGCTACATGAAAAAAGATGAGCGGATTACCGTCTTTTATGGTTACGTGGCGCTCTTTACCTTTGCTATGCTAGGTCTGGTGCTGTCCGATAATATGCTGATCTTCTATATTTTCTGGGAGCTTGTTGGTGTATGTTCCTTCTTATTAGTTGGCTTCTGGTATGCCAAACCTGCAGCCCGCGCAGCTGCGAAAAAAGCCTTTATCGTAACCAGAATTGGTGACGCCGGACTGCTGCTTGGCATAATCGTGCTGTTCTGGTATATGCCAGGTCATGCGCTGGATTTCAGCAACATACATAACGTGTTTAATGAAGGGCAGTCTGGTGCGATTACGATGAGCATTACTACCTCGATTGCTCTGCTTCTCTTCATGGGTGTGATCGGCAAATCAGGTCAGTTTCCACTTCATGTGTGGCTGCCGGATGCGATGGAAGGGCCAACGCCCATCAGCGCCTTGATCCATGCCGCAACGATGGTAGCAGCTGGCGTGTTCCTGCTTGCTAGAACGTTTGATATTTTCGAGGCTTCTGCGGCAGCGATGCATACGGTAGCTTACTTCGGTGGATTTACAGCGATATTTGCTGCAACGGTCGCTATCGCGCAGAAGGATATAAAGCGAATTCTAGCCTACTCCACAATCAGCCAATTAGGTTACATGGTTATGGCGATGGGACTTGGTTCGATGACAGGAGGCATCTTCCACCTGTTCACGCACGCTTTCTTCAAGGCGCTTCTATTCCTTGCAGCAGGCAGCGTCATCCATGCGGTTCATACGCAGAACATTCATGAGATGGGCGGCCTTAGCTCCAAGATGCGAGTGACTACATGGACGTTTGCGATAGGTACTTTATCCTTATCAGGTATTCCGCCATTCTCTGGCTTTTGGTCGAAGGATACGATTTTGGCGACTGCTTTGGATGAAAATCCATTCTTGTTCGCCGTTGGATTGGCGGCGGCCTTCTGTACGGCTCTTTATATGTCGAGGTTATTCTTTATCGTATTTACAGGCAAATCCCGCTTACCACATTCGGTTGAGGTGAAGGAATCCTCTAAGGTCATGACGATTCCACTTCTTGTGCTAGCTGTAATATCGATTGGTGCCGGGTTTGTTGAGACGCCGTGGAACGGATGGCTTGGCAGATGGCTGACCGGAGGAGCAGAAGAAGCTCATGCCAGCGGGGCAGCGATTGTAGCTTCTATAGCTGTCGGTGTGCTTGGTATTTATATCGGCTGGCTCATGTACGGGAAGAGCAGTATCGAACGCGGCGTGACTTCGGCACGTATGCCTTGGGTGGCTAATGTGCTGGAGAAGCAGTATTACATGAATGAATTTTATGCTGTCGCGATTGTGAAGCCAGTGCGAGGTCTTGGCAAAGGGTTGAATGCCATTGATGAATACGTCATTGGGGTAGCGGTAAGGTTTATTGGCCTTGCGGCAGGAGCGGGCAGTCGGATGCTGAACAGATTGAATAACGGCCAGACGCAAACCTACGGCTTGACGGCCATGATTGGACTTGTCGTCATTATCGTCGCTATAGTTGGAAGGAGGTTTTGGTAAATGACTGACCTGACCGATCTTCCGATTTTATCGATTATATTAGTTACTCCGCTTATTGGTCTTCTAGTCGTCCTCCTGCTGCCAAAACATCGTAACCGATGGCTGCAGACGGCTGCCATTATCGCAACACTTATACCACTTGTGCTGTCGTTATGGCTTTATGCCGATTATGACAAGCACCAGGGCGGAAGTGCTTACGGGGAGCAGAATGCATGGGTGGAGGTTCCGCTTAACAAGGAGACACAAGCCTCTAACGGAGTCACCAGCTATACGTTAACGTTCCAGTATGATGTTGGCATTGATGGTCTATCTCTTCCGCTTATTATATTGACGACGCTGATCACCGCGATGGCTGCGTTTGCCTCCATTTATGTGAAAAAGCGATGGAAGGCGTTTTACGCCTGGTTCCTGCTTCTTGAGACTGGTGTGCTAGGCGTATTTATGGCACGGGATCTGTTCTTATTCTTTATTTTCTTCGAAATCACGCTTATTGCGATGTACTTCTTGATTGGGATATGGGGCTATTTCAACCGGGAGCGAGCTGCGAATCAGTTCGTCATTTATAACGGTCTTGGCTCCGCTATTATGCTCATTGCTTTTATTCTTCTTGTGAATACGGCAGGCTTCCATATTGATCAAGAAACCTCGTCCTTTGTATACAGCGGCAGTTATGCGGATATCTTCCGTAATCTGACGGACCCGTCGGCGTGGGTGAATCTTGCTCCCGATCAGGTTGGAGGAATGAATCCGTTCCATATGTCGGATACGATGCAGACGGTCATTTTTCTGCTGCTTGTTGTGGCGTTTGGGATCAAGCTTCCGATTCTGCCGTTCCACACCTGGATGCTGAAGGTTCATAATGAAGCGCATCCGGCGATTGTAATGATACACTCCGGCATCCTGCTGAAAATGGGGGCATACGGCTTGATCCGCTTCGGGATCGTCTTGTTCCCTGAACAGGCTAAGGATTGGGCCGTTGTACTGGCTTCACTAGGCTTAGCAAATCTGCTGTACGGGGCACTGGTCGCTTTCCGTCAGACGGAGCTTAAGCTAGTACTCGCATACTCGTCGATCAGCCATATGGGGATTGTGCTGCTGGGGCTTGCTGCTTTTAATGAGATTGGCTTACAGGGCGCCATATTCCAGCTAGTATCTCATGGTTTAATCTCGGCACTGCTCTTCTTAATTGTTGGTAGTCTGTATGAGCGAACGAAAACAACGACGTTATCCGAGCTTGGAGGGCTCGCACGTTCGATGCCTTTTATCTCGGGGATCCTGCTTGCAGGAGGTCTTGCTTCCTTAGGATTACCAGGGATGTCGGGCTTTGTAGGAGAATTTCTCTCTCTGCTTGGGTTGTTTGATACTCAGCCTTGGATTGCTGGATTCTCTGTTCTTGGTGTCATCCTGACAGCCGTTTATATGTTGCGGGCAGTCATGAAGACGACTTTTGGCCCTATTGATGAGCGATATCTGGCGGTAAAAGATGCAAGGCTGATTGAAGCTTTACCGATGATTGTGCTGCTGGCGTTTATCCTGCTTCTTGGCTGTTTCCCATCCGTACTAACGGATACGCTGCAATATAGCGTTGAAGGCATTTTCAAACCGTTATTTTCGAGTAGGATGGGGGGATAAGCGATGAACGAATTTATACCGCTGACGTGGCATGATACGCTGTATCTCGCTCCTGAGCTTGTCCTTGCCGCCGTGTTTCTTGTTCTGATTGTTACGGACTTACTTCTGCCGCAGCGGGTGAACCGATCGATTATTGGCTGGTTGTCGCTGGGAGGCCTGCTGTTATCCTTAGGTTTTGTAATCTGGCGGATGATGGATATGAATCCTTCGGGAGTGTCTGCTGAGGAGGCTGCGCAGGCCGGTCAAGTGATCTCCTTGCTTGGTGCCAGCTACCTTGTGGATGATTACGGCAATCTATTAAAAATTATTTTCCTTATTGGTACGTCCTTGATTGTTCTGATGGCGCTTGGCTCGACTCAGAAGGATGAGGCGGTAACAGATAAAGCCGAGTTTTATTATTTGCTGCTGCCGGCAACGGCAGGTGCGATGATTATGGCTTCCTCCGGCAACTTGGTCACGCTGTATATTGGTCTGGAGCTGCTCAGTATTACAAGCTATGTGCTAGTTGGCTTACGGAAGGGATCAACCTTGTCAGCAGAGGCGGCGTTCAAATATGTCGTGACCGGCGGCATTGCTTCGGCCTTTGTCCTGTTCGGGATGTCTTATCTGTATGGTGTTACCGGATCGGTCAGCCTAGCGGATTTCCCTTCGGCACTTCCGCAGGCTTTTACCGATTACAAGGCACTTGTGTATGTCGGCTTCTTCTTCCTGATTGCAGGCTTTGGGATCAAAATCGCCGCTGCACCGTTTCACGCTTGGGCACCAGATGTGTATCAAGGGGCACCAACGCCAATCTCTGCTTTTCTCGCGGTTATCGCGAAGGGGGCAGCGCTGGCAGCGGTATTCCGCTTCTTGTACAGCAGCGCGTTTTTCCTCTCAGGTGGCTCCAAGGATCAGGTGGGCGATGATGTCTTTTTCGCCTTATTGGTGATTGCGGCCGCAGCTATGCTGATCGGTACGGTCTCGGCCTTGCGGCAAAAGCAGTCGAAACGTCTTCTTGCGTTATCAGGTGTAGCAAACGCAGGTTACTTGCTTGTACCGATTGCGATATCGGTCACGATTGTACATAGCAATAACTTCTCGGAGTTTGCTTTCTACCTGGTTGCCTACCTGCTGATGAATGTAGGGGCCTTTGCGGTTGTTACGGTTATTGCCCGCTCATCGGGACATGAAGAGCTGAAAGGCTTCTCCGGCTTATATTACCGGGCGCCATGGACGGCAGCTGCAATGCTGATCTTCATATTGTCTCTGTCGGGACTACCGATTACAGGAGGGTTCTTCGGTAAGCTGTTCATCTTGCTGGGAGCAGCAAGTGTAAAGGCCTACTGGCTTGTCGCTATTATGGCTGTCAGCACCGTAATCTCCTACTACTTCTACTTCGGAATCATCCGCCAGATGTTCATGCGGTCAAATGGTGACGAAGAAGATGTCGTAACCGTGCCCGCCGTCACGGGAGTGGTTATCTGGATATGTGCTGCAGCAACGGTTGCCCTAGGCATCTTGCCGGGACCACTGATGAAATGGATCGATACGGTCTTCTCGATCCAAGCCGATTTGTTCGTACGATAAGAGTTGAGATAGAGGCTCAGCGGCTGGTGGCCGCTGGGCCTTTTTTGTTTGGCTGGAGGGAGTGGGAACGGGAAGTGAGGGGGGGATTGGGGAGGAGTGCGTTGGATAAGACCCTGGAAGGGGCTTATAGGTGGAAAGTTAGTGAGTATGCGGCGTGATAGAGGACTGGTGGGGTCTTAACTGGTGTGAGAAGCGTGGAATGAGGTGGATTCTGGGTAGTATTGCAGAGCATAAGACCCTGGGAGGGTCTTATGAAGGGAAAGTTACTGGTAGTTTGGCGGAATAGAGGACTGGTGGGGTCTTATTGGTGTGAACGTACGTAGAATGTGGGGGATTAGGGAGAGATTCATTTGATTTAAGGTCCCTAAGGGAGCTTAAAAGATAGAGAGTAGCTAGTTTGCGAGTAGTTAAGATCCCTGAGGGATCTTAACTGGAGTGGATGAGGCAGGAAAGAGGCAGGAATGGAGGAGTTTGGTGAAGTTAAGGTCCCTAAGGGAGCTTAAAGGATAGAGAGTAGCTAGTTTGAGAGAAGTTAAGGTCCCTGAGGGAGCTAAGTCGAGTGGATGAGGCAGGAAAGGGGACAGGAACGAGGGGAGTTTGGTGAATTTAAGGTCCCTAAGGGAGCTTAAAGGATAGAGAGTAGCTAGTTTGAGAGAAGTTAAGATCCCTGAGGGAGCTTAAGTCGAGTGGATGAGGCGGGAGTTGGCTTGATGGGGAAGTGGATGCGGTTGGAAAGAGGCTGGAGCGGGGAGTTTGGGAGAGTTTAGTTGGGAGAAAGAGGCTGGTAGGCGGGCAGCAGCAATAATAGGTTTTGGGCAGTCGATAGTCTGAGAGTAGCGTAGTGTGCGAATGAGAGATGACTAGTTTACAAGGCAATTATCTTTTTCTAGAGACAGGAGAAACAGGGCTGGAAATCGAATGGTATAAGTAGATAAAGAGAGGCTAGTAAACGGTCCAATAGAAACGTATGGCAAGAGCATACGTATAATTTGAGGCGGAGACAAATATATCGATAAAGGCAGAAACAGATGAGAAAAGTTCCGCTCAGCAGCAATTTGTTCCCCGCGCTGTTCCTCGCGGGGATTCTCGCCTGCGGGGCGATTGTACCCGCCGCCCCTGCAGGCGCTGCCCCGATGGGGGCTGAAGCGGCGAGCACAGCTGCCGCCACCGCCCCCGCCGGGGCAAACGAGGAGCCGCAAAGCTGGCTCCTCAAATGGCGCGAGCCCGCGCAGGCACATGCCCTGCGTGGAACGCGTGTACTCCGCCGCCAGAGCGAGGCGGCGGAGATCTGGCTCGTCCAGCCCGCTGACCGCGGGGCGGACGTTGCCGCTTGGGCAGCCCGGCTGCAAAGCGAGCCGGGCGTCGAATATGTGCACCCGAATGAGCGGGTGCACATCCTATCATCCGCCGAGCCTTATGCGGCGGATGATCCGGAGCTCCCGAAGCAGCGCTACTTGAAGCAGATTGGCGCGTTGGAAGCATGGAAGACCGTGCGGCAGCAGACCGATCTGACGATTGCCATCGTTGATACTGGCATTGATCTCGACCACCCTGACCTGAAGCGTAATCTCGTTCCCGGAACGAATCTCGTCCAGCCTAACCAGCCGCCTGACGATGATAACGGCCATGGAACAAGTGTGGCTGGTGTTATCGCGGCTTCCGGCAATAATGGGATAGGCGTAAGCGGCATCGTCTGGGAAGCCAAGCTGATGCCAATCAAAGCACTTGATAGCCAAGGTGATGGGACAGAGCGTGATTTGGGCGAGGCGATACTGTATGCCGTCCGTAATGGTGCCCGGATCGTAGTTCTATCGGTGGGACTTAACCGTTATTCCCCTTATATGCTGGACATTGTGGATTACGCCGAAAGCAAAGGTGTTCTGCTAATTGCCGCTGCGGGTAATGATGGACTCACACAAGGGGATAAAGCGGCGGTTAAATATCCGGCGGCTTATCCAACTGTACTTGGAGTTGGCGGTGTGAAGGAAGATAATACACCGGATTCCAGGTCCAATCCTGGTCCGGAGGTTGATCTTGCAGCACCGTGGCATGTGTATACAACCGGTATCGGAGGACGTTACAAGCAGGAAGATGGAACGTCAATGGCAGCGCCACAGGTAGCGGCAGCGGCTGCTTTAATATGGGCGCGCTATCCAGCGCTAGCCCCTTACCAGGTTCGAGAGCTGCTGCGGCAAAGTGCCAAAGACATCGGCCCTGCCGGCTTTGACACACAATCCGGCTATGGCCTTCTGCAGATCAATAAAGCGGTCACCATGACGGCCAAATCAGACCGGTTCGAACCAAACGGCTCCCGCACAAGCGCCAAACCGCTCCCAGCCGGCAAGCAGATTTCAGCCATGCTGGCCGGAGGTAATGATGATGACTGGTACACGTTTGATGCTCCCTACGATGGGACGATAACGATTGATTTTGAGGAGCTATTGCCGGAAGGGGCGTCTGTTCCTCCTATCCGTATATCGCATTATAGCGGCGACAAGCTGCAGGCATCAACGGAGATGAGACTTGGCAGCCGGATGGTTGATTTTACAGTGAAAAAGGGTAGGCAAACCATCCTCGTTCAATATATGAATAAGGAAAATGATCTAAAGCTCCCGTATTTGATGACGACCATGTTCCGAATGAAGCCAGACAGCTACGAGTCGAATGACAAATCTTATGAAGCCTATACCCTTCAGCCTCGCAGCCAGACGATAACAGGCTCTTTTCATCAGTTGGGTGACCGGGACTGGTATGCGGTAACTTTCACACAAGGCGGCACGCTTAGTCTCCGTGTGTCGACCAATACGGTGCGGATTGATCCAGAGCTTGCTATTCAACAGGCAGGTCAGACGTTAATGTCCTATGACGAGGAGCCGGAAGGGGCGTCTGAACAGTCGCCAGTTCTTACGGTATCACCGGGTAAGTATTATATTCGTATCCATAATGCAATATCATCAGAGGCTAGTCCTACCATTGGAACCTACGCGCTTAAGATGGACTACATCCCGAAATACGTAGATCCGAATGAGCCGAATGATAAATATTACGAGGCACTATCGACAAGCTCAGGCACAGAATATGTAGGGGTAATCGGCAGTGCGAATGATGTGGATTGGTTCCAACTGCGACTGAACGCAGCAAGTATCGTGGACATGAATTTGTTTGATGTGCCAACAGGCAAAATGATGAAGCTGGAAGCATACGATAAGAAGCAGAAGTTGCTCTTTACTCAGTCGACCGGAAAGACCGGGGCGCTGCTAGTGAAGAACAAAGTTTTGCAGCCCGGTGTATATTACATAAAGCTGTCGGCTAACAGTGCTTTTGATAAACAGTATTATCGGCTCAAAATCCAAGCTGATCCGCTTATTGCCGGCTTCCGAGATATTAGCAGCCATTGGTCGAAGGATGCCATTGTAGAGATGAGCAGACTCGGAATTGTAAACGGAACAGGGGATTACAAGTTCGAACCGAATCGTCCGATTACCCGTGCGGAAGCGGTGGCTATGGTGATTAAAGCCTACAAGCCGATTGTTTTTGGCATGCCTGTCGACATCCGATTTAAGGATCTGGATTACGATCACTGGGCGTATGGAGCAGTTGCCAAGGCGGTGCAGAAGGGGTGGATCAAAGGATTCCCGGATGGCAAGTTCCGTCCGGAACAGCCAGTGACAAGAGCTGAGATGGCGCTGATCGTTGGCAATGCAGACGGCGTGCAGCCGGTTCGTCCGGTAGTTAGTCCATTTGCAGATGTCGGGCGCACCCATTGGGCGGCTCCGATGCTGATTGCTCTTAAGCAGAAGGGATTAATCAGCGGTACGGGGGACAATGACTTTGAACCAAGCAAAAAAGCGAGCCGTGCTGAGTTTACAACGATTTTATATCGGGTATATAGACAATAGTTACGGTGCGGCCATATTTATGTAGAAGGGAAAGTAAAAGAAAGATGGGTATCGATCAGATGGTGAGTGACGCTCAGAATGCTACCGGCACGTTAGCGTTATTCTCAATTGTAGTCAATTTATTCAGTATTGTGTTCGTCTGGTTTATCCTGCAGGAGATTAAGCTGGATATGTTCTTCAAATTCCCGCGTAGTCCGAAGGCACGGATGTTTCAGGTTGTGCTTGCCGTTGTTATAGGACATGGCTTTGCCGGCTTTATTTTGGATTATTGGAACTGGACGAAGCTCTTGCGGTATTTTGTCGAATAACATAATCCAAAAAAGTCAACAATGGATACTACAGGACGGTATGAAAATGACACGAGACTACGAATAACTATATACAAAGCCCCGAATTTCGGATTGGGAACATTGCCAGATGTATACCTTTTGACAGTGTTCCGGCTCGGGTTTAGAGGTAAAAGTAGTGCTTTATGACGATCTTTCTGGTAATAATTTACCGCTTGTCGATTTGTGTAAATAAATGATAAGATGAAGGTTGGATAAAGCATGGAATTTGTCATTTTCTTATACAAAAATTGGAATTAAAGCTCGGAGAAAATCAGTTCGCGGAGGGAACTATAAGATGACCAAAATTATCGTCCGCGGAGGCCAGCGTCTATCGGGAACGGTCCGTGTCAGCGGTGCAAAAAATGCAGTACTTCCCATTTTGGCAGCCTCGTTATTAGCGGCGGAAGGAGACAGCGTCATCTGTGACGTTCCCCTCCTCGACGATGTAATGACCATTCAGAAAGTATTGGCTTCGTTAGGCGCAAAATTGACTTACAACAATGAAACGATGCAGATTTCTGCGGGGATGATTTCCTCCTTTGAGGCTCCTTATGAATTTGTCCGTAAAATGCGTGCATCTTTCCTAGTGATGGGACCACTTCTTGCAAGACTTGGCAAGGTCCGTATTTCACTGCCAGGCGGGTGTGCAATTGGTACAAGACCAATTGATCAGCATTTGAAGGGCTTTGAGGCGATGGGAGCGGAAATTACGCTTGGACATGGCTTCATTGAGGCAAGTACAAAGACGCGTCTTAAAGGTGCGAAGATATATCTGGATGTTGCAAGCGTCGGGGCAACGGAAAATATTATGATGGCCGCCGCTTTGGCGGAAGGTACAACAACGATCGAGAACGCTGCGAAAGAGCCGGAGATTGTTGATTTGGCCAACTACTTGAACGCTATGGGTGCAAAGGTGCGCGGTGCAGGTACGGGCGAGATCCGTATTGAAGGCGTAGACCGTATGCATGGCGTAACGCATAACGTTATTCCTGACCGTGTGGAAGCAGGCACGTTTATGATTGCTGCGGCGATCACGGGCGGAGACGTATTCGTGGAAAATGCGATTGGGGATCATTTGACACCTGTTATTTCGAAGCTGCAAGAGATGGGCGTAGAAGTAACGGAGTCGGACAACGGCATTCGTGTTCGTGCCCCTAAAGGGCTCAAATCGGTGGATGTGAAAACATTGCCGCATCCAGGCTTCCCAACTGATATGCAATCCCAGATGATGGCACTCTTGCTTGTATCGGAAGGAACCTCGGTTGTGACGGAGACGGTATTTGAGAACCGTTTCATGCATGTTGAAGAATTCCAGAAGATGAACGCTCAGATTAAAGTCGAAGGCCGTTCGGCATTCGTAACAGGCAGCGTACCGCTAGTTGGTGCAAAAGTATGTGCCACTGATCTTCGTGCTGGTGCTGCTCTGATCTGTGCAGCTCTTCGTGCGGATGGCGAGACAGAAGTGTCTGGCATTTACCACGTTGATCGTGGTTATGTAGATATCACGGGCAAGCTTTCTTCTCTTGGTGCGGATATTAGACGTGTTGAGCCTGAAGCTCCGGTTGCAGCTGTAGTGGCTGCGGCGGCGCCTGCTGCAGAGCTTGAACCAGTTGGAAGCTTCAAACGTGAAGCTGCTGTATTGAAAGTTCAACCTACTTGGGCGTAACTTAAATGATTTGATAAAAAGCTGTTTCCTTCATTAGAGGAAACAGCTTTTTTGTGCATGTGTTCACTTTCACTAATGAGGGTGAACTGTATCCTTCCTCTCTCCTAAGCCTTTAGGCTTGTTCATGCTGTGTTCATTTTTGCGTGATATATTCCTCGGTAGATATGACCGATGGAGGGTGGAGTACAGTCTTATGAAGAAGTGGACATTATGGCTTGGAATAATCATTATTCTTGCTGCCGCCGGTGCGGGCGCGTATTATTACTACTTCATGCGCGATGAAAAAGCGACGGTGGAGTCGCCTGTTGCCGTTACGGCCAGAGCGATCAAAGGCGATATTAAGACATCGATAAGCGGTACAGGCTCAGTTGAAGCGAATTCAAGGGAAACTGTAACAGCAGGTAAAAGTGGTACAATTGCAACCTTATCCTTCAAGGAAGGCGATAAGGTGAAGAAGGGGCAGGTACTGGCTACCTTCGAGGATAACGATAATTATGATGATCAGATCGAGTCGATCAACAAAAACATCGAAAAAGTAAAAGAGCAAATTACGGACAAGCAAGAGGAATACAAAGAAGCGATTGGCACGGAAAATGAAGTAGACTCGACCGATAAGATCAAAGATGAAATTGATGATCTGCAATCGAGTATCGATGACTACAATGATCAGCTTCAAGACATCTATGAAGACCAAGCTAAAGAAGTAAAACAAGTGGTTGCTTCTATTGATGGCGAAGTGACGACAAGTGATGTGGCTGTAGGCGACGAGGTACAATCGAATACAACGATTGCAGAGATTGTAGACTACACGCATCTTGAATTTGTTACGAGTATCGACGAGCTCGATATTCCAAATGTGAAGCTGAAGCAAACCGCACAAATTACACTTAGTGCGATTACGGATCGAACCATTGAAGCAACGGTATCCGATATTGCGAAGGAAGGTACTTCTTCCAATGGCTCGGCATCATACAGCGTAAGCTTGCTGCTTAATGATATTGACGGCGTAATGGTCGGAATGTCTGGTCAAGCGGACATTACAACGGAATCCAGTACAGGTGCAGTGCTTGTACCTGTTAATGCGGTAGTTGAGTTTGGCGGTAAATCGTATGTTCGCGTGCCGGGAACAGGCAGCACGACTGGCGCAGCAAGCGGGACAACGGGTCAGCGCAATCAAGGCCAAGGAACTCAAGGAACTAAAGGAACACAAGGGGAAACAGGCAATGAAACGGCTGCAGCTGGCGGCTGGCAAGGCGGAGGAGGAGGTCGTTTCCAAGGCAGTGCTGGTGGAGGAACAACCACTGCTGCAGGCGGTCAAGGCGGCGGACGCAATGTAGCAGCTGCAGACAGTACTAATCAAGGCGGCACAACTCCAGATGGGAAAGCCTCTGGCACCGGAACTACACCAGGAAGCGGAACAACACCAGGCACCGGAACTACACCAGGTGCCGGAGCTGCACCAGGTAGTGGAACAACGCCAGGTGGAACCGGCCAAAATGGTGCTGCTCAAGGGAATAATGGAGCATCCGGCGCTCAAGGCGGCAGAGGTGGAGCAGGTGCTCAAATGAGAGAGAGCATCACGCTTGGCGGCCAGCTTAAGGAAGTTACGGTCGGTATCAGCAATGAGACTTATGTAGAGATCAAATCTGGTCTTGCAGAAGGAGATTCGGTCCTTATTCCAGTAGCTACAGGTGCACAAGGTATGGGCAGTTCTGCAACTGAGCAGCAGCAAACGCAGCAATTCGGCGGCTTTGGCGGCGGTGGCTTCGGAGGTCAATTCCCAGCTGGCGGCGGCTTCGGTGGCGGTGGCGGTAACGTAAGAACAGGAACAACTACACGTGCAACCGGCGGCGGTGGTACACGATGACCGGGCAATCCGCGCTGATTGAAATGAAGGATATCGTTAAGTTTTATAAGATGGCCGGGGAGAAAATGACCGTCTTGCATAATGTTTCGCTGACGGTCAACCATGGTGATTTTCTGGCTATCGTTGGCCCGTCCGGGTCTGGTAAATCAACGCTTATGAATATTATCGGCTGTCTCGACGTGCCGAACGAAGGCAGCTATCTGCTGGACGGCAAGGAGATTCGCGGGCAAAGCGATAATAGATTAACGGAGATGCGCAATAAGAAAATAGGATTTATTTTTCAAGGGTATCATCTGCTTCCGAGGCTGACTGCACTTGAGAATTGTGAGCTTCCGCTCATCTATCGCGGCCTGTCGGCAAAAGAGCGGCGCGCACGTGCGATGGATGCGTTAGAACGTGTTGGACTAGGTGAGAGAGTTAGTCATCGCCAGAATGAGCTGTCTGGCGGTCAGCAGCAGCGTGTAGCGATTGCGCGGGCGCTGGCGACCAACCCGCCGCTGCTGCTTGCTGATGAACCAACAGGTGCGCTTGATTCCAAGACCGGAATGGAAGTGCTCAATATGATGGAGGAGCTGAATCGTGCGGGGCAGACGATTGTCCTGATTACGCATGATATGGAAGTTGCCCAGCGTGCGAGACGTACGGTTATTATTCGAGATGGGGTGTTAACGGAGCAGCAAAGGAGGGACAGCCATGAAGATTACGCAGGGCCTCATAATGGCGGTCAAGAGCGTCTTATCGAACAAGCTTAGAACCATCCTTTCGATGCTCGGCATTCTGATTGGAGTTGCGACCGTTATTGCGCTGGTCTCAATGGGCAAAGCGTCATCGAATGAAGTAGCCAGCCAAGTATCGACGCTTGGCAGTCCGGACTCGTTGTCCGTTACGATAACAGGGCGGGGGACGGTAACCTCTTTGTCAGTTGATGAGGCGCTGAAGCTTGGCGAGCTCAATAATGTGAGCGGAGTTGCTCCGATTACGAGTACAAGCGGCTATGCCAAATATGGCCGTACACAAGTTTCTGTAACCGTTGAGGGGATTACCCCGGAGTATGAAGAAGTTAAGGACTTCAGCGTACAGGATGGACGATATATAGCAGCGCCGGACATTAATAACAAGACCAAGGTGGCGCTCATCGGAACGCAGACCGCACAGGATTTGTTTGAGGATGAGAATGTAGATCCTTCGGATGCTGTAGGCCGCAAAATTACGATAAACGGCTATATTTTCACCATAGTAGGTTTGCTGGAATCCAAAGGCGACTCGTTGACAGGGTCAAATGATGAGAAGATTCTGATCCCAATCTCAACTGCGCAGAAAGTGTTCCAAGTGAGCGGAGTCACGACTATTAATATGAAGGTGACGGATACGAAGCAGATGAGTTCGGTCGTTACCGATGTAGAAGCGAACCTCTATGAGAAGTTCCGCGGTAACGAGAATGCCTATCGGGTATTGAATCAGGAAGAAGCGATGAAGACGCTCAATTCCGTGAATGAAACGATGAACAGGCAATTAATCTATGTAGCGGCTATCTCACTTGTTGTCGGCGGCATAGGGATTATGAACATTATGCTAGTCTCAGTAACGGAGCGTACCCGTGAGATTGGTATACGTAAATCACTAGGAGCGAAGAAGAGAGATATTCTGTTCCAGTTCCTCGTAGAAGCAGTTGTAATCAGTGGTCTCGGCGGTATGCTTGGCATCATAATCGGCAACATAGCCTCCTATATCATAGGTGAGGTAATGAAAACACCGACAGAGGTGCCTATGAATACGATGTTGTTGTCCTTTGGTTTCTCTGCATTCGTAGGTGTCGTATTTGGCTATCTGCCTGCTAATAAAGCGGCAAGCCTGCGGCCAGTTGATGCTCTGCGTCATGACTAAAACAATAGAATACAAGCCGTGCTTTAACTGGGAGACTACGGTTCTATCCTATTAAACGGCCTCATAGAATAATTCCATCAAGGCGAGCTTTAAGAGAGTTCACTCTCTTCTAGCAGCTTATAGATGGAAAGGAGAACTATGAGGTACTTAATAGGCAGACCGAATCGAACAGCCGGAAGGCTAAGGGGTGGATGGTTAGCCATCACTTGCTGGACAGCCTTCGGAATTGGAATCGTAATGAGTATTTCCGTGATGCTGGTCACTTCGACGTATCGGAATGTCGGAAGCCAGGGGAACGAACCCTATCCATTCCAAGAGGAGAGCAGCGGCGTTACGTCTTCTAAAGGGGCGTCTGCCGACGGATTCGGGCAGGCGCCTTTGCCGTCTCCAGCTGAGAAACCGGCAGCAACGGGCAGTAAAGAGTCTAATAGTCCGTATATCAACGTTTATTTAACGAAGGAACAACGTACGGAGCGGGTGAAGCTAGAAACTTATGTCAGGGGCGTAATCGCAGGAGAGATGCCGGCTGATTTCGAGCTTGAGGCGTTAAAAGCGCAAGCGATTGCTGCACGGACTTATATAATAAGGAGACTCGAGCTGGACGACCATAGCGGCATGCCGGCAACGGCAGCAGCGGCTCAGGCTGACGTCACCGATACGATAGATCATCAAATCTACATTCCAATAGATAAACTTAAAGAGCTCTGGCCAAAGGATGAGCGTCAGGAGAAGCTGGCTAAGCTTAATAAAGCAGTAAGCGAGACAAGTGGTGAGATCATCACTTATAGCGGTGAGCCGATTCAGGCGGTATTTTTCTCAACCAGTAACGGTTATACCGAGAACTCAGAGCAATATTTTCAGGAGGAGCTTCCCTATCTGCGCAGCGTAGCAAGTCCATGGGACAAGTTGATCTCCCCACGCTATCAGGAGACGGTGAAGCTGAAACTCTCTGAGTTTTATGCAAAGCTGGGTCTGAGCAGTAAAAAGAAGCCGGTCATCCGAATACTAGACAAGACTGATGGCAATCGGATCGCCGACATTCTGATAGACGGCAAGACGTATACCGGACGCGAAGTAAGAGAGAAGTTAGGGCTGGCCTCCTCTCAATTCTCATGGAAGCTGGATGGTGATTCCATCTCTATTACAACCTTTGGTTATGGGCATGGGGTTGGCATGAGCCAGTGGGGAGCCAACGGGATGGCCGAGGAAGGCAAGAGCGCAGAGCAGATTGTAACCTACTATTATTCAGGAACGAAAGTGGAACAAGCTTCAAAGATTGCATTGAAATAGGTAGCGATAGAGTTTTTCTCAAAAAATAGTAATCCCTCACGTATAAAGCTAGAGGTTCTGGCAACAATGGCTAGTGAGGTGATGTCAAATGAATGAAAATCAAAACAAACCTAAGCAGGATTCTCCTAAAAACGTACTAGGAGAAGTATCTGCCGCCAAGTCTAGCAACGGCTTTAAAAGACTGTTGTCGCGGAAATGGGTAACCCCAGCACTGTTTATGACAGCGGCAGCAATCATCGTAGCCTTAATGTGGATCTATCAGGGTTCGGACGACACCAAAGAAACGACAGCTACGACAACCGAGCAAACAGATTCCGCTGTAGGCAATGAAGCTGTTAAGCCGGATGACCAAGCACTTGAAGAAGTAAGAAAAGGCGAGAAGCTGGAATGGCCTGTAGCTAACAAAGATCTTCTTGATGAAGTGCTTCCTTTCTATGATGCGAATGCAACAAGCGAGCAAAAAGCTCAAGCGGTCATTCAAATCGGCGAGAACACACTTGCACCACATCTTGGTGTAGACTTTGCAGACCCAAGCGATCAGCCATTTGATGTAATGGCTGCCCTTTCCGGTCAAGTAACACGTGTTGAGAAGCATCCAACTAACGGTAACGTTGTTGAGATCAGCCATGGCAACGGTCTTGTGACTGTATACCAAAGCCTTAGCGAGATCCAAGTAGCTGTAGGCGACGAAGTGAAGCAAGGAACCAAAATCGCAGTAGCGGGTCGTAACGACCTCGAGCGTGATCTTGGCGTCCACCTCCACTTTAGTGTAAAAGAAGATGGAACGTCGGTTAACCCGGCTTCAATCGTAGGTCAATCGCTTACTGAAGAAAAATAGGACGAAAGTCGCACAGGCAGGGGGTAAAACCCCTGCCTGTTTCAGTTTTTTATGAAATTTTTAGGCCAAACACGTAAGTGAGGCTTGACCATAAAGAATATATACCCAGCCCCCTCATATACTGTACCAAACTATCTCGAGTAGGGAGGCGGGAACGTGCATGATTACATCAAAGAACGAACCATTAAAATAGGTCGCTGCATCGTGGAGACAAAGCATACGGTGCGTACGATCGCTAAAGAGTTCGGCGTTTCCAAGAGTACGGTTCACAAGGATTTGACCGAACGATTGCCGGAAATTAACCCCGACCTGGCGGACCAGGTGAAGCACATTCTCGAGTACCACAAATCGATCAGACACCTGAGGGGAGGAGAAGCAACCAAGATCAAATATAAGAAGACGAGTACGAAGAAGCGCGAGGTACTCGCAGCAGGCAAATCATAAACATTTTTCGAGGGTTTCTGCACATAATCAAGAGGAATTTTGTGGTTTTTGGCGAATAATGTACATCAGTATGTCCTATGTCATGGGAACTATTTGTGGACGGGATGATTATATTATTCGTTGGAGGACTAAAGCCGTATGTTAAGCAAGGATATCGGTATCGATCTGGGTACAGCCAATGTATCCATTCATGTAAAAGGCAAGGGCGTTGTTCTTGACGAGCCTTCAGTAGTAGCAATTGAAAGCGATTCGAAACGAGTACTCGCTGTAGGCGAAGAAGCGCATCGTATGGTCGGGCGTACGCCTGGCAATATCATAGCTATCCGTCCGCTTCGCGATGGTGTTATTGCTGATTTCGAGATTACGGAAATTATGCTTAAAGCTTTTATTGACCGTGTTGAGGGCCGCAAATGGTTCAGTCGTCCACGCATTCTGATCTGTGCTCCTACTAATATTACGTCGGTAGAGCAGAAGGCGATTCGTGAGGCGGCTGAACGGAGCGGTGCGAAGGAAGTGTTTCTGGAAGATGAACCGAAGGCTGCCGCTATTGGGGCTGGAATGGATATATTCCAGCCTAGCGGTAACATGGTTGTGGATATCGGCGGGGGTACGACAGACGTTGCAGTGCTGTCCATGGGCGATGTCGTGACCTCTTCTTCGATTAAAGTCGCGGGGGACAAGTTCGACGCGGCTATTATGAAATATATCAAAGATAAGTACCGCCTCTTGATTGGCGAGCGGACAAGCGAAGAGATTAAGATCAAGATCGGTACCGTGTATGCGGAAGGACGGCATGAAGAGATTGATATTCGCGGCCGTGATATGGTGTCGGGCCTGCCGCTTACGCTTACAATCCGTTCCGAAGAAGTGCGAGAAGCGCTTTGGGATCAGGTGATGTCCATTGTTGCAGCTGCTAAGATGGTGCTCGAGCGCACACCGCCTGAATTATCATCTGATATTATCGACCGGGGCGTTATTCTGACTGGCGGAGGCGCATTGCTTGATGGACTGGATGCTCTTCTTGCGGACGAGCTGAAAGTACCTGTTCTTATTGCAGAAGATCCGATGCATTGCGTTGTTAAGGGAACAGGCATTTTGCTTGATAACTTGGACAAGCTCGGCAAAAAAAGCCGAGGTTAGCGATAAACCTACCTCTAACCGAGGCCCTTCATCTTCGAAAGGCTTCGATAGGGGTTTTCATGCGGGTAGGGCGCTGTGGGGAGCGCGCCGAGGCATAAATTGGGTCGAAGGTCGCAGGAGGTATCTATAACGGTGGTTGCTGACGTTGCCGATATTATAATAAGAAGAAATTAATGAAACGGCTTCGTAAGCGTACCAGCCGAGGAGGCGCCACATGTTAAGAGGTCTTTATACGGCTGCAGCAGGCATAACAGCACAGCAGCGCAGACATGATACGATAACGAATAATATTACCAATATTAATACACCGGGTTATAAACAGACTTATGCGGTCACTCGTTCATTTCCGGAAATGCTGTTGTCCCTGACTGGCGTAGATGAGAAGCAGCAGAAAGAGATCGGGAAGATCAGTACCGGCGTATTCGCCGAAGAAAGCCTTGCGATCCATCTGCAGGGCGATTTGATGCAGACAGGCAAATCATCGGACTTTGCTCTTGTATCGAATATTGAAGTGCCGGGGATGGCCTTTGATGCCTCCGGCAAATCCGTATCGCCAGATGGTGAAGTGACCTTCCAGCCGCAGGCGTTCTTCACTTTGCAGGATGCAGACGGTGAAGTCCGTTATACACGTGGTGGTTCATTCACATTGACCTCAGACGGTTTCCTGGTATCGGGAGATGGGTCAAATGTGCTTGGTACAGACGGCAATCCGATTCAATTCCCAGCAGGCGTGAGCCTAGATGGCTTAACGCTAACGGCCGATCAACGTTTTGTGGATGCAAACACGGGAGCAGATACAGGCAAACAGCTGATGCTTACTCGAATCGATAATCCAAATGAACTTGCCCGCGAAGGGGACGGCAAATTCCGCCTGATTGGCGACGAAGCTGATGCCCAGCAAGTTGCAGCAGGTGATCGTGTAGAGGTGCGTCAAGGTTATGTCGAGCGTTCGAATGTTGACGCCGCACAATCATCGGTAGATTTGATGGCCGCACTTCGCGCTTATGAAGCGAATCAGAAGGTTATTCAGTTCTACGATGAAAGCTTGGACAAAGCCGTTAACCAAGTAGGCCGTGTATAAAAGCAGGAGGCGCACACTATGAACAGCTCGATGATTAATGCCAGTGTATCGATGAACGCTCTTCAGCAAAAATTGGACATGCTGGCTGATAATATTGCGAATGTGAATACGGTAGGCTATAAACGTAAAGAAGCTACCTTCGAGGATTTGCTCAATAACACGAGAAGGCAGCCGGAAGAGTTTAATCAGCCGGGAAGACTGACATCACTTAACTTTAATCAGGGCTGGGGATCAAGACTGTCGATGATTCAGCCGAATTTGCAGCAAGGTACGATTAAGACAACGGATAAGGATACGGATCTTGCAATTGAAGGAGATGCCCTGTTCGAAGTCATGGTTAACGGTGACGGCGACCGTGCCTATACGCGCAGTGGTTCGCTGCAGTTGACGGTGGATGCAAACGGTGATACGATTTTGGCAACAGCTGAAGGCTATCCTGTTATGGCGAGCACCGCAGCGGGTGAAGGTCCGCTTGTATTGCCGAATGGTTACCAGCTTCGGGTTAATCCTGACGGTACCGCTCAAGGCGTAGCGAAAGACGGCAGCACCATTGAACTTGGCTCGATTAAGCTGGTTCAAGCAACCCGTCCTTCAGCGCTAACGCTTGTAGCGGATAACTTATATGAGATTGCCGATGGTATTAATGTAGCAGATGTTCTGCAGAACGTTACGCCAAGCGGCGACAATGGTATTGCGCTTCGTCAAGGCGCCTTGGAGCAGTCAAATGTAAACCTAGGCGATGAGATGACGGAGCTGATTAATGTGCAGCGTGCTTACCAGCTGGCAGCTAGAGCTTTAACGTCCAGTGATACAATGATGGGGTTAGCCAACAGCCTGCGCAAATAGATAGGGTGAGAGTATGTCGGATGAACGGGCGGTTCTATCGCGGAGCGCGCCGAAAAATCAGGAAAAACCGCTTGCGGAGGAAAAAGTTAAGACCAGCAGCAGCGACAATTCCGAAAAGCAGCAGCGTTCCAAGGGTGCGCGGATCACATTGTGGATCCTGCGCAAGAGTATTGTACCGGTCATTATGGTCATCATGCTCATCACCGGTTTATATGTCGGGTATGTTGTCGTAGGCAAGCAGCCGGGCAGTGAAGTGTTCCAGTGGTCGACCTGGCAGCACATGTACGATCTTGTATTTTCTGATACGTAGAATAAATAATGAAGGGCTGCCCTCCGAAGTCATCACGGTATAGTGACTATTGGGGCAGCCCTTTTGGCACGTAATGGGTGCTGTTTTCATTTTCATATGGTAGTTGTATAATGATTGGGAACCTTGTGTAGAAGAAATGGATAAAGGTAGAGGGGCGTGCGCGTTTGAATCTGCCGAATTTTTTAACCTCGCTGCGTTTTGCGATGATACCTGTCTACGTCGCGATTTTTGCGCAGGGACACATGATTTATGCTTTTCTGGTAGTCGTGGCAGCAGGCCTCACAGATATACTCGACGGGTATATTGCCCGGCGCACCGGGCAAGTGACGACGGTTGGGCAGATGCTTGATCCGCTTGCGGATAAGCTGATGTTCATTACCGTTATATTATCGCTTCTTCTGGCGGGCCATATCTCATGGGTCGCAGCGGCAGCGATCTTTTTGCGCGATTTGGGAATGATAGCCGGAGGCATGATTTTTCACTTTAAAGGAAAAAAGACCGTGCCGGCGAATTGGATGGGCAAGCTGACAACTGTGCTGTTTTACGTAGGTATCATGTTTGTGTTTCTTGAAGCACCGTTTGCTGCGAATTATTTGTGGGCTGTAATTGCCTTTTCGTTCCTGACAGCAATTGTGTACATCATTCTGTTCCAGGCGCTGAACAAGTCGGGCCCAGGGCAGAACAAGACGATCGGACCGGAATAGTAGGCACACAAAGAGGCTTGGCCTGCGGATTTATCGTAATCCGCAGTCAAGCCCCCTTATCTTAACCTTCACAACCTGCAGTTTGCTGAAGGATATTATCAGTTTCAGTAAAATTAAGCTTTTTTATACCTGTTAACATCGAAAGGAGAAAATAAACATGCTAGATATTAATCAAATTCAAGAAATTATCCCACATCGCCCGCCATTTCTGCTCGTTGACCGCATTACGGAGGTTGAGCCAGGTGTCCGCGCAGTGGGCATCAAAAACGTAACGATGAACGAACCCTATTTTGTAGGACATTTTCCAGGGTATCCGGTAATGCCGGGTGTGCTTATTGTTGAGGCGCTCGCGCAAGTAGGCTCCGTTGCTATGCTGATGGTTGAAGCTAACCGCGGCAAGCTTGGATTTTTTGCAGGGATTGATGGATTCCGTTTCCGCGGTCAAGTGAAGCCTGGCGACACGCTCACGCTTGAAGTGGAAATTACACGTCTGAAAGGGCCAATCGGCAAAGGGAAAGCGACAGCTACAGTGGATGGCCAAGTGGTTGCAGAAGGCGAGCTTATGTTTGCGTTGTCCGAGAGATCTTAATACAGCCTTAATTATCTAATGTAAGAATAGAGAAACAAATAAAAGGAGTGAAGCTACTTGAACCAAAATGAAAAGGCAATTGAACGTTACCAAGCATGGCTTAATGATCAACTGATTGATGAGGCTACGAAGGAAGAACTTCGCGGCATTGATGGACAAGAGAAAGAAATTACGGACCGCTTCTATCGCGATCTTGAATTTGGGACTGGCGGTCTCCGCGGTGTTATGGGCGCAGGTACAAACCGTCTTAACGCGTATACAGTTGGTAAAGCAACACAAGGGCTCGCGAACTGGCTGCTCACTCGTACAGAAGGCCAGCCATCGGCTGTTATTGCTCATGACTCGCGTAATAATTCCCCTGAGTTTGCTCTTGATTCCGCACTTGTCCTTGCGGCTAATGGCGTGAAGACTTACTTGTTCTCGTCGCTTAGACCAACACCACAGCTGTCCTATGCGGTACGTTCGCTTGGCTGCGCTACAGGTATCGTTATTACAGCAAGTCATAACCCGCCAGAGTACAACGGCTATAAGGCTTATGGCTCGGATGGCTGTCAGCTGATTCCCGAGGATGCTGAGCAGGTAATTGCTTCGATTGGCGAAGTGACTGGTTTTGATCAAATTAAGAGAATGAGCCGTGAAGATGCAGAAGCGAAAGGCCTTCTTGTATGGCTTGAGGCCGAAGCAGACGAGAAGTACACAGATACGGTAGTTGCACAAAGCTTGAATAAAGAACTGCTGCAAGGTGGTCTTGGAGAAAAGTTTAAAGTTGTTTTTACACCGCTGCATGGCTCCGGTAATTTGCCGGTTCGTGAAGTGCTGCGCAAAGCAGGCTTCAGCAATGTTCATATTGTTGCCGAGCAGGAGGCGCCTGACGGCTATTTCAGCACGGTCAAATCGCCGAACCCGGAAGAACGTGAAGCTTTCACTCTGGCCATTAAGCTTGCGCAAGAGATTGATGCTGACATTATTATGGGTACAGACCCTGATGCAGACCGAATGGGTGCGGTTGTGAAAAACAACAATGGCGAATATGTCGTACTGACAGGCAACCAATCGGGTGCCCTGATGATCGAATATGTGCTTAGTCAATTGAAAGAGCGCGGCCAGCTGCCGGCTAACGGAATCGTGATCAAGACGATCGTTACCAGCGAGATGGGTGCCGATATCGCTCGTTCTTACGGTGTAGCCGTTGAGAATACATTGACGGGCTTCAAATATATTGGTGAGAAAATGACGTCTTACGAGCAAACAGGCGAGCATACCTTCCTGTTTGGCTATGAAGAGAGCTACGGTTACTTGACTGGTGATTACGCACGTGACAAAGATGCGGTAGTCGCATCGTTATTGATTTGTGAAGCAGCGGCATACTATAGCAGTCAAGGAAAAACGTTGTATGATGTACTGCTTGAACTGTATGCGAAGCATGGCTTCTATTTGGAAGGGCTTGAGTCCCGGACGCTGAAAGGCCTTGACGGCGTACAGCAGATTGCTGGCATTATGAACGACTGGCGCGATAACCCGCCTGTACAAATCAACGGCGTGAAGGTAGAGCGTGTTCTTGACTACCTTGGCGGCCTTGATGGTCTTCGTCCTGAAAATGTACTGAAATATATGCTCGCTGATGGATCGTGGTTCTGTCTTCGCCCATCAGGCACAGAACCTAAGATAAAAGTGTATTTTGCCGTTCGTGGACAATCAACAGAAGATGCCGCTGATGCCCTGAACAAACTGCGTGGAGCAGTGATGGAGCGGGTTGATAGCAAGGCATAATTAGAGAGTAAACTCGCAAAAGAGTTGAACGGAGGATTATTGTGCTTCAACGTTGGCAGCAATGGAACCGTAAAGCGAAGCTCTTAGTGTGGATTATTGCCATTATTGGCGTAATTGCCGCACTGCCGCTTGGTATGAATCGAATGGATATGGAAGCATCGTCCAAGTCGGTAGAGTATATTTTTGACTATCGCGATTTGGTTGATATTTCGGAATATCAAGCCCGTCCGGCGCAGTTTATTGACGAGCAACTGGACAAAATGAAAGACGTTGGCATTACGACGATGTCGCTGTATGAGAGCTCGCTCAAAGAGCTCTCCGCGTCGGGTCGTCTGAAATATTACAATTCGAAGGATGTAGCTCTGCTTCAAAGCAAGCTGGAGCCTGTGGGTCAGAACTTTACCTACATTCTCTTCAGCGGTACGCAAGAGGAAGAGCAGATCGGACCAATTGTACGTCAGGCATTGGATCATGCAGGGGTGGTATACCGCCCATGGACATTCGATGGCCGCAATGGCCTGGTAGTTGAAATGCCTCTGCAGGAAGTACTGCTGCAGCCGATGGATTTTGATCCGATGACGCTGCAAGCCTTGCATGACAAAGGATTTCATATTTTAGCGCGCTTCTCTGACCGTGTACTGCCTTATGATGAGGCTGCGGTAGATGCGCAGCTTGCCCGCCTGAAGGAGGTTGGCGTGACCCGCGTATTGTTCGATGGTGGACAAGTGAAGGGGTACAAGGATCAATTTGAGCTCAGAAGCTTAAATTCATTCGCAGAGCTCCTGAACAAATACGGTATGGGCATGGCAACCATTGAGAATTTGAAAAAACCTCAGCTTGGCATAAATAAATTAGCATTTATTACAAACTATAATATCGTACGTCTCTATTCTTTGTCGGCTGATGATGCGATTGCAAAATCGCCTGAGGTGCTGACTGACCGCTTCCTGCTTGCAGCGAAGGACCGCAATATCCGGATGTTCTTCCTGAATGCGAGCGTGCAGACAAGCCAGGAGAAATCGGCTGTTGTCAGCGGACTCGATAACTTGTACCTGACGATGAAGGGGAAAGACGGCGCTGTGCAAAGACTGACCGATGCCGGCTTTGCGCCAAATTTGGCACAGCCATTTGATGTGAAGCATCCTTCTTACGCGAAGCCGCTGAAGATGGTTGTAGCTGCAGGAGCGGTTTCTTTGATCGCTTTGCTTATCAATGTATTTATTCCAGGTACGCTGATCCTGCTGTTTATCCTTGGACTGATCGGCGGCGCGGGGCTGTTCCAGCTGAATGGTGCTCTTGCCGAGCAGGCGCTTGCGCTTGGGGCTGCAATTAGTGCTCCTACACTTGCCCTTGTTTGGGTGATGAACCGCGTGTACTCTCGAACGGATGGCAACCGCCGGACGGTTGGCGGATCCGACTGGAATGGACGAGCTGCAACTCCAGATGAAGGCAAATGGGTATTCGAAGGCATGACTGTTGGACGCCGCTTTGGACTTGCAATCACGTGGTTTATTGTTACAGCGCTTATCTCGCTGATGGCCGTACCTTTTGTATTTGGTCTGCTTAACAATATTACGTACAGCATGGTGCTGCAGCAATTCCGTGGTGTCAGCATGCTGCATTTGGCGCCAATTGGCCTGACCGCTATTTATGTCTTACTGTACACAGGCAGTTCGCCGATTCGCCGTCTGCGTAAAGTGGCTGGTATGCCGATTACGGTGTTTATGGTTGTGGCGTTTGTGGTTATCGCGGTTGTAGGCATGTATTATCTGTCGCGTACTGGCAATGAAGGATCCGCTTCTTCCTTGGAGCTGACGTTCCGTAATTGGCTGGAGCAAACGTTTGGCGTTCGTCCGCGGAGCAAGGAATTTATGCTTTCGCATCCACTGTTATTACTTGGATTATTTCTCGCGCTTCGATATCGTGCAGCGTGGGTACTCATTATAGTTGGGTCAATTGGGCAGCTGTCGATGGTCGATACATTCGCCCACATTCATACGCCGCTCTACATCTCGATTATCCGCGTATTCCTTGGTCTTGGCCTTGGCGCGATTATCGGCATCATCTTGATTGGTGTGTGGCTGGTATTGGAAGGGGTATGGCGTAAATGGTCACCGGGACTGATAAAAAAACTCGCCGAATAGTGATCTCCGGTTATTACGGATTTCGCAACAGCGGCGATGAAGCGGTGCTTCGTTCGATCTTGCTGGCATTAGCCGAGCAAGGCGAGGCTGCTGGTGTTACTATTCAGCCGGTTGTATTGTCGGCTGACCCGGCTTGGACAAGCCAGATGTACGGCGTAGAAGCAGTCCGGAGGATGCACCCGAAGGATCTGTGGAACGCGCTCCGTACAAGCGATGGACTGATCAGCGGCGGCGGGAGCCTGCTGCAGGATGCAACAAGCGCGAAGACGATCCCGTATTACACGGGAGTCATCAAGCTTGCTCAGCTGCTTGGCAAGCCGACGTTTATTTATTCGCAAGGGATCGGGCCGGTAACCCGGCGCTGGATGGATCCGCTCATCCGCGGTGTAATGCGGAAGAGCGCGTATGTGTCGGTGCGGGACGCCGAATCCGCTGAGCTTCTTAAGCGGATTGGGGTACCGCACAGCCGGATCGAGGTAGTACCCGATCCGGTGATGGGGCTGCCGCTGCCGGCTGGCTCGGCAGCAGTGGAGCGGGCGGAAGCCGCCGTCGCTGCGGCGGCAGTGCCCGTGGTAGGCGTGTCCTTGCGGCATTGGCGCAAGGACGGGGCCGATCTTGGCCGCGCGGCAGACGCGCTGGCCGAGCTTGCCAGCCGCCGCCCCGTGCGGCTGCGGTTCCTTCCGTTCCATATGCCAGACGATGCGGAAACATCGAAGCTGGTGATGGAACGGCTCGCAGGCAGGCTGTCCGGCGGAAGCACGGCCGAGCTGGCTGCCCCAGGCGATGACCCCCAGCAAATGCTGCTGGAGGTAAGCCGCTGTGATGCGCTGTTCGGCATGCGCCTGCACGCGCTGATCTATGCGGCGAACCAAATGGTCCCAATGCTTGGCTTATCGTACGATCCGAAGATCGATCAATTTCTTCACCGGCTTGGGCTCGATGCAATTGGCACAACCGAGGAGCTTGATCCGGTTGCATTCGCGGACAGCGCGGAAGTATTGCTTGATAATCCAGAGGCTTGGAAAGAGAAGCATCGTGAAGCGATCGAACGATTAAGACAACAATCGCAGCAGCCAGCGCAACAAATTGCGCAGTTATTGCGTCAAATCATATCGAGGTGATTTTCACTTGTCGAAACAAGTTCCAACGGTGCCGATTTACGGAATTCCATTCTCCAAGATGAGCATGGACGAAACGGTCAGCTACCTAACAGAAGCAATTGAGCATAAGCGCCAGACGCATGTCATTACGGCTAATCCAATTATGATAATGTCGGCGGTAGAGAGCCAAGATTATTACAAGATGATGAGAAAAGCCGAGCTTATCGTACCGGACGGTGCGGGAGTCGTATGGGCGGCCAATTTCGTTGGTACGCCAGTGACAGAACGCGTAACGGGCTTTGACCTGTTGCATCGTCTTATGCAAGAGGGCGAAAAACGGAAATGGACAGCTTATTTGCTGGGTACGTCGCAGGAAGTGATTGAAGCGGCGGCAGAGAAATTACAGCTGCAATATCCGCAGGTTCGCATCGTAGGCTACCGCGATGGATATTTTGGCGCTGATCAAGACGCTGAAGTAATCGAAGAAATTCGGCAAGCAGCACCTGATTTACTGTTCGTGGCAAGAGGCGCGGAAACACAGGAGCCTTGGATTGCCAAATATAAGAAGCAGCTCGGCGTACCCTTTATTATGGGAGTTGGAGGAAGCTTCGATATTGTGGCAGGCAAGCTCAAGAGAGCGCCAATGTTGTTCCAGAAGCTGCGTTTGGAGTGGTTTTACCGGTTATTACAGGAGCCGAAACGGCTGCCAAGAATGTTGGTTTTGCCGAAATTCGTCGTGAAAGTGGTTCGTGATAAAGAAAACGTCAAGAAACCACGCTCTACTACGTAATAACCTCCCAAAACCGTTGAAAATACGTGAAAACGGGATTTGGAGTTTCTTCTACTGTCGGAGTATAATTCACTTCGGTAGATAGAAAAAGGGGAGCTGCACAATATGCCAGCAGGCTTACTTTACACATTAGGATTTATCATATCTCTAATAATAGCTTTAGTTATGACACCGCTTGTTAAAAAATTCGCTTTCAAGGTCGGAGCGATTGATAAACCGAACCATCGCAAAGTGCATACACGGATTATGCCGCGGATGGGCGGTCTCGGAATTTATCTTGCTTTTGCAATTGGATTCCTGATCCTCATGCCATTCATTCCGGATGGATTGCTGAACCATGAGGGAACCAACCTGATCCGTGCTGTACTGGTTGGCGGTACGATTATTATTCTGATCGGCGCTTTCGATGACCGCTTTGAGCTGTCGGCAAAAGTGAAGCTGGTTGCTCAGATCGCAGCAGCTTGCGTTGTCGTATTCGGCTTTGGCGTGAAGATCGATCTTCTGAACGTACCGTTCGGAGCAACGATGCAGCCGATTGAAGCTTGGGTATCCATACCGCTTACGATTTTCTGGATCGTGGGCGTTACGAATGCGATTAACCTGATCGATGGACTAGACGGACTGGCGGGCGGTGTATCCGCTATCGCGATTGGTACCATTCTTGTGATGGCGATCATCATGGGCAATGTACCGATTATCCTGCTCAGCGTTCTGCTGCTTGGTGGTATTGTTGGATTCTTGTACTTCAACTTCCATCCAGCCAAAATCTTTATGGGTGATTCAGGCTCCTTGTTCCTAGGCTTCTGCCTAGCGATGCTCTCGATGACGAGCTTTAAGCAGATTACGATCGTATCGTTCGTAACACCGCTACTTATCATTGGTGTACCACTGTCCGATACATTCTTCGCAATTATCCGCCGTTTGGTGAACAAGCGTCCGATCTTTGCACCGGACAAAGGACATCTGCATCATTGCTTGCAAGAGCTTGGCTTCAGCCACCGTCGTACGGTTCTGATTATCTGGGGAGTGGCAGCAGTGTTCGGCGGCTTTGCAATCCTGCAATCCACGGTCGTTCAATCAACCGCTGCAAACTGGATTACGTTCATCGTCATCTGCCTGGTGATCTTCAGCCTGCAGATCGGTGCGGAACTCATCGGTATCGTAGACAAGTCGCGCCGCCCGGTTATTAACTTATTAAACCGTGTGCTTCGCTCGAAAGTCGACGCGAGAAGCTCGAAATAATAAATCTTATAATAGCTCATATAAAAAGGTTGTTCCGAAAGGCAGAAAGTTTGCTTTTGGGACAACCTTTTTTTTGTTTGATTTCTTAGTAATCGTCCCAATGGATTGTCCTCGGGCTAGATTGGATTTCATCGAGCAATATCGTCGTCTTCGGCATTACTGACCTACCTACGTTGGATTCGATCCAATAAAATGAGCGCTAAAGCTCCTAGTAATCATATTTCAGTAAAATAACGCTGGATGAAATCCAGCCTAGACAATTCGAAGTTGCTGTAAATGACGAATTAGTGGAGTAAATCCAATGTAAGGAGGGAGCTCAATAGCTCCTATCATTAAAATTTCTTTATAATTCCAATATGCCGAATAACCTAACATTTTAGGCTTTTCGAACCGATAACTACACTACAGAACTATTCTCATGTCAGGCTATGAATATCCATCATATCCTTGGATCCGAGAACAGCAAGGGAGGAAGCAATAGCGACTCATATTAATCGACCTCTAATTGCAATGTCACCCAGTTGGACTAGTCGATTGTTACTCACTTCATTCATGCAAATTGCCATAACATAAAGGAGGATCATCGTTTTGAAAAAGCTTATATCACTCGTGCTATCACTGGCGCTTCTAATTACGCTGCTGCCACCGTTTAGTACACCTCACAAGGCTTCTGCAGCAGGTAATTACTTCTTGTTTAATAATGAGAAGTACGAACTAAAAAATGCTCGTATTACAACCGACCAGCGTGTAACACTCAATGGTACAATTAATAATGTTGTAGGGAACTCAATCAGTTATAGTGTCTATAATGTGAATAGCAATGGAACCGAGCTCCCGGGAAATAAGATTGAGAATCAAACAGCGAATATTTCACTAAGTGGGAATAACATTTCAGTGAACAATGTAGAGCTTTATCCAGGCATTAATAAAATCACTTTTAAAGGCATCTATGGATCTTCGACGGTATCAGAATCAATCTATATTGAATACCGCAATAGTCCAATGCTTTATGATTTGGTAGCATCTATCCGAGGAACTAGTTACAGTATTTTAGAAGATCAGACTACGGTTTTACAATCCAATTTGTCTGACGGCAAAACCAATGAAGACATCTCCATTAGTGGTAAAGCACCTAATGCAACGAAAGTAACTGTTGTTTTGAATGGTAAAAGCTTTGAGTATAGGGTTTCTGATGCAGGCGATTATAGTTTCGTTGCATCGCCGCTCAATATCAAGGCTGGTAAAAATATTGTAACTATTCAAGTAGCGAACAACACTCAAGTGGTTGAGACAACTAGAGAGATCGCTTTTTATAATGGTTCTGTTACATTCTATGACTTGAGCTTAAGTGATCAGGTATCATCAGTTGATTTGGAAAAAGGCTCCGACCTATCAGCTAAACAAGGTAATAAGCTATCGCTTTCGGGTAAAGCCATTATTCCAATTAAAAGCACAAGTACAGCAGGAGTTTATACGCCAGACGTGACTAGTAAAAATGACTTGGCATCACGTTTTAAACTACTTCCGCAATGGAAAGCAGAAGTTCCGTTTACTCAAGATAATATTACAGTACTCCCAGATATCAATACAGTTACTCCATCTACTAAGTTTGTTACAGTAGGGTTTGAGGTTGATTTAGGAGTAGTTGCACCAATCACCACAACGGATCTTCAGTATGAGACGAGATATAGCTTTAAGCTGCAAGGGTATAACGTTGTAGATGAACAGTCCCAGCAATCCAGTACTGTATCTTTTACGCTTCATGATAATACGTTGCCATTTATCTATGATGTGAATTATCTGAATGGTTACACTGCAGCAATGAGTAATTCCTCATCGCAGCTAGAAGTTTTGGATGGAACGGATATTGAGAATGCAGATATTTATTCTTTGCCATTAGGTGTCGAAGTGTTGATTGGCAACTATACATCGATTGTTGGTGGTTATAAGAATATTATGAAGCTGGCGAATAGTTCTGGTAAGACGCTAAATGATAGCACTGATTCTAATGCTGTATCTGCACCTGATATTTCTTATAAGCAACTCGATCCTACTCAAATCGTTTATCGTACTGTTAATGGTGTTTCTCAGCCATTCTTGCGAGTATTTATGGAGATATCCAAGCTGCCTACAGCAGGAACGCAAAAGTTGTATTTTAAGCTGCAAAGCAACACAACTGGGATGAAAGAAGCAAGTATTCGTCTCTTATATGGACCAAATGTGAAGTATGATGGTTTGTTTGACGGGATGTCAATCAAGTATGATACAACGATGCAACCGGATGCGGGGAGGGAGTTCTTGTTTGGCGCATTGTCCGAAATAAAGGGACAGTTCGTTAATGTTGCTAATGAGGATGAACTTGTATATCAGAAAGATGGGAATAAGAGAACGCAGACGGTATTCTTCTACTTGAATAATGTAGAAATTCCTTTACAGCCTGATCCTGATCCGCAGTATGATACAGCGACTCGATTCATTATCGATCAGACTAAGAGTAATTCTAGTTCTACTTCACCTACAGCGAGAGATATTGCGTATGGCGTATTGAATAAGACGGGTGAAAATACAATTAAAATTGTATTTAAAACGGCTAAGAATAATTATGAGAACACAATAAAGTTCAATATTATTCCGGAGAACTTGCCTACAATTCCAGCGCCAGATACAGACGGAGTATATCCATATACTGCAAACCTGGATTCGCCAAGGGCTAATGATCCGAATTTCACGAATGTATCCAGCATCTATTCAACCAAAGAAGTCCTAATGGATGTATACGGAACGTTTGATTTTATAGATCTTGGCCAGGATCCTGCTACTTTGGAGGATAGGCTTGATGACATCAATGGCAACGGCACGGAAAACATGCTCAAAAATTATATATTGCAGATTGATTCACCAAACTTTAAAGAATCAATCAAGTGGGATTTAACAAAAGAATTCACGCCAACTCGTAATGGCCAACGTTACGCTGCCATAAACCCAGGGCAATCAGTTGATGGGAATTTCAAAGTATATTACGATCTGGAAAAACAATATTTTTATTTCATTATGGATAACCAAGCTATTCCGGAAGATGGAAGTTCTCAGGTATATGTGATGACGGTATTTAACAGCGGTGAGGCCGGTCCTCGCGCTACTTTCCGTCTTGAGGTTAATCCAATCGCGATTCCTTACACAGTACTTGCTCCAGTAACAGAAGAACGAAATTTGAATCAGAATTATGTGGATGTCATTATTACTTCCCCAGGCGCTGATTCAATGACAATCAATAAGATTCTAGCTAAGAAGGTAACTTATCTGGATTATAGCCTGAATCCCGTTACTCCAGTTCCTATGGAAGCTTACAAAGTGCGAGTGACAGGCTTGAAGGCAAACAAGGTAACTGATATCCCTATTGTAATTACAAGAGGCAAAGATAAATTAACTGATGAGTTGAGTGTCAACTACGAACCGGCTAACATTCCGGGAGCGCAATATACTGAGACGATGGCAAGCTCACACAAGGTGTTTGATGGTACGCTATCACTTACTTTCCCGAAAAGTACGAAGCTGGTACGTCCGACTTATAACTCGACTACAAATAATGCAAGTCAGATTTATAGCGGTAACCAGCTGTTGTTTGGTATCGCAAATCCAGTAGATGGTGTGCTGAATCGTTATGAGTTTAGAACGCAACCTGCAAATTACTGGACAGAAAATAGAACAGGGAAGTTGTATTTAGATGACTTCTTTACCAATCGTTTTATTAAAGTAAGTTCGCTCTTCTGGATTGATGGCGGTCAGGCCGATGATGATGTCACGAAGGCATATGATCCAATAACAACAGGCCTTGATCCGTACCAATATGCTATTGTTCAAGGTGATTCAAATCAGCAATTCTTCAAACGTTACAATAATGGCAGGGAGGTTATTCCTTCACAAGCCGGGGCGTTAACATTATCTTATGATCCAAGTATCTCGCAAGGAGCCGGTACTGTAGTAACAGTGTTCCGCTACGATCCTTACTCGAATATCTGGGAGAACATGGGCGGTACGGTTGATGAAAAGAAACATACGATTAAAGTTCCGTTTGTGAAGTTTGGTTACTATGTAGTTGGCAAGTTGACATATGGTTATAACGATATTAATGATCACTCTTATGCCCGTGAAGCAATGGAGGCTATTTTTGCTAAAGGCGTCATGAATGCAGTAGATCCTACAGGTATTTTTGGTGCTGACCAATATGTAAATCGTGGCGAATTCGCTCGAATGATTGTTAAGGCTCTGAATATTCCTCTTAATTATGAAGGAGAGCTTCATTTCGCGGATGTTAATAGAGAAACCATTATTAATACTAATGCACTTTATGACTACCGATACATCGAGACAGCTGCAAGGGCAGGCATTGTCCGAGGTACTCAGCCAAGGAGCTTCCAACCTAATTCAAGTTTGACACGTCAGGACGCTACAGTTATTCTGGCTAAGGCACTCAATTTAAAACTAGAGACGAGTTCTACCAAGGCAAAAGCAGCTCTAGATAAAGCTTTCAAAGACTCAGGAAACGCAGACTTCTATGCAATTCCATCTATTCTGGCGATTCAGAAAAAGGGCTTTATCCAAGGCTCCATGATCAATCCTAACGATAAGAAAGCTGGATATGTGTTTGAGCCTAGAGCGAGACTGCTAAGAAGCGATGCAGCGATCATTATGGCTAAAGTAATGGCAAGCAACAAGACATTACCGGCAATATACGCGAATTAAGGGGTAGAGCAGCTCGGCTCTTGGCCGAACTGCTCTATTTTTCTTTCTATTAATATCCAAAGTAAGTTTATCCATGGAAAATCTTTAGCATCGACGAGATTAATAGGCCAAGCTATACTGATAACATACTCCTAGAGAAGGGTAGTAATACATAAACAACCGAATCGAAAAAAAAAATTAGATCTTTTTCTGGTCTGAGCGCAACTTTTTGAACTGCTGTGCGTTTAATTACATGACATTGCAAACAGCGAGGCATGTAGTACCTTGGGACTACTATTCTTTCCCGAAGTGGAATGAATTCTCAACTTCCTCTTTACGCTAGGGATAGCCCATTGTATAATGTTAAAGTGGTAGGTCTTCTCTAGTAATATATTTATATGGTTTTTTCGTAGGTTTACGAGTTTCTGCGACATGTTCTTACATAGGGTTGAAGCATGGAAGCAGACATCATTTATATTAAATTATTATTTTAATGCTCTTAACTCGGGGAAGGGGGTGAATCGGCTATGAGAAAAACGAGCAATTCATTATCTACACAAAACTCTCAACAACCGAAGGTATTTAGAGGAGGAGAAAAAAAGGTTATGAAAAAAAGTTTACTTTCGCTAGCACTTGCTGGCTCGATGCTTTCCGCTTTGGCAGTTCCTGCGTTTGCAGCTACACCATCTGATGTAGTGGGCAAACCTGTACAATCCGCAGTTGAGCAACTCACTGCACTGGGTATCGTTAATGGTTATGCAGATGGTACTTATAAACCGGACAACACGATTACTCGTGCTGAACTGGCAAAAATCGTTATCGTTGCTACTGGCAACGAAAGCTCTGCAAACTTGATGGCTAACACAGCTCCTGCATTCAAAGACGTTAAAAAAGGCGCTTGGTACACAGGTTACATCAATGCAGCTGCTGCTAAAGGCTTCATCCAAGGTTACAACGGTAAATTCCGTCCTAATGACACTATCAAGTTTGAAGAAGTTGTAGCGATCCTGGTTCGTGCTCTTGGTTACCAAGACAAATACCTGTCCGGCTCGTGGCCTTACAACGTGTTGCTTCAAGCTGACGAAGTTGGTCTCTTCGACGGTGTTGATGCAGCTAACGGTACCAACGCTACTCGTGGTGTAGTTGCTGAACTGACATCTAACACATTGGATAAACAACTGGTATCTTACAATGCTGACGGCGACCTGGGTTACCTGTTGGTTGACACTGATGGCGACGGCAAAGGCGACGCTGCTAAACTGTTCATCAGCAAACTCGGCGCGTTTGAACCAGCTAATGTATTGACTGCTGGCGCACTGAACTCCAGTGGCCAAATTAACCTTGGTGGTAAAAGCGTTGCAACTGCTAAAGATTTCTTCGTTACTGGCGGCAAAAAACTGTCTGAGCTGTTGGGCCATACAGTTAGCGTCCTGAAAAACAAAAATGGCGAAGTAATCGCAGTAACTGACGTTCAAGATGCTGGGAAAATCGTTAGTGCTTCTACTGATGTAGACACAATTTCGCTTGGAAATGCTTCTGCAACTCCTGCGATTCCTGCTGATCTTACATTTAAAGTGAACAACGGAGCTACTTCTTACACAGCTACTGCTGGTGTGAAAATCTTTGTAAACTCTGTTGAGCAAGCTTTGCCTTATACATTTACTAATGACCAAGATGCTCAGCTGCTGTTGAATAGCAAAGGCGATGTTCAAGCTATTCTCGTAAGCAACTGGAAATCTGACAATGTATTCAAAGAGGTAGTATCTTACTCCACATACAGCAGAATCATCGGTAAAGATGGCTACTCTGTTAAAGTTGATGCTAACACTGCAATCACTTTGGACGGCAAAGCAGCTAAACTGGCTGATCTGAAAGAAAACGACGTCGTTAACTATGTTGTTAACGGTGACACGGCTCTGCAAGTAGTTGCGACTCGTAACGTTGTAACTGGCAAATTGCAAGGTGTAGGTAATGACGGTAAAGGTAACGCAACTTACACAGTTAACGGCACAACTTACGCACAAGCTGGTACTCAAGTTTCAGCTCTGACTGCATCCAACATTGGTACTGAGTATGCGTTCAACCTGAACAAAGATGGCAAAGTAGTATTCTATTCCACTACTGCAGCTGTTGCAGCTTCTAACTTTGCTGTAATCCTTGATGTAGACAACACAACTAAGTACTCCATCATCGACAACGGCATGGTTTCCGATAAAGTCTACAACAAAGTAGTTTACTACTCGTTGAAAGACAACACTAAAGTAACTGCATTCACTAAAGATGGTGACTATGCTAAAAATACTTTGGTACCGCTGAAAACTGACAGCAACGGTCGTCTGACTCTCGTTAGCGCAGCTGACAAAGTGGTTGACCCTACTTTGACAGTTGACACTGTTACTGGCCTGACTGGTGCAGCTGTAACTGCAGTTGATGCTTCTAAAGTAACTGCTGGCACAACTTACCGTCTGGATAGCAGCACTGTATACCTGAAACTGGGAGTTAACACTACTACTCCAGCTGACTCGACAGTAACTGCAGGTACTGCTGCTGACGTAACTAAAGGTGCTTCGATTGCTGTTCGCTCTAGCGACACTGGCGTTGCTCAATACGTAATCGTTCTGGGTAGTGGCTCTGTAGACCAATTGGCTCAAGCTCAAGGTCTGTTCATCAGCAAGTCCATGACTGCTACAACTACTAACGCTGCTGATAATGTATACACTATTAAACTGAATGTTAATGGTGAAACAAAATCGTTCAACGTAGATTCTACTACTTATGGTGCAACTTACGCTGACAACGATCTGGTTACTTTGACTGACGCTGCTACAGGCGCAGGCGCTGGCGACGGTAAATACGATGCTAAAGCAATCGTGAATGCTAAAGCTACTGGCGTAACTGTAACTGATATTAGCGGTAAGAAATTCACAGTTGCTGGCGTTACAAATCCGTTTGTAGCTACAGCTGCTACTCAAATCTTCATTAAGAAGACTGACGGAACTGTTGAAGTTTCGAACTTCACAGACGTACTGGTTGCTGCTGATAACTATGGCACAGCTTCCGGTAAATACGAAGTTACTGTAGTAGGTAGCGGTACTTCTTACAACGGAAACGACGAAGCTGGCGTGATCCTGATCACTGCTCACTAATCGTTTCTACTGAACAAACTAGAAAGCTGAGAGCTTGCTCTCAGCTTTCTTTTTATTTTCTATGAAATCGTTCATACATAGTTCATATAAACACGTTATAGTTACCTATATAGGCGGATTCTGGGTGAAGAGGGCGAAACATTTTTGAAAAGTGCCGAAACTTATAGGATTCCATTCTCGTCTATTTAATTAAATCTAATTATACGGAGTGAATGTGACAATGCGGAAAAGCTTTAAACGATCGACAATGCTCGTATCTCTCTTCGTTGCTTTTGTGATGCTTCTTAGTGCCATTCCGGTATCCTTCGCAGCAGCGACGACGGCATCATCGGTTAATAAGAAGGTGTACATATCGGGTAATTCCTATGTACAGCTGACGGATGCCAGCTTAATCCCAAGTGTTGACGGTGCTACGGCTAGCTTTACTTTTGAATTTTATAACGGCAGCAGCTCTCCTATTAATCTTGTGGATTACTGGGCACGTTTAAAGACAAAGAGCGGCACCAAGTACACGCTGACACTGCTAGACAAGGCTAACAAAAAGAATGTTAGTCCAAAGTCTAGTACAACTCTTACTTTCTACAGTGCAGTAGGCTCTAAAGTAACGATGGATCAACTTATTTTAAACTTTGTAAAATTTGATTTCTCTGTTTCTGGATATGAGAAAACAATCGGCCAATTCACATTCCCTGCTGGTTACACCAATGATGTGAAGGCTGGCGGCTATCGTGCTGTTAAAATTGGCGGTTCCAGCGTGAACATGCGTGTTAATAAGACAACAGTGGGTAAGACTGTGGATAATTATTCAGTTAACCTGACTTATGTTGCTCGGAATACAAGTCAGTTTGGTGTTAATCTCCCAGAGTATAATTACTATATCAAGACTGCAGTAGGCTTATATAAACTATCTTTGAAAGATACAGCAGATCAAAATCTGCTTCTGGCACCATCGGTACTTAATACGATTGAATTGACGGGTTCTATTCCAAATACCGTATCGACATCGGGGTGGAAATTCATTGTTACCCAAAAGGTAACAGCAGCGGAAAATACACAAGTAGAATTACCGGTAGTTTCATTCGTAACACCAGTATCCGTTGGTAATACAAGCACTGGCACAGCAAAACAAAGCTTTACGGACGCCAATGGTACTTATAATGTTGAACTTCAATCCGTACAACGCATGCCTTGGAATAATGAAGATAATGTTGTAGCAAAGCTTGCTGTGAAGAACAGCAGTTCGACATATCTGCCATTACCTGATCTTACAGGAACAATGGTTCTTGATGACTCTATAACATTGACCAGCCAGACAGTTAAAAATGCCGGTGATATCAGTATCGCACCAGGTGCTACTACGACAATAACTTTCATCGGCAAGCTGCAAACTAGTTATAATTGGAAAAAGTTTGAGCTACAACTAAATGAAAAATCCGATAAAGATACGGTAGAAGTAGCAGAAGTAACAAAATCTGATGTTACATCTATTTATTCGGTAGCAGCAGGTAATGTATACACACAAAAATCGATTGGTTCGGAAATGGGCGTTAAAATTACGGATGTTCGTACGTACAGTGGAGATACAAATGATCTGTATGCCGTTTATCTCGATGTTACGAACAACCAATCCAGAAGCAAAACTATGCCGCAATGGACGGGATATTTCAAATCGGCAAACGGCAATTATTATGATGCTAGCTTTGTAAAAACAGCTACGACAATCACTCCAGGTAATAAAGAACAAGTTATCGTGTACACCAAGCTTCCATCAAATGTAAGTCGCGATGGACTGCAGTTGTTGATGGGTGAAGCCATTGATGATAGTGGTTTGCTGAAAGGAACAACGGGAACGCCTACTGGTTACATCCGTGGCGTATTGTTTGGACTACCAGCTGAAACCACTACTAATAGCAACAAAGATATAAAGGTTGGTCCATACACGGTAGATCTCACTCAATTTAGCGTGTTTGTTCAAAATGAATTGAATGTTGTGATCAACATGGCCAGCACGGTGAACCGTGATTACAACTATGACGGATTTACACCATCCAAGCTGCAATTTGAAATGGTATACGAGCCAACTGGCGACGTATTATGGACCCAAAATGTAAGTCTCGAAAGTCAAGCAGATAATAGCCTACAATGGAAAGTCGGCAATAACATGAATGAAATTACTCAAAAACAAACTGAAAACAAATACTGGAGCAGCTATACATTAAATGTTTATGAAGTGTTTAATGGCAACAAGAAGAAGCTGTTCTCCAAAGATGTGAAATTTGCCCCTTCTTATAACTGGTTAGATGAACCGAACAACTAATCTGGTTTATGAGTAAATTTTAAAGTAAGAAATAACTGGTTAATCCCATCCAAATCTAGTATCTTATTAAGAGATACTAGATTTGTTTGCGTAATTGCGTAAGAAAGGAGTTTGTCGAAATTGAAGAAGTATGCACTACGGATTGTGTTGGCAGTTGTTCTAGTAGGAGCAGGCCTTATTGCTGGGGTTAACTGGCCGACAACCCTTGAGGCGGAATCAAATGCAACGGTACCCGGCTCTGTAGACGACCCGGTGGTAACGAAGAGCTATGTAGATGAACAAATTGCGAAAGCCGGTTCTGGAACAGGTGGAGGAACAACGCAGCCTGAGACAGGTGGTACAAGCGCCAAGCTGGAAGTTGTAGCAGTACCAGCAGGTAAAGTCCTCATCGCCAATGAAGGCACAGAGGTCGTTGTACGCGCAGGCAAAGCCGTTGTCTATAGTACGGATGCGAATGGCATTGCCGATCTGACTGATGGTAAAGACTTAACGAATGGCAAAGCGATCATTGCCAACCATCATATGTTATTCCCGCGTGCGGGGCGTGGAGTTACAACAGCACCAGGCTATACGAAGTCCTTAACCCTGCTTGTTCGAGGCAGCTACGTTATTCAATAAACGAAGGCAATGGGTGTTATAGAACATTTTGCCCGGACTGACAATAGGTTATACGCTTCAAACTGCTCGGAAGGACACACAATAAAGCCACGTTCCTAAATTCATATGGAGGTGTTCTTATTATGAGTCGTTCCAACAAAGTGGTTGTTCCAGATTGTAAAGCTGCGCTGAACCAAATGAAGTATGAGATTGCTGCTGAGCTTGGCTTGTTTGCATCACACGGAGTGAGTACTGGTGCAGATACGGAATTTGGCGATGAACTAGGCGGGGTAAGCGGTGGAACTCATATTCAATGGAGAGAAGTAACGAGCCGTGATGTTGGTTCGATCGGCGGCAGCATAACACAACGTCTTGTTGCTCAAGCGGAAAAAGTACTAAACGGATATACTTAAGCTTAATGCTTAAGCCTTTATTAGAAGGCTAAGCTTACGTTTTGAGGATGAAATTTAGGTTGAGTAAAGAGAAAAAATATACTCCCTAAAATTTTATCAAATATTGGTAATCGTTGACACCAAGCGACATTTTCGGTATTATACTGTTTTAGAGAGTTGTCTAACAACCTTTTCCTTCGGGGAAAGGTTCATTTTTTGTGTAGAATGTCTGCACTTATTTCATACTAGCTGTAGGAGGTTGATACGGATGTCTGTTAAAGGTCGTCACTTGTTTACATCGGAATCAGTAACAGAAGGCCACCCGGATAAGATTTGTGACCAAATCTCGGATGCTGTTCTGGATGCGTTTCTGGAAGCGGACCCTTACGCTCGCGTAGCTTGCGAAGTTTCGGTTGCAACTGGTCTTGTACTTGTTATTGGAGAAATCAGCTCCCGTGCTGATTATGTCGATATTTCCGCAATTGCTCGCCGTACAATTAAAGAAATTGGTTATACGCGTGCAAAATACGGTTTTGACTCCAGCACTTGTGCTGTGCTTACATCGCTTAACGAACAATCCGCGGATATCGCGCAAGGGGTTAACGCTGCGCTTGAGAGCCGCGATGGGAAAGACGTTCAAAAAGAAAACGAAGACATCGGTGCTGGTGACCAAGGTCTGATGTTTGGTTTTGCAACGAACGAAACTCCTGAGCTGATGCCTTTGCCAATCGCATTGTCGCATCGTATTGCTCGCCGCCTTTCCGAAGTTCGTAAGAACGACACGCTGGGCTACCTGCGTCCGGACGGTAAAACGCAAGTTACAATCGAGTACGTGGATGGCAAACCAGTTCGCGTAGACACGATTGTCGTATCGACTCAACACGCAGAAGAAATTTCCCTGGAGCAAATCCAAGCGGACATTCTTGAGCATGTTATCAAACCGGTTGTTCCTGTTGAGTGGCTGGATGAGCAAACGAAATACTTCATCAACCCTACAGGTCGTTTCGTAATTGGCGGTCCTCAAGGTGATGCTGGTCTGACTGGCCGCAAAATCATCGTTGATACTTACGGAGGTTATGCTCGTCATGGCGGCGGTGCATTCTCCGGTAAGGATCCAACGAAGGTTGACCGTTCCGCAGCTTATGCAGCTCGCTATGTAGCGAAAAACATCGTTGCTGCAGGTCTGGCTGAAAAATGTGAAATCCAATTGGCTTACGCGATTGGTGTAGCACAGCCGGTATCGATCAACGTTGACACTTACGGCACTGGCAAAGTATCGGAAGAAGTTCTAGTTGAAGTCGTTAAAAACAACTTTGATCTTCGTCCTGCTGGCATTATCAAAATGCTGGACCTTCGCCGTCCAATCTACGCTCAAACAGCTGCTTATGGTCACTTCGGCCGTACAGATGTGGATCTTCCTTGGGAGCGCGTAGACAAAGCTGAGAAGCTTAAAGCAGACGCACTTGCTTAATTTATAAATAAATATAGAAAGCCCTGAATTTTTGGATTCGGGGCTTTTTTGTCGTTTTCTGATGCAACCTTTTCTCTTCGAACTTCGACTAATACCTAGTTAGCCTAAATTTTTCAAGTCGATTTGCCGACAAATAGGGTACAAGTGTATTTAGCTGGGGAGTGATTGTGGGGAATGAAAGTACATAGCCGAATTAGTTTCTTGATAGCTGTATTATTGATGCTTCAAATAAGCCTATCTGGATGGGCGGGGGATACGACTACCGTTCATGCTGCCTCAAGTGGACCTGTAGTTGTGGGCATGAGCCCAGCGGATAACGCAACGGGGATCACGCCTACGAGTGATTTGACACTAACGTTTGATGAAGCTGTAACAAGGGGGTCCGATTCGGCCACCATTACGATTTATAACTATAACACCAGTAATATTGTCGAAAGTATCCCAATGAACTCCGGCAAAATCAGACTCGATGCGACAAGCAGAGTAGTTACTATTAATCCTGATGCCGATCTGAATGTGAATACGGATTATTATGTACTGATTGATTACGGTGCTTTCGCCAATGTGTCTAACGGTGCTTATTATGCGGGAATATCCAGTGCTGCCGCCTGGAATTTCAGGACTGCGGCGGTTGTGGATACGACAGCTCCTTCGATTACGAATAAGTCACCAGATTCAGGTGAGACTCAAGTGTCCGTAGATAGTAAGGTCATTCTTCAATTCAGCGAACCGGTCTACGCGACTAGTGGCAGTGTGACTTTAAGCAGTCCTGCGGATACTAAAAATATTCCCGTAACCTCAAGTATGGTGCAAGGCAGCGGTACGAATAAGATTACGATTACGCCAGCTGCTTCTTTGGACTCTAATGCGGATTACACGGTTATGATTCCTCGAACAGCTTTTCAGGATGGTGCTGGCAATGCGCTAGAGACGGGAGGAGCATCCTACATAAGCTGGAGCTTCCATACGGATGTAGCCCCGCTTAATATCGTCTCCATTACACCGGCTGATAACGCCACTTCTGTATCTGTGTTGACGGATAAGCTGACCATGGCCTTCGACCATAATGTGATGGCGGGTACGGAGAAATATATTGAGATTAAAGAGTTCAAGACCAATACGACTTTTGCCAAAATCAAAACAAGCTCTTCTCAAGTCGTGTTTACAGGGGCAACGGCAACGATTACGCTGCCATCCAGCCCGAGATTTAGCGCCAATACCTCTTATTATGTATTAGTAGACGCGGGAGCGTTCATTGAGACCGACTCCGGCAACAATTATCTGTTCCCAGGTATTTCGAATGCTTCGGCATGGAGTTTTACAACTGGGTATGGCAATGATACGACAAAACCTACACTTCAGACTCTATCGCCATTAGCTGGCGGAATTCTGACGGCAACAACGGGCAAGCTTGTCTTAACGTTCACAGAACCTGTATTCCAAGACAGCGGAACGATTGAGATTCGCACGGTTACAAGCGGCACCTTGTTCCGCTCCATCCCGGTTACATCAGGCCGGGTGTCCGGCGGCGGCACAGATACGATTACGATTGATGCGACAAGCAGCTATGGCAGCGAATCCGCTAAAGCTTTTGTTAATAATACAGCTTATTATGTGACATTTGGCAGCCATGCTTTTAAAGACGGGGTAGGATTGTATTTTGACGGATTAACAAGCTCATCAAGCTGGAGATTCACGGTTACGCAAGATAATGTGAAGCCGACCTTGGCGGCGACTTCTCCTGCTAATAATGCCATTTCAGTTGATACGAAAGCGACGTTATCGGCTACGTTCAGCGAAGCTGTTCAACCTGGCAGCGGGCAGATTACCCTTCAATGTGTGAGCAGCACAAGTGGTATTTGCAATCCTCAGCAGATCGGAACATCGGTAAGTGTTGATCCGCAAAATAACAAGAAGCTGATCATTTCGCCGAATCAAGAGCTGCAGGCAAATGTCGTATATTATGCGGTTATCGATCCGAACGCCGTGACAGATCTCGCGGGAAATGCTTTTAACGGGATTCAGAATGAGTATCAATGGACATTCAAGACTCTTGGCGGCGATACAGCGGCTCCGACTGTCTCGAAGCTCGAAGCCAATGGGTCAACCATTGTGATGACCTATAATGAGGGCCTTATGGAGAATTCGATTCCAACGGCAGGCAGCTTCTATATTACAGTGGATGGGGCTTACCGCTCCGTTAATGGGATTTCGGTATCTGGATCCACAGTTACGTTATCCGTGTCTAGTACCATTGTAGATGGACAGCAGGTGAAGCTTTCCTACACGAAGCCATCCACAGCAACTTTGGGTATTCGTGACCTCTCAGGTAATCAAGCTTTGAGTCTATCTTCGCAGACGGTTACAACGGCAGTGGATGTCACTAAGCCTTATTTGACCGGTGGTACGGCTGCAGGCGGTATCGTGACCTTGATCTTCTCGGAAAATCTGGCTGCGCTCAGCAGTTACGCCTATTCGCAGTTCAGTGTCTACGTTGGGGGCAGTTACTACACGCCAACTTCTGTATACAGTTCAGGCAACAAAGTGATTATCGCTATTAATGCCTCGATTGATTCCGGTTCCTATGTGAGTGTATCGTATACAGCTGGTTCTTATCCGGTGCAGGATCCGTCAGGTAATAAAGTAAACAACTTCAGCGGCTATTCTCTTACAAATTCGGTTGATACATCGGTACCAGCTTATCAATCGATTGAAGCTTATGGATCATCTATTATCATTACTTACAATAAAACGCTGGATTCCTCCAGAAGGCCATCAACTGGACAATACAGTGTTGTTGTTAATAATTCAGTTCGTAACGTAACGCAAGTATCGGTTTCGGGTGCTCAGGTATTCCTGACGGTAAGCCCTGAAATTTCATCAGGTTCGACAGTTAGAGTTTCCTACTCGAAGTTATATACGTCTTTAGTCGATTTAGCAGGTAATGAGGCGGCTGCGTTCAGCAATGTATTGGCATCAGTAGCGAATGCGCCAATTACGGATAATGGATTATATGGAGCAGTTGCAAAAGGAACCAAGCTGACTTTGTCCTTCTGGAAAACACTCAACACGTCTTATGTTCCTTCATCCGCTTATTTCGCTGTTAAAGTAGATAATTCGTCCGACCCGGCGACCAATGTAACGATTAGCGGCAATACGGTTGTATTGACCCTATCAAGAGCGCCTAGTGTGGGCGATGCAGTTACCATTACTTATTATGCAACATCATCAAATAGCTTACGTACCACAGACGGCAGTATCATTGATAGCTTCACGAATGTTACTGTAGCGAACCAAACGACTCTTATCGATTCTTTGCCAGGCAATTATGAGGAAGCAGATGGGGGCGGCATCGGACTTACGGCTTCTATGGCCACAACGACCTCGGATATCTCTCCAGGGGGATACAGCACCTCACGGTATACCGTATCGGCAGATAAGCTGACGACAGCCTATACAGCAGGTAAGGGAGCCGGAATCAGCAATCTGCGTGTCGTGTTTGAAGTTCCAAGCTCAGAGAGGGCAGGCATTGTTGCTGTTCCACTCACAGCTTTAGAAAGTGCGTATCGCTTAAGTTCAAGCGCATCATTTGCCGTGCAGTACGGGACGCTTGTCTATGAGATTCCATTAAATGCATTAGTGTTCAAAAATTTAGCTTCCTTAGTTGGTTCAAGCTACACAACAGGGAACTTGCTGGTTGAGATGGAAAGAGGCAATACTTCAATGACCAGCTCTTTAACCTCGGCGATCAGCAAGGCAGGGGCATCATTGTTGTCGACACCTGTTGTGTTCGAAGCATCCGTTGTGAATGGAAATAATCAGGTAACAATTCCTGAATTCGGCGGTTACGTAAAACGCAGCTTCGAATCGACTACTTCTATTAATGCAACGAACAGCGCAGTTGTCTGGCTGGATCCGCAAACCGGCAAGCTGTCATATGTGCCAACGACCTTCTCGACCAGCAACGGTTCGACGGTTGTATCGTTCAAGCGGAAAGGTAACAGTGCCTATGCTCTAGTCAGCGGCTCTTCGAAGTTTACGGATATCAGCTCGCATTGGGCGGGGTCCACGATCAAAATGCTGGCAAACAAGTTCATTATAGAAGGTCGGTCAGGATCAACAACGAAGTTTGATCCGCAAAGCTCGATTACCCGGGCAGAGTTCGCTTCTTATATCGTACGTGGACTAGGACTGTCCGGCAGCCGGAGCGACGCGGCGAAGTATAAGGACGTAACAGCAGGGACGGTGACGGCTTCTTACATCGGAGCAGCGTCCAAAGCGGGAATCGTAACAGGTAATACCGACGGTACCTTTAAGCCAAACAGCCCGATTACACGTCAAGAGATGGCGGTCATGATGTCCCGTGCGGCAAAAGCAGCGGCGGTGACCATTTCTCTGCCGTCATCCGAATCATCGTATTTGTCGAAATTCAGTGACCGCACCAAAGTGGCATCCTGGGCAAAGACCGATCTGGCCAAAGCCGTATACATCGGCGTCATCACCGGCCAGACCGCAACCACCTTCGGCCCGACCAAAAACGCGACTCGCGCCGAGGCAATCGTAATGATCAAACGTCTGCTAGAGTATGTAAATCTGTTAGAGTAACTCCCTTACTAGAAAGCCCCTGCTCAGCGACATGGTCGCTGAGCAGGGGCTTTTGTTTAGTTTCTGCAGGTCATCAGTGGGCGGTAGTAGGACTACCGAATACAAGATGATCCAGGCTGGTTAAGGTCCCGAAGGGACCTTAACCAGCCAACTAGCCATGCTCTTCTCGCAGTTAGGATCCCAGAGGGACCTTAACTCCCACGCACTAGTCCAAATCGACGCTCATATTTACTCACTCAGTTACTTTAAGGTCCCCGAGGGACCTTAACCATCGAACTAGCGAAGCTCTTCTCGCACTTAAGGTCCCTTTGGGACCTTAACACCAACGCACTAGTCCAAATCGACGCTCGAATTTACTCATTCAGTTACTTTAAGGTCCCCGAGGGACCTTAACCGCTCAACGAGCTATGCTTATCTAGCACTTAAGGTCCCTAAGGGACCTTAACACCCATGCACGAGTCCAAATCGACGCTCATATTTACTCACTCAGTTACGTTAAGGTTCCTCAGGGACCTTAACCGTCGAACTAGCTATGCATTTCTCGCAGTTAAGGTCCCTAAAGGCCCTTAACAAGGTAGTTCGGTCATCAGTGGGCATGAGCCCACGCGATGACCTACTTCTTTTTGTGCACCCCCCAGGTGCTGGCGGATGGGAGGCGGGGGCAAGAAGGGGCGGAGAGGGAAGGTCATTCTGGAGAAGCAGCATATGCTTCCGATGTAGCTTTCTTTCAGAAAGCTTTTAAGCGTTCGCCTTTGCAGCTGAATTCTAACGATAACATCGTTAAAAAATTCAAAGAATTCAGCTGCAACAGCGATCGGAAGAATGACCTTTCCTCGCAGCCCTGCCTTTCCCCCTCTACCATTCATCCGCCCAGCACTACACACCCCAATTATTAAGAATTTTTTATAGACGGAACTTTTCCGACTCTCGAGTAGTCTATAATGAGTAGATTAATAGATTAGGAGAGTTGCTATACAATGAGTAAGGTACGTAACAACAATGTCCGTCAGACGGGAAGCTTGGGTAAAAAAATTGCAGTTGTAGTTATCGGTGGTACACTGCTCTCACAACCAGTCTCGTCAGCACTTTCTTTTGAATGGAACCCATTGCAGATCGGAACTGTGGCAGCTGCTACTGCAGAACCATCCCTTAAGCTTCTTCAACAGTCGTATATTACGGCAGGCGCACAACGTATGGACTATTTGTGGAAAACGACACGCAGCGGCAAAGCAGCACAAGCGAATGTCCATGTCATCGAAGTAGATCTATCTAATCCGTATGTGAATGTGAACGTCATGAGCGGCAAAAATAATACCGTAGGTAAACTGAATACGGTTATGAATATGACCAAAGAAAACGGCGCTGTCGCAGGTATTAACGCCGATGTTTTCGTAACAACGACCGAAGGCTCGCCAATGGGCGCGCAGGTAACCAGCGGAACGCTGATGACAAGCCCGATGCAAATCAAGGGCATGTACGCTTTTGCGGTGACCAAAGATCGTAAGCCAGTCATCGACAGCTACACTTTTGACGGGAAGGTTACGTCTGCAGACGGCTCAAGCTTTGTCTTGGCTGGTCTCAATCAGTCAGCCTATATGCCTGAAGGCGGTACATCGAACTACAGTCACGCTAATACTCTCTATATCTACAATAGCGCTTGGGGCGGTGCAGAGCGTCCTAAGAACTCTTCTGCGACGCCAACGGAAGCATTGGTCGTTAACGGAGTCGTTCAGCAAATTTCGGACGGTAAGCCGCTAACAGGAACTATTCCGGCAGACGGATATATCCTTCGTGGCCACGGTACTGCTGCGAAATACATCATGGAGCATCTACAAGTCGGCCAAGCCGTAACGTCAGATTACTCACTCGTGTCTCAGACATCTGGTCAAAAGGTTGATCCTACAAGCTTTGAAATGCTGGTAGGCGGACATACGATACTCGTCAATAACGGCGCGGCTGCGACATTCTCCCGTGATATTACAGGCGTAAGCGGCTCTTCCTACGTATCCCGTTCGGCAGTAGGCTACTCGAAGGACGGTACGAAGGTCTACCTGATTACAAGCGAAGACTACGGCGATAGCACAGGCCTGAACCTAAAAGAACTGCAGCAGGTCATGGTGAAGCTTGGTGTTTATAAAGGGATCAACCTTGATGGCGGCGGTTCAACAACAATGATTGAGCGTCCGCTCGGGGAAACATCACTTCGCCTAGCGCATTCGACACAATATGATACGACGCAGCGCAGCATTTCCAATTCGATTGGGGTGTTCACAACTGCACCGCAAGGCAATCTGAAGGGGATTACGGTCAGCGGCTCTAACGTGCTCTTTATTGGACAAAGCACCAGCTTCTCTATAAAAGGCTATGACAGCTACTACAACCCTTATACAGTAGACGGGGCGAACGCTACTTGGAGCAGCTCTACGGCTGGCATAGGCGCGTTTAACGGCAATACGTTTACCGCTACTAAGGCAGGTTCAACGAAGATTACTGTTAAATCCGGGGCAGTTACTGCCAGTTACCCGGTTGAAGTAATTGGTCAGGATCAAATTGCCGAGCTGAAGCTCGACACGGCAGCTGGTCTATTGTCAAAAGGGGCAACAGTATCAATCCCTGTCAAAATAACGCTGAAAAACGGCAAAACCTATAAATTGTCCGGAGATTCGCTGAAATGGGAATTCATCGGCTTTACAGCAGCGACTAGCGGAGATACCCTGACAGTTGGTTCTGTAACCTCTGGTACGAAGACGGGTTATGCGATTGGACGCTACGATGGTTTTCCAACGATGATTCCGTTCACACAAGGCGGCTCTGAGAAGACGCTTGAGACTTTCGAAAGTGTCGGTTACGCCATTAACCCACAAGTGACCCCTGCTGCTACAACAACGGGAAGTGTGAAGCTTGTGACGGATCTGCCAGGTCAAACGTCCGGGAAAGCATTGAGCATTTCCTATGACTTTAGTGCCGGAACCGGTACCAAAGCGGTATATGCCCAGTTCAATGGCAGCTCTGGCAAATCGATCGATGGTTCACCGATTTCCATGACAGTGGATGTATATGGGGATAAAAGCTTGAACTGGCTGCGTGCCGAGTTCATCGATGCGAATGGCGCCGTCCATTTGGTTGATCTTGCAAAACAGCTGGATTGGTCCGGCTTGAAATCGGTCAAAGCTGACTTGTCGGCTAAAGGCATGGCTTATCCTGTTAAGCTGAAGCGCATTTATGTGGTAACCACACCGGATGGGCAGGACGAGCGTGCAGCAACGGGAACAGTAGGCATTGATAACATTAAGCTTCAGTATGCTGCGTCAGCAACGACTCCAACAGCTCGTCATATTGAAATGACGATCGGTAAGAAAGCCGCTTTGTCTAACGGCAAGTCCATCGCTATGGAAGTTGCGCCTTTCGAGACAAGTGGTACGACTTATGTACCTATTCGTTTTGTAACCGATGCGATGGGGGCTACCTTAAAATGGGACAATAAGCTCAATCGCGTAACGGTAATTAATGGATCAAAAATGCTTGAAATGGTAATCGGGAAAAAGGAAATGAATATCAATGGCGCGCTTTTCGAGACCGAAGTGGCCCCAATAATCAAGAATGGGCGTACGCTTATTCCGATCCGGTTATTCTCTGAAAAGCTGGGTCTAAAGGTCACCTATGACAGCAAGACGAAAAAGATTGCCATCGATTAAGTGTGGACGAGCGGCTGTAAATGTGTGTTATGATAAGGGGGAATAGCCTTCTACAAGGTGAAACTGCTTGTCGTACTTTGGTAGCGGGAGCATTTCATCCGGAGAATTCTAAGCGCTATTTATAAGATGAAACTTATATATTCTTAGAATTTGAGAAAGGTTGCCGATTGTTTTGGACCAGCACATTGTCGATATTAATAAAGTAATTACTAATGCGATCTCCGTTATGGAGGACAGTAAACTTCAAATTTACGAAATATGCGAATCAGCGCGCCAGGAGCTTGAATCACTTGGCCAGGAGCTTGAGATCGTGTTAGCGGAAACGATAACGACGATTGAGAGAGTTGACCAGCTTGAACAGGACTATCGGCGTGCCCGTATCCGGCTGACTGAAGTCAGCCGGGATTTTGTTCGATATAAAGAAGAGGACATCAAAACCGCCTATGAAAAAGCAACACAGATCCAGCTCGACCTGATGGTTTATCGCGAGAAGGAAGCGTATTTGAAAACGCGGCGCGATGATCTGCAGAAGCGGGTCCGGAATGTGGAGAAGTCTATTGAGCGGGCGGAGACGATTGCCTCTCAGATTAATGTTGTCCTTCAATACTTGTCTGGTGATCTGAACCAGGTAACACGTATTTTGGAGACAGCGAAGAACAGACAGATGATGGGACTCAAGATCATCGTCGCGCAAGAGGAAGAACGGAAACGGATTTCGCGAGAAATTCATGATGGGCCGGCTCAATCCCTTGCCAATATTGTTCTTCGAACGGAAATTGCAGAAAGAATGCTGCTGAAGAAGGAATTTCAGTTGGTGCAGGACGAATTAGTAGATTTGAAGGGGCAGGTTCGTTCCGGATTGGAAGAGATTCGTAAAATTATTTTCAATCTGCGTCCGATGGCCCTGGATGATCTGGGTCTTGTACCTGCACTTCGTAAGTTCGCTCATGATTTCGAGGATAAGACGAAGATCCGTACGATCTTCGAGCTTAACGGCAAAGAAGTCAGAATGCCGTCAGCCATGGAAGCTGCGGTGTACCGGCTCGTTCAGGAAGCGTTTACCAATGCGCACAAGCATGCTAGAGCATCCTTTGTCACGCTGGAGGTTGCTTTTTCGACAGAGACGGTCACGGTTATTATCGTGGATAACGGTATTGGATTCCAGAGCGAACAAACGGAAAACCATGCGCAGGATAACTCCCATTTTGGCTTGATAGGCATGCGTGAGCGTGTAGATCTTCTTGAAGGGAGGATGGAAATCGACTCAAAAATAGGACACGGGACGAAGATTATAGTTCATATCCCAATTTCAGTAGAGAGTAGAAAGGAGTAAGATGACGTATGAACCAGGCAGCGCCGGGAACAAAGCAAAAAATTAAAGTATTGTTAGCCGACGATCACCAACTTTTCCGCGAGGGGCTTAAACGGATCTTAAACATGGAAGACGATCTAGAGGTAATTGGGGAATGTGGGGACGGCATTCAAGTACTCGAATTCTGCAATCACACTATTCCAGAGATCGTACTCATGGATATCAACATGCCTATCGAGAACGGTGTAGTTACGACAGAGCGTTTGAAGACGATTTTTCCTGATGTGAAGGTTATTATCTTATCCATCCATGATGATGAAAGCTATGTATTCGAGACACTCCGCAAAGGGGCTACCGGATACTTGCTGAAGGATATGGAAGCAGAGTCACTTATCAACGCGATTCGTTCCGTAGTGAACGGTCATGCATATATCCATCCCAAGGTGACAGGCAAGCTGATTAATCAACTTCGCCGTATGACGTACTTGGACGACATGGGCGTTATTTCCGGAGCTGCAGCAGGCATGGAACCAGGTGTGAAATTTGTAGCAGGTGAAGACAATCCACTGACTCGCCGGGAGGCAGAAGTACTGCGTCTCATGGCTGAGGGCAAAAGTAACAAAATGATTGGTGAGTATTTGTTCATTAGTGAAAAAACAGTTAAAAACCATGTAAGCAGCATTTTGCAAAAGATGGAGGTTGACGACCGTACACAAGCGGTTATTCAATCCATCAAGTTTGGCTGGGTAACGCTGTAGCCGGGCATTAGGTGCGCGGCTCTAGCGCGCAGGAGGCGAGGGGCTCGATCGAGGGCAGACCAAAGCTGCATGCGAGAGGCAGAAACTGGGTGAAGAGCGGCCCGCCATCAGGCGGCCCAAAGTCATAGCAGGTCTGGTTACAGGTACATAATAGAGTCCCGTGTCGTAGACGCGGGATTTTTTTGTGTTTTGGGGGATAAGACCCTGTCAGGGTCTTATTGATGGGCAAAAGGTGGTTAGATGCGGAGAAATGGTGAGTGCGGGGTGAGATAAGACCCTCGT
>NZ_JAASRW010000008.1:0-57405 GCF_011761355.1 Paenibacillus lupini | reverse complement strand
TAGTAGAGTAGCTAGTTTGTGTGGGATAAGACCCTGGTAGGGTCTTATTGATGAGTAAAAGGTGGTTGGATGCGAGGGAATGGTGAGTGCGGGGTGGGATAAGACCCTGCGAGGGTCTTATGTGGAAGTGTAGTAGCTAGTTTTGGGACAATAAGACCCTGGCAGGGTCTTATCAGTGAGCAAAAGGTGGTTGGATGCGAGGAAATGGTGAGTGCGGGGTGGGATAAGACCCTGCGAGGGTCTTATGTGGGAAGAGAGTAGCTAGTTTGTGTGTGATAAGACCCTGGCAGGGTCTTATTGATGAGCAAAAGGTGGTTGGATGCGGGGAAAGGGTGAGTACGGGGCGACATAAGACCCTGCGAGGGTCTTATGTGGGAAGAGAGTAGCTAGTTTGTGTGTGATAAGACCCTGGTAGGGTCTTATCGGCGAGCAAAAGGTGGTTGGATGCGGAGAAATGGTGAGTGCGGGGCGACATAAGACCCTGCGAGGGTCTTATCGTCTGTAAAGAATGGAAACTAGTTCGAGATGGACGTAATGATATGTAGTCTATAAGCCCGGACGCGGTGATCAGTGACTTTTGCAGGCTGCAGATGACGTTGTTCTACCATTTCTATGAGAAGTTTACGGGCATACTTTGTGCTAACGTCCAACAGTAAGCTGATATCTTTAGGAGTAGCCGGCTTTCGAAGGAGTTTCATGTATCGCAGGATCTCCTTCTGCTCCAGAGTAAGGTCGGTGTCGGGCTTTAGGCTGTAGAGCTTGCCAAAGAGCTGTTGGATGAATTGTTGGCATTGGCGCGGTTTGCTCTTGACGTCGTCATAGGAGAAACGGATCACGATCCATCCATCTAGGATTAGATGATTCTGCCTCATCAGGCTGTCTGCGAATTGCCTTCGGTCGGCATCACGGCAATGAGGGCCGTAACCGTCGATCTCGATACAGAGTTTGTAGGGCTCACGTATGTAGGCATAGTCTAGAAAACGTTGACCATCCTTATAGTCACTTGCCTCGTATTCACCGTGCAAATGCTCGAATTGTCCAACTGCCGGCCACCAAACATTTTTGAGGAATAAATCCTCGGCATGACGCTCCTCCTCCAATCTTCGTTTGCGTTCGCTGCTGCTGGATGCAAACTGTGCTTTTAACCATTCTTCGTATTGAGCTTCGAACATAGCTAACTCACTCCTTATAGAAAATAAAAAAAGCACACGGCTCTCCCGTTAGAAATGGGATAAGAGCGGTGTGCTTCACACGCGTTTTTGTATTGTATTTATTTTACATCAGGTGAAATGACCTGTCGATCGCACATTTTGTCCTCCTTGTCCAAATGGCCGGAACCACTGGGCGCATAACGGCATATATTGTCACAAAGAGGAGGTGGCCGACCTGATTGCGATTTTACTTCTTGTGATTGGTTGTTATGCTTTGGCCGCCGCATCGGTGCATGTGGCTTATAGGCTTCGGCGAGGCAAGACCCGTGAAAGTAAGCATTATGTTCTTGTTGCTCATGATCAGCATATGAAGATGGAAATGTTTATTCGCCAGTTTTCAGCGTATTCACGCCGAATGGGGACGGATGTTCATTTAACCGTTGTAGATGGTCACTCTGCAGAACAGACTGCAGAAATCGTCGAGAGGCTCCGTGAAGGTAACCGGAATATAACGGTTTATGCGGATGAAGGTTTAAATGATCGAAAGCGCTCTCAATCGGAGAACCCTTCAGCAGATCTGATGTGGACGTTACGAAGTGAGGGAATTGTGAGCAGGCCTGACCAGGCTATTCTTGTAGATTTGCAGAATCCTTCAGATTTGTCGAAAATGCCATTTTGAGCTATAATGGAAATTAATTGAAAGCACGGAGTGAAGCACACCCCGATGATGCGATAAGCGTCATTGAGGTGTGCTTTTTTGCGTGCGGGAGAGGCGGGGACTGGTGAAGGCTAATGTGTATCTCATCCATATTGCAGGGCAATGGTTTGCTCAGATGACTATTAATCCGGAAGTTGATAGGGAGTTTTGGATGGAGGAGGGGCTGGCAGAAGCGGCTTTGCGAGCTGATAGAGAGCTAGGTATAAAGAGAGAACAGAGAGAACGGAGTAAGGCGGTAGAGTTTAGATTGGGAGGGGTAAAAGCGGAAGCTGGTTTGCTATGGAGAGAAGCTATGCCTTTGGGCGACGCCATACGTAGTGTGCAGCTGTGGGAAGAAGCTGAGGCTGAGTGGGGGAGTACGATGGAAGGGCCGCTCGCTCAGCTTGCGGCCTGCATCGAGCAGGCGCGCCGCGAAGCGGCCGGCGCGCCACTAGGGCGCCCGGGCAAGCAGGCTGCTGGCGATGCCAGCCTGCTTGCCCGGCGCTGGGCGCGAGCCGCCGCTGACGCGGGCGGCTCTAGCCCTAACCCCGCGCGCGCAGCTGCTCGCGCGCGGGAGGCCTTGGCGGCAGCTGCGCTGCTGGCCGCCAAGGCCATGCAGGGCCGTGCGCTGCTTCGCAGCGAAGCGCACGCCCTGCTTGATGGCGCCGCCGCAGACATCGGCGGCGCACTGCAGTTGGCGCAGCTGCTAAGCTGGCTGCGCCTTACAGGCGCTGTTGCCGCCGAAAGCGGCCGGCGGCGACAGCGCGAGTGCCGCTGCAAGCGATGCGGCAGCGGCGAAGCGCACATGCACCGCACGGCTTGCGCAGCGTGCGGGCGCATGTGCGCCTACTGCTCGGCATGCCTCACGATGGGGCGCAGCCGCGAATGCGAGCTGCTGGTGCTGGGCATGCCAGCCCCACAGCTGCCGGCCGGCTCCATCCCGGCCGACCTGCCCAAATGGCAGCTCAGCCCCGCACAAGCTGCCGCCACCGAGTCAGCGCTTCATTTCATCGAAGCGCGACTGCCGCAACAGCGCCAAAGGGAGTTCCTCCTATGGGCGGTCACCGGAGCAGGCAAGACCGAAATGATTTTTCCACTTGTTGAATCCGTCCTCGTACGCGGCGGTAAAGCTTTAATTGCAACTCCACGCCGGGATGTCGTAATCGAGCTTGACCCACGGATAAGACGAGCTTTCCCCAAAGCTAGAGTTGTCACCTTATATGGCGGCAGCGAGCAGCGCTGGGAAGCGGGAGATATTACGCTGGCGACAACCCATCAACTGATGCGATTCTATCAATCTTTTGACTTGGTCATTATAGATGAACTGGATGCCTTTCCTTACCACGGCGATCCGATGCTGCATTATGCAGCAAATAAAAGCTGCGCCCCTCACGGACCAAAGCTGCTGCTCTCTGCCACACCGCCAGTGGAGCTTCAACGCAGAGCGAGAAGAGGCGAACTGCCTCATGCAAGGGTGCCTGTCCGTTATCATCGCCATCCACTGCCGGTGCCAAGACTGCTCCGGACGCCATCAGTCGCCAAACTTTTGCAGACTAAGTCTTTGCCAAAAACACTGCGTACAGCTCTACATCACTCTTTGGAACGTGGTGCCCAACTGTTTATTTTTGTACAGCGTATTGTACAGGTTGAACCAATGGCTAAGCTGCTGCGTGCTGTATTGAAGATCGCGGCTATCGAAGGAACTTCATCGCAAGATCCTTATCGAGCAGATAAGGTAAGCCGATTCCGTACAAGTGAAATTCGAGTTCTGGTAACAACCACCATCCTGGAGCGAGGCGTAACGATACCACGCAGCGATGTGTATATTCTGGATGCGGACGGGCGTTTATTCGACGAAGCTTCCCTTGTCCAGATGGCCGGCAGAGCGGGGAGATCTGGGGATGACCCTAATGGTCATGTCTTCTTTTGCGGCAGGGAACGTACCCGATCCCAAATTGCAGCTGTCCGCCATATTCGTGGAATGAACCGAATCGCGGGCAAACGAGGATATCTGATTCATACCGAGAATTCCCAATCATGGTGGAGCCGCTGGCTCAAGCAGCGAAACCCAATCATCAAAAAGGGATGAGTACACCCCACAATATCACCGCATTATTAATTACATAGCTCTCCTGCCCTACTCAACACAACCAGCTTTCATATCACACATAGTCACTCAACGGCCTGATACTAACTCAACAGCAGTCATCTTCACCATTCATTACAGAAGGAGGCATCCCATGCGACAGTTCTTCAAGCATCTTTTTCAGCGAACTTCCCATGATCTTCATCAAACCATTCGCCTGCTCAGCAGCAGCGCCTCCTCATGCCCTTTCTGCGGGAAAGAAGCAGGGGCGGCGCCTCATTCGAAAAGATCAGCGAACAATAGTCAGCTTCAAACTTACCTATCCTATCTGCCGTCCTCTTTTGCAAAATCAATCTGTTCCTCCTGCCAAGCGGCCATACCATGGCTTACTCCGATCAAATGCCGGATATGCGGTCGAGGGATCACATGCACGGACTGTATCCGCCGTTCAGATGCAAAGTTTATTGCCAATCGCAGTGCTGTGGAATACAGCAGTGAAATGCGAGAGTGGCTGGCCCAGTACAAGTACCGCGGCAATGAGAAGCTGGAGCAGCTGCTAGCCGAAATGATGTTCCCTGCATTTGCCGCACTGACAAAAGAAGCCCTATCGCGAAGCGGAGGCTCTCAAGCTGCCAATCCATCTTATGGATGGGATGCTATAACCTTCGTTCCGGTAAGCATGGAGCGGGCAGAGGAGCGGGGGTTCAATCAAGCGCAGCGGTTTGCATCTATTTTAGCCAGTCAATATCACATTCCCCTCCACGATATGCTGATCCGAGAAAGGCATACCGAGAAGCAAAGCTTTAAGACCCGCCCAGAGCGTATGAAGGATACCCGGCACTTATTTCAGGCAAAACCCGAGGTGATCGCTGGTTTGAGCGCCGCTTCGGCTGCACCCTACGAGTCTAGTATTAGTAAGCCGCATGCCCTTCCACAACCAGCACGATCCATCCGTCTTCTCCTCATCGACGACATCTACACGACGGGCAGTACCATTCAGGCCTGCGCAACAGCACTGCATCAACAATCGCAGATTCCGCTCGAAATCTATGCCCTAACCTGGGCCAGATCCTAGCTTTAATCCTCTTTTACAAGATTACTAGTGAAAAAAATCCCTTAATCCGTTAGAATAACCCTAACTACTTTGATTGCTGGAATGGGGAATCGATGATGAATTTGGACAATTGTCCTCGGTGCGGCAAGTTGTTTGCCAAAAATTTTCGTGATGTCTGCCCAACTTGTATAAAGGATATCGATAAAGAATACGAGTTGTGCTCTACTTTTTTGCGTAAAGAAAAGGGTGCCATTATAACGGAGCTGTCCGATGCAACAGGCGTCTCGATCAAACAGATTACGAAATTTATTAAAGAAGGCCGGATATCGCTGTATAACGCCCCGAATCTCATGTATCCTTGCGAAGTATGTGGTACCCTGATTCGTGAGAATAATATTTGCAACCCTTGCCGTTCCCGCCTCATCAAGGATACTCAGAAAATGCATGAAGACGAAGCCAGGGAAGCATCCAAGAGTGCAGCGGAGAAGGTCTATTATAAAGGGATTGACCAGTATAAAAACCGGTAAAATTAATCTTTTAGCCCATAAGTTGGCCTATTCATTTTCAAACTTGCTAAACCGATAATACTGTTAAAGGTTATCGGTTTTTTTCTATTGTTTAACTAAAGAGGTGATTATCCATGAAGATAAATGAGACGAATCGGATCGGCGCATATAACAACTACCAGAAGCAAATGGATCAACGGGTTGATAGCGCGAATAAGAAGAAGCAGAAGGATATAGTAGAGATCTCCGCGGAGGCGAAGGAAATGCTCTCCACCAGCCAAACGAATAGTCCAGAACGGCAGAAGCGTATCGAAGAACTTAAACAATCCGTATCTGCAGGCACATATAAGGTTGATGCCGGCAAAATCGCTGACAAGCTGCTTCCATACCTGAAGGGATGATGAGTAAATGAACGAACATGTACGGCAGATTTTGCTCACCCTGCAGGAATTGCTTAATGCTCACCAAGAGCTCATCCAGTTCGCTAATGAGAAGACACAGGCTATCCGCACAGAGAATGTAGAGATGGTATCACTCATTACAGGCCGGGAGAAAAAATGCGTGCAGCGCATTGTGGAGCTTGAGCAAACGCGTCTTCTCCAGGTTGGGCGGTACACCGTGGAGCAAGGACTGCGCAATATGCGCTCCTTGAAGATGGAGAAGCTCATCCAGATGGTTTACCATGCCGAGCAGAAGCTGGAGCTTCAGCATATGTGGCGGGAGCTGTCCGCAGCCATTAAGACACTTCAAGACGTTAACACGTTTAATCAGCAGCTTGTTCGGATGAATCTGGACTATCTGCAGTTCACGCAGGACTTGCTTCTTGGTGCCCCGGAGGACGAGGTTACCTATCACCGCGCCGTACAAGGAATGAATGTGCAGCGTGCTAGTCGCTACAATCTCAAGACTTAAGCAGAGAGAGGACAAGATACGATGACATCTACATTCCATGGTCTGGAGACCGCGAAGCGAAGTATATTCACGACACAGACGGCGCTGAACACAACCGGCCATAATATCTCGAATGCCAACACGGTCGGCTACTCCCGTCAACGGGTTAACTTTTCTGCAGCTCGTCCTATTGAAGCCTACGGCTATTCACACTCCACTGCAGCGGGCCAGCTTGGTACCGGCGTAGAAGCAACTTCGATCACACGGGTAAGAGATAAATTCCTGGACAGCCAGTACTACAGTGAGTACAAATGGCTGGGCAATTACACGGTACAGACGGACACGCTGGAAAAGCTGGAGACGATCGTGAACGAGCCAAGTGATACTGGCTTGCAGACGGTTATTTCGAACTTCTGGAACAGCTGGTCTGACTTAAGTAAAACGCCAGAAAGCTCAGATGGCCGCGCAGTATTAGTGGAACAGACGAAGGCGATGATGGATGCTTTTAACTATACATCCAAGCAGCTTAGTGATTTGAAGATGGATTTGACGGAAAATGCGCAAATCAACCTGGATAACCTCAAGTCGATCTCCAGCACAATTGCTAACTTGAACGGGCAGATCCAGCGAATCGAAGGAATTGGCGATGATGCCAATGACCTGCGGGACCAACGTGATGCGCTGGTTGACGAATTATCCGGCCTTGCGAATATCAAGGTGTCGGACTTATCTGACGGATATACGATTACGATGGGCAGTATGACCCTGGTCGCAGGCAAATCCACCGAGGCGTCACAAGGATTGACCCTGGATGATATGACTGCTGCAATTACCAGTGGTGACTTGGATAATGGAGCTATCTACGGCACTATTCAATCCCGTGATAAATATGTCCAAGGCTATGTGGATCAATTGAACCAAATGGCGAATACCATTGCCAATGGAGATATTGAAGTTACGATTCCCAAGGGTTCTGTATTGCCGGATGGAACTGTACTGAATGGTGTTACATACAGCACTGCCAATGGCAACCGTGAAATAACGGAAGATTTGAAAGTAACCGTACAAGGCTTGAACGGTCTGCATCAGTTAGGTTATACGATGAATGGTGAGCAAGGTGAACCTCTATTCACTGATGCTGATGGCAATACAGATAATTTAACAGCGGATAATATTCAGCTTAATCCGAAGATTGTTGCAGACCCTACCCTGCTAGCAACTTCTATGAAAGTGACTTTTAACTCCGATGGTACCGAATCAGTTGTAGCTGGCAATAACTCGATGGCTGTTCTTATGTCTCAAGCACGTGATACGAAATTTGCTTTTGATGGGACGGATAGCAACTCGATCAGCGGCTTTTTCCGCTCGATTGTTGGTCAACTTGGTGTCCAATCTCAGGAAATGCAGCGTCTGCAGTCGAATCAGAAAACCATCGTTGAACAGGTGGATTCTCGCCGGATGTCCGTCAGCGGGGTATCGCTGGACGAAGAGATGTCTGATCTCGTGAAATTCCAGCATGCCTATAACGCATCGGCACGTGTGATGACCGTTATCGACGAGACGCTTGATCGCATTATTAACAGCATGGGCCGCGTCGGCCTATAATCTACTAGATAAAGCCGGAGGTGCAGCCACATGGCATTACGCGTAACGCAAACAATGATGTCTTCCCAGATGATTAGTAATATCACAGGTAATTTGAATAATATGAGCAAGCTGCAAAATCAGATTTCTACAGGTAAAGCAATTAATAAACCTTCAGATGATCCAGTTGGTATTACTTTTGCTTTGCGCTATCGCGGTGAGATAGCTTCTAATGATCAGTATACAGACAATGCAGATGCGGCCTTGTCTTCCCTGGAATATATGGATACAACGATTGGACAAGCTACCGACATTGTTCAACGATTTCGTGAATTGATGGTTAAAGGTGCTAATGGTACGCTCGAACAAACAAGTCTTACAGCTATTCAGACAGAGGTCTCCCAGCTGTACAACCAAATGGTTGAGATAGGAAACAGTCAGTTCAACGGCAAACAGATGTTTAATGGCGAACAGACAGGTGTTAAGCCTTACTCCACTCTTGGTTTGGATCAAGCATCCGATCCCTTGGCAGATCCACCAGTGTTGAAAGCAATCAGCAACCAGACCGACACCGGAAGCATTCAATATGAGCTTTCTCCAGGAATGACAATGGATGTGAATATGACCGGAAATGATGTGTTTGGTGCTAGCAATGAGTCAGATACAACAAGTGATAATTTGTTCCAACTTATGCATCGAGCTTATAATATGTTGGGATCTGGGGATCAAGAAGGTCTTAATGGACTGCTCGGACAGATTGATACTCGAATGAACAACATGCTGACAGCAAGAGCTCAGATTGGTGCGCGAGTTAACCGTGTTGAAATCATACAAAGCAGGCTGTCGGATGTGGATGTTAATCTCCAGCAGATGCAGCAAAAGGTAGAAGATGTCGATATGGCGCAAGCGATTACGAATATGACCACCTTGGAAAACGTTTATCAAGCGTCATTATCCGCAGGCGCTAAAATCATTCAGCCTAGCCTTGTAGACTTCTTGAGATAGGAAGGGATCTAATGGCGATTGGTCAGATTCAAATTCATCAGCAGCCAGCCTTAATTGGTATCCAAGTGAGACCTGCAGAGCAGCGTATTGAGCAGCCGCAGGCCACCATCGATATGCGGCAGATTCCAGCGAAGTTGTCTATTCAGCAGCCTATGGGGGTGCTTGAGGTTAATCAGGACCGGGCATGGGATGCATTGGGACTAGCTAACAACCTGGAAGTATCAAGCAGGATTTATTCGCAAGCCAAAGAAATTGCGCTTCAGGGCGTGGCCCGTCGGATGGAAGAAGGCCGGCAGCTCGCTGATCTTGCGCATGTGAAGAGTAATCCCGTCGCAAGCCTGTCCAAAGACTGGCGGATCGAAGGACCGCCGATGCCCGTTACGGGGATGGCTTCTATCGATAATGTAGATGTATCTTTTACACCAGGCAAGCTGCAGATATCCGTTGAGCAGGGTGGCGTTGAATTGAATGTCACGCCTAATCGTCCGATCCATGAATATACGCCGGGAAAAGCAGAGATTTATATGCGACAATATGCATCCGTGCAGATCACACCGCCAAGTATAGATACTGTTTTGTAGCTGTGATTTTACAAGTCTCATAGAATTAGGTTTAATAAACTATAGGCCAACAACGTATATGCTTTATATATACGAGGTCTGTAGTTTTCTTTTTTATCTTGAGGACGAAGAGGGGATTCGATTGACTACATACCAGTTCGATAATGGAATACCGGGCTTTGAACATTTGCAACAATTTACACTGTCTGAGGTAGAGGGAGAAATGCCGGTAAGGCTAATGCAATCCGTAGAGGATGAGAGTATCACGTTTCTTATTGCTAACCCCTTTTTCTTTTATAGTGACTATGAATGGGATTTGCCAGAATCGGTCATACAAGAATTAAGCCTTATTGGTGAGAAGGATGTAGAGATATGGTCGATCATTACGTTAAATCAGGATCCTATGAAATCGACGATAAACCTGCTAGCACCGATCGTTCTGAACAAGTCGACAAATCGCGGCAAACAGCACATCATACATGATCATACTTTTAGTTCAAGAACGCCTTTATATCAAGCCTAAGGAGGAACGACATGCTTGTATTATCCCGAAAGATAGATGAGTCGATTATGATCGGTGGAAATATTGAAGTCGTTGTGCTTGGTGTCGAAGGTGACAATGTGAAAATTGGTATCAGAGCCCCTAAGGATATAGAAATATTACGCAAAGAGCTCTATGCCAATATTCAATCTTCTAATCGTGAAGCGGTGAGCAGCCTGAAGTCTTTGAATGATGTAGTCCTATTGCTTAAACAAAATCGAAACAAATAAATAAAATTAGAAATTTTTGTTTTTCCTCTATAAAATTCCTCGAATGCTGTCGATATAAATAATAAGCGCGGGGGAGGGGCGGCCGACCCTTTCACCGTAAGCTTCCGCAAGGATGCGGAACTAACAGACATTCAGGGAGGAAATAACAATGCGTATTAATCACAACATTGCAGCTCTTAACACTTTGAGCCAATTGAACAACGCTTCTAGCGCTCAATCCAAATCGATGGAAAAACTGTCTTCCGGTCTTCGTATCAACCGTGCAGGTGACGATGCAGCTGGTCTGGCAATTTCCGAAAAAATGCGTGGTCAAATCCGTGGTTTGGACATGGCTTCCAAAAACGCGCAAGACGGCATCTCTTTGATTCAAACAGCTGAGGGCGCTTTGAACGAAACTCACAGCATTCTGCAACGTATGCGTGAGCTTGCTACACAATCCGCTAACGGCACGAACACGGATACAGACCGTGCAGCTCTGCAAGATGAAATGAACCAACTGACTTCCGAAATTAACCGTGTCGGCAATACAACTGAGTTCAACACTCAAAAATTGCTGAATGGCGGTATTGCTTCTACTGACGGAGTTAAATTAACAAAAGCCGATAGTGCTACACTTACTTCGGATACAGCAGTAACAGCTACAACTATTGCTGCTGGTAAAATCACTGTTGATGGTACTACATTTGACCTTGCGGGAACAGATATTAGTGACGGTCAGGCAACTCCTGCCTTTGATGGTGCTAAAGCTGTAACTAACATTGGAAACACAACATCTGGTGGAGTAAAACTCTCAGATTTGGTTGATATTAAAGAGTCGGGTGGTATTTTCACTTTTACTGCCAAATCTTCCGGATCAACTAGTTCGATCAAATTTGATGCAGCCGGTGCAACTGCTCTCGGAATTACAGGTACAAATCCAACAGAGGATAAGGGTACTCCAGCAACAGTTGAGCGCGCTGGTATCGAAGCTACTACTGAACTAGGGACAAATGGTGGTACTGCTGCGAAATCTATTGCTGCGGACTCTACGTTTAAGATTGCTGTTGGAACTGAAAGTGAAGTTGAAATTAGCTTAGGTCCAGATGCTAAGACTTATGATACAGATAACGCTGATGTAAACGTTGCTAATGCTGCAACGGCTGATCTTGTGAAAGATTTGAACGCAGCATTGCAAAAAGCAGGACTTGATGGTAAAGTGACCGCTTCTGTTTCCAGCGATAACAAAATTCAATTTATCTCCGAGAGCGGAAAAGACATCACTCTGACGGATGCTACTGGTGGACCTCTGACTGCTATCGGTTTTGCTGGTACTGAAACTGTTGGTAACATTGAACAAGTAGTTGGGCCTGGCGCTCAAGGCTCTGGCTTCTCCACGAAATTCCAAATCGGTGCTAACTCGGGTCAATCGATGTCTTTGACAATCGGTGACATGCGTTCAGCTGCACTTGGAATCACTGGTAATGCTGGCCAAGCTGGATTCACAAAAGCGAACTCAGTGACTAACGGTACGAATGATGTTCAATCCGAAGCAGCTCTTGACGTTTCTACTAAAGAAGGTGCTTCCTCCGCTATTAAAGTTCTGGATAAAGCTATCAACACCGTATCCAGCGAGCGTTCCAAACTGGGTGCTGTTCAAAACCGTCTGGAACACACAATTAACAACCTGGGTACAGCTTCCGAGAACCTGACTGCTGCTGAATCCCGTATCCGTGACGTTGATATGGCGAAAGAAATGATGGAGCAAACGAAGAACTCGATCCTTGCACAAGCTGCTCAAGCTATGCTTGCTCAAGCGAACCAACAGCCGCAAGGCGTACTTCAACTTCTCCGTTAATTTTTAACGATTACGGAATAAAGAGAGACCTTAGGCGACTAAGGTCTCTTTTTTAATAGGGTTTACTTGCAATGTACCTATAATAATCGCTTTTTAATATGCCGATATAATAGGTAACATTATTCTGGCAGGAGGAAAATTCGGATGAGTTCAAATCTATCTATCTCAGGATCGAATTTTCCATCGGAACGAAATTCAGCATCTGAATCACCAAAGAGTACTCCAAGCAAAGAAGCGTATGCGGAAACTTCGGTACAGATGGAAACGGCTGTTCAAGGAACACGAACCTATACAAGCTTTGAAGATGTGAAGCTAGCTGAGATCCAGGGTGAGAAAATCAGCATAGGAGAACAGCAGTTATTTAGAAATATTGAGCAGGCTGTTAAAGCTATGCGGGGAAGACCAACAGAACTGCAGTTTGATGTACATAAAAAAACCCATCTTGTCGCAGTGAAAGTGAAGGATAAAGAAACAGGGGAAGTATTAAGAGAAATCCCGCCAGAGAAGTCTCTGGACTTTATCGCAAAGCTATGGGAAATGGCAGGCTTGATTGTTGACGAGAAACGGTAAGCATTAGGAGGGATAAAAGTGAGTACTTTACGAATAACCGGACTTGCTTCGGGTATTGATTATGAGAGCATGATAGCAAAAATGATGGATGCCCAGCGTGTGCCACTAGATAAACTCAACCAGAAGAAACAGCTTAATCAGTGGAAGCAGGACGATTATCGGGCGATAAACAACAAGATACTGGATTTCAAAAATGCTGCATTCGATATGAAGCTGCAATCCGGTTATTTAACGAAAACTACTTCTTCCTCAAATACAAATGTTGCAACGGTAACAGGAACGGCAACGGCAATTGAAGGATCGTACACCTTGCAAGTTCAGCAGCTGGCAAAAGCAGCGACGCTCAAAAGCGGAACTTTAACGGGTACAACCGTTGGCAAGGATACAACGATAAGCGTCAATGGTGTTAATGTTGAGGTTAAGAGCGCGGATACTTATCAGGATCTTGCTAATAAGATTAACGCAGAATCCGTAAAAACGGGAGTAAAGGTAGCTTACGATTCTACTTTGAAGACAATGTTTTTCTCTTCTACCAAAACAGGTGCTAACTCAGATATCGATCTCAGAGGCGCGGATGTAGGCACGATTTTAGGCCTGACTACCAGCACAACTGCTGCAACTACAACAGGAAATGTTAAGCTGGAATCGACTACATCTTTAGCCTCTTTTGCAGGGAAAGCATTCTCCTTAAAAGTTGGCGGGCAAGAGTACAAGGTAGACCTTACTGCGAACTCAACCGTTGGAGATCTGGTTTCCAAGATGAATGATTCGCTTAAGAATACCGGTGTTTCTTTATCTTTGAATTCCACTGGTAATCTGGTTATTGATAACCCTGATAATACTAAAACGATTGATTTCACTACGGTTTCTGATGCTGGTGTAGTAGGTGCTTTGGGTTTGACGAGTGCTACACCTACCAATACAGCACCGTCTATTTATAAACAAGGCCAGAATGCTAAGGTGCTGTTTAACGGTGTAGCTGGCGAGTACGATTCGAACACCTTCACAATAGCCGGTCTTAGTATTACGGCAAAGGCGGAAGGATCCGATGTAACGAATATTGGTGTTACACAGAATGTTGATTCCGTCTTTAATACAATCAAGTCCTTTGTTGATAAGTACAACGACTTGATCGGTTCCATTAACTCGGAATTGACTGAGGAGAAATATCGGGATTATACTCCGCTGACCGACGCACAAAAGAAAGAAATGACCGACGATCAAATTACACAATGGGAAGCAAAGGCAAAAAGTGGTATGCTTGCTAATGATTCCGTTCTTACAAGCAGTCTTTATTCAATGAGGCAAGCTTTATCCTCATCTATTAGTGGCTTGGCATCCGGGCAATTAAAGAGCTTGTCTGATATCGGGATTTCGAGCTCATTAATTAGCGGAACATCGGTTAGCGGAAGCTATTTGGATAAAGGTAAGCTTTACATCGACGAAACGAAGTTAAAACAAATGATTTCTGAGAAGCCGGATGAAGTGATGGCTTTGTTCACCTCGGATGATAAAAATAGTACATCAACTGCAGGAGACGGTGTTGCAACACGGCTTTATAATCAAGCGAGTGCAATATTTAGTCAAATTGTAGATAAAGCAGGAACAAGCACATCCGTTAAAAATACATTTATTCTCGGCAAAGAATCTCTTGATCTTGATACTCAAATCTCACGTCTCCAAACCCGTCTGGACGATATGGAAACCCGTTACTACAACCAGTTCACTCAAATGGAAACCTACATCAGTCAGATGAACTCACGAAGCTCAAGCTTAGCATCATTGCTCGGCTCCTAGGAGGATAAAAATCATGCAATACCAACCGCGCAACCCATACATGCAGACATCGGTTCAAACGGCTAGTCCTGCTTCGCTGCTTATTATGCTCTATGACGGAGCGATTCGCTTCTGCCGTCAAGGCATTGAGGCGATTAGAGAGCAGCGGAATGCGGATGCTCATACGAGTCTCATGAAGACACAGGATATTATTAGTGAGTTCATTATTACGCTGGATCGCTCGAACCCGGTATCGGAAAGCCTGCTGCTGCTTTACGATTACTTCAAAGAACGGCTTATCGAAGCCAATACTAAGAAGAATGCCGAACCGGCCGAAGAGGTGCTTAGTCATCTGCTCGAACTGAAGGCAACATGGGTGGAAGCGGCCAAACAAGTCAATCAGATGGCGGGACAAGCTAATGGAAGCTCTTTTACAGCGACTCATTCAACTGTCGTCTAATTTGGTTGAGCGGTTGGATAACGCTGATCTTGAACAGTTCGACGAATACATGCGGCAGCGAGAAGAACTGTTCAAGGAACTGGAACAAATGGAAGCCCCTGTGGAGAAATTGGCCGTTCTCCGCCTAGAAGCGGACAAGATTATTTCCATTGAGTCCGTCATCATTGCTAGAATGGTAACCCTGCGTGATGAAGCAAGGCAGCAATGGGATAAAATCCAGCAAGGACGCCGTTCTCAGGCGAAATATGACTCTGCTTATGGCGGCGGAGACAGCCTCTTTTTTGATGCAAAAAGGTAGATTTTGAGGGCATCAAAAAATTATGAATTCGCTTACATGGAAATATTGACAATAGTGTGTCAATGATGGTATATTCGACTTGTGGGCCATAACATAACTTAGACGCCTCACAGTATTTGAAGATGAAGGGACTGTTTATGTATGCAAGGTAAAGTTAAATGGTTTAACGCAGAGAAGGGCTATGGATTTATCGAGACTGAACAAGGCGGCGACGTATTCGTTCATTTCTCCGCAATCCAAGCTGAAGGCTTCAAAACGCTCGAAGAAGGCCAAGCGGTCGAATTCGACATCGTAGAAGGCGCTCGCGGTCCACAAGCTGCAAACGTAGTCAAACTGTAATCATTCAGGCTGGTTCATCAGCCACATTATATGGTTCGATTGACAAGTGCCTATTCTTAAGCTCCGGGAAACCGGGGCTTTTCATTTTTTATACGGCTATTTATTTAGCGTTAACTTTGAGTCATGTTATACAGCTTATCCACATATTAATGAAGTAACTTGTTAATGGCCTTCCTTCGAAAATATTATCTGAAAATTCATAATAAACTAAAAACTATTTTGAAATAGGCGATTGCATATGTTATAATAAGAGTACGTAAAGGAGGAATGCCCCATGAAATACATCATTCGAGGTCATCGTTTTCAAGTGACAGAAGCTTTACGAGAGTATGCTGAGAAGAAGATCAGTCGACTGGAAAAGTATTTTGAAGAAGCGCCGGCCTCCGAAACAACGGTTACGCTTTCCGTAACCAAAGGTAAACATGCAGTTGAGGTAACCATCCCGCTGGTTGGCGTTATGCTGAGGGCGGAAGACAAGAGTGAGGATATGTATTCCTCCATTGATGTCGTGGTGGACAAACTTGAACGTCAAATTCGCAAACATAAGACGAAGATCAATCGTAAGTTCCGATATGAAGGCGGCGTTAAGTCGCTATTTAAGGAAGGTGCAGGCGGAACGGCCGTGTCCGTATTGGATGAGGAAGATGATCTTGAGCTTGTTCGTACGAAGAGCTTCTTGCTGAAGCCAATGGACGTAGAGGAAGCGATCTTGCAAATGAATATGATTGGACATACTTTCTTCGTATTTTCCAATGTTGATAACAAGGAAGTGAACGTTGTTTATAAACGCAGCGACGGAAAATATGGCCTAATCGAGCAAGAATAATCTGAAGCCAGCAATTATTCCTTCATTAATACTTACAATAATGCCAATCACGGCCTTTTCTCCGAATGGGGAAGAGGCCTTTTATATGAATGTATACATGCTTATTGCTGGAAATGAACGTGATGCGTTGCGGCGGTCACTACAAACTGTTACAATTTAAGGCAAACAGGCGTATTTACGAAAGGGGAAGACCATGCTCGGACTAGTGAAAAAAATATTTGGTGATGCGAACGAGCGCGAGGTCAAGCGTCTCACGCGAACGGTAGAAGAAATTAACGGACTCGAGTCCACGATCACTCCGCTGTCGGACGAAGAGTTGCGTAACAAAACGGAAGAGTTCAAAGCACGTCTTGAAAAAGGCGAAAGCATTGATGAGATTTTGCCGGAGGCTTTCGCGGTTGTACGTGAAGCATCGAAGCGTACACTTGGCATGCGTCATTTCGACGTACAGCTGATGGGTGGTATGGTTCTGCATGAAGGCAAGATTGCTGAAATGAGAACTGGTGAAGGTAAAACACTCGTTGCTACCCTTCCAACTTACTTGAACGCTTTGCAAGGCAAAGGCGTACACGTTATTACGGTCAATGATTACCTTGCATCACGTGACAGCCAGATCATGGCTGAACTGTACAGCTTCCTCGGGCTGACAGTTGGTTGTAACCTGCACGGTTTGACGCATGAAGAGAAGCAGGAAGCGTATGCCTGCGACATTACTTACGGTACAAATAATGAGTTTGGCTTTGACTATTTGCGTGACAACATGGTGCTCTACAAAGAGCAAATGGTTCAACGTCCGCTTTATTATGCCATTATAGACGAAGTGGACTCCATCCTGGTCGACGAAGCGCGTACACCGCTTATTATTTCCGGACAAGCACAAAAGTCGACGGAGCTGTATTTCGCAGCTGATCGTTTCGTTAGCCGCTTGAAGCAAGAAGAAGACTATACGGTCGACATTAAGCTTCGTAACGTAACACTGACGGAAGCAGGCGTGGATAAAGCAGAGAAAGCGTTCAGCATCGAGAACTTATTTGATCATGCCAACGTAACGCTTAACCACCACGTGCAACAAGCCCTGAAAGCTCATGTGATCATGAAGCGTGACGTTGATTACGTTGTTAATGAGGAAGAAGTCGTTATCGTTGACGAATTCACAGGCCGTCTTATGGCTGGCCGCCGTTACAGCGATGGTCTGCACCAAGCGATTGAAGCGAAAGAGCAGCTGAAGGTTCAGAATGAGAGCATGACGCTTGCAACGATTACATTCCAGAACTACTTCCGTATGTACCGCAAGCTGTCCGGTATGACTGGTACGGCGAAGACAGAGGAAGAAGAGTTCAAACGGATCTACGGTCTTGAAGTTATTCAAATTCCGACGAACCGTTCACTTATTCGTAAAGACTTGCAGGACGTTGTCTACAAATCGGAGAACGGCAAGTTCAAAGCTGTTGTCGAAGAAATTGTGGAGCGTCATCGTAACAACCAACCGGTGCTTGTGGGTACGATCTCGATCGAGAACTCGGAGAGATTGGCTGATATGCTGAAAAAACGCGGCGTACCGCATAAAGTATTGAATGCGAAATTCCATGCGGAAGAAGCAGAAATCATTTCTCACGCAGGTCAAGCGGGTGGAGTTACGATCGCTACGAATATGGCGGGACGTGGTACGGATATCTTGCTCGGCGAAGGTGTAGCGGATCTGGGTGGTCTGCACATTATCGGTACAGAGCGTCATGAGAGCCGTCGTATCGACAACCAGCTTCGTGGTCGTGCCGGTCGTCAAGGTGACCCGGGTTCCTCGCAGTTCTACCTCTCCTTGGAGGATGAGCTGATGCGCCGCTTTGGTGCGGAGAACATTATGGGCATGATGGATCGTCTTGGTCTGGAAGAGGATCAACCGATCGAGAGCCGCCTTATTACACGTGCGGTAGAATCCGCTCAGAAGCGCGTAGAGGGCAGCAACTTTGATACTCGTAAAGTCGTCCTGCAATATGACGATGTCATGAACCAGCAGCGTGAAGTTATTTACAAGCAGCGCCGTGATGTATTGTACTCGGAAAATATCCGTGAAATTGTCATGGAGATGATCGTTCCGGTTATCGAGCATGTGGTTGCCGCGCATACGGAAGGCGATATTCCGGAAGAATGGGAACTGCAAGAAATCGCTGACTATGCCAACTCGAATCTCGTGCAGGAAGATACCTTCACGAAAGAAGATCTGTGGGGCAAAGAGAAGGAAGACATTATCGAGCTCATTAAGGGCAAGGTTGTCGCTTATTATGATGAGCGTGAAGCCGAGCTTGGCGCCGAGACGATGCGTGAATTCGAGAAGGTTGTTGTACTGCGTGCGGTAGACAGCAAATGGATGGATCACATCGATGCGATGGATCAGCTTCGCCAAGGTATTCACCTTCGTGCATACGGCGGTACGGATCCACTTCGTGAGTATCAATTCGAGGGCTTCGAGATGTTCAAGGAAATGATCTACAGCATCCAGGAAGAAGTAGCGAAATACATCATGAAGGCACGCGTGGAGAGCAATCTGGAGCGTCAAGAGGTCGCACAAGGCCAAACGACGACGAACAGTCCTGCTGAAACAGAGAAACGTCCTAAGAAGCGTGAAGAACGTACAGGACGTAACGATCTGTGCCCATGCGGCAGCGGTAAAAAGTATAAAATGTGCCATGGCATGGGTAAGTGACATTAGCCCTGCGATTCGCATAATGTAACATAACGGTTGAACGCGCCGGACTGCCCAACACGGCAGGACGGCGCGTTTTATGCGGTCTAAGCGGATTTACTGTGGATTGGCCGCACATACTTAATTTTGAGGTGAAGCTAAAGCTATGTTAGAACCAAATGTGAAGCAAGATTTGCGTGAAGTAGCTAAGCGGCTCCAAGAACTCAGGGGGTCTCTTTGACTTAGATCTGAAGCTGGAGCATATCGCGAACTTTGAGGAAAAAATGACTGCACCTGATTTCTGGGACGATAATACGAAGGCGCAGGGCTTGATCGCGGAGCTGAATGCCATTAAGTCGGTTGTTGAGCAGTATGATCGGCTGTATGTGGACTCGGAAGATCTGCAGACAATGTTGGAGCTGGCAGAGGAAGAAAGCGATGAATCGCTTGAAGCTGAGCTGATTCAAGGAATTGCTGCACTGGTGGAGAAGGTTAATGGCTTCGAGCTGCAGCTTCTGCTCAACCAGCCATATGATAAGCTGAATGCCATTCTCGAGCTGCATCCTGGTGCAGGCGGTACCGAGTCGCAGGACTGGGCACAAATGCTGTACCGGATGTATACGCGTTGGGCGGAGAAGCGGGGCTTTAAGGTTGAAGTGCTTGACTATCTGGATGGCGATGAAGCAGGTATTAAGAGCGTAACGATTGCAGTAAAAGGTTACAATGCTTACGGCTATCTGAAAGCGGAGAAAGGCGTTCACCGTCTTGTCCGTATCTCGCCGTTTGATTCATCCGGCCGCAGACATACGTCTTTCGTATCCTGTGATGTTGTGCCGGAGATCACCGAAGATATTGAAGTGGAGATCCGTAGTGAGGATCTGAAGGTCGATACGTACCGCGCAAGCGGCGCCGGCGGCCAGCACGTCAATAAGACGGAATCGGCGATCCGGATTACACATATTCCATCAGGAATTGTCGTAGCGTGCCAACAGGAGCGTTCACAGATTCAAAACCGTGAGCGTGCGATGAATATGCTTCGTTCGAAGCTCTATGAGCGCAAGATCGAAGAGCAGCAAAAGCATCTGGCGGAGATTCGCGGCGAACAGTCGGATATCGCATGGGGCAGCCAGATCCGTTCGTATGTTTTCCATCCGTACAGCATGGTGAAGGATCACCGGACATCGGTGGAGACAGGGAACACTGGCGCAGTGATGGACGGCGATCTGGATGCCTTCATTGACGGCTATCTGCGTAACCAGATTCGACACGACTAAAGTTCATATGCATAGCTTTGGGGAAGAGCTCCAACACTTATAAAGGTTGGAGCTCTTCTTTTGTTTATTTTAGGGGTTACATAAGATGGAAGGTCATGTATGGCATGAATATAATTTTTTTTGGCAGACATACGGAAGAGAGGCGGCATGGAGATCCATGAACAGCATGAATAACAACAAGAAAAGTACAAAGCGCAGCAGGCGCCCGTTAGGAAGAAAGGCAACGCCAGTTGCGGTTGTATGGAGCTTTTTGCAGATCATCATTGGTTCGTTTGTTGTAGCGCTAAGCTTTAATCTATTTCTAGCGCCGAATGGAATCGCTTCCGGCGGAGTATCCGGTATTTCTATACTTGTTCACAAATCACTTGGCATTACGCCTGCTTATACGCAATGGGCACTAAATATTCCGCTGTTCTTTGCGGGGTTGTTCCTGCTTGGCAAACGGTTCGCGTTGAAAACATTACTCGGCACGGTTGTGCTTCCTTTGTTCGTGCTGCTGACCGCAGATTGGAAGCCCCCAACCGATAACATGCTGCTTGCGGCGATCTATGGCGGCATTGGTGTAGGCATCGGACTTGGCATTGTGTTCCGAGGACGTGGCTCAACGGGAGGGCTTGATCTGGCAGCACAGATTCTCCATCGTTACACGGGAATTCCGCTGGGGCTAGCGGTAGCCTGCTTTGACGGCTGCGTGATCGCAGCCTCGGGTATTTTGATTTCACCGGAAGCGGCTTTGTATGCGCTTATTGGTTTGTTTGCGACGAGCAAGACGATTGATATTATTCAAAGCGGCATTCCGCTGTCGAAGGTTGCTTTTATCATAAGTGATCATGCGGATCTGCTCGTAGAAGCTATTTTGTATGACCTGGATAGAGGGGTTACAAGACTGGATGCGCATGGCGGATATACGAATGAGAAGCGCCAGGTGCTGATGGTGGTTGTTGGACAGATGGAGGCGGCTAAGCTGAAGCAGCTGGTAAGAGCAGTGGATCCGGGAGCTTTTGTCATCATCAGTAATACGGCGGAGGTTGTTGGGCAGGGGTTCAAATCGGAATAATTTGTACGTAAAATGACATGATTTTAGCGTTGTATTAATATGAATACGACTGTATAATAATACGAAACGACGTAATATTTCCATGTGAACTTGATTCATGTAAAATATAGATTTAGATGATCTACATAAGTTGAATGACTTATTGATTCAACTTATCCAAGGGAGAGAACGGATATGAGTGAGAAACTGAAGGTTGCGATAATCGGCTCTACCGGCTATGGCGGTATTGAGCTTATTCGTTTGTTGGCTACCCACCCATTGGTGGAGATTACATCGGTTATTTCCTCGTCCAGCGCAGGTATGCCGATTGCAGAATGGTTCCCGCATTTGACGAACATTCAGACGGCATTGCTCGACGATGTTAATCCAGAAGCGATTAAAGCAAAGGCTGATCTCGTCTTTACAGCGACTCCGGCTGGTGTTGCGGCTAAGCTTGCTCCACAGCTTATCGACGCTGGTCTGAAAGTAATCGATTTGTCTGGTGACTTCCGTCTGCAGGATACAGCTTTATACGAGAAATGGTATAAAAAAACACCTGCGGATGAGCAATATCTTAAGCAAGCTCTATACGCTCTCCCTGAGATTAACGGTGATAAAGCGCGTGACGCTTCGTTTATCTCGAATCCAGGCTGTTTTGTAACCTCTGCGCTGCTTGGTCTAGTTCCTGCCGTGAAGGCGGGTTGGATCGATCCGGACACGATTATTATTGATTCGAAATCAGGTGTATCTGGCGCAGGACGTGGTGCAAGCCTTGGCACACACTACTCCGAGCTGAATGAGAACTTCAAAGCTTATAAAGTGAACCAGCACCAGCATGTTCCTGAAATTGAGATGGTGCTCTCGGAAGCGGCTGGCCATGAGGTTGTGACGACGTTCACACCACATCTGGTGCCGATGACAAGAGGCATTATGTCGACGATGTATGCAAAGGTGAATGGCGAGCATAACACCGCTGATTTTATTGAACTATATAAGCAATTCTATGAAGGCCGCCAATTCGTCCGCGTCCGCAAGGAAGGCGTTCTGCCGATGACGAAGGAAGTTTGGGGCTCGAATTACTGCGATCTTGGCTTCAACTATGATGCTAGAACAGGTCGTATTACAATTGTCTCGGTTATCGACAACCTGGTTAAAGGCGCCTCGGGACAAGCGATCCAGAATCTCAACCTGATGATGGGCTGGGATGAAGGGCTTGGACTGCAGCTCGTACCGGTATATCCATAAAAGTTTAATTTGTCATTATACTTATTCATTTTTGACTAGAGCAATTATTCGTACAGGTGAAGGAGATACGAGGAGAAATGGGACAGGTGCAAGCTGCTACGCTGTATTCGGTCGTCTCGGACGGGTCGATTACAACTCCTAAAGGATTTAAAGCCGGTGGACTCCACTGCGGCCTGAAAAAGACAACACGCCATGACCTTGGCGCAATCGTATGTGAAGTTCCTGCGGCAGCCGCAGGCGTATACACAACAAATGTGTTTCAAGCGGCACCAATCAAAGTAACACGCGACAGCATCGAATCCGATGGTTATCTGCGTGCGGTTATCGTGAACAGCGGTAATGCGAATGCAGTTACCGGTAAGCAAGGGGAAGCAGACGCTTTCGAGATGCGTTCACGCTTTGCCGAGTCTATTGGTGTGTCTGCCGATCAAGTGGCAGTAGCTTCGACAGGTGTTATCGGTGAGAACCTTAAGATGGATAAGGTGCGTGCCGGTATTGATGCGCTGCCAGCGCAGCTGCAAGCTGACCGAAATGCAGCAGACGGCTTCTGCCAAGCAATCCTGACGACTGACCTTGTACAAAAAATGGTATGTGTAGCGGTTGAAATCGATGGCCAGACGGTACATATTGCTGGTGCAGCAAAAGGCTCCGGTATGATTCATCCGAATATGGCGACTATGCTTGGCTTTGTTACGACGGATGCGGCAATCGGCAGCGAATCGCTGCAGACTTTGCTCCGCGAAGCAACAAACTATACATTTAACATGATTACGGTAGATGGCGATACAAGCACAAATGATATGCTCGTTGCAATGGCAAGTGGGCTTGCAGGCAACAACGAGCTGACACCGGCACATGAAGGCTGGGCAGCCTTCTCAGCAGGTCTTCGTCATGTTTGCGAAGTGCTGGCGAAAGCAATTGCCCGTGATGGTGAAGGCGCAACAAAGCTCGTAGAAGTGCAAGTGCATGGCGCAGTCAATGATGAAGCAGCTAATGCCATCGCGAAGACAGTTATTGGTTCTTCCCTTGTGAAATCCGCGGTGTTTGGTGCAGATGCGAACTGGGGCAGGATTATTGCAGCCGTTGGCCGTGCAGGTCAGCCTGTTAACCCGGATACAGTAGACGTGCGAATCGGTGATATCGTGACGCTTGAAGAGTCCCGTCCGGTCGCGTTCGATGAAGACGCAGCGCTTGAATATTTGAAGGGCGATACGGTTGTGATCCGCGTCGACCTGCATATGGATAACGGCACGGCAACGGCATGGGGCTGTGACCTCACTTATGATTATGTCCGCATTAACGCGGCATATCGTACGTAACGCTAGGGCAGAGGAGAGCAGATTTACATGGCACAACGTTTTGTAATGAAATGCGGCGGCAGCACGCTGGCGGCGCTTCCCGATTCTTTCTTCGGCGAGCTGCGTGAGCTTCAGCAGTCCGGTGTTCACCCGGTTATTGTCCATGGCGGTGGTCCGGCGATCTCTGAGACGCTGACGAAGCTTGGGATTGAGACAGCATTCGTAAACGGTCTGCGCAAGACGAATGAAGATGTACTCGACGTGGTTGAGATGGTGCTTGCGGGCCGAATTAATAAAGAAATTGTTCGAAAAATCCAGACAAACGGTGCGAAGGCACTAGGCTTGTCCGGTGTGGACGGCTTACTGATTCAAGCGAAGCCGGTAGCAAACAGTGCGGAAATCGGCTTTGTTGGTGATGTAACAGACGTGAATGCAGAAGTGATCGAAGGCGTTATGGCGATGGGTTATATGCCGGTTATCGCTCCTATCGGTATTGATGCCAACGGACAGCGCTACAACATTAACGCCGATACAGCTGCTGGTGCAGTCGCTTCTCACCTTGGCGTCGAGCAGATGATCGTAGTAACCGATGTACCAGGCATTATGCGTACAGTTGATGGTGAGAAACTAGTTCTTCCATCAGTGACTGTACCAGAGATCGAAGAGATGATTGCAAGCGGTGAAATTTACGGCGGCATGATTCCGAAAGTACGCGCAGCGGTGCAATGCATTCAAGGACGCGTGCGCGAGGTTGTTATTGTCAGCGGCGAAGTGCCAGGTGTACTGAGTAAAGCGGTGCGCGAAGGCGGCGTCGGAACACGGATCGTACAAGAGTAGAGAAGGGCGGTATGCACGATGAGCGACACGAAAGTAACGGCAGCACCTGAGCAATCCTTGCTGCCAACGTATGCAAGATATCCGATCGCACTTGTGAAAGGCGAAGGAAGCTGGCTTTGGGATGACAAAGGCAATAAATATCTTGATTTCATGAGCGGCATTGCCGTTACGAACCTCGGTCATGCGCCGAAGCAAGTGAAAGAAGCGCTCATCAAGCAGCTTGATGAGCTGTGGCATGTCTCGAACTTGTTCCGGATTCCGAATCAGGAAGAGGCAGCTCACCTGATCACCTCGAACAGCAGCGGTGATGCCGTCTTCTTCTGTAACTCCGGTGCTGAAGCAAATGAAGCGGCAATTAAGATGGCGCGCCGTTACCAGCAGAAGGTGCGAAGCAACGGACGGTATGAGATTATTACGTTTGAACAATCCTTCCACGGCCGTACGCTGGCAACTCTGACAGCGACAGGACAAGAGAAGGTGAAGGAAGGCTTTGCGCCTTTGCCGGAAGGATTTAAATATATTCCTTATAACGATATCGAAGCACTGAAAGCTGCGATCTCCGATAAAACAGCAGCTGTCATGCTTGAGATGATCCAAGCTGAAGGCGGTATTTTCCCAGCTGACCCGGCGTTTGTGCATGCTATGGTGAAGCTTTGTGAAGAGAACGGCATTCTGGTTATCGTGGATGAGATTCAGACGGGGATGGGCCGTACAGGCAAGCTGTTCGCTTATGAGCATTACGGCATTGAACCGGATATTTTCACCCTGGCAAAAGGTCTTGGAAGCGGGTTCCCGGTTGGCGCGGCGGTTGCGAAGGATAAGCTTCGCGAAGCATTTGGACCAGGTAGCCACGGTTCAACCTTTGGTGGTACGCCAATTGCAACTGCAGCTGTGAAAGCAACGGTCGAAACGATCGTTGGCGACAAGTTGCCGGAGCGTGCGGCTGAGATGGGCGCTTACTTGATGGATCAGTTGAAAGAGAATCTGGCTGGTAACTCGTTCGTGAAGGAAGTACGCGGCCAAGGTCTTATCGTTGGCATCGAGTGCGTGGAGCCGATTGGTTCCGTTTTGACAGCAGCACAGGAACAAGGCCTGCTCGTCATTTCGGCTGGACCTAATGTCGTTCGCCTCTTGCCTAATCTTCTGGTGACAAAAGAAGAGATAGACCAGGCAGTAGCAATTTTGAAATCATTGTTAGCTAATGCGGTTAAAGCTTAACGGCTTGAAATAGTTCGTGTGATGTGATCATTCTTAAGCTTATGCTTTCGAAGTATGAATCATCACAATGACCAATCATGGTCATCGTGGTGATAATTCATTGTAGGAGGTAGAGATATGCAAGAGACAGTTAAGGAAGATTTGGCGGCTAGCTTGAAAGGCCGGGACTTTCTCATGCTGGTTGATTATACGCCGGAAGAAATTCGGTATTTGATCGACCTTGCAATTGATTTGAAGAAGAAGCAAAAGGCCGGTGAAGTTTATCAGCCGCTGAAGGGGAAAACACTGGGGATGATCTTCGAAAAGTCTTCCACACGTACCCGTGTATCGTTTGAAGTTGGTATCTACCAATTGGGCGGCCAAGGGCTGTTCCTGAGCGGCAACGATCTGCAAATCGGCCGTGGCGAGCCGATTCTTGATACGGCACAAGTCTTGTCCCGTTACCTCGACGGCATCATGATTCGTACTTTCGCTCACCGTACTGTTGTGGAGCTGGCACGCGGAGCAACGATTCCGGTTATTAACGGCCTTACAGATCTGTCCCACCCATGCCAAGCGCTGGCGGACTACCAAACGATCCTTGAGCACAAAGGACGCCTGCAAGGGCTGAAGCTCGCTTACATCGGTGATGGCAACAATGTGGTGCACTCGCTTATGATGGGCGCTGCGAAGCTGGGTGTTGATATCTCTATCGCGACACCGGAAGGCTATGAGCCGGATCCAGATTTGGTGCAGCAATCGATCGATCATGCGAAGGAAACTGGCGCACGTATTCACCTGTGCCATGATCCGAAGGAAGCAGTCGATAATGCTGACGTTATTTACTCCGACGTATGGGCGAGCATGGGGCAAGAAGCGGAGCAGAAGGAACGTGAGCTTGCATTTGCAGGCTATCAAGTGAACGAAGCTTTGGCGAAATATGCGAAGAAAGATTACCTGTTCATGCACTGCCTGCCTGCTCACCGCGGTGAGGAAGTAAGCGAAGGGGTTATCGACGGCCCGAACTCGATTATTTTCGACCAGGCGGAAAACCGTCTGCATGCGCAAAAAGCGATTATGGCAGCAATCATGTAGCATTTAATATGCTTAAATAAATCAAAGGGGTGCTAGGAGAAATTATGGCGAAGGAAAAAATTGTACTGGCCTATTCCGGCGGACTGGATACGTCCATCATCTTGAAATGGTTGAAAGAAACTTACGACGCAGAAATCATCGCATTCACAGCCGATATCGGTCAAAAAGAAGAGCTTGACGGCCTCGAGGCAAAAGCTCTGGCAACTGGCGCATCAAAAGTATACATCGATGACCTGCGCGCTGAATTCGCAAGTGATTTCATTTTCCCAATGTTCCAAGCGGCTGCGCTGTATGAAGGCCAATACCTGCTTGGCACATCGATTGCACGTCCTCTGATTGCAAAACGTATGGTTGAGATCGCTCGCGCTGAAGGCGCAACGATGATCGCACACGGTGCAACGGGCAAAGGTAATGACCAAGTTCGTTTCGAGCTTGGCGTAGCTGCTCTGGCTCCAGACATTAAAGTGATCGCGCCTTGGCGTGAAGAACGCTTCCGGGAAGAGTTCCCAGGCCGCGCTGAAATGATCGCTTTTGCTGAGAAGCATGGCATTCCGGTTACGGCTTCGGCTTCTAAGCCTTACTCGACAGACCGCAACCTGCTGCACATCAGCTTCGAGTCCGGTATGCTTGAGGATCCTTGGTTTGATCCAAGTGCAGAGTCGAACGAAGAAATGTATGTCCTGAGCGTGTCCCCGGAGAATGCTCCGGATCAAGCGGAATACGTTGAGCTGACGTTTGAAGCTGGCGACTGTATCGCAATTAACGGCGATAAGCTGAGCCCACTTGGCGTTATGGATAAATTGAATGAGCTGGGCGGCAAGCATGGTATCGGCCGTGTAGACATGGTAGAGAACCGCTTCGTTGGCATGAAGAGCCGCGGCGTGTACGAGACACCAGGTGGCACAATCCTGTTCACAGCACACCGTAAAATGGAATCGCTCACGATGGACCGCGAAGTCATGAACCTTCGTGATTCCCTGATCTCGAAATATGCACAACTCGTATACAACGGCTTCTGGTTCGCACCTGAGCGTCTTGCCCTGCAAACCCTTGTAACGGAGTCGCAAAAGAACGTAACAGGCGTTGTTCGCCTGAAACTATATAAAGGTAATGTAATCGGCGCTGGCGTGAAGAGCCCAGTAAGCTTGTACAACCCGGATATTGCAACGATGGAAGCAGATCCTTCGCAAGCGTATGACCAAGGCGATGCAACTGGCTTCATCCGTCTGAACGCGCTTCGTCTGAAAGTATCTTCCGGTGTAGAACAAAGCAAGAAATAATATAAACCGAATAATCATTTAGGCCGTTAAATGTTCATTTCACATCTAGCGGCCTTATGACCATTCGGGAGGGAGTGTAACGAGTGAGCAAATTGTGGGGCGGCCGGTTCACGAAGAAAACCGACCAATTGGTAGAGGAATATACAGCATCGATTATGTTCGATAAAGAGCTTGCTGAAGAGGATATTCAAGGCAGCTTGGCACATGTAACAATGCTTGGCAAGCAAGGCATTCTGCCTGCAGATGACGTAGAGGCAATCAAGGACGGTCTGCATCGTGTACTGCAGCGCATCAAACGCAATGATATCGAGTTCTCCATTTCGGATGAAGACATTCATATGAATATCGAAAAAACACTGATCGACGATGTTGGTCCAGTTGGCGGTAAACTTCATACTGGCCGCAGCCGTAATGACCAAGTGGCAACGGACATGCATTTGTACCTGCGCAAACGTGTTGTTGAATTCGTGGACATGCTGCATAAGCTGCAGTCGTCTCTGATCGAGCAAGCGAAAGCGAACATCGACACGATCGTGCCGGGCTACACGCATTTGCAGCGTGCGCAGCCGATCCTGTTCGCTCACCATCTGATGGCTTACGTTTCGATGTTTGGCCGTGACTTGGAGCGTCTGCAAGACAGCTATAAGCGTATCAACATGCTGCCGCTTGGCGCAGGCGCTTTGGCAGGAACAACGTTCCCGATCGATCGTCATTTTGTCGCTAGCCAGCTGAAGTTTGACCGAGTGTATGAGAACAGTCTGGATGCGGTAAGTGACCGCGACTTTATTCTGGAGTTCCTGTCCCATGCCTCGATCATCATGATGCACTTGTCGCGCCTTAGCGAAGAGCTCATCTTGTGGTCGAGCACGGAGTTCCGTTTTGTTGAGCTGGATGATGCATTCTGCACAGGCAGCAGCATTATGCCGCAGAAGAAGAACCCAGACGTACCAGAGCTTGTACGCGGTAAAACGGGCCGTGTCTACGGCAACCTTGTTGGCCTCTTGACGGTGCTGAAATCACTGCCGCTTGCTTACAACAAGGACATGCAGGAAGACAAAGAAGGCATGTTTGATACTGTGAAAACGATGCAAGGCGCGCTTCAACTGTTCGCACCAATGATCGCAACGATGAAGGTGAACAAAGAGCAGATGCGTCAAGCCGTTAACCAAGACTTCTCGAATGCAACGGACATCGCTGACTTCCTCGTTGGCAAAGGCCTGCCGTTCCGTCAAGCGCATGAAGTGATCGGCAAGACGGTATTGTACTGCATCGAGCAGAACAAATATCTGCTTGATCTGACATTGGAAGAGTTCAAGCAGTTCTCGCAGCTGTTCGACGACCGCATCTACAACGTGCTCCAGCCGGAGCAAGTCGTAAACGCCCGCAACGTGTATGGCGGCACGGCAAAAGTACAAGTAGAAGCAGCTATTGCCCGTGCCGAGCAAGTGCTCGAGCAAACGGCCGCTTGGGTAACCGAATTCGCGGAGAAAAGCCGTTAATTCGTATATGTGACTAAACAAAAGACCATCAACCCCACATTACTGGCGGTGTTGATGGTCTTTTGATATTTTCATTAGTCATATGAAGTACCTTTACTATCAACTATTAAGCTGCCACGTTGGATTTCCTCCAACAGAATTGGGCCAGAAAGCTGTCTGCCACAGCTGCGTTGGAGTTTCTCCAATCTATTTCAGCATAATGAGTCATAATTGACGGATAGAGCTGATTTGACTGTACATTTTCCAATATAGAAAAGTTGCTGGGTTCTTGATCATCAATATGTTGTACGAAATCCAGCCTGCGATGGGGAGCATGGAGGTGGGGAATCAGGAATCAATTCCGGATCATTAAATCCCGTCCTCAACCACTCCACCCGAGTTTTGCGTGCCTGACGAGCCTCCGGAGCCTGGTGCAACATGAATGATCGTTGGCTGTGCGCGGTACGTATCATGCGATACTTTCTCGCGGGAGACGTTTTTGCCGTCTTTCACTAGGGTGCGGAACGTGTCTACGACATAGCCGACAGAACCGTTTTGTACAACGACCTGCTTGCCAGCGGCCAGCGACTTGTCGGTTACCTTTTGCACGGCAGGCTGTACGGTTTTCACGATATTTGATTCGATGTCGTAGCGGATATTTTCAGGCATCGTGCCAAACAGCTTCACTGTCAGCTTGCGGTCTTCAACAACGGTTCGGATGATCAGCTTTTTGCCGGTCGAATTGCGGAAGCGGAAGTCGATGGCGCCGGAGGCGAAGGTGGCATCCTGCCCTTTAGGCAAGTAAGCAACCGGCAGGGAGTGATTACGCCGTTCTACGATATCAATTCCGGAGATGCGGAGAATGGCATTGTACAGGGTGCTCGATACCTGACAGATTCCGCCCCCTATGCCGGGAACCAGCTTGCCGTTCGAAATAACTGGCGCTTCTTTATAGCCGAATTCCTTTTCGGTCTTGGCCACTACATCGCCATAGGAGAACACGTCACCGGGTTCAAGCACCCAATCATTTAACACTTTAGCCGTTGAAGTCACGTTAAAAGCACGACCTTCAGCGCTGGTGGCGAAGCTTGTTGTGAACTCGATGATTTTACGATCAATGCCTTCATCCTTCAGTTTCTCTAATGTGATTTCAGGATGGACGGTCTTCACTTCAAGCTTGGCCGTAAGCGTCTGTTCTGGCTGTCCACCAAGCTGACTATCAGGCACAACAATCCATGAGGCAACCTTTTCTTTCAACGGTTCAACGTCTATCCGATAAGCATCGGTGTGAGGGGTGTAGACGACTTTATCATTACTAGCGATCGTACGAGTCGCATTAACAGGCTCATTCGAGTCGATCCAGTCCCACTCCGCATGAACAAGTTTATCGAAGACGGCAGGATCATAGCTTTGCTTCAGTTCAAAGGTGCTCGGAAAATGATAACGGGACTTCGAACGTATCCAGACGTTCCCCGAACGGAGCTTTTTGAGCTCCTCACGAACCCCGATAAATTCCGCTTTATAGCCGATCTCGGCAGCTGTCCATTGCTTGCTGCCCTCCGCGTCCGCTGCAGTGTTGCCATCGACGGTAATCGTTCGACTCTCCAGCATTTGTTCATATTGGTCCAGCTTTTTCAGCGCGTCATCAATCGGCAGCCCGCTAATATCCACACCACCGGCTGTAACCTGCTCAGGAACGGTGTCCTGCCCGGAGTAATAGGACAGGGCGCCATAGCCGACAGATGCGACCAACAGCAGCGCAAAAACAATAATGATCCATAAGTGCAGTTTCTTCCACATATCCAAGACCACCCTTTCCGTTGAAAATGACAGTGTTTCATGTATATGCAAGGGATTAAACCTACTTGTCAATTGCTTTGCAGACGAGTCTGTCGTCATAAGACGACAAGCACCATTTGTCGAATGAAGGACCCGAAATCGCGGTAAATCATCCTTTACAACTATAATGAGAATTGTGAAAAATGAGGAAATAAGACCCAATGTGAAGGATTTCGTATATCCCTGTCGAATACGTAAGGCTGAGGTGAAATGGCTTCATCCATTCTTTGGTAGTGGAAAGCGGTTCATTTCGGAGGATTCTAAGCTCTATTTATAAGACGAAAACTTATAAATGCTTAGAGTTTGATAAAAAACAGGATGTGATAATGTTGATTGAGATGCAAGACATTTGGAAGACGTACACCGATGGTACTCACGCACTGCGTGGCGTTTCCGTCCGCATAGATCGCAACGAATTTGTATACCTCGTCGGCCCATCCGGCGCTGGTAAATCTACCTTCATGAAACTGATCTACCGTGAGGAAGTTCCAACGAAAGGCCAAATCTCCGTCAACGGCTTCAATATAGGTAAATTAAAGCCACGTAAGATCCCATACGTTAGACGTAATATCGGCGTTATTTTCCAAGATTTCAGACTGCTTCCGAAGCTTACCGTCTACGAAAATGTAGCCTTCGCGATGGAAGTAATCGAAGCGCCTCGTCGCCTGATTAAGAAAAGAACGATGGAAGTGCTCGATCTTGTTGGTCTTAAACATAAACATAACAGCCTGCCAGCCCAGCTGTCCGGCGGTGAACAGCAGCGTGTCGCTATTGCGCGAGCGATCGTGAATAACCCTACCGTTATCGTAGCGGATGAACCAACCGGCAACCTTGATCCCGAGACCTCCTGGGGCATTATGAATCTTCTCGAGGAGATCAACTTCCGCGGTGCAACAATCGTTATGGCAACGCACAACAAAGAGATCGTGAACACGATGCGCAAACGCGTTATTGCCATCGAGAACGGCAACATTGCCCGCGATGAAGCAAGAGGGGAGTACGGGTATGAAGCTTAGTACGCTGCTCCGTCATTTCCGAGAGGGCTTCAAGAACATCATCCGGAATGGATGGATGTCCTTTGCTTCGATCAGCTCGATCTTTTTCTCACTATTCCTGCTTGGTGTATTCGTGCTTCTGGCCCTGAACATCAACAGCATGGCTTCCAATATCGAAAGCCAGGTCCAAATCCGTGTCTACTTGCAAACGGATATTGATCAGCAGAAGGCTAATCAGCTGGAGAACAAAATTCGTAAGCTGGCAGATGTGAGCAAAGTTGAGTTTGTGTCGAAGGAAGAAGGGCTTGAGCTGCTCCGCAAAAATCTCGGCCAAGACGGCGATGCGCTGCTGGATGGTTACGACCAGGAAAGCAACCCGCTGCCGGATTCCTTCACGGTCGAAGTATTTGATCCGCAGAACATTAATGTAACCGCGAATCAGATTAAGGCATTGAACAACGGTGATGAGACAAAGCCGATTACGAGCGTGAAATACGGACAAGGCACAGTCGAGAAAATGTTTAAAATTACGAATGCAATTCGCAACATCGGCCTTATTGTCGTCATTGGCCTTGGCGTAACAGCTATGTTCCTGATTTCCACGACCATTAAGATGACGATCCTGGCAAGACGCCGCGAGATTGGCATTATGAAGCTGGTAGGCGCAACTAATGCATTCATCCGCTGGCCGTTTTTTGTCGAAGGTGCTTTAATCGGTATCGTCGCTTCAGGCATTACAACGGCAGTGGTACTGTTCGCGTACTCGGAGCTTGTGCATCTGAATGAAGCGGAACTGGGACTGCTCATGATTAAGCTGATTCCGGTTCAAGATTGTGGATGGAAAATCGCAACACTGCTTATTGGTCTTGGCACCTTGCTTGGGGTGTGGGGAAGTACAATCTCGGTACGTAAATATTTGAAAGTGTAGGTGACCGCGCAGGTGAAAGTGAAAAAACTATTTATCGTCATAACGATGTTGACTGTATTTATGTTGCAGCCTGTTGGCGGAAATGCCGCATCATCTCTAGATAAAATTAATAAAGATCTTGCTTCGGCCAAGAAACAAATTGAGCAGGCTCAGCAAAACGCTAAAAATGCGGAAGCAAAAAAGAATGACATTTCCGTAAAAAAGGAAGACGCTCAGCAAGCGATTCTGAAACTGAATGATCAGCTCGACAACGTTGTCGATAACCTGAACTATGTACAAGACCAGGTGGATACGAAGGAAGCAGAGCTCCAGAAGGCCGGCAAAGAGCTGGATAAGGCAGAAGAGCAGGTGAAGGAACGGGACGAGCTGCTGCAATCCCGTATGAAGCTGATGTATGAGAATGGCGCGGTATCCTATCTGGAGGTTCTGTTCAGCGCAACAAGCTTCTCTGATTTCATTGACAGGTTTGATTCGCTGCATTCGATCTTAACCCAGGATCGGAGTATCCTAGAGCAGCATAAAAAAGATAAAGTGTTGGTCGCCGAGAAAAAGGCGAACGTCGCATCTGCCTTGGGTGAAGTGAAGACGATGTACACGAAGCTTCAACAGTATAAGTCGGAGCTGGACCAGAAGGAAGAAGAGAAAGAAGTATTAATTGCAAACTACACCAAAGAGATGCAAGAACTCGAGGACATCAGTGAGGAGCAGGAAAAGCAACTGATCGCACTCGCCAAGAAAGTTGCGGATCTGAACAAGAAGAAAAATTCGATCAGAAATCCGTACACTGGCGGCAAGCTAGGTATGCCAATCCGCGGTACATATCGAATCAGTTCAAACTTTGGCTATCGGATTCATCCGATAACAGGTGTCAAGAAACTTCATGCCGGCATCGACTTTGCAGCGAAGCAGGGGACGGATATTTTCGCAGCTGAGTCTGGTGTTGTTCTCGTAGCAAGAGTGACGAGCGGCTATGGTAATACGGTCATCATTGATCATGGTAACGGTCTATGGACCTTATACGGTCATATTCGAAACGGTGGTATTAAGGTGAAAGAAGGCCAGTCGGTGAAGAAAGGCCAGAAAATCGCGGAAGTTGGCAGTACCGGTGATTCTACTGGGCCGCATCTTCACTTCGAGGTTCGGAAAAATCAAACGGCGGTTAATCCGACGAGTTATTTGAAATAGCATCAATTGAAGGCATACCGAGGGATGCGGGATCTTTTCCGTTATTTCACGCGTATGCCTTCTCCTGCATTAGGAAGAAGTTGCAAATAAATATGGACAACTTATCATATACTAGTGAGGTTAACGCAAAATCGGATGGGTCAAGGTGGTGTCGAACGTGTATTTTAAAGGAAGAACCGTATTTGTCCTTCTGCTGATGACGATGGTTGCTTCAGTGCTCGTAACGTTGACCATAGGTGATCAGATTTTTTGGCCGGCAAACGGGAAGCAAGCTTCGGTATCTGCGGCTGCCTCAAGTGATCGCAACGGGCTGAGTGCGAAGGAAGAGTCAAAAATTAATGCGGTTCTAGGGTTAATTGAAACCAAGTATTTCAAAGATATTGATCGGGATGAGCTGGTGGACGGTGCCGTCAGAGGGATGATGGAATCTCTCGACGATCCTTACTCCGTTTATATGGAAAAGGATGTGGCCAAACAGTTTTCCCAATCCATTGAAGGCTCTTTCTCCGGCATTGGTGCAGAGGTAACGCTTGAGAAAGGCAAAGTCGTTGTTGTTGCGCCGATTAAAGGTTCTCCTGCAGAAAAAGCCGGCCTTTTGGCTAAAGACATCGTGTTGTCGGTAAACGGCGAGAAATTAGATGGTCTTACCTTGAATGATGCAGTTGGCAAAATTCGTGGTCCTAAAGGAACAAAAGCGAAGCTCCAAATCGAGCGTTCGGGTAATACGCAGCCTATCGACCTCATTCTCGTAAGAGACGATATTGATGTTGAGACCGTCTTTGCCAATCTTCGTAATGATGGTACTGGCGTCATCGAGATTCGTCAGTTCTCTTTGAATACGGCGGATCGATTCAAGGAGGAGCTTGCTCGTCTCGAGAAACAAGGGATGAAAGGGCTTGTCATTGACGTGCGTAATGACCCGGGCGGTATCTTGCCAGTCGTTGTCGAGATTGCGCAGCAGTTTATTAAGAAGGGCGAGACAATCGTCCAAGTCGAAGATCGTGAAGGTGATCGGGATAAGACCGCTTCGCTAGGCGGAGGCAAGGATTATCCGATTGCAGTTCTGATGAATAAAGGAAGTGCTAGCGCGTCCGAAATTTTGGCAGGTGCGCTGCAGGAGCGGGCAGGAGCGATTCTGGTCGGAGAGACTTCTTATGGTAAAGGTACGGTGCAAGTCAGCTATAACAAGACGCTGGGTGACGGCAGTCTGGTGAAAATGACGATTGCAAAATGGCTCACGCCAGATGGTAATTGGATTCATCAGAAGGGTATTAAGCCAACGATTGAGGTATTGCCGCCGAAGCTGTATACCGTAGCTAGACTTACTTTGACGGAAACGCTGAAGAAGGACATGATTGGTGAGCAGATTCGCAATGCTCAGGTCATGCTGACAGGCCTCGGTTATTCCACACAGCGGGAGGACGGTTACTTCAGTGCTTCAACGGAGCTTGCCGTGAAGAATTTCCAGCAAAGTGCTGGATTGCCGACTACAGGACAGCTTGATACCAAGACAGCAAGCAGCTTGGAGCAAGCTGTTGTAAAGTGGATCAAAGACGAGAATAACGATAAACAGCTTCTGGAAGCAATCCAAGCTGTGAGCAGGAAATAAAGAGGAACTGTCGAATCATTATAAGGTTGACTCTAAACAGAGTCAGCCTTTTATTTTAGTCGAATGGGAGTGTGGCGATTGGATGAAGCCAATGCATTACTAGATCAGTTTGGCCAAGCGTTTGTACATTTGCTGGCACAGCCTTTTTACTATATCGCGGTATTATTTATAATCCTACAATACACACGGCAAGTGAGTCTTGAACGGCGGATGTTCGCTGTACGTTTACATATCTGGCCCCGATTATTAGCAAAAGCCATGCTGGCCGGGCTTGTTGCCGGCGTACTCGCCTCGATTGCAGCAGCCTTTATCGGTATAAGCTTAACTGGAGATGCTGTTTTGTGGCTGTGGGGAACAGCGGTCGTGCTTCTTCTGTTCCGGATTCGTTATTTATGCTTTGCTTATGCAGCTGGTGTAATGGCTCTACTGCAGTGGATTATCGGCTTTACTCCACTCGAGGATAATGGTGGATGGATTGGCGATATTGCGCGTTCCTTGGGAAGTTTGGACATGCCCGGTATCCTCGTGCTTGTAGCTCTTCTTCATTTGGTCGAAGCGTTCCTTGTTCGCAGGCATGGCGATCAGCTTGCTACTCCGTTGTTCCTCGAAGGGAAACGCGGCAAGCTAGTTGGCGGCTATATCCTACAGGGCTTCTGGCCGGTTCCGATGCTGCTGCTTGTGCCGGCAACAGGTGGAGCATCGGTCGTTGACCTGCCATGGACGCCTTTATTTGGCGGAGACTGGACGCAGGGCTGGAGCGTGGTAGCGCTTCCGATGATTATTGGCTTCAGCGAAATGACACGTACAATGCTGCCCCGTGCCAAGGCACGCCATGCCTCGAAAGGTTTGATGTGGTATAGCCTGTTGTTGACGGGGGCTGCGCTGCTTGCATCTTGGCAGCCGGCACTTCTGCCGATTGCTGCCTTATGCGCATTACTGATGCATGAAGCGATTATTTGGCGCAGTCGAATCGTAGAAGCTGCACAAAGTCCGCTATTTGTGAATGATCAGCGCGGCTTGCGTATTCTTGGCATTGTGCCTGGAACACCAGCCGATGAGATGAAGCTGAATGTGGGCGAGATTATTGCGAAGGTGAATGGTACTCGCGTCTACTCGAAAGAGGATCTGCATGAATCGCTGCAGAACAGCTCGGCGATGTATAAGCTTGAAGTATTAAACGCTGATGGCGAGATCAAATTCGCCAAGCGGGCACGCTATGAGGGCGAACATCATCAGCTTGGCGTTATTCTGTCGCCTGATGAGAAAGCGACCTATTATGCATCGGCGGAACCTGCTACACTGTTTGATCTGCTGCGCCGGGCACGGACGGCGAACCGCCGAGGCAGAACTTATGCGAAGGATGAGAATCGTTCCGGTACTCTGGATGTTTAAATGAAGATAAAGGGCTTTTCCTAAGCGAGTGCTTAGGGGAAGCCCTTCGATTTTAAGTAATTCTAAGAATTTATAAGTTTCATCTTATAAATAGGGCATAGAATTCTCCGGAATGAAACGTGCCTCGCCATCGAAGGACGGCGCAGCCGTTTCACCTTGTTGCAACGGCTGTTATAGATGTCTATAATAGAGGGGAACACACATTCGGATATTTGTGCTATATTCTTATATATAAGAATTTTGACTATAATGATTGATGAGTATGGGAAACGGGGTGGATGGCGCAAGTGAGTGAGATTTCAGAGCAATTATTTCAATTAAAGTCCGACTACACGCCGCAGGGCGATCAACCGGGAGCGATCAGAAAACTTGTTGAAGGTGTGCAGAACGGTGAGGTCAAGCAGACCTTGCTTGGTGCGACAGGTACGGGTAAGACCTACACGATTGCGAATATGATCGCGGAGCTTAACCGGCCGACGCTGGTCATTGCACACAACAAGACGCTCGCGGCACAGCTGTGCAGCGAGTTTAAACAGTTTTTCCCGGACAATGCAGTAAGTTACTTTGTCAGCTATTATGATTATTTTCAGCCTGAGGCTTATATCCCGTCTACAGATACCTATATTGAGAAGGATTCCAGCATTAATGATGAGATCGACAAGCTGCGCCACTCCGCGACCAGTTCTTTGTTCGAACGCAGGGACGTCATTATTGTAGCGAGTGTATCCTGTATTTATGGTCTCGGTTCGCCTTCCGAGTACGGCAGCTTAGTTTTGTCGCTGCGGGTAGGCATGGAGAAGCCTAGGGATACAATTCTTCATAAACTGGTTGATATTCAGTACCAGCGCAATGATATTAACTTTATCCGCGGTACGTTCCGTGTCCGCGGTGATATAGTAGAGATTTTCCCGGTTGCCAATAATGAGCGGGCGATCCGGGTCGAGCTGTTTGGCGATGAGATTGAACGGATTACGGAGATCGACGTGCTTACTGGCGAGATCGTAAGCGAACGCGATCATGTAGCCATATTCCCGGCGTCTCACTTCGTTACCCATGAAGAGACAATGAAGGTTGCGCTTGGTAATATCGAGCGTGAGCTGGAGGAACGTCTTGCCGAGTTGCGGGAGAATGGAAAATTGCTCGAAGCGCAGCGTTTGGAGCAGCGAACACGTTATGATCTTGAGATGATGGCGGAGATGGGCTTCTGCTCTGGCATCGAGAACTATTCTGGACCTTTGACATTCCGGGAACGTGGAGCTACGCCGTATACGCTGATGGATTATTTTCCGGAAGATATGCTGATCGTTATTGACGAATCCCACGTAACCCTGCCGCAGATCCGGGCGATGTACAATGGCGACCGTGCGCGGAAGGAAATGCTTGTGAACCATGGCTTCCGTCTGCCGTCGGCGCTTGATAACCGGCCGCTGCGCTTCGAGGAATTCGAGGAGAAGGCTGGCCAGCAAATTTATGTATCGGCTACACCAGGACCTTATGAGCTGGAGCAATGCCCGACGATGATTGAACAGATTATTCGTCCAACAGGTTTGCTTGATCCGATTATTGAGGTGCGTCCGACGAAAGGACAGATTGATGATCTGTTAGTCGAGATTCGTGACCGGATTGCTAAGGATGAGCGTGTCCTTGTGACAACGCTGACGAAGAAGATGGCGGAAGATCTGACGGATTATTTTAAAGAGATCGGCATTAAAGTGCGTTATTTGCACTCGGATATTAAGACCTTAGAGCGGATTGCGATTCTGCGTGACTTGCGTCTTGGTACATTCCATGTTCTTGTGGGTATTAACTTGCTGAGGGAAGGTCTCGATTTACCAGAAGTATCGCTTGTCTCGATTCTGGATGCTGATAAAGAAGGCTTCCTGCGTTCTGAACGCTCACTGATTCAGACAATTGGGCGTGCTGCGCGTAACAGTGAAGGCCGAGTTATCATGTACGGAGATAAGATTACGGATTCCATGGATAAGGCACTTAAGGAGACAGAGCGCCGCCGGACGATCCAGATTGCATATAACGAGAAGCATGGCATAACGCCGCAGACGATTCGTAAGAAGGTTCATGATGATATTAAGGCGACGAAAGTTGCCGAGGAGAAATCGGAATATTTGACGGGCGTAGGCTCGGCGAAGATGTCGAAGAAGGATCGCCAAGCTTTGCTGCAAAGACTGGAAGCAGAGATGAAGGATGCAGCGAAGAACCTGCAGTTCGAGAGAGCAGCAGAGCTGCGTGACGCAGTGCTTGAGCTTCGTGCGGAGCTTGGATAGAGATAAGGAATGGGAGGAACGAAGAAGTGGCTAGTGACAAGATTGTAATTAAAGGGGCAAGAGCCCATAACTTGAAAAATATCGACGTTACGATTCCCCGTGACAAGTTTGTTGTGCTGACAGGTCTAAGCGGCTCGGGGAAATCCTCGCTTGCTTTCGATACGATTTATGCGGAAGGCCAGCGTAGATATGTCGAGTCTTTATCAGCTTATGCTAGGCAGTTTCTAGGTCAAATGGAGAAGCCGGATGTTGATTCCATTGAAGGGCTCTCGCCGGCGATCTCCATCGACCAGAAGACGACAAGCCGCAACCCGCGTTCCACGGTTGGTACGGTAACGGAGATCTACGATTATTTGCGTTTGTTGTATGCGCGTATCGGCAAACCTCATTGTCCTGAACACGGCATTGAGATTACATCGCAGACGGTAGAACAAATGGTCGATCGGATTATGGAATACCCGGAGCGGACCAAGCTGCAAATTCTGGCTCCACTTATTTCTGGACGTAAAGGCGAGCATACGAAGCTGCTTGCTGATACTCAGAAGCAAGGCTATGTACGGGTTCGGGTAAATGGCGAACTTCGTGAGCTTAGTGAGAAGATTGAACTGGAAAAGAACAAGAAGCATAACATTGAGGTTGTCATCGACCGGATCGTTGTGAAGCCGGATATTCAAGGCCGCTTGGCGGATTCTCTCGAGACGGCTCTCAAATTGGCTGATGGCCGCGTTATTGTTGATATTATAGATCAGGAAGAATTGCTGTTCAGCTCCAATCTGGCATGCCCAGAATGCGGCTTTAGTGTCGAGGAGCTTGCACCACGTATGTTCTCATTCAATAGCCCATACGGTGCTTGTCCGGAATGTGATGGACTAGGTGTGAAGATGATCGTTGACCCTGAGCTGCTTGTACCGGATACAAGCAAAGCGATTAATGAAGGGGCATTCGAAGCATGGGCTGGTAGTACGTCTAACTATTACCCGCAATTCCTTAGCGCGGTATGTGAGCATTACGATATTCCGCAGGATGTTCCAGTATCGACTCTGACAGCGGAGCAAATGAAAAAGCTAATGTACGGTACAGGCGGGGAGCGGGTAAAATTCCTATATGAGAATGACTTTGGACATCGTAAGGAAGCTTACGTTCCGTTCGAAGGCATCGTGCATAACCTGGAGCGTCGTTATCGTGAGACGGCGTCAGAGGGCATACGGGAATATATCCAAGCTTATATGAGCGCGAAGCCATGCGGTACCTGTAAAGGTCATCGCTTGAAGAAAGAAAGCTTGGCCGTTACGATTAACGCGAAGAACATCTCGTTTGTCACTTCCTTATCAATTGGTGAAGCGCAGCGTTTCTTCGATTCACTTGAACTAAGCGAGAAAGAGAAGAAGATTGGGCATCTGATTATGAAAGAAATCAACAGCCGTCTTGGTTTCCTCGTTAACGTTGGTTTAGAGTACTTGTCGATGAGCCGTGCAGCGGGAACCTTGTCTGGCGGCGAAGCGCAGCGTATTCGTCTGGCAACGCAGATTGGCTCTAGTCTAATGGGAGTCTTATATATTTTGGACGAGCCAAGCATAGGTCTCCATCAGCGTGATAATGACCGTCTTATTGAGACGCTTGAACATATGCGCAACCTTGGCAATACGCTTATCGTTGTTGAACATGACGAAGATACCATGCTGGCAGCGGACTATATCATCGATATTGGTCCAGGCGCAGGTATTCACGGCGGAATGGTAATGGCTGAAGGGACGCCGGAAGAAATTATGAATGACGATAATTCACTTACTGGCAAATATTTGAGCGGGAAGAAATTTATCGATGTTCCGCTGGAGCGCCGCAGTACCGGCGACAAGTGGCTGGAGATTCGTGGGGCAAAAGAAAATAACCTGCGTGGCGTCAACGTGAAGATTCCGCTTGGTATTTTTACAGCAGTAACTGGTGTATCCGGTTCTGGTAAGTCTACACTTGTGAATGAGATCCTGTACAAGACACTGGCACGCGACTTAAACAAAGCAAAGGTTCGCCCTGGCGATTACAAGGAATTGCGTGGTATCGAGCATCTGGAGAAGGTTATTGATATTGATCAATCGCCAATTGGCCGTACACCTCGCTCCAACCCAGCTACGTATACAGGCGTATTTGATGATGTGCGTGACCTTTATTCGACAACGAATGAAGCGAAGGTACGTGGTTATAAGAAAGGCCGCTTCAGCTTTAACGTGAAGGGTGGCCGCTGCGAAGCCTGCAGAGGCGACGGCATTATCAAGATCGAGATGCACTTCCTGCCGGATGTGTACGTACCTTGTGAGATTTGCAAAGGGAAACGTTATAACCGCGAGACGCTTGAAGTGAAATACAAAGGTAAAAATATCGCGGAAGTGCTGGAAATGACTATAGAAGATGGCACAAAGTTCTTTGAGAACATTCCTCGTATTCATCGGAAGCTGCAGACGCTGCTTGATGTTGGTCTTGGCTACATGACTTTAGGCCAGCCGGCTACAACTTTGTCGGGTGGTGAAGCGCAGCGTGTGAAGCTGGCTTCTGAGTTATATCGCCGCAGCACAGGCAAGACGCTCTACATCCTGGATGAGCCAACAACAGGGCTTCATGTTGATGATATTGACCGTCTTTTAACCGTTCTGCATCGTTTGGTCGATTCAGGTGAATCGGTGCTCGTTATTGAACATAATCTGGATGTCATTAAGACAGCGGATTATTTGATTGATCTTGGTCCAGAAGGCGGCAATGGCGGCGGAACAATTGTTGCAACTGGTGCACCAGAGGATGTTGTGAAGGTCACAGGTTCCTATACCGGCAAGTACTTGAAGCCGATTATGGAGCGGGATCGCGAACGGACCGTTAAGAAGTACCGTGCCGCAGAAGAAAGTGTAGCGGCTGGAGTAGTGGAATAGTTAGAACTTACAGAGGGACTTTCCTTTAAGTATCTTAAAGGAGAGTCCCTTTATGTTATTTTCAATAGGAAAGTAGTTATAAATGATGGAAGAGATGGACATTTTATATTTGCAGGGCATAATGGAGTAGTTACATTTACGATATATAGGTTCAAAATGTGGGAAAAGGTGACAAAGTTGTTACGAAAGCTGAATCGGACTTGCATCATTTGCCACTTGAAGATAACATAGAGGTAATATAGGCTACGTGCGAATAAAAGGGGGTCCACTCGATGTTTTTGGCAGCAGAAGAGGCAGCACAATCGACTAGCAATATCAACACATTCGACTGGTTCATGCTTGCATTTACCATTTTGATCTTGATTGGTTTTGTACGTTTATTGAGAGCTGGTTCTAAGAAAAATGTATTCGCGATCGGATTTACATTCGTATCGCTTGCCTTGTTTGCTTACATTGATTACATCATGATCTTTAAAGTTTGGATGGCTTAAATAGGAAGGCCTGCCGATTTGACGGCAGGCTTTATTATTTTATAGAGAGCGCTGGTCCGATGATCCGAAAGGGTCATAATGGGCTGGCGTTTTTATTTTGTGAGATTGACTTTTTTGGTGTAATCCATTACTATCTGTTTTAACAAGTATCTAATTTGATGGATGTTAAATATAATGATTAACGAGGAGTGAAAACCTGTGCAATTAGATAAAGTCGTCAATTATCATAAAGCGCTGGCTGACCCGACACGAATTCGGCTGTTGATTCTGCTTGCAGAAGGAGAGCTTAACGGACAAGTGCTGGCGGAGAAGCTGGGAGTAACACCAGCAACCGTAACTCATCATGCAGCAAAGCTGCGTGAAGCGAGTTTGATTAATGAGCGCAGAGATAAGAACACCATATATTTCTCCCTGAATGATTACTTCATTAAGAACGGTTCGAATGCAACGGCAAACTTGATTTACAGGCAAACAAATCGGAAAGGAGAGGCAGAGCAAATGAACGAAGATTTAGATCGTATGAAGCAGTCCGTGATCAAGAACTTCTTTACGGCTGCCGGCAAGCTGAAGTCGATCCCAGCGCAGCTCAAGAAAAAGCTCATCGTCTTGGAGTATATCGTCTCACAGCTCGACAAGGATCGTAAATACACCGAAAAAGAGCTTAACGAATTCATCAAAGGTTATCACGAAGATTTCGCAACACTCCGCAGAGAATTTATCATGCATCAATTCATGTTCCGCGAAAACGAAATCTACGAACTCAACCCACAGGAGATGTGGGCGAAGTGGGAGACCCTGTCATAAAGTAACTTTTATTATTGCAGTATCTTTCAGCAATAAAAATAGCCTGCCCGGCATAAAGCCAGGCAGGCTATTTTTCTACTCTCATCTTTAATTCTTTTGGTTGGATGAGTGAGCGGAGCGAGAACATGTTTCTGGAGAAGCGTAGCGTTCGCTTTTGTATGTGGATTTCAACCGCTGGGCGGTTAATTAAAGAAATCCACAGACAACGGTCGATCGGAAGAAACATGCTCTTGCGCAGCGAATGCCCTATCCCACCACTAAAGAATTAAACCCACCACATATCGCCAACAGGCTCTTTAATCAAAACTTGCTGCAAGTTTTGAACAGCTTTCGAGAAGCCTTCTTCAACGGACATCAGGCCGTCTTCATGCTCGATGCTGACAACATAGTCGTAACCAACAAGGCGCAGCGTGCTGATAATATCTGCCCAAGTTTTGAGGTCATGACCAAAGCCAACGGAACGGAACTGCCAAGCACGATCAAGCATCATTGTGTACGATTGCATATCTGTCAGACCATGTTTGTTTACGTTGTTAACGTCGATTGTTGTATCTTTAGCATGGAAGTGATGGATCGCATTTTCGCGGCCCAGAATCTTGATCGCTTCTACAGGGTCAATTCCTTGCCACCACATATGGGATGGGTCAAGGTTAGCACCGATTGCTTTACCTGCAGCTTCACGAAGGCGAAGCAGAGTAGCAGGTGTATGAACGGAGAAGCCGCCATGCAGCTCGAGGCCGATTTTGATACCGCTTTGTTCAGCGATTCCGCCAACTTCAGACCAATATGGAATAACTTTTTCTTCCCATTGCCATTTCAAGATATCTTGGAAATCGTTTGGCCAAGGAGCAACCGGCCAGTTCGGATATTTTGCATCCTCATGGTCGCCAGGGCAGCCGGAGAATGTATTTACCACTGGGACTTCCAGACGGTTAGCAAGCTCGATTGTTTTACGGATAATAGCGTCATCTGCACTGGAGATTGCTTTTTGCGGATGAAGTGGGTTAGCATGACAGCTAAGTGCGCTGATGATCAGGCCACGTGATTCTACCGCTTGTTTAAACGCTTTCAATTTGCCTGCATCAGCAAGCAGAACATCTGGATCGCAGTGTGCGTTGCCAGGGTAACCGCCAGTTCCAAGTTCAACTGCTTCTAGACCTTTAGAAGCGATATAATCGAGTGCTTCTTCAAAAGGTTTTTGTGAGAAAAGTACAGCAAATACGCCTAATTTCATTATAATACCCTCCTATGGTTTGTTTGTCCTCATTATAGCATCCTCCTTCACGGGATACCTCATAATTACAAAAGAAAAACCAAAATCGCATATAAACAAAGCAATTCAAATGAAAGCGTCGTCTCCTTGCTGCAATGTTTTATCCTGCAAAGGACAAGAAACCTCAGAAGCAAGATCTACAAGAGTAAATAATTAAACGATGCTATTGAATCTAGTCGAATTTTTCGCAATAAGGAATGGGAATTATTTTAATAGGCTATTTTCACGATTTTTACCAAATCTATTACAAATTCTTCTTGTTGTGCACTATCTTAGCGTGATACATTTAGGAAAGTGTTTCCTATATATGGGATTCTCTTTTTTGTTGGATCTGGGAGAGTGATAGAGTGAAGCGTAGTATGATTCGGGCAGGAGCCATCGTCCTAACGGGAGGACTATTGGTGACTGGTTCTGCGTTTGCAGCGGGAACGGCAGCAAGTCCCGGAACAATGAAAATGAGTGCAACCAAAATTAATGGAGAAGTGTATGTAAAAGCTTCATCTCTCACGGGGACGTTGGGAGGCGCAGGGACTTATGATGCATCATCCAAGACCTATTCGTACACACCGCCTGCCGATATTCCAACTATTATCAGCAAGGTGTCGCCTTCCGTTGTCGGAATCATTGGCAAGCCAGTAAATGGAGGCGATCAGCGGTATGCTTTAGCACATGGGACAGGCGTCATTATGAAATCAGATGGATGGATTTTGACAAACGCTCATGTCGTGAAAGACATGACCAATATTACTGTTGTTACAGCGGATGGTAAGCAGTACAGCGGGAAGACAAGCAATGTTGACGAGGTAAGCGATCTAGCGCTTGTCAAAATTAATGCGACCAAGCTGCCGGTTGCTAAGTTTGCTGCCTCACCTCTGCAAGCGAAAGTTGGAGAGACGGTTATTGCAATCGGAACTCCAGTATCTTTCTCGCTTCGCAACACGGCTACTACAGGTATTCTTAGCGGTATGAACCGTTCGGTCTCGTCGTTCTACAGGCTGCTGCAGACCGATGCGGCTATTAATCCTGGTAACAGCGGCGGTCCACTCGTGAATATGAAAGGCGAAGTGATCGGAATTAATTCCATGAAGTTTGTGGATGAAGGTATCGATAACATGGGCTTTTCGATTCCAATTGATACCGTTTCCTATGTAACCGGACAATTCTTCAAGTACGATTATGTAAAACGTGCATCCTTGGGAGTAGGATTGGAAGAAAGCTATGCAGCTATTGTTGGTCTGCCGACTGATGATGGCCTGACGGTGACTTCTGTTAAATCGGAATCTGCCAAGAAACTAGGAGTTCAAATTGGGGATGTTTTATACTCCGTTGCAGGTCATCAGATTTCATCTATCGTAGAGCTGAATGAGCTCTTGAAATCGTATCTACCTGGGCAGCAGATTGAAATTATGATGATGATTGATGGCGATTTGGTTACCCGTAAACTAACGCTGACTACGGCATAATAATTCTATTTATTTATAATAGGGAGAGTAGAGAGAATGAAAGCATTAAGAATGAAGCGATTTGTATTTATGTTATTAGCTGTTTTTCTGGTTGCAACAATCGTACCAGCAGCGGCTTATGCAGCTGATTCAACAAGTGGTGCGGTCGAAGTCCGCCTGAAGGCAGGCAGTACAAATGTTGCGATTAACGGAAAACAATCGTCTGTATTGACGGCTCCATTTGAGAAAAGTGGAACAACGATGGTACCGCTTAGTGTAATTACGAAAGCATTTGGCGCTAAGTTGAAGCTGCAAGACAACAAGATTATTACGCTTACTTACAATGACAAGACTGTCGTTGTAACGATCGGCAGCAAGACTGTGAAGGTAAACGGTAAAAATCAAACCGTTGCTGTTGCGCCAGTTATTATCAAGGGAACAACGATGGTACCTGTTCGAGTAATCGTTGAGGCTTTTGGAGCTAAGATCGGTAGAGATAAGAAAACCAATGAAATCGTTATTACAGGTGCACTTGCACAGTCAGGCAGCAGTAACTCAGGTGGAGGCTCGACAAACCTGGATCCTGACTACGGCAAAACCAAATTTGGCGACAGCTACCTGGGATGGACGATGAACTACCCTCCAGGGCTTTTATTGGTTGCACAAAGTGATGATGGAACCTATGCGGAGTGGGGCAGCACAACCAGCGAATCGAGTGTAATCGTATCGACTGAACATGCGACAGATGTTCTGACCAGCACCGAGATCCGTGATAAGATTTCTGTGGATTGGCTGCCAAGTGATGAGGTAGTCATCGATAAACGTACGATTACGGTTAACGGCCAAAGCTTTGAGAAAATGGTAACAAGATCATCTGAACAAGGAATGCTGTTTGAATATCGCGCTACTCAAAAAGGCGAAACGCTCTATTTCGTGATGGTAGGTGTAGTTGGGAAAGAAAAAACATCTCTTGATCCATACCAGTCCTTGTTAGACAGCTTTGTTCCTTCCTTCGATAAGTCGGATAGTACAATTAAGGACATTACCAAAGTAAAAGATGGTCTCATGTCGATCAATAATGAAGAGTTTGGTCTTTCTCTTAAACTGCCTGCCGGCTGGTATGGTGTAAAGAACAGCCCGAACCCTATGTATGTAAGTGAGAACGGGTTCTTCTCCTTCGGGATCTCATCATTGCAGGCACAGGACACGGCAGAGCAATGGCTCGCTCGCGTACAAAAGCAGCTTCATGAGGATTTCCTGCCTAATTATATTAAAAATGAAAAAACCTCTTCTATTGTTATGAAGGATGGCAACGCTCTTGTTCTTACTTATGAGTTTTCCTATGACCAAAAAACATGGTACACAGCTAATGAAGTGTTCTTGGTCGTAGGTAACTATCGTTATGCGCTTGAATTCAACTATGATTCGAAGCTTGGTACCCAAGGCGATACGTTGTTTAAATCCACATTGGCAACAGTAGATATCGATACGGCTTATATTGACAAGAATTATGGCCAGATCGAAGATGATACTGATAACATTGACCGTACAAAAGTCAACACGAAGAGAAGTACTAAATATGGCTACTCTATCGATCTTCCTGCCCATTGGCTGGGTGTGAACACTGATTTTGAACAAGATGCTGTAGCTTATATCAGTGATTACGGTCAGTTGATTATCCAAACGATTGAAGATGCTGATGTTGCAAGTGTATCTAATGCTGTTCAACAAGGCTTACGAGAAGATGGTCTTTCAGTCACTAGAGGTAATGTCTTCTCTGTAGGCAATACGTCTGTCAGCAGTTTCTCAGTTCAAGAGGATATAGACGGAATTCCGACTACGGAAATCTTCTACCTTGTTGAACACAACGGCAACACACTGGCGTTTATCTTTACTATTAATAACGCCAATGCAACAACTACGGCTCTTAACGGTTTTGATACTATTGTAAAATCGATCAAGTTCCAATAATCGCAACATCATTTCACAGAGGAGCCGGTTCTCAACTAAGAGAATCGGCTTCTTTTCTCTGCCCTGCCAGTATTGGGTGGTGGCATCTAGTGCCGTGGTTTGTTAAACTAGCAATAGCAGGTTTACAATTGGAGGAATGAATGTCGAATGACGATTAATATAAAGCGAGAGGATATCGAGCTGCTGGCTCCGGCCGGCGACTGGGAATGCATGCGTGCAGCAGTAGCTAACGGCGCGGATGCCATTTTTTTTGGCGTAGAGAAGTTTAATGCCCGGGCTCGTGCGAACAATTTCCGAAGTGAGGAACTGCCTGAGATTATGGCTTTTCTTCATACGTATGGGGTAAAAGGTTTTCTGACCTTTAATATTCTCGTATTCGAGGATGAACTTCGTGATGCTAAGCAATTAATTGAGATGTGTATTAATGCCGGTGTCGATGCGGTTATCGTTCAGGATTTAGGTCTTGTGAAAATGATTCGTGAATTGTCTCCGGATTTCCCGATTCATGGCTCTACTCAAATGACCATTACTTCGCCAGAAGCAGTGGAGTTCACGAAGCCATTTGGTATGGAACGTGTCGTGCTTGGGCGCGAGAATAACTTGAAGCAAATTCAAAAGATTGGTGAGCAAGCGAAGCTTCCAATGGAAGTATTCGTACACGGTGCGCTTTGCGTATCCTACTCGGGCCAATGTTTAACATCAGAAATGTGGGGCGGACGTTCTGCGAACCGCGGTGAATGCGCGCAGGCATGCCGACTCCCGTACGATCTAATGGTTGATGGGGAGCATAAGCCGATGGGCGATGTCGCTTATTTATTATCTCCTAAGGATCTTGCGGCTATTGATCTGATTCCTGAATTGATTCAAGCGGGTGTTACTTCCTTCAAAATTGAAGGCCGCCTGAAAAGCCCGGAATATGTGGCGAACGTAGTAAGTAAATACCGCAAAGCGATCGACAGCTATTTTGCTGGTGACCTTACAGGTCCTTCGAAGGAAGAGATCCGTGAGCTGCAGCAAAGCTTCTCCCGCGGCTTTACACATGGCTTCCTGACAGGAACAAACAATAAACAACTGGTAGACGGGACCTTCCCGAAAAGCCGCGGCGTATATCTTGGCCGTGTTGAACGTATTCTTCGTGATGCAGTAACGATCCGCCTTGAAGCTCCGCTCAAACGCGGCGACGGTATCGTATTTGACGCTGGGGATCCAACGAAGAAGGAAGAAGGCGGACGTGTCTATGATCTTCGCCGTCATGGTCAGAAGATTGAAGGCGAAGCACAGGAAGGAACTCTTCTTGAGCTTGTAGCCGGACGTAATGACGTAGACCTTCGCAAAGTGCATGTTGGGGATAAGATTTGGAAGACCAATGACCCTGCATTAGATAGACGCCTACGTACAACTTTCGAGACTGAGAAGCCGTACCGTGTATTCCCTCTGCATTTGAAGGTATCCGGTGCAGCAGGCGAGCCGCTTCGTACTTGGTGGACGGATGTTCAGAAGGGTGTTACGGTTGCGGTTGAATCTGAGCTTATGCTTGAGCAAGCGAATAAGCGCCCGATGGATGCAGCATTGCTTGAAGATCAGCTTGGTCGTCTTGGTGGTACCTTGTATCAGCTGGACCAGATTGAAGTTGCACTCGAGGGTGAACTAATCGTACCGGTTCGTGAACTGAACAGGATGCGTCGTGAAGCTGTTGAGAAGCTGACGGGCGAGCGTCCGAAGCCGCCGATCTATGTGAAGTACTTGATTGATCCTTTGGATGATGTTCCTAACACGGCAGCAGCACAACAAGCCAAACAACAGGTGGCGGAACCCCAATTGACGGCTCTTTGCCGTAATTTGGAGCAGGTCGAAGCGGCCGTTCAAATGAACGTAGAGATGATCTATGCCGACTTTGAATTCATTAAGCAGTTCCCTGCTGCTATTGAAGTAGCAAGACGCGCTGGAAAACCGATTGCACTTGCTACGCCTCGCATTCATATGCCTGGAGAGAACGGCTACCATGCGAATATATTGAAGCTTCAACCGGATGCGGTGCTTGTGCGCAATACGGGTGCATTGTATTACTACCTGCGTGCGCGTGCAGAGAATCCCGATAAACCGTTCCCGAGATTGATCGGTGATTTCTCACTTAACGTGGCGAATCATAAAGCAGTTGAAGTATTTGCTGATGCGGGTCTTGATCTCATTACGCCGTCGTATGACCTGAACATTCAGCAGATGGTCGATATGCTGGAGAAATCGGATACTTCCCGTCTGGAGGTCGTTATCCAGCAGCACATGCCGATGTTCCATACAGAGCATTGCGTTTATTGTACCTTCATGAGCGAAGGAACGGACTATACGAACTGTGGCCGTCCTTGTGAAGATCATCGTGCATCCCTTCAGGACCGTATTGGTATGTCGCATCCCGTACGTGTAGACGAAGGCTGCCGTAATACGGTGTACAATGCAATTGAGCAATCGGGCTCCGAATATATCCGCAACTTCCTTGAGCTTGGCGTACCATCCTTCCGCGTTGAATTCTTGGAAGAAACGCCGGACAAAGTACGTGAAGTGCTTGGATTATACCGGGATGCACTAGATGGCCGTATTAGCGGTACGAAAGTATGGAAAACGTTAAAAGCAACGAACCAGCTCGGTGTAACACGCGGGCAGCTCGTGAAATAAGGAGAACCATCGCATGAATGGAGCATGGTACAGCAACTGGAGACATGTGTTCAAATTAGATCCGGAGAAGGAAATTTCAGATGATGCACTGGATGCCATCTGTATGTCCGGAACCGATGCTATTATTGTTGGCGGCTCCAGCGGCGTTACGTTTGAAAATACGGTTGATCTCATGGCGCGCATTCGCCGCTATGAGGTTGACTGTGCCCTCGAGGTATCGACAATTGACGGTGCGGTACCTGGTTTTGACGGCTATTTCGTCCCAATTGTCCTCAATACGGACAAGGCGGAATGGATTATCGGCCGCCAAATTGAAGGGCTGAAGGAATATGGTTCCTTTGTTCCATGGGAAGAGACGGCTTCGCAGGGGTATATTATCCTTAACAGCGAAGCGACAGCTGCAGCAGTCACTGGTGCTAGAACAGAACTGGACGAAGCGGCGCTGGTTGCTCATGTTCGTATGGGAGCAAGACTCATGCGTCTGCCGGTCATCTATATCGAGTACAGCGGGCGTTTTGGCGACATGGCACTTGTTCGTGCAGCGAAGGAAGCTGCTCATGAAACGCAGTTGTTTTATGGCGGAGGCATTCATAATGCGGATACGGCCCGTCTTGCTGCCGAACATGCAGATACCATTGTCGTTGGAAATATCATCTACACCGATCTGACGGTCGCATTGTCGACGGTCGAGGCTGTTCGTGCAGTTATCCGGTAACAAGATGTGTTTGATGAAGTAAGCTTAAGATTAAGGTTATACTACGTAATATGAAGCAGCACAGAGCTATTCCGAGAGCGTTTTTGAAAGCTTTAGGAATAGCTTTTTATTTGTAAATTGACACTTTAGAAGCCGTTGTCTACACTAACAATAAAGAGCGAACAAATACGAACAGTTCTATACTTAAATTAAAAATTTATACCAAAGATTAAGGAGTACATTCATGTTTAATCCGATTAATATCGATCAAGCCGTACAGAAGCTGAACCCTCCGCAGCGAGATGCCGTTCAGGCAACGGATGGACCTTTACTTATTATGGCGGGAGCAGGCAGCGGCAAGACGCGCGTGCTTACCCATCGTATCGCTTATTTAATTGAGAAGAAGCGGGTTGCTCCTTGGAGCATATTAGCCATTACCTTTACAAATAAAGCAGCAAGAGAGATGCAGGCTAGGGTTGCCGCGTTGATTGGGCCGTCTGGTCAAGATATATGGGTATCGACTTTCCACTCCATGTGTGTACGGATTCTCAGAAAAGATATCAGCCGAATTGGCTTTACCTCTAATTTCTCGATTCTTGATTCCGCAGATCAGCTGTCAGTTATCCGCAATTGTATGAAGGAACTTAATATCGATGTGAAAAAGATAGAGCCTAAATCTGTGCAGGCTGCGATGAGTGGAGCAAAGAATGAACTGCTGTCGCCGGAACGTTACGAGCAAAAGACAGGCGACTATTTCACTGATATTGTGGCGAAGGTATATAAGATGTATCAGAAGCGGCTGAAGAGCAATAACTCGCTTGACTTCGATGATCTGATCATGACGACGATTGAGTTATTTAAGGAAATGCCGGAAGTGCTGGAATTCTATCAGAACAAATTCCGTTTTATCCACGTCGATGAGTATCAGGATACGAACCGTGCCCAGTATATGCTCTGCCGTATGCTGGCGGACAAACATCATAATATTTGCGTTGTTGGTGACAGTGACCAGTCGATCTATCGCTGGCGTGGAGCAGACATTTCGAACATTCTGAACTTTGAAGATGACTATCCGGAAGCTCGGACGATCATGCTCGAGCAGAACTATCGTTCAACCTCGAATATCCTTGATGCGGCGAATGCTGTTATTAAGCTGAATACGGGTCGTAAAGCGAAAAAGCTGTGGACCGATCAAGGGGAAGGCGATCTGATTACGTTATACCAGGCGGATTCTGAACATGATGAAGGCTATTTCGTAACCGGCACAATCAGTAAGAATGTGAAAAACGGACGTAAATACGAGGATCATGCGATTTTGTACCGGACGAACGCCCAGTCTCGTGTAATAGAGGAAATTCTCATCAAGTCCGATATTCCTTATCAGATCGTTGGCGGTATCAAGTTCTATGATCGGAAAGAGATTAAGGACTTGCTTGCTTACCTTAGACTAATCTCGAATCCAGACGATGATATCAGCTTGCAGCGGATCATTAATGTTCCGAAGCGGGGGATTGGCGATACAACAGTTGCGAAGCTTGCTGAAGAAGCTGTACGCCAAGGAACATCCATCTATAACGTACTCGGCAATTTGCAAGGGATCGATCTGAATGCACGTGCGCAAGGGCTGCTTCATGAGTTCCGGGATATGATCGATAACTTGACGCAAATGGTTGATTACTTGTCAGTGACTGAGTTGACCGAAAAGGTGCTGGAAATGTCGCAGTACCGCATAGAGCTGCAGCGTGAGAAGACACTTGAATCGACGGCTCGACTCGAGAATATTGACGAGTTCCTCTCCGTTACGCAGGATTTCGAAAAACGGAACGATGACAAGACGTTAGTAGCGTTCTTGACCGATCTGGCTCTTATTGCTGATATCGATTCGATGGATAAAGACGAGGAAGGCCAAGTGGTAGACAATAACGCGGTCGTTCTAATGACAATGCATAGTGCCAAAGGTCTTGAGTTCCCGGTTGTATTCATTATCGGGATGGAGGAAAGTATCTTCCCGCACAGCCGTGCGCTTAATGACAATGAGGAGCTGGAGGAAGAGCGACGACTTGCTTATGTAGGGATCACTCGTGCAGAGAAGCAGCTTTATATGACCAGTGCGCGCATGCGGACCTTATTCGGTCGTACCAGCTCCAATATGCCTTCTCGTTTCCTGCAGGAATTGCCGGACCATGTCAAGACACTGGCATCACCGGGCGGTACCATTGGCCGTTCTGGAAGCAGCTTTGGCGGAGGCAGTCGCCCGAGCTTTGGCTCAAGCAGCAGCACCGCTGGCTTTGGAGCAGGACGCACACCATCCTTTGGCGGTGCAGCTAGCGCGGGAGCACGTACCTCTGGTCCATCGGGAGCGGGAGTACGCGTAAGTACACCGCTTGACGCAGCAGCGAAAGCCGTACAAGGTGGCGCTGCCGCTAGCGGCAGTGCTGACCGACTGTTTACTGCTGGTGACAGAGTTGCACATGGTAAATGGGGCGAAGGTGTAGTTGTTTCCGTCAAAGGAACGGGCAATGACATGGAACTCCAAATCGCTTTCCCAGCGCCAGTAGGTGTCAAACGGCTATTGGCCGGTTTTGCACCAATAACGAAAGTTTAATGAATGGAAGGATGGGACCCTCCCATGGACAATCAGACGGCTACGCCTGAGCAAGTGACCCGTATGCAAGAGCTTGCAGCGGAAATTTCCGCTCATAACTATCAATACTACACACTTGATCGGCCTTCTATTAATGATGCTGACTACGATAAACTGTACGATGAGCTGGTAGCACTTGAGACAGCAACAGGTGTTGTGCTGCCGGACTCTCCGACACAGCGGGTAGGCGGAGAGCTGCTAAAAGGCTTTGAGCCTCACCGTCATCGGGCTCGTTTATGGAGCCTTGATAAGGCGCAGGACATAGAGGATCTGCTCGCTTGGAATCAGCGGGTACTTAAAGGCATTAATGATTATAATGCAAAGCATCCAGAGGAAGAGCCACTTCCACAACCGAGTTATGTCATTGAGCTGAAGTTCGACGGTCTTACCCTAAACCTGACTTATGAGAATGGACAGCTCATCCAAGCTTCTACACGGGGGAATGGCACAGTAGGCGAGGGGATATTGGCGCAGGTGCGCACGATCCGTTCTGTTCCGTTAACTATTCCTTTCCGAGATGGGATCATTGAAGTGCAAGGCGAGGGCATTATGAACCTGTCAGTCTTGGAGAGCTATAACCAAACGGCAGTGGATCCGCTTAAGAATGCACGTAATGCCGCAGCAGGTGCACTTCGCAACCTGAATCCGAAAGTAACGGCAGAGAGAAAGCTGAATGCTTTCTTCTATAATGTTGGACACGCGGAAGGAATCTCGTTTACGAATCATCGTGAAATGCAGCAATTCCTGAAAGATAACTTATTTAAAGTAAATCCGTATGCTTCCTATTTCGATACGATTGAAGAAGTACAGGCGGAGTTAGTGCATATAACTGAAATGCGTACCAGTCTCGACTTTTTAATCGATGGTGCCGTCGTGAAGCTCGTAGATATGCGTACGAGGGAAGCGCTTGGCTATACGGACAAATTCCCGCGGTGGGCTGTCGCCTTTAAGTTTGAGGCGGAAGAAGCGGCAACGGTGCTGGAGTCTGTATCTTGGGAAGTTGGCCGTACTGGAAAAATCACACCGGTAGCACGAGTTGAAGCCGTGGAACTTGCAGGCGTAACCGTTCAAAACTGTACGCTGAACAATATTGGAGATATTGAGCGGAAGAATTTGAAATATGCTCTTGGCACGCTTGTATCTATCCGCAGGTCCAATGATGTTATTCCAGAGATACTAGGCAAAGTAGATGACGAGCCAGGGCAAGAGATCGTGTTCCCAACCGAATGTCCTTCTTGCGGAACTGGGCTTGAGCAGCGCGGCGCCCATCTATTCTGTAACAATAAGCTCGGCTGCCGTCCGCAAATTATTGGACGTATTACTCATTTTGCATCCCGCGACGCGATGGATATCGAGGCTTTCAGCATCATGACAGCGGAGCAGCTGTATGCGGACTGTAATGTTCATGATCCGGCAGACCTCTATGCCCTTGGCTACGATGATTTGATCAAGCTGGATCGTTTCGGTGATAAAAAAGCACGTAAGCTGTTAGATGCACTTGAGAAGTCCAAAGATCGCGATTTGGCCGCTTTCTTGTTCGCACTTGGCATTCCTAACACCGGTAAGGCTACGACTAAAATGCTGGCCGATCATTATGGAAGCCTGGATGGTGTGATGACAGCAACAGCTGATGAGCTTGTTGGTCTTCAGGATGTAGGCGCGATCGTAGCAGACAGCATAGTCAACTATTTTGCGGATCCCATTATTGCGGCAAGTATAGCTCGTATGCGAGAGCTTGGTGTAAAAGCGGAAGCCGATCAGCCTGCCGTTGTACGCCAAGACAGCATTTTTAGCGGCAAGACCGTTGTTCTGACCGGAACATTGTCGAAGATGTCGAGAGATGAAGCGGCTAAGAAACTCGAGGCATGTGGTGCGAAAGTAAGCGGCAGCGTCTCCAAGAAGACGGACTTCGTCATTGCTGGTGAAAGTGCAGGCAGTAAACTGACTAAAGCACGGGATCTTGGGATTACCGTTATCGAAGACGAGGATGAACTGATTCGTTTGTTAGGCGAAGACTAGAATGGATAAGCGCTGTATGCCTTAAAAGGCATGCGGCGCTTTTTTAATGCAACTAAATGTAAATGTCATTTATTACAAGTTGTAATTCAAAATCGGACATGGTATATTATTTCTTGTCGCTTCGGAAGACACGGCGCAGACAACTGAAACACACGAGTTGAAAAACAAATGTGAAACAAGCTGTTGACAACGAGTTGAGAAGCTGATAATATAACATCTTGTCACCGACAAAATGTGACAAACAAACAAGTTCTTTGAAAACTGAACAAATGAATCACGTCGATTCAAACAAGTTTTAAAATAGCTAGTCAAGTTTGAGCAAGTCAAACAACCATTTCATGGAGAGTTTGATCCTGGCTCAGGACGAACGCTGGCGGCGTGCCTAATACATGCAAGTCGAGCGGATCTTTTCCTTCGGGAAAAG
>NZ_JAASRW010000007.1 GCF_011761355.1 Paenibacillus lupini | reverse complement strand
ACCCCTTGAAGACGACGAGGTTGATAGGTTCGGGGTGGAAGCACAGCAATGTGTGGAGCTGACGAATACTAATCGGTCGAGGGCTTATCCTAAAACAACCCCAAAAAGTGAAGTTAAGCGTTGTAGCTTATGCCGATTACTTTTCGGGGACCCCGGTGTGAAGACCGGAAAATCGCTTAAAGATGAAACAAAAACTTTCGCATTCAGTTTTCAAGGCGCAAAACCTTGAATAATACATACGGAGCTGTGGTGTAGAGGCCTAACATGCCTGCCTGTCACGCAGGAGACCGCGGGTTCGAATCCCGTCAGCTCCGCCATTTTTACCAAGTTTTATGCCGGTGTAGCTCAGTTGGTAGAGCAACTGACTTGTAATCAGTAGGTCGTGGGTTCGACTCCTATCGCCGGCACCATTTCTTTTTAAATCACTAACTCGATCATTTATGATCGGGTTATTTTTTTTTTATTAAATGTGGGTCCATTGTGAGTTTAGTATAATTTCTTATGTGATCTATTGTAAAATAAGCCTAATTGGATTTCTCTGAGGGGGATGAGATATGGAGCTTTTAAGCGTTCCTTATGAACAGAAATTCATCATGAGGAACCTTATGGAACTCTATCAATACGATACGAGTATTTATGAGGAAGAGCATGATAACGATGTTAATGAATATGGCCTTTACGATTATAAGTATATAGATCATTATTGGACGGAAGAGGGGCGTTATCCCATCTTTGTTGTTCATTCAGGAAAACTTGCTGGGTTTGTTTTAGTAAGAGAAATAAAAGGTGAAGATGCCTTTTCAATGGCAGAGTTTTTCATTTTAAGAAAATATCGAGGTCAAGGATTAGGTAAACAAGCGGCAACTACCGTTTTCAAGAGGTTTAAAGGGAAATGGGTAGTAGCTTGGCTGGAAAATAATTTACCTGCACAAGCATTTTGGATAAAGACAATTGCAGAATACTCAGGAGATAACTTTACGGAAACTACTAGTCAGGGCAAGCCTGCGCTGCAGTTTTATTCTTAAAGAACTAGGGGAATATAGGAGGCATGATGAAAGGTTTAAAACTTAGCATATTGGATTTGGTTCCTGTGTTTGAGAACACGAATGACACTTACGCACTTGAACAAGCTGTCTTACTTGCCCGAACTGCCGAACAGCTGGGCTACACTCGTTACTGGGTCGCTGAACATCATGGCATGCCATATTTAGCTTGCCCTTCTCCGGAAGTCTTTTTAGCTCATATCGGAGCTCGGACGGAACGGATTCGTATCGGCTCAGGTGCGCTGCTATTGCCTCATTATAGCCCGCTGAAAGTCGCAGAGTCATTTCGTCTGCTCGCAAGCTTATACCCGGGACGGATTGACCTGGGTCTAGGGCGTGCACCTGGGGGGAATGCACATGCCAGTATGGCTCTTAGCGGTAACTTCTTGGATAATGTAAGGAAAATGCCGGATAAGCATAAGGATGTAGCGGAGTTGCTTCAGGGCAGTTATACCTATGAAGGCGAGCCTGTTGACGCACGACCAAGCCCTCTTGTTCAGCCAGAAGTGTGGCTCTTAGGAACGAACAAGAAAAGCGCTGAATACGCGGCGGAAATGGGTATGGGATATGTTTTTGGCCAATTCATGAGTGATGTGGAAGGCGAAGAAGTGCTGCGGACCTATCGGGAATCGTTTGTCCCTTCTCCGCTATGCTCTGAGCCGAAAGCTATCGTGACGATTGGCGTCATATGTGCCGATACAGAGGACGAGGCTATGCAGCTTGCTAACAGCAGCACTACATTGTTTCAAAAGGATTTGCCAGATGGGAAAGCGGAAGCATACTCGGAACGGAAGCTGCTTGTGGGAACCCCAAGCTCAATCAAAACCCGTCTAGAGCAGATGACAAAAATGTACGAAGTAGATGAATTCATGCTTGTCACCATGGTGCCGCACTATAACAAACGACTTCGTTCTTATGAATTGCTTGCTCAGGAATTATGGAATGCTTAAATCAGATAATACCGCCGCAATAGACCCGATCGTTTATGATCGGGTTATTTTTTTGCGGAAAATACCAAAAGAAGAAAAAAATAATGAGAATTCACGAACAGGCAATAATAGGTAATGCACATATTTAGGATTCGTTATCGATGTTTAGTATTCGTTATATCGTACAAACCCGCTATCCAGTAATGTTAATGGTGCTCAGAAAATTTTTCGACGAGAATCGACGATAGTTAAAACGATTTCGTTTGAAGGAGAGTAAAGTGAGGCATGAAGCTCAAGCTTTTACAGTCCGGAACGACAGGATTACTTATCGTTGCAGCTTTGACCGGATGTGGCTACAGCCAAAAGGCGGAACAGGACAGCTTCGGAAGTTCCGGAGGGGGTTTAGAAGGACGCACGATTACGTTCGTAACCGGCTCCCATCCATGGGTCGATGTGATTAAGCCGTTACTGCCTGAGTTTGAGAAGGAAACGGGCATTAATGTGCGGATTCAAGGTTATTTCGAAGACCAGTTGACTCAGAAGCTGACCGTTCAATTTACAGCCCGCTCAGAGACACCGGATGTATTTATGTACCGGCCATTGCAGGAAGGAAAGCTGTTCTTTCGTAACGGATGGCTTGAACCGCTTGATGCTTACGCCACACATGATGTGGATTACGATCTTGGCGACTTCTTGCCGCAGGCGATCCGTTCTTCAACAGTTGACGGCAAGCTGGCCGGCATTCCGATCGTAACGGAACAACAAATATTGTATTACAGAAAAGATTTATTAAATGAAGCAGGATTAGAGGTTCCCAGCACAATTGAAGAGCTCAAGGAAGCGGCGGCAAAGCTGCATCATCCTGATCAAGGGGTGTACGGCTTTGTAGCAAGAGGACAGAGAAGTCCACTTGTAACGCAAGTCTCGTCGTTCCTTTACTCGGAAGGAGGCGACTTTATCCAGAACGGAAAAGCGGCGATTAATACGCCCGAGGCCATTAAGGCATTCGAGACATATGGTGGTCTGCTAAGAGATTACGGACCTCCAAATGTAATCAACATGTCATGGCCTCAGGCGAGTGCGTTTTTTGCGAACGGGAAGGCTGCGCTCTACACGGATGCGAATTCGATCTACCGAGCGGCGCTTGATCAGGAACAAACTAAGGTGGCTGGTAATGTCGGATTTGCACCGTTCCCAGCAGGGGCTGAAGGGCCGATGCCCTATAACATCACCTCTTGGGGGCTTGCCATTAACCCGAAGTCGGCAGATAAAGAAGCAGCATGGGCATTTATCGAGTGGGCAACAGGTAAGCAAATGATGCTGCTCACGCAGCAAGCGGGTAATCCAGGACCAAGAACATCAGTGTGGAATGATCCGCAAGGAACGATTGGTTTTCCGAAGGAGCTTGCTGCTGTATTCAAGCAAACGATCAACGGCGGTGTTGATCATGATCGTCCACAGACGGTTGATGTAGCTGCAGCACGGGAGCAAGTCGGCAAAATCGTTCAAATGGTTATCACAGGTGAGTCTGATATTCAAGAAACCGCTAATCAGGCAAATGCCGCTTTACAGGACATTCTTGATAAGGAAGCGGAGTAAAATGATGCCACGCCGACTGTCGATTTTCAACAAGATAGCCTTAACCATTGTTCTGCTGCTTGTGCCAGTCTTGTTGCTTTACGGTTACTCCAATCGGATTGCAACTGGAGTAGTAGAGAGTCAAATGCGTTCATCCAATTTGAGCAAACTTATTTTTTTCATGGATCAATTAGATGGAACGATGGAAAATTTATCAATGTTTCCGGTTATTCTAAGCGATGATCCGCATATTCGTGATTTTATGTCCTCTGGCACAAGCGAAACGGAAAGCGGTTTAAAAGCACAGGCGAGAGTGACGGAAAAGCTAAGCCTTCAAAGTGTATCCAGCCCCTGGTCGAATGATCTGACGTTTTCTTTTCCCGGGAAACATCTCGTATTATCGTCGAACATTTATTTGAATGGTAGTAGAGCCTGGTCACCGGATAGAAAGATTCAAATCAATTGGGCCTATGAACAGGACAGTTCTCGTGGCTATCCGATTCGTACGTTTGTCCGTGAGACTGGAGTTCCAGCTGCTGCGGCAAAGGTTGGAGAAGCTGATGCGGTGTTTCAGGTCCGTTTTCCAGTCCAAAATATTAGCGATATGCTCGATGTCTACAAAAAGGAAAATCGAGGGGATCCGTTTCTTTTTCACCCGGATACAGAGCTTGTCCACAACAGCACGTATGTAGAAGTGGCTTCAGCTGATGTGATCCAAGAACTAGGAAACGGAGCTTTAGGCCAAAATGGCCAGCAAAACTTGAAGATGGACGGACAAACGTATCTGGTCAGTTATGTAAAGTCGCGTCAATTAGGCTGGTATCTGGTTGATTACGTACCCGTTGAGCGAATTGTTTCTCCAATTATAAAGGCGCGTAACTGGTTTTATGGCTCGATCGGTTTTCTTATTCTGCTTGGACTGCTTGCATCTGTATTGCTCTATCGTAACGTGCAAATCCCTTTATCTAGTATGATAGCAGGCGTAAAACGGATGAAGAGCGGCGATTTGTCGTGGCGAATTGGATACAAAGCGAATAACGAATTTGACGAGCTGATCCGGCACCACAACGAAATGGCTGGTCAGATTCAGAACTTGATAGAAGATGTATACACGGAAAAACTCAGATCCAGGGAAGCAACTCTGAAGCAATTGCAGTCGCAGATTAATCCTCACTTCCTATATAACTCGCTGTTCTTTATTATTAATTCCGCTGCTATGGACGACCGCGAAGGAGTTATTTCGATGTCTGAGAATTTGGCGGAGTTTTACCGCTACACGACCAAGGTGGATAACCAGCAGTCCACTGTAGGTGAGGAACTCGAATTCGTTCGCCATTATTTGAACATCCATACCCTGCGGATGGGAAGACTAACCTTCGATATGGAAGTACCAGATGCCATGCTGAATGAGCCTCTGCCTCGTCTCACCTTGCAGCCGATTGTCGAAAATGCAATTGTGCATGGTGTTGAGGGACGAGTAGGTGGCGGCCGCATCGTTATTACCGGGCGACAGGAGGGGCCTTATAACTATCTCGAGGTCGCTGATAATGGAGCAGGTATGACAAGTGAAGCACTGCTTCGACTGAAGTCACAGCTGGATGAGAAGATGACCGATGAGATCGGCTGCGGTACTTGGAATGTTCATCAGCGTCTTCGTGGCCGGTTCGGGGAAGGCTCAGGCCTTCATTTCCGGCATGGGGACGGGGAAGGTCTTGTCGTTACCGTAACCTGGTTGAAGCTAGAATATCGGCTGGAGGGTGGTGAAGCGTAGATGGCTCAGCTCTTAATTGTGGATGATGAGGCGCATGTCGTTGACCGTCTGGCAGCGACAGTCGATTGGAAATCAGTTGGCATCGATCAAGTATATAAAGCTTATTCTGGTCAGGAAGCGATTGAGCAGCTTCATCAGTTCTCAGTTGATATCGTCATTACTGATATCCGTATGCCGGGAATGTCCGGGCTTCAGCTCATCGCCGAAATCGACCAGAAGTGGCCGAAGACAAAAAGTATCCTGTTGTCGGGTTACTCGGAGTTTGAATATGCCAAGCAGGCTATGCAGTTCCAGACCGAGGATTATTTGCTTAAGCCGGTAAAAACGGATGATTTGCTGGCAACTGTGGCTCGTGTACTACGCAAGCTGGAGCAGGAGTGGGAGGAAGTCATCTCCGCTCAGCGGATCAATTATACCCTGAAGGAGCATCTGCCGCTGCTGCGAGCTAATTTGCTGCATGAACTGCTTCAGGGACGGGACGGGACGAAATGGCATGAAAAAATGATGCGGCTGGAGCTTGGCGAATTTGCTTGGCAGCGGTTTTCATTAATGGCTGTTCGGCTGGATGACCGGTTCGACGATCCTTCTGGAGAGGACCTCTCCTGGAAGGAGTATGCGATTTCCAACATGGCAGAGGAGCTGTTCGGCGGCAGATATGCCTTATGGCATGCGAAGGACACTCATGATTATCTCATCTTCCTGCTAACCGCGAAGCAAGAAGCGGAAGGGGATGATCCAGGCTGGATTGAGCGTACAGCATCGGTATTGCAGTCTGCTGTAGGTGTTTACCTAAGGGGACAAGTTTCCATTATGGTAAGCGGAACAGGTGTTTTTCCCGATGATGTACCTGCTTGCTACAATCGAGCGATCACTGCTTTCCGCAACCGGATCGGGGATGAACCGGAACAGTTCATGCGGCTGGACGACGAGAAAGATGTTGTGGCGGGGGTACGATCGCTGGAATACTTGTACGAGCCTCCGGCATTAGTTCATTTGTTAGAGGCTGCCCGCTGGGAAGCTGTGGAGGAGAAATATAAACGGATTTTCACAGGGCTGGAGAGCGGAGAAGCGATTTCTGAAGAGCATTTGCTCGAAATTTATTTTACGATTGCTTCTGCTTATACTTTTATCGCCCATAAGAACGGCCGTCTTCTAGCTGACACACTTGGTGCCGATTACGGCAGAATGACGACGGGTATGCCATTCCGAACGATTAATCATCTTCGGGAATGGGCCTTCCGTACGCTTAAGCTGCTGCAAGAGGATATGGCGAAGGAAACGAAGGATTCCCGACATTCACTGATTGAGAGAATAAGGAGCTTTATCGATGACAATGTTACTGGTGACTTGTCACTGCAATCGGTGGCTGATCAAGTGAAGCTCCATCCGGTCTATGTGTCCAAGGTGTACAAGCTGGAAACAGGTGAAAACATAAGTGATTACATTCAGCGTGTGAAGATGGAAGAGGCGGAGTCGCTGCTTAAACATAGTGACGAGAAGGTTTATGTCATTGCTGCTAGGCTCGGTTATCAGAGACCACATTCTTTCATCAGCGCGTTTAAAAAAACGTTCGGTATGACACCTCAGGAGTACCGCGACGGACATACATCATAGGTTTGAACCAAATAAGGAGGAATACATCATGTTGCTATTTATCGTACTTGCAGCGATCGTTGTGCTGCTTCTACTCATTACGGTTGCTAAATTAAATCCATTTGTCGCTCTTATTATTACGGCAATTGGGACGGGGCTGGCGGCGGGGATGCCGATTATGGCCACGGAGGATCAGACAGGTATTATCGATTCCATTAAGACGGGGATGGGTAATACACTTGGATTCTTAGCGATTGTACTTGCTCTGGGCACAATGCTCGGTAAAATGATGGCCGAATCTGGCGGAGCTGAGCGTATCGCCCGTACACTTATTGGCCTGTTCGGGGAGAAGAGAGTCCATTGGGCAATGATGTTCGTGGCGTTCATCGTCGGCATACCGGTCTTTTTCCAAGTTGGCTTCGTATTGCTTGTACCACTCTTGTTTACGATCTCCAAACAAACGGGACTTTCGCTGGTTAAAATCGGTGTACCTCTGGTCGCGGGCTTGTCCGTTGTTCATGGTCTTGTGCCGCCACATCCGGCTGCTATGGCTGCAGTTGGTATTTTTAACGCTGATATTGGTAAGACCATTTTGTATTCGGTTATCGTTGGTCTTCCTACGGCTATCATTGCAGGACCGCTGTATGGCAGCTGGATTGGTAAACGGATTCATAAAGAAGTGCCGAAGGAAATGGGCGATCAGCTTTCTGAGACGGTAGAGAATAAAAAACTGCCTGGTTTTGCTAACACACTTATTACGATTTTGATTCCAGTGTTCCTCATGCTTATCGCAACGTTCGCAGATGTCTTTGTTGAGAGCGGTTCGCTCGCGAAGGATAGCAATCTGTTCCTGGCTGCTAAGTTCGTCGGCGATCCGGTTGTAGCCCTCTTGATCGCAACGGTATATTCGTTCTTTAGCTTAGGGTATGCGCGGGGAATCAGCCGCGAGAAAGTGTTGAAATTTACGAATGACTGCCTTGCGCCAACAGCGACTATTCTGCTTGTTATTGGTGCAGGTGGAGCTTTTAACCGCGTACTGCTTGATTCCGGTATTGGCGACTATATCGCTGACCTGGCTACTTCGTCTAATGTGTCTCCGATCCTGCTTGGTTGGGGTATCGCGGCAATGATCCGTGTCGCTACCGGTTCTGCTACTGTGTCGATGATGACAGCGGCAGGGATTGTTGCACCAATCGCAGCGGCTATGCCGGGAACAAATGTGGAGCTGCTCGTATTGGCAACAGGTGCTGGCTCGCTCATATTGTCCCATGTGAATGACTCTGGCTTCTGGCTGATTAAAGAATATTTCGGCATGACGGTTAAAGAAACACTTCTGACATGGACAGCGCTTGAGACAATTATTTCGGTCGTTGCGCTTGTGCTTATTATGGCTTTGAATACGGTGGTTTGATAGAAAGGAGAGAAACCAATCATGGCTTCCTCTTATGTAATTGGAACGGATATCGGAACAACGAGTACGAAATCCGTGTTATTTGATAAAGGTGGGCGTGTCATTGCGACCCATACGATAGAATACCCGCTATACTCACCGAAGTCGGATGTTGCGGAGCAGGATCCGGATGAGATTTTCCGTGCGGTAGTTGGTACGATCAAGGAGGTCGTAGCGAAGGGCGGTGCTAAGCGGGAAGGCGTGCTGTGTGTGTCGTTCAGCTCAGCAATGCATAGCGTCATCGCTGTTGATGGCGAAGGCCGGCCGCTTACACGGTGCATCACTTGGGCGGACAATCGCAGTGCGATGTGGACGGAACGGATCAAGAACGAGATGAACGGTCATCAAATTTATTTGCGTACGGGTACACCGCTGCATCCTATGTCTCCACTGTCCAAGCTCGTGTGGCTGCGGAATACGGATCCAGAGCTGTTTGGACGCACGCATAAGTTTATTTCCATCAAGGAATACGTGTTCCATCAGCTGTTCAAACGGTATGTTATCGATTATTCGATTGCATCAGCGACAGGTATGTTTAATCTAACCCAGCTTAACTGGGATGCGGAAGCGCTGCAGGTAGCAGGTGTTACACCGGATAGATTGTCCGAGCCTGTGCCAACGACTTACGCTATGGAAGGAATAGAGGAGAATTGGGCAGCCGAAATGGGATTGCCAGCCTCTACGCCATTCATTGTAGGAGCAAGCGATGGTGTATTATCCAATCTTGGCGTTAATGCGATTGAGCCAGGAACGGTTGCTGTGACGATCGGGACAAGCGGAGCGATCCGCGCTGTTACCGATAAGCCGGTGACGGATCCGAAGGGACGGATCTTTTGTTATGCACTTGCCGACGATATGTGGGTAATTGGCGGGCCGGTTAACAATGGCGGAATGATCTTCCGTTGGCTCCGCGACCAATTGTGTTCCGCAGAGACGGAGACAGCAAAGCGGCTTGGCAAAGACCCTTACGATATTTTGACGGAGATTGCCGCACGGGTGCCAGCTGGTGCGGATGGTCTGTTGTTCCATCCTTATTTGGCAGGAGAGAGAGCGCCGCTCTGGGATGCGAATGCAAGAGGCTCGTTCTTCGGACTTGGTCTGCAGCATAAAAAGGAACATATGATTCGGGCAGTCCTGGAAGGTGTTATTTTCAACCTGTTCACAGTATATATGGCGCTTGAAGAGCTGATTGGCCACCCGACAAAAATTCAGGCAACTGGCGGCTTCGCGCGTTCAGAGCTGTGGCGTCAAATGATGGCTGATATTTTTGAGCAGGAAGTCCATGTTCCTGAAAGCTTCGAGAGCTCTTGTCTCGGCGCAGCAATCTTAGGACTGTACAGCATCGGAGAAGTCGATTCTCTGCATGTGGTCTCAAGCATGATGGGGACATCTCATAAGCATCTGCCTGAACAAGGCAATGTGGAGAAGTATAAAGAACTGAGCCGGATTTATGTCCGGATTTCACGGCTACTAACTTCGGAATATAAGGAAATTGCGGCTTATCAGAAAAAGTGGATGTAATGAAGAAGGAGCTTGCCTATGGCAGGCTTCTTTTATTTACCCAGAGAAAAGGGACATCCGCCGATGTCCCTTTTGATTTATTTGATAGCTGTTTCAGACTGATTGGCAAAGAGAATGCGATAAACCTGCTCCATATCCAGATGATTGCGAACATGATCGGCCAATCGATCAAAGGTCTCAATCTGCCTGCTTCGGAATGGCAATATGTCTTCGATTGGAGCTAATTCTTTGTACGCGCGGACCATATTCAGGTACTGTCTTCGGAAGGTGTCGTTATGAAAGAGACCGTGTAAATACGTCCCGAAAATCCGGCCATTCTCTGAGATGACTCCTTCAGATTGACCGTTTATGGAGAGAAGAGGATTCACCTGCGAGAGTGGAGTTGTCTGCCCCATATGAATCTCGTAGCCTACAATGGCTTGTCCTTGCATAGATGGCCAATTGGGATGGGGAGCGGCTATAGTTCCGCTTACTCGTTCCGTTCGTTTGTCCATATAGAAGGTCGTGGCAAGCGGCAAATAACCTAGTCCATCAACTTCATCGTGTACCGATTCGACCTGCAGCGGATCATACAGCTTGCGACCGAGCATTTGATAGCCTCCGCAAATTCCGACGAGGAAGCTGCCTTCCGAGACCCGTTTGGCGATAGCTTTTGCTATGCCGGTCTGCTCGAGGAAGAGCAAATCATCAAGCGTATTTTTTGAGCCTGGAATAATGATGATATCCGGTTTTCCGAGTTGCTCTGCACTCTCTACATAACGAAGCGAGATGTCCGGTTCTGCTGACAGAGGATCAAAGTCGGTGAAATTGGAGATACGAGGCAGTCGGATAACCACAATATCTATCTCTTTATCTTCGTTCCTTTCCTGTTCCTGCAGCTTCTCTAGCACGACAGAATCTTCAGCCTCAATATCAAGCCTTGGCAGATGAGGGATAACACCAAGCACCGGAATACCTGTACGCTCCTCCAGCCAATCCAGACCAGACTGCAGAAGGCTGATGTCGCCGCGGAATTTATTAATAATGAATCCTTTTACCCGGTTGCGTTCGTCTTCTTCCAGAAGCTCTAACGTTCCAACAATAGAAGCAAAGACGCCGCCTTTATCAATATCTGCGACCAGCAGGACAGGGGCATCTGCCCACTCGGCCATGCGCATGTTCACAATATCGCGGTCTTTGAGATTAATCTCGGCCGGACTTCCGGCTCCTTCCAGAACGACGATATCATATTCTGCACGAAGGCGGTCTAGTGCATCTGTCACAATTTCTTCGGCAAGCGGTATATACTCCTCTCTGTAACGCCATGCGCTCATTTCTTCCAGCGGCTTGCCGTGTACAACAATTTGCGCCTTCATTTCTCCAGTTGGTTTGATCAGAATCGGATTCATATCCGTCGTAGCAGCAATTCCGCAGGCTTCTGCCTGGACGCCTTGTGCTCTGCCAATCTCCTTGCCGTCAAGTGTAACGTAGGAGTTCAGCGCCATATTCTGCGATTTGAAAGGTGCGGTCTTCCATTTGTCCTGAACGAAAATACGGCATAGAGCCGTAGTCAAAACGCTTTTTCCTACATCAGAAGCTGTTCCTTGCACCATGATGGTTGCTGCCCGTTTCAAGCTTTTACCTCCTTAAAAATCTTGTATCTTCATATAAACCATGTCTATCGATGGATGTCAAAGTTTAATTGATAGTTGGATGAGATGATGCTGGAAAACTCATACATTAGATATATTGAACATATACAATATGAGTGATATATTATTTTACAAATAAAGCGCTTACATTAATATGGAGTCATTCATTGCGCTTATTGGGCATCAAGACGTCGGCACACTTCAGTTAAGGGTGAAGGCAGGTGGTAGGAGAGAAATGTGAAGAATGTTCTCGGCAACAGGTGAGACTCATCAGTTCTGGCCAGAGATCGACCACTCATGTGGCAATTCTTTATTAGGAGGAAATGGCAATGAAATGGAATAAAAAGCTAGGAGCAGCCTTACTAGCAACGGTTATATTGGCTGCATCTTCTCCATTTACAGGGGGGCTGCCGAAGGCGGAAGCTTCCGGATTGGCATGGCCAACAGGGCAAATTCTTCCGTCTTTTTCAACTCCTGCTTCCACACTCGATGTTATGAATCTTGTAACCGATTATAAATATGAGGCGGAGGGCACACAGGTTGGACACGGTACCGGACATTTGGACGGCAACGGCTGGCTAGCTCAAACGTCAATTGATGCTCCTAATAAGCACATGGTATACGGGCCTTATGCTACCGATATTCCAGTAGGAGCGAATCAGGCATTCTTTGATATGATCATTGATAATAATACGGCCAATAATGATCTCATTGTCACGGTTGATGTCAGAGACAATACAAACGGACAAATATTGGCCACACGAGATATTACTCGTCAGCAATGGACGAAGGTGGGCTCTTATGAGCGATTCACATTAAACTTCAATAATCCGACAGCCGGACACGCAATCGAATTTAGGGTCTATTGGTATGGGCGAGCATATACCAAAGTAGATGCCGTTGGAACAAGTCTGCAGGGCAAATCAGACGAAGCCGTCGTATTCACGACTCTCAAAGGGCTTGTCAACAAAACGCAGCCAAGAATCTACACCTACGATGATAACGTTAAGAATGAGGATGGGAAAGACAAATGGCTGAATGATTTGGGTATCGGTCATACAGATGTGGCAGATAATTGGTCGCTGATCACCAAATACGCCAGCGAAATTAACGGGATTGTCGTCTATGATAATGCCGTTCCTGATACGGTGAACTTGGCTACAACGATTGCATCACAATCCGGCGGCATTGTAGCACCACCAAGTCTGGTAAGTAAGTTGACCTCTGCACCTTACAATCTGCCAATTTTGGATGACTTGCGTGGAGACTTCAGCACAAAGCTTCAGGTTTATCAATATTTGCATGACCATTATTGGTCCTCGCTGTCACATAGACTCCTTATCGGCTTAAATCCGGGAATTAAAGGGGCTTTACGCGATTATGCATTGGCAACCGGGGCGGCTGTCGTATGGCTGGATCCTTCTGTGCCCGCCGAAAAAACGCTGCTGCAAAGTTTCTTCTCCGATATGCCGTATGGCAGCGGAGTTTACATGGGATGGTGGCCGGATGAGGCAATAGGTGTTCAAGCCGCTTCCGAATATGGCATTTCTACAATTGCCAGCGACTGGTCCTCCAATCTGACCGTATTCGGCGGCACTTCTAGAACGGTTAATGTAAAGCCGGTGCCGACTAAACCAACGCTGCAGAACAAGATTTATGTCTCGCTTATATTGAGTGACGGTGATAATTTGCAGTATATGGAGCATCGATTTAAGAAAATATGGGATTCTCCTAACCGTGGAGCTGTGCCGCTGGGCTGGACAGTATCTCCTGCCATGCTTGATGCAATGCCAGGCGTGCTGAATTATTTGTACAATAGCGCTACACCTAACGATGCACTTATAGCAGGGCCATCCGGTATCGGCTATACGTATCCCAATTCTTGGGGGAATCAAACGTATCTGAATAGTTTCGTAGCTTTATCTAATGATTACATGAGTCGTGCGGGGTTAAGGGTCGCAACCATCTGGAATACGATTACCGGCGGCATTAATGCAAACGTTGGGAACAGCTTTGCCCAATACGCTCCGTCGTTATTAGGCTTAACTGGTCAAAACGCTGGCGGCCCGATCACCATCTACGGCAACTCACTGCCAACTCAAGGACTAAGTGCGACATACTGTTACTCTCAAGCAACGATCATCTCCGAGATTAATAATGCGATTGCTGGATGGAACGGAACAGCACCACGTTTTGTAAGTATTCAGTCTAATCCTTGGGATGTTTCATACCAGATGATCGTCAACGCGGTGAATAACTTCAGCAGCAACAGCAATATTGTGTTTGTCAGACCAGATACGTATTTCCAATTAATGCGGGAACAAAACAATCTGCCGATTAATCCTTAACTGATTGGTGAGAAAAAGGGGTGCATGGAGACATGCATCTCTTTTTAATGTGAATTGACGGGTCTCTGTAACATTTTGTGAGTCATTTCCGTCCAATTATTGGAAGTTTATCCGATAGGGGTGGAACATTTGAAATTCAGGAAACGAGTTAGAAAAGGACTGTTAATACTTGCTTTGTCCACAACCATCATGGGATCAACAGCAGGTTGTGGTGAGGAGAGAATTTCCACTTCGGAAACGGTATCAGCAGTGGGGAATGAGAGCGAAGTTCTATCTCCATCGCCAATGCCTGAGGAAGTTATAGAGACGAATAAGTCAGCGGTTGAACCTTTTATTGTCAAGCTGACGGAAGAGGAAATAAAATCATTGGAGCAGATCTCTGCTAGAGACGGAGAAGAATATTTGGAGGCTCTGAAGCAGAGGGATGCAAGGACATTGTCAGGTCTGATGCTGCATGCAGAAAATGAGTATACCCTGGCTGATATGATGAAGGTACTGGAGGGATTTACGCTGTACTTTGACAACTTGAAAAAACTGCAATTACAGTTTGAATCAAATGAGCAAAATGATGAGTACTTTATCGAAAATTACATCATAGTTGGTACAAAAGAAGGCAAGGCGCGATCCATACCTTTTGTAGTGAGGTATACCAAGACGCAAGGGATGGAGCAAATTCAGAATGATGACAGGCGTGAGCCGCTGTATGACTCACCTCTTATTGGAGAGTATCCTTATACAGATTTGGAAGTTAAACGATATGTGCAGGCGCTAAAAGATAATGACAAGGAAAGCTTGGTGTTACATTTAGGTATGTACGATGGCAAAGCTGAGACGAGTACGAACCTTGACAAGACACTGCAAAAGTACAAGAATTCAATTGATCTGAATTCCGTTAAGATCGTCCCTAAGAGTTACGATGAACAGGCAGATCAATTCTTGTTTAACTTAGTTGATAGTCAACAACGGTCCCACGTAATTCGGATAAATGGTGGGCAGATGCGCGTTGTGGACGATTGGTCAATGTTAGCTGTGATTGATGAGTCCGAGTATTCCGGATTGGAACTTGAGCTTGTTAAACTGATTAATCTCTCAACACAGTATCTAAATGCAAGAGATGAGAAAGCATATTTATCTTTGTTTATAGTAGACAGCCCTATTACGCAGTTAAACGCAAAAACAATCTCTAAAATTGAAGTGGAATCGATTAATCAGGAATCTAAAGATTCAGCTACAGCTGCGACAACCCGCTGGATGGATTCTGATTTTGAAGGTAGCCATAAAATGTACTCCTTTGTGAAGCTAAAAGGGACATGGAAAATAGCGGATATTGATTAGTACTGCATCCAGCTAATGGTGTAAGTTCCTCGCAGGATTAAATCGTATTTTAAATACCTGGGCGTTGATCCATCTCAATAGGGACAGAAGTCGTTCATTTAAAGACTGTCGAGCACAAAGTGTCGGCAGTCTTCTTTGTGTTCAATCAGCTCTATGATAGTGTAACTCATCTACATGATCTTGGAATCACATACATTTTCCGTAGGATTACATCTTATTGTCGGATTCGTATTGTTCCTATAATTAGAAGTATTCCATTGGAAGGAGGCTTATAAAGCAGACATCTTGTAACCGCTCTCATAGTTAATGATTATTAGACAAATTATTGAGGAGGAATATAATGCGCAACAAGTATGTCGCATGGTTGCTTATTGCAACGATGCTGATCACTAGCTTGTTTTCGACCAGTGGAGCACTAGTCTCTGCCGCAGGGGGACAGAACTTAACACTTGGGAAGACGATTACGGCAAGCGGCCAATCCCAAACCTATGCACCAAGTAATGTGAAGGACAGTAACCAAGCCACTTATTGGGAAAGTACAAATAATGCTTTTCCACAATGGATACAAGTTGACCTTGGTGCCAATACGAGCATTGATCAGATCGTTCTGAAATTGCCAGCTGGCTGGGGTACACGGACACAGACCTTGGCTGTGCAAGGAAGTACGGATGGATCAACGTTTACGAACATTGTTGGTTCGACTGGTTATGTATTTAATCCATCGGTTGCAAACAATGCGGTTACCATTAATTTTACAGCAACAAGCACGCGTTATGTGCGCTTGAATGTAACGGCAAATACAGAATGGCCGGCAGCACAATTATCCGAGTTCGAGATTTATGGTGCCAGCATCCCAGCAACTCCTGGTACATACCAAGCAGAATCGGCAGTGTTGTCAGGTGGAGCGAAAGTGAATACCGATCACATCGGCTTTTCCGGTACGGGATTTGTAGATGGTTACTGGACACAAGGGGCAGCAACAGCATTCACAGCAAACGTATCCAGTGCAGGAAGCTATGATGTTACATTGAAATATGGTAACGCAAACGGCTTAACACAGACGATTAGTATCTATGTGAATGGAACGAAGATCCGTCAAACTACTTTACCAAATCTGACGAATTGGGATACATGGGGTACCAAAGCAGAGACGCTCACTTTGAGTGCCGGTAACAATACGATTACTTACAAATACGATGCTGGCGATTCCGCGAACATCAACATCGATGAGATCAAAGTAACGGCGTCCAGCACACCAACACCGACACCGACACCGACACCGACACCAACCGATAACATCGCGATTGGCAAGACAATGACTGCGTCCTCCAGCACACAAACCTATGTGGCTTCGAATGCGAATGATAACAATACAAGCACATATTGGGAAGGCGGCAGCAATCCAAGCACACTAACGCTTGATCTGGGTAAAAACTATAATGTTTCTTCCATCGTATTAAAGCTGAATCTTGCAACAGAGTGGGCTACACGTACGCAAACCATTCAAGTACTAGGTCATAATCAAGCAACTACTACCTTCAGCAATCTGGTCTCATCGCAAACGTATACTTTTAACCCAACGTCTGGCAATACCGTGACTATTCCAGTGACAGCAACGGTTAAACGCCTGCAATTAAACATTACTTCAAATTCTGGTGCTCCAGCGGCACAAATCGCAGAGTTCCAAGTATTTGGTACGACTGCAGCCAATCCGGATTTGACGATTACAGGTATGTCATGGTCACCTGTTTCCCCAGATGAGTCTAGCAATATAACCCTTAACGCCACCGTGAAAAATGACGGCAATGCGAGCTCTGCAGCATCTACTGTGAATTTCTACATGAACAATGAACTTGCTGGATCTGCTCCAGTAGGAGCGCTCACAGCGGGTGCAACAGCAGCAGTAACTTTAAATGTTGGAACTAAGACAGCAGCAACGTATTCACTTAGTGCCAAAGTGGATGAGAATAACTCGATCATCGAGCTTAACGATTCCAATAACAGCTATACGAACGCAGCTTCATTAGTTGTTGCACAAGTAGCAAGCGCAGACCTCATCGGCACAACTTCATGGACACCAAACAATCCTGTAGCCGGCAATACGATTGCTTTTACGGTCAATCTGAAAAACCAAGGAACCGTAGCCTCGGCAAGCGGTGCTCATGGAATTACTGTCGTACTTAAAAATTCAGCCGGTGCTACACTCCAAACGTTTAGTGGCTCTTATAGCGGAGCCTTAGCACCTGGAGCCTCTGCTAATGTGAGCATTCCTGGGTCATGGTCAGCGATTAATGGAAACTACTCGGTTACGACAACCATTGCAGCAGACACGAATGAAGTTGCAGCCAAACAAGCTAATAACGTAAGTACAGCTAATCTGGTTGTTTATTCCGTTCGAGGAGCAAGTGTACCATACAGCCGATATGATACCGATGATGCAACTCGCGGCGGCGGAGCAACGCTTCAGTCTGCACCAACCTTTGATCAATCTCTTATCGCCTCAGAAGCATCTGGGCAAAAATATATTGCTCTTCCTTCCAATGGTTCCTATCTGCAATGGACCGTACGACAAGGTGAGGGCGGCGCAGGGGTTACGATGAGATTTACGATGCCTGATTCGACAGATGGTATGGGTCTGAACGGCTCGCTTGACGTCTATGTGAATAATGTCAAAGCAAAGACCATTTCGTTATCTTCGTACTACAACTGGCAATATTTCTCAGGCGATATGCCGACTGATGCTCCTGGTGGAGGACGTCCGTTATTCCGCTTTGATGAAGTGCATTGGAAGCTGGATACACCACTCCAGCCAGGAGATACCATTCGTATTCAAAAAGCAAATGGAGATAGCTTAGAGTATGGCGTAGACTTTATCGAGGTTGAACCTGTCCCAACAGCCATTGCACAGCCGGCTAATTCGGTGTCTGTTACCGATTATGGCGCAATCGCAAATGACGGCCAAGATGATCTGGCAGCCTTCAAATCGGCTGTGACAGCAGCAGTAGCAGCTGGCAAGACCTTATATATTCCAGTAGGTACGTTCCATCTGAGCAGCATGTGGGAGATTGGTTCGGCTAGCAATATGATCAATAACCTAACGATTACTGGCGCTGGTCTCTGGTATACTAATATCCAGTTCACGAATCCAAATGCGGCCGGCGGAGGGATCTCGCTCCGGATAAGCGGCAAGCTCGACTTCAGCAACGTGTATCTCAATTCGAAGCTCAGATCCCGTTATGGACAAAATGCGATTTATAAAGGATTCATGGATAACTTCGGTACCAATTCGAAAATCCATGATGTATGGGTGGAGCATTTTGAATGTGGATTCTGGGTGGGGGATTATGCTCATACACCAGCGATCTATGCGAATGGGCTGACAATTGAGAACAGCCGGATCCGCAATAACCTGGCTGATGGAGTCAACTTTGCACAAGGAACAAGCAATTCCATTGTCCGCAATAGCAGTCTGCGAAATAACGGAGATGATGCTCTGGCAGTCTGGACGAGTAACACAAATGGTGCACCGGCAGGAGTGAATAATACCTTCTCTTACAACACGATCGAAAATAACTGGCGTGCAGCAGGTATTGCCTTCTTTGGCGGCAGTGGACACAAGGCTGATCACAACGTAATTATTGATACAGTAGGCGGGTCAGGCGTTCGACTCAATACCGTTTTCCCAGGCTATCATTTCCAGAACAATACGGGGATTACTGTCTCGGATACTACGATTATTAATAGCGGTACGAGTCAGGATTTATACAATGGGGAACGGGGAGCGATTGATCTTGAGGCTTCCAATGACTCCATCAAGAACGTTACCTTCACGAACATCGATATAATCAATGCGCAGCGTGATGCCATTCAATTTGGTTATGGCGGAGGATTTGAGAATATCGTCTTTAACAATGTGACCATTGATGGAACGGGTAAAGATGGGGTAACTACATCGAGGTTCTCCACCGCTCATCTGGGTGCTGCAATCTACACCTATACCGGTAATGGATCAGCAACCTTTAACAATCTAGTAACCAGAAATATCGCGTATCCTAATGTGAATTTTGTGCAAAGCGGATTTACTTTAACGTTTAATTAATTGAAAAAATAGCGGTGCAGGGTATTTTCCCTGCACCGCTATTTTTTCTTATGGCAAACAAATGAGATCCAAGCTAACGAATCCTGAGATGCTTATTTGGTGAAAATCAGTGTGTTTACCAATCTAACGAACCGTGATATCGCTATATGGCTAGTTTGCGGTTAAATGATCGAGTTGTGCAGAGAATAGCGTTAGGAGGATTCGTTACAAATCCATACCTATCTAAATTTAGCGAATAGCGTGATGTAGATTCGTTAGCAACCGTGCAAAAATAGGGCAATCGTCAAAGTCATCATGACTTTGACGATTGCCCTTATTAATTGAGGGGAGTCCGTTATCCCTTTTTTGTCTGAAGACGAATGACATTCCAGGATGCCTTAGGAAGGAACGCCTGAACGTTGCCTTTATCTACAAAAGTCTGACCTCCGGCATGGGGAACAACATTGCGCGGATTGGATTTGGTGTTGGTGGCTTTCAAATCTTCGCTCTCCAGCACAAGATGTTCAATGATGCTCACGTCATCGAAGCTGCGGAGATCAAGATTGAGCTCCATTTGTTCCTCAAGATGCCGGTTAACTGCGAAGATAGTAACCAATCCTTGTTCCTCGTCGTATACGGTGATCGCTTCGAGATAAGGAACATCGGTGAAGTCCTTGGAATCGTATTTTGGAGAAGAGATGACTGCTTGAAGCACCGTTCCTCTGCCGAAATTCGAGGCGTGCAGGAATGGATAGTAGGTGGTTTGCAGCCAAATATCGCCGTTTGTTTCAGTCATGATTGGTGCAATCACATTAATTAATTGCGCGATACATGCCATTTTTACACGGTCCGCATGCTTGAGAAGTGTGATGAGGAAGCAGCCTACTGCCAAAGCATCCTCATGAGTATACACATCTTCAAACTCTGGCGGAGCAATCTGCCAACGCTCATCCGCGCGGCTCGTACCAATCGTATTCCATACATTCCACTCATCGAGTGAGAGCATCAGTTTTTTCTTACTGCGTTTTTTCGCTTTCACATAGTCGCAGATCGCAGCCACACTATCGATGAATTGATCCATATCAAGTGATTTGGCCAGGAAATTCGCCGTATCGTTATTGTTGTTATTGTAGTAAGTGTGAAGGGACAAGTAATCGACTTGATCATAGGTCAAATCAAGAACAGTTGCTTCCCAATCTGCAAAGGTGCTCATGCCGCTGCTGGAGCTGCCACAAGCAACGAGCTCGATTGATGGATCAACCCATTTCATCACTTTAGCTGTTTCATTAGCAAGACGACCATACTCAACCGCCGTCTTCGCGCCAATCTGCCAAGGACCATCCATTTCATTGCCAAGACACCAGGTTTTGAAGCGGTGAGGCTCCTTGTAACCATGGGAGATTCGTAGGTCGCTCCAGTAAGTACCTGAAGGATGATTACAATATTCGACAAGATTCCTTGCTGCGTCCATACCACGCGTTCCCAGATTTACAGCCATCATGACTTCAGTGCCAACTAGCTTGGCCCAATCTGCAAATTCATTGGTACCTACTTCGTTTGTTTCTGTCGTCCACCATGCGAGCTCTAATAGACGTTTACGTTCGCTCTTAGGACCAACGCCATCCTCCCAATTGTAGCCGGATACGAAGTTTCCTCCAGGGTAGCGGATAATAGGAACTTGAAGAGCTTTTATAGCCTCAATGGCATCTTGCCGGAACCCATTCTCGTCAGCGGTGGGATGTCCTGGATCATAGATACCGCCATAAACAGCGCGTCCCAAATGTTCGATAAAGGATCCATACAGACGTGGATCAACTGGGGAAATCGTAAAGTTTTTGTCAACAAGCATACTGGAGCGAATAGTCATGAAGTGACCTCCTAATTGAATTAGCTAAAAACAAAATTCAAAATACGATTGAAATGATATATTATTAGTAACATAATGGTTAGTAGCAGGCAATGAATAGTTTTAGGATTAGATAAAAACAAAATCCTACGAGGTGATAAGATGCTTTCTACCAATAAAGACTCGTTAATGGTCTATGAAGCGCTGGCTAGTGAAGTGCGGTTGAAAATAATAGATAAATTATTTGAGAGAGAAATGCATGTGAAAGAGCTGGCATCCGAGCTGTTCCTCAGTAATCCGGTCATTAGCGGACATATTCGGAAACTGGAAGAGGCGGGAATTGTCGGCAGCAAAATGAAAAGAATAGATGGAGCTACTTATAAGTTTTGTTTTATAAAAGCAGAATTTATGCAAATTAAGCTGTCTCCTAATGATGCTACTTCTCTTAGCTTTCATGAATTGTCTCTCCCAATCGGACATTATACCGGTTACGAGGCTTGGCCAACTTGCGGGATTGCGACTACTGAGAAAGTTATTGGTCAATATGACAATCCTGTCTGCTTCATGGATCCAAAGAGAGTGAATGCGGGCATTCTATGGTTCGCAAGAGGATGGGTGGAGTATAAGATTCCTAATTATTCGTACAAGGATCAGCAGCTCCACGAGATTGAAATTTCATTTGAGATTGGATCCGAAGCTCCCCGAGTTAATGAGAATTGGCCATCGGATATTCAATTTTTTCTCAATGATAAGTCACTGGGGGTATGGACCAGTCCGGGGGACTTTGGGAAGACAAGAGGGCGGTTTACGCCGGATTGGTGGTCTCATGATGTGAATCAATACGGATTACTGAAGGTGCTTCGGGTTAAAGAACATGGGAGTTACATTGATGGACAGAAAATTTCAGATGTTGGTCTCCGGGATATCGGGACCGATGCGATTAACTGGACATTCCGTATTGAAGCAGAGGATACAGGACGTGGACGAGGTGGTCTTACCCTTTACGGAAAGGGATTTGGCAACTACAATCAAGACATTCTGTTTAGAAGTATTTACGTGTGAGCATTATAAAAATGATGAAAAAATTGTCGGTTCCAATCTAAGATTGGAGCCGTTTTTTTCTTATTCTGCAGCTCCCTGACACTCCGAAATGACGACATAAAACATCCAAATTCCATCCATGTAACGTCCGAAATTTATAATTGACCTTTCAATTGTAAAGCTTTTATAATGACCCTGTGAGCTACATTAACGATAATGTTAACGAAAATGGAGGTGAAATCTTCCTCAAATCATGAAAGGCATCGTTCATCTTGACTTGCATCATTGGTTGAATCATGAATAGGGATCTTTAACCAATTTTGAAGGAGGTAAGTCTATGAGGAAAACAGCAGGCTTAGCATGGACAGGAATGATAGCGCTTTCTGTGATCGTATCGGGATGCAGCAGCAACAGCGGCAATTCCAATACCAATGAAGTTTCCGGCAATACCGTTAATAACACAAGTACCAACACAGCAAATAACACGGTACAGAATGAACCTGAAAAGCATGATCCGGTAACTTTGAAGTATACGTTCTGGGGCAGTCCTAATGAGAAGAAGGTACAGGAAGCCGCTATTAAATCTTTTACAGAAAAGTATCCTTGGATAAAAGTGAATACCTTGCATATCCCGGATGCTTATACAACCAAGTTGACAACGATGGCTTCCTCTAATCAAATGCCCGATATTGGCCTCTTGAATGGTGATGTTGCGCTGGAATGGGCTTCGCAGGGAAGAATCTATAACATCTTGGATTTCCTGAATAATGATCCAGATGTCAGTGTGAATGATATCCTTCCGAACACTATGTATTACTGGGATGAAGGGAAGCTGGCCGGGGTAAACGGCGCGCTTGAAGCTTTCGCCTTATTTTATAATAAGGACGCTTTCACGGATGCCGGTCTGCCGCTGCCTCCAACGAAAGCGGATGAGGCTTACACATGGGACCAATTTGTAGAGACTGCTCAGAAGCTGACGCTGGACCAAAAAGGCCATAATGCATTGGATCCTGATTTTGATCCAAAGGCGATCAAGCAATTCGGAGTTACGATGCCGTTATGGGCTTATATGAATGGTGTTGTGTCAAACGGCGGTCAATTCATTAACGAGGACGGAACCGAGTTCAAGCTGTCTGATCCGGAGGCTGCAGAAGCAATTCAGCAATGGGCCGATCTAATCAACAAATATCATGTGGCGCCATCACCAACCCAATCGAAAAACTTACCTTCAGGTGCAACGGCGCTTCAATCCCGTAAAGTGGCGATGACGATGGACGGCCAGTGGAGTCTGGTTGATCTAGGTGCAGCGTCGAAGAAGCTCAACTTCGGCGTAGGTGTTGCTCCAGTCATGAAGAACAAAGCGACTATGACACTTGGCGAACCAATTGTAATCTTCAAAGATACGAAACATCCAGAGGAGGCTTGGATGCTCTACAAGTGGATGATGAATCCGGAGAACACGCTTGAGCTTCAAACTAGTGGACTTTGGATGCCGGTGCTTAAGAAATGGTACGAGAATGAGGATCTAGTCTCGAAATGGGCTGCAGGTAACCCGGCACATCCGGACGGCTACCAGGATGCTGTAATGCGTAATGCCTTCGATAATGGCTTCCCGAACACATCGTATTACGTGAAAAACTTGTCCAAAATCAACAGCATCATTGACCCGGCACTTGAGCAGGTCTGGCTCGGCAAGGCGACAGCAGAGGAAGCTTTAGCCAAGATTAAGCCTCAAGTGGAAAAAGAGCTGAAAGGGGTTTATACGGAGAGATGATCAGCGGGAGGAAGTTATGGAATAAGGAGGCCAGGGCAGGCGTTCTGTTTGCTTCACCGGTTATTGCCGGATATCTCATCTTCGTCCTTGGACCGATGATTGCCAGCTTCATCTTCAGCTTGTCGGAATACAACGTGATAAGTCCTTTGAAATTTATTGGCTTCAGTAACTATACGAACTTGATTGACGGAACGGACCCGTTATTTTATAAGTCGCTAGGGGTTACGGCCTATTACGTTATTCTAAGTGTACCCTTACAGATTTTGCTGGCATTTATGGTGGCGCTGCTGCTTAATCATCCAATCAAGGGGAAAACGTTTTTCCGCACCATTTTTTATATGCCGACCATCGTACCTGCTGTTGCATCGTCAATGATCTGGTTATGGCTGTTTGATCCGGATCTTGGTCTGTTAAACCAGCTGCTCAAGGTATTTGGGATTTCGGGACTGCAATGGATTTATTCGGAAAATCTGGCGGTGCCATCCTTGGTCTTAATGAGCCTATGGACGATTGGCGGCACGATGGTGATCTTCCTTGCTGGGCTTCAAGGTATACCAAGGCATCTGTATGAATCGGTAGAGGTCGATGGCGGCAATTGGCTGCATAAGCTGTTTTTTATTACCATACCACTGATGACACCAACGATCTTCTTCAATTTGGTGATGGGCTTCATCGGAAGCTTCCAGGTATTCGGGCAAGCCTACATTATGACGCAGGGCGGACCAAATAACGCAACGCTGTTCTATTCCTACTATCTGTACCGGGAAGCGTTCGAGTTCTCTAGTATGGGCAGTGCATCGGCTATCGCTTGGGTGTTGTTCATCGTCATTCTTGGTCTTACCATGATGGTATTCAAAACGTCTGCCTTATGGGTGTACAGCGAAAGTGAGGGGAAAAGATGATCAGCAGCAGGTTTGTTTCCAAGTCGCTCATCTATCTTTTGCTGGCTGCCGGAGCTTGCTTGTGTCTGTTTCCTTTCTACTGGCTGCTGCGCAGCTCGGTGATGGATCAGTCGGATATATTCGTTATCCCACCGATCTGGATGCCACATGATTGGCTGTTCAGTAACTACCGTGAGGCGCTGACCATTCTGCCGTTTAACCGGTATTTCCTGAATACGTTTATTATCGTCGTGCTGGAGGTTTCCGGGGTGGTGTTATCAAGCTCGATCTGTGCGTATTCCTTTGCTAGACTGAGATGGCCGGGACGGAATCTCGTGTTCATGATTATCTTGACCAGCATGATGCTTCCAGGAGCGGTAACCCTTATTCCGCAATATGTCGGATGGGCAAAGCTGGGTGCAACAAACACCTTTATTCCACTGACGCTTCCGGCATGGTTTGGAGGAGGGGCATTTAATGTCTTCCTGCTCAGGCAGTTTTTTATGACGATTCCAAAAGAATTGGACGAAGCTGCACTTGTTGATGGAGCGGGTTATTTCCGGATTTACAGCCGTATTATGCTACCGCTGCTTGTGCCTGCATTGGTGGTTGTCGGCCTGTTCTCCTTCTTGAACGGGTGGAATGATTTCATGGGGCCGCTCATTTATCTAAGTGATGAGAAATTATACACCCTTGCACTAGGTCTTCAGACCTTCAAGGGGATGTATAACGCACAGTGGCATTTGATGATGGCAGCAACAACGGTGGTCTTAATGCCAGCTATGCTCGTCTTTTTCCTTGGGCAGAAATATTTCGTAGAAGGTATTGTGATGACTGGTTTGAAAGGGTGACCAGCTGATCTCCTCTGGACATTTGACTCCTAAATTTTCTAGTGCTAATCTATTAATCAAAATGAGAGAGTCTACTTAAGACACTCCGGTGCTGGGGGAGAAAGCATGGAAGGCAGGAAAGTCACTTTAAAGGATTTGGCAACAAGAGCTGGACTCTCAGCGAACACCATCTCGCGGGCATTAAAGGATAAAGAGGATATCGCCGTAGCAACTCGTCAGATGATTAAGGAACTGGCTAAGGAAATGGGCTATGTGGGTAATGCGCTTGCCGGCTCGCTCCGCTCAGGACTAACCAAGACGATTGCGGTTATTGTCAGTGATGTGGCCAATCCCCATTTCGGCATCATGGTCAAAGAGATTGAGAAGTCAGCTCGCAAGCATAATTACACGATATTTATCATTAATACCGAAGATGATTATGAGATGGAAGAACTCGCGATCTACACGGCAATTGGCAAAAATGTCGATGCCATCATTATCTGTCCTTCCCAGCGGGGCACGGACAATATCCGGTTTCTGCAGAAGAACGGGGTTCCATTCGTACTGATCGGGCGCAGATTCAAGGAAGAGCCGGAATTCGATTATGTCATTTGTGATGATGAAAAAGGCGGCTATCTGGCAACGAAGCATCTGATCGACAGTGGCCACAAGAGAGTTCTGTTCCTCAATGGTCCAATCCGGATATCTAGTGCGCAAGAACGGCTTGAAGGCTATAGAAGGGCACATGAAGAAGCAGGGCTGCCCGTACACGAGGATCTGATTGTTGAAGTTGGAGCATCTGCCGGGGATACAAGGCTAATCGTTAAGCAACTTATCGAGCAAGAAGCACAATTTACCGGCATATTTGCCTTTAATGATGTTATTGCATGGGAAACGGCGTACGTACTGAACAAGTATGGCTATCGAATTCCGGAAGACTATGCGGTGATTGGCTTTGACAACATTCAATCACGGATTTTTATCCCGTTCCAGCTGTCTTCGGTCAGCAATTCCAAAGGTAAAATGTCCAAACGTGCTGTTGATATCGTGCTGCACAAAATTAATCATCCCGAGTCTGAGCAGAAATTCAATGAGATTATTGATACGAAGCTTGTTTTGAGGGAAAGCACCAAGTAAGGGCTAAGGAATGAACTTCTTTTTTTAATAAATTACATGAACGATAATGTTAACGCAAAAGGAGATGGAGAAGATGAGTCAAGTAATCCATGTACCACAAACGATGAACATTCCGCTTTTTGTAGGTCAAGGGAAGGTAGAATACGGAGAAAAGCAGGTGCCAGTGCCGGGGAAAGGCCAGCTGCTTATGCAGGTAAAGGCGAATGCTCTCTGTGGTTCGGACCGCAGCCAATATTATGATGGAAGTACGGTTACCCCTGGTCATGAAGCTGCAGGTATTATTGTTGGTGCAGGAGAAGGCACAACAACAACGGTCGGAACGCCAGGGGTTGTCTTCTTGATGGATTTCTGCGGAGAATGCCGCAGCTGTAAGCTTGGGTTCACCAACCAATGTCTTGCCAAAAGAGCGGACTACGGCTTCACTCATGACGGCGGATTCAGTCCTTATATCGTCTTTAATGAAAATGTCTTTTTCCCGGTGGATCCTTCCATTCCGCTCAGCGATGCGACAATGCTGCTCGATATTATGGGAACTGGCGGCCATGCGATCAAACGTGCAAAGCTGGTGCATCCGGATATTCAATCCGTTCTGATAGCAGGAGCAGGGCCAATTGGTCTTGGCGTGCTCGCGATGGCGAAGCTGCTGCTTGGTGAAGAGACTCCGGTCTTTATTATGGATTTTGTTGATTATCGTCTGGAGCTGGCTGAGCAAATGGGCGCGATTCCCGTTCAATTGGCTAACCGTTCGGTTGTAGATGTGATCCGAGAGGCTGGTCTTGAAGGCGTCGACATTGCGATCGATACTAGCGGTAAAACCTCCGGACGCCGCACTTCCTTGGATGCGCTTAACCAACGTGGTGTTCTGGTCTGCGTTGGCCATGGCCAAGAGCTGAACCTTGATGTATCCAATGATGTTATTGCCCCTGAACGTGCGGTACTCGGAAGTGAGTACTTCCAATATAACGAGCTGGCTGAGAATCATGCTCTTATCCTTAATCATCTTCCTTATTTGCAGCAGATTATTACACACAGGTTTGGTCTGGACCGTATTCAGGAAGCCTATGAGCTCTTCTTCGAGGGCAATACCGGAAAGGTGTTAATCGAACAATGAGTGCAGATAACAAGATAAAAGTCGCCTTGATTGGAGCCGGCGGGACAGTAAGTGCTCGAGGAAGATCCGAGGGCTTCCAATCGGCCGGCAGCTGGGGATTGCAGCATGCGCGTATATGGGAAGCTAGACCCGACGTGGATTTCTGCGCCATAGTTGGCCGTGATGCAACGCGGACGAATGAGAAAGCAGAGCTGTATGGAACTAAAGCATATACACGGATTGCCGATATGCTGGAGCGGGAGACACCTGATCTTGTCAGCATGTGTCTTCCGAATCAGGGACATTTCGAAGCGACGCTCGAGGTCATTCAGGCTGGTTTTCCTTTGCTGGTAGAAAAGCCACTGGTATTTAGTCTAAAGGAAGCCGACATTCTCCTTAATGAAGCGGCCAAGCGGAATGTGTTCTTCGCGATAAACTTTAATCACCGTTTCGCTAAGCCTGTAGAGCTAGCGCATGCAGCCATCCAAGGAGGAAAGCTTGGCGAGCTTTCCTTCGCAACCTGGAGATTTGGTGGAGAAGGCAGCAGTGATCATCCACATGCTAATCTGATCGAGACGCAATGTCATGGCTTCGATATGCTGGAGTATCTCTGTGGTCCAGTAGAATCAGTTATGGCTGAGATGTCTGATAAGACAGGCGGAGGTTATCGTACATTATCACTTGCTCTTCGTTTCGAGAATGGTGCGGTGGGCAGTCTGGTCGGCAGCTATGAATCGTCCTACGCTTATCCGGACACTCATCGGGTCGAGATTAACGGTTCTGCTGGCCGCTGTGTCATTCAAGATACAGTGAAGAAATATACGTTCCATGCTGCTGGCAATGAAATTGGCGAGAGCTGGGAAGCTGGATATTTCAACGATGTAGATCGGGAATTCCACCGAACATTTGATAAACATATGGATGCTGTCATTCATGCGCTCCGTCATGGTCAAGCGCCTCCAGTGGATGCATTAGCCGGTTATCGGGCTCTGCTGATTGCCGAAGCTGCGATCCACTCTTATGAGCAGGGCCGGAGAGTAAAGGTTAATAACCAAGACTAGATTGTAATGAGGTGGATGAACGTTGATGAAGCTTTTTGTTTCAGATATTGATGGTACTTTAATGGACAAAAGCAAGCAGATCCGCAAGGAAGATATCGATGCCATCCGCTTGGCTCATCAGCAAGGAGTACAGATCTGCCTGGCTTCAGGCAGAATGTACGAGGAAATTAAGGTTGTCATCGATATGCTCGCGGTTCCTTGTTATGCGATTTGCCAGAATGGCGCTACCGTTGTTGGATTAGATGGGACAGTTATTGGTGCGAACAAGTTTCAGACTGATCTAGCCCTATCCGTGCAGCAGATTACTGCACCTGCTGATCTGGTTACCGTCATTTGCAGCGCAGAGGGTAATTATGTTGCCGTGCGGACAACCGAAACGGAGCGTGTCGGACAGCGGTTCTTGACACCATTAATAGTGAATAACCAAGTGGTGCTTGATATCTCAAAGGGGATGCCGATCACGAAGTTTTCGATTTATGGTGAAGTTCCTTTGCTAGAGCAGATGCTAGTCACGCTGGATCAACATTTCGGCGGCCGGGTTACAGCATCGTTCTCTGATCCGGACGGCATTGATGTGATGCCTGGTGGAGTAGATAAAGGAGCGGCGGTTGAATCTTTAATGCAATTATTAGGGATCCGCAAGGAAGAGACAGCATGTATCGGAGATTCTTTTAACGATTTGGCCATGTTCCGCAGCTGCTCACGTAGTTTTGCTATGTCCCATGCACATGGCGCAGTTCTTAGGACGGCAACACATCAAGCGGATACCGTTGATCAGGCTCTCAATCATTTGCTGGCTGTATGAATGAACATAATCCAACAATTCAAAGGGGTGTCCTCGTTTGACTACCAAAGCAACCCAAATGAATAAGAAACCAACGACTTACAAGTATCAGTCGGTTTACAATATTCCTGTTCAATCCGTACGTATTCAAGATACGTTCTGGGAGCCAAAGCTTAAGGTGCTTCGCGAAGTTACTGCCTATGATGTACTCAATAAATTTGAAAATGACGGTGCTATGCGGAATTTCGAATTCGTTGCTGAGGAAGAGGGAGGCTTCCATTCCGGCGAGCCCTGGTTCGACGGCCTGATCTATGAAACGATCCGAGGCATTTCAGATATTCTTGCCGCCAATTATGATGAACAACTGGATCAGAGAGTTGATGATATTATTGCATTAATTGCTCGCGCTCAGGCAGCAGGTGGCGACGGATACCTTAATACGTACACACAGCTCGACCGGCCAGGACAACGTTGGGGTGAAAATGGCGGTTTCTTAAGATGGCAGCATGATGTATACAATGCAGGTTGTTTGGTGGAAGCAGCTGTTCATCATTATAAAGCGACAGGCAAAACGTCCCTCTTGCAAGTGGCTGCTCAATTCTCCAATCATATGAGTGGGATTATGGGGCCGCCGCCGAAGCGGAATATTGTCCCGGCACACTCGCTGCCAGAGGAAGCTATGCTTAAGCTGTATCAGCTGGCTCTTGATGAGCCTGAGCTTGCAACGGTGATGAATATTCCATTCGAAGCATCGGATTATCTGGAGCTGGCTACCTTCTGGATTCATAACCGAGGTAATCATGAAGGCAGATACTCGCATGCCGGAGAATATGCACAGGATCATAAGCCGGTGCTTGAGCAAGAGGAAGCGGTTGGTCACGCTGTGCGTGCAACGCTTTTATACACGGGGCTGACTGCATTATATTTAACTACTGGTGAAGAGCGGTATTTAGAGACAGCGAGGAAGCTGTGGGATAATATTTCTTATCAGAAATCCCATATTACTGGCGGTGTCGGTGCGGTACACCATGATGAGAAATTTGGCGCCAACTATGAATTGCCGGATAACGGATATTTGGAGACTTGTGCTGGCGCTGGTATGGGCTTCTTCAGCTGGAATCTGTTCCTCGCAACAGGAGAGAGCCGTTATATCGATAAGCTGGAGACGATTCTCTACAATATCGTACTTGCTGGCCGCTCGCTGGATGGCCATAAATACTTTTATGAGAATCCGCTTGTCAGTCGCGGCAGTCATAACCGCTGGGAATGGCATGGCTGCCCTTGCTGTCCGCCGATGATTATTAAGATATTGCCTGAGCTTGCCTCCTATATTTATGCTTACGATAAGCAAGGAGCTTACGTCAATCTGTACATCGGAAGCGAAAGCGAGTTCATGATTGGGGATGTACAGGTAACCTTAAAGCAGGAAACGAACTATCCGTGGGCGGGATCGGTTGGTATTACGGTTTCGCCTGAGCGGGAGTCGGCATTCCCAATCCGGCTGCGTATACCGGAATGGTGTGAGTCATACACGATTCTAGTGAATGATCAAGCTGTCAGCTTCGAGCTGGAGAACGGTTACGCCGTTCTGAACCAAGTCTGGTCCGCAGGAGACCAAATCCAGCTTGATCTTGATCTGTCCGTTCACTTGGTAGAGGTACATCCGAATGTAACCACACATGCTGATAAAGCAGCAATCCGGCGTGGACCTGTGCTTTATTGTCTGGAGTCTATGGACAATGAGAGATTCGTGAATGGTACCCTTCAATATACTCGCGAAGCCTTAAATGAGAATCACATGGATCGTAAGCTGCCGCAAGAGCCTGAATTTGAAACGGAGTATGACGCTGGATTTTTTGACGGGGCAGTCATTATTCGGACCACAGATGAAGCAGGACAACCGATAACAGCTGTTCCATATCCGTATTGGAATAACCGTTCCCGTGGAACAATGGTTCTATGGCTGCAGCATGATCATCCCGTTCGACAAGAAGTCTGGGAGAATCAACTGTACAGGAGAATTAAGTGAATTCTGCTGGTTGCAAGAAGAGAAGAGCCTTGGATGCTTATCCATCCAAGGCTCTTAATTATGTCGGCTACCTATGATTAGGGTAATGCTTGAACATGTATTCAATATAGGATTCTGCGAAAATCAAATCCTCCAGCGCTTCCTTTGCTTCACATGGAGCAGTGCGATCTCCCCGCACGGCCGCGAGGAAATTCCGAGCCTGACAGCGCATGGCGGAAATGTTCGGAAGGATTGGCTCGTAGGTCATCGCTTCACCTGCAGCGGAATTGTCTTTCTTGATCGTGACTCTGCCTGCGCGCTGGCGGGCAAGCGGGGCAGGCAATTCAATACGGATATATCCATGACGGAAAGCGATTAATACCGTTTCTTCCCATTCATGAGAAGTGTGATAGGGTGCCATTTCTAAAGTGATCGTGATACCGCTCTCACTTTCACCATTTAGAATAATACCACTACGATCACCGAAAGTAAGCTTGTAGTTCTCCTCTAAAAGAAAACGGAACATATTCACTTGATGAATGTAATAGTTAACAAACTCATCAAGCTTTTGTGTCATCACATCTGTATAGCCGTCCGGACCAGCTTCCATTCGGAGAGCAGGGTAAGGCTCATCGCTGCTAAGAGGCTGATCGGCGCCGCTGACCCAATCACCTGGCGGCATTGTGATGCGAATGTACTGCAGATCACCATAGTCACCACTAGTCTTCCATTCCTTAATCACCTGCTTGACGTATTCGACTGCCGGATCCGAGCGCTTGTGATAGCCAATCATATGCAACACGCCATGTTCTTCCCCAAGGGCAACCATTTTGCTGCCTTCCTTGACGGTCAGGCAAAGCGGCTTCTCGGTTAAGACAGGTATGCCCGCCTGCAAAATATCTGGAATCAGATTAGGATGATTGCGGAAGGGTTGAGGGGCTATTATGGCATCAAGGGATGTATTCTCCAGCATGTCTAGATGACTTGTGAATACTTGCGGTACTCCATACCGGCTTGCAACTTGCTGTGCCATGTTAGAGCGGGGCTCGGCCAAGGCTGCAACTTCACATTCATCACGCAGCACAGCATAGTTAGACAGATGTGCCATCTGTCCCATACCTCCAACTCCAGCGAACCCGATCCTTAGTTTTTTACTCATGTCGTCTGCTCCTTTGTTGGTCCCATATTTTCAAATAGATATAAACCTTCTTTGCCGGGTGCAATAATGTCGGGATAGCCGTTACCGGTCAAGTCATGAATCCAGAAGTAGATTCCCGTACCAGAGGCTTCTTCTGCTGGGCCAAAGTCAATGATAATCTTGTCAAATTGTCCGCCATTGATTCGATAATAGTAGAGTCCAACCGGATCATGAGCACCAGGATCACCATCATTATGAGCACGGTAGCGTTTGCCTGTAATAAGCTCTAGTTCACCATCTAGGTCAAGATCAACGAGTTGTAAATCATGGAACTGCGAGCCGCTGTCGTCGATGAGATGCCGAATCCAGTAACGTGAACCGTCATCGGATGTACGTTGTTCATACCAATGCAAACCGTAGCCATGTGCCTGGCCTACAATGAGATCCACAAGTCCATCGCCGTTCACATCATGGCCAATAATCGGTACACTAGCGGAGCCTAGTGACCACTCGGGATGAAATGTCCAAGGCTTCTGATAGGGATCTTCAGGCTGCTCCAGCCATCCTTCAGACAATACGATATCCATACGTCCGTCTCCGTTAATATCAACGAAGCCCATTCCATGTCCGCTTGCTTCTGTGCTGATTGTGGTTTTTCGGAACTGCCCGGTACCACGCCCATCAGCATCACGGACAAGCTTATAGAAAGCCTGCGGTTGAGTAGGTGTATTTGGGAAAATCTCTGGGACCCCGCAACCATCAATATCGTAAAACCGGATCGTTTCGATTGGACCACAATGGTCGATATCCGTAGTTGTCCATTCCTCCGTTGTATTGCCGGGGTTTCGGCGCCACCGCAGCGATTCTGTAAACCAAGAACCTGTAATGAGGTCGGGCAGGCCATCCCCATCAACATCCATCGGATAATCGCAAAAATCATCATGATACTCTCCGATTTCTGCGACGTCGCAAATCTGGTGCCTGCGAGTATAATCGGGGCCTTCATACCAGAATGACCCGCTTACGATGTCCGGAATACCATCCCCATTCACGTCGAATACACTACATGCCTCGTACTTACTGTCTGAGATCAGGCGCTTCTTAAACAAAAGCATGATAGACTCCTCCAAACGATAGTTATTGCTTATTGCAAAATGACGGGAAAAACGCTTATAGTTCAAGTAGCGATAGCAGCACCACATAACTAGAAAATAGCTAAATAATGACATAGTCTCAATACTTGTTCTTGCGATCCGAGTTATTCATTCTTGTGATTGGAGGGGATGGACACGAGAAGCTCCTCAATATTTCTGAATCCGGGTTATTTGATAGCAAGCGGAGAATTTCATTGTCAGGAGACGAAGCCTTTTCAACTGCCGCTTCACAGACATGAGATGTATAGCGAGCTTCTCTTTATCGAGGAGGGAAGAGGGACATTTTTTATTCATGATCAACCTTACGAGGTTGGGCCAGGAACCATACTGTTGTATCATAGGGGAATATGGCATGAAGAAATGTCCACGCATTATCCGTTTAGAGCGATTTATGTTGCTTTTGAAGGACTGCAGGTGAAAGGTCTTCCCCAGGATTATTTTCTTCCACCGGAACAATCACCGGTTATCGAGCTTGGGGAAATGGCTAAAGATATAAGTATATTGCTGAGGGAGTGCCATACAGAGTTTCAATCTGGAGGACTGGAGGCACTTACCGCCGCGAATCATTGGTTTGGACTGCTGCTCGTGCGGTTGGCACGACATGTGCAAGGTCATTTTACCGAGAGCAGAACAATTAAGCCGTCAGAAGCAGCTGTCTGGAAAGCAAGAAGCTATATCGAGGAAAATTATCAGCTGCCGATCACACTCGAACAGCTGGCGAAGGTCACATTCGTCAGTAAGTTTTACCTCGCACATCTATTCCGAGAAGAGATCGGGATGTCTCCTGTTCAATTCCTAATCCGTTGCAGGATGGACGCAGCGAAACGGTACCTAAAGACAACGGAACGTCCAATCAAGGAGATTGGAGAGCTGGTTGGCTACCAGAGCGAGACGACTTTTCATAACATTTTCAAGAAAGTGACTGGGCTTACCCCTGGGCAATATCGCGAAGCGGAATGGCAATAAATGATTACAGACGAGGTGTCAGTAAGATGAAAATTAACTTTGATGAAGGAACCAACCGGAAAAATACGAATAGCTCGAAATGGGATATCGACCAAAGACCAGATATGCTGCCGATGTGGGTGGCCGATATGGATTTCAAAGCACCTGCTGCGGTTATTCGGGCGCTAGAGAAAAGAGTGCAGCATGGCGTATTTGGGTATGCCCGTTTTCCTGATGCGTATTATGAGGCTGAGGTAAGCTGGTGGGAGAAACGACATCAATACCGAATTCAGAAGGAATGGGTTGGGTTCACCTCAGGGGTTATTCCGGCACTAACAGCTATTGTACAAGCTTTCACAAAACCGGGAGATAAAGTGCTAATTCAATCACCTGTGTATAACAACTTCAATACAGCTACTACTAATGGCGGCTGCGAAGTTGTGATTAATGAACTAAAGTTTAATGGTGACAGATACGAAATAGACTTTGATGACTTTGAGCGCAAGGCTGCGGATGAACAGGTGAAGCTGTTTATTTTATGCAATCCTCATAATCCAGTTGGCAGAGTGTGGGGCCGCGATGAATTGGAACGATTAGGTGAGATTTGTCTTGCTCATAATGTCATTGTATTAGCAGACGAAATTCATAGAGATCTAGTGTTCGAAGGTCATCGGCACGTGCCATTTGCTTCGATCAGCGAAAGACTGCTTATGAACTCCATAACCTGTACATCACCAAGTAAAACTTTTAATCTGGCTGGACTCAAAACGGCTAATGTCATTACTGCAAATGAGGAATACCGGGAAAAGCTGAAACGACAGCTGCATATAAACGGGGCACAGGAACCCAATGTGTTCGGAATTGACGGCCTGATCGCGGCATATAACGAAGGAGAAGACTGGCTGAATCAGCTGCTCGTTTACCTGCAAGGGAACCGAGATCACTTCATTTCCTTTGTCGAGCAAAGGCTGCCCAAACTGAAGGTTCTTGTTCCTGAAGCAACCTACTTAATGTGGGTGGATTGCCGTGAGCTTGATATAACTTCGGAAGAACTGAGCAAAAAGCTCGATGAAGAAGAGGGACTTCGACTTATTGATGGTGGAGTCTATGGAGAAGCGGGGAAAGGGTTCATTCGCATGAACATCGCATGTACCCGGGCGTTAATGACAGAGGGATTAGAGAGGCTGGAGAGAGTTGTAAATGCGATAAGCTAAAATAGAATGGGCTGGACGATTCCCACGTGCAAGGGCGGGATTGTCCAGCCCATTTTGTTATTGCTAACGAATCCTCATCACTTGAACACGCTTTGACATGCGATAGCTTCCTCTTCCGTTAAGGGACTTAGCGGCTCGCGACAATGTGAAGCAATGATACCTTGCTTGGCAAAAACATGCCGGATGACCCGGATCCAGCCGATGCTGCCCATCAGCTCCAAATGTGGTTTAAGATGGTTCAACTTGATTTCTGCCTGATCGAGTTGATCTGAGCGCAGATGTTCCATAATCTCGCTCAACTCGACAGGGAACAGATTACCGGCAACGCTTGTCAGGCCGTCATAGCCTTTCTTGAAATAATCAGTTATGGTAAGATCCATTCCCGACAATACTTGAAATTCCGCTCCAAGCTCCGCTTTTATATGCTTCACATTTTCTGGGTTTCCAGCCTCTTTCAGCGCAGTAATCTGCGGATTGTTCTGCACCAAACGTATCAGAGTATCTGGCTCCAAGTTAAACCCCGTTCTTACAGGATTGTTATATAGCATAATCGGAAGTGAGATTGCGGAAGTTACGGCTTCAACGTAAGCAGCAGCTTCTCGCTGATTCGGGCGGATATAGGGAGGGAATCCGAGCATAATAGCGGACATCCCCGTGCGTTCTGCTTCTTCCGCGAGGCGGACGGCATCACGGTTTCTTATGGCAGCAACACCGGAATATAAGGGCATGCTCTCTGATGCGGCGTCTTTGACGGCTTGATAAAGGCGAATTCTTTCTTCAATCGTAAGCGAATGTTGTTCGCCGGTTGAACCACTAACAAGCAGGGCGGGAACCTGATGCTGCTCATAATATTGGACCATGCGATGAATACTTGCTTCATCTACGGTATCTTCTTTGGAATAAGGGGTAATGATCGCGACGCTATAGGGGGTGAAATGAGCCATGCTATAGATCCTCCTTCAATCTTCCTGTCAGTTAGGTTGTGCCGCTATACTAGCATATCTGACAGTTGAATGGAAAGGACGTATTTTTATAGTTGTTGAACCCTTGCAGATGCTATACGATCGAGATAGTAACCAATCCCAATCGATCGATCAGGGGGATTTCTATGATCAATGAGTTAAGCAATGAGGAGTATTTGGAAAGCAAAAGCTTTCCTTTTCATATAGAGCCTTATCAACTGGGGAGCGGTACCGATATCCCTTTGCACCGGCATGAATTTGTGGAGCTGGTCATCATTGGTGAGGGCGCAGGGATTCATGAGTATGATGGACATGCTTTTCCCATCGCAGCAGGTGATGTATTTATTATTGAGCCAGGAATGGAGCATGCTTATACGGTTAATCACGATGAAGGGATGGAAGTGGTGAACGTATTGTTCGTTCCATCCCTTCTCCAGCAGGAGTTGACGGCGCTGTCCAGCTTCACTTCATTTATCGACTTTTACTATATGGAGCCGTTTCTACGCTCAGATGTCTCCTTCCAAGCGAAGCTGACGTTATCACCAAGGCAGATGTTAGAAGTCCGCGGTGTGATCGATCAGCTTATGCAAGAGTATAGACGGAAGGAAAATGGCTACCAATATCTCATCAAATCGAAAATGATTGAACTGTTCATCATCCTCAGCCGCATGTACGTGACGAATCGGAATCACTCTTTAACATTCATGAATGATGATCAGGAAATGATTGCCCGAGTATGCGGGTTTATTAAGCATCATCAGACTCGTCCGTTATCACTTGAGCAGATCAGCCAGATGGCCGGAATGAGCCAGAGCAAATTTACAGTCTTGTTTCGTCAGATAACAGGGATGTCTTTTGTAGAATACCGCAATTCGGAACGTATCCAGCTGGCCAAGCAGTTACTGACGACAACCAGTGATAAAGTTGCCCAGATTGCTCTGGATATCGGTTATGAAGACCTCAGCCATTTCAATCATCTCTTTAAAAAAACAACAGGTGAAACCCCAAGCCAATACAGAAAGCGGATGAGAGGGTAATGGCGAACTTACGCCAGTTTAGGGAATAACCCTCCACTTATTACATCGCCTTTTGAAAAACCAAGTCCGTCCGTGCATACATGGTTTGCACCGCTGTATGTTGTACCGTCAGGCATATAGATAATGGCCAGTGCGCGGCGAGGTTTATTGGTCTGATTGGCATGAGCGTAATGGAAGGTAAGTCCGTCATGGAATGTACAGCTGCCAGCCTTCATACGGACAATGGCCGCCGTATTGCGGTCAACACCCTTTGCTCCTTCGTCCGCGAACAAGTCCTCGGGTTGTACAAGATCGATCGATTTTAAGTTTTTAAGCTTTTGTGATTTAGGAACTAACATCATGCAGCCATTGTTCTCATCCACATCATCGAGTGCGATCCAGATCGTTAACGCACCTGACTCGTTCATTGGCCAATAAGGCAAGTCTTGATGCCAAGGAGTTGGCTTCGAATCCTGCGGCATCTTAAGCAGGGCATGATCATGGAACAGCCGAATGCCGCTTGCTCCAGATAACTGTTTGGCAGCATCAGCGAACCGGCGGGACGTCACATATCTGGCCATTCCGCCATGGTCTCTCCATGTGTTGACCCGTTGATTCAATACTTTATAGTACAAATCTCCGGTTCTCGCCGTTTGAGTCGATCTGCCGCCTTCTACACCCATGGTCTCTTCCAGATAATTGCGAAGCTCTGCTAACTCATCTTCACTCATAATATTGTCTACCTGTACAAACCCGTTTTCCCGATAATAACGTACTTTCTCTTCCGTAAGTTGAATCGTGTTATCCGCCATATTTAGCCACCCTTTCTTCATGTGAGATATCATCGTTATCATAAGGGCTGGAAGACAAACAATCTTGGAGGATTGACCGAAAAATACGGGGAAATCGCCAACAGGCAGAAAAAAAGCCTTAGTTGGGAGTTCAATCCCAGCCAAGGCTTTTTGCAAGGTTATACAGTGTCCGAATGTCTGATGACACGTAGAACACCATAAATTCCGTTTATTTTTTCATTCGGAACGAATTTAACAGTAACAGAGTCTTTACCTGTAGTTAAAGCCTCAGGCAGCTCGAAAATCCGCTCATAGAACATCCGCTTCCATTCCTGTGGGAATTGCTCTGCAGCCAGCAGTTCTCCGTCAACAAAGATGTCAAAGCTGCGATTCGTATGCATACGGTTGAAGGTGGCGGCTAATGCGGCGCCTGGTTGTACCTTCATCTGATAGCTGAACCATCCTCCGGCTTCAACCATTCTTCCGTTTAATCCTTCCCAAGTACCGCCATGAGTAAGCTCACCTTGAACCTGATGCTCCAGTTCATATTGGTCATTGCCAACTTGAACAGCATCAATGGTCGCTTCTCTCAGTCGGCGTTCCTGTTCAGCTTGTTTTACATGCTGTAGCAGCTCCGCTGATCCTTCATCAAGAAGGCTCCAGTATATGCCGTATCTTTCTTGATGCTGCTGATAATGGGGAGTGAAGACCAAGTGATGATCCTCATCCGTGTTTTTCAGAACAAAAGCCAATTCTTCGCCCTTTCGACTAACATGCTCATCGAAACGTTGCAGCCATTCCTCGGAATTCATACCTTGCGGGACGATATAGTCTTTCACGGCCATTCGTCTTGTTGCGACGTTAACAATAACGCCTGTTCTTGACTCAACCATATCTTCAGTACCAAGCGCAGCGCTTAGTACAATCGGACCGTACTGGAGGCCAATGGAATAAGGAGCATCCGGCAGGCGGGAATAGGTTACTTTCATCGGAATTCGTATCGCTATCGTATCGCCGTCCATCCATGTGCGCTCAAGAACGGCATATTGCTTCTCAATGACTGGCGTAACAGCCTCACCGTTCACCGACACTTCAATTGCGCCATCACTCCAATTAGGGATGCGGATATGAAAAGCAAGCGGCTTTGGTGTGTTCGTTTCGATATTGAACTGTACAAGGTCGGTTTGAGGAAGTGAAGTTGTCTGTGTAATTGTCACTTGCTGCTCCTGCCAGTCGAGCTTCGAGCTGAAGAACTGATTGATATAGAGCTTGTTGTCAGTATGGAAATAAATGCTGTCATTCAGCTTCGTGAAGCTTTCCATTCCCGTTCCTGTACAGCACCAGAAATGCTCAAACGGCGAGCTGTAAATTTTGAAATATCCGGTAGCCATCGGCTGGAAGTACATCGTCATACCAGTATCCGGATTTTGGGAGGAAAGGATGGCGTTAATATAGGTTTTCTCATAAAAATCTGCGTATTTGCTATCTTGTGTCAGCTTGAACAGCTCTTTGGACAGCTTCAGCATATTGTAGCTGTTGCAGGTCTCACAGGTCACATCGGAACGTTTGCTGTCTAATAGATCCGGTTCACCAAAATGCTCGCATTCACTGTTGCCGCCTGTAATATAGCTGTGGTGGTAAACGACGGTATCCCAGAAGTTAACGGCCGCCTCCAAATAGCTGCGTTCACTTTCCCCAAGCGTCAGATAGCGGTTCAAGGCACCAATAAACTTCGGTATCATCGTATTGGCATGTTTGCCCTTAAGCACATCTCGTCCTTCGCGAAGAGCATCAAACAAGCTGACCTCATCGAACTTGTGAGCAGCCTCCAGATGGCGGTTGTTTCCGGTCAGCTTGTACAGGTCATACAGGCAATCATTCATGCCGCCATATTCAACGGCAAGAACAGTAGCTTGAAGCTCGTCGGACCATGATAAAGCACGGTCAGCCGTCCAATCGCCTAGACGATGAACAACATCATAAGCCTGCTGCAGCCCGGTCGCCTGATAGACGGAGATAAGGCCGGCAATAATTTTGTGCATCGTATACCACGGCACCCAGGCAGGCTTGCGGTTTTCTACATTGTCGAACAACGTCTCAGGAAAGGCGGATAAGTAGCCGGTGTCATGCTGACATTCGAATAATTCTGCAACGAGATATTCGATCCGTGTAAGCAGATCCTTATCTTTTGTTTGAGCATAAGCTTGGGAGACAGCGGTCAAATAATGGCCCATCGTATGGCCACGGATTTCAGTATCCTCCCAACCGGGATATTTGGCTGCTTTCGGCTGAAGACCATTTGTTTCACGGAAACCAGCAAGCAGACGGTCAACATCATAGCTGATCAAATAGTTTAATTCTTTCTGAAATGCATTGGTCTGATAGTCATTTAATAGTAGCACTTGATCGAGTCCAAAATGCTGCAGGGTAGTATTACTGGTCAGGGCTTTCATCATAATCATCCTCTCGAGAATATGAGTAAAGCTTATTACTTGGCGCAGGTCAGGTAAATGGCGGAAGGTTTGATTATGTGTCAAAAAGGAAGTTTTTTATAAGGAATCTTCCAGTTTTACTGATTATGTTCTAGAATAAAGTGTGAAAAAGGCAGAAAGGGTGACGGTTAGTGACTCATTACAGCTTCCGTGTCGATACACCGGTCTCCCTTGTGATGACCGGCAAATTTATAGCTCCCTCACCGGAGTGGCAGCATATGCAGCGGGTGTTACTTGAGTTTGAGCTGTTTGTCCAAACTCGGGGCACGTTGTATATCGCAAGGGACAAGGAACGGTATGTACTAAATGAAGGAGACTTTCTGCTTATGCCGCCTGGAGCTGTGCAATCCGGTTATCGGGAATCAGACTGCAGTTTTTATTGGCTTCATTTTGCTGTTCAAGACGGATATAGGTCCGTGGATGGTGATTCGGGGTATGAGCCTGGCGTTTTAACGATTCCCGAAAAGGGGACTTTACGCAGTCCGGACAAGCTCATCGTGATGATGAAGCAGCTGCAGGACTCTGTCCGCAGCTACAGGGAGCAGACGCTTAACAATTATTTGACGACCGGCATTTTATGCGAATTATACAACCAGCTCTTTTTTGTCCAGAATCAATCTGGGAAGAAGCTTAAGCAGCAGCAGCTCTACAATGATATCGTGGATTATATTAAATGGAATAGGCAGGAGAATATGAAGGTGAGTCAGCTGGCGGAGCATTTTGGTTATAATGCCAAGCATCTATCTTTCTTGTTCTCAGAGATTGCAGGGATCACCCTTAAACAATTCATGCTGCAGGAAAAGATGGATGCCGCAAAATCTTTACTTACTGATTCGAATCAGAGCATCAAGGAAATAGCAGAGCAGCTGGGCTATTCCGACAGTCATCAATTTATGCATAGCTTTAAGAAAATGACTGGCTTAACACCAACCGATTATCGAAATGCATATGCCAATCGGCTGTTATTTTATAGGTGAAAACAAAAATGCATCCGGTATATCGGTAGTGGATTATAACTTTTCCAAACAAAAAAACCATCCAGCAGGATGGTTTTTTGTTTGGATATTATCGAGAGATCAAAGAAATAGTAAACGCTAAGCTATATGACCGATTGGTCAACAGCTTATATTCCAGATGAGTTGGAGCACCCCAGCTGTCGTCGCCCCCAACGCCCATTTGCTTGTCATTCACACGAAGGACGGTTTTGTTTGAAACAGGCAGCTTATATGGATGGTCGTTTGCTTCAAGCTCTTCTGGTGTCCATGGAAGTGCATTGATCTCCATTACTGCTGCGCTGTCGAAGTTCAAGCCAACGTCACCGGAAGCATTCGTAATCCGAGCATAACGGACATCGGTCTTATTGCCGCATTCTTGTGGACGAAGGTAAGGGACAAATTGATCTTGTATTTTACCGCTGTACAGTCCTAATTTGGCACCGGATTTACGATCCCAATAATTCTCGTGAGGACCAAGACCGTACCAAGAGATCGTATCGAGGCTTCCGTCAAGTACGAATAATAGACCAAACTCCGGAATCTCAGGCAGCTTATCATTGCCTGGGAGCAACTGCTCTTGAATGTCAATGGAGCCATCATAATGTACGCAATAGTTGATCGTCAGCGTGGACACTGGATTAGTCGCTAGCTGATAAACGGCAGTGATGTGACAACGATCTGAAGCAGCAGTCCAATCGAATTGAACAAGCTTTTTCGTGCTTGCTGCATCCTTCCATACGGAGCAACGCTCCGGCATCTTGTTTCCACGGTCATTATCAGTGACAGCCCGCCAGAAGTTAGGACGAACGGGTTCAAGTAAATGCTCTCTAATTCCTGAGCGATACGAGACCAATTCACCAGATAACCTTCTAAAAGTAACCGTCATCAGAGGATTAGTAATGGTTATAGCCTCATTCGACTCCACGATCTGCAGGGAAAGAGCAGTTGGTTCGATACTGCGCTTAGTCCGTGTCAAACGTGGGGATAACACGAATTGCTCCCATGCAATCTCATGACCAGCATCAGACCAAATCGTTGCTTCAGGAATGACAAAGGAAACGGTAAGCACAGCTTCTTGTTCAGTGAATGAAGGTGTATAAGGCAGGGTGACTTCAGTTGTCTCGCCTGGAGCCAGGGATACCTTCAGGAAGTCCTTTTGTACAACGTTCCCTTCAAGCTGAACTTCCCATTTCAAATCAAATGCATTTAGATCGGTAAACAAATGCTTGTTGGTCACACTAATCGTTTGATTAGCGAGATCAATCGGAGAGATAGCGATATTCTGGTAGCATTTCTTAACTTCATATAACTTCGGCGTTACCGTCCTGTCAGCAAAGAGTAATCCATTCCCGCTGAAGTTGCCATCATGAGGCGATTCGCCGAAATCTCCTCCGTAAGCGAGATATTCGACTCCATCTGCAGTCGTTGTGCGGATCGCCTGATCCACCCAATCCCAAATAAATCCGCCTTGCAGGATATCATATTTGTCGAACAGCTCCGTGTATTTATGAAGTCCGCCGCAAGAATTGCCCATGGCATGGGAATATTCGCAAAGAATATAAGGTTTCTTCGGATTGCTCAGTGCGTATACTTCAATTTCACGCGGCTTGATGTACATCGTCGATTCGATATCGGAAGCTGCTTCAGAAGGGCGGTAATGGAATACTCCTTCATAATGTACGAGCCTCGTAGGATCTGCTTCTTTCAAGAAATCATGCATCGCAATAAAGTTATCGCCGCCAAATGATTCATTGCCAAGCGACCAAATGACGATGGACGGGTGATTCTTGTCCCGCTGGAACATGGAGTTGCAGCGATCAAGTACATTCGCGCGCCACTCCGGATGGCTGGCAGGTACGGTATGGGCCGGCAAATCCTGTTGCGCATATTGCCAGGAACCGTGAGTTTCAAGATTCGTCTCATCGATAACATACAGGCCATATTCGTTACAGAACTCATACCAGACCGATTGATTCGGGTAATGGGAGGTACGAACGGCGTTAATGTTATGGCTCTTCATCAGTATAATATCGCGGATCATATCTTCTTTGGACAACGCGCGTCCGGTTTCACAGGAAAACTCATGACGGTTTGCGCCTTTGAAAATGATCCGTTTGCCATTGATCAGCATCAGGCCATCTTTTATTTCAAATGTACGGAAGCCAACTTTAGAGCTGATTGTCTCAAGAAGATTACCCACTTTATCGAACAGGGATAGAACAAGAGTGTACAAATGAGGAGCCTCGGCACTCCATTTCAGCGGATTCAGAGCTTGCCCCGACAACGTAAGCTGACGCTCTCCATCGCGCTCGAAGGAAGTTGTCGCAGCAAGTGATTCCTGCCAGATCGCAAGCTGTTTGGAGTCATATAGCTGAGCTTCAATACGGATGCCCTCAGCGGCATCGTTGTAATAATTGTCGAGTTTCACATCAATCGTTACTTCTGCATCTTGGTATGCTCCATCCAATTGCGTCCTTACGAAGTAATCCGCAATGCTCTGTTTTGGTTTCGTGTACAAATAGACATCCCGGAAAATACCGCTAAGACGCCAGAAGTCCTGATCCTCCAGCCAACTGGCGTCACACCAACGATAGACTTCAACGGCCAGCTTGTTCTCGCCATTCGTTAAGTAGGCTGTAATATCAAATTCAGCCGGAGTGAACGTATCCTCGCTATAACCAACAAGCTCTCCATTTACCCAAACATAAAAGGCGGATTCTACACCTTGAAAGCTCAGATAAACAGGTTGACCATCCCAGGCTTCAGGAACTTCGAAGGAACGGATATAAGAACCAACTGGATTGTATTTTGTTGGGGCAAAAGGTGGTTTTAAATCAGGTTCTGATTCAACCCAAGGATAACGGATATTCGTATATTGCGGATAGTCGAAGCCCTGGAACTGCCAATGGGAAGGGACAGGCATGTCACTCCAGCTGCTAGCATCATAATCCGATTGATAGAAAGTCTGAATACGCTTATCCGGCGTTTCTGCAAAAGCAAATTTCCAGATTCCGTTTAATGAATAATAACGTGTTGAAGCACTTTTATCTCCAACCAGTGCTTCCTCCAGTGAGTGGTAAGACATCATGGAAGCGTGTGCAGGAATACGGTTGACCTGGAAAGTTTCCGGGTTATTATTCCATTCGGGAAAACCATTTTTCGGAGGCTGATAATCAAGTTTCGAACGCAAAAGTGTCATCTCCTATCAATCTGTATGAGTATATTCATATTATAGGATTGAAGGTATACTTATAAAATATAAGGATATTACACTCTTATCTCAAAATATGAAACGAAGGCGATAAAATGAAGAGTACCTATATCTTTTGCTCGCTGGATGAGACCTCGGGTCTTCCGATATATGCAACAACAGTTGGCTATTGGGAGCATCAGCCGGAAACGGAACGTTTGGATGGATTTCCGGATTATCAGTTTCATCAAGTGTTAGAGGGATGGGGAGAGCTTACAATAAATGGGGATGTACATCGAGTAGGGCCTGGCGATTGCTTCTTCCTGTTCCCGAATAAGGTGCATTCCTATAGACCGGTTAGTCAACAATGGAAGTTGTCATGGGTATCCTTTAATGGCCGTGAAGCTGGGCAAATGATGCTGTTTGCCGGAATTGGTGAATCAGGAATCGGCAGATTAAGAGAGAATAAGCTGATCATGCCTTTGGAGGAAATGCTAACGACAACGATAGACAATGAGCAGGAGGCCAGTCTGGAACGGTCCAAGCTGCTCTATGCTTTATTGATTGATTTGAAGTATCAATTAATAACCCCAACGGATCAAGAATTTGATCGGATTAAGCCTGTTTTGCAATATATCGAGAATAATTTACAAAGACCAATTACATTAACGGAGCTAGCGGATATCGTAGCTGTAACTCCTCAATATTTATGCCGGATTTTTCAACTCACGATGAATATCAGACCAATCGAATATATGAATCAACAACGTATTCAGCGCAGCAAGCAGCTTATGTTTCAATTTCCGAAGATGAAAATGTATGAGATAGCGGGGAAGGTTGGATTTGAAAGCTCCAGTTACTATGGCTATGTCTTCCGCAAGCTAAATGGCATGAACCCAGAAGCTTTTAAGAAGCTGCATGGTTTGTTGTAGTGATAGATGAAGCCTATGAAGTGAAAATTGTCTTCCAATTATATAAGGATGGTGACTATCGTGGAGACTACGTTAACTCAAAAACTAAACATTCAATATCCGATCATCCAAGCACCAATGGCAGGTGGACCTACAATCCCGGAATTAATTGCTGCAGTTTCAAATGCAGGTGGATTAGGCAGCTTGGGGGCTGGTTACTTAACGCCAGAACAGATCCGAGATACAATCAGGGAAATCAGGAAGCGCACAGACCGGCCATTTGGTGTCAATTTATTCGTGCCTGAGCAGACGGAAGTATCTGAAGACATCATTGAGAAAATGAACAATTACCTTAATGAAACTCGTACTGAGCTTGGCATCTCGTTAAATTCATCGACATCGGAATTAAAAGAAACATTCAATGAGCAGGTGCAAGTATTGCTGGAGGAGAACGTTCCGGTATTTAGTTTCACCTTCGGAATTCCTTCGCAAAATATCATCGAAGAAATGAAACAGTGTGGAATTGTCGTAATTGGCACAGCAACAACAGTTGAAGAAGGCATCCAGTTAGAAGCAGCCGGAGTAGATGCTATCGTTGCCCAGGGAAGTGAAGCAGGAGGACATCGAGGTACGTTTGTGGGGGAGGCTAGAGACGCTCTTATCGGTACAATGGCTCTATTACCTCAACTTGTAGATCATGTTGCCGTTCCAGTTATCGCGGCGGGAGGAATTATGGACGGTCGGGGACTCGTTGCAAGTCTTGCATTAGGAGCATCCGCGGTGCAGATGGGGACTGCGTTCTTGGTAAGTCTCGAGAGTGGCGCTCATGCCGCTTACAAAGAGAAAATTTTGACGTCAAACGAAGATTCCACAGTAGTTACATATGCCTATTCGGGCAAAGCCGCTCGTGGCATTCGTAATGATTTTATAAACAAAATGAGATTGTACTCAGGAACCATTCCTGCCTATCCGATTCAGAACACGTTGACGAGAGATATTCGCCAAGCAGCCGCCAAAGCAAACAACCCAGAGTACATGTCACTATGGACTGGACAAGGCGTTAGGTTAGCTAAGGAGCTTACTGCTTCTGATATCGTAAAACAAACCATGGAGCAGGCTGCGGCGCTTATTGAAAGGTTAAATAAAAATAAGGACAATTGATTCAGAGATTTGAGACGCCATGCAAAAAGTTTGCAGGCGTTTTTGATTTGGGAACAGATGTAAGAGGAGTTTTCCTTTAATGTAGCGAATATATCAACCGACCCTGGTCCGAAGATGTGATTTGCAGAGAAGGAGACTATTGAACATGTTAGATCAAACAGCAGTCAGTCAGCTAAAGGCAACACTTAGAAAAGGTATCGAAAACAACGAAGTAGCAGGCGCTAATTTCATGGTGATAAAGGACGGAAGAGAAATCTTCTATCACGAAGACGGATTATCCGATCTGGAAACGGGACGTCCTATTACAAGAGATTCCGTTTTCCGTCTATATTCCATGACAAAGCCGGTTACGGCCACTGCCGTTATGATTCTGGTAGAACGTGGGGAAATTGATCTATTTGATCCGGTAAGCCGTTATTTACCTGGTTTCAAGAACCAGCTGGCGGAGAAAGACGGCGAATTGGTGCCCGTAGAGCGGGAAGTGAATATCCATGACCTGCTTGATATGACATGTGGATTGGTTTACGGTGGAGCAAATGCAGCTGGACAAGCAACAGAAGCATTGTTCAGAGAAATTGATGAACGTTTGCTTGGTGAATCGCCTGTAAGTACGGTGGAAGCAATGAACCGATTGGGTGAATGCCCGCTTGCATTCCAACCGGGATCTTCTTGGGCATATGGAACTTCTGCTGATGTGCTGGGAGCGGTAGTAGAAGTTATAAGTGGTAAACGGTTTGGCGAGTTTTTGCAGCAAGAATTGTTTGGCCCTCTTGGTATGAAGGATACCGGCTTCTGGCTGCCTGAGGAGAAGCAAGAACGTCTTGTCAAAACGTACGCGGACAATAGCGAAGGCGGATTGACGCTGTATGAGGGTAATCATCTTGGCATTATTAATCAAATGGACCGCAATCCGGCGTTCGAATCAGGAGGAGCGGGACTCGTATCTACGATTGATGATGCTGCCAAATTCACAACGATGCTTATAAACAATGGAAATCTGAATGGTGTTCAAATTCTGCGGCCAAGAACGGTCGAGTATTTGACTTCAGGGACGTTGAATGCCCGCCAGCAGCCGGCTTTTGAATCGTGGCATACAATGGCAGGACATAGCTACGGCAACCTGATGCGTATTGTAACGGATACGAAGATAACAGGAATTCTAGCAAGTCAAGGAGAATATGGCTGGGATGGCTGGCTTGGTGCCTACTTTGGTAATTTCCCTCAAGAGGGAATGACCATTTTGTTTATGATACAGAAAAAAGATGCGGGTACAACGCCGCTTACTCGTAAGCTTCGTAATATTGTATTAAGCTCATTGTAAAAGCATAAAGATCCATAAAATAGGAGCAGTGAGGGGCATTCCCTGCACTGCTCCTTTTATTTCGTCAATTTCGTCAAATTTCTGCATTTTTTTCACGAGGAATTAACTAAAGTTAATTGGCTGTTAACTGTATCTTTGCTAAGCTGTTCCTGCTCATTCAGTTAGAGGAGGATGAAGATTTTGCTGCGTAAATTAAGTTACGGCCTGTTATTGGCTGCAATTGCTTTGGTATTCTGGCCTACGGGAGGCGGAAAGGCGGCTTTTGCTGCCGTCTCGATGGAACAATGGTCCAATCTTCCAGAACCGATTCCAGGAGCTTCGGCAAGCGCTGTACTCTCTGGGAACAAAATTCTGGTGACAGGGGGACAGAACGGATCGAATTCCAAGTCTAAGAATTCGTACGTGTTCGATACGATTAGTAAAACCTGGACTACGAATGCTCCTACTTTGCCAGTAGCCTATCATAAACAATCCATGCTGCAGGACGGCAGAGTATTGGTAACCGGAGGAAATGCATTCGAGAACAATATCGGGTATGTATACAACGATCTGGCCCGAATCTATAATCCGCAAACAAATGCATGGACAAATGCCGCTAACGTCCCCCATACCGTGCTCGGACAAACGCAGAGTACGCTGGCAGATGGCCGTGTCATGATTGTTGGGGGATCTAATGAAGTTTATTATCCCGGGAAAAGCATAACGTATAACAATTCGTATATTTACGATCCATCAATGGATCGTTGGGATGAAGTAGCTCCTCTGCCGGTTACCTTGTATGAAGCAGCTCAAAGCACCTTGAAGGACGGTCGGGTGCTGTTAACTGGTGGTTTAAACGGTTATGCATACTCCTATTCTTCGTTCATATATGATCCTGTTGCTAACACATGGACGAAAGCAGCCTCGTTACCGTATGCCTATGATGATATTTTTTTCAGGCATTCGCAAGTAACGCTTGAGAACGGGAAAGTGCTGGTCATGGGCAATTATAATTTTTTTATTTACGATCCAGCGACGAATAACTGGACGAAGGACAGTGAGAACACGGGTCATTTAACGGATGCCAGCCTGGTTTCAGTTGGTTCCGATGTGTATGTTGTAAGCGGGTATAATTATTTGGACTATTCAACCAACACCAAGCTTTATAAGCTTACATTTGACTTTAATCCACCGACAGCACCGACGATTACAGGTGTGGGAAGCGGATGGAACGGTACCGATGTGGATGTGACGATTACACCGGGAACAGATGCTGGAACGGGGGTGGACCGAACAGAGTACAGTCTCACTGGCGCGACGACCTTGGCCTGGACAACCTATTCTGTTGGGGAATCCATTCCTATCTCCCAATCGGGGCAGACAACCATAACCGCCCGAACAATAGATAAGGCAGGGAACTTCAGCACTACAGCTTCGGCTGTTATTAAGATTGATAAGACAGCGCCGTCTACGCCATCAGTCAATCTATCTACGAGCGGATGGGCCGCGAATAATGTTACTGCTACTCTGTCAGCGTCTTCTGATCCTGGCGGCTCTGGTGTGAGTCGCAGAGAGTATAGTCTAACAGGCGCCACTACGCTAGGGTGGACTACCTATTCTGGTACTGTAACTTTAGCAGCAACAGGAGAAACGACTTTCCATGCACGAGATATTGATGAAGTGGGCAACGTCAGCGCTGAGGGAACTGCGGTCATTAAAATAGACAAAGCACCGCCACTCGCTCCTAGTATTACACCATCATCAACGGCTTGGAATCAAACAGATGTCACGGTCACCATTGCTCCCGGTACGGACACAGGAGGCTCCGGCGTAAGCAGGACGGAATATAAGCTGTCTGGCGCTAAGACCTTGAACTGGACAACCTATTCCATTTCGTTCGTTATTGGGGTTGACGGTCAGACGACCGTGGAGGCTAGAACAATTGATAATGCAGGTAATATTAGTACAATCAAAACAGTTACTGTGAAGCTGGATAAAACAGTGCCAACAGCACCAACTGTTACTCCTGCCACGGCAGCCTGGACGAATGCTGCTTCAGTCAAAGTAGCCGTTACTCCGGGGACAGATGGCGGTTCAGGAGTCAGTAGGACCGAGTATAGTTTAAGTGGTGCAACAACACTTGGCTGGACGACATACACAGGACAAGTGACGGTTAGCGCAGAAGGACAGACTACGCTCAGCGCCAGAACCGTAGACACGGCAGGCAACATTAGTGCTGTCTCGAATGGCATTGTTAAAATTGACCGTACTACTCCTGGGGTGCCAGACATCAAGGAGTCTACCATAGCATGGACGGCAGCTGATGCTACATTCACATTGGCGCCAGGGACCGATACTGGTTCTGGAGCAGCCCGTACGGAGTACATGCTGAGCGGAGGTACAACGCTTAGCTGGACTACTTATACGGGAGCTGTGACAATTACGGCCGAAGGCCAGACAACCATTAACGCTAGAACTGTTGATCAGGCAGGCAACACTAGTGGTCCACGCTTAGGCGCGATATTAATCGACAAGACGAAACCAACTACACCAGTAATTACACCTTCTGCTACGGGTTGGAGTGTATCGGATGTGAGCGTATCGATCGTGTCCGGAACGGACAAGACCGGCTCTGGTGTGAGTAAAACCGAATACAAACTGTCAGGTGCGACAACGAAGGATTGGACAACATATACCGCAGCACTTTCTATCAGCGCTGAGGGTCAGACAATGGTGGAAGCAAGAACTATCGACAGAGCAGGCAACATAAGTACTGTTGCGACAGTTACAGTGAAGCTCGATAAAACAAAACCAACTGCTCCAACCATAACGCAAGATGCATCTGGTTGGACGAAAGCCTCTTCTGTTACAGCGACGATTACGGCAGGGACGGATAACAGTTCAGGTGTCAGCAGAACGGAATATAGCTTAAGTGGAGCAACAACGCTTGGTTGGACAACATACTCGGGCCAAGTATCTGTCAGCGCCGAGGGGCAGACAACGGTTAGCGTAAGAAGTGTGGATAATGCCGGTAATGTAGGTTCAGTGTCGACGAGCGTGATAAAAATTGACCGGACTGCTCCAACTATTCCTGCAATAAGCCCGGATGATGGAGGATGGTCGGCTGCTTCCATTTCCGTGACGCTGATTGCGGGAGAAGACAGCGCTTCGACGGTAGATCGCGTTGAATATAAGCTGACCGGTGCAACGACGCTTGATTGGACGGCTTACACAGGACCAATTAATATCACCAAAGAAGGAATAACTACAGTATCTGCACGGACTATTGATAAAGCTGGAAATGTTAGTGCGGAGTCCGAGGCAACTCAGTCTCTCGATCTATCAGCACCGGGAGCAGCGATATTAAGCTCGGACGCGCCGGATTGGACTTCGGAAGAAAATGTAACCGTAACGGCTGAGGCAGGAACGGATAGTGGTGGATCAGGTGTCAATCGGGTCGAATACAGCTTGTCTGGTGCTGTAATTTCAGCATGGAAGCCTTATACAGGGCCGATTCTCGTGACAGCCGAGGGGCAAACGGAAGTATCTGTTAGAACGATAGACAATGCTGGTAACTTGGGTACTGAATCTAAAAAGACGGTTAAAATCGATCAAACGGCACCATCCAAGCCTGATATCCAAGCTGATGCAACGGGATGGACGTCAGCGGATGTCAAGGTGACGGTAACGCCTGGAACGGATGGGTTATCCGGAACTAACCGTACGGAATATCGCTTATTAGGTGCAACAACACTTGACTGGGCGACTTATTCTGGAACGATTACGGTAACAGCGGCGGGTGAGACATCGGTTCAAGCACGAACGATGGATCAGGCAGGCAACATCAGTGATACATCTGTCTTAAAAGTACACATTGATAAAACTGCGCCAATTGCACCACAAGTATTGATTGAAAAAGAAGGTTGGATATCGGCTGGTAAGGTTACCTTCTCCATAACAAAGGGCACAGATCAAGGCGGTTCTGGAGTAGACCGGACAGAATACAAGTTGTCTGGTGCTTTAACGAAAGACTGGTCGACTTATGTAGGAACTGTCGATATAGAAGTTGAAGGCGTAACGACAATCAGCGCGAGAACAATTGACGCTGCTGGGAATGTTGGACCAGTAATAGAGGCTGTTGTCCGTATCGACAGATCATCGCCTACTATTCCTTCTATTAAACCTGAGACATCGGACTGGACTTCAGCTGATTCTGTGAAGGTGTCTATTACGGCAGGCAAGGACATCGGCGAATCGGGCATCATGAAAACAGAATACCGGATCACGGGAGAGGGTGCTAAGGATTGGGCCGTATATGATGGAGAGATTAGCATTACAGCGGAAGGTGTTTCGACAATTTACGCTAGATCCGTTGACCAAGCTGGTAATATTGGTCCGACAGCTGAGGTGTTGGTGCATATTGACCGGACTGCTCCGGCTAAGCCTGCAATCAGCCCGGCGGATGGAGTCTGGTCATCATCTTCTATTTCTGTGACCCTGACTGCCGGAGCAGACAATGCTTTGTCAGTAGATCGGATTGAATATAAGCTGTCTGGTGCAACGACGCTTGATTGGACGACTTATACAGTACCATTTGATGTAACTAAAGAAGGCCAGACAGTTGTATCTGCACGGACTGTCGATAAGGCTGGTAATGTTAGTGTGGTGACCGAGGCAACGCAATCTATCGATCTATCAGCACCGGGAGCAGCGAAATTAAGTTCTGATGCGCTTGACTGGACTTCGGCAGAAAGCGTGACAGTAACGGCTGAGTCTGGAAGTGACAGTGGCGGATCGGGTGTCAATAGAGTCGAATATAGTTTGTCTGGTGCTGTAACATCAGCATGGAAGACTTATATAACCCCAATCATCCTGACAGCCGAAGGGCAAACGGAAGTAACTGTAAGAACGGTAGATAATGCTGGCAACATGGGCACAGAGTCCATCAAGACGGTTAAGATCGATCATACTGCACCAACCAAGCCGAATATCCAAGCTGATGCTACGGGATGGACATCAGCTGATATCAAGGTTATCGTGACGCCTGGAATGGACGAGTTATCCGGAGCAAGCCGAACAGAATATCGTTTATCAGGTGCAGCAACACTTGATTGGACGACTTATACGGGAACGATTACGGTAACAGCGACGGGGGAGACGTCGATTCTAGTACGAACGATGGATCAGGCAGGAAATGTTAGCGATACATCTGTCTTAAAAGTGTATATTGATAAAACAGCACCAACTGAGCCGCAAGTATTGGTTGAAAAGGAAGGCTGGATATCGGCTGCTAAGACTGCCTTCTCCATTACGGAGGGTACAGATCAAGGCGGCTCAGCATTAGACCGGACAGAGTACAAGTTGTCTGGTGCAATATCAAAAGAATGGACGACTTATGCAGGTACAGTGGACATCGAAACGGAAGGTGTAACGACAATCAGCGCAAGAACAATCGACGCTGCTGGTAATGTTGGACCAGTAACAGAGGCTGTTGTCCGTATCGATAGAACATCGCCTACTATTCCTTCTATTAAACCAGATACAACGGACTGGACTTCCGCTGATTCTGTGAAAGTGTCTATTACGGAAGGTAAGGATATCGGCGAATCGGGCATCATGAAAACAGAATACCGAATCACGGGAGCAGGCGCTAAGAATTGGGCCGAATATGACGGAGAGACTAGCATTACAGCGGAAGGCGTTTCGACTATTTACGCGAGATCCATTGACCAAGCTGGCAACGTTGGTCCAACTGCTGAGGTAAATGTGAGAATCGATCGTACTCCACCTTCAGCGCCTGTTACGAAATCACCAGTTAATGGTGAAGTGCTGGGGGACAACCTTCCAACAATAGCAGGCACGGCAGAAGAAAATTCGATTATTACAATAACGATTGATGGTGAGGAGCTCCCGGCAGTTACTACTGATAATCAGGGCAGCTGGACATATATTCCGGTTTCTCCACTAAAGGATGGTAAGCATCAGGTTCGTGTGTCCGTTAAAGATGCTGTCGGCAATACTGCCGCAGAGGAGGGCATATTTACTTTTACGGTTGATACCACGGCACCAGAAGCACCTGTTATCGAAGAACCGGTAAATGATACTATTTCGGGAATCTCAAAGCCTGTACTTAAAGGGCATGCTGAAGCGGGATCAAATGTCACGCTATATATCGGAGATTCACAGATTAAATCACTAACAGCTGATGAAGATGGAAACTGGTCATACACGCTAGTAACGCCGTTGGAAGACGGTGTATATGTGTTAAAAGCTAGAGCTGCAGATGCGGCCGGTAATGTGGGTCCTGAATCTGGGCTTGTCTCGTGGACGGTAGATACAAAAGCGCCTGCGGCGCCGATCGTACTAGTACCGGTTAACGGGGATGTTACGAATGAGGATAAGTTAACCATTTTCGGGACCGCCGAAGCCGGTTCCATAGTCACTATTAAGATCGATAACAAGAAAATGGCTGAGAAAAAAGCAAGCAACCTGGGTGCGTGGTCGTTCACACTTAATGAAGCACTTGGTGATGGTAAGCACATTATTACTGCGGAAGCCGCGGATTCAGCCGGTAATATCGGTCCATCTTCTGAAACGGTTGAAATCACGATCGATACTGAAGCACCAGAGCTGGCCATGATTTCAGCTCCAACTGAGGGAGAGCAATTGAATAAAACGAAACCACAGCTGAGCGGATCTGCTGAAGCTGGTGCGTGGATTCATCTGACGCTCGATGGTACTACAGTTGATCCCTTCAAAGTCGGAGAAGGCGGCATTTGGTCCTACTCCCCATCTGTAGGATTAAGTGAAGGCATTCATCGAGTCAAAATTAAAGTTGCAGATGAGGCTGGCAATGTGAAAGAGGATGCTGTGGAACTCAGTTTTGTGATTGATACGACAGCACCAGCAATCCCGGTTATTACTCTGCCAACAGACGGATCGCAAACCAATGTTACAAAGCCAATAATTGTTGGAACAGCTGAAAAACAGTCTAAGGTAATTATCGTACTGGATGGTGAAGCGGCTGTTGCAGTAGAAGCTGATGAGGATGGTAACTGGCAATATACACCGATTGTAGATCTTGCAATTGGAAGACATGTCATACAGGTTCAATCTGAGGATAACGCTGGCAATGAAAGCGGTCTGTCGGCTGAACATGATTTCGAGATTGTCTCCAGCAATGCTGAACTCAGCAAACTTACGTTGAGTAGCATCAAACTGAACGAGTTATTCCAAAGCACATTGCTTGATTATACGGCTATAGTGAATTACTCGGTATCGAGCACGGAGATTACTGCAGTCCCAAGTGATTCAAATGCAACTGTAGAAATTTTACTTGAGGACGGCCAACCAACTGACAAGCCAGTCAAGCTAAAGGTTGGAGAACAAACGGTAACCATTCGTGTAACTGCTCAGGATGGGACTACCATCCAGACTTATACAGTGGCGATTTCAAGAAATCAGTATGTCGCGCCGAAGCCAGAAGAGCCGGAAATACCGGAAACTCCTGAGCCGGTCAAACTGATTACCTGTAAACCAGATGGAGATAGCAATATCCAATTTAAGGATATGGCAGGGCATTGGGCCAATCAAGCTGTACAAAATGCATACGGATGTGGTGTAGTGAAAGGCTTTATTGATGGCACGTTCCATCCGGACGCGCAAGTAACACGCGCAGAATTTGTTACGATGCTCATGAACACAGTGCTTGATAGCTCGGAGCCAGTTGGAAGCGGGGAAGGCTTCTCCGATAATGGTAATATTCCAGCTTGGGCATCAAATGCTGTGGCAGAAGCCCAAGGATATGGCTTCGTTAACGGCTTCTCAGATGGCTCATTCCGGCCTAATGAGCAGGTAACTCGTGCTGAACTGGTTACGATGCTGGCCAAAGCAGCTGGGATTAAGCCGCTGGAGGCAGATCAAGTTACTGGTATGTTCGCTGATACGGATACTATTCCAGCTTGGGCTGCCGGCTACGTGGCGGCGTTGCAAGAGAAAGGTCTCCTGCAAGGAAGAGGCGACGGCAAATTTGAGCCGACAGGACATGCAACAAGAGCAGAAGCAGCCGTGTTGCTGCTGCGGATCATCGAATTCAGGCAGAACTGACGAAATAGTGGTGCAGGAGTTAATCCTGCACCACTATTTTTTTGCTAACGAATCGTAAGATGCTTATTTGGCGAAAAACGGAGTCTTCACGAATCTAACGAATCGTGGTATCGCTATTTGGTTAGATAGTGGGGAAATGAGAGGTTTATGCTGTGATTAGCGTTATGAGGATTCGTTAGAATTTCAAACCGATCGATTTTGAGTAAATAGCGTGATGTTAGTCATGACGCATATCGTTTTCAGCACAAAACAGGGGATGTTTCCAAAGCCAAAAATGGCTAAGGAGACATCCTCATTTTTTTTGTTTTATATCCTCCCTAAATCTCTGCAAAAAATGTCGAAGTTTCTGTCTGAATTTCAGTATAATAGAGGTACTAGAACCGACTTGAGGGAGATCGTATGTTATTCTCTGAACCTATCCTATTAAAGACAAAAATTAGGCTTCCTGTTGTAAAAGAAAATTTGGTCCATCGTGAGAGACTGCTTGGGTCGCTGGAGCACGGCATGAAGGGACGTTTGATTACGATTTGCGCTCCCGCAGGTTCCGGCAAATCAACGTTAATTGCACAGTGGGCACATCTTGCAAGTATACGAACCGCGTGGGTATCGCTTGACGAAAGAGATAACGATACCGTCCGATTCTGGCGTTATGTTGTGAATGCCTACATCGAATCGGGGCCGCCATCCTTGGTTGAATCGCTTTCCGTTGTTGCTGCTCTAGTGGCAGGAACAACCCTGAACGCGGTTATTGACACTTTATTAAATGAGCTTACAGCTGTGCAAGAGCCGATTACTCTTGTGCTGGATGACTATCATCATCTTCAGCTTGAAGATATACATAGCAGCTTAACTTACTTTATCGAGTACTTGCCGGCTCATCATCGGATTATTATTGCAAGTCGTGGAGAAATCTCTTTCGACGCAGCCAAATGGCTGGCAAGAGGAGAGCGGACTGATATCGGCATGCAGCAGCTGCAATTTACGCAAGAAGAGACACATCAATTCTGTAAAGCAGCGGGAATTGTACTTGAGCAAAGGCATGCAAATAAGCTGTTTGAAAAGACAGAAGGATGGATAGTTGGCCTTCAACTGGCCTCGATCTCGCTTCAAGCACAGCAGGATATAGACCGCATAATCGTAGGCTTTGATGGCAGCAATGATAAAGTCTCCTCGTATTTGTTCCAGGAAGTGCTCGATAAGCTGCCGTCAGAGCTAACGGACTTTTTGCTGCAAACCTGTGTATTTGATCGAATGGATGCAGAAGTTTGCGACCAAGCCTTTAGCCGTTCTGACAGCAGGGACATGCTGGAGAAGCTGCGTGCTTTGAATTTATTCGTGATTCGGCTTGATGACCGTAATGGTTGGGTACGATATCATTCGTTGTTTGCCGAATTTCTGAGGAACCGTCTGCGTTCACGAAGCCGCAAGCTATGGCTGGACTATCATCATGCGGCAAGCCAGGCTTTTGCTGAACGAGGTATGCTGGATAAAGCGATTGACCATGCCATTACAAGTGAAAGATACAACGAAGCAGCAGAGAGGCTGGAGGCGTATATTCCGGATGCACTTAAGCAAGGAGAACTTACTTCTTTGCTTGAACGTATTCAATTAGTTGCCGCTCATGTTCCTTTAACAGCGAGATTATTGATGTATCAGGCTTTTGCGTTTATGTTGATGGGGCAAATGCATTTTTCCGCAGAAACCGTTGAGAAGCTGGAACTAAAATATGAGCAATCGGAGCTCGCTGAAGAGCTTGAGCCGCTCAAAGGTGGAATGCTGTTCCTTCAATCGAACCTGCTCTTTTATACCGGCCGTTATGAGCAGTGGGATTCGTTTGTTGGATATCGTCTTCATGGTGTGCTGCCGGAGGATCCCATCTTCTACAATTTTAACTACAATATGATTGAGCCTCTTGTGAGACGAACCGCTTTTGGTTTAAAAGGAGTCCTATCTGCAGACACGGAGAGAATTGGGCAGCGTTTTGTATCCGTACTGGAACGGCATGGCTGGGGTCATTCCCTAATCAATCTGTACGTTGTACAGGCGTTATGCGAAGGTTATTACGAATGGAACAGACTAAGTGATAGTTTACAATTAGTTAGGAAAATAGAACAGTCCGATCGTGCTAGACAAACAGCAGGATTGTTTGTGCCAAACCGGATTACGCTTGCGCGCATTCATGCTGCTTCAGGACATTTTCTACAGGCTCATGAAGCGATCGACGAGGCCGTACAGTTGGCTGAGCAACTAGGAGAATACCATTGGCTCTATCCACTTCGGGCGAATCGTGCTCATCTCTATCTGAAAGAAGATAATTTGGCTGAAGCAAAAGCAGAGATTTCACAGCTGCGTCTATCCGACAGGATCCAACCGGCATCAAACCGTTGGTCTGAATATACGGTATATGCACGGATTCTGACCGCTCAAGGCAAAATGGGGGAAGCCATGCGGCAGCTTGACTGGATCAAGGCAGCTACTGAGCAGGAGCATTGTTTTCTCGTTCTGGCGGAGATCAGCATCGTGCAAGCACTGGCAGAATTTCAACGAGGCAATCGTGGAGCAGCAATTCAGCAATTACATGAAGCGCTGGTTATTGGCGAGTCAAACGGCTATATTCGAAGCTTTGTTGATGAAGGGCCGCTGATGAAAAAACTGCTGCTATCCTATGTGGACCAGCGTCATCGCGATTCCGGACACGACACCTTGCAATACGTTACGCTTGATTATTTGGCCAAGCTGCTAGACTGCTTCCCTGAACAAGAGATATCTGCTCCTCAAGCAATGACCCCTTTGGTTGAGTCGTTGACCGAGCAGGAGAGTTATATTTTACAATTGCTTGCACAAGGTGCTCCTAATCGGCAAATTGCCGCTAAGCTGGCTTTGACCGAGGGTACCGTTAAAGTGTATTTATCCCGGGTCTACGCGAAGCTTGGGGTTTCATCAAGGACTCAAGCATTAGCTGCGGCGCGTCAACTAAATTGGATGGATTAAGTGAGTGGAGGATAGGTGATGAACAACGAGACTGGAACGTTTGGATTTCGCTTCACAACACCTGACCAATTAGCACTTTGCAATTTGTTTGCGCTCGGCAGGGATATTATAAAAGATCCACTATACCGTTGGGACGGATTAACCCGGACAGATGGTCCGCTGCTATTGTTCCAATATACATTGGATGGAGAAGGAATCTTTGAGACGGACAAAGAGATTTATCGCATTAAGGCGGGACAAGCCTTTATGACCGAAATTCCGGGTAATCACCGTTATTATTTTCCGAAAGGCGGGTCTCATTGGGCCTTCGTGTATGTGCTTATTCGACCGTCCTTAATTCTGCCAAACTGGGAGGAAGCGAAGAAGCATCTCGGGGAGACACCTACTTTACCGCCTTCGAGCAGACCGATCCGCTTACTGCAAAGAATGTGGGAGGAAGCGCAGGCAGGGCGGATTAAGGAGCCTTATTCGGCATCCTCTTATGTTTATCAATTCATCTCTGAGCTTTGCCGGTTTGCGCTCACATCAGAGGATGACCGTAACGAATGGCCGCAGAAGGTGAATGAAGCGGTAGAATATATGGACACTCACTACGAAAATATGATTAGTCTCGATCAATTAGCTGATAAGCTGGACCTGTCCAAATATCATCTGCTGCGAGTATTTTCGAAGACCGTTGGCATGTCGCCTAACCATTATTTGAATCAGGTTCGGATTAAGGCAGCTATGCGTTTACTGCGTGAGACGGAGTGGAGTATAGAGCGGATTGCTGAACAGGTTGGTTATTCCGGCGGGAGTTATTTTATAAAATGGTTTCGGAAGATCACAGGTGAGACTCCAGGAAATTTCCGTATTGGCGTCAATTATAATCATGTCTACTTAGATTAGAAAATTAAGCTTAAAAAACCGCAATATATTACTATGATTGATGCTAGATTACTGTAGAAACCACATTCTTCTTGGACGTAATATAGAAGTATAAGAGCAATTCATTTCTATTACGTATACAGGAGGATTTCATCTATATGAAGCATCATACTTTTGCACAGACACCACCGATGGGTTGGAATAGTTGGGATTGTTACGGAGCAACCGTAAGGGAAGAGGAAGTTCGCGGCAATGCTGACTATATGGCGGACAATCTTAAAGCCTACGGATGGGAATATGTCGTTGTTGATATTCAATGGTATGAGCCTGGAGCAGTATCGGATTTGTACCGTCCTTTCGTTAGACTGGAAATGGATAATTACTCACGGCTTATTCCAGCTGTAAATCGTTTTCCGTCTTCGGAAGGTGGTCAAGGCTTTAAGCCCCTATCGGATTATGTGCATAGCCTTGGATTAAAGTTTGGCATTCATATTATGCGAGGTATTCCACGTCAGGCCGTACATGATAATACACCAATCAAAGGGACCAATGTGACGGCTCGCGACATCGCTCATACCTGCTCCTTCTGCGGCTGGAATACGGACATGTATGGTGTAGATGCATCCAAGGAAGGCGCACAAGAGTATTATAATTCGCTCTTCGAGATGTACGCGGAGTGGGGTGTTGACTATATTAAAGTGGATGACATTGCCGATTCCTGGCTGCATGGCGGGGCGCATCTTGGAGAAATCGAACTGATTCGTAAAGCAATTGATCATGTCGGACGTCCTATGGTCCTCAGCCTCTCTCCAGGTCCAGCTCCAGTGAAGCATGCTGATTTCTTAGAAGACAATGCGAATTTATGGCGGATGACTGATGATTTCTGGGATCGTTGGCCGCTTCTTCTAGATATGTTCGATCGCTGCAAAACGTGGGAGGGCCGTCCCAAGCCAGGCAATTGGCCGGACTGCGATATGCTCCCGCTTGGACGAATTGGTGTTCGATGCTCGCATCCTGACCGGATGACGAACTTTACGCGTGATGAGCAGCTGACCATGATGACTCTCTGGTCGATATTCCGTTCTCCTCTTATGATGGGCGGGGAGATGCGTGATAATGATGAATGGACGTTATCGTTGTTAACGAATAAAGATGTTCTGCATCTGCATCGCAACAGCTTTGGGGCACATCAAGTAATGCGGGCTGGAGATCATGTTGTTTGGGCGGCTGAAGGTAGTGATGGGGAACGATATGCGGCTTTGTTCAATACAGGTGAAGAAACGGCGGAAGTTTCTGTGGCCTTCAGTGACTTAGGTCTTAATGAAGCAGCGAGTGTTAAAAATTTGTGGAGTGGTGAAAATATCGGAATTGTATCCGATACTTTATCGGCTAACATTCCAGCACATGGAGCGGCATTGTATAGACTTACAAGAGATTAAATAAAACGGCGGGTTCCTTCAGGAACCCGCCGTTTCCTATTATTCCAGATGTGCTTTGTTTACTTCCTTTATACCCGTATCGATAAACGAATCAACCTGCTCCCCATTGCTTGCTTGGAGCAAGGTTTCCAGAATCATTTTGCCCCAATCCGCTTCGTTCTGCGATATAACAGCAGCAAGTTGGCCATTGATTAAAGCGTCATTACCGGTTGTAGTGACTCCCATCGATATGGCGAGCCGATTTAACCCTTTGGCTTTCCATATAAGCGTTGAAGCTGATGCTGAAATATAATCTAGTCCCACCATCGCATCAAATTGAGGATGAGCGTCAATCATGCTCTCAATATCATTCATCGCTTGATCTTCACTGCCTTTGTTATGATGGACCTCTAGAACATCAATAGAAGACTCACGATTCAGATAATCTAGGAAGCCTTGTAGACGTTGTTTCATCCCCAGCATTTCCTCCATGCCATTCTCTACGATAATCATCCCTTTGTTGCCAAGCAGGTGACTGATGGTCATCGCACTTTGCCTGCCTGTCAGAAAGTTATCCGCCCCAATATAAGCAGTTCGATTACTGTCTGGAGCATCCGATTCAAAGGTAACAACGGGTATTCCTGCAGCCAATGCTTTATTAATAACCGGAGTTAAGGCTTCTGAATCTACAGGCGAGATCGCGATCCCATCGATCTCCTGTTTGATCATGGATTCCATAATGCGGATCTGTTGTTCCGTATTTGCTTCATCCGGCGCATTTACGATAAGTGCTACATTATTGTTATCTGCTGTCTCGCTTGCTGTAAGGGTAATCATTTCATAAGTCGGATAGGTCATGGGATAAATAATGCCAAAGGTTTTTGTTTTGGAATGGCTGGCATTAGGAGGAGAAGGTGAGTTCTCAGCTTGAGATTGCAGGCGATCATCACTCCCGCTGCTGAAACAACCACTTAATACAGCGATCATGATAGCAGCGAGGCTAATCATCGTCAGCTTGCGGTTACGAATCATGCCGTTTCATCCTTTTCTAATTCCTGCAGCCTGCCTTTGCGATCATCGGCTCCTTGATTCCGGTATTCTTTTGGGGTCATGCCCGTCATTTTCTTGAACAGATTGGAGAAATAATGTGGATCATTGTAGCCGACTTCGAATGCAATCTCAAATGATTTGCTGCGAGTTGTCTTGAGCAGCTCCATTGCTTTGCCAATTCTAATCTGTGTCAAATATTCGGTAAGCGTCTGTCCCGTTTCCTGGCTGAACACTTTACTTAGATGGCTAGGGCTGATCCGGACATGATTGGCTATGACCTTCAAGGATAACTGTTCATTGTTATATTGACTCATGACGTACTCTTTAACCTGATTGATGACATCCCCATATTTATCGGATGATTCTGCCCGCCATTGCCACAGCTCCTGATACAGATTACAAAGATATTCGCAGCAATCTTCCCAAGCAGCAATTTTCTTAATCTCCTGCTGCAGACAGCCTATGCTGCCACTAGGATCTACTCCTGTTCGGAATGACTGCTTGGCAACACGATACGCTTCTAAGGTAAGATCATTTAACAGGTAGAAGCCGTAAGGGGAGGCCTTCCAATTCAATTGCTTTAATTCCACCGCAAATTCACGGACGAATGAATCTCTTTGGGCAGGAACACCAATCTTCAGGAACTCAAGAAATAGATGGCGGTCGAGTACAATATCGACGGATACATGGAACTCACTTAATGTTGCTTTGTTGAGCTCCGTTAATCGGTTAATATATTTATCCTCCTCAGCTTCGAGATAGGAGAAATGAATACCTTGAATACGTTCCTGCAAGCTGCCGATACCGGTGTAAATCTCAACACCAAATTGGTGTTCGAGCTCTGTACGGATCTTTCCGCTGACAGCTTTTAGTTCGCTCGCAATGTCATCTGCCGTATTGCCCTTTAAGATACAGACGAGTTCCGTTCGGCTGCGGAAGAAGGATAAGCATTCTACCAGCGGTGCCAACTGTCGTTCAAGTTCATTTCGCAAGCTTGTAATCGTCATGGAATCTGCCGAATCTTTACACCTAATATCCAGAATCGCCACTGCATAGAAGCGGGAAGACAATGAAACGTTCAGCGCCTTGGCAGATTCAATGGCCTCCGAGGTGCCAATTAATCCTCCGCATAAGTCGGCTAATAATCGTTCCTTTGTTATAGATTGACTCTTTTGCCGCTTCTGCTCCTCGTCAATTTTGGCGCTCACCTTCTGAAGGATCTGAATAAGCTCTGATGCGCTGATTGGTTTCAGGCAGTAGTCCTCAACGCCAAGCCGAATCGCATCCTGTGCGTAACGAAATTCATCATGACCGCTCATTATGATTACTTTCATATTAGGCATCTGTTTACGAACAATTGCGGTTAATTCCAGTCCGTCCATAAAAGGCATCTTGATATCGGTAATGAGAATATCCGGTTGATATTCCTCAATCAGAGGGAGGGCAACTTCTCCATCAGATGCGTCACCGCAGTAAATGAATCCCTCCTTCGTCCAGTCCACACAATTCCGGATATTTTCCCGGATCAAAATCTCATCATCAACGATCATCACTTTTTTCATCGTTATGACCATCCTTATTTTTTTGGAATGCGAATCGATATTTTACTGCCTTCTTTATGAATACTTTCCATTTCAATGCCGTAAGGCAGGCCGAAATATAAGCGTATACGATGATGGACATTTAGCAGACCAAATCCGCCTTCATCGTCGTCCTGCTTGGGAGTAAGAGAATCAATCGGCATCTCCAGTTCCTCCTGCAGCTGTGCGAGCCTCTCTGGAGTCATCCCGATCCCATTGTCTTCAATGGTCAGAATAATATCCCGATCCTGGGCGTAACCAACAATCCGAATCAAGCCTTGGCCGCGTTTGTTTTTGATGCCGTGGTAGATCGCATTTTCAATCAACGGCTGAAGGGTCATTTTCATAATCGGATACACTTGCAGCTCAGGATCAACGTCCATCTCATATTGCAAAATATCATGATATCTCATTTGCTGAATGACCAAATAATTATGTGCATGCTCGAGTTCCGTCTTAATCGATACCCAATCACGGCCTTTGTTCAAACTAAGTCGGAAGAACCGAGATAACGCCTTAACCAGCTTGATAACGCTTTCTTTTTTCTCCGCTTCAGCCATCCAAATAATCGAATCTAAGGTGTTGTACAAAAAATGAGGGTTAATTTGAGCTTGGAGGGTTCGAAGCTCTGCCATCTGCTTTTGTTCCTGTTCACGCCTGTTTTTGTCGATTAAGCTCTTAATCTCTTCGATCATAATATTGAAGCTGTTGCCAAGATCAGCAATCTCATCGGTCCCTGTTGGTGTAACCTTCGCATCGAGGTAGCCATTAGCAGCTTTCCGCATCTTGTTCATTAGAATCTGAATCGGCAGGGTAAGGCGGTTGGTCAGGAAGAAGTAAAGCGTCAGAGCAAAGATTGCACTAAGCACTACACTTACGATAATAAGCTGGCGGATCCCATTGGCTTCCGCAATAATCTCCTGAAACGGAACAACGCCAACAATTTTCCAACCTGTAATCTCAGAAGTGCTGTAAACGATAAATTGAGGCTTTGATTTGGTTGACAGAACAAAGCTGTCATTCTGCGCGGTCATGGGCTCCTCTGCAATTTGTTCCAGGATAGTACGAGAAGCACTGGAAGATTGGGGTTGGAAGACTGTTTCGCCATAATGATCATTAATATAAAAGAAGCCTGTTTTGCCGATAACGGTATTCGCTAGAAAATCATCAATCATGGCTTCATTCAGATCAATGATGATAAAACCAATAACTTCATGAGTGATACGCTGCTTAACCGCGGCAATAATGGATAGAGCATTCTGGCCTGGATAAGTAAAGCCGTCCAATCGATTAAGGTCGGAGTAAGCAGATTCCGGAATTCTTAATATGGCATCAGGATATTGGGTTAAATATTGAAAGTACGGATTCCGAAGCGGGTTACGGTCAAGCTGAAATACACCTTTCCGTTCACTGATGCCTTTGCCATAGAAGTTCACCATCGATATATTGAGGACCTTGTCATACTTGTAGGTTTCACGGTAGAACTTGAAGGTTTGAAGGATTGATTTGGCATCCTCATACGTCTCAGATTGGGAGTACAGAAACTGGAGCACCTGCGGGTTTTTCCCCATTTCCAATATTCTCTCGGTATCCCCAAATAAATTGTCCATATTGCGGGCTAGTTGGTCAGCAACCAACTGGGTTGATGCTTTACTATGATCGGATACGGTGTTGTAGGATTTCTGATAGGAGATAAGTCCAACCACAAGTAAGGGGACTGCGGTAAGAATAATAAACATGCTCAGCAATTTGGCCCTAAGGCTTGAAGTGATCCACTTGATGAGCTTCATGAGTTGTTCCTCTCCATATAGATAATGAGATTGTTCCCCCACATAACAATTTATAAATTTTTTTCATTATAGCATGTTTCTGTACGAATTTAAGAGATTCACGGAATAGTACACCTTTCGCGAAAAAAATTACACTTTACTCTCTTGATGTCCAAGCACATGCCAAAAATTCTAAACCAAACTCGAAACGGACTCCATATTAGGTGAGTGAAGAGACGGTCTATACTAAAAGCACGCCAAACATGGTGAACGAAAGGGAGGATTAACCAGATGAAAGTAAAGAAAAGATGGGGACTTGCAATCACACTCGCTGTAATGGTATCTATTGTAACCGCTTGCGGTGGGAACAATGGCGGTAACAATGCAAACAACACGGCCAATGCAACGAATAAGCCGGCTGAGACAACAGCGGTGAAAGAAGAGACCAGCGGCGATACGACAGGTACCAAGAAAATTACACTTGGATTCTCTCAAGTTGGTGCAGAGAGCGGCTGGCGTACGGCTAACACAATCTCGATTCAAGATTCGGCCAAAGAAGTTGGCTTCGATCTGAAATTCTCCGATGCTCAGCAGAAGCAAGAGAATCAAATTAAAGCGATTCGTTCCTTTATTCAGCAAAAAGTGGATGCCATCGCATTCTCGCCGGTTGTTGAATCGGGCTGGGATACGGTATTGAAAGAAGCAAAGGATGCGGGAATTCCGGTTATCCTGACGGACCGTGCAGTTGATTCAGCGGATACTTCGCTGTACAAAACGTTTATCGGTTCTGACTTTATTGAAGAAGGCAAGAAAGCCGGCCAATGGCTGGCTGATCAATATAAAGATACACAAGAAGACGTGAATATCGTTGAGCTTCAAGGTACTACGGGTTCTGCTCCGGCGAATGACCGTAAAGCAGGCTTCCAGGAAATCATCGCTTCGAATCCGAAGCTGAAAGTCATTGCTTCCCAAACAGGCGACTTCACGCGTGCAAAAGGGAAAGAAGTTATGCAGGCGTTCCTGAAAGCACATAAAGACATCGATGTGCTCTATGCTCACAACGATGATATGGCTCTTGGTGCTATTCAAGCGATTGAAGCTGCTGGTCTTGTTCCAGGCAAAGACATCATTATTATCTCGGTTGATGCAGTGAAAGACGGTATGCAAGCTGCTGCTGACGGCAAAATCAACTTTATCGTAGAATGTAACCCGCTGCTTGGACCACAGCTGATGGAAGCGGTTCAAGCGGTGGTAGATGGTAAAGAGATTGATGCTCGTATTGTTACGAAAGAATCAACTTTCACATCAGAGCAGGCGAAAGAAGCTTTGCCATCACGTCAGTACTAATTGAGTAAAGAAAGAAGCCACCTATCGGCCAGTTTCGTCGCTGGGTGGCTTTTTCTTCTGGAGAAGGAGAGGAATCCATGCTTGTACCAATATTAGAAATGACAGGAATCACGAAGCGATTCCCAGGAGTTAAGGCGTTATCTAACGTTGATTTCCGGTTGTTTCCGGGAGAAGTTCATGCCTTGATGGGCGAAAATGGAGCGGGCAAATCAACTCTGATTAAAGTGTTGACCGGTGTTTACTCCATTGATGAAGGCTCGGTTATGATCGAGGATCAGTCAGTTTCCATCTCCGGTCCACTTGAGGCACAGAAGGCTGGGATTAGTACGGTTTATCAGGAAGTGAATCTATGTCCCAATTTGACCGTGGCGGAAAATATTTTCATTGGAAGAGAGCCTTTGAAATTCGGCAAAATTCAATGGAAGAAGATGAATAAAGATGCGGACCAGCTGCTAAGAGAGCGATTAAATCTGTCGATTGATGTGACGTTGCCGCTTCATGCTTATTCGGTTGCGATCCAACAGCTAATTGCAATTGCGCGTGCATTAAGTATCTCTGCGAAAGTACTTATTCTGGACGAACCAACCTCCAGTCTAGATCAGAACGAAGTTCAGCAGCTTTTTAGCATTATGCGGAAGTTGAAGAGTGAAGGTCTCGCCATCTTGTTCGTTACCCATTTCCTTGATCAAGTCTATGAGATGTCGGATCGAATTACGGTGCTTCGTAATGGGGAATTGGAAGGGGAATATCTGGCTGCCGAACTTCCGAAGATCGAGCTGGTGCTGAAGATGATAGGCAAGGAGCTTAAGCTGCTGGAAGAACTGCCAAAGCTGTCTGAAGAATCTAAATCGAGCGTTGGTAACACGATGATTACCGCCTCTGAGCTCGGACGAAAAGGCGCAATTAAGCCATTTAATCTGGAGATTCGCAAAGGTGAAGTGGTAGGACTAGCGGGTCTTCTAGGATCCGGACGAACAGAGATCGCAAGATTGCTCTTTGGTGTTGATCGGCCTGATGAAGGTAAGCTGGTTGTTGCCGAATCTGGAAGCACGGTGAAGTCACCAAGACAAGCGATTGATCAAGGAATTGCCTTTTGCTCAGAGAACCGTAAGACAGAAGGTATCATTGATGACCTGACCGTACGCGAAAATATTATTCTAGCCCTTCAAGCGACACGAGGCTGGTCTAGACCCTTATCTCGCAAGAAGCAGGATGAGATTGCTGATCAATATATTAAAATGCTGAATATTAATCCGCCTAACCCTGAGCATTTAATCAAAAATTTAAGCGGAGGCAATCAGCAAAAGGTATTACTTGCTCGCTGGCTTTTAACAGAACCGGATTTGCTTATTCTTGATGAACCTACAAGAGGTATTGATATCGGGGCAAAGGCCGAAATTCAGAAGCTGGTCCTTTCCTTAGCGAAGCAAGGAATGTCTGTCTTGTTTATTTCATCGGAGATGGAAGAGGTTATTCGGGTGAGCGACCGTGTTGCCATCCTGCGTGACCGCACGAAAGTGAAAGAATTAGGCAGCGGCGAGATCAATCAACAGCAAATCATGCAAGCGATGGCAGGAGGATAACACTATGCGAGGCAAGCTGTACCAACATTATTTGTTCTGGCCGTTAGTTGTGCTGGGTACCTTACTACTATTTAATTTGATCTATTCCCCGGATTTCTTCTCGATTGTTGTTCGGCAGGGGAACTTGTATGGCAGTCTCATTGATATTCTTAATTTTGGAGCACCTCTTATCCTTGTTTCTATTGGGATGACCCTAGTAATTGCAACTGGCGGTATCGATTTATCCGTGGGATCCATTGTCGCTATCTCAGGTGCGATGGCGTGTCTATCCATTAGTAAAGGAACCGATCAAAACTCGCTCCTTCTTGTACTTGGTGCAGTTGGTGCGTCCATCGTTCTTTCAATCATACTTGGAGTATGGAATGGTGTACTCGTTACGGTTACCCGAATACAACCGATTATCGCAACTCTTATTCTCATGGTTGCCGGACGAGGTATCGCACAATTGATTACTAGCGGACAGATTATTACGGTGTCCAATTCTAATTATGAATATATCGGCGCAGGATCGCTTGCAGCCTTGCCGTTTTCTATTTTTATCGTTGCAGCTGTTCTGCTTATCGCATCCCTCTTGACGCGGCGAACTGCTCTTGGATTATTTATCGAATCGGTAGGCAGCAATTCTAATGCAAGCCGTCTGGCAGGTCTTCGTTCCAAGACAGTAATCTTAACCGTGTACATCTTTTGTGGACTATGTGCGGGGATTGCGGGATTAATTCTAAGCTCGAATGTATCCAGTGCAGATGGCAATAACGCCGGTCTATGGTATGAGCTTGATGCGATTTTGGCTGTTGTTATCGGCGGCACTTCGCTTAATGGCGGTCGATTCTATTTGATGGGAACGGTAGTTGGAGCGCTAATCATTCAAACTCTAACGACGACCATCTATATGATTGGAGTTCCACCCGAAATTACGCTTGTTGTAAAAGCCTTTGTTGTCCTAGCCGTTTGTCTGATTCAATCCGAATCATTCCGCAAGACGCTAATGACTCGCTGGAAGAAACGAAATTACCCTGCTGAACAGGAGGTTACCCGCCATGCTTAATCGAAAATTCGTTCCCATTCTAGTGACATTTGGCTTGCTTGCAGCTATGTTCGCTGCAGGTTCCTTCCGTTACACTGGATTTTTCTCCGCGCAGGTGCTGTATAATCTGCTGATCGATAATTCCTTTCTTATTATTACAGCAGTAGGGATGACCTTTGTTATTATTTCCGGCGGCATTGACTTGTCGGTAGGCTCCGTTATTGCACTGACTACGATGTTAAGTGCAAGCTTGGTCGAGCAGCAAGGCTGGTCGCCTGGTGTTGTTATACCGCTGGTGCTCATTATTGGAGCATTGTTTGGTACTGTAATGGGGGCCATCATTCATTATTTCAAGATTCAGCCGTTTATTGTTACTCTAGCTGGAATGTTCCTAGCACGCGGTATTTGTTATATCATCAGCATCAATACAATTACGGTGACAAATTCCTTCTTTACGAAAGTCGCTCAGACGAAGATCTCGCTTCCTGGCGGCAGTTTTATCTCCATTAATGTCATTATCGCGCTTGCAGTTGTTCTAGCAGCAATCTTCTTAGCACATTATACGAGATTTGGACGTAACGTCTATGCGATCGGTGGAAGCGAACAATCGGCTTTGCTTATGGGCTTGCCGGTTGCTAGAACTAAAATTCTAGTGTACACGTTCAGCGGCTTCTGTTCGGCACTTGCTGGAGTAGTCTTCACCTTCTATATGCTGTCCGGTTATGGCCTGCATGCTATGGGACTTGAGTTGGATACAATCGCTGCCGTTGTTATTGGTGGAACACTCCTCACTGGTGGTGTCGGATACGTCGCAGGTACATTCATCGGTGTATTGATACAGGGGGTTATCCAAACTATAATTAGCTTTGAAGGAACACTAAGCTCTTGGTGGACCAAAATCGTAATTGGTTTATTATTGTTTGTATTTATACTCTTCCAGAGACTATTAAGTGATCGACGGGTAACGCTAAAATCGTGACAATTTAGTAGAAATAAAGGGGGCGGAGCATGAAGCAGCTTGTTTATCTGGTGCTAGGTGTATTCTTACTATTCATGCTGCAAGGCTGCACTTCCGGCGGCGAAGCTCCAGCCCCCGTACAATCCATAGACAGCGAGGAGCCTCCTGCCATCAGTGATTGGCTCAAAACATCCGCCTCTAAGGTGAAGCAGGAAAAGCCTATTACGCTGGGATTCTCTCAACTGGGAAGCGAGAGTGCATGGCGACTGGCCAATACTGCATCCGTCCAGGATGCAGCAGCTGAATCTGGCATTCATTTGGTTATAAAAAATGCAGATCAGTCTCAAACGAAACAATTCGAAGCGATCCGTTCTTTTATCCAGATGAAGGTTGATGTCATTGCAATCGCTCCGGTTGTTGAATCCGGCTGGGAAGACATTCTGAAGGAAATCAAACAAGCAGGTATTCCTGTAGTTATCCTTGACCGATCTGTTAATGTGAAGGATACCTCTCTATTCGTGACAACGATCGGTTCGAACTTGTATGAAGAGGGAGTAAAAGCCGGGAAATATTTGATCGACCGGATGCGTAACGAAACTGGCCTAATCCGGATTGCCGAGCTGCAGGGAACCAAAGGCTCAACTCCTTCTATACAGAGGGGAGAAGGGTTCCGCAGCATTATTGCGGCTAGAGAAGATATGGTCATTACGCAAAGTGTCCCTGCAGACTTTACGGAAGAAAAGGGCAGGGAGGTTATGCGCAGCTTCCTGAACGTTCCTCCAGATGAGCGGCCACAGGTGTTATTCGCCCATAATGATGATATGGCTCTTGGTGCAATTGAATCGATTGAGGAAGCAGGTCTTAAGCCGGGCATCGACATTGTTGTCATCTCCGTTGATGGTTCCAGGAAAGCACTTGAAGAGCTTGCATCTGGTAAACTAAACGCTGTTGTAGAGTGTAATCCTCTCTTAGGTCCTCAGCTTATGCAGGCTGCTAAGGAGATTATGGCTGGCCGGACTCTTCCGAAACGAATGGTTCCACCGGAAGATATCTTTACTCAGGAGAGAGCTGCGGAAGTCGTAAGTCAGCGTAAATTTTAATCTATAATAGTGAAGAAATCCGTGATACTAAGCGGATTTCTTCTTTTTTTATAGCGCTATTGTCGCATATAATAGATTGTAAACATATGGAATTTGAGGGAGATGTGTAAAGAATGCAGGAAGAACTGGTTAAGGCAAATAAAATCGCTTGGGAAACGAAAGCCTATCAAGCTTGGGTTCGGCATTATGGCACTCCTGAACAATTAGCAGAGACGTTAAAACAGACCGGCAGTCATCATTTACGTTATTGGCTAAAATATATCGGAGATCCAGCAGGGAAACGGATTCTTAATCTATTAGGCTCGCATGGGAGGAAAGCAATCTCACTAGCCATGCGTGGTGCAGAAGTTACCGTTGTTGATCTATCGGAAGAAAATCAGCGATATGCCCTTGATGTTGCAGCAGCAGTTGAGGTGAAACTGGATTATATTTGCTCCGATGTACTGAGCATTCCCGATGAAGATACGCTAGGCGAATATGATTTCGTACTGATGGAATTCGGGATATTGCATTATTTCATGGATCTTGGAGACATCTTTGAAGTTGTTCGCCGTCGGTTACGTCCTCATGGACGATTGCTGCTGACGGACTTCCATCCCTTCGCCAGAGCTTGGGCTAGTACATATAACTTGAATGAGCCAAGCGGGAATTATTTTGATGATTCTGTTAGAGAAGGTGACGTAGCGTTCGCGAAGCTATTGCCTGAGGAAGAACAGTCTGGACTCGGGAAGGTGCTTGGCCGTGGTTGGACGGTGGGGGACATTCTAAGCGCAATTGGTTCCGCGGGGCTAATGATACGAACCTTTGAAGAGATTCCAAGCCCATCGGATCCACGTTTTCCTGAGTTCTATACCTTAGTGGCGGATAAGCTGGATGTGACATTGGAGCCGCTTTTTCCAAATAAAAGTGAGGAGGAAAGAGTCTAATGTCTAGTGATCAGCAGGTTGTACAGGTTGAGATTGTTACGCTAAGTGAGAAGCATTTTATTGGAGTAGCTGTAACTAATGCTTTCAAGCGAGTAGACCCTGAAGCTATTCAGAAAACTTTTCAAGTATTTCTGTCCAGGCTAGATGAGATTGAGGGAATGGTTGATTCGAAGGCCTATGTCTGTCCTCATTTCGCCAATGACTATCTCTTTACCTATATTTATTGCATGGAAGTAACCAGCATCGGCGAAGTTCCGGAAAGAATGATCGGTTTTTCAATGCCAAGCCAGCGTTATGCGAAAGTGCGATCTGCTGATCAAAATCCATATGAGTTAATTAACTCATCACTGGAATCTATGAATCTTACTAACAATGCTAGATCACTAGCTCTCGAAGTGTACCGCTTTGGTGAAGAGCAGAATATGAACAACGCGGATATCTATATTCCTATCTTGTAAGTTGGTAGATTTCAAGAAGATTATTAGTTAGCGGATTTTCGAAAGTGTATGCAACATTTCTCCTACAAGAGCCGTAATCAATAATATAAGCAGCTCGGGACTATACATCAAAGGGGCGAGTAACATGCAATTATACTTTCGCGATAATTTTTGGAATGCCGGCTTAACGGAGATTCTGGATGAACAGGAAGGGAAAGTTGGACATCTTGATCTTAGAAGTTCATTTGGATCTGCAATTGATATTTATGGGCCAAATGACGAGCTGCTGTATAACGGGAAATTTCCTTTCTTTTCAGGCAAATGGGAAATTAATGGAGCCGATGGCGAGCAAATAGGTATACTGAGAAGCAGGCTTACGTTTTTCTCTAAGAAGTACACCTATGAGACGATTGGACGGGGCAGCTACGAGATTATTTCTCCTGCATTTTCGAAGGAATATGAGATTATAGATGATTCTGAAAACGTTGTCGCCCAGTTTAAACAGGTTAACGGGTGGTTATCGTCAGGCGCTTTTCTATTGGATAATCAATGTGAATTTCTCGACTCTTATGAGCTCGTAGCAGTCATTATTGGGATGCACGCCATACAGAAGGCTGCTAATAATGCGGGGAATTAGAACAAAAAAATGACGCTTGGACAATTTGTCCAGGCGTCATTCTTTTTTGATATGACTACCTTCTCTTTATTTATGGTACATTGAAGTAGAAAGAAGTGTTAGCGATTACATTTACGGAGTGATGTGGATTGCAGAGGATTTCAGAAGAGGAAGCCATTTCGAAAGGCATTGAACCGAGACATGACAGGATGGATAATGGCGAACGAAGGTATAGGCTGAATTGTTTGACAGACGGCAGCTCCTATTGTCGAACCGAAGCTTCTGATGTAGGCGGCTGGCAAAATAGTCATTATCATCAATCCTCCTCCGAGCTCTATGTCGTCCAAGCAGGTTGGATGGTTTATGCAGAAATACATAATGGCCAATTGAAAATAACCGTTTTAAAAGAAGGGGAGAGCGTAATGGTCACCCCCTACATTCATCACAACATTTATCTGTCTTCTAACTCGGTCATTCATACAATCAAATATGGCTCCCATATTGAACAGAATGATTGGTATTCTTCCCCGCAGTTGGATGAACAGACGAAGTTTCTTGATCCTCGCGGGCTTGTAAGTACTTAGCTATCCACCGTTTGTCATATTCTTAGTCCTACCAATCGAAAGGGGCTAGACCGGAATGAGCAGAAGTGTCTTGAACGAGGAAGAGTTTTACCAGAAAGTATACGGCGGCTGGATGGGAAAAAATATCGGGGGGACGTTAGGCGGCCCTGTTGAAGGTAAAATGGAGGTTTTGGAGCTTGATTTTTATCCGGAGCTTAAAAATCTGCCATTGGCAAATGATGACCTCGACCTGCAATTAGTCGCGCTGCATGCCATTGAGCGACATGGCGCTCGAATGACGGCCAAAGAACTAGCTCAGGAATGGCTGGAGCATGTGTTTTTCCCATATGACGAATATGGCTATGCTCTGACCAATCTTCGCAGAGGTCTTATTCCTCCGGTAGCAGGCTCGTTCAACAATCCGTTTGTAGACTGTATGGGCTCGCCAATCCGTTCGGAGCTGTGGGCGATGGTTGCTCCTTGTGCACCTAATATTGCGGCCCATTATGCTTATCAGGATGCGATTCTGGATCACGCGGGTGGAGAGGGCGTTTATGGTGAAATGTTCTTCGCTGCAATTGAAAGCGCTGCCTTTGCTGAAAGTGACCGTGATACTCTGATTCAGATTGGACTAAGTTATATTCCTATTGACTGCCGTACGGCACTTGCTGTGAAGGATTTAATCGATTGGCACCGGGAAGGCAAGGATTGGCTGGAGGCTCGTGCCTTGGTTCTAGAGCATCATGGCAGCGATAACTTTACAGATGCTCCGCAAAATATCGCATTCACCATTCTAGGCTGGCTGTATGGAGAGGACTTTGGAGACGCGATATTGAAAGCGGTTAACTGCGGCTATGATACGGATTGCACAGCTGCAACGCTGGGAGCGATCTTAGGCATCATCGGCGGTGCTGATTCACTTCCGGCTAATTGGATTGAGCCAATTGGAGATAAAGTAGTCGTGAGTCCACCCATTAAAGGTTTCCCAGTCCCGGCAGATCTTGACGAGCTTACTCGACGTACAATTCGAGCAGCAAAAGAGGTATTGGCGGTATGGGATTCTCCTGTAGATATCCGTAAAGATCAGAAGACTTCGATTGAATCGAGTTTGCTGAAGCCAACAGCCTCGACTTTGAAGGTACAGAGTCAGGATTTTAAAAAGAATTGTTATATCGTACCGCAGGGAACGATGGCCGATCATGGCATTGAAGTAGAAATCCAATATCAAGACCAGTTACCTGTAATTGGACTTTTTGATACACATTATCTTCGTTTTCAATTAACGAATCGTACGGGTGAAGAATGGACAGGCCGATTATCGCTGAGCACACCTGAAGGCTGGACGAAGACGGAACAAAGTGCCTTTAAGCTGCCTGCGGGAGAATCATTCTTATGGGAGGCGCAGGCTACTTCAGATGCTGAGCTGCGATCATCCTATGAGCTTGCACTTGTGATCGAACGTGATCATGACGGACATATTTGGAATACGGAAAAAGTTATCTTCTCACTGGTGGCGACGGCTTCTTGGAAGCTCTATTCACCTTTGTCCAATGATGGCGTTGATGTAAATGTAGCAGGCAATCTCGTAGATTTTGGGAAGCTGTTAAATACAAAGGCTAAAGGAGTCTATCGTGCAGAAACACTTCTGTATTCTCCGGATGACCGCGAGATTCTGCTTCTAGCAAGTACCATATCACCTGTTCGGGCAACGCTTAATGGCCAGCTAGTTATTGACGCTCAGGAAGCAACGGTATTTATGCCAGCCTATCACCGGGCTCCTAAGTCGAAAGGTGCAGTTGTTCAGCTGAAAAAAGGCGATAATCCACTCATTATTGAGATCGAGAAGACGGATGATCAGCTGCAATTGTATGTGCTGCCAGTTGCTTCCGAAGAAACACGAACACCAGGTTCGCATTATTACCATACGGATATTTTGTTCAAATCAATTAATCAATAACATGGTGAGAAAAGCTTTCCCGAATGGTTGACCACTCTGGAAAGCTTTTTTTTTTTTACGCGTTCAAGTAAGTATGAATGTCAAATAAACAACTGATTTTACATATAAATCCAAGGGTGTTATTGGGGGTGGGATCCATTGTACGATAACAACGGCACTTTAAGAAAGCGTTTACATTTAATGTGCTAAATGAATCCAAATACAGAGGAGAAGGTGTAATGAGGAAAAAGGTTGTAGGGTTTATCGCTATTATCGCGCTAGTGATTAGTCTGGGTGGCAATGCGGTTATGGCTTCGTCAGGCACAAGAATGCAAAGCTATGATTGGGGTAGAGTAGAAACAGTTGGAGGAGGCTTTATCCCCGGTATTATTTACAACCCTTCCGAGAAAGACCTCGTCTACGTCAGAACGGACATGGGCGGCGCATACCGCTGGAACAAACAGACGAATTCCTGGAAGCAGCTGCTCGATTGGGTAGGATTTGATGAGTGGAATATGGCTGGTGTAGAGAGTCTCGCGACTGACCCGGTTGATCCAAACCGAGTTTATATCGCTGCAGGCACATACTCGAATGATTTTACAGATCAGAACGGTGTCATGCTGCGCTCCACAGATAAAGGAGAGACTTGGAAAAAGACTATACTGCCTTTTAAATTCGGCGGCAACATGCCGGGTCGCTCGATGGGCGAACGCCTTGTAATTGATCCAAATAATAATAGCGTTCTGTACTTTGGAGCACGTAACGGCAACGGGTTATGGAGAAGCACCGATTATGGCGCCACCTGGCGTAAGGTGACAAGCTTCACAGCCGGGCAAAATGTAAAAGAATATTACGGCGGCCAAGTAGGGCCTGTGTGGGTTACATTTGATCCAAGTACAGGGAAGAAGGCGGATAAAAAGAATAAGAAAAATGCGCAAACGACTCAAACGATTTATGTTGGTGTAGCAGATACGGAGAAAAGCATCTATAAAAGTACGGACGGCGGGGTCACCTGGGCGCCGATGGAAGGACAGCCTAATGAAGGCTTCGTACCGCATCATGGTGTATTAGCTTCAGATGGGAAGCTGTATATCACCTACAACAGTGCGATTGGTCCTTATGATGGTGCAGCAGGGAATGGGACAAAAGCAGGCTCCGTCTGGAAGTACGATACGATAAGCGGGGAATGGACGAATATCAGCCCTGCCGTTATTGCTCCTGCAGATGCTAATGCGGTTCCGTCCTATCCATTTGGCGGACTAGCAGTAGAACCTTCTAACCCCAACACCATTATGGTTGCGACTATGAATATGTGGTGGCCGGATGAGCATATTTTCCGCAGTACGGATGGCGGTGCTACATGGACATCTTTGTGGACGATGGGCGAAGGATGGTCAAGAGTTAACAAATATGATCTGGATTATTCCAAAGCACCGTGGCTGGATTGGGGTAAAACGTTTAATCCGACAGATGTGGAGCAAAATCCAAAAATGGGCTGGATGATTGGTGATCTGGAGATTGATCCATTTAACCCTGATCGCCTGCTGTATGGAACAGGAGCTACTCTGTTTGCTGCTGACAATCTGACAGCATTGGATCGGGATAATGGTGACAAGGTTAAACTCTCCGTTTACGCTCAAGGGATTGAGGAAACCGCAGTACTTGGACTTATTAGTCCACCAGAAGGTGCTCATCTGATGAGCTCAATGGGTGATATCGGCGGATTCCGGCATGAGGATCTGGATACTGCACCAACGATGATTACGAATCCGTATATTGGCACCAGCACGGATTTGGATTATGCAGAGCTTAATCCAAAGCTGGTTGTACGGGTAGGCAACGCGGAAAATAAAGATGCCCGCATGGGTGTTTCTGTGGATAACGGTGTAACGTGGACACCTGCTGCAAATGCATGGATGGATGCGGATGGAGATAAAACACAAGGCGGTACGGTTGCTGTTGGTGCCAACGGAAGTACAATCGTATGGGCACCAAAAAGTGCTTCTGCGGATATCAGCAGACCAGTAAGTTATTCAAGGAATAACGGTCAAACATGGTCCGTATCAACAGGTGTTCCGGAAGGTGCGATGGTATCATCTGATCGAGTGAATCCATCCAAGTTCTACGCGTATGCGAATAGCGCGTTCTACGTCAGCATGGATGGCGGCGCAACATTCGTGAAGTCGGCTAAAGCAGTTGGACTTCCATCAAAACTGAATAGTAAGTTCAAAGCGGTGCCAGGTGGTGAAGGTGATATATGGCTAGTAGCCGCAAAAGACAACACGAATACAGAAAGCGCATATGGAGTATTCCATTCTACCGATTCGGGTGCAACCTTCACGAAGCTGAAAAATGTACAGGAAGCCGCGATGATCGGCTTTGGTAAAGCGGCTCCAGGTAAAAAATACATGGCGATCTATATGAATGGCCGAATCAATGGGAAATTCGGCTTCTATCGTTCCGATGATTCTGGCCGCAGCTGGATCCGGATTAACGACGACCTGCATCAGTATGCTAATGCTACTCAAGCCATAACAGGTGATCCACGTGTTTTCGGTCGAGTCTATATTGGTACGAACGGCTTTGGCATTGTACGTGGGGATATTGCAGATAGCAAGAATAAGCCTGAGCATGGAGATCCAAAAGGGAATAAATAGGTTTTAGTAACACCTGATGTGCAGATGCGCATCAGGTGTTTTGCTTAAATGGGTGTAATAAAGCTTGAAAAAGGTTGTTTTTGGGCTATTTGTGAAATCGATTTCAGTAATTAAGGGTGATGTGTTAGAACAGCGATGAGGTATTTAATGCTATAAACAAGCCACTTAACTTATAAAAACGGTTAAATTTTCTTTTAAAAGTTATTGAAATCGATTTCATTTGATGTTATTATCCATTTCAGGTAAGGAACTTATATGAATGAGGGGGCACAAGCATGGGGGAAAACATGTGGAAACGGATGGCCGCGCAGACATTAGTTGCAGGTCTTATCGTATCTAGCTTCACTGGCATAACGGTACCACAGGTATCGGCAGCCACAGATCCGGTAAATGTATGGATGACGACAGGGGATAAGAGCAATTTGCTTAGTCGGCAGAAGGATGTGTCGTTTGATACGGATGGAGCACCGTCTGAGCTGACGATTGATGTAGATGAGAATACGGCCTACCAGACGATTGATGGTTTTGGAGGCGCTCTCACAGATTCATCGGCCTATGTGATTTCGAAGATGGAGCCAACGGCTAAAGATCAATTGATGAAGAAGCTTTTCAGCCGTGAAGGTGATGGCGCAGGTTTCAGTTATTTGCGTCTGCCAATGGGTGCAAGCGATTTCGCAACAAGCAAATATACATACGATGATATGCCTAAGGGCGAGACTGACCCTGAACTTCATAATTTCTCCATCGAGCATGATGAGGAGTATATCATTCCTCTTCTCCAGCAAGCGCTAGAGATTAACCCGGATCTGAAAATCATGGGTACGCCTTGGACCGCACCGGGCTGGATGAAAACAACGGATGCGATGGAAAAAGGTAAGCTGCTGCCAGAGTATTATGGTGTATACGCGCAATATTTCGTTAAATTTATTGAGGATTATGAAGAAGCCGGTATTCCAATCGACGCTGTGACGATCCAAAATGAACCGCAGTTTGAGCCAAGCGACTACTCCGGTATGCGCATGGAACCGGAAGATGAGGCTCTATTTGTTAAAGATTATTTAGGTCCTGCTTTTGAGGAAGCTGGCATCGATACGAAAATCATTGTGTTTGACCATAACTGGTCTACTCCTCAATACCCGATTGACGTGCTGAATGATAAAGATGCAAATAAATATATCGCAGGTTCAGCCTTCCATGGATATGCCGGTTCGGTAGATGCACAATCGCTTGTGCATGACCAGCATCCAGACAAGGATATTTATTTCACCGAAAGCTCGGGAGGCGAATTCGCTTCTGATTTCGGCGGCAACATTGCTTGGGATTATCAAAATCTCATCATTGGTGCAACTCGCAACTGGGCGCGGACATCGCTCAAATGGAATATTGCACTGGATGAAAACAACGGTCCATTCGTAGGTGGCTGCTCGGATTGCCGAGGGATCGTGACAGTTGTTAACCATGAAGAAAATAACGTAGTAACCAGTTCAGATGTAACTTACAACGAAGAGTTTTACGCATTTGGTCAAGCAAGTAAATTCGTTCTGCCTGGCGCGAAGCGGATTCAATCGAATACGTTTGGAGCAGGAAGCATTGAAGATGCAGCGTTCTTAAACCCGGATGGTACTAAGGTGCTTCTAGCACTAAACTCCTCCAAACAATCAAAAACCTTCAAAATAAGATGGGGTGCGAAGAGCTTTTCGTACACTCTTCCAGCAGGAGCTATAGCGTCCTATGTTTGGAGCGGAACGCAGGTTGGCACGGTATCGATTAGTCCATATGCGGTTATGCAAGCAGAAGATTTCGTGGACAACGTAGGTGTGACAACTGATATTGCTGGAGATACTGGCGGCGGAAAATATGTTGGCTCGGCTGCCAACGGCAACTATATTGCTTTCGATAATGTGGAGTTCCAAAGCGGAACATCCAGCATCAAAGTAAGAGCGGCAGCTGAGGGTGATGCTAGTATTCAATTCCGTCTTGATAGTCCAACTGGCGCTTTGCTTGGAACAGCAGATCTTACCTCAACGGGTGGAGCACAGTCCTGGATTACTAAAGCTGTTCAGTCCGAAGCCGTTAGCGGCAAGCATAAGCTGTATGTGATGTTCTCCGGTAAAGTAAACTTGAACTGGTTCCAATTCTCCTTCGATTCCGTGCAGAGCAGCTTTAACTACTTAGCTCTAGGCGGCGGCTTCGAGGAAGGAAATACAGGCTGGAATGGGTGGAACCCAGAAGGACAGGGATATGCTCAGAACGTAGACAATAACAGTCCAAGAACAGGTTCGATGAAGCTATCCCACTATCTTGGTGGTACTGAGTCGTACCAGCAAACGACTTATCGTACGGTGAAGGTGCCAAACGGAACCTACAAAGCATCTGTATGGTATCAGAAGGGCGGCGATACCAACGTTAGCCTGGAAGCGAAAAGATATGGTGGACCTGATCTTAGTGTGTCGGCAGGGACAACAGCATATGTTGGATCCTGGACACAGATCGTTATTCCAGTCATTGAGGTGACAGACGGACAAGTCGAAATCGGGATTCACTCCGCTAATAAGGGCGGCGAATGGGCATCTTTTGACGATGTGGAATTGATCCCGGTTATTTCGAAAGCTTCTGTAGAAGAACAAGGTGACGATGCACCTGCTACTCCTCAAGATGTAACCGCAGACCTTCAAAATGGTCAAAATATCCATCTTCAATGGACAAAAGCTGCTGATGCGATTGGTTACAAAATCTATCGTTCGGTAGTAAATTCGGACACAAAGAAAGACGGAGTTTACCCGGATTATCGCTTAATCGGATCTGCTGGTGACGTAACAAGCTATGTGGATCAAGGCCTGCTAGGCAGCACTACGTACTCATATCGTGTATCTGCCTTCAACGCTTCTGGTGAATCGGCAGCTAGTGGATCTGTTACTGCGACAACTGCTGCAGGTAAGGACTCTGTGGCTCCGGCAGCACCAGTTGGTCTGAAAGCTGTACCTGGTATCCAACAAGTGAAGCTCACTTGGGAGCCTAATTTGGAGAACGATTTCTTTAAATACAACATTTATGTGAATGGCTTCAAACGGGCATCCGTTGATCCAGCAACAGAATCTCGCTATACGCTAGCAAATCTGGTAGCAGGCACACAATATACATTTACCGTTAAGGCTGTTGACCAAGCGGGAAATGAATCGGCAGCAAGTGAAGCGGTAGTAGCTGCTCCAACAGTAGCAAGTGAACGAGTTAAAATTCCAGCTTCGAACAATTTGGATTTTGAGACACTTGACCAAGCTAACAAGCCTACGCTTTCGCCATGGCAGGAATGGCATCCGGGTGAGCAATCCGCAGCTCCCTCCATTGACAATGATACACCACGAAGCGGCAAGTATAAGCTGACTCATTGGAATGGCTCTGCTTACAAGCAATCTAACTTCCAGACGATTAATGTACCAGTCGGCAAGTACAAAGTTCAGGTATGGGTTCGGACAGGCGGCGGACAAAATACGTTCCAGCTTGAGGTTTCCAATTATGGCGGAGATAAGCTGACTAAAGATTTGAAGAGTGCAAGCGGTGGTACGTATACACCATTTGCAATTGATAATATTGAAGTGGTTGAAAAGGAAGCTGGTACTGGTCTAGGTACTATGCAAATCGGAGTATACTCCGATGCGAAAGCCGGTAACTGGGCGGCGATCGATGACTTCGAGATCTATAAATACCCAGAAGCGACAGTAGCGGTAGAAGGCGTAACCTTAGATAAATCAGCGTTGTCGCTTAATTTGAACGGTATGAATACCGGCAATTTGACAGCAACAATTAATCCAAGCAATGCAGAGAATCATAATCTTTATTGGAGCAGCAGTGACACTTCAGTTGCTGTAGTTGCAGACGGTGTTGTAACAGCCAAAGGAGTTGGTACTGCGCAAATTACGGTAACAACAGAAGACGGCGGTTACAAGGCTGAAACTGCTGTTGTTGTAAAAAGCGGTAATGTGGTTACACCACCCTCAACAACTCCTACAGATGGAACGGGTCATGTGACAACAAACGGTAATGTTTCTGTCATTAGCGGCTTAATGGCCAAGACAGAGACAAATTCGAATGGCAAGGCAACTTCAATAGTTGAAGTTAACGCAGCGCTTCTTGCACAAGCTGCACAAGATGCTAAAGTTGATTCTATCACCGTTGATTTGCGTGATCTGAGCGATGTAAGTGAAGTACAAGCACAGTTCCCAGTTGATGCATTAAAAGAACTTTTGGATAAAAACAGCAAACTGAGCATTCTTGTCATAACCGATCAAGGCAGCTACGAGCTTCCGCTGCAAGCTATTCTGAGTGGTACAGCAGCAAGCGGCCAGCAGCTTCGCATTGGAGTTGGGACTATATCGGAAGAAGCGAACAACGCAGCTATCCAAGCAGTAAACAAAAAGAATGGTACATTGCTTGGTACTCCAATTGAATTTACAGTATGGACTGGCACCGCGAACAATTGGACAGAGGTTAAAGGTTTTGGCAAACATTATGTCACTCGTACGATCCAACTCGGCAAGACTTCCGTGCCGCCAACTACGGGTATTGTGATCGAATCGGATGGGACAATTGTTCCAGTACCAACCACGTTCAATACAGATGCAAACGGTAATGTAACAGCAGTTATTCGTACGAATCATAACAGTGTCTATGCTGTAGTGGCGTCGAGCAAAACCTTTACGGATACAAAAGGTCATTGGGCGGAGAAAGAGATTAATACTCTGGCATCAAGCTTTATTTTGAATGGTGAAACCGCAGATACTTTCGCTCCAGAGCAGCAGTTGACTCGCGCTGAGTGGGTAGCGATGCTGACAAGAGCGCTTGGTCTGACATCAGGTTCCACAGCAAGTAACTTTAAGGATGTATCCAGCAACGCTTGGTATGCTGATGCAGTAGCAGCGGCAACTGAAGCAGGAATTATTCAAGGCTTTACAGATGGAACATTCCGTCCAAATGATAAAATCACAAAGCAGCAGCTTGCAGTAACCGCTGCAAATGTTCTTGCCTTTGTTGGTGGAAATCAATCTGCAGACGTTGATCAACTCGCAGCTTTGAAAGACAGCAGTGAGATCGCAGCTTGGGCAGCAGATGCCGTCGCGCAGTCTTTGAAATCCGGACTGATTAAAGGAACGCCGGAAGGCAAGTTCTATCCAAACAAGACAGCAACACGTGCTGAAGCGGCTACTATTTTGTACAGATTGATTACCAGTATTCAGGAATAATAAGTAGCAAGAAGTCCGGCTATCCTCGCGATAGCCGGATTTTTTTCTAGTGGTTGGTGTGGTTGATCAAGTTGCAGATGTAAACAAAAGGAAATAGTCGCATCACAAGCGAATAAGTTGGTGAGAGGTGCAAGGGGGAATTCGATGGGAATTAGGAGAGTGACTAAGTATCTGTTTGCGGCTGTGATCGTCATGTTGTTGATGTCTGGCTGCTCGATGACTGATGATGTAACGGAAAAGCAAATACCAGTTATTGATCAGCCTGGTCCTGAATTAACTCATGTGAAAGTGAATACGGATGGCATGCTTTCCGAAGTAGGCTACGGCTATCCTCATCCATTTGGAGTCAATCAGGAGGTGTTAGTAGATTTCCATTACTACAAGCAACATGATATTTCCAGAGGGGATATTGTTGTTTTCCGAACAAAGGATACCAGTTACCAGACTACCGACCTAGCAAGAGTTGTTGGTTTACCTGGAGAAAAGATAGGTTTAAAGAAAGGGCAAGTCTATATAAACGGACATAAGCTTAAAGCTTTTTATGGTAATGATGCTGCATCGAAAAATAATATTTCATTAGAAAAGCCTTTGGTACTGCAGCATGACCAATTTTTCATCCTGGCAGATGTACGCTGGAGAGGCTTTAATGACAGTCAAACCGCCGGTCCATATAGTCGTGATGACATTCTGGGAAAAGTAGTCGGCTATGAGCCTCACAAGTAACACTTGTAAGGATTTGTAACTTTATTTGCTTCTGTGACGTCTATAACAATTAGATGAATTTGATTATACCTAGAACGGAGTTTCCCGATGCCCTATACGTTAGCTCATCCGCTGTACGCTTTTCCAATAAAATATTTTAATCGCAAGGTCTTCAGCATGACGGGCCTGGTGCTGGGAAGTATGGGGCCGGATATCGAATATTTTATTTTTTTGGCTCCTCATCAGACGATTGGTCATACGATTCAGGGATTGTTTATGCAGGTGATTCCGCTTTGTGTGCTGCTCGGCCTATTATTTCATTATGTTGTAAAGAAGCCTTTAACGATGCATCTGCCATCGTTATTCCAATTGGATAAACGAGCTTATAATCTATTAAACAGATGGGATGTGACAACCTTCAGGGCTTGGCTCATCTACTTGCTCTCGGTTGTGATTGGATTTTATACGCATATTCTGGTTGACGCTTTTACGCATGAGAGAGGTTATTTTGTTCAACATTTAGACGTCTTGAGCCACCAGACTGGCCTTCTCCATTTGCCGGTATATAAACTACTGCAATACAGCTTTTCTCTGCTAGGTATGTTCATCATATTTATTAATATCATGATTTGCTTATATAAAAGCCAGCGGAGATCATCCGTCATGCCTGTCATCCCCGTCCACCAGAAATGGGTGTTCTGGAGTGTTGTAGGCTTATGGGCTGTTCTTTTGCCCGTTCTGAAGTTGTATGTCAGCAGCTATCCATTGATTAGTGTTGCAGCCGTCGCGCCAATATCGGGTGTGTGTGTTGGACTAGTTGTATCATCTATCATTTACAAGAGGTAGTCGTTTTCTATAAAATGGGACAGAAAGCGTTATCATACCTTCATGCGTGAAAGGAAGATTTTTAATGGGCAAAATCATTTTATTCCAAGGTGATTCCATCACCGATTGCTTGCGTGGACGTGAAGGGGCAGATCCGAATCATGCTCTGGGAGTAGGCTATGTTAATAAAATAGCAGGAGAACTGAGCTATCAACTGCCTGAAGCGGGACATCAATTTATTAATAGGGGAATTAGCGGGGACAGAGTTTCTGATCTGTTCGCACGTTGGAATGAAGATGCCATCGCGCTTAAGCCGGATATTTTAAGTATTCTTATAGGAGTAAACGATACGTGGCGGATTATGAACAAGCTTCCTAGCGGTGTAACGGATCGGTTCGAACGTGCCTACCGTCTTCTGTTAGAAGAGACGAAGGAAGTTTTACCAAGTACGAAGCTTGTGTTATGCGAACCTTTTGTTCTACGTACTGGGGTTACGGTAGCAGAATGGGAAGGCTGGCGCGGTAAAGTGGATGCACAAAGAACCATTGTAAAGCAGCTGGCGGAAGAGTTCGACGCCGTATTTGTGCCTTTCCAGCAAGCTTTTGATCAAGCTGCGGAACAAGCTGCTCCTGATTATTGGTTATTCGACGGCGTTCATCCAACAGCTGCAGGCCATCATCTTATGGCAGTGGAGTGGTTGAAGGCCGTACAGAACAGTCGTCTAGCATTAGGTTGAAAAATAATAGACTTCTGACAGAGGTGGTCAGGAGTCTTTTTTTATAGAGGAGGATGTTAATGGCTTACCAATACGATGGAATTGATCATGTTCAATTAGCCGCCCCAGAAGGATGTGAGGAGAAAGCTCGCGGCTTCTACAATCACCTGCTAGGCTGGCCTGAAATTCCAAAGCCTGAGAACTTAAGGCAGCGAGGCGGCGTATGGTTTGAATGCGGAAAACATCAGGTACATATTGGGGTTCAAAAAGATTTTGTTCCTGCAACAAAGGCTCATCCTGCCTTTCAAGTACAGAATTTGGAGGGACTGCGGAGCTATCTCCTCGAGCAGAAAATCCAGGTGATTGATATGAAGCAAGAGCAGAAGAAGGTGTGAAACGCTTCTACTTAAATGATCCGTTTGGCAATCGTCTCGAATTTCTAGAGTGGTTATAATTCATCGATTTCCCACTATGTGAGAAGTGATCATCGCAGCCTACTATATTCCTGCTTTACAATACTGACATAGAGACATGACGCTGGTATTGGAGGAAACGGGAGATGAACATTTGCTTTTAGACATTTCGATTTTGATGATATACGTGCATTTGCCGAGTGGGCAGAATTAGGCGGACATCGGTTGACGATTGTTAATCCAGCAGATGGATTACAAGAAGAATGGTTGGATACGATGGAGCTGCTACTCATTCTTGGTGGTCCAATGAGTGTATATGAAGAAGAAGCTTATCCTTGGCTGATCGAGGAGAAACGTTTTGTGAAGGCAGCTTTGAATAAGAGGATCAAAACGATAGGGATCTGTCTTGGAGCTCCTCGAAAGCGATACATATATTGGATTATCTTGTGCCGCAGGGGATTGAGAAGGAAGTAAGTGTGACGGAAATTAGCCGTGAGCTGGATATGCCAGTGCAAAGTGTTCATCGGATCCTGGCTTCGTTATCCGAGCATGGGTTTGTCTCTCAAAATAACAAAACAAAAAAGTATAAGCTAGGTTTATCGATTATGAAATACGGCTTCTTGATGTGGGACAGCCTGCGTTTCCGCTCTATTGCCCGTCCGTTCATGGAGGAATTATCACGGCAAACGAAGGAAACCGTCTATCTAGCTTCCCGTGAAAATACCGAAGGTGTCTATATCGATAATATCGATTCGCCTCAGCTGCTCAAAATTTCTGAGCCGATCGGTCTTAGGCTGCCTCTAGTTATTGGCGCATCTAATCGGGTTATCTTAGCTTATATGGCGCCAAGCGCAAGGGAGTCAATCCTGAATCAGATCGAATGGGAGGTTCTTCCCTCTTTGCGACCATTAACGAGGGAGTATATCGGGAATGATCTGGAGCAAATCCGTAAGCGAGGATATGCAATCACATCTGGTGAAGCAACAGAGGGGACAACCGGAATTGCTGCACCAATCTTCTCCTAAGAGAATACCGTCATTGGTTCACTAAATTGTGCGGGACCAAGCCTGCGTTTTACTGCCGAGAATATAGAGAAATACAGCTATTACGTGAAAAAATATGCGGATCTGATCTCTCAAGAGCTTGGGTATCGGCATTTGTAACGAGTAAGCGAGTGAGTAGCTGCTTGCAGCAAGAAAAGAAATCCCCTTAGGCGAAGGATTCGCTTAAGGGGATTTTTGTCGTTGGAAGCTTGTTCTTCCTTAGCTGTGAGGGGGCAACCCCTTTATATTTCTTGTACATCTTCGTGAAATAATTGGAGTTATCACAGCCAACTTGACCTGCAATTTCTGTAATGGAGAGATCGCCTTCCAGGAGTAAGCGCTCTGCTTCATTGACCCGGCATACATTCACATAATCGATAAAAGTGCGCCCGGTCAGCTTTTTAAACATTTTGCAGAAATGATGAATGTTAAGGTTCATTTGCTTTGCCGCATCAGCAACGGTTTGTTTTTCTGCAAAATTCACTTCAATATATTCGATCAACGTCTTGAACCGTTCCCGATTCTGTACATATTGATTTGTGGCTTGCTCCGGGAGCTGCTGAGGCAGGAACTTCCGAGACAACAAGGTAAACAGCATGTGAAGCTGTGATTTTACCATTAATTGATAAGCGGGCTGCTTGGCTGAAAATTCTGCTGCCGCCTGCTCCAGCAAGTGATAATGGTCCACACAGGTTGGATCAAGAAGAGCAGGTTTAACCGGAAGCTGTACACGCCCTTCCAAATAAGGCAGGACGTATTTAGTATGAAGGGCATCATGCACCCAGTTTTGAAATAGGGAGCTGTTAAAGACGATCGCAAGATAGGAAGTATCTCCTTCGCTTGTGCTGTAGCCAACATGAAGTGCTCCTGCTGGGACAAATAAGACGTCACCGGGTTGTGCCTCATAAGGTTGACTATCAATATGGAAGATACCGCTGCCATGCTGCATAACGATAATCTCGAAATGCTCATGCCAATGCAGGTACATAATCATGTCGCCAGGCTTCACTTGATGGGCGTGGTTAGAGAATATCTGCACAGGATGCGTCTTTTCATCTATTCTTGTATCCTCACGAAGTTCCTTCGGATAGCTCATGCTTTTCTCAACTCCACAATATTGGACTAGTAATGCACAAGAATGGTAGAGAATCAACCATTTGCAAGCGCTATACTGAGGGTGCAATCAAATTTGTCAACCAAAATAGGAGTGGTATTCATAATGGAAAATTTGCTTCGTATTGGAACCTTAGTAGGCGGAGGAGATGCTGTTCGTGTCATTCCTCAAATTGCGCCACATGGCTTTGAATCATATAGTCTGACTTTCTGGCAAACGACAGGTACTACAGATTTGGTTGAAACGGCAAAACGAGTTCGTGAGCTTTCAGATGAATTCGGTTTCATTATATCGACGGTTGGCATCTTTGGCAATCCACTGACAGGCACAGGTGATAATGCGGATACCCTTGCAAGCTGGGAAAGACTGATCGATCATGCCCATTTGTTCGGCACAGATATCGTATCGGGCTTCACAGGCCGGTTAACCGGAGAGTCCATCGATAGTTCGATTCCACGATACGCAGAAGTATTTGGCGAGCTTGGCCGCAGAGCAGCAGATAAAGGGGTTCGTATCGCTTTCGAGAACTGTGATATGGGAGGCACCTGGCAATCCGGCGACTGGAACATTGCTCATAATCCGACAGCATGGGAATTGATGTTTAATGCGATCCCATCTGAGAATATCGGTCTGCAATGGGAGCCATGTCACCAGATGGTATCGTTGATTGATCCGATTCCACAGCTTCGCAAATGGATAGATAAGGTGTTCCATGTTCATGGCAAAGACGCGACAATCGCTTGGGATATTGTGAAGGAATACGGCATTCATGGACCAAAAGAATTCGTATGGCACCGGACACCTGGTTTTGGCGATACGAATTGGACGGATATTATTACGATACTTAGACAAGGCGGTTATAAAGGAACGATTGATATTGAAGGCTGGCATGATCCGGTTTATCGTGATGAACTTGAGATGACTGGCCAAGTCCATGGCTTAAATTATTTGAAGCAATGCCGCGGCGGACAATTCGTACCAAATCCGAAATAAGGAGAGTATGCAGATGAGTGAGAGCTATAAAGTTGTAGTTGCAGGCTGCGGGGGCATGTCTAATGTTTGGATCGATTATGCAATTGAACGTGCAGATACGGAGATCGTAGCACTAGTCGATATCAAGCAGGAATTTGCCGAGAGCATGAGGGAGAGGAAGGGACTAAACTGCCGGACCTTTACCGATATTGCGGAAGCGATTGAACAGACAGGAGCTAATCTTGTCTTTGATGTAACGATTCCGGCGAGTCACTTCAACATCGCAAGTACAGCAATGAAGAACGGCTGTCATGTTTTCGGTGAGAAGCCGCTTGCGGAAACGCCTGAGGAATGTAAATCGCTTATTCAAATTACAGAGGAGACTGGTCAGTCTCATGCGGTCATGCAAAACCGCAGATTTGATCCTCGTATCCGTGCACTGCGAAAGATCATTGATACCGGTACGATAGGCAAGCCGGGATTCGTAAATGCTGACTTTTTTATAGGGCCTCATTTCGGCGGTTTCCGCGATACAATGGCGAGTCCGCTTCTGCTAGATATGGCGATTCATACTTTTGACCAAGCACGGCTTATTCTGGGAGCAGATCCGGTATCGGTCTATTGCCATGAATTTAATCCTGCTGGTTCGTGGTATGCGGGAAGTGCGGCAGCAATATGTATCTTCGAAATGTCAGATGGCTCAGTGTTTAACTACCGTGGATCGTGGTGTGCAGAGGGTGCTCATACTTCATGGGAGTCTGATTGGCGAATTACCGGTGAGAAGGGGACTGCGATCTGGAATGGTCATGAAGCGCCATATGCAGAAGTCGTAGCACCAGGGGAACAGGATGGGAAATTCATTAAATCCTTTATCCGAGTTGAGGCGGACCAAGAAGTGATTGATGCCCACTCGGAAAGAACCGGACATACTGGCTGCTTGGATGAAATGTTCCTGTCCTTGCAAGAGAACCGCAGGGCGGAGACAGACAGCCGCGACAATCAATACAGTATGGCAATGGTGAATGCGGCGCTAGAGAGTGCGAAGACAGGGCGAAAAGTGGATATTGCCGGCTTTATCGGGCAATAGTTGAGAGATTAAAGAAGGAGCAGGAGTAATCCTGCTCCTTTTTGCTGTTTTCAATTCCGATTATATTTGTTTATGCCCGAAATATTTTTGTTTTCAAACAAAAACAAACATGATATTATCTAGACATAAAGATAAAACAAAGTAATCGGAGGTAAACAAAATGGTACAAAGCTTATGGCAATCATCCCTAGCATCTGAATTTACAAACGGTCTGGATCAACTGGTCTACCGTTCTAACCTGATTGGTGCAGACCGCCAAGTCTGCAATATTTTCGGCGGCAATACGTCTACGAAAACAACGGTGAAAGACTTCCGCGGCCGTGATATTGAAGTGATGTATGTAAAAGGAAGCGGTTCGGATCTTGGCTCGATGAAAGCTTCTAACTTTACCGGTCTTCGTTTGGAAGACATTCGCCCATTGTTCGAGCGTGGTGAAATGTCTGATGAAGAAATGGTTGCTTACCTTGGCAACTGTATGATTGATGCGAAGCATCCACGTGCATCCATTGAAACACTGCTGCATGCATTCCTTCCATTCAAGCATGTTGACCACACGCATCCGGATGCGATTATCAGCCTTTGCTGTGCAGATAACGGCCGTCATCTGGCGGAAGAGATTTTCGGCAACCGCTTCGTATGGGTACCTTATGTTCGCCCTGGCTTTACCCTTTCCAAAATGATTGCAGAAGGCGTACTCGCTAACCCGAACGCAGAGCTTGTCCTTATGGAGAAACACGGCCTTGTAACTTGGGGTGAAACTTCGGAAGAATGTTATGCACAGACAATCAAGATTATTAATGAAGCAGAAGCTTTCATCGAAGCACGAGTTAATGAAGCTAAGCTGTTCGGTGGCGTGAAACATGAAGCTCTTCCATCTGACGTTCGCCGTCAAATCGTTTCGCAAGTTATGCCTACCATTCGTGGTGCAGTATCCGATGTGAAGAAAGCGATCCTTTCCTACGATGATCAAGACGATGTGCTTGCTTTTGTTGGCGGTGTTGATGCTGCGCAATTGTCACAAGTAGGCGCGGCATGCCCTGACCATCTTGTACACACGAAGGTTGTTCCGCTCTTTATCGACTGGACACCTAATGTAGAGGATATTGAAGGTTTGAAATCGAAATTAATTGAAGGCGTAGCTGCCTACAAAGAACAATACAAAGCTTATTTCGAAGAAAATAAAAACGAAGGCGACGTCATGTTCGAAGCCGCTCCGCGTGTTATCTTGATTCCTGGTCTTGGTATGATTAACACAGGCAAAAGCTGGGCGTTGTCGCAAGTAAGTGGTGCTTTGTACCATCGTGCAATCTCCGTTATGCGCGGTGCTACAGCACTTGGCAACTTCGTATCGCTTAGCGAGAACGAATCGTACAACGTGGAATACTGGCCGCTTGAGCTTTACAAGCTGTCGCTTGCTCCTGCTGAAGCTGAGTTCTCCCGTAAGGTAGCCTTTATTACTGGTGGTGCAGGCGGCATCGGCAGCGAGACAGCACGCCGTCTGGTATCGGAAGGTGCACATGTCGTGCTTGCCGACCTTAACCTGGAAGGTGCGCAAAAGGTTGCTCAAGAAATTAATGATAAATTCGGCGAGAACCGTGCATTTGCCGTGAAAATGGATGTTACGGATGAGCAGGCTGTTCAAGCGGCTTACGCTGAAGTAGCGATCATGTATGGCGGCGTGGACATTATCGTCAACAATGCAGGCCTGGCAACTTCCAGTCCATTTGATGAGACTTCCTTGAAAGAATGGAACCTGAATATCAACGTGCTTGGCACTGGTTATTTCCTTGTAGCTCGTGAAGCGTTCAAGCTGATGAAGCAACAAGGCATCGGCGGCAACATGGTATTCATCGGCTCTAAGAACTCGATCTTCGCAGGTAAAAGTGTTACAGCTTATAGCTCTGCTAAAGCGCTGGAAGCACACCTTGCACGCTGTATTGCTGCAGAGGGTGGAGAGTTCGGTATTCGCGTAAATACGATCTTGCCGGATGCAATTCTGCAAGGCTCCGCGATCTGGAATGGTGCATGGCGTAATGAACGTGCGGCTGCTTACGGCATCGAGCCGGATCAACTGGAAGAGCATTACCGTAAACGGACAACATTGCTCGTAAATATTTACCCACGAGATATTGCAGAAGGTATCGCCTTCTTCGCATCCTCGAAATCAGATAAAACAACAGGCTGTATGTTGACGATTGACGGCGGTGTACCGGCTGCATTCACACGTTAATCGAAGTAACAATTCTTTTAAGGTAATTTCTTACGAAGCAAGAATTGCTGCCAAAAGCAGCATCAATTCTTTTAAGGTACATGCTTACGAAGTAAGAATTGCTGCCAAAAGCAGCAACAATTCTTTTGAGGAGGCTTACAAATAGATGGAATCTAATGTAAAGCAAGCATATGAAGCGGCAAAAGCCTTATATGCTCAGCATGGAATTGATACAGATGAAGTGTTGAGAAAGCTGGAGGAAGTTAAAATCTCCATGCACTGCTGGCAAGGCGATGATGTGAAAGGCTTCTTGAACGCTGATCAGGAATTAACCGGCGGTATTTCCGTTACTGGTCAATATCCTGGCGCGGCAAGAAATCCGGAGGAGCTCCGCTCTGATCTGGAGAAGGCTTTCGCCCTCATTCCAGGTAAACATAAAGTCAATCTTCATGCGATCTATACCGATACAGACGAGAAGGTAGAGCTGGATCAGCTGGAGCCACGTCACTATGAACGTTGGGTGGATTGGGCGAAGGAGCAAGGTCTGGGATTGGATTTCAACCCAACTTGCTTCTCGCATGAGAAATCGAGTGATGGATTTACACTAAGTCATCCGGATGCAGAAATTCGTCAATTCTGGATTGATCACTGTAAAGCTTCCCGCCGGATCGGCGCGTACTTTGGCGAGCAGCTTGGCCAAACCTGCGTAACAAACGTCTGGGTACCTGACGGCTTCAAGGATAATCCGGTTGACCGGATGACACCACGCAAACGTCTGAAGGCTTCCCTTGATGAAGTGTTTGCAGAGCCGCTTGATCCGAAGTACAACCTGGATGCGGTTGAGAGCAAGCTGTTTGGACTTGGCTCTGAAGCGTATGTAGTAGGTTCGCATGAATTCTATATGGGTTATGGGATTCAGAATGATAAATTGATTTGCCTCGATGCGGGTCATTTCCACCCGACGGAGGTTATTTCGAATAAATTGTCTTCCATTGCGCTCTTTACAAGCGGCATTCTTCTTCATGTCAGCCGTCCAATGAGATGGGACAGTGATCATGTTGTCATTATGGATGATGAACTGCTCGAGATCGGCAGAGAATTGGTACGTCATGACTTGCTTGGCATTACTCATATCGGCCTAGATTTCTTTGATGCAAGCATTAACCGTGTAGCAGCGTGGGTTGTTGGAACACGCAATACAATCAAAGCACTTCTTCGTGCGATGCTTGAGCCCGTTGATGCACTTAAGAAATTTGAGCTGGAAGGCGATTACACAACACGTCTTGCGTTAACAGAAGAGTTCAAGTCGTATCCATTTGGCGCGATTTGGGATTACTATTGTGCTTCGAAGGGTGTACCTGTTCGTGAGCAGTGGATTGCTGAAGTGAAAGAGTACGAACAAAACGTATTGCTGCAGCGCGGTTAAGGGGGACAACCAGTTGTCGAACATACTTGCATTTGACATTGGTGCGAGCAGCGGAAGAGCTATTCTCGGCAAGCTGATTGACGGCCGTATCATAACAGAAGAGCTGCACCGGTTCCCTAATGATCCGGTACAGACGGGAGATCGTCTGCAATGGGATATTCTCCGGCTGTACCATGAGATCAAACAAGGCTTGCTCAAGGCTAAGCATAGTGGTGCAGAACCAGTCAGTATTGGTATTGATTCATGGGCTGTCGATTATGGCTTTATTGGCAGAGATGGCAGCCTGCTTGGCAATCCACTGCATTATCGGGATCAATCGAGCGCAGGGATGATGGAAAAGCTGCAGGATGAGCTGACGCCAGACGAGATCTTCAAACGGACGGGGATTCAATTTCTTCCGTTTAATACGATCTACCAACTTTATGCTGCTAAGAGCAGTCAGTCACCGCTGCTGGATATCGCTGAGCATTTCCTGATGATTCCGGATTTGCTGCGTTATTTCCTGACAGGTGAGAAGTATAACGAATTCTCAAATGCCACTACTACGCAGTTGTTTAACCCGTTCACTCAAGAGTGGGATGAGGTTTTGCTGCAGCATCTTGGTCTGCCGCAATCCTTGTTTAGTCAAGTCTTGCAGCCGGGTTCACCAGCTGGATATCTGCAGCAATCGGTGCAAGAGGAGCTGGGGCTTGGCCCAATCGCCGTCCATGCAGTGGCCGAACATGACACAGCATCTGCCGTTGTCGCTGTTCCGGCACTCGATCGCTCCTTTGCATACCTGAGCTGTGGCACATGGTCGCTGCTGGGTACTGAAATCTCGGAGCCAATTATTTCTGAAGAAGCGCAGCAGCTGAATTTCACGAATGAAGGCGGCTTTGGCGGGACTTATCGTCTGCTTAAGAACATTATGGGTCTATGGATATTGCAGGAATGTCGGAGAGAATGGGAGCGCGCTGGTCAGAACTATAGCTTCCCTGAGCTGGTGAAGCTTGCTGGTGAAGCACCGGCCTTCTCCGCTTTTATCGAACCCGATGACCCGATGTTTATGGCACCTGGCGATATGCCCGCTCGAGTAAAGGAATATTGCCGGAAGACGAATCAGCCGATTCCGAACGACGTTGGTTCACTTGTACGCTGCATTCTCGAAAGCCTCGCCTTCAAGTATCGCTTTGTGCTTGAGATGACGGAGCGTTTGTCCGGTCAGCAGTTTAACGGACTTCATATGGTAGGCGGCGGTATTCATAACACGCTTCTCTGCCAATGGACCGCGAACGCTATTGGCAAGCCAGTATGGGCAGGACCGGCAGAAGGCAGTGCAATTGGCAATTTGGCTGTGCAATGGATCGCAAGAGGAGAGTTCTCAGATATATGGGAAGCACGCCGTGTTATTCGGGAATCGTTCCCAATGACAAATTATGACCCTGAGCAAGGTGAAGCGTGGTATGATGGATATGGACAATTCTTACATGTAACAGGACTCCATTGAGATTATCCATCAGAAGATGCCTTATGAAATGAGCGTTTTTACGGGCAGCGGTACTGCGGGATAATCCCGTCGTACCGCTGTTTTTTATGTCTACTATAAAGAGAGAAGGGGATGACCTTGAGGCAGGGAATGTTGGCGTTCTACTATAATTTGCGGATCAAGTACAAAATTATCGTCCTTCTAGCTCTGATGATGTCCGTTATTGGCGTTGCAACCTTTGTCGTTATGCATTATGCTTTCCGCGCTTATGACAAAGAGATTTATAAGCAATCCGCCAGCGCGCTTAATAGTGCCTCCCTAGGAATTGAGAAAGAACTGCGGAATATGGAGAAGATCTCATTCCAGATTGCAACAGACAGCTATATCCAGGGATATTTAAGTGAAATTAAGGCTGGGGGCTCGGATTACAGCAACTATTTGACGGCGGTTAATCTACGGTCACGTCTGCTTACGTTTACAAGTAATGAGAAGTATATCCTTTCCTTTCATGTGATGGATGTTTTTGCGAAGCAATATGGAAACGGATACAAAATGATTACGTTATCCAAAGATAGAACCGATCAAGTCATTTATGCATCAAATAAGACGTTTGGCGGCGTCAAATTTGTATCTCCGGATCATGGTGACAATGCCCTCATAGCAGGCAGGGAAATCCGTAGGGTGGATGGGCTGGAGCTTGATCATCTTGGCAACATGGCGGTCCGGATCGATATCGATCGTCTCTACAGTGATCTAGTCACCTCAACAGACAGTAAGAAAGCGAATTTCGCGATTATGGAAAAGGGCGGTAATCTGGTCTATCCGTTAGACCATCCCAATGCAATCAATCTTGCTTCCATAAGGCTGCCGGGCCAGCAAGGCTTCAAGATTGTCACCATCTCCGGTAAAAAATATTTCATTACGTATTTCTCATCCAGCACGTTGGACTGGGTGTATGTGAACATGATTTCGTATGAAGATATTTTCCACAGAACAGAGAAAGCAAAGAACACTGTCATTATCGTTTATATTCTGCTCTTTCTTCTTATTCTTACAGCTGCGCTTGGTTTCTCAAGATCTATTACCGGTCCTATTGAACGGCTGAATCAGAAGATGAAACGTATTCAGCTTGGTCACTTCGAATTTGTGGAAGAGCAGGAAGAACGGATGCTTTCGAAGGATGAGGCTGGCCAATTGCAGCGCAACTTCAGGATGATGGTAGGACGTATTGACGAGTTAATTAACGAAAATTATGTAAAGCAGCTTACAATCAAGGATACCGAATTTAAGGCGCTTCAGGCACAGATCAACCCGCATTTTCTGTACAACACGCTGGAATCGATCAACTGGTCTGCCAAAATCGCCGGTCACAAGCAAATTTCGATCATGGTGGAATCGCTTGGTTACTTGCTGCGCAGTACCATCAGCCATAAGCAGCCGATGGTCACACTGGAAGATGAGATGAGGCTGGTGGGTCACTATGTGGCTATCCAGCATATCCGGTTCGAAGAGCGTCTGGTATTTGAGAATCGGGTTCCAGACCGTCTGCTTGGTTTTCAAGTGCCTAAGCTTAGTCTGCAGCCTCTTGTTGAGAACGCGATCAATCATGCATTAGAGCAGATGATTGAACCATGTATCATCTCGATTACAGCTGAAGAATGTGAAGGTGGCATCACGATTTCGGTGGAAGACAACGGTCCCGGCATGGCACCTGATGTGATTGAACAACTGCGGAATGGCTTGATTACCCCAAGGGGAACCGGAATAGGGCTTCGCAACATTGAAGACCGCATCAAGATGTTATTTGGAGAAGCGTATGGGATCCGGGTAGAAAGTGTACCGTTAGCTTACACACGCTTAACCTTGTATTTACCGATTGAAATGGGGGAGAGAGCATGAAGTATAAGGTGCTGCTAATTGATGATGAACGGATTATTCTTGAGGGCATTGCTTCACTGATGGATTGGGACAAGTATGGTACGCAGCTTGCGGGAACAGCGCGTAATGGACTGGAAGCGCTTCAGTTCATAGAAACACAGCCACCGGATATTATTATCAGCGATATTCGTATGCCGGGGATGGATGGGCTAAGTCTAGTTAAGCAAGTGAAGGAGAAGTATCCACACATTGCCTGCATTATGCTGAGCGGCTTTGGTGACTTCGATTACGCTCGCCAGGCGATGCAGCACGGGGTGAAGCATTATTTGCTGAAGCCATGTAATGAGAATACGATCGCTGAAGCGCTCGTCTCAGTTGTAGAGCAGTTGAATGAGGAGCGGCATACGGATGCCTTTATGCAGCGCATGCAGGAAGAATTGAAGAAGGTTCTTCCAAGTGCAAAGGAGCAATTTCTGAAGGAATATGTGACGAATAAGCGATATGGACGTCGTGAATGGGACGAATACGGCAGACTATTTGGCATTCAGCTAGAGAACCTGCAGGCTAGATTGCTGTTGTTCCAATTGGAAGGACCATACGAGTTCGATCATCTGTTTGCGATTAAGAACATTGCAGAGGATATTTTAGGCAAATCCATTATTCTATTAAGCACCACAATCGGCAGTCAGCTTCTTATCCTTGTTCGTGATCAACATGCTGAGGCAGAGCTGTTAACCATCCTGTCTGAAGTGAGACGTACCTTTTTTGGTTACTTCCGGATTGACACGACAATTGCGATTAGTGATGCTGGGGAGCTTGCCGATGCACGGAAAATGTACATGGATACGTTAGGCTGTCTGAACCATCGATTTTATCTAGGTGGGGGCAGTTTAATTACAGTCCGAGATATTCAGATGCAAAATGAGCAGGAGGAGCAAGTCTTCCTGTTTGATGATTCACAGCTTTGTCTGGCGGCCAAATCAGGCAACTGGGAAGAGACAAGCCGAGAGCTCGATGAAGCGTTCCGGATTCTGGCTGAGCTTCGGCTTGATGATCTGACTGCAAAATCTAATGTCATTACTTTGTATGTCGCACTATTCCGGCAAGCTGAGCCAAGACGTATGAATGAATATTTGCAGCTTCTCGCGAGGTTTGAGGGGCTAAGTACACTTCAGGCTCTAAGAGCTTTTGTTGAAGAGGCAGCCAAGCGGATTTGTCAGGAAAACTATGAATTACAAGCCGGCAGGCATTCTAGTATTATTCATAAAATGATGAACATCGTTACGGAGCATTTGGGTAATCCCGCGCTCTCTCTGCAATGGGCGGCAAGTGAGATTTTATATATGAATGCAGATTATTTAGGTAAGCTCTTCAAGAAAGAGACAGGCGATAAATTCTCGAATTATGTCATGAAAACTCGAATGGATAAGGCCCTGGAATTGATTGAAGAAAGCAATGATGTCAAGGTGTTTGAGCTTGCCGAGCGGCTTGGATTCGGCGACAATCCTCACTATTTCAGCCAGGTGTTCAAGAAATATACGGGCAAATCACCGTCAGATTTCAAGAAAACATCGTAATCAAGATGTCTGTTTTTTGACGAAAAATCACTGGTTATTCGATTCCGGGCTCTCCTAATTGAATGTAATATAGGGAATGTAAACACTTACATGGTTTGAGGAAGGGGCGCTAGAAACATGGGAAAGAAGCTATCAGCAGCAATTGCACTCATCTTAGCTACGACTCTTACAGCATGCGGCAGTGGAGGCAACAATAACAACACAAATCAAGCAGCCAACACTAACGCCAATGCAAGCACTTCAGCGAATGCAGGGAAAACGGATACGGGGGAAAATGTTACACTCCGAATTGCTTGGTGGGGCTCCCAGCCTCGTCACGATTACACCCTCGAAGTAATCAAAATGTATGAGGCAGCTCATCCAAACGTTAAGATTGAGGCCGAATACGCTAACTTTGATGATTACTGGAAGAAGCTCGCTCCTCAAGCAGCAGCAAGTGAACTTCCTGATATTGTGCAAATGGATATTTCCTACTTGTCGCAATACGGTTCGAAAGGACAGCTTGCTGATCTTACACCTTACTTAAACAACCAGATTAACGTTGCAGATATTTCAGAAAATGCGATCTCCGGCGGTAAAGTCGGCGACAAGCTGTACGGCTTTAACCTTGGTGTAAACGCAGTTAACTTCCAGTATGATCCAGAGCTTCTGAAGAAGCTTGGTGTGGACAAACCGGATGACAACTGGACTTGGGATGACTACTTCGCACTTGCATCAAAGGCGAAGGAAGCAGGATTGTACTTCGATAACGGCTTCCGTCCGGAAGTATTCTTCGGTTACTACCTGCGTACGAAGGGCCAGCATCTCTACAATGCAGAAGGCACGGCACTTGGCTATGAGGATGACCAGCTGTTCGTTGACTTCTTCAAGCCGCTGTCGCAGCTTGTGAAGGATGGAGATACTCCTCCACCAGATGTGAAGGCACAAATTAAAGGTCTGGAAGATGACTTGCTCGTTAAAGGTCAGCAAGTTGGTATTTTCCAATGGACAAACCAATTCGTAGGCATTCAGCAAGTAGCGAATCGTCCACTTGAGATGGCTCATATGCCAGGTCCAGATCGTGAAAAAGGCCTATATCTCAAACCTAGTATGTATTTCTCTGTCGCACAGAACTCCAAGCATAAAGAATCCGCTGCTGACTTCATCAACTTCTTCGTAAATGATGTTGAAGCGAACAAGCTGATCAAAGGCGACCGCGGTGTACCTGTCAGCAGTAAAGTAATTGAAGCGATCAAAGGTACGTTGGAACCGGCTCAACAGCAAGTATTTGATTATGTTGCTTGGGCACAAGAGAACAGCTCCCAAATGGATCCTCCAGATCCAATCGGTGCAGCGGAAATTATTACCTTGTTTGCTTCGATTGCCGAACAAATGGACTTCCAGCAAATATCGGCTGAGGATGCTGCTAAGCAATTCCGTGAGGAAGCCAACGCGATATTAGCGAAGAACAAATAACGAATGACAGGCAGGAGATGGCTGGCCATAACGGCCAGCCATCCTTTATACAAGGCGTATATTGCACCGCGATACGTATGCTGCTCCTACTCTAGGACGGCGCAGCCTTGAGGCAGAGAATCTTGTGCAGGAGATGGTAGGAATGAGAGCGGTTTTTAAGAAGGATTTAGCTGGTTATGCTTTTATCAGTCCATTTGTTGTTGGTTTTCTTGTATTTACCTTTATTCCGATTCTAGCTTCTCTCTATTTATCATTTACGGATTATGATCTGTTCACCACACCATCATGGGTTGGTTTCGACAATTATAATGACTTGTTCACGCATGACAAGAAATTCTGGCAGTCTTTGAAAGTAACATTCCTGTATGTATTTATCGGAGTTCCACTACGTCTGTTTTTCGCGCTTATGGTCGCGATGCTTCTGAATACCGCTTCGAAGGCGGTTGGTCTTTATCGTACGTTGTTCTATCTTCCTTCTATTATTGGCGGCAGTGTGGCTGTCTCCATCATGTGGCGTAACCTGTATGGCGATAAAGGGATTATCAATGGCCTATTAGAAGCTGTTGGCCTTGACGCTGTAAGATGGTTCGCTGATCCAATTGCAGCGCTATGGATGCTAATTACGTTATCGGCTTGGCAGTTTGGCTCATCCATGCTTATTTTCCTAGCCGGACTTAAGAATATCCCGGTCAGCCTATATGAGGCGGCAGGTGTAGACGGCGCAAATGGGATACACCGATTCTTTAAAATAACGGTGCCAATGCTGACACCGATCATATTGTTTAATGCGATTATGCAAACAATCGGAGCTTTCATGACGTTTGTTCCGGCTTATATTATTTCCAAGGGAACAGGTGGTCCACTGGACGGCACCTTGCTCTATTCGCTTTATTTATTCCGTCAAGGCTTCCAGTTCTTCGATATGGGAACCGCGTCGGCAATGGCATGGATCATGCTCATTATCGTAGCTATTCTGACAACCGTCTTGTTCTTGTCGTCGAAATACTGGGTTCACTACGAGTCGAAGGAGGGGTAAGCACATGATAGCAAAAAAATGGAGATGGTCGATTTATCATATCGTTGCAGCAGGCGGCGCTATCGTGATGATCTATCCTGTTATTTGGCTTCTGATGAGCTCATTCAAGAAAAGCGAGACAATCTTTACTACTTCCACCCAGCTAATTCCTGCTCATTGGATTTGGACGAATTACTCAGAGGGCTGGCAGGGCATTGGTGGACATACGTTTGGCACCTATATTTATAACACTCTGGTACTTGTTGTTTTAGCTACAATCGGGGCGGTATTGTCTTCGGCACTTGTCGCCTTTGGCTTCGGCCGACTGAACTTCAGAGGGAAGTCCTTCTGGTTCGCGATTATGATGGTTACCCTCATGCTGCCGCATGACGTAACGCTGGTTCCACAATACATTTTATTCTCGAAGATTCATTGGCTGAATTCGATTAAACCGATTGTTATTCCGGCATACTTCGGAGCTCCATTCTTTATCTTCCTGATGGTGCAATTTATTCGAACGATTCCAGGTGAGCTTGATGAGGCGGCGACGATTGATGGCTGCGGTAAATTCCGTTTGTTCTATCGCATTATTCTGCCACTGATCATTCCTGCAATGGCAACAGCAGCGATCTTTTCCTTCTACTGGCGTTGGGAGGATCTGATGGGTCCATTGCTTTACCTGAACAAGCCATCCATGTACACGGTTTCCATGGCACTTAAGATGTATCTTGATGCTGAGACATTATCGAACTGGGGCGCTATGTTCGCCATGTCCATTGTAAGTTTGCTTCCTGTATTTGCAATCTTCTTCTTCTTCCAGAAGCATATTGTTGAGGGGATTAGCACAAGTGGTTTGAAATAGTAGGGTAGTTTAAGCTGTCGAGATAATCTCGGCAGCTTTTTTTATATATTTACTTCACTTGACAAGAGAGGTTTACTCCAATAAACTCTTCGTATGAGGTTTACTGCGTTAAACCTTACGGAGGGGGCGAACGGAATGGAATCTTACAAATTATTTGATGCAGAATATAAATTTGCAAGTCTAATTTGGGACAATGAACCCATCAATTCAACAGAGCTTGTAAAGCTTAGCAAAACAAAACTTGGCTGGAGCAAGTCTACAACCTATACCGTTCTTAGAAAGCTGTGCGAGCGGGGGATTCTTCAGAATGAGGAAGCGATGGTCACTGCTCTTGTGAAGAAATCGGATGCTCAGAAATACGAGAGCGAGACCGTTGTTGAGAAAGCATTCGATGGGTCTTTGCCGCAGTTTCTAACAGCTTTCCTGGGGGGCAAGAGATTGTCTGAGAAGGAGGCTGAGGAGCTGAAGCGGATTATAGAGGAGGCATCGCAATGACGAGCTTGTTCATTACGATTGTTAATATGAGTATAACAGCAAGCTATGTGGCATTGGCGGTTATGCTGACGAGATTATTGCTGAAGCGGGCTCCTAAAATATTCTCGTATATCCTTTGGCTTGCTGTCGCTGTAAGAATGGTTATCCCTAATAGCTTCACATCTGGTTTTAGCCTATTGGCATTTGTACAGCCTCAGGGTAAATCAGGTACAAACGTTATGGAATACATTCCTTCGGATGTTGAGATGTTGAAAAATCCTGTTTTGGATATCGGCATAAATCGATTGGTAGCCTTGCCGTCTGCAACTTCGGGGTCAAGTGTTAATCCCATGCAGGTCATCATGGCGGTTATATGCTTGATCTGGTTAACAGGTGCAGCTGTTCTGCTTCTTTACAGCATTATCATGTATATGAAATGTTGGGCTAAGCTGCGAACGGCTACTCTGGTTAAAGGTACGATTTTTGAAACAGACCAGATCTCCACGCCTGTTGTATTTGGTTTTCTAAGGCCGAGAATTTATATCCCCATCGGGATCAGCAAGCAGGAACTGCCTTTTATTATAGAGCATGAGCTTACACATATTAGACGACGGGATCACTTAATCAAGCCTTTTGCGTTTCTGCTGCTGATCATTCATTGGTTTAATCCGGTGATGTGGCTGTCGTATAGATTGATGAACAAAGACATGGAAATGTCCTGTGATGAGCGTGTTGTGCGTTCGATGGGGGAGGGAACTAAAGGAAGCTATGCAACAACCTTGCTGTCCCTTGCGGTTAGTCGGGGGAGACTGAAAGTTGCAGGACCGCTTGCTTTTGGAGAGAGCGATGTGAAGGCGAGAATTAAAAACATCGTCGCTTATCGGAAGCCCTCGTCCCGAGTAGTTGCTATATCTGTTCTCGTATTTGCTGCTTTGATTACCGGTTTTACAGCTAATCCTAAACCATTTGAACAATCGCCGTTTCCTTCGCAATCAGCGGGAGACGATAGTGATCTGATCTATGATCTAGGTAAGTTAATGGATAACAAAACGCAGTATGTAGGCAATGCTTCCAAAGTTGGAGGGCTGATCAGCGCATTGCCTAAACCGGCAGGCCTTGTAGGAAAAGGGATGGAGCTTCAGACCAAAACGCAGCCTTACGGTGTGACAATTGTATATAAAATAGATGATGAAGCAAAAAAACCTTTTGCGGACCTTGATATTTTTTATAAGAATTCCATCGTGCTGCTCAGTCTAGTTGATAATGTGGATCTTATCACTTATAAGGTAGACCATACCATTAACAGGACGACAAGGAGCTCCATGTCAGTTAAGATGTCGCGGGCCGAAGCAGATCAACTGCTCGGAGAAGATGTCCGTCATTTTGCCACAGATGAGCAAAGCGTCAGAGAGTTAATTGATCGTGTAGAAAGCATGTCAATTAATGATCTAGATAAATCACAAACGTAAGAACATGTTACAAAATAAAGAGGGTGTCCCATAAGTCATTAATATTACGATGGGGCACCCTCTTTTATTTGAATTAAAAAGCAAACTGCGAATTTAAATATTCTTCCGATCGCAATACTTACCACAAAGACAACACCAAAGCATGGCAACAAGACATTAGCAAATTCGAGATTTGGTTGTACGACGAGCAGGAAGGCACGTGGACATGTGCAGCAGGACAGAAACTCCTATTCCGTTATGAAAGCAGAAGTACCACGGAAAGTGGATATGAAATCACAACTCGTCACTATCGTAGCTTTTCATCATTGAAAGAACGATGTACGAAGGCACAAGGAGATCGTGAAATAAAGGTCAGCATGGAAAATCTTCGCCTTAAACGACAAGCTCGGGATCCTGTCGGTTCTTGCTTCGAGGCTTGCCGAAAGTCTGCCTAGAGGTCGGGTGGCTTTCACTTGCCCACAATTTGCTGAAGAAAGCAGCAAGAGATCTAAAAACAAAAATAGCAGTGCAGGGATAGCCCTTGCACTGCTATTTTTATAGAAATTACACTGATGCGAGCCGTTTCTCCAGCGAGCGAGCCCCTTTTGAAACAGCCCTTGTCTTTCACAATCTGAATTCATTTTACTCCCCATGAAATCATCCCTCAGCTTCGCGTCATTGAACAATTTGATATTACATTATATGTAAGTGCATTGGGTATTCATTTCCCGAAATTTAGTATGATTTTTCCGGCGGCAGTTATTAAGTACTGCCGCTGGAAAATAATCGCTTCTCGATTTTTTTAAGTGGTTAAAACTGCAGCGGTAAGGCCAGCAAAGTTAATAATGATGGATTGCCCACCAGCTATCATATTCCCTGTAACTCGCAGAGAATAGGTATGAGTGCCGGTCAACGGCGCTTCATCACAGGTTGTGAGAGCAAGCGTAAACGGACTCATAGCCATCGATCCAGTATCGATTGCAGTAGCAATGACAGCTCCATCATCACGAACGATTTCTGCAGTTAAAGTTAAATTGTTAGAATTCGGTGTCCATGTGACGTAGCCGGTCAACCAAACGGTGTTACTAGGTGCAGCCACAGTTGCTGCAACAGTTAAAACTGTAGCAGTTGGCGCTGCCAGGGTCAAAGTAATTGGCGGTGCGCCGGCATACTGTGCACAATCAAATCCAGTTAATAGCCCTGGTACTCCAGCTGGCCCTTGAGCACCTTGAGCACCTTGAGCGCCTTGAGCACCTTGTGCTCCAGCCGCACCTTGTGCTCCAGCCGGCCCTTGTGCTCCAGCTGGCCCTTGCGGTCCTGCTGGCCCTTGTGGTCCTGCCGGCCCTTGGGGCCCTGGAGGTCCCGGAGGACCTGGTAATCTACCCATCTTTGTATGCACACTCCTTATTAACTATTTGGCGAGCATGAAGACTATGAAGCCCGATGGTACGAGATTAACACAATGCTTCCTTCCATTGCGGCCACAAAACAAGATATTCCCGCAGATAAAATTAATTGCAAGTACACAAAAAAAATTTTTCTCTTCGATTGTATTGTTGTCCATGCATTATCAGCTTCTTCACATACATTGTTTATATGATTTTCTATATGAGATTTGTGGAGGAGAATAATGAGTTTCGTAGGCATTTTGGTTGCAAACCGTAAGCAGCGGAAGAATGTTCTTAAGCAATATCTTCAGTCCAATACCATGAATCTGAAATTATTTTGTTTTACTCCGTCCTCTATCAACTGGAAGCGAAAGCGTATAATAGGGCTTCATCAATCCAACGGCAGATGGGTGATAGGTGATTTTCCATTCCCCAAAGTAGTCTACAACCGTTGTTATAATACCGATCAACTACTGATCGAACGTTTGGGGAAAGTAATCGGCATCAATAAATGCTTCAATCATATTAATCAATTCAATAAACAAGAGATTTATACGAATTTAAACAAATGGCTTTCCGATTATTTGCCGGCAACCGTTCCCTTCGACAAGGAGAACGCCGTTCATTTGCTAAAGGTTCATCAAGAATTATACTTTAAACCTTGTTATGGCCATCAAGGAAAAGGCGTAATTCGAGCAGAAATGCAAGCTACGGGTGAAATCCACTTGGGACATCACTATTTTTCGCCTGAAATCATCTTTCAAGACACGCAGCAATTTCAAGAGAGCATAGAATCGATACTCGGTTCCACCCCCTATATCATGCAAGAAGGTATCCCCATACAACAAGTAGATAACCGGGTTTTCGATATCCGGGCACTTGTACAAAAAAACGAAAATGGATTATGGTCGGTCACGAATCTTGTCAGCCGAATCGCAACGAAAGACAGCTTTAATACAAGCATCTTCGATGAAGTCTGTATATCTCAAGAAATACTCGATCGTCTGTATCCATCCGATAAAGCAGCTCGTATTATTCGCTCGATTTACGACATCAGTTTAAGAAGCGCGGAAATCATGGACGAAAACACCGCCTATCATTTAGGAGAATTCAGCGTAGATTTTGCGTTGGACAACAATGATCACGCATGGATCATTGAACTAAACGGAAAGCCTCAAAAATCGCTTTATGCCGGCATTCGCAACCAAAGCGCAGTCTATACGCGACCGATGCAATATGCGAAATATTTGTGCAAGCGCTGATCCTGACCTTTGGTTTAATATATGGGGCGGGGCTTGGCAGGGTTACTCGCCTTTAAGTGACGGAACACGAAAGGAATCCAAGATGAGACCACTGCAAAGTCTACTTTTAATAAACGAGAAATTAACTACAGAAAAACGAGCCTAAGAATCGCTTCTTAGGCTCGTTTCGCATTCAGGAGGTCTTTTTTGTTATTATCTTCCCATCCAGCCGCCGTCTACGTTGAGGACATGACCGCTCAAGTAGTCGGAGGCAGCGGAGGCCAGGAATACAACCGGACCTTTCAGATCATCCGGCGTACCCCAGCGGCCGGCTGGAATGCGTTCGGTGATGGCGTTCGTACGCGCTTCATCCTTCAGGATGGGAGCCGTATTGTTAGTCGTCATGTAGCCTGGAGCAATAGCGTTCACATTAACGCCTCGGCCGGCCCACTCGTTAGCAAGAGCCTTCGTTACGCCGGCAACCGCATGTTTACTTGCTGTATAGCCTGGTACATTAATGCCGCCTTGGTAGCTAAGCATTGATGCAACATTGATGATTTTACCACTGCCGCGTTCCAGCATATGACGGCCAGCTAACTGGCATAAGAAGAAGACCGAGTTAAGATTAAGATCAATTACATCATACCAATCTTTTGCGGAATGATCAGCGGCAGGAGTACGGCGGATGATTCCCGCATTGTTCACGAGAATATCTACTTTTCCAAAAAAACCGCGTGCCTCATTAAATACATCCTCAAGAATATCCGCATTGCTTAGATCAGCAGAAATTTCTTCCGCTTGACCGCCAATTGCACGAATAGCTTCAACAGTTGAGTTACTGTTAGAAGAAGAAATAGCTACGATTGATGCGCCTGCTTCTGCGAGTCCAATTGCCATCGCTTGTCCAAGTCCGCCCGAAGTGCCGGTGACAACGGCTGTTTTGCCAGTAAGATCAAATAACATCGTTTATTTCATCCTTTCATAGATCGCTAGATTAGCACCAGCTTGCCGATACTGCTCTGCGGTATCAGCGGCAATGCCGGCGTCCGTTATGATCGTCGTAATGTCTTGAAAGTCAGCGAAAGTGAACAATGCACCTTGCCCAAATTTATGATGATCAACGACAACGTAAGAGGATTGAGACGTTTCGAGCAATGCTCGTTTGAACGCTGTTAAATCCCCCGTATAGATCGTAAAACCAAATTCGGGATGAACGCCAGTCGCAGACAAGAAAGCTTTCTTGATATTCAGCTTGCGGATATACGCTTCTGCTTCAGCACCTGCCAGCATATTACGAACACGGTAGCCCCCGGGCACAACCAACTGGATTGCATCCTTCCGGGAAAGCTCAGCAATAATATGCACATCATTCGTAATGACCGTAAGAGACTGGTTAGGAAGCTTCTTCGCGATTTCAAGTGTTGTACTGCCGCCATCTAAGGCAATAATATCACCGAGTTCGATATATTGAAGCGCCAGCTCAGCAATCTCTGTTTTCTCTGGGGCATGCCGCACTAGCGGTTCTTGCTGAGAAAGGATGCCAAGTTGATCGCTTTGTGCAAGGACTGCTCCCCCGTGAATACGGAGGAGCAGTCCTTTTTCCTCAAGCTTTGCCAGATCCTCGCGAATGGTCTTGCCTGTCACGTTCAGACGCTCACTAAGCTCTTGAACGGTAACTTCGCGGCTTGCCAGCAGAGCCATAATAAGCTCATGCCTTCGAATAACGTTCATTGGATTATTTCAGATCTTGAGGCGCTACAGGATCCATATCTTCGAAGATTTGGTTCTCGCCAGCCATACCCCAGATGAATGTATATGCGCTAGTGCCTACACCGCTGTGAATTGACCAGCTAGGGGATAGGATAGCTTGCTCGTTGCGTACGACAAGATGGCGTGTTTCTTGCGGCTCGCCCATGAAGTGGAAGACATTGCCGTCTTCTGGCATATCGAAGTACAGGTATACTTCCGAGCGGCGGTTATGTGTATGACAAGGCATCGTGTTCCAGTTGCTGCCTGGTTTGAGCATAGTAAGACCCATAACCAGCTGACAGCTTTGAATACCGCCTGTATGGATGTAACGGAAAATCGTACGTTCGTTGTTTGTCGTCAGCGCACCAAGATGGTTAGGGGAAGCTTCGCTGATCGATGCTTTAACGGTTGGATAGTTTTTATGAGCAGGAGAAGAGTTCAAATAGAATTTAGCTGGATTAGCCGAATCAGTACTTGTGAATACGACTTCAGCTGCGCCAAGCCCAATATAGAGGCAGTCTTTGTTTTCCATATCGTAAGCAGTGCCGTCAACAGTTATTGTACCGCGGCCACCTACGTTAATAATGCCAACCTCACGGCGTTCGAGGAAGGTTGCAGCACCCATTGTTTTTGTATCAGCTTCCAGTTTAACCGGCTGGTTAACGGGTACAGCGCCGCCAATGATAAAGCGGTCAACGTGAGAATAAGTAAGGGTCAGAACGTCTGGATTGAAGAGCGACTCGAGCAGAAACTCTTGACGAAGACGGGAAGTGTCAAATGCTTTAACCTCTTGAGGATGTGATGCGTAACGGATTTCCATGAATAAAAACCTCCATTGAACGTTTAGTTTGTTTGATTAAGTTTATTTGAGTGCGTATATGTTCATTTTAAATCTGAAAGTGCCTATTTGCAAGACTTAAATAGAGCAGGAAAGTTTATTTTTAATGAATTGTGGTGGTGCTGCTGTCTCTGGAGCTTTGTTATAGTGGAGGGAATGAAGCTTTTTATGAAGGAGAAAAGAAAATGAGCCTGATTTATATCGACTGTAATGAGGTTTATTTAAGAGAGTATGCTTCGCAAGATCTAGAGAGCTTGCACGCGTTAACCTGGCAGCCAGAAATCTATGAATTTCTGCCAGGATGGAATGAATCCAGGGAACAGAGGGAAGAGTGGTTTATCCGCTATGAGCTGGAAGAGAACCGGAGCTTTATCAAGGCCATAGTAGATGGCGGGGAGATAGGGGACCTGCGTTTAAGACTTGCAATTATTGAAAAGTCTAGCGGAGATTTCATCGGCTGGTGCTGTACAGGGATGAAAGACGAATTACCTGTACCGGAGCGGGAAGTAATGTACGCGATATCAAGCGGGCATCGGAACAAGGGCTATACAACGCAAGCAGTGAAAGGCATGGTTCAATACCTCTTTCTGCACACAAACATCGATAGCCTGATTGCCCTCGCTCTTGAACACAATACACCGTCTATTCGTGTGATCGAAAAATGCGGTTTTACGTTTGAGAATAGCATCGAGTTGGAAGGCGAGTCGTATCGTTATTACAAGCTAATGAAATGAACAAGCATTAAAAGTGTTTGTCCTCAAATTCTTTATTTTTCGTTTTTATCGTTTCGATTTGTTTTTGAAGGAAGCCGCCATTTTTATAAACGAGTAAGAGAACCCCAATGATAAGAATGACAATACCAAATACAAATGTATTTCGTGTTACATTCCAAATTATACTCGGAGTCATGCTCTTTAAGGTGAGATTGTCATGGAAGTCCGGAGTTGCCAAGTAAATAAGAATCTTCTCAAGTCCACTTAGAACAATAACGAAGATCCCTGTAATAAATAGTTTCGTTCCTAGATTTTTCAATTGAATCACTCCTGTTTCTCTAATTCCTAATATATCCATTTTAGGTATTCGAGATAGGTTTGCTCATTCCTGCGTTTGCTTAACAGAAAAAGCACAAGAAAAGCAAAACCCGCTAAACACCTAGTGTCTAGCGGGTTTCCTGTTATACCGTTTCCGGATAGGGGTACATATCTACAACGCGATCCGTATGCCCGTTGTCGGTCATAAAGACAACATGCTCTCGCCGGAATTCACGCGGACTATTCAGGCCGCATGCTGCTGCGAGGGAGAAGAGGCCTTCACGCATCTGGAGAATGTAGTTCATGACACGCCATTGTTTTTCCTCCGGAGCGAGTGCTTCCTGATACTTGTCATCGGTAGTCGTAACACCAGCCGGGCATTTGCCGGTGTGGCATTGAAGAGCCATTATACAGCCATTTGCCATCATAAAGCCGCGTGCTGAGTTGACTGCATCTGCGCCAAGGGCTAGAGCAATTGCGACTTTATCTGGCGTAATCAGCTTGCCGGAAGCGAAGATCTTAAACCGGTCACGAATACCGAATTTACGTGCCATGTCATCCAGTATAAGTAAGGCAGCGAACAACGGAAGTCCCATACCATCTGCCATCGCTTTAAAGGTCGCGCCAGACCCGCCTTCTGAACCATCCACAGTAATAAAGTCAGGGTAGATGTTCATGTCAATCATCGCTTGGAAGAATGGCTCAAGCCGCTTCGGGTCGCCAACAACAATTTTCACGCCAATCGGCTTGCCGCCTTCCAGCTGCAGCATATGGATAAATTCCAGTGCTTCCTCCGGCCGCGTAAGAAATTCGAAGCGGTTCGGAGAATTTACCGTTTTGCCGACGGGAACGAGACGGGCTGCAGCGACTTTTTCATTCACCTTGGAGCCTTCGAGATGACCGCCGCGTATTTTTGCACCTTGATGGAATTTTAACTCAAACGCTTTAATGTTCGAGTGACTGGCCTTCCGTTTAAATGCTTCAATCGAAAATTTACCAACTTCATCACGGAAGCCATAGAGGCCAGGTCCGATCTGGGATACAACATCAACGCCTGTAGACAGATGCACATCCGTAACACCGCCTTCTCCCGTATTAATCCAGGAGCCGCTTGCCATGAATGCACCACTTCCGGTTGATTGGATGTAATTCTCGCCAACGGCACCGAAGGAGGTTGCTGAAGCACCAAACAATCCCTTCAGCTTCCAAGGCTGCTCACGGTTATCTCCGACAATCAGGGCATCCTCATCATGAAGAAGCCAAGGCTTCACATCTTCACTAACAAATTTTTCTTGCCGCGTAAATAAACCTTCATCGATAATCACATATTTTTTGCCCGGCCGAAGTATTTCATTGTCGATCTTCAGCTCACTCGTTAATTTAGGAAACATCGCATTGGATAGATAAAAACCAGGCTTCTCATAATCTCGCCGGCCACCAAAGGATATCAGATCTGTCCGGTATTTCGCCGCATACACAACACCAACAAAATCCGCTCTCGAGAACGGTTTCCCTTCTGTATCGTTATCGAACCAATATTGGCGGAACTCGGGTCCAAGCTTCTCAAGCAAATAGCGAAGCCAGCCAAGGAACGGGTGCGAACGGATGATGGAATGCTTCGGTTTCTTCGATAAAGCATACATGTAGCTGAAGAAGATAACCGGAGGCAGCACGATAATGGCGAGCAGTACAAACAGAATAGTAAGAACCATAAACAGTAAACCCTCCCGATCTGGAGAAAAATAAACGTGAATGCTTACCATTATATCACAGCGGAGGAGGTGGATGCTTCCGGGCAGCTATTCCTCCTTTTAAACACGTACAAAAAATAACAGCCGTACAATCTCAGCTAATGTCCCGCCCGCATATAATGAAAGCGTAGATGATGCTAAAGGGGACGATGCTATGAATAGACGGACGACTATGCTTATATCCCTGATCTTGTATGTGGTGCTGGCAATAGTACTTATATTAAGTGCGGTCTTTCATTTTGGATGAAAATGGTTCTTTGTCCGATGCCGAGGATGTTTGTCCTGTCATAACATATTGGAGATAGCAGGGTACTGACCTGCTCAATATGACATGACGGAGGGAACCATGAATAAGGTCGCCTTCATTACAGGGATTACCGGGCAGGACGGCATGTATCTGGCAGAGCTTCTGCTTGCAAAAGGGTACACCGTACATGGACTTAGACGTCGGAGCTCGCTTGCCAATACCGGACGGATCGACCGTATAGCCGATGAAGCGAATCAAAAGGGGCGCAAGCTTGTGCTTCATTACGGCGACTTGACGGATTCCACAAACTTGGTGCGTTTAGTCCAGCTTATTCAGCCGGACGAGATTTATAATCTGGCAGCTATGAGCCATGTGCATGTCAGCTTTGATTCGCCGGAATATACGGCCAATGCTGACGGTATCGGGACGCTAAGGCTGTTGGAAGCCATTCGTATTCTTGGGTTAACCGAGAAGACAAAGATTTATCAGGCTTCGACTTCAGAGCTTTATGGCTTGGTGCAAGCCGTGCCGCAAAGTGAGACAACACCGTTTTACCCACGGAGCCCTTATGCGGTAGCTAAGCTGTACGGCTATTGGATCACCGTGAACTACCGGGAAGCATACGGCATGTATGCCTGCAACGGCATCCTGTTTAATCATGAGAGCCCGGTTCGTGGTGAGACTTTCGTGACGCGGAAAATAACCCGTGCCGTTGCCCGGATTGCTTACGGTTTACAGGATACGTTAGCACTTGGCAACCTGTCGGCGAAACGCGACTGGGGTCATGCGCGTGATTATGTAGACGCGATGTGGAGGATTCTTCAGCAGGATGAGCCAGAGGATTATGTGATCGCAACCGGACAAACGACGGAAGTCCGTGAGTTCGTACGGCTTGCTTTTGCTGAAGCGGGAATAGAGGTCGCTTTTGCAGGGCAAGGAGCGGAAGAATACGGCTACGTTGTATCCTGCAGCAATCCGACATTTCAGCTTGCTGAAGGAACGAAGGTTGTACAAGTGGACCCGCGTTTTTACAGGCCGTCTGAGGTGGAGCTGTTAATTGGTGATCCAACCAAAGCGAATACCAAGCTGGGTTGGCAGCCGGTCAGCAGTCTGCAGGATCTCGTTGGCGAGATGGTTGCCGGTGACCTTGCGGAAGCTCACCGCGTAGTCGACTTGCGCAAGCTGGGTTATGATGTAAGTTTGGATATGGAATAGCTGGTGGATGAGGCTGTCTCGCAGAGGCAGCTTTTTTCATGTAAACTTGCGGGTTTAATGAAGGAGCCTCACTAATTAATGAGGACAAATGTATCCAGAAGGCGTAAAACCTCACTATTTACTAATTTGCTGCTCCAAAAACAAATTATTCAGCGAAAAACCTCACTAATAGTGAGCTTTTTCGCCGATGAATCCAATTAAGTTGAAAAGCCCATTTCCTCTCCCTTAAAGGGAAAAGAAATGGGCTTTATTTATTAACGTTTCATTATGGTGACAATTTCATCAAGCAAACGGTCCAGTGTAATGGGATCATCATAGTTGAATTTGCTGTCCAGCGTGTATACATGATTTTCTTTTACAGCCGGAATTGATTTCCAGAGACCGCTGTTCGTTAATGACGCTTGTCTAGCAGTGGTTTCATCCCATCGTTCGATACGACTATTTTTCACTTCCCTCTTGCCGAATAGATGAACTTTCTCTATAATTTGGTATGTGATAATGATTATCATTATTAAATAACAAATGCCATTCGGCGAACAGGAGTTTACTTATGCGCTGTAATGGCAGGAGGGAGTGGGACTTGGGCAAGGAAGGGGATTGTGGATAGTTTGATGAGGAGGGTTTGTGAGTACACTATTCATTAATTTGCAGCTCCAATAACGAATTATACGGCGAAAAGCCTCACTAATAGTGAGCTTTCCCGCCAATACTTCACTAAATATGCTAGAGTAGCAACTATCCATCTCACTACAAGACTAGAAGAGTTGCTATTTTTTCTAAACCCCAAAAAGCCCATCTCCTGACCTCATGGACAGGAAATGGGCTTTCTTCATTTTCATCTATAACTAACCGCGTACCCGCGCTTTAATCCGATCACAAATATGCTCGATATCCTGCTCTGTCAGTCCTCCGTAGGTCGGAACGTTAAAGCCTTGTGCAGCGATGCGATTCGCGACAGGGAACTGCTCATGCGGCTGCATGCCAAGATAAGGGGGAAGAACATGCATCGGGTAAAAGAATGGCCGAGTCTCAATGCCGTCGTCCTTGAGCTGCGCCATTACTTCATTGCGCCGTTCTTCGTCGGCATCATTAAGGAGAACACTGAACATCCAATAAACGTTCTTCGCCCATAGCTTCTCAACGGGCAATGTGATGGATGGTTCATCCTTCAGATACTTGTGGTAGAGTGCAGCGACTCTCTTACGTTCGCCGACATGCCAATCTACCATCTCCAGTTGAGCGCAGCCAACAGCTGCCTGCAGATTCGTCAGACGGTAGTTGTAACCTACCACCGGGAACCAATATTTACGAACTGGATCAATACCTTGGCCGCGTAGAGTGCGCATCTTGTTTGCCAGTTGTTCATCGTCTGTCGTAATCATGCCGCCTTCTCCGGTTGTAATGATTTTGTTGCCGAAGAGGCTGAAGGTCGCGATATCTCCAAGTGAGCCGGTTCGTTTCCCTTTATACTCTGCACCAAGTGCCTCAGCGGCATCCTCCAGAACAAACAAGCCATGCTTGCGAGCGATGCTTGTGACCACATCCATATCGGCTGGGTGACCATAGAGATGAACGGGAATTATTCCTTTCGTGCGCGGCGTAATGAGACCTTCCAGCTTCTCCGGATCCAGGTTCCAGGTCTCCGGCTCGCAATCGATGAAGACAGGTGTTGCCCCGCAGTATACAACCGCATTAGCGGTAGCGATGAAGGTGACGGTTGGAACAATCACTTCATCACCTGGTCCAACACCAAACGCCAGCAGCGCAAGATGAAGTGCGGTTGTTCCGTTACTGCAGGAAATGGCATATTTGGTACCGCAATAGGCGGCGAAATTTTCTTCGAACGCATTAATATATTTTCCGGCTGAAGAAATCCAAGTAGAATCGATACAATCCATCACATATTTTTTCTCATTTCCGTTAAACACGGGAACGGCAACAGGATAAAACTTGTTGTCCATCAATTATGCCTCCCTCCACGTTCCTTTTCAATAAGTAAAGTCCGTTTGACAGTTGCCGGCACTCCTACGGCCAGTGAATAGGATGGAATCGGACGAATGACCGTTGCTCCAGCCCCGATCATACAACCTTCACCAATGTGCATGCCGTCAATAACAGAAACTCCTGTGCCAAGAAATGATTCGTCGCCGACGGTGACGTTTCCTGACAGATGACAGCCAGGTGCGATATGGCAGGCTATGCCGATATTGCCATCATGATCGACGGTCGCTCCCGTATTAATGATGGTATAAGAGCCAATCCGGGTATCCGGCTCGATAACACTGCCTGGCATGACAGCGACCCCTTTGCCAAGCGTGACATGGGAAGCCAAATAAGCACGCGGGCTTATGGCGTTAATAAGCTCAAATCCGAGGTTCTCTAGATGCAGTGAAAGGGCATGTCGTTTGGCATTGTCCCCAATCGCAACAAAAGCATGGTGAATTCCTTGTTCAAGCAGTTCCGGGAGAATATCGTCACCACCAATGACAGGCAAGCCAAGGACTTTGGCATGAGGATCACGGCCGATGCATCCAATCAATTCAACATGGGGATCACTGCGCAGGATATCTACAATGACTTTGGCGTGTCCGCCTGCACCAATAATTACAGTTTTGTTCGGCAAGGCATGGTGAAACAAAACAATCGACTCCTTTACGCACTACTCACATCATATTCAAACGGTATGAAAATGCCTCAATTCCGGCTAGACAGGCGTCTAATTCAGCAAATATGGTTGAAATCCCTAGAGGGCTAGGGCTGATGCCGTTTCTTTTTCTAACCGTGACAATACTCTATCTAAAGAAGTAGAGTGATGGGAGGCCAGGCCAATGAAGCGCAAAAAGAAACGGAAATCGTTAAAACGCAGCACACGAAGCCGACTGGCACGAAGTAAACGACGGAAAAGTGGAAAGCCCAAAAAGCTGTCCAGAAGAAAAGGGAAAAGACGACTACGCGGCAAGAAAACAGGCAGAAGGAAGAAAAAGTCGGGAGCGGCCTTAGAAGCCCAGACACCAGATCCTCATGTCGTCACTATACCGGCGGAAGATATAGCGCGGTTACGAGCAAATAACACGAGAGTACGGGGAAGTCTGCTGGAAGGAAGCCGTATTATCGAGTGGTTCCATTTTATATTCAGACTGGATAACGAAGACTTCATCTGGGAGATGTATCGTCAGATCTTACAGCGTGAACCGGATGCCAATGGTTTTTATGATCATAAACAGAGGCTTGAATCCGGCATGCCAAGAGTATCCATGGCAGCTTCCTTGGTTCAAAGCAGCGAAGCAGAACAAATCTTTATGAGGCAGCCTTCCGGAGATCGGAATACTGCGGCCTTTATCATTCAATCTTTGTACCCAGCTCATACACTTGATTACATTCATGGTATTTATGCGCAGCTGCTATATCGGGAGCCGGATGCAGCACGAGTAAATTATGAGCTCATGGCCGTTAATCAAGGTATGCCAAGACACGGATTACTCGCAAGATTATTGGTAACGGAGGAAGTACAAAGCTTACTGAGAGCAGCAAACATGCCAATGCCAAGGACTGCTGCAGGAGGAAAAAATGGCAATAAGAATATCGGTATCTTCCTATGCTTCGGATCACAAATCGCCATGGATGGCGAAGGAATTGGCCGATTTATTGTACGATTGACTGAAGGGCTTTTAGCGCTGGAGAATAGCTATACACTGCATGTCGCAACAACGGAAGCCAATTATCGGGAGACAGAAACGATCTTCTCTGGCTTGAGAGCAGTATATTCCGATCGTATTCGCCTTTACCATTCGGATAGTATGGAGACTATTAATCAGACTGTTCCTGCTGATGTGTGGATCGTACCGTATGTCGGAATGGGGCTAGCCCAATATTTGCAAAGGCCTTATATCGTTTGTCTGCATGATCTGGTGTACTTGCATTTCCCGAATCTGTATGCGAAAGATATGGACCATTATCAATACATCCATTCCTTAGCCGAAAAGATTACGAAGAATGCAGCAATTGTTGTATTTGATTCTGAATATATCCGCAATCATGAAGGACTGTCGTTCCTCAGCCTTCCCGTTCATCAGACGGAAGTGGTCCGTTTTGCTGCACCTCATGAGGAATATACGTCCTTCGGAAGCAGGACGGAACTCGAATTCAGATCCAAATATAATCTGTTTGGCCCGTATCTTACCTTTCCTTCGGTTATTCGCCTTCATAAAAATCATGAGCGCTTAATCGATGCCTTCCACCGGTTCCGTCTGACTGATCTTGGCAGAGCATCCGGATTAAAGCTTGTATTTACCGATGATTTGAACAATCGTCCTAGGCAGCAGGAAATAACGGCTGCACTTAACGTTATTGGAGATGCTCAAACACGGTCATCCATCATCTTTATGGGACGTATCCCATCAGCGGATTTACCGTCTTTGTACAAATATGCAAATGGTGTCATTGTTCCAACCTTGTTCGAAGGCAGCTGTCCGTTCCCGATCGTAGAATCACTGCTCATGGATACGCCAGTCTCCTTCGGAAGGCTGTCAGTCGTTCAAGAGGTTATTCCGGATATGAGCAGCTTTGCAACGTTTGATCCGCTGAATCCGATCGAGATGTCTGGTGCAATCGCCAGATTATATATGGAAGGGAAGTCGGTTGTTCCTCAGCAGAAGGCCGCTTCCGGCGGTCTTCTGCAAAGGAGCTGGGCGGATGTTGCTGCTGATTACGCAGCTATTATTGGACGTATCAGCTAACGATTAGTACAAAATCTTACCGTAGTAGCGCCAGAAGGTGATACGGAATACTTCGATATATTGTTTGGCGATATCGTCCCAGGTTTGTGTAGCATCATGGACCCCATGGAGGGCGGAAAATTTATAGCTGTCATAGTCATCAAACAAACGGTCGAGGGCATCAGCAATGGAATCCGGGTTATGCGGATCGAACCAAGCGATCTTGGCGCTGTGTCTGGACAGATGCTCCCGCATGACGGGAATATCCGAGCATAGCACTGGCGTGCCTAGACGTAATGCCTCTTCAACCGGATAGCTTCCTCCGCCTTCTGAAAGACTTGGCATAATAAGTGCTTTTGCATTTTTAATCAATGCCGGGATGTCGTGATCACCAACAAAACCTAGAGGATACACTTGCCGGTCCAGCCTAAGCCCTGTCCGTTTCATTGTAGATACAAGCGTAGGGATCCAGTTCACTTCTGAAGTGCTGTCAGGGAATGGAATACGCATTTTGTCTGTCAAGTACCCGGTTAAGACTAACGGGTATTTTCTTTTGGCCTTTGACTTGGCGAATCCCATTAATAGATTATTGTGGTTTTTATGCGGTGAAGTGTTCGACGGATAGATGATATAGTCGGAAGGAATTCTCGAAGCAAGTTCTGGAGAGACCCTCCGACTATACGTGTTAGCGATTGGGGTTATCGCATGCGGAATCACATAAGCAAGCTCAGAACGATTGCCGAAATGTGCAATCAACCTGTTTTTGACATGCTCCGACGATACGACAACCGATGAAGTATGATCAATCCATTTCTTAGACAGTCTCCAGTGAAACGATAACTCATCGCCTTTCATGAAGGGTGGTACGAAGTCAAAGATCGTTGTGTCGTGAAAGGTACAGACCGTTGGCCGGTCGATGGCTTGAAATTGCTCCGTATGAGGCCAGAAAAAGTAAACTACGTTCATATTTGCAAGTAAGTGACTGCACTCGGGATGGTTGATAGGGAAAATATTGTAGCAAATCTCAATATTACCGATTTTTTGGAGCTCCACATAATTACGAAGCTGCGAATTAGGAGCGACTACCAGTCTAACTCGTTCTACCCCAGGCTGGCGGGCAATAGCTGCCGTCAAGTTGAATAGCAGTCTCATTCCGCCGCCAATGGAGAATTGATTAGACCAAATCAGGATATTCATTCTGTATCCTCCTGTATTTTAGGGTCTCAATTGGCATCAATAATGCCATTAAGCCGCATGTAATGATCCAGCTTCCCAAGATCGACAATGATGTTGTCAGCACCAACATGAGCTTTGGGTTCGACTTTGCATATAAGCTCGTAATAATCCATCCCGGCGTGACAGCATAGTTTCCAGAAATAGTTGTCAACAAAAGATACGGGTGAAAGCTCGATTAAGGATGCGCCTGGTTCACAAAAGGCAACGTTGATGCTGCCGCTCCCAAAGGGGGCGACAATCACTTTGGCGGAGGAGAAAACTTCAATTTTTTCCTCTGTGGACATCGGAGTAAGCACTATTTTCCTGAAACCTTTCGTTTTCAAATAACGAAGGACTTCTTCTTCATTAACCACATAGCGTGCTGAAGCATCCTCACGGGTAATATAAATCCGTTCATAACCTTTTTGTTTGTTTATCTTTCGGCTATATTTCATCTTTTCAGCGATAAAATAAGAGGCCCATGGGGGACATTTGCCGATGATTAAAGGTACGGCAGATACGATAAGCTTCTTCGCGGTCAGGTGGAAATCCGGTTTATTAACTTGAATAATCTTGCGGAGCGGAATTCCCAAGAGCTTCAACGATTCGAATTGAAAGTCATAGGTCAATTTGGGGAGCACATATTTATCAACGGCAATACCGCTGTTCTCCAGCAGATGGATGCGCGGGAGAATATCAAAGAACCAATGACCGAACACCGTATGTGTCCCATGACTGACCGGATTCGGGAAATTCCAACCCCAAAATAACGAAGCGACCGTTTCCCGATAATACTCAGGTTCCGGCAAAGTCATCTTCTCGTAACCGGGATCCGTAAGCTCCAGATCAGAGAGCCTTATGTTGTCTGGAGTAACCACATAACAATGACTTGTCATTAGACGGCCTTCCGGAATACAGACGACAAACGCTTCATCGTAGTGGCAGGCTGTCACCCATCGATGTTGGTCCACGCTTTTTGGTGCTGGTAAAGTAATGCTTTGTGCAGGATAAATCACTTTATACATGTCGTTATATACGTCTTCTGACAGCGAGAGGCTCTTCACCCAATCTATCGTCTTCTTCTTCTCGGTTGGTATGGTATATGTCATTGTTTACCCTCTTGAATAACGGAGTATGAGCTTATGCTGCTGGGCTAGAACATCCTGGAATTCCGCCGTTACGCCTTTCGGGAAAAGTACACCTAAGCCATTCGAGTGCTGAAAACGCATGCTCGGATAAATGGCACTGAGCTGATCCCATAAAAGATGAACACCAAAATTCATCACTTTCACTGATGTATCATGGAACAATACAATCCCATTTGGCGCAAGCTTGGGCAGCCAACTCGTATAATCGTGGAGCACCGACTCGTAAGCATGATAGCCGTCGATATGCAAGATATCGATTGTTTGGTTAGGGAAGAGCGGGAGCGCTTCATCGAAGGTTTTGCGCAGCAGTGTACCCGTATTTGGGAACTCTCTGTTTTTAAAAGACTGGATTGCAGAATAGATTCCATCATTTATTTGACCATACATGCCGGTATGAGGATCGCCCTGCCACGTATCGACTGCAAAACATGCTGTTGACAATCCGCCGTCTTGAATCGCCTGACAAAAACTGAAGAATGAGGTCCCGTACAAGGTTCCGAGCTCTACCATTACTTTAGGTTTGGCAAATCGAACAAGGTCATAAGCGAAGCGGCGATGGCCCGACCATGCACCTTCTGTCATCATCCCTGCCGGCATTTCCGGTGCTTTGTCCGCAACGAACGCAGGCCTATAAAACTTCCAATCCATATGTCAACTCCCCATCTATCGTTATAGAAGCACAAGAATTGAAATATTTTATGTGAGAATGTTGAGAGAGGTCAGGGACAAACGTGCAAGTTGAAAAACACATTTATGGAGCGGGTTGCCGTACATAAGCCGTTACGAACCTATTGTCCGTACATACAATGTCAGAAGTAGATGTAATATACCTAGTGGCTCGTAATCATAGAATGACTACATTATGGATAACGAGGTGTAAGCTGTGAGAAGCCTCGCGAGGAACAAGAAAGTAACAAAAACAAAAAGGGTAACCAGTCCGAGGCGCAAGCGCTCATCGAGGCAGGGTGCCAAGAGATCCCAGTCGATTCAGGGAGCTAAGCATCCTGGCACCACGATAGCCTGGACGCTTGGAAGAAGAGCTGCACGTGACTTTCCACTGGCAGACGGGGTAGATCTACAGCAGCATGTTCAACAACTGTGGTTGAGAGAAGCCAAAAAAATAGGTTCAGGAATGAAGTATCTTGCGTCGATGAAAGCTTTCATAGATGGTTATTTTTCAACAAAGCCTGATGATTGGAAGCCAGATTGGGTACTGCTTCCCTCTAATAAGAAGGTTGCAGCAGTCGTGATGGCGATGAATGAGGAGCAATCCATTGCTTCGGCTATTCAGGAGCTGGAACGGATGCCGCTTCACGAAATTATAGTTGTTGTGAACGGGTCAACGGATTCGAGCTTTCAGATGGCAAGATCAAGTGAAAAGGCAATTATTCTCCATTTCAACGAAGCGCTGGGTCATGATGTGGGAAGAGCAATTGGAGCAAAGGTAACAACCGCAGATATTGTACTCTTCGTAGATGCGGATATACCGGTATCAGCTGATCAGCTTGTTTCCTTTGTTATGGCAGCAAATCGTGGTGTCGATGTTGCCCTGAATGATCTCTCTCGTTATGTGGGCAAGTTCTCGGATTGGGATGAGGTGACGATTCTGAAGAATTTCCTGAATCGTTCAAATCATCGTCATGATCTATTCATGAACTCAATGACAGCCGTTCCTCATGCCTTGACCCGTAGAGCAATTGAGACGATTGGCTCCGCCAATCTGGCCGTTCCTCCTAAAGCTCAAGCGATTGCCTTGAAGAAGGGACTACGTGTAGGTACAGGCGGCAGTGTGAATGTCTTCCGGGCAAATCGGCATAGGAGAGAGAATATTGGCATTAGTAATCCAATCTCTAAGCTGATTATGGGCGATCATCTGGAAGCGCTTGGCTGGGCGATGCAGGAGGGGAACCCTCGACTGAAGTATGTCGATTATTTGCGTAGAAGGGATCGTGTGACAGGTGCTGACAAGTATAATCATCCCCACCTATAATTCACTTTCTCTTCTCCGTCGGACAGTCGAATCTATTCGGAAGCATACGCAGGAAGATTATGAGCTTATTGTTATTGATAATGGTTCAACCGATGGGACGCTCGAATTCTTAAAGCAGCAGCACATTATAACCATCTCCCTGCCACTCAATACGGGCTTTCCAACCGCTTGTAATTGGGGGTTAAGGCTGGCACGAGGGGAATGGTTGCTGCTTCTTAATAATGATGTTCTTGTTACTCCAGAGTGGCTGACAAGAATGCATAGGACGTATAAAGCTGATCCTCATATCGGGATTATTGGACCTATGACGAATTATGCTAGCGGCAAACAGCAGATTAAGATGGAAGGCCGATATGACGAATTTGCTGCAGGGCTGCGTAAAGAGCAGGATATGAAATGGGAACCAGTGAACCGGATTATCGGTTTTTGCATGATGTTCTCCCGAGAGATGTTAAAGCGGATCGGCATGCTCGATGAACGGTTCTCGCCAGGACATTTTGAAGATGATGATTATTGCCTGCGGGTCCGGCATGCTGGATATGAGGTTGTTATGGCTAAGGATGTATTCGTCTACCATCATGGGAGCGCATCCTTTAAGCAGTATGATCAGGAAGTGCTCGAGACGCTGCTGGCACGAAACCGGCAATTGTTCATAGACAAATGGGGAGCAGATCCTGTCGAATTAGCAGGAGAGGACATCAAGGGGGAACATCATGCGAATACGGACGTCTCGTAAGCGGCAAATAGCAGGCAGACTACGGAAGCCGAAAAAACGGCGTACAAGAAAGCGCCGAATTAAAAAAAGCGTACCTCTGTTACCGGCTCCCGTGATTCCTATTGAAGCAGTCCCCGTTACTCCGGATCTCGTAAAGGAAGTCGAGACGGATCAATTGCAGCTGGATACCAGCCATGATTTCCAGGCAGGCTTCGCAAAAGGTTATCAAGAGGGGAGATATGCAGGCGGGGAGGCGATTATTGATCAGATGCTTCCCCCGGATCAGATGCTTCCAGAAGTAACGGTGGAACAAATCATTGCCGCTGGTATAAGCATGTATCGGGAACATTCACTTCCGTTGTTAACCGTGGAGCAGGTTGGAGATCAGATCATCCATGCACTCGATGAACAGCAGCCTCTATCCCTTGTTCGATTAGGGGATGGAGAGCTGCTTACATTAGCTCAAGAGATCGTTATGCCGGTAGAGACAGTAAGGCGTGAAGGCAAATTTCTAGATTACGCCGGTGTGAAGGTGCCGGATCTGGACATTAGAGACCGCTTGGCTGAAGCTGTCTTAAGGGCAGATATTGTTGGGATTCCAAGAACAAGAATGCCGAATTATCAGCCGCTTGTTTCCCCTGTCTTTCGGGCTTATGGTATTCCATTTGCAGAGCGACAATGGACCGACTCTCTTATTAATTATGGCTTATGCCAAGCCGGATACTTAATGCGTATTTTACGAAACAGGCGTGTTCTGGTCATTGGGAATATGGCAGAACCGCTTTCCGCTGTGCTTACCGGGTATGGTATAGCTATTGCAGGGATGATAACACCTGTGAATGGCGCGCGGGATGCTGCGAGAATCGTTGAACTAGCAAGGCATTATGATTTCGATATGGCCCTTGTCTCTGCGGGAATTGCTGCGGTGCTTATTACTGAAGAACTGGCTAGGCTGACAGGGAAGGTTGCGATTGATTTCGGCCATATGGCGAATGCGATCGTGAAGGGTGAAGCACCGATTACAGAATAGCAGATATGTAGGAGGAACAGCCTTCCCTTTTGCAAGGGTAAGGCTGTTTGGGTTAGTTAGACGCCGATCGAAGCTGTAAGCGAGGAGTATTCAACCGATGCAAGAACACCAGTGAGTGCGACCGATAACGAGTTAACTGCTACTTCAAGCGTGTATTCATGTGCTCCAACTGTAAGTGTATCGAAGTAAGTGATCGGAATCACTACCTCGAGGTCAAGAGCTGTTGCCAATGCTACAGTAGCGAAAGTCGTGCTTGTAACCGATGCTACTACAATACCATCACGAAGCAGATCAACTGTAATCGTAGGGTTGATCAAAATAGCAAGAATTGTACCCGAAATCAAGACATCAACAACGCCGTCAATTTTCACTTTGTTGGCTGCAGCTGAAGTGATTGTAACTGGTGTTGCAACAACCTCCACTGGTGGAATTACTGTACCAATAATTCCTATTGGACCAAGTGGAACTACTGCACCGTTAGTACCAAAAACCGCAGCTCCTGGACCAGCAGGACCTGTCAGACCTGTCAAACCTGTAGCACCTGTAGCACCTGTAGGGCCAGTAGGGCCAGTAGGGCCTGTTTGGCCAGTAAGACCTGTTAGACCAGTCAGACCAGTAAGACCTGTCAAACCTGTTTCTCCCATATTTAATCCTCTCCTTTCAATTGATATACCACATCTTATGTAGAGAGATTCATAGAGAAGACGGTATACGCCGTGAACAAACGCCCGTTTTTGAGATTTGCTTTTCATTCCAATAGTTGGGCGGAGTCAAATGCCTTATTTCTGTAGGGTTTGGCTATTCGTCCATTAGGATTACTCTATTAAAGCATAGGTTATAGATATGTAACTTACCAATCCGGCACCGGTTATGAAAGGAGCTCCGGCTTGAATACGCGAGAATATTCAATAGAAGGAGATTTACCGTTTCGAGGTGAACAACGATGATTGCAGTCATAATGGCGGGTGGAAAAGGGACTCGCTTCTGGCCCAGAAGTACAGTAACGAAACCGAAGCAGTTTCTAACATTAGCCTCAGAAGAGGCTACCATGCTTCAACAGACCTATGCGCGCTTCCGTACCTGCTTGCCTGAAGAGGATGTTTATGTTGCCGTAAGTGAGAATTATTTGCCAATCGTAAAGGAACAGCTGCCTGAGCTTGCAGACAATCGTATTATTATAGAACCGGATCAACGAGATACGGCCCCGTGTATTGCGCTCACAGCCAGCTTTTTCTTACGTCTGGAGCGGGATGATGTACTAGTAACAGCTCCATCTGATCAGTATATTCCAGAGACAGAGGAATTAATGGAAGCACTGAGGGCAGCGGAACATGCAGCCAAGACGGACGGAGTCGTAGTGACGCTTGGCATCGTCCCAACACGCGCGGAAACAGGGTATGGCTATATTGAAACGATAGAAAGCGATGAATATTCCAGTAAATATGGGGAACGCGTGAAAGCAGTAAAAGCTTTTATTGAGAAACCAACGAAAGAAAAAGCAGAGAAACTAATCGAGCTGCCAAATATGTATTGGAACAGCGGTATATTTATATGGAAGCCTTCAACAATCGCTTCCTATATGATGAAGTTTCAACCGCAGATGTGGTCTATCTTTGATCTTAAGGAAGAGGAATTCCGATTATCTTATTCTAAGCTGCCGAAGCTCTCTATTGATTATGCCTTGGTAGAAAAGCTGGATCGTTTGTATACGATTCCGATTGAATTCATTTGGGATGATGTTGGCACATGGACATCATTGGAACGAATCTTTAGCACAGATGGAGACGGAAATTTGATGCTTGGTCAGATTTATCCATTCGCCACCCGCAACAGTATTATCTATACAGAGCAGCAGCGAATTGTCACGATTGGCGTAGAGGATTTAATTATTGTATCAACAGCGGAAGGCTTGCTTATTTGCCGCAAATCAGATGAACAAAGTGTTAAGAATGCCATTGCTGCCCTCGATACGGATCAAGAAGGCCGGCAAACATGAAAGCACTTATTACAGGAATAAACGGCTTTGTAGGAAGTCATCTTGCAGAACATCTGCTTGAGCAGCAGATTGAAGTGGCGGGTACGATACGGAATCATAGTACGCTGCAACATATTCGCCATCTGCTGCCGGATATACACCTGTATGAGTGCGAGTTAAGAGATCCGCAGGCGGTAGAACAGATGATGATAGAGGTTCGGCCGGATTTGATCTATCATTTAGCCGCTCAAAGCTTTGTACCTGTATCCTGGGACTCTCCGGCAGAGACGATGATCAATAATATATTAGGACAGATTCATCTGCTGGAAGCGGTTAGAAAGCTGGGTTTATCCTCGAAAGTGCTGATTGCCTGCTCGAGTGAAGAGTACGGGCAGGTAGAAGAGGATGAAGTACCGGTTAAGGAGACAAATCCGCTGCGTCCCATAAGCCCTTATGCGGTGAGCAAAATTGCTCAAAACTATTTGGGCTATCAATATTACAAAACCTTCGGCCAGCATATTATCCGGACTCGAACCTTCAACCATACAGGACCAAGAAGAGGGGAGCAGTTCGTAACTTCTAATTTTGCTAAGCAGATTGTAGAAATCGAGATGGGTTTAAAGCCGCCTGTTCTCTATGTGGGTAATTTGGATGCTCAGCGGGATTTCACTGATGTCAGAGATGTGGTCAGAGCCTATCGTATGGCGCTTCAATACTGTGAGGCCGGAGAAATTTATAATATCGCATCTGGTCAATGCCATGAGATTCGTGAAGTGCTGCAGACGCTGCTTGGGTATAGTACAGCGACAATTACGATTGAAGAAGACAAATCCAGACTTAGACCATCTGATGTAAAGGTGTTGGTTGGCGACTACTCCAAGTTTCACAAGCAAACCGGATGGAAGCCTGAAATTTCTTTCGAGCAGTCGCTGGAGGACTTATTGCGTTATTGGCGGACAGAACTGGCTTAATAGAGGCTTAGTCCCAGTATGAGGCGTAATGCCGCGACCGGGCCTAAGCCTCGTTTTGCGTCAGATTAAATGCAGCTCTTTGAGCCTGTTTTTAATTCTTTGTCCGATAACCGCCGGCGAAAATTCATTATGGATCGTCCGCATTCCGCTTGCTGCAATGCTCTCGCGCCAGCGTGTATCGGTAACAAGCCGCTGCATATAATCCGCTGCATGCCGAATATTAGGTTCTGCCCAGATTTGATGGCTTTTGTATGGTCCCCAGTCCTGACCGATATTGGTGAGCTGGAAGGAGACAGGACAGGAATTATTGGAGTTCATAAATTCCGTATTTCCTGACCAGTTTGTTGCAATAACCGGTTTACCTAAATACATAGCTTCAGCGAGGCCAAGGCCAAAGCCTTCGGCTCGATGCAGGGAGACGTAACAGTCGGTGCATTGCAGCAACGCATTGACCTCATACCTCGACAACCCTTTGTCGATCAAATACATATTGCTTCGTTCCGCGAGTGATTTCCTCAGCTCGACAAGCTCGTTTGGCCGGAAATCCGCGTTATTTACTTTTAGCACAAGGCCGACCCGCGAATCGTTCTTCTCAAAGGCCAGTTTAAAAGCTTCAATGACAGCCTCGGGATTTTTACGGAGCGTTGAGCTTTGTACATCGTACATCATGAGAAACAGGAAACGGTTCTCCGGCAGACCAAAGGTGGAACGATTAACATGCGGCGCTACTTGCACCTGGATACAATGAGGAATCGTAATGACGGGTACACTCGACCGTTTGGAAATTGAGGTTGCAACGAACTTGCTGCAAACCCATACCTCATTGACATGATTGAACCCTTCCATATGTTCATCCGGAAACTCTGGAAGCTCCCAGTGCCAATAGCCGATGTTATATCGATTTCTGAATAATTCGTCGCCAAAATGCTCAAAGGCTGGACGCATGAAGTCGGCATTCATATGGAATATATTCGTATTATAGCGGGCTTTCTCCAGCAGCTTATGCGACCAGCTGTAGTCGGACATTCTTGAAGCAACCGCTAGTGGGAAATTAATGACGCCAAACGGAATTGAGGCTGTGTCCACCGCTTTTGCTGCAAGCCGGGAGGATTCACCGATTCCCATCTCAGCATGAATGAACCCTACGATATTCACACCAGGTTCTCGGAGCGGAGGTTCAACAGCAGGTGTTATTGGCAGGTTCTTTGCTGGGACTTTGCGATTAGAGCGGCGTGAACGCCGAGATTTCCTGCTTGCTTGCCGCTTAGCTGAACGTCGGCTTGCTGCTTTTGACCGACCATTTGTTTTCCGTTTCCTGGGCTTCGCTTTATTCGTGCGTTTTAGCTTTTTATTAGACTTATGTCGTCTTTTCACCCCGGTTCAATCCTCTCGCTAATAGCGGATATGCACTCGACTATATTCTATTCATTACAATCTAATGGTTATAAGGACAACAACCTACTAGCTGTAAAAGCGGCTTTTGTCTAAATCGAAGCTGGCTTTTTCGGGGAGAAGGGGTATAATGAGATTTACTGACGTAATTGAATAGCTCCGGGGAGCTGGTTGAGGCTTGCTGAGAGGGAATTCCGACGAAAATTCCGACCCTTATACCTGATCTGGATAATGCCAGCGTAGGAATTTGTCATATAGGACTGTTTTCCATTGCAAGTGGAATGGAGCAAACCTGTAATAAAGCTGACGAAATGTATGTCCTCCGGATTCGGGGGACTTTTTTTTATTGTTCAGAGAGTGGTCAGGCCATTGCAAACGTCAAAGCAAACAAGAGAGAGGGAGAGCAAGATGGAAACAAGTAATCGCAGTAAAAAGTCGAGGGGGATCGTTGCCTTATCTTCCATGCTGGCTGTTGTTATTATGCTGGCAGGCTGTGGATCCAACAAGAACAATAATGAAACGGATAAGGCAGCAAGTGAGCAGCCATTGACGAAAGTGAAGGTCGTTCTGGATTGGACACCTAACACGAATCATACTGGCCTCTATGTAGCACGGGATAAGGGTTATTTCAAAGAACAAGGACTTGATGTTGAGATCATTCAACCAGGCCAAGATGGTGCGGATAAAATGGTCGCAGCAGGTGGAGCGGAATTTGGCGTCGGCTATCAGGAATCGTTAACGATGGCGCGGATTGCCGGGCTGCCGCTTGTATCGGTTGCAGCGGTTATCCAGCATAATACATCCGGCTTTGCTTCGCCGCAAGCGAAGGGCATCGACTCGCCGAAGAAGTTCGAAGGTAAAACGTACGGCGGCTGGGGAGCACCGGTAGAAGAAGCCGTTATTGGCTCGCTTATGCAGGAAGAGAATGCGGATGTGTCCAAGGTTAAGATGTTAAGCATTGGCGATACTGATTTCTTCACGGCGGTGAAGCGGGATATTGATTTCGCATGGATTTATTATGCTTGGACAGGCGTGGAGGCAGAACTTCGCGGCGAGAAGCTGAACATGGTTTATTTGACCGATTACAGTGACAAGCTGGATTACTATACACCATTGCTTGAGACAAGCGAGAAGATGATTGCAGAGAAACCGGAAATTGTAAAAGCATTTGTTGCAGGTGCTGCTCAAGGTTATCAATATGCTATTGATCATCCTGAAGATGCTGCTGAAGTTCTCATTAAAGCAGAGCCGGATTTGAACGCAGACTTAGTTCGTGCCAGCCAGAAGTGGCTGAGCCCGAAATATACGGATGATGCATCGCAATGGGGAATTCAGAAGAAGGAAGTATGGGTTAATTACTCACAATGGATGTTCGACCATAAGCTGCTCGAGCAGGAGCTTGATGCAGATAAAGCATTCACGAACGACTTTTTGCCGAAGGCTTAAGGTTAGTGCAGGAGAAATCAGGACGATAATAGGGAAAAGGGGAGCTATTCATGGCTAATGCGCTTGTAAGCATTCAAATCTTACCAACTACACCTAACGGGGAAAGTGTCATTCCTTTTGTTGATCGTGCAATTGAAATTATTAAAGCTTCCGGCGTTCCCTATCGCGTTGCACCACTAGAGACGACGATGGAAGGGGAACTGTCAAATTTGCTTCAGGTTGTAGAAAAGATGAATGAAGCAATGACAGAGATGGGCTGCCCTTCGGTAATCTCGCAGGTGAAAATTTATTTCAACCCGGCAAACGGGGCTTCCATGGGAAGATTGTTGGAGAAATATCCAGATGGGCAATAAAGGCTGGAGCAGCTTGAAAGCGATTTGGCCTTCTGCTGCATTAGTCATCATCCTGCTTGCAGTTTGGCAATTATCAGTGAATGGTGGACTTGTGCCGGAATGGCAGCTGCCTTCACCACTATCGATATGGAAAGAAATAATAGACAGCTGGCCGCGTCTAATAGATAACGCTTCGGCAACCGTACAGCTTGCTTTGATTGGATTTGCCGGCGGTGCGCTGGCCGGCTTTATACTTGCTGCTGTCCTACATCTTATTCCGTTCGTACGAAGAGCCGTTTATCCTCTGCTAGTTGTATCACAGAATGTGCCGGTCATTGCGATCGGCCCGATTCTGACAATCTGGCTTGGTTACGGTGTGCTGCCAAAGCTTATTCTGGTCTGGATTGTCTGTTTCTTCCCTGTCTCCGTTGCTATGCTGAACGGCTTTAAGGATACGGATCTTGGGCTGCGTAATTATTTGCGTATGATAGGAGCGGGTAATTGGACAGTATTCCTGCGGTTAGAGCTGCCAAATGCGGTTACTCATTTATTTTCCGGACTCAAAATCGCTGCGTCGTATGCTGTTCTTAGCGCTATTGTAGCCGAATGGCTTGGGGCAGATAAAGGACTTGGTCATTATATGATCCTATCCTCAAAAGGCTATGAGCCGGCAAGAGTATTTGCTGCAGTATTGCTGATCGTGCTGCTCAGTCTTGTTCTATATGGTGCTGTGGCTGCGGTGGAGAAGCTTGTTATCAGGTGGCGGCCGGTGAAAGGAGAGAGGAAGGGATGACAATTCCAGCTTTGGAGCTGAAGGGGATTCGAAAGGCATTTGATTCTGGTAAGAAAACCGTATTGGATGGAATATCTTTAACGGTTGGAGAGAATGAGTTCGTCTCCCTTATTGGCCCTTCCGGCAGTGGAAAGACAACACTGTTCCAATTGATTGGCGGTCTTGAGAAGCCTACAGCCGGTGAAGTATGGATCGGTGGCAAAGAGACGACAGGCAGCCGCGGGCATATCTCGTATATGCCACAGCAAGCATCCTTAATGCCTTGGCGATCGGTAAGTGCCAATATTGAGCTTGCTGTTCAAGTTGCTGGTATAGAGAAGAAGCAATCAGTCAAAATGGCACGGGAGTGGCTGGAGCGTATTGGCCTGCAGGAGTATACGGATGCTTACCCGCATGTATTGTCTGGAGGCATGCAGCAGCGTGTATCTTTTCTGCGGGCTCTGCTCTCTCCACAGCCTCTGATGCTGCTCGATGAGCCGTTTGGCGCGCTGGATGCCCTGACCAGACAGCAGATGCAGCAGTGGCTGATGGCGATGTGGGAGGAGAACAGAAGATCGGTTCTATTCGTGACACATAGCATTGAAGAAGCCCTGTTGTTATCGGATCGTATTCTAGTATTGTCTGCTGCACCAGCAACGATTGTAGAAGAAATAAAAGTTCCTTTTGCCAGACCACGACCGGCGCAGCTATGGAAAGAACCGCAGTTTAATGAGCTGAAGGAGCGGATTCAGGAGCTGCTACATCAGGGGGAGGCGGTAGTGAAATGAGGAATCATTATCGGGCGATAGATGCCCATATTCATCTTGATCACTACGAAGAAGTGGACAGGGCTCCGATGTTACAACGGGCATTTGAAGCGGGGATTGAAGCTGTCATTGCGGTGTCGATGAATTTGACCTCATGTAAGGAGAACGAAAGGCTTGCGAAGCAATTTCCCGGCAAGGTACATCCTGCGTATGGTTTTCACCCAGAGCAGCCCATTCTATCAGAAGATGAAGTGCATAAGCTGGTTGCCTGGATTCGGGAGATGCATGCTGAAGGAGAATCTTTTGCAATCGGTGAAGTAGGCCTGCCGTATTATTCCCGTACTACTGCTGAAGCAGATGAAGTGGCTTTCGACGAAGAGCCTTATCTGGTATTGCTGGATCGCTTTGCGGCACTTGCGGCTGAGCTGGATCGGCCAATTGTTTTGCATGCGGTATATGAGGATGGAGCAAAAGCTTGTGACATCATGGAACGTCATCAGGTGAAGCGGGTCCATTTCCATTGGTTTAAGGGAGATACGGCAACGGTTGAGCGGATGATTCGTTCCGGTTATTATATCTCCATTACACCTGATGTCGCGTATGAGGATGAGATTAGAGAGCTGGTAGAGCGTTATCCGTTAGAACAAATGATGGTGGAGACAGATGGCCCTTGGCCGTTCGAAGGTCCTTATGAAGGAAGAGCTACAACGCCAGAATTTGTTCATGATGTATGTGCTCAGATTGCAGCAATCAAACAGCTTCCGGAACAAATTGTCCGTGAGCAGCTGTTACATAATACGCGAGAATTTTATAAGCTGTAATATTCGCTCCGTTAGGCCAACCCTAGGCTTAACGGAGTTTTTTGCATCAAGTTGGTGGCAGGCCGTTACACGCTGGAATGTGCTTCCATAAACTAGTATATTCCGTATTTTGTTTGCTAGGAGAGGAGGAGAAAGGAATGACACCATTAACAAGATCGCAATTTATAGCGGCAATTGTCCCGACGGTATGGCAGGTAAGGCGCGAGGGTTCTACGATTTTCCCATCTCTTCGGATTGCGCAATGTATTCTGGAGACAGGCGGTGTAGTTCATCCTTGGTATAACCTAGGGGGAATTAAAGTAGGCAGCGGCAAACCCAATGCTTACTGGCATGGAGATGCGGTTGTGAGAGGAACCTGGGAGGTTGTTGATGGCAGGAATGTAAGCATGAATGCAGCTTTCCGAGCTTATAGCAGCGTGTATCATTTTATGAAAGATCAAGATCTGCTCTTCGCAACCTCCCGTTATCTCCGTGTCCGGGCAGCTGTTACCCCAGAGCAGCAAGCCAATATGCTTTATGTAAGCCAGTATGCGACAGATCCATCTTACCCGAATAAATTAATTGCTCTGATCAACCAATATTCACTGAAGCAATACGACAATGCTTTTGCCTCAGCTGCCTCTACCACGATGTTTAAAGCTTCGACAACAATTCCTATTCTTATGGACGGACTTGTCATCGCTGTTGGTTATTATGATGCAGGGACAACCTGGGTTGCTGCTCGGGCGCTAGGTGAATCATTAGGTGACGTTATTGACTGGCAGAAAGGAAAGGTAACGGTCAACGGACAGGAGCTTGATTCGCGATTGGATATCTCGACAGGATATGTAGCGGTGAGGGATCTTGCTGCAGTATTGAATAAAAAGGCCGTTTGGGAGCAGGCCACCCAGACTGTCACGTTAAAAGCGGCAGATCTCCCGTAAGAGGAGATTGCCGCTTTTTTTCATGGCCGGATCGTGACTCTTGTTCCAACGGGCGTTAGAGGGGATAAGGCGAGAACATCTTCGTTATACATCCTTATACAGCCATGGGAGACGTATCCTCCGATTGAGGAAGGATCATTGGTTCCATGAATGCCGTAATGCGGCTTGGACAGTCCCATCCATAACACGCCAAATGGTCCGCCCGGATTCTCTTGTTTATTAATAATCTTATATTCGCCGGTTGGTGTTTGAGTAACCATTCGTCCAATCCCAACAGGGTAGGAGTGTACAACGATATTTCCATCCAGTAAATGAAGCATTCGGTCCGACAAATCGACAATAATACGATACACAGGCATGCCCAAGCTCACCCCTTGCTGAGGTTTGTACGTCCCTGAGTATCATATGTCACACAACGTAGGTGAGGTGTGGGTTGATGGCTGACTGACGGAATCAAGCAATTACTTGCTGCTCGCTCCGACGAATAATAAAAGTATAATACCCTATGTAGTAGGCAACCAAGAGGAAGAAAGTGATCGCTGTCAGTGGATCATTCGTGTAATGCTGAAGCTCGGCAGTATCACTGGTCATGGCAGGATTGACAGCAACTGGACCGCCATTTCCGACCATGTCGACAATCCTGAATGCAACCCGTCCGATGAATAATAGGACCACTAACGTCTCAATGCCGATATGTGTCCGATAAAATAGCGAGTTGTCACGAAGCTCGAATCGACTGTGTTTAATAGCAAAATAGGCAATGACAGCACCGCAGGCGATGCCTAACGCATCGGATAGGTAAATGGCTGGATGAGAATACCCGGTAGCAAGCAAAAGAACTCCAATTACACTAAAAAGACCAATTCGAAATCTCAACCTGCGAGGCTGGAAAGGCTGAAAGCCAATTGTCCGTTTGAAGCGTCTGTACATCACGAACAGGATGATAAGCAGGGGGATTAAATAGCTTCCGATGTTATCCATAACCGTATATGAACCTCCTAACTAATAATTGGTAATGTAACTATATACCAAAACTAGTGTAATTTGCAGTGGGGAAATAGAGTAACATTACAGGATTTTAGTAGCAAAAATAGAATAGTTAAATTTGGAAAACAAGATTTATCTAATCGGGGGTATTAAGGTGAGGAAGATAGTTAGTTTATTTCTTGTTTTATGTTTAGCTTTTACAGGTACAACGACTTATGCCGCTGACAGTTATATGAAAGCTACGGGTTTGATTAGTTCGATCAAGTTAAATGGAGAGCCTATCCAGTTGGATGGCCTTACGATTCAAGGGAGCAATTATTTCAAGCTTCGTGATCTAGCCGCTGCTTTCTCAGGTACACCTAGTCAGTTCGATGTTAGCTGGAGCAGCGAGCACAATGCGGTGGAAATACATACGGGCAAATCATATTCCGTTACAAAAGTTGATGACGATCCATTTTTCCAATCTAATATGAACTACATGGTCAAGCCGACAGACTCCACGCTGTTTGTAGACGGGAAAGCCGTACCTATTCAGGCTTACAATAAGGAAGGAAGCAATTATTTCAAATTAAGAGATTTAGGTAAGTTAATCCCTTTTGAAGTCAGCTTCAACGGAGTGGAGAACGAGATACAGCTGTTTTCGAATCTAGCAGACAACTCCTATCGAGTAACAACGGCATTTGCTTTCTCTGACAATACCGTTTCATCTAGGTATCCGAGATGGAAAGAAACGATAAAATCTTACCTTACTCCTAATGATGACGGTACAGTCAGCGTTATTGAAGAGAAAGAAAATAAAGTCACCGTTGAAACGTATGACAGTCAATATCGTCTTGTTGCTCAAAAAAGGTTCGATAACGAGCTTCCGTTATTCGGTGGATTTTATAGCGGTGCAAAAGGTTATTATATCGCCTATGGTCAAGAAAACCATGAAGAAAACGATAATAAGGAAGTTATCCGTATCGTTCGTTATGATAAGAGCTTTAATCGGATAGATAGTGTATCTGTAAAAGGTGGAGAGAGCTTTACCACGGTTCCGTTCAATGCTGCCGCTGGAAGAATGGCCGAAAACGGTGATACGCTAGTGTTTCACACTTCCCGCGAAAGGTATACGACAGAGGATGGGTTAAATCATCAATCCCAGCTGACCATTATTGTTGATACATCTAAGATGCAGGTAATCAATAATCTTGGACGCTTCCAAAGCAATCACGTTAGTCATTCATTTGATCAATATGTACTTTTTGATGGTAATGAACAAGTTCTTCTGGACCATGGGGACGCCTACCCGCGCTCGATTGTCTTACATAAAGGGAACGGGACATCTTATGAAGAAACGGATTTGTTTAAAATTCCTGGTGCCATAGGTGCTAATACGACAGGGGTTTCGATTGGCGGATTTGAGATGTCTGCCTCCAATTATATTACCGCTATGAACACGATCGATCATTCTAAGGTGATTGAATACACGTCATACGAAATGAAAGGTTTACCTGTGGATCGCAGAGATATCATTCTGACACTTCTTCCCCGGAACAATATGCAAGCCAGCGCTGTAAAAACAGTAAAGCTCGCCTCTTATACTGCTAGTGAGTTGTTCGCATCCATACCAAAGCTGGTCAAGATTAATGATGACAAATTGATGGTCATGTGGCAGGAGTTTACTAAAGAAGGCAATCCATCCGGATTGAAATATGTATATATAGACGGGAAAGGCAATGTGATGGGGGAAATTCAGAGTCTTGATCATTTTCTGTTGTCTGATAGTCAGCCTATTGTTATTAAGAATCAAGTCGTGTGGTATGTGAACGCAAATGGGTTGAGAGCTTTTTATACGATTCCAAGTGTGGCTAAGCTTCCACACTATCGCATGTGATACGGGATCAAAGTCCCAACCAGCCTAACCATGGTTGAACAAGTAGGGGGGGATGAACTTAATAGCTCTCGGGATCCAAGTCCCACGGGCAGAAACGTTGGACCCCCGGCTACCGCTATCTTACGACCATACAAAAAAGAGGTCGACCAGAAAGATCTGGTGACCTCATAATACGAACGGGCAGTTTTCGATAACTGGAGATGAATGTAATAACCCACGTGGTTTTTATTGAAGGAAAGGAAGTGACCATGTCATGATTAACGTGGTTAGAGCAGATCAAGCTGAATTTGATGTGAGGCGAGGAATATCTGAAATATTCGCTGAGGGATTCACACAGTGGCTTGGGTACTTCTCGAAGGATCCGAAAAGAATTGCTGCAGCGTTCGTTCATATATTCGTTTTGGACCAATTTTATATGGCTTTATATAAGGGACAAGTGGTCGGAATGGCTGCTTGTACGGATGGAACTTCACTTTCGGTTAAACTGAATATAAAGGAACTTCGCAAACACCCAAATTACTAGCTTATTTCGCACCAATTAGACCTTTTAGACAGGATTAACTTGTTGAACTATCGGGAAGCGTTAGTTGAGAACAACAAAAATGGCAGCTGATCCAGATGGTCAGTTGCCATTTTTGTTGAAGTAACGGACAGGTTACTTACAAATGAACCTCCCTATCATTAACCCATTTTTCTATAAATAGTTTCTAGTCTAGCCAATAGTTAGCTATTAGTCCATGCTGAAGAAAAACAACTCACGTACACTGTACAATCTTTATAGGAGGTGTCATGGTTGAGTTGTCCCGATACAAAAAAACGGTGCAAAAGGAAACCCATTATTGTATGCCATCCAAAAGGAAAGAAAAAGAAACGTCATCCGCATAAAAAGCATATTTGTATAAAGTGTCCCCCGCTTAGCGGACAGCAATTTTTAAGTGGACTTGCTGAAGCAATTGTAGAGGCGGGGCCTCAAGGACTTGCTGGAGCACTTGGACCCCAAGGATTAACAGGACTTGTGGGAGCAATCGGCGCACTTGGACCTGAAGGATTAGCAGGAGCACTTGGACCCCAAGGAGTAGCAGGCCTTGTAGGAGCGATCGGTTCACTAGGACCTGAAGGATTAGCAGGAGCACTTGGACCCCAAGGAGTAGCAGGCCTTGTAGGAGCGATCGGTTCACTAGGACCTGAAGGACTTGCAGGAGCACTTGGACCCCAAGGAGCAGCAGGCCTTGCAGGAGCGATTGGCGCGCTTGGACCCCAAGGATTGGCGGGCCTTGCAGGAGCAATTGGCGCAGCTGGAGTGACGGGTCTAACAGGAGCAACTGGACCAGCTGGTCCAGCGGGACCTGTAGGGCCGGCAGGTGGAGTAATAGGCTTTGCAGATTTCTTTGCCTTGATGCCTCCTGATAATGCAGCAACTGTTGCTCCCAATACGGACGTAAGTTTTCCGCAAGATGGTCCAATTAGTGGGACTGCGATAACCCGTATAAATGCGAGCTCATTTAACCTGGCTGCAATTGGCACATATCAGGTTTTGTTTCAGGTAAATGCAAATGAAGCAGGTCAATTACTCTTAACACTAAATGGCGCTGACTTAGCTTATACGGTTGTCGGACGTGCAACAGGAACTTCTCAGATAGTAGGAATGGCGCTTGTACAAACAACAGTCATTAATTCAGTACTCACAGTTCGAAATCCTGCAGGTAATTCCACGGCACTTACAATCACTCCATTAGCTGGAGGAACCAGGTCTGATTCCGCACATCTTGTTATTATGCAGATCGCATAGAGAGTAAAAACTTTATACGGGATTTTTTGCTCCTACGATACAAGCTGGTGCGCTTTTTGAAATTTGGTGGACAATCGGTGGACAACTAATTTGAAATCGCTTGTTTGGTTTGTAAGAAGCCTTATAAATAAAGGTTTATACAAAAAAATCGGACGCTCATTTCTGAGCGTCCTTTCATGGGAGAGGAGAAACCGGACGAAGAGCTTATGGGGAAACGTAAGTCTTCTCCGCGGTTGTCTACGGCATCTTCCGACGCCGATGATTTTATTTTGTCCGCTTTGTGGGGGATTATACATTTTGCGGTAAAAAATAATTATTGCCCCTTCACAAGCAGCTTTCAGGTGCCTTTATAATCCAAGGGAAAGTGTGGTACGATAGGCATCGACAGTAGAGGAAGGGAGCAATATGCAGTGAGAGTCATTGCGGGAGCGGCAAAAGGCCGCACGCTAAAGGCGGTACCAGGTATGAATACGCGACCTACGACCGATAAGGTGAAGGAAGCGATATTTAGTATGATTGGACCGTTTTTCGACGGTGGACTAGCGCTTGATTTATTCGCAGGCACCGGCGGACTCGGTATAGAAGCTTGGAGCAGAGGCATCGAGCGGACGATCTTTATCGACCGAGAAAAAATAAGTATCGATATTATCAAATTAAATACCGAAGCGGCAGGAATGGGAAGACATGCGGAGATTTATCGTAACGATGCGGAGCGGGCTATTAAGCTGTTGGAAAAGCGCGGCATTGCCTTTTCGATCGTATTTCTCGACCCGCCTTACCGCTTAATACATATGGACGAGCTTATCGTAGATATGGCGCAGCGATCTTTGCTGGAAGATGGGGCAACGATTGTTGTAGAACATGATGCTGGTCATGAATATCCGGATCATATTGAACATTTTACCTTACTGAGAAAACAAAAATATGGCGATACGGCTGTGACTCTATACCGTTATTCGCCTAGCAGCGCAGATGGAGGAATTACCGATGCAAATGAATGAGCATAGCAGCCGTGTAGCTGTATATCCAGGGAGCTTTGATCCGCCAACATTAGGTCATCTTGATATCATCCGCCGTTCGGCGAAGCAGTTCGATCACTTAATTGTCGCGGTGCTAAACAACACGAGTAAAAGTCCAATGTTCACTGTAGATGAGCGTAAAGAGATGCTGCAGGAGATAACAAGCGATATTCCGAATGTGTCGATCGACAGCTTCCGTGATCTGCTGGTTCGGTTCATGAAATCTCGCAAGGCGAATACGATCGTACGTGGGATCCGTTCGGTTACGGACTTTGAATATGAGCTAACGCTTGCGTCGACTAATCAATTGCTGGATGACGAGATTGAAACAATCTTCATGATGACGAATCCAAAATTCTCATATCTTAGCTCCAGTATCGTGAAGGAAATCGCAATGTTTGGCGGATCGATATCTGTGCTTGTTCCTCCTCCAATCGAGCATCGTCTGGTTGAAAAATATAAAGAGAAGCAAGCAAAGAACTAGCGTTTACCTCGAGGCGAGATAACTCGTATTGCAGCGAACATAATAGCAAGTACGGCCGCGGCCGTCAGCGTATACGGCCAGATCGATGGGAGGCCAAGTGCGGTGACGGCCTCGTATGCGTTGGACGGGCGACTCCAGGTGACACCATCCTGCAGCATAGCTTCTGTTGCATCTGTTAACTGACTAGGCAGCAATGTTATTACAGTCTGGACTGGTTTCCACAAAAGGAGGGCTAATACGGCAGCGTGTATGGTGTGAAGGAGCTTGACCCAAATAAGCGGCATCAGCTTTAAGTCGGTGCCTGTAATGGCATAACCAGCTTGAAGCAGAGCGCTTATACCGCTCCAAGCAAGCACGGCAGCAATGGCGGCGGCACTTACTGCGGTGCTTACGCCTGGACCTTGCCATACAGCAGCTGCGTATGCGCCGATATGGCTTTCTAGTAAAGCAGGCAATAACAGCTCTGCGATCCCATTTGGCAAAGCATGAACGATAAGCGGCAGGGCCAATCTGGCTACCACGGCGGCGAAGATCATGAAGCCGCCAACGATAAGAAGCTTCTGTACACCAAATGACACTGCGTCTCCAAGAGCCTTGCCGAAGCTGCGTCCATCACGGTCACGGCTTGTCACAATTGCGTCAGCTGCAATGTCGAGCATGCTTGTCTTTTGATCCTTACTCAAGCTTTTAGCTCGGCGTTCACCAAATAGGGAAATCCATAATGCTGTGCATAGGGCAGACAACCATACGATAATGGCGATAAACAGGCCAAGTTCGGGGCGATGCAGGAAGCCTGCTCCAATGACAACCAGCATAAAGAGTGGGTTCGGCATATGAGAAAGGGCAAGCAGTCTTTGCCCTTCGCTTCTTGTTATAAGATTATCGCGACGTAAAGCTGCCGTTGCTTCTGCACCGGCTTGATGCCCGGACAACCACCCTAGCAAGAGAGGCAGTGCGGCTTCTCCCGGCAGTTTGAACAGCCCTCGCATGATTGGTTTAAGGAGTACACCAAAGCCATGAATGAGACCAAAGGCCGCGATAAGCTCGAATAGCACTAGGAACGGCAAAAGGCCTGGGAAAACAATGTTCCACCAAATGGTCAGCCCTTGCAGAGAAGCTTGAAAGGCCTCATCCGGCTGACGAATGATTGCAGCGACTAGCAGAATGGAGATCGCCGCATAAAGAATTGTGCGTGCCATTTATTTATCAACTCCATTAAGGCGGATTTTTCATTAAGTGAGGGGATTATTCGGACAAACTGGGGTCTTTTTCATTGTACGCGCTTAGTGAAATGGATAGACCATTGTCCATCAAGGAGGGGATATGCCATTAAGGGGTTTCGATTGAGCGGAAGGACAAGGCAAGCACTTGGTGTTGTTCTCATTGCAGTGATGTTATGGGTTGTTATTTATGCGCCAACTCCACTAGTTATCTATGAACCTGGCCTTGCTTTCGAGACAGAGCCGCTTGTGCAGCTTGGCACGGGTGAGGCATCAGCATCACATTCGACTGAAGCGAGGGAGCGTGGAGCCTTTTTATTAACCACGATCAAGCTGACGGATGCAAAGTATTGGCAGGTCATTGAAGCAGCATGGAAGAAAGATTTTGTTGTTTACAGCAAAGATTCGGTGATGAAAGGGAAGTCGGAGAAAGACTATCTTGATCTAATGGCTCTCGATATGCTTGCTTCACAGAACTCTGCGATCGAAGCGGCTTATATTTATGCAGGGATACCTTATACAACTAGTACGGAGTTAGTTCACCCAACCAATCCATCCAATCAAATTACAATAAAAGCCGAAGATATCGGTGGTCCTTCAGCCGGTCTGATGTTTACGCTGCAATCTCTTAATCTATTATTAGATAAAGATTTGACGGATGGGCTTCGAATTGCAGGGACCGGTACGATTACTGCCGATGGAAGAGTAGGGGGAATTGGGGGGATTACATATAAAGTCGTAGCGGCTCACGAAGCTGGTGCGCAACTGTTCCTGGCACCGGAAGCAAATTACGCAGAAGCAGCGGCTAAAGCGAAAGAACTTCACAGCGAGATGAAGGTTGTACCTGTCACCTCGCTGGAAACCGCAATAACCGCGATTGAAGAAGCTGCAAACTAGCTATTATTAATCAATTATAATCGGCTTGTCCGTAAAATCTCGAAACATCGCAGCTGCGGATGTGTGACCAGGCTGTGCCAGCATATAAGCTGCTGTAGCCTGTGTATCAAGCTCGAGGTACCGTGACTGCACAGGAGACCTTGCAGCGCTTAAGAGGACAGGCAGTGTGGCCTCAGACCGCATCCGGCGCAGCAGCTGTTGTCCTTTCGCTGTAAAGCCCAGCACCCGAATATATTCAACCCCGGCTGCCAGCTTCTCAGCTGTAAAATCTTCTTTCTTATGATGGAGCAGAATAGAAAGAAGAGCTCGCTGCAGCTTGGTTCTGGTATAACGTTTGGTCTTTAAAGCTTCTAGAAGAGGTTCGAAGCCAATCTGATCGAGCTTTGGCAGTGTATTAAGAAAACGATGCTCCAGCCCTTCCATGATCTCGCGATAACCTGAGAGCTGTTCAGGTGTCTGCGTAACGGCAGTATGAATGAGCGGCTGAACAAAGTTCGCCCAGCTTACAGGACTTCTTCCTGCTGCCCATTCCCGTTCCATCACTTCATAAGTCGTAGCGGGAACAAGAGAGCGGCAGCCGCCAAGCTCGCCGCCTTCAAGCAGTAGTTTACGAATTGCTGTTGCACTGGCAATGGCATGATCTGTGACTGTTGTTTGGCCGTATTCCGATTTCTCTCGGCGAATGGTGTGCGGCTCCATCGTGCCTTTGATCCGTTCCAGTGCAATAAGGTAATGGAGTCCTAATGTATGGTTGGGCTGCGCATAAGGGAAGGCTGCTGCTTCATGATTGCCGATAGAAGTTAGATAGGATGCAACTGCCGTGCTGTATGCGCTCGGATAACTGATGCCGCCCTCCAAGGCCTCACGCAGCAGTTGTTGGAATTCTGGAGGCTCATGGGCGATTAACCGCGCAGCCTGTTGCAGAGCTTCGATCTCGCCGCTCTCTGTACCGAAGCAGAACGCGTCCACGACGCCTGTAGCTTCAAGTAGTGAGACAGCGCCATAGGCGAACCATTCTGCTGCTTGAGTAGCATAGGCAGTGGGCAGTTCAATGACAAGATCGCAGCCGCCGCGTAGTGCGGCTTCCGTCCGTGCCCATTTATCCATAACAGCCGGTTCGCCTCGCTGCAGAAAATGCCCGCTCATGACGGCAACAACGGTGTCGGCTTGTGCTATTTTGACCGATTCTCGTAAATGATATTGATGACCGTTGTGAAATGGGTTATACTCAACAATTAGTCCTACTGTGCGCACTGAGACATCTCCTTGCTTTTCGTTGGATATATGTTCCATCATAGCACAGGGCCGCTGTTTTATTCATGACGATACGGGAGAAAAGATGAAAAACAGCGTGAAAATGTTGACAAAACCTCTCGTTAATAGATATAATAATTTTTGTTTGTTTGGGGTGATCTCATGCAGTTTCATGTACAAGAAACGATGTCCAAAGGTATCAAGGCAAACATTGATGAGAATCTGGATGTGTCCGATTTATTTAAGGACAGATTAGATGTCGTCAGTACCGGTCCGCTTCATGTGTCGCTTCAGGTGACAGGCAATGAAGGCTCGATTACTGTCGAAGGCGAATTGACCATTGATTGGGAGCTCGCTTGCTCGCGTTGTCTTGACCCAGTGAAGCTTCATTCGAAAATTCCTGTCTATGATCAGTTTAAGCCAGCGGCCGTTGAGGACGGGGAAGAAATTGAACAGGACGAGGATGACGACATTATTGCGGTATCAGGGGACAGGCTGGATTTGAAGTCTTATGTGGAAGAAGTGCTTCAGTTGTTCATGCCGTTCGCTCCGTTATGCAGTAATGATTGTAAAGGGCTGTGCCAGAATTGTGGACAGAACTTAAATGAACAAAAATGCAGCTGCAATACAGATCGAATTGATCCACGTATGGCAGTGCTCAAGGATTTATTCAAAGACGAACAATAATGAAATGTCCGATTGATTTTATGAAGGAGGTGGGAAACAATGGCAGTACCACAAAGAAGAACGTCCAAAACTCGCCGCGACAAACGTCGTACGCATTTCAAACTGGCAGTACCAGGTATGGTAAAATGCGAGCAATGTGGAGAGCTTAAACTGGGCCACCACGTATGCAAAGTGTGCGGATATTACAAAACAAAAGAGGTTATCTCCCAATAATCTCAGGTTTTCCCACAATAGCACTTCATTACGATGAGGTGCTATTTTTTTATGTCCATTGCCTGTATAAGCTTTTTTTTATATACTTAATTAGTACCAGGTTATAATATCAGCCATCATTCGAGTAAAATCAGACATGGGTTACAATACTGTTAAGGTGGTGCCGGAGATCGAACGAATGCCTAAGCGACAGCGGCATCAGCTGCTCGCTCAATTGATAGATGAAAACCCGTTCATGACGGATCGTGAGCTAACAAGACATTTGAAAGTCAGCATACAGACGATACGGCTAGACCGGATGGAACTGGGTATTCCAGAGCTGCGTGAGCGAATGAAGCTGATGGCTGAGCGTTCGTATGATTCCGTTCAGTCTTTGCCGTTGCATGAAGTAATTGGTGACATTGTAGATTTACAGCTGGACAAAAGCGGAATATCGATATTCGAAATTCGTGAAGAGCATGTCTTCTCACGTACGGGTATTGCCCGGGGCCATCATGTGTTTGCCCAAGCAAACTCGCTGGCGGTTGCTGTTATTGAAGATAAAATCGCCTTGACGGTTACAGCGGATATTCGCTTCATAAGACCGGTCAAGCTTGGTGAGAAGTGTATTGCTAAGGCTTATGTACGTTCAATATCCGGTGAGCGCCACAAGTCTAAGGTGGAGCTCTTCACTTATGTAGGGGATGAAATGGTGTTCCAAGGGAACTTCGTCATTTACCGTTCCACAGGTGATGGAGAGAACGAAGCATAGGCTTTTATGAAAATATAAGACGGTAGTATACGTTTTTCTCTATACTATGCTTATATTTCACCCGCGAAACGACTGCTGCTCCTCCTAAGGACGACGCAGCCGTTTACGCTGAAGTTAAGCTTTACCTGTTATGAGGGTAGAGTTTTTGGGAGGAAAAAGACATGCGGATCGCCATAGATGCGATGGGAGGCGACCACGCTCCGAGCCTCATTGTGCAGGGAGCGATGGATGCTGCGGCGGAGTGGCCGGATACGGAATTGGTTCTTGTTGGAGATAAGGCGGCTATTGAGCCGCTGCTCAACGGAAAGAAACCGGCCAACGTGACGTTATGCCATACGGATGAAGTGATCGGTCCGGATGAAGAGCCGGTCAAAGCGGTTCGTCGAAAAAAAGGTTCGTCGATGGTAGTTGCCGGGCAGCTTGTACGTGAGAAGCATGCGGACGCGATGATCTCTGCTGGTAATACAGGAGCCCTTATGACAACGGGGCTGCTCGTAGTAGGCCGGCTTGAAGGCATCGAACGTCCTGCGCTGGCACCTATGCTGCCTACAATGGATGATATCGGTGTCCTTGCGCTTGATCTTGGGGCTAACATGGATGCGAAGCCTGAGCATTTGCTGCAATATGCAATTATGGGCAGCATTTACCGTACGAAGGTGCATGGTTTGGATAATCCGCGTGTAGGGTTGCTGAACGTAGGTACTGAAGAACGGAAAGGTAATGAATTGACCAAAGCTGCTTATGATCTGCTTGAACAGGCACCGATTAACTTTATCGGCAATGTGGAAGCACGTGACTTGCTTAATCGCAGCTGCGACATTCTTATTTGTGACGGCTTTGCGGGGAATATTATGCTTAAGGCGATTGAAGGTACAGCAGGTACACTGATGACTTACCTGAAAGAAGCCTTTGGCGAGTCGTTTATGACGAAGATTGCGGCAGCCATTATGATGCCAAAGCTTCGGAGTCTGCGTAAAAAAATGGATTACAAGGAACATGGGAGTGCTCCGCTGCTTGGATTGAATGGACTAGTGATGAAATGTCATGGTTCATCCGATGCATTAGCTGTAAAAAGTGCTATTCGACAAGCGCGAGTGGCTATAAAAGCACAGCTGACTGAATCGATTGCAGTGGAAATAGGCGGGAGGTCATGATGAATTTACATCCTGTAGGCATTATTGGTACGGGCAAATACGTTCCCGACCGGATTTTATCGAATCAAGAACTTGAACAAATGGTGGAAACAAACGACGAGTGGATCGTGACGCGCACAGGTATTCGTGAACGCCGTATGGCAGCCCCGGAGCAGGCAACATCAGATCTGGCTTACCAAGCATCGCTCAAAGCAATTGAAGCAGCAGGGATAACGATTGAAGATATTGACCTCATCATCGTGTCGACAATTACACCAGATATGTTCTTCCCATCCACAGCATGTCTCCTGCAGGAGAAGCTTGGAGCGAAGAAAGCGGCAGCCTTTGATCTGTCCGCAGCATGTTCTGGATTTATCTATGGTCTTGCGACCGCTTCGAATATGATTGCAACTGGCATGTATAAGCATGTGCTTGTCGTTGGTGCTGAAACCTTATCTCGTATTACCGATTACACAGACCGCAATACATGCATCCTGTTTGGTGACGGAGCTGGAGCAGTCGTGCTTGGCCAAGTGCCGGAAGGCCGTGGCTTCAAGTCGTTCGAGCTTGGCGCTGATGGCGGCGGCGGCGAACTGTTGAAAGTAAGCGGCGGCGGATCGCGTTTGCCTGCTTCTGCAGACAGTGTGAGTTCGAAGCAGCATTACATTCACATGGCAGGCAATGATGTATTTAAATTCGCAGTACGGATTATGGGCGGAGCAGCTGATGAAGCCCTTCGCAAAGCAGGCATGAGCAAAGAGGATATCGACCTGCTGGTGCCGCACCAAGCTAATGTCCGCATTATTCAATCTGCACTTAACCGACTCGATCTTCCTGAAGAGAAGTGTATGATTAACCTGGACAAATACGGCAACATGTCGGCTGCTTCTATCCCGGTTGCACTTGCTGAGGCTTTCGAGCAAGGGCGAATCAACGAAGGCGACTGTCTTGTATTTGTTGGTTTCGGAGGCGGTCTTACTTGGGGCGCATCCGTATTGATCTGGTAACGGAGGGAACTTAAGTTGAGTAAAATAGCATTTGTATTCCCAGGCCAAGGCGCTCAGGCGGTTGGCATGGGTAAAGATGTATACGAGGCATTCGAAAGCTCGCGTGCCATTTTTAATCAAGCAGACGAAGCACTTGGCTTCAAAATTAGCGAGATTATTTTTGACGGACCAGATGATCAGTTGAAGCAAACGGCTAATACTCAGCCTGCTCTGCTAACTGTCAGTGTTGCCTTGCTGCAAGCGTTGGAAGGCCGCGGCCTCAAACCTGATTTCGTAGCTGGTCACAGTCTAGGGGAGTACAGCGCTTTGGTAGCTGCAGGCGTTCTGTCATTTGCAGATGCAGTTCGTACGGTTCGTGCACGCGGCGAGTTTATGGAACAAGCCGTTCCAGGCGGTCAAGGTGCTATGGCTGCTGTACTTGGTGCAGAGCGTGGCGTTCTGGCTGAGCTTTGTGCCAAGATTACAGAAGAAGGAAATACGGTTGAACTGGCGAATGTAAACTGTCCGGGTCAAATTGTTGTTTCTGGTTCTGCAGCAGGTGTTCAAGCGGTTGTTGAGCGCGGTAAAGAAGAGGCCGGTGCGAAACGTGTTATTCCGCTGGAAGTAAGCGGCCCGTTCCATTCGTCTCTGATGAAGCCTGCGGCAGATAAACTGTCTGGCGTTCTTTCGGAAGTGTCGATGAATGATGCGATTGTACCTGTCGTTGCGAATGTAACGGCTGCTCCGGTAACAGAGGCAGCTTCAATTCGTAACCTCCTTGTAGAACAGGTTTATTCCCCTGTTCTTTGGGAAGACAGCGTCCGTTATTTAGTCGAACAAGGCGTAGATACTTTTGTTGAGATCGGATCAGGTACGGTTCTGGCTGGCTTGATCAAGAAAATCGACAAGAATCTTCGCGTTATCTCGGTTAACAGCCTTGCAGCTTTAGAAGCACTGTAGGGCACCGTTTCACGCAAAGCTTGGAGGAGGTATACCATGTTTGCTAGTCTTGAAGGCAAAAAAGCGCTTGTAACAGGTGCATCCCGCGGCATTGGCCGTGCGATTGCCCTTGCACTTGCGGAAGCCGGTGCGGATGTAGCTATTAACTACTCCGGCAGCGAAGCTGCTGCTGCGGAGACAGCTGAAGCTGTTGAAGCGCTTGGACGCCGTGCGATTGTACTGAAAGCCAACGTCGGAAAAACCGACGAATTCGATGCTATGGTCAAGGAAGTTGTTAATCAATTTGGCTCGATTGATATTTTGGTGAATAACGCTGGCATTACAAGAGATAATTTAATTATGCGTATGAAAGAAGAGGAATTTGACCAAGTTATTGAGACGAACTTGAAGGGTGTCTTTAACGGAATCAAAGCGGCAACGCGGCCTATGATGAAGCAGCGTTCCGGACGCATTATTAACATCTCTTCTGTTGTTGGCGTGCTCGGAAATCCGGGTCAAGCAAACTATGTTGCGGCGAAAGCAGGCGTCATTGGTTTGACCAAATCAAGCGCACGTGAACTTGCTTCCCGTGGAATTACTGTTAACTGTATCGCACCAGGCTTTATTCAAACGGATATGACAGACAAGCTTTCTTCTGAAATGAAGGATTCCTTGTCCGCGCAAATTCCGCTTGCTCGTCTTGGTTCGGCAGAAGACATTGCTGCGGCAGTACGCTTCCTAGCATCTGATGCTGCGTCTTATATGACGGGACAAACCGTTCATATAGACGGTGGTATGTACATGTAAGGATTGTCAATAAGCATGCTCGCTGGATTTAGCGCGGTTATGTATGGCATTTTGTCTTGAATTCTCGTATAATACCCTAGGAGGAGGTGAATCGGATGTCCGAAGTAGTAGAACGTGTAAAACGTATCGTCGTCGACAGACTTGGCGTAGACGAAGCGGAAGTCACGCTGGAAGCTTCCTTCAAAGATGACCTCGGCGCTGACTCTCTTGATGTCGTTGAGTTGGTCATGGAATTGGAAGATGAGTTTGACCTGGAGATCTCTGATGAAGATGCAGAGACGATCACCACGGTGGGAGAAGTAGTAAATTACATACAATCTCATACGTAAGGAAAAGAAGTGGTCCCGTTGTAATAAACGGGACTTCTCTCCTTCTGAGGCACTTAAATTATTATGATATTATGAATGAACGAGCTTGTACGCTTTTTTATATATAGAAGATGTGATGTACGCATCTAAATTGCAGTCCACTAGAGGTGAATCTTAAATGAAGCAAAGAGTTGTTGTTACCGGCATGGGGGTCATTACCTCGCTAGGTGCAGACCTGGAGCAGTTCTGGGGGAATTTAATGGAAGGGAAATCAGGCGTATCGCATATCGAAGCGTTTGATGTCTCCGAATATCCAACCCAAATTGCAGCCGAAGTGAAGAACTTTAATCCCGAAGATTATAATCTTGATAGAAAAGAAGCTCGCCGTATGGACCGTTTCGTTCAATTCGCGTCTGTAGCGAGCATGAGTGCAGTAAAAGATGCTGGACTAGAGATCGGTACTAACGTTGATCCGGAGCGTGTAGGCGTTATCGTCGGCTCTGGTATCGGCGGACTTGGTACATGGGAAGATCAGCATAACATTTTGCTGGAGAAAGGTCCTAAGCGCGTTAGTCCGTTCTTCATTCCGATGATGATCGCGAATATGGCTTCCGGACAAGTATCAATGCTGACTGGTGCGAAGGGTCCGAACAGCACAGCGGTTACCGCTTGTGCAACAGGTACTCACTCGATTGGTGATTCCTACAAAATGATTCAACGCGGCGATGCAGACGTGATGATCTGTGGTGGCGCTGAAGCAACCATCCGGCCTACAGGTCTTGCAGGCTTCTGCTCGATGCGTGCGATGTCCGTTCGCAACGACGAGCCTGAAAAGGCAAGTCGTCCGTTCGACATCGACCGTGATGGTTTCATTATGGGCGAAGGTGCAGGCGTAATGATTCTGGAATCACTTGAACATGCTCAGCAGCGTGGTGCTCGTATCTATGCCGAGGTAATCGGCTACGGCATGAGCGGTGATGCTCATCATATGACAGAGCCGGATCCAGACGGTGCTGCTCGTTGTATGGTTAAAGCTTTAAAAGATGCTGGAATTGAGCCTGAAGCGATTGATTATATCAATGCACATGGCACTTCGACTCCAGTGGGCGACCGTTCCGAAACAACTGCAATTAAGAAAGCATTCGGTGACCATGCTTATAAACTAGCCGTTAGCTCCACGAAATCGATGACAGGCCATTTGCTTGGTGCTGCAGGCGGTGTGGAAGCGGTCATCCTTGGCCTTACGCTTCAGAACGGCATTATTGCTCCAACCATTAACTTGGAGAATCAAGATCCTGAGCTTGACCTCGATTATGTGCCAAACAAGCCTCGTAAAGCAGATGTCAAAACGGCACTGTCCAACTCGTTTGGCTTCGGCGGTCATAACGCGACGATTGTGATGAAAGTCTATGAAGCGTGATTCCATTAACGAGCTGCAGACACGTCTGCAGCTTCGCTTCAAACAGCTGAAGCTGCTGAAGCAGGCATTTACTCATACTTCCTATGTGAATGAACATAAGCATGGTACGATCGAGCATAATGAACGTCTGGAGTTTCTAGGCGATGCTGTTTTGCAGCTGCTCGTATCAGAATATCTGTTCTCTGCTTATCCGAATCGTCCGGAAGGTGAGCTAACGCGCATGCGTGCTTCTGTCGTATGTGAGCCTTCGCTTGCACAGTTCGCAGAGCGGCTGGAGCTTGGTGCTCATATACAGCTCGGAAGAGGCGAAGAGCAGCTCGGAGGAAGACAACGCCCTGCCTTGCTCGCCGATTTGTTCGAAGCGTTTGTTGGTGCGATTTTCCTAGATGCCGGTATTGAACGGACAAGAGCTTTTCTGGAGACGCATATGTTCCCGTATATTGAGTCTAATGACTACGGCCTGCTGGTGAAAGACTTCAAGTCTAAGCTGCAGGAGCGTGCTCAGCACAAAGGGCTTGGGGCGGTTGAATATCGGATTATGGAAGAGCGTGGACCAGCTCATGACCGTGAGTTTGTCGTTGAAGTATGTATTGGAGAAATTCCATACGGAAACGGAAGCGGCAGAACGAAGAAGGAAGCGGAGCAGCGGGCTGCATCTGTAGCCTGGCAGTCGCTGACGGAATAGTATAGCAAGGCCTTAGGAATGGCAGTACAAGATTACTCTTGTATTGCCATTTTTGATTGTTAAAAGGGTGAATTTCCGCATGAGTAAAGGGATTACGAGCCCTCTCTAGTTGTGTTACAATAGGCGGTGAGGTGAAAGCCAGTATATGTTTCTGAAACGAATAGAATTAGCAGGATTTAAATCATTTGCCGATAAGACGGAGATGGAGTTCGTTACCGGCATTACGGCTGTTGTTGGACCTAATGGCAGCGGTAAAAGTAATATTTCGGACGGCATCCGCTGGGTGCTGGGCGAACAAAGTGCAAAAAGCCTTCGCGGCGGCAAGATGGAAGATATTATTTTTGCCGGAAGTGATGCACGTAAGGCAGTTAACTATGGTGAAGTATCGCTGACGCTAGATAATGGTGATGGGGCGCTGCCACTTGAATATAACGAAGTGACGGTAACCCGCCGAGTCCATCGGAGCGGCGATAGTGAATATATGATTAACAAGCAGTCGTGCCGATTGAAAGATATTACCGAGCTGTTCATGGATACGGGTATCGGTAAGGAAGCTTATTCGATTATCGGACAAGGCAGGATCGAGGAAATATTGAGTACCCGGTCTGAAGATCGCCGTGGGATATTCGAAGAAGCTTCGGGCATTGTGAAATATAAATCACGTAAACGTGAAGCACAGCGCAAGCTGGAGGACACCGAGAATAATTTGCTGCGTATTCACGACCTTGTAACTGAATTGGAAGACCAGGTCGAGCCTCTTCGTGTGCAATCGGAGAAAGCGATCCATTTCAAACAGTTAAGAGAACAGCTCAAAACGCAAGAGATTTCGATGTACGTACATAATATTGAGAATGTGTACGGTTCATGGTCGGAAGCCAATAACAAGCTTGAACGCTTAAAACGCGAACAGCTTGAACTTTCTACTGTCGTCAGCAAGCATGATGCTCATTTGGAAAAGGACCGCCAGGCGCTTCGCGAGCTGGAGGAAGCACTGGACCAGCTGCATGAGGCTATGCTGCAATATAGTGAAGAGTATGAGAAATGCGAAGGGTTCGGGGAAGTTCTTAAAGAACGGAAGAAGAACTTAGAGCAGAATAAACGGCAGTTGGAAGAAACAATTGCTGCTCATGATGAGCGAATAGCTGCATTAACGAGCGAAGAAGCGGAATTCCGTAATCGTGCTGCTGTATTAGAGCTACAACTGGCGGATTTCAAGCAGAAGCTTTCCGTTGAAGAGGCTAATCTTATTGGCGTTGCTGGCGGGACCGCGGTAGATGCGGAAGAAATGCTGAAGGGCGAGCTGCTTGAGGTGCTTAGCACAATGGCACAGCTGCGTAACGAGATTCGTTATGCCGCTCAGCAGCAGGAAGCTGTTCAGCGCCGAATGGAACGTCTGAGCGATGAAGAAGCCAAGTGGTCGGATCAGCGCAGGAAGCTGACGGCTCGCAAAGCAGAGCTTGAGAAGCAGCTGGAAGCAACGCTGGATGCGATCGCTAAGGCGCGTACGAAGTATATTGATGAAGCGGAGAAGGCTAAAGAGTTTGGTCAAATTTCGGAGGAAGCTACGGCTGCGCTTCGTAAATGGGAGCAAAAGCTGGATGCACAAACCTCGCGCCGCGATACAATGAAAGAAATGCAAGACGCACTAGATGGCTTTATGCATGGTGTTCGTGAGGTGCTTAAATCCTCTCGCCGTTCCTCTGGTTCCGGCGGCATTAGTGGTGTGCATGGTGCAGTTGCCGAGCTTGTGCGTGTGCCGGAAAGAATCGAGACTGCTGTAGAGACCGCATTGGGCGGTGCGTTGCAGCATATCGTTATGGAAGATGAGAAGTCGGCTCGTGCCGCGATCACATTCCTGAAACAGCGTCAACTTGGGCGAGCAACGTTCCTGCCTCTTGATGTCATCCGTGGCAGACAAGTGCCTGAACATGATAAGCGGATGGCCGAATCGGTAGATGGCTTTGTCGGAGTGGCTGCAGAGCTTGTTACTTGCGAGCCGCAATACCAAGCCATTATTAATAACCTGTTAGGCAATGTCCTTCTTGCTGAGACGTTGGAGCAAGCGAACCGTATTGCATCCAAATGCCAATATCGTTACCGGGTCGTTACACTTGAGGGTGATGTGGTAAACGCAGGTGGTTCCATGACAGGCGGCAGCCTTCAGAAGAAGGGAGCAAGTCTGTTAGGACGCCAGCGCCAGATCGAAGCATTGGATCAGGAAATTATAGAAGGCGAGAAAACAATCGCACAACTGCGGGATAAACTTAGCGATCTTCGTAAGGAGCAGTCAATCCGTTCGCAAAATATGGAGGAGCTTCGTTCACAATCCGAACAGTATCGGATCGATGAACAGCAGGTTCGTGCAGAGCTGCAGCAGTTGTCGAATGAAGCGAAGCATCTGAGCGAGCAGGAACAGTTGTTCACTGCAGACCGCAGCAATCACTCAGCCGAGCAGCAATCGATGGTGTCTTTGGCTGAAGCGGCAGAAGTTCGTCTTGAGCAATTGACAGCGGATGAAGCTCGCCTGCAAGAAGCGATCAGGCTTGCTGAGGAGCGCCGGAAAGCAAGTGAGACGGCGAAGGAAGAGCTTCAAGTCCAACTGACGGATTTGAAGATTTCCGTTGCGAAGACCGATCAAGAGAAGCAGTCCTTCGAGGATCAGGCGGCACGTGTTCGAGCAGATATTCAACGCGCCAAGCAGGAGCTTTCGAGCTATCGGTCGCTGCTTAATCAGCAGGATGCGGAGCTAGAACGCCACAGCGAAGAGACCGTAGCACAAATCGAGCAACTGAATCATTTGCGTCTGAAGAAGCAGGAATGTGCGGAACAGACAGATCTGAAGCGCTCGGCCCGTGCAGATCGTGTTCGTGAGCTGGAAAAAGGCGAGAGCGATACGAAAGAACAACGTGGACAGCTTCGTGATGTTGAAGAGCAAATGCGTCAGAATGAGATTGCAGCGAACCGTCTGGATGTTGAGCTGGACAACCTTCTGCGCAAGCTTAGCGAAGAGTATGAACTGAGCTTTGAGCTAGCGAAGGAACAATATCCGGTTCCTGAAGACATCGTTGGAACGCAAAATGCTGTACGCGATATTAAACGTCAAATTACAGCACTTGGCGATGTGAACATGGGTGCAATCGAAGAGTATGAGCGGGTTCGGGAACGGTTCGAATTCTTAACCGAGCAGAAAGATGACCTAGTAGAAGCGAAAACAACGCTGTATCAGGTTATCCGGGAGATGGATGAAGAAATGTCCAAACGGTTCAAAACAACGTTTGAACAGATTAGACGCCATTTCGTCGTCGTCTTCGCGAAGCTGTTTGGCGGAGGACGTGCCGATCTTGTGATGGTGGATCCGGAACGTGTCCTGGATACAGGGATTGATATCGTAGCCCAGCCTCCAGGGAAAAAGCTGCAAAATCTGCAGCTGTTATCCGGCGGAGAGCGGGCGCTTACTGCAATCGCGTTATTGTTCGCGATTTTGCAGGTGAAGCCAGTTCCGTTCTGTGTACTTGACGAGGTTGAAGCGGCACTTGATGAAGCAAACGTTGCCCGTTTTGCCCAATACCTTCGTGAATTCTCCGAACTTACCCAGTTTATCGTGGTTACCCATCGGAAAGGTACGATGGAAGAAGCAGATGTGCTGTATGGGGTAACGATGGAGGAAGGCGGCGTATCGAAGCTCGTATCGGTCCGTCTAGAGGAGGATGCGGAGGAGCAGGAATCCGCGTAATATGCTGATATAGGATGGGGGACTTGAAACAGTATGAGTTTTTTCAAAAAGCTGAAGGAAAGTATTGCTTCGAAGACAGAAGCAGTAACAACGATATTTAAGGAAGGCCTGACAAAGACGCGTGTTGCGCTCGTTGAGAAGGTCGAAGAGCTAATTACTCGACGCAAGAAGATCGATGAAGAGTTCTATGAAGAGCTTGAGGAAATTCTCATCGGTGCTGATGTAGGCGTCAATACAGTTATGACACTGATTGACGAATTACGTACTGAAGTGAAGAAACGTAAAATTGAACAACCATCTGAACTGCAGCCTGTTTTGTCTGAAAAGCTGGTAGGATTGCTTAAAGGTGAGTCGAATCCAGGGATCCAAATGGCGAAAAGCGGCATTACCGTTATTTTGTTCGTTGGTGTTAACGGTGTGGGCAAGACGACCACAATCGGCAAGCTGGCCCACAAATTCAAGAGCGAAGGCAAAAGCGTTCTGCTTGCTGCCGGTGATACGTTCCGCGCTGGCGCGATTGAACAGCTTGAAGTATGGGGACAACGTGTTGGGGTTGATGTGATTAAGCAGCAATCCGGTTCGGATCCTGCTGCCGTTATGTTCGATGCTGTTCAAGCGGCAAAGCAGCGCGGAGTTGATGTATTGCTATGCGATACAGCTGGCCGTCTGCAGAACAAAACGAATCTGATGGAAGAGCTGAACAAAATTTTCCGTGTTATTCAACGTGAAATTCCGGATGCTCCACATGAAGTATTGCTTGTGCTTGATGCAACAACGGGCCAAAATGCGCTCAGTCAAGCGAAGCTGTTCGGTGAGAAGAGCGGCGTAACTGGCCTCGTATTAACGAAGCTGGATGGTACAGCGAAAGGCGGTATCGTTATTGCGATTCGCAATGAATTGAACCTTCCGGTGAAGCTTGTGGGACTTGGGGAGAAAATGACTGATCTGCAGGAATTCGACTCCGAGCAGTTCGTTCATGCCTTGTTCGCAGGGCTGATTCAGCGGGAAGATGGAGAGTCAGAATCGAATTAAACAAGTGACAAGGACAAATGCTTGACAGTGCTATCTGACTTCGTGTAAGATAAGAGTCGTTGTAACACTGTCAAGGCTATTTACTTGACGGACAATTCGAAAGGGGCGGATGCTAATGACTATTCATGAACCGGATGCCCTTGCGAAGACAACACGAATCAACTCGTTATTTGATTTCTACGAACCGCTTCTTACTGAGAAGCAGCGGACTTTCTTGAAATACTACTTCCACGATGATTACTCGCTCGGCGAGATCGCCGCTGAATCTGGCATAAGCAGACAAGCGGTGTATGAACATGTGAAACGTGCAGAGCAAGTGCTTGAAAGCTATGAAGGTAAACTTATGCTTCTAGCCAAGTATGAAGCGATGCAAAAGCTGGCTGAAGAGCTGGAACGTAAAGTAGCTGCATTGCCGATCGACAACGTATTTAAGCAAAAGCTGCTTGATGATATTGAACAATTAACGAAGACGGAATATATAGATGTGACGGAGGTGACGAATCATGGCGGCATTTGAGAGTTTAACGAACCGATTACAAAACGTGTTCAGCAAGCTGAGAGGCAAAGGTAAAGTATCGGAAGAAGATTTGAACGAAGCAATGCGCGAAGTGCGGCTTGCCTTGCTCGAAGCGGACGTTAACTTTAAAGTTGTCAAAGATTTTATTGCCAAAGTGAAAGAGAAGGCGCTTGGCCTCGATGTTTCGAAGAGCTTCACGCCTGGCATGGTCGTCATCGACATCGTTAATAAAGAGTTAACGGAATTGATGGGCGGTACACAAAGTAAACTTGCAAAAGCGAACAAGCCTCCGACAGTTATTATGATGGTTGGTTTGCAAGGTGCCGGTAAGACAACGACAACAGGCAAGCTGGCAAAATTGCTTCAAAAGAGCAATCACAAGCCGCTCCTGGTTGCATGTGACATTTACCGTCCTGCTGCGATTAAGCAGCTGCAAGTGCTCGGAGAACAGATCAATGCTCCAGTATTCTCCTTGGGAGATCAAACTTCTCCAGTGGAAATTGCAAAAGCTGGTCTGGCGCATGCCAAAGAAAATCACAATGATTATGTAATCTTCGATACTGCCGGCAGGCTGCATATTGATGAAATTTTGATGGAAGAGCTTAAGCAAATTCATCAAAATGTTAATCCTGACGAAGTATTGCTCGTTGTTGATGCAATGACTGGTCAAGATGCGGTCAACGTAGCACAAAGCTTCCATGAGCAGCTTGAGCTCACAGGTGTTGTACTGACGAAGCTTGACGGCGATACACGCGGCGGTGCTGCGTTGTCTGTCAAAGCAGTAACCGGCAAGCCGATCAAATTCGCTGCAATGGGCGAGAAGATTGATGCACTCGAGCCGTTCCATCCAGACCGGATGGCATCCCGTATCCTTGGGATGGGTGATATGCTGTCTCTGATCGAGAAGGCGCAAATGAATATTGATGCCGATAAAGCGGCAGAGATGGAACGCAAAATGCGTACGGCCGAATTTACATTCGACGACTTCCTCGAACAGATGGCTCAGATCCGGAAGCTTGGACCACTTGATCAACTGATGGATATGCTGCCCGGCATGAACAAGATGAAGGGCAACATGAAGGATATGAAAGTGGACGAGAAGCAAATCAACCGTGTTGAAGCGATTGTCCGCTCGATGACCAAAGCAGAGAAGCAAAAGCCGGAACTGCTTAATCACAGCCGCCGCAAGCGTGTTGCAGCAGGTAGTGGTACATCCATAACGGAAGTAAATCGTCTTATCAAGCAGTTCGAAGATATGCGCAAGATGATGAAGCAATTCTCATCGATGATGGGTCCGAAAGGTCCTAAAGGCGGCATGAAAGGCTTGAAGGGTATGCTTGGCAAAGGCGGCAAAGGGATGAAGTTTCCTTTCTAAGCCATACAAAACATACATTTGATTAAATGAAGGAGGTGAATTTCCATGGCAGTACGTATTCGTCTGAAACGTATGGGTGCTCATAAAGCCCCATTCTACCGCGTTGTCGTTTCTAACTCCCGTTCCCCACGTGACGGTCGCTTTATCGAAGAAATCGGTACTTACAACCCGGTTACACAACCGGCTCAAGTAACGATTGATGAAGAGAAAGCATTGAAATGGCTGCAAACAGGAGCTCAAGCTTCTGATACAGTTCGCGACTTGCTTTCCAAAGCAGGTGTGATGAAAAAGTTCCATGAGCTTAAACAACAGAAATAACTGTTGAATAGCGGAGGGCCTTGAAATGAAAGAATTGATTCTTGTCATCGCAAAGGCATTAGTGGATCATCCAGAGGACGTACGCGTTAATGAGAGAGATGATGATCGTGGTACGGTGTACGAGCTGTCGGTCCATGCCGATGATATCGGTAAGGTAATTGGCAAGCAGGGGCGAATTGCGAAAGCCATTCGTGCCGTCGTTACATCCGCGGCCATCAAATCTCAGAAACGCGTTATCGTAGACATCATATCGTAAACACATACGATGCAGGGTTAGGATAATTATCCTAGCCCTTTTTCGTACAAATATAGACAGGTGGGTACATACTATGAGCAACAACAAATGGTTTACTGTCGGCAAGCTGGTCAATACTCATGGTCTTCGTGGCGAAGTGAAAGTATTGTCGCAGACTGATTTTGCCGATGTACGTTTTGCGCCAGGCAATAAATTATCGCTTCAAAACATGGATAACGGACAGAAGCTGGAGGTTGAAGTCGTTAGTTCCCGTGAACAAAAGGGCATGTTTGTGTTGAAGCTTAAAGGTTTCAATGATATCAATGAAGTTGAGAAATATAAAGGCTGGCTGTTAAAGATTGAAGAAACTGATCTCGAGAAGCTGGATGAAGGCGAGTACTACTATCATGAGATCATTGGCTGCCGCGTTGTAACCGAGGAAGGCGAAGAGCTTGGCACAATCACTGAAATATTGCGCCCAGGTGCGAATGATGTGTGGGTTGTCGAGCAGCCAAAGCGTAAGGAACTACTCTTACCGGTTATTGATGATGTCCTACTGAATGTCGATGTAGCAAACAAAACGGTTACTGTGCGTTTATTGGAAGGGCTGATCTAATCATGCGTATTGATGTGCTGACGCTGTTCCCGGAAATGTTCGATGGCGTATTTGGCGCGAGCATCCTAGGTAAAGCACGAGATAAAGGAATCGTATCACTTGAAGCGATTAACTTCCGTGATTATTCTAATAATAAGCATAACACCGTTGATGATTATCCTTACGGAGGCGGCGGCGGGATGGTGCTTAAAGCTGAGCCGGTCTTTGGAGCAGTAGAGGATCTAATGGCCAAGAAGGAAGGCGGAGCCCGCCCCCGTGTCATTCTGATGTGCCCACAAGGCGAATCCTTCACGCAGAAGAAAGCGGAGGAGCTGTCGAAGGAAGAGCATCTCGTGCTGATCTGCGGCCATTATGAGGGGTATGATGAACGTATCCGCGAGTTTTTGGTGACAGATGAGTTATCCATTGGTGATTATGTATTAACGGGCGGCGAAATTCCTGCTATGACAGTTATAGACAGCGTTGTCCGGCTGCTCCCTGGTGTTCTAGGGAATGAGTCATCGGCTGTAACAGATTCATACAGCACAGGCCTGCTGGAGTATCCTCATTACACCCGTCCAGCGGTCTTCAGAGACTGGGAAGTACCAGAGGTGCTCATATCCGGCAATCATGCGAAGATTGACGCCTGGAGACGTGAGCAATCGCTCCTGCGGACGCTGAAGCGCCGCCCTGACCTGTTGGAAACGGCAGAGCTTACAGATAAGGAACGCAAATGGCTGGCTGCACAGAAACAGAAGCTGAATGAAGAACCTTCCACATAAAAAAGAACCGTCGCACAGCCATTTGGCCGAGCAGGCGGTTCTTTCTCTTGTTGCTTGTCCAATTACTTGGAAACGGCGTTAGTGGGGAAGCTTCACTGGAATCGGCCAAATTACTCATTAACGAATTCTTTTCCCTTTAAATCGAGTTGAACATCCTTTAAGGATTAAGCCGCCGGATACATGAGAGGAAGCGGATAATTGAACCTTGTCACCCTTACGAAGTCGTCTAACAGCTGCTGCAGTAATAAACTCACGATCCGAGTTGATAACTTTACCGCCAGCAAAAATTACAATATCATTGACTGTAAGCAGAAAAATGATTTCATCAGGCTCCTGTGATCCTCTTTTGTAAAGGATGCTTCCAAATAGGGAGTAAACACCATCATGTTTGGGAGTAAAGGTAGAAGTGGCAGCATTATATTCATTGCCAAGATCAAAGATTTTTTTGCCATATTTTACGGTTACACCAAATTCAGGTCTGCCAATAGATTGATTTTGATCAGAAATAGCTTTAAAAGCAGATTTGAATTTACGAGGTGTGCATTTTGATTTACGGATTGTCATAAGATCATAACCTCCTTTCCTATACAAAATCTATTGCTAAACCTGCAATACATTAATGTATGGGGGAGACCATTTAATAGAAACGGCTATAGTGGGGAAACTATTAAATAGGCGTTACGCTATATAACGAAGAATCAGCTGATTAACGGACCCGGTAGCCTTCGAATCGTGTACCAGTACCAGAGGAGATAAACCCGTCAGCAGATACTCGAATAACGACTTGAACGGTATCTCCTTTTCTCAGCTTGACAACACCTGTTGTGAGCACAATTCCCCTTCCTGAGCTTAACGTTTCTATAACGGGGATCTGTACTTCATCGTTTACTAACACAACAAGAGTTACTGTCACAGGAGTTACTGGTTCTGTAACATAGTTGACAGTTGCGAAGAAAGTATAAACCCCATTTTGTTTGGCAGTGAAAGTTGATGTAGCCGGATTGTACTCCTTTCCTAGGTCGAACACCTCTTGACCATAAATAACCTGTGGTACAGTGGTGGAAATAATGGTTTGGAATTGGCTCGAGACAGCTCGGAAAGCAGATTTTTGAAAACTTCTAGCTCCTTTACTTGTGACTCTCTTTTTGCGGCTAAGGCTTGTCGCTGCTCGTTTGATCCTTTTCTCCGTAATGCTGCTAGTTACTGTGGCCTTTGATTTGCTTTTGACATTACTCTTGCTTATCTTTTTTATAGTCATCATATTACCCCATTTCGTTCAGTTTCCATGCGATACTATATGAAAGAAATCATTTCATAGAGACGGCGATAGCGGGTAGTCTATGAAATAGGCGGTTAATGGAATTGTGATCGCTGTATAGAGTGGAGTTTGAAAGATATCGCTTTTGGATATACTGATTAGTACTATGGAAATTCGTGTTTTGGAATAAAAGAGGTTGAAAAAAGTTGTACGCTGTGTTAAGATTTCAAATGTTGTACGTATTAATCGGGCGGTCCGCTAATAGTGATGACGCTGTTCACTAGGAACAGTAAGAGCTGTTAAGAACGTCTATGGTGGAAGGAGTGAAACAAAGATGAATCTTTTACAAACGATTGCTCAAGAACAGCTTCGTCAAGATCTTCCTAATTTTCGTCCAGGTGACACGTTGAAAGTACACGTTAAAGTTATCGAGGGCTCGCGTGAGCGGATTCAGTTGTTCGAAGGCGTTGTAATTAAACGTCGCGGCGGCGGTATCAGCGAAACGTTTACGGTTCGTAAAATCTCGTACGGTGTTGGTGTGGAAAGAACTTTCCCACTGCATTCGCCTAAACTCGAGAAAATCGAAGTGGCTCGTCGTGGTAAAGTACGTCGCGCGAAACTGTACTACCTTCGCGAACTGCGCGGTAAAGCTGCAAGAATTAAAGAAATTCGTTAAGATCAAACGACAAGAGGGGCTTGCTCAAACAAGCTCCTTTTCGTTATTTTGGTATGACTTGCTATGTACGAATAGGGACACTATAGATAGAAAGAAGGCGTACTGGTGAATTCACAACAGCATAATGAAGACTCGAATCAGCAATCGGAAGTAATCGATGGAACTGTACTGAATACATCAGGACCGACTGACGCAAAAAAGGGCGGACGTGCCTACAAGGAAATTGTAGACTGGATTAAGGCGCTCGCTATTGCGGTTATTCTTGTGTTTATTATCCGTACGTTTCTGTTCTCGCCTTTTATTGTGGAAGGACCATCTATGGAGCCTAACTTCTATACGGGTGAACGTCTCATCGTGAATAAACTCATATTCAATTTACGCGAACCACATCATGGAGAAGTTGTTGTCTTCCATGTGCCGGATCAAGGCAGAGACTTCATTAAACGGGTCATCGGTGTACCTGGTGATACGCTTAAAGTAGTTGGAGACGATGTCTTCGTCAATGATCAAAAAGTGGATGAGCCTTACATTAAAGAAGCAATTGAAGCTGCTCATGCAAGTGGAGAACTCTATAACACAGGACCTGACTTCCCGAATTCAAATGTTTCGGAATCGGTTGTACCTGACGGGAAAATCTTCGCAATGGGTGATCATCGCGGTAACAGCCAAGACAGCCGTGATATTGGCTTCGTGTCTGAAAAAGAAATTATCGGCAGAGCAGATGCTATGTTCTGGCCATTAAATAAAATTAGCATCATTAAGCACTATAAAGTGCACTGGTAATGCTGCAATGAGGTGAGGAAATGACCATTCAATGGTTTCCCGGTCATATGACCCGGGCAAAACGGCAAATACAAGCGAAGTTAAAACTTATCGATATTGCCATTGAGCTATTGGATGCGCGTGTTCCGCTTTCCAGCCGTAATCCTATGGTTGATGAGATTTTGAGCGGCAAGCCGCGGCTGATTGTACTTAATAAGTCGGATTTAGCTGACCCGAAGGTCACAGAGCAATGGATCGAATATTTCAAATACGAAGGTCATGAAACGGTAGCGGTTGATTCTTCGACAGGAACGCGTATTGGAGATATTCCAATGAAGGCGAAAGAAATCCTGAAGGAGAAAATCGATCGCCAGTTGTCAAAAGGGATGAACCCTCGCGCAATGCGTGGATTGATTGTTGGTATTCCGAATGTTGGTAAATCTACGCTGATTAATCGTCTGGCTGGACGTAATATTGCTATTACAGGCGATCGGCCGGGGGTAACAAAAGGCCAGCAGTGGATTAAAACGAACTATGAGATGGACTTGCTAGATACACCGGGTATATTGTGGCCGAAATTCGAAGACGATCTAGTTGGCTTCCGCCTTGCCATGACGGGTGCAATAAGAGAGCAAATCCTGAACGTGGAAGACATTGCTTTCTTTGCGGTTCGTGAGCTTGCGGAACGATATTGGCCGGCTTTGAAGGAACGATTCGATCTCGATACACCACCTACTGATCCGACAGATTCGGATGAGGTCGTTCGAATTATGGAAGATATCGGACGCCGTAGAGGCTGTCTGATTAGCGGAGGACATGTTGACCTGGAGAAAGCATCCGGCATTATTTTGCGGGAGCTTCGTGCAGGTAAGCTAGGACGTATTACGCTGGAAGCGCCTTTCCCGGCAGCAGTGGGAAGACCGGGGGAATAGAGGACGTGCTGGAATATGAACAGAGGTTATGGGAAGAGGGATACTCTGCGATTGCCGGCGTTGATGAGGTAGGAAGAGGCTGCTTGTTCGGTGATGTTGTTGCAGCTGCGGTTATTTTACCGCCTCATCTCGTACTTGAGGGTGTCAATGACTCCAAGAAGCTGTCCGAGAAAAAGCGGAATCAGCTGTATGATGTCATAGTCGATCAAAGTATTGCTTGGGCTGCGGCTCGAGTAGATGCGGAGACGATTGACCGGATTAATATCAAGCAAGCGGCAAGACTTGCGATGAAAATCGCGCTGGAATCGCTGAAGGCAGAGCCGGATTATTTGCTGGTTGATGCGGAGAAGGTAGATTTGCCTAAACCGCAGCTTGCGATCATTAAAGGCGATGCGACAAGCCAGACGATTGCTGCCGCTTCGATTATTGCGAAGGTGACAAGAGATCGGCTTTGCGAGAGCGAGTGGGAGCATTTATATCCGGAGTACGGTATTGCGATACATAAAGGGTATGCGACAAAGCTGCATCGGGAGCGGCTGCTTGAATACGGAGCAAGTCCGCTTCACCGCAAGTCTTTCTTGGGTAAAATTTTTGTAGAACAACAACAGCTATTTTAAATTCTTTATAACCATATATGAACAGCGTACTGCTTGAATTTAAGCTATACGCTGTTTTTTTGTGCAAATAACAGGTTGTAGAGTGACTTATTCAAATAATGATGGTTGACCGTTCTTCAATGGATGTAGTAAAAAGCCGATATAGGGAGTAGTGGAATAATCGTGCGTAAGCATCATGCGACAGCGAAAGAGGTGACCGGATGAACATTGGTCAATTGGTAAGGGGCTTGCTTGGCGAGTCGACAGGAAGCGGAGATAATCGTAAGCTGGAGCTAAAGCCTGGACAGGTTGTTCGTGGTGTTGTCTTACAGCTGTTAGAAAATAATGAAGCAACCGTACAAATTAATGGCGTACAGGTAAGAGCGTTCTTGGAGCTGCCTTTGGAACCGGGGAAGTTTGCGATGCTTCAAGTGCAGCCACAATCAACAGGCGGTCTGCTTGTGCTGAAACAGGTTGAAAACCAATCGGGGCTTGAAGATGCTATTAAAGAATGGGTAAAGCAAAGCGGAATGCCTGATGTGAAATGGGCGGCCGATGTTATAAAGGATTTACGCAAAGATGGAGTAACCATGAATAAGGATACATTCATGGCTTTGCGTGCGGCGGCAGAGGCTATGCCGCCGGAAGCAGATGCTGAGCAGTGGATGCAGGCGGCAGCTGCGGGGGTGAAGCGTGGGCTGCCGATATCCGGCGGCACCGTTAGTGCGCTGCAGCAGGTCATGTTCGGGCGCCCTGCGCACGAACTGCTGGATGCGCTGCAGCAGCAGCTTGTTGGCATCGCCGGCGAAGCATCCGGCGATGATGCGGGCGCAGCCGCTGTGCCGCGTGCGGGCGGCAGCAGCGTGCCGCAAGCGCTGCCGCAGCTGGCAGCGCGGCTTGCGGCGCTGCTCGCCGAAGGCGCAACGCTGCAAAGCGCCGCCGCGGAGCAGCACGCGGCGCCCGCGCTGCAGGCGCCAGCAGAGGCTGGCGCAGGCGCAGCTGCGCAGCGCGCCGAAGGCACAGGCGCGGGCAGCACTGCCGCGCTTGCAGCGCCAGCGGCCGCGGGGGCGGAGCCCGCGGAGCAAAGCGCGGTGCAGCAAGGCGCGCGCCCTGGTGCAACCGCTGGCGGTACTTCATCTAACTGGCTTGGCCAGATGATGAAATGGATGGGCGTCGACTATGAGAACCAATTGTCGAAGCAGTTACCAGCTCCTGCCGCACCAAACGTGTCTGGGCAATCGGAGTTGGCGGCGAATAATGCTGCTCCTAATCCTCCTCAGAATCAGGCTGTTGAAGAACCAACCGCTGGCCGCGGCCAGCATGCGGGTGAAGTATCTCGTCAACCGTCTACGGAGGGACAGCGTCCGAGCACTCCTGCACCGCAGGCAGGAGCCGGGCAGGAACAACAGGATGCAGCCATGCAGGGAGATAAAGAACCGAAGTTGTTAAATGTTGACCGGCAACGTGAACTCCCACAATCAGCTGCGCTCCAGCAGCTCACACCTGACGGCGTCAAGAATGAAGACGGTAAGCTAACAATACAGGAATCCCTTAAAAGTACATTGCTTGCCATTGCCTCTTCGAATGATGCTCCACCTGCTCTTCGTGAGACAGTGCAGCAGCTTGTTCAGCAGATCACTGGTCAGCAGCTATTATTAACACCTGAACGTAACGGTGCTGTTTTCTCTCACTTGACGATGTTTGTGCCACTGAACAGCCCTGATGGGAATCAGACTGCTTCGGTTCATATTCAGACAAGAAGAGGGCGGCAAGGTGAGCTTGATGCGGCGAATTGCCGATTATTGTTCGATTTGTCGATGAAAAACTTAGGACAGACATTAGTGGATGTGAATGTGACGGACAAAATCGTCAGCCTTACGTTATGGAATGATCATCCCGCGATTTCAGCTCTCGTTGATTCTTCCCGTTCCGAAATTGCAGCAAGCTTAAATGAAGCCGGCTATCAATTATTGTCTCTTCGCACAACACCTACAAGAAGCGAGAGTGAAGATGGGGAAGGAACCAAACGGAAGCTGCCGCCTGATCCTGATCAATTCGTAAGCACGCGTTACAAAGGGGTAGACTTTCGGATATGAGTTCGGATAAGAAAGAAAGCAAGGTTAATAAATCTGTACGCAAGGCAGTTGCGTTAAAATACGAACCTGGTGTAAACAAAGCTCCAATTGTGGTTGCAAAGGGTAGAGGGCATTTGGCTGAACAGATCCTAGAAAAGGCAGCAGAACATGATGTTCCAGTACAGCAGGACAAATCTTTGGTTGAAGTGCTGTCCAAGCTGGATGTTGATCAGTCGATTCCTCCTGAACTCTATACCTTAGTAGCCGAGATATTAAGCTTTGTTTATCGTTCGGACCAAAGAGCGAGGGATTTGGATGAGTGAGGATCGCAGAAGGCAGACGGGGTTGGCTGGTGAAGAGGCAGCGACTACCTTCCTTGAGGAGTCAGGTTATATGATCATCGAACGGAACTGGCGTTGCCGTTCCGGCGAGATCGACATCATTGCCTCAATGGACAACCTGCTTGTCTTCGTGGAAGTAAGAACCCGCCGAGCGGGAGGTCGCTTTGGCACTGCTGCGGAATCGGTAGACCGCCGCAAACAGCAGCAGGTAGCTGCAATTGCTCAAGTCTATTTGCGGATGCGTCAGGCGGCATATCCGCCAATGCGGTTTGATGTCATCGCTGTAACAATGGAACGTGACGACTCAATTAGCGAAATAAAACATATAAAAGCGGCCTTCTAACGAATAGAAAGCCGCTTTTATCCTTTTATATGTCCAATCTACGATATTGAATGGCTTCGGCTACATGAACATCCTCGACATATTCACAGCCTTCTACATCCGCAATAGTCCTGGAAAGCCTTAAGATTCTGTCATAAGCCCGCATACTTATATTTAGCACGGTAAGAGCATTGTCCAGCAGGCTGAATGCGGCTTCCTTCATTAGAATAGATCGCCGGAGTGCGGCACCGGATAATCGCTTATCCGTCTTAAGGCCTAACTCCGTGTTTCGTTGTTCCCTTCGATTTCTCGCATGAAGGACTTGTGTTCGTATTTCCGCAGAACTCATAGCTGCTGCCTGGTTAACAGGAGATTCGAGTTCGATTGGTCTAGGAACTTCAAGCTGAATATCAATTCGGTCAAGCAGCGGACCAGACATCTTGCTTCTATATTTGGCGATAGAGGAGTCGCTGCAGGTACATCTTTTCTCTGTTGTTTCATGGCCAGCATAACCACAAGGGCAGGGGTTGAAAGAAACAGCAAGCATCAGTTTGGCTGGAAAATGAAAGACCGCTCTTGAACGGGCAATCGTGACGATACCGTCCTCCAGTGGCTGGCGTAATACTTCAAGCACCTGCCTTGAGAATTCAGGCAATTCATCCAAGTAGAGAACGCCATGATGGGCAAGAGTCACTTCACCCGGTTTTGGCACTGAACCTCCGCCAATCAACCCTCCGGCGGATATTGTATGGTGAGGCGAGCGGAAAGGTGCGGTACGGATCAAGCCTTGTGCATCGGTGGATAGTTTGCCGGCTGCACTGTATATTTTCGTTACTTCAAGAGCTTCCTCTTCCGTAAGTGGAGGCAGTATACCTGGCAATCGGCGGATCATCATCGTTTTACCGGTGCCAGGCGGCCCTGCAAACATAATATTGTGTTTACCTGCTGCAGCTATTACCAGTGCGCGCTTCGCCTGCTGCTGACCGTATACATCGCTATAATCCCCATACACTTCGGAATGCTCTGCAGCATCAACAGCGGAGGTGTTCTCTCTGCTGCTTACGGCGTCGAACCGGATAGCTGTCCAGGCTTCCTCCCCTTTGCTCTCCAGAACTAGATCTTTCAATTGTGTTATTGCGTACAATTCCATATCCGTAATCCAAGCTGCTTCCTTGGCATTTGCAAGTGGAAGAAGCACTTTCCGGATGCCTGATCGTTTCGCTTGTTCAATCATGGCGAGAACGCCCGGAACGGGCTTAACTTCGCCATTAAGCGACAATTCACCGATAAGCATCGTGTTGTTGAAAGGCCGTGCTTCCAACTGTCCGCTAGCTGTTAGTATCCCAGCGGCAATTGCTAGGTCGAAAGCAGTACCTTCTTTTCGAAGGTCAGCAGGGGCAAGGTTGACGGTAATACGGTCAAGAGGGAAGGTGAAGCCGCTGTTCTTGATTGCAGCTCTAACCCGCTCAACGGATTCTCTCACGGCTGGATCCGGCAGGCCAACAACACTAACTTGCGGAAGGCCGCTAGCAATATCCACCTCTACGGCAATTCCCTTTCCTTCAACACCTAATACACTGCTGCTATGTATGAAACTGAACAAAACAAAAAGCACCCCCAAGAGAATGGATGAAGGTGCTTCCTCACGTCCGATTTTTAAAGTATTGTTAACAGCATCATAGTAGATGAAGTGTATGGTTGTCAATAATGGAAAAACAAGTATGAATTCTTCTAAAAAATAGGGCATACTACAGGAGTCCGCCTGCCATTTGATCGTATTTAATCTCATTTTGAGATGAAATCCATATCAAAAAACCGAAACCCGAAGGGTCGAAATATGGCATAAATAATGCTACAATAATTAAGGTTTGTGTACATATGACTGAAGTCGAGTCTGTGAAATGGAGGATTTCAAACAATGAATATCCATGAGTATCAAGGCAAAGAGGTCCTGAAACAGTACGGTGTTGCTGTTCCAGAAGGCAAGGTAGCATTCTCCGTTGATGAAGCGGTAGAGGCGGCGCAAGCACTGGGTACCCCAGTTGTAGTTGTTAAAGCGCAAATTCACGCAGGCGGGCGCGGTAAAGCCGGCGGCGTTAAAGTAGCAAAAAACATTGATGAAGTTCGTGCATATGCTAGCGAGATTCTTGGCAAAGTGCTCGTTACTCATCAAACTGGCCCTGAAGGTAAAGAAGTTAAACGTCTTCTTATCGAGCAAGGCTGCGACATCAAGAAAGAATACTATGTAGGTGTTGTTATTGACCGTGGTACAGGTCGCGTAACAATGATGGCTTCTGAAGAGGGCGGCACAGAGATTGAAGAAGTAGCAGCTCATTCGCCAGAGAAAATCATCAAAGAAGTTATTGACCCTGCAATTGGTCTGCAAGTGTTCCAAGCGCGTAAATTGGCTTATGCAATCAACATTCCTAACGAGCTTGTTAACAAAGCGGTTAAATTCATGATCGCACTTTATACAGCATTCGTTGATAAAGATTGTTCGATCGCTGAGATCAACCCGCTTGTTGTTACTGGCGACGGTAATGTTATGGCACTTGACGCTAAGCTGAACTTCGATTCCAACGCTCTGTACCGTCACAAAGATATCGTAGCGCTTCGTGACCTGGAAGAAGAAGATGCCAAAGAAATCGAAGCATCGAAATATGACCTGAGCTATATCGCCCTTGAAGGCAATATCGGCTGTATGGTTAACGGCGCAGGCCTTGCTATGGCAACTATGGATATTATCAAATACTACGGCGGCGACCCTGCCAACTTCTTGGACGTAGGGGGCGGCGCTACAAAAGAGAAAGTTACTGAAGCGTTCAAAATCATTCTGTCCGACGAGAACGTAAAAGGTATTTTCGTTAATATCTTCGGCGGCATTATGCGTTGTGACGTTATCGCAGACGGCGTAATTGCAGCTGCGAAAGAGCTTGGTCTGGACCGTCCACTGGTTGTAAGACTGGAAGGTACTAACGTTGAGCTTGGTAAAAAAATGTTGAACGAATCGGGATTGAACATTGTTGCAGCTGACTCGATGGCAGACGGCGCGCAAAAAATCGTAAATCTCGTGAAATAATTACGCGTACGAATTCATTAACGGGGATGTGAAATTCGATGAGCATTTTGGTCAATAAAGATACAAAAGTAATCACTCAAGGGATTACAGGCGCAACAGGCTTGTTCCATGCGAAAGGCGCATTGGAATACGGTACTCAAATGGTAGGCGGCGTAACTCCTGGTAAAGGCGGCACAAACGTCGATATTACGCTTGAGAACGGCAAGGTTGTATCTCTTCCTGTATTCAATACAGTAGAGCAAGCGGTAGCAGCAACTGGTGCTACAGCATCTGTAATCTATGTACCGCCAGCATTCGCAGCTGACTCGATTTTGGAAGCGGTTGACGCTGGTCTTGATCTGGTTATCTGTATTACTGAAGGTATTCCAGTACTTGATATGGTTAAAGTAAAACGTTACATGGAAGGCAGCAAAACGACTCTAATTGGTCCTAACTGCCCAGGCGTTATTACTCCTGACGAGTGCAAAATCGGCATTATGCCGGGCTACATTCATACAAAAGGTCATGTAGGCGTTGTTTCCCGTTCGGGAACTCTGACTTACGAAGCAGTTCATCAGCTTTCGACTCGCGGCATTGGCCAATCGTCGGCAGTTGGTATCGGCGGCGACCCTGTAAAAGGTTCCGAGTTTATCGATATCTTGAACCGTTTCAACGAAGATCCAGATACTTATGCAGTAATTATGATCGGTGAGATCGGCGGTACAGCAGAAGAAGAAGCTGCTGAGTGGATCAAAGCGAACATGACTAAACCAGTAGTTGGCTTCATTGGCGGCGCTACAGCGCCTCCAGGCAAACGTATGGGACATGCAGGCGCAATTATTTCCGGTGGTAAAGGTACTGCAGCGGAAAAAATCGCGACTTTGGAAGCATGCGGTATTAAAGTCGCTCCTACTCCATCCGACATGGGCTCTACGCTTGTATCGGTTCTTGAAGAGCAAGGCTTGCTTGAAAAATGTACAACTGGCGTAGCTCAAGCCTAGTCGTACTAAGCATCTAACAAATATTTTAAAGGTAAGCAACCTTTCAATGCCCAATAGGGTTTGGAAGGTTGCTTTTTTTTGTGAAAATAACGGGTCGACTTGCATTCTTTTGCCATGTAACGCACAATAGGAAAGAATGCAGGCTGACCTCCTATAAGGAGAGATCAGCTAATATGACGCTTAATGTTGATAAATGTAAGCAGATGGTTATCATGCTGCATGAATGTTCGGGCATTGGCTGGCATACCGTTCAGAAAGCGGTTGCTCATAAAGCTTGGGAGTTTTCAGACGGCACAAGTGCAGCAGAATGGCTTGCTATCGGTTTTGGGCGGGCACAAGCAGAGACGGCGGCAAGAAGGTGGAGCGAGCCTTTTGATCAGGCAGACATGCCATATATTCGCGCGATGGAGCTTGGAGCGTCTGTACTAACTCCTTTTGATAATGAGTATCCGGAATACTTACGCCGAATTCCTCAGCCTCCATGGGTGCTGTATGCACTCGGCAGGCTGGAATTACTCGAAAGACCGTCCATTGCTATGGTCGGAACGAGAAATCCCAGCGCCTATGGCCGCCATACCGCGTTCTCGCTGTCTGAGCAGCTATCTGTGCAAGGTTTAACGGTTGTAAGCGGTTTGGCCCGCGGGATAGACAGTAAGGCACATGAAGCGGCATTACGAGGCATAGGAAGCACAATTGCTGTAATGGCGAGTTCTGTCGACAACTGTTATCCGGCTGAGAATCGGTCACTCTATCAGCAAATTATCGAGCAAGGGCTCGTCTTATCGGAGACACCGATTGGTTCACCACTGCATCCGGGCATGTTTCCGCTGCGGAATCGGATCATTGCCGGCTTGTCACTAGGAACCATTGTTGTGGAGGCGGCTAAAGGCAGCGGATCGCTCATTACAGCGGACCAGGCGCTCGAGATGGGGCGTGATGTATTCGCAATTCCCGGTCCAATCTCGTCGCCCAAGAGCGAGGGGCCAAACAGTCTGATTCGGGAAGGTGCCAAGCTTGTCAGCAGTGCGGCTCATATTCTAGAAGAATACAGCTGGCTGCAAGAGGAACTGCAGAACCTGACAACCGCCAAAAAAACGTTTTCGGAGATAGCAAGCATGACTCCCGAGGAGCAGAAAATCATCGATCTGCTGCGGGATCGTCCGCTTACAATTAACGGATTGCACCAGCTCACGATGATCCCTTTTGGACATTTAAGCGCACTTCTGATAAATTTATGTATAAAACGGACAATCGAACAACAGCCAGGGGCAGTTTATATAGCGTTGTAACTTGTAGTGAGAGGGGGCGCCTAACGTGGCAGATTCATTAGTAATCGTCGAATCACCGGCCAAAGCCAAGACGATCGGTAAATATTTGGGAAGCAAATATATCGTTAAAGCATCGATGGGCCATATTCGCGATTTGCCCAAAAGTCAGACTGGCGTCGAAGTAGAAAATGGTTTTCAACCAAAATATATTACGATTCGCGGTAAGGGCAGTGTATTAAAAGAATTAAAAGACGCAAGCAAAAAAGTCAAACATGTCTTTCTTGCAGCCGACCCCGATAGAGAAGGGGAAGCTATCGCATGGCATTTGGCCCATTACTTGGAGCTGGATGAGACAGACACATGTCGCGTCGTATTTAATGAAATAACAAAGCAGGCGGTTAAGGATGCTTTCAAAACGCCGCGCAAAATCAATATGGATCTGGTTAATGCCCAACAGGCTAGACGGATTCTTGACCGTCTCGTAGGTTATAAGATCAGTCCTTTATTATGGAAGAAAGTCAAAAAAGGACTATCCGCAGGCCGGGTTCAATCCGTTTGTGTGAAGCTGATTATTGACCGTGAGAATGAGATCGAAGCATTTAATCCCGAAGAGTACTGGTCTATTACAGCTCAATTAACCCAGCAAGGTGTTCCATTTGAAGCGAAGTATCACTCTATTAGCGGTGAAAAGCGGGAGCTTGGCAACGAGCAGGAGATGCAGACTATACTTGCAGCTCTGTCCGGTAATGAATTTAAAGTAGCCGAAGTGAAAGAGAAGGAACGTCTTCGTAATCCAGCTCCTCCGTTTATTACAAGTTCGCTGCAGCAGGAAGCTGCTCGTAAGCTGGGCTTCCGTGCATCCAAAACGATGTCAGTTGCACAGCAGCTGTATGAGGGCGTAGAGCTTGGCAAGGAAGGTACGGTTGGTCTCATTACCTATATGAGAACGGACTCCACTAGGATCTCTCCTGTTGCGCAGGAAGAGGCAAAGGAATATATCACAGGCAAATATGGAGCGCCATTTTCTCCTGAACAGCCTCGTGTCTATACGAAGAAGAACAGCAATGCTCAGGATGCCCATGAAGCTATTCGGCCAACTTCGATACTTCGTGATCCGGAAACAATGAAGCCATTTTTGAGCCGTGACCAATTCCGCTTGTATAAGCTGGTCTGGGAACGTTTCGTATCTAGCCAAATGTCCTCTGCTGTACTCGATACGATGACAGTGGACATGAAATCGGGAGAAGTAACCTTCCGGGCGAACGGTTCCAAAATCAAATTCGCCGGCTTCATGAAAGTGTATGTGGAGGGTAATGACGACGGGACAGTGGAAGAGCATAAATTCCTTCCTCCGTTTGCTGTTGGTGATGTGGTTTATTCCGATTCCATTGAACCGAAACAGCATTTCACCCAACCACCGCCGCGTTTTTCAGAGGCAAGGCTAGTTAGGACGCTGGAGGAACTTGGCATCGGACGTCCAAGCACGTACGCACCAACCCTTGAAACGATTCAAAAGCGCGGTTACGTGGCGATTGAGGAGAAGAAGTTTATTCCAACCGAGCTTGGTGATTTGGTCAATCAATTAATGGAGGAGTTCTTCCCTGAAATTCTGGATTCAGAGTTTACGGCGAAGATGGAATCCGACCTTGACCATGTGGAAGACGGTATGGAAGATTGGGTTAAAGTGCTTTCTTCCTTCTATGAATCCTTTGAGAAGCGGCTTGAGGTTGCCGAAGAGGAAATGAAGGAGATCGAGATCCAGGACGAGGTTTCGGATGAGCTCTGTGAGAAATGTGGCCGCCATTTGGTTTATAAAATGGGACGATTCGGTAAATTTCTTGCCTGCTCAGGGTTCCCGGATTGCCGGAATACGAAGCCAATCGTGAAGGATATCGGTGTCACTTGTCCGAAATGCGCGAAAGGCAAAATCATTGAACGCCGCAGTAAAAAGGGAAGGATCTTCTACGGCTGTGATACATATCCAACCTGCGACTATGTATCTTGGGATAAACCAACGAATAAGCCTTGCCCGAATTGCGAATCAATGCTCGTCGAGAAGAGGAACCGCAGTGGTGCAAAGCTGCTGTGTCCGTCCTGTGATTATTCAGAAGAGATTCTGGAAGACGAGAACGAGCTAGAGCATGAGAATGAGAATGAACAGGTAAAAGAGCAGGAACAAGAACAAGCTTAAATTTAGTACAGATGCGGCCACAACTAGAGTCCTCCCTTACATAGGGGGGACAACTGTGTTTTGTTACCGTGTTAGCATATATTGGAGGTCTTTACATTGTCACAACAACAATCCGTTATCGTAATTGGCGCAGGACTTGCAGGAAGCGAAGCAGCTTGGCAAATAGCATCCCAAGGGGTGCCAGTCATTTTGTATGAAATGCGTCCTGAGACGAAAACACCTGCCCATCACACTAATAACTTCGCTGAACTTGTATGCAGCAACAGCTTGCGTGCGAACGGCCTTGCTAACGCAGTTGGCGTACTGAAGGAAGAGATGCGCCGTCTGGATTCCTTGATTCTTGGAAGTGCTGACCGTCATGCCGTACCAGCTGGCGGAGCTCTAGCCGTAGACCGGGATGGCTTCTCTGGCGAAGTAACTCGACTCTTGCATGAGCATCCACTTGTGGAGGTTCGTACGGAGGAAGTAACAGACATTCCTGAAGACAGCATTGTTGTTATTGCAACTGGACCTCTGACGGCTCCGGCTTTGTCCGAGAAAATTCGCAACCTGCTGAGTGAAGAATATTTCTACTTCTACGATGCGGCTGCTCCAATCATCGAGAAAGATTCGATTGATATGAGTAAAGTGTACCTCGCATCCCGTTATGACAAAGGTGAGGCGGCATACCTCAACTGTCCGATGACGGAAGAAGAGTTCGAGATCTTCCATGATGCTCTTGTTACGGCTGAGACGGCAGCACTGAAGGATTTCGAGAAAGAAGTTTATTTCGAAGGCTGTATGCCGATTGAAGTTATGGCAAGCCGTGGCAAGCAGACGGTACTGTTTGGACCAATGAAGCCTGTTGGCCTTGTGAATCCGCATACTGGCAAACTTCCTCATGCAGTCATTCAACTGCGCCAGGATAATGCAGCGGGCACGCTTTATAACATGGTAGGTTTCCAGACACATCTGAAATGGGGAGAACAGAAACGTGTATTCTCGCTTATTCCAGGTCTTGAGAATGCAGAGTTTGTACGCTTCGGTGTCATGCATCGTAATACATTCATTAACTCTCCGCGCATGCTTGAGCCGACTTATCAGCTTAAGAACCGCAAGAATTTGTTCTTTGCAGGCCAGATGACGGGTGTAGAAGGATATGTTGAATCTGCCGCTTCTGGTTTGATTGCAGGTTTTAATGCAGCGAGATTGGCAAAAGGTCTTGATCCGCTTGTTCTGCCTGTTGATACAACCTTGGGCAGTATGGCGAACTATATTACAACGGCTGACTTCAAGCATTTCCAACCGATGAACGCGAACTTTGGCTTGTTCCCGCCGCTTGAGAATCGCATCCGGAACAAGAAAGAAAAGAATGAAGCGATTGCCAATCGTGCACTGGACAGCATCGAGAGATTCAAGAAGGAACATTTCGAACATATAAACGTATAAGCAGCTATTATTTGCATGAATGAGGAGGGCGAAGAGATGGACATGGAATTTCACGCCACTACAATATGTGCGGTTCGTCACGAAGGCAAAGGGGCTATTGCTGGCGATGGTCAAGTTACTTTTGGAAACAGCGTCGTGATGAAGAATAAAGCGAAGAAGGTTCGCAGATTGTATCGCGGGCAAGTTATTGCCGGTTTTGCTGGTTCTGTAGCCGATGCTATTACTTTGTTTGAGAAATTTGAAGGGAAGCTGGAGGAGCATCATGGCAATCTTCAACGGGCTGCAGTAGAGCTTGCTAAAGACTGGCGTTCCGATCGAATCCTTCGCAAACTTGAAGCACTGATGCTGGTTATGGATCAGTCAGGTTTGCTGCTTATTTCGGGTAATGGTGAGATTATTGAGCCGGATGATGGGATCCTGGCCATCGGCTCAGGAGGTAATTACGCACTCTCAGCAGCAAGAGCCTTGCAGAAATATGCTCCACAAATGGAAGCAAAAGAAATTGCTAGAGCAGCGCTCGAAACAGCAGCCGACATATGCGTTTATACAAATCATAATATTATAGTAGAAGAAATTGGCTAAAAACGGAGGAGAATAAAATATGGTAAATCAAGCTTTTACCCCTCGTCAAATTGTGGCCGAGCTCGATAAATATATTGTAGGACAAAAGCCTGCAAAACGATCTGTCGCCATAGCTCTCCGTAATCGTTATCGCAGAAGTATGCTCGACGAGGCGCTTCGTGATGAGATTGTTCCAAAAAATATACTGATGATTGGTCCTACTGGTGTGGGCAAGACCGAAATTGCGCGGCGGCTTGCCAAATTAGTAAAGGCACCATTTATTAAAGTAGAAGCGACCAAATTTACTGAGGTTGGTTATGTCGGCCGAGATGTAGAATCGATGGTCCGCGACTTGGTTGAGACGGCTATACGAATAGTTAAAGCAGAAAAGACTGAGCGGGTTCAGGATAAAGCTGAGAAGCTAGCGAATGAACGTCTCGTGTCACTATTCGTGCCATCGAAGGTGAAAGAAAAATCTTCAAAAAATCCGTTTGAAATGCTGTTTGGAAATCAACAAGGCAGCAAGGAAACCGTTGAAGAGCCCGAGCAGGACTCAAATATTATACTGAAACGTTCTCAAGCACGTGATGATCTTGCTGCAGGCAAGCTGGAGAATGAAACAGTAGAAATTGAGATCGAGGATAATTCACCTACGATGCTGGATATGCTTGGAGGTCAAGGGCCAGAAGGCATGGGCGGCATGAATATGCAGGAGATGCTTGGTCAATTCATGCCGAAGAAGACGAAGAAGCGTAGGCTTCCCGTCAAAGAAGCACGGGTTGTCTTGATCCAGGAAGAAGCTAACAAGCTGATTAATATGGATGATGTTATCGCGGAATCGGTAGCTCGTGCAGAACAGACCGGTATTATTTTCATTGATGAGATCGATAAGATTGCAAGTCCGTCAAGAGGTAATGGTCCTGATGTATCGCGTGAAGGCGTACAGCGTGACATTCTTCCTATTGTGGAAGGCTCGACGGTAATGACGAAATACGGCCCCGTTAAGACAGACTATGTCCTATTCATTGCAGCGGGTGCTTTCCATGTTGCGAAGCCGTCTGATTTGATTCCAGAGCTTCAGGGACGTTTCCCGATCCGGGTAGAGCTAACCTCACTTAGCTTGGAAGATTTCGTCAGTATTTTAACAGAGCCTAAAAATGCTTTAACTAAGCAGTATGCAGCTCTGCTTCAAACAGAAGGTATTTCGATGGAATTTTCTGATGATGCGATTAAAGAAATTGCATCAATCGCAGCAGATTTAAACCGCAATACAGAAAATATCGGTGCACGCAGACTCCATACGATTTTGGAGAAGCTGCTTGAGGATTTATCCTTCGAAGCACCGGATATTACGCTGGATCATATGGTCATCACTCCTGAATATGTAAGGGAAAAAGTGGGGGCCATTGCGAAAAATCGCGATTTGAGTCAATATATATTGTAGTTCAAATGTAGTTGGGATGAGTTTTGGGAGGCTTTAGCATGACTTTACTTACAAAAACAAGAACGCTGAACCGGTTGCTGCAACGAGCAGCCGGCAAAGCGCTCAATTTCAGAGAAATGGCTGAGGTACTATGCAGTACGATTCAGACGAACGTATTTGTAGTCAGCCGTAAAGGGAAGGTTCTAGGCTGTGCAGCCGTGAATCCTTATGATCACGATACGCTCCGGTCGATGTCTGTTGAAGAATTACGGTTTCCGCAAGGGAGTAACAGCCTATTTCTGGACATGCTGGAACCGATGACTAATGTAGCGCCGGATTCAGGTGTATATGCAACATTCCCTGCGCTTGGCGAGCAAGAAATTATGACAGTGGTGCCTATTACAGGTGGTGGAGATCGTCTAGGAACGTTAGTCCTAACCCGGACGAACGGCTCGTTTGATGATGATGACCTGATTCTCGCGGAATACGGTTCGACAATTGTCGGCATGGAAATTTTGCGTGAACGTGCGGAAGAGGTTGAGCAGGAAGCCCGCAGCCGCGCAGTTGTGTCGGTTGCAATTGGTTCTCTTTCTTTCAGTGAGCTGGAAGCGGTAGAGCATATCTTCGAGCAATTGGAAGGAAAAGAAGGCTTGCTTGTTGCATCCAAAATCGCTGATCGAGTAGGTATTACGAGATCCGTTATCGTTAATGCTCTTCGCAAGCTTGAAAGTGCAGGCGTTATCGAAACAAGGTCTTTAGGCATGAAGGGTACCTATATTAAAATCTTAAATCACCAATTGCTTCAGGAATTAGAGAAAATAAAAAATTAACACTGGGAAATATATCCTATGTGCAATTCATCGTAAAGTCCTATCTTTTTTATAAAGATAGGGCTTTTTTCTTATTGTAATAAATTGGACAATTGTTGAATATTAACATGTCGGCAAAACTCGACAGTTTAGTCTCATAATTTTCATAATTTAATGTCGAAGAAAGAAGGAATGGTTCAGAATCTGTTGAATACGTTACTTATGATCTTCTAACTGAAAGTGGTGACACACAACGTGAATGTACTTAATGGCACATCATTTGCGCGACTGGAAAGTGCGGTGAAATCGGCGGAAATGCGCCAAGGCGTAATCTCCAATAACATCGCAAATGTCGATACTCCTAACTTCAAACGTTCGGAAGTATTGTTTGAAGAGCTTCTCACTCAAGAAATGGGAGGCAATACGGGACTTCAGGGCAAACGAACAAATGAACGACATATTCCGATTGGCAAGTCGGGTGGGACCGTCCCAACTGCACAGGTTCAAACGGATAGCTTATCCCAAATGAATAACAATGAGAACAATGTCGATATTGATCGTGAAATGTCGTTGCTTGCTAAAAACCAACTTAGTTATAACTTCTATATTCAACAAATCAACCATGATGTGAAAATGATGACTACGGCTATTGAAGGGAGGTAATAAAAATGAGAATTTCCAGTAGTTTTGACGCCAGTGCTTCCGCACTAACTGCACAGCGTTTACGGATGGACGTTATCTCCTCGAACATCGCGAATGCCGAGACAACTCGGGCCTCTTATGTAGATGGTCAATTTGTACCATATAAGAGGAAAATGGTCGTACTTGAGCCAACAAACCAAACCTCTTCCTTCTCCGATTTGTTAAATAAGCAGCTTGGAGGGACTTCCGAAGCACAAGGCGTGAAGGCAACCAGAATTATTGAGGATCAGTCGCCAACCAAGCTTGTCTATAATCCAACCCACCCTGACGCGGATGCAAACGGCTATGTCAATATGCCTAACGTTGATGTGGCTAAGGAAATGGTCGATATGATTTCAGCCTCCCGTTCATATGAGGCGAACGTAACAGCTCTTAATGCTTCAAAAGCCATGTTCGTGAAGGCTTTAGAGATTGGAAAATAAATTGAATAAGACGGAGGGACGGACATGATTCAACCGTTGCAAATGAATCCCGCACAAGCCGTTACCAAGCTTCTCGAAACAGCGAAACCTCAACAGCAGGCCACTCCTGCAGAGATGACGAATTCTTTCGGCCAATACTTGGAACAAGCACTCAATAGCGTGGATGCCCAGGAAAAAGAAGTACATAAGCTAAACAATCAATACATGATCGGCGAGGTTGATGTTTCACAAGTTCTCATCGCTTCTGAGAAAGCAGAACTTAGCTTGCAGCTGACTTCACAAATTCGCAATAAAGTCATCGATGCCTATCAAGAAATTATGCGAATGCAAGTATAATAGTGCTTTCGAACTAGACAGAAGTTGGGTGAGGTGACGACGTGAACGAAAGAATCGCCCAATACCGACAGAGACTCACACAGTTTTGGGGTCAAATGGGCAAAAAACAAAAAATAGGGCTGGGGGCATCGATTGGTGCATTGTTGTTGACGATTGTGATTTTGACTTATATTTTCACACGAACAGATTATGAAGTAGCCTTTCAAAGTCTAGATACGACGGATGCAGCAGCAATTATGACTTACTTGGATGGGAACGGTATCCCTTATCAACTTAGCGCGGACGGCAAGAGTATTTCGGTACCTAGTGCTGTAGCGACAAGAACCCGGGTAGACGTTGGGTCGCAAGGCCTTGTACAGAATGGTTCAATTGGTTTCGAAGCCTTTGATGGCGGAAGTGCCTTTGGACAAACGGAAAATGAATTTAACGTCAAATACATCAATGCGCTTAACGGCGAAGTTCAACAATTGCTTAATCGGATGCAAGGGGTTCAAAGTTCTAAAGTACTTATCAACCTTCCGGAAGAATCAGTATTCCTGTCGGCTGAAGAAAAAGAACAGGCTTCTGCTTCGATTATGATGAATTTCACAGCTGGATATCGTCCAAGCCAACAAGAAGTTGACGGGTATTACAACCTGGTGAAAACGGCGGTACCAAAGCTAGCGGTTCAAGATATCACGATTTCTAGTCCGCAAGGTGAGCTTGTGTCTTCTGAAGTTGATGGTAACAAAGTAGGCGCTGCAACAGATGTTGCTGAGACTCAGTTCCTAATTCAACGGAAATACGAAGCGGAAGTGAAAAAGAACATTCAGCAATTTTTGTCTCCTATGATCGGCGACAATCTGGTGATTAGTGTGGCAAGCAGCTTTAACTTCGACAAGAAAGTATCAGAAGAAAAGCTTGTGAGGCCGCTTGCTGAGAACAATAACAACGGAATTATCGTAAGTGAACAGCAGGATAATAGCACATCAACGAATGGTTCCACACCGGCAGGTGGTGTAGCAGGCACTGGAGAAACAGATGTTCCTGGCTATACAGCAACGGACAGCACAAACGGTTCGTCCGAGCAAAGCTCACGCGTAACAAATTATGATTATGACCGCATTAACAATCAGATCGAATCGGCACCATATCAACTGAAAGATTTATCGATCAGCATTGGTGTTGAGGAAAGCAAACTTACTGAAACATCCCGTAAGGAACTAACTGATTTCCTAAGTTCTGTTGTTCGTGCACAGCTTGCTGATTCTGGTCAGGATTTAACTGATGACGCATTAATCGCGAAAAAAGTTACAATTCTCGGTCAAAACTTTGCAGCTAATGATGCTGGAACATCAACTAGCGGTTTATCTACCCAATGGGCGATTGGTCTTGGTGCAGCAGCACTTGCTTTGATTGGCGGCCTTTCCGTTATGCTCGTACGCAGACGTAGAAAGCGGGCTGAAGAAGAAGCTGCAGCAGAAGCAGCAGCAATGCTCGAGACTACGGCTAAACCGGAATTCCCTACGATTGATTTTGAAAGTGTAAACAATGACAGTCAGGCTCGTAAAAATCTAGAAACACTCGCCAAACGCAAGCCAGATGAATTTGTCAACTTGCTACGCACCTGGCTTGTGGATGAATAGAGGTGGTTCCTATGGTTAGACCGCTCAATGGATTAACCGGCCGGCAAAAGGCGGCGATTCTGCTTATTACTCTGGGACCAGAAGTTTCAGCCCAAATCTTTAAGCATTTGAGAGAAGAAGAAATTGAACAGCTCACTCTTGAAATTGCTAACGTCCGGAAAGTGGACAGCGCAGAGAGAGAACAGATTTTGAGCGATTTCCATCAAATCTGCTTAGCTCAAGAATATATCTCGCAAGGCGGTATCTCATATGCGAAAGAGATTTTAGAGAAAGCGCTTGGTGAGCAAAAGGCAGTTGAAGTGATTAATCGCTTAACGGCAACGCTACAGGTTAGGCCGTTTGATTTTGCACGTAAAGCTGAACCGACTCAAATCTTAAACTTTATCCAAAATGAAAATTCGCAGACAATCGCACTAGTGCTTTCTTATCTGCAGTCCGAGCAATCCTCACATATCCTGTCTTCGCTTCCGCAAGAGAAGCAAGCTGATGTTGCCCGCAGAATTGCCTTGATGGACAGTACTTCTCCTGAAGTTATTAGTCAGGTAGAACGTGTACTGGAACAAAAGCTTTCGGCTACAGTAACTCAGGATTACACAAATGCAGGTGGTATTGATTCGATCGTACAAATTTTGAATGGTGTCGACCGTGGTACGGAACGTACCATCCTGGATGCTCTCGAGATTGAAGATCCAGAACTGGCGGAAGAAATCAAGAAGCGTATGTTTGTCTTCGAAGATATTGTCAACATCGACAACCGCTCCATTCAGCGTATTATCCGCGATGTCGAGAATGCCGATCTTCAACTCGCCCTCAAAGTGGCAAGCGAAGAAGTACGGGAATCTATTTTCCGCAACATGTCGAAACGAATGGCCGATACATTCAAGGAAGAAATGGAGTTTATGGGCCCTGTCCGGCTGCGTGATGTTGAAGAAGCTCAATCCCGTATCGTCGCTACGATTCGTAGGCTAGAAGAAGCCGGCGAAATAATCATCGCCCGTGGTGGAGGAGATGATATCATTGTCTAATTTGATAAAGTCTTCAAGCGTCATCGCACTGGACCAGCTGAAACAGCTTTATTGGCTCAACAAACATGCAGCTGCAGAGCAGCAAGAAACGATTGAAGAGATTATTGAAGAGACAGGTCCGGATGAAGAGACAATCTCCATACGAGACCAAATCATCGCAGATGCACAAATATTCGCAGAAGAACGTATACGTGAAGCTGGTGAACAATGCGATCAAATGATAGCCGCAACGGAAGCCAAGATTGATGCTTGGTGGCTGGAGAAACGGCTCGAAGACGAGACGGTTTCTGAAGCCTCACGTGCAGCGGGATTTGAACAAGGATTTGCAGAAGGCCGCGATCAAGCAGAACTGGCTGTTCAGCAAGAGTGGGAAAGCCGGCTAGCGGAAGCAAGTGCAATTCTGAAATCCGCTTACGAAATGCGTGAGCAAATCATTCAAGAAGCAGAGCCATTCTTGGTCGAGCTGAGCGTCTCCATTTCGGAGAAAGTAATTGGCAGGCAGCTGACTGAAGCACCAGAAATGGCACTTGAACTTATACGTAAATCTTTATCCCGAAGAAGAGAGCAAGGCGTCATTGCCCTTTGTGTCTCACCGGGCCAGCTCGCTTTTGTTCAAGCGGCTAGGGAAGAGCTTAATCTTGTTATCGATTCGCAAGCAGAGCTTCAGATCATTCCAGATGCTACGGTAAAAGATTTCGGTTGTGTAATTCGCTCTGCATTCGGAAGTATCGATGCAAGAATTGATACCCAATTATCCGAAATTAAACGCGAGCTTGTACAGCTTGCCAACCAAAGTCAAGAAGAACGGAGTATACCAGATGAGCAGTATTAAACTGGAAAGCTCCAAGTACGTAGATCAGCTTCGGCATCTTGATCCCATTCGAGTGAACGGCAAGGTTACTCAGGTAATTGGTTTAACCGTTGAATCCGAAGGTCCCGATGCAAGTATCGGAGATGTATGTTTGATCTACCCCGCAAAAGGTGCGAAGCCAATTAAAGCGGAGGTAGTAGGGTTTCGTCAGAACAAAGTTATTCTTATGCCTCTAGGTGAGCTGCATGCTATCTCACCAGGCTGTGATGTTGTAGGTACCGGAAAACCTTTATCCGTTCAAGTTGGTTCAGAACTACTAGGTAAAGTACTTGATGGTTTAGGTCAACCGCTGGATGGTTCATTCCTTCCAAGCCGAATGCAAAATTATTCAACGCATAACGAACCTAGCAATCCTCTTACCCGTCCGCGTGTCACGGAGACACTTAGTATCGGTGTGCGTGCTATTGATGGACTTCTTACGGTAGGCAGAGGTCAACGTGTTGGTATTTTCGCAGGTTCCGGTGTTGGTAAAAGTACGCTGCTTGGTATGATCGCACGGAACACTTCTGCTGACGTGAATGTCATTGCCCTAATAGGGGAGCGGGGCCGTGAAGTGCTAGAGTTCATCGAGAAGGATTTGGGCCCTGAAGGACTTGCCCGCTCGGTAGTTATCGTTGCAACTTCGGATCAGCCGGCATTAATTCGGATCAAAGGTGCACTTATTGCCACTTCAATTGCGGAATATTTCCGTGACCGCGGATTAAATGTCATGCTGATGATGGACTCCGTTACCCGATATGCGATGGCACAACGTGAAGTAGGACTTGCGATTGGTGAACCTCCTGCAACAAGAGGGTATACCCCTTCTGTATTTGCTACGCTGCCAAAGCTGTTGGAACGTGCAGGTACAGGACCAACTGGTTCGATTACTGCTTTTTACACCGTACTTGTTGATGGTGATGATATGAACGAACCAATAGCTGACGCAGTACGCGGAATATTGGATGGTCACATTGTGCTAAATCGGCAACTGGCGAACAAAGGTCATTTTCCTGCTATTGATGTTCTGGCTTCGGTTAGCCGTGTCATGAAGGAAATCGTGACGGAAGAACAACAGGATGCTGCCAATTTTCTTAAGCGACTACTATCTCTATATAGAGATTCGGAAGACTTAATCAATATTGGGGCGTACCAACGAGGAACAAATGAAGAAATTGATATGGCAATAGAAAATATTGATGCAATCTATCAATTTACAAAGCAAAAAACGAATGAAAAGGTCACTTTGGCCGACTCACAAGAAAGATTAATGATGGAATTCCACAGGAGATGACGACAGGTAAATGGCATCCTTTCGATACGCATATCAGAAAATCGTAGATTTGAAGTCAAGCGAGAAAACACAAGCAGAGTGGCAGCTGTCATCGGCAATAGGAGTATTGCAAGCGGAGGAATTAAGCCTTGCTGAACTTCGTACGAAACGGACAGAGTGGGAAAGCAAACAGCATGAATGCTCGAATGAGGCAGTTACCTTGTCCGAACTACAGCTGATGCAGCATTACTTGGAATACTTGGATTCTTGCATTGCCAACAAGTTAACCGAGGTTAAGCATGCGGAACGTAAGGTCGAACATAACCGGTCGAACCTGGCAGAGAGAATGAAGGATGAGAAGGTTTGGCTGAAGGCGAAGGAGCATGCGGGAGACCGATTCCGGCATGTAATGCAGATCAAGGAACAAAATGAACTGGATGAGATGGCTACCGTTCGATTCAAGGTGTCCATCCCATCATGATCTGCGGCGCAAGGTAAAGGGAGTGAATGAATATGGCGGATATGGATATAGAGAAACAAGGTTATAGCGGCTTCGAGCGGTTAATGTTTTTTATGACGCCGATCTTGTTTACGATTGTCCTGCTTGGCGCGTTATATGTTCTATTTAATACAGAAACTCGTAATCAAATGCTCGAAATTGGCAATTCGGTGCCGTTCTTGAAGGACGTGCTTCCTGACGCTAAGACAGCTGATGGACAGCCAAACGACAATGAACTGAAATCTGCGAATTTGAACCGTAAGATCGACGAGCTTCAAGCACAGCTGCAAGAGAAAGAAGCGGCACTTGCAGAGACGACCCAGCTTAAGAGTACGCAAGAAGAAGAATTAAAAAGCATGCAGGAGAAGATCGACAAGCTGACAGCTTCTAATGAAGAAAAAACAGCAGACGATCAAGCCTATCAGGCCAAAATTCAAGAACTCGCGGGCATGTACAGCAAAATTACACCAAGTAAAGCAGCGCCAATTTTGCAAAGCATGACCATGGATGAAATGGTCCTCGTTCTGGATTCCATGAGACCAGATGACCGTGTTCGGATTTTGGAGAAGATGAACCCACAGACTGCAGCAGAAGCGACGATGATGCTGAAGGATACGGTAACAGCGAAGGACAGACAGATTGCAGCACTGCAAGCGGAACTGAAGAAAGCAAAACCGGCTGAAATAAAGCAGCCATCCTCCCAGCTTAGCAGTGACCAGCTGAGTGCAACATTTGCAGCTATGGATGCGAAGAGTGCGGGCGAGCTGCTTTTGAAAATGGCGAACATTAGTCCTAGTAAAGTAATCCGAATCTTAAATACGGTTGATGATAATACGCGTTCTGCTATTCTCGCAGAAATGTCTGGCATTAATCAGAACATCACCGCACAACTGGTGTCCAAGCTTATGGCTGGCAGCTAAGAGAGGAGGTGAATGAATAATGGAAATGACCATTCCGCAAGCAGCACCAATTGCACCAGCAGCTCCTTCTTCCGGTAAAACTTCCAGTCAAGCTAAAACAGGAGGCAGTGACAAATTCCAGAAAACACTCTCTAACCAAATGAAGAGTGATAAAGGGGCAACGGAAAAAAGTGATACGGCTGCTTCTACGACAGTAAAAGCGGAGAATCCAGAAGATATATCGGCAACATCTGCGGCAGCAACGACTGATGCTTCTGTCGATCAGACAAACGCAGCAGGCACTGTGTCAGCAGCAGGTACCGTTACGACGGATCCTACTGTTATCTCCGATCCAGCGGCAGAATTAATGGACATCATTGATCAATTGCTTGCTGACCTGCAAGACATCAAGAGTGAATCGAAAGATACGGATCAAGACCAGGCTTCGAAAGAGCTTGAAGCCATGTTAGATCAATTGAATGCTTTGCTTGCCTTGCTAGGTATTCCGGTACCCGTACAGCAGCAGAATCAGTCCTCTACCACAGTTCCAACTGACGCCGTTGAACAAGATGGGCAGCAGCTGACGGCAATTACAAGTAAGATCCAAGACTCTTTATTACAGCTTCAGACGGCGATGCAAGAAGGTACGATGAAACAGGCTGCACTGCAAGAGCCAGTAACCGTAATCGGACAGCAGCTAAGTGCCATTCAGCAATTTGTACAGAAGCAAAAGGATTCTCTTGTACGTCCTGAGAAACAGGCAAACTCTGCTGACCAAGTGACGGTGGCAACGGTAACAACGAATGCACCAACTGTATCTGTACATTTGCAGCGGTTAAGTCAACAAGCTGTTCATCCAGTAGCTCTAGCAGCATCAGCCAATCAGCAAGCTGCTGAGGAAGAGCCAGAAGCTTCTTCTCAGTCAAGTGAACAAGCACCGGTATCTGCAGGATCAACGTTTACGGATGTTTTCCGGCAGACAGCACCACTTACAGTGAAGCTCGCACCGGTGGTTCAAGCTTATGTTCCGGTTGATCAGTTTGCTGATAATATGAAAGATTTTATTCAGAAACTGGATATCAAACATGGTAACGGAATGTCTGAGGCGATCATTCAGCTGTTCCCGGAAGAGCTTGGGCAGGTTGATGTCAGAATTACGATGCATAACGGACAGCTGACAGCCTTATTCCATGCGGATAACGCTAATGCGAAGGATGCTCTCGATAATCAAATGGCTCAATTAAGATTGGCGCTGCAGGCACAAGGTTTGTCAGTAGACAAGCTTGAAGTCACGTCAAGTCAATCGGCAGCTCAGTTAACGAACGGTCAACATGGCCAAAGTACAGGGCAGCAGGCTTTCTCTAATCAAAATAAATCCAAAGGCGACTCTTTGCAGGAGGATAGCGGATTCGAAGCAGATGTTGCCCAGCAGCAGGCGATACAAGATTTAGGCTACGGACGCGCTGTCAATGTGACAGCTTAAGCGAAGGCTCCTTAAACGGTACGCGTGTAGGATGGAGGTGAGTGAAATGGCGACTGTAAACTCGAAAGTGACGTGGCCCAATTACAGCACTTCGAACGTAAAGGCAGCGGGGGCCGATACGGATAAAACAGCACTTGGCAAAGATGCTTTTCTTCAATTGCTCGTAACACAGCTGAAAAACCAGGATCCTCTGCAGCCACAGGACAATGCAGCATTTATTACACAGATGGCGCAGTTTACTTCTGTCGAGCAGCTCATGAATATGTCAGACCAACTTACTACCTTGAATCAAAATTTAGGAACAGCCTCTTCGATTATTGGGAAGACCATTTCCTGGTATGAGATGGATGAAAGCGGCGATACGAAGCTGCTTTATGATAAGGTGACTTCCATAGTCAACCAAGATGGCACACTGTATGCCAAATTCGACAATGATACGATGATCGAATTGAGTGATATTGTAACCGTTTCGGATGCTGCTCCTGCTTCGAACGCGACAGAAGACAGTGGAGATACGCAAGAATCCGATGATTCTACCGAGGAATCGACTGAATCAACAGATTCGGGTTCAAGCGAGCAGGAAGATGGTTCCGTATGAGTGACGGTGTGAAAATCAATCATCTGTTTCCTGTCGGAGCACCACCTCTTACTGGTGCGAAAAATGCAACTCAGCGTCCGCAGCAAGCTGGCGGTTTCCGGGATATGCTCGACGCAAAGGTACTCAAGTTCAGTCAGCATGCAGAAGTGAGAATGAAACAGCGGGGCATTCAACTGCAGCCTGAAGCTCTTACAAAGATTATGAATGCGGTTGAAGAAGCAGAGTCCAAAGGTGCAAAGGATTCCTTAATCGTGATGAAGGATATTGCGATGATTGTAAATGTGCCAAGCAGAACGGTTGTTACTGCGATGGACGGCAAGCAAATGCAAAGCAATGTGTTTACGAATATAGACAGTGCGGTGATTTTAAGCTAGGGCTGGACCGAGAAGGAGGCCCTTTGGCTGCCGACCGACTGAAGCAGCCAATCTCACCACAACATTAGGAGGATTTAGTCATATGTTAAGATCCATGTATTCCGGTGTATCAGGTATGCGCGGTTTTCAAACGAAGCTTGACGTAATTGGTAACAACATCGCTAACGTAAACACAGTTGGTTTTAAGGGCGGGCGTGTTATGTTTAGTGACATTTTGAGCCAGACAACTTCTGGTGTTACCGCATCGGCTGAAGGTGAACAAGGTGGGGTAAATGCGAAGCAAATAGGTCTTGGTGTAACAATAGCTTCCATTGATACGCTGCATACGCCAGGCAGTGCAATGACTACAAACGTTCCAACGGATCTTCGTATTGATGGCGATGGATTCTTCGCAGTATCGGCTGGAGACGGTGCGCCAACTTACCTGACTCGCGCAGGGAACTTTACACTGGATGCCAATAGACAACTTGTAAATGCAGACGGTATGTTCGTTCTTTCTTCGGACGGTGAGCCAATCCAGCTTGGTGAAGAAGTAACCTCGTACTCGATTGGTCAAGATGGATCTATTCTTGCGGTAACGGCAGATGGTACGGAAGCAGTCGCTCAACTCGGTATCGTAAAGGTTGTTAACCCAAGCGGTCTTGAAAAAGTAGGCGGCAATCTGTATCAGGTGACAGCAAATGCTAATCCTGACGGAGAGTTCGAGATTGTAACAGCTGACGATCCGGAGCTTGGCACTGGCGCTATTATCGCTGGCCAGCTGGAGATGTCGAACGTTGACCTGACGAATGAATTTACCGAGATGATCGTTGCTCAACGTGGTTTCCAAGCAAATTCCCGAATCATCACTACATCCGATGAGATTTTGCAAGAGGTTGTTAACCTGAAACGTTAATAGCAGCATGCATTAGGTAACGGAAATGATCGGCGGGGGCTCTTCGCAGCCCCCGAATCAGCGAGGGGGGAGCTTATGATTACTGTAACTCGATTGAATGGCTCGAAACTGATGATTAATGCTCTTCTTATTGAAATCATAGAAGAAACTCCAGATACGATTGTTACGCTCACAACGGGCAAGAAAATTATCGTAACGGAAAGTGCATCAGAGCTACAACTCCTTATACAGGGTTACATTCGTACAATCGGCGTTCTAGCAGCGACCCAGAAGATCGAACAAACGGAGGGTCCATAGAGATGAAAAAAATGTTGCCATGGTTAGTCACTACATTGCTAGCCATTACGCTGATCGCAATCGTATCAATTATTTTGTATAAATCTTTCTTTAATGACTCAGATACGACGGATCCGGCTGAAAAGCCTGTAGTTGTTAAGCAGTTAAGTGCTGATGAGCTTGTATCAGTCACATCAGAACTGAAAGATTTCAAACGCAACTTGAAAGATTCGGATTATGTTGTTGTTCTGAGCTTTGCTTTCCAATTGGACAGCAAGAAGACGAAAACAGAGTTTGACAAGCTGCTTGAGATTGAAGTGAGACCTATTATTAACCGCACTGTGGCTGATTTGACAGCAGCGGAACTAAACGGCTCGCAAGGCGAGGATATGCTCGAATCGAAGCTTCTGAATTTGATTAATCCTATCCTGCCGGAAGATGAGAAGTTGGTAAAAGTAGAAATTACGAATTTTATCATGCAGCAATTATAAGCATGTTGCCGACATTCCTTGAAGGGGGTGAGAGAATTGGTTGATGTATTATCGCAGAATGAGATAGACGCGCTGCTGGCTGCTTTATCATCTGGTGAGATGGATGCGGACGAGCTGAAGAAAGAGGAAGTAACGCGAAAAGTTCGAATCTATGATTTCAAGCGTGCTACTCGATTCTCGAAGGATCACATACGAAGCTTAACACGCATACACGAAAACTTCGCGCGATATTTGACAACCTATTTCTCAGCGCAGCTTCGCACATTCGTTCAAATCAATGTCGTACAAGTCGAGCAGCTTCCGTACGATGAGTTTATCCGCTCGATTCCGAAGATGACGATTCTGAACATATTTGAAGCGGAGCCGCTGGAAGGACGTATGGTGCTCGAGGTTAATCCCAACGTCGCGTATGCCATGCTAGATCGGATGTTAGGCGGACATGGTGTTGCTCCATCTAAGATTAACAACTTAACGGAGATCGAAACGATCATCATGGAGCGAATTTTCGCAAGAGCATTCGAAAGCCTGCAGGAAGCTTGGAAAACGATTATTGACATTTCACCTCGTCTGGAGGCATTGGAGACGAATCCGCAGTTCATGCAGATTGTATCGCCTAACGAAACGATTGCCTTGATCTCGCTAAGCACGAAGATCGGCGATACGACGGGGATGATCAACTTATGTATTCCACATGTTGTAATTGAGCCTGTTATGCCGCGATTATCTGCACATCACTGGTTTGTATCCCAGAAGAAAGAGCGGATTCCAGCGGAAGTCGAAATGCTTGAGCAGCGCGTAAGCAAAGCTAAGCTTCCAATCGTAGCCGAGCTTGGCGAGTCGGTCATTACGATTAAAGAGTTTTTAGGATTAGCGATTGGAGACGTTATTTCGCTAAATAAGCCGATAGATGACGGCCTTCATATTAAGGTAGGCGAAAAGCTGAAGTTCATCGGAAGCCCAGGCTCCGTCAAAGATCGGATAGCCGTGCAAGTGGATCTAGTTGTCAGCGAAGGAGCGGAAGAAGAAAATGACGAGTAAAGATTATTTATCGCAAGAAGAAATTGATGCGTTGCTTAATCAAACAGCAAACGATTTCGCTGCATCACAGTCGCCGGATCCCGTGTATCAACTGTCAGACTTCCTGTCTTCGATCGAGCAGGACGCATTAGGAGAAATCGGAAATATTACTTTCGGAAGTGCGGCAACCGCATTGTCCACCTTGCTGGGTAAGAAAGTTGATATTACGACTCCACAAGTCACGTTTATTAAACGTGAAGATTTAGCGAATGAGTTTCCTAAGCCGCATGTTGCAGTAAGTGTTCAATATGTAGACGGCTTCCAAGGAATTAATTCGCTTGTGATTAAGACGAAGGATGCCCAAGTTATTGCCGACTTAATGTTAGGCGGAGAAGGCGATATCACCCTTGAGGAATTGAATGAGATTCATATCAGCGCCGTTCAGGAAGCGATGAATCAAATGATGGGTTCATCTGCAACTTCGATGTCGACCATTTTTAATCGCTTTGTCAATATCTCGCCTCCAGGCATTGACATCCTGGATGTGGATAGCGGTGATGGAATGGGACAATTACCGCCAGAAGATGTCTTTATCAAAATCTCATTTCGTTTAATGATTGGGGATCTGATTGATTCGACTATCATGCAGTTGCTTCCAGTACCATTCGCGAAGCAAATGGTAGCCATTTTGATGGGGGATGTAGAAAGCGAAATCGCTGCACCTGCGCCAGCTCCTACACCTGCTCCTGTGGCAACACCAGCACCAGCAGCAGCAGTTGCACCAACGCCAGCTCCGCAGCAGGCTTACCAGGATCCATATCAGCCTGCACCTGCAGCAGCGGCATCGCAGTATAATCAGCCTTATAATCCTTATCAGCAAAGCGCAGGATTTGATCTTCCGCTTCAGCCGCAAGGACCACAAACCTACGGACATACAGCAAGTCGGAATGTAAATGTACAGCCTGTGCAATTCGCTAACTTTAATCAAGCGCCATATGTGCATACGGATGAAACAAACCTCAATTTACTTCTCGACATACCGCTTAAAGTTACCGTAGAATTAGGTAGGACCCAAAAGCAAATTAAGGATATTCTGGAATTGTCCCAAGGTTCGATTATTGAGCTGGACAAGCTCGCTGGCGAGCCTGTTGATATCTTAGTGAATAACAAGCTTATTGCTAAGGGAGAGGTTGTCGTTATTGATGAGAACTTCGGGGTACGTGTAACAGATATCGTAAGCCAATGGGACCGCATTCAAAAATTGCAATAATACTCTAGGAGGAAAAAAAGATGGCAAACCGCATTCTAATCGTAGACGACGCAGCATTCATGCGCATGATGATCCGAGACATTCTAACTAAAAATGGCTACGAGGTCGTCGGAGAAGCGCAAGACGGCGCACAGGCGGTAGAAAAGTACAAGGAACTTAAACCTGACCTGATTACAATGGATATTACGATGCCTGAGATGGACGGAATTTCCGCACTCAAAGAAGTGAAGAAGCTTGACCCTAATGCAAAAGTAATCATGTGTTCCGCTATGGGCCAACAAGCGATGGTTATCGATGCAATCCAAGCCGGCGCGAAAGACTTTATCGTAAAACCATTCCAAGCCGATCGTGTTATTGAAGCGATCAAGAAAACGCTTGGCTAAGAAATGCTTACATATGTTTCGAGATTAACTTCTATGATCGCGGTTGGCGTTGCTGTACAGCCCGCCTTCGCCGCGGCAGCCGGTAATGAGAATGATCAGGGGCCAATGGCCGGATCTGACAGCTACGCCGGTAGTATCATCTGGGTCATTATCTCTCTTATCATTGTTATCGGTTTAATTATCTTACTTATTAAGTGGTTGTCTCAGCGTAACCGCGTATGGGGAACTAACCGAGCGGTTCGATCGCTCGGAGGGGTTGCGCTGGGTCAAAACAATTCGCTTCAGGTTATTGAACTCACCGGCAGGCTATATGTCGTTGGCGTTGGTGAGAACGTAACCCTGCTCGACAAGATTGAAGATGTAGAGCAGGTACAAGCAATTCTCGCTTCACTCGATCGGCAGTCTAATGGAACTGTATGGTCAACAAACACCATTACAGACTTCCTTAAGCGGTTCCGCAAGCAAGAGCCGAGCTCGGGAGAGGATCTGACTAATGAGCAGTGGAATATGCAGTCGTCCTCGTTCCAAAGCTTGCTGAATCAAAATTTAAGCAAGCAAGCCGATCGCAAGCAACAGTTGGAGTCGCTTCTGAAGGAATCCAGACACGATGGGGATGACAATGAAAAATAAAAGGTGGATTTCGATCGTCACCGTACTGCTGGGAGTTATGCTGCTGCAATCGCATGCGTTTGCGGCTGATCCTCTGCCGGACATCAGTCTAAACGTTGGTGACGGAAGCGAAGAGCCGGGAACAAGCGCATTGTCGCTCCTGCTTCTTATTACTGTATTAAGTATTGCACCAGCCATACTTGTGCTCATGACGAGTTTTACCCGAATTGTAATCGTGCTTGGTTTCGTTCGGACATCGCTAGGAACGCAGCAAATGCCGCCTAACCAAGTTCTTATCGGGCTGGCCATGTTCCTAACCTTCTTCATTATGGCTCCGACATTCTCGCAAGTGAATGAAGTAGCTCTGCAGCCTTATTTAAAAGGTGAGATTACGCAGACGGTAGCATTCGAGAAAGCCGCGGATCCTATGAAGAAGTTTATGGTCTCGCATACAAGGGAGAAAGACCTGCTGCTGTTTCTGAACTATACGAAGACGGACAAGCCGGCAAATTATCAAGACATTCCAATTACGGTTCTAGTACCAGCTTATGCAATTAGTGAACTCAAGACGGCTTTTCAGATGGGCTTTATGATATTCATCCCATTCCTCGTCATAGATATGATCGTATCTAGTACGCTAATGGCGATGGGGATGATGATGCTGCCGCCGGTCATGATATCTCTACCATTCAAACTGCTATTATTCGTACTTGTAGATGGCTGGTATCTGATCGTCAAATCATTACTATTAAGTTTTAACACGTAATTAAAGACAGGGAGGAACGTTCAATGAGTGCTGATTTCATCATCGGATTGGCTAGTCAAGCCATCAGTACCGTATTGAAAGCCAGCGCGCCGATGCTCGTTCTCGCTCTAGTCGTCGGATTAATCGTTAGTATTTTTCAAGCGACTACCCAAATTCAAGAGCAGACGTTAGCTTTTGTGCCTAAAATCGTAGCGGTCTTTGTATCCCTTATTATATTTGGACCTTGGATTCTGAATGTAATAGTCGATTTCACTTACAATCTGCTGAACAACTTGTATAAATACATCGGATAGGTTGTGAACGGAAATCATGGATCAGATCGTCCAGTACTTCCCTATTTTTTTGCTTATATTTTGTCGAATGACATCGTTTTTCGTCGTGGCGCCATTATTTTCCATGAAAGGTGTCCCGAGTACATTCAAGATTGGCCTCGGTTTCTTTTTATCCCTAATCGTATTTATGACATACGGGCTTAAAGAAACGATGGTTCCAATGGATGCCGAATATATCTTGTATATATTCCGTGAAGTACTGATCGGGTTAATGATGGGGTACGTCGTTTACTTATTCATGACGGTTGTGCAAACGGCAGGCGCGCTTATGGATATGCAAATCGGCTTCGCAATGTCGAACGTTATTGATCCGATGACAGGTGTCTCGGCTCCGCTGCTAGGCAACTTCAAGTATATGCTTCTCATCATGGTGTTCCTAGCGGTGAATGGTCATCATTATCTGCTTACGGCATTAATGGACAGCTACAAATGGATGCCATTGTCCAATGAACTGTTCGCAGCTATTTATAATGGAAGTATATCAGAGTTTTTGACCCGGGCAGTTGGTAATGCTTTCCTGCTTGCCTTGCAGGTCGCTGCTCCGCTGGTCATTGCGATGTTCCTGACCGATGTAGGCCTTGGTTTACTGGCGAAGACAGCACCTCAATACAATGTCTTTGTTATCGGGATTCCACTGAAGCTTCTTATTGGCCTTGGTTTACTGATTCTGCTTCTTCCAGGCGTTTCTGCGATATTCGAAAGACTGATTGATATTATGTTTAACAATTTAGAGAAGCTGTTTAGTGTCGTTCAACAAACCGAAAGTAAATAAGGGGGCTGCAACGTTGCGATCTTACTACCTAGAGCTAGACTTGCAGCTGTTCAGTCAGGAAAAGACGGAAAAGGCAACGCCAAAGAAAACGCAGGACGCTCGAAAGAAAGGGCAGATTGCGAAATCCAATGATTTGCCAAGCTCAATGATCCTGCTTTTTACATTCGCGACTTTTGCTGCTTTGGGCAATTATTATAAGACGCGAATTATGGGTTTGTTTCGAGAGTTGTTCGAGAATTGGATGATGATGGACGTAACAGAAGAAAATGTTATGCCATTGTTTAATGAGATTGCAGTGGATATGCTCATGTTTCTAGCACCAATATTCGCAATCGTTGTCATCGTTGCCATACTCGGTAATGTCATGCAGTTTGGATTCCTGCTTACAGGTGAACCGCTCAAGATGAAATTTACGAAGCTCAATCCGATTAATGGATTTAAGCAAATCTTTTCCATGCGTACGGTAGTTGAATTTCTAAAGAGTTTAACTAAACTCCTTGTCATCGGATTTTTGGTCTATCAGGCCATATGGAGCGATTGGGATAAGATATTGCTGCTTTCCAGCTTATCCATAGGTCAAATCTTTCAATTTGCAGCAGGTCTAACCATTAAGCTTGGGCTCGAGACAGGAGCCGTACTTGTCGTTCTGGCTTTCGCTGATTTTATGTATCAGAAATATGAGCATGCGAAGAGTCTTCGGATGTCCAAGCAAGACATTAAAGATGAATACAAGAAGTCGGAGGGTGACCCTCTCATTAAAGGCAAGATCCGTGAACGGCAGCGCCGGATGGCGATGCAGCGGATGATGCAGGATGTGCCTAAAGCAGATGTTGTAATTACAAACCCGACTCACTTTGCGATCGCCTTGCAATATGATGCTTCGAAGATGGAAGCACCACTCATTATTGCAAAAGGAATGGATCATGTTGCGCTTCGCATTCGTGAAGTTGCTAAGGAACACGGCGTTATTATGATGGAAAACAAGCCGCTCGCCAGAGCCTTGTATGAACGGGCAGATATTGGGGATTCGATTCCCGCCGATTTGTTCCAAGCTGTGGCGGAAGTATTGGCTGCTGTTTATAAAATGAAAGGCCGAGTTCGATCATCATAATTGAAAGGGAGAAGACAACATCATGAAAGTAAAAGATATTGCTATCTTAGCTGGGATTATCGGCATCGTACTCATGATGGTCATCCCTATACCTACATTGCTTCTCGATATATTGCTCATCCTGAACATTTCGATCGCGCTCATGATTCTGCTGATTGCGATGAATACGAAGGAAGCCCTTGATTTCTCGATCTTCCCGGCAATCCTGCTCGTCACGACTTTATTCCGGCTCGCACTTAACGTGTCCACTACACGTAACATCTTACAGCATGGGCATGCCGGTGAAGTCGTTCAGACGTTTGGATCATGGGTTGGCGGTGGAGAAATCGCCATTGGCTTCGTCGTCTTCCTCATCCTGGTCGTTGTCCAGTTCATCGTTATTACGAAAGGTTCGGAACGGGTAGCAGAGGTTGCAGCCAGATTTACACTCGACGCCATGCCCGGCAAGCAAATGAGTATTGATGCCGACCTGAACGCAGGACTGATCAATGAACAGCAGGCGCGCGAGCGCCGCTCGAAAATTGAAAGAGAAGCGGATTTCTATGGCTCGATGGACGGTGCAAGTAAATTCGTCAAAGGCGATGCTATTGCTTCTATTATTATCTTGATCATCAACTTGGTAGGCGGATTTATCATCGGGATGGCCATTCATGGAGACTCCTTCCAAGATGCCATTCAAACCTACTCCATTCTGACGATTGGTGATGGTCTGGTTAGCCAGATTCCTGCTTTGTTAATTTCAACTGCAGCCGGTTTGATCGTAACCCGTGCAGCATCAGATGGTAACTTTGCACAGGATGTTACGCAGCAGCTGCTTAAATATCCGAAGCTTCTCTATATCGTAGCTGGAACGATCACACTGCTCGGCGTGTTCACACCAATTGGCATTCTACGTACTATTCCTTTTGCCGGATTGCTTATATTTGGGGCATGGAAGATGCAGAAGACAATTGCGAAACAAATGCAGCAAGAAGAACTACTGGAGGAGGAACAGCAAATCGAAGAGGTTCGCAGTCCAGAAAGTGTCATCAGCTTACTGCAGGTCGATCCAATCGAATTCGAATTTGGTTATGGTCTTATCCCACTTGCTGATACCCAGCAGGGCGGTGATTTGCTCGACCGGATTATTATGATCCGCAGACAATGTGCATTAGAGCTTGGGCTCGTTGTTCCAGTCATTCGGATTCGAGATAATATTCAGCTTAAACCAAATGAGTACGTCATTAAGATAAAAGGCAACATCGTTGCTCGCGGTGAGCTTCTCCTAAACCATTATCTCGCTATGAGTCCAGGGTTTGAGGATGAGTCGGTAATCGGCATTGAAACGACAGAACCGGCCTTTGGCCTTCCGGCTATATGGATAGATGAGGCAATGAAAGAGAGAGCGGAGATATCGGGCTATACAGTCGTAGATCCACCATCCGTAGTTGCGACTCATTTAACGGAAGTAATTAAGCGTCATGCTCATGAACTGATTGGACGCCAAGAGACGAAAGCTTTGGTAGAGAATGTGAAAGATGCTTATCCAGCTCTTATCGAAGAACTTATTCCTTCTATTCTATCAATTGGCGATTTGCAGAAAGTATTGGCGAAGCTGCTTCGTGAGAAAGTATCTATTCGGGATCTTGTTACCATCTTCGAATCATTGGCTGACCAAGGTCATTATACGAAGGACCCGGACATTCTTACGGAATATGCCCGCCAGGCGTTGTCTAGACAAATTACCCAGCAATTCACTTCTACAGGAAATATGCTGAAAGTCATTACGGTTGGACCTTCGCTCGAGAAGAAAATTGCAGAATCCGTCCAACAAACCGATCAAGGCAGCTATATTGCTCTCGATCCGGTTGCGACTCAGCAAATCTACCAAAAGCTGAATGAACAGGTATCACGCCAAATTCAATCCGGCCAGCAGCCAGTAGTACTGACATCACCAACGATTCGTATGTATTTGAGACAAATCGTGGAACGGACGATGCAGGATGTACCAGTATTATCATACAGCGAGCTAGAACCTAATATTGAGGTTCAAAGCGTAGGGGTGGTGAACTTATGAGAGTAAAACGTTATGTCGTGAATGCCTTGCCTGAAGCCTTACCGATGATTCGGAGCGAGCTTGGAAAAGACGCCGTAATCCTTAATACAAAGGAAGTTCGCATCGGTGGATTTATGGGCATGTTTCGGAAGAAGAAGATGGAGGTCATCGCAGCGATAGAATCTGGAGCGCCTGCTCCGGCAGCTGCTTCTCAGCCGCGTCAAGCTGCAGCGGATGTTCAACGTGTTGTTCATGCGATTCAAGAGTCGAAGAGACAGGCTGCAACAGCTACAGCGGTCTTAGAGCCTCCTGTCGTGCAGACTCCTACACCTTCCATACCAACTGCACCTGTTTCTCAACCGCTAAATCGAATCAATGATGATCTGCTTGAAGAAATTCGTCACATTAAGCTGTCTTTGAAACAGCTTTCGATGCATAGGCCAGAGGTCGATAAACCTCTAGCGATTCAAGCTCTGTATAGCCGATTGGTTCAGCAGGAGGTTGAGGCAGAACTTATTGATCGATTAATTGACGCGGTAAACGAGAAACTTGCGGGCAATCCGGAGCTGCTTAATCCACAAGACATTTGGAGCATAGCACGTGGTCTGTTGAACGAATGGCTGGCACCACAAGCCAATCACACCATCAATCATTCTGCGAGAATCGTTCATTTTGTTGGTCCAACTGGAGTTGGCAAGACAACAACGATTGCCAAACTTGCTGCCGGGCAATCAATCAAGTTCGGCCGCCAGATTGGTCTCATTACTTCTGATACTTATCGAATTGCAGCGGTCGATCAACTTAGAACCTATGCGAACATTTTGAACGTACCCATGGAAGTTGTATTCTCGCCGATGGATCTGCCGAAAGCATACAAGCAGCTTGAGGATCGAGAGCTCATCTATATGGATACAGCCGGCCGGAATTTCCGCAATGAGCTCCATGTATCGGAAGTGAACAGCTTGCTGCAGTCCAATGAGCAAAGTGAAACCGTACTTGTACTAAGCTTGACCGGCAAAACGAAGGATATGATGGCTGTTGCCGACAACTTCGTGAAGTATGGTGTAAGTAAAGTGCTCTTCACCAAGCTGGATGAGACATCGGTGTATGGCGCGATCTTTAACCTGGCATTGTTATACGAATTAAAGCCGGTGTTTATTGCAAGCGGCCAAACGGTTCCAGATGATATTAGCCCGTTTGACGCCGAGCGTTATATCGATGCGCTGCTGGGGGCTCCTGCCGATGAATGATCAGGCTGAGGCGCTGCGCAACATGGTGAAGATGAAGATGGGACAAGATAAAGCCCGCCCAACCCGTATCGTGACCATCACGAGCGGGAAGGGAGGAGTAGGTAAATCGAATTTCAGCTTGAACTTTGCCATCACGCTTCAACGCCTAGGGAAAAAAGTACTCGTATTTGATGCCGATATCGGCATGGCAAATATCGATGTGCTGATGGGGGTCAGCTCCCCCTATCATCTCTACCATCTATTTAAACAGGATAAAACAATTTGGGATATCATCCAAATGGGACCATCGGGAGTCCATTTTATCGCAGGTGGTTCAGGGTTTCAGGATTTGCTTGAACTCTCGTCAGCACAACTGGATTGGTTCGCTGAGCAGATTGGCAAGCTGCAAGGCGAATATGATTTCATCTTGTTTGATACAGGGGCAGGGTTATCTAAGGAGACGCTTAAGTTTATATCGGCCGCGGAGGAAACAATTGTTGTTACAACACCTGAGCCTACCGCGATCACCGATGCTTATGCTCTTGTGAAGATGGTCAAATCAATGGGCGTTAACGCTTCATTCAAGCTCATCATTAATCGTGCAACAGATCGAAGAGAAGGCATTCAGACGGCGGACAAAATCAATCTTGTAGCAAAAAAGTTCCTGCAAGCAGAGCTCCCGACATTAGGAGTTATATTGGATGATCCGAACGTGACAAAGGCTGTGAAACGACAAACGCCGTTTACGGTTGCCTATCCGGGAAGTGATGCAACGAGAGGGATTGAGGAGATAGCTCGCAGGTACCTGGAGATGTCTTCACCCGAGCCTGCTGCTGCAACTGGTGTTAAAGGTTTTATACATAAAATGTTCAAGCTATCGCGGTAGTGATTTTACATAAGAGGGGGGAACAGAATGCTTCCTTATCGCGTGCTAATCGTGGACGATTCGCCTTTCATGAGGAAAATATTTAGCGATTTGATCGTACAGGACCCCCAATTTACGATTGTGGCAACAGCTTCTAATGGACTCGAAGCGATAGAGGCTGTGAAGAGGTGGAAGCCGGATGCGGTAACGCTTGATCTTGAAATGCCTGAGCTGAACGGAATTGATGCGTTGCAGCGCATTATGAGTGAACAGCCGACTCCAATTATCATGCTGTCGGGTATTAGCGAAGAGAACACAAGAGAGACCATCAAGGCGCTCCAGTTTGGTGCATTTGACTTTATTCGTAAGCCCATGGGAGCTTTCTCTAACGACATCGTTCGAGTTGGAGAGCTGTTGCTGGAAAAACTAAGAATCGCTGTTTTGATGAAAAGGTATTCTTCCATTAATGGGATAGAGGACACGCCTGCTCTTCCAAAGGCAAAGATAGAACGATTGCCGTTGGTTAAGAGGGCAAATCCTTTAGAAGAAGAGAGCAGCCGCAAGAAAAGGTTGCTGCAGCCCGAACAGCAGGCGGAAGCTCGGGAAGCGGCTTCGCCAGCGCAAGAGGTGAAGGCTTCCAGTGCTATGAAAAAGCTGCCGAAACTCTCCAATGAGGAGAGAATTCCACTTGTACCTGCAGCGGCACCTCTAGAGAATGGCATGAGTGGGAAGCAGCCGAAGAAGAGATTAAAAGCTGCAGATCAATTCGATCATGTTATTGCAATTGGGACCTCCACGGGTGGACCACGTGCACTACATGAAGTGATTTGCTCTCTTCCAGCAGAGCTTGCTGCACCGGTCTTAATTGTTCAGCATATGCCTCCCAAATTCACAAAGTCGCTTGCACAGCGGCTGGACAGCTTCAGTGATCTGGAAGTCATTGAAGCGGCACAAGGAGATCGGCTGAAGGCAGGCGTAGCCTACGTCGCGCCTGGCGGCCATCATATGGAACTGGCGAAAGACCAAGCAGGCTATTATGTCCAGCTTACTCAGAAGCCGCCTCGAAACGGTCATCGCCCTTCGGTGGATGTGTTGTTCGAATCTTTAACTCCGTTTGATGAATTACGACGCCATGCTGTCATTATGACAGGGATGGGCAGCGACGGAGCAAAAGGGATGAAAGCTCTTGTCGACAGCGGGGCAGAATCGGCAATTGCCGAATCGGAACAAACCTGCGTCGTTTACGGAATGCCACGTAGTGCTATTGAGAATGGCTGCGTGAAGACGGTATTACCATTGCAGCAGATTGCTGCAGAGCTGCAGCAAGCAGTATTGAAAGGATAATAGACGATATAAAGTCCTATCAGGAGGTGCGACAAAATGGATATGAACGCCTACTTGTCAATGTTTATCGACGAGTCCAATGATCACCTGCAATCTTTGAACGAAAATCTGCTACGCCTCGAAAGCGATCCGGAGGATCTGTCGATCGTCCAATCGATTTTCCGCTCAGCCCATACGCTTAAAGGTATGTCTGCAACGATGGGGTACGAAGACCTCGCTTCTCTGACACATGAGATGGAGAATGTCCTCGATCTTGTACGTAATAGCAAGCTTAAAATGGATAGCTTCATCTTCGATACACTGTTCAAAGGACTTGATGCTCTGGAAGCAATGGTCCAGGATATCGTAGGAGGAGGCACGGGTAAAGCAGATGTAACTTCGCTGGTTGCTTCCCTTCAGTCGATTGTAAAAGGGGATTACAAAACATCAGGGGCTTCTGCAGCAGTATCGCCGGCAGCCACAAATGGCCAGCAGGCAACTGGTCCTGCGTTACTAGACGAATTCCAAACCTCTGTTATTCAGCAATCTATCGATAGCGGACATAATGTTTACTTTATTGAAGTTGAGGTCCGTGAGGATTGTGTATTGAAAGCGGTTCGTGCTTACATGGTATTCGATCTGTTGGGTAAGAACGGCGATATTATAAAATCCGAACCGCCGGTAACGGATTTAGAGCAGGATAAGTTTGACCGCTCCTTCACAGTGTTTACCATCTCGACCTTATCTCAGCAAGAGCTTGAAACACAACTCTCTGCTATTTCGGAGATTGAGAAGGTTTCGGTTGCCTTGCTGGATCTCGAATCGCTAGCCATGTTGAATAATGCTGCCAAAGAGCAATCTCCTGCAGCTGCTCCAGTTCAAGTGGAAGCGGCAGCGAAAGAGGAAGCCAGCAAGCAGGTTACCACAGCGCGTTCGCAGGCAGCAGCTGCTTCAGCAGCACCAGCAGCCGTTTCAAAAACGATTCGTGTTGATATTGACCGGCTTGATGCACTGATGAATCTGTTCAGTGAACTGTTGATAGATCGAGTAAGACTAGAGCAGCTTTCCAGTGAGATCCGCCGTAATGATCTGACAGAGACCGTAGAGCATATGACTCGTGTCAGCTCAGATTTGCAAAATATCGTTTTGAAACTAAGAATGGTTCCGGTAGATTCGGTATTCAACCGATTCCCGCGTATGATTCGGGATCTAGCCAAATCACTTGATAAGAAGATCGATCTGGTTATTACCGGTGCAGATACAGAGCTTGATCGGACCGTCATTGATGAGATTGGTGATCCGCTCGTTCATTTGCTTCGCAACTCGGTCGACCACGGTATTGAGACGGTGGGAGAACGGATTGCGGCTGGCAAATCCGAGACTGGTACGATCAATCTACGTGCTTACCATAGCGGCAATCATGTATTCATCGAAGTAGAAGAAGATGGACGTGGCGTTAACCAAGAGAAAGTGCTTCAGACGGCCATTAAGAATGGAGTAGTAACAGAGGAACAGTCCAAACAGCTGACTAGTGAAGATATCAACATGTTGATATTCGCACCGGGCTTCAGTACGGCTGACAAAATCTCGGATATTTCAGGACGCGGAGTAGGTCTTGATGTAGTAAAATCGAAAATCACTTCACTTGGCGGCAACGTTACAATTGACTCCGTTCAAGGACGAGGAACAAAGTTTGCCGTGCAATTGCCTCTGACGCTATCTATTATTTCGGCAATGCTGATTAAGCTAGGTTCAGAGAAATATGCGATTCCTCTTACTTCGATAGTAGAGACAGGTATTATTCAAAAAGAGCAGATTTTGAACGTTCACGGTAATCGAATGATTCATTTCCGCAACGCGGTTATTCCTTTGGTTTCTCTAAGTAAAGTCCTTGAATCTCCGGACTTTAACGAGCATAACGAGTCAGAAACAGAGATTGTTGTTATTCGTAAAGGCGATAAATGGGCAGCTGTTACGGTAGATGAATTTATCGGGCAAAGCGAAATTGTTTTGAAGACGCTCGGCAAATATTTGACCAATATCGAGGCAATTTCAGGTGCAACTATACTTGGTGATGGCCAAGTGGCACTCATTATTGATCCTAACGCGTTAATCAAATAGGGAGGGCTTACCGATGGGAGAAGAATTAAAAGTTATCGTATTTACACTGGCACATGAGGAATATGGCATTGAGGTTGATAAAGTTCGTACGATCGAACGTCTAGCCCCAATTACTCGGGTTCCGAAAACTCCTTCCTTCATTAAAGGTGTTATCAATCTGCGCGGTATAGTTGTTCCTGTCATTGATTTGCGCGGACGTTTTGGTCTTCCCGAATCCACAACAACAGAGAACAGCCGGATTATCGTGGTCGCGGCTGCTGATATGGAAGTTGGCTTTATCGTAGATTCTGCTAATGATGTGGTTGATATCGATACGGATACCATTGATTTACCGCCGGAAATTGTCGGAGGAATTAAAGCGAAATATTTAAGAGGGATTGCCAAGTTCGGTGACAACCGTTTGCTCATTATGCTGAACTTGTCCGAAGTGCTGAATAAGAGCGAAATTATTCAACTCGAACAGTTAGAGGTGTAAGCGTGGACGCCTTTAATCGATTTAAAGCGTTTGAGATGGATGTTCTGAAGGAAGTAGGCAACATTGGAGCGGGTAATGCAGCTACTGCATTATCCCGCCTTCTGGACAAGCCGGTAGATATGGCGGTGCCTAAGGTCAGCCTGCTGCCGTTTGAAGAAGTTGCTGATCGTGTGGGCGGTTCCGAACAAGTTGTCATTGCGGTTTTTCTTCGAGTAGAAGGGGAAGCACCAGGCAATATGTTCTTTATTATTCAAGAAGAGGCAGCCAAGCGACTGCTTGGACAACTGCTTTCTCTTGAAAACGAAGCACCGGACAATTATTCCGAAATGGAGATGTCTGCGCTTTGCGAGATCGGTAATATTTTGGCGGGCTCCTATCTATCATCCCTAGCTGACTTTACAAATTTGTCGATGGCACCTTCGGTTCCCGCAGTTGCTAGAGATATGGCAGGACCTATCCTCAGCTACGGGCTTATGCAATACGGGGAAATGGGAGATTCCGCATTACTTATCGAAACAACGTTTCTGGAAGACAAAGAGGAGCTGGAGGGACATTTCTTCCTTATTCCAGATCCAGATTCCTTCTCTAAAATATTTCAATCCTTGGGAGTACTGACCGAATGATCCAACAAGATGTGATCAAGGTCGGCATGGCAGATTTAAAATGGGCTGCGGGCGGAGCACATCTACGGACAACAGGGCTAGGCTCTTGTGTCGGTCTGACGTTATACGATCCTGTTGCACGAGTTGCAGGAATGGCACATGTTATGCTGCCATCTTCAGAAATTGCCAGAGAGTCGACAATGAATATTGCCAAATATGCGGATACGGCAATTCCTGAGCTTATTGGGCAAATGAAAGTAATAGGGGCGGTAGTTAACCGCCTTGTGGCCAAAATGGCGGGTGGCGCACAAATGTTCGCCTTTTCAGGCCAATCGGATTCGATGCGAATCGGACCACGTAATGTAGAATCCTGTTTGGGAATTCTCGCGAACTATTCCATTCCTGTCTTAGGGCAGGATACAGGCGGGAATTATGGCCGCACGATTGAAATTGACAGCATGAGTGGAGTATTGACGATAAGAAGCGTGCAGTTTGGGATAAAGGAGATTTGAAATGGTTGGAAATTGGCGATGGAATGTCGGCTTGGGGATTATTGGCGCGGTACTAACCTTATTATTCTCGATTGGTAAAAACCCGCTGTCTGTCATGCTGATGCGCAGCATGTATGCTTTCATCGCCTTTGTAGCGATTGCATTTGTAATGCGGATTGCACTGGCCTTTATACTTACCCCGCCAGTCATGCATCAAGAAGAGACAGCACAAGAGGATGGCAAAGGCACGCAGCTGGATCTGCAGACTCCTGATGAGAGTGAAGACCTCAATCAGCTTCTTCGATCACAGCTTGATAGCAATCATACGCAAGAAGCAGAACAGTCGGAGCAATCAAAGCAGTTTAAACCATTAACACCGCCTCAGCTTGTTTCGACCCAGAATAAAGAGCCTGAGGAATTGGCTAAAGCCATTCGTCATATGACAGGAGGGTAAGTGACATGATCGCAACTGCAAATTTGGAAATGTGGCGAGCGTGGAAAGAGGAAGGCGACCTAGAAGCCAAGAAACGTCTAATTGAGCAGTTCTTGCCTTTGGTCGATTATGTAACGAACCGAATGGCGATTGGACTGCCGAAAAATGTGTTAAAGGATGACCTCGCCAGCAATGGAGTGATGGGACTCATTGATGCCATCGAGAAATTCGATTATTGCCGAGGTTTGCAATTTGAGACATACGCGTCCTGGCGTATTCGCGGGTCAATAATTGATGGTTTGCGACAAGGGGATTGGGTGCCGCGCTCAGTTAGAGAAAAGGCGAAACGAATTGAGGAAGCTTATCAAAACCTGGAGCAAAAATATTTGCGTTCGGTAACGGATGCAGAAATTAGCCATCATTTAAATGTAAGTGAAAAAGAGTTTACGAATATGCTCCATGAAATCGCAATTACTACGGTTTGCTCATTGGAAGACCCGATCAGAGAAGAAGAGTCGGAGACAAGGCTGTCGCTGCTAATTGATGAACGGGCGAAAAACCCGGATCATAAAGCACATGAGTTTTTCTTGAAGGACTCACTGATCAGTGGAATTGAGAAATTAACGGAGAAGGAAAGAACCGTTATCTCTCTCTTCTATTATGAAGAATTATCGTTAAGCGAAATTGCGGAAGTAATGTCACTTTCCCCTTCACGTATATCACAATTGCATTCGAAAGCGATCTTAAGACTTCGTGGTGCTCTGGCGAAAAATAAAGAACAATTATTGCAGCATTAGAAGGGAGTGGGCAAGGTGGATGACCATTTATTAGAGTCTTACTTGCGTATCCAGATATCTGCTGATAAGCTGTCTGCCTTCCTGACCTTTAACCGGATCACCGAAGATTTCGACTGCACTCCCGGTCAATTGGAACGTTTTGTACGCAGCAAAGGTGTTGTATTTGGAATACGCACAAGTGTGTTACATGAGATTTGCACCAATACGCTTGCTTATTGTAAAGAGCAAACGTTAATTGCTATGGGTACTCCGGCAACTCCAGGCAAGGACGGTTCAATCCGTTTTGCCTATGATATGAAGGAGCAATACCTACGTCCGGCAGAGATGGAGGACGGCAAAGTTGATTTCAAAGAAGTCTCGCGTTTGAAAAATGTGAAGCGTGGTCAATTAATTGCGGAGCGGGTGGACGCTTTATTTGGTGCCCCAGGAATGATGATTACTGGTGAAGAAATCTCAGCTAAACAAGGCAGGCAAGCTAGGTTTAAAGTAGGGAAAAACGTTGTCGTGAACGAAGATCAAACGGCGATGTATGCCTTAATTGATGGCCTTATTACGATTACTGACAAAGAGAAAGTAAACGTTTTCCCGGTTTATGAAGTGAACGGGGACGTTGATTATAGAGTCGGCAATATTGATTTTGTCGGTACGGTAGTCATCCGTGGGAATGTATTAAGCGGATTCCGAGTGAAAGCTTCCGGAGATATTCGTGTTATTGGTGGAGTAGAAGGGGCCGAACTGGATTCTGAAGGCTCCATCGAGATTACTGGCGGTATTATGGCAGGCAACAAAGGCTACATCAAAGCACAAAAGAATGTAAAAAGCTCCTTCATCCAAGACTGTAACGTCATTGCTGGTGAGGATGTTCTGGTATCGCAAAGTATCATGCACTCGAATGTCCGGGCAGGCAGAAACGTTATTTGCCAGGGGTCGAAGGGACTCATTGTGGGTGGTTCAATTCAAGCGGTGGAGCAGGTCTCTGCGCGAGTTGTTGGCAATACGATGTCAACAGCTACTTCTATTGAAGTAGGGGTAAGACCGGAGTTTCGCTCAGAGCTCCAAGAGCTGCGATTAAAGCTTAGGCAGAACATGGATGCGATGGATAAAACGGAGAAAGCGCTTGCTATTCTTGATCAGCAGGCAGCTTTAGATCAACTTACTGATCAGAAGATGGCGATGCGCATTAAACTCGGTGCAACTAGACGTCAGACTACCGCTGAGAGCGATCAGATTAGAGAGCGTATTCTTGAAATTGAGAAATCACTGGAAGATACGGACAAATCCAAGGTAGACATCAGCCATACGGTATATGGCGGTATTAAAATTGTAATCGGCCGATATACCCGTTTTATCAAGGATCCCGTACAGCGTGTTTCATTCCGTTATTCGGAAGGTGATATTGTACAGTATCCTTTGTTTACGTAATCTCATTGTTTTCTTTTAATGAAGAAATGTTAACTGGGCTGTTACGAGAGGAGCTGAGCGTATGCCTTTTAAGCCAATTGATTTGCAATGGTCGATTCCACGAGCACTTGAAGCAAGTGGGACACAAAGCCAGACTAACCATAAGCCTATTGCGGAACAGACAAGAATGGCAGAGCTGGCATCCAAACAAACGGAACAGTTACGAAGTAAAAATACTGGTGTTGAGCAGACTGGCGGACCAAATGTACGCAATGATCGAGATCGGCAGAGCGGTAATCCCTATTTGGCAAAAAGGAAACGTAAGCCGGAGGAAACCCAGGACATACCTGAAGAAAGCCGCCAGGCCGAGCATCCCTATAAAGGGCATCATGTGGATATATCGTTATAGCATCAGCAATGCTTTGTAGAGGGTGTGTATTATGTCTAACTGGTCTTATATTGTACTTCTTGGTGCTGTTGTAGTCGTAGCCTCGCTATTCCTTCCACGGAAACAGCAGTCACAGGAGTTAAAAGATACTCGTAATATGGAAATTGCTTTGGAGCAGTTTATGGAGAATACGGAGCAGGATCATCAAGACCTTGTGAAGCTTGTAACGGTTCTTCGAGAAGAAGGAAAAACACAAAACGAGCAAAGTAAACAGCGCTTAATGGAACTTGAGAACAAATGTTCGCTGTTGGAGCAACAGCTAGGTTTTCTACAGCAACAGCGTCAGAACGACATGATGGCTGCTCAGGCCTATTCTGTACCGATACAGACAGCTGCACCAGCTTTCCAAGCAGCGACAGTTGAATCTACTGTTGAGGATCCTGAACCTCAACAAGTAGTATCGGGCATTCAATCGCGTTATGCCGATTTATTCGAGCTGTACAATCAAGGAAAGTCAATTGAGGCTATCGCTAAAAAACTGAGTATGAATAAAGGGGAAGTGCAACTGATCTTGCAACTGGCTAAGCAGGAGGAGAAGGTCTATGTTTAAGAACCGCTCTTTTGTAGCTGGACTAGGTGCAGGGATCATAGCTGGTGCTATTCTTCTGCAGATTATGCAGATTGGGGACGATAGTCAGCAGAAGCTTTCTGATGGATATAAGGATGTAGAGCCTAAGCTCTATACGCAAGCGGAACTAGATGATAGGATTGCTGAGGAACGTGCAAAGGCTGCTGATGTGGATGCTGTTGAATCAGCCAAGCCATCGGAGAATCCAACTGATGAAGCTGCAGCCACGCCAGCAGCTGAGGATAAGGATACCAAGGCAGAAGAGCAAGCAACAGTCACAGAGAAGGCAGAGACTAAGCGTAAAATCCATATTACAGGCGGTATGAATTTAACAGATACAGCAGAGCTGTTGAAGGAGCAGAACCTGATTACAGATAAATCGGCTTTTATCGCTAAGATGAAGAAGAAGCCTGTTCGCGCAGGTTATTTCTTGTTTGAAGGCAATCCAACCGTAGATGAAGTCATTCAGATTATTACAAGCCAGCCCGTTTCGAAGGAAGAATTTGATCAGCAGAAGTAGACACCGGAAATTTTCGACAAACTTCTGTTGCACCGTGTTGTCATATATGTTATATTAATTGTCGGTGTTAAAAACACACGCCTATTAATTCCGTTAATGGTGCTTCCGGTCGCCGGAAGTTTTAGCGGAAGATGCGATGGGCGGAGGTAACTACTCAAAAACCATAACAGGAGGTGTGTTGAATATGGCGGTTATTTCCATGAAACAACTTCTCGAAGCTGGTGTGCATTTCGGTCACCAAACTCGTCGTTGGAACCCTAAGATGGATCGTTATATCTTCACAGAAAGAAACGGAATTTACATTATCGACCTGCAAAAAACAGTTAAGAAAGTCGAAGAAGCTTACAACTTCGTACGTTCTGTAGCTGCTGAAGGCGGCACTATGCTGTTCGTAGGTACGAAAAAACAAGCTCAAGATTCAGTTAAAGAAGAAGCTGAGCGTTGTGGCAACTTCTACATCAACCAACGTTGGTTGGGTGGTACGTTGACTAACTTCCAAACGATCCAAAAACGTATTGACCGTCTGCGTCAACTCGAAAAATGGTCGGAAGACGGAACTTTCGAAGTTCTGCCTAAAAAAGAAGTTATCATTCTTAACAAAGAAAAAGACCGTCTGGAAAAATTCCTCGGCGGCATCAAAGGCATGAAAGGTCTGCCTAGCGCTTTGTTCATCATCGATCCTCGTAAAGAGCGTATCGCTGTTGCTGAAGCACGCAAACTCGGTATCCCAATCGTAGGTATCGTTGATACTAACTGCGATCCGGACGAAATCGATTATGTAATCCCAGGCAATGACGACGCGATTCGCGCAGTTAAATTGCTGACGTCCAAAATGGCTGACGCTATCGTTGAAGCTAACCAAGGCGAGCAAACAACTGCTTAATCCGAAATAAATTGCTACAACAAAGGGTGGTCAGAAGGTGAAAGCCTCTCACCGCCCTTTTTTTGAACGTAAAAACTAAAAATGGAATTTCCAGGAGGGCTTATTATGGCAGTATCCGCTAGTGCAGTTAAAGAGCTTCGTGAAAGAACTGGAGCAGGTATGCTCGATTGCAAGAAAGCATTGGACGAAACAAACGGTGATATCACAAAAGCAATCGAATTGCTTCGTGAGAAAGGCCTGTCCGCAGCTGCAAATAAAGCTGGTCGTATTGCAACTGAAGGCGTTGTTGAATCGTATATCCATGCAGGCGGCCGTATCGGCGTACTTGTAGAAATCAACTGCGAAACTGACTTCGTTGCGAAAACAGATCAATTCCGTACTTTCGCACGTGATATCGCTATGCACATCGCTGCAGCTAACCCTAAATTCGTTCGTCGCGAAGAAGTTCCTGGTGACGAAATCGAAAAAGAGCGCGAGATTCTGAAAGCTCAAGCGCTGAACGAAGGCAAGCCAGAAAAAATCGTTGAGAAAATGGTTGATGGCCGTATCTCTAAATACTACGAAGAGTACTGCTTGATGGAGCAATCCTTCGTTAAAGACCCTGACAAAACTGTCTCGGCTCTTCTGAACGAAAAAATCAGCGCTATCGGTGAAAACATCTCGATCCGTCGCTTTGTTCGTTATGAACTGGGCGAAGGCTTGGAGAAAAAAGTGGATAACTTCGTTGAAGAAGTTATGGCTCAAGCAAAACTGTAAACCGAACGCACAGGCGGGGCGGGGCGTTCGCCCCGTCCCTTTTTCTAAATAAAGATCATTATAGGATGTTACCTCGCCCGCGAGGTACAAGATGGAGGTAGGGACGATGGGACAGCCTGTTTTCAAAAGAATAGTTCTGAAAGTAAGCGGTGAATCTTTGTCAGGAGATCAAGGCTACGGCATTGAAGCTTCGGTCATTTCAGAAATCGCTGATCAAGTGAAAGAAGTAGTTGCACTTGGCGTTGAAGTCGCTATCGTTGTTGGCGGCGGCAACATCTGGCGTGGTATCGCCGGTACGGCGAAAGGTATTGATCGTGCTACTGCTGACTACATGGGCATGCTGGCAACCGTTATGAACTCACTTGCACTGCAAGACGCACTTGAGCAAATTGAAGTGCCAACTCGCGTTCAAACTTCAATTGCTATGCAGCAAATTGCGGAGCCTTACATAAGACGCCGCGCAATCCGTCACCTTGAGAAAGGCCGTGTTGTTATTTTCGCAGCTGGTACGGGTAACCCGTTCTTCTCGACGGATACAACTGCAGCACTTCGTGCGGCTGAGATTGAAGCAGAAGTTATTCTGATGGCTAAAAACAAAGTAGACGGCGTATACTCTGCTGATCCATTCAAAGATGCAACAGCTGAGAAATACGAAGAATTAACGTATATGGAAGTACTGAACAAGAACCTTGGTGTTATGGATTCAACGGCATCGTCGCTATGCATGGATAACAATATTCCGCTCGTCGTGTTCGCGATTACTGAAAAAGGGAATATTAAGAGAGTCGTGCTTGGTGAGAAGATTGGTACTATTGTGAGAGGAAGTGCGAAATAATGCCACAAACCGTTAAAAAGAATGCAGAAGATCGTATGGAGAAAGCAATTCTCGCTTTGAAACGTGATCTGGCTACACTTCGTGCAGGACGGGCAACGCCTGCTTTGCTCGATCGTGTTCAAGTTGAATATTATGGGGCACCTACGCCCGTTGCGCAATTAGCGAATATTAATACACCGGATTCCCGTACGCTGTTTATTCAGCCTTGGGATAAAACATCAATCGCAGCAATTGAGAAAGCGATTATGAAATCCGATCTTGGCCTTACACCATCCAATGATGGTTCGGCTATCCGTATTACATTGCCTCCTCTGACGGAAGAGCGTCGTAATGACCTTGTGAAAACAACGAAGAAATTCGGTGAGGATGCTAAGGTTGCTATCCGTAACATCCGTCGTGATGCAAATGATGATATTAAAAAGATGGAGAAAACGACTGTTTCTGAAGATGAGTCACGTCGCCATCAAGAAGACATTCAAAAAGCAACAGATCGTTTCATTGCGGAAGTTGATAAAGTACTTGTTGCAAAAGAGAAAGAGATTCTGGAAGTATAATTGCACCTACAGCCCCTCCGTAAGGTGGGGTTTGGTTTTTTGAAATCCGGGTGGGAGGAACAAGCATGATCAGTCGAATTTTGGCCAAACTTGGCAAATCGTCCTCGAAAGAGGCTGAACCGTTTTTGGCAACTGACAATGTTCCGAAGCATATCGCCATCATTATGGATGGTAACGGACGTTGGGCGAGGAAACGTGGACTTCCACGGATCGCCGGCCATCATACTGGTATGAAGACGGTGAAGCGAATCGTAATGGAAGCAGATCGTCTTGGTGTCAAGTATTTGACATTGTACGCTTTTTCCACGGAAAACTGGAAGAGGCCTAAGGACGAGGTTGATTTCTTAATGAAGCTTCCTCAGCAATTTTTGGAAATTGAGCTGGAAGAGCTCGTTGAAAAAAACGTTCAGGTACGCATGATGGGTCACAAAGAAAACCTCCCGTCGTTTACCTTGAATGCTGTTGAAGAAGCGATTACGAAGACAGCTAATAATACGGGACTCGTACTTAATTTTGCTCTTAATTATGGCGGTCGTAGGGAAATGCTGGAGGCTATTAAAGAAATTGCTGCCGATGTACAGGATGGACGATTATCTACGGAACAGATTGATGAACAGCTGTTATCCAGCCGTTTGTTGAGCGGGGATATTCCGGATCCGGACTTATTGATTCGTACAAGTGGCGAGTTAAGACTTAGTAATTTCATGCTGTGGCAGCTTGCCTATAGCGAAATGTGGTTTACGGACGTGTACTGGCCAGAATTCAATGAGACACATCTGCAAGAAGCAATACAAGAGTACCAGCGCCGCGCTAGGCGTTATGGCGGTTTATAAGCATCGATATCGGAGTGTGACCATCACTTGAAACAAAGAATCATTTGGGGACTTCTTGCCGGTGCGGCCTTTGTCGCATTACTGCTTGCCGGCGGATGGTTGTATGCAGCTACGCTTGTATTGCTGGCTTTACTCGGCTTTAACGAGTATACGAAGATGAATGGGCACACATGGAATGAACCAGCTTCATTGCTGGGTTATGCAGGTGTGCTGTTGTTCGTGCTTCCGTGGAAGCTTATGGGCGTAGATTCACCCTCTGCGATTACCGTTCTTTGGACATTGGCATTCTTGCTCTTAGCTGTCACGGTATTCACCAAAAACAAAATAACCATCGACGGCGCCTCGCTAATGTTGTTAGGCGCTTTATATGTAGGTTACGGCTTCAGTTCGATGAATGCAGTAAGGGATCTCGAACATCACGGCATCTTCTGGTCGTTTCTTATTATAGCTTGTAACGTTGCATCCGATGCGGGAGCTTACTTCGTCGGACGAGCAATCGGCAAGAATAAGTTATGGCCTTCTATAAGCCCTAACAAGACAATTGAAGGGGCTGTCGGTGGTGTTGTCCTGTCGGTCATTACAGCTTTTGTATTCGCTGTCTGTGCGCCACATATCATAGAGATCACTAATGCATTATTGATTGGTCTCATTGTAGCGGTAGCCGGACAACTAGGGGACCTTATTCAATCCGCTTACAAACGCGTCCGAAACATCAAAGACTCTGGCTCGATCTTACCAGGCCACGGCGGTGTTCTCGATCGTTTCGATAGTTGGATTATCGTATTCCCGTTGTTAATCCTTACAGATCTTCTACCTACATAAAGAATTGAAGTATGCTGGTGTGGATAAACGTAAACATGGTAATAATGACATGTTCATAATGTTTATACTGCTCTCCATCTTTTATTTCTTGGTATTCCGACTTGGAAGGAATGCCTTAAGTGTCTGCTCTTGGGCTTGGGAGCGAAGCGAGAGTGTCATGGTTGAGAAGCGAAGCGTTCGCCTTTGTCTATGAATTTCAACCGCTAAGCGGATTGAGATCAAGAAATTCAGAGACAACAGCGATCGAAGCCATGACACTTTTGCGCAGCGACCCAGTCCATCAGTAGAACAGCAACACGCATCAAACGAGTTCCAGGAGGAATCCATGAAAAAAATCACCATCTTAGGCTCCACCGGCTCCATTGGCACTCAGACGCTGGATGTTATCGCGAATGATCCGGAGAGTTACCAAGTCGTTGGCTTATCAGCAGGCAATAACTTGCCTCTGTTGATCGAGCAGGCGAAGCAGTTTCGTCCTTCAGCTGTATGCCTATCCACTAAAGATTTAGCGGAGCAGGCCAAGGCTGAATTGCCATCTGGCATTCAGGTGCTGTACGGTGAAGAAGGGCTTGTTGAGATTGCAGCGAATAATGATGCGGATGTCGTTGTTACAGCTATTGTTGGAAGCCGCGGATTACCCGCAACACTTGCAGCGATTGAAGCAGGCAAAACAATCGGTCTAGCGAATAAAGAAACGCTTGTAACGGCCGGTCATATTGTAATGGAACGTGCCAAGCAGAAGGGTGTTTCCATTATTCCAGTCGATAGTGAGCATTCAGCTATTTTCCAATGCTTAAATGGTGAAGACCGTAAAGCTTTACAACAGCTTACTCTCACGGCTTCTGGCGGTTCATTCCGTGACCGTTCACGGGAACAGTTGGTTGGTGTAACGGTTGAGGAAGCGCTGAATCATCCGAACTGGTCAATGGGAGCTAAAATTACAATTGATTCCGCAACAATGGTGAACAAAGGTCTTGAAGTAATCGAAGCGAGATGGCTGTTCGATGTGACATACGATCAGATTAACGTACTTATCCATCCGGAGAGTATTATCCATTCGTATGTTGAATTCAGTGATAACAGCGTCATAGCACAGCTTGGATTACCGGATATGCGTGTTCCTATTCAATATGCGCTAACTTATCCGGAACGTTATCCAACACCTACGGGCAGGCTTGATCTTGCTGCCATAGGCAAGCTTCATTTCCGTGAGATGGATTTTGTGAGATATCCTTGTTTGAAGCTCGCATTTGATTGCGGAAGAGCGGGGCTTTCAGCTCCAACGGTCTTCAATGCTGCGAATGAAGTTGCTGTAGCTCGATTTTTAGATGGAGAAATTGATTTCTTAGGCATTGAACGAGTGCTGGAACGCGTATTGGAGCGACATTCCGTAACAGCAGTAATTGATTTGCAGGCGATAGCAGAAGTGGATGAATGGGCTCGTAAAGAAGCAACAGTCATCTAGCTTGAGCTGTAACCTGCGGTTCTCTTGTGTCGTACGGGAGAATAATGATAATCTATGTACAGGCCGTTACGAACAGGAGGCTCGTTATGGAGATGATTCGGGTCGTTTTTATGACCGTGCTCGTATTTTTTGTTATTGTAACCATCCATGAATGGGGACATTACTATTTCGCCAAACGCGCTGGAATACTAGTTCGGGAATTTGCAATTGGCTTTGGTCCAAAGCTGTTCTCAATTAAGCGTGGTGAAACCAGATTTACGCTACGACTCGTACCGGCCGGCGGATTCGTCCGTATGGCAGGAGAGGATCCAGAGATTGTAGATGTTACAGTCGGACAGACGATTGCTCTTCGTGTGAAGAACAATCAGGTTACCCGGATTTATCTCGATCGGCTGGATGAACGCAGTGGTGTTGTCCGTGGAGAAGTGACTGCGATTGATCTGGAGAAGGATTTGTTCGTTACTCTTGATGTGGAAGGGGATCAAGAACGGTTCGCTGTTCATCCAACCGCGCTTCTTATTTCAAGAGGGAAAGAGACACAAATTGCTCCGATTGACCGTCAATTCGGAAGCAAATCGGTTGGCGCACGAGCGTTATCGATCTTCGCTGGCCCACTGATGAACTTTGTGCTTGCGTTTATTTTGTTCATGGTATACATACAGATGGCAGGCACGCCGCAAGGTTTGCTCGTTGATAAAGTAACCAAAGGGATGCCGGCTGAGCAAGCTCAGCTGCAGCAGGGAGACTTGATTGATACTGTTAATGGAGTCAAGATCGGTACCGATTATGACAAAATGATAGATATCATCGGAGCATCTGCTGGTAAAGCTATTCAGCTCAATGTAATCCGCGATGGAGCTCTTCAACCTATTAAATTGACCCCGATAGCGGATGATCAAGGTGTCGGTAAGGTAGGTATAACGGCTGCTTATCAATTCCGCAGTGCCACGGTTGGTGAGACCATTACAGGTGCAGCCAAGCTGATGAAGACCATGACGGTTAGTATTTTTGAAGGCTTCAAGAAGATTATTATCGGAGACTTCAAGCTGGATGATCTAGGCGGCCCAGTCCGCACAGCGGAAATGACTAGTGAAATTGCTCGCAAAGGTATTACAGATTTAACGTCATGGACGGCTTTATTAAGCCTGTACCTTGGCATTTTCAACTTGCTGCCCATTCCCGCGCTTGATGGAAGCAGGCTTATATTCCTTGGTCTCGAGGCGGTACGCGGACGTCCGGTTAATCCAAACCGGGAGAGCATGGTCCACTTCATCGGCTTTGCACTAATTATGCTGCTGATGCTAGTTGTGACTTACAACGATATTTTGCGATTGGTACGAGGGGAGCCATAAGTCGGTTATGTCTAAGGATAAACAGTTTGTTACCGAAATTACGCCGCAAGGCGAGGATTTTTCAAGATGGTATTTAGATGTTATTAAAAAAGCAGAGCTCATGGATTATTCGCCGGTACGGGGCTGTATTGTTTTCCGTCCAGAAGGCTATGAGCTATGGGAAAATATTCAACGCGATCTGGATCGCCGTTTCAAAGAAACCGGTCACCGCAATGCTTACTTCCCGCTCTTTATTCCAGAGAGCTTCTTCCAAAAGGAGAAAGAGCATGTTGAGGGCTTTAACCCTGAGCTGCCGTGGGTAACGGAAGCTGCTGGTGAGAAGCTGGAAGAACGACTTGCTATTCGTCCAACTTCAGAAACGATGTTTGGACACATGTATTCGAAATGGATCCAGTCGTATCGCGATTTGCCGCTCTTGATTAACCAATGGGCGAATGTTGTACGTTGGGAAAAACGTACACTGCCATTCCTTCGTACAAGCGAATTCTTATGGCAAGAGGGCCATACGGCTCATGAGACAGAAGACGAGGCTCGCGAAGAAACGATGAAGATGCTTAGCGTGTACCGTGAGTTCGTTGAGGAGTTCCTTGCAATCCCGGTAATTGAAGGGGAGAAAACTCCTTCCGAACGTTTTGCAGGTGCGGTAAACACCTATTCGATCGAAGCGATGATGAAAGACGGTAAAGCGGTTCAAGCCGGTACTTCCCATTATCTTGGTACTAAATTTGCAGTAGCTTTCGACATCAAATATTTGGACCGTGAGAACACGCTTCAATTCGCGCATACCACATCTTGGGGCGTGAGTACACGTCTGATTGGTGCTATGATTATGGTTCATGGTGACGACCGTGGTCTGGCTTTGCCGCCTAAGGTTGCACCAACTCAAGTCATTATGATTCCAATTGGTCCGGCCAAAACCCGTGATCAAGTAGTTGGCCGTGTTGACGAACTGTTTGCTGAGCTTAAGAAAGCCGGCATCCGTACTCGTGTAGACGACCGTTCGGACGTCAGCCCAGGCTGGAAATTCAACGAATACGAAATGCGCGGTATTCCACTTCGTCTTGAACTTGGACCTCGCGATATGGAGAATGGCCAAGTCGTTCTTGTATCGCGGATTAGCGGGGAGAAGAGAATTGTTCGCCAGGACAACCTAATTGCTGAAGTGGAAACGATGCTCGCTGATATTCAACGTGAAATGTATGAGAAGGCGAAGAAATTCCGTGAAGATAATTTCTATGATGTAGATACACTTGACGAGATGAAAGCTTCGATGGAAGAGAAACGTGGATTTGTACTAGCTGGCTGGTGTGGTTCCGGAGCTTGCGAGAAGCAAGTGAAGGAAGAAACAGGCGCAACAAGCCGTAACATTCCTTTTGAACCGGAGAAGAAGAAGAGCAAATGTCTCGTCTGCGGAGAACATGCAGAGCACACGGTCGTATTTGCACGTGCATACTAATAGCTTCGATCGGATTGGATCGTACAGGAGTGATTGATTGCCATGAGCCAAACCGGAGACAAACGGCAGCGCTTTGAATTGCTGATGCAGCAAGCGGGACTGCCGCAAGAAATAATAAATTCCTATTACAAGGACGGTTACATCGAGCAAGTTCTTGTAGGAAAAAGCAATAGAAAGTGGACGTTTTGCATTCGCAAAACGTCCTTAATTCCTTATAAGGCCTTTATGGCGCTGACCCAAGCCGTAAACATGAAGTTTTCGCATATTGCTGAAACTTCTTTTCAGCTTCAATACGAAACAACGGTTCCTTCTGTAGAGATTGCCCGTGAATATTGGCCGATGTTCCTGGAGTGGGTTCAACAAGAGAACGCCTCGGTTAATGGCTGGCTGAGTAAAGCAGGAATGGAACCAACCGATGAGATGATCACCGTATCGCTGCTCGATGGTATGGGCCTGGAGTTAGCCAAGAAGAAGAAAATTGATGAAGCGATCAGCAGCTTTTATGAGCGTAACTTCGACCGGACGTATCGTGTGAAAATGGAAGTCGCCGAGCAAGCTAGACCGGAAGTTTATGAGGAGTTCCAGCAGAAGCGGGAACAAGCGGAGCGGGAAGCAGTCATTCAGATCATGGAAAGCGTCGCTACAGAAGCCTCTGAGGGCGAAGGCGATGAAGCGCCGACTAAATTGGCGATGGGCTATGACATTCGTGATGAACCTACTCCACTTATGAACATCCGTGAAGAAGAAAAGAAAATTACAGTACAAGGCGCTGTATTTGGCCTCGAAGTGAAAGAGCTTCGTAACGGTATGACCTTGTTTACGTTTAACGTAACCGACTTCTCCGATTCGATGGCGATGAAAATGTTTGCCAAGAACAAAGAAGACGTGAAGATGCTTAGCCTATTGTCGAATGGCAAATGGGTGAAAGCACGTGGTAAGGTCGATTATGACCGCTTCATGCAGGAGCCAGAGCTGGTCATGATACCAAATGATCTCCAAGAAATATCTTCACCGCCTGACCGTAAGGACAATGCCGAGGAAAAACGTGTTGAGTTCCACCTCCATTCCACAATGAGTGCGATGGACGCGGTTACTCCTATTGGTGAATATGTAAAGATGGCTGCTAAATGGGGTCATAAAGCGATAGCTATTACCGATCACAGCAATATTCACTGTTATCCAGAGGCTTTCAAAGCAGCGAAGAAAAATGGGATCCAAGTTTTATTCGGCCTTGAAGCTAATGTTGTGAATGATGCAGTGCCGATGGTGCTGAATTCAAGGGAAGAACAGCTGGCCTCTGCCGAATATGTTGTATTTGATATCGAGACGACGGGCTTATCTATTATAAATAATAAAATTATCGAGCTTGCAGGCGTTAAGATGGTGAACGGTAAGGAAATCGACCGATTCTCCACCTTCATTAATCCGCATGAGAAAATTCCTTATCATATTCAACAGCTGACGAATATCAATGATGAGATGGTACAGGATGCCCCTGAACTCGAACCTAAGCTGCGTGAATTTATTACCTTTATTGGCGATGCCATTCTCGTAGCACATAATGCAAGATTCGATATGGGATTCATGCAAGCAAATTTGAAGTCTTTGGGACTTCCTGAGATTACAAATCCAGTACTGGATACGCTGGAGCTCGCAAGATTCCTACATCCGTCCATGAAGAACCATCGACTTAATACATTGTCTGCAAAATATAAGATTTCTCTCGATAACCATCACCGCGCCGTAGACGACTCGGTTGCCCTTGGTGGTGTATTATACGGACTCATTAATGATGCATCTGAACGCAATATTACCGGACTTCATCAATTAAATGATTATGTTGGTCTCGATATTTCGAACTCCCGGCCATTCCATTGCAATATTTACGCGCTAAATGCGGCTGGCAAGAAAAATCTGTTTAAAATGGTGTCGATCTCGCATACGGAGCATTTTAAACGTGTTGCTTGTATTCCGAAAAGCAAACTTGTCGACATGCGTGAAGGTATTCTTGTCATTTCCGGCTGTGAAAAGGGAGAGTTCTTCGAGACAGTGCTTAACAAATCATACGAAGAAGCGCTTGAAATCGCTCGATTCTATGATGCGCTCGAGATTCAGCCGATTGACTTCTACATGCACCTTGTTGATAAAGGATTTGTTGGCAGCCGTGCTGAAATTGAACAGGCAATCCGACGCATTTGTGAAATTGGTGATGAGCTCGGCAAGCCGGTTATCGCTACCGGCAACGTCCATTATTTGAATCCACGGGATAAGCTGTATCGCGATATCGCCATTCACGGGATAACCGGTTTTAGTCCGCTTAAAGATTTGCGTAAGCCGGATGCGCATCTGCGTACAACCGAAGAAATGCTTCGGGAGTTTGCCTTCTTAGGTGAAGCAAGGGCTTATGAGGTTGTCGTGAAGAACACTGTGGAGCTTGCTGATCGGTTCGAGCCGTTCGAAATGTTCCCGGATAAACTCTTTACCCCAATTATCGAAGGGGCGGAAGAAGAAATCCGGAATACATGCTATGACACTGCGAAATCCATGTACGGCGATGATCTCCCACAGGTTGTAATTGACCGTCTGGAAAAAGAGCTTGTACCGATTATCAAATTCGGCTTCTCCGCCAACTATTTGATCTCAGAAAAGCTCGTTAAGAAGTCCAATGCTGACGGATATCTCGTAGGTTCACGGGGTTCAGTAGGTTCTTCTGTCGTTGCGACATTCCTTGGCATTTCCGAGGTTAATCCATTGCCTGCGCATTATTTATGTATCAATTCGGAATGCCGCTATAGCGAATGGTTCCTTGATGGCAGTGTCCCAAGTGGATTTGACTTGCCAGATAAGAACTGTCCGAATTGCGGCAAGCCAATGAAGGGTGAAGGTCAGGATATCCCGTTTGAGACCTTCCTGGGTTTCAAGGGCGATAAAGTTCCCGATATCGATCTAAACTTCTCTGGTGAATATCAGCCAACGGCGCATAATTTTACTAAAATTATGTTCGGCGACAAGTGCGTTTTCCGTGCGGGCACGATTGGTACGGTAGCCGAGAAGACAGGATACGGCTTTGCTAGAAAATATGCTGAAGATCATAATAAAACTTGGCGTGGTGCCGAGCTTAACAGGCTAGCTTCTGGTGTAACCGGCGTTAAGCGGAGTACAGGTCAGCATCCGGGCGGTATAGTTGTTGTTCCGAATTATATGGAAGTCGAAGACATTACTCCGGTGCAATATCCGGCGGATGATGTGAATGCAGAATGGAAGACCACGCATTTCGATTATCACGCTTTTGAAGCGAACTTGCTGAAGCTTGATATACTGGGTCATGATGATCCGACGATGATGCGGATGCTTCAGGATTTGACGGGTGTTGATCCAACGACGATTCCGATGAATGATCCGAAGGTTATGAGTATGTTCAACTCGACGAAGGCGCTTGAAGTGTCGCCTGAGAAGATCCGCACACCAGTTGCTACTTATGGCGTGCCGGAGATGGGGACGAAATTCGTTCGCCAAATGCTTCAAGAGACACAGCCATCTTCGTTTGCCGACTTACTTCAGATTTCAGGATTATCCCATGGTACAGGGGTATGGCTGGGCAACGCACAAGAGCTGATCAAGAAGGGCACTTGTAACATTAAGACAGTTATCGGCTGTCGTGATGATATTATGTTATACTTGATATATAAAGCTGGAATGGATGCCGGACTCGCATTCAAGATTACAGAAAGTGTTCGTAAGGGTAAGGGCCTAACGCCGGAATGGATCGAAGAGATGAAGCGTTGTAAAGTACCAGCATGGTACATCGATTCTTGTCTTCGTATCGAGTACATGTTCCCGAAGGCGCATGCTGCCGCTTATGTTATTTCCGCGGTACGGACCGCTTATTTCAAATTGTATTATCCAATTGCATATTATGCGACTTACTTTACAGTACGGGCTGAGGACTTTGATCTGGATCTGCTTTGCCAAGGTTATGATGCGATTCAGAAGAAGCTTATCGAGATTGAGGATAAAGGCTTTAATGCAACAACGAAAGAGAAGAACAGTATTTCGTTGCTCGAGATGGCTCTTGAGATGACAGCCCGCGGCTTCTCGTTTAAGCCGATTGATCTGTATCGTTCGGATGCAACGAAATTTATTATTGAAGGCGACTCGCTCATTCCTCCTTATGCGGCTATTGCGGGTATCGGGGAGAATGCGGCACGGAATATCGCAGCATCACGTGATCAAGGTGAGTTCCTGTCGATTGAAGATTTCCAGCAAAAATCGAAGGCCAGCAAGACGATTATTGAGGTGTTAACGGGCATGGGATGCTTCCGCGGTCTGCCGGAATCCAACCAGTTGTCATTGTTTTAAACGCCCAATGCAAGAAAACATTTCTTGTCACCCCTATGCGGTTATGATATAATTTTTGTGGCAATGATGTGGATAGAGACTTGAAGCAGAGAGTGGGGAAACCCACTCTTTACGTTTTGTAAACGGCTTTTTTCAAATACGAAATCCCGTTTACATGTATGAAGAAACAGGAGGTTACACCGATTGAGCACATCCAAAATCAAAACCGTTGTTGAAGAAATGGTAACACCTTTCCTCAACAGCAATGGATTTGAACTTGTTGATATTGAGTACGTCAAGGAAGGCAGCAACTATTTCCTTCGTGTGTTCGTAGACAAGGAAGGCGGCATTGATATTGACGAATGCGGCAAAGTCAGCGAATTTTTGAGTGAAGAATTGGATAAGAACGATCCGGTATCCGACGCTTACTTCTTAGAGGTTTCATCTCCGGGTGCGGAACGCCCGCTTAAGAAACCAGAAGATGTTCGCAAAGCGGTGGGTAAGCATGTTTACATAACGACTTACGAGCCGATTGACGGTTCTAAGGAATTTGAAGGACAGCTTACTGCATTTGATGGCGAACAAGCTACGGTGAAAATCGGTAAAAAAGAGCATGTAATTCCATATGCCAAGGTCGCGGGCGCACGCCTTGCGATTGTGTTTTAAATAGCGGTTTATTTTTGAAAGGGGGAACTCCATTCCAATGAGCATGGATTTTATTGAAGCATTGTCGGAAATCGAGAGGGATAAAGGGATTGCCAAAGAAGTGCTGTTAGAAGCGATTGAAGCGGCTTTGATATCGAGCTACAAGCGCAACTTCAACACTGCACAGAATGTTCGCGTAGACATTAACCGCCACAGCGGCGTTATTAAAGTATACGCTCGTAAAACAGTTGTAGACGAAGTACTCGACCCTCGTCTTGAAATTACAGTTGACGCATCGCGCGAGATCAACCCTCACTATCAGTTGGATGATATCGCCGATATCGAGGTTACACCTCGTGATTTTGGCCGTATCGCTGCACAAACAGCGAAACAAGTCGTTACCCAACGTATTCGTGAAGCTGAGCGTGGACTGATCTATAATGCTTTTATCGATAAAGAAGAAGATATCGTTAATGGTATTGTACAGCGCCAGGATACTCGTAATTTGTTTGTAGATCTCGGCAAAGTAGAAGCAGTGCTTCCACTTACAGAATTGATGCCTACAGATAAATTCAAGCACGGCGACCGCGTTAAGTCGTATATTACAAAGGTTGAGAATACAACCAAAGGACCTCAAATTATTTTGTCCCGTACTCATCCTGGTCTCTTGAAGCGTCTGTTTGAACTTGAAGTGCCTGAGATCTACGACGGCGTTGTTGAGATTCGCTCGGTTGCCCGCGAAGCAGGTTATCGTTCGAAGATTGCCGTATTCTCCCGTAACGAGGAAGTAGATCCGGTTGGATCCTGCGTTGGTCCAAAAGGGATGCGTGTACAAACAATCGTAAACGAGCTTACTGGCGAGAAGATCGATATCGTTCGCTGGTCGGAGAGCGTTGAGGAATATGTAGCGAATGCGCTTAGCCCATCGAAAGTGCTTGAGGTAATCGTATTCGAACAAGAGAAAATGGCTCGCGTAATTGTTCCTGATTACCAGCTGTCTCTTGCGATTGGTATCAAGGGTCAGAATGCACGCCTTGCTGCGAAGCTTACTGGCTGGAAAATTGATATTAAGAGTGAGACGCAAGCGGAGCAGGAATACGGTCGTCCGAAAACGACGACAGGTACGATGCACCAGGACTCTGTTTCCATCGATCAGATGTAGGGCAGGCTTTCATCTTGGGTCCATTTACGGGCAAAGGAGGGGTGAACGGTGAGACCGAGAAAAGTGCCGCTTCGCAAGTGCGTTGCATGCCAAGAAATGAAGCCAAAGAGAGAACTGATCCGCGTTGTTCGGACACCGGACGAAGAAGTGCTAATTGACCTGACGGGGAAAAAAGCCGGTCGCGGCGCCTACTTGTGCGGGCAGGTAAGCTGCTTTAAGCTAGCCAAGAAGTCAAAGGCGCTTGATCGGGCATTAAAACAGGCAGTTAACGCATCGATTTACGACCAGCTTGAACAGGATTTCATAGCAGTAGAAGACGAGTTTCTGGCAGGCAAGGAGCGGGATAGCGATGAAAATGAATAAATTCTTGTCCTCGCTCGGCATGGCCATGAGAGCTGGCAAACTCATTACTGGTGATGAAATTGTGCTCAAGGCGGTTCGTAAAGGGGAAGCTCAGCTCGTTATTATTGCCGGCGACGCTTCGCCAAACACGAAGAAGAAATTTCGCGACAAATGCAGCACCTACGGGGTACAACTCGCCGAAGCATTTGACCGCGATCAGCTTGGAAAGGCCATAGGAAAGCCGGAACGAGTCGTACTGGCGGTAACTGACGCAAAGTTCGGAAAAATGATTGCAGGTCATCTGAGTCAAAATTCGGAGGTGGATCATATTGAGCAAACAACAGGACAACAGCAAGGACAATAAAGATAAAACGCGTGTATACGAATACGCGAAATCGCTAAACATGAGCAGTAAAGAAATTATAACGATTCTTAAGCGGCTTAACTTGCCTGTTAACAATCATATGAGTGTTATGGAAAACGAAATGGTTCATAAAGTGGAAGGCTTCTTCCGCGATATTAAAGCAAATGCTGCAGCGAAGCGTGCTCAAGAATCAGGCAACGCGACGGTATCCGCCACGCCTCAGCCACAAGCTCAGGCGTCAAGCAAGCCGCAGCAGCAAGCACCACAAGCAAACAAAAATTTATCTCAGGACAGACAGGGGCCTATGAATTCTATTAAAACGACATCCGAAACTAACCAATCGCAACAAGAACAACGTCCGGCACAAAGTCAGCAGGAAAGCGCACCTACAACTAATACAAGCACGACTAATGCAGGCGCAAGCACGAACAGCGCTAGCTCAAATAGCTCCAGCAATTCCAGCAACAATAGACCGCAGCACAGCGGTAACCGTCAGGGTGGTTCGTCATACCAAGGCAACCGTCCGCAAGGTCAAGGCAGCGGCCAAGGCAGCAGTCGTCCACAAGGCGGAGGCGGGTACAACCGTCCACAAGGTCAAGGTGGCGGTCAAGGCGGAAGTCGTCCACAAGGTCAAGGCGGCGGGTTTAACCGTCCGCAAGGTCAAGGTGGCGGCCAAGGCGGAAGTCGTCCGCAAGGTCAAGGCGGCGGATTCAACCGTCCACAAGGTCAAGGCGGAGGCCAAGGCGGTGGATTCAACCGTCCACAAGGCGGCGGTGCTCCAGGTGGCAATCGTCCACAAGGCCAAGGTGGCGGCGGCGGCCAAGCGCGTTCATTCGAATCGCGTCCAGCTCCAACATCGCGTGGTACTGCAGCAGCAGAAACGAATCGCAAAAGCAATAACGTAAACAATAAAGCGAAGTCAAATACGAACAATGGCAGCCAAAAGCGTTTTGACGATGGCAAACCAAACTATAGAACGAACCCGAATAATCGCGGCAGAGGCGGAAGAAATAACCGTAACCATTCGCAACAGCCTCCACGTGAGAAAATTGACAACACACCTAAGAAAATTATTGTACGCGGTACAATGACAGTAGGCGATTTGGCTAAACTGCTTCATAAAGATGCATCTGAAGTTATTAAGAAGCTTATTACTCTTGGTGTAATGGCTACAATTAACCAAGAGCTTGATATGGATACGATCCTTCTGATTGCTTCTGAATTTGGTGTTGAAGTTGAAGTGAAGATCCCTGTTGAAGAAGATACTTTTGAAACAGTGGAAGAGGTTGATGACGAAGCGGATCTGTCTACTCGTCCTCCAGTTGTAACTATTATGGGTCACGTTGACCATGGTAAAACAACACTTCTTGACGCTATCCGTCATACAAACGTAACTGGCGGCGAAGCAGGCGGTATCACGCAGCATATTGGTGCATACCAAGTTGAAGTTAACCAGAAGAAAATTACGTTCCTCGATACTCCGGGTCACGAAGCGTTTACGCTTATGCGTGCACGTGGTGCTCAAGTAACGGATATTACGATTATCGTAGTAGCAGCCGATGACGGCGTTATGCCTCAGACGGTTGAAGCAGTTAACCATGCGAAAGCGGCTGGCGTGCCAATTATCGTAGCGGTTAACAAAATCGATAAACCTGATGCGGATCCTGATAAAATCAAACAAGCTTTGACAGAATATGAACTGGTACCAGAAGAGTGGGGCGGCGACACGATCTTCGTTAACGTTTCCGCGAAGCAACGTCTTGGTCTTGAAGAATTGCTTGAGATGATTCTGCTCGTAGCTGAAGTGAATGATTACAAAGCGAATTCAGACAAACGTGCACGTGGTACAGTTATTGAAGCCGAGCTGGATAAAGGTAAAGGTCCAGTAGCACGCGTCCTTGTACAGCATGGTTCGCTTAAGATCGGTGATGCATTTGTTGCCGGCAACTGCTTCGGTCGTGTCCGTGCAATGGTCAACGACAAAGGCCGCCGTATCAAAGAAGCTGGTCCATCTACACCGGTAGAGATCACAGGCTTAACAGAAGTACCTCTTGCTGGCGATCCGTTTATGGTATTCGAAGATGAGCGTAAAGCAAGAGCGATTGCAGATCGTCGTTCGATCAAGCAACGTCAATCGGAACTGGGTGCAAACTCCCGTGTTACCCTTGACGACCTGTTCAAGCATATCCAAGAAGGCGAGATCAAAGATCTCAACATTATTGTTAAGTCTGACGTTCAAGGTTCAACAGAGGCGCTTAAAGGCTCCCTTGCGAAAATTGAAATCGAAGGCGTTCGTATCAAAATTATTCATAGCGGTGTAGGTGCAATTACCGAGTCCGATATTAACTTGGCTGCGGCATCTAATGCAATCGTAATCGGCTTTAACGTTCGTCCTGAACCACAAGCTGATCTGGCTGCACAACAAGAAAAAGTTGATGTTCGTCTGCATCGCGTTATCTATAACGTGATTGAAGAGATCGAGCAAGCGATGAAAGGCATGCTGGATCCAATCTTCAAAGAGGCTGTACAAGGCCAAGCTGAAGTTCGCAACGTCTTCAAACTTAGCAAAGTTGGCGCTATCGCTGGTTGTATGGTTATTAGCGGTAAAATTATTCGTAACTCCGAAGTTCGCGTCATCCGCGGCGGTATCGTTGTATTCGAAGGTAAAATGGATACAGTGAAACGTTTCAAAGACGATGTGAAGGAAGTCGCGCAAGGTTACGAATGTGGTATTACGATCGAGCGGTTTAGCGACTTCAAAGAAGGAGATATTATTGAATCCTTCATCATGGAATCGGTAGAGCGGTAGAGAGGAAAATAACACATGGCTAAAATTCGTGTAGGACGGGTCGGCGAACAGATTAAAAAAGAGCTGAGCCTTATTATTCAATCCGAGCTTAAAGATCCTCGTATCGGTTTTATTACCGTAACAGGTGTTGAGGCGACAAGCGACCTGTCTCAGGCGCGTGTCTACCTCAGCGTACTCGGCAGCGAGGAACAAAAGGAAGAAACCCTAAAAGCGCTTGGCAAAGCGAATGGATACCTCCGTTCGGAGCTTGGCAAGCGGATGCGTCTCCGTCATACACCAGAGCTTCTGTTCAAGTTCGACAGCAGCATCGAGTATGGCAGCCGCATCGAAGGGCTGCTTGAAGAAATTAACCGCGGAAGCAAAGGTCAATGACGGCCGGCGTGACATACGGGCAACAGCTAGAAGCTGCACTTGCATTTATGCAGGAAGGAGACGACTTTTTGGTCGTCTCCCATGTGCAGCCCGATGGGGATGCGATCAGCTCCACTTCGGTAATCGGCTGGCTGCTTGATCAACTAGGCAAATCCAAAACACTGATTAATGAAGGGGAATCACCTTCACGACTCAGCTACTTAAGAGGCTATGATCAAATCGTTAATTATCGCAAGGATAAACCGGTGCAGACGTACACGCATGTGATTGCGGTCGATTGCGCCGATTTTCGGCGTATTGGCGAGGTTTCAGCCTTGTTTGCGCAGGATGTTAAATTGCTAAATATTGATCACCATCCTACCAATAATGGGTTTGGTACCGTTAATGTCATTCTTCCAGAAGCTGCAGCAACGGTTGAAATTTTATTCGATATCATAGAAAAGTCTGGTTGTGCGATAGATGTTGAGTGTGCAACGGCTATCTATACAGGTTTGTTGACGGATACGGGAGGTTTCCGCTATTCGAATACAAGTCCTAAGGTTATGGATGTTGCATCACGTATGCTTGCACTAGGGGCGCCAGGTCATAAACTTGCCGATCATTTGCTGGAAAAGATGACAATGGCTAAGCTAAAGCTGCTTCAACGCAGCCTAGCTAGACTGACGTTTACCGAAGATCAGCAAATTGGCTGGCTCTATATCGCCAAAGACGATATGAAGGATACCGGAGCTGTATCCGATGATATGGAAGGGATCGTCAACTACGCCCTTAATATAGATGGTGTTGAAGTTGGCATCCTCTTCAAGGAAACGGAAGATGGTGGCGTCAAAGCCAGCCTTCGATCTGCCGGCAAGGCAGATGTGGCGGCTATTGCACAATCCTTTGGCGGAGGCGGACATATCCGTGCAGCTGGCTGCCGGATACAAGGGACGCTAACAGAAGCGATTGAAGAGCTTGTTGAAGCGGTTAGAAAGGCGTTGAATGGATAGATGGACGGAATTATTGCCGTATGGAAGCCTGCTGGATGGACCTCTCATGATGTAGTGGCGAAGGTACGGCGAATCGTTCGGATGAAACGTATTGGGCATGCGGGCACGCTCGATCCAATGGTTACTGGCGTACTACCGCTATGCCTGGGGCGATCGACACGGGTTGTGGAATACTTGCAGGAACGGCCAAAAGCCTATGAGGCAGTCATTCAGCTCGGTGTTGCAACCGACACAGAGGATTTGACGGGTACAGTGCTTGAAGAACAGTCGGACATCAAAGTCACGCAAGAGCAGGTTTTGCAAGTGCTGCAAAGCTTTGTTGGCGAGATTGACCAAGTTCCACCGATGTATTCGGCTGTGAAGGTGGATGGCAAACGACTGTATGAATTAGCTCGTGAAGGCAAAACCGTAGAGCGAAAGTCGCGTAAGGTGACCATTCACCAAATTGATTTGCTTTCATGTGATCTGGATTCAGACCATCCTCGATTCTCATTTTCGGTGATTTGCTCAAAGGGTACTTATATTCGTACATTATGCGTGGATATCGGGCGAGCGCTTGGTGTACCTGCTGCTATGGCTGAATTGATCCGGACGATGTCCGGCGGTATTACAAGAGAGCAATGCGTAACACTTGAAGAACTTGAGGAGCTTCAGGCGGCGGGCCGTTTAGAAGAGCGAATGCTGCCGGCTGAAATCGCGATTGAACATCTTGCTCGAGTTCAAGCAGATGCTTCTGTTACAGAAATGGCGCTTCGAGGCCAGAAAATACCGTACAATCGGATTACCGATTCCTTCGATTCCAGCAGTCTCGTACGCCTATATGGCGAGAATGATGCTTTTATCGGGATATACAAGGCCGATGACGAAGCATTGGCACTTAAACCGGTCAAAGTATTCTCCTAACCGGGATTATATAGAGGAATTGCAGGTGTATCAGCATGGAAATTATATCACTTACTTACCCTTTGAATGATTGCTCAGACTTACTTCAGAATAAGAAGCTAGCTGTAGCGATCGGGCACTTTGACGGTGTTCATCGCGGCCATCAGAATGTGATTCGCCAAGCGGTACAAATTGCGAAGCAATCAGGATCACTATCTGCTGTGATGACTTTTCTGCCACATCCAAAAGAAGTGCTTGGCCATGGGGATCACTATTACAGCTGTTTAACGCCACCTGAAGAGAAGCAGGCTTTATTTGCTGAACTAGGTGTAGACATTATGCTCGTTGTGAAGTTTGACCTGAATTTTGCTTCAATCAGCCCACAGCAGTTTGTGGACGAAGTGCTGCGACCGCTTCAAGCGGAGCATGTAATTGTCGGGTTTGACTTTACATTCGGCTCCAAAGGAAGAGGGAATGCTGAAATGATGAGAAGTTTGGGTAATCCTGGTATTAAAGTGGATATTGTTGAGCCGCTTTATGAGAACGGGGAAAAGGTGAGCAGCACTGCAATTCGAGCAGCATTGGAAAAAGGCGACATCGTCCTTGCAACCACGCTTCTTGGACGTCCATATGAATTGGATGGCATCGTTGTTCACGGCGATGCTCGTGGCAGAACAATTGGATTTCCAACGGCAAACGTTGAATTGTCTAAGCCGTATGTAACGCCTTGCTTAGGGGTATTTGCTATAAAAGTAAAGGTTGCCGGCAAGACATTTTGTGGTGTATTAAACCACGGAATGAAGCCAACCTTTAATAAGGAAGAGATTCGCCCGGTACTCGAAGCTCATTTGTTTGATTTTCACCAAGATATTTATGGGGAGTCAATTACAATTGAGTTCCATTCCTTTATCCGTTCGGAGAAAAGATTTGGATCTATTGATGAATTGATTCAACAGATTGGTGCTGACGCTTTAGAGGCGAAGCAATTCTTTGGTATTGCCTAAGCGTTGGCATTTACTTGCCTAATCAATTATGGTATACTAGACAACGTTGTGAGCGAGTACGGCTTGTCCGTTACAGCGCACAAACGAACCTTAGCTTGGATTTCTGCTCTCACCGGCGATTTCGAGGCTAATGGCGATTAACTGAAATAGGAGGTGAACGAGGATGGCAATTACACAAGATCGTAAAACACAACTGATCGAGACTCACAAAACACACGCGAGCGACACGGGTTCCCCGGAAGTTCAAGTGGCTATCCTGACGGAAAACATCGTGAACTTGACGCAACATTTGCGGGAGCACAAGAAAGATCATCATTCCCGCCGTGGTCTGCTCAAGATGGTTGGTCAACGCCGTAAGCTGTTGGCATACCTGAAAAACAAAGATGTTAGACGTTATAGCGCATTGATCGAAAAACTCGGCCTTCGCCGCTAGAACATGTTTCATGAAAAGCAACCTGGTTGTCTTGCCGTCCGGGCTACCGGAGCCGGCAGAATCGGGTTGCTTTTTGTAATATCACAAGATTCAGCAGGATATACCATTGCTGCCCACGAATGGTATGAAAAGCAATGGCTACATAGAAGCGCATGCTTACGAAGCATGAATTGCTTCACAATTCTTTAAGCAAATGCTTACGACGTAAGAATTGCTTCACAATTCTTTAAGTGCATGCTTACGAAGTAAGAATTGCTTCACAATTCTTTTTAGGAGGGAATACGTTTGCAACGAGTAGAGATGTTATTAGGCGGCAGAAAGCTTGTGCTGGAAACAGGCCGTTTGGCTAAGCAGGCTAATGCTGCAGTAACGGTTACCTACGGGGATACTGTTGTCCTTTGTACGGTTACAGCTTCCACTGGACCGAAAGATTTGGACTTTTTCCCATTAACCGTGAACTATGAAGAACGTTTATATGCCGTAGGCAAAATCCCTGGCGGATTTATTAAACGTGAAGGACGCCCTAGTGAAAAAGCGATTTTGTCCAGCCGTTTGACAGACCGTCCGATTCGTCCACTGTTCCCGGAAGGTTTCCGTAATGATGTTCAAGTGGCGAATATCGTAATGAGCGTGGATCAAGATTGCACGCCAGAAATCGCAGCAATGATTGGTACTTCTGCAGCGCTGAGTATTTCTGATGTGCCGTTTAACGGTCCTATCGGAGGCGTGAATGTAGGTCGTATTAATGGTCAATTCATCATTAACCCGACTGCAGAGCAAGCACAGGAGACTGAAATCTTCCTTACGGTTGCAGGTACGAAAGATGCGATCATGATGGTAGAAGCAGAAGGCAATGAAGTAGCGGAAGACGTGATGCTCGAAGCAATCATGTTTGGTCATGACGAGATTAAGAAAATCGTCGCAACCATCGAAGAACTTCAAGCTGTGTCCGGCAAACCGAAAATGGAAGTTAAGCTTCATGCTGTTAACGCTGAAGTGAACGCTGCTGTTCGCGCATTTGCTTCTGAGAAGCTGGTTGAAGCGATCCGAATCCCTGAGAAACATGCACGCCAAGAAGCAATTGACGCTGCTAATAGTGAGACTGTTGCTCATTTTGAAGAAGTATATGCAGAAACACCTGAGCTTCTGAGCGATGTAAAAGAAGTTTTGTATGATATCGTGAAAGAAGAAGTTCGCCGCTTAATCACCCATGATAAAGTACGTCCTGATGGACGTGGACTTGACGAGATTCGTCCGATTGAATGTGACGTAGCTCTGCTTCCGCGTACACACGGCTCCGGCTTGTTCACACGTGGACAAACTCAAGCACTTAGTATTTGTACACTTGGTGCACTTGGCGATGTTCAAATCTTGGATGGGATCAGCCCTGAAGAGACCAAACGCTTCATGCATCATTACAACTTCCCGCCATTCAGCGTAGGTGAAGCTCGTCCACTTCGTCCTCCAGGCCGCCGTGAGATTGGCCATGGTGCACTTGGTGAACGTGCCTTGTCGAAGGTTATTCCTAATGAGACAGAATTCCCTTACACGATCCGTCTTGTATCAGAAGTGCTTGAATCGAATGGTTCGACTTCCCAAGCTAGTATTTGCGCAAGTACACTTGCAATGATGGATGCCGGCGTTCCGATTAAAGCTCCTGTAGCGGGTATTGCAATGGGTCTGATCAAAGACGGCGAGCATTTCTCGATTTTGTCTGATATTCAAGGGATGGAAGATCATCTTGGAGATATGGACTTTAAAGTTGCTGGTACAGCGAAAGGTGTAACGGCTATTCAAATGGATATCAAAATTGACGGTATTGACCGTGCGATCTTGTCGCAAGCACTGGAACAAGCACGTATCGGCCGTATGCACATTCTCGGCAAAATGACGGCAGTAATGTCTGAATCGCGCACGAACTTGTCTAAATACGCTCCGAAAATTTTGACACTCCGCATTAACCCTGATAAAATCCGTGACGTTATTGGTTCCGGCGGTAAAATCATCAATAAAATTATTGAAGAAACCGGCGTAAAAATCGATATCGAACAGGATGGCATGGTCTTCATCGCTTCTTCGAACGAGGAAATGAACCAGAAGGCGAAAGCTATTATCGAGGGCATCGTGAAAGAAGTCGTAATTGGCGAGGTTTACCTCGGAACGGTTAAACGGATCGAGAAATTCGGCGCATTTGTTGAAATTTTGCCGAACAAAGACGGTCTTGTTCATATCTCTCAGCTGTCTACTGAGCGCGTAGCGAAGGTAGAAGATGTTGTTGCGATTGGTGACCAAATTACGGTAAAAGTAACTGAAATCGATCAGCAGGGTCGTATTAATCTGTCCCGTAAAGCTGTTCTGACACCAGAAGTACCAGCGCAGTAATCAACTGCGCTTCTATAGAAATGAAGCAAAGAGCCAGATAAGATCTGTCTCTTTTTGTTTTGTCCACCTATCCCGGAATAATTTCGTCCAAGCATTCATACCTATTAGACAACCGCAGCGGCATGCTGCGGTTGCCAAGCCATTGTCGAGTGGCGTATACCGATAGGTAGGAGCTGGAATGATGCAGATGCGGAACAAGATCATTGCTCTATGTGCTTCCTTTATCGTACTTTTTGTTTTTATCCGACTGAATGTCGGAGGCGTTATGAACTATATTGAAGCTGTCAAAGGACAGGAATCTGTTGAGGCCGGCACGGAAGCCGCATTATCAGATCAGGATAAGGCCACACTACGCGAGACAATAGAAGCAGCAGCTCAGCAACAATATATTGAGCCTATTGATGCACGTATTGACCGCGTGTGGAAAGCGATCCCAGGTTATAACGGACTTGAAGTAGATGTAGAGAAGACCTTTCAGCAAACAATCGCAAGCGGTAAAACCTCTCCAATTCAATTTGTGTACAAGGAAATTCCGCCAAAAATCTCATTAAGAGATCTGGGGCCGTGGCCAATCTATAAGGGTAATCCTAATAAGAAGATGATTGCGATTATGGTCAATGTAGCGTGGGGAAATGAATATTTGCCGGCTATTTTAAATACGTTTGATAAGGAAAATGTAAAAGCGACATTTTTTCTTGATGGCTCTTGGCTCAAGAAGTATCCGGATGTTGCGAAGCAAATTCAAGAGAGAGGGCACGAAATCTCGAATCATGCGTATTCTCATCCCGATATGAAAACCCTAAGCAGACAAAATGCTTATACCCAGATTTCGCGAACAGAAGATCTTCTAAAAGGTACACTTGGCGTACAAAACAAATGGTTCGCACCACCGTCCGGCTCCTACAATCAGATGACGGTTCAGGTGGCAGAGGAACAAGGCTTAATGACGGTGCTTTGGACGATTGATACTGTGGATTGGCGTAAACCGTCACCTGATTGGATCATTCAGAAAATATCATCTAAGCTCGAACCAGGTGCTCTAATCCTTATGCATCCAACCTCATCGTCAAGAGATGCTCTGCTAGGGATGATTCGAGAAGCTAAGCGTCAAGGTTATGCATTAGGGACAGTCAGTGAGACCTTGTCTTCGGATCGAATTCCGGCTGCGGTTGAGCAGGCTCCCTAAATTTGTTATAGTGAAATCATTCATGTTTAGACCATGCTTACGTAGCATGAATCACCACAAACGGTTAATAATTTACCTTTTTGTGTAGCAATTCATTTAAGGAGGATACGAAGTGAATAAATATACGCTTAGCAATGGCCTCCGCGTCGTTGTGGAATATCTGCCAACTTTCCGGTCGGTATCCTTCGGCATATGGGTAAAAACAGGTTCACGGAATGAAACACCCGAGAACAACGGTATTTCTCATTTTGTCGAGCACATGTTGTTCAAAGGAACAAATGGTCGTACAGCCAAAGATATTGCTGATCTATTTGATGGAATTGGCGGCAATGTGAATGCATTTACATCCAAGGAGTACACTTGTTATTTTGCAAAGGTGCTTGATGAGCATCTGCCGATCGCAGTAGACGCCTTGGCGGATATGTTCTTTGAGTCGAAGCTTGATGCAGAAGAGCTGGCCAAGGAGAAAAATGTTATCCTTGAAGAAATCTCGATGTACGAAGATACTCCGGATGACAAAGTACATGATGAATCGTCCCGTGCTGCGTATGGTGATCATCCGCTTGCTTACTCGATTCTGGGGCTTGAAGAACGTCTTACAGCGATGAATTCTGATTCGCTCCGCGGTTATATGAATGATACATATACACTTGAAAACACGGTTATCAGCGTGGCAGGCAATGTTGAGGAAGGCAAGCTTCTTGAACTGCTTGAGAAATATTTTGGCCGTTTCCAGAACAAAGGACAGAGCAGTTTGATCGAAGTTCCGAAGTTCCACGGCGATTATGTATTCTTTAAGAAAAAGACAGAGCAAAATCACATTTGTTTGTCGTTCCCTGGCTGCTCGAACTCGGATCCGCAGCTGTATGCTATGATTTTGTTAAACAACGCGCTTGGCGGAGGCATGAGCTCTCGTCTGTTCCAGGAAATTCGCGAAAAGCGGGGACTTGCTTATTCCGTTTATTCCTACCACACTTCGTATGCAGACAGCGGCTTGTTTACCCTGTACGCCGGTACTGCTCCTAAGCAAACGAAAGAGGTACTGGATCTGACTCTTGCTCAGATGGAAGAGCTTGCGGTGAAAGGCCTTAGCGATGAAGAGCTTCACCGCGGCAAAGAGCAGTTGAAAGGCAGCTTGATTCTAAGTCTGGAAAGCACAAGCAGCCGAATGAACCGTCTAGGCAAAAACGAGCTGATGATTGGACGTCACTTTACATTAGATGAAATGCTGCAACGTATCGATAATGTTACAATGAAGGATGTACGTGAAGTAACAGAACGTCTGTTGTCTGTCCCATTTGCCGTTGCAATGGTTGGAACAAACGATAAAACTGCAGCACAGATCGGGAGGGACCGTTTTGTTTCAAATTCTATTTAAACGCCTGGAAGGTAACGAAGATATAGCATTGCCGAGTAAAATGTCCGAATGGGCAGCAGGCTTTGATCTGCAAGCAGCGGTAAGCGAGCCAGTTGTGCTTGCACCAGGTGAACGCAAATTAATTTCTACTGGACTTGCAATGGCTATGCCACCGCAAGTTGAAGCTCAGGTACGACCTAGAAGCGGGCTGGCATTCAAGCATGGGATTACATGCCTGAATTCACCAGGCACCATAGATGCGGATTACCGCGGCGAAGTGAAGGTACTGCTTATTAATCATGGGCAAGAGCCATTTACAATCAATCGCGGCGAGCGGATTGCTCAGATGGTGATCCAGCAGCTTCCGGAAATTACTATTGAAGAAGCTGACGAGCTGCCGGATACGGTTCGCGGCGCAGGCGGCTTCGGGCATACCGGCGTGTAGTTGGTCTTCATTTGGAAGCTTGTGGTGTAAAGGGTAAGGGGTATCTCCTGTAGGGGTGTAACGCCCTCCTTTGTCTGACCATTGCAACTTCTAAACGTTGATTCAAGCAATTGTCAGACAACAGCGGCCGGAAGGAGATACCCCGTCCCTGTCACCTGGCCAATTTCCAAAAGACAATAAAAGCGTCAAAACCAAAGTAATGGTTTTGGCGCTTTTTTGCGTTCCAAAATATTGGTTTTCACCATTCTGGGCACAGGGCATAAGATGGTCTATAACTAGTGCGCAGAAAGGAGTGAAGCCTATATGCTAACAGGCGTTCGAATACTGCTGCTAGGAGGCGATGCAAGACAGCTTGAGGTTATTCGCAAATTAACCGAATTGGATGCGACTGTAACGGTGTCCGGCTTTGACGGACTGCATTCCTCCCTTGACGGGGCGGTGCACGCAGAATTTGACGATAGCTTATTTACTGACGTTGACGCATTGCTGCTGCCGGCAGTGGGGACGGACGATAATGGGTTTATTCATGCTGTATTTAGTGATCGGCAAATGCAGCTGCTTGATCAACATATTGTAAAACTTCCGAAGCATTGCAAAGTATATGCTGGAATGGCAAAGCCTTATTTGCGGGAACTTTGTGCGCAGCATCAGATTGGTCTCGTCGAACTGTTTGATCGGGATGATGTAGCGATTTATAATGCGATACCTACTGCAGAAGGCGCCGTTATGATGGCCATTCAGAACACCGACATTACGATACATGGTTCTACATGTATGGTTCTAGGCTTTGGGCGAACTGGCTTTACGATGGCACGCACGCTTCTTAACTTAGGAGCAAAAGTGCTTGTGGGAGTAAGGCGGAGCGAGCATTTTGCAAGGGCTGCTGAGATGGGTTTTGTGCCATTTTACACAAGTCAACTACTCCAAAATACGGGTAATATTGACTTGCTTTTTAATACAATTCCGACTATGATAGTCACAGCGCAAATTATAGCAAATTTGCCCTCGCGAACCGTTATTATTGACCTTGCAACGAAGCCAGGCGGAACAGATTTCCGCTTTGCTGAGAAGAGAGGCATTAAAGCGATTCTCGCGCCCGGACTTCCCGGTATCGTCGCACCCAAAACAGCTGGACGAATCATAGCGGAATGCTTGACACAGTTGATTACGGACGATTCGATAAAGCGGGGGAATGGGTAATGGATTGGACGGGGAAAACAGTCGGGTATGCGTTGTCTGGCTCGCACTGTACATTGGCGGAGATTATGCCGCAAATTCAACGGTTTGTAGACGCTGGTGCGAATGTTGTGCCTATCGTGTCGAACACGATTATGACAACTGATACGCGATTTGGAAAGTCGGCAGACTGGCAGACGCAGCTTAAGGCGATTACCGGCAACGATATTATTCACACAATTGTAGATGCTGAGCCGCTTGGGCCATCGAAGCTGATTGATGTGCTTCTGATTGCGCCATGTACGGGAAGCACAACTAGCAGACTTGCTAACGCGATCACCGATAGTGCTGTACTCATGGCGGCGAAAGCCCAAATGCGTAATTTAAGACCTGTCGTACTCGCCATTTCTACAAATGATGGTCTCGGGTTGAACGCTGCTAATATTGCAAAACTGTTGGCAGCTAAACATATTTATTTTGTGCCATTTGGCCAAGATAACCCGGTTCAAAAGCCAAACTCGCTTGTTGCGAGAATGGATCTGGCTCTGGAAACATGTGAAGCAGCATTGCAAGGGAAACAACTGCAGCCGTTATTGATTGAGCGATTTAATTACTAAGAAGCCCTTATATGGTTTATCATTCAAGCAGGCGGCGATGGAAGTAAGGAACTGGTGATTTCGCCGGGGCTTTATGGACCTTATATGCCGCTTGTTTTTCCATCTATTGATAATCCCTAATTACCTTGCAGTACAAAACAACTACGATCTGGAAGATGCCTTAGAGAAGACATCTTTGCATCGGTAACGGAGGAAAGACAGTAATGCGCATCCTGGTACAAAAATTCGGGGGCACTTCACTTTCGACCGATCATGCTAGAAGCTTTTGTCTTCAACATATTGCAAGAGAGCTCGCAAATGGCTACAGCGTTGTGGTCGTTGTATCGGCTATGGGACGCACAGGTGATCCGTATGCTACGGATACTTTGCTGCAACTCATTCGTAACAACGGCGATAAGCTGCCGCCGCGAGAGCGGGATATGCTGCTCGGCTGCGGGGAAATTATTTCAGCCGCAGCTTTGTGCAGTTTACTTTGCTCTGAAGGAATACCATCCGTCGTGTTAAACGGCGGCCAAGCAGGAATTGTTACAGATGATCAATATGGCCATGCTCGTATTAAAGAGCTTCGTCCTGAGAAAGTTTTGCACCAATTAAGGGATGGCAAGGTCGTTATTGTGACAGGTTTTCAAGGCAGTACAGAGAATGGCGATATGACTACTCTTGGACGAGGCGGAAGTGATACATCGGCTACCGCATTAGGTGCCGCCCTTCGTGCAGAGATGGTTGATATTTATACCGATGTTAATGGTATACTGACCGCAGACCCGCGTATTGTAGAAAATGCAAAGCCACTGCAGATTGTCAGCTACGCTGAAATATGCAATATGGCAAGGCAAGGGGCTAAAGTTATTCATCCTCGTGCAGTTGAAATCGCACAACAAGCCCGGATACCGGTTCGTGTGAGATCTACGTTTTCGATGGATGAAGGTACACTTGTCTCCGATGCGGTTCTGACTCCTGTGTCGGATCGTCAGGCGACAGGAATTGCACATGTATCTGGGGTTACCCAAATATCGGTGAAAGCCATTGAGGGCAGAAACGATGTGCAGCTGCAGGTATTCCAGACAATGGCTAGGCATCATATTAGTGTCGATTTCATTAATGTAACGCCAAGTGGTGCTGTATATACCGTATTTGATCATGATGCCGAACGAGCTGTTTCCGTCCTTCAAGATTGCGGATATGATCCGCTAGCTATCCGAGGCTGTGCGAAAGTCTCCGTTATCGGCGGAGGGATGAACGGTGTACCAGGTGTCATGGCCCGAATCGTTGAAGCACTGACAGAGGAAGGGATTACGATCATGCAGTCCGCAGACTCCAATACAACGATATGGGTGTTGGTGAGAGCAGAGGATATGGTCACAGCGGTAAGAGCTCTTCATACGAAGTTCGAGCTTCATATATAGTTTAAGTTAATGCTTGCGGAGTAAGTTTACTCCGTAAACTTTTCAGGAGGTCATAACAATGGAATTTGGTAGATTAATCACTGCAATGGTCACGCCTTTTGATGAGAATGGTCAAATTGACTGGGACACGACCAGACGTTTGATCGATTATTTGATTGAAGAACAGCAAAGCGATTCGCTTGTTGTATCCGGTACGACTGGAGAATCTCCAACCTTGGAAGAAGATGAGAAAGCGGAGTTGTTCCGTTTTGTCGTTGAGCACGCAGCAGGCCGCTGCAAAGTGATTGCTGGCACTGGCAGCAACAACACTGCTCATTCGATTCATCTGACAAAGGTAGCAGAAGATGCAGGAGTAGATGGGGTGCTTCTTGTTGCACCATATTACAATAAGCCAAACCAAGAAGGCTTGTATCAGCATTTCAAAGCAATCGCTGAGTCTACCAAATTACCTGTGATGCTCTATAACGTTCCTGGACGTACAGGCATTAATATTTCGGTTGAAACCACGCTTCGTCTGGCAGAGCTGGACAATGTGGTGGCGACGAAGGACTGCGCTTCTTTCGAGCAGCTGACACAGATTATTTCGGCTGCACCTGAGAGCTTCAGAGTATACAGCGGCGATGACAGTGCAACACTTACTACACTTGCAATTGGTGGTTACGGTATTGTTAGCGTAGCCAGCCATATTATTGGTGCTAAGATGAAAAAGCTGATCGAATCGTATTTGAGCGGCGATGTAAAGCAAGCAGCAAGCCTGCATGCTGAATGCTATCCGGTCTTCAAAGGACTCTTCGAATGTCCTCACCCTGTACCAAATCCTGTTGCGGTTAAATATGCGCTTGGCTTACGTGGTATGCCGGTTGGTGGTGTAAGACTTCCTCTCGTAACGGTAACTGAGGCTGAGGCAGCTTTTATTAGCAAACTGGTCTAATTTCATCATTTCAACCTAAATAACTCAAGCAGGCGGAGATCATCTCCGACCTGCTTATTTATGTTTGTACAAGCATCAGGTATTTCCTTGTATTCCATCTTTTTCTTCATGTATAATGAATGCAAGTGAAACGGACGGAAAATGATTCAATTTCATCAATTGGCTGGAACGGAGAATGGTTGTACATTCGAAGGAGGTAAGCACTTGTCGAAAAAAAATCAGGATAAATTACTTGTATTTGCCCTTGGCGGAGTAGGCGAAATTGGGAAAAATATGTATGTCATTCAATACGAGAACGATATTGTTGTCGTAGACGCAGGTCTTAAATTCCCGGAAGAGGATATGCTCGGGATCGATATTGTCATTCCGGATATTTCCTATTTGTTAGAAAATCGCGAGAAGGTAAGAGGTATTCTCATTACTCATGGTCATGAAGACCATATTGGCGGCTTGTCGTATTTACTCAGACAGTTGAATGTTCCTGTGTATGGAACAAAGCTGACACTCGGATTAATCGACGGAAAGCTGAAGGAAGCGGGCCTACTTGGCGAGACCAAGCGTATTCTGATCCAAGCAGATTCTGAAGTTCAATTAGGCTCGATCCAGGCAAGCTTCTTCAAGACCAATCATAGTATTCCGGATTCGGTAGGTGTTGCGCTGGATACTCCGGAAGGCACGATTGTTCATACTGGTGACTTTAAATTTGATTATACTCCTGTCAATGACCAGTATGCCGATCTGCAGCGGATGGCAGAGATTGGTCAACGTGGCGTTTTAGCTTTATTGTCGGATAGTACAAATGCAGAACGTCCAGGCTACACTCCTTCGGAGAAAAATGTAGGGGAAGAACTGGAAGATATTTTTCATAAATCTATGCAACGTGTTGTAGTGGCCACATTCGCTTCGAATGTCCACCGCATTCAGCAAGTGATCAATGCTGCAATTGCGACTAATCGTCATATAGCAGTCGTTGGGCGCAGTATGGTGAATGTTGTGGGAATCGCTTCTGATCTTGGCTATCTGCACATTCCAGATGGCATGCTCATAGAGCCAGAGGAAGTAAACAAGCTTGCAGCGGATCGTGTTGTAATCTTGTGTACGGGCAGTCAAGGGGAGCCTATGTCGGCTCTGACACGTATGGCGCGCTCAACGCATCGCAAAGTTGACATTTTACCAGGAGATACAGTCATTATTGCTGCAACTCCGATTCCGGGGAACGAACGTTATGTAGGAAGAACTGTTGATGAGTTGTTCCGGCTTGGAGCTAATGTCATTTATGGTCCTGGTTCTGTATCTGGTGTTCACGTATCGGGTCATGGAAGCCAAGAGGAATTAAAGCTGATGCTTAATTTAATAAAGCCGAAATATTTTATACCTATTCATGGTGAATACCGCATGCTCAAGCAGCACGCTCAGCTTGGTGAAGATGTGGGCATTCCACGGAATCAAATATTCGTTATTGAGAATGGTGAAACGGTTGAATTCCAAGGCGGAATTGGCCGTAAAGGAGCAAAAGTACAAGCAGGCAACGTGCTGATTGATGGCCTTGGTGTTGGGGATGTTGGCAATATCGTGCTGCGTGATCGTAAGCTTTTATCACAAGATGGTATTCTTGTGGTTGTCGTAACCTTAAGTAAGCAGGATGGTGGGTCAATCGTATCTGGACCGGATATTATCTCCCGTGGATTTGTATATGTTCGGGAATCCGAAGGACTATTGGAAGAGGCGAGCAAGATCGTCACCTTAACATTAAATAAACTGATGCATGATAAAGTGAATGAATGGGCTTCACTCAAAACACAGGTTAAGGAAGCACTTGGCCGCTTCTTATATGAGCAAACCAGACGCCGTCCAATGATCCTTCCGATCATTATGGAAGTCTAATCCTAAATTTTAGAGATCGTCTAAGGGGAGAAGTATCCCTGCAAGGCGATCTTTTTTTGTGTGCGCTGGAAGCGGTATAAATTCGTCGTTCCACCTCATACTATGACGAGCTATATCTTGATGGGGGGATTTAATATGAACTATATGAACGAAGAAGCGCAACCGCAGCAAGAGCCTATATCCGATGAAAAGAAGAAGCAAAATTCAATCGTAGAGACGATTCAGCAATTAGGACAAACCACAACACCTGCATCCGAATCAAATATATTTTGCATGACGATTATTGGTCAAGTGGAAGGACATATCGTATTACCGCCGCAAAATAAAACAACAAAGTATGAGCATCTCATTCCACAGCTGGTTGCCGCAGAGCAGAATTCAAAGATTGAAGGGATCCTTATTGTTCTTAACACAGTAGGCGGCGATGTGGAAGCGGGACTTGCAATAGCCGAAATGATCTCCTCATTATCCAAACCAACCGTAACCCTTGTTCTTGGAGGCGGTCATTCCATTGGGGTTCCAATTGCAGTGGCAGGCAACATGTCCTTTATTGCTGCGACAGCTACAATGACGATCCATCCAATCCGCCTGAATGGTCTTGTGATTGGTGTTCCTCAAACTTTTGAGTATCTCGATAAAATGCAGGAGCGAATTTTACGATTCGTTACAATGCATTCCAATGTGACAGAAGAAACCTTTAAAGAGCTGATGTTTAAGACAGGTGAATTGACAAGAGATATCGGTACGACAGTTATTGGTTCTGATGCGGTTAAACATGGACTGATTGATGCTGTTGGCGGCTTGGGAGATGCCCTGAGAGAACTTAACCGTCGGATCTCAGAACAGAAATCTGCTCCTCAAACGGGGGTATATAACTAATGACGATCTATACGATTATGCCGCTTGAAGCCGTGCTGGACGGATTAAATACGGAGCCGGAGGCTTCTCATGAGGTATGGGTTAACGGCGTATATATGCAAGTGCAGCCAATTGCGCCAGGTATGGGTAAAATCGTCCGCCTGCTCCAATGCTCCTTGGATGATTACCTCAGGCCAGAGCTTACACCAGGCAATGTCGTCATGTTCGGACATCCTCCGACGTCATAAAATACGTACAAAGGTTCTTATCTCCGTTAGTAACATATGGTATAATGTTACCCAGAGGTGACGAATCATTGGCTAAAAAACGACGGAAAAAGAAATCGATAGCGACTCACTTAAAATATGAAGTTTATGGGATTTTATTAATTACAGTGTCGGTTATCGCAATGTCGGGGGAAGCAACGGTTGGCCGCTCATTGTCCAAGCTGTTTGGCTTGTTCCTTGGCAAGTTTTATTTTGTATTGGCGCTAGTTGGCATATATGTAGGATTAGTTGTTATGGTCAAAAGGGCTTGGCCGCGTGGTTGGACAAATCGGCGGACAGGCCTGCTTGTGTTTGTGCTTGCATTGACCTTATCCAGCTCCATCGCAGAAATTGACCGTAAGCTGCTGCCAGTAACAGAGCTGAGTGGAAGGGAGATTCTGCATCAGTTAAGTTTGGATGTGAAGGATGAACTCCTGTCATTTGACAGCACAGATACCCGGCCAATTAGCCAACGGGCAATTAGCGGTGGATATGTTGGTGCAATGGAATATTCGATGCTGTACTCGTTATTCGGCTACTTCGGTTCGAAGCTTATCGCAGGTGTCATGTATGCCATCGCGCTTATGCTGCTAACAGGCAAATCTTATGTGGAATTAGCACGAATCGGGAGAGACCGGAGTATACGGGTGTATAAGCTGCTGTCTGCCAAATGGTCGAAAGGTGCATCACTTCGAAGTGCATCCAACAAGACATCGAAGACGGTTAAGCCGCCGGTATTTGTTCAGTCCGATGCCATCGATGACGATGAGGATGACGATTATGCGGCATCCATGCCGCCAAGAAGAAAGAAGTCGTTATTTTTCTCCTGGAGGAATCAAGAACAGCCAAGTCAGCAAGAGCCGCCGACTTCACAGGATGACTGGTCCATGAATGACGAACATTATAGCGGTGGTCATGATAATGCTGTCAAGCCTCATTGGGCGAATGCTGAGGCGTGGGAAGAAGAATGGGATCGTAATGGGGAACAAGTGAATGCTGCAATAAAACAAGAAGATGATACCCCGCCTTGGGAGCAGCAGCCAGAACAGCAGCGTTCTGTTCCGGTATATCCTGTTTATAACGAATTTGAGGAAGTTGATGTGCCAGAGGTTATAACAAGGATTGTACCTCGTGCAGATACATACGATGAAGAAGAGCAAGAGGAGTTTACACCGATTCCTGCTGAGCCAGTGCAATATACGGATGACCTCAATAACGAGGAGTTTGATCCGGGCTTAGGTGAGGAACTTGATGGTGATGACTTGAAAGAAGAGGCGGCAGGTGAGAATAAACCTAAACCAGCAGCCCCAACACCTAATCCTGTATCGGATATCCCGGCCAAGAAGCCGTATTTACTGCCACCATTCTCTTTACTGTCTAAGCCAAGCATGATGGGAAGAGGCGGTGATGGTACGGATGCTATCGATTCAAAGCGGAAGCTTGAGGCAACGCTAGAAAGCTTTGGCGTACGAGCGAAGGTGCTTGATGTGGTTAGAGGGCCCGCGGTTACACGCTACGAGGTTCAACCTGCCACAGGTGTGAAAGTAAGCCGTATTGTCAGCTTAACGGATGATATTGCCTTAGCGCTGGCAGCGAAGGATATTCGGATGGAAGCGCCGATTCCAGGCAAATCTGCTATCGGGATTGAAGTGCCGAACATGGAAGTGTCCGTCGTTACGATGCGTGAAGTCATGGAGACAACAACATTCCATAATGCACCTTCCAAGCTGTCGATCGCTTTTGGCCGTGATATTTCGGGTCAGCCGATTATCGGCAACCTGGCAAGAATGCCCCATTTGCTTGTAGCAGGAGCAACAGGTTCAGGTAAATCCGTCTGTATTAACGGGATCATTACAAGTATTTTGTACAAAGCCGCTCCGGATGAAGTGAAGTTCCTAATGGTCGATCCGAAGATGGTCGAGTTAAATGTCTATAACGGTATTCCGCATTTGCTGGCACCGGTTGTGACCGATCCACGGCGTGCTGCACTTGCTCTGAAAAAGATTGTAGTTGAGATGGAGAAGCGTTACGAATTATTCTCCAAGTCCGCTACGCGTAATATTGAGGGTTATAATGCCTTAATGGCCGAAAATCCAAAGGCTTTACTTCCATATATCGTCGTAATTGTTGACGAGCTTGCCGATCTTATGATGGTAGCATCTAATGACGTTGAGGATTCGATTGCAAGGCTTGCCCAAATGGCTCGTGCGGCGGGTATCCATCTCATTATCGCTACACAGCGCCCTTCGGTTGACGTTATTACAGGTGTAATCAAAGCGAATATTCCTTCACGGATCGCCTTCGGGGTATCCTCACAGGTCGATTCGCGTACCATTCTTGATATGGTTGGTGCAGAAAAGCTGCTGGGTCGAGGGGATATGCTTTACCTGCCGGTTGGCATGTCCAAGCCGATTCGTGTCCAAGGTGCCTTCTTGTCTGATCAAGAAGTGGAGGCGCTTGTCGAGTATGCAAGAGGACAAGCTGAAGCGGAATACAAAGAAGATTTGGTGCCCGAAGTGGAGGAAGAATCGACAGACCCTAGTGAAATAGTGGATGAGCTTTATGATCAGGCCGTACAAATCGTTGTTGAAGCGAAGCAAGCTTCTGTTTCCCTTCTGCAGCGCCGTATGCGTGTCGGTTATACAAGGGCAGCAAGGCTTGTTGATCAGATGGAAGCACGCGGTATTGTTGGCCCTTATGAAGGCAGTAAGCCGAGGGAAGTATTGATGTCAATTGAGCAATATCAAGCGAGCCGCATCCCATCCTAGAGGGATTGCATCCAATAGTTGATGAATAGAAGCAGGAATCCCTTCTCATACTAGAGTTAGGTAACGCAGCTAATCGCGGACTAACTTGCAAGAGAAAGGCAGATTCCTAATGAAAAATCGATTAATTGTCGTGACCACCATCCTTGTAACCATATTGTTCGGAATGTATTCCCTTCAGCGGTACACACAAGATGGTGCAGAAGCAACGTTCAGTAACGCTACAATTACGGTAGGTTCCTCCGGTCAGGATGTATATGAGCTGCAGGGAAGGCTCAAATATTTGGGCTATTATAATGGTGCGATCGACGGCAGTTTTGGTACAAAAACGAAAAATGCCGTTACATGGTTCCAATGGAAATTCGGAATGAAATCCGATGGTGTAGTTGGAGCAAAGACCAAGCTGAAGCTGTGGGAAGCAACAAAGAGCTGGAAACCAACAGCTGCAGATTCAGGCAGCAACTCTTCCGGATCGGGCAGCAGTAACAACGGCTCTGATTCTGGCTCCTCGAATTCGGGCAGCTCAGGAAGTACACCTTCCAAATCAAATAACCTTGGATTTTCTGAAAGCGATTTGAAAATCATGGCGAATGCCGTGTATGGTGAATCACGCGGGGAACCTTATGAAGGTCAAGTTGCTGTTGCTGCGGTTATCTTGAACCGCGTGAAGTCACCAAGCTTCCCGAATACAGTATCGGGCGTAATATTCCAGCCACTTGCATTTACTGCGGTTGCTGATGGACAAATTTGGCTGACTCCTAATGAATCGGCTCGTAAAGCTGTACAGGATGCCATAAATGGCTGGGATCCGACTGGCGGATGCACGTACTATTTCAACCCGGAGACAGCTACATCCAAGTGGATTTGGTCTAGACCACAAGTGAAAACGATTGGCAAGCATATCTTCTGTATGTAATGACGAGAAGCAGCCTTTCTGCCCTAGGCAGGCAGGTTGCTTCTTCCATTTCGTATCGGTTAGAATGGTATAGGAAGCAAGAAAATGGAATACATTACTATATTCCATTTCACTCGGAAGGAGCAAACGTAGTGACATTATTCGAAAGAGGGCAAATAGGCCGAATTAGGTTACATGTGCTGCCAACAAAACGTTTCAAGACGTTTGCAATATCGTTATTCGCAGGACTGCCTTTATCTGAAAACGCTGTAACAAAGACCGCGCTTGCCCCATTTGTATTACGCCGCGGTACGGTGTCTACACCAGAGACAAAAGCTTTCCGTGAGAGGCTTGATGATTTATATGGCGCCGGTTTCGGCTTTGATGTATATAAGAGAGGCGATTCGCAGATCGTTCAATTCCGTATGGACGTTATTAACGATCATTTTGTATCGTCTGATGTACCGCTGCTCAGTTCTTCCTTGCGTTTTCTTGGAGAGGTCGTTACAGAACCAGTAACAGAGGATGGGGCTTTCCGCCGCAAGTATGTTGATGCAGAGAAGCAAACATTGACCAAGCGGCTTGAATCTATCGTTAATGATAAAATCCGTTATGCGGCAGAACGCTGTATGGAGGAAATGTGTGCAGATGAGCCTTACCGACTGCATCCGCTGGGTAAACTTGATGAGATTGCATCGATCACACCTGAATCTCTGTACAGTCAATATAAACAGTGGCTAAGTGAAGCTGCATTCGACCTATATGTAGTTGGTGATACCTCTTTGGAAGAAGTGAAGGCGTTAGCGCAGGAAGCTTTCCGAATCGAAGAAGGGACACCAGCAAGCTACTCTACACCTTCTATTTCGCATGAAGTACGGAATGTGAAAACGATCGTGGAGCGAATGGATGTCAATCAAGGCAAGCTGAATCTGGGGCTTCGGACTAATGTTGGTTACGGAGACAAAGACTATGCCGCTTCCTTAATGTATAACGGTATATTGGGAGGCTATCCTCATTCGAAGCTGTTCCTGAATGTTCGGGAGAAAGAAAGCTTGGCCTATTACGCAGCATCAAGGCTTGACGGACATAAGGGCTTGCTGACCATTCAGTCTGGTATTGAAATCGAGAATTATGAGAAGGCAGTGACGATTATTAAGCAGCAGCTTGAATCTATGCGTCAAGGCCAGCTTACTGATCTTGAACTGAATCAGACGAAAGCCATGATTGCGAATCATCTTAGAGAGTTGCAGGATTCGGCTTATGAGATGATCGCTTATGATTTCAATGCGGTGTTATCCGGCAAGGAAAGAACCGCTCAGCAGCTGCTTGATCAGATAGAAGCCGTAACGGCAGACGATATCGTTCGAGTTGCGCATTTGGCTCAGCTAGATACGATTTACTTTTTACGTGACCAGAAGGAGGCGTAACAGCAATGGAGACGCTCGATTACAAAGGCGTTCAAGAAACGCTATACCGCGAAGTGCTGGATAACGGCCTCGAAGTGATCGTACTGCCGAAGGAAGGCTTTCAGAAGACGTATGCTACATTTGCAACGAAATACGGCTCTGTAGATAATCAGTTCGCAGTAGGTACGGAAGACATTATTCGTGTGCCAGACGGTATTGCCCATTTCCTAGAGCACAAGATGTTCGAAGAGCCTACAGGCGATATTTTCGCTACTTTTGCTTCACAAGGTGCATCCGCAAATGCATTTACCAGCTTTGACCGAACCGTTTATTTATTCTCCGCAACCGAGCAAATTCCGGCTAACCTGGAGACCTTGATTGATTTTGTGCAAAATCCTTACTTCACGGATACTAATGTCGATAAGGAAAAAGGCATTATCGCTCAAGAAATCAACATGTACAAAGACAATGCGGATTGGCGCGTATACTTTGGCCTCATCGATGCCATGTATCATAACCATCCGATTCATATCGATATTGCAGGTACGGTGGAGTCAATCTATCAGATCGACAAGGAAACGCTGTATCGCTGCTACGAAACGTTTTATCACCCGTCTAATATGCTGCTCTTTGTCGTCGGCGGGGTAAAAGCGGATGAAGTATTTGAGCTTGTTCGTAATAACCAGGAAGGCAAGACGTTTAGGCCGCAAGGGGAAATAAAGCGTTTCTTCGAAGAGGAACCGCAGAGCGTGAAGATTCCGCGGAAGGTAACGAAACTTCCTGTATCGCTCCCGAAAGTGATGTTCGGCTTTAAAGAAAAGCAAACAGGACACACCGGTGAAGCGCTGCTTCGCCATGAAGTGACGACCAAACTTATGCTTGATGCTTTGTTTGGTGCGAGCACAGCCTTGTATCAAGATTTGTATGAGCAAAATTTAATATCTGATTCCTTTGGAACAGAATTTAATGTAAGTACGGATTATGCCTTTTCCGTCATCGGCGGCGATACGCCAAATCCAGATGAATTACTGAACCAGATTCGAACAGCTGTAGAAGAAGCGCTCCGTACAGGAATTGAGCCGGCAACCTTCGAACGTTCGAAGAAGAAAAAAATCGGCGGATATTTACGAATGCTGAACTCCCCTGAAGCAATTGCTGGTGAATTTACACGTTATCGGTTCCGTGACAGCGATATGTTTGATTTGCTGTCCCTGTATGAGAACTGTACACTGGAGCAAGTCAATGAACGGCTCCGCGAGCATTTTGACTTTAATCAACTGGCGGTTTCGATCGTGGAGAAACCAGACGACCAACCGGTTTCATGAAGACAATTAAAGAAATGACGGTGTTAATTACCGGGGGAAGCCGGGGCATCGGCGCTGCCATCGCGCAGCGCTTTGCCGCGGAAGGACTTAACATCGTCATTCATTATCGTGAATCACATGAAGCGGCTAATGAAACAGCACGTGCCTGCATGAGATTTGGGGCTAACGTGATGACTATATCCGCGGACCTGCGTTCCCGTGAGCAGCTTCTTCGCATGAAAGAGAAGCTTGAAGCCCATGACATGCTTCCGGACATTCTCGTTAATAATGGCGGTATTTCCCATTATGGTATGCTGATGGATGTGACGGAGCAGGAATGGGACGATGTGATGGCGGTTAATTTGAAGGGTATGTTTTTATGCAGCCAAATTTTTATGCCGAATATGATTGCGAACAGATTTGGCCGAATTATCAATGTATCGTCAATTTGGGGAATAGCTGGCGCATCCTGTGAGGTTCTTTATTCTACAACCAAAGGCGGCATGAATGCCTTTACAAAGGCTCTCGCCAAAGAGCTTGCACCATCCGGTGTTACCGTTAACGCAGTTGCTCCAGGTGCGGTGGATACAAGGATGATGAGCAGCTTCAATGAGGAAGAGAAGGCAGCTTTGGAACAGGAAATTCCGCTCGGTCGTTTTGGACAACCTGATGAAGTGGCTTCCCTTGTTTATTTCTTGTCTTTACCGGAATCCTCTTACATAACAGGTCAAATCATAAGTCCTAACGGCGGCTGGCATACTTAAAATCATGGTATAATCCGTTTCGCCCAGGCGCAGAATAACATTTGTTGAGCGTAATTCACTTACCTCTTCTCAAATTGTTCTTATTCCAGGAGGCGAACCTAAATGTCCAACGTCCTTTCTAACTTCGACAATTGGAAAGAGTTTTTGTCGGATCGCGTAGCTCAAGCCAAAACTAACGGGATGTCGGAAGACACCATTAAAAATTTGGCGTATGAAATCGGATCCTTCCTTGATGAAAAGGTCGATCCTAAGAATGAACAGCAACGCGTGCTGAAGCAGCTTTGGGATGCGGGCGATGAGAACGAACGCAAAACCGTAGCTGGTTTGATGGTCAAATTGGTCGAAACAACCTAATTGATGGCATCTTGCAGAAAAGCCTCCCAAATTGGAGGCTTTTCTGCAATGTCTATGTATAGGTTGCAGGAATGTGGCGAAAATTGTAGAATAAATTTTTATAAGCGATTCAATCGATTGGGATTGGTGACAACAAGGGACGGTGTGAAATGGGATCAAAGCAGCAATATTATATGGAGTATAAAATACATAAGAACAGGCCGGGCCTGCTCGGTGATATCGCATCACTGCTTGGGATGCTTGAAGTAAATATTATGACCATAAACGGTGTAGAGGATCGTACACGGGGGATGCTGCTTCAGACTGACGACGAAGAGAAGATCGTGCTGCTTGGCAAAATGCTTCAGAAGGTCGATAATATTACAGTCAACAAGCTTCGTACGCCAACAATCGTTGATATATTGGCTGTTCGTCATGGACGTTATATCGAAAGGGATTCCGATGATCGTAAAACGTTCCGTTTTACAAGGGATGAACTTGGTCTCTTAGTTGATTTCCTTGGTGAAGTATTCAAACGGGACGGCAATCAGGTGATTGGGCTTCGCGGTATGCCTCGTGTAGGTAAGACGGAATCGATTATTGCGGGCAGTGTTTGCTCCAATAAGCGGTGGACCTTTGTATCGTCAACGCTGCTCAGACAAACCGTAAGAAGTCAACTCTCCGAAGATGAGATGACGGATAACAATATCTTTATCATTGACGGTATTGTCAGCACAATCCGCTCAAATGAGAAGCATTACTCTCTGCTGCAGGAGATCATGGCGATGCCATCTACTAAAGTGATTGAGCATCCGGACATTTTTATTAAGGAATCGCAATATGACTACAGCCATTTTGATATGATTATTGAGCTTCGTAATACACCAGACGAAGAAATTACATATGAATCATTTACAGCAAATTATTCTGATAATGAATTCTAGCAGAGAGGAGTAGACACCATGTCAGATTTAGGAGCGTTGCTGCGTCAAGCAAGGGAAGAACGCGGATTAACGCTTGAGGATGTTCAGGAAACGACGAAAATACGCAAACGCTATCTGGAAGCAATCGAAAGCGGCGATCACAGCGTGCTGCCCGGAACCTTCTATTTACGTGCTTTTGTTAAAAACTATTGTGAAGCTGTTGGCCTAGATGCAGATGAAGTGCTGCGTCTCTATCAGCATGAGGTTCCTGCCTCGGTGACCGATCAGATTGTTGAAGCGGTACCAGCCAGACAGCCAAAGCGGGTTCAAACACGCTCATCGGAACGGATTAGCAAGCTCAGCTTCAACGTGATGATGTGGTCGTTCTTGATCTTGATCGTCGTTGTTGTATGGGTTTATTTCGTTAATAACAAATCCAGTGATACAAAAGAAATGGATGATACCAATATTACGGATCAGGCATCACCGCCTGCTGAGACCCAATCGCCGGACACGTCGAATGGCGGTACAAGTACTGGAACTCCAACTTCGACACCTACGCCAACACCAAGTCAAGACCCAACTACGCTGACATTCTCGTCTAAGATCGGTAAGGTGGATCATTATGACGTCGCTCCGGCAGGCGTGCTGCATAAAGTGGAGATCAAAGTCTCCGGCGGAACAAGCTGGACAGAAGTGCGTAAGGGCAGTAAGGACGGCGAAGCTCTGATTTCGAAAAATACAGAGGATGGATCTGTTCTCACTTATGATCTTGATCAGCCGCTTTACATTAACGTGGGTCGTGCAGACCTCAGTGCCATCACAGTTGACGGCGTAGCCATTAATGATGGCGACCGTGCCGGCTCGAAGAAAATCCAGCTAAACCCTGCTGAGGGTGCTGAAGGGACAGAGGGAACACAAAGCCAAAGTCCTGATAATACATCAACACCTGGGGATACAGCAGACACAGATAACCAACAAGGAACGGAATAGAACAAAGGGAGAGTTGTTTAAAGATGAGTTCAGAAAGTTCATTTGATATTGTATCGAAGATGGATATGCAAGAATTAAACAATGCCATTACACAAGCGGAACGCGAAATCGAGACGCGTTTTGACTTTAAAGGAAGTAAGAGCAGCATCAAGCTTGAGAAGGAAGAACTTATCATTGTTTCCGATGATGATTTCAAGCTGGAGAGTGTTCTTGATATTCTGAAGTCGAAGATGGCTAAGCGCGGCGTTCCGATTAAAAACCTGGAGTATGGCAAGGTCGAATCGGCTTCTGCACATACCGTTCGTCAAAAGATTAAGCTCAAGCAAGGTATTGAGCAGGATGATTCCAAGAAAATTAATATTCTTATTCGCGATTCCAAGCTGAAGGTGAAGAGCCAAATTCAAGGCGACCAGATCCGTGTAACCGGAAAAAGCCGAGATGATTTGCAGGCTGTTATGGCTTTGCTTCGCGGTGCGGATTTGAAAATCGAGCTGCAGTTCACGAACTACCGTTAATACGCCTTAATCCGGCCCTTCGCTGACGCTCCACGCGGCGGTTGAAGGGCTTTCGAACGATGATGCTTTCGTGTTTTGACACAGGAAATGGCATGTATTATACTAGTTGATAGCTTTTGGAAACGATCCGGGGGACATACAAATGACAGTACAAGCAATCATGCATCATTGCAGGAACAGGGCTAAACGCAATTCGGATTTGACCGGGGGTGTAAACAAATGAACCTGGCGAATAGGATAACGCTGGCTAGAATTATTTTAGTGCCGATCATTATGGTATTTCTGCTCGTCAATATTGATATTAAGCCGCTTGAGTTCGGCGACGATTACTCCATTACATACAATCAGATCATAGCGGCTATCATCTTTATCATAGCGGCAAGTACTGATGGGCTCGATGGCTACATCGCACGTAAGAACAAGATCGTAACGAATCTTGGGAAACTGCTTGATCCGCTTGCAGACAAACTGCTTGTTGCGGCTGTCCTGATCTCACTTGTGCAGATGGACAAGCTTGCGGCGTGGATGGCGATCGTGATTATCAGCCGTGAATTTGCTGTAACAGGTTTGCGTCAGATTGCTCTGCTTGATGGCAGTGTTATGGCTGCGAGCACTTGGGGCAAGTGGAAGACTGCCGTTCAAATTACGATGATTATTTCGCTCTTGCTTAACAACTTTCCGTTCTCGTTCATCGATTTTCCGTTTGACGAGATCATCAGCTGGCTGGCCGTTCTGATTACGGTGTATTCCGGTTTTGATTATTTCTTCAAGAATAAACATTTGATTCCTGTGCAATAAACATAAGTAATGATAAAGCATCTTTCCTGAAGAGGAGAGGTGCTTTTGCTTCCTAATGCTAAAAATCAAGGGGGAAATCGAATGAAAGCGGAAATTATTGCAGTTGGTACGGAGCTGCTGCTTGGTCAGATTGTAAATACAAACGCACAGTACTTGTCAAGAAAGCTTGCTTCGTTTGGCATTGATGTTTACTTCCAAACGGTAGTTGGCGATAATCCCGCCCGCATTCGTGAAGCAATTGAGATCGCGCGTGAACGTGCAGATTTGCTCGTCTTTACTGGTGGTCTTGGTCCTACTCAGGATGACTTGACGAAAGATGTGCTCGCAGCATATTTGAATCGGGGGCTGTCTATCCACCAGCCATCCATGGAAAAGATCGAGCACATGTTCAGCTCCCGAGGCATTCATATGGTGGAGAGCAATAGGCGGCAAGCGTTGATGATTGATGGCTGTGTACCAATCGATAATGAAGCGGGACTCGCCGTTGGGAATGGACTCTCTGAAGAGGGGACACATTATTTGCTGCTTCCTGGTCCACCGCGTGAAATGAAGCCGATGATTGAAGGCCCGGGTGCAGAGTGGCTGCGATCTATCCTTAGTACGGAAGAGCCGCTGTATTCACGGATTCTTATGTTTGCAGGTATTGGCGAATCTACGCTTGAAGCGAAGCTTATTGATCTTATCGAAGCACAGTCTGATCCTACTATTGCTCCTTATGCGAAGGAGGGTGAAGTAGCGATCCGTGTGTCAACGAAAGCGGCTAATGAAGCAGATGCAACGGCAAAGCTTGATAAAACCACCGCGGACATCATGCAGCGTGTAGGTCAACACTTATATGCAAGAGAAGAGATCACTTTAGAAGAACAGGTGGTTCAGCTCCTTAGGGCTTCCAGAAGAAAGCTTTCGACAGCGGAGAGTATAAGCGGAGGACTGCTAGCGGAGCTAATTACCGGCATTCCTGGCAGCAGCGGCGAATACTCAGGTGGTGTCGTCACCTATACAAACGAAATGAAGCATAAGCTGCTTGGCATTCCAATGGCCCAACTGGAGGGTGATGGAGCACCAGGTGCGATCAGTGAGTCCACTGCTGCGATGATGGCTGAGCGAGTGCGTCAGATTGGTGATTCCGATTTTGGTGTATCTTTAACGGGTGTTGCAGGTCCGGCTCAAGCGGAAGGCCATCCGGTAGGGCTCGTCTACTATGCCGTTGCAGAGCGTGGCAAGCCGACGGCGGTCTTTACCGGCCACTTCTCGGGTACTCGTGCGATTATCCGGATTCGAGCTGTTAAAGCTGCGTTATATCAATTATGGCTTAAACTAAGCGAACAGTAATTTGTCGGATTAACGTGAAAAAGCTTGCCTGATTGTACCAATTCCGTTATAATTGTCACTATACGGAAGAACCGTGGCGAAGATTACTTTGCTGCGGTTTTTTTATGTCTATTTTTAAAAGCTACTTAAGATGAGGAAAGCCGTTTTATCTTAGGAATGAAAGGACGTGGAAATAAAAAGACGAATGTATGTTCGAAAAAAAGCTTGGCTTTTGACTAGAAACAAGGTATCATACAATTATAAATGAATGAAGGATGTGAGTGGCTTGTCGGATCGTCGTGCTGCTTTAGAGATGGCTTTACGTCAAATTGAGAAGCAATTTGGTAAAGGTTCCATCATGAAATTAGGAGAATCCACACATATGCAAGTTGAAACCGTGCCGAGCGGTTCCCTTGCTTTAGATATTGCACTTGGAATTGGCGGTTTGCCGAGAGGTCGTATTATCGAGGTTTATGGACCGGAATCTTCCGGTAAAACAACAGTTGCCCTTCACGCGATTGCGGAAGTACAACGTATTGGCGGACAAGCAGCGTTTATCGATGCCGAGCATGCGCTCGATCCATCGTACGCCAATAAACTTGGCGTTAACATCGATGAGTTGCTGTTGTCTCAACCAGATACAGGCGAGCAAGCACTTGAAATTGCAGAAGCTCTCGTACGCAGCGGCGCGGTTGATATTATCGTTATCGACTCCGTTGCGGCTCTTGTACCAAAAGCAGAGATTGAAGGCGACATGGGTGATTCCCACGTTGGTCTGCAAGCACGTCTGATGTCGCAAGCACTTCGTAAATTGGGCGGCGCAATCAGCAAGTCGAAGACAATTGCAATCTTCATCAACCAATTGCGTGAGAAAGTCGGCGTTATGTTTGGTAACCCAGAGACAACACCAGGCGGACGCGCACTCAAGTTCTATTCTTCCGTTCGTCTTGATGTACGCCGTATTGAAACAATCAAACAAGGCAACGACATGGTCGGTAACCGTACACGTATCAAAGTCGTTAAGAATAAAGTTGCTCCGCCATTTAAGCAAGCTGAGGTCGATATTATGTACGGTGAGGGCATTTCGAGAGAAGGAAGCCTTGTCGATATTGGTACAGAGATGGACATCGTTCAGAAGAGTGGAGCATGGTTCTCCTACAACGGTGATCGCTTAGGTCAAGGCCGCGAGAATGCGAAGCAGTTCTTGAAGGACCATCCGCAGATCGCTGCAGTAATCGAGAAGCAAATCCGTGAACAAAGCAATTTGTCTGCTACGGCAGAGCCAGCTGACTTCTCAAAAGATGATGACGATGATTTCGATGAGTCGGAACTTGATGATTAATAATTCAACTTTCGCAGCTATGAATCCATACTGCGGAAGTTAAGTTAATAGCTTAGGAGCAACGCCGTCCCATTGAGGGCGGCGTTGCTTCTTTTTCGCCATAAAGAACGGAGTGAGTCTGAATGGTTATCGAGATTTCAGCGGTCGAGCAGGACCGCAAGGGACGAAAGCGTTACAACATCTTTACGAATGGTATGGAAGAGCCTTTATTCTCGGTGCACGAGGATTTATTAATTAAACACCGATTATTTAAGGGCACGACGCTCACCACGGATGAAATTACTGAGATAACGGAAGAAGATGATCGTTACAGGGCTTATGCGCTCGCAATTTACTATTTGGGGTTCAAAGCAAGGACTCGCAAAGAAATTGAGCAATTTTTGATGCGCAAGGCGTTCGAGTCGGAGCCAATTGCTTATACGCTTGAACGTTTAGAATCGGAGCATATTGTTGATGATGAAGAGTATGCGCGGCAATTTGCCAAGCAGCGTATCCGTTATAGTCAAAAGGGCAGCCGTTGGATAAAGCAGGAGCTGCAGCAGCGAGGAGTAACAAATCAAGCTGCGTCAGAAGCACTGGAAGCCATCGACCGAGATGATGAACTTGCGTCTGCGATTCATGCCGCAAAGAAGAAATGGCGCTCTCTTAAAGGAGAAAATAGAGAGAAACGTCAAAAACTCTTCTCCTTTTTAATGCGAAGAGGGTTTCCTTCGGATGTCGTTAAAGAGGCGGCAAAATCAGCAATAGATGAAGCGGAAATGGAACAGGTAGATGACGATGATGGGCTTTTGCTTGACAATTGATTTTGCCAAAAGATAAAATAAAATTGTATTCCTTTTATATCAGATCAATTTTCCTTCCAAAAGTTGATTTGAAACGATTATTTTCGTCAATAAGTTTTGAGAATGAATCGGTATGGAAACCGGCTAAAAACCTAATATCATCCCAAGCATTGCCTTGGTGAATGCAACGAGGAGGTGAACAAATGGACCCTATTTGGACGGTGTTGATCTGTCTCGTTGTTGGCGTTATTTTCTTTGGGATTGGTTATTTTATTCGCAAGTCGATTGCCGAGGCCAAAATTTCCAGCGCTGAGCAAGCTGCTGTTGTCATCGTAGAAAATGCGAAGAAGGAAGCAGAAGCTCAGAAGAAAGAAACGGTGCTCGAAGCAAAAGATGATATCCACAAACTCCGTACGGAGGCTGAAAAAGACATCCGAGAGCGGCGTAATGAGTCTTTGCGTCAAGAAAGACGTTTGCTCCAGAAAGAGGAGTCGCTGGATAAAAAGATAGAAGCACTCGAGCGCAAAGAAGAGTTAGTTGCCAACAAAGAGAAACGGATCGATGACACACAAGAACAAATTGATTCCATTTACAAGCAGCAGCTTAGTGAATTGGAGCGTATCTCCAGCTTGACTATGGAGGATGCGAAATCGATTATTTTGTCGAATGTGGAACAGGAAGTACGTCACGAAACAGCACAGATGATCAAAGAGATCGAGCAGCAGGCTAAAGAAGAAGCCGATCGTAAGGCGCGGGACATTATTTCACTCGCTATTCAACGTTGTGCGGCGGATCACGTAGCAGAGACGACTGTATCGGTCGTAACGCTGCCTAACGAAGAAATGAAAGGCCGCATAATTGGACGTGAGGGCCGTAATATCCGTGCACTCGAAACATTGACTGGTATCGATCTAATTATCGACGATACACCGGAAGCGGTCATTCTGTCAGGCTTTGACCCGATTAGACGTGAAATTGCTCGGACTTCACTTGAGAAGCTTGTTGCAGATGGTCGTATACATCCGGCTCGCATTGAAGAGATGGTCGAGAAGTCCCGTAAGGAAGTGGATGAGCGGATCCGTGAATACGGTGAGCAAGCTACTTTCGAGGTTGGGGTTCACGGTTTGCATCCTGACTTGATTAAAATTCTGGGACGTCTGAAGTATCGGACAAGCTACGGTCAGAACGTGCTGAAGCACTCGATGGAAGTTGCTTACTTGACAGGCCTGATGGCTGCTGAGCTTGGCGAAGATATTACTCTGGCTAAGCGCGCAGGCCTCCTGCACGATATCGGCAAGGCACTTGACCACGAGGTTGAGGGCTCACATGTTGAGATCGGCGTAGAACTGGCTAAGAAGTACAAAGAGCATCCTGTTGTTATCAACAGTATTGCTTCCCACCATGGAGATGTAGAAGCAACTTCTGTAATCGCGATGTTAGTAGGAGCAGCGGACGCCTTGTCTGCCGCACGTCCTGGCGCACGTCGTGAAACGCTTGAAACGTACATTAAACGTCTGGAGAAGCTGGAAGACATTTCGGAGTCGTTCGACGGCGTTGAGAAGTCTTTCGCAATCCAAGCAGGACGCGAAGTCCGTGTTATGGTTCAGCCTGAGAAGATTGACGATACGGAAGCATTCCGACTTGCACGCGACATTACGAAGAAAATCGAGAGTGAACTCGATTATCCGGGACATATTAAAGTTACGGTTATTCGTGAGACCCGTGCAGTTGAATATGCGAAGTAACACAAGCAAATAGCAAGAACGAAAAGTGGCTGCTTGTCAGCCACTTTTTTTGCATAATAAAGGAGTGGCAGAGTGAACGTATTATTTATTGGTGATATCGTAGGTAGTGTAGGCCGTAAAGCCCTGAAGCAGGTGCTTCCGGCACTTAAAAGTAAATATAATCCACATATTATTATCGTGAACGGTGAGAATGCTGCAGCAGGCCGTGGCATTACACAGACCATTGCCCGTGAGTTTTTTGAATGGGGCGTTCATGGTATTACGATGGGCAATCATACCTGGGACAATAAGGATATCTTTGAATGGATAGATGAAGAACCACGCATCGTGCGTCCGGCTAACTTCCCGGAAGGGACTCCAGGCCAAGGTTATGCATTAATTAAAGCAAACGGAAAGCAGTTAGCCATTATTAATTTGCAAGGCCGGACATTCCTGCCGCCAATTGACTGCCCATTCCGGAAGGCAGAAGATCTAGTTACACTGGCGAAAGAGAAGACCAACAATATTCTGGTTGATTTCCATGCAGAAGCTACCTCTGAGAAGATTGCTATGGGTTGGCATTTGGCTGGTCATGCTTCGATCGTAGTTGGTACCCATACCCATGTACAGACGAATGATGACCGTATTCTGCCGGGCGGAACAGCCTATCTTACAGATGTGGGTATGTCGGGTCCTCGTGACGGGGTGCTCGGTATGGATCGTAACGCTGTCCTGCATAAATTTTTGACGCAGCTGCCTACTCGATTCGTCGTGGACGAAGGGGATTGGCATTTGCATGCGGTATCGGTTCACATTGATGATGCGACTGGTGAAGCTACGAAAATTCAAAAAATCCGGTTGACGGAAGATGAATGGCTGCTCATGCAGTAGCTATATGAATATTCGAAAAGTTTAGTCAATTCTGAATTGTGTTGAAAGTTATTAGGATAATAGCAGGAATTTTTTAACCTCTCTCGAATACTATCTAAATAGTGGAATCCATCCATCATTCCCGAGGAGGTCCTTTTTCATGGAAGTATTAAAAGTTTCAGCAAAGTCCAATCCAAATTCCGTTGCAGGTGCGCTAGCCGGAGTTTTGCGTGAGCGCGGCGCCGCTGAATTGCAAGCCATCGGGGCGGGTGCACTAAATCAAGCGATCAAAGCAGTAGCGATTGCTCGCGGATTCGTAGCTCCGAGCGGGGTGGATTTAATCTGTGTGCCGGCATTTACTGACATTGTGATTGATGGAGAAGATCGTACAGCGATAAAGCTAATTGTAGAACCTAGGTAATTCGAAAAACCAAACGTCAAGTGCGGAGCTGAATTAGACCGGGTATTTGAACCTGTTTACGTAGTAGACAGGTTTTTTGCTTTGTTGGGGTTAATCCAGTTATTTATCTTGGTTGCAAAAGGCGGTGCGAAATGACCTTTACGGTGGCGGATTTTCATTGTGATGTATTAAGCAAACTGCTGGTTGATCCGAAGCTTTCTTTTCGAGATAGTGAATCTAATGCACTTGATGTTACGTATAAGCGATTAAAGGAATCGGGTGCTGTTCTTCAGACGTTTGCCGTCTACATACCGGAAAAGCTTAATGGCTCTATCGAACCCATTCTAGAAAGTATCGATCATTTCTATGAACAGGTGCTTACTTGTCCGGATATGATGCTTATTCGCAATCAAGCTGATTTAAGAGAGAGTCTCGCTACAGGAAAGATAGGTGCTTTGCTGTCCCTTGAAGGAGTAGACGGTCTGCAGGGCAGCATCCCCATCCTAAGGCTCCTACAACGCCTTGGCGTGCGAGCGGCAGGGCTAACCTGGAATTATGCGAACTGGGCCGCAGACGGCGTTATGGAGCCTCGTGGAGGGGGTCTGACGGCGAAGGGGAGAGCATTCGTCCAAGAATGCGATAATCTGGGTATACTGGTGGATGTATCGCATTTATCTGAGAAAGCGTTCTGGGATGTAGCGGATCTAGCCTCAAGAACGATTATAGCTTCTCATTCTAACGCAAAAGCGCTTCTTAACCATCCCCGTAATCTAACGAATGAACAAATAAAAGCTATTCTCGCTCTGCAGGGCTTAATCGGTGTGACATATGTGCCTTGGTTCGTAGCTGAAGGGGAGCAGGTCACAATCGATCATGTGCTAAGACATATCGAACACATATGTGAGCTTGGCGGCGAGCAGCATCTTATGCTTGGATCAGACTTTGACGGAATCGACAAATATGTAAGTGGTTTGACTCATCCTGGTGAGGTGTACAGGCTTCGGGAGGCTCTGCTGAAAAGGTACTCGGAACAGCAGACCAAGCAGTTTTTATCGGGTAATGCGCTTTCATTTTTAGCTGCCCATTTGCCTGCGTAATGAGCTGCTTGTCCCATCTTAATCCGCTATAAATTCAATCGAAAATGATTATGCGATCATTAAGCGTTTACATCTTGCAATTTTCAAACCACACCTTTACACTTGTTGTGACTGTTTATTCATAATACAAATTATTGTTGGATATTGCCTTAGTAATGTACGCGGCTTAAGCCATCAAAAAGAGGAGATGGGCGTTTTGATTAGTCAATTGTCTTGGAAGATCGGAGGGCAACAAGGGGAAGGCGTCGAAAGTACGGACCGTATCTTTTCCACGGCGCTTAACCGGCTTGGGTATTATCTATATGGATATCGTCATTTCTCGTCGCGAATCAAGGGCGGACATACGAATAATAAGATTCGAATCAGCACATACCCAATTCGGGCGATCTCCGATGATCTGGACATCCTCGTGGCGTTCGACCAAGAAAGTATAGATTTGAATGCAAAAGAGCTTCGCACCGGCGGCGTAATCGTGGCAGATGCGAAGTTTAATCCGGTTGTACCTGAAGGAATCGATGCTAGACTCTTCGCAGTACCAATTACGAAGATGGCAGAAGAGCTTGGTACTTCCCTAATGAAGAACATGGTTGCTTCCGGCGCATCCTGGGCATTGCTTGGGCTGCCGCTTGAAGTATTCAATAAAGCAGTAGAAGAAGAGTTCGGCCGTAAAGGCGCAGCAATCGTGGAGAAAAATATCGAAGCGGTTAAGCTTGGTGCGGAGTTCGTACTAGAGCAAGCGGGTGGACCACTTGACGAGTTTAAGCTGGGTGATGCAGATGGCCAGCAAAAGCTGTTTATGATTGGCAACGAAGCAATTGGCCTTGGTTGTATCGCAGCTGGCTGCCGACTTATGTCAGCGTATCCAATTACTCCCGCATCTGAGATTATGGAATATCTTATTAAGAAGCTTCCTGCGCTTGGCGGCACAGTTGTTCAAACGGAAGACGAAATCGCAGCCGTTACGATGGCAATTGGCGCTAACTATGCTGGTGTCCGTACGATGACGGCATCTGCCGGACCTGGTCTATCACTGATGATGGAAGCCATTGGCCTAGCAGGTATGACAGAGACTCCGCTTGTCATTGTGGATACGCAGCGCGGTGGTCCTTCCACAGGTTTGCCAACAAAGCAGGAACAATCCGACTTGAACGCGATGGTATACGGTACGCATGGCGAGATTCCTAAGATCGTTATCGCACCGGCATCGATCGAAGACTGCTTCTATGATATGATCGAAGCCTTTAACTTAGCTGAGCAGTATCAAGTACCAGTTATCGTGATGACGGATCTACAGCTGTCGCTCGGCAAACAATCCTGTGAGCCGTTTGACTTTAATTCGATCCAGATCAACCGCGGCAAGCTGGTAGAAGAAGGGCCTGAGCTTGAGCAGCATCAGCTGTTCAAACGTTATGAGTTGACAGAAGACGGCGTCTCGCCTCGTATACTGCCTGGTGCCAAAAATGGTATTCACCATGTCACTGGCGTGGAACATGACGAGACAGGACGTCCTTCGGAGAGCGCCACTAACCGTCTGAAAATGATGGATAAACGTCTGCATAAGCTGGATGATCTCTTTATTCGTGAAGGTCTTCGTGTTGATGCGCCTAACGAGACGCCGGATCTTCTCATTATCGGCATGGGCTCAACAGGCGGCACGATCGATCAAGCCCGCGAATGGCTGACAAATGACGGTATTACAACGAACCACATTACAATCCGTCAGATTCATCCGTTCCCAACAGAGCAATTGCTTCCTCACTTGCAACAGGCGAAAAAAGTCGTTGTTATCGAGAACAATGCGACGGCACAGCTCGCTGGCCAGATCAAAATGAATGCAGGCTTTGCTGAAAAAATCCGCAACCTGCTGAAATATGACGGCAATCCGTTCCTGCCATCTGAAGTTTATAAAGCGTGCAAGGAGTTGGACTAATTATGGCAACATTTAAAGAGTTTAGAAATAATGTGAAGCCGAACTGGTGCCCGGGCTGTGGAGACTTCTCCATCCAAGCAGCTATTCAACGTGCGGCAGCTAATGTAGGCCTGGAGCCGGAAGAGCTTGCTGTTATTTCGGGTATCGGCTGTTCCGGCCGTATTTCCGGTTACATTAACGCATACGGTCTTCATGGTATTCATGGCCGTGCGCTTCCGATCGCACAAGGTGTTAAGCTTGCTAACCGCGAGCTGACTGTTATCGCATCTGGCGGTGACGGCGACGGATTCGCGATTGGTATGGGTCACACCGTGCATGCTATTCGTCGTAACCTGAACATTACGTATATCGTAATGGATAACCAAATCTATGGTCTGACGAAGGGGCAAACATCTCCACGAAGCGCTGAAGGCTTCAAGACCAAATCGACGCCGGAAGGCTCGATCGAGTCGACATTGTCGCCGCTTGAGATTGCTTTATCTGCTGGTGCTACTTTTGTAGCCCAATCTTTCTCCAGTGATCTGAAACAGTTGACTGCTTTGATCGAAGCGGGTATTAAGCATGAAGGCTTCTCGCTGATCAACGTATTCAGCCCATGTGTTACATTTAACAAAATCAACACGTACGACTGGTTCAAAGAAAATATCGTTAACCTGGAGCAATTCCCGGATTACGATCCTACGAACCGCGTAACCGCAATGAATAAAATCATGGAGACAAACGGCATGCTCACGGGTCTGATCTATCAGAACACGGTGCGTAAGTCGTATGAGGATATGATTACCGGCTTCCGTCAGGAAGCGCTGGCTAAACAAGATCTTTCACTGTCCGAAGAGCACTTCGCGAAGCTTGTAGCTGAATTTAAATAAGTGTATGATGGGCATACGGCCTTTTTTCACAAAAAGCCGTATGCTTTTTAATTTTGATAGGATTACAAAGGAGTAGAATCAAATGGAACAAAAATTAGTGCCCGTAGGCGTATCGGCAAGACATATTCATTTATCTGCGGAGCATGTCGCTATATTATTTGGAGAAGGCAGCGAACTGACGATTGCTAAACCGTTGTCGCAGCCTGGTCAATATGCTGCTAATGAGACGGTTGCAGTCATCGGACCAAAAGGTACTTTCCCGAAAGTAAGAATTCTAGGTCCTGTACGCCAGTCTACACAACTGGAAGTATCGCGTACAGATGCGTTCTCGCTTGGTGTAAACCCGCCTGTAAGGGAATCTGGCAATACTGCAGGCTCGGCCGGCATTACCCTTAAAGGACCAGCTGGTGAAGTGACAATTGAAGAGGGCGTAATCGTTGCTGCTCGTCATATTCATTTCCATACCTCTGATGCTAACAAGTGGGGAATTGCCGATAAACAACAGCTGAAAGTTCGCTTCCAAGGCGAGCGTGGCGTTGTATTCGAGCATGTAATCGCTCGTGTATCTCCAGACTTTGCACTGGATATGCATATTGATACCGACGAGGCGAACGCTGCAGGCATCAAGAACGGCGACACAGCAGAAATCATCGATTAGGTCGTTGAGTGGATAAAGAGGCTGACAAGCGGTTATACACCGTTGTCAGCCTCTTTTGTCGCCCGCGGATTAATAGATATCAATGTGGCAGTTATGCTATAATTTTGTATTAGGGATATTTCATGTAGAGGGAAGTGAACAACCATGTCTAAGGGTAAAGCTCAAGCCGACAAGGTTAAAGACTATTCCAAATACTTTGACTTCTCGGATGCTAAGGTGCTAAGTGAGGAAGACGGGGTAACGACCTATCGGATTAAAGGGCGGAACGTTCAAATTAACTCCACGCCTGATTACAAAGAAGAAAAGAAACGCGGCAAAGAAGACATTGAAGTTCATTATGATTTCATCATTCCTGAGGAGCTTCAGTCACTCGGTAAGGGGAAATTTTACTTAATACAAACATACGGCTGCCAAATGAACGAGCATGACACAGAAGTGATGAAGGGCATGTTCGAAGAGATGGGTTATACAGCCACGGATGACCGCCAGCAGGCGGATGTGATCCTGCTTAATACTTGCGCCATTCGGGAGAATGCCGAAGATAAAGTATTTGGTGAGCTTGGTCATCTGAAGACGTTAAAGCTGCAAAAGCCAGGTTTACTGCTAGGTGTTTGCGGATGCATGTCACAGGAAGAGTCGGTAGTAGGCAAAATCCTGCAAAAGCATGCTTTTGTCGATATGATTTTTGGTACTCATAACATTCATCGGTTACCGCATTTGTTACAAAACGCTTATTTCAGCAAAGAGATGGTCGTTGAGGTATGGTCCAAAGAAGGCGACATCATCGAAAATATGCCCAAGAAGCGGGATGGCATGCGTGCATGGGTCAACATCATGTACGGCTGCGATAAATTCTGTACATACTGCATTGTACCCTATACAAGGGGGAAGGAGCGCAGTCGTCGTCCTGAGGATGTGATTGCCGAGGTTCGTGAGCTCGTTCGCCAAGGGTTTAAAGAGATTACTCTGCTTGGACAAAATGTAAACGCCTACGGCAAGGATTTTGAAGATATCTCCTATCGGTTTGGCGATTTGATGCAGGATATTTCTAAGATAGATATTCCTAGGGTTCGTTTTACGACCAGCCATCCGCGGGATTTCGACGATCATCTGATTGATGTTCTGGCACAGGGAGGCAATCTGGTCGAGCATATTCACTTGCCGGTCCAATCCGGCAGCACGGAAGTGCTCAAACGAATGAGCCGCAAATATTCGAGCGAACTTTATCTGGAGCTAGTTGCCAAGATTAAACGGGCGATTCCGAATGTTTCTCTTTCAACCGATATTATCGTTGGTTTTCCTGGTGAGACTGATGAGCAGTTTGAGGAGACGATGTCGTTAGTTCAGAAGGTTGGATTCGACTTTGCCTATACGTTCATCTACTCTCCTCGTGAGGGAACACCTGCAGCAGGTATGGAAGACAATGTCCCTGCGGAAGTGAAGAAGAAGCGTCTGAAGAGGCTCAATGAGCTGATGGCAGAGCTTGGCCGCAAGAGCCATGAGCGAATGGAAGGCGAGATTGTTGAGGTGCTTGTCGAAGGCGAGAGTAAGAACAATGCACATATTTTGGCGGGCCGGACTCGTACGAATAAGCTCGTTCACTTCGAAGGTCCAAAGGAATGGATTGGACAATTTGTACATGTTCGTGTAACAGAAGCAAAAACATGGTATATTAAAGCAGAACCTTTGGCGAATTCCGCCAGCAATGTATCTTAAGATGTGACTCAAATAATGGGAGAGATGATAGATGTCCGAACAGCAGACTGCAGTTAATACTCACCACCATCATGATCATGAGCATGGCCATACGTGTGATGTGCCGAAATTTGATACACGTGACCTTCTCGTACGTGATGATATTATGGAAAAAGCGAAGGAGCTTGCTGGCTTGATCTTTACTTCCGAGGAAGTACAGCAATATCGCCGTGCCGAGAAGCAAATTCAAGGCAATGACCGCGTTCAATCGCTTATCACAATGATTAAGAAGAAGCAAAAAGAAGTGGTAGCCTTTGAAACAACTTTCAAGAATGAGCAAATGGTGAAAAAAATCGAAGGCGAAATGGAAACGCTGCAGGATGAACTGGATGGCATTCCAATCGTATCGGAGTTCCAGCAAAGCCAATCCGACATTAACTATTTGCTTCAGCTTGTTATCTCAATCGTTCGTGATACCGTATCAGAGAAAATCAATGTAGAAGACGCTCAAGTTGAAGCGCCTGAAGAATGTGACTAAAATAAATGGAGAGGCGGTTCTTTTTTATGAAGAACGCTTCTCTTTCTTTTTCACCCCAATAAAAATCATGTTCCTTAAAGGAGAGAGATAAACCATGAATCCATTTACATACTATAACCCTACCCGCCTGCATTTTGGTGAAGGGCAACTGAAACAGCTTCCTGTCGAAGCAGCTAGCCTTGGTAAACGTGTACTGCTTGTCTATGGTGGTGGCAGCATTAAGCGTAACGGACTATATGAGCGAGTTCTTGCGAAGCTGAATGAAGCAGGTTGTTCAGTTACTGAACTGAGCGGAGTTGAGCCTAACCCGCGTTTATCGACGGTACACCGCGGTGCTGACCTATGTCGTTCGGAGTCCATTGATTGGGTACTTGCAGTTGGCGGCGGCAGTACGATTGACTGTGCGAAAGCAATTATTATTGCTGCGAAATATGAGGGGAACTTCTGGGATGTCGTCAGCAGGAAGGCGAAACCGGAAGCGGCTCTTCCGCTTGGTACGGTCCTTACACTTGCAGCAACCGGTTCAGAGATGAATTCCGGTTCTGTTATTACAAATGAAGAAACGCTTGAGAAGCATGGCTGGGGCAACGTCCTTGCTTACCCGACCTTCTCGATTCTTGATCCTGCGTTTACGGCGAGTGCTCCAAAAGATCACACGGTCTATGGTATGGTCGATATGATGGCACATGTGATCGAACAGTATTTCCACCATGATGCCAACACGCCAGTTCAGGACGGCTTCTGTGAGACGATCCTGCGTACGGTTATTGCGACGGCTCCAGGTCTTGTGAATGATCTGACGAATGTAAAGCTGCGTGAAACGATTCTGTATTGCGGTACAATGGCACTGAACGGTACGCTGTCGATGGGTGTAATCGGCGATTGGGCGAACCATGATATGGAGCATGCCGTCTCCGCTGTATACGATATTCCACATGGCGGTGGTCTGGCGATCCTGTTCCCGAACTGGATGAACTACGTGGTTGAAGATAACGTAGGTCGCTTTAAGCAATTCGCGGTAAATGTATTCGGAGTTGAAGCAGCAGATCGTGACGATCTCGAAGTTGCACGCGAGGGAATCGCGAAGCTCCGTGAGTTCTGGAATTCGATCGGCGCTCCTTCGCGCCTCGCGGATTATGATATTGACGACAGCAGACTCGAGGAAATGGCGGAGAAAACAACAGGCAGCGGTACACGCGGTAACTTCCGCAAGCTGAAGAAAGAAGATGTGGCGGCGATTTATCGTTTGTCGCTGTAAGGAATTGAGTGGGGAGAGGCTGTCTTGTAAGCCATGTTTTGTTCGGAGAATCCAAGTACTGCGTAAAAGGTTTGGACCTCCGATCGCTGTTGTTCTCGGATTTCTTGATTCCAACTCGCTTAAGCGGTTGAAATCCGAGAACAAAGGCGAGCACTGCGTTTCTCCGGCTCAAACCTTTTACTCCGCACATTGGCCCTCCCACAACGCAAGAGCTAAGCTTAAAGATCCAGCCTAATTTTTTTGCTAGAATGGTTGGTGGTCGTTCTATTCTCACAAAGAGTGGAATTCGATTGGAAGAACATTCGTATACGGCAGATGCTGCTTAACCTATAAAAGAGGGGTTATCCCATCGTCATTTTGATGACTTTTGGGACAGCTCCTTTTTTGTTTTGTAATATGGAGGGATATTCCAAATGGATGTCGTATTTGTTAATCATTATAAATTTAGAGGTATGAATCTATGTCTAACAGTCCTAACTATATTCGATTTATTCGTGAGAAAGCAGGAAATGAATTAATCTTTCTCAATTTAACAGGGGCGATTATTTGCAATGATAACAATGAGATACTGCTGCAGAAGAGAGGCGACCGCAATGCTTGGGGGTTTCCAGGAGGTGCAATGGAGCTTGGAGAATCTGCAGCAGAAACGGCAGTTCGTGAGGTATTAGAGGAAACAGGGTTAACAGTGGAGGTGGAGCACCTTATCGGTGTGTACACTAAATATTTTGATGAATAGGACAAAGCTCAGACGATTGCGTTCTTTTTCAAATGTAAGCCTGTTGAAGGAGAACTTAAAATTGACGGGGATGAAACGCTGGAGCTTGCCAATTTTCCAATTACAGATGTCCCAACGCTCTTTGTTCAGCAGCATCAGGATGCCTTAGAAGATTATTTGGCGCATCGCACGGGTTGTTATAGATAAGGATTGAAAGGGGGATGTGTATGATTCATTATCCGCTACTTCACAAAGGTGCGACGATAGGGGTAACGGCGCCTTCCTCAGGAGTAAGTACAGACCTGCATGAACTGTTGAGATTAGCCTGCAGCCGTATGGAGGCCAATGGATACAGCCTGATTTGCGGAGAGACCGTGTGGACGGAGCATAAAGCGAAGTCAGCTCCTGCGAAAGTAAGGGCAACGGAATTCAATCAGATGATGAAGGATGATACGATTGGAATGATTTTTCCACCTTGGGGTGGTGAGCTGCTGATCGAAGTGTTGGAGTTTATAGATTGGGAGCAGATCAAGAGAAAGTGGATAATGGGCTATTCCGATATAAGTGTATTATTGCTGGCCGTTACATTAAAGACAGGAATCGCCACGGCACATGGGGCAAATCTAATTGATCAGCGAGGAGAATGGTCTGATCAGACGACTGGGATGTGGGAAAACGTTTTAACTACGAACATCGGGGAATCTGTCGTTCAGCAATCATCTCCCTATTATCAAAAAGAATGGAACCATGATGATCCCTCTCCATGTGTTTTTCATTTGAATGAATCAACTTCCTGGCAAGTCGTCTCGCATGAGGCTGTGAAAATTCAAGGGCGCTTACTAGGTGGATGTATTGATGTTATCAGACATTTAATTGGGACTCCTTACGGTGATGTCAGGCATTTTCAACAGCATGTGATTTCGAAAGAACCCATTGTGTGGTATCTGGAAAATTGTGAGCTCAATACAGCAGATATACGGAGATCACTTGTGCAAATGAAGCTGGCTGGCTGGTTTGACCATTGTGCAGGTATTTTGTTTGGCAGAAGCGGGGTTAATCGGCCAGTCGGTAACTATACGTTGGAGGATATGTATCAGGAGCTTGCGGAAGAATTGGAGATTCCGATTGTTTATGATATCGATTGTGGTCATGTTCCTCCTCAAATGACGTTTATAAACGGAGCGTTGGCAGTGATTGAAGCAGGGGATGGAAAAGGAGTTGTGAGACAATTTTTCGCTCCTTAATGGGGTTAAATATATATTCATTAAAAGAACCATCCCGTCGTCAAAGGATGGTTCTTTATTATTTTAAGCAGTTGTATGGATCGACTTGTTACCTTTTGTCGATTGGATTGACGACTGAATTCGTTGAATATATGGTTTAAGAGATAGTACAATAATAACCGCCACAAAGGATTTGATCGCGTCGCCTGGCAGGTATGGATAACAGGCAGCGGTCATTGCTTTGCTGAAGTCTAGACCCGTAACATGCATCAGCCAAGGTACTCCAGGTACATAAGTCAGGAACGAACCTAGCAATTCAAACACAATAAATAAAGCAATAATGGAGAAAATGCGGTTACGCATGATGAATTCAGTCCGGAAGAGTGCTTGAGTAGCAAAGCCAATCAATAGAGCACAGAATGGGAAGGCAAAAATAAATCCGCCTGTATGGCCTGTTAAAGTCTCAAGTCCCCCTTTGCCACCAAAAAGTGGCAAGCCTGTTGCCGCTAGGGCAATGACGATCACAATGGAGATAAAGCTCTTACGCGGACCTAGAATGGCACCGGCCAATGTAACGGCGAGCGTCTGGAGAGTAATAGGCACGTAAGAACCAACTTTAATCTGAATGGCGCTCATAACAATGAATAGGGCTGCGAATAGGGCGATAAATACAGAGCTTCGAATAGAACTACTTGTGCGCATAATGGATCGACTCCTTTAATTATTGCGTTTTTAATGTTAACCATTTATATTTGAATTAGGTTAACAAATCGGATTTTAGCACAGCTTGATCATTTGGGGAAGAGGTTAGATGAATGTTTTTGGCAAAAAATTTGGTGGAGCTGTCCAACGTGTCAGTAAAGCCTCTTACATATGGAGACAAAATGAATGCCCAGCCATACTTGCTTCAGCATATTGAGGTGTCGATGGCTGGAGGGGAATGGATCACCTTTATTGGCCGCAACGGAAGCGGGAAAAGCACACTGGCAAGGGTGATCGCGGGATTTGGTGCGATGCATATAGAGGGAAGGGTTGAGCGGGATCCGGTTCGTTTTGTAACGGGGCAGGTTCCAATTGTTCTGCAACAGCCAGATGCTTCAATGATTGGTTCGACGCCATGGGAAGATGTCGTCATGATGCTTGAGCAGCATGGAGTAGAAGGATCGAAGATTCCAGAGCTTGCGGAAGACGCGCTGCGTCTAGTTGGTATGCATATTCGAATGCATCAACGCGTTGAGACCTTATCCGGCGGGCAAAAGCAGCTGACGGCAATTGCAGGCTGCCTAGCCGTGCAATCGCCTATGTTAATCCTCGATGAAGTAACAGCGATGCTGGACCCCGAAGCCTGTATCCATGTTCTAGAGAAGGTGCGAGAGTTGAATAAACGAGGAGTTACCGTCATCTGGATCACTCAGAAGCTTGAAGAGCTTGCAGCAAGTGACCGTGTATTGGCACTCGAGCAAGGGGAAGTGCGTTTTGATCATAAAGCAGAGAGTTTCTTCGCGAGGGATGAGGATGGCCGTAGCATCTGTGAGAGTATGGGCTTCACGGCTCCATATGTGATACAAACCGCATGGGAGTTAGAGAAGCTAGGGTTGCCGCTTGAATCGCTGCCTATGACACCTGAGACCTTAGCGAAGGCGGTGCAACAAAGATGGTAGGGGATTGGAAGTTAAATCAGGCAACGGTTGTTGCACAAAATGAACGGGAAAAGCAATTGCTGAGCGGGATTAATCTTACTTTCCGTTCAGGCGCCATTACTTTACTTGTTGGCCATAACGGTTCAGGCAAATCAACCTTATTGGAGACAATAGCAGGATTAAGACGCCTGCATAGTGGGAGTATTGAACAAGGCAATGAATCGTTATGGACAAGCGAAGGAAGAAAACCCCGGTTAAACAAGACTATCGTGATGAATACCGGAATTGCGCTGCAGCAATCGGAATCACAATGGTTCGCTTCAACCGTTAGGGAAGAGTTTGACTACTCTCTTAAACCATATGGAATCACATCGGAGGAGAGGGAGAAGAGGATTATCAGTGCAATGGAGCAGGCGGGGCTGCCACTGGAATTGCTTGAACGGGATCCTTGGACGCTAAGCGGAGGACAGCAGCGAAGGCTTGCGATCGCATGTTTATTGGCATGCGAGCCGCAATGGCTGCTGCTTGATGAGCCGACGGCGGGGTTAGACGCCGACGGCATCCGCCGCCTGTGCGCGATGCTTGATGCGCACAGGGCGGCGGGGCGCGGAGCGGTCGTGGCAACGCACGACCTCGACGCGCTGCTGCCGCTCGCGGACGAAGTCGCCGTTATTGACGGCGGCTCTGTCCGCGAAGCGGCTCCCGCGGCATCGTGGGCGGCGGCACACGCCCACGATGCCGCAGCGCCGCAGGCACAGCGCGCGCTTGCGCAGCTGCGCGCGGCAGGGTTTGCGCCGCCGGCGGAGCCAAGCGGCGCGCCGTGGCCGGCGCCGCGCGAGCTCGCGGCGCTGCTGGCGGCGCAGCGCGCCGCCACACCCGTGCAGGCTGCTGCTGCGCAAACCGCAGCCGCCTGCACGGCAGCAACAGAGCCGCCGCCAATATCGGCGGCTCCCATTACAACCACCACGCTCGCGCAGCCTAACCGGCTCGCTTCGCGCTTCGATCCGCGGGCGCTAATCGCCGCGTATCTGCTGCTTGCGACAACGATCCTGCTCCAGCATAGCTGGGCAGGGCTCGCTGTCGCCGCAGCCTTATCCGCAGCAGCGCTAATCCCGCTGTGGGAACAAATAAGGCCCTGGCTAAAAGCCATCCGGGCCTACATCATTATGATCGCAATTATTGCCATTATTGCGGGACTGCATTTTAATCCAGTATCTTTTGACTGGGCACCGGCGATGCAAAACTTACAGCGCTTCAGCGGGCTTCTGCTCGTCATGATGCTTGGCATGCCGCTTATGGCTCTCGTAACTCCGCTTCGTGTGCAGCGAAGCTTGGAGCAGACGTTTGGCTGGTTGAATCGATTTAAAGTTCCAGTTACACAAGTTGCGTTAACGGTCACCTTAATCTTCCGCTTCATTCCGCTCCTTGCAGATGAGTGGGAGCGATATGTTAAGATCGCTCATGCACGGGGGAAAGCAACAACAGCATCCAGATCACTTCCATTCCGAATGCTGCTTCCTGCAATGGTACCCTATATTCGTTCTTTACTTCGTATGGCAGAGCAAATGGCAGATGCACTGGAAGCACGGGGTATCGGACACCCGGCTGCAAAGCCAACCCAAGGCCTGCGTCTGCGATTTAGCCGAGAAGATATGCTGATTGTTATATTCGCTGCAACTGCCGCAGCCATCCTGATCTTTATTCGTTGATCTAAAATTGAACTGATACTAATTAGTTAGTCTCTAACCATTCTGATCTTTATTCCTTAGTCTCAATGATTAACCGAACTGATCTTTATTAGTTTCTGTCAATCATTTTACTGTTCTGATGCTTATGAGTTGTCTTGGTGGTTTAACCGTTCTGACCCATATAATTAGCCACATTAAATAAATGTTTATGATGATCCTGACTCTTTTAGTCAGCCCCTGCAAATCATTAATTCAATTAATATTTAACCTAATTAAATAATCAAGGGCTCAAAGGCAAAATGCAAGAGAGCTCTCTCTTCATCAAACTTTTCACTACACCAGCTGGACTTAGAACACTTGAAATAAGACCCTGCGAGGGTCTTATTTTTTAATTTTGCAAAGAATCAAGCTATCTCGAGCATCTGAAATGCAATAAGACCCTGCCTGGGTCTTATGCAGTGAACATTAAGTGGAATTAGTAATCATAAGACCCTCGCAGGGTCTTATTTTATTAATCTTCGCACAAAAATCAAGCTGCCTCGAGCATCAGAAATGCAATAAGACCCCGGGAGGGTCTTAAGAAGTGTTCGTTAAGTGCAACTAGTAATCATAAGACCCTGTGAGGGTCTTATATTCTTATTTTGAGCAAAAAATCAAGCTACATTGAGCATATGGAATGAAATAAGACCCTGCTAGGGTCTTATGCTGTGTTCATTAAGTTGTATTAGTAATCATAAGACCCTCGCAGGGTCTTATTCTCTTAATCTTGGCAAAAAATCAAGCTTCCTTAAACATCAGAAGCAATAATCGTTCGTTATATGTAACTGGTAGACAGCCATAAGACCCTCTGAGGATCTTATGACTACTATCCCATTGGACTGGACAACTCCATCACCCTACTTCAATACTCCCCTCATCATCTTCCTCCGATCATGCCTATAAAACACAACACATAACAGAACTGCCATTAATCCAAAAACTCCGCCAAGAGCGAAGCCGCTGTTTAATCCCCAGCTTTCGTTCAGCCAGCCTGCCAGGAAGGGACCAGCGAACATGCCGGCTGCGTATACCGCTTGATACAGACCCATAGCGGTCGCGCGGCCTTGGGGATTTACGTCGCGGATGGCGAGCCCAAGAAGAAGTGGGATATGCAGGCCTTGGGCAAAGCCATTAATGATCTGTGTAAACATAAGAACCCAAATATTATGAACGAAACAGATCGATATGGTGCAGATCGCACTAAGGACGAAGCCTGTGCCAATCGTGACCCAGTTGCCAAACCGCGGTGCGAACCAGCTTGCTGTGAACATCGAAGCGAGAGCATGAGGCGCCATGAAGGCGAACACAAGCAGGGTAAGCTCGAGTCCGCTGCTGCCCAGTGCCTCGGCTTTGAGCGGCGTAAATCCGAACATCGTAATGAACAGTACACAATGCGCAAGTAAAGACAGCATAGCAACCTGCAGCAGAAGCTTCGTTTGGATCACACTTCGAATCATCGAGAACGAGATTCCGCTGCGCTCATGCAGCGGTTTGTCTGGTTCATGAATGAGAAGTGCGAGCAGCAAGCCAATTCCTCCGATAACGGCCCCGAGCACAAATGGAGCATCTTCTCCAAATCCATCGGACATCCACCCACTAAGCAGCATACCGATCATCTGACCGGAGACGGTCATCACACTAATATTGCCCATCGCTTTAGTCGCTTCCTCAGCGGCAAAATAATTCGCATACATTACCGTAAAAGCGACCCATGTCGAGGCGCATAATCCTGCCATAGCACGGCCCGCAAGCGGCCACAACCAGCTTCCCGGAATAATGAACAAGAGACAGCTGACACTTGCAGCCAGCATGCCAAGCAGTATAAACGGTTTTCTTTTTCCCCAGCGATCAGACAACATCCCTAATGGAAAACGAATGAGCAGCTGCACAAAGCCGTAGCTGCCAAGCACAATACCGATTAAATCAAGCGACAGCCCTCGTGTGCTCAAATACGGAGACAATGTTGGTACGTATGTATACATCGCAATCCAGAACATTAAGGTAACCGTCATAAAAAGTAGTCGATGATTTCGTGTTGATGGTTCCATTCCTGCTACCTCCCTCATATAAATCTACTTTATAAGACATGCCTCAGCCTGTCACTTCTAATTTTGCTTACCTCCAGGAAACCTTTCACCGGGTAGAAGCGTTATAGGTGTGGCCCCTGTCAATTTTTTCTAGTGCAAGGGGTGCTGGAATGGATGAACAACTAACCAGGAAGACCGTAGTGTTAAGAGAGCTTCGAGATTGGACGCTGTCTATAATCTTGGCGATCATCATCGCATTACTGTTCCAAAATTATGTTTACGCGCAATCCGAAGTACATAACATCTCTATGCAAAATACACTTGTCGCAGGTCAGAGACTGATCGAGGATAAATGGTCCTATCGGTTCAAGTCACCAGAACGTGGTGACATTGTTGTCATCCATGGCCCAGAAAGCCCCTTAAGGTTAGTAAAGCGAGTAGTAGGACTCCCCGGCGATATCATTGATGTGCGTGATGGTGCAGTTTATTTGAACGGGATGCAATACGTAGAACCCTATGTAAAAGGGCAAACGTTATCTGGAACAATGTCATTTCCGTACACCGTTGCACCCAAGCAGTTGTTCGTCATGGGAGATAACCGCGAGCATAGTGAAGACAGCCGGGAGATTGGCCCAATTGCTTTTTCCAGTATCGAAGGGAAAGTTGTTATCCGGATTTGGCCTCTTACCAAATTTGGACTTCTATGAGAGGAGACTTAAGGTTGAACAATCTGATGCAGCATCGTCCGGTCAAACGATCGATATTACGCCTGAAGGCGGGCAAATGGTGGTTTACCAACAAGAGGAGATTGAAATGGCTGCTAAGCGGAACAAAGCTGGCCAAGATCCGCAAAGAGCAATCTTTGCCTTGTGTCGTTTATACGCATGCAACGCCGTTAATGAGACAACTACGCAATGTCGAAATGTGGCTCCAGACAAATAAAGTAATAAATCTGCGGCTGGCAGCGGAAAAGCTAAACGGCATTGTTCTGATGCCTGGCGAGACCTTTTCCTACTGGCGTGCAATTGGCAAACCTACGAGGCAAAAAGGATACGTTGACGGAATGATCTTATTTTATGGGACTTATAAGACGGGAGTTGGCGGGGGACTTTGCCAGATGTCTAATCTTCTTTATTGGATGACGCTCCATACTCCATTGCAGGTTGTTGAGCGGCATCGCCACAGCTACGATGTATTCCCTGACGCAGGACGCACGCAGCCCTTTGGGAGTGGAGCAACCTGTGCATACAATTATTTGGATCTGCAAATCTATAATTCGACGGATGAGCCGTATCAGTTGGTCGTAGGTCTTACGGAAGATAAGCTTGTGGGAGAATGGCGCTCATCTCTGCCGGCCAAATACCGTTATGAAGTGCTCGAGAAAGATCACCGCATCGAATTAAAGCCTTGGGGTGGTTATATCCGAAGCAATGCCATTTATCGAAAAAAGTATGCTCTGGAGGAAGGTGACCTGCTGGGCGAAGAATATATTACAGGCAATGAAGCGATTATGATGTACGCACCATTGCTTGAGCAGAGCTGACCATGTATGCTTGCCGCTTTCTACAGCCACACTAACCTATAGACCAATTCTTTTAGATTGGAAAATAGGAGGCTGTACGGGATGAAGTCCTTGAGACAACCGTTAATCTATATGATTCTAGTCACGATGTTTGTTATGGCTGCTCCATCGATGGCGTATGCTGAACCGGCGTATGCCAAATACGGCAGAATTGCGATGCAGGAGGCAGCTAACCGGTATCCGGAAGCTGATATTATCGATTACAAATATGAAGGACGTTTTCCATCTGGGACAACAAATGCGGAAGAGCGGTTTGTTTTATGGCTCAGAGGAGCCGGCTCCGAATTTGGCGTGCGGGTCCGCATACAAGTGGTGGCGGATACAGGCGATGTGAGAGACGTTCAATTAGAAGAAATCAATCAGTAGTCAGGATTTAAAAAAAATGAAACATCTGACGGAAGCTGACGTATTTCATGATAAGTCTTTTAGTTATAAAGTAAGTTTCATTATACCGAGAGGGGTAAATAATCATGTTAGTGTCAACAACTGCAACGCTTGAAGGACATCCTATTATCGAATATTCAGGTATTGTAACGGGTGAAGCCATTATGGGGGCGAATGTTGTCCGCGACTTTTTCGCATCAATCACCGATATTGTTGGGGGTCGTTCGGGAGCCTACGAAAGCAAACTGAAAGAAGCAAGAGATGTCGCTTTTGCCGAAATGAAAAATCAGGCTTCACGGCTTGGAGCAAATGCGATTGTTGGTATCGATATTGACTATGAGGTTGTACGTGACGGCATGCTGATGGTAGCCGTAAGTGGTACGGCAGTACGAATTTAACAAACTTTAGAGGAAGCTTCCGGCTGACCGGGGGCTTCTTTTCCATTCCTATGACCTTACGCTAGACATCGAATACTTGAAACCGTTACAATTCAGAAGTATAGGAGGCGGGATCGAATATGGATTTCATGTCCTCAATGGTTGAACAACGCATTAAGGAAGCAATGGCAAAAGGGCAATTCGATAATCTGAAAGGCAAGGGTCAGCCACTGGAGCTTGAGGATAACTCTCATGTGCCGGAAGAGCTGCGTGTGGCTTACAAGCTGCTGAGTAATGCTGGCATGATTCCTGAAGAGATGGTTATCCAGAAGGAAATTGTGAGTCTCCGTGATCTGATCCGTTTATGCCAGAATCCTGATGAACAGGCTGTCTTGAAGAAGAAGCTGACCGAGAAGGAAATCAGGTATAAGATGCTTATGGAAGCTCGGGGACTGCAGCAATCACCTGCCTTTCAGCAGTATGAGTCTAAGATCTTGAAGAAATTTGAAGGAGTGGAATGACGTGTATTCCGAAATTACACCAGCAGAAGTAGAAGAGCGCCTGAAGAGTGGCGAGAAATTGCATTTGATCGATGTTCGCGAGGATGACGAGTGGGAATCCGGACATATTCAGGAAGCAGTTAGTCTTCCTCTATCTGTGTTCGGAGAACGCTTTGGCGAGCTGCCGAAAGACGAATCACTGATTATGGTTTGCCGCAGCGGTGGTCGCAGTGGAAAAGCTTGCGATTTCCTGCATGCACAAGGCTATAAGGTAACGAATATGACCGGTGGTATGCTCGCGTGGGACGGCGAAGTCGCATACGGCAAATAATAAGGAAGCGTGCATAGTGGGAAATCCCCATTAGCACGCTTTTTTTTGTGCATGGTAACTCCATTCGTATCATATAGATTAACGCAGGAGCTTGTTCGAGTGGACGGATGGACAAGTAAAGGGCGGGTGAAGCTGTATGGACAGTATGGATGATAAGGGAATAACGATAGATCTTTCTGTGCAAGGGATGAGTTGTACCGCATGTGCGGCAAGAATTGAGAAAACAGTAGGGAAAATGCCAGGTGTTGAAGCAGTAGCGGTCAGCTATTCAGCAAGAACAGCCTGGGTGCAATATAAGCCTGATCAAATTCAACCGCTTAAGATTATGGAGCAGATAGGCAAGATCGGTTTTAAGGCGGCTCTGCCTGAGCATGCGAAGGAAGGTTTTGAGAAGGAACGCAGCCTGCTTAAGCTAAGGCTGATTATCTCGCTGATCTTAACGGCTCCTTTGCTAACGGCGATGGTTCAGCACTTGGCACCTTTTGCCAAGATCGAGATGCCTTCGTTGTTGACCAATCCTTGGCTGCAGCTTGGACTAGCTACGATTATTCAGTTCATTATTGGCCTGCCATTCTATATCGGGGCTTATCATGCGGTGCGTTCGCGTGCGACCAATATGGACGTGCTGGTAGCGACAGGTACGTCGGCTGCTTATTTGTACAGCCATTACCTCGTGTTTAATGCGGATCGTGCTGCTTTATTTGCTCATGAAGTACCCTTATATTTCGAGACATCAGCTGTTGTCATAACGGCCGTTCTACTTGGCAAATTTATCGAAGCGTCAGTGACCTCTCGGGCACAGTCGGATGCTTCGGGTTACAGCAAGCTGCTGAATACAGTGGTCAGGGTGGAGCGGGCAGGCGTGATGATGGACATTCAAACGGAATTTGTCCGAGAGAATGATTATGTCATTGTTCAAGCTGGACAGGTTATCCCTGTCGATGGGATTATAGCGAGTGGTGAATCGGAAATAAACGAGTCTTTGCTTACAGGTGAAAGCGTACCTCTAGCCAAACGTCCCGGCGATCCCGTGTGGGCGGGTACGAGGAATGACAGTGGGGCATTACGCATTCGAACGACGGCAGCAGGCCATTCCACCATGTTAAGCCGGATTGTGGATTTGGTACGGCAGGCGCAGCGTTCGAAGTCCATGATTCAACGTCAGGTGGATACGGTATCTGCCTGGTTTGTTCCTGCAATGCTGATGCTGTCGCTTGGTACTTTTGTTCTTTGGATAACGGTGGCCGACCCAGGGAATTGGACGATGGCATTCCGCTGTGCGGTTGCGGTTGTGCTTGCTGCATGCCCATGTGCATTAGGACTTGCTACACCAATCTCGCTTGTTGTAGCTTCAAGCAGGCTTGCGAAACGGGGAATTGTCGTCAAAGAGGCGGGAGCGCTCGAACGGTTAGCTCAGCTCGATATGCTTGTGCTTGATAAGACAGGTACCTTAACAGAAGGGAAGCCGCGCGTCAGTCAAGTGCACACGACGTTTGGCAGCCGTCAAGGTTTGCTGCGTCTTGCAGCTGCGGTTGAGGCAAGCTCCACACATCCACTTGCCATTGCGGTACGAGCGGAGGCTATGCAAGCGGGTCTTGTTCCACCGGCTGCAACGGATTTCGAATATACAACGGGTAAAGGGGTAGAAGCGGTTGTGGAGCAGCGGAAAATTGGTGTTGGCAACGCTAGCTTCGCAGCTACAAAGCATTGGACGTTCGCAAGCGCTTCGATTCGCAGCTTTGCAGAGGAGCGCCAGCAGCTTGGTGAGACGGTGCTCTATACATCGGATAATAATAAGGTGATCGGAGCGATTTCCTTCATTGATGCCGTTAAGCCTTATGCAAAAGCAGCAGTGACCCAGCTTCGTAAAGCCGGGGTGACGGTAATCGTAGCGACAGGAGATCATCCGGCACCAGCACTAAATGCGGCACAAATTGCCGGTATCAACCCAACACAAGTACATGCGAATATGCTCCCTGAAGATAAGCTTGCGCTCGTAGAGAGATTGAAAGAGCAGGATTATAAAGTCGGAATGGCCGGTGACGGCTGGAATGACGCTCCTGCACTAGCTGCAGCCGATGTAGGGATGGCGATGGGAGATGGAACAGATGCTGCCTTAACGGCTGGCCATATTACACTGCTGCAGCCTCGGATGACAGCTATACCGGAGGCTTTGCTGATCAGCCGTCTGACAGTTCGTAATGTCCGGCAGAATTTGACGTTTGCTTTTATCTATAACGCGCTCATTATTCCATTCGCAGCATGCGGACTGCTTCAGCCTTGGATGGCTGGAACAGCGATGGCGTTTAGTTCCGTCTCTGTTGTTGGCAATGCGATCCGGCTTAATGCTCGTCTTAGAAAAGCAGCTGTTCAACCAAGTTAGGTGCATCAGTGTAAGCTTGGCTGGACAATTCTAGAATATGGGTGGTATAGTTACGTTGGTCGTAATTGAATATTCGTGAAACAGGTGCTGCTAGAGCCATGAGGCTCTTGCAAGCTTAATAGGGAAGTCCGGTTAAAATCCGGCACGGACCCGCCACTGTAAGAAGCGGTCTACTTTGTTTAGACCTGTACGTCAGCATAAGTCACTGGGTAATGAGAGCCTGGGAAGACGCTGTACGTATACGCTTCAAGTCAGGAGACCTGCCTGTTTGCATAACGCTGTACCTACGTGGAATTAGGGAAGTGTTGGAATGAGGGATCTTGTCCTTTTTGCGTTCGCGCGCAGGGGACTTCCGGCATTTCCGGCACATTTGCCGGGAATGCCTTTTTTAATTTCACAAATAGTAGATGAGGGAGTGCAAAGGTACAATGAAAGAGAGAAACATGAAGAAACTGATTTTGGCAGTCATGCTGACCGCAATGCTTGTCATCATGGCGGCTTGCGGCTCGAACAAAGACAACACAAATGAGGGAGCAAATACAGGCACAGCCAATTCGGCAGCTCCAAGTGAGCAGCCTAGCAATAGTCCTGCTGCTGCAGCAGAGACAGTATATCCCCTTAAAGTAACGGATGCGACAGGTACTGAGTTATCCTTCGAGAAGGCGCCAACAAAGGTTGTTTCCATAGCGCCAAGTGAGACCGAAGTGATTTATGCTATTGGAGCTGGTGAAGAGGTTGTTGGTGTAGACTCTAACAGCAACTATCCAGAAGAAACAAAGTCGAAGGCTCAAGTAGGGGACATGAATACGAATATTGAAGCAGTAGTAGCGCTTAATCCAGATCTTGTACTGGCTTCATCAAGCATGAATGTCGATGCGATTGAACAGCTTCGTAAGTTGAACATTCCAGTTCTTGCAACTGATCCGTTGACTTATGATGAAACCATTGCCAAAATTGAGACAATCGGTAAAATTATGAATAAGAACGATGAAGCTGCTGGTGTAGCAGAGCATATGCGTACGGTGAAGCAGCAGGTAACTGATGCAGTGAAGGATGCTCCTAAGAAACTTGTTTATCTTGAATTCTCGCCAGGCTGGACAGTTGGTTCGGGTACATTCCTCGACGAGCTGCTCACGATTGCCGGCGGAACGAATGCAAGCAGTGCACAAGCAGGCTGGTATGAAGTAAGTGCAGAAGAGATTGTTAAGCAGAATCCTGCTATTATCCTATATCCTGATTTGGAGGTAGATCCGAACCCGATCGTCTCCGCCCTTAACAGCCGTCCAGGCTGGGATGCGATTGATGCAGTGAAGAACAAACAAATGTTTGCCATTGGCAATGACGAAAGCTCACGTGTAGGCCCACGCCTTGCAGACAGTCTGCTGGAAATTGCGAAAGTTCTTCACCCGGATCTTATTAAGTAATATGAAAAGAAAATTAGCGGTCTACGGAGGAGCAGCCATGCTCCTTCTTGCTGTTTCTATCGTAGCTAGCCTATCGATCGGCTCTTCGACGATTTCGTTCTCTGATGTATGGGGAATTCTATTACATCAACTTCCATGGATGGATGATGCAAGTGACCATTGGAGTGCTGGAGAGATCGCGATTGTCACACAAGTCAGGCTCTCCCGCGTATTGCTTGGTGTCTTAGTCGGCGCATGTCTTGGGCTTGCCGGAGCGGGATTTCAAGGTGTACTGCGTAATCCACTTGCCGATCCATACACACTAGGCGTGTCATCTGGCAGCTCGGTAGGAGCGGCTTTTCTTATTTTATTTGGTTACCAGACATTAATTGGCGAGTGGACCATTCCGGTCATTGCTTTTGTAACGGGGACACTCACTTTGCTTGGCGTATTTTTTCTTGCTCGCAGCAGAGGTGTTATGCAGATCGAGACACTTGTATTATCCGGTGTTATTATTCAATCCTTCCTTGGAGCTTTTGTATCGTTGATGGTATCGATGTCGAATGATGTGGTTAACCAGATTTTGTTCTGGCTGATGGGGTCGCTCGCGATGAAGAACTGGGCAGACATTTATGTCGTACTGCCTTGCCTTGTTATCGGCTTGCCGCTGCTCATCGCTTATGGTCAAGCGCTCAATCTGTTTGTGCTGGGTGAGCGCCATGCCGCACATCTTGGTATTCGAGTGGAACGGACGAAGCTCATTGTACTTATCGGCTCGACGCTGCTTACGGCGGCAGCTGTATCGGTCAGTGGAGTAATCGGATTTGTAGGACTGGTTGTTCCTCATCTCATCCGATTAATTGTTGGCCCTGATTATCGGCTGTTAATCCCCTTATCAGCGTTTGGCGGAGGCATCTTCATCTTATGGTCGGATACCATCGCACGAGTGGTGCTCGCACCAAAGGAAATCCCGCTAGGTGTTGTTACGGCATTATTAGGGGCTCCGTTCTTTGCTTATTTATTGTATCGACGTAAAAAAGGACAGGAGGGCCAAGTATGATCTCCGTAGAGCGATTAAGCAAGACGGTTAACGGCCGTCCTGTACTAGACAACATCACATTCGAACTGGAGCCTGGCCGAATTCATGGGATTATCGGACCAAACGGTGTAGGCAAATCAACTTTACTGCAGCTGTTATCTGGAGTCATGAAGCCTTCATCTGGCGAGGTGAGTTTTGATGGAGCGAGGATGTCTGGTTACTCCCGGAAGGCGCTTGCGAAAAGGCTTGCCGTGCTTCAACAAGGCGGCCTGCCGCCTGCTGGTTTTACGGTTAGGCAGGTCATTGAGATGGGCAGATTCCCTTATCAGAACTGGTTTGGTGATGAGAGGGAGGACCATTCGGCTTTGATTGATTTTGCTTTAGAGTCGATGGGGCTCTCCGATCTAGCCAATCGGGCATTGGATCAGCTCAGCGGTGGTGAGCGGCAGCGCGTCGCACTGGCGAAAGTGATGGTGCAGGAGCCGGAAGTAATATTACTTGATGAGCCTACAACGTATTTGGACATCGGTTATCAAGTGCAGCTGCTGGATACGGTCCGGCAATGGCAGCAGGATCGTGGCCTCACCGTTGGTGCTGTCTTGCATGATCTTAATCTGGCATCCTTGTATTGTGATCAGATTATAGTTCTGCATCAAGGCGGAGTAGCTGCAAGAGGTACACCAATGGAAGTGCTAACCGAAGCCTTAATCAGTGAAGTGTATCAGACGGAAGCTTCGATCGTGATTCACCCTATTACTGGAACACCACAAATCTTGCTGCAGCCTAAGGGTTCAAGACAGATACTAGCTGTTACATAGATACATAACGAATCGAAAGAAGGTTTGAACCAATGGCTAATTCAGCTTATGCTCAATTAGAGAACGTAATCGGACAAATTACACTTTACCAGGAATCAGCTGCTCAGCATGCAAAAGCGCATTCCGACCAATTGACAAAGCCAATTGGCAGTCTCGGTAAGCTAGAGGAAATCGCATTCCGATTAGCCGGTATATCCGGCAGATTATGGCCGAACCTCAGCCGGAAAGCAGTAGTTGTGATGGCTGGTGACCATGGCGTCTGTGAGGAAGGAGTAAGTGCTTATCCTCAAGAGGTTACTCCACAGATGGTGTTGAACTTCCTTGGCGGCGGAGCTGCGGTAAATGTGCTTGCTCGTCAAGCAGGAGCTGATGTGTATTGCGTGGATATGGGCGTTAATGCCGATATTGAGCATCCTGATTTGATCAACCGCAAGGTTGTACGAGGAACAGCCAATATGGCGAAGCAGCCTGCGATGAGCCGGGACGAGGCGATGCAGGCCATTATGGCCGGTATTCAAGTTGCCGACGAGTTGGCGAAGCAGGGGTATCGATTGTTTGCGACAGGTGAGATGGGGATTGGTAATACAACGCCTAGCGCAGCACTAACTTCGGTATTAACCGGATTATCACCGGAACAGTCGGTTGGCAGAGGGACTGGCATTAATGATGAGAGCTGGAGACATAAGATTGAAGTCGTTAAACGGGCGATTGCTGTCAACGAGCCAGATGCAGCAGATCCGATCGATGTGCTTGCCAAGGTTGGCGGAGCAGAGATTGCGGGGATGGCTGGCTTCATCATTGGAGCAGCGGCAAATGGCTGCCCAGTTGTGATAGACGGTTTTATTTCTTCCGTTGCTGCGCTGGTAGCGGTACGTCTGGCGGAGCAAGTGAAGCCTTATCTATTTGCATCCCATCTATCCCAAGAGCAAGGCCATGCTACAGTGCTGGAATCGATGGGTTTGTCGCCGATGATTCAACTGGATATGAGGCTTGGCGAAGGAACAGGTGCCGTATTATGCTTCCATTTCATTGATGCAGCATTAAAGCTGATGCAGGAAATGGCGACTTTTGATAGTGCAGGTGTCTCCAGAGAGTAGGTGCTATAAAGATGGTGATGTTAGTGACCGGTGGGGCGAGGAGCGGCAAAAGCTCCTTCGCTGAGCAGTTGGCTGCCCGGTTAGGTGAAGATGGAGTCTACCTCGCTACGAGCCGGGTGTGGGATGAAGAAATGGCGGAGCGGGTAGAGATGCATCGCCGCAGCCGGGAGCAAGGCGATTTCAAATGGGAAACCATAGAAGAACCGTTGGAGCTGCCTAGACGTCTGCTTGAGTTGACAAGCGAAGCAGCCAAGCAGATAGAGCTCGGACAGAAACCACCAGTAGTACTCGTTGATTGTTTGACCTTATGGCTGACGAATCTACTGCTGGAAGTAGAAGAGCGGGAACAATCCGAATCAGCGGTAGAACAACATCCTGTTCCTGTTATATGGATGGGTGAACAAATCGATGCGTTTATCCGAGCTGCATCGGAATACCCTTATCCTCTCATACTTGTTACCAACGAAGTGGGAGATGGGATCGTTCCTGCGTATCCGCTTGGCAGAAGATTTAGAGATGAAGCGGGAAGGCTTAATCAACGGATTGCTGCCGCTTCCGAGAAGGTTTTCCTTGTTACAGCGGGAATTCCAATTGAACTAAAAGCCTTACAATTTCGGTGGGAGAGCTTATGATCTTTTATTCTTTGCATGAAATCTTGCTGCTTATTGCTGCAGCTATTGCGATAGACTGGATCATCGGCGATCCGAAGTGGCCGACCCATCCTGTAATTTGGATCGGTCGGCTTATTCGTGTGCTTGAGAGGTATCTTCGGGCTAATGAGGAGGGGCGAAGCGCAGCACAGGTAAAAGCAACTGGGATCCTCCTCATGGCGGTAACCCTGGTTCTATCTTTTGGAACAATGTGGGCAATTACGGCCGCAGCAGCTTGGATTCATCCATGGGTCGGCTATATCGTCAGCGCTTGGTTTATTTCGACGACAATTGCTGTCAAAGGGCTGAAGGATGCAGCGATGCTCGTCTACCGCCCTTTAATTGCCGATAGATTAGAAGACGCACGTAAATACGTGGGATATATCGTAGGTCGTGATACCTCACAATTAACGCCTTCAGAAGCTTCAAGAGCGGCTGTCGAGACGGTAGCGGAAAATACGGTAGATGCCTTTGTATCACCAATATTGTTCGCTCTGATAGGCGCTGCGCCAGTAGCGATGATGTATCGTGCTGCCAATACCCTTGATTCCATGGTTGGTTACCGTAATGAACATTATGTAAACTTTGGGTGGTGTTCAGCAAGAATCGATGATGTTCTGAATTATATACCGGCACGATTAACAGGATTGATGTTAACGGTTGCAGCCCTCCTGCATAAAAGGATGTCTGCTGCACGTGCCTGGTCATCCATAAGTAAGTTTGCCCGCCGCCATCCAAGCCCTAACAGTGGTATCCCGGAATCAGCTGTAGCAGGTGCGCTTGGCATTGAGCTTGGCGGTCTCAATTATTACTTTGGCGAGCCAAGCGAGCGGGCAAGAATGGGTTGGCCGCTAAGAGAGCTGGAGCCTTATGATATCGTGCGTTCCGTTTGGCTGTTATACGTGGTAAGTATTCTGATAATGGTTGGAGTGTTAACGATATGGTTATTTCTACTATAAAGCGCCATGGACAAGCCGCAGCCGCTGCTTTACAATTTCTGACGCGAATCCCGGTACCGCTTACGGTTCCTTTTGAGCCGGTGACGCTTGCACGGACGGTCATTTATTTTCCATTGGCTGGTGTAATCATCGGAGCTATACTTGCTGGTGTGCTTGGTGTGCTCGAGCTCTTTTCACCATCCATGCCTTCAGCGGTGCTGCTGCTTATTGTCTGGACAGCGTTAAGTGGAGGGCTGCATCTTGATGGCTGGATGGATACGGCCGATGGTGTACTGAGCCATCGCTCGCGTGAACGGATGCTGGAAATTATGAAGGACAGCCGTGTTGGCGCTATGGGTGTAATCGCCGCGGTCCTGCTGCTGCTGTTCAAATTTGCTGTGCTGGCAGAATGGCTGGGACAGGAGGATGGAAAGCATGTGGTGTCACTACTTGCAATTGTCCCGATCTGGAGTCGTTGGTGGATGGGAGCAGCCATTGCAGGCTGGCCAAATGCGAGACAAGGAGAAGGGATCGGGGCATTGTTCCATCTTGCTTCCCTTCGTCAAGTGACGGGAGGATTTGTAGTAGCAGTTCTCTTAACGGTTATATGTACAACGATTGATGGTTTTTCATTGTATGAAACGATAGTCGTCTTGATTGGTTGTGTGTTGCTTACATGGATAAGTGGGACATTGCTCGCGGTATGGCTTAGCCGTAAACTTGGCGGATTAACAGGAGATACCTACGGTGCTTTGAACGAAGCAGTTGAAGCGGTTCTATTATTTGCAGGTTTACTGGCTATTCACGTAATCTAGCGATGAGAGGGGAACAATCATGCTTGAACGTTATGGACATGGGGGAGACTTACGGACGGCGGAAGAAACCTACGGCTTTCCTGCAAGGCAATTTATTGATTTCAGTTCCAATATGAATCCATTTGGCCCGCCTGAGGGAGTGAAACGTGTCCTATTGCAATATGCCGAGCAGATTGATCGGTATCCGGATCCTGCCGTGCGAGGGCTTCGAGCAAAGCTGGCGCAGCTTCATAGGGTGGACGAGCAGTCGATTCTGATTGGGAATGGTGCAGCAGAATTAATTGATCTGGTCGTTCGTGCAATTAAGCCAACGATGACTGCATTAGCCTATCCTTGTTTCACGGAGTATGGTGATGCGATTATTAAGGCTGGAGGCTCTATTACACCGGTGATGTTATCGCCTGAAAATGATTTTGCCTTGACTGAATCGATGCTTGCCGAATGTAATGCTCGTTTTTATATGTTTGGTTCCCCAAACAACCCTACAGGCCAACTAGTTGATCCTACTCTTATTATGAAGCTGGTCTATAGAGGTGCCACGGTTGTGGTAGACGAAGCATTTATGGATTTTATACCGGAAGAAGAGAAGTTTACGCTAATTCGAGAAGCTGCTGTTAATGAGCGGCTGTTTGTGATTCGATCCATGACCAAATTTTATGCGATACCGGGTATTCGTCTTGGCTATATGGTGGGAGCACCTCAGCAGATTACGGCATTACGCAAGCTTCAAGTACCATGGAGCGTGAATTCTCTGGCTCAGTTAATTGGAGAAGCGGTACTAGATGAACAAGAGTATGCCGCCCGTACAATGGAATGGCTGAAGGATGAACGTCCTTGGCTCATTGGCAGGCTGGAAGAGCTTGGCCTGCGGGTTATTCCAGGTGCGGTTAATTATTTGCTTGTACAGCTGCCAGAACGGCCAGGACTGACAGCGGCTAGCCTGCAGTATGAGATGGGGCGGATGGGTGTGCTCATTCGCGATGCTTCCCATTTTATTGGACTAGATGACTCATATTGCCGATTTGCTATAAAGCTTAGGCATCAAAATAAATGGCTGCTGCAAGCGCTTGAACGAGGTTTATCTAAATTCCAGGAAGCAGGCATCCGATGAGTCAGCCTTTTCGTCATGGAGAGAGCTTTGAGTCTGTCGTTTGGAAAGGCGTTAAAATTACACTCCTGGAAGATCGAATCGAAATCGCTAGTCCAGTTCAGCTAAAGACACTAAGTAATGCGATACATAACGGTGGTATGGCAGATGCTTTTACGGTTGTGAATTGGAAAGTTCCACTTGATTATGCGGGGATGGATCCGGTGAAGGATACGGAAAGTCAGTTTAACCAATGGGGATATACGCCGGAACAAACCATAGGTTTGCTAACGGCGGCCAAGCTGACACATGCCTCGGTAGCCGAGTTGGAAGGGGATCGCTATAAGCTGCTGTGCATTACTACGGCTGGCACTCGTAATGCAGCTAGAGCGGGGGTGCAGCGGGAAACATTCTCGGCCTATTCGGCTGGTACAATTAATACAGTGCTGCTCATAGACGGCCAAATGACGGAATCAGCTATGACGAATGCAGTGATCACGTATGCGGAAGCGAAGGCAGCAGCTTTACAGGACTTACAGCTGCTAGATCCGGATAATGGCCAAATTGCCACAGGAACCACGACAGATGCGATCGTTATTGGGGTTAGCGGGAGTAAGGAATATGAGGCCATACATGCTTATGCTGGAACCGCAACAACAATAGGCAACGCCATTGGCAGACTCGTATACGAGACGGTATATGAATCATGCCAAACACAGCACGAGAGCTGATTCCGATCCATCACGTTGAACGTGGGGCTGGAACTAGCTCTCGTTTTTTTTACTCTATTCAGTTGAACAGCCGCTTCATCAAAGTATCATGAATGGTAATTGACTCGGTTGGAATCCGAGTTAAATCAAAACAATGAATAAGCTCAGATGCTGCAACGGGTTCGAACCGTTCGAGTTGACCAGCTAGATAGGCCAGCCAACCGATTATTTGTTCGGAGCGTACGCCTGCTGCCTTTAGCCCCGCGAGGGAAGTATCTCCATGGCGTTTGGCAAGCCGCTTGCCGTCTTCACCAAGCAAGAGGGGGATATGTGCAAAACGTGGCGCTTGCAAACCAAGAGCATCGTACAACATGAGCTGACGTGGTGTGGAATCCAGCAGATCTCCTCCACGCAGGACATCTGTGATTCCCATAGCTGCGTCATCTACAACAACCGCAAGTTGATAGCTCACGATTCCGTCCGCGCGCCGGACAACGAAGTCGCCGCCTGCTCCAGGCGGGAAATGTTGGATACCGGCTATGCCATCGTTAAATAGAATTGGCCTTTCTTCGTCTGTACGGAACCGAAGGGAAGGATCCTTATGGACTTGCCGTTCCTGTCTCTCTTCAGCGGTAAGCAGACGGCAAGTGTCTGGATAGGCTGGTCCTTCGGCTGACAGCCCATGTGGTGCGCTGGCGATAGCATGAAGCTCAGCGCGGCTGCAATAGCAGGGATAAAGTTGACCGCTTTGCAGAAGCTTCTCCATGGCGGCTCCATAGAGATGAATTCTTTCACTTTGTGTGTAGGGAGCATACGGCCCGCCAACATCCGGGCCTTCGTCCCAATCCAGCCCAAGCCAGCGCAAATCGGCGAGCGCTTGCTCTGCAAGCTCTGGGCGGCAGCGCGGCCCATCGATGTCTTCCATCCGCAGAACAAATTGTCCGTTCTGTTTGCGGATCTGCAGCCAAGCGAGCAAGGCTGCCCAAGCGTTGCCGAGATGCATCATCCCGGACGGAGTAGGGGCGAAGCGTCCGCGTATATTCGACATAACGATCGACTCTCCTTTATTGACAACGATGATAGCATGACCTTTTTACCGTGTGCAACTTTTTTACAGAATGGCTTCTACACGTTAAAATAGGAGAATCGGTTATTACGATGGAGGATACAGCTATGATTCGAATAAAAGGGTATACGAAAGATAAGACGTGGATGAATGACCTGCAACTAAATGATTTGAAGGAGCTCGATTTGGACTGGTATTGGGTGGACTTCAGTGAACCGGTTCCTGCGGAAACGAAGCTGCTCGACAGTTATTTTCATTTTCATCCTCTGGCCATTGAGGACTGCTGCCACTTGCTGCAGCGTCCGAAGCTTGACCACTACGATGATACGCATTTTTTTGTACTGCATTCAGTTGACGCCAAGAGCCTGGAGGTACAAGAGGTTAATCTATTTATTGGTCCCCGGTTTATTGTGACCTATCATGTGCAGGAATCGCATGAGATTAACGATGCGTGGGGGAAGATTCAGCATGCCTCCAAGCTTGGTGAGGACGGCTATATGTTCGCGGCATATATGATCATTGACCAGTTGGTCGATCAATATTTTCCCGCTGTACAGGAGCTTGAAGAGCAAGTGCTCGATATGGAGATTGGAAGTGGAAGTGAAAGCTCGGATCAGATGACGATGGACGCGATCTTTAATATCCGTTCACGGCTGTTAAGGCTCCGTAAGACGATTTTGCCAATGCGGGATTTGCTCTACCGTACGCTTAATACCGAACGAATTGAAGGACTTAACGGTTATCTAGCATTCTATAGGGATATTTATGACCATCTCCTCAAGTTGACGGAAATGACAGATGCTGCACGTGAAATGACTGCGGATTTACGGGACAGCTTTATGTCCTATAGCTCGAATCGGATGAACTCGATTATGAAGACGCTGACGGTTATTACGACAATCTTTATGCCACTGACGTTTCTTGCTGGGATCTATGGAATGAATTTTAATAATATGCCGGAGCTTAGCTGGCACTGGGGATATTTTGGCCTAATAGGCTTTATGGTGTTGATCGGGGCAGGTATGTACGTCTGGTTCCGTAGAAAAGGCTGGTTCGATTAGGAAGAGAATGGCGGGGGATTGAAGTACATAATGAATAACGAATCGATAGAGACAATCAATCGAAAGAGAAAACTGCAAATCATTGCCGTGATGGGAGGGATCTTCCTAGTCCTTGCACTGCTGTTTGCTGTGATGCTCTACGCTCTTCAAGTAAAGAGTAAAGGGTCTGTAGAAAAGGGGCCATCTGCCTATACATACGAAGAACTGTTATCATCAAACGGGATGGAACTGCATGTGCTAAAGACGAGCCCATCGAATGTAACGCTCACTTCTATTCAGAATAATGTTGCACTAACACCGTTTTATGGCGTGAATGGCGGATTCTTCTACGAGAAGGCGCTGCTTAGTATTGCTGTTGTTGACGGGATGCCTGTTAACGGTGAGATCAAAGAGTATGGTTCAGGTGATGAAAATGCTAAATATGCACGGGGAACACTCGTCTGGGATGGAGCATCCGATAAGTTGTCTGTCCAAGTGGTACGTAACGCATCTGATCTGAAGGTAATGGATCATACGAGATTTTGGGCGCAGGGCGGAATTAGTATGAGCCTTGGCCAGGATCAAGATTGGCTTAAACAAATGAAGCACGAGCAGGCACCAAATCCAGAGGATAATCGTCTTCGTTCCGCGATGGTATATGACCATGAAGGTATGCTGTATTTGATCGTCAGCAGTACCAAAGGCTCCCTGCAAGCGTTCCGTGATGCCATTGTAGAGCAAGTGGCTGTGGGCAACCTGGAGGACGGTATTTTCTTGGACGGCGATGGCTCTTCTCAGCTTCGGTCAGCGGAAAAAATATTGACCGGCGATAATCGCCCGGTTGCTCAGATGGTCCGGCTTGTGAAATAATTTACGGCATTAATTATTATTTATTTTACGTCATTAAATAATATTTATTAATGGCATTAATTTGTTGGTGATTAACGAGGTTAAACGATTGAAAGGATATGTGTGAATCATGACGCAACTGCCAATAGACCGAGTATTGCCTCAAGTGTTAGAGGCGCTGCAGAAAGGAACAAATGCTGTATTAGTCGCTGAGCCTGGGGCAGGTAAGACGACTCGAGTTCCGCTTGCACTTCTTAAGGAAGCTTGGCTGGAGGGACGCAAGATTATTATGCTGGAGCCGCGCCGACTTGCTGCACGATCTGCTGCGAAGTATATGGCGAGCATGCTTGGAGAACAAGTTGGCGATACCGTTGGTTACCGTGTTCGTCTTGATACAAAGGTAAGCGCGCGAACGAAGATTGAAGTCGTTACAGAAGGTGTCCTAACGAGAATGCTGCAAGAGGATCAAGCTTTGGAACAGGTTGGGGCTGTCTTGTTTGATGAATTCCATGAGCGGCATCTTCACGGTGATCTTGGACTGGCGTTAGCCTTGCAATCCCAAACCCTGCTGCGAGAGGATCTACGTCTTGTTGTCATGTCTGCAACACTTGATGCGGAGCCGGTGGCGGAACTGCTAGGTGGAGCTCCAATCATAAAGAGCAGCGGGCGAGTATACCCGGTGGAGACGTTTTATCGGAGCACAAGGATAGAAGGCAAGGTTGAGCCGCAAATTGCTCAGACAATTGTACAAGCTCTACGTGAACATGCTGGTGATGTACTTGTCTTTCTACCTGGTATAGGGGAGATTCGGCGTACAGCTGGTTTACTTGCTCAAGCCGGGCTGGATTCATCCATTCGAATTACCGAGCTGCATGGCAGTCTGCCGCTGGAAGCACAGGATGCGGCAGTTGCACCATGCAAGCCAGGCGAGCGCAAAGTTGTTCTCGCCACCTCGATTGCGGAGTCCAGCTTAACAGTAGAGGGAATACGGATTGTTGTGGACAGCGGCCTTATGCGGGTACCACGCTTCTCGCCTCGTACGGGGATGACAAGACTTGCGACAACTTCTGTATCTCAGGCTTCCGCTGATCAGCGGCGAGGTCGGGCAGGACGCCTCGCACCTGGTGTCTGTTACCGGCTTTGGACCGAGCAGGAGCATCCTTATTTGCCACTTCAGAACACCCCAGAACTGCTAGAGACAGACTTGACGCCGTTAGCGCTCGAGCTTGCCGTATGGGGAGTGATGAAACCAACTGAACTGGCATGGCTTGATCCTCCACCACAAGTTGCCTACCGCCAATCGTTTGATCTCTTAACGCTACTGCATGCTATAGATGAAGAGGGAAGACCAACGGAGTGGGGGAGCCGAATCGCGAAGCTAGGCCTCCATCCAAGGCTAGGCTTTATGCTGCTGAAGGCAGAGCAGCTTGGCTTAGCAGCGGCAGCATGTGAACTCGCTGCTCTGCTTAGTGAGCGTGATCTGCTGCCACAGGAGCGTAATGTGGATGTTAGGCTTCGACTGGAAGCGCTGCGTGGCTATAGTGGCCGGCTGGTAGCGGATCGGGGAGCCATACAGCGAGTTAAGGCTCAGGCTCAGCAATGGAGCCGAATGCTTCAGGAGAATGGAAAGCAGCAGCAATTGGCTGATGGCTCAGAAGGTATTGCCGATATAGGTTTGCTTCTTGCCTTCGCTTATCCGGACCGAATTGCACAGCGGCGATCGGATGGCCGATATTTGCTTGCGAACGGAAGAGGAGCTGTGCTGCCAGAGCTTCAGCCCATGTCTCGAGCGGCGTATCTTGTGGCTGCTGAGCTGGATGATGCGGGAGTGGAAAGCCGAATCCGGCTCGCGGCTGAGCTGAATATGGACAGGCTGGAGCAGGCAGCAGGTGAACAGCTGCAAGTTGAAGAAGCAGTGGAATGGGATATGGACGCTCATGCGGTTCGTGCCCGCCGAAGAATTCGGCTGGGCGCTATTATTTTAAAGGAAGCGCCGCTTCAGCAGCCCTCACCTGAACGAGTAGCTATAGCGCTGGCTGACGGGATTGCCCGCGAAGGGCTGGAGCTTTTGTCCATGTCGAAAGCTGCTAAGCAGCTGCAGGCGAGAATGCTCCTGATGGCACAACATAACAGCGGCTGGCCAGATGTATCCGAAGAAAACCTTCTAGCAACGGTCCAAGACTGGCTGTTGCCTCATCTATATGGAATGAAAAACCGCTCCGATCTGCAGCGGCTTAATATGGTCCAGCTGCTGGAAGGCTTGCTTAGCTGGACACAGAGGCAGGAGCTTGACGAGCAGGTGCCAACACATATGACGGTTCCAAGCGGTTCGCGAATACCGATTGATTATAGCGATCCAGATGCCCCGTTTATTGCGGTGCGTCTCCAGGAGCTGTTTGGACTTCAAGAAACGCCGCGGCTTGCAGGAGGAAGGCTTCCACTAACGCTGCACTTGCTGTCGCCTTCGCAGCGACCAGTTCAAGTGACAAGAGACTTACAAAGCTTCTGGAATGAGGCTTATTTTGAAGTGAAGAAGGATTTGAAGGGACGATATCCGAAGCATTATTGGCCGGATGATCCTTATGCGGCACAGCCGACGAATCGGGTAAAGCCGCGTACTTAAGCAGGAGCAGGGGGATTATTATGGAGATTCTTATTATCTATTTACTTGTTATTAATATAATTGCTTTTGTCATTATGGGAATGGACAAGAGCTATGCCAGACATAAGAAGAGACGTGTACCGGAGAAAAGGTTGTTTGGTATTAGTGCAATCGGCGGGGCACTTGGTGCCTGGATCGGGATGCAGGTATGGCGGCACAAAACCAAACATACTTCTTTTCGGGTAGGTATTCCGCTCTTATTTGTCTTTAATCTGGTAGTCATCTATTACCTATTGAGATTGATCGGAATGAATTTCGAGCTGTAATTGCTTACAACTCTCGTCCTGTGGTATATTGGTTATTCGTTTTTTCCAAAATGCTTACGAGGTAAGAATCACCGCCAACGGCTGTATTGCAGCCTATGGTACGATAATTCTTTGGATTATGCTTACGAGGTAAGAATCACCGCTTTGGCAATAGTAATGCCACATCTGTGGTAATTCTTTTTAGGAGGTAACTGACATGACACAGGTTCAAAGTGCCTATCAAGAAGAGCAAGAAAGACTGGCTCGATCGATGGACGATATTAAGAGTCAGCTGGCTGGCATTGGCCCCCGTTATACGGGTGATGATTTTACGGAGCAAATGCTCGATTTGCAGCGTGAAGAACGCAAACGGCGTCTGGAGGTAGCCTTCCGTGAACCCTACTTCGGTAGAATTGACTTCGAAGAGCTGCCAAATGGCGAGAATAAGCCGTTGTATATCGGCAAAGCTGGTGTTGCGAAGCAAGGCAGCAATGAGCTGCTCGTCGTAGATTGGCGTGCCCCTGTAGCCAGCCTATTCTATTCTTTTACAGGCGGGGAGGATGCAGCTGCCTATGTCGCGCCGGAAGGCGAGATTGAAGGCTTTGTTCATCTGAAGCGTAACTTTATGGTAAGGCAAGGCGAGCTTGTCCGTATGGTAGACAGCTATGTTCGTGGGAAAGATGAAGAATCCGTAACGGATGAATTCCTTTTATACCGCCTAGGCGAGAACAAAGATAATAAATTGAGGGATATCGTTTCTACGATCCAGCATGAGCAGGACAGAATCATCCGGTCGGAACGTAATAAGGCCCTGTTCATTCAGGGGGTTGCAGGTAGTGGTAAAACAACAGTAGCTCTTCACCGGCTGGCGTTCCTGCTTTATCAATATGCTGACCGAGTAAAAGCTGAGCGGATGATTATCTTCGCTCCCAACCGTATGTTCCTTGATTATATCTCCGGAGTCCTCCCTGAGCTTGGGGTAGGCGACATTCTGCAAACGACATTCGTTGACTGGTCGCTGGAGCTGCTTGGCCATGAGGTGAAGCTGCGCAGTGCATCAGATGCTCTATCGTATTGGTTTGAGGAGCATCGATCGGCAGAAGAGATGGCGAATGCACCGGGCAGAATAAAAGGCTCGCTCACATTTAAAGAAGCGATCGACACCCGCATCGAAGAGCTCGAGCAGCGGCTTGTACCCGTTATTCCTTTTGAGCCTCTGCCAGGATTGATTTTAAAACCAGAACTCATGAAAGAATGGTTCGAAACCGATTACGGTGATGAGACTTTAATGAAGAAGCGGGACCGACTCGTCAACCGTATTCGCCGCTGGTTTGAATCGGAGCTGAAGCTTCGGAAGGTCGTTGATAAGAAGCTGCGCGCCAAAGCACAGACCAAACTGAACGCCTTTTCGAAGAAAATTCCTTCTTTCACGGCACCTCAGCTATACGCTTCCTTGTTCGGAGGAAAACAAGCTGTAACGGTTATCCCGAAAGCAATTGCTTCAGCAACGGCAGCTTCCTTAAAGAACGGACAGGTAGAAGCTGAAGACCTAGCACCGCTAGTGTACATTCATCTGCGTCTGTATGGCCTGCAGATTTCGTCTTACGATCATATCGTAATTGACGAAGCGCAAGACTACTCTCCATTCCAGCTAGAAGCGCTGAGGTTGTGTCAGAAATCACCATCGATGACGGTGCTTGGTGACTTGCAGCAGGGGATTCATGCTTACGCTGGTATTCAGAGCTGGACGGAGCTTATTGATCTATTCACAGAAGAGCAGACAGGTTTCTTCGAACTGAACCGAAGCTATCGTTCAACTATGGAGATTATTGAATTCGCGAATCGTATTCTGGGAGCAATGGGTGGCGGTGTGAAACCGGCGGTACCTGTGTTCCGTAGCGGTGATCCGGTTGAGGTCGAGCAAGTCACGGATAAAGAATGGTTGAGCAGAATCGTATCGTCTGTACAAGAATGGCAGGCTACTGGCCAATTCCAGACGATCTCGGTTATCGGCCGCACAGCAGAGCAATGTTCCGAACTACATGAGTTCTTGCTTAGCAAGGGACTTGATGCATCACTAGTCCAAAGCAAACAGCCGGAGTATGGCGGAGGCTTATCTGTTGTGCCGGTGTATTTGTCCAAAGGATTGGAGTTCGACGCGGTATTAATTGCTGATGCCGGGGCTGATAAGTATTCGGAAAATGATGCGAAGCTGTTGTATGTTGGCTGTACAAGAGCACTTCATAAGCTGAAATTACTTCATCGCGATTCATTAACGTCATTAATTAGTAAAGAATAGTTACTTTAAATATGACAGTATTTCGTCATGTCTCAGCTTCATATTGACATTAATGCCCGTTGTAACTAGGCTACAAGTATAGGCGTATTCCGAGCACCGTACGCATGAAATTGTGTGCGGTGCTGCTGAGCCTCATTCAAATGCCGGGAAGGGAATGGACAAGTTTGAGTAATCAAGTGAAAGCGAAACAACGGCCAAGGCCAAATACGAAGTATCAACCGGTTAAGAAGCAATCCAACAAGTCGCTGCTCGTATTAACACTAGCGATTGTAGCTGTTATTGTCGTTATTATTCTTGGCATCAATCATCAATCGAAACAGCAAGCGGAATTAAGCAACAAGGTGTATGATATCGATTTAACTGGCATGCCTATGAAGGGCAGTGCAGATGCTCCGGTCAAAATTGTCGAGTTCGGCGATTACAAATGTCCGGTTTGTCAATATTTTGCGCAGAACGTAGAGCCTCAGATTGAAAAAGATTTCATTGATACAGGTAAAGCAGCACTTTATTTCGCGAATTATACGTTTATCGGTCCTGACTCCGTAACCGCAGCACTGGCGGCGGAATCTGTACAACAGCAAAGCAATGATGCTTTCTGGCCTTATTACAAAGCGATCTATGATAACCAACAAAATGAGAAGACCAATTGGGCAACATCAGATTATCTGGTACAACTCGCGAAGGATGCGAATCTTTCGATTGACTTCGACAAGCTGAAGAAGGATATCGACGATAAGACGTACCAAAGCGAAGTTAACAAGGATAATGCAATGGTAGGTCCGCTGAATGTTACCGGTACACCAACACTCTTTATTAATGGTGTGCAGTATGCAGGCAACCTAGATTACGCGAGCATTAAAGCAGCAATTGATGAAGCGGTTAATAAGGAGTAGGAACGATTGACAACGACAACCGAAACCGAAATCTATGAAAGCTGGTTCCAGCGGTATGGTTTGTATTTGGCTTGGATTGTCTCATTAGTTGCTACAGGAGGATCCTTGTATTTCAGTGAAATACGCGGGTTTATCCCATGTGATTTGTGCTGGTACCAGCGTATCTTCATGTATCCGCAAGTTATTCTGCTTGGCATTGCTGTTTACCGCAGCGACCGCAGAATCATTGGATACGTATTGCCTCTTAGCGTGATTGGGATGCTCATTTCGATCTATCATAACTTTGAGATCTGGTTCCCAAAGGTTGGCGAAATGATGCCATGCCGCTCAGGTATCCCATGCAACTATGATTATTTGAACTGGCTTGGTTTCATTACGATCCCGCTTATGGCATTGACGGCATTTATCTTTATCCTTATTTTCTTGGTGCTGGGCCGTCAAAAAAGCGAATAATTAAGATGGTTAATTATAATCGCCGCATTCTCTTCAGATTGAAGGGATGTGGCGATTTTTCTGTTTAATATTGATGTGACATTTACACCTTGCATAGGGCTTGTCTATAATGGTTTACATCATGGGTATTGGTATCGGAGTGAATCAGATTGTCGGAATGGACTTGGGAGGATTGGTCAGCACCGCTGGTGTTATCCTTGAAAATATGTTTTACAGCCAGCCTATTCGTAGCCATTCTTGGCGTATGGGCTGCCTGGTGGATGACGAGAAAGAAACGTCGAGGGAAGCTTATTCTTGAGACAATCTTTATGCTGCCGCTTGTATTGCCGCCAACGGTCATTGGATTCCTGTTGCTTGTTACGCTAGGGCGCAGAGGATGGGTTGGAATCGCTTATGAATGGCTGTTTAATCAGCCCATTATCTTCACTTGGATTGCTGGCATCATTGCAGCTGTAGTAGTTGCATTCCCACTTGTTTATCAAACGATGAAGACAGGTTTTCAAGGGGTAGAGCGGCATCTGGAGGATTCAGCAAGATCGGTTGGAGCAGGAGAATGGCAGGTATTTCGTTATATAACGCTGCCACTAGCTGGTCGTTCGTTTGTATCTTCCTACATTCTTGGCTTCGCTAGAAGTCTTGGAGAGTTTGGAGCAACGCTTATGATAGCAGGTAATATCCCAGGAGTGACTCAAACAACACCAACAGCGATCTATACTGCAGTCGAATCTGGACATATGACGTTAGCCTGGTCATGGACAGCAGCTATTATCGCAGTATCCTTCCTGATGTTAATTGTGACAGGACGGTTAAATGAAACGTTGAACAATAAGTGAACTCCGTTGTTTCCAGGCTCATTGAGGTGGCGACAGCGAAAAAAATACGGTATCGTAAGAGGAAAGTCGGTTTTGGGAAGTAGGCACAAAGTATGATTGCAACAGAACTCTACAAAGAGGCAGAGCAGTTTATAGCCGATTGTTATATAGAATTAGGAAAAACCGAAACAGAAGCAAAGCAGCGGCTTGCGGAAATTGAGCAGTCTATCGTAAAGACAGGCAGCTATGAGCACACCATGGAGGAACTTCGTCACGGGGCTAGAGTGGCTTGGCGCAACAGCAATCGCTGTATTGGCCGCTTATTCTGGCAGTCGCTTGAAGTGAGAGATGCACGATCATTACATAAGACGGATGAGATTGCGGAATCGATATTTAACCACATGAAATATGCAACAAATGATGGACGAATCCGTCCGACGATAACGGTCTTTGCCCCTCAGCAGGGAGAAAAGCGAATTCGAATATGGAATCATCAGTTGGTACGTTATGCAGGGTATGACACGGAAATGGGAGTGGTCGGTGACCCAGCTTCAGTTGCTTTTACCCGTGTATGTACAACATTGGGCTGGCAAGGTGCAAGGACTGCCTTTGATATTCTGCCGCTCGTCATTCAAGTGAATAATGAGCCGCCGAGATGGTATGAGTTGCCGGAAGGACTTGTGAAGGAAGTGCCCTTATCCCACCCAGAAATCGCAAATTTCGAGGAGCTAAATCTGCAATGGTATGCCGTTCCGTTTATCTCGGATATGATGCTTGAGATTGGGGGTATAACGTATTCAGCGGCGCCGTTTAACGGCTGGTACATGGGAACGGAAATTGGAGCACGCAATCTTGCTGATATTGGCCGATATAATCAGCTTCCGAACGTAGCCAAGCTTATGGGCCTTGATACAACGACTAATACTTCCCTATGGAAGGACCGTGCGATGACAGAGCTGAACGTTGCTGTTATTCATTCTTACAAAAAACACGGCGTCAGCATCGTTGATCATCATACAGCTGCCGAGCAGTTCATGCGCTTCACTCAGCAGGAGCAAAATAACGGTCGTCAATTAACTGGTAATTGGTCGTGGTTAATTCCACCGATGTCGCCGTCTACAACACCGGTCTGGCATCGCGGATTTGATAACACGGAGTTGAAGCCGACTTATCGCTATCAGAAGCTGCCATATGTTCTTAATGATTATGAAGCTTAATGACATGGGGGAAACGACAAAGTGGATTTCAGAATGGAATATTTATCTTTCTTCGTTATCGTAACAGATGGTGAGGACAGCTCGTCCTCGAAACGATACAAGCATTTTCAAACGTTGGATGAAGACGATTATGAAGATAGCGAGATCAAGCGATTCCTTGACGGCGAGTTTACCCGGATTGTAAAACGTAAGGTAGAGCGCAATCCCAATACGGAGAATGCTCCGACGAAAATTGGACGATTTATGGTTGAACCAGGCTATGAGCTGGGTAGTAATCAGAACTATAACTTGTTCCAACGTCTACGGGAAGCCGACAGCAAGGAACGTTTTATCGGTATCGCCGATGAATTGGTACATATTTATATGGATACGACAGCGGTTCGCGGCGGGGCATTTATTATTGCCAGAGCAAAGCTGAACACTTATTTCGATGAACCTTTCCTGTTCCTGCTCAAATGTGATTTCGAGCCAAAAATCGCGCGCATCTCGGACGAACGAAGCTTGATCTCCCATGTTGAGATGGCTATCAGTGCACGTGGCATGAAGTCAATCCAATATCCGCATATGCCGGAGGAAGGAGCTCTTGATCAATGGGAGCTCAAAATTCATCAGGCTTCACATGCTCGCTATTTCGAGGATTTCCTGAAGTTCGTATCCTACGAGAAGCCTTTGCCTGAAGTGATGGGTGAGCAGGTGCTTGGGATGGTCCAGCAGTATATGGAGGACAAATGGCAAGCTGCTCCTGAAAGTGTGGAACGTCGTGAGGAAGAGAATGCTATTGAAGTATGGGCGGCAAGCGAGAAGCGTGAGCTGCAGGAATATTGGACGCATGAGCAGGTAACAACAGCTTCCGCCGCTCTTGTTGAGCAGAAGCCGGATCTGCCTTTCTCGTTTAAGCTTGGTGGGGTAACGATAAAAGGGCTGCTTGCAGACTTTGGGGTAACATTGCATTTCGCAAAACATAATGGACGTTATGTAACCGTGATTGAAGGTGATGCATTCCAATTCGAAAAAGGCGTATCGCCAGTCGAGCTGCTGCAGCCGCCGGATCTTGAAGAAATTCTGCCGATTATCGGTACGAATGTGAAAGAAGAACCAGCAATACCGCCGTATGAAGATGACAACTCATCTGCGGCGCAAGATGATGATGTACCTTGGTAATGGAGGGGAACGGAATGGACAAATTATTTTTTATTGAGATCGGAATGGGCTGTGATCTGCATGGCCAGAACATCACGAAAGCATCAATACGTGCGGTTCAGAATGCAATTCATCATAATTCAATGCCGGGTCTTCGATCGGTCTTACCAGGTGGGACACTCGACAATATGAAGGTACATGTCAAGCTTGCCGTTCCTTGTGACAAGGAATTGCTTGATGTAGAGCAGGTTAAGGCGGTTCTGCCTTATGGTCAGGTTACCGTTGAAATCATGGACGGCGGTATGATGACAACAAGTGGTGTCGTTCTGCCGGATAAAGAGGATAAGAATGATCTGATCTACATCGTGAATGCATCGGTGGAAGTGGGTTATTAATAGGCGAGGTTAAGTGTAAACCGTATATCTGTCCATTAGTGGATAGGTATACGGTTTATTTTTGCAGGATTCATGAATGCGTGGACGGGGTAACATACAAGTAGTTATCAACAGTTCAGAAGAAAAGAAGGAGACGCTCATGGTTCTGAAACTGATCTTGTTTGCGGTGCTGCTGTTTTGTTCCGCTTTCTTCGTAGCAACTGAATTTGCAGTCGTCCGCCTTCGTACCAGCAGGGTGCAGCAATTGGTCGCTGAAGGGGTTCGTAATGGAGCAGCGGTTCAAAATGTTTTGCAGCACTTGGACAGCTATTTGTCCGCCTGCCAGCTTGGCATAACCATCACTGCGCTTGGACTCGGCTGGCTTGGAGAGCCGACGGTTCATGATTTGCTTGATCCATTGTTTCACCAGCTTCATATTGGCGGCGAACTGGTTAATGTCTTGTCATTTATTTTATCTTTCGCCGTTGTTACCTACTTGCATGTCGTTCTTGGCGAGCTGGCACCTAAGACCGTAGCTATTATCAAACCGGAGCAAATTAGTTTATCCGTTGCTCCTATTATCATTGGCTTTTATAAAGTGATGTTTCCGTTTATCTGGCTGCTTAACGGCTCGGCCAACGGCGTTGTGAGGCTGCTTGGCTTCAAGCCAACAGGAGAGCAGGAAGCTCATTCCGAAGAAGAGATCCGGAGTATTATGTCGGAGAGCTACGAAAGCGGAAAAATAAATAAAAGCGAGCTCAGCTACGTAAACCGGATATTCGAATTTGACGAACGGTTAGCTCGGGAGATCATGGTTCCGCGGACGGATATGGTCTGTTTGTTTATGGAGAACTCCAAGGTGGAGAATATCTCGATTATCCGCAAAGAACAGTATACCCGGTTCCCTGTTGCTAAGGGCAGCAAGGATAATATCGTCGGGATCATTAATACGAAGCAGTTCTTTATGCAGTATTTTGGTAACAATGAGACTGATGTTGCAACGATGCTTCAGCCTGTTATGTCTGTACCGGAAGTGATGCCAATCAAGAAGCTGCTTCGTAAGATGCAGCTGGAACGGGTGCATATCGCTATTTTGCATGATGAATACGGTGGGACATCCGGACTGATTACGATCGAAGATATTATTGAGGAGATCGTTGGAGAAATTCGTGATGAATTTGATGCCGATGAGGTGAAGGAAATTGATGCGGTCGAGCCGAATCGTTTTATTGTAGACGGCAAAGCGCTGATTGGTGAGGTTAATGTAGCCATTGGCTGCCATCTGGAAAGCCATGATGTAGATTCGATTGGCGGCTGGTTATATAATCAATACCCGGATCTGGAAGTCGGGGAGCCGCAGGATCACGAAGAGCTGACTTTTATCATACGGGAGAAAGAACGGCATCGGATCCGTAAAATCGAAATTATCTTCCATGTAGTTAACCCCGTTAATGAATAGGGACTGATGAGCCGTATTCCTATGATGGAAATGCGGCTTTTCTCCTAAAACGTTGGTTGCTTTCGCTCGTCTTACGCTTGTGCTATTATTAAAAGGTTGGTTTAAAGAGAAGTGCCACACGCGGAAATAATAGGAGATGGAGGACTACATTTGGGAGATTTATTTAATGCCATTATTATGGGCATCATTGAAGGCTTGACGGAGTTTTTACCTGTCTCTTCAACCGGACATTTGATTCTGACTGCAGATTTGCTGAACTTCCAGGATGACCGTGCCAAAGTGTTCGAGGTTGTTATACAACTTGGTGCCGTGCTAGCCGTCCTCGTGTTGTATCGGAGAAAATTTATCAGCTTGCTTAACTTTAACTTCAAGGAATCATCCGGCATTAACGCCTTGCACATTATTCTAGCCATGATTCCAGCTGGTGTAATTGGTGTGTTGCTTCATGGATTCATCAAAGATTATTTATTCAGCTCAGAAACGGTTCTTATTGGTCTGGTTGCAGGCGGTATACTAATGATTGTTGCAGACCGCATCAAGAAGAAAGTTACAGCAGAAGAGCTTGATGACATTACATACAAGCAAGCATTCGCAATTGGCTTATTTCAGGTTCTCGCACTTTGGCCAGGCTTCTCGCGTTCTGGCTCTACGATGTCTGGCGGTATGTTCTTCGGAACAAGCCAAAAGGCTGCGGCCGAGTTCACTTTTCTCGTATCAGTACCGATCATGGCTGGTGCAAGTGGTGTTGACTTGATTCAAAGCCGTGAGTTTCTGACAGGATCGGATACACCACTCTTTATCATTGGCTTTATCGCTGCATTTATCGTTGCAATGATTGCTATCGTAACTTTCTTGAATCTTATTAAGAAGCTTAGCTTGTCCTGGTTCGCGTATTATCGCTTTGCACTTGCTATTGTATTTGCATTTATTATATTGTAACCAAAAGCAAAAGGGATGGTTCAAAGGGTCGAGAGACCTTTCGAATCATCCTTTTCTTTATACTCGTTTACACCAGGAACATCGCTACAATCGTAGTTACGCTAAGGCCGATAATAACGGGCTTCAAATTGCGGCGTGCCAATTCGAAGGGACTGACTCCGCAAATAGCTGCTGCAGGGATAAGCGCCCAAGGTACAAGCGTACCACCGCCGACCCAAATCGCGGCTACTTGGCCAAGAGCGGTTAAGGTAGCGACACCTGAACCAATTGCACCGCCGAACAGCTGAGCGATAGAGCCAGCAAGCGAGATGCCGGAGAAGCCAGATCCATCAAGACCGGTGACGGCTCCTACGAGCGTCAAGGTTACAGAGCCCACCTCGCCATTGACGGGGACATTATTAGCAAGGGCGACACCAAGATCGTTCACGATGCCTTGAGAGCCTGCTGGCAGCGTATCTCCGAAGATAGCGGTAAAGCCGGAGTCACCAAGATAGAAGAATGCGGCGATTGGAATGACAGGTCCAAACACTTTGAAGCCGAACACGAAGCCTTCGATCAAATAACTTGTTGTTTTCTCCAGCCCTTTGTTCTTATGAGCAAGCATCGTGATGAGGAGCATGATGAAGATAGCGGTTCCCCCTACAAGTGCGGTTGCATCGCCGCCCTGGAGATCTAACAGGAACATCGTTACTACGTCAGCAGCAAAGAGAAGCGGGATCAAGACGGCTAAAGTGATTTTTGCTCCGCGAGACAGTACATTTTTATAGGCTAGATCTTCACCGCCTGTAAGCTTTTTATCTCCTTCGACATTGCTGATAATGCCGTCATTCCATTTGCCCGTCTTCATATCCCGGCGCATCATCCAAAAGGCCGCAATGGTGGTGACAAGACCCATTACGATGACGAGCGGGATACTCGCTTGCATAACGTCACTAACAGGAAGACCAGCCGCATCAGCTGTAAGCTTTGGAGCACCTTGGATAATGTAGTCACCTGATAATGCAATCCCGTGACCAAACAAGTTCATCGCCATTGCTGCTCCAAGTGCTGGCAAGCCCACACGTAAAGCAACTGGCAGCAATACTGCACCAATCAGGGCAACGGCTGGTGAAGGCCAGAAGAACCAGGAGGTAACCATCATAATAAGACCGATTCCCCAGAAAGCTAGTGTAGGTGTCCGTAGGAAACGGGTGAACGGGTAGATCATCACTTCGTTTATGCCGGTTCGGATCAGGACCCGGCTCATTGCAACGATTATGGATATAATGAGAATAGTGCCCATTAATTCAGTAATTGCGTAGATGAAGCTGTTGAACACGCCGCTGACAGAGTCGCTCAGCGATTCGGTTGCCAATAGGCCAAGTACAAAGATGCCGACGATACATATGAGCGACGTATCGCGCCGCATAAGCATAAAGCCGATGATGGCAACGATAAACACGAGATACACCCAATGCAGCGCCACTAAATCAATGGCCATAACAATCACCCTCTCATGGGATACCCGGCTGCGGTATCCGCTGCCGTAATGTACAGTATGCAAGGCCTATCATAGGCGTTCATCACGGGAGTTATGAGAATGTGCTTAAGAGCGGTGATCATTTGTTGACGAATGTCACAAACCGTATACAATGAATAAACAGGCTATTTTTACAAAATGAACGAATCTCGGAAGGAAGATTAGAACAAATGGATAATGTAAAAATATTAGGGGCATCAATGGACTATACGAAGGAAAATGGCTTCGTTGGCCGTATACAGTTCGAAATAGTTGGACAACAGAACCAATACGAAATGACCATTCATAGCCGGAAAAGAACCGAATGGGGATATGGTTTGTTCTTCCTGAATGAATCAGGCGACGAGGACGAGCTGCTTGCCGTTGAGGATATGCTCGAAGAGGATGACGAGCTGTTTGATTACCTGGTAAATGCAGCAGAAGAGAAGTTAGTATTAGAGCATCATTAAGAATGGATATAAAAAACCTCCGATAAATCCCAAAGTGGGAATCGGAGGTTTTTTATGCTTACATGGAACGTTCTGCTTTTTCGTTCTTCTTCGCAGTTCGGTTCCGGATGAACAGCCAGGCTGCTGCACCTGCCGCTACGGCTAGAAGGACATATACAACGATCATGCCGTTATCGGCAATCGTATTTCCGAGGGATTGAACCTTGTCACCTACAAATGTACCAATAATAAAGTAAATCAAAGTCCATAAGAAGGCGCTTGGATAAGCAAAAAGGGCAAATCGTCTGTAATTCATCTTGTTCGTGCCTCCTACAAACGGCATCACATGCCGCAGGACAGGGAGGACAAGACCGATACTAAGCGCGAAACCGCCATATTTTTCACTCATATGCTGAGCTTGATTCACGAATTTATCCATGTTCTTCTTTTTCATAAACCAATCGAACACTTTGCTTCCGGCAAACCGGCCGATGGAGTAATTAAAGGTCATAGCCGAGCAGATTCCAAGGAAGACCATTAAGTAAGCTGGAACCGGGCTAAGCAGACCCGATGCTGCGAATGCTCCTCCTGTCATGACGACAACCTCATTCGGAACAGGCAGCCCGATCAAGCCCAAACACAGAACTAGGAAGAGAGACACATAGCCGAACTGATCAATTATGGAAACTAAGAAGTCATAACCCATTTGTATATTCATCCCTTACTAATAAGCATTTTTTGAGTTACATATTTAATTTTAAGGCACTCCTATAAGGCTAACATAAATGAGTGGTTTCGAATAGGGTGATTCCTCATCCAAAAAGCCCAAAAGGATTGATCTTTTCCAGTTGTGAGTACCATAATAGAGAGCTCAGACAAATGAAATAAATTCATAATGTCACCGGAAAGGAGAAATAATGAATACAACAAGCAACCGACGTACGGTAACCATTGCTTTATTCGTCGCAACCTTCCTGGCAGCGATTGAAGGAACAATCGTCAGTACCGCGATGCCCAGCATAACTGGAGAGCTGAATGGCATTCAGCAATACAGCTGGATTATTTCGATTTACTTATTGGCTACGGTTATTACCACACCGATTTATGGCAAGCTATCCGACCTGTTCGGACGAAAAAGAATGTTTATTGCAGGAGCGATCATTTTTCTTGCAGGCTCCATGTTATCCGGGCTTGCCCAGACGATGTCGCAGCTTATTGCTTTTCGAGCTTTACAAGGCCTTGGGGCAGGCGCTTTAACGACGATTCCTTACACCATTATCGGTGATTTATATCCATTCGAACAACGGGCCAAGGTCCAGGGCTGGATGTCCAGTATCTGGGGCATTGCAGGTATCACGGGTCCACTGGCAGGCGGCTTGCTCGTCGATTATGTGTCCTGGCGGGCGATATTTTATATGAACCTTCCGTTTGGCATCGTGGCGATCTTGCTGCTAACCACATCCATGAAGGAAGCGTTCGCGAAACAGAAACGTTATATTGATTATCCGGGAATTGCCGCATTCTCTATAGGGATGTTTGCGTTCTTGTATGCGCTGACCATTCTTCGTGAGACGAATGAAACAAGTCATTCTTCGATGATTATCATCTTACTTTTGCTTGCTGCTGCGTTCTTCTTGGCCTTATTTTTCTTCATCGAGAAACGCTCTCCTGAGCCGATAATCCCGCTTCAATTATTTAAACTGCGCACGATAAGCACGGTGAATGCAATCAGCTTTCTGCTTTGTGTAATCAATGTTGTTGCGATCTTTTATCTGCCGCTGTGGATTCAAGGCGTCATCGGAGAGAGTGCTACATATTCAGGACTGGCCATGATCCCATTGTCGATTGGCTGGCCGCTTGGAGCTATCCTTGCCGGGAATTGGATCGCCAAGCTAGGCATGCGCAAGATCGCTTTTGTTGGTTCAATGTTTCTGGTTGTCGGAAGCATAGGCTTCATGCTGATGACGGAACATACATCAATCGTACTCTTTATGATTTATACGTTCCTGTCCGGTATGTCATTCGGGCTATCCTTAACGAGCTTTACGGTTGCAGTCAGTTCATCGGTATCATGGGAGCTGCGCGGCGCAGCTATCGGAAGCAATAACTTTATCCGAACACTTGGTCAGACGGTTGGGATCGCGTTATTTGGACTTCTGCTGCATACGGGCAGCACAGAAGTCATTGATGCAGATAAGCTGGAACATAGCCTTCACCGGATCTTTATCATCTTGGTCGGACTATCTGTAATCGTCATGCTGGCAATGCTTGCTTTGCCAAGGACGACTACGCAAGCCACAGCTTCCGATACCGCAGATGCATCTTCCTAGAAAGGCTGATTATTGAGCATGACAATGACACCTAACATAGATGATCTTTACTTACGTACCGTATCCACAACCGTTGCAGGACTAGATGAAGCAAAGCTGGATCAAATGAAGAAATGGTTAGTGGAGTGGAAGATGACCACCGCCATCATTTTAAGGGAAGATGCAGTCGCTTGGGAATGGTACAGCAGAGGCGAAGACACGGTTGGACCACTGTTGTCTTGTACAAAAAGCCTTCTGTCCGCTTTGGTCGGGATCGCTATTGCTGAAGGCCATATCCAAAGTGTAGAGCAGCCTATTGCCGATTATTTCGAAGGTCTGCCGGATGATGGCATTCAAATTAAGCATCTGCTGACGATGACGTCCGGCTGGGATTGGCCTGACTTTGATAAGCCGTATAAAGCAATGAAGAAATCGGCAGATCCGATTCGGTTTGTACTTGATCGTCCACTTATCAGTGAACCCGGGACTGCCTATCTTTACAACTCTGGCGGATCACATCTTCTATCCGTCATCCTGTCGAAAGCAACAGGGCAAAGCGCGCTGGATTATGCGACAAGCCGCCTTTTTAAGCCGATGGGCTTCCATCAAGTGAAATGGACCTCTCACAAGGGGATTAACGAAGGAGGAACCGGGCTGCAGCTTTATGGCCGTGATTTGGCGAAGCTTGGCCTTCTTTATTTGCGGGAAGGGGATTGGTTCGGCAAGCAGCTGATCTCAGCAGAATGGATTCAAGAGTCAACGAGAAAGCATCATCGCGGCCTTCTTCACTACGAGCCTCCTATCTATGGGGCCTACGGCTATCATTGGTGGCAGTCGCCAGCTGAGCATAATGGGGCTTTTGACTGTTATTTTGCCTTTGGTCATGGGGGGCAGTATTTGCTTGTTGCGCCTGAAGAACGACTCGTAGTTGTGCTTCGTAAAGCACTTGCGGGACGGAACGAGGCGGTCCTATCTCGTAATATTTTATTTGAACATATTGCAGGAGCCAGAAATAAATAGTCTTAAAGGTGCAACCTTTTGTGCTAGGATGCGTTTAATCTATGTCTGTTCAAACCATCCATTTAGAGAAAAGGAGAATCCCATGTTTAAGAAAGTCACCTTAGTCGTACTTGCTGCATTGCTCTTGTTTGCAGTACCTGTTGGAGCACAAAGCTCCGGCGCAGGGCAAAACCAACTGATCCTTCTTCAGAAAACAAAGCAAATGTACCATAACGGCAAACTTTATTTAGCAGCTCAGCCGCTTACAGAATTAAAAGGGACAACCTATATTTCCGCTACTGCTATTGCCGGTAGATTAGGTGCAACTGTCCAGTATGATGCCAGCAAGAAGGAATATATCCTTCGTGATGCAACTAGAGAGCTTCGTTATGCGGTGAACAAATCTTCCTATACCGTTAACGGAACTCGCATGACGTTTACAGGTAAGCCTTTTGTGCAAAACGGCAGTCTGATGATCCCGCTTCGTTCGGTGTTCAGCCCGTTTGGCATCACTCTATCTTCCATTCCAGCTGAGAAAAAGCTGGTCTTGAAATGGACACTCAAGCCGATTGCCAAATTTGCGGTCAGCCCTTCGGTCATCTATGCCGGCCAAACAGAAGTGACTTATGCTGATCAATCCTATCAGCCTAGTGGCGCAGCTATTGTAAACGAACGCTGGGAAGGCAAACAAACAACATTTGCTGAAGCGGGAACTTATAAAGTGACCAAATGGGTTCAAGATGCAAACGGCGTATGGAGCGATCCTTATTCGGTAACGGTGAACGTGTTGCCGCAGAATATGCCGCCAGAAGCACGGTTTGCAACGGACAAGTCCTATTACAAGATGGGCGAACTCATTTCATATAATGATATTAGCTCGGATGACGAGAACAAGATTACGAAGCGGGAATGGACGAATAACGCCAAAGCCTTCTTCGAACCGGGCGAACAGACCGTAACTTTGAAAGTAACAGATTCACATGGCTTGACGAGCGAATTCTCACAGATCGTTACGATCACAGATGAATCGCTTTATACGAAACAAGAGTTCGATCAGCTGTACACCGATCAAGGTGAGAAATTCACGATCGACGGCGCTGGCGTGTTAAAGCTTCCTACGCAGCCATACACGGTTGTTAATACGGGGCAGCAAACGTTTATTCGCAGCAACAGCCCTGAAATGATTAATGACGAGGGTATCTATTATCAAGATACCGCTAGCGGCAATGTTCGCTTCCTTATTCATAACCAGAATAACCGTCCTAATCCTGTAAAAGTTTATATCGTAGCAACTAATGAGAACAGTACAGCAGCTACTGTTACAGATGAGCGTATTGGACTTGGTGGTCCTGCGCCTTATGTCACTCAAGCTGGTAAAGCAGCAACCGCGAATTACCTGCTGTCCAGAACGACTAATCCAGTAGGAACGGTTACAACGATTCCTGCAGGTCAAAGTCGTGTTGTTCTCAGCCCGCTTAGCAGCAAAGAAGTTGTTAATGGCCGTATTCTTACGATGTACGCAGATGTAACTACTTCAGCACCAATCAAATTCAGCGTCATTGTTGTAGATGCAAGCAAAGACGTGCTGCAGGCATTGCCGCAGCTTCCGATCCTGCCACGCGACGGCAAGCATGTTCGTGGTACATTCGAGAATGCTAACCGCAGCATCAACGTACTGCAGACGATCGGCGATGTTCCGTCCCGTATGATTCTTGCGGACAAAGTAGTGGACACTCGTTTGTCGGGTTATGATGTTCTGACAGGTGAAGCGATGTCTAACGACGGCAACAATGGAGCAATGTATGTTCTGAATCTATGGCATGTGAAGCCACATACGCTTATTGCACTGAATCCTCGCGGTGGCCATTATGGCGGTGCATTCCTGATCAACAACAAGCTAGTTTATGCGACAAACACGACAATTCTGAGTAATGCGAATGAAGCCGGCGTCCTTTATCGGACAGGGGATACGGAAGAATCGGTAACGATTGCGTTCACACCAGCTTCCGGCAGTAATCTTCCGATAAACCTGCTGTTCCTTCCATTGCCTGAATTAAAGCAATAGTTCTTATTCGATCGATACCGATGCCGATAAAAGCGAAATTCGCTTTTATCGGCATTTTTTTTGCACTCCAGTTGTATTCTATGTCGAGAAGCCTTTGAGAATATTAATCCCATGTTAAACTCATGTCATGTATTTGGGTTAAATCTCCAAATTTATTGTCGATTAGACGAAATATCGCTAGTTTAAGAGTTTATGTGGTTAAATATATTCACATCCCTATTGATTAACGCCACTCTCTGATTTAAGATGTTATATAAAATGACGTGGATTAGTTTTACATATGGAGCGGAGGTGCGCGATGCATTTGACAGTTGAACAGGCGCTGAATGTATTTCCTTTATCAGAGGGAAAGCTTGTCGCCGGTACAGCAGGTCGTAATCGGATTGTAAGATCTGTCAATGTAATGGATGCGCCGGATATTACGGATTGGATCAAGGAAGGGGAAATGTTATTTACAACCGCCTACTTGATCAAAGATCATCCTCAGGATGCGACTGAGCTGCTGGCTAAGCTGAACCAGCGGGGTTCATCAGGGCTAGGGATCAAGCTCGGACGGTTCTGGGATGCTATTCCTGATCAATTAATTGCTTATGCGGATGAGCTTGGTTTTCCATTAATAGAGCTGCCGTACCAATTTACTTTTTCTGATCAAATGAGCGGCTTATTTAAGGAAGAGTTAAGGCGTAATACCGGAGTGCTGCAGGACATATTCGATAAGCAGGTCCGTTTAATGCGTATGGCGCTTAAGACAGATCATATTACGGAACTGTTTGATTCCGTTGCGGATATTATCGGGTTCCCGATGGCGATCATTGGATCAAGAGGACAAATGGTCTATAACAGCTCGCAAGTACCCGATGTTGAATTAACGAGCAGCTGGCCGTGGCCTCAGCAGCAGAAGTGGATGAAAAACAAACAGTGGCAGGCGTTCCGAATTCCGCTAATGAAGCAATCGCGTTGTACGGGTTTTGTCCTATTTTTTAATCCCCAATTATTCCTTTCTACCATAGAAGAGAGCTTGTATTTGCAAGCTGCGGAGCTATTATCCTATCAAATGAATTTTAATTATGAAGACTATTTCGAATTGTCGGTTCAAAAGGATTTTGGTGTCCTCATCAAACGATATCTTCGTAATGGAATGCCGATCGACAAAGTGGTAGAGTATGCAGACCGCTGGGAGCTTGAGCTTTTTGCGGGCAACTATACTTGTGTCCTTAGTGATACGACGCAGGCTGTCGCCGGACAAAGGATCGAGAAGCTGGAAAAGCTGAAGTCGGATTTTTTAAGCCACACGAAACTGCAAGAACTGAAGGGGATGCATATTGTAATGGAAGAAGGCTTGCTTTCTGTATTTCCTGAGATTGAAGGGCAGACTGAGAGTAGTCTGGAATCCGCGTTAAATGTATGCTTCGCATCTATTCAACGTGAGAGCGGAGATAGTCCACGTGCGGCAGTCAGTGCTAGAAAGAAAAGACCTGATCAGCTGTTTGAGGGTTTTGACGAATGCAGACAGACGCAAAGGCTTGCGACCGAGTGGGGTGTTGGGCAATCCATCACGACATTCGCGACGATGGACTTAGCTATTGTGTTCGAACATGTGTCCAGAGATCGGATGGAAGCCTTCTGTAATCGCTGGTTAGGTGGACTTGTAAGTAAAGATCCTGACTATGCGAGCGAAATGCTGCGGACACTAGAAACGTATTTGGAGCAGGATGGTCAACTGAATGAGACCGCGAAGAAGCTTTACATTCACCGTAATACGGCAACTTATCGGATTGAGAAGCTAAGCGAGATTCTTGGCGTTGATTTTAAGAAAATGAATGATCTGCTCAGACTTAAGATCGCTTTCCTGTTCCGTAAGCTGCTCATTAACGAACAATCCTAAACGACATTAATTAAATAAGCTTCATAGCAAAGGAGCGGTACACATGGGTTCCACATTAATCCGCAATGCCGTCATTATGACGATGAATGAGACGAATGATATTTTAGTCGGAGATGTTCTCGTAATTGGTAATCAGATTGCCCAAATTGGTGCGAATATTCAGGTAACAGATGTTGATCGAGTTATTGAAGCAGGCGGGAAAGTGCTGCTGCCTGGATTTATTCAGACACACATTCATTTATGTCAGACGTTATTCCGCGGACGTGCGGATGATCTGGAATTGATCGATTGGTTAAGAACTCGGATATGGCCGCTGGAAGCTGCTCATAATGAGGACTCTGTCTACTATTCAGCAATGCTTGGTATTGGAGAATTGATCCGCAGCGGTACAACGACGATTCTGGATATGGAGACAGTCAATCATACTGAATCAGCATTCCAGGCTATTCTCGAGAGCGGAATCCGTGCCGTCTCCGGCAAAGTGATGATGGATCATGGAACAGAGGTTCCACTGGCGCTTCAGGAGAAGACGGAACAGTCGCTGAAGGAAAGTGTGGAGCTGCTTGAGAAGTGGCATGGAGCGGCTGGCGGCAGAATTGAATATGCTTTCTGCCCGCGGTTTGTTGTCTCCTGTACGGAAGAGCTGCTTATCGGAGTTAGAGACCTGTCCGCACAATATGGCGTGAAGGTACATACTCACGCGTCGGAAAATCGGGAAGAAATCTCGATCGTAGAGTCGGAACGTGGGCTCAGGAACGTTGTTTATCTTGATCATATTGGGCTTGCGAAGCCAAATCTGATTCTAGCTCATAGCATTTGGCTTGATGAGGAAGAGAAACGGATAATTAAGGAAAGAGGCGTTAAGGTAACCCACTGTCCGGGTTCAAATCTGAAGCTGGCCTCAGGTGTCGCAGAGGTACCGGAGCTGCTCAAGGAAGGTATCGATGTAGGGATTGGAGCGGACGGTGCGCCTTGTAATAACAATTTGGATATGTTCCAGGAGATGCGCCTCACCGCCTTTATACAGAAGGTAAAGCATGGTCCAACCGTCATGAATGCCAAAACGGTGCTGCAAATGGCAACCATGGGTGGTGCGCGGGTGCTTGGTCTGGAGGATAAGATCGGAAGTATTGAAGTCGGTAAGCTTGCGGATCTGCAGCTGCTTGATCTGGAAGACTTCCACGTCTATCCGTCCTTTGATGCAGATTGGTATTCGAGAGTTGTCTATGCCGCTACTCGAGGTGATGTTGACACGGTTATGATTGATGGGCAAGTTGTGATGGAAAGCCGAATCATGAAGACAATTGATAAGCCGCTAGTATTACGTGAAGCGGATCGGACGTTAAAGGAACTGCTGGCGAGACTATAGCAGAGGGTATAGCAAAAGGCCTTGATCATTGAATGGAAAAGGTGGGACAGCCGATGGATATGTTAGACATCTTGCGGGCAATTCGGCAGCTTGAACAGCCGGCGGTCCTGGCAACCATTGTTGAGGTTGAAGGCCACGCGTATCGAAAGGCCGGTGCAGCTATGCTGCTCATGGGGAGCGGGGAGACAATCGGAACGGTAAGTCCGGGTTGTATTGAATCGGATTTGCTGGAACGTGTACCGGCAATCTGTGAAGCCAATCAATACGAAATGGTTGAATACAATATGAAGCCGGATGAAGATCCGATCTGGGGAGAATCGGTAGGATGCGGAGGGGTTATTCGTATTCTTCTCGAGCCTGTCGAGGGAGAACTGCGAGAGCTTCTGCTTGCGGCATTAGAGCAGCTAAATAGAGGGGTTGAAGTTCGGCTTTCTCGTGAAATTCGAGGGCAAGAGCTTAGTTATGAGCTTTGCACCAAAGATACAGCCGTTAACTCTACATCTAATGATTGGCAGTACTCCATGACCTTGACACCCCGCCAGAGAGTTATTTTGTTTGGGGCAGGACTGGATGCTATTCCAATCTATCATCTCTTAACCCAAAGCAGCTTTCGTGTTATTGTTGCAGATTGGCGGCCAGGATTACTTGCCTCCTTCTCCGGTGCGGAGATTGCTCTTGGGACACCAGAGCGATTGGAAGGGGAAATACAGCTTTATGAGAATGATGCGGTTATCGTGTGCAGCCACCATCTGCATTACGACCGTGAAATGATTCATATGTCGCTGGCTAATAAGACGAGGTATATTGGCGTGATGGGTTCATCCAAGCGAATTAATATGTTATTTGAAGGAGACACTCCTCCTGCCAATGTGAAAGCTCCCATTGGTCTTTCCATTGGGGCTGAAGGGCCATACGAGATTGCTGTCAGCATAACTGCTGAGTTTATTGCCTTACGTAAGGAATGGCAGAATCAAGAGCACCACAAGGAGGCTCGAAATGATTATATCCGGCATTTATTTGGCAGCGGGACAGAGCAGTCGGATGGGCAAACCGAAGCTGCCGCTCGAGCTTTCCCCGGGCTTAGCGCTCGGCAGTATGGCGCTTCGTGCTCTATTGGATAGCGAAATGGAGCAAATGCATGTTGTTGTTCGTCCGGACGACCCGTTGAACTGGCTTGCAGGCTTAAGAAACGATCCTCGTTATACTACCAAACTTCATATTGTCGTCTGCGAAGAAACTAGCCTAGGAATGTCTTATTCGATTCGTGCTGGAGTAGACGCCGCGCTTTCCAGCTCCCCGACATCCGATGCAATCGTGATCGGGCTTGGTGACCAACCTTTTGTCACGGCTGCTATGGTGCGGCGTCTTCTTTCTATTATGAGAGAGCGTCCTGAACTAGATTTCGCTGCTTCCTCTGTTGCGGGTGTAGTTATGCCACCGGCTGTAATTAGCAAATCGATGTTTGTGGCACTTCGTGGACTTCGTGGAGATATGGGAGCTCGCAAGCTGTTTGGATCTTCTGATTATAGTGGAGAAGTTATAACGTACGAAGGGGAAGAGGCTGATCTGCTGCTGGATGTGGATGATGAGAACAGCCTCCATTTGGCAGAGCGTAGATATCGGCTTATCCGCGAACGAAGATAACGATGTCACTTATTATTACATAAAAAACAATTAAGACGTGCATCGTGCACAATGAGTGTTCGTAATTTTATCTCCACTCCCAATCTCATGTCACATATATTGACGCTACTATCACGCGGAAGTATAGTGAAGCTACATCAACCACAGCGGTCATGATGATTAAAGAGAGTCGGGGAGGAACTATATGAAATATCTCGTTAAAGCACGTACAGTGGGGTTAGCATTTCTCGTATTAATGGTCGTTATCTTATCCGCTTGTTCCAGTAATAACAACAATAAGACAAGTGAAACAGCGAATAACGGCAATGCGCAGGCATCGGCAGATCCGGCAGCTACAGACAGCGGCAAGAAGCTTCCACGAGTCGCATTCGTGTATATCGGGCCTCCAGGAGACGGCGGCTGGACCTTCGAACATGACAACGGCAGAAAGTACATGGAAGAAAAGCTTGGCATTAAAGCTGACACGGTAGAAAATGTACCGGAAAGCGCGGACGCTGAACGCGTCATTACAGAACTGGCCCAAAACCATGACATCATTTTCACAACTAGCTTCGGTTACATGGACCCGACTCTGAATGTAGCGAAGAAGTTCCCAGATGTGAAATTTATGCACACAGCCGGCTACAAAACAGCTGACAATATGTCCACTTATTTCGGTAAGAACTATGAAGCCAGCTACCTGAGTGGTATTGCGGCAGGCAAAATGACCAAATCGAATGTGATCGGTTATGTCGGTGCCTTCCCAATTCCAGAAGTCATCTACAACATTAACGCTTTTGCCCTTGGCATTCAAAGTGTAAATCCGGATGCAAAGGTTGACGTGGTATGGAGCAACACTTGGTATGATCCAACGGCTGAACGTCAAGCGGCAATCAGCCTGCTGGATAAAGGAGCAGACGTCCTGCTTGCTTACCAGGATTCCCCTGCAACACTACAAGCAGCTGCTGAGCGCGGCGCACTCGCTGGCGGTAATGACTCTGATATGACTCGCTATGCACCAGAAGCATACTTAACGAACCCAACATGGAACTGGGGTCCCTATTATACACAAGTTGTTCAATCTGTGATCGACGGTACTTGGAAGAGTGAGCAATTCTCCGGGGATATGGTAGATGGCATGGTTGGTCTTGCTCCTCTTGGACCTAGCATTCCAGATGATGTGAAGAAGCTGGTTGAAGACGCGAAGGCGAAAGTCTTGAGCGGCGAGCTAAATGTGTTCAGTGGACCAATCCTAGATGCATCTGGCGCTTCTAAGCTGGAAGCAGGCCAAACAATGAGCCTTGAGGACATTCTTGGGATGAATTGGTTCGTAAAAGGCGTGGAAGGAACTATTCCTAAATAACAGGAAGCAGGCCTAAGCAGCCGATCAACAAATCCCTTACCCGAGGGATTTGTTGATTTATAGGCTTCCAGTTAGGTGACAATTCTCAAGAAAATGCTTACGTAGTAAGAATCATCACAATAGGCCAGAAAGTGGTCCAATTGTGTGACAATTCTTTAAGCACATGCTTACGAAGTAAGAATCATCACCAACAGCCTAAACCAGGCTGCTGGTGTGATAATTCTTTAAGCACATGCTTACGAAGTAAGAATCATCACAATTAGCCAGAAAGCGGTCTAATTGTGTGACAATTCTTTTTAGGGGGAAGCGCGAATGCTCGAAACCTACTCTGTAGAAATGCAGCATATCGTCAAGCAATTCGGCTCCGTTATCGCCAATGATCAAGTTGATTTCAAGGCTAAATCCGGAGAAATTCATGCTCTTCTTGGAGAGAACGGTGCAGGTAAAAGCACGATGATGTGTATGCTGTCCGGTGTGTATCGTCCAACAAGCGGTGATATTTACATCCACGGCAAGAATGTAAAGATTCGGTCTCCTAAGGATGCAATGAAGCTTGGTATCGGCATGGTGTTCCAAAACTTCAGGCTGGTGCAAACCTTAACGGCAGCGGAGAACATTATTCTTGGTGAAAAAACATCGTTCTGGCGCGGGCCAGGCTGGATGAAGAAGAAGCAGGAAGAAATTGATGCGATTGCGACTAAGTTTGGTCTAACCTTCCCGGTTGACCGCCCGATCTGGCAGCTCTCAGTAGGTGAGCAGCAGCGGGTGGAAATCGTCAAGACGTTATACCGTGGTGCAGATCTCATTATTTTGGATGAACCAACCTCGGTACTCACGCCAGGCGAAGCAGAACAGTTGTTCATCACGCTTGCACAGATGAAGGCGGAAGGCAAAACGGTCATTATTACGACGCATAAATTAAAAGAAGTGATGGCCATCTCCGACAGCATCTCGATCATGCGTAAAGGTCGTCTCACGCATACGATAGAGAAAAGCGAGACGAATGAACGAGAGCTGGCAAGGTTGATGGTTGGTAAAGAGCTGGCCGCTGCCAAACCGCTAGCGAGTCGTCCGAAGGGCAAACCACTTCTGATCGTAGATGAGCTGGATGTGTTTGCAGATCATGGGCGTAAAGCGCTGGATAAAATGGAATTCACTGTACATGAAGGTGAAATCGTTGGTGTTGCTGGTGTTGCTGGTAATGGTCAAAAAGAGCTTGCTGAGGTTCTTACCGGACTTCGCCCATGGCGTAAAGGTACGATTGAATTCAATGGCGCTCCATTAAAAAATGCATCGGTTCGTGGAGCAATCGAAGCTCGTATAGCGCATGTACCGGAGAATCGGATGAAAAGTGGTCTAGCCGGCAGCCTTGGTGCTGTTGATAACCTGTTGTTCAAATCATATCGGACTAATGAACGTTCCCGCTTCGGATTCTTACGCTCGAGTGCGAACCGCAGCTGGTCACAGAAGCTTGTGGAGCAGTTCGATGTGAAGACACCGGGACTCGATACACCAGTTAGACAATTGTCCGGTGGTAACCAACAGAAGCTGCTATTCGCTAGAGAAGTGGAACAGGATCCACTCTTAATGGTTGCCGTTCACCCTACACAAGGGCTGGATGTTGGCGCAACGGAGGGTGTACATCGTCTTCTGACCGAAATGCGTGGACAAGACAAAAGCGTTCTGCTCATTTCTGAAGATTTGGATGAGGTTATGCAGCTGTCCGACCGCATATTAGTAATCTATAACGGTCGTATGGTTGGTGAGTTAGCAAGAGGAGAGGCTACCCGTGAGCAGATCGGCCTATTCATGGCAGGTGTGCGGGATACGGAAGCAGAGGAGGAGAAGGTCGTATGAGCAAGCAGCCGGTACAAAGCACAATTGCAATCGAACAGCCTGAAGCAGCACCACGCCGCAAACTGCTGTCTCTAAGAATCGAACTGGATCCGTCAAGGAAAGAAAGCCCATGGTGGATGACGATCATCTCCGTGCTGCTTGCCTTGGTCTTCTGCGGCATCTTTATTGCAGCAAACGGCATGAATCCGATCACGGTTTATTCCAAAATGATTACCGGAGCTTTCGGATCCTCATTTGGCATCACTGAAACGCTTGTCAAATCTATTCCGCTTCTTCTATGCGGCATTGGTGTAGCGATTGCCTACCGGATCTCGGTATGGAATATCGGGGCGGAAGGACAATTCCTTGCCGGCGCGATGGCGGCAACGGCGGTTACGGTCTATTTTCCGAATATGCCTGGTTACCTGGTTATCCCAGCCATGGTCGTATTCAGTATCGCAGGTGGTGGAATTTGGGGTCTATTGACCGCGATTCCGCGCACTTACTTCCAAGTGAATGAACTTATCTCATCCTTGATGTTGAACTATGTAGCACTGCTTGCTTTGAACTACTTCGTATTTGGTCCCTGGAAAGATCCAGAAGGCTTTAACTTCCCAGGTACACCGGTATTTACAGATGCACAGTCGCTTCCACTGTTTGGTGATACAAGACTGCATTTGGGTATCGTCTTCGCTATCGTTGCCGTTCTGCTGTACGCCTTTCTGATGAAATATACGCGCTGGGGCTATGAGCTACGATTAATTGGTGCTAACCCGGAAGCAGCGAAAAATGCAGGTATCAAGATTAGCCGACATATTCTGCTTGTTATGTTAATCAGCGGCGGCATGGCTGGCCTTGCAGGTATGGCGGAAGTATCCGGCGTGACGCATCGTCTGATGTATGGCATTTCCCCAGGCTATGGCTACACAGCCATTATTGTAGCGTGGCTTGCGAAGCTGAATCCGGTTGGTCTCGTTGTATCTTCAGTCCTGTTCGGCGGTCTGATTGTCGGAGGGTTCAGTGTTCAAACGATTGGCTTGCCTTCTTCGATCTCTTCTATGATCCAAGGTGCGATTCTCTTCTTCCTGATCGCAGGCAGTATGGCCAGCAAATTTCGTATTCGTAGAAACGCATAGAAGGGGCGGTGTAGACAATGGATGTATTTGTACAAATTATCGTGGCCGCCATCTCTTCAGGCACACCGCTCTTATTCGCAACGCTGGGCGGTATACTGATTGAACGTTCCGGCATTATCCAGCTTGGCGCCGAGGGACTTATGTTAATGGGTGCTGTTATCGCTTGTATGACATATCTGCATACTGGCAATCTAGCTCTTACCTTGCTTGCCGCATGTGCAATCAGCGCTGTACTTGGTGTCGTTCATGCCTTTATGTGTGTCACGCTGAGAGCGAATCAAATTGTGAGTGGTCTTGCCTTAACGTTATTTGGCACCGGACTTAGCGCATATATCGGTAAAAGCATCACTGGCCAGCCAGTTGCTGGTGCTGTACCAAAAGTTAACCTCAATTGGCTCGAAGATGTACCTGTAATTGGCGGAATATTCTCACATCTTGATATTTTAACTTGGTTCAGCTTCATTCTTGTCATTGTGCTGCACTTATACATTCACCGGACTTCATGGGGCTTACACCTGAGAGCAATCGGCGATAACCCACCAACGGCAGATGTAATGGGGATTCGGGTACAGACGTTCCGTTACGGCTATATCATTATTGGCTCGATGCTGATTGGTCTTGCTGGAGCGGATCTGCTTATGGTGTATTCGCCTACCTGGATCGAAGGAATGACAGCGGGCCGTGGATGGATTGCCGTAGCGCTCATTATCTTCGCAAGATGGAATCCCATTCGCGCTTTGTTCTGTGCTTACTTCTTTGGTGCACTGGATACAATCGGCTTCCGTATCCAATTGATAGGCAGCGAGATCCCATCTTATTTCCTCAAAATGATTCCTTACATCGTTACGATTCTTGTCTTGATGTTCCTCGGCTGGCGTAACCGCAACAAGCCGTCGGGCTCACCGGAATCACTTGGTACACCATATATTCGTGAACAAAGATTCTAGGGCGAAAGGGGATGGAGTTATGGCTGCGAATGCACAAGGAGTGGCTGAAGCTCCTTTCGTATGGCATCCAAGGAGTGCTGCGGAGGCTTGGCAGCTGAAGCAGACACTTGGAACGGAAGGTGTGTTTACCGCAGGGGCAACACTACTGCGAACGCAATGGGAGTCGGGGCTGGCGGTTATGCCAAACCACTTCATTAATATTGGAGCAATTGAAGAGCTGCATGGGTTTGAGATCGATAGCGTGTCAGGAACAGGAAGCTTCGGGGCTATGACAACTCTATCGCATATTCGAACGAGTCCGCAGGTAGGAGAAAGCTTCCCGGTTCTGGTAGAAGCTACTCGCAATATTGCAGCACCGTCCATTCGTAATTTGGCTACAATCGGCGGCAATATCTTGTCGATGGTTGGTGATTCGCTGCCAGCATTGCTCCTATATGATTCCGTCTTGCATTGGCATGACGGTACAAATGGTCTCCAGGAACCGCTGTCGGAATGGCTGTCTACGGCTTCTGCCCATGCTGCCTGGAAGGAACGGCTGCTCATGTCGGTCGAGCTTACTTTACCCATTCTGGATTCGAATACGAAGCGATTCGTCGCTTACCATAAAGTCGGCAGACGGGATGCTTTTACACCGTCTGTTGTCACAGCTGCACTAACGATGCAACTCGATTCAGAGGATCGGCTGAGCGATGTGCGCCTTGCACTTGGCGGCGGACAGACAATTCCGTATCGCTTGGAATCTATCGAATCGTATTTAAACGGCAAGCTTGCGAATAAGAAGACGATATCAGAGGTGTATGCCTTGATCGTCGAACAATTCGAGCCTAAGGGTGATACGTTCGTACCTGTCAGCTATCGCAAGAAAGCAGCGGCGAATTTGATTGCCTCGGAATTATGGAAGGCAGCCAGAACGGCTCGTTAAAGAGAGGGTGGGTGGTCAAACATGCTGTTAAATAGACAAGGAAGCGGAGCCCGCTGGCGGAATCGTCCTGACGGTCCCGATAAAGTAATGGGGAAGCTGGCTTATCTAACCGATATGACAGCCCCTGATATGCTGATTGGCCGAGTACTTCGAAGTCCACATCCTCATGCGCGGATTACAGCCATCCGAACGGAGAAAGCCGAAGAGCTGGATGGGGTTCATGCCGTTATAACACATAAAGACGTTCCTGGTTTGAATCGGTACGGAATCGCTCAACCAGACCAGCCGGTACTGTGTGAGGATCGTGTACGGTATGTCGGTGATGCTGTTGCAGCAGTAGCAGCGGATACACTGGAAATCGCAGAGCAAGCGCTGCGGCTGATCGAGGTCGATTATGAGCTTCTTCCAATCGTTGAGGACGCGGAATATGCGCTCACGGATGATGCACCACAGCTTCATACGCAAGGCAATCTGCTTCACCGGAAAGACTTCAAGCGTGGAGATGTGGCTGTAGGCTTTGACAGCTGTGCACATGTCGTGGAAGAGACGTACTACACGCCTCGGCAGATGCATACGTACATGGAGACCGAAGGGGGATTGTTCATCTTTGGCGAGGATGGCCGACTAACCGTCTATGCGCCTACCCAGCACGGCTTTATGGACCGTATGCAGCTCGCTCGTATTCTCGCCATTCCACAAAGTGAGATTCGGATCGTATCCAGTCCTATAGGCGGATCCTTTGGTGGTAAAGATGAGTTGAACGTCCAGCCATATGGAGCGCTGCTCGCAAGAGTAACGAATCGTCCAGTGAAGTTTCATAACTCCAGATGGGAATCGGTTCGGGCGGGACTCAAGCGACATCCGATGAAAATTACAATGAAGACCGGTGTTGATGGGAACGGAAGACTGATTGCTCATCAAGTTAGAATCATTGCAGATACCGGTCCTTATGCCACCTTAGGAGCAGAAGTATTAAACTTTGCTGTCGAGCATGTCATTGGTCCTTATCAATATCAACATCTTGATGTTGACGGATTCTCGGTCTATACGAACAACGGCATGTCAGGCGAGTTCCGTGGTTTTGGAGGAAATCAGGCGATATTTGCGCTTGAAGGTCAATTCGATCGTCTAGCGGAAAAACTCGGCATGGATCCTTGGGAGCTTAGGCTCCTCAATATGCGTAAGCCAGAGGATCTTGGACCGTTTGATCAGCCGATTGCGTCGACAGAAGGTGCGAAGCAGGTATCTGATGCGATGACGTCCAGCACCTTGTGGCAGGAACGCGGTAAATCAAACACAGCGGAGGATGAGCAAGCTGAGCCATGGACCCGTACAGGTATTGGTGCTGCCTTTACGATGCATGGAGCGGGGCTTGGCTTTGGTATTCCGGATCCGGGGGGCGGCCGACTGACGCTTGCTCGAGACGGTAAGATCGAAGCGGTATTCAGTTATGAAGAGTTTGGTCAAGGGCTTATTGCTTCCTTGGAACAAATGCTGATCGAACAGTTCGGCTTTGCTGCAGAAGACATTCGTATCATTATTGGTGATTCCGATGTCGTACCTGACGGCGGCTCAACGACTGCTTCCAGAGCTACCAGCATGATGTGGAAATCGCTGCAGAACTTAAGACCCTTATTTGAAGAAGCTGTTCTTGGCAAGGCAGCAGAGCATATTCAGCTTCCAGCCAAGCAGTTGAGATTTGGTGAAGGTGGTATATATCGCATTGATGGAGGTTCGGATGCTCTGACAGACAAATGTCTGATCACATATCCGGATCTTGCAGCCCTATGCGGCGAACCAGTTAGCTGCACAACACAATTTAACTTCCCGGTTTCAGCAACCGATAAGGTAGGCGCACATTTCCTGTACACGTACTCTGCGGTTGCCGTGAAGGTAGAAGTAAATCAATTAACCGGACGTGTCCGTGTGCTCCATCAATATCATGCGGTTGCAGCTGGTCCGGTCATCAATCCGCAAGGGTTTCTTGGTCAAATCGAAGGCGGAAGCAGTATAGCGCTCGGATTTGCGCTTACAGAGGATGCCGTCATGAGCGGCGGCCAATATGTAACGAAAAACCTCGATACGTATCTTGTCCCAACCATCGCTGAGCATCGAGGTACTATTGATGTCCAACCGATTGAAGAATTGCCGGAAAGTGATAACTATGGACCACGAGGTATCGGCGAGGTTGGCTCGGTAACGCTGGCACCAGCGATAGCAGCAGCGATCTATGACGCGGTAGGCATACGGGTAACGAAGCTGCCTATCGATCCTGAGCTATTGCAAGCCGAATCTTTCGACACTTTACTAGATAAGGCGGTGACCAGAGAATGAAAGATTCGATGAAGCCGGTATCTCCACTAGACACGAGTTCAATTCCCTGCACCATCAATGGTAGTGAGATTAACTTGAATGTCCCTCCAGCCAAACGACTCCTGTCTGTCCTGCGGGACGATCTGGCAATGACAGGCACGAAGCGTTCCTGTGATATCGGCAGATGTGGTGCTTGTATGGTTATGGTGGACGGTGTGCCCGTCAATTCCTGTCTCACGATGGCTTATCAATGTACAGGCAAGTCAATCACCACAATAGAAGGTATTTCGGCTAGCGGTATGGACCCGATCCAGCGTGCCTTTCTCCAGGAAGGCGGCTTCCAATGCGGTTACTGTACGCCAGGCATGATTATTTCCGTAAAAGCACTGCTTGACCATAATCCAGATCCTAGTGCACTCGAAATCGAAGAAGCGTTATCCGGCAATATATGCCGCTGCACCGGCTATGGCGGAATTAAGAGAGCGGTACAGAAAGCGATAGAGTGGAGGAAGGAAGCTTATGAATCTATCACTGATTAATGATTTGACGAAGGAGCAGTTTACCGAGACGCTGGGAGCTGTCTTCGAGCATTCCCCTTGGGTTGCCGAGCAAGCCTACGAGGCTCGTCCTTTTAATACCGTAGATGAACTGCATGATGTAATGGTCAAGGTTGTTGTCGATTCACCAGAAGAGTCGAAGATTGCCTTATTCCGAGCGCATCCTGATCTAGCCACAAGAATCAAAATCGGCGATTACTCGACCAAGGAGCAGCAAGGAGCCGGACTTGACCGACTGACACCGGAAGAGTTCGATATATTCTCGGCTTCCAATCAGCGGTATACAGATAAATTTGGATTCCCGTTCATCCTGGCTGTTCGAGGAAAGAACAAATCGGATATTTTAGCCGCCATGGAAACTAGAATCGATAACAGTCTGAAGGAAGAAGCAGACGAAGCATTATGGCAAATCGCTCGAATTACGAAATTTCGGTTACACGATCTCATTACAGAATAGAAGGGAATGGTATTCATGCTTAAACTTCGCAGCGGTCGTACTCTTTATTATGGTAAAGGTGATGTACTCTCTTATCGCACTTATGCTAACCCATTATCTGTAAAAGCAGTTCCTGAATCCGCCTATACCGGTGACAGTAATGTCATCTTTGCCCATAATATAACGTTTGCCGTAAGCGGCGAACAGCTTCTCACCTCGTTTATTGAAGGAGATAATTCCCTCGTAGTTGCGACAGATTCGATGAAAAACTTTATCCTGCGCAATACAGCTGCTTATGAAGGCAGCACCACAGAAGGACTGCTTGCCTTTATCAGCTCGAAATTTATGGATCGTTACTCGCATATTGACGCGGTGGAGCTGAGTGCCGATCGTATTCCGTTCCAAACCCTGGAAGTAGCTTCTCCTTCTGGCGAAGGACTAGAGCCAAGCCCACTCGTCTACCGCCGTTCGCATAATGATCATACCAGCGCCTCGATGAAGCTTGTCCGCAAAGACGGTGCGCCAGTGATCGAATCACATGAATGTGCGATTACGGATCTGCAATTAATTAAAGTAAGCGGCAGTTCCTTCTATGGATTTGTTCGCGACGAATATACAACTTTACCAGAAAGCTATGATCGGCCTTTGTTTATCTTCCTTGATGTATTCTGGAAGTATGCGGAGTCCGAGCATGCGCTTGATGCCAAGCTTGGCAGCTATGTTCCGGCAGAACAAATTCGCGATATTACGCACAACCTGTTCCATGAAATGAAATCGCCATCCATCCAGTTCTTAATCTACCAAGTAGGTCTTCGTATATTAACCCGCTTCCCGCAATTGTCCGAGGTTCGTTTCGAATCCAATAACCGGACTTGGGAGACGATCGTTGACAATACTGAAGCTGATCCAGCTGGTGTCTATACAGAACCACGTCCGCCATTTGGCTTCCAAGGCTTTACGATGACGCAAGAAGACTTGATTCAAGGCGGGGAGTGAGCTGGATGAGCGGCGGACGAATTACGACTCATGTGCTGGATACGTCAAGAGGCAAGCCTGCTGCAGATTTGCAGGTTGAACTGTGGTTGATCGAGCATACAGAAGGCTCCGCGGAAGGCCGTACGTTATTACGAACAGCAGCAACCAATGAGGACGGGCGACTTAACGACCCTCTTCTTGATAGTGATGAAATGCTTGCCGCTGTTTACGAGATAGTGTTCTGCGCGGGAGACTACTTCCGAGATGAGCGAAGAAGACATATTCTCGAAGCCGAACCAGTCTTCGACCGTATCCCCATTCGATTCTATGCCTCAGATGCAAATGCTCATTATCATATTCCGCTGCTGGTCGCTCCAGGCGGCTACAGCACCTATCGAGGAAGCTAGGAGGGAAGCAGGATGAACCAAAGTTTTGATCGCATTATTCGTAACGGGATGGTCGTGCTTCCTGATGGAACTTATAAACTCGATATTGGTATTCTTAATGGTCAAATCGCAGCGATCTCAGACTCACTCGCTGATTCTGCTGCTGATCATGTGCTTGATGCAGAAGGTCAATATGTCCTGCCGGGTATGATCGATATCCATGTTCACTTTAATGAACCCAATTTCGGCCATTGGGAAGGCTTCGCCACTGGATCATCAGCACTAGCTGCCGGTGGATGTACAGCATATGCGGATATGCCGCTTAACGGTAATCCGCCTACAGTTACTCCTGAAGCGCTGGAGCTAAAAGGCAAGCTGGCTGTGGGGAGCTCAGTTGTTGATTATACGTTCTGGGGCGGTTTGGTTCCGGGTAAGTTAGATCAGCTGGAAGCCATGTATGCCAACGGGGTACGAGGATTTAAAGCCTTTATGTCCAATCCTGGCGGTGAAGGAGAAGGCCGGTTTCGTGAGGTGGATGACTGGACGTTATACGAAGGGATGAAGCGAATTGCCGCATTAGGCGAAGGCGGCTTTGTCGCCCTCCATGCGGAGAGTGATGCTATAACATCCCATTTGGCAGAACAAGCCATTCGTGAGGGTCGTACCGATGCGCGCGCCTTCGTCCAATCCCGCCCAGTCATTGCGGAGCTCGAAGCGGTTAACAAAGCAATCCTGTTCTCAGAGCAAACAGGCTGTGAGGTTCATTTTGTCCATATCAGCAGTGTAGAAGCAGTCGAACTGATCGACCGCGCGAAGAAGCGTGGTGTCGCAGTAACAGTCGAGACTTGTCCCCATTACTTGGTGCTGACCGAGGAGGATATGGTTACGATTGGCCCCGCCGCCAAATGTGCGCCTCCCCTTCGGTGTGTTGACCAGAAGGAAGGACTCTGGCGCATGATTAAGGAAGGGAAGCTAGATGTTATTGCCTCCGATCATTCGCCTTGTCCGCCGGATCTCAAGCTTGATGAGTCACTTACCTTCTTTGAAGCATGGGGCGGCATTGCAGGCGCGCAAAGCAGTCTGGAGCTTATGCTGGACGAAGGCTGGGTGAAACGTCAAATTCCGCTGCATGAGTTATCGGAACTGCTGTCGGCAGGACCTGCAAAACGGTTTGGACTATACCCGCAGAAGGGTCTTATCGCCGAAGGGGCAGATGCGGATCTGGTGCTTGTGGATCCGAATCGTTCATATACCCTGACAAGCGAGCAATTATGGCAAAGACATCAAGTCAGCCCTTATATCGGCCGGGAATTCACCTGTAAAGTGACAACAACTTTGGTCAGAGGCATAACGGTCTATACAGAAGAACACGGCGTACAAGTGGCGAAGCAAGGACAACTTCTGCTGAAGCCTATTCATACACCCCAACAAACCCCATAAGAGGAGGCTGTTACGATGAGGATACCGATGGAACAAGAAGCCGCCTCCTTTGTTTCCCGCCTTCTTGATGAACTGGCCTCGTTTGGCGCAGATGAACAAGGAGGAGTGACGAGGCTTTTATACTCTCCTGAATGGCTGCAAGCGCAAATCTACCTGGCTGAGCAGATGAAGACTCTTGGCATGGACGTCCGGTTTGACCGTGTGGGTAATCTATTCGGTCGTCTGGAAGGAAGCACCTTAGGAGCTCCTGTTATTCTGACTGGCTCCCATATTGATACGGTACGCTCGGGAGGTCAATACGACGGTGCCTATGGCATCGCCGCAGCTATCGCAGCTGTTACTTACTTGAAAGATACGTATGGACAGCCGATAAATACACTTGAGATTGTCTCCTTCTGTGAGGAAGAAGGCAGCCGCTTTCCACTCACTTACTGGGGATCAGGCAATATGACGGGATTATACGACTGGCAAAGCGGCGGCATTGTGTTTGATTCCGATGGCATAAGCCTGCAAGAAGCAATGGAGTCAGCGGGCTTTGGCAAGCCGGAGCAAGAAGCAAGCATAAGGCGGGATATCGGCGCATTCGTTGAGCTTCATATTGAGCAAGGCCCAGTCCTAGAGCGTCAGCGTAAACGGATCGGTATCGTTGAAGCGATTGTTGGTCAGCGGCGATATGTGGTAACCGTTCGCGGAGAGACGAATCATGCAGGAACAACACCGATGTCCATGCGCCATGATGCCTTGGTTGGTGCCGCGGAGATGATCCTGCAGCTTGAAGCGGATGCGCTCCTTAGTGGTGAGCAGCTAGTCGCTACAGTTGGCCGAATCGAATGCGTGCCAAATACGCCAAACGTTGTACCGGGATCCGTAAGCTTTACCGTAGATATCCGTCATATTGATGAAGCGGTAATTGCAAAATTTTGCGATAATGTAATTGCAAAGTTTAATGAAGTAGCCAAGTGGCGGGGACTGGAGCTAACAATTGTTCCTTGGCTCGAAGCAAAGCCTGCACCAATGAACCGTGAGCTAAGCGATAAGCTGGAGCGTATCTCGAATGATTTGTCTCTGCCATACCGCAGAATGGTTAGTGGAGCGGGACATGATGCTCAAATGTTTACCGGTCTTTGTCCAACGGCAATGCTGTTCGTGCCAAGCAAGTCAGGTATCAGCCATTCGCCGCAGGAATATACATCACCTGAAGAGCTGGCTGAGGGAGTCTCCGTACTAGCCGCATTACTATACGAGTTAGCCTACGAGGGGAAATTACCATGAAACGATATGCCGAACTAGCGCCATCCCAAAGAACGATTATGACTCCTGGCCCTGTTGAAGTGGACCCAAGAGTCCTTCGTGCCCTTTCTTATCCGATACTCGGCCAATTCGATCCGGAGTTCACCTCCTATATGAACGATACGATGGAGATGCTGCGTGCTCTTTTCCAGACGAGCAACCAATGGGCATTCCCGATTGATGGGACTTCACGCTCCGGAATCGAAGCTGTTCTGACGAGCTTGATTGAACCAGGGGATAAAGTGCTCATTCCGATCTATGGCCGTTTCGGCAATCTGCTCTATGAGATCGCGGAACGCTGCGGCGCAGAGGTTACTTCCATAGAGAAGGAATGGGGTACCGTCTTCACGCCAGAAGAAGTGATCAGCGCTATTCATCGTGAGAAGCCGGCACTGGTGCTGATGGTACACGGTGAGACGTCGACAGGTCGTATACAGCCGCTCGCAGAGATCGGCAAAGCATGCCGTGAATTGGGTATTCTCTTTGTCGTAGATGCAGTGGCCACGATTGGCGGCGTTCCTGTACGAACGGATGAATGGTGTATCGATGCGGTTATCGGCGGTACACAAAAATGTTTGTCCGTGCCATCCGGTATGGCCCCAATCACGTATAACGATATCGCAGCGAAAAAAATCAATGCCCGTAAAACAATCGAACGAGGATTGCGTACATTACTAGATTCAAATACGGACGATATAATTAACCGCCCACCGGTTATTAGAAGCAACTACTTTGATCTCAGCCAGCTGCAGGATTACTGGAGCTCGGCTAGGCTAAATCACCATACCGAAATGACCTCTATGCTGTATGCCCTGCGTGAAGGACTTCGCCTCGTGCTCGATGAAGGATTGGATGAACGGTTTACGCGTCATCGTCTTCATGAATCGGCTTTGGTCGCTGGCCTCGAAGCGATGGGGCTTACCTTATATGGTGATCCAAGCTGCAAGCTTCCTGTAGTTACGTGTATCAACATCCCAGATGGCATTGACGGCGAATCGGTCCGCAATATGCTGCTTAACAGCTTTGGTATTGAGATCGCCAGCTCCTTCGGCAGCTTGAAAGGAAAAATATGGCGGATCGGCACGATGGGCTACAGCTGCCGCCAGACGAACGTCCTCCAATTGCTTGGCGCACTGGAAGCGGTGCTGATCCGTCACGGTGCTTCGATCCATACCGGAACGGGATTACAGGCTGCACTGGATGTTTATGAGCAAAAATAGTAAAATGACGAGACGAGCGTAAACGGCTGCTCCCTTCTAAGAAGGAGCAGCATACGTTTCGCGTGTGAAATATAAGCCCTGTATTGAGCAAAACATATACTTTCTTATATTTGAAACGGTTTGAAACGGTATCCACCTTCGGCTAACGCTTAGAAGGGAGATGCCGTTTCTGCTATCGACCTATTGAATAATCGACCTGGAAGGAAGGTGTTACATCATGAATCAAGCTTTGCTGGAACAAATTAAACGACTGCCCAAGATCGATCTGCATGTGCATTTGGACGGCAGTGTGAAGCCGGATACGATTCGTGAGCTTGCTGAGGCACAAGGGAAAGCACTGCCTGTAGGAGCAGAAGGTGATTTAACACCTTGGATGCAAATAGATGAGAACTGTACTAGTCTGGTGGAATATTTGAGTAAGTTTGATTTTGTGCTGCCATTTATGCAGACGGCTGAAGCCCTTGAGCGTATTGCGCAAGAGGTCGTTCAACAAGCGGCAGAAGCACACTGTTTATATGTAGAAGTACGTTTTGCCCCGATGCTTCATACGCTCGAAGGACTGACTGCAAGTGACGCCATACGTCATACGATTGCCGGATTACGGGCTGGAGAACATTTGTTCGGTATCAAAGCAAGGGTCATTGTAATCTGCATGCGGCATGATTCCGTCGAGAAGAATCTTGAGGTAATCGAGGCTGCAAAAGAGTATTACGATCAAGGAGTAGTGGCCGTTGATCTGGCAGGTGACGAAGCGGGATTCCCGCCGCAGATTCATCGTTCAGTATTCGGGCTTGCAAGCTCTTACGAGCTGCCAATTACCATTCACGCAGGGGAAGCCGGCGGTTCGGATAATGTACGTGAATCGATCACTAGACTTGGTGCGCGGCGAATTGGTCATGGTGTTCGTATTACGGAAGATCCCACGGTCATAGAATTAGTAAAGGCAACTAGAACGCCGCTGGAGATGTGTCCTGTAAGCAATATTCAGACGAAGGCCGTATCCGGCTGGGATACTTACCCGATCCGCTCCTTCATGGAGCAAGGCGTTATCGTTACGGTAAATACGGACAACATGACCGTATCAGGCACTACGATGAACCTTGAATATGAAATGCTGGCAGAGCATTGCGGCTTTACGCTGAAGGAGCTTGCACAGCTCGCTATGAACAGTGCGGAAGCAGCCTTTCTGTTAGGCGAGGAAAAGGAAGAGCTGAAAGAGGCTGTACAGAGTGCCCTGAACCAACTTGATCTATCACTCTAGTCTTATTTTTGCGCGGGAAGGCAGGGATATCGGAATGGATGGCGAACCTATCCGAGTAGTGTGGGAACGTTATCATAGGTTACCTGCCAACCTTCAGCGTGAAGAAAAGAAAGGGTGTTCTAACGATGAGCCAATCAGCAATTGGAAACAAAATGATTACCCAAATCGGAATTCTTGTGCATGATATCGAAGCCGTAAGCAAAGCCTATGCCGATTTCTTTGGCGTAGACACCCCAGAATGGTTCTGGACGGATACACCGGATAAGGCGCAGACTGAGTACCTCGGCGAGCCATCGCAGGCACGTGCGAAGCTGGCTTTTTTCAATATGGATTCCGTTCAATTGGAGCTTATTGAGCCTGATTCCCATCCGAGCACTTGGCGCAATCATCTGAATGAGCATGGCGAAGGTCCTCATCATATCGCGTTTGTTATAGAAGGCATGAAAGAGAAGATCGCAATCATGGAAGGGAAAGGAATGAAGCTGCAGCAGAAGGGCGAATACACAGGCGGGCGTTATGCTTATTTGGATTCCGTTCCTCAGCTTAAGATATTGGTGGAGCTGCTAGAAAACGATAGATAACAACAGGAAGGAGCTAAACAGCTTATGCACAAACTATTGGCGGTTATCGGAGACTACTATCATCCGGAGACGGATATAGCAGACGGGCTCGAGCAAAGTCTAGCTTCATGGCTGAATAGTGGTAAGGTAAGCCTGACCTATACAACGGTAGATCGGCTTGCCAAAGCCCTTCAAGATAAGCCTGATGCGGTCATCCTCTTCAAAGACGATAAAATCAATCCGGCTGATGAGCGTCCTATTCACTGGCTTGATGCAGATACAGAACAGGCAATGCTTCAATATGTGTATGAAGGAGGAGGCTGGTTATCCTGGCATTCCGGCCTTGCATCCTATCCGGAGGACGGCGCTTACATATCAATGACCAGGGGCTATTTCAAATACCATCCCGATCAAAAGCTTGTACGGTTCACAGCCGCACCAAGCGCAACAGCAGACGGTTCTGAGCATTTCGCCATCGATCCAGCGATTAGCTTCGAGTCGAAGGAAGAGCATTATTTCGTCCACTGTGAAGAAGCAAGTACAAATGTATTCATGCGCACCTCCTCGGAAGATGGCGAATCGATTGGCGGATGGTCTCATCCCTATGGGAAAGGAAGAGTGTGCTGCCTGACACCGGCCCATAATCTTCATACGCTGATCTTACCGGAGATGAAACAATTGCTTGAAGCTTGTGTACGCTGGTGCGCACGGGCATAAACATTCATAAAGACGCTTAAGCTCCTTGTATAGAGGAGCTTCTTCTTTTTCTGCTATAATGTCGATATGTACATAAGGTGGTGCTCCAAGTGGAAAAAATGATCGAAGACCAATGTGACGATTCCTGTCTGGGCACGGATCTGCATGATGACAGTATGGTGAATGCCAGGGTAGAAGAGAAGACGGCGATAGATTTGGCGGAGTTGTTCAAGGCGCTTGGTGATCCAACCCGTGTGAAGATGATCTATGCCTTGCTTGATCGCGAACTATGTGTTCATGATCTTTGCCAAGTGCTCGAGATGGCGCAATCTGCGGTTTCACATCAATTACGTTACTTACGTAATGTCCGCATCGTGAAGCGCCGCAAAGCCGGCAAGACCGTCTATTATTCATTAGACGATGACCACGTAAAGGAAATATTTATTCAGACGCTCCAGCATGTGCAGCATTATTCCTGAGGGATCCGAACTCGGAAGGTAAAGGAGTGCAGCAGGGTGAAAATTGTAGTCGTCTCTGACACCCATATGCCGCGAATGGCGAAGGCTCTTCCGCCGCGTCTAATTGTGGAGCTGGACAATGCTGATCTCATTCTCCATGCAGGGGATTGGACCAGCTCTTCGGTATATGGCGAGTTATCGAAATACGCACCTGTGAAGGGGGTAGCCGGTAATAATGACGGGGAGGTTATCGTCAAAAAGCTGGGCTATAAGAAAATCGTAACTTGCGGAGGGAAGCGGATTGGTCTTGTGCATGGACATCTTCCTTACTCCAGCAAGAAAGCAGAGCAAAATGCAGCTCTATCCTTTACGCTTAAGCAAGTGGATGCGATTGTGTTCGGACATTCCCATATTCCGTTCATGCGGGAGCAGAATGGCATCTTGTTGTTTAACCCTGGCTCGCCAACAGCCAAGCGCAAGCAGCCTCAATATTCATTTGGCATTATGAGTATCATCGATGGTCAATTAAAGGCTCGGCATATCTTTTACGATAATAAGGTGTAATAGGGAGGTTAGAATGATCGTCTATATTCTGATCGGGCTGGCGGCCCTAATTGTTCTAGTCTACTGTCTGCTTATCCTGCCCACTCAGTGGCTGAAGGTAGAACAGGTGCATTATAAGACAGGAGCGGGAATTAAAGTGCTGCAGATCAGCGATATTCATATCGAGCACATCAGAATTCCGGCACGCCGATTAATTCGATTAATAGGGACAGAGCGTCCCTCGTATATTGTGTTAACGGGAGATTTCACGGAGCTTGCTCCCTATCTGTCTAAGGTCCATCGATATATTAAGGAGCTTGCATCAACTGGTGTGCCGATGCTCGCTGTGTATGGGAATCATGACCATCATTTGGCTCCTGCCAAGCTTCAGCAATTGACGAAGATGCTTGAAGAGGAAGGCGTTCGTCTTTTGCATAATGAGATGTATGATGCGGGACATTATCAGTTTATTGGCATTGACGATTGGACGAGTAAGAAGAGTGATCCGGACAAGGCTTTTGCAAAGGCAGATCCGACTAAGCCAACAATTGTTCTGACTCATGATCCAAACGTTGTATTGCATATTAAGCAGAGATTCACGTATCTGATGGCGGGACATTTCCACGGGATGCAGTTTCATCTTCCGTTCCTATTCAAGTATTTGAGGAAAGGCGCGCTTCCTGCAGCAGGTATTTATAAAGGTATGCATCAGATGGACAATGGCATGATTTATATTTCGAAGGGAATCAGCCAGACAGGTACTAATGCGAGATTCCTTATGCGTAGTGAAGTAACCATTCATCATCTGTAATCGTTGCTGAGGGAGCGGGTAAGGTTGGAGCCTGATAAACATTGCAAGATTGAAAGAATCGGGATCGTAATGCGTATTGAAGAACAACAGGTTGTGTTAGAAGTAGAAGGCAAGCTTGTCAACGTGCCGCGTGCCAAGACATCGGATTCATTAGAAGTTAACGATTCTGTGCGCTGGAGCAGGACGATATGGATCAAGATTATGGAATAGGAGGTGAATCTGATATGAAAATGAGCGTTACTCCTGCCGCAACGGCACTTTTCAAACAAGAATGGGGTTTCAAGAACGACGATAGCGTGCGCATCTTTGTCCGGTACAGCGGCGGCGGAGAAGACGCCTTCTCCTTTGGCATTATGAAGGATACCGCGCGTTACCCGGCGGTTAAGATCGTGGAAGACGGTATTATGTTCTATATGGAGGAAAATGATGCGTGGTACATGGAAGGAAAAGATCTCACCATCGACTGCCGCAATGACAATATCGTATTTCTTCGTTAATACTAAGATACAAAGAAAGACGCTTCACCCTAGTGAACAATAGGATGCGAAGCGTCTTTCTTTGTATCTGCTTAGAGAAACGGCAGCTTAATTGACTTCTTGTAGATAGGATACAGCCATTTCACACCACTTGGCGTAAGTGTATCCGCAATCAGATGAGATAAGTATCCAGCGACTGCAACGTGCATGAGGCCTTCAAGCTCAAGCTGCTTCTCCAGCCCCAAGGCGATAGCGCCCCATGCAATGACCGCCCACACCGTGTGTGTCAAACCACGATGCTTCAGCCAAGGCGCCCAAGCGACAAACACGCCAAAGCCTATTAACCAGCTCATGTTATACGCAATACCGCCATAGATCAAGGCAGCACCAACACTGCTTACAAGCGCGTTCCGAATCACGCCAGTTCGGACGACCAGACCAAGCAGCAGTAGAGCCGCACATGCGATGATAAGCGGAATATCAACATAGTGATCGGATATGTACAAATAAGCGGTAACCGCTGTTAACAGCCAGCCTCCACCAAGCAGAAGACCATGCAGCCATTTGGATAACTTGCTGGCTTTCGAGCTGAGCAGACTTGGGCCATCCAGATCGGCACTTAAAGCAGAAAATGCTGCAACTCCTAAATAAGTCGCTGCATGAACGATTGTAAACGGATAGTGTGCAGCCGCTGCCGCGCCAATCGCAACACCAATTGTAAGATGAGTAGTCCCTTTCATTCGTCCTCCTATGACTGACCTTGCAGTATTAATCAAACATATGTTCGCATAGCTATTATAGCGCATATTTGATGATAATTCTACATTCGTTGACATAACTCTTTTTATGTCGATCTAGTCAAGAGGAGTAGAGATATTATTATGCTAACGATTCTTTCTAGGACGACGCTCCATCTCTTCTGATACAACAAAAGCAAGCTCTTCATTGCCAAATAGTGACAACACCTGAAGCACCGTATCATCATCAATATCACCAGCTTGTTCCTTAGGAGCCGTTAATGTCATCACTTCGAGCAGCCGTCCATTACTTACTTGATGCGGATAGGCTCTCGCATACAGCTCTACAGCATCTAGACCATGATTGACGCACCATTGCGCGAACACAAGGATCATCGTATCTTCATCCTGTTTATATCTTTCTATGATAATCTGTTCCATTTCTTTTGAATTCATTGCTATTTCTCCTTTAAGAAGGTAATATAATTACGAAAAAATATTCATAAAAGACGGACTGTAATATGAATTTTGACAGATAGGAATCCATTAAGCAGCCTATAATTATGGGGGAATATTCCATGTCATCGTACTATTTAACAGATCTTGATGGAACGTTGCTTCGTTCAGATGAGACGATGTCGGATGATACGATTGAGCAGCTTAAGGAAGCGATTGGAGCAGGAATTGTGTTTAGCTATTCGACGGCAAGGAGTTATACGAGTTCAGCTAAGGTAACTTCTGACATTCCGTGGCGGTATCCCGTTGTGATATACAATGGTGCCATGATCTATGATCCGGTGGAGAAGCGGGTTCTTGGCGGAAACTGGTTAAGTGCGGAGCTTTCCAATCGCATTATTGAAGCGGGACGCAGGCATCAGCTTGTACCACTTGTGTTTGCCTTAGATGAGAATGACCAAGAGAAAGTTCTGCACGAGAAACTGCATCGGATAGGAGATCTTTCTTTTTATAATAGTAGACCGAATGATCCTCGTTTTCAAGAAAGCAAACGGCTGGATTTAGATGCGAAGTATCGTATTCTTATTATGTCGTACATTGGATTGTATGAAGAGTTGGAACCTGTCAAACAAACGTTAGAACAATTATATAATGGACTTGTTCATATTGAGTTCATAAAAGATGCGTATATTAGAGATCATTATTTTCTTGAAATCAGTCATCCCTTGGCAAATAAAGGTGAAGGGGTACGGTTGTGGTCACAGCTGGTTGGCTGTGAGGTTCATGATGTAACCGTTTTCGGCGATAATCTGAACGATATAGGGATGTTTCAAGTGGCGGGCACTCGAGTCGCGGTTGCAAATGCCCATGAACGGATCATAGCATTAGCAGATCACGTCATTGGAACAAGTAATGAAGATGCAGTAGCCGGCTATATTACGGAACAAAGGTCGCGTTTGACTACAAGATGATAAAGAGGGAAGCTATGAGACCATTTCAAGGCCTGATCGCAATGATGTTTGTATTTCTCATATTTTTATCACCCATGCAAGTTTATGCGGAAGATTCCTTACAGACGACGGATCAAACGGATCAAACGGAACAATCCGCTGAGCCACCTCCAGATCTGCCTAATGCAGGAGCAGCTATTCTCATTGATGCTAAATCCGGTGCAGTATTGGTCGCCAAGAATGAAACAGAACGCCTCTATCCTGCCAGCATTACAAAGATTGTGACGGGCATTATCGCTCTAGAGCAATCAGATCCCGCAGATATGGTGACGGTGTCGAAAAACGCACGTGGGGAAGACGGCACGCGGATCTATCTGGCGGAAGGCGAACAAAAGCCAATGCTTGATCTCATTGAAGGCATGTTAATTAACTCGGGTAACGATGCCGCAACTGCGATTGCCGAGCATATTGACGGTACGAAGGAACAATTCGCAGAGCGCATGAATGATTTTGTTCATAAGCTTGGTGCCTGGGACACGAACTTCGTGAATCCAAGTGGTCTGCCTGATGATAATCAATATACGACGGCAAGGGATATGGCGAAGATTGCCCAATATGCCATGCAAAATGAGCAATTCCGCCAAGTTGTCTCGACTAAATCCAGACCATGGGTTGGTCAAGAATGGGTCTCCAAACTTGAAAATCATAATAAGCTGCTGAGCAGCTATGAAGGTGCCATTGGCGTGAAGAATGGATTTACCCAAGCTGCAGGTTATACACTGGTCTCAGCGGCTGAACGCGGGGATACAGAGCTAATAGGCGTCATCCTGAAAGGTACAACGGACGCTGGTGTGTACAAGGATATGACCAAGCTGCTTGATTACGGTTTTGCTCATTTTACTAGCACTTTATATATGGATGTCGATGAGAAACATACGTTCGCAACTCGGGATACAGGTAAACAAATGGAGTTCATTAGCGCAACACCTCTCTGGGTGACGATCAAGGATGGTGAGATTCCAGTCCTTGCAGTGGATTCGAATGGCACGACGTATGTTCAATCCTCACAGGTGTATACACCTTCAGAATCAGTAGCCACCTTAATGCCAATCGTGCCTCTTGCCGATCAGGCGGAAGTGCAGATTGCGTCAGTTACGAAAACGGGCACGACAAATACCGGCGAACAAAGAGCAGAATCATCCGGCTGGCATATGGGGGTTACGATTACATGGTCCATCATGTTAGTATTCATGCTGATGTCTGGTCGAATCATGTATGTAAGGCAGCGAAAAAGACGATTCTATAAATATAAATAGTAATGTAAATGCTGAAGAGCCAGGACTTCTTGATAAGTCTTGGCTCTTTTGTATCGGAAGAATTAGACACTGATCACAAGAGAACGGCTATTTTTTAGGTATAAGAACGAATCCTGGCCTAATCAAAAGCAAAGCTTGGCTAATTGGTTTACAATATAGGTATATTTGGATAGGAGGAATAGCCGATGAGCGAGAAAACGCACATTATACTTGATGTAGACACAGGAATCGACGATGCATTGGCGATTCTGTATGCTTTGCTGTCACCAGACATTCATGTCGAAGGATTGACTACAGGCTTTGGTAATATTGATGTAGGACAAGCTACGGAGAACACGCTTCGGCTTATCAAGCTAGCGAATTGCGGCTATGAAGTTCCGGTAGCAGCAGGAGCGGCTGGCCCGTTGAAACGAGAATACGCAGGGCCTGTTCCACACATACACGGACATAATGGGATTGGTGACGCCGAGATTCCACCATCTGAGCAGCAGCCTGTCAAGGAATCGGCAGCCGAGTTTATTGTCCGCAAGGCATACGAATTGCCAGGTGAGCTTGTCGTTGTAACGGTAGGCAGAATGACGAATTTGGCATTGGCTTTGACACTAGATCCAGCGATCGCGAGCAAGATTAAGAAGGTTGTTGTAATGGGTGGTACTGTCTTTGCTCCAGGCAATGTTACACCGGTTAGTGAAGCAAATTTATGGGGTGACCCTGAAGCAGCTGCACAGGTGTTCCGCTCGGAGGTTCCACTTACGATCGTTGGCCTGGATGTTACGCTGAAAGTTCGATTGTCTCGCAGTCATCTTGATCAATTACGCCGGTTAGCTCCGGCTCAGAAGCAGCCCATTGTCGATTTTCTGCATGTGGCGTTGGAGCGTTATTTCGATTTCTATCTGGAATCGAATCAATACCTTGGCGAATGTCCGATGCATGATCCACTGGCTGTACTAGTTGCCGTAAATCCATCTCTCGTAACTACACGTGAATTGCATGCTGACATTGACTGCGGACAAGGACATACGGCTGGTATGATCATTACAGATCGAAGAGTGAATCCGAAGGTTGGACGTGAGATTACATTCTGCTTAGATGTGGAGGAGGATCGTGCATTGCGGCAAATGCTGTCCGTGTTCTTACAACCATGAGTACATTACTAATTAAGAATGCCCGCAGCATTGTCACCATGGATGGCGAGAACCGTGTCATTCGTAATGGTAGTCTCTATGCTGTAGGACAGGAAATCGTCGCAATCGGTGAGGATCTGCCTTATGAGACAGCGGATCGCGTTATAGATGCCAAGCATAAAATTGTTTATCCGGGCCTAATTAATACGCATCATCACTTGTATCAAACCCTAACCCGGAACATTCCGCTGGCGCAGGACTGCTCGTTATTTGACTGGCTCCTGACGTTATATGAGATTTGGCGCCATCTGGAGCCGGAGGATGTCTACCTGAGTGCTATGACAGGGCTTGGAGAGCTGCTCAAGAGTGGTTGTACAACGTCATCGGATCACTTTTATGTTTTCCCAAATGGGGTTTCCGAGCACTTGCTGGACGAAGAGATTCGGGCAGCTTCTGAGCTTGGTATGCGGTTCTTCCCGACAAGAGGCTCGATGAGTCTTGGCCGATCCAAAGGCGGCTTGCCGCCTGATGAAGTGACCCAGACCGAATCGGTTATCTTGCGCGATACCCAGCGCGTTATCGAGCGATATCATAATGCGGATCGTTTCTCCATGCTGCGTGTTGGTGTAGCGCCGTGCTCGCCGTTCTCTGTTTCCCGAGACTTGCTGAAGGAATCTTCGGAACTTGCGCGGTGTTACGGGGTTAGAATGCATACCCATCTCGCGGAGACGATGGATGAAGAGCAATTCTGCCTCGAGAAGCTAGGCGTTCGACCACTTGAATATATGGAGCAGACAGGCTGGGTTGGGGATGATGTCTGGTATGCACATGGCATATGGTTTAATGACAGCGAGATTCATCGTATGGGAGCTTGCGGCTGCGGCGTAGCCCATTGTCCATCCAGCAATATGAAGCTGTCCTCAGGCGCCATACCAATCCGTAAGCTGCTTGATGCAGGCGTAAAGGTTGGGATTGGTGTTGACGGTTCGGCATCCAATGATGCTTCTAATATGCTGTGGGATCTGCGGATGGCCTATTTGCTTCATAAGCATGAATTGCAGAGGCGTGGCCTTACAACCAATGAGACTTTATCTCTTGCTACTCGCGGTTCGGCACGTGTGCTTGGCTGGGAGAATGATATCGGTTCCCTTGAGGTAGGAAAAGCAGCAGATTTATTTATGCTTGATTCGAGAAAGTTGGGGTTTGCAGGCGCTTTATTCGATGATGCAGCGCTGCCTTTAACGGTTGGGGCTACACAAGCCGATATGACGATTGTTGGCGGCCGTGTAGTCGTTGAGGATGGAAGGCTGGTCGGTATCGATGAGGAACAGCTTGCCTTCCGTACACAGCTTGCTGCAGACCGACTTGTCAATTCAGCCTCTCTGCGACTTGGAATAGATTATAGAAAATATAGAGGATAGCATACTACATATACAATATTAGAAAAGGGTGGGTCACATGGAAGAACGTTATTCTCGCGCATCCAGATGTTATAAGACAGCAAGGATTTTTCCTACGGATGTGAACAATCACAATACTTTATTCGGCGGTAAGCTGATGGCTTATATTGATGATATTGCCTCAATTGCAGCAACCAAGCACTGCCGGAAAACGGTTGTTACGGCTTCAACCGACTCCGTCGATTTCTTGTCCCCGATCCGGCCTTCGGATTCGGTGTGTCTGGTGTCCTTCGTGACTTGGACTGGCCGAACTTCCGTAGAAGTATTTGTTAAGGTCATTAAAGAAGATTTGTTAAGCGGAGAGCGCGTAGTGGCAGCAACTTCGTTCCTAACTTTTGTTGCCCTTGATCAGGATAATCGGCCCGTTCCGGTGCCGCAGGTTATTCCGGAATCGGAAGAAGAAATTAAGCTGCATGAGACAGCGCCTCACCGCGCAGAGATGCGACGGATCCGTCGTGAGGAAAGTAAGAAATTTGCTGATTATTTAACGGTTTCCCATCCTTGGGATTAATAAAGCCGCAACAAAAAATGCGCAATCAGCTTGATTGCGCATTAACTACATATTGGATACAGCAATAAACGAAGATGGCCATGGCGATACATACTCCAATTACTATATATACGGCTCTTTTTCCATTCATACGAGGGCACCAGCTTTCTATGTACATCGATCTTGTCTATTATAAACGAATCCGATTGTAATGTCATATCGAGTCAATGCTTGATTCAAACCCCGTTGTTACATATACTTTTAGAATCGGGTTGTAAATCCGGAGTAGTAAGTATGGCAAGAGGGGAATGACGACAAAATGGAGCAAGGTTCCAAATCGCTGAAGGATGATACGAACATTCCGCAAGAGGAATTTTTCGCTGCTGCCGCATTATTTTGCCGCGCATATCCGACATTCGTAGCGGAGATTGACCGAGTAGAAGCTGAACGGGGTAAGCTCAATGACTTCCAGCTTATGCTTGCGGTGAACAAAGCCAAGGAAAGTCTAGTGATTCTAGGCTGGGACTGTAGAAAAGCCGTTAATGCGTTATTTGAAACGTATGTAGAAGTTTATAAGCATAGCAGTAAGGAAGATGCTAATCATTGGGCAGAATCAACCTTTGGCTGCAGTAAAACACTAATCTACGAGCCTTCGATTGAAGATGAAGAGATTGTGGAACAAGGCTTGTATCTTGAAATGCGAATCGAGCAGCTTACCGCACTTATTCATGAGCAGGAAACGACTCTGCTGCAAAATTATCGCGAGCTGTACCGGCTCAAGATTGCCGCTGCCCATGAAGCGGAGGCAGAGAATTCTTTCGAGGCTTCAGAGCCTGAAAGTAAAGAAGAGGAAGACGAGTAACAGAGGAGAGGCCGTTGTCCAACCAGACAACGGTCTTTTTGTGCTGCGATGCTTCGTAATCGATTTCATGTTAAAATGATGTGAGGTGCATTGGAGAGAGGGGAATGGGAAATAGATGAGCAAAGCGATCGTTGTAACTGGTGCGGACCGCGGGGTTGGTCTTGCTCTGACTGCGGAATGGCTAAGAGGTGGACACCAGGTATTCGCTGGACAATATTCCGAAAGCTCTGGATTACAGGAACTTCAGCAGGAATTTGGAGATCGTCTTACCATCTTTCCTCTGGATGTGTCGAATGAGGCTAGTGTGAAGCAAGCTTATGATGTGGTGGCATCCTTGACGGATAAACTGGATGTTCTTATAAATAACGCAGCGATATTGGGAGATATTAGAAATACCATTCTTGATGAGCTTCAGTATGAAGAAATGCTGAATGTCTTTAATGTCAATGCCTTAGGCAGCCTGCGTATGAGCCAAGCTTTCACGCCACTGCTGCTGCAAAGTGACTCGAAGCTGATTGCCAATATTTCATCGGAAGCAGGAAGTATTGCCGATTGCTGGCGTGATGCCTGGTATGCGTACTGTATGTCCAAAGCTGCCGTTAATATGCAGTCGAAGCTCATTCATAATGGCCTGAAGCCGCATGGCGGACGTGTGCTTGTTATTCATCCGGGCTGGGTGAAGACTCATATGCAAGGGAAGCTTGATGAGGCTGCTGAGCTCACACCGGCACAATCCGCAGCTGGTATTACGAACGTTATACTTACAGCACTGACAACAGACGTTATGGAATGCGAATATGTAGATTATGAAGGTAGGAAATTAAATTGGTAAACACACTTCTAGAAGCCTTTAACAAAACGACTTACCCGGTTGTAGGACATGGTAAACGAGATATTCAAGTATTGAAGGATGCCTTCGATGAACTAGATGGCACAATCGATAGCGATATATATGGCACAGGGAAAGTCATTGAGGATTTCCAGGCCAAAATAGCAGCATATCTGGGCAAGCCTTCGGCGGTATTTTTCCCAAGCGGCACAATGGCACAGCAAATTGCTCTTCGTATGTGGTGTGATGAGAAAGGGATTCGTAAGATTGCCTATCATCCTTTGTGTCATTTGGAGATCCATGAACAGAATGGCTTGAGAGAGCTGCATCAGATCGAGCCGGTGCTTCTTGCAGATAAGAATAGCTTAATTACGCTCGAAGATGTGCTGCAAATGAAGGAAGATATCGCATGTCTCTTGCTTGAGCTGCCTCAACGGGAGATTGGCGGTCAATTGCCTGCTTATGAGGAGCTTGAAGCGATTGCTGCACATTGCAAAGCGAAAGGCATTAAGCTGCATCTTGACGGAGCTAGATTGTATGAGATATTGCCGTATTACGGGAAAACCGCAGCAGAAATCTGCAGCTTGTTTGACAGCGTATATGTTTCCTTTTACAAAGGAATCGGTGGTATCGCAGGGGCTATTCTTGCTGGCGAGGAAGCGTTCATGACTCAATCGAAGATCTGGAAACGGCGCCAAGGCGGGGATCTGATCAGTCTTTACCCTTATATTATAAGTGCAGACCAAGCCTTTGATGAGCGGCTGCCGAAGATGGAGCAGTACTATCACGATGCGATTGAACTGGCTGCAATGTACAATGACTGCGATGGGATTACGACGAGACCCGTTGTTCCGGTGTCGAATATGTTCCATGTGCATATTGAGCTGCCAAAGGAATCGTTCGAAAAGCTTCTCATCCCGGTGTTTGAAGAAACGGGAGTTGGCTTGACCGGCAATGTGCGGGATTTTGGAGAAGGTAGTTCGTACTATGAAGTAAGTCTTGGGGACCGCTATGCAGATATTCCGAAGGAGCAGCTGGGACAAGCTTTCACACTGCTTAACCAGAAAATAAAACAAATTATCGCATAAACATGATAAAATTTTCGTTATAGCGTGGTTGAGGAGGAATCGATATGTCGGATTTTGATCAGGATGAGTTAGCGGAAAGACGACGTAATAAATTGAAGCTTATTCAGTTTAACAAAGATGATCAGTCCTTGATCGAATCGGAAAAGCCAAAGGAAACCTTCGAGGATGTTGGCGGGCTGGAAGATGTGAAAAAGAAGATTCGTATGAACTTCATTCTTCCGCTGAAGCAGCCGGAAATCTTTAAGGCGTATGGCAAGGAAGCCGGCGGAAGCTTGCTGCTGTTTGGACCTCCAGGATGTGGGAAAACATTCTTAGCGCGTGCTGTTGCTGGAGAAATTGACGCGAATTTTATTCATATTGAGCTGCAGGCAATCCTATCGATGTATGTTGGACAAAGCGAGCATAATTTGCATGATGTATTCCAGAAGGCCCGGGACAACAAGCCATGCGTGATCTTTATTGATGAGCTTGATGCGATGGGGGGAAGCCGTCATCAGATGAGGCAGCATCATGAGCGGATGCTCGTCAATCAGCTTCTTACGGAGCTTGATGGGCTGCAGTCTGCAAATGATAATGTGTTTGTCATCGGTGCGACGAATACACCATGGTATCTGGATTCCGCTTTGCGGCGGCCAGGACGGTTCAACCATCTCGTGTTCGTACCACCTCCAGAAGAGGAAGAACGGAATACCATTCTGCAGTTGAAGCTTGCGGGTAAGCCTACTAATAGTTTAAATCTATCTAAGCTGGCTGGCGAGACAAAGCTATTCTCGGGCGCGGACCTCGAGCAGGTTGTGGCAGATGCCGTTGATTCGGCTATGGAGCGTACATTCGAGACTGGAGAGATTCAGCCGATCACGCAGGATGATCTGAGGAAGTCTATTAAAGGCCGGAAGGCCACGACGGTAGAATGGTTCTCTACAGCAAGAAACTATGCCACATTCAGTGATGTGAATGGTGATTATCAGATCGTACTTGATTATGCGAAGAAGCATGGTATCAAATAGTTTTATAGGCGGGAGGACTGTCTTGTGGAAGATACAGAAGATACGATAACCCCATCGTCTGCGACAGCATATACGTCTATCTATCAGCTGATTTATTGGAAGCGATATAAGGAAGCACTTGTTGAGACGGAAAAGCTGTTACGTGAAGACCCTCATGATCCGGATCCTTATGCCTTATACGGTCAGATTTTCTTACTTATGGGTGATAAGGAGAAAGCGATACATTGGGTGAATGAAGCTTTGAGAAGAGATCCTGAGAATCATCTGGGATGGTATGTCCGTGTCTCGGCTTATTATGAAGCAGATAACGAAACGGCATTTAACGAAGCCGTATCAGAAGCGCTGCGGATTGACCCTTATGAAGCTCATTATTACTTCTTGAAGGCAAACCAGCATGTGAAAAAAGGCAAGCATGCTCATGCCAAAGCACAAATGGAGATCGCACTGGATCTCGAGCCGGAGAAGCCGATTTATCTGGCTATTCTTTGTTACATTGAAGCTTTGTTAGGCAATGATGAGGTATCCAAAGAGCTGGACCGTCAGGCTATCCGCTATGATGCCGAGCAGCCCGATGTTCTGATGTATCTAGCCTGGGCAGCAGCTAGACGTGGTGATTATAAGCTTCAAGAGACGTATATGCGTAGTGCGGTACGTTTAAATCCCGATGACAAGCAGTATCAGAATGAATATTTGGAGTCGCTTCAGCATCAATTTTTACTCTATCGGATCTGTTTATGGCCTAATAAATTATTCCGTAAAATGAAGCCTTGGCAAATTTTTGTCGGGTGGGCGGTTTGCTGGCTGCTCTTTAAGCCGCTGGTTCTGGTGTTTATTGCCCTTCATATTCTAGCCCATTGGTCGACAAAAGCTATTATTCATGTTCGTGTGTTTGGCTGGCGCAGGCGAAGAAGCTAATGATAGATATACCGGATCGATACTCTCAGGAGTTCGATCCGATTTTTTATTTATTTTGATTCGGGATGAAAATAAGAGCCTAAGAACTCCAAGTACTGCTTAGCTGCTCGAGGCAAATATCGCTTCTCATTCCAGGCGATTGAGAACTCGCGTTCACAGAATGGCGACTCAATACTGAGCAGCTTAACGTTCGGATCTTCGTTTGTGTTATGAGGAACGAAGGCAACCCCGAGTCCCGCTTGTACTAAGCTCCATAAAGCCGATGGCTCATCCACTTCGCAAATAACATTCCTAGTGATACCAGCAGCATCGCAATAAGCATTATTGATATGACGGAAAGGATGCTCGGTATGATATTCGATAAAAGCTTCATTCGCAGCTTCGGCTAATGTGATATTTTCTCTTCCAGCTAATCGATGTGTCATTGGAACGGCAAGGTTAACTTCTGCCTTCAATACGATTTGTTCTCGAATCCAGGATTGATTCAAGGAAGCAGCAATGAAGCAGAGATCAACATCGCCGCGCTCTAGAAGAGAGATCATATCGTTAGAAGCTGCAGGAGGGATCTGAACCACGCGAAACAGGATCTCTGGATTAACCTTACGGAATTCGCTTATAGAGGAGGAGAGACGACTAAGCGTTGGTGTGGCAAGTCTTATGGTTCCTTGCTCCGTGTCTAACATATCCACCAATTCGCGCCGTCCTTCATCAAGAGCTCCCAGTGCAATCTCAACCTGCTGCAGGAATGCTCGGCCGAATCGATTCAAGCGGATCTGCCGGTTTTGCCGATCAAACAAAGGGACACCAACATCCTCTTCGAGACGAGAGATTGTCTTACTAAGCGCTGGCTGCGCGATTCGAAGCTCCTCGGCTGCTCTTGTCATGTGCTCATGTCTGGCAACCGTGCGAAAATATTGAAGCTGCAGCAGTTCCATAATATCGGCCTCCAAGCCTTATATTGAACTTTTTCCATATACCTGAGTATATAATAACATACATAAATATATATTATCATTTATCGATTCGGAGGGGTATATTGGTAAGTGTAAAGATAAATAGGAGGGAGATCACTATGGCTGTCGAACAAACGGATTCCACTCAACCTCTGAATGGGAACCTATTAATTAAACTTCTTGCGTTCACATTGATTCTGTCCTCGATGAGCGCTACGGTGTTCAATATCGTTCTTCCGGAGATTCGAGTGGACTATGACCTGTCAGTTGCTCAGGTCAGTTGGGTATCCACCTCATACTTGCTTATATACGCAGTTGGCTCTGTGCTCTACGGCAAGCTGCTTGACCGTTATCAAGCCAAAAATCTGATTACCTTCGGATTACTCGTATTCGCATCCGGCTCATTACTTGGGTTGTTCGCTGGATCCTACGCATTTGTGCTGATGGCAAGAATCCTGCAAGCAGTCGGAGCGGCTGTCATCCCGGCTTTAGCCATGTTAATTCCTGTCCGCTTCTTTCCACCAGAGAGAAGAGGTCATGCGCTTGGAATCTCGGCCACCGGACTAGCACTAGGAAATGCCGTTGGTCCAATCGTGTCTTCGCTGCTCGTATCGTTTGTTCATTGGCGGTGGTTGTTCGCTATACCTTTACTTATTCTGATTACGCTGCCGTATTATCGAAAATATCTCAACACGGAAATTAGAGCAGGAGGAAGCATCGATTGGCTTGGTGGAGGTCTTCTGGCGGGTACAGTAGCTTTGCTGCTTCTTGCCATTACACAAAGTAATAGGTGGCTGGGAGCCGGAAGCGCGTTGTTGCTCTTAGGCTTCTCTCTGCGGATTCGGATGGCTTCTGATCCATTTGTTTCAAGGGCACTCATGAAAGATCGTGTTTATTTAACGGGATTAACAATCGCGGCGCTTGTGATGAGTGTCAGTTATGCCTTGCCTTTCCTGACGCCTCAGTTATTGTCGGATATTAATCAGTTAGAGCCAGGATGGGTCGGTTTCGTCATGGTACCTGGTGCTTGCGTATCTGCTTATCTCGGCCGAAAAGTCGGCAAATTGGCAGATACAAAGGGTAATTCTTTTGTGTACCATACAGCTTCTCTGTTACTTTTCAGCTGTTTCCTTTTGTTATCGTTATTCATAGGAAGTCCGGCTGTTATAATCGGTTTTATTTTCACCCTTGGCAATGTTGGCCAAATGTTCATGCAGATTGCACTCTCGAATACAATCTCGCGCAGCATTCCGAAGGATCAGATTGGCGTTGGGATGGGGCTTATGACGCTATGTAACTTCCTCGCGGGGGCGATATCAACGGGGATCTATGGAAAAATCATGGATGATGGCGCAGATGTGAGCTGGATTCCATGGCATTCGAACGAAGCTTCCTACGTTTTTAGTAATCTGTATCTGGTCTTGGCCATTATCCATGTCGGAATTCTGCTTCTCTATCGAAGGGTCTTTGTCAGCAGGAAGAAGGCTGATGCTGCAGCTCAAGTTATGGGAAGGCAATAAAATAAAATAGATGATAAAACCGGATCGATTCTCTTGTGAGAGATCGATCCGGTTTTTTAAGTCATCCAGGCAGCAATGTCGCTGCTGAATGGATTGCCATAATCACCCAAAGCCGAAGATGGACGGTTAAAACACGGCGAAAAACATGATGGATTGGAAAATATATAAGTTTAACGAGCGCAGCCCAAGTTTTTATAGAGGAGGATTGACTCTCCCCTTAGGGGAGACTATAAACTTCAATATGTGACCGGCCGGTACGAATATTCCGAACAAGATCATTTAGGAGGAGGATTTATGTTTTATACGGTAAAAGATGTCTCAGAAATGTCTCATGTGACGATCAAGACGCTGCATCATTATCACAAAATCGGATTGCTTATGCCTTATGAAATCAGCGATGCCGGGTATCGATTGTATGGAATGAAAGAACTGGAAAGGCTGCAGGAAATTCTCTTTTACCGAGAGTTAGAGATCTCACTAGATCAGATAAAAGAATTATTAGGTTCAGATCTCGATAGGCTGACTATTCTTCAGCAGCAACAGGACTTACTTATTGGTCGGGCTCAGAGACTGGATACGATCTTACAAACCATAGATGCCTCCATCAGTGCGATAAAGAAAGGAATACCCATGGACAATAAACAATTATTTGCCGGCTTTCATAACGAGGAACAATGGAACGAAGCACTGCGCGATCATAATAATCATTTGCAGGAGACCTACGGCATCGAGCCGTTCGAGATCAAGGAAGCGGAAGTACCAAGTATGAATGAGCAAGCTCTAGAAGCTATGACTTTCATGAATGAAATAGCGGATTGCTTGAAAAGTGGTGTCAAGCATCATGATAGCAGGGTTAGAACTCTTATTAGTAATCACCTTGCTTTTATGAAAGAGCACGGTCATTCTATTTCGGCCGAAGATTATGTTGTGCAAACTCGATTTTTCTTAAGCGATGATTTTCACCTTGCCATGCTGGAAGGCCAGCAAACAGGATTGGCTTATTATCTAGCAGCGGCCGCGGAGGCTTATATGGAGAGTTAAAGGAATGAATAATATGTGTAAACGCTTTCATTAATAATGAAAAACCAGGCAAATTGAGTATGATTTGCTTGGTTTTTTGTATGAAAAAGATTAATGAGCTTAAATAAGTTTGTTTAAGATAACTGTGTAAAGAATAATTCGTTATGATCATGGTAAAGAATTTACTACGGATTGGAATTAAGATTCATCAGCCGAAAAAAAATTAAAATGAATTAACCGATTAACCAGCTGATTGAAATTCGTGCAATCCATGAAATCAGCTGTACAAATGATCAACTGTAGAATTAGCTGCAGATCAGCTAATCTGATAATCATTAAAATGTGAAACTGTGAACCGCGAAATTAGATTTAAACAGCAAGAGAAATGAAATTGAAGCAACATAATGAAGCATGAATGCGAATATGAGAGCTTAAAGCAAAATCAACGAAAAAGAGCAAAATCAACCAAATTGACCAGAAGCACTTTTATCCTGGTCTTATTTGATACTACTTTTTCACAAAACCCGTATTTTATACATATGTCAGTAAAACGATGTAAACTCATATTATACAAGGTTTTATATGGTGTCGTTAGATTGGTTCCGGTAATCGTAATCGAAAAACATGTACAAGTTACTAGATAAAGGAAATGCATTGATCATTTGGTTAACATCGATCAACTTTGCGGGGCTATCAAAAGTATTCCATAATTGAACGGACGATTCCTGGTCGTTCCTGTAGTCTATAAGCTGCTGCTGATTTTTTGAAAAATGCTTTATATATCTCTCACGGACAGCAAACGATTCCTCAAGATTTAATCGTTGAAACATGTCGACCATTTGATTTTCAGACAACTTATTTTTAGCATAGTTTTCAATAGTTTCTCTAAGCATGTCATCCATGTTAACAACCTCCTTAGAAATGAAAAGCCGGTAGCAAGTGTAATTCTTATAAGTTATTCAACCAGATATTGGAACTACCCTGCCCTTTAGCTGAATAAAAATAGAGCAGCTGCCGTTGTGACAAACTGCTCCTGGATGGCTGAACTAACGTTCCCTGTTAGCTGAATGGCGACCTAATCTAATTAGGAATTTAAAGTTTGTATTAACCGTTCAAACTCAAGTTCTAACATACTGTAATCATCGAAGAATAAACCTTTGGTTAGTTCATTCGGAACAATGACGGTGTGCATTCCTGCTGCTCTTGCGGCTTTAGCCCCGTTCGGGGAATCTTCAAAAGCTATGGCATTTTGTGAGTTAACGCCAAAATAATCTAATACATTTAAATAAAGCTCTGGGTCTGGCTTCACATTTTTAACATCTTCGTGAGTTCGGATACAGTCAAAATATCCAACAAGATTTAATTCTTCTAAATTCGGCATAACCCAATCATAGGGAGCACTAGAGGCTAGTCCAATTTTCAAACCCAGGTTTTTTGCTGAATTTAAATAATTCACAACACCTGGACGCTCTTTTTCATTTTGAATCAACATGTCGTATTTTTGTCTTCTTAACATTCTCAATTCTTCACGATTGATTGGTCTCCCAATACAATCTTGCAAATAGGAATACGGGTCAAAGGCATTCATATGACCGCCTATTCTTTTGCTATATAATTCTAACGGGAGTTCAATATCATGTAGTCTAAAGACTTCTTGAAATGAAAAAAATTCAAATGTTTCTGTATCTCGTATCAAACCATCAAAATCAAATATAACAACTTCAATCACATACATCACCCCATACTTTATTACTCTAACAAGTTACTGCTTTATTGAGATAAATCAATTATAGCCTGATTTCCCATTTTTCGTAAACATTTGTTTGAATATCTTAGGCTCATGGCGGTCAACCCTCCCATGTCTCACAGAGTCTACGCTCCCACATTCCTTCATTCAACCTGTCCATGAGGTGGAGGTCGGATATGCTGCCCGACAGGATCTTCGTCCGTATGTTAGTTTTGTTCCGACTCATCCGTGCTTCATTTGTCTGTAACTTTGTATTTGCGTCCGTCTTCTATGAAAAACGTGAATCTAAGCTGCTAACGACACTACCTTAAATCGCGGGATATCCTGTAACATCCTTTCTTCACTAAACTGACGTCCCTTCTTCAAGACACAAAAGAGAATTCGAATCAGCTTACCGCAAAGCGCAATGAGCGACTGCATTTTTTTCAACGGGTTGGTTGGCCGTTTTGTGTAGTACTGATGCAATTCCTTAAAAGCACGATTCTTTGCCACTAGTGGCATCATGACACGAAATAGCAGTGCCCGTAATCGCTTTCGACCACGCTTGGTGATCTTTGTCTGCCCCTTGTGTTTACCGGACGTGTTTTCTTTTAAGTTCAATCCTGCCAGCCTTATGATTTGCTTAGGATGACGGTAACGCTCAATGTCGCCAACTTCAGCCAGAAATCCAGCTATGCTATCTCGGCCTATGCCTTTAATGGCCATTAATTTCTTCACATGAGGGATTTGCTCCAGGAGCTCATCCAGCTTTGCCTCTAGCTCTTCAAACTTACTTTCAAGCAATTCATATTGTGTTAATAGCAGCTTGAGCTCGATTCTTGCTAGTTCTGTACCTTCTCGTATGCCAACGGAACGGCTTGCTGCTGCTTTCAGACATCTCATACGTTCTATTCCCAGACCTCGTTTGGCAACTTCTCTGAGATGCCTCAGCAGAGATTCCTCTGACTGAGTAACCAGCTCATGCGGCAACAAACAAAGACCGAGCATCTGGCGTGCAGACTTGCATTCCCAATCCTTAAACACCGTGAGAAACTCAGGAAAGTACCGATCCAACCAATTATGAACGCGGCCTTGCACCACACGCAGGTCGGTCGACAGATGATCGCGAATTTTCATCGCTTCCCTTAGTTCGGCATAGATGCCTTGGGGCAGATTAGGTACGGCGTATCTTCCGTCTTTGACGAGCTGTGCGATGACTTTGGCATCTTTAATGTCGTTCTTGGTCGGCGAATTGTCATCCAATTCTTTGCTTTTCTTCACGTGTAACGGATTAACCACGACGCATAAAACTTGTTGTTCTCGTAGGAAATACGCGAGATTCAGCCAGTAATGGCCAGTCGGTTCCATGCCAACTACGACATCCTTAAACCCTTGCTCCGTTGCAATCTTATGAAACCAGCAAACGAACAATTCAAAGCCCTCTCGGTTATTTTCAAACGTAATTGTCCTCCCGAGTTCAACTCCGCGGTAGTCTTGTGCTCGGGCCACATGTTTGAATTTTGCGATGTCGACACCGACAATTAATGTAGAAGAAGTGATTTGATTAATGCGTTCATTTTGAGTAGAATTCATTTTGTACTCTCCTTGGTTTGTATTTGGATCCGGTCGCTGGCCAGCATCTGGGACCCACATACATCATACCAAGGAGTCTTTTTGTTTCTCAAATCTCGTATTTCTTCATAATAGGAATGCTGCCCTTTACTTCAATAAGGCTGCAGCGGATCCTCTGATCTGCTGCAGCCTTATTGATTGAACTATAGTTCCCCGTTAACTCAATCATTTTGAGCTATATTTCTGACAATAAGTTCAATTGAGTCAGTCGTTGAGTACCAGTCAAAATGTGAATGCCCAATAAAAGAAACAGCTAAATAAGCACATTTATGCATCAACAAATTCAAAACCCAGTTTAGATGTGTTCAACATAGCTAAATGACTATCAGCATGTATTTTCAGTTGTTTCTCATACTTCCAGCTCTCCCATTTATCCCATATTGCTTCATCGTGATTCCTAATCACTGCTAACTCGAATTTTCTTGGCTTATTATGATTAATAATTGATTTTATTTCCTTAATCATTTTTCTCCCCAATGGGTTAACTGCTCCATTAAAAATAACAAGATCAGCATTAAACTGATTTTCGCGTTGAAGAAAAACTACATCATTTGTGTCATTTACATGCTTGAATAAACTAGACATCAAAAACATTTCTGGAGAATCATTTGCATCAATTAGTAAAAAATGCCCTAACTCTTCTCTCACAGTGATTCCGATATCTTTTTGCTTCAAATGCACTACAGTTAGTTGTAATGTACCTACTTTAACCTCAGTTCTTTCTATGATCAAAGGTTATCCTCCATCTAGTAACGAAATATCTCCATTTTTCTTCAGAAGGTAAATAGTTAGCTTTAAGTTCTACTACCTCGTTACTTTAACGAGCAAAGGAGCAACTGCCACGATGAAGAACTCCTTCTGGAACTAACGTTCCCAGTTAGCTTAACGAGTTTCCTCATTATCTGATGCCCATTGTTTAAAAATGTTCAATATCTCACTTAGGTTCTTAACCCCACCAGCACCAGTAAATACTCCATCTCTAACAATACAGAAGAACCAATCATCCTCTTCTGTATTAACTTCTATAGAATTAAAACGTTTTTTCTCTAAGTAAGTATCCGACAAATTAATTTCTACTGACCACCCTGGATTATCAACTGTCTCAATTTTGATACCATATAAATGCTCCCAATCTCCATTGCAGTTCTGCTCAAACCAATTCTGAATCCATACTAATACATCCACTTTCTTTATCCTCCTTAGGTATTAAACGTGGACGGTAATTTTCTTATCCTTAAATGCTCATTACTTCAATAAGAAAAAACTACCGATTCTTGTCGGCAACTGTGTTAGTGTTTGTTTTGAGCTACGTGTCCCGTTAGAGCTTATTAACCTGTGCTTATGGTCTCATAGGATTGTGTTCCAGATAGTACTTAAGTTAAATTGCTCATTCGTATGCTTTCCCGGCTAATAATGAGGTTGCAAATATATTCCAGCTTGGAGTATTAGTAACGGATTCTGAATCTGTTAGCCATGCTTCCATAGCTTCCAAAAAATCTTCAAGTGTTTGGTTCTCCCAGCTATCAGCATTATAAGTTAAATCATGTCTCAAGGTATTTAGGAATTTCACAAAATCTTCTTTTGTGAATACATCATTTGGGCCCATACTATTCAGGTCCTCCCTTTTTCATATCAGGTAAAGTTCCTCTTTAAATCGTCATTCAATTTCTTTTATTTTTTTACATGAACCTCGAATACATGTTCTTCATTATAGATTACAGCAATTTGTTTGATTGACTTAATAGCTATTACAAATTCATGATTTTCCGATTTAGTCCAAAGTTCAGTAATAGCCGCGCTGCTGTCATTTACCAATACGCTTGCCCAAACAGGATCATTAACATTAGGTACAGCAATAAGCCATTCATTTATATCTTTCAAAAATGTTAATTGTTCTTTAATCCATTCAAGAAAATCCACTTCTTGATCCTTATTAATACTGTTAGTAGGAACAGATTCGTATTTTCGGGTTTCTCTTAACAAGGGCTGAAATCCCTCTACCCATATTGAATTAGTATCTTCTACATTTATTAAGTTCATGGTTTGAAAGTTTTCCAAAATTTTTTTGGCTTCCATTAAGGATATTTTTCTGCGTATTAATTCTAATCGTTTGTTAACTAGCATCCATATTTTCTCCTGTTTTTATCATAGATATGATGGTTTCTCTGATGTGTATATTATAATTTATCTTATCTAAAACCTAACTTATAAAGATTTTCCCTTGCTAATTTAAACATCCACCATAGTATTATGTCATCTCTAATAATACCATATATTGGAACTATCTTGCCCATTAGCTTTATAAAAATAGAGCAGCTGCCGCTAGGCAAACTGCTCCCTATATCGTTTGAATTAACGTTCATCGTTAGCGTAATCATCAGATGTCACAAAATCATACCCTATATATTTTTAACACACTAAACATCTATAGATATATTGTTCATAAAGATAACGTACCCTTCGTAGATGGAATAATATCGCTTGTTATCCTAATTGCTTTCTTCAACGCATCGCCGAATGCCACGAAAATCGCCTCATTTATATGATGTGTATTTTTGCCGTATTCCAAATTGATGTGAATGGTTATCCCGCTATTATTCGCTACTGCGACAAAAAACTCTTCCGTTAATTCAGTTTCAAACTCGCCTACTCGAGCTGAAGGCATTTCCACGTTAAACACTAAAAAAGAGCGATTAGATATACTCAAATCCACTAATGCTAAGCTCTCGTCCATAGGTATACGCGAACTACCATAACGGTTTATTCCTTTTTTATCTCCTATAGCCTTTTTGATTGCTTGTCCCAAGCATATTCCAATGTCCTCAACCGTGTGATGCCCATCTATCTCTAAATCACCTTTGCAATCCACATTTAATTTTATTCCTGCCCTAAAAGCAAATAGCGTGAGCATATGGTTAAAGAATCCAATTCCAGTGTTGATTTTGCCTTCAGTATATTCATCGAGATTTAGCTCCAGTTTAATTTCTGTTTCTTTTGTTTTTCTGTTAATTAATGCTTCTCTCACCATAAGAAACTCCCTTCAAAATAGGTTTTGTTTTTTGACATTGCTGTCTAAGTGAAGTCGATTATACAGACCAAATCCTTTATCGCTTTACTTCTCTAATATATTATCGCAATAAAGCGTTTGTGTAAAGTTTTGTAAGTCAGTTGCCATGTTAATCTGCCCTTTAGCTTAATAAAAAAAGCAACCAGACGTAATGCGCCGGCTGCCGTCGTGTTGCTGAACTAACGTCTCCCATCCCTCGTTTTTAATGGTTTATCTCACATATACTCACTCATTCGCAGGATTTCGTCACCTTGGATCATGTCCATCTCAGGAAACAACGCAGACGATGCCGCATGAGGTGGTTGGCTGGGCATGCGGAAATAGAGGAAGACTCAGGAAAATATTCCCCAGACTGTTTCTACTGCACGCATACCCCACACAATCCTTGGAGGTTCACCCTCCCACAACTCAACGGGTCAATGCCCTTACATTCCTTCGTTATACCTGTCCAAGGTGTGGAGACCGATAGCGTTTAGCGGATGGGTCATAGCCCTTAAGGGAGACGAATTCGGTCCTCCGTGCTTTCTTTGTGAAATCCCGCGAATGAGTCAATATACGTGATTACTTCTTAATTTAAGCTGCTTCTGACCAGGTCAAGACGGTTTTTTCTGGCGTGAACTTTTCTCCTCGTTGAACAATACCAACTAGAACTCTTGCCAGCTTTCCTATGAGCTTAAATATGGATTGCTGCTTTTTCATTTTCTTTTCTTGCACATTATGCTCATGCAGATGGCGGAAAACAGGGTTATTCCACACGAGTTGAACAGTTGCAAGATAGAGATATTTTCGTAAGGCAGAGTCTCCTCGCTTTGAGAGAACAATTTGACCTTTCCGCCTTCCAGATGAACTTTCAGCCAGATTCAGACCAGCCTTACGCATTACCTGACGTCCATGCGCATACTGCCTTAGGTCCCCAGTACCAGCTAAAATAGCCGCCGTGAAGATCTTTCCAAGTCCCTTTATGGTACGAAGTTGCTGCGCCATAGGAATCTCTGAAAGCAGTACTTCGATGTCCCTTTCAATCTGTTCCAGCATCGCAGTTACACGCTCAAATTCTTCAATGAGCCGTCTTAAATCTGCTTTTGCTTCTTCTGCTGCGGCTTGTTCTCCGACACTACATTTCGCTCGTGCAATAAGTTGCGCAGCCTTTTCGAGCCCTGTTGAGCCCCCGGCTCGCTGCATATGCATTCTCCAGGCCTCAATGACATCCAGTACTCTATAGTTCTCCAGATCATGTGGGCATGGAAAAGTTTTGAGAGTTGCCAATGATCGCTTACAAGTCCAGTCTTTGAATACAGAAGGATATTCGGGAAACCGAATGTCCAGCCAACGTACAATCCGATTCTGTAGCCGTACACTATTAGTCACCCAGAACTCCCGATCACTCATTATTGTCTTAATTCGTTGAAACACAAGTGATTGACGTGTGTACTCATAGTAGAATCCTCGGCTCACTGTGTCTGCTATGACAAGAGCATCTTTAGGGTCATTCTTCGATGGGCTGTTATCCCTGTTTTCTTTATTTCTCTTGGTCGTGGCTGGATTTACCATGACCACATGTACGCCTTTATCTGATAACCAGTTGGCTAAATTAAACCAGTAGTGACCCGTTGGTTCCATGCCGATAATGAGCTTCTTTAATCGATATTTCTGCTGTAATTCATTCATCCATCGGTTCAATTTTTCAAACCCTTCAATGGAATTCGAGAATGATAGATGCCGTTTAGAAACGACGATTCCCCTGAAATTAGTAGCCTGAGCAACGTGCGTTTCTTTGGCCATGTCGATCCCGATGACAAGATGTGAGGTGGTAATCTGTTCAATCCGTTGATTTTGTGCATCAGTTTGCTTAAACTTCATAATAAGAGCGCCTCCTTGATGTGTTGTCGACAAACCCATCATAACGAGGCGCTCCCTTTTTTTCAAAGCTCATTTCTTAAGCTCTACAGGAATGTTTAGCTCAATCAATCCTTAATGAATGACATTAGATTTCTTTAAAACTTTTACTTTTGTTTTTTAACTTCCGATAAATGTAAGCAATCGGGAACCAGAGCATAACACCGTGACCTGCACCAACTAATGCCATGATAACTGGCATGAATAAAATTGATATTAATCCGCCCTTGTATCCTTTAACTGCATTACTTCCTATACTGAAAGTAAATTCATTTGAATTAATCGAATATATAAACATTCCAAACCCAATCAGTAATCCAAAAATCCCATATACAATTACTGATTTCTTTACAACAGTTCGCATGGTGATACCCTTATATACACTGAATTGGCTGTTTGCTCAGATTTCTGCGTTAGCTCAATTTTATTCATCAATACTAACTGATAAAATGGAGTAATGTAAGGAGTTAATCTGTTTCAAAACTTCCAATGCAGCAAGTTTTCGATACTTCATTCCTGTCTTCCAAGATTCAAGTGCAAATTGTTCTGCATACTTGATTCAATAATACCTAGTGCCAAAAGTGCTCTTCTTTTTACATACTCGTCTGAGTCTTCATAATACTTAACAATAATCTCTTCTGCTTCCGGCAATATCAATGCGATGTGCGAAAGGTAGTGTGCCAGCTGCCATTTGGTTTCAGCATCAGGATATGATACTCCCTGCTTCCCAAGAAACAGTAAACTTTCCGGGGTATCGGTCAATTTATGAACCAGCAATTCACACTCATTGTCCCTCCCGATAATATATAACAAATTATTTATTGTTCTTTGATCCCAATCATAATAAGTTGTGGTGTCGATTAAAATATCAAATGTCGTATTTAGTAGTTCCCAGTTGTATACGTAGTTTCCCACTCAAATTCATGCTTTATTGTCTTAGACCACTGCCAAAAAGCATCAATCTGTTCATCAAGCTTCTGATAAATATCTTTATTTGGATCGTGAATTATCTTGTACAAATCATCCATAAAACACCACCAAGAGTTTATTTCAATAATACCACATATTGGAACTATCCTACCTTTTACTCGAACAATAAACCGGCAGCAGATAAGTGATCTGCTGCCGGTTTTTGTTTTGAACTAATGTTCCCAGTTAGCTTAGAGACTCTGCGTTTGAATGAAGTTCAAGAATCTCAATTACCTCAGCTGTTGCAACCTTTCTTGAGCCTTCCATAAAGTACCCTTTGACTCCATTCCTTAACTTATTTATGTGAACTCTTTTCCGCATTTCAGGGAAAATAATCCACATCCTTGCTGTCCCCTCTAAGGGAACAGGGGTTGTATCATCTAAAATAATGTTTCCGGTAGCATCTTCAAACTCTGGATGTATCATATAAATTCCGTCTTTTAGATTGTCCCCATCATAAAAGAAATCTGAACGGTAACCCTGACGTGGAAGGGTCTTTCTCCCGCCTTCTTCTTTAGAAAAAAATTTATATCTGACTCTAAAGTCAGGTTCATGTTTTCTTATTTGAGTATAAGGAATCCACATCAATTTTCCCTCCCCTCCTACAAAGAATAATTTCATTTTGATTATACAAGACAATTAGTAAAAATAGCTAAACGCAAAAAAGGAGTAGCTGCCGCGGTGGCAAACTACACCCTGAATCATTGAACTAAAGTTCCCAGATAGTTCAACAAAGGTTTCTTCTCTATATCTGTTAATAAGTCACATAGTATACGTTAAAGCTTAACGATTAATCTCTGGTTTCAGTTCAATTGTTTCTGTATTTCCATTCCAATTGACCTGCACCTTAACCAAGGAATTTTGAGCTGCAATGGCGCCATTACCTCCAGAAGAACCTAGATAATAAATTCCAGCTTCTGAATGGTCACTGGGCAAAGTACCACTTCCAGATCCTCCACCTTCAGTATCATAAGCATAACTTAATTCACCTGTCGGTCCTGGCTGCTTTCCAATGTACTTTAAGACAAGTTTCGAAGTGTGTTCATCATTATCTTTCATTTTGTATACGTGATAAGCTGCTGCCCAATGATCGGTATGCCCTTTGTATTCGTAAACAAATTCTATATTTTTGACTTTAGAAATCTCTTCGATATCATTTTTCTCAATACCCGAATAAATATTGCTATTCCCTTTACACCCGCTAAGTACAATCGCACATAACAATATAATTCCGAGTAAACACTTCATTTTCACCACTCCTCTCTAACAATGCGTAAAGCCTGAAATAAGCTCTTCAATAGTTGGCTGCCACCACGCTAACGTTCCCCAATAGCTCAAACTTGACAGATGTGAATCTTGTTTATTGCCTATCTAATAAAAAATATAAATCCGAGTAGGATTCAAAGCGGTTAAGTCTCACGTGATATCTTACGCTTTCAGTGAAGCAGATGAGTAAAATACGTCACTATGCATATGCTTGATTTTGTCCCAGTTGCCAGGATTCATCGTGTCTGGAGAGCGGTGCTCCAGAATGGCCTGATATAGGGCGGTTTTTTGTTCCAAATGGGCAACATGCTGATTAGCTTCTTCAAGCTTAGCGATTGCCTCCTCTTTATGCTCCATCATGAGTGCATAGCGTTGCGGGAGGGTCGTTTCCCCTTCAAGACAGAGATCAACGTACATTTTGATAACTTCAATCGGCATCCCGGATTGCTTGAGGCATTTGATACCATGCAGCCAGTTGATCGATTCATCGTCAAACATCCGAATATTGTTTTGATTACGCTGTAGGCTTGGCACCAGACCTTTATCCGTGTAAAAGCGTACTGCGTGCTCGGTGAGTCCCGTTATCTGAGCGGCTTCTTTGACTGTACGCATTGTGAAATCCCCCTTGGAAAATAAATATGAAAGCAGCTTGACTTCGTGTAACACGAAGGTACTAAGCTAAGTGTAACGCAAACGGGGCGTAACTGGAATCCCCTCTGCAAACGCCCGATTAGGGGGAGCGCCGTTTGCTGTTATACATTTAAACACTGGGAGGAATTACAATGCAAGCCGTAACATTAAACAATGGTGTCAAAATGCCGATCATCGGCTTCGGGGTTTATCAAGTTCCTGATGCTGAAGAATGCGAGAAAGCCGTATATGAAGCGCTGATGGCTGGTTACCGCCTAATCGATACTGCCTCCGGTTATCTGAATGAGGAAGCGGTGGGCCGTGCGATCAAGCGCAGCGGTATACCACGTGAGGAGTTGTTCATCACAACCAAGCTTTGGGTTCAGGATGCCAGCTACGAGAGTGCCAAGCTTGCATTTGCCAAATCCCTGAAGAAGCTCCAGCTCGACTATCTGGATTTATACCTTATTCACCAGCCTTTCGGCGATTACTACGGCGCTTGGCGTGCGATGGAAGAGTTGTACCGTGAAGGCAAAATCAAGGCGATCGGGGTCAGCAATTTCCTGCCTGACCGTTTGATGGACCTTATCGTGCATAACGAGATCGTGCCTGCCGTCAATCAGGTCGAAACACACCCGTTTTACCATCAGATCGAGAGCGCCGCTTTTATGAAAGAGCAGGGAGTGCAGCACCAGTCGTGGGCGCCTTTGGCTGAAGGACTTAACAACTTGTTTGGGAACGAAGTGCTGACCTCGATCGCAGAAAAACACAACAAGTCCGTCGCCCAAGTCGTGCTTCGCTGGCTTGTTCAGCACGGAGTCGTTGTAATTCCGAAGTCGGTGAAGAAAGAACGGATCATCGAAAACTTTAACATTTTCGATTTTGAATTGAGCACGGGCGACATCGAACAAATTTCCACTCTTGATACGCAGAAAAGTCTTTTCTTATCGTACCACGATCCGGAAGTCGCCAAGATGATGGGGAACTGGAAAGTCGATCTGTAAACTGATTAAGCGTACATCTCATCATGCATTTTCATGCATTTATCCTCATCTGTAAAGAAAGGACAGGGCAATCTCCCTGTCCTTTCTTTACAATTCTGTCCGTTACTTCAATGGAAAAAGGAGCAGCGCCGCGATGGCCTGCTGCCGCTGTTGACTGTTGAACTATAGTCTCCAGATAGTTTAACAATCCGTTAAACTATATCGAACATAAATACACCAATAATAACCACCACAAGACATGAGGAGAAGCTGACTAATTTAAGGGGATGAGTAAACTTATATTGATGAAACGGAGCGATTCTACCAACAATCTCCCCAAACAGGGTTGTACCTAAAATAATAATAATCGCCTTAATTATTGCGCTGTCCAGTGATTCAATAACATAAAGAATGAACAGTAACCATAAGTAGCCTAAGAAAGCGTTTAGAATAACGGACAAGAGGACTTGTTTGTATTTCATCAAATAACCCCCTTTCAGTTTGTATATGCTTATTATACCTTTTTCTGGATAATGTCAGAACAAATATACACTTGTTCCACTAATCTGCCCTTTCGTTGAGAAAACGGCAGCTCATTATGTGTGAGCTGCCTCGGTCTTTATTGAGCTAATGTTACCCGTTAGCTGAAGAACGACTTGTGTAAGTGTAAATTCTGCAAGCGTTGTTCTTCCACAAGACTAATTTGTGACTACCAGATAATCGTTTTGAAATGAATGATTAAGTTTTCCCAACAGCGTTCCCTTGAGAGGCTTTTTTCCATATATAAAAACCAAGAACATAAGCAAGTACGCAGCCAATCATTGTATCAAGTAATCGATATTCTAACAAATATGCTGTCACTGGACTACCGGTACTGAACATCATTAACATTAACGGTGTCATAAGCATGGCATAGATCGCATAACTTCGATTTTTAAAAATAGGGCGAACCGCACCAAGTAATCCGATAACGACTATACTATTCCATTCCGGCAGAGACCACAGCAACAAACAGCTTCCGAGTAGTACACCTACCGCTGTACCTATGCCTCTTTGAAAAATACGTCTTTGTGAATAGGCTAAATCACGTTTGAGGACAATAGCCACTGTTAAGCCGATCCAATAGGAACGTTCAAGATGGAATACAATCCCTATCGATTGTGCCGCTATCATACATAATGCGACTCGAACTGTGTATTTCCAGCCTGAAAAATGAGTTAATTTACTCCGCCAATGTGCAAATCGTTGCTTATAAGAAATCTTAGCGTTTTGAACTGAAACTTTGTGATCCCGCGATTTCTTTAGGAATCCCACAATAACAGATACGATTATTCCCAATAAAGAACCTGTTGCAAAATAAGCAGGTATTATGAAAATGTCCTGATGCAACCCTCCATCGCCCATACTTGAACCAATAATGGAAAGTATCACAAATTGGACGCTGGCTATTGCAACAGATCTGCTTATTCCTCCCAGCAGCGCTGCCAATGTCGAAATCATTACAATTAAACCACCTGTAATCCAGCCGTGCCCTGCTATAATTATGCCAATAAATATTGCAATTGTCCCTGTCGCCATTGTACGAAATAGTTCAGTTGTATGTTTCTTGATTGTTCCATCAGACGAAGTATCATTTGTAATCATTACACCAAAAGTAGATAATAATCCGAACATTAAATTATTCAAATAGAATCCTATAGAAATGCAGCCTGCCATCCCGATAAACCCTGCGATAACTTGCGGGTAATTGATCGGCGCTTCATTTGACCATTGCAGAGTATCTTTCAATATAAATCCTAAGCCTGTGTTCCCTTGGTCACTTTTACTCATTATGTATCCTCCACTTAATCTAAATTCTGAGGTAATTATAATACCGGACATTCTTTGACTCCCACCACATTATGCTAGGGATCTAAACGAATTGTAAAGTGACGAAATTCTGTCGTTAACTGCCCTTTACTTCAATAAGGCTGCAGCAGATCCTCCGATCTGCTGCAGCCTTATTGATAGTTCCTCGTTAGAATTCCTGTAAAACGAATAATTTGGCGTTTGAATAAAAACGAGCGCCTCGGTACGATGGGATTATGCAACGGGTCAAAAGCCCTTTAAATCCACATCAGGAGGTCGCTCTATCATGAAGTTTAAGGCAC
>NZ_JAASRW010000006.1 GCF_011761355.1 Paenibacillus lupini | reverse complement strand
GTGCCTTAAACTTCATGATAGAGCGACCTCCTGATGTGGATTTAAAGGGCTTTTGACCCGTTGCATAATCCCATCGTACCGAGGCGCTCGTTTTTGTTCAAACGCCAAATTATTCGTTTTACAGGAATTCTAACGGGAAACGTTAGCTGAATAGCCCAATTAATGAAGCTGCCGGTAACGAACGGCAGCTTTGTTGCTTTTACAGGAAGGACAATTATAGAAGTAGCAGAATAAAAACACCATCTCAAATAACAAAAGGGTGGGGACTGGCCCCTTGTTAATGAGACAGAGATCAAAACACCTTTCAAGTTTAAGCAACCACGATCGCGCAGGGTTTGCAAAGCTCCGATAATTTAACTTTTCACGCCTCTCACTTCAAATAAATCTTCTGCATAAACTATTAGAAGTTAATAGAATAAGAGTGGAGTGATGTAATTATGGGAGAAACAGGACTTACTGGGCTTACTGGTGCTACGGGTCAAACAGGACTTACGGGACCACAGGGTCCCGCTGGACCTCAAGGTCCTGTCGGACCAACTGGTTTAACAGGAGCAACTGGCATGACTGGTCCTGCTGGGCCCGGAGTTGTACCGGTATATGGATCAAGATACAGACCATCCTTCTCTGGCATGGCTGCAACAGCAGGTACGTTTATAAGTTATAATGTGAATGGACCCTCACAAGGAACTACTCTTGGTAGTGATTCAATAACCGTTTTAAGCTCTGGTATTTATGAAATAAACTTTTGGCTCACAGTGAGAATCGATCCACCTAGTGGTGCGATCCAATTGGTTATCACAATAAATGGAAATCAAATACCAACTGGACGCTTTAGATTTGAGAAGAATTTCACTGCAGGTCCCTTTGGGGCTGAAAGCGATAGAATAGGAACATCCATTCAAACAACTTTGGCACAGAATGATATCGTTCAAGTTCTGATTCTAACTTCAAGTATTCCCTCTTATACAGAAGCTTCATTAATAGTGACAAAGATAAACAATTAAGATAGGCGAATTTTGTGCTCTTCCTTCGTTGGTACGTATATAGTCATCTAGTCTTAAATCGGACAATTGGACAGAGTGGAAGCAATCAGCAGCCGGTCAATAATGACCGGCTGCTGATGTTTTTCAACGCAGAATGCCTAGTTCAAAACTTAATCGGGATTTTCTTGTCGTTGTACTGCAGGCTAGAGATTTTTTTCTATTTTCAGGCAAATTCCCTCTTGCCAAAACTAATGGGATTAGTTATTATAAAACTAACGATATTAGTTTATAAGCGAAGGTGGTTATTTAAAATGAAATTAACTCGTCATGAATCGGTTTATCAACTAACGTATTTGCCAAACGTATTTCCTGTAAATTGCTATTTGGTCGAAGAAGAGAAGAGCTTAACATTAATCGATGCAGCGATGCCAAACAATGCAGCTGCTATTCTGAAAGCAGCCAAGGAGATTGGTAAACCCATTACCCGCATCGTGCTGACACATGCTCATGGTGATCATATTGGTGCACTGGATGCGCTGAAGAAACAACTGCCCGATGCGACCGTTTATATTTCCGCTAGGGATTCCCGACTGCTTAACGGTGATCGCTCGCTTGACGCGAATGAGCCAACCACACCTATTCGTGGCGACGTGCCAAAGCCAGGGAAAATAGTAACGCTGCCAGATGTGCTGCTCCAGGATGGAGATCGTGTTGGCTCATTGCTCGCAGTATCAACGCCAGGACATACGCCAGGCTCCATGTCCTTTCTTGATTCACGAAACCAGGCTTTAATAGTGGGAGATGCTTTCCAGACACGCGGGGGAGTTGCGGTAAGCGGGCAGGTACGACCATGGTTTCCGTTCCCGGCAATGGCTACCTGGAACAAGAAAGAATCACTTAACAGTGCAATGAAACTGCTTAAGCTGAAGCCGACCTTACTTGCTGTTGGTCATGGGAAGCTGCTTGTTAATCCGGAGGCGGCCATGGAGCAAGCGGTGCAGGAAGCTGCCAAAAAGCTTGAATCGGTATTGGTATAAGGAAATTAGACTAAAGCAGGAATGAAGATAAGGGAGATAACATATGTCACCACGATTAGGATTGGATTTACCAACCATTATACAGAAGGCTGCCGAGCTGGCGGATGAGAACGGGCTGGAGTCCGTAACGCTTGCCTCTTTAGCGCAAAAGCTCGGTATCCGCTCCCCCTCTTTGTATAATCATGTAGTTGGACTAAGCGGACTCAAGGAAAAGCTTGCCCTATACGGCTTAAAAAATCTGCATAATAAGCTGCTTCGGGCAGCAGCCGGGAGATCCGGTGACGACGCTGTTTTTGCTATTGGCAGAGCCTATATTACGTTTGCAAGGGAGCATCCAGGTTTATATGAAGCTACGCTCCCTGCCCAGCATTCGGAAGATGCGGAACTTCTAAAAGTAAGTGAAGAGCTGATTCAGCTTATTATACAAGTGATGCATCATGCATACGAGATGAAGCAGGAAGATACGATTCATCTTGTAAGAGGATTCCGCAGCCTTATGCATGGTTTCGCCTCTCTTGAACGAAGCGGTGGATTTGGCCTGCCGGTTAATCTGGATGAGAGTATCCAGGTTGTGCTGCAAGCTTATTTATCCGGTATTCGGGAACAATTCCGTTCTTAACGGGAAATAGCTGAATCTTTATAGGACCGGGCAATTCCCTTGCGATATTCGTCGGGCGATTGCCCGGTATATTTTTTGAACGTTTGGCTGAAATGCGAAACATATTTGAAGCCCACCTCGAACGCCATCTCCGTAATTGATCGGTTCGGATTCATCGTGAACAACATTTTTGCCTGATTTATACGACGTTGGTATAGATAATGAAATAAGGTAATGCCTGTTGTTTCTTTAAAAATTTTGACGATATAATGCTTGTTCAAATGCATGTAGCCAGCCAAACCATCCAGTTGAATATCATTCTGATAATGCTCCTCGATATAGGCGATTAACTTCTGGACATTTTGATGCTTCACACTAGTTGGCGGAGTGGCTTGTCCGTAGCTTGGCATATTGGATAGTTCATAGATGAGCAGAAGCAGCTCTTGAAAACATAGGATCAGCCGGTCATGTGACAGAGGATCTTCACTTTGACGAAGTTCACATAACCGTTCGAGCAGCGGCTCGATTCGCAAACGTTCCTCCGGATGCAGCGAGATCAGGCGGTTAGTCTGACGCTCGAACGGGAGCAGCAGCGGAATGAGGAACGGCGGATGGAATAATCCAGAAGCGAAAGCCGGATCGAAATGAACGACCGTTCGGCAATACTCATAACGATTATCTATAGATGGATAATGAAGCGTCATGCCGTTCATCAGGATGAGATTACCTGGAGTAAGGTCATAGATGCTGTCACCGATTAACAGCTTGCATTTTCCGCTGTGGAAATAATATATTTCATATTCCAGATGGGAATGAAAGTCGGTAGGAATTTGGGATGTATTATACATAGCCTCAATTGGAAGCGAGTGTTGTTCTAGAGTGCTCATGTGATCCTCCAAGATATGAATATGGTGCAGATTCATTATACAGCGCTCTTCTGAATACACCAACCACGTATAAATGAGATACTAATCAACGATAACCGTATAGAAGCGGTACATTTCTTCCGGTGGTACGATGAAGGTAGGACAAGCTGAGGAGGAATATCGCATGATTAAGGAACAACAGACGATTGATTCCGTCACTACGGTAAAAGAAATCGTTGAACAGCTCGCGATGACAATACCGGTAACGGATATGCATACTCATTTATTTTCCGCTGATTTTGGTGATTTGCTGCTTTGGGGTATAGATGAGCTTCTAATTTATCATTATTTAATATCGGAGTCGTTCCGCTGGTCGAGCGATGAGGAAACCTATGAGGCATTCTGGGCAATGTCGAAGCGTGAACAGGCCGATTGGATCTGGAATAAGCTCTTTATTGAGCATTCACCAGTTAGTGAAGCAGCTAATGGCTTCATTACGATTCTTCACCGTCTGGGACTTGATGTTTCTTCGCGCAATTTGAATGAATATCGTGAAGTGCTCGCTAATCGTACGACTGCCCAGCAGGTAGATGAAGTACTACGTATTTCGAATGTGAAGCATGTTGTCATGACAAATGATCCATTTGATGCGGTAGAACGTGAAGTATGGCTGAACCGCGAAGGGAATACCGACTCCCGATTCTCAGCAGCTTTGCGTGTAGACTCCTTGCTTAATGATTGGCCTAATGCTGTTGAACATCTGCGTTCGCTTGGCTATGAGGCTTCAGTAGAATGGACGGAGCAGACGAAGGAAGAAGTACGCCGTTTCCTCTCGGAGTGGATTGTACGAATAGATGCTTTATATTTGGCTGTATCGATGCCTGGTGATTTCGTATATCCAGCGGAAGATCACCGCACCCGAATGATTGACGAAGCAATGGTACCGGTCTGCCAAAAGCATGGTATTCCATTTGCCCTAATGATTGGTGTTCGTCGTCGTGTTAATCCCGAGCTTCGCTTGGCGGGAGATATGAGCATGGATTCAGATGTCTCGGCAGTTGAAGCTTTATGCAGAACATATCCGACACAGAAGTTCCTGATCACTATGCTTGCTCGCAGTAACCAACATGAGCTGACTGTGCTTGCACGGAAATTCCGCAATTTGATGGTGTTTGGCTGCTGGTGGTTCCTCCATATTGAATCGATGGTGGAGGAAATGACAAAGTTCCGTTTGGAGTTGCTTGGTACATCCGTTATTCCTCAGCATTCGGACTGCAGAGTGTTTGAACAGCTGATTTACAAATGGGAGCATTCGCGCCGTATCATCGGACAAGTACTGGCTTCGAAGTATGAGCGGCTGTATAACAGTGGATGGAAAGTTACGGAGGATGAAATCAAAAGAGATCTGGATGATTTGTTCAACCGGAATTTCTGGCGCTTCCTCGGTAAGGAACAACCGGAATAAGCTAATGGAGAAGCAGACAAATGTTTGCTTCTTTTTTTGTGCCTGTACACCGTCATTCTTAAGAAAATATTGCGAATCTCTGTCTTAATGCGCCATATACTGGAGTAGTGCTACAGAAATGGAGGTGATTGCTCGTGTCCAATAAACGATTGCCGCGCAGCTCTCTTCTCTCTATTGGCGGCATGTTATTTCCAATTGTCGTACATGGCATTCATTTGCTTATTCCACTTCTTCTGACAGGTGGTGTAAGTGCATTGGAATGGTCCAATATGCATCATAGCGGCGGCGGGATGAGCGGGATGATGAATGATCCCTTCATGGACGGCATCATGATGGGAATCATGATCATTTCCATTGGTTTTACGGTGGTCTACCTGATCCGAATATGGAAACTCCGGGATTGCAGTCTCGCGGCAGCTTGGGGCTATACGGGTACATCCATCGCCTGTTTTGGTTTATTGCTATTGGTGATGTAACAGGTAGCAGCGTTCGGTCCGATAAGGACCGTTTTTTTATTGTTGCGCTTTGCAATAATCTCTGATCTAATGGGTATGTCTTAAAAATATAGAAACGGTCAGTGGAGCGAAAGGATTGCAGCGAGATGGAAACGAAGGGCAGTGTGTATAAGCTCGGCATGCAAATGATGCCGCGTGTCTGGTTTAATGCAAGAATTGATTTTAGCGCGACCTTATTATTTAGTATTTTTAACGTAGTATTGAATCAATTTTTTATGCCGTTTGCTATTCAAGAAGGAGCCAGCAACCTGCAGGTTGGGCTGTTATCCGCTGCACCAGCAGTGGGATTACTGTTCTCGCCAATCTGGGCGGCCTGGATCGAGAAGACTGGAAATCCTAAGCCTTTCGTTATTATTCCGAATGTAATCGGCAGGATGTTGATCATCTTTCCAGCCTTGTTTGCATTTCCTTCCGTGTATGTGGCTACTGCACTGGTCTTCCAAATATTAATGGGAATCCAAGCCCCGGCTTACGCCTCGCTTGTAGCCCGGATGTATCCAGCTGATGTCAGAGGCCGTCTTATGGGATATGTCCGAGTAGCAAGTGGTGCATTAATGATTCCTCTTGCTTATATTGTTGGCATTTGGGCTGACGGAGCAGGACCATCTGGTCCACTTATTACAGCCGCGATCTTTGGTACAGCTTCTGTTATTTTATTTAACTCGCTTCGGCTTCCAAAGCAGCTCATGTCTGTACCATCTAGGACAGCAGCTAAATTCTCGCTGAGAGATCAGTGGGTACTCGTATCAGGGAATCGTAAGCTCGCCGTATTCCTTGCAGCTACGACATTTGCTGGCTTTGGCAATATGCTGTCTAATCCGCTTTACCAGATTATTCAGGTGCAGGTGCTGGAGCTGAGCAACTTACAAATCGGCTATGCCCGTATTTCTTATTTTGCCGGCTTGCTGCTTACGTACTTAATTGCTGGGCGGTTAATTGATCGAATAGATATCAAGCATGTCTTGGTATGCGGGATTAGCGCTTATGCGATCGTTCCTATGTTATATGGTGTATGGGGAACCTATACTGCAGTTATTGTGGGCAATGGGATTCAAGGTGTAGGGGAAGCCATTTGGGATATTGGTATTCTTGCTTTTGTATCCAAGCTTGCACCAGGAAGAGAAGCAACGGTATTTGGTGTGCATCTGATGTTGTTTGGTGTACGCGGAACATTAGGGCCGCTGTTAGGCGCAGGTTTATCGGATAGTGTATCGCTATCGATGCTGCTTGTGATCGCTTCGATATGCGGCTGGATCGGGACAGCGATGTTCTTGTACGGAAACAGGAAAGCATTAAATCAAGAGCAAGCGCCAAGCTGACGCTTATAGAGGGAAGGACCTGGATGCAGGTCCTTTTTTTGTTTTTAGGAGTGGCTTGTCTTTATCATCGTTATATCGTAATATTACGATATAATGATATACTGGAGAGATTGAGGTGGGGGAAATGGATAACAACTTTAAAGCGTATGATGATGCCGCTGAGATGCTGAAGGCATTAGCGCATCCTGTACGGCTATGTATTGTAAAAGGGCTGCTCCAGAAGGGCCGCTGCAATGTTTCGTTCATGCAGGATTGTCTTGATCTGCCGCAGTCGACGGTATCGCAGCATCTGCAGAAGCTGAGAAGCGCCGGCATTGTAGCGACAGAGCGAAGCGGGCTGGAAATGCATTATACAATCGCTTCTCCAAAGGTCGCGAGATTGATCCAAGCGATGTTCAGCGACGGAGAGGCTTAATTTTATAAAAGACGCACCATACATCAGGAGGCATACAACAACATGAGTAAAAAAGTGATTATTGTCGGGGGAGTTGCTGGCGGAGCTTCCGCAGCAGCAAGGCTGCGCAGACTCGATGAAGAGGCGCATATTGTTATGTTTGAACGTAATGACTATATTTCGTTTGCGAACTGCGGCCTGCCATATTATATCGGCGGTTCGATCAAGGAACGCAGCAAGCTTCTTGTTCAAACACCTGAAGCAATGTTCAAACGTTTCAATATTGATATTCGGACACAAAGTGAAGTTGTAGCCATTAACCCTGCAGCAAACACGGTGACAGTACGTAACCTCGCAAGCGGTGAGCAATATGAAGAAAGCTATGATCAAATGATCTTGTCACCTGGAGCAAAGCCAATTCGTCCGAATGTACCAGGTGCGGACCATACTTCTATTCTGTCGCTTCGCAACCTGGCAGATACGGATCGGATTAAGGAAAAAGTTACTCAGTCGGACACCAAATCTGCTGTCGTGATTGGCGGCGGCTTTATCGGCATCGAGATGGCGGAAAATCTGAAGGAGCTTGGACTTGAGGTTACGCTAGTTCAATCCGGTGATCAGATTCTGTCTTCATTTGATGGAGAGATGTCAGGTATGATGGCGAAGGAATTAGAAGATAACGGTGTGAAGCTTTTGTTCAAGCAGCAAGTGTTGTCATTCAGCACGTTAGAGCATAATCGTGTGGAAGTCCGTCTGTCTTCTGGAATGGTAGTGCAGACAGAGCTTGTTATTTCGGCTATTGGCGTAACGCCGGATACAGCATTCGTGCAAGGAAGTGGTCTTGCCTTTGGCAGCCGTGGGCATATTGTTGTTAATGACCGGATGGAAACTAATCTACCCAACATCTATGCAGTAGGCGATGCGGTGGAAGTAACGGATTTCGTAAACGGAAGACAGACTGCGATTCCACTTGCAGGACCGGCAAATAAGCAGGGTCGGATTGCTGCAGACAATGTTGCGGGTTTGCCAACTACCTTCAAAGGTACACAAGGTACTTCAATCATTAAGGTGTTTGGCCTTACAGGAGCAGCGACAGGCAATAATGAGAAAACGCTGCGGGCGCAAGGTATTCCGTATCAGGTGACTTACGTGCATCCGAATTCACATGCCGGTTATTATCCAGGTGCAGTGCCGATGACGCTGAAGCTGTTGTTTAATGATGAAGGGCGGATTCTAGGTGCACAAGCGGTAGGGCGTGATGGTGTAGATAAACGGATGGACACGATTTCGACCGTTATGCGATTAAAAGGGACAGTTACAGACTTAACGGAGCTTGAGCTTGCTTATGCACCTCCATTCTCCTCAGCAAAGGATCCGGTTAATATGGCAGGCTATACGGCTGAAAATATTTTATCCGGGCTGACGGATGTATTCGTTACGGAGCAATTAACATCGAGAGATGAGCAAAACGCCATTCTAGTTGATGTCAGGTCTAAGATGGAGCATGATAACGGACATATTCCGGGTTCGATTCTTATTCCTGTAGACGAACTTCGCGGCCGACTGGATGAACTGGACCGAAACAAAGAGATCTGGGTATATTGCCAGGTTGGCCTGCGGGGCTATACGGCTTCACGTATTTTACGTCAGAACGGATTTAAAGTAAGAAACCTCACCGGTGGTTATAAAACATACCTTCTGACTCAATATACGCCAAAGAAAAATGAACAGCCTCCCGTACACGCAGCGGCCGTGAAGACAGTTACTGAAGGGTTGAAAGAAACAGCTGCAGGTATACTGCAAGCAGATGCGACTTTGGATGCCTGCGGATTATGCTGCCCAGGACCCCTTATTCAAGTTAAACAGCAGATCGATGGGCTTAAGGCAGATGATGTGCTGAAAGTAACAGCGACGGATCCGGGCTTTTATGAAGATATCCAAGCTTGGGCAGGAATGACCCATAATCGAGTGGAGAAACTGACCAAGCATCAGGACGGCACGATTGAAGCATTTGTTCGGAAAGGTGATTCAGAGATTGCTTCTGAGGCCAATCAAGCCGTGGTTCAAGGACCAGACAACAGCACAATGATTGTGTTCAGCGGAGATCTGGACAAAGCAATTGCATCGTTTATTATTGCGAATGGTGCTGCATCCAGCGGTAAAAAAGTAACGATGTTCTTTACGTTCTGGGGACTTAACGTTATCCGCAGACCGGAGAAGATTCCAGTATCGAAAAACCTGATTGGCCGTATGTTTGGCATGATGATGCCACGAGGCAGCCGGAAGCTAAGCTTATCTAAGATGAATATGATGGGCATGGGTGCTAAGATGATTCGCGGAGTGATGAGCAGTAATAATGTCTCATCTCTTGAAGAGCTTATTGAGACGGCTATCTCGCAAGGTGTTGAAGTTGTTGCCTGCCAGATGTCGATGGATCTGATGGGTATTCAGAAGGAAGAATTGATTGATGGCGTCAAAATTGCAGGTGTAGGCTATTACCTCGGCAAGGCGGATCAATCCGGTATTAACCTGTTTATTTAAAGGACAACCGTTCATTTCACGTTCATATTGATCTGCTACAATGCAATCAAAATGGGACAGAGAGGAACACGTGAGATGAACAAATGGAAAATCACATTAAGTGGTGTCGTAATCGCGGTAGCCTTGACAGGCTGCGGCTCCAAATCGGAAGATACAACGACAAATACGACGGCTAGTGGTCAAGCTGTACAGCAAGACCAGCAGCAAGGTTCTCAACAAGGTCAAGGGCAAGGCAGAGCAATGATGGGAACCATCGGGAAGATCAAAGCGATAAACGGACAGACGATTACGATTTATAAATCTTCTTTCGAACGTCCTGAGGGAGGCGGAATGGGCGGTAATGGTGCACCTCCGCAAGGTGATGCACCAGCTGGTAATGCTGCCGACACAGGAAATGTTTCTGCTGGCGATGCTGGAGCAGCTTCTGGGAATGGACAAGCTCCTTCTGGCGATCGTCAGAGGAACATGGAGAATATGTTCTCGGATGAAACGATGGATATTACGGTAACTGACTCAACGAAGATCATATCGGCAACCTTTGCAGACGGTAAAATGACCGAAACCGATAAGACACTTGCGGACTTAAAGGCAGATGACATTATTACTGTGCAGCTGAAAGATGATACGCAGGAAGCTGAATCCATTCGGATTGGCGGCTTTGGCGGAGGATTTGGCGGCGGCGGCCGTGGGCAGTTCCAAAATGGCGGAGCTCACGATGGCCAGCAGCCAGCAGACGAGCAGCAAACGACTACAAAATAACAAAAAGGAAGAAGCAGGTGGGCTGCTTCTTCCTTTTTTATCGTTAAGCTATGTTATCTTTCGTTGTTCTTAATACAAGGAGATCGTAAGACTGTCTTTCTCATATAACGAATGGAGCGTCGCTTCACTGCCGACAATCTCTACGCTAATTAAAGATTTGATGCAATTTTTCAAGGCATTTTTGCCTGTTGTAAGTTTGCGGTTCAGCACGTCGGATAACTTCTCGATTGCTTTTTTATTTGTATCGGTTAAGTAAACGGGAATTGTACGATTATTAAATAAAATCATTGTTTTCATATAGAGAATGCCTCCATTCCATTAATAGGCTTTGATATCATTTATACGAATCAAACAAGCAGAAAGTTTCGTCTGAATAATATTTAGCTTACTGTTTGATCCTATTCTAATGGATAAAGATTAAGATAATCTTAAATTTTGGTTATGATTTCTTTACAATTATGCGGAAAATGACTCCAAAATCTGTCATCCGGACTAGCGGAGGAATCGAGTTTACTCAAAAGAATGACAAAATCGCATAAGAAAAGAGTAATAAGACAACTGTTTTTCTATGTCCCATTACCCGTATAATGATAATCGTAAGACTACAATAAACAGACAGTTATAATGAATTACATGATTATATGATAAAAGGAGTGCTTAACGAATGACACGTCCGGGAATCGGTTTACAATTGTATACGCTTCGTGAAGAAACCGCTCAAGACTTCGAAGGTACATTGCGTCAAGTTGCAGCTATGGGCTATGAAGGTGTTGAATTTGCTGGCTACGGAGATATTCCTGCCGATAAAATGAAAGCGCTGCTAGATGAGCTTAACCTGATTGCAATCGGCAACCATGTACCTCTTGTCAATCTGGAAACAAAGATTGAAGAGGAAATTGCTTATCTGAAAACAATCGGAGCAAAATACGCTATTTGCCCTTGGCTTCCTGTTGAAGTACGTGATGCTGAAGCGTGGAAGAAGCATCTTGTAAGCTTCGCGGAATTCGGTAAGCGATTCCAAGAAGAAGGCATTATTTTCTGCTATCATAACCATGAGTTTGAATTTGAAGTTGAGATTGATGGACAAATTGTATTCGATAAGCTCTATGAGACAATTAGTGCAGACCTTCTGCAAGTTGAAATGGATCTTGGCTGGGTACAATATGCGGGCCGCGACACGCTTGAATACATTGCGAAATACGCTGGCAGACTGCCGCTTGTTCACTTGAAAGACTTCGTTAAAAATACAGAAAAAGCGGAAATCGATACCGTTGAGCTTGGCAACGGAGATTTGGATCTTCTGCCACTCATTAAACAATCGGAGCAATCTGATGTGAAATGGCTTATCGTCGAACAAGACCGTTGTGCGAATCCGCCACTTCAATCCGTTGAATCAAGCATCAACTGGCTGAAAGCAAACTATCTAAACTAATAATTGTTTTTTCAAACATAAAAGAGGCAGGGGAAAATAATGAGTAAAGTAAGAGTTGCAGTAATCGGTTGTGGTTCCATCTCCAAACATCGTCACATTCCTGAGTATGCAGACAATAACAATGTAGAGCTTGTTGCCTTCGTTGATCCAGTGATCGAGCGTGCTGAAGAGTATGCAGCGAAACACGGCGGCAAAGCTTTTGCTGATTACGAAACAATGCTGGCTGAGATTAAACCGGACGCAGTAAGTGTATGTACGCCTAACTATCTGCATGCTCCAATGTCTATTGCAGCAGCGAACGCTGGCGCGCATGTTCTGGTTGAGAAGCCAATGGCAGTTACAGACGAAGAAGCGGCAGCAATGAACGAAGCTGCAGCGAAAAACGGTGTGAAGCTGATGGTTGGACATAACCAACGTCTGATGCCTCCACACGTGAAAGCAAAACAAATCCTTGATTCCGGTGTTCTTGGCAAAGTATTGACGTTCCGTACATCGTTTGGCCACCCAGGTCCAGACGGCTGGAGCATCGACGGTGCAGGCAGCTGGTTCTTCCGCAAGCAAGAAGCAATCATGGGCGCTATGGGCGATCTTGGCGTACACAAATCCGACCTTATCCGTTACCTGTTGAACGATGAAGTATCTGAAGTAGCAGCATTTATCGCAACAATTGACAAACCAGGCGATGTAGACGACAACGCAAACGTTATCGTTCGTATGCAAAGCGGCGCAATCGGATCCCTTGTTGCAAGCTGGACTTACTACAAAGGTGAAGACAACAGCACAGTTCTGTGGTGTGAAAAAGGCGTTATGAAAATCGGTACACATCCAGAAGATCAAGTTATTGTTGAGCTTCGTAACGGTTCCATTGATAAGCATAAAGTGGGCGAAATCTCCACAAACACTAAGCAATTGTCGAGCGGCATTGTTGATGAGTTCATCGATTCGATCGTTAATGACACCGTACCAGCTATTTCGGGTGAAGAAGGCCGTAAATCGTTGAAGGTTATTCTTAGCGCATTTGAATCGCAAGCAACTGGCCAGTTCATCAAAGTGAACTAATCACTTTATTAGAAGAAACTCCTCAGAGCATCGCCTTATCAGGTGATTGCAAGAGGAGTTTCTTTTGTTTTTCACTAGTTGAAAACGCTTTCTAAAAGGATTCTAATGTTTCTGCGGACATTGAGTTGAAATATTCAGACATTTTATCGAAACGTTCAATGCCCGCCTGATTTTGCGCTGTTATTGAAAAGTGAGCACTTTCTCATAAACATGCTCAACCCCCTGTTTTTACAGTGAAAACGCACTTCTTGCCAGTTTTTGTGTCATGAAACAGGGCTGAAAGGCATGTTACGATAAGTGGCGTCGGAGGGCAAGTGCTTAACTAGCCAAGCCAAATAAGCAATTATTCTAATATACAATCCTAGGAGGATGATTTCATGAAGATGCAAACATTACGAGTTGGTGTCGCAAGCATAGCAGCAGCAGCGTTGATCAGTGTAGTAGGTGTAACGGCTCCAACTGTAGGTGCAGCACCAGCTGTGAAGACTTACTCCAACTTAAATAACGTTTCGATGGATCAAATCAACGAAATTGCAAAGCAATACGGTATTGATTTGAGCAAAATTACTTTCGGCGGCATTACAATTCAATTGCCTACACAAGTAACTAAGCCAACAACACCTAGCACTGGCACTGGCAACACAACGAAGCCTACAACGCCAACTAAACCAACAACACCAAGCACAGGTACTGGCAACACAACAAAGCCAACAACACCAAGCACAGGTACTGGTAACACAACAAAGCCAACAACACCTAGCACAGGTACTGGTAACACAGGCAACACAGGCAGCGGTACAGTATCCCAAAGCGAGTTTGCAGCACAAGTGGTTACTCTTGTTAACCAAGAGCGTGCGAAACAAGGCCTTAAAGCTTTGACATCTGATGCACTCTTGACTAAAGTTGCAACTGCAAAAGCAAAAGACATGTACGATAACAACTACTTCGATCATAACTCTCCAACTTACGGTTCGCCATTTGACATGATGAAATCGTTTGGAGTGACTTATAGCTACGCTGGTGAGAACATTGCCATGGGTCAAAAATCGCCAACAGAAGTAATGACAGCTTGGATGAACAGTGCTGGTCACCGTGCTAACATTCTTAGCGGTAACTTCACAAAAATCGGCGTTGCTTATGTGAGCGGCGAGTGGGTTCAAGAATTCACAGGCTAATTCATGACCAGTAAATAAAAATGATTTCGGAAACACGCAGCGTCAGGCGTATCCGCCTGACGCTTTCTTTTTAGCAACAAAGGTACTTAGAATACGCAGAAAACCAGGGGGACAACACATATGAAGAAAGCTTCGATGCTTACTACGGCAGTACTAGGCTTATCTCTTATAATTGCCACAGGATCGGTTCATGCGGCCAGTAAAACACATACGGCTGTTGAGGGCGATACATTTTGGAAGCTCTCGCAGAAATATCATGTTTCGGTTGATAAGCTTATGCAAGTGAATTCAAAGGTTAGTGCTTCGAACGTCTATGCTGGACTTAAGATCGTGATTCCAACTACAGCAACTGCAACAGTTAAAGCAGATGCTGCGGCGAAGGCGAAAACGATTAGCGCGCAAAGCGTGATGGATAAAGCAGGAACGATTCATACCTTCAGCAAGCAATTGACTGTAAAGGCAACGGCATACAGCGGTGCTGCTTCAGAGAATGGCGGATGGGCAGGTCTGGATTACTTCGGCAATAAGCTTAAAGTAGGTACAGTTGCCGTTGATCCTAAAGTGATCCCGCTTGGTACAAAGCTATATGTTACAGGCTATACTTACAACGGTCTGCCTACAGATGGTATGGTTGCTACAGCATCTGATGTTGGCAGTGCAATCAAAGGTAATCATATTGATATTTACGTGCCAGGTTCTTCCTCGCAAGCGAGTAAGTTTGGTATTCAAAATGTAAAAGTATATGTCTTGAAATAAGAGTAACCGGAGGCGAATGGGCTTCCGGTTATTTTATTTTAGCAGCAGATTGGTTTAACAGCTCGGGGAGCGTTACAAACTGGTAACCTTTCTGTCTTAGCTGTGAGATTAGAACCGGCAGAGCTTGTATCGTACCGGAGAGATCCTGGCCGTAACCACCACCTGCATGCTGTAAAACAATGGAGCCAGGCTGTAATGTCTTCTTAATATTGCGAAGAATTGAAGTACTGGAAGGGTTGTTCCGCCAATCCACCGAATCAACATCCCAATTCACGACGGTATAGCCGCTCTTTTTTGACCAGGCTACCTGTGCTGGCAGCATTTCGCCATAAGGCGGCCGCACGAATCGGGGGTGATACCCAATGATGCTGCTGACGATAGCATCTGTTTTCCAAATTTGACTGTGAAAATCACGATCCTTGAGCTGGGACATGACGGCATGATTATAAGAATGATTGCCGATAGTATGCCCTTCACGGTGAATACGCTGGACAAGAGCAGGATGCTTGGCTGCGCGGTTGCCAACAACAAAGAATGTTGCGCATACATCGTAGCTGGCAAGTACATCTAAAATTTGTGGCGTGAACCGTGGATCCGGTGCGTCATCGAAGGTTAAAGCCACACGTTTGCTGTTTCTTGGTCCATTGACGATAAAGGCATTCGGGAATTGCTTATGCATCTTTACCCAGGACATATCCGCCGAACGTTTTTTCTTCGGCTGTGATGGGGAAGATGCGCTCGTTTGTTCCACTGATATAAGCAGCAATATAATTGTCAGTACAAAAACAACCCATCTTCTGCTTCTGCCGAGCAGGCCCGAGTTCGGCATTCGCGACATTTTTCTTGCCCCCATTCTTATGTAGTCTGTGGGGCTATTTTTCCCGAACGACAAGGGATCATTCACGATGAAAATTGCAAAAAATAGCGGTGCATGGGTTATCCATGCACCGCTAACGTCGGCTTCCTCATTTATTCGTAAATTTTAGTATAAAGGTTAATGCAAAAGGAGCAGTTCGAATGATTCTGGAGAAGCAGCCGATGCTTACGAAGTAGCTTTCCTTCAGAAAGCTTTTAGCGTTCGCTTTTGCTCGAGGATTCCAACCTTACTTCGCTAATTCAAAGGAATCCTCGAGCAATGGCGGTCGGAAGAACATTCGAATGCGCAGGTTGCATATAGCCTATACAAAGGGACTAATAAAACCCCCTATTTCATTTTGAATACTTGAATTGTGCGTTGAAGCTGAGTTGCCATATTCAGCATCCGTTCTGTCTCTTGGACAACGGCTTGGACGGAAGAAATCTGCTCGTTCATCGATGCAGATACTTGCTGCGTACCAGCAGCAGATTCCTCGGTAATCGCAGAGATATTTTGGATGGCGTCGGAAATTTTACGCGCGCTGTCCAGCATCTGATCACTCTCGCTTGCGAAAGCCGCGATTTGGCGCGTGATGAATTGGACGCTTTGCACAATTTCAGAGAAGACCATTTCGGATTCGCGGATACGCTCCGTCTGAATCTTAACAACCTCTTCGTTAACCTTCATATGATTGATCGTTTGTTTGATGCCTTGATCAATGCTCTTCACCAGACCAAATACTTCTTTCGTTGATGCAGTTGATTCTTCAGCAAGCTTACGAACCTCTTGTGCAACAACTGCGAAGCCCCGACCATGCTCGCCGGCACGGGCCGCCTCAATGGAAGCATTAAGCGACAATAGGTTAGTCTGCTCAGCAATATCAGAGATTGCGGTCGTCATCGCTGTAATGCCTTGTGCCTTACGGGCGAGGTCCGTAATCGTCTCGGAAACCTTCTCAGTTGCCTCCACGTTGCGGCGCATCCCTTCGGACTGCGCTTCGAGTGCTTCACGGCCTTTATCGACAAGGCTTAAAGTGAATTCAGAGCGTTCATTCATTTCTTTCGTAGCGTTCGCATAGTTCGCGACTTTCTTCTCGATCTCGGCGATGGATTCGCTCATGTCAGCGACATCCTCGGAAATTTCATTAGCCCCAGTAGCAAGTTCGTTGGAAGAGGCAGCAACCTGCTCCATAGCTACTTGGATATGATTGTTTTTATCAAAAATATTGCGGCTTGTTTCCGATACATGTCTTGTAATATTAGATGTTTCCGTAAGAATATCGCGAAGCTTGTCTACCATGCTGTTGAAGGCATGTCCAACTTCGCCAAGAGATGCATTTGAAGCGCTGTCAATTCTTTGTGTGAAATCACCTTTCGAAATTCGAAATGCCGCATTCGACATTTCTTCAAACGAAGAGCTCAGTGCTCTTTGGATAAAACCAACTGTTGGATAAGCAACGATTGCCAATACCACCGTTACAATAATGCCTGCAAGGAAGGAGCCGCCGCTTAACAGAATAACTAAATTTAGTGCAATTGCCACTAGCGCCAAATTAAAATAAATGGAAGTCAACAGCTTACCTCTAATCGATAATGAATAGTACCATTGGCTCATTATGTAAGCGCTCCTTTTAATAGAATAACCATATTATAGCATCAGCAGTAAAATTGGTCTATAAATGTCGAATAAGATCGAGAGAACATTTGATAAAGAAAAATATGTAATTGTACGATAATTTCGAAAAAACATAAATTACTATATTGTCAATTAATAGAAAAGATTTTATAATCAGACCTAAGAACTAGTTATAAACATCTAGTTTCCATATTTTAAGGGTAGAAAGGAGGAGAAATAATATGAATTTAGATGCTATGCCATTGGCACGGCAAGTTGATTTTGTTTTTCGTCAATTAGAAGAAGAGCTTACCCATGCCGTTGGAGGGACGGTACACATTCTTATTAGGAATAACGTAGTAGGCAAATTTGCACTTCGGCATAATCCAATTGAAAGTAAAAATGGTAAATTGGAGCAAGAGGATGAGGGAGGAATGACCCCGACTCAAGTTCAAGATTTTCGCAAACTTGCGATTGATGCTTTGAAATTGCGGAAAGATTGGACTCATGGTGAGATCGTGTACGATTTCGCTGTCCGGCAAAACACGGGCACCTGGTCGGCTAGCATCTGCTACGAATCCAATTACAATACATCGAATTGGAGCTATCGATACCAACAACCGAAGCAAAATAGAGGTTTTGATTTTTAATTTCACATAAGAGGCCGTGCGGAAATTAACCGCACGGCCTCTTATGTTCATTTCTTATGTTCATTTTTCAGCCTTAGGTATCTGACCCGAATGCAGATGTGGTATTCCGCTGTTAACCTCATGGTCATGCGCCGCTGCGGGAAGCAGAAATCCGAGCAGAAGCGGAAGCAGGAACAGTCCATAGACAAGGATGCTTTTTAAGGGAGACATCGAATGGTCATGGTCATGATCGTGATCGTGGTAATGATGATCATGATGATGAGAATGATCATGGCTGCATTCTGTACAATCGTCAGAATGAGCTTTTAAGCGCAGAGCGAGAAAGGCTTGATGAACGGCAGCCGCATTAAGTACAATTGCGGACAATTTGACGTAAAGCTCCATACGGGGTGCGAGGTATAAAGACAATTGGCCTAGCCTGTCGAGATAGATAATAAGGAAAGCAAAAGCGGAAAGAAAACCTGCCCGTATCCAATTATGGTTCACCTAATCACCTCCAGCAGCCATACGCTGATCAGGACAAGAGTAAAGGTCATAACGGCAATGGACAGGACGATTCTTGTCCGGAACGCAGACAGCATCATCAGCAGATTTTTTAAATCAATCATGGGCCCAAATACGAGGAATGCAAGCAGTGGACCACGATCAAACATGCCGCCAAACGATGCTGCGATAAAGGCGTCTGAGGTTGAGCAGATCGAGAGCAGGAAGGCTAGCCCCATCATGAAGAAATAAGACAGCACAGGCTGGTTGGCAACAGACTCAAATGCCTGTCGGTCAATGAAGGATTGAATAACGGCTGTTAACAGAGCACCAAATATCAAATATTTGCCCATATCAAAAAATTCATCCGATGCATGGCCAAGTGTGGCGGACAGGCGTGAACCCCAGCTTGGTTTAACCGACTCATGTATTTCTGGATGATCGTGATGATGATGGATATGTTCATGTTTTACTGCAGTTTCTTTCAGCGGATTGCCTTTCATAAATCGATGAAGCAGCAGACCGATGACAATGGCTACGATAAACGCAATGATAATCCGATCGTAAGCCATCTGTGGCTCTGCGCGGAAGGCAGCATAAGTGGATGTAAAGACGATAGGGTTAATAATAGGTCCAGCAAGCAAATACACAATTCCGATATAAGCAGGCATGCCTTTGCGGATTAATCGCCTTACAACGGGGATCATACCGCATTCACATAACGGAAATACCAGACCAAGCAAAGCGCCAAATAGGATGCCTACGATATGATGTTTTGGAGTCAGCTTTTGAATCATCTCATCGGTTACAAATACCTGAAGCAGGGCTGAGAAGATCACACCAAGCAGAATGAATGGAAAGGCTTCTAATATAATGCTTAAAAATACGATCTTGAATTCCTGTGCGCCGCCTGATTCCAATAATAAAGCAAGCGACCAGGGTTGTCCGGCTAAAATAAGGCAGATCATGACTAGACAGCCGATGGCGAGCATCGGTGTCCCGAATCGGAATAACAAGTTCAGCATAGGCCAACCTCTCTTTATTACCATTAAAGATAACGATGATAAACAGCTTATGCGGATCATTTGCCGGATAGGACAACTTTTTAAAGGATGAAGCAGGAGATTGGAATTGGAAGAGGCTTGACATGATGGTAGCGAATTGCGCTATAATCAGGATACGAAATGCGATGATGGGAACAAGTAAGCTCAGGTGTTAATGCGGACAGAGAACTGGTGGAAGGTGCAAACCAGTGCAAGCCTGATTGCTGAATGGATCCTGGAGCGGAAAGCGGAAAGCAGCCAAGCTATTAAGGCGCTGCCAATGCTTCTCCGGCAGTTCCCCGTTACGGAACAATGAAGGCTTATTGGCTAAGACGCATTCCTTTAGTGAATGGATGCGCAGACAATAAGTAAATTAGGGTGGCACCACGGTCCCTCGTCCCTTGCGGCGGGGGATTTTTTGCGTTCATATACGCAGGTTGATGATTATTCAGAATAGAAAAGGGGACGAAATCAATGAAAAAAGTACTTTCAGGCATTCAGCCGAGCGGTCAGCTTACGCTGGGCAATTATATCGGCGCAATGCAAAATTTTGTGAAGCTGCAGGAAACGGAAGAATGCTTCTTTATGGTCGTGGATCTGCATGCGATCACTGTACCGCAGGATCCAGCTATGCTTCGCGAACAATCGGAGTCTGTAGCAGCGCTCTTTATCGCAGCGGGTATTGACCCGGCGAAAGCCAATATCTTCGTACAATCCCATGTGCGTGCACATGCAGAGCTGGGCTGGATCTTAACAACCCTTACAGGTATGGGTGAGCTTGAGCGTATGACGCAATTCAAAGATAAGTCTGCGGGTAAAGATTCAGTTGGCGCAGGTCTGTTCGTGTATCCATCACTAATGGCTGCAGATATTCTTGTCTATAACGCGGACCTAGTACCTGTCGGAGATGACCAGAAGCAGCACTTGGAGCTAACTCGTGACCTTGCAAACCGCTTCAACTCACGCTTTGGTGATTACTTCACAATTCCGGAGCCGTACATTCCTAAGATTGGCGCACGGATCATGTCACTTGATGATGCAAGCAAGAAGATGAGTAAGAGTAACCCGAATGTGGGAAGCTTTATTGCGCTTCTTGATGAGCCAAGTGTTATTCGTAAAAAAATCAGCCGTGCAACCACCGATTCCGGCCGCGAAGTAAAATACGATCCGGCAAACAAACCGGAGATCAGCAACTTGATCAGCATTTACTCGCATTGTGCTAATATTTCCATTGCCGAGGTTGAAGCGCGTTATGAGGGACAAGGGTATGGACCTTTCAAGAAGGATCTTGCTGAGCATGTTGTAAGTGTTCTTGAACCGTTGCAGCAAAAATATAAAGCGATTCGTGAATCCGGTCAAATCCATGAAATCTTGAAGCAAGGCGCAGCACGTGCATCGGAGCTGGCTGACCGTACGCTTGCAGATGTAAAAGAGAAAATGGGCTTCCTGGCACCTCGCGGATAAGAAATCGCGGATAATAAAAAACAAAGGCTGGCGCAATATGCGTCAGCCTTTGTTTTCGTTTTTGCGGCGTAATCTCGCTTTCACTACAAAGCCGCCTCCGATCATAAACAACGTGAGAATTCCAAATAAAACAGCCAGCCATGCGTTGAAAGACATTGAGATTGCAGTGGCACACATAAGCAGAACCGAGACAATGGCAAAGAACAAAGATAGTGATTTAGACAAGGTTTTAACTCTCCTTTATAGATCCTTAATATTATTTTTTGAGGTTAGCATAATTTACGCCAACATGCTCATAATAAGTTTGCAAGCTTGCAAAACACATCACAGTGCTCAACTGAAGGGAGATTATCAGCATGGCTAGCAACAAATCGAGCAATCAATTGGTGGTTCCACAAGCACAAGCAGCTCTTAACCAAATGAAAATGGAAGCAGCACAAGAGCTTGGCGTACAAATCCCAGCAGACGGTTACTATGGTAACGTGTCGACTCGCGAAGCAGGTTCGCTTGGCGGATACATCACTAAGAAACTTGTCCAAATCGCTGAACAACAATTGTCCGGCGGCAACGGCAACTTCCGCTAATCGTTGTTAATACACAATGCTTCAGAGGAAGCCAAAGCTCAAGGGTTAATCCCCTTGAGCTTTTTTCGATGTTTTTCGAGGCACCAACAAAAGAAAAGCCCCTTCTATTGTGCGCCAGGGGCTTTCCTCCGTCAAGTTAGCTAATAGGTATTCATACGCAGCCGCTTCATTAATCGATCGTCACTTAACCATCCGACATAAGAGCCAACCGTTTCATATTCCTTATTCATGAGAAGAACAGCGACGAACGGATATTGCTTGCGATGGCGGTATCTGACATCAGACCAACGGACCTCATAACCCCAGTCATGCTCTTTGACTTCTGCACATGCGAATTTTGTGAAATAGAGAAATGATCGGATCGCATTATCATTCCTTGATTTGGCAACGGCAGGATGATCGGAGCAGCGAACGCTGTCCAACCATCTCAGCTTACCGCCTCGCAGATCGCCAATCGTAAAGCTTCCATCTGCTGCACGCTTGACGATGTTCCAGTGAGACAGTGAAATGGTGGGTATCGCAACATAGGCTTTTGTCCCGTCCGGCTGTGGATCAAGGGAAGGCAGCTTACGAAGCGTGCTTCTGTGTGCGATTGTTCTCCATGTATAATAGAAGATGGTGAACAGATACAGGACCGGGAATATGGCAACAGGATTAGCTAATCCAAACGCCCAGATAAGAATAGCAGCGACATGGGTAGCGAATATAACCGGGTCAAAGATATGGATAATATTCCATGATATCCACTTTTCCGTAAACGGGCGCATCGCTTGGGTTCCATAAGTATTAAATAAATCAGTGAAGACATGAATGCATACGGCGAGTAGTACCCACGATCCGATATGCAGCCAGGGAAGGCTTCCTTGGTAAAATAACTGCAGAAGACCGGTAATGACAATCGTCCATATGGCGATGGCCGGCAAGGAATGTGAGATGCCGCGATGGTTCTTAATATAGCTGGCATTTCCTTTCAGCCTGAGGAAGGTATCAAAGTCCGGGGCCTGCGAGCCGACAATGGTACCAATTAAGACGGCGGTGAAGATGGATGTGTTATTAGCGACGACAGGATCGATACAGGCCAGTCCGGCCAGTCCGATGCCCATGACAAGATGCGTGCCTGTGTCCACAGCTAGACCTCCTAAAATGAATTACAGATGAACTACACACATAAAGCAGATCATTTGGTTTCAATTATGATGTAGTATCAACGGAGAAGCTTCACTTTATCAGTGGCAAATGAAAGGGGTTAATGACAAGCATGTACATATGTTTTGCTGAGTATAAGATAGCTGCGGAGAATAGGATGGATTATTTAGCCTATGCAGATACATTAATGAAGGAATCGGGGAATAACGTCCATTTATATGAAGGAACAGATCAAATCAACTTATTTGTTGAGATCTGGTCAGCCAGCACGGAAGAGGAAGCTGAGGCCATAAAAAAAGAACGCTGCAATGAGCGTTCTCCTTGGTACCGCATTGCCGAATGGATTCCGGGCGGTGCGGACAAAATGCATGTATGGACATTCAAGCCAGTGGGGGTTAGCGAGAATGCCGGTTAGTCATTAGCCTTGGGCCAGCGGTGTTGTATTCGTAATCATTCCGCCTTGGAATGGATATTCATAATTGATTTCGCCATCGAAAGTTACATAATCCAAGTTCAATGACAGAAGCAGGTAACGCATGCCTGTGGAAGGATCGCTAATAATAATATGGTCGCGGCCGGCTGCTTCAATGATGCCACGGAATACTTTGGCGTTCCATTCACGGTTGTTCTCGTATGTCATGTAGAAAGTGGCTAGTTTACCGCGGTTGAGGCGTAAAATGTTCTCTACATAGGACTCTTCGATGACCGGAACGGCAACAATATTGCCACCTGACGGGGTGACGACTGAGCCATTAGGTACCATTGGAAGGGATTGAGCACCCATTGTTCCTGTCATTGGCATTTGCATTGGCATTTGCATTGGCATTTGCATTGGCATCTGCATTGGCATGTTAGGATTTGTGCTGGCAGGAAGAACGGATGGGAATCCACCGTAACCTCCACCTGCAAACGGGCTGACTCCGCCACCATAACCTCCCGTGCTTGCCGGGCTTACACCGTTTTTGTAACCATAACCATAAGACATGCTGTTGATCCTCGCTTTCAATCTTTGGAATTTGTTGGCCTATCAGTATACTCTTGGACAATCATCTCTAGTTGGGATGAAGAAGTACTGTTCATCATTTACTTTGATGACTGCCATATGTGTTGCCCCTTCACTTCTCTTCATCATCTAAAGAGTTGGGCACTTGACTACATACCTATAGTATTGAAAGGTGGGCAAAAGGGTTCCTGATTTATTGTCACAATTTGAGTGGCGAAATGATGAACAATGGCGCCTGACGTTGTCACAGCACCTATTTTTCTGTATGATTAAAAACGATTCATCAATGAAAATGTATAGGCGCGTGAAGGCGTGCCTTGTTGCATAACTCGGGAGGCTCGCTTCGTGTTGAAAGATTTAATTGCCTTAACCAAACCACGGCTGCTCCGGCTTAATGTATTTGCTGCGATAGGCGGTTTCTGGGTCGCTTCCAAATGGGATTTTGACTGGTTGAAGCTGCTATGGGTCGTCATCGGCTCAGCGATTACAATAGGTTCCGCTTGTGTTATTAATAATTATTGGGATCGTGAGCTTGATCAGAAGATGGAGCGGACGAAAGATCGTGCATTGCCGACAGGCCGTCTACAGCCTGGTTTTGTTCTGGGGTATGGTATTGTGCTTGGGATTGTTGGTCTTACGATATTGTTTGTCCTTGTTAATCCTGTTACCGGCTGGCTTGGATTCTTAGGCTGGTTTGTCTATATCTTTGTTTATACAATTTGGCTGAAGCGTACGTCGACTTGGAGCACCTCAATCGGCGGTATTTCCGGGGCAATGCCTCCGGTACTTGGTTACTGCGCGGTTACGACTGAAGTAGATATGGGGGCATGGCTCCTGTTCGCCTTCTTGTTCTTGTGGCAGCCGGCGCATTTCTGGTCGCTTGCTATTCGCCGGGTAGAAGAGTACCGTACAGCTGGTTTCCCGTTGCTTCCCGTTGTGAAGGGGATTAAACGGACGAAGCTGCAAATGATTCCTTATGTCGTATTACTAATTCCAACTTGCGTGCTGCTGTATGCTTATGGGTACACAGGAATTGTATTCCTGATATTGTCTGTAATCGCCGGGATTGTTTGGACTGTGCATACGATTCGAGGAATTAAGGCTGAAAATACCGAGAAATGGGCGAAGGTTAACTTCCTTATTTCCGTTAATTATTTGATGGTGATCTTTATCGTCATGATGGCAAATACCGTGAAGTAATCTTCTCAAGTTAATGCTTTCGAAGTAAGAATCATCGAAACTGGCCAAGACTGGCCAATTGTGCGGTAATTCTTTTAAGGGAAGGACGAGAACTTATGGCATTTCTAAAAAAACATAGCTTTAAACTCGCCGTGCTGGCGCTATGTTTGGCAATGGGCATTTATTTATTCATAACGAACTATTCAAGCGGCGGGACCAGCTCCATGCCGGTGCAGAAGGCTGCACCGGCCTTCGAGATGGCCGACATTGATGGCAATCAGGTATCACTTGCCTCAACAAATGGCAAAGCCCGACTTGTTTATTTCTATTATGCGAGCTGTCCGGATGTATGTCCTCCAACTACCTTCATGATCTCAGAGGTTGAGGATCAGCTTCAGAAGGAAGGACTGCTTGGATCAAAGGTTGAACTCATCTCGATTACATTTGACCCGGTAACGGATACACCAGAAGTTATTAGAGATTTCGCTACACGTAACTTTGCGAAGCTTGAAGGCGGCTGGGAGTTCCTGCGCGGGGATGAAGAGGCAACGCTGAAGCTTGCAAGGGATTTTGGAGCAGATGTCATCAAGGATGAGAAGACTAATACCTATATACATATGAATGTTATTACGCTCGTTGATAAGAAAGGCCAAATACGCAAATGGATCAACGGCAGCGACGAATCTCTGACACCTGAAAGTATGGTAACGGATTTGAAGCAGCTTGCGAAGGAATAAGCGATGGATATCTTTTGGCACATATTATGGAGTAACGTACTGCCGCTCACATTGATGATAGCTGTTGGCTTCACAATGCAGCGGCTTTTTTCATTGGATATCAAAACCTTATCGAAGCTGAACTTTTATGTATTTTCTCCATCGGTCATCTTTAATCTGCTGTATACAACGGACATATCCGCGAGCTTGATCGGGCAAGTGCTCCTGTTTGTAGTCATATTTATGATGTTACAGGCTGTTATTGTGGAGTCGGTTGTCCGCTTAAGGGGACTTGAGGGCGGTATGCGCGGGGCGATGCGCAACAGCGTATTGTTCTATAACAGTGCGAATTACGGGATTCCGCTTAACCAGCTTGCTTTTGCTGCTAATCCTTTTACCTTATCGATTCAAATTATCGTGATGGTGACCCAGTCCTTGCTGCCGAATACATATGGGATTTATAGTGTGAATGCTCATAAGATGAGCTTGCGGGCAACGATGCGGACCATTATGTCTCAGCCTATTATTTATGTGATCCCGCTCGCCTTCCTGCTTCATGGGTTTCAGATTCAATTGCCGCAGCCGATCGTAACACCTATTACTTATCTGTCAAATGCCTTTATTGGTACAGCGCTTGTTACGCTTGGTGTGCAGCTTGGTAATATGAAGTGGGAGCTTAACCCGGTTCTGATCAAAAATGTCCTGCTCGCGAACGGGCTACGCCTTGTCGTTGGACCAGCATTAGCGGCCCTTGTAGTCTGGGGACTAGGATTTTTCTTATCCATTGATCATCTGATGGCGGCCGCTTTAATCGTGTCTTCATCCGTGCCGACTTCACTAAGCAGTGTCCTGCTGGCTGTAGAGTTCGACAATGAGCCTGAATTTGCTTCACAAACCGTATTTCTTTCAACCGTGCTCAGCATCATAACCGTTGCTGTTGTTATATTCCTTCTTCATATTTAACAGGATATTGGATGTACGACTCGAGACCGGCTTTTTCAAATTGTTCAATGAGGTAATCCTCAGGCGTATGTTCTACACCCGGATAACCTCGGCGGGTATAGATATGTTCAGCATCAGGGAATAGGTCCCGGAGAATACCTCGGATCCGCTTGCCGGAGGAATCATTATCTGTGAAAATAAATACGTCTTTGCTGCCTACCTGCTTACGCAGCTTCTCAAGCTGGAGGGTACCAGGCGTACCGAAGGTGCAGAAGATTGGTACTGCTTCATCGAGTACTCGGCGAATACGGCTTTTGTCGTTTTTGCCCTCTACAATAATAGCGATATCCATTGCAGTCACCAGCCTTTTATTCTATAGGTTCTTATGTGTAGTGTAGCCAAATTCGCTCCTTGTGAGCAAGAAAAAGATTCCTAATAAAAAGGGGACGGAGCATGGGCTCCGTCCCGTTTTCATTGTATTCAAAGGGGAATCTTAATGGCAGATTGTGCAGATGATGATTACGAGCAGGATGAACAATACGAGGATGGACCCCACATTGTTAAAGCCGCCTCCGCGATGATCGCTTACAGGTGAAACATGAATTTCAGACATCTAAGTCACCCCTCTCTAGCAAGCTTCAAAGTCATGCTGACCGGGAACTTCCTTTGTGGATCCGCTCTTGTTGATGGCCTCATGACATAGTGCATTATATGCCCGGGGGAGCAAGTGGCCATGTGTATTCACCTAGATTTAGGAAAAATGGGTGTGAGCGTAGTTCTTCTCCGATGGAAAGGCAAGATAGAGACACCAATCATCAGTCCTAGAAAGGCCAAATAATACGGAGATAGAACGTCACGCAGCTGGCCGGCAAGCATCGGGCCGAGGAAGGCTCCGATCGAATAAGCAATCGACAGGACCGAGAAGGTTCGACCGTACCGGGCTCCCCCGCTAAGCTCGATAAGCAGTGTGGAGATAGCAGGAAGGATGATCCCTTTACCCATCCCGACGAATAACAGAAGTAAAGCGAAAGGCAACGGTGTATGTGCGGCGATTACAAAATAGACAAGAGCTAGTGCCAGCGCTCCCCATAACGTCCGATAATAAGAAGAGAGCTTATTGAGGAACAGCATACTTAGTGTAATTAAGGCGCCGATACTGACAACAGAGAACAGCAGCCCTGTCTCCATCATTCCTTCAGCTGAGGTAGACATAAGTGGAAGCTCAAAAGAGAGAATGCCCTGTGCGCAGCTAATCCCAACAGGCAGTGCGTAAACAAGCCATGGAATGGGAGTAGCCTCGGCGAGAGCTGGTTTGATGCCTTTAGATTTCTGCTCCTGCTCCTCGTTGCTTGGCTGTGCCTTAATGTCACGAATGAAAAATAAGGCACAGACGGCCGTAACGACTAGCACCCAGCCGAGCAAATAGAAGGCGGTTGTGAAGCCGATCTTTGCGACCATATAGGCACCAGCCGCCGGCGATACGACAGTTGCCAGCGTATGGACAAGTCCATTACCGGCCATAAACTTCCCTTGCTGCGTGCGGTCATTAGAGATGCGTGCGAGCAGAGCGAGGCAGGCCGGAGATAGGAAGGCTAGTACAAATCCACTGATCGAACGCAGCACAAGCAGCTGCCAAGGATCGGTAACCTGGGATTGGAACAGCAGTACAATACCAGCCCCCATAAGACTGAAGACGATAAACAGCCTGCTGCCGAACCGGTCAACCCCATACCCAGCCATGATGTTCCCAGGCAAATGAGTAATGGAGTACATCCCCATCATCAAACCGATGAAGGAGGGGGCAGCCCCTAGGGAGATCGCGAATGGGGTAAGAATCGGATACTGCGCGTGCAGATCAAAGAACGCGACGAATAGAAATAAATAAAGCCAGATTGCGGTTTTCAACAGGCTGTTCCTCCTTGCGAAAAACATCTTAATCTACTTGTACGTAAAAGATGGACAGGATATGTCTCTATCGAATGAGGAGCCTTACGTTTACGGCATATTATGGGTGGGTTATAATGTTTGATAATAGGACATTGCACGAGTTATAATAGGGGGGATTCTTTTTTGGATAATTACTTTGATTTTTCCGGTTATGATTGGGATACTTGGAGCACCTTTTTACAAGACCATTGGCTTGTGCTCGTCATTGCACTTGTTGTATTGCTCTTTATCATTCGAGTCGTTAAGACTTTCGTGAAATGGGCGTTAGTACTTGTAATTATTGTCGGTATAGTTGCTTACAGCGGATATACCCTTGATGATGTGAAATCAATTGGCACGCAGGCGATCGACAGCTTGAAGCAGGAAGCCGTATCGGCGATGGCTGGTGAAGTAGAAAAAGCGACATTCACCTCTAATTCGGATGGTACCTTCACTGTAAAGACAGAGAATCTGGAGCTGACTGGTGTACCAGGCGCAGGCGAAGTTAATGTAAAGTTTCACGGCAAATCAGTTGGCACGATGAAGATTGATACGACCATTCAGGCGCTTATTGACCAAGCGAAGGCGAATGGCAAAGTATAGATATAGTTAGATAAGAAAGCGTAAGACGCAAGGAGGGGTGAACTTGATGGAATGGATTCGCGCAGGGACGGTATGGGAACCGGTCTCGCTGATCGTTCTTCTCCTTCTGCTCGGTTCGCTGCTGCAAGGAATGAGAAGAGGCGCGTCGGGTTCAGCGAGGCGTCTTTTCTTTTTTGTTTGGGATGGGATCCTCATTATCATTTGTCTTGTTCTTGCGGGACAAATCGCTGGCAGCCTATCTCCTCGGGCAGCAGATTGGCTTAGCGCTCATGTAGAAATACCGCAGCGGGAGCTTAGTGCAACTTCGCAGGCTTGGTATACGTTTATTACAAGTCTGCGGGATTTCGCCTTATTAAGATACGGTATTCTGTTCCTTGCCGCCTATCTGCTGCTTCGGTTCGTTGCATCATTCCTTTCGCCGCTGCTCGAGACCTTGTTCGCAAGTCGGCAGCGTCCGGGCAGACATGAGAGCATAGAACGTCTTCCTGGCGGAGGTGCAGCAAGCCGTGCAGCAGGTGCTGTATTTGGTACGGTTCATGGAGCGGGACGTGCTTTCGTGTTTGTAGCAGCGTTGTTTATTTATGTATCACTCTCGCCAAACGGCATAGGGTCGGGATTGATCCAACAATCGCCGTTATACATGAAGGCATCTGCCGTACTCGAGCCGGTTGCGGGAGATATGCTGGCTGATCGCGGACCTGTGCTTGCCGAGGCTGTGCAAGCGGAGTTCCAGAACGTATTGCAGCGTAAATACGAAATTGTCGACTACAACATTCCGGCGGGTATTGAGCAAGCGGCCCTTCAAATTACAAAGGACAAGACTACAGAGGAAGAGAAGGCTCGTGCTTTGTATGACTGGCTGGGCAGTCGGATTGCGTATGACTGGGACAAAGCAGATAATTATGTAGAGAACGGGATTTGGAAGGAACAGAATCCGCAAGATACGTTTGATACCCGCAAAGGTGTCTGTATCGATGTGGCGAGACTTTACGCCGTCATGGCCCGTGCTTCTGGTCTTGAAGTAAAAGTGGTTACCGGAACTGGTCTGGATGGGCGGGGAGGCTCCGGTCCTCATGCTTGGAATGAAGTTCAAATTGGAGGCAAGAACGGAACCTGGATTCCACTTGATGCCACTTGGGCGTCCTCTGGCGATTGGTTTAATTCGCCAGGCTTTGAAGCAACACATATTCTCGCAACTTAATTTAGATGAGGTGACTTGGCTTGCATGATGATCCGCAGAAACGGGAAATAACGAATCGGCGTCATTTCTCGTTTCGTTTGAACTTTTTCTTTTTTATTGTATTTGGACTTTTTAGCGTACTTATTATTCAGCTTGCAATTTTACAGTTTGTTGATGGACCTAAGCTAAGCGCACAAGGCAGCAAGAAGAGCACGCGAAGTGTAAAAATTGCACCGATTAGGGGCAATATTTATGATTCGTCCGGTACGCCAATTGCGTATTCGACTTCGACGCAATCGCTCTATTTTACAATCTCCCCTGACTTTAAGAAGGATGATTCTGAAGCGATCGCAGAAAAACTTGCAGACGTATTTAACAGATTGGGTGATGAAGATCCTAAGAAAGCCATGACGGTAGATGATATTGTCCGGCAGATGGATTTAGATTTCAGGATCAACACGATATCTACGCCTAGACGGATTAAATCTGGTCTAACCAAAAAGGAAATCGCCTACTTTATGGAGCATCGCACAGAGTTCAAGGGCATTGATATTGTAGAAGAAAGTGTTCGTAACTACAGTAACGATACCGTTGCGGTTCAATTAGTTGGTTATTTGAAAAAGTTTAAAGGTGTTCGTGAATCGCTGGACTTCTATAAGGAGAAAGGCGAGGAAGATAATGCTCAGCTGCAATATCTGGATGAAGAGGATGTTGGGTTCGACGGCCTAGAGTATATGTATCAGGATATATTGCGCGGTAAGAATGGTTTGAAGACGTATCCGGTTAACAATGCGGAGCGTATTATTGGTCCCGTACAGATTACGAATCCGCAAAAGGGTGATGATCTGTATTTGACGATCAACCGTAACGTTCAATTAACCACTGAAACAGCAATTATGGATCAAATTCACAAGATCAGCACGTCAACTAATAAGAGTGAGCGTGCGGAGTATGCGAAGACGGGTTATGCTGTAGCGATGGAAGTTGATACAGGCAAAATCATTGCTATGGCAAGTATGCCTGATTATAATCCGAATATCTTCGCTGGCGGCAGGATCAGCAGTGAGGATTATGCTAACTTTGAATCCGCACTTAACAACGGAACGATTAAAGAGGTATTCGCAAAATATGCGACAGACAAGGAGCGGAATCAGCATCCATCCTCCCTTGTGCCTCCGGGCTCGACGATGAAGCCATTGTCTATCCTGATTGGCCTCAAAGAGAAACTGTTTACAACATCAAGCACGTATAACGATACCGGCGCATTCTTCTTTGGTGCGGAAGGGCATCAAGTACGTATTGGTAATGCTTCGAATCATGCTTACGGTCTGCTTGATCCAGCATCTGCTATTGCTCACTCTTCGAATCCATTTATGGCGGCGATGGTCGGGAATCAGATGTATAAGAAATATAACGGCAAAAAAGGTGTAGATGTTTGGGACAGCTATATGAAGGAGTTTGGACTTGGCGTCTTGACCGGCAGCGGTCTACGAGGCGAATCCAAAGGTACCATCGACTACTACCATGAAGCAGAAACAGCCAGCGCTCAATCAGCCTTGGTGCGGGCAGCGTTCGGCCAGCAGGCGCGTTATACACCACTGCAGTTGGTACAATATACTGCGATGCTTGCCAACCATGGCAAACGGATGAAGCCGCAGTTCGTCAATGAAATTAAAGATACTGACGGGAATGTCGTTCAGACCTTCAAGCCGGAAGTGCTGAATACGGTCGAATTCCCTGATAACTATTGGGCAGAAATCGAAAATGGCATGTCGCGCGTTAACGTACAAGGCTTCGAGGGCGTAACGTATACGTATGAGAGAAAAACAGGTACAGCTCAATCCGATGTAGCTGGACGACGCGCGGATAATGCGGTATTTATCGCGTATGCGCCAAGAGAGAATCCGAAACTTGCTGTAGCAGTAGTTATACCAGACGGTGAATTCGGCGGCTGGGGCGCTGCTCCAATTGCACGGAAGATCTTTGATGCTTACGATTATGAGTTTGGCTTAAACGGTACACCAGGCAAGCTGAAGGATCAAGCAAACAACACGGCGAATACGGGCACAACAGATACAACAAATCAGCCGTAATTAACGAAAAAGAAGCTGTTCTTGAAGATTCGAAAAGAATCTTTAAGAACAGCTTTTTTGTTATAAGAAAGTATAAGTTTTCTTTATCCAGAGCTTATAATTCACCGCGAAACAAAACTTCGCCTCCTAAGGACGGCGAAGTTGTTTACGCTTGTTTGAAACTTTTTCGATTAAATTTCGTAAAAAGTTGCATCAGAGAAACACTTTTGAATAGTATAAACAAAGAGGCGTTAAGCTAACTAATGTTCGTCCAGGCAAAACATAAGGGTAGGGGGAACAGGAAGTGCAGTTATCCAAGAAAACAAATTCCGCGATCAAGCGATTTATTATGACGATCTTATTTCTGGTAGTCAGTGTTCTTCTAATGACGGCTTGTGGAGCCGTGCAGAATGGCGGAGGTGCAGGCGACGGCAAACTTAAGGTTACCGCCACGACAGGCATGATTGCAGACGTGGTGAAGGAAGTAGGAGGCGGCGATGTTGTGGTGACCGGCCTGATGGGAGCTGGAGTAGACCCCCATTTATATAAAGCGTCGTATGGTGATGTGAAGAAGCTGGACCGTGCGGACATTATTTTTTATAACGGACTGCATTTGGAGGGGAAAATGGCTGAGATGTTCGAGAAGCTGGAGAAGCGAAAGCCTACGGTCGCTATCTCTTCACGGATACCGGAGTCACAGCTGCGAGCATTCCCTGGTGGAGGGAGTCAGTCGCATGACCCGCATATTTGGTTCAATGTGAAGATGTGGATTTCGGCAACGGAAGTCATCCGGGATTCCCTAATCGAGAAGGATCCTGATCATGCTGACGGATACAGAGAGCGCGCAGCTTCGTATATCGGACAATTGGAGGAGCTGGACCAATATGTTCGCGAGCAAATTGCTACAATCCCGGAAGCAAGCCGAATCCTCGTTACGGCTCATGATGCCTTTGGCTACTTCGGTGATGAGTATGGGCTTCAGGTAACGGGTCTGCAGGGAATGAACACGATGTCAGAGTATGGCTCTAAGGATGTTAGCTCCCTTCGCAATTTCCTGGTTGAGAAACAAATCAAAGCAGTCTTCATTGAGTCCAGTGTTCCGAAAAAAGCGATTGAGTCGGTAATCGAAGGCGCACGATCAATGGGACATGAAGTTAAGATCGGTGGAGAGCTGTTCTCTGATGCGATGGGAGAAGCCGGTACAGAAGAAGGCACGTATATCGGAATGGTTAAGCATAATGTGGATACGGTTGTTCGAGCACTGCGATAAACGGATGAAAGCGAGTGATGGTGATGTCGAGAACAGATTCAAAATCTACAACATTTGTGATGGAACGGGAGTCTATTGCTCCTCCGTTAGCGGTTAATGGGCTTACCGCAGCTTATCAGAAGAAACCGGTCCTCCGCGGCGTCTCCTTCACGGTCACGGAGGGAGAGCTGGTAGGCGTCATCGGTCCTAATGGGGCAGGTAAATCAACGATGATGAAGGCGGCACTTGGCCTTATTCCGCGTCTTAGCGGTGAAGTGCTGGTATATGGCAAACCTTACAAACAACAGCGTAAGCTGGTTGGTTATGTCCCGCAGCGTGAATCGGTCGACTGGGATTTCCCAACGAATGCGCTTGATGTCGTCATGATGGGCAGATACGGTCATCTTGGCCTGTTTGGACGTCCAGGCGCAAAGGAGCGTGCCATTGCTTTGGAATGTCTGGCTAAGGTTGGAATGGCGGATTTTGCTTCGCGTCAGATCAGCCAGTTGTCCGGTGGGCAGCAGCAGCGTGTGTTCCTCGCACGTGCTCTTGCGCAGGACGCTAGCTTGTACTTTATGGATGAACCATTTGCCGGCGTTGATGCTGCCACGGAGAAAGCGATCATTACGCTGCTGCAGGAGCTGAAGCAGGAAGGGAAGACGGTTATTGTCGTGCATCATGACCTTGCGACGGTTGAGGAATATTTTGATTCCGTGCTGCTGCTTAATGTAGAGGTAATGGGCTACGGCAAGACAAAGGATGTTTTTACACAGGATTTATTACAACGTACTTATGGCGGGAGATTGGCATTTCTTGACCGGAGCGGGTTGGCGCAGCCGGACATCACGAAAGGGTGAGCGGATTATGAATACGTTATGGGCGCTTCTTCATGACCCGAACATGCGATGGATTTTTATCAGCTGTACGCTGCTTGGTCTAAGCAGCGGCGTTATCGGCTGCTTCTCATACTTGCGTAAGCAAAGCCTCATGGGCGATACGCTTGCTCATGCCGCCCTGCCGGGTATTTGTATTGCGTTTATGCTGACCGGTACAAAGTCTATTCTGTACTTTCTGATCGGGGCAGGTCTTGCGGGAGTGGTGGCGACCTTTGGCATTGGCTTAATCACGCGGCATTCGCGTATTAAGCATGATTCGGCCATGGGAATTGTTTTATCCGGATTTTTTGGCCTTGGCATCGTTCTCCTGACCATTGTTCAGCATGGCGGCTACGGTAATCAGGCAGGGCTTGATAAGTTTTTGTTTGGCCAGGCGGCGTCGATGATTGGTTCGGATGTGCTGACTCTGTCTATCGTAAGTCTATTCCTGATAACCATTTGCTACTTCTTGTTCAAGCAGTTCAAGTTAGTATCGTTTGATCCTGGCTTTGCCAAAGGGATCGGTTATTCGGTTGGCTTTTACGAGCAGCTGTTAATGCTTCTGATGGTTGTCGCCGTTGTTGTAGGCATTCAGGCTGTTGGTGTCATTCTGGTTGCGTCCTTAATCATTACGCCTGCAGTATCCGCCAGGTACTGGACGGACCGGCTTGGTGTAATGGTAGCCGTATCCGGCGTATTTGGAGCGATAAGTGGTGCAACAGGGGCAATTGTCAGTTCGACTGCATCGAGCCTGCCAACGGGGCCGCTTACCGTCCTTGCAGCAACGGCATTATTTGTACTATCACTATTGTTTGGCTCGAAGCGTGGGCTGCTTATCAGGAGACTAGTCCAGCAGAGAATGAAGCGGAGACTTGGATTCGCTTATGAGGAACAGGCAGCAACTGCAAGTGTAGATGAGCGGATAAACAAGGAGGCGGCATTATGAGCGACTTCTGGATATTACTTACCGGCGTACTGGTTGCAAGCTGCAGCGGTATCCTTGGTGCCTTTCTCGTTCTGCGTAAAATGGCGATGATCGGTGATGCGATCAGCCATTCGGTTATGCCGGGTATCGTTATTGCGTTCCTGCTAAGCGGCTCGCGGGATTCGCTGCTCATGATGGTTGCTGCGATGGCCTGTGGCCTATTTGCGGTATTCCTCATACAGCTGTTCCAGCAAAAAGGCGTGCAGGCCGATGCTTCGATAGGCGTGGTGTTCACCGCGTTGTTCGCGATTGGGGTGCTGCTCGTCAGCTTGTTTGCAAGACAGGTGCATCTGGATCAAGACGCTATCTTGTACGGCGAAATCGCTTATGTACACTGGAATACGTGGATTGTGAGCGGGGTTGATCTAGGGCCAAAAGCGGTATGGCTGCTTGGTGGGACGTTGATCATTATCGTAACGGTAATCAGCTTGTTCTATAAGCAGTTCAAGCTGATCACCTTCGACCCGGCGCTTGCTGCCGCCTTAGGTATCCCTGTTGCGTTGTTCCACTACTTGTTGATGGGTATGGTGTCCATGGCAACGGTGAGCTCTTTCGAGAGTGTTGGTGCTATTCTGGTTGTTGGGATGCTCATCATCCCGGCAGCGACCGCCTATCTTCTGACCGACCGGTTGGGGATGATGATCCTGCTGAGCGTAGGTGTTGGTATCGCGAGCACTTTCGTTGGTTACGGAGCTGCTGTTATTATAGATGCTTCCATAGCAGGCTGTATCGTATGCGCGGCAGGCATCCTGTTCGTGCTGGCGTTTCTATTCTCACCATCACATGGCTTCGTTGCCAAGAAGCTGCGCCTGCGCAAGCTTGTTGCTTAATAATAAGCCTCGCCCTTTAGTCCCGCCCCTTAACATGGGGCGGGGCTTTTTTGTGCCCCGTATTAATTGAACCTTTCAGGGATTATTCAACGTTAATAACATTAGGCAGTTCCTTACGTTTGGAATCTCCCTGATCTGTGCTAAAATATTGCATAGTAGATATAGGCAGGAGGTTACATACGTGGGGAATTACAAATTAATAGCTCTTGATATGGACGGTACACTGCTGAACGAGCAAAGCGAGATCAGCAAGGAGAATGCCGAATGGATTCAGCGCGCGCTTGATGCCGGAATCACGGTAAGCTTTTCGACGGGGCGTGGGTTCCGCGGGGCGCTTCCGTTTGCGGAGCAGCTAAAGCTGGAGACACCAATGATTACGGTCAATGGCAGCGAGATTTGGCAGAAGCCGCATGTGCTGCACAAACGTACATTGATGAGCCCGGTGTATATTAAGCAGCTGCATGAGCTTGCTCTGAAGCATGAGGGGACATGGTTTTGGGCCTACTCCACAGGAGGGATTTATAATCTTGAAAAGTGGATAGATCCTTCGACGACCTATGAAGACCATCATTGGCTCAAGTTTGGCTACTACACGGAGGATGATGGCGTTCGTAACCGCATCCTGCACGAAGTAACCGAGTGGGGGGCGCTTGAGATTACGAACTCCTCCTTACAGAACCTTGAGTTGAATGCGAAAGGCATTACGAAGGCGAGTGCAATTCGCGAGCTTTGTACGATGCTTGGTATCGAGATGTCGCAGGTTGTAGCTGCCGGTGACAGTTTGAACGATATTGCCGCTATTCGTGAAGCGGGACTTGGAGTAGCGATGGGCAATGCGCAGCTGGCTGTCAAAGAAGCGGCTGATGTTGTGACGTTATCCAATAACGAACACGGCGTCGCAGAGCTCATCAAACAATATGTATTGAAAGGTTGATGCCTAAGTGGATATTTTAGGCTGGTCGCTGGTCGTCATATTATTTGTAGTCGGGATGGCTGGGGCTATCTGGCCGATACTGCCTGGCGTATTTGCGATCTATGGTGCTTTTTTCGTATACGGGTTCTTCTTCTCGTTTGAGCCGTTTGGCTGGGTATTCTGGACGATACAATCGTTAATACTTGTCGTCCTCATCATAGCCGACCATGCGGTCAGTGCGTGGGGAGTACATCGATTCGGCGGCTCTAAGGCGTCGATCATCGGTAGTACGATAGGCCTTATTTTGGGTCCATTTGTTATACCGGCCTTTGGTCTTATCATTGGTCCATTTGCCGGAGCTGTTATTGGTGAGCTTGCTGTTGGGTCAAATATCGAAAAATCGTTGAAGGTTGGCATCGGCTCATTAGTTGGCTTATTGACAAGTGTCGTTGTAAAAGTTATTCTTCAAGCCGTTATGATTGTTTTATTTATTATTTGGCTAATGTCCAATTAGGGAGATGAAAACAATGGTTAGAGTTACTGTATGGAACGAGTTTTTGCATGAGAAAGAGCATGAGGAAGTAAGACAGGTTTATCCAAATGGTATTCATAACGCATTGGCGGAAGGTATTCGTACGGAAGAAATCGTGGTTCAAACCGCAACGCTGGAAGAACCGGAGCATGGCTTGACCGAGGAAAAGCTGAACAACACCGATGTTCTGATCTGGTGGGGACATATGGGCCATGAGCGGGTTGAAGATGCTATTGTTGAGCGGGTTCATCAACGTGTTATGGACGGCATGGGATTGATTGTTCTGCACTCCGGCCACTTTTCGAAAATTTTCAAAAAGCTGATGGGTACAGGCTGTGATCTGAAATGGCGTGAAGCAGGCGAAAAAGAGCGCATTTGGACCGTTAATCCGGCCCATCCAATTGCTGCAGGCATTCCGGAATATGTAACACTTGAGCATGAGGAAATGTACGGTGAGCACTTTGATATTCCAGCACCAGATGAGCTCGTATTCGTCAGCTGGTTCGAAGGCGGCGAAGTATTCCGCAGCGGCTGTACGTTCTTCCGTGGACAAGGCAAAGTGTTCTATTTCCGTCCAGGTCATGAAACTTACCCTACTTACTACAACAAAGAGGTGCTTCAGATCATTCGCAACGGCGTCAACTGGGCGGCACCATCTGGTGCAGCGAAACCTGTCCGCGGCAACCATCAGCCGCTTGAGCCAATCAAGGGTAATGCCTAATCTGCTTAGGCAGGTAATCGCAGAAAGAGAAGGAAATCATGAAAAAAGATTCGCTTATAAAAGGTACATTAATCCTGGCGGCAGCCGCGCTTATAGCGCGGTTCCTCGGGATTTTTCAACGGGTGCCGCTTGATCATATCCTTAAGGGAGACGGCGGGACTTATTTTGCAGTAGCGAACAACGTATATTTGACACTGCTTGTGGTCGCAACCGGAGGACTTCCAAGTGCCATTAGCAAAATGGTAGCCGAGCGTTATTCGCTTGGACGTGAGCATGAGGCGAAGCGTGTCTATCAGGCTGCGCTGTTATTTGGCATCGTGACGGGGGTAATCTTAACGATTGCCTTGTACGCGGCGGCTCCTTATTATGCTGTTCATATCGCCAAAACGCCGGGTGCAGAGGTTGCGATCCGGGCAGTGGCACCAACGCTTCTGATCTTCCCGATCATCGCGATGATGAGAGGCTACTTCCAAGGCCGTCAATTTATGATGGCGGGCGGCATGTCCCAGATCATGGAGCAAATCCTGCGCGTTATTGTTGGGGTTGCCCTTGCTTATTACGTTGTCTCCATCGATTGGGGCGAGAAGTGGGGAGCAGCAGCGGCATCATTTGGTAACGTTATTGGTGGCGTTGGCGCTTTGCTGGTCATGGTTTATTATGCTGGTAAGCTGCGCCGCGGCGACTTAGCGGAACGGCCTGTGGTAGATATTGAGGCGGTAAAAGCAACTTCGAAAATTCCGTTCCGTTCGATCTACCGTGAGATTTTCACGATATCAATTCCGATTGTCATTACGGCGATGACCGTTCAAATTATTTATACGTTTGATTCGTCATTATTCATTCGGTTAACTGAAGATTATTATGGCGGTTATCACGAAGCAAAGGCCGTATTGAGGGAACTTAGCTTTAAAGCACAGACGATTGCGGGTATTCCGCCAATCCTTGCGATTGCACTCAGCACCTCGATCATTCCGGTTATATCGTCAGCTTATTCCCTTCGTAATATGAGGGAAGTTGAACGACAAACCTCACTCATTATGCGGATTGTTCTCTTTACCGGTGTGCCAGCAGCGCTTTGTATTGCGGCAGCATCTTACTCGGTAACGGGGCTGATCTTCGCTGATGCAAGTGGTTACGGTGTTGTAGCTGCTTTAACAGCAGGGACGATTTTCCAAATTACGATGATGACAAGCAATTCGATTCTGTTCGGTCTAGGCAAGCAGCGTATTCCGATGATGAACACCTTCGTAGGTATTGGTCTCAAAATCATATGCAGCTACGCGCTTGCTCCGGTCTATGGGGTGTACGGTGTTGTTATGGCAACAAGCGTATGCTTTGTTATTATGACGTGGATGAATATGGAAGCAATTCGTAAAGAAGTGAAATTTACGGTGCTTGGAAGCCGCTGGCCTTCTTATATCGTAACGATCGTTGTTTCTGTTGCTGCTGGCTGGGGAGCTGAGGTTGGGGTTCGACATCTGACAGACAGCTGGCCGGACAAGCTTACTTATTTCGTATCCGCTGCTGTAGCAGGTGGCGTTATTGGGGTGCTATATCTCGTGCTCCTGGTATTGCTCCGTGTTGTCACAATGGAAGATGCAAGATCCTTCCCGGGACCACTGCGTAAGCTGTTTATCCTGCTTCTAAAGCTGTTTAACCGTTCTGAGACGCAGAAATAGTGACATAAATCTACTTTTTCCATACATTTACAATACACCCTTTTCTCAGTTACAATAAATAGGGTTATAGGTCTATTACTCTATTACCCTATTACTACTAGTGAAGGGAGATTTGTAAATTGAAAAGGTTGAAAAGGTTTAAGAGGGGGATCATATTGATTCTGTCTCTGGCCCTCGTTATTGTGGCGGGCTGTCAAGCGATCTCAGGCATTGACTTTAATGCGGTTCTGAAAAACACACTTAAAGTGACTTCTTCCGAAGGCAAACAGTCGGTAGAGCTGAAGCTTCTCTTGAATGAAGAAGCTTTTGAAGGTATGTCTGAAGAAGAAGCCTCACTGTTGAAATTATTCTCGAATTTTAAGCTTCAGTTAGATAGCGTAAAAGTACAAGATGCCAGCCACGCTTCATACGCGGGTAAGCTGGTTCTTGGCGGAAATATTAACATCGGCTTCTCGATTAAACAGTCGGATACCACGGCTGTGATCGAGGTAGAAGGTGCAAAGCTTCCGATCGTTCTGGATGTGAGCGGCTCTGGCCTGGGTTCCATGCTTGGAACAGCTGAGCTTGATGCAGATGCTGCAGCTGGACCGGACGAAGAAGCATTAACAGCGATTGGCAAAGAGGTTATGGACAGCGCAACGGACTTCTTCATCAACAATCTGCCTAATCCGGATAAGCTGTCGGTTAACACTGTTCAAGAGCCAATTAACGGAGTTAACACTTCGCTCTTCCATGTGAAGGCTGAACTCAGTGGCACCGAAATTTGGGCGTGGGTGAAAAAATATGTAGACGTACTTGCGAACGACCATGATGGTATGGAAAAGTTCGTGAAGCAGATCGTTACGATTGTTAGCAGCCACCCTGAGCTTTGGGAAGAAACCGGTGTGAATCCATTCGAACAGACTGGTCTTGATATGCCAACAACAGAGGATCAGATCAAAGAAGCTACAGATGAACTTATGGCCGCTATTGTATCTCTTCAGGATGAGCTTAAAGCTTTGGAAGAAGAAAGTGCAGAGGATCTCAAGCAGATCTTTAATGATGATTCATCGATCAAAGCCGAACTGTATGTGGACAGCAAGCTGGATATTCGTAAGCAGGCAGTTGATGTTACGTTTAAACCAAGCGAGCAGGCGCTGTTCCCACTTGAAGGCCTGGTACTCCATATGGAGAGCGAAATGTGGAATGTAAATGGTAACGTAAAAGCGGATGCTCCAGTCATTCCTGATGCGGCCATTACATCAGATCAGCTTGATTCGCTGCAAGGCTATCAAGTGCTGAGAATGTTTGATACGAAGTCCGCTGCGTACGCTCTTCTGCAGCAGCTGCATATCGGCAAACAAACGGTTGAGCTGTCTGTTGATTATGGCCGTTATCCGGCAATCGTAACACCTAAATATGTGACCATTGTTCCGCTCCGGACTGTCGCTGAAGAGCTTGGTGCTACGGTGAAATATGATAAAAAGACAAAAAGTGTTACAGTCTATGATGAAGCGACGAATACAACAATCGTCCTGAAGGATGGCTCAGACAAAGTAAAGGTTAACGGAAAAGCCGCTACATGGTCGTTCGTAGCGAAGTCCGTAGACGGCGCATTGTATGTAGCAGGCCGTGACTTTGCAAATGCACTTGGTGCGAAGGTTCATTGGGATGACAGCTATGGCAGTGATACCTTTGTCATTGACCGTGAAGTGAGCTAATCTTGTAGTTAAGCAGGGAGGATGACCAGCATGATCAAATTATCAACAGATGCGGCCTTCCGTGAAGCAGTTCAAGGCGGCGGTATTACAGTGGTGGTATTTAAGACGACCTGGTGTCCAGACTGCCATTATATTGATCCGTTTATGCCGGATGTAGAGCAGCAGAACAGCGGTAAAATTTCATTCTACGAAATTGACCGTGATGAACTGCCTGATCTATGCTCCGAGCTGAACATTCTTGGCATTCCAAGTTTCGTTGCTTTTCGGAATGGCAAAGAATTGATTCGGTTCGTCAACAAGCTGCGTAAAACACGGGAAGAAATTGAACAATTCCTGGAGCGTGCCGTGCAGGTGGCGGAAGCACTTCCGAACTAAAAGACACATACACAAAAGCCCGAATTCTCTTTCTAAATTGGAGGAGATTCGGGCTTTTCTTATTAAAGATTTTCCTCGTCTGCATCATTGCCACGGAACTGTCACACCCTAGGAAGTGTCACATTTTCAACATGGCTTTTGACCCTTATAATCGCTATAATGAGGTGACAACAAAACCCCGAAAAAAGGTGATTTTATTATGGTTACCGGCCGTTTTCGCACGCTTGCTCTCGCATCGTGCATCGGAATGCTTTTTGTATTGCTCGCCGGAGCACTTGTTACAAATACCGATTCGGGACGCGGGTGCGGAGATGATTGGCCGCTTTGCAACGGTAAGTTCATTCCTTCTTATACAATGGAAACTGCGATTGAATTTTCACATCGTTTAATTACCGGATTCGAAGGTCTGCTCGTTGTGGCTGCCTTTGCTGCAATCTACCTGCTGTTTCGGAAAAATAAGCCTGATTACAAAGAACCGTTTGTCTATGCAAGCGGAGCTTTACTCTTCACGATTGTTCAAGCGCTGATGGGCGCTGCAGCTGTTGTTTGGTATCAGTCTGCTGCGGTTATGGCGATTCATTTCGGCATATCCTTGATCGCATTTGCTTTTACGCTGCTTTTGGTTGTATGGTCTTACCGTGCGAAGAACGGCAAGCCTGCGGAGTTTGTAGTGCCACGCGCTATTTTCCCTCGTATGCTGGCTGTCTCCATATTTTGTTATATTGTGGTTTACCTCGGTGCTTATATTCGCCATACCGATTCGGCAGGTGGCTGCCTCGGCTGGCCGCTTTGCAACGGCGAAGTTGTACCGGAGCTCGAAGGTGCAACAGCAGCAGTCTTTATTCATCGTATAGGGGCACTTATTTTTGGTCTTGCTCTCATTGGATTGTATGTACATGTACGGAAAATCAGCCGCAAAGGCGAAGGCCTTACGAAATCTGCCGGCTGGGCGCTTACCCTTGTAATTGCGCAGATCTTGAGTGGTGCGCTGCTAACGGAGACAATTGGGAACGAAGATTGGTTCCTGTTTACGAACTTGCTTCATAATCTGATTATTACGGGCTTGTTTGGAATATTGAGTGATATGCTGATACGTTCCTGGCGGCTGCGGGAAGGACGGGAAAAAGTTTGAGTTTTCAAAACCTGCGTGAATTTGTTGAGGTATTAAAGAAAGAAAAGGACCTGCTCGTCATTGACGTGCAGGTTGATCCATATTTGGAGCTGGCGGAAATTCACCGCCGCGTCATTGAAGAGGAAGGGCCGGCGCTGCTTTTCACCAATGTGAAGGGTACTCCATTCCCTGTTCTTACGAATATGTTCGGGACAAGTCGTCGTGTCGATTTGGCTTTTGGACCACGTCCCGAAGAAATTATGAAACAGATTGTTGGTGCCGCAGATCGTATTATGCCGCCAACGCCTAAAGCCTTGTGGGGTGAGAAAAAACTCATTTGGGACATGCTTAAGGTAGGCATGAAAGAGGTGCCAAGCGGTACGGCACCGATCCTGCAGTCTCTGAAACGTCAAAACCCGCTGAAGGATCTCCCGAGAGTAACGAGCTGGCAGGAGGATGGCGGACCGTTTGTAACGCTGCCGCTTGTCTATACGGAGAGCTTAAAATCCCGCAAAGCGCATAATCTAGGGATGTACCGTATGCAAATCTTTGATGATTCTACTACGGGCATGCATTGGCAAATACATAAAGGCGGCGGTTTCCATTATCACGAAGCGGAGCAGCGTAACGAAGCGCTGCCGGTGTCTGTCTTCCTTGGCGGTCCTCCGGCACTAATCGCTTCTGCGATCGCACCGCTGCCAGAACATCTGCCTGAGCTGCTTATGGCTTCACTCATCTTGGGAGGTAAGCTGCCGGTTGTAGCTGATCCGCATAGCAAACATCGGATTCCAGCAGAAGCAGAATTTGTGATCAGCGGTCATGTACCGCCGCATATTCGCAGAGCCGAAGGGCCATTTGGCGATCACTTTGGGTATTATTCGCTTGTTCATGATTTCCCTGTATTTAACGTTAATCATGTTTGGCATCGTAAGGATGCGATCTACCCGGCTACGATCGTGGGCAAACCTCGTCAAGAAGACTATTATTTAGGCGAGTATTTGCAGCGTCTGCTGGCACCGGCATTCCCGATGGTTATGCCAGGCGTCAGAGAACTGTGGGCATACGCGGAAGCCGGAGTACATGCGCTGGCAGCAGCAGTTGTACGCGAATCGTATTCCCGTGAGGCGCTTTCTACGGCATTCAGTATTCTTGGCCAAGGTCAGTTGACCTTAACGAAATTCCTCATCCTGACTGATCAGCCAATTGACTTGTCGCGCTTCGACGTCTTGCTTGAGACGGTGCTTGAGCGGTTCCAGCCGCAGACCGATCTGTTTGTCTTTGATGAAACGTCACATGATACGCTGGACTATACAAGCGGCAAATTTAATCATGGCAGTAAAGCGGTTATGCTTGGTGTTGGTGAGCCCATTCGAGAGCTGCCATCGAGCTATGAGGAAGGCGTTATTGAAGAAATCAATCATGCACAAGTCTATTGCCGAGGATGTCTTGTTGTATCCGGAGCAGCCTATGAAGCAGAGCCGCAGCTTGCGGAACGCCTGCTTGCAAGATTGTCGGAACGTGGTACAGAATGGCCGCTTATCTTCCTAGTTGATGACGCTGATATTGCTCATGGCCAAACGTCATTCTTATGGACGGTATTTACTCGGTTCAATCCCGCGGATGATATTTATGCCAATGCCGATATTCGCCGTCATCATTTTGGCTATAAACTGCCAATCGTGATTGATGCAAGAATGAAGCCGGGTTATCCGGATGAACTATTCACACGTGAGGATATTACGGAGCTGGTTGACCGTAGATGGAACGAGTACTTCTAATCATGAATCGCTAAGAGAGGCGGGAGCGGCCGATGCTGCGTTTTCTATTCAATGAACCGGAACGGGAGCCGGAAGGTCGTCTTGCTGAAACGATACAGCTGATGAATCAGTTCGTGTCACTGCTTCACGAGAAGATCGAGGCGGGCAAGGATTTGGACCATAAACTGCGTACCTACGAGGTATGGACGAAGGGTCTACTTGCATCCTTGAACGAAATCGAGCAGAGCTGTTATGCCGCTCGGCGCTTCAAGGAGAAGATTAAGGCTTCATCGGTCAGTCAGATGTCGGAGGAAGAGATGCTGAACTACCAGCGCTATGTGTATTTCGACAAAAATGCATTTATCCGGATTTTCGCCTTACTTGATAAATTGAGCATATTGCTCAATGATATGCTCGGAATGAAGACGGAGCGGATCAAGCCACATTTCTCCTACTTCACCGTTCTTCGCAATATGCGTGACAAGAAGGCGCATCCGGATCTGACCTGGAAGCTTAGCGATATCAAGGAAAGCCTCAAGGAGCCGATGGGCCGGCTGCGGAAGCGCCGTAACACGGAGATTCACTATATGAATACGGAAATGCAGGATGACCTAGCCCAAAGCCATACGATGTATGGTGAGGAAGTGCACCTTGAGAATATTGAAGGGCAGTCACAGGATCTACAGGATGGATTACAGTTGGTGACAGGATCATTACGTCTTACCTTTGATTATGCCTGCAAATTTATACGAACCAGGTAAGCGAATCGCGAGGGGGATTGCTCGTGGAGCTGATGGGCAGAACGGCGCTTGTAACTGGGAGCGCCAAAGGGCTTGGCAAACGAACTGCATTGCAGCTCGCAAGTCTTGGCTGCAGCATCGTGTTAAACTACCTGGAGAGCGGGCAAGAGGCGCTGGAGTTACAGAGTGAGATCGAGAAGCTAGGTGTAAGAGCAACGGCTATACAAGGCGATATTGCAAGTCCTGTTGGTGTAGCAAAGCTTGCTGCAGCTGCGGAAGCCTGGAATGGCGGCGTCGATATTCTGGTGAATAACGCTGGTCCGTTCATGCGTGAGCGTCGTCTGTTCGCCGAATACAGCGAAGAGATGATTATAAAGCTGTTAAACGGTAATCTGCTTGGTGTGATGCTGCTTGATCATAAGCTGCTCCCTGGCATGCGTGAGAGAGGCTGGGGACGGATTGTGCACCTTGGCTTTGGCCATGCGGACGAAGCAAGAGCGTGGCCTCACAGGGCTGTCTATGCGGCAGCTAAAACGGGGCTGGTCTCTTTCACTAAATCATTGGCAGTAGAAGAAGCGCCACATGGCATCACCGTCAACATGATTGCACCCGGCGATATTCGAGGACTGAATAAAGAGATGACAATTGATGATGCCGCAGCACTTCGGGACCTGGAATCCCCGATTGGGAGACCTGGAACCGGTGAGGATGTAGCAAGAGTGATCGGATTCTTATGTCAATCCAAATCCGATTTCCTGACAGGCAGCATTATTAATGTGACCGGCGGCTTTGACGCCATTCGTTCTAATATTATTGGGTTATAAGATAACAAAAAAAGAGTCTTGCCTGCTTGTAGCGGGCAAGACTCTTTTTGCATTAAGGCTAAGCTTAGAATACTTGAACAACTTCCTGTACGCCTTCAACCTCTTCGAGCAAAGCGCGCTCGATGCCGGCTTTCAGTGTAATTGTGGAACTTGGGCAGCTTCCGCATGCACCCATCAGACGAAGTTTAACGATACCGTCCTCTACGTCCACCAATTCTACGTCGCCACCGTCACGTTGCAGGAACGGACGCAATTTATCCAGTACGTCCAATACTTCATCGTACATTGTATCTTGTGCTTGTTCACTCATTGCAATCATCTCCTTTCTCCCCTATTATAATACAAAGTGCAAGGATTGAAAATGGATATCAACCGTTAAGGCCAGGTGATTCGAAAAATGTCTAAACCACTTATTGAGTTTTGTAATGGCAATATGCATCATGGTACAGAACAAATCATGAAGCAGCTGGAACAAAATGAACAGCTGAAAGTGGTCGAATACGGATGTCTTGGCAATTGCGGAGAATGTTATTTGAAACCATTCGCGTTAGTGAACGGCATGATTGTTGCAGCAGACTCCGTAGATGATCTGACCATTCGTATTCGAGATATCATCAGCATTAAGCAATAATTCTAACCAAAATGGCGTTTCGATTTCCAGAGGATACCGCTCTTGATCAAACGCGGAATTTTCCCCATCATTGGCGTGCTGCCCATGAGGCCAAAGCCGCTTTTCTTACCAAGGGAACCCATTACACCCTTCAGCTTGAGTTTGCCAAGCTTAGGCGTCTTATTACTCCAAATGGCATGCATGACCTCGGCGATTTGCTTGCCTTGTGCACCAGCCGCTTGACCGCTTGGTGAGAATGGCAGGGATGCACAGTCACCGCAAATAAAGACATCGTTATAGTCCGGCAATTGATGGTATTCATTCACAATAAGTCGGCCTTGTTTGTCTTTCGGCAGATTCATGCGTTGAACAATTTCAACTGGCTGAATACCAGCTGTCCATACCGTCACGTCTGTCAGGATCGTTTGATCCGTGTTGGAATCATGCAAAGCACCTTGCTCAAGACGACACAAGGAAATATGGCTTAGCATCTCAACATTATGCTCTCTGAACCATGAAGAAACAAACTTCTGAAGTGATCCAGGAAAAGCGGACATAACGCTTGGTCCACGGTCAATAATGCGGATGTTCAGGTCAGAGCGGGCTTCGCGCAGCTCGGCAGCAACCTCTACGCCGCTCAAACCGCCTCCGATAATGGACACTTGGCCGTAAGGCTTAATGTCGTTTAGCAGTTGGTATGTTTTACGTGCATTCGAGAGTGTTTGAATACTAGTCGAGAACTCTTCTGCACCTTCGATGCCGTGATAATTATCCGTACAGCCAAGTCCAACAACCAGCCATTCGTAATCGATTGGATCCTGACCTTCCAGATGAACAAACTTATTCTCAAGATCGATATCCAAGACTTCTCCATAACAAGTCGTAAGTCGTGGATCCTGCGGGAACTTAACACGGATATCGAGATCCGATACCGTACCTGCTGCAAGTGCGTAATACTCCGTTTTAAGGCCTTGATAAGGCATACGGTCAACGAGAATGACCTCGACGTCGATTGGCAGCTGCTTCTCTATAACATCTGCAGCAATTGCCTGACCGCCGTAACCGCCGCCCAAAATTACGAATTTTCTCATATGATTTCCCTACCCAACTCCAAATGATGATTGCTTTGTTGTTTGTGCCTAATATGTGCGTCTCTTCGCATCATTACTCATAGACTTTGATTTCGTTGTAGAACGTATCTCTCTCCACAGGAATACGTCCGGCTCCTCTAATGAGCCACAACAGATCTTCACGCGTAATACCTTCTGGCGTAAGTGCGCCAGCCGCATGACTGATTTTTTCTTTAACAATTGTACCGTGAGCATCGGATGCACCCATCGTCAGTGCAACCTGAGTCAGCTGAGTACCGATGTTAATGAAGTAAGCTTTAATATGCTGGATGTTATCAAGCATCAGACGGCTGATTGCAATGGTCTTCAAATCCTCAAAGGCAGAATTACGACGGCGAATGCCGGCCTTAGGATTAATTGGCTGCATCGACAATGGAATAAAGACCTGGAAGCCGTTTGTTTCATCCTGAAGCTCGCGGATCTGCATCATGTGACGAACACGATCCTCATGTGATTCAATCGAACCGTACAGCATCGTTGTATGTGTGCGCAGTCCAAGATTATGAGCCGTGCGGTGCACCTCTAAATATTGGCTCACATCAGCTTTATCAACGCGCATTTTTTTACGGTAATGGTCAGATAATATTTCTGCTCCGCCGCCCGTAAGTGATTTGAGACCAACTTTCATCAGTTCTTCCAATACTTCCTTGTAGCTTAAGCCGCTAATACGCGAGAAAAAGTCGATTTCCGCAGCTGTGTAGGCTTTGAGCGTTACTTCTGGGAAGCGCTCATTTAATGCCTTCAGGGAATCGACATAATATTGGAACGGAACATGTGGGTTATGACCGCCGACAATATGGAATTCTCGTACACCAGGGTGGAAGTGCTGCTCCACGTATTCGATCATTTCCTGACCGGACAGCGTGTAGGAACCAGGAGCGCCTTCGTCTCTACGGAAGTTACAGAAAGCACAATGCGCTTCACAGACGTTCGTAAAGTACAAGCTCATGTTCTCGATAAAATAAACTTTCTTACCGTTCTTACGAAGATTAACTTCATTTGCGAGTTGCCCGATCGTAAGCAGATCGTCCGATTTGTAGAGGAATACACCGTCCTCAAGTGTAAGACGTTCTCCATTACGCACCTTCTCGATAATTTCCTGCATTTGCTTATTATCAGATGGGATGGCGATGTTCATCTTGGCAACCTCCTTCATCTTTAAAATAATTCTGTAATACTACAATGTGGCATGCTGTCGATATCGTCCTTGTTATCAGAGCAAGGAATGGATCAAGCTCGAGCGATACCTTGTGAAAAAAATAACTTGCTCATCCGATAAAGAAAGCTATCCATTATTATAAACCTGTACGTTACATGGGGCAACACCTAAAGTCTTGAATATTCATCAAGAGCGGCAGGCATTGGTCTCTTGAGGAACCGGGGGAAGAAGAGTATACTGTAACTACAACGATACATTTATTACATTTATATAGAGGAGGTACGAAGTATGATCACTATTAGTGAATCGGCATCTGACAAAATAAAAGAAATGCTCGAAGAGGAAGGAACTCCTGGGCTGTTCCTGCGCATCGGCGTGAAGGAAGGCGGCTGCACAGGCTTCTCCTACGGCATGGGCTTCGACGATGAAGAGCATGAGAACGATAAGTCATTGGAGGTCGCAGACCTCAAAGTTGTTGTTGACGATGACAGCTTGAAATACCTGTTCGGTCTTGTTATCGACTGGAAAGAGTCGGCAATGGGCGGCGGCTTCACAATCGAGAACCCGAACGCAACTGCAACTTGCGGATGCGGCTCGAGCTTCCGTACCGCTGCTGCGGCTGGTAAACCGGATAGTGACTGCTGAGCGCGCTTGTGCTCAGCTTTTTTTGTTCGCCAGTATGCAGGCTGCGCAAGGGAATGTTCTTCCAATCGCCATTGTTACCGGAATCAGTGAATTTATCGTACAAGGTACGATTCCGGTAACAAAAGCGAACACTCCGTTTCTCCATAACATTCCCTTGCTCCGCCCGCTTGGCGAAGCCAAACAGCATTCGCAAAAAGCTGGCGCAGCCAGCCTTTTGTGACATAGGTTAGACAGGTTGCAAATACAACCTGTCCCTAAAAAGAATTAAATTAAACCGGCGTCCCATTTAATGGACGCCGGTTTTTGTTTTAATAAAGAAGTCGACTGCGGAACGGAGTAAGTGAATGCTCTTGAGAAGCGAAGCGCCCGCCTTTGTATTCGGATAATTACCTTAATAAATTGTTCCAAGTAATCCGAATACAACAGCGGTCGAAAGAGCATTTACTTGCGCAGTGAAGGAAACCAACTTCCTACGACCTCTGCATTTTACGAGAATTCAGCCATAGAGGAATACGGAACACCAAGTTGATCAGAAGAACGAAGAACACGAGTACCGCCGCCGACTTCTGGGCGATCTCCTGGGCATCCGGAACAATGGCTTCGGACTGTACATACCAGAGATGGACGGCAAGTGTCTCACCCGATGAGAACAAGCTGAAGTCCCACATTTCTCCGGAGGTTGTCACGCCGGCTGTCAGAATAATAACGGCACTCTCACCAAAGGCGCGGCCGGCTACGAGACAGATGCCTGTAATAATTCCGTTCATTGCTGCAGGGATAAGCACCCGAACTATCGTCTGTAAATGTGTAGCCCCTAGCGCAAAGGAAGCGTTCTTCAGTTCCTTCGGCACAGCACGGATGGATTCCTCGGTAACACGGGTTAGAACAGGCAGGTTTAGAAAGGCCAAGCTTACTGCACCGCCTAAAATCGTCAGGCCTAACTGGAATGTCTCAACGAAGAGTGCAATCCCAAACAAACCGAAGATAATGGATGGAACCGAAGCTAATCCTTCTACGCATATACGGACGAAGGAAATCAGCTTATTGACCGGCGCGAACTCGGCGAGATAAATGCCGGCAGCCATACCAAGCGGAATAGAGATGAGCAGCGATAGGAACAGGATATAAAAAGAGTTCAGCAATGCAGGCCCAATACCGCCGCCCTCATCAATTTCACTAGGCAGTCCAAACAGGAAGCTCCAGGAGAGCTTTGGCAAGCCATCTTTTAGAATTAAGAAGAGAAGCCCAAGGATGAATAAGACGACAACAATTCCTAGGGTCCATACCGCTATGGTAAATACACGGTTGTTGAAGCTGTTTATTCCTCGTTTGCCACGGAACGGATTAGCATTTGCAGCTGAATTTACATTACTCATTGCTGTACTCCTTTCCCTTGCAGCCAACGCACGCCAACGATCATCAAGAGAGAGATAGCAAGCAGCAGGAAGCCCATCAGATAAAGTGCGTAGTTCCAGGTGGAATCAAATGGAACATTCGCGATTTGCATGACAATGTTGCTGGTCAAAACGGAGGTAGGTTTAAGCAGGCTGTCCGCCAATTGCGGCGTATTGCCAATAACCATAACGACGGCCATCGTCTCGCCAATTGCACGGGCCATCCCAAGGATGACAGCGTACATAATGCCGCTGCGAGCAGATGGAACTAGCACTTTCCAGACCGTTTGGAAGCGGGTTGCACCAAGGGCGTAGGAGGCATCGCTGAATTTCTTAGGTACAGCAGAAATTGAATCATCGCTGATCCGGCTGATCGTAGGCAGCACCATAATCGTGAGGACTAATGCAGCAGCGAGCAGGCCATCACCCATACCTGTACCGGTAACATCCCGAATCAGGGGAATAAGAACAGTCAAACCCAGGTAACCGTAAACGACGGACGGAATGCCGACGAGCAGGTCCATGACCGGACGCAGCATATTTTTCAGCCAAGTTGGCACGAAGGTCGACAGAAAGACCGCGATCAGGAGCGATAGCGGGACTGAGATGATCAAGGTTAATAAAGTAAGGGCAAATGTACCAAAAATGAATAACAGCCCACCATACTGCTCGGTTTCCGGACTCCATTCCGTAGAAAGGAAAAATTCGGAGAAGGATACCTCACCAAATGTCAGCACGCCTGTGCGGAACATGAGCAGCAGGATGAGGAATAGAATCAGACACACAAAAGCAGCTGCAGCAATACAAACATAACGGAACAGGCGGTTCATCACAAACAGCCGCTTCTTGCGGTCAAACGGCTTGCCACTTCCCGTCAAAAGACTGCCGCCCAGATCAATCTGGCCCGCAGTAGATGAGGTATCTATCATAATTACAATCGGCTCCTTCGGTAGCAAGCAGCCGCCTGTCGCTTCGCGAAAGACGGCCGCTGTTACCTATATTCGATTAACTTGGATTATTTCATTGCGGAAAGCGGGATGAACTTAAGCTTTTTAAGCGAACCGTTTTGGAACTTAGCGCTTTGTACATATTTGATGAATTCTTTAACAACGCCTGTAGGTTGGCCTTTAGTCATGTAGTAGCCGTAGCCCCAAACTTTGTATTTGCCGTTGATTACGTTGTCTACAGTTGGAGCAACACCATTAATGCTTACGCCAGTCATTTTCGTAGTGATGTAAGCGAAATCGAGGTAACCGATAGCGCCAGGAGTTGATTCAACTGCTGTTTTCATGTCGCCGCTTGTTTTAACTTCTTTGTAGTTGCTGCCTTTGGTCATAAAATCTGTACCGTTCAGCGCTTTTTGTTGGAAGTTAACGCGAGTACCGGAGCCGAAAGCACGGTTAACAACGATAATGTCAGCATCTTTGCCGCCAACTTCTTTCCAGTTCGTTACTTTACCGGAGAAGATGTCTTGCAGCTGCTTTGTTGTCAGGCTTGTTGCAGTAACGCTTTTGTTTACTACTGCAGCGAAAGGAGTAACTGCTACTTTGTTAGCTACTTGGCCTGTGAATGCTTCGAAGCCAGGTACTGCTTTTGTAGCATCCCAGTCAACCGCACCAATATCAGCGATACCTTTACGTACCGACTGAGGACCAGTAATGGAGCCTGCTCCTGATGCGGAGATTTTAACCTTCGGATTCAGCTTTTTGAATTCGTTGGACGCTTGAAGAGTTAGTGGAAGAAGGGCGGAAGAGCCATTAATTACGATTTTGCCGGACAGCTTGCTAGCTGCTTCTGTTTTGGTAGGAGCTTGGACGGAGCCAAGACCAATTGTTGCAATAAGTGCGGCCACAGTAGCCACTTTTAACCAGTTAAGTTTCATTATTTTGTAATCCTCCTAAAATGAATTGATTTGTGTATTAGCGAGTAATTGTTGTGAATTTGCCGTTTACAGGAACAGCCACTTGACCGTTGCTGATTGCTGCAATATCACCGTTACCAGAAACGATAAGCTCGGATACGCCATCCGACACGCTGTATAGCTTGCTTGCAGTACCTGTTACAGGATCAAGAGCGCTGATGCTGTTTGCATCGCCTTTTGCTGTCAGCAGGACCAGCTTGCCGCCAGCTTGATTCAGTTGATATACATCTTCAGCACTGTAGACGCTAGCTGCTTCAACGGAAGCTGTATTTACCGAAGCGACGCTTCCTACAGTATCGTCGTTGATGCTTACGAAGTAAGCTTTCGAACCATCAGCCGCCAGCTCCAGGAATGCTTTGTCGTTCTTGTCAGTTGTCAGTTGAACCGGTTTATTGTCCGCTTTTGCAGAGTCATAGAAGTAAGCTTGTGTTTCTGTACCTGTTGGATCGATGGTTACATCGTCCTTGCTTACATCTGTAGCGTCATTTTTTACAACTGGCTGTTTGATTTGGAAATAAGCGACTTTTGTCCCGTCAGCAGATACAGACAGGTTAGCTTTGTAATCGACTTTGTCTTCCAAAATTTTTGTTACGCTGCCGTCAGCCAGGCTTAACTTACAGATAACAGTGTTTTTGTCGCCTTGGAAGAAGAAGATCGAGCTTCCGTCAGCTGAGAATTGCATTTCGTTCTTAATGGATGTATCTGTGCTTACTTTAGTTGATTGCTTTGTGCTCAGATCAATAATATTAACGGTGCCATCCTCTTCGGAATAAGCGGCTTTCGAACCGTCCGGGGAAACAATCAGTTCGGACGTGTCAGACGAAGTAAGCAGTAATTCATTTTTACCAGTCGCAGCATCAACCAGGTAATCCTCGCGGCCTGTATCGGCAGATTTCGATACGATCAGCTTGGAAGCATTCACCCAAGTCACTTGATCCACATCCTGAAGGAGTTTGATCGTTGTGATGTTGCCTTGCGAGTAGCCAACGCCAAGCTTGCTCAAGAAGCTTACTGGTTCAACAAAAGCTGTTCCGTTAACAGTAACCGCGTCATTGAGTGAAACGACATTGTGGTTGAGTTGAACGGTAATTGTGCTGCCAGCTACATTCAGCGAAGCCTCAAGAGCCTTTGCCAGGTCGCGTACGGAGGCGAGCGTTACACCAGAAGCATCAATCGTGCGGATCGCTACGGCTGTGCCGTTGATGGAGATTGTTGTCGAACCGATTTGTACAGCTTGTACCGATTGTGTTGCTGATTGTGCCATTACAGGAGTAACAGCTGCTGCTCCAAGTGCTGTTGCGAGCACGGAAATGACTACTGCTTTTTTCATTTGTTGTTCGTCACCTTTCTTATTTTCGAATAAGTTCATAGGTCCGACGGCCCTTAGTCGGTATGTATGATAGGCCCTTGATTTTTCCACCGCAAGCCGCGTCGGAACTATTTCGATTTCCTAAGTTAGTGTAACAGCGGATTATTATCCCATTATTTAGAAATTGTAATGATTTTGTTAAGTTGATTGAAATAGGCATAATTGCTATCCTAAATTGACTAGATGTATCCAGTGTGGGAAGTGCCTTACGTATTAGAGGAGGATTAATAGATGTATCGGATATTTATTATCGAGGATGACGACAAAATCGGCATGATTCTCAAATCTACGATGGAAAAGTACGGGTTTGAGGCAGCTAGAGCTGTTAACTTTAAAGATTTACTGGGGGAGTTTACTGCCCATGAGCCCCATCTTGTTTTGCTCGATATCAATTTGCCGTATTTTGACGGCTTTTATTGGTGCAGACAAATTCGGACAAGATCTAATGTTCCGATTCTATTCATCTCAGCCCGAGAAGGGGAAATGGATCAGGTAATGGCCATCGAAAATGGTGGAGATGATTATCTGCCGAAGCCAATTCATTTGGATTTGCTTCTTGCAAAGGTGAAAGGAGCACTTCGTCGTGCCTATGGAGAATATGCGGCAGCAACTGCTTCTTCGGTGAGTGGCGGGGAGCTGGACTTGTACAGCCTTCGCTTGAATTTAAGCCGTAATGAGCTCGAATGGGGTGGACTTCGTACGGAACTCACGAAGAACGAACGTCTGCTGGCTGAAGCATTTATGAAAAGACCGGATGAGATTGTGACGAGGGAGCATCTGCTTGAAGCGTTATGGGATGATGTTCAGTTTGTGGATGACAATACGTTAACCGTTAACGTAACAAGACTTCGCAAGAAGCTGGAGGAGATCGGAATTATGAAAGCGATAGAGACTGTCCGTGGACAAGGCTATCGGCTGAATGGGGAAGCACTTCGGGAGGCAAGGGTATGATCCGATCTTACCTTTGGGATCGAAAAGTATTAATTGTTACTTATTTATTAGGGACAAGTCTTGGTTGTGCGATGTTCCTTCTTGATAAATTGCGGTATGAAGACAAGGCGGATTCCGGTTTGGTCTATTATTTTGCCGAACTGGCCGTCTTCTTGCTGATTGTAGGCTTAACGATCGACTTTTTGAGGCAGCGTACCTATTATAAACAACTGCATGATGCGATTGACCGATCAACAGAGCTCAAGGCCTCCATGGTTGTAAAAGCAGGAGTGACGAGGGAACAGCTCGCAGTTCAGCGGCTGCTTGAGGCGCAATATGGTGCTTATTTGACGGAACTCAGTCATTACCGAAGGCAGCAGGAGCAGCATAATCATTTTGTCCTGCAGTGGGTACATCATATGAAGACACCGGTTTCGGTTATTGACCTGCTGGTGCAGGAAACGCTGCAGGAGCGCAATAAGGAAGACACAGATGTAGAGCGGTTTCAAAGCATTCGTGAGGAAACAGGGAGAATGACAAGAGGGCTTGATATGATGCTGCATACGGCAAGGCTCGATAAGATCGAATTTGATTTGCATCTCCGTTTGATCCCGCTGCATGAAGCGGCGCGAAGCGTTATTAATGCACATAAGCAGCTATGTATTAGACATGCCATCTTTCCTCGGATTGAGGGGGAAGCTATGGTTGAGACGGATGAGAAATGGCTGACTTTTATCTTGAATCAACTAATCGGCAATGCAATCAAATATTCAAAGAGAAAGCAAGGCTCGAAAAAGTTGATCATCCGGATCGAGCCGACATTGGATGATAAGGCCACTAAGCTGTCTGTTATAGATGAAGGAATTGGAATAGCGGCTCATGATTTGCCACGCATCTTTGATCCTTTCTTTACGGGGGAGAATGGACGGGCCATCGAAGAATCAACAGGTATGGGCTTATATTTGACGAAGCAGGTATGCGGCCTCCTTGGCCATGAGCTGATTGTTGACTCAGAGGTCGGAGCGGGTACAACGGCGATGGTTATTTTCCGTCCGGAAGGTATCCACCGGATTCATTAAATGACGAAACATGACAAAATCGTAAGGTTTGAAGCCTTCAATTGAAAGGTAAATCGATGGGTACATAGCCGGTTTGGGCGCTATACTGAGTCCATAATCAAATAAATCGAACATTTACGGGTTTTGAGCCCATGCTTTCGAAGCATGAATCACCACAAAAGGTAGATGCTTTGTGAGGCAATTCATTTGAGGAGGATTATTACAATGAGCGTATTGCAAACAAAAGGGATTGGAAAGATCTATCATTCAAAGGGGAATCTGTCCTACCGGGCGCTTGAGGATATTGATCTGAATATAAAAGCGGGAGAATTTGTTGGGGTAATGGGACCTTCCGGCAGCGGCAAGACCACACTTCTGAATTTGCTGGCAACGATTGATCGACCGACATCAGGTGAGCTTGAGATTAACGGGGTACAGCCTGCCAAGCTGAGCGACAAGAAGCTGGCTCTTTTCCGGCGTAGAGAGCTTGGATTCGTGTTTCAAGATTTCAACCTTCTTGATACGATGACTATTAAAGAAAATATTATTTTACCATTAGTACTGGAAGGTGTGTCACCTCGAAAAATCGAGGAAAAGCTGAAGCCGCTTGCGATCATGCTGAACATTGACAGCATACTGGATAAGCGGACTTATGAAGTATCGGGCGGACAGAAGCAGCGTGCTGCTATTGCCCGGGCAATCATTCATCAGCCTGCACTAGTATTGGCAGACGAACTGACAGGTAACCTGGATTCGAAAGCAGCAAAGGATGTTATGGATGCACTGAAGGATATGAATGAGAGACTAGGCGCAACGGTTCTTATGGTAACGCATGATCCGTTCTCCGCAAGCTATTGCGAGCGGATTGTCTTCATTAAGGACGGCAAGCTGTTCTCCGAAATTCGCAGAGGTACAAACCGTCAAGCCTTTTTCCAACAGATTCTTGATGCTTTGAGTGTACTGGGAGGTAATTTCGATGACGTTCCGTTCGCTCGCGCTTAGCAACATGAAGGGGAATTGGCGTTCCTACAGCGCCTTTTTCCTAAGCTGTGTCTTCTCTGTACTCATCTTCTATATGTATTCGGCATTTATTTATCACCCGGATGTCGTTAGCGGACATATTTTGCAGGCTTCGAAAATAAGAAGAGGGATGATGTTCTGTCTTTACATTATTGGTATCTTCTCATTCCTGTTTGTCCTCTATTCCAATTCGGCCTTTCTGAAAACGCGTAAGCAAGAGTTTGGCCTGTTGTCGTTATTCGGTATGACAAAAGCTCAGCTTCGCAAGCTGGTTATTTATGAAAGCATCGCTATTGCTCTTTTGTCGATTGGTGCAGGCATCGGGCTCGGCATGTTGTTTAGTAAGTTGTTCTTTATGGCGCTGTCGGTCTTCCTGAAAGTAACGGATCCTATACCGTTTGCCGTACCACTGAAGGCAATTGGAATTACGGGCTTTGGTTTCTTTATCTTATTCGTGGCAATTGCCATACTTACGTCGCTGCGAATTGGCAGATCAGAGCTGATCGACCTGTTTAAGGCAGGCCGTAAGCCTAAGGGCCAGCTTATCTTTTCCCCATGGCTTGTAGCACTGGCACTTGTGTCGCTTGGCTCGGGCTATACGATGGCGCTTATGTTAGATCCGTTTAACTTCTTCTATATGGCACTGCTCATTCTCGTTACAGTTACAATTGGAAGTTACTTTCTGTTTACGCAGTTCAGTGTGCTGCTTATCCGTTTTTTACAGAAACGGCATTCCTTCTTCTACAATCGGACGAATATGATCGTGCTTGCTCAGCTTGGGTACAAGCTAAAGGATAATGCACGGATCTTGTTTATGGTGTCGATTATGAGCGCTGTTATCTTAACAGCATCAGGTACATTTTATTTGTTGCAGATCAGCTCCAAACAGCAGATTTATGATTTCTATCCCTACACAGTAGCTGTGATGGAGAAAGGAATTCATAGTCATGACGTTATTGATTTGGATGCGATGAAAGAGCAGCTGCGTGCCGAGGGTTTCCCGGTTACGGATGAGAAGATTGTCACCGGTATCGCGGCAACTAATATTAAACTGACCCGCAGTAACGGTAATGATATGGAGTATAATCCTGCGACAATGATTATTTCTGAGTCTGACTATAACCGTTTGGCGAAGGATAAAGGGAAAAAGCAGCTTCATTTGAAGCCGGGGACAGCAGCTATGCCAGGTTCTTTTTCGCCGCCAATAGAGAGGATAACGGGCAGCGTTCAGGGGCAGCCCATTGATTATGCTGCAGCTGCTGAACCTTCGGAAAGTATTATGAACCAGACCAAATTGAATTATATGACGGTCATTATGGGGGATGCTGATTATGATCGGATTACCGCTGGTGTACCGGAAGCAGATCAGCTCGTATGGTACGGTTATGAGTTGAAAAATTGGGAACATGCAGGTTCAGCGCTTGATAAGCTTAAAGTATCTGATGATTTTATCGATCAAATCGATCGGTCCCGACCTAATAACTATGCGAATATGAAAGATACAAGCTCACTGACGCTGTTTATCGGCTTGTTTATCAGTTTGCTGTTCTTCATTGCATCAGGCAGTTTGATTTACTTTAAGATGTTCACGGAATTACAGGAGGATCAAGCGCAGTTTAACGCTTTGAAACGAATCGGAATGACAAGACAGGAGATACGGAAAATAACAGTGACACAGATCGCTATTATCTTCTACCTTCCTTGTCTTATCGGAACCATCCATGCATTATTTGCTATGAAGGCGTTGGATGGACTGATGGGTTCAAGTGTATGGCTGTATTCCCTGGTCATCATCGGGATCTTCGTGGTGATGCAGACGATCTACTTCCTGCTCGCCAGCATGAGTTATTCCAAAGGATTAAATAGAGGAACAGCCAGCGCTTAATGCGCTGGCTGTTTTGCTGTTATTATATCGTTTGCTGTTGTTCAAGCCATGCGGTACGTTTGGTCTTCATACCATTTAGGATTGATTCTGCTGATGTATATTCCGCCTGCAATGTCTTCACGACAGTCCTTACTTGACGAGTCGCTTCACTGGTTCTGTCTTGCGCTTCATTAATTCGTTTCTGGACGATCCAATCGGTTATGAGGCCGTCGAACCAATAATCTCCGAACTTCAGCAGGCTGCTGATATCTATATGAATATTTAGGTTTTGCTTCAAGTCAGCCAGCTCATCCTTGAAGGATTTCAAGTGATGGTTGGCCGTTGCAATGGATTGCTTGGCATCATCGATATGACCATGCTTAATGTGAGTGCTCACCATGCCGCCATTGGCCCATAAATCCCAATTGCCCCAGTTAATTGCTTTATCAAGACTTTCGATGGCGGGCTCCAGTGATGCAAGTACCCGCCTGCCCGCCGTAAATGCTTCGTTTAATTCTCGTACAACAACAGTCTGATCCGCAATTTCATTTTCCATAACGGTCAGCACAGCAGCAGTATCGGGCTGGTTCTTCAGAGCAAGTTCCTGTTCATCCATCAGCTTCTTATAATCCTGCTCGGCTTGGATATTATCTGTAATGATAACTCCGGCTTGAAAAATCTCTTCCTTCAGCTTATCGCGTTCCTGCTGTGCTTCCTGAAGCTTGAGGGCAGCTGCAAGCGCCTGCTGCCGCTCTAATTCGAGCTGTTCGTCTTTGCTGCGTAGAATCGTATGAAATAAGTTCGTCAAGGACATCCGAGTAAGCTTATCTACATCAGCCTGCTCCGTTTCAAGATCAAGCTCAAGCCGAATGATCTGCCGCTCCAGCTCATTTAATCTGGAACGGTATTGCTGCTGCCTGCGCTGCGCTTTCTCAAGTTCATATTTACGTTCCTTGGCATCGGTTAAACGGTCGAACAGGGAATCTGCCATACGTACCTCCTAGCGGTTAATCAGATGCACTTGTATACGCTAGTGATCTTTATTTGGTTTCGAACAAAAGGTCGATTTGAATAATCTCGGAACGGCTTCCCAATCGGATTGGTGGTCCCCATAAGCCGAAGCCCGAAGAGACAATCGCATGCAGGCTGCCTTTTAGCTTGTAGCCCCAATCCAGTTCAAAAATGCGGCGTGTAATAAGATGATTAGGAGCCATCTGCCCGCGGTGGGTATGACCGGATAATGAAAGGTCGATCCCGTTTAACGACGCTTGCTCCAGATCAGATGGCTGATGATCCATCAGGATAAGTGGCTTAGCTGTATCTAGGTTTGTAATCAGCTCCCTGATAGGCAAACGTCCTTCTGGATCGCTGTGTTTAGCCGATAAATCTTTCCGTCCAATGACGTAGAAGCTGTCTTGAATAAGAATCGTTTCGTCTTGGAGGACTTGAATGCCGATGCTGTTCATCTCAGCGACAAACTGTTTAATGTGGCCTCCAATGTATTCATGATTGCCAAGCACGGCATAGATGCCAAGAGGGGCTTTCAGCTTGCCCATCGTAGCGGCCATATTTCGATGGATGAACGGATGAATACTGTCGTCAATGACATCTCCAGGCAGCAGAATGAGATCCGGCTTCATTTCTTCCATATGACGAACCAGTCGTTCCAAATGCCGATTGCCAACTACGGTTCCAAGATGAATATCAGAGGCTACACCGATACGAAGCTTATCAAAGGAACCGGCTTTTTTAGGAATAGTCAGGCGGTAAGGGCGAACGATCGGCGTCCAGGCATTCCAAGTGCCGCGGATCAGAATGGCTGCGAGTAAGACAAAGGCTGCCGTTCCAACGGTTACAAAGGCTGTATCGTAATCTACAGATATTAAGGTAAGCAGCCATATAATAAGATCAGCCACAGGAAGAATCAATAAGCTGTACTGCATAACGGCGAACCAATAAGAGCCAATATACTTAAACCCATAAGCGATTTGACGGAAAGGTGATGACAGGTGCTGTCCAAACCTGCCGATAATATATGAGATGGAGATAATGCCGACAATGATGCCAAATGGCAGGGCGTTATCCAGTCCCGTGATGGTGGACAGATACTCCCAACCGTTCCAGCCAATATACCAGTTGACGAGGACGAGCAGGAGGAGGACAACAGTAATAATAGGAATAAATCGAGCTTTCACGAGGGCACACTCCTTGTTATCATTCATTAAAATGATGGATTGTGAAACTACTATATCATACCGGCAATTGCCGGGTAAAATAAGGCGCTGTAAGCGGCGGGCAATGGTCTCTCCATCGTTTTTCTAGTATACTTTGGTTTATTGACACGGGATGTAATGGAGAGAGGGATAAGGAAATGAAATCATTAGTGCTTGCAGAAAAGCCAAGCGTAGCGAAGGAAATTGCACGTGTTCTTGGCTGCAGCAGCAAACATAAAAGCTATATGGAAGGTCCATCATATGTGGTGACCTGGGCATTAGGACATCTGGTAACCTTAGCAGAGCCGGAGGATTATGATCCGAAATACAAGACATGGAACCTCGAGGATTTGCCGCTCTTGCCAAATAAGATGAACCTGAAGGTGATGCGTGAGACATCGCATCAATATAAGGCGGTTGCTCAGCTCTGCAAGCGTTCTGATATCGGTGAGCTAATTATTGCTACTGATGCTGGACGGGAAGGGGAGCTTGTTGCGAGATGGATTATGGAGCTTGTTCATTGGCGCAAGCCATTTAAGCGGCTCTGGATCTCGTCCCAGACGGACAAAGCCATTAAAGACGGCTTCAAGGCCTTGAAGCCGGGCCAACACTACAATAACCTGTATGCCTCGGCTGTGTGCCGCGCGGAAGCGGATTGGCTGATTGGTCTGAATGTTACACGGGCACTTACCGTGAAATATAATGCCCAGCTGGCTGCAGGACGTGTTCAGACGCCAACGCTTGGCGCTCTGATGGATCGGGAGAAGGAGATTAACCAGTTCCAATCGCAGCCTTTCTGGACAGTCTCAGCTGAGTTTGGAGACTTCCAGGCAGCATGGCGTCAGAATGATTCCCATGACGGCAGATTGTGGAGCCGCGAGGAAGCGGATGCAATTGTTGCACGCCTGCAAGTACAGAAGGCGAAAGTAGACAAGCTGCGTACTGTTGAGAAATTAGAGCCACATCCGCAGGCATTTGATCTAACCGAGCTGCAGCGGGAAGCGAATAAGCGTCTTGGTTTTTCGGCGAAAATGACATCAAATGTCTTGCAGAAGCTGTACGAGCAGCATAAGCTCGTGACTTATCCACGTACCGATTCTCGTTATTTGTCGAGCGACATCGTTCCAACGTTAAAAGGACGGCTTGAAAGCGTTGCGGTTGGACCATATGCGCCTCTTGCCCGAAAGCTGCTGCGCGGACAGCTGGCCGTTACGAAACGGTTTGTTGATGACAGTAAAGTGAGTGACCATCACGCCATTATTCCAACAGATGAATATGTGAATCTGTCGGCATTAAGCAATGATGAGAGGAAGCTTTACGATCTCATCGTCCGGCGATTTATTTCCTTGTTCTACCCGCCGTATAAATACGATGAAACAAGTGTAACGTTAACCGTTGGTGCAGATAAGCTGTATGCGAAAGGGAAGATCCAGAAGGACATCGGCTGGAAGGAGCTTTATGCAGGCAATGATTCTCGATTCGCATCGGATGATGAAGATGAGGATGAGCGCAGTGAGGACAAGAGAACGCCAGAGCAGTTGCTGCCTGCGCTTGTACAGGGGCAAGCTGTTCCAGTCAAGCAGAGCCGTTTGAAGGAGCTGCGCACGATGCCTCCTGCCCGGTACACCGAAGCATCGTTGCTCTCGAAGATGGAGAAGCATGGACTAGGCACGCCGGCCACTCGCGCAGATATTATTGAGAAGCTTCTGTCTACAGAGACGATTGAGCGGACGCAAAACCGTCTCATTCCAGCAGGTAAAGGCAAGCAGTTAATTGAACTCGTTGTGGACGAGCTGCGCAGCCCAGATCTAACGGCTGAATGGGAGCGGGAGCTTGAACGGATCGCACTTGGCAAAGGGGATGCCGCTAAGTTTATGGCGGGTATTCGAGAGCAGGCCAATAAATGGGTTAACGCTGTGAAAAATGAAACGAAGGAATATAAGCCTCATAATCTGACCCATTCCCGTTGTCCGGAATGTGGGAAGCTGCTAATGGAAGTGAAGGGCAAACGCGGCAAATCGTTTGTCTGCTCGGACCGGGAATGCAGCTATCGTCGTCAGGCGGAGCCAGCGCTGTCGAATAAGCGTTGTCCGCAATGCCATAAGAAGATGGAGATCCATACCGGCAAGGCAGGCAAATATGCGCAGTGCAGGCCATGTAATGTCATCGAGATGCTAGGTGATAAGCAAGGCGGACGAATTAATAAACATCAGCAGAAGAAGATGATTGATCAGTACAGCGATAACGTATCGTTATCGAATAGTCTTGCGGATGCACTGAAGGCAGCTATGAATAAGCAAACTGAAGACTAGGATCATTTGGTTAATACAGCAAACTACGCATTCGAATGTTCTTCCGATCGCCATTGCTCGGGGATTCCTTTTAATCATTGATGCAGGGTTGGAATTCCCAAGCAAAAGCGAACGCTACGCTTCTCCAGAATCATTCGAATGCTCCACTTGCTCTTAACCTACCGATCTATGAAGGAACAGAAAATTAGAAAGGCAAAGCGTTCGTGTGGGCTATAACCCGCGCGAACGCTTTTGCTTTATGATGTAGCAAATACATAGGAGAGTATGTAGATCTTCTCCTTCTTAGATATATTCTTTTGTCCTGTTGTCTTGGTTATCCATCCAAGAGACAACCTTCAATCTTTCATATGCTATTAATATCGAAAGGAGATTGATAGCATGGAGGATCAACTTGGCAGACCGGTTCCTGACAAATGGGCCAAGCAAGCAGCACTGCTTGCTAATCCGTCGATTGCTCCGCATATCCCTCCGACAAAGAGGTATAGTGCCAGCAATTTAAGAAGCATGCTTAACAAGCATCAAATGGTCGTTATCAAGCCGCTCGTAGGCACTGGCGGACATGGCGTGATTAAAGTGATGAAGACAAGTGGAGGCTTCAGTTTTACCTCCTCATCGACAACTAATCATTTTACAAGTTTCGATGCTCTCAAATCTGGGCTCGACAAAAAACGGAAAGGGCGTCCTTATCTGATTCAGAAGGGGATTCGTCTGGCCAAGGTCGGCGGCCGTCCGATTGATTATCGTGTGAAGTATGTGAAGACAGAAGCCGGGTGGGAATATCGATCGATGGTCGGGAGAATTGCTAAACCAGGCTTATTTGTTACGAATCTATGCCAAGGAGGAACGATGGTGACGGCAGCGGCAGGTATCCGCAGATCTTTGTCAGCATCGCTGGTCGAAGTCAAGAAGCAGCAGATGCGTGACCTGACAGTCCTGTCGACCAGTATGCTGGAGGAGCGGTTCCCGGGTATTGCTCAGCTTGGTTTCGATTATGGCATTGATGTGAACGGCAAGATCTGGATTTTCGAGGTAAATACAAGGCCACAATAGGCTTTGAATCTACAATCCTATGTCATTCATTATCAATATATTCCATTTATGGGGTAACGATTTTCGATTAAAGTTTTTTATCAAAGTTTGGAAAAAAAAGGCTGTGTATAAAAGTATCCACATCATCCACTGTGCTAAACCCTCATTTTTCGACGCGTATTCACAAATCATGCACAGCCTGTCCACAAGGGGATGTGTATAAGCAGGGTCATTGTTGAAGGGAAAAGAGCATGATACGATGTGTACAGATTTAGGAAACTATAGGAAGAAAGGAAGTGTCCATATATGGAGCTGCTCTCAGACGAGCTGCTGGAAGACACCTACCTTGCCGCCATTCAGTACAATCTAGAAGATGACTTTATTCGAATGCTGCTGCTCGAGATGAAACGCAGACAATTAACCAAGACTGGCGCATCAAATTTCAATTAACGAGATTGTTCACCATTCGGTGACAGCTGCCTCTAATGTCTCAGAACAGGACGGGCAGTACGCAACATGCATGCAGTTTATTTCATCGGCCGATTGACTTATCCATCCCTTTTCCGTCTGTAATGGCACATAAGGTGCGTAAGGACCAATCCAATCCGTCATTCGGCCCCAATCTTCCATCGCTTGACCACAATTGGCGCAGGCTGCCTCCAGCGGCTGCATGCCATTGCATACAGGACAAAACATAAGGGTATCCTCCTTGGCTTCGTGCAACTGCTTGCACTTGAATGAAACGCCAACGTTAGGATACCCTTGTTATTTTTGTTTTACCACAATGGAATTCATAAGTTTCACGAGTTAATGAAACTAGAATTCCATTTGGCGATAAAACCTACCACTAAGCGCGGTCGCACATCTTCGAGGGGCTTCGATATAGGTTTTCTCACCACAATGGAATTACTTTTTACAGCTTCATATTACTGCTATGCCCAGGTGAGAGCTTCGCTTCTGGGTCAATATATACTTTTGCGTTATTTATAGCGGTAGGAGCTTCACCGAAGCCAACGGCAATGAGCTTGAGCTTGCCAGGGTACGTCGTAATATCTCCAGCAGCAAAAATCCCACTGACACTTGTCTCCATTCGTGTATCTACAACAATGGAGCCGCCTTGAATTTCAATGCCCCATTCGGCAATTGGGCCAAGAGAGGAGACAAAGCCGTAGTTCACGATGACGGAGTCTACTTCGATCTCGATTTGTTCCTTCGACTTAACATCGGTAATTGTCACACTATTAATGCGGCCATCGCCATGGAGCGCTGTAATTTCTTTAGGGGTCACCACGTTAACTTTTGAGTTCATCAGGTTTTCTACACTATGCTCATGCGCGCGGAATTTATCCCGGCGATGTACGAGCGTCACACTCTCAGCAATAGGCTCAAGCATTAGTGCCCAGTCAACGGCAGAATCCCCGCCTCCTGTGAGCAGCACCTTTTGTCCTTTGAATCTGCTGAGATCACCAACGAAGTAGTGCAGGTTGCTCTTATCGTATTGTACAGCATCAGGCAGTTCCAGCTTACGGGGCTCAAAAGCACCAACACCAGCGGTAATAATAACAGCTTTTGCATAATGTACAGCTTTATTGGTTATGACTTCAAATAACCGTTCGTTCTTTTTATTTACGGATACAACTTTCTCCTCTAATAATACTTCAGGCTGAAATAAACCAACCTGCTCAATTAATCGATCAACTAGCTCTTGGGCTGTAACTTTTGGAAATCCAGCTACGTCATATATGTACTTCTCGGGATAAAGAGCAGCCAGCTGTCCACCAAGCTGAGGCATACTTTCAATGATTTTCACAGAAGCCTGGCGCATACCGCCATAAAAGGCCGCGAATAGTCCGGCAGGTCCACCACCAATAATGATAATATCTACAAGGTTTTCGGGCGATTCAAAGGATGACATGGAAAGCACCTCCAAAGTTTTGATGATCTGCTTCCTATTATATGCCTGCCATTTCAAAGAAGGAAATATTAATTTGTATGCTGCTCTAAAGTTTTTCGTATATTTTGCTCTTGAAGTTTAAGTGAAAACTATGTAATATTTCTGATGTATTGTATGTATGGCGCCGAATTTGGACCAGTCGATATAGAAGAAAAAGCTGGCTAAAGAGATGTCGGAGCGATAATCGGACCAATAAATGACACAATTCGCTGGTTGAAAAATATAGATCCAGCACGGATTGTGTAATTTTTCACAAACAAAGACACATAAACAAGCTAAGGAATGGATGGGATCATACGATGAGCAACATACCCAAAATTGTCATCTTAGGAGCTGGCTACGGCGGTGTGCTTACTGCACTGCGGTTGCAAAAAGAACTTAATTATAACGAGGCTGACGTCACACTAGTGAATAAGCACGATTACCACTATATTACAACACATTTGCATATGCCAGCTGCTGGTACGGATAATCCTGAGAATGCGCGTGTCAGCATTTCGAAGCTGATTGACGAATTCAAGATCGACTTCGTGAAATCAACAGTCGTACAAATTCGCCCGCAGGATAAAAAGGTTATCCTTGAGGATGGAACATTATCGTATGATTATTTGGTCATTGGTCTCGGCGGCGAGCCGGAAACATTTGGTATTCCTGGTCTTGGCGAGTACGCGATGAATATTCGCAGTATCAACTCTGTTCGTTTGATCCGTGAGCATATTGAATATCAATTTGCACGCTTCAAACGTGAACCGCATCGTACCGACTACCTTACTTTCATTGTTGGCGGTGCAGGCTTTACTGGTATCGAATTTGTTGGCGAATTGTCTGATCGTATTCCAGAACTTTGTAAACAGTTTGATGTCGATCCAGCACTCGTGAAAATTTATAATATTGAAGCAGCACCAACCGCTCTGCCAGGCTTTGATCCTGAACTCGTCGAATACGCAATGGACATATTGACGAAGAAGGGCGTAACGTTCCGTATTGGAACAGCAATTAAAGAATGCACGCCAGATGGCGTCGTTGTTGGCGAAGGCGAAGAGATCAAATCGCAGACGGTTATTTGGACCGGCGGTATCCGCGGCAATCGTTTGATTGAAGATGCTGGTTTTGAAACGATGCGTGGACGTGTGAAAGTAGATGAGAATCTGCGTGCTCCTGGCCATGAGAACATTTATGTGGTTGGCGACAATTCCTTGATGTTTAATCCAGAAGGCCGTCCTTACCCGCCAACAGCACAAATTGCGATGCAGCAAGGTGTTGTTTGTGCACACAACCTGATCGCGTCTATCCGTAACCAACCGCTGAAGAGCTTCACGTTCAGCAATAAAGGTACGGTTGCATCACTTGGTAAAGGTGAGGCAATTGGTCTCGCATTCGGCAAGAAGTACAAGGGCCGTACGGCTGCTTGGCTGAAAAAACTGATCGATCTGCGTTACCTGTTCATTATCGGCGGTATTCCGCTTGTGCTGCGTAAAGGGAAATTCCTATAATGCGTCACTGCAGCGTTCAAGTCCGCGGATTATTAACACGGGATGAACTCGACCGCTACAATGCTTTGATGGAAGTCGGCTCGTTCCTCGAATCGCAGATGCGTCATGATTTGTCGTATACGGTGCAAAAAGAAGTAGACCTTCTCATCCAGCCAGCGATTGAACGGCTGAAGGAAAAAGGCCGCGAGCGCGACCGCGCGACAGAGCTTTATCTGGAACAAAAACGTCTCGGCCTGTTGGACGAAGACGACGACGAATAAGTAAAAGGCTTTCGCTACGGCGAAAGCCTTTTTTTATTGGCAAGATCATCGCCGATCTTACCGCTGCCCTAGCCGATCTTAACTGTTTAACCGGCTAACGAATCGTAGTCACCTTATTTAGCGAGAAATGGCCTCTTCTTAAACCTAACGAATCCTGATAACGCTATTTGACTAGTTTCGTGCATAATGAGGCGTGAAAGCAGGGAATAGCGTTACTAGGATTCATTACAATTATAGAACCATCCATTTCAAGCAAATAGCGTGATGTAGGTTCGTTAGCATAGATTAAGGGTATTCTGACGGTCTCCCGATTTAGGAAGTGTGATAAGTGTTATTGTTGGGACTTATAAAGATTATTCAATTCAAATATTTCACTTATAATCGCTGGTGAATTAGGATATTAACAAATAATGGTTGTTAGGAGGTTGTTGATTTGAACAATTTCTTTTCTATCTCTGTTGGGGGACTCGTATGTAAGGATGGAGAGTTGTTACTGGTCCAAGAGACAAAATATCTGTCTTACGATGTGTACACCTAAAAAAACGCCACAGGAGTTACCCTGTGGCGTCACTTGTCTATAAAAACAGGTTAAACGAGGATGGAGCAGGCTGAATGATTCTGGAGAAGCGCAGCGTTCGCCTTTGTTCCCCGATTGCCACCGCTAAGCGGCTTGGAATCAAGAAATCGGGGAACAACAGCGATCGGAAGAACATTTGACAGTGAAACTCCTCCTACTAACCTACAGCTTCAGCATTGAAACAAACTTCTCCGAGTCAAGCAAATTACCAACGAAGAAATCACCGAAGTCACCAAAACGCGCACTAACTTCGTCAAAGCGCATTTCGTATACAAGCTTCTTGAACTGAAGCGCATCATCGGCAAACAGCGTAACGCCCCATTCCCAGTCATCGAAACCAACGGAACCAGTAATGATCTGTTTTACTTTACCTGCATACTTACGTCCAATCATGCCATGACTGCGCATCATTGTGCGGCGGTCATCCATGCTGAGCATGTACCAGTTATCATTGCCAGAACGGCGTTTGTTCATTGGGTAGAAGCAAATATGTCTTGCTTTCGGAAGGGATGGCTTCAGGCGCGCAACAATCTCCGGATTTTGCAATGGATCACTGCCTGGCGAATTCACGTAGTTGCTTAGCTCAACAACACTCACATAGGAATGAGCAGGTTGTGTAAATTCAGCGAATAGTGTTTTGTTGAATGCTGTTTCGATCTCATTCAGTTCTTCAAGCGTTTCGCGAAGGTGCATGAAGACGAAGTCAGCTTTTTGGCCAACGATCGAATACACCGCAGTACTTCCTTGTTTGTTTTCATCCACACTGTTCCATTCCGTCAGGAAGGATTGGAGCTCGTCCAGTGCTTGGCTCCGTTCTTTATCGCTTGCAAGCCGCCATGCCGCCCAGTCCATCGAACGGAAATCATGCAGGGCATACCAGCCTTCTAATGTAATGGCTACTTCACTCATGGTTAAAATCTCCTCTCGTCGCATTGCTTTTAACATTGTATCGTAAACAATTCCGCTAGAGCAAATGTCGGACTTGTGACAAATAGCCGCTTCTAATTGACTTCCTTATTTCCATTATTTAAACTGAAGAGCGAGACTTTCCAAAGGAGAAGAGGACATGCTTCAATTAATTGTAGCTACGGTGCTGTTCCTAGTTATGATGTTCGGCATCGGCTTTATACTTAACATGCTTCTCAAAACAACCTGGTTTCCCATTTATGCGTTTATCATTGTACTGCTGCCGGTTTATATTTGGCAGACTTGGGATGATACTGTTTCGTTTGTCGATAATTTCACGGAGTTTACATATGTCGACGTAATTCCTGTTCTTGGTGCTTTGGCAGGGGCGTATGTCAGCGGATGGGCGATTCGCGCGCTGCGTCGCGGCGGATATAAGATGTTTTAAATTTCACAAACGGTTATCGTTATCCCTGTAAAGGGCACGAGGCCGTTTTTTATTTGGTGGGAACCCCTCATATTTCTATTTTTGTATTCGTCCCCACCTCTTCTTTTTATGTTAAAATGATAGAAAGTACGTTATGAGATGGAGAGATGCAATTGCGCATCGGTAATCTACTGCAATATACAGAGAATCATCGTTATTACATTTTCCGAGATTTTTCGCTAAGCAGCTTGGACTATAAAATGTTGTCGCTTATTTATCAGCCGATGATAGGCGCTTTTTCTATTGCTTTGTACCAACAGCTGTACCACGGGATTGCAGAAGGCACCTCGGGCTATTCTACCATTGAGACACAACGTAAGCTGTTCCTTGGACTTGGACTTGAGATGAATGAAAAAAGCAGAAAATACTTGATTGATCAGGCTTCGCGGCTTGAGGCGGTTGGCCTCTTGCAGACATCGCGGGTCGGCGTGCCGGATCAGGCAGATATTATGTATGAGTATGAACTATCACAGCCTATGTCGCCGAGTGAATTTTTCCGCAACCAGCATTTGACGCTGCTGCTTCGGGACAAGATCGGCAAATACGCGGTTATTTCGCTTCGTGAGTCATTTGGTGCGCAAGAGCCGGATGAGCTCGTGAACAGTCAGCTGTCGAAAGAAAACATTTCCGTTCCGTTCTATGAGCTGTTTCAGCTTAATACGCATTCGATTGACCAAGAGCTTGAGCAGGCACTGACTGAGGTTGCGCCTACTCGTCAGGCGGCGCCAAGAGCCCAGCTTGAGACAGCAGGTATTCCTTATGGTGAGATTATTCTAAGGTTCCCTCGTAATTCTGCGAACCGGAGTTTCGTAGAACGTATGCGCGGCAATAACGAGCAGCTTGCCCAAGTCAATTATATCGCATATAAATACAATCTATCCGTAGCGGACATATGCCGTTTATTGGATGAGGACGGAATCTTCGCTTCAAGCGGTGAGCTGATTGTAGATGAGATACAGCTTCGTGCGAATCAACTGTACCGTCAGGACAAGAAGCGTGAAGGCGATCGTCAGCGTACCCTCGCCCGTGTTCAGGCAGCAACGGAACAAGCTAATGATTCTGAGGAAGAACTCGTTGAGTTTGGCGTGCAGGAAGAATATTATTTACTTGTACCAAGCCAGTTAGCTGGTAGATGTGATGTGCAGCAATACAATATGCTTATGCGGAATGAGCCTCATACGCGGTTCCTGCAGCGCTTTTTCCCAGGAGCGGTACCTGATTGGATTGAAAGATCCTTCGAGCGGATTGACCTCAATTACAAGCTTCCGGCACCTGTCATTAATGTTCTCATTCATTATGTTATTGGTATGAACGACGCACAGCGTGTAACAAAAACTTTCGTGGAAGCCGTTGTGTCCAATATGCTTGTTAAGCAGGTGGATACTTTCGAGAAGGCTGTACTCTACGTGAGGGAACAAGCTGAAGTTGAAGCGGACAAGGAGCGCCGGAGTGCTAGAGCAGCTTCTGGGCAGACTGGAGCAAAAGGCAATACTCGTAATGGTGCACGCGGAGGAATCTCGCGTAAGCCGTCTATTCCGATTGTGCAGGACGAAGGCAAGGATGATGCAGCTATTTCGCCAGAGAAGCTGGAGCAGATGCGCCAGCTGGCAAGAAAGCTGGATGGCAAGGGATAAAACAAAAGGCGGGGTGAATGAGAATGGAATCGCTTGGTGAAATGTTGAAATCATGGCCTGGCGGAAAGTCGTTAAACGATCAAGCAGATCAAAGGCTTGGGGAGCTAATGGCGGACCCTCTTGTTGAGCGTCTGTTCATCAAGCACCCTGAGCTGGATGAAAGAGCGGTTCGTATGAATATGAATCGCGTCTATCAATATGTGAAGGAATATCGCAACTGCTCGAATTGTCCGGGTCTGGACAATTGCCCGAATGATTTCGAAGGACATTATACGTTGTTATCCTGCGAGACTGTAAGTGATCAAGTCCAATTGATAGACCGGAAGGTGTCTTGCAAGAAGTTTATGGCAAGGCGCAGCGAGGATCAGATCAAGAATCGGATCCGCAGCTTCTATGTGGATGAAGTGGCACTTAACAACGGTTATTCGGCGGATGAAATTTTGTTTAAAGATGCCAAACGGACAGAAGCGGCCTATCAAATATTAGCTTATATTGATAAGACGAAGGAAGAAGGACTGCAGAAGGAAGGCTTATATCTTGCCGGGAAATTCGGTACAGGCAAGACGTTCCTAATGTGCTACCTCCTGCACGAGCTTGCAAAGGCGGGTTACTCTGGAGCGATCGTCTATATGCCGGAATTCGTAGAAGACTTGAAGTCTATGATGCATGAGCCTGGGAAACTGCGGGAGACGGTAGAGATTATGAAGGAAACCGATCTTCTAATATTTGATGATATTGGCGCAGAGAACTTGAATCCATGGGTTCGAGATCATGTGCTTGGATCTATACTTAATTACCGGATGAACCGTAAGCCTACGCTATACACCTCTAATTATGAGCTTGATGCACTGGAGAAACACTTCAGTTTTACAAGCAAAGATGGAGATGAACAGTATAAAGGTGAGCGTTTAATGAATCGGATTAAGCCTTATGTCGAGGTCGTTATGGTAACGGGTGAGAATAAGCGAGGCCGGAAATAAGAGGAAGAGGCTGCACATTTGTTCACATGTGCAGCCTCTTTTTGTGAAAATACTTTAACTATTTACCGCGTTAATAACTTGTAGTATACTCTCCTCAGGGGAGGTGAGAAAATGTTACATACTTGGAAAAATAAAGATCAAGATGTGCAACGTTGGAAGATAGAATTGGTTTATAGGAATACAGAATAAGGCTGTCATCTGAGATTATGAACGCTAAGTAAATGGAAAGCAATACTTACAATGCAAATATTCAGAAAAATTAAAAGATTTGAACAAATAGAAAGGCAGCGGATCATTCAGGCACCAAACGGATTGATAAAATCACGTGCTAATTAGAGGAGGAGATAGGATGATTACTCGAAAGAAACCCATGAAGTTTTTATTTCTATTAAGTATTTTGGCTATCGTAATCGCAGGCTGTTCTAGTAATAACAATGGTAACAGTACCAATTCTCCATCACCAACAGCGACAACAGCAGACGAGTCAGCGTCCCCTTCTGCAGAACCATCTGAAGATCCTAGCACGCCTAAAGTAGGCGGTACGTTAACAGTAAGTACATTCTCCGACATCGTATCGGTCAATCCAATATTCGTAAATGATACGTCATCCGGCGATATGCAGTATTTGTTATTCGCCCAGCTGTATGATCTAGACCGCGACGGCAACCTGGTTGTACAGCCTTGGTCGATCGCTGCTGAGCTTCCAGAAGTCTCGGAAGATGGCAAAACGTACACAGTGAAAATGAAAAATACGGCCAAATGGAGTGACGGTCAGCCGATCACTGCAGAAGATTTGGTCTTTACCCTTAATACAGTTATTAACCCAAAAACAGGTGCACCAGGTATCAGCCTTTATGACAAGGTTGGCAGTGTAGAGAAAACCGACGACTACACGGTTAAAATTACACTGAAGCAAGTGTATGCGCCATTCCAATATTCCCTGATGCTCAATCCGGTGCCAAGCCATATCTTGAAGGATGTGAAGCCTGAAGACTTGCAGGCAAATCCATATGGTAAGGATCCTGCCAAGACGGTTACAAGTGGTCCTTGGAAATGGTCGGAATGGAAGACAGGTCAATACGTAAGTCTCGAAGCGGATCCGAATTACTGGGGTGAAGTGAAGCCAAACATTCAAAAAGTCGTGTACAAAATTTATGCGGATCAAAATACCGAGGTTCAAGCTCTGATTAAGGGTGATGTTGATACATCGCTTGCGATTCCGATTACACAGCTTGAAGCGGTAGAAAAGAATGACAAGATTAATGTGATCAAAGGGGCAACTTCAACTTACGAATATATCAGTTTCAACTTTGATGCAAACAACTTCCCTGATAAATTCATTCCATTCAATACGCCAAAGAGCCGTCAAGCTATCGCTTATGCTCTGAACCGTCAAGGCATGGTCGATAATGTTCTGAAAGGTACAGGTGCCCTGATGAACGCACCATTCCTGCCAGGTTCCTGGTCAGATCCAGGCGACAAGGCAGTTAACTATGCATATGACGCCGAGAAAGCGAAAGCTCTGCTTGCCGAAGATGGATGGGTACCGGGCAAAGACGGCATTCTCGAAAAAGACGGCCACCGCTTCTCCTTCGAGCTGCAATACAACGCCGGTAATAGCCGCCGTGAAGCCGTATCCCAAATTATTCAGCAAAACCTGAAAGACGTTGGTATTGAAGTGAAGCCAACAGCGATTGACTTCGCAACCTGGATTGATCAGAATATTACGCCGGGTAAATACCCTGCCATTCTCCTTGGTTGGTCGCTTAGCAATCCGGATCCGGACGGCGAAAGCATCTTCTCATCGAAATACTTTCCGCCAGCAGGTCAAAACAGCGGCTGGTATAAGAACGAAAAGCTCGACAAGTTATGGGTGGACGGATACTCCGTTGTAGATCAAGCCGCTCGTAAAGAGATTTACGGTCAAATCGCAACTGAGATTTCCACAGATCTGCCTTATGTATTCCTCTATCAATACGGTAATCCGCAAGGTATCGGACCAAAAGTGAAGTATGCTCCAGAAGATGCTCCAGAGCCAACCCATCAAACAGGATACTTCTACCACATGATCAAATGGTGGCTGGCAGAATAAGCAGCGTACAATCGATCGTTTACAGGAGAAGAGGGCATGGCCCTCTTCTTCCTTGTAAACCTTTAAGTTAATGCTTTCGAAGTAGAATTGCCATAGGCAATTCTTTTAGGAGGATGGGATATGACCGAGTTTTTTATTCGCCGAACGCTTCAGTCCGTCTTGGTGCTATTCCTGATTACGCTCGTTACCTTCGGGCTTATCCATGCCGCTCCGGGAGGACCTTTTCAAATGATGCTGGCGCCAGGCTTATCGCCGGAGGCCATGAAGGTACAAGCACATAATATGGGGCTGGATCAGCCGCTTCCTATGCAATATTTACATTGGTTAGGCAATTTGCTGCAAGGTGATTTGGGATATACGTTCAAGAATCATTTACCGATCGGCCAAGTGATTTGGCCAACCGTAGAAAACACATTTGTTCTGATGGGTGTAGCATGGCTGCTGACCCTCATCATTGCCATTCCATGGGGTATCTACAACAGCACGAAGGAGTATAGCCTCTCCGATCAGACGGCCTCTTTTATTTCGTATATTGGATTTGCGATGCCAACCTTCTGGTTCGGGATCATCCTACAGCAGATCTTCTCGATAAAGCTGGATTGGCTGCCGCTCGCTGATATGTACACGATGGATAAAGAAGGCCAGCTTGGCGACTTGATGATGCATCTTATCTTACCCGTCTCTGTGTTAACGCTAAGTTTCCTAGCAGCATATGTGAAATATTCACGCTCCAGCATGATGGAGGTGCTTGATAAGGATTATATCCGTACCGCACGGGCAAAAGGGGTGCGGGAAGGTAAGGTTATCTACAAGCACGCTCTCCGTAACGCTCTAATTCCTGTCATTACGATAGTTGCGCTTGATCTGCCGCTGCTTGTTGCGGGTGCAGCATTAACCGAAAGTGTATTCAATTGGCCGGGAATGGGACGTTTATTCGTCCAGATGGCGGTTGCGCGCGAGTATTCCGTTCTTATGGCTATTACTCTCTTAACAGCTGTTATTGTTATTGTTGGCAATCTGATCGCCGATCTGCTCTATGCGGTTGTTGATCCACGTGTACAGCTTGGTAAGAGAGGGGGGAGATCGGCATGAGCGAAGCCAATATGCAAACCTCTGCCATTATCCCGCCGGTTGACGTGCAGGCTGTCAAGCCGCTCAAACGTCCCCCAGGGCCTTGGCGTACAGCATGGTCCAAGTTCCGCCGTAATCCATATGCAATGAGTGGTCTTGTTGTTCTACTGGTTTTTGTCTTCTGTGGGGCGTTCGCTCCGTGGCTTACCAAATATGATCCGGCAAAAATTGATTTGATGTTCGCCAATTTGAAGGCAGGTACCGATGGCCATCTACTCGGAACAGACGAAGTAGGCCGTGACATATTTGCACGATTGCTGTACAGCGCACGGATCTCCTTGACCGTCGGATTTGCTGTTGCGGCTGGATCAGTCATCATTGGAACCTTGATAGGGTCCATATCCGGTTATTTTGGAGGATTTATTGATACCTGTTTCATGCGGCTTGTAGACGTGATGAATTCGATTCCATTATTGTTCCTGAATATTCTCGTGCTCGCGATCTTTGGTACAGAGTTCCGTTATATGATTAGCGTTCTTATTCTAACGAGTTGGATGAGTGTGGCCCGACTTGTGCGAGGCACATTCCTGCAGCTTCGAGAGATGCAGTATGTGGAGGCGGCAAGAGCGATTGGGGTATCGAACTTTGGTATTATATTTAGACATTTGCTCCGTAACGCCAGCTTTCCTATTATCGTAAACGCTACGCTAATGGTAGGAGCCGCTATTCTCAGCGAATCGGCCTTGTCTTACCTGGGTTTAGGGATAAAGGCCCCCGATACAAGCTGGGGACTTATGCTGACGAATGCACGTGAATTTATGCTGATTGATCCCATGCAATCCGTTTATCCAGGTGTCTGTATTCTTCTAGTAGTGCTTGCCGTGAATTTTATAGGTGATGGCATTCAGGACTCATTGAACCCGCGGCAGAAAATGTCCGAGAGGAGGATCGACAGATGGCGGAAAAGCTTCTTGAAATCGAAAATCTAACAGCCGGCTTTCTAACGGTAGGCGGAACGGTAAAGGCTACCGAGCATGTGTCGCTCTCACTCGACAAAGGGCAGACCGTTTGCCTGGTAGGGGAGTCCGGGAGCGGTAAAAGCGTAACTTCCCTCGCGATCATGCGCCTAATTGATTTTAACGGTGGTGCGATTCTGGAAGGCAGTATTAAGTTCCAAGGCGAAGATTTGGCGAAACGAAGCCAGGACGATATGATCCGCATTCGCGGGAATAAGATCGCGATGATCTTCCAAGATCCGATGTCATCTTTAAATCCAGTCTACACCGTAGGGGATCAAATCGCGGAAAGTATCGTTCTTCATCAGAGGAAGAGTAAGAAAGAAGCCCGCAAAATGGCAGTAGATATGCTGCGGCTTGTTGGTATTCCGGCTCCTGAGATTCGCGCCAGACAGTACCCGCATGAATTGTCCGGCGGGATGTGCCAGCGTGTTGTCATTGCTATTGCCTTAGCCTGCGATCCAGTACTGCTCATTGCTGATGAACCTACAACAGCGCTTGATGTAACAGTGCAAGCCCAAATTCTTGATCTGCTGCGCAGTCTGCAGAAGGAGCTTGGCATGTCCATTCTGCTCATTACCCATGATATGGGTGTTGCGGCTGAAATGGCTGACCGCATTGCGGTCATGTATGCCGGTATTATTGTAGAAGAAGGCAGCGTAAGTGAAATATTCTCACACCCCAGCCACCCTTATACGGTAGGTCTTCTGAAGTCGGTACCAGGTCTTGAAGGATCACGTGGTGATGAATTGTATACGATACGCGGCAATATTCCGGGGCTCAGTCAGCTTCCGGTGGGCTGCCGCTTCCATCCACGCTGCCCCTACGCGAAGGATATTTGCCGGGAGAAGTCACCTCCATCATTCACGGTAGGTGAAGAGCATCAAGCTTCATGCTGGATGTATATGGAGGATGGCGGGGCAGCAGCATGGCAGCAAAATGAATCGGAGCAGAGGTGAGTCGAAATGAAAGCGGAATATCTACTTGAGCTTCGTGGAGTGAAAAAATATTTTCCGATTCGATCTGGGCTTCTGAACCGGGTTGTTGGCCAGGTTAAAGCGGTCGATGATATAACCCTGTCGATCCGTAGAGGGGAGACGTTTGGGCTCGTTGGTGAGTCGGGCTGCGGTAAATCAACGCTTGGCCGGGTTGTACTTAATCTTCATCAGGCAACGGAAGGTGAGGTCAACTTCAACGGTACAGATGTACAAAAGCTGAGCGGGCAAGAGCTGCGCCGGCTGCGCAAGCAGATGCAGATTATTTTCCAGGATCCGTTTGGTTCGCTTAATCCAAGGTTTCTTGTAAAGGATATCATTGGAGAGCCGCTGCGACTGCATGAGCGGATGACGGAGAGGGAGATCGACAGCCGTGTCGTCGAGCTGATGGAGCTGGTTGGGCTAGATGCGACCCGCAGAAACCGCTATCCGCAAGAGTTCTCCGGCGGACAGCGTCAGCGGATCGGAATTGCAAGAGCTATTGCCTTAAATCCCGAGTTCATCGTAGCAGATGAAGCGGTATCTGCTCTTGACGTATCCGTTCAGTCACAGGTCATAAACCTGCTGATGAAGCTGCAGCGAGAGCTGGGATTGACCTTCCTATTTATCGCCCATGGTCTTAATGTAGTAAGACATATTTCCGACCGTGTTGGTGTGATGTACCTAGGGAAAATCGTTGAGGTTGCGCCTACAGAAGAGCTGTTCGCCGAGCCGCTTCATCCGTATACGGCAGCGTTATTATCCGCGATCCCACGGCCGGATCCAGCACGCAGGCGGGAGAGAATTGTGCTGCAAGGGGATGTGCCTTCACCGGCTAATCCGCCTTCGGGCTGCCGCTTCCATCCGCGTTGTCCTGCAGCACAAGCAAAGTGTAGTGTAGAGGAGCCAATACTTCGCGAGGTTAATGGCGGGAGACAGATTGCCTGTCATTTTCCGCTGAGTGCAACTTAAATCGTTAATGATGGAAGGCTGGGCTAACGCTCAGCCTTTTTACTTTGAGCGGATTATAAGCTTAGCTTATGCAATCAATAAATATTTTCCAATTTCTATTGACAGATAATTGGGCGGCTGGTAAGATTCATCCATAACCAACTAAACAGGTAGGAATAATACAGACTACCCGGACCACCGGATGCTAACATTATTCTTCTGTCAATAAAAATAGGGGTGTGTTGACTATGAAGAGATTAGCTATTGTCCGTTCGCTTGTACTTATCCTTACGTTTACCCTGGTGCTTGCAGCATGCGGCGCCAACTCTAACTCCAATTCCAACTCAAATAAAAATGGAAATAAAGAAGCAGCCGCTACAAACAATGCCGGTACAGCTTCTGAAGCTCCTACTGATAAACCAAAACCACCAGTAGAATTACTTAACGTTTCGTATGACCCAACTCGTGAATTATATGAGAACTACAACAAAGCATTCGCAAAATATTGGAAAGATACAACTGGCCAAGAAGTTACCATTAAGCAATCTCATGCCGGTTCCGGTGCACAAGCGCGTGCGGTAATCGACGGCTTGAAAGCAGACGTTGTTACTTTGGCACTTGGTTATGATATTGATGCTCTTGTAGAACCAGGTCTTATTAATGCCGATTGGCAGACGAAGTTCGAACATAACAGTGCTCCATACACCTCAACAATTGTTTTCCTCGTTCGTAAAGGCAATCCAAAAGGCATTAACGACTGGAGCGACCTTGTAAAAGACGGCGTTGAAGTCATCACACCAAATCCGAAAACCTCTGGCGGTGCGCGTTGGAACTATCTCGCAGCTTGGGGTTACGCTCTGAAGCAAAACAACAATGATGAAGCAAAAGCACAAGAGTTCGTAAAAGAGCTGTATAAGCATGTACCTGTTCTTGATTCCGGCGCTCGCGGTGCTACAACGACATTTGTAGAAAAAGGAATCGGCGACGTTCTGCTTGCTTGGGAAAATGAAGCATACTTGTCTGTTAAAGAACTTGGTCCAGACAAATTCGACATCGTGTATCCTTCGCTTAGCATCCTGGCAGAGCCTCCAGTTGCAGTTGTTGATAAAGTAGCTGATGACCGTGGTACAAGAGAAGTAGCAGAAGGTTACCTGAAATATTTGTACTCGGATGAAGGGCAAGAGATTGCTGCTCAAAACTACTACCGTCCAATTAACGAAACAATCGCTGCGAAATACAAAGATCAATTCAAAGATCTTGAACTGATTACGATCGACGACTTTGGCGGCTGGAAAACTGCTCAAGAGAAGCACTTTAATGATGGCGGTATCTTCGACAAAATTTACACGCCAGGCTCGTAAGATTAATGAAGATGACCACTGATGAACGGAGCTGACTTCACATGAAAGGTTCCAAAGCAAAGAAGTCTAAAAATGTTTTGCCAGGCTTTGGCCTGTCGATGGGCTTCACCATTGCTTACCTGAGCTTGATCGTTCTTATCCCTCTCGCCGGTGTGTTTGTGAAAACAACCGGCCTGAGCTGGAGCGAGTTCTGGGCAGTCATTACGAACCCTCGGGTAATCGCAGCCTATCGAATCAGTTTTACGACTTCCTTTTTCGCTGCTATAACGAATCTCGTCTTCGGGCTGCTTGTTGCGTGGGTGCTTGTTCGTTATCGTTTCCCCGGGAAAAAGTTAATCGACAGCCTCGTCGATTTGCCGTTCGCTCTCCCGACGGCGGTAGCAGGTATCGCGCTGACAGCGATCTACGCACCTAACGGTTGGGTTGGCTCGATCCTTGAGCCGCTTGGACTGAAGGTCGCTTACACGCAGCTTGGCATTACGATTGCTTTAATTTTTATTGGTATCCCGTTTGTTGTACGGACCGTACAGCCTGTCCTGCAAGACTTCGAGAAAGATACGGAAGAAGCGGCAGTGATGTTAGGGGCTTATCGGTGGCGTACATTTTGGAAAGTGATTTTTCCGGAGTTGCTGCCAGCGTTGTTAACCGGGTTCACGTTGGCCTTCGCTCGGGGAATCGGGGAATATGGTTCAGTTGTCTTCATCTCCGGCAATATGCCGATGAGAACGGAAATTGCCCCGCTCCTGATCATGTCGAAGCTTGAGCAATTTGATTACAAAGGCGCTACAGCAATTGCTTTGGTGATGCTCATAATTTCCTTCTTGCTGTTACTGCTTATTAATTTCATGCAATGGCGCATTAGCCGCCGTACAGCAGCGGAATAGGGGAGGATTAGAGATGGCTGGAGCAGTTACCGCGCACTTATCTCAGGAAGCATCCAAACGGCCGAAACATATAACAGAATCGGCTGGCGTAAAATGGTTATTAATTAGCATTGCTCTTGTATTTCTAGGGCTTGCGGTTGTTATGCCTCTTGTATCTGTATTTATTGAAGCTTTCAAGAAGGGCTTTGATGTATACAGGGCGGCGATTACCGACCCGGATGCCTTATCTGCCTTGCGCTTGACCTTATTTGTTGCTCTGATTGCGGTACCTCTTAATGCCGTGTTTGGTATCGCAGCAGCATGGGCAATCAGCAAATTCCGTTTCAAAGGGAAGAACCTTCTTATCACCTTAATTGATCTACCGTTTGCAGTATCTCCTGTTATATCAGGAATGATCTATATTTTATTGTTTGGTGCACAAGGCTTCTTTGGACCATGGCTCGACAAGCATGATATTCAAATCGTATTTGCATTACCAGGTATTGTTCTAGCAACGGTCTTCGTCACTGTTCCATTTGTTGCACGCGAATTGATTCCTCTTATGCAGGCACAAGGAGTGCAGGAGGAAGAAGCGGCTGCAAGCCTAGGAGCAAAAGGGTGGCAAATCTTCTGGCGCATTACGCTGCCGAATATCAAATGGGGTTTGCTGTACGGCATAATCTTAAGTAACGCCCGTGCGATGGGGGAGTTTGGTGCTGTATCCGTCGTATCTGGTCATATCCGGGGAGAGACGAATACACTGCCTCTTCATATTGAGATTCTCTATAATGAATATCAGTTTTCTGCATCCTTTGCGGTGGCATCCTTGCTCGTTATGCTGGCGGTTCTGACATTGATCGTCAAGGCCTTGTTCGAGTGGAAAACAAATCAAAGATCATCACATGAAATACTGGACTAATTTTTTTTAATATTAATACCGAGTAAATCGGTTGATTATGGAGGGGTTAATAATGGCAAAACCTTTGGAAGTAGATCAAGTGTGGTTGGATCGTATTCTTGAACAAGTGAACGGATTGCAATATGGTTCTGTCAATATTACCGTACATGATGGACGCATCGTTCAAATTGATCGTACGGAGCGTACACGTTATGATCAACCGCCGCATAAACAAGCTTCAACGGAGCAAAAGGCAGCAAATGGCGATCAGTTGCGCGCAGTTGCTCAATAATAAGATAGACAAAAAAAGCTCCGTATCGAAATCCGATACGGAGCTTTTTTGTGTTAAGAGATGATGAATTTCACGATGACAGCTGCAGCGAATAGCACGGTCATAAAACCGAGCATACCGCCAAAGCCCATCATAACGTCCATCAAGTCGTGGCGCGGTTCTTCGTTCACATGTTCGCGCGGATCACGTACATTTTCCATATGATTACGCCTCCCTTGAAGACCATTCAGCTTTTAATAGTATACCCAACTTTACGAATAATTGTAAAGCAATTGATTGACAAATATAAGGCGAAACATGCGTTCGATATGTTAAAATAAAAGAATGCAAAAGTAGCCCCGAGCTTATGTTTTCGAAGTAAGAATCACCACAACTAGCCAGAGTTCGGCCATTTATTCTTTTCTTATGCTTTCGAAGTAAGAATCACCACGGAACTGGCCAGAGTTCGGCCATCTGTGTGGCAATTCTTTTTAGGAGGAACAATATGGATCAGCAACAACAGAATACAGCCATCAGCCGGGCAGAAGCCGAAGAGTTAATCCGCAACAAATTAGCGCTGCTTCCAGATCAGCCAGGCTGTTATTTAATGAAGAATGGGGAAGGCACCATTATCTATGTAGGTAAAGCAAAGGTGCTGAAGAATCGTGTTCGATCCTACTTCAATGGCAGTCATAATGGCAAGACACAACGCCTCGTATCCGAAATTCGGGACTTTGACTATATTATTACCTCAAGTAATATGGAAGCACTCATCCTGGAGTGTAACCTGATTAAGCAATATCATCCGCGGTATAATGTGCTTCTTAAGGACGATAAGACTTTTCCATATATTAAGATCACGAATGAGACCCATCCGCGTCTTGAAGTGACTCGCCGTGTTGTGAAGGACAAGGGGAAGTATTTTGGGCCGTATCCAAATGCCTTTGCTGCTCAACAAACGAAGAAGCTTCTTGACCGGCTGTATCCGCTGCGCAAATGTGGTACCTTGCCGGATAAAGTGTGCTTGTATTATCATATCGGCCAATGCATTGCCCCATGTGAATTCGAAGTGGAGCAAGGGCAATATGACTCGATGGTTCAGGAGATTACAAAATTCCTTAATGGCGGTCATGATGTGGTAAAGACTGATCTTCAGCGAAAAATGGAAGCTGCGGCGGAAGAGCTGGATTTCGAGCGGGCTAAGGAATACCGAGATCAGATTATAAATATTGATGCCGTGATTGAGAAGCAGAAGATTACGATGAATGATGCCCTCGATCGCGATATATTTGGCTATGCGGTGGAGAAAGGCTGGATGTGCGTTCAGATTCTGTATATGCGACAAGGTAAAATGATTGAACGCCGAGGTACATCCTTCCCGTATTATGGGGAAGAATATGATGACTTCATGACGTTCGTCACACAGTATTACAGCGATAACCCAGCGCTGCCGAAGCAGATCTTGCTGCCCTTGCCGCTCGGGGATGAGGAAAGTACCGATGAATCCGCGAACGTTCCGGACGAGTTCGCAACAATGCTGCATAACTGGCTGAAGGTGAAGGTATTACTGCCGCAGCGTGGACGGAAAAGCGAAGCCGTTACCATGGCCATCGACAATGCGAAGATTGCACTTGCTGATAAATTCCGCCTTATTGAGCGGGATGAGGAGAGAAGCATTCGGGCATCGGAAAAACTGGCAGAGTGGCTTGGCCTGTCTGATGTACGGCGAATTGAAGCTTTTGATAACTCGAATATTCAAGGTACAAATCCGGTCTCGGCGATGGTCGTCTTTACTGACGGCAAGCCGGATAAGAAGGAATACCGTAAATATAAAGTGAAGACTGTTGTTGGGGCAGACGATTACGAAACGATGCGTGAAGTTGTCCGTCGTCGGTATGAGCGAGTACTTAAAGATCAACTGACGCCTCCAGACTTGATTGTAGTCGATGGAGGGAAGGGGCAAATATCAGCGGCTCTTGATATTTTGCAAAATGAGCTCGGACTAGATATCCCGGTATGTGGTCTAGTTAAGGATGCGAAGCATAAGACAGCTCAACTGATGACTGGCGATCCGCCAGAAGTGGTGCCATTGCCGCGGGACAGCCAGGAGTTTTATCTGCTCCAGCGGATTCAAGATGAGGTTCACCGATTTGCGATCTCCTTCCACCGTGAACAACGTGGAAAATCGATGATCGCTTCCAAGCTGGATTCGATTCCAGGTATTGGAGAGAAGCGGCGCAAGCTTTTGCTTAAGCATTTTGGTTCAATCAAGAAAATTAAGGAAGCCACCATTGAAGACTTCAAACCGCTATCGATCGGCGAAAAGCTGGCTTCACAAATACTCGAGGCTTTAAATGAGAGCGACAAAGAAAAGGAAATGTAGGGTAACCTCATTTCTTTTTCATATTAGCAGGAAAAGAAATGTAGGGTAACCTCATTTCTATTGCGATATTAACAGAAAAGGAAATGTAGGGTAACCTACATTTCCTTTTCTTTATTATTTACCTTTGCCGCTTTTATTGCCTTTGCCACCGGATTTGCTGTTACCGCCTTTACCGCCACCGGATTTACTACCTTCAGCTTTATCCGCTCCAGCTTTATTGCCCCCGGACTTGCCTTTACCGCCTTTGTCGCCTCCGGATTTACCGCCTTCAGCTTTATCTGCTCCAGCTTTATTGCCCCCAGATTTGCCTTTACCGCCTTTGTTGCCACCGGATTTACCGCCTTCAGCTTTATCTGCTCCAGCTTTATTGCCCCCAGATTTGCCTTTGCCGCCTTTGTCGCCTTCGGATTTACCGCCTTCAGCTTTATCTGCTCCAGCTTTATTGCCCCCAGATTTGCCTTTGCCGCCTCCTGCTTTCTTAGCTGCAGCTTTGTTAGCGCCTGCACTTCTACCGCCAGGACTTTGGTTACCAGGGCTTTGGTTGCCAGGGCTTTGGTTACCAGGGCTTTGGTTGCCAGGGCTTTGGTTGCCAGGGCTTTGATTTCCAGGGCTTTGGTTGCCAGGGCTTTGATTTCCAGGGCTTTGGTTGCCAGGGCTTTGGTTACCAGGGCTTTGATTGCCAGGGCTTTGGTTGCCCGGACTTTGGTTGCCACCAGGGCTTTGATTACCACCTGAGCTTTGGTTATTAGGCAATTCTATCACTCCTCATGAACGTAATACTAGAGTATATGAAGGATGCTAGAGTTACTCTTGTACAGGAGTGGACAAACGGACGAAATAGTCCCTTGTCCATCTCTTCTTACAGAGCGATACTTGTAATTTTGTGAAGTGGAACATACACAATATAAGGCGTTTTGTAGCTCACTGCAGAGAATGTAGCATTTCCGTTTTGGAAGCCTGCCCATTTCACTTTATCAAGATCTTTCCCATTATCCAGCGTCACACGATGGATAACTTGTCCGAGCGACAGCTTGCAAAGAATACTGTACGCATGTTCGGAGTTGCTCTTTCCGCTTGATTTGTCTCCTTGGTTGCTTGGAATTGCTGAGTTATCAGAGCAGCCGGATGATTTGTGGTCGCAATTGCAGCCATTCGATTTGTGTTCATAACATTTTCCAGAAGATTTGTGCTCATAGCAGCAATTCTTCTTGCTGGAAGATTTGTGTTTGCTGCCGCTTGATTTCTTCTTACCAGACGATTTGTGCTTGCCGCCGCTTGATTTTTTGCCCTTGTCATTGCATTTTTGACTCGAGCTTTGTTTATTACCGCTGTAACCGCTGATTTTTGTTGTCAATCCTATCACCTCCATAATGGTTTTAATAGAGTATATTAAGGTGAATAGAATTACTCTTGGACAAACGTTACCGTTTCTATTAAATAGGCTTTTCGGACAGCAAAAAGGGATGTATCGCTGAGGATACATCCCTTTTTAGAGTTAATTCTTTCCGAAGTCAGGCTCGTAAGTGCCGACGGTTATGCCAGTACTTTATCGTCCATGCAACAATGACTGGCAAAATGGCATAGATGATGGCTGCTGTAATATTAACAGCTCCGCCTACACCTATAAGATCTAAGCCCATGAGTAGACTGTCTAATATAGCATGAGTGAAAACGGCTGTAATAAAGCCGTATTTGAGGAAGATCAAGCAAAATACCGTTCCTAAAATAACGAGCTCTACGATCCGGGTATAAAACGGGAAGATCGGGTATCCGACATGGCCAAGCGCCCACATCGTTGTAGGAATAAGAGTGGCAATAAATGTGTTTTTGAACCACTTCTTAAATAAAGCAATCCCGAACAACCTAAATATCGCTTCTTCGGAGATCGCCGCACACCAGGCCATCATCGGCATGAGCCACAGCATATTTGTATTATATGGAGATTGAGTAGGATCGCTGGTTGCCCATGATCCGGCAAGAAACTCCATTGCAATCATAATAATAGCCTGACAACCCAATATGACAGCTGCAAAGAGATAGGATAGTCCTACGCTGCGCCATACATGGTCCCCATAACCCCGCTCGCGGAAGCCTGGCCATAATGGACGTTTTTGCGACCGCCACATACCGTCACCGGCAACGAGTGCGAAATAAACGGCTAGTCCTACTGGAATAAGCAGGACGACAGTAATGATGATAGTCGCATTCATCTCTGCGTCTGAGCGGATCTGTTCACCCAAGGATGCCATAATGCCGTCCAGCACGTTCAGATTGTTATAAATATAGAACACGATGAACACAAGGCTGATAAAAACGCCTCTTTTAAATGTGGTGTGCCGGCGGTACAGAATCGCATAAATAATAGAAAGAACCAGTGATATAAAGCACATATAGGCCAGACTGACGATGGATAAAATACTGCCAATGTCTTTCTGACCATCTACATACGTTATGTAGCTAGCAGGAGCCTGAAAAGCTGGCTTATATCTTGTAATAACCGCTTTATCATCAATCAAGCCTACACCGATGATAAGCTCGAGCGTTGCATCTCCAAGCTTATATCCTGTTGGATGAAGGACAACATCACCGTCATCATTGATGTACAAGCTCTTTAGTTCTTCTGAACGGAAGCCTTTGGTAATGGCAAAAGCTTTTGCAGCTGTCTGCTGCAGCTTTCCATTATCAGTTGGAGAGGCACCCAGCCAATGCCATCCTGTAACACTGCCGTTTGTCATATGAACGTATACAATAGCGTTGCTGCCGTCTTCAAGATCAAGATTAACCTGGAAGGTATCCGTCGGGAACTTGGTGTCATACTGGTCCTCATACGTCTTAAGTAAGTCTTCTTTAGAAAAATAACCGTTTGCCAAACTATCGGTTTGATAAATCGTATGGGACGATACAGCAGCTTCATGAAATTGCTTATTGACGAAGGCTTCTGCTGTCTGGGCTGCTTCACTTTTAGAAATGACCTTTGGGGTTGTTGAGCTGGAGAATAGCTGGTCGCCAGCAATTGGGCCAATTTGTGTAAAGATAAAAATAATTGCACCTGCAACAGCAGCCCACAGGAAACGTCTCCATTCATGGGGAGCGATGGTAGGGATCATACATAACCTCCATTTCGAATTCAGACGATGCTTATCTAATGTAACCTTATCATTATTAGCCTGAATTATCCAATAGAGGCGAAAGGAGAGGATGCTAACGGTAAGCTGTGAAATAAGGACTTGCAGCCAGCAAGTGAGCATTTGCTTCATGTGATTGACCATTTTTGAACGAATACCGCTTAATTATCGCCTAAGCCCATTTTGATCGCATCTGTCATTTGGGCGTATAATCGATAACGTCATATGAATTGAATAGCAACAGCCGAATTTCGTCATGAAAACGGGGGAACCATAACGCTGCACGGAGCAATCCGTCAGCATGGGGTGAATTTTAAGCATTTCGCTTGAATAGGGCTGCCTTTCCAGGCCCGAATCCGTCAGCTAACCTCGTAGGCTGGGTGGAACAGGACTCATATCGCACTGGGGGTTCCCGTGCTTTTTTTTATGCCCAATTTTAGATATGTCCTATATGAAGGAGTGAAACATGACCCGTTATTTCAACATATTGAAATGGCCGCCGCCACGAATTCTTGTTTTTGGCTTTGCCGCCATTATTGTGATAGGTGCTTTTCTGCTCACGATGCCGTTTGCCTCAAGTGACGGATCTAGACTACCTTTCATTGATGCACTGTTTACAGCAACCTCGGCGACATGTGTAACCGGCTTAGTAGTGGTAGATACAGGTACATACTTCTCTACTCCTGGGAAAGTGATTATACTTTCCTTGATCCAGGTCGGTGGTCTAGGCTTTATGACGATGGCCACGCTTATTGCACTTGCAATACGCAAGCGGATATCGCTCAAGGAACGGTTGATTTTGCAGGAAGCGATGAATCAGACAAGTATGGAAGGCATTGTTAGATTAATCCGCAGGGTTATTATTTATTCTCTTACAATTGAACTGGTTGGTGCCATTCTGTTCGCGATTCGGTTTGCCTTCGATATGCCGTTTGGCAAAGCCGTTTGGTTTGGTTTTTTCCATGCGATTTCATTCTTTAATAATGCAGGCTTTGATATATTCGGCAACTTCCGCAGTTTGACGATGTACGCAAGTGACCCGCTCGTTAATCTGGTCTCGATGCTGCTTATTATTTTAGGCGGTCTTGGTTTTGTTGTTATGGCTGATTTACTGGAGTACCGTAAAAACAAGCGGCTCTCCCTTCATAGTAAAGTTGTTCTATCTATGACTGGAACCCTGATTGCTGTTGGTGCTATCGTCATCTTTATCTTTGAATTTTCGAATAGCAAGACGCTTGGTTCATTGGATTGGGGAGGTAAAATACTGGCGTCCTTCTTCCAATCGGTTACGCCAAGAACGGCAGGAGCCAACACGGTAGATTATACGCAGCTGCGGCAGGCTACTGTTTTCTTCACTATTATTCTAATGTTTATTGGTGCTTCTCCCGGGTCAACCGGGGGTGGGATTAAGACGACTACCTTTACGACGATGATTGGTGCGGTTATTGCAATGATCAGAGGCCGGGAGGATATTGTTTTGTTCCATTATCGGCTTGGTAAAGATCGGATCTTTAAGGCACTGACGATTACAATGCTGTCGCTCACGCTGGTCATCTTTGTTACGATGCTGCTGTCGACAACAGAAGATCAGCAGTTTCTGAAAATTTTATTTGAGACAACATCAGCCTTTGGTACGGTCGGCTTGACGGTCGGCATTACACCGGAGCTGACGGATTTCGGCAAGATTATTATTGCGTTAACTATGTTCGCAGGCAGACTTGGACCACTTACGCTTGCGTATGCGCTTGGACCAAAATCAGAGAAAGAGCTGTACAGGTATCCGGAAGGCAAAATTACGATTGGATAGGGGAATAGAAAGAAAGAATGAAAAACAATCAGTTTGTGATCGTAGGGCTTGGGCGATTTGGCTCCAGTCTCGGAAGAGAGCTTATCAAATTAGGCTATGAGGTGCTCGGAATCGACCGGGATGAGGAAGCTGTCCAAGAAATGAGCAATGTGCTGACTTATACGGTGTCTGCGGATTGCACGGATGAGGAAACTTTACGATCATTAGGCGTTCGTAATTTTGACTGCGGGGTTGTCGCAATTGGCGATGATATTCAGGCCAGTATTCTGACGACTATCTTATTGAAGGATCTTGGCGTGAAGCGGGTTGTCGCAAAAGCGATGAGTGAGCTGCATGGACGTGTACTGGAGAAAATCGGAGTCGACCGCGTTGTTTATCCGGAGCGGGACATGGGTATCCGGGTTGCTCATCAGCTTGTAAGTCCAAATCTGCTTGATTATATCGAGCTGTCGAAGGAATATACGATTGCTGAGCTTTCGGTTCCGAATTGCTTGAATAACAAATCTCTAAATGACCTGAATCTGCGCGCCAGATTCGGCTGCAGCATCGTTGCGATTAATAAGCCTACCGGTATTATAATAGCTCCTACAGCGACGGATGTTGTAACTGAAAAAGACGTGATGGTTGTCATCGGGACAAACGAGCAGATTGAACAGTTTGAAGAAACGATTATCAGGTGATGATAAGGACAGTGGGCGCAGTTAGCGTTCTCTGTCCTTTTTTATTCCGGCTGTCGCTGGTCGCTGGGGATGGGATGGACGGGGATGGATGGGGCGGGATGGCTCTGGTGAGACGGGGTATCTCTTACGGCCGCTGTTGTCCTTCCTTTGCTCTGAATTGGTTTACATAGGTGTAAGCAAAGGAAGGACAAAGGCGAGCGCTCCGCTCCTCCAGAGATACCCCTTACCCACCGAGCCCCGCACCCAACCATTCCCCATCCATCCATCCATCCCCCCTGCGCGGGAATGTAAAGAAGGACAGTGAAGGGCGCGCTAAAAAGCGCGGACAACACTGTCCTACGGAAAAAAGGGAAGGGAAGGACAAAAAACAAGAGCCGAAGCCCTCTCACTGGCCCAACTCAGCAATCCACCTGCGGACAGCTGGATGGAGATCGGAAGGGTCGTTGTGGATCAGGCAGGTTGTTCGCTTTGTGTCTTCCAGCTCACGGATGGGGACGACGATGAGTTCGTTATCGGCTAGCAGTTGCTTGCGCATATAAGATTGCGGGAGCAGAGTAGCCGCGCGGCAAGTATGAAGAAGACGGACAATTGCTTCGAAGGAGTCAATCTCCATTCGTACATCAGGCTGAAGATGGTATTTGGCGAATACTTCGTCTGTCAGCCTGCGGTACCAGGTTCCCTTTGAGAACAGAATCATGGGCAGTCCGTTCAAATCTTCAATTGTAAGCTCCTGACTGGTAATGGAGACACTAGTTGGGATGACGAGCAGCAAGTGATCATCGAACAACGGAACACAGTGAAGCTGGGAATCCTCGATCATCGAGGCGATGATCGCGATATCTGCTTTATTGTCCCGGACTAGGCTAACGATCTCATGTGTTTTGCCGGTAACCGCTTTGATGTCAAATTCAGGATGGCTGGCGTTTAGCGTCTTGATGAAGTCGGGTAATGTAGTCTGAAGGGTTGTAAGACTGGCTCCAATAGTAATGGAAGTCCGCCCTGCAGCCGTATATTCGGAAACGGAGTCCATATAGCGGCGATGCAGCCTGCGCAGGTTCACCGCATATTCGTAAGTCAACTGACCAACTCGTGTCAGTTCAAGCCTTTTACCAACACGCTCGAACAGCTTGGCTCCAATCTCCTCCTCCAGCTTGGCAATTTTGCGGGATAAGGCTGGCTGGGACAAATTTAGAAGAGCTGCCGCTTTATTCATGCTGGAATGTTCAACAATTGCTGCGAACATATTGAATTCTTCGATCATTATCGTCACTCCAGTCGCTTATGCGAAATTGTTATAATAAATTATAATAAATATGCAATTCCATTATAAGTCCAAAAGGAGTAGGATTAAAGGGGTAGCTTTAGAGGAAAGTCTTCACAATGACGTGGAGTGAATCTTTTCACACCTGGTGTCGACTTTTGTTGACGGACTTAAGTACCGGGGGTAAAATGTAGAATGGTTTGTCAACAGTAAAATGTGATGGAGTACTGGAAAGGAGAAGTATTAATGAACGGAAATTCGTACTACTGGCGCAAGCTGCACTCTCTTCTAGGGGTGATTCCGCTCGGTGGGTTTATCATCGTGCATGCGCTCGCCAATTTTCAGGCGTATGAACGTGGGCCGGAAGGCTTCACTAAGGCAGTAAGCTTCATTAATGATCTGCCTATTGTAACGCTGCTCGAAATTTTCGGTATTTACCTGCCGATCTTGTTCCACGGTATTTATGGCCTATACATGGCTTATCAGTCGAACCTCAACTCAGGTCGTTTCCAATATGGCCGTAACTGGGCGTTCACAATGCAGCGTATTACGGGGGTTATTACCTTCATCTTTATCTTCTGGCATGTGTTCGAGACTCGTGTGCAAGTCGCACTGGGCAATGTGACACATGAAGAGCTTGGCTCGACGATGCATGATATCGCAACAAGCCCTGCTTTGTTTATCTTGTATCTCATTGGTATTCTGGCTGCGGTATTCCACTTCAGCAATGGCCTTTGGGCATTCCTTGTTAGCTGGGGGATTACAGTATCGCCGAAGGCACAAAAAGTTTCGGCGAATATTTGCATGGTCATCTTTGTACTGGTATCTGCGCTGTTCATTCTGTCCCTTATCGCTTTCTCAGGTGACGAGTTCAAAGAAGCAGCAAGTGCCGCATTGGCATTGACCAATATCGGTTAGTAGTATTTAGACAAGGAGCGAAACGTTATGGCTAAAAATAAAATTATCGTCGTTGGTGGCGGTCTTGCCGGTCTTATGGCAACCGTAAAAGCGGCGGAAGCGGGCGTGCATGTGGATTTGTTCTCCGTCGTGCCGGTTAAACGTTCCCATTCCGTTTGCGCGCAAGGCGGCATTAACGGCGCTGTTAATACAAAAGGTGAAGGCGACTCCCCTTGGGAGCACTTTGACGATACCGTCTATGGCGGCGACTTCCTCGCGAACCAGCCTCCGGTAAAAGCAATGTGTGAAGCTGCACCTGGCATTATTCACTTGATGGACCGTATGGGCGTAATGTTCAGCCGTACACCAGAGGGTCTGCTTGACTTCCGTCGTTTCGGCGGTACGCAATATCACCGTACAGCTTTTGCAGGTGCAACAACTGGCCAACAGCTGCTGTACGCACTGGACGAGCAAGTTCGCCGCTGGGAAGCAGCTGGTCTCGTAACGAAATACGAGCACTGGGAATTCCTTGGCGCTGTATTGGATGATGAAGGCATCTGTCGTGGTGTTTCAGCGCAAAGCCTGCGCTCGATGGAAGTACATACTTTCGTTGGCGACGCAGTTATTCTCGCATCCGGCGGTCCTGGTATCATCTTTGGTAAAACAACGAACTCCGTTATTAATACTGGTACTGCAGCAAGTGCGGCTTACCAGCAAGGCGTACATTACGCTAACGGCGAATTTATTCAAATTCATCCAACGGCAATTCCAGGCGACGATAAACTTCGTCTGATGTCTGAATCTGCTCGTGGTGAAGGCGGCCGGATCTGGACTTATAAAGACGGTAAGCCTTGGTACTTCCTTGAAGAGAAATATCCTGCTTACGGCAACCTTGTTCCGCGTGATATCGCAACACGTGAGATCTTCAGCGTCTGCGTTGATGACAAGCTTGGTATCAACGGCGAGAACATGGTATACCTTGACCTGTCGCATAAAGATCCGAAGGAGCTTGATGTTAAGCTCGGCGGTATCATCGAAATTTACGAGAAATTTATGGGCGACGACCCGCGTAAAATCCCGATGAAGATCTTCCCTGCAGTTCACTATTCGATGGGCGGCATGTGGGTTGATTACAACCAAATGACGAACATCCCAGGTCTCTTCGCAGCTGGCGAATGTGATTACAATTACCATGGTGCGAACCGTCTTGGTGCGAACTCGCTCTTGTCTGCTATCTTTGGTGGTATGGTTGCAGGACCAAAAGCAGTCGAGTACATTAATGGCCTTAAGAAGTCTTCTGAGGATGTTGCCTCTTCGGTATTTGATCGTGAGAAAAAACGTCAAACTGATAAATACAACAAAATCCTAAGCATGAACGGTACGGAAAATGCGTATGTCCTTCACAAAGAGCTTGGCGAATGGATGACGAACAACATGACCGTAGTTCGTTTCAATGATAAGCTGAAGCTAACGATCGATAAGATCAAAGAGCTGAAGCAGCGTTACCAGAACATCAACATTAACGATACGGCGCAATGGAACAACTCAAGCGTTGCCTTCACACGTCAGCTGTGGAACATGCTTGAACTGTCTGAAGCGATGACACTTGGTGCTTTGCTTCGTGACGAAAGCCGCGGCGCGCATTACAAGCCAGACTTCCCGGATCGTAATGACGAAGACTTCCTGAAAACAACGAAAGCAACCTGGACGCCAGAAGGTCCACAAATTTCGTACGAGGAAGTTGATACTTCGCTTATCAAACCGCGTAAACGCGACTATACAGCCAACAAGAAGAAAGGAGAATAACAATGGCTCAAACGACAGCAACAAAAACCGTAAAGTTCGTTATTACCCGTCAAGATGGACCAGACTCCCAGCCGTACACAGAAGAGTTTGAGATCCCTTACCGCGCTAACATGAACGTTATCAGCGGCCTGATGGAGATTCAACGTAATCCGAGAAAATCGGACGGCGGCAACACGGCTCCTGTATGTTGGGAATCGAACTGTCTTGAGGAAGTATGTGGTGCCTGCTCGATGGTTATCAACGGCAAGCCTCGCCAAGCGTGCAGCGCGCTGATCGATCAGCTCGAGCAGCCAGTACGCCTTGAGCCTATGCGTACATTCCCTGTCGTACGTGACCTTGTTATTAACCGCGAGCGCATGTTCAACGCGCTCAAACGGGTTAAAGCATGGATTCCTATCGACGGTACGTATGATCTGGGTCCTGGACCACGTCTCGCCGAGTCGAAACGTCAATGGGCTTACGAATTGTCCAAATGTATGACTTGTGGCGTTTGTATGGAAGCTTGCCCGAACGTTAATGACCGGAACAGCTTTATCGGCCCGCAAGCGATCTCCCAAGTGCGCTTGTTCAACGTTCACCCTACTGGTGAAATGAACAAGGCTGAACGTCTGGAGACGCTGATGGAAGACGGTGGTATCGAAGGCTGCGGTAACTCGCAAAACTGCGTGCGCTCTTGCCCGAAAGGTATTCCACTTACGACTTCGATCGCAGCAATCAACCGTGATACAACCAAACATCTGTTCAAAAAATGGCTTGGTTAAGAACAATGCCCTCCGAATAACGGGGGGCTTTTTCTTATCCTTCATTTGATAATGATAACTATTATCAATATAGTAAAATAGTTGCCGAGGAATGTCAACCAAAGCAAAAAAGCTGTGCCAGACAGGGGAGTGATAATCCTGTCTGGCACAGCTTTTTTTGAGTAAATCCTTACATCCAATGCTCGCCCCAGTTTTGTATCGATTCGATAACAGGCTGGAGCTCGCGGCCCTTCGGTGTTAGTTCATATTCGATTCGAACAGGCATTTCAGGATAGACCGTTCGTTTGATGATATTCTGACTTTCTAATTCCTTCATCCGATCCGTTAACATCTTGTCACTCATCTCGGGAATCTGCTCTTTAATTTCCTTGAACCGTTTAGGTCCGCCAAGCATGACCCGAATAATAAGCCCTGTCCATTTCTTACCTAAAATGTCGGCCGCAGCTTCATACTTTGGGCACATAGTTGAATAATCCAACGCGATCACCCCTTTTTCTACCTTCATTGTAGCATATGTTCTATGGAAAAGTAAGTTCGTTGAAATAGCCAAATTTGGGTATTAACTATTTTATTTATATCGACTTGACTAAAGTAAGTAACATACATTATGATAAGTGCATCAAGAGCGGCCGCTCACTAAAAGAGAAGAATAGATAAAGGGAGAGAGTTAAAATGATGGATACAGGATTATTGATTATACGGGTAGTTATTGGTTTATTGATGATAGGTCATGGTGCACAGAAGCTGTTTGGCTGGTTTGGCGGATACGGGCTCAAAGGTACCGGAGGATGGATGGAATCCTTAGGTCTTAAACCAGGTGTCCTGATGGCAGCAGGTGCAGGTCTGACAGAGGTTGTTGGAGGCTTGTTGTTCGGAGCTGGCTTATGGATCGAAGTTGGTGCTGCGTTACTGATCATCCTAATGATTATGGCGATTGTGAAGGTACATGGCGCGAATGGTCTCTGGGTTACACAGAATGGTTATGAATACAATCTGGTATTGATCGCAGTTGCCCTTGGAGTAGCCTTTGTTGGCGCAGGTGATATCTCGATTGATGCTTTACTGAAATAATCGATAAGTGAAAAGCACCGCTAGGTTCTGCAATCAGCAGACTCTGGCGGTGCTTTTGTGCTTTGATACAATTAGATCCGAATAATGATTAGTCCGGCAATGGTCAGGAGGAATGCCGCCCATTGGACGCGGTTGAGTCTCTCTTTGTAGATAAGTATAGAACCTGCTGCAACAACAAGACTGTTCGTCGCAAAGATGGGTGCAGCCAGGTTGGCGGGGCCAGTTGCTAACGCGACCGCATACAGCTGGAGTCCGCCATAAGAGAACAAGCCTGCGAGCAAGCCAAGCTTTAAGCCGGTCCGGAATGCTGCGCGGTCTGTCGCTTTTCTAATTGGAAAGGCGAACCATATAAGGGATAGGGCATATCCGATAAAAAGAATTGGTGCACTGGATAAGCCGAGCTCCTCTGTGATCTTTAATCCTCCATTACGGAAGGTGAAGAAGAGAACAGCTGCAATTACATATAGGTACCAGCGGGACTGTATGGCTGTAGATTGTGATTGTTTTTTGTAGGAGATTAAGACAACGGCAACCAGCAGCAGTAAAATGCCCAGCGATTCTGTTGCCCGTAAAGATTCTCCGTAATAAAGGGTGCCTAGTGCTACAACAAGCACAATATTCATATTCGTTAAAGGGGAAGTTAAGCTCGCTGGGCCATAGTCCAAAGCCTTCATGAACAAAGCGTTGCCCAGAGAAGAGCCTGCTCCAATGATAATCCCCGCGATCCATACCCGATAATCACTTAATTGATCGATAGTTCCTTCAATTGCTGCATGGATGCCAAAACCAGCTGTACCGGACACATAAAGCCCGATCAGCATAACCGATACATGTCCCCGGTGCATTTGGCTTACTTTCATCCACCAGCCTGCCAGTCCAAACAGCACGGCGCTGCCGACTGCAGTTGCAAGCCACATTGATGTCATCTCCTGCCCGAATTTGTTACACAAATGAAATAGTTCTGTTACGGTACAAACATATTATTAGGCTATTATAATAAACAAGACCCCCTTTTAATATATCAATTTCGGACCTGTGATCGCACAGGTCCACTTTTTTTGTCTGTATAATAAATAAAGCTTCGCTCAAGCGCAATGTCATTAAGTTAGCTAACTTAATGACATTGCGCTCAAGGCGAAGCTTTTAATTCATTTTTACTCTTTATTTTAAAGTGGAACAATAATTTGCTGGCGTTTGCGGTAGAAGACCCACTGGGAGAACCCAATTTCCTTCAGACGTTTGCGTACAAGCTCGAATTCATCGCCAACTCGGCTTGGTTTGTGGGCATCCGATCCAAAAGTGACGTTAACCCCAAAATGAAGAGCTCTCTCTAAAATTGCATCAGAAGGATACCATCCACCTACATCTTTGGTGCTGCCTGATGTATTGATCTCAATAGCGATATCATGCTTCGCAATTACACGTAACGTATCATCAATCGCTTCATCAGCAGGAATATCAGAGAAAGCAGGGAAGTAACCCTTCATTGCATCAATATGTCCTAAGATATCGAACATTCCACTGCGGGCAGACTGCTGAATGAGATCATAATACGATACTTTCTCCGCAATTGTCTTTTCCTCTGATAAGCCCTTCCAGCGGTTACGGTTAAAAATACTGACACCGCTTACCTGATGGACTGAACCAATCAAATAATCGAAAGGTACACCCTGGTAAGCCGAGCGGTAAGTTTCTGCATGCTTCGGGAAGAAATCCGATTCCATCCCAAGCAGTACTTCAATACGGCCTTTATACTTTTCCTTCAATCGAAGGACTTCATCAACATAGCTGGAGAAATCGCTGCGAGCCATGGCAATGCCGGGAAAAGGCTGGTCTTGCTCGCTTCCGAAATACGGCGAATGGTCAGAGATGCCAATGACTTGAAGGTCGGCATCAAGCGCAGCAATAATATAATCTTCGATCGTGCCGTTCGCGTGACCGCAACGTTCATGATGGGTGTGCAAATCGAATTTCATTATGAGTTCCTCCTCAAAAGAATTGCTACCGAAATGGCCAATTAATTGGCCGTTTGTAGTGATTCTTGCTTCGTAAGCATGAGCTTAAGAATTGCTACCGAAATGGCCAATTAATTGGCCATTTGTAGTGATTCTTACTTCGTAAGCATGAGCTTAAAGATTGCCGCTCATCTGTAGTGATTCTTACTTCGTAAGCATGAGCTTAAAGATTGCTGCTCATCTGTAGTGATTCTTACTTCGTAAGCATTGCATTTTACTCGCTGCCAAGAAATGATTGCTCCGGCATACCCTTCAAGTCACTTAAAAATTGCTGCATCGCAATATTTAAGTATCTTCCGGATTTGTAGACAACCGCGACCGGATGATAAGGTTCAAGCTCTGCGACTTTGATGATTTTAAGTGAACCTAACTTTAATTCGTTTGCAATGGATAGCTTGGATACGACGGCAACGCCGAGGTTAATCTCAACCATCCGTTTGACTTCCTCACTGCTCGACAGTTCCATAATAATATTCGGCTGGATGTTATTTTTCTTGAAGATCTGATCCAGGAATCTGCGGCCTAACGTATCAGGAGCAAGCATGATGAAAGGCATATCCTTCAGCATATCTATGGTAGTATGCGTTACTTGGCTCAATGGATGAGCCGGAGAAGCAACGAGGACAAACGAATCGTAATAAAGAATAGAGGAGTTCACATTTGGGTTCTTTTCAGCTATGTACGAAATGCCGATGTCTACCGAGCCGTTCTCCACACTAGCCATAACCTGAGAGGAAGGCATCGTATGAATTGTTGTTTTGATCAGCGGGTACTGATCTTGGAAATAGGACAACACCCGGGGCAAAATCTGAATGGCCATCGATGAGGTTGTTCCTAATATAATATGGCCCTGAGGTGTCGCATTCAAGTCTGACAGTTTCTGCTTCAATTCCTCGACAACCGATAAAATCCGCTCTGCATGATCCAGGAATACTTTTCCATGGTCGGTCAGGGTGACTGGCTGGTTGCGATCGATTAGAACCGTCTTGAATTCTTCCTCGAGCGTCTTAATTTGAGCTGAGACGGCAGGCTGAGTTAAATTCAGCAGTTCGCCGGCTTTTCGGAAGCTCATCGTTTTCGATATGGTGAGGAGCGTTTCAAGCTGGCTAATATTCAATTCAATTCCCCCTCGAACATGATCACTTAATATTATAAAGCAAATAGAGGTTTACAGCAAAAAAGCAGCCAAGCTTCAAAAATTCTTAAAAGAGGAATAAACAGGGTACCGTCGAACTATTGCTGAAGTATAGCCATTACCATATGGGGGGCGTTTGTGCTGGATCAGAGAGCATTACGCGGATGGAAAATGTATGATTGGGCGAATTCAGCCTTCGCTACAACGATGATGGCGGCGGTGCTGCCCGTGTATTATTCCGATGTTGCGGCGATCCACCTTGCGGGCAACAGAGCAGAAACGTATTGGGGTTATACCCAAAGCATAGCGATGCTTCTGGTTGCTATTTTGTCCCCGATACTTGGCGCAATTGCCGATTACACGGGTTCCAAGCTAAGGTTTTTATCAATATTTATGATGACAGGTGTCTTGTCCTGCGTATTTATGGCGTTTGCTGGAGATGGAGATTGGCTGCTTGCCTCGATTCTCATGGTGATTGGCTCTATTGGTTACTCCGGGGGCAATACGTTCTATGATTCGATGCTGGCGGACGGCGTGCCACAAGGACAAAGGGATCGGGTTAGCGCTCAAGGCTATGCTTATGGTTATGCAGGCGGAGGACTGCTGCTGCTTGTAAACGTCATCATGATTGAAAAGTGGGAAATGTTAGGGTTTCCGAGCAAAACATTCGCCACCCAAATGGTCTTTATTACAGTAGGGATTTGGTGGCTGCTTTTCTCGATTCCGATTCTCCGCTGGGTGAAGGAGTCAAGGAAGGACCATGGGCAGAGCGGGCCAGTAGAAGTTGTTCGTACAGGCTTTGTCCGGATCAGACAGACATTCTCGATGCTGAAGAAGTACCCGGAGCTGCTCAAATATATGTTAGCGTTCTGGTTTTTTAATGATGGAATTAATACAGTTATTGTCATGGCGACCATTTATGGTGCAGGTATTGGAATTGAGACAAGTGATTTGATAATTGCTTTGCTCATTACTCAGTTTGTTGGTTGGCCTTGTACGATCTTGTTCGGCAAGCTTGCCGGACGCTTTGGCTCCAAGAAGATGTTATATTACGCGTTGATGATCTATGTCGTAATTGTGGGGCTTGGCTTCTTTATGACGAGTGCTCTACATTTCTATGCGCTTGCCATTATGGTGGGATTTGTCCAGGGCGGAAGCCAATCGGTGGCCCGTTCCATCTATGCTGATCTAGTGCCGCCGGCGCGATCAGGTGAGTTTTTCGGATTTTTGTCCCTTTCGAGCAAGTTTTCTTCCTTCGCAGGACCACTTGTGTTTTCTGTTGTTGGCACAATCACTGGTTCCAGCAGGATAGCTATTTTATCTTTAGTGGCCTTTTTCCTTATAGGAATTGCTCTATTGTGGAAGGTCAACCTGGAAAAGGGTGCGCGTGAAGCGGCAGAGGATCTAACAGCTTGAGCATGCTTCAGTTTGATCTCGTAAATGATATAATGAAATGGAGATCCAGGAAGAAAGGTGCGAAAAGTTATGCCAAACATTTATAGCAATTTGACGGAGTTGATCGGCAATACACCATTGCTCGAGCTTACTCATTACAATAAGCGTCATGAGTCACTTGCGAAAGTTATTGCGAAGCTGGAGTATTTCAATCCGGCTGGCAGCGTCAAAGACCGGATTGGACTTGCGATGATTAAGGATGCCGAGGAAAAAGGGAAGCTCGTGGAAGGCTCTGTTATTATCGAGCCAACGAGTGGCAATACCGGTATTGCACTGGCTTTTGCAGCAGCAGCCTTAGGTTACCGTTTAATCATTATTTTGCCGGAGTCGTTCAGTATTGAACGCCGGAAGCTGCTTGAAGCGCTTGGCGCTGAGCTTGTTCTAACCCCTGCATCCGAAGGAATGTCAGGAGCAATCCGGAAAGCAGATGAGCTGGCAGCTAAAATTCCAAACGCCTACATACCGATGCAATTCAGCAATCCGGCGAATCCGGAAGTTCATAAACGGACAACGGCGGAAGAAATTTGGCGCGATACGGATGGAAAAGTCGATATTTTCGTTGCTGGTGTAGGTACTGGCGGTACGATCTCAGGCGTAGGCGAGAGATTGAAGGAGCTTAATCCAAACGTCAAGATTGTTGCAGTAGAGCCCTTTAACTCCCCTGTACTATCGGGTGGTGAAAGAGGTGTCCATCTGATTCAAGGCATCGGCGCCGGTTTTATTCCGGATAACTATAACGCTGAAGTCGTTGACGAGATTATCAAGGTCAAGAACGAAGACGCCTACCGCACCTCCCGCCAATTGGCTCGCAGTGAAGGTTTGCTGGTCGGTATCTCCTCCGGCGCCGCAGCATTCGCAGCCACCGAGCTGGCTAGCCGGGCAGAAAACAAGGACAAAAACATCGTCGTCCTTCTCCCCGACACAGGTGAACGTTACCTGTCGGCGAATCTGTATGACGAAGCATAATAAACTAGAGAAAACAGCCATCGCTTGTGCGATGGCTGTTTTTGTTCGACTTTGCGAGACTTTATCATTAATTAGTGAGGAATCCTCACTAATTAATGAGGCTGTTCGGCGCTAAATGTGCTCTTATGGGGGCTCTTTGACCCCACAATGAGCCTAGCCTCACTGTTAGTGAGGCTTAACGTAGCAATAAGGTGTAAAACCTTACTAAATCGAAAATAAGCAGTCATTCGGGATTGAATTAGTGAGTATAGCCTCATTAATAGTGAGGATTGGTGCATCTTATACGGCCTGTGAGGTGAGAAATTAGGCAGTAGGTGTTAGTGGATAAGTAGCAAATCTCAACATAGCGTGATTAGTGATGGAACCTCACTAAATAATGAGGCTGTTCGCGCTATATGTGATCTTATGGGGGCTCTTTGGCCCAACAATGAGCCTAGCCTCACTGTTAGTGAGGCTGAACGTAGCAATAAGGTGTAAACCCTCAAACTAATACGAAAATAGCCGTCATTCGGTTCTGAATTAGTGAGTTTGTATTCACTAATAGTGAGGATTGGTACACCTTACACGGCTGTGAGGTGAGAAATGGGTGGAGTTAATGAGGCAGCCGGCTGTTAGCGGGACGGTTTTTACAGCTGTGAGGCGAGTAAAGGGAGAAGCGGTAGTTGCTCTGAATGTGGTCTATTGGCGATCGTGTGGGTAAGACTAGCCTTTAGCATAATTGATTGTAGTTGCTCCAACGTTATTTGAAGTAACTAATCTTTAAGGTACCTAATCTTTAAGGTACCGCTTCTACGAGAGGCCATCTAAGTTTCCCCGTGTGCCTGAAGGCATACGAATATCCTCGGTTTCGTCCGAGATTATACCTATGGCCGCAGGCCATTATAGCCTGCCATGATTAGCGGCTGGCTAATAAAAAATCAGGCTCGTGCGATAGCACCTGAGCCTGTTCCCTTTTGCCCCGCACCCCAGCCGCCCGAAGGGATTCGGCGGCTGGGGTGCGGGGGCGCGGCAGGGAGGGGCGCAGGGGTAAGGGGGAGATCTCCCTTGAAGAGCGGAGCGTCCGCCTTTGTCTACACTTTGCAACCTGTGAATGTTGTTCAGGCAAAGTGTAGACAACAGCGGCTGAAAGGAGATCTCCCCCGTCCCCGTAGCACACCGACCCGCAAAATCACCAACACCAGCGGACAAAAAAAGCCGCCCCAACCACGGGCGGCTCCCCACTTACAACCATTTTTTCTTCCTAAACACAACCAACATACCTGCTCCGAGTGCAAGCATAATACCAAGCAAGATAATCGATCCGCCGTGCACATGCATCCCTGGTATGAAGTCAAAGTTCATCCCGTAGATCCCGGTAATAAAGGTCAGTGGCATGAAGATTGTCGTCATGGCGGTGAACACGCGCATGATTTCATTCGCTCTGGCGGAGATACTCGACTGATAAGCTTCTCGTAAGTTGCCCATGAGCTCTCGATACGTATCGAAGGACTCAGCGATTTTTACGGCGTTCTCATAAATATCGCTGAAATATTTTTGCAACTGATCATCGATCAGCTTTAAGTCACGCTTGTTGAGCGTAGCGATGAGGTCTTTTTGTGGACCCAGCACTTTCTTGAGCCACAAAATCTCGCCGCGTAAACCGATGATTTCGTTCAGATGCGATTTTTTTGTATTCATTAATATATCTTCTTCCAGCATTTCGATCCGATTATCGATTCGGTCGCCAACTTGGAAGTAATTATCGACAACAATGTCGACGAGATGGTATAGGAAATAGTCTGGCCGATTAACTTCCTGCTCCCACAAGATGGGCTTCAAACTGCGAAGTTCGTTCAGCTTTTGCTTAGTAATTGTAATAATATAATGACGCCCTAGAAAAATGTTAAGTGCACGAAGGAAAATTTCCTCATCATCAAAACGAATACTGTTAATTACAATAAAATATTGGCCTTCATAAATTTCCAGCTTAGGTCGTTGTTCCTCTTCGCTTAAGCAGTCCTCCACGGCCAGATCATGCATGCCGAATAATGGCTGCAAAATGGCAAGATCCTCAATATCGGCATCAATCCAATAGAATCCTTCCCTGGCAGGAACAAGGGTTTCATTAATGTCTTCAATAAGGGTAAATAACCCGTTGTTTACATGACGAATTTTCATCCGAGCTTCTCCTCTCATGTAACGGAGACTGCCGGATGAACACAAGTGCAAGAGAACGGAGTTAAAAAGCTAACGCCCGCTTGAGCAACTGTTTATCCGGCAGCAGCCGTATTCGATTGTTGTCAGGCTTAGGTCGGTCGCCTTCCATGTCCTTTAGCACTCCTTTATCCCTTTATTCTTCATGAAAAAATGGCTTTTAATCCTTGTCTAGTATACTCCCGCATATCCTTTACATACAAGCGGAAAAATAGGTGGCAGCGGGATACCCATCAGCCTTCTGTAGTATATGTCAACATCGACCTTGACGCGAATGACAGAATCCATTAAAGTTAAGAATAGAATTGGATTCGACAACCGAATAGATCTACTTTCTTATCAAGAGCAGGCGGAGGGACTAGCCCGATGAAGCCCGGCAACCGGCGTAAGCACGGTGCTAATTCTTGCGGAAACTTTAGTTTCTGAGAGATGAGGGAGGCGAAGGCTCTTTTTGATGAGCGCACGACCTTTTCTCACGGCAGAAAGGGTCTTTTTTGCGTCTAGAAGGCCGATATCGAAGCAAAGGAGTGATCGCAATGCCGATTAAAGTACCTGATTTTTTACCAGCTAAAGAGATTTTGAACAATGAGAATATTTTCGTTATGGATGAAAGTACAGCTTTCCATCAAGATATCCGTCCACTGCGGATTGCCATACTGAACTTGATGCCGACGAAGGAAACAACGGAAACACAGCTTCTCCGTCTGATCGGGAATACCCCGCTGCAGTTGGAAATTGTGTTGCTGCATCCAAAGACGCATACATCGAAAAATACTTCGCATGAGCATCTTGAATCCTTCTACAAAACGTTTGATGATATTAAGGACCAGTACTATGACGGCCTTGTTATTACTGGCGCTCCGGTGGAACATCTGTCATTCGAAGACGTGAATTATTGGGAAGAGCTGAAGGACATTATGGATTGGAGCAGACGTCAAGTGACGTCGACCTTCCATATTTGTTGGGCCTCGCAGGCAGGCTTGTACCATCATTACGGTGTACCGAAGTATGATTTGGATAAGAAGATTTTTGGTGTATTCCCGCACACGACAGAGAAGCAAAACGTCAATCTGCTGCGTGGTTTTGATGAAATGTTCTTCGTTCCACAATCCCGTCATACAGAGGTTCGCCGGGAGGATATTGAGAACATCGGCGACTTGGAGATTTTGTCGGAGTCTGAGGATTCTGGCGTATATATTGTAGCTTCGAAAGACGGCAGACAGATCTTTGTCAGCGGGCATTCCGAATACGATCCACTTACGCTGAAGTATGAATATGACCGTGATAAAGCAAAAGGGATGGAAGTTGACCTTCCAGTGAACTATTTCCCGGGAGATAATCCGGAAAAACTCCCTTATTCGACTTGGCGCTCCCATGCTAACTTACTGTTCTCGAACTGGTTGAACTATTATGTATACCAACAAACGCCTTATGATTTGGGCGCAGGTATCTAAATATATAAATTAGACAAAGACGATGACAAAGGAGACGGACGAATTTTATGAAAATTGAAAGTCATCTTGCGCAAATCGGTTCCCAAAAGGAACCAGTTACGGGTGCGATCAGCTTCCCGGTTTATCAGGCGACGGCATTCCGTCATCCTCAGCTTGGCCAAAGTACGGGGTTTGATTATGCCCGTACGAAAAGCCCGACACGTTCTGTTCTTGAAGAAGCTGCAGCTCAGCTCGAATCCGGTGATGCAGGGTTTGCCTGTAGTTCCGGTATGGCCGCTTTGACAACGATCTTCGCTTTGTTTGGTCAAGGCGATCACCTGATCGTATCGCTGGATTTGTACGGCGGCACATACCGTTTGCTCGAAAAAATCATGTCGAGATATGGCGTCAAGGCTTCTTATGTCGATACGAATGATCTAGACGGTATATCTGAGCTGCTTCAGCCGAACACGAAGGCGATCGTGATCGAGACGCCAACGAATCCGTTGATGATGATCACTGATCTAGAGCGGGTATCCGCTTGGGCGAAGTCCAAAGGTCTCCTTACCATCGTTGATAATACTTTACTTACACCGTTCTTCCAACGTCCAATTGAGCTTGGAGCAGATATCGTCGTACACAGCGCAACCAAATATTTAGGCGGCCATAACGACGTGCTTGCAGGTTTAATTGTAACTAAGGGAGCCGAGTTGTCCCAACAAATGGGCTTCCTGCATAATTCACTTGGTGCCGTTCTTGGACCGCAGGATTCCTGGCTGTTAATGCGTGGTATGAAGACACTGGCGCTTCGTATGGAGCGCCATCAATATAATGCAACAGCGATTGCGAATTACTTAATGGAGCATGAGGCGATTGAGGATGTTTATTATCCTGCACTCCCGCATCATCCTGGCCATGAGATCCAAAATAAACAATCATCAGGCAACACGGGTATTTTCTCCTTCCGCTTGAAGGATGCCCGTTATGTAGAGCCGATTCTCCGCCACATTAAGCTGATTGCATTTGCAGAAAGCCTTGGCGGTGTTGAATCGCTTATGACTTATCCTGCTGTACAGACACATGCGGACATTCCATTAGAAATCCGTCAACAAATTGGTGTAGATGACCGGCTTCTGCGCTTCTCCGTGGGGATTGAACATGCAGATGATTTGATCGCAGACCTCGAGCAGGCACTCGCTGCGGCAAAAAGTGAAATCCAGGAGGCGTAATCGAATATGACAGACCGACATAATCTTGAAAAAATCGCCGGCCGCAGCTTTGCGACAAAGCTGCTTCATTTCGGCACTGAAATTGATGAACAAACGGGTGCTTCAAGTACTCCGATTTTCCAAGCATCCACTTTCCATCAAGCTGATATTATGGATCCGCCGCATCACGATTACAGCCGTTCCGGCAACCCGACTCGTGAAGCGCTGGAGAATTATATCGCTCTGCTTGAGGGTGGTACACGTGGTTTTGCTTTTGCATCGGGCATGGCAGCAATCTCGACAACCTTTATGCTGCTGTCTGCTGGTGATCATGTTATCGTAACGGAAGATGTGTACGGTGGTACTTATCGTTTGTTGACGGCGGTATTAACGCGGTTCAATATTGAGACAACCTTTGTAGATATGACGGATTTCGAGCAAGTACAAGAGGCGCTGAAGCCTAACACGAAAGCAGTCTTCATGGAGACGCCTTCCAATCCTACGCTCAAAATTACTGATATCTCGTTAGTAGCTGGCTGGGCGAAAGAAAAGGGTCTTCTGACGATGCTTGATAACACCTTCATGACCCCTTACCATCAGCGTCCATTCGAGCTTGGTGTCGATATTGTATTGCATAGCGCTACGAAGTTCCTGAGCGGCCATAGCGACGTGCTGGCTGGCCTCGCAGTAACGAATGACGAAGCACTCGGACGCCGTTTGTATCAGCTGCAGAACGGCCTTGGCGCTGTTCTAAGTGCTCATGAGAGCTGGCTCTTAATGCGCGGAATGAAGACCCTGCAAGCTCGTATGGAGCATAGTGAGCGCAGTGCTCGCAAGCTGGCAGAATGGCTGTCGAATCATCCGGAGGTTACGCAAGTGTATTACCCAGGGCTTGAAGACCATCCGGGACGTGAAATTCACGAGAAGCAGTCGAAGGGCTATGGTGCTGTTGTATCCTTCGATGTAGGCAGCGGCGAGCGTGCTGCAAGCTTGCTGAGCCGAGTACAACTGCCGCTTGTAGCGGTAAGTCTTGGAGCGGTAGAAAGTATTTTATCCTACCCTGCGAAGATGTCGCATGCGGCAATGCCGAAAGAAGTGCGTTACCAGCGTGGTATTACGGACGGTCTGGTCCGTTACTCGGTAGGTCTAGAAGATATCGACGATCTGATTGCAGATCTGGATTCCGCTTTAAAAGGATAATGATTCAAATTAAGCGAAAAATGCGGCTGTCGTATATGACAGGCCGTATTTTTTCGCTTTTCCGTAACATACGAAAGATGACGGACAAGAACGAGATATGATAGGATGAATTGATAGCTATTAAGAACGGAAAAAGATAAGGAGGTCTTACGATATGTCTACGTTGGACCAGATTTTGGATAAAGCACGTCTTGGAGAACGTATTTCGTTTGACGAATGTGTAACGCTGCTTGAATCCGATGAGATTGAAAAAATGGGCGAGGTTGCGAATCAGCTTATGCTGAAACGCCATCCTGAACCGATCACGACCTTTGTCGTAGGCCGGAACGTCAACTATACAAATATTTGTGATGTGTACTGCCGGTTCTGTGCGTTCTACCGCGCGCCGGGTTCGAATGAGGGCTATGTCCTCTCGAATGAAACGATACTTAATAAAATCCAGGAAACTGTTGATGTAGGCGGTACTGAGATTCTGATGCAGGGTGGAACTAACCCGAATCTGCCATTCTCGTACTATACGGATCTGCTTCGTGAGATTAAGCAGCATTTCCCGGACATTACCATGCATTCCTTCTCGCCAGCCGAGATTCAGAAAATGAAAGATGTTTCCGAAGGTTTATCGCTGGATGAGGTTATCCGCCAGCTGCATGAAGCTGGTCTAGACTCGCTGCCTGGCGGCGGTGCTGAAATTTTGGATGACCGTACCCGCCGTAAAATCAGCCGTCTGAAGGGCTCTTGGACAGACTGGATGGATGTTATGAAATCCGCACATCGTCATGGCATGAACACAACGGCTACTATGGTATACGGCTTTGGTGAAACAGCTGAGGAGCGTGCACTCCATTTGCTCCGCATCCGTGATGCGCAGGATGAATGTATCGCTAACGGTTATGATTCGAAAGGCTTCCTCGCTTTCATCTGCTGGCCATTCCAGCCGGATAATACGAACATGAAACGTGTTGAGAAGTCGAAACCGGAAGAGTATCTGAAAATGGTTGCAGTCAGCCGTATTATGCTCGATAATATCGATAATTTCCAATCGTCTTGGGTGACGATGGGTCCTGACATTGGTAAGCAGTCACTCTCGTATGGCTGCAATGATTTCGGCAGTACGATGATTGAAGAGAATGTTGTATCCGCCGCAGGCACGACTCATAAAGTGAACATTGAATCTATTCTTCAACTCATTCGCGAATCGGGCAAAATCCCGGCACAGCGTGACACGAAATACAATACGATCAAAATGTACGATGATCATGAGCACGCTGCGAAAGACTTCATCATGCAGAACTAATTCATTTATTAACAAGGCATTCGACCCCTGGTTAACAGGGCTCGGATGCTTTTTTTTATGCCAGCTGGTCTGTGAAGCTACTAAACAGGCAGTTCCTCACATATTCTTTTTTGATCAAGCATATATAAAGGAGGCTGTGAAAGGATGAATCAGCAGAAATTAATTGCAGCAATTAAGCATATGGAAGAGCGGCTTCACCAACAGGCTATCAATGTGAGGGAAGAAATAACGGCTCCAATACTTGATGCGATATACAATGAGAATACAATTTTGAGAAAAGAGATAGCGAACGGATTAAAGTTTGATTTCTATTATCGAACTAAAATTGCTCGTGATTTTTTGCTTTCAATACCGGTCTGTCCCGACCATGTATGGGAACCGCAGACGACCAAATTGCTGTCTATTTTCTCAAAACAAGCTAAGGAAGTGTTAATTGGCGGAGCTTATTTTGGCGATCAGGCCTTAATTGTGGCGAGCGAGATTGCTGGGCGAGGCGGAACGGTTCATGCTTTTGAACCAAACAAAGACCAATATCAAATGCTCAGGCATAACGCTGCAGTAAACGAAATTGATAACGTTAAGGCATGGCGCCTGGGCTTATGGAACAATGAAAAGGGAAAACTGAAGCTGATCGGAGACGATTCTTTTGCTCATGCAGAGCTAGTGATGGATATGAAGGAGCAGGAGGATAACACCGTTTTCGGAACGATTTCGATAGATACTTATGTAAAAGAGCAGGGAATCAGCCATCTTGATCTCATCCTGCTGGATATTGAAGGCTTGGAGTATACCGTTCTTCAAGGCGCTAGCAGCCAGCTCGATTTGCCGGCTGAAGAAGCTCCTAACATCATCTTCGAGGTTCACCGCAGCTATGTCGATTGGAGCAATGGTCTTGATCAAAGTGATATCGTCCAATATTTGCAGTCCTTTGGTTACCACATCTTCGCCCTGCGCGACTACAACTCCAATGTCGACATGTCCGGCAAACCTGTTGAGATTATCCCACCAGACAGGGTCTTCTTAGAAGGCCCGCCTCACGGCTTTAATATGATTGCAGTCAAAAAGCTTTCCATCCTAGATCACCCCGATATCAAGCTCTGCTATGACGTAAGCCCCAAACTCTTGACCCACAAAAACAGCTACCTCCACCAACCAACGGAATAACCTCCTCTCGTACGGTAAGGTGGGGCCGGGGAAGTAACTAGACTAACAATTGAACTAGGCGTAATGATCATGTTGAAAAGAAAATCTCTTAGAGAATGATTACTGCCCGAATAAATAGGGCAGCTACAAACTGCTCCCCCACAAGAGTGGGGAGTGAAGTTTTGGCGATGGTAGCTGGCGCGGGAGCGGAGCGAAAGTAACGTACTGGAGAAGCGAAGCGTTCGCCTTTGCTCCCGGATTTCCACCGTAAGGTGGTAAATTCGAAGAAATCCGGGGAGCAACAGCGATCGGAAGAACGTTACTTTCACGCAGCGACCATCAGCCAAGCCAGCAAAATCCACCAGCCACTCCCCATCATCTCCCACCACTCCTTTCGTATATACCCAACCCCCCAGCCATATACTGATAAGGGGAATGAAAGGGGTGAGCTCATGGAGCTGTTTACCGTAACGCTGCCTTCGAACATGGAGCAATCGGCTGCCCAATTAGCGGCGTTGATGGCGGAGTACACAACAACTGATCTACATATCGCACACATCGAAGGAGAAGCCATTCAATACACGCTGCTATCAGAAAAGGAGATTAGCTGCCAAGCGATCCTGCCTTATTTTCATCTGGCTGACCATAGCCATTCGGTGTACCAAGCTGCTTCCAAGGCACTAGCCGAATTCATCGTAACCGATATGGAGCCGCATATCCTGGCAGCCATCATTCGGAGAAAATACAGGAATAACCACGCTATAGACGCACCTGTTATCGAAAAATACTGCCACGAGCTGCTTCACGGTACAGAATGGGATGGCCTTGGGACGAGATTTCTTGATGCTGACAGGCAGCGCCGCAAAACGAAGGTAGCCGATGAGATTGACCGATACCTGCAGGAGAATTCGGCTTTGAACTTGACCGGATTAACTTCGTTTAGACTGCAGCCTTATCGGACGGAATTAGCTGAGATCGTTGATTATGCTTTGGATGAATACGTGCTCGATAAGCAATACCAGGAGTTTATTTCGCTGCTCAAATATTTTGTAGGCTTGCAGGAGTCGAAGGTGCCTATCGTTCACCTTGTACACAAGGGCAGCCATGATTTTGTCCTGTTCAATGAAAAGTTTCAGCCTTTTGAACCGAAGCCCCACTCGGACAAGTTAGTTGCTGAAATGCTGGAGACCGAAATGAATATTGAAGATATGGTGATCAGCTCACTCATTGCCGTATCTCCTAAGCATATTATGATTCATACCAGACAGGATGATATGCAGGTAATAAGGACAATCGAGACGATATTTGATAACCGGGTATCCGTCTGCACACAATGTCCAGCCTGTAGTCCTGTCTTTGAAGGCAATGGATCCGTCCAGCCTGACAGCCGCATCTATTGACGATTAGGGGGTCAAGCGGCTATAATAATGCTCATAACTATGCGAACAGCAATGACAAAGACATGTATTGGCTTCAAATGTTGGTCCAGAGAGAGGAAACTCGGCTGCAATTTCCTTCATGACATTAGCGAATATACCCCTTTGTAGCTGTGCAGTTGAACGTGGTCGATTATTGCGTACCATTACTAAGCTGCACCGGATGTCTCCGTTATCAGATCAATACAAGGATTGCTTAACGTTGTAGATTACAGCAAGCAGCGATCGAAGTAGGGTGGAACCACGAGTATACAAGCACTCGTCCCTTTGCGGGATGGGTGCTTTTTTGCGTTCATCCCGCGTGCTATGCCAACTTTTTCAGGAGGGAAATTCAATGTCTATTAAAGTTACTTTTCCAGACGGCGCCATTCGGGAGTACGATGCTGGAACAACAATTGAAGAAGTAGCAGGCTCGATCAGCCCGGGACTTCGCAAGAATGCTATCGCTGGTAAAATCAATGGTAAAGTGGTTGACGTGTACGCACCAATCGAGTCTGATTCCGCAATTGAGATCGTTACGATCGAATCCGCTAACGGCCTTGAGGTCTATCGTCACAGTACAGCCCATTTGATGGCGCAGGCGATCAAACGTTTATATGGCAACGCTAATGTGAAGCTGGGCATCGGTCCGGTTATCGAGGACGGCTTCTATTACGATATCGATATGGATCAATCGCTTACTCCGGAAGATCTGACTAAGATCGAGAAAGAAATGCAGCGCATCATTAACGAGAACCTCAACATTCGCCGCCGTGAAGTCAGCCGTGAAGAGGCTCTTGCTATCTTTACAGAGCTGGATGATAACCTGAAGCTTGAGCTGATTCGTGATCTGCCTGAGGATTCGGTTATTACTATGTACGACCAAGGCGAGTTCTTCGATCTTTGCCGTGGACCACATTTGCCATCCACTGGCCGTATTAAAGCCTTCAAGCTTCTTAGCGTAGCTGGCGCTTACTGGCGCGGCGATTCGAAGAACAAGATGCTTCAGCGTATTTACGGAACTGCCTTTGCGAAGAAAGCGGAGCTGGATGAGCATCTGCACTTCTTGGAAGAAGCAAAGAAACGCGACCACCGTAAGCTCGGCAAAGAGCTGAAGATGTTCACGTTCTCCCGCGAAGTTGGCCAAGGCTTGCCGCTATGGCTGCCAAACGGCGCTAAGGTACGCCGTACGCTCGAGCGTTACATCGTTGACCTTGAAGAGCGTCTTGGTTACGAGCATGTTTACACACCGGTTCTGGCTAACGTTGAGCTGTACAAAATCTCCGGTCACTGGGAGCACTACAGCGAGGATATGTTCCCGCCTATGGCGCTTGATAACGAGGAACTTGTTCTTCGTCCAATGAACTGCCCGCATCATATGATGGTATATAAGAGCGATCTGAGAAGCTACCGTGATCTGCCGGTTCGTATTGCAGAGATGGGTACGATGCACCGTTATGAAATGTCTGGTGCATTAACTGGTCTGCACCGCGTTCGTGCGATGACATTAAACGATGCTCATATTTTCTGCCGTCCAGACCAAATCAAGGAAGAGTTCGCTCGCGTTGTGAACTTGATCCGCAAGGTCTATGAGGACTTCGGCATTAAAGAGTACCGCTTCCGCTTGTCTTACCGGGATCCGCAAGATACAGAGAAGTACTTCCAAAATGACGAAATGTGGGAAATGTCTCAGCGTATGCTTCGTGAAGTAGTAGAAGAGCTTGGCCTGCCGTTCTTTGAAGCAGAAGGCGAAGCGGCATTCTACGGTCCGAAGCTTGACGTTCAGATCAAGACAGCGCTTGGTAAGGAAGAGACACTGTCGACTGCACAACTCGACTTCCTGCTGCCTGACCGCTTTGAGCTGGAATATATCGGCGAAGACGGTAAGAAGCATCGTCCAGTCGTTATCCACCGCGGTATCATCAGTACAATGGAACGGATGACTGCTTTCCTGATCGAGAACTTCGCAGGTGCATTGCCACTGTGGTTGTCGCCAGTGCAGGCTAAGGTTATTCCTGTATCAACTGCTTACGAAGCTTATGCACGTGAAGTGGAAGAGAAGCTGAGAGAAGCAGGCATTCGCGTTGAGAGCGATCTGCGTAACGAGAAGCTTGGCTACAAGATTCGTGAAGCACAGCTTGAAAAGGCTCCTTACATGCTGGTTGTAGGCGAGAACGAAGCACAGGCAGGTGCTGTGTCGGTACGTAAGCGGGGCGAAGGAGATATCGGTGCTAAGCCGGTAGCTGAGCTGATTGAGCTGCTTACTCAAGAGATCGCAACTAAAGCAATCTAATTGTTATGAATAAAGCTTGGACCGTTTGGGAATTATTCTTCTGAGGAGGAAGCTGCCCAAATGGTCACAAGCTTTTTTACTTGCAAAAAAATAATTTCAAGCCTAGCGATAGCGGCAATGTTGTCAAGTGTGGCACCAAGCCTCGCAGCTGCGCCAGCAGACAAAAAAGACCCCGTAGCGGTGGAAGCCATCGCCGAGCAGACTCTGTCGACTGTACAGGTCGTGGCAACCGGTTATACGGCAGGCTATGAGTCAACCGGCAAACGTCCGGGACACCCGCAGTACGGGATTACTTATTCAGGGGTAAAAGTCAGACGGGGGCAAGTATCGACGATCGCCGCCGATACGAAGCTGTTCCCAATCGGTACGCTGCTCTACATTCCTGGTTACGGCTACGGTGTAGTAGCGGATACCGGGTCTGCCATTAAAGGCCGCCGGCTCGACTTATATTTTGAGACGATAAAGGATGTATATAAGCAGTGGGGGAAACGTACAGTAGCCGTTCAGGTGCTTCGTAAGGGCAACGGCAAGCTGTCTCAAGCATGGCTAAACCAGATTAATCGAGCGGTAGAAGCGGGAAAACCGATCCCACAAACCTATCTGGAATCGTAATTAGGTTCTGAATAATAAGCCTTTGCTATGCCATACTAAGGGATGGACGGGGAGGTGAATAACTACAATGGCTAAGAACAAAAACAACAAAGCACAAAACAACAAGCAAAATGCAGAATTCGCTGAAGAGTTTAATCAAAATGCTGCAACTGGCAAAGCGTCGAACCAAGCTACTCAAAATACTCAGAAGTAATTACTAAACCAATCAACAGGAGGAGCCTTATGGTTCCTCCTTTTTGTTAAATTTGCTGATGTCACATAATTTTGAGTTTTCAAGAGCGGATCTTTATTGTATTATTAGTTATGTGAGAAATAATAACGCAATGAAGACAGGTGAGCTATCATGACTGATCCAATTATTCATATGAATCATTCTGCGTCCCATCATCGCAAAGCTGCGGAGGTACTGCCCTTCATCGATGCTTATGTGACGAAGAAAGAGCAGGAAATCGCGGAAATCGAGCAAATGGTTGAACGATATGAGAAGCGGCGTCTGAAGGAAGAGCGGGCTTATCAGTCCATGTCGACATTGCGGCGGATTTTATCCGGCCGTAAGCCGGATCATCATTTGGCTGTTGAGTACATTCATTTTGTGAAAAAACCAATGGAGCAAGTACGTGCGCTCCGCCAAGAAATTGAGCATGCCCGTTCGATCCAGGTATCGTCACCAACTGACATTGTGTCTGTTTCCGTGGATTTGGTTAATGAACTATATAAATAATTCTACTTATACATAAAAGGCGTTCTCCACATGGAGAACGCCTTTTATGATTGGTTTAGCTTCTAGTAATGTGATCAACATCGATAAAGTCGCTTTCCTGACTGTATGCTGGAACACCATGTATCCCTACATCAAGGCCGATAAGCTCTTCATCCTTGGATACGCGTACTGGCATAATACGGCGGATCAGCCATAGTACTCCCCAGGTTAAGACGAATCCCCAAAATGCAATAACAACAAGACCAAGCGCCTGAGCGCCAAGGAGCTTCCAGCCGCCTCCGTATAGAAGGCCATAGTAGCCTTGGCCTGAGCCTTTTGTAAGTGCTGGAATTGCACAAAGACCAACTGCCAGTGTACCTATACTTCCGCTGATTCCGTGTACGGCAAAAGCTCCAACCGGATCGTCGATTTGTTTGCGCTCCATGAATTCAGTGACGAGCACCATCGCAATTCCGCAAATGGCTCCAATCCAAATCGCTGCTCCTTCTGATACATAAGCACAGCCAGCAGTAATCCCGACAAGACCAGCTAACGAACCGTTAATGACCATTGGCGGGTCGGCTTTCCGATAACGGAGCATGGTGAACAAGATACAAGTTGCGCCTCCCGCAGAAGCAGACAGCATAGTTGTAACCGCGATGTGGCCGATTGCAGCATTTGTCGCACTTAACGTACTGCCTGCATTAAAGCCAAACCAGCCGAACCATAGAATAAATGCTCCAACTGAGGCAAGAGGAAGATTGGAAGGTGATACAATGTTCACTTTACCGTCTGGCGAAAATTTACCGATCCGAGGACCGATGAATAAGGTAGCTGCAAGTGCAGCAAAACCGCCAAGAGCATGGATAACTGCTGAACCGGCAAAATCAATCATTCCTAGCTTGCTTAACCAGCCGTCGATTGCCCATACCCAATGGCCGGCAAGTGGATATATAATGCCCGTCATTGCAATGGTCAACAGAATATAAGCCCGGAAATGAATTCTTTCAGCAACGGCACCGGAGACGATAGAGATTACCGCGATAACGAAGGCGCATTGGAAAAACCAGTAGGTTTCATGGGAAATATTGAGATTGATGTGAGATAAATCACCATTAAGCATAAATCCCGTTGAACCAAACAAACCGCCAATGTCCTTGCCGTGCATGATAGCAAAGCCGAAGAAGTAAAAAACAAGTGCGCCAAAAACAATGTCGACGAAGACTTTCATAATAATGCTGACAGCATTCTTCTGCCGGACAAATCCGGCTTCAAGCAAGGCAAATCCGCCTTCCATCAGCAAAATCATTGCTGCTGTCAAGACAACCCAGATGGTATCCAGCCCTCTCGACAGTTCTGCTACATCCATTGATTCAACTCCTGTTGTTCATAGTATGAAATGATGTAAGGTTTCTCTGTCTCTATGAATCCGCTCACCATTATAAATAGGCGAAGTGAGTAATGTCAACGTGTTTGCGTGATGTTTTATGACGTATGTCAGCTATTTTTTTTGTAAAACCCTTGTTCTCAGTCTCGAGACCGATGCAAAGTTCAATCGGCCGTCCCTTTATAAGCTATCTTTCATTAGATATACTTAGTAACAATAAGACATTCTGAAGCACTGGCAGGGAGTTGAATAAATTGAATGGGAGCTTTTTAAACCGGTTATTGTCGGGTCTCGTCATTATCTCAATCGGCGTGATCTTCCTATTAAGACAATTGGACGTAATTCAATTCGATATTAGTATTGGCGAGATTATCTCTAATTATTGGCCTGTCGTTCTGCTCTGGATTGGTCTGCATGGACTTGTTGCAGGACGTCACGGTTCCGGCTCAGGCTGGTGGTCAGGGATGATGATTCTTATCGGATTTGTTTTTCTTGGTCATAACCTGGAATGGTTTTCCTGGTCGTTTGGTGACATCGTTTCCTACGCGTGGCCAATTATTATCATTTTGATTGGACTTAACTTTTTACGCCGGCCGCGTCATCGTCATCAAGAACCACCTCAATATGATGACGAATGGAAATCGTACAATTCTTATACGGATTATAAAGGTGATATTCCTTCCGCGCCGCCTCTTCATCCGGATCCAACGAAGGTAGATGAAGAAGGAGCACCGAACAACTCGGATAACCCGAGAGAGGCCTTTACGGAACCTAATGAGAGTGGTACACCCGAGCCTGATCTGAGAAGAGATCCTTATCATCATGTAAGGCGGAACCACAACTTCAAGCATGAGCTGCGTCAGCAATTGAATGCACAGAAGCACCATATTAGAGCTCATAAACAGCAGATGAAGGATCAATGGCGCAAGCAGCATCATTCCAAGCACGGATCCTTCGAATATTGGAATAATGATCCTAATGCACAGTCGAGGTCGGGATTTATCGGGGATATTCATATCGGCCAGGATTATTGGGAGCTGAAGCCGCTTAATATATCGCATTTTATCGGCGATACCATTGTTGATCTGACGAAAGCCCAAATACCGTTTGGCGAGACGAAGATTTGTATCTCTTCTTTTATAGGTGATGTAAAGGTTTATGTACCGAACGATTATGAGGTAGGCATACAAGTCATATCAAGTGCATTTGCAGGGGATGTAAAGATTCTGGGTCAGAAGGAAGGCGGAATGTTCAAGAGCATTAACATCCATTCTCCTCATTACTCGGAAACCGATAAAAAAATCAAACTCGTCGTAAGCACATTTATCGGCGATGTTCGCGTTACGAAGGTGGGTTAATTATTATGATGGTTCGATTGTTCCGCGGCGGCAAATGGCAGCTGCTCACCATGTTTGTTGCCTCTTCGGTAACGGCGCTGCTGTGTGCGATTGTCGTATGGACAGGATTATCTAACGGTGGCGAAGTACAGACGGAAGTGCGCTACGGCGCTGCCTCCGTCTTTCTGCTTGTCAGTGCGGCCTTCGGTTATTGGACCGGCAGAGTTATACAACGACGAATTGATACGCTTCAGCTGGCTCTTAAGCAGACGGTGAACGGAAACTTTGAGGTTCGGATTACGGAATCGGGAGACTTTTCTTTTTCTGAGCTATATCGTGAGTTTAATGAGCTTGCGAGTTTGATGGAAGAGCGGATGAAGCGGCTCCAGATGACAGGGGAAGAGCAAGTCATGACCCAGACCGCTTCGAATGAAGCCGCTGTACAGGAGGAACGGAAACGTCTCGCAAGAGATTTGCATGATACCGTCAGCCAGCAGTTATTCGCGATGCATATGTGTGCTTCTTCGCTGCCGAAGCTTCAAGAAATTGATCAGGAACGTGCGGCTTCGGTGCTCGATCAGTTGATTCAGATGTCAACGCTTGCGCAAAAGCAGATGCGAATCTTTATTGCACAGCTTAGACCAATGGAACTCGAAGGACGCACACTGCATGAAGCACTGGATAAGTGGTTTCCTGATTATTGCCGGCAGAATGGGCTTCAGGGTGTCTTTGATTGGCGTCTGACAGATGCGTTAACTGAAGCGAAGGAGCATCAGTTATTCCTTATTGTCCAGGAAGCGATGGCGAACGTTGTGAAGCATTCCGGAGCACAAAGCTGCTCATTGACTTTGACGGAGAATGAACGCCAAGTTGTACTAAGTCTGCAGGATGACGGGGCAGGTTTCCGGGCTGATCAAGTAAGACGCGGCTCTTATGGTCTATCAACGATGCAGGAACGGGCCCAGCAGTTAGGCGGGTTAGCTGAGATTCTAAGCAAGCCGGGAAGCGGCACGCGAGTGAAGGTAACGATACCAAAAATATGGCGGGGGAATGGTAACGATGAACGGGACTAATACGTTAAAAGTAATGATTGTGGATGACCATGATATGGTGAGAATTGGTCTTCGCACGTATTTGATGCTGGAGCCGAAATTTGAAGTCGTTGCTGAAGCTGGGAGCGGCCAGGCTGCTATTTCTATGCTGGAAGCGGGTATTCCTGCAGGTATTCCGGATCTTATCCTCATGGATCTGATGATGCCGGGAATGGATGGTATAGAGACGACACGCCAAATCATTGCAAAGTATCCTGATTTGAAGATCGTTATGCTAACTAGCTTCCTCGAGGATGATAAAGTATATGGGGCGATTGAAGCCGGAGCGGTCAGTTACGTCTTAAAGACAGTTTCAGCAGAGGAACTGATTTATGCGCTGCACGGTGCGGTTAAAGGTATGCCTGTCATGACAGCGGACGTCTCTCAGGCACTCACGAGAGGACTTCGCCAGCGCACCGCCCAATCCGGTGATGAGGATTTAACAGAGCGGGAGAAGGAAGTACTGCTCTTGATTGCCGAAGGCCGCTCGAATAAAGAAATCGGTGAGGAGCTTCATATTAGTATCAAAACGGTCAAAACCCATGTCAGCAATCTTCTAATGAAATGCGAACTGGATGACCGGACGCAGCTTGCGGTTCTTGCTCATCGTAAAGGCTGGGTAAAGAACACATAAACGACAGGATGACGGGACATATTATCCTTTAGCAGTTATTCAAAGCAAGTTATGCCAAAGGAGAGCTGAACTGTCATGATTCCACTTTCATCTACATTGGAAGCCCGTCAGCAAGCATTCACCGATTCCAGAGATTGGCTTGAGCAGCATCAATTCTCGCTCGGCGGTAACTGGGACTATACCAACGGATCCTTCGACCGGGCATTGGACAACGAGAATAAAGTATGGCTTCGCCTGCCTTTTCAAGTGACGAATGGCAACGTGGTTGATGTGACCGCGGATACAAATGCGATTATTACTCTAGGAACGCCGTATGTCCTGAGGCATGAATACCAGGAGGGCAATGATCCTGAAGCGAGCGCCCGGGTGGTAGGTGCTCTATTTGATCAATTTCAAGCTCCCTCCAATCCTGATGCACATATTGATCCGCGATGGATTGATAAGGCAAAGCAGGTGTTAGCAGAGGTCGAGAAGCTTTTCCCCCAATAAAATATGGCACGCCAAGCTCTCTATCTGAGAAGGGGAGTTTGGTAGAGTAACACGAAAAGTGCATAGAAATAACGTCGAAAGACGTTTTTTTTATGTTCGTTTTAATTCATTTTAAGTTTGTTTTAAGGTAGAATGTGCATGATAGGGATACAGGATTTAGAGAGCGCCGATGAATGAAAGATTCGGCTGCTTTATGGAATAGATCAAGGAGGAGAACGAATATGGACGATCAGAACAAAAAATACGACGATTTCTTTCAAAATCGGGCTAATGGTGAAGAGAACGATCCACGCGGAGAAGACAATGATACATCGGCAGAAGGATCGGAAACGCCAAGCAAAACTTCCTACTATTATTCATATGGACCATTCAAATCTTCGGCTCAAGAAGATAATGGAGCTTCGGTTCCTTCCAGATCTTCTAACTCTCCGCAAGAAGAGCGGACATACGAAGCTCCTTATTCGGCACAACCAGGTGATGAGCCTGAGTTTGACCAGCAGCCGAATGTAGAAGTAACGCCGCCTGTACCAATGAGGCCTTTTACTTATAGCCAGCAATCCGGGAAGAGTGGATGGCAGGCACGTGAACCGCGTAAGAAAAGCCCAATTAAAGGATTATTCGTGGCTTTCCTCGCTGGAGTTGTTGTAGTTGGCGGTTTGATGGGCGGATTAATGTATGCATCTGATACGAATAACTGGTTTACTAGCAATTCGGTGTTCTCCTCCGAGAGTGCAAGTAATGGTTCGAATGCCGGATCGGGAACAACTGCCGGAACAACAGGTAATGGCGGCGCTTCTGTAGCAGCGGCAAGACCGGATAACTTCGGCAAGCTGTTCGAGACAGCAAGTCCGGCGGTCGTTAAGATCGAAACCTATGTGAAGCCTGCTTCCAGCAACAGCGGCGGCAGCGGCAGCATTTTGGATGATCCATTCTTCCGTCAATTTTTCGGTGAAGATGCACCGGAAGCAACGCAACCGGAAGACAATAAAGGCGATGACAGCAACCTGCAGGCGGCAGGTATTGGTACTGGCTTCTTCTTTGAATCAGATGGTTATATTCTGACGAACCAGCACGTAGTTGCTGATTCCGATAAAATCGAAGTAACCGTTCAAGGTTATGATAAGCCATTTACAGCAGAGCTGCTTGGTTCGAGCTTTGACCTTGATCTTGCCGTACTGAAAGTTACAGGTGATAAAGCTTTCCCTACCCTTCCATTAGGAAGCTCGGATGATATCAACATCGGTGACTGGGTTGTTGCAATTGGTAACCCGTACGGCTTTGACCATACAGTAACAGTTGGCGTACTGAGTTCGAAGGAACGTCCAATCGATATTCAAGACACAGACGGCACTCGCGAGTATAAACATTTGCTGCAGACGGATGCTTCCATTAATCCAGGTAATTCCGGCGGTCCACTCCTGAACACTAAGGGTGAGGTTGTTGGTATTAATACAGCGGTTAGCTCGCAGGCACAAGGTATCGGCTTTGCGATTCCGACAAGTACGATTCAAGAAGTTCTTGATACGCTGAAGAACAATAAAGAAGTGCCAAAAGAGCCGGTTCCGTTCATCGGAGCAGAGCTTGGTGATGTAACAGATGCGATTGCGAAGCAGCTTGGCATGGATAAAGCTCAAGGCTCGATCGTAAGCAACGTATACTACAATTCTCCGGCTTATCTTGCGGACCTGAAACAATTTGACGTTATCTTGGGTATCGACGGTAAAACATATAGCAATACACAGGCGCTTATTGCTGAGATCCAAAAGCGTAAGGTTGGCGACAAAGCTGTATTGAACATTGTTCGTAAAGCTGAAAAGATGGATCTGACAGTCGAGATTGGCAACCGAAACGAATTTAACGCGGAGTAAGGAATAAAGTAAGCGCAGAGTAAGATAGACTCTGCGCTTCTTTTTTAGCAGATAAGTTATACAAGGGGAGAATTAAGAATGAGACATCACATAATGGTTGTAGATGACGATGATAAGATTACTTCTTTATTAAGAAGAAGCTTGGCATTCGAAGGTTATGAAGTCACGACTGCAAGCAATGGCATGGAAGGTTTGAAGATGCTGTTAACTGCTGACCCGGACATGCTGATTCTTGATGTGATGATGCCTCAAGTTGACGGCTGGGAAGTGTGTCGTCGAGTAAGGGAAGGCGGCAGTACAGTGCCTATCCTAATGCTAACGGCGAAGGACGATATCTCGGACCGGGTAAAAGGACTGGATGCTGGCGCAGATGATTATTTGATCAAACCATTCGCTCTGGAGGAACTGCTTGCCCGGGTCCGTGCTTTGCTGCGCCGTAAACCGGATAAAATTGATGAAGCAAACAGCAACAAGATTGTATTTGATGACTTGGCGCTGGATCTGGATTCACGTGAAGCTATCCGTTCCGGCAGAAGAATTGAACTGACGGCGAAGGAGTATGATCTGCTGCTGTTGTTTATGCAAAATCCGCGCCGTGTACTGACGAGAGATGCCATTATGGAGAAGATTTGGGGTTACGACTTTAGCGGTGAGTCAAACGTGCTTGAAGTGTACATTGCTATGCTCCGTCAGAAGCTGGAGGAAGGCGGAGCCAAGCGTATTATTCAGACCGTTCGTGGTACCGGCTATGTATTGCGGGGAGAGGGTTGATTAACGCATGACGATCCGGCTTCGTCTTACTTTATGGTTTTCCGGCATACTTGCGGCAGCATTGATCGTGTTATGTGTCGCTATTTATTTCTTTATTAATATGAATACGTACAACGATATGAAGGATCAGCTGCGTGAACAGGCGCTCGATTATAATGTTTTAAAGTATGAGTACGGCTTGAATCAGATGGATCTTAATATTGAAAAAAAATCAATATTTGCAGATAAAGATTTTTATCTGCAGTTAGTAAATTATAAAGAAGGTGTCATTAAAGCCTCTGGAGCATTACAAAGCAGCGGTATTAAATATCCAATTCCAGAAGCGAAGACTAATCCTGGTTATGGCTATGTAAAAACTTATCTCAAAACCAATGAAGGGGAAGTTCCTTTCCTGATTTATCAGAGGCCGATTTATAATAATACAAAAGACCAAGAGCTGATTGGTCTGCTTCAGATTGGCACCGTTATCGTCAGCGAAGAGAAGTATCTGACAGGACTTCGATTCATTCTTATTATGTCTTCGCTCATTTTTTTGATTTTGGCTTTCACAATAGGGTTGTTCCTGGCAAGAAAGGCCTTGCAGCCAATTGAACGTGTTATCCGCACGACTGAGCAAATTCAAGTTGGCTCAGATCTTAGCGTTCGAATTCCAATAGAAGGACCTAAGGATGAGATAGGCCGGCTTGTGTATACCTTGAACATTATGTTGTCTCGTATTGAAATCGCTTATAACGGTCTTGATGAATCATACAAAGCGCAGCGGCGTTTTGTCTCGGATGCTTCTCATGAGCTTCGTACTCCACTCACCACCATTAGAGGGAACATTGAACTGCTGCAGCGTATGTGGTCGAAGAAACTTGAGGATGGTGAAGCGGGAGATATTGTCCTTGCGCTTGATTCTCAGAGATGGGAGCTTTCTAACGAGGCCATGCAGGACATTTCATCAGAGGCCAGACGTATGTCCACCCTTGTTAATGATCTGCTTGCTTTAGCAAGAGCGGATGCGGGTTATGAAATGGAGAAGACGAACGTTATGATGATGCCTCTTGTAGAAGAGGTTGGACGTAGAGCGGGCTTACTTCCCCGTAGTGCAGAATGGCGGATTGGTGATCTGTCGGCATTGGACGGTTATCAGGTACACGGTAATGCGGACTATTTGCAGCAGCTGTTGTTCATCTTTATTGAGAATGCCTTCAAATATACACCACATGGCTGGATTGAGATGACGGCAACGACCAAAGAAAACCAGCTTGGTATCATTATTCGGGATACAGGTATTGGCATGAATCCAGAGGAAGTTCCACATATCTTTGACCGCTTCTATCGAGCGGATGAATCACGCGGAAAGACCGTAGGAACAGGGCTTGGTTTGTCCATAGCTAAATGGATTATTGACGAGCATCGAGGCTCTATTGAGGTCACAACGAGGGAGGAAGAAGGGTCCACGTTTGTTATTTGGCTGCCAATAGACTTTTCCCCCCAGCCTGCTTCGATTATAATGGAAGGAACGGATCAAAACGAAGCCTAACGTTCGTTATAAGAAAGCAGGTGCAACAGATGGAAATTGTTAAAATATCGCCGCGAGGTTATTGCTATGGCGTCGTAGATGCAATGGTGCTTGCTTTGCAAACAGCGAAAAACTTGGACCTCCCGCGTCCCATTTATATTCTCGGCATGATTGTTCATAATGCACATGTTACCGATGCATTCGAGCAGGAAGGCGTTATTACGCTTGACGGCGAGAATCGTCTTGAAATTTTGGAGCAGATTGAGCAAGGGACTGTTATCTTTACAGCCCATGGTGTATCTCCGGAAGTACGGAACCGTGCCCGTGAGAAAGGTCTTACGATCGTAGATGCGACTTGTCCGGACGTGACAAAGACGCATGATTTGATTCGGGAGAAAGTGGCCGAGGACTATCATATTATTTATATCGGCAAGAAGGGTCATCCCGAGCCGGAAGGTGCTATTGGCGTAGCACCAGACCGTGTTCATCTGATTGAACGCGTTGAAGATATTGCGAAGCTTAATGTGCCCGAGGGCCGCATTATTATTACGAACCAGACGACGATGTCGCAATGGGATATCCGCCTGATCATTAGCAAGCTTATTGAGACGTATCCAAAGGCTGAGATCCATAATGAGATCTGCCTGGCTACTCAAGTACGACAAGAAGCGGTCGCAGAACAAGCAGGCGCAGCACAGCTGTGTATTGTTGTAGGCGATCCGCGCAGTAATAACTCTAACCGTCTCGCACAAGTATCCGAGGAGATTGCCGGCGTAACAGCTTATCGTGTAGCCGACGTCTCGGAGATCAAGCAAGAGTGGCTTGTTGGTATCGAGCGTGTTGCTGTAACATCAGGCGCTTCTACTCCTACACCGATTACAAAAGAAGTAATTGCCTACCTGGAGCAGTATGACAATGCGAACCCAGACACGTGGGAGATCAAACGTACGGTTAACAAAAACAAACTGCTTCCTACGATTCGTACTAAAACGGTCGCAAGCCCAGCAGAAGCTTAAGTGTTTGTCTAGACTCAACTCATCGGTCCGGTTTTGGACTCTTGGGTTGAGTTTTTTATTATTTTCAGCTGAAAAGGCAAGCGGCAACGGAGGAAATGAATGTTCTGGAAAAGCGATAGCGTTCGCCTTGCTGGTCGGATTCCATCCTATTGATGACTTGTTCAAGGAATCCGACCAGCACAGCGATTGTAAGAATATTCTTTTCCGTAGTTGTTTATTTGCCTTTTGTTGCCTGAAAAATAATAATTGACGAAACAAGAGTCCATCGTGTATATTTACTTTAACGAGTAAAAGCATAAAAGCCACAAAGCATAAAAGCTAAGAAGCGTATAAGCGTTGAAGTGAAAAAGAGGAGAGATGAACATGATCGCAATTACTAATCAAAACATATCCGAAGAACGTATTCAGGAGATTGTCAATTATATTGAAAGATCCGGCGTGCAAGCCCATGTGTCAAGAGGTACAGATCGTACAGTAATCGGTATTATCGGTAAAGCAGAACCAACACTTGCTGAGCATCTGCGTCAGATGAAAGGCGTAGAGAACGTCATCAAAATTTCGAAGTCCTACAAACTTGCGAGCCGTGACTTCCACCCGGACGATACAATCATTGATATTAAAGGTGTTAAGATCGGCGGCGACAACCTGGTTATTATGGGCGGTCCTTGCGCGGTTGAAACACCGGAACAAATCGATGAAATCGCTCGTCTTGTGAAAGCGGCAGGCGGACAGGTGCTGCGCGGTGGTGCGTTTAAGCCTCGTACGGGACCATACAGCTTCCAAGGTGTAGGTGTTGAAGGCTTAATTATGATGGCGGAAGCGGGCAAAAGACATGGCCTGCTGACAATCACTGAGGTTATGACGCCAGAGTACGTTGATGTATGTGCGGAATATGCGGATATTCTTCAAGTGGGTACTCGCAATATGCAAAACTTCGATCTGCTTCGCAAGCTTGGAACGATTAAGACACCAGTATTGCTCAAACGTGGTTTCAGCTCAACTTATGACGAATTCCTTAATGCAGCAGAATACATCCTTGCTGGCGGAAATCCGAATGTTATGTTATGTGAGCGCGGAATCCGAACGTTCGAGACTTACACAAGAAACACACTCGACTTATCGGCGATCCCAGTCCTGCAAGGGCTTAGCCATCTGCCTGTAATCTCAGATCCTAGCCACGGTACAGGCCGCCGCGAATTGGTAGAACCGATGTCGAAAGCATCTGTTGCAGCCGGAGCTAACGGATTAATCGTAGAAATGCACACCGATCCGGATAATTCGATGACAGGTGATGGCGTACAGTCCTTATTCCCGGACCAATTCGCTAATTTGTTAAAGGATTTAGAGAAACTAGCACCGCTAGTAGGCAAGCAATTTAATACTTCGAAGGAGCCTGCAGCGGCCTTCGCAGAGTGGAAAATATAATCAATATGTAAACCGAAAAAGCCGAGAAGCCTTGATACACAAGGTGTCTCGGCTTTTGTGATCGAATGTAAAGCCTTAAATGTGAACAAATGTTTAAACTTGTAAGTATACCTCACATACGTTTAAAAAATACCTTACATAAGTATTGACGATGCCAAACCGTAGTTTTATAATTACCTCATAGTTTGGAACGAAAATTGAACAATAACTGTTCAACACTAAGCAAATGTTCGGAAATGGAGGAAATATCTGATGTCAGTTCAAAAAGTTTTGGACAATATTAAAGAAAACAGCATTCAGTTTGTAGATTTCCGTTTCGTCGACCTCGCTGGTCGCGCGCACCACATTACACTTCCTTCGACAGAAGTTGACGCCGATACTTTCGTAAATGGTGTAGCTTTTGACGGCTCCTCGATCCCAGGTTTCCGTGGTATCGAAGAATCTGACATGGTAATGATGCCGGATACTGAAGCAGTATTCGTTGATCCTTTCACAGACCATCCTACACTGAACATTATGTGTAACATTCATACGCCTGATGGCGAACGTTATGAGCGCGACCCGCGCAGCATCGCTCAAAAAGCGGAAGAGTACCTGCAAACTACAGGCATCGGTACTACAGCATTCTTTGCTCCTGAATCCGAGTTTTTCATTTTCGACGAAGTTCGCTATGAAAGCTCGATGAACTCTTCTTCCTTCTACGTAGATTCCGAAGAAGCAGGCTGGAATACAAACCGCAAAGAAGAAGGCGGCAACCTTGGCTTTAAAGTTCCTGTAAAAGGCGGTTACGTTCCGGTAGCTCCTGTTGACCAACAACAAGACATCCGCAGCGAAATGGTTCGTCTTATGCAAGAAGTTGGCCTTCGCGTTGAGCGTCATCACCACGAAGTTGCAACTGCTGGTCAAGCAGAAATCAACTTCCGTTTCGATACACTGACGAAAACAGCTGACAACCTCATGCTGTATAAATATATCGTTCATAACACAGCTCGCCAATACGGTAAAGTGGCTACTTTCATGCCTAAACCACTGTTCGGCGACAACGGTTCCGGTATGCACGTGCATATGTCCATCTTCGATGGCGACGCTCCAATGTTCTTCGAAAAAGGCGCTTACGGCAACCTGAGCCCACTCGCTATGAACTACATCGGCGGCGTATTGTACCATGCTCCAGCATTGATCGCTTTGACGAACCCTTCGACAAACTCGTTCAAACGTCTGGTTCCTGGTTACGAAGCACCGGTTAACCTTGTATTCTCGAAAGGTAACCGTTCCGCTGCAGTACGTATTCCAATTGCATCGGTAACGCCAAAAGGCTGCCGTATCGAGTTCCGTACTCCGGACTCCACAGCTAACCCTTACCTATGCTTCGCAGCTATGCTGCTTGCTGGTCTGGACGGCATCAAACGTAAACTGGATCCTGTCGCTCTGGGCTATGGTCCTTTCGACAAAAACATTTACGAACTGCCAGAAGAAGAGAAAAAAGAAATCCGCAGCGTACCTGGTACACTCGACGAAGCGCTTGACGCTCTTGAAGCGGATTCCGAATTCTTGACTGAAACAGGCGTATTCACGGAAGAGTTCATCGCTAACTATGTTGCCGTTAAACGTAACGAAGCTAAAGCGGTAGCAATCCGTATCCATCCACACGAATACAGCCTGTACTTCGGCTGCTAATTTGAAACGCACTTATCCAAGCGGGCTCCCAATCGGGAGTCCGCTTTTTATTTATTTAATTCGAGCTCAACAAGCGGCTCATACATAGGTCTTTCGCCCAACCGGGTACGATAGAGAGTAATGCGATTAACGTCGAAAGTTGTCTGATGCTGTAGAAAGGGGCTGGAGAGGCTTTGGAGCATCTCAGGTGTACAAGTCTCATTGGCTGCATATTTCCTCGCTAACGTGATATGAGGACGATAGGGACGGGTTTCAGAAGTGAAGCCGACGGCGGAATGAAGCGATTGTCCAAGCTTATCATGCAGCTGCAGGAGTGATTCGGGTATTTCTTTTAGACCAAGCCATAGGACTGACGGCTGATCCTTGCGGCCAAATATGTCTAAATTCGACAATTCAAGAGGGAATACTGAGGACCGGGAAACGGCCTCAGTCATTGCTTGCTTAATGTCGGAAATTGTAGAAATAGAGGTGTCACCAATAAAATGAAGCGTAATGTGCAGATCGCGGGGATCTACCCATCGCTGAAATTTCAGTTGGGTCTTCCACTCAGGTAAATGGCTAACGATTTGCCCGGTAATGTTTGCTGGGATGGATATTGCGGTGAAAATCCGAATATTATCTGCCATATGAATAATCTCCGTTCGACTTTTTGTCACTAACATGTTGTAAATGTACTTGAAGACAGCTCCTAAACTTGCTATCATAATCAGTATCATGTGAGATCATAAAAACTAAAGGTGGGTAACGGAAAATGAATCGAGCCTATAATTTCAATGCAGGACCGGCCGCTTTACCGCTTGAAGTGCTGCAGCAGGCACAGGAGCAATTTGTCGAATATCAGGGCGCAGGTATGTCCATTATGGAAATGTCGCACCGCAGCGCACTGTATGAGCAAGTGAATAATGAATCACAAGCACTCATGCGCGAATTGTTCGGGATTCCGGATAACTATCATGTATTATTCCTTCAAGGCGGCGCAAGCCAACAGTTTGCAATGATTCCTATGAACCTGCTTCGTCCGGGTCAAGCTGGTGCTTATGTCAAGACTGGCGCTTGGGCTGATAAAGCACTGAAGGAAGCGAAATTCATTGGTGAGACTGTTATTGCAGCTTCGTCAGAAAACGACAAATATATGCGGATGCCAAGCGTGAATGATTTTATCGTTCCTGACAATGCCGCTTATCTTCATATGACTTCCAATGAAACAATCGGAGGCGTTCAGTTCCAAGAGTTCCCAACGAACCTTGGCAATGTGCCGCTTGTAGCCGATATGTCGAGTGATATTTTGAGCCGTCCAATTGATATTAACAAGTTTGGTCTTATTTATGCCGGCGCACAAAAAAACCTGGGTCCATCGGGTGTAACCGTAGTTATCGTTCGCGATGATCTGGTTCAAGACAGCCCGAAAGACATTCCAGCTATCTTCCGTTACGATACACATGCGAAGAACAGCTCGCTCTATAATACACCACCATCTTTCTCGGTATATATGGTTAATCTGGTTCTGAAATGGATCAAATCGAACGGCGGAGTTGCTGCAATGGAGCAGCTCAATCGTGACAAAACGAAGCTGATCTATGATGCAATCGATCAAAGCAATGGCTTCTATATCGGATGTGCTCATCCGGACAGCCGCTCGCTGATGAACATCACCTTCCGTATCCAAAGCGAAGAGCTCGAGAAGCAATTCGTGAAGGAATCGGAGCAAAACGGCTTTGTTGGATTGAAAGGTCATCGCGATGTTGGCGGCCTGCGTGCTTCGACGTATAATGCGGTTCCACACGAAAGCTGCAAGGCGCTTGCTGAATTTATGGCTGATTTCCAGCGTCGCAACGGTTAGAATAACAAAGACCGCCATTCCCGAAGAGGGAAGGCGGTCTTCATCTTTCATACAAGGTTATGCGAGGGAAGAATCGGCCATATTTGGGGCATGCAGCTTGTAACCGACATTCCGGACCGTCATAATATATTCCGGTGTTCGTGCATTTTGCTCGATTTTGTCTCGAAGATGACTAATATGAACATCAACGATCCGAGTATCGCCTAAGAAATGATAATCCCAGACGCCATGCAGCAATTGCTGTCGACTTAATACTTTACCTCTATGCTTACATAAGAAGAGAAGAAGCTCGAATTCTTTGGGTGTAAGTTCAATCGTCTTGCCATCAATGAGTACTTCGCGTTGTTCGGCACGAACCGTTAACCTTCCAATGTCGAAAGCCGTCGATTCGGCTTGACTCGGAAGAGCTTGAATACGGCGGAAGATTGCTTGGATACGTGAAATTAGTTCTTGTGGGCTAAACGGCTTCGTCATGTAATCGTCGGCACCGTTATCGAGTCCGGCGATTTTGTCTGTGACATCTTGTAAGGCTGTTAACATAACTATAGGTACAGCATTATTTTGCTTACGCAGCTCACGGCATACTTGAATGCCATCCATCTTCGGAAGCATTAAGTCAAGTACGATCAGGTCAGGGCGGAACGGCTTGAGCATCTCAAATACTGCCTCACCATCGCTTACACACCGGACATCATAACCGGCGAGTTTCAAGTTAAATTCGATAAGCATGGAGATGGAAGGCTCGTCATCGACGACCAAAATTTTCTTTTTCATCGTATCTATTCTCCTTTCGCCTCCTACATGATATCTCCATTATGAGCGGCGACATTTATGAGGAGATTAAGGGTACGTTAAGCGTATGTAAAAATTGCCGCATTCGTGCGGGAACTTAAACAATCGTGTATAATGACATAGAATGTGAGGTAAGCACAGTTATGGCTTTTCATATCGTATTGGTTGAACCTGAAATTCCTGCAAACACGGGTAATATTGCACGGACCTGCGCAGCTACAGGCGCGCATCTTCATCTTGTCCGTCCTCTTGGATTCCAGACCGATGACCGCACGCTGAAGCGGGCAGGACTGGATTATTGGCATGCCGTTCATGTGGAGTATCATGATTCATTCCAAGAGCTGCTGGATGCAAATCCGAATGGACGATTCTTTTACGCCAGCACTAGAGCACGTAAAGTATATACGGAGTTTGAATTCCAGGATGGTGACTTCTTCGTATTTGGCAAGGAAACGAAAGGGCTGCCTCAAGAGTTGATTGAGGCTAATCTTGATACTTGTATGCGTATGCCAATGACAGGTGATGTCAGATCATTAAATCTGTCCAACTCGGCAGCGATTATTGTGTATGAGGCTTTGCGTCAGAATCAGTTCCCAGGAATGGACTGAATTAGCATGATATTAAGGATTATCCCTCAATGGGAAGGAATTCAGGTTCACCCATCGAAAGTCTATTGTGCAAAGGTTTCACAGGGATAGCTTGCAAAACTAGACATAAAGAGGTGAAAATGATGAAACCAGCAGGTGTGGTTAGAAAGGTGGACCAACTCGGACGTATTGTCCTTCCTAAATCACTGCGTAAACGGTATCAAATGAATGAGGGGGACCCTGTAGAGATCTTAGTGCAAGGCGACCATATTATTTTGGAACGTTACCGTCCAAGATGTGTATTCTGCGGATCGATGGAACAAGTGAAAGATTTCAAGGACCGTTATCTATGCGAACAATGCATGAGTGAGATGGGACAGCTTCACAACCGTTAATCAGCAATTATCCATAGCGCTATTAGTAAACCGCACATAACCATTATTCGGAACAAAAAAAGAAGCTTATCCTAATACGTATTAGGATAAGCTTCTTTTTTTTGCCTGCTTAGAGGCCGTTGGTCTTGTCGTCGTTGTAGGAAGACGTCAAGATCGCAGTCAGGAACAAAATAAAGACTGTCATGACAATAACGAAAGTTGTAGACATTATGTTGACACCTCCGATAAGCTAGTTTCATTATACCCAAGGTTTAGGAAAAAGAAAACGTGTAAAGTTAGTTTTATTGCATGTAGTCTTTTTATTATGCGACAATAAAGTCATGATAAATCATGGCTTTTAATACGGGAGGGGACGGAAAAATGGAATTTCGTTTTGCATCAAGAATGACTCAGGTGAAATCATCGGTTGTCAGAGATATTTTGAAGCTGACGCAAGGCTCCGATATCGTTTCTTTCGCTGGTGGATTGCCGGCTGAGGAGCTCTTTCCTGTACAGGCGGTACGGGAAGCAGCAGACCGTGCGATCTCTGCGGGTACAAGTGCGCTGCAATATGGTCTGACGGAAGGCTACTTGCCTCTAAGGGAGCAGCTCTGCGTTCGTATGGCTCAGAAGGGGATGAATGTGCAGCCTGAGGAGATGATCATTACAACCGGATCTCAGCAAGCCATCAGCCTCCTCGTACAAGTACTGACAGAGCCGGGTGATACGGTGCTTGTTGAGCGTCCAACTTATTTGGCCTGCCTGCAAGTATTTGAACTGCATGGACTGAAGGTTGTTGCTGCAGAAAGCGATGAGCATGGCATGATTCCGGAGGATGTTGAGCGGCTAGTTCGTCTACATAAGCCGAAATTTATGTACGCTGTACCCACTTTTGGTAATCCAACAGGTAATGTATGGAGCCTCGAAAGAAGACAAAAGCTGCTTCAAATTTGCGTAAGTCATCAAGTGCCTATTATTGAGGATGATCCATACGGTGAACTGAAATATGATAAGAATGCGGCTTATCCGACGCTCTTTGCTTTGGATCAGGAGCTGGGCAGCGGTGCGGTTATATATACTAGCACCTTCTCGAAGACGGTAGCTCCTGCCCTTCGTACAGGTTGGGCGATTGGTGATACCCGTGTCATTAAAATGCTGGCAAAAGCGAAGCAAGCGGCTGACTTGCAGTCGAGTACGATGGACCAGCAAATTTTGAGCCAGCTGCTGGCTCATTTCCCGCTTGATGATCATATTCGAGTCATCTCGGAATCGTATGGAGAGCGAATGCGTGAAATGCAGAACCTGCTGAGAGCGCAAAAGATTGCTGGCCTTAAGTGGATTGAGCCAAAAGGCGGCATGTTCCTCTGGGTAGAGCTCCCGGAAGGGCTTGATGCGGAAGCTCTGCTGAAGGTAGCGGTATCGAAGGGTGTAGCCTTCGTACCAGGAAGTGCTTTCTATGCCTACGATCCGAAGCGGAACTCCGCCAGACTCAATTTTACACATAATAAAGGAATAAAGACTGTGCAGGGTGTCGAGCGTTTGGCGGATGCGATTCGCGAGTTTACGGCGAGGAGTTAATTCTCTGTTAATAACACTTTTGTAGTTTTGGTCCGTTTTGAACTTTTTGTTTTTGGTTCTTTTGGCGTTTTTGAAGCTTTTGCAACTTTTGCAGCTTTGGGTTCAGGTACAGGTGGAAGCGCAAACGTCTCGGTCCACTCGGCAATAACCTCGGCATATTCAGTTAATGCTGCGGCGCCGCTAGGGGTAAGTTGATATTGTCCGCGCCCCACCTTCTCGAACCAGCCGTAATAATTGCTGCGAAGCATAGATGGACTTTGTGGGTTGCTGGTTAGCGCAGTGAGCTGGCTTGGTGACAAGATCCCGGCTTGCTGGAGGGCGTAAGCGCCGCGGAGAGCTTTCTCTCGATAAGCGGTTACCAGCTTGCGCCCCGTGCTGCCGCCAACATTGTAATCACCGCTGCGTTCGCGGAATTCTTTAAGCAGGCGCGCCTGACGAGTTCTTCGAATGCCCCTCTTGGGCATCTCACCTGGCTCGCAGAGCATCTCAATGACCGGTGTTTTCGTCTTGAAGAAGGTAACGGTCATGAGGCCGAGGCCAAGCATCCGGCACAGCTCGGTAATATCGCTGAAGCGTTGATTATGCGCGCCGCTCTTCTTCCTATTGCGCTCAATAGCGAGTACAACATGATCATTTATACGTAAACGTTCAATCCCTTGCAGCAAAAGTGCAAGATTGAACGTTTTTTTCATTTCGACAACAACCGCCTCACTGCCATCCGGCTTTATCGCGACAAGATCGCAGTGAAGAACCTCGCTCTTTACCGTAAAACCAAGCTTTTCGTAGTACCTCTTGATGGGGCTGTACAGCTCCTCTTCCTTATTAACAGCCATGTTAATCCCCTCTTTCTCCCATTATTATAACAAAGGATTGTTCATGCTTGTCGCAAAATGCTGGATTGCCGACTAAAATAGTGGTCAATTTCCTACATAACTAAGCATAGGAATGTAATACTTCACTAAAAAAGTTGGTCCACTCGATCAATGATGTAGAGATAATCCCGGGCGGAATGAAAATTGCGGATTGCGGAAGCGATGGGAGGAGGCACGGCATGGACATTTTCAAGCGGATATCGGAGTATCAGACAGAGAGTGAAAAGCTTGCTTGGACTGGATCTTTTAGAGAATACATTGAGTTGTTAAGAGAGGACCCTTCCCCGGCCATGACTGCGCATGCGCGCGTCTATGAAATGATTGAATCATTTGGTGTGGAGGAAAATAGTGGAGGTAAACGCTACAAATTTTTCGAACAGGAGATCTTTGGTCTTGATCGTGCAGTGGAGAAGCTAGTGGAGGAGTATTTCCATTCTGCAGCCAGAAGGCTCGACGTTCGTAAACGGATTCTACTTTTGATGGGCCCCGTCAGCGGTGGTAAATCAACGATTGTTACGATGCTCAAGAAAGGGCTGGAGCGTTTCTCCAGAACGGAGAGGGGAGCTACTTATGCGATTAAGGGCTGCCCGATGCATGAAGATCCACTTCATTTGATCCCGCATGAGCTTCGTCCTGAGATTGAGAAGGAGCTTGGTGTAAGGATTGAAGGTAATTTATGCCCGTCCTGTCAGATGAGGCTTCGCGTGGAATACGATAGCGATATTGAGAATGTGCTTGTTGAAAGGGTGCTTATATCGGAGGAGAATCGGGTAGGTATCGGTACATTCAGCCCATCCGATCCGAAATCACAGGATATCGCTGACCTTACCGGCAGCATCGATTTCTCGACGATTACCGAATTTGGATCGGAATCCGATCCTCGGGCTTACCGGTTCGACGGCGAGCTTAATAAAGCAAACCGGGGCTTAATGGAGTTCCAGGAAATGCTGAAATGCGATGAGAAGTTCCTATGGAACCTGTTATCGCTGACGCAAGAGGGGAACTTCAAAGCAGGGCGGTTCGCGTTAATATCGGCCGATGAGCTCATCATTGCCCATACGAATGAATCCGAGTACAAATCGTTTATCAGCAACAAGAAGAACGAGGCGCTGCAATCCCGTATGATTGTTATGCCAATTCCATACAACCTCAAAGTATCTGAGGAAGAGAAGATTTATACGAAATTAATCGGCCAAAGTGATATGAAGCATATTCATATTTCACCGCATTCCCTGAAGTCGGCGGCAATCTTCTCCATACTTACCCGTTTGAAAGAAACGAAGAAGCAAGGCATGGATCTTGTGAAGAAAATGCGCATGTATGATGGAGAAGAGGTTGAAGGATTTAAAGAGGCCGATCTGAAGGAAATGCAAAATGAGTACATTGAGGAAGGCATGTCTGGCATTGACCCGCGTTATGTTATTAACCGGATCTCCAGCGCACTCATTAAGCAAGATATGTCTTGTATCAATGCACTCGACGTGCTGCGTGCTCTGAAGGACGGACTTGACCAGCATCCTTCTATTACGAAGGAGGAGCGGGAGAGGTATCTGAACTTTATCTCGGTAGCGCGTAAAGAATACGATGGACTGGCGAAGAAGGAAATTCAGAAGGCTTTCGTTTATTCCTTCGAGGAATCTGCCCGTACGTTGTTCGAGAACTATCTCGACAACATCGAGTCCTATTGCAACTGGTCCAAAATTAAAGATCCTCTCACTGGTGAAGAGATGGATCCAGATGAGCGTCTGATGAGATCCATCGAGGAGCAGATCGGTGTATCTGAAAATGCGAAAAAGGCTTTCCGCGAGGAAATATTAATCCGTATCTCTTCCTATTCGCGGAAAGGCAAAAAGTTCGATTTCACAAGTCACGAAAGGCTGCGTGAGGCGGTTGAAAAGAAACTGTTCACCGACCTGAAGGATATTGTGAAGATTACGACATCGACCAAAACACCTGATGAAAGCCAATTGAAGCGTATTAATGAAGTGACGAAACGATTGATTGATGAGCATGGTTATTGCCCGGTATGTGCCAATGAGCTACTGCGGTATGTCGGAAGTCTTTTGAATCGTTAAACTAACAAGCCCGGATTGAAAGCCTGTGGACCTCAGTGTCCACAGGCTTTTCTTGTCATGAAGAATACAAGATTGCATTCAGGTGGATTCCATATTTTCCGATATAATCTATATAAGATGAAAGGAGTTAAGGCCAATGATTCAAGTCTCAGAAGAACGTCTAAAACAGCTTGCGTATACCCGTATTACGGAAGAGGATTTGAAGCGGCTCGCGGATTGCCGTCCAATCTTCGAGCAGGTGGTTGAAGAAGTCGTTGAGCGGTTCTATGATAGTATCGGTGAGCAGCCGCATCTCATGCAAATTATCGCAAACGTAAGTAATATTGAACGGCTTAAACAGACCCAACGTGGCTATTGGCTGTCGCTGGCCTCAGGTGTTATCGATCAAGCTTACATTGAGAACCGTATTACAGTAGGGCTTGTCCATTCTCGAATTGGACTTACAACCGATTGGTATTTGGGAACTTATATGACATATCTCGACATTGCTACAGTAGTACTGCAACGTACTATTCCGGACAAATGGACGGTCATTGTACATTCCCTGTCCAAGATGTTTAACCTTGATTCGCAGCTTGTGCTTGAAGCTTATAACCGTGCAGAGCAGGCTCTTATTCAAGATTTGGCTGATCAAAAATCAGTTATGCTGACGACAATCACGGAATCGGTTCAACAGTTGGCAAGCTTAATGACCGAGCTTGATCAAGGTGCGCAATCGATTGCTGAAGCGGCTGTATCCACTTCTCAATCGCAGGATCGGTCGCATGAGCTGCTTGGTGATCTCGAAGAAGAGCTTGCCGGCATAACAGAGATGGGTCTCCTAATCCGTGGGATCGCAGACCAGACGCATCTTCTTGGGCTTAATGCTGCGATTGAAGCGGCACGGGCAGGGGAGATGGGCCGAGGATTCGAGGTTGTTGCAAACGAGGTTAGAAAGCTGGCAGCTTCCTCACGTTCTGCCCTAGAGACGATTCAAACGAATTTGGATGAAATTCAGAAGAAGGTTCATTTGGTTCAATTGGAATCCGAGAAGACATCAGTGGAAGCGCGTAATCAGGCTGCAAGGTCACAGGAGCTTGCGGTATTTGTACAAACCGTCGATTCCGTTACAAAAGATTTACGGCAATTGAATACATAACAAGAGAATAGGCATATGATATAAAGCAGGGATTCTTCGCCAGCGCAGAAGCCCTGCTTTCGTGCTATATAAGTTGACATGAAAATCCAAATCTTGTATGATAAATCTAACAAAAAATGACTTTATTTAAGGATATTAAGTGTTTTTATGTAAGAAAACTTAACAAGTAGGTGGCAAGCCAACTTTGGTAGTCATCATCGCAGGCATCAAGAAGGTGCCGCACCATCATGGAGGAGGCGGTTGGCATGTCGACGGCCAAACAGTCGCAATCGCATTATTACGATTCGCAATCATTTTACGATGAAATGTTCGAGAAAGACTTTTCGGTTCGTCCCCACTATGAGAATATCCACCGGCTGTTCACGAGAATGAAGCCGTCGGAGCTCACGATGAGACAACATGCCCTTAATCAACGCATGATGGAAGAAGGTATCACCTTCACGCTTTATAGTCCAAACCAAAGCGAGCCCCTAGAAAGAACAATACCATTTGATTATATTCCACGCGTTATCCCCAAGCATGAATGGGAAGCCGTTGACCGCGGCGTCCGTCAACGGACCAAAGCGCTCAATATGTTCATCCACGATATTTATCATAACCAGCGCATTGTATCCGACGGAGTCATCCCAAGACGAATGATTGTATCCAACATATATTTTCGTCCAGAAATGATGGGGTTAGACGTTCCAGGAGGCGTTTATATTACGTCCTCCGGCATAGATTTAATTAGAGACGAGAAAGGCCGTTATTTTGTCCTCGAGGATAATCTCCGCTCGCCTTCTGGTTTCTCTTACTTATTCAAAGGCCGTACTATGATGAGTGAGCTGTTTCATGATCTATACTTGTCCTCTTCCGTCCAAAGTATTGAACGCAGCTTGAACTATTTCCTGAGCTCACTTCGATCACTTGCGCCAAACGGCAAGAAGGACCCGTTAATTGCACTGCTTACTCCCGGCGCCTACAACTCGGCTTATTATGAACATACCTTCCTCGCGCAGCAGCTCGGCATTCATTTGGTTGAAGGCCGTGATCTCGTCTATAAGGATCACAAAATTTATTTGCGCGATATGAGGGGACTACGCCAAGTTGACGTCATTTATCGCCGCATTGATGACGATTTTCTTGACCCGCTTGCTTTCCAGCCGGATACGCTGTTAGGCGTTCCAGGTCTGATGAATGCTTACCGGGCAGGCAATATCGCGATCGCGAATGCGCCGGGTACCGGTGTTGCCGACGATAAGGCAGTTTATGCTTACGTTCCGGATATGATTCGTTATTATCTTGGAGAAGAACCAATTCTGCATAACGTGCCTACGTATCTTTTATCCCGCAAGGATGAGCGTGACTACGTTCTGGATCACCTGGATCAGCTTGTGGTGAAGGAGACCTCTCTCTCCGGTGGATATGGTATGCTGATTGGTCCTGCTGCTACACCAAAGGAAATTAAAGAGTTTGCCGAGGAAATCAAAAAAGACCCTAGCCGCTATATTGCACAGACGACTATGAAGCTGTCACGTGCGCCGGTTATGGTGGATGGCGTAATGGCGCCGCGCCATATTGATTTGCGGGCATTTGCTCTGATGGGTGAAGAGTCAACGCATGTTATTCCAGGCGGTTTAACTCGTGTTGCGTTAAGAGAGGGCTCACTTGTGGTCAACTCATCGCAAGGCGGAGGGGTTAAAGATACATGGGTGTTAAATCGTTAAAATAGTCAAGATAAAGAATGGAGGTATCGCTGTGCTTAACCGAAACGCTGAAGCGTTGTTTTGGATTGGCCGCTATATGGAACGGGCGGAGAACCATGCGAGATTAATTGATGTCCACTATCACCTGCAGGCAGAAGATGAATTAGGCGTTGAAGCTTGCGGTCGAGACGGCGAAGATAATGAGGTGCCTTGCAAGTGGACTCGTATTGTTGATGCTCTAGGCAGCAGAGGCTCTTATGAGCAGCAATATGGGAGTTACACGGAACAGGACGTTCTACATTACATCACGCTCGATCGGGATAATGCCAATTCGCTCGTTTCTTGTGTCAGTCATGCGCGGGGAAACCTTCGTACGCTGCGTGAGAAGGTTCCAAGCGAGCTGTGGGATACAATCAATTCCTTTTATTTATGGCTGCGTGAGAAACAGCCGGAGGATTTCCTGAAAGAATCTCCTCACCTGTTCTATGGTCGGATCAAGGAGTGGGCTGCTTTGTTCCAAGGACTCTGCCAATCGGTAATGCCTCGTGAGAATGAATGGCATTTCATCGAATGCGGACGTTTCCTGGAGCGGTCGGAGAACACCCTTCGGATTGTTAAAGCAGTAGGCAATGCGGCTGCCGGAGACGGCTGGAACAATACAGGGGCTTACCCTTATTTACAGGCTGTCTTGAAATCACTCAGTGGTTATCAATCGTTCCGCCGCTCATACGCAGATGGCATGTCGGTTGAGTCCATCATGGAGTTTGTTATTCTGAATCCATCGTTTCCGCGATCGGTTCAATTCTCCTTCCATGCTCTCGACGAGCATATGAAGCAAATCGAGCTTACAGATAAACAACTCCGGACCGCTCATGACCGTGTCATTCGTCAAGTGGCGAAGGTGAAAGCGGATATAGCTTGCCTGGAGCATGACGATATGATTATCGATCGTAATGGTTCGATTGTTGGACATTTACTGGATTCGTGCCAGATGCTGGGGCACTCTTTTGCAAAAACCTTTTTTCGTATGGGGGAGGCAAGCGCATGAAGCTAAATATCTCTCACGTGACGCAATACGATTACGAAGGGTCAGCGATGGACAGTGTCAATGAAATTCGGCTGACGCCAAGCACAAACGAACGCCAATCCTGCTATCAGCAGGCTATCTTTATCGAGCCGAATGCCTCCCTTTTCAGCTATGAAGACTTTTTTGGCAACCGAGTGCATTCCTTCTCTGTGAATCCGCCTCATAAGCGGCTGACGATCCGCACACAGATGACCGTAGTAACCAGACATGCGCCAAGTCCTGAGGAGCAGGCCGCACTCTTAAATGGCAAGCTGGCAAGGGAGGCATGGGCTTGGCTGGAGACGGAAGAAGCGGCTAACCGCTTTATTGAATTTCTGATGCCTACTAGCTACACCAACATAACGGATGAAGTTCGGCAATTTGCAGGTAACGTCGTGGATAACGATGATATAAGCGTGTTAGGCTGGTTAATTGCGTTGTCCAGCAAGATACGCTCAGAATTCATCTATGACCCTGAAGCGACGACTGTCACAACAAAAGCAAGTGATATGATCGAACGCAAGCGTGGGGTTTGTCAGGATTTTGCCCATCTCATGACCGCATGCTGCCGGGTGTATAATATACCGGCCCGTTACGTAAGCGGCTATCACTTTGTAGGTGATCTGCAAGGCGGCACTGCTGACTTTGAGCAAGCGTCTCATGCTTGGGTGGAAGCTTATGTACCTCAACTTGGCTGGTGCAGCTTTGATCCTACGAATGTAGAGCCAGTCGGCGAGCGTTACGTGAAGCTGGGCCATGGCCGTGATTACAAGGATATTGTACCGGTGAAAGGTGTTTACCGCGGCAGCGGCGAACAGAAGCTGAAGGTAACCGTTGATGTCCGTAAAGTTGAAGCGTAAAGCGAAAATAAAAGGCTGCTTGCAAAGGTTCCTTTAGGGATGAACCGTTGCAAGCAGCCTTTTATACGTTAACCGAGGAAATACCGCAGCTCTACTTCAACCTCTTCAATAACAACATCCGTTATCTGCTGATCTCTTGTATATCGCCACTGCTCATAATAATCCTCTTTCATATAGACATGAACCATAAACCTAGACCCCACATTAAACATCACCCTATAACCTACGAACTTATCTTTGGACAACGGTATCACCTCGGATGTCTTATTCCTCGATTGTAAGTACTATAAAAATTATAGTGAAGATAGAGAGGAATTGCTATAAGCCGTTATCATGCTTTCTTGGGCACTTTTTCCTAAATTTTTTCTCATAATTCCCAGCAAGGGCTGGAAGCTATGGAGGAAGAAATATCCTTACATTTTCCCATAAATACATCTTTAAAAAGAGGGGCTAAAGCAGTCTGGGACTGTGTTTGGGTGGTACTTCTGTAGTGGGTCACAGCTGTAAACTGATGGTAAAAATAGCTAGATGAGAAGGTTATTATTTTGGCTTAGTCTATCAATAGTGGTAGTTTTTGGTCATTGCGGAGAGTGTTGGAATTATCATTTAATAGGAGTGGGAGGGATGTGAAAACATGAAAAAGCAAATACTTAGCCTCGCTATTATTGGATCTTTACTTGGTACAGCCGGTATCGCAAATGCCAGCACGACATGGACTACGTCAAGCGCAGTAAACAAGTACAATCAATACATAAACGCCGATAGCTATGTGAAGGACGAGCTCTATAATGTGGCTGATTTCCACTCAAAGTATGGCAGTCAGTCGAACACTCTTGCTTACCAAATTGTCGATCGGGCGATCTGGTATATGGAAAATGGGTATATGGTATACGGCAGCGGTTCTGATGCTTACGGTAAATATGGCTACGAGGATTGCTCGGGCTTTGTACGTTTTGTGTTTGGTGATTTTGGATTCAATATAACAGGCACATCTGCAAACTATAACACAGTTGGTACGAAAGTTGCCGGTGTAAGCAAGCAGAAGGTTAACGGCAAATGGAAGCTGACAGGTATCGAAAATCTGCGGATTGGCGATATTCTGACTTGGCAGGAAACAGATCATATTATGCACGTAGCTATTTATATGGGAACGAATCGTGATGGACAGCCGGTAGTTATCGGCACACGTTCAGATGGTAATCCAACAGCACTTGGCACGGTGGACGGCTGGGAATACTGGTGGGGCGAGAATTTCAAGGAAGCACGCCGCGTAGTTCCAACAGCTGGATTTAGCGGTATGGCTGGGAAAACGATCAAGGCTCCTACTATTCCAAGTAAGTATGTACTGCCGCCGCAGAAGAAGGTGCCGGCATGGACAGGTCCTAATACTTCAAACGGTAATTCGGGTACAGTAACCCCGGATCCAAAACCTACAAATCCGTCAACACCGTCGGATTCAAACACTACATATGTGGTAACGGTAAAAGGCTGGGTAAGCCTGAAATCGTCTGCGAGCTCCAGCTCGTCAACCGTTGGCCGCCTCGAGCTTGGCCAAAAAGCTGAGCTGGTCAAAAAGGCAAACAGCTACTGGTACCAAGTGAAAGTAAACGGACAAACTGCTTACATCACAACTAGCAGTACTTATACGAAGACAATAACGGAGTAGAGTTGGCAGAAGGGAACTCACTACTGAATGACATGACCACGTGTAACCTGGTGCTTTGGGAAGGGCTGCTTGGACAACGAGGATAATGTTCATGAAGGGGTGCGTTCCTCAAAAGACAAACTCAAAAGGGGGTGTCCCATAAGTCATGAAAATGACGATGGGACACCCCCTTTTTTTATCTGGGCTAAACAGCAGTCTGCGCATTTAAATGTTCTTCCAATCGCCATTGCTCGGGGATTCCCTGAATCAACGAGGTAAGGTTGGAATCCCCTCACAAAAGCGACCGCTGACGCTTCTCCAGAATCATTTAACTGCTCCGTCTACTCTTAACCTGTTCATGAATGCTCAAACAAAAAGAAGCCAACCCTTGTTAAAATGGAGGTACCACCCAACCATTCTAAGTAAAGAAGACATCCCCGAAAATCATCTTGTCCGCGTCATCAACGATGCGGTCAATCGCTTAGATATGAATCTCTTCACTAAAGCTTATCCCGGAGGTGGCCGGGACAGCTACCATCCTAAAATGCTATTGAAGGTTATCATTTATGCCTACACGAAGCGCATTTACTCCTCTCGCCAAATCGCGAAAGCGGTACGTGAAAATATCATGTTTATATGGCTGGCTGCGAGGCAACGCAGGGATAACTCTCCGCAGCACTATTTTCATGGAAATTATTTCGTTAATTTACTAAAGCGAGCCGTTCTCTAGCGAGCGAACCCCTTTTGAGACGGCCCCTTCATTGTTACTCAGCAAGTAGTGTCCGTATACGATTATCTACGATACTGGTATCCCATGGGTGAAAGAAGACATGATCGCCGTCATCCGCAATACTAAAGGAATAGGCTATCGGTTCATCCTCCGTATAGAAGACCATCTGATAATAAGTTGGATCTCCATTCTGGCTGTTGGAGGTATAGTTAGGAGTGTATTCTCCTGACTTCAAAAGATGGATAAAATCGGATTTTTCGTTGTCAATCAACGTCCGATAAGGAGTCATTTCGTTCATTTTATACAACTCAATTTGGCTAACCTTGTCGTAGGGAATATCTTTGAAGTTTCTATTATGTGTTTTATTAAATGCTTCTCCTACGTATAAGCGATAGCCGCCTATGGCTCGATCATCCTTAGCCGCAATAAGCTCTTCATGCTTAAATCCTTTTACCTCATAAAGCTTCGTGCCAATGGCCAGAAACGCAGCGTCGCCATCCTTGGTCCGATAATCCGGATTCGAGACAACATCTGCTAACTTGAATTTCACCTCACCAACGACATGATCCGTCATATCGCTGCTGTCCACAAGTACACCATCGTAAAGACCAGAGTAAGAAAGCCCGTTCAGCTTAACGAAATCTATCCAGTCTATAATCGCATTGCCTTCAATGGATTGGGATTGATCTTTGTTGAGATCATTGACTGGAGCGTTAACCGGATCCTTTTCCTGTGTTAAGGCCCAATATCCGATTACACCTACTACTACGATTAGAAGTGAACTTAAAATGATAATAATCGGATTCTTTTTCAACTTACACCACTCTCCTGTTAATTAAGTAACGGGTCCATTCCGCAATTAGTTGCAGATGTGTGCAGGCCTATCCACATAAGCACAAGTAGTAGAAGGCGGCGGTTCATACACTGCATTGGAGGGTGAATGCAATGTACGATAAAAAATATAACAGTCGCAGTATATATGGGAAGCTTAAGGTGTGCCGGTATTTGAATTCGCATAAAACGTTAAAAGAGCTCGTTCCTCATACCGTTTCGTTCAGCCGCGAACATATGGAATCGATGCTAGCAAGCCACTCTTCCATCTATGTAAAGCCGGATTCCGGCTCGCAAGGGATGGGGATTTTTAAAGTAAAGAAGTCGGAAGGCTCCGGCTATACGGTCAAGCATATCGTGAAGAAGAAGCAATTAAGCCATCATTTGGATACGGCTTCAGCGGTCTACGATTATATAAACAAGAAGTCGGAAAAAAAGCTTATTATCCAAAAAGGCATCAAGCTTGATAGGGTAAACGGCAGAGCTTACGATATCCGGGTGATGGTGCAGCGTAAGCCGGACGGACCATGGACAGTGAATTGTTACTCCGTTAAAGTAGGTGCATCAAAGAAGATAGTGACCAACTATTATCAAGGCGGTAAGCTGTACACGATGGAGAAGCTAGGGAAACAACAAGGGAAATCAGAGGCAACAACTTCGAAGCGGTTAGCCGATTTGAAATCGATGTCCCTTAAGATCGCAGAGCATCTCAGCAGCAAACGCGAGGGGATGCATGAGATGGGAATCGATTTTGCTTATGACCGTAATCAAAAGTTATGGGTCATTGAAGTGAACTCGAACCATCCGCAATTTTATCCGATGAAATGGCTTGATCCAAAGGCCTATAAGAAGATGAAAGAGTTCGCGAAGAGTTACGGTAGGAAGGATGCGTAATTTAGCTCGATGCGAAAAAGACCGGAAGTAGCAGCCAAAGCTGCTCTTTCCGGTCTTTTGCATTTCTTCATAATCGGATTACACAAACTTCCGACTCGTCTTTTTCCCATCGCAGCTGAACACAATCTTTTTGTCTTCGACAACCGTTTCCAGATGGACATTTTTGCCCCATAGTTGAACCACATAAGGGAGGGTGCGCTCGACATACTTGAGGTCAAGCTCCGTTCCCTCATAGTTATGCTTCATATAAAGCTCGCCAACCCGGTTGAAGTCGCCGTCCGTTACAACGAGGCTTGGGAAGCCGCCGTTTACCTTAGAATAGACGAGCTGCTCACGGATGTTTTCCCAGGATTTATCGGTGATTTTCCACTCAGGACCTTTCTTTTCGAAAATATAAAGATCAAGCTCATCCACCAGGTTCTTCGTCAAGTAGTTGCGGAGGAAGGAGATATCCGAATCAAATTCACGGACTTCGAATATTTTCTCACGGCCTTTGCCTGGTACACGACCGAAGCGTGCTTGTTCCTCTTTCGTAGGATTATCCCAACGTTTCTCGATATCCTCAAAGATCTTCAGACCTAGATAATAGGGATTAAGACTATGTTTTGAAGGGACTACAACTGAGGAGTTCAGCTTGGCGAACTCAATGGTCTCATCGCTCGTGAGCGGCAATTCGCGGATAATACGCTGATGCCAATACGAAGCCCAGCCTTCATTCATAATCTTCGTCTCAATCTGCGGCCAGAAGTAGAGCATCTCGTCGCGCAGCATGGACATGATATCGCGCTGCCAGGGCTCAAGCTTTGGCGAGAATTCCTCAATGAACCAGATCAGATCCTTCTCAGGCTCTGGCGGGAATTGGGTGAGAGCGGGACCTGATGCGCCGTCGGAATCCTCGGCCGCTTCAAGGGACCAGAGATCTTCGTAATCCGATTTGGCGGACAGCTTCGATGAACGTGATTTCTCCTTGGTCAGCAATTCAATATAGCGGGACTTATCGAGTTGGTATGGCTTAATAATGGTAGGATCAACATGCTCTTGAATAGCAAGAACGGCATCAATGAATTTCTCGACGGCCTCCGTACCGTAATCCATCTCGTATTGGGAGATGCGATCGGCTGTAGCAGACATACTTTCGACCATATTGCGGTTTGTTGCGCTGAAACGGGCATTATTCTTGAAGAAATCACAGTGGGCAAGAACGTGAGCGACGATCAGCTTGTTCTGAATAAGCGAGTTACCCTGGAGCAGGAAGGCGTAACAAGGGTTCGAGTTAATAACCAGCTCGTATATTTTGCTTAGACCGAAGTCGTATTGCATTTTCATTTTATTGAACGTTTTCCCAAAGCTCCAGTGACTGAAGCGTGTCGGCATACCGTAAGCGCCAAACGTGTAAATGATGTCCGCCGGACAAATCTCATAACGCATAGGGTAAAAATCGAGCCCAAAACCTTGCGCGATTTCTGTGATTTCATCAATAGCTCGTTCTAGTGCACGGATCTCATCCTGATTCATTCCGCTATCCCCCCGTACTTAATAAATACCGTTCATACCATTTGTATGCCTATGCCACTAGTGGATATGCCCTCCCGGTTCAAGTAATCTCCTATTTATTTATTCGAAGAATTCGTTTATGATTTGCCTAATAATTGACGATAAGACCAGGAGGGCCGCCGCACCATGGACAAGCGGATGAGAACGTTTATGCCTTTTACGTACAAAATGATGATTTCCTACCTGCTGCTTGTCTTAATTACAGATGCCGTGATTGGCTATTTCTCGTATACGATGCTTGTGCAGTCCCGTACGGAAATGGCAGAGACGAATATAAAGACGGCGATGCAGCAGACGGAAAATAACCTCAGCTACCAGCTGGATGAGATTCAGCGGATGTCGGATACGTTGTTTGGAAGTCTCTCTTTTCAACGAGCTTTGCAGAAGAAAGGCGACCCGTTCCAAACGTATTTGACGATGCTCGATGAGATTGTTCCACAGATTCAGGCACCGCTGCATTTGTACGGCAATCATATCCGGCTCCTTGTCTATACGACAAACGGATATCTGAACGAGGTTGACGGGGACAGCATGTACGAGGAGATTAAGGACAGCGACTATTATATTTTGCCATACAGCGAAATTACGGACAGGTCGTGGTTCAACGCCATCGAGGATTCGGACCGAGATAACATATGGCTGCAGGTCGATACGGATCAAAGTCTCAACAATATCTCGCATTTCCGGAAGCTCGTATCTTACAACGACTATAAGACGATTATTGGCTATGTCCGTATCACGACAAGGCTGGATGATTTATTAGGTGATTTTAAAGCGTTTCCAACCGAAGAAGGGCTCATCCTGCGGCTGCTGGATACAAGCTCGAACACGGTTATGTTCCAGCGAGGCGACAATGGGAAGGAGAAAGATGCAGCAGAGGGTTCCAGATTGACAGAGGATGATGCGACTTATCTCGTTCTGGAAAATAAAATTCCTAACACCAGTCTCGTGATCGAGACGCTGGTGCCACGTACTTATCTGAGCAAGGATGCGGCCAAGCTGCGCGGTGTTATCTTCTCGGTATGCTTCATCAGCTTTCTTGTCATGTCGCTCATCGGATTCCTTGTAGCTAGATTGTCAGGCCGGAAAATGCGTCGGATCGTTACGTTCCTCCGCTCCTTCCAGCAAGGAAGCTTCCAGAAACGTCTCCGTTTTAGCGGCAATGACGAATTTGTTCATATTGCTGGAGCTTTTAATGATATGGCAGAGAACATTCAAGATTTGATCAAGAAGGTGTATGTCGAAGGCATTCAGAAAAAACAAGCGGAGCTTGAGGCGCTTCAGGCGCAGATTAATCCGCATTTCTTGTACAATACCTTATCGACCATTGGTAGTCTTGCGAATCTGTCGGAGACGGAGAAGGTGACGGGGATGGTCGAAGGGCTGGCGAAGTTTTACCGGCTGACGCTTAATGATGGGCATGTCTTTATCCCACTGTCTAAGGAACTCGAGCAGGTAGAGTCGTATCTGGACATTCAGCGTATTAAGTATGCAGGGAGATTTGATGTGCATGTTGATATGGAGCGGGAGCTAGAAGACTGCAAGGTCATTAAGCTGATCCTGCAGCCTTTTGTGGAAAATATCTTTAAGCATGCTTGGTTTGGTGAGCATATCGCTATTCGTATCAGCGGCAGAGCGGTTGGTAATAAAGTAGAGCTGAAGGTAATCGATACGGGTATCGGCATGAAACCGGATGTGTTAAAGGCTGTGCTTGCCCAGCCTGGTCAAACGGGAGGATATGGTATCCGTAACGTGGATGATCGTATTAAGCTGAGATATGGCGATGAATATGGCATAGAGATCGGAAGTGTATTTGGCGGAGGAACAACGGTCCGGATCCTGCTCCCAATCGATAAGCAAGGTACAGCATATGAGGAAGAGCAGAGGAGGCATCTGGCATGATAACGGTATTATTAGTGGATGATGAAGCAGTTGATTTGGAGTGGCTGCGGCGCAGAGTGGTTGGCAGTCCGCTGCCTTTGCAGGTCGTGGGAACGGCTAGCAGTGGTTTTAACGCCTTAAAGCTGATGGAAGATGAACGGATTGATGTCATTTTATCGGATATTCGGATGCCGATTATGTCGGGAATGGAGTTCGCACGGAAGGCGAAAGAGCTGAACCCTCATGTTCAGATTGTTTTTATCAGTGGTCATGAGGACTTCGGCTACGCAAAGGAAGCGATTCAGATGAACGCTTCTGGTTATTTGCTCAAGCCTGTTAAGGATCAAGAGCTGCAGGACATGCTGGAAACCGTTTGTTCACAGGTTGAGAAGGAACGCAAGCGGCATACCATTGTATCGGAAGCCTTATCACTAGTGAATCGGGAGCTTCTGCTTCGCTGGCTCGCGGATGCCTCGGAGGAACATGAACGTGAGCATATTGCACCGTTCTTGACTACTTTGCTGCAATATGGAGCAGCCGCGGCTGTTATTGAAATCGATGATGTGGAATGGAAAATTCCTGAGCAGGAGCGGCGCAGCCAGATCCGCAGCATTTCCTCCTTTGTTGAACATTTTGCTCTCGATAATAATGGTGGGACGGTACTCGCAAGTCACGATCAACGGATTGTTATCCTGTCTCCGATCTCGGATGAACGGTTTACCTCGATGCTGGAGGAGCTTGTAGAGGAGGTTCGGCAGAACTTCCCGGTTACGATAACTGTCGGAGCAGGCAGCTCTGCCCGGGATATCGAGGAGCTTCGTGAATCGTATCGTCAGGCGCAGGCCGCACTTAGTGCGAAATGGCTGGTAGGCAAGAACCGATTGATTAAGGATGTGTCAGGAACAGCAAGAGAGGATAAGCTGGAGCCCAATATTGAAGCTAATGTTGAGCAGATGCTTTTGGCTATTTTAGAATATGATCTTGTTGCCATTGATGACAGGCTTCTCCAGCTGTTTGATAAGAATGAGATTGTAAACCAAAAACAATATGCCTACAATCTAATCATTCGTATTACCTCAAAGCTGCATGCAGATTTGTTGCAGCAGAATGAGAATTTGTATGAGCTGCTCAAATGGGATGCACAGGTTCTTTTCCAGTTCGAGACGATTGATGATATTTTATCCTGGCTGAGAAGAAGATTTTTCGAGCTATCGGAGCTCTTATATGTCAAACGGCAGAAACAAAAACGCAAGTTATTCGATAATATTATGACCTTTGTTGATGAACGGTTAGAGCAGAAGACTACCCTTAAGGAAGTGGCGGCTCATTTTGATTTTACACCCAATTACTTGAGCACCTTGTTCAAAGAGGAGATTGGCATCTTGTTCAGCGATTGGCTGAATGAGCGGCGGATGGACCGAGTCCGGGAGCTGCTCGCTGATCCTTGCCTGAAGGTGTATGAGATTGCAGAGCGTGTTGGCTACAAGAACATCATTTATTTCAATCGGCAGTTTAAGCAATTTACAGGAATGACACCAGGAGAATACCGGAAGAAGCATAAAATTTAGTCCGTTTGATCTTAATTCAAAAGCCTGCGGTCTCTTTTTTTCGAGCCTGCAGGTTTTTCTTTTTGACCGGCTATAAACTAAACTTTCTTAAACGAATCGTAGATTAAGTATTACTTTTTGTAGTTTGGCTTAATTTTGGAGTGCCTGTGTGATTTATATAATTAACTTATACGAGAGAGAGATCATACAGGAGGAGAATTCGAATGAAGCAACGCGGATTTTGGGGCTACGCCCTCCAGAACAGAACGCTGCTGCTCATGCTCGCGCCAGCAGTAATCTTTTTTATACTGTTCGCTTACATCCCAATGGCCGGCATTGTGCTCGCATTCAAACAATACAACAACACGGGAGGCATCTTCGGAAGTCCGTGGAACGGGATCAGTAACTTCCGCTTTTTCTTCGAGTCAGGTAATGCTTGGATGGTAACGAGAAATACAGCGCTGTATAATATCGCTTTTATTATCGTGAATAACTTACTTCAGATTGCGGCTGCGATTCTGCTGTTTGAAGCAGTGGGCAAATGGTTCCGCAAGTTTACACAAACGATGCTGTTCCTGCCCTACTTTATTTCATGGGTTGTCGTAGGAGCGATTGCATATAACCTGTTCAACTACGATGTTGGTACGCTGAACGTGATGCTGAAGGGACTTGGACTTGAACCAGTTGATATTTACAACACGCCTTCGTACTGGCCGGTTATTCTGGTGCTTGTATCCGCTTGGAAAACGCTTGGTTACGGCTCAGTTATGTATCTGGCGGCAATAACGGGAATTGACAACGAGATGTACGAAGCCGCTGAGATTGACGGAGCAAACGTGTTCCAGCGCATCTTGCATATTACTTTACCGAATCTGTTCCCTACCGTAATTATTCTGGTGCTGCTTGCAGTGGGCAATATATTCAGAGGCGATTTCGGGATGTTCTACAATATGGTCGGTAACAACGGGTTGTTGTTCTCCTCGACCGATGTCATTGATACCTTCGTATTCCGTTCGCTTACGACCTCGAACGAAATCGGCTTATCGGCTGCTGCAGGCTTCTATCAGTCCGTGCTTGGCTTTGCAACGATCTTGCTGGCAAACTATGCGGTACGCAAATATGACAAAGATCATGCTTTGTTCTAAAAGCACATGCTTACGAAGCAAGAATTATCACAAATATCCGATCGAAGGCTATTTGTGTGACTATTCTTTTTAGGAGAGATTACGATGAGTGCAATTGCCCCTACGGCAAAAAATAGTATCAAACCACAGGCGGACATCATCCTGCTGAAGATTATCGGGTATGTGTTTATTGGCCTGCTCGCCATCATTTGCTTTATTCCTTTCCTGCTTGTGGTATCGTCCTCGTTATCGCAGGAAAGCTCCATCGTGGAGAAAGGTTATCAGCTCATACCGGCTGCTTGGTCTACCGAGGCCTATAGCATGCTGTTTAAATATCCGGAGCAGATGCTTCGGGCGTATGGGGTCACGCTTGCCGTGACAGCAATTGGTACACTGGTTGGTTTGTTTATAACCGCCATGACAGCTTACGTCCTGCAACGGAAAGATTTCAGATGGCGTAACCAATTTGCTTTCTTCTTCTTCTTTACGACACTGTTCAGTGGAGGCCTGGTTCCATGGTATATGCTGATCGTCACGTATTTGGATTTGAAAGACAAATTAATCGTCCTTATTCTCCCGATGCTGCTGAACGTGTTCTATATTATCGTGATGAAGACATTTATGAGCAGCATTCCCGAAGCGATTACCGAATCGGCCAAAATCGACGGAGCAGGCGACTTCCGCATTTTCGTCCAGCTGATTCTGCCTCTGTCCAAACCTGTACTTGCCACCATCGGCCTGTTTATCGCTTTGGCTTATTGGAATGACTGGTACAATGCGCTTCTGTTTGTCAGTGATGAGAAGCTGATGCCGCTGCAATATTATTTGTACAAAATGCTTGGCAACATGGATGGCATGCGTAAAGCAATGATCGCATCTGGTGCTGTCGTAACGACAAACATTCCAACAGAAAGCCTCAAGATGGCGATGACGATTGTTGCAACAGGGCCAATCCTGCTCGCTTATCCATTCATTCAACGTTATTTCGTGCAAGGTCTTACGCTTGGCGCAGTGAAAGGATGACCTCAGGGTAACCTGGTTATCATACATTACTACCATTATTAGGGGGATAAACATGCCAAACAAAAAATCGGTCATGATGCTGGCTGCTACTTTTGCCTTATCTGCTACAGTTCTAGGCGCATGCGGCAGCAACAACAATGGTAATAACAACACGAACTCGGCAGACGCTTCACAATCGCCTGCTGCTGAATCGGCAGCTCCATCGGCTTCTGCTGATGCAGGTGCAGTTGATACATCAGAAGAACTAAAAATTAAAATGCTGATGGTTGGCGGCAAACCGGTTGATTATGACACTGTATTCGGCGAATTAAACAAAAAGCTGAAAGAAAAAGTAAACGCTACCGTTGAGGCTGAATTCCTTGACTGGGCGGATTGGACACAGAAATATCCTTTGAAATTCGCAGCGAATGAAGATTTCGATATTGCTTACACAGCTAACTGGGCGTTCTATAATGACCAGGCACTAAAAGGCGGCTTCATGGAGCTGACTGACGACATGCTGAATAAGTTTATGCCGCTTTCGATGAAAGCAATGCCAGCAGTAGCTTGGGAGCAGTCCAAGGTTGGCGGCAAGCAATACCTGGTACCCAACAATAACCCTGAGGTAACAGACAAAGCGGTTCTAATCCGTGAAGATCTTCGCAAAAAGTATAACCTGGAGCCGGTTAACAGCCCAGAAACTTATGCGGCCTATCTGAAGGCAATTGCTGCTAATGAAAAAGGCGTCAACGCTTTTAATGCAAAAGGCGCTGACGGCTGGAAATGGCATGAGCTTGACCAAATCCTGCTTGAGCAGGCGAATGACTTCAACTTAGTTGATTACAGCATGCCGCTTGCTTACAAGCTGGATGATGCAACAGGTAAAGTATTCAACATTTATGACACACCTGAATTCAAATCCCTTCTTACTTACTACAAAGATCTGGCTGACAATGGTGCTTGGTCCAAGAACATTGTGAGTAACAAAAATGACGTATGGCAGGACATGAAAGCTGGCAAAACCGCTTCTTACGCTCAAAACCTGGGTACAGTAGCGATGAACCTTGCAGAACTGAAACGTGAACAGCCGGAAGTTGAATTGGCGATTGCGGATCTGACGCCTAACAGCAAGAAAATCGCGGCAATCTCGACACAAAACGGTTTCGCGATTCATGCAACTTCGAAGAAAGCAGAACGCTCGCTGATGGTGCTTGATCTGCTGCAAAATGATAAAGAAATCCATGACCTGTTCATGTATGGTATTGCTGGTACGAACTATGAGCCAGTAGGCGATGATAAATTTAACGCTCTGCCTGGTACACCTAACTACACTGGTTTCTCTAACTGGGGTTCGAACTCCCCGCTGAACCGTATGGATGCATCGTATCCAGCTGAAGCAGATGCTATTGCAACAGCTTGGGAGCAAAAGGTATTCCACTTCAAGCTTGAGACGTTCGTGTTTAACGATGCAAACGTGAAAAACGAAGTAGCTAACGTAGGCAATGTTATGCTCCGTTATGCGATTCCGCTCGAATACGGCCTGATCAAAGATATCGACAAAGGCCAAGCGGATCTGATTGCACAGCTGAAAGCTGCAGGTATTGATAAAGTACAAGCGGAGCTGCAAAGCCAGATCGATGCGTTTTTGGCTGCACAATAGTTAGAAGAGAATAGAGTTTTACGACGGAACGGGGTATCCCCTTCGGCCGCGGTTGTCTGCAGGAAATTTGAATAACATTCAGATGTTTTTTCCTGCAGACAAAGGCGGACGCTCACGCTCCTCAGTGGATACCCCTTCTCCTTACGTAAAAACATTCTCATATGATATATTTTCACAGCCTTTGGTGGAGACAAAAGTCTCCCCTTTTTTTTAACCAAAAAGGGCTAATGCTTACGAAGTAAGAATCACCACAACATAGCCTAGGACTTGGCCATATAAAGTGACAATTCTTTTTAGGAGGAAAAATAATGAAACGAATGGTACGTAAAGGCATTCTTTTATTTTTCACATTTACGTTAGCGCTTACATCTTTGTTGGCGATTGGACCGGCCAAGCAAGCAGCGGCGGCTACGGAGACTTTATCTGATCCGGATACTTTTATTAAAGGGGTCGATATTTCGACGCTGCAGGCGCTCGAAGATCAGCATGTGAAGTTTTACGATGAGGGGATCGAGCAGGATCTGCTGATGATTATGAAAAATCACGGCGTCAACTATGTTCGGCTGCGTCTTTGGAATGATCCGGAGCAAGCCGATGGCTACAACGATAAGGCACATGTGCTGGCATGGCGGAACGGGTGAAGGATGCGGGGATGAAGCTGCTGCTTGACTTCCATTATTCTGACTTCTGGGCAGACCCGGGACAGCAGGTGAAGCCTGCGGCTTGGAAGGATCTCAGCTTTGCAGATTTGAAGACAGCAGTGTATGACTATACGGAAGATGTCATGAGCGATCTGGCAGCTGCGGATGCTTATCCGGATATGGTGCAGATCGGCAACGAGATTAACAGCGGCATGCTGCTGCCAGATGGATCAACCTCTAATATGGATAATCTGGCTGAGCTGATTAAAGAGGGCGCTAAAGCGGTACGGGATACGACACCGGACGGCCAAACGACTCAAATTATGCTTCACTTGGCGGAAGGCGGCAACAACAGTAAGTTTCGCAGTTTTTTTGATGCGATGACAACGCGTGGAGTAGATTATGATGTGATTGGCATGTCGTATTATCCGTTCTGGCATGGTTCTTTCCAGCAGCTTAAATCCAATATGGATGATGTAGCAGCAAGATACGGCAAGCAAATTGTCGTCGCGGAAACCTCATATCCGAATACAATTGAGAACGGTGATGATCACCCGAATACGGTCGGAGAGAATGAGACCAAGCTGGTTGGTTTTGAAGCGTCGGTCGAGAATCAGAAACTCGTAACCGAGACAGTGCTTAACACGGTTGCTCATGTGCAGAATGGCCTTGGTCTTGGCGTATTTTACTGGGAACCGGCTTGGCTGCCTGGTATAGGCTGGAAGCAAGGTGAAGGCAACGCTTGGGAGAATCAGGCGATGTTTGATTATAACGGTAATGCTCTGGCGTCGCTGGATGCCTTCCAATATGAGCCTGGCAGCATCACTAGCGTAGATCCGATTCTCGTCTATCCGGCAACACCGGTGACACTAGCAGCAGGAGATTCGTTGGTACTGCCGGCAGATACGAAGGTGCTTTATAACGAAGGGACAATTTTAGCTAAATCAGTTGAATGGGATTCCTATAACGCTGAACTGCTAAATACGCCGGGGACGTTTACTGTTCAAGGTGATGTTGCAGGCACAGATCTTCGTACCTCAATCGAAATCACGGTTACAGGTAATCCAAATCTGATCCATGACGGCAGCTTTGAGAGTGGTACTTTGGACAATTGGTCAGTAACAGGTGATGTTGGAGCAGTGAAGATTGACCAAAATGCAGGCAATGCTAAGGCTGGCGAATATTCCTTAAATTATTGGTCGGGCTCGGCTTTTGCTTATCAAGTATCGCAGACGGTTACAGGCCTTGAGAACGGAAAATATGAGCTGAGGGCGTATGCTTCCGGTGGTGTGTATGATGAGCAGGTCATTACACTATCTGCAGAAACGGGGGGTCAGACATACAGTACTCCCATCACGAATGCTGGCTATAATGTTTGGAAGCAGTATACAGTTGGAGATATTCAAGTTACTGATGGTCAGGTCAAGGTAGGTATTAATGTGAACGGACCAGCTAATGCGTGGGGGTATTTCGACAAAATTGAGCTGGTGAAGGTAGAGGCAGCGGCAGTTAATGTCGTGCAAAACCCGGGCTTTGAGAGCGATGCTCTTACGCCTTGGGAGGTTACAGGAGAGAAGGGAGCGGCAAAGGCTGAGAATAACGCCGCGAATGCCAAATCTGGTGATTATGCACTTAATTATTGGTTTGGCACAGCATTTACTTATACAATTGCACAAACGATCGAAGATCTCGAAAATGGTATTTATGAGCTGAATGCATCAGCTTCCGGTGGTGTATATGATACGCAGAAGATTGCACTATTCGCGAAGTCCGGTGAGAAGACCTTCAGCACTGATATGGTGAATACAGGCTGGAATGATTGGCATTCGTATACGGTCGGCAATATTGAAGTAAGAGATGGCAAAGTGACCATCGGATTTGATGTAGATGCTCCTGCTGGAGCATGGGGCTACATGGATGATGTCTCCCTTGTAAGAGTAGGCAATCTACCTTCCGATGGTGATGGTGATGGAAATGGCAACGGTAACGGTAATAGCAGCAATGGCAACAGCGGGGCTGCAAGCAATAACGGTATAGCTGCTATTAGTCGAACGCAATTGACATCGGACGGGAAGGGCGGATACTCCGTTACCTTGCCGGCAGGTACAACAACAGCGATTCTTTCTTCTGATTCTTTTGATTCTTTGAAGAAGGCTCCAATCACACTTTCCGCAGGTGATTTGTCTCTCACGATTCCTTCTGAAGTAATAGCCGAGCTGCTAGGTAAATTAAAGACAGAAGCAGGCAGCAAGCTTACGGTAAGCTTTGTCCCGGTAACGGGGGAGGCTGCGGATCAATTAATGGACAGCGATGGTGTAGATGCTCGTACACTAGGCACCATCTATAACTTTGAGTTATCTGTTACTGATGCGGCTGGCAATGTGGAGAAGCTTTCTGCTTTTTCAACTCCGTTAACTCTCAAGCTGAAGCAAGCCGTAACCAGCAATGCTGATCTGACAGGTGTTTATTATATTGCTGAAGACGGCACCATTCATTATGTTGGAGGACAATTGGTTAATGGCGTCTGGGAAGCTTCTGTCGACCATTTCAGCAACTATGGACTGCTCGAAGTAAACAAGTCTTATAAGGATGTGCCGGGTAGCCACTGGGCTGCACCATCTATCACTTCTCTTTCTGCCAAGCAGATTGTAAATGGTATTTCGGATTCTAACTTTGAACCGGAACGAGAAATCACCCGTGCGGAATTTACCGCTATCCTTGTTCGTGCATTGAAGCTTACAAGCAGCGCTGATCATTCGCTTCACTTCAGCGATGTACCGGCTTCGGCGTGGTATGCAGAGGCAGTGTCTGCTGCACATGAAGCGGGACTTATTCAAGGCCGCACTTCGGAGCTGTTCGCGCCGTATGCACCAATTACTCGTCAAGAGATGGCTGTTATTCTGGCAAAAGCTTATGCGATTGCCCATAACGGTACTGGAGCTGCATTTGGTACAGAGCTTCCCTTCTCGGATAAAACGTTCATTGCAACATCGGCATTGCCTTCTGTACAATGGGCATACGAGCAAGGGCTGCTGAAGGGCCGCAGTGGTGATCGGTTTGCACCAGCTGCATCGATGACTCGTGCAGAAGCAGCAGAAGTGGTGTATCGCTTGCTGAAATAGGCAAAGGAGTTTTACCGGTATTATGGATGTTGATCAAATTGTATTTGTATTTATGATTGTCCTTCTTGCAGGTTTTGTTCAAGGGCTCACGAGCTTCGGTTTCGCGCTAATCTCAGTGCCGCTGCTCGTGAAGCTGATCCCAATGCAGCAGGCTGTTCCAGTTGTCGTTGTATTAAGTCTGATGACGAATATTGCTGTGCTCTATAGCTGCCGGCAGCATGTTCGAATGAAGCAGATTTGGCCGCTTCTGATCGCAAGTCTAATTGCGGCACCGTTTGGAACTTATGCTCTGCTATATGTTTCCGCTAGTGCGTTAAAGCTTGGAGCGGGCCTGCTAGTTGCAGTCGTATCCATGCTCATGCTGAGCGACAAGTCTTTTCCGCTTGGTCGTATGGCGTATGTGCCTATTGGCGCAGTAAGTGGTTTTCTGAACGGGAGCATTTCAATGAGCGGGCCACCCGTAGCTCTCTTTTTGACCAACCAAGGTGCTGATAAGATGACATTCCGGGCCAATATTACGGCTTATGGTCTCATTCTGAATATTATTACGGTGGGGACTTATGTGTATGAAGGACTGCTTAACGAGGCGTCTATGCAAACCATCGGATGGGCTGTTCCAGCAATGATTATTGGTGTCCTGATTGGTATTAAGGCAGTCGGAAGATTCAATGAACGGCTGTTCAAAACAATCGCATTATGGCTCATATTGGTTACAGGGATCTGGACGGCTATTAACGGCATTATCGGATAAACAAAAAAACCTTGAAGTTACAGCGCCTAAATTGAGGCATTGTTGGCTTCAAGGTTTTTTCTTGTGTTTTTCATGTGGTACATCGCTTGATCGGCATCCATAATAAGCTGCTTAAGGCTGGCATATCTTCCTTGATTAGAGCTGACTCCAATGCTGGCAGATATTTGGACGGGCTGCCCGCTAATAACGAAAGGATCTAGGAAAGAGGCATTAATCTTCTCCTGCACGGCTCGAACGCCGTTGTCCTCGCTTAAGTTCTGGAAGCAGATGATAAACTCATCACCGCCATAGCGAACAATTCGATCGCTCTGACGGATTTGCTGTTTGAGCCGTTTGGCAATTTCGATGAGCAGCAAATCTCCAAATTCATGACCATACTTATCATTTATCCGCTTAAAATCATTAAGATCGATGAACATGACACCAAGTGGAGCATCGTTATTACGTTCAAATAATTCATCTAGAAATCTTCGGTTATATAAACCTGTCAGACTATCGGTAACCGTCGCATATTCCAAATCAATGGTATAACTAAGAAGCGCAGCCATTGAATTCAGAATCGTAAGTTCGTCATCACTTAGGGACAAGGTGTCCCTGTCAACCAAGTAAATACCGCCATTAACGACACACTCGCTTGTAGTGATGGGGATGGCAAGATAGGAACGTTGTCCAATGATCGTGCTGACATCTGATCGGAAGGTCATTCCGGCTTGTACGAGTGAATCTCCGCGGTTATGGGCTTGTACAATCCGATGTGTTGAGCCTTCTTGGATCGCGATGAAAAGAGTATCGATCGGAAGAAATCGGGCCAATAGCTGTATGACATGTCCGGCTGCATCATCCAATGAGCGAATTTTGCTGGGCATACGTATTTCATCTCCTGCAATAAATGGTGAAGCATTCAAAAAATTACCTTCTGATTCCAGTTTAGTCGAAATACGCGGGGGACTCAACAAAGAACTTCTTAATAATGGGTATTTAAGGAATGAAAAGGAACGTTTCCGTTTAATAATTAATAAATATATTAATTCATCTATATCTGAATTCGCTATTGAATTATTGCATGAGCTGTTGTTTAATAAGGATATTCTTCCTTACATCCAATCCTTTATGAGGTGATTCTTTTATGGCGAACAAAGCAAAAATGATCGTAGACAAAGATTTTATTGTTGGAGAAGTAGATAAACGAATTTATGGCTCTTTTATTGAGCATCTGGGCCGTGCTGTTTACGGCGGTATTTATGAACCAGAGCATCCATCAGCAGATGAGCAAGGTTTCCGTTCCGATGTACTTGAGCTTGTAAAAGGCTTAAATGTACCAATCGTTCGTTACCCTGGAGGCAACTTTGTATCCGGTTACAACTGGGAGGATGGAGTTGGTCCGATAGCGGATCGCCCAAGACGCCTGGAACTGGCATGGCGTACGATTGAGCCGAATCTGGTAGGCTTTAATGAATTCGTAGACTGGTGTAAAAAAGCAAATACAGATGCGATGATGGCCGTCAACCTCGGAACACGCGGCGTTGAAGACGCCCGCAATCTAATTGAATATTCCAATCATGCCTCCGGCTCTTATTGGTCGGATCTGCGTATTAAACATGGCTATAAAGATCCTCATAACGTGAAAACCTGGTGCCTTGGCAACGAAATGGACGGTCCTTGGCAGATTGGTGCGAAGACAGCTGTGGAATATGGCCGCATTGCCAATGAAACCGCGAAAGTGATGCGCTGGGTAGACCCAACGATTGAACTGGTAGCCTGCGGAAGCTCGGCGCTTGGCATGCCTACCTTCCCGGATTGGGAAGCTACGGTGCTGGATTTGACTTACGATAACGTTGATTACATCTCCCTTCATCAGTATTATGGCAATAGAGACAAAGATACGGCCAACTTCCTCGCCCAATCTATGGGCATGGACTCGTTCATTCAGACAGTGATCTCTACGGCTGATTTTGTAAAAGCGAAGAAACGGAGCAAGAAGAACATTAACCTGAGCTTCGATGAATGGAATGTCTGGTTCCACTCCAATGAGAGCGATCGCAAAATCGAACCATGGTCCATTGCGCCGCCGCAGCTTGAAGATATTTATACACATGAAGATGCGCTTGTTGTTGGCTGTATGCTGATTAGCCTTCTGAAACGTGCTGACCGTGTGAAAATGGCATGTATTGCTCAGCTCGTAAACGTTATTGCACCAATTATGACTGAGAACGGCGGAGCAGCATGGAAGCAGACGATCTACTATCCATACATGCATGCAAGTGTATTTGGCCGCGGTACCGTGCTTGTGCCTCTACTGAAGTCGGATAAATATGATTCGAAGGATTATACAGATGTTCCTTACGTGGAAGCAGTAGCAGTCCATAATGAGGAGCATGGAGAGGTAACTGTATTTGCGGTAAACCGTGACCTTGAGAATGCCCATAACTTCGAGATTGATCTTCGCAGCTTTGGCGCTTTCCGGGTGATCGAGCATATTGTCCTCGAGAATGATGATTTGCAGGCTGTTAACACAGCAGCTAATCCAGACAATGTGAAGCCGCATACGAATGGCACTGCGAAGCTTGAACAAAATGGTACTATCGAAACTTCGCTTGGTAAAGCTTCCTGGAACGTTATTCGTATCAAACTTCAATAGCAGGATGTGAAACATGCTAATCAAAGCCGATACAGACCATGCCTGGCTTCCCCTATATGAAGCTTTGGCTAGTCCTGTACGATTAAATATTCTGGATCTGCTCGCAGCAGCACCTGAGCCGATGAACGTGAAGGAGCTCGCAGCCTCGCTTGGATTAAGCAGCGCGATCGTGACGATGCATGTTCGTAAGCTGGAGCAGGCCGGACTTATCCAGACGAAGATGATTAGAAAGCAGGGAGGGACTCATAAGATTTGCGAGATTTCCGCCTCCCGCATTCAGATTGATCTGCCTCAGACTGGATTTATTCCGAAGAAAACGCATGAGATCAGCATTCCCATTGGGCATTATACCGAGTTTGAAGTCCATCCGACCTGCGGTATTGCCACCACGGAGAAGGTCATCGGTCAATTCGATGATCCGCGATATTTTATTGAACCGGAGCGGATGAATGCCGGAATTCTATGGTTTGGCAAAGGGTATGTGGAGTACAAAATCCCGAATTACTTATTGCCTGGCCAGCGTCCGGAAGAGCTGGAGATCGTTCTTGAGATCAGCTCGGAGGCACCAGGTTACAACGAGAACTGGCCATCGGATATTGTATTTACCTTGAATGGTGTCCGTATCGGAATGTGGACAAGTCCCGGGGATTATGGCGATGTGAAAGGCAAGTATACGCCGGCATGGTGGCAGGACTTTGTCAATCAATATGGTCTGCTCAAGATCATCCGCGTCCAGAAGAACGGCACCTATATCGATGGTCAAAAAATTTCGGAGATCGGTATCGATCAAATCGAGCTTAACCGCAATCAATGGGTGTTCCGTCTCGCCGTCGAAGACAATGCCGTCCACGTCGGCGGCCTAACGTTATTCGGCAAAGGCTTCGGCAACTACAATCAGGATATGATTTTCCGTGTACACTATGTGGAAGGGCTCGCATTGTAGTGTCGCTGCGTAAGTGAATATTCTTCCGATCGCTCCGCTTCTCCAGAACATTCACTTACTTCGCTCCAAAGTTGCTCGCCCTATTGGGGAGGGCAGTTTAGGCCTGCTGAGTGTCTTCAGCAGGCTTTTTTATGTGTTCCTGGGCTGTCGCCAGGAACAAGATTTATCATCTGCAAAAGTGCAGGTTATTTTCGTAAAGTAATGCGACTCTGTCGTCCAGATGCAAAAATGCAGGTAAATCTCGCCTTTTACACCTAGAAGGCATACTTAGCTTGGATTTACCTGCATTTTCGCATTTTATTGAGAGTTCCAGCTGATCAGCTGGACTTTTACATGTATTGTTGCATTTCGTTTAGAATCGAGGCCCATATGGCCCGCGCGAGTCTGGTCCAGAGAATGTCGTTCCTGGGCTGTCAGCCAGGAACGGATCCCTGTTGTACAAAGAGGGCTATACCCGCAGGCTTTTAGCCTTGGGTATAGCCCTTTTGGTTGGTTTAGTCGAACGGAGTGGACTAATGTTCTGGAGAAGCGGAGCGCTCGCCTTGGTTTTCGGATTCCAACATTAAAAAGTTGAATCAGGGAATCCGAAAAGCACAGCGATCGTAAGAATATTAGACCACGTAGTGAGATGAACGAAACAAAAAAACAGGCTGTACCCAAGGGTACAGCCCGTTCTATTAGCCCTCCAAAAGAAGGGTTTCTGGATCTTCAAGCATTTCTTTTACTTTTACCAGGAAGCGTACAGCCTCCGAGCCATCAACGATACGGTGATCGTAAGTGAGGGCGATGTACATCATTGGGCGGTTTTCCGAGCGCTCAGCGTCGATTGCTACCGGACGGAGCTGGATTTTGTGCATGCCCAGGATACCAACTTGCGGCGAGTTCAAGATCGGCGTGGACAGAAGGGAACCAAATGTACCACCGTTTGTGATCGTGAACGTGCCGCCTTGCAGATCTTCCAGCGACAGCGAGTTGTTACGCGCTTTGCCAGCAAGGGAAACGATTTGTTTCTCGATTTCAGCGAAGCTCATGCGGTCAGCATCACGAACGACTGGAACAACCAGACCTTCTTTTGCCGATACTGCAATACCGATATCGTAGAATTGTTTTGCAATGATATCGCCGTTGTTGATCTCAGCGTTAAGGAGTGGGAACTCTTTAAGCGCGCCAACAACTGCTTTTGTGAAGAAGGACATGAAACCAAGACCTACTTCATGTTTATCGAAGAACGATTGTTTACGGCGTTTACGAACATCCATGATCGCAGTCATATCAACTTCGTTGAAGGTTGTCAGCATTGCTGCTGTATGTTGCGCTTCAACAAGGCGATTCGCGATTGTCGCACGGCGACGGGACATTTTCGTACGAACGTAAGGCTTGTTCGATGTGAACTCAGGTTGAGCTGCTTTTGCTGCCGGAGCAGGTGCTGCTGCTTGTGCAGGAGCAGCCGAGCGAAGGTCAACACGGCCCAGAGTCGATTGAGCCTCGTTAATGTCGATACCTTTTTCTCTTGCAAGCTTACGAGCTGCAGGAGAAACATTCAATTGGCTGCCAGTAGCTGCAGGAGCCGCAGCCGGTGCAGCCGCAGGTGCTGGAGCTACTGCTACTGCCGTAGCTGGAGCAGCAGTTGGTGCAGGTGCTGCTTCAGCTGCAGGAGCGGCCGGTGCCGGAGCAGCAGCGCCGCTGCCAGCTCCGATTGTGCCGATAACTTCACCGATTTGAACGGTGTCGCCTTCGTTGCGTGTAATTTCTTGCAGAACGCCGTCTTGCTCAGCGCTGATTTCAATGTTTACTTTGTCTGTTTCAAGCTCAAGAAGCACGTCGCCTTGTTTAACAGCGTCTCCTACTTTTACTACCCATTTGGAGATCGAGCCCTCTGTAATTGATTCACCCATTGCCGGTACTATAATTTGTTGCACGTGAGCTTACCTCCCAGTGTTATATGTCAACGACGGACTATATTTTAATGTTTGCAATAAAATGTGCTGTTGCTCGAAGCTGTGAACTTGTTGGAAGCCGCTTGCTGTACTCGAACGCTCTGGACGGCCGATGTAGCTTACGCTTGCACCAGCTGGTGCAACTTTGCGCAGGCGCGGTTCCATGTAGAACCATGAGCCCATGTTTTGCGGCTCTTCTTGTACCCAAACAATTTCTTTCAGATTTGGCATACGTTCAAGGATTGCTGCGATTTCTTTATCAGGGAACGGATACAGTTGCTCAACACGAACGACATGCAGCCAATCCAGCTCTTTATCGCCATTCTTCTCAATCGCTTCATCGATATCAATCGCCATCTTGCCTGTAGCGAGAACGAGGCGTTCTACGCGGTCAGGATGAGCGCCGAGACCTTTTTGTTCCACAACTGTCTTGAACGTACCATTGCTCAGCTCGGAAATTTCCGAAGCAACACGCGGGTTACGAATCAAGCTCTTAGGTGCCATGATGATCAACGGACGAGCAGCATCGCTCTCTGTGATCGAAGCTTGGCGGCGAAGCAGGTGGAAGTAGTTCGCTGCGCTGGACAGGTTCACAACCGTCCAGTTTTCTTCAGCGGACAACTGCAGGAAGCGTTCCAGACGAGCGCTGGAGTGCTCTGGTCCTTGACCTTCGTAACCATGCGGAAGCATCATGATCAGGCTCGATTTTTGCTGCCATTTTGCACGGCCAGCGGAGATGAACTGATCAATCAGAACTTGCGCTACGTTCGTGAAGTCACCGTACTGTGCTTCCCAGATAACCATTGTTTCCGGAGCGTGTACGTTGTAACCATATTCGAAGCCAAGTACAGCAGCCTCAGACAGCGGGCTGTTATGAATTGCGAACGATGCTTTAGCTTCAGGAAGATGATGAAGCGGGCAGAAAGTATCGCCAGTCTCAGCATCATGCAGGACAAGGTTACGGTGAGCGAATGTTGCACGTTCAACGTCTTGACCGCTGAGGCGAATTGGCTTGCCATCTGCCAGAATCGAAGCGAAAGCAAGTGTTTCAGCATGGCCCCAATCCATTTTCTCACCGTCGTTAACTGCAGTTGCACGGCGTTCCAAGATGCGTTGCAGCTTCGGATAAACGTTGAATTTCTCCGGCCATTTCAACAGGTTTGCGTTGATTTCGCGAAGCGTTTCAACCGATACAGGAGCTACTGCTTCACCAATTGACAGTTCATTTGGCAAACCTTGTGTCTGGTGGACAGGCTCTTGGCCTTCGCGGCTCTTCATTTCCTCGTATGCGGCTTTCAGGCGGTTGATTACTTCTTGCTTCAACCCTTCAGCTTCTTGCTCGGTAATTGCGCCCTCAGCTACAAGCTTGTCGATAAAGACACGGCTTACAGTTGGATGAGCTTTTACCTTTTTATAAATGGTCGGTTGCGTTGTTTCCGGATCATCTGTTTCGTTATGTCCGTATTTACGGTAGCCGATCAGGTCAATAAGGAAGTCCTTCTTGAACTTCGTACGGTATTCACTTGCCATACGAGCCGCCATAATAACCGCATCCGGGTCATCAGCGTTTACGTGAACGATTGGAATCTCATAGCCTTTTGCCACGTCGCTCGCATAATGTGTTGAACGGGAATCATGGCTTTCAGTTGTAAAGCCGATTTTGTTGTTGACGATAATATGAAGCGTACCGCCATGCGAGTAACCATTCAGCTGCGACAAGTTCAATGTCTCTGCAACGATGCCTTCACCAGGGAATGCAGCGTCGCCGTGCATAATGATCGAAGCAGCGGCATCCAGGTTTTGCTTCGGATAACCTGCTGCTGTACGGTCATCTTGTGCTGCACGTGTGAAGCCTTCGACAACCGGGTTAACGAACTCCAGATGGCTCGGGTTGTTCGCAAGTGAAATGCGGGTCTTAACTGTTTCGCCTGTTCCGATCGAACGGTTAGCGCCAAGGTGATATTTCACGTCGCCGGTCCAACCGTAGTTGATGCCGATCGAGCCTTCGGATGGGCTCATTTTTTTGTTAGATGCGTTATGGAACTCCGAGAAAATTTTGCTGTAAGGTTTGCCAAGCACATGCGCCAGAATGTTCAAGCGGCCGCGATGCGCCATGCCCATCAAAATATGTTTAACGCCGTCATTGGACAGCTCGTGAACCATTTCATCGACAAGGGCAACGAGTACATCATTACCTTCCACCGAGAAACGCTTCTGGCCGACAAATGTGCGCTGCAGGAAATCTTCGAATTGTTCAGCTTCGAACAGCTTCGTCAACAGCTTCTTGCGTTCATCTGTGCTCAGCTTGTTTGATGGATTTTCTTTTTCTACACGCTGCTTGAGCCATGCACGTTCTTCTTCGTTATGAACGTGGCTGAACTCATAAGCAATGGTACCCGTGTAGGCTTTGCGAAGTTTTTCGATTGCGTCCCAGCCATTCTTAACATCAGCAGGTGCTTTCGTCCACACAAGCTCAGCAGGCAATGCAGCCAGATCAGCTTGAGTTAAGCCGTATGTTTCAAGTTCAAGCATATTGGTGCTTACTTTCGGGCTGATACCAAGTGGATCGATATCCGCAGCTAAATGGCCGAAAGCGCGTATGTTCCATACAAGCTTACCAGCCGCTACTAGGTTTTGAAGAACTTTCGCATCGATTGCCGCGCCGCCAGAAGACTGTGCTGCAACGATAGGTGCTGTTTGTCCTGCGTATTGAGGCGGTTCACCATGAAGTTCGAACAGCTCACGATACTCAGCGATAACAGATTCAGGGTTTTGTTTGTAAAGTTCATATTGTTCTTGGACATATCCAAGATTGGGCCCGTAATAGGAAGCCCATGGGTCTTGCTTGTGCAAATTGCCAGATGACATCGACAGATACCTCCGTCTAGGATTTTGAAGTTCAAGGGACGGAAAATAGAACTTTCTTATACATTCATTATAGTATAAACATGCCTCAAAACTTAAATAACGAATATGTATCATTATTATCTTGAATATAGATTGATTCAGCACTGCGAGCGGCATTTTTCATTCTTATTATGCTCATATCGCCAATATCCAACACCTTTTTCCTGTGGAAAGCTGTCGATTCGAATAAAGTTGTATTCTGATTCGAGAACGATTGGGCTGAACCAATAGAAATTTCCCCCGTTTCGTGGAAAAAAGTAACCCTATTCCACCAGTTATAAGCACTATAATGGAAGGGGATGGACATATTGATCAGCGGGAGTGAGGAATCGTGAACGTATCAATTGGAGGCTATTCGTTTAACAACACGAACCTGGAAGGCAAGATGGATGTATTTGGTTATTTGGAAACGGTTAAATACCGCTATAAGCTGGACGTAGCCGATTTATGGAACGGGTTTTTCATCGACCGAAATACAGGTCCGATCTATCAGCTTGCAGATGAAAGCTATATCCGCAAAATCCGTGAAGCGCTGGATGAGAAGGAAATGTCGGTTGTCAATTTTGCAGTTGATGGTGCTCATCTATGGGATCCGAATCCCGATGTTAGGAAGAAGCTGCATGAGAATGCGCTTGTGCATCTCCGTGCATCGGTTATTCTTGGCGCGAAGACTGTCCGCATCGATACAGGCGGCAGCTATCATGACGTAGAAACAATGACGGACGAACAATTCGAATATACGATCCGGACTTATCAGGAGTTCGCACAATTTGCTGCAGACAACGGTTTTCTTATCGGCCCGGAAAATCATATGGGAGCCTCGCTTCTGCCGCGCGAAATGAAGCGGATCGCCGAAGCGGTTGATCATCCGGCCTTTGGCTTTCTCGTCCATCTTGGGCGCTGGAGAGCGGATCAGGAAGAGGGCGATAAGCTGGTTGCACCATGGGCTTACCATACTCATTTTGATGAGCAAACCGCCGTTTCGGGCAATGCTTTGAATACGATTGCAACCTTAAAGGATGCTGGCTACAAAGGGTATTGGGGGATCGAATACAATGCGCCTAAGCGGCAGTATCTGGAGACAGAGAGACTGCTGGGCATGGTGAAGAAGCTGCTTGCAGACGAAGCGGACCGAGGGGGCAATGCGTAATGGAGACGGTTAAAGTTGGGATCATTGGTGTTGGACAAATCGGTAAGCAGCATATTGAGAAGTATTGCCTAATTGCAGGTGTAGAAATCGTTGCGGTCTGCGACGTGAATGAAGCAGAAGTAAGGCGTGTGGCAGAGCAATTTGGCATACCAAACAGCTATACAGACTTCCATCAGCTGCTCGCTCAGGAAGATATCGTGGCCGTTGACGTATGCTTGCATAATAACTTCCATGCTCCGGTTACAATTGCTGCGCTCCAAGCCGGCAAACATGTCTATTGCGAGAAACCAATCGCCGGTACATACGAGGACGGCAGACGAATGGTTGAAGCAGCGGAAAAGACAGGTAAAATGCTGCATGTTCAGCTCTTTACACTGTACGGTAAAGATACGAAAGCAGCCAAAACATTAATTGACGCCGGCAAGCTGGGCAGGTTGTATCATGCACGATCTACGGGCTTCCGCCGCAGAAATCGGCCTTATGTGGATGGCTACGGCACACCATTTTTCACCCGTAAAGAGACGGCTGCTGGAGGAGCTTTGCTGGATATGGGGGTCTACCATATTGCTCAACTTCTTTATTTGCTTGGCAATCCGGAGGTTGAACGGATCTCGGGTAAAGTCTATCAGGAGATGGCGATGCTGGAGGAACGAAGAGAAAGCAGCGGCTTTAATGTAGAAGAGCTAGCAACTGGATTCATTCGTTTCAAGGGCGGTCTCACTTTGGATTTGATTGAAGCCTGGTCGGTTCATATGGGAGGCTTTGAGGGAAGCAGTATCCTTGGCTCGGAAGGTGGCGTACGGTTCCCGAATGGCTTGCCGGGAGAAGCCAGTCAGCCATTCAGCTATCACAGCACGGTATGTGATATCGATCTGGACAGTACGATTGATCTCGACATGATGGATTTACGCTGGCATCGGATTCGCGAGAATGAAGATGCTTATGACTCCTCGCAGCATCACTGGATTGCAGCGCTGCAGGGCCGAGTTCCACTCCTGCCGACGGCGGCGATTGCTCTGCGTACGATGCTGATCAGTGAAGGGATTTACCTCTCTGAAGAGCTTGGCCGTGAAGTGACGGCAGATGAAGTAACGACTCGTTCCAGCTCGACAGCTATTCCTGTGTAAACCTTAACGAAAATGGCGGTGGACATCTTGAGTGAGGGAGATACCGATACGAAGGAAGCGAAGACGAGCTTTCGCTCGATAAAGGCTTTTAATTTTTTTAGTTATGGAACAATAGCCGTATACAGTACATTTTTTGCGCTTTATTTGCAATCCATTGGCATTACTCCTTTAAAAATCGGAGCGTTGATGGCGGGTGGACCCATTGTTTCTTTAATTGCGAATCCATTATGGGGTTACCTGAGTGACCGGACGCGGAATATACGGTTAATTCTCATTATGATGCTGGTCGGTAATCTAGTGGTAATGCAGCTTGTGTTTTTGTCTCATTCCTACACGCTCATCTTTGGCTGTATGATTGCGTTTTTCTTTTTCCAAATGCCATTATTCTCGCAGAGCAACAGCCTAATTCTTAATAGTATCGAGGGGACACGTCATAAGTTTGGCGCTTTCCGGCTTTGGGGATCCCTTGGCTGGGCGGTACTAGCGGTTATAACAGGACCTATCCTCGGGCAGATCGGCATTGACCGGTTGTCGCTCGTTTACAGCTTAATGATGCTTGTGGCAATAGGCTTCGCTTTTACTTTACCGCGAGGTGCGTCACCGAAGACAGCGGTTGAAGTGAACTATAGGCGGATGCTGGGAAACCGGGCATTCCTTGCGTTTCTTGTTATTGGACTGTTGATTTCGATTCCGAATTCAATGAACACAACCTTCATAGGCCTGTATATGGCGGATCTTGGTGGTCACACGGATCTGATTGGATGGTCGGCTTTCTTGTCCTCGATCTTCGAGATCCCAGTCTTTCTGCTGCTGGACCGTTATCTGACGAAAAATGCACGTACGATGATCAGCTGTCTGATTCTTGTAAGCTTGTTGTATGCATTACGCTGGTTCCTCATGGCGGGAGCGGGCGATGCGGTACAGATTATATTTATCCAGACGCTGCATTGCTTGACCTTCGGCGCTTTCTATTACATTGGCACGCAGCTGACAGCACTTATTGTGCCAGCCGAGCTGCGTGCATCGGGGCAGGCGGTCTATGCATTGACCTGGGGTGGTTTGTCCGGAATTGCTGCTGGCTTTCTGGGCGGATACCTTTTTGAACAGAAAGGTCCGGAGACTATTTATTGGGCAGGTACGGGTATGGCGCTGCTTGGTATAGCGGGTTTTTCTCTGTTGTATGTGTATATGAGAATGACTGCAGCAAAGGAGACGAATCGAAAAATAAGTTTTTAGCAACATTTTCCGAGGTACCTTCGTCCAAATCTCTGAACATTACTCTACACATTCAGCTTAGAGACAGAAGGAGGACAATTACAATGAAACAACGTTTAACCGCTGCGGCAATCTCGGCCGCTGTCTTGTTCGGGTCTTTGTCGGGGCAGGCTTTTGCCGCTGATTCAGGCTTCAAGGATATTGCGAACTCGAGCAGCCGGGCACAGATCGAGGCTCTACAAGGGCTTGGAATTGTGAAAGGGGTATCCAATTCGGAATTCCATCCGGAAGAAAGCCTGATTGGTGCGCAAGGGATCGAGCTTATTGTTCGGACCATGCAATTAAGTCTTGCTGCTATCGATTTCAAGCAAGCTCCTACGGCAGAAGGATTCTTCACAAACGTGAAAAATGATGCTTGGTATGCAGAGAGCTTCGTAATCGCTCATTATAACGGACTGGATCTTCCTGCTGATATCGATCCGTCGAAGCCGCTTACCCGTGAGCAGTTCACGCATTATCTGGTGCAGGCTCTGGAGAAGACCGGCCAATATCCGCTCATTAAGATGTACATTAACATTCTGGATGAGAAGGAAATTACGGTAGATTATCAGGGGACGATTCAGCGTGCGCTGCTGTATAAGATTGCAAAGCTTGATGAGGAAGGTAACTTCCATCCGCAGGAGATTGTAGATCGTGGAGAAGCGGCAGCAATGCTGTACGATGCGCATCAGTTTGTTGAGACGCATAAGGATAACGGTCAGGTTGACCCTGAGACTCCTGAAGCTCCAAATACACCAGAAGCTTCAGCAACTCCGGAAGCTTTACAATAAATATGAAAGGGGCCGTCTCAAAAGGGGTTCGCTCGCTGGAGAACCGGCTCGCATCAGTGTGATTTTAATAAATAATAGCAGTGCAAGGGCTATCCCTGCACTGCTATTTTTGTTTTTAGATCTCTTGCTGCTTTCTTTAGCAAATTGTGGGCAAGCGAAAGCCACCCGACCTCTAGGCTGACTTTCGGCAAGCCTCGAAGCAGGAACCGACGGAATCCTCGGTTATTCTTTATTTGCCCAAACACACTCTCCGGTTCGTGCATGCGTCGAACCGATAAGGCATGTCCATCTTCACTCTTTAATTGCTCCCGAGCTTGTCGTTTAAGGCGAAGATATTCCATACTGACCTTTATTTCACGGTCGCCTTGTGCCTTCGTGCATTGTTCTTTCAATGGGCAGCCTTCACATGAAAAGCTACGATAATGGCGAGTATTGATTTCATACCCACTTTCCGTGTTACTTCTGCTTTCATAACGGAATAGGAGTTTCTGTCCTGCTGCACATGTCCACGTGTCTTCCTGCTCGTCGTACAACCAATTCTCGAATTTGCTAATGTCTTGTTGCCATGCTTTGGTGTTTTCTTTGTGGTAGGTATTATATTTCACTAGTGCCCGTTGTTCCTCAGACTCCAGGTAAGCATAGTTTTCTTCACTCCCATAACCTGCATCCGCGATGATGGTTCCCGGCAATTGACCAAGCGAAGCCTTCACTTGATCGAGGTGCGGCTTGAGGCAACGCGTATCTGTTGGGCGTTGGTGAAGGCTGTAGCTAAGAATGAACTGATCCTCTGTTCCGATCTGTACGTTATAGCCTGGTTTCAACTGGCCATTACGCATATGATCTTCTTTCATGCGCATAAATGTTGCATCGGGGTCGGTTTTACTGAAACTGTTGCGGTTTCCGAGTGTTTCCTGCTGATTTTCATATTTCTGCAGGCGTGGCAGAAGGTCTTTCCGGACAAGGCGAACGGCTTTCTTTAGCGGTTTGTTCTTTGGCTTTTCTTGAAGCTTATTTTCAAGTTGATGAACTGCCTGTTCTAACTTTTCGCTTGTGATGGTGGAAGCCTCTCTGAGCTTCGGGAGGTCCAAGTTATTCAGAGTTTGGTCTTCCTGTTTCTCAGCCTCCTCGATGGCAGTGAACAGGGTCTGAACTCTTTCTTGTAGCTTCATCTTCTGTTTGACGACAGCCTTGCCCCACACAAACGTGTAGCGATTGGCATTCGCTTCGATCTTCGTTCCATCCACGAAGTAATGGTCGAGCTTGACGTAGTTTTCTTCAATGAGAAACTGAAGAACAGCTGTAAAGACGGTCTCCAGCACGTCTTTCATGCGTTCAGAGCGGAAGCGGTTAATGGTTCGGAAGTCTGGGCGCTGTCTGGCGGCCAGCCACATGAACATGATGTTTTCGCGTACCGCTTTTGCGATTTGGCGAGACGAGTAAATGCGCTGTGTGTAAGCATAGATGATAACCTTTAGAAGCATTTTGGGGTGGTAGCTGTCCCGGCCACCTCCGGGATAAGCTTTGGTGAAGAGATTCAGATCTAAGCGATTGACCGCGTCATTGATGACGCGAACGAGATGATTTTCGGGGATATCTTCTTGCAAGTCCATTGGCAAGAATAACTGATCCATGGTATATTCTTTGTACATAAAGAAGCCTCTCTTTACTTAGAATGGTTGGGTGGTACCTCCATTTTAACAAGGGTTGGCTTCTTTTTGTTTGAGCATTTCATGAACAGGTTAAGAGTAGACGGAGCAATTAAATGATTCTGGAGAAGCGTCAGCGGTCGCTTTTGTGAGGGGATTCCAACCTTACCTCGTTGATTCAGGGAATCCCCGAGCAATGGCGATTGGAAGAACATTTAAATGCGCAGACTGCTGTTTAGCCTAGATAAAAAAGGGGTGTCCCATCGTCATTTTCATGACTTATGGGACACCCCCTTCTTTTGTCGCTCCGCAATGCATGCTTTCATAGTATAATAGGAGCATCATGAACAGTTGGAGAGAGGAACACGAATGACGCAAATTAAAGATCTTCGTAATCAAGATGATTTTACCGGCTTCTATTTGTTGAAGGAGCTGGATGTAAAGCAGACTAATGCAACGACACCTAAGGATTATTTCGATATCGTACTAGGGGATTCCAGCGGGCAGCTAGGGGCAAAGTTCTGGGATGTCTCACAGCAGGATAAAGAAACCTTCTTCCCGATGGGGCTTGTTAAAGTTCAGGGTAATGTCCATTTATATCGGGAGAAGCTGCAAATTAAGATCTCAAGGATGCGTCCTGCAGCACCAGAAGACGGTGTTACGTTGACGGATTTCATCCGCTCGGCACCCGTTGCTTCTAATGAACTCATTGATACGATTAATCAAGCGAAAGACAGTATACAGGATTCTGAGATTAAAACCATAGTGGACTATTGTGTAGCTAAGGTCGAAGAGAAGCTGACGCATTACCCAGCAGCGAAGACGCATCATCATGCGTATTTTGCCGGTCTAGCCTATCATATGGCGAGAATGCTGGAGATTGGGGAGTTCCTATGTAAGCAGCGGCCGTTTCTAAATGCTGATCTGCTTAAGGCGGGTATTATTCTTCATGATATTGCAAAGCCGGAGGAGATGATCGCGCAGCTTGGCATCGTATCCGACTACAGCCTTTCGGGTAAGCTGATGGGACATATTTCGCTTGCTTCGACATGGATTACGGAGGCAGCAATTCGCTGCGATATAAATTTACAGTCGGAGAAAGTGCTCGGGCTGCAGCATATGGTGCTGTCTCATCATAATCTGGGAGAGTGGGGAAGCCCCGTTCAGCCGCAGACGGCCGAGGCGGTAGCACTGCATCATATTGATGCCATGGATGCCAAGCTGCAAATGGTAGAGGATGCTCTGCTGACGACACCGGAAAGTGAACTGTGGACCCCTGTTATACGTGGACTGGAGAATAAGCCAGTCTATCGGATGAAACTGTAAGTACCCGTATTATTATAAACAGGTAATGGGGTGAAACACCGGTGATAGCACCGGTACAGCCGATGACCGATAACGAACAAATCCGATATAAGCAATGCGTGCATTGTATGGAGCAAAAGCCGGTAACGGACTTCCTGCGCCGAACGGGCAGACGTTCCGGAACAGGCTCGCGGCGTGGCTCTTGCCGATCCTGCCGTAAACATATTAGCAGATTTCCGGCTGCGACGATATCGCATGCGGAATCTGCCTTGCCGCCTAATAATCAGATAGAGCACTCGCTGGTATCTGAGGCTGAAGCTGCAAAACCAGTTAGCCAAGCTGCTCCTCTCACCGTACCTGATTTGGGGACGGCTGTTATACCACTTGCACCTGCAGCTCCAACTGCAACTGCGCCTAAACGTCCGAGGCCAAAAACTTCGCCTAGGGGTGGAGCCAATATCTTGAAACCCCGCCCCCGTCCTTTGCCGGCGAACCATTCTCCATCAGACGTTAGTCTATTGAGAACAACACGTAAAGGAACGGTCTGGATGCGCGGGAAGACAGATAAAGGGCGGCGCTGGCATCAGGAGATTGAGCTGGAATTAGCCGTTACGCTTGTTAAGGAGCGGGCCGCTGTTATTGTAAACCGGACAACGATCCGGCGCTTGTTCAGCAACAAGGATTTCCGAAGCTTTATCTTAACGAGGGACAATTACACCTGTCATTTTTGCGGACAATACGGCGATACAATTGACCATATGCTGCCGAGAGCAAAGGGCGGCCATACAACACCGGACAATTGTGTATGTGCGTGTAATGATTGCAATCAGTCCAAAGCAGATAAAGATATTGAGGAATTTATGCGTGATCTGTAAAAGAAACAGGGAGTACGGAAACCGAAGGATTGACTTCGTTCCGTACTCCCTGTTCTGCGTTCCTAGAATAAGCTCCAATCCATCTCACGAGAGAGCGTCTCGAGTAGATGGACGCCTGCAATACTGTTGCCCTTGGTGTTTAAAGCTGGGCCAATGACACCAATACCAAATCGACCTGGCACCATGGTGAGGATCCCGCCAGAAACCCCGCTTTTAGCTGGCAGACCGACTTGAATCGCAAATTCGCCTGATGCATTGTACATCCCACATGTAACCATAAACGTCTTCGCAATCTGTACATAACGGCGCGGAATAAGGGAGGCTCCTGTGATGGGGTCTATTCCGTTGTTCGCCAGCACAAGGGCCATACGCGCAAGATCACTGCAATTCACTTGTATAGAACAATGATGGAAATAAACATCCAGCACCTCTTCGACTTGCCCTTCCAGAACCCCGTTATCCTTCAGCAGATAAGCCATCGATCGGTTCAAGTTTGCCGTATCCGATTCCGACCGATAAACCTCCATATCATAGGTCAATGTATCATTGCCTGCGAGTGATTGGAAGAACGAGAGAATTCGTGAAGTTTTCTCCGCAGCATTCTGGCCATGAATCAAAGATGAGATGGCGATAGCACCGGCGTTAATCAGCGGGTTGAACGGGATTCCAGGCCGGACAAGCTCCAGCTTCAGCATCGAATTAAAGTTATCACCAGTTGGCTCCATGCCGACCTTCTCGAACACCGCTTTTTCCCCATTGTCCATCAATGCGAGGATAAGCGTGAACACTTTGGAAATACTTTGCATTGTAAAAGAAAGGCTGCAGTCACCACTCGAAATGGTATTGCCCGTTGTATCGATCAGATGGATACCAAGCGCGTTTTGAGGGGCTTTCGCCAGCTCAGGAATATAAGAGGCCGTCTTGCCGTAGGATGAACGTACTTTGCTCGCCTCGACCCAAGCCGGGAGCTGGCGGTTTAATATTTCTTTTTCTTGCTCGGTAAATGACATGGCCGCTCTTCTCCAATCTGTTGTGCAAATCATTTTCTTTCAATTATATTTCATATTCCAAATTGCGAACAGTGCGAGCGAATCTCTAGATTGATTTATGATTTGGACTCGCTTAGACTATGGTTTTACGGGCTGCTGACTGCCAATTTTGGCATAGAGAGATAATAAGCTAGCCGGATAGATAAAGCGGGAGGAATGGAAAGTGAGAAAGAAACTAACAGGGCTCGTCATGCTCGCACTTCTTGTGGCGATTATCGCAGGATGCGGTCAAAATAATAATGCTGACAAGCAGAACAATCAAGCAGCAAACGAAGGAAAAGATGGGCAGGAAGTAAACCTGAAGGTAGCGGTGCTTATTCCGCCGATGAGTGAAATCCTGGAGCTGGTGAAGCCTTTACTGAAAGAAGACGGTATTAACCTGGAGATTGTGACGCTGTCGGATAACGTTCAGCCAAACACAGCCCTTCAACATAAAGAGGTAGACGCGAACTTCTTCCAGCATGTTCCGTATATGAATGATTTCAACGCTACAAACAAAGGCACGCTGGTGCCGGTCAAAGCGATCTATAATGCGGTATATGGCGGCTATTCGAAAAAGTATAAAAAAATCGAGGAGCTTCCAGAAGGTGCAACAATCGCGATTGCAAACGACCCGTCCAATATCGGACGCTCGCTTGTTATGCTGGAGAACAACGGCTTGCTTAAGCTGAAAGAAGGCGTTGGCATCAAAGCAACACAGGCCGACATTGTTGAGAATTCGCATAAGTATAAGTTCCAGGAAGTCGATCTGCTCATGTTGGCCCGTGTTATCGAAGATGTCGATATGGTCCTCATGACTCCGGCATACGCGAAGCCGCTGGGGCTTACACCAAAGAATGATGCGCTTATTACGGAAGGTAAAGACTCCGACTTCGTCATCACGTTGGTAGCACGTGAAGACAATGTGGATTCTGCTCCGATCCAGAAGCTTGCTGAACGTATGACTGGTCCAGAGGTGAAGAAATTCCTCGAAGACAACTACAGCGATATTGCATTGCCAGCATTTGAATAAATGGAATGGCGTACGAATTGATGATCAATTTGTACGCCATTTTTGTTTGTTTTGTAAAAGATGCAACAAGCTCTATTCAACAGTCGTCATTGCTCATCAAAGAAGCTGATGTTAGTGGGCTGGGAGATGATTGTTGGTGAGATACTCGAATGGTGCAATAGGTTTGCTCTTTCTCTTGTCAGGTTGTTCAGAATCCCATAACCTCACGATAAACGATATTGAATCATCCTTTACTAAAGCTGGCGTGAAATACACGGAACAACTTGGCCCCTCTGAGGTGAAAAAGAGTGTTGTGTATAATGGCACCGCTCCTGCTTTAATTCTGCATACAGATGAAGATTTACGAGAAGAAGGACTCAAAGTTTATCTATATACATCTGATGATGAAAGGAAGAAAGGGCTGGAGCAATTCCAGGAGGAGCAGTCCAAAGATCTCACCTACGGGATGAAGGAAACTGCTATGTATGTACATAACGCGATGTTTGTATCTTTCAGCTATACGGAAGAAGAATGGGCAGCGATTAAGAAGTTGAAATAGCCTTAGCGATATCGCACATCGTTAAGACCCATTTAAAGTGATTTATAAGTATGCTTAACGTTGCCGCACATCGTAAAGAACAAGGATTTAGCTCATTTTAGGCTCGAATAGCCTAGTTTGGACAGGCCTTAACGATGTAGCACATCGTCAAGGTACAGCTTATACTTGGTTTTAGCCAGCTTAACGATATGGTGCATTGTTAAGCATGCTCGCCTTAATAAAAATGCCGTCCCATTGATTAATGGGGCGGCATTTCATTTTAGTAGGAGCAGTATATGTGAAATCTCGTTGAGTGTGGGCCGGAAGGAGATACATCCCTCAACCAACGTTTATCAATAATCCCTAGCCAACTCTTTTCAAGAACTCGACAATCGTGAGCAACCCTTTATCAAAGTTCTCCAGATTAAAGTGTTCGTTAGGAGCATGGAGGTTCTCATCCGGCAGACCAAAGCCCATCATAATAACAGGTGCAGACAGAAGACGGGAGAACGTCTCCACAATTGGAATCGAGCCGCCGTCTTTTGTGAAGAGTGCACGAGTGCCGTAGACAGCTTCATACGCATCCGCAGCTGTTTGGAGAAGCGGAATGGATGGATCCATATCGAAGGCGCGGGCTTTTTCGCCTGGCTTCACTTTCAACGTTACACCTGGCTGAACATTGGCATGAAGATGCGCAATGATGCGATCAAGAGTAACCTGTGGATCCTGCTGTCCAACAAGGCGGCAGGTGATTTTGGCATGTGCTTCTTTCGGGATTACTGTCTTTGTGCCTTCGCCTTGGAAGCCGCCGTATACGCCGTTCAATTCAAGGGTTGGACGGGCGCCAGTACGTTCCACAAAGGAGTAGCCTTCTTCACCATATGTGGTGCTAAGGCCAAGCGTTTGCTTGAGCTGTTCTTCATTGAAGTTCTGCTTCTCGAATTCTGCCCGCATATCAGGCGTCAATTCAGGCACGCCTTCATAGAAGCCTTCAACCGTAATACGACCCTGCTTATCATGAAGAGAAGCAAGAAGCTCAACCATAGCATGAAGCGCATTCGGAACGCCGCCGCCATAAGTGCCAGAATGAAGGTCTGTATTCGAAGCGTTGATGGTCAGCTCCAGCGAGCACAGTCCACGCAGGCCAATGGAGATGGCCGGCTTACCTTTTTCAATGAGAGAAGTATCCGAGATCAGTACAGCGTCCGTTGACAGCTTATCTTGCTGCTCTTGCAGGAACGTTAACAGACTTGGGCTTGAGATTTCCTCTTCGCCTTCGATACAGAACTTCACGTTTACAGGCAGCTGTTGCTCCTGTTTCAACAGTGCTTCAATCGCCTTGATATGCAGGAAAATCTGACCTTTATCGTCTGTTGCTCCACGTGCATACAGCTTACCGTTGCGTTCCGTTGGCTCAAATGGCGGCGTCTCCCACAAGTTGAGTGGATCAACCGGCTGCACATCGTAGTGGCCGTAAATTAATACAGTTGGTTTGCCAGGAGCATGCAGATGCTCGGCATAAACGATTGGATGTCCGGCTGTTTGATGAATTTTCACGTTGTCGAGTCCAGCTTGCTCAAGCTTGCCAGCCACCCACTCAGCGGCTTTGATCATGTCCTGCTTATGCTCAGACAGTGCTGAAATGCTCGGAATAGTTAAAAACTCTTTAAGCTCCCCCAGCTGCTGTTCTCTTAATTCTTTAAAATACGATTCATAACTCATGCGATATGTACCTCCTTAAATGAATTGTTACCCAATTGGCCTTATAGAGGCCAATCGTAATGATTCATGCTTCGTAAGCATGGTCTCAATAACTAAAGCTTAGTTACAGTATACGCTTCACGGCAGCCAAAAAAAAGCAGCCCTGCCGATGGGCAGAAGCTGCTATACGATCCATCTTATCTATTCAGCATGTGGAACACTTGCTCAACGTCTTTGTCGCCGCGGCCGGATAAATTGACAATGATGATCTGATCCTTGGTCATCGTAGGCGCAAGCTTTTTCGCATGAGCAACTGCATGTGCGCTTTCGAGCGCTGGGATAATGCCTTCTGTACGGGACAGTTCCTGGAATGCTGCGAGTACTTCTTCATTGCTGATTGTTACGTATTCTGCACGTCCGCTAACTTTCAGATGGCTGTGCTCCGGTCCAATACCTGGATAGTCGAGTCCAGCAGCGATGGAGTATGTTTTTCTTGGATTACCTTCTTCATCAAGCAGAACGAGGCACTTGAAGCCGTGGATAATGCCCGGCACGCCTTCAGTCAACGTTGGAGCTTGATCCGGTTCAACACCAATGAGGCGTACGGATGGTTCATCTATGTAATGAGCAAATGCGCCAATGGCATTGCTTCCGCCGCCTGCGCAGGCGATAACGGCGTCAGGGAGACGACCCTCTTTGGCCAAAATCTGACGCTTCGATTCTTCACTAATAATCGATTGGAAATGCTTAACCATCGTAGGGAAAGGATGTGGTCCTACGGCCGAGCCAAGGAGATAGAATGTATTTTTATAGTTTTCAACGAGATCATTCAGCGCTTCGTCTACTGCATCCTTCAAGCGGCCTTGGCCTTTGTCTACAGGTATAACGGTTGCTCCAAGCAGCTCCATACGGAATACGTTCAGCGCTTGGCGGCGAGTATCTTCTGCACCCATGTAGATGACGCAGTCCATGTTGAACATGGCGCAAGCCGTTGCCGTTGCAACACCATGCTGGCCAGCTCCAGTCTCGGCAATCACACGTTTGGCACCCATACGTTTAGCAAGCAAAATTTGCCCAACAACGTTGTTGATTTTATGTGCACCGGTATGGTTCAGGTCTTCGCGCTTCAGGTAGATTTTCGCTCCGCCCCAAGCGTCCGTTAATTGTTCGGCGTAAGTCAGCGGATTCTCGCGGCCAACATATTCTTTGAGGTAGTATTCGAGTTCTTCTTTAAATTCTGGGTCGTCCTTAAACTTGTTGAACTGCGTACTTAAATAGTCTAGTACTTCTTTCAGCTCAGGTGGAACAAAGCTGCCCCCAAACTCTCCAAAATATCCTTCAGCCACTTGTTCTTGACTCATCTTTGAAAGCGCCTCCAATCGAATATGTACTCTACCAATTCAAACCCTATCGTAGCATAAATGCTAGGAAATGGCTTGTTAAAAAAAGGCAGTTGGAGAGTAAGGTGTTCAATTGATGTTCACAATATTTTACAAGTTGTAGTTGCGCTTTAGAGTAACTCTGATTACTATATAGAGTAAGGAGATGTTAAAAAATGGACGAAGAGTTACAGCTTAACGTTCCGTTATTACGTCGTCGTGTTCCGAATCTCACCTCAGCGGCACGGGCAGCTGGTCTAAGAGCAGCAACCGTTTCTAATCTTTGCACAGGGAAGATTCCTGTTGGCCGTGCAGAAGTTCGAACGTTGGTCGCTTTAGCAACATTAGCAGGATGTAGTCTTGATGAACTCATTATTAGAGGGAGCGGGATGAGGATGATTGAAACCGGAATTAAGGCGCTGGATTTAATGGCACCGGTCGTGCGAGGCGGAACGGTTGGTTTTGTAGCAAGGCCAAATATGGGGCAGCTTGTCTTACTTGCGGAGTTTATGCATCGACTGAACAAACGTGGATATGCAACGATTTTCTGGGATCCTGGCACGGATGCACCGGGAATTAACCATGTGAAAGAACAATCTGAATTTGTTCTCTCGACTAGAGATGAAGTGTACAAACAGATCGTAAATCTTCGTGAAGAGAAGGATATTTTGCTTGGTGTTGACCGCAGTACGGTTCTATCGGGTGAATTATTGATTTTAAGGGACAGCTTGAAGGAAGCAGGGGCAAGACCAATCACAGTTGCATTAGTCGATATGGCATATGAGGCTGCGGATGGATCAGCAACAGATGCATATGGCCCGCTAGATACGCTCTTGCGTTTTGATACGGATTTAATCAGCCGCGGTATTTATCCTGCTATTGATCCTATTGTTTCTACCTCAACCATTTTGGAAGGCTCTTATCTAGATGCTGTACACCTTACCATACAACAACGTGCAAGGAAGCTGCTTCGTCGTTATCGGGAATTAAGATCACTTGTGAGTGTACATGGTATTGAGAAAATAGCGGACTCTGATGTGCAGTTATATAACCGTGGAGAAAGACTGGAATCCTATCTAGCACAGCCGTTTTTTGTCTCCGAGCCGTATACGCAGAAACCTGGAGAGTGGCTGCCGCTCTACGATACGCTGGAGGACGTCAAGCGAATTCTGGATGGCGAATTGGACGATACCGAAGCTTCGGAGCTGTTTTTCAAAGGACGGCTCGAGGTTAGAAGCTAATAGATAATTGTAAAAGGTTGGATCCATCTTGGGTTCAACCTGTTTTTTATGCTGTGTTTTTAAATGTGCTGTGTATATTCGCTGGAATAGGGGGCAAGTGGCGCAAAAAGGAGCTATTGCGTCTAAGAATAGCAGGACCTATAATGGTGTGAACATAGCCAATTCAGCGATTTTACCTTCTCAACTCCGGTTCCTCCGCGTTTGCTGATGCAAGGATGCAGCATATATCCAAGTAATAAAGGAGAGGAATAAATGAGCCTATTTAATCCGATTTTACTATCAATACCTGAAAGTTTCGAAAGTGCTAGACTTATTATTCGTGCTCCATTATACGGAGACGGTGCAGCAGTTAATGAGGCGGTTATTGAAAGCAGGGAAGAGCTGTGGCCATGGATGCCTTGGGCGAAATCAGCTCCTACTATAGAAGAGTCTGAGATTACCATACGCAAATCACGGCTGGAATATCTGGCGCGGACAGATTTACGTCTTCTTCTTATTCATAAAGAAACAGGACAGCTTGTTGGCAGCAGCGGTCTTCACCGGATGGATTGGCAGGCACGTTCATTCGAGATTGGTTATTGGGCACGTACGTCCTATGCAGGACAAGGCTACATAACGGAAGCGGTAGATGCGATTACGAATTTTGCTATCCATGTTCTAGAGGCGAACCGGATTGAGATTCTATGTGATGCCCGCAATCAGCGGAGCGCCAAAGTGGCTGAACGGGCAGGCTTTACGCTGGAAGGTATCCTGAGAAATGACAAATGTGCAAATGACGGCTCGCTTAGGGATACGATGATTTTTGCGAAGGCTCGGGGAGCGGAGTTTTAAAAATTGAGGGATATAAACAAAGCACATAAACGCAGTAGTGGACATAGTCCATCCGAAGCAGCCGGGAGGCTGCTTTTTTTGTGTCTGCTGAATCACTGAATTGCGGCAAATGGCTCACGAATGAAATGGAATAATCTTCTAGAATAATTGTGAGTCAAGAGAGGAGTGAAAGAGATTATGAAAAGCTCTATCCGAAACATTGCTTATCTGTTCATATTCAGCGCCTTGCTGCTTACAGGAGGCTTCACTTTGCAGAGCAAGAACGCCTTTGCAGCCGAGGAGACCGTGCAAGAAACAATTGCGGGTAGTGCGCCAACCGCAACACCGGCAAGTGAAACCATTGATGAAGATACTTTATTGAAAGGTCAGGTTTATGGTTCTGATCCAGATGGTGATCCGTTAACGTTTGAAGTAGCAGTTGGACCATCTCACGGCTCCATTGAGTTTAAATCTAATGGTACATATTCCTATTTGCCTCTGCCGAATTATTACGGAAGTGACAGCTTTTCTTTTATAGCTAAGGATGGTACAGCTTTATCGGCTGCAGCGACTGTTTCGATTACAATAAACTCCATCAATGATGTGCCATGGGGAGTTGCCAGATCTGTTTCTACTATTGAAGATACCAAAATAGTTGGTAAGCTTGTCGGACTTGATCTGGATGCGGGAACGACATTAACTTATTCGGTAGCAACAGCTCCGGTTAATGGGCTTTTATCACTTAACAGCTCTACAGGTGACTATGCCTATACGCCAAATCCAGGATATAGCGGTTCGGATAGCTTTACTTTTAAGGTATACGATGGAGTGGTTTATTCTACACCTGCGACCATTAAGATTACGGTAACTGCCTTGAACGATCCACCCGAAGCCAATCCAGCAGAAGCGACGGTGAAGGCAGATACTGTGTTGGAAGGGGTTCTAAGCGGGACTGATCTAGATGGAGATGCTTTAACGTTCATGAAAGTCTCAGATCCAGCACACGGTAACTTGACAATAAATACGGAAACAGGGGCATATATTTATACACCTGTAGCTGACTTTACCGGACAGGACAGCTTCACATTCTCGGTAAGTGATGGATCCAGCATATCAGCGCCTGCAACAGTAACCATAATGGTTAACTCTGATAGCCATGCTCCAATAGCAAATGATGCAAGGGCTTCGACCAAGAAGGGCAAAGCATTAAAGGGTACATTAAGCGGAACGGATGTGGATCCAGGGGCGACGCTGACTTTTGCCATAGCAACAAAGCCTAAGCATGGCACGGTAAAAGTGAATGCCGCTACTGGAGCTTATACGTACAAGCCAGCTGCTGGTTATACCGGTAAGGACAGCTTTACCTTTACGGTGAGTAATGGAGAGTTGACTTCAGAAGAAGCGACAGTCAGCATTAAGGTAAAGCCTAGGAATGCTAAAAATATAACAAAAATTAAAGTAATCATTATCATCCGGAATAATACGGATTAATGGAACTAACGCAGCACAAAAAAACAGCGGCCGACTAATTCTAGTCGGGCCGCTGTTTTTGTTATTTTGCAGGAGGAATACTTTGCGGGTTGTTAAACACATTCTGCGGATCATACTTCGCTTTTACCCTGCGCAGTCTAGGATAGTTCTTCCCATAGTAGACCGGACCGGAGCATTTGATGCCTTGGTCAGGCACGTTGATATACGATCCTACGATATAAGGCTGCAGCTTCTTGCGTGTATTGCGAGTTAGGGCGATATTTCTGGCAGCATGAGATGGCTTAACCCATGAGCTGTTCCATTCCACATAGAACTTCGCGTTACGCCAATAGAATGCGGTAGCCCTAGGGGCAAGTTTGCTTACAGCTCCACCCCAGTTGAGGAAGTAGAACCCGGCTGGAGTTCCTCCCTCAGCCTTCTCCAAGAACTTACGCATAGGTTTAAAGGCTTTATCAGGGAATGGATGATATCCAAAACCGCTTGAGAATTGGTTGCTGTACTTTTGAGTAAGTACAGGGTCAGGAGCAAGTAAAAACTTAGTGGCTTCAAGGTAAGGGAGATACTTGATTGTTGGCGTAGGTGTTCCAACGCTTAGGATAGGCTTTAAGAAGCGAAGAGCTTCTGTTTTAGATCCCAGGAACAGCCCAAGCATACTTACATTGCCGCCTTTTTTTGGACCGACGGTTAACTCGCTGCCTAGTTTGGTGCTGGTGCCAGGAGCCCACCTTTGCCATTTCTTGACGACTGCTTCGAACTGGTTCCATGGCCAGGTAACGCTGAATACGGTAGCCTTGGCTGGAGCACGCAGCACTTTGAATTTATATTTGGTATATACGCCAAAGTTACCGCCGCCTCCCCCGCGGGTAGCCCATAGAAGATCGGAATTGCGTTTTTTGCTCGCGCGAATCACTCGGCCCTTCGCATCAACCATTTCCACCGCAATAAGATTATCGCAGATTAGACCAGTCGTCCGTTGCAGCGGACCGATGCCCCCGCCAGTTGTGATGCCGCCGATCCCAACAGAGGGACTGTCGCCAAAGGGAGCTATAAACCCTTGCCGCGCAAGCGTATCAACAATTCTGCCTACTTGATTACCGGACTCTACCACAGCAGTTCTGCATTTTTTATTCAAAGTAATTTTCTTCATTTCACTGACATCAATGACGATGCCGCCGTTAACCTGTGAAAGATTGGTCTCCAGAGCATGTCTGCCGCTTCTTGGCCGAATAGGGACATTGTTCTTACGAGCCCATTTGATCGCGTTTGCTACGTCTTGTGTTCTTTGGGCAAAAACAAATACCTTCGGGAATCTGTCTGTATGAGGATCCCAGTTTTTACGCGCCGCATTATAACCTGGATCTCCTTTAAAAATTACTCGCCCGGTAAGCCCCGTCTTTGATTTCACGTGTCCATCTCCCTATAAGTAAATGGTGATAGTTGAGTTTAGGCAGGTACCGTATAGCGTATGAGAGAGATTAGCGGATGGTATAGGCAAAAGTAACGAAAACGTTTAAAAAATCATGTTCTTGCATGGATGCCTTTCCGGCATCCTAATGAAAGTAGTTCGTTACAATCATACTCACGAGAAGCAAAATATGGTAACATACTCGGATAATCATAAATGAGATAAGGAGTAATTATGACTTTTCGCACACGTATCCTTTCTACAGCAGGCGGGCTATTTTTTCTGACCATTCTGGTCTCTTCATTTGCAAATACAATGAGTATCTATGAATCCGTATGGAAGATGCTCGCGGCACTTGCTGTAACTTTTATTGTCGTTGTATTCGTGATTTATTGGGCAACCCAACATTTGAGCAGAAAAATGTTTCTGATTGTTTTTCTAACGCTTGGTTTAGCCTGCCGCGTAGCTTGGATCCTATGGAATCCGGCCTTACCGGAATCAGATTTTCTTTTCATGTACAATGCGGCTCAAGAGGCGGCTTCGGGGAACTTTGCCTATAGCGATTCGCCTTACTATATCAGCTTTCCTTACCAGCATGGATTTACGATTTATGAGGCTGCGGTGATTAAACTGTTTGGCAATCACCTGATTGTACTCAAGTTGTTTAACGTTCTGTTCAGCATTGGGACAGCTGCCATTCTCTATTATTCGGCTAAAAAGGTATTTAATAACGAGAATTACGGTAGAGTTGCTGCACTTATTTATCTCTTTTATATACCGAATATACTTATGTGCTCGGTATTAACGAATCAGCATATATCGGTGTTTCTGTTTATGCTAGGATGTCTCTTACTGCTGAGAGTTAGGGACTCGTTCATCCATTGGCTGCTTGCGGGGTTAGCTATCGGACTTGGGAATCTCATGCGGCCAATAGGAATTGTCTACTTGGCGGGGGCTGCTTTATTTGTCTTGCCGATGTTATGGCAGCTGTGGCGTGGTTCCGCTAAGAGGCAGGCAGGTGTGATGGCGGGCAAGCTTGGTGGTGTGATTATTGCATATTATTTGGTGCAGCTGCTTGCTAGTACATCGCTGATCTCTTCCGGTGTCACCCAGCATTCCTTATTTGAGGGAGAAAAATATTGGAAGTTCATGGTTGGTTTAAATGCTGAAACGAACGGCAGTTGGAATAAAGAAGATGCGAATTATGTAAACCAATATCCATATGGGGAAGAGCGCTATCAAGCGGAGCTTATTAAGATTAAAGAGCGTCTGGAAGATAAGTCAGAAGTCGCGGCACTCCTCGGCAGAAAGCTTTCCATCATGTGGGGTTCATCGGATTCAGCCGCCTATTGGAGCTTGCGGGGATTGGACAACTGGGAGCTGGAACAAAAAATGCAACGATGGGAAGGCCCTATGTATGTGTTGATGTGCGCATTTGGTGTTATTAGCATGATGGCTTTATGGCGAACAGGCAAGGGGAACGAGGCATTGTTGTATTTGGGTTTATTGCTTTTCTACATAGGCGCACATTTGTTGGTGGAAAATCAACCACGTTATCGGCTGGATTTTATACCAGTACTCATTTTGTTGCAGAGCTATGGGGCTTATCAGGTGTTCAGCTGGATAAGACAAACTCTACCTTCGAGTGCAGATCTCCGGAGAGAAAGAGAAATTGGACTGTAGATTGGAATCAAAGGAGGAATACTTGCTGTGATAAAGCCTATAAGGGTAGTCGTAGCTTGTTGTTTGATTGCTACAGTTTTGCTGCTTGTTTTACAACGTCATGAGAATCATGCACTTGCACCTGTTGTTGCAGCTGCGACGGATTCAACAGATAAGCCTTCTGCATCGGATAACGACGTACAATGGGTCTATATGTCTTGGCCGATTCCTTCCGTATATGTAAGTAAACCACTTATTGGTTCAAGAGATCAGGACCAAATTGCTCAGCTTTTGAAATGGTTAGACGAGGCAAAGTCCAATGATGGACGAGGATTAACTTCACCGATGATGGAACGCAGTATGGCTGTTAATTTAGAGTATACGAATCATGACATCCTGCAAATCCGTCCAGCATGGCATTGTACAAGCAAAATTGTTGAGAAAGGTAGTACAGAAACTTCATGTACACCGGTAAAACATATGATTTGGGTCTCTGACCCGGATAAAGGTGACTATTTCGCCGAATCAGAGAAACTCTTTGACTTTGTAAAAGAAGGGTATTTGGAGTGGCTCGTCGTAAATTCATCGCCTTGCTTCAGTTCAGCAGGCGCTTCATAAGGCTTCACATTGAGTGTAGTGGTGAATGAAGGTGAATGGCAAGCGACAGGGACGATTCCTGAAAACTTGCCTGTGGGTGATTATGATTGGAGTATTAATAATGGAGAGAGTAGATACGGTGTAGGGGTTCACATACTGAAGAAATAGTTAGTAACCGCCAGAGGTTTCTTTCTACTTAATATTAAAGTAAAGTGTCTTAAGGAATATTGACGGGAGATGAAAAACATGGAGTATAACCGCGGGATCCAATCATAACAGGTGGTTGTTTAGGACAGCCACCAATTCATTTGATGAGGGTGGTAAATATGACAAAAAACAAATATGAAATCATTGAGCGTTTCCCTACTGTAGTCGAACACAAGACTTTATGGGAAACTGTCGGGTGGGGAAACATTAATATAGAAATGTCTAAGCAATCGATTGACAATTCTCTCTACGGTGTCGTTGTTGTATGTAAGGAAGAGGTTGTTGGCATGGGACGGATTGTTGGCGACGGAGCCATGTACTTCTATATCCAGGACGTGGCGATTTCGCCTGAGCATCAGAAAAATGGTCTAGGAAAGCTAATTGTAGAGCGCCTACTGGATTATATAAAGGAGCGCCGCCATAAGGATGGGCTCGCCTTTGTTGGACTATTTGCTTCTCATGGCAATGATAAGTTTTACGAGCAGTTTGGCTTCAAAGATCATTCCCCGGGGATGACGGGGATGATTACGGTGTTTGAATAATCGCTTTGATTGAACAAGGTGATTTTCTATTCATAAACTTTTACTTTTAAGATGGTGCCAGAAAGAATTGGTGCCGTCTTTTTTTGTCCCTAAGTGTAGTTAGTTATTGTAAACTGAATTACAGATAAAGGATGTGACATTATTGATTAATGAACTAATTGAGGATATAAAGCGTATAGAAGATTGTAAAGTATTACCTCCATCAAATCAGCCGATACTTTTCAATTATAATCATATCCTACCAGCTGACCTTCGTAGATTTTATGAACTATGTGGTGGTATCACATTATTTGAATCCGCCTCTTATGCGATGACGATTGTGCAGCCGAATGATTTTGTATTAGCTAATCCGGTTATTGTTGGTGAGCTATGTGAGTATGATAGGTCTTCCGATTGGTATGTTATAGGGACGGATGGAAGTTCTCAGTATATTACGATTGATTTATCCTATGGACGATGTGGGAAATGTTACGACAGCTTTTACGAAGTTCACGGAGTTGCTGGTTCAAATGCAATCATTGCGAATTCTTTTACTGATCTACTTCGTCAATTGCTAGAGAGCAAGGGCCAGTATCTTTATTGGGTGGAGGATGATTTTGAAGCTTTAGGAGATGCCTATGATTCTATATAGAAATCCGGAGGAAACATGGATTATTTCGATGATGAAGCTGTAAAACTTGAAATGCAACGGACCAAACGAAAAGTGCGTGTAGTGCTGTTTTCTATTATTTTTCTAGTCATATGTTTCATTGGATATGGGGTCTATTGGACATTTTGGGATATAAATAGACTGCCGAAGGGTGAGTTTATCTCGCAATCGAGCTCTCCGGACGGACACTATACAATTAAAGCTTATTTGTCTAATGGTGGGGCGACGACCGATTTTGCGGTAAGAGTAGAGTTGGTTACTAATACAAATACACATAGAGTTAAAAATATTTATTGGAATTACCATGAGCAATCCGCAAAAATGGTCTGGATTGATAATGATACGGTAGAAATTAACGGGCATGAATTAAATTTACCGTATGAGAAATATGATTTTAGAACTCATTAATGTAGTAATAGGAGGTTAGGAGGAGGCTAGTATTGGGGGCTAGTGACTTGAGGCGTGAAAAATATAAGTATCTTTTTCGAAAAGCAATAGCTGGCCAGATTTCCTACACCTTCTTCATGCTCATTGCGAAGCAAATTTTTCATAGACCTTGGGATTATTATGATTATGTCGCTGGAATCGCTATTGGACTTATATTTGGCAGCATGAACTGGAAAGAAAAAGAGAGGAAACTTTGAGATGTATAAAAGAGGTGGGTTCAAGAGGTGGTTACAGCCATCGTTCTGTTACTTATTGCGATTATACTTTTAATCTTTCCTAAATTGATCTGGAGATTCGGGACATCCAATATGATCAATGACGGCAGTAATGGCTGGGAAGACATTAGATCACTTCAATCTATGGCGAAAAAGCATCGTTTGAAAATAGTTCGGATCAGTGGTGTTATTTTTTTAAATGCTGGGATTGTGATATTAATTTTACTTTAAAAGAGTTGAATGAACATGATTAGAATAGGAGAACTGCATGATCGGATTAATTGTTGCAACTGTGGGCGCAGTGAATGTATTTTGGCCGAAGAAGGTATTGTATCTTACTGAATTCATGATAATAAAGAAAGATGGTAAATTTGTTTTTGCTACTTCAGAACCTAACAAGTTTGTCATTCTCCTTCATCGAATATTTGGTGCTTTCTTTTTGTTAATTGGAATTCCCCTTGTTGGAGTAGATATTCTTGATATTTTTATCTAAACCAAAAACCGGTCGTCCCCAGGACGACCGGTTTCCTTTTACCCCAGCCGTCCATGGATGGCATCGCATCTCGCAACGGGTCTCCTAACTATATCAATCTCTCTTAGAAAGGGAATGCTCTCTAGGAGCTTGCTTCAGAAATATTAACGGACTTCCAAACGCGTCAAATAGACAAGCTCGTCCCGCTTCTGTTTGCGGAACTGGCCGGGAGTCGTCCCCGTCCACTTTGAGAACTGCCGGATGAAGCTCTGAACATTATCGTAACCGATACGGAGGGCGATTCGCTCCAGAGAATCCCCTCCGCTGAGCAGAAGGTGCATCGCTTCTTGCTGTCGCAGCACGAACAAGTAATCGCGCGGGGACATCCGGAACGTGCCCATGAATGCCCGGTAGCAATGCCTGCGGCTGTAGCCGAGCCGGCGCGCGATGGATTCCATCCAATTCTCTTCTTTCTCCCGGTCCTCGTCCACTTGGACGGCGACGAACGCTTCGATCTCCCTCGCGATTCGAGCGGGAAGGGAAAGGTTTTCCTTCGAAGCGCCAGGTACCGGCAAGATGCGGTTGAGCTCGCTCTCTAGGAGATCGAGCATCTCGTACAGCGATCGATAGAGCCGGATTCGGGAGGCCCCCTGCGTCATGCGCTCCCGGAGGGCCTGCACGGCTGCGACCAGCTTGCGGTTCAATGGGTGGCCGCGATCAATGAGCAGCAGGCCGGATTCGGCCAACCGTTGCAGGAAGGCAGGGTCGTCGATTTGCACATGAAGGACGAAATAGCGGAGCGGTGCTTCGGATCGGAACGAGTGTAGTCGCATCGGGGGCACGAGAAGGAGGTCTCCTGCTTCCTGGCGGTAGGGGATTCCGCTGATTTCGGTCAGTTGTGTCCCTTCGAGAACGAGGTTGAGCTCGAACATTAGGTGATGCAGGTGCCTACCGCAGGCCCATCCCGCAGGGACGGCGGCGGAGTGGGCTCCATATAGGTACGCTTCCGATTTGCTGTTTGGAAAAGGCACATAGTCCTCCCAATGGTGATCTGCCATTGCAATACCTCCTTCGATCCGAATCATGTCCCAGTTGGTTAACCTTGCTCCCCGATCGGACCCTTTTCGCCCTAACGACTGTTACCGAAGCCGTTTATACTTTTGGGATACGTTACTATTATTCGCTTTTGCGAGCAGTTGCGCAACATTTGAAGGAGGTCAAGGCCGTGAATTTGTTTAAAAGAATGGAGAGCCCTTCCGCCGTGTTCGTTCGTCTGGACTCCGGATGGCGGGCGCTAACGCAGGTTCAGCCCGGAACATGGGAGTCTGAAGGGGTTACGGTTCGTCTGACGAACGATGATGGCCTCATAGCAGTGACTTTGGAGGCGCCGGTGGCTGGGCCGAGAGCCGTCAAGCTCCGGTGGGATGAGCGAGTCGAAGGGAATTGGCTTGTTCTGGGGGATCATTGGGAGCGGGCATACGGCGATTTGGAATGGAGGGGGCTGGTGCCCGAAAGGGTCCTGCCTTGGTATTTCCTGGCTCATGACGGTGTCCGGACGGCAGGCTGCGGGGTGAAAACGGGAGCGGGAGCGTTCTGCTTCTGGCAGCTTGATCCCGATGGTCTGACGTTGACTGCCGACGTCTCCTGCGGCAGCGAAGGCGTTCTCCTAGGCAATCGCATACTGCCAATCGCCGAGATCGTCACGGATCCAGGAACGGAGGGAGAACGGCCCATTGTGGCGGCGCGACGGTTCTGCTCGCTTCTGTGCGACCATCCCCGAATGCCGAAGCAGCCGGTCTATGGCGGAAACAACTGGTACTACGCCTATGGCAACAGCTCACACCGGGAAATTCTCGAGGATTCGAGATTCATGTCTTCGTTGTCCGCGAACGCAGGGAATCGACCCTATATGGTCATCGATGACGGCTGGCAGTCGAAAAGCGGAGGGGGAGCCTGCAATGGCGGGCCTTGGACGGGTAACGGTAAGTTCCCCGATATGGAGCGGCTGGCTTGGGAGATGAAGGAGATTAACGTCAAGCCTGGACTTTGGTGCAGGCCGCTTCTGACAGCGGAGGAGGTGCCGGCAGAATGGATTCGCTATTCGTCGAGCGGTGGCCATGTGCTCGACCCGACCGTTTCCGGAGCGCTCGAGTCGATCCGTGAGGCGGTCCGTACGATGGTCGGATGGGGCTTCGAACTGTTGAAGCACGATTTTACGACGTACGACCTGCTTGGCCAATGGGGATTCACGATGCGTTCCAGGCCGCACGCGCTGCCGCACCCGTTCCGGGACCGATCGAGGACGACCGCGGAGCTCACGTTGGAGCTGTACCGGACGATTGCGGAAGCCGCTGGTGAGGCAGACGTGATCGGCTGCAATACGCTTGGCCATCTGGCGGCAGGCTTGTTCTCAATTCAGCGGACCGGTGACGATACGAGCGGCAAGTGGTGGGAGAGGACGCGCTATATGGGCGTCAATACGCTCGGCTTCCGAATGCCGCAGCACGGAACGTTTTTCAGCCATGACGCGGATTGCGTCGGTCTCACGGCCGACGTGCCATGGGAGCTGAATCGCGAGTGGCTTCGCTTGCTGGCTGGCAGCGGCACGCCGCTGTTCGTCTCGGCGGATCCGTCCGTCTTGACGAAGGAGCAGGAGGCCGAGCTTCGGCGGGCATTCGAACTGGCGGCAGTCGAACGGCCGGCGGCGGAACCACTCGATTGGCTGCACACGACATGCCCGAGCCGCTGGCTGCTGAACGGAGAAGAGACGACATTCGTTTGGAACCAGGTTACCGGGGAAACGTTGGAGGAGAAAGACAACGGCTGGTGGCTGTGAAGATGGAGCAGGGGATCACGCCGGCATGGTTCAACGAAGGGGCTTTGTTCGATCTGGCTGTAAAGGATAAGATTCACTAGAAAAACAAACGCGGGCTTGCGATTATCGGGAGGTTATCTCCCGCCAATACGCAAGCCCACGTTTGTTTCAAAGCCCGTTAAAAGGATATGAAAAGACAGCGATTCAATAAACATTACTATAGGTACGGCAGTTCAGCGATTTTATAATAAATACGAATACGGCAAAGCCAGAGAAATTAATATAATCATCGCAGTAGGCAAGGAAGATCAAGCGCTGCTTGGCACGGAGTCCATTCGGCCGGTGCTGCGCATGGATCGTTGGATGGATTCGAAACGTATTGGCGACATTCACGGGTAACTGCGGGAGGGATGGAAGCATGACGGAGCAGAAGTTGAACCCTGGCGTGGAATTGGATTTGGTTTGGGCGGAAGAGGCTTGGAGCAGGGCGGAAGTGAAAATCAGCCGGAGCGCCCGGACGATCGGAGTCGCCTTTCCGAACGGGACGAAAGACGGACGTTATGTCAGGGGACCTGAGCATGACTGGGTCGCCGGCTTTTGGCCGGGACTGTTGTGGCTTGTGTACCGCGAGAACGGTGATGAGGAACTGCGACGAGTCGCCGAAGCGTGCGAACGGCAGCTGGCGGATACGCTGCAGACCTACGACCTGCTGCATCACGACGTCGGCTTCATGTTCAGCTTGAGCAGCGTTGCCCAGCATCGTCTGGCCGAAGCGTCAGGGCGCGGGGGAGATGCGGACGCGAAGCGGCATGCACTCATCGCGGCCAACCTCCTTGCCGGAAGGTACAATCCGCAAGGCGAGTTCATCCGTGCCTGGCCGAATTGGGACGAAGAGGATCATACTGGCTGGGCGATCATTGATTGTCTGATGAATTTGCCGCTGCTGCATTGGGCCGGTCGCGAGATCAAGGATCCGCGGTACAAGCATATCGCGATCCGGCACGCCGACTCCGTACTGCGCGATTTTCTTCGCCCAGACGGTTCGGTCTGCCATATTTTCCGCTATGATCCGGAGACAGGGAAGCCGATTGAGGCGCTGGCCGGGCAAGGCTACGCGGCGGATTCCGCTTGGGCGCGCGGAGCTTCCTGGGCACTGTACGGCTTCGCGCTCAGCTATCGGTACACGGGCGAGGCGCGGTATTGCGAAGCCGCGCTGCGGGTCGCTCGGTTCTTCGTCGCACGGTTGCCGGAAGACGCCGTCCCTTACTGGGATTTCTTCCTGCCGGAAGCTGGCCGGGAGTTGATGCCGAGAGATTCGTCCGCCGCGGCTATCGTGGCGTCCGGTCTGCTGGAGCTGGCCGAGTTGTTGAAAGCAGGCGAAGGAGCGGGAGTCGAAGACGCCGCTTGGTGCCGGATATCAGCCGAGCGGATCGTCCGGTCGCTGTGCGACCGCTATACGGAATGGGGCGACGAGCATGAAGGCCTTCTGCGGCATGCGACAGGTTATTACTCGCGAGGCGTGTATGTAGACGAATCGCTGATCTATGGCGATTATTTCTTCGTTGAAGCGCTCGCGAAGCTGCGGGGACGCAAGGAGCTATTCTGGTAAACGAAGAAATCGGAGATAAATGGCGCCGATACTAGGGCAGCCTGCGGCGGGAGCTTACGACTTGCTCGATCAGGGGCTCCTTGGCCTGCGGAGCTGCAATTGATATTTTCATAACGAGAGGATGTAGGGGATGAGAGATCCGATGCTGCGCAATCGTACGATCGAAGTGACTGCGGGAGGTTCGCAAAGCAACTATCCGGGCTTCACGTCTATGGCCGTTCAATCGGCGGTAGATGAAGCGACCCGGCATGGCGGCGGCATCGTGCGGCTGGACCCGGGAGTGTATGACGTGTACGGACCGATTCGGTTGACGGATCGGGTCACGCTGGCCGGCGCAGGACCGGAGACGGTACTGCGTAAGACGGATGGCTTCAAGAGCCCGTTTATCGTCGACGCCGACTACGGCGAGCTGCGCGTAGAGGTGGCGGACCCGAGCGGCTTCCGCGTCGGGATGGGCCTGCAAATTTTCGACGACTCCCAAAAATGGGGTTGGGATGAAAGCACGGCGGTCATTACAGCGGTGGACGGCCATGTGCTGCGCTTCGACCGGCACCTGGAGCGCGATTACCGGTCGGACGACGGCGGCATGGCAACGAATGCCTGCTCGATTATCGAGGCGGTGGATGTCGAGCAGGTTCGCGTGCGCGACCTTACAATCGACGGTAACAAGGCAGCCAACGAGCCGATCGGCGGCTGCCGAGCGGGCGGGATCTATCTGAAGAAGGCACGCGATTGCATGATCGAGCGCGTCTTCGTGCACGACTTCAACGGTGATGGCATCAGTTGGCAGATTACGGAGAATATCTCGGTGCTTCACTGCGACGTTCGAGGCTGCAAAGGATCGGGGCTGCATCCCGGTTCCGGCTCGTACTCCTCTCGCGTCAAGGACAATACGTGCAGCGGCAACGGCACGGCGGGGCTGTTCGTCTGCTGGCGGGTCCAGTTCGGCGAGTTCGAGCGCAACGTGCTGGAGCATAACGCCGTGTCTGGCATCTCGATCGGACATAAGGACTCTGACAATTGGTTCGCCGATAACGTCATAAGCTGCAATGGGAATGGCGGCGTTTATTACCGCACGGAGAAAGCATCCAACGGTGCGAACCGCAACAAGTGGCTTCGCAACGTGATCGAGAATAACGACGGATTCGGATTCATCGTGAACGCTGGGTCCGTCGACAATGAGCTGAAGGACAATCTTATCCGCGATACGGGAGCGGGCAGGCAGACGGGGGACATCTGGCTGGCGGATGGAGCAGATCGCTTCCTGGCGAATGTGGAGTAGGCTGGAAAAAAGTGCGGTAGACGCTTGACCCATTCACTGGCGGAACGGGCATAGGAGATTAACGATAGGCGAATTACGACAACTGCAGATTACCGAGGCGGGCTGCGGAGGTATGGGTAAAAAATCAGCGCTTACTCCTGCATTCCCGGTGCGAAGCGTTCCGCGCAGAAGCGGGATCTCGTGCGGATCGCCGATATGGAATAATGAAGAAATAGAAGCAGATTACGAGAGAGACCTTGCGAAGGAGTCTTGTGGAACATGACACATAGAAGAATAGAACCGACCATCTCGTACGTGGAGCGGATGCTTGACGGCACCGATTACCGCAGCATTACATCTTTAATGGAAAATTGGCGCTGCCATGCGGGAGACGCTTCAGGCGCGCAAGCTGCCTTCTATGACGACTCGGCATGGCAGATCGTACAGCTTCCGCACGATGATTCGGCGGAGTCGGATTTCAATGCCGCCTATCCGGCGAATGGGTACGTTCGCTCGGGCGTTTTGTGGTACCGAACGTCGTTCGCTTCTCCGCAGCGGCATGTCGGCGGCAAACGTTACCTGATGTTCGATGGAGCCGCGATGAACGCCGAGGTGTGGGTGAACGGCCGCTGTCTGGGGACGCATCCCTACGCATTTACGCCATTCTGGTTTGATCTTACACCTCATCTTCGTCCCGCCGGGGAGGAGAACGTCCTTGCGGTCAAGGTGGACGCTTCTCTGCAGCCATTTGGCAGATCCTATCAAGGAAACGGACTGTTTCGCCGCGTGCAGTTAATTGTTACAGCCCCCTTGCACATTGACGTATGGGGCGTAGTCGCCAGAACGGAGTCCATCGACTCCGGGGGCGCCGTGATTTCGGTTGCAACGAACATCTCCGTGGGCCGTTATCCCGAGACGAAGTGGAACGCTTTTGTCTGGCAAGGGAATGGAATGGCGAAGAATAACGAGATTAGCAAAAACTGTCGATTACGAACGACGATCCTCGATCCGGAAGACCGCGAGGTGGCCGTAGCCGAGTCTGAGATGACCGTGCCGCAGTTCGGCAAACATCGGTTCGAGCAACGGATGCGCGTGTCCAAACCCGCTCTTTGGAGTCCGGATCAGCCGAATCTGTACCGGGTCCACTCCGTTCTGTTCGTCGAGAACGAGCCGGCTGACGATGCGCTGACCCCGCTTGGCATTCGCACGTTATTGTTTACTGCCGGGAACGGCTTCGAGCTGAACGGAGTCGAGATGAAAATCAAAGGCGTCTGCCTGCACCAGGACGCGGCGATTTTCGGCGGGGCAGTTCAGACGCCTACATGGGCGAACAGGCTGGCCATGCTGAAGGAAGCCGGCTGCAATGCGGTCCGCACGTCGCATCACCCTTTTCCGACGGAATTTTATCATGCGTGTGATTACCTCGGGATGATGGTCATGGACGAAGCATTCGATGAATGGCGATTAGGCTGGGACCGTGGTTATTCGGACTCGCCGTATGGCAAGAACGTCTACGGATATTATCTTTACTTCGACCAATGGTACGAGACAGACCTTCGGGCGATGCTGCGGCGGGATCGCAACCATCCGAGCGTCATCATGTGGAGCGTGGGCAACGAAATTCCGGATCTCTATTTCGACGAAGGAATCCCAATCTTGCGCAGGATGGTTGAGATTTGCAAGGAGGAGGACGACACCCGGCCCGTGACCGTATGCGCGGAAGGCAATCACCTGCTGCGATTGCGGGAAGGCATCATGGATCTGGTGGACGTGCCGGGGTATAACTATGTCGCCAGCCGGGAAGGCGACGCGTACTACGAACATTTACACGCCGAGCGTCCGAATCGGGCTCTGCTCGGCTCAGAGACTGAGTTCGAGCCAGAGCATTGGAAGCGTATTATGCAGAATCCCTACGTCATTGGCCAATTCCTGTGGGTCGGCATCGATTATTTGGGAGAAGGCGCCGACGTGCTCGGCGAGGACTCCGCGCTAGGCAATACGTTCGATATCTCCGCGCTTGCGGGAGGGCGCCGCGGTTGGGGGTTCGGGCTCATCGATTCGGTCGGCACACCGCGAGGAGAATACTACTTCCGCCGAAGCATCTGGGACGATGTGCCGTTCGTTCGCCTCGCCGTCAGGCAACCCGTTCCCGCTGCCGGCGAAACGTACGCCTACATGAATTCACAGTTTCACTGGAACTGGAGCGAAGGCGAGCGCAAGAAGGTATACGTCTTCACCAACTGCGATGTGGCGGAGCTGTTCCTGAACGGGCGTTCGCTCGGAGTATTGGCGAAGGATACGGAGAATTACCGTGCGATCGAGCTGGACGTCAACTATGTTCCCGGAACGCTTACTGCCGTCGGCCTGAACGAAGGGCAGCCAGTATGCGAGGACACACTGGTCACTGCAGGAGGCGCGGCGCGGCTGGAACTGAGCTGCGACAGTGAAGGGTTGTCCGCGGACGGACGGGACTTCGCGGAGCTGCGAATTGTTGTTGTCGACAAGGATGGCCACATTGTGCCTGACGCTGCGCATTTGATTTCCGTCACGGTACAAGGCAGCGGAAGCCTGCTCGGCGTTTATTCGGCGGACGTGACGAGCAGCGAGAGCTACCGTTCTGCGGGCTGCCGCGCCTACCGCGGAATCGCCGCCGCCATCGTGCGCGCGGGACGGGATCCGGGAGCGATTGCCATTGAAGCTTCGGCTCCAGGGCTATCTTCAGCGAGTTGGATGTTGCCTTGTGTCAAGCATGAATAGGCTTGCTCCAGCCGATAACAACCAGCGATTCCATCGCATACGCATCCGTCAAGATAGAGCAATATACATATCCGTGAGATGAAATGGGAGGATAAGGTGAACCTATTGCCGGACTTTAAGATCGCTGCGCAACAAATGTTGTTTTGTTGGAATACGGATAACGATCAGGCCGTACTTGAACGAGATGGACGCATCGTGTGGCAAGGAAGTCTGCTGCCTTCGTTTGAGCTCTCGGATGAAAACGGACAGACTCATTATACGGATGCGATTATCTCGAATGTGTCAACCTTTTCGGATTCTCGCTATGAGATCGCGCTTGAATTCGGTAAATTTGGAAGAGGCTCCCTTCAGGTGAACACCGAAGCATGGGGAATCCGATTTTCCAGTCTGGAAGTCGTATGGCATCAGCCGACCTCTATCATAGCGCTCTATTTTGGAACGAAGGAAATGACGGACATACAACGCCGGTGCGCACCATCGCTTGCCAAGCCCTTTTGGCCGAACTGGAAAGCGGAAGGGTACTGCCTGCCCTGCGCAGGCACGAATCCGACGCGCAGCTTTTGGCGTTTTTTTGATATGGGCGATTCGCTGCTGCCTCTGGGCAGCTTTGGCGATGCGATGGGAACATCTTATGCGGCTGCTTACCCGAGGCCGCTTTATGCTGCAGCGATGGGTGGAGGTGACGGATGGCTGTCGCTTGGACCCGGAGCGATCCCGGATGCGGCGCTATCGTTGCAGTTAAAATCCGCCACTGCTTGTATGCAGTATTTATATAGGGAGGATTTGTGGGAAGCGCCTGACCTGCTGAATCGAAGATGGAGCGAACCGCTCAGACTTGCCTGGGGGATGAATGGATTCGATGCCTACGACCGGCTGTATCAAACTTTTCCGGTGAGCGGTCCTAAATTGCCCATTCAAGCAAAATCGTTTGTATGTACATGGGGCGATTTCAAGGAAGGGCAGTTTGATCTAAGAGCCATTACGGAACGGGTTTCGCGATCGGCCCCTGCCGATATGATCGTGCTCGACGAATATTGGGAAACATGCGACAGCAGTGGAATTCCGGACTATAACCGGTTTCCGGAGTTTGACAGGGACATTGCGCATATGAGGGCAGAAGGCTTCGAAATTGCAGTTTGGCAGTCAATCGGCTGGATTGACCAGCCTGAGGCGTTTGGCCTGACCGATAAGGATCTGTTGTGCGGAATGGACGGGAAGCCGAGGCACTGGCGATGGTCGGGAGATCCGATATACGGTCAGTCCTATCATTACTGCCTGGATCCCAGCTCGGAGCGGACCAGATCATTTCTAACCGAACGTACCAGGACCGTCATCAACCGGCTGAATCCTGCAGCGCTGAAGCTGGATTTCGGCTATGGCTTGCCCGGGCCGGACGTAAGCGTGCCGCGTTGTCCGGAATTGCGGGGAGAACGGCTTTGCTCGGAACTGCTCCAAATCATTACGGACGCGGCAAAGGAGGCAAAGCCGGATATAGCAATTATCTATTACGGGCTGCATCCGCTGCTGCATGATCACTTCGACGTGATCAATATCGATGATCTAGGCGACGCTGGAGATAGTGCGAAATATGAGGCTCTTGGGCACAATCAGCGCTGCATGTGGTCGGCACTTGCGGCGCGCCATGGCATGTTGATCAATACATCGACAGGCTATTACTGGGAGACGTTGGAGCAGATTTTACTCAACACCGCCGTTGTCGGCACCAATGGCTTAACGCTCGGAGCTATCGATCGCACCGGTAAGGCGATGACCGATTCACAGCGGCTCCGCTGGCTTGCTCTGGACAGGTGGCGCAGGCCCGGCAGCGGCTGGTCTCCGTTATGGCTTGACGCCGATTTCGGAGATGTGAGCCGCGAGCCGGTCATAAGGTCATGGGGACGGGTGGAAACTCATCAGGGCGGTGACAGGATAACGGCTCTCGCATTACGGCATGCGTCAGGCGATGAGATGGCTTTTCCACAAGTGTCCGGTATCCGTTTCACGGGGGAGTGGGCGCTTATCGCTCAAGACAGTGAGGACATCTGGCAATGCTCCAAGCTCGTCTGTATCCCGTTTGCGCCAGGTGCTCTTACCATTGAGGGAGCCTTCGAAGCTGTTATTGAATTCCGTCATCAAGAAGAGCGTACGAGTATGGCTTCGAACTCCGATCATAACGGAAACATGACCGTAAACATAAGTGGTAATGAACTTAATGAGATCGTCGGATTTATGCTCGTACGACAATAAAAAACGGTAAGGGCTGTCCAGGCGGGCAGCCCTTTCGTCATGTCTATCAACAAAATCCTATCATTGATTTTTTGGAACTTCGCACACTTGGATTCGAAGCGATTTGGGTCGTAATCTTTTTGAAAGCGCTTTATAATAGGGTGGTACGATCTGTATACAATCACAAATACTGGACTTTTGAGAGGGGTGACAAGGGATGGAGCATCTCGGATTCGGGCAAATCCCGGCTTACAGTAGATGTGACGGCGACAGCCGATATCGGCTGTATATGAACGGGGTCTGGGTATCGGGCGGCCCTGCTAAAGGTAACGGATGGAGCCATACGGGCCGGCATGCCTACGCTGATCGTACTGCCGAACGGCGAGATCCGCGAATCGGACAAAGGCGGTAAGCTTGAGGCGAGAGGCAAGCTTGATTGATAGAAGTTTCTCACAGAGGAAGCCTTCATGCTTTTTCCACAGATAAGATGCCGAATTTTATACGCAAGGGGCGGCTCGAAATGAAGATTTTTCGAAAACAACAGTGGAGAATGACGATATTTCCGAAGCTGATCATAGCCTTTCTGCTTGTGGTCGCTCCGATCTACGGAATCGGTCTTTGGATGAATCAGCTAGGCGAGAAGAGCGTCCGCGAGGAGCTGTCGAAATCGCTCCAGTCGCGGGTCGATTTCTACCTGAGCTCGCTTGAGGCAGGAAATGAGCAGATGAGTGGGCTGCTGCAGCAATATGCTATAGACAAAGACATCCAACACGCCGCATTTATCAGCAATACGATGTCGATCGGAGCATGGACGGAGACGGTGCAGAGCATCCAGGACAAGCTGCAGCAGATCAAGTACTCGAGCCTCTATATCAAAAACGTAAGCGCTCATATTCTGACGCTGAAGCGCACGATATCGAGCAACGAAACGATCAGCGACACGATTAATCCCGATTATGAGGCTGTTGCCTCCGTAGCCAAACTCCGGGGCGTCGGCAATTATTACTGGAAAGACCGGCTGTTCATGGCGGTAGCCTATCCCGGCTCCGATCTGCCGAACATGAAGGAAACGTTCGCGCTTTCGATCGAGATCAACCAGGAGGCGATGAAGCAGTCGCTGGAGAACTTCTCCGACTACCAGAACGCAGGAGCGATGCTGGTCAATCCGGAGAACGGCTGGAGCCTCGGCAACCAAACAGACGAAGGAATTACGAATGAGCTTTTGAACTACTTGAAAAACCGTCCCGAGGACAGCGCAGATGAAGGCTATAAGCAAATTTCAGCGGGAAACAGCTCCTATTTCGTCGCCTATAAGCGCTCGCCTACGTTTGGTTACTACTTGATCGCCTACGTGCCATCGGTCGAAATGCTCGGTCCGATCTACAAATACCGGATACTGCTATGGCTGCTGTCGTTTGTCTCGCTCGTTTTTATCGTCGCCTACTCTTACTGGCTCTATCAGCTCATCCGGAAGCCGCTGCATCGGATGATTACTGGATTCCGCAAGGTAGAGGCGGGAATGATGGAGCCGATTCCGCTGCCCAAGTCTCGCGATGAGTTCCAATACCTGTTCCAACGATTCAACATGATGACGAACAATTTGAAGGTGCTCATCCAGGAAGTGTACGAACAGAAGCTGCGCGCCCAAACGTCGGAGCTGAAGCAACTGCAGTCGCAGATCAATCCGCACTTTCTGTATAATACCTACTTTATCCTATACCGCTTGGCGAAGATGCACGATAATGACAGCGTAATCCGGTTCAGTCAGCATCTTGGGGAGTATTTCCAATACATAACCCGCAACGGCTCCGATGATGTGCCGCTCGAAGCGGAGATTAAGCACTCCCGTTCGTATGTAGAAATTCAGAGTATCCGCTTCGCCAAGAGCCGCATTACCGTCGATTTCAGCGAACTTCCCGAAGGTTGCGGGGATATGCGGGTACCGAGGCTCATCCTGCAGCCGTTCATCGAGAACGCGTACCAGTACGGGCTCGAGACTAAGCGCAGGGATGGCAGAATCGCCGTGAAGATGACTGAGCGGGATGGACAATTGCTCATTTCGGTCGAGGATAACGGCGAGCAGCTGACAAACGCCGACCTTCAGCAGCTCGAAGCGAATTTAGAGAAACAGCGCGCGGGTATGGAATATACCGGCATGCTGAACGTTCACCGCCGGCTGCAGATCCGGTTCGGCGCCGAGTATGGCGTGTCCGTCGCCCGCAGCGAAATGGGCGGCATGAAAGCGACATTGAGGCTGCCGATGCCCCAGTTCTAGGGTAAAACTGTAGAACCTTCAGATAATTTAGACGCGAAAGGAGATTGAAAAGCCATGTACCGGTTGTTGATCGTAGATGATGAGCCGATTATCGTTGAAGGCTTAAGCGAGCTATTCTCGCAGTCCGACTATCCATTGGAGGTCTATCAAGCGTTTGACGGACTGGAAGCGCTGGCGGTCGCGCGGAAACTGCGCATCGACATTCTGCTGACGGATATCGAAATGCCAGAGATGAACGGCATCGAGCTGCAGAAGGAGGTGCTGCGCCTTTGGCCTCGCTGCAAGTCGATTTTCCTGACCGGCTATAACGAGTTCGGCTATATCCAATCGTCTATTCGCGGAGGAGCGATCGATTACGTGCTGAAGACAGAAGGCGACGATTCGATCGTTGCCTCTGTCAAGAAGGCGATTCGTGTCATTGCCGAGGAAGTGACCTACGAAGGCCTGATCGAAAGCGCTCGCTCGTCCCTTAAGTTGGCACTGCCGGCACTGCGCAAGGAGTATTTGACCGGGCTGCTGGAAGGGGAAGCTTCGTCGTCCGCCACGCGGAGAGAGCGGTTCGCACAGTTTGAAGTGCCACTCGATTCCGACTTGCCAGTCGTCATGGCCGTCGCCCGGATCGACCGCTGGCGCGAGGATAAGGCGGTAGGCGATAAGATGTTGTTCGCTTATTCAATCAACAACATCTTCGATGAATTCGTAGCTCTGGAATTCCACCTGACGTACTTCAGAGGCAATCACGAGCGGCTGATCTGGCTGCTGCAGCCGAAGGCGGAGTCGGTGTATCGCCAGGCGATCGTCGGGAATGCGCAGCTGCGCACAGGCGCGGAAGTCGATCCGGAAGCCCGCCTGCACGCTTACTTGCTTGGGATGCTCGAATCGGTGCAAGACGCTTGCAGCCGCTATTTGAAGCTCGCGTGCTCGTTCGTCGTCTCCAGCGAACCGTTCGAGTGGGACATACTCTCGTCCAAATATGAACGGCTGTCGCAGCTGTTCGGCCGCGGACTTGGACTCGGCAGCCAGATGCTGCTGTCGGACGACCGCGCGAAGGAAAGCGGAGAAGAGAAGGCGCGAAGCAAGGTCAAACGCATCCGGATGCTCGACCAATACTTGATGCAGAAGGAACGGGCGAAATTCGAGCAGCTGTTCGACGAGATTACGGAAGCCGTCGGCGAGCCGGCTACGCTGGATACGGGTTTGCCGCTCGAGGTGTTCTACGAGCTGTCCGCGATCTTCATCCCGCATTTGAATCGGTTCGAAGCTCTCGGGGACGCCCGAGGTCACGCCATCCCGGGCAAGCTGTTCTCTATCCGTGAGCATCGTTCGTGGAGGGAAGCTTCCGGCTTTTTCCGCGAGCTGGCCGAATTGCTGTTCGAACGCATGGAAGGCGGCAATGAGCAGGAGACGAGCGAAGTCGTCGAGCAGCTTCATCAATACGTGGAGGAGCAAATCGATGGGGATCTGTCGCTGAATCGCCTGGCTGAGCACGTCTATTTGACACCTTTTTACCTCTCCAGATTGTATAAGCAGAAGACGGGCCATACCATCAGCGACTATATCACGGGGAGGAGAGTCGAAATAGCGAAGCGGATGCTTGGCGAGAGCAACCTTAAAATTCATGAGATTGGAATGCGGATTGGGTACGATTCTGCATCCTATTTCACCCGGTTTTTCAAAAAAACGACATCATTGACGCCTCAGGAATACCGCGATTCGCTCAAGTAGATATGAAAGGATAAGGAATGTAAACGGTTTATTATATTCGCCGTGCCTTATCTGCCTCATACTGAAAGCGTACCACATTTAACCCAGGAAAACAGGGGGGCATACAGATGGTGTTGAAGAAAGCGAAAGTGAAAGTGAAGGGCTCGGCAATGCTCTCATTGCTGCTTCTTATGACAACTGTAACAGCTTGCACTAACAGCGATAACAGCAACGCAGTCTCCAACGCCGGCAACTCGCCAAGCGCATCGACGAGCACGGGAGAAAGCCCGGCGGCAACGCCTGGAAATTCCGTTCCGAGCGGCCCGGAGGGCAAGTACGATCCTCCGATCGAAGTGACGACGGTACGCTCCCTCAATCAGGCAGCTGAACTTGCGCCTGGTGAAACGTACGACGAGAACATTTGGACCAAAACGTTCGAAAGCGATCTCGGCATTAAGGTGAAGAATACCTGGAAAGTAAATGCTGAGCAATATCAGAACAAGATCGCAGTAACGATGGCTTCGGGCGATATGCCTGACTTTATGAATGTCGACGCTCAGCAGTTCCAGATCCTCGTACAAGCCGGCACGATCGCGGATCTGACCGATGTGTACGCGAAGTACGCTTCCGATCTGACGAAGAGTTCGTTCGAAGGAAGCAACAGCCTGCGTCTCAAAGCGGCGACGGTGGACGGCAAAATCATGGGGATTCCGGCAGACGGTGGAGAAGCCGCCGATACCCAGCTCATCTATATTCGCAAAGACTGGCTTAATAATCTGGGGCTTCAGCCGCCGAAGACGATGGACGATGTCATCAATATCGCCATGGCATTCACGAAGAACGATCCTGACAAGAACGGCAAGAACGATACGTACGGATTAAGCCTCGACAACAACTTGTTCAACGGCTGGTCCGGTCTTGACGGCTTCTTCAACGGTTACCACGCATATCCGTTTAATCCGACCAAGGGTACGGGCACGAGTCTGAACTTCATCAAAGGCGCGGACGGCAAGGTGCAGTGGGCCGACGTTCAACCGGAAGTGAAGACCGCTCTCGGCAAGCTGGCCGACTTGTTCAAGCAAGGCGCGATCTATCCGGAATTTAGCGTCATCGACGGCAATAAGTCAGCAGAACTCGTTACGTCCGGCAAAGTCGGAATAACGTTTGGCGCATTCTGGGTGCCGACATGGCCGATCAACAATATGTACAAGGACGTTCCGGGCGCGGATTGGGGCATCTATCCGCTCGTGTCGTCCGACGATCAGCCGGCGCTCTCGCAAAGCATGGGCGGATTGCCTTCGCACTACTTTGTCGTTAGCAAGAAGTCCAAACATCCGGAGGCTCCGTTCTTGTTGCTCAATACGTATATTGAGAAAATTTACGGACACTTCGATAAGAATTACCATACGGTTACCGTGGATGGCAAAGACTACGGTGAATTCGGACTTGCGCCGATCAACGGGGGCTTGCCGGGCAACAATCCGAGGGCGGCTGCCGCGGTTCAAGCAGCGAAGAAATCCGGCGATACGTCGGCGCTGAATGACGAACAGAAGAATTACTATGATCAAGTAGCTAAATTCGAGGCCGGCGACGCAACAATGTGGGCCGCGAACAAATTGTGGTCGGAAGGCGGCGTATTCAGCCTCCTCGGCCAATACGTAGACAACAAGCAAGTGTTCACATCGGCGTATGTGGGCAACCCGACTCCGACGATGATCGCGAAAGGTCCTTCGCTTCGCGACGAAGAAGTCAAGATGTTGACTTCAATTATTATGGGTTCCAAGCCGCTCGACTACTTTGATGAGTGGGCAGCGAATTGGCTTGCTTCCGGCGGTCAGAGTATTCTCGACGAAGTCAACGCCAGTGGCATGGTTCAATAATACGCAACAAGGGGATAGGGGCTAGCCGCTAGCCGCTATCCCCTCTTTGTAACCAGGCAGGAGGGAAATCTATTGAGCCGCAGAAACTGGAGATTGGAATTGCCGCTGCACCTTATGCTGGTGCCGGGTATTATTATCGTGCTGCTATTCAGCTACGGCCCGATGGTCGGCATCGTCATCGCCTTTGAGAACTTTATCCCGGTTAAAGGGATTTTTCACTCCAAGTGGGTCGGATTGGATCATTTCCGATATATCTATAACTTGTCCGAGACAAGGGTAGTGCTGCGGAATACGGTATTTATCGCTTTCATGAAAATTATCGGTGGACTCTTCGCGCCGCTTGTCACCGCTCTTCTCCTGAATGAGATCAGGAAGAAGTTCTATAAGCGCAGCGTCCAAACGATTATCTATATGCCGCACTTTATGTCCTGGGTCATTATGGCCGGCATCTTGATTGACGTGCTCTCTCCAACTTCCGGGATCGTCAATCAATTCATCGAGTGGCTCGGATTCGATAAAGTGTTCTTTCTCGGCGATGATAAATGGTTTCCTTACGTGCTGGCGGTGACCGACGTATTGAAGGAATTTGGTTTCGGAACGGTTGTCTATTTGGCTGCAATCACTGCCGTAAATCCGTCTTTGTACGAAGCAGCCGTCCTGGACGGTGCGAACCGCTGGAAACAAACGCTTCACGTGACGATTCCCGCGATCATTCCGATTACGATATTGCTTACGACGCTCGCGCTCGGGAACGTGCTGAATGCCGGCTTCGACCAAGTCTTCAACCTCTATAACCCGTCTGTCTATTCGACCGGCGACATTCTCGATACTTACGTCTACCGGATCGGCCTGGCCAGCGCTCAATATGGAGTGGCGACCGCCGTCGGACTGTTTAAGTCAGTGATCTCGCTCGTCCTTATTGCGTTGTCCTATTTCTTAGCTTATCGTTTCGCAAATTATCGCATTTTCTGACCAGCTGCAAGGAGGATTGTCATGGTTCAACCCTACTCATGGAGTCGCAAGCTGTTCGTTGTTTTCAACTATACCTTACTTGCCGTTTTGTCTCTTATCAGCATTCTGCCTTTATTGAACCTTTTCTCTGTCTCCTTAAGCTCGGCCGCCGCAATTGAAGCGGGCAAAGTTACGCTATGGCCGGTCGACTTCTCTTGGAAGGCTTACAAGTTCGTTGCGGAGAAGCATGAGTTCCTGGTCTCGACGGGCGTCTCCGTACAGCGGGTGTTGTTAGGCGTCAGCATAAATATGCTGCTAACGGTGCTTACGGCCTATCCGCTGTCCAAGGAAGCAGCGAGTCTGAAGTTCCGAACGGGATATGCCTGGTTCTTCGTCTTCACGATGCTGTTCTCAGGCGGATTGATTCCGTCTTATATGATCGTGCGTAATTTGCACCTGCTCGACAGTATCTGGGCGCTTGTGCTGCCGGGTGCGCTGCCTATCTTTAACGTCATTCTGATGCTCAATTTCTTCAGAGGGTTGCCGAAGGAGCTGTCGGAGTCGGCGTTCATCGACGGCGCCGGACATTGGCAGACGCTCTGGCGGATCATCATTCCGCTCTCAATGCCTTCGATTGCTACGGTAACGCTGTTCGCGATCGTTTCGCACTGGAACGAATGGTTCAATGGACTGATCTATATGGACGATCCGATCCACTATCCGCTTGCGAGCTACTTGCAGACGATTATCGTCCGCATGGATATGTCTACCATATCAGATCCTTCCATGCTGTTATTGTTGTCGCAGTTAAATGACCGATCGGTGCGCGCGGCTCAAATTTTCCTCGGCATGGTGCCGGTGCTGTGCGTATATCCGTTCCTGCAGCGGTACTTCATGAGCGGCATGACGCTCGGAAGCGTCAAGGAATAGCCCGATAAGCCGTCCTGTTCATCAGATCAGGGCGGTTTTCTAACTGAGATGGGGAGGCGAAAGAACGGTGTTATATGAACGTTACGGCTCAGCACGGCTTGAGGAGCTTGGCTTCGGCCAGGCCCCCTATGCGCCGTTTCCTAAGGAGGAAGACCGCGCAGCCTGGGGTTCGATCTCGTGTGAGAAGAGGGAGAATTGGCTTCGACTTGCGGACGGTTATGCAAATTACGGTTGGCCGGTTCTTAAAGTGTCGGACTATCGTGCCTATTGGACAAGCGGCGACCTGTCGCGCCTCAGTCTCGCCTATTTCGAACGGAGAAGCGTGCTTGGCATTCTCGTGATCGCCGAATGCATGGAAGGTGAAGGCAAGTACCTTGATCAAATCATGAACGGGATCTTCGCCATCTGCGAGGAGACGACCTGGGTGTTCCCGGGCCATCGCAGCCACTGGAAGGAATTCGATAAGCAAGAGAGCCTCCCTAGTCGTACAGAATACGGAGTCGAGCTGTCATCCGTGGAAACGGCTCGGATGCTGCTGTGGACCCGCTATTTGCTAGGAAGCAAATTTGACGCAATCAGCTCGCGAATCAACGAACGCATCGTTTCGGAGACGAAGGATCGGATGCTGAAGCCTTACCTCGAGCACGACGATTACTGGTGGCAAGGCTTCACCCCGGGCGAGCGGGTCAACAACTGGAATCCATGGTGTAATGGCCCGGTGCTTGCGGGATTTCTGCTTATCGAGGAGGACCCGGACGTCAGAAGAGCGGGAATTGCCAAGGTGCTCAGAAGCCTCGATGCTTTCATCGCCACTTATCCGGCCGACGGCTGCTGTGACGAAGGACCGTCTTATTGGAGCGCGGCGGCGGGAGGTTTGTATGAATGTCTGGAGATGCTGTGGCTGGTGTCACAAGGACGTTTCGACATTTTCGGGGAGCAGATCATTAAGGATATTGGCGCTTATATGCCCAAAGTTCATATTCATGGCGAATATTATGTCGCCTTCGCCGATTGCGATGTAAAGGCGAGTCCGGGAGGCGGGGGCGTGTATCGCTACGGCCTCAGCGCGGGGGATGATTCGCTCGTCCGTCTTGGCGCCAGCCTGCCGCCAAGCGGCGATCCAAGCACGCGAATTTGGTTTAACTTGTATGGCTATACGCGGGATTTGTTCGTCGAGAAAGAGCGGCTCGCGCAGAGAGCCAATGCTCCCTATCTGCGCGATGCCTGGTTCAACATTACCGAAGTGATGACCGCAAGGCAGCGGGAAGGCACCGAGCAAGGCTTGTACGTCGCGGCCAAAGGCGGCAATAACGGGGAAGCCCACAATCATAACGACGTCGGCAGCTTCCTCGTCTTCGCCGACGGTTATCCGCTGCTCATCGATCTTGGCACGGAGGAATATAAGGCACAGACGTTCAGTGCGCAGCGCTACGAGCTGTGGTACTTGCAATCGCAGTACCATAACCTGCCGACAGTGCGAGGGGTGCTGCAGCAGAGTGGCGGGCGGTACAAGGCGCGAAATGCGGAATACTCGCTGCAAGGCAGCTACTCCGAGCTGCGAATGGACATCGCCGAAGCGTATCCGGAAAAGGCCGGCATCGAAACCTGGGAGCGCACGGTTCGGCTGGATCGGGACGGCGTTTCGGCAGTGACGGTCAGAGACGCATTCGTTATGAAGGACGGCGCTCCGGCGGAGATTTTCCATTCGTTAATCACGCCATGCGAACCTGCGACTCATGGCGAAGACAGCGGCGAGATCCGGCTGACTTATGCGCCAGGCAAGCAGGCGGTCGTCCGCTACGACGCCGAGTTTCTTCGCGCGCGATTCGAGAAGATTGATAACAACATGGAAAGCCGCCTGCGAAGAAACTGGGGCGACCGTATGTACCGCATCGTATTGGAGGAACGTCAGCCGATCGCTGCCGGCGAGAGAATGATCGCCGTTACGCTTGATCGCGGCTGATCCGATCGCGCTTAACAGGAGGGAATCTTGATGTCGAACTTATCCGACCGATCACAAGGCGATGGTGCATCGCACGCGTCAGTTAGTCTTATGCTCGCCCCGGAATACGCCCCTTTTATTGGTTCGATTGAATATGGTGAGCTCGGGGGAGAACTTCCCCGGACGTCCATCGTCTATATAGAGCCGGGGCGGGCGAAGATCCGCCTGAGCTTCCGTCTGACCGAGGATATCCGGCAGGACGATTGGCGCGTGACGATCCGCCCGGCGTTCGCGCCGACGTTTCATTGGTCGCCGCATCTGACGCCGACGGGTGATCACGTTGTTGATCAGCATTCGTTCCGATCACCGGCGTTGATCGCGGGCGACCGCGAACGGCTGCTGACGATCGTCCCTGACCCGGACGCGATGCTGGCGATGCCGGAGATTTTGGCGTCCGGCGCCGCCGAGTCGCCGCGCTGGTACATGGATCTGGATGCTCCCCGCAATGAGCTGACGCTTGGTCTGTCCGCCACCGCCGTGCGGGAGCATGTGCTGTACGTTCGGCGGCCGGGCGCCGTATTCCCGGCGGGCGAGCTCGAATTCGGCTTCTATGTGAATGTGTCGACAGAAGCCGATGATCTCGCGAACCCGTGGCGACAAGCGCTGGCGTTCCTATGGGAAGGCTGGGGCGGCAAATTGTATCGCTCCGGCGAACCGCTGCGAGGCTCTCTCGAGCCGTACGCCAAATACGCGTATGAGTGGGCATTCCGCGGTTGGCAAGACGCCATTTGGCAAAGCATCGACCTCGGCGATCGCAAAGTAGGAGCGCCGGTCTTCATCGTTAACGTAACGCAAAGTCCGAACTATCCGGGGGAGGCAAGCGAACGGGAGCTCCGCTCCGTCTGGAACCAGGCATGGTTCAGCTCGCTGCGCTCGGCGCAAGGGCTATTCCGCTTCGGCCAACGTACTGGCAACAAGGACTACGTCGAGCGCGCGCGGCAAACGAAGGAGCTGGCGCTGGCCGCTCCGCAGAATGGCGGCTTCTTCCCATCGGTCCTCGCCGCAGAGATGGAGTTTGTGGAAGAGAACGGCCGGAAGATCAATCGTTCAAAAGGCTGGCATACCTATTACTGGGGAAACTCGAATCGCAATCCGTTTACCGGCGTCGTCAAGGACGCGCCTCTGCACGTGCTCGATATGAGCTGGACCGCCCTGCAGATGCTTCGCTGGCATGAAGAGCTGGAGCCTGACGGACGATTGCTCGAATACGCTGTCCGGTACGGCGACGCGCTGCTGCGACTGCAGGACGAGCGCGGCTTCTTCCCTGGCTGGATCGACGAGAAGACGCACGAGCCTTACGATGTGCTAGGTGACAGCCCCGAGACGTCGATGTCCGTTACATTCCTGCTTAATTTATATCGAATGACAGGCAATGAATCGTATCGCGCTGCTGCGCTGCAGGCGATGGACGCTGTCGCTCGGCATGTGGTGCCCGTCGGGCGCTGGGAGGATTTCGAAACCTATTATTCCTGCAGCCCGTTCGGACGTGACGAATGGATCGGCTGTAAGGTTGAGCGAAACAACATGCATAAGCAGTGCAACTTCTCGATGTTCTGGACGGCGGAGGCGCTGCTGGGCAGCTACGGAACGAGCGGCGATCCCTCGTATTTGCAACTCGGCCGTCGCTGCCTTGACGAGCTGCTGATGACGCAGGCTTCGTGGCAGCCGCCCTATATTTTCGTTCCAGCGGTCGGCGGCTTCGGGGTCATGAATACAGACGGGGAATGGAACGACGCTCGCCAAAGCCTGTTCGCCGAGACGATCATTCGCTACGGTCTGGAGTTGGGAGTCGAAGAGTATGTAGAGCGGGGAATCGCGGCACTCCGCGTCTCGTTCGCGTTGATGTACTGTCCGGAGAATCCGGTGGCGAAGTCGCGCTGGGAGCACGCATGGCCTTTTTTCGGAGAAGCGGACTACGGATTCATGATGGAAAATTACGGCCACGGAGGCCGGACGAGCGCCGCCGACGATTACATGGGCGAATTCACGATTTATGATTGGGGGAACGGCGCCGCGGCGGAAAGCTTTATGAGGCTTGTCGCCCATTACGGAGAGGCGTTCCTGGACCGAGTCGGAGTCGAGCGCGGCTAGCGCAGGGCACCTTGCTGACAGACACAATAACGGGGTAAAGGGAGAGCGGTATAGGATGAGCCTACTTAACGATATTTACAAGATCAAGGATGACATTCGCACCAAACGGGTATCGAGCTATGACCGTACGGGGGGCAACCAGGATTACGTAACGATTCCTGCGGGCGAGATGGCCGTGCTGGCGGACATTCCCGGCGCGGGCATCATCAAGCATATTTGGATTACGGTCAACACGCTTGACAAGATGATTCGCCGCAATGCCGTACTGCGCATGTATTGGGACGGAGAAACCGAGCCGAGCGTAGAGGCGCCTCTCGGCGACTTCTTCGGCCAAGGCTGGGGCGAAGAGTACAATTTCATCTCTCTGCCGCTGGCGGCGGCACCTGCCAAGGGAAAAGCGCTGAACTGCTATTTCCCGATGCCTTACGGCAGCGGCGCGCGGATTACGCTGCAGAACGAGTCCGACGAACCGATCCGGTCGTTCTATTACTACATTGACTATGAGGAGCACCGCGAGATGCCGGCTTCGATGGGCCGTTTCCACGCTTGGTGGAACCGCGAGCTGACGGAGGTGCATCCGGAAGCCGGGGAGACGGAATGGAGCATCGTCGCGCCGGAAGGCAAAAACCCGAGCGACGCGAGCAATTATTTGTTCGCCGATATCGAAGGCAAAGGCCATTTCGTCGGGGTCAACTATTTCGTGGAAAATCCTGGTCCGATGTGGTACGGCGAAGGCGATGACATGTGGCTCGTCGACGGCGAAGACTGGCCGGGCTCGCTGCACGGTACGGGGACGGAAGATTTCTTCAACAGCTCCTGGTGCCCGAACGAAGTTTATTTGCATCCGTATTTCGGCTATGCCCGCGTGCCGGATAAGCTGGGCTGGATGGGCAGGACGCACTGTTACCGGTTCATGCTGGAGGAGCCGGTCTACTTCGACAAGTCGCTGCGCGCGAGCATCGAGCACGGACACGACAACAACCTGACGCTCGATTTGAGCACAGTTTCGTACTGGTACCAGGTGGAGCCGCATAAACCTTTCCCGCCGTTCCCGGCAAAGGATAAGCGCCAGAATATGCCGGAAATTACGATACCGGACGTTCATCTATGGCGCCACGAATGGCGGCAATCGCTAGGGGGCGGCACGCGTCTGTGGGGCAATGAACGAAAGGAGAAGCCGTCGGATGATACAAAATAGGATGGTACCGGAAATCGGAGCGCATGGAGAGAATGCGCTGTACGCGATGCCCGAAGGGGTGGAGACGCGCTGGGCATGCCCCGAGAACCGGACGGGTTCCAAAGGTTCCGCAGCCCGCGCCGGAGGCGGTCGTAAAGGCTCGCCATTCCTGCCGATCGCTCCCGGGGAGACAGTCGTGCTGGCCGAGGAGCAAGCGGTCAGCGGTATCGTCCGGCGCATCTGGATCACGCTAAACGACAGAAGCCAGCATCCAATCTGCCTGAGCTCACGGACGTGAGGTCGAGAATCGCCGGATTGGATGCGCGGTGACAACGGACGAACAACGGACGAGTGAAAATAGTTATTTTATTATGCGGCGATCGAGTTTCGGTATTCAACCGAAGAACGGTCGCCGAGTTTTTTAGGAGGATCGTTCGTGCTTGTCAGTGCGATTTCCGGCTATATTTCCGTAAAGCTATAAAAAGTAAACGAAAGGCAATGAAATGCAATATATACCATCAATAGAATGTGTTACTTTATACGCACCGGGCCAGTCATCATTTTCACAGGAAGGAAGGGTGTTTTCAAGTTCGCTGCGTATGTTCCCGCTTATCCCGGAATCGTTAGCCCGGTCTGTTTCCGCGGTGTCACCAAAAAAGGCGTTTTGTAGGGCACACCTGGATTCACTATTTTATAAGGAGGGAAAATGATGAAACGAAGGCTATTGGCAGTTATGATTACTGTAATTATGATATTGTCGACAAGCATCCCGGTCCAGGCTTTTGCGGGCACTGCGGCGGGGATCGACGTGTCCCTGAATGCGGATAAAACATCCGTAGAACCGGGAGAGACGGTAACTTATACGGTTACCGCATCCAATAATGGCAGCAAGGGTACATACAACAATATCAGCATAGTTGCGGGAGAGAACACCTGGGCTATCAAACAGATCAAAAAAGGCAATTCGCAAACCTTTACCTTTAAAACCGCCTATAATGAGCCGGGAGAATACACGCTTATAAGCAAAGCGCAGGACAAAAAAGGCGACCTGATCTCCCAGTCCGGCAAGCTGACCGTTAAAGTGACGAACGCTGTCGAAGGCGATACCGACGACGGATGGGTCACCATAGGCGACAAAGAGGTTGTCGACGTGGATAGATCCTGGCTGGGCACGAAAGGCGAGGATACGACCCCTGGCAATCCGTATCTGCTGTTCAGCGGATATGAGACCTATAAGGACTTCACGACGTTCGATCAGATCAGCGCAGCGAGTCCGTCCGGCTACTGGCCTATCCTAAGCCAAGAGGACAAGTTAATCCCGAACGGCAATACCGACAAGGTATGGAGATCGGGGGCCGGAGGGGCATGGGACACGAACAGAGTCCTCGAGATTGATCTTAAACAGCGACATGAGCTTGAGGAAATATGGTTCTTTGACGGCGGAGCATACCGCCCCTCGGCATATTGGAACTTTACGGATCCGGATAACCCTGTTCCCGACGTTCCGAACGATCCTGAAGGCGTGGGCAGCAAATGGGAGGTCATTGGCGGGTCTATCAATGTGTACGGCTATCTGGAAGACGAGGAGAAGTATGAGCTGCTGTTCTCCTATGATATGAACAACGATGATAGCTGGGTGCAGGTAGACCTTAGGAATCTCAGCGATTTAGCCAACCATACCAGCCTCACCTACGATGAGATCAAGAGAGTCTCGAAAATCAAAATCGAAAAGGTGAGCGAGGATAAATACAACTGGTGGGAAGGCGCTGACGTATACAGAAACTTCGATACCGACGTAAACCTTTCTAGCTTTGTCATGGTCGGCAAGCCCATCACCCGCAGCAAGGTGGCGGCGGTGCAGAGGTCTTGGCTGGGCAACGACGGCAAGGCTGAGGGCGACGGATCGCCTTATCTGCTGTTTGACGGATACGAGCAATACAAGGACTTCACGTCTTTTGAGCAGATCAGCGCCGCAGCGCCGAACGGTTATTCACCCAAACTCAGCGCTGAAGTGAAAGCGCTTCCGACTAATGACAGCGTATGGAGAACAGGCGAGGGCGGCAGCAGTACGCTAGAGATCGCACTCAATCAGAAGCATACGCTTCAGGAGATCTGGTTCTTTGACGGCGCAGAGTATGGTGCCACATCAGACGCCATAGCGAACCAGACCAGTGAGTGGCAGGTCGCAGGCGGTTCTATCAAGGTGTCCGCTTATGTGGATGGCCATTATGAGGAGCTGTTCACCTACGCCATGAACAACGACGACAGTTGGGTGCGAATGGACCTCACCAGCCCCGCCAGCTTCGGAGGCGGCTACAACTACGATCAGATTAAGAACGCCACGAAAATTAAAATCGAAAAGCTGAGCGGCGGTACGTACAAATATGTTAATTTCGCGGATGATATCATTACAGTTGACCGCGACGTCAACTTATCCGAGTTTGTTATTCTCGGCCTTCCGCTGGAACCGCTGATCGCGGATACCGGCAAAAGGGACATCGTACCTCTTGACTGGGACAAAGAACCTCAGACTGTACCCGAATCGGATACGGACTTCGGTACGTTTGTCGGCACCAACAGCTTCTTTAATGATCCTGACCTTAATGGCAGCGTCGTCCCGGTCAGCGGAACGACGAGAGAATACCACACTTGGTCCTGGACGGAATATATGGTCGGAAACGACTTGGACGCCGGCGATAACGATCCGCGTATGATCGACGATCCAGATAGGCCACTGGTAGCGTTCGTCAACACCTGGGGCGCATTTGACGCTTACTACAGGAACATGAAAGCCGCCGGTGCAGAGGTATATCTGGATGTGCAGAATCTGCATGTCGGAGACGCCGAAAGAACGGATCCCGCGTACAGCATTCCCAATTACCAGGGTGATGGGGACAGAGAAAACCCCGATTCCTATCTGGGCCATGCCATGAGCCTATGGCAGCACGTAGCTAGATATGGAAGCGCCAAGAGCACCGAGGAGGGCGGTACCATCGATCCCGATCTGGTGCACGTTGCCCCAGGCACCTCCAAAGAAATCGGGTTGAACCTGATCGAGACTTATGAGAACGGCAACGAATTGAACCTCAAGGGAGTGAACGGCTATGAGTTCGCGGCCATGACCAGCGCGGACTACGACGGCCATATGAACTCGATGAAGTCGTGGATACACGATACGGATATCGATGTTAACTCCCGGAGCGGGAATTACATCTACACCGAGAAAGCCACCGGCAAGCCTTATTCCGGCGTGGGCATCAAGAACGCCGACCCAAATGCCAAGCTGTCCATAGCTGGCGTAGGCGGTCTCGACCTCAAATTCCTGGAAGAGATGACAGAGTGGTTCTTGACCTACAGAACCGAGGACGATTACCTGGATATCAACTATGTCTCCGAGGGCGGTTCGTACTATAGGAAGCATGATACCGAGAAGATGAAGCCCTACACCAGAGAGGAAGCCTTATTGGGAGAGGAAAATCCCGAGGAACAGCAAAACTTCTTGTACAGGTTCGAGCAGTTCCCGGTAGACGTACTGAATGTGCATCACTACACCCCCGACTCCAAAGACGTGGCGAACGGTAGGTCAATCGGCGGCGTGGCGCCCGAGGAAGACCAGTGGACTAAGCAGACGTGGAACCAGGACGTTCCCCTTGAGTACGGCATGAAGTGGGTCATGAATCTTCGCGCGTTGTATTATCCGGGCGCCGAGGTGTGGATTTCCGAGCTGGGCTGGGACAGCGCCCAAGGCACGGCTACCACCGCCAAAGCGAATCAGGATTATTATCCCGGCGTCAACGCGGAGCTCAAATTAAATCCGGATCTTTATCCGAGCTTCCCTGGAAAGGACAATCCGGCAACCTTGCAAAACGTAATCGGCGGTTTTGAAATTCAAGGCCGCTGGATCGTCAGGGAATTTCTGCTCCTGGCGTCCTGGGGCGTGGATCGTGCCCAGCAGTTCATGCTGCGCGGCTCAGGAACGGGTACCGCCGGCAAATTCAATACCAGCGGGTATTTGGACACTCAAGAAGTGTTAGGCGAGGGTCCAAACGCTAAGAAACCTTCATGGTATTATGTCACGGCTATGCGAAACTGGCTGGGCGATATGCGCTTCGAGAAGGAAGTGGAGACTCCCGCCTATACCAAAAAAGTAGAAGCATGGGACACATCGGGCAATGCTTTTACCAATAACAATACCACCCCCGAAAGCGCACTGAATGTCCTTCAGTTCGGCTTCGAGGACGCGAACGCCGGAAAAGACGAGCAAGACAAAAATAACGGCAAGGGCTACGCGCTCTGGCTGGGAACCTCCAAGGGCGATGTTGACGGCAATTATGTGGACTACGAGCTTGATCTTTCCGATATCCCTCAAGCGGATATCGAGGACGTAACGCTGGTTGAGCTGGTTGACAAGAGCGATACCGGTTCCACCACCTCTGTAAAGTCTCAACTAATTGACGGAAAGGTGACCGTTAGAGTTACTGAAAAGCCGGTGTTCGTCATGGTGAAGGCTTCTACACCGGAGCCGGTGACGCACAATATTACGATCGGCCAGCTGGAGAACGGAAACGTCACAGCTGATAAAGCTCAGGCGAAAGAGGGCGAGCTGGTCACCCTCACTGTTTCTCCGAACCCCGAATACAAAATGCAGAGTGGCTCGCTCAAAGTAAACGGCAGCGCCGCAGGACTGTCCAGTCTCGGCGATAACAAGTACCTGTTTACCATGCCTGGCGAGGACGTCACCGTGACGGCTTCGTTCGCCGAAATAGAGCCGGGCGACGGATACGCTGTCCTGTACGACGAGAACTTCGACGACAGTAACAGTGTCGGCGGAGGAGCATGGGCTGGCGACAGAGCAGCGATTGTTGACCGTCCAGAGGGTGACGAGGGTGATAAGGCGGTAGAAATTACGCAGGGCGCCGGGAATAACCTGTATCAACTCCCCGGGATCAGCTTTGACCCGGGCATCGACTATACCCTTGAATATGACTTTAAGGGTGACAGCGGCATCGACGGAACAAGTTTTTATTTGAACGACAGCCAAAGGCTGTTCGACGGTGACGCTCCGGTGGACGGCATGATGAATGTGCGTTCGGCCAGCACTTGGAGCGCGAAGACTTATAGCCAAAACCAGTGGCACCATTTCAAATTGCAATTCAGGCATGACGGCGTGAAATGGTCGTTTACACTCTACATCGACAACGTGCTTATGGCTAACGGCCCTGTCGCTAACGCCATTGTTACCGGGAACCAGACGGTAAAACTGAAAAACGGCTACCTTAGCGATGATGGCGGCAAAGCGTACTATGACAACTTTTTCCTTTATAAGGGTCAGCAGGAGGGCGTGACGACGCCGCACAGCTTCACGGTGCCCGGCGAGATCACCGGAGGATCGGTCACCGCGGACAAGGCAACTGCTGCCGAAGGCGAAACGCTCACCATGACCATCACCCCGGACGACGGCTATTTGCTGTCCTGGCTCAAGATCAACGGTGTGGAGCAGACGCTAGCCAGCGGCAGCCACGTATACCTCATGCCGAGCGAGGACGTCATCGTAACGGCAGAGTTCGGGGAGCTTGAGGTTCATTACGCGGTCCTATATGAAGAAAACTACGACTCGCTAAACGCTCCGAGTGAGGTTGTTGGATGGGCAGGCACCGGCAGCGTAATTGTCACCGCTCCAGGCGGAGTGGGCGGCAAGGCGCTTGGGATTACTCAAACTGACGGCAATAGCTTATATCAATTCCCCGCGATCGCGTTTGAGCCTGGGATCGACTACACCTTGGAATATGACTATATGGGCAGTGGCACGAGTACCGGAAACGCTCTTTATCTCGGGTGGGGCGAGAGATTTTATGACAGCGACGGCGGCAGCGATGCGAGCAAGCTGAATCTGCGCATGTGGCAGAGCTGGGTCGCGAAGTCGTATACGAAAGATGAGTGGCATCATTTCAAAGCGGAGCTCAAGCACAACGGCGTGAAGTGGAGCGTAAGACTCTACCTGGATAGCGTGCTCGTAGACGAAAACGATGTAAACGGCGCGGTTTCTCTGGGCCAGCAACTGATGTTGAAGGTCGGCGGAGCCGGCGGTAATAACTACTTCGACAACGTCGAGCTCTACCAAGGAGAAAAGCCGGAGACCCAGTACAATGTTCTGCTTGAGGAAAATTTCGACTCGCGCAGTGATTTGAACGAGGTTATCGGATGGGCAGGCACCGGCAGCGCGATTGTCTCCGCTCCGGGCGAAGTAGGCGGGAAGGCGCTTGAGATCACTCAGACTGACGCCAATAGTATGTATCAGCTCCCCGCGATTAAGCTTGAGTCGAACGTCGGCTACATCCTGGAGTATGACTTTATGGGCAGCGGCGTAACTACCGGAAACGCTCTCTATCTCGGGTGGAGTGCGAGATTCTTTGACAGCGACGGCCCGGCGCAGGGCAGTGATTTGAATCTGCGTTCGTGGAACACTTGGGGCAATGCGTATTATACCAAAGATGCGTGGCATCATTTCAAAGTGGAGTTTACTCACAACGGCACGAGATGGAACTTTACACTCTATCTGGACAACGTCTCTGTGGCAACAGGACCTTGCGACGCGAATGTTACGGGAAGTGTACAGCTGATGTTAAAGCTCGGCGCGACTGCAACTGGAGGCAAAGGGTACTTTGACAACATCGTCCTATACCAAGAAGAAGTGTAGACCATCAGCGCGACCGGCCCAAGATCGATGAAATAGAATAGGATTTCAGGTAGATTAGTATACCTGGAATCCTTTTTTATTGTAAGAGAAGATAGAGTGGTACTAATTGAGAAGTAGAATAATGATCTTATAAAAAAAGATGACCCCTGTTCCATACAGGAATCACCTTTTGTCTGTTGCAGCTGCACACTTCGTTTACCCCACAACGCCTTCCCGCTTGCGGAAGAACGATTTCAAGGCGTTATATACTTCGCCTTTCTCGCGAATGACGTAGTACATGAAATGGTTCATATTAATATGCTTATATGCGGACATGAGGGTACTGGAGCGGTTGTACTGGTTTACTTCGCCGTAGCCGAACAGGTTAGAGCGCTTGAGCAGCTCGCCGATCAGCTTGACGCAGCGTTCGTTGTCGCTGGTCAGGTTGTCGCCATCGGAAAAGTGGAATGGGTAGATGTTATACATACTTGGCGAGAACCGACTGTCGATAATCTCGAGCGCCTTGATGTAGGCGGATGAGCAGATCGTGCCGCCGCTTTCGCCACGGGTGAAGAATTCTTCCTCGGTGACTTCCTTCGCTTCGGTATGATGGGCGATGAATACGATTTCGACCTTTTCGTATTGATGCCGCAGGAAGCGGGTCATCCAGAAGAAGAAGGAGCGGGCTACATATTTCTCGAAGGAGCCCATCGATCCCGATGTATCCATCATCGCAAGGATAACGGCATTCGACTGAGGACGTACGATTTCTTCCCAAGTTTTGTAGCGCAGGTCATCCGGCGAGATACCGTGGATACCTGGCGTACCGGATGTGGCATTACGCCGCAGGTTTTCCATGATCGTCCGCTTCTTGTCGATGTTCGACATGATGCCTTTTTTTCGGATATCGTTGAACCGGATTTCCTTGGTCTCAAGCTGGTCCTTATCCTTCTGGCGAAGGAAGGGCAGCTCCAGCTCTTCGAACAGCATCGTTTCGAGCTCCGCCAAACTAATCTCTGCTTCAATAACATCCTCGCCGGGCTGATCGCCTGCACCCTCGCCTTTCCCAGGACCTTTGGCCGCCTGCGGATCAACGCCTAATACGTCACCAACTTGGCTGTCGCCATCTCCTTGACCTACATGTTTATTTTTATTGTAGTTATACACAAATCGGAATTCGTCAAGGCTCCGAATCGGCACTTTGATTACTTGCTTGCCGTCAGACATGACAATGCTTTCTTCGGACACGAGGTCAGGTAAGTTTTGCTTAATGGCTTCCCGGACCTTTTGTTGGTGCCTGGCTTGATCCTGGTAGCCTTTGCGATGCAGCGACCAATCCTCCTGAGATACAACAAACAGTCTTTTATCTTCTGCTGAACCCATTTCGGAGCACCTCCTTGCACAGTTTTTTTGGGTTTGTTATTCAATATATTCAAGTCCTCCCCGGATATGTGAAGCAAAAGTTGCCCGATTCTAGCAAACTTCCAAATAATCCGCCAAAATCTAACATGGACATCCTCTTTATAATGGAGAGAAATCAGCTCGCTTTATCGGTTATAATGTACTTTAAATATGTAAGTGCTATGCTTACGAAGTAAGAATTACCACATAAAGCATCTGCTTACGAAGTAAGAATTACCACATAAAGCATGTGGAAATTCTTTTAGCATGTGGCAATTCCAGGTTTATGCTTACGAAGTAAGCATTGTCACAAAAAGCGTGACAATGCCAGGTTTATGCTTACGAAGTAAGCATTGTCACAAAAAGCGTGACAATGCTTTCAGGAGGGGAACATCATGTCAAATTACTGCAAGCTGCTGATCGTTGATGATGAAGCCTTAATCCGGCAAGGCATCAAGCACTACATGAATTGGGAGCAGGAAGGCTTCCAAATCGTAGGCGAAGCTTCGAATGGTAAAGAAGCGCTTGAGCTCATCGCAGAGCTGCAGCCGCATATTGTGCTGACGGATCTTGTTATGCCAATCATGGACGGCGAAGAGCTGACCCGGCAAATTAAGCTGCAATACCCGGACATTGAGGTTATTGTCCTTAGCAGCTTTGGAGATTTCGATTACGTACGTTCTACCTTTCAAAGCGGCGTACGAGACTATATATTAAAACCCAAGCTCGACACCGGTCATTTGCTGAGTGTATTAAAGTCGGCAGCTGAGAAGATTCCATCCTTACAAGGAGATGTGCAGGTCGTTGATCAGGGGCCATCCATCGACTCCATTTTAGATAAGTTGTTATCTGGCTACGAGATTGATGATCAGCAGGCTGTAGATGAGCTTACTGACGAGTTTCCTCATAGTGCCTTCTGCCTGCTTGGCATCGACCTTCGAGGAAGGACGATGACGAAGGAGCAGGTGAATGCGATCCGGCTCACGATGCAGGAAGAACTGGACAAGCAGGCTCAATATGCCGAACAGCTGGTGTACCATGTTCTGAAGGCAGAAGCGCCGATGATTCTGCTGCTCCTCAATTTGGACTATACGATGCTGAGCCTGCTGCCCTACTGGGCGAGAACGATGGCAAGCTCGATTGATCAATTGAAGCTGGATACGGCAGTCGTAGTCAGCGAGCCTTTCTCAGCTATTACTGGACTAGAGCAAGCGTACAAGACTAATCTGCTGAAAATGATGGACTACGCTTTTTATTTTCCGGACAAGCATCTGCTATTGTTTAATGAGTTTCCTGAATCCACACAAGCAGTTGAGCCCTTTAACTTGAATAATTTCACGGAATCGTTCAAGCGGGAACGCTTTGACACCGCCTTTGACTATTTGCGTGATCATCTGGACGTGTTTAAAACCAACTACACGACGGATGTATTCGAATATAAGTCGTTCTTAAGTAATGTCATCTTTAATATCACCGTGCTGCTGGGCAATATGAACTACAGCACACAACAGCTCGAGACGAAGAAATACTACTATTTCAAAGCGATCGAAGAGTCCCGCAATGCAGGTGCTGCAGCGGAGCTGCTTAATGAATTTATCGAAGAGGCTAAGCTGTGTATCGCCGAGAAGACTGAACAATCCGGCAATGCCAATATGAAGCGTCTGCTCGATTATATTCATGAACATTACGCGGAATCGCTTAATTTAACAGAGATGGCAAAACATTTTCATTTTAACCCTTCCTACTTGTCGAGCTACTTCTCTACTCACCATAATGAAGGCTTTGTTGATTATTTGCATCGGGTGAGATTAGAGAAGGCGTCTGAACTGCTGCGCGGAGGAGAAGCCTTGATTTCGGAGATTAGCGGGATGGTAGGTTATTCGGATCATAGTTATTTCTGCAAAGTGTTTAAGAAGCATACCGGCTTATCGCCAAGCCGCTACCGGCAACAAAACATGAGATGAGTGAGTGAGAGCTGTGAGGAATGTACTAGATCGGTTCAAATATAACGGACTATTCGTCAAAATGTTCATTATTATGGTCGTCAGCATTGTGGCGGTTTCCATTACTACGACGTGGATGACGATTAATATTTCCGGGCGCGTCTTTATGGAGACGTTCAGTATTACGAATTCGAAGATAACGACACAAATTAGAAGCGGCATGGATTCGTTTAATTATTCCATCGTCCTTACCTCGAACAAAATCGCGCAAAGCGGTGTAATCAAACAGTTTCTTACCGAGGGGAGCGGCGATTCCAACTCGATGGCGTCTAGTTATTTTCAAATGGGGCAGCAAATGAATCGGATCCGCTCGAGTGTCGATGCCTACGATATTGGGATTACGGTAACCGGGGTGAATGGCCGGAGATATTCGACGGACCGTTCTTATTGGCCGGTTCCTGACGATGCGCTGGGTAACCATCCTATTACGAAGCGTGCTCTAGCTGAGCCGCGTAAGCTGATGTATTCCTACGATGATGCGGAGACATCAGGTATTCCCGGCATTGATCCTACCATAATAGCCTCCAAGGCACTCGTGGACCGAAGCGGAGTTGTTTATGGGATGATGTATTTTGCTGTGCGTGAACCTTATTTTGCTCGATTCTATGACAGCAATACGAGTCTGGGGAATGACGTCGCTATTCTCGATAAGCGGGGAACAATTGTGTCTTCTAATCGAAATGATTGGCTGGGCCAGTGTTCGCCGGAACTTCTCCATGACGCGGAGGCGATTGAGGAGAACAATCTGGATTACAAGAACGCCAATATTATGGGCAAGGATCATCTTCTCTTGTCGGAACAGATTGTTGGATTAGATTTGTACATGGTGAATGTGATTGATAAAAAAGAAGTGCTTGGCCAATTGACCGACACGAAACAGATTGCCCTTGTTGTAATGGCAATTGTTATTGTTGCGGTCATTATTGTCTTCCTCATCTCCAGAAGAATGACCAAATCGCTCACAAGACTTGTGAAGCAGATTTCAACGATCTCGAAATACGAATTTGACCGCCATGTAAAGGTGGATGGCAGTTATGAGACGAGGCAGCTTGGCCTTGCTTTCAACGCGATGATGGATGAGCTGAATGATTATGTAGGCAGGCTCGTCGAGACGCAGAAGCAGCAGCGAAATGCTGAGCTGGAAGCCCTCCAGCAGCAGATCAATCCCCATTTTATATATAATACGCTTGCTTCAGTCAAATTCATGGTGCAGCAAGGGAATAAAGAGAAGGCTGCGGAAACGATTAACGCCCTCATCTCTCTGCTTCAGAATGCCATCGGCAATGTGAGCGAAATGATTACCGTCCAGCAGGAGCTGGATAATATGAAGAACTACGTATTCATTAATCAAGTTCGTTATGGAGAGCGGATCAGGGTGAGCTATTTCATTGCGCCGGATTGCCTGGACTATCGAATTCCGAAGCTGATGATTCAGCCTTTTATCGAGAACGCGTTCTTCCATGCCTTTAATGAGAAATCAGAAGGTTATATTTACATTATGGTTGCTCAAGAGGGCTCGTCGCTTGTCTGTGAGGTTGTCGATAATGGTGATGGTATGAATATTAATGGTGGAATTCCGAAGCAGGTAAGCAAGCGTCAGTTGTTCAGCGGAATTGGTGTCCGCAATGTAAACGATCGTATTAAATTGTTATTTGGGGAAGAATACGGCGTAACGATTACAAGTGAAATTCGGGAAGGTACTCGTGTAAAAATCAGGATTCCATTATTAAAACCTAATAATGGTCCTAATTTCTAAAGATTGTCCTAGTACGAATAGACCACTTCTGGGCAACTCATAATAATATGACAATTCGTTGTAAAGATCGTTCTAACGAGGGGAATAGGGGTAGTGCTATCATTAAACTCGTAAGACAGAAAACGCTTACAACAAACATACAGATACGGAGGTCTTGAAGTGAAAAAACTTATCACAGTTCTTGCTCTTGGCGCAGTAACCGCAGCATCTTTGTCGGCTTGTGGTTCCAACTCGGACAACAATACGAACGACACTGCAAACAGCGGTGGAGACAAAGCAAGCAAAATTACCGTTTGGGCATGGGATCCTAACTTTAACATTAAAGCAATGAACCTTGCGAAAGACGCTTATGCGACTACTAACCCTGACTTAACGGTTGATGTTGTAGAAAACGCTCAGAACGATATCGTTCAAAAGCTGAATACAGGCATGAGCTCCGGTACGACTAAAGGTCTGCCGAACATCGTACTTATCGAAGACTACCGTGCACAAAGCTTCCTGCAAGCTTACCCAGATATGTTCTATGATCTGAGCAGCGTAATTAAATCAACTGACTTTGCTGATTACAAGCTTGGACCTACAAGCGTTGACGGCAAATACTACGGCGTTCCGTTCGACTCCGGTGTTACAGGTCTGTATGTAAGAACGGACTATCTGGAGAAAGCTGGTTACACAATGGATGATCTTCAAGACATCACTTGGGATCAATACATCGAGATTGGCAAGAAGGTAAAAGAAGCTACAGGTAAAGATTGGATCTCCCTTGATCCTAACGACCTTGGTATTATCCGTATGATGATTCAATCCGCTGGCTCGTGGTACATGAATGAAGACGGCAAAACGCCTAACATTGCAAACAACGCAGCTATGAAAGAAGCATTCGAAGTATACAAAAACATGATGGATGCTAACATCGTTAAGCCGAATTCTGACTGGAGTCAATATGTATCCTACTTCAATACAGGCGATGTGGCATCGGTTCCAACAGGTAACTGGTTCACGCCTTCCATCACAGCTGAGGCTTCGCAATCCGGCAAATGGGCAATTGCTCCAATTCCTAAGCTTGCAAAAACACCTAATTCCGTACATGCAACAAACCTTGGCGGCAGCTCGTGGTACGTTCTGAACGTTCCAGGTAAAGAAGCAGCAGCTGAGTTCCTGAAATCAACTTTGGCTTCCGATTCTGATCTATATCAAAAACTGGTTACAGACGTAGGTGCTATCGGTACGTACAAACCAGCTACATCTGGTGAAGCGTATACGGCTACTAACGAATTCTTCGGCGGCCAAAAAATCGTACAAGACTTTGCGAAATGGACCAATGAAATTCCTAGCGTGAACTACGGTATGAACACTTACGCAATCGAAGACATTCTGGTTGTTAAAATGCAGGATTACCTGAACGGCAAATCGATTGACGATGTATTGAAAGACGCTCAATCTCAAGCTGATGCACAAGTAAAATAGAGAAAAAATGACCTTGGAGCACGTCTCCGCGTTCAAGCCGCTAAGTTGTAGTGGCTTGCCCTGTGGGGTAGTGCTCCAAGGTCGTTATATAAGATCGCTCAGGATAGGAAGGAGCTGGCTGACGCTGTGAGTAAAGTAAAAACAAATAACATGAATATTAATGCGAAATCCAGCGCGATCGGCTGGTCGTTTATTGCGATAGCTGTCATTATGATCTGCGCCTTTTATTTCTACCCAATGATTAAGGCACTAATGCTGTCGTTCCAATCCGGGACAGGCACGAACTTGCATTATGTTGGCGGAGACAACTATGCAAGACTGTTTAAAGATCAGACATTTATTGCTGCACTAAAAAATACATTTATTTTCTTAATTATTCAAGTGCCGATCATGATTGTGCTTGCCATGTTTATCTCGGTATTGCTAAATGACAGCAAACTGAAATTTAAAGGATTTTTCCGTACGGCGATCTTCCTGCCGGCTGTAACATCACTTGTTGCTTACTCGGTTATTTTCAAATATTTGTTCGGTACTGACGGCTTGATTAATGCAGTGCTTACCAAAATGCATCTTGTTGATGCACCAATTCAATGGATTACCGACCCGTTCTGGGCTAAAATTACGATTATTATCGCCATCACATGGCGTTGGACCGGATATAATATGATTTTCTATCTGTCTGCCCTGCAAAATATTGATAACTCCATTTATGAAGCAGCACGAATTGACGGCGCTTCTGCATTCCGTCAGTTCAGCCAGATTACAATTCCGCTACTTAAGCCAATTATTTTGTTTACATCGATCACTTCTACAATCGGTACGCTGCAGCTGTTCGATGAGGTTATGAACATTACGAAGGGCGGGCCTGGTAACTCGACTACAACGCTGTCCCAATATATTTATAATCTGTCGTTCAAATACACGCCTGACTTCGGTTATGCGGCGACAGTATCTTATGGAGTCGTAATTCTTATCGTTATCTTCTCGATTCTTCAGTTCAAACTGGCAGGTGATAAAAATGGCTAAACGGATATTCACCTATGTTTTCCTGTGCATTGCAGCCATTGTGTCGATCTTCCCATTCATTTGGATGATCATCAGCGCAACCAACAAATCGGTTGACGTTACGAAAGGCTCGTTAATGCCGGGCTCTCACTTGTGGGATAACTGGCAAAAAATTATGGACCAGGTCGATCTTGGACCAGCCATGTTGAACTCTGCGAAAATTTCGATCTCGACAACCATTCTTGCTTTGCTGATCGCATCGCTTGCAGGTTACGGCTTTGAAATTTTCCGCAGCAAAGCGAAAGACATTGTCTTTAACATTTTGCTGCTGTCGATGATGATTCCATTTGCCGCTCTGATGGTGCCATTGTACCGGATGTTTGGCACCATTACGCAAAGTATTCCCGCTATTGGGATCAATACGATGATGGCTGTCGTGCTGCCATCTGTCACAACTGCGTTCTTAATTTTCTTTTTCCGACAAAGTACGAAGATGTTTCCGAAGGAAATGCTCGAAGCAGGTCGAATAGATGGATTAAACGAGATTGGTGTGTTCTTCCGTATTTACGTGCCAACGATGAAAACATCGTATGCGGCAGCAGCCATTATTACGTTTATGTCCAGCTGGAATAACTACTTGTGGCCGCTTGTCGTGTTGCAATCGCCTGAGAAACGGACGATTCCACTCCTTATTTCGAACTTGGGCTCCAGTTATGCACCGGACTACGGTGTTAACATGCTTGTTATTTTGATCGCGACGCTTCCGACGGCTATTGTCTTCTTCCTGATGCAGAAGCATTTTGTTGCAGGAATGACAGGATCGGTCAAGTAAAGTCGTATATTAATTTCATGCTTACGCAGTAATGTATCATCACGATGGCCTTGGCACGGCTATTGTGATGATAATTCATTAAGCTAATGCTTACGAAGCAATGAATCATCACAGTAGCCTATTACAAGGCTATTTGTGGTGATAATTCATTAAGTTAATTGCTTACGAAGCAATGAATCATCACTGTAGCCTATTACAAGGCTATTTGTGGTGATAATTCATTTTAGGGGAGGAAATAAACAGGATGAAGGCAACAAGGGCAGACATCAATTGGCTGAGCGATCCGACGGTTTACCGGGTAAATCGTTTGGACGCGCACTCCGATCATCGATATTATCACACGATGGAGGAAGCGAAGCGCAAAGCGCCAATGGCGATGCGCCATGATTTGAACGGTAACTGGAAGTTCAGCTACGCGGTTAATGTGGCTAGCCGGATCGAAAACTTCTATACGCCGGATTATGATTGCAAAGGCTGGGATGATATCCAAGTGCCGGGTCATATTCAGATGCAAGGCTATGGCCAATTGCAATATGTAAATACAATGTACCCTTGGGACGGTCTGGACGGCGTTAGACCTCCAGCAATTCCTGTGTCGAGTAACCCAGTTGGGAGCTATGTGAAGCATTTCCGCAAGCCAGAATCGATGACAGGGCCAGTGTATATTTCATTCCAAGGTGTAGAATCTGCCTTCTATGTATGGCTGAACGGCGAATTTGTCGGCTATGCGGAAGACAGCTTTACGCCTTCGGAGTTTGATCTGACACCATTTATCAAGGACGGCGACAACAAGCTGGCTGTTGAAGTATTTCAGCGCAGCTCGGGCGCTTGGCTCGAGGATCAGGATTTCTGGCGTTTCTCGGGGATTTTCCGTGATGTGTACTTGTACACCGTGCCTGAAATCCATGTGAGAGATTTGTTTGTTCATACTGAGCTGGATGACAGCTATTCGAACGGTAATCTAAAGGTTGATCTGGATTTACTGCAAGCTGATGCTGCGGCTTCGGCGAAGCTGGAGCTTAAAGATGCTGATGGTACAGTTGTTGCTGCAGGTGAAGGTGCGTTTGTGAACGGCAAATTGTCTCTTGCTGTTGCTGCAGGCGAAGTGAAGCTGTGGAGTGCGGAGTCACCCTATTTGTACAGTATTTACTTGTCGGTATTGAACGCTCAAGGCGAGCTTGTGGAAGCAATCGTACAAAAGGCGGGCTTCCGCCGTTTCGAAATGATCAACAAAATTATGCATCTGAACGGCAAACGTATTGTGTTCAAGGGTGTTAACCGCCATGAATTCAACGTTCGCAGTGGCCGTACGATTACAGCTGAAGATATGCTGTGGGACATTAAGACGATCAAAGCGAATAATTTGAATGCTGTCCGTACTTCACACTATCCAAACCAGACGCTCTGGTATGAGCTGTGTGATGAATACGGCATTTACCTGATCGATGAGATGAACCTGGAATCGCATGGCTCGTGGCAGAAGATGGGCGCAGTTGAGCCGTCCTGGAATGTGCCAGGCAACCTGCCGGAATGGCAAGGTTCCGTACTGGATCGTGCAGAGTCTATGCTGGAGCGGGATAAAAACCATCCTTCGATTCTGATCTGGTCTTGTGGTAATGAATCGTATGCAGGTGAAGTTATTCAGAATGCAACGAAATACTTCCATGCGAAAGACCCAAGCCGCCTTGTTCATTATGAAGGTGTGTTCTACGATCGCAATTATGAAGCGACAAGTGATATGGAAAGCCGGATGTACGCGAAACCGGCCGATATTATTGCGTACTTGGAAAGCAACCCGTCCAAGCCATACATCAGCTGCGAGTATATGCATGCGATGGGCAACTCGGTTGGCGGTATGCACAAATATACTGAGCTTGAGCAAAAGTACCCCATGTATCAAGGCGGCTTCATTTGGGATTACATGGATCAGTCCATTATGACCAAAGACCGCTACGGTAATGAGTTCTTCGCTTACGGCGGCGATTTTAATGATCGTCCTACCGATTACAGCTTCTGCGGCAACGGCATTGTGTTCGCTGACCGTCGTGAAACGCCTAAGATGCAGGAAGTGAAGTTCCTGTATCAGAATGTGAAGCTTGCTCCTTCGCGGGATGGCTTAAAAGTAGTCAATGAGAATCTGTTCGTGAATACAAATGAATGGGCATTGTCCGTACGTTTATATCTGAATGGTGTTGAAGTTTATAGCTCGACTGGTGTAGTAGCGGTTGAAGCAGGAAGCGAAACCGTTGTACCATTGTCGCTTCCTGAAGAGGCAATGAAGCTGCCAGGTGAATATGCCATCCATACAGCGCTTGTTCTGAAGCAAGATGAATTGTGGGCGGAGGCCGGTCATGAAGTGGCCTTTGGCGAGTATTTGTTTGAAGTTGCAGCAGAGAAGGCTGAAGTGCCAGCTGGCTCAATTAGCGTAGTCGAAGGCGACGTTAATATCGGGGTTATGGGTGATGGCTTTACAATCCAGTTCTCGAAAGGTGTCGGCTCGCTGGCATCCATTCGATACGGCAAACGTGAGTTCATCGCAGCACCTCCAGTACCACAGTTCTGGCGTGCAATGACCGATAACGATAAAGGCTATGCGCAGGGCTATGATGCAGGCGTGTGGTTCGCGGCAAGTCTGGCACGCAAATGCCTTAAAGTAGAACTGAATGTGGCAGAGTCAGGCGACCGCGCAACTGTTGCGTTCGAATACGGCTTCAGCATCAATGCTGAATTACGTGTTCGTACGACGTATACCGTGTTTGCGGATGGAAGCATTCAAGTGAAGACGGATTACAAAGGTGCGGCAGGTCTTCCGAATGTTCCTGTTGTTGGGCTGATGTTCAAGCTGTCCGCTGATTATGATCAGACAGAATGGTATGCGATGGGGCCGGAAGAGAACTACATCGACCGTGCATTTGGTGCACGTCTTGGTACATTCAGCCGTGCGGTGAAGGATCTGCCAACTCCTTATCTTGTACCACAGGAGACAGGTAACCGTACGGGAGTACGCCGTGTTCGTATCACGGACAGCCGTGGCTTAGGTCTGCAATTGACCGCATCAGCTTCGGCACCGGTGGAATGTAATGTCTCGCCATACACAGCGTTTGAGCTGGAGAATGCGGCTCATCACTATGAGCTGCCGCCAGTTCACTACACCGTAGTAACAGTAGCTGGACGTCAAATGGGCGTTGGCGGCGACGACAGCTGGGGAGCTCCGGTTCATCCGGAATACCAGATCCCAGCGGATCAGAATCTGAGCTTTACGTTTACGATTTCGCCGATCGATCGCTCGTCGAAATAAGATATGTAGAGAAAGGGGTTGTCCCATTTGGGACAACTCCTTTTTTTCTGGCCAATAATTGACATTGGATAAGATTCCCTTTACAATCTAGCTAATTGAATAAGCACCGGGGGCTTGATGAAGTCAGGCTGAGATTGTGACCGTTTGTCACTGACCGTATCTGATCTGGGTAATGCCAGCGTAGAGAATGAATATGTCGATAAATAGGGATATAATAAAATTGTTTATTACAATTTTCTTATATGTCCTTGTTTTTCTTTCCCCTGGTGCAATCCGTCTTGCCGTAAGGTGTAGATGGAGTTCAGCGGAGGGAAGCCGATCTAAAACAGGCCAAAGACCGCGTCCATTCGGAGCGGTCTTTTTTATTTTTAGTTGGATCAACTCCGCATAATTACAATCATGCTGAGGAGGAATCGTAATGTCCACTAATGAAACGAATCGAACCGAAATTGTCCCGAACATCCATGCCTTTCCGGGCAGCAAGAAGGTGTATGTGCAAGGCTCCCGCTCTGATGTGCATGTCCCGATGCGCGAGATCGCGCTTAGTACGACGTCAAGCCCTGCAGGAGATCAGCCTAATGAGCCTGTAAGAGTATACGACAGCAGTGGCCTGTACACGGATAAAGATTATAAAGCAGATATTCATCGAGGGCTGCCGCAGATCCGCCGCCAGTGGATTCTAGAACGCGGCGACGTGGAGGATTATCAAGGCAGAGCGATTAAGCCAGAGGATAATGGGTTCAAGCACACAGATCTATCAAACTTAACAGAAATATTCCCGAGTTCAGGTTGCTGTCCTCTTCGAGCCAAGCAAGGTTCTAACGTTACGCAGTTGCACTACGCCCGCCGCGGAATCATAACCCCTGAGATGGAATACATCGCAATCCGCGAAAGTGTCGAACCAGAGTTTGTGCGAAGTGAAGTGGCCCGGGGGAGAGCAATTATACCATCAAACATTAACCACCCGGAAAGCGAGCCAATGATTATCGGGCGCAATTTCTTAGTGAAGATCAATGCCAATATCGGTAATTCCGCCGTCGCCTCGTCAATTGAGGAGGAAGTGGAGAAGATGAGTTGGGCAACACGTTGGGGAGCCGACACGGTAATGGACCTATCAACGGGCAAGAACATTCATACAACACGTGAATGGATCATCCGGAACTCCCCTGTACCGATAGGGACAGTGCCATTATACCAAGCACTGGAAAAGGTCGGCGGTAAAGCCGAAGAGCTGACCTGGGAAGTTTACCGTGATACGCTGATTGAGCAAGCTGAACAGGGAGTGGATTACTTTACGATTCATGCAGGCGTACTGCTGCGTTATATCCCACTCACGGCAAAACGCGTCACTGGAATCGTCTCGCGCGGCGGCTCCATTATGGCGGCTTGGTGCCTCGCCCACCATCAGGAAAACTTCTTATATACACACTTTGATGATATTTGCGAGATTATGAAAGCCTATGACGTTGCCTTCTCGCTTGGTGACGGTCTGCGGCCTGGTTCGATTGCCGATGCGAATGACGAAGCGCAGTTCGCGGAGCTCAAGACGCTTGGTGAACTGACACAGGTTGCGTGGAAGCATGATGTACAAGTCATGATCGAAGGTCCAGGGCATGTGCCGATGCATCTTATCAAAGAAAATATGGATCGTCAGCTTGAGGTGTGCCAGGAAGCACCATTTTATACACTTGGCCCCCTGACTACGGATATAGCACCTGGCTATGACCACATTACCTCGGCGATTGGTGCAGCGATGATCGGATGGTTTGGCACGGCGATGCTGTGCTATGTTACGCCTAAGGAGCATCTTGGACTGCCGAACAAAAACGATGTGCGTGAAGGCGTTATTGCATACAAGATAGCCGCCCATGCCGCGGATCTGGCTAAAGGCCATCCTGGTGCTCAGCAGCGAGATAACGCTCTTTCCAAAGCACGCTTCGAGTTTCGCTGGCGTGATCAGTTCAATTTGTCGCTTGATCCTGAGCGGGCGATGGAGTACCACGATGAGACACTCCCGGCCGAAGGGGCCAAGACCGCTCATTTCTGCTCGATGTGTGGACCGAAATTCTGTTCGATGCGTATTACGCAGGACATTCGAGCGTACGCCATGCAGCAAGGACTGAATGAAGCTGAAGTGTTGGAGAAAGGACTGGAGGAGAAGTCCCAGGAATTTAGAAATACCGGCAGCTCGATCTACCAATAATAGTTGAAAAGCCGCATAACTGCGGCTTTTTTATATGCTAGCGTTCTGATCCTCTAGATGTCAGCTTTCATACAGGTGTAGTACCCAAATCCTGACCTAAATGGATGGATTTTGTTCTGTAGGACTCGGTTCCTATTCTCTTCTGATTATTATCGGCAAATTACAGTGTAAACTTAGGAACCGCCGTATACCAAAACGGTACGTACGATGGTGTGGGAGGTCGGCTAATCAAATAATGATTAGCCTCCTACCCGATTACAAACAAGCTAGAGGATTTTAATTTAGGGTTGACAGCATGGAATGTAAGCGCTACTATTGTCTCATCACTAGTTTATGTTGAGTTTTGGCACGTTCCCATTTCTATGAGCTGTTATTACTTTAGAGGCTCGAGGGGAATGGAGGATTCGGTCAAAGCTGGGAATGCAATTTGTTTTAACTCATTTTGGGAACGTTCCCAAAATGAAAACATGCAAGCAATGGAACAAGGAAATATCGGTTAACGTTAGCTTTTCCGTATGGCATCCGATAAGTCCATATCCATTGATATCGTTGCTTCATTTTTGGGAACGTTCCCAATATTAAAGTATCTTTGAAGTATCACTTTTTGATAAAATGGGAACGTTCCCAAAAAAAGTATTGGCAAGAATGTGAAAAACTTGGGAAACGATAACAGAAATGAGTGATTGCAAGTGGCGCCAACGATTCATGATGTGGCAAGATTGGCCGGAACGTCCAAAAGTACCGTATCCCGCTATTTAAATGGACAACAGGTTAAAAAAGCAACCCAGGAAGCACTGGAGAAAGCAATCAAGGAACTGAATTTTCACCGAAACGCCAATGCGCGCAGGCTGGTCCTGGACAGGACGAATATAATCGCAGTCGTCGTTGACAACATTTCAAATATATTCTATTCCGGCATCATTCGAGGAATTGAAACGGTTGCGAATATGAAAGGCTACAATTGTATCTTTCTGAGCTGGACGTCCAATTATGAGGATGAGATTTCGTTTCTTAACATGCTTTACGAAGGCCAGGTGGATGGCGTCATTCTCGTCAGCTTCCAAAAGAGGACCGAAGAAGATTTGATCCTCATCAGGGATTCCAACTATCCGATTGCTCTTATTGGCGATCACGGGGAAATGAATGATATTTTCTCCGTCGATGTGGACAACGCAGCGGGGGTATACGAAATCGTCGAATATTTGCACAGTCTCGGCCATCGCGATATCGCTTACATTTCAGGTCCCGATCATGCGGCCGCGAACAAATACCGCTTCAAAGGTTATCTGAAGGCGATGGAAACGCTCGGCATGGAGTACCATCCCGAATGGGTTGTTCAATCCGACTGGAGCAATCAAGGCGGGTATCAGGCGATGCAGAAGCTTCTGCAGGCGAAGGGCTTTACCGCCGTCGTTGCTTCTAACGACGAGACGGCAATCGGAGCACTGCGCGCCACGCAAGAACATGGCATGAACGTGCCAAGGCAGATGTCGATCGTTGGCTTTGACGACATTTCGATTTCGGAGTGGGTCTATCCGTCGCTCACCACCGTTAGACAGCCATTCCAGGATATTGGCATGAAGGCGGCCCATGGCTTGTTCCAAAAAATTGAAGAAGATGAAAATACCGATCCTGACAATCATTACTTACTAAAGCCAAGACTCATCATTCGCGATTCCTGCGGAAAATTATAGAAAGAGGTGAGGGAGAATGGGCTCGAAAGTCAACAAAACACATTACGGCTACTATTTCATCGCGCCTTTCTTCATCGGGTTTGCCGTATTCGGTTTGGCTCCGATTCTGTATACCTTGTACTTAAGCTTCATGAAATGGGACGGTTTCAACGATCCCGTCTATGTCGGCGTTGCAAACTACACGCGGCTGCTGCATGACAGTTTCTTCTATCAAACCATTTGGAACACGCTCATTATTTGGGTGTTATCGAATGCGCCTCAGCTCGTCCTGGCGTTGCTGCTGGCACTGATCCTGAACGAGAAATTCATTCGAGGCAAGCATTTCTTCCGTGCCGTATATTTCTTCCCGCACATTATCACGCCGGTTACGCTTGGTGTTATCTTCAGTCTCATGTTCGATTGGCAGACGGGCAGCATCAACAAGCTGCTGATGAATCTTGGCGTCATCGACGATCCGGTCAACTGGTTCAATAGCCCTTGGTGGTCGCGCGTCATTGCTTCCGCGGTCATCTGCTGGCAGTACTTTGGATTCAATATGATCGTATTTATCGCCGGCTTGCAGTCCATTCCAAGCGAGGTTTACGAAGCGGCGGAGATGGACGGCGCATCGAAAAAGCAAACGGCGCTGCATATCACACTACCGCTGCTCCGGCCGGTCTTCTTGTTCGTATTCATTACCTCCGTCATTGGCGGGTTGCAGCTGTTCGACGCACCGCTCATGCTCGGAGACGGTCCGGGCAACACTTCGCGGACGATGGTCATGTACTTGTACGAAACGGCATTTAAAAACTTCGATTACAGTTACGGCGCAGCGGTCGCTTACGGCATTTTCATTGTCGTCATGTTTTTTACGGCAATAACCGCCAAAGCCTCAAAGCTGAAGGATTAAGGAGGCGCAGCACATGGCCAAAGTCATTACAAAAGGATTTCTGTACCTGTTTCTTATCGTCGTGGCGGCTTCCTGCTTGATTCCGTTCTATAGCATGTTCATCACCTCGACGCATGCCAATTCGGATATTGCGCGGAAGCTTCTCCTAATTCCCGGTGACCAGTTCTTCGACAATTACAATCGTTTGAAGGAGACCGTCAACATTTGGCGAGGATTCGCAAATACGCTCTTCATTACGGTTTTATCAACGATAATCAATGTGTATTTCGCAGCATTGGCAGGCTACGGCTTCTCGAAATACAACTTCAAGTACCGTAACATGCTGTTTCTGATCGTGCTGGGTACAATGATGATTCCTGGACAGCTCGGCATTATTGGCTTTTTTAAGCTGATGGATTCACTGCACATGCTCAACACGTACTGGCCGTTAATTCTGCCGTCGATTCATAATGCATTCGGGATATTCCTGATGAGGCAGTTTGTCGATTCGTCGGTACCGACGGAAATCATTGAGTCGGGCAGGATGGATGGCTACGGTGAGCTGCAAATTTTCAATCGCATCGTGCTCCCGATCATGAGTCCTGCGCTGGCGACTTTAGGTATCTTCGCTTTCATCGGCAAATGGAACGACTTCCTGACCCCGATGATTATTCTTTTCGACAACAACCTGCAGACGCTGCCGGTTATGATCGCGAGTTTGAAGTCGCAGTTCACCTCTGATTTCGGCGCGCAGTACGTCGGCATCGTTATTGCGGTCGTACCTGTTCTGGTCTTCTTCTCGTTCATGTCGAAGCGGATCATCGACGGGGTTGCGGCAGGCGCTGTGAAAGGTTGATGTATTTATCGGACTCCATTGAAAGAGGTGATGCCTTCGCCAGCCAAGGCATTTATTATCCATTAGCGGATTAGTACAAGCAGAACATTCCGCATCGGTAAGTGTTATGCAATCATGGGTTTCATTTCAAACGTATCGACTATATTTCCTAACCAAAAAGGGGAGATCGATTTTGAAAACGAGAAAATGGCTGACGATGGCTACATCGGTCGTGTTGGCTGCAAGTCTTACGGCAGGCTGCGGCAACAACGGCAACAATAACAACACGGCGGGCGATGCAAGCAATGCAAACAACGGCACCGCTAATGCGGGTGCTTCAAACGGAGGCACGAAAGAACTATCGGGCAAGCTTGTTATTTGGACGTTCTTCGACCAGGTGAAAGACATGGCGGAGCAATTCGAGGCGAAAAATCCCGACGTAAACATTGAGGTTAAAATGTTCCCGGGCGACCAATACCAAACGAAGCTTCTTACAGCGCTTCAATCCGGAAGGGACGTTCCCGATATATTCGATCTGGAACGCGGGTACATTGGCAAATTCATCGATTCCAAGTTTCTGACGGACTTGTCCGCCATGGGCGGCGATGATTTGGTGAAGGATTATATCCCTTACGTTCAAGAGCTCGGACGATCGTCTGACGGCAAACTTCGCGCGATTTCCGACCATTCTTCGCCGGGCGGGTTCTGGTACCAAAAAGACATCGCGAAGCAATATCTGGGTACGGATGATCCGGACAAAATCGGCGAAATGGTCAGCTCCTGGGATAAAATCATTGACCTTGGCAAAAAAATCGCGGCGGACAGCGGAGGCAAAGAGCATCTGATCCAAAACGCAGGCGACCTGTTCGACATCGAAGCGTACAATACGCAGCCATGGGTCAAAGACGGCAAGCTGAACATCGATCCGAAATGGCAGACGATTTTTGAAACGCAGCAAAAAATCCGTCAGGGCAACGTGGACGCGAAGCTTCCATTCATGTCGGCGGGCTGGGGCAACGCCTTAAACGACGGCAGCGTCGTGCTGACTTCGATGCCGGCTTGGGCAGGCTTCATGATTGACAACAAAGACAATAAAGCAAATGGAAAATACGGCGTAGCCAAAACGCCGGAAGGCTTCTATGTCGGCGGTACGTACCGCGGCATATACGACAAGTCGGACAACAAAGATTTGGCCTACGAATTCATTAAGTACATCGCAGGCACGGAATGGCAGCAGCACAATTTGGAAAAAACAGGCAATATGCCTGGCAGCGGCAAAGTATACGAGTCAAACCTAGATACGTATACATCCCCGTTCTTCGGAGATCAAAAGATTTTGAAGCCTTACTACGAATCCGTTAAACAAATGCCTGCTATCAAGGCGGACAAATACGGCGAGGATATTCTCAGCAAATGGAGAAAAGCCGCAGGCGACGGCGTCACAAACAACTTAAGCTACGAGGATGTCGTGAAGAACTTCAAGAAAGAAGTGAAAAATACGTTCCCGGAAATCAAAGTAGATTAAAAAGACAAACCAAAGGAGCGGCTGCTTTCCAAAGAAGCAGTCGCCCATTTTTGGAAGGAGAATAGAGCCCGATGAGCAGCATTCGTGAATATGTAAATCAACTTCGGATCATCGACGGACATGAACATCTGGCGACCCCGCAAATTCGAAAGAAAGAGAATCAGGACTTTTTCTCATTAATGCATTATCTGGATTCCGATATGGTTACGGCCGGCATGGAGCGAGGGGCGCTCGGCAATAAAAAAAGCAGTGAAGAGGAGCGGGCTGCAACATTCCTGAAATACTGGGAACGAACGAATAACACGACCTATGCGCGCATGTTCGGAAGCGCAATGCAGGATTTATACGGGTTCAATGACTGGAGTGTAAAGGGCATCCTGGATGTCAACGAGAAAGTAAAGGCGGCGACGCATGATCCCGACTGGTACAACGAGGTCTTGTTCAAGAAGTCGGGCATAGACTTGGCATTCACCCTGATTCAAACGACAAAGCTGGAATATGACTTATTTAGACCAATTATGTTTATGGACTTTACTTTTAGATTGCGAAATCGGAAGGATATTCACGGCATAGAACAAAGTGCCGGTATGACCGCGCATACGTTCAAAGGCTACTTGGATGCCGTGGATGCCTTATTGCATAGATACAAACAGGAAGGTATGGTCGCAACCAAGCTAGGGCATGCCTATTGGCGTTCGCTTGCCAGTTCGAAGCCGACCTTCCATGAAGCGGAGTCGGAATTCAACCGGCTGCTCGGCTGTACGCTTGACGAAGGGTTGTCCCAGTTGGAGACGGCATCGCTGCAGGACTATCTCATTCATTTTATCATTCAGCGTTCGATTGCGTACGAGCTGCCAATTCAGATTCATACTGGCCACCATGAGACAAGCGTTTCGAGCAACGGCAATCTGATTCCCAATTCCAACGCGGCTCTGCTGCTTCCTTTGCTGGCCGAATATGAAGAGGCGAAGTTCGTTCTGCTGCATTGCGGGTTTCCATATCATGACGCCTACTTGAGCATGGCAAAAAACTATCCGAACGTGTATACGGACTTCACCTGGACTTACATTATATCCCCGACTGCGGCCAAAGGAATCCTTCACCAGATGATCGAGATGGTACCGCAGACGAAAATCCAAGGCTTCGGCGGAGATTACAATCATGTAGAGGGTACTTATGCGCATTTGAAGCTGGCGCGCAGCATCGTCGCCGACACGTTAGCCGAGAAGATCGCGGAAGGCGCGATGAAGGAAAAAGACGCGATGCGGTTTGCGGACCGGATCTTCCGAGAAAATTTGATTGAGCTGTATCAGCTGGATCTGTAAGCCGAAAGGAAGGGATGCAACATGGGGTGGAGATCGGACTCTAACGGTAACGGCAGAGAACTCAGAGTGTACGAGCACGGGAAAGATGGCAGTTCGGCCTATATGCGCTTTGACCGGCTGCTTGGGATCTGGAATGCCGAGGGACGCGAGATTGGCGAGCTGGCAATAGATGAGATCGCCTCGGATGACGAAGGCGGCCTTCGCATGTCGGGCTCGTCGGAGCTGTATGAAGCCGAGGCTGTCTGGAGGGCAGCTCCAGACGATCCTAGCGTCTATGACGTTACACTGCGATTTGTATATAAAGGAGACGCGCCAGGAGAATTCGGGCTTACGTTCGGTTGTGAGCTGATCGGACCTGGGAGACCGGACTGGATGATCCCCGGCGCGTTCTATAAAGAGAACCGGTTCGAGAAGAACCTCCGCATGTATCCTCGCTACGACTACAGAGGTGGGAAGCATAGCGAAATGGTATCCGATTATTGGTCTTTTCGTTCCGACCGGGCAGCGCTCCCGGCGGTATTCGCCTGGAATGACGAAGCATGCGGCGCGCTTTGCACGGACGAGATGTCAGAACTTGGCTTGACGGGTATTGGTTTCCGCGGTAACGAGGAGGGCACTTCGATTTGGCTGGATTATCCGTACCGTGAGGAACCTGTAACCTTTGTCGGTGATGCGCTGCCCCGGCCGGCGGATATCGTGTGCGCCCGGTTTCAACCGGGGCGGCAGGTGATGCTGAAGATGAATGTATATGCGGCGGGATCTGATCCGCATGCCTATAACCCCTTCGTGCGCCGAATGTACCGGCTGCATGGCGCCGAGCATGAGCTAAACCCTTGGATGGGCTTAGAAGAGGCTGCGGAACTGACCGCTCACGGTCTGTACACATGGCATTACAACTCTGAAGAAGGCATTCTTAACGAGACGGCAGCGTTCGACCGCGAATTCAACAACAACGTGAAAGGAATGGGCGACCGTCCCCATATGCATGTGGGCTGGGTCAGCGGAGCGCCTTATGCTTACGCCCTGCTTGCTTATGGGAGGAAAAAAGGCATTGCGGCCTATGCGGAAGCAGGTGCCGCAGTACTTGATAAAATCGCAGGCGGCGTCTCGCCAAGCGGCATTTTCTGGGCGTCCTGGGTAGCTGGCAAAGGCTGGACCGCCGGATGGAACCCGAAGTCAGACTGGCTGCAGGCGCGAACGATTGCCGAAGCAACCCTGTTCATGACAAAAGCGCTCACGTTCGAGCGAGAGCAAGGCACAGCGCATCCCGATTGGGAAGAAGCGGTGTTGTCCAACCTGAACTTTGCGGCATCCCATCAACGGGAGGACGGCAATTTCGGCTCCTATTACAACTGCCAGAGCGGCACGGTTGAGGAATGGGATGGTGCCGGGGGCATGCTCTGGATCTCTGCGCTTCTTGCCGGGGCAGCCTATTTCGGAGAAGAGCGTTTCTCGGAAGCGGCTGTACGGGCCGGCAGCTATTACGAGAAATTCATCAAAGACGAATATATTTATGGCGCGCCTGAGGACGTGCATCTCACTCCGACCTCCGAGGATGCGTACAATGCAGTTGCCTCGTATGTTCATTTATACGAATTCGACGGCAATCCTGAATGGCTAAGGCTTGCCTCCAGCGCGGCGGACTGGATGATGACCTTCCGCTGGACGTACAATTTACAGTTTCCGCGGCATTCAATGCTCGCGCAGTACGATTTTCGATCGCGAGGTGCGGATCAGGCTTCTACTTCCAATCAGCACCTGCATAATTACGGCTTGTTCTGCGTACCGGAAATGCTGAGGTTATGGACTTATACGAAGGACGATTACTATCTAGACCGAACCCGGGATCACATCGCCTGCTTCCTGCAGTTTATCGCTCGGGAAGATGGGGATTTCAATGCTTACAAGGGCATGGTTACCGAGCGTTTCTATAATACGAATTGCTTCCAGCCAAAGGGCATGATGCTTACGCTGTCTCATTCCTGGTGCATCGGACTTATCCTTTATGCCGCGCAGGAGGCTCAAGCTTACGCTGGCGCCTTACGGCTGTAGTCGATTCTGACTGGCTCAGGGGATTACGATTTAACCACCAAAGGGGGTTCGCGAAATCGTGTATATGGCAGGTATTGATATTGGCACGACTTCTATCGGTGTGGTCATTGCTTCGGCATCCGGTGAGACGGTTAGCGTGGTAACGAAAGTGAATAACTCCGAGCTTCGGAGCAAGCGAAGCTGGGAACGGATTCAGGAGCCGGAACGCATTGTGGCAACCGTACGCGAGTTGATCGCAGGCTGCGAGCCCTATTGGAAAGACGTGAGCGCAATCGGCATTTCCTGCCAGATGCACGGTATGCTGTACGTCAACCGGGCAGGTCGCAGCGTAAGTCCGCTTTATACGTGGCAGGATGGGCGCGGCGATTTGTCTTTGAAGCAAGGCAAGGATTCGTATGTTGAGTATCTCAGCAAATTAACCGGCTATTCAATGAGCAGCGGATTTGGTCTCGCGACGCATTATTACAACGCGCTGAACGGTGAAGTGCCGGAGGAAGCAGCATTCCTCTGTACAATCGGCGATTATGTCGCCATGAAGCTGACGGGGGCGGTGGTTCCCATCATGGATCCTTCCAATGCAGCCAGCCTCGGCATTTTCTCGAACCGGCTTACGGCTTTCGATGCGGCTGCAGTCGCTCGGGCAGGGATAGACGCAGCCATTCTGCCTCCGATTTGCAAGGAGAACGGCATCGCGGGCACAACGTCGGACGGCAAAGTGGTTGCCTGCGCCATCGGCGACAATCAGGCAAGCTTCATCGGTGCCGTACCGAAGCTGGAAGGGACGCTGCTCGTCAACATTGGCACAGGATCGCAAATATCCTTGTTCTCGGAAAGCCACGAGGAAGTTGCCGGACTGGAGACGCGTCCGTTTCCGGGCGGCGGCTGCCTGCTCGTCGGGGCGCCGCTCAGCGGGGGCAAGTCGTACGCGCTGCTGGAGCAGTTCTTCAAAGCGGTTTGCCTCTCGTTTTGCGATGCCGAGATGGACGATGCTCTGATTTTCGAGCGGATGAACGAGATGGCCGGGCAGGCGCTTGAAAACGGTCTTGGCCAGCTCCGTTTCGACACGCAGTTTTACGGTACGCGGAACGACCCGAATGGATTAGGACATGCCGCAGGGATTGGTCCGGACAATTTTACGCCAGGGCATTTTGCGGCAGCTGTTCTGACGGGCATCGTCGACGAGCTGATGGGTTTCGTACATGTTATACCGGAACGACTTTTGGCCACCGTTACCGGCGCCGCGGGCTCCGGCAATGGCATTCGCCGCAATCCCGTCATGCAAAGGCTGCTTCGCGAGCGTATGAACCTGCCGTTGCATTTGGCGGAGGCGAAGGAGGAGGCGGCCTTCGGCGCAGCCGTGCATGCGGCGGCAGTGACGGGTGCATACCCGGATTTGAACGCGGCGATGGCCGCAATGAAGAAAGGATGATTGTTTATGGGAGATAGCAGAACGGATTGGTCCGGCAGCAAACTAGCCATTATCCATACGACGCCGCTGACGGTGGAGCCGCTTAAATCACTTGCGTTGGCGCAGATGCCGGGCATTGAAATCGTCAATCTGGTCGACGACTCCATCTTGCCTCAGCTGGCGGCAAATGGCGGCAGCATCCAGGAGGTTCACGGGCGCTGGAGCGAATATGCCCGAATCGCCGAGCGCCTTGGCGCCGACTGCATCCTGAACGCTTGCTCGTCAATCGGCGAGCTTTGCGCCCAGGTGCAACCCGAGCTTGCGGTGCCAATCGTCCGCATTGACGAAGCCGTGGCGGAATTTGCCGTAGGCGCGGCCTCCAGAATCGGCGTCGCCGCGACGCTTGCGACGACGCTTGAGCCAACGCAGCGACAGCTGCGCGCCAAAGCGGAGCAAGCTGGCAAGAAGGTTGAGCTTGTATCAGTCGTTGCTTCGACGGCCTATTCGATGCTGCTCGCCGGCGATAAGGACGGCCATGATAACGAGTTGGCCGAAACGCTGCGCCGCTTGGTTTCCGAAACGGACGTTGTTGTGCTGGCGCAGGCGTCGATGGCCCGGGTCGTGGAACGATTCTCTCCGCAAGAGCGGCAACGGTTCCTGACAAGCCCGGAGCTTGGCATGAAGCGCGTAGCGGAAACGATCGCGGCGGCCGTGGCAATGAAACAAACAAAATAATCGAAATAATCGAAATAAACAAAAAACGGACAGAGACATAGATAAGGAGAGGAATTATATGAATAACCAAACCAAACCACACAACGTCATTACGCTGAAGAAGGCGCTGGAATTCGCGGAGGCTGGGCGATTTGCGATCGGTTCGTTCTCGCCGCGTTACACGCCGATGATTGCTGCCGTGCTTCAGGCCGGCCAAGAAGCGAAATCGCCCATTATCGTACAAATCTCGCATAAGGAGCTGATCCGTTACGGCATTACGCCGGCGGAATTCGGCGATGAGTTCTACAGCCAAGTCGGCAAGCTGAACATTACCGTGCCCGTGGTCCTCCATCTTGACCATACGAAGGAGCTGGCGACGATTGCGGAGGCGATCGATGCTGGTTTTACATCAGTTATGATCGACGCGTCCGAGAAGCCGTTTGACGGAAACGTGAAGGACAGCAAGGAAGTCGTCGAGTACGCTCACGCGAAAGGCGTGTCGGTCGAAGCCGAGCTTGGCATGATCGGCACGACGGACTTTGTTGAGACCGATAAGGATGAGGAGCTTTATACCGATCCGCGGGAAGCAAAGGAATTTGTCCGTCTGACCGGCGTCGACGCGCTGGCTGTATCCTGTGGAACGGCGCATGGCGTCTACAACGTGAAGCTGCCGAAAATCGACTATGAACGCCTAGCGGCTATCCGCGCCTTAACGCCAGTTCATCTCGTATTGCACGGCGGTTCGGGTGTTCCGGCAGAAATGATGCAGCAAGCGTTCCGTCTTCCGGGCGGGGGCGTGAGCAAAGTCAATATCGCTACCGACTTGGAGCTGTCTTTGCTGGCAGCCCTCGGCCGCGAGGAACGGATGTCAAACTTGGAATGTATGTCGCTGGCCCCTGATCGTCTAGCAATTGGCCGCGAAGCAGTCAAACGCACCGTCATTGGAAAAATGGAAAGCTTCGTGTGCAGCGCAGGCGAAGCAGGCAGGTTCGTTCTTTAACGGCGGCTGAATCTGCCGGCGTTCTGCAGTCCAATATATAACACTCGTTTAATAGGAGATGAAATTCATAGATGAAAAACAAGAAGCTTTATATGATCGGCAATGCACATTTGGACCCGGTATGGCTATGGCAATGGCAGGAAGGCTTCCAGGAAGCGAAAGCGACGTTCCGCTCCGCGCTCGACCGGATGAAGGAATCGGAGGATTTCATTTTCACGTCGAGCTCGGCTGCGATGTACGAATGGATTGAGAACAATGATCCTGACATGTTCAAAGAGATTCAAGCGCGCGTGTCCGAAGGACGCTGGAATATCGTTGGCGGCTGGTGGATTCAGCCCGACTGCAACATTCCGAGCGGCGAATCCTTCGTCCGTCAAGGCTTATACGGCCAGCGCTACTTCAAGGAGAAGTTCGGCGTAACGGCCAGGGTCGGTTATAACGTCGACAGCTTTGGGCATAACGGCATGCTGCCGCAGATTTTGAAGAAAAGCGGTATGGACTACTATGTCATGATGCGTCCGATGCCTAACGAGAAAGGGCTTCCCGGCCGGACATTCTGGTGGCAGTCTGACGATGGCTCTAAAGTGCTGACGTTCCGCATTATGTATGAATATTTGTCTTGGGGCAAGGACTTGGAAAATCACGTGCGCCGCTGCCTCGGGGAATTCAAGGAACCGCTGAACGACCTAATGCTGTTCTACGGTGTTGGCAATCATGGCGGTGGACCAACAAAGGAGAACATCGCAAGCATACGCAGAATGAACGACGAAGCCGACCTGCCGAAGCTTGAATTCGCGACGCCGGACCAATATTTCGACGATATGGTTAAGTCAGGCTTGTCGTTCCCGGTGGTGCATGACGACCTGCAGCATCACGCGAGCGGCTGCTACGCCGCGCATTCAGGCATCAAGCAATGGAACCGCCAGGCGGAGAACCGCTTAATCGCAGCGGAGAAGTTCTCAGCGCTCGCTTCTTGGGTCACAGGCCAGCCTTATCCGCTCGCCGACCTCAGCCGAGCTTGGAAGAACGTGTTGTTCAACCAGTTCCATGATATTTTGGCCGGCACAAGCCTGGAAGCTGCATACGACGATGCTCGTTACCTGTTTGGCGAAGCGATGGCAATTGCAGACCGCTCTTTGAACTATGCTGTGCAGTCGCTGTCGTGGAATATCGGCATCGAGCAGGACGAGTCCATGCATCCGATTGTTGTCTTCAATCCGCATGCGTGGCAGAGCCGGGTTAACGTGGAATTGGAGGTCGGCGGCATGAAGGATTCCAGCGTGCTGCTTGATGATGCCGGTAACCCGGTGCCGTTCCAAACGGTGAAGTCGCAGGCTGCGGCGCGCGGCCGGTACCGGCTGAGCTTTATGGCGGATCTGCCGCCGCTTGGCTATCGCCTCTACAAGCTTGTGAAGGAATCGGCTTCGATCAAGCCGGTCGGAGAGCAGATTACGGCCAGTGACCTTGTGCTGGAGAACGATCTGATGCGTCTTGAATTCGACAAAAGCACGGGCTTCATCAAGAGCCTGAAGGACAAAAAGCTGAATTTCGAGGTGATGAAGGACGGCGCGAGACCGGTCGTCATCGAGGATACGTCCGATACGTGGAGCCATGACGTACTTCATTTTAACGGGCCGTCCGAAACATTCAAGGCGACGAAGGTGCTGCGCATCGAGCATGGACCGGTCAAATCCGTTATCCGCGTCGTCAGTGAATATGGCAGCTCGAAGCTGGTACAGGATTTCGCGATGTATCCAGGCAGTAAGCAGATTGATGTCAGTGTAACAGTAGATTGGCGGGAGAAGTTCAAGATGCTCAAGCTCGTCTTTCCGGTTAACGTTATTTTCAGCAAGCAAACCTATGAGATTCCTTATGGCACGATCGAACGTGAGCATAACGGTGAAGAAGAGCCGGGCCAAAATTGGGTCGATTATACGGGCATTGTGCAGGCGACGAACGACGTGTACGGCCTTAGCCTGATAAACGACGCCAAATACAGCTACAGCATGCATGCCAAGGAAATGGCGCTTACGGTTCTGCGCAGCCCGATCTACGCGCATCATGACCCTTATGTGCCGAATGCGGACGGGGAATATTCGTTTATCGACCAAGGCATCCAGCATTTTAATTATTCGCTGCTTCCTCATGAAGGCACATGGGAACAAGCTGGCACGGCGCGTCGTGCTTCGGAGCTGAATTGCAAGCCAGTCGCGGTTATCGAGACTTTCCACGAAGGCAAGCTGCCGCAAACCGATTCGTTCGTCTCCGTAGACAAGGACAATATCATTGTGAGCGCAATCAAGAAAGCGGAGGACAACGACGATCTGATCGTGCGCTGCTATGAGACCGACAAACGGGCGACGTCGGCGGAGATCAAGCTGCCGAAGTGGAACCGGGTCATCCGCGCAGACTTCAACCCGTCGGACATCAAGACTTTCCGCATCCCGGTAAATGCCGACCTTCCGGTAACGGAAACGAGCATGCTCGAATGGGAGCTCGAATAGGATGACGCTTCGGGAGAAGACGGTGGTCGAGCTTCGCACAGCAGGCAAGTATATGATGGATCACGGGCTTGCTTGGGGGAATGCAGGCAATATCAGCGCACGCCTTGATGACGGCAGTTTCCTCATCACGGCGACGGGAACGTTTCTAGGAGAACTCGGCGAAGAGGATTTCGCCGAGTGTTCCTTGGCATTTGGCGGCAATTGTCAGGTTGCTCCAGAGGGTACGGGAAAGAAGCCTTCGAAGGAAGTGCCGATGCATGCGGCGATCTACGAGGAGCGTCCCGAGATTGGAGCCGTGCTGCACGCTTCCCCGTTCTACAGCACGATGCTCGCCTGCGCGGGCGAGACAATTCCGTCCAGCTTGTTCGTCGAGACGATGTACTACCTCGAGCGGATCGACCGGGTTGGCTATCATCACCCCGGTTCAGCGGCGCTCGGCGAGGCGGTTCGGGAGAAAGCGAAGTCGGCGAACGTACTTCTGCTGGATAATCACGGCGTGCTCGTTTATGACGTTAACGTGAAGGAAGCGCGAATGGCTCTTCAGACCCTGGAAATGGCGTGCCGGATGGTCGTCGAGGCGTCGGGAGCGGGCATCTCGCTGAACCGGCTGCCGAAGACAGCGGAGCTTGATTTCTTGGAGAGATCCGCTTATCGGCCTAGAAGGAAGTGGGAGCTGTGAAATCGATGATCGGCATCGTAGCAGATGATATTACCGGTGCTAACGACATAGGCATCATGTATGCGAAAGCGGGCCTGCGGACGGACGTGTATCCTCTCGAATCCTGGGATCCGGCAGCGGCCGCGGCCGACAGGCCGGACGTGCTCATCATTGACACGAACTCCCGGCTAGACAGTCCGGGGGAGGCCTACAATAAGGCGGCCGCGGCGACGCGCGCGCTCCGGGAAGCCGGCTGCAGCCGTTTCATCAATAAAACCTGCTCGGTGTTCCGGGGCAACATCGGTCCGGAATTTGATGCCATGCTGGATGAGCTTGGCTCCTCGTTCGCCGTCGTCGTGCTTGGCTTTCCCAAGAACGGAAGAAAGACGCTCGAAGGGGTGCATTACGTCCACGGCAAGCTGCTAGAGGAGTCGGAATTCCGGCAGGATCCTGTTCATCCGATGACGGAATCGAGCCTTGTATCCATTTTGCAAAAACAGACGGAGCGCCCCGTAACTATGGTTCCTATCGAAATCATTGAGCGGGGACCTGACGCGCTTCGCGCGGAGATCGACCGGCAGCGTTTGACTAGTTCATATCTAATTCTTGACGTGCGCGATCAACATTCGCTGCGCATTATCGCTGAAGCGACGCGGAATGAACCGATTCTGTGCGGAAGTTCCGCGTTGTCGGAGGAAGCTGCGGTGCTGCTCGCGGGGAAGAGCATGGATGGTGAAGTTAAGACTGGCAGCGGTACGTCAAGTGCGAGATTGCGGGATGAGGGATTAATAGAAAAGAGTCATAACGTCGAATTATCGCGTCCAGCCCTGGAAGTTGGCATCTTGTGCGCAGCCGGAAGTCTGATGCCGCAGACCGCGGCGCAAATTGCGTTCGCGAGAAGCAATGGCGTCGCTGCCTTCGAGCTTGATTCGCTTTTATTGCTGCAGGCGGGGGAGAAAGAATCGCACCTGGAGCGGCTGGTTGAGCTGGCGAGCGCAGAGATGAGGGCAGGACGGGATGTTCTGCTGCATGCCTCTAACGAACCGGAGAAGGTCGCTGAAACGAAACGGATTGCGAAGGAGCTTGGCAGCGGTAATACGGACATCTCGCGCGTCGTATCCGAGGCACTGTCGTCCGTTGTGGTGGAAGTCGCCAAGTGGACCGGTGCGCGAAAGCTGCTAGTCGCGGGCGGCGAGACGTCGGCAGCGGTCTGCGCGGCGCTTGGCGTCGCGGGCTTGCGGCTGCTGCGAGAAATTGAACCAGGACTGCCTTCCTGCTTGGCGCTAGGTGGTGTGCCTTACAGGCTCGTTCTCAAATCGGGCAGCTTCGGCAGCGAGTCCTTTATCGTCAAAGCGATCGATCATTTGAAACAAATGTTGGAATAACTTGTGAATGGAAGGAAGGGATTGCAGTGAGTGAAACATTCAACGGACTATTTGTGAAATATCCTGATCTTGAGCCTTGCAGGGAGCAGATACGGCAGGCGTTCGATATGATGGAAGGCTCCTTTCGCAAAGGCGGCAAAATGCTGCTTGCTGGCAACGGCGGCAGCGCTGCGGACTGCGAGCACGTCGTTGGCGAGCTGATGAAGGGCTTCATGTCGCAGCGCCGGCTGCCGGTTTCCGAACGGGATAAAATGCTCGTTCACGGCGAAGAAGGCGCGTATATCGCAGATCGGCTGCAGGGAGCGCTTCCGGCAATTTCGCTGGTCAGCCAGAGTGCGTTGGCGACCGCTTACATTAATGACGTGGCCGCAGACATGGTGTTTGCGCAGCAGGTGTACGGTTACGGGAGAGCGGAAGATACGCTTGTCGTGTTCAGCACGTCGGGTAACTCGGCTAATGTCGTGCGCGCCGTTCAAGTGGCCCAATCACTCGGCATGACGACGATCGGCCTCACGGGTAAAGGGGGCGGCAGGCTAAAGGAGCTTTGCGACGTGACGGTCCGTGTGCCTTATAATGGCACACCGGACATTCAAGAGCGGCATCTTCCGATTTATCATACGCTCTGCATGATGCTTGAGGAGGCTTTCTTCTCATGAGCATGCTGCTTGGAGGGTTCGATATTGGCGGTACGAAATGCGCTGCGGTGCTCGGCATTGCCGAAGGCGGCAAGGTTGATATTCTGGCGAAACGAAGCTTTCCGACTCCGAACTCGCCGGCTGAGGCGATTCGGCAGTTCGGTGAGGCAATGGAGGAGCTGCTGGCCAAGACGGAGGGAACGGGGCAGCTTCAGGCGATTGGCATTAGCTGCGGAGGGCCGCTCGACAGCCGTCGCGGCCTCGTTCTGTCCCCGCCGAACCTGCCGGGCTGGGACGGCATTGACGTAGTGACGCCGCTGCGCGAGCGCTTCGGCGTGCCCGTCGCGCTGCAGAACGACGCCAACGCCTGCGCATTGGCTGAATGGCGGTGGGGAGCGGGACAAGGCGTATCGAACATGGTCTTTTTGACATTTGGGACGGGCATGGGAGCTGGTCTGATTTTGGATGGCAGGCTGTACGCGGGCATTTCCGACATGGCGGGGGAAGCAGGCCATGTTAGGCTTGAGAACGACGGTCCCGTCGGGTATGGGAAAGCGGGATCCTTCGAGGGGTTCTGTAGCGGCGGAGGCATTGCGCGGCTCGGGCGCGCCATGGCTGAGAAGCGAATTCTGGAAGGCGAAATGACAGCGATTTGCCCGGATGCTGCCGCTCTGGACGGCATTACGGCCAAAGCGGTGTTCGACGCCGCAAACGATGGAGATGCGCTGGCGCTTGAGGTTGTCGGCATCGTAGGGCACAAACTCGGCAGGGGCCTTGCGCTTCTGATCGATCTGCTCAATCCCGAGCGCATCGTCATCGGCAGCATATACGCGAGACAGGAGGCTTTGCTGCGTCCAATCGTCATGGAGGAGCTGACACGTGAAGCTTTGCCCTTGTCGCTTGCGGCCTGCGGGATCGTGCCTGCCGGACTTGGTGAGCATGTCGGCGACGCGGCGAGTTTATCGGTGGCATTGTACGCGCTGGAATAGACCCAAAGATAAAAAAAGGCAGAGGAGCTGACAACAATGTTTGAATTCAACGAGAAATTCCATGTTTCCTCGAAATCGTCGCAGGCCGTGTTCGGCGCGTTTGAAGTAACGGTTAAACTGGACGGTCAGGGGCAACCGGAGGCGCTGACGCCGCGAGGTACCGAGCAAGGACAACAAGGAGAGGTCATCTATGGCTTTGGCAACGAGGCCGATACGGTTCGAGCGGAGCTTCGCTTGTCCATGGCTGATAATGGCACTGTGCTTGTGAGCGTAAACGCGGAGACGGTGAACGACAATGATTTCGGCAAGCAGCGTGCGTTCGCGGCGGAGCATGCTATCGTCGTGAAGATCCGTCCGGAGGAGAAGATCGAAGGATTGATGGCCAACTATCAGCATAAAGACTGGTGGACGCGCCCCCATTTCGATACGGACCCGGCTCGTCTGCCGGAGCGTACGCAGTCCGTCGTTTGGCAAACGGCCAGTGGCTTCTACCATCTGCTGCCGGTCGTTGGCGCGGTGTGGCGTACGGATGCAGCCGGCGCGGAGGGCGGTTTTGCGCTGCGATTGTCGGCCTACGAGAGCGGCCGTCGGAAATGCGAAACACTGGCGTTCGTCATCTCAGTTGGCGACGAACCTTATCGGCTCGTGCAGTCGAACGTCGAAGCTGCGCTGAAGGCGCTCGATTATCCGACGCTTCCGCGCGAAAGCAAAACATATCCTGAATTACTTGATCGCCTCGGCTGGTGCAGCTGGGATGCGTTCTACCATAAAGTAGACGAAGCCGGGCTGCTCGCGAAAGCGGAGGAATTGCAAGAGCTCGGACTTCCGATTGGCTGGGTGATGATCGACGACGGCTGGTCCGAAGTCAAGGATAGCAAGCTCGTCGCTTTCGAAGCCGACCCGGTCAAATTCCCGGGCGGATTGAAGCGGACCGTATCTGCTCTTAAGGAGCAATACGGCATCCGCCACGTAGGGGTCTGGCATACGATTGCGGGTTACTGGGGCGGCATTCACGAGGAAAGCATCATTGCCCGGGACAACCGCGATTCGCTGTACCAAGTGCCGCGAGGAAATCTTGTTCCGTATCCAGAAGCGGGCAGGGGGTTTGGCTTCTGGCATGCTTGGCACGGTTTTCTGCGCCGCCAAGGCATTGATTTCGTCAAGGTGGACAGCCAAAGCGCCGTGCTGAATTACTTGAAGGAACGCCGCTCCATCGGCGAAGCTGCCGCCGCGGCGCACGAGGCGCTGGAAGCATCCGTTGCGCTGCATTTCAACGATACGATTATTAACTGCATGGGGATGGCGTCCGAAAACATCTGGCACCGCCCGAAATCGGCCGTCTCGCGAAACAGCGACGACTTCGTGCCGCAGGAGAAACGGGGCTTCCCGGAGCATGCACTCCAGAACGGCTACAACTCTTACTATCACGGGGCGTTCTATTGGGGCGATTGGGATATGTACTGGTCAAGCAACCATGACGACAAGCAGAACGCCGTGCTTCGTTCGGTCAGCGGCGGACCGATCTATATCAGCGACGCGCCAGGGAATACGAACCCTGCTAATGTTTGGCCGCTGATCTACGCGGATGGCACGATCATCCGGTGCGATGGTACGGCTAACCCGACGCCGGACTGCCTGCTGGTCGATCCAGCTGAGCGGCCTGTGCCTTTGAAGCTGTGGAATAAGGCCCGCGGCGCGGGTGTTGTGGCAGCGTTCCATATTCATCCGGATGCGGCGCCGGTTGACGGCTTCATCGGTCCGGACGACATACCGGGCTTGGAAGGCGAAGAGTTTGCCGTTTACGAGCATTTTACCCAAAGCTGCTCGTTCATGAAGGCCGGTCAGCGGGAAGCAATCCGATTGGATGAGAGCGGTTATGCGCTGTTCGTGGTCGTGCCGGTTGCAGGCGGCGTAACGCCGATCGGTCTCGCGGACAAATACCTTTCACCGGCATCGGTTGCTGACTGCATCACGGAAGGCGAATCGACGGTCGTGACGCTGCGGGAAGGCGGAAGGTTTGTATTTGTCTCCAAAGCGCAACCGATGCGTGCTATTGTGAACGGGGAAGCGGCTGCGATCAAGCAAATCAACGATTGTGTTTACGAGATTGATGGTGGTTCGTCGGATCAGCCAGCAAGCATTGAAGTCGTTACGGCATAGGGAAATGGGAGGAGGAGGCTGAGCGGAATGGACTATCCGGCAGCCATTGATCAATGGGAGCAGTGGCTTGAACGTTCACGCTTATACCTTCAGCCTAAGCCTAGTGATATACGGCTAGATATCGAAACGGACAGCGCTTCGATTTTGCGTTAATCGGTATGCCCGGAGCTTGTCCGTCTAAGATAAGCGGGATTATGTATGAAATAGGAGGTGGCTCGTCATACTGCTGGCCATTGATATCGGCACCACGAATATGAAAGCAGGGCTTTTCCGAGAAGATGGCTTCGTCGTCGCGCAGGCGGAACGGCCGAACAAGAAGGTCCCCGGACCTGCAGGGACAGTCGCTTACGATCCGGAACGGATGTGGGAAACGGCCGCCGCCCTTATTCGCGAGGTTGCAGCGGCCGCGGGTCATCCTTCCATACGGGCGATCGGCGTTACCAGCATGGCGGAAAGCGGACTGCTGATTGACCCTTCGGACGGGAGAGCGCGTTCGCCGGTCATGCCATGGTTCGAGACCTGCTCGATCCCGCAAGCGGAACTGGTAAAGCGAGAAATCGACGCGAAGGAGCATTTCTTCCAAACCGGTCTCCATGTATCGCATAAATTCGGCCTTCCGAAGCTGCTTTGGTTAATAGAGCAGTTCCCCGAAGCCTTCGATGGGCAAAGCGTCTGGCTGTCGGCGTCGGCTTATATCACATATCGCCTTACGGGCAGGATGGCTGAAGATGAAACGCTGGCTGCCCGGACATTCGTTTATCGGATCGACCGCCGCGAATGGGATATGCCGTTTATCCGTCATTTCGGCTTCAAGCCGGAACTGTTCCCCCGCGTTATCGCAGCGGGCAGCGCCGTCGGGAGGATAAAATCCGGTATTGCGGCGGAAATGGGCTTTAGCGGAAATGCTGTCGTATGTTTGGCGGGACATGATCATGTGGCAGCTTCGCTTGCCTGTTCCGCTGGCGGGGATGAAGTCTACAATTCAATGGGGACCGCGGAGACGCTGGTCGGCGCGTTCGCCGAACGCGGACTGGACGTTGCCGACTTCGAGTCCGGCATGTCGTTCGGCCGGCATGCGTTTCCGGGTCGGATGTTCTGGATGGGCGGACACGCTTCTTCCGGCGGCTCCGTCGAGTGGCTACGGGATATGGTCGGAGATGGGAGTCTCTCTTACGTCTCAATTATGGAACTGCTGTCGTCTACGACTTCCGATCCCACGGGCATCCTTTACTTCCCTTATCTTTCTGGAAGCGGCACGCCGAGAACAAATCAAGCGGCGAGAGCCGCGTTTATTGGTTTGACGGCAAAGCATGGCAAAGGAGATCTGATCAAAGCGGTTCTGGAAGGGAACGCTTATCAAGTTGAGATGATGCGAAGGAGTGCTGAGCGGATCTGCGGCTGTCCGATCGAACGGATGAGGGTTGTAGGCGGAGGTGCCAAGAACGGCGTCTGGCTGCAAATCAAAGCCGACGTATCGGGGATCGATCTAACCGTGCCAAATACGGGCGAAGCAACGCTTCTCGGAGCGGCGCTCTCTGCGGGCGTTGGCGCCGGCGTGTATGGCTCGTTCCGGGAGGCGGCGAACTCGGTGAAGAGTCCAGTCGGGAAACGTTATATCCCCGATCCGGACCGGCATTATCGCTATGGTCGATTGTACGAGCAAGGCTTCCTGGCGCTTATGGGACCGCTGACGGGTTATTACGAAAGCTCTTTTTAACGTTCTCCCATCATAAGCACTGAACGACCAGGCATCGGTATATAGGTGCTTGGAGTTCCGTGAAATACCATCAAAAAACCTCTTAGCCGTCGCTGCCAAGAGGCCTTTTTTGCTTTATTTTCGAATCGGAAGGTGACGCGCGGACAGGGATAGTTACGCAATCCTGACATAAGCAAAGCACTATCCGCTACGCCTCTATACATATCGTCTAACGTTTGCGCTATTTTATAAAACAGTTTGTATAATGTAATCCAAATTACGTGTTATATAATATTACATAACAGCAGAAGTGCGGCACGTAAAGGCATGGCCTATCAATCTTCAGCATGAATAGGGGGTTGTGATATTGTCTCTTGATAGACAGAAGGAGATCGAAATTCGAATAGACGATGTGTCCATGGTATTTGGGCGGAATGGGCGGGAAGTGACAGCACTCTCGCAGGTCTGCTTTGAGGTGTACCGCAGTGAATTTGTATCATTACTGGGGCCATCGGGCTGCGGGAAGTCGACTTTGCTTCGGCTAATGGCGGATTTGCTTGAACCAACCGGCGGTCAAATCACGATTGGTGAAGAAGTCCCTCGTGAAGTCAGGCTGAAGCGGAAGTTCGGTATTGTTTTCCAGAGTCCGACCTTGTTCGAATGGCGGACGGTGCAGGATAACATTGAACTACCTATGGAAGTACTTGGTCTTAAAAAGTCTGAATATTCAGCCATATCTAATCAATTAATTGACATGGTTGGTTTAACGAAGTTTAAGCAGTATTATCCTTGGCAGCTAAGCGGAGGGATGCAGCAGAGAGTAGCGATTGCGAGAGCTCTTTCGCTTGACCCTCCTATCCTGCTGATGGATGAACCCTTTTCCGCATTGGATGAATTTACGAAGGAGAAGCTTCAGCTAGACCTTCTCGATATTCAAAAGCAGACGAACAAGACGATCGTGTTTGTTACCCACAGCATTCCGGAAGCGGTCTTCCTGTCCGATCGGATTATCGTGATGTCGGCACATCCCGGGCGTGTCCATTCTATTCTGGACATTGAGCGTGAGGAGGGGAGTTACGAGCAGATTCGCAATTCCGACCGGTTCCATGAGATGACAGCCCGGGTGAGGGGATGTTTTAATGCTTACGCTTAAGAATTGCATTCGCAATTCTTAAGTTAATGCTTACGAAGAAAGAATTGCATTCGCAATTCTTTTAAGGAGAGTGATTCTCTTAATGAGTGGATGGCTTAGAAAAGGAAGCCAAGGCGGAGTCATCATCATTTGGGCGATAGGAGTTCTTCTCGTATGGGAAGCAGCCGCCTGGTACATAGCCGATGTTGCACATGTTCTGGCCCCAGCCTCCAAGCTTCCTTATCTTCATCTCGTGCTGCAGACGATGCTAGACCACTGGTCGACTCTTGTTGAACAAGGATCAATCACGTTTGGCAATTCTATTGTTGGCTTCCTCATTGGTGCAGCTGTAGGAATCATACTGGCCATTGTGATGAGTTTGTCTAGAGCGGTTGAGCTGACTTTATCTCCTTACATGATTGCTTCACAGATGGTTCCGATTATCGGGCTTGCCCCAATCCTATACGGCATTATTCATGATCCTTCCCTTTCGAGGGTGCTTATGGCCGGTTATGTAACCTTTTTCCCAGTAGCAATCAATATGCTGCGTGGACTCCAGAGTATTAAACCGGAGCAGGAAGAGCTCATGCGTTTGTACGCCGCATCCGTATGGACGACTTATACGAAGCTAAGGCTCAAAGCATCTCTTCCGGGATTATTTGCAGGGTTAAAATTATCAGCGCCGCTTGCAATCACCGCTTCAATAATTGTGGAACTGATGGGAGCGCCTGATGGGATTGGCATATTGATGCTTAGTTCCCTCTACTACGGAAGCTCGCAGGTGTATATGTTCTGGTCAACGATTCTCATTAGTGTTGTTATCGGATTGATCTGGTTTCTGCTGGTCACTATAGCCGAACGGCTGATTACGCCTTGGCAGCCGGAGTTCCGCCCGCAAGGGAGGAGTGAAGGGTGAAGGAGTTAACAGCTGTGAAGACGGAACCACTTTCAACCTCGGTGGCGAAATCAGAGGGTGTGAAAAAACCAAAGAGATCAGCAAATAAGGCATCTCGCAGTGCCACCCTTTGGCCCCCTATCGGCTTTGGTGTTTTATTTATTTTTATTTGGCAGCTTAAAGGTTTTCATAAATTGTTTCACCTGGAGCTCTACCAGCTGCCAATCCCATCTGCTATAGCTAAGGCGATTCAAAATAATAGCGATGTACTATGGAGCTACTCGCTTTATACCGGATCCGAAATGATAGGAGGCTGTATGATCGGATCTGCTATTGGTCTGCTTGCTGCCATTGCAGCCTCCTTCATTCCGAGGGCTGGCAAAGGTGCGATAACCTTGCTGGCAGCCCTAAACGCTGTTCCGATTGTCGCGCTCGCCCCTATTATGAACAACTGGTTTGGTGATGGAGTCGCTTCCAAAATCGCGCTCGTCTCAATAATGACGATGGCCACAATGGCCGTCAGCGCCTTTAAGGGGCTTCGTTCCGTCGAGCCTGCTTACCTGGAGCTAATGCATTCTTATGCAGCGGGAAGGCTGGCCATCTTCGCCAAGCTTCGTTTCCGGCTTGCTCTTCCTCATATTTTCATCGCACTCAAAATTAACATGGCAACCGGCATGATTGGAGCGATTGTTGGCGAGTTTTTTATCTCTTCAAGGGGACTTGGGTTTCTGTTGTCCGATCAAATCAAGCTGGGTAATATGCCAATCGCTTGGTCCTGTATCATCATCGCCGCAGTGCTTGGCATCGCCCTCTACTATTGCATCCAGCTGGTTGAGAGAATAGCTATTCCATGGCATGTCGCGCAGCGCGCTAAAAAGTAACCTGAAGCACCAGGGGATGGCAGCATCATCTTTCAAATAGATAGCAATAGGGAGAGGATTGGTCTAATGAGAAAGAGAAACCGGGTCCTAAAGACAGTATCCACGCTGACGGTCGCCATGGCGCTGCTAATTGTCGCCGCCTGCGGCAATAACAGTTCATCTGAGTCGGTAAATGAGGGAAAGTCCAATGAACCGCTGACGAAGGTCAAGATCCAGCTGAAATGGGTGCCGCAGGCGCAGTTCGCTGGGATTTTCGTCGCCAAGGAGAAGGGCTTCTACGAGCAGGAAGGGCTGGATGTCGAGATTATTCCAGGCGGGCCGGATGTCGTTATCGAGCAACAGGTCGTAAATGGAGCAGCCGATATTGGCGTTACAAGCTTTGACAGCTTATTGGTGAATCGGGATAATGGGCTGCCGCTCGTATCGGTCGCACAAATTTTGCAAAAGAGCTCGTACCGGTTCGTCGCAGATAAGTCGTCTGGCATTGACACTCCGGAGAAGATGAAGGGCAAAAAGGTGGGCATGTGGACGGGAAGCCAGCAGTTCCAGGTGCTCGCGTTTATGGAGAAGAATGGCCTCGATCCGCAAAAGGATGTTGAGCTGGTGAAGCAAGGGTTTACGATGGATCAGTTCTTTAACAAGCAGCTGGATGTGGCGATCTCGACAATCTACAACGAGTATCATGTTGTGCTCGAAAGTGGTGTGAAGCCGGAGGATCTGTTCGTGTATGACTTCGAAGATGCTGGAGTTGGAATGCTGGAGGATACGCTCGTTGTGAAGGAGGATTGGCTGAAAAATAACCGCGATACGGCGGTTAAGGCCATCCGTGCAACGATGAAAGGCTGGAACTACGCCATTGCCAATCAAGAAGAATCCGTTGATATTGTCATGAAGGCCGTAACGGAAGGCAGCACAACGAAGGAGCATCAGACGACGATGCTGATGGAGATGGCGAAGCTTGTGAAGCCGGAAGGATTCACGGACACGCAAGTGGGCTCGTTTGTAGACGATGCGGTACAGCGGACCGTTGATATTTCCCTCAAATACGGATTAATTAAGGCCGCACCAGATCTTGGAAAGGCAATCGATAAGACGATTCTAGCGGACGCGGAAAAAAGCTAGCAGCAACAGTAGTGAGTTGGCGAAGCTTAAGGCCCCTAAAGGGCCTTAAGTCGTCTGCGGACGGTGGATTCCAGACAGATAAGATCCTTATAGGACCTTAACTGTCTGGAAGATGGCGATTGCGTGCTGAAAGTGGGCCAGCTGGAAGAACTTAAGGTCCCTAGAGGACCTTAAGCTACCTGCGGATGGTGAAATCCGGTGAGTTAAGGTCCCAAAGGGGCCTTAAAAGACAGTAAAGTAGCAATTCCGTGCTGAAAGTGGGGGAGCTGGAAGAACTTAAGGTCCCTAGAGGACCTTAAGTTGCCTGCAGATGATGGAATCTGGAAGGTTAAGGTCCCCAAGGGCCTTAACACTCCTCAGTATGGGATCTATGTTCATCACAGCAGGAGGTTGTCCTCATTTGGAGTGACTAGCCGTATAAATTCTAATATTGTACATACTTATATGTCATCGGAGACTGGACGGGAGGGAACGGGACATGAGTGTGGAGCAGCAGGCAAGTATTAATGTAGAGCGATTAAATCGGCATATTGAGGAGCTTGCACAGATTGGACGAATTGGGGAAACTGGCGTGTGCAGGCTGGCTTTATCGAAAGAAGACCGGGCAGGTGTGGAGCGGGTTAAAAGCTGGATGGAAGAAGCGGGGATGAAGGCAAAAATTGATCCTTTTGGCAATTTAATTGGTGTGCTGAAAGGCCGGAATTCGGCCCTGCCCGTGTTAATGCTTGGCTCTCATGTCGACTCGCAGCCATACGGCGGCCGTTATGACGGAGCCATTGGTGTTCTTGGTGCTATTGAAACGGTGCAAACGATGATAGAGAGAGGTTTTACGCCGGAGATGGATATTGAAGTAGTAGCTTTCTGCGATGAGGAAGGCTGCCGCTTCAACAAAGGATTATTTGGCGTTCGTGGTATGACCGGAAAGCTCGAGGAAGGGGAGCTTGACCGGACGGATAAGAACGGTGTAACTCGCCGGGAAGCCTTGCTTGAATTTGGCTGCGACCCGGCAGAGTTTGATGGATATACATTTCAGGAAGGGCGGATCGGTGCTTTTCTTGAGCTTCATATTGAGCAAGGGCCAGTACTGGAGTCACTTGATTCCCCAATTGGCATCGTGACAGGTATTTCAGGACCACTCTGGTGGACGGTTGAGCTTAACGGTTTCGCCGGACATGCGGGCTCGGTACCTATGCCAATGAGAAGGGATGCGCTAGTTGGCGCGGCCAAGGTTATCGTGGCATTGAACGACCTTGCCCGACTGGAAGACGGCGCTTCAACGGTTGGAACTGTCGGCTCGTTATCTGTTTTTCCTGACTCTCGCAACATCATTCCAGAGAAGGTAACGTTTACCGTCGACCTTCGGGATATCGTTCTCTCCCGCCGGAACGAGAGGGAGCAGCAATTACTAGAGACGATTCAGGATATTTGCGATGAGCACAGCCTTCAATATTTGATCCGTGAGGATACAAACAGTGAGCCGCGTTATTGCGCGGAATGGCTGAAGGATATTTTACGGAAAGAGGCGTCCGGCATGGGAATGTCGCTGCCCGAGCTGATGAGTGGTCCTTTCCATGATTCGCTTACAATGTCGTATGTCTGTGACTACAGTATGATTTTTGTCCGGTGCAAGGAAGGGATCAGTCATAACCCCAAAGAGTATTCGTCACCGGAGGATATTGCGCTTGGGACGGAGCTGTTATATAGGGCAGCGCTTCATATAGCGAGCGGAAAGCGGAGGGAAATCGATGAGTAAAGTTACGATCGGGTTAATTCAGGCATCGAACGATATTCATGGCGATGAGCCGGTGGAGGTGCAGAAGAAGGCGGCGATCGAGAAGCATATCCGGCTTATTCGCGAGGCAGCGGGCAAGGGGGCACAGATCATCTCGCTGCAGGAGATTTTCTACGGACCGTATTTCTGCGCAGAGCAAACGACCAAATGGTATGACGCTTCGGAAGAAATTCCGAATGGGCCTACAACAAAGCTGTTCCAGGAGCTTGCCCGCGAGCTGGGTGTCGTCATTATTCTTCCGCTCTATGAGCGGGAAGGGATCGCCAGCTACTATAATACAGCGGCGGTTATTGATGCAGACGGTTCGTATCTCGGCAAATACCGTAAGCATCATATCCCCCATGTGGCGGCGGGCGACAGCGGTTGCGGCTTCTGGGAAAAGTATTATTTTAAACCGGGCAATCTGGGTTATCCAGTATTTGATACGGCCTTCGCGAAGGTTGGCGTCTACATCTGCTATGACCGGCATTTCCCGGAAGGGGCTCGTGCACTTGGGCTGAACGGGGCGGAGATTGTCTTTAATCCGTCGGCCACGGTTGCGGGAACCTCGGAATATTTGTGGAAGCTGGAGCAGCCGGCTCACGCCGTGGCGAACGGGTATTATGTAGCGGCAATCAATCGGGTTGGATATGAGGCGCCATGGAATATGGGAGAGTTTTACGGGCAGTCATATCTGGTTGATCCGCGAGGCGCCATTGCAGCCATGGGCAGCAGAGATCAAGATGAAGTCGTTATTGGCGTGATGGACAAAGAGTTGATCCGCGAGGTGCGGAATATTTGGCAGTTTTATCGAGATCGCAGGCCGGAAACGTACGACAGCATCATAAACCTATAATAAGCGCTATTGGAAAGGGGGATGAACGGATGGCGGCAACATTTATATCTGCAGAATCATTAAGGCGTAATTTTGCCGAAGTGAAGGCCGGGATGAGACCAAAGGAAGCGATTGAGGAATCAAACCGCTGCCTGTATTGCTATGATGCTCCGTGTATTAAAGCTTGTCCAACAGGTATCAACATTCCCTCCTTTATTAAAAAGATCGCCTCCGGCAACATGAAAGGCTCCGCTCGAGCCATTATGGAAGCGAATCCGGTTGGCGCAAGCTGCTCGCGTGTATGCCCAACGGAAGAGCTATGCGAAGGAGCTTGTGTACTCAATCATTCTTCCAAGCCAATCATGATTGGCGATCTGCAGCGGTATGCGACAGACTGGGCAATCAAGAACGAACAGGTACTGTTCACGGCAGGCCGCAGCAACGGGAAAAAGGTTGCCATTATTGGAGGAGGACCAGCTGGCTTGTCAGCTGCTAGGGAGCTCGCACGGTTTGGATTTGCGGTTACGGTATTCGAGGCGAAGGAACAGGCGGGAGGTCTGGACACGTATGGCATCGTCTCCTTCCGGCTGCCGCAGGAAATTTCGCTATGGGAAGTTGAGCAGGTACGGCAGCTTGGCGTAGAGATCCGAACCGGGACGAAGGTTGGGATAGATATCAGTGTCGAGGAAATTTGGCAGCAATACGATGCGGTAGTGCTGGCCATCGGTATGTCGAAGGTGCCGAAGCTTGGCATTGAAGGTGAAGGGCTCTCTGGAGTATATGACGCGATTGATTTTGTAGAGTCAACCAAGACGTCCATTCGGACAGACATTGCTGGGAAAAAGGTTGCTGTTATCGGCGCAGGCAATACTGCGATTGATGCGGCGACTTGCTCCGTGCGGCTTGGCGCAGAGGAAGTAACGATCGTCTATCGCCGTACCTCTGCAGAGATGACTGCTTATGATTTCGAGTATGACTTTGCAAAGCAGGACGGTGTCGTGTTCAAATGGCTGACGGCTCCCAAGCGGATTATTGGAGATGCTGCAGGCAACGTGACGGCGATGGAATGTATCTTAATGCGGCTTGAAGAGAGCGAAGGACGGATTCGGCCGGTACCGGTTGCTGGCTCGGAATTTTTTATGGATATTGATGCTGTTGTTCTTGCTATTGGCCAAACCCGGCATACAAACCTGGTTGAGCAGTTTGGTTTGACGCACAAGCGCGGGATTGTGGCGATTGACCCGGATACGTTCCAGACCTCGGATCCAAGAGTATTCGCGGCGGGTGATGTGATTTTTGGAGACGGGCAAGGGGAAGCGATGGTCGTATCGGCGGCGCAGCAGGGGAAAAAAGCCGCGTATGCGATCTATCAGCAGCTTGTGAAGCAGCAGGAAGAGACAGCTTAAATAATAATAAATCTCATGCTTACGAAGTAAGAATCACCACATATGGCTAAAATCTTAGCCATAGTATGGCAATTCTTTGGAGCTTACGAAGTAAGAATCACCACATATGGCTAAAATCTTAGCCATAGTATGGCAATTCTTTGGAGCTTACGAAGTAAGAATCACCACAAATGGCTAAAAGTTAGCCATTAGTATGGCAATTCTTTTGAGGAGGGGACACATATGGCTGATTTACGCATTAATCTGGCGGGTATCTCGTCGCCGAATCCATTCTGGCTTGCATCGGCGCCGCCGACGAATACTGGCTACCAGGTACAGCGGGCTTTCGAAGCAGGCTGGGGCGGAGCGGTGTGGAAAACGCTGGGGGATCCCATTATTAATACCTCGTCGAGGTTCGCGGCCATTCATTTTAACGGGCAGCGAGTAGCGGGCTTTAACAATATCGAGCTTATTACGGATCGGCCGCTGGAAGTGAACCTGAAAGAAATCTACGAGACGAAGAAACGTTTTCCGAATCATGCGGTTGTCGTGTCCTTGATGGTTGAGCCAAAACGCGAGAAGTGGCATGAGATTGTGAAAAAGGTAGAGGCCGTTGGTGTCGACGGGCTTGAACTGAACTTCGGATGCCCACATGGTATGGCGGAACGTGGCATGGGCTCGGCTTCCGGTCAGCAGCCCGATCTCGTCGAAGCACAGACAATGTGGGCGAAAGAAGCAGCGAAGACCCCAGTCATTGTGAAGCTGACGCCGAACATTACGGATATAACGGCAACAGCAAAAGCCGCTGTCCGAGGCGGCGCAGATGCGATCTCGCTTATTAACACCATCAACTCACTGGCTGGTGTCGATCTCGATACCTGGAACACGATCCCGCATGTTGGCGGAAAAGGTGCACACGGCGGCTATTGCGGTCCGGCGGTGAAACCAATCGCGCTCAACATGGTAGCTGAATGCGCGCGTAACTCGCAGGTGAATGTGCCGATCTCCGGAATTGGAGGCGTCTCCAATTGGCGGGATGCCGTGGAGTTTATGCTTATGGGTGCAACAGGCGTGCAGGTATGCACGGCGGCTATGCATCATGGCTTTAGCATTGTTGAGGATATGATCGATGGACTGAACAATTATTTGGATGATAAGGGCTTGTTATCCGTAACCGAGCTCATTGGCAAGTCTGTAACCCGTTATTCGGATTGGGGAGACCTTGATCTGAACTATCAGGTGGTCGCCCGGATTCATGAGGAGAATTGTATCGTCTGTAACAAATGCCATATTGCCTGCGAAGATACGTCACATCAATGTATTGAACGTCTGACGGATGGTGATGGCCGGGCTTACCTGAAGGTAAGAGAGGAAGACTGCGTTGGCTGCAACCTATGCTCAATTGTATGTCCGGTAGAAGGTGCGATCTCGATGGTAGAGATTCCATCCGGCGAGCTGCCGATGTCCTGGAATCAGCGTCAGAAGGCGATTGCTTCGGTTGACGGTACAGATCAAGCGCCGGGCGGCGCCAAGGAGGCGGTATAAGCGATGGCTGCAAAAATTATTCGTAATGGCACCATAGTTACAGCGGCGGATACGTATCAGGCGGATGTGTTGATCGACAATGGTATCATTCAGCAGATAGGCCTCGGACTCTCAGCTGATGGAGCGGAGATTGTGGATGCAGCAGGGAAATATGTTTTTCCAGGCGGCGTAGATCCACATACCCATCTGGATATGCCGTTCGGCGGCACAGTGACAGCGGATGATTTCGAGACGGGGACTCGCGCCGCGGCATTTGGCGGGACAACAACCGTAATCGATTTCTGTCTGACGGACAAAGGGAAGCCGCTGAGCGAATCGCTTCAGAAGTGGCATGCCAAGGCGGACGGCAAAGCAGTTATCGACTACAGCTTCCATCTGATGATCAGTGAAATTAATGATGCAGTGCTGGCGGAGCTTCCCTCTATCGTGAAGGATGAGGGGATTACTTCGTTTAAGGTGTTTATGGCTTATAAAAATGTGTTCCAAGCGGATGACGGTACGTTGTACCGGACGATGCTATCAGCCAAGGAACTAGGCGCGATGGTCATGGTGCACGCTGAGAACGGAGATGTCATCGAGTTCCTTGTGGAGAAGGCTTTGGCAGAAGGAAACACCGATCCGATCTACCATGCGTTGACCCGTCCATCGGCGATTGAAGGCGAAGCAACGGCACGTGCTGCTGCTCTTGCAGAGCTGACTGGAGCCCGGCTGTATGTTGTACACGTCACCTGCGCAGAAGCGGTGAAGGCGATAAGCGAGGCGAGAACCCGAGGTGTGGATGTATGGGGCGAGACCTGCCCGCAATATTTGATGCTGGATCAGTCGTACCTGGCATTACCGGATTTTGAAGGAGCCAAGTATGTATGGTCACCTCCGCTGCGCGAGAAGAAGCATCAGGATGTGCTCTGGAATGCGCTTATTACCGGCCAGCTGCAGACGTTTGGCTCCGACCAATGCTCCTTCAACTTCAAGGGGCAAAAGGATCTTGGTCTCGGCGATTTCAGCAAAATTCCAAATGGCGGACCGGTCATAGAGGATCGATTCTCGATTCTTTATTCGGAAGGCGTTGCCAAGGGCCGCCTTACCCTCAATCAGTTCGTGGATATCGTCGCGACGCGTAATGCGAAGCTGTTTGGACTATTCCCACGCAAAGGAACAATTGCGGTTGGCAGTGACGCAGATCTTGTTATTTTTGATCCAAATGTGGAAAGAACGATCTCTGCGGAGACGCATCATATGAACGTAGATTACAACCCGTTTGAAGGTATTCAAATTAGCGGAGTTCCGCAAAGCGTGCTGTCACGCGGTGAATTTGTCATTAAGGATCAGACGTATGTTGGGAATGCGGGGACGGGGCAATTTCTGAAGCGGTTGACATATAAGCAGACCAATTCAATTGGTACTGGTGCGAAAGAAACGGTAGAGCAACTGTAGAAAACATCCTATGGAGGTGCACGCTTATGTCCGCTTACCAAGAGTTTATGGAAGAGAAAGAACGTCTGGATGCTTATATCAGCAGGCAGTTCAGGATTCATAGCGTGGTCGAGAACTTAAGCGGAGCTACCATTGAGCTAGTACATCCCGGCGGGGAGAGTGCTGTCCTGCAGCTGCTCTCCGCAGATGCTCGAAAATATATGTCTAATCTTGTGGTAAAGCAGCTCACTTCAGCTGGCTGGAATGACGCTGGATAACGGAGCTACTGAATGGCTCCATGGGTGTATTCGTAAGCATTGAGCGCAAGCTCAATAGCCAGCCTTTTGTCCGCGACAAGGAAGTCTTCGCCAAGCAGCGCAGCTATTTTCTCCAGCCGGTGGTAAAGGGTCTGCCTGACAATAAACAGCTCCCGGGCAGCATCCTGTTTGGAACCGGAAAGGGCTAAGAATACTTTGAGCGTCTTGAGGAGCTGTCCGTTCTTCTCCTGATCGTATCGTGTTAATGGTCCGATGTATTCCTCAATAAGAGCAGGCAGCATACCGGTCTTCTTCAGGCCTGAGATGACCCGGTACGTATGCAAATCGTTGAAAAAAGGCGAGCTTAAGGGGCCAATATCCGTCTGAATGGCGACTGTTTCTTGTGCAGATTCGTAGCCCTCCGGTGCGCGGGAGAGGTCGGTCAAATATTTGCCGATGCCAAGTGTGCCGGAGAAAAGGGCGGTATCCGGATTATGCTCCGTTCTTCGCAAGCGTTCGACAGCCCGGAGCAGCCGCTCTTTCCACTTGAACTGTTTCATCTGGTCAATCAGAACAAAGACGATATGGTCATGCAGGGCGGCGGGAAGCAGGAGATAGCCTTCGCCTTCGAAGATGGCGCGGGCAACCATATTTTTCTGCATAAGCAGCTCTTCGCCTTCTTTCCATTCTGCCAGCTTGACGTTTAATCGGAACACGCAGACGGTAAGGCCATACAGCTTGGCAGCCGGCTTAATGGAGCTGATATACTCCCGCACCTCTTTGTCCGCATGCTTGCCGCTCAGCCAATCCGTTACCCACATTTCGTCCTTGTAGCGCCGTCTCTCTTCCATATACTTGGTGCGCATCATCTCTTGGGCGATGGCAGTTGCACAGCGGTCGAGAGCTAGAATTTGAAATTCACTCAGTTCCTGCTCAGACTGCAGCAGCAGATCGGCAAACAGGTGATCAAGGGCAAGAATGGGACGATGGGCGAGACCACGTTTTAGGACAGGTGTAGCGAACATTTCGCCGTAAATCCACTGCTCGTAGAAAGCATCTGCTTTGGCACGTGGCATATGAGGCATAAACTCTGCTTCTGCGTTAAGAGGAAAGAAGGCGACTTGGGCGCCGGTCGTGTGGTGGAGAAGCTTCAGCAGCGGCATAATGCCTTTTCCTGAGAGCAGGAGCTGGTTCAGCTTGGTTGAAAGTGCCTCTAGTTCATAGACCATACGGTGATGCTGATGAATGAAGTAAGCGTGCAGATCTTGGGTAATATCGATATAACGAACCTCCTCGTGGAAAAAAAGGAGAGGAAAGTTCTCGCGTTTAGCCAGCTCGATCATGGTGTCGGATGGCTTTTTGGTGTAGGTGCCAAGCTCGATGCAGAGACCGGATGCTCCGGAGTCAATGAGCTGCTGCAGGAAGGATAGACTAAGCTCTTCGTCATCATGCCAGCCTATGCCGGTGGATAAGATCAGCTCATTGCCGCTTAGAAGCTTGCCAACCTGGGTAACTTCCATGATGTGGACCCAGCGAACGGTTCGATTCAGCGCTTCTTCACTGGCGATTGTTTCAGCCTTCTGAAACAGCGGGCGCTGCAGGATGTCTCTAACGGTTAGCTGCATCAATGTTTCAACCATGGACATTCACCGCCCTAGCGTGGAATAGTGGGGGAATCTAGTTTTCCTTCATTATACAAGAGGATAGATTTCATAGGCAATGTTCGTGCGGCGTAGAGAGGGATAGGAGAAAGGGAGGGAGCGTATATGGAGATAGGCGTTCCAAAAGAGAGAAAAGGATCGGAGCATCGAGTAGCCTTAACACCCGGTGGTGTACATGAGCTTGTCAGGCATGGGCATAGCGTTTTTGTGGAGACCGGAGCCGGGGCTGCTTCCGGATTACTGGATGAAGAGTACCGGGCAGCAGGTGCGGTTCTTGTCCCAGATGCAGAGGGAGCTTGGTCAAGGGATCTTGTTGTAAAAGTAAAGGAGCCGCTCAAGGAAGAGTATATGTATTTCCGTGAAGGGCTGGTGCTCTTCACTTATCTGCATCTTGCTGCGGAGCTGGAGTTGACAGAAGCGTTGGCACGGCAAAAGGTAACGGCGATTGCCTACGAAACGGTACAATTGGCAAATGGTCAACTGCCGCTGCTTACCCCAATGAGCGATATTGCCGGCAGGATGGCGGCACAGGTTGGCGCACAGTTTCTGGAGAAAGCACATGGTGGACGGGGGATTCTGCTTGGTGGTGTGCCCGGTGTGAAAAAAGGACGCGTGACCATTATCGGAGGTGGCGTGGTTGGCACGGGTGCAGCCCAAATTGCGTTGGGACTTGGAGCCGACGTGTCTATTATTGACCGAGATGCCGACAGGCTGCGGGCGCTTGAAGATCGGTTCGGCGGACGGGTGCAGACTCTAGCTTCTAATTCTAGGCAAATCGCGGAAGCCGTAGCAGAGTCGGATTTGGTCATTGGAGCAGTACTTATTCCCGGCGCCCGAGCTCCAAAGCTCGTAACGGAAGATATGGTCCGCTCGATGCCAGCCGGCTCAGTTATTGTAGATGTCGCGATTGATCAGGGCGGCAGTGTTGAGACGATTGATCGAATCACGACGCATGCTGAGCCGGTATTCGAAAAGTTTGGCGTCCTGCATTATGCTGTGGCCAACATGCCAGGTGCCGTGCCGTATACAGCCACAGCGGCATTAACCAACGCGACGCTGCCTTATGCACTTGCGCTCGCCGACCGTGGCGTCCGCGAGACGCTCGCTGCCAGCGAGCCGATCCGCCGAGGTGTCAACGCGATGGCTGGCTTCATCACCCATGAAGCCGTCGCCGCTGCACATCAAATGGACTACACCAACGTGCGCGAAGTGTTGAATTCATCGATTGCTTGAAATAAGCCCCGCAAGGCTGGTTGCAGCCTTGCGGGGCTTATTTATTTTGTTGTGAATGGTGAGCGCACGTCGGTGTAAGCTCCAAAAGCGTCTAACAGATGGATTATCGCGAGAGTAACTTTGTTTATAAGATGCGAAAGCATCTAATCAGCGGGATAAGAGGGGGAGAACTAGCTAGTTAGGGTCGTTGTAAGCTCCAAAGGCGTTTAACAGTTGGTTATTGCCCGAGTAACTTGATTGTAAACGCCAAAGGAATCTAACAGCGGGATAAGAGGGGGAGAATTAGCTAGTTAGGGTCGCTGTAAGCTCCAAAGGCGTCTAACAGTTGGGTTACCGCCGGAGTAACTTAGATTGTAAACGCCAAAGGAATCTAACAGCGGGATAAGAGGGGAAGAATTAGCTAGTCAGGGTCGCTGTAAGCTTCAAAGGCGTCTAACAGTTGGGTTATCGCCCGAGTAACATAGAGTGTAAGATGCGAAGGCGTCTAACAGCTGAGTGAAAGGCCGAAAACAGCCTTACAGGGCCGTTGAAGCTGCGAATCTAAGTGTGAAAGGCTGAAAACAGCCTAACAGCTGATTCAAACCATCCTAGCTTGAGCAGATTGGCAACTAAAAGGCCGAAAACAGCCTTACAGCACTGTTAAAGCCACGAAACCAAGTGTGAAAGGCTGAAAACAGCCTAACAGCTGGTCCAAACTGTCCTAACTTGAGCAGTCTAGCAACTGTGAAGGACTGAGCTCCCTGCCAAGGGGGCTTTTTTTCATCTTCTTTCACTAATCTCAACAATCTCTTAATCTATGATTTACGTTCTATAAACAATAGAACTCTATAATTACTAGGTATGACTTGTCATTTGTTAGATAGAGAGAACGAAACCAGAGAATAGGGAGAAGGGAGACATAAGTGAAAATTCGCGTACAAGCAGGGGCAATGCTGGCTGCCATTTGGGTGTTTTTCACCATACTTGGTGGGACGGCTGAAGCACATTTTAGTTCAACGGGGTTCTCGGATATTACCGTTAAGGACAAAAGCCTGGAATATAACGTGTTCCTGTTGGAGAAGGAGCTTATCGAAGCGCTACCTGCGATTGATCAGGACGGGGACGGTAAAATTTCGGAAAGTGAGTTTGCAGGCAGTCATGAGATTCTGACCGCGCTAGTTCATGACCGACTCATCGTCACGGGCAACAGCAAGGTTGGCACTGGAACAGTACTCGTAGCGAAAAAGACGGAAAAAGCAAAAATGCCGATGATCGAGATCGACATCAACTATGATTTCGGAGAACCAGTCGACCGGTACATGGTTCAATATAATTTTTATGACGGTACGAACCCCGATCACCGCAGCTATGCCACCATCCGAATGGGGCAGCAGTCAATCGTGCAAGTCATCAACAGCTCGAACAATATCCTTCAGATGGAGGGCTATCATGGTGCGGACGTCGGTACAACGGATACAGCAGCAGCTGGCGATTCGGAACAGAAGCCTATTACAACTTCATCTTCTTGGACAAGCGTACTGAAAGAGTACACCACAATGGGCATGGAGCATATCTGGTCAGGTGCTGACCATTTGCTGTTCTTATGTGGTCTTATCCTTGCAGCAGGTGCAAGTGGCTGGACGATGCTGAAGCTGATCTCAGCTTTTACGATCGGACACAGCATTACACTCGTATTATCTGCGCTAGACCTGGCGTCGTTATCACCGCTTATTGTAGAGCCTCTTATTGCATTAAGCATCGTATTCGTAGCCTTTGAGAATATTTTACGCAAAAAAGATGGCGCGAATACCGAGAAAAAGCGACTAGCTGTCACTGTTCTGTTCGGCATGGTGCATGGATTCGGTTTTGCTGAAATCCTGCATGGGACGATGTCGGGCAATATTGCTCTGCCGCTCTTCTCCTTCAATCTCGGAGTAGAGATTGGACAGCTTGCGGTTCTGGCAATTGTCATCCCGGTTCTCTGGCTGATCCGAAAGGTGATGACCGGCAACCGCCAAACATGGTGGGCATACGGAACCTCATCCCTAGTGGGCTTGATGGGACTTTATTGGCTCATCGAACGTCTTATTTCAGATTTTAAAATGTAATCCGGCTTTATATTCAATCAGAAGGAAGTGTTTCCTATTATGTTAAGCAAGAGATACAAGAAATGGATCTCTAGCGTTCTATTAGCCAGCTTGCTGATGAGCATGCTGTCATCGATTGGTGTCGCTGCTGCGGCAGAAGAGAATACCGTACCGGAGCTGTTTGTCTCTGAAATACATCCTAATGTAAAAGATGCGGATGACTATGAGTTTTTTGAAGTGTACAACAACTCGAATAAAACGATTCAATTGAACGAGTACACGTTTCTGTACAGGTATCCGAATCCAGTAGCTTCCCCGGATTTAACTTTAACTTTTGCAGATAAAACTCTTGATCCAGAGCAGGTCATGGTGTTCTGGTACAATAATTCAAACAAAACTCCTGAAGAATTTAATGCCAACTATGGTGTAGGCTTAACGGATGACCAAATCGTCCAGTTTGCAGGCACAAAGTTTGGCGGATTCTCTAACTCGGCTGATCGTACGGTTGTCATTAAGAACAGCCAAGGCTTTGAAATCTCAAAATCTGGCTATACGGCGTCAACGGAAATTGGGGAAGGTCTCGGCGTCCACTACATGCTGCCAGCATCAGGTGGTGCACAAACCGATAAATTAGCGATTAAATCTGCTCCGACTCCTGGAACATTGGCCGAAGGACAAATCCCTACTGTTCACTATCAATTCCCGGAAGGTCCGGTTAATCAGGCTCCTGTTATCAACCATACACCGGTAACAGAGGGCGATAGTGAACAAGATCTGACCATTTCCGCGGAAATCACCGATGCGGACGATACGGCAACGGCGTCTGTTTATTTTAAAAATCCGTCGGATGCTGCATTTACATCTGTACCGATGACCAATACGGAGGGCTCGACCTTCAATGTTGTTATTCCAAAAGCTTCTCTTACCACAACCGAGCTGCAGTATTATATTGAAGCAGCGGATGCCATAAATCATGTTAAGTCGTCCACCTATACAGTGGCTATTGAACAACATAATTTTGATTTTACAAAAGTGCCCGGACTTCTCGTTACGGAGATTGTACCAGATTCAACAAACATAAACGTGAGTGGAAAAGACTGGGATGCCTATGAATTTGTAGAGTTGTATAACAATACGACTTCTCCAATTTCACTTAGTGATTACAAGCTTCTCTATCGTTATACGGATTCAACAAAACCAGACGGAGTATGGGAGCTGCCAAGCTCGGCGGTTATTCCTCCTCTTAGCAATGTTGTATTCTGGGTAATGAATGGTGCTAATAAAGATCTGAAAGCAGAAGATTTTAACGCCAACTATCAAACGTCCCTTGTAGAAAATACAAACCTGTTCCGCATTGATGGTGGCGACGGGATGGCGAACGGCGGCCAGCGCAAGATCGTCATCGCATCGAAGACGGGCAAGGAAATTGCCGAAGCGTTCTACGAGACCGACGCTCAGACCGTTGTGAACAAGGGGATTTTCTATCAATATCCGGTAGATGGCACCAACAAGATGAAGCTGTCTAACGCAGGTGTCAATGCAGCAACTCCTGGTACTGTCGAAATAGCTCTATTTCCGCAGCAGCCGGCTCCAGCCTTTAATGAACTGCCTGTCATCACGCATACGCCTCCTGCATCCGGCAGCATTGATAACGATCTGACCGTGCAAGCAACGATTACGGATCCGGACAGCGGAACGGTTACAGCATCCTTATTCTACAAAATTGGCGATGCGGCGGACTACACTTCCGTTCCAATGACAGCCGGAGACAACGATGTGTTCACGGCTATCATTCCGAGGGTAGCTTTCACCGATTCAGAGGTGCAGTATTACATTCAAGCTAATGATGGAACCGATACGGTAAAATCAAACAATTTCACCGTAACAATCGAGCTTGGCAATGTTGACTTTAATAAGCTTCCGCCACTGATGGTAACGGAAATTGTTCCGGATTCCACAAACGTAGGCTCTGCGGATGGCTATGAGTTTGTCGAGATCTACAACAATACAGATAAAAGCATTAACTTCAAAGACTACAAAATTCAATACCGATATACGGCCTCGGGACCGGATGCTGATGTCATTTGGCCATCAACTCCAGAGGAAGTATTGATTCCTTCGAAAAAAACGTTGGTGTTCTGGATTATTAACAGCCAGAATAAGCAACAAACTGTCGCTGACTTCAACGCTCTCTACGGCACCAATCTGGTAGAGGGCACCGATATCGTCAAGATCTACAGCGACGGTATGGCAAACGGCGGAGGTCGCGGGATTGTTATCGCAACCAATACAAAGACAGAGATCTCGGCCGGTTATTACGACACGGACGCAGAGACTGTTGCGAACAAAGGTATTTTCTATAAATATGCGCCCGCTGGCAGCACGCAGATGATCAAATACAGCGCCGGCACAGAAGCAGCTACCCCGGGTTCTGTAGCACCGGTTCAAGTACCGCAAATTACGGTTAAGATACCAGTGGATTCAGCGGCTCCTACTTATAAGGATTTAACGAATACACCTGAAATCGATAAAGCTCAAAACCTCTCGATTACAGCGGAAGCGCATGACGAGAATAATGTGAAATCGGTAGCTCTGTATTATAAAAGCAACCTTGATGAGCAATATACGAAGCGCTACTTGACAGAAAGCTTTGACGATACGCTGTATCACTACACGATCTACTCCCCAGAGCTGATCGGCCGTGATTACATAGAGTATTATTACGTCATCTCCGACGGCCAGAATGAAGTAACATCAGATAAGTACCGCACTCAGGTGAAGGGGAATACGGATCATTCGCCGCTGCGCCTGAATGTGAAGGACGGGGACTTCCTTGCGGGAGTTAAGGTAGTAAAAGCGACTGCAGAGAGTGCACCTGCTTCTGAGCTTCATCTGTCCATTGATCAAACAGAAGCGACAGATGGAACTTACGCTGCAGTTGAGCAGGATGCGTATTTCGCTTATGAAGCGAATGGCGTCAATTATTACTTTAAGAACGGCGTTACGATGGGCGACGAAATCCTCTCGATCTTCTTGGATCCAATCAACAGCTATACGACATTGACTGTACCAATTGCATCGGAACGTCTAAAAGGCGGAAGCAATATTATCTCCATCCGAGCGGGTACAAAGGCTTCGCCATTTGATGACCGTGCGGAAGAGAATAAAGATGATTTCACTGTCCGTAATGTAAGACTGGTATTTGCAGACGGAACAGAAATTTTCGACGAGCGTTACAAAAACCGCGATACGGTTATCCCTATGGGTGACAGTGCCGGTAAAAATCCAGTTGTAGACTTCAACTTCAATATTTCGGATGAGCTGCTTGCATCCAAGGCTTATGCTCTTGATACGACTAAGCTGTCGGATGGTGAACACACCGTTAAAGTCAGTCATTCAGTGGCTGGTGAGAAAACAGCTATTGTGAAAGTGGATAATACGGCACCGGTAATTACATCTTCCCTAGATGAAGGTAAAGAATACCGTGGTCCATTCACAATTGATGCGACTGTACAGGATGCTTTATCCGGCTTGGACAACGTAAAGGGTTGGTTGGATGAAACGCCAATTACGCTCCCTTACGCAACATCCTCCAAGGATTTGACGGGTGGAGAGCATGTATTCAAAATCCAGGCAGTAGATAAAGTTGGCAATGTGGCGGAGAAGGAAGTTAAGTTCTCTGTACCGGACGAGAATCCGCTCAAGCCGGAGCTCGTGTCTCCTGCTGACGTAGGAACTGGAGTAGACCGGAACCCGGTATTGTCTGTAAAAGTAAAAGATCCTACAAATGACAAAATGGATGTTTCCTTCTTCCGTGGTTTCAAATATGACGGAGCAAATAAGGAAGGTCTTTTGGGCTTCCGCAACGCTGCGGATGTTGAGCCTCCGAAGGAAGTAGCTCCTGCCGGGGAGAAAGCAATGACGGCAGAGGACTATGGCAAGATCAGTGCAGTTGACGGTGAGTATCTGACCGATGATTCCACAGAGCAATTCCCTTATCAACGGTTCCAGGTACAGCTTGATCCTTCGGTGAAGGCTACAGACCAGATCGAGCTAAGCTGGAAAGGCAACTCGCTTGAAGGCCGTAAAGTAAGCATGTACGTATGGAGTCCTTCCGAGAAGAAATGGATTAGCGTGGACAGCACCGTTGCAGGCGCGGAAGATTTTACTCTTGGTGCTTGGGTAACGGCAGGGGAATATGCGGACAATCAAACGCTGCAAGTCATGGTGCAGGACGAGCTGCCTGCTGCTCAAGCGGACCAAGAGGACCAAGAGGGTCAAGAGAACTATGACTTCTCATTCGCTTGGATGTCCGATACGCAATATTATTCGGAAAGTTATCCGAACATCTATGAAAACATTGTAGATTGGATTGCCGCTAACAAAGAGAAAGATAAAATTAAGTATGTTATCCATACTGGCGATATCGTCGACGAAGCGGATAAAGAAATTCAATGGCAGCGCGCTGACAAAGACATGAAGGTGCTGGAAGACGCAAACATTCCTTATGGCGTGCTTGCCGGTAACCATGACGTTGACCATCAGCTTGGCGCTTACGATTACTATTGGAATTACTTCGGGGCAGATCGTTTCGAGGATCAGCCGACTTACGGCGGTTCCCTCGATAACAACCGTGGTCACTATGATCTTATTTCCTCGAACGGCAATGACTTTATCATGGTCTACATGGGTTGGGGTGTCCGCGACTCGGATATCGACTGGATGAATGAAGTGCTGGCGAAATATCCGAACCGCAAGGCGATTCTGAACTTCCATGAATTCCTGCTTGTATCCGGCAACCGGGCTCCGATTGCGGATAAGATTTTTGAAGAAGTTGTGCAAAAAAACAAAAACGTATTTGCGGTATTGTCCGGCCATTATCATGATTCGAAGCTGCTTGTCAGTGAAATTGATGATAACGGTGACGGTGTAAATGACCGTAAAGTCTATCAAATGCTGTCCGACTATCAAGGCGGCCCAGAAGGCGGACAAGGTTATATCAAGCTGCTTCAGTTCGATATCGCCAACGACAAAATGTATGTAAAAACATATTCGCCTTATATGGACGACTATAATTTCTACGATCCAAGCGATACGACAAAACAAGAAGAATTCGCAATTGATATTGACCTTTCGCCACAAGTGAAGCGCGTAGCGACCGACTATATGGGCGTGAACGTCTATTCGGATCAGCCGATCGGAAAGGTAGAGCAAGTAGCAAGCGGTGAACAGGCTTCCACTTCGTGGAGTGGTCTTAACGCGAATACCAAGTACCAATGGTATGCAGCAGCAGAAGATGCCTATACAGGTAAAGCTCTGTCGGACATCTGGAGCTTTACGACGGGCACCGCAGCAACTGATCAATCGGCTCCAACATGGACAAACGGGAGGAGCTTGTCTGTATCAGATGTCAGCAAAACATCACTGAAGCTGACCTGGACAGGAGCAGCTGATGATGTAGGTGTAACACAATACAAGGTGTATAAAAACAATGTCGAGCTTGCAACGGTAGCTGGTACTTCCTACGAGGTAACCGGACTGACGGCGGATACTTCTTACACCTTCAAAGTGGAAGCGGGAGATGCATCCGGTAAATGGAGTACGGATGGCCCATCGGCGACTGGCAAAACAACATCCGATACCGGTACTAATCCTCCGGTAGAGACGCCAGGCGGCGGCTCCGGCAACAACGGACAGACTCCGGTGAAAACAGCTAATGGAGTCAGCGTTCAAGGTACAACGTCCGGTTCAACATTAACTGCACCGGACAAGCTGCTGAATCAAGCAATTGCTATGATTGCGGGACAAAGCGGTCAAACGATTGAGATTAAGACAGATTCTACGCAAGCCGTAAGTGCAGAACTGCCGGCACGAGTGCTGCTTGATGCACTGAAGCAAGCTCCGAATCTGACGATTTCAGTTAAGATCGGTGACGCAAGTTATAATCTGCCGATCAGTGCGCTTAGCCTGCCATCGACCATCGGAACAGATGCTTCACTGATTATCACCATTAATCCAGTAGACAGCACTCTGTCGACAACGATGAAGGATAAAGCGACTAAGGCTGGCGTCAAGCTGATTGGTACTCCAGTTGAGTTCGGTGTATTCCTTCAATCGAACGGCAATAAGCAAGAAATTCATGATTTTGGCACAACGTATGTTTCCCGTACAATCGACATCAATCAGTCCTTGGATGCTTCGCAGTCCATAGCTCTGATGTACAACGAGGCGACCGGCGAATTTACATTCGTTCCGGCAACCTTCAAGACGGAAAATGGACATACGATTGTGACCATCAAGCGTACTGGCAACAGTGTTTATGCAGTAGCTCAATTGAGCAAGACATTCAGCGATCTGAATAACCATTGGGCGAAAACAGACGTTGAGCTGATGGCATCTAAGCTTATTGTCAAAGGCATTAGCAATGATAAGTTTGCTCCTAACGCTGTTGTAACCCGCGCAGAATTTGCTGCTATGGTTGTGCGTGCACTTGGTATCTCCGAAGATCAAGCTGCAGCTTCCTTCAAGGATGTAAGCAGCAAAGATTGGTTCGCTGGTGCGGTAGGCGCAGCGGTGAAAGCAGGCATTGTAAAAGGTTATGAAGGCAACAGCTTCAAGCCAAATGCTTCAATCACTCGCGAAGAAATGGCTGTCATGATCTCACGTGCCCTTACCTTTACAGGTAAGCAGCCAGCTGGCAGCGGTACAGAACTGTTGAACGCTTTTAAAGACAAAGCATCTATCGAAGATTGGGCGAAGATAGCGGTAGCCCAGGCCGTTGATGCTAAAATCATCGAAGGCACAACAGGCGGAAACTTCGCTCCAGACAGCAAAGCTACTCGTGCGGAAGCAGCCGTAATGCTGAAACGATTACTGGAATTCGTAGATTTTATTTAACGTCATTAGGAAATGTCTCTTCGCTTCGGTGAAGAGGCATTTCTGTTTTATTGGGCGAAAAATATGATATACTTTCCTAACCTAACGATTTCGGAAAGAAGGCCATTTTCGTGAATAATTCGATTCAAATTAAGGCATTAAAGTACGGAAATATCTTACATTATGAATGGAATACGGAACTGCTGGAGGAAGGGGACGGCTATGTGTTTGTCCTTGGCCAGTACGGCAGGAAGCTTCAGCATCATACGAAGAAAGCTGTGTTTACGGTGAACAACTGGTCGATCGAATTTTTCTCGAGCATGCATTGGTTTACGGTTAGTGCAGCCATTGTTGACGGCCAGATTCACGAGTATTATTGCAACATCAATCAGCCTGCGGTGATGAGCGGGAACGAGGTTTCTTTTGTAGATCTGGATTTGGATCTCGTTCAGCGCGGCGGCAAATGGATGGTTATAGATGAAGATGAATTTATCGAAAATGCGGAAAAGTTCGGGTACCCGGAGCCGCTGATGAAGCAGGTAAGGGATGAGCTAGCCGGGCTTCAGGCACGTGTGACAGAACGGCAGTTTCCTTTTGACGGGACTATTGAACGGCTGATGGCCAGAATTCCGAATCAAGAGCTGGAAACAATAAATCCGACTAGATAAGAAGGAATTCGGCGCAGCATGTAGAAGTATACAAGAAATCATTCCACTACTACTATAGACGCAAGGATGAAAAACGAGATGCTCAAAGATAAAATTTTAAATAGACAGGCGGGAATTATCACTTATGGTATGACCCCGCCTAAGTCGAGCCATACCCCTGAGAAGCTGGCAGAAATATCGGAAAAGCAATATGATCGTTTGAAGGATCTGGATATTGACGGATTAATCTTGTATGACGTGCAGGATGAAGCAGACCGGACGGATGAAGAAAGACCATTTCCATACTTGCAAGCGATGGACCCAACCGTCTATAGCAAGAATTATTTGAACTATTGGAAGGTCCCTAAGATTATTTACCGAGTTGTTGGCAATAACACGGAAGATAACTTTACGAATTGGCTGAAGCAGGATTTGGAAGAGGATCGGTTCTCGGTCTTTGTTGGTACTTCCTCCAGCAATCAACAGACGACGATGAAGCTGCCGGAAGCGTATGAGCTTAGCAGCAAGCTGAACGATCGGCTGATGCTGGGCGGCGTTGTTATTCCAGAGCGGCATATGAAGAAGAACGATGAGCATCTCCGGATCAAGGATAAGGTGGACGGAGGCTGTAAGTTCTTCATTTCGCAGGCAACGTTTAACGTAGAAGCATCGAAGAACATGCTCTCGGATTACTATTATTATTGTAAAGAGCAGGGCATTGATACCGTGCCAATCTTGTTCAACCTGGCACCATGCGGCTCGCAAAAAACGCTCGAGTTCATGAAATGGCTTGGCATCAGTATTCCGAAATGGCTGGAGAACGACCTGCTTAAGTCGACCGATATTTTGGACAAGTCCGTATCTCTTGCACTGAAAATCTTCGAAGAGCTGTTCGAGTTTGGTATCGAAAAAGGCATTCCAATTGGCTGCAGTATCGAAAGCGTCTCGACACGTAAGGTAGAAATTGAAGCTTCCGTGCAGCTTGTAAAAGATATTAAAAGCGTGATCGACCGTAAGCTTGGCATTCATGCTTAAGTTAAAAATGTAAAGCCGCTGTTTACACTAGAGCTGTTAGAAGCCTGGTGTGAACTGCGGCTTTTTCTTCCTTCAAAGCTTCTCCCCGTCTAAAACATACCTCCCTCTAACCTGTTATCTAGTAAAGAATATCCCATTTAATAGGCTGATTATATAGATGGAATGTTTAAACACCAAGATTATATCTATCAGAATAGGCTTGTTTTCAAGGCAAAAACATATAAATCTGATGCTGCTGGTAATAATCAATTATTAATTTCAAAGAGATTACCAATTAATAATTACATGAAATATATAATACAAATGATTATCAATTAATTAAAGTAGAATGATATATCAAAATAATCATTAATAATAACCTGAATTTACTATTTCTTTAAAATTGTTTTACACTCCATAAATTAATCTACTTTATTATGATGCAGTAGCATTAGGTAGAGTAGGAGGAATTTGGAGTGAAGAGAAGTTATAAGCTGACTAACCGAATGTTGGCCGTTGTGACGCTTTGGACGTCGGTAGCTGCGTCCGGAGGTTATTTCATGGTGCAGCATGCCAATGCCGGAGCATCCGCTGAGAACGTGTTTGCCAGAGTGGGAGTAACCGCAACCGCAAACGGTTATGTATCGGATGCGTTCGCGCCGTCCTTGGCCATTGACGGACACAGAGAGAGCGGTGAATGGCAGTTCCAAGGTAACGACGGTCTGCCAACGGCGGAGAATCCGTATTGGCTGGAGGTAGATGCCGGATCGGAGGTCAGCGTAGAGAAGTTTGTTGTTGGACATGCCGGAGCAGGTGGCGAAGAGGGAAAGTACAATACGAAGGATTTTACGATTCAAACCAGTGATGACAATCTTAATTGGACACCAGTCGTAACCGTGAACGGTAATACGGAAGGCACAACGACACATGATCTGGACACGCCGGTGACGGCAAGATATTTCAAGCTTGCCATTACGAACCCGGGCGAAGTGGATTCCGAGACTGGTTTCTACGCCGCACGGATCAAAGAATTCGAGGCCATTGGCTTCGAGCAGAACGAAGAAACTCCAGAAGTACCAGACAATACGAATACAGAAGCAAGCTCAGATCTTGCTGCAAGCCCAGCACAAGGTTTACTCGGCGAGTATTACCTGGGAACAGGCGCTGGCAGCAATTTTGCATATGGCGATTATAAAGCAACTACGGTTGATCCACAGATCAACTTCACGGACCTGAATCCGGTATTGAAAGGGATGACGGGCGTTGAAGATGGCGCTAACGTGCGCTGGACCGGTCAAATTATGCCGCCGGCATCGGGGGATTATACCTTCTATATGATGGGCGATAATGGTTTCCGCGTATGGATTGATAACAATCTTGTTATCGATCACTGGGTGAATGATTGGGATAAGGAGCAGATGAGTACCCCAGTTACGTTGGAAGGCAACCGTAAATACGATATCAAGATCGAGTACTTCGAGGACTTTGGCGGCTCGAACCTGTACTTGCGCTGGTCAACGCCAACGCTCACCAAGGAAATCGTTCCCGGCAATGCCTTCTATCTGCCAACGGATTATACAGGGGCGAAAGCAGCCAGCGTTACGGCTGATGGCAAAAGCGTTCTGCTTTCGATGATTTCGAATCTGGACACCTTACCATCCGATTTGAACAGCCATCTCGCCGTGACAGTTGATGGATTGGCCGTTCCGGTAGAGAGCATTGTACAAGATGCAGAGCCTAACGGATTGACGTTAACGCTGGCGAATGCGGTATTGCCCGGTCAAGCGGTGAAGCTGACTTATGACGGACAAGGCGGTCTCAAGTATACCGACAGAACGGCTGTGAAGAGTTTTATCTTCAATCCGGCTAATTTGTCCGAGCTGGTCGATTATTCGCCGTATGCAATCGCGATGACCTTATACGGCAGCGCGAAGACAAACCGTGCGTTCGCATGGTACACCACATACGATAAGCCGCAGAGCGCTCCGACGAATGCGAAGGACAGCATTGTTGAGGTTGTGCCGGCAGCGGAAGCTTTTGATTCGCCCAATAAAATCCGCGTCGTTGGCAAGCCGGAGGATACACGGGTTCTCAATAACCTTAAGGTCACAAGCAGCACGACTGGCTCGTTCATCAGCCATAAAGTGCAGGTCGAAGGCTTGACGCCGGGAACGGCGTACAAGTACCGCGTTGGCGCAGACGGGTATTGGAGCGAAGCAGGTACCTTTACGACCGAGTCGGAGAACGAGAATAACTTCAACTTCTTGTATATGACTGACTCGCAGGGCTCCAATTCGCAGGATTACGATGTGTGGGGCAACACGATGCAGCAGGCTATTACCAAATTCCCGGAAGCGAAGTTCCTGCTTATGACTGGTGACCAGGTCGATGCTGGCGCGCTCGAATCGCAATGGCTGGATTATTTCAAGAAGCCGCAATCGATTCTGATGAACCTGCCGCTGATGGCAGCAGTCGGGAACCACGAAGGCCCGTACAACGACAACTATTACTACCATTTCAATTATCCAAATGATTCCATTGAGGATCCGCTTCCGCCGGGCAGTGTATACGCCTATGACTACGGCGATGCGCATATCATGGTTCTCAATACGATGGATATGGGCTGGGATCAACGACAGAAGGATTCCTTCAAACAGGAGATTGAGTGGCTGAAGCATGAGGTTGCGACTACGGATAAGAAATGGAAAATCGTTGGCTTCCATAAAGCGATCTATTCCGTGGGCAACCATGCGCTCGATGGGGATATTCTGGATCTGCGTAAAATGCTGTACCCGATCTTCGATGAGCTCGGAATCGACGTTGTTCTGCAAGGACATGACCATACGTTTATGCGGTCATTCCAAATGTACGACAATAAGCCGGTTCAGAATGTAGAGACGGATGAGCAAGGCAGAGTTATGAATCCGGACGGTACGCTGTACATGATCAACAACTCGGCTGCTACGAAGTTCTACGATGTTCAAGCAGGGGTTGACCGCTTCTATGCGGCGGTGTACGAACAGCCGAAGAAAGCGATCTTCTCCGGCGTCAGCATGACGGAGGACAGCTTTAAGATCGACTCCTTCATGTCGGGTGAGACTTCGCCGTTTGATACGTATACGATTGTCCGGGAAGACGACAAGCCAAAGCCGGTTGAGCAATTGGAAGTGGCAAAATCGGAGGACGGCAAACGGACCATTACTTGGAACAAGCCTGAGGATGAAGGGGTTAGAGGCTTCCGTCTGTACGAGAAGAACGGCAAGCTAGGTGCCAACTGGAACGTATATATCCCGGCTGTTGCTAACCAAGATAGCTATCAATATGTGGTAGAGAAGACCAACCTCGATCAAGGCTATGAATTTGTCGTGAAAGCCGTTAATAAACGCGATAATTCGGAAGGCAAAATCGCGACAAGCGCAGGTGACCAGCCAGCTGCTCCTACAGCACCGGTAATGGACGACGCGCATAACACGTTTGGCTGGACGAATGCAACGGACTACTCTCAAGTGTCTGATTACGAGTACAGCGTGGATAACGGTACAACTTGGAAGCCGGCAACAGCGAACCCGCAGCCTATCACTGATGGCAACTTCGCTGCAGGAGCCGCTCAGGTTCGCGTGAAGGCGAATGAATCGAAGGGCATTATTGCCGGTAAGCCGCTCGTTTCGACGAAGGCGTTCACGAAGAATGATACCCGCGATACGTTCCTGCTGTCAGGTGAGATTGAACGAGACAAACAAATGAAAGTCAGCCTTAATGTTGAACAGCTAGTGGAATACGAGGATGATGCCTACGTGGTGTTCCAATTAATGAAGGGGAATAACCCAGAGCCGCTGCTCGTCAGCGCTGTTCCGCTCAAGAAAACCAAGCTTGAGATGACGCAGTATTTCAACGAGACTGGAGCCGATTACAAGGTGAAGGTATTCGTCATGAACCATTTCGACAGCAAGAATGAGACGCCGGTTCAATTGGCAAGACCGAAGCTGTTCCAATAACGGCTGGAAAGAAAGGATAATGTGCAGTGAAAAAAGTTATGGCAGCCCTATTGGCGTTGTTTATCGTTGTCCTGCCGGCAACCGGCTACGCGGCTGCAGCATCCTTCGCGCTTAATGTAAGTGCGAAGGAAGTGCTGCGCGGCGGTGAGATTACGTTCTCTGGAACGGCAGAGGACGATATGGTACTGAAGATCATCCGTCCGAACCAGACGACCTTTTATATGGATGTTATTGAGCCTGAGGAAGGCACTTATTCCTCAACCATTACGATTCCCGAGACGCAAGAGTTTGCACCATGGGGCGTCTATAAAGTTGTTGCGAGCAGCGGCTCCTCTTCCGCGAACAAGACGTTCTCGGTGGTCGAGAAGTTGGGCGAAGGCGGTACTAACCCTGATCCGGGCAATGGCGGCGGGACGACACCTCCTGCTAATACCATTCCTGCCGATGCTGGTGATTCAACAGGCTCTGTCATTAAGCCGGAGCTTGGCAAGGACGGCGGTTATATTTTTGGCAGCGGCACTTTAGCATCTGCGATTAGTAATGCGCAAGGCTCCGTTACGGTAGAGCTGCCAGCAGTGACTGGTGATGCGGGAAGCAGCTTAAACTTCCCGGCAGAGACGCTGAAGACGCTGAAAGATAAGAAGCTGGATCTCATTATTATTTCCGGCAATTCGACGCTTCGGTTCCCGGCGGGATCCCTTGCAACATCGGATACATCGGCGAATGCGCAGATCCGCATCGTATTAAATACGCTGCTGACGAATGATGCCAAGAACGTTATCGACAAAGCGCTTCAAATAAACAAGGATTATGTGTCCACAGGTGTTGTTATCTCGGTGACCATTCAATCCGTGAACGGCAGCAATGTGACGGACATTCATAATCTGGACAAGCCTGCTGAAGTTTCGCTTAAGCTGACTCCAGACCAAGCGAAGCAGATCGGTTCCGATCTGGCCGGCGTGTATTATGTGAACGGCACGAAGCTTGAATATGTTGGCGGCAAGCTTAAAGGCGACACCTTCACGTTCAAGACCAATCATTTCTCGACCTATACCATTCTTGAATACAATAAGACCTTCGCAGATCTGTCCGGCAAATGGGCTTGGGCTGAGGAAGCTGTTAAAGCACTGAGCGCGAAGCATATTGTTACGGGCGTTGACGAACAGCATTACGCGCCAAGCCGTAACATTACCCGTGCGGAGTTCGCTACGATGATCATGCGTACGGTGGATTGGACAGAAAAAGCTTCCGATGAAGCTGGAACAAATCCGTTCAAGGATGTACCGGCCGGCCAATATTATACCGATGCGGTAACACGTGCGGCTAAGCTTGGCATTGTGAACGGATATGGCGGTGCGTTTAGACCAAATGATCCGATTACCCGCGAAGAAGCGGTTGTTGCGCTGATGCGCGCGGCGAAGTACTTCGAATTGACATCATCCGGCAAGGGAGCTTCGGCGTTCACGGATGCGAAGCAAATCTCCGCTTGGGCGAAGGATGCTGTTGAGAAGGCATGGGCTGCAGGAGTAATAGAAGGTGACGGCAGGCTTTTCCATCCGAAACAAGCTGTGACGCGTGCAGAAGTTGCCGTCATGCTTAATCGACTGCTTCCGTAAGCAAGACGAAAGAAGGAGGATCCATCCGAATGTTTAAACAGCTTTTTGCGGTAGTGATGACCGTGCTTTGCCTTACCAGCTATCTGGTGCCTGCAGCGTCCAATACGGCTTACGCGGCTCCGGTAGTAGGAGTAGCCACCAGCAATGTGGCCTTAAATGCGACAGTAACGTCATCCGGTGAGTGTAACGCGAATGAGCGCGCGAGCAATGCTGTCGACGGAAAGACCGATACCAAATGGTGCGACAACACAGCTGCTTCGAAAAAATGGCTCAAGCTCGACTTGGGTAAAGTGTACATGGTTAACGAATGGGCGATTCAGAATGCAGCGATTAATGAATCCAATCCATTCTGGAATACGAAAAATTTCAAATTGCAAAAGAGTGACGACGGCGAGACATGGACAGACGTTGACGTTGTGACTAACAACGTACAGACGATCGTCGACCGGTTCGTTGAACCATTTGCCGCGCGCTATATCCGTCTTTATATCGACAAGGCTGCTTCAGACGGCAACGTTGCCCGCGTCTATGAGCTGGAGATATACGGGGTTGACACCGATCAAATTCCTAGCGTACCAGAAACAAACCTGGCGCCAATTGATTACGTAGATCCTTTCATTAATACGCTTGGCGATAGCGGTCAGACCAATCCTGGTCCTACAACGCCATTTGGTCTGGTTTCGCTTGGTCCGGACAGCGATGGCGGAGCATTCAGCGGCTACTATTATGAGAATAAATATTTGAAGGGCTTCTCCCATCTGCGATTCAGCGGTGTAGGCTGCAGCGGTGGAGGCGGCAACATCCTGGTTATGCCGGAGACACGCGACTTCACCAAGAATGTCGCGGACTACAAGCAGAAGTACGATAAGAGCAGCGAGCAAGCATCCGCTGGTTTTTATGGCGTAACCCTTGCATCCGGCATTAACGTGCAATTGACTTCTTCCGATAACGTTGGTTTCCACAAGTACCTGTTCCCGGAAGGAACGGATAAAGGTTCGGTATTGGTCGATCTGTCCAATTCGTACGCAGGTATGGTGGATGCCAGCCTGAAAGTAACGGGCAGCAATGAAATTACAGGGATGATCAAATCCCAGAACGTATGCGGACACGGGTATTACACGATCTATTACTCGATCCAATTCGATCATGATTTCGATTCCTACAGCTCGTGGCAAGGGGATTCCGTAGGCGCGGTTGCGGAGCGCAAAGGCTCGAACAGCGGCGTATGGCTGAACTTTAACACAGCAGATAACAAAACGGTTCAAGCAAAAGTAGGCCTTTCCACGATTAGTGTGGAGCAAGCCCAAGCAGAGCGTGGAGAGTACACGGACTGGAATTTCGATGCCCGTCACGAGGAAGCTAGAGCGGCATGGAGCAACGTGCTCAACAAGGTTGAGATTACGGATGCAGACGAACAAAATAAACGCGTGTTCTACACGCAAATGTATCATTCCTATCTGAGCCCGAAGAACGTTACCAGCTCGGCTGGCACGTTCAAGGCAGGCAGAGACGAGAATACAATCCGTCAGGCTTCCGAGCTGGGTGAAGATTTCGAGTATTATAATGGCTGGACGACATGGGACGACTTCCGTAAATATGCGATGTTCTCCTTGTTCGAGCCGGAGCGCTACAACAATATGGTGAAGTCGCTGGTGGATCTCTACAGCACTCGCGGCACTTACACACAATGGGGCGACGGCTATTGGCCAAGCCCGACAGTCCGCAATGAATTTAATGGCCAAGTCATTCTCGATGCCTATGGCAAAGGGTTCCGGGACTTCGACGTCTACAAAGCGCTCGAGGGAATGGCCGTAGACGTGGACAATTTCTCGATCAGCGACGGAGAGATCTCCGGCAAGCTGGAGAAGGCGAACAGTGCTTCGTTCCCGATGAAGCTGGCTGAGCTGATCGGTGATAAAGCGACTTACGACAAGTACAAAGAGCTTGCCCTTGCCTATAAGAAATTGTGGAATCCGAACCAAGTAGATGAGAAGGGTGTCAAAACAGGCTTCTTTACGCCAAACGGTACGACAGTTGGAGCTGGAGATATTTTACCGGTAGACCGCTATGCTTACCAAGGTAATCTGTGGCAGTACCGCTGGTCTGCACCTCAGGATATTAACGGCCTTGCTGATCTGATGGGCGGCAAGACGGAGATGGCGGAGCAGCTGCTGTATTTCTTCGATATCGACGAATATATGGCGATTAACGAGGAAGATATTTCGGCTCCGTATCTCTTCAACTATCTGGGTTATCCGTATCTGACGCAATATTATGCTAGAGAATTCACTACAGAAGTTGTGACGCAGAAATATCATAACCACGGGAATTACGCTTATCCGATCAAATCCCGTGTGTACCGCGATGATCCGGAAGGTTATTTGCCTTCCATGGACGATGACGCAGGCGGCATGTCTTCCTGGTACGTCTTCAGCGCTTTGGGCTTGTTCCCTGGTAACCCGGGTGATGCTTACTTCCTGATCGGCTCGCCGATCTTCTCCGAAGTGAAGCTGCATATGGGAAGCGGCAAGACGCTGACGATCAAGGCGGACGGCGTCTCCAGCGAGAACCGTTTCATTCAATCCGCTGAGCTGAATGGCAAGAACTTCGATCAATCCTGGATTTCGTTCGAGGATCTGATGGCTGGCGGTACGCTGGAATTCCATATGGGCAGCACACCGAACACTAGCTGGGGCGCCAAAGCAAGCGCGGCACCTCCTACGACGGATTATACGGCTGAGATCGACAATAACTTGAACCATGAACCATTGATCGCCGAGAAATCGACTTGGAAATATGATGATAAAGGCCAAGCTGCGGGTGAGGGCTGGACGGAAGCCGATTTCGACGACAGCAGCTGGAGCGAGGGTCAAGCGATGCTTGGTTATGACAGCTATAACAAGCCAACAACCAAGGTGAGCTATGGTCCAAATGCTAACAACAAGTACGTAACCACGTATTTCCGCAAGACTTTTGAAGCGAAGGATTTGGATAGCATCTTGGAGCTTGACGGAAGTCTTATCCGCGACGACGGCGCGGTCTTGTATCTGAATGGGCATGAGGTATTCCGTACAAATATGCCAACAGGTGACGTAGGCTATGGCACGTATGCAAACGCAACGGTTGGCGATGAGCGGGATCGCGTCGGATTTATCATTGATCCTTCCTATCTGGTTGACGGCACTAACGTATTGACTGCCGAGATTCACCAGGTCAATGCGACAAGCTCGGATATTGCATTTGAGTTCAGCCTTGAAGCTGTTCGTAAGCTGACGATTCCGGCTGCACCAACCAATCCGGTTGTGGACGACAAAATGAACACATTCGGATGGACGCCTGTAGAAGGGATCGACTCGGCAAGCGACTATCAATTCAGTACGGACGGCGGTAAGTCTTGGAGACAAGCTACAGCTAATCCGCAGACGGTTGGACCACTCAATTACGCACCAGGCATTATTCAGGTTAGAGCAATGGCTAACGTGAAGGAGAACCGTGCAGCTGGTGAAGTACTTCTCTCTACTGAAGCTTACACTTCTGATGTGAAATGGGATGTATACGACCTGAAGGCTAATATTCATCAAGACGGCAACATGGTTGTTGATGTAACAGGTACCTTGAAAGGCGATTATGTAGATTCCGCTGTTGTTGTCTTCCAGCTGATGGACGGCAAAGAGCGCGCATGGGTATCCAGCGCGGTGCCGGTTAAGACAGGCAGCTTCGACATCTCGCAAATCTATAACGTGGATGCAAGCAAGTACAAGGTGAATGTTTACCTTGTGAATGAGTTCAATGGCAATATCTTCGAGTCACCGCTGTGGCTGGCTGATCCAATTGTTCAGCAGTCAGAGCCTGGATCGCTTCCTGATCCGGAAGGACCTCCGGTTACGGAAGATCCGCTGCCTGTGCCAATCCCATTGCCGGAGCCGAAGCCGGACGAACCGGAAACACCGGAAGAGCCGGGTAACGAAATGACGGTTCAGTTCGAGGATCGTGCAGAGTGGACATCGGCTACGCATCCGGATGGCAAAACCCTGCAGACGGAAGCCGGTAACGGTGGAACGGTCGTTGCCCATACGTTTGACGGCGCATGGCTGGCCTATGATGTAAACTTTGGTTCTACAGGATTTAATGGCGTAACCGTCCAATACGACGCGCCTACGGATAAAGTGCCTGCTGGCTCCAAGCTGGAGGTCAGACTCGGCAGCGAGTCAGGCGAGCTTGTCGGAACCGTTAATCTGGCTGACAAGAATGCAGGCTGGGGCAGCTATATCACAACAAGAGCGAAGCTGACAAAAACGCTGACTGGTTCACAGAAGCTGTATGTTGTCATGGTTGCTGGAACGCCAAATAATCAACCCTATATCGGGAACTTCGACTGGTTCAAGTTTGAAGTAATCAGATCGGATTATGCCAAGCTGGAGCTTGAAACGTACGACGAGTGGACCACGGACGTGAATACAGGCAATGGCAACACGCCGCTCAAGACTGAAGCAGGCAAAGGCGGAGTTGGCCAGCAAGTGGCCAATACATTCAACGGTGCATGGCTGGCATTCAAAAAGATGGACTTTGGCACGGAAGGTGTCGATAAGTTCTCGATCGAGTATGCGGGCAACTCAACCAACACCTATAACAATTCTGCTGTAGAGGTTCATCTTGGCAGCCCAACAGGTACATTGGCTGGTAAAGTCGCGACGCCTCCTACGGCAGGCGCTTGGGGAACGTATGATACGGTCAGCGTTAACCTGACTCAGAAGCTTACAGGCATTCAAGATGTGTATCTGGTGCTTACCGGATCTGCGGTTGATGGAGAGACAGGCAAGAAATATATCGGCAACTTCGATAATGCAGCCTTCTCCTTAAACGTAGAGGAGCCGGAGCAGCCAGAACAGTTAACGGTTCAATTCGAGAATAAGACCGATTGGAATACCGATCTTAACACGTTTAATAAACAAGCGATGAGAATTGAAAACAATAATGGCGGACAAACGATTGGTAATACGTTTACCGGTGCTTGGCTTGCTTTTAAAGACGTCGACTTTGGCTCGCAAAAGGGTAAGAATAAGATCTCGATCGTCTATGACGCTCCGAACAATAGAGTGCCAACAGATGTAAAAGCGGAGATTAGACTGGGCAGTAAGGATGGCAGTATTGTTGGTACTGTCGCACTGCCTACTACCGGATCTAGCTGGGGGAATTACTCGACTGCTACAGCAGATCTGAACACGACGATCAAAGGCAAACAAGATTTGTACATCGTATTAACGGGAAGTACAACATTACCACTCCTGTACGTAGGCAACTACGACAGCGTAACGTTTGGTTACACGCCAGTTCGCAGCGATTATGCCAAGCTCGAGCTGGAGTCGTTTGACGCGTGGACTTCGGAATTAAATCCAGCAAATAGTACTCCGCTCGATACGGAAGCAGGAAAAGGCGGAGCTGGCAAGCAAGTGAAGAATACGTTTAACGGCGCATGGCTGGCTTATAAACGTATGGACTTCGGCAGTGAAGGTGTTAACAAGCTCTCGATTGAGTATGCAGGTAACACGTCCAACACCTATAACAACTCTGCTGTAGAAGTTCGTCTTGGAAGTCCAACAGGTACTTTGGTGGGGACAATTGCAACGCCTCCGAAAGCTGCGAATTGGACAACTTATAACACCGTCAGCGGCAGCTTGACTCAGAAGTTGACCGGCATTCAAGATGTGTATCTGGTGTTAACCGGTACTGCGGCAACTGGCGAGACAGGCAAGAAATATATCGGTAACTTCGATAATGCGGCGTTTACGCTGGGCGTGTAGGAGAAACCGGAAGTAAAGTACAGCCCCCAATCCTTTTGAAGGATTGGGGGCTGTTATTGTTACTTTGGCCAAGCGCATCATTACGCTGTATGAAATCCAACTTAGGCTAGCGTGCGGAATGAAGCAACCAGTTACTCCTACTGGGCGCGTGACTTAAGTTGGATTTCATCCAACCTAAGTCAGCTTCTCGCAGGTGGGTGTGAGCTACGTTGGAAACTATCCAGTAACTTTCGCCAAATTGAGCTGCTCTCGCCTATATGAGCTCATTCTGCTGGATGATATCCAATGTAGCTGTTGTTATTTTGGCCAAGCGCATCATTACGCTGTATGAAATCCAACTTAGGCTAGCGTGCGGAATGAAGTAACCAGTTACTCCTACTAGGCGCGTGACTTAGGTTGGATTTCATCCAACCTAAGTCTGCTCCTCGCAGGTGGGTGCGAGCTGCGTTGGAAACTATCCAGTAACTTTCGCCAAATTGAGCTGCTCTCGCCTATATGAGCTCATTCTGCTGGATGATATCCAATGTAGCTGTTGTTATTTTGGCCAAGCGCACCATTACACTGTATGAAATCCAACATAGGCGATCGTGCGGAGTGAAAGAAATCAGTTACTCCTACTGGGAGTGTCCTTAGGTTGGATTCCATCCAACGTAAGGGACACTCCCAGTAGGACGAGGGGTTAGAAAAGAAAAAAACCACTGTTCACGCCGAAGCTTTTTGGAAGCTTGGTGTGAACAGCGGCTTTTTCTTATTAGGAATTCATATGCGCTTCGCGTTGGCGGAGCTCGATCCGTCGGATTTTGCCGGAGTTTGTTTTCGGCAGATCGCTGATGAATTCGATTTTGCGTGGATATTTGTAGGGAGCCGTTACTGATTTGACATGATCCTGCAGCTCCTTGATCAGCTCAGGAGAGCCTGTCACTCCGTCTTTCAGCACGATAAAGGCTTTGACGACATGGCCACGGATCTCGTCGGGACTAGCGACAGCCGCACATTCCTTCACGGAAGGATGACGAAGCAGCGCTTCTTCCACCTCGAATGGTCCAATCGTATAGCCGGAGCTGATAATAATATCGTCTCCGCGTCCTTCGAACCAGAGATAACCTTCTTCGTCCTTGCTCGCCCGGTCACCAGTGATGAAATAAGAACCAACGATGCTGGCGCCTTTTCGCTCGGGATCACGGTAATACGATTTGAACAAAGCCGGCATGTCGGTATGTACGGCGATGCTGCCGACTTCACCCATTGGCTGAGGACGGCCTTCTTCATCAATAATCTCGACTAGACCAGGAACAATCGACTTGCCCATGGCACCAATCCTGATTGGAGAATCCTTCAGATTGCCGATCAATAATGTGTTTTCCGTCTGGCCATAACCGTCTCGGATCGTTAAGGAGAAAGTATCCTCGAATTGCCGGATCACGGCTTGGTTCAAAGGCTCACCTGCCGATACCGCACTGCGAATGGAGGAGAGGTCGAACCGGGCTAAATTATCGGTTTTCGCCATAATACGGTATTCGGTCGGGGTGCAGCAGAGCACATTAATTTGGTTTTCCTTAATAAGCTCTAGATAACGTTCTGCACTAAATGATCCGTTATAGATGAAGCCTGTAGCTCCGTTACCGAGAACGGATAAGAAAGGAGTCCAGATCCATTTTTGCCAGCCAGGTGCGGCAGTTGCCCAGACCAGATCGGTATCCTGAATGCCAAGCCATGCCGAAGTAATACGCAAATGAGCATAGCCCCAGCCGTGGCTGTGAACAACACCTTTGGGATTACCGGTTGTGCCGGATGTATAGGCTAGAATCGCCATATCATCACGGCTTGTTGGCTCAGTTGTACGCTCTTCCGGCTGTCCTTCCATTAAGGACTGGAGGGACACCCAGCCATCAACTTGTCTGCCGCTTGCGTCAATTCGGTACTTTAGGGCAGGCAGCTCTTCCGTAATGTTGTCCACCTCTGCGGCACCTTCAGCCCATGCGATAACAGCACGCGCTTCGGAATGCTGAAGACGGTACGACAGATCTTTGGCCCGGAGCATTTCGGAGGATGGAATAATAACAAGTCCAAGCTTGAGGCATGCGACATAGATGATATACGCCTCAATGGTTCTTGGCACCATGACGAGGACACGGTCGCTTTTCGTAAGCCCTAGTTCGTACAAACCGCCAGCAAGCTGGTTCACTTGCTTCAGCAGTTCCTTATATGTAATTCGAGTCGTGTGGCCTTGATCGTCCAGCAGCTGCAGCGCGATTTTATCAGACTGGTGACGCTCAATCTCAGAGCTAATATTGTATTGTTCTGGAGCTACCCATTGATCAAAATTCATCCAACCTACCCCTTTGTCACACTCGATTATCTTAGCTAGTTAGCGACAGTATAGCATAGGTTGTGAACATGAAAAAAGAATGACTCCTGTCATAGACAGAAGTCATCCTGGTGCTGCTGAAGCTTGGCTATTTGCAGTTAAGCTTCTTCGTCGCCGAGTTCTTCTTCGAACTCCGCTACGCTTTCTCTGCGGCGCTCGTTCTTCTCTTGCAGCTCGTTTTGCTGTGAGCCGCTGATCTCAGAGCTGAACTCATTCAGGTATTGCTCAGTTTCATTAATGTTCTGCTGCGTATTTGCAATATGCTCCTGCAAATGTTCCGCGTTATCCGACCGATTGTCCGGCTTTGCCATACGGATATTCCCCCTTATACGTCTTGGTAGTCGGGCACCGGTTTAGCACCCAAGAGCTATTGTGACCCAAGGGCTGGGGTTTTTATGCAAATGAATTAACTAAAGTTAATTGTCTAAGCTTTGTTGTTTTATTACATTTAGAGGGTAATAATGGTTATCTAATCATATTATAACGTTAACGAATAGAGGATAAATTGAAACTTTTGGAGGGATAAAGATGTCTGTCATTATTGTTGAATGTCCAAACTGCGGGCAAAAGAACGAAGTTGAGTCTCAGAAGCTGAGGCTGGCAAAATGCGGAGCATGTAATGAGAGTCTTGCTCAGGACGATGTGATTCCGGCAAGCTTTTCAGATGAAGAAATCGCCACCGTTGTAGAGTCGGCTCCAGCAGAAGTAGCAGAGGAGGAAGTGGATACAGACTCCTGGATTTCTAAGATCGGGGACCATGAGGAGCAAGTGAAGTACGTAAACAACGGGTTCTGGTCAAAAGTAAGAAAAGTTGCGTCAAAGGTGCCTTTTTCCAAAGAAGCGGTTGCCATGTACTTCTGTGCAATGGACCCGAATACTCCGGCCAAAGTAAAAGTAACAGCCATTGGTGCGCTTGCATACTGGATTCTGCCAATCGATTTTGTTCCGGATATTTTCCCTATAGTCGGTTACGGGGATGATGCTACTGCCATTTTCCTAGCTTACAAGGCAATTAGCTCTCATATTACGGATGAACATCGTGACAAGGCAGAGGAGTTTTTTGTGAAATAAGGGATTTAGACAGAGTGGGGGAAACGATAGCATGAACATGATGGTAGTGGAATGTGACTGTGTTGACGGGAATATAGAGGTAGAACGGGAAAATGTCCTGACCTACATCCATTCCGAAAGTAGCTGCTCAGAAGAAGCGAAGACGAATGAACAGATCACCCAAGTCTATAATCTGCATCGTCCATTGAACTATGATATCTATTTGGACTTAAGCAAAGGTGAGTGGCTTGCGAGGGGCGAGGCCATGGAGCTGTCTGCCGATGATATTCGTGTGTTGTTCGTTATGATTACAGAAGGGCTGTCTTGTACATCTCAGATGATCTTTAAAGCTAGATATAATCAGGAGCTTGAACCGGGAAACAAGAAAGATAGAGGCAGATTAAACAGTTACTATAGGAGATTAAAAGAACGCTTGAAGCTATATGGCATTACAACGGAACATTATACCGTGAAATTTGGGACAAGGTATTTTGTTATTTATCCGGGACAAAAGGTAGATGAGATCGAGAAGCGTTGACCTTCCTTTCCAGCGGGTATATGCTGACCATAGAGCTATACCGGTAGCGGAGGTGGGGAACATGAGTACGAACAGCTTTTATGATGCGAAGTGGAGAGAGTCTGGAGAGTTCCGGCCGAAGATCGTCGCGTATTACTACAAACAGTGGGAAGACTTTCATATGGGATTCCATCAGCATGATTGGGCGGAGTTCATGTATGTCATATCCGGCAACTGCACGGTGGAGACGAATAAAGAGGTCATTGCCATGCGCAAAGGAGATCTTATTATGCTGGATGCTGGTGTGCCGCATAGGCTGATCGTTGAGAGCGGGAGTCCCTGCCGGATGCTGAACGTGGAATTTGGATTTCAGCCCTGCGAGGGGATTTATCCATCTATGAATCAGCTATCCACTCATAATCCGATGTTTGCGAAGCTGCTAGAGCAGCGGCTGGATACGATTGTACTAAGGGACTATGAAGATATTCAGGTGAATTTGAGGAATCTGGTCTTTGAGCTGGATCTAGGCGGTGAGGGCGCTGAACGAGGCCGTGAGATGATGACGAATCTGCTTATGTCTCAGCTGCTGGTCCGTGTTGCCCGGCTAGTTGCCGTTGAGTCGAAAAATAGCGCGGAGCGCCAAATCCATCATTATGTGCGCCATGCGACAGAATATATCCATCAGTATTACGATACTGCTATCCTGGCCAAGGATATTGCAGCTGCTGTTAATCTGCATCCTGTCTATCTTCAGCGCATTTTCAAATCGAATATGGACAAGACGATCAATGAGTATTTGGTCGATCTGCGCATAGAGAAGGCAAAGATGCTGCTCGCCCGTACGGACGTACCGATCATTGAGATAGCGGATCATATTGGGCTCAACAGCCGTCAATATTTCAGTATGCTATTCAAGAAAATGACGGGCATGTCACCAGCAGAATACCGTAATTCCAAGAAATCAATCACAAGCTGGACCGACTATGAAGTTGAAATAGTTGACAAGATATAAAGCAATCCGTTGCGAATGTGCAAACGCCTTCTTTTTCCGCCTGCTAGAATAAGGGTAACGAACGACCATACCCTGATAGGCGAAGAGGAGGCTTTATTTATGAGTTTTAAGGTGGCTTTTGTAGGCGCAGGCAGTATTGGTTTTACACGCGGTTTGATGCGAGATTTGCTTGCGGTGCCGGAGTTTAAGGATATTCAGGTTGCTTTTACAGACATTAATGAACATAACCTCGACATGGTGACGCAGCTGGTGCAAAGAGATATTCGTGAGAACGGTTTGGGGATTGAGATTCAAGCAACGACCGACCGCAGAGAGGCGCTGAAGGATGCGCGTTACGTGTTCTGCGTTGTGCGGATAGGAGGGCTTGAGGCTTTCCAATATGATATCGACATTCCGTTAAAATACGGCATCGACCAATGTGTCGGCGATACGCTTTGTGCAGGCGGTATCATGTACGGCCAGCGCGGCATTGCCGAAATGCTCAATATTTGCAAAGATATCCGCGAGGTAGCTGAGCCAAATGCGCTGCTCCTTAACTACGCGAACCCAATGGCGATGCTGACTTGGGCTTGTAATAAGTACGGGGGCGTCCGCACGATTGGCCTCTGCCATGGTGTTCAAGGTGGTCATCATCAGATCGCACGTGCACTGGGTCTAGAGAAGAAAGATGTGGACATCATCTGTGCAGGTATTAATCATCAGACTTGGTATATCTCCGTTAAGACTAACGGCGTAGATAGAACGGGAGACTTGCTTGAAGCCTTCGAAGCGGTTGAAGAGTTCGCTCAGACAGAAAAGGTCCGCATCGACATGCTGCGCCGCTTCGGTTACTACTCGACAGAATCGAACGGTCACTTAAGCGAATACGTGCCATGGTACCGCAAACGTGCGGATGAGATTAAGGACTGGATCGACCTTGGCGTGTGGATCAATGGTGAAACAGGTGGCTACCTGCGTGTATGTACGGAAGGACGTAACTGGTTCGAGACCGATTTCCCGAACTGGATGCAGGCTGATCCATTCGTGTACGCATCCGAGAACCGTGGTGAAGAGCATGGTTCCTATATCATTGAAGGCCTTGAGACAGGCCGCGTCTACCGTGGTCACTTCAATGTCGTGAACAATGGCATTATCACCAACTTACCTGACGATGCGATTATCGAAGCGCCTGGCTATGTTGACCGCAATGGCATCAACATGCCAGTAGTCGGCGACCTGCCGCTCGGTCCTGCAGCAGTCTGCAACGTCAGCATTTCCGTTCAGCGTATGGCCGTTGAAGCTGCCGTCCACGGCGACGACAAGCTGCTCCGCCAAGCAATGATGATGGACCCGCTTACCGGTGCGGTATGTAACCCGAAAGAGATCTGGCAGATGGCAGATGAGATGCTGGTTGCCCAGGCGAAGTGGCTGCCGCAGTACGAGGAAGCTATTGCAGCGGCGGAGAAGCGTTTGGCTGCAGGTAACTTGTTGCCAACGCGTGAGAATTATCAAGGCGCTGCACGTCTTAAGACGAAGACAGTTGAGGAGCTTAGCCAGGATAGAGAGGCGGCGACTCGCAACGCGATTGAGTCGGATAAGGCGAAGGAGCGGCCGGCGGCTGAGGTTTAAATACGCTTATTAATTATGGAACTCGCTCGTATGAGCGAGTTTTTTGTTTTGGAATATTTTAAGACTATTTTTATTATGCTTGAGCTATACATGTTTCCGCATACGGTGCATGTCGAGTGTACAGTGTTACTTAAATTGGAAATGGGCTAATGACTAAGCCCCTTGTAGTAATTCGCCCAGTACTTGAGGTTGAGCGATATTGTAGTGAATCTTGATAGTGCCATCTTGATGGACTTCTATCTTATCAATTACTTGATGAAGCAACTGTTTTAGAACTTGCTCATCATCTCATCATCAATATCAAGTTTAGCAAATAACGCGTTTGTTTCTGAAAGACACGGAATTGCTCTTCCGTGTCTTTTTGTGCTTCGAGAATGGAATCCAACTCAACTTTACGTTTAGCAAGTGCTTCTTGCTCCGCGAGAATACGATGATTTTGGACGGTAAAAGCATCAAGAGTCAATGCTTGATTTGAGAAGAGGGTAATAAGTCCTTGGACGTTCTTCTCTAATTGCTCCTGTTGCTTTTTTAACTTATGCAACTCTTTGGATAAAGCAGATTGTTCTTGACCAACATTCCCTTTTACAGCATCGCACAATGTACCCAATCTGACGTTACTTCCAATCAGTTTCCTAAGGTCACTCTTCACCGCCGCGAGCAATGTGTCGTATCCAAAAATGTGGGAAGAGCAAAACGACTTGCTACGTTTTACGTAACCACAACAGACGTAAGCCACATTCTTGCTTTTTTAGCCTATCCTTACGGAACGTCATGCCATGACCACAATCAGGGCACAACATAAGATGTGCAAATAGGCTATCCTGACCATTTCTGTGGCTCTTTCTTTTTGATTTCATAAGTTCTTGTACTGCTGGGCAGGGCGGGCGTTCTCAAAGATAATCTGTTTATCTTCGGGAACTTCAACGCGTTCTATAGACATGTGGCTTACTACTTCTTCACGATGTTGGCATAGAGTTCCACTATATGTCACGTTAGTCAAAATACACTTTATGCTTGACTGATGCCATGCAGTTCCTTGATTACCTGCGTTAGATACTGTTCCTAGGAGTGGGGTAAACGCCCTCATGCAACGATTACTTCTTGTTTGAGGGTAATTTTTTGCGAGGGTATCTACCGTTGACCAGTCACTCAATTCACAAATGGTCGTAATGGAAAAGTTCGGGTTTGACCGTATCTATATTGAGAAAACAAGCGGCGGCAAAGATGACCGCCACGAGCTAGTAAAGGCTTTAGATATGCTACGTGAAGGCGATACCTTTATCGTTTACAAACTTGACCGCTTGGCACGCTCGACATTAAAACTAATAGAAACGCTTGACCTTTTGAAGAAGAAAGGCGTTGAGTTCATAAAGCCTGTCCGATAACATTGATACGTCTACGGCGGCAGGTAAGGCAATGTTTGGCATGATAGCTGTCTTTGCGGAGTTTGAGAAGTCAATCATCCATGAACGTACTGTAGCAGGGCTAAAAGCGGCTAGAGCGCGTGGACGCAAGGGCGGTCGTCCAATGACAGATAAGAAGGAGCTAGACAAGGTAATCAAGCTACACTAAAGTGGAGAATTTACATTAGCGCAGATTGAAGAAATGACGGACGTGAGCAAGGGGTCACTTTATCGGGAGTTGAATCGGAGGAAACAAGAAGCAACGAAGACTATTGAGACAGTCTGTGAGCCGCTATGGGGCTTATGTAAGACTGATAAAGGCAGAAACCGCCCACGCGAGAGGAAGGCTCTGATAATATGCTTTACAGGGCTTGCACGGCTTGTAATAGATCCTATCCCAGTACCTAGCGATTCGTTTTTTGATGTCGCGGCAGAGTTCACCCTTATTCGACCCTGACCATTTTTTTTGGAAAATCATGTGCGTACAATGGAAGCCATAAGGCATTTAGTGCGGTATCAATAACCATAAAACAGGTGTCGAATTCCTGTGCTATAATATGATGACCACTTATAGAGGAATAAGAGAGGTTCGACAGTTATGTTCATTGAATATACACAAATTATATATCAATAAAAGTCCGAGCTATTGAATCTAGAATTTGAAAAAGCGAAATTATTGGGAAAGGAACACCAATGGAAAACTCTGATAGAAACGTGATTGTAATTCAAAATCTTGAGAGGAACTATAATACATGAGTAATAATATCAAATGGAAATTAGAAGACCAAGTAAACGACTATATTAAGAAAGAGCTTGAAAGTCTAGGTCTTGTGAATCAAAAAGATTTTAATGTTGAATCCAATATGTCTGATTATATGAAAGAAGCTTTAAAAGGTTCTGCCAAGACAAAGAACAAAACAACCTTTGGAAAACCTGACTTTCATATTGAAGAATACCAAATTCCTGTTATCATCGAAAACAAACTCCATACTAACAAACTTATCGCCAAAAACAAGAGCGGTTTAAAGATGGACGAAAAATCTATTAGGGATTTTGCGGTTAATGGTGCTGTTTATTATGCACAAAATATGATTGCTTCTGACAAGTACAAGGATGTTATTGCAATTGGTGTTGCTGGTGAATCAGAGGACGATGTAGTGATTTCCGTGTATTACGTATTCGGTTCATCGGCAGAGCCGAAACTGATGTCTGGTTATACTAACTTGAACTTCTTAGAAAATCAAAATACATTTGATAGTTTCTATGAGGGTGCTACTCTTAGCGAAAAAGAGAAACATCGTATCTTAATTGATTCTCAAGAGTTATTAAAGAAACACGCAAACAACTTAAACGTTCTTATGAACAATCATAATATTCCAGTAGACCAGCGTGTTGTCTACGTTTCAGGAATGTTGCTATCAATGCAAGATGTCGTCAATAAGAACGGGGTAGTTAAAGGGAGGGGCTTAATTCCTGACGACTTAAACGGTGACCAGTATGATGAAGACCGTGATGGAGTGCTTATAGTTAACCAAATCAAAAAATACCTGACAACTAAACAAATCCCTGAAGATAAACGAACGTTAATGTTAGGTTCATTCAGGGAAGCGATTTCCCTTGATAAAGACCGAGATGAACTAATCCAGTTAGATAAGAAGGTTGCGAACCTAATTAAAGGCAAAGCTTCTGTTACAAAACAAGTATTTATCTACATTTACGAGTATGTCTATTCAGCAATTGATGGGACAGCAGGACACCTGGATATAATGGGGGAAATGTACAGTGTCTTCTTAAAATATGCATTAGGTGACGGGAAAGAAATCGGTATTGTTCTTACACCACCATATATTACAAAGATGATGTCACTAATTCTTGATGTCAACCTGGATTCTCAAGTAATGGATTTAGCAACAGGTAGTGCAGGCTTTCTTATTGCTTCAATGGAAACAATGATACAAGACGCTGAAAGAACATACGGTAAAAACACTACAAAAGCAAAAGAAAAAATCCGAAAAATCAAAGAGCAGCAACTTCTTGGGGTGGAACTGAACGCAAAAATGTTTACACTCGCTTCAACAAATATGATACTTCGTGGCGATGGTTCAAGTAATATTCAAAAAGGTAGTTCATTCGACCGTCCACCAGAACTATACAAAAAGTTCAAAGCAGATAAATTACTTTTGAATCCACCTTTTACATTTGAAGAAAATGGAATGCCTTTCATCGAGCACGGTCTTAAATTCATGGAGAAAGGCGGACGTGCTGCAATTATCATTCAAGATTCGGCGGGGAGTGGTAAAGCAACAAAAACAAATAAACGAATACTCAAAAACCATACAATGATTGCCAGCATCAAAATGCCTGTCGATACATTCCAACCCTCCGCTGGTGTTCAAACATCGATTTATATCTTTGAAGCAGGGAAACCTCATAATTTTGAAATGGATACTGTTAAATTTATTGATTTCAGAAATGATGGCTACAAACGAACGTTAAGAGGAAATTATGAAATTGACCATCCAGCAGAACGTTATCAAGATATTGTGAAAATTTTCAGACTAGGAAAAGCAGCAATTAGAAACCCTGACTTTCATTATGAGCTTTGGAATCTTGATGAAGTATATGTTGAAGATTTAATCACTGATTCAGGCACTGATTGGAATTTTGAAGTTCACCAAGTTAATGACACAACACCAACTGAAGAAGATTTTATGAAAACAGTTGGCGACTATCTTTCTTTTGAAGTTAACCAACTGCTGAATGGTAGAGGTGAATATATTGATTGAATATAAAAAATTTAGAGTGGGTGATATACTAACTTGGCAAAAGAAGATACAAATAAGACCGCTTGATATTCCTAGTTTAACAATAGAAGATGGCGAGCTATATCCTTTTGTTGGACAATCGTCTGCGAATAACGCTATAGTTGGGTTTCTAAGAGTAGACCATAGATACCTAAACAATGTTGAATCAGAACCTTGTATTATTGCTTCTTCAAACACGCAAGAGTTTTCATATGTAGATACGCCTTTTTTTTTAAAGGAAGCAGGCGGTTCTATGAGTTACATGAAAAACGAAAATCTTAACTTGTACAATTCTCTGTACCTAATAACCGTGCTAAAGAAAGAACTAAAAAGCCGTTATGCCTACGGAATAAAGGCTACTAATGTAAGAATAAGAGAAAGTGTCATTCAGTTACCAGTAAAAGATGCTACTTCTGCTGAGCCACACTGGGAGTATATGGAGAAATATGTAAAACGTATTGAAGAGAAATATGTGGAACGTATTGATGGATGTTTTCATAGACTTGGTTTTGGGAATTATGAAGACGTACTACTACAAGATTATGATGAATATATCCTTAATAAGCACGCCAACTCGAATTTTAGCACCTTTAAACTTGAAGAATTATTCGACACAATTAAGCGTGGAAAACGAATAACATCGTTTGACCGTATCCCCGGTAATTTACCATTTATTACTGCTGGTGTAGAAAAAATGGGCTTGTCTGATTTTATTAGCAATCCCGAAGTAGAAGTTTTCCCTGAGAATAGTTTAACCATCGATATGTTTGGAAATACGTTTTATAGAAATTATAAATACGGCGCTGACGACCATGTTGCTGTGCTGTATAATTCTACTACTGAATATAGCAAAAAAGTGTTGTTATATATTCAGCCAAATATCAACAAATCAATTGCAGGTAAATTTAGCTATTCACGAAATTTCTATGCTTCAGATGCACCTGAAGTAGAAATTAAACTTCCTGTAGACGAGAGCGGAAATATAAATATGAAATTAATGGAAGATTACATTTCTGTCATTGAGAAGAAAGTTGTTCGAAATTTAAGGAAAAACATTGATGAACGTATTGGTGGTAAGGTGAGTTTACAAGTGAGATAGATAAGCTAACTTCTTATGTTCAAACAAGATTCTATGTTCAATTATTAGCTCATATCATGGGCTGTTTTTCTTTTCGATGAACAATTCATAAGTGAGTGACATTAAAATAAAAGAATATTGGTTTTACGCTTTCATTTATTAAGCAATGGTTTAGCGAATACTGACTCATCGAAAGACTGTCTATATTGCGAAACCCATACATGTGGAGTCGGTGGCTTTTTTGGTGAGGGGTTAAACAGAGTCCGAGCCCCTTGTACCGATGGGTTTTTTCGATATGGTACAGCACATTAAAAGTTGTGATACAGCGGTCGAAAAATGGCATTGATGTAAAAGTGATGTAAAAGATGAGCCGAAAAGAACGGAGAGACGCTCGGGAAATTCCCGAGCGTCTCTTATTGTCCTTGAGCTTTGTTGATGTTGAAAGTGATTCGAATTTATCGGCAGCCGCTTGGTCAGCTGTACGGAGAGCGTGACCGTATATGTACATGGTTGTCGTTATACTTCCGTTCTGAAATGATCTTGGCATGAACGCCCTGGTTGATCAATATCGTAGCTGAAGTATGCCGGAGATCATGGAACCGTATATATCGGAGTTTGTTTTTTTAAATAAAATTTCGAAACCATTGGTACGGTGCTTCATGATGGAAAGGTTGTCCATCGGGGTGGGAGAAAAGAAATAACCATCCTCCTCCGCGCCAAAGGTCCCCTATGTCATTGCGTTCCTGATTTCTGTAGATATGATATTCCCTTAGTTCTTCAAGTACCGAAGAAGGAAGGGCGACTTTTTGAACGGACTGTTTAGTTTTTGGCTGTTTTACGATAATTTCTCCTTTTAAAGCAATGTACCATGCTTTGCCTGACTTCAATAACACCTATTCTCAAATCAACGTGCTTCCACTCGAGTCCAAGAATCTCACCTCGACGTAGACCCGTTGTGAGGGCTAAAGTAATTAACATTAGCCATTGGAAGGGCTCCTTTTGTAGTGCTTGAAGCATTTGGCCAACTTCATGTTCATCGTATGGGATGATTTCTTTTGAAGTAACCTTAGGCTTCATAACGTCACAAACGGGGTTCCGATTGATTAACCTCCATTCCACAGCACGTTTAAATATATTTTTTAAATGCGGTGGTCTATTTCGATCATATCAGAAGAAAGCCCACCGATCTTTTTATAACTCGGTTTGTGCTCCTTTTCCAGCTTGTCAAGGAAATCGACTTTGTGAAGTGGTTTGATGTCTTAATAGGAATGTGTTGGAAAGTGGGGAGAAATGTGTATAGCGTTTTGAATGCCAGATGTTTAACGGCATATTTCGATTGCCACTCCTCGACATAGGCACCGAATGTCATTTTTTCCGGCGCGATGTATTCTCCAGCCTCGACTTCCAGTCGAAATTTTGCATATTCGCTTTCCGCTTCCCGTTTTGTCCGACAGTGGACGGTTTTTGTGAATCGGATGTACTTACCGTGTATGTCTTTTCCTGCGTTGACCGTTAAGAACCATGAATTATAAGCGCGTTTTTGGATGTTCGCCATTATATCAACTCCGGAATCTTGATATAAATATTATTTCCAATATTCAGGAAACAAGATGAGGCAATTAAGTCTCTTCATGAAGGCGAAATTGAATGGATTATTTATTGACGATGAACCACCTAAGAGTGGTTATATAATAATGCTCTTGTTTCACTCCCGAAAATCAAGTTGTGCAACGAAGAAAAGAAAGTTATCCGTCAGCTCAATCGAGCTATGGAGGAGATAAACTATTGTGCTATAGCTTTTGTTTGAGTTCATTTTATTTAAGGGAAGTGCTTCGAATAAATCTGGTTATGATGTTATCGTTTTAATATCAAAAGTGTAGGTATAATCTAGTGACTGTCTGGATAGTAGTTTGGTAGTAGGAAAATATGACCAATTGTTATACTATGGATCATAAGAAGATTACAGCGAGGGATGCTATGAAAGAAATCATTTGGTTTTTAGCGGCTGTTATAGCCCTTGGTGCAATTGCAGGGTTCTTACAGCCGAAGAAAAAACAAAAAAGCAGAAAGAAGCACTCAGCCACATTGATTCAAAAACGATCGAGAAGTGTAGTGAGAACTTCACATCGTGCCTCTAAGACGTGCAGGCCCGACGAAGTGATTCTGACTAGGCCATTGAATGATCTGAATGGAGTTGAATTCGAGCGGCTGCTCGCCCTGTACTTCCGAGATCAAGGTTACGTTGTTCACGAAGTTGGCATTGGCGGAAATGACGGTGGAGTTGATTTAGTCATTGTTGACAAGCGAGGGGAGAGAACGGCTGTGCAGGCTAAATGCTACGCTGACCACAACATGGTTCCTGTGCAGACTGTTCGCGAGCTTGTAGCCGCGAAGCGGAATCATAATTGTATCCTTACATTGCTTGTTACGACGTCTGACCTGACAGGGCCAGCGAAGAAAGAAGCGGAGCAATTTCGGGTAGAGTATTGGCATGGTGCGCTTATTCAGGATAAGTTGAAAAATTGGAAACGAAAGAAGGCCTAGTAATCACCTCTTGGATGGTAGAAGTATGAGAAAGCATTGGTTAACTATTTTGATATTTGGACTTATAGGATGTAATAATGGGGACCTTGAGTGAGACGATTCCGAGTAAGAATTATGTACAAAAGGCACCTAATCAGGTGCCTTTCAATAATGCATTCTCTTTTTTTAAAACAAATATTAAGCGTAATAGAGCATGTAGAAGAATCAGAATACAAATTATGTTTCTTTGCAAAACAATAATTCTATAAAAGGTAGGCTATGCGTATGGACGCTACTTTGTTTTCGGATGTGAAGGAAGTATCATATTTGTCTACGAAAAAAAACGCGTCGTTATCGCCCAATCATTAGATATATGTACGAACAGAAACGTATTTTTAATACCGAGGTTTTACCGATTGAGATTTTTGCTGTCGTCATTCGAAAAAAACTTTCATCGCATCGGCACCTCATTGGAGCCAACAAGGCGAAGAGCGAAGGATACTATACAAGGCTAGATATCTTAGGGAGGGGCGTTTCAACAATATGAAAGCGGGTTAATCGAATCACATGAACGCCTCCTTTAAATTAGTCGTTAATTAACCGCTAATTCCGCACTACCATGATTAAAAGCACAGCTGGTAGAAAAACCTCATGTAAACAGTACTAATTCATCATTTACAAAGTGTTAATTTATGACTTTTTCGATGTTTGTTATATAAGAAGCAGGGAGAAAGAACTGCCATGGTGAATATTTACAGATAGCTGCGTAGTGGTTTGTAGAAAGATGTTGCTTTGTTTAATCAAGATCGGTTAATTGAAATTTGGCAGAAATCAATTATATTCAAACTTTATAGAGGTGCGACTATATGGTTACTTTGAAGATTTTACCTGCTTACGACGGTGATTGTTTAATAATTAACTTCGGACAGGATGACAATAAAAGAAATATCCTAATTGATGGTGGTCGAGGTGCAACATATAGTTATTTAAAAAAGGCGATAATAGCTATTGATACAAAAAAAGAGTTTATAGATTTACTTGTTGTTACACATATCGATAGAGACCATATACAAGGAATAATTACCCTATTTAAAGATAATGAAATAAATAAAGCTACAATAAAAAAAGTATGGTTTAATTCTGGAAAAAAGTTGTTAAGGTTTTTTGGTGAAAATGATGAAGACGCAGAAAATAGAGAGATTATTATCAATAATTCGCCTGAGGTCAGTATTAACCAAGGGATATCATTCGAATCATTGTTAGAAACATATTCATTGTATGATGATACTATAATTTACTCCCCAATGATGATTCCCTTAGAAGGTGCTCGATTAACTATACTGTCACCTGATATTGAATGTTTATCGAAACTAAATTCTGCATGGCAAATAGAACAAATGGGCGATGAAGTAAATGTGTCTCGTACTAGTAACCAAGAATATGATCAAACATTAAGAGAGCTACTTGAGAATGATTTTGTTGAAGATGCTTCTATTCCGAATGGTAGTAGTATTGCATTTCTTTTTGAATATTGTGATCAGAAAGTTTTATTTTTAGGCGACTCCTTTCCCTCTGTTATTGAAAAAGAACTGCGTGATTTAGGATACAGTGTTGAAAATAAATTACGTGTTAATGCTATAAAAATATCGCATCATGCGAGTAAGTATAATACTAGTAGTTCATTATTAGAAATGATAGAATGCGAAAACTTTATTATTAGTACTAATGGTATGAAACATGGACATCCAAATAAAGAGTGTCTTTCTAGAATAATATCAACAAGAAATTTTTCTCGTTTGTTTTTTAATTACAATATTAGTGATTCTATATTTCTAGACATTGATAAGAACCAGTTTAGCTTTGAGTGTGTTTATATAGGGGATAATAAATTTGTTTTTGGAGGTATAACGATTGTTTCGAGGACTTGCTGTTAACATTAAAATAAAAGGCAGAGAAGCTGGAAGTGGATGTATATATCAGCCGTCGGCATCTGAACACACCTATGTGATTACGGCTAAACATTGTTTAATCGGTAAGGAGAAGATAGAACCCAGTATTGAAGATATATTAATTCAAAGAGATGCAGATATTGGGATGTCACATTATTTAAAAGTCATAAGTTTTCATTTGTATCCAAACGATGACCACGATTTTGCGATCGTAATAGTTGAAAAGATTTCCGAGGTCCAAAGTATAATGATTGCAGGTCCAAAACGAGGAAATAATGTAGTGTTTTATGGATATCCTCATATCTACAGAGACGACCAAGAAAAGGGAACTGCTCTAAATGCAACTATTAACTTGGTGCATAATAGTACCAAGTTTGAGATTCAAACAAATCCTAGTTTGTTTACTTTTACTAACGAAGCCATTGATAATGTTGCTGGATTCTCTGGTTCAGGTATTTATTATGAATTCGAAAAACATATTGTTCTTACTGGTATTATTGTGAGACTGCGAGACACCGGCGGTTCGTTCAATTTGATAATAGCTGAAAATATGGAAACTATAAGTAAATTTGTTGAGACAATTTTATCATGTGAACTTGTCCCATATTTATTGAGTAGTTTTGATTTATATGTGAAATCAACTTTTGAGAAATATGGTGCTGCTGCTCTTACGTTCTTTAATAGTTTTTACAAAAATGGAATTAAGGAATTAACTCCTTTTTTTATATTGCAAAGTTTGAAAGGGAAGTTGTTTATTCCACCATTAATGGAAGATTTAACTGCAGTTAATCTGCAGGAACGAGATTTGTGGATGGGTTGGTCTAAAATACTGACATTCATGCATATATCCGCTCAAGAAATAATTAATTTGGAGACTTCTGTTAAGTATCTATACCTCGGACAAGAAGCTGCAAGTTCCCAGGAACAAGTTGAAGATACTTCAATGATCAGAATGCTTTACACATTTCAATTCAGAACAATATCTGATTGTATTAAACACATTTTTCTTAATGAGGAAATGTATCGCACGATCAAAATGAATGATAACGTTGTGATAAATAGTTCGGATTCATTCACTACTAAGATTGTAAGCAAAGATTTAATGAAACGGATACTTTCGAACATAGATCAAGTTGAATTATACGAAAGAAGAATTAATATTAATGACCCTAATATCTATAAAAATATCAATGTATTCCATCTTGAAGCTTTCGACAATAAATTCGGTGTTGAAGGGATAGAGTTCTGTCATATACATGAATTAGAGCAAATAATTCAATCTTCAATAAACGAGGTATTAAAACATGATTATTAAGGATGACGAGATAGTCAATAAAATATTTGATCAGTCTGGTAGAAAGTTTTCAAATACAACAAGTTGGATAAAGCGAGAAAACAATTTTAATTTCTATATATTTTCTACATGTTGTAGAGATGAGATTGAGTTATTGGAAATATATGAAGGATTGAATAATGACATTGCCTTATATTTTCAAACCGGACTTCAAAAATACCCCGAGATATGGAATATCTATATTTTTTTCTTTGTTACTGAACCGATATCAGTTACTTCCAAGTATCTTGTAGAACAGGATAAGTATTGCTCTAGAAAGCTTGTTTTTGATGGCCAAGCAGCATTAATCAATGAAAGTTATATAATCAAAACGATAAACGGAAAACTTTTTAATTTATCTTTGGATTTTAAAGGGCGAATAGGCGAAGATGGAGACAATGGTTCGTCAACAACTATTGAGGAGATAATCGCAAGTAACAGCTTAGAAGTACTTAATTTAATCAGATTGGTAAGTAATAGAGATAATAAAAAGGATAAGCAAGCTGAAATTGAAAAATTTTTAAAGGAGTCATTAAATGAGCAATAAATTCTCTAATATTGAACTCGAACATTTCAGAGGGTATAGAAACAAGCAGACTTTTGATTTTACGGTGAGTAACGGGGTTGCAAATTTAATTGTTATTTATGCGCCGAATGGATTTGGTAAAACATCTTTTTTTGATGCGGTTGAGTGGGGGTTTTCTGGTAGCATTTCTAGGTTAAGTAGAAATAGGCATGTTAAAAGTGTTGCAGATGAAGAAAAAGGATATATTATTAAGAATCGTGAAAGCGGCGAACAAGCAACAGTAAAATTCTCATTTGATAATAATTCCACAGACATAATCATCAATTCGAAGAAAATTGACGGTAAAAGAAAAAGAGATGACGTAAATGGTGATATTGTCTCAGGTGAAGAGTTATTCCATTCTCTAAATGGAGAACTTTTTATTAAGAATAACGTTTTAACACATGATCAAGTAGATTCGTTTTTGAGATTTACGGATTCGAAAGAAAAATACAATGCTTTAAAAACTTTTTGGGATGATAAAAATGACACAGAAGTTTATAAAAATATTCTAGTTGTTAAGAAGGTACTTGAAAAGAAGAAAGAAAATTTTGGGAATGAATTAATTAAGATAAAAGCAGATATTAAGTCATCTGAACCTAGTGAGAAAATTATAACGTACATAACTGGTTTGTTCAATCAACTGGGTGAAGATAAGCTAACATCAATCAATTTTTTTAATACTGAAAGCTCATTTCAATTAGATGAAATCATTATTGATTTGAATAAGAAAAAAAGCAATAATGAACATTTTATTCAAGACCATAATAAAACTATGCATTTTCTAGAAGAACTTAAACTAAATTATGAAATTGTTTATCTTAAATTTAATGAAGAAATGCAAACCATTAGTCAAGCCCAAAATATTAATAAAGAAAACATCCAGAAGTTTATTCACCTTTCAAAGTTACTTGCGGAAGAAAGTAACTTAGAACAAAATGTAAAATTATTAAGAGTTAAACAGGCGGATTATGGATATATCTTTACCAATATAGATAATTATGAAGTTATCAAAACAAATTTGAATAGTTTAGAAAATAAAGAGAGCCAACTAAATGAGTCGTTAATTAAATTGAATCAAGATCTTCAATTCCTTAATACACAAAACAAAGAAATGAATAATTCTTTGAGCATCATAAAAAATAAGTTTGATCTTTGCACAAATAAAATTGAGAAACTTCAGGGTGTAGTAGGAAAACTAAATTCAGTTGGAGCTGATTATAATTTAAAAAAGAGAGTTGAAAGAATACATCATTTACTAGAGTTGATTGAAAAAAGAGAACTGAAACTTAATTCTACAAAAATCAGGATAAATGAATTCGTTAATAATGCACTAAATGATCCAGTTTTTTTTCCAATAGGAAATGAACTTCTTTTTATTAAGGAAAACTACGAAGAACTTATTCAATTCAAGAAATCTCTAAGAGATAAAAAAGAACAGTTAATTCAGAAAAAGCAAGAATTACTTAACTCTGAAAAAATGAGTACTAAACTAGAAGAGCTGCTGATACTTGGTACACAAGTAGTTATTGATTATAAAAAAAGTTCCTGTCCTTTGTGCAATCATACTTATTCAGACATGAATGAGCTATTAAATAGAATAAATAATGATAAAGATATCTTCAACCTAGAAGGGTTATCGAAAGAAATATTAATATTAGATACCGATTTGACTGATTTAGATAATTTAATCATAAAAGAGAATAATGAAATTTTACGAAAAATAGAAAAGCATATTGAAGGTTTAAATGCGGAGTTACATAAACTAAAAACGCACCATCTATATTTTCAAAACCAGAAATTACTAACGGAAACAAAATTAAAAAATGTGTTCGATGATATTGAGCATATAAAAAAATATTTTTATGTAAATAATTTACAATTTAACTGTAATAAAGAAGAGCTTTTTGAACATTTAATCAGTTATAATAACCTTATGATTATAGAGTTAAATTCTCATCAAGATAATATTGACGCGTTAATGGTTAAAAGAGATGCTATGAACAAAAATAATACTGAGATAAACAATGAGATTAATCATACCAGGGAACTAATTGATCTAAATAAGAAACTTGTAAAAGACATACGTAACAGTGAAGTTTTTAGCAAAGTTAATGAGCAAATAATTCAAAACAATATTGATCCAATAAATTTAAGATTAAATATGAATAACATAATAGCTTTAGTAGATCAAAAAATAATGACCAAGTTAACTGAAATAGAGGATATTAAGGCAGAAAAGAGTGAATTAGAAATAAGTTTGGAAGCATTTTCAGAAACAGAGTTAAAAAGTGAATTTATTAAACTAGAAAATCAATTAAATATTAAATTAACGGCAGTAGAACAATTTAAGAAGAATTGCTTGAATTATTTCGGTGATCAAGTAATAACACTTGAAGATATAGAAAGAGAACTAAAAAATGTAAATATAAAGATTGAATCAATCATTAATAAAAATGTACTAATTTCCGAAATACTTTCAAACTTTGAAGTCATTAATAATAATCGAACTTGGAGAAAGAAGAGAGCCGAATTAGATAAAATAAATAAAAATATTGAGATTAATGAAAAGATATTAAGCGATATTATTTCCATTAGAGAAAAAAGCAGAAATCTAATTGAGCAGAAAATTAAAAAAAGGTTGAATTTAGATACAATAAACAAAGTGTATCAGATGATTGATCCTCATCCCTTAATGAAGCATATATCAATAGAATTAGAGGATTCAGAAGAGGATCAACTAGGTCTTAACATTTATACATTAGACAATAAAAAAGATGATAGAAATGCACCGATATTGTATTTTAGCTCAGCACAAGTGAATATGTTATCTCTTAGTATCTTTTTAGCAGGGGCACTAGAGGATCAAGGTGAAATAAATACTATTTTTATGGATGATCCTATTCAACATTTAGATGGAATTAATTTACTCTCTTTTATCGATTTATTAAGGATAATCTCCACATCAATGGATCGACAAGTAATCATTTCTACTCATGATGAACGATTTTTCAAATTAGTAAATCGAAAAATAGATCCTAAATATTTTAAGTCTAAATTTATTGAACTGGAGACATTCGGTAAAGTGAAATGAAAAATGATGATAATTTTTACTTGAATTTCAAGTTATTATGAGTTTGACTCTAGGGCTTTAATCAAGGGGTTCAAAGAGTTAATGTTGATGTGAAATTGATGTAAAACATCAACAATATCCCGAATTGCAGCTAAACAAATTAGAAGTCAATTAGCAAAAAGTCCGTAAATTAAGGTTTCTATGAATTGCAACAAGCCAAACCCTACACCAATCTGATCCCGCATACAGAACATATCTGAGGAAGAATTAAGTATTGTTATTGGTATAACGTACTAACCCAAAAGGGACGCATCATCCAGCTATCTCGCTTGGATGATGCGTCCCTCTTTTCCTATTTCGTTCTCTTCCAATATACCCCAGTAATATCTATCACAACAAGCGGATCGGTAATGCCATGAGCAGCACGGAAATCATGTACAGCTGCGGCACAATAACCAATGGAATAGTCGTCAATGATGACATATCCACCGACCGATACTTTTGGATATAAATTATTCAGTGCATCCATTGTCGAGGAATACATATCGCCATCCAGGCGGGCAATGGCTATTTTATCCGTTGGCGCGGTAGGAAGCGTATCTTTAAACCAGCCTTTAAGAAAGACGACGCTATCGTCTAATAAATCATATTTGCGGAAATTGTCCTGCACCTCAGGCAAGGAAACGCGCAAAAAGTCTTGTTCGTGGAATTTCGAGGTTGCATCGATCGGATATTGAGGATCCGGTTTAGGCAGTCCTTCAAAGGAATCGGCTACGAGCACTTTCCGATGCCTTACGCCATGTGCTTTCAGAAAGCCACGCATGAAAATACATGCCCCGCCTCGCCATACTCCTGTTTCAATAAAATCACCTTGAACGTTATTGAGGATGACGTCATTCATAAGCTGATGTAGGCTATTCATGCGGATGCGCCCGATCATGCTATGGGCAATGATGGGCCAATCGAGGCCTTGAAGGCGGTTCTCTTTAGTAGCACCTGGTTCATGCTCCAGCCAAATCTCAAATAATATTGTTTTTTTCAATAATTCCAGATACATCTCTGTTGCCGTATTATTGCGCATAATCACAGTCCCTTCCATTTTTATGGATAACTATGAATATGAATCTAGCTTGAGAGTGGCTTGTGTGTACGACCACTGTGTGCTTTTCTTGTGCTACAATAATGTTAGAAAACTAACCAAGCAAAGGATGATCCATCCATGCCGGTCTACAATAAACTAGTAGCCGTTGTATATGGTGCCTCATGGGAGCAGCTTGAAGCCTTGCGGGAAAAGAAAGCAGAAGCACGCGGTGGATTTCAGGATCGGGTATACTTAATCGATGTCAGCGAAGGAGTATGAACAATGACAGATACAACCTTTGTGTATGTGACCTACATTGCAACGACACCAGAAAAGCTATGGGAGGCTTTGACTCGTAGTGATTTCACCGAAAAATATTTTTTCGGCAGCCATATTCAATCGGACTGGCAAGAAGGCTCAAGCATTACCTATTCAAGAAATGGAGAGGTAACCGATTACGGGGTCATCATAAAGTGTGAACCGCATCGCCTGCTTTCTTTTACATGGACCTATGTGGCCGATCAAGCTGTTCGTGAGCAGCCATCGAAAGTGACCTTTGAATTAACATCGATAGGCTCGACGGTAAAATTAAAACTGAAACATGAAGACCTTATCTCGACGGATCTTGTAGATCGAGAGGATACTTTTGAAGGAATAAATAATGGCTGGCCAGCTATACTGAGTAATTTGAAAAGCTTGTTGGAGACAGGGGAGACCTTGTCAGCTGTTTCGATTTAACTAGCTTAAGTCATGTATGATTACCTATAACCACAAGGACTGTGATATTAACAATGAAACTTCAACTAGACAACCGCTCCATAGAACTTAACGTCCTCTACGGAGTCAGAAAAAAACTCTCGCTCCAAATGGATGCGATGGGTCATATCACGGTCAAAGCTCCTAATGGAACAAGCGATGAGCTGATCGTACAGGCTGTGAAGCAGCATGAAAAAGAGATTTTACGCAGACTGCAGGCGCTAGATGCTGCTGCCGAGGCTGCCCCTAAGGTCAGAGATTATGAAGAGGAAGGCAAGTTCCTTCATCTCGGCAAGTTTTACTCCCTTCACGATCTAATCGACACGGATGGACTCAGCGAAGAGGAACTCAAACTCAACCTCAGAAAGTTCTACTTCTCCAGCTTAAAGAAGCTTGTCAATGAACGGATCAAACCGTATCAGGACATGCTGAAGGTGAAGCCTAAAACTATCGACATTGTGGAATCAGCGACGAAGTGGGGAAGCTGCAGCTCGAGCAAAAAGCTGACCTTCAATTACCGCCTGGCCATGGCTCCGCTGGAAGTGATCGATTACGTTATCATCCATGAGCTGTGTCATCTCACGCATATGAATCATGACCGTTCCTTCTGGCGCCTGCTTGGAAGTATCATGCCGGACTACAAAGAGAAGGAAGAGTATCTGGCCCGGTATGGGCAGGCGATGACGCTCTAATTTCCAAGTTTTTAGGTATAGACATAAATGTGGCTATCGGCCAGTATAGTGTTGGAGCACTCTGTTATAGAGGGAGAATTCGTTCTCTCTCTTTTTTATGTTATCAGAGTCTATTTTTGTGTCGAAACTAACAGAAATATGGATACTTTAGTGCTATGATAAATATTGACAGCATTCGACTGTAACGGAGTTAGGAGGTCATATTCGTTTGAACATATACTGCGATTGGTCATACAGTGAGATCGTCAATTACGGCATTCAGCAGAATCATGTGCCGGTTGTCCGATCGATAGAAATACATAATTCGTCCGATACGGATCTACAAGATTTTACAGTGAAAATCACGTCCGAGCCGGACTTTGCCTATGAGTGGAGCAAGACCTACGGACTGCTGGCTGCCGGCCAGTCAATGAACCTAGGGACGATTAATCTGCAAATGTCGGCATCCTTTCTGGCTAATCAGTCGGAGCGACTGACAGGGACACTTACGTTATCCGTTTTGCAAGGCGGATCTGAAATCTATCAGCAGCGCGGAACTATCTCCGTACTAGCCTTCGACGAGTGGAGCGGCCTTGCCGTGCTGCCGGAATTGACGGCTGCTTTTGTTATGCCGAATCATCACCATATCGCACAGGTTGTACGTGAGGCGGCAGATATTCTTACCAAATGGAGCGGGAGCTCTTCGTTCACGGCTTATCAGAGTAAGGACCCGAATAAGGTGCGGCTTCAAGCGGCAGCTATCTATACAGCCTTACAATATAAAAAAATCGCTTACTGCGTAGCTCCTCCAAGCTTTGAGGTGATTGGTCAGCGTGTTCGCCTGCCGGAGACGATCTTTGCCCATCGGATGGGGAACTGCTTCGATCTATCCCTTTTATATGCGGCGTGTATGGAGGCCGTTGGTCTGCATCCTCTGCTTGTATTTACGAAGGGGCATGCTTTCACAGGGGTGTGGCTGGAGGAAGAGACATTCGCAGAAAGTCTGCAGGATGATATATCGGTGTTAACAAAAAGAATCGCTACTGGCATGAATCAGATCTGCGTGATGGAAGCGACAGCTTTTGTGGAGGGAGATCCCGTCAGCTTTGACAAAGCCGTTTCACTTGCCGAAGCCCATCTGCAGGACCCGGATAACTTCGATTGTGTGCTGGATATCCGTCGAGCACGCTCTGCTGCGGTAAGACCTTTGCCTATTCGAACGGCTACACCAGAAGGCTGGATTATTGAGCAGCAAGAAGCAGCACCAGTTGATCATGACGCTGCAGCTCCTGAACTCGTGGATATTTTGGAGAAACCACTTGAAGTTACTGCCTTGCCTAAGTCTGCTAGACAAAAGCAATGGGAACGCAGGCTGCTTGATCTGACACTCCGGAATTCGTTGCTTAACTTCCGTCTGTCCAAGTCCAGTATTCCTATTATTACGACACAATTGGGAGATTTGGAGGACGCGCTTGCTGATGGCGAGGAGTTCCAATTGTTAGCGAAGCCTGGCGACTGGCAGAATAACGGCCGTGATGCGAATTTGTACCAGAGCATTAACAATGATCATCCGCTGTCCCAGCTTCTTCGTGAAGAGTTTAACCGGAAGCGGCTGCGTGTGGAGCTTGATGGGGTTGAGCTGGAGAGAAGAATGGTGCATCTCTATCGTTCAGCCAAAGTTTCGCTTGAGGAAAATGGAGCAAACACCCTATATCTGGCGCTAGGCTTATTAAAATGGTACGAGACGCCGGTCAGCGAGCTGCCGCGTTATGCTCCAATTGCCTTGATTCCGGTTGATATTATTCGGAAGTCTTCCCGTCAGGGATATGTAATCCGGGCGAGAGACGAAGAGCCTCAGATGAACATTACGCTGCTGGAAATGTTAAAGCAGGATTATGGCATTGGTATTGACGGCCTTGATCCTCTGCCTAGAGATGAGAAGGGCATTGCCCTCAAGCAGGTGTTCCATGTATTCAGGCATGCGCTCATTCAAGTCCCTAGATGGGATGTTGAGGAGACGGCTAATCTTGGCTTGTTTTCCTTCGGCCAATTTGTCATGTGGAATGATATCCGCACCCATGCAGATAAGCTGGCGCAGAACAAAATCGTTGCTAGTCTGATGGAAGGCCAGTTGAAATGGGAGGAGCCTTCAGAGGAAACGCCTCGTCCGCTTGATCTGGATCATCCAACAAGCTTATCTGTTCCGATTAGCGCGGATTCCTCACAGTTAGCCGCGATTCGTGCAGCAGCGGATGGTCAAAGTTTTGTCCTTCATGGACCGCCAGGGACAGGGAAGTCCCAGACGATTACGAATATGATTGCGAATGCGCTGGCACAAGGCAAACGGGTATTATTTGTGGCTGAGAAAATGGCAGCCTTATCCGTCGTACAGCGCAGGCTGGAGCAGATTGGACTAGGTCCGTTTTGCCTCGAGCTGCATTCTAATAAAAGCACCAAAAAATCCGTTCTGGATCAATTGTCTGCCGCCATTGAAGCAAGGAAAATTCCTTCATCGGCATCCTGGAGCAGCCAGGCTGACCGTTTGTTCCAATTGCGGAATGAGTTGAATGGTTACGTGGAAGCTCTTCACCACAAACATCCATCTGGGTTGACTCTATTCGAAGCGATTGCCGGATATGAACAGGCGGGAGAAGGATCAGATGTTGTCTTTTTCAATGATGCTGCAATAGAGAGCTTGTCCCCGGATAAGCTGACTGTCTGGAAGGACTTGGCAGCACGGCTTCAAATTGCCGGGGCGGAGTGTGGAGATCCACATCTTCACCCATGGCGTGATGTTGAGCTCACTTCCTACTCGCAGGGAGTGAAGACGGAAGTAGATCAGATATTGAAGAGATATATTCCTCTGTTGGACGAACAACGTATCGCTTTGAGCCAGGCTGCAGATCGTCTGAAGCTTGAGGCGAGCTATCTGGATTACCGTCATGTTGAGATCCTGGTTAAGCTTAGTGAGCTGGCCAGCCGTGTTCCGGACATGAAGCCGGCCTTGCTGCAGGAAGCAGATCTAGCTGAAGCTCTAGTACTGATTAGATCAACGGCCGAACAGGGCAAACGGAGAGATCAATTACGGTCGAAAATATTCGCCAGATTCACATCGGACATAACGCGCCTTGATGCTAGAACGATTTTATCGGAATGGGATAAGACAGAGCTGCAATGGTTCCTGCCTAAGTGGTCCGGTCAGAAGCGCATCTTCAAAATGCTAAAAGGATTATCGCAGCCTGCTGCCGCATTATCCAAGGATCAGGTGAAATTGGCTTTGGCTGAGATAGTAACTTGGCAGGAAGAAGAGCAGAAGCTGAAAGATAAGAAAAGCAAGGTCTCGCCGTATTTCGGTCAGGCGTGGGCCGACGGAGACGATGGCAAATGGGATGAGCTTACAGCAATCTGTGATTGGGTAGAGCATTTACAAGCCTTGCTCGTGCAATGGTTCTACAATCCAAATTCGGCTAGTCAGGCGAGAGTGCAGATGTCGGATGTGCTCCTAAATGGCCGCCATGATCAAGAGCAGTTGCAGCTCTTCCAGCGTATTGGAGGTCATGATCTTAAGATCAAAGCCGAGGAGAGCGAGCTATCCCGCTTGTTGAGCGTATCTTTCGCTCAGCTTCAAGTCTCCTTGTCAGATGGAGAATGGCTTGCAGGTATGGTGGACAAAGCGAAGCAGTGGTCGCTTCATCTGGATCGTCTGCGTGACTGGAGTACTTGGCGGAGAGTCCGTGCTGAAGCGGCGGGGGCGGGACTTTTGCCACTTATTACGCCATACGAGGAAGGTCGGCTATCCAATCCTGAGCTTATTGCGGCTTATGAGAGAGGGCTGTACAAATCGGTTGCTAATTATATCATTGCCCGGGATAAAAGCTTGCTTGCCTTCTCTGGCAAGTTGTTCGAAGATACGATCGAGCGGTTTAGACAAGCGGATGAGCAGTATCTAACCTTAACCCAGCAGGAGATTGCAGCCCGGTTGTCTGCCAAAATCCCGCAGATGACGGTCGAAGCGGCTCAAAGCTCCGAGGCTGGTATTTTGCAAAGGGCCATTCGAAGCGGAGGAAGAAATCTCTCGATCCGCAAGCTGTTTGAGTCTATTCCTCATTTGCTTCCTAGGCTGACGCCTTGTATGCTGATGAGTCCAATCTCGGCTGCGCAGTATTTGGACACGAATGGCGCGAAGTTCGATCTTGTTATTTTTGACGAAGCTTCTCAGGTTCCTACCGCTCAAGCGGTTGGTGCTTTGGCAAGGGGACATCAAGCGGTCATTGTAGGGGATCCGAAGCAGCTTCCGCCAACAAGCTTTTTCTCGAAGAGCACCAGCGAAGATATGGATGAGGAAGAAGCGCTGCAGGATATGGAAAGTATTCTGGACGACTGCTTAGCGCTTGGCATGCCGCAGCGGCATTTGACCTGGCATTACCGAAGCAGGCATGAGAGCCTAATCGCCTTCAGTAATGCCCATTATTACGACAACAAGCTGATGACCTTCCCATCACCGGATGAACCGGTATCGAGTGTGACCCTTGTCCCGCTGGAGGGGTATTATGACCGTGGACGTTCGAAGCAGAACCGGGCGGAAGGCGAAGCAGTCGTTGGGGAGATCATTCGCCGCGTCAAAGATCCGGTATTGCGGAAACGCAGCATTGGGGTTGTTACCTTCAGCTCTGTTCAGCAGACCTTAATCGAGGATTTGCTGGAGGAGGCGCTCAAAAAGGATCAGGATTTGGAGCTGTTAATTGGACAGCTGCCTGAGCCGATCTTCGTGAAAAATCTGGAGAATGTGCAAGGGGACGAGAGAGATGTGATCTTGTTCTCCGTTGGATATGGGCCAGATGCAACTGGCAAGGTTAGTCTGAATTTTGGCCCGCTGAACCGTCAGGGAGGCTGGCGCCGTCTGAACGTCGCTGTGTCCAGGGCAAGGCATGAGATGCTGGTCTATTCGACTTTGCTGTCTCATCACTTGAACGCGAGTCGTATTAATGCGCAAGGTGTTCTTGGACTGAAAGCTTTCCTCGACTACGCGGAAAAAGGACAGCGAGTGCTGCCAGCCAGCGCTTCGTCCGAGCAAATCTCGCTTGTGTCCAATCTCCACCGCAGCTTGGCGTCTGAACTGAAGGCGCTTGGTTATGAGACGGATCTTCATGTTGGAGCATCCGGGTACCGTGTAGATCTTGGCGTCCTGGATCCTGCGAACAAAGGACAATATGTCCTTGGGATTGTGCTTGACGGACCGATGTACAGGGATGCAGGGGCAGTGCGTGACCGTGATCTTTTGAGAGAACAAGTGCTTAGTCAGCTTGGCTGGAATCTGATTCGGGTATGGAGTCCGGAATGGTGGGAGAACAAGAATCAGGTGATTCGCCAAGTGGTTGCAGCGATTCAAAGTGCGAAGGATAAGAAGCAGTCGGCTCCACCTGAGGGGCCCTCTACTGCTGCTGAGCAGATTGTTGTAGCCGAATCTGAGCAGGTCGTTAAAGTTGCTGCAGCAGCAGTGCCGATGGAACAGTTAAGCGCGCCTAGCGAGTCTGAGTCTGATGTACCTGTGTATACGCTTTGTCAGCTTGAACCGGTAACCTTGAGGACGGAAATGTTCTATTCTCCGGCGTCAACCGAGTTGATCCTCGGACAGATCAAGCGGGTTATTGCGGAAGAGGGACCAATCAGCCGCAGCTTACTTGCGAAGCGGGTATTGCAGGCTTGGGGAATCACCCGGCTTGGAGCGAAGCTGGATCAGCGGTTAACGGATCTCCTTAGTCGGCTGAAGCCTCAAGTCTCGGAGTCGGATGGAGCTGTATTTTATTGGCCGGAAGGTACGGAGCCTTCTCAGTATGATAAGTTCCGTACTGCGACAGAGGAGTCGGAGCGCCGGTCGGCTGAAGACCTGCCTGCTGAAGAGATTGCTGCTGCTGTGCAAACCATTTTGAAAGCACAAATCAGCCTCCCACAGGATGACTTGGTGAAGCAGGTAGTGAAGCTGCTGGGCTATGCAAGATCAGGCAATGCGCTTGATCGGGTAATTCGAAACGGGATTCAGAAGGCAATCGAGCTGGATTACGTACAATCAGATGAGCAGGAACGAATTGTTTTAAAATAGTGAATAAGAGGAATGACCGCATACTCTTGTATGGCGGTCATTTTCTTTTTTTACCAAAATGGACTTGAACATTTTCTTTGATTATGTCATATTGATATTATTAAAACGATAATATGATTTATGAAGGAGGCTGCCCTCTCTTGAATCTGCACGAGAACGAACATAACTATTCAGCCAGCAATTATCGTACCCCGGACGGTGCGCCGTCGGATATTGTGATATTCACGATAACCTCACAAGAGAAAGAAACGACCAAGAAAGCTCTCCCGATGAGGGAGCTGCAAGTGCTGCTGATTCGCCGTAAAGTCTGGCCTTTCGAGGGGCAATGGGCATTACCAGGTGGATTTACCCGTGAGACCGAGACGGTGGAGGAATGCGCCGTTCGGGAGCTGAAGGAAGAAGCGGGTGTCGAGCATGTACACATGGAATATCTGAAGGCGTACAGCAAGCCGGGGCGTGATCCACGGGGCTGGATGATCAGCCATGCGTTCTGTGCCTTGGTGAATGAGAAGTACTTGGCGGATCGGAAGGCATCAGATGATGCTGTAGATGTTCGGCTGTTCCCGCTCTTCGAAGCGCTTGAGATGAATTTGGCTTTTGACCATCATGACATTATTCAGGATGCGTACCTGCGCATTCAGCAGCAGATGCTGACGCAAGCCATTGCGAGTGCATTTCTGCCAGAGGAATTTACGATTGGGGAGCTGTATCAGATCATTCAGACGGTTGTCCCTACGTTCGAAGAGAAGAACTTTATCCGCAAAGTGACCTCCACTCAGAGCCGAAAAGGGCTTATTGAAGAGGTCCACCTTCCAGACGGAAGTCTAAAGTTATCTAATCAGTACTCACAGCGTGCGGCGCAGCTGTACCGTTTTACCGGGTTTGTGCCGGAGCTGTCTATTTATAGTTAGGAGTGATCAACATGAAGCAAAACTTAACAATAGCAGGCCTGCTTATCGCCATACTAGCCGTGGCTTATTACACCTCGTCCAGCACCATCGAGATTGCTGCTACAACAACGGGTCTAGCAGCTGTCTGGCTGACGGCGAAGGAGAAGATCTGGACCTGGCCGATTAGCCTCATCAATGTGGCCTGCTTCTTCTATATGTTCCTGGACGTCAAGCTGTATGCGGATATGACGCTGCAGGTGTTCTTTTTCATCCTCAGTATTTACGGCTGGATCATCTGGATGACGAAGCGCGGCGAAGCGGCTGTTCGCCCAACTAGAGTTTGGAATGTGAAGCTGGCAGCGATGCTGGGCGGATTTATCGTTATTTTTACAACAGTATGGGGTCTTGTTCTTGATGTCTATACCGATGCTTCAATCCCTTATTTGGATGCTTTTATTGCAACGTTAAGCTTGACGGCTCAATTCCTGCTTTCCTATAAAATCCTTCAGAACTGGTACTTCTGGATTATCGTAGACGTGTTATCGATTGGTATGTACTTCTACAAAGAGCTGTACACGACTTCGTTCTTGTACGTCATTTTCCTTGGAATTGCGATTATGGGCTTAGTGGATTGGAAACGTGAATATGCTCGGACGGCTGCAGCTTCGGTGACACAGGATGAGGTGAATCATTATGCCGGTTAAAAAAATTGGGCTCACACTTGGCAAATTCGCACCATTCCATCGTGGTCACCAGCATGTCGTCGAGACGGCGCTTGGTGAGGTTGATCACCTCATCGTGGTCATCTATGACAGTCCGGAAGTGACCCGAGTTCCGTTATCGGTCAGGGCTCGTTGGATTAGAGAGCTTTATCCGAATGTGGAAGTGCTGGAGGCTTGGGATGGACCGTCGGACAGCGGCGATACGCCTGAGATCAAGCGTAAGCAAGAGAACTATATTTTAGGCCTGCTCGGTGATAGGAAGGTTACGCATTTCTATTCCAGTGAATTTTATGGTGAGCATATGAGTGAGGCTCTGGGGGCAGTCAATCGTCAGGTTGATCCGCTCCGGGAGTCATTCCCCGTATCCGGTACGAGAGTAAGGGAAGCGTTGTATGAGAACAAAGAACTGGTGCATCCGATCGTTTACCGGGATCTCATTACGAATGTGGTGTTCCTCGGGGCTCCCTCCACGGGGAAAACAACCCTTGCCGCCCAGATGGCGGAGGAGCTGCAGACGATCTGGATGCCCGAGTACGGCAGGGAATATTGGGAGCAGCATCAGATTGAACGCCGATTGACGCTGGAACAGCTGGTGGACATCGCAGAAGGTCATCTTGAGCGGGAGGAACATCTGCTGCTGCAGGCAAGAGATATGCTGTTCGTTGACACGAATGCCATTACGACGTTTATGTTTTCCTTGTATTACCACGGTGAAGCTCATCCGAAGCTGGAGGAGATGGCAGCTCGCTGCGCCTCACGCTACGATATCGTCTTCCTATGCGAAGACGATATTCCGTACGACGATACGCCGGACCGTTCTGGGGATGTCGGCAGACATAATTTCCAGAAGCAGATTATTGCTGACCTTATCACTCGTAAGATTCCCTTCATTCCGCTTTGCGGCAGCTTGGAAGAGCGTGTTCGGCAGGTTAAGTCGGTGCTTGGGCGCTATGAGAAATTCAGCAATCCATATGAATGGGTGGGATGACCAAATGATGAGGGATCGAATTCTCGGAGGACTATTTGGTGTTGCAGTTGGTGACGCGCTGGGCGGAACGACCGAATTTATGAGCGAAGCGGAAATTAAGCGCGAGTACGGCTGGCTCGATCAAATCATTGGCGGCGGTGTATGGCAGCTCGAAGCGGGTGAGATCACCGACGATACAGCGATGACGATAGCGGTAGCGAGAGGCATTCTGCACAATCCAGCAGAACCGATCGAGGCTATTGGGGACTATTTTCTCAAGTGGAAGGCTATGAATCCGAAGGATATCGGCAACATCATCCGGACGGTATTTGATCAATATAATGGGGATTGGTTCGAGGCTGCACGCCGGGCCAAAGCGAGGTTGAACGGTATGACTGCCGGGAACGGCACATTGATGCGCTGTCTGCCTATTTCTCTAGCATATCCTGACCTTGAGGTTATGGAAAAGATCACGAAGCGGCATTCCGAGATGACCCATGATGATGAATCTGCGACGGAAGCATGCCTAATCTACAACCGCATCGCCCGAAGGCTGCTTCAGGGTGAAACTTTGAAGGCTGCCGTCCGCACCGAAATAACCGATACCCGCTATGAACAGCTGCTGAACGGCCAAGCGCCAATAGGTCCTCCGGATGGCTATGTGGTTCATACGATGCAATGGGTTGTCCATCATTTGCTGGAGGCAGATTCCTTTGAGGAAGTCGTTCAACGTGCCGCTAATAAAGGTGGAGACTCGGATACGATTGGAGCAATCGCAGGCGGGTTGGCTGGCATTTACTGGGGATACGATGGTATCCCCGCGAGATATGCGGAGAGCATTTTGTTGCGGCAAGAGTTAGTTGAGATTGGTGACAGGCTGATTGCTTTGCGAGAGAAGGCTGCTTAATCAAACACCGATACTAGCTAGACTGTATTCTATCCAACGTAGGGAGAAGCATGTTACTTAGACAGATGGCTAAGTTGGATTCTGTACAGTAGAAAAGTCCAATTAGGAGTATCCCAGTTCATTAAGCAAGAATTCTACTGTACAGAATGCAGGATAGACTAGGATGTTGGACAATAAGGCATCCATATGCTGTACAAAATACAGTGTAGCGAGTTAGATGAGATGAGAGTTCGGAGTAGAGTGCTTGGAATAGGGTGCTTGTGGTAGAGTGCTTGGAATAGGGTGCTTGTGGTAGAGTGCTTGGAGTAAGGTGCTTGAAGCAGAGTGCTTGGAGTAAGGTGCTTCGAGTAAGGTGTTTGGAGTAGGGTGCTTGGAGTAAGGTGCTTGGAGTAGGGTGCTTGGAGTAGGGTGCTTGGAGTAGATTGCTTGGAGTAAGGTGCTTGAAGCAGAGTGCTTGGAGTTTGAGTGCTTGGGGTAGAGTGCTTGGAGTAGAGTACTTTGAGTTTGAGTACTTGTAGTGAGTACTGACAGAGTGAGAATGCTGCGACACGAACGACATAACGACACGCAAAAGGCTGACGAGTGCAAGTTCAAACTCGTCAGCCTTTTTGCTTATTGACATAAAATTTAATATAGCATTATAATATATCCATTATAACAAATGAATATATTAAAGGAGTTGTTTTCCTAATGAGCGCAATTCGTCCTTCTGCAGTTCCATTAGTAACGGTTGACCCTTATTTCAGTGTTTGGTCGCAGGCTGACCGGTTGACCGATGATCATACCCGTCATTGGACGGGACAGCGCCATGGTATGACAGGCTTGATTCGCATCGACGGTAAGGTACAACGGTTTGCTGGTCTGGTTGAGCCAAGAGCTGAACGTTATTATACAGAACCGGTAGCGATGGAGCAGAAGAGTGTGACTGTGTCTGCTTTGAGCACGGTGTACACGTTCCAATCTGCAGGAATCGAATTGACAGTTCGTTTCACTTCTCCTTTATTACTGGATGATCTGGATGTATTGTCGAGACCTGCTTCTTATGTAGCGTTTGAAGTAAACTCCCTGGATGGCCAAGAGCATGATGTGCAAATTTACTTCGATGTGACTGGCGAATGGTGTGTTGATCAATCGAACCAATCGGTTATTAGCCAGAAGCTGGAGAACGACGGACTGATCTCGCTGCAGATCGGACATGAGAAACAAGATGTAGTGAACCGTTCGGGTGACGATCACCGGATTGACTGGGGTTACTTCTATCTGAATGCGGAGAAATCCGATCAAGTGAGCGGATACATAGCTTCTGCTGATATCCGAAAGCAATTTGTTCGTAATGACAAGCTTACCGAGTCGACTTCACCAACAGCAGCTCAAGTGGTGGCAGATGTTCAGCCAGTTATGGCGCTCATCTACAATCTGGGCCGTGTTGGAGCTGCTCCTATCAAGAACCTGGCTGTTCTTGCTTATGACGATATCATTGCGATTGAATATTTTGCCGACAAGCTTGAGGCTTATTGGAAAAGAAATGGTCAAAGCACGCCAGACATGATCGCTGCTGCGTTCTCGGAATACGAAAGCCTGCTCGAGCGTTGTGCTACATTTGACCAGCAGATTATCGCAGAAGGCGAGAAATCCGGCGGCAGCCAATATGCGGATCTGCTTTCCTTGTCCTATCGTCAAGCGATCGCTGCGCATAAGCTCGTAGCGGATACAGAAGGCCAGCTGCTCTTCCTGTCCAAAGAGTGCTATAGCAACGGCTGTATGGCTACCGTTGATGTGAGCTATCCGTCTGTACCAATGTTCCTGCTCTATGCACCTGAGCTTGTAGAAGCGATGATCCGTCCGATTCTGAAATATGCAGAAATGGATGCTTGGACATTCGAATTTGCACCGCATGATATCGGACAATATCCGATCGGTAATGGTCAAGTTTACAGTGAGAATCAACGTGAAGGGCAAATGCCGGTTGAAGAATGTGGCAACATGCTCGTTATGGCTGCTTCCGTAGCTCTTGCAGGCGGCAACCGTGATTACCTGTTCAGCCATATGGATACTCTCGGCGAATGGGCAGACTATTTGACGGAGTTTGGTCTTGATCCAGAGAACCAGCTGTGTACCGACGACTTCGCCGGCCATTTGGCACGTAACGCAAACCTGTCTGTGAAGGCGGTTATGGGCGTAGCCAGCTACTCCATCCTGAAGAAGCTTCAAGGGGAAGAGGAAACAGCTGCCCGTTATATGGCCAAAGCCAAAGAAATGGCTGAGCAGTGGGGAGTACTTGCGGCTGACGGCGATCATACAAAGCTTGCTTTTGGACAAGAAGGCTCTTGGAGCCTCAAATATAATCTGATCTGGGATGTACTGTTTGGAACAGATCTGTTCTCCAAAGAGATGATCCGCAATGAGATCAGCTGGTATAAGAAGATGAAAAATGATTACGGTACGCCGCTCGACAACCGTGCTAATTACACGAAGAACGATTGGCTCGTATGGTCGGCCGCTCTGGCGGAAGATCAGAATGACTTCATCGAGCTGACTGCTCCAATCTGGGATATGCTGAATGAAACGCAGGACCGTGTTCAGTTCTCTGACTGGACAGATACGGTTACAGCGCGTCAGATTGGGTTCCAGCACCGGACTGTGGTTGGTGGTATCTTTATGAAGGTTCTGAAGGATAAAGGAATTATGCAAACGGAGTTTAGAAGTGCTTCTGGCAGTTTGCAGGCTTAATAAGACTGCGAAATCACGACATATGTAATAATGGGATAAAGGGGGGCGCATGCTGCATGCGCTCTTCTTTTTTAAAGAATGATGGATAGTATTAAATGGACATTTGTTCAAGTATTACTTTGTTAAGCTCCTTCCATATGGTATATTTGTTATAACGATTAATTTGGTCCGGATAGGAGGATATAGGAATGAGTCAAGATAGAGAACCCCTGTATATTAAGATTCAAAATCACTTTAAAGAATTAATAACGTCCCGGAAGCTGGTCGAAGACGATAAAATTCCGACAGAGAAAGATTTGATGGAAGAATTTGATGTCAGCCGTATTACGGTAGTGAACGCCCTTGCCGAGCTGGCGAAGGATGGCTGGATCTATCGAATTCCGGGCAGAGGCAGCTTTGTTAAGGGGATTCCCGAAACCCAGATGGCTCCAAGTCTATTGAATGAACCTCGTGGAGGGCAGACAAGGCCGAGAGTAAAGATTGGACTCGTATTCCCGGTGCTCGGGGATTACTTCGCCATTCGATTAATTGCAGGTATTACAGATGGGCTGAAGGCAAAAGGTTATCAACTGGTTGTGATGTTGACGAATAATTCCAAGGAAACCGAGAAGGAAGTCATCCGGGAAATGAAGAACAACGTGGATGGACTTATCATTTTCCCGGTTGATGCTGAGGTCTACAACGAAGAAATTATTGCGCTCAAGATGCAGAACTATCCGTTTGTTCTGATCGACAGGCATCTGCCTGGAGTGGAGACCAATGTGGTGTCTTCAGACGGTGCACATGCGTCGATGCTTGCCGTAGACCATCTTTGGAATCTTGGCCATCGGAATATCGCGATCTGCTCGGACTCGGCATTAATGACAGTCTCTGTAGATGAGCGGATTCAAGGCTATAACGAAGCATTGAAGCAGAAGGGCGCCTTAATTAATCCTTCGCTGATCTTAAATGACATTCACGCTAACGGTATCCTAGATGATCCTGCTAGTCCTCCGCTGCCTGCGACGGATCCGAATCATCCGTTATACCGCTTTGTCAAAAACCAAATGGCAACTGCCTATATCGCTTTGAACTGTTCGCTTGGCGTTCAAATTTTATCGATTGCGAAGAAGGTAGGACTTCGTGTACCTGAGGATATTTCCATTATATCCTTTGATAACCCGACACCACTCCTCGAGGAGTTCAGCCAGCTTACTTACATCGATCAGTCGGAGTATGAGATTGGTACCGAGGCGGTGCGTCTGCTGCTACAGGTGATCGATAATCAAGGTAAACTTCCGATCAGGTTCCATAAAATGATACTGAAGCCTAGCTTAGTCGTCCGCAAGACAACGGCTGAGGCTAATGTTCAAGCAAAGGCTTAAACAACCATAACATTTGTCCAATAACCCGATAGCCAATTTTGGCTGTCGGGTTATTTTTGTTTGCATTTATCAATTGACTAATTTGATATAACAAATATAATCTATATATAGGGTTTTATAGCATTTGAGTAAGGCTAAAACGAGCAAGGAGGAAAATGAACATGAATGACAGGAAAGCAGTAGAAACAGCACCATTGCATCTGCCAGTCACTAACGTATCAACAAGATCCTCTCTTAAGAAGTTTGCGGTCAGACACAAAGATGCATTAATTGCAGCAGCCATCCTGAGTCCCATGATTCTTTGGTGGCTGGTGTTATCGGGATTCCCAACGCTGTTTGGCTTTTTCCTCGGATTCTTCGAGTGGGTTGGTATAGCTGACAGTCCGAAATTTATCTGGTTCGACAACTATGTGCGCTTTTTCCAGGATCCTCTTTATTATGAGGCCCTGTGGAGATCGGTCTGGTTAGGGGGACTGGTTACCGGAATTACCCTGATCGCCGGATTTGGCGCAGCTATTCTGATGAATATGCCATTGTTCGGTAAGGGCATCTATCGGTCAATCTGGTACATTCCAGCGGTAACCTCAACGGTTGCTACTACCCAAATCTTTAACTTGCTTCTTGATACGAACAACGGTGTTATTAATAACTTTCTGAAATCCATTGGCAAAGAGCCAATTGTTTGGCAATATTCCGTCTTCTGGGGCGTGTTCTGGATCGTCGTCTACTCGGTATGGAAAGGGGTAGGCGGTGCAGCTCTCATCTGGCTTGCGGGATTGCAGTCCGTGGATGTGTCCTTGTACGAAGCAGCGGAAATCGACGGCGCGGGCCGCTGGGGCAAAATGAGGTACGTCACTCTTCCAGGCTTGAAACCAATTGCAACCTATATTGTAATTACAAGTTTGATCGGTGCTATTCAAATCTACGAGCAGGTATTGTTCATGACAGGCGGCGGACCTTACGGGAAGACGGAAGTACTCGTGTTCCGTATTTACCGCGATGCGTTCTGGGACTTCAATCTCGGTATGGCCGGTGCGTCTTCGCTCATCATGGCAGTAGTTGTCTTTGTAGGTACGGTGTTCTACTACCGCTGGTCAACGAACTCGGATAGAAGCAGCACCATTCCGATCAAAAGGAGGTCCTAGAACATGAAAGATTCATTGTCTAGAAAAGTAGCTGTACAGCTGAAGCCGGGTAATTTGTTTGCCCATATTGTTCTGCTTGGTATCGGGCTTGTCTTGCTATATCCTTTGATCTTTATGGTTCTGGCCGGCTTCTTCACGAAGAATGAGTTTACAACAAGCATCATTGGATTATTTCCAATTGCCAAAGCACCAACGCTCCATAACTTTACTGTGTTGTTTAACGTGTCGGCGGACAATTCGATCCAAAAGTATTTCATCAACTCCGGTTATCGGACCATTTATAACACCTTCTGGGCGCTGCTGACCTCCTTGCTGGCTGGTTATGTATTCGCAAGGCTTCGTTTCAAATGGAAAGACCAGCTATTCCTGATCTTGCTTGGTACGCAGATGATCCCAGGTACAATTGCGCTTATTCCGACTTACCTGGAGTTTGCGAGATGGCCGTTTGCAGGCGGAAACGACATTTTTACAGGTGGTAAAGGGATACTCGATACTTGGTGGGTTTACTTCATTGGAGGGCCGAGCCTTAATATTATGGGCGCATTCCTCGTGAAGCAGTCCATCGAGAAAATCCCTTATGAGCTTGATGAAGCGGCGAAGGTAGACGGAGCGGGTACGCTGCGGATTATTTTCCAGATTCTGCTGCCTCTGCAGATGCCAATTATGGCGTTTATTGCGATTACGACGGCGCTTGCTACGTGGAATGATTTTGCTACACCGTTCTTCTATACGTCATCGGATAAGCTGCAGACATTGCCTGCTGCCATTACCCGATTGTCGTCAGCTGCTGCCAGCCCGGGAGCTATTCCGAACTGGCCGTTAATCATCACACTTGGTCTTGGTATGACGATACCAGCACTCTTAATCTTCTTCTTCTTCCAGAAATATATCGTTCAAGGTCTAGCTAATACGGGAATCAAAGGTTAAAAATATTTGTTATAACATATTGAATATAACAAATAGTCATGATATATTAATTGCGACAGGTCAGTTATCATCCTAAATTGGAGGGGTTTATGTGAATAAAACAAAGATCACATCCTTGTTTGTAACTGCACTCTTAACATTCTCATTAACAGCATGCGGCGGTAACAACAATTCTAACGGAAACAATCAGCCTCAGAACTCGGCAGAGCCGACGGAGTCTGCTTCAACAGAGCCGGCTGAATCAACCGGGGCTGCGGCTTCAGGAGATCCGGTAACGATCACTGTACTTAACGAAGGTGCTGTAGGCATCGGTGTTGGTAAGATGGATGATTTGTTTGCACCAAAAGAGAAGGAATTAAAGGGACAAGGTGTTGATATCAATTACACGCCAGGTACTCTTGTAGAATCTTTCCCGCTTAATTATCAGAAGATCATGTCCGGCAAGCTGAAAGAAAAAAACATCAGTATTAAAGCGGAAGACTGGGGTTGGGGCGAGCCGCTGATCCAGAAGGAAACAGCAGGATTCCTAGCCAAAAATGTTCCAGATATTATTGTAGGTGAAACACAAATGCCGGGCTTTGCTCAGCAAGGTCTGCTCGAGCCGTTCCCTGATGACATTGCTGATGAGCTCCGTAATAACGTCTCGCCGGCTGCTTGGAAGCCGATGGAGTATGAAGGTAAAATTTACGGTCTTGCCCTGCAGCCTGGCGTAAGCAGCCTGTATTGGAACAAGAAGCTGGTGAAGGAAGCAGGCATTGATCCTGAGAAGCCGATTACTACTTGGCAAGAGCTGGCTGATAACTCCAAAAAAGTAACAGAAGCCGGTAAAGGCAAGTTTTACGGCGGTGGCGTTTATGGCGCTCCGAACTTCGGCGGATACTTGCGCTATGGCGCTCTAATTGGTATTAATGGCGGCAGCTTTGCCGATGAGAATGGTCTGCCAACCTTTAACTCGGATGCGAATGTAGAGACGATCAACCTGCTTCGTGAGCTGAATGCAGATCATCCAGCAGGCTTGATGGTTAACAATAACGAAGGCACGTACTTCGATGCTTGGAAAAAAGGGCAAACAGCCTATCTGATTGATGGTCCTTGGCAAGTACAGCAGTGTAAAGATAGTGGACTCGATTGCGGTATGTCGCCGATTCCATTGTCCCCAAGCGGCCAAGCTGCAAACGTAACGATTGGTGCTGCATTTAACTCGGTGCCAAAAGCTGCGAAGAACAAAGAAGCAGCATTTGAATACATCAAAGCGATGTACAGCAAAGAAGTTCAACAGCTGGTTGCAGACTCCAATGTACGCTCCCCGATTCTGAAGGAAATCTCTGAATCGCCGGAATACAAAGAGAAGCATCCAGAGATGTACCTGCATTACCAAGCCATGTCCGGTAATGTTTCAGGCTTGCCAACTTTTGCGAAAGACAACTCGAAGGTATGGCAAATCTGGGGTGACGCGGTCGTAAAATCCCTGATGACCAAAGGCGATGTAAAAGCAATCCTTGACGACGCCCAAAAGAAAGCAGAGCAAGTAACCAAATAATTTTAAAAAAAACAAAAAAAGAGGACTTTCTTAACACGTCCTGTTTGATTTGGAAGTATTGTTTACGCAGCAGAGCATAGGGAGCAGGGGTAGCTCTTGAAGAGCGATAGCGCCCGCCTTTGTCTGCAGGAAATATTCACACTAAAAATAGTTCACTTTTCCTGCAGACAACAGCGGCTGAAAGAGGTACCCCGTATCCCGATAGCTCATAGCAAGTACCCAATCACCTTCCAACAACAGGACTGTTAATCAGTCCTCTTTTTTTCAAACCGGGAGTGACTAACATGCCATACGAAATAAATCGATTAAAACTACACAAAGCAAAGGATTTATTGCCGAGAATACGCGATTCCATCTACGAACCCGTATCGGCAATGAAGGTTACGGCATGGGTGACGAAGGAACCGGTGCCTTATTCCGAGCGGAACAACGGTACACGTCTTGAACTTACACCAGGTGATAAATGGGGGAACTTATGGGATTGCGCATGGTTTCGGTTTGAAGGGATTGTTCCTGATGCCGTGGCAGGACATAAAGCTGTTCTGCTGATCGATATTAATGGAGAGCTTTGTCTGGTTGATGAGGAAGGCTCACCTAAACAAGGGCTCACTAATATTAATTCCGAATTTGACTTCAGCTTAGGTTTACCTGGCAAACGTGTTGTTGATCTGGGAATGTCGGCTGCTGGAGAGCAGGTCGATCTGTGGGCAGATGCCGGCTGTAACGATCTGTTCGGCAAGTACCGCAGCGGCACTTTAAAGGAAGCGGATATCGCGATTTGTTACGAGGAGATTCGTCAGCTGTACTACGATTTCGAGGTGCTTCTCGAGCTGGCGGAGCATGTGGCGGAGAAAAGTGCAAGACAAGAGCGTGTCATTCAAAGCTTGTATGATGCAGCACTTATGCTTGAAGTTATAAATGAAGAGACTGCACAGCGCGCTAGAGAAGTTCTTGCCAAAGAACTCTCCAAGCAAGGTGGAGATCCTGTTCTGACGGTTAGTGCTATTGGTCATGCTCATATCGACCTTGCCTGGCTGTGGCCGATCCGTGAGACGATCCGTAAGGGCGCACGTACTTTTTCCACTGTGTTAACGAACATGGAGAAATACCCGGATTATGTGTTTGGCGCAAGCCAGCCGCAATTATATCAATGGATGAAAGAGCATTATCCAAAGCTGTATGACCGGATCAAGGAACGAATTACAGAAGGACGCTGGGAAGTACAGGGAGCTATGTGGGTAGAGCCTGACACGAACATCTCCGGCGGGGAAGCCTTGGTGCGGCAGATTTTGTACGGCAAGCGCTTCTACCAGCAGGAGTTTGGCCAAGAGGTTAAGATTCTTTGGCTGCCGGATGTATTTGGTTATTCGGCAAGTTTGCCACAGCTGCTTAGAAAATCCGGTGTTGATTATATGATGACGCAAAAGCTGTCGTGGAACGTGTACAATACTCATCCTCATCACAGCTTTGAATGGGAAGGTATTGATGGCAGCAAAGTGCTGACACACCTTCCGCCGGAAGATACGTATAACAGCCCAAGTGCGCCAAGATCACTTGCGAAGATTGAGAACAGCTATCTGGATCGTAATGTTTCCGAGCATGCCCTGATGTTGTTTGGTATCGGCGACGGTGGCGGGGGGCCAGGCGAGGAGCATCTGGAGCGATTAGCACGTGAGCATAATCTGCTTGGACTGCCTCCTGTCGTGCAGGAAGATTCCTTATCTTTCTTCCGCAAGCTGGAGCAGGAGAAATCCCGATTCCAAACCTATCGCGGGGAGTTGTATCTGGAGAAGCATCAAGGAACATTGACGACGCAGGCGCGCAACAAATGGTATAACCGCAAGATGGAAAAGTCGCTCAGAGAGCTCGAATTTGCTGCTTCTCTATTGCTGGCGATGGGCGAGAATGCCTATCCGTCGGAAGAGCTTGAAGAAATATGGAAAGAGACACTTCTCTATCAGTTCCATGATATTTTGCCTGGCTCATCGATTACCCGTGTGTTCGAGGAATCGCTGGAACGTTATGCGGCGATGCATAGCAGAACGCAGCAATTACTTGCACAAACCTATGCCAAGGCTGCTAGATTGGCCGGGGCAGGGGAAGGTCAGGCGGTTGTCTTTAACTCTTTGCCGTGGGAGCGTAACGAAATCGTTGCTCATCAAGGTAAACGTTATGCCGTGAAGGTTCCTCCAATGGGATTTGCCTCCCTTGCAGAAGCGAAGCTTAGTACGGGAGCAGGAGAACAATCCGGACTCCGGGCTGGCGAACGTCAACTGGAGAACCGTTATTTGCGCGTCACGTTTGGACAGGACGGCAGTATCGCGTCTCTCTATGATAAAGCGGCAGGCAGAGAGTCTATCGCACCAGGTGCAGCGGCTAATGTGTTTACGATATATCACGATAAAGGCGATGCTTGGGATTTCCCAAGAGATTACCGGGATGCAGTGGCTGGCCGCATGAAGCTTGAAGAGAGTTCTTATTCTATTGATGGTCATCAAGTGGTGATGGAGCAGCAGTACAAGTTCGGGGAATCGACACTCGTACAGCGTATTGTGCTGGATGAAGAGGGTACAACCGTACGCTTCGAGACGAAGGCTGACTGGAAAGAAGCAGAGAAAATGCTTCGCGTTTCATTCCCGGTACAAGTGATGACCGACCATGTGAACTGCGAGATTCAATTTGGTTACTTGAAGCGCCCTACGACCCGGAATAATATGATCGAATTCGTAAGAGACGAGATTTGCGCTCATCAATATATTGATCTTTCACAGCCGGATTACGGCGTAGCGCTGCTCAGTGACAGCAAATATGGCTACAGTGCAGAACGAAATGTGCTGGACATCAACTTGCTTCGCAGCCCAAGTTATCCAGACCCGGTTGCAGACCGCGCAGAGCATCAATTCGTGTATGCGATTTATCCGCATCGCGGCGATTTTATTCAGGCTGAGGTGTACCGCAAAGGATATGAGCTTAATACGCCATTGACGGTAGCAGAGTCTGATCAAGGCACTGCAGGTAATACAGCCTCGTTTGCTTCGCTTATTCAAGTGGACAATCCACATGTCATGGTGGAAGCGGTGAAGAAAGCAGAGGATACGGATGATCTGATTATCCGTCTGTATGAAACATCCGGAACATTCGCCGAGACATCGGTAGCCTTTGGGGTGACAGGTGTGGAGATAGAAGAAGTGGATCTGATGGAAAATCCGCTCGGTAAAGCGGTAGATAGATTAACATTCCAGCCATTCGAAATTAAGTCTCTTCGCGTAAAACTAGGATAATTAAGCAAGGGGGTTAGCCGGAAAGCTTCCCCCTTTTTTTCATTTAATCAGTTATGGGGAGGACTAACATTCATGATAAGAAGAGATCGCCGTGAGGAACTGACAGGCTTTCAGGAAGGCGGGTCTTACGATCCGTCTTACGATCTGCAGACAGACTTTGTAATGGTGTACGGCATTCATGGGGATTTTCAAGAGCGTATTCGAGCTTGGAAGGAAAAGGGCTATGTCGTACATCTGATGACTGGCGTATCATGGGGCGGCTATCAGGATTACTTGAATGGGAAAATCGACGGCAGAACGCATTGGGATGAAGCCCAGAAAAACCGTAAATATGAGAATATCATTCACGGCACCTCCGTGGATATCCCCTATATGGTACCAACAATCGCTTATGCCGATTTTTTGACCGAACGGATTCGGATCGCGGTTGATGCCGGAGTGGAAGCGATCCATCTGGAAGAGCCGGAGTTCTGGGTAGAAGGCGGATACTCGGACGCGTTCAAGCGGGAATGGGAGATCTACTACCGTGAGCCATGGCAGGCGCCGCATGCTTCGGTAGATGCGCAATACCGGGCTTCGAAGCTGAAAGCTTATCTGTACACGCGGACACTCGACCGGATCTGCAGTACCCTGAAGGAATATGCGATGCAAAAATACGATCGCCGTATTCGCTTTTATGTACCAACTCATAGCTTGATTAACTACACGCAATGGCGTATTGTCAGCCCGGAATCGAAGCTGCTTGAATTGCCTGGTGTGGATGGTTACATCGCACAGGTATGGACGGGAACGGCGCAAACGCCAAATGTCTACAATGGTGTCCGCAAAGAGCGTACGTTCGAGACCGCTTATTTGGAATATGGCATTATGCAGGAGCTTGTCCGCGGTACGGATCGCAGAATGTGGTTCTTGCATGATCCCATTGCAGATGATCCCAAGTTTACTTGGAAGGACTACCGTACCAACTACATTCGCACATTAGTTGCTTCCCTTCTGCATCCGCATGTCAGCCGTTATGAGGTATGTCCATGGCCAAGACGGATCTATAAAGGCGAATATCCAAGAGAAGGCGGCGACGGCAAAGAAAGAATTCCGGCTTCGTACGCAACGGAGCTGCAAATTGTGCTGAATGTTCTTGGCACAATGGAAGGCCAGGATGCCAAATGGCTGACAGACGGCCTGCAGGTAGGACTTTTGCTGGCTGATTCCGCGATGTACCAACGGAACCATCCGGACTGGAGTGAAGAAGCGGCCTTCTTCAAATACGACGGAACAGAAGTAGCTTCAGCACTAGGGAATGAATTTATGGAACTGCTGGACTGGTCTCCTTTCTATGGCCTTGCGCTGCCGCTTCTTAAGCATGGCGCAGCCGTTCGCCCCGTGCAATTGGACAATGCGGGAAGATTCCCTGGTTACCTGGATGATTACCGGGTACTGGTGCTCAGCTATGAATATATGAAGCCGGAATCATCCGGATTACACAATGTACTTGCGGAATGGGTGAAGGAAGGCGGCACTCTGATCTATGTGGGAGACGGCAGTGACGACTTCCACGGCGTCCGCGAATGGTGGAATCAGGGAAGCAAGAAATATGCTTCTCCAATGGAGCATCTATTCGCCAGTCTTGGGCTGGACACAGAGCTTGCAGCAGGCGAGTATGCCGTTGGCAAAGGCTGTCTCGCATACTTGCCGCTGCATCCGTCGCAATGTGCGATCTTACCGGAAGCGGGCGAGCAGCTTAGACAAACGGTTGCATCTGCTGTTGCAGCCGCAAACCTTACCAATGGTGAGAAGCTCCGCTGGGAGAAGCAGAACGGTATGGCCTTGCAGAGAGGCCCTTATATCATAGCTGCTGTCCTTGATGAATCGGTGAGTGATGAGCCGTATACAATCAGCGGGAAGCTGATTGATTTGCTGGATGCGAATTTACCTGTTCTTGATCAGGTGACCGTGAAGCCTGGCGAGCAAGCGCTGCTCTATGATTTGAGTAAAGCAGGAGATGGCGTGCAGTTAATCGGGGCGGCTTCTCGTATTGATGAAGTAAAAGAGAGTGCAGACGGCTTTGGATTTGTAGCCTTTGGACCAGCAGGTACACAGGCGGCTGCCCGTTTCCAATGTCCTCGCAGACCTAGAACAGTAACATTCGGGCAAGAAGGTGCGTCGATCCGTAGTCAGGTGGAATTCAAATGGGATGAAGGCAGCACGACGCTTCTGCTGCGCTACGCGAATGATCCGTCAGGTATGGCTGTAAAAGTTCATTGGTAATCCAATCCTATATAAACATGGGGGGAAGTCTGGTTGAAAGTTAAAATGATAGGGATATCGCTTGTTATCATTATTGCGGCAGTCGTATCGGCTTATTTCGTTTGGCCGGATAAGCAAGAGGCAGGCGTTCGCTGGCCGGAGAAGCAGGCGCTGCCTTCCTTCCAGACACCAGCTGAAACACTTGATATGATCTACACAACCGATTACTACTACTATCAGGCAGAGAATACAAACTTCGGACATGACACCGGTAAAGCGGATGGAAACGGCTGGCTGGCGACAGCAGGTGCCGATACTGCAGATAAGGCTATGTTGGATGTAACGGGACGTAAGGAAGTACCGGCTGGTGACATAAAGGCTGTATTTAACTTGCAGGTCGATAATTTCGCCGATGAGGATGGGGTTGTAGCATCCCTTGAAGTCCGGGATCAGACAGCAGATAAGGTACTTGCCTCTCAGGATGTTCGCAACTGGGATTTTAAATTGCCAAATGCATCGCAAAGCTTCGAGCTGGCTTTTACGGCTCCGGGTGAAGGGCATGAGCTGGAGTTCCGAGTCCAATGGACCGGCAAATCGACAGTGAAGCTGTTTGATGTTGGGGTGTTTTGGCCGCTGCGGAAAGAGGAGAACTTGCTGTTCACTTCCTTGAAAGGAGTAGTGAATCAGAAGCAGCCGCGTATTTATTCGTATACCGATAATGTACGGGGCTCAACAGATACTTCCTGGCTGGATGCTTTAAATCAGAAATATACCGAAGTGGATGACAGCTGGAAGCTGCTGGACAAATACCGTTCAGAGCTAAAAGGAATTATCGTGTACGACGATCAGCAGCCGGATACCATTAATCTAGCCACTACGATGGCAGGCTTAAAAAATGCGCTGGTTGCTCCGCCGAACCTTGCGGACAAATTAACGAGCGAGCCGTACAATCTTCCTGTGCTGGAAGATTTGCGCGGTAAATTCAAATCCAAGCTTGAAGTGTATGGCTATCTGTACGACCACTACTGGAAAGATGCAACCCATAAAGCCATCATTGGCCTTGATCCTGGAATCCAGTCGTATTTGCGGGATTATGCGATCGGGATTGATGCTGCTGTCGTTTGGCTGAATCCAGCTGATGCTGATGAAGATGCTATGCTTAGTAAATTCATGAAGGATATGCCTTATGGTACCGGGCTATATCTGGGCTGGTGGCCGGATGAAGGAGCAGGCGTCAAGAAAACCTCAGATTACGGACTCGCGACAGTAGCAAGTGACTTTTCCTCAAACTTAAGTGTATTTAGCGGTACATCACGTACAATCGAGAAGCCGCAAGTACCGGAAAAGCCTGCACTGGAGAATAAAGTCTATGTTTCCTTTATTCTTAGCGATGGTGATAATCTCCAGTACATGGAGCATTTCTTCAAGACGGTATGGGATTCTCCGAACCGGGGTGAAGTTCCGCTCGGCTGGACAGTCTCGCCGCTGATGCTGGATACGATGCCAGGGATCCTGGACTATCTGTACAAATCCGCTACGCCTAACGATGCCTTTGTCTCGGGCCCTTCGGGTGTTGGGTATACGTATCCGAACTTCTGGGAGAAGGAAGAGGGCTTGGACAAATTCTTCACCCGCACGAATGAGTATATGAAGCGAACTGGCCTGAACGTTCTGACGATATGGAACTATGTGAAGGGAGAGATTAAGCCTGAGGTAGCTGAGCGATTGGCTAAGGATGCTCCTGACTTGCTTGGTTTCACTTCCCAGTTCGGAACCGGTGCGATCGGGGTATATGGCAATTCGCTGCCCGGGCAAGAACTTAATATTGCATACGGCAGTGCGGAGAGCGATCTTACTGACGGAGTTGCAGACGGCTTGAAACGCTGGGACGGCAAGTCCCCGTCATTCGTCTCGATTCAAGCCAACCCTTGGCAGGTCAACTATCAGAATTTCGTCAATGCCATGAATTACTATAAAGACAATAAGGACGTTGTGTTCGTCCGGCCGGATGTATACTTCCAGCTGATGCGAGAGAGTAAAGGGCTGCCGGTGCAGCCAGCTGCTAAGTAGCAGCTTCCAAGCAGCAACAAAAGGGTCAGCCCGTCATCTATCTGATGACGGGCTGCTCTATTTTGAGGAAAATTAAGGGAGAGATAAGTCGTTTTTTCTTTTATTGCACTAGGGAGCTACTTCTCCACCCGAACTCCAGCCCCGCGGAAGGCAGCTGCGGTTTCTTCTGTTAGCCCCTTGTCGGTAATCAGCGCAGTCAGCTCTGACAGCTGGGCGAATGTACGCAGCGCGCTATGGCCGAACTTGTGATGGTCGGCGACGCCGTAGCATTCGCGGGCGGTAGCCATTAGTGCTTGCTTGAAGTCGATCAGGTCGCCGGTGTAGACGGATAAGCCATATTCGAGATGAACGCCGGTGGCGGAAATAAATGCTTTGTTGATGTTCAGGCTGCGGACGTAAGCGACTGCTTCTGGACCGGCAAGCACATTACGTACGCGGTAGCCGCCGGGGACAACGAGCCGAACGTTTTCTTTTGCAGCCAGCTCGCTGATAATGTACACATCGTTTGTAATGACTGTCACTGGAATGGAATCAAGCCGTTTTGCGATCTCAAGTGTTGTGCTTCCGCCGTCCAGAGCGATAATATCGTTACTCTTAATGAACTTCATAGCCGTCTCGGCTATTTCGGTCTTCTCATCGGAATGCTTCACGAGAGGTTCCTTCACTGGAAGGATACCGAACTGATCACTGTTGGCCAGCACCGCACCGCCATGTACTCGTTTCACCAAACCTTGCTCCTCCAGCTTCGTCAAATCCTCGCGGATCGTTTTACCGGTTACGTTAAGTCGTTCGCTAAGCTCGGCAACAGTTACTTCCTTCTGCGTAAGCAGAACCTCCATAATGCTCTCATATCGGCGTAAATGGTTCATTTATTGTTCATCCGTTCTATAGGTATTGCTATTATTTTAACGCTTGTCCTTTTGAAACGTCCAGATGGATCGTCCTTCTATTAGGTATACCCTATTTAGTAGGTTTAAATAGGTTCATATACAAAATACATAATGATTAATTCTATTATATGAACTAAAATAAACACAAATGAACTTTATGGATCGATAGAGAGGAGCATTCCTATGAATGGACAACAGCAGCGCCAAGCGGAGATCGTTAAGGCGGTCGCTCTGAAAGCGCAGAATCAGCCTTTGCTAGGCAGCGGGTTATGGTTTCATAATGATATCCGGGATAACTATTATTATGCTTCTTATTTATTTGCTGCGGCAGTAGAATCACCAGCAATCCTTCATGACCCTGCTGATGCGAAAAAGAAAGCAGAAAGCGTACTCGCCAAAGTGCTTCAGCTTCAGCAAAATGATCCGGACCTGCCTTTGTACGGCCATTTTCCGCTGAATTTGAATCCATCACCTGAGCAGGCGCGTCCACATGAGCTTCCTGTCGAGCTGATGGGGAGCCTTATGGCTTATTTCTACAACCGTTATGAGAGAGAATTAAGTCCTGAGTTAAGAGAAGCGTTCGAGACAGCGCTGCGGCATATTTATCTGGGAGGCTTTTTCCGGAAACCGCTGCAAATGTTTAATCATCATGAGGCGAAATACACGGCAGCCAAAATCATATTCGGACAGCGTTACGAAGATCGGGAGCTGCTTGAGGATGGCATTAATTCCCTGCAGAAAACGATAGTGAGGGTAACAACACAAGGCATGCCAGAATACGGTGCTTTGCCATGGTTCTGGCATTGGGTTCAGGCATTCACTTGTGCATGGGAGCTAACTAGCGATAACAGCTTAAAGCAGCATCTTGCGGAACTTCTCGACTACCTATGGAATGAAAGATCATTGTTCTATCTGAAAGGCGCATGGGTAGGAGCACATTCCCGCGTATGGCCGCATGATGCGCCGGCTGATCGTAACGTGCTGCATGATTATGTGCAATTTGGCGATTTTCCACTAGGTGAGGATATGCCTCGTACGGAATATGCAGGCTTCTTCTGTTATCCGGCGCCGGAAGCGGCCCGCCAACGGGCGTTGCAGCGCCAAGAGCCTTCTGAAGTCCATAAACAAATTGTGAAGATTGATACCGGTGAAGAAATCCCTCTTCATTCCTATGTTTACGTGACGAAGGATTTTGCATCCGGTGGGATATGGGAGCGGGTTAAGGAGTTTGATAATGAGCAAATTCGGTGGCTGGTATCTTTCCCGGTAACGGCGGATAATAGCGTCAACCAGCTGACCTTTTTCCATCCAGGAGAGGGTTACAGAGATGGCGATCCAAGGCATCAAAGCGAATATGCTCAGGTCTTGTACGTTAAGAATCGAATTTTAACGGTATTTCCTGTTCCTGAAGACAATCCGCATCAAGAAATCATTGGTATCCTTCCAAAAGGGACATGGATCATGGAAGAAGCGGGTTTGTTTGGTCAGGTGCAAAATTGCTATGTTTCAATCTTGCTGAAAGGCCGCTATTCGGTCGAGGAATTAGATACTTACAATCAGGTTCGTCTACATGGGGAACCTGCAGCAATTGCAGTTGAAGTGATAGGGCTAGAGGAAGCCAAGTTACTTGGGATTCTTAATGTATCTTCTCTCGCAGAACAGTTTGATCCGACAAGCTTCACGATGGAACTGCTTGGCAGTCAGAAAGGCACAATCACCTATAGGGGAATCAGTAGCCAAGACATCCTTGAGCTGACGAGCGGACTTTATTCGGCTAATCCTAAATAAGTTACAAAAGGGGAAGATTCCAATGAGGAATTCTTTCCCCTTTTTCTTTGCATAATATGAGAGTGTCTTCTCATGGAAGAATGTCATAATCCGATTAGTAGAGGTGTAGCAATGAAAGCCGTAACGTATCAAGGATCGCACTCGGTTAAAGTGAAGGAAGTTCAGGATCCTGCAATTGAGAAGAATGACGATATTATCGTTCGCATCACAAGTACAGCTATTTGCGGTTCGGATCTCCATCTTTATCAAGGGAGTATGCCCTTGCCGGAAGGCTATATTATAGGACATGAGCCGATGGGAATCGTGGAAGAGGTAGGTCCAGAAGTGACTCGAGTGAAAAAAGGGGACCGTGTCGTCATCCCTTTCACCGTTTCCTGCGGCCAATGCTTCTATTGCAAGCATGACCTCGAAAGTCAATGTGATAACAGTAATCCGCATTATGATTCAGGCGGTTATTTTGGCTATACCGAGAAGTTCGGCAATTACCCTGGAGGCCAGGCTGAGTACCTTCGTGTACCGTTTGGTAATGTAATGCCGCTTGTTATTCCGCCATCCTGCGAACTGGAGGATGAATCGTTGTTGTTTCTGTCCGATGTTCTGCCTACCGCATATTGGAGCGTCGAAAATGCCGGCGTTAAGGAAGGCGATACCGTTGTTGTACTAGGCTGCGGGCCAGTAGGCTTGATGGCGCAGAAGTTCGCCTGGATGAAGGGGGCTAAGCGGGTTATTGCGGTTGATTATCTGCAATATCGGCTGCATCATGCCAAAAATATGAGTCAGGTGGAAACCTTCGATTTCACAAAGCAGGATGATATGGGGGAACACCTGAAGGAGATTACGCATGGCGGTGCAGATGTTGTCATTGATTGCGTCGGAATGGACGGCAAGAAATCACCGCTTGAATATATTGAACAGAAACTTAAGCTGCAAGGCGGAACATTAGGCCCGATCCAGATTTCGACCAAAGCCGTTCGTAAAGGCGGGACCGTGCAAATTACAGGTGTTTATGGCTCTAATTATAATGCCTTCCCGTTAGGCGCTTTTTTCGCCAGAAATATAACGCTTAAGATGGGACAAGCGCCGGCCCTCCACTATATGCCTGAATTGTACAAGAAAATCGTAAACGGAGAGTTTGATCCTAAAGCGATTATCACGCACAGTCTCCCATTGGATGAAGCCAGCCATGGCTATCATCTCTTTAATAATCGTGAGGATAATTGCATTAAAGTTATATTGAAGCCATAACCATACCACTAATTTCTCCGCCATACATGCTCCGGTTATTGGTCTGTTTGAAAATGAACAACAGTCTAGCCGGAGCAAGCATGGCCTTCCGATTTTTCCCTCACTAGTGATTGGAATGTGCTTCTTCCATCATGCGCTCCACCCAGCGATAACATTGCTCCAGCTGCTCATCGGTGACCTTTTCCGAGCGATGCTCGAACATGATTCTTACTTCTGGATTCTCTTGAAAAATGATACGCAAATACTCCTCAATCGGAGCCCAGCCGTCGCTTGGATGCTGATTAGGCAGGACAGGCATCCGGCTCTGCGTAATGCTTCCGTCAACCATCTGCATATTGGAGAGATGAATTGCTGCGGCATACTTGGCATATTGCTCAAGCACTGTCAGTGCATTGAAATGAGGATCAATCTGTTCCTGAAGATAAAGCCTCGCCGTATCTAAACATAGCTTAATGTCGCTGTGTTGCTCCAACTTCTTCTGCAAATAGTCTTGTTCATAGATATATCTGTTCAAAGCATCAAACTCCAGAACAGGTGTAAAACCATACTCCGCACTCTTCCAAGAAAGCCATTCGAACAAAACATCACTGCGCTGCTTAAACTCCTCGAAGGGATATTCACTTTCATACTCAAATTCCATCCGGTCATCAAACCGCCAGCTCGTCCAATCTACTCGATTATCAAGAAGGACTGGCTTCGGATAATGAAAAAGAATATAGTCCGGCTTCATACGTGAAGTGATATAAACCAATTCTTGTTCAACAATCGAATAAGCATCTGATCGGATGGTATCATCCTGCGCAAGAAATAGAGCATCCCGGAGATTTGATAGACCAGCCCGAAGCGGAAAATGAATGCCAATCCGGTAATCAGTCTTGTGGGATTCTTGGACTAGATTGGTAATATCCTGCTCTTCTTGAAATAAACAAGCTTCTATCCCGTAGAAGTCTGTTTTATAATCTCTATAGAATTTGTTGTAATCAAAATGTCCGTATTGCCCGATTAGGAAGCGATTCATGAATGTGTAACCCCTTTACAAGATGAGGAGAGATTCGTTATGAAACCAACAACGTACTATGCTGTCATCTTTACAAGCCAACGGAATGAAGGTGATCACGGATATTCTGAAATGGCTGATCGAATGGATGAACTCGCCCGGAAGCAGCCTGGATTTATTGATGCGGAAAGCGTTCGTGATGCAGCAGGCTCTGGTATAACCGTTTCGTATTGGGAGAGTCTTGAAGCGATTCGCAGCTGGAAGCAAAACGAGGAGCATCTGGTTGCCCAGGAAAAAGGCAGGCAAGCTTGGTATGAGAGCTACAAAGTGCGAATCTGTAAGGTAGAAAGAGAATATTCTTTTTAAAAATAGATTAGGAAATATTCTCCATCCCCGAGATGGTTTCCTTTCGAAAAAGGAAAAAGGCGGAGCAGAAATTTCTGCTTCGCCTTTTTGTTATTTATGGGAGGCGAGCTCAGCAAGCCGTTCCATAACCCTCGTATTAAATAACCCGCCATGATAACAAATGATGGCCTCAATATCGATGTCGAGCAGCTTTGTAATAGATGCTTGTGCCGTTTCTGGATCAAGTGTTGTTGCAGGATCAGCTCCAAACAGCTCGCCATCCTTGACTATGAGTGCATCCCCGGCAATTAAGGTCCGGGATGGCTCATGATAAAGGCTGATATGTCCAGGTGTATGGCCCGGCGTATCAATAACCGTGATGCCCCCGCATAACGAAAGATACTGGCCGTGAGCGAGATCACGGTCGACGTTCGCTTTTGGCGGGTGGAGCATTAGTCTCTTTAGTCCGTTACGGAATGATTCAGGCACCGAATCCGGCATAAGGTCTATGCTAGCAATCGCTTCATCAGTAAAACGGATGAGCCTTTTATCGCCTTGTATATATGGTTTCTCAAGTGGGTGCGCCATAACTTCGGGCTTAGATGAGGTCTGTTCAACCAATTCCGGTAAATTTCCGATATGATCGATGTCCTGATGGGTAATAATCATATGAGAAAGCTTGCTCCGATCCGCTCCTGCAGCATCTATAGCAGCTTGAAGCTGCTTAAGCTGAGCAGGGTAACCGGTGTCCAGCAGAACTACGGATTGTTCATCCCATAGAAGTACAGGGTGAACGGTATCCATTTTCCCCATTACAGGGGTACTTATCGAAAGCATAGCAATTCCTTGCTGAATAAGCATATTGGTCACACTCCTCGTACAAAATGAAGGGACCCGGCCGAGGTCATGTGACCATTTTATAGACATTACAAGCGTATGTAAATAGTAAAATATTATATTATAACACATAAATATTTATTTGTCAATAGATTAATTCTGGGATGAAGAAGCCTAAAAGAGCGGTTGTTGACTTATGTTTTAGTTGTAACTACGTTGGTTACAACGATTAGTGGTTGTGGTTGCTCTTAAGCATATAGAAAAAGAAGGCTGCTCCGATCATCTTGATGATGAGAGAGCAGCCTTCTTTTATAATAAAGCGCCGCGTTTTTTCAAATGACGGTACAGCACAATAGACATGATTGAGCAGAGCAGGGCACATACGCCGATAAAGTAATACCCCGCTTGAAGACCAGCAATTAAGCCGGCTTTCGGTTGTTCCGAATCGGCGAACCCATCCTTGAACAGTTCTGTAATAAGCCCAATTAAGTAGTTCCCCGCAACTGTAGCAACTCCCATTAGCGTTACTGTGAACGTAATGGCGGTATCCGTTTCTTTCGAATACCGTCTAGCGATTAATGCCATAACTGTCGGATAGATTGGCGCGATTCCAATGCCAGCTGCGGCAAATAGGAAGGCGCCTGGTTCTCCCGCGATAACGGCTGCTATAGAACACAGTCCAGAGAAAGCTGACAATAGGATAAGTGACATCGTATACCCGATTTTATCTGTAACGGGACCAAGTATAAGCCTCGCAAGCATGAAGCAGAAGAAGAATGCGGACAGCATGCCAGCCGATGCATCACTGCTCCAACCATAGGCTTTCTCCAGAAAGTTAACCAGCCAGCTTCCAATTGACAGCTCAGATATAACGCCAAGAGAGAGGACACCAACGAGCAGCCATGCTGCTTTGTCCCGTATATATTGCTTCAGCGATAGACGTTCCCCCTGTTTTTCTTCCTGCTTTGGTGATTTTGCGAAGATCGTTGGAATCATCGGAAGCAGCGTCAGTGACAGCATCAGGCAATACATCCCGCGCCAGCCAAGCTCCGAGCCAAGGAACTGGACCCCCATCAGATTAGCCGCCATAATTGGCGCTACCATTGAGCTTAACCCATAGAAGAAATGAGCAAGGTTCATCATCGTACCGGTATTGCGGGTGAAGATTTGGGCTGCCAGAATGGCTAGTGCTATCTCCAGCAGACCGTTGCCGATATACATGAAGAAATAAGACAACACCATTGTTGAATAGGTAGCAGAGAAATACAGGCAGAAGCCCGATACGACCATGGAGCCAAAAGCGAGAAGAGTCGTCAGCTTAATGCCGATTTTTTTGACTAACGAACCGGTAAAGCTGCAGGCAATCAAATAACCTAGTGAATTTAAGGCGAGCAGCATACCAATCTGCGCTTCATTTAGTGAGAAATCAGCCTGCATACGTGGTATAGCGGGGCCTTTGATGTTTTCCGAAAATCCAAATATAAGAAATCCGCCAAATACGACGGCCAGCAGCAGCGTATGGTTGCTGAATAAAGACCGCTTATGTCTTGCTTCTAGCTCTGTTTGCATGTGTTCCTCCTGCTTCGTAATCTATGAAGTCCGTCTACTAATGTACCATTGTTCGGGCATAGGGGAAATATTTGCAGGAAGGAAAATGCCGTCGAAACGCGAATATATGTACGGTTACGGTATCTAGGTACAGTAGGATGGAAAGGGATGTTCATAGAGTGAAATTTTTTCATACTGCAGACTGGCATTTAGGCAAGCTTGTGCAGGGTGTATATATGACAGAAGACCAGCGTTATGTGCTGGAGCAATTTGTACGTGCAATTGAGGAAGAACGGCCGGATGCGGTCATTATTGCTGGCGACCTGTATGACAGGGCTGTTCCGCCAACGGAAGCGGTTGATCTGCTGGATGAATTGCTGGAACAAATCGTAGTTGAGCTGGATACGCCAGTGCTTGCCATCTCCGGTAATCATGATAGCCCGGATCGGATCGATTTCGGGACCGCGATGATGGAGAGCCGTGGGCTTCATATTGCCGGAAGGCTGCGGGAGGAGCATAAGCCCGTTGTACTGAGGGATGCGGACGGCGAGGTGCATGTGCATCTTGTGCCTTATGCCGATCCTGCACAGGTGCGTCATGCTTTTAATGACGAGAGCATCCGGACGCATGACGAGGCGATGCTAGCGATTACGAGCCGCATTACCGGGCAAATGGATCCGGCGGCAAGACATATTTTAGTCGGACATGCTTTCGTGACGGCGACGGGTGCTGCTGAGCCTAATACTAGTGATTCGGAACGCCCTCTAGCGATTGGTGGTGCCGAGCATGTTCGGGCTGCGTATTTCGAGCCCTTCCATTATACCGCGCTTGGGCATTTACATCAGGCGCATTTTGTCGGCAGTGAAAAAATCAGATATGCCGGTTCGCCTCTGAAATACTCCATATCCGAGGAGCATCACAACAAAGGTTATTTGGTCGTGAACATAGATGGAGACGGGAATGTCAGTGTTGAAAAGCGTGAGTTGAAGCCTTTGCGTGATATGCGGCGGATTACGGGCCCAATTGAAGAGATTGAAGCTCATCCGGTATGTGATGATTACGTATTCGTTACGCTGCTGAATGATAACCCCGTGCTTTTCCCGATGGAAAAGGTTCGGGCGGTTTATCCAAATGCGCTGCATGTGGAGCGTAGAATAACGGCTGTCCGCGGAACAGGTGAAGCAGGGGATACACCGGAGGAGGCTGCACGCAGAAGTGAAGCGGATCCGGTCAGCTTATTTGAATCATTTTATCTGGAAGTGAAAGGTGTACCGCTGGATGAGCCAAAGAAAAAGCTGTTTGCAGATGCGTTTGGCGGATTGCTTCGAGAGGAGGGTGAAGTACGATGAGACCTCTCAAAATTACGATGACGGCCTTTGGTCCATACCGGGACGCAGAGATCGTTGATTTTGGCGAACTTGGCCAGCATCGGCTGTTTGTTATTTCCGGCAGCACCGGAGCGGGCAAAACAACGATTTTTGATGCGATTTGTTTTGCGCTGTACGGCACGGCAAGTGGTGAAGACCGCTCGGAGCCGCGTATGCTGCGGAGTCATTTCGCTGACGATGAGAAGCATACAGCGGTAGAATTGGATTTTGCGGTTGGGCGCCGGACGTATCGGGTTTTCCGTCAGCTTCCTCATCGGAAAGGCGCGAACAAGAGCGAGACAGGCGGTAAAGCGGAGCTGTATGAATTGACAGACGGCGAAGTGGTTCCCGTCGTTGACCGGTTCACGGTTGGGGATGTGAATGCCAAGCTTGAGACGATTATTGGCCTCTCGAAGGAGCAGTTTAATCAGATCGTCATGCTGCCGCAAGGCGAATTCCGCAAGCTGCTTACATCGGATACGGATAACAAAGAAGAGATTCTGAGACGGATCTTCCGGACGGAGCTGTATCAACGGCTTGAGACGCGATTTCAGCAGCAGAATCGGGAGCTTGGTGATTCTCTGAAGGAAGCAAAGATCAGCGTTGATCATTTCATGAAGCAGGCAGCGGACAATATTCCAAGAAGAGAAGGCAGTACGCTTGCGCAGACTCTTGCTCAAGAGCTGTATAGTGCTGCGCAGCTGTCGGAAGCTTTGGAGCAGGAGATCAGCTACTATCGCCAGCTTATGACGGAAGGCGAAGCGGGGAAAAAAGAGCTGCAGCGAATGCTTGATGAGCAGGAGCTGGCGCTGCGCGGGGAGCTGGCGCTGCAGGCGAGGTTCGCCGAGCTGGCTGGCGAGAAGGCGAAGCAGGAGCAGCTAGTGGCGCAGCGCAGCGAGTATGTGGAGCGCGAGCGGCGGCTGTTGCTCGCGGAACGCGCGGCGCTGCTTGTGCCGTATGCGGAGCAGGCAGGTCGAGCGGAGCGGGATGCCGCAGCGAAGCAGCAGGCACGCGACATGCGGCGCCAGGCGGCGGATGCCGCGAAGGAGGCGCTTGCGGCGGCTGAGGAGCGGTATCGCCGCGAGGAGGAACGCGGCGAGGAGCGGCAGGCAGCAGAGCGTGAGCTGCACAAGCTGGCGGAGCTGGCGCCAGCCGTGCAGACGCTGGAGGGGCAGCGCGTAGCGGTGGAGCAGCTCGCTGCTGCGGAGAAGAGCGGAGCCACGAAGCTTACGGCTGCAGAAGCGCAAATCGCCGAAGCGAAGGGAGCAAAGCAGGCGCTTGCGGCGCAGCTCAAAGCCTTCGAGAGCGATGCTGAGATGCTGCCCGCTATCATCGAGCAGCGGAGTCAGGTGCTGCAGACAGGCAAGTATATTTCCAAGCTGATTGAACTGGAGAAGGAACTTGCTGTTTACTCTACCCTTATTGAAGAGAGGACCCAATCTCTTACTCATAAACGTGATGAGCATGATCAGTTAGAGCGGATCTGGGTTGAAGGGCAGGCAAGCCTGTTGGCCGCCCATCTTCATGACGGTCAGCCATGTCCGGTATGCGGAAGTGAGGAGCATCCAGGTAAAGCTGTTACTGCGGAAGCTGTGCCTTCACGGGAGCAGCTTCAACTGGCGAAGGAGCAGCTGTCGCAGGTTGAACGTGAGCTGAACGAAGCCAAGCTTCAGGCTGCTTCTGCACGTTCGAGCTGGGAAGGCAGCGCGGCAGAGCTGGCAGAGTATGGCGCTGAAGCATCTGGACTAGCAGAGCAGCAGACTTCCTTGAGGCAGCGCTGGAAGCAGCTGAATGAGGAAGCGGAACGTCTGCAGAAGCAAGCGGAGCAATCCAAGCAGCTGAAGCTGAAGGCAGAAGAGCTGGAACAGCAGCTTGATCGGCTGCAACAGGCGAAGGATCAGCTGCAGACGGAACAGCAGCAGATTGCGGTAGAGAAAGGTGCTAAGCAGTCGGCACTGTCGAAAGAGCTTGAGCGTATTCCAGAGTCCCTTCGTTCACCAAAGCTAATGGAACAGAGGTTGAAGGAGCAGCGTTCCTTAGCGGAATCTCTTGCCGCAGCTTGGAAGGAGGCGCAGGACCAATTGCTTCGAATGCGCGCCAAGTTCGCAGAGGAGCAGGCACATGCGGAGCAAACTGAGCTGCAGCTGATTGATGCGAAGAACAACATGACACTAGCGGTGAAACGTCTGGAAGAAGAACTGGTCAAAGCGGAGTTTGATTCCATGACAAGCTTCCAGGAGGCGCATATGCCGGAGCCGGAGAGCCGGACGCTTAAAGCTCAGATCGAAGCTTACAAAACGGCCGTCGCAGCTGTGAGGAAGCGGATTGACGAGCTCGAGCTGGAGCTTGCCGGCAAAGAGCAGGCAGATATCGAGCTCCTGAACGCCGAGATAACGGACATGAAACGACGTATTGAAGCAGCAGGTAATGCTTTGCAGATCGCGGCACGTTTCGCCGATGATGCCGGAAGACTGAAGACATCCATTGATCAAGCGTCTGTAAGAGTGAAGGAGCTCGAGGCGAAGCTTGCGCAGGTGCTTGATTTGTACCAAATGCTTAAAGGTGACAATGCACTCAAAATTTCATTCGAACGTTATATCCTTATTGAATATTTGGAGCAGATTTTGCATGCGGCGAATGCCCGGCTCCGTCATCTGTCTGGCGGACAGTTCGTTCTGCAACGAAGCGACCGGCTGGAGACACGTGGAAAGCAGAGTGGTCTTGGGCTTGATGTTTACGATGCTTATACGGGGCAGAATCGTGATGTGAAGACAATGTCTGGCGGGGAGAAATTTAATGCTTCGCTTTGCCTGGCGCTAGGGATGACGGATGTTATTCAATCGTATCAAGGCGGTGTCTCTATTGAAATGATGTTCATTGATGAAGGCTTTGGTTCCCTTGATGAAGACTCTCTGAACAAAGCGATCGAGGCACTAGTAGATCTGCAGCGTTCAGGCCGTATGATTGGTGTTATCTCTCACGTGCAGGAATTAAAGCAGGCTTTCCCTGCAAGTCTTGAAGTATACAAGACGAAGGAAGGCTATAGCCGAACGTCTATTTCGGTAAAATAAGGTCAGCACTTGACACCATCCTAGAGCGGACCGTATAGTGAAAGAACATATGCGGCAACGCGCAATAATCGTAAGGGAAGCACCCTTCGAACCAGCCTTTTGGCTTGGTTTGAAGGGTGCTTTTTTGCGTTTATCTGCATCCGCTGTGACCAATAAACAAGGAGGATTTATTCGTATGAAATCTCGAATGTTGACGGCAGTTATGTTTCTTACCTTACTGTTGTCTGCCATGCTGCCGGCTGCTGTTACAGAAGCAGCAGTGAACACGTTGTCCACAACGGCGCAGAAGCAGTTCGACAAGACCAAGGCGGCATTATCGTCTAGTGACTCGGCCAAGCTGCAGTCGCTATACCAAAGCTTTATCCAGCAGCAAAATGCAATTGGGGACCGCGATACGAAGCTCAAGGCCACAAGCAAGACAAATGACGACGAGGAGTCGGAGATCCGGCAGAAGATTAAGCTAATTGACAAGTCGAAGCTCGAAGCACTGGACCGGAAGGTCGCGCAGCTGAAGCAATATTACCAGCCCTTGTTTGATAAGTATGCAGTTGCTCAAGCTGAATTAAAGGCAGCAAGGAAATATGGGATTAAGGAGCTGACAGCGGCTGTACAGTTTAAAGTTGATCTGCTTGAGATCTCGGTGAAGGGTGCCAAAGAGGAAATACGAACGGCTCAAAGTACACTTAGCTCAGCTAAATCATCCGCAAGCGACAAAATGAAACGGCTGCGTACTCAGCTTGATGCGATTGATGCACAAGAGCAGCAAGGATCTACGGCAAAGTCGGCGATCAGCCAACTGAACAAGCAGAAATCTGCTGAGTGGAGTGACTTGCTGTATGCGCTTCGCAGCTATGATGGGAAGACAGCTATCCGTTCACTCACAACACTCGTTAGTGTCGTCCAACAAATTTCTGCTCAGCAGATCAAAATAGAAGGCTATGAAAACAAGATAGCAGCCATTAATAAAAGCGTTTCGAACCAGCTCGTATAGGAGTAACAAATACAAAGAAGAGGCCGTCTCACAGGGACAGCCTCTTCTTTGTATTTGTTGCTAAATTGTCGATTGCGCAGCAGCAGAGACAAGACCTATAATAACTAGGCCGACAGTTACGAGCACGACTAGACCGTTTAACACAATTCCGATAATCGCGAATGTTTTACGCCGAGTCTTCGAAGCTGCGCCAATGATCCCAAGGATTAGACCAATAATAGCAACACCGACAGACGCGAGCATACAGAAGCCTGCAATAAGAATAGGCACAATGTTAGATGGAAGTGCCTCGCCATTGATGTTTTCCAGTTCATTCAGGAAGGCTTGTGGATCATCCGAGACGTTGCTGGCGAAGACTGCCGCGCTGATGAAAGCACCAACAACTAGGAGTACCGTCACAAGCGCCAAGATGAAAGATGCTATACCTAAGCCTGATTGTTTCAGAGGTTGGTTCTCTCTTGGTGGTGGTGACTTGAACGAAGGCCTGGATGCGTAAGGGTTATCATAAGTTTGTTCAGGATTTTCAGTAGCATTCGTATCCTGGTCCGGCTGTATAGGATTACGTGGTTCCTCCAAGAAAGATCGACTCCTTTGGAATTAGTGGATTTACTTGTAAGATTATACACAAACATGAAAGGGATGAAAATAAGATGTCTCATAAATATTTTGCATACGGTGCTATTGGCGCTGCTTTGGCGGTTGCTCTAGGTGCCTTTGGTGCTCACGGTCTGAAGGATACTTTGTCAGAGGATATGCTGGAAGTGTACGAGACCGGAGTTCGTTATCATATGTATCACGCATTAGCCTTAATGCTGGTCGCTCTGCTAGCTGACCGGATTGGCGATACCAAGCTAGTAAAAGTGGGGGCTCGTCTTCTTATCGTTGGTATCGTGTTATTCAGCGGAAGCTTATACGCGCTGGCACTCAGCGACATTTCAGTCCTTGGAGCAATCACACCACTTGGCGGTGTAGCCTTCCTAGTTGGCTGGGGTTATATTGCAGCGGCAGCACTGCGTGCACGGAAGAATGCATAAAACAAATAGCTCACTATAAAGTAAAGAAGAGCCTCCTTCACCACTTAACAAGCGGTGAAGGAGGCTCTTCTTAGTCTAATAGTAGTACACCCTTCAACGCTAACTATCAACTCAACTCGCCAGATTGGATTTCATACAGCGATTTCGGCTCATTATTCAAATGCCATCCTCTATATTGGATTTCATACAGCATAATCGCTTGAATAGGCGAGAATAAATCACTTTGATTCAAAAAGACTGTAGCAAATCCAACGAAATATCTGTCATCTTTTCCTCCGAGACTGTTATAGTGGAGTAAATCCAACCTAGCTTCCGAGGGCTAGATTGAAGTGGTGTGATAATGATCTGGCTGTTTGGTCCTGCTTTAGAATGAGATGTCTAGTGTCAGATTATTGATAATTATAGGTCTGAAATGCTATTGAAAACATAATGAAACTTGCGAATTACCTTACTTTTCGACATAACTCGCCTAATTTCTACAAACAGTTCTTATCGTTTTAGTAAATATTTCTATACCGCAAAGATCATTTCGTTTATAATGGTGCTAACAAACACTCGCTTGACCTGACAAGAGGAAGGAAGTTGGTGCGTGACGAAACGGATGGACGGCTCGCCTAATAGACGGCTTCGAATTTCGCAGTCATTTGCCATGCTGCGGACGGCCGCTCTTACGATATCAATTGCCGCGGCGCTGTTCTTTACAGCTGCCTTATATAGGAATGCCGACCCCGTGTTGGAATGGACGGCCTCAATAATGGCCGTTTTGGCATTGGCAATAACGATCTTCTTTTATGTTAAGGACCGTCGAATGATTGGGTTTCGGAACTTCCATACGCCAATTGTAGAGACATTGCTGCAATCAGAAGCTGTTCCGCTTGCAATACTTGATCGGGATGGCGTCATTATGGAAATGAATATTGCCTCAAGCAATACGCTTGGGTATTCACGATCCGAACTGCTTGGGACAGCTCTTGCTCCTTTAGTTGAGCCGGGAAGCCGGAACAGCTTGCAGGAGATGATGGAACAAGCCCTTCAAGGGAAGTCTGAGCAGCGCAACATTAATATTACACATCGTTCCGGATTTCCACTCGAGCTTCAGATGATTAGTGCACCGATGTTGAAGGAAGATGAAGTTATTGGAACGATCATTGTCAGTCAGGATTTAAGCGACCGGAAGCGTAATATAGAGCGGATTCGGTATATGGCTTATTATGACGATATGACAGGACTTCCAAACCGGACATTATTCCATATTCGATTAAATGAAAGTCTTGCACTCGCCAGAGAGCAGGATCAAATGATAGGTTTATGTTATTTGGATTTAGATCGCTTTAAGCTGGTAAATGCATCATTTGGACGTGAATTTGGTGATATGCTGCTTATGCAGGTTGCCGAGCGGCTGACCTCTGCGCTGGGAGACCAAGGTATTATGGCGCGTATGGAGGGCGATGAGTTCGCCTTACTGTTCCCGAATATGGAGTCGGAATCCGAGCTTCTCGAATCAGCACGTAGTCTGTTGCATGCGATTGATGAACCATTTGAATTAAAGGGCTTCCCTTTACATATAACAGCGAGCCTTGGAGCGGTAACAAGCATGATCCATGAGGATGATGGACACATGCTCTTGAAGAAAGCCGATATTGCACTGGTGAAGGTGAAGGAAAGCGGCAAGAATGATTGTATGATGTACTCCGAGAGCTGGAGCAACTCTTCGTTCGAGCGTTTGACCCTTCAGCATGAGATGTATCGGGCTATTCAACGCTGTGAGTTTATTCTCCATTACCAGCCGCAATATGATCTTGTATCCGGAATGATGGTTGGAGTAGAGGCACTTGTAAGGTGGCGGCATCCTGTTAAAGGAATGATAGCACCAGGTGAGTTTATTCCGATTGCTGAGGAAAGCGGCATGATCATACAGATTGGAGATTGGGTGCTGGAGGAAGCATGCCGCCAGAATAAAGCTTGGCAGGATGCAGGGCTTCCGCCGATGCCGGTATCGGTTAATCTGTCGATACGTCAGTTTGTTCAGCAGGATCTATCAAGTAAGGTAGCTTCTGTGCTGGAGAAAACAGGGTTAAAACCGGAGTATCTCGATTTGGAAATTACCGAATCAATGACAATGGACACGGGACATGTATCTCGCTGCCTGCTTGAGCTTACAGATATGGGCGTTGGCATTAGTGTTGATGATTTCGGTACGGGGTACAGCTCATTCCATTATTTAAAGAACTTCCCGATCGATCGCCTGAAGATCGACCGCTCGTTTGTAAGGGATATTCAGCAGGACCCAAGCGATGCGGAGATTGTAGCGGCCATAATCGCTATGGCGCATAATTTGAACATTCAAGTGATCGCCGAAGGTGTTGAGAATGAAGAACAGATGGAGTTTCTGAGAAAACACCGCTGTGACGAAATGCAAGGCTATTTCTGGAGTCCTCCTGTGTCTAGCGCAGCTATCGAACAAATGCTTGGAGCGGCCTTTATTCAATAAATGATAAGATTATATAAAACAACCCCCATACGGAAATCCGTAAGGGGGTTGTTTTCTGTTTCCATTAATCCTGAAAGTCTTCAATTTCATTCATTCTAAACGTATACACTTGCTTCTCATCTACATGGTAGACCGTTATTAGATTCCCATCCTCATCAACATTAAGAATTCGGCAGGGAATGCTGAGCTTTATACCAAGCCCTTTATTAACGATCAATCGTATTAATTTATTACTTTTCATAAAAGCCCGGATAGAATCGAATCCGCTGTTAGAGGCTGAGGTATTCGGCTTCGCAGGTGGAGCTATAGGGACTGGCTGTCTGTCTAGCAATTCCGATTTACGCTGATCAATGAGCTGACCCAGTTGGATGCCATTTAATATGCGATAGTCAGTAATTGCCCCCTGGTTTAGCGCCTTAATAAGCTTCTCCAAAGCCTCACCATTGTTACCGCTTTCAATGAGTAATTCAACCTGGAATACATATGAGTTTGTGCGGGCCGATTGTGTTGGGTTCATAGTTCCTCCGGACTAAATAGTTAATAATACTTTAATAAATATAACATCAAATCAGGCATCTATGTAGTCCTAAAATCAGCGTCTGACCAACACTGCTGAGAAGGTTTTGCATATAATGTTGTTGCGGTTCGAACTGACCTGTCATGGCCTTGAAGTGAAGGAGGTGTCCTAAAATGATGAGAATGGTTCCTGTGCCTCTTGGGGACGGGGTTATTGCGCTTGGCGTTGAAGTTAAGCTGCCGAAAACGACGCTGCTTTCTATATCCACTGATAGAGGGTATATTATGTGCGGTGCCTTGGATGTAGGGCTTCTTAATGACCGACTGAAGGATAGAGAGATTATTGCTGGTAGAGCAGTTGGGGTGAAAACATTAGAGGAACTGCTTGCGGCGCCTCTAGAATCCGTAACAACTACCGCGGAAACGCTAGGCATCGTTGTTGGTATGAATGGCGCAGATGCGCTCCGCTTGATGATATAGCACTCGAGTGCATAACAAAGAGGCAGCCTCCGGCGTTCAAGCAGGAGACTGCCTCTAATTGATTTATATATTGTTTGTAATGTTATTCAAACAGTTTCTTCAAATTCACATCAAAAGGCGCCTCAATAATACCTTTTTCCGTAATAATAGCCGTAACGTACTCGTTTGGCGTAATATCAAATGCCGGATTGTACACCTTCACGCCTTGCGGAGCAGTACGCTTGCCAAAGCCTTCTGTAATTTCTTCCGCATTACGCTCCTCAATCGGAATTTCAGCGCCTGTAGGCGTATTAAGATCGATGGTAGAGAGCGGGCAGGCTACATAAAACGGAATGCCATGAGCTTTTGCCAATACAGCAACGCTGTAAGTACCGATCTTATTAGCAACATCACCGTTCGCCGCAACGCGGTCCGTGCCGACGATAACGGCATTAACCCAGCCTTTGGACATGACATGACCGGCCATGTTATCACAAATAAGTGTGACATCTATACCAGCTTGATGGAGCTCAAAAGCAGTAAGTCTAGCGCCTTGCAGAACAGGACGAGTTTCGTCTGCAAATACACGAATGTTCATGCCACGTTCTTTGGCAAGATAGAATGGCGCAAGTGCTGTACCGTATTTGGCTGTAGCAAGGCCGCCAGCATTGCAATGAGTGAGGACGCCGATGTCATCCTGGAATAGAGAAAGGGCATGCTCGCCAATCATACGATTGGTCTCTTCATCTTCACTTTGAATGGCAATGGCTTCTGTAATAAGCGCTTGCTTCGTGCCTTCCAGCGTCAATCCTTCAGCAGCAATGGCCTCAGCGCGAGCTTTCATCCGGTCAAGTGCCCAGAACAGATTAACTGCTGTAGGGCGGGAGGTCGCAAGATATTCTGCAGCTTTGTGAACAGCTGTCAGCCATTCCTCAGCAGATTCAGCCGAGCGGCTTCCGAGCACTACGCCGTACGCTGCTGCAATACCAATCGCCGGAGCGCCTCTTACTTTCAGGTGGCGAATAGCTTCCCAAACATCCTCCGACGTCTCGAGCGGCAAATAAACGATTTCTTCCGGCAGCAGCCGCTGGTCGAGCAGATCAAGCTTATCGTCATGCCAAATGACGGATTGCAGGCCTGTGTAGCTTGTTGTAGTCATCTTGTAAATCCTCTCTTCGCTCAGTATTGCTTATTATTAATGCTTCGCTTCAGCAGTCAGAATAACGTCGATTGCTTGTTCAATGGAAGTCGCACGGCGGTTCAAATGAATAAGGGATGTACCAATCTCAAGCGCCAAACGCTGTGCGCGTTCGCGTGCAGCCGAATCCGGAATGGTAGCAATGTCAGCGACATGTGCCAGTCCTACGACACGGCGAACAATTTTACAACCGGCATAACCGATTGCATCTTGAAGCAGGCGGCTCATGTACAGATCCTGATAACCAGGCGTCGTGTTAGCGATGCGGTCAACACCATGCTCATTCCATAATGCACGGAACTTCTGGTCGAACTTGGTCCATGTGTCGCGAACAGTCTCAACCAGATAACCGCGGAAATCAGCAAGCTCGTTCTCGTCTTTAATCCAATGGCCTTGTCCAGCGTAATTCAGCAGCAGGTTAGCAATAACCGCGCCGATATCAAAGCCGATAGGGCCGTAATAAGCGAATTCCGGGTCAATGACTTTTGTCGATTCCGGTGTGGCAAACACGCTTCCTGTATGAAGGTCGCCATGAAGTAATGCTTGTGCGTTTGTCAGGAACTTCTCGCGGAGAAGGGCTACTTCGAGATGAAGTGCTTTGTCCTCACGCAGTGCAGCTGCAGCATCTTCAATGGCTGGTTCAATATTATTGTTAGCGGAGACCGTATAAGGATCGTCGAAAATGAGGTCTTCCGTTATTTTGCACAAATCCGGATTAATGAACTCTTTGACGCGGAGCTTTTTCTCCTGCTGGTTCAAGCCAAGATCCGAAGTAAAGAATAGTGTATTCGCCATAAAGGTCGAAATATCTTCAGCGAATTTCGGATAACGAATGCCATTAATCAGGCCTTGGCGCATAATCAGGTGATCGCTCAGATCTTCCATGATTGTAAGGGCAAGCTCTGGATCGTATTTGTATACAGCAGGTACAAGTCCAGGAGCGAGCTTGTTCTGAAGGATCAGCGATTCGCTTTCGATTCGTGCGCGGTCGAGGGATAGAGGCCATGATTCGCCAACAACCTTTGCATACGGGAGAGCTTGCTTCATAATGAGGCTCTTGCCGCTCGCAGCATCAGTAATATGGAAGACAAGATTCAAGTTACCGTCGCCGATTTCACGGCAGTTTAAAGCAGCCCCTGAAGGGAAAAATCCTTCGATGCTGCCAGCGATCGCAATCGCTTCTTGTTCAGTTAATGGATGATAAGCAGACATGGTTCGTCCACCTCCGATTTCATATTATAAAATGGCATAACAATGCCAAGTAAACTCCTCAACATAGTATAGCGGATATTATTTCGCCTTGGAATACCTTCAAATGATATAATGTAACGTGACAAAGGACAAGTATCGTTAAGCAGTTGCTTACGAAGTAAGAATTGTTTCACAATTCTTTGTAGGGGGTTGATTATTATCATGGAGGCTAACTACCCGGTCGCATTAAAGGAATGGGCCGTAACGGTAAAAGCGCTGCAGGAAGGGCATCTTATGCTTGTTATGCGTAAAGGTGGAATTATTGAGGAGACACGGGATTTTCAATTGGTAAGCCCAGGCTTCTACCTCATGCCGGCTTACGAGCATCAGAAGGAGCATTTGCTTAAAGCAGATTATCAGGGGCAGATCCCAGGAACGATGGAGGGGTGGACGCCTGACATGGCGTCGATCAAGCTGAGCTCTTATGCAGAGGCGGTAGAGGATATCGAGATTACGGATCAGGAGACGCTGGACCGGATTCGAGAGTATCACATTTGGACGGATACATTTGCAGAGGAGCGGCTCAAATGGAAGCGTACGAAGCCGTTGCATCTGTTGCTTCTTCGGGTATACCGTTTGGAAGAACCTATCGAATTACCGATGAAGTCTACTTATAACGGCTGCAAATCTTGGGTACAACTGGAAGAGGGAATGCCTGAGCCAGTTATGAAGCCGGTTTTGACCGATGAACAATTTAATCATCAGGCAGCGCTAATCAAACAAGCATTAATAGGAAGAGATAAGTCAAAGTGAACAGAATTCCAGCCTCGAGGCGTTCCCGCATTGATTTATAACAAAACTTATAATAAAATAATTATTGAGAATCAATGAGAATCACTCTATAATATTCCCATTTGGAAATTCATTTATAGGGATGAGCCTAAAAACCGATTACCAACCTTGGAGGGATAACTATATTATGGCAACACATTTTGTCATCGATGGCCTGAAAGCAGAGATCGAAGGAAAAGAAATTTTGAAAGGCATTAACCTTGAAATCAAAGGCGGAGAAATCCACGCAATCATGGGTCCTAACGGTACTGGTAAAAGTACTCTTGCATCCGCATTGATGGGTCACCCGAAATATGAAGTAACTGAAGGCTCCGCTACAATTAACGGCGAAGACCTGCTGGAGATGAGCGTTGACGAGAGAGCACGCGCTGGCCTGTTCCTTGCTATGCAATATCCTAGCGAAATTCCTGGTGTAACTAACTCCGACTTCCTCCGCAGCGCGATTAACGCTCGTCGTGAAGAAGGCAGCGAAATCTCGCTGATCAAATTCATCCGTCAAATGGAAAAGAAAATGAAGGAACTTGAGATGAACCCTGAGTTCGCTCACCGTTACCTGAATGAAGGCTTCTCCGGCGGCGAGAAAAAACGTAACGAAATTTTGCAAATGGCTATGATCGAGCCGAAAATCGTTGTTCTTGACGAAATCGACTCCGGTCTTGACATCGACGCACTGAAAATCGTATCTAACGGCGTTAACGCTATGCGTTCGGAAGACCGTGGATTCTTGATCATCACTCACTACCAACGTTTGCTGAACTACATCACGCCGGACTTCGTACACGTTATGATGCAAGGCCGCATTGTTAAATCGGGCGGTCCTGAGCTCGCACAACGTCTTGAGAACGAAGGTTATGATTGGGTTAAAGAAGAACTTGGTATTGTTGACGAAACAGTAGGTCAAGCTTAATCGGCGGAGAAGGGAGCATAACGGGATGAGTACACAATTAACGACTCCGACGGACCGCCAATCGGCCGAAGCGCTTGCTAAGAGCAAAGGCGAACCGCAATGGCTCGTCGATCTTCGCGGTGAAGCGGCTGAGCTGGCTGGCACACTTGAATGGCCAAAACCGGAGAAAATGCGTATTGACCGCTGGAATTTGACAGCAGTTGGCGCTTATGAGCAAGGCAAAGCGGTAGGTTCAGTTGCTGAACTGCCGGAAGTAGTACGTGAGCTGGTTGCTGAAGGTACGGAGAACATTATCGTTCAGCACAACTCAAGCGCAGTTCTGAAGCAATTGTCGGCAGAACTTGCAGCGAAGGGCGTTATTTTCACAGATTTGGAGACAGCATGCAAAGAGCATGCCGATCTCGTTAAACCATATTTGTTCCAAGCTGTATCGAAGGGTGATAACAAGCTGACTGCGATGCATGCAGCACTTTGGAATGGCGGCGTATTCGTATACGTACCGAAAAATGTTGAAGTTGAGCTTCCGCTGCAAGCAGTGCTGTTCAACAACAAAGCGGACGCAGCGTTTGCTCCACATATTCTAATTGTTGCGGAAAGCAACAGCTCCGTTACTTACGTGGACTATGTAGTATCCGAACCGGGCACGATTGATGCACCATTCGTTCATCATTCGGCTGTTGAAGTGTTCGTGAAGTCTGGTGCACATGTTCGTTTTGGCTCTATTCATCATATGGCTGACAATGGCGTAGATATGACGCTCCGTCGTGCAGTTATTGAGAATGACGGTCAAATGGAATGGGTAATCGGCGATCTGAACGATGGCTTTACAGTATCTGATACGGTGTCTGTTCTTAAAGGCAACGGCTCGAATTCGGACGCGAAAGTAATCAGCATCGGCAGCAAAGAGCAAAAGATGAGCCTTACGACGCAAGCGGTACACTTTGGCCGCAGCTCGGAGAGCAACATGGTTACACGCGCTGTAATGAGAGAAAGTGCTACAGCTATCATTAACGGCATCACGAAAATCGAGAAAGGCGCAACGAAAGCAAACGGCGTGCAAACAGAAAAAGTTCTGATGCTTAGCCCGAAAGCTCGTGGTGACGCTAACCCGATTCTATTGATCGACGAAGATGATGTTAAAGCAGGTCACGCAGCAAGCGTAGGCCAAGTAAACCCGGAGCAGGTATATTACCTGATGTCCCGTGGTATCAGCAAGCAAGACGCTGAACGTTTAATTATTTATGGATTCTTGGCGCCTGTCGTATCGGAGATTCCGATTGATGCGGTACGCGAGCAGCTTCAGCGTTTGCTCGAAAGGAAGCTTGAAGGATGAATATAGAAGCGGTACGGGAGCAATTCCCGATACTGCATCAGAAGGTAAACGGGCATTCGCTCGTGTACCTCGACAGCGCGGCGTCTTCCCAGAAGCCGCGTTCCGTCATTGATGCGGTTAGTCGTTATTACGAACTGGATCACTCGAATGTGCACCGCGGCGTTCATACGCTTGGATCGCGAGCGACAGACGCTTATGAGGGTGCACGGGAAAAGGTAGCCAAGTTTATAAATGCGAAGTCGGCGGAAGAGATCGTGTTCACACGAGGTACAACGACGGCTCTTAACCTAGTCGCATCGAGCTATGCTCGCAGTGTATGTAAGGAAGGCGATGAAATCGTTATTACGCCGATGGAGCATCATGCCAACCTTATTCCTTGGCAGCAAGCAGCCAAAGCGACTGGTGCGACGCTGAAGTACATTCCATTGCAGCCGGACGGCACGATTTCGCTTGCTGATGTTGAGCAAACCATCACGTCAAATACAAAAGTCGTCTCAATGACTTATGTATCGAACGTGCTTGGCGTTGTAAATCCAATCAAGGAAGTTACAGCTATCGCGCATCGTAACGGGGCAGTCATGGTTGTTGACGGCGCACAAAGTACTCCGCATATGAAAATTGACGTACAGGATCTGGATTGCGATTTCTACGGTTTATCCGGTCATAAAATGTGCGGTCCAACAGGTATCGGTGCTTTGTACGGCAAAAAATCACTTCTTGCGAACATGGAGCCGATCGAATTTGGCGGCGAAATGATCGACTTCGTTGATTTATATGAATCAACTTGGAAGGACGCTCCTTACCGTTTTGAAGGCGGCACACCGATTATTGCGGGTGCTGTAGGTTTAGGTGCAGCGATTGACTTCCTGGAACAGATTGGTATGGACGAAATCGACAAGCATGAGAAGCACATGGCAGCATATGCTTACGAGAAGCTGTCGCAGCTTGATGATATTACGATTTACGGGCCTAAAGCCAATCGTGTTGGACTTGTTACCTTTAATCTAGGCGACATTCATCCACATGATGTGTCAACCGTACTTGATTCTTATGGCATTGCAATACGCGCAGGTCATCATTGCTGCCAGCCGCTTATGCGCTGGCTGAATGTTTCGTCCACAGCTAGAGCAAGCTTTTATCTATACAATAACGAGGAAGAAGTCGACCGCTTAGTGGAAGGCCTCATCCGGACAAAGGAGTTCTTCGGTCATGCAATTGGATGATTTATATCGTCGAGTCATCATGGATCATTATAAAAATCCACGCAACCGCGGAACCTTGGACGCTGAATCTGTAACAATCAACTTGAATAATCCGACTTGCGGCGACCGCATTTCGCTTCAGCTTCAAGTTGAGGATGGCAAAGTAATCGATGCGAAATTCAGCGGAGAAGGCTGCTCCATCAGCCTTAGCTCTGCATCTATGATGACAGAAGCTGTTAAAGGCAAGACTTACGATGAGGCGCTTAATCTGGCTGAACGATTCTCCGGACTTATGAAGGGTGAATCTGTTGAGTTTGATGAGAACGAAGATATCGAGGCTTTGTCTGGCGTTAACAAGTTTCCTGCACGGATCAAATGCGCGACGCTGGCGTGGAACGCTTTGCGCAAAGGGATCGAACAGCAGCACGTATAATACGAGTAAATAAGGAGTGTGAACACCATGGCAGGAACAATGCCTGAAATGGAAGATTATAAATATGGTTTCCGTGATGAGCATAAAGCCGTTTTCCAATCCGGTAAAGGTCTGACTGAAGAAATCGTACGTACGATTTCCGAGATGAAGGGCGAACCGCAATGGATGCTCGAATTCCGTCTGAAATCGCTTGAGCAGTTCAACAAAATGCCAATGCCTAACTGGGGCGGCGACATGGATGATCTGGATTTCAACGATATCCAATACTATGTTAAGCCATCTGAGAAACAAGGTAAAACATGGGAAGAAGTACCGCAGGAAATCAAAGAAACTTTCGATAAACTTGGTATTCCTGAAGCGGAGCAAAAGTTCCTTGCAGGCGTATCGGCTCAATATGAGTCCGAAGTTGTTTATCACAGTATGCAAGAAGATCTGGAGAAGCAAGGTGTTATCTTCACCGATATGGATACAGCGCTTCGTGAATATCCAGACCTTGTAAAAGAATACTTCAGCACAATCATTCCACGTACGGACAATAAATTCGCAGCTTTGAACAGTGCGGTATGGTCCGGCGGCAGCTTTATCTATGTTCCAAAAGGTGTGAAATGTGAAGTTCCGCTGCAAGCTTACTTCCGTATCAACTCCGAGAACATGGGTCAATTCGAACGTACGTTGATCATCGCTGACGAAGACAGCTTCGTACACTACGTAGAAGGCTGTACAGCTCCGATCTACAGCACGAACTCGCTGCATAGCGCAGTAGTAGAGATTCTCGTTAAGAAGAACGCTCGCTGCCGTTATACAACAATCCAGAACTGGGCGCCAAACATCTACAACCTCGTTACAAAACGTGCGGTTGCAGAAGAAAACGCAACAATGGAATGGGTTGACGGTAACATCGGTTCCAAGCTGACAATGAAATACCCTGCAGTAATCCTGAAAGGCCGTGGCGCAAAAGGTATGGTATTGTCCATCGCTGTTGCAGGCAAAGGCCAACACCAGGATGCAGGCGCGAAAATGCTTCACCTGGCACCTGACACGACTTCGACAATCGTATCGAAATCGATCAGTAAACACGGCGGTAAAGTAACGTACCGTGGTCTCGCATCGTTTGGACGTAACTCCGAAGGCGCGAAATCAAACATCAAGTGTGATACGCTCATCCTCGATAACGAGTCGACATCCGATACGATTCCTTACAACGAGATCATGAACGACAATATTACGCTTGAGCATGAAGCAACAGTATCGAAAGTATCCGAGGATCAACTGTTCTACCTGATGAGCCGCGGTCTTTCCGAAGCTGAAGCAACACAAATGATCGTAATGGGCTTCATCGAGCCATTCACGAAAGAGCTTCCGATGGAATATGCGGTTGAGATGAACCGTCTCATCAAGTTTGAGATGGAAGGCTCGATCGGTTAATCGATATTTGATGGCAAACAAAAAATCCCGTCCAACAGGACGGGATTTTTGTTGTTTTATTAGCTGGAAGATTAGAAGATAATTTCTTTGATCTCATACTGACGATCAACGGTAAGATCAATAAAGCGGTCGCCGATCTGGATAAGCGGACGGAAAAACTCGGTTGGATGTGTCATCACGATTGTACCAACTTCACCAGATTCAAGTACTGCTTTTTTGCCAATAAAGTTAGGAATCATATGTTTAATAAAGGTATGTGTTGTGTGGGCATCAAGCTCATTAAAGCTCATCTTGTGTAATTCCTTCAGAACGTAGAACAAGTCACGTTTCTTCTTGTAGACACGCTCCGAGATCATGGCACTGTAAATATCTACGACGGCTGTAATTTTGGCGACAGGATGAATCTGCTCACCAGTAAGGCCATGTGGATAACCACTTCCGTCATTACGTTCATGATGCTGTAGGGCGCTAATCGCAAGGTAAGGCGATTGATTTTCGAAAGAGTTAAGAATAATGTCATGACCATAAAGCGTATGTTTTTTTACTTCTTCAAACTCTTCATCGGTTAAGGAAGCCGGCTTATTCAGTATGCTGTCTGGAATTTTACTCTTGCCAATATCGTGGAGATACCCGGCTTTCGAGATTTCAAGCGCTTCCAATTCGCTGTAGCCAAGCCATGAAGCTAAGTAGTAGGACAACATGCCCACTTGAACGGAGTGTTGATAGGTATAATCATCTGCTGTATTTAAGAGCAGAAGCATGGAAACGACATCGCGTTCCATTTGGAAATTTTTCAGGAGAGGCTGGAAGGCAGCTGCAACCTCGTCTTGCTTGAGGATTCCACCGGTGTTTGCTTTTAGGAATAATTCCTCGAAGCCTTTGACTGCATTCTCATAATCAGGCCGCACATTGGGCAGCCATTTGGGATGAACTGAGGTTTCTAATGTGCGATGAACAGGTTGCTCTGTAGTTGTCCGGTTCTCAACATCAACATAGTCAACTTGATGTTGAAACAGCTTGGCAATATCTTTTTGCTCCAGGATTGTGCCTTTGGATAACACATGCAGGCCGTATCCGTTAAAGGTATCCTTGAGCAAAATATCTCCCTTTTTTAAATCCGATATATGCACCCTCATCGTTGCACCTCTATAGTTATTTATGAACGGTATGTATGAAGTAATAGTAACAATGAATGATTAGTATGGCAATAAGAGGGAAGTTAATTCGTGACTATTGTCCTATACTCTCAGCCCCATTTTACAGCGAATACTGTAATATAATCCATTAATTGGATAATGACTGAATCGGATTCCAAGGGCTTCCTTGCTGATGCCCTTTCCATTCGGAGCCATCTTCCCAAATTTCTTTTTTCCAAATCGGGACGATTTGCTTTAGTCTCTCAATAGCGTAACGACTAGCATCATAACAGGCATCCCGATGTGGGGAGGAAACGGCGATGACAACACTTGTCTCTGCGATATCGACCACACCAATCCGGTGTGAGATCGCGGTTAACGTGCCTGGCCAGCGCTGAGCCAGCTCTTCGCCAATTTGCTCCATCGTACGAACGGCCATTGGAGCATAGGCTTCATACTCCAGACGAATCGTACGTTGTCCCTGCGTCCATTCCCGCGTCGTTCCGACGAAAGCAATTGACGCACCATGCTCAGGTACGATTACTTTAGCCAGCACTTCATCTGAGGTCAGGGGATGCTTCGTAATGACGTAACGGCCGTCAGCGGATGTACAGTCTGGTGTATCTTCATTCTCTTCAGGCTCGCCTCCAGATACTGGTGGCAGGACAGCAAGCTCGTCAGATGCTTGAATGATCGTATCATCAGAAGCATAAGTTTGGTTACATGCGACAAAGGAAATACGTACGAGATCGGCTTGTTCCGGAAACTTCGCTGCAAGCAGCTGTTTTAGCTCGCTAACAGTCACCGAAGGTGTGTCCGTCTCGATATGGATAATGGGACTTCCGAATCGGTCCGAGAGTCCGGCGAATAGTTGAATAGTCCAAGTATATGTCATGGCAGATAACCTCTCATTAGTTAAGGGTAAACACCGTATTAGCATACCATAATCATGTGAAAAATGTTATTCTAGTAGAAGAGAAAAGGAGTGAGAGGCATGCCCCCATTGATGGACCGTTTCGGGAGAGAACACGATTACTTGCGTATTTCGGTTACGGATAGATGCAATTTGCGTTGTTTGTACTGCATGCCAGAGGAAGGGATGGAGTTCGAGGACGCTAGTAATCTGCTGAGTTATGACCATATTGTTGAGGTTGTGCAGACAGCGGCGGAACTAGGCATCTCCAAGCTTCGTATTACAGGCGGAGAACCACTTGTACGCCCGGGCCTGGACGGCTTGATCCGCAGGCTGAAGGCGATTCCGGGTATCGATGATATTGCTTTGACGACCAATGGCATGCTGCTAGGCAAATATGCCGAGGCTTTGAAGGATGCAGGTTTGAACCGGGTAAATATTAGTCTGGATACTTTAGATCCAACACGATTTAAGTTTATTGCCCGTAGAGGTGATCTGAAACGGGTTATTGAGGGCATAGAAGCAGCCGGCAAAGCAGGACTTGCGCCTATTAAGCTGAACTGCGTGCTTCTTAAGGGGATTAATGAGGACGAAATTGCAGCATTCCTGAAGCTTGCATACGAGCAGCCGATGCATGTCAGGTTTATTGAATATATGCCGATTGGCCACGCTGACGATAATTGGCGTAACCACTATCTGCCTCTGTCACATGTCCTGGAGACGGCAGAGCGTGAAGGATATACGATTACAAGACTGTTGAATATAAAAGGTAATGGCCCATCAGATGACTGGCACATGGAAGGTGGCCGAGGGTCGTTTGGACTTATTCATCCTGTCAGTGATCATTTCTGCAAAAGCTGTAACCGGCTTCGCTTGACGGCAGACGGTTCCATGAAGCCATGCCTCTACTGGGTGGATGAACTGAATGTGAAGGATGCACTTGGTGATCCGGAAGCTATGCGGAACATTTTCTATAGAGCGATGGATCTTAAGCCTGAGAATCATGAAATGGCGGCTAAGCTGGCGGATGAGGCGTTAACCCATACGCCAACTGACCGGCGGATGTCTCAAATTGGCGGGTAATGGACAGATTATTTCAGGGTGAAAAAGGAGGTCAGCATGACATTCTCTAACAGACCAATTGTCATTCTTCACAGCAACGATATTCATAGCCGTCTTGAGAATGCAGCGAGAATGGCCGCTTATATTGATGAGCAGCGTTCTGTTCACGGCAGCGGTCACCTCCTTTGCTTGGATATCGGTGATCATATGGACCGCATACGGCTGGAGACGGAAGGCAGCGACGGCATGGTGAATATTGAGCTGCTTAACGAAGCTGGATATGATGCTGTAACGCTTGGTAACAATGAAGGACTAACGTATGACAAGACAACGCTTGAGCGAGTGTATTACGAGGCAAAGTTTACGGTGCTTGCTGCTAATATGCTGGAGCGTGAGACTGGGAGGCTGCCCGAGTGGCTGCTGCCTAGTACGGTGATCGAGAAGGGCGGCATCAAGATTGGTCTTATTGCGGCTACAGCACGCTATACGGATTTTTACGAGCTGCTGGGCTGGGATGTGACCGATCCGCTTGTGGCGATCGAAGCAGAAGTCGCCAAGCTTAGAGACAGCGTTGACGTCATAGCCGTGATGTCGCATCTGGGGATTAACGTTGACAAGCAAATGGCGGAGAAAATTGCCGGTATCGATCTGATCATGGGCGGACATACGCATCATTTATTGGAGGAGCCGATTATTATCGGCGACACCTACATTTGTGCTGCGGGGAAATATGGTGAGCAGATCGGCCGCGTGGAAATTAAGATGGACACGCGGCCGATTATTCGCGCATCATGCGTACCCATGGCCGCATATGCGGAGCAGCCAGCCGCCGCCGCTATTATCGGCGGCTGGCGCGAGGCGGGCCAGCGGCGCCTCAGCCGGGTGATTGCCCGGCTGGATGCGCCGCTGCCCGCCCTGCCCGAGCGGGAATCACCGCTCGGGAACCTGCTGGCCGCCGGCCTGCGCCGCCATACCGATGCCGAGATCGGCATCGTGAATACGGGGCAGCTGCTTGGCGGCCTGCAGCAGGGCGACGTGACAGAGGGGCAGTTACATGCCCTCTGTCCGTCGCCGATCAACCCGTGCCGCATGCTGCTCAGCGGCGCGAATATACGAGCAGCGCTCGAAGAGGCACTGCTGCCGTCTTTTACCGGCATGAGGATAAAAGGCTACGGCTTCCGTGGTGAAGTGCTTGGTACACTTGCGCTAGATGGTATGGTTGTAGAGTACGATCCTGCGCTTCCGGAGCTGCAGCGAATCGTGTCGATTGTTGTTAATGGTGAGCCGCTTGCAAACGACCGAGAATATGTTGTTGGCTGCATCGATATGTTTACCTTCCATATCGGGTATTTATCGCTAGGGCAAGCGGCGGGAGTTTCTTACTATTTACCTGAGTTTATCCGTGATCTGCTGGCAAATGAACTGAAGCAAGGTCATGAGATTCCACGCTGCCACCAAGAAAGATGGAGAATATTGTCGAAAATTTAGTATAAAATGGTTGCCAAGCGTTAATTTATCCCTTACATTAACAATACGGCTAGTTTTGTCCGATGTTAATTATAGACATAGTATTAAGGGGAAGGATCGAGAACATGCGCTTGGTACCTATATCGCAATGCCAGCCTGGCATGAGACTTGCCAAAAAAATTTTCTCGGGCGACGGTTTAGTCCTCTTAGGAGAAAACATCGAATTAACCAGTCGCCATATTGTCCGTCTGGAGCAATATGGTATTCACTTTGTGTTTATTAGCGATCCGAGGACCGATGACATCGTAATACCGGAGATTATTAGCGAGAATACGATTAGTCTGGCCTTGAAGGAGATTAAGACTAATTTCCGAGCGATGATGGATTTGCCCAAGCAGAAGAAGGGCGCTCCTTATCCGTATATCGCACAGCCTTTCAAGCAGATGATGAATATGATTATTGATGACCTGTCCAATCATAAAGATGCGATGATTATGCTGATGAACATGGGGATTGTTGATGACTATCTCTATCAACACTCGCTTAATGTATGCGTCTATACGACTCTGCTGGGTTCAGCCTTTGGTTATTCCAGAGATGAACTGATGAAGCTGGGCATGGGGGCATTGCTGCATGATATAGGGAAGACGCAAATTCCGATGGATGTTCTCAAGAAACCCGGATCATTATCCGATCATGAATTTCAAATGATGAGGAATCATGCGAAGATCGGCTTTGAACTGCTGAAAGATGAGCCCAATATGCCGCTTATCGTGGCCCATTGCGCCTTCCAGCATCATGAACGGGTTGATGGCAGTGGTTATCCACGTGGCATCAAAGGAAATGAGATACATGATTTTGCCAAGTGGATTGGTCTTGTTGATTCCTATGATGCGATGACGACGAACCGGATCTATCGGTCGCCAATGCTTCCGCATCAAGCGATTGAACTGCTGTATGCAGGAACGGGGACGTTGTATGAACAGCACATGGTACAGCTGTTCAGAGACAAGGTGGCCATCTATCCAATCGGGATTACTGTACAAATTCACACGGGAGAGACAGGAGTTGTGGTTGACTTTAACCATTCATATCCACATCGTCCAATTGTCCGTATGCTATATAATGAAGCTGGTGAGGCGTTAGCTTCACCATATGAGATTGATATGTCGAAGCAGCTAAGCACCATGATTGTTGGTGTAAATGGTGAGAAGTCCAGTGTAGGGCTTGCATCGGGAATATGATAGACATAATTGATGGAAAAGGGGGCTATTGTGCCTCCTTTTTCGGTTTTTATACCTATTTTCATTTGCTTCCTTACCCTTCGAACATTACAATGGTATAAGCTATACCCATTCTAACCATGTAAGTCAGGTGCTGATATTAATGAATTCAATAGACTTTGCATTACAACAACCATCCAATCCGTTATCTCCTCATAATGATCCGTGGGATCCGATTCGTTCCTTGCAGCAATTTGGCCGGCATACGTTGACAAGTGTCGAGATGACCGTATCCAATCTTTGCAATATGCGATGTGAGCATTGCGCCGTTGGCGATACGCTTGTGATGACGGAACCAGCGAAGCTTCCTTTGGAGCTTATGATCAAACGTCTTGATGAAGTGAAATATTTGGAGACGATTAGTATTACAGGCGGAGAGCCGTCGTTCTCGGATCGGACAGTCAAGGAATATATGGTTCCGCTCCTTCAATATGCAAGAAGCCGGGGCATTCGTTCGCAGATTAATTCGAATGTTACTTTACCCTACAGCAGATATGAGCAGCTTGCTCCTTATCTGGATGTCATGCATATCTCCTTCAACTATACGAACGCTGATGATTTCCATCAAATCGGGTTTGCGAAAGCTGGCCATCATGTGTCTCGTGATGCAGCCGCTAAGCTGTATGACCGGATGATCGACAATGCACGGCGTTTAAGTGATGCGGGAGTACTTGTCTCAGCTGAATCGATGATCAACTATCGGACTCATAGTCAAATTGCTGAGATCCATAAGCTGATTATGGAGATGGGCTGTCAGCGTCATGAAGTGCATCCGATGTATCCAAGCTCGTTCGCGAAGGATCTTCCCGTGTTATCGAGAGAGGATATGCGGAAAGCCATCGAGCGGCTGCTTGATACAAGAGATAAAAACATCTGGATGCTGTTTGGGACCCTTCCGTTCTATCATTGCAGTGAAAATCCAGAAGAGAGAGATTTGCTCAAACGTCTTGCTGCTGAACCAAATGTGACGGTCCGCAATGATCCGGACGGCCGTAATCGCCTTAATGTGAACTTGTTTACCGGAGAAGTGTTCGTGACTGACTTCTCGGATGTACCTGCTTTCGGCAATATCGAGGGCGAGAAGCTGGATGATTTGTTCGATCGCTGGCTTGATCACTCGCTGGCTCGTAGTGTGAACTGTCATTGTCCAGCTGCCGCATGCTGTGGTCCAAATCTGCTGGTGAAGGACATGTACTACAATGAAGTTGATTTCCACCAGAAAAAGGCAATTCTTTAACGATTTATGATGGAAAAGGGGACATTACTTTCTCGAACGGGCGTATGCTATAGTGGACGCTAACTTTCGAAAGTGATGGCCCCTCATACATAGGTTTACCTCATATCTCTATGAGAAAGGAGGACTAGGCAAAAGTGTCGATTAAAACGTTAGTCATGCTTGGGGTTGGGCTTTTCCTGTTGTATATGCTGTTTACAGTAGGGGCACCGTTTCTTCTGGCACTTGTAGTAGCTATCTTTCTAGAACCGCTTACACAGTTTATTAGCCGCAGATTGAAGACAAACCGTCTAGTCGCTTCGACCATTTCAAGCAGTATATTCACGGTGATATTAATTGGGCTGATGGCTTTGCTTGGGGTAAAGGTTGTCGCTGAGCTTATCGCATTTTCACAAAAGGTGCCTAATTACGTTGGAGATGCCAGTGATTATGTGACTGACCTTATTGAGAACGCTAGATCGCTTTACGCTAACTTCTCACCGGATACGGTAAGCCAGATCGAAGATTGGCTGACCGATATGAGTAAGTCGCTCACGGGTATGGTTGGGACCGTATCTTCCTCCGTCATTTCCTTCGCTTCAGGTATTCCGAGCATGTTCATTTTCTTCATCGTCTTCCTCGTGGCTGTCTATATGTTCGGATACAGCTTGAATACGATGAAAGCAACATTCCTGACCCTATTCGAAGAGAAATCTCGGCCTCAGGTGAATGAAGTATTGGATAATTTGAAGAAATCGATCTTTGGCTTTCTACGCTCGCAAATTATACTTAGCGCATTGACCTACATCATTTCGTTTATTGGATTGTTGATCCTGGATATCAAGTATCCGCTCGCTATTGCTTTGCTCATCGTTATCGTTGATATTATGCCAATCCTAGGAACAGGTACGGTACTTGTGCCTTGGGGGACTTATTTAATTGTCACAGGTAACTTATATGCCGGAATCGGACTGTACGTCATGTTCTTGTTCATGACCGTATTCCGCCGGATTGTTGAGCCGAAAATATTAGGCGATGCAGTTGGTATCGGTTCATTATCTGCTCTCATCAGCTTGTATGTCGGATTTAAGCTTGTAGGTGTTATAGGGGTGTTCTTGGGACCTCTTGTTGTTATTATCTACATGGCGATCCGCAAGGCAGGATTGTTCAAAATTAACATTAAATTATAATACTTTTGGTCCGGCAGTGGGTTTTTTCGCTGCCGGACCTTTTTTTTGTGAAATTGTAATGATGAGATAAGCCCTACCAGGCATAAAATGAATAGGAGAAGCCTGAATGTCAGGGAGGGATAGCTGGATGATCACCGAGAGAAATGCCCGTGCCGAGAACAATGCCAACATGGCGGTCCAAGCAGAGAACAGCGCTAATGCTGCAATTAACGCCAAAGCCGCCAATAACGTTCCCGTCGAGAATACAGCAGCGGTGGAGAACGTGTCATACGGAAAGGAGAATGCGGAGTACAAAACCGCAAATAATGTGAATCCGTTAAATCAGGTTCATACCTATGTACCTTTTATTGGTCCATGTGATCCATGTCCGCCGATGAAATTAAAAACATACGTCGTACCGCCAAATCAGTTCATTAATTATCAGCCGCAGGGACTACCCCAATATTCGATTCATGAGGCGCTGAGGAGAGGAACACTTTGGCCTGCTTTATACAGCTCCTATCAATCTAGGTATTACTTGTAATGCTTACGAAGTTAGAATTATCAGTGTAAAAATCATGCTTACGAAGTAAGAATTCACACAACTGGCCAGAATGGCCACTTGGGTGATAATTCTTTAAGCTAATGCTTTCGAAGTAAGAATTATCACAATTAGCCAAATGAAGATGGCTAATTGTGTGACAATTCTTTTGAGGAGGTCGAATCCTTTGAGCATTGTTCTAGATGAACAATATTATCGTAAATTGGAGGAGCTGCAGGCGGTTGGATTTGCTCTAGTCGAATTGACCTTATATTTGGATACCCATCCGCATGATGCGCAGGCGATTCAGCAGTTTAATCAGCTTGGCATGCAACTGCATCAGTGCAGGCAGCAATTTGAAAGCTTGTACGGACCAACGTTACAATACGGTAACAGTTTTTCCAAATACCCATGGCAGTGGTCAGAAAGCCCATGGCCTTGGCAGGTATAAGGCAGGAATTGGTGTAGGTTAAACTTTCACTAGGGAAAGGGGAGAGCCATACGGATGTGGTTATATGAGAAGAGGCTGCAATACCCGGTACGGGTAGGCAAATGCGACCCGATGATGGCCAGATTCTTAATTGAGCAATACGGTGGAGCCGATGGCGAGTTGTCTGCTGCGCTTCGTTATTTGAATCAGCGGTATTCAATCCCAGATCAAGTAATTGGTCTGCTCACGGATATCGGTACGGAGGAATTTGCCCACCTTGAGATGATCGCAACGATGGTGTATAAGCTGACGAAGGATGCGACGCCAAGACAGCTGAAGGAAGCGGGGCTTGGAGAGAACTTTGTCAATCATGACAACGGAATGATGTATGTAAATGCATCTGGTGTGCCATGGACCGCGGCATATATTCAGGCTAAAGGCGATCCGATCGCGGATTTATACGAGGATATCGCTGCCGAGGAGAAGGCGCGCGCGACTTATCAATGGCTCATTGATATGACGGATGACGTTGATTTGCAGGACGGGTTGAAGTTTTTGCGCGAACGCGAGATCGTCCACTCCCTCCGGTTCAGGGAAGCCGTGGAGATGATCAAGTCCGACTGGGGAACGAAAAAAGTCTTTAAAGTGTAATACGACACAACAGCAGCCGGAGATGAAGTGCCCCCTAAAAGTTAGACAATATGAATATGATTAAGCAACCTGTTGGGCATGAGCTCGGTATTGTACCGGGCTCATGCCTTTTAATTTTGACTTGATGCTCTTGCTTAATCCCTTCAGCACCATTTTGAAGAGCTATTGAAAAACATCCCCAGCAATCCTCGGTAACAAACGTGTAACAGGACTCGAGTTCCTATTTTTCTTTAATTATTATCATCAAGTTATTGTGTAGACTTAAGAATCGCCGTATAGGATTCTTTAAGCCTCAAGCATTGCTATAGAAGTATCTGCTATTTGATGCAGCCTCTCTTTATCAGTGGACGTTCGAACTAATACTCTTAATCCAATCAATGTAGTCTGCAGACTAGCCGCAAGTATTTTTGCATCCTTATCAATAGGAATCTCGCCCGACTGCTGACCTTTTTGAATGATGTCTACCAGAACTTTCTCCCCGTTAATAAAACTTTCGTTTGTTATTTCGCGTACTTCCGGATCCCTCAAAGCCAGTTCGGTCGCAGAATTCACAAATAGGCAGCCTAACGGTCGATCGTCGTTCACTTCAATCAGCAAATCAAAGATGAAACGAATGGCCTGTTTCGCCGAACGTCCGCGTGTTACTTCTGCCTTTATAGTTGCTGTTTTGTGTTTATCGTACAGTTCCAGCGTCTTTACAAAGAGGCTATGCTTATCGCCAAAAGTATCATACAGGCTTCTGCGATGTATCCCCATATGCGTAACAAGGTCCTGCAACGAGGTTTTCTCATAACCCTTTTCCCAGAATAAATACATTGCCTTTAAAAGTACTTCTCTCTCATCGAACTCTTTGCTTCTTGTCATCGTCTACACCTCTTTAGAACGATTTTATCATATTAGAACAATCGGTAAAAGATCGATCATGAACAATTTAAAGTATAACTAATAATAACCTAATTACTCCTTATTAGACCTTTTAATCCAAAAAAGTCCCAGGTTTAAATAAGCTGAAAATACTATATTTTTTAATATACAAATACTTACTGGAATAATTTATGAAATATTAATTTTGCAATAGATGCGTTGACAACACGTTGAAGGAGTTTCTATTATGAGAATGATCGATCTCATTACGGCGCAGCTAAAAAATCGACAACAAAGAGGAGGCTGGGAGTAACGATGAGTAACATCTAATACAGTAAGAAACGCACTGCATTCATTGAGTTCATCTAGGAGGAATAAGTTTTGAACATGAAAATTATAAGTGCGCTGTTCGTGATTGCCATCGTGATTACCTGGTCGGTGCACCAATATCAACTCGAGGCAGCTGCACCTGTGAGGGATACTAACCAACCCGTACAAACAACTAGTAACCAACCGATTCATTACAAGAATAAAGTTATTGTACTCATGTATCATCATATTGATGTGAAGGAAAGCGGCGCAACCATTTCCCCGAGCCGTTTCAATGATCATATGAAGGTTTTGAAGGATAATGGTTATAAGGTAATTAGCGTAGAGCAATTCGTGGACTTTATGCAGAACAAAATTAAGGTGCCAAACAATGCGGTAGTTATTACTTTCGATGATGGGTACGAAAGTTTTGACCAATATGCGGTTCCAATTCTAAAAAAATATAATTTTACCGCTACTCACTTTATTATTGGATCGAGCAGTGACCAGCAAAACGTACACACGAAACATCTAACCTGGGATACGATGCGCAAGCTTAAAGCAGAAGGCTTCAGCTTCTATAGCCATACCTATAATCAACATAACTATGCTTCCTTTGATCAAGTTGGTCATAAAATGGGACCTATGCTAAGCAATCCGATCTATCTGCCTGAAAAGGGCCGTGTTGAGACTAATGCTGAATACAAAGCTCGTATTGAAGAGGATACACAATTGATAGAAAAACGATTAAAGGAAGAGCTTGGTAACACCCTCCAGTTGATCGCGTTTCCGTATGGTGTCTATAACCCGACAGTAAAGCAGATTGAGAAAAATGCAGGTGTTACTCTATTCTTCACAACAAATCCTGGCATTAACAAACAGGGGGCAGATGAAATTTTCCGCCTTAATGCAGGAACCCCAACTCTCACAGGCAGCAAGTTTCTTAATATGCTAGAAAAGTACCAATGAATTCCAACTCATTTGAACAATCGCTATTATTGATTTCTCTTACGTTCAAAATTACTAACGGAAGAATTTATGAAATATTAAGTTTGCGCTAGATTCATTGACAAAGGTTGATGGAGTTTCTATTATGAGAATGATCGATCTCATTACTGCGCAGGTAAAAAAATCGACAACTAAGAGGAGACCGGGACGAACCATGAGTAATCAAAGCAAAGCTGGAAAGATGCACCGGAAGCCAGAAAGTGATAATACGTTTTTATTCCTTACCGACATTAATTCCATCTTGGTAAGCGGGGAAGACACAAACGGGGAATTTTGTGTCGTGCATTGTTCGGTTAATGAGAATGATGGCCCGCCGCTTCATATCCACGGAAACGAAGATGAATCTTTCTACGTACTCGATGGAGAGTTAGAGATGACACTTGGGAATGACACGTTTTTTGTGCAAAGCGGAGAATATGTCTTCGCCCCTCGCGGCATTCCACACACCTTTAAGGTGAAGTCCCAAAAAGCTCGTTTTTTAGTTACGGCCTACCCCGCAGGGTTTGATTCTTTTGTAAAGGAATTAGGCACACCTTATGTGGAGGGGATGGAAGCCCAAATGAATCCCCCTCATCCTGAGTTTCTCCAGAAGCTCATACAAGTATCCGAAAAATATAATATTACGTATCCGGGTCTATAATTTTACTTTTTGAATTTTAGCGGATCTTTTTCGCCTTCTATATCTATACCAGAACAATGTCGAGAATCAGCAGGAATTTACGAAAGTCGTGAGCGATGTCGTCTCTCAGTCACTCAGGGTAGTGAATCATAAGATCTTTGAGGAGGAATTGTTGATGAAAAGAATGAACAAGCGAGCTGCATCACTGCTGCTGGTAGCGGTGGTTGCCGTATCTGTGCCAGCTGTAGTGGCCGCAAACGGAACGAATCATGGTGTAAAGGTTAACGGAACAGCGGCGATTACTCGCTCGCATGCCGCTGAGATGATTTTTAACGCGTTCCAATACGTCCACCTTGCTCCGCATCACCATTCTGTGCCTTTATCCAACGACACTCCAAGGAATGGAAGCAATCAACCGATGAGCCCAATCGGTGGACAAACTGGTCAAGTAGACCATACGGTCTATGAGAATACTCAATATGGCTTCCGTTTCACGCTGCCGGACAGTTGGAAAGGGTACACGATCGTAACGGACAAATGGGAGGGTCTTTCTGCAGGCAATACGCAAGGAGCTAAGGTCGTAGAAAGTGGTGCGGCACTCAGCATCCGCCATCCCAAATGGACCGCTGAACAGCCTAGACAGGATATCCCTATTCTCGTCTTTACTGTCCACCAATGGAACGAGCTTCAGCAGGAGAAATTCTTCATCGGCGCAGCGCCTACCGGTCCAAGGGAACTGACGCGCAATCAAGAATACGTGTTTGCACTACCGGCGCGCTATAACTTTGCCTACCCTGATGGCTACCAAGAAGTAGAAGACATCTTGAAGAGCAATCCGATTCAATCGATGAGCCCAGTCGGTGGACAAACTGGTCAAGTAAACCATACGGTCTATGAGAATACTCAATATGGCTTCCGTTTCACGCTGCCGGATAGTTGGAGAGGGTACACGATCGTAACGGACAAATGGGAAGGTCTTTCTGCAGGCAGTACGCAAGGAGCTAAGGTCGTAGAAAGTGGTGCGGAACTCAGCATCCGCCATCCCAAATGGACCGCTGAACAGCCTAGACAGGATATCCCTATTCTCGTCTTTACTATCCACCAATGGAACGAGCTTCAGCAGGAGAAATTCTTCATCGGCGCAGCGCCTACCGGTCCAAGAGAACTGACGCGTAATCAAAAATACGTGTTCGCACTACCGGCGCGCTATAACTTTGCCTACCCTGATGGCTACCAAGAAGTAGAAGACATCTTACAGAGCAATCCGATTCAACCGATAAAGTAATCAAATCGTAAATAAAGGTTACCCATTGCCGTATAAGGCAATGGGTAACCTTTATTTCTCTATCCTCTGAACAATGTCAAAAATTTAAGCAATGCTGCTGCGCAATTGGGAGTTAAATGTAATAGGAGAACAATCATCTTCGATTATTCTTTAAGCGTCAAGTATGGCTATGGAAGTATCTGCTATCTGATGAAGCCACTTTTATCTGCGGAGATTCTTTTTAAACATAAAATTACTAACAGGAAGAATTTATGAAATATTAAGTTTGCGCTAGATACGTTGACAAAACGTTGATGGCGTTCCATTATGAGAATGATCGATCTCATTACTGCGCAGGTAAAAAAGGACAAAAGAAAGAGGCTTAATTACAACAAAAGTTATCATTCCTATTACACTTGTATGGACACGTCGCTCCCATGATGCCATAGCAAAAGACCTTATTCGCCGCGGTCACGAGGTGACTATTATTACAGGATCTATATTCAAGGTTGCTTTCGAAAATAATTAACCAAGAAAGAAGGAATTTAAGAATGAATCAATCTAATTATGAGATCAAACACCCATTGTCAGCTGGAGAACATGAAATCTTCATCGACGGCGTGCGTCAAGTTTATCACGTAGCTGGCAACGGCCCCGTTTGTTTGGTTCATTCGGGAGGGCCTGGATTTCACTGGAAGTATCTGCAGATGCCAGAGCTGGAGAAAACAATGACAATGGTGTACTTAGAGCCTGTAGGAACAGGTAAGTCAGATATGCTGCCAGACGGAGACTATAGTATGTCTCGGTATGCGTATTTCGCACATAAAGTAGCCGAGCATATCGGAGCTCAAAAGTATTACTTCCTGGGTCATGCTCATGGCGGCGGCGTTGGCATTCAATACGCTTTGGATTACCCGAACGAACTTGGCGGTCTAATCCTCCAATCCAGTGCTCCTTCCATGGGGCCAGAACTGTATATGGAGCAATTCAAACAAATTGAGAACTTTGCAGAGCGTTGGCCGGATAACGCGGAAGCTCAAGATGCGAAGCAGGCTATGATGGATTCGAAAAACGTAAGAGACAAAGAGTCGGCTCTGGCAGTTCTCCACCGCTTATTGCCCGCATACTTCGGTAACTACTGGAGCGTTAAGGAGAAAGTAGACAAATGGAAGGTTGTTCTCGATTTCTTCGGAGACCCTAACCGGCAGCCATATGAGTGGGATGTACGAGATATCCTGCACACGATCACCACGCCAACGCTCATTCTAGTCGGTGAATATGACGTCAACTGCGGGCCAAGGTGGTCCAAAGAATTGGCAGAAAAGATACCAGGATCTCACCTCGTAGTGTTCGAGCGGGGCGGTCATATGGAGCATGTTGAGCATACCGAGCAATTTACGCAAGCCGTTAATGAATTCGTTGCTCAAATAGACTGAGGTACAAAGAAAGTGTTTAAGGTGTAACATCTAATTCAACATAACTCGACAGCAGCCGGTAACCGGCTGCTGTTTTTTGTTAAGCTAATGGGCACTAACTATTTTCTTTACTGGCATCCAAATTTAACCTGAAGAGGGCAACCATTCAGAATAAATTTTAGCGGTAGTTTCTTGAAGCGTGACACTTCAATAGAGAGTTGTTCTAAATCATCGAATGTATTTTCTTTTGTAGTTGCAAATCCAATCATATGAGTCAAGTATCCTTTTTCTTCTAAGAAACCATCATCAAAATCATAAGATACATTCATGACTTGATGAGGATATAAATCAGCTAATTATATTTGTACAAGCACATTGGATCTATTTTGCATAGATTATTTTATCTTATTTTTAAGGAGTGATGGTATGGCTCTAACTGTAGAATGTGCGTTACGACAGATTGCCAGACTTTCGAGGAAATTAGCTAAGGACGTACCATTTCGAAAGAAAGTCGAAGATCTTATCGGTGACAATGAGTTAACCAAAAATCAAAAAGTAATTAGAATGAGAGCTTTGTTGAAAGCAGCCGGTTTCAAGTCTCCTAGTCGTGTACGGTTCCTTAATGATCTTGAAACGGGTATGGTTGTCGTCTCTTATGATGCCCTTGATGCTAAATTACAAATAAATACAACCGTTTCCTTCACTTTTGCACTGCAGCCTGGACCATGAGAAAATTACCATCATGTGGGTGATTGGACAAGTATAGTAACAACAACTTCAATCGCCTAGCATCGACACTGGGATCGAATGTTGCAGCCGCGCTTGGTGAATTAGATTTAAGGATAAGTTGTTGCCTACACCTATGACATTGGTATATAAGCATCACCCCAAGAAACCGCGCCTAGCGCGGTTTTTTTGTTATGCATGCACCGAATTATTCGAGGTAGAGTATTATAATCAAAATAGTACCTTGACAGTCGAGGTAGTATGCCTTATTATACGGATATGGAGGTGATTGCATGAGCGAGAACAAAATCACATCCGACCTGCTGAGAGGACATACGGATACGATGATTTTAAGGCTCTTGTCCGAAGCGGATCGTTACGGATACGAGATTGTCAAGCTGATTGCCGAACGTTCGGATGGCGAGCATGAACTAAAGGAAGCTACGATGTACTCCAGCTTCCGGCGGCTAGAAGCTGACGGCGACATCGAGTGGTATTGGGGCGATGAATCACAGGGCGGACGTCGCAAATATTTTAGGATTACCGCAAAGGGTAAAGAAACTTACGACCGCAACAAAAGCAATTGGGAGTATGCAAAACGCGTGTTAGAAAACCTATTATAAGGAGCGATTTGATTATGATGAATCCAAAATTGACTGATTACCTGAACAGTGTGTTTACGCCATACGATGGGGTGAAAAGCGTTACTGAATTAAAGGCTGACCTGCTTTCCGATTTGCAGGAGCGATATCTTGAACTCAAAGCTGAGGGCAAAGATGATGAAACAGCATTTAAGATGACGATTGAGGGGATTGGCGACATCGAGCAAACGATCATGGAGGTAGCCAACCTCTCCCGCTCGCTGGAGCGGCAAGTCGTGACAAACTTTAGCGCAAGTAATCTTGTGAAAAGCGACTTTGCAGGCGTTACCGCTCATAAAGGACAGTTTAATAGCAGTGCGCTGCATGGTTCGGACTTCTCAGGCGCTGACTTGACCGGCAGTACGTTTAAGAGCAGCGACGTACGTGAATCTAATTTTGATGGTGCGAATCTGACGGACTGCAGCCTATCCACGCTTGACCTGGCAAATGCAAGCTTCAATAAGTCGATCCTTGTACGTACCAATTTCAGCAAGTCGGGGCTTGATGGAGCCAAATTCACAGGAGTAAGACTGACGGACGTGTCGTTAACACTGACCGATCTTAGAAAAACGATTTTCGAAGGCTGTTTATTTGATGGGGTTGACTTCAAGCTCTCCGACCTGAGCGGGCAGCGTTTTGACGGACAGACGTTTATCGGCGTTAAGTTCGACAAAGCAGCTTTAACCGAAGCTTCGTTCAAAGGCGCTACATTAAAGAATGTTTCCTTCCAGCCTGGATTTACGTTGACGAAGAAATACTATCGCATGCTCAAAACCATCAACTTTGACGGTGCAACGATGGATAAACTGACCTTTGCGCATCTAAAAGGCATGGAAGTTGATTTGTCTAAAGTTACGGTCGTTTAATCTGTTCACAAATTCTTTTTAGGAGGGAATCCGATGCAATCCAAATCGATTCAAGTAAAAGGTCTGCAAAAATCCTACAAGCAGCTCCAAGTGCTGAAGGGCGTAGATTTCGAGGTGGAAAAGGGCAGTATTTTCGCACTCCTCGGTTCAAATGGGGCAGGAAAGACGACCGTAGTCAGAATCCTCACTACGCTGCTCCAGTCGGATGGTGGAACCGCCGCCGTCAACGGATTTGATGTCGCATTCAAACCTGATCAAGTGAGGCAGACGATTAGTCTGACTGGGCAATTTGCCGCCGTGGATGAAATTTTGACTGGACGCGAAAATCTGATCATGATTGCCAAGCTGAGATACCTCAAGAACCCACGTCAGGTTGCAGACGATATGTTACAACGCTTCGGCCTGACTGAGGCAGCAGACCGCAGAGTGTCTACTTACTCCGGTGGGATGCGCCGCAGGCTCGACATTGCTTTGAGCATTGTTGGAAAACCACAAATTATTTTTCTAGATGAGCCAACCACCGGACTTGACCCCGAGGCGCGGATCGAGGTATGGAAGATCGTCAAGGAGCTTGCCGATGGCGGCACGACAGTACTTCTTACGACACAATATTTGGAGGAAGCTGAGCAGCTTGCTGACCGGATTGCCATTTTACACGAAGGCAGAATTATCGCAAGCGGCACACTCCAGGAGCTTAAAAAGATGTTCCCGACGACTAAGGTAGAGTATGTGGAGAAACAGCTTTCATTAGAGGAGATCTTCCTTGCAATAGTCGGTAAAAAGGAGGCCATATAAATGGAAACAGAAATAGTAAAGAAGCATTTCTTTATCGATATTAGCGTCATGCTAGGACGTTCCATGCGTCACATTATGAGGAGTATGGATACGATCATTACGGTAACCATCACGCCAATCGCAATGATGCTGCTGTTTGTTTATGTGTTAGGTGGTGCCATTGAAACCGGAACAGATAGCTATGTGAATTACCTGCTGCCAGGCATACTCCTCATGGCTATTGCCAGTGGAATATCCTACACGGCTTTTCGATTGTTTACCGATGTACAAAAGGGCATCTTCGAACGTTTTCAAACGATGCCGATTTCACGTTCCGCTTTGCTTTGGGGGCATGTATTGACTTCGTTAGTATCCAATGCCATATCGGTTCTCGTCATCATCCTTGTAGCGCTCCTCATGGGTTTTCGTTCGTCTGCTGGAGTCCTGCCTTGGCTTGCCGTAGCAGGTATACTCGCTCTATTTACACTTTCCTTAACATGGGTCGCAGCTATAGCTGGACTTACCGCAAAAACAGTCGATGGCGCGAGCGCCTTTTCCTATCCTCTAATCTTCCTGCCATTTATCAGCTCTGCATTTGTGCCAACCGATTCAATGCCTACCGCCGTTCGCGTCTTTGCTGAAAACCAGCCAGTAACCTCTATTGTAGAAACCATCCGCGCATTGCTGTCGGGTCAACCGGTGGGCAATGACATCTGGATCGCGCTTGCTTGGTGTGTTGGCATTATGCTTGTGGCTTATGTGTTTGCAATGAAGGCATATAAAAAGAGGGTATAATCGCTATCTCCCGCAAATTCCTTTTGGCACATCCTCATACTTCTTCGTATAGTATTCCTTCCTGCGAGTTATCTGTTGTAACGCTTTTACGATTCCGGACATAGGTTTGCGTCAGAAGAGCAAGAGCAGCTAAGCGAAACAACTCTATTGATTAGATTAAAAATGAGGAACACCCCTTAGCTTACATCGGATTACTCATCCGATGCAGGCTAAGGGGTGTTTTGTAGGAGCGCTATTCTTCCTTTGGTATAAAATCAAATATTTTTCCTGACTCAAAAGCATCGATCAAACGATGCAGCCAGTGATAATAGTTAAGTGCATCATTAATTTTCTGCTCGTCGATTGTTGTGATTTCCTGCAGGTCGCTGTTATCAGGATCGGATGCCTGAAGCATACGAATCTCCTTTAATGACTTCTCGAGCGAAGTCATATTACTCTCCACAGCTTTCCGCCATTTAATAGAGAAGAAATCAGTAAAGTTCTGATACCAGTCCGGTACAACCTCGTAAAAGTCCTTCCTAGACCCTTTACCCCAAACCTTCTCGATCATTTTCAAATCCATTAGCGTCCGCATGCCCGTGCTCATGGATGTTTTGCTCATCCCCATCGTTTGGCTCATTTGGTCCAAAGTGATGGGTTCATTCTGAAAATACATAGAGCCGTAAAGATGACCAATTGATAATGTTATGCCGTATAGATCCATGTTTTTTCCTATCGAGTCAATCACACGCTGTCGCGATGTGTGCAGCGCGCGCGATTGCTCGGGCGTTAAGCCGCCTAAATTATCGTCCATAATTGCCTCCTGGGTCACCTTGCTACACTTCATAGACATTGTAAGCTTATCTGAAATTAAAAGTAAAGGGCTCATTTTCATATGCATTTAGGAGGAAAAAGGAGGGATCCGGAGTATTCCTATCGTAAAGTTTAAACTGTACGTACATTACGTACGGATATTAGTGTTGACTAATTAAGGTAAAAAGGCCTAAACTGTCGTCAGTACTTGAAAGCATACTCATGCTTACGAAGTAAAAATTACCACAAGTGGCCAAAAAGGCGGCCACTCGTGGTGCCAATTTTTTTTTAGGAGGGAAGTAATGTCCATCATCGAAGCCAAACAACTGACTAAAATATTCGGTAACCATCCGGAACAAGCGATGCAGTTCCTCAAGCAAGGATGGACGAAAGAAAGGATTTTTAAAGAAACGAAAATGACAGTAGGGGTAAACCAGGCTAGTTTCAGTATTGAAGCAGGACAAATATTCGTCATCATGGGTTTATCCGGCAGCGGCAAGTCCACCTTAATCCGCCTGCTGAATCGTTTGATTGAGCCATCATCTGGTCAGCTCTTATTCGAGGGACGGGATATCGTGCAAATGAGTTCCTCAGAACTAAGAGAGCTCCGACGTAAAAAGATGGGGATGGTGTTTCAAAAGTTTGCTCTATTTCCTCACCGGACGGTACTGCAAAATGTTGAATATGGTCTGGAAATTCAAGGAGTGGAGAAGCAAGCCCGCAGGCAAATGGCTGAGCAGTCCTTACAGCTGGTTGGCCTCGGCGGATGGGAAAACAGCTATCCTGATCAATTGAGCGGAGGAATGCAGCAGCGTGTAGGTCTGGCTAGGGGCCTAGCTAATGATCCTGATATTCTTCTTATGGACGAAGCGTTTAGCGCGCTTGATCCACTTATTCGAAAGGATATGCAGGATGAGCTCTTGCAGCTGCAATCCAATATGAAGAAGACGATCATCTTCATCACACATGATCTGGACGAGGCGCTGCGCATTGGGGACAAGATTGCATTAATGAAAGATGGCGTTATTGTTCAAATTGGCACTCCTGACGAAATATTGATAAATCCGGCTAACCCGTACGTTGAGAAATTTATAGAGGATGTTGATCTTTCCAAGGTGCTGACCGCAGCTCATGTTATGCGGAAACCTGGAACGATTATGCTCGAGCGTGGTCCTCGTGTAGCTCTTCAAATTATGAAGGATCAAGGGGTATCGAGCTTGTATGTGACCGATAAGGGGAAGAAGCTTCTAGGTGTCATAACCGCTGAGCTTGCCTCTGCTGCCTTAAAAGAAGGCTTGCCGTTAGAGGATATATTAATCAAGGATTTACCGGTTATTTCTCCTGCAACTCCGCTAAACGAATTATTTGAGCCTATGGCGGATTCTAAGATCCCACTGGCTGTAACCGATGACACGAATCGGCTGTTAGGTATCGTTATTCGTGGGGCTGTGTTTGCCGCACTTGCCGGAAATGCCATACCTGAGGCAGGGGGTGTAAAGTGAATATTCCGAAGCTTCCACTTGGTAATTGGATCGAATCGTTAGAAAGCTGGTTAGAAAATCATTTCTCCCCGTTGTTTGATTTCATACGCCTGATTATAGGCTCCATCGTTGATTTTCTACATAATGTTCTTCTCTTCAGTCCTTCGATCATCATGATTCTGATTATAACAGCTATAGCCTGGTATCTTGGAAAATGGAAGGTTGCTGCCTTTGCGTTTATAGGGCTTTTGCTTATAGAGAATCTAGGGTATTGGGAACATGCCATGGAAACCTTAGCTATTGTTCTTGCGGCGTCCCTGTTATCCATCATCATTGGTGTGCCAACTGGCATTTTGTGTGCAAGAAGTTCCTTATTACAAGGAATCATTACTCCTTTGCTTGATTTGATGCAGACCATGCCCGCTTTTGTTTATTTATTACCAGCGGTTTCTTTCTTCTCGCTTGGTGTTGTACCAGGTGTTATTGCATCCATCATATTTGCGGTGCCGCCTACCATTCGTCTGACGAATTTAGGGATTAGGCAGGTTCCTTCGGAACTAGTTGAAGCTGCCGATGCCTTTGGGTCAACGCCAAATCAGAAGCTGTTTAAGCTGCAGCTTCCTATGGCGCTGCCTACGATGATGGCGGGTATTAACCAAACCATCATGCTGTCATTATCTATGGTTGTTATTTCCTCGATGATTGGTGCTCAAGGACTTGGCGCGGATGTCTATCGGGCTGTTACTCAGACCAAGACTGGCATCGGCTTTGAAGCTGGTATTTCTATAGTTGTGCTGGCTATTTTATTAGACCGGATGTCTAACCATATCGTGAAAAAAAATAAACGCTAGAGGTGAAACATTTTGCATAAAAAATGGGGATTTACATTATCGGCTGTTGTATTGGCAGCAGCACTTGCAGGCTGTTCGAATTCGAAAGCAAATGACTCAAAAGAGATTAAACTCGCATACGTCGCTTGGGACTCGGAAATTGCAAGCACGAATGTCGTTAAATATGTGTTGGAATCAAAATTGGACTATTCTGTTGATCTTCTACAAGTTGATGCAGGTCCAATGTGGGCCGGAATGGCTGACGGCAGTGCGGATGCTATGGTAGCTGCATGGCTGCCTACAACGCATGCATCCTATTTGGAGAAATACGGCAGCAGCGTTGAGGATCTAGGTCCTAATCTGGAAGGAACAAAGACGGGTCTTGTTGTTCCCTCTTATATGAAGGAAAGCTCGATCGAAGATTTGAATAACGAAGCTACAGGTAAATTGGTGGACTATGAGATTATCGGCATTGAGCCTGGAGCGGGTATTATGCAGTCAACCGACAAGGTGCTGAAGGATTATGGACTGGATAACAAGTGGAAGCTGATTGAAAGCTCATCAGCTGCTATGGCTCAGGAGCTGCAGAAGGCTTATAAGGCGAAGGAGCCCATCATTGTGACAGGCTGGACGCCGCATTGGATGTTCGCCAAGATGGACTTGAAGTATTTGGACGATCCAAAAGGTGTTTATGGCGGAGCTGAAAGTATTCATACGATAGCACGTAAAGATCTGAAGTCCGATAAGGCAGATGCCTACAAGCTGCTTGATCAATTTACATGGACACCTGACGATATGGCTCAAGTGATGGTTGCCATTCAAGAGGGCCAATCGCCGGAAGAAGCGGCTAAAGCCTGGGCAGAAGGCCATCCGGAGCAGGTTGAGAAGTGGCTGGATGGAATCCAATAAATAATGAGAACTCGAGTGGAAGAGCTGCTCTCTGAGGTTGCGGCATATCCCCCTATCCAGTATGATAATGGCAGACTTTAAAGGGGGAAATGCCATGACGACAACATTCGAACGGCCAGAAGCCGTAATCTTTGATATGGACGGAACCTTATTTGAAACGGCTACCTTGCTGGAGACGGTACATGAGCGCTTATTCCGTACCTTACGCGAGGAAGGGCTTTATGATCAGACTCCTCCGCTAGATGATCTTCTTGGATGCCTAGGCATGCTGCTGGAGGATATTTGGCGGAAGCTGATGCCTGGGAGCTCAGAAGAAGCACGTCTGCGCGCAGATGAGCTTATGGTGCAATACGAGCTTGAAGAGTTGGAAGCGGGTAGAGGAGTGCTGTACCCACAAACGGCTGAAACGCTGCGTACCTTGAAGGAACAGGGGATTAAGCTGTTTGTGGCAAGTAACGGGCTGGAAGTTTACGTAAAAGAGGTTGCTCGCTACAAAGGTATAGCGGAGCTATTCGACGGCTTGTACAGCGCGGGAGAATTCCAGACCGCAAGCAAGGTTGATCTTGTTGCGAAGCTGCTCGCCGATCATCAGATTAAGACAGCCTGGATGGTAGGCGACCGTTCTTCCGACGTAGAAGCAGCTAAAGGCAATAATCTTGTCGCTATTGGCTGTGCATATGCCGGCTATGGACGCGACTCCGAGCTTGCCGGAGCAGATGTATGTATCCAAGAAATGCCAGAGCTTCTCACCTTGCTCAAATAAAAAAGATGGCGTCACAGATAATTTGTCCTGTGACGCCATTTTTCTGTCTTCTCTCTTTAACATTTTCTAAACTTGGAACGGAGTAATCGAATGATTCTCGATAAGCACAAGCGCCCGCCTTTGCTCTTGGACTCCCACCAATAAAACTTAATTCAATGAGTCCAAGAGCAACAGCGGTCTAGAGAACATTCGAATACGCAGTGACTTGTTTATGAAATGTTAATCTCTTCTCACTTTGTTGTTTACACCTATCTGATACTATACACTAACTAATGAATATGTCTTCTGAAAGAAGTGTCGATATGAAAGTCATCAATCGCATTATGGTCTCGAGTGCCTTGTTAGTGGTTCTTTCACTTGTCTCCCTGCTTGCTGTGTTTGGAATCTTTCTATTAATGGATTCCGTACGTGGTGACGGGGGCAAGGAGATGCTCGACAGCAAAGTTTTTCAGGCTGAGAACCAGCTTAGCAGCATAGAGGCCTCCAAAAAGAATTGGGAGCTGCTGAATGACCGGCTTACTGAATATGGCTATAACCTGCTTGTTCTACAGGATAAGCGAATCCTTTATCATTCACTGACTGCTTCTAAGGATGAAGTGAATGAGATGATTAAAAGTTTTACAAATATAAATTTGCAGAATGATGTATTGGCAGGACGGTTACAACACACCACCTTTGTTGCCAAGTCATATGAGGGTTATGCCCTGTACGCCGTAAAGCAGGACGTAGATAGCACCGGAGACAGCAGCTTACTTGATTTCTGGATGCCATTTGTCCTCATCAGCCTCGCTGTTATCGTCGTCATCGTGCTGCTCAGCCAGCTGTTTACTCGTAAAATGGCTCATCGGATCCTCCAACCGCTGGAGGCTTTATCAGAAGGGGCTAAGCGGATTCAAAGTGGTGATCTATCACGGCCGGTAATCTATAAGGGGAATGATGAATTTGCTCCCGTAAGCGCTGCGTTTAACCACATGCAGGAGCATCTTTTAGATGAACAGCAGAAAAATAAGGCTTACGAGAAAGCTCGCGTTGATCTGGTTGCTGGCATATCGCATGACCTGCGTACTCCGCTTACCTCCATAAAAGGCTATATTAAGGGCCTTCAAGATGGTGTAGCGAATACGCCAGAGAAGAGAGAGCGATATCTGCAGATAGCCTATCAGAAATCTTGTGACATGGACGCGCTTCTTCGGAAGCTGTTCTATTTCTCAAGCATGGAGACGGGCAATCTTCCATTGTTGCTTGAGGAAAGGGACTTAGGTGATTTTGTTCATGAATATGTACTAGCTCGTAAAGAGGAGCTTGTACAAAGTATGGTGACCATATCAGTCGAACTGAAGCCTGGTTCTTATCCTGTTCGAATCGATGAGGAGCAGATGAATCGTGTGATGGCCAACCTCATTGAGAATGCGATAAAATACGCTAATGTCCAGCCGATTCATCTGACTATATCCGTATGGCATGAGCAAAATCAGATACATCTGATGTTCGCCGACAATGGCGGAGGAGTGCCAGACGATCATCTGCCTTATTTGTTTGATCAGTTCTGGCGGGGCGACAGCGCAAGATCTCAGAAGAACGGTGAGAGTAACGGACTAGGTCTCTATATCGTGAAATATATTGTGGACAGGCATGGCGGAACAGTGGCGGCGACAAATGATAACGGACTTCACATTGAAATGATACTGCCGAGCCAGATGGAGAGGGAACATGAGCAAAATATTAATCATCGAAGATGATACCGAGATTGCAATGCTGGAGAAGGATTATTTGGAGATTAACGGTTTTGAGACAGAGATCATTGCTGATGGGAAACAGGCGGTCACTGCCATCCTGGATAATTCCTATGATTTGATCCTGCTTGATCTGATGCTTCCGGGGCAGAACGGATATGATATTTGCCGTGAAGTAAGAGACAAGACGGATATCCCGATTCTAATGGTTACGGCTAGGACGGAGTCGATGGATAAGATCCGTGGGCTTGGGCTAGGGGCGGATGATTATATTGCTAAGCCGTTTGATCCTGCGGAGCTTGTTGCAAGGGTCAAATCACATATAAGCCGTTATGAACGGCTGGTTGGTACGACAAGAAAGGCTGATAATGAGGAACAGATTATCGTTGGTGAGTTAAAGATTTTGCGGAGAAGCTGGAAGGTGTACAAGGCGGGGCAGGAAATCCGGTTCCCGAACCGCGAGTTTGAGCTTCTATTGTTTTTGGCAGAACATCCGAATATCGTGTTTTCCAAAGATGCGCTGTTTGAGAAAATCTGGGGTTATGACTACGCAGGCGACAGCGCGACGGTGACGGTTCATATTAACCGGATCCGCGAGAAGATTGAGAATGATCCGGCAAAGCCTGAGATGATTGAGACGATCTGGGGAGCAGGCTACAGACTGAATCGCTGAGTAGGATACGAATGAATGAGCCATGCGGCGACGCATGGTTTTTTTGCGCGAATTTGCACGAATTTATAAATTGTTAATATGTTGTTTGCGGACTTGTTACACCTTTCTGCTAAAATGTTTAGGTTAATCCGAATTAGCTTACACTTTAAGAAAATCATAGAAGTGCGGTGATAGGCTTGTCCTTACGATTTAGACTTTTACTTTCTTTTACCTCTGTCGTTATTGTGTCGGTCATTTTATTTGTATTATTGTCTTATCTGCTGTCTGTTGCTGTAACCGGTGATGTTCGAAGCCTGCACAACTTCTATAAAATTCATTATTCCCTTCATCCGTTGTCCGAAGAAGAGGAAAGCCTCTTCCTTGACCTTAAGTATTTGGCGAAAAATGACCCGGAACAATTAAAAGACAAACAGCTGCTTGCGCAATACAACACACAGTTAAAAATGGAAAAGGCCGCTTTAGTTATCCGGGATAATGATACGATTCTATATACGGCGCCATCGCTTAGTGAAGTTGATCTTTTGGCTATTTTGCCTAGCTATGATATGGGTAACAATATGATTCGCAATACGCTTAATGCTGGAAGTCGGTTTTTCTCCTATTCCAAATTTGATTTCTATTACTCCTCCAGCACGAATGAGAAGGGCAGTATCTTTGTTCTTCACGAGAGAAGCCCGTTTGCTCAGGTTATACGCAAGCTGCTTCCGCTTCTTATCGCTTTGTTCGTCCTTATTTTATTGTTAACCGGATTTTTGTTATATCGTTATGTAACGAGGAAAATTATTAAGCCACTGGATCAACTTAGACGTTCTGCCGAGCATATTAAGGAAGGGAATTTAACCTTTGAGCTTAAGGCGGATTCGAAGGATGAGGTTGGGCAATTGGTTCAAACCTTTGATCAAATGCGCCAAAGATTGTACGATTCGATCCAGCTCCAGATTCATTATGAGGAAAATCGTAAACAGCTGCTATCGAACATTTCGCATGATCTCAGAACGCCGATTACAACGATTAAAGGCTATGCGGAAGGAATTAGGGACGGGGTTACGAATACGGAAGAAAAGCTGAACAAATATGTACATGCCATTTATACTCGTGCTTCGGATATGGAACGTCTCGTTAACGAGCTGCTTTTCTATTCCAAATTAGATTTGAAGAAAGAACCGTTCTCCTTTCACAAATTAGAGCTAGGTCCATTTCTATACAATGTTGCGGATGAGATGTCCATTGAGTTTCATGATCAGGATGTCGAATTGGTATGGGAGAAAATGCCCGAGCAGCCTTTGTTCGTTCTTGCCGATCGTGAGAAGCTGAAGCGGGTCATCTTGAATTTGTTTGATAACTGTCTGAAATATATGAATCAGCAGCCTAAGCAAATCACAATAGCCATTGAGTACCAAGCGGAGGATGTGGTCATTACCATGAAGGATAATGGCCCTGGCATACCTGAAGGAGATCTGCCTCATATTTTCGAACGATTTTACCGGGTGGAGCCTTCCCGAAATCAGTCGAAGGCTGGCGGAAGCGGGCTTGGCCTTGCGATTGCTCAGCAGATTATAGAAGGACATGGAGGCAAGATTTCGGCAAGCAGCGAGCTTGGCCGAGGCACCAGCATTTCATTTACACTCAAAATATTTGAAGATCGACGGTGATGGACATGACACGGATATTAATTGTTGAAGATGATCCTTATATTGCAGAGTTACAAAAGGACTATTTTGCGCTGCACGGGTATGAGGCTGAATTAAGCGATGATGGGCAGGCAGGGCTTAGTCTGGCTTTAAGTGGGGACTATGATTTAATTATTCTGGACATTCAGCTTCCAGGTATAAGCGGCTTTGAAATTTGCAAAACAATCAGGGAGCGGCTGGATGTGCCGATTCTTATTGTTTCAGCGAAAAATGAAGAGCTGGATAAAATTCGCGGCTTTGGCTTTGGGGCAGATGACTTTGTAACCAAACCGTTCAGTCCTAATGAGCTGGTTGCAAGAGCAAAAGCTCATTTGGCGAGGTACGAACGATTTAAGAACGGTCAGAAAATGAAGCCGGATGAGAGCCTGCACATTCGAGAACTGACGATTAATCCTTCCTCTCATCGCGTATTTGTGCACGATCAGGAAGTATTCCTCACAGCCAAGGAATTTGAGGTGCTTGTATTTATGGCGTCCAATCCTAACCGGGTATTCAGTAAAGACCAGCTGTTTGAAAAAATATGGGGGCTGGACTCTAATGGTGATATCGCTACCGTGACCGTTCATATTTCCCGCATTCGGGAAAAGCTGGAGGCAGATCCTTCTAATCCTCAGTTTATTGAAACGGTTTGGGGAGCGGGCTACCGCTTTACTGTCTAAGTTCATTTTGTAAAAAGTTATCGTCCTTTTAATAGTTTGTTTATACTTTCTTTTCAGCGTGTTTAGAGCGGTCGCCTAAGATAGATTCAGGAACAGGTAATCACTCTAATAACGGGAAGGAAAGATGAAAGATGAAGAAGATGCAGCAAAAGGCAGCTATCGCAGCACTAGCCGTACTTATTGGAGGAGGAGCATTGCTTCCAGTTCAATCTGCTAAGGCAGCCAGCTTTGATCAGCCATTGGAGCAAGTTATTCAGCAGCTTGTTAGTCAGAAAGTGCTCAACGGCTATCAAGATGGTGCGATGCGCACTGAGAATAAAGTAACAAGCGCCGAGCTTATCAAGATGATTGTACTCGCGCTTGATTTAAATATGACCCCGCCGACAGGTAAAGAAAAATGGTATACCCCTTATGTCAATGCAGCGGTTGCTGCTGGAGTGCTCGACAATGCACAAGGCTTCCAGCCTAATAAACCGGCTTCCAGCGGTGAAGCTGCTGATCTAATCGCCAAAGCACTGCAGCGTGATGTGAAATCCGTCCAATACTGGATGGCAGGTATGAAGATCGACGGCAAACAACTAAGCCGCGGCGAAGCAGCGAGGCTCCTTGTTTATTCAGAACAAGCGATCCGCACTTCAGCAGCTGAGATCGTATCCATTAAGGCACTCAATAAAATCACATTTGAAGTCACTTTCTCGGCGCCTCTAACTTTAGAAGATGAGACAACCGATCAAGCCAACGCCAATTTCACTTTCAGTGAAGGACTGAAGCTGGTTAACCAGCCCCGCCTCAAAACAGGAGCTATTGCAACGTATATCATCCCAGTACAAACGATGAAGCTAGGTACAAGCTATTCCTTGAACTATAAAGGAAAGCAGCAGTTTGAGGTTGCGGCAAGTGATGAGATGATCAAGCTTCAAAATGTGCGTCAAGTAACATCCGATACGTTTGAGGTTGAGTCGTTCCGCACGGATGGTGTCATCGACTATGGCTATTTGATCTCGGCTTACGCTGGCGGTCGTGGCGCTAATGCGGTTGTTCTGGATGAGAACAACAAGCTTAATGGACAAACGATGCAAATCATTTCGTCCCTTGCTTCTAGACAAGCTGTTCTTACAGCAGAAGATGGAGAGCAAACGACGGTCAACTATGTTGGCTTTACGCAATCTACAGACGGCAAGCAAGAGCCTAAGTTCCGACTTCCGGCAGGCAAGACCTTACAGCCTGGTAAGAAGTATACGGTAACGTCTGACTGGTTTGTACTCAATAACCCGACATTTACTGCACAAAGCATTGAATCACTTGAGATCGGGGCTGTTGATCAAGTGAATGAGACAACGTTGAATGTCACATTGACAGCGGATCCTGGAGATGAACTATTTGCTTACCGCTCGATACAGCTAAACGGTTCTGACGGTACAACGTTAACGGCACAATATAAAGTGCAAACCCGTAAAGGCGCAGTTGGAGTATTTGAGCTTCAAAACAACGGCAAGCTGCAAGCTGGTGTTCAATATGATATTGTTCCTGTAGGCAGCTGGGCTACTGCGGATAACGTGAAGCTAAGCTCGAAATAAGACTGATTTATACGAAAACCATGTGGACCATTACTCCACATGGTTTTTTTGTTTAGAAATTGTTTATGTATTCTCATCTGGCTATTTAGCACTCCTGTTTAGAATGAAAGTATTCAATTCATCAAGAGCGGAGGCCCAGCAGTGAAACTAACAATTGAGAATATAAGTAAAAGCTATGGCAAGAAACAAGCCCTCATCGGCATCAACTTTGAAATGGACAATGGCGTATACGGCCTTCTTGGACCTAACGGAGCAGGTAAATCAAGTCTTATCCGTATATTAGCAGGGGTTATGGAGGCTAGCAGTGGAGAAATTTTGATCAATGGAATGAATAGAAAAAAATGCGAACGTGAGTATCGCTCCAAGCTGGGGTATTTGCCGCAGTCCTTAGATTTTTACCCTGAGTTTACTGGACAGGATTATTTGCTCTATATAGCGGCCCTCAAAGGTTTGAAAGGCGCAGCGGCAGAGAGGAAAGTGATGGAGCTTGCCGAGCAGGTTCGACTAACGGATGATTTGCATCGAAAAAGCGTGAACTACTCCGGCGGGATGAAACGTCGTTTAGGCATTGCCCAAAGCCTGCTTAACGATCCAGAAATCCTTATCCTCGATGAGCCGACGGCAGGGCTTGACCCGTATGAGCGTATCAAGTTCCGAAATCTTATTTCGCTTATCTCCCGTGACAGAACGGTCCTTCTATCTACTCATATCGTGTCTGATATCGATTCGATTGCGAAGCAGACGGTCATGATCAAAGTCGGCAAGATTGGCAAAATGCAGACCAATGAGAGCTTTGTACATGCTATGGATGGTAAGGTTTGGCTGGTCATGATGACAGTGGACAAGCTGGTCGAGTACCAGAATAACCATATTATCAGCAATGTCCTACCGATTGGCGATCGCATGGAGGTGCGTGTCGTAACGGATGATAAACCTTTCCCGGATGCGGTTGCCGCAGTGCCAACGCTTGAAGATGCATACCTCTATGAATTCCATAACGAAGAAGGTACTCTGTAATGAAAATATTCCAGTATGAAATGAAAAAGCTGCTCCTTAATAAAAATCGGCTTGTTTTGCTTGTTGTTCTGTTCCTGATTTATATCCTCGTGGCTTGGCTTTCCTCCAAGGGACAATTTGAATTAAGCGGCCAGGAAGGGAAACAAGCGATCAGTGAATATACAAGCTTAATGTCTGAGCATACTGGCAAGCTGGATCAAGAGCAGCTAGCCAAGTCACAGGAAGCTCGTGATAAAGCAATCGCTGAGCATGGCACCGGAGAAGAGCTTAGCATGAAGATTAACCGTGATCCTGAGTTGAAATTTAACATGAGATATGCCCAGTTTGGACAGAAGGTGAATGAATATTGGAATGGTCCAGCAGAGCAGAACAAGGCAGATCTAAGAGGCGTATATCCCCTTCAGGAGAAGCTGACGGAACTTAAGGCTTCCGGTCAGACGGATAGCTTTGAATACAAAAAGTATTCCAGTCGATTAGATACCGAGCTGGCTATAGGAGAACCAGTCTTCGAGAATGCTGTTTTCTGGAACTGCTTTTTTATCCGATTTGACGGATTTATGGTTGTGTTTTTACTCTTGCTAGTACTGACCTACTTTATATCACCGTTGTTTACCCAGGAGGTCAGAACAGAGATGGACAGTATTGTGCTTAGTACCGTCAAGGGAAGGAAAGAGGTTGTTACGGCCAAACTCTTAACCGCCGCGGTATCGGGTGCTGTTGTTACAGCTGTGTATCTTGTTGGGTCGTTTATTGGTACCTTTATTGGTTACAGTGATCTGAGCGGCATGAATGCAACACTCCGAAGTATGGACGGTTTCGAGTCCTCTATGCTTCAGTTATCGGCAGGAGGTACTGCATTGCTGGGATCACTATGGCTTATTTTCGCAGCTATCACGTTTAGTCTTGCACTTGCCTACATCTCTTCCAAGATGAAAAGCCAAAGTGCCGCGTTTGGACTAGGTATGGTGATCCTTCTTGCAGGATCTATGTCCAACTACTTCAGTAACGGGATCAAAGAACTGATCTGGCCGGTCGTAGATTTTAACTTCGGCTCGCTTGCGATGTTTAACGTCATCTTTGGTCAATCAAAGATTTACAATCTGTTTGGAATGCCGCTCTCCTATGCGATGGCCGCTCTGGTAGTCAGTCTTATCCTCTGTGCAGCTGCAATTCTGCTGACCTATCTGGCGCAGAAGAAACGGACAGTTGTGTAATTGAAATAAGTTGCTTAAAACAGAGAAATCCGTCAGCTTTGAGCTGGCGGATTTCCTTTTTCTATAATTGCTGCTCAGCAAGCCCCACGGCCTCTTCCTTCGACCATTCGAACCGCAGCGTAGGCTTACCGGTTGGTCCGGTCGATATTGCGACGGCTTTCATGCCGAGGCGGAAAAAGAGAGTTAGGCTCGGCACGTTGTCGAGCGCGACCTGGCAGGTCAGCTTCCCAAGCTTCTGCATCATCGCATTCATGACGGCGAATCCGATCCCGATGCCACGGGCTTCGGGATGAGTGACGATGATACAGCTTTGTTCTCCGGCTTCAGCTGCAAAACCAAGTCCTACAATCCGGCTGCCGACCTTTGCGACGGCGATTACAGCGCCATCACCAGTCAGTAAATCCGGCGACAATCGCCGAAGGGAATGGATAGCTGCAACTGTCAGCCGCTTCTCCCCGAATCGGACAGCAAATTCAATCAGTCTCTTTCTTTCTAAGACCCATTGCTCGGGAGTAAGCAGCTGCAGTTCCATTATCTCATCGCCTCCTGCTTCATTCTCTCGTTCCTCATTCTTGCAAGATAAGTGCTGTATTGAAAAATCCGATCCAGCGATTTCTGCCGGATATGCGGCTCATCAAACTTCATTGGCTTGGAATTAGCTTCGAAGAACCAGATGTGGCCGGCACTGTCTATACCAAGGTCCATAGACATTTCGCCGAGCATAAAGCCGGATCCTTTTTCAATTTGTCTTGCAATCATGATCGACGTTTTTTTCGCCTTAATAAGAATTCTACGCGCTTGATCGGCATTAAAGGAGCTCTTCAACAGCTTCTCAGGGTCTTCTATTGATCCACCCCTGGGAACATGGGTCGTAATACTCGAGGAACCCGCAACGCGGGCACCTATACCGGTTAAATCCCATTTGCCCCGTTCATTCTTCTGCACGAGCGCCCGGAGATCAAATCTTCTCTCGTTAAAGGAAGCAAGCTGGATACCTTGCTGGGCGATATAAGGCTCCCCGGCGCTTTCCTTCTTGATCCGATTCCACAGCTTCTGAATATCCGTGCAGCCGAAGGTGGAGCTTTTCTTGTTCTCCTGTACTTTAAGCAGATAAGGGAGTGGTTTGTCGGGCTGCAATTTGACGGTCATGATGCCCTTACCGGCTTTACCGCTTTCTGGCTTCAGATAGAGGAAAGGATGCTTCTGCAGCATTCTCTCCAGCCTCACCGCTGTTACCAGCTTACGCGTAGTTGGAATAAACGGCTTGGTGGATTTGTTCCCGCGCAGCCATTCGAATAAATACCACTTGTTGAAAAAGGAAGGGTTAAACAGCTTAATCCGCGGGTCCCGCATACAAGCGGCGATTTTGTTCTGAACGGCAGGAAGCATCTCATCCTCGCGAAGCGGAATACGGTTATAAATAATATCCGGGAAAGGCAGCAAACGCTGCTGCCACGAATCCGAATTCTCATTGTAGATGAAGCCCCGTAGATTGTTACGCCCTAATATTAGGTTTTTTACCGTAAGCACATAGACAAGAAATCCCTTTTCTTGACCTGTTCGTATAATGTCCGCAAAGTTGTGGCGGTTGCCCCGGAATAACTGTTCATCATTTTCAATTGTCAGTATCGCAAGCACCGGGCGCCCCGCCGGCCGTTCATACACCTCTTCTTTCTTAGCGGTTCGAGTCTCCATTAGCTGTTCCCTCCTTGAAACTTGCTGAGGTACAAGCAATGATCAATAATGCATTCGACGGAAGCTTTGCCTTCCGCTTCAAGGGAAGGATGCTTGAAGATCGAGCGTCCCGGCTTCGCGTTTGCTTCGAACATCCATATTTCGTTATCTTTATCAATGCCAATATCAAGGCCAAGCTCGCCAAGCCGATGCGGATAATTCCGCTCAATGGCTTCGGCCATCTTGATGGACACTTTTTTTGCTTTCTCCAGCACCTCTTTGCCTTGTGCGCCGAATACGCGGTTAAGCGCCTGTTCCGGTGTCATCAGGGCACCGCCGTTTTTGACATGGGTTGTAACGCTGCCTTTACCAGCTTTTTTTGCACCAATTCCAGCAGGTACCCATTCGTTTTTGCCATTCTTATGCATATGGAAACGGAAGTCGAGCGGACAGCCGTCAATCTCCACAAGCCGAATGCCTTGCTGCACGACATAATTGCTTAGTGTTGCTCCATGCCGGGATTGAAGCATGCGGTATAAGCTGTTGAAGGTAGAGAAACGAAGCAGTACATTGCGTGAGCCTTTCCGATAGCGCGCAAAGTAGCCGCGTTTAGGATGGTAGGTCAGCCGGTAAATGCCTACTCCAAGGCTGCCCGCCGTTGGTTTGAAATAGAGGAAATGATGCTTTTCGAGCAATTGCTTCATCTTCTCACTAGTTGGACCGGATACGGATTCCGGCAGATGGTGCAGCGCCTCCGGATCGTTATCCAATAATTTATATACATCGGATTTATTAAAGAAGCCCCAGTTGAAGAAAGGAATCTTCTTGCGAAGCAGTCTCTCACGTAATGAACCGATGTAGTTTGACGTTTCGGCTTTGCGGCTTGGCAGCCGGTTGTAGATGACATCAGGGAGAGGAACGGTTTTACGGTACCAGCCGCCATGCGAGTTCAGAAAATACCCGTTTACCGTTTCTTGCTGCCAATTAATATCTTGGGGAGTAAAGCCAAATAGAAAAGCCTTCCGGTCCCCTGAACGGACGATTTGCTTGATGAAGTTGGTTCTCATGCCAAAGGGCAGGTTCTCGGAATGGGCATATGAATCACTTAGAACGCCGATGAGCGGACCAATTTGTACCTCATTGTCGCCGGACGTATGAACGAAGATGCTGCCGGTTTTGGGAACCCGGATGTATTGTCTGACTCCGGCGGACAGATAGAGATGATTGCCTTGCCGCCGGACGGGCCTTACGGCTGTTGTAATCACTTCTTTGCCAAGCTTGAGGTGGACGGTTTTTTTGCCGGCCAGCTTCAGCTCCTTCAGAAGTGTATTGGATAAGTAAATAACTTTATCCGATTGTTGAGAGAAATGGACGTTACAAGTTGTCAAGCTCATGGGTGAACCTCCTGAACGTTGTCAGACCGTATCCTTTTGTCTGATGGATAGACAAGGATTGGGGCTGTTGCGGAGTCATTTGTTACAAAAGGCTTATTAGACCTCTGCGTGAGCATCCGTGCATAACGCAGAGGCATCTCTACCGACAGCTGATCCGCCAGATGATCGCCAAACTGCTGGAAGGATGATCTTCCTGGCTTGGCGTTTACCTCAAGCAGCCAGCTTCGGCCATCAGGCTCAATTCCGAAATCAAGGCCAAGCTCGGCTAATCGGCCGAAGCTGTTCTCGAGCCTCTCTGCTGTGTATATGCTGATGTCTTGTATTTTGTTAATCATTCGCTTGGCTTTAGCAGATCCAAACAGTTGAGAGAGCTGCTCGGATGCTCCTGATGCTGTTCCACCACCATGGAGATTTGAAGTCACGGAATCAGGGAGGCCGATGCGGACAGCTGTGCCCGTAATGCCCCAGCGTCCATTGCCATCCTTCTGTACGAGTACTCTTAAGTCAAATGGATTGCCGCTTTGGTCAATCAGATGCAAATAAGGCTGAGCTATATAAGACGCATGCCCAATGAATGTTGTGATCCATTGCGTAAGCGCAGAGTAATCTTCGAAATAACGGCGGAAAGGGAGGTTTTTTCTCGTTCGGCCAGTCGCTTCCCATTGCAGCGATAAGGGAAGGAATCTAATTCGCATTGCACCTCTCCCTTGCATCCCGGCTGATGGTTTCAGGAAGATGTCTTTGCCATGGTGTGTGATCAGCCTTGCGAGGCATCCCTTTTGATCCACCTTAGCCGTCTGTGGGAGAAGAGGCAGCAATTGGGGGAATTGGCGAAGGGAGTTATAAACTTCCCATTTGGCCGGAAGGCTGCCGCTTAATGATCGAATGGGATGTTGTTCCCTTATAGCAGCGAGTACCTCTTGGCAGGCAGCTCTCTCCGCAGCCTGCTTATAGAAGCAGCGGTCATAGAGGATATCCGGCAGCAAACATTGCTCCTCGGTCCAGCTTCCGCTGCGGAAGCGGAAGCCGGTTAACTGCTTGGTGTGCTTGTTGTATTGACTAGGTGAAAATACGAACAAGTCTATGCCAAGCCGCTCCGCCGCCTCGCTCAGCTTCTGATAGAACAACGGTTCGGGCAGCTTGATCCGTCCAGTTTCTCCGGCCGTTTTGTCCGCCGGGACTGTTTCAATCGAAGCAACGAACACTCCCACTCTTATAAGCGCAGCCTTCATAAGGCCCTCCGACTAGAATCCCGATAAGAACCGGGAGTATTGGATAACATTTCGAACCGATGGCCGGATCTTGTTGTCGTTTTCCTGATTGAGTGGTGTATTATCGCTTTTCGACGGTTTGGAGTTGACCTCCAGCAGCCATACGCGTCCATTCGTATCCAGCGCCAAATCAATGCCAAGCTCGCCAAAATGTGCCGGAATCTGCTTATCGATGCCTTCGGCAATAGTTAGTGCAGCGGTACGCAGACGTTTGGCGGCTCCTTCTTTGCCGGCGAATATATTAGAGCGTGCAACGGCTTCACTAACCGTGCTGAGAGTTCCGCCGCGAGCAAGATTGGAGACAAAGTGCTGGCTGCTGGCTGTACGTGCTACGACCGAAGTGAGTGTCCACTTGCCCGTTGCGTTCTTCTGGACGACGGCGCGAAAGTCAACAGGGCGTTTCTGAATTTCAATCAAGGTGAGCCCCTGCTGAATCTGATAGCGGATCGTCTTCATCTTGGTTGAGATATTTGAGAACAGCTTCACGAGGTTAGGGTACACCTGCCGTCTTGTTCCCGTGCCGGTTGTAAACAGAGCTTGATAGGTATCACCTTCGTGCTTAGAGACACGAATGATGCCTTTGCCGAGGCTGCCTTTGGAAGGCTTAAGAAATACATTGCTATAACGGGCGCACATGGATTTAAGTGTGGTGTAATTACGCAGGAAATGGGACTCCGGCAAATAGCGTGCAACGGTCTGATCTTTCTTCAGCGCATCGAATACTTCCATTTTGTCTAGGAACTTTTCGTTGAACACACTTGCATGATGTGTATTCTTCATCTCTTTAAAAAACGACTGTACACTTGCCTTGCTCTCCAGCTTTCTGGAGGTTAACCGGTTGTTGACAACATCCGGCATCGGCAGCTTCGTTTTTTTCCAACCATTTGCGAAGGTCCAGCCCTCGATTTGTTTATCGCTGCTTCCAGCGATATGGTTCGGAGTGAAGAAGTAAACATGTGCTCCCTGTGAGGCGCTGCCATCGACTAGTTCCTTGCAAAACATCGTGATGGTACCAAATGGTTTGTCAGGTGTGCTTGGATAATCGCGGCTGATAAGTACGCCGATCAGCGGTCCAAGCCGAAGGGTCGTGGAAGACGCTTCGTATTGCAAACGAAGGGCGGTATTGGTGAGAATGCCCAGTTGTCTGCCAAGAGATTGGTTCATACGCATACCATCGTACTTTGGTACCGGGATAATTTTAACCGTCTTCCGGAATGTCCCGAATCTGAGCGTGATCGACATGCTGTGCGAAATATGCCACTGTTTCAAGTAGACCTCACCAAGCATAATCGTATCTTCCGGAAGCATGCCGGAGCTTATTAGCTGCACGGCTACTTTCGATTTGAGCATTGTGTAAATCTCCTTCCAAGCAGGAGGATGACGAAAAGCGGATAAAGGCCCATAGGTGTTTTACACGAATTACTTCATCATATGAGGACATCTATCCCTTGGTGATTGAAATGCCGGGTCATATCTGTAAGGTTGTCATCATAGGATAGTGATGCGGACAAGCTGATAGAGCGGGAGTTGAGGCGAAGATGAAGGGTAAAGCTAAGCATGTTATTTATTTGCTGGCGGCTGTAGGAATGCTGTTCTACGGGGTAACGAAGGTGGAGCTTAATGGTCCATGGAATGCGGCGACGATTTTCGGAGTGGTGTGGACTTTGTTTGCACTGCTCGTTATAGCAGCTCACTTAAACGCATTATTGTGGATGAACGAAGAGAAGAAGAAGGAGCTCGACCGTATCAAGCGGGCGAAGAGAAGAAGCTGGGAGCGCAGGCTGCATCAGACTGTGAACAGAGGCTCCAAACGAAAAGCAAGAGGTTAACCATAATGCGCAGCCTGTGCCCCGTGAGGGGCTTTTTCTTGTTTAAGGTTGTATATCTTTAAATTGAACAAGCTGCTTTACAAATTTGTAGACGGCCTCTTGTTCTTTCACAGACAAGCCCTGAAGCTGATTGGCAATCTTATCGGCATAGCTGCTGCTTTGTTCCTCTCGAGCTGTCGAGGACAAATGAACCAGCTCTTCAAGCGGACACTTAAGCGCTTGGGCGATTTTTCCCAGGACATCAATCGTAGGACTTTTCTCGCCGCGTTCCACCTGACCCATATAAGAGCCGTTAATCTCAGCCCTAAGAGCCAATTGCTCTTGGCTGAAGCCTTTTTGCTTGCGTATAGCACGTATATTATCACCGATATTTCGGCTGATTTCGTTCACATTCGTCACCTCAGCCTTAAGATAGAGGTTTCCTATTCCAGCAACAACGTCTTATAGTCATTATTAAAAATAGTGCTTATAGTCATTGACCAAAAGTTATGCTTTTTATTATAATTGTGTAAAAAGGTTCTACCTATTAATATGATTTCCTAAATAGGAACTTTTTAACAAGGAGCAACGCTTATGGTTGATGAGTTTGAGTTTTTTCGGAACGTACAAGCTTACTATCAGCATATGCGGTTTCAGGTGCAGTTTTCGTACCGCATTTTACATAAGACTAATAAATCAGCAAAAGCATGCGGCAGTTTCAGCTGCAGAGTGAACCCCCGTACGCAGCATGTGGAGTATCAAATGAGCTTAACCTCGGAAATGATCGCAAGGCCATTTAGTGAGAAAGGCTCTTTGTTGTTTTCCAGTCAATATGCAGAGATTCCTTCGCAGGCCGTTGTAATCGATCAGTACCCGATTTTGAAGCTGCGGTATCCTGTGCCTATCAATTATGACTGGTATGCCTTTATATTTAAAGGAACACAAGAAGCATTTACCGTGCACTCCCTCCAACAAGTATTCGACAAATATCGTTTTACCGGCGCAGACGGCCAAGAGGTGGACGCAGGACTAAAGGTCGCGAGCGTGTCCATCGACTGGTATAATGGTATGAGACGAACGAAGGCTTAAAGAGGAGTGTGGCAACCGTTTCCGGCATGGACACTAGTACTACGAAACGTGAAATAATTTTGCAATATATAGAGACGCTGAACATCGGAGAGAAAATATCTGTGCGGGCAATTGCCAAAGCACTTGGCGTCAGTGAAGGAACAGCTTATAAGGCGATTAAGGAAGCTGAGGCTTCTGGTCTTGTCAGCACTAAAGAACGAATCGGAACGGTTCGGATCGACCGGAGAAGACGTGAAGCACTTGATCAGCTGACCTTCGGAGAAGTGGCAGAGATTGTGGAAGGACATTTATTCGGAGGGGCTTCGGGTCTTGACAAGTCGCTTCATAAATTGGTCATTGGCGCTATGGAGATTGATGCCATGCTCCGCTATATTGATGAAGGCAGCTTGCTCATTGTAGGTAACAGGGCTGGGGCACATCGTTGTGCACTAGAACAGGGAGCTGGAGTTCTCATCACTGGTGGATTCGAGCCAAGTGAAGAAGTAAAGGCACTTGCGAACGAGAATGGCCTGCCGATCATTTCTTCCCGGCACGATACGTTTACTGTAGCCTCGATGATTAACCGGGCGATGTACGACCGTCTTATTAAGCGTAAAATCATGCTCATTGAAGATTTAATGACCTTCAGCAGACCCGCTGATGTGCTGCGAACCGGCAATACGCTGCTCGACTTTCTTAAGCTATGCCGTGAGACGGGCAGCTGGCGCTTCCCGGTTATTGATGACCGAGGCAGAGTTGTTGGTATGATGACATCGAAGGATACAGGCGGTGCGCCTGATGACTGCACGATTGATAAGCTGATGACGAAGCATCCCATCACCGCTGCACCTAATATTGCAGTTACATCAGCAGCGCATACGATGGCGGCAGAAGGCATTGATTTGCTGCCCATTGTTGACCGTCACCGGAAGCTGCTAGGGGTTGTTACCCGCCAGCAGCTGCTTGAAGCGCTGCGATTTGCTGGCAAACAGCAGGAGATTGGCGAGACGTTTGACGATCTGATCTGGGCTGGCTTTGATGCGGATGAGGCAGAAGGAACACCGATCTACAAAGGCGCGATAACGCCTCAGATGTCCGGCTCCCTAGGTATGGTATCGGAAGGGATTCTAGTGACGCTGATGACGCAAGCAGGCAGGCGAATGATTCGTGACGCCGGCAAGCGGGATTATCTGATCGATGGGATGACGGCACTCTTTATCAAGCCAGTTCAAATCGACAGCCAGATTAAGATCGTGCCGCGCGCTCTTGAGATGAGCCGCAAATCAACCAAGCTCGAGATCGAGCTCATTGATCAGACGGGGCTGGCTGCGAAGGTTATGATGACGGCTCAGATGATTGATTCTTATTAGGTAGGGCATGGGGGTTGCAGAAAGGTATCTCCTTACGGCCGCTGTTGCTTACACTTTGCAACCCTTGAATACTATTCAAGGGTTGCAAAGTGTAAGCAAAGGCAGGCGTTTAAAAGCTTTCTGAAAGAAAGCTACTTCGGAAGCATAGACCTTCCTTCAGGAGATACATTTCTTTCACCCCCACTACCGACTAAATGAATCAATCATTTTTAAAGGAATAGGTAAAGGGCTGCCATTTGTTTGGCAGCCCTTTTTATGGATGGAGGTAATTGATTTGAAGCTTACAATGAAGCAGACTTTTTTGGGGATTGCACTTAGTTTGTTGATCCCGTACTTTGTTTTTTTGTTTGTTGGATATATGAATGCTAAGCAGAGTGAGGACTTTGGAGATTTTCAATATCATGATAGTTCTTTTGTTGTTGTTCATTTCACGTGGCAGGCTTATCTGATTGGAGTAATGATCACCTTTTTGCTGTATATGTTGGCATTAAGGGTGATACGGAGAAAGTAGTAATGAGTTAGTGGAGCTAATTTTTGTAAGCTTCGTTTATGAGATTATTAAGTTTATCTGTGATGTTTTTTCGAAGTTGTCCATGCTTTTCATCGTTGTATTGAAGCTCTCGCCAATGCCATAGAGCTTCATATTGCCAAACAGGATAAGACTGCTTGTCCTCTGGCTCCCAATCATACCTGGGGAAAATATGAGAATGTAAGAAAGCATCCGAGTTGCCATAAATCGAATAATTGATCCGCCGCGGATTACATACGAACTGAATCGCATCCCCGATTAAGCTCATATCGAGCAGATAGTCATTACGCTGCTGCAGGGTTAGATCATTTAGAGAGTTAACCTTTGGGTAAGCAAGAAGTACACAATACCCGGGCAAGAATTGAGTATCTCCTATTACGGCATAACCGCTTTTCATTTTGGTGATGACCATCGGATTCTCTCCGCGTTCTATTGCTCCAAACCGGTCTTTTTTCCATTCCTCACTCAATATATCCCTCTTCTCAGTAATAATGGATTCACTAGGAATATAATCAATCTGAGTCAGATTGTTAATGGACATATGAAACTAACCACATGGAAAATTATTACTTACCCTATTATGTGATTATGTAGAAGAAAGCCTTCGCCAGACTTCTCAGATAGATCGGCGAAGGCTTTGCTCGCTAACGGCTTAATCGTAGTCCCAAACGTCCGTTTTTGCTCGGTGTTCGTTTTTACGTGGTGAAGAGCCGGCTGCCTTTTTTGCTTTTTTCGCGAGGCTGTTTTCTTTACGGGCGAGATGAGACAGCTCTTTGGCTGTCTTTTTGTAGTTATGCAGCCGTTTTGCTTCCAGTGTTCCATCTTCGATTGCTTGCAGAACAGCGCAGCCGGGATCCGATTCGTGACGGCAATCCCGGTAACGGCATTGGGCAGACAGCTCTTCAATATCGGAAAAAGCCTGCTCTAGTCCGTCATGCGCATCCCACAGCTGGAGCTCGCGCATACCTGGCGTATCCATGACAAGTGCACCACTTGGCAGTAGGAACAGCTCCCGGTGCGTCGTTGTATGACGTCCGCGCGCATCGTTCTCGCGGATGCCCTGTGTCTCCATGATGTTGTCGCCTGCGAGCCAATTCAGCAAGGTTGACTTTCCAACGCCGGACGAGCCTGTGACAGCAATTGTTTTACCCGCTTGCAAATAAGGGAGAAGCTGCTCTTTCCCTTGGTCTTGTAGGGCGCTGATCAAGTGGATGGGTACGCCTGGTGCGGCACTTTCCATGAGAGCTGCGAAAGCCTCGGGCTCTTCGCATAAGTCGGCTTTCGTCAGCAAGATAACCGGAGCAGCACCACTTTCCCATGCCGCGATTAAGTAGCGCTCCATTTTACGAACATTAAAATCTTGGTTAAGGGCGTTCGTAATGAATAAATAATCCATATTGGCACCGATAACCTGGTCGTCTACTGCACCTCCGGCCGCTTTGCGGATCATCACGCTTTGGCGAGGCAGGAGAGAGTGAATGACGGAACGAGTTTCTCCCGCCAGCTTCTCCGCCATGACCCAATCTCCAACGGCAGGAAAATCGCTTTTTAGCACCGCATTAAATTCATATTTGCCTGTGACTGTAGCTGTATGTTCACCATCCGGCGTCATGATCTGATAAGAGTGGGAATGCTGAGCGATAACCCGTGCGGGAGAAAGCAAGCGTGAGCTAGCTGGCAGTTGCGCCAGTTTATTTTCCCAATCGTGATTCCAGCCATAGGCCAAGTGTTGTTGCTTTGTTTCGGTATTTTTCAAATTAAAATGCTCCTCTTTTATATGTTTTGATTGAATTTGGACAACAAAAAAACCGCAGGGAATCCCTGCGGTGGGTACAAAAAAAGCCGCAAGGACCTCTCGGTCCAGCGGCGCTTCTCTAAGAGTTAGAAAGCGGTCCGTATAGGCCGAGAATAATGAACGTTAAGGGACGTTGTAACAATCGATAGGTTTTTCATTTCACATCAGCCTCCTGTAGTAAGATGTGCTAATTATAGGTAGTAGATGACATTAATGTCCATGGAAAATTTAATTAAAAGAAAAAATTCCGTGTTATATAAAAGAGCCGACCGGCGAAATGCACCGGTCGGCTCTTTTAACTGCCCCAAAGGACAGGCAGCAGTAGATTTTTTGTGATAATGAGAGAACGGAGTGAACGAATGTTACTGGAGAAGCGGAGCGTTCGCCTTTGATTTAGGATTCCTACCTTGTCCAAGTTAAATCAGAGGAATCCTTAATCAACAGCGATCGGAAGAAACATTCGTTCACGCAGTGACCAGCATCCATTTTCACAACTACCTCTTACTGCTGCATAGTCCGAAAAATACTATGGTTACGCAATCCCGCAAACAGATTAAAAAATCCGATGACAAGGAAGATCGACCCGATCACGATACGTGCGGTGGATGTACCGGAGAGGAACAGCTGAACGCCTGCGATAAACATAAGCATAAAGCCCATGCTGATATTCATTCGGGATGCGTTCAGACCACGAATGCGTGTATCTGTTGAACGGCGTGATTTAAAGCTGAAAAACACAGTAAGCGCCAATGTGAATATGATGCATGGCGCAAACACCCATTGCATGAGTGAATCCATGGTAAACCGACAGCTCCTTTTGTTAAATAAGTAAGTAAAAGTTTACTATTTGACTTTGGCTATTGTAGCATGAAACCGCCCAGAACCGGAAATAAATGCGAATTAAGAAGGCGGACGCTCATACAGCCTAACTTTTACCCAGACCTGCAGTTTATTATCTACGAGGAGCATAGTTGTAATTTCAACGGTGTAATCTTTTTCGAGGACATTGGTATAGATTTTTCTACTTAGGAGCTTTCTGGCAAGCTTAGCATCGGAATCGATTTCATAGATACTTTGCCCAAGGAAGACCGACAGATCTGCTTTAATCCGCTTTATTAATTGTGCCTCGGTTACTTTATCGAGCTTTGGTTTATCTGTTTTTTGTCCAGCTTCTTCTTCAATGTGAGGCAGGACGCTTTTGATGACGGTATGCTGGTTTTTAAACTCAGTTAAGCTTTCTATATCAGTCTCATATTGCTCAAGCTTAACTTCAAGTTCGCTCTTTAGGCTGACTAGCGCATCGAACTGAGCGTGATAGATCGAATTATAGACGATAGCACCTAGCAGCATACCTAGCAAAAGAACCCCGCACATTTGTAACCATTTCATATATCGTTCGAACGGTGGCACTCGCATGCATCAAACCGCTCCTTTACAGATGAGCTTGACCAACTCGGTCCCCATATGGGCGCCAAGAAAGGCAATTGCAATATAACCGATCTGTAGAACGGCAGGAGAGAGATGCCCATCTGCGATATTACTTTCAATAACCCGCATTGGATCAATAGAACCGCCAACTGCAGCGACGATCGCCCATATTTTCAAATTTGAGGCAGTACTTAGCATAATTGAGGTGGTGGGGAGGAGCAGAAAGACCGAACCGATTCCGGCCAGCATAGACCCGCCGAGGACGACGCCAAAGGCGATAAAGAAGTCTAGTCCGGCTTTCGTTAAAATCACGTTCACATGTTACACCTGCCTTCTGACGCATAATCCAGCCTGTCCGGCTGCTTTACTACCATTCTATGGGCGGTGTATGGCCTATTATGATAAAATAGAAGGAATAAGAACCGGAAAGGGAGATGTGGATGAACAGCGTAGAATCCAACTTCGTGCATTTGCACGTACATAGCGAATACAGTCTGCTTGACGGCGCTGCCCGAATCCGCGACTTAGTAGTTAGAGCGGCTGGTCTTGGGATGAAGGCGCTCGCCCTTACGGATCATGGAGTCATGTACGGAGCTATTCCTTTTTATAGAGCATGTCTAGCGCAAGGCATCAAGCCGATTATCGGGTGTGAGATGTATTTTACAGCGGGATCCCGTTTCGAGAAGGGAACACGCAAAGAGAACCCAATCTATCATTTGATTCTTCTGGTCAAAAATGAGACAGGTTATCGTAACCTGATGAAATTATGTTCCATTGGCCATTTGGAGGGCTTTCATTATAAGCCGCGTATTGATCTTGAAGTATTGGAAGCTCATTCGGAAGGGCTGATCTGCTTAAGCTCCTGCCTGAATGGGGAAATCTCGCAGCATCTTCTTCATGATCGCCGGGAAGAAGCGCTGGCAGCTGCATTACGGTATAAGAACATTTTTGGTGATGACTTCTATCTGGAGCTGCAAGATCATGGCATGCTTGATCAAAAGAAAGTAGCAGCCGCGATGATTGAGCTGTCTAGAGAGACTGGCATTCAGCTGGCAGCTACAAATGATGTTCACTATTTAACTGCTGCTGATGCTGCTGTGCAGGATGTTTTGCTTTGTATCGGTACCGGCAAGACGGTGGACGATACGGACCGGATGCGGATGCAGACGGATCAGCTGTTCATGAAGAGCGAGGATGAGATGGCTCTCCTGTTCCGTCATGTGCCGGAAGCGATTCAGAATACAGCCGAAATTGCGGACAAATGCTCGCTTGAGCTTACGTTTGGCCGTGCGGCGCTGCCAGTGTTCCGGCCGGTACCTGATGGGATGACTTCGGCTGTTTATTTGGCAGAGCTATGCCGGGATGGGCTTGCTGCAAGGTACGCAGGATTGCCGCAATGGGCAGAGGATCCGGCTTACCGTGAGCGTGCCGAAGCAAGGCTCAACTATGAATTGTCCGTTATCGAAAATATGGGCTTTAGCGATTACTTCCTGATCGTGTGGGACTTTGTCCGTTTTGCGCATGAGCAAGGCATCCGTACCGGCCCGGGAAGGGGCTCCTCGGCGGGCAGCCTTGTAGCTTATGTATTGCGCATCACGGATGTTGATCCGTTGAAATACAAGCTGCTCTTCGAGCGGTTCCTGAATCCGGAGCGGATTACAATGCCGGATATCGATATCGACTTTAATGATGAACGGCGTGATGAGGTAATTGCGTATGTTTCGGCCAAATATGGTGATGAGCATGTCGCGCAAATCATTACATTTGGTACGATGGCAGCCAAAGCAGCTGTCCGCGACGTAGGACGTGCCATGAATGTACCGTTTGCTGAAGTTGATCGGGCGGCTAAGCTGATTCCGAATCAGCTTGGCATTACGCTCGAGGATGCGCTTCGAATAAGCGAAGGTCTTCGCGAAGCTTGCGAGCGTCAGCCGAAGACCAATGCGATGGTCCAAATGGCGCTGAAGGTTGAAGGCATGCCGCGTCATGCCTCCACCCATGCGGCGGGTGTTGTCATTTCCGGCGGGCCGTTGACCGACTATGTTCCGCTGCAGGCCGGAAGTGAACGAACGGCGCTTACCCAATACTCCATGGAGCATCTGGAAGCTATCGGGCTGCTGAAGATGGATTTTCTAGGTTTAAGGACACTCTCGATTTTGGAGAGGTCGCTCACCTGGATAAAGGGTCAATATGGTAAGGAGATTGATTTCCGTAAAGTATTAGATAACGATCCGGCAACTTATGCGATGCTGGGCCGTGGTGAGACAATGGGTATTTTTCAATTGGAGTCATCAGGCGTTAGACGTGTCCTGCGTGAGATGAAGCCATCGGAATTTGAAGATATCGTATCGGTACTCGCTTTGTACCGTCCGGGTCCAATGGAGTTTATTCCGAAATATATCCAAGGTAAGCATGGACTTGCTCCGGTTGAATATCCGCATCCTTCACTTGAGCCGATTCTGGCAGATACGTACGGTATTATCGTCTACCAGGAGCAGATCATGCAGATCGCTTCCGCGATGGCAGGCTTCTCGCTGGGTGAAGCGGATTTACTTCGTCGTGCTGTATCGAAGAAAAAGCGGGAAGTGCTTGATGAGCAGCGAGAGCATTTCGTGAAGGGCAGCTTAGGTGAAGGGTATACGAGCGAAGAAGCGAATCTTGTATATGATATGATCGTCCGTTTCGCCGACTATGGCTTCCCTCGTGCTCATGCTGCGGCATATGGTGTACTTGCCTTCCAGACCGCCTGGCTGAAGGCTAATTATCCGGTGCCTTTTATGGCGTCGATGCTCGCCTCTGTAACGGGCAACCAGCGCAAGACGGCAGAATACGTAGATGAGTGCAAGCGGATGGGAATTGAGGTTCTGCCGCCTGATGTGAACGAAAGTGGTGTTACTTTTACGCCGGTTGAAGGTGCAGTCCGTTTCGGCCTTGCGGCGGTTAAGAACGTGGGTACACAGGCGATTGAAGCGCTCGAGAAGGAACGCAGGGAGCGTCCGTTCGACAGCTTGCTTGATCTATGCCGACGTGTTGATCTGCGTGTAGTGAACAAGCGTGTATTAGAATCCCTAATACAGGCTGGTGCGCTTGAAACGCTGCCCGGCCATCGTGCTCAGCAGCTTGCTGCACTAGAAGAGACAGTGGAAGCTGCGCTCAAATGGCGGAAAGAACGCGAAGAGCTGCAAATTGAGCTGTTTGGATTTGATGAGGTGCAGAACTGGGATGTCGAGCTGCCAGATATCCGTCCTTATTCAACGGGCGAACAATTGGAGCTGGAGCGGGAGCTGCTGGGCCTTTATTTGTCCGGCCATCCGCTTGATGCCGTTCAGGAAGAGCTTGAGCCGCTTGGACTGGACCGTTTCGTCGAGCTTGCTGAAGCCGCAGAAGGTGCACCTGCTGTAATTGGCGCCAGAATTGTATCTCTAAAACCTTTTACGAATAAAAAAGGAAATGCGATGGGTTTTCTAGAACTGGAAGATAGAGTCATGCGAGCCGAGGCTGTCGTATTCCCGGCTGTATGGAAGCGGTGCGGCGATAAGCTGGAGAAAGGTGGTCTTGCTATTGTGCAAGCTACCGTCCAGCAGCAGGATGAAGATTTTAAGCTTATTGTCGAGGACGTTCTGCCGATTCAGGAAGGCTCAGCTTCCACCGCTCAACTTACCGAGCAGGTTAGCCGGATGAGGAAACAGGCGAGAAGTCGTGCTGCCAGATCGGCAGGATCCGGTTATCAGCCGCAGTCCTCAGCGCTAAAGCCTGCTGCTAAGCAAGCCGTTCAGACGGTGACAACTTCACGGCAGCCGCAACCACAGCCGCAACCGCAGTCGCCGGCAAGGCCAGTCGAACAGTCTGAACGTCAAACTGTAGCGCACTCTGAACGCAAGCGTCAGCGCATCTATATCAAAATTACCACATCAAATGAACATCCTGATGTACTCGAGAAGCTGAAGGAGCTGCTTGCATCCCATCATGGACAGCTTGATACAGTGCTTTTCTATGAACGGGAACAGCGCTCAATTGCCCTTAGCGAGACGTACCGCACGAAGCCTTCACCACAGTTGTTCAGCGCCATTGAGCAATTGCTTGGGCAAGGAGCTGTAATTGTCAGATAATTTATGCACAACCTTAAGATCTCCCGCATACATTTAGTGATACAAGTGGGATTAAGCGGCATCGTTGCCGCTGTTTTTTCCCAGCTTACGTTGCATGAAGACGTACAAGCATATGCGGGAGGGATGGACATGACGTCCGGAATCGAAAATTGGTTGTTGAAACGTGGAGTAAGTGTTGATGATATTGCAGAAATTGTATATACACTGCAGCGCCCCTATAATGCAGATTTGACTATTGCTGAATGCGAAGAGAGCGTAAGGGCTGTACTGGAAAAACGTGAAGTGCAATACGTGCTCTATACGGGTATTGCGCTGGATGAGCTGGCAGAACGCAGACTGCTGCCGGAACCGCTGCAGGCGATCATGGAGACGGATGAGTCTTTATATGGGGTAGATGAGACTTTAGCTCTAGGGATTACGAATGTTTATGGCATGATTGGCTTGACGAGTTTCGGATATTTGGATAAAGTAAAGCCCGGCATTATTCGTCAGCTCAACCTGAAAGGCGAGAAAATTCATGTGTTTCTCGATGACCTTGTAGCGGGATTGGCTGCGGCAGCATCAGCTAGGATCGCGCACCAGGACCCAAAAGCCATCCAATACCATTTGCCCGATTCGCCATGACTGTGGTATCATTATGACATCATATGGCCTTAAACGGGATTGACTTGTTTGAAGATGCGAACTTTGCCCAAGGTAAAGTTTTCAGGAGGTACCATAATGTGGACGGTCATTTACATCGCTCCAACCGCTAGAATCGCGGACAACATCAAGAAGCGGCTTACGGAAGAAGGCTTTCTCGTAAAAGTCCGTCCAGTTAATCTGTCTAAACAGCAATATGAGATCTTGGTTCCATCGGGTGAATTGGAGGAAGTACAGGAAGTATTTAACTCCATTATGCAGCCGTAGAACCTTATACTATTGCGCCTTGAGAGGTGTCACACATTGCAAATTAAGGACTTATTTTCAAAGAAGAAGTATGCGACCATCCCTTCTGAACGCCCTAAGCGCGACATACCGGAAGGTCTAATGAATAAGTGCTCCAAATGCGGCACCATTCAGTACAGCAAAGAATTGGATAAAAACTTGAAGGTATGCTCGTCGTGCGGGCATCATTACCGTCTGAGTGCTTTTGAACGGATTGGGATGACGCTTGATGACGGGCGTTTGTATGAATACGATGCTGATATGGAATCGGTCGATCCTTTGGAGTTCCCAGGGTACAAAGGGAAGCTGGAGCAGCAGCGTCAGAAGAACCCAAATCTTCGTGAAGCTGTTGTAACAGGTGAAGGCACGATTGGCGGCCATCCGGTCGTAGTCGCAGTGATGAGCTTTGACTTTTTCAGTGGAAGCATGGGGTCTGTAGTTGGTGAGAAAATAACAAGAGCAATCGAAGCGGCACATGAGAAGAAACTGCCGCTGCTTATTTTCTCCACTTCCGGCGGTGCTCGTATGCAGGAAAGTATACTTAGCTTAATGCAAATGGCGAAAACAAGCGCCGCTCTTTCCATGTTTCAAGGGGCTGGAGGCTTGTTCATTTCGGTGTTTACAGATCCAACGATGGGCGGAGTTTCCGCCAGCTTTGCGAGTCTTGGCGACTACAATTTGGCCGAGCCCGGCGCTCTTGTTGGTTTTGCCGGCCGGATTGTAATCGAGCAGACGATTCGTCAGAAGCTGCCGGACAACTTCCAGACAGCAGAGTTCAACATGCAGCATGGACAGCTTGACCTGGTCGTTCACCGTAAGGATATGAAGACAACGCTTGGCAAGCTGCTGGATATGCATACCGTAAGGGAGGGATTGTCCCATGGCGGGTGAACAAATGCTTCCGTTTGAGAAGCCAATCAGTGATTTGCGCGAGAAAATTGCAACACTGAAGACGCTGGCTGAGAGCAACGGTATGGACTTTTCCGAAGAAATTGCGCGTCTTGAAGAGAAGTGCAAGAATATGGAGGAAGAGCTGTACAACGAAATGACTCCTGCGCAGAAGATGCATATCGCGCGTCTTCATCAGCGCCCAACATCGCTTGATTTCATTCAAGCGGTGTTTACGGATTTCATCGAACTGCATGGCGACCGTCTATATGCTGATGATTTGGCTATTGTCGGCGGCCTCGCTAAGCTGAACGGATTACCGGTTACGGTAATCGGCCATCAGCGCGGCAAGGATACGAAGGATAATATTGCCCGTTTCTTTGGCAGTCCTCACCCGGAAGGTTTCCGGAAAGCACTGCGTCTTATGCAGCAAGCCAATAAGTTTAATCGCCCGATTATTACTCTCATTGATACTAAGGGTGCTTATCCAGGCAACACTGCTGAAGAGCGTGGTCAGTCCGAAGCGATTGCCCGTAACTTAAGGGAAATGGCCGGATTTGGTGTGCCGATCGTCTGCATCGTAATTGGTGAAGGCGGAAGTGGTGGAGCTCTTGCTCTTGGCGTCGGCAACCGGGTTCTTATGCTCGAGAATGCGATTTATTCTGCAATTTCGCCAAATGGTGCAGCTTCCATCCTGTGGAAGGATGCAACAAAAGCAGATATTGCAGCTGAGGCAATGAAAATTACGGCTAAGGATTTGCTCGAATTCGAAGTGATCGAGGATATCGTTGAGGAGCCGCAAGGCGGCGCACACCGAGATTTGGCGTTCACGGCTGAACGGCTGAAGGAGAAGTTGTGGAAGCATTTGGCGGAACTTCTGCCGATGACAGCTGAGCAACTCATTGAAGACCGTTACCATAAATTCCGGAAGATTGGACAATTCCAAATTGCTCAGACTGCTTCGCAGGAAGCTGAAGAGGTTACGGAAGCTCCTGAGATGACGGAATCCGCAAAAGTATAAAAATTTTTGATTCTTGTACAAGCTGCGGCTCAAGTATTAGATTATTGATAATAATGACTATAGCAGGCACTAAACGGAGGAAAATTAAACATGCGTAAAGCTAAAATTGTTTGTACGATTGGACCTTCCAGCGAATCGTTGGAAAACACGAAGAAATTGATTAAAGCGGGTATGAACGTTGCCCGTCTGAACTTCTCTCACGGCGACTTTGAAGAGCATGGCAACCGGATCAAGAACATCAAGATCGCGAACAAAGAGATGGGAACATCGGTAGCTGTTCTGCTCGATACGAAAGGCCCTGAGATTCGTCTTGGTAAACTGAAAGAAGAGCCTATCGAGCTGATTCAAGGCGAGCAAGTAACGCTGACAACAGAAGAAATTCTGGGCGACATTAACCGCGTGCCTATCACTTACAACAACCTGCCAAACGACGTATCCGTTGGTTCGACAATTCTGATCGATGACGGCTTGATTGGTTTGACAGTTGAAGAAGTGCAAGGAACTGAAATTATTTGCCGCATCGTAAACAGCGGTCAAATTAAGAGCAAGAAGGGCGTTAACGTTCCTGGCGTTGCTATTTCCCTTCCTGGTATTACAGAAAAAGACGCTAACGATATCATCTTCGGTATCGAGATGGGCATCGACTTCGTTGCAGCTTCGTTCGTACGTAAAGCAAGCGACGTGCTTGAAATCCGTGAGCTGCTTGAGCGTCACAATGCAAGTCATGTCCAAATCATCTCCAAAATCGAGAACCAACAAGGTGTTGACAACCTCGATGAGATTCTGGAAGTTTCCGACGGTCTGATGGTTGCTCGTGGTGACCTTGGCGTTGAGATCCCGGCTGAAGAAGTACCGCTGGTACAAAAAACGATGATCGAAAAATGTAACCGCGTTGGTAAACCAGTTATTACAGCTACTCAAATGCTGGATTCGATGCAGCGCAACCCGCGTCCTACTCGTGCAGAAGCGAGTGACGTAGCGAACGCGATCTTCGACGGTACAGATGCAATCATGCTCTCCGGCGAGACAGCTGCTGGTAAATACCCGGTTGAAGCGGTAACAACAATGTCCCGTATTGCTGAGCGCGCAGAAGCGGCTTTGGAATACCGTGAAATTTTCAACAAACAAGCAAGTGCTCAACAAACATCCGTAACAGAAGCGATCAGCCAAGCGGTTGCAGTATCCGCTCTTGACCTGAACGCTGCAGCGATCGTAACTTCGACGCAAAGTGGCTTCACAGCTCGTATGGTTGCCAAATATCGTCCTAAAGCACCAATCATCGCAGTAACAAACGACGAGAGAGTAATGCGTCGTCTGGCTCTGATCTGGGGCGTTAAACCGGTTCTTGGTGAGATTGCTGAAACAACGGATGCAATGTTCGAAAATGCTGTTGCAGGTGCAAGAAGCACTGGCCTGATCAGCCTTGGCGATACAATTGTTATTACTGCAGGTGTACCTGTTGGCCGCGCTGGCACAACAAACCTGATCAAGATCCACCATGTAGGCGAGCTTCTGGCACAAGGACAAGGTATCGGCAGCCAAACAGCTACCGGCCGTATCGTTGTAGCACGCACGCCTGAAGAAGCAAATGCAAGAGTAACAGCTGGTTCGATCCTTGTAACGGTATCGACAGATAAAGAATATATGCCTGCTTTCGAAAAAGCAGCAGCCGTTATTACTGAGCAAGGTGGCATCACTAGCCATGCTGCAGTTTGTGGCATCAACCTTGGTATTCCAGTTATTCTGGGTATCTCGAATGCAACTGAACTGTTGATGGACGGTACTGAAGTTACAGTCTACGGTGAGACTGGTGTTGTATACTCCGGACAAGCTAAAGTCCTGTAATCTCACAATTTCATATTTCTCTACAGCGTAGAGAGGAGCAGAAGCGAGGGTGAGCAATTCACCTTCGCTTTTGTTTCAACTAAAGGTTAATTATTTGTAAATGAAGTTCGTAATAATATAGGGGGTAGCTTCAATTATGCCGTCACAGAAATGGTTCCTGCATCCGCTGCGCGTGCGCTATCAGGAAACGGATCAAATGGGGGTTGTTTTTCATGGCAATTACATAACTTGGTTTGAAATTGGCCGGACGGAGCTGATCCGCTCTGCAGGTTATGATTACAAATCCATCGAACAACAAGGCTTATTGCTGCCGGTTGTAGATCTTCAATGCCGCTACGAACTACCTGCACGTTATGACGATACCCTGCTGATTTGTACAAGAGTCGCGGATTTTTCCCCAGTTCGTCTATCCTTCGAATCCGAAATCCGCAGAGTAGATCTTGATGAATTCCACCCTGCTATCGTTGAGAATAAAGAGAAGCTGCCTGGTGAAAGACTGGTTACAGGCGGTACCAAGCATGTCTGGGTAAATGAGAAATGGCGGCCGGCAAGACTGGATAAAGGCCTGCCGGAATTATATGCTTTGCTTCAGTCAATGGCATAGCTGATCCCTATTTCTTTATTTCTTTATTGTATGTGGAGGTTGTTTCGAGTCGAGTGCGACTATTGTGCGTTTGTTTCAACCTGTTTAAGGTTGATCAAGAAAGAAACCACAAGGAGCACTCGGCCGAAACAACCGAAGCCGTGTTAACTTTATCTTTACAATTCGTTAATATTCCAATAATAGTCTTCTGTCATAATAGGGACATGATTGGGGAGGCGTAAGGAAATGACAAGACAATTGTCCCACTATGTGAATCGGGATCTAAGCTGGATCGAATTTAATCGCAGAGTGCTCCAGGAAGCACAGGATACGAGCAATCCTTTGCTTGAACGCGCCAAATTTTTGTCTATTGTAACAAGTAATTTAGACGAGTTTATGAGTGTACGAGTTGCCGGTATCCAAGATCAGATACGGGCTGGATATACGAAGATGGATTTTACAGGCTATACGCCTCAAGGTCTTTGGAAAAGATTAATTAAACGAACCACGACGATGGTTTATGATCAATACAGAACTTATCGGGAAGTATTCCGTTGTCTTGGTCGGGAAGGCATATTGATTACATCCGTTGAGGAGCTGAATGCCAATCAGCTCAAAGCGGTAACGCAGTATTTTCAAGAAATTGTGTTCCCAGTACTGACACCGATGGCAGTAGACCAGAGCAGGCCATTTCCCCTTGTACATAACAAGGAGCTGTATCTGGCGATCTTGCTCCAACAGGAGCAAGATCATGCAATCCACGAGGATGGTCCGCTCTTTGCTATCGTTCAAGTTCCTTCGATCCTGCCTCGGTTTGTACCGGTTCCCGGCAGAACTAACAGCAAGAAGATGGAATTTATCCTGCTGGAAGATCTTATTGAGCATAATATTACATCCTTATTTAACGGTTACACGCCTACGGCCGTTCATCCTTTCCGTCTTACTCGTAATGCCGACCTTACGTTGAATGAAGATGGTGCAGAGGACCTTTTGGAGGAGATTGAGAAGGAGCTTCGCAGAAGGCGTTGGGGTATTCCGGTTCGGCTGGAAGTAGCCCGCGGTATGCATCCGATGGCTCTTGAGATTCTGAAGGAAGAGCTGGAAATTGAGGATAATCTAATCGAGATCGATGGACCTCTTGATCTCAGCTTCTTGATGAAATTTGTTCATTCTCTTCCAGGTCATGATAATCTTCGATATAGCCGGCTTGATCCGGTCTATCCGCATGAGTTTGACGAGACGGATGACATGTTTGAGGTAATCCGTCAACGTGATGTACTTATGTACCACCCTTATGAATCGTTTGATGCGGTGACTGATTTCATCGAGCAGGCAGCAGAGGATCCAGATGTTCTGGCGATTAAGATGACCTTATATCGTGTAAGCGGACAGTCTGCGCTTGTGCAAGCCTTATCGAAAGCAGCGGAGTCTGGTAAGCAGGTGACGGTAGTTGTTGAGCTCAAAGCCAGATTCGATGAGGAACGGAATATTGCCTGGGCTCGTCAGCTGGAAAAGTCGGGCTGTCATGTTGTCTATGGGCTAGTTGGATTAAAGACGCATGCCAAAATTCTGTTAGTTGTCCGCAGAGAGCAAGGCACGCTCCGCCGCTATGTACATGTCGGTACGGGTAATTATAATGACAGTACAGCAACGTTATATACCGATATTGGTCTTTTCACCTCACATCCGATCATCGGCAGTGATGCGTCGGCGCTCTTTAATGAAGTGACTGGTTATTCATCGCCGTATGAGTGGAAGGCTTTTGGCGTAGCACCTACGGATTTGAAGGAGAAGTTATTCCGGTTGATCGATCGTGAGATTACGAATGCTGAGCAGGGCATTCCAGCACGTATTATCGCGAAGATGAACTCACTTTCAAATCAGGAAATGATCGATAAGCTGTATGAAGCATCACGGGCTGGGGTTCAGATCGAATTAATCGTTCGTGGTGTATGCTGTCTCAGACCAGGAGTGGCAGGACGCAGCGAGAATATTCGCGTGATCAGTATTGTGGATCGTTTCTTGGAGCATGCAAGGGTAATGTACTTCCATAATGGCGGGGATGAAGAGGTGTACCTGTCGAGCGCGGATTGGATGACACGGAATTTAACGAGACGTATTGAGTTAATGTCACCGGTGTTTGACAAAAACCTTCGCAAGACGCTGATTAACATGCTGCAGCTGAATCTTGACGATAATGTAAAGTCGAGAGAACTGCAGTCGAACGGCACCTATACTCATGTTAAAAATGAAATGATGCCGTTCCGCAGCCAATTCGAGGCGAGATCGATTCCGCAGTGGAAATATTACGTATAGTCGGGCAGATTCAGAACAGGAATAAGTCCCCACAGTTTTTTGAAGTCGGAAGCTAATTCATCGACTTCTCGTGCTTCAAGAGCTAATGTTCCTTCGGAACGTACGGGATCAAGAAGCAGTTGATTTGCCGATTGGGAAGCTTCAAGCCTGCCAATGGCTTGTGTCTCACTGCGGTCAAGTGCTGCTGCAAGCTGGAGCAGAACACCAAGTTTATGAATTGTATCATAGTCGGATTCGTTTAACAGTTCCCTATAATCGAGGAGCTGCTGGCGGGTCCGATTTTTGCTTTTGTAGGAAGCTATGGCTGCAATCATTAGAATTTCGCGATGAGCAAGGCCATTCAAATGGGAATTGACGATCAGATAAAATGTATGCTTCGCATAGTCATAGTAATCAATAGATGCTCCAATTCGGAATAAGGTTGAGGCTGCATCAAGCAGCATTTTGCCTCGATTCGGCAGCAGGTGGACAGGCCGCAGCTCATCATACAGCTGAAGCGCCAGCCGGTTAACCTGCATCACATGCTGCTTGGGGGCAGCCGGATGAAGGGCGCTTAAATTACTAAGGCTGAAAGCAAGCACATCCTGATGCAGAGAACGGCCTGGGAACCGGGTAGCGTAGAACAATCCGTCTCGCAGTCCTGAAGCGCATATGCGGTAATGAGACGCCTTGAGCAGGCGGAAAAGAGTGCGCAGCACAGCAATACCAGGCACGATGACATCAACCCGGTCTTTGGATAACCCCGGGAATTTGCGCCGCTTATCGAGCGGGGTTTGGAACAAATCCTGGAACAAGAAGTCTGCATCCATACCGGTCATCGGATAGTTATGAGTCTGGGTGAATGGATATTTGGTCACCGCTTGATGAATTTTACCCATCGCACGGGCGGTTCCACCTACCCCGATCAGTGGCAGTGACGGTGACTTCAACAGCCAAGGCTCATTCTTGACGGATTCAGTGACGAGTGACTCAATGCCTTTTAACCCTTCTTCGCTTAACAGACCTTTAACCGCATATTTCCGATTCAAGCTGACACAACCGAAAGGAAAGGATACGGATTGAACTAACTCCTTATTGCGGAACAGGGATACCTCCGTGCTGCCTCCGCCTATGTCGACGAGGAAGCCGTCTTGTACGTCCATCGCGTTAATCATGCCAAGGAAGCCGTAAGTCGCTTCATCTGCACCACTTAATAATTCGATGGTAAGTCCCGTCTCCGACTTAATAGCATCAAGAATTTCCGATTGATTGGCAGCATTGCGGATAGCAGCTGTTGCAATTGCGCGAATATGTCCGGTTCGGTTATGAGCGCAAATCATGGTAAAATGATTTAATGTACCAAGCAGTTCCGTAATTGCTTCTTCAGATAAGCAGCCGCTGTCATCGACGCGTTCGGCCAGGCGGGCTGGACGCTTACCTCCGTCAATGACCCGGTGCGCGCCGTTTGCCGTCCGCTCATAGACGACAAGGCGAACCGAGTTAGAGCCGATATCGATGATGCCGATTCGTTGTTCAGTCATCGCAAGTTCCTCCGTGCATGTTATAACTTCTATTCTATCACATTGAAATATGATTTCGGTATGCGACTATTTTTGTGCAGTTTAGGGAAAAATGCAGCTGGAGCAAATGTGCGAAAATTGCGGAAGAAAGGGATTGAAAAAAAACTTTATAGCGCCGATAAAGCATTTCTATGTCTGGTTTTGTTCACTTCGCTCTAAAAATCATTTATGATTAATAGCGACGAGAAAGATTCGAATACTATTTTCACCGAAAAATTTTCGAGTTAGAGGAGAGAGAACGATGACAGCTACAAAAGGTCTGGAAGGAATTGTGGCCGCATCATCGTCGATCAGCTCCATTATCGATGGAGTATTGACGTATCGCGGTATAAATATTGATGATCTTGCAGAAAACGCAACATTTGAAGAGGTTGCCTACCTGCTTTGGTATGGCAAGCTGCCTAATCGTTCCGAGCTTGACGGACTTCAAAAGCAATTAGATCAATACGCGGCTATCCCAAGCCAAGTAATCGAACAAATTAAACTTTATCCTGCCGGTACAAATTCAATGGCAGCGCTCCGTACGGCTATTTCGAGCCTGGCGCTGTATGACGAATCCGCTAATGACATGTCGACAGATGCTAACCAACGTAAAGCAATCAAGCTGCAAGCTCAATTGCCTACAGTTGTTGCGGCATTTGCTCGTATTCGCGAAGGCAAAGAGCCGGTTGCTCCAAAACAAGGCGTATCCATTGCTTACAATTTCCTATACATGCTTACAGGTGAAGAGCCTGCTGAAGTTGCAGTTAAAGCACTTGATCAAGCATTGGTTCTCCATGCTGACCATGAGCTTAACGCTTCGACATTCGCAGCTCGTGTAACCGTTGCAACATTGTCTGATATTTATTCGGGCGTAACTTCCGCGATTGGCGCTTTGAAAGGCCCTCTGCATGGCGGTGCGAATGAAGCCGTTATGGTGATGCTTGAAGAGATCGGCTCGATGGCTAACGTTGAAGGCTACATCAACAACGCGCTTGCGAACAAACAAAAAATTATGGGCTTTGGTCACCGTGTATACAAAGATGGCGACCCTCGTGCGAAGCACCTGCAGCAAATGTCCCGCGAGCTGGGCAAACTGACTGGCAATATGGAACTGTACGAAATGTCGATCAAGATTGAAGATATGGTTACTGGCCAAAAAGGTCTGAAGCCAAATGTCGACTTCTACTCGGCTTCCGTGTATACTACGCTTGGTATCCCACGCGATCTGTTTACGCCAATCTTTGCAATCAGCCGTGTATCCGGATGGAGTGCACACATTCTTGAGCAATATCAAGATAACCGCCTCATTCGTCCACGTGCGGACTATGTTGGCCCAGTTAACGCGAAATACATTCCAATCGAGCAGCGCTAATTAAGCGCGTGCTTACATATTCTAAGGAGGATTTATTCTAATGGCGCAATTCGAAAAATACGCACTTCCTACAGAAGGCGAACAAATTACAATTGATAACGGTGTACTGCAAGTACCTAACAACCCAATCATTCCTTTCATCGAAGGCGACGGCACAGGCCGTGACATCTGGGCAGCATCGAAACGCGTACTTGACGCAGCTGTTGAGAAAGCATACGACGGCAGCAAAAAAATCGCTTGGTACGAAGTATTCGCTGGCGAAAAAGCTTTCAACGCATATGGCGAGTGGCTGCCAGCTGACACGCTGACTGCAATCCGTGAATACATCGTTGCTATTAAAGGTCCTTTGACTACGCCAATCGGCGGCGGTATCCGTTCCCTGAACGTTGCGCTTCGCCAAGAGCTTGATCTGTACACTTGCCTTCGTCCAGTTCGTTACTTCGCTGGCGTGCCTTCCCCGGTAAAACGTCCTGAGCTGGTTGACATGGTTATCTTCCGTGAGAACACAGAAGACATCTATGCTGGTATCGAGTACCAAGAAGGTTCTGAGGAAGTGAAGAAAGTAATCGCGTTCCTGCAAAACGAAATGGGCGTTAACAAAATCCGTTTCCCTGAAACTTCGGGTATCGGCATCAAGCCAGTATCCAAAGAAGGCTCCCAACGTCTTGCTCGTGCTGCAATCGAATATGCGATCAAACATGGCAAGAAAACTGTTACACTCGTTCATAAAGGCAACATCATGAAATATACAGAAGGCGCGTTCAAGAACTGGGGCTACGAAGTGGCTGAGCAAGAGTTCGCTAACGAAACCTTTACTTGGGGTCAATACGACCGCATTAAAGAAGCAGAAGGCACAGACGCTGCTAACAAAGCACAAGCAGAAGCAGAAGCTGCTGGCAAAATCGTCGTAAAAGACGCGATTGCTGACATCGCTCTGCAACAAGTTCTGACTCGTCCTACTGACTTCGACGTAATCGCAACTTTGAACCTGAACGGCGACTACCTGTCCGACGCTCTGGCTGCACAAGTTGGCGGTATCGGTATTGCACCGGGCGCGAACATCAACTACCTGACTGGACATGCAATCTTCGAAGCAACTCATGGTACTGCTCCTAAATATGCAGACAAAGACGTTGTTAACCCAGGTTCCGTAATCCTGTCCGGCGTTATGATGCTTGAGCATCTGGGCTGGCAAGAAGCGGCTGACCTGATCTATAAAGGTATGGAAGCTTCGATTAACAACAAAACCGTTACTTATGACTTCGCACGCCTGATGGACGGCGCTACTGAAGTGAAATGCTCGGAGTTCGCTAACCAAGTAATTAAAAACATGTAATTATAAAAAGTGGGGGCTTATGCCCCCTCTTTTTTTAGATAGGAATACTTATTTATGGCAATAATGCAGAGGTTAATACAACTAAGGCTTACGAAGTAAGAATCACCAAATGCCTTAACTGAGCCTGTTGTGTGGTCATCTTGCTTACGAAGTAAGAATCACCACAAATGGCCTCAACTCGGCCCTTTGTGTGGTCATTCTTATGTAGTGCTTACGAAGTAAGAATCACCACAAATGGCCTCGAATCAGCCCATTTGTGTAGTAATTCTTTTAAGGAGGTAGTTATCAAATGGCTATTAAACGCAGAAAAATTACAGTTGTAGGTGCCGGCTTCACCGGGGCTACTACGGCTCTGATGGCAGCACAAAAGGAACTGGGTGACATTGTTCTTGTCGACATTCCCCAGCTGGAAAACCCGACAAAAGGTAAAGCGCTTGATATGCTCGAATCAACTCCTGTTCAAGGTCTGGACGTGAACATCACTGGTACGGCCAGTTATGAAGATACTAAGGACTCCGACGTTGTTATTATCACTGCAGGTATTGCCCGCAAGCCAGGGATGAGCCGTGATGACCTCGTCAATACAAACGCAGGTATCGTAAGGTCGGTATGTGAGCAAGTAAAGGCAACAAGCCCGAACGCTTATGTCATCATCCTCTCCAATCCGGTGGACGCCATGACTTATGTGGCCTACCAAGCGCTAGGTTTTCCTAAAAACCGTGTCATAGGTCAATCCGGTGTGCTTGATACGGCCCGTTATTGCACATTTATTGCGCAAGAGCTGAATGTATCGGTGGAAGATGTTCGCGGCTTTGTGCTTGGCGGACATGGTGACGATATGGTTCCACTCGTACGTTACTCGAATGTTGGCGGTATTCCGATCGAGAAGCTGATCCCAGCTGACCGTATCGAAGCTATCGTACAGCGTTCCCGTGTTGGCGGTGGTGAGATCGTGAACCTCCTAGGCAATGGCTCAGCTTACTATGCACCTGCAGCTTCACTCGTTCAAATGACAGAGGCGATTCTGAAGGACAAGAAACGGATTCTGCCGGTCATTGCTCTGCTTGAAGGCGAGTACGGGTATAATAACCTGTTCATGGGTGTACCTACGATTATCGGCGGCGATGGCATTGAGAAAGTGATTGAGCTGGATCTAACCGCGGAAGAAAAAGCGGCTCTGGACAAATCAGCCGAATCCGTTCAAAATGTTATTAAAGTAGTTACAGGCCAAGCGTAAACGGCCATGAGCCTTATAAAGATTCGTTTGGGAGGACCCTGACACTTAGCTGCCAGGGTCCTCATTTTGATTTAAGGAAGGGGGAATAAACGTGCTGCAGCAAGCACGAAGCGAGCTGAAAAGAGTATACGGGTATGATACGTTTCGTCCCGGACAAGAAGATATTATAGAGGGAATATTGGAGGGGCGTGATACGCTTGCCATTCTGCCGACTGGCGGAGGGAAGTCAATCTGCTTTCAAGTTCCATCTCTCATTATGCCAGGTACTTCAATAGTTATATCGCCATTAATTTCGCTTATGAAGGATCAGGTTGATACACTGAACCGGCTTGGTGTTTCAGCGGCCTTTCTGAACAGCTCTCTCGGAGCGGAGGAATACCGGACAGTGTTGCGAAATGCACTGAGAGGCGAATACAAGATGCTGTATGTGGCTCCGGAACGGCTTGATGCACCTATGTTTACAACCTTGTCCGAGCAGCTCCATATCCCAATGATTGCGATTGATGAGGCACACTGCGTCTCGCAGTGGGGGCATGATTTCCGTCCGAGCTACCGGCAGCTCGCGGGATGGATCGGCAAAATGCCAAATCGACCGCTAGTCTCTGCGTTTACAGCAACAGCAACACAAGAGGTGGCAGAGGATATTACGGCCATGCTGGGTTTACGGCAGCCTAATGTGTTTGTAACCGGGTTTGCTAGACCCAATCTGTCCTTATCCGTTGTAAGTGGTGGTGACAAGAAAAACTTCCTTCAGCAATTTTTGCGCGAGCGGGAGGATCAATCCGGCATTATCTATACAGCCACACGGAAAGAAACCGAGCAGGTACACGAGCTGTTGATTCGAAAAGGGATTGCGGCTGGCAAGTATCATGGCGGGTTGTCTGATACCGAACGTGCGGATACGCAGGAGAAGTTCCGGTTTGATGAGCTTCGCATCATGGTGGCGACGAATGCTTTTGGAATGGGCATCGATAAGCCTAACGTGCGATATGTCATCCATTGGCAGATGCCTGGCGATATCGAATCCTACTATCAGGAAGCGGGGCGTGCCGGCCGGGATGGGGAGGAGAGCGAATGTGTGCTGCTCTTCGAACCGCAGGATGTACAGGTACAGCGTTTCCTGATTGAGCAGGGGATGGGAGATGAATACCGCAAATCGGTTCAGTTGTCCAAGCTTCATAACATGATGAACTACAGCCGCACCCAGCGCTGTCTACAGCAATATATCGTCGATTATTTCGGCGAGAAGGGTGTTGAGCCTTGCGGCAAATGCAGTAACTGCCTCGACAAGAGCGAGCTGGTTGACCGTACGCCGGAAGCACAGAAGGCACTCTCATGCGTTGGCCGTATGAAGGGACGCTTTGGTGTAACAATGGCGGCTAAAGTATTAAAAGGATCACGCGACAAACGGTTATTGGAGTTAGGGCTGGACCGATTAACGACATACGGATTATTCAATAATTGGCCGGAAAAAGAAATCGCCGATTGGTTGTACTGGCTTGTAGCGGAAGGTTACTTACGTATGAGCGAAGGGCAGTATCCTACAGTATCTCTAACAACTGCTGCTTTGCCAGTGCTGGAAGGCAACGAGATAGTCAAGCAGCGGCTGAGGACTAGCGTTAGGAGAAGTGCCTCGGGAGATGGTGCTGGAGCATCGTCGCCATTATTCGATGCACTCAAGCAATGGCGCAAAGAAGCGGCAGCACGGGAAAACGTTCCTCCGTTTATGCTGTTCTTTGATGCTACGCTGAAGGAGCTTGCGGATGCAAGGCCGCTGACGGAAGAGCAGTTGCTGCAGACGAAAGGTATTGGCGCGGCGAAAGCAAACAAGTATGGAGCAGAAGTACTTGCTATTATTCAAGAGCATGCGGGAAGTACGAGTAACGCGCCATCTGCTAGCATTAGTAATACGCAGAAGCGTCCTGCCGCGCGTCCACCTGCCTCATCAGAGGATACACCTAGCCATGTCATGACCCTGGAGCGGTTTAACACCGGTCTATCCACTCAGGAGATTGCTGATGAACGTGGACTTAGCCGGGTGACGATTGAGGGACATCTGATTCGTTGTGCCGATGAGGGACATGAGCTCGATTGGGGCCGTGTTATTCCGGAGCAATATGAGGAGCAGATTGTTCTTGTTGTGCAGGAACTTGGTCCGGATAAATTAAGGCCGATCAAAGATGCTTTACCGGAAGAAGTGGATTATTTTTCCATTCATGGTGTAATCGCTAAATACGGCTTTAAGACAAAATCTTGAACTTTACCGGAAATGCTTCCGAAAAGCCGGATAACTAAGGGTGATACTTTGTGTTTCAGACAGGCATTTAGTATACTTATTGGTAGATTACGCATATGCAGGAGGGTTTTTTAATGAATGATGTATTTTTCTTTTTACACTTGTTAGGAGCAGTCGGGATGGGCTTCTATATCGTTCTGCCGATTATGATCGGTAAAGCAACGAAGCTCGCAGGTCTTGGACAAGGCGGACTAGCTGATGGTCTTACATCTGCAAACCGCGTTGTACAGTATGCGCTTGTTATCCAATTGCTTACAGGTGGTTACATGATGTCACAGGCTGATTACTCTGTTGCCTGGATGATCATCATAACGCTGCTGTTCCTTGCGATTGCAGCGATCTCCGGCATTATGTCGAAGCCGCTGAAACGGATTGTGTCTTCGATTCAAGATGGACAAAGCGCAACTGGCCATATCGCTAAAGCACGTACATTCAGCTTGATCGTATTGGTTCTTTATGTGGTTGTTATCTATTTCATGGCATTCCCGATGTACGCTTAATCGTAATTCCAAGTTAATGCTTACGAAGATAAGAATTACCACAGTAATTCTTTAAGCTAATGCTTACGAGGTAAGAATTACCACAGTAGGCAAAGAACCGCCACTTATGTGGTAATTCTTTAAGCTAATGCTTACGAGGTAAGAATTACCACAGTAGGCAGAAACCAGCCACTTATGTGGTAATTCTTTTTAGGGGGAGAAAACGTGCATCAGTCATCACCGGATATAGTGACTTTCGGGGAATCTATGGCTTTATTTATGCCGCAGGAGCATAAATCTCTTGAACGGGCGGCTACGCTCGAGCAAGGCTTTGGCGGTGCAGAAAGCAATGTAGCAATCGGGCTGGCAAGACTAGGCTGTTCGGTAGGCTGGTTCGGAGCACTTGGTAATGATCCGTTTGGCCGAATGATCGTGAAAACGCTTCGTGGAGAGGGCGTTGATGTATCGCGCGTTAAATTTAGCGACGAAGCTCCTACAGGGATGATGTTCCGTGAGCAGGTTGCGGGGCGTCTTGCTGTTCACTATTATCGCAAGCATTCCGCAGCAAGTCGTATGGCTCCTGAGGAGCTGGATGAGGATTATATTCGTGGAGCGAAGCTGCTTCATATAACGGGTATTACTACAGCGCTCAGCGATAGTGCCAAACGTACGGTGCTTCGGGCAGTTGAGATTGCCAAAGAGGCGGGTGTAACCATTTGTTTTGATCCGAATTTGAGATTGAAGCTATGGTCTATCGAAGAAGCGCGCGAGGTGCTTCTGCCAATTGCAGAAGCGGCAGACTACTTCCTGCCTGGCTGGGATGAGCTCAAGCTTCTGTATCAAACCGAGGATTACGAAGTTGTGAAGGCAAAACTCCAGCAGCTTAAAGCCGTAACCATTATCAAAGGGCTTGGTGATACAACTGTCGTGCTGGAAAAAGGGGAAGAAGTATCCGTTCCTTTCTATCCAGCAGAGAATGTGGTTGATACAGTTGGTGCAGGAGATGGCTTCTGCGCTGGTTTCCTAGCTGGCTTAATGAAAGGCATGTCCCCAGTAGAAGCAGTTAAACTAGCAAGCATTAACGGATCGCTGGTGGTACAAATGCGCGGTGATTGGGAGGCGCTTCCAGAGTGGAACGCAGTTGAGCAGCGCATGTCCGCTAAAGTATGGGTGGAGCGATAATAATGGCTGAATCGAACGTTTCTGGATCCAAAGGGCAGCGCCGGCGCGAAGCGATTTTGCAGCTGCTCAAGCAGCAAGGACGCATTACCATTCAAGAGCTCGTTGAGCGCTTTGATTGTTCAGAAGCGACCGCAAGGCGTGATCTGGAGCAAATGGAGGCGGCTTATCCCATTATCCGTACCATTGGCGGTGCGATGTATGACGGCATGAATACGGTCCGTGATGTTGCATTTGCGGAGCGGGAAGGGCTGTCGTACTTGGAGAAAGAGCGTATCGCGGCTAAAGCCGCTTCACTTATTGAGGAAGGCGATGTAATCGGCTTATCGGGCGGAACAACAAATTACTTGCTGGCGAAGCTGCTTAAGCTGCGCAGCGGTATAACCGTTGTGACGAATGCGGTTAACATTGCCATGGAGCTTGCCGGAAGCAGCGTACAGGTCGTTGTAACAGGCGGCATTATGAGGCATAACAGCTTTGAGCTTTGCGGTCCGCTTGGCGAAGGGATGGTTGCTCATCTGAATATCGGGAAGATGTTCATTGGTGTTGACGGTCTTTCAGCAGCAGGCGGCATTACAACCTACTCCGAGCAAGAAGCCCAAATTGCAAAAGCACTTATTAAGCGATCGCACACGACTTTTGCCGTTTTCGATCAAACCAAGGTTGGGAAAACGTCGTTATTCTCCATAGCTGCGTTATCTGAACTGCAGGCGCTTATAACCGATTTGCCTCTAACGGGAGATCTGGCAGAGATGGCGGAGCAGCATCATATCGTCGTCCATGTTGCGGACAAGCCGGAATGAGTATAACAAAAGAGCGGTTGAACGGAGATCATCTCCTGTTCAACCGCTCTTTCGTTTCAAAATTACTTCGCTTCATAAACTTGCTTGCCGTTTACCCAAGTATGACTCACGCTGCTGAAGTCAGGCTCTGCAAGAACAAGATCAGCCTGCTTACCGATCGCAATAGAACCAGTATGTTCGAACATGCCAAGCTGCTTGGCTGTGTTCCCGCTTGCATAGCGGCTAATGTCCATAACATTATAATCGGTGTGTTCAAGCATATAACGGAAAGCATTGATCATCGTCAGGCTGCTTCCTGCCAGATTGCCTTCCTGGAGTCTTGCTACACCATCCTGTACGATGACTGGGAGGCCGCCAAGGTCATACAGGCCATCAGGTCTGCCTGCGGCAGAGATAGCGTCTGTGATCAGAATAAGCTTGTCTGCCGGCTTGGAGGAGGCAAGCAGCTTTATCGCTCCTGGGCTGACATGATGCCCGTCAGCAATCAGTTCGGCGTAAATCCGGTCATCGGTCAGTACAGCACCAACTGTACCAGGCTCACGATGATGAAGCGGACGCATCGCGTTATAAGTATGAACGGCATGAGTGAGGCCAGCATCAGCTGCTTCTTTCATGACTTCGTACGTGGCATCGGTATGGCCACATGCAACAACAACGTTATGATCAGCAAGCCATTTTATAGCTTCAATTGCACCTTCATTCTCAGGTGCAAGCGTCAGCAGCTTCAAAATTCCCGGATAACGCTCTGTCCAATCCTGCAGCCAATCGAGCCGAGGAGGGGAGAGGAAAGCAGGGTTTTGAGCACCTATCCACTTGATGCTGAGAAACGGTCCTTCCAGATGAACGCCAAGAAGTGCTGTGTATGGCATATCGTTCTTCATATATTCGCTGGTTGCCTGGAACACGGTCTCAATGGCTTCCTGGGATGCAGTCACGGTTGTAGCAAGCATCCCGGTGGTTCCTTGTGAAGCATGAAACTTAGTGATCGTATCGTAGCTCTCAGCGGTTGCATCCATGAAGTCTCCGCCAAATCCGCCATGAACATGAACATCTATAAAGCCTGGCAGAAGCCATTTGCCCTGGCCGTCTACGATATGATCAGCTTCCGGCTGCTCGCTGTCTTCGATAATTTGTGCAATGATTCCGTCTCTGACGAGGATACTGCCTTCTACAATACGATCCTCCAGCACGATCTTTACGTGGTTGATAAGCAGAGATCTGCCTTGTTGTTCCATTACCCCAACATCCTTCCCGCCTCGCGGTCAAGAAGCACAGTTACGCGGGGATGCGTCTGCAAGAGGGAAGCCGGTACCTCTGTTGTAATAGGGCCGGTCAACGCTTGCTTGACGATGTCCGCTTTATCCGCGCCTCGCACCGCAAGCACAATCGAATTTGCTTTTAGTATGGAGCCCACACCCATTGTAATGGCATATTCGGGCACCTCTTCCATCGTAGCGAAAAATCTAGCATTCGCCTCCAGAGTGGCCTGCTTCAGCTTCACCACATGAGTACCGCCTGACAGGGCATGATCTGGTTCATTAAAGCCGATATGGCCGTTATGGCCAAGGCCAAGCAGTTGAATATCAATTTGCCGCTCCAGCAGCATACGGTCATAATTCGCACATTCGGCTTCCAGATCATCAGCCATTCCGTTCGGCAGGAAGGTTTGTGTGTCTGGAATATCAATGTGTGCAAATAAATGCTTATTCATATAATAAGCATAGCTTTGATCGTTATAGGGCTTTAACCCGACATATTCATCCAGGTTAAAGGAAGTTACATCTGCAAAGGATACTTCACCTTTACGGTATTTCTCTACTATTTTGGCATAAATGCCTATAGGTGTCGATCCTGTTGCAAGCCCTAATACGGCGTTTGGTTTGGATGTCACGATATCGGTAATAAGATTGGCTGCAAAGGCGTCCAGTTCTAATTGGGTATCAAAAATGTGCACGTTCATCGGAAGATGCCCCCTCATTTACTTTTGACTCTATTCTAATTTATATTATTCATTTTCACAACAAAAATGATTGTAAAATTCATTATTATGATTGTAAACGTCAAAATTATGGGTGGACCTAGTTCCATCCTTGCTCCAGTCCTAATCACTGAGTTATGATGAACAAAAGTATTCTCGCAAAGCATGAAGCTTATGTACTGATGTCGCTGGCATTCCTACATAAGCGGGATGATTGGCTATTTAAATAGGAGGATTGCCCTATGACAGTAATGCAAAATACGGAGGCTAATGAGGGCGCTTCCACATCGAAACGTAAGAGTGAGCATATTCGCATATGCCTGCAGGAGAATGTGGCTGGAGAGGGCATTGATACGGGGCTGGAGAGTCTTCGCTTCCGCCATAATGCCTTACCTGAAATCGCATTCGAAGATATCCTGCTGGATACAGAATGGCTGGGACGGCGCATGCGAACACCGCTCTTGGTCAGTTCCATGACAGGAGGTACAAGTGAGGCTGGTGCCATTAATCGGCGGTTAGCAGAGGCGGCAGAGCACCGCGGCTGGGCTATTGGACTAGGCTCCATGCGTGCGGCGATCGAACAGGAAGAACTTGCTGCTTCTTTTTATATCCGTGATCTTGCTCCTTCTGTACCCGTTATTGCGAATCTTGGTGCGGTGCAGTTAAATTATGGGTTTGGTGTGGAAGCATGCCGCAGAGCGGTAGACATTGCCGAAGCGGATGCTCTAGTGCTTCATCTGAACAGCATGCAGGAAGTATTCCAGCCTGAGGGGAATACGGACTTCCGCGGCTTGCTGCCAAAGATAGAAGAAGTATGCCGGGCACTTGAGGTGCCGGTCGGTATCAAAGAGGTAGGCTGGGGTGTTGATGCCGATACTGCTGCAGCGCTCGCTTCGGTGGGAGCAGCATTTATTGATGTTGCGGGAGCCGGAGGCACATCCTGGAGTCAGGTTGAGAAATACCGGCAAAATGATCCGATGCGCCGATTGGCTGCAGAAGCTTTCGCTGGCTGGGGGATCCCAACTGCTCAAAGCATTCAGGAAGTGAAAAGTCGTCTGCCGCATATGCTGGTTGTCGCGAGTGGTGGTCTGCAGCATGGTGTAGACGCAGCGAAATCCATTGCATTAGGGGCCGATATTGCTGGGTTTGGACGTGCCCTTCTCCCACGTGCTGCAGAAGGTGAGACAAAAGTATCGGTCGACCAGTTAAATGAGCAATTCGAACGGATTGAATTTGAGCTTCGTGCGGCGATGTTCGGGATCGGGGCAGCATCCGTTGCGGAACTCAAACATACGAACCGACTTATTCCAGTCCGTTAAACAACTAAGACAGGCCAACTTAGCAAATACTAGACTGCTCGAGAATTTTGTGATGGTCGAAGGGTTGGCTTATCAGGATAGGGAGGGCACAGCATCCATGACTGGGCTAGTGGAGACGAAGGTCTGGGACAGCGGGTGGATTCAAGTAAAGATTCCGCTCCCTTTCTCATTAAAGTGGGTAAACAGTTACTTAATACCAGAGGATGGGACAGGTTATACAGTTATTGATCCCGGCCTGCATACCGATGAAGCGCTGGCAGCTTGGGATGAGGCTTTCCTGAAGCACGGCATAACTATAGAGCAGATTAAACGGATCGTTCTTACTCATCAGCACCCGGATCATTATGGGCTGGCAGGTTATTTTCAAGAACGGACCGGAGCTCCGGTATATATATCAGAAAGATCTCATGCATATACACAGCGATTATGGGGAGACAACAGTACTTACTCTGAGGAACTTCGGGCGCATTTCGCCATCCACGGCATGCCTGATGAGCTGACACTTGATATTAAGAACAACCTTGATGGCTTTGTCAGAAGAGTATCTCCTCAGCCCGACGTCACGTATTTGGAGGCAGGAGAGACGATTCAGCTGGGCGGAATGGAATGGCAGCTAATTGATGCGCCGGGGCATGCCTTTGGTCAGTTATGCTTCTACGAGCCGTCCAACGGCTATATGCTTTGCGGTGATCAAGTGCTGCCTCATATTACACCTAACATCAGCTTTAATCCTGGAGAAGAGGAAGATCCGCTTGGATGTTTCCTTAAGAGTCTGGATGAGCTATCCGATTATGAAGTGAAGCTGGCGTTTCCGGGCCATCGAGAACCGTTCACTGATTTTGCAAACCGAATTATTGAGATCAAGCAGCATCATGAACGGCGTTTGAATAAAATGTGGGAAATCTTGAGAGTGCCAAGCAGCGCTTTTGAGCTTTGCGAGCAATCTTTTGGTGGTCACCTGCGGACGAATCCTCATAATCTGCGGTTTGCGATGTCGGAGACTATTGCTCACCTCCATTATTTGGAGAAGCGGGGCAAAATCATTCGAACCGGAACAATGGATACGGTTATGTTTCGTACAGCTGAATAAATAGCAAAGAAGGCTTCACATTTGTGAGGCCTTTTTTAATTTCTGGACGCTCTTAAATAAGCTCTGAGCTGTTGCTCTTGTTCAGAGGACAGATCTAACACGTGATCGATAAATTCCCGACAGACGTATTCGTATAGCTTTATATCGATCTCATTTTTTTGCAGGACAGATTGGATGGCTTCACTGGATAACGAAAGCTCTGCAGGAGGGCGATTAGGCGTTACATTGACTTTAGGGTAATACTTTGGCTTCCAGTTCATCTTGTGCATAAATAAAAATAAAGAAATGTCATATTGTTCCGTAAGACCAACAAAGGTAAAATGCTTGAAGAGATGAGCCTGGACTTTTTTGAAATTCGGGTAAGGGTTAGCGATCTCGCCCATTATCATTCTGGCTTGAAGATTGCAGTACTCCAGATCATAGTTAGAATTAAGTACGTACTCTTCGAAGGTTAAATCTTTATTATAAAAAATATCATATTCAGGATTTTTATATTTGAAATAAAAATAGGAGAGAGTCCGTTCGACAGGATGACGCAGCATTGTAACATACTGATAAGGCCGGTCTGTCAGCTGGTGTATACCATAGCTGAAATGTCCGCATAGGGCATCGGCTTTGACGAGTTCTTGACTTAATTGCGGGGCGGTCTGGATTGTATGATAATGAATAATATTTGGACAATTCTCGATAATGGCTTGTGTAAAAGAAGAGCCTCCAGTCTTAGGAAGATGCATGTAAAGTAACAGCTTATCCTTGTTCAAGTCTCTCACCGTCCTTCTCCTCGGCAATGATCAAGCCATGAAGATGCAAGTATTCCATTACTGCGTTGACAGACTCAGCAGCCGTCAGCTTATCGGTTTCAATGGTAAGATGCGGATTAAGAGGAAACTCGTAAGGCGCAGAAACACCTGTAAAATGTGTAATTTCTCCAGCTCTTGCCTTCTTGTACATTCCTTTTGGATCTCTTCGCTCGCATTCTTCAATCGAACATTTTACATGAATTTCTATAAACTCATCGGGCAGCATAGAAGATCGTACCCCATCACGATCCTGCCGATAAGGCGAAATAGCAGCTACAATGACAATCATGCCTCCATCGATCATTAGCTTGGCCACCTCTCCAATTCTTCGGATATTCTCAGAACGATCTTTTGGCTGAAAGCCCAAGTCCTGATTTAAGCCGTAACGAAGATTATCGCCATCAAGTACGTAACTGCGGCATTGCAGTTTATAAAGTTCATGTTCCAAGGCTGTACTAAGCGTTGATTTACCTGATCCCGAAAGGCCAGTAAACCAAAGAACATAACTGCGATGGCCATTCAGGAGCTGCCGATCTTGTTTGGTGATGCGAGAGTTATGCCACACTAGGGGATTGTGATTCAACGGTATGATCACTCCTCTCTATCTTGTAATTTACTACTAAAATATTCCATTTATTTCAAAAGGTGCAGCTAGAGTTAGAGGGCAAAAAAAAGACTGCCCTACTTTTGTAGGACAGTCTTTAGACCAGTTTCTATTCCTTCACATTCTGTGCGGCTTCTTCACGGCTTGCTTGCTTGCGATGCGCCAGTCGGCTTGCAGCAGCAGCAGCGATTGCTCCAACGATGTCATCCAGGAAGGTATGAATTTGCCCATCGTTTTTATCGTTTAATTTCTTTAAGATGCCGGGCTTAAGCTTGTCGATATAGCCAAAATTAGTAAATCCGATACTGCCATATACATTAACAATGGATAGAGCCAATATTTCATCGCAGCCGTACAGGCCTTCGTCATTACGAACCATATCTTGAAGCGGCGCCATCAGCTTGCCTTCCTCCGCCAGCAAATCGAGCTGTATGCCAGTTAAAATGGCATTTTGTACCTCTCTCTTTTGCAGCACAGCTTCAACATGAGAGATGCATTCATCCAGCGTAAGCTCTGGATAATAATCCTTTTGCAGAAAATGCACGAGCTGTGCAATGGATGTTCTAGATACGCCTCGTTTGTCGAGCCATGAATTGGTTGCTTCCGCAACCTCGCGGCTGTTTAAGCTGTAGGTGACTTGTTTGAACAAATTGATTACCCCCTCAGATTTTGTGGACAAAACTGGTCTAAAACAGGGAAGGGCTCGTATACATAGTACTACAAATCAACAAATGTACAAAGTCGCCGAACAGGCAATTACAATTTGGGGAGGAAAAAGTCAATGGCTCAAACAAGATGGATTCGCCGTGCAGCAATCTGCGGTGTGATGGTATTTCCCATTCTTGCAACAGGATGCGGCTTGATTTCGCAGGACACAAAAGGGGAGATTGATCCACCGCAGCAAACTGATGCAACAGGTGCCGTAGACGGTACAAATACCGGACAGGCTGTCGTGACTGGACAAGATGATGATTCCAATCTCACGGTTTACTTAGAGGACCGCAATGGCTATCTTGCCCCGGTATCTCTGAAGACAACACTTACCGAGAATGCAGTTGACGAAGCCGGCAAAAAAGCTTTGGAAATCATGGTGGACGGCGGTAGCATGGCAAGCCAGCTGCCAGAAGACTTCCGTGCAGTCATTCCGAAAGGCACTGAGGTCAAGTCACTTCATATTGATCCGAAAACTCAACTGGCTACCGTTGAATTTGGCGGAACCTTCAATGATTATCCTGCGACGGACGAGCGTACAATTGTAGAGGCGATTACTTGGACTTTGACGGCTATGGGAGCAAAAGGAGTAGAGCTGTGGTATGAAGGGGCTAAGCTGTCGGAGATGCCGCAAGATGGCTTCCCGCTCGATGAGCCGCTTACACGTTCGGTAGGGATTAACCTTGAAGCTGCCGATGGTGTGAACTATTCGAACTCGACACCGGTTACTCTGTACTTCTCTTCGCAAACAACTAACGATGAACAATATTATGTGCCGGTTACAAGGTTAATTAACCGCACAGAGGAAACAGCTGCACAAGCTGCTCTTGAACAGCTGATCACAGGTCCGCTTAACACGAAGGATTTGATCAGTGTCCTTACGAATGATGTGGAAGTAACAAACATCAAGCAGCAGGATGACACAGTAATGGTGGACTTAAAAGACCAAGCGTATGAAGAAGGACTGCCTGCTCCAGCAGAGATGCTTGAAGCCATCGTCCTGTCGGTTACTGAAAATACGGGCGCTGACAAAGTTCAGATTACACTGAACGGTCAGAAAGTCACGGACGAGAACAATGTTTCTTACAGCGAGCCAGTATCGCGTCCGCATCATGTGAATGCGATTAAAGGGTAAGCGAAAAAAGCCATAACTAGAGAAAGGCTGCCTTACCAGGCCCGTTTCGGGACCAGGTAAGGCAGCTTTTTGTTAGAGGAGAATTAAAGATGCTTTTCACATGCCACTTTGGTAAAATAGGAAAGATTGCAACGCGATCTACACATAAGCGATAACGATTGATTCAGGAGGAACATAAGCATGCGAACAGACGGTCGGCAACCGAACCAGCTTCGGCCGGTTACGATAACGACAGGCGTTAATAAATATGCGGAAGGCTCGGTACTCATTGAGGTAGGCGAGACTAAGGTTATTTGTACAGCCAGTGTGGAAGAACGGGTACCCCCTTTCATGAAGGGGCAAGGTAAAGGCTGGATTACGGCTGAATATGCGATGCTGCCACGCGCAACTCATTCCCGTAACCACCGGGAGGCGGCCAAAGGCAAACTTTCCGGCCGAACAATGGAAATTCAACGCTTAATCGGACGTGCCCTCAGATCTATTGTTGATCTGCAGGCGCTGGGTGAGCGTACAATTACGCTTGACTGTGATGTTATTCAAGCCGATGGCGGTACACGTACCACTTCGATTACAGGTGCATTTGTGGCTCTTTGCCTTGCGGTTAACAAAATCTCGAAAACAACACAATTTGCCAAATATCCGATTACGGATTTTCTTGCTTCGGTAAGTGTAGGGGTTATTCAAGAGCGTGAACTGCTTGATTTGAACTACGATGAGGACTCCAAGGCCAAAGTGGATATGAATGTCGTCATGACAGGCAATGGTAAATTTGTTGAACTGCAAGGAACAGGCGAGGATTCCCCGTTCTCGCGTGAAGAGCTTAACAAGCTGCTGGAACTAGCAGAAGGCGGTATCGAGGAATTAATCGAGAAGCAGCGCGCTGCTTTGGGTGAGCAGGCAGACCGGATCGGGGGTTAACACGTTGACTCAGCCTATATTGATTGCAACCAAAAATCAAGGCAAGGTGAAGGAATTTGCACATGCCTTTGAGAAGCTTGGCAGAACCGTCGTTAGCCTAAATGATTTTCCAACCTTCCCGGATATTGTAGAAGACGGAGATACGTTCTCTGCAAATGCTCGTATTAAGGCAAAAGCGGCCGGCGATGCTTTTCAAGTAACGGTGCTCGCAGATGATTCTGGACTGCGTGTAGCTTCCCTTGACGGTGCTCCAGGTGTATATTCAGCCCGTTATGCCGGTGAAGGTGCAGCAGATGCCGATAACAATGCAAAGCTGCTTCACGAGCTTGGTAAATTGAATGTGGACGCAGCAGAACCGCTTGCTGACGGCACGCGGCTGCTCAGCAAAGCGCAATTCGTCTGCGTACTCGCTTTATATGACCCTGCGACAGGGGAATTTATCGAGACGGAAGGTACAGTCGACGGCTTCATCGCCGACCGGCCTCGTGGCGAAGGCGGCTTTGGTTATGATCCATTGTTCTGGCTCCCACAGCTCGGACGTTCCATGGCAGAGCTGTCCAAGGAAGAAAAGCAGGCTATCAGCCATCGCGGCAACGCTCTGGCAAAGCTGATCGAGAAGCTGGAAGTTAAGTAATATTAAGCAAAAGGCGTCACAGGAGAAATTCCTGTGACGCCTTTTTTATTCTTCACTCTTTAAAGGTTAGGTGAGCGGAGCAATTCGAATGTTCAGTGAATATAACTTAGCTGCTACTTACTTCACGCTAACACCGTACTCTTTAAGCCACACGTTCACCTGATACAAATAAGCAAACAGCTGAGGACCGGACATTAATTGTCCGAACCACGGAATATTAGATTTTGCCGAATCGGATTCAGCAAGCTCTCTTACTTTATTCAAGTTAATCAGCGGCAGGAGCGGGGAAGACGGATCGTTCAGCACATCAAGAAGAAGTCCTTTGACTGCTGCCAAGTAATTTGGATTATGCGTTTTTGGATAAGGGCTTTTTTTACGAGTCAGCACATCTTCAGGAAGTACGCCCTTCAAAGCACGGCGAAGGATGCCTTTCTCCCGGTCCCCAGCTGTCTTGATCTCCCAAGGGATATTCCAGACATACTGCACGAGCCGGTGATCGCAGAACGGGACACGAACCTCGAGGCCAGCTGCCATACTCATCCGGTCCTTCCGGTCAAGCAGTGTTGGCATGAAGCGGGTAATGTTAAGATAAGACATCTTGCGCATCTTCCGTACCGTCTCGGATTCACCATCCAAGTGCGGCACCTCCGCGATCGCAGAGGCATAACGGTCACCGATATAATCAAGTGGTTTAATCCATGCAGCTACATCCGGCGCAAGCAGATCTGCCCGCATAGAAGAGGCGAGAGACCATGGGAAGGTGTTTGCACTCAGTGCTTCTTCACGGTGGAACCAAGGATAGCCGCCAAAGATTTCATCCGCTGCTTCACCAGAAATTGCGACGGTAGCACCTTTCTTTATCTCCCGGCAGAATAGCAGGAGCGAGGCATCCACATCGGCCATACCTGGCAAATCGCGTGCCAATGTAGCGTCTCTGAGAGCAGCTACGAGCTCAGGTGTATCAAATTGGATTGGATGATGGATGGTGTCCAGATGGGAAGTCATCCGTTCGATCCAAGGGGCGTCGCTGTTTGGCTGAAAGGCATGAGCCGTGAAATGCTTATCGTTATCCGCGTAGTCGACGGAATACGTATGCACATTACCTTGACCGGTTTGCTCGTAGTAACGAACAGCCAGTGTGGTTAAAGCGCTGGAGTCAAGGCCTCCGGAGAGTAAGGTGCCAACTGGCACGTCCGAAACAAGCTGGCGCTCCGTTGTATCCTTCAGCAGCTCCCGGACATGTTCAGCCGTCGTATCGACATCTTCTTCATGCGGAATCGTCTCGAGACTCCAATATTTTGTCTTGCGGATACCTGAACGATTAACAGTTGCACATTGTCCTGGCAGCAGTTCGGTAATATCCTTGTAAACGCCTTGGCCAGGTGTTCTGGCGGGACCAATAATGAAGATTTCAGCTAATCCTTCTGCACCTACCTCAGCTTTAACAGCCGGATGAGCAAGAATAGCTTTTGGCTCCGAACCAAAAATAAACAGTCCATCTGCAAAGCTGATGAACAGTGGTTTTACACCTAGTCTGTCGCGGGCAAGGAACAGCTCCTGTTCAGTTACATCCCAGATGGCAAAGGCGAAAATGCCGTTGAAGCGTTCAACACAGGCTTTGCCCCATTCGATATAAGACACAAGCAGTACTTCTGTATCGCAATGGGTTGTAAACGTTCTGCCTCGGTCTTCCAGCTCTTTCCTTAGTTCAAGTGCGTTATAAAGTTCACCATTATAGACAACGACATATGTGTCATCGCCCGAGCGCCGAATCATCGGCTGAGCGCCATTTTCCGGATCAATCACGCTGAGCCGGCGATGGCCTAGCGCACAATGCGATGAGATCCAAGTACCTGACGCATCAGGACCGCGCAGTGATAACGTCTCCGTCATTTTAACTAGGCTGTTGCTGTCATGGGTTAGATCTCGGGTCCAATCGATCCAGCCGGTTATTCCACACATAATCTCATTCCTCTCTTCTGCTGGACTCCAGTAGCAATAATATCCGTTATATGCTGAAAAAAGGCATAAAATGTCTGTCCGCTAGGGGATGCTAAGAGAGCATGTCTTAAAAAGGAGCTGAAAATAACGCATGTCAGTCGATGAACGAAAAAAATATTATGTCTCGGTCCAGGCTGGACAAATTTTGGAGGATCAAGGTGCAGCTTCTTATGAGCTGGAGATCATGGCAAACAACGAGGAGTTCAACCAGCTTCAAGTGATGTTCGAGGATTTGTCCAGCATGGATAATGCCATTACGGGTCATTTCAATTACGAATTTGGCACCCATTTATCGCAAACCAGTGACAGCCAGATGAATGGTGGATACGATGCGATTCTGCACGATATCTATTTATTTATTCACGAGCATGGGACTGCATCCACTCAGAAGCATGTTGAATCTATGGGATTATTGGATCCGGGCAGATTATAAGAATGGGATACAAGGATAATGAGCACCGAAAGCGTGGTTGAGCGCTATGCGGACATTATCCTTTTTTTGTAAGTGAAATGTCGGAATCTAACGGAATTTGTAACCTTTGTGATACCTTTATTGGGCGAGGAGTGGTACAATGGGAGGATAAACTAGTTTCATAGTGGAGGCATCAGGCATTGCAAAAGTTAGTGTTTTTCGTTGGTGTAGCAGGTACAGGTAAGACAACCGTTGCAAGAAAATTATCGGAACGTATTCCGGCTGCTTTTCTTGATCGTGATACGGTAGGCGGACGATTCGTAGAGGCGATGCTGGAAATTAACGGCCTCGACAAGAACGACCGTGATTCGGACTTCTATAAACAAAACCTTCGTGATTTGGAATATGATACGACTAAGGATATTTGTATTGAGAACTTAGCTGCAGGCCAGAACGTATTTATGATTTCTCCGTTCACAGCCGAGCTTAAGAATAGAGTATGGATCGAAGAAGTCATTACATCTGCAGGTCTGACCAAAGATCAGGTGAACGTTAAGGTCATCGTAGTCACCCTTGAGAATATCGAACTGCAGAAAAACCGCATTATCGGGCGTCAAACGGAGCGTGATCAATGGAAATTGGACCATTGGTCGCATTTTGAGAAACGTGTAGCTTTTGTTCCTGAGATTAATTGGGATATCCCGCAATCTTCCATTCTTGTATATGATAACAGCGGTGAGATGAGCGGCGAGCAAGTGGAGACGCTTTATCAATTCGTGACAGACAAAACAGTAACAAAGGTATAGTTATATAGGACGAGGCCTTGAATAGAGGTTTCGTCTTTTTATATATAGATGAACAAAAAACAAATGAAATGAACCATTTATTCTAAATAAATCCTTCTTGGAAGGTGCTATATTAATCCTGCTTACCTGCCTGACACCCAGCTGCCCTGGTGACTTAAAGATGCAAGCTGGACCTGTACCGACACAGAGAAACAGGATGCTACTTTCAAGATTTAATTAAAAGGTAAAAAAAGCAAAAAACCCGCAAAGCCTTGTGTATCAAGGTTTTGCGGGTTTTATTAATTGTCATTATGTTTGGGAAAATGGCGTCCCAGGAGGGATTCGAACCCCCGACCGCACGCTTAGAAGGCGTGTGCTCTATCCGGCTGAGCTACTGGGACACGTAGGAAGTAGTATATCATGCGATCACATGAGTTAGCAATACCTAATTTCAAAAAGTTTGGAGCGGGTGAAGAGAATCGAATCATGGTCTTTGTCTTCTAAAAGCCTGTGAAAAAAATTCGCTTGGTAAATATAGCATAGGCCTGATCAAAAAATCAAGACTCGTGAATGCATTGTTTTTATATTAGCATGTAACGTGATATAATCTAACGCAAGCAATAGTCACGAATGAAGCGGTTTGACCGACAAGGCGGTGATACCATAACTACACCAGATAACGTTTATTTATTTCCAAAGATGCTGGATCATTATCAAATTCAGCTCACCCGGATGCTGGAATCCGAGCAATATAGCGAAGCCAAAAATTTACTCCGCTTTCTCCTGCAATGCCGCGGTGAGGATGAACGGCATTATGAAGAGTGGAAAAGCCTTCTAACCTGGCTTGACATGGCGTTTCCCGGTTCAGATTCCGAAGGAGCCGTTGTGCCCGGAGGCCAGGATGATGAAGGCGTCAGTGAGGAGAGCTTTCGCGAGCAGCTGCTGAATCCGCCAGAACAGGATGAGGCATACATTAAGCAGGTGCTCTATATCATGGAGCATCATCCAATGATTGACCAGCAAATATTGGCATTGGAACGAGCAGCATACATACATTCACCTGAGATTGATCAGGTAATGGTAGAATGGCTGACTAGCGGCAAGGCCATTCATCCTGTTGTACAGTTTAAGGCGCTGCAATGCCTGCGTAAGCGGGAAATATCCGGTCAGCTGACGCTGGATCGGATGGGCGAGAGGGTAGAACTCGACATTGAATCTACACCGCTTGCACTTGATGATTTTCCAAGACCGGTCATCCGGATTCTTGAACGAGTGGAAGCTGTGACAGAAGCAGATGACCCAACACTGCCTCATTTTGCCAAAGAATTGTGGAAAGAAAGTCTCCAATTTCTGTATGGAACCACATCCTATCAATGGATGCTCCGAGAGGATGAGGAGACGGTCGACAGCTATGCAGCGGCGCTACATCTCACGCTGTTACTGACGGTTTACGGCTCTGCCAATGATGATGATGTCCGGGAAGCCTACGGCATAACCGAGCCATTAAGATTCAGATATGAGCAGGCTTGCAGGACACTTCGGCAGGTCGCTGCGATGCAGCAATCTACAGAAGATGATCATCAGCCTTGAAATGATGGCGCAGGTTGATTATAATAGAGTGGTTTATGAAGCGAATACTAATTGGCGTGATGCGTATTTTGGAGGGGAAAGCATAAAATGAAAGCAACTTGGGAAAAAATAGACAAGAACCTCGTATCGATCGATGTTGAGGTTGAAGCTGAGAAAGTCGCTGCAGCGCTTGATCAAGCATTTAAGAAAGTCGTACAAAAGGTAAACGTACCTGGCTTCCGTAAAGGTAAAGTGCCACGGGCAATGTTCGAATCCCGTTTTGGCGTGGAAAGCCTGTACCAGGATGCAATTGACATCCTGTTGCCTACAGCTTATGAAGAAGCAGTTAAAGTGACGGAACAACGTCCTGTTGACCGTCCTGAAATTGATGTTGAACAATTCGCTAAAGGCGAAACGTTCAAATTCAAAGCAAAAGTTATCGTTCGTCCAGAAGTAACGCTTGGCGAATACAAAGGTCTGGAAATTCCATCCTTTGAAGCTGAAGTTAGCGACGAAGAGGTAAACGCTGAACTTGAGCGTCTGCAACAACGTCATGCTGAGCTGACTGTCCTTGAAGAAGGCGCTGCTGAGCAAGGCGACATCACTGTAATCGACTTTGACGGCTATGTAGACGGCGAAGCATTCGACGGCGGTAAAGCTGAAGCTTACTCGCTTGAAATTGGTTCAGGTTCGTTCATCCCTGGCTTCGAAGATCAAGTAGTTGGCATGCAAACTGGCGACTTCAAGGATATTGAAGTAACATTCCCTGAATCGTACCATGCAGAAAACCTGGCTGGTAAACAAGCTGTATTCAAAGTGAAACTGCATGAAATCAAACGTAAAAACCTGCCAGCTCTTGACGATGAGTTCGCTAAAGATGTGAGCGAATTCGACACGCTTGAAGAGTACAAGCAGGATCTTGTCTCCAAGCTGAAAGAAAGCAAAGAGAACGAAGCAGAACGTAACCTGCAAAATGCTGTAATCGAGAAAGCGGCTGAAGCTTCTGAAGTAGAAGTTCCAGAGCCAATGATCAATACAGAAGTTGACTTCATGCTTCGCGACTTCGAGAACCGTCTTCGCATGCAAGGCATGAACATCGACCTGTACTATCAATTCTCCGGTCAAAGCGAAGCAGTTCTGCGCGACCAAATGAAGAGCGATGCTGAGAAACGCGTTCGCAACAACCTGGTTCTGAATGCAATTGCGAAAGCAGAAGGCGTTCAAGTATCCGAAGAAGACGTGAACGAAGAACTCGAATCGCTGTCAAAATCTTACAACCGCCCAGCGGCTGAACTTCGCGAAATCTTCGAGCAAAACGGTCAAATCGACAGCTTGAAAGAAGATATCGAGCTTCGTAAAACGATTGAATTCCTCGTTGAAAACAGCAAAACAGCTGAAGTAGCTGGAGCGTAATCGTCTCAAACTTTCAATTGAATAAATACGAAGAAAAGGCACGTCATCGTCAGATACGTGCCTTCTTTTCACCCTACATAACCGAAGTGCTTTACAATGGAGAATGAATCTCCGTACATATCGAGCGAAGCTCACCGTATACTGTATTACTGTATTACTTGGAAAAATGACATTGCTCATTTGACGTGATACAATAGAAAACATGAAACATAAAAGTCCCAAAAAGAAAAGAGGTTGGTCGCATGAATCTGGTACCTATCGTAGTTGAACAAACGAATCGCGGAGAACGGTCTTACGATATTTACTCGCGCTTATTGAAGGACAGAATCATTTTTCTCGGGAGCGCTATTGATGATGACGTAGCAAATTCAGTTATCGCACAGCTGCTTTTTCTGGCGGCCGACGATCCGGAGAAAGACATCCACTTGTACATAAATTCCCCAGGCGGCTCGGTAACGGCTGGTATGGCTATTTATGATACGATGCAATATATTAAACCTGATGTGTCCACGATTTGTATGGGCATGGCAGCAAGCATGGGTTCGCTCCTCCTTACGGCTGGCGCGAAAGGCAAGCGTTTTGCCCTTCCTAATGCAGAAGTCATGATCCATCAGCCGCTTGGCGGCGTCCGTGGTCAGGCATCGGATATTAAGATCCATGCAGATTGGATCCTTAAGACGAAGCAAAAGCTGAATCAAATCTATGTGGAACGTACCGGTCAGCCTTATGACAAGATCGACCGCGATACTGACCGCGATAATTTCATGAGCGCGGAAGATGCGCTGAATTATGGTTTGATTGACAGAGTAATAACAACTCCGGTATCGTAAGGATTTAATCGAAGGGGTGAAAAAGTATGTTTAAATTCAATGATGAAAAAGGTCAATTGAAATGCTCGTTCTGTGGCAAATCGCAAGAACAAGTACGAAAATTGGTAGCCGGTCCCGGCGTATATATATGCGATGAATGTATCGAGCTTTGCACTGAAATCGTAGAAGAGGAGCTCGGTCATGAGGAAGAGCTTGATCTGAAGGATATCCCGAAACCAAAAGATATCCGTGCGATTCTTGACTCGTATGTCATCGGACAAGAATTTGCGAAGAAATCCCTTTCTGTTGCGGTATATAACCACTACAAACGGATTAACTCGCAAAGCAAAATCGAAGACGTTGAGCTTCAAAAAAGTAACATCCTGCTCGTAGGCCCTACTGGCTCGGGTAAAACGCTGCTTGCTCAAACAATGGCTAAAATTTTGAACGTACCGTTTGCAATTGCAGATGCAACATCGCTGACGGAAGCCGGTTATGTCGGTGAAGACGTTGAAAATATTTTGCTCAAGCTTATTCAAGCTGCAGACTACGATGTGGAGAAGGCCGAGCGCGGCATTATCTATATCGATGAGATTGATAAAGTAGCTCGTAAGTCTGAAAACCCGTCCATTACAAGAGATGTATCGGGCGAAGGCGTTCAGCAAGCGTTGCTCAAAATTCTCGAAGGCACGGTTGCCTCTGTTCCACCGCAAGGCGGACGTAAGCACCCGCACCAAGAGTTTATTCAAATTGATACAACTAACATTCTGTTCATCTGCGGCGGCGCATTTGACGGTCTGGAATCGCTCATTAAACGCCGGATCGGCAAAAAAGTGATTGGTTTCAGCTCGACGGGCGAACTGCAAAAAGATCTGAAGCCAGGCGAGTATTTGTCGATGGTTCTGCCTGAAGACTTGCTCAAATTTGGTTTGATCCCAGAGTTCGTAGGCCGTTTGCCGGTTATTTCGACTTTGGAGCCGCTTGATGAAGATGCTTTGATGCGTATTTTGTCTGAGCCTAAGAATGCTTTGGTTAAACAATACCAGAAGCTGCTTGAGATGGATAACGTGAAGCTTGACTTTGAGCCTGCTGCTCTTGAAGAAATCGCCAAAGAAGCGATTAAGCGGAACACAGGTGCTCGTGGCTTGCGTGCTATTATCGAGGGCATTATGCTGGAAGTTATGTACGAAGTCCCTTCGCGTGATGATGTGAATACTTGTCTCATTACGGAGAAAACCGTAAAAGACAAAATCATGCCGGAGCTTACAGCCAAGAAGGGCAACAAGAAAAAAGAAGAGAGCGCCTAAGTTCATTACCGTCATTGCTTCCACCCGTAGACCGCGGATTTTTTCGCTCGTCAAAGGGTGGACTTTGACGTTCATGGGAGAGATCATTTTATGTATTTGCGCAAGGATACTGTGCCGGTCAAAGTCGGCAACTTAACGATTGGCGGCAGCAATGAAGTCATCATTCAGAGTATGTGTACAACGAAGACGGCTGATGTAGAGGCTACAGTAGCCGAGATCTTGCGTCTGGAAGAAGCCGGCTGCCAGATTGTCCGGGTAACGGTTAATAATAAAGAAGCTGCTGAAGCGATCAAGGAAATCAAGAAACGGATTCATATTCCGCTCGTTGCGGATATTCATTTCGATTATCGTCTTGCGCTGCAAGCTATTGAGAACGGCATTGATAAAGTCCGGATTAATCCGGGTAATATCGGCCGCCGCGAGAAAGTAGAAGCTGTTGTTAAAGCTTGTAAGGAACGTGGTATTCCGATCCGGATCGGCGTTAACGCCGGCTCGCTCGAGAATCATCTGCTCGAGAAATACGGCTATCCAACACCGGAAGCGATGGTGGAGAGCGCGCTCTTCCATATCGGGATCCTGGAAGAGCTGGATTTCCACGACATTATCGTGTCATTGAAGGCTTCAGATGTGCCGATGGCTATTGCGGCTTACAGCATGGCAGCGGAGAAAATCAAGTATCCACTTCACCTTGGTATTACTGAGGCTGGAACGCTTCATACGGGAACGATCAAGAGCTCGGCAGGCATCGGTGCTTTGCTGGCAATGGGCATCGGTAATACGGTGCGCATCAGCTTAAGTGCAGATCCGGTTGAAGAAGTGAAGGTAGCACGCGAGCTGCTCAAAACGTTTGGTCTTATTACGAATGCAGCAACTCTGATTTCGTGTCCGACATGTGGTCGTCTTGATATTGATCTCTTCTCTATCGCTAACGAAGTGGAAGAGTATATCTCGAAGCTGAAGGTGCCAATTAAGGTGTCTGTCCTTGGCTGTGCCGTAAATGGTCCTGGTGAGGCTCGTGAAGCGGATATCGGCATTGCTGGTGCCCGCGGCGAAGGCATGTTGTTCCGCTATGGAGAAATGATTCGTAAGGTGCCGGAAGCGGAGCTGCTTAACGAGCTGAAGAAAGAAATCGACGTGATTGTTCGCGCCTTTGAAGAGACAGGAGAAATTCCTGGACGCAAGAATCATGCTCATGCATAACGACTCTCAATAACTTAACGAAGAGGTATTCCTTAGCTGCCTTTATAGGCAGGGTATAGGAATACCTCTTTTTTCTTCTTAAAGCGATTATTCCCTGCGGCAAGGGGCAATACTACCAATTACGTACTCTTTTGCCGGATGATTTGCTTTTGAGAGGAGAAGATATTGATGAGTTTAAGTATGGTATTAATGCTGATTCAAGTCTTTTTTGCTGTGGTTATTGGTTTATATTTCTGGAATTTACTGCGTAATCAGAAGACGAACCGCTCGGCGGTCGATCGGGAATCACGCAAGGAGATGGATAAGCTTCGTAAGCTGCGCTCCATTTCGCTTACAAAGCCTCTAGCGGAGAAAACACGTCCGCAGGCGATGCAGGACATCGTGGGTCAAATAGACGGCCTTCGTGCGCTCAAGGCAGCGCTCTGCAGTGCTAATCCGCAGCATGTTATTATTTATGGACCACCAGGTGTTGGGAAGACGGCAGCTGCACGTGTTGTATTGGAAGAGGCGAAGAAGAATCCTTCCTCACCTTTTCTGACAGAAGCGAAATTTACCGAAATTGATGCAACAACGGCGCGGTTTGATGAGCGTGGGATTGCCGATCCTTTGATCGGTTCCGTTCATGATCCTATTTATCAAGGTGCCGGCGCGATGGGGGTAGCAGGAATTCCTCAGCCGAAGCCAGGTGCAGTAACGAAGGCGCATGGCGGGATTCTGTTTATCGATGAAATCGGTGAATTGCATCCAATTCAAATGAATAAGCTGTTAAAAGTACTGGAAGATCGCAAAGTGTTCCTGGAGAGCGCATATTACAATTCGGAGGATGCGAATATTCCGGTCTATATCCATGATATATTCCAGAACGGCCTTCCAGCTGACTTCCGGCTTGTTGGTGCGACAACACGTTCACCTCAGGATCTGCCTCCGGCAATTCGATCCCGCTGTATGGAGATTTATTTCCGGCCTCTACTGGCGAGTGAAATTGCTTCAATTGCAGAAAATGCAATTAAAAAGATTGGTTTTGGCTCTTGCCCTGATGCAGTTGATGTGGTGAAAAAATATGCGACCAACGGGCGGGAAGCGGTTAATGTTATCCAATTGGCAGCAGGTATTGCTTTATCGGAGAAACGTGACACGATTACAGGTGCAGATGTGGAATGGGTAGTTAACAGCAGTCAAATTCCGCCGCGCCCTGACCGCAAAATTCCAGAGGCCCCTCAGATCGGCTTCGTGAATGGGCTTGCCGTATATGGCCCTAACATGGGCACCCTGCTTGAAATCGAGGTTAGTGCTATTCCGGTCGCTTCCGGCAAAGGCCTCTATACCATTACGGGTGTAGTGGACGAGGAAGAGCTGGGAGGCGGCTCCCGTACTCTCAGAAGAAAAAGTATGGCTAAGGGCTCGGTTGAAAATGTATTGACCATGCTCCGCCGTTACGGCCTCAACCCGCAAGACTATGATCTGCATATTAACTTCCCTGGCGGTACGCCTATTGATGGTCCGTCCGCTGGTGTGGCTATGGCAACAGCTATCGCATCGGCTATTAAAGAGATCCCGATTGACAACAAGCTGGCGATGACAGGCGAGGTTGGTATTCATGGCAATGTGAAGCCGGTTGGCGGCGTACTTGCCAAGGTTGAAGCAGCTTTCCAAGCTGGTGCAGATACGGTTATCATCCCACGTGAGAACTGGCAGGCGATTTTTGCAGGGTTGGAAGGGCTTAAAGTTATACCAGTAGATCGGGTAGATGAAGTGTTTAGATACGTATTTCCAATCGGCGACACGGTTGTCGCAGAGGTGGAAAACCATGTCAGTTCCGATCTTTTTATCGCTACAGGCGTTCCCTATTTGCAGGCGGATTCCGTAGAATGATAAAATAAGGTATTCGAAACAATTGGAGGTGCTGGTGTGGGATCCGGAAAAACGAAAGGCCGGCGGCTTCCCCTGCTTCCGTTAAGGGGGCTGCTTGTATATCCCAGCATGGTGCTCCACCTTGATGTGGGAAGGGACAAATCGGTAAGAGCACTGGAGAAAGCAATGATCGATGATCATATGATTCTCTTGTGCTCCCAATCCGAAGTCAATATTGAAGAGCCTACTGAGGACGATATTTATCGCGTCGGCACCATTGCGAAAGTCAGACAAATGCTCAAGCTGCCAAACGGTACGATTCGGGTTCTTGTTGAAGGTGTTGTAAGAGCTGAGATTGTGGATTACGTGCCTAACGAACAATTCTATGAGGTTTCAGTATTTGAGCTTCCAGAACCTGAGACAGATGATCCAGAAGTGGATGCGCTCATGCGGTCGGTGCTCAGTCAATTTGAGCATTACATCACACTGTCGAAGAAGGTTACGCCAGAGACCCTTGCAGCTGTATCTGACATCGATGAACCTGGTAGGCTTGCCGATGTCATTACAAGCCATCTGTCGCTAAAGATCAAAGATAAGCAGGATATCCTTGAGACCATTGATGTGCGTGAACGGTTGGAGCGGTTACTTGATATTCTGAATAACGAACGTGAAGTGCTGGAGCTCGAGCGCAAGATTAACCAACGCGTTAAGAAGCAGATGGAGAAGACGCAGAAGGAATATTATTTGCGCGAGCAGATGAAGGCGATTCAGAAGGAGCTTGGCGAGAAAGAAGGCCGTGCGGGTGAAGTTGAAGAACTTCGTAACCAATTGGCTGAAGCAGGAGTGCCTGATCTCGTAAGAGAAAAGGTTGAGAAGGAAATCGACCGTCTGGAGAAAATGCCCGCAACCTCCGCCGAGGGCGGCGTTATTCGCAATTATATCGATTGGTTATTAGCTCTTCCATGGAGCAAGCATACGGAAGATGATCTTTCCTTAAGCAAAGCGGAGGACATCTTGAACAATGACCATTACGGTCTTGAGAAGCCGAAGGAACGTGTGCTTGAATATTTGGCGGTACAGCAGCTTGTGAAGAAGATGAAAGGGCCGATCCTTTGCCTTGTAGGGCCTCCAGGTGTCGGCAAAACCTCGCTCGCTCGCTCCATCGCCAAATCTCTTGACCGCAAATTTGTGCGGATTTCGCTTGGCGGCGTACGTGATGAAGCGGAAATCCGTGGTCATCGCCGGACTTATGTCGGTGCAATGCCTGGCCGGATCATCCAGGGGATGAAGACGGCAGGTTCGTATAATCCAGTCTTCCTGCTAGACGAAATTGATAAGATGGCAAGTGATTTCCGTGGAGATCCTTCATCTGCCCTGCTTGAGGTGCTTGATCCGGAGCAGAACAATACGTTTAGCGATCATTTTATCGAAGTACCTTTTGACTTATCGAATGTGATGTTCGTTACAACGGCTAACTCGATGCATAACATTCCTCGTCCGCTGCTTGATCGGATGGAAGTGCTGTATATCCCAGGATATACGGAACTGGAGAAGCAGCAGATTGCCGAGCGTTATTTGCTGCCGAAGCAGCGTAAGGAGCATGGGCTGACAGAAGACCAGCTAATCCTAGAGGACGAGGTAGTCCTTCAGCTTATCCGGGAGTATACGCGTGAGTCTGGCGTACGTAATCTGGAGCAGCAAGTGGCTGCTCTATGCCGTAAGGCTGCGAAGCATATCGTAGCTTCAGGTTTTGTGCCGCGGACCACCAGTGAAGCGGAGGGGGCCTCTTATGAAGCGCCAGAGCTTAATACCCTTGAAGCGGCCTTTGGCTCTGATGCTGATTCTGATGCCGCTGCCTATAAGCAGCCTGTGGAAGCAGCAACACCTGCTCCATTAACGGTTACGCCAGAGCTTCTGAAGGAGTGGCTTGGTCCTGCGAAGTTCCGTCATGGCACTGCTGAAGCTGAGAATCAGATTGGCGCAGTAACGGGCCTTGCTTGGACCGAGGTAGGCGGCGATACACTTGTCATTGAAGTGACAGTTATGCCGGGAAGCGGTAAACTAACACTAACCGGCAAGCTTGGTGATGTTATGAAGGAGTCGGCTCAGGCTGCATTCAGCTACACGCGTTCCAAAGCGATTGAGCTGAATATCGATCCTAACTTCCACGAGAACAGGGATATCCATATTCATATCCCCGAAGGGGCGATACCGAAGGATGGCCCATCGGCTGGTATTACGATGGCAACGGCGCTTATCTCAGCGCTGACGAATCGGTACGTATCGAAGGAAGTTGCAATGACCGGTGAGATTACGCTCCGTGGACGGGTGCTTCCAATCGGCGGATTGAAGGAGAAGTCACTAGCTGCCCATCGTGCAGGCATCAAGAAGGTGCTTCTGCCAAAAGATAATGAACGTGACTTAAGTGATATCCCAGACAGTATTCGCAGTGAAATGACCTTTGTACCTGTCAGCCATATGGATGAAGTACTGCAGCACGCGCTGCTGCCGGTCAACACCGAAGAGAAAGCAGGAACAGTAATCGGATGAAAATTACACAGTCAGATTTTATAATAAGTGCAGTAAGACCAGAGCAATATCCAATTGACGCCTTGCCAGAGATCGCTCTGGCAGGGCGTTCCAATGTCGGAAAATCGTCACTGATTAACAAATTGATTTTGCGTAAAAACTTAGCAAGAACTAGCTCGCAGCCCGGCAAGACGCAGCAGCTTAACTATTATCGTGTGAATGATATGGTTTATTTTGTCGATTTTCCAGGCTATGGCTATGCAAAAGTATCAAAGACGAAGCGTGAGTTGTTCGGTCAGATGATCGAGACTTATATTCGCGACCGAGAGGAATTAAAGCTGCAGCTTCTTGTTATCGATATGCGGCATGCGCCATCGAAGGATGACGTACTCATGTATCACTGGCTGAAGCATTATAACGTGCCAACATGTATTGTTTGTACTAAGGCAGACAAAATTCCGAAAAGCAAATGGGACAAGCATATTAAGGTTATTAAAGAGACTTTGGAGGCGGATCCCCGCGATTCTGTCGTCATGTTTTCCTCGGAGACAGGGCTTGGACGCGACAGACTGTGGGAGGTCATTACCGAGGTAATTGGCACATAACGGAGATAGTTCAATAACTTCCTCTATAATGGCGAGGATTCTGTAAGAAATGTTGTGTTCATCGTGAATTCTACGGGATTTTTCAGAAATATGCGAGAATATCGAAGCTGGACGGCAGGAATAAAAAGCTCTGATCACGTATAATATACTTAGGAATTAAGAACACAAGCGCAAGTTTATAGAATTGAGGAGATTTTTATGGCTCAGCGGCTAGCCACAGAGTATGTAAGTGCCAAACTGCAATTGACGAGCGAAGAGATGAAGCAATTTATCCGTTTTTTCGATGACCAACAAGTTAGTATGAATGTGAAGGTACTCGATAACGGAAACCAGGAGCTGGTTCTCGAAGACGTAGCAGGGAAGGAAGAGGTTACACTGACGTTTGAACGTCAGCAGAACCACTATGTATGTGAACTCTCTTGCCGCCTGATTCACCCCAAACTGACTAACGCTATGCGTAAAGCGGTAACTGCTTTCCATGGAGACGCAGTTGTCAATCGGATCTACAGCCATTATACGATGATCTATCATTATACAAACGGCAGCGTCCGCAAAATCGTTGAAAGCACAGCTTCTGGCACACGGGTTGTATTCGAATACAAGGATACGCTTGGCCAATTAGAGCGTGTGTTCCGCAGCCGCTTGATCGAACGTGAGATTGAGCTGGTAAACAACGCAATTAACGAACTGCTTGATCTTCGAAATCAAACCAAGGATCGGTTGCAAATTGCCGGTATCGATGAAAGGCTATCGATGCTGACCCGCAAGCTGTTTGTTTTAGAAGCCTGACCGTCCTATTATCAAGACATGGAGCCGCTTAATACGGCTTCTTTTTTTTACATTTGTTCACGAAAAAAATAACAACGGGATGAATGCTGTGAATGGTACCTATCTCACTTCCGATACATACCTTGAATACGGGATTGGCATACCAAAAAGTTTTCGTATGTCCCGAAAAAAAACAGTTGCAATTCTCCCCAATAGATGTTATTTTTAATCTCGTTGAAAACATTGGTCTAAACAAAATAGGAACCAGGATTCACTCAGGACATGGTTATGTTGCGAGAGATTATTCCCTCGGGAAGTGAATGACGTAGGTCCTAGCGGATGAAATTTTTTTAAACATTTTATTCCTAGGAAGGGGGAACCGGAAGATGGAATATTCAACTTTCGGAAGACACGTTGCTGTTGATACTTGGGGGGGTAGACTTTGATCTACTGAACAATGCGGAATTTCTGCAAGCCCAAATGGTGGAGGCTGCTGAAGCATGCGGCGCGTCTGTACTATCGGTACAATCGAAACAATTTGAGCCTCAAGGAGCAACAGTGCTTGTACTGCTGTCGGAGAGTCACCTCTCGATTCACACGTATCCTGAGAAGGGATTTGCCGCTCTCGATTGCTACACATGCGGTGAAACCGTGGATCCACAGCTTGCAATTGACTACATGATCTCTGTATTGAAGCCTACAACGACTCATGCGAAGAAACTTGTTCGCGGTATGGGTGAGTTGAAGGTCGAAGAACCAATTATGAAACAAATTGAGCTTGTCTAAGCTATTAAATTGAAAAGATATAGAGATAACCATAGACTCCGGTCCATGGTTATTTTCTTTATATAAACAGGGAATAATGGCAAAGAGGGTTTTCAAACATTATTCATAAATGAAGACATTATGAAGGCATTTTCGTATGTCGAACTATGTTATAATCATTCTAACGTAAATTTAAGGAAAGGCAGGTGATCGCGCATGCACATTATCGTAGTCGGTTTGAACTATCGTACGGCTCCTGTAGAAGTAAGAGAACGGTTTGCTATAGCGGAGAAGGAATTGTCAGAAGCGCTCAAACAACTAATGAACACAAGCAGTATTATGGAGTGTGTCATTGTTGCGACCTGCAATCGTACTGAGCTGTATGCGGTAGTGGACAGACACCATTTGTGCGGACATTATATTCGCAGTTTTATGGAACAATGGTTCAAGCTGCCTAGACAGCAGTTCACGAGTCATTTATATATGTATGAAGATAACAAGGCTATTGAGCACTTATTCCGGGTGACAAGTGGTCTTGATTCTATGGTCATTGGCGAGACGCAAATACTCGGACAAGTGAAGGACGCATTTGCGCTGGCGCAGCAGCAGAAGACGACAGGGACATTATTTAACATGCTGTTCAAGCAAGCTGTTACGATGGCTAAGCGTGCCCATTCGGAAACTACGATTGGAGAATCGGCGGTTTCGGTCAGCTATGCAGCAGTTGAACTAGGCAAACGGATTTTTGGCCAATTTAGCAAGAAGACGGTTATGGTCATTGGCGCTGGTGAGACCGGCGAATTGACGGCTAAGCATCTGTATGCGAATGGTGCTGATCGAGTTATCGTCGTGAACCGGACTTATGAACGGGCAGCGCAGCTAGCCGAGAAGTTCAACGGTATCGCGAGCTCCATGGAGGATGCGGTTAACAAGCTCCATGAAGCAGATATTGTGATTAGCTCGACAGGTGCTGATGGATATGTATTAACACGCCAGGCTGTTGCAACGGCCATGAAGCGCCGTAAGTCGAAGCCGCTCTTTATGATTGATATCGCTGTTCCGCGTGACCTCGATCCCGGTATTGCTGCAGTCGAGAATGTGTTCTTATACGATATCGACGATTTGGAAGGCATTGTAGCGAGCAATCTCGAACAACGTCGGAAGGAAGCGGAGAAGATCGAAGCGATGATTGAACTAGAACGCGAACAGTTCGAACTATGGTACAAGACCCTAGGCGTTGTGCCGCTGATCCGTGCCTTGCAGACCAAGGCTGCTGATATTCATGAAGAGACGCTTAATAGTCTGACGAACAAGCTCCCTGATCTGGAGGAGCATGAGTTGAAAGTTATCCGCAAGCTGACGAAGAGCATTGTGAACCAGATGCTTCAAGATCCTATTTTGCGGATTAAAGAGATGGCTGGGGACAAACATTCGGAAGAAGCAATGGATATGTTCGTGAAGTTGTTTGCGCTTGAAGATGAACTGGCCCAGTCGAAACAAGAGGAAGCAAACACGGCGGCTGCGGAGAAAAAGAAAAACATGCCTGCACGTTCTGCTGCTTCGGCACTGGCGTCCATCCTTCGATAATAGCGCGCTACCCGAATAATCGCGAAGGGCGGCAAGGTGGAAGCTATGTTCTTAACGCAAAAATGGATATACGACGCGATACTTTATATATACGCCCTGAGCCTTCTGTTTTACTTCTCCGATTTCATGGATGCGAACCGGAGAGCAAAGCGGATTGGAACAGGGCTCCTTATTTTTGTATGGATATTACAAACGATCATACTTGTAAGTCGGCTTGTGACTCATTTTGAGACCTCAGCGATCTCATCCTTTGAGTATTGGCTAGGCTTCTCTTGGCTTCTTGTTACGATCTCACTTGTGATCAGTCAATTTTTCAAAATTGAATTTCTTGTCTTTCTTGTAAATATCGTAAGCTTCTCCGTGTTGGCCCTTAATCTCTACAGCCGGCCAGGAATGGATGAGCAGTTTGGTGTGTCCCAGGCGATGCGCGACTTGCTTCTTGTACATATTAGTCTGGTATTATGCGCTTATGCATCACTTACAATTGGCTCTATATTCGCAGGGATGTACTTGTTCCTGCACCGTCAGCTTAAAGGGAAGAGATGGACTCCCTTTACTCGAAGGCTGCCAAGCCTTGATAGGATTGAGCGGTTCTCGGACCGTGCTATTATTATCGGCGTACCGCTGCTGGCCCTGTCGTTATCCGTTGCGGTTACCGTGCTTTTGGCAGAAGGAAGGCCGCAGCTGCTGCTCGACTGGAAGGTCCTTACTTCGTTTGCGACTTTGATTTTTTATGTGAACTATATTATTCAAAGGGCGATGCTTAGACGTCCGGGCACTCAGCTCGCAAGACTTCATCTCATTGCATTTGTTATGTTGATTATTAATCTTTCATCCAGTTACTTATCGACCTTTCATTGAAAAAGGGGATGCGCATGTATCCAATAATGCTTCAGCTTCGAGGCGAACGTGTCGTTATGATCGGCGGCGGCCGTATCGCAGAACGAAAAGTAAAAGGCCTGCTAGAGGCGGGGGCAGATGGCGTGGTTCTCATTAGCTCACAGCTTACACCGGGCTTGCAGGATCTTGCTGCATGTGGATCCATTGAATGGCAAGGTCGTCCTTATCAATCTTCTGATGTCGAAGGTGCAAGGCTGCTGTTTGCTGCGACAGATGATTTAGAACTCAACCGTCGTATTGCGGAAGATAGCAGACGGGCCGGGGTACTAGTGAATACCGTTGATGAGGCGGAAGGCAGAGGCTTTGTTAATCCTGCGGTTGTACGGCGCGGGGATTTGCTTATCGCCGTCTCGGCTTCAGGAGCAAGCCCATCTTTATCTATCCGATTGAAGCGGGAGCTGGAGCAGCAATACGGCAGTGAATACACGGATAGTCTGGTGCAGCTTAGAAAGCTGCGTGACTATGTGAAAACTTCAGTCTCGGATGTGTTGGAACGTGAAATTTTGCTGCGGCTAGCTGCTGAAGAGGTACCGTTCGGGAGTGAAACCGAGAAGGATATGCAAGCTTGGACAGACAGCCTTCGAGCGAAGAGGCTTGAGGATGGACAACGGGAGGATAATCATAATGGAAAAAGCGAATAACGAACCACGCACAATCGTGGTTGGGACACGCCAAAGCGCATTAGCTTTGACTCAAACCGGGCAAGTTATTGATGAACTGAAGCGTATCAGCGCAAAGCATGGGTTCGATTATAAATTTGAAATTCGGAAAATTGTGACGAAAGGTGACCGCATTCTAGACGTTACTTTATCCAAGGTTGGCGGTAAAGGCTTGTTCGTTAAAGAGATTGAACAGGCCTTGCTTGATGGTGAGATTGATATGGCTGTGCACAGTATGAAGGATATGCCATACGAACTGCCCGAAGGACTAACTAACGGCGCAATACCGAAGCGTGTTGACCCACGCGATTGTCTCATTATGAAGCAAGGTGCTTCGCTTGATGATTTGCCGGAGGGAGCACGTGTAGGAACGAGCAGCCTTCGCCGCTCCAGCCAGCTTAAAAATATGCGTCCGGATCTTCAGCTTGATTCGATTCGCGGCAATATTGATTCCCGGATCCGTAAGCTGGAAACCGATGGCTTTGACGCCGTTATGCTTGCTGCTGCGGGTCTTACACGTATGGGATGGCAGGACCGGATCTCCGCTTATATTCCGGTAGATCTTTCTATACCGGCTGTTGGACAAGGCGCACTTGGCATTGAGTGCCGCGTTCAAGATAAAGCAGTTCGGGAATTACTTGATTTATTCAATGATACAGAAACTTCACTTGCCGTAAGAGCAGAGAGAAGCTTCCTTGGTGCACTAAACGGCGGCTGCCAAATTCCGATTGGTGCTTTTGCAGTGGTTCAGAAGAAGTCAGAAGACAGCTTCGAGAATGCAGAGCTGGAGCTGACGGGTATGGTAGGGTCCCCGAATGGAGAGGTTATGCTGAAGGAAATCCGGAAAGGAACGGATCCTGAGCAGCTTGGCCGCGACGTTGCAGATGCTCTGGTAGCTAGAGGTGCAGATCGCATTTTGGCAGAAATCGGGGAAAACATATGAATAAAGGGATCGTCTATTTAGTTGGCGCAGGACCGGGTGATCCGAAGCTGATTACAGTTCGTGGACTGGAATGTTTGAAAAGAAGTGATGTTGTTGTCTACGATCGTCTGGCTAGTCCTAGGCTTCTTCGTCATGTGAAGGAAGGCGCCCGCAAAATCTATGTGGGCAAACTGCCGGACCGCCATACGATGAAGCAGGAAGAAATCAACCAGCTGCTTGTTGATTTGGCGCTTGAAGGTCATACGGTTACAAGGCTGAAGGGCGGCGATCCGACGATATTCGGGCGTGTTGGCGAGGAAGCGGAATTGCTGCAGGACAATGGCATCACTTTTGAGATTGTGCCAGGCATTACATCAGCTATTGCGGTGCCTGCTTATGCAGGCATACCGGTTACCCATCGGGATCTTGCTTCTTCCTTATCGATTATAACGGGCCACGAAAGCCCGGATAAGCTTGACCGCTCTATTCATTGGGACAAAGTAACGAATGCAACAGGGACGCTTATATTCCTTATGGGCGTTGCCAAGATCGGCTATATCGCCGAGCAGCTGATCCGCCATGGCAAACCCGCTCATACACCAGTTGCCTTGATTCGATGGGGTACACGTGTTGAGCAGGAAACGATTGTTGGCACGTTGGAGTCGATTGAGCGAATCGTAAAAGAAGCGAATTTCCTGCCTCCTGCGGTTATCGTCGTTGGCGAGGTTGTGTTGCAGCGTGAAAAGCTGAAATGGTATGAGCAAAAGCCATTGTTTGGCGTACGCGTGCTTGTTACCCGTGCCAGAGCGCAGGCCAGTGATTTGGCTGACAGGATTGAGGAGCTTGGTGGTGAGCCTTGTGAGCTGCCTGTTATTGAAACGCGTGAGCCAAAGGATGAAGCTGTAGTTGCATCGATTCGTACAGCTCTAGCTGAAGCGGAGCAATATGACTGGATCATGTTCACTAGCGTGAACGGGGTTGATTATTTCTTTAACTGGTTGGCTCGATTTGATGTAGATATTCGTCGTTTCCATACCGCTCGAATTGCAGCTGTAGGTCCAAAGACAGCTGAAGCACTTCGGAAGCGGGGGCTTGGCGTTGTCCAACTGCCAGCCAAGTTCCAGGCAGAAGGTATGCTGGAGCAACTGGACTTGGAGCTTAAAGCGGGTGAAAAAGTTCTGCTGCCACGCGGCGATTTAGCACGTGAAATTTTGCCTCGGGAACTTGCAGAGAGAGGTCTTCTTCCAGTCGAGCTGAATGTATATGAGACCGTATTGGCAGATGATCAAGATGAACAGGCACTGGACTGGATCCGCAATCGGGAGATCCATGCGATTACGTTCACCAGCTCTTCAACGGTAATCAATCTGCTTGAGTTGCTGAAACGCAAAGGTATTGAAGACCCTGCTGGACACCTTGCAGGCATCGCTATCGCTAGTATTGGCCCGCTTACCACTCAGACGGCGGTGGAGGCAGGGCTTACGGTTACTATTGAGCCAGAAGAGGCAACGATAGATGCGCTAGTTGAGGCTCTCGTTCAACATCAAGTAACTATTCGCACGAATGTTAAGCATAGTAGAACAATTATTTAGAAATTATTTTTCATATCCATCAGGACCTTAGGACCGAGAATGAGGAGGAATTGATATGGCATTCCCAATTGTAAGACACCGCAGATTACGCCAGTCGGCCGCTATGCGCAGCATGGTTCGTGAGACTGTGCTGACAGCTAATGATTTTATTTATCCGATCTATGTGAAATACGGGACGAATATCAAAGAAGAGATCAGCTCGATGCCCGGGGTATACCGGTTCTCTCTTGATCTTCTGGAACAAGAAATTCGTGAGATTACATCACTTGGCATTCCATCGATTATGCTGTTTGGCCTGCCGGATCATAAAGATGCAGAAGGTACTTCGGCTTATGATCCTAACGGCATTGTTCAAGAAGCAACTCGTCTAATCAAGAAATGGGCACCTGAGCTTGTAGTGATGGCGGATACCTGTTTGTGCCAATTTACCGACCATGGACATTGCGGAATGGTACATCAGGATGAAGTGACAGGAACGGCTGTCGTGGATAACGATCCATCGCTTTCGCTGCTTGTTCGCACGGCTGTATCACAAGCAGAGGCTGGGGCTGACGTTATTGCTCCATCCAACATGATGGACGGCTTTGTTGCAGCTATTCGCGAAGGTCTTGATGAAGCGGGTTTTAGTCATGTTCCAATTTTGTCGTACTCGGTAAAATATGCTTCTGCCTTCTACGGACCTTTCCGCGATGCAGCCAAATCAACGCCGCAGTTCGGTGACCGCAAAACGTATCAGATGGACCCAGCTAATGCCCGTGAAGCACTTCGGGAAGCAGATTCTGATGTTACGGAAGGTGCGGACATGCTTATGGTGAAGCCTGCGCTGTCATATCTTGATATCGTTCGCCAACTGAGAGAGAACTTCGATCTTCCGATTGTTGCTTACAACGTAAGTGGAGAATATGCGATGGTCAAAGCTGCTGCGGCTAATGGCTGGATTGATGAACGTGCTATCGTTCTCGAGAAGCTGATTAGCATGAAGCGTGCAGGTGCAGATCTCATTATTACCTACCATGCGAAGGATGCTTCGCGCTGGCTGAGAGGAGAATAAGCGGATGAGTATTGGCAATAGACGTGATGATCGTTCAAGAGAGGCATTTGCCCGCGCAAAACAAGTACTTCCTGGCGGTGTGAACAGCCCGGTACGTGCTTTCAAATCAGTTGGTCTTAACCCGGTTTATATGGATCATGGCAAGGGAAGCCGTGTATATGACATAGATGGCAATAGTTATCTTGATTATGTCGGTTCATGGGGACCGCTTATTATGGGTCATGCTCATCCGGAAGTAATCGAAGCGATTAAGAAAACGGCTGAGAAGGGAACAAGTTTTGGCGCACCAACTGAGCTGGAAACGTTGATGGCTGAGCTGGTTGTAGAACGTGTTCCTTCGGTTGATATTGTCCGTATGGTTAACTCGGGTACGGAAGCGACAATGAGTGCGCTTCGTCTCGCTCGTGGTTACACGAAACGAAGCAAAATTCTGAAATTTGAAGGCTCCTATCATGGACATGCTGACAGCTTGCTGATTAAAGCAGGTTCAGGCGTGGCGACATTAGGCTTGCCGGACAGCCCTGGTGTACCGGAAAGTGTTGCCTCCCAAACGATTACGGTTCCTTATAATGATCTGGAATCTGCTAAACTTGCCTTCGAGAAGTTTGGCGAGGAAATTGCTTGTATTATCGTTGAGCCAATAGCGGGTAATATGGGTGTTGTACCTCCGCTGCCTGGCTTCCTGCAAGGACTACGTGAGCTGACGGAGCAATACGGCAGCCTGTTGATATTCGATGAAGTAATGACCGGCTTCCGTGTCCATTATAACTGTGCACAAGGACTTTATGGTGTGACACCTGACCTTACCTGCTTCGGTAAAGTCATTGGCGGCGGCCTTCCGGTTGGTGCTTATGGCGGTAAACGTGAGATTATGGAAATGATCGCTCCAAGCGGCCCGATCTACCAAGCCGGTACGCTATCGGGTAACCCGCTTGCTATGGCAGCAGGTTATACAACGCTTAAGTTGCTGACGAAAGAGACATATGAGCTTCTGGAGCGTCAAGCCGTTAAGCTTCAGCTTGGCTTCGAGAGTAATGCGGAGAAGCATGGCATTGCCAGTACGATTAACCGTGTCGGTTCAATGGTATGTCCATTCTTTACGGAAACCCATGTTATTAACTTCGAGACAGCGAAGACATCAAATCTTGAACAGTTCAGAAAATATTTCTCGGCTATGCTTGATCTTGGCGTAAGCATCGCTCCTTCACAATTTGAGGGAATGTTTGTGTCTGCCGTCCATTCGGACGAAGATATTAAAGCGACAATTGCAGCGCATGACGAGGCGTTTGGCAGCTTATAAGAACGAAAAGCTTATGCTTACGAAGTAAGAATCACTACAAGCAGTCTTAGTATAGGCCGCTTATGTAGTAATCCTTTTAAGGAGATCTAATAATCCATGCAAAAGCATCCTTACCGGCGCGTAGGGCAATGGCTGGAGCTTCACCCGGCAGATCTGCTGGGTGGGCAAGGCAAGGATTCGGATTCCACACAGCAAACGGAGCTGATCTCCATACCGGAGGCCGGCAGTCACCCGCATCTTCTGCGGCAATGGCTGCTGGCCCGTTCTGTATTTCCGGCAAAATGGATAAATCGTTTGTTCTCCGTTGGTGGTATTCGATGGGAAGGGGAGGCAATCCGCCTTCTTGCATTTCCTGCTGTAGATCCTGCCGCTGATCCATTGTACTGCAAAGCGCAAAATAATAAAGACGATGTTCAAGTGTTGTATGAAGATGATTTTTGTCTTGTTATGAATAAACCTGCAGGAATGCCCGTTCATGAATCTTACTCCGGGCAGACCGGTACGCTGGACCAGGCGGCTGCACACTGGCTGCTGAAGGCAGGTGACCCAGTGCTTGTCCGGCATATTCATCGTCTTGATGACGATACTTCAGGTCCGGTGCTATATGCGAAGAATGATCTAGCACAATGGGTACTCGATGAAGCGATGCGAGAGAAGCGGATTGATCGCCGTTATCTGGCCATTGTACATGGCAAACTTACGAAATCTTCCGGTACGATTCGAGCATCGATCGGCAAGGACCGCCATCATTCCTCCAGGCGTATGGTGACTCCAAGCGGGGATACAGCAGTCACGCATTTTGAGGCGGTTCAGACGTATCCGCAGGTCTCTCTTGTTCGATTACAGCTGGAGACAGGCAGGACCCATCAAATTCGGGTGCATATGAGCCATATCGGTCATCCCCTTGTTGGAGACAAGCTTTACGGAGGCGATTCAAGGCTGCTGCTACATCAAGCTTTGCATGGAGAACGGCTGATTTTCCCTCATCCATGGACTGGAGAAATGGTTCAGGTACAAGCACCGGAGCCTGTTTGGCTGATGTCGCTGCTTGACAAGCTGGCCGGCCGGACAAATTGATAGTCATGCTCCTTATTTCCTCGCCATATAGATAGTAGTGAATGTAACTTTAGCCCAAGCTTTATGCATTTGCTATCTATTATTCAGGTAATAGGGAGGGAGGACATCGCGTGACGGATCAATCCAAGGGACTGCGATTTGATTTGTATGAGCGTATTCACTTGCCGGATGAAGTAGCGGCGATTGACGAACTGGAGGAGATTGAGCTTACTCCGCGTATTCAGGTGGTCGAGCAGGGGGATCATGCGGTACTAAGAGGACAGCTGCTCTTAAATGGTGTGTATCGCGGCCAAACCGATGGAGGCAGCCTGCAGACGCTGGAGCATTGGATCCCAGTGGAGATTACACTGCCGCTTAACCGTGTATCCAGGCTCGATGATATTTCGGTAGAGATCGATAACTTTGACGTCGATTTATTGTCCGCTCGGACATTAAATGTGACTGGCGTCTTGTCGCTCAGGGGCATTCTTGTAGAACCGCTTCCGGATGCTGATGAAGCCTGGCGTGAGGAGCCGATTACCGCTCTGCATGAACGCGAAGCTTCAGAGGATGAATTTCCAATTGAAGCTGCGAACCCTGGACAGGATGATTGGCAGTCCGTAACGCAGCAGCCTTATTTTACAGGCTTTGCAGGTCAGTTACCGAATGCTCAGCGTGCAGAAGAGACGTCGTTTGAGGATGAAGAAGAGGCGGAGGCGGAAGAGGAAGATGAGAACTTCGAAGCCTTTGAGGAAGCAGAGCAGGATGAAGTAGAGGCTGATGATTCCGCTGAGGAAGCGGAAGCTTCTGTGACGATTTCGGCATCCCCGAGGGATGGCGGCTGGTCAGCATCGCAATGGTTCCAATCCAATCAGCCTGCTGCTAATCAGCCTATTGAACAGCCATTCCAGTCGGCTGCGCCAGCCCAGCCTCCACAAGTGGAGCAGCGGGACAATACTTACGCTTCAGAGCAGGAAGATCAAGATGAGGATGAATGGCAGGAGCCATTTGAGGAGGAAGCAGCACAAAGTCCTGACCAATCCTTTGCATCCTTTGCTCAAAATTCTTCAAGCGAGCCCGATTGGAATGTTCAATCGGAGTCGTCTCGTATACCAGATAACGACAAGCAAGAGATTCGAATTGGAGTAGGAAGCAAGCAGCCGGAGGCTGATCCGGAACAGGCACCTAATGTCGGACTGATGACGCTGCTTCAGACGAGCAGACGTGAGCAGGCAGCCCGCCAAGTGGCGGAGCAGGTAGCGGCAAAGCAGGCCGAGCAAGAGAAAAGCCGCTCATCCGGCGATGAGATTGAGTGGAAAACTCTCTTCCTGAATAAGCAGTCGGATGAAAATGAATTCCGCAAAATCCGGGTCTGCATTGTGCAAAGAGACGAGACACTGGAATCGATCGCGGTAAGGTACAGCTTAAATCCACGTGAGATTCTGCTCTACAACGGCTTGAACGAGTCTTCCGTTGCAGAGGGACAACTGCTGTATATCCCATAAGTTTTTAACCTAATTGAAAATAAGAGGCTTTCCCATCGTCATCTTAATGACTTTGAGACAGCCTCTTATTTTTGTGTGGATTTGGGAAGAGGGATAACGTGTCGTCACTATTCTAACGAACCATAGAATGCTTATTTGGCTAAAAACAGCAGCTTCAAGAATCTAACGAATCCTGATATCGCTATCTGTCTAGATTGTGGAAAAATGATGGTCATATGCGGAGAATAGCGTTATGAGGATTCGTTAGCCGTGAAGCGAATGGATTTTCCCCTCCAATACAAGTAAAAGAGGTGACAAGTTTGCCACCTCTTCCGTAATCATTCCTCTAGTTGATATGCAGTTTGTATTATCGCGCGAACAGCGGGTTAATGAATGTTCCGCAATAATTGTCAGCGATTTGTTCGATCGAGTAGCCCAGAACCCTGGAGTAGTAGATCAGTGATTCCGGAGCCATCGCACTGATCAGCGTATGTGCCGTAAATTCAGGAGTGAGTGGGATAATCTCGTTTTTGCTCAGAGCTTCTTCTAGTAGGGCGACATAGATGCTGTTCAATTGTAAATAGTTTGGACTTTCAAAAAAGTTCATATCATCCGGCTTGCAGGGCTTGCTGATCTTAATGACATTAAGCCAAACCAGCTGTTCATTAGAAAAATACAGCAGACGCCGAAAAACGGAGGTCAGTCTTTGCTGAACCGTCAGCTCCTTCATGGATTCGAGCATGATAGTGATTTCCTCTATCAAGCTCTCGAATATATCATTCATTAGATCCATACATAAGTCGGATTTATTCGCATAACGCCGATACAGCGTACCTTGTCCAATCTGAGTAGATTTAGCAATTTGGTGCATGCTGACTGCTTCGACGCCGTGTTCGGCGAAAAGGGACCTGGCGGTTTGCAAAATCATCTTGCTAACCTCTTGCGAGTCCTTCTTTTTATCGGTCATGCGCGCACCCTCCATTTCATGCAAATTATTAAGAAAAAATAAACAGAGCAAGGCTGTATTGACAACCGGACAATTGTCCGGTATCATACGTTAGCGGACAATTGTCCGCAGTCGGCTTGCACCTAACCCATTTTACTGCTGCTTCATAAATAGGTCAAGACGCCGTAAGGCTAGATACAGATAGAAGTATAATTTAGGAGGAGAGAAATTAATGACTGAAGTAAATGCAACAAACAACTCCATGTCTATCAAATCCATTATGGTGCCGCTTCTGGCTATCATTGTGGGTATGTTCATGGTTATTCTTGATGGTACGGCAATGAACGTAGCGATTCCTAAGCTGCGTGACGATTTTGGAGGAGCGTCTCTGTCGCTCGTGCAATGGACCGTTACGGGCTATGCACTTGCACAAGCAGCCGTAATTCCGCTCGCTGGCTGGTTATCCGACCGTTTTGGAGCGAAGCAGATTTATTTGACTTCGATCGTTTTATTTACAATTGGTTCTGCGTTGTGTGCGCTCGCGACTAATGCTGAACAATTGATTATTTATCGTATTATTCAAGGCCTTGGCGGTGGTATGGTTGCTCCAATCGCAATGGCATTTACTTATCGCTTAAGCCCTCCGGGCAAACAAGGTGCGGTAATGGGCATGATCGGTATTCCTATGCTGCTTGCTCCTGCACTTGGACCCGTACTTGCCGGCTGGCTTGTTGACTACGTAACTTGGCACTGGATTTTTATTATCAATATCCCTGTTGGTGCGGTAGCGGTCTTCCTTGGTCTTCGTACATTGCCGGCTTTGGCACGCCAATCCGTTCCACAGCTTGATCTTCTTGGCATGATCTTTGCACCACTTGCCTTTGCAGGTCTCGCATACGGTGTAAGTGAAGGCGGTACAGACTGGGGCTCTACGAAAACGTTGACCGGTCTAATTGTTGGCGGCGTGTCCCTTATTATCTTTATTATCGTTGAATTGAACCGTAAGCAGCCTTTGCTGGAACTTCGTGTATTCAAATCCCCGGATTTCTCCAAAGGTATCGTTGTTCAATGGGTTTCGCAAATTGCTCTCTTTGGTACCTTGTTCTTGTTCCCGTTGTTCTTGCAAACAGCGAAAGGTTACTCCGCTCTTGATACGGGCTTGATCTTGCTTCCGCAAGCACTGGCAGCTGCGATCTTTATGCCTATTGGCGGGAAACTGTTTGACAAGATTGGTGCTCGTCCGCTTGTTATGAGTGGTCTTGCGATTGTTACGATTGGCGCATTCCTGCTTTCTAATATTTCGGCCGATGCAACAGTAGGCACTTATATTCTTCCTTTGATTTTGCTTGGAGCGGGTATGGGCCTTTCGATGATGCCGCTTAATACACATATTATTCAAGCAGCACCTCCTGAGCTGGTCGGCCGTGTTACATCCCTTACAAGTGCTGCCCAGCAGGTTATGACTTCCTTTGCGGTAGCAGGCCTTGCAACGATTCTGGCTCGGCGCACGGAGCATTATATGGCGTCGGAAGGCATTACGAATCCTGCTGACATTACACCAGCTATTGCGTCGCATATTGCTTCTGCTTCTTATGGCGACACGTTCCTGATCTTAACGATCGTTGGTGTTGTGGGTACTTTGGTTGGTTTCCTGCTGTCGAAGCCTAAGCGTGCGGTTGGCAAAGATGCAGAAAAAGCAGAAATGCCAATGATGATGGGTCACTAATAGGCGTAGTCACAAGTTGACTTTCGAGGACATCTTGGATAAAATATGCTATATCTGATTTTTTTCAACATATATTGACGTTGAAGGGGAAGAGTTAGCAGCCAAGCCTTCAGAGAGCGGGACTGTAACGCTGAAAGGTGCCGCAGGAATTTACTGCTATGCTTGTCGCCCCGGAGTTGCTTGAATGAAGCGGTTTCCGTTATTTCGAGCCGGCCACAGCCGTTATCTGTTTGAGTGCCGTGCTTATTTTTTGAGCGCGGAACAAAGGTGGTACCACGGAAGATAACCTTTCGTCCTTTGCTATAAGGGCGGAAGGTTTTTTTGTATTTCTATCCAAGCAATGACAAGAGTGGTAATGCTTACGAAGTAAAATTGTATGCACAATTTTTTTAGAGCAAATGCTTACGAAGCATGAATTACCACAATGGTTAATGGTTTACCTTTGGTATGGCAATTCATTTTAGGAGGATGTAAAGATGTCAGACAAGACAACGATGCCGACGACTTATGATCCGAAGGCTGCCGAGCAGAAATGGTATGATTTCTGGCAGCAGGGTCAATTTTTCAAGGCGGGCCAGCGCCCGGAAGCAGAACCATTTACAATTGTAATTCCGCCGCCGAACGTAACAGGGATGCTGCATATCGGGCATGCGCTCGATTTTACCCTTCAGGATATTATTATTCGTACGAAACGGATGCAGGGCTTTGATACACTCTGGCTGCCTGGTACCGATCATGCGGGTATCGCAACTCAAACCAAGGTAGAACAGAAGCTGCGCGAGCAGGGACTGAGCCGTTATGACCTTGGCCGTGAGAAGTTCCTTGAGCAAGTATGGGACTGGAAAGAGCTTTATGCGAACACAATCCGTGAACAATGGGGCAAGATGGGACTGTCTCTGGACTACTCTCGCGAACGTTTTACATTGGATGAAGGCTTGTCCAAGGCAGTTCGTGAAGTATTCGTTCGTTTGCATGAGAAAGGCTTGATCTACCGAGGCAAAAAAATCATCAACTGGGATCCAGCAGCACGGACAGCTTTGTCCGATATTGAAGTTGAGCACAAAGAGCTGAACGGTCATCTGTATCATCTGCAATATCCGCTCAAAGACGGCAGCGGATATATTACCGTTGCAACAACTCGTCCAGAGACGATGCTTGGCGATACAGCTGTAGCTGTTCATCCGGAAGACGAGCGCTACAAGCATCTGATTGGCCAAATGATCATATTGCCAGTTGTTAACCGTGAAATTCCGATCATAGCTGATGAATACGTAGAGAGTGACTTTGGATCCGGTGCGGTTAAAATTACGCCTGCACATGATCCTAATGACTTCGAGGTTGGTCTTCGTCATGATCTGCCGCAAATTATTGTTATGGATGAGACAGGCACAATGAATGAGCATGCCGGTCCTTATCAAGGCTTGGATCGTGCAGACTGCCGTAAACAGCTTGTGAAAGATCTGCAGGAGCAAGGCGTTTGTATCCGTATTGAGGACCATGTCCATCAAGTCGGCCATAGCGAGCGCAGCGGCGCAGTAGTTGAGCCTTACTTGTCGACACAATGGTTCGTGGCCATGAAGCCACTTGCTGAGCGTGCTATTGAAGCACAGAAGGCTGGCAATGGTGTTAACTTTGTACCAGATCGCTTCGAAAAAATTTATTTGAACTGGATTGAGAATGTCCGCGATTGGTGTATTTCCCGTCAACTATGGTGGGGTCACCGTATTCCGGCTTGGTATTGCGAGTCATGTGGTGAAATGCATGTTGCCCTTGAAGATGTAACTGCCTGCTCGGCTTGTGGAAGCACATCGCTCCGTCAGGATGAAGATGTTCTGGATACTTGGTTCAGCTCTGGTCTGTGGCCGTTCTCGACACTTGGCTGGCCGGAAGAAACGGAAGACTTCAAACGTTATTACCCGACCAATGTTCTCGTAACGGGTTATGATATCGTCTATTTCTGGGTAGCGCGTATGATCTTTACAGCTCTTGAGTTCACGGATCAAATTCCATTCAAGGATGTATTAATGCATGGTCTTGTTCGTGATGCTGAAGGCCGCAAAATGTCCAAGTCGCTTGGCAACGGTATTGACCCGCTTGATGTTATCGAGAATTATGGTGCAGATGCCATGCGTTATATGATCTCGACTAGCAGTACGCCAGGGCAGGATTTGCGTTTCCGTCTTGAGAAGGTCGAGCAAGCACGTAACTTTGCAAACAAGATTTGGAATGCCTCACGCTTTGCGTTAATGAACCTGGAAGATTTCTCGGCTGCGGATATTGATATCAAGAGCAATCTTGGTACGGCAGAGCGCTGGATTCTCCATCGTTTGAATGAAACGGTACGTGAAGTAACTCGTCTGATTGACAGCTATGAATTTGGCGAAACAGGCCGAATTCTCTATAACTTCATTTGGGATGATCTTTGTGACTGGTACATTGAGTTTGCGAAGCTGAACCTTTATGGTACAGATGAGCAGGCAAAACGTGCGACACAATCGGTACTCGCTTATGTCCTTGACCGTACACAGCGCCTGATCCATCCGTTTATGCCATATATCAGCGAAGAGATTTGGCAGCATCTGCCGCATGAAGGCGAATCTATTACGGTTGCAGCATGGCCGCTGTATGACGAAGCGCTTGAAGCGCCTGAAGCAGTGAAAGAGATGGAGTTGCTGATGGATATCATCCGTGCGGTGCGTAACGTTCGTGCAGAAGTAAATGTGCCGATGAGTAAAAAGGTAGAACTGCTGATCAAACCTTCAGGAGAAGCTGAAGCTGCTATCGTCAGCCGCAATGAAGAATTCGTAAGACGCTTCTGCGGCACTTCATTGCTGGAGACAGGTGTTGCAATTGCTGCTCCTGACAAAGCGATGACCGCGATCGTTACTGGTGCTGAGCTTTATCTTCCGCTTGCCGGCTTGATCGATATTTCGCAAGAGATCACACGCCTCGAGAAAGAGGTAGCTACACTTAACTCCGAAGTAGAGCGTGTCGAGAAGAAGCTTAATAACGAAGGTTTTGTAGCGAAAGCGCCTGCTAAAGTAATTGAAGAAGAACGTGCTAAAATGATGGACTATGCTGACAAACGTGACAAGGTGCTTGCGAGAATCGCCGAATTACGCAGCTAATGATCTGATGGAAGAAGGACGTTTATTTATGATCGATAACGGGATTGAAATGGAACGAAGCGGCACGCTTCGTTCCTATAAAGAAGCGGTCGATTGGATCAACGGGCTCATCCCGTTCGGAATCCGTCCTGGTCTTGATCGTATCGAGCTTCTGCTGGAGCGGCTTCATAATCCGCAGCGCAGACTTAAATTTATTCATATTGCCGGTACTAACGGCAAGGGCTCGACTTGTGCTTACTTAACGAGTGTATTGTTAAAGTGCGGTTATGATGTGGGGACGTTTACTTCGCCATACATTACGAAGTTCACGAACCGATTCCAATATAACGGCCAAGATATCGAGGAAGAGACTCTTCTTAATCTTGCGAACACGCTTAAGCCTCATGTTGAAGAAATTGCAGCGACTGAGCTTGGCTCCCCAACGATGTTTGAAGTGTCGACAGCACTGGCTATTCTTTTCTATGCTACGGTTACTTATCCAGACTTTGTAGTATGGGAGACCGGTCTTGGCGGCAGAATGGATGTTACGAACATTGTAACTCCTATTGTTTCGGTTATTACAAATGTTGGCCATGATCATATGGATCGTCTCGGCAATACACTGGAAGCAGTTGCTAACGAGAAGGCAGGTATTATTAAAGCCGGTGTTCCCGTTGTGAGTGCAGTTGATCAGCCAGAAGTGATTGAAGTTGTAAAACAGACGGCGAAAGAAAAGAAAAGCACGCTTTATCTGCTCGGAGAGCAGTTTAATATCAAGGAGCTGTCGAGTAAGGAAGATGAACAGGTCTTCCGCTTTGAAGGCATGTTCAGAGCGATTGATCCATTAACGATAACACTAAATGGTGCTCATCAACGGACTAATGCTGCTGTGGCGGTAATGACTCTTGAAGTGCTTCGTCAATATTACGCTTTAATCCTAGAAGATGACGCACTCACAGAAGGACTCCGCGCGGCTGCATGGCCGGGACGACTGGAGATTGTGTCGCAATCGCCGCGTATTCTTATCGACGGCGCGCATAATCCCGAGGGCGCTGCAGCCCTTGTTGAGACGCTTCGCTCGACGTATCAATATGATCAGCTTCATGTCATGATGGCGATGGTGGAGAATAAGAATCATCGTGATGTTCTAAAGCATATACTACCAATAGTGGATACGCTTATCGTGACCGAGCCTGATTTCCGCAACAAACTTGATGCGGAACTTCTTGCCGATCTTGTCCGCGAAGAGAAATCGGAGGAGCATTCCTTTGAGCTTATCGTGGAGAAGGATTGGCGCGAAGGCCTCCGCAAATTGCAACAAATGACCGGGGAAACAGACCTTGGGGTGGTCACTGGTACGCTTTATTTAATAGGTGACGTTCGCTCCCGCATATTGTACAACTCGGATTCTGAAAAAGGTTGGTGAACCGTCTTTGAATACGGCAGAACATGTTCATTTCATCGGAATCGGCGGTTACGGCATGAGCGCGATCGCCCGCGTTATGCTTGAAATGGGTTATAAAATTACCGGTTCCGATGTGGCCCGTCAGGAGTTGACGGAGAAGCTTGCGGCTAAAGGCGCGCATATCTATATCGGCCATGAGGCGGATCATGTAAAGGGTGCCGATCTTGTCGTTTACTCGACAGCACTCTCCAAGGACAATGTAGAACGGAAAGCAGCGGAAGATCTTAACATTCCTGTGCTGCATCGTGCTCAGATGCTTGCACGGCTTATGAATGCTGGCAAAGGCGTTGCTGTAGCCGGAGCGCATGGGAAGACAACAACATCTTCTATGATTGCACTCGTCATGGAGAAATGCGAAGCTGATCCAACGTATATTATCGGCGGCGAGATTGTTAATGTGGGAACGAACGCTAAAGCAGGTAAAGGCGAGTATGTCGTGGCGGAAGCAGATGAAAGCGACGGATCATTCTTGCAGTATCACCCAAGCATTGCAATCGTGACAAACATTGAGCCTGATCATCTGGAGAATTATGATGGTGACTTTGGCAAGCTGAAGGAAGCGTATGTTACATTCCTGTCTCAGGTGAAGTCTGGCGGTAAAGCGATAGTGTGTGCAGACGACGAAACGATCACCGAGCTGCTGCCTAAGCTTGACAGCGATACAACATCCAAGCTGATTACGTATGGCGTTAACAGCGATGCGGAGTACAAAGCGGAAAATATCCGTCTTGGTGATCGAAAAGTAGCGTTTGAGATGAGTAAGCGTGGTACAGCGCTTGGTACAATTCAATTATCAGTCCCAGGACTTCACAACGTTTATAATGCGATGGCTACGGTTATTACTTGCCTTGAAGCAGGATTGACTTTCGCAAAAATTGCGGAGGCCATTCATGAATTCATTGGTGCGAAACGCCGGTTCCAGGTGCTGGGCGAAGTGAATGATATCTTGGTTATTGATGATTATGCGCATCATCCTACTGAGATCCAAGCGACAATCAGTGCGGCTAAAGCAACAGGAAAACGGATTATCGCCGTGTTCCAGCCGCAGCGTTATACGCGGACCTTCTTCCTGCTTGAACAATTCAGCCGGGCATTCCCGGAAGCAGATGAGGTTATTATTACGGATATCTACTCGCCGGCAGGCGAACAGCAAATCGAAGGCGTCCATTCACGGAAGCTTGTTGATATGATTAAGACAAACAGTAATGCCAATACGTTATATATTCCTACAAAAGAAGAGGTGCTGGAGCATTTGACTGCTAAAGTTGCTCCAGGTGATCTCGTCATTACAATGGGAGCGGGCGATATCTGGAAGACAGCGGATGCGCTTGCGAAAACGTTGAAGGCAAATGTATAAAATGTAGGCGAAGAACGCCCTGAAAACCTCGAAGGAGGCTTTTCGGGGCGTTTTTTTGTTCGGACCAAATCTATCATAAATCTCTTAAAAGTCTCATAGAGTAGGAATAGAAGAATGGGACAAGGAGAGAATGACATGAACAAGAATAACCGAATTACCTACCGATTTGATCGTACTGGCCAGACCGTAGAAGAAAACAGCCGTAAGGACAGTAACTCGGTGCCGCAGCAAGTCCCTGCTCGGGATCAAAGCAAAAGCAGCACGCCTTCCAAAGTTGTACCGTTATACTCCAATACCGAATATGAGAACGGAGAAAGTCCGTTTAGTCCTTGGATTAGCCCGTTTCAAGAAGATATTATTGCCCTTGAAGATCTGATACGTGATACAGACCGTAAGTCTGTTCCGGCTTCAGCGAAGAAACAAGCAGAGAGCCCTGCTCAAGAGGTCTATCCAGCTGCCGAGCATGTGCAGGAGCCTGTCAGCCAGCCGAAGAAAAAGGGACAGTGGCATCCACGGCAGCGTGTTGAGTCTGAGTCTAAGCCACAATCAGAGATGAAGCCGCAGATGAAGCCGCCGGCGGAAGTGCTGGCAACAGACGTACATCCGATGATGAACCAGTGGGAGGGGCTAGACGACGATTCCTTTTACCCTGAGCTTGAGCTGGACAACAAGTCTGCCAAGCGCTGGTCCAGACCTGTACAGCGATATTCTACACCACCGTCTTGGATTAAAGTGTTCCTCTCAGTTGCTGGCGCATTAGCAACTGGTGCTTTATTCGGCTACCTGCTGCTCTCGTTATTTACAAATTCACCTGATCAAACTTCAGGCACGAATAACCTGGCCAATCCCGTTAACGGCTCCGTGAGTAACAATCCAAGTGCAGCGCCAAGCGGGGATAAATCAACAAACACGAATGGTGGTACATCAGGTTCGGCGGTTAATGATGCTTCTGGACAGAAAACCGTGAAGCTGACGATCCCAACACAGTCCTATCAATTGCTGCAGTACGGGGTATTCAGCAATACGGAGGGCAGAGATGCTGCCATTAAGGAATTGACAGATAAGGGCCTGGCGGCAGCAGGGATGAAGACAGTTACTGATTACCGGGTTTATGCGGGGATGGCCATCGATCGTGCCCGTGCAATTACGCTCACTAAAGATATTGGGGAAGAACTGCCTGTATATATTAAGCAAGTTGATGTTCAGGTGCCGCAGCAGTTTCCGTTTGCCGGAGATGCGAAGGCGGCAGATACCTTTCTAAACAACACAATTAATCTGATTAGTATGCTTGATGAGCTATCTTTGACACAGCTTGAGCAGCCAAGTCTATCACCTCTTGGCTCTGCAGCTGCCGATGCCTGGCAGGCCGAGCATCAGAAATGGACAGAAAGCGTAAAAGCAATGCAGGCAGGCGTTCAGGATGAGGCAGGAAAGGCATTTCTCATAAAATTAATTCAATCTATGAATACAGCTGCCAAATCACTCGAGGAATACGATAAAAAGCCGTCAGAATCGCATTTGTGGGCTGTTCAAGGTGCTTTGATGGAAGCTATCGTGACACAAAAAGAATGGTATGAACCAATCAACGCATTGTAAACGAAATCGATCCTAAGTATAATAGGAGACAGGTGTCAATTAATGGCGAGAGGCGTTGAAAAATGAAGAAAAACGGCTGGATTTTACTGCTTTTCCTCGTGCTTGGCTTATTAGCAGGTGCACTCGTTGCACGTTGGCTGGAGCCGGTATCCGGAATCTCTTTTTTGACCAAAACAATTGATTCAACTTGGTCTCCCGCCGTGGATCTCTATGTACTCAGCCTTGATCTGAATGTGCATGTTCAAATTAGTTTATTCAGCATTATTGGCGCTTTAGCCGCTATATGGTTGTATCGTAAAATGTAAATCCGTACTTACCCGGTGTAACCGGAAATGAAGGAGTAAATGAGACACTTGAGCAAGAATGAATCTGTAAATATCCGTCCGATCAGCCAGCTTGTGCTGGCATCGTCGTCACCGCGCCGGAAGGAACTGGTCGCATCCCTGGGCCTATCCTTGCCGGTTTATATTATGTCTTCGGATGCTGATGAGTCGGTTCCTGCCGAATGGTCGCCTGCACATATTGTCGAGCAATTGAGCTTGCGTAAAGCTAATGCAACAGCGTCACTGCTTAGAGAACGCCAAGAAGCAGAGGCGTCTCTTGTCGTTGGTGCAGATACAATTGTCGTTGTTGACGGCCAGGTGCTTGGCAAGCCGAAGGACCGGGATGATGCATTATCGATGCTCCGCAGCCTGCAAGGACGGGAGCATGAAGTTTATACAGGTGTAGCTTGTGTCATTGCTGATACCGGAATTGCGACTGTCGCACACAGGATGACTAAGGTTTATATGAAACCGATGTCGGATGAAGGACTCAAAGGATATATTGCAACAGGTGAACCCGATGATAAAGCGGGTGCATACGGTATTCAAGGACTAGGAGCAACACTTGTCGATAAGATCGAGGGCTGTTATTTCAACGTTGTTGGCTTACCGTTATCGCTGCTGTCGGACATGCTGGCTCATTATGAGATTCATGTTTTCTAATTTACTTTTCATGAAGTGATCTTAATTTGGACATAACACCAAGTAATGCCATATCATTCATTTGGAAGAGAAGGCAGGGACGGACATGGAGCAAGGCAACTTATTACGAAATGTCCCCCATGAAGAGCGACCAAGAGAACGCATGATACAATATGGGGCTGAAGCGCTTAGTCATACTGAATTGCTTGCGATCCTGCTTCGTACAGGTACGAAACGGGAATCCGCTGTACATTTGGCTGGTAAAATATTGAAAGAATGCGGAAACTTGCGAAATTTGCTCGATATGAGCATGAGTGAGTTGACTGCGATAAAAGGCATTGGACCTGCGAAAGCAGTCCAGTTGCGTGCTGGAATAGAACTAGGCCGTCGCATTGTCCGGAGCGGGAATGGCGAGGTAGTGACGGTACGTAAACCGCAGGATGCTGCGAACTATGTGATGGAAGAGCTTCGGTATCTGAAAAAGGAGCACTTCATCTGTTTGTTTCTGAATACGAAGAACCATATTATTGCCCGGGAAACATTATCGATTGGTACACTGAATGCTTCACTTGTTCATCCAAGAGAAGTTTTTCGTGCGGCTGTGAAAGCTGGCAGCGCGTCGATTATATGTGTACATAATCATCCGAGCGGAGACCCAATGCCAAGTCCGGAGGACATTGCTCTTACGAAGCGATTGGTCGAGGCAGGCGAACTCATGGGTATTGAAGTGCTGGATCATCTTGTCATCGGGGATGGAAGGTTTATCAGTTTGAAGGAACATGGTTACATGTAATATAATAAGTAGGATTGTCGCAATTAGAAGGGAGCATTAACATGTTTGGTGGTTTTTCGAAAGATTTGGGGATTGATTTGGGTACTGCAAACACGCTTGTATTTGTAAAAGGTAAAGGGATTGTAGTAAGAGAGCCGTCTGTTGTGGCTCTGCGGACTGACACTAAAACAATTGAAGCGGTTGGCGAGCAAGCGAAGAAAATGATCGGCAGAACGCCTGGTAACATCCGTGCAGTTCGTCCGATGAAAGACGGCGTTATCGCTGACTTCGAAACAACCGCAACAATGATAAAATATTTTATTCGTTCTGCACAAAAACAAAAATCGCTGTTTCCAAAGCATCCGAATGTGATGATTTGTGTGCCGTCTGGTATTACAGCGGTAGAAAAACGTGCGGTTGAAGACGCTGCTAAACAAGCAGGCGCTCGTGAGGCTTATACGATTGAAGAACCGTTTGCAGCAGCAATTGGTGCTGATCTGCCAGTATGGGAGCCAACAGGCAGCATGGTTGTTGATATTGGCGGCGGTACAACAGAGGTAGCTGTCATCTCGCTAGGTGGTATCGTAACGAGCCGTTCGATCCGTGTTGCGGGCGATGAAATGGATGAAGCGATTATCCAATATATCAAGCGTTTCTATAATCTGATGATTGGTGAAAGAACATCCGAACAGCTTAAGATGGAGATTGGTACAGCACTTCCATTGGAACCTATGGAATCGATGGAAATTCGTGGTCGTGACCTCGTAACAGGTCTGCCGAAGACGTTGCCTATTACATCGGAAGAAGTTACTGAAGCGCTGATGGATACAGTGAACTCAATCGTTGACGCGGTGAAAATTACGCTTGAGAAATGTCCACCGGAATTGTCTGCAGACATTATGGACCGTGGTATTGTATTGACTGGCGGCGGCGCATTGCTTCGCAACCTGGACAAGCTGCTGGCTCGTGAGACTGGCATGCCGGTTATTGTGGCTGACAACCCGCTTGATTGTGTAGCAATTGGTACTGGTCGCTCGCTTGACCACATTCATTTGTTCAAAAAAGGCGGATCTTCCCGCTCGAAACGTTAATAGAGCCTGAGCGGTACGGAATTGGATATGGAACGGGCAGGTGAATTGAACTGTTTAAGCTGCTAAGAAATAAGCGGTTATTTATGCTTATGATCGGATTAATCCTGTTCATTGCGGTTATTGGTTTCTCACTAAGTGACCGCAAGGAGCTAACCTACCCCGAGAAGTTTCTCGGTGATTCTGTTGGATTCGCGCAGCAATGGTTCTACAAGCCCGCTGGATTAGTAGCGGGCTTCTTTGAGGACATTCGTGAACTCAAAACGCTGCATGAAGAGAATGAACAGCTCCGTCTGACAGCTGCTGCTTATGCACGGGACAAAATTAATTATAATTTTGTTAAGAAAGAGAATGAGCGGCTGCAAAAAGATCTTCATTTCACGGAACAACAGAAAACGATGTATGATTATAAATACTTAATAGCGCAAGTCACAGCAATCGATAATGATCCTTACAATCATACGATGGTCATTAACTTAGGCTCGAAGAACGGCATTAAACCTAATATGGCGGTTACAACGATTGACGGGCTGGTAGGTCTTGTAAGTAATGTACGTCCTTATACGTCAACGGTAACGCCAATTACAGAGCTCGATGAAACTTCACCGACATCGAATTCCATTGCAGCAACCATTCTCGGCAGAGAGAATGAATCCTTTGGTATTGTGAGCAGCTATGACCAAGAAACAGACCGCCTGGTAATGACAAAGATTGCAGAAAATGACAAAATGATCGTAGATGATGTTGTTATTACATCTGGTTTAGGGAATGTCTATCCGCGTGGACTCGTTATTGGTACGGTAGAAACAAGACAGGTCGGCGATTTTGGTTTAACACATACTGCTACGATTAAAATGGCAGCCAAATTCGATCATTTGACAGAAGTATTCGTCGTCCAACCTGCGAATTCGGGAGATGAATAACAATGGGTGACAGAGGCATTAACCGTCTCATCCTTGTCATGCTGCTGCTGTTTATCGTCGAAGGCACTATTATGCCGTGGCTTATTCCAACTGAGCTGACCGGAAGAATTGTACCTCATTTCTTATTCGTGTTTGTGATGTTTGCTGCTTTATACAGCGGTCGGCACCGGGCTTTGCTCTTTGGAATTGGATTTGGATTTCTACAGGATGTCGTGTACTTCGGACATTTGATGGGCGTTAATGCTTTTGCCATGGGACTTATTGGATATTATACGGGGGTATTGCTGGAGCGGCGTCGCAGTACGCTATTGACGGCTTTATCGATCATAGGGCTAGGCAGTATTCTGTATGATACAATCGTATACTTCGTGAACATGGTGTTCCGAATTACGAACGAGTCCTATGCGTTTGCACTGATGGATCATATTCTACCGAGTTTATTCCTTCAGCTAGTATTTGCGCTGGCGGTTTATGTTCCGGCAAGGCGTCTCTATGAGAGTCACTCAAAGCTCAATCCGGAGACAGAAGAAGAATAATTTCTTGGCAGAAAGCAGGAATATGCACATCGCGAAAAGAATGGATTACGTTGGGGAGGGGCAGACGTGACCGAGAAGCAGCATATCATGATTAAAGGTGTCAAGGAAGGTCTCGTGTTCCTTCTCGACGATAAGTGCGAATTCGCAGTTTTGCTCGACGAGCTGCAGTATAAGTTGGAGAAAACGCATCAGCAGCTGCTTACCGGCCCGTTAGTTCACGTACATGTGAAGCTTGGGGAAAGGCAGCTCGGTGAAGATGATAAAGAACGGATCAAATCGGTTATCCGCTCGCAGGGGAATTTGATGGTGCAGTCGATTGAGTCAGCGCTTGATGCGCAGGACATGGCAAATCAAATTCCGACAGGCCCATATGTTATTACCGGTATTGTTCGATCCGGTCAAACGATAGAGCATGATGGTGATTTGCTGCTTGCAGGCGATTTGAATCCAGGCGGCACAATTTTATGCAGCGGTGATATTTACGTGATGGGCGCACTGAGAGGTGTCGCCCATGCGGGCGTAAACGGCCGAACGGACGTTATTATTGCCGCCTCGCTAATGCGTCCAACCCAGCTTCGAATTGCCGATGTCATCAGTCGCCCGCCGGAGGAATGGATGTCCGGAGACGCAGCCATGGAATTCGCTTATTTGTATGAGGGAAGCATGCAGATTGACAAGATAACGCAATTATTCCGTTTACGTAATAATCCGATTAAGGTATAAGGGGTGTTCATGAATGGGAGAGGCGATTGTTGTTACATCAGGCAAAGGCGGAGTCGGCAAGACGACGACCTCAGCTAATTTAGGTACAGCACTTGCTTTGCTTGGTAAAAAGGTTTGTATGGTTGATACCGACATCGGATTGCGTAATTTGGATGTTGTAATGGGACTTGAGAATCGAATCATTTATGACTTGATTGATGTAGCGGAAGGACGTTGTCGTCTTAATCAGGCTCTGATTAAAGACAAGCGTTTTGAAGAATTGTACATGCTTCCTGCTGCGCAAACGAAGGATAAGCAGGATGTGTCACCGGAGCAAGTCAAGGATATGGTGCTCGAACTCAAGAAAGATTTCGATTACGTCATTATTGATTGTCCAGCAGGTATTGAACATGGTTTCCGTAATGCAATTGCAGGCGCAGATCGGGCGATTGTTGTTACGACACCGGAAAATGCAGCGGTGCGCGATGCTGACCGCGTTATTGGACTACTCGAGAAAGACCAGATTCCATCCAAAATTATTATTAACCGTATTCGTCAAAATATGGTGAAAAACGGCGAAATGCTGGATATTGATGAGATTTGTCAGGTGCTTGCTGTCGACTTGCTTGGAATCGTACCGGATGACGAGAAGGTCATCAAAGCAGCAAACTCCGGCGAACCAACCGTTATGGATCCTTCTTCGCGTGCTGCGATTGCTTATCGAAACATCGCTCGCCGTATCCTTGGTGATATGGTTCCTCTTATGCTGCTTGATGAGAAGGCTGGGGCCTTCAAACGCTTCCGCAAGTTTCTTGGAATAGGATGATTGCCTTGTGCTTAACAAACTAAAAAAAATAGACTGGGGAATTATAGCGATTCTGCTTTGCTTAATGGGCATTAGTACCGTTCTGATCAGAAGCGCTACTCATAATAACCCGATTTATCACAACTATGATCTGAAGACAGTCGTCTATTATATAATTGGTTTTATTATAGCTATAATGGCAACGGTATTCGATTATCGCATTTTGCTTAAAAGCTGGTATATATTATACGGCATTGGTATAGCGCTGCTTATAGCGGTCTTTTTCTTTGGAGCTAACATTAATGGTGCGTCCGGTTGGTTCAAGCTGCCGGGCGGCTTCTTATTTCAGCCTGCTGAGATTATGAAGATTATTATCATTATTGGTATTGCTTATATTATGGGCAGGCGTCAAGGTGATCGCTTAACCTTTACGGAGGATTTGCTTCCGATTGCGGCTTTTGCCTTTTTGCCGTTCCTGCTCGTAATGATTCAGCCTGACCTTGGCAACGCGATTATTTATTTGGTAATCGTGCTTGGAATGCTGTGGATCGGCAACGTCAAGTATGTGCATGTGCTTGTTGGATTAACAACCGTTATTGCAGCTGTGGTCTTGTTTGTATCCTTGTTCACGATGTTCAATTCCGATATCGAGAATTATTTAAAGGATCATAACAAAGAGCACTGGTACAAGCGGATTAATACATTCCTTGATCCAAGTCAGGCATCAAGTGATGATAAGCATCAATCGGAAAATGCGAAGATTGCGATTGGTTCCGGCGGACTAAGCGGCGACGGGTACTTGAAGGGCGATATGATTAACGGGAAGTTTATCCCGTATCCTTATTCCGATTCGATCTTTGTTGTTATCGGGGAGGAATTTGGCTTCCAGGGCTCAGCGGTCCTGTTGCTCTTATATTTCCTCTTAATATACAGGATGATTTTAATCGCCTTCCGATGTTACGATAATCGAGCCTCGTTTATTGTCATCGGTATAGCATCCATGTATGTGTTTCAGATCTTCCAAAATATCGGGATGATGATCGGCCTTATGCCAATCACCGGTATTACGCTTCCATTCATCAGCTACGGCGGTACATCCCTCATGCTGAACATGCTGTGTATTGGTATTTTGTTTAGTATCAATGCCCACCAAGAGAAATACGAGCTGGCCGAATAGGCCAGCTTTTTTGATTTTCAGGTTGTTAGATGCATGCTGCGCATACAAATGTTCTTCCGATCGCCATTGCTCGGGGATTCTTGAACAACTCCAATAGGATTGGAATCCCCGAGCAAAAGCGACCACTACGTTTCTCCAGAATCATTTGAATGCTCCGCATGCCCTAAACCTGCACCTCAAAAAGAGCTGAAGCTATTCGCCCAGCTCGTAAGGAAACCACAATGTCCGAGCAGATATAAACCTGCTCGGTCTTTTTTTCTTCCCCTTTAGGCTAAGCCGAAATGGAGCAGCTCGAATAGTTCTGGAGAAGCTAAAGCTTTCTGAAAGAAAGCTACTTCGAAAGCATAAGCTTACGTTCGCATTTGTCCTCCGAATTTCATCCGCTAAAGCGGATTGGAATGAAGAAATTCGAGGACAACAGCGATCGGAAGAACATTCGAATGTGGAATGACATAGCTTGTGACAGTTTGTATTATGCCGTCCCCCGCATACTTGTCAGCCTGTACACATACTTATGTAGAAAGGAGCTTGGTCAGCGTTAGGGCGTCCGGCTTGCCTTGCGTGAGAGGAGGCTAATCGATGAGTAAAAAAGATAGTGTTCGAGAGCGGCGGCAGGAGAAAATTAAACAGCTGCTGGAGTTGCAGGAGAAACAGGCTAAGATATGGCAGCAGCAGGAGAATAAGCTTCAGGGGAAAGCCCGCCCTATAAAGGACAAACCAAACCGCCGGTATGAGGAGGAGCTCTTTCCTGCACCTTACCATATGGAAGCAGGCGGAGATGAGCTGGATCCGGAGAAGCTGTGGAAGACCAATCCGAATCCTTGGCTTGGCTGGGAGTCTGGCGATGGCAAGAACGGACGTTTTGTACCAGAATATCCAGCATACGATTCGGATGATGACGGCAATGACCGCAGGCCAATTTTGCGTAATGAACTGAAATGGAAAGCCATTATTGCTGTTGTTCTTTTCGCGGCAATATGGGGTGTATTTCATAATGACTCACCGTACGCACAGAAGGGACAAACCATTGTAAAAAATGCGTTGACGGATGAGATGGATTTTACTGCAGTCGCAACCTGGTACAAGGAAACGTTCGCTGGTGCTCCATCTTTTATACCGATTTTTAACCAGAAGCAGAAGGAGGCAGAATCGGCGAATGGTGCGGTTGAACTGCCTATTGTCTCTCCACTGCCAGATGGCGCGATCGTACGTACTTTTGCGGAGATGCTTAACGGGATCGAGCTTGCGGGTAACTCGAAAGAAGAAGTATCCGCGATCGAAACGGGAAGGGTATTGGTTGTATCGGAAGCAGAGAATGGAACAGGTTTTACCGTTCTCATTGAACATGCTAATGACCGCTCCTCGGTCTATGGCAAACTTGGCGCTGCCACGGTTAAGCCAAATGACTGGGTAGAGGCAGGTGATACAATAGGCACCCTTCATGAGTCTGCACTCGAGGAGCCGAGCATGCTTTATTTTGCAGTGAGGCAAAATGACCAATACGTCGATCCCGTGGGCGTGATTCCGATTGATTAAATGGAAGGGCATTCGCTGGTCCGTTCATCCGTTGTTCGTACTCGTCATGATTGGATCTGTTATGACGGGCTATTTCGCCGAGCTCTTCACGTTATTTCTAATCGTTCTTGTGCATGAGATTGGACATGTTGTTGTGGCAAGGAGCTTCGACATCCGTGTCAGGGAAGTGAAGCTCCTGCCCTTTGGCGGGGTTGCGGAAATCGAGGATGCCGGTAGTATTCCCGCTAAGCAGGATGCCCTGATCGCCATAGCTGGACCCCTTCAGAACGTCTGGATGGGACTAGCTGCATGGGGATGCGGCCAGCTTGGCTGGTGGGACCCGGAATGGGCGGCATATGTATGGAAGGCTAATCTAATGATCGGCTTATTTAACCTTCTCCCCATCTATCCGCTTGACGGCGGCAAGCTGCTGCAGGCTGCTTTCAGCTATGGTTTTAATTATTATTCCATGATGAAATGGACTTCCCGCATCAGTATTGTCCTTAGCACGCTGATGATTGGATTTGCAATCTCAACCGCTTTTTGGCCGAGTAACGGGATCCAACTTAATCTGCTTGTTGTAGGTTTGTTCTTATGGCTGACGAATTGGACCTATTACCGCAATATTCCTTACCTCTTCGTTCGATTTCTTATGCATCGCGACCGAGTTGCCGTCAGGACGATCGCCCGCGGCTCTTTGGCTCGACCAATAATTGTAAATATTAAGCAACCAATTATTGGTGTCGTGCGTCTATTATGGCGTGAACAGTACCATCTTATTTATTTGATGGAGCTGGAAGGCCGTATCGTCAAGGTTGTTCCTGAGAAAGAGGTAGTGGACCGTTTCTTGATTGAACGCGATCCCAATCGTGCTGTTATCGAACTTTTTCGATAGAGGTAAAATAGACCACTTTTTCGTTAAGGTAACTTGGTGGTAGAATAGAGTAGATGACGAGAAACAAAACGTAAGGCGGTTGATGTTCGGGAATGAAGCGGATGTTGATGCACGGACACAGAGAACTGCTGCAGACTGCCGTGCTGTTGAACGGGCGGCTTATTGATTTTTATATGGAACAGTCGGAGAGCAGCGGATTGGTCGGCAATGTATATAAGGGACGAGTAGTCAATGTGCTGCCAGGCATGCAGGCCGCTTTTGTTGATATTGGTCTTGGGAAAAATGCATTTCTATACATAGATGATCTGCTGCATCCCCATTTGGAGAAACAACCGGAGCAAAAGCCTTCCATTACGGAGCTTGTCAAATCGGGGCAAGAGCTAGTTGTACAAGTAATGAAAGAACCGATGGGGAGTAAGGGAGCGCGTGTGACGACGCACTTTACTTTGCCGGGCCGTTGGCTGGTCTATATGCCGATAGCCGGTTATGTCGGTGTTTCGAAAAAAATACTGACGGAAAGCGAACGCTCGCGAATCCGGATGATTGGCGAACGGCTTCGACTGGAAGAAGAAGGCATCATCATGCGTACAGCAGCCGAAGGCGAATGTGAAGAATCGCTGGGTGCTGATGTGGAGCAGCTTCGACAGTTATGGAAAAGCGTAGAGCAGCGAGCGGCAGCTGCGAAAGCTCCGGCCGAACTGCATCGTGAAGCGGGTCTGCTTAGGCGTGCGGTGAGAGATACACTAACTGATGATATGGACGAGGTATGGCTTGATGATGCTTCCCGTTACAGTGAGGCAGCAGCGTTGATTCAGGAAATGACACCGCATCTTTCAGACCGGTTAAAGGTATTTGATGCACGAAAAGAAAAGTCTTCGTTATTTGATCGGTTTAGAGTGACAGAGCAGCTTGAGGCAGCCTTCCAAAACCGAATTCGATTGGAGTGCGGCGGCTCTCTCGTATGGGATGAGACGGAAGCACTGACGGTTATTGATGTCAATACAGCTAAGTATACAGGTGCAACTGATCTGGAAGACACTGTGTTCAAGACGAACATGGAAGCGGCTGACGAGATTGCCAGACTGCTTCGAATACGTGATGTTGGCGGTATTATTGTTATTGATTTTATTGATATGGAGAATGAATCCAATCGGGAGAAAGTCATGGCAAGACTGTCGGATTGGGCGAAGAGGGACCGGACCAAATGCACCGTGTTTGGCTGGACAAGGCTTGGTCTGCTGGAACTGACCAGACGGAAGGCGCGGGACAATGCTGCAAGGCAGCTAAACGAGCGCTGCCCGGCATGCGGCGGCACCGGCAAAAAGACTACTGTTAATTCATAGGCAATAGTTGATCGATTAAGTAATCTGTGATAGAATGTTCTGGTATGTCTCATTTATATTCATATTTGGACATGCAGATACCGCTCCAATTGGGTTTAAGCGTGGGATGCATTTTGCTCTTGCCACCTGGATTAGGCGAGTCTTCGACAATAAGGAGGTGCAACACATGTTCGCAATTATCGAAACTGGCGGCAAGCAATACAAAGTTCAAGAGGGCGATGTAATCTACATCGAAAAACTGAACGCAAACGAAGGCGAAAGCGTAACGTTTGATCGTGTCTTGGCAGTATCTAACAGCGAAGGTCTGGTAACTGGTACTCCAGTTCTTTCCGGTGCTACTGTTTCTGGCAAAATCGAGAAACAAGGTAAAGGCCAAAAGATCATCGTTTACAAATACAAAGCCAAAAAGAACTACCGCCGCAAGCAAGGTCATCGTCAACCGTTCACGAAAGTAACAATCGAGAAAATCCAAGCGTAAGAGGACTTTCTTATGATATCTGTTACATTCGTACGGAGAGCCGCTGACAGACGGATTGTATCATTTGCGATCTCAGGACACGCTAAATATGCAAACCGCGGCAAGGATATTATCTGCGCCGGAGTGTCGGCCGTATCGGTCGGTACTGTCAATGCTATCGAGGCTTTGGCGAAAGTGGAGCTTCCGGCTTCGATGAAGAATGGCTGGCTATCGTCAGACGTTCCGGAGCAGTCGGATAAGGAAACAGACGACAAAGTACAGCTGTTGCTCGAATCGATGGTCGTTATGCTCGGCAATATCGCACAATCATACGACAAATATGTCATAATGCACGAACAACTTCTTTAGAGAAGGAGGAAATCACCATGTTGAAATTAGATCTTCAGCTTTTCGCATCGAAAAAAGGCGTAGGTTCTACAAAGAACGGTCGCGACAGTCATTCGAAACGTCTTGGCGCTAAACGCGCTGACGGTCAAGTCGTATCCGCTGGTAGCATCTTGTTCCGCCAACGCGGCACTAAGATTCACCCAGGTAATAACGTGGGCATCGGTAAAGACGACACGCTCTTCGCTTTGGTAGAAGGCGTCGTTAAGTTTGAACGTTGGGGACGCGATCGTAAGAAAGTTAGCGTATACCCAGTTGATCTGGCTCCGGTAGCTGCAGCAGTAGAAGCTTAATAGCAACAAGTGCCCCGGCCTCATGAACAGGCCGGGGTTTTTGTTTGTTTTAGACCTTTCGGGCGCTTCATTCGCATGCTATACTGATTTAGCTAGCAAACAAGCAGAAAGTGGGATCGATTACGATGGATCGCATTAGAATGGCGAGACAGTCGGCAGCGGCTTCCGTTGTGCTGCCTTGTGCGGCTGTGCTCATTTGGCCTTCTTCGGTATGGCTGGTTGTACTTTTTCTTTTATGGACAATAGCAGCTGCTGGGTTCTGGATTAAGACAGAGCGCAATGAGCAGGAAAAGCGGTTGGCACGTACTGTGCATATGCTGCAAACGGCAAGTATTAAGACGCTGAATCATCATCGGCATGATTGGATGAACGATCTCCAGGTTTTGTTCGGTTACATACGAATGAATAAGCTGGATAAAACCGTGGAATACGTGGAGAAAATAAGGGTTAGAATGACGGAGGAGAGCCAGATTGCAAAGCTGGGTGTTCCTTCGCTGATCAGCTATATACAATCTTTCCGTACACTTACGAATGCCATGCAGCTTCAGGTGAAGATGGATGAGGATATTCATCTGAATGAACTGCCAAACGAAGGCCGGGACTTCGCTGAGACACTGATTAGTTTAATCAATGCTTATCGATTCCAGGTGAAGACAGGATATGGTGATCCTGCAACACTTACCCTAAAGCTCTCCAAAGAAGAGGGGACGCTGGTGGTAACTTTTCAGTATGAGGGCGAATTAACCAGTGAGCAACAGCTCACGGATAAAATAAAACAGCAGTTGGAAGGCGCGTCTCTGCATGCGGTCAAGTTTGATAACCCGCAAAGGAATATGGTTTTAAAAGCGGAGCGGCGCGCTTAAACGGAGGCAAAACATGTTTGTCGATAAAGCGAAGATATTTGTAAAAGGCGGTAATGGAGGTAACGGTATCGTTTCCTACCGTCGTGAGAAATACGTGCCGGAAGGCGGACCAGCAGGCGGAGACGGTGGTAATGGCGGCGACGTCATTTTCCGTGTAGACGAAGGTTTGCGTACACTGATGGATTTCCGTTATCAGAAGCACTTTAAAGGTCCAGCCGGCGAACGCGGCAAAGTCAAATCCATGCATGGTGCAAGTGCAGACGATATGATTGTCCGTATTCCGCCAGGTACAGTTATTGTGGATGATGATACGGAACAGATCATTGCCGATATGACTCGTCATGGACAGGAAGTTGTTGTTGCACGCGGCGGACGCGGTGGACGTGGTAACACTCGATTTGCAACAATTAATAATCCAGCTCCTGACATTTGTGAGAATGGGGAAGAAGGCCAAGAGCGCTGGGTAACACTTGAGCTCAAGGTTATGGCTGACGTTGGCCTCGTTGGATTCCCAAGCGTAGGCAAGTCCACACTTCTGTCGGTTGTATCCGGCGCGAAGCCGAAGATTGGTGCATACCACTTTACAACGATTACACCAAACCTTGGTGTTGTTGATGTAGGTGACGGCCGCAGCTTCGTGATGGCCGATCTTCCGGGATTGATCGAAGGAGCTCATGAAGGCGTTGGTCTTGGCCATGAATTCCTTCGTCATGTCGAGCGGACAAGAGTTATCGTACATGTCATTGATATGGCGGGTACGGAAGAGCGCGATCCTTTCGAGGATTGGGTCAAGATTAATGATGAACTAGTGAAATATAACGAGAAGCTTGCTGATCGTCCGCAAATTATTGCGGCGAACAAAATGGATATGCCTGGTGCTGATGATAACTTGGAGCTGTTCAAAGAGCAGCTTGATGCGGTTCGCGGTGATCGTGAATATCTGATCCTTCCGATCTCGTCGCTGACTAAGCAGGGAATTCAAGAGCTGCTGTACAAAGCAGCTGATACACTTGACGCTGTTCCTGATGAGCTGACGATTGAAGAAGTGAAGGATGTTGCGGAGCGTAAAGTATTTACGTTCGAGAAACGCGAAGATAACAACTTCACGATTCATAAGGAAGATGAGATCTTTGTCGTGCAAGGCGCAAGCATTGAGAACTACTTGAAGCGTATGAATATGAACTCGTATGACGCGATTATGCGGTTCGCACAACTCATGCGGAAGTGGGGCGTTGATGCCGCTCTTCGTCGTGAAGGCGCAAGAGATGGAGATACAGTTCAAATCGCCGACTTTACATTCGAGTTCTTCGAAGGCACCGATTATACCGGAAAATAGAACAATATCAAATGAAACACAAAAGACGGCCGCTGGTCGTCTTTTTTCATAGAAAGCATCGCACTTACCTATTGCCGCTTTCGCCATATTCCGCTATAATGTCCATTATAGAAGAACAATTGTCTTTGTAGGGAGGACGAAATAGTGACGCAACGTTATTATGTCGTTCGTGAGGATATGCTCCCTGAGGCGATCTTGAAGACGATTCAAGTGAAAGAAATGCTTGGTCGAGGCGAAGCGTCCACGGTGCACGAAGCGGTTGAGAAGGTTGGGCTTAGTCGCAGCGCTTTTTATAAGTATAAAGATGGCGTTTACGGGCTGCATGAACTGGAACGCGAACGGATTGTGACCATCTCGATGGATTTGGAGCATCGATCCGGTGTATTATCGAAGGTATTGAGCCTCGTGGCTGGTCTGGAAGGGAATGTCCTGACGATGAATCAGAGTATTCCGCTGCAAGGCTTCGCTAATGTGGTTATATCCGTTGATATTTCAAAGCTTAATGAAGAACTTACAACACTTATTGAAGTGATACGCAGCCAGGAAGGCGTGCGTAAAGCTGCCGTTATCGGACAAGGTTGATTAGATGGAGGGAATTGTATGAAGCCAGTGAAGGTAGGTTTGCTTGGTCTCGGTACTGTCGGGACTGGTGTAGTGCGCATCGTAGAAGGTCATCAGGAAGATTTGCAAAGCCAGGTGGGCTCTCCGATTGTTATTGAGAAAATTCTTGTTCAAAACAAAGCGAAATCCCGCAGTATTTCGATCGACTCGTCCAAGCTGACGGAAGATCCATGGGAAATCATCAGCAATCCTGACATCGATGTGATCGTTGAGGTAATGGGCGGAATCGGATCGACGAAGGAATATATTATGGAAGCACTCTCCCGTGGCAAGCATGTCGTTACAGCGAATAAGGATTTGATGGCTCTGCATGGCCCGGAGATTCTGGCTAAAGCGCAGGAGCATGGCTGTGATGTGTATTATGAAGCAAGCGTTGCAGGCGGCATCCCTATTATCCGTACACTGGTGGAGGGCTTCTCTTCCGACCGAATTACGAAGATCATGGGTATCGTGAATGGTACGACAAATTACATCTTGTCCAAGATGAGTATGGAAGGCGCGTCTTATGGCGATGTGCTGAAGGAAGCACAGGATCTTGGATATGCAGAAGCAGATCCAACTTCTGACGTAGAGGGTCTTGATGCTGCACGCAAAATGACTATTCTATCAACGCTTGGTTTCCGTGCGAAAGTAGCTCTTGAAGATGTCTCCGTTCAAGGGATGTCCAATGTTACACGCGAAGATATCCTTTACGCGAAGCGTCTCGGCTACACAGTGAAACTGCTTGGCATCGCAGAACGTCAAGATGATCAATTCAGCATCAGTGTTCAACCAACAATGGTGAAAAACTCACATCCAATTGCGTCCGTGAATGGTGTTTACAATGCAGTTTATGTATATGGCGAAGCTGTTGGTGAGACAATGTTCTACGGTCCGGGCGCAGGAGAACTGCCAACGGCTACGTCGATCGTATCTGACCTTGTAGCTGTCGTGAAGAACCTGAAGCTGGGTGTAAACGGCAAGCAAGGATTACTGACATACAAAGAGAAAAAGCTCAAAACCGATGAGCAGATTTCTTCGAAATATTTCCTGCTGCTTCATGTAGATGACCGTGCAGGCGTACTGGCTCAAATTACGCAAGTATTCGCGGAGTTTGAAGTAAGCCTGGAGTCAGTGCTGCAGCAGCCTAACGCCTCCAACCCAGAAGCAGAAATTATCGTGATTACACATGATGCGAATAAAGCTGCAATCAATAAAGTGCTGCAGAAATTTGAGTCGCTGGACGTTATTCGCAAGGTGAAGAGTGTTTATCGCGTAGAAGGCTAATCCTACTTCAATTTGATTGATTGCAAAAGCGAATAAAGGAGCTTTATCCGTCATGAATAATCGTCGAGTAATTGTGAAAGTGCCGGCCAGCACGGCTAACTTAGGACCTGGCTTTGATACGCTGGGCATGGCGCTTTCGTTGTATTCCTGGATTGAAATGTCTGCCGCAGAGAAAACAACATTTCGTCTGTACGGCGACCAGATGCAAGGCATTCCAACAGATAAATCGAATTTGATCTATAAAGTAGCTCAACTCGTCTTCGAAGAAGCGGGAGTTGTTGTTCCAGAGCTGGATGTTGCTATGTACAGTGATATTCCATTAACAAGAGGCTTGGGCAGCAGCGCATCTGCCATTATTGGTGCTCTAGTAGCAGCGAATGCACTGATTGGCAATCCGCTTACGGATGATAAGCTGTTCCAGCTCGCTACCAAATTAGAAGGGCATCCTGACAATGTTGGTGCTTCCTTATTCGGCGGAATTGTCGTCTCGGCATGGGACGGCGAACGTGCTGATTATGTTAGACTTGAACCACATGTGAAGCTCGAGACTTTGGTCGCGATACCAGCTTTCCAGCTGTCGACAGAAAAGGCGCGCCATTGTTTGCCAACGCAGATCAGTATGGCCGACGCGGTCTTTAATGTGGGCCGGAGTTCACTGCTCGTAGCGGCATTAGCTAGCGGCGAGCTGGGTCTTATCCGTCATGCGATGCGTGACCGGCTGCACCAGCCTTACCGGGCAGCACTGATTCCGGGTATGACAGCTATATTGGAGAGCGCGGCAGATTATGGTGCGCTTGGGGCGGCTCTCAGTGGAGCGGGTCCTACGCTGATCGCATTCGTAGATGAGACCAGCAAGAGCAAATCGGAGCTGGAGCAATTCCTGCTTGGAACATTGAAGCAGGAAGGCATCGTAGCAGATACAATGTGGCTGAAGCCAAGCTCGGAGGGTCCGGTCATCATTGTGGAAGACTCGGCAAGCTCTGCTCCTGATCTCATGGAGCGGATAAAAGGAGAAGTTGTACGATGAAGACAATTGCAGTACTGCCTGCCGGATCCGTGTCGGATGAAGCAGTCAAGCGGCTGTTTGCCGGAGAAGAAATGAAGTGGGAACACCACCGCTTAATCGCCGATGTATTTATGTCGACGGTAAACAGTGTCAGCGATTATAGCGTTGTACCTATTGAGAATACAATTGAAGGCTCCGTCAATCTGCATGTGGATTGGCTGGTTCATGAAGTAGATCTGCCAATTCAGGCGGAATGGGTCTATCCTTCGATTCAAAATTTGATCGGTCGCCGTTCGGAAGCAGCTAGTGAAGAGGGCGGAATTGATTTCAGCAAGATCAAGAAAGTGATGAGTCATCCCGTAGCTATCGCACAATGCTTGCAATTCCTTCGTAGTAGGCTGCCGCATGCAGAGATTGAAACTGTAGGAAGCACCTCTGAGGGTGTCAAGATCGTCAAGGACAATCCGGATGCAGGCTGGGCGGCTATCGGTACGATGACAGCTGCGAGCAATAACGGCTTGGATGTATTGAGTCAGGGTATTACAGACCACGATAACAATTACACCCGGTTTCTGCTGGTAGGCAGCGAGCCATTCACGGTGCGCAAATCGGACAAGCAGAAAACAAGTATTTTGATTACGCTGCCTGAAGATTATCCTGGTGCTCTTCATCAAGTACTCGCCGCTTTCGCATGGCGGAAGATTAACTTGTCGAAGATTGAATCACGCCCGACGAAGAAAAAGCTGGGCAATTATTATTTTTATATCGATATCGAAATGGCGCTGGACACAGTACTCCTGCCTTCGGCGCTTGAAGAGATTGAGGCGCTTGGCTGCCAGGTTCGTATCCTGGGGAGTTATCCAAGCTTTACTTATGAACAGCTACTGTAAGAAAATATAGGAATAAATGAGATTAGCGGTGCCCATAACGGGTGCTGCTATTTTTTTTGCTTGAAAATGGAGACACCTGCCTACGTTCTGCATAGGATGTAATGATTGATAGCAGGCATTCGCCGTGCCGTTATACAAAGTCCGTGACAGGAGGTTTTTTGCTAGTGAAAATTCATGTTGTAAAGAAAGGCGATACATTGTATTTCATTGCACAGAAACATAATGTGTCGATCGAAGACATCTTAAAGCTGAACCCTTCCATTACGAACCCGGATCTGTTGGATGTCGGAATGAAGCTGAAGGTCCCATCGGCTAATGAGGTTGGCGGCGGGACAGGAGGGATGGAGATTATGCATCAGCATGTGGTAAAACAAGGGGATACGCTTTGGAAGCTGTCGAAGGCTTGGGGCGTACCGCTCGCGGACATGATTAAAGCGAATCCGCAGCTTAAAAATCCGAATGTGCTTTTGACCGGCGAAATTGTCAACATTCCTAAAACAGCGACACCTACATCCGAGGGTCCAGCAGCACAAGGAACTGGCAGTGCTCATCCTCTTCATCCGATGTCGCTTATGCACGGTGTACAAAACTGGGTAGGCAAAAAGCCAACTGGCCAAATGCCAGCTGCGCAAGCACCAGCAGGTAAAACACCTACAGCTCCTATCGCACCGGTGGCTCCAGCAGGGAAAACACCTACAGCACCAATCGTAACACCGGTTGCTCCTGCTGAGAAAGAACCTGCGAAGAAAGCTTTGCCGATTCAAAAATCGCCGGACAAAAAAGCGAAGGCAGAAGATGCGAATGTGAAGCCAAATATGAAGCCTGCAATGGAAGCAAATGTAGCACCAAAAATGAAACCAAACGTAGCACCAATTACACAATCGAATGCACAGCCAAACCTGCAGCCTAGTGTTGATTTATTCAAGCAATTTGGCGTACCTGCGGTTGAAGCAGCTTCCCAGCATCATCATGGCGGATATGGCAATAATCAGCCAATGGTATCTCCGATGCAAGTCGGCCCAGGTTATGGTTATGGCGGCTGGCCTGGCTCAAATGTAAGCCCGGCAAACGAAGGTCCTTGGTGCCCGCCTGGTACAATGCCAATCGCGGAGGGACCAGGTTACGGCTATGGCGCAGTCTCTCCAGCCGTATTTGGTTCGGAAAATGCATCACCAGTACTTGGAGCTGAAAATGTTGGCCCAACCGCATTAGGTGGCGAGAATGCAGCACCAACTAATGTAAGTCCGGCTGCAGTAGGCCCAGGTGGCGGCTATGGCTTTGTATCGCCAGCTAATGTTGGTCCAGAGCATGGTTATGGTTACGGTCCGTCTGCTGTATCTCCGGCTAATGTAGGCCCAGACTACGGCTATGGATATGGCCCATCAGCTGTATCGCCAGCTAACGTTGGCCCAGACTATGGTTATGGCTATGGCCCATCAGCTGTATCGCCAGCTAACGTTGGCCCAGACTACGGCTATGGATATGGCCCATCAGCTGTATCGCCAGCTAACGTGGGTCCAGACTATGGTTATGGCTATGGTCCATCTGCCGTATCGCCAGCTAATGTAGGTCCAGACTATGGTTACGGCTATGGTCCATCTGCCGTATCCCCTGCTGAAATGGGCCATGGCTATGGATGGGGTCCAGGAGCCGTATCCCCTGCTGAAATGGGTCCTGGTTACGGCTATGGTCCATCTGCCGTATCTCCTGCTGAAATGGGTCCTGGTTATGGATGGGGTCCAGGAGCTGTATCCCCTGCGAGCTTTGGCCCAGACAATGTTTCTCCAGCTGCACTAGGGGAAAATTCCGCTCCAACAAATGTTAGTCCAGAGATGATGGGTCCTGGCGGAGGTTATGGTTATAGCCCAGGCTGGGCATCTCCGGCAGAAGCAGGTCCTGACTTTGGATATGGCTATGGATATGGCGGACACGTATCGCCAGCAAATGTAGGCCCAGAGTATGGATATGGCTATGGTCATCCGGGAATGGTATCTCCAGAGATGATGGGGCCAAACGTATCCCCTGCAGCCTTAGGTTCGAACGTATCACCGATGGCACTTGGTTCTAACACAGCACCAACCGCTCTTGGTTCAAACGTATCACCGATGGCGCTTGGTTCCAACATGTCGCCAACAGCACTTGGCTCAAATGTATCACCGATGGCCCTTGGCTCGAACATGGCGCCAACAGAACTTGGCTCTAATGTATCTCCAATGGCACTTGGCTCGAACATGGCGCCAACAGCGCTTGGTTCCAACGTATCACCGATGGCTCTTGGCCCGAACGTCTCCCCGGCAAGCTTTGCTCCTGGAGGTTATGGCTACGGCTATGGACATCCGGTAGCTGGTGCACAAGGCTTCTCTCCTTATTCTTACTGGCCAGGTCAAACAGCTGGTGCACAGGATGATCCTTGCGGCTGTAATGGCAAGCGCGTAGAGGAAGAGCCTGAGGCTGCTGCGATTGTAAGCAAAAAAACAAAACAGCGCAAAACGGCCAAAATTCGTAGTGTCCCTGCAAAAACGACCAAAACAAAACGAAACAGCAAACCTTGGATTAACCGTTAATTAGAGTTCTTCATGCTAATGCCTCTTGCCTTCCCCCAAAGGCAGGAGGCGTTTTGCTGTTTCATTTTTCCTATCCATACATATTAATGGAAGTTTAGAGTTAAACTAGGTCAAACATGAATACAAGGGGCCTTTATTATGATGAAGTTCAGTTTATGGAAGCAAATAAAAAAACGGCTGCGAAGGAGTCGGCGTCCAATGTGGACGCTAGGTTCGTTCTTACTCGGAATGGCGGCGGCAATTCAAGCTGTATATGGTCTGCCAGGGACAGCAGCGGCGAATGCTGCAGGTAAGATAGAGCCAGGTGAAGGGAACCCTGGTTTGATCCGGATTTTGCAGGAGCATGAAGAGCCGCTTGCAGTTAGGCTGCACCGTCAATACATTTGCGGGGAAGAAACGCAGCCTTTTGGTCAAATGACGTCAGCTGAAGTTATTCGGATTCTAATGTCCCATCCGGAATGGACAGCGATGCTGTCACAGGATGGTCAAACAGTGGTGCTGGAGCAGTCGATTGAAGATTTCTCTCAATCCTGCAGAGGCAATGTGTATATCGGATTAGACAAGCTTGGCTATTTGTCCCTTTTTGAAGGTGCGCCTAAGAAGGAGAAGGTCGTCAAAACTTTCTTCCAGCTTGATGTCAGATATATGGAGAGCAGCCTTCCACAGGACAAGGTTGATAGCTTGACGAGAGGAATCAAAATCTCAGATATGGATGAATACAATAGTGTTCTGTCGACTTACAGTGATTTCGCTATGCCAGCTAACCAAAAAGTGATGAAGCCGACTTATTGATGCGATGCCAGCCTTCCGCCTTTACCGCGGAAGGCTTTTTTATAGACTGGGGAAGTTTTGTCGGCGCGGCAATCTCAAACGCGTGTTCTCATTCGGACCAACTTTTGCTATAATGGACGGATAAGAAGCGGTAAAGACTGCCGCAAAGGAGTTGGCGGATTGCGCGTTCTTGGTATAGACCCCGGCATTGCGATCGCGGGTTTTGGATTCATTGACAAAGATGGACATAAGCTGAAGCCGGTTCAATATGGCTGTATTCAGACAGCTGCACATACCCCTGCGGAAGAGCGGCTTGTGCAAATTTATGATTCGGCTGTAGCGCTGATTGATAAGTATAAACCGGATACGGTTGCGGTAGAGAAGCTGTTCTTCAATCGCAACGTGACAACGGCATTTGCCGTAGGGCAGGCAAGAGGAGTTATTATCTTGGCAGCGGCCCAGCGTGGGCTGCCAGTGGCAGAGTACACTCCGCTGCAGGTGAAGCAGGCTGTTGTTGGCTACGGCAAAGCAGAGAAGCGCCAAGTGCAGGAAATGGTCAAGATGTTTCTGAAATTATCGGCTATTCCGAAGCCGGATGACGTGGCCGATGCGCTTGCTGTAGCGATCTGTCATGCCCATTCTTCGGGCTTGTCGCAAAAAATTAACGAGGTGCTTCGATGATTGATTTTTTACGCGGACTTATTGCTCATGTGGAATCGGAATATGTCGTATTAGATGTTAGAGATATCGGCTATCGTGTGTTTACTCCTAATCCTTATTCATTTGCGGGTAAAGAGGATACCGTGACCATTTATATTCACCATCATGTACGTGAAGATGCGATCTTACTGTATGGATTTGAATCACGGGAGGAACAGACCTTGTTCCGCAAGCTTCTTGAAGTATCGGGCATTGGTCCAAGAGTGGCACTTGGCATCTTGGCAGGAGGGCGCCCGGATGCAGTGATTGGTGCCATTCAGCAGGAGAATATCGCCTTTCTGACGAGACTTCCCGGCATTGGCAAGAAGACAGCTCAACGTATGATTCTTGATCTGAAGGATAAGCTGGCAGGCTTTGCAACGGATGCTGGCTTGTTGGCTGCGGCTGGGCTGGCGCCTCATCAGCCTGTATCAACCAATAGTGCACAGCAAGGTGTCGGAACAGCATGGGAAGAAGCTCGCGAGGCACTTGCTGGACTTGGTTATACCGCTGCCGAGCTGGATAAAGCATGGAGCGAGCTGGCACCTTCGGTAACGGCTGAGGAAACAGTAGATTCCTTAATGAAACGTGCCTTGCAGCAGCTGTTTAAAGGCTAACATAAAGGAGCTGAGCAAGGGTGGAAGATCGGATTATATCCGCTAACCTGATGATGGATGAGCAGGCTTTAGAGTTAAGCCTGCGCCCGCGTTATTTGGCTGAATATATCGGGCAGTCCAAAGCGAAGGAAAATTTAAAAATATATATTGATGCAGCCAAGATGCGGAAGGAAGCACTTGACCATGTGCTGCTGTACGGGCCTCCTGGCCTTGGCAAAACAACACTGTCGAACATTATCGCCAACGAGCTTGGCGTTAATCTGCGTACAACTTCCGGTCCTGCTATCGAGCGTCCTGGTGATTTGGCGGCTTTACTTACGAATCTGCAGGAAGGCGATGTATTATTCATCGATGAGATCCACCGCCTGCATCGAACCGTTGAGGAAGTTCTGTATCCTGCGATGGAAGACTTCGCACTTGATATTATGATCGGCAAAGGGCCAAGTGCCCGTTCCGTGCGTCTTGATCTGCCTCCATTTACACTTATTGGGGCTACAACGAGGGCCGGTCTATTGTCTGCGCCTTTGCGTGACCGGTTTGGCGTTATCAGCCGCTTGGAATTTTATACAGTTGATGAGCTTGCTTATATTGTCTCCCGTTCTGCAGAAATCTTCGATATTGCGATTATCGGAGAAGCTTCACAGGAGATTGCGATGCGCTCAAGAGGGACTCCTCGTATTGCGAATCGCCTCCTGAAGCGGGTGCGTGATTATGCGCAGGTGCGCGGTGACGGGATTATTACGTATGAGATTGCGCAGCAGGCACTTGAGTTGCAGCAGGTCGATCCGATGGGACTCGATAATATTGACCATAAGATGCTGCTCACGATGATGACGACATTTGCCGGAAGGCCTGTTGGCCTTGATACGATCGCAGCTTCTATAGGGGAAGAAAGCCAAACCATTGAAGATGTGTATGAGCCATATTTGATGCAGATCGGTTTCCTGCAGCGGACACCACGTGGCCGGATCGCAACGGATCAGGCCTATCGGCATTTAGGAATGCCTGTGCCAGAGAGGTGAGAAGCATGAAGAGCGAGCGGGAGAAGCTGTATGTTGTATATGACGGAACCTGCAATCTATGTATTGGAACAGTTACCAAGCTGAAGGAGCTTAGCTCGAATGCAGAATTGATCTTTGTACCGATTCAATCGCTCCGGAATGCTGGCAATGCTGTTCCTGGGATCGAGCAGGCTGCGGAAACAGAATTATATGAGAAGATGCATGTTACGGATGAAAAAGGCCGGTTATACGCCGGAGCGGATGGTGTAGTCCGAATCCTGCGTACGATAGCCGGCTTTCGCCTGCTTGCAGCGCTTTATCGGCTGCCTGGCATGAGCAAGCTGGGTGATTTTCTTTATCGCTATATTGCGAAACGCAGATATGACTGGTTCGGACAAACGGAACAAAGCTGTTCTGTTAATGGCTGCAAGCTGCCGCAAGATGAGAGGGGAAAGGGGAATCATTCATGAGGTTTCAACGATGGTCGTTCAAGCGCTTATCGCTTCTGACGATCGCCGGTTTGTTATTTGTTTCGACTTGGTGGGCCAAGCCTTCGCTTGGCGCAGTTCCACAGCTCGATTCGATACGAGTCGCCATCTTTCTGCAATTACCGGGGAAATATACAGTAAATACACCAGCAGCTACTTTTGCATCTGCTGACGGATTAACGATAGGAATGAGCGACCCGACGGGAATCGTTCCTTGGATTAAAGCAGGGGCCAATGAACAGTCTCGTGTTGCGAAGGATGATTATAAGGTCCGGGTTATTGAGACAGCAAGCTTCGATACAGCTTTGGCGGTCTACAAACGACTCCAAGCAGCATCGGGCAGCGGCTTTATTACTTCTCTGCAGAAGAAAGGCAAGACGGTCTATCAAGTCGCTGAAGGAACGTATGGCAATGCATCAGAAGCTTCGGCTGCTTTGACCAAATGGAATGCGGATAGCACATTAAATACCCTGACAGGCAGTGCAAAGGGAGTTATTCAAGGTCCTTTCCACTTGGAAAGTGCAACTTCTTACGCGTCGGAGGCGGAAGCCGTTCAGGCATCCGAAGCATTCAGCGCAGCAGGAGTGGATACTTATGTGGCCGTTCGTAAGGCTGCTAGCAGCAATGCCCGTTATTCCGTATTCGTAGGTGCGGCGGCAAGTTCAGCGGAGCTGAGTGTTGTGAAAACAGCAGCAGGCGCTGCAGGCAGCGGTCTGAAGACTGCGGATGATGCGGCTTATTTGCTCGAACGTAATGACCATACCTTAACAGCCAAAGCCGCTAGTCCGGTGAAGCTGTATGCTTTTCCAATCAATAATGCAAAAGTTCGAATTATGCCTGCAGGAGACAGCTCGATCAAGCTGACAGAGCGTTCTAATCGTACATACCGCGGACAATTTGAAGTAAGTGAATTCAACGGCAAGCTGGCTGTCATTAATGAGCTTCCGTTTGAACAATATTTGTATTCGGTTGTTGGCGGGGAAATGGTAGCTTCTTGGCCGCTTGAAGCACTGAAGGCGCAGGCAGTAGCCGCACGTACATATGCGCTCTATCAAGGAGCTGGCTTCCAAATCGCTAATGTTGTAGATAGTGTGTATAGTCAGGAATATGAAGGAACGGTAAGAGAGAAGCCTTCCACTATCCAAGCTGTTGATGAGACAGCGGGTGAAGTGGTGCTTTATAACGGTAAATTAATTGAAGCACTGTTCTCATCGAATGCGGGCGGAAAATCTGCTGATGCTGCAGAAATTTGGGGCAATTCTGTTGCTTACCTGAAGAGTGTATCCAGCCCGGATACATCTTCAGAAAAGGGGCTTTACACGTGGTACCGCGTTGTTCTTCCTAACAATCTGACAGGATATATCCGCGAGGACCTGCTAACGGATTCTGGTGAGACCAATGCTGCAGGTGTGAAGCTGATGACGGTAAACACGGATGGTTCGAAGGTCAGGAAAAATCCGGTCGTACAGGATACCATCCCGCTGATCGGACAAGTAAATAAAGGAACAGTGGTAGCTGTGCTGGACAAGGCAATCGAGAATAATGCCATGTCTTGGGTCAAGGGACCGTTTACGTCCTCGGAGCTCCTTGCTACGATGACCAAGCAGGCGAGTGTTACAGGTCCGATTACATCCTTGCAGGTTGGTACAACAGGACCATCCGGTCGTGTTACACAATTGCTTGTCAATGGACAGCCTTACAATGTAAAATATCCAGATGTGCTTCGTTCTGCGCTTGGAGGTCTGCCAAGTACGTTGTTTAAGGTGGACGAAACGGCTAAGGTAACGATGCTTGGTGCAGGTGGTTCCACACGAACGAAGACAACTGCTTCACAGCCGGTCTATATGATCCAGGCAGGCGGCAAAGTCTCGCAGGCTGATGGAAACCTCATCGTAATGAATGGCGACAGCCAAATTCGGGCGACGACCAAAGATCCTTCTTATCGTTTTGTAGGATCGGGGAATGGCCACGGAATTGGATTATCGCAATATGGAGCGCTTAGCCTTGCTCAGCAAGGGTATGACTACTCTTATATCTTGCAATACTACTATAAAGATGTAACCATCGCTAAGGAATGATTGATTCAATGAATGTAGAATTGTTTGATTTCGAATTGCCAGAGCATCTGATCGCTCAGACACCACTTGCGGAACGTACGGCTTCCAGGCTGCTCGCGCTGAATAAGCAAACTGGTGAGATTGCTCATCGTTCTTTTACCGACCTTGCTGAATATTTGAAAGCAGGAGATGTGCTTGTCCTTAATAATACTCGTGTCATTCCGGCGCGTTTGACAGGTATGAAACGGGATACCGGTGCCAAGATCGAGCTGCTGCTCCTCAAGCAGCTGGAAGGGGATCGCTGGGAAGCACTTGCTAAACCGGCCAAGCGTATGAAGGTTGGCGCTGAGCTGTGGTTTGGCGATAATGGCAGCGGTGAACCGCTGCTTCGGGCAGTTGTTGAGGATGAAGGCGAAATGGGTTCACGGACGATCCGTTTTCAGTATGAGGGGATTTTCCAGGAGCTCTTGGATCGCTTGGGTGAAATGCCCCTGCCTCCGTATATTAAGGAGAGGCTGGAGGAGCGGGAACGTTACCAGACCGTCTATGCGAAGCATGAAGGGTCGGCTGCAGCACCTACAGCAGGGCTGCATTTTACGAAGGAGTTTCTGCAGCAGCTGGTAGACAAAGGCGTTAAGCTCGCTTATGTGACGCTGCACGTTGGACTAGGTACATTCCGGCCGATGTCCGTCGATAAAGTAGAAGAGCATGAAATGCATTCAGAATATTACGAGCTGGATGAACAAAATGCCGAAATAATTAATGAAGCCAAATCGTCTGGAGCACGTATAGTAGCAGTAGGGACAACCTCCTCGAGAACACTTGAGACAGTTGCAGGGAGATTCGAAGGCGGACCTATTGAGGCGTGCAGCGGCTGGACGGATATTTTTATCTTCCCGGGTTATACCTTTAAGCTGGTCGATGCGCTGCTGACGAACTTCCATTTGCCGAAGTCGACGCTTGTTATGCTCGTAAGTGCGTTGGCTGGTCGGGATGCGATTATGAAAGCCTATGCTGAAGCCGTCCGTGAGGAATACCGATTCTTTAGCTTTGGCGATGCTATGTTTATCTATTAACATCAAGAATAGAAGTACAATAATTCTATGTAGACAGGAAGAATGACTAGTGACAGCAGTAAAATATGAATTAATTAAGGTGTGCAAACAGTCTGGCGCACGTCTTGGACGCGTTCACACCCCGCATGGTGTTATCGAGACGCCTGCGTTTATGCCAGTAGGTACACAAGCTACCGTTAAGACGATGAGCCCAGAAGAGTTAAAGACGATGGATGCTCATATTATTTTGAGTAACACGTACCATTTGTTCCTTCGTCCAGGTCATGATATTATTGGCCGCGCAGGAGGACTTCATAAGTTCATGAACTGGGATCGCCCGATTCTGACCGACAGCGGCGGCTTCCAGGTATTCAGCTTAAGCGACATGCGGAAGATTACCGAAGAAGGCGTACAATTCCGTTCACATCTCAATGGGGACAAGCTGTTCCTCTCACCAGAGAAAGCGATGGAAATTCAGAATGCTCTTGGTTCTGATATTATGATGGCATTTGACGAATGTCCGCCATACCCGGCAGAGTATGATTATGTGAAAAAATCACTTGAGCGTACAACACGTTGGGCCGAGCGTTGCCTGAATTCACATGCCCGTCCGCATGATCAAGGATTGTTTGCCATTGTTCAAGGCGGCATGCATAAAGACCTACGTATTCAAAGTGCGAAGGATTTGACTTCCATGGATTTCCCGGGGTATGCTATTGGTGGATTAAGTGTAGGCGAGCCTAAGCATCTGATGTATGATGTGCTCGATTATACGGTTCCTGAACTGCCGGCAGGCAAGCCTAGATATTTGATGGGCGTAGGCTCCCCTGACGCACTGATTGAGGGGTCTATTCGCGGAGTGGATATGTTCGACTGCGTATTGCCTACTCGTATCGCGCGTAACGGGACAACCATGACAAGCCAAGGCCGTCTTGTCGTGCGTAATGCAAAGTACGCTGAAGACTTTGGTCCGCTTGATCCGGAATGCTCCTGCTATACCTGCCAGAACTACTCGCGTGCCTATATCCGTCATTTGCTCAAAGCAGATGAAACGTTTGGCATCCGATTGACGACTTATCACAACCTACATTTCCTATTACAGCTCATGCGTGATGTACGTCAGGCAATTATGGAAGACCGGCTTCTTGATTTCCGCGACGACTTTTTCACCAAGTATGGACTGTTTGATAATGACAAGGGCTTTTAAGATTAGATTTTAGGGAAAGGGGGGAATTTCCATGTCGACATTATTAGCAGCTGGTGAAGCAGGCAGCACGAATATTTTTCAAATGATCTGGCCTTTCATTTTGATGTTTGCGGTCTTTTATTTCTTGCTTATTCGTCCGCAACAAAAGAAATCGAAGCAGCGCAACTCGCTCCTTAGCCAACTGAAGAAGGGCGATAAAATTCAAACGATTGGCGGTCTTCAAGGCACAATCGTTGAATTGTCGGATGACACAGTAGTCCTTCGTGTAAACGATACGACGAAGATGACATTCGATCGCAGCGCAATCAGTTCTGTACTGAACAGCGCACCTGCACCTACGGAATAATGGCAAAAATAGAAAGAAGCTGACTTCTTTAAGGTCAGCTTCTTTTTTCTTGTATGTAGTATGTGCAGTTACATAGAAGTTTATTTCTTCAGGTTGACGCCTACCATACCGCCAAAAGCACCAGCTAGCATGGCGGCAAGCAGCATGAGAGCACTGCTGAGCGAAAGCCCGCTGTTTGCGGCAAGAAAGCCGATGGTCAGCACCGTAATCCCATAAATTAAACCAAGCATAGCGCCATAATACCAGCCTTTCATCCCGGAGCGTTTGCCGGATACAAATCCTCCTGCAAGTGCGGAGAAGCCATGTATGGCAAGTGCAGATTGAGGCAGGTTATTTTCCTTCATTCCACTGAAATACAGTAGTAATGAGAGGAGGAGCGCGCCTAAGGCCAGCCAAATGATCGAATATATAACACCTGCTATTAGCGGAGAAGCGATACGAGGCGGCCTTACGATTTGTTTAACCGAATTCATCTTATCCCCCCTTGTACAAGACTATTAGTACACCTTATGGTCAAGCAGGGCGGAATAGACCAAGGAGTTGTTCATTTGGATCACATCTATCATCCTGCATCCTGGCAAGTGGTTGCAGCGGTAGTTATTTTTTTAATCACATATGCCATTATTATCACGGAAAAGATTAATCGCACGGTAATTGCTTTATTTGGTGCTGTCGTGATGATTATACTCGGTGTACTGGATATGAAGCTTGCTTTTGCAGAGCATATTGAATGGGAAACCATTTTCTTATTAATTGGAATGATGATTCTGGTTGGTATTACGAATAAAACCGGAGTATTTCAATATGCAGCAATTAAAGCTGCTCAATTGGCTAAAGGCGATCCGATCCGAATTTTTATTATTTTATCCGTACTTACGGGTGTTGGATCGGCTTTCCTTGATAATGTTACCACTGTACTTCTAATTGTTCCGATTACATTTTCGATCACTCGAATTTTGAAGATAACGCCAATTCCTTTCCTCTTTGCTGAGATTTTGGCTTGTAATATCGGGGGGACAGCGACATTAATTGGTGATCCGCCTAATATCATGATCGGCTCGGCTAACGAGAATTTGACGTTTAATGATTTTCTCCTAAATCTCGCTCCGGTTATCATCGTTATTCTTATTGTTACGATTGCGCTGCTTGTCTGGTTTTACCGCAAGAAGCTGATTGTTACTGAGGAATCTAAGCGGGAACTGATGGAGCTGAAGGCAGAAGATAACATTAAAGATAAGAAGCTGATGATCAAATCATTATCGGTTCTGCTCTTAACGATACTTGGCTTTATTCTGCACTCTGTTATCGATGTAGAAGCAGCAGCAATTGCACTAGGCGGGGCTACACTCCTTATGCTGATTGGAGTGAAACGGGAGGATGCAGAGGCAGTATTTGATTTGGTGGAGTGGGAAACCATCTTCTTCTTCATTGGGTTATTTATGCTTGTTGGTGGACTGATTGAGACTAATATTATTTCAGACCTTGCGAACGTAACGCTGCAGCTGACATCCGGTGATATGACCAAGACTTCAATGCTTATTTTGTGGGTATCCGGCATTGCATCAGCAACCATTGATAATATTCCGTTTGTAGCTACGATGATTCCGCTAATTCAAGACGTTGGTGTTCAGATGAATATAACAAATCCAGATGACCTTAATCCGTTATGGTGGTCACTTTCACTTGGTGCTTGCCTTGGTGGTAACGGCACACTTATTGGAGCTTCTGCGAATGTCGTGGTAGCTGGACTTGCCATGCGTGAAGGCAAAGGGTTCAGCTATATGGAATATCTGAAGGTTGGAGCGCCATTAACGTTAATCGCATTGGTCATTTCAACGATATACATTTATTTTATTGTGTTACCATAGGCTCCTAACCCATAATTCGTTACTTCTCCCATCGCATGATGTGTCAGGTCAACGGTCAGAATAGCTGTACGGGCTGTTCAGGCAGGCATGACCAATCATCACAACAGCGAGGAGGCGGTTAGGATGGAATACGGGAGCATGCTGCTCCGAACCGTATTAATTTACTTCGTCGTGTTTCTGATCATGCGTTTTATGGGGAAAAGGGAAATTGGCAAGTTATCTGTCTTTGATCTTGTTATCTCGGTTATGATTGCAGAGATTGCGGTAATTGTCATTGAAGATGTTGATCGATCGATGTGGGAAGGCGTGCTGCCGATGATTGTGCTATTGCTAATCCAGGTTGGAATCGCGTTTATTGCATTAAAGAATCGCAAACTGCGATTACTGTTCGACGGCAAACCAAGTGTTATTATTGCGAAAGGCAAGCTTAACCGTGATGTAATGCGCAAGCAGCGCTATAACCTGGATGACCTGCTTCTGCAGCTGAGGGAGAACAAAGTCCAAACGGTAGCTGATGTAGAATTCGCGATTTTGGAGACTACAGGGAAATTATCTGTTGTACCAAAAGAAGGAATGGGAGAGCGCGGGGAGGATGGGGATGTGAGGCAGACTGGCTTCACTAATGGGTCTAACGATGAGAAGGTGAAACCTCCCGAACAATCACCGCCGGCACGCTTCCGGTTTGAGATGCTTCCAATTCCACTTATTATGGATGGCAAAGTACAAGATGAGAACCTGACGAAGCTTGATAAAACAAGATTCTGGCTGAAAAATGTATTGCAGGAGCAAGGCGTACATGATTTCAAAGAGGTGTTCCTTTGCACCATTGACCATAAAGGTAAGTTGTTTGTTGATTCCGACAAAAAGCCGCGCTACTAACTGGACACTAACCCCTGTCTCCAAAACAGGGGTTAGCTCCGGCAACAGAAGCACGGCTTTTTTACTTAAACTTTATATTACTTGAACCATTGACCAAAGAGCGGAATACGGGCAATGTCGTAACGGTCGATAATTTTCATCCAAATCATAAGAAGCAGATAGATGACAACGCTTATCATGCACGCCAGTATAAGGTTAATCCATTCAAGCGTTAACGGCTGACTGTTCATCATCCAGCGGGCGACTGCCCCCATGATGACCATGGCCGCCCCCACTTTGACAAAATCCATGAATTGCATATGGAAGCCGATAAAGCGCAGTACGCTGAAACCATGAAGGACGGTTACGAGCACAATATTCACATTAATCGCAATGAGCGCACCATATATACCAAGCTCAGGCTTTGTTGCGAGCATAATAATGAGTACCAGCTTGAAGACAGCTCCGATAAAAGTGTTCATCAATGCTGTTCCAGGCTTGTTTAATGCTTGAAGAGCCGCTTGAAGCGGGGCTTGCAAATAGATGAATAAACCAACAGGTGCCATTAGCTGCAGCATTGGAGCGATATCTGCATCGTTATAGAGCAGACGGCAGATTGGTTCAGCGAACAGCGACATCACAACCACAAATGGAGCACCAGCAACGAGTGCCATTCGCATTGATTGATGCATTCTTTTGTGAATCGCCGCTTTATCCCCTTTCGCCGCTGCCTCGGATAATGATGGGATAAGAGAAGAAGCTAAGGAATAAGTTAATGCGGTTGGCAGGAGCAAGAGGGGGATAATCATCCCTTGAAGTGCGCCATATTGGGCTGTAGCTACTCCTGTTGCAATGCCAGCAAAGGCAAGACTCCGGGCTGTTAATATCGATTCAAGTAAATAAGATAAGGAACCAACCATTCGGCTGGCTGTGACCGGGATGGATAAGTCAAGAAGGCGTCGCAAGACAGGCGGATTCTTTTCTTTGGCCTTTTGAGCCGTACTATTCTCATTATGAACAGGTGCGTTTACTTCGGATTGTCTTTCTCTTTTGCGTTCCCGTGAATAAGTCCATTGCAGGACAATAAGAGCGCCAACCTCCCCCACAACGACACCAAGCATAGCGCCGGCTGCAGCCCATGCTAGTCCTTTCGGCAGGAGCATGGAGGCGAAGGCAAGCGAGCCAATGATCCGGATGATGGTTTCGATCGTTTGCGATGTAGCCGATGGAATCATATTTTGCTTACCTTGGAAATATCCCCGATATACCGATGAGATGCTTATGATAAGCAGCAGCGGAGTCATCATGAGAAATGTTTGATAGACCCTGGCATCGGTCAGCAGATGAGAAGTAATCCATGGTGCGAATACGAGGAGGGCAACGGTCATAACGACAGCTAGTACAACTGTTAAGCCCATAGCTGTACGGAAAATTTGTTTGACCCGCGCAGAGTCCCCGCGTGATTCCGCTTCGGCCGTCCATTTGGCTACCGCAAGCGGTATACCGCCTGTAATAATCGTCAGCATGACTGTCAGGAATGGATAGCTCAGCTGATATAACCCGACGCCTTCTGCGCCTATAATTCTCGGAAGCGCAATACGCGGAACAAAGCCGAGCAGCCGGTTGATAATGCCGGCGGCCAGCAGGATCATCGCACCTTTTATAAAAGTTTGCTTCGTCATTAGTCGCCCTCATCTCTTCAACTGCTTTCCGTACATCTTTATGCGCGGCATGTCCGAATAATGAGTCAATATGACTCATCCAAATTTATCAATTCTAAAGATTCAGCAGGAAAAGTGAAAGGACATATCGAATAGGGTTAGAGGATAGTCAACTAGGAGCAGGATTTGTTGTGCCAAAAGGAGGAGACAGCCGTGAGAGATGAGGATCTGAACGACGTGATCGAGCAGCTATGCAACAGCAAAGCGGAAGAATTTCATCTCATCGGATATGAACATGTAACAGCAAATGAAGTTTGGCAGTGCGTAAGCGAGAAATATAATAAGACCGGTCAGCCGGAGCTTCATCAAATCGTAAACGATATTTTGTCATTAAAAGTGACAAAATTTATGAATTTTATGACGCTTAGCGCTTTTCGGGGAAACCATTTCTAATGGAAGGGGTTTCTTTTTTTTGCGCTTAAGTTTTACACGCAACTACAACCTAAGTATAATAGGAATATTGAGATCATAAGGGGGACTATGTACGTATGAACTGGAAGAGATTAACCGCCTTCCTTGCGGTCGTTGTCATTATGTTTGGCGCAATCGCTTGGACGAGCCCGGACCTGGTCAAAGGCATCCGGCTCGGTCTTGACTTAAAAGGTGGGTTCGAGGTATTATACGAAGCTTCACCGCTTGAAGGCGGCGAACAGGTAACACCAGAGTCACTCAAGGAAACAGCGCATAGCTTGGAGCAGCGGATTGACTCCACAGGTACAACCGAGCCTGAGATTACTCGTGAAGGCAGCAACCGAATCCGCGTAAAGCTTCCGGGAGTAACGGATAGCAAAGAGGTTCGGGAGATGCTCTCGAAGCCGGTCAATCTGACCTTCCGTGGACCAGATGGCACAATCGAGCTGCAAGGTGATGATTTCGTGCAAAACGGCGCGAAAGTGGAATTTGACCAACTGGGCAAACCAATGATCACCATCAAATTGAAAGATGCTAAAAAGTTCGAAGATGTAACTACGAAGTTGACTGGCAAAACCTTATCTATTTATTTGGATGACGAATTGCTGTCTGCTCCTTCTGTAAACTATCCAATTACCGGCGGTTCAGCGCAAATCTCAGGCGATTATACGCTTGATGAAGCGAACAACCTGCGTGATACCATTAACCTTGGTGCACTTCCTTTGAAGCTCACTGAGATCTATACGCAAAGTGTTGGTGCAACGCTTGGCCAGAAATCGCTTGAAGATACAGTAGGCGCAGGTATTATTGGTACTGTTATTGTACTGCTGTTCCTGATTATCCTGTTCAGAATTCCAGGTGTAGTAGCAGGTATTACAGTTATTTCTTACACGTGGCTGCTCGTACTCGTATTTGAGCTGATGGACGCAACACTTACTCTGCCGGGTATCGCAGCGTTTGTACTGGGGATAGGTATGGCGGTTGACGCCAATATCATTATGTACGAGCGGATCAAAGAAGAGATTCGAAGCGGCAAGAGTCTGCTGTCTTCCCTTAAAGCCGGCTCGAAAAACTCGTTCCGTACTATTATGGATGCGAACGTAACGAATATCATCTCATGTGCCGTGCTTTATTATATCGGTAATGGCGCAATTCGAGGCTTCGCCTTGACGATGATCTTCAGTATTCTCGTAAGTATCGTGACCAACATCTTCTTGGCACGTCTGCTGATTCATTTGCTGATCCGCAGTAACCTCTTTACTAAACCTGGCTACTACGGCGTGAAGGAGGCAGAAATTCGTGCTCTATAATACGAAGGTTCGTTTTGATTTCATTAAACACCGCAAGAAGTTTTTCACGTTCTCTATGATCCTGACGTTGATCGGGATTCTGTCGGTGAGCATCTTCCATATGAACTTTGGGGTAGACTTTAAAGCTGGCACGAATATGGATATTCTTGTAGGCAAGAAGATTACCCAAGTGGAAGCGAAGGAGATTCTTGCAGGACAAGGCTATACTGATATTAAAACAACTGTTGGCGGCTCTAATGGCGACCGCGTGTCTGCTCGGTTCGATGAAGTTCTCGATCAGACAAAGGTACAAGCCGTTGAAGACGCATTTAAAGCGAAATATGGCGATAAAGTATCTTCAGAAGTAAACGTTGTATCCCCGGATATGGCGCAGGAGCTTGGTGTTAAAGCAATCTATGCGGTTATTATCGCGAGTGTGGCGATTATGCTGTATGTGATGATCCGCTTCGAATGGCGGATGGCAGTAGCTGCTAACATTGCGATCTTGTATGACGCTTTTGTCGTTGTAACCATCTTCTCGATCTTCCGTCTGCAGGTCGATCTGCCGTTTATCGCGGCCGTTCTGACGACGATTGGTTACTCGATTAACGATAAGATCGTTATCTTCGACCGGATCCGTGAAAATCTTCGTTTCGCAAAAACGAAGAGCCCAGATCAAATTGGCGATCTTGTTAACCAAAGCTTGTGGCAGACGATGGCGCGTAACGTTTATACGGTACTCGCTGTACTTCTTATCGCAGTATGTCTGTTCATCTTCGGCAGTGAGTCGATCAAGCTGTTCGCACTCGCGAAAATGATCGGACTGGCAAGTGGTGCTTACTCGTCGATCTGTATTGCGAGCCCGCTGTGGATGGTTATGAAGAGCAAGCAGAAGCCATCTACTAAGCAAGCAGCAAAAAAAGCAGTCTAAGACAAGTAGATTTGAAAAGAGATAACCATTATTAATGAAAGTGGAATGGACGTTGCAGCTTATTCCATTGCCAGCGGCCATTCCACGCTGGAGGCATAAATGTCAACTGAACAACGATTTGCGGAGGCAAAGCCGGCCGACAAGGCGGGCTTATGGGGAACTGCGGCGCTGGCGTTGTTTAAAGGCATAGTAGGCGGATTAGCGGGCAGCAAGTCGCTGCTCGCTGATGCCTTCCGTACGGCGGCAGAATGTGCCGCCGCTTTTGCTTTGTCATCCACTAAGCACAGCGGGCACAAGAAGACAAATACAATTCGGACGGAAGCACTAACAAATGTTTTTCTAGCTGTATTTTTTCTTATCACAAGTCTAGAAATCGGAATATCGGCAATTCGTTCGATTTCGTTAGGTGTAGATCAGCCGCCTCATTGGAGTGCACTTGTCGCGGTTCTGGGCTGTTTAATTGTGAGGGAGCTATTCTTCTCCAACAAGGAGAGAGGGGCCAGCTTATACTGTTCGCTGGCTGCACTTGTTGGCTCAGGCGGAGCATTACTTGGTAAAGCAGCTTCTCTTCCAGCACTTTATTACTTGGATCCTGCCGCTGCTATTGTCATAGCCGTTATTGTTATGCTTAATGGGTACCGGACGATTACAGGCTTTATGCGCAGAGATACTAGTGAAGATGCACGAAGCGAAGATGCTGAAGTGCTGATGCAGCTTGTTCAGCGAGTAGAAGGTGTAGTTACCGTCGAGTCGCTGCAGGCGAAGGAACAAGGACATTATGTCGTAGCAGACATCGTTATAAGCGTAAATCCAAGAATCACCGTTTTGGAAGGCCACGACATTGCAAAGCGGGTAAAGCAGCTGCTGCTAACTCGATTCGGCCATGTAACAGATGTCACGATTCATGTAGAGCCTTATGATCCTGGTTATCCATATAAGTCGAATCATGACCCGAATCAGGAGCATATGCCAACGCTTCTGCAATAGAATGGGAAAGGGGTTGAGCTCGGCGTGATACAAGCAAAAACACGCTGGAATTTGGCGCCTTGGGGGAAAGATGATGATCAACAGGCGAAGCTGCTGTCGGATCAACTGGATATTCCTCCTCTTGTAGCCAAGCTGCTCGTTCAGAGAGGCTACAAAGAGAAGGAAGCGGCAGAGACGTTTCTGCGGGGAGGAGCCGATCAGCTCTATGATCCGTATTTGTTGAAAGGAATGAAGGAAGCTGTTGCCCGCATTAAACAAGCTTCGGACAATAAGGAATTCATTCGAATCTACGGCGACTATGATGCCGACGGGGTGTCCAGCACTTCGTTACTGATTCACGTTTTTCGAGAGCTAGGCTATCATTTCGATTATTATATTCCGCATCGTGCTTTAGAGGGCTACGGTATGAACCGTGGTGCAATAGATTTGGCTGCAGCAGCCGGTGTCCGTCTTATTGTGACGGTGGATACGGGTATTAGTGCTTATGAACAGATCGAGTATGCGAAGGAGCTTGGGATTGATGTAGTTGTAACTGACCATCATGAACCTCCAGAACAGCTTCCGGATGCTGTCGCGGTAGTGAATCCGAAGCAAGAGGATTGTCCGTATCCCTTCAAAGGACTCGCAGGTGTAGGAGTGGCTTTCAAATTGGCGCATGCGCTTATGGAGCGTCCGCCAATGGAATGGACGGATATTGTCTGTCTAGGTACCATTGCGGACATCATGCCGCTTACAGATGAGAATCGAGTGCTTGTCCGGGCAGGTCTGCAGCAATTGCAGGATACGAGTAATACAGGGTTTCGGGCGTTGTCCGAAGCTTGTGGGATCGAGCTTGATCAAGTCACGTCCACTACGGTTGCATTTGGTATGGCACCACGTATTAATGCGGCGGGCCGTCTAGATCATGCGAAACGTGCTGTAGAGCTGCTTACGACCGGTGATTATGATGAAGCGATTCGTTCGGCGTCTTCCCTTGATGTATTGAACAAGGAACGGCAGCGGATTGTGGAAGGCATCGTGAAGGAAGCGGAGCAGCAGTGGCAGGGAAAACGAGAAGCAGCACAAGCATCGTCAGTGCCGGAGCCCGCCGTTATTGTGTTGGCAGGAGAAGGCTGGAATGTTGGTGTTATCGGGATCGTTGCTTCAAAAATGTTAGAACGGTATTATAAGCCGGTTATTGTTCTTGGGATTGATGCAGAGAGCGGAATGTGCAAAGGTTCAGCAAGGTCAATTGAAGGTTATGATCTTCATGCGGCCTTGACCGAATGCGATTCGTTGCTGGATCATTATGGCGGCCATCAAGCGGCTGCCGGCATGAGTCTGCATCGGGATCAGCTGCCTGCTTTCGAGCAGAAGCTTGGAGAGCTTGCAATGGAATGGCTGACAGAGCAGGACTGGATTCCTAAAACCGCGATTGATCTTATTTGCTCGGTAGAGGATGCCAGCGTTCATACGATCAGCCAGCTTGCCCAGCTTGAGCCATTTGGTGCTGGGAACCCTTCACCAAGGCTTCTGCTTCAATCTGCTGAACTGGCGGATTACAGGACCATGGGCAAGGAATCCAGACATCTGAAGCTGTCACTTCGTAAGGGCCGGGCTGCGCTGGATGCCGTTGGTTTCGGTATGGGTGAGCTGTCGGAGCAGCTGCGAAGTGGTCTTCCAGTTAATCTGGTCGGTGAGTTATCTATTAATGAGTGGAACGGCCAGCGTAAAGCACAGCTGCAAATTCATGATATACATTTTGGCGGGGAATTGATGAGGTTCCCTGAGCGTGAGCATTTTGGACAGGTATACCAAATGCTCCGTCGGATGCGACGCATGCCGATGAATGGTCTTGAGTCCCAATTATCGCAGCAAAGCGGATGGCACGAACAAACCGTTAAAGTAATGATTGAAGTTTTCCGTGAGCTTGGGTTTATCGAGATTGATGGAACCCATCTTGTTGTGGTCGAGACGCCTGAGAAGCGTGATCTCGCTACATCGGAGAAATACCAGGCAGCAAAGCTTGAAGCTGAACGGCTGCGCATGCCGTATGTTGGATAAGAAGAATTGGCATAATTGATATGGTAAGTAGAGAAAGGATTGAATTAATAATGAGCGACATTAACTTTAAAGATTACATCCGGGTGATTCCAGACTTCCCGCAGCCTGGCATCCGTTTCAAGGATATTACGACACTTCTGAAGGACGGTGCGGTATACCGCGCAGCAATCGAAGATATGCGTAAAGCGATTGAGCATCTGCAAATCGACATTATTGCAGGTCCTGAAGCACGTGGCTTTGTTATTGGCGCTCCACTGGCTACAGCACTTGGCGTAGGTTTTGCACCAATTCGTAAAAGCGGCAAGCTGCCTGGTGAGACGATTCAGGCAAGCTATGACCTGGAATATGGCAATGACAGTCTGGCTATGCATAAAGATGCGATCTCACCAGGTCAACGTGTACTCATTGCAGATGACCTGCTTGCAACAGGCGGAACGATCGCTACTTCGATGAACCTTGTTCGCCAGCTTGGCGGCGAAGTCGTTGGCGCAGCGTTCCTGATTGAGCTGTCCTACCTTACTGGCCGTGAGAAGCTGGAAGGCGTAGAGGTCTTCTCACTCGTTACGTACTAACCTTTTATCGATATTTCGAAAGGCTTTCCCAGGTGGTTCTGCCATCAGGGAAGGCCTTTTTTGTTTTCATACAGCTTTCATGCCGTGTTAGTTGGAATCGCATACATTTTTTTATGTCCAAAATGGAACCGTATACATCGGAATAAGGTGTTATGAATAATAACATCATTCAATTGAAATGTATCATTTTTCGTTGGTCTGGCAAATAGTATCGCACTCGGCAAGCTTCTACAATAAAGACAAGAAGCTGGAAAGTGAATAGCCATTCTTTTAGGAAGGAAGGAACACCAATGGCAGAGATGATCGTAACCGCAGTCGAACCACAACAGCAAGTGATTAAGCCCAAATCCAAGCTTCGCCGGTTCCTGAAGCAGTGGGATTTGCAGCTTATGGTCATTCCGGCACTGCTGCTCATTTTTGTATTCAGCTACGTACCGATGTACGGTGTCCTTACTGCTTTTCAAGATTACAACATCTTTAAGGGGTTTCTGGACAGCCCTTGGGTCGGATGGAAGCATTTCGAAATGTTCTTTCATGCACCGGAGTTTGAGCGTGTCATGCGCAATACGATCATTATCAGTGTGCTGAAGCTTGTTATTGGCTTTCCTGCACCAGTCGTATTGGCACTCATGCTGAATGAAGTGAAAAATATGTATTTTAAGCGGATTGTACAAACCGTTAGTTATTTGCCGCATTTCTTGTCCTGGGTTATCGTGTCGGGCTTTGCGATGTCGATCCTCGCGGTGGAGAACGGCAGTCTGAATATGCTTCTGCAATCGCTTCACCTTATCAAAGAACCAATCAGCTTTCTTTCCATTCCTCATTATTTCTGGACAATTATCGTAACAACCGGCGTGTGGAAGGAGATTGGATTCAGTTCCATCGTTTATCTAGCCGCTATTGCCGGAATTGATCCAAGTATGTACGAAGCCGCATCCATTGACGGGGCAAGCCGGTTCAAGCAAATCTTTGTCATTACGATTCCGAGCATCATGCCGGTCGTCATTATTTTTATGATCCTTGCTATCGGAAACCTGCTTAGCGCAGGCTTCGAAGATCTGCTCTTATTAGGTGTGAATCCTGTTCTTAGGGATGTATCAGATGTGCTTGATACCTACGTATACCGAACGGGTATAACGGGGCAGCGTTTCTCTTATGCGACAGCGGTCGGACTGTTTAAAGCAATTATAAGTGTAGGTCTGCTTACATTTGCGAACCTGCTGGCACGAAGAACAGGGAACAGCTTATGGTAGTTTGGACATCATGCAGGAAGGAGGCCGTTAAACGATGAGGATTAAGACCAGCATAAGCGATAAAAGTCTATCAGTAGCCGTGTATATCTGCCTTATGCTCATCGCATTTTTTTCCTTTTACCCGTTCTGGAATGCCGCCGTTATCTCGTTTAACAAAGGAATGGATACAGCGCTTGGCGGTGTGACCTTCTGGCCAAGAGCTTTTACCCTCGATAATTATGAAATCGTATTCCAAGACAAGCGCATCATAAATGGCTTCTATATCTCGGTCATGCGGACGGTAGTTGGCACAGTGGCTTCCATCCTGCTTACAGCGATATTTGCTTACGGCATGACGAAGAAGGAGCTGATGGGCCGGAAGTTTTATATGATCGCTTGTATCATTACGCTCTACTTCAGCGGCGGCATTATTCCGACCTTCCTCGTTATCCGCGGGCTGGGCTTAATGGATAATTTCCTAGTCTTTATTATTCCTGGGTTAATCAGCGTGTGGAATATGATCATCTTCCGCACATTCTTTATGGGGCTGCCCCAAGGGCTTGAAGAGTCGGCACAGATAGACGGCTGCGGTTATTGGACGACCTTCTTTCGAATTGTTCTGCCGCTGTCTGGACCAGTCATAGCTACACTTGCACTCTTTACGGCTGTAGGGCATTGGAATGACTGGTTCTTCCCAAGTCTTTATATTACAAAAGAAAAGCTCATTCCGATTCAGACGATGCTTCAGCAAATATTGAATTCCAACATCATGTCCGAACAGTTCTCGCAGCTGGATTCCGCTTCTCAAAGCCGGCTGTCTTCGATGAAGAGTATCACGAGCAAATCTCTCTCGATGGCAACAATGATGGTCGCAACGATACCCATTATTCTCGTCTACCCGTTTGTGCAGAAGTATTTTGTAAAAGGTGTTTTGGTGGGCTCTTTGAAGGAGTAGTCAAACCGTATTCAACGCGAAGCGAAGAGGCTAGTCGACAAATTCGCTTCCGCTGAACATAATTAAAGCTATGGGAGAGAGGGGTTTACGAAGGATGAGTAGATGGAGAAAATCAGCTTATTCAGGACTTGCAATTATGTTGGTCAGCGTTATGGCTCTGACAGGGTGCTCGAACAATGGGGGCAATGGGAATAAGGCAACCAATGAACCAGCTGCAACAAACAGCGAGACAACTGCGGCAAGCGAAGCGCCAGCAAGCAGTGAACCATCTGTTTTTAAGCTAGGCAGTGAGCCTCTTAACTTCTCTTTCTATGGACATTATGATTGGTATTCGATGCCTGCTTGGGGCGGGGATGAAGCAACCAAATGGATTAAGGATAATATGAAAGTTGATATTACTCCTGTTCAATCTGGCGGCAATGCTGCTCAGAAGCTGAACACGATGATTGCTTCAGGCAAACTTCCGGATGTGATCTGGATGGACCGTGGTGCAGACGTAGAGAAGCTGCGTGAAGCGGGTATGCTTGTACCTTTCGACGATTACCTCGATAAATACCCGAACTTCAAAAAGTGGGTAGGCGAAGAGGCCATCAACATGCTTCGTTCAAAGGACGGCAAAATCTATCAGTTCCCGAACTGGTATACGTCCCAGCCAAACGGCAATGGTGGTTATCTCGTCAACAAAAAGATTTATAAAGAGCTTGGATCCCCTGCAATCGAAACGACCGATGATTTCTATAATTACTTAAAGATGGTTAAAGAGAAGTATCCGAATGTAACGCCATTTAACCCGGATCTGGCGATTGATGGGCAAGGTCTTGACGTACTCTATGGTGCCTTCGGAGAAGATTACTCGCCAGCTTATGTAGGCAACCGTGCTGTTCCTAGCGGTGATAAGCTGACTTCAATCTTCCTTGATCCTGTTTTCCGTGAGTCGATGCAGTTTGAGAGCAAGCTGTTCCGTGAGAAGCTGATGACACCTGATGCACTCACACAAACGAAGGATCAAGTGAAAGAGCAGGCCTATAACGGTACAACTGCTGTATTTGCAGGCGCAAGCCCAACAGAATACGGTGCGGTAGGCGATGCTGAGCTGAAGAAGAAGGATCCGGATTCTGGCTATATGATGATCTGGCCTGTTCATAAGGCGGGTCTGGATAAAAACAAAATTTGGGCAGGAACGTATACGCAGCTGGGCTGGAACGTCAGCGTTATTACGAAATCGGCGAAAGATCCAGAGAAAATTTTCGCATTCCTCGATTATTTGACAGGACCTGAAGGTACACGCACGTTGTTCTGGGGACCTGAAGGTATTTACTGGAAAGGTACCGACGCTGATGGATCGCCAATCTTCACGGATGCATACACATCTGATGTTGAAGGCCGTACGAAAATGATGGATGCAACCGTTAACTTCCAATGGAACGGCAATACCGTCTTTATTGATACATCCAAAATGAAATTCGAGCTCACCTTGCCTGAGGAGCAGCAATCTTGGGAAGCGCGCTGGCAAAACTCCATTACATGGAAAACGCAAAAGAACGCGACCGAGTATATTAACCTTGCACCAGCTCCAGATTCTGAAGAAGGAATTATAGCGCAAAGCTTCGAAGAGCTTTACAAAGAAGCAAGAGCAAAAGCTTTGTATGCGAAAAGCGATGAGGAAGTTCTCTCTATCCTCGATAAAGCGCAAAAGGATGCGGAAGCGATCGGGTATGATAAACTTCTTGCATTCAAGACAACCAAATGGCAGGAAAATGTAAAAAGCATGAAGGGCAATTAACAACCAGGCTAATTCTGGAGTATAATTTGGTCAAGCGGTCGCCGTCCCTTCTATAGGGGCGGCTCTGCCGTTTCTATGAAGGAAGAGGAGCCGGCTTATCCAATCTGCTGAACGGGAGAAGATGCCATCATGTATAAGGTGTTAATTGCAGATGATGAGGTACTTGATCTGGAAGGCATGCGAATGTTTATTCCTTGGACGGAGCTAGGTCTAGAAGTTGTAGCTGCTGTAAACAATGGGTTTGATGCTTATGAGGTACTTAAGGATGGGACAGTAGATATACTGGTGACGGATGTACATATGCCAAGCATGTCAGGACTTGAGCTTGCACGTAAAGTGCAGGAAACGGAAGGCTGCGGCGATCTTCGGGTTATTTTCGTGAGCGGCTATCAGGATTTCCATTACGTCAAGCAGGCCTTATCCCTTCGGGCTTACAGCTACGTACTTAAGCCAATGGATGATTCTGAACTTGTAGAAGCACTAGTGAAAGTAACGAAGGAATTGGATGCGGAGAGCCGAAAGCTGGAGGAAGAGAGAAAGTGGCGGGAAGAAGCTGCAAAACGTACACCTCATCGATTAATTCAAACAGCAGTCCCATCTGAGACCAAGAAGCATACCAAGCTTATTCAAGAGATGATTGTTTATATGAAGGAACATTTGGGTTGTTCATTGACGCTTAAGGAAGTGGCTGATCGCTTCGCCTTTTCTCCGAATTATTTGGGCTCCATGTTTAAAGAGGAGATGGGCTCAGGCTTTAGTGAGTTTGTCATAGCGATGCGAATGGAGAAGGCGGGAGAGTTGCTGAAAGATCCTAAGGTGAAAATTTATGAGGTAGCTGACCAGGTTGGTTATCGGTATATGCCTTATTTTAGTCGTCAGTTCAAAGAGACCTTCGGAATGACACCAATCGAGTTCAGGAGACATCACTAAATATGCACACGCCATTCACCAGTGCGAAAGCTCAACGTAAGTTTATTCCTTTTGGGATCAAGCTGCTTATTTCTTATATGCTCCTTATCATTATACCGATCTTTATCCTGGGCTATTTCGCCAGCGCTATTATGACAGAGTCAATTCGCTCGAATACGACAAATACGATAAAAGGTACGCTAAGACAAATTGAAGATAACGTTGCCTATAAATTAGAAGATACGATTCGACTATCCGACCTGCTTTATTACGATACAACCTTGTCGAAGCAGCTGCTTCATTACGAGGAAGGCTGGGTCAGCTATGAAGCGACTACGAAGCTGCTGCTTCCGAAGTTTCGTCAGACGATAGAATCGACGAACCGGAGCCTTTGGCTTTCGGTTTATTTGCGTAACGAGACTTTGCCAGAGGTTTATTACGATAGCAAGAACATAGACCCGCTAGTGGTAAAGGGAAAATTTTTTGATTTGCTTCATTTGAACCGTATTACTGATAAACCATGGTACAAATCCTTTCCAGTTGAAAAGTATGGAGAGACCGAGCAATGGGAGCAGGTGGAGGATGACAGCCAATATGACCGGATATCTCTTCTTCGCCGGCTTGTGGATCTGAACGATCCGGCAAACTTGCATGAAATTGGCTTTATGCGAATTAGCGTCTATTTGTCTGATTTGTTCCAAAGTGTTGATCATCGCAAAATTGGTGCAGGCAGTACGCTGTTTATAACCGATGGGAACCGTAATGTTTTGTACGCCTCTGGGGCAACGGAACAAACGAATGAACAGTTATGGGACAGCGCGAATGGTGAAAGTTATCTTGTCATTCGGCAGCCGCTGCCGGGTTTGAACTGGAGCTTGATGGCTATGGTGCCTTCATCGGTTCTGGAGAAGGATACGAAAAAGGTCAAGATGCTCTCCCTTGTCATTTGCAGTGTCAGCTGTGTGCTGATCATGCTGGTCGCTTATTTCGTCTCGAGAACCTTTTCTCGCCGTGTTCTAAAGGTCATGTCCGTTCTGCAATCCTTTGGGCAAGGAGACTTCCAGCGCAGAATCCATTACAGCGGTAACGATGAGTTTACGACAATCGCTTCATCGCTTAATGAGCTCGGCCAGAAGACACAAAATTTGATTGAAGAAGTCTACACCACTAATCTGAAAAAGAAAGAAGCGGAGCTTGAAACGCTGCAAGCCCAAATTAATCCGCACTTTTTATATAATACGTTATCCTCTATAAGCAGACTGGCTAAATTCGGACAAGTCGAGAAGCAGCATCAAATGGTGATGAATCTGGCGAAGTTCTACCGCTTATCACTGAATGAAGGACAGACGATTATCCCGATTGGCAAGGAGATCGAGCAGGTTAAGGCTTACATGGACATTCAGCAAATCAAATACGGCGACCGGGTCCGGATCGATTATAATATTTCCTCGGAAATTGTCGAGTTAACAACGGTTAAGCTTATTGTACAGCCATTTGTTGAAAATGTATTGGAGCATGCATGGCGTGGTGACCAGATTGCTATTCAAATCATTGGGTATCGGGAAGACGATGTTGTTCATCTGATTGTGGAGGATGATGGCAACGGGATGTCTCAAGAGACGCTTCACAATCTATTTAATGGCGAAGGCTTGCAACGTGTTGGTTATGGCATACGTAATGTTCATGAACGCATTAAGCTTTATTACGGTAAAGATTTTGGCGTTGACATTGAGAGTGAGCCAGGAGAAGGGACGCGCGTTCATATTCGCATTCCAGCTGAGTCGATTTAGTATCCAAATGCGGAATTTGGTGAAGCCTGCAGGTTGACGCGGATGCCTACTTCCAGCATAATATTAAGAAAACTCGGAAAATGCGCGAATCGGAGTCAAGCGTTCGGAAAGGACAATTCATGGGCATAGAGCAGTTGATCGAAAAGGCGTCGGCCTATATAAAAGAACAGGATTTAGTGCGCATCAGGGAAGCCTATGAGTTTGCGGACCAAGCCCACCACGGACAAGTGCGCAAGTCAGGAGAACCGTATATTCTTCATCCTGTTGCCGTTGCGGAAATTATCGTGGATATGCAGATGGACGTGCTGTCGATTATTGCGGCGCTGCTTCATGATGTCGTTGAAGATACGACAGTGGATCTCGAGCTCGTTCGCGCGAAATTTGGCGAAACCTGTGCGATGCTTGTCGACGGGCTGACGAAGCTGGAGAAGATCCGTTTCCGCTCGAAGGAAGAGCAGCAGAATGAGAACTATCGGAAAATGTTCCTTGCCATGGCGCAGGATATCCGTGTCATTCTGATTAAGCTGGCGGATCGCCTTCATAATATGCGTACGCTGAAGTTCCAATCGGAAGAAGCCCAGCGTCGTATTGCGTACGAAACGCTTGAAATCTTTTGTCCGATTGCGCATCGGCTTGGTATTTCCGCCATCAAGTGGGAGATGGAAGATATCGCTCTGCGGTATTTGAATCCACAGCAATACTATCGCATCGCTAATCTGATGAAGAAGAAGCGGGCGGAGCGTGAGATGTTTATCTCTGACGTTATTGGCCGGATTAAAGAGAAGCTTGAGGAAATGGGAATTGACGGCGACATTTCGGGTCGTCCGAAACATATATACAGCATTTATAAGAAAATGACGTTCAAGAACAAGCAATTTAATGAAATCTATGATTTGATGGCGATTCGGATCATCGTAGAGAATATTAAAGATTGTTATGCTACGCTTGGTATTATTCATACGCTCTGGAAGCCTATGCCTGGACGGTTCAAGGACTATATCGCAATGCCGAAGGCGAACATGTACCAGTCTTTGCATACGACAGTTATTGGTCCAAACGGCGAACCAACAGAAGTGCAAATCCGTACGTGGGATATGCACCGCACCTCCGAGTACGGTATCGCAGCTCACTGGGCCTATAAGGAAGGCACCGTTGTGCCAAATACGAATTTCGAGGACAAAATGTCCTGGCTTCGTGAAATTATGGAGCTTCAGAACGAAGCGCGTGACGCCTCGGAATTTATGGAAACGCTCAAGATGGACTTCTTCTCTGACCTGGTCTTTGTGTTTACACCAAGCGGGGAAGTTATTGAGCTGCCAGCCGGCTCTGTACCACTCGATTTCGCATACCGGATTCATACGGAAGTCGGCAACCGGACAATTGGCGCGAAGGTGAATGGACGAATTGTTCCACTTGATCATAAGCTCAAGACAGGCGATATTATTGAAATTCTAACCTCAAAGCATTCTTATGGCCCAAGCCAGGATTGGGTGAAGATCGCACAATCCTCCCATGCCCGCACCAAGATCCGTCAATGGTTCAAGCGCGAGAAGCGGGAAGAGAATGTAGCCAAAGGCCGTGATCTGCTGGAACGCGAGCTGAAGCGATTAGGAGTAGAACCATCCGTCTGGATGAGCGATGATAAGCTGCAGGAAGTAGCAAGTAAATTCAACTTCAACGATATCGAAGATATGATGTCTGCTATTGGCTTCGGCGGTATTACGGCGGCACAGATTTGTACGCGCCTGACCGAGAAGCTGCGCAGAGAAGCAGAGAAATCAAATCTCATCGAGTTGACTAGTGAGCCGAAGGAGATGAAGTCGCCAGGCCATCGCAAGAATCGTCCAACTCACGGGGTTACCGTGAAAGGGATTGATAATTTGCTAGTCCGGTTTGCAAGATGTTGTAATCCGGTGCCAGGCGATACCATTATCGGCTATATTACACGCGGCAGAGGTGTATCCGTCCATCGAATGGACTGCCAGAACATACCGTTTAATGCGGAAGGTGAAGAGGCAGACCGCGTTATTGAAGTGGAGTGGGAAGATTCGATCGAATCGAATTACAGCGTGGATATTGAAATTACCGGCCATGACCGTACAGGTCTGTTGAATGAAGTTTTGCAGGCAGTGTCAGAGAGCAAGACGAATATTTCGGCTGTAACCGGACGTTCGGTGAAAAATAAAATGGCGATGATTCACATGACGGTATTGATCCGTAATATTGATCATTTATCTTCCGTTGTGGAGAGAATCAAGCGCGTACAGGATGTTTATTCGGTACAGCGTATTATGAATAGCTAGCGGAGGTTTACAAGCAGTGAAGGTTGTTGTACAGCGAAGCAAGCAGGCAAGCGTAACGATTGACGGAGAAGTGGCTGGTACGATTGATCATGGCCTGGTGCTTCTCGTCGGCATTACGCATGAAGATACAGAAGAAGACATCCGCTGGATGGCGGATAAGGTAGCGGGTCTCCGCATCTTCGAAGATGATAATGAGAAAATGAATTTCTCCGTTGTTGATGTAGGCGGTCAGATTCTATCCATTTCGCAGTTTACTTTATATGGTGACAGCCGGAAGGGCAGACGTCCGAACTTTATGGCAGCTGCACGTCCTGAGCATGCGGAGCCGTTGTATGACCGGTTTAACGAACTACTTCGCAACGCAGGCCTTGTTGTTGAGACTGGCCGCTTCGGAGCTATGATGGATGTGGCTCTTGTGAACTCAGGTCCTGTAACACTTATTCTCGACAGTAAACAATAAACGGTGTGTTTTATTGGTGATGGCTGGCAACAATAGATATAAGCAGGTCGCTTGGCTTAAGAGCGATCTCGAATATCTGTTGGTAGAAGGAGCCTAAGTCATGCATCAATCCCGCAAAGAACAAGGTATGGAGCGATCCTCAAGAAGGCTCCTCCATTCGGACCGCCGTGAAGCGCTCCTGATGTCCAGACTAGAAGAGCAGGTGGAAACGGCAGAGGAATTCCTCGCTTTCCCTTCGAACCGGCGTGAGCCTGGCGGACGTTAGGAAAGCGGTTATGCAGAAGCTGTTCCATTTGGAACAGCTTCTTGTATGCAAAGACGAATGTTCGTAAATGAACCGCTTTCTATTTTGTAATATTACTGTAATCAGATTATAACGGTTTTTTAACATCGCTATCCTATAATAAATCTCGACCCCCTTTTTAAAAATATAATTTATGGACCTGCAACGATGGCTGCAGGTTTTTTTTTGTCCAAACAGAGCTATACTAAAGAAATGAGATCGACTATTGACTTTCCTTGTCGTCACATATAAAATTAAAATTCAGTATACAAAATTTGATTCGTTGATGGAACACAGTAATCCCGTGCACGTACCCAGAGAGAGACGCCAAGGCTGCAAGCGTCTTTATGGTGACAGGATGAACAGACCTTCCGGAGAACAGACGGTGAATGGATGATTAATCATCGCACTAGCCGACTTGCGTGTGACGGGCGTTAACCGTTAATGAGCGGACAATATGTCCGGAATATGGGTGGCACCACGGGAGATCAACAACTCTCGTCCCTAACGATTAGCCTTTAGCGGCATGTCGTTAGGGGCGGGAGTTTTTTTGTTTTATCTAGGTTGGTTAGTGCGGTTAAGCTTTATGCTTACGAAGTAAGGATTATCGCCAAAAGACGCGATAATTCTTTGGAGCTTACGAAGTAAGAATTAACGCCAAGAACGCGTTAATTCATTATGCTTACGAAGTAAGAATTAACGCAAAAACCGCGATAATTCTTTTGAGGAGGGGTTAAAATGGCTTTTCAGAAACCACCGGGCACACAAGATATATTGCCTGGAGCAGTCGAACGTTGGCAGTATGCGGAGCAGAAAGCACGTGATATTTGCCGACGATTTAATTTCCGTGAAATTAGAACGCCGATCTTTGAATCAACAGAGCTGTTTCAACGTGGCGTTGGCGAGACAACGGATATCGTAGAGAAAGAAATGTACACCTTCACAGACCGCGGTAATCGCAGTATTACACTGCGTCCTGAAGGTACAGCTGGTGTTGTCCGCTCCTATGTAGAGAACAAGTTGTACGGTGAGCCGGACGTATCTAAGCTTTATTATATCGGACCTATGTTCCGCTATGAGCGCCAGCAAGCCGGCCGTTATCGTCAGTTCCATCAATTCGGGATTGAAGCGCTTGGTTCTGTCGATCCCGCTATCGATGCTGAAGTGATTGCACTCGGTTACACCTTCTACACAGAGGTTGGGCTGAAGGATGTGCGCGTCGACATTAACTCGGTGGGTACGCCGGAAGTGCGTGCAGCCTTCCGTGAGAAGCTGCTTGCTTTCCTTATGCCTAAGCGTGAGCTGCTCTGTAAGGACTGTCAGTCCCGTATGGAACGTAATCCACTTCGAGTGCTCGATTGCAAGGTAGACCAAGCACACTTCGAAGGCGCGCCTTCGATTCTGGACAGCCTGGATGAGGAATGTAATACCCACTTTGACAAAGTAAAAACGTATTTGTCTGATATGGGCATTCCATTCACCATCAATCCAAGACTTGTTCGTGGCCTGGATTACTACACCCATACCGCTTTCGAATACAAAGCGGAAGGGATCGGCGCGATCGATACAATCGGTGGCGGCGGCCGCTATAACGGCCTTGTATCCGAAATCGGCGGACCGGATCAGCCTGGCGTTGGCCTAGGTCTTGGTCTGGAGCGGACGATTATGCTGCTCGAACATCAACAAACAGAGCTTGCTAACGCACATCAGGTTGATGTGTATGTGGTGGCTTTGGGTGAAGCCGCTGAGCGGGAAGTGACAAGACTCGTCTACGAGCTTCGTACATCCGGTATTCGTGCGGAACGTGATTATTTGGGCCGTAAGATGAAAGCTCAGATGAAATCGGCTGACCGTTTGCAAGCACGCTTCACGGCTATTCTTGGTGATGATGAGCTGTCTCGCGGTGAAATCGCGCTGAAAGAAATGGCAACTGGGAAGCAGCGCTTTGTATCACTTGCAAGCCTGGCCTCCGAATTGAAATCTATCTAATTATAAAAGGGGAGTTACATCCATTATGATGCTGAAAACACATCAATGCGGTACATTAACAAAAGCCAACATTGGCGAAGAAGTAACACTGAACGGCTGGGTACAACGTCGTCGTGACCTTGGCGGTGTATTGTTCATCGACCTTCGCGACCGTACAGGTATTGTTCAAACCGTATTTAACCCTGATTTCTCCGGCGAAGCACTTGCGATCGCTGACCGCGCTCGTAACGAGTACGTTCTTGCTGTTAAAGGTACAGTTGTAGAGCGTGATGCTGAAACAGTTAACAAAAACCTGGCAACAGGCGAGATCGAAATCCGTGTGACGGAAATCGAAGTCATGAACGCAGCGAAGACGCCTCCATTCCCAATCGAAGACGGCGTTGAAGTAGACGAATCGCTTCGTCTGAAATATCGTTACCTTGACCTGCGTCGTCCAGAAATGCAAAAAACGCTCTTGCTTCGTTCGAAAGCAGCAAAAATATTCCGTGACTTCCTTGATGGTGAAGGCTTCATCGATGTAGAAACACCAATCTTGACGAAAAGCACACCAGAAGGCGCTCGTGATTACCTGGTACCAAGCCGCGTACACGAAGGTGAGTTCTTCGCATTGCCGCAATCGCCGCAAATCTTCAAGCAATTGCTGATGGTCGGCGGGATCGAACGTTACTACCAAATTGCACGCTGCTTCCGTGACGAAGACCTTCGTGCTGACCGTCAACCGGAATTCACGCAAGTCGACATCGAGACTTCGTTCTTGACTCAGGATCAACTGCTTGCCATGCTGGAGCAGCTTATTGTTCGCTTGTTCCGTGAAACGATCAACGTAGAAATCGAGCTTCCAATCCAACGTATCACCTATGCTGACGCAATGAACAAATACGGCTCTGACAAACCAGATCTTCGTTTCGGTATGGAAATTGAAGATATTACGGATATCGTTGCATCGAGCGATGTTAAAGTATTCGCAAGTGTTGCAGCTGCCGGCGGCGTCGTGAAGGCGTTCAACGCAAAAGGCTGCGGCCATTGGAGCCGTAAAGAGCTTGACGATCTGCAGCCGTTTGCTGCTCGTTATGGCGGTAAAGGTCTGGCTTGGATCACGGTTAAAGAAGGCGAGTGGAAAGGTCCAATCGTTAAATTCTTGAAGCCTGAAGAAATTGCAGCTTTGACTGAGCGTTTGAACGTTGAAGAAGGCGACTTGCTTACATTCTCCGCTGATAAGAGCAAAGTGGTTGCAGACGTACTTGGCAACCTTCGTCTGAAGGTTGGCCGTGAGCTTGGTCTGATTGATGATTCCAAGTTCAAATTCGTATGGGTAGTTGACTTCCCTATGCTGGAGTGGGACGAAGAAGCGAAGCGTTATGTAGCGGTGCATCATCCGTTCACACGTCCGAAAGACGAAGACCTGCACCTGTTCGATACAGATCCAGGCCAAATCCGTGCACAAGCATATGATATCGTTCTGAACGGCTACGAAGTAGGCGGCGGTTCGATGCGTATCTACAAACGTGATGTACAAGAGAAAATGTTCAAAGCTCTTGGCTTCTCGATGGAAGAAGCACATGAGAAGTTTGGCTTCCTGCTGGATGCATTTGACTATGGTACGCCTCCACATGGCGGTGTAGCATTTGGCTTTGACCGTCTCGTAATGCTGCTGACTGGCCGTACGAACCTGCGTGAAACGATTGCATTCCCGAAAACAGCAAGTGCAACCGACCTGCTGTGCGATGCACCATCCACAGTCGAGCTGTCGCAGCTTGAGCAGCTTCATATCCGTACTGTGCTGAAGCCGAAACCAGAAGCAGCTGCTGCTGGTAACAAGCAAGCTTAATTAGGGAGGCGGCAATAAACGATGCTGCATCAATTTTCTCGTACAGAGCTTGCGATCGGCCCGGAAGGGCTCGAAGCGATGAAAGGGAGTACCGTCGCCGTGCTTGGCATTGGCGGCGTAGGCTCCATCGCTGCTGAGGCGCTTGCCCGGACCGGCGTAGGACGCATCATCCTCATTGATAAGGATGTTGTAGATATTACGAATGTGAACCGCCAGATTCATGCGCTCATCACTACTGTTGGCGAGCCTAAAGCAGATCTGATGCGAGACCGGATTAAACTGATTAATCCGGATTGCGATGTCATCTCGCTGCGGATGTTTTATACAGAAGAGACGTATGAGCAGCTGTTTGCTTATCCGCTTGATTATGTTGTGGATGCATCAGATACGATTTCGTACAAAATCCATCTGATCAAGCAATGCCTGGAGCGGAAGATTCCGATTATCTCCAGCATGGGTGCAGCGAATAAGATGGATCCAACGAAGTTCGCTGTTGTGGACATCTCGAAGACGCATACGGACCCGATTGCACGCGTCGTACGCACGAAGCTGCGCAAGGAAGGCATCAAGAAGGGTGTGAAGGTTGTCTTCTCATCCGAACTGCCTAACAAGCCACGTGAGGACGTTACACAGCGCATCGTACCGGAGAACGCACCGGAGATCCGTAAAGCGCAGCAACCGCCAGCGAGTAATGCATTTGTTCCGCCTGTGGCGGGACTGATTATGGTGAGCGTTGTGGTGAAGGATCTTTTGGCGTCGCATGATATTGTAGTATAGGAGAGGGCCGTCCTTGGGGCGGCCTTTTTATTTTGGATTATCGATGATGGATCGTAGAGAAGTATCTCCTTCCGGCTGCTGTTGGAATCGTGACATTTTGAATCATCCACTATTGTGAATTCACGATTCCAAAGGCAAACGCTCCGCTCCTCCAGGAGATACTTTCTCTTAGATCCTATCGATTACAAAACAAACAAGCCTAAACCCAAAGCCTGGCCCCTCCTTCTCCAAGATCCTTCGTGGGGGGACAGAAAAAACCGCAAGCGGTTATGGCGCTTGCGGTTTTGCTGTTTATAGAGAATGGCGGTGGGCGGAAAAAGTTTTTAAATAATGTATGCTGTCTTCTTTTATGAAGTTGCAGCCGGGGACAAGATGTACTTTTTTTAGTCGGGTGGATAATTCGTGAAGGGTCCGAGTTAAGGATGATCTTTCTTGCTCGTTGATTTGGAACTCTACGCCGTACTGAAAAATACCGGACTCTAATTCTTTAAACCAAACGACTTTACCGTACAATCGAATGGTTCGATACATGATCTGTGTCTCTAATTCCAGGAGTATGCCAGGGTGGACGGCAAGCTGGATGGAAGATAAGAATCTTAATCCTCCAGCGCCTATATTATCAATGACGATTTCCGTTTTTCCAAGCTCAATACGTTTTCCGTTTATCTCGATTACGGTCATTAATGCGCTTAGAGGGTAATGAAAATTCACTCTATAATATTGTCGTTTATTTTCAAAATCTGCAGCAACATCGCTATTTACGATAGGTATATGACCTTGCTTTAAAATTTCAGCAAACTCTGCCGCCTGGACAGGCTTACTGAATAAGTAACCTTGTACAACATCACATTGTAATTGTTTAAGAAGATATAGCTGTTCCTCTGTTTCAACGCCTTCCGCAATAACCGACATATTCATATGCTGGGCTAACTGAATGATCATATGGATAATCGCGTTGTCATCATTGCCTGGATGCATGTCGTGAATGAAGGACTTATCGATTTTCAGTGTGTTAATTTTTTGTCTAAACCTTTTCAAATAAGAGAGGGAAGAATAACCTGTGCCAAAATCATCAAGAGAGATTTTAACACCAAGTTTATTAAGAGCATCAAGTGTTGTCATAACCGCATCTTCGTTCTCCAATAGGGAGCTTTCCGTTATTTCTACTTCTAAATATTGAGGATCCAGGCCAGTTTCACGAAGTACAAGTTGAATGGAATCGACCATATCCTTAAATAAAAAGCGTTTGGCTGTTACATTAATCGAGATCGGAATAGCCGGTAGTCCGGCTTGCTGCCACTCTTTATTTTGCTGACATGCCGTCAGCTTCACCCAGCTGCTAAGTGCTGCACTTAATCCTGTTTCCTCTGATAAAGGAATAAATTCATTAGGAGAGACGAGCCCCCATTCGGGATGATTCCACCTAACCAAGGCCTCAGCACCAACAATCTCCCCAGAATACACATTTACCTTGGGCTGATAGTAGAGCTCTAGTTCATTACGCTGAATCGCCTTACGGAGATCCCTCTCTAAGGTGAATATTTTGTATGTCTGTATATTCATCGATGACGTAAAGATTTGAACATTATTTTTGCCCAGATCTTTAGCACGATAAAGCGCTGAATCCGCATTTTTCATCAGGGTCAGGCTATCATCCCCATCGTTAGGGTATACACCGATCCCGATACTAGTTGTAATGTAGAGCTCATACTCATCGATCTTGAGTGGTTCCTTCATGGCTTCAATAATCCGTTTGGCAACGTCTATTGCACTGTTGTTATCCTCAATATGAGGGAGGATGATGGTGAACTCGTCACCGCCCATTCTGGCGACGATATCGTTGTCTCTGACATGCTGCTGTAAACGATGAGAGATAGCGACTAACAGCTGATCTCCGACAACATGACCTAATGAATCATTTATGTATTTAAATCGGTCCATATCCAGATACATGACAGCAAATTTTGTATGTGCGGACTTGGCTGTTTGCAGCGTTTCTTTAAGCATCTCTTCAAATTTTCTTCGATTAGGGAGCCGGGTTAATGCATCGTGATAGGCTAGAAAAGCATTCATTTCTTCCGCTTTTTTTCTCTCGGTTACATCAAGCAATGTACCTATAATGGCAGACGTGCCTTGATAGATAATAGGACTGGAGTACAGCTCAACGTCGATAACTTCTCCATCCATCTTCACTATTCGCATAAAATGATGAATGGATTCATTTTCATTTATGATTTTTTGAATATTTTGTTCAACAATTTCTTTGTCGTCAGGATGAATGACACTCAGAACATCCATTCCGATAATAGCCTCTTTGTACTCGAGCAAGTCAATAAGATGAGGATTAGCATAGGCGATGAGGTGATTCTGAACGATGTATACGCCAACAATTGATTTCTCCACCAGACTGCGGTATTTTGATTCTGCTTCAACCAAGGCATGCTCAGCCTGTTTTTTTGTAGTTATATCTTTTGCAATGGAATAGACACCGACCGTAAAATTATCAATCATAATAGGGAGCTGTGTGATACTCAAATAGACGAAATGGCCAAGCTTATGCTGACAAATGAGTTCATAGTTTTGAACTTCACCTAGTATGGTTTGATTGAAATGATAATGGGCTTTATCCAAATCCTGTTTGGAAATGAGCTGCTCATAATGCGATTCCACTAATTCATCCCGGGTATAACCTAATATTCTCTCCAGTGCCGAATTGCAATCGATAAAATTGCCATGCAAATCAAAGTAGGAGATCACATCAGGGTTTTGTTCAAAAAGTGATTTATATCTTTGTTGGTTAATATGAAGTAACCGCCTGTTTCTTGTCTCGTCCGTTATGTCATGGCTTATTCCAATGATGCCTGTAATTTTCTCATGCATGAAGATGGGGAATAGGGTAGTGATCACATCAATGCTTTGACCGTTTTTATGTATAATAGTGATTGGAAAAGAGAGAGTTTCTCCAGCAAGGACTCTTTGATTATAGGCAGCAGCTTGATCGAGCTCTTCGGGCTTAATAAATTGACTAAAGTGGATATGTTCATGCTTCTCATAGCCAGTCAATGTGACAGCCGCTTCATTCACATCGAGGATGTTACCCTGCAGATCAATAATAAATGCTGCACTGAACATATTTTTTAACAACGATATATAACGCTGCTCGATTAATTTGATGTCCGAGAGGTCCTTAGCAATGGCATAGAAACCATCATTTGTATCGAAATTCCTTCTTGGGAAAGCGGTCACGGTTAATTCAATGAAATGGCCTGATCTGTGAAGAACACAGATTTCGAAGATTTGAATTTCGCCATTTAATAATTTATAAAAATGTTCTCTAGCTCTTTGCCTTTGGTTGTCAGGTAAAAGGGAAGCATAGGTTAATAGCTTAAACTCATCAAGGGAGTAACCTAATGTATTCGTGAATGCCTGATTAGCCTCAATCAGTCGTCCATTACGATCGAACAATAGGAAAATGTCTGATTGATGATCAAATAAGGATGTATTAAACAGATCCGAAATGACCGGTGCTTGATTTTTATTTTTCTTCAAGAAATCCAACTTAAATAAACTCATGTGAATACCTCGCTTACCCACAACTATGATGTTGAATCATTATATCAAAATTTTGCATTTTTTTGTTAGATTGCTATGTGAAGTCATTAATGGAGGGGACTTCTATAATGGCCCTGTTAAATGGAAAAACCCGCAAGCGGACATAAGAGGTCACTTGCGGGTTTTTAAATGAAATTATATGACTATTTGGCTGTCTGTTTAGGCTCGACGAGATCTTTGAGCTCAGAGATGAGTACATCGAGCTGGGCGTAACCTTCGACGAGATGGCTGATCTTGACGTCCTGATTTTCCATGCTGGCACATACCTCTTCGACGGAGGCCATGTTCTGCTCGGTAATAGCAGCCATTCCAGTCATCTCATCCGAGATAGAAGAGTATTGCTCATACAGCTGCTTGGAAGAGTCGCCGACCGTATCGGATTGCTGCTTCACTTGCTCGGTATTGCCGTTAATTCGTTTAATGATACTTTCAACCTTCTGTGATGCCTGATAGCTTGTATCTACGGCTTGCTGGCCTAGATGGACCTGCTCGCTTACAGCTGAGATAGAAGTATGGATGGTACCAAGGATGCTTGTAATCTCGCCTGCTGCAAGGCTTGCGTTATCCGCGAGCTTACGGACTTCGCCGGCTACAACCGCGAAGCCGCGGCCATGCTCGCCGGCTCTAGCTGCTTCAATCGCTGCATTGAGGGACAGGAGATTTGTCTGCTCGGATATTTCCCGAATCGAGCCAACAATCGAGCTTACTTTCTCATTCTGGTCGATTAATTGCTCCATTAAAGCTACGGTTTGCGAAATAATCGCTTGAACACTATGTACATCTGTCGTTAAGGTTTGGATCAAATCATTGCCTTCTACGGTCAGCACAGCCGTATCAGCAGAGTATTGCTGTAATTGTGCGGAACCTTCACGAAGCTGGGAAACGGCTGTTTCAATCGTATGAGCGGAGTCGCTCACGTTTAGAACCATACTGGTTTGTTTCTCTATGGAAGCTGACATTTCAGCAAAGGTAGTTGTGACTTCACGCGAGATCTGGCCGGTGGATTCAACGGTACCTTTTTGCTCGCTGCTGAATTCACCAAGAATAAGAATCATCGACTTCAGCTTCTCAACAACCTTATCTGTTAGCTCCTTAGATTCAAGAGCATCACGTCGTTCGGCCGTAACATCTGCCTGCAGGCTTTGGCTGAATTTGGCGGAGAAAGAGAGAGCGACAGTAGCAAAAATCAGATATAAGAACAAGTACAACAAGGAATCATTCGGGAAAAGCTGCTTCTGGAGCTCAGGGTCCAGGAAAATATAAGTGCTGACACCCATACTTAGAACACCGGTAAATATGATTGGCTTATAGTCGGCGTATAAGGTCATTACGGCAATATTGACGTAGACAAGAAAATAGGTGCTTATAATCGGATGCGGATCAGATACAATCAGCAGCACGGTTAATACGGTTAGAATGATAGGTACGACATACATAATGTATTCAACCAAAATCTTTTTGTAGGTCATGAAGGTAGCGAGGCCGCAGCTGATTAATCCTACGATAGCAAGGAGCAATATCATGTCTATCCCAAGTCCTGCTCCTAGATCGGCGAGTAGACCAAGCGCAAGCAGTCCCCATAAAATTTTTACAAATAATCGATTCCTTTTGTCGAGCACGATCTGATCTCTGGTCATATGCTTGATCTCTACCTTTACTTATTGGTTTTATAATGCAGGCATGGCTCTGTTATCAGAGCTGTTCTGATAGGTCAGCCAATCGTATTGCTTTTTATTTCGGTAGATGTGCTCCATATCGAATAGGACAGGAATAACATCATCCCCTTTGTAAAATTGCTTGCCGCCTACCTTCTCCATTGGTATATGGAACGTAATACGAAGGGCACGGTAAAAGACAGGCTCCAAGAGTGAGATGAAATAACGGAAATTATACTTCTCGGCACAATAAACGGCTGATGATAATAAATCCGAGATTGGCTGTTGTCCCCGAAAATGTTGTAAAATAGCGATTTTATCGATTTCCGCTACACGGGCAGGATCGTCGATAATTTTAGGATGATGGCGGAAAGGAGCGACCGATTCGATCTCGTTATGTCCAAGCAGGTATGGCTTGATCTCCGAAGTTCCGACATATTCTCCATCATCGGACACAGCAAGAAACCTTTCGACTACCTGATTGGTATACTCGAGTTCATAGCCTTTCTCTTCCCATACAGATACCCAAATGCTGTTGAACATCGCTAATTCCCACTCGCTCTTCACAGATTTGAACAAAATACAACTCTCCTTATCCCTTTCTCTGTCTAATGTTTTTTATATATTTATAAGTTCCCTCTCCATGCTTGTAATTCGTTATATACGGTATTACAAAGGAAAAATATTCCTAGCACTTTATATCGGCAGTTTATTGGTAAATTATTATAGTAATACGTACGAAATAACTATATTTTTTATATGTTAATATGGCAACAGTCCCATTTGCGTATGGTGGCGAACGTATGTGCGAGTATGCTATCATCGTAGTAATGTAGTTAAAAAGGTTGTGACGACGAATGGACTTATTTTCTTATCAAGAAGCGGAGACGCCGCGGGCAAGATTGCTTGCCGACCGGATGCGGCCGGAGACGCTGGATGATTATATTGGGCAAGAACATATTGTAGGAGCAGGTAAGCTGCTGCGAAGAGCGATTGAGGGAGATCAAGTATCGTCGATCTTGCTCTACGGCCCTCCAGGCTGCGGGAAGACGACGCTTGCGAATATTATCTCGAAGCGTACGGCAGGTGAGTTCGTCAAGCTAAACGCGGTAGATGCCTCGGTAAAAGATGTGCGTGAAGTTATTGAGTCAGCCAAGACGAATAAGTTGATGTATGGGAAAAAAACGATTCTATTTCTCGATGAGGTTCATCGATTTAATACTTCAAGGCAAGATGCGCTTCTGCCAGCGGTAGAGCAGGGCATTATTATTTTTATCGGAGCAACAACGGAAAATCCGTTCCATCATGTGAATGGAGCACTCCTGTCTCGTTCTACCTTGTTCCAATTGGAACCTCTGAACGAAAAGCATGCTTTAGAGGCCATGAAGCGGGCACTTACAGACAAAAGCCGCGGTCTAGGCTTTATGACGCTGCATGCGGAGGAAGAGGCGCTTGAACATATCGCTTCTATGGCAGGCGGCGACATTCGTCGTGCGCTAAATGCGCTTGAGCTTGCAGCAGTCACGACACCTTCTGAGCCGGATGGTTCAGTCCGGATAACGATGGAGGTTGCACAGGAATCGATCAGGAAACCAACCGTCCGTGCGGACATGTCTACGCAATATGATGTTCTGTCCGCTTTCCATAAGAGCATTCGTGGCTCAAGCGACGCTGCTTTGTTTTGGTTCTTGTATGCGGTAGAGAAGCTGGGGATGGATCCGATGACCTTCTTGCGCAGGCTTATTGTGGCTTGCAGCGAAGATATCGGCCTTGCTAATCCGCAGGCAATGGTGCAGGCGGTTACGGCGATGGATGCTTATCATAAGATTGGCTGGCCAGAGGCTAAATATAATATCTCGCAGGCCATCTTGTTTGCTATCGAAAGTCCGAAGTCTAATGCGGCAGCAATAGCAATCGGCAAAGCAATGGCGGCCATAGAAGGAGCAGGCAATGCAGAGGTACCGCTGCATCTGCGTGACACGCATTACAAAGGCGCTCAGCAGCTTGGTCATGAAGGGTACAAATACCCGCATGATTACCCGGGCCATTACGTGAAGCAGCAGTATTTGCCGGACACCGTAGAGGGCATAACCATTTACAAAGCGACCGAGCAGGGGATGGAGGGCAAGATCCGCCAGAATCAGGAGCTTCGGAAGCGCCAGAAATAATAACAAAGAGGACCTCCGCTTATTGGGAGGTCCTCTTTGTTGACTTAGAGCGTAATTTGAATGCTTACTACTTCATTCTCATATTTAAACTGAATTTCCCCGTGATACTTATTTACCGTTCTTCTAATAATCATAAGGCCATGTCCGCGGAGTGCATCCGGATTTTCTTTGGACGTATATCCGTCCTTGTGGAACAGACATTTTTGCTGCTTCGACGTCAGCACAGCGGGATTGTACACGGTAAAAACATATTGCGAGCCTTCCGTCTTGGCCGTAACAAGGATCTTCCTAGCCCGTTCTCCTGAATAGGCTTCAGTTGCTTCTATCGCGTTATCCAACAGGTTGGACAAAATTTTCACCAGATCCATCGACTCGATTCGGCTGTACTCTTCGGGTTCAGTATCGAAATGAAGTTCGATATTTTTGGATTGCGCCAGCTCCCACTTACTCTGGAACAGAATCAGGACTACCGGATTATTAATCCTGAGGGATAACTCCAGGGCTCTAGATTCTGCTGCCAATTCCTTGAGATAGTCTGCTGCCCTGTCGTATTTCTTCAGTGTTAATAAGCCGTGAAGCACTTGGAAATGATTCATCAGATCATGTCTACTCGACTTGATGGAGCTCATTACCTTGCTCATCTCTGACATATACACGAATTCTGATTCATGTAGTTCCTGTTTCACGCTGTTTTTATGCCATTTTCTTAAAGTGAAAAAGACGAGCAGCAGTATGATAGCAAATAAGATATCTATTGTGAATATAACCTTGTTGCTGTTTATGACCTCTTCACTGATGGATTCCAACTTGCTGGCATCAATATCAATGGCCAGAACTCCAAGCTGTTTGCCTGAGTCATTGTAGAGCGGAACACCAACCGATAGATATACCCCATGAGACGCGTCTTTTATGATGTCTGTATAATAGACACGTCCTTCTTTGGCCTGCTGTACTTGTTTGGGAGGGACAGTACAAGGTAATCCAATAGTGAACGAACCTGTATCCTCGGGAGTTGCTGCCGCCATTACTTTGGCCACATCACTGTTATCTAATAACAACGTATAGACATATAAAGCGTTGATCCGTTTGCGGTTTCTTTCAAGATACTTATTTATATTTTCAAAATTTGAGTCTTCTTGTTTCGTCTCTAGAAACTTCTCATAAGTATCCGTATCCAATCCCTTGGCAATCGTATTAGCAATCGCGATATATTGTTTAGCTAATGTAGTCTGAGTTGCCTTTTCCGTTGAATAATAAGACAAAGCGAGCTTCGCGCCTGTTAATATGGCTATTATAATAAATGAAGTAGTCAAAAATATAATTTGCCTTCGAGAATTCATTTCGACAGTCCTTTTCAGAGATAGATTGCTATTATGATTTACATATTTTGCATCTTCAAAATAGTCCAATCTTCATTATTCATGAAAACAACATGCACATCAACCCTTAATTTCTAGAAAAAATATGGAACGAGAAAAAGGACTCCGTAATAGAAGTCCTTTTTCTTGTGTTGTCTTATTTTTTTTCTTTCTTTTCTTTTTTCAAAAGTGAATAACGGCAGGGTAAAGGTATATCTCCTGAAAGAGCAAAGCGCCCAGATGTAAGGAGATATACCTGTCCATGGCGTATCAATTCACTTCCTCCCCGTCGCTACTTCGCTTTCTTCCGCCCATGGGGCACAATCATAGGTGTCCCATACAAAGGATCCTGTATCACATCACATTTCAAATGGAACACCTCTTCAATCATCGAAGCATCTACAATATCCGAAGGCGCTCCTTGCGCGTAGATAACACCATTTTTTACGGCTGCAATATGATCGGCATAACGGCAGGCTAGGTTGATATCATGCAGTACCATAACGATCGTCCGCCCATCCTGCTCATTCATCTCCTGCAGGAGGTCCAGAACCTCGATCTGATGCGTAAGATCCAAGTAAGTCGTTGGCTCATCGAGTAAAATAATGTCCGTCTGCTGCGCGAGTGTCATCGCGATCCACGCCCGCTGGCGCTGGCCGCCTGACAGGGAGGAGACAGAGCGTTCTGCAAGCTCTTCAATCCCTGTTGCACGCAAGGCGGATTGCACGGCTTCTTCATCCTCCTTCGACCATTGCTGCAGCCAGCTTTGATAAGGATAACGTCCCTGCTTGACGAGCTGGAGTACGGTTAAGCCTTCCGGTGCGATAGGACCTTGCGGCAGCAGGGATAACTGCTTAGCAGCCGTTTTGGCTGGAATCGTTGATAAGTCTTTACCGTTTAAGGTCACTTCGCCATTGGTTGGTTTGAGTAATTTGGATAAAGCACGAAGCAGTGTCGATTTGCCGCAGCCATTACTTCCGATCAGAACGGTAATTTTTCCATCGGGAATCGCTATATTTAAATGTTCAAAGATGTGTGCTCCACCATAAGAAAGGGCGATGCCTTTCGCTTCAAGCATGCTCATGGTTGTCTTCCTCCAGCTTATTTATTGGTTGCGATGGCGGTATAACATGTATAGAAAGAATGGTGCTCCGATGGCTGCAGTGAATACACCAGCCGGAATATCGAGTGGAGCAAATACGGTCCGCGCCACCAAATCGGATACGAGCAAGATAACGGCGCCAATTAAAGCACTAACCGGTAGTAAACCGCCAAAGGAAGAGCCAACAAGCTTCCGTGCCATATGCGGAGCCATAAGCCCTATGAAAGCAATTGCACCGCCAATAGCGATAGCTGCTCCTGCAAGAGATACGCTTAGGAGGAGTAAAATAAGCCGGTGCTTCTGAACATTCGCCCCAGCGCTTCCAGCGACATCGTCCCCAAGCGCTTGCACATTAACATGCCGGGCCATCAGCCAGGTTGCAGGGAGTAATACGATCAGCCAAGGGAGTAAGGTGTATACATCCTTTTCCCAAGAGGAGCCGTAGATGCTTCCCGTCATAAAGGTCATCGCCCGGTTCGCCAGAAAATAAGGGCTTGCGATAATAAACATATAAGAGATGGATTTAAAGGCAGCGGATAATCCGGTACCGATGAGCACCATCCTGAGCGGCGATGCGCCGTTCTTCCAAGATAACAAATAAAGAATAGCCGTAACGGCATATGCGCCAAGAATGGCAGCGACAGGCATCCAATGGACGGAGACTTGACCGCCTAGGAAAAAGAGAAACAGCACGGTGCCAAGAGAAGCACCTTCCGTAATTCCCGTTACGTCCGGCGAGGCCAGGGGATTACGGATCAGTCCTTGAAGGACAGCACCTGCAGAAGCTAAGGCAGCACCTACAAGCAAAGCAATGACAATACGCGGAAGACGCAGTTTTAACACGATGACATCGTGCATAGCACTGCCTTTGCCAATGATTGATTTAATAACATCTAATGGAGCGATGAACTGGCTGCCGACCCCCGTGCTGAGAATAGCGCCTGCTATACAAAGCAAGAGCAAAATAAGAGCAGTCCACAAGGTTTTATGTTCCAGAAGATAGGATAGCTTAGGCTTGTCCCATCGGAAAGTTTTATATTTGCTCATGTTGTCTGTCGTCCTTTCCGCGCGATATAGACGAAGAAAGGTACTCCGATGACGGCTGTCATAACCCCGACCGGAACCTCTCTAGGCATGGCGATGTAACGGGAACCGATATCTGCCGTTACAAGCAATACGCCTCCAAGCACCGCGCTATATGGAATAACCCAACGATAATCCGCACCAACGAAATAACGGACGATATGAGGAATAATGATACCCACGAAAGCAATTGGACCAGCAACGGCAACCGAAGCTCCTGCAAGCAGAATAACGGCAATAGAAGCCATCCATTTGACATAAGCCGTACGTTGACCTAATGTTTGGGCGATATCATCTCCCATTCCAAGGACATTCAGATGGCGGGAGAGCGCCAGCGCGATGACAAGTCCTACTGCCATGTATGGCAATACACTAACAAGCATATGCATGTCACGTCCTGCGACAGAGCCAACGAGCCAGACAAGCACCTGGTCGAACATTTTGCCGCTGGAGAGCATAAAGCCTTGCGTTAAAGAAGCAAAAAAAGCAGCAATGGAAGCACCGGCTAGTGTAATTTTGATAGGTGTCATGCCGTCCCGTCCCATACTGCCAAGTACAAATACGATCGCTCCGCTGATGGCTGCGCCAAGCAAGGCCATAAGGGTGAGTGGCTGCATAGCGTTTATCCCCAGCCAGCCGGAAGCAACAACAACCATAAACGATGCTCCTGAGTTGACGCCAAATACACTTGGAGAAGCGATCGGATTGCGGGTAACAACCTGCATGAGAGCACCAGCAACGGCGAGACTAGCCCCAGCTGCCGCTGCAATAAGGGCGCGTGGAACTCTTGCCGTATGAATGATCAATTGTTCTTGTATAGAAGATTGATAATGGAGGATGGAGTCGAATACAGTTGCAATCGGAATATCAGTGACGCCGAATGCGATACTGCAAATAATGGCTGCACCAAGCAGCAGAAAGGATAGGAATAAACCTGTTAGTCTCATAGCTGTATGCAAACTCCTTTTTCACGGATGACGGCTAACTAATAATATGTACCTAATGAAGTTTAATAGAGTGGTCAGGTCATGTCAATGAATATGAGAATCGTTCTCAAAATTTTTATTGACTCTGACATCATTTTCTTTTATAGTGTTGCAAGTGAGTAAGTGAGAAATATTATCAACGGGAGGCACTACACTTATGTTTAAGACTAGAAAGAAAACAATCTGGCTGGCGCTCTGCACGATTATTATTGCAGTATTGGCGGCAGGCTGTGGCTCTAATTCTAATAATAATGCCGGTTCAGAAGCTTCAAATAATAAGTCTGGTGCAAATGCAGAACAACCAGCTTCGAATGAAACTCGTGTTGTTAAGCATGCAATGGGCGAGACCGAAATTAAAGGTACACCTCAGCGTGTAGTTGTACTTACAAACGAAGGCACTGAAGCGGTACTAGCCCTTGGCGTGAAGCCAGTTGGCGCAGTTAAATCCTTTACAGGTAATCCATGGTATGACCATATCGCAGCGGATATGGAGGGTGTTGAGATTGTTGGCGAAGAAGGACAGCCAAACCTGGAGCTGATCGCGGGCCTCCAGCCGGATCTTATTATCGCAAATAAAATGAGACATGAAGAAATTTATGAGCAGCTGAAAGCTATTGCACCAACGGTCGAAGCGGAAACACTACGCGGGGCATGGAAGGATAATTTTAAGCTTTATGCCGAAGCACTTGGTAAAACAGAAGAAGGCAACAAGTTAATCGCTGATTTTGATGCACGTATTGAAGATTTTAAAGCGCAAGCTGGAGATAAATTGAAGGAAACGGTATCCTTCGTTCGCTTTATGGGCGGAAAAACACGGGTTTATCACACGGATACATTCTCGGGTGTTATCGCAGGCCAAATCGGACTTACTCGGAACGAGATGACACTAAATACGAAAGAACAATTTGCTGATGAAATTACGAAGGAACGCCTGCCAGAAGCTGATGCAGACCGTATCTTCTACTTCACTTATGATACTGGTGACGGCAAAGGCACAGCACAAGAGCAAGAGTGGACAAATGATCCGATCTGGAAAGGTCTAAGCGCGGTAAAAGAAGGCCATATCTACCGTGTGGACGATGCGATCTGGAATACAGCCGGCGGTATTAAAGCAGCTAACCTGATGCTTGATCAGCTTGCTGAAATCTACGGAATCAAGCTTACGAAGTAATAAGTTCCTATAGTGAAAAAGAAGCTCCTAAACCACCAATATAGTGGAACAGGAGCTTCTTTTTTATGACTTCACTTCAATCTCATCCTTGAATACTGAACATAAGAGCAAAGTAGCCAAATATCGAAGTTAGCAGTCCCATTGCGAATGCGGGATACACTTTGTTATCCCTGTACATCCGAATGAGGCCCACCATCATGATGATAGCGGCGGCGAGCATAAGAATACTATCGAGACCGATCGAAAGCTTTAACGTCAAATCAGGGCTGAAATGTCCATTGTAGATGGTCGTAAACAGCTTTGATGGAGAGACCGATTGCAGCGTTTCTTTCACATTATGCGGAGGAGTCTGCTGACCTAATGCACCCGTAACGATAAACAGCAGCATGGCGATGATGCTTTCAGCTTTCAGCCAAGGCTTTGGATTAAAGCTGCTATCCTCATTAAGCTTTTTCCGGTAACCAAAGCCGTTTGTATAAGCAAATAACAATAGTGGTGCGATTAGCAAATGTTTAAGCAGCAGCATCTGTCCGTATGGCAGCATCCAAGAGTTGACATACTGCGGTGTTGTAAAAGTCATCAACGTGATGCCTGCGATAAACGTAATAAGCATGCAGCCAATTGCGAGCGGAGAGAACCAGCCTAGGAAAGCATCCCAATTGCGGCTGTCCTTCGAGAACCAGCTTACGGCCAATAATACGCCAATCCACGCTGTAACAGCAAGGAAATGGGCAGAGTGTACTAGCCAGCCCTTTGTGCCATAAAGCGATGTAGCGTGGCTGGCATAGCCAAGCCATAAGATGAGGAGGAACATAATGAACAAGCCGACCTTCGGCATATGTTTATCGTCACGGAAGGAACGAAGGCCAAGCAGGAAGGCTAAGCCAATCGATGCGACTGTCGACCAGATCCACGCTTTGCCATTGTTCAGCTCTAGCAGGATGTTTTTTACCATTTCTCCATAAGGGATCTCCACATCTTTGGCAAACAATACGGCAGATTGATGGATCGGAACGAATTCCAGAATCGGAATGGCAATTATACAAGCAAGCAGCAATCCGGACGGAACTTGAATAAGCGGACGTCTATGCTCAGGAATAACTCGTAAAATAAACGTTCCAGTCAGAATGGCGAAGCAGACGTACAGAAGAGCCTCGCTAACATAACTCATTTGCGGCGCCTCCGGATCATGAAGAATACGGCTGCAACAACAACGACTCCAGCAATAATCCAAATAGCAGGATTTGAATCGCTGTTCTTGCTGGCTGTATCATCTTCCGCCGCTGCAGAAGGAGGGGGGTCTTCCGATACAGTTGGTGATGCTGATGCATTCTCGTCAGGTGCTGTAGTCTCATCGGCGGCAGGTGATGGCGATTCTGTCACCGCCGGTGTCGCTTCTGGTGTAGTAGCTTCAGGCGCATTAACAGTAAAAGCATATTCACCGTCAACCGCATGGCCGTCAGCGCCGATAATGGTCCATTTAACCGTGTAAGCGCCATTCTTTAACGGTTCGGCAACGCTGCTGCTCATTGTTGCTTCGTTGACTGTAATATCCCCTGTCGGCACTTGCTCGCCAGTCTCATTGATGAGTTTGAATTTACTCAAATTTTCAATATTCGTGTTAAACGTCATGGAAATTTCAGTTGGAGAAGCTGTAACGGTCGCATCCTTTGCAGGCATTGATTCACTGATTCTCGAGTGAGCCATAGCGACGCTTGGCAGAAGGAATAGGGCAGCTAAACAGATTAGTAAAATTCGTTTCATTATGTAGATCACCCTCATTTATTGGATTAATTGATGTCATTATAACAGATCGTCTGCAGCTTGAGGCTTTGCCTTTTTGAACAATATGAGAAGCTCTAATCTGATTAATTCTGCATAATGAGACATTCAATCCGAATAGACTGAATTACCGCAGCCTAAAGATTACAATATTTAAAGCAGCGGCTTGGATTAACCTGTAGTAGAAGTTAATTTCCTTTTCGAAGGAGGTGCGCCTGTCGTTGTGCAAGGCAAGAACGCACGGCTGGCAGGGGACATTATTGAGTGATCCGCTTCCGTTAATGCTGCAACTGACGCTTATTTTGTTTTTGGTGCTCATGAATGGTCTGTTTGTTGCGGCGGAATTCGCCATGGTGAAGGTTCGAGGAACTCGAATCGAAACGTTGGCTGCAGAAGGCCACCTGCGGGCGAAGCTTGCTTCACATCTGACGGGTAATCTCGATGCTTATTTATCGGCATGCCAGCTGGGAATTACTCTGGCCTCGCTTGGTTTGGGCTGGATTGGTGAGCCTGCGGTCAAAAGGTTAATTGAACCTTGGTTTGTTGCGCTTGGTTGGGGCAGCCCGGTATGGATCCATTCTATTTCCTTCGTTATTGCCTTCGTTTTTATCACGATTCTCCATATCGTCCTCGGTGAACTCGCCCCTAAAACAATCGCCATCCGTAAAGCGGAGGCGGTTACCTTGCTGACAGCGGCGCCTCTCGTTATGTTCCGCAAACTCATGTATCCCTTCATTTGGGTATTAAACGGTCTTGCCAATCAGCTGTTGAAGCGCTTCGGCATTGAACCGGCATCCGAGCAGCATTTGGCTCATACGGAACAGGAGATCCGTATTTTGATGAAAGAGAGCCACAAGAATGGACTGATCAATAATACAGAGCTGACGTTGGTTGATAATATTTTCGAATTTGCCGAGACCAATGCCCGTGAAATCATGATTCCTCGTACAGAGATGGTCTGTTTATATGTGAATTTGACCTTGGATGAGAACAAAGATATTGCGCTTAATGAAATGCATACGAGATATCCAGTTTGTGATAATGATAAGGATAATATTATCGGTTTCGTTCATATAAAAGATTTACTTAAGGATACGATGCATAGCCTTACGGATATCCGGCAAATTATGCGTCCAATCACAACGGTACCGGATTCCATGCAGATCAGTAATCTGCTTATTCTTATGCAGAAGAAAAAAGCACAAATTGCTATCCTTATCGACGAATACGGAGGAACATCCGGTCTTGTGACACTCGAGGATATTATGGAGGAGATTGTAGGCGAGATCCAGGATGAGTTTGATGAAGAACGTGCAGAGATCGAGAAGCGGGATGAGACAACTTATTCGATAAGTGGCATGGTGCTGATTGAGGAAGTGAACAGCTACTTCGGGCTTGATATTGAAAGCGATAATTATGATACGATAGGCGGATGGATCTATTCACAGATTGAGATTCCTCCAAAGAATCAGCAGCGGATTGAGTATGGGGAAGGGTACGTCTTCATTATTGAGGAGACGGATCATCTGCGAATTTCCCGTGTTATCGTACAAAAGATAAATTTGCAAGTACACCCGGGACAGGGAAAAGAATCTGGGACAGCAGGTACTGGCTCGATGTCTGCTGGTCGGCAGCATAAAACATAAATAAATCCCCTTGCGTTTGGCGCAAGGGGATTTATTATTCTTATTTCGCTAAAGCTTCAAAGGCTGCTTCATCAATCTTGTGTACGATATCAATTGTACCTCCGCCGAGACAAAGCTCTCCGTCATATAAAACAACGGCTTGACCAGGCGTAATCGCCTTTTGCGGTTTGTCGAAGATGATATCAGCTGTACCATCAGCATGAAGGGTAACACTTACGCCCTGATCCGGTTGACGGTAACGGAATTTCGCTGTGCAGCGGAAGGTTACATCCGGCTTGCCAGGAGCAATCCAGTTGATTCCGCTTGCTGTAAGACCAGTCGAGTACATGCTTGGATGCGACTCGCCTTGCACAACATACAAAATATTACGCTCTAGATCCTTGTCTGTTACGAACCATGGTTCGCCATTGCCGGAGCCGCCAATGCCAAGTCCTTGACGCTGGCCGAGTGTGTAATACATTAAGCCGTCATGGCGGCCCTTCACTTCACCGCTCCGGATGTCGACCATATCACCTGGACGAGCAGGCAAATAGTTGCTGAGGAATTCCTTGAAATTACGCTCACCGATAAAGCAGACACCAGTACTGTCTTTCTTCTTGGCGGTATAAAGACCAGCTTCCTCGGCGATACGGCGAACCTCCGGCTTCGGAAGATGCCCGATCGGGAACATTGCTTTCTCAAGCTGCTTTTGATTCAACGCACTTAAGAAATAGGTTTGGTCTTTGTTGCTGTCTACACCGCGCAGAAGTTTAGTCTCGCCGTCTGGTGTACGTTCAACACGGGCATAATGGCCGGTTGCGAGGTAATCCGCGCCAAGCTCATTTGCTTTCTTGAGGAAATCGCCGAATTTAATCTCCCGGTTGCACATGACATCCGGATTAGGTGTCCGGCCGCGTTTGTATTCGTCGAGGAAATAAGTAAACACTTTATCGAAATATTGTTTTTCGAAGTTTACCGTATAATAAGGGATGCCAATCTGATCACAAACCCGGCGTACATCCTCAGCGTCCTCTTCCGCTGTACAATGCCCGAATTCATCGGTATCATCCCAGTTTTTCATAAATATGCCAACCACATCATAGCCTTGCTGCTTTAGCAGCAGAGCCGTAACGGAGGAATCAACTCCGCCGGACATTCCGACTACAACACGAGTTTCTTGAATAGATTTGACCATTTGCATGCACCGCCTTGTTCTTCACGCTTCTAAAATGAAAGGGCAATTGCCCTTGTAAATACTTCGTACTATTGTAACATAGACATAAAACTTTTTCATGAGAAGTCAATCCTTTTCTCGCAAGTCGCAATATGATGTGTTAACATAGATATAATATGGGAATACCCGTAATTAAACAAAAGATATACTACACATACGTACAATCGAATGGAACAACTAACAATAGAGAGGTGCCCGAATATGAAAATATCGACGAAAGGCCGTTATGGCCTAACCATTATGATGGAGCTTGCGGGGAAATTTGGCGAAGGCCCGATTTCACTCAAGAGTATTGCCGAACGCAATCAACTGTCCGAGCACTACTTGGAGCAATTGGTTGCACCACTTCGTAATGCTGGACTTGTTAAAAGTATTCGCGGCGCTTATGGCGGCTATATTTTATCCAAAGAGCCGGAAACCATTACTGCCGGCGACGTGATTCGTATATTGGAGGGTCCAATCTCTCCGGTTGATTTCACGGAAGAGGATGATCCGGCTAAACGTGATTTGTGGCTCCGGATTCGTGACAGTATCGCAAGTGTGCTTGATTCAACAACACTCGCTGATCTGGTGACTTATCAGGCTGCAAGTGTTGACGACAGTTATATGTTCTATATTTAATGAGGGATTCGTATGCAAAAATATTATTTTGACCATGCAGCTACAACGCCGATGCATCCAGATGTGGCGGCGGCCATGATAGAGGTGATGACGGGTGCCGGCGGCAACCCGTCCAGTATGCATGCCTTCGGGCGTGAGGCTAAGCATAAGGTGAATCGGGCTCGAGATGGGATTGCTGCTGCACTTGGCTGCAAGCCCTCTGAGATCGTATTCACCTCCGGCGGTACGGAAAGTGATAACGCAGCTATTATCGGTGTAGCAGCGGCGATGAAGAAAAAGGGTAAAAACCATATCATTACATCTAAAGCCGAGCATCATGCGGTGCTTCATACTTGTGAAGCGTTAGCCGAAGCGGGATATGAAGTTACATATCTTCCAGTAGACCACACCGGTCGTGTCTCTGTTGAAGAAGTGGCTGCCGCTATTAGACCACATACGGCACTAATCAGCATCATGCATGGCAACAATGAAGTAGGTACACTGCAGCCAATCGAAGAGATTGGTACAATTGCTCATGACCATGGCGTGTTGTTTCATGTAGATGCCGTGCAGGCTTTTGGTACGGCTCAATACCGGTTATCTGAGATGCCAGTTGATTTGATGAGCTTTTCCGCACATAAGATTAACGGTCCTCAAGGCGTAGGGGCTTTATATATCGCTAATGGAACGCCATTTGAGCCAATTGCACACGGAGGATCACAGGAGCGAAAGCGGAGAGCAGGGACGGAGAACGTCGCTGGCATCATCGGTTTCGCTAAAGCTGTTGAAATTTGTGTGAACAATCGTGAAAACAAGCAACTTTTGTTGGACAAGCTGCGTACAGAATGGGTAGAACAGCTTAAGAGCAGGCTTAAAGGAACAGAAATCGTTGTGAACGGGAATGCCGAGCATCATTTGCCGCAAATTGTGAATATCAGTTTTATGGGGATCGATACCGAAACGATGCTGATGAACCTCGACATGGAAGGGATTGCTTCATCCAGCGGTTCTGCTTGTACGTCGGGTTCATTGGAACGATCGCATGTACTGAAGGCAATGGCTCTCTCGGAGGAACGTTTGAATTCTGCTGTACGATTCAGCTTCGGTTTGGGGAATACTGTGGAGGAACTGGAAGACGCTGCACGTAAAATCGCGACAATCGTGGAGCGTATCCGTACCAACCAATAGGGGGCCCTTGAAGCGCCATGATCAAACTCCAGCAATTAATCGGACTGCCAGTGCTTGTTATTCATTCCGGCAAACATGTCGGCAACGTAAAAGACGCTTGGTTCGATGAACATTGGCGATTGATTGGTCTAATCGTAGAGAGCGCAAAATGGTTTTCGTCATCTGTGAAAATCGTGGAGTGGGCAGAAGTATTAACCTGCGGCGAGGATGCCGTATTTATCTCCAGAGAATCTGCTATTCAATCGGTTAAACCCGTGCAGATTGGGAGATCTTTTGACACCGGTGTGGTCAAACTGAAGGAATTGCCGGTTGTTACTGTGCAAGGAATACAGCTTGGTCGAGTATCGGATGTTTATTTTTACCCATTTCAGGGTACACAAATAGTAGGCTATGAGCTTACGGATGGTTTTATATCGGATCTGATGGAAGGGCGCAAATGGCTCAAAGCCCCGGAGGATCCGGATGCCGTGCTGCTCGGGGAAGACGCGATTATCGTTCCTGCTGTCAGTGAAGCGGAATTGGAGCCTGTCGCAGCTTCCAATTCGACATATAGGGAGAAATGAAAGATGATGAGATGTCCCAATTGCAATTCGAAGGATATTGGTAAGATCGGTTCCCATCAGTTTTACTGCTGGGGCTGCTTTATAGAGCTGACAGTGAACGGTGAGAAGATGTCGGTCTATCAAGTAGAAGAGGACGGAACACTTAGTTCGCTCGACGATTTATTCTTCGAAGAGGAAATGCCGCAAATTCAAATTAATTAGCGGCTTCATAATGTTATTACTTCAGGACGGCGTATGCCGTCCTTTTTGCCGTGTTTTCTCATCTATGGATGAAATGGACCGCTTGTACATATACTTAAGCAGATTGTTCTGGTTAACAATGGCTTATGGTAATGAAACAAGCGGGGGTGAAGACGGTGGAACGGTTAATGAAGAGCCGTCTGTTTGTATGGCTGGTATATATCATTATGGGGCTCTTAGCTTTGTACTTACTGCTGCTTGTGAAGCCGATTTTCATGCATTTGTATGCGTTTCTTAAGGCGATACTTGCACCATTCATTATTGCTATGATTGTTTCTTATGTCCTCAATCCGATCGTTACTTTATTACATGAGCGCAAAGTGCCGCGAACGGCTGCGGTGCTGCTTATCTATGCGGTATTTTGTGCGGCGCTTGCCGTTATCCTGGTCAATCTGATTCCGATGTTCAAAGAACAGATGGATCAGTTGAACCGTCATGTTCCTGACCTGACCATTCGAGCAGAGAGTCTTGTTACCGATTTGAATAATTCTTTTCTGCCGGACAGTATCCGGGAAGGATTAAATAAGTCTATCTTCCAAATGGAGAAGAAGCTCTCGGAGACCGTAACCCATTTCATTAACAATATTGGATCTGTTGTGAATGCGGTGTTTATTGCCTTTATCATTCCATTCCTTGCATTCTATATCTTGAAGGACTTTGATCTGTTCGAACGGACGGTCATTACCTATGTGCCAAAGTCTCACAGGAAGCATACGGTTAGGCTTCTCAAGGATATTGACTCAGCACTGGGAAGTTACATTCGAGGACAATTTATCGTCTGTATTATTGTTGGTATTCTCGCTTATATCGGCTACATTATCATTGGTGTTCCGTATCCATTGCTGCTTGCCAGTGTAGTTGCCATTACCAACATCATCCCGTATCTTGGTCCTTTCTTTGGCGCTGCACCGGCTCTGCTAGTAGCCTCAACCATTTCGCTGAAAATGGTGCTGCTTGTGGCGATCGTCAATATGTCGTGCCAAGTCCTTGAAGGCAATGTCGTCTCTCCGCAGGTTGTTGGCCGAACGCTACATATTCATCCTCTGGCCATAATATTTGCTCTGCTCGTAGGCGGAGAAGTAGCTGGTATTGTAGGTATGATTCTGGCGGTTCCGATCTTCGCTGCACTAAAAGTCATCGTTCAGCATATTTTTGCTTATTACGTCAGGCGAAAGACCATTTGACAGACAACCCTTTGACCGATATACTTTAGACAGTTGCAGCAACTATTACATGTAAAGCGTTGATGGAAGGAAGTAAGCCATAGCCCGTCAATCAGAGAGAGAGCTTCTTCGCCTTAAGCAGGCGTTGGGTGTAAAGGCTCTTAGGACGAAGAATGGCCGAATGCTACTTTCGGAGTGTGAATGAACTTCACCGGGAAGACCCGTTATCGTCTATTGAGGAGATTGCTTTAAGCGCAGCCGAGGATTACTCGTTGTTGACGCCGGGCAATAACCAGGGTGGTACCGCGATTATGAATTCGTCCCTGTCTAATGACAGGGACTTTTTTATGTTCTAAAACAGACCTCAGAGTGGAAAGCACGGAGAAAAAGGTTGAAGCTTTTGGAGCGACAGCGCCCGCCTTTGTTTTTGAATTTCACCCACTGAATTAATTCAAATGAAGAAATTCAAAAACAACAGTGGCCGAAAGCTCAACCTTTTTCGCAGTGCCCATCACGCTGATCTTATTTCAAATTCAATTGGAGGTTTTAAAATGAAAGCAAGTGAAATTCGGTCCAAATGGCTTTCCTTCTTCGAAAGCAAAGGACACCACATCGAACCAAGCGCATCGCTCGTACCGCATAACGATCCGTCTCTGCTCTGGATCAATGCAGGCATGGCTCCGCTTAAGCCTTATTTTGACGGACGTGTCATTCCTGACAATCCACGTATTACGAACTCGCAGAAATGTATTCGTACAAATGATATCGAGAATGTCGGAAAGACTCGCCGTCACCATACATTCTTCGAGATGCTTGGCAACTTCTCCATTGGTGACTACTTCAAAGAAGAAGTTATTACATGGGCATGGGAGTTCCTGACGAGTAAAGAGTGGATTGGCTTCGATCCTGATCGCTTGTCCGTAACGGTATTTCCGGAGGATGAAGAGGCATTCCAATTCTGGAATGAGAAAATCGGCCTTCCTGCTGAGCGGATCTACAAGCTGGAGGAAAACTTCTGGGATATCGGCGAAGGCCCTTGCGGACCTTGTACAGAGATCTTCTATGACCGCGGCGACAAATACGGTGACCTTAGTGATCCAGAATGCTGGCCAGGCGGCGAGAACGAACGTTTCCTAGAAGTATGGAACCTTGTATTCTCGCAGTTCAACCATAACAAGGACGGCAGCTACACACCACTTCCTAACAAAAATATTGATACAGGCGCTGGTCTCGAACGTTTCGCTTCGATTCTGCAAGATGTAGATTCGAACTTCGATACGGACCTGTTCATGCCAATCATTGAACGTACTTGCGGGATTGCAGGCGTTAAATATCATGTGAACGAAGAGCATGACGTTGCATTGAAAGTTATTGCTGACCATATCCGTACTGTTGCTTTCGCAGTAGGTGACGGCGTTATGCCTTCGAATGAAGGCCGCGGCTATATTATCCGCCGTTTGCTTCGCCGTGCTGTACGTTACGGGAAAACAATCGGAATCGATCGTCCATTCCTGTTCGAGCTCACTTCCGTTGTTGGAGAAGTAATGGGCGTGTACTATCCAGAGGTTGTCGATAAGCGCGAATTCATCGAACGTGTTATCCGTACAGAAGAAGAGCGTTTCCACGAAACATTGTCTGATGGCCTGGTAATGTTGTCTGATCTGGTTGCTGCTGCACGTAAAACAGGTACAACCGAAATCGGCGGCGAAGATGCATTCCGACTCTATGACACGTTTGGCTTCCCGTTTGACTTAACAGAAGACTTCGCTTCCGAGAATGGAATGACTGTTGACCGTGCAGGCTTTGATGCAGCGATGGAAGCACAGCGTGAACGCGCACGTGCTGCACGTCAAGAAACTGGCGGTATGAATGTACAAGGAGGACCGCTTGCTGACTTTACGGTTAAAAGTGAATTTGTTGGCTATAATGAACTGGTAACAGAAGCCCAAATCACAGCTATTGTCCATGAAGATTCGTTAGTTGACCTCATAGGTGAAGGCAGCCGTGTACTCGTATTGCTTGATCGTACGCCATTCTATGCAGAGAGCGGCGGCCAGATTGGTGACAAAGGAACAATCATCGGCAATGGATTTACGCTGCAGGTTGAAGATGTAACGAAAGCGCCGCATGGCCAAAGCGTTCATCACGCGGTTGTTTCATCCGGCACGGTTCGCTCTGGTGAGAAAGTAGAAGCTGTTGTTACTCGCTCTGTTCGTGAGGATGTAATCAAGAACCATACGGCAACTCATTTGCTTCATAAAGCATTGAAGGAAGTGCTTGGCGACCATGTTAACCAAGCAGGCTCACTTGTACAGGCTGACCGTCTCCGTTTCGACTTCTCGCATTTCGGCAGCATTACTCCGGAAGAATTAACGGAAATCGAGCGTAAGGTAAATGAGCAAATCTGGCTTGCAACACCAGTTGTTATTGAAAGCAAAGCAATCGCTGATGCAAAAGCAATGGGTGCTATGGCACTGTTCGGCGAAAAATACGGCGACATTGTACGTGTCGTTCAAGTAGGATCCTACAGCATTGAGCTTTGTGGTGGCTGCCATGTAGCGAACACTTCCCAGATTGGCTTGTTCAAACTGATTAGCGAGAGCGGTATCGGTTCTGGTGTACGCCGGATTGAAGCGGTAACTGGCCGCCATGCATACAGCTTTATGGAAGGTCAACTGGATCTCTTGAAGCAAGCTTCTGTGCTTCTCAAATCGAATAACAATGACGTGCCTAAACGTATCGAAGCTCTGTTCGCACAAGTGAAAGAGCAGGGTCGTGAGAATGAATCGCTGCAGGCGAAGCTGAGCCGCATTGAAGCAGGTTCGCTCGAGCAAAACGCGAAGACAGTTGGCGACGTAACGGTATTAAGTGCAAAAGTAAATGCACCTACGATGGACGCGCTTCGGGGTATTGCAGACGAACTTAAGCTGAAGCTGCCTTCGGCTGTTATCATTCTTGGCGCTGTACAGGAGGACAAAGTAAACCTTGTTGCTGCTGTATCCGCAGATCTGGTGAAGAAAGGCTTCCATGCAGGAAAAATCGTCAAAGAAGCAGCGGCACATTGCGGCGGCAGCGGCGGCGGACGTCCTGATATGGCCCAAGCTGGCGGTAAAGACGCTTCGAAGCTTGAGGAAGCTTTGAAACTTGCTGAAGAACTGGTTCTTAACCAATCAAATGTGATATGATATCAGTGTAAATGTAATAAACTAGATAATAAATGCGGTTGGAAAGCGAGGTGCTGGCGATGAATTCCATGGACAACACGATGAAGTTTGATGTGAAAGCGGAAGGGTTGGAATCTTCCTCACAAGACATTTTGCTTACGGTGCATGAGGCGCTTCTGGAGAAAGAGTATAATCCGATCAATCAGATTGTTGGGTACTTGCTGTCCGGAGATCCCGCCTACATTCCGCGGCATAACAACGCAAGAAGTTTGATTCGCAAGAAAGAACGTGATGAACTCATTGAAGAGCTTGTCCGGTTTTATCTGAACAACAAGAAATAATATATTGGGAGCCGGACAGATCATGAGGACAATGGGTTTGGATTACGGTGACCGCAACATCGGCGTTGCGGTCAGCGACGCGTTCGGCTGGACTGCGCAGGGGCTAGAGACTGTCCAGAAGCGTCGGGATGGTGGCGAATTAACTCGCATCGCCGAGATCGTGAAAGAACATGAAGTAACCGAAATCGTTGTGGGACTGCCGAAGAATATGAATAATACGATTGGCCCCCGCGGCGAGATTAGTATGGCATTCGCAGAGCAGCTTCAGCAAACACTAAACTTGCCTGTTCACCTTTGGGATGAACGGCTGACAACGGTATCTGCCGAACGAACGTTACTTGAGGCAGATGTTAGCCGGAAGAAGCGAAAGCTAGTAATCGACAAAATGGCGGCAACGCTCATTTTGCAAAATTATCTCGATTCTAAAACGAAAAGGTGAGGGTTACGATGACAAAGGATGACCTGCAGTTCGAAGAACCGGAAATTATTTATATTCCGGATGAAGACGGCAACGAAGAAGAATTCGAAGTCATCATGAAGTTTGAAGTGGATGGCTCTGATTCGAAATATATGATGGTTGTTCCTCTTGCAAGCGAAAATGACGAGGAAGATGAAGTATACGCTTTCCGTTATGAAGAAGAAGGCGACGACCTAAAATTGTACACGATTGAAGACGAAGAAGAGTGGAACATGGTTGAAGAAACCTTCAACACGCTTCTGGGTGAGATGGAGGATAATTAATGTCGGATGAGCGCATCGTTCCTGTGCCGCAAGAGCGGCTACGGGAAGTGTTCGGCGATGTGATCGAGCTGGTCTCTGAACATGGAAGTCTCGACAAGTTCGAGATCAAGGCAGAGTTCCAGCTCGGTCCATACGTCTATGCCGCTTTGCAGTCGTCAACCATGAAAAAAGAGCAGGAGGTCGAGCTGTTCCGTGTTATCTTGACGGATAACGGCGAGCCTCAGCTTGAAACGATTGAGGACGACGATGAGTGGGAGCTTGCTTCAGAAGCTTATGATGATCTTCTGTTTGCAAACGACGAAATGCCTTAATTGCATAAGCAATAAGAAAAGAGCGGCTCACACCGCTCTTTTTCTCGGTGTTCAAAGGAAATTATTGGCGAAAAATGGATGATTATGATGATTTATTGCTTTGCAATTCTTTAGGTTTATGCTTACGAAGTAAGAATTGCAAAGCAATTCTTTAGGTCTACGCTTACGAAGTAAGAATTGCTTTGCAATTCTTTTGAGGAGGAACATAGGTTGGCGCAATCTAGACAGCAGCATTCAAAATCTGGACCCCGAGCAGGCCGCATTGCATTGTGGGTTGTTCTATCACTTCTAGCGCTCCTTATTATTGGGGCAGGCAGTGTTTTTTTGTATGTATGGAACGGGTTAAAGCCGACGGCTTCAGGCGAAATCAAAAGGGTCGAAATCGCAAAAGGCGCATCTGCCTTTGAGGTTTCAGATACTTTGGAAGAGCAAGGCATAATTAAGAATTCCTTTTTGTTTAAATATTATTTGAAAGCCAAAAAAGAAGGCTCACATTTCCAGGCAGGTATCTATGACCTAGCACCAGGCATGAAGAACGATGAAATCATCGCTAAGCTGAACAGTGGCGATACGGTAGCGGAGGAAATGATCCGGTTTACCATTCCGGAAGGCTATACCTTGCTGCAAATTGCGGATAAGCTGGCCGAAGAGAAGCTGATTGACCGGACTAAATTCCTGACTCTAGCGGATTCGACAACAAATTGGGGCGATGCGGCAGCTGTCAAATCCATACCGACAGATGATAAGCTTCATCACCGGCTGGAAGGTTATCTATTCCCTGAAACCTATGAGCTGACGAAGGGAAGCACGGAGGAAGATATCCTGAAGCGAATGATGGCAGAGCTGGATACGAAGCTGGATTCTTTGCCTGAGAATTGGCAGGAAGTTCTCGCTGAGCGGAAGCTGAACCTTCATCAGCTGCTCACTATTGCTTCACTTGTGGAGCGGGAAGTTGTTGTAGACGAAGAGAGACCAGTTGTAGCAGGTGTCATCTACAATCGTCTAGCTGATGGGATGCCGCTCCAGATCGACGCAACCGTACAATATTTGCTGGACAAGCCAAAGGAACGCTTAATGGAGAAGGATCTGCAGATCGATAGTCCGTACAACACGTACAAAATTAACGGACTGCCGCCGGGGCCAATTGCAAGTCCAAGTATCGCATCGATTAAAGCGGCGTTATATCCGGAGAAAAATGAATTCTTCTATTACGTCACAAAAAAAGATGGCACCCAGACGCATTTATTTGCAAAAACCTACAAAGAACATCTGAATAATATTGAGAAAAGCAATCAAACTGCTGCAAAACAAGGCGAATAATGGTAACAAGGGAGGACATATGTCCTCCCTTGTTGTTTTTTGGAAAAAAATTTAGACAAATCTACTAATCAATTGACATTTTAATGCCGATATAAAATAATAGGACTGTACATACGTAATAGGGTAATAGCACTAGTTCTGGGTAATTAGACCATCATGATTACAAACCACATAATGATAAAGAGGCGGGTGTCTTGTATGACGAAAACGGACAAACCTAAAAAAGCAAAAGATAAACCGCAGAAAATGAAAGCGCAACCAAAAGCGCAGGCGGTAGCAGCACAGACAACGAAACAAGTGACACAAACGTTCACTTCAATCTTTTCGAATCCATTCAAATCAGTAGGTACAAAACTGTTCTTAATTATTTTTATCAGCATCATTGCATGTGTACTTGTTGTAGGTCAAATGGCTTATTCGAAGACGAAATCGATAGTGGAAGACAAGGTATCAAGCGCCAGCTTCCAAACGATTGTTCAGGCCTCCGCTAACCTTGATATTGTCCTCAAAACATACGAAGACCTGTCGATGCAGATGATGATTGATAAGGAATTCCATACGCTTGTGTCTAAGCTAGAAGACAGCACAGAAGCTTTTGATTTATTTGAGGCGGAGAAGAATTTAGGTGACCGCTTGCAAAATGCAGTAATGGCCAATAAGACAATCATCGGTGCTTACTTGCTTCCACTGAATGATAAGCTTCCGATTATTACCTACGGAACGGCTTCTGTTGCAGTAGCACCTGATCTGATGAAATCGGATTGGTTCGAGAAGACCAAGACGTCAAAAGGCGGCGTAAACTGGATTGAGACGCAGCCTACAGGTTTTGGTACTACAGACAAGCTTCCGTCTATTGGACTTAGCAGACAGATGAATAATACAACAACGAATGCCGCTTCTTATATGCTGCTGCTCGAGCTCAGCTTGTCGGATATCCGTGAGCAATACGAGGATGTTTCCCTTGGTGATGGCAGCAAGATCTCTCTTGTGGACAGAGACAATAAGTATGTTGCAGCCCAGGATGACAGCTTGATTGGCAAAGGCAATATCGTGAAGCTGAATATTGATCCGGAAGGCTCGCTCAAAGAGAAAGCGACTGACGGTGAAGAAGTACTCTCCGTGTTTAAGACACTGGATACGGTAGATTGGAAGCTGGTAGGTACAATCCCGGTTGATGAGCTTGTTAAGGACGCAGCTATTATTAATAAGATGACATGGATTATCGCACTTGTAGCGATGTTTATTGCAATTGCCATTGGTATATTAGTCATCCGGACAATTGCGATGCCGCTTATGGCGATGCGTAACCTGATGAATGAGGGCGAACGCGGCAACTTAACAGTTCGTTCGAATATGAAGAAGCGTCAAGATGAGATTGGTCAGCTTGGCGACAGCTTTAATAAAATGATGATTCAAATTACAGCACTTGCACAGCAAACGACGAAGTCGGCAGATGATGTTCTTTCTACTGCTGGTGAACTGACAGATGTATCGAAGAAAACAGCGATCTCCGCAAGAGAGATTTCTGTAGCTACAGAAGAGATCGCAAGTGGTGCTTCAAGCCTTGCAGTTGAGGCGGAAAGAGGCAGTGATCTGACGAGCAACATTAATGAACAGATGAAATCCGTTATGGAAGCGACCGGTCATATGGTTGAATCCGCGGGTGAAGTGGAGAAGGCGAGCCAGCAGGGTACAGCATACATGGGGCTTCTTATTCAGAAAACCGGCATGACCGAAGAGATGACTCGCTCCATGGTAGAGAAAGTGGACAGCTTGAAGATGAGCACAGGCTCCATTGTGAAAATCTTGGACGTACTGAACAATTTGACGAAGCAAACCAACATTTTATCACTTAATGCAACGATTGAAGCAGCTCGTGCTGGAGCAGCGGGCAAAGGCTTTATGGTTGTTGCCGATGAGATCCGCAAGCTTGCTGACCAGTCCCGTCAATCGATTGATGTAGTAGGTCAAATTACCGGAACGATCATGACACAGATCGATGAGACAGTAACTGTATTATCTGATGCTTATCCATTATTCCAAGAGCAGATTGGATCCGTTAAAGAAGCGAATCAAATCTTCCTGACGGTTCAAAACCAAATGGGACAATTCGTGGAGAAGCTGGATTCGGTTACGAATTCCATCAATATGCTTGATCAATCTCAAGTTGTATTAACAGAAGCGATGGGGAATGTAAGTGCAGTAGCACAGCAATCTTCGGCAACGTCCGAGGAAGTTGCATCGCTTAGCTCAGAGCAGCTCAGTATCAGCAACGGCCTTGTTAACTTGTCCGACAAGCTGGATGCCGTATCCCGAGGACTTAAGGAATCATTGTCCCGTTTCAAAATTGATTAATGGAATAAACGCAAAGCCGTTCGAATGGATGAAGATCCATTTGGACGGTTTTTTTGTGCTCTCCTAAGGCGATAATGTAGCTATCGGACCATTACTGGAGGATTTTGCATGAAGAGACGGGCAGCTGCTATCGGTTTATTATTTCTATTATTATTCTCAGGATATATTGCCAGACTTGCCTGGCTGCAGCTAACACCGGGCTATGGGCATAAAAGCACAACTTCTGCAATGAGCCGCAGCAATTGGAAGCGGATGTCTGTGCTGCAGCGTGAGCGAAACCTCGTACTGGATACGGGCAGAGGAGACTTTCTAGATCGGAATAACAAGCCGATTACAGGGGAGACGTATTATACGCTTGCTTTATTTCCAGTGAACATGAAGAATCGGGATGCTGTTGGCGAGAAGAAGTGGCAGCAGGCTGTTAAGAAGCTGTCAACGATGCTCCATGTACCGGAACAGGAACTCGTCAGCTGGTGGAAGCAGCTGCGTGAGCCAACCTTCTGGCATAAAGGAAAGGACAAGCTGCCTTACCGATTAACAGATCAGGAGCTTAAGGAGCTAGCGCAGCTGCATTTGAATGGAGTGAGAGCACTCCCTTATCGTAATCGGTATTTCACGACATTTGCTGCGAAGCAAGCAATTGGTTATATCAGCCAACATCCGGAGCATTTGGAGCTTGTCTATTCGAAGGAGTTAGAGAAAGGTAAACGGAACAAAAATGATCAGATCGGCGGATCTGGTCTAGAAAGATCGTTAGATGATTTACTCCACGGTGCAGGAGCGACATCTGTGTCGTATTTTACAGATGGCAATAATCGACCGTTATTAGGGCTTGATTACCGGATTACGGAACCAGGGAATCCTTATTATCCGCTGCAGGTTCAGACTACACTTGATTTGGAGCTGCAAAATCAGATTGAAGCTTTTGTGGATGAGAAGTCTCTGAAGGAAGGCGCAGTAGTTGTTCTTGATGCCCGTAATGGGGACATAATAGCGATGATCTCCAGGCCGCAGATGAAGCCGCTTGAACTGGGTGATGAGAAGAAATGGGCCAATCATGCGATTCAAGCTGCAGTTCCCGGGTCCATCTTCAAACTGGTTACCGAAGCTGCAGCTTTGGAAGCGGGAGTAACGAGCGAAAAGGAGAGATTCACATGTAATGGGGAATACGGTAAATATGGATTGTCGTGCTGGAAAGAGGGAGGTCATGGCACTTTAACTCTGAGAGAGGGACTTGCCCAATCCTGTAATATCGTATTTGCGACCATTGCGGAACGATTAACCGCAGAGCAGCTGGAACGAACAGCTGCTGCATTAGGTGTTGGGAAGCAAGCAGGCTGGCATTCGAATCGGGCATTTGGCCCGTTCTATAAGCCCCTCCGGCTGCTTGGGGAGGAAGAAGCCGGCAGGTTATTCACGGCGGCGGAAAAGGCTAAGGCGGATGGAGGCGTTATGGCGCAATCCGCCATTGGGCAGCGTGATGTATTGATGTCGCCGCTGCAGGCGGCGAATCTGGTCGTCACGCTGCTGAACAGCGGGCGCGTGATGGAGCCGCGCCTCGTCCAGGAGATCCGCTATGCCAACGGCCAGCGGATGGTATCGCTGCCCGCGAAGGGCGCTCCTGCGGAAAGCGGCCGGATTCGTCCGGCCACTGCGCGTAAGCTGCTTCACGGCATGGAAGCGGTCGTCGACCACGGAACCGGTCGATCGATCCGCCAAGGGCTGTGGGCGGTGGCCGGCAAGTCCGGCACCGCCGAAATAACAAAGGCCGGAGCGCCTCGCGTGAACCAATGGTTCACGGGATACGGTCCGGCCGAGAAGCCGCGCTATGCGGTTGCTGTGCTGGCAGAGAATCGTCCGCCTGGAAGCAGTAACCAGGCGACGGAGCTTTTTCGCGGTGTCATGGATATTCTCGCCTTACACGCCCGTTGACGGCTGCTGACCGTCCGTAACTTCTTCCACTGTAGCAGCAGGTTCATCATATTCCCCTTGTGGAGTACGAATCCAGCGGTGGAAGAAGCCTTGATCTAACAGCGACTTAATGACGATAATAATGATTGGCGACAGGATAACACCAGCAACGCCAAACAGATGAAGAGAGATAAACATGCAGGATAGCATCGTGAACGCCGAGACGCCAAGTGAGTCACCGGTAATCTTCGGTTCAACAATATGCCGTGTGACAACAACAACGATTAGCAAGACAGACAGCCAAACGGCAAGTGAAGTTTGACCAACCAGGAACAGATAAATGATCCATGGGATAAACAAGGTACTTACACCAAGCAGCGGCAGTACGTCAAAGATACCAGCCGTTACGGAAATCGCGAAAGCATTGTCTACCTGTAAAACAAGAAGCGCTGCGAAAATAACGAGGAATGTAATACTCATCATTTTCGCTTGAGCTTTCACGTAAGTGCCAATTCCCTTAAATACATTCTCACGAAGGAAAAAGAAGGCCTTCTTGAACGTGTTTGGCGTTTTTTCATTGGCTGTTTTTTTCCACATCTTAATCTCAATGCTGAGGAAATAGGCCAAGATAATACCGATTACAAAATTGAAAATAAACGTGGAGAACGATGAGATGTATCCGACCAAGCCAGTAAAAATAATATTGGCGAGCTTCGGCAAATACTCAGTTGCTCCGTTTATGTATTCCGTAAGCTTATCGACCCATTCCGGCGGCAGTGCCTGAAGCTTTTGCTGGAATACGCTTGAATCATCCTGCACCTGCTCCTTGAAGAGCTCCTGATAATACGGTAATTTGACTTTGATGAAATCAGTGCCTTGGCTCGTAATCACATAGGCTAGTCCAGAAAAAATGCCCAAAATAATAAGTGAGAACACAAGAACGGATATGCCTGATGCAATAGACTTCTTAATGCCTATTTTGTTCAGGCGTCTGGCCAGCGGCTCGATAAACAAATAAATAACAAAGGCAAAAAAGATTGGAGTTGCGATTTTGTACAAATAACTAAAAGCAGCCATCACTAAGAATACAGTAAGTGCAATAAGCGCTATGTCGAATGCGGTACGCCAATATTTTTTATAAAACGGAAGCATGCAATAATCTCCTCTCGAATAAGGAATCATATCCTTGTAGTGATTGTACTATAATTTCTAAAACGATGCCTATTATTAATCCTCATATGGTACAATTAAAGGTATCGTGTTTATTATTACATTCATAAACGGTGGGGAAAACAAAATGTTACAATTGCTGCTTTGGGCATTTTACTTCTTGTCCTTGTACGCCTTTATTCCTGCACTAATCAGCCGTGTTTTCGGATTCCGTGTGTTTAAGAAAGGCCGCGTCGCGAGCGAAATCGCACTCACCTTTGATGATGGACCGGATCCTGAATATACGCCGCAGCTGCTTGATCTGCTTGCACGGTATAAGGCGAAGGCAACCTTTTTTGTCGTTGGCTCGCATGCGGAGAAGCATCCGGAATTACTGCGCAGAATGCATGATGAAGGTCATATTATCGGTATTCATAATTATGTTCATAAGACCAATTGGTTTATGAGACCTAAGACGGTGCGCAATCAGATTGCGCGTACCTCAGACGTAATACGGGAAGCAACCGGAATCCGTTCCGTTTATTATCGGCCGCCTTGGGGGATCATTAATATTTTTGATTTCACCAATCGGAATAAGATGCAACTCATCTTATGGTCAGCTTTGTTTGGTGACTGGAATGTAAAGCTTGGAGCCGAACAGCTAAAGCAGAAAATGATGAAAAAGCTTGGTCCTGGAGAAGTGCTGCTCCTTCATGACTGTGGACGTACACCAGGGGCTGACCCGACTGCACCAGCGAATATGCTGATTGCACTGGAAGCCTACATGGAAGAAGCGACAAAACGAGGATACCGGTTTGTTGGTATAGCGGAGATGATTAAATTGTCAGAGAAAACGTCCAAACGTTCTGTATGGAAAAAAACAATCGTTGGAGCATGGCTCCTGTATGAGCAATTGTTCCATCTTGTTTTCCGGCTTAAGCATGTTGGGGAAGATAACCATTGTTTCCATTACCGCATTATCAAGTATAACGGGGATCCAATTAAACTTGCGGATGACGGCTATTTGAACAAAGGGGATAAAGTCGTTGAACTGCATTTCGATAATAAAATGTTATCGACGATTGCAGCCACATCCAGTTCGCCTCTCGCAACCGGAATCCGGATGCTTCGGGAAGTTGAGCAGGCACTGCCAGTTCTGGCAAGTGAACTGGCGAATGATCCGGAAGCAGCAGGAGCACGCTCCTTATATGGCGTAACGATGATCCATCGTGGTGCCGATCGATTAGGGTTCCAAGTTGTGCCGATGCCAGATGGTCTATTCGCTCGTACAACACGAATTTACTTGCGGATTCTAACGCGAGTACTTACCAATAAGCAGCGTAACTCAAGAGGTAAAGCAAGAAGGGATACGATCAACCCACATATGCTATTTATGCCTATTGAACGGCTGATGATGTATTCCGTGAACGCTCCTGCAGCAATAGACGTCAAACCACATCAGGAAGTCGCCGCCGCTAAGTCTTCACCTTCCATTGATGAGGCTTCTGATCTAGAAAGCAACCCATCCGTAATATAAATTGTTCTGTCCATAAAAAGCCGACAATTCCATTGCAGTTGTCGGCTTTTTATTTCGGCTTTTTGTTCCTTCTTCCCCCTTTCCTGTTTGCAGACGAAGTCAGCGGGCAGGAAAGGGGAGCTGTTGTTTGTTTTGGCTGGTGTGTGCTCCAACGGAGCAGACGTCTATCTCTGGAGAAGCGGAGCGTTCGCCTTTGGTTCCCAGATTCCAACTTGTTACAAGTTGATTCAGTGGAATCTGGAACCAACAGTGATCGGAAGAGATAGACGTCTGCGGAGTGGTGCAATAGCAATACCATCCCAAACAAAAAAAGCAGCTCCCAAAGGAAGCTGCTTCACTCTGCAAACTACATTTTCATTACGCCGCCCATACTAGCATTTGTAACCAGGTGCGAGTAACGAGCTAAGTAGCCGCGTTTGATTTTTGGTTCGAAGCCAGGCCATGCGGCGCGGCGTTTTTCCATTTCTTCGTCGCTGATCATCAGCGTAATTCCACGATTGTTCATATCCAGCTCAATGATGTCGCCGTCTTGAACGAAGGCGATTGGGCCGCCTTCAGCCGCTTCCGGAGATACGTGACCGATACTGATCCCGCGGGATGCGCCCGAGAAACGTCCGTCAGTGATGAGGCCGACTTTTGTGCCAAGTCCCATACCAACGATTTGCGATGTTGGAGCAAGCATCTCTGGCATACCTGGACCGCCTTTAGGTCCTTCGTAGCGAATAACAACTACATGGCCTTCTTTTACTTTGCCGCTCGAGATGCCTGCAAGAGCATCATCTTGGGAATCGAAGCAAATAGCAGGTCCTTTATGATAGCCGCCAACCACTTTGTCGATAGCGCCGACTTTAACGATCGAGCCGCCTGGAGCCAGGTTGCCGAACAATACAGCCAGACCGCCGCGTTCGCTATGCGGGTTGTCGATTGTACGGAGAACATCTGTATCTAGGATTTCACAGCCTTCAACATTCTCGCGAAGTGTTTTACCAGTAACAGTTATACGTGTACCATCCATTGCGCCTTCTTTTTTGAGCAGCTCATTAATAACGGCACTTACGCCGCCTGCAACATGAACATCTTCGATGTGGTAATCAGATGCTGGAGCAATTTTCGCAAGATGCGGAACGCGTTCTGCGATTTCATTGATACGTTCGATTGGGTATTCGATGCCAGCTTCATGCGCAATAGCAAGCGTGTGAAGAACAGTGTTTGTTGAACCGCCCAAAGCCATATCAAGAGCAAATGCGTTGTCGATTGTTTCTTTTGTAACGATATCACGTGGTTTGATGCCAAGTTCGATCAATTTCATCAGCTGGCGAGCCGATTCTTTAACGAACTCTTTACGCTCAGGCGATACAGCAAGAATCGTACCGTTGCCTGGCATTGCAAGGCCAAGGCCTTCTGCCAGACAGTTCATCGAGTTTGCAGTGAACATGCCGGAGCAAGATCCGCAAGTTGGACAACCGAATTGTTCCAATTCAGTAAGACCTACTTCATCAATCGTACCTGCGATATATTGGCCTACGCCTTCAAATACGCTGGTCAGGGAGATTGCACGGCCGTCGGAAGTTCTGCCTGCTTTCATTGGTCCGCCGCTAACGAGCATGGTTGGGATGTTAACACGAAGGGCACCCATCATCATACCTGGTGTAATTTTGTCACAGTTCGGAATACAAACCATGCCGTCGAACCAGTGTGCGTTAACTACTGTTTCTATGGAGTCAGCAATGATCTCGCGGCTTGCAAGCGAGTAACGCATTCCGATGTGACCCATCGCGATACCGTCATCTACACCAATAGTGTTGAATTCAAACGGTACGCCGCCTGCTTCACGAATGGCTTCTTTAACCAGCTTACCGAATTCCTGGAGATGAACATGACCTGGAATAATATCAATATAAGAGTTACAAACCGCGATGAATGGTTTGCCGAAATCTTCTTCCTTTACGCCTGCAGCCCGCAAAAGACTGCGGTGAGGTGCGCGGTCAAATCCTTTTTTAATCATATCAGATCTCATTTTCTTAGGCGCCATGCTAGTCCCTCCCATGTAATGTCATACCTTTGAGTTTAACATATCGGACAAACGTTGGCTACCGGAGCAGGAGGCGGGAAGTGCCGTAAATGCTTGTAAAACAGCGTAAATTGCGCTTATTATGGTCTTTACGCCCATGTTGTCTACATTTTTCGACATTTTTTTATTATCGGCTAACTATTTGTGGCAAAATGAGTACTGCGGTTTTATGAAGGAGGAATCAACACATCATGTATAAATTGCTGCTCGTCGATGATGAACCGGAAGTAACAGAAGGTCTCATGATGGAGATCGATTGGGAAAGCTGCGGCTTCTCTGAAGTGAAGACAGCCGGTAACGGCAAGGAAGCGATGGAGTTAGTTGAGAAAATGGAGCCCGATGTGCTCATAACCGATATTAGCATGCCCTATATGAATGGACTCGAGCTGTCGGACTGGGTGAAAAAAATGTATCCAATCACCCGAGTTGTTATTTTAACGGGGCATGATGAGTTTGAATATGCAAAGCAAGCCATTAATCTTCAGGTAGAAGCTTATGTGCTTAAGCCGTTCTCGGGTCAGCAATTAACGGAGACGGTTCTGGAAGTGAAACGCAGAATGGATGAAGAGAGGAAGATGCGTAATAACATCGAGCTCTTGCAGGAGCATTACCGTACAACGCTGCCAATCGTTCGTGAGAAATTTCTGTCCTCTTTAATAACTCGCCATCAATCGATAGCAGCCATCCGTGAGAAAGCGGACAAATACGGTATGGAGCTGGAAGGCGAAGGTTATCTTGTATCTATTATTTCGGTGATTCATTCGGACAAGCCTGAAGAGGGGGAGGATCCGCATCATGTTGTTTCCTCGATAAAGGATCTAGACCTGAAGCTGTTTTCAATCACAAATATAGCTAGTGAAATATGGATGAGGGATAAGCTTGGTAAAGTATTTATTCATCAGGATCAAGTTGTCCTGTTTACCGTAAGCCCTGATGCGAATGGCGAATTGGTCATGGAAACGACTCAGAATGCTTTGAAAGAAATTTTGCAAAGTATAGAAAAGTTTTTAAAGCTCCCGATCATGATTGGAGTTGGTACGATTACGCAGGATATCCGCAGCTTGAAATATTCGTATGAAGCGGCTGAGTCAGCGCTTGATTACCGGCGTATTCTTGGCATGAACCAAATTATTTGCATTGATGATATGGAAGAGCGTGTACAGGAAAAGCTGATCTTCGATGAGTGGAAGGAGCAGAACCTGGTCCGCTCCATCAAGCTTGGGACAGAGCAAGAGCTGTCGGATGTTATTGATGAGCTGTTTGACAACATCTCACGGGTGCAGGCTCCCGTACATGACTTTCAGCATTATTTACTGGAGATGGTAACGGCCATCATTAAGTTATCCAAGATGATAGATGACGGAACTGACCCTATTTTTGCAGGAGGAGCAGGTATACTCAATCAGTATCAAAAGTTGAATACGCTGAATGAAACCAAAGCATGGTTTACTGACTTATGCGGAAAAGTACGCAGCCGGATTGTAAGCCGCAGGCAAAGCTCGTACAAACATATCGTTGAAGAAGCGATTCAATACACGAAGACCCATTTTGGCGACCAGGAGCTGTCGATTGCTGTTGTTTGCGCACATCTGCACATTAGCACGGGATACTTCAGCAGTTTGTTCAAGAAAGAAGTGAAGTTGACCTACGGTGCTTATCTGCTGCAGCTAAGGATGGAGGCAGCGAAAGAATATTTGCGGACAACGGAAATGAAGACCTTCGAGATTGCGGATAAGGTTGGCTTTGCCGATCCGAATTATTTCAGCCTCTGTTTCAAGAAATATGAAGGTGTATCTGCCAAAGAGTATCGTAACGCCCTTTCGGAGTCATCCAAATGATGCGCGGCAAGAGTATTCAATACATTTTGTCTGTTTCCATCATCTTGTTCTCGGTCTTCATCATTATCGTTGTAAGTACTGTGTTATACGGCCGTTTCGCAACAACTGCTGAGGAGAATGCCTTCCGTAACTCTCAGCAGATTGTTGATCAAGTTAGTTATAGTCTTGAAAATAATGTGCAGGCAACCGCAGATTTGTTCAATATGATGTACCATACGATCAGCCTGAGTGGAGATGTGGATTCGGAGACTATACGACGTCAATTAGAGACGATGATGTCTACCCGTGCAGATACGGTATCACTTGCCTTATTTGATGAGAAAGGGCAGCTTGTGATGGATTTACCGAATGTCGCGATGAAGCAGGCGCTGGATGTAAGATCCGAAGGCTGGTTCCAAAGTGCGCTGGATACCCCAGGTCATCTGTCGATCTCGCTGCCGCATGTGCAGAATTTATATAAGGAGCAGTTCCGCTGGGTCGTCTCACTGAGCAAGAGTATTACCATTAATCATAATGGCAAGTCCATCCAAGGGGTACTGCTTCTTGATGTGAACTTTAACACAATTGATGAATTATCGGATCGGGTCAGCCTGGGTGAAAAGGGTTATGTCTATATCCTGGATGAATCGGCAGGCAATATTGTTTATCACCCGCAGCTGCAGCTCATCTATGCGGGATTAAAGGATGAGAATGTTGAGCTTGCCTTGAAGCATACATACGGCAGCTTTATCGACCGAACCGCGGATGATACGAAAATCATAAGTGTGCAGACGATTGGCAATGTAGGTTGGAAGGTTGTAGGGGTGTCTTACAAAAATGAAGCCATGACGTCTATTTCGGAGCTGAATCGGTCTATGTTTCAGCTTCTTCTTGCTTTAATCCTTATCGTTGTGCTGTTGTCCAGCATAGTTTCAAGGCGTATTTCGAGGCCAATTAAACAATTGGAGCTGTCGATGAAAAATGTGGAGCATGGCAATTTCGAACAAACAGCGATTGGCGAAGGTCCATTAGAAGTATGGCAGCTGGCTGACCGCTTTAATATTATGATTGGCACAATTAAGAAGCTCATGAGACAGATCGTTACAGAGCAGGAGAGCAAACGGAAGTATGAGCTTGAAGCGCTTCAGGCCCAAATCAATCCACATTTTCTGTACAACACACTCAATTCGGTCGTTCGAATGGTCGGGATGAACAAGAACGAAGAAGTAACAACGATGATTACTTCGTTGTCCAGGCTGTTCAGAATCAGCCTTGGCAAAGGCAAAAGTGTTATTACGATAGCTGATGAACTTGAGCATGCACGAAATTACCTCGTTATTCAGCAAATGAGGTTCAAGAATAAATTTGATTATTCGATTGAGGCGGATGAGGCTGTCTTGAATTATGCAACCCTCAAGCTGATCATCCAGCCTTTAATTGAGAACGCTCTTGTACATGGCATTGAGCCTTCTGTTGATAAAGGCCATATTAAGGTGAAGGTCAAGCTTGATGGTCAAGACATTGTTATTGAAGTAAGTGATGACGGACTTGGGATGAGTGAGGAACGGCTTAATCAGGTAATGACAGGCCAAGTCACTAGTTCAAAAGGTTCAGGAGTAGGCGTGACGAACGTGCAGGAGCGGATCCGATTATTTTATGGACAGACGTATGGCCTGCATTTCGACAGCGAACTTGAGGAAGGAACAATGGTAACGATCCGATTCCCGGCTATGGAACTGGAGCAGGCTGAAGGGAGGGATCAGGCAGAATGAACCGGAGACGAAGGGTTATTATAAGCATCCTGATTTTTGTTACGGCAGCTGTTCTGCTTCTATCCGCCTTTAATCCAGGTTTTCTGGAGCGGAAATCGAGAACTTCGGATATGACCATTCAAGTTATTTTGCGGTCTAACGAAGGTGATTATTGGCAGAACGTGGCCATGGGGGCACAAGCAGCTGTGAAGGAATTTGGTATTACGATGTATGTAACCAATTCTTACGATCAGGGCGATATAGAAGGTCAGCTTCAAGCTGCGATGCAGTCCTTGGAGACAAAACCGGATGCAATTGTACTAGCGGCGAGTGATGATGAGTCGTTTGGTCCGTTTTTGAAAGCAGCTGCGGATCGGCATATTCCTGTTATTGCAATCGACAGCATACTCACATCAGGGAAAACAAAATCTTATATCGGAATGGATAACTACACGGCGGGAAAAGAGGCACTCGACGAGCTGGCCAATCAGCTTGATGGGCAAGGGGATATAGCCATTGTGACACATACGGCTGCGGGTATTAATGGCAGGCTCCGGGAACAAGGCATCCGGGACGCTGCGGCTAACCATCCAGATATCCATCTCGTAGACCGGGTGATGTGCTCGGGTGATCATGACAGCTGCAGTGCTTCAGTCAGCAAGGAGCTTCAAGAGCAAAAGCTTGACGGCATTGTTGCCATTAACATCGTATCCTCGATTGGGGCGGCAATGGAGCTTAAGAAAGAACAGGCTGGCGAACGGATCAAGCTGATTGGTTTTGACAGCTCGCCGGAACTGCTCGAGATGATGCAGGACAACCAACTGCAAAAGCTGATTGTTCAAAATCCGTTCAGCATGGGTTATCTAGGTATCAAATACGCAATGGAAGCAGCGCTTGGGCATAAAGTCCCTTCCCGGGTTGAAATTGAGCGGAAACTGATCGACAAGAAAAACATGTTCTGGAAGGATAACCAGAAGCTGCTATTCCCTGTCGTTCAGTAATATGAAAGTGATGAGAATATTAATAAAAAAGATGAGAATATTAGATTCGAATCCATTTCAAATTTCGACATAATAAGGATGCAGCAAGCAAGTCAAACGGCAAGCTCGCATTACTTAATTCACTCGGGGGGTAATACAGAGATGAAAAAATGGACAGTAGCTCTAGTTGCGGGAGCAGTAGCACTTACAGCAGCAGGTTGCTCGAACTCGGATAACGGCGGTTCCACAGGTGGAAGCCTTCCTAAAACAGGCGTAGCGATTTACAAATTCGACGATACGTTTATGAGCGGCGTTCGGAACTCCATCAGCAAAGCGGCTGAAGGCAATGTTAAGGTTGATATCGTAGACAGCCAAAACTCCCAACCGACACAAAACGATAAAGTTGACTTGTTTATTACGAAAAAAGTTAAAGCGATGGCGATTAACCCGGTTGACCGTACGGCAGCAGGCGTTATTATCGATAAAGCCCAAAAAGCTGACATTCCAGTTGTATTCATCAACCGTGAGCCTTTGGCTGATGACCTTGCGAAATGGGATAAAGCATTCTTCGTAGGTGCGAAAGCAGAAGAATCCGGCACAATGGAAGGCGAAATCGTAGCTGACTACTGGAAAGCTCATCCTGAAGCTGACAAAAACGGCGACGGCGTACTGCAATACGTAATGTTGAAAGGCGAGCCGGGTCACCAAGATGCTGAGCTTCGCACGAAGTTCTCCGTTCAAGCGATCGAAGACGCTGGCATTAAAGTTCAAAAGCTGGCTGAAGATACAGCTATGTGGGATCGCGTAAAAGGCCAAGAGAAAATGGCTGCCTTCCTTGGTTCCCATGGTGATAAAATCGAAGCCGTTCTCGCAAACAATGATGACATGGCACTCGGCGCTATCGAAGCTCTGAAAGCACAAGGCTACTTCAAAGGCGACAAGAAAATGCCGGTTGTAGGCGTTGATGCAACTGACCCTGCTATGCAAGCTCTGAAAGACGGCACAATGCTTGGTACTGTTCTGAACGATGCTGACAACCAAGGTAAAGCAACAGTTATGCTGATGAAAGTTCTGGCAGCTGGCGAGACTCCTACAAAAGAAAACACTGGCTATGACATCACAGACGGCAAATATGTTTGGATTCCATACCAAAAGGTAACGCAAGAAAGCGCAAAATAAGTTTAATTTAATACAAACTGATTTTGTCGCTAAAGCGCAAAATAAGCGAAGTAATTCGCGCAACTTAATTAAGCAACTTAAAAATAAAAAATAACGAAGAACAGGGAGCGACGACAGCACTTCCGTTGTCCCCCTGTTTTTTTGTACCTTGCTTCTTGGATGGGAGCCGGATTAAAGGAGGCTATATTAATGGCAGAGCAGCATCCTTATTTGCTTGAGATGAACAATATTACTAAGACTTTCCCTGGTGTTAAAGCACTTGATGATGTAACGCTTAAAGTTCGTCCGGGTACGGTACACGCCTTGATGGGTGAGAATGGTGCCGGCAAATCAACACTGATGAAATGCTTGTTCGGGATTTATCATCCGGATGCAGGCGAGATTTACTTAAATGGACAAAAGGCAGACATAAAAAACTCAAAAGACGCTCTTAACAGCGGCGTATCAATGATTCATCAGGAGCTTCATCCAGTGCCTCAGCGCAGCGTGATGGAGAACATTTGGCTTGGCAGATTTCCGATGATGGGCGTAGCCCCGTTTCGGTTCATAGACCATAAAAAGATGTATAAAGACACCATCGCATTGTTTGAAGATTTGAACATGGACATTGATCCGAACCAACTGGTCGGCGAATTGTCGGTGTCCAAAATTCAATCCCTTGAAATTGCGAAGGCTGTATCGTTCAACTCGAATATAATCGTCATGGATGAGCCTACTTCATCGCTCACAGGCAATGAGGTTGAACATTTGTTTGCGATTATTAACAAGCTGCGTGCACGCGGCGTAGCCATCATTTATATTTCGCACAAAATGGAAGAGATTTTGCGTATTTCCGATGATGTAACGATCATGCGTGATGGTAAATACATCGGGACATGGCCGTCTCCTGAACTGACGATCGACATGATCATTCAGCGTATGGTTGGCCGTGATTTGTCCGATCGTTACCCTGAGCGTACTAACGTGCCAGGAGAAGTAATGCTCAAAGTAGAGGGCCTCACTTCAACGAATCCTAAATCGTTCAAAGACGTTTCCTTCGAGCTTCGCAAAGGTGAGATTCTTGGCGTAGGCGGTCTTGTAGGTGCGCAGCGTACAGAATTGATTGAAGCGCTGTTTGGACTTCGTTCGGTGAAATCCGGTGTCATTCACAAAGACGGCAAGGAAATTAAAGTGAAGAATCCAATCGATGCTAAGAAGCATAAGATTGCCCTTCTAACGGAAGAACGCCGTGTAACCGGTATTTTCCCAGTCTTGTCGATTACGGAAAATACAGCGATTGCCAACCTCGGCCTTTACAAAGGACCGATGGGCTTCTTGAATGAAGCGAAGATGCGTGATGAAGCGAAGAAAGGCGTTGAGAAGTTCAGAACGAAAACGCCGTCTGTTAATCAGCTTATCCGTAATCTGTCGGGCGGTAACCAGCAGAAGGTGCTTCTTGCACGCTGGCTGTTGACGAATCCGGACATTCTGCTGTTGGACGAGCCGACACGTGGTATCGACATCGGTGCGAAATATGAGATTTATCAGATCATTATTGATCTGGCTAAGCAAGGCAAGAGCATCATTATGATTTCGTCTGAAATGCCTGAGCTCATTGGTATGTCGGACCGGATTATGGTTATGTCCGAGGGCCGTGCAACCGGTATCCTCGACAGCAAGGATGCGACAGAACAAAGTATTATGAGATTGGCCGCACAGACAGGCTAATGATGAGGATTTGAAGGAGGACTAACACTCATGGAAGCAACAAGAGGTTCAAGAGCTAAAAGTATGTTTTCACAAAACGCGATTTGGATCGTGCTGATCGCTTTGATCGCTGTTATTACTATTATGGACACGAGTTTCTTGTCCGTTACCGTATTTAGAGATATGCTCGTCCAATCGTCGACACGATTGATTATCGCACTTGGTGCAGCGTTCATCCTGATTACTGCAGGGACTGACTTGTCAGCCGGCCGCGTTGTGGGTCTGACGGCGGTTGTATCCGCATCGATGCTTCAAAACCCGGAATATGCGAATAAGTTTTTCCCTGATCTGCCGTATCTGCCAATGTTTCTTCCAATCCTGGTTGCAATCGTTGTAGGTCTGATTGTTGGTTTGATTAATGGTGTTATCGTTGCGAAGTTTAATGTACCTCCGTTCATTGCAACGCTTGGTACGATGGTTGCCGTGTACGGCGCGAACTCGCTGTACTTCGATATGAAGCCTAACCAATCGCAGCCTATCGGCGGTCTTCGCAGTGACTTCAGTGATTTAGGTACTGGTGCAATCGGTAATGGCGACTGGTCTTTGCCTTACATTGTACTAATTGCAATCTTCGTTGCGTTCATCGTATGGGTTGCTTTCAATAAAACAACTCTTGGTAAAAACATGTATGCGATTGGCGGCAACATTCATGCTGCTCACGTATCCGGTATTAATGTAGCAAAATGCTTGATGTGGATCTATGGTATTGCTGGCGCTTTGTATGGTCTGGCAGGTGTTCTGGAAGCAGCGCGTACAGGCGGCGCGACAAACAACTATGGTAACATGTATGAGCTTGATGCGATCGCAGCCTGCGTAGTTGGCGGCGTATCGACAACAGGCGGCGTAGGCCGAGTGAAAGGCGTTATCGCTGGTGTATTGATCTTCACCGTTATCAACTACGGTCTGACTTTCATCGGTATCAGCCCTTACTGGCAGTTGATTATCAAAGGTGCAATTATCGTTGTTGCAGTAGCCTTCGATATCCGCAAATATGTAGCTAAGAAATAGTCTAATAAAAATACAAACGAAACCCGCGAGGTCAAACTCGCGGGTTTTTTCATATTTTGACAAAATTCTATCAAAAGCGACATGATTATGTCATATATAAGTAAGGAATTCACCAGATTGTCAAATGTACCAAGGTGACCATTCAACAATATGTCATATTACCTAACACAAATTCATTTACTTCATACTGGCAGCTGTCTATAATGGAACTAATACACTTGGGAGAGGTGGAAGCATGCAATTAACAGAACGCGAGAAGGAAAAACTCCTGATTACGATTGCTGCAGATTTGGCAAGAAAACGGATGAAGCGTGGTGTAAAGCTGAACTATCCTGAGAGTGTAGCGCTTATTACCTCCGAGATCATGGAAGGTGCTCGTGACGGTAAGACTGTAGCGGAATTAATGCAATTTGGAACAACCGTGTTAAAGCGAGAGGATGTAATGGGTGGAGTACCGGAAATGATCAGCGAAGTTCAAGTTGAAGCGACATTCCCGGATGGAACGAAGCTTATTACGATTCATCATCCGATCTCCAGCTAGGCTTGATTGCTTCGCAATTCTTTAAGCCTAATGCTTTCGAAGTTAAGAATTGCTTCGCAATTCTTTAAGCTTGATGCTTTCGAAGTAAGAATTGCTTCGCAATTCTTTAAGATTATGCTTTCGAAGTAAGAATTGCTTCGCAATTCTTTTTAGGAGGGAAAGCTTGCATGATACCTGGGGAATACAGGGTTACACCTGGTTCAATTGTGCTGAATGCCGGACGCCGGACGGCGAAAACGATTGTCGTCAATACCGGTGACCGTCCGATTCAGGTCGGCTCTCATTTTCATTTTTTTGAAGTAAACCGGGCATTATCCTTTGATCGCGAAGCTGCCTTTGGCATGCGACTTCATATACCAGCAGGTACGGCTATAAGGTTCGAGCCCGGGGAAGAAAAGCCGGTAACGCTTGTTGAGCTTGGAGGTGCCAAGCTGTCCTACGGGTTAAACGGGTTGTCGCAAGGAAAGGCGGAAGCTGGTGCGATGCCGGAAGAAGTCCGTGCACGTCTCATTTCATGGGAAGGGGAAGACGGATGAGTATCATCGACAGAGAGCGTTATGCGGCTATGTTCGGACCAACAACAGGAGATGCGGTAAGGCTGGCAGATACCGAGCTTTGGGCCGAGATTGAAATGGACTATACCGTATACGGCGATGAATGCAAATTTGGCGGAGGTAAAGTGATCCGCGACGGTATGGGGCAGTCCAGCGGGGCAACACGGGATGAAGGTGTGCTTGATACACTTATCACGAATGCAGTCATTATTGATCATTGGGGTATAGTGAAGGCAGATATCGGTATCAAGGATGGCTGCATTGTTGGGATTGGCAAGGCTGGCAACCCGGATATTATGGACGGGGTCACCCCTGGCATGATAGCTGGGGTTAGTACGGAGGTCATTGCCGGTGAAGGGAAGATCATTACGGCTGGCGGCATCGATGCCCATATTCATTTTATATGTCCGCAGCAGATCGAGACGGCACTTTCTTCCGGAGTAACCACGATGATTGGTGGTGGAACCGGTCCGGCTACAGGAACTAACGCTACAACCGTAACTCCTGGGGCTTGGCATATGCGGCGAATGCTGGAGGCGGCGGAGCATTTTCCAATGAATCTCGGTTTCACGGGCAAAGGAAATGCATCGTTCACAGCACCACTCATCGAGCAGATCGAAGCAGGTGCCATCGGGCTGAAGCTTCATGAAGATTGGGGAACTACTCCCGCTGCCATTGATGCCTGCTTATCCGCTGCAGATCAATATGATGTACAGGTTGCGATTCATACGGATACGCTTAATGAAGCGGGTTTTGTAGAGGATACGCTAAGGGCCATCGGCGGGCGGACCATACATACTTATCATACCGAAGGGGCTGGCGGCGGTCATGCCCCGGATATCATTGTTGCGGCAGGTGAGCTTAATGTACTTCCTTCTTCAACTAATCCAACTCGTCCTTTTACGATTAATACAATAGAAGAGCATCTGGATATGCTGATGGTCTGCCATCATCTCGACAGCCGGATTCCTGAGGATGTTGCTTTTGCGGACTCCCGTATACGCCCTGAGACGATTGCGGCGGAAGATATTTTGCATGATATGGGTGTCTTCAGTATGATCAGCTCCGATTCCCAGGCAATGGGGCGGGTAGGTGAAGTCATTATTCGAACCTGGCAGACGGCGGATAAAATGAAACAGCAGCGCGGACCATTAGCACCTGATACAACGAGTGATAATTTCCGCATCAAGCGTTATATAGCGAAGTACACGATTAATCCGGCCATTACGCATGGGATTTCGCATATCGTTGGCTCGATTGAAGCGGGAAAATATGCGGATCTCGTATTATGGCAGCCGATGTTTTTTGGAGTGAAGCCGGACATGGTGCTTAAGGGCGGCAGCATCGCCTACGCACAAATGGGTGATCCAAATGCGTCCATACCAACTCCTCAGCCAGTGTTTGGGCGGCATATGTTTGCCTCCTTCGGTAAGGCAGTCTATAACAGTGCGATCACGTTTGTCTCTCAGGCTGCATTTGACCGCGGTATCGATCAACAGCTGGGTTTGCAGAAACGGATCGAACCCGTACGGGGCTGCCGGTCGGTCACGAAGAAGGACATGATTCATAATGATGCCACGCCGGTTATTGAAGTTGATCCAGAGACCTACAAGGTAACGGTAGACGGGGAGCATGTGACCTGCGAACCAGCGAAATCGCTGCCGATGGCACAGCGCTACTTTTTGTTCTAGGAAGGAGCGGTTGCTAGGGTGGGGAGTTATGGAGCTTGGCTCGCGATGCAGCAGTTATTAGATTCTGCCCTGCCGATCGGCGGTTTTTCCCATTCATTTGGTCTCGAGACAATGGTGCAGGAAGAACGTATCCGCCACAGCGGGCAGCTGTATGATTATGCGGCAGTTATGATGCGGCAAAGCTGGGCTACCGCAGATGCCATGATCATTCGCGCGGTTTACCGTGATTCTCCGCTCGAAGAATGGGACAGATTGTTTGCTGTCGAACGGCTTGTGCATGTCCAGAGAATCGCCGTAGAAACAAGGGTTGGTATGGAAAAGATGGGCCGCCGGCTGCTGCAGCTTGCAACTGCCATTCATCCTCAGCTTGACTGGTCGTTATTAAATGAAGCTTTGCGTCGTGGAGACTGCCAGGCTACACATCCGCTCGTTCACGGGTTTGTGTGCTGGCGGCTGGGAGTAGAGGAGGAGCAGGCTATCCAGGGGTATTTGTACACCTGTATTGTAACCTGTGTGAACAGCGCCCTGCGTCTGATGTCCATCGGACAGACAGAAGGGCAATCACTTATTGCAAAGCTGTCGCTGTTAACAGACGAAGCGTCAGGAATAGCAATGTCTTTAGAACCGGAAGAGGCTTATTCGAATATGCCGATGGCCGAGCTCGCCATGATTAGGCATGAACAGCTGTATTCCCGCTTATTTATGTCTTAACCAATTAGGGGAGGTATCATTATGTGCCAAGGTCAAGGTCATACACATAAGGAATGGGAAAAACCAGTTATCGACGCGTCGCGTCCGATTCGGATTGGAATCGGAGGTCCGGTTGGTTCAGGTAAAACAGCGCTTGTTGAGCGGTTGTCACGGGAGCTTCACGAAAAATACAGTGTTGCGGTTATCACGAATGATATTTATACAAAAGAAGATGCACGAATCCTGGTCAATACAGGTGTCCTGCCGGAAGAGCGAATTCTTGGGGTAGAGACTGGCGGCTGTCCGCATACGGCGATTCGAGAGGATGCGTCGATGAACTTCGAAGCAATTGAAGAGCTGCAGCGCAGGTTCGAGAAGCTGGATCTGATCTTTATTGAAAGCGGCGGCGATAATCTGGCAGCTGCTTTCAGTCCGGAGTTGGTTGATCTTTTCATCTATATTATCGACGTGGCCCAAGGTGAGAAAATTCCGCGTAAAGGCGGACCTGGTATCATGCGCTCGGACTTACTTGTTATTAACAAGATCGACCTGGCTCCTTATGTAGGGGCAAGCCTCGAAGTCATGGATACCGATTCGAAGCGGATGCGCGGCGATCGTCCGTTTGTTTTCTCCAATATGTTTGGCGGCGATGGCGTAGCTGAAATAGTTGGTTGGCTTGAGCATGAGATATCGCATGCACGTGGCGAAGCGCATACGCATATCGTTCAGCTTGGCGCAATGCCTCATAATCATTAAGGATGATGGAGACATCAAACGAAAGGCGCGCAGCAACTGTGCTGCGCGCTTCGTTTCGCTATACGGATGGTGTCACTACCCTCGCCGATAAGTACCATACCTCGCCGATTAAAATTGCTAAGACCTTCCCACTTAAAGGGCAGCTTGGTGTGATCATCATGGATGCTTCGCCGGGACTACTTGAGGGGGATTGTTACGAGCTTGAGTGGAAGGCAGGCAGCTCCACACATAGCTTCATTACTACTCAATCCTATATGAAGGTTCACCCTAGCCTAACGGTCGGATCCTCTATCAATCAGACTTTCCACCTTGCTGATCATGCTATTGTAGAGCATATGCCGGAGCCTGTGATGCTGTATAAAGAGGCTAGGTTTCATAATGATACGAATGTTTATCTTGGACAAGGTGCAGTTTGGATGCAGGCAGATATATTATGCCCGGGCCGTACTTTACGCAAGGAGATGTTTCAATATACGGAGTTCCGAAATGCGTTAACCGTCTATTATGGCCATGAACTGATTTATGCACAGCGTCAACGGATTGTGCCAGAAAGCCAGAAGCTTGCCTCACCTGGCAGCTGGGATGAGATGACCCATATCGCAACGTTTTGTTTATTTACCGATCGACTAACACCATCGCATATTCAGTCTATGAAGCAGCTTGTGGAGGAACTGCCATCGATATATGGAGCACATCAAGTTGTCATAGGTGTGTCAGAGACACAGCGTTACGGTCTTGTTGCAGCCGCCGCATCGACTGCTGCGTGGCCGCTTCAGGAAGTAATGCGATTCATTTGGAATGGCGCAAGAAGCATTTTACTTCATAAAGAGCCCGTGATGCTGCTTTATTCATAGGCTGTACTTGGCTATACGTTTAAAAAACGGTATATTTATAGATATGAACGTATTAGCGAGGGTGGATGGATGGACCAGGATCAGGTGAAACTCGAGAAACTAAGAGAGATGGATGATGTATTCCGTAAGCTGCGTAGACTGATTAATGCGGAATATAACCGCTTTAACGTTCACGGCCTAGGGATGACAGAGGGCAAGATGGTTATTATTCTAGCCCAGCATGGTCCTCAGAAAGCTTCAGCGATGGCGGAATGGCTGCGGATTACAAGTGGTGCGGTTACAGGAATATCCGATCGGCTTATTGAGCTCGGATATGTGGAACGTTCTCGGAGTGAGTTCGATCGCCGTATTGTTATGCTGAGTGTTACGGATGAAGGCCGCAAGCTGGAAAATCAGGTGATGGAAATGCGTGAGCGCATTATGTTTAAGTTATTTGACGGCTTTGAGTTTAATGATATGGAGAAAGCTATCGATATTTTCGTCCGGATGTCGAATAATTTAGATCCGAAGAGTGATGTAACACAAGAATAGAACAGAAAAGCGGCCGTGCAGGTTCAAAACTGCATGGCCACTTTATTAGTTCGGATTTTTTTTATAAAGATTCACCATTTAAGTAGTTGAAGAATGGCTTGTCGACCCAGAACGTATAGGATTGTATCGTTAAATCATTACCAAGTTTTTTGAAGCCTTCTACAATTGCGGCGGACTGCTCGTTTAACGAGAAGGATTGCGCATAATAGTGGCCTTGGCCAGTAATTTTGTTATTCGTAATTTGTACATAACCATCCAAGTTGGTTAAGGAATAATAAAGAGGCTGCCACCAGGAGCTGGCGATGAGTCCGGTTTGATCTTCACTGTTCTTTTTCGCATATTGCAAAATAATCGGCTGGAAGCGGGCTTTGTCGGCTGTGTTGTTGAATTCGAATTTCAGATCATATTCCTTCGCATAGGCGATATAATTGCCATTCTCAATTTGTACGACCTTATAATTGTCCGATTGCACGGGCTCGCCCCATTCTTTCAAATAGATGAACGCGGAAGTTTTAGGCTCCAACTGTACTTTGGCACTAATCCCTTCGCTCCGAAGCAGTCCGATTAATTGAACGGCGTGCTTCAGATTATCGTGTCCGTAGGTAAGGGATAAAGATTCAACAAAGTTGGCATCATACCGTTCATCCTTCAGGTTGTAGCCGGTAACGAGATTTTGTTTCAGTGCGGTGTCCACGACTGTTTGCAGCTCAGGCGATTGGATGAGGTCAGAAGTATCATAAGCATCGGCAAGCTTCCCGTAAATATCGGCATCGGTTGTATAACCGATATAATGCTTATAGTCTCCTTTAATAGAAAGAATTTGAACGAGCAGCGTTTCTGCTAGTTCAGGAGAAGCTGCTTTTCCTTTTACTTCTTTGTAAAGGGAGGTAGGCAATAAACCACTATGTACAGCAGCTGCAAGCTCTTGTGAAGCTGACAGACTAAGTCCAGCTGGCGAATAGCCAATTTGTTTCAGAGCATCGGTTGTTTTATTTTGTGGGTAAGAATGGGCAAGCTCTAGAAGTCCGGCAGCCTTCACGGCAATATAGATGGCACTTGTTGCTTGGAGCGGCTGATCAGGTTCAACCTTTAATGAAGTAATTATTCCTTGCTCATATAATGCTGCAGCGGATGAATAATAAGGACTGGAAGTGCTGAGGTCGGTGAATGCTGGTTTTGCCTCACTTGCTTCAAGGCCTAGAATATCGGCGATTTGCTGAATGAATTGTCCTTTAGTAATAGTCGATCCAGCTTGGAAGGTGATGCCGAACTTTTCTTTCAGGAACAGCTCATATTCTGCTGAGGATGATTGGGAGGATTGCTGAACGGCCGTCGATTTTACCGCAGCAGCGTTTGCCGTTGACAGGGGTAGAGCAGAAGAGAAAATAAGGGATAATGCCAGTGAGCCTGAGAGGAGCCATTTGTTACGTAATTTCATGATTCAAAACCTCCAATAGTGTTATGTAGATGTTTAATACTATTAATCCTGTCGGAATTGTATGGAAATATTATCATTGTTACAAAATGGTGTCAATAGCTTAACGCCGCAAGTCTTATCTTATAACCTATAGTAGAATAGAAGAACATTAGCTTATGCTTACGAAGTAAGAATCATCACGAACCGTCTAATCTTAGCTGTTTGTGTGATCATTCTTTTCAGGAGGTCAGGAACAACATGAATAATACAAGTAAGAAAGCAGAACGTTTGAAGAAAGCTCCGGCGCTCAAGGCGAATGTCGCTCCTGAGCTGGCACACCGGGTACCACCTGGTCAAACCACGACAGACCGTTTTCCGATTCTGCATGAAGGAGATGTTCCAGAGTACGATATGTCACAATGGACATTGCGCGTATTTGGCGAGGTAGAAGAGGAAAAGACTTTTACATACGAGCAGATAATGGCACTCCCGCAGATTAAGCAGAGAAATGATATTCACTGCGTGACCCGTTGGTCGAAGCTGGATACGGAGTGGGAAGGTGTACGGTTTACTGATTTGCTGTCGTTGATTGGTGTGAAAGCTGATGCAAAATATGTCATGATCCATGCCGATCAGGATTACGAGACGAATCTGCCGCTTGAGGATCTGATGCATGAGAATATTCTTCTTGCTCATAGCTTTGATGGAGAGCCTTTGACAGCCAAGCATGGCTGGCCGCTTCGTCTGCTTGTCCCGCATCTTTATTTCTGGAAGAGTGCGAAGTGGATTCGGGGCATTGAATTTATGAAGGAAGATCGTCCGGGCTTTTGGGAAAGAAATGGCTTCCATAACTATGCCGATCCATTCCGTGAACAACGCTTCTCTGGTGAGGATTTAGGACTGCCGGAAGATGAATGGTATCACAAGGATTTCGATTAATTGGTATATAGCCGGATAACTAGAGATATGGTATAGTACGTAGGTACATTCGAATAAATGCTGAAGCAAATGCTTCAGGAGAGGTTCGCGAACTCCCTCTATAAAAAACTAAGAACTGGAATCTATTCTGATTCCATTTTTTTCGTTTTGAGACAGATGTACAGGGTGTTGTTCGAAGGGTCTCTCCCTCATCTAAGGGAGGAGAAAGAAACATGAAAAAAGGTAAAGCAGTTGTTGTGTTCAGCGGCGGGCAAGACAGTACGACATGTCTATTCTGGGCGCTTGAACGGTACGAAGAGGTGGAAGCGGTCACCTTCAATTATGGGCAGCGTCATTCGCTGGAGCTGGAATGTGCCGCACAGATTGCCACCGAGCTTGGAGTAAGGCATCATGTGCTTGATATGTCGCTGCTAAATCAATTGGCACCAAATGCTCTGACCAGATCGGATATTGCGATCGAGCAGCAGGAGGGCGGATTACCTTCTACTTTTGTAGACGGCCGTAACTTATTGTTCCTGTCCTTTGCAGGAGTACTTGCGAAGCAGATTGGAGCTAGAGCAATTGTAACCGGCGTATGCGAGACGGATTTCAGCGGTTATCCGGATTGCCGGGATATTTTTATCAAATCGCTTAACGTGACGCTTAATCTATCGATGGATTACCCATTTGTTATCGAGACACCTCTTATGTGGCTGGACAAAGCCGAGACATGGGAGCTGGCAGATCAGCTTGGAGCCTTCGAGTATGTGCGGACCAAAACCTTAACTTGTTATAACGGCGTAATTGCGGATGGCTGCGGAGAATGTCCGGCCTGCAAGCTGCGGAGCCAGGGGCTGAACCGTTATTTGGCTTCCAAGGAGGAGGGCAAAGCGGAATGATTCAGCAAATTTATCCAAGCGTCCAGCATGCCTTCCAATATGAATTAAATAAAGATATGCAGTTTGCGGCAGCGCATTCCATTCCTTCCGAGGAAGCGGGACATTGCGCACGTGTGCATGGGCATACGTACTTTGCTAATGTGACGATTGCCGGCGATGAGCTGGATTCTTCAGGATTTCTAGTGAATTTTGCAGCGATTAAGAAGCTTGTTCATAATCGCTTCGATCATACGTATTTGAATGATCATCATGATGTGTTTGATAACAATGACCCGAATCGTTTTCCAACGACAGAGGTTGTCGCCCGTACGATTTACGAAATTGTGCAAGCCTTTCTCGACGAGACACCTAATAAGGCAACTTGTGTACAAGTGTTTTTGCGTGAGACGCCAACCAGCTACTGTATTTATAGACCAAAGAAGGTTCTGAATCATGGCTGAGAAACGAATTCCGGTCATGGAAGTATTTGGACCAACGGTACAGGGCGAAGGGATGGTCATTGGACAAAAAACGATGTTTGTCCGCACAGCTGGTTGTGACTATTCCTGTTCGTGGTGCGATTCTGCTTTCACTTGGGACGGTACCGGGAAAGAAGATACCCGGATGCTGACGGCTGAAGAGATTATGGCTGAGCTGCGAGCATTAGGGGGGAATACCTTCTCACATGTAACGTTATCCGGTGGTAATCCGGCTTTGCTGAAAAATGCAGATGAGCTTGTTGATACACTCCATCGTGAAGGTATGCGTGTTGCGGTAGAAACGCAAGGCAGCCGATGGCAGGATTGGCTTCTTGCTATTGATGAGCTGACCTTGTCGCCAAAGCCACCAAGCTCAGGCATGAACACCAACTGGGCTGTACTGGATGAGATTGTAATGAAGCTGACAAGCGGCAATAATCCGTTTAGTTTGAAAGTTGTTGTTTTTGATGAGCAGGATCTCGCTTATGCGGCGCAGGTGCATGCTCGTTATTCCAATGTTCCCTTTTTCATTCAGGCAGGTAATGATGATTTGCTTGAGGTTGATAACGGTAAGATGGCAGCAAAGCTTATTGAGAAGTATGAATGGCTGATTGATCAAGTGATGGGCCGCGAAGATATGACGAATGTTAGAGTGCTGCCGCAGCTCCATGCGCTTGTGTGGGGTAATAAGCGAGGCGTGTAAAAGGAAGGGAGAGTTTCATCTATGTCTGGAAGAAAAGATGAAGAATTGCAAGGAATTAGCTTGCTTGGCAATCAAGGTACACGTTACCCAATGGAATATTATCCTGCTGTTCTGGAGGCTTTTGATAATAAACATCCTTACCGGGATTATTTCGTTAAGTTTAACTGCCCGGAGTTCACAAGCTTGTGCCCAATGACGGGCCAGCCGGATTTTGCAACGATCTATATTTCGTACATTCCGGATATTAAAATGGTCGAGAGCAAGTCGCTCAAGCTGTATCTGTTCAGCTTCCGTAACCATGGTGACTTCCATGAGGACTGCATGAACATTATTATGAATGACTTAATCGAGTTGATGCAGCCCCGTTATATCGAAGTATGGGGCAAATTCACGCCACGCGGCGGGATCTCCATCGATCCGTATTGCAACTACGGCAAGCCAGGTACCAAATTCGAGCAGATGGCCGAGCAACGGTTGTTTAATCATGATATGTACCCTGAAAAAGTAGATAATCGATAGGCAGGTTTTTTTGAGGGGAAGAGGTATCTCATGAGGGATGTATCTCCTTCCGGCCGCTGTTGCCAGTAATTTATTTGAACAAGTTTTAATGGTTATAAATTACTGGCAAAGGCGTACGCTTCGCTCCTCCAGGAGATACATCACCTCTATCGATACTATCCCCTCATTAGATACACCCCTCTCTCGATTATGGGGGTGAGCAGCTGTAGAAGGACCATTTGATTTGGTCCTTCTTTTTTTATAGAGGAGGGATTGGCATGTTTCCTGGGTTAGAAACAGAAAGATTAATACTGAGAGAAATTACAAGTGATGATGTACAGGACATTTTTGCTTGTTTTTCAAATGAGGATGTTACTCGTTTTTACGGACAAGAGACTTTGGAGCATATAGATCAAGCGAAAGCGATCGTTGATTTTTTTGCAAAGAGTTACATAGAAAGAAGAGGTATTCGGTGGGGGATGGAACGAAAAGGAGCACCAGGATTAATTGGAACGATTGGCTTTAATGTAACGAGGGTTATTGAATACGGATTTGATGAACTAGGCTTAACTCGTATCGGTGCAGTTGTATTTATAGAAAATGAAGCCTCTAATCATTTGCTAACGAAGTTGGGCTTCCAACGAGAAGGCATTCTCAGAGATTATATGTATCAAAGTGGCAAAGCACACGACACACACATGTACTCCATCCTTAAAAACAAAGAATGACCACAAAAAACGTGGTCATTCTTTTCTTTTCTGCCCCTCTCAATTAACCGAGTGACGGAGCATTTTGAATGATTCTGGAGAAGCAGATTATGCTTACGAAGTAGCTTTCTTTCAGAAAGCTTTAAGCGCTCGCCTTTGCCCCCGAATTTCATCCGCTAAAGCGGATTGTAATGAAGAAATTCGGGGGCAACAGCGATCGGAAGAACATTCAAATGCGATGTCATAATTGGTTAACTTCCTTCATTCAAATGCGATGTCATAATGGTTTATTTGTTTCCCTTACTCTTCGTCGTCGTCGAGGAGAACGATATCTAGGATCGTGGTTTGGCCGTCGAAAATCGTTGGCATACTAATGGCGGTTTGTTTGCCAGGGAAGGAGAATTCCGCTGTCGGGATACCTGCCGCAATGTTTGTAAAAGCATATTGACCATTCATATTGCTAATGATCTGACGGATAAGATTACGATCAGTCGTTACGATCTCAGCAAGAGCCATATCCAGCGGATTACCCGAAGAGTCACGAATGGTTCCACGGAGCGTACCATATTGTGCACTTAGCGTAAGATCAGCACGCGAGGCAGCAGTCGTGCTTGTAGTTAATGAACGGGCTGCTGAACCATAGGAAGGAGCTGAACCTGTTACGGTATACAGTCCTGGAGAAACTGGGTCTGTAGTAAATGCACCATTAAGATCCGTGATGGCGGTTAGTAGTGACACTTTTGTTGTCGAGTCCAGAACATGAACAACGGAACCTGGGATTGGTGCTGCATCAACACTGCTGATTACGTTACCGATGATTGGGAAGGATTGCGCGGTTGTTATCGTTACATTTGCCGTTTGAGTCTGGCCAATCTGTTCAGGTATAAAGGTTGTAGAGGTGCCTGTTGAAGATTTGCTTACAACGATAGTTTGTTCACCTGCCGGAATACTCGGGACGATATATTCGCCATTACCATCAGTTATACCGTTTCCACCGATGACGCCGTTGGAATCAATAATAGTAACGGAAGTATTAGGCAGTGGCTGCTTTCCAGGACTTGTAGTAACGACTCCGCCTACCGATGTTTTGATTTGAGTAAGTGTAAAGGTAACGATGGTTGTTTCTCCACGATTAACGAGTGTTGAAGATTGTTGCGTAATAAAACCTGCCAGTGATGCGGTTAGAGCATAGTTGGTTGCAGCTACTTCACCAAGGTCAAATTGCCCGTTGTTATCTGTTAATAAAGTGGAGAGCGCCGGGCCGAAATTATTATATTGCAGCAATTGAATGGTGGCACCAGATAATGATGCTCCGGTTACTTTATTAGTTACACTGCCGATCAACCGTCCAGGCAATGGCTGCAGAGCGAAGCTGAAGCGGGTTGTTTCTCCTGCGACAATTTTAAATCCGCCAAATTCCGCAGCATAACCAGATGAAGTCACGACGGCATTATAGCTGCCTGGTGCTAATGATGGGAAGGAATATTGACCGCCATTGTTGCTGAGTACCGTGCCGATTGTAACTCCTGATGAAGCATCAATTATTCGGATTTCTGCTCCCGCAATATTTGCTCCGTTTGTAATATCGCTGACGAATCCTTCTACAAGACCAGGCAGAGGAGTGAGGAACAATTCTGTCACGGAAGTCTGACCACTTCGGGTAACAACAGCGGCAACCCCGGTTCCAAAGCGGGATGCTATTGCGGAAATTGCGAAGTTACCTGCTGGTATACCCGTAATCACAAAGCTGCCGGTATCATCCGTATAGACCGTGTCGAGAGGCAGACCATCAACATCCGTGATGATAATTAATCCTCCGCTGATAGGTGCTGATGTTATGCTGTTTTTTACCGTGCCAAGAATGGTAGCCGTTTGTGGTGATAATTGCAGGGTTACATTTGTTGTGCTGCCTGCCCGGATTGTAATGCCAACGGTCTCCGTTTCAAAGAACGGAGCGGAAACGGAGTTCACATATTCGCCAGTAGGAACGCCGGTAATGTGGAAAGTACCATCCATTTCAACAAATACGGTCTCGAGCAAGGTGCCATCCTTCGTATACAGCTTGATTTTGGTGTCGTTTGCTCCAATCGGATTACCATTGGTATCCGTTACGGTACCGCTGATTGCACCAAACAATGGATTCAGTGCAAGGTTGGCGATGGAGAAGCCGTTACTTTCAACAGATGTCCCGATTGTACCTGTTGCGTAATTGTTCGCTTTTGCAATAATTGTATAAGTTCCGGGCAGTAATCCGCTAATCTGGTAGTTGCCGAAAGGTGTAGTTGTTGCAGAAGCAATAGATAAGCCAGTTGCTTCATTAAGACGAATTTCTACGCTAGCGCCTGGGATGACAAGACCTGTTGATTGATCCGTAATTTGACCACTAATCGTGCCAGGGTCTGGAGTAAGTACGAAATTTACGCCCGTAACGGTTTCTCCCGGATCAACAAAAGTACCTTTAACCTGATTGCTAAAGTTAGGGGCTGACGCGATGACAGTTTTTGGCCCAACAGGAATAGCATCTATGACATAAGTGCCGTCACCTTGCGTAGGTCCGATGCCGCGAATGGATTCATTACTGTTTAATACCTTCACGACAGCTGTCGTTATCGGATTACCGGCAGTATCTACGACGGAACCGGATATTTGGCCGGGATTAGGTGAAAGACTTATTGTCACATTTGTCGTTTGTCCGGCGAGGATCGTTGCTCCTGCTACTTGAGATGAGAAACCCATCGCAATGGCTGTGACATAATAAGAGCCAATCTTTTCCCCAATGAAAGTGAAGGTTCCGTCAGGTCTGGTGAAAACAGATGAAATGAGAATATTGTTATTGTTGAATAATTGAATAAGTGCTCCTCCAACGGGAGGTGAGACTTCACCGACCAATGTACCGGGATTTGGCTCCAAGGTGAAATTAACGGGGGTAATGGAATTGGATTGAACGATAGCTCCCAATACTTCACCTTTATAATTTAAGGCATGCACAGCTACTGTATAGCTGCCTGGTGACAGGCCGTCGAATTGGAAACCACTCTTGGTATCGGCAATTAAGGACGCTATTAAAAAGTTATTGCTGTCTGTAACCGTTACGGCAACACCTAAAATAACGGCTCCCGTATTCACATCCACGATTTGTCCAGTAATGCTGCCGGGATCCGGGAGAAGGACAAGGGTGATTGGTGTTGTTACATCCGATGCGATGTTAATGGTAGCGGATGCGATCTGGAAATTGGTCGCCGAGGCCAATACGGTATAGCTGCTAGGTGCAAGGCTGCTAACCTGGAATTGACCATTTGTATCAGAGAAAATAGTTGCGATGGATACCCCGTTCGCTGACTGCATTTTGATGACGACACCAGCACCTGCTACAGGTACTCCATTCGTATCAACAATAGTTCCACTAATAGTTCCTGGATTTGGACTCAGTACGAAGTTAAGAACAGAGCGTGTGTCAGGAAGGACGGCAACGCTTTGGAAGGTGCTTTGGTAGGGATTAGCGGAAGCTGTTACTAAGTATTGTAAGGGTAAAAGATTTTCGATAAGGTAGCTGCCATCTGTTTGTGTCACGAATCGGGTAAGCAGCAACCCGCCTCCTGCAACGTTTACATTCAACGAGATGATAGTACCTACAATCGGATTACCGCTTGTGTCAGTAATCACTCCCGTTAATGATCCTACATTCGGGAACAGGATAAAGTTTTCCGTTGTGGTTTGACCGGGATTTATCGTGACGCTAAAGGATTGCCCGCCATAACCATCTGCTCGTATGGTTACAAAATAGTTCCCAGGAGCAAGATTACCAATATTGTAAGTCCCGTCCTCAAGCGTCGCAACCCTCACTACTATAATGTTGTTCAGGAATATCCGAATGATGGCATCATGAACAGGCACACCTGTGTTGTCCGTTACAAGACCGGTTACGGCTCCAGCAAGCTGTTGTAAGGCTGCATTTAATGTTGTTGTGGAGGCTGCATTAATCATAGCTCCAATGGTTTGCCCAGCATATCCTTCTTCTGCAATAACAATAGAATAGGAACCTGGCGCAAGAGAGGGAATGGTATAGCTTCCGTCAATTGCTGTTGAAGTGGTTTGCAGGGTGATACCTTCGGCAGTAAATACTCGTATGCTGGCCCCAACAAGAGGTAATCCGGTTAATGCGTCTGATATAATACCGCTCAGCATTCCAGCAACAGGCGATAAAGCAGCATTAACTACTTTTGTTTGTCCTGCGGCAATGGAGAAGCCAATGACTTGCGCGACAAAGGTATCTGCAGATAAACGAAGCCTGTCATTGGTTGCAGGAGAAAGCGAAGCGATGGTGTAATTTCCTGCCGCATTAGTTGTGGTAGAAGCGAGAACGCTATTTCGGTTATCCAGCACCTCTACAAATACATTGGCTAATGGTGCACCTGTTTGAGCATTTGTAATAGTACCAGTTACCGTACCTGGATTTGGCGATAGTGCTGCATTAAGTGTACGTGTCTCTGCAATGGTCAAGGTAACGGGGAAATCACGAGCCTGAAATTGGTCAGCTGAGAAACTCACTCGGTAGTAACCAGGACTTAGTCCATTCACAACATACGCACCAGCTGCATTTGTTACTGCTTGCGCAACCAATACACCAATAGAGTCTGTAACATGTACAACTGCGCCGGCAATTGGACTTCCGTTGACTGATGCAGTAATTGTACCTTGAACAATAGCTGGTATCGGGGTAAGGGTGACATTAACCGTTTTGACCACTCCAGCCACGACCGTTACGGCTGCGGACGTCGATTGATAGTTGGTCAGACTAAAAGTAAGAGTATAGCTTCCAACTGGTAGCTGTGGGAATCCGTACACACCGCCCCCATTCGAGGTGGTTTGCCCAGCATTGGTGTTGCCTGGTAAAGCGGTTGCCTGTACGGTTACTCCCGAAAGCGGGAGACCTGTAGCTTTGTCGATGATTGTTCCCGTTACACCGCTAAGGGCAATAACGGAAACAGTAGATAAGGATGCAGGAGCACTGATCATTCCTCCCGTAAAACTGTCAACGCCAGTTACCGTTTTGGTATCGACAGTCCTTGTGCCCGCTGTATTGAATTGAGCAAAAGCCTGATATGATAATGTGGCCGAAGCACCAACGGCCAGGTTGCCAACGTTCCATGTTAAGTTGTTCGTTGTACTATTAAAAGCCGTTGTGCCTTGCGTTTTTTGGGTAACGGTGAAGGATATCGTTTTATCAAATACAAATGGGGCTTGGAGGAAAAGTGTTGAGGCTTGACTGCGTCCGGTATTTGTAACTGTAATTGTACCTGTAAAAGTAGATGACTGGCCCGCTATGACTGGAGAGGTAGAGGAAGCTACAGTCTGCGTAACAGACAGCTTGGCTCGAACATCACCGCCGGCAATCGTGACCGGATCACAAAACAACGTACTTAACGTTTGTCCCGTACCAATAAAATCCTTATTAAAGTTGTTATTGTTGGTTGCCGTGAAGAATAAAAAGCGCAGGGAAGACTGATCGGTAATTCCGAGTAGGGAAAACAAGGTTTCCGCAGGAACAAAGAAATCGATAAAATAATTGGTCGTGCTGCCAAGCTGAGAGTCGTCATCTGTTGGCTGGGCCCTGGCGATATCGAAGTTACAGATGGTAACATTAAAATTCGGGTTTCCTTTGCCATCCGTTCCTTCAGCTTGATCAGTCACGATATTCGGCAGCTTGACCGTGTTGGCAATCAACTGAACTTCGTTATCAAGGCCATTGACGACTAGTTCCCATTCATAAGTAGAGGGGTTGTTATCGGTATCGAACAATACGCCCCAGGCGAAGTTGCGGAAATTATTTTTAAATCTTGGATCTGTGTTGAGGCGCATACGAAAATAAACGTTTGTTCCATCGTAAGCATAATAAGCTGCGGGAAACTGTGCATTGCCGACAATATCAACCTCATCGGGGTTGACGTCACGAACGGGATCTACGACATTACTATTATTTTGTTGCAAAGGGACGAATTGCGAATTGCTTGGAAATGGCATTCTTGGCTTGAGCCTCCCGTTATATAGCATCACTAACGCTGAGTAATGGCCGATACTATTTCCATGTATATGAAATCTGGTATGTTTTGAAGCATGTACGTGTAATGCAGTAAGGTAATATGTAAAAATAAAACGACGGTCTTCGCGAGAAGACCGTCGTTTTTCAGTCGCTTCTTACATTAGTGGTTGTTGCCGGAGGAGTTGCCTTTTTTATCAGAGGTTTTCGATGTTGTGTTTTTACGGGCATGTCCTTGTTGCTTAGCCATGTTATCACCTCCTTCATGTTTTAAGTGGTCGACTGCGTTATTTTGTACTATTTGTAGTTTTTTTAAAAAAGCATTTAAGAAAAAGCTTGCAATCATATTAATCTCTATGGTATATTCTATTTCTGGCCGAGAGAGACAAGCGGTTGGAGCGAAAAGCTGAAGATCATTGATTGATAGAAATCGAAATTGATGAAAATAAAGCTTGACACTGAATTTGATAACGTGATAAGATACACCGCGTTGTTGAAAAAAATTGTTCTTTGAAAACTGAACAACGAGCAAAACTGCCCCGTTAGAAATAACGGAAAAAGCGATTTTAAAAGATTGAGCAAGTCAAACACTTTAATGGAGAGTTTGATCCTGGCTCAGGACGAACGCTGGCGGCGTGCCTAATACATGCAAGTCGAGCGGATCTTTTCCTTCGGGGAAAGATTAGCGGCGGACGGGTGAGTAACACGTGGGTAACCTGCCCATAAGACTGGGATAACATTCGGAAACGAATGCTAATACCGGATACGCGAA
>NZ_JAASRW010000005.1 GCF_011761355.1 Paenibacillus lupini | reverse complement strand
GGGATTAAAAAAGATGACTCCTGATGAATACAGAAGTCATCTTCTTACAGCCTAAGCCCTTTTTATTACGTGTCCATAACTCGGGTTACAGTTCATAACCGAAGAAGCCGTTTTATTATTTTATGAGCAAAATCCCAACCAATTACTCAGCAATAGCTTTTGCTTTTTTCTTACGGTTAAATACTTCATACACCATCGGTACAAAGATCAGCGTGAGCAGCGTCGAACTGATCAAGCCGCCGATAACGGTGATCGCCATACCTTTAGAGATTAGGCCGCCTGATTCGAAACCAAGTGCCAGCGGCAAGAGTGCGCCTACTGTAGCAATTGCTGTCATCAGAATTGGACGCAGACGCGTTCCAGCTGCTTCAAGCAAGGCTTCGCGAACCGACATGCCTTCTTTTTGTTTATGGATAACACGGTCGACGAGAACGATCGCATTCGTTACGACGATACCAATCAGCATCAGCATACCAATCATAGCGGTAACGCTGATCGTTTCGCCTGCGATATACAAGCCAACCAATGCACCAATAACGGTGAATGGCAGTGAGAACAAGATTGCAAATGGTGTTAGTGCACCACCAAATGTGATTACAAGAACAAGGTATACAACAGCGATTGCGGCGAGCATAGCAAGTCCAAGCTGCATAAACGATTCCTGCATATCCTCTGTTACGCCGCCAATTTCGATATCAACACCTGCTGGCAGTTTCAATTCATCAATCATTTTTTGCAGGTCACTTGATACGGCAGCTACATTCGACGAGACTACATCTGCTGTTACTTCAGCATTAATACGGTCGTCAAGGCGCGTGATCGTATTCGGTGACTTGCCTTCTTCAATCGTTACAACATCTTTCAACGCAACGTCAGCACCTGTTATCGGCGACTTGATTGTTACATTTTCCAGATCGGATTTATCCTTGTACGTCTTCGTATCCACTTTCACGTACACATTCACATCTTCATTGTCTTTCTTGATTGTGGTCAGAACCGGATTATCTCTAACAGGGCTAAGCGCCATCGCTACTTGACCTGCTGTTAAACCATATTGGCTCAGCTTTGCACGATCGGCTACAAGACGGTATTGATCATAACGAGCCGACAAGCTGGAATCCACTTTCTCAAGATCCGTATTTGCCTTCAGTTTCGTCATCAGCTCATCAACTACTGGGTCCAAGGAGTCCATATCAGGGCCGTAAACGACCATCGAAATGGTTGAACCACCTACGCCGCCGCCTGCGCCAAAGTCTTGTTCTTTCCATTCGCCTTTACCGCCCAGCTTCTGAAGAAGCGGAACGATTTGTTCTTTCTCATCGGAGAAGTTTTTCATATCTTCATCATAAGTCAAGTTGAACAGGGCTTGCTTCGATGCAGCTGGATTAAACGGATTTGCTCCGCCTACAGCGTACTGTACGATATTGATTCCATCGCGCTCCATCAATTCTTTCTCAGCCGTAAGAGCCATCTCTTCGACCTGCTCCTTCGTTTCACCCGGAGCTGGGTTATACGTCACAATCATCGACTTCTGCTCGTCGCCTGGCAGGAAGCTCATGCCAATGAGAGGAGTCAGCGCAATACTGCCTACCAGCAGCAGAATCGCAATAACGGACGTAATGACTTTATGGTTGAGCGACCAGCTCAGAACACCTTTGTACCAAGTTGCCATACGGCCATGTTTGTCGTGATCTACAGCTTTACCTGGCTTGATGCCGTTACGGAACATCATATGCGCAAGCATTGGTACTACTGTGATGGCAACCAGCAAGGAAGCCAGCAAAGCGAATACAACAGTCAAAGCAAACGGTGTAAAGATTTCGCCTACCATACCTGATACGAACGAAAGAGGCAGGAATACAGCAATTGTTACGATCGTTGAGGACATGATCGGAACAAACATTTCACGAGTTGCATCAAGGATAAGTTCTTTACCCTTCAGCTTCTCGCCTTTTAATGCCATACGGCGGTACACGTTCTCGATTACGACAATCGAGTCATCGATTACCCGTCCTATCGCAATGGTCATCGCGCCAAGCGTCATAATGTTTAGCGTAATATCCATCTGACTGAGAATAAGCAGTGCAATCAGAATCGACAACGGAATTGATACAACAGCGATAATCGTAGAGCGGATATCACGTAGGAAGATCATGATAATAAGAACAGCGAATAACGCACCAATAACCGCTTTAGTGATCATCGTTTCAACCGATTTCTCAATTGGAGCACCTTGGTCAAGAGTAGTTACGATAGTAAGACCATCGTTATCCTCTCCCATTACCTTAATGGCATCCTTCACCTTGTTAACAACGTCTACGGTATTTGCATCCGCCGCTTTAACAATGTTAATACCAATGGAATCCTTACCATTCGTACGGGAGACGGATTCGGCTTTACCTTCTACAGATACCTTCGCCACATCACTTAACTTAACGGATGGCATGAGGATCAGATTGTTCAGATCTTCTTCAGTCGATACGTTACCATCTACAACGACCGTTTTCTCGGAATCGCCAAATTCGAAAATACCAAGCGGAGCTTTCATTGCAGATGCTTGAATAATGCCTTTAACCATATCTTCTGTCAGGCCATGCTGAGCAAGCTTCGCTTGATCAAATTCGATCTGGCCTTGCATCACGTTCTGACCGGAAATTTGCACATCAGCTACACCAGCAATACCTTGCAGCTCCGGAAGAATGCTGCTGTTCACTAGATCCGTCAACTGATCCAAGCTTTGCGAGTCATTAGCAACACTGAGTGAAATAACAGGGAATGCATTCAAGCTGATACGGGATACATCTGGATCTTGTGTTCCTTCTGGCAGAGACAGATCAGCGAGCAAACTCTTAACATCGCTTTCTGCTTTATCCATATCGGTTCCGAATTTATATTGGATAATAACTGATGATGCATTCTCGTATGAAGTCGAGCTAACTGTGTCGACACCTTCCATATTCCGTGTCCGCTGCTCGATTGGTTTCGTTACTTTCTCCATCACTTCTTCTGGCGCAGCACCTGGAAGAACGGTCGTCACGCTGACGATCGGAACTGTAATGTCTGGAAGTGTCTCCATCTTCATGTTCAAGCCTGAATACATTCCGGCGAACAGAACGATTACAGTCATAATCCATAAAGCAAATTTGTTGTTTAATGAAAACTTGATAATGCTCTTCAACCTTTTCCCACTCCTTCTCTAATATCTATACTTTGAACCGGTATCCGACTCCCCATATCGTCTCGATATATTGCGGATTCGACGGATCATGTTCAATTTTTTCACGCAGCCTCCGAATATGAACCGTAACCGTAGCTGCGTCGCCGTTCGAGTCAAGACCCCAAATCCGTTCGAACAACTCTTCTTTCTCAAACACCCGATTTGGATGCGCCGCAAGCAACAGAAGCAGATCATATTCCTTGGACGTCAGCATTGCTTCCCGGTCATGAATCGTTACCCGCCTTGACGTTTTATCAATCAGCAAGCCTCGAATACCAATCTGTTCATGGCTATCTCCCCGATCAGCTGTTAACCTTTCATACCGAGCCAGATGAGCCTTCACCCTTGCCACCAGCTCGCTTGGACTAAAGGGTTTCGTCATGTAGTCGTCCGCCCCAAGACCAAGTCCTCTGATTTTATCTATATCTTCCTTCTTAGACGTCACCATCAGAATCGGAATGTTATGCGATTGCCTAATCTGCCGGCAAATTTCGAATCCGTCCAGCTTTGGCAGCATGACATCCAGAATAATCAAATCATACGAGCCCTCTACTGCCTTCTGCAGCCCAACATCTCCACGCCCTTCAATCTCGACGGAGAAGCCGTGACTCTCCAGGTAGTCCCGCTCCAGCTCGGCGATCGCCTTCTCATCTTCAATGATTAGTATGCTCTTCATGCTCCATCACCGTTCTAACCGGCACCGCTAGGGGAAGAAGCAGGCAGAATCTCGCTCCGCCAAGTTCACCATTTTCCGCCCAAACCGCACCGCCATGCCCTTCAATAATTTGTTTGACGATTGCAAGACCTAACCCGCTGCCCCCTGTTTCGGAATTTCTGGATTGCTCCGCCCGGTAAAAGCGATCAAAGATATAAGGCAGATCATCCTTATCAATCCCAGGCCCCGTGTCTTCAACGGTGATCAGTACCTGGTTACCTTGCTCTTCAACTGAAACATGGATACTTTTATGCACTGCAGCAGGCAGTTGTCCCATATATTTCTCACTGTTATTCAAAATATTCGTTACAACACGGCCAAGCTTGTCCGGATCGGCAGTAATAAGTATTGGCTCAGTAAGCTCAGCGGCATAATGGAGTGATATTCCAGACTTTTCCATGTCAAAACGCTGTTCTTCCAGAAAATGCTCCAAATACCGGCCAATATCAATCGTCTTGAAATCATAGGCAACCTTATGCAAATCCAGCTTTGAAAATAGAAACAGTTCGTCAATCAGTTGATCCATGTCAGTCGCCTTATGATAAATCGTCTGCATATACCTCTCACGCTTCTCGTCGGTATTTGCAATACCGTCTCTAATCCCCTCAACATACCCTTTAATGGCCGAGATTGGTGTTTTCAGATCATGTGAGATATGGGACAAGAGCTGCTTTCGATTCTCTTCGTACTGCAAGCTTTGATCAATGGACATCTTAAGCTGAAGCCTCATGGCCTCAAACGCGGCAGCTAACTGACTAACTTCTCCTTTGCCCTTGACTACAACCTGCTGAGATAAATCACCGTCTTTAATCTGCAGCGCAGCAGCCTTCAGCGCGTGAATCGGTCGAATGATACTACGGGAGACAAAATAGGTCAGGAGCAGACTCGTCAGTCCGACAAACGCACTAAATATCAAAGCGCCTACCGGCCGCCATAGAGGAGGTACAACATCATTACGTCTGAGGAGAATCATCTCCCCTTGATGTCCATCAGAATAGACGAAGGAAATCTCATTCGTTAAAAATCTAAAAGCTTTGAACGATACCGATTCAGGCGAGCTGTCAAATAAACGTTGCCAGTTCTCATTCGGTGCCAGCTCTTTCAGGAATATCGGAACATCAGAGACGACACCATCTTTGGCTATGATGAGACCTGACCATTGCTCAGCCAGTCTACTCTGCAGGTTCTCAATATAATCGGGAGACGAAAGCTTATCTGCATCATTCTCGATCACATATTTCATCTCACCATAAATGAGGGACTGGTTCGTCTTCTCCTCTTTCTCCACACGGAAATAATCCCGAAGATCCTGCATCCCCCCTGCATTAAGCAAGAAAACGATAAAGCCTGCAATAAGCACCATCGGAAGAAAAACCATTGCCAAATACGACATGTACAACTTTACTCGAATGGACAAACGATATTCACCCTGACTAAAGCAAGTTATTGAATCTATCGTTTATCATAACGCTGAATTCTAAACGAACTCGTAACCATTTCTTACAAAGTTCTTACAAATGGGGCAAAGTGACAGGCAATGACACAATAAATTCAGTCCCATGCCCAAGCTCGCTTTCGACTCTCACTGTGCCATGATGCATCTCTACGATTTTCTTCACCAAAGAAAGTCCTAGCCCGTTGCCCCCTGCTTTCCTGTTCCGTGCCTTGTCAGCCTTGTAAAATCGTTGAAAAATCTGTTCTTGCTGGTCCTCGGCTATGCCAATACCCGTATCTTTAATCCGGAATTCCACATGATCAGCCGTCTGACTGAGCTTGATATCGATTTGACCGCCTTCAGGAGTAAACTTAATGCTATTGCTTATTAAGTTGATCCAAACCTGACTCATAAGGTCTTCATCTGCTTCAACATAAACATCCGTTAAATCCGCAGCAAGATCAATCGATTTGCTCACCCATTGAGGCTCGCAGGAGAGAATGAGTGTACCAAGCTGCCGGTCCAGCCGGTATCGCTTTGGTTCGAAGGGATGCTTCTCTGAATCCAATGAAGCAAGGCGGAGTAAATTCTCACTAAGCTTTGACAGCCTTGAGCTTTCGCTTTCGATAATACGTAAATATTTGCTTCTGGTGTCAGAATCAATCGATTCATTTTGCAGTGCACGCGCAAAACCGCTGATCGAAGTCAGCGGCGTTTGAATCTCATGAGAGACGTCGGAGATGAATTCTTGCCGAAGCTCCTCCAGCTTCTCAAGACCGTCAGCCATTATATTAATCTCGGTCTGAAGTTCCTCATATCTTGGGTCCGTTCTGCCAAAATCAAGTCGAACCTTAAAATCCCCTTGGGCAATCCGCCTAAGTGCATTTTTCATCGAATCCGAAACTTCTTTTTGCTTCTTATGGAAAAACAGCCTCCCAATGATCTGGATCACAGTCCCCATTAAGAAAAATCCAAACAATAAATTAAGCAGTTGTGCAACATAATGATGAGGAGTCCAATCAATTTTGTTATATAACCAGTAACTGAAATAATAAGCAGCAGTCCAGCAGCTCGTAATAAACAGCATCATAAGGCTGACTTGACCAATCCTGATTAAAACTTTAAGAAGAGGCTTCAGCTTTTCTTTCAACCCTGCACCTCCAGACGATAACCGAGTCCGCGGATCGTGGTAATTCGGAAAGTATGCATCGCTTCTGGGAAGCGCTCCCGAAGACGGTTAATATGCACATCAAGTGTCCGTTCGTTGCCTTCGAAATCGTATCCCCAGATCTCCTCAATCAATTGACCGCGAGAGAAGGATTGGCCTGGATAGCTGGCCAGCTTGAACAGCAGCTCAAATTCTTTAAGTGGAAGCGTCATACTCAGCCCATTAGAAGTAACCACATACGTCTTCTTATCAAGGGTTAACTCCCCCACTTGTACGGATTGTGAGGAGGAAATCCGGTATCGCTTGAGCAACGCCTTCACACGTGCGATTAATTCAAGCGGTTCAAACGGCTTAACCAGGTAATCGTCGGCACCAAGCTCGAATCCCTTTAATTTCTGAGTCGTTTCTCCCTTTGCCGTCAGCATGAGACGAGGCAGATCATAGTGATCACGAATCTCGGCGCATAATTCCCAGCCGTCCATGTTCGGCATCATGACATCCATCACAACGAGATCAGCTTTAGCAGAATCAAGAAGTGCCAGCGCCTCTTCACCATCCGAAGCCTCAATGACCTCAAAGCCTTCTACTTTCAAATAATGACTAACCAGCTCGCGGATGTGTGCATCATCATCTACCACCATAATTGTTGCCATCCTTGCTCTCCCCCTTTATCTAATTATCCTGCTCCAAACGCAGCTGTTGATTAGCAAACTCACGGTACAGCGCATGAGAGTGTAGTAACTCGTCATGTGTTCCTCGTCCCGTAATGGTCCCTTTCTCTACAAACAGAATCTGATCCGCATCCACTACAGTCGATAATCGATGGGCAATCACTAACGTTGTCCGTCCAACCATCAAGTTATCAAGCGCCTGCTGGACAACAATCTCCGATTTACTATCAAGACTTGAGGTCGCTTCATCGAGCATCAGGATTTGAGGATCTCGCAAAATAGCCCTTGCAATCGCAATCCGCTGCCTTTGCCCGCCGGACAGCTTAATTCCGCGCTCACCAACCTCCGTCTCGTATCGATCGGCAAGCTCCTCTATAAATACATCGGCATACGCCATCTTAGACGCCTGCTTTATTTCTTCCTCCGTCACTGCTCTGTCCGTGCCATATATTAAATTATCTCGAATCGTCCCCGCAATAATTGGACTTTCCTGTGAGACATAACCAATTTTGCTCCGCCAGGAATGCAGCGACAGGCTAAAAATATCCTCCTGCCCGATCCTCACATTTCCCTGCTTAGGCTTGTAGAAGCGCTCCAGAAGCGAGAACAGGGTTGTTTTCCCGCCTCCACTAGGACCAACAATAGCAGTAACTGTACCCGGCTGAAGGGTAAAATCAATATTTTGCAGCACCTCTTCATGATCCCCATAGGCAAACGTTACATCGTCGACAATAATGGGTTGTCTCGCATCTGCCAAATCATGACCCTTATGGAGTGGTTCCTCATCCGCATGCAGCGTAGCAACAATTCGTTCTGTCGCGCCGATTGCTTTCTGCATTTGAGTGAAAAATTGCGAGATCTGATTAATTGGAAACACAATTTGGATCAGATAAAGAATAAATGCAACTAGATCGCCAGCCGACAACTCGCCCGCAGAAACGCGCATGCCGCCGTACGCAATGATTAGCACCAACATCCCCATCATAACCAGCCCTACGATCGGGAAAATAACCGCCTGAAGCTTACCTTCACGTATCCCTAATTGAAGCAGCTTGCTAATGGAACGTTTGCCGTTGTTGTATTCATAGTCTTCTGCATTTGATGCCTTTACTAATCGGATCTCCGATAACGCTTGATCGAGCACCGTTGTAAAGACGGCTGTCTCATCCTGCATCTCTCTTGAAAGCTTCGTCATCTTCCTGCCGACTGGAATAAAGATAATCATCGCAACCGGCACAGCCGTAAGCATCAGCAGCGTCATCTTCCAATCGAGGAAGAAGAGGATCGTTACCGCACCTGCAATTGAGATAAGTCCGTTGAAAAAGCCTGTTAGATGCTCGGTGATCAGCCCTTTAACGATGCCTGTATCATTAATAACCCGGCTTACTGTATCACCTGTACGATGTTTATCGAAATAAGGAATAGTCAGCACGAGCAGCTTCTTCCATAACCGATCACGCAAACGTGCGACAACCGTCTGACCTATCCGGTTCAGCATGTAGATTGATATGCCGGCAGCAGCTGCCTGCCCTAGAAACGCACTGGCAAGCAGTATAATTTGAGAGGTGCTAATATTTGTAATCGAGAAACTATCGACGACATTTTTCGTAAATAACGGTACTGCCAGCCCAACAACTGTAGACATGACGCTTAAGCAAATGGCTATTCCAAGCATCCATTTGGATGGTTTTGTCTCCATCATCATCTTCACAAACGGACGCCAAGTGCCTCCGCTCTTACGCTTGTTTTCTTCTTGCTTCATCGTATTGATTCCACTCCTCATGACTTTCTTCTGTTGCTTAAGAATACATCGTCATTGTAAACCCAATTTAAACGAAAAGACGCCAGAGCAAAGGCTGCTCTGGCGGTGTGGTAAGACTTATTGTATTCAGCCGGACAGTCACGCCATCCTTATTGGGAAAGACGAAGGGCCAGGTTGTACATTTCCATATTAAAAGGTTTTTTCGTATTAACAACCGTATCGATATCAGTAGTTACAAGCTCGCCGCGGATAATACCGCAAGCTTTGCCGGATTCGCCGAGCATCAGCTGATGAACGGCAAAATCGCCTAGACGGCTTGCCAAAATCCGGTCCATCGCTGTTGGTGTGCCGCCACGCTGAATGTGACCAAGAACCGTTACGCGAGGCTCAAGTCCACAGCCCTTCGTAATTTCTCTAGCAACATCCTCGCCTTTGCCCGAACCTTCAGCAACAACTACGATACTATGACGCTTGCCTTTTGCGAAGTTGCTCTTCATACGCTCAGACACTTCCGCCATATCAATCGGCACTTCAGGAACAATAATCGTCTCCGCACCACTTGCAAGACCGGCATACAGAGCGATATCGCCGCAATGACGGCCCATAACTTCAACAACCGACGAACGTTCATGCGACGACATGGTGTCACGGATTTTGTTGATCGCATCAACAACAATGCTGACTGCTGTATCGAAGCCAATCGTGAAGTCCGTAAACGGAATATCATTATCGATTGTACCTGGCAGACCCATTGTCTTAATACCAAGCTTGCACAATTTGTTTGCACCTTGATAAGAACCATCGCCGCCAATAACAACAAGGCCGTCAATACCGCGAGCACGCAGCACATCAGCACCACGCTGTTGGCCTTCTGGTGTCATAAACTCTTTGCAACGGGCTGTTTGAAGAATTGTACCGCCACGTTGGATAATATCGCCTACGCTGCGAAGATCCATTTTGAACAGATCATCATTAATCAGACCTTGGTAACCACGTTGTACGCCATATACTTCAATTCCATTATACAGAGCGCTCCGGACTACGGCACGAACAGCCGCGTTCATCCCCTGAGAGTCGCCTCCACTAGTTAATACAGCAATTGATTTTACAGATGACATAATCATTCCTCCAATAATATTATCTAAACCTGTAGTCTTCGAATCCAAACACTGTTAATCCAAAAAAACAGGCGGGTAAGCGGGCTTTTTTTCATCAGCTTGCGAGATGCTGCCTTCACATCTGATTGTGTTCGCACCTTAGGATCGGATAAATAAAGAGCTAACAGCCCTTCAATAATAAGCCGATGGAACCCGGACGCCGGGAGTCTCTTCACATCTTCTCTGGCCCGATTTACGATTGTCACAATGCGTTCGACTAGCTGATGCTGATTGTCATAGTAATGACAGAAATTCAAATCCCCACCGGCGAGATCCTCTTCCTGATCGATTAAGTAATCGAGCATAATATGCAGGCTGCACACATGTGGAAAATATATATTTTTAATTGCTTCCGCGTCTTCTGGAGATAGATTCTCTTCACTCGCCGCAGTAAACAGCATAAACATGCCTAGCGTCGAGCCGGTCGCGGCCGCAAATTCATTCCAATACAAATTAGAATAGCGCTTAGCATGCTTGTCCCACCAAGTGAGCAGACGCTCCTCCCGCAAATCCTGCCTGATGTGCTTATAAACCTGAAGATCGCTGTACAGTCCAACCAGCTCGGCAACATAAGGCTCAACGATAGAATAGGAAGGAAGCATTGAAACACAGTGTTGACATAAATTTACCAAATGATGCAAATACCCACCATCATTGCGTTCCGTACGTAAAGCATAATAGTCCTGCATTGGTGCGGTTGGATTGATCGCATCCAGCATCGATTGATGCAGCAACCTGAAATCATCCGGATCCAACGAGGTGCTGCGATCACATAGATTATCCAGATAATCACTTATCGTTTGCAGCGCTACAATAAGCGGTATAAGAACATACCGCTGATCCAGATTCATTGCGGCATAGATGGCACCGCCCTGGCAATGAAATTTCTTGCTGTCCATGCTTTGGAGCGCTTGGGTCCGAAGCTCTGGATCCGGAATCTGTTCAGCTATTCGACGCAGCTTACGCAGCTCGATATTCACCTCAGGCAATATGTACTTATAGACACGATGCATAAGGATGAGAGGGTTTTCGGGTACCCGATTGCCAGCCACTGTTGATGAATTCACAAGGCACCCCCTTCATAAACAGCATTAAGAATGCCGGCGAGAATCTAACTCCTGATTCGTCCGGTACCAGATATGCAAATCGTTAATCCGGCTCGCATATTCTGCAATCTCCGCATTAATTCGGCAAGACTCTTCGAAATCATCTTCCTCATACAATTCATTCTGCTTGTGGTTAATGATTCGTTCAAACTCCATAACCCGATCCGGGATTGTTCCCCTAATGAGCTCCCATTGCTCTACTATGTCCATCTGCTCTGCGGAGTCGTAATGCTCCCAGTCAACTTCCAGGACAGGTAACGCAAATCAACAGCCTCTCATTCCACTCGAACCGATACATCAACATTCGTGAACCTCCAGACAATAATGTACCATTTCAACAAGCAATAATCCAGCACATCATGCTATACTGGTTAACAATGTTGTTTTTGTAAAGTACATGCTTACGAAGTAAGAATTATCGCAAAGAACGCGCGTTAATTCTTTTCAGGAGGAAATCTCATGGATCATTCAGACAACACGGCGCCTTCCGTTGCATCGGCTAAACGGGATACCCTCTCTCTAAGGGCCTTCAGCTTTTCGATGTATTCGACGCAGGCTCTTCTTATTTCCTATATCCCCTTATATTTTATGGATCAAGGTTTCTCTGCTCATCAGATCGGCATCATTTACTCTACAGGTCCATTTATTTCAATCTTCGCTAATCTGCTGATGGGCATGGCGAGCGACAAGTTCCAAACGATCAGGAAGCTGCTAACTCTGCTGTTATTCGGGCAGCTGGCGATGCTCTCATTGCTGTTCCCGGTTCATCATTTTGGACTGATCTGTCTGGTCATGACGGCATTTTACTTCTTCCAGACACCAATGAACCCGCTCAGCGACAGCTTAATATTACTTGCCAGCCAGCATATCAAAACACCGTATGCACTCATTCGTATCTTTGGTTCGCTAGGCTTTGCGGTATCTGCATATCTGTTTGGCCTGATCTTGAAGGAGATCGGATCAGTATGGACGCTGCCCTTAGGCTTATGTACGATTACCATTACGATACTATTGTCCTTCTTGTTAAAGGATTATCGCGGAAGCACGCGAAAAATCGAATTTTCCGGCTTCCTCAAATTGCTTCGTAAACCCGAGGTCTTATTCTTCTTCTTCATTATATTACTTGTATCGATCAGTCATCGGATGAACGAAAGCTTCCTGGCTGTCGCGCTGCGCCAAATGGGAGCTACGGATTCACAAGTCGGACTAGCCTGGTTGTTCTCTGCGGTAAGTGAAATTCCGGTATTGTTCCTTATGGGCAAGTACGGACATAAATTTAAGGAACTGCCGCTGCTCATCTTTGCCTGCCTTATGTATATGCTGCGCTTCTGGTTAGCCTCCGAGCTGGATAATCCAGTAGCTGTGCTGAGTACGCAGCTGATGCACAGCGTAAGCTTTGGCATCTACTTTTCTACAGCGCTTCGTTACCTATCGAATCTGATTCCTGATGAGTATCGCTCTTCGGGGCAGGCCGTTTATGCGGTCGTATGGTCGGGACTAGCCGGGCTAATCAGCGGTACGGTTGGCGGATTTATATTCGAACACTATGGACGTAGTGCTTTTTATCAGATTGGTGCGGCATTAGCCCTCTTATCGGCGATCCTGTTTTTAGGCAAGCATTTGTTTGAACGGAATCGATCATAGCGAAAATAAAAAGAGATCCTCTCATAATGAGAAGGATCTCTCTTGCTCTCTTGCGTGCTTATAAGTCTTTGATCTTATAATTTAACGACGTTGGACGCCTGTGCACCGCGATTGCCTTGTGTAACATCGAACTCTACCGACTGACCTTCTTCAAGTGCCTTGAAGCCGTCGCCTTGAATAGCGGAATAATGCACAAACACGTCTTCGCCATTCTCTACCGAGAGAAAGCCATAGCCTTTCTCAGCGTTAAACCATTTAACTGTACCTTTCAAATGAACACAACCTCCTAAAATAACCGCCGCTTGAACGACGAGTAAACCCATTATATCTTCCTAATTTGGAAAAATCAACAAATGGCGATCCGTAACAACTGACTGGATCCCGGGATAAAAGGAAGATATGACGGTAACAGTTCCGGCTCGCCGCCCTGCTTTATTATGGCTGCAAGCAGTTCATTCATTCGCTCGAATGGATCCCATTTTAAGGAATGAAGCGGATAGATCCTAACTTCTCCCCCCGGCTTGCATACTCGCATTAACTCAAGAATGGACTGCTTGTGAAATTCATATCCAAAGTGCTCTGCATATAGGAACAGGAAATGACTGCATAATACAAGTGAAAAAGAATCATCCTTGAAAGGCAGGTGAGGTAATGAGCCTGCAATATAACGGCCTCGCCCCTCTGCCGACATGAGATGTTCTCTAAACCGCTCAAGTGACTTTATACGTCCAGCACGATGCTGGTCCAGACTGCCATAATAACTCCAGTCGAAATGCTCCTTCAGCTTTTCAAGCTTTGCTGTTGAAGATTCAATCTCAATTGCTGCTTCTTCGATCCATTTCCCTGTATCCTGAACGTACCTTGGATCAACAGCTGTCGTATTGTATCCTCTGTTTACCGCATCCGCTGTAAAGGAAGAACCGCCTCCGGCCACATCCAGGATTTTACCCTGGGCCAAATTCTGCTCTGTTAAATCAAACATGCTCAAATACTCATCAAATCCCCGGCATGTCATTGCCACGCCAACCTGCTCATACACGTTATTACTCATCCCTGCACTCTCCTCATCTCGTCTCATCTAAACTCTTCTCAGCTCTGTCAGGTGAGCAGCTTACTCCCCTGAAATTCCGCCAACCGGCAGAATAGACTAATTCTACCATTAGTTATTATTGATTTCCACCCTTGAATTTGGCTATGATGAAGAGTATATCAATTTGCATGGAAGGTGGAACAACTTATGTTTAAAAAACATGAAATCTTTAAAACAGATAAATACAATATGCTTACCGTGGAGGTTCAAGGAAAAACCTTGATCGTCCGTGAAATTTCCGATCAATGGGGCGAGGAATGCCATACCTTCGTCAGCCGTCCAGAAATGATGCATTGGGCCGAAAACCGCTTCAAGCCAGAGAAATTTGTTGGCCGCGAAGAGGAACGCGAAAATATTATTAAAGCACTCAAAGAAGTGTAAGGTTGCAGGAAATATTAACCTGTGCGGCGAACATATCGTTACATCGTGCTGCATAGACCATTACGAAGCAAAGATTTGCTCGTAATTCTAAAGCTTACGAAGTAAGAATTGCTTTGCAATTCTTAAGCTAATGCTTACGATGTAGAATTGCCTTGCAATTCTTAAGTTAATGCTTACGATGTAGAATTGCTTCGCAATTCTTAAGCTAATGCTTACGAAGTAAGAATTGCTTCGCAATTCTTTTAGGAGGTACAAATGGGCTCAGCTAATGTTATTTTTGTTATTTCCGCCTTCGTGCTGGGCGGCCTCGTTATTCTCAAGCGCGATTCCATGGCACCTAGACTACGCAAGTGGATGGCCATCTTCTCCATCGTTTTAATCGCATTCGCCTTTTTCCTTATTGTGTGGAGCTTCTTTACACTGGGAACTTAAGACATGATTGGAAGCTCCACCGGACATACTAGGACAAAATGTGTTCTAGAGGTGAACTTCCGCGAATGAAATGGCTGCCTGTCCTATTAGTGTTATGCCTTGCTCCCGGTTCGGCGGCTGCCGATGCCGGTAAGCAAGATTCATCACATAACCAATCATCAATTACCGTATCGAGGAGGAGTTCAATGAATCACGTACCTAAGCGTTCCGAAACTGAAGTAGAAAGCCGCTGGAAGCTGGAAGACCTATTTGCCGATCAAGCTGCCTGGGATAAAGAATACGCTGAGGCGAAAGCATTGATCAAGAAAGTCGGTGCTTTTGAAGGAAAGCTTGCAGACCCTGCTCAGCTCAAGGCTTGTTTCGAGCTCGAAGATGAACTCTCTTTGCATGTGGAACGTCTTTATGTGTATGCCAACATGAAGCACCACGAAGATACGGCTGAGCCTACTTATCAAGCGTTGTCTGACAAATCGAAAAAAATTAGTGTAGAAACAGGCGAAGCCCTTTCTTACGTTACTCCAGAAGTATTATCCTTATCTGATGCTGAATTGGATGCTTTGATCGAGAATAAAGATCTCGCTGTATTCAAACATACTTTAGAGGAAATGCGCCGGCAGAAAGCACATGTACTATCCAAATCCGAAGAAGCGCTTATGGCGCAGGTCGGTAATGTGAGCTCAGCTCCTGGCTCGATCTATAGCATTTTAAACAATGCAGATCTTAAATTCCCTAAAGTAAAAAACGAAGCTGGCGAAGAAGTTGAACTAACACAAGGCCGCTATATCCAATTCCTGGAGAGCAAAAACCGCGAAGTTCGCGCGAATGCCTTCCATACGATGTACGATACATACGGCAAATTGAAAAATACAATCGCAACAACGCTGAATGCAAACGTTACGAAAAACATTTTCTACGCACGGGCTCGTAAATACCCTTCCGCACTTGGTATGTCGCTGTATGGCGATAACATTCCGGAAAGCGTCTATACGAACCTGATCGATACGATTCATAAGCATTTGCCGCTTATGTACCGTTACATGAATCTGCGTAAAAAGCTGCTTGGCGTTGACGAGCTCCATATGTATGATCTGTTTGCGCCGCTTGTAGACGAGTTCGATATGGAAATCTCGTATGATGAAGCGAAAAAGACTGTGAAAGAAAGCTTGAAGCCGCTTGGTGAGGATTACCTGACTGTGCTGCAGGATGGTTTTGATAATGGTTGGATCGACGTTTATGAGAATGAAGGCAAGCGTAACGGTGCTTATAGCTGGGGTGCCTTCGGCACGCATCCTTACGTGCTGCTGAATCATAAAGACAACCTGAACAGCATGTTCACGTTGACGCATGAAATGGGCCACGCGTTGCATTCCTATTACTCGGATACGAATCAGAACTACCGCGACGCGCAATACACCATCTTCCTAGCGGAAGTAGCATCGACGCTGAACGAAGCTCTTCTGATGGATTACCTGCTTGGCAAGTCCACAGATACCAAGGAAAAAATGTACCTGCTGACTTACTATGCAGATCAGTTCCGTACGACGGTATTCCGTCAAACGATGTTTGCCGAGTTCGAGAAAATCATTCATGAGAAAACCGAGCAAGGCGAATCGCTTACTCCGCAGGATTTGAGCAAAATCTACTATGATCTGAACGTGCTGTATTACGGCAAAGACATGGTCGTAGACAAAGATATTGAGATGGAATGGGCTCGGATCCCGCATTTCTACAACAGCTTCTATGTGTACAAATATGCAACGGGCTTCTCTGCAGCAACAAGCTTCTCGAAGCAAATTCTCGAGGAAGGCGCACCTGCTGTGGATCGTTACCTCGGCTTCCTGAAAAGCGGCGGCAGCGACTTCTCGATCAACATCCTTCAAAAAGCTGGCGTTGATATGTCTACGCCAGAGCCAATTGAGCAAGCGATGAGCGTGTTTGAGAGCTTGATTGCTCAAATGGAGGAGTTGACGAAGTAAACTCCTCCATTTGAAAACGTTTCTGATGGGTGGTTCCGAGGATGGGAAAGTATCTCCTTTCGGCTGCTGTTGGAATCGGGAATGATTTGAATTATACCTAGCGGTACATTCTCGATTCCAAAGGCAGACGCTCCGCTCCTACAGAAGATACTTTCCCTCTCTCTCCACACCGCCATCAAAGCTTGTTCTCCCTTTACTTCGTGTGAAGGGAAAGAATTAAGCCAGACTCGATTTATTTCGAGTCTGGCTTTTTTTGATTGGAGATTTTCTTCACCGCTTCCATCGGTGTAAATACATACCCCAACCTCTACATCTCTAATAAATTATCCATCTGACTAGACGGAATAAAAATCGAGGGGCATAAACCAACAGCTCGAAGAAAACTTCGAAAATAAATGAAGTTGTATCGGATTTTTCATGGGATTTGTGTTTCATGACATCATCCTCCCTGGAATAGTACGTATGCGGATGGAGTCGGTTGAGTCGCATTAGATAACTATACGATGTGAAATATCGTTAAGAAAGATCATTTGAAGGTTTTAGTAAGACTATACGATATGGAGAATCGTTAAGATGCGAGTTTGATGGTTATTTTTGGAGTATTGAAGATTATTGTGGTAGCTTTACGATGTGCAGCATCGTTAAGGGTGTTGGTTAGGTGGTTTCGACCGAGCTTGACAGTAAGGTATATTGATAAGCGAAAAATCCCCCTTGAGGATGTCGGTATCCTTAAGGGGGATTTTTATAAACTAGACTTCGCCGTAGTAAATTTCGGTCTCGTAGTCGAAGGAAATGAGGCCGTTTTCTTGGGTGGCGTCGTATAGTTGCCGGAGTTCTGCCATTAATGGCTCGAAGTTTGGATGTCCTGGCAATGGCACATAGGAGGAGGATAACATCCGTCCGCTTAATTGTTCGAAGTTGAGCGGCTGAACTAAAGGGAAAGTTGCTTTGTGTAGTCCTCCATCCTTGAAAAATGGCGTTAATATATCCTGGGAAATATTTTTGTGTCCTACTTTCTCGTAATCGATACCGTAGGTTCGGAGCAGCCGGTCATAACCCTCAAGGAATGGTGAACCGGTTGTTAAACGCAAGTTCCATATAAGAACTGCTTTGCCGCCTGACTTCAATATACGTCTGAACTCGGCTTGCGCCGCCGTACGGTCGAACCAATGGAAGGACTGTGCGCAAACGATAAAATCAACCGAATTAGCTGCTAGACCAGTCTCCTCGGCAGAACCTGTAGCTGCATGAAAACTTGGATAAGTGCTAAGTTGATCGACGGCAGCCTGCCTCATATCGGCATTTGGCTCGACCGCAATGACCTCGCTCCCCCGTTCGAGCAGCAGCTTAGTGAATTTACCCGTTCCCGCTCCTAGATCGGCAATGACCGAGTCTTCACGGAAGCCTATTGTCTCGTAAAGGTAATCGATAACCTCTTTCGAATAACTTGGACGATATTTGACGTATTGATCTACTCGATCAGAGAAACGCTCCTTGCTGTTCATATGTACATCTCCTCTTCCAATAATTTGGACTAAAAAAATACCCCTGCCAGGCTCTAGCCCTGTGTTTGCAGGCTAACTCTTGGAGGGGTATTGTTCTAAAACAAAGCGCCGATGGCCCAGCCAAGCAGGCCGGCGAAGAGCGACGACAGGAGGTTCACCCTGTCATTGTTGAGCGCGGCTAAGCCGCGCACACGCTCCGCTGCCGCCCCGCAATGGGCAGCGCGCTCGGTCTCGCTGCCGCATACCCGGCAGCGGTACATGGCCTGGCCAGTGGCGCCGAGCAGCGAGTCGGCGAAGCAGCCGGCCAGGCCGGCGGCAGCTGCGGCGATGATTACCGCCGCCGCGCCGCCAGGGGCGCTGCCCGCAGCGGCATCAGCCTGCTGCGGGAGCGCCAGCAGCGCTGCACTGGCGCCGCCAATAAAGGCGGCGCCAGCCAGCGCTGCAAGCGTGCCGAGCGGCGTAATTGCGCCGCTCGTGCCCGGGGCTACCCGCTTGCCGCTCGTAATCGATCGCGGCGCGGTACGACTTAGGGCCCCGATCTCGGTGGCCCATGTATCTGCATTTACGGCGGCCATTACGCCGATATAAGCAAAGAGCCATGCTGCATCGGGCTGTATTGCATTCCCGATGCAAAGCAAGAGACCAATGCCGCCATTAGCCCATACTTGACCGGCATCACGCCTGCCGGTCTTCTCGTAATTGGCCTCTGCGGCAGCCTTTGCTCTATGGCGTTTCTTCCATTTCGACCACACTGTCGAAGAGATAAAGAAGGCTATGAGGCAGCCAAACCATACCGGTTCACCAAATGTTACGAACCCGGTACCCATAATCATCGCAGACAAAGCCCCTGAGCCTGATAACGAGCGTGTCCGATAAGCCGCGGCAGCAATTAGTCCACTTCCAATAAGTCCAGCAAGCAGTCTAAGCCACCATTCATCTATCCATCCAACCATGTTCTACGCTCCTCAGCACTCTTTGAACGGCAATCTCTTCTATCATACATCTTCTACATCCATCAACACTATGTAGGCCTCTTTTCGATCTAACAGCAAAGCTCCCCGTTCCCTACCGAACTCCAGCCAGAACCATCGCCTTCTGCCAGCGATCCGGATAATTGGTACAGATCATTAGGTCGGGATCAATCGAAATGAGCTTGCGAATCGTACGTTCATCGTTTGGTGTCCAAGCCATCACCTGAATCCCCGATTGCTTCAACTGTTCCATACGAGAAGAGTTCAGTCTGCCGTGTTCAATAGACAGGAACTCTGCTCCCATCTGCTTCAGTTCCAGAGGCAGCGTATTCCGCCAACCGTCCAGGATGAGACCCGTCCGAATACTTCCGCCGGTCAGCTTATTGGCATTAAACAGTGTTCCAGCATGAAATGATGTTAATACCACACTGTCTTCAAGACTATAGTCTTGAACAAGCTTAATAACATGATCCTCAAGCTTCGGATATCGAATGCCATCTGTCTTCAGCTCAATATTGAGTTTGATGCGTCCGGATGCCAGCTCAAGCACTTGGCTGAGGAGTGGAACGCCTTCGTCCTTAAACATAGGCGAGAACCAGCTTCCTGCATCAAGCGCAGACAACTCCGCTGCTGTAAAATTTTTCACTTCGCCTCGACCATTTGTTGTCCGTCTCAGCTTGTAATCGTGAATGACGACAGGCACATTGTCCTTTGACAGCTGCACATCGAGTTCTACCCACTCTACATCCGGCTCATTAATAGCCATTTGAATAGCAGCAAGTGTGTTCTCTGGTGCACGTCCGGACCAGCCGCGATGTGCGACACATGAATTTCTCATAAGGTGCTCACCATCCTTTCGCCTTCGTTATTTCGGTACAACCGTACCATCCGCTCGCAGCTTCACTCCAAAGGAGATCGTACTTAAACGGTCAAACAGCGCTTTAGCCGACTCTGCTTCAAGCGGCTTAGGCTGTGCAAGATTATTTGTCATTCCATCTAATTTCAGGTCGCAATCGCCGGCTTTTGTACACACGGCATTAAGTACACCAGTATCTGCTTGTTTTTCTTTTGGATAAGCGCTAAAAATAAAATTGCCTAAGCTATATGCTATCCATTTGCCTTTGTACTGTTCAAAACCTTGTAGAACATGGGGATGACTGCCGATCACAAGATCTGCGCCAGAATCAATATATTGCCGTGCAAAATCCCGCTGATACTCCTCCGGTAGATCTGCCTTCTCGATCCCCCAATGGACCATCACAACGACTATGTCAGCTTTTTCTTTCGCTTTCTTAATCGCTGCCTTCGCCCTTGTTGTATCATAGGATTCAGCTACACCTGCGCGATCCTTCTCTGCTTTCCATGAGCCAATTGGAACGACACGGCTTACCCCGATGTAGGCAACTTTAATGCCCTGTACCTCTTTAATAACCGGTGCAAAAGCTTCCGTATCGTTTTTACCTGCTCCCACATGATCAATCCCTGCACTATCGAGATGATCCATCGTATCAAGCAGTCCCTCAACACCTTGGTCCAGTGTATGGTTATTAGCTAGTGTGACAACATCAAAGCCTGCGTCTTTCAGTGCGGGCAGTGCTCCTGCATCACCTTTAAATACAAATTGCTTGTTCTCAGCTGGAACTCCTCGGTCGGTAACCGGGTATTCCAGATTAGCAGCGGTCAGATCAGGTTCACTCAGATGGAATCGCGCTTTCTGATACGGGTATTCGTCGCCATACTGCTTCATCATGTCGCCAACACTTTCCGCCAGCAAAATATCCCCTACGAACGCCAGACTGACGGTATCGCCTGCTGCGCTGCCGCTCGAAGTACTGCCTCCGTTAGGAGTAGCCGCTTGATCAGACTGGCCGCCTTGGCTGTCATCCTCGCTCTTGGTACCTTCTTCTTCATTAGCTGCTCCACCGGCACTGCTGTCATCTAAAGCAGAAGACTCCACAGGATCCGTGCTAACTACAGGATCTTCTTCCGCTGCAGGCTGGGTAGCATCAGGATCATCAACAGCTGCTGTATTCTGCGTTGGCTGCTTGTTATCCTTATTGAAGATGCCACCGTCCTGCATGGAGGCCCAAACCGCAGCCGCTACGATAATGAGGCCAATGATCATCAAATTCACGGTTAACAGAAGGCGGAATTTCTTCTTGCGTCTTCGTTTTTCATGCTGATGTGCTTCCGTACGGGATGCGTACATGGATCGGCTCCTTTTTAGCTAATTCTTTTAAAGTAGTCGCTTCCATTATAGCAAGGTTAATGGCATATTGCGAAAGTTTCATAGAGTTGCTAGAATCGCAGAGACCGTTTCCTTCCCCGATTTAATACAATCCGGCAGACCAACTCCGCCGAAAGCCGCACCTGTTACAAAGACGCCAGGCAGCTGCTCGGACAGCCGTTCTCTGAACGTGACCGTCTTTTCCAGATGCCCTACAGGATATTGCGGCATCGAGCGCGGCAGACGTGTAATTTCCGTAAAAATCGGCACCGCATTAATACCAAGCACCTTTTGAATATCTTCAAGGACAGCCTGCTTTAATTCCTCATCCGGAAGTTTCGCAGACTCCTCTTCGCCTGATCGGCCAACATAACATCTGAGCAGCACTTTATCGTCCGGGCTCGTGTGAAGCCATTTGTTCGACGTCCATGTGCAGGCTGTAATTCGAAGCCCTTCCGCGCGTGGTACGAGGAACCCTGATCCATCAAAAGTAGCGTTAAAGGTCGATTTCTCAAAAGCCATTACGACATTCGCAACCGATACATAGTTAATGGCCCGAAGCTCAGATACATCTACTAAAGGCTCAAGCAGATCCGCTGCACGAAAAGCCGGTACAGTTACGAGAACATGATCGGCTGGTATAACCTCCCCTGATGCTAAGACAACTTCGTATCGTGCGGAAGCATCCCCATCATCCAGCGGCTTGATCTCAACTACCTCTTCGCCCATCCGGCGTTCAACGCTTTGCAGCGCCTGATCAAGGGCGTCTACCATTGTCGATAAACCTTCTTTGAAACTTAAGAAGACACTGCTCTTAATCTCCTCCGGCAAATAATCAGGAGACTGTTGCGGCGCTTTGTTCTGCTGCTGCATCTGCGTGCCGCGAATCAGACTTCCGTACTTCCGTTCTGCTTCTGCAAATTGCGGGAATGTCGCTTGAATACTCAGCTTACTCAGATCACCCGCATATATGCCTGCGAGCAGCGGCTCCGAAATATGCTTCACAATCTCTGGCCCAATTCGACGTGACAAGAAATCGCCTAGCGACTCATCACCTTCCGGCGCTTCACTTGGCATCTCAAGATCTTTTAATGACCGCTCTTTGCCTTCATCCGATAATAAAGTCGTCTGCATAAACGTATCCAAATTCGTTGGAATCCCAAGAACCATACCCTTAGGCATCGGATGCAGCTTTCCATCACGCATAATATAAGAGGTTTTTCCGTTTACGTTTTGCGCGGTCAGTTCATTCTCAATGCCCAATTCTTTTGCCAATTCAATGATAGGCAGCTTACGCGACAAAAATGAATCCGGCCCACGCTCAATGACGAAACCGTCACGCTGCAGCGTATTTATTTTTCCACCAAGGACGGGTGCTCCATCTACGATCGTTATCTGCACCTTTTTCCCTTGCCGCTCCGCTTCCCGCTGCAAATAAAAAGCGGAGCTCAGTCCGCTGATCCCCCCGCCGATTACGACAATTCGATCAATCATTCCGATTCTCCGCATGTTCTTCATCCTTTCACTATTCCAAAGAACCGGCATTCATCACCGATTCCGCTAACGTTTCCATATAGAGTGGGTCTTTATTCAACATCGTAATACGTTCCAAGGTAATCCCAATCTCGCTCGCCGCCTGCTTTGCTTCAAGATCCAGGTCATACAGCACTTCGAGATGATCAGACACAAATCCAACAGGTGCAACAAGGACGGCCTTAACGCCTTCCTCGGCAAGTGTCTTCAACGTATCCAAAATGTCTGGACCAAGCCAAGGCTCTCTTGTACGGCCAGCGCTTTGCCAAGTAAACTGCCAAGTGGACTCATCCACATTGGACAGCTTAGCTACCGCTGCAGATGTTTCCAGCAGCTGCTGCTCGTACGGATCGCCCATTTCGCGGATTTTCTCCGGAAGGCTATGTGCGCTGAATAATACTTTTACAGGCTTAGCATCACCGGAAGATTGCGCGAGACGGCTCAAGCCGTCTGTTACACGTTCACTAAGCGCTTGAAGCAGCTTAGGATGAAGATGATATTCTTTGACGAACGACATCTTGATGCCAAGTTCGTCTGCTTTTTCCTGCGCACGTTTGATATACGAACCTACGCTCATTACGGAATAATGAGGTGCAAGTACAATACCTACTGCTTCTTTAATACCATCACGGGCCATTTGCTCTACACCGTCTTCGATATAAGGAACCGCATGCTTGAGGCCTTGGTAACAAACATATTGACCAGGTGCCAGCTGCTCCAGCTTATCCTGCAAGCCTGCCACTTGCCCGTTCGTATTCTCACGCAGTGGGAACACGCCGCCAACAATCGCTTCATAGCGGTCTGTCAGCTCTTTCAACTGCTCCGGTGTTGGCGCATGGCCACGGCGGATATGTGTATAGTAAGTTTCAACATCATCAAGGCTTTGTGGTGTGCCATAAGACATGACAAGGACACCAATCTTGTTATGGATATCAGACATGGCTCGTTTCTTTCCCCTCTCGCGCTGCAATAGCTTTCTCCGAATAGGAGTGAATGAATGCCGTTAATTCTGTTAATTTCTCTATTGATGCTTCAGGGAACAAGCCATGACCCAGGTTAAATATGAATCCAGGCTGTTCAATACCTTGATCAATAATTTCAGCAGCGTACGATTCAATCACACTCATTGGTGCGGTTAAGATGACCGGATCCAAGTTGCCTTGTACGGCATACTTACCGCCTAGACGGCGGCGGCCTTCCGGAATCGATACACGCCAGTCAAGTCCAATTACATCTGCCTGCAGATTGTGAAGTTCAGGAAGCAATTCTCCTGAGCTTACGCCAGGGAAATAAATTTTCGGCTGCGGCAAATCCGACAGCTCTGCGAAAATTCTCTCAATCGTCGGTAATACAAATATGCGGAAGTCAGCAGGAGTAAGCGCTCCTACCCAGCTGTCGAACAGCTGGAATGCTTTACCTCCATTAGCCATATGGGCGCGCAAATAAGCGATAACCATATCACCAAGCTTGTCCATAAGGCTGAACCATACTTTTGGTTCGCTGTACATCAGTGCTTTGGTACGCAGATAGTTTTTCGAAGGCTTGCCTTCAATCAAGTAACTGGCAATGGTAAATGGCGCACCTGCGAACGTAATTAGTGGAACTTCAAGCTCTTTGTCCAAGATACGGATCGTCTCCAGCACATGGCCAAGATCACCTTCCACATCAATTGGCTTTAATCGCTCAACATCAGCCGCTGTCCGAATCGGATTCGCAATGACAGGCCCAATATTAGCAACAATATCGAAATCGATACCAATTGAAGCAACTGGATTCATAATATCAGAATATAAAATAGCCGCATCTACGCCAAGCTTGCGTACTGGCATCATCGTTACTTCTGCCGCAAGCTCAGGCTGCTTGCAAATTTCAAGGAGCGAATATTTCTCTTTAATTTTGCGATATTCAGGATCATAACGTCCTGCTTGACGCATGTACCATACGGGTACACGGTCTACAAGTTCCTTCCGGCATGCCCGAATGAAACGGTCGTTATAGCTCATTATGCCGTTCCTCTTTTCTGTATTTTTTCACTAATTTCCATTATGCCCGTTTTCGTTACCCCTAACAACCGCTCTCCCTTTGTTTCCTATGACAATAGTATGACAATCGAACTTTTCCTGCATGAAGACCCGATGAAAATTGGAAATAAAAAAGACCAGATGCTTCCATCCAGAAGGATGTGTACACCGATCTTAGTGATTGAACTTTATACTTTATTTTGCTGTTTCCGGTAAAATCGGATTTTTCAGCATGGGTTGATAGGATGGGTCAAAATAAGCCGTGAAAGCGAGCTCAGCCGTATCTAATCCGCTGTCAGTCTGCTGTATGGTAAAAGAATTGACAACAATAAGCCGCTTTTGCTGCTCCAACTTATCCATCAAACTCGTTACTTGAGCATGAGTGCCAATCAGAGAGACGTGGACATTGATTTCCTTTACAGTTGGATATACTGGATCCGCACTGTCTATTAAGGTGTTCAGCTTGTTGTCTCCCGGCAAATCAATAGTAGCGCTGTTCACCTTCGCACCGGTCTGCTGGCTTAACGTTTTGAAACTAATCACAAGCTGTTCCGAGTTATCCCATAGCGGGAGCGCCTCTTGAATGTCCTGCTCAGGGAGATCGCTTCCTTCCTCCTTCTTCTCCACGCTGGCTTGAAGCACATTTAGCTGAAGCCCAGTGTCCTTAACCTGCACCTTCTGATCTGACAGCTCAGAATTCGTAGGCTGTAGTAGAACGACATACAAAAGTAGAAGCACAAGAAAGAGCAGCATCATCACAATAAGGCCAACCGAGCGATTTTTGGAATTATCCATTTGAGTCCGTCCCTCCTGTCTCAGCCTGCTTGTCTGCTCCTTCGGATTTCCAATGAATTTCATAGCTGCCAAACCATACGCCGCCGTTATCGGCAAACGATTGCAACTGCACGGAGCCTACAAATGACATTGCACGCAGACTTGTCAAATAGGTAGACAAAGCGGTTAGATCCTGACTTTTGAAAGTGAGCGCAATAACACCGGGTTTGTTGTATTCAATATTCGTAAGCCGCGAACCGTAAGGCAGTTGACTTGTTAATTCATTAAGCACGGCAACGGCATCCTGCCGGTTCTCATCAATATATTGGACTACTGCTTGCGGATCGGCATCCACCTGTCCTTCTGCCTGCTGGGTGGTCACCTGTTTCTCAAGCAAGGCAGTCTGATCCTTCAATACCTGCAGCGTATGCTTGTAATCTGAGATTTGAAGCCTATTATTCGTATTCAGAGCAAGAATAGCTCCGAGACATAACAGCCATACGATTCCTGCAATTAATAGCTTGGCCGGAATTTGCTTTGTTTTCCGAGCCTTCTCCGGCATCAGGTTAATCCCTTGACTTGTCTTGTCCCGAATGGCAAGGCCAAAAGGAATCATATATTCGTCCAGTTTCCTGCGCACTCGTTTACGGAGAGGCGACTCGAGCTCAACGGTCTCCACTCTCATATCCGGCTGAACCTGCTGCAATTCGGCGGCGAGTTGCGTTCTACCAGCTAATTCACCTGCAATAATCGCCTGAACAATCCGATCTTTTCCTTCGTATATGCTATATTGGTAAAAGCTCAGCAATCTCGCTATCTCGGCATTAATACTGCTGATCAGCTCGGGAGTAAACGTTCCATCTGAAGCGCCGCTGTAATCATATTCATTAATGACCCGCATAAAGACAGGATGTCCCTGATGGAACATATACACTTCGACATTCGCTTTATCCAGATGGATCAGCATCGTATTATCGAGCGAATCCTTATATTGCGCCTGAATTGCCCGGGCAAACGCGGTTGAAGCAAGCTCGGCGAATTTCACCTTCAAGCCAACGCTTTCGAGCAGGTCAATGCTCTGTTTAATCCATCTCTGTGGTGAAGCGTAGACTAGCACATCCGTGGACTGCTCTGCAGATCCCGCAGCAATATAATCATAGACCGGATCTTCAAACGGAAGATGCAGAGCCGTCTCCACTTCCAGATGAATAAGCTGATTCAGCTCCTTCGGATTGACTGTGCCGACCTGCAGCTTCCGGATAATAATCTGTGAGGTTGGAATGGACAGCGTAACGGCCGTGCCAGCAAGCTTCTCCTTCTTCACCCAATCTTTAAGACTGGAACGAAGCTCATCCATGTTCGTGAACTGATCCTCAAGAATGACTCCATCAGCGAATGGCAGGAAGCCAGTTTTTTCGATCTCCCAGCCCTTTTTCCTTTTCCTTACCCTCGCGTAACGCACTCCGCCATGATCGATCGTTAGACCAACACGTTTGCTGCTGTCGAGCATTCTTCATCACTTCCCACTACATTAGAATTGAACGGTAAAAATCAATCATTGCATCGCCATAAGCAAAGGACAACAAAGCTCCAAGCAGCAAAAAGGGACCAAACGGGATGGGTTGCTTTCTTTTGACGACTTTAAACAACATCAACATGCCCCCCACAACACTTCCTAGGAAGCAAGCGATAATAAAGGCTGGTATCAAATGGGGCAGCCCAAGAATCCATCCCAGCAGTAACAACAGCTTAACGTCACCAAGCCCCATTCCGCCTTTTGATAGGATCACAACCAGCAGTAAAACGCCGCCGCCAGCAACTGCTCCCCATACATGCATCCATACTGAACCAGTTGGGAACAGGAGGATAAGAACGATAAAGAAAGGTGCAAACGCAAGCAAAATACGGTTAGGCAAAAGCATATATTTCAAATCGGAGACGGTAAGAATGATGGACATGCTGACGAGCAGCAGCCCTATTACCGTATTCCAGCTGTTTCCGAAGGTTGTTATGTACATCCAGACGAACAACAAACCGGTAGCCAGCTCTCCCAGTGGATAGACGGCTGAAATCTTATTGCCACACTGGCGGCAGCGGCCACGGGACAGTAAATAGCTTGCAACGGGTATCAAATCACGAGGCTTCAACCGGTTCCCGCATTTCGGACATTGAGAAGGCGGGGATACAACAGACAGCTTAATCGGAATCCTCAGCCCAACCACGTTATAAAAGGAGCCTAAAATCATTCCTACTAAAAATAGATAGATCGTGAGAAATAGGGGCATAGGCGGGTTCGCTTTCTAGTAGAAGGTTGTACCTGGAACCAGCTAGATTCAGATTCCAGGTACATCGTTTTGTTAAATTATCGAGCTGCCTTTCCATCCTGAACTTCAGCAACTGTAATAGACTTGTCATTTAATTCTATCGCTGTCAATTTTCCATCTTTATCAAAAGTTACAAAAGATTTAGCTGCGTCCTGGTCGATATCATCCTTAGTACTTGGCAGAACCGTATCTCCTGCGATGTACCCTTTTGATACAAGTTGTGCAAAAGTAACAGTAATACCGTTCGTTCCAAAGCTGCCATTATTTTCACCTGTAACATAAAGTCTAGCCGCATCATATACTTGACGTGCAGTCGCAACATCCGAATCTTTCTTCGTATTGTCAATGATTTTACCAATCAACGGAACCGCAATGACAGCAATCACAGCGAGGATAACAATAACGGCGAGGAGCTCGATCAGCGTAAAGCCTTTTTCTTCTTTTTTTAGACGTTTCATTACTTTCTTCAACATATTGGTTTCCTCCTAATAATGGTTTTTTTGTCTCTTCTATGTTGTCTTGCTTTGGAACCCCTTGGACTTACTGCTACTGGACACTGGAATATAAGGTGAACATCGGTAAAATAATCGCCATAACGATTAATCCAACTATACCTGCCAAAAAGACGATCAGCAGCGGCTCGATCAACGACTTCAGACGGTCGACCGTATTGTCGACATCCATCTCATAAAAGTCCGCAATCTTAGCCAACATCTGATCAAGCGAACCGGTCTCTTCGCCTACCGCAATCATCTGCGTCACAAGAGGCGGGAACACCCATGCTTTCTTGAATGGCTCGGATAAGGAATTACCTTGCCTTAGCGATTCTCCTGACTTCCGTATGTATCCGCCGATTACTTTATTGCCTACCACCTCCTCCACAATTGTCAGGGATTGGAGTACGGGCACTGAGCTTGCATAAAGAGACGATAATGTCCTCGACATTTGGGCAATCGCCCCCTTTTGCGCCAGCTTGCCAAAGACCGGCATTTTGAGCTTGGCATAATCCAGTACATAACTGCCCTGCTCTGTGCGCTTGTAAATCTGGTAAGCCAATAGGAGCACAACGAGACCTATGATCCAGAAATACCATTGGTGAGACAGGCTTTTACTTAGAGCCAAAACAATCTTTGTGATGGCTGGAAGCTCCGTATCAAAGGACTCAAACATCGTCACGAACTGCGGGACAACGCCCTGCAGCAAATAGATAACCGCAGCAATAGACATAAAGCCAACAACAATTGGATAAGTCATGGCAGACTTAATTTTCTCTTTCGTCGTGTGCGCTTTTTCAAAAAACAGAGCTAATCGGTCCAGCGTACCTTCCAGGTCGCCAGTCTCCTCGCCTGCTCTGATCATGCTGACAAACAATGGAGGAAAAATCCGCTTATGCTCCTGAACAGCTTGTGATAACGGAATCCCCCTCAGAAGTGCTGAGCTGACTTCTACTAATGCTTTCTTGAGCGGCTTGCTTTCCGTCTGCTCGGCCAGGATGTTTGTTGCCTCTACAATCGTTACCCCAGCCCGTATCAACGTTGAGAATTGACGGCAAAAAATAATAAAGTGAATGCTCTTAACCGGATTGCCAATGTAAATTTCGGTGGAAAGCACGCTTTTGCGGATTTCCTGAACGGACATTACAATTAATCCGCGCTTGCGAAGCTCCTCTACCGCCGAGGATTTGTCCATGGAGCTCAGCTTTCCTTGCAGCTGCTTGCCGCCGCTGGTTTTGACATGATAAGCAAATTGCGGCATTAGAGGCCTCCTTCCGCCAAATATGGCTTAGCGGTGCCTTGATGAATGATTCCGGAATGAAGAAGTTCCTTCACGGACATATCCAGCGTATGCATGCCGAGGGCACGGCTTGTCTGCAGGACGCTTCTGATCTGATGCACCTTATCTGTCCGAATCAGGTTCGCAACGGCAGATGTGTTCATCAAAATTTCAGTTGCGCAAGCCCGGCCGTCTGCAGCCATCCTTGGAATCAGTCTTTGCGCAACGATAGTGACAAGAACAGATGCTAGCTGTGTCCGAATCTGTCCTTGCTGGTCTGTCGGGAATGCGTCAATAATACGGTCAATCGTCTGAGGTGCATCGGATGTATGAAGAGTTGCCAGCACAAGATGACCTGTTTCCGCTGCTGTTATAGCCGCTGATATCGTCTCCAAATCTCGCATTTCCCCTACCAGAATCACGTCCGGGTCCTGCCGGAGTGCTGCTCTGAGGCCATTCGAGAAGCTTCGTGTATCCTGACCAACTTCCCTTTGATCAATTATGGAGTTCTGGCTCGTATGTAAAAATTCAATCGGATCCTCAAGTGTTACAATATGTTTTGCTTGTGTTCGGTTAATATGATCGATTAGCGCGGCTAGCGTTGATGTTTTCCCGCTTCCGGTTGGACCTGTCACTAAGATAAGTCCTTGATGTTTATCCGCTAATGATACAAGTGATGCTGGTAATTGAAGCTGCTCAAAGGTCGGGATCTGCGATGGAACGATCCTCGCAGCGAGGCTTATAAATCCTCTTTGCTTGTAGACATTGATCCGGAAGCGACAGCAGCCGGGTAACGCAATCGAGAAATCAACCTCTCCTGCCAAACGGAGCTTCTCTGCCTGTTCACTTGTCATTAGACTTATGGCCATCGATTCTGCAGCTTGTGCGGCAATTGGAGTATCTCCGATTTTGCGGAGCTCACCATTAATCCGAAATGCCGGGACATTCCCTACCGATAAATGAAGATCCGATGCCCGCCGCTCATAGGCTTCTTGCAGCCAACTAAAAATTTGTTCATTCTGCATAGCGGTCCTCCTAAAAATCTACGAAGTAAATTTCACTACGAAAGCATGGGTTTAATTAGCCACGGTTTCGCGGAGAACTTCTTGCAATGTCGTAATACCGCGCGTTACTTTCTCCAGTCCGTCATCCATCAGCTGAATCATTCCCTGCTTGGCTGCTGCCTCGCGAAGTTCGCTTAATGAACCGGTTAACGTAATTAACTCGCGAATCTCGTTATTGATATGTAGAACCTCATGAATAGCAACCCTTCCGCGATAACCTGTGCTTCCGCAATTACCACAGCCTCTGCCCTGGAACAGTTTATCCGCTTGAATCCCCCTGCTTCTAAGGAATAGCTTTTCCTGATCTGTAGGTTCATGCGCTTCCTTACAGTCATTACATATGCGTCGTACAAGACGCTGTGCAACAACACCAATTAGAGAGGAAGCGATGAGATAAGGCTCAACCCCCATATCCCGGAACCTTGTAATCGAGCTAACGGAATCATTCGTATGCAATGTAGATAATACCAAGTGACCGGTCAACGAAGCGCGGATGGCAATTTCCGCCGTCTCCGTATCTCGGATCTCGCCGACCATGACAACGTTTGGATCCTGGCGCAAAATTGACCGCAGGCCAGTAGCAAACGATAGTCCGATAGATGGGTTGACCTGCACCTGGTTTATGCCGTCCAGTTGATACTCTACCGGGTCTTCGACGGTAATAATGTTGGTGTCCTCTTCATTCAGATGGCTTAGCGCAGAATATAAGGTAGTTGTTTTGCCGCTGCCTGTCGGCCCCGTAATGAGAAGAATCCCATAAGGCCGTTCAATCATTTCTTTAAACACCTGAACATTGTGGTTATTAAAGCCAAGCTGATCAACCGCTTTTACCCCAGTGCTTAGATCAAGAAGACGGAGAACAATCTTCTCGCCGTGAATCGTAGGCAAAGATGAGACACGGATATCCACCGTCTTGAATTCGAACTGCATCTTCATCCGTCCGTCCTGCGGCAGCCTTCGTTCGGCGATGTTCAATTTGGACATAATCTTAAGTCTTGCTGTAATAAAACCTTGCATCTGTTTTGGAATCGCACGTTCGGTACGAAGCACACCGTCAATCCGATAACGGATCATGACGCTTGTCTCGCCCGGGTCAACGTGAATATCTGAAGCTCTAAGCTGAACGGCCTGTTGGATCATCTGATTAACGAGACGTACAACGGGGGAATCTTCATCAGTGATCTCGGTCTCGCGGATTTCTTCCTGTGTCGGAAGCTCGATCATCATCTGACTCATCGAGTCCTGCAAGCCGTAATGTCTTGCAATCGCCCGTTGCAATTCGTCTTTACTGGAAATAGCCGGTTCGATTCGGAAGCCTGTACTCATGCGAAGTTCTTCAATCGCGAAGTAGTCAAGTGGGTCTGCCATTGCAACCATCAGTTTGCCGCCGTCTTTGTGCAGCGGGATTGCCTGATAACGCTTGGCCATGCTTTCGGGGATAATCTGGGTAATTTCCGGATCAATCTGGTATTTGTACAGACTGACATGCGGAATCCCAAGCTGGAATTCCAGAACTTCAATGAGCTGCTGCTCAGTTATGTAGCCTTGTGCGATAAGTAAATCGCCAAGCTTTTGCTTCGATTTGCCCTGCTCTTGCAGCGCCTTTTGCAGCTGTTCTTCGGATATTATGGCGCTTTCGACCAATAAATCTCCTAGTCTCTTCTTAATAGCCACCATCTCTTAACAGCCCCATTCTCTTATATCTTCACTACTAGATATAAACGCGATATAAAAAATCTATCAAAGCAGGGTCCTATGTACCCAGGGTTTTAGACCACAGCACCATTTTTGGCAATATTTAATATATTGCGTATTGCATCTATAGACCCTCTGACTTAAACTGATTATAGCGCATAATTACTAGATTTCAAGAAGTATTTTAGGCATGAAGAACTATGTATATAGAATGTAAAAATAGGAGGATAGAACTATGAAATCGGTGAGTTTTCAGAAAAAAATTTCCATTACCTTAGTCGTTACTCTCCTTGCATCGGTATTCGCATTTATAGGCTTTCCTGCAAGACAAGCCGAAGCGGCAGACACGTTTGATCTGGGACTTGTGACACTGAAATCTTTAGGAGGGAAATATGCGAGGGTAACTTCGAACAGCACAACGCCTGTCGTCGACTCGAATGATGTCTGGAAAGAGGAACTTTTTGTCATAGAGAAGTCTGGCAGCTATTACTCTTTGAAGTCGAATAATACGGGGAAATACATAACAGCTAGCAGCGAAAACAACAAATCACTAACCGCAAGCAGCGATTCCAATACCAATGATAATCAGAAATTTACAATCACATCTAATTCGGATGGTACCATCTATTTAAAATCCAAAAGTAAGGACCGGTATATTTCTACTAAAGATAATAATTTGCGTCTCAGCGATAGCTCGCTGAAGTTCAAGCTCACTTCATATCGCAGTTCCATACGCATTCTCGAGGTGACCGAATCCGGAACATCGGATCTCTCTACAATCATCGGAAGCGGCTCCCCTATCTCAATTACTATTGATACATACAGCATGAAAGAATTTGTAGCCTCACGGGATGATCTGGACGGTAAATATGATGCGGTATACATTGGCAAAGGCACTTACAATATGTCCTTGCTGGGCACGCAAACTCAAGGCAGCTCCAACCAGAGCAACAACCATAACACCAGCAGCATTCAGAACGACATCACACAGCTAAAGGCCACTGAGATTACGAATGATTTTATTACCAAAGGGCTTCCGGTTATCTTCTACAATGATTCGGGCACTTCAAACGGCATTGAATATCAAGCCGATTTAAGTTCGACTAACAAAGCATTGCTGAAAAAGAATTTCCTTCCTTATAAGTCGCAGCAAAGCACCACGAGCGTTGTTTTCGTTGATTCCTCCAATATCTCGACCGCGGATAACTTCATGAGCAAGACTAATTTACTCGAGAAAGCAAACATCAGACCGCAATTAACGGTTACCAGCAAGCCAAATGACTATACCGCCAACCAAGCTAATCAATATAAAGCTGGCGACACCATTAGCTTCGGGTACACGATCGATAATGTAGGCGATATCAGCACTAAGAATATTGAAGTCAATCTGTACATCAGTACCGACAGCGCCTTGCCGTTTGGTGCCGAACAAATCGTTGCAACCAAACAAGCAGACAGCTCAAGCGGAACGATCTCTTACACGCTGCCGAAAGGTTATTCAGGCATCCAATACTGGCGGCTTGAGACAGTAGATTTCAATACTAAGCTGAAGGATTACACTTCGGGGGTGTACCGTTTCCAGGATCAGAAAATCAATATTAAAGTCCTACAAGTCATGCCTAATGACAGTAGTGCTAGTTCACTGAAGGATACAAATAATTTGAGTTCATCGTATCTTGTACCAACAACCGGGAACACAAAAGACTCTTACAGTATCAGCATCGATACTATGAATATGAATACTTTTAACAGCACTGGCTACCAAACTTTAAACGGCAAATACGATATGCTGATTTTTGGTTTTGGCGATATTTATAACAACAATGCACCTATTAACGATAGTGCCGCGGCGGCTGTAATTACATATATAAATACAGGACAAAGCGTCATGTTCACGCATGATACGATTTATAACAGCAGCAACTCGAACAGCCGGAATTGGCTGAATCAATTCCAAACCATAACTGGCCAGATCGCTCCTCGGACTGATCTTGGTCTTGGAGCTCCTGAATCTTCAACTACTACAGAAAAGGTAAACAATGGCTTATTGACCCAATTCCCTTTCCTGCTGAGCAACTCAACTAAAGTTGCTACAACTCATAATCAGTATTACACGCTGAATCTGGAAGATCCCACCGTAATTCCTTGGTATAACATGAGCGGTGGCAAACGTACATCCGGGGACAGCTGGAACTCCTACTATACGTATTCAAAAGGAAATGTAACTTACTCAGGCTCCGGACACACGAACAGCCGCTTCCCGGATTGGGAGCAGCAGCTCTTTGTCAATACGATGTACCGGGCTTATCTAGGATCTAACCATGCTCCTCAACTGACAGTTAACTCACCTGTTGAATACAGCTCAACAAGCAACAACTTCGTTCCGTCGTATCAGAACATTCTGCTGAACTATCAGGTGGATGACTTTGACCTTGGAGATCGCGAGCTGAAGACATCTGTCGACTTCACTTATAACGGCAATACTGATCATGTGTTAAAAAACGAGACAGTGCTTGCCGGCGGGACGATTAATAAACAGATTGCCAATCCTCTTCCTAACGGTGGCGATCTGAAAATTGATATTACTGCCATAGATAAAAGCGGTGCAATCGTTAGCAAAACGATAAATGTAAAAATCGTTAAAGTAGAGTCCAATATTGATTTGAGCAGGACGGTATCTAGCAACGTTAAGGATAACCGGGTACAAACCAATACAACTGCTACGTTCACTTATACCATTACTCCAAAACCAATTGCATCAAGCGGAGCTTTGTCCGCAGAACAGATGAAAATTTCGAATATTAAATTTAGTGAAATTTTGCCGGCCAAATTAGAAATCACTAGCCTGCCTGTAGGGTGGACAAGTAGCGGCTCAGCAGCAACCGGCTACACGGTTTCTGGAACACTTAACCAAATTACGTATACCTTAAACGGCAGTAATTACATAGCAGTACCTGTTTCGTTCCAGATTGGCGTTAAGCCAACGGTTGACGGCTTGTACCCGCTTCAGAATGCCGTCCTTACGTTTAACGATATTGGCCAGCAAACTGCAAGATCCTTAACATTCCCAGGTTACATTCTTGAAGCCGTAACAAGACTGACATCACTTAGCTTAACCGATTCAACTTTGCTTGTCGGCGACAGCCGGAAAATGATTCCAACTATTGCACCGCTTAATGCAACTTACGGTTCGGCGCTCATTTGGGAATCCGACCGAACAGACCTTGTAACCGTCGACAACACCGGCATCATAAAAGGCATAGCAGCGGGAACAGCACGCATTACAGCAAGAGCAACTGATGGCAGCGGATTAACTGCAACAGCAGCCGTTACGGCCATTGTTCCGGGACTAAATATTGTAGGTCAGAACCGAGTCGCAACAGGAGATTCGATTAGCTTGACCGCGAACCTGTATACGGCTGATTATGAGAGAATAACAAGCTATCAATGGAGTGTAACAACAGGCACTAACAACATAAGCTTAACCGGGACAACAAGCAGCACGGCCACCGTCACTGGGAGAAACGTAGGAACAGCTACCGTCCATCTTGCTGTTGCTACGGACCAGAACCACACTTACACGAAAGATATAACAATGACCGTGTATAAAAAAGTAACTTCAATTGCGATGACAGGAACCACCTTGCTTATTGGCTCTACCTATCAGCTTAGTCCTGTTGTAAATCCAACTGATGCAACCGACAAATCGATTGCTTGGCTGCCAAGCAGCAACTCAAGCGTAGCTACGGTAAACAGCTCAGGACTTGTGACAGCTGTTGATGTTGGAACAGCTACGATTACCGTACTAGCTCAGGATGGAAGCGGAGTAACGGGTACTGCAGTTATTACAGTTAATAAACCTACTCCGGTAACTTCGATTACTATGAGCGGTACAACGATGCTAGTTGGCTCCACCTACCAGCTTAATCCTGTCGTAAGTCCGACTGACGCAACAAATAAGGCTGTTACTTGGCTGTCAAGCAGCAAGCCAAGCGTAGCTACCGTAAGCAACACCGGACTTGTTACCGCTGTTGGTCTTGGTGAAACTACAATTACCGTACAAGCTCAGGATGGCAGCGGAGTCCAAGGCTCAGCGGTCATTAAAGTTATTAAACCGGTAACTTCCATTACGATGACCGGTACAACGATGCTGGTGGGCTCTACTTATAAGTTGGAGCCTGTCATAAGTCCAACAGACGCAACCGATAAATCGATTACTTGGCTGCCGAGCAGCAATTCAAATGTAGCAACCGTTGATAACTCCGGACTTGTAACTGCCGTTGGTGCTGGAGTAGCTACGATTACCTTACAAGCCCAAGACGGCAGCGGAGTGAAGGGTACAGCGACCATTACAGTTATTGATCCCGTTCCCGTCATTTCGGGTCCTACTACAATTGAACTCGGAACAGATGGAACTTTTTCTGTCGCCATACAAACCATACCTGGAGATGAAATAGCTTCTTATAGTTGGACATCTACAGACAGTACGGGACAGGCTGCAACGAAAGGCTCAACTACAAGCAATTCTGTGACTTTCACCGGCAAAAAAGCAGGAAAAGCAAAAATAAAAGTTACAATACGCACGAAGAGCGGTAAGATTTTTACTTCAGAAGCAGAAGTAACTGTCAAATCGGTTAGATTGCAGCTGGAGAAATCTTATCGGATCCAGGTCGGCACATCCAAAGATCTGTTTGCAGCCCTTGCCTCCAGTCCTGCAGTTGGCAAAATCAATATTAAGGCGGATTTACAATGGACGACGAGCAACTCGTCAATCGCTACTGTAGACCCTAGCACCGGCCGTGTATCTGGTGTGAAGACCGGAACTGTGGTGGTCAGAGTTACTTACAGAAATGATCCTACTATCTACGCAGAGACCACAATTATCGTGGAAAGAAAATCAAGCGGTGAGAAATACTAATAGTAAAAGTTCGCTGTTCCAGATGCCATTGGCAATGGAACAGCTTCTTTTTTAGTTTTACGTTAGTATAAATCCGAAGTAATTGCGTTACTAAAAAAACAACAATGCCCCGTTCCTACAAAAGGGAACGAGGCATTTTTATTGAAAGTACTAAGAAGTCGTAGACTGTACAAGCTGTTTTTTTCCTACAATGACACTCAACTTCTTAACGCGCGGCAAGCCTTCGTACTGATTCGCAAAGAAATTATAGTCATAGTTGACAATAAACCGTGAGTCTTCTTTTGTAAGAGAGCTTTGCGGCCTAGCATCAAAAATAATATCTGAACCTCCTGCAGAAGCATTACCAAGCACGGCGTTAATGGTTAGATTACCCTTCGAGAAGAAGCCTCCACGTAACCAGAAGATTGAACCTACGCCGTAAAGCTCCGCATCTTCATCGGTATAAAAGAAAGCATCTAGAATGTTAGTCTTGCTAGGATCATACTTGCCGAAATTTATGAAAGAATCAACCTTATTAACTAATACCGGTCCATCTGAAATAAGGATCAGTTGCTGACGTTCACCATTGGATTGTATGCCTTGAATTTGCGCGTCTTCAATCGTTGTGCTGCCAAGCGTAAAGATTGTTGAATCCACCTTCAACTGGTCGCTGATAAAGACATTGCCCGTTACCAAAATGTTGGCCTTTACGACAAGCGGATCGCTGGAGTAATTCGAAATCATCAAATCTCCATTTACAATCAGCCATTTATGTTGGTTCTTCTTTGCATTATCGGTATAAATCAAGCTTTTATAGTCAAGTCCATCTAAGGCCAGGTTTCCGTTGTACAGCACTGTATTAGATAATGAGTTAAACTGCACAAAATACGCATCATAATCCTCTAAAGCTTTGTTATAATCATCCATTAGTTTGGTATCGTCCAAATCGGTAGGCAAAGTTGGTTTCGGCGGTGAACCCATTGTGGTCGTGACTCCACTCCCGTTCTTCAGAACAGCCGCTAACTTGTCAAACCTGCCCGACTCTCCGATGTGCGCCGGATCTACGGCATAATCTACTGCGGATTTAATTGTATCGCGGTCGACCTTTGTTGCTTCCTCTGCCTTATCAATAAAGGACTCTGCTACGTTAATGGACATAAACTTTTGCTGATCGCGAAGCTGAAGCCGGCTGTTATCCACCCCAAGAAGTTGCTGCAAAGTCATATTTATCAGGGAATAAGGCTGGTATTTGCCGCTGACCTTATCCCAGACTTTAATCGAATCCTTATTCTGAATAAAAATATCGCCAACAAAATAAGGATATTTCGTTTCTTTTGTTTTATCGGGATCATTGTTATAAACATATTTAGCCGTGTTATCAATAAGAAACTCATGACCGGCATAAATGTTGCCAAGCCCATAAGCAGCTCCGTTAATAATAACATCGTTCTCCGATCCAAAGGCATAATTTAGAAAATCAGGATACGCCCCTATCGTAATCTGCTGAGTAAGACGCCTTGTTACACGGTTAACCTCTGCCTCAGCTGTCATATTCAGCTTATAGCTTATCTGATCGCCAACGATCACTTGTTCCGTCGTGATTTTCGTAATTTTCCCGCTAGCTTCCGGCAAGCTTGTACTTGTCGTCTGCGATTCCAACTCATTAATGCCGTTTTGTATCAGCTGCGAGAGCTCCCCCGGAGAGATATCCTCCCTCCCATCGTACTTCGTAACGAGATAAGAAGCTGCTTCGCTTAACGTTTTTTCTGCCAAATGAAGGCTTTGCACATCATTTTCTCGAGTCTCGGCACGTGTTGCACCGCCCAGCGTTGAGCTGACAACGGCCGTTCCGAGAATCGTCAACAGCAAGATCATAAACAAGACCATAACTAGAGCATAGCCGCGCTCCTTGTCGTTTGGCATGCAACTTCCCCCCTAAAACCCGAATTTACTTTCCAGAGTCAGCTGCTGATTACGACCGTTATGATTTTGCTCGAGCACCAGCCGGATCGCAATGAGACCGCTGCTGCATTCCGTTACGGTTGTACTGCACTGCAGCTCTATCGAGGAAGTCTCCGACGATGGAGTTGCCTGATCAGGCATCCCGACCTCCGATCTCGTATCAACCGTCTTATCACCGATATGGAGCTGCTTATCCTGAAAATAAATGATCAGATCTGTCGGATTGCCTGTCTCCCGCTTGAGTTTAAGACCATCCGAATCCAAATCCATAGCTATCGAATCCGGCCCATAAGAATATAGCTCCGTTATTATCGAGGACATCAGCAGATCAGCATCGTCCCGAAGGGCATTTTCCGTTTCAATCCGGTTGTATGTATTTATGCCAAAGGTTATTACCGAGAAAATAATCCCCGCTGCAATAGATAGTAAGGTCATGGCTGCAATCAGCTCGACCAGCGTCAGACCGCGTTCTTCACTCCGCCATCTTCTAACGAACTCTCTCACTGGCGATATACCCCTCCACTTCCGACGCGTTACGCGCACTGGCCGTACCGTTCGCCTTCTCTACCCGCACGAGAATCGGCAGCAGCTCTTCAGCCATGTTTTTCTTGTCTGGATTACTGAGCATACGGTCACGCATGTCTTTTTGATAAATAACGGAAATCGTGTATTGCACGCCGTTTATGTTGGGATTTAAAATCTGCTGTAAAACGGAAGAATCTTCGACAAGCTGACTGACTGGTTCAATACAGCCGGATAATGGGCAGCTAATATTTGATGAGTTCGAAAAATAAGTCTCGATCGGTCCAAAAGACTGCTTCTCCATGTAGAACAACGCATTGCGTGCCAAATTGACCATGACAGTCTTGCTTTGATTGCCTTTCGCATATGAAAGTGCGTTCGTGAAGAAAGAGGTGAGCACCAGGCTTACAACCGATAACACAACGAGAGAAGCCAATACCTCCACCAAGGTTAAACCCGATTCCTTGGCGCCATAACGAATCCATTTCATCATCAGCACCTACGATCTACAAGCATTTTTTATTGCTGTAACTAATCCTATCTTACTATAATCTAGCTATTTTTACCATGTAGACTGATACTATTTTCATAGTTTTAAGATTGGTTTGTAAGCCTTGAGAACTATATATCAAGAAAAACAGGCTGCCCCAAAGTCATCATAGATGACATAGGGACAGCCTGTTGGTTTGTATATTCTACAATTCTCTTAACGATGTCATGCATCATTAATCTGTACATTCTGGTGCCATGTGCATATCATTTACTTCACTATCGCAATCGCAAGTCCATCATACCCCGGGAGCACTGTGCTCATCAGGCGATCATCGCGCGCAACCTGCTCGTTAAAGCTGCGAACCGCTTTAACTGACGGTCCTTCCTTCGCAGGATCAGTCGTACGGCCTCGCAGCAAGATGTTGTCACCAATAATAATCGCTCCTGGATTAGAAAGTGCAATTGCATGCTCCAGATACACCGGATATCCTTCTTTGTCTGCATCAATAAAGAAGAAGTCAAATTTTCTACCTTCTTCTCTCAGCGTCACTAGGCTTTCACGTGCATCACCAACAATATATTCAACGGAGTCACCAAAGCCCGCTTCTGTCATATGCGTCTTCGCAACCTCCGCATACTCAGCCTTCAATTCTAATGAAGTAAGAAGACCGCCGCTTGCCAGCCCTCGTGCGATACAAATCCCGCTGTAGCCGCCAAGCGCACCGATTTCCAGCGCGGTCTTTGCTCCTGACATTGTTGCCAGCATTGTAAGCAATCTGCCGTACCCGTCTGCTATTGAGATATCCGGCATGCCGCGGTCGGCAATTCCTTTTTTTGTATGGACCAGCTGCTCATCCTCGCCATACAGTCCGTCTACATATTGCTCATCTGTCAATGTTCTCGCAACCTCTCTATTTTTACAATTTGTAAAAGCTACCCTGTTTGTCCTATACTTGATTGTATGATTTTGACCGTGTGGATACAACTCAAGTTTTCACAGGTAAGGGGAGAATAGAAATAATGACGACAATTAATCTGATCGCAACCGCGCCGATGGGGCTGGAGGCGGTTGTTGCCCGCGAGCTGAAAAATCTCGGCTATACAGACCTCCAGGTGGAGAACGGACGCGTCCGTTTCACCGGGCAGCCGATTGATATTTGCCGCACGAACCTGTGGCTTCGCTCTGCTGGACGCATCCTTGTAAATATGGGCGAGTTCCCAGCGACTACATTTGAAGAGCTATTCCAAGGAACAAAAGCGCTTGACTGGCCGGAATGGATTCCGGAGGATGGCGAGTTCCCTGTTAACGGACGCTCCCAGAAGTCCCAGCTGACAAGTGTTCCTGCCTGCCAAAGTGTCGTAAAGAAAGCCGTAGTTGAGAAAATGAAGGAGCGCTACGGCACCGAGTGGTTCCATGAGGACGGCGGCGTCTATGTCATTGAAGTTACGCTAATGAATGACATGGCCATGGTCACGCTGGATACGACAGGGATTGGCCTGCATCAGCGCGGATACCGTAAAGTATCGACAGAAGCACCAATCCGTGAGACAATGGCTGCCGCGCTTGTTGATCTCAGCCGCTGGACTCCTGAGCGGCCACTGTATGATCCATTCGTCGGCTCAGGCACTATTCTAATAGAAGCCGCAATGATGGCTTGGAACATTGCACCAGGACTTCGCCGTTCGTTTAACGCTGAAGGCTGGCCGCTAGTTCCTCATGAGCTGTGGGATGAGGCACGTGAGGAAGCTTTTGACCTGGTGAAGGACGATATTCCATTGCAAATTGCCGGTTCTGATATTGATCCACACGCGATTGAGATCGCTGAAGCTGCCGTGAAGAAAGCAGGCTTCGCCAAAGATATTAAACTGAAAGTACAGCCTGTTGCTAAGATGAAGCCAGAAGGCGACTATGGCGTCATCATCACAAACCCGCCATACGGCGAACGGCTTGGCGATGACAAGGATGCGGAAATGGCGATGATGCAATTCGGCCGATCTGCTCTGTATTTGCCAACATGGTCATTCTTCTCCATTACCCCTTCGAAGAGTATGGAGCATTATTTTGGTAAGCCAGCGGATAAAAAACGGAAGTTGTTCAACGGACGCATCGAATGTACCTACTATCAGTTCTTTGGTCCATTGCCTCCACGGAAATAACGGAAAGGATTTTTACTATATATGTTAAGCCATACCGAACATAACGCCGCACGCCGTCTTGTGCGTTCAACGCTTGAATGGTTGAATCACTTGAAGGGCGTCGACGTTTTACTCTTTTTTGTTGTTATGTTGTTAAAGCAGCTCTGGTTCAACCGATTAGTTCATGTCCCGAATATGGATATGGATGGCTACGACACAGTCGTAGCCATTGGTACGCTGGCTCTCGTCACATTCTGGACGTTCTGGCTGCCTGCTCGAGGCCGAATTATTGCCTTAATCGTACTGGATATCTTGCTATCGTTCATCATGTATGCGGATTTGATTTACTACCGGTATTTCCAGGACTTCATCTCGGTACCTGTACTTCTTCAGGCGAATCAGGTAGATTCGCTTGGTGAAAGCATCGGTACGCTGATCCATGCGAAAGATTTTCTGCTTGCCATTGACTGGCTGCTTATTATTCCGTTTGCAGTCTATGTGATTTTCAAAGGCCGGTCTGATCTTCGCCGGGATACGCAAGAATTTGGATACTCCTCCAAGCGCCCTCCGATCTGGCGAAAAATCGTCATTCGAGTAACGGTAAGCGCAGCGATCTTCGCTATCGGGATGACGATGTCTATCGGTAACGTTAATGAGGCCAAAAAGACATGGGCACTAGGCCTCTTCGATGGCAACTGGTGGAATGTATCGCTCTATAACGTAACGGGGATTGTGGGTTTCCACGGCTATGATGTTTACCGCTACGCGAAGCTGCACTGGATCGACTCCGAGCAGGCTTCAGCTGAGGAAACAGCGGAAGCACTCGTCTGGACACAAGCTCGCGGTGACAACCGCCAATCGCTTGAATCTGATCCTACATTTGGGGAATATAAAGGCAGCAATGTTATTATGGTGCAAATGGAAGCTTTCCAAAACTTCATGATCGGCAAATCGATTGGTGGTCAGGAAATCACACCAAATCTGAATAAGCTGGTGAAGGAAAGTGCTTATTTCAGCCAGTTTTATCATCAGACAGCTCAAGGTCGAACTTCGGATGCGGACTTCCTGAGCAACTGCTCTTTGCAGCCGATGATGAGTGGTTCCGTATTTATTCAATACGCCAACCATCAGTACAACTGTATGCCGGGCACGCTTAAAAATAACGGCTACACGACTGCAGCATTCCATGCGTATGAGGGCGGCTTCTGGAACCGGAATACGATGTATGCGAATATAGGCTACGACACGTTCTATAGTAAAAAGAACTACCAAATCGACGAGCCTATCGGCTGGTCGCTTGGAGACACTTCGTTCTTCCGGCAATCTTCCGATATTATCGCTCAGCAGCAGCAGCCATTCTACTCGTTCCTTATTACGCTGTCGAGCCATTATCCGTTCACGATACAGGATTCGGAGAAGAAGCTTAATGTTGGCGAGCTGGACGGCACCCTTATGGGTGATTATTTGCAGGCTATCCATTATGTCGATGCTTCACTTGGAACCTTCATTGAACGCTTGAAGGCAGAAGGTCTATGGGACAATACGATAGTCGCTATGTACGGCGATCACGACAATTCCATCCGGGACTGGAGCTTGTTCGAGAAATTCCTTGGGCAGCCGCTTAGCGACTTGCAGCGGGAAATGATCTTGAAGCAAGTACCATTTATCGTCCATCTGCCAGACGGCAAATATGCCGGCACGCATACAAATGTAGGCGGCCAGCTGGATGTAACGCCAACGATTCTGCACTTGCTTGGCATCTCCACGGCTGACATGACCTTGCTGGGTCAGCCGCTTATTACGAGCCAGCCGCAAAGCAAGCTGGTCGTTCAACGTAACGGCGCCTTCACCGACGGCACCGTCTACTACATGCCTTCCGGCGATGCGGTTGCCGAGAACGGCAAGTGCTGGAACATCGCAGCGAATGCGCTGGGCGATGTAGGGAAATGCCTCGGTGCGGTCGAAGACGCACGCACCGAGCTGTCAATGTCTGATCAAATCGTGCAGCACGATTTGATTGCATCCTTCCGCGCAGCCGCTGTAGAGGCGAGCGCGGACGGCGGCGATGCAACCGCCGCCAATACCAACGGCGCGGGCAAGTAGCGCCGTGTCACACCACAAAGGGCAGTCTAATCGGGTATTCAGACCGATTAGACTGCCCTTTTGTTTACCTGGCCTAGTCCACACCAACGCCAGACTGGAGTTCATACAACATTATTTTGCATACCCGCCTAGCATCTTGGTCTACACTGGATTTCATACAGCAATTACCGCACGATTTAGCATTTGCAGCCATACTTGACCGAATATTGTTGGACGAAATCCAACGTAGAAGTAATCTCTTTCCCTAAACCTATGTTAGGCTAGATAGAATCCAATCTATGACTTATATAGGGAATCTGGTTGATTATATTGTTCGTCTTGCTTGGTTTCAACCTATTTCTGCGGATGCGACTTCAGCCAAGCAAGCACCTCGTCGATTGTCGTTACCGGCACGATGTTCAGATCTGGTGCACCAGATCGTGCTTCAGCAAGTCCCTCCGCGGGCACGAAGAACACATCGGCATCCGTGCGGCTGATCGCATATGCCTTCTGTGGAATGCCGCCAACCATGCCAATGGAACCATCCGGCTCGATTGTACCGGTGCCAGCCACTCGTACGCCATTCGTAACCCCTCCCGGAGTCAATTGATCAATTAACGCCAGCGTAAGCATAGCCCCATGCGATGGGCCGCCTATATGCGCGATATAGTGTCGGTACTCAATCTCGCGAGGAATATCCGCATGCCAATCATTTTCTACCCCAATGCCAAAGACCGCACGCTTTGGAAGGTCCTCTACCACCTCTGCTTCACCTGTTGGCGATTCAACCGTTAATGTATCTGTTCCCCGGCGTAATGTTACTTTCACTTCATCACCAGGAGTGACATGATTAATCATATAAGTCGTCATCTCATCGATGCTGTTAACTTGCTGCCCATTAAGCGCCACAATGACATCTCCAGCCTTAATAAGTGACTTTGCTGGAGCATCTTCTGCAACACCAAGCACTCTGGCTCCTGTCAGCTCGATTCCTTTCCCAAGGCCAGCCTTCCCCATCGCAATGGCACCTGCTACATCGTTTGCCCCTTGCTTCATCTGAACGACTTCGGTATACGACTCTGTTAAAGGTGGCTCATCCTTACTCCGCCGTTCGAAGGTATACATGGGCAGCAGCTTGCTATATATCCAATCGGCCGGCACTGCAATACGTTCAAACACCAGAACGCCGCTAATGCTCCCCTCAGGCTTCCCGCCATCTACATGGGCGTACCGATTCATCGCCATCGTAAGACCGGGATACGTGACATTATAGGAGGTTGGAAAGGCAAACAATAAGAAAAGAAGTACCGTTCCAATCAACCAGGCCAAGCTTCGCCATGGCCATCTGAGTCTGCTCCCCTTATTAGCAACCCTTCTGTATATGGCATCACTCCAGATTAGATCAACGAACACGATGAGCAGTCCGATTCCGAGTACCACAAGCTCGATAATCAAATCATCCGGTTTCACCAGCACAAACACAAAGCCAATGATACTTACAGCAACAAGGATACACCTAACGGTTAACAGCATCCATCTCCTGCTTCCGCTGCGACAGCTCCACAGCCTACGTACACCAAACGCTGCGCCAATCCCCCATAATAGCGGAATAATCGCCAGACCATACAGAAGCTCGTCGATCATATCCATCCACAGACGGCCAGAAGATAAGCGAAGTGGTGCAGGCAGCCAGATCAGCTCCGCAACAAGAATATACAAGATCACACAGGCAATCCCTGCAAAATAATAACGAGCATAGCGAAGCATCGGGTACACCAACTTCCTAAGGAATAATATTCAAAAAAAGACTCAACATCTCTGTTGAGTCTTTCCATTCTAATCGTATCTATTCCTGCTATTAGTGTTCGCCGTTGTTGCCTTTAGAAGGGTTTGTTACAGCAAAGCCTTCTTCTGGTGTATAGAAGTAGTCGATGCGAACGCCGTCGAGGAAATCATTATCCTTTTCCAAGATAACGTCGATCTCTTTGTCCGTCGAAACAACAATGTCCTTCTCATTAGGATCGTCAATTGCTAGTCCATAATGAGCATGGTCACCATGTGAATGTGTTACGTATACACGAAGCTTTTTGCCTTCATGTTCAGGCTTGTCCAGCTCTAATTTTAATACTTTAGCGGCACTGCGCGTGATTTTGATGTTCATGATTTACACTCCTTTTTATGGTCGGCCGATGGGTAACATTACCTACAGTCTATTATACTTCTTCTCCATTCTGCGGGCAAACCATTCTGCGAGCAGCATCGTCACTGCAATATCATCAATCGGGAGAAAAGGAAGCGCATCGGGAAGCACCCAATACAAGATAACCGGCACAAGAAAAAGCAGTTTGTCGATTATGGCGACATCTCTTGCGATTAACAGCTTGTATATTCGGACAAAAGTATTTCTCCAATGCCGAAGCGATAACCATTTGCGCATGAGGCACACCACCTTCATTACTTTTGCCGACAATTATAGCATAGGTGTGCCCCAGAAGCATCTTTCTCTATTTAACGGTGAAGCACCATAAACTCCTTCAATAAAGGCCCAACCTTTGCATAGATTTCCTCGAACTTCTCGACAGGCAGCGGATTCGCACCAAATCCCGCTTCAACGGTAAAGCCTGGCCGCCGGAAACGTTGAATGAACCAATCTTTATAGCCTGCATCACTGCCTGTCAGCTTAACCGGCTTGTAGCCGCTCGCCTCGCCAAGTCTGTCCGCAAGCACCTCTGCCTGCTCGGGTTCATATTCACGGTAGTTCCAATAAATCTCCTCACCTTGAGTATGTAAAGCGAGAACAGAGTCGAACGGGATAGTCTGAGTTAGACGGGCAAGTGCCTGTGCTTCAGGTTCACTTAATGGGAATGGACCAGGAAAATCTCGGGGGCCGGGACCTTCCATTCCTCTGCGCAGCCGCTCCTCCTCCCAATGGGCAGGGAACTGATCATTCAGATCAACCCCTCGTATATTCGCTTTCCATTGATCAAACTGCTCGGAGCCTTTATTCCATTGTAATAGCTGCTGCCGATACGGATGACCAGGTTCGATCCCTTCAAGCGCGAGCTGGACACCATCCGGATTAACCATCGGAACGATCCATACTTCCGTCTCACGATATAACCGGCATGCCTGTTCCCCGAACAGCTGACCATCCTGGCTGCATGCTTCCGCCCATTCTTCAACAAACCTCATGAGTAAGGGAGTCGTAATCCATTCATTCGCATGGAAGGATGCGTTCATATGAATACGCCTTGAGCCTTCACCACATTTCAAGGCTACAATTGGTCTGCCAAGCACACTATGTCCTATGACATAGCCACGAAGGAAAGGAAAAGCACGCATCAGCCTGTCACATTCCCCGACCAATTCCGAATAACCATATTGCCCGCTCGATAAGTCTACCATCCCCACTTCCTCCCTCAGTTACCGGACATATGCTGCAATCTTTATCATGCTATTCATGGGTTCGGCAGCACATTCCAAACGAGAGCCTCACAAGGCATGTAAAATAATAAAAGCCGCCCCTCGCCATAATTAGGCGAATCAGGACAGCTTTTATACGAAAGACTCAACCGATCTGCGGCACCTGCCACACGACTGGTATCATCTCAATTTGTTCCCCAAGCCATTGCTGGGTAATTGACTTGAATATGAGTGGATCCCCACTGCAGGAGAACTGATGAACCGGCAGCTCATCGCCGCGTGCAAGGTTCCCTTTAACATGTAAGATATCACTTACTTCACGGGCAGTTTCATCCGCGGAACTAATCAGATTAATGCTAGGGCCAATGACTTCCTGGATCACATCTGCAAGGAACGGGTAATGTGTACAGCCTAGTATAAGGCTATCCATCGGATATTGGCGAAGATGACCGATTGAAAGTCGGATCGTTTCATACGTTTCGAAGGATCTGAAGTTCCCTTTCTCAACGAGCGGAACGAATAACGGGCATGCCTCGCTGATCACATGCACATGCGGCGAGATCTCCCGCAAGGCGTTCTCATAAGCACCGCTGTTAATCGTACCTTCCGTACCTATAACACCAATACAGCCGGTAAGAGTCCGGCCAATTGCTGCTCTAGCCCCCGGCTTGATCACGCCTACAACCGGAATATTAACTCTTGCACGGATATCTTCCAAAGCAAAAGCGGTAGCGGTATTACAAGCTATAACAATCATTTTTGGACGGAATTGAGTGAGATAATCTACAATTTCACGCGTAAATTTAGTTACTTCCTCCGGATCCCGAGGACCGTAAGGAGCTCTGGCGGTATCGCCAAAATAAACGATCCTTTCACGCGGCAGCTGGCGCATGACCTCTCTGGCGACGGTTAAGCCGCCTACGCCTGAGTCTAGTATCGCAATCGGTTGCTGCACAAACACACCGCTTTCTTAAACATTTGTTGTAAAGGATGACCATGAAGCTTCAATACTATATGAGATTTGGCACAAAAACGTACCTACATCTTATATTAATATTGGACAAGGTTCAAGGAAATCGAAAGTGGTGAAAGGAATTATGCAGCAACAGGCGTCGATACGTTTGTAAGCTTGTTAATTAATGGTTTGCAGTTGTTTTTCTTCCACAACTTCCGCTGTATTTTCGAAAGCTTCTTCTACTTCATCTTTCACTTCTTCAATAGCGTCTGCTGCTTCAATCCGGCGCTGCTTCACACTTTCTACTGCCGCTTCTGCTGCTGCTTTGGCTGTATCAGCAAGTTCAGTTGCTTGGCTGCCAATTTGTTTGGCAAATCGTACAGTCGTCTCCGACACTTGACCTGCTGCTCTAACGGTCTGCTCCTGAACTTTTCTTGCACCTTCCGAAATATCCTGGCGCAATTCTTTGCCCGCTTTAGGTGCTAACAATAATGCTGTTACAGAACCAATAATACCTCCTGCCAAAGCTCCAAAAAGAAATCCTCTTGTTTGTTTACCAGTTGCCATGTTAATTGCTCCCTTCAATATGGTGAACTATTCGCCCTGCCCGTTGCCTGGCTGGTCATAACGTTTACGGTTAGTCTGCCATTGCTGCCAGAAGCTCATACCAAGCTCCATCCATTCCAGCATGGTGCTAGCTTGACGCTCTGCGGCAGCACTTTCAGCATGCTTTACCGCTGATTGCGAAAGGACGCCCGATACACGATTGATCGCCTTGGTTGTATGCCCAATCGTCTCCCCGATCTGACCAACTGCTTCGAAAAGGATGCCTGCCTGCTGCAGCTGATTATGAGCGGTCTGGACTGTTTGCCCTGCGGTATCTGCAAATGCTCCCACCTTGCTTGATACTTGTCGTATATCTGCCTGCGTCTCTTCCATCGACACCTGCAGCTTTGCCAGCCTGCCGAGTGCTGTGTACACGCCTAGCAGCAAACCAACAGCAAGAGCTACAAAAGCTATCGCAGCGATAAGCGCGCTCCATTCCATAACCGTCATGACCATTCCCTCCTTTAGCCCCGAGCGGGCGAATGCCCATTTCGTATTGCCATTATAAGCAGCATGGGCTTGTCTTGACACAAGAGCGCACAACAAAAAAAAGCTAATGGTTAGCAATCAACCATTAGCTTCCGTTTTCTATTCCGATCGTATAGCTGCATCTTCCTCCGCCCTTGGCGAGGCATTCCGTCCGTTCAACCTTCGTTTGAAGCAAGGATTCGAATAAAGACAGCTCACAGCTGCACGCTTGCTCATATTTACCTGCCACTTGTGCAATCGGGCAGTTATATTCATGTAGAATGTATTGACCATTCGCCTTATCTTCTGCTTTTGCCATGTAGCCCCCGGCATTCTGAATCAATTCCAGCTCCGCTACTTTCTGCTCCAGGCTTTTGCCGGTCATCCTTGGCTCATATCGATCGAGCAGCTTCTTCTGACGACCTTCGAACATGCGGGTAATTAGTCCTGCCGTCTCCGGATCTTCTGACAGCTCTTCCAGTAAATCAATCGCAAGCAAATTATAGTTTTTCGGAAAACGATCATCCGCTTGCATCGTCAACTCGTAAGTATGAATAGGCCGGCCCATGGCTTGTTTAACAGAAATGACACTGATGCTTCCTTCCCGCTCCAGTGCATACATATGCCTTCTTACAGCCATTTCAGTCAAACCAAGCTCGCTGGACAGCTGTCCTGCGCTTAATCTGCCATTTGTCTTAAGCAATAACAATATTCGGCCCCGTGTGGTACCTTCAACGCTGCGGGATTCCGTTTCTAAATTAAGCATCAACCCATAACCACCTTCGCAGGCTTTGTTAGGGCCATTGTAACGTATTTCATTCTTTTCGTAAATTGGATTAATGCTATAGTTCGCGTTCCAAATACTGTTCAACAGAATGACCAAACTCACGAAGTTGATCCGGCAGCTCGCGAGTCATCGCGTGAAGTTCCGTTCTTGGCCAGCTGTAATAGTCTTGTACAATCGGCTTACGAAGCTTAACAAGCTCGATTAGCAGCGGCTGTATGGCTGCAGGGAAAGCACCAGCTTCACCGGTAATCTCGATAATATCCTCATAACTGCTTGCGTCCCTCAATATAAACCCATCAATCAAATAACTGCCTACATCAGTAATTGTCTCAATCGCAAGATGCAAAGCCCGTTCTTGAGCCAGCCCTTCAAGTAAAGTGCCCTGCCAATTGGATGCCAATGATTGCAGCGCTGATGCAATGTCAGGAATGGCTTGAAGTCTTACTTCAATTTGCTCTCGATTTACATAATACATACTTTATTCGCCCGCTTTCAGCCTTGCTTTCTTCTTTTTCCCTTTTCTCTTTAACCATGCCACCATCACAACACTGCTGATGAGAATCACGATTAGATAGGTCATAATCTCGAATACGTCTCCCATGAACTTGTCCGCGCTCCCCTTGCCGCTATTCGCTAACGAAGTCAATCGCGACAGAAGCTTCGCGCACTTCGTTCATATGCTCGATGACTACTTTATGTACCGGATGAACTTGATACGCTTCCAGCGCTTCGAGTGACTCAAATTTCGTAATTAGAGCGATATCGTAAGAGCGAGCCGAATGAATAACATCAAGTCCAACCTCAATTGATTTCAGTTCATCGATCTTGCCTTCCATATTTCTTAATACTTGAGCCGAACGTTCGACGCTTTCTTCACTGTTATCCTTCAGTTTAAACAATACAATATGTGTAATCATTAATGGTCATGCTCCCTTCAACTTGTCGAATGACAAATATCCTTTTGTCACATAATAACCCAAGCAGTCGCATTACGGCAACATTAGCCTGAGAAAGGATCGGTACGTTATGCGCTATCCCGTTACATTTGTCGCTACTCTCATAGGACTTGCACTATGTGTCTATAATTCAACCGGCTACGACCCGCATAATTTCGTGTTCTTTATGTTCAGCATACCGGCTTGGGTCGTGGACTTGTTCGTTGATATCCATGATGTTAATGTCCTGCTGATGTATATTCTAACGGTTGCATCCTGGGCGCTGCTCGGATTCATTGCAGACAAACTGATCGAACGCGGCAGAAACCAGGATCGCCGTGAAGCTTAACAAATCGAAAGAGGAGCCGCAAGGCTCCTCTTTCTGTTCCATCTTACATTATGCCGCTTCTACGATAAGCTTTGTTTTCATCTCCATATGACCTGTACCACATGGAACGGAGCAATGCATCACATATTCACCTGGCTTGTCGAATTCGAGGTTAGTCTCCAGGTTGTCACCTTCGAGATCAACGTTCAGTTCATCGATTTTCAACCCGTGGATACCGCTTTTATTTTGCAGCTTAAGAATAACTTTGTCGCCAACTTTAACTTTGTATTCCTCTTCGCCATAAGTAAAGTCGCTGTTCGCTTCAACCTTAACTAATACAGTACCTTCAGGAAGTGAAGCGGATTCATCTACCGGCTTAGCTGGGAGGCCGAATGTCAGCAAGTATACCCCCAGAAGAGAGGCCGCTGATAATAGTACGAACATGATCCATTTGTGCATTGCTACGTGCTCCCCTTTGCGATCTTAATGTCTTAGTGTTTAGTTCTTATATTACATAAGATCGTCCGAAGTTCTCAACCTTAAACTGCAGAATTAGGAAAAGTTTTTTCCCGAATATGACAAATCAATGAACTTTTTGTGTCTTATGCTTTGAAGTATTGCTTTATTAATTGCTCAGATTCTGCCTTCAAAAAACTCCAAGGCAGGTAACAGTGATGTTTGCTCCCTCTGCACATATAGAATGTGTCGAGGCCATCCTTCTGCCTCCGCTCCTCAACAGGCTTAATACCAGCTTCTCTAAACTTGATGCGAAGCGCAGCCTGATCAAGCAATACCCGGTCCTGTACACCACGAAGCAGTGATTCATACAATCTTGGAAGCTTAATGGAGCCTGTCCCCATCACCCTTATATCATGATCCAATATGAGCATCACAATTCCAAGCAGGATATGACGCTGTACAAGCGCCATATCTTCATCTGTTGGAGTATTGCTCACCCGTTCCTGCAAGTCTGCATGCCGGATAGCCAAAGATAACCGCCCCCTATAAATCGAACATTTGTTCTCATTATAACGAACACAGCTTGGACGATGCAACCCTAAAACTTACTTCCCTTTATCCTTCAGCACTTCAATGATTTTGCGGAGCCGGTCTGGGAGCGGCAGGCCGATTCGACCATAGTTCTCTATTATGGAAATGATTTCATTCGCAATATAGAAATAGATTGCTGCTCCCATTGTAACATTATCCAATTCAAGCAAAATATCAATCCGATGTGCTAGAAGAATGACGAGAAGCATCATTCCCTTGCGCGCTAGACCCCAAGCTCCAAAGAAGCTGTTTAGACCTCTTCCTTCTTTAATCGATGCGGTAATACCAGATACATAATCAATGCCCATTGCAACTACTAACAACGTGAGAGATTCCATCCAACCACCGAATGCAAAAGTAATCATAGAGCCGACTATGCCGCTAACCGAGCATACCATGACTAACTGCAATTCTCGCCACCCCTTTCTGCCATTTAATCTATCTATCTTATGCAGATAAGGGACAGGTGGTATGTTCATTTGATTGTTATTCTATGAAAAGGGCTAATGTGCATTGTAACGGTCCAATGCAGCCTTTTGGATCGCAATGGCACGGTTGATGTTTAATGCTTTAAGCTGAGTAACATAGTCATCGAAGGAATCCAGCGGATCAATACCAATAATGATCCGAAGCGACATCTCGTCTACAAGCGTCGTCACATCCTGCATAATCGCTGAGAGCTCTGCACTTTCCCGCTCCGTCTTCTGAACCGGCGGCAGCATATATTTGTCCGCGTCAGTATTTGCCCAAATATCCACCGCGTCTTTCTGTTCCTGCAGCATATAATATTGCTCCATATAAGCAACATCTTGTACAAACGGACCAAAATAGCTGGCTCTGCTGTACATGGCAATTGCTTGAGAAGGGGCAAGCTTATCCGGATTGTGCAAAATAAGGTCTGTGTAAGTCGGTTTACCGTCCTCCATCGTATAGCTGACGCCTTCGATGCCGAAGTTGAACAGCAAATGGCCTTCCTCACCATAGCCATAATCCAGCATTCGCACAGCTTCCACGGCATTGCTGCTCTTCGCGGAGATCGCAACTCCTCCACTGCTCATATAAGGATTCACTCGCTGCCCAAACATCGGCCGATCCCCTTCATGAAGCACCGGATATGGCGCAGCGACGAACTCCGCCTTAGGGTCTTTCTCCTTTATTAGGGGCAGCCAGGTTCCGATACCAGAGCCGGCATTCCAGATACTTGCCCCGCTTCTTCCTGTCACCATACTGGAGTCGATCGTTCTTGTATCCACTGTTGCGATATTCCTGTCGATCAGACCTTCCTTATACCATTCCCGGAACAAGGATAGAAACTGCTTATAGCTTGGTTCCATTGGGCCGAATTGGACTTGTCCATCTTTTAAATAGAAGCCTTTCTTGATACCAAATGCTCCAACAAAAGCACCGTTCTCAATACCAAACAACGGGCTTGGTGTACTAAGGAAGGTTAATGGCGCCTTGACCCCTTTTTTCTCCTTAAACGCCTTCAGCACGTTGTGCCAGTCATCAATCGTAACCGGAACGGACAAGCCCAGTTCATCCAGCCAATCCTTGCGGATAATCGGACCTTGATAAGTTCTAAGCCTTACATCGCCCTGTATAAATGGGAAAACGTAATAGCTGCCGTCAGCGGTCTTGATCTGCTTGTCGATATCCGGATGCTCCTGTAAATACCGTTTCAGATTAGGAGCATACTGGTCGATTAGATCATTCAGCTTCAGAATATAACCATCATTAATCGCCTTCTCGGGACCGCCGGGAAAAGATGCCCATTCATATTCGATCATGTCCGGTAGCTCTCCCGAAGCCAGCATGATGTTTAGTGCCTGCTTCGCTTGATTCGAAGGAGGCTGAATAAACTTTAGCTTAACGCCTGTCCGCTCCTGCCATTCCTGGAAGAAGGGAACTTCTTGGAAGCTTGGTTTGACGCTGGCCGCATTGCCGTTTAATTCGGCCCAATACGTCAGCGTAGGTTCCTCCGTTGTTTGATCTTGATTGGAATCAGATAGCTCGGGCAGTTCCGCATTATTTGATTGCTTGCAGCCGGTCAGACTAGTTATCGTAAAGACTGCGATCAGGAGGATCGTCATTATGTGGTGTTTCATCATCTTATTAGCCTCCTAGGCGCTAATTCATTTCTTTGTATTTGCCTGGTGTAATTCCTTCATACTTTTTGAATACCCGGATAAATGTCGCCGCATCATTATAGCCAACAGCCTTTGACACCTCATTAACGGATTCTTGATTTTCAGTCATCCGGCGCTTCGCCTGTTGAATCCGATACTTATGAAGATAATCAAGCATTCCTTCCCCTGTCTGCGTCTTAAACAGCTTGGACAAATAACTGCCCTTCAGATCAAAATACTCTCCGATCGTATTTACGTTCATATTCGAATCACTAAAGTTTTCTTCAATATATCCGGCAACACGTGCCGTCAGATCTCGCAGTGACTCCGCACGTTCATGAGTCACATTAGTTTCCATCCTTGTAGAAGCGAAAGCGCATACATCCCTTAGTAAAGAATGAAGCTCCTGCTGCATCTCCTGAACGGTATCACAGGCGAGAATGCTGTCCATCCATTTCGGATTATCGTTCAGCACACTTCCCTCTCCATTACCAAGTTCATTAATAGCCTTCACCATTGTCCCAACCAGATTAAACATAAAACATTTGGCCAGCGTTAACGACATAACCGGTTGATGGAAGTTACGTTCCGTAATCTCATTCATGAAGGCGGAGGCTTGTTCAAAGTCGCCAACCTTAATTAGATTAATCAGCTGCTGCTCGGCCTGCAGCGGGTAATAATAGCCAAATTGGACGTCCTCTGAAGGCATCGTACGAATCTCGTCATACGTGATGATGCCTTTTTTGCCAAGTACCATTTTATATTCCATCGCATCTACCGCTTCATTATAGGCTGCCGCAATACCCGGTAATGAGCTGTGCTTGCCGCCGATCGCAACCGTAAGGTCCATATCATAACGCTTCAAGAAGCGCTGTGCCTCTGTCGCGATTCCATGCAGATCGTTCTTATAATCGCCCTCATCTTCACCTTCATCTTCAGCAGATAAATTAACGAGACAGACCATCATATCATCCACTTCTGCCACATAACCCGCATGTTTATATCGTCCTGCGAGTTCCTCCACAACGTTGCTGATGATGAACTGGATGAATCTTCTGCGGTCATTATCATCGATACCTGGCAGCTTCTCGTAAAGGCTTTCATCATTCTCGATCACAAATAAAATAACCGCGTAATCCTCTGAGATTTGCTCCATCCGATAGGTCTTAAAAGCTTCTTCATATGGAATAGGGGAATCCAGCCGCCCTTTGAGCAGCCTGCTCAGCATATTCGAACGCAGGACATTATGGTGCATTTGAAGCTGCATCACAATATTGTCCTTCTCGCTTCGCGTCCTGCTGATAGCCCGTTGAATGAAGCTGAGCTCATTCCATTCGGTATGCTCATCCGTTGTATTTTTATCCGATAACGACTGCACCAGCTTTTGAATAGGCGAATAGTTGCGGCGCATGAAGAACCATGTGAGTACCCCTGCGCCCATCACGCTAATCAGAATACTTACCAAGGTAAGCTTGCGTACATATTCGGCTTTCTGCCAATAAATACTGCTTGGAATCACAAGCGCATACTTGAGATCCGATACGGACGATTGCAGGTAGAAAATTTCCGAGCCACCCGATTTCAATGAGGTTGGCATCTCCTTGCCGCCGCTCATTACCCTTTGCAGAACAGCCTCTTCGCCCTGCTTCTTCGGCAGATTGGACAGCAGCACCTCATTATTGCGATTCAAGATAAGCACATAGCCGCCGCTATAACCCGAGATGCTTTCTATTGCATCTTGGAATCTCGCCAGATCCGTCATCACAACAACCGTACCAGCCTTCCTGCCGTTCAAATCCTTCGGCAAGTGAGTGATATAAGCAATAGCGGTCTGATTCAAGTGTGCATCGGTATGCGGCAGTACCGTAAATTGATTATGCTCGGAGCCCTCAATGGCTTTCACCCATCCGTCATAATCCATTTGTCCCGTCTCATGTAACGTTGCGAACGCCGTCTTCATATCCCGGACGTTACCGGAGCGCAAAACCGCATGCTCCCGCTCCCACGTCACGTAAAATTCATCTATGGATGCATAGGAGGATTGATAGGTTTGAAACTCCTTCACGAGCTGATAGGCATCAAACTGTACATCCGCTTCGGATCTGTTCGAATACATTAAGGTTTGCAGCCTGGCATTCCAGGTCAGCTCCATCGTCAACCGTTTCATCTGATCAACCTGATTGTCGATCGTATAGCCAACCTGTTTGAGCAGCGAATCATTCGCACGATGAATCTCGCTGCGAAGGGCTGCACTCGACTGTGAATATACAATTAAGCTGATTAGAATAGGTACGAATAATACCGCACAATAGGAAATGAGCCATGTCACAATGATGCTCTTCCGTTTCTGCCATATGGATCGAATGTTCAAGCCGAAATCTCCTCGCCTTAGCTTTAGACCCCTATTATAAGCATAGAAAAGGCACATTCGGAAGTTACAATATGTTCAAAACGATTGACGATAGCTCAACTAAGCGATATTTCCACCCTAAAACAGCACAAATAGCCCGTTTGGATTCCTCCATTCGAGCTATTAGTTAGGGTGTCTATGAAACTGATTAGAACATGCGCTGTTTCCAGCCGTTTAATTTGGCAATGGCTTCAACGAAGAAATAGTCTCCGTAAATGAGCGATACATCGACATTTTGTCCCGCCGGTTTATGTCCAGTACCATGCTTTAAGATTGCCTCATGCGATGGTTCATCCCAAGTACCGTAGTTAGCATAAAGGGATGCCAGAATCCGCTCCGCTGCTTCGCGGTATACGCGCCCTTCCTTTTCTGTTAAAAGAGCTGCCAGCTCGATTAGACCTGAGGCTGCAATCGCACCAGCTGAGGTATCACGCGGCTCTTCCTCCATTTGCTCCGATGCCCGGAAATCCCAATGCGGAACATGATCATCTGGCAAATTCGCAATGAAGTAATGGGCAACACGCTGAGCCGCACGCAAGTATTCGATATTGCCCGTGTAACGGTACGTATTCGCCAACCCGTACAGCGCCCAAGAAGCGCCGCGGCTCCAGCCGGAATTTGGTGCTGCCCCTTGACCGCCGCGCACCTGATCAAATTCGCCGGTTTCTGGATCAAAGCAGACAATGTGATTGACAGAGCCGTCTTCTCTGATGAAATGACGGAGCACGGTATCGGCATGTGCGCTTGCGATATGCGCGAACCTCGGATCTCCGCTTTCCGTCGAAGCCCAATATAAGAGAGATAGATTCATACAAGTATCAATAATCGACCAGCCATGCATATCACCATTCCAGGCACGGATGAATCTGCCGTTCAGGTTGAAACGGCCCGTCATGAAGTTGGCAGCAAACAAACCACGGCGACGAGCGTCTTGATCACCGGTAATCCGGTATTTTGCAACCGCCGTTGGCAGGAAGTGAAAGCCTACATCATGATCAAAGGAATTGGGAACTAGCATTTGCGCTTCCAGCCGCTCATCCCAATTCCAAGCTGCCATCTTATATTCTTCCTTACCAGTCACTTCGTTCATCAGCCAGAGAATACCTGGCCAAAAACCCGAGGTCCACCAGTCAATCTTCTGATCATCATAAATGCCATCTGCTTTTGCAACATGCGAAGACTTATCTCCGATTTGGGCGATCATGCGCTCTACTTTTTCTTCGAGCTGTTTCCAAATCTGTGAACGATCAAGTGTCTGTTGCGTTGAACTAGTCTGCATCATCCTGCCTCCCAAATGTTCAATTAGAATTAGCCTTTAACGGAACCTACCATAACGCCTTTTACGAAGAAACGCTGTACGAATGGATAGACACATAGAATAGGTACGGTCGCAACCATAATGGTTGCATATTTGATCGTTTCGCCGATCTGGAACCGATCTCCTGCCGAAGCCCCTGATGACATACTGTCAGTGGAGTTCGCGATTAGAATTTCACGCAGCACCAGCTGCAGAGGGAACAGCTCCCGGCTTCTAATAAAGATAGATGCGTAGAACCAGCCATTCCATTTGTCCACAGCATAATACAGGATCATAACCGCGATAACAGGCATGGACAGTGGAATAATAATGCGGAACAAAATTGTGAAATGATTCGCTCCGTCAATTTTGGCCGATTCTTCGAGTGCCTCTGGAATCCCCTTAAACGCTGTCCGCATAATGATCAGGTTAAAGGTGCCGATCGCAAACGGAATAATGGTTGCCCATAACGTATTAAGCAAGCCTACTCCCTTCACTACTAGGTATAACGGAATGAGGCCGCCTCCGAAAAACATGGTTAATAGAATGAGCCCCATAAACAAATTATTCCATAGCACATTGTTGCGGGAAAGCACATACGCACCAAGCGCTGTCATAATCAGATTAAGCACGGTGCCGAACACAAGGATGAACAAGGTATTTTTATAACCGGTCGTAATACCCGGATTCTTGAATACGCTTGTGTAGGCCTCCCAGCTGAATCCCAGCGGATGCCATAAAATGCCTTTGTTCGCTACAAGCTGTCCTGCATTACTGAAGGAGGCGAACAGCACATATAACAGCGGGTATAACGTTGATACGATCAATATCGTCAGAACGGCGTAAATGATTACGTCGAATACTCTCTCCGAGAAGGTCGCCTTTATTTGCATCTATTCTCACCTCACCATAAGCTGCTTTTATTCACTTTGCGGCTGATATAATTAGCGGTTACGAGCAAGAGCAGGTTCACAACCGAGTTGAATAAACCAACCGCCGAGCTGTAGCTCCAGCCAAATTCCAATAACCCTTTCCGGTAAACGAAGGAGGATATAACATCCGCCGTATCGTATGTAACCGGGTTGTATAACAGAATGATTTTCTCAAAACCAACGTTAAGCATATTCCCCATCCGCAGAATGAACATGATAGTGATGGTCGGCAGAATGCCAGGGATCGTAATGTAGAAAATCTGCTTCAACCGGCTTGCGCCATCCATTCTTGCTGCTTCATACTGCTCCTGATCAATACTCATTAAAGCCGCGATATAGATAATCGACTCCCAGCCAATCCGCTGCCAAATCTCTGACAAAATATAAATCGGACGGAAGAGCTCCGGCCTCTGCAGCATCGCTTGGCCATCATACCCAAACAGCATAAACAATCTATTAATAATGCCGTCACCATTCGTAAAGTCCGTAATAATCCCGCAAATAACGACAAGAGAAATAAAGTAAGGCATATACGTGATCGTCTGGGCTACCCGTTTGAATGTCTTGTTGCGAACCTCGTTAATGAGCAGTGCCAGCAGAATCGGTGCGGGAAACTCAAAGATTAGCGAATATAAACTGATGACAAGCGTATTCTTCAGGATCCGTATAAAGTAATAACTGTTGAAAAAGTCGTGGAAATGCTTGAGTCCTACCCAATCGCTGCCTAGAATGCCTTTCATCGGCGAATAGTCTTTAAATGCAATTAGTGCCCCGTACATGGGAATGTAGTGAAAAATAATATAGTAGGCGATGACTGGAAGCATCATCAGATACAATAGTTTGTTAAGCTTAAAATCGCTGACGATTCGGTTCTTCTTGACTTGCGGATTTGCCACGTCGGTGTTCACCTCGCTCCATATTGAGGGAGAGGGAGAAGGCATAGCCCTCTCCTCCTCGGACTTCTATCTATTAACGGCTGTTATAACGGTCAAGAGCCGCTTGCTGTATCTCGATCGCACGATCCAAGTTGAGCGATTTCATTTTCTCCACATACTTGTCGAACGCCTCGACTGGGTCCGTACCCAAAACGATCTTGAGTGACATTTCGTCTACAAGTGTGTTGATGTCATTCATGATCGCTGCATACTCAGAGGATTCTTCTGGTGATGGCGTAATTGGCGGCAGCTGGTATTTCGCTGCATCGGTTTTTTGCCATGTCGTTACTGCATCACGCTGCGATTGAAGAGCAAAGAATTGCTCCGCATAACGTTTGTCCTGAACGAATGGACCATTATAGCTGCCGCGTGCATACAGCGAGATCGCTTGTGCAGGAGCAAGCTTGTCCGGGTTTTTGAGCAGAAGATCTGTGTAGGTCGGGTAGTCATTTACCATGTTGTAGCTGACGCCTGCTGTACCAAAGTTGAAGAACAAGCCGCCTTCTTTGCTGTAGCCGTAGTCAAGCATTTTGACAGCGAGCGCTGGATCTTTCGCCTGTGTAGTAATCGCAACTGTACCTTCGGATGCGTACGCCGTGTTGTGCTGACCGAATTTTGGCGTGTCGCCTTTCTTCAGGACAGGATATGGTGCGCCGACCAGAACAGCTTTCGGATCCTTCGCTTCTACTAGCGGCTGCCATTTGCCAATACCGCCGCCAGCATTGCCGATCGATGCTCCCGTTGAACCGGATGCGATGTTGCTGTCCACCGATTTGGTGTCTGCTGTTGCGATATTTTTGTCGATCAGACCTTTGGAGTACCAGTCGCGGAACAGCGACAGATATTGTTTATAGCCGTCTTGCTCAGGGCCAAATACAACCTTGCCGTCTTCTTGGTAGAAGCCGCGAGTTACGCCAAATGCTCCCATGAAGGCACCGTTGCCGCCATCATTAAAGAAACGTGGTTTGCTGTTGAACGTAAGTGGCGCAGCTGCCCCTTTTTTCTCTTTGAATGCTGTAAGAGCAGCTGTCCAATCGTCAATCGTTTCCGGAACCGGCAGGCCAAGCTCATCGAGCCAGTCTTTGCGGATAATTGGACCTTGGAAGACACGAAGATATTCATCACCACGGATGAACGGGAACGCGTAGTAGCTGCCGCTGTCCGTTTTCACCATTTTGTCAATATCCGGATTGTCCTGCAGGTACTTCTTCAGGTTAGGTGCGTATTTATCAATCAGATCATTCAGCTTCACGATGTAGCCGTCTTGGATTGCTTTCTCTGGACCACCTGGGAAATCACCAATGAAGTTGTACTCCACCATATCCGGCAGCTTGCCGGAAGCGAGCATTACGTTAAAGGCCTCTTTTACTTGTCCCGTTGGCGGTTCGGTGAACTCCAGCGGTACACCGGTCACCTTCTGCCAGTCTTGGAAGAACGGAATATCTTTGTGTGATTCTTTCACGCCGATCAATTGACCGTTAATCTCGCCCCAATACGAAAGCGTCTTATCTGTCTTAATTGGATATGTTGTTGCTTCTGCCGGCTGTTCTGCCGAATTGTTGCCGTTATTGCCTGTGTTGCTGCTCGAGCTGTTCTTTTCATTATTAGAAGAACACGCTGCAAGCATTGTTCCCAGCAATGCAATGCTAAGTGAACCTGCTACCCATTTGTTCATGACCCTACCTCCGTTTATTTGTGTAGTGAATGGCTACATCCACAGATTAACGGAGAGGCGATTACGTCGATATGGGCAAAATGTGCAATGGGATGGGGATTTGATAAGGGGGGAATTGATGATTTCGCCATTTGGATTGATTGATGGAAAAGAGATGAAGTGATGATTTGTACAATGCAATGGGGAAAATCGAGAATTGGAAGATGAGCAGGGATTTGGAATGGCAGAAATGTACCTCCTTCGGTCACTGTTGCTTGTACTTTGCTTGAACAATTTTAAAAGGTTGCAAAGTACAAGCAAAGGTGAGCGCTTCGCTCCTTCAGGAGATACATTTCCTCTATTCCTTCCCCTTCTCTAGGGTAGAGAGGAAGAAAAAATGGATAGAGGTCGGATAATTCCCGATACCTCTATCCATATCACCTAAACCTTTTTTCTCCATAGTCCTCCAGAACAAGGAACGAACCCACAACCTGTGTAGAACGTTTGGTGCTTTATATCGAATGTTAATGTTACAATCTCAAGCCCCACTTGATCAGACTCTTGTAGTAGTTTCTTTACCAAGGCCTGACCTATTCCTTTTCTCTGATGATCTGGATGTACGATGATGTCTTCCATATAACCATGTTGTAATCCCATTCCCGCGACATAACCAAATGCAATAAGCTCATTCTTGTCATCCCTGAGTCCAGCCCAGAAATTGCAGCGTTCAAATAAAGCTGGATAATCAGAATACCGTCCATCCCATCCCACAAGCTCTCTTAATAGAGGAACTTCATGCGGTTCAATAGGTAAATTGATCATAATTAGAAGTTCCAGTTAATCATCTCTCCCTATATCATTAAGCCTGATAAAGCTCATCAACTCGCTAACAGCTCATTTAATTTTTGCTCCAGATCCTCTAGACCTTTGACAGGGTCAAGCTGGTTTGCGATGATGTTCTGCAGCTCTTCGGACAGAACGGTATACAAAGCTGCGTATTTATCTGTATTTGGCGCCAGCTTCACATGCTTTGCAGCTTCTAGAAACAGCTTGCGATAAGGCAGGTTCTGATACAGGGCATCATTTTGCACAATTGGATTAGCCGGAACATGACCCGCTTCCCCCCAGGTCAAGCTGCCTACCTCAGAGAAATACTGGATGAAGGACATCGCAGCTAGCTGCTTCTCTTTCGTCACATAGGTCGGTATAACCAGAGTATGCGAGCTTCCCCATTGCTCATTCCCGCCAAATAAAGATGGCAGCTCCATAATGCCGCTATGAAGAGAAGCATCTCCGAGATGATGTCCAGCTTCCCAGATACCTCCTATCCAAAATACAGCCTTGCCATTATGGAAGGTATCCCATGGCGTTTTATCATTCAGATCACTTAGATCATTCGCATACAGCTCCTGAAAAAATCGAAGCACTTCCAGTGCTTTATCATTGTTGACAGCTGCATGCTTCAAATCGGGATTAAGCAGCTCACCCCCGGCTTGGTAATACATATCGAGGAATGGCTCCTGGAAAAATGGTGTATTCACCGCAAGCGGCTGTACACCTGGAAGACGATCCCGCAGCGAGGCAAGAAAATCCATAAAGGCCTGTGGAGTGATCTGATGCAGCATAGAGGTCACATCACTCTCATTCATACCGGCTTCCGTCAGCAAATCCTTGTTGTAATAAAGCATATGAAAATGTGTATCCAGCGGAACAGCATACGTTTTACCGTCATAAGCGACGTTTTTTCTATTCTCTTCCGCAATTGCGCTGACATCGAACCCGGACAGCTGCATCAGCTCGTCGAGCGGCATAATTTGCTTCGCTTTTACAAACGGCGATACCCGGTCAGCATGAGCAACGGCCACATCAGGCCCTTTCCCAAAAGATAATGCCGTGCCTAATCGAACATAGTATTCATTGGATTCCAATCGAAGCTGCCTGACGACAACTCCCTGTTGAGACTCGTTGTATGCCTTGATGATCTGACCTACATAGTCGCCCTCACCGCCTCCAAATGGATTCCAGAACAGAATCTCGACTGGCGCTTTGGGAACGTTATGGTTTGTGTCCCGTGATTCACTTGGACCGGTACATCCTGACAATAGGCTTATACACACCACTATGCTAATCATGTTTACCAATCTTACAGAAAGCTTTTTCCCCACACTTTCACCTTCAGTAGTCCGTATTTTCTCAAAACACTTCTTTATCCTCTTTCACCAAGCTTCTATATTCGGATGGGGTTGCTCCTGTTATCTTCTTGAATACTTTGGAGAAATATTTGGGATCCGGAATTCCAACCAGTTGTCCAACTTCGGCAGCTTTCATCTCTCCAGCAAGAAGTACCTTTGCTTTCTCAATACGTACTCTTGTTACATATTCCAGGAAGCTTTCTCCCACTTCTTTCTTGAACAAGTTTGCAAAATAATTTTTGCTTAAATGAACAAATTGACTAATCGATTGCAAAGATATCTCCTGCTGATAATGCTGTTGAATATACTGCGTGGCTTTTACAATACTATTCCGATCACTGTTGTAGATACGAATCATATGATCCTGCAGTTCGGCGAATGCCTGGATAAACCACTCCCGGCTTTGTTTAATCGTCTCAAGCTTGGATAGTTGATCAAAATATTGCTTTTTCAGATGAAGCACTTGATCTTGATCATTGGATACATCTGGCCACATAGAAGTTAATATCATAAGCAGCTCCAGAGATATGATCTGCACAAGATCTGGATCCTTCCGTTGGCCCAGCTGATCAAACAAACTTCCCACATATTCGTTCAGTTCTTTCGTTTGTAATCCATAAAGAAGAGTATGAATATGCGACTGGCTCACCTTGATTGGTGTGCCGCCATCCTCTTTTGCAGCGGTAAGCTCCGAATAGGCAATTACTTTTCCAGTCCCTAAAAACAATCTTTGTTTGGCAGCAGCCGTAGCCTGGCTATAGGCCTTACTTAATTCCGTCCATTGACAAGCTCTGCCGCTTAATCCAATCGTACAGTCCAGCCCATAACCATCCGCCAAATTGGACAAAATGTTCCTCGCCAGCTGCTTTGCCCAAATTTCTTCCGATACTGTTTCAGCACTACTCGCACGATGAGGAATAGGCAGAAGAACGTTTATTTCCCCTTGCTTATCTGCAAAGACGGCAAACTTCCGATCTCCCCCTATGTGCTCAATCGTCTCATGAATCACATGCTGCTTCTCAATAAACCCACGGTCTGTCGAATGTATAAAAATATGCAGGAGAAACGCAGGCATGTGCAGCTCACCAAGCTCTGCTTCCTCGATAATAACCTCTTCATATGAACTGCCTTCGATCAGCCCCAGAAGAAGCTTTTCCTTGCGCGCTGGCTCGTCAATCGTTGCTTGTCCTCCAATCGAATCGAGTGAGACCTTCACATTCATCAGTGCTTTCTCGAAGTCCCGCGGCATCATATCCGACTTAATCAAATATTCGGATACACCATGGCTAATCGCTTTCTGAGCATATTGAAACTCTTCGAGATTGCTTAAAATGATAATTTTCATCGCGTATCCGCTGTTCCGCACTTCTTTAATGAGCTGAATGCCGTCCATGATTGGCATCTTTATATCCGTGATGAGAATATCAGGCGGATTCAGGTGAATGAGCTCCAATGCCTCTTTCCCATTGGCAGCTTCACCCGTCACTTCTATTCCTGCCTTTTCCCAGTCGATCATAGAACGAATGCCATAACGCACAATAAATTCATCTTCCACTATTAGTACCCTGTACATCAGCTGAATCTCTCCTATTCCAAGTAAGGAAGCCGGATTGTAATAATGGTGCCTGATTCCGGCTCGCTTACAATATCGATGCCATACGCCTTGCCGCTGATCAGCTTAATTCGTTCATCAACGTTAGCGAGCCCGATTCCTCCCGTCTTTTCGCCCGTCTCATGATGCCTGAGAAGACTCTTTGCAAAAGCAGGATCCATCCCTTTTCCGTTATCGGCAATTTGGAAGCATATACCTCCATCCGATCCTCTAACACATGTAATATCAATTTGCCCCTGCTGCTCGGAATCGGAAAAAGCATGCAAAATGGCATTTTCGACGATTGGCTGGAGGATCAGCTTTGGTGTCTGCAAATGGCGGACCGCGTCCTCTACGTAAACATTGGTCTCGATATTATAATGAAAGCGGAACTTCTGAATACCGAGATAGCACTGTACATGCTCGATCTCCTCTTCTACCGTTACCGTCTCTTTGTCTTTGTCCAAGCTAATCCGCAGCAGACGTGATAAGAGGCTAACCATCTCTGCAGCATTATTCGCTTTCTGGATAAGTGCCGTCCACTTAATGATATCAAGGGTATTATACAGAAAATGAGGATTGATCTGGGCCTGCAGAGCCTTCAGCTCCGCATTTCTCTTCTGGTTCTGCTCCTCATATACAGTCTTCAGCAGCTCATCGATCCTGGCGACCATATAATTGAAGTTGCTGCCTAATATATCAAACTCGTCGCTATGCTTCCTCACCCGGAAGCGAACGGTCAAATCCCCCGACATAACCTGCCTCATCAGCCGGATCATCTTAAGGATTGGGTTACTAATGGAATTGGCTAAGAATATAGCCGTCACAATGGATAAGACAATACACAGCAGCGCAATAATCCAGAACATTCTAAGCAGCCGGTCAGAATCCTTGTACAAGACCGATTCGGAAATGACATTTACAACGATCCAGTTGTTGGTATGCAGCTTTTTGAAATTAACAATCAGCTTTTTCCCGTGTTCTTCTAGCGGAAAACGAAACTCGTCCTGGCCGGAGTGTACAATCTGACTATAGCCTTGTTCGCCAAGCACCTCACTTACATTTCTCCCAATCATGCTATTGTCGCCATAAGAGACAATTTGCCCCTGCCCATCAATGACGAAGCTTTGTATATCCCGATCGTTGTTCGTAGAGCTCGAGCCCAGTTCTCTCAACACTTCACCACGAATATCCAGTACAGCAATAATGCCTACCGGACTATCGTCAGAAGTCTTATAAATCTGTTTGGCTAGCGAAAACACATCAACACTCTGCGTATTCAAGCTGTCTACGTACGTGTTAAAGCGCGTTGGGAACCATCTGAAATTGCTTCCATCCTCAAGCGTCGTCAAGAAACCGCTTACGTCTTTTGGCGTGCGGTTCTTCCAGCGGTAGATACCTTTTATATAATGATCCTTTGAAATAAACGATATGGATTGAATGTCCTGATTAATTGCAATAATGGTTGAAAGCTTTGTCGTAAGCGACAAGCTGTCGATATCATAGGAATTCGAGGAACTCGCCCGATCCATGTCCCGCAGCATCCTAACAATCTCTCCGTTATTGACGACCTGCATCATCAAATCTTTATAAATGCCAAGCCGGGTGTCGATATTATCTGCCGTCTGCTTCAGCAGCTGCTCCGAATACGCGGTTACCTTTTCATTAATGGTTGATTTGGAGAGGGAGTAGGAGATGGTGCCCATTATGATTAATGGTGTAAGGGAAAATAGAAATAAGAGCAGCATCCATTTGTAGCGTATGCTGCTCTTCCATATATTCATCGAGGGCAATGCCCAGCCGAACTTTTTTATCATTATTCCTCGCTGCTCCTGCAGGACACGCGGTTCACTCTTGCCAGCGACTTCATTGTCATTAGCCTTTCACTCCAGACATCGCCACACCTTGCACGATGTGCCGCTGAAGAAGTGCGAAAACGACAATCGTTGGAATCGCTGCAATGCCGCTCGCTGTCATGATCATATTTAAAGACATAATATTATTCGATAAAAAGGTAGGCAGTCCTGCCGATAATATCATATTTTCTTCCGATGTAATAGAGAGATATGGCCATAGGAAATTATTCCACGATAAAATAAGAAAGAATATCCCCACCGAGACCATCGCTGATTTCGTGAGCGGCAAGCAAATGTTCCACCAAATCCGGAAATTCCCGCTTCCATCGATTTGCGCAGCTTCAATGTAATCCTTCGGGACACCGTCCATAAACTGCTTGAGCAGCAGGATACCGATTGGATTGGTAATGCCAGGCAGGATAATCGCCCACTTGCTGTCAATCAAATTCAGATGCAGCGTTGTTTCATAAAGCGGAATCAGGATAGCTTCCGTTGGAATAAGGAGACCTGAAGTAATAACAATAAATAAGATACCTTTACTCTTAAACGGCAGCTTGGAGAACGAATAAGCCGCCAGAGAGCTGAGAAATATCGATAGCAGAGTTGTAATGACACCAATAACAGCACTGTTCCAGGTCCATCTTAGGATCTCGGAACCCGTAATGACTTTCTTATAATTGCTTAATGTCAAATCGGTAAAATGAATCCAGTCTGCCATCGTATACACATTCGTTCCGTCCGGCTTCAAGGAGACTAACAGCATCCAGATGAGAGGGAAAATGAATAGAATCGCCAGTACGATTGCAATGATGTTAACAGCCCACTTGTTCATGTTATTCCCCTCCATTCTTTCGATCCGTTAATTTAAATTGAATGACCGCAATGAGAAGCATGATGATGCAAAATACGATGGACTGAGCCGAAGCAAAACCAAACATGTCCTTTTTGAAACCCGTCACGTAAATATAACGAATCATCGTATTCGTTGAATCTCCCGGACCGCCGCCGGTCATAATCTGAACTTGACCAAATAATTTCAAACAGCTGATCACTTGATAGAAAACCTGGATTTTCATCACTCGTGACAATCCCGGCAAAGTAATATACCAGAACTTGCTCCAAGCTCCCGCTCCGTCAATCGTAGCTGCTTCATAATGATCCTGAGGAATTTCCTGAAGTCCCGCCAGAAAGAGGACCATGACGAAGCCCACTGTCCACCAATCTGTCGCAATGGTAATGGCCCACCATACGAACCGGTGATCGGTCAGCCAATTAATATCCTGAGGCAATCCAAGCAGTCCTAATAAAGCATTTACCGGTCCATTCTTCGGGTCAAACAGTTTCAGCCAAATAAAGCTCATAACCGATACCGACATGACATACGGCAGAAAATAGACAGAACGAATAAGCGTCCTCATCCAAATCCGTTGATTAATAATTAGCGCTAAAATCAAGCCTAATACGATAACCGTTGGAGCACAGATGAGTACAAAATAAAATGAGTTCCATAAATACTTGTAAAAATCGCTGTTTTCAAAGATCCGCTTATAATTGTCTAACGCCACATACCGCTGCATCCCTTGAATATTCCACACATGCAGACTGATCCAGCCACCTCGAAGAACGGGCCACAAGTAGAAAATGATAAACGGGATCAAAAACGGCACTATATACACAATAGCTTTCAGTTCGGCTATCGCTTGCATTCCTATTTTTTTCTTACGCAGCTCTTTCGGTTTCATCTCCATATTACGATCTCCTTGCTGTTCATTCATTAGGAGAGCCGAGGCAGCAGAGATTTTAATCCCCACTACCCTTGGTCTCCTTAGCGAGCCTGTTAGTTAGCTAAAATCTCGTTGATTTGCTTCTCCATGTCCTTCAGGCCATCTTCAGGCGATTCATTATGGAAAATAACGTTCTGCAGCACTTCGGAAATCGTCGTAATAATCGTTGTATAATTATCGGTTTGTGGTGCGAATTTCACGGTCTTCTGTGCTTCAATAAAGAACGAACGGTATGGCAGCTTGTTATACTCGTCACTGCTAGTCACGTTACTATTCGCAGGAACATGCCCTGCTTTCCCCCAAGTCTGACCGCCTACTTCAGAGAAGTACTTCATAAACTTAGCGGCTGCCTCTTGCTTCTCAGCAGAGACATACGATGGAATAACAAGGGTATGCGAGCTTCCCCAATGTGTCTGGCTGCCAAAGATTGCAGGCAATGGCATTGCACCGATATGTTTCGAAGTATCACCTAGCAGTACGCCTGCTTCCCATACACCGCCAAACCAAAATGCGGCTTTGCCATTGCTGAACGTATCCCAAGGATTCTTATCATTGATGTCCGCATATTGTTTGGAATAGATCTCATCATAGAACTTCAAGACACTTAGTGCCTTATCGTTGTTAATAGCTGCTTTCGTCATATCCGCAGACAGGATATCTCCGCCAGCCTCATAATACATATTCAAGAACGGCTCTTGGAAATATGGTGTATTAACGGCCATTGCCTGCACATCCGGGACAGCTGTTTTAATTTGTGCCAGTGTATTCAAGTATCCTTCCGGGCTCATCGTGTCAAATTTAGGAGTCTCATCCGCATTTAGAAGATTAGCTTTTTTAAGAATGTCCTTATTGTAATAAAACATGTGGAAATGGGTGTCCAGCGGCACTGCATACGGTTTGCCGTCATACGATACGCTTTCCATATTCGATGAGCTGATCTGGCCAAGATCGAAGCCAACTTTAGTCGCAAGCTCATCGATTGGAACAAGCTGCTTCGCTTTCACGAATGGAGAAATCCGGTCAACGTGGGCTACGGCCACATCCGGACCTTTGGAAGAGGAAAGTGCAGTGCCAAGCTTCGCGTAATATTCATTTGATTCCAGCCGCAGCTGCTTCACAACAACCTCTTGCTGGGAGTCGTTAAATCCTTTAATAATCTGGTCTACGAAATCGCCTTCCCCGCCGCCGAACATATTCCAGAACGTAATTTCTACAGCTTTGCTGCTCTTGCTTCCTGTGTTCTGTTCATTTGCTTTGTTATTCGCAACTTCATTTGTGCCTCCGTTATTGTTCGACGAACATCCGGACAGAGCCAAAGTCAGCGCCATTCCTGCGGTCAGCATGATTCCTGCTTTCTTTTTTGCTAACATGTTTCGACTACCCCTCTCATCTTAACCATGGTTGGGAAAGCGCTTTTACGAATATGTAAGTGCTTTCTTAATACACACTTTACCGTGTTTACTCCCTCAGCCAAACCGATAAAACGCTCAACTTAAGAGTACAAAAATAAGATTTGCTCACTTCTTAGCTGATCACAGGTAGACGATCTTACGATTGGTGTAGAAATGAAAGCAAAAAAAGACCCTTATCCCATATATGGAGATAGGAGTCGTTATTTAATGGCTATGCTGCTTACCACACAGACAGCTTTGTTCGAAAGTCGTTTTCGTCGGTAATGTAATTCACTTTATCAAAACCTAAGGAATTAGCATTAATAAATATTCCTTCAAGCTGATCTTGATCCTTACAGTAAACCGTAATATAAGAAGAATCAATTACTAAAAGAACAAGCTGACATGAACTATTTAGGAATTCTTCGTAGCTTGGAATATCAAAGACTTCTGTTTCTTTTGGGAAAGCTTTTAAATTAGCAAATATCAAATAGTACTCGTTATTCTCTATGATATCTTTCAGACTCGAGCCTTCCATTCCAAATATTTCACCATCAAATAATGGAATATTTAAAGTACCATCCCCCACGATATAGGATTCTTCACCGCCAATGTACCAATTAGATGCTGTTATCTCTATTGGCTTTAATATCTCAGCAAGGTATTTCCCATATTCATTAGGGATTTCAAAGCTAACTCCTCTGTTCATGATATCGAAGTTTCACCCCTGCCAACTGTGTTTAATTTACTTAAAAAATTATGGGAATTAGCTCCTCCAGATCGTAAATGATGGCGTCCGCTAATACATCCGAGGAGTATGAGGAGTTATGTTTCCACACGGCTTTCATCCCAACCGCGCGGCTTGCTCTTATATCGGCATCTGGATGGTCACCTACAAATACAGCTTCTTCGGCTTGAACACCTAGATTATTTAGTGCTCGCTGGAAGATAGCCGGATCCGGCTTTCGCAAACCTTCCCATTCCGAAATAAGAACCTCATCGAAGTATTCGCTGATCCCTAGAGCTTTAAAATTATCGTATTGAAACTGTCCATAACCATTTGATATTAGTGCGATTTTTACACCATGACTCTTTAGCCGAGAAAGCATACTGATCAGGTTAGGAAACCCGACACAATGCTTTTGAAAAGAGCTAAGATAATCCTTCAGCAGCTCTTCCCAACTCATATTTTGAATATGGAATTCACTTAGCAGCTGTTGATAGACCTTGTCCTTCCATACGTAACCATGATGGTCGAGTTCGATAAATCGTTTTACAAAAAAGTCTTTCTCAACCAAATGAAACTGAGGGATTCGATCATATTGATCGTTAACAAATAATCCAAGCGAAGTATCCCGATCGAGCAATGTGCCATCCAGATCAAAGAGCACAGCTTTAATCTCCATTTTCAGGAGTCTCCTTTATCGAACCAAAACTTATTTTACTTGGCAGCTTCTCAGTATCGATAATATTGTACGCGTCAATAATATTGGGCACATAATTCTTCGTTAAGATGTACCCCTGAATAATATCCCGTAAAGTAATCAGCTGTTCTAACGAATTCGTGGCCAATGCCTCGGTTGTCAGCGATATTTCAGATTGAAATGCTTTGTTTAGCATGCGCGATAATTCCTCTTGTTCCCCTTTTGGCAGACGGTTGAGCAGCTCTAAAATTTGATTCTCTTCAATTCGCATATGTATGTTCCCTCCAATCAACGATTAGCTTAGCGCAAGCCTAAACAACTGACGACTGCCATCTTGCGGACCATTGAGCAAAATTTGTTCTTGAGGGACAAAGCCAAATTTCTTATATAGCTCTCTCGCAGGCTTCCCATCAGGAACATCTTCGCCAAATGTAATAACAGAGACTTCTGCCGGGGTATTTATTAGCTGCAAGACATATTGAAGGAGTGCTGTCGCTACGCCTTTATTTCTTGCCTGAGAAGAAACCGCCAGCCAGCCTATTTTATATTTTGGTGCTTCTTTTGTAGATATTAATACGCCTCCTTGCAGAGGCGACCCTGCTAACCCTTCCTGTTCCCTCACACAAAATGCACGGCCCTCACTAATATTTCGTTCAAGCGTTTGAATGAATTCAGGATCATTAACCATTGGACCAAACAGATATTCCACTTTCCCTGCTAAAATAAGCCATCCATGCAAATCAGCTTTCGTTGCACGTTCTACTTTCAGTACTCATACTCCCTATTTCAAATGAAATCGTTGTTTAATCAAGTAGGCTGTAACATCTGGAGCAAGATCCTTCGTCTGGATTCGTATATAGTTCTTTCTTGTAATCTCGCCAGGCAAAGAATTCAACCGATGCTGCTCCATCGATAGCATTAAGTTCTTCTCAGATTGCTCAACATCCCGTTTTGTTGGTTTATGCTGCAGCCGATGCGGAGTCCGATTACGAATTAATCTTTCTTCAAGGGCAGCCTCAAGCTCAACAAAGCAAACCTCATGCCCTTTTGATTCAAAAATGGTACAAGCCTGCTCAATAAACTCCCAGTCATTTGGCTGATCGAACGCCCATACGTAGGTGAATATCAACCCTGCTTTGTCATTCTGAGCCATCTGCTCGAATATTTCTTTGCGAATCAAATCCGATATCCGCCACATCTCCGGACTAAATCCAAAATAAGGCTGAAGAAGCTCAATCGTCTGATGATTATGGAACAGCTTTAAAGAAGTGATTTTTTCAAGCTCATGACCTATCGTCATCTTCCCAACAGCTTGTGGACCAAAGATCAGGATAAACTTCATTTCGCCATCTCCTCAAAGGAATTATCGCTTTGTATCAAACGTGAACAACTTATGCTGTGGAATATCACCAGTAGGCCCTTTGCACTGTTCAACTACCACATTTTGCTCATTAGCTTCTTGTGTGAATTTGATAGACTTGCACGTTAATTCAAATCCGATGCCATTGCTATTATTATCTCTTGAATTATCCATTCTAACTTTAATGGAGCCTCTGTCTGATAACAGATCGTAGATCACATAGCCCCCTTCAATAGTAGACGGGATAGCAATAAGATAATCAACTTTTCCTTCGTTAGCTCTATCTACAAACCGCTGCATCCGTACTAGATCCTCTTGACCAAAAGTCTTCAGGATATCACTGCCTATCTTAGTTTGGGGAGCGGTCTGTTCAGAGCTAGAGCACGAAGATAAGCTTAAAATAACCAGAATGAGTAGAAGGATTGAAATATATCTAATATTCATTGAGCCACCTTTATGACTAAGATATTAATTCACATCACCCAAATAACGTGTGTCACGATCCATGTTTTTTATTGGTTCGACAATCGCTTTCGGATATACCCTGATTTCATCCAGCTTGTTGATCTCGATCCATTCGATACCCACTTGGTTCGCATCTGGAATCGTCATATTCTCAAAGGTTGGATGCGTAGAAATGAGCGAGCATTGAAAATAAAACTCCACCTGATGCGCCTCTGAATTCGATTCTGCAAATTCGTGGTTTTTTCCGATATATTCTCGAACATAAATGAGGTCGCCTACATTCACCTCTTCACCAAGCTCCTCCAAACACTCTCTTCTCACTGCATCCTGCAGATTCTCACTTACTTCCTGTCCTCCACCAGGAAAAATATAAAACAACCCGTCATCATCTTTATTTACCGTCAATAAAATTCTCTCATTTTGAATAATAATAGCTTTAGCAGAGTTACGAATTGGTCTCATGTTAACCCCCCTATGGTTTATCTTTTAATAGAACGATCTCTTTAGCCGTGAACTCTCTTTTACCCTTTTTAACATTTTTAGGTTTAACAGGTGTGATTCGTACGACATCTGATGTAGTGAGTTCTGACAACTGAACGGGCTCGCCTTGTTCGTTCTGAATGACAGTATCTTCATTGATAAGTACGCGGCACAAATAGCCGATACTATCAACATCGGACTCGCCTTTTGTAACCTCTTTTGAGCAATTAATAAGCAATTCATTTGTTCCAATCGTGTCTATAGAATCCTCAAATACCTTGATCTTTTGCCCACAAGCAGCCATCAAGCAGCATAAAAGAACAATCACTATCATCTTATAACTCTGTTTCATGCCAATCCCCCCATCACTAACTACCATATCCTGGGACTAACAATTATACTATGCCATGTTTAATAAGAGAAGGAGGTTCAAGTACGATCTATAGGAAAAATAAACGAGGTTGAAATACTTCCGTCTTTAACAGAAAGTGATCGGAAATGGCTAAAGGAACTGTGGGTACTTGAGTGCGGTATATGGCTCATCACAACAAATGACAACGTAGATGCATTAAGATTTTATCAAACACGCGGATGTCGACTATCCACGTATATCCTAGCGCAGTAATGAGGCAAGAATACAAAAGCCCTCTATCCCTCTTACCGGAAATTATAATATCCCATTCAAGATGAAATCGAGTTAAAAAAAAATCTATAATTCAAAACAAAAAAGAGAAAGCGCAATAGAATCACGCTTTCTCTTATCTCTCCCTGCCTCCCCCCCATATCGATGCGGGGGAGGCTTTGCTGTTGGGGTTTAGGGGTAGGAGGGGGATGGAGGGTTTGTATCTCTGGAGGAGCGAAGCGTTCGCCTTTATCATTCTGAATACTCGTTATATTAACAAGTTCAATATTCAGAATGATAACAGCGGCCGGAAGAGATACAAACCCGCAATCCCTTGCCCTTCCACACTGCCCTACCGCTCCACAGCAACACCCTATACCGCCTCGATTACTTTCCCTGTAAACTGACTATTATACAAATCCGCATAGAAGCCGCCTTGCTCAATAAGCTGCTCATGAGTACCTTGCTCGATAATCGAGCCTTGGTTCATCACAAGAATGAGGTCGGCATCACGAATTGTCGACAGACGGTGAGCGATAACGAAGCTTGTTCTACCTTCCATCAGATGGCCCATTGCCTTCTGAATGAATACTTCCGTCCGTGTATCAACACTAGAGGTTGCTTCATCAAGAATAAGAATAGATGGGTCAGCCAATATTGCGCGGGCAATAGTCAATAATTGCTTTTGTCCTTGCGAAATATTCGATGCTTCTTCGTTCAGGATCGTATCATAACCGTCCGGCAGCGTCCGAATGAAGTGATCGGCATGAGCAGCTTTGGCTGCATTTACGACATCATCTTCCGTTGCCCCTTCACGACCATAAGCGATATTATCGCGGATTGTACCATTAAAGAGCCATGTATCCTGAAGCACCATTCCGAACATGCCCCGCAGATTACTGCGTCTCATATCGGTAATATTGACACCATCAATGGTAATCCGTCCTTCACTCAGCTCGTAGAACCGCATGAGCAGGTTAACCAGCGTTGTTTTACCAGCGCCCGTTGGACCTACGATAGCTACAGTCTGACCTGGCTGCACATCAATGTTCATGTTATCAATCAATGTTTTGTCAGCTGTATAACCAAACTTCACCTGATCGAACTTGACAGAACCATTCGGACGAGCGATTGTTTTCGCAGGATTTGCCTCAGGCACTTCCTCTTCCTCATCCAGAAGCTCAAATACACGTTCTGCGGAAGCGATCGTCGATTGGATCACGTTCGAAATATTCGCTAGCTGCGTAATTGGCCAAGTAAACTGTCTCGTGTATTGAATGAAAGCCAGAATATCACCGACCTCAATCGCTCTCTTCGTTACGAGAATACCACCAACGATGCTGACAAAGACGTAACCGATGTTACCGATGAAACTCATGATCGGCATAATGATGCCGGAGATAAATTGAGCACGCCAGCCTGCATTATACAATTCGTCATTCATTTTATTGAATTTCTCAATCGATTTATTCTCATGGCCAAAAGCTTTAACGATTTTATGGCCGGTATACATCTCTTCGACATGACCGTTCAGCTTACCAAGCTCGGCTTGCTGCTTCACAAAATGCTTCTGCGAGCGTTTTGCAATAACAGCTGTTGCCGCCAAACTGACCGGAATCGTTAAGAATACGATCAACGTCATCAGTGGGCTGATCGTAAGCATCATCACGATAATACCAACCAACGTAATGACTGAAGTAATAAGCTGAGTTAAGCTCTGCTGCAACGTATTAGCGATATTGTCCACGTCATTGACGACACGGCTTAAGATATCACCATTAGACTTGGAGTCAAAATACTTCAGTGGCAGCCGATTGAACTTCGCATTCACCTGCTTACGCAAATCATAAACGGTATTCTGCGCTACACCTGCCATCAAATATTGCTGAATATAGCTGAACACGGAGCTGATAATGTACAAGACAACGAGAATGAGCAGGATTTGAGTAATCCCGTCAAAATCGATACCCGGACCGCCGCTTTGTTTTCCAAAAAAACCTTCATACAGCTTCGTCATCGCTTTACCCATAATTTTAGGGCTCACGATACTAAATACGGTACTGAGTATAGCTGTCAGCAATACAAGCATCAGCTTAGTTTGATGCGGCTTCAAATAAGCCATTAAACGGAACAACGTTCCTTTAAAATTTTTCGCCTTTTGTACAGGCATTCCAAATCCACCAGGTCCGCCACCCATGCCTGGGCCTTTACCAGGACCGCCCGGCGGACGACCATTACCTTTTTGCTGGCTCACGCGATCTCCTCCTCAGACAGCTGCGATGATACAATTTCCTTGTAGACATCGCATGTTTGCATAAGCTCTTTGTGATTGCCGATTCCCGCAATACGCCCTTCGTCCAGAACAATAATACGATCAGCGTCCATAACGGTACTTACACGCTGCGCAACAAGCATCACTGTCGCATTACCGATTTCCGGCTTCAGAGCAGCACGCAGCTTCGCATCTGTCTTGAAATCAAGCGCCGAGAAGCTGTCATCAAATACATAAATCTCTGGTCTTCTCACCAATGCACGGGCAATAGACAAGCGTTGTTTCTGGCCGCCTGATACGTTATTGCCGCCTTGTGCAATTGGCGCATCATAACCATTGTCCATCTTGCCGATAAATTCCGAAGCCTGTGCAATAGCTGCAGCATGTTTGACTTCTTCATCCGTTGCTTCTTCATGTCCGTAACGAATATTTTCCGCTACCGTGCCCGTAAAGAGAACTGCCTTTTGCGGCACAAAACCGATTCTGTGGCGAAGATCCTCCTGTGACATATCTCTGATGTCCATGCCATCAATGATGACTTGTCCGTCATTTACGTCATAGAAGCGTGGAATCAAGCTTACAAGGGTTGATTTACCCGCACCAGTACCGCCAATAATAGCTGTAATCTCGCCTGGACCTGCCTGGAACGAAATATCAGACAGCGCTGGCTGCTCTGCACCAGGATAGCTGAAAGTAACGTTTTTAAACTCTACATACCCTTCTTTACCACTATTCTTCTTAGTCACCGCTTTGTCTGTCAAAGTAGGCACCATCTCAAGCACTTCATTAATACGCACGGCCGATGCCTGTGCACGAGGAATCATAATGAGCATCATCGACATCATAAGAAGCGAGAACATAATTTGCATGCCATATTGGATAAAGGCCATCAATGAACCAATTTCCATGTTGCCGTTGTCAATCCGAATACCGCCAATTGCGATAATAACAATCGTCGAGATGTTCATGATCAGCATCATAAGCGGCATAAGAACCGCCATAATTTTGTTTACACGAACCGCAGTATCCGTCAAATCCGCATTCGCTGCATCAAACTTTTTGTTCTCATAGCTAATACGGTCAAACGAACGGATAACACGAATACCCGTTAATCCTTCGCGAAGAACAAGGTTCAGCTTATCAATCTTCACCTGCATCGCTTTAAAGAGTGGAATCCCTTTGCGAACAACGAGGAAGATTGCGCCTGCAAGCACCGGAATTACGACTACAAATACAAGCGACAGCTTCGCATCCTTCGAAATAGCCATAATAATACCGCCAATACACATCATTGGTGCGGTAATCATCATACGAAGAATCATGATAAGCACTTGCTGCACCTGTGTAATATCATTCGTAGTCCGAGTGATCAGGGACGCAGTGCCGATCTTATCAAACTCTTGAAGTGAGAAATTCTCTACATGTCCAAATACCTTCGTGCGGACATCCCGTCCAAACCCCATTGCAGATTTCGAAGAAAAATAACTGGCCAGCACGGAGCATATCCCGCCTCCAGCCGCTACAAGCAGCATAAAGCCGCCAATCTTCCAAATATAAGCCTTGTCTCCTGTCGAGACACCCTTGTCAACGATATCAGCCATTAATGTTGGCAGATACAAATCAGACAGCGTCTGCAGGAAGACGAATACTAACACACCAATAACAAATAGCCGAAACGGCTTCAAATAGCGGAACAATTTCAACATTATTTAATCATCTCCACCTGAATCAGTCTGATTCATTTGTTCGAAATAAGTCGTAGTCTTCTTGAGCAATCGGGTTAAATGCTCAGTATCTTCATCGCCTAAATATTCAATAAGACCGTTCATCCGATCTTGAAAACCCTTTAATGCCTTCTTGGCCGTTAATTCTCCTTCTTCAGTCAGGGACACCAGTACCGCTCTTCTGTCTTTCGGATCCTCTTTGCGTAAAATAAGTCCCATCTCTTCCAGCCGGTTTAGCAGCTGTGTAACAGTTGGTGAGGTTACCCGCAGAAAACGGCTTAAATCTGATACTTTAATTCCTTCTTCCCCTTTGCCCATACGCTTGATTACAACTAACAGCCGAATCTCACTATGCTTCTGTTTAAGATCCAGCGGCTGATGATTCCAGTTCATTTTATTGAACAGCATAAACATTTCAATCAGTTTCCGCGCTGCGGTCTCTTCTCCACCGCCGGCCATTTGATCACCTCAACTTTAAATATGTAAGTCACCAATTATTTTAGTACCCACATTAATTGGCTACCTAATTATATTTCAACATTTTACCCTCGTCAATCTAAATGAGATTTATTGCAGGGGATTCTTAGGAGATTCTCATTTATTTCTCATAAAGATGAATGCCCTTACGTTTCACCAGCCTTTCTCTCTAATTGTAAGAATTTGTGTTGTTTTGATTGTGTTATAGTAAATCCAGCCAAGATGGAATCTGAATTCGAATGAATTTACAAACGAAAGGAAACCATACAACCATGAAAACACTAAAATCCCTTAAAAAATTAATGACTTTAAGTATTCTTGCTACAATCGCATTGTCTGCTTTCACCTTAAGCTCCAACTCGAACCATGCAGAGGCTGCAACTGCAAAATCCCTGGCTTTAATTAGTGAAGGAAAAAACTACTTAGGAGTACCTTATAAATACGGTGCCCCGGTCGGCATTACATATGCTTTTGACTGCTCCTCCTTCACGAAATTTATGTTCGCCGGCCTAGATGTTAACCTGCCACGTACAGCAAGCGAGCAAGCAGCTGTTGGCAAAAAGGTACCAAAAACGGAACTAAGCACGGGTGACCTTGTTTTCTTCAGAACAAATGGAATCAGCATCAGCCATGTAGCCATCTATGCCGGTTCTAAAAAAATTCTTCACAGCTCCACTAGCCAAGGCGTAACTGTATCGGATATGTCCAGCTCTTACTGGAATACCAAATATGTAACTGCACGCCGCGTAATAAACTAATCTCATTTCACATACAAAATGGTTGAGCTTCCAGCTCAGCCATTTTTTTATGTGCTTAAAGGATAATTTGTCATTCTTATGGAATTGTTGGTGGAAGAGCAGATACATTTGGAGGGGTCGACTTGGAGATTAGAGTTTTGGATATAGAAGATGCTGAATGTTGCCATGAGCTTCGGCTTCATTCTTTGCTGGACAGCCCCGAGGCCTTCTTAACCACTTATGAGATTCAGAGCGCTCGGCCCATAGAAGAGATCCGTCAGCAGATTAAACCTGATGACGGCCGTTTTACTTTGGGTGCTTTTGAGGACAACCACCTTGTTGGGATGGTTACTTTCGTTAGGGAATCAAGAACTAAGATCATCCATAAAGGAACTATCTATGCCATGTATGTTGCACCAGATTCTCGAGGTCAAGGATTAGGTAAAGCCCTGATTCAGGAACTGGTGAGAAGAGCCTCCCTTCTGGATGGCCTGGAGCAAATCAACCTGACCGTCATATCCGACAATGCTGCAGCCAAACAACTTTATGCTAGCTGCGGTTTTAAGGTATTTGGAATTGAACGTAATGCCATGAAATCCGGAGGACAATATTGGGACGAGGAAAATATGGTGCTGTTCTTAACGTAAAAAAGACCGTTTTCTCAAACGAGAAAACGGTCTTTCTTCTATTATATAGAAGCTTATTTGCTCAGCGTCTCAGTCAAAACAGGAACAATCTGCGATTTACGCGAAACTACGCCTTTAAGAAGAGCTTTGTTGCTTTCCAACGTTACGTTGTAAGCTTGTTCAACCGCAGCTGCTTTGGAACCCAAAGTAAGTGCGATGGAATCGCTGTTCAGAATGTCTGTTACAACAAGTACGAACAGATCAAGACCTTTTTGTGCGATGATTTCGTTGATTGCTGCTTCAAGATCAGCTTGGCGAACAAGTACGTCGTTGGTATCAACCGCGTTTACTTGAGCGATTTCAACTTTAGCGCTGCCCATCGAGAATTCTTTAGCATCAAGGGACAGAAGCTGTGCAATTGTTTTGTCGCGAAGATCAGCGCCAGCTTTCAGCATTTCAAGGCCATATACGTCAGCGTCAACACCAGCGATTTCAGCCAGCTCACGAGCTGCTGCTACGTCTTGATCTGTGCAAGTAGGCGATTTGAACAGAAGGGAGTCCGAGATAATAGCGGAAAGCATCAGACCAGCGATTTCTTTGCGGATCTCTACGCCGTTTTCTTTGTACAATTTGTTAAGAATTGTCGCTGTACAGCCAACTGGCTCAGCACGGAAGTACAAAGGACCAGCAGTCTCGAAGTTTGCGATACGGTGGTGATCGATAACTTCAACAACGCGAACTTTGTCAATATCGGAAACGCTTTGCTGGCGCTCGTTATGGTCAACGAGAATAACGTTGTTTACTTCACCTGCTACTGTCTCAACAAAACGTGGAGCTTCTGTTTTGAATGTATCCAGTGCATATTGTGTTTCGCCGTTAACGTCGCCAAGGCGTACTGCTTCTACGTTAAAACCAAGTTTCGCTTTCAATTCCGCATAGGCAATCGCAGAACAGATTGTATCTGTATCCGGATTTTTATGTCCGAAGATCAATGTTTTTTCCATTGTGTGCATTCTCCTTATTTCCCATTTATAGAAACCCAACACTGATTATATCGCATTATGCGTTTTATTCCTACTATTTTACACGGTGAGAAGATCATATCCTGCCGCTCTTTTGCTCGATTATTCCAGCCTTTGAAGCTTGCCTAATAACAGAATTCGATGGTATAGTACCTCAATATATAGAAATCCGTAATAAGAGAATAGGAGAGCCTACTTATGTCTTATAAAATTGCTTTCTTTGACATCGACGGTACGTTACTTGATGAGGAAAAACAAATTCCACAGGATACAATTGATGCAATCCGCGAACTGCAAGCAAGTGGTGTTCCTGCCGTAATCGCAACAGGCAGAGCGCCTTATTTCTTCGCTCCAATTGCTGAGCAGCTTGGTATTGATTCTTATGTTAGTCTGAACGGCGCCTATGTGGTGTACAAAGGCGAAGCGATCTATCACCGTCCGATTCCTCGCGAAGACGTGGAGATCTTAGTGAAGCATGCCAATACACACAACCATACCCTTGTGTATGAAGGACATAACGCTTTTTACCGGAATACGGAGTCACATCCTCATGTCTTTAATTCCGTTGCATCCCTGCAGGTTGCGCAGCCTGGATTCGATCCGGATTTCTGGCAGAATGAAGATGTCTATCAGATCTTCTTACATTGTACCGCTGAGGAAGAGCATCTATACGAAGAGGCTAATCCAGGTCTGCGGTTCATCCGCTGGCATGAGACGGCTATGGACGTTCTTACAAATGACGGCTCCAAAGCTCAAGGTATCAAGGCGCTGCTGAAGCTTCTTAACATCGCTCCAGAGGAAGCTGTCGCTTTTGGAGACGGCCTGAATGATAAAGAAATGCTCGAGGTAGTTGGTCTCGGTATTGCTATGGGCAATTCCCACAAAGAGCTGATGCCTTTCGCCAACTATGTTACTTCGCATGTGAGTGAGAGCGGCATCCGCAAAGGTCTTGTACATGCCGGTCTAATTAAATAATGTGATTGAACAGCCCGCGGATCCCGCGGGTTTTTTATTTTTTTCTGATACCCATGTATCTTAATCGGCTTCTTTTTCCAAACTAACCATTGACTGTTGACACCACCTCTTAAGCCCTTCTCTCTCCCGTCTCTCAAGCTCTCCTTTACCAGTCCATAACTTGACAACACTAAATATATTATTTATATTTATTTACAAAAAGTAACCGAGCGAAGGAGGGCTTCATCATGTCCATAAGCATTCATCCAGACACAAAACTTGGCGAAGTAAAACTAAAAATCAGCAACCTGGCACAATCTCTTCGCTACTATACGGAAATTATTGGACTTAAGGTATTGAATCAAACCGAACATACCGCCGCTTTGACAGCTGATGGCCAGACAACTCTCGTATTGCTTGAACAAATACCGGATGCTGTTGTAGCCCCGGAACGCAGAAGAACGACCGGATTGTACCATTACGCTTTGTTGCTGCCAAACCGCAAGGAACTTGGCATAGTGCTCAAACGGCTGATTGCCCACCGCACACCAATTGGTCAGGCCGATCATCTGGTTAGTGAAGCGCTGTACCTCTCGGACCCAGATAATAATGGAATTGAGATTTATGCTGACAGACCACGATCTGAGTGGAAACGTGATGCCAATGGCGATTATGTCATGGCAACGGATCCGATCGATTGGGAAGGTCTATTACAGGAGGCCGGCGAAGAAGATATATCGAAAGGTTTGCCGCCTGAGACGATTATGGGCCATGTCCATCTTCATACAGCAGGCCTTCCGGAGTCACGAGCCTTTTACAATGGCTTGCTTGGCTTTGATATAGTCGGCGATTACGCCCAGATGCGGGCTTTATTCGTATCTGCTGGCGGTTATCATCACCATCTTGGGCTTAATATATGGGCAGGTATCGGAGCACCCGCTCCTTCACCGCAATCAACTGGTCTTGATTATTACACCATCGTGTACCCGGACCATGGCGAGCTGTCCTCCACCCTCGAGCGTCTGCTTGCCGCTGGCGTAACCGTCGAACAGCAAGATGATGGCACTGCCTTTGTTACTGACCCTTCAAGTGTTCGTATTAAACTTACCACCAAACTTGTCCAACAAAACGATTAAGCATATGCTTACGTTGCAAGAATCATCACGAATAGTCTTATCCAGACCATTTGTGTGATAATTCTTTAGGCTTATGCTTACGTTGCAAGAATCATCACGAATAGTCTTATCCTGACCATTTGTGTGATAATTCTTTTAAGGCTTATGCTTACGAGGCAAGAATCATCACGAATAGTCTTATCCAGACCATTTGTGTGATAATTCTTTTAAGGAGCTGTTATGATGACAGATATTATTTTCCACGGTCATTCTTGTGTACAGATTTCATCTGGAGACAACTCGCTTGTGATTGACCCCTTTTTAAGAGGCAATGAACTTGCAGTCACTAAACCGAAAGATATTAAAGTAAATTCCATTCTTCTGACACATGCTCACGTCGATCATATTCTTGATGCAGAGCCAATCTCCAAAGCGAATAATGCTCCGGTAGTTGCTAATGTCGAGCTTGCTACTTATATGTCCTGGAAGGGCGTCGAGACCATTGGTATGAACATTGGTGGTACTGTTGATCTAGGCTTTGCTAAAGCGAAGATGATCCAGGCTTTCCACAGCTCCGGCATTACAATTGCAGAAGAGCAGCGCATTATTTATGGCGGTATGCCAGGCGGCTATATCATTACGATTGATGGGAAAACCATTCTCCATACTGGCGATACGGGCTTATTCGGAGATATGAAGATGATCGGCGACCGTTATGACATTGACGTAGCTCTCATCCCAATCGGTGATCACTACACGATGGGACCTGAAGATGCACTTCAAGCAGCAGAATGGTTCGGCGCGAAGCTGACCATCCCTGTTCATTACAACTCGTTCCCGATTATCCGCCAGGACGCAGAAGCTTTCGTGCAAGCACTCGAGGCAAAAGGCTTAAGAGGCCAGCTGCTCGAACCCGGCCAAAAGCTGTCTATCTAATTACTGCATCAAAGCTGTCTTCCGACTATGGCTTCGGAGGTATGCAAGGCGGCGGCCGCCAGCAAGGGGCAGCAGCCCAAGGTGCCAATGATGCAGATGCTCAGCAGCAAGGCATTGCTCAAGGCGGAGCCGATATGGGCGAGCCACCTGGAGGGTTCCAGGGTGACGACATGGACCAGCCGACGGATGGATTTCAAGGCGGCGACATGGGTCAACCACCGGATGGGTTCCAAGGTGGCGGTGGCGGCGGTATGAGAGGCGGCGGCTTCGGAGGCATGGGCGGTATGGGCACAACGACGAACCAGCAAGATAACTCCGGCGAGGCTATCAAAGCCGGTATAGCCATCCTTGTCATGCTTCTCGCCTGTCTATTCATCAAATACTTCAACCGCAGAAGACTATAAAAAAAGGAGCAGGGAGATTTCCCTGCTCCTTTCCACTGTCCCCCAAAAAATAGATAAGGAATAGAGGCAATGTATCTCCTGGAGGAGCGAAGCGTTTGCCTTTATTAGAGTGAAATCTCGTTGAGAACGAGTTGATTCAAATTTCACTCTAATAACCCCACCGAATGTGTGACAGAAATTCAATACTGTCACACATTCGGTTGGACTGCAAGGAGATACATTCCGTTATTCCCCAATCTATACAAATAACTCTTTTCCTCTAATCCGCTATCTACTCCGGATTATCGCCACAATCAACCAAACAAACAAAACTGTCGCAATCCCAAATCCAATCTCAATCGCCGGTATATTCCACAGCACCGTACTCTGATGTCCCATCGATGAGCCGATAATGAGGCCCACCATAATAATACTGAACGACAACAGCACGATACTTAAGCTTAGCCGATTGCTGATTTGGTCCATTTTTTTCAGGACAGCATTTAACTCCGGAATCGCGAGATCCAGCCCCAGCCTGCCTTTCCGCATGGAATTGAGCACACTACGCAAGCTGAGCGGAAGATCAGATAACAGCTCCAAATAATCAGGAAGATCATCCATCCACTTCCGGGCAAGCCGGCGCGGATCCAGCTTCTCCATCACCAGCTTACGGCCAAATGGCTCCGCAACATCAAACACACTGAATTCCGGATCCAGCGCCGTTACTACCCCTTCCATCGTCAAAAAGGTTTTACCAAGCAAAGTCAGTTCAGACGGAATACGTATGCCATGACGGAAAGCGAGCGCAAACAGCTCGTTAACGGATTCGCCTAGCTTTACCTGACTGAGAGGCACTTCATAATATTTGTCCCTCATCTCGTCAACATCAGCCCGAAGCGCCTTCCTATTCGTATCTTCCGGGATAAACCCCATGCCATTAATCGCCCGAATAATGGTACTTGTACTTTGATTGCGCAGACCAATAACAAATGTGGCAAAATGCTGCTTCATATCCGGAGATAATCGTCCGACCATCCCAAAATCAAGAAAAGCCAAGGTCCCATCGGGTAAAGCGAGCATATTGCCTGGATGCGGATCCCCGTGGAAAAAACCGTCCACGAGTACTTGATGAAAAATCGCTTTGGAATATCGCTCAGCTAGCTTTTTGCAATTATGTCCCTCTTCATCGAGACGTTCACGATCCGACAGCTTAATTCCTTCCACATAGTCCATGGTCAGAACAAGCTTACTGGAATATTCCCAATAGATCGCCGGGATGATTACACCATCAAGCTTGCTGCTTTGCTGGGCGAACCGTTCCGCATTTCGGGCTTCCAGCCCATAATCCAGTTCAGCCCTCAGTGCTCTTGAAATCTCATCCATCATATCGCGAAGCCGATAGTTACGCGCCCATTCCAGGCGATTTTCAGCTACCCGTGCAAGCTCGGACAATATATCCAGATCGGTCTCAATGACCTTTTGAATGTACGGACGCTGCACTTTTACCGCGACGTGGGTGCCATCCATCAGCTTCGCCCGATAGACCTGCCCGATTGAAGCAGATGCCAGCGGCACTTCACTGAACTCGGCAAATAAACGCTCAATTGGCGAACCAAGCTCATCTTCAATAATATGTACCGCTTCCAGGTAAGAGAAAGGCTGAACATGATCCTGCAGTCGTTCCAGCTCTGCAATGATTCCCGCAGGAATTAGGTCAGGCCGTATGCTTGCCATTTGACCAAGCTTGACGAATGTTGGACCAAGCTCCTCTAGAAACATGCGAAGCCGCTCGCCGACTCCGCGTTTACGAATGTCCTGTCTTTCACCGCCATGCAGCAGCAAACCGGTATCCGGCAGCCCCAGATCTTTGACAAGATACCCGAAGCCGTTGCGGACAAAAGCGATGGCAATTTCCCTATACCGCTGCAAATGCCGGAATTTCGATTTTATGCTCATACATGCGCCTCAGTTCAATCAACAGGTGTTTCTTTATGTTCCAGCGCCACCACTCGCTGCTCAAGCTGCTCGTATTGCTCCCGTGTCACATATCTTTCTCCAACAATCGCTTGGACCCGATCTCGGATCATTTCTTCAATCTTATTACGTGTTTCTTCGCCTTTCTTCAGAAGCTCATCAACATAAACGGAGGACTCGGCTTTAGTGATCTCACCTTTTTTCACCCATTCATCTGCCAGCTTCTCTAGCTGCTCCTTACTTGTCACTGCAAATCCAAGTCCAAACGATACAGCCCTTCCGAACAAATCTTTCACTGTAATCACTCCTAACCAGCCATTATGGAATATATCCAGTTTATGCAACTTGGCCCGATTACAGTCATCCACCTGAGCAAGTGAACCATTATCGGTAAAATCAGGAGGAATTAACGAATAATCCTTTTTCGCTTTTCGCATAATAACGCCAAGAAGCTTATTTGTTGGATAAATCTTTTTAGGAGGCATAACAGATGTCGAACCGCAACTCATTGTTAGTCCCGGGAGCTCGCGCTGCACTCGAACAATTAAAGTACGAGATCGCACAAGAGCTTGGCATTACTCTCCCCGCTGACGGCTATTACGGCCATATGACCACTCGTGAGATGGGGTCTATTGGTGGATCTATTACGAAACGTCTCGTCCAGCTTGCAGAGCAGCAAATCGCTGGTCGTTACTAGTAAGCTGTGTTTTAAGCTTTTACATACCAATACAACAAGGGCTGAACCCGGCAGATGTTACTGCTTAATGGGATTAGCCCTGTTTTTTGTGAATTCCTTCGAGCATGAACTTCCATTTGGAGCTGAAAATCGGTAAAATGAATTAGCCCCATCGTAAATACCCATACATATGAATTGAATGAAGAAAGGAATTTACCATATGATTATCAAACCAAAATCACGCGGCTTTATTTGTACAACCTCTCATCCAGCAGGCTGCGCAAAGCAAGTTGAGAGCCAAGTAGAATATGTGCAGTCGCAGCCAAAAATTGAAGGTCCCCGTAACGTGCTTGTTATTGGCGCATCTACAGGCTACGGCCTGGCATCACGCATCGTAGCTTCGTTTGGCGCAGGTGCCAGCACGGTTGGCGTTTTCACTAGTAAAGGAGCTGAAGGCTCCCGTACAGCTAAGCCAGGCTGGTACAACTCCGCAGCTTTTGAGAAAGCTGCTGCAGAGGCCGGCTTGAAATCGTTCAGCCTCTCTGGTGATGCTTTCTCCGACGAAACGAAAGCAAGAACTATCGATCTGATCCGCACTGAGCTTGGCTCGGTTGATCTGGTCGTATACAGCGTTGCTGCCCCACGCCGCATTCATCCGAAGACTGGCGAAGTGTTCAATTCGGTTATTAAACCAATCGGCCAAACGTACACGAACAAAACCGTTAACTTCCATAATGGCATTGTTACAGATGCTACAATCGAACCGGCTACTGAAGAAGAAATCAGCCAGACGATTACTGTTATGGGCGGCGAAGACTGGCAAATGTGGATCGACGAGCTGCAAGCGGCAGGCGTTCTTGCTGAAGGCACAACAACTCTTGCATACTCCTATGTTGGTCCAGAAATTACGCATGCTGTATACCGCGACGGAACAATCGGCAAAGCGAAAAACGATCTTGAAGTTACAGCGCGCCGACTGACTGAGCAGCTATCGTCCACTGGAGGACGTGCTTATGTAGCGGTTGCCAAAGCCCTGGTTACACAATCAAGCTCGGCGATTCCTGTCGTTCCACTGTACATCTCGGCCCTCTTCAAAGTGATGAAGGAAAAAGGCATCCACGAAGGCTGCATCGAGCAAATGTACCGTATGTTCGCAACACGCCTCTATACTGATGGCCCAACACCAGTTGACGAAAAAGGCCTTATCCGTATGGATGACTGGGAAATGCGTGCAGATGTACAAGCAGAAGTAGACAAGCTGTGGAGCGAGATTACAACGGAGAACGTGTATGAGCTGTCTGATCTTGAAGGCTACCGCCGCGAGTTCTTCCAGCTGTTCGGCTTTGAAACCGACGGCGTTGATTATGAAGCAGACACAAGCCCAGAAGTAGATATTCCAAATCTTCGCTAATTAATAGATGCAAAAAGACGGAGCAGGCTCGCCTGCTCCGTCCTTTTTATGTTCCAAACAAAAGGCCCAGCTCTGCTCGATTTGGCTTGCTCAGCCTACTCTAAGCACCTTAACGATGTCGCGCATCGTTAAGACACACTAATCAGAGCTCTTTCGCAGGCTTAACGATGTCGCACATCGTTAAGCCAACTCTCCTTTACTGCCCCTTAATTCCAAGCTGAGCAATCAGCTCATATGACTTGAGCCGCTCCTGATGATCATAGATTGCACAGTTGATGATCACTTCATCCGCCTGTGTCTGCTCAATGAACGCATTTAGCTTCTCTTCAACAGTCTGCGGGCTGCCCTTAATGGATGACCGAAGCTGATTACGAACAGCCGTAAGCTCATGAGGGTTCGCTTGCCCTTCCAGCTCAGCTGGTGGCTGAATTTTTCTAGGCACTCCGCCTCGAATAAGGTTGAGGAACTGCTGCTCCAGTGTTGTACCAAGCCATACGGCATGTTCATCCGTATCGGCTGCGATCGCATTCACTCCCACCATTGCATACGGTTTATCCAGATAAGCTGATGGCTTGAAGCTGCTGCGATAAATGTCCAGCGCAGGCAGCGTAAAGTCCGGCGAGAAATGGCTCGCAAAGCCAAACGGAAGGCCAAGCTCTCCAGCAAGTCTTGCGCTGAAGTCACTCGATCCAAGCAGCCAGATCGGCACATCCAGCCCTTCACCAGGCACAGCACGAACCGCTCTCTCGGACTCCGGCCCTCTAAAATACCCGCGAAGCTCCTCAAGCATCGCCGGGAAGTTCTCGCCGCCACCACCATACAAATCACGGCGTAACGCCACCATCGTCTGTCGGTCGCTGCCTGGAGCACGTCCAAGACCAAGATCAATTCGCCCAGGATAAAGTGATTCCAGCGTTCCGAACTGCTCCGCGATAACAAGCGGGGCATGATTTGGCAGCATAATACCGCCTGAGCCAACTCGAATGGTTGATGTACCGCCGGCAATATGACCAATAACTAGCGAAGTAGCCGAGCTAGCAATACCAGGCATACTGTGATGTTCAGCAACCCAGTAACGAGTATAACCCCATTTTTCTGCGTGCTGAGCAAGATCAAGGCTGTTGCGCAAAGCGTCAGACGCGGTAGAACCTTCAACAATTGGTGCAAGATCTAATATGGATAGCTTGACGTTGCCAAGCTTTTTAATCGAAAACATCTTTAACACTCCTTTTCCTCATGACATCATGTCTATTATAACGAAGTTCTTTTCACTCTGCTATACATTAGTAAGTGACTTGTGGAAACCAATAAGCAATTCCTCCTTAGTCTGCACAAAAATCCCCTGAATTTCCGCCAATGACTGTTTGTTTACGCTTTACGAAACCCCATTATTCGAGCTATAATAAGGACATAACGATTTTTGAAATAGAGTTTCACAGAATGAAACAAGCAAAATCGTCAACATTATTCCAAGGAGGAATTCCCGCACATGGCAAACCAAGATCAATACTCTGTACGGTCCAGCCTGGAAGTCGGCGGCAAGTCGTATGCTTACTATCGTTTGCAAGGACTTGAGGACCAAGGACTCGGCGAAATTTCTAAACTTCCATTTTCCATTAAAGTATTGCTCGAAGGCGCAGTTCGTCAATTCGACGGCCGTGCTATTACGAAAGAGCATGTGAAACAACTGGCTGACTGGGCGGTTAACCGCGATGACAAAGAAATTCCATTCATTCCTTCCCGTATCGTACTGCAAGACTTGACTGGTGTACCAGTTGTTGTTGACCTTGCAGCAATGCGTGAAACAGTTAAAAGAGCTGGCGGCGACCCTAAAAAAATCAACCCGCTTGTACCTGTCGATCTCGTAATCGACCACTCGGTAATGGTTGACGCGTTTGGTTCCCCAGACGCACTGGAAATCAACCAACGTATCGAGTTCGAACGGAATGCAGAGCGCTACCGCTTCTTCCGTTGGGCACAAACGGCATTCGATAATTTCCGTGCTGTACCACCAGATACAGGTATCGTTCACCAAGTTAACTTGGAGTACCTGGCATCCGTTGCTGCTACAAAAACAGTTGACGGCGAAACTTTCGTATTCCCAGATTCCCTTGTAGGTACTGACTCCCATACGACTATGATCAACGGTCTTGGTATCGTTGGCTGGGGCGTTGGCGGTATCGAAGCAGAAGCTGGTATGCTTGGTCAACCACTCTACTTCGTAACTCCTGAAGTTATCGGCTTCAAACTGACTGGCAGCTTGGCAGAAGGCGCTACAGCGACTGACCTTGCCCTGACAATCACGCAATTGCTTCGTAAAAAAGGCGTTGTAGGCAAATTCGTCGAGTTCTTCGGTTCCGGCCTGTCCAACATCAGCCTGCCTGACCGTGCTACAGTTGCCAACATGGCTCCTGAGTATGGCGCAACAGTTGGTTTCTTCCCTGTTGATACAACTACACTTGAATTCTTGCGCGCTACTGGCCGTACAGAAGAGCAAATCGAGCTGGTTGAGGCTTACTACAAAGCTCAAGGCATGTTCCGTACAGATGCTACGCCAGACCCTACCTTCACTGAAGTAGTTGAACTTGATCTGGCTACTGTTGTACCTTCCCTTGCTGGTCCTAAACGTCCGCAAGACCGTATCGAGCTGACTTCGATGAAAGAAGCTTGGAACGAAATCGTTCGCAAGCCAGTCGACAAAGGCGGTTACGGCCTGACAGAAGAGAAAACAGAAGAAGTTGTTACTATTAACCACGCTAACGGCAAAGTCAGCGAAATGAAAGCAGGCGCAGTTGTACTGGCCGCAATCACAAGCTGTACAAATACTTCTAACCCTAGCGTTATGGTTGGCGCTGGCCTTGTTGCGCAGAAAGCTGTCGCTCGTGGTCTCGTGAAACCAGAATACGTGAAGAGCTCGCTGACTCCAGGTTCCCTGGTTGTTACTGACTATCTCGTAAAAGCTGGCCTGCTCGAGTCCCTTGAAGCTCTTGGCTTCCACGTTGCAGGTTATGGCTGCGCAACTTGTATCGGTAACTCCGGTCCATTGCCAGACGACGTTAGCCAAGCTATCGCTGACAACGACATGACAGTTGCTGCTGTATTGTCCGGTAACCGTAACTTTGAAGGCCGTATCCACGCGCAAATCAAAGCTAACTACCTGGCATCGCCGCCACTAGTTGTTGCTTACGCACTTGCTGGTACAGTTAACATCGACTTTGCAAGCGAGCCAATCGGCTTTGATCCGCAAGGCGAGCCAGTCTTCCTGAAAGACATCTGGCCAACAAACCAAGAAATCGCTGATGCGATGAGCGCTTCGTTGTCCCCAGAAATGTTCCGTGCGAAATACGAGAATGTATACACGCAAAACGAACGTTGGAACGCTATTCCAGTACCAGAAGGCGAACTGTACGAGTGGGATCCAAAATCCACTTACATCGCTAACCCGCCGTTCTTCGACAGCCTTGCTGACGGCATCCGTGACGTTGAAGACATCAAAGCAGCAAAAACGTTGCTTGCTCTTGGCGACTCGGTTACAACTGACCATATCTCGCCTGCAGGCAGCATCCGTCCAGATGCTCCAGGCGGTAAATATCTGATCGCTAACGGCGTTGAGAAGAAAGACTTCAACTCCTATGGTTCCCGTCGTGGTCATCACGAAGTGATGGTTCGTGGTACATTCGCGAACATCCGTATTCGTAACCACATGGCTCCAGGTACTGAAGGCGGCTTCTCGACTTACCAGCCTACTGGCGAAGTAACTTCCGTATACGAAGCATCGATGCAATACCAAGCAGACAAAACAAACCTGGTTGTACTCGGCGGTAAAGAGTACGGTACAGGCAGCTCCCGTGACTGGGCAGCAAAAGGTACGTTCCTTCTGGGTGTTAAAGCCGTTATTACAGAAAGCTTCGAACGTATCCACCGTTCCAACCTGGTTGGTATGGGTGTTCTTCCACTTCAATTCCAAGCTGGCCAAGGCTGGCAGGCGCTTGGTCTGACAGGCTTTGAAACATTCGATATCGTTGGTCTGACGAACGATGTTCAACCTGGTGACCTGGTTTCCGTTATCGCAACTCGCGAAGACGGTTCGCAACTGGAATTCAAAGTTATCGTACGTCTTGACTCCCTTGTGGACGTTGACTACTACCGTAACGGCGGTATCCTGCAAACTGTACTGCGTCAAATGATTCAGAACTAATTCATTCTTAATAAGAAAGGTGAGCCTTCGCGGCTCACCTTTTTTGCTTATTTCCTATTTATTCTTACCCGATTGATCATGAGGAACAACGACGGTAACAGATTTATTTGTTACATTACCGGCTTTGTCAGTTACTGTGTACGTAATGGTGTAAGTACGTCCTTCCACACCCCCGGAACGTTCTGCACGCAGGCTGAACGACTGATCCAATGTGCCGTAATCAGCGCTTTGAATATCCGCATCCTTCCCTGCTGCCAGCGTCTCATTGCTGGTGATGGAGGTCAATACAACGGAAGCAATCCCCGAAGTAGGATCTGTTCCTTCTACAACAGCATTTACATTAACCAGCTTATGATTCGCCGGCCACAATTCTGTTTTATCGAGCGTTACCTTCAATGCAGGTGCTGTCTTATCGATTTGAATACTAACTGAATGCGCAACCTCTACATTGCCTTTGTGATCCTCGCTCCAATAGACAAGAGTATGCACGCCATCCTCAATAACATGAAGCGACGTCCCCTCCTGCTTCGCGCCTCCATCCAACGTATAGTAAGTAGCTGCAACGCCGGAAACATTGTCACTAGTCGTTAAGTTAACCGTTACATCATGATTCACCCATCCACTAGGAGCATTATCCGATGTTGAAGGTGCCGTTGTATCTACAAGATAAATATTAGGTGCTGCTGGCGTATCCATTCCGTTACCCAGATAGAAGCTTGTATGCGGCGGCTGATTATAGCCTGTGTTCTGCCACGCGATACCCAGCCTGTATATCGGGTCGTGCATCAGTGTACGTATCTTCTGATCCGTTACAGCTGTTGTGGAATAGATACGAAGCGCGCTACTGTCTTCCGTTCTAACAACAACCTCTTCTCTCCAGTCGCCAAGAAGATCGGCTTGCAGAGAGGGGTTACCTTTTGTCCCGTTATTGGAAAATGTACCGCTAAAAGTCTCAAGTCGATCGAGCTGATTGTTCTCATAATCCCACTTATCAATCCTCGGAACACCGTTACCGGTAGCCGCATTCCAATCATGATCCAGAAGCTCACGGCTCAAATCGCCGTCCCACCAGATGGCAAAGTTAGAAGTCGGGATTACGGTCGATATTTTCTTACCTTCTGCATTGTACATGAAGCCGTTCAGATTGCTTTCCGTAGCTGCCGACTTCGTTGCATCAATGGCCCAGGATTCTTCACCTTCATATCTTGGGTCTACATCAGCCGACAATCCCCTACCCGTATCCGCGCCAACCTGAGGCTGTCCATATAACGGTGTACCTGTCCGTGCATCAATCATCGTTGCCGAGTATGGGCTGCCTGTCTCTTCCTGCACTGTCCACAACTCAAGGCCCAGATGTGAAGGAATCAAGTCGCCTAGATGCATGGCATCGCCATGACCGAGCTTAGTGCTCCATAGTAAAGTGCCGTCATCATCTACAGCTGTATTGCCGGTAATGATCTCATCCTTGCCGTCGGCATCTACATCACCCACGCTAAGCTGATGGTTCCCCTGCCCGTATCCAGGATTCGGAGAATCATATTTCCATACTTTGCTCAGCTCACCATCTCTCCAGTTGTAAGCGACAAGCACCATTCGAGTATAATAACCACGTTGCAAAATAAGGCTTGGACGCTGTCCATCCAAATAGGCAATCGCTGCGCCAAACCGGTCAATCCGGTTACCGTACGTATCTCCCCAGTCTCCGATATTGCCTCTTGGCGGATCATAATCTTCCGTAGCAAGTGCTTTGCCGGTTGATCCTTCGAATATCGTGAAATATTCCGGACCTTCCAGTACATAACCGCCGTCATTGCGATAATCCGCTGCTGCATCGCCAATAACAGTTCCGGTACCGTCAATGGTTCCGTCAGCTGTCCGAGCTGCTACTTCTGCTTTACCGTCTCCATCCAAGTCATAAACCATTGGCTGCAAATAATGTGCACCAGAGCGAATGTTTGGACCCATATCAATTCTCCACAGACGTGTGCCGTCCATTTTGTAAGCATCCAAATAAGTATTGCCTGTAATACCCGATTGGGAGTTATCTTTCGAGTTGCTTGGATCCCATTTCAGTACAATTTCGTAAGTTCCGTCTCCATCTAGATCACCTACGGACGCATCATTCGCGCGGTAAGTATAAGCCTCGCCAACACTTGTTACGCCATCGGCAGGCTTTTCAATCGGTACGGTGAGGTAGTTGGTGTCCCATGGTGTTACCGTCTCAGAAGGCTCCTGTTCCGTACCGTTCAGCACTGCACGAACGTAGTAAGAAGAATCCGAAGTTCCATTCTCATCAACATAATTGGTGCTGGTTTGAATGGGAGCAGCGTTGATTTTGACGCCATTACGATACAGATTGAATCCGAGATTGTCGGGCTCTGTACCAAGGAGACGCCAGGAAACAAAGATCTGACCATCTTCTTCAATCGCTACTAGTCCTCTACCCAAATCCTCCATTTGTCTAGCTGGAACCTGCTTAGGCGTCTCGCTTATACTGACCGCCGCAGACTCCGTATCGCCTTCACCGTCATAAGCATACACACCTGTTACTTTAAAGGTATAAGCCGTTTCGTTCTCCAATCCGTCAATAGAAGCAATGTACTCGCCTTTAGGAACAGTAGCAGCAAGTAGTTCTGAACCATCTGATTTCACAATGTAGATATTCGCAGCTTTATAGGCAGGATCAAGAGGCGCTTTCCAGCCGATTTGCACTTTGCCATCATGCCCTTCCGCCGAAACATCCGTTACAGCAGGGGCCTTGTCCAGCTTATTAACTTGTAGCGTATACGTTCGGGATACATCCGTATAATCGTTCGAACTCACGGTTACGTCAACCGTTGTTGAAGGTACCGTTAACGGTACGGTAATTGGATCTCCGCTTGCTACACTTGAATTCCCTACTTTGAGATTGACACCATCAGCGTTGCTTGCTGTTGGAGTAACTGTCAGATCATTCGAGGAGTATGGCACATCAAAGCTGTAGTTCTCATTCGTTGGGTCAAAAGAGAAAGAAGGAACAAAGTCGTCAGCGCTAAGCTGCAAATCCGACAGAGCAAGATCAAGCGAAGTCACCTTTACGTTAGCCAGATTGTAACGGCCGCCGCCAGCATTGGTGAAGAAGCCAAAGCTGCTTATTCTTTCCCTTGCACTGTAGAAATCTTCATTCGAGCTCACGGTTTCACCCGTATTCAAATCTACGATGCTCAAAGCATATTTCTTTTTCGGGATATTGTAGATCATCATAAAACGATACCAGTGCGTAGAGTCGTAGGTGACGAGGGTTGGACCATTATAGCGTTTGAAAATCCCCGCATCCATCTGGAAGCGAGTGACTGCAGCATTAGTCGCGTTAACCTTCCCTTCCATTACCCAGAAGGTTCCGCCTTTGCTTGTTGGCATATTGATATCGAATTGTAGAATCATACCTCCGGTCTGAGGAGCAAATCGTTGACCGAAATAAGAGGAACCAGTCAGATCATGGCTGATAGCGGCATAGGTGCGGTCTGCTCCCTGATCATTCTTGACTTCGACAACAGGTGCAGTTCCTTCCTTCGTCCAATTGTTACCGCTTCCAATTGTGAGCGGGCCTAATGGATATGTAGAGAAATCCTCATTCACAACAGCCGCATCTGCCGCATAAGCAGGAGCGATATTCAAAGGGACTAATAAAGTAAAGACCATTAAAGCTATTAACAGCTTGGAATAAGCCGATCTTTTCCGTGAAAAATGCATCAAATTCAGCCTCCATTCATTGTAACTGCCATAGGTAAAGATGGGGATCCCGGTCAAGCTCCTCCTTTCTTATCCGATGTCTAATACTGTTACATGAATTTCACTATGCACTTTCTTCTCGTTGAATGTGGACCAGCCCTATCATAGGGGATTTACTTGGAAATCTCTACTCAAATTTCAGTACTAAACCTTTAAAAATCAGTGCATTTTCATCGGCGTTATTTTACCCGAGTCTACTCGAATGGTTCCATCCGCTTGTTCGACCTCGTTATTAAATTCCAAATTACCACCTATAATCTCTTCGTGTGATTCTAAAATGTAACCTACAATCTGATTATATTGCTTTGTTTTCTCCTTCAATATATATCCGGTTTCTATAACTTCCTGGTTAAGAAATGGAGTCAAATCCATTTGCCCCTGAGTTCGTATAGTATCCATATGCTCTTTATAATCACATAAAGTTCCCGCTGCGTATTTGATTTCTGAGCCAAACCGATCAATACTCCACCCGTAATCCTTCAGATAAGCAATATGTAGTTGATTACCAATTACAACTTGTTCCTTCTTATCTTCCGTACATCCGGTCAGCATAATTAGAATGACGATAAGAGCTGCTATTTTTAACTTCAAAGCGCCCACCTCCCTTTATTTTCCTTTTCTATTCCAAGACGCTTCATATGAAACAAAGTTGCACGTACAGGCACAAAAAAGCTGTCCAAAAGCAGTAAATCTGCTCTTAGGACAGCCCTTTATTTTTTATTCATGTGCTGTTGTTGGATGCTTCTTCTTCCATTCGTTTGTCCATAAGCCGGCTCCAAGCACAGCTACAACTGCAATGGCAATAATAAGCCATCTGATAACTTGATTATCGTCGAACCAATCTTTCCAAGCTGGCTCATGGGTAATCATCTTCGAAGCGGTGTAAGCCAGTACAGCCGAGCCCGCATAGATGATCCAAGGGAACTTGCTCAGAAGCTTAATAAACAAGGTGCTTCCCCATACCACGATAGGAATACTGATCAAGAGACCGATGATCACAAGCAGCTTATGGCCACCTGCAGCTCCCGCTACTGCAATAACGTTATCAAGTCCCATTGCGGCATCTGCAATGACGATCGTCCACACAGAAGCCCACAGCGTGTTACCTGCTTTAATGTTGCCATGGTCCTCTTCCTGTACAAGCAGCTTGTATGCGATCCACAGAAGTACGATTCCCCCTGCAGCAAGCAGCCAAGGAATATCGAGTAAGTAAACAACAAGTAAAGTTGCAACAATTCGAAGCAATATCGCCCCAAATGTCCCATATAGGATCGCTTTTTTTTGCTGCTCTTTCGGCAGTCTCTTCGCTGCCATACCGATAACAATCGCATTATCGCCAGCCAGAATAAGATCAATAAATACAATGGACAGCAATGTAGTTAAAAATTCAAACGGCGTCAAATCCAATTCCCCTTCTTTCTTGCAAGATAAACCATAATAACAATCATTATAGTTTATTTTTCACAAGGGTTGTATTAATTATTGATAATTAATCATGAAGAGCGGTATTGCGCTTGTACAAATCTTCAACAACCATGCAGGCCATCGCTTCCACTACTGGCACAACACGAGGGCAGATACACGGATCATGACGGCCAATCGTTTCAATTGTATGCTCCGTACCTTCTTCGTCAACCGTTTGCTGCGGCAGCGAGATCGAAGAGGTTGGTTTAACCGCGATACGGAAAATAATATCTTGACCCGTGCTGATCCCACCAACAATACCGCCAGCATTGTTAGTCAAAAAGCCATTTGCGTCCATTTCATCATTATGCTCGCTGCCAAGCATCGTTGTAGCTGCAAAGCCTGCGCCAAATTCGATACCTTTTACCGCACCAATGGACAGCATCGCTTTCGCCAGTTCTGCATCCAGCTTATCAAATGCCGGCTCGCCAATCCCCGGCTTCACGCCGCGGATGATACACTCTACAACACCGCCGCAGCTGTTGCCTGCTGCCGCCAGCTCTTCCACACGTTTGACCATTCTCTCCGCCGCATTCAGATCACCTGCACGCATTGGATTTTTTTCAATGATGGATTCATCAAGTGTCTCACATTTAATACCACCAGCTTCTTTCGTATAAGCAACGATGGATACGCCGCGTCTTTCCAGCAATTTGCGTGCAATCGCACCAGCTGCCACACGACCAGCCGTTTCACGGCCAGATGCACGTCCACTTCCACGATGGTCGCGGTGACCATATTTTTGGACATAAGTGAAATCCGCATGACCAGGACGGAACAAACGACGATTCGACTCATAATCCTTCGATTTCATGTCGGTGTTGTTCAGCATAACAGCAAGCGGTGCGCCTGTTGTTTTGCCTTCGAATACACCAGACAAAATGCGGATAATATCATATTCCTTACGTGGTGTAGTAACCGAGGATTGACCTGGCTTACGGCGGTCCATTTGCACTTGAATATCTGCTTCTGTAAGTTCAACTCCTGGAGTGACACCGTCAATAATAACGCCTACTGCCTCGCCATGTGATTCGCCAAACGTGGTCATTTTGAAATGAGTGCCAAAGCTGCTTCCTGACATATAAAAAACCAACCTTTCTCTTTTGACTATCTCGATTAAATTCATTATAATTTCAAAAGAGCAATAAATGAAATCACAATACAATAGCCTTGCGATAGAGAGGGTTTATGCCAAACGGATTAAATAACTTGGAAAGCTACCGTATTTTTTTGTACACGGCAAGAACAGGCAACTTCACAAAGGCGGCTCAAATTCTTCACGTTACTCAGCCGTCAGTTAGCTATGCCATCAAGCAGCTTGAGGATTCACTTGGCGTCAAATTATTTGACCGTGGCTCTAAAGGAGTCAAGCTTACTATTGAAGGCAAAGCACTGTTCGATTATATCGAGCAATCATTCCAGCTTATTGAGCGTGGCGAACGTAAGCTGCTCGAGCTTGCCAATCTACATGGCGGTGAACTTCGTATAGGCGCAAGTGGTCCAATTATTAAACATATTCTTCTGCCTTATATTGATAAATTTCATGCTGAGCATCCGCAGGTTCGGATCCGTCTCCAACAAAGCAAGACAAATGAAATTTCCAAGCAGTTAAAGGAAGAAAATATTGATCTAGGCTTCGTGCATCTGCCATTTGACGATCAAGAGCTTGCTATTCAGCCCCTAATGGCTATTCAAGATTGTTTCTTAGTTGGTCAAGCATACCGAGAGCTTGCCGCTGAACCAATTTCCGTTCGGGAACTGCTTAAGCTTCCTTTATTATTACCCACGGCAGGCAGCAGTACGCGTTTGTTTGTCGAGCATTGGCTTGCTGCTCATGGCATATATAAGGAGCCGGACATTGAACTGACTAGTACGGAGATGATTATCGAGTTCACGCAGCGAGGTTATGGGACTGCTTTTATTACCCGTAGATTTGCTCAGCAGGAGCTGGATAACGGTACGTTATTCGAAGTTCAATTGCTTGAGGCGCTGCCTACACGTGCCATTGGTGTCGTCACAAGGAAAGATGCAACATTGCCAGCCAGTTCCTCCATTTTCCTGAAAGAGGTAATGGCCCAATAAATACCTTGATTTAGACAAGAAGTATCGCTTGTTCGTTGTTGACTAAGTGATTTAAGAGTTTTAACATATAATGATAATCTTAAATAATGGAGCGTTAGACATGAGCGAAAACAAACCTTATCGTATTCTTTTGTACTATAAGTACGTGCATATAGACAACCCTGAAGAGCTTACAGCTGAGCATCTTCAATTCTGTAAAGATCTTGGTGTAAAAGGCCGCATTCTCATCTCCGAGCAAGGCATTAACGGCACCTGCTCCGGTACAATTGAACAGACAGATGCTTACATCGCGCATATGCGCAGCAATCCGCTGTTCGCAGACATGGTCTACAAAATTGATGAATCCGAAGGGCATGTGTTCAAAAAAATCTTCGTTCGTCATAAGAAGGAGCTTGTTACCCTTCGTTATGATAAGAAGCTTGATCCGAATGTACGTACAGGTAAACACCTGTCGCCGAAAGAATTCCACGAGCAGTTGCAGCGTGATGACGTTATTATTATCGACGGCCGCAACGATTATGAATATGATATTGGCCATTTCCGTGGTGCGATCCGTCCTACGGTTGAATCGTTCCGTGAGTTTCCGGAATGGCTTCGCAAAAACCTGCCTGAAGATGCAAAGGACAAAACCGTCCTGACCTATTGTACAGGCGGTATCCGCTGTGAGACTTTGACAGCCGTACTTCTTGAAGAAGGCTTCTCTGATGTTGCTCAATTGGATGGCGGCATTGTCACTTATGGTAAAGATGAAGAAGTAAAAGGCCATCTATGGGACGGCAAATGTTATGTGTTTGATGAGCGTATTTCCGTACCGATTAATCGGACGGACGAGGATATTATCGTCGGCAAGTGCTATCATTGCGGCAAAGCAGAAGACCGCTACATCAACTGTGCGGACGACCTTTGCCACCGTAAGCATATTTGCTGCCCTGAGTGTGAAGCTGAGCATGAGAGCTACTGCTCGCCAGAGTGTAAAGTGAATGACGAACCAAAACGTCAATTAAAAGTTTTATCAGGTCGGTGATAAAAGATGGGACTAGGGCTTGTTGTCGTCGAGGTATGTACCCGTAACGAGATGGCACTGCTGCCACTTGAGGAGATTGAAGATAAATTCCCGGAAGCGGCAGTCATGCGCACGGATTGCTTGAATATGTGTAATTTGTGCCGGGCAAGACCGTATGCCATGGTGAATGAGAACCGTATCTATGCGGATACGAAGGAAGAATGCCTCAAGCAGGTAGAAGAAGCTGTGCAAGAGGAAATCAAACAGTTTTTTGGAGAGTAAGCCAATGACCGATACTATCGAAAATAAATCTTACCGCATTTTGCTCTATTATAAATATGTGCATGTGGAAAATCCCGAGCAATTGACCGCTGAGCATCTGCGCTTCTGCAAGCAGCTTGGCGTGAAGGGCCGCATTCTCATCTCTGAGCAAGGCATTAATGGTACTTGCTCCGGGACAATTGAGCAAACCGATGCTTATATGGCGTATATGAATGAGCATCCGCTCTTTAAAGACATTACCTATAAGATTGATGATTCGGACGGCCACGTATTCAAGAAGCTGTTCGTCCGTCATAAGAAAGAGTTAGTAACCCTGCGTTATGACAAGAAGCTTGACCCGAATGTGAAGACTGGCAAACGCTTGTCACCCAAGGAGTTCTACGATCAGCTTCAGCATGAAGATGTGATTGTCGTTGACGGACGGAATGATTACGAATATGATATCGGCCACTTCCGTGGTGCGATTCGCCCTACCGTCGAGTCGTTCCGTGAGTTCCCGGAATGGATTCGCAAGAATCTGCCTGAAGATGCGAAGAATAAGCCTATCTTAACGTATTGCACGGGTGGTATTCGCTGCGAGACGCTGACAGCTGTTCTTCTTGAAGAAGGCTTCTCTAATGTTGCCCAGTTGGAAGGCGGCATCGTGACGTACGGCAAAGATGAAGAAGTAAAAGGTCGTCTCTGGGACGGCAAATGTTATGTCTTTGATGATCGTATCTCAGTGCCAATTAACCGGACGGATGAGGATGTTATCATTGGCAAATGCCATCATTGCGGCAAGCCGGAAGACCGTTACGTCAACTGCAAGAATGTCACATGCGACCAGCGCCACATCTGCTGCGAGGAATGTGAAGCAGAGCATGAAGGTCATTGTTCGGACGAGTGTAAAGTGAGCTAATGTTATATAAGGAACGCCACAGGATCATTCCTGTGGCGTTTTTTTTGATCGGGTTATTGCAGCATTCGAGCAAGTAAAGACTGTGCCTCATGGATGAATCCCAATTGAACAAGCTCCTTAGCGAGAGGCTCAATAATAGCTCTGTCAAAACAAGCCGAATACTGAAAATCCCGAACGGAAGCTATCAGTACCTCACTTTCACCTGGTATTACTTTTGATAACACAATACCTAAAGAATCCTTTGTTAGGGTTGATACTTGAAGACTACGTTCAAGCCGAATCTCCTGCATATATTGAACAGGGTTCGATATTGGAAATATGTTAAACGTTTCAGAAATTGAGTTTTGTACAATTGCTTTTTCTCGTTTCCAACGGTCATGATCAAACCACTCGGAATTTAAATCCTTCGCTTCTTCCTTACGAACGTATTCCAAATATTCCTCTTCACTCGAATACTCATTCATGGTTACAAGTTCATCGAATAAGTATAAAGCGAAAAAGTCATGCAGATTTCGGGCAACAAGACTCACACGGTCCGAATCCATCGGAGAAACTCGAATGACTGGTGCTTCATCCAAATTTGTAACATGACCAAAATCGGTTAAAAAGGCGTAATGTATACCATCAACTCCTGTACGTGCGAATGGATATGAGTCCACTGGTGTACAGAAATACCCTCCTGTTTCTTTAGTATCTATTCCTAAATAAAGACCTGTTGGAGTCTCTAAGTAATCAACTTCGTGTGAAAACCCTCGTTCCCAGCTCATTAGTTGTTCAAGCAGTATAGGGATTTGATAAGCATTTCCCATGCTTCTACCTCACTATTTTTTATTTTCATTCCCAAAATAGTTCAACAAATTTTTCAAGATTTCCTGCTCAGCCGTTCTTATCTGAGGATATCATCTGTAAAAAATTATTTCTTTTCGCATTCTTCTTGACTTAAACCAAGGTTTAAGTCGTATGATATTCCCGTCGACAATAAATTGGAGGACTCCAGATGAAGTATTACTCCATTGGTGAAGCTGCTGCCCGATTAAATATTCCGGAATCAACCTTACGTTTTTATGAAAAGAAAGGCTTACTGCCGATAATTGAGCGTGATGAAGCTGGCAGGCGGTTATTTTCAGAGGATCAGATTTCACTGCTTGTAACGGTTGGCTGTTTGAAAAACACCCACATGTCAATTAGTGAAATCAAGCAATATATCGATTGGATCATCGAAGGGGACAGCACGATCGAGCTGCGACTAGAGATGATGAACAACCATAAGCAAGATGTGCTTGCTGAAATTTCGTTAATGAATGAATCCCTGAAAGGGATTGAAGAGAAAATCACACGTTACACTAATCGCATTCAGGAGGCGTTACTATGAAGCTTACAGGAAATACAATACTCATTACAGGCGGAAGTTCAGGAATCGGATTAGCTTTTGCAGAACGCTTCTTAAAAGCCGGCAACACCGTCATTGTTACTGGACGACGTGAGAATGTCCTGCAAGAGGCACAAGAAAAAACACCTGGCCTCATTACTCGTGTCAGTGATCTGGATAGTGAAGCTGAACGTATTGCTTTGTTTGATTGGGTTACGACAAATTACCCAGAAGTTAATGTGCTGGTTAATAACGCAGGAATCCAGCAGCGTTTCAGCGTGCTCAATGCGGATGTAAAGAATGACTGGAGTTATTTTGCCAAAGAGATTACAACCAACATCGAGGCGCCTTTCCATCTTTCAATACTGTTTGCTCCCTTCTTTGCAGCTAAAGAAAATGCGGCGATTATCAACGTTACATCCGGACTAGCCTTCACACCATTTGCAATTGCACCCATCTATTCGGCTACAAAAGCGGCTCTCCATTCCTTCACAATGGGGCTTAGACTCCAGCTTTCGGATACATCGGTTGAAGTCATTGAGGTTGCACCTCCGGCAGTAAACACCAACCTAGGCGGAGCAGGTCTTCATGTGCATGGAGAACCTCTCGACGCCTTCGCAGACGGCATATTCCAAGGGCTCGAAGAAGGCAAAAGCGAAATCGGCTACGGCACTTCCGTAGACCGCCTCCGTATGTCTCGTGATGATATCGACAAATACGCAGCAAACATGTACGAGGCAACAAAAAATATGATCGAGTAAATTAAACAAACTAATCCAGCTAACCAAAAAGGAGCTGCCATATGGCAAGCTCCTTTTTGGTTGGTTTTTTATTTTTGTGAGCGCACTTTTTAAGAGAGGTTAAACAAAAACGAAGAAGTTCAAATGATTCTGGAGAAGCGCAGCGTTCGCCTTTGCTCGGGGATTCCCACTTATTAAAATTCCAATCTAGGAATCCCCGAGCAACAGCGATCGGAAGAACATTTGAATTCGTAGTTTGCAGCATGAACCTCTATTAAACTTCTGCGCATCATAACTTCCGGTACTGGTTAGGCGACTGCCCCTCAAACTTCTTAAACACCTTGCTGAAATATTTATCATCATCATAGCCGACCATCTCGGCGATCTGAGCGATTTTCAGATTCGGATTTTGCAGCAGCAGCTTGGCTTTTTCTACACGAATACGGCCTAGATAGTCGAATACGTTCTCTCCCATCTCTTGCTTGAATCGGCGTGAAATGTATTCCCGGCTCAAATAAAAACGCTCGGATATATCTTGGAGCGTAACCTCACGGTTATAATGCTGCTCCATATATTTCGCAATATCTCGCATAATGCTGTGCTCTTTATTACCTCCAGCACCGGTTAGTGCCGCAAAAACAGTAAGTCCGTTAATAAGCTCACGTCTGCATAATTCCAATGACAGCCTTCCTTGTTCATCCAGTAATAAGAATAATGGCAGACCTGGAGGTGGCTCAGAACTTGCCTGTACCTCCTGTTTCGCTGCAAGATCCTGCCGCCAGCGACTCAGCATAGACTCATATTCAAAGCGCCATAGTTCAACCTGTTCCTGACTAATAGCCGGCAGATCCCGGGCAGCATCCAGAAAACTTTCCACCGCCGTCTCAATATCTTTCTCTTTGCCGCTCCAAACCGCAAGCCGGAAACGTTCCTCATAAGATGCGATACTTAAGGAATAGACACCTGTTGTAAAGCCTTGTTCACTTCGATGAATATAGCTGCTCTCCGCAAGCAAATTCCGTTGTTTCAATGCTGAGCGGGCAGCCTGATACGATAAGAACAATCCGTTTGGAAAAGGCTGCGCCTGCCCTACTCCATAATGGAATTTTCCATGAATCGAATTTAGGATACCTTCTGTTATGAGAGCCAATAAAGCTTCCCATTCCGTGAGCCGATGCCATAGCAAAATAATAATCTCATGATCGCTGTTCCAATGCCGGAAAGCAAATCCGCTATTTTTCTGCTTTAATATCTCGTTACACACATTAATCAGGCAAAAAGAAAGCAAATCCCGATTACCGTTAAATTTGCGGGAAATTTGTGGTTCCAGCATTCCCGTGCTAAGAATAATGACCTGGCACTGCTCTACATTTTCAAGCCCAAACTCTTCTTTCAGTACCGCCGGCACAGTCACCTGAACGCCTGATCCAGCTTCACTAATCATGGTCGAGAACAGCTTATCCCGGTACACCGGCTTAATCTGATTGATCTCGATACTGCGCTGCTGATCAAGTCTACGTGCTTGATCCTCCTGTTCCCAGCTAAGCTTCGCTTTCTGAAGAGCTTCCGTTAGCTGCTCGGGATCAATCGGCTTAAGCAGATAATCCTGACCGCCATATTTCATAGAGCTTCGCACCAGATGGAAGTCATCATAACCGCTGATGACAATTGATTTACTCTTACGACCATGCTCTTTCATCCAGGCTAGCAGCTCCACACCATCACGGTTTGGCATCCGCATATCTGTAATCACAATCTCAGGTTGAATCTTTCCAAGCAGCTCAATGGCAGAATCACCGTTATCTGCTTCAAAAATTTGATGAATGCCTAGCTGTTCCCAATCAATCAGCAGCTTAATGGCTTCGCGTACATGCTGTTCATCATCCACTATGAGTATATTCATGCTCGTTCCTCCAGCTCTTGTACAGGTAATCTCAGCGTGACCATGAACCCGCCCGAAGGCGCCGATTCAATACTCATCTCCGCTTCTTCGTTGTAATAGAGCTTCAGACGCATCCATACATTGCTGATGCCGATACTCTTCTGTTCCTCCAGCAGCGCTCCTGTTGAACGGAGCAATAGCTGCTGAAGCTCCCGCAGCTTATCCGGGTCCATCCCGCTGCCATTATCCTCAATCCGCACTGTCAGCCATCTGCCTTCATCTGTCACCTCAGAGAACAGCTGCAGGATGCCGTTTCGCCCAGATGTCTCATAACCATGCTTAAAATAGTTCTCAATCAACGGCTGCAGCAGCATCTTAGGTACCTGCACATGCAATGAAGCCGGATCAATCTCATAATGAACGGTCAGCTGCTCATTAAATCTCTGCTGCTGAAGCTCGAGATAAGCTTTCGCATGATTTAATTCCATAGCAAATGGCACAACCGACTCGCTTGTATTCATGTTGTAACGCATCATTTTCGCAATAGCAGTGATGAGTGTATAAACCTTTGGTGCACCTGCATGAAGAGCGAGCGTACCAATAGACTGCAAAGCATTGTACAAAAAATGCGGATTAATCTGGGCCTGCATCGCCCTCAGCTGATTCGTCTTGTTCGCGATCTCAAGCCGATATTCGCTGTTAATCAAGTCCCGGATCGTATGAATCATCGTATTAAATCGCCTTGCCAAAATACCAATTTCGTCCTTCCGCTGCACCGGAACTACAACATTGAAATTACCGGATTGAACCTGATTGATATGGCCAATCAGCCGCTTGATCGGCTTCGTAAACTGGTAGGTAACTAAGAAGCTGGCAATGACCGCAAGCACCATAAAGATACCGATAACGGATGTATTAATCGTCCGGATCGTCGTTGCACTTTCGTATAAATACGAGTAAGGCAGCTGCTTCACAACAACCCAATCCATATAATTGGTACTCAATGTATCATAGATCACAATGCCGGAAAATGACTGATCTTTCCACTTAATGACGCCGTTTTCCTGGTCAGAGGCCAGTACTTGATCGGTCCATTTCAGCTGTGATTGGTCCTCCTGACCATTCACGGAGCATACAAAATTTCGGTTTCGATCAATAAGATAAAGCTGTTCCTCGGACGACATCGTAAGCTGCTTGCAAATCTGATTGAGGTCAGCTGACTTAACATCCATCGAGAGGTAACCAATGACTTCATCGCTAGGTGTCCTGATGATCGGCCTGCGCAAGGTGAAAACGCTTTCCTCTTTGACAGCATGACTCCAATCCAAATTATAATGTCCACTCGTATGTGTCGCCTCAACGAACGGCTTAGGGCTTGTCCCATGACTTGCCGGCCATTCTAGCTGCTGATTGATGCCTCTCCGGAAAAATCCACGCGCCATCAGATACGTAAGCTTGCCATCCCCAATTTGCAGCTGAATTTGCAAAATCCCATTTGTTGATTGATAGATGTTCAGCATATGGGTGTAAATCTGCAAATTGTTCTTCTCATCGAACATCGGCACATTCACATTTGGCGACTCGCCTCTCTCGATCAAGGCATAAAGCGAGTTGGACTTATTGATATTCAAATACACATCAAGCGAGTTTTCGTTGATCTTGTCCATATAGCCTAATATATTGTTTTTGCCTAATGCAAGCAGATTCTGATTCTCGTGAATCGACTGCTCCGTAACCTTATCCTTGATGTAATAATTCGAGATAATCATGGATACGGTGATCGGAATAATCGTAACGGCAAGCAAGAGCGCCATCAATTTTCGGTTAATACTTGTTGCGAACGCAAACATGACGTCCTACCCCCAAGGTCAATATATTACACCAAACCCATCATATCTATCGGTGGTTCAAATTTCAATAACTGTTTATAGTCTAGCTATACACATCGACATTGAAGTCACATTTTCAAGGGGGATCAAAAGTGAACTTACGAAAAAAATCAAACGAATGGATGCAGCAGCTTGTATTTGTCGGACCTGGTATGATCGTCTTCACGATTATCGTACTTATTCCGTTCCTGCTTGGCTTCTACTTCTCGTTCACCGAATGGAACGGCCTCGATCTGGATAAGGCCAAATGGATCGGTATGGATAACATCCACCGGATCTTTACGAATGACGATAAGTTCTGGGCAGCCTTTAAATTCACACTGAAGTTTACGGTCGTTACGGTTGTGGTGACGAATATATTGGCACTTCTCCTTGGGCTTTTGTTAACCCGCCCGATGCGTGGCCGGAATACGCTCCGGACGATTTTCTTCCTGCCAAACATGATTGGCGGCATTCTGCTTGGTTACATCTGGCAATTTATTTTCACCAAAGGGTTCAAAACAATCGGCGAAATGACAGGCTGGCACTTCTTCGAGCTTCCTTGGCTTGGCACTCCTGAGACCGGCTTCTGGGGACTCGTGATCGTCTTCGTCTGGCAGACTACCGGCTACATGATGGTTATTTACATCGCTGCAATTGTTGGTGTACCAAAAGACTTGATGGAAGCAGCAACAATTGATGGCGCTAGTTACTTGCAGACGGTTCGTAAAGTGATTATGCCGCTCGTTATGCCTGCCATTACAGTATGTTTATTCCTAACGACTTCTGGTGCTTTCAAAATGTTCGATCTAAACTTGTCCTTGACCAAAGGTGGTCCGGGTACTTCTACCCAATCGCTTGCTTATAACATTTATGCCGAGGCGCTGGTTAACAACCGCTACGGATTAGGTACTGCCAAAGCGATGCTCTTCTTCTTCGCAGTATCGATTATTGCCGTCACACAAGTGTGGCTGACCAAACGGAAGGAGGTTGAAGCTTAAATGACAGCTTCCCGTTCCAGGCTCTGGGCTATTGCAACTGCAGCCATCTTGCTTGCTCTGATATTCATAGCACCTTTTTATTTCGTACTCGTCAATTCGCTTAAAGCTTTAGGCGAAATTATGGTGGACGCCGCATCGCTCCCGGACAAGTATCTTTTCTCGAATTACTCGAAGGTTTGGGATATTATTAAATTTCCGAAAGCGCTGTGGAATTCCATTCTGATTACCGGCATCAGCGTAACAGGCATCGTCATCATTAGTGCGATGACCGGCTATCGGATTGTTCGGAAGCCTACCGTTTTTAATAAAATCCTGTTTACCTGCTTCATCTCGGCAATGATCATTCCGTTCCAATCGGTTATGCTGCAGCTGGTACGCGTGACGAGCTTCCTGGAGCTTCGCGCTAACCTGTTTGGTATTGTCGTCTGTTATCTCGGATTTGGATTGTCGCTGTCGGTATTCCTGTTCCATGGCTTTATCAAGAGTGTTCCGCTTGAGATTGAAGAGGCTGCTGTTGTTGACGGATGCTCGCCTTACGGCGTATTTTGGCGGATCGTATTCCCGCTGCTTCGTCCTATTATCGTTACAGTCATTATTTTGAACGGCTTATGGATTTGGAATGACTATCTGTTGCCTGTTCTTATTATTGGCTCCAACAAGGATTTGACGACCATTCCGCTTGCGATTACCCGCTTCTTTGGGCAATATACGAAGCAATGGGATCTCGCTTTAGCTGGTCTGACCATGGGGATTACACCAATCATTATCATGTTCCTGATGCTTCAAAAACATATTATCGAAGGCATCTCTTCCGGATCGCTTAAAGGGTGAAATCAATATTTTGCACTTTTCACGACAAAAACGTCTGTGTTTCTTGGCTTTAAGCTTCCATATAATCAAACTTGTAAAGAGAACAGTTCGACCATAATGGGGAGGTTAACGAAATGAAAAAGCTTTCAATTCTTCTCGCTGCAGCTATCCTGACTTTGACGGCTGCCGGCTGTGGTAACAACAACAACAACAATAATACAGGTTCTGAAGCAACGAACAAGCCTGCTGAATCTGCAAATGCAACAACAGAAGCAACTACAACTCCAAAAAAGAACGTAACAATCAAGGTATTCCAATTCAAAGTTGAGATTGCCGATGCACTCAACCGTATGGCTGAACAATATGAGAAAGAAACTGGCGTTAAAGTTGAAGTTGAAACCCATGGCGGCGGCGAAGATTACAATGCCCTGCTGAAAGCTGAAATCGCTTCCGGCTCCGAACCAGAGATCTTCAACTCCGAAGGTAATGCCGCGCTTGAAGCTTACTACGACCGTGCAACAGACTTGTCCGGCGAAGGTTGGGCGAAGGATGTTATCCCAGCAGCTGCTGCTCCTGCACAAGTTGATGGCAAACTGCTTGGTATGCCAATGAACATCGAAGGCTACGGTATCTTCTATAACAAAGATCTGTTTGAAAAAGCTGGCATCACAACTCTTCCTAAAACGTTGACAGAGCTTGAAGCAGCTGCGAAACAACTCGATGCAGCAGGCATTACGCCATTCTCGACAACCAACGAATGGTGGTCGATCGGTCACCACACGATCAACGTAGCCCTTGCTGAGCAGACAGATCCACTTGCTTTCATTAATGGAACAAAAGACGGAAGCGCAAACTTCAAAGATAATGATGTATTCAAAAAATGGATTAACTACGTTGATGTTGTCTTCAAATACAGCCAAAAAGACAAGCTGACCACTGACTATGCTACACAAGTTGCAAACTTCGCTTCGGGTAAAACAGCGATGATTCAACAAGGTAACTGGATCCAAGGTGACGTTGATAAAGTTGCTAAGTTGAATGTTGGCCTTCTCCCTATTCCAATTGACGACAGCGGCAATGCACATATCTACACAGGACCTGCGAACTTCTGGATCGTAAACAGCAAATCCAAAAATGCAGAAGAAGCAAAAGCGTTCCTGAACTGGATGGTTACATCCGACACAGGCAAATCGTATTTGACGAAAGAATTCAAATTCATCCCTGCTCTTACTTCGATCAAACCTACAGCTGATGAAATCGGCCAAATGGGTGTAGCTGTATCCGAGCAAGCGGCAACTGCAGGCGGCTGGCTGTGGGGCCATTATCCAGACGGCGTTCCACAAGGCTGGGGTGCTGCAATGCAAGAATACCAAGGCGGATCAATTGATAAAGATCAGCTCCTCGACAAGCTCGAGAAAGCCATCCAAGATATCGTAAGCAAATAAGAAGATTAGGGCGGTTTTGAAAGGTCTCAAGCGGACTTTTCAAAACCGCTCTTCTTTTTGGGACACAGGTCATTTTGAATTTGCAAACAGAAAGGCTATAATGGGACTAACTGTATATCGCAAGATAAAGGTTTTACAAAGCAAGAGTTACTACAAAAATATATATCATTTTCTTTTCAGGAGGATTCAAGCGGATGCAAAATGTAAAAATTTTTTCCGGTTCATCGAACCGCCCGCTAGCAGAAGAGCTATGCCGGCAGCTTAACGTTCCGCTTGGGGACATTGAGATTTCCAGGCTGCAAAGTGGAGAAATCAGCTTAAGATATATCGAATCGATTCGTTCTGCCCATGTCTATATCGTTCAATCCTTGTCTCACCCGGTAAATGAGAATTTAGTCGAACTCATGATCATGATAGATGCAGCAAAGCGGGCTTCCGCAAAGACGATTAATATCGTTATGCCCTATTACGGCTATGCTCGTCAGGAACGTAAAGCAGCCCCGCGTGAACCTATTTCCGCGAAGCTGGTTGCGGATGTGCTTACAACGGTAGGCGCCGACCGCATTATTACCGTGGATCTTCATGCCGATGCGATCCAAGGCTTTTTCGAAATTCCGGTCGATCATATTACAGCTCTTGATCTTATCACGGATTATTTGAAGGCAAAGAACATTAAAAATCCAGTCGTTGTTTCCCCTGATGCCGGGCGTGCAACAACAGCTGAGAAGCTTGCCAACTATATGAACTGTCCGTTTGCGATTATGATCAAGAATCGTCCAGCTCACAACAAGACGAAAATTACGCATATTATCGGTGAAGTCGAAGGTATGACACCGATTATTATTGAAGATTTGATCGATACAGGCGGTACAATTGTCAATGTTGTTGAGGCTTTGCATAAACGTGGCGCTAATGACGCTTATATTTGTGCTACCCATGGCTTATTCTCGGAAAATGCACTCGAGAAGCTGTCGCATCCCTACATTAAAGAGGTCGTCATTACGGATACGATTGCAATAGATCCGAACCATTCGGAGAAGTTTATTGTACTGCCGATGGCAGATCTGCTTGCTACGGCTTTGAAGATTATTAACAACGGCGGGTCGATAAACACGTTGTTTAAGACGAAGCAGATGTAAGGAAGTTAGTTATGTGCTGCAGGAAAGTATCGTCTTCGGTACACCCAATTGAGAAAAGATTAAATCCTTTTCTCAATTCGGTGTTGCGTTGGGATCTTGAAATTCGATTAGAATTTTAAATGTGATTTCAAGACTCCCAAAGGCAAGCGCTGCGCTCCTTCAAACGATACTTTCCTTCCGCACCCTCTTCCTTCCAAATGCTTCGTCCCTCCCCCTTTTTATCTGGGAGGGACAGGGAAAACAATAGAGCCCCGGATATAGTTCCGGGGCTCTATTTGTTGTTTGCAGGTACAGCAGTGAACCATTACTCTACTGAATGCTTCCTCACAATCGAGTCATCACCTTCCAGGAAAGGCCACGCCGGGTATTCGATCGGAAGACTACTGACCTGATCCAATTTGAATAATTCATCTTCTGTCAAACGAATGCCACTAGCGCCTAGATTTTCTTGCAGCTGCTCTGGGCGTTTGGCACCTATAACGACACTCGTGACTGCTTTCTGGTTAAGCACCCAGGCTAGTGCAATTTGGGCAATAGTCGTCTCGCGTGTTGCTGCGATCTCCTGAAGTACATCAATAATTGGGAAGACTTTATCCCGATCCACGGGCGGAAAAGAAAGAAACGCGTGCCTATCACTGTCACTGCCTTGATTATTTCTTGTATATTTGCCGGTTAGGAAGCCGCCTGATAAAGGACTCCAGACAATTAGGCCCATTTGCTGATCTTGCAGAACAGGGATGATCTCCCGCTCAATTTCGCGTGCAGCAAGTGAATAGTAGGATTGGCTGCTTTTGAAGGCGTTTAGTCCATGGATCTGTGAGATTGCACGTGTCTTCATAATACTCCAACCATTCATGTTAGAGTTCCCGATATAACGCACCTTGCCGCTTCGAACCAGGTCATCCAACGCTCGAAGCGTCTCTTCCCAATCGGTTAGCTGGTCTGGGTTATGAATTTGCAATAGATCGATGTAGTCGGTGCCAAGACGCTTAAGACTTTCTTCCGTCTGACGGATGATATGAAGCCGGGATAAGCCAAGATCATTAGGCCCTTGACCCATACGTCCTCTAAGTTTCGTGGCAATAATCGCTTGATGACGTCTGGTATGCAATGCCTTGCCCAGTAATACTTCCGATTGTCCATCTGCATATTCATTGGCTGTATCGAAGAAGTTAACTCCGGCACTCGAGCGCTTGATCGACAAGTAAAGCCGACTCATTCTCACCAAGCCCCCCGAATGCCCCCCATTTTTCTCCTTCACCAAATGTCATTGTCCCAAGACCAATTTCCGACACATATACTCCTGTATTACCAAGTAAATTGTATTTCATGATCTTTTCAACCTCCATAAATTGATTTACACTACTGGAGACGAAGATCTTTTGCAATGGACGCAAAATTACAAAAAAATATATTGTTATATTTTGAAGGGAGCGTAAGTCCTTGACACTCGAGTCGTTATGGGAGGAACATCATGGGCATATTCGAAGCTTTGTGCTAAGCAAGATAAATCAGACTGCCGATGCCGAAGATATTGTCCAGAACATCTTTATGAAGGCACATGAGGGGATCGGACAGCTCAAGGACGATGAGAAAGCGAAAGCTTGGCTTTTTCAGATCGCCCGTAACAGCATTATCGACCATTATCGCAAATCCAATCGGACCGTTATGCTGACTGAACACGAAGAGCTGCCAGAGGAAGAATTAAAGGAAGATTACACTATGAAGGCTGCGGAAGGCATGTTGTCGGTGATGAAGAAATTGCCGGACAAATACCGGGTGGCAGTTGAGCTGACTGAGCTAAAAGGGCTATCACAAAAAGAGCTCAGCGAACGACTCAACCTTTCTTATTCCGGTGCGAAATCCAGAGTTCAGCGTGGCAGAGAGATAGTCAAAGCAATGATGAAAAGCTGCTGCGAGATTGAAGCGGACCGGTATGGAAATATCGTTAATTACGAGGTCGTGCTCGATAAGCCTGTACTGAAAAATAATCCAAATGCAAGCATGATAATATTTACATGTTTTCCTAATTCGATATAATCGTTTTGTTTCCTTTCCTATTACATAAAAAATGACGCTTCAAACTGTTCTCAGTTTGAAGCGCCATTTGGAGTTTACTTCGTCCGGTACAACCCGTATTTCTTGAGGCTTTCACGGATTGGATGGGTGTCTTCATGTAAGCCGCCTTCGCCGCCGTTTAAGGCGATATCGACCTGCCATGCTGTCAGATCAGCGACGTTCATCGACTCCATCTCCTCAAGGCTGAAGAAGCCTGCTCCGTCTACCTCCACGTCGTCAGGACGTGGCTCGCCATCTATGTACTCCATCTCGAAGGTGATATAGATATCATGAACGGTATGAGGCCGATCCCGCAGGCCGATAATTTTGGTAACAATCGCACGAACGCCTGTCTCTTCCCAAACTTCACGGGCAATAGAGCCTCTAATATGCTCCAGCTGTTCAATATAACCACCTGGCGTTGTCCAATACCCTTTACCTGGTTCTTGGGCGCGGCGAACGAGCAGCACTTTATTATCCTTTACAACACAAGCACCTACCCCAATGCTGTAGTTACCCCAATGTACAAAGCTGCAGCTTGGACATGCCTTACGGTCTTCTCCGCCAATGTTCCGAACTTCTAATTTATCCCCGCATGCGAGACAAAAATTAATATTTTCCATATAAAAGTCTCCCTCATCGCCGATAATTGACTCGCTCATAATATAGTGAACATTATACCTTAGCTGAGCCGCGATATGCCCGCATTTTTTTATGTGAAACTAACGTTCTTTTCAGCTTTGTTTAATATTGGGAGAACATAATTAACCATACTCCCTATTTGATATAGCTTGTCTTTTGGCCCACATCCCAGATGTGGGCTACTTTTTTATCTAAATGAATCAGGTTGGATTCTATCCAGCCAAATTGCACTTTAGTTCGGCTTTATCTCAGCTACATTGGATATGATACAGCATAATCGGCACCTTACAACCCGGAGTAGGCTTATCAGGTTCAATCAATTGGAGGAAATCCAACGTAGAAGCTATAGCAGTTGAGGCATACAAATATGGTTGTATAAAATCCAATCTAACGTGTTTGCACGACAATTCCACAACCTGCTGATAAGATTGTGATCCACTCCAAAATAAAAAACACTGCTCCAGTAGCTGAAACAGTGTCGTTGTAACCTATAATATTTATTACTCAAATGGATAACGAAGTCCCCATTGCTGACGGATACCATCCATCATACGCATTAGCTGCAGCGTTTCATCCAGCGAGATGATATCGCTCTCGAGCTTGCCTTCGCGCAGATATTGTCCTGCTGCCTCTGCTTCATAAACATAACCAAGTGTTGTGCGATCATCAGCAAACGTCTCTTCCGTTCCGTCTTCTGCAGTAATGGTCGCAGTTTTAGCATTAAAGAAGGATGGAACACGGATTGAACCTGCAGTACCAATTATGTAGGCGTCGCTTCCTGAATTCAGCCTGATCGCTGAACTCAACATCGCGGTTTGACCACCCTCATACGATAAAAGGATGCTGCATTCCTCATCAACGCCAGTCTCACCGAGCTGCGCCGTGCTTAATACTTGCTTTGGATTCGCACCAAGTAACATAGAAGCAAAGGATAACGGATAAATACCAACGTCAAGGAGCGCGCCACCGGCAAGTGCCGGGTTAAACAATCGTCCTTCAGGGTTCACTCCTGTACGGAAGCCAAAGTCTGCTCTAATCAGGCGTACATCGCCAATTCGGCCTTCAGCAATCCATTCGCGGACTTTACGGATAACTGGCAGGAATCTTGTCCACATGGCTTCCATCAAGAAGATCTTATTCTCTCTGGCGAACTGCACAACTTCCTCTGCTTCTTTCACATTTACCGTAAACGGCTTCTCACAAATGACTGCTTTGCCTGCACGCAGACACTGCAGTACATGCTCTTTATGCGAAGGGTGAGGCGTTGCTACATAAATAATATCGATCTCAGCATCATTAACTAGTTCTTCATAGCTGCCATAGGCATGCGCAAAGCCGAACTTTTCTGCAAAAGCCTCAGCCTTTTCCTTTGAACGTGAACCAACTGCAGTAAGCTGCACATCTTGTGCATGTGCCAAGTCACGGGCAAATTGGGATGCAATCCAGCCTGCTCCAAGAATACCCCATTTTATCGTTTTATTTTCCATTATTTCTACACCTCCAACCGCAGTATATCAGCATTTCAGCTGATATGAAAGCGGTTTAAGACTCAGAATCCAGTCCTTAATTCTGCTGTCTCGAAATGAAAAATAACGTAAACCATATAAATACAAAGCCAACAAGTTGAGCCATTGTAATCACTTGCCCAAATACTGTCCAGTTGAGCAGCACGCCTACCATCGGGAAACTAAGCTCGGCAATAGTTGCATAAGACGCTTTAATTACACTTAACCCTTTATAATAGACAAGCAAACTGAGAAGTCCCGGCAGCAGTGCTTGCAGCAGTAAATTGACGATAACAGCCGCAAGATCAGTTCCTTCGGACATCTTCCATGCTGCTCCTTCTGACCAAGTAATGACCAATAACAATGGCAATGCCAGCATGAAGCGCAGCGATGTAACAGTCTCATATTTCATACTGCCCAGCAGGTAACGTCCCATCACTGTTGAGCCGCCCCATAATGCAGCTGCACCAAGTGACAACAAGCTGCCTACCTGAACAAATTCGTTCATATGGCCAAATGGCAGCGTAAAGCCAAACGTAAGCAAGTATGTCCCAACAAGCGCGATTACAAGCAGTGGACCAATCTTTGCTGGCAGCAGCTCTTTCAGCAGCACCCTTGCCAATACAATGGCAAACAAAGGCTGCAGCTTCTGCAAGAGCAATACGGCATTAGGGTTTCCGTGCGCGAGCCCTTGCGTGAATAAGATCGTCGCAAGCGCCGAGCCTCCCCAAGAAATAAAGAGCAAAGCACCTAGTTGACGAAGACGGACTCCTCGCAGCTCTGCACGATGTTTCCATAATACAGGCGCTGCCGCAAGAAACAAGATCACATGCTCCAGCAATACGATTTGTGTGGAAGTGAGTGTTTTCAGCAAAATAATACGAAATACCGGATCAACGCCCCATAGCGCTGCCCCCAGTACGACCAGCCAGAATTCTGCCCGGATTGGTGTTTTTGTCCGAATCATGGGTGATGCGGTAACGTTGTTCATCTTAAATACTCCTTCTGAATACAGGACGAGAGCAAAAAAGCCCCGACTCACGCTTATCGCGCGAATCGGGGCCGACTTAAATAAACATGCATTCGAGCGGTTTCCCGCCTTCTGCAAGCTTAATCAAGTGATCTTCTATCATCCGGACTATACCGTCGGCCTTGGAGTTCCACCAAGTCAGTCCCCTTGCTGTTGTCAGCTCAGGGAGTCGCGGGCTTTGCTTACTCCTCTTAATAGATAGATAAGCATTTACCGCCGGTCAGGAATTCCACCCTGCCCCGAAGATCCTTATTCCATTTTTTTAATTGATTGGATTGAGTATAACGCCGATTATCCGAGTTGTCTAGTGCGAATAGTAAGAATTAGGAAACAGCTATTTCTTTAATGCCTCTCTAACCAGAGGGGCAACTTCCTTGGCCAACAGCTCGATCGAATTCATGACTTGAGACAGTGGCATACCACCGATGTCCATCTGAGCCATAAACCGGGAATGCCCAAACAGCTCATGCTGTGAAACAATTTTTTCCGCAATCAGCTCAGGGCTGCCTACAGCAAGAAATTGGGCAATCACTTCGAACTCCTCTCGCGTAAGAGGCTTTCCACTTTCCTTGCCACCCATAAACTGCGAATAATAGGTACTATAACCAACGAAGAATTCATCCAAAGCCTGCTCTGTCGTCTTCGCAACGTAGCAATGACCGGTAATGGCAACTCGCAAATCTTCCTGCCGATATCCAGCAGCAATGCCCGCTTCTCTATAACAATCGACCAAATGCTTGTATTTAGACGGTTCTCCCCCAAGCAGTGCAAGTGCCATACCTGCCCCTTGTTTACCTGCGAGGGCTGCACTTTCTGCCGTACTGCCAACACCAACCCATAACGGAAGCTTTGGCTGTGCCGGACGTGGTGCAATCTCCGCTTCATCAAGTGGAGTCCGAAGTCTGCCGCTCCATGTTACTCGTTCAGATAAATTGAGCTGATTCATTAATTCCAGCTTCTCTGCGAACAGCTCTTTATAATCAACCAGTTCGTACCCGAACAAAGGAAAAGATTCAATATAAGCGCCACGTCCGGCGATAATCTCCGCACGTCCATCCGAGATGAGATCAAGAGTAGCAAAGTCTTCAAACACTCTTACCGGATCTGCAGTTCCAAGGACCGTTGTTGCACTCGTTAGTCGAATGCGAGATGTAGCCTGTGCAATCGCGGCAAGTACTACTGGAGGTGAGGAGAGAACAAAGTCCAGCCGATGATGTTCACCAACCCCAAATACATCAATTCCCGCTTCATCGGCGATAATAGCAGCCTTAATAATTTCTTTCATTCGATCTCCGGCATTTTTTAATTCCCCGGTATCGGAATTAACCGCAAGATCACCTAGTGTATAAATACCAAATTCAAATTGTCCGTTATTCTGTGGTGAATCCATCTGAATGTCCTCCTCAGCAAAGCTAAACGTGATGACATCATCCAATGATTAGCCATGCTTCCGTTCCTATCCAAATACGTAAAGTAAGTTATATACGTATAGTAAGTAAACTATCTAAGTAATTGTGCCTAATATTACAGCTTTCGTCAAGCAAACCCGCAAAAAAAGAAGCGGCCAATTCCGTGCAGGCGATGCAGAATAAGGATTACTCCATCTGCGCGGCATGCCATTGAATTGTTCGCTTGAGCCCTTCAGTTAGTGTGTAGCTTGGCTTCCATTGTACTTCATTCGTCAGCCTTGTGACATCCACCCCTATAAATAGAGGCTCAATTGGCACATCTTTTCCGAAGCTGATGAGACTATCTTCCCCCAACTTCTCTCCTATTAGGCCTACGAGCTGCTGTAATTGGACGGACTTTCCGGAAGCTATATTAACCGTACCTTGGCAACGGCTTTCCAACAAGGCAACAAACGCATCTGCTGCGTCCTCAATATATAAGTAATCCCGATATATTCCGCCATATTTGCAGAATGCTTCTTCCTTCTTCAATAAAGCATTAACCATTGCACTAACAAGCCTGTTTCCTGGATCATGTGGACCGTATAGATGGAACACTCTCCCCCATGCGGCACTAAACCCGGCTATTTCGGCGTAAGATTGCAGCCAGATTCGAAGACTATTCTTGCTGGCCGCGTACGCATGGGCATACGAATCACGAGAGGTTGTCTCTGACAAAATCCCTTCTTCCCATACATATTCTGCTCCAGTACCAGCCACAACTACTCTCTGACCACCTGACTGGACAAAATGATGAATCAGCCCCATACTGCTCCTTGTCCATTCATAATTAGATAAGGAACGATAGCAATGTGGTGGAACCGCGTCCCAAGCCAGATGAATAAGTGAGTCAGGCTTCACCTTTTCAATAAATCGAATGGCTTCCTCTCCACTCAGTAGATTCACCTGATGCCAGGTTCCGCCGACGAGTGAAAGCGGAGTCCGTCTATAGGTGGCATGGACTTCATAACCTTTGGCAACAAGTTGTTTAACTACGTATCTTCCGATCCATCCTGATGCTCCAGTAACAGCTACCTTGTTCATGGCTGCCATAACCTTAAAGCCTGACATTCTGGTATTTGTCTTAAATCCCCTGTCAGACTAGCAAAAGATAAATATTGTGCTTCAAGCTCCTGTGCCGTAAATAGATGATGGCCACCCATACCATTTTTCGAAGTATTTACTGGTAAGGTTGGACCAATCTGCAGCTTCCTCACACGCATGGCGTTATTCCATGGACTGAATGAAAACTTCATAATAAACACCGGATGCAGCAGTACCTGGTGAGGTTTTGACGTCCAATGCCGGCCTGCATAATACTCACCACTTCTGTATCTATGAATAAACCTTCCAATATAAGGAGATTTCGGATCAGATGGGAAAACACCGTGATAACGCTGCTTAACGAGTGGCTGCGCATAGATAGGATCGCTGTAGTAGCCGGGAAGATCAATCATTGTGATCGTTCGAATGGAGTACATTTTACCGCCAAGCGTATCCAGAATCGAAAACAACTGCTTACCATTCCGGCAGACCAGGAATTCGGTTGTGTTCAGTACCATTTTCCAGCCGGAAACCTGCTTCTCGACGTTCATCACTTCACGGTCAACCTCAATCGCATGAAAATCTGGCACTTTACTATTCCGGATTTCCCAATGGGGAGCCATCTTCCGAATAATCTCGACAGAATGGTCGGTAGATCCTCTATTAATGAGTATCCCATGATCAAATAAGGGGACATGGTGCATGAGCCACCAGGGCAGCAAATACTGTTCATTGTAGAAATGGGAAATAAGCGTTGTCATCTTATCACCACCTCCACCTATGTTTCTATTAAAATACCTTATCTTCCATTATATGAGAATGAATATGAAGAGGTTCACCACCGCCTCTAGTTGAGCGTGGATTTACGGTCTTCATATACCCGTTCATTCATAAGATGGGTATATAGCATGATCACTGCCGGTTAAGTTGTGGAGGGACAACCATTGCCTTGTCTATTGCGATTTAATACAACGGCCAGAGGAGCCGTAATGATTACAGGAAATACGCTTGGTTTATTAGGCTTTGACGACGATGACATCGGCGCATTCATTACAACAGATACCTCTATGCAGGTACAAGGCTTCCCGGCTGGGACCACTCTCAATTTTAGACAAAACAGCTCAGCCGCCCTGCTCGAACTTCCGCTTTCGAGTACGGTTTTATATGCAGAATTGATCTGGGGAGGATCTACAACGAATTTTGTAGATGATGTGTCTGCTTTTCTAAATGATCCTATTACCTTCACACTGCCAAACGGCAGCTCCGTTCAAGTGACACCCGACCCAGCCACGGCTGCCGAAATCGATATTTTTTATGTCCGATCTGCCGATGTTACGACACTCGTAAGAAGCGGCGGAAGCGGCTTCTATACGACAGGCTCCATTCCTGGAACGACACATGCACCTGTTATTACGAACTCGAGCAGCTGCGCTGGCTGGACGCTTAAAGTGATGGTTGAAAGCCCCGGTTTATCTATGCGTAATATAAGCGTCTATGTATGCGGCGACGTGATCTTTAATGGCGGAGAACCCGTTGATATACCAATTACCGGATTTTCAACTCCCCCACTCGGAACGGTAACCGGCAGGTAACCCCCATTGTTCCCGTTCCTACAGATGGAACTGGTACTGTGCAAGTAAGTGTTATCAACTCTGGCAGCGTACTAGTCACCAACAAACAACTCATCGTTGAGGCACGTAATGGGATAATCGTCCCCGGCACGGTCTTTATTAATGGTCTGCTTTCTGAGCAGCAAGATTTATCCCGCCTTCTGCTTGGCAATAATGAACCCGGCCAACGGGAAACCATCACTTTCGACATTCTGGCCGGAGATATAGATATCATGCTGAGTGTGAGATTGGTCTCCAATGCAAATACCGTGCATCAGGTCTCCAGAATCATAGTGGAGGAGCAGGATGAATGAATATTTTTCAATTGACGTAAACGGTTCCATGTTTTATAGTGATATCGAGCCAAATATATAACAAGCCTTTTGGCATGTTACTAGTCCGACTAGGCATGAGCCAAGGAGAGCATCCGCCCGTAATACGGCGGTCTCTTTCCTTGGTTTTTTTGTGCTCAAAATGGGGAATTTACTACTGAGAGGAGGGATTGGCGTGGGACTTACGGGGCTGCTTCGGATCGATCGGATTGTTGGGAACAATGTCATACTTACGATGGAACCGAACTCATCGAGAGAATATGTGCTGTTTGGCAAAGGCATCGGCTTCTCGTGCAAGGGCCAAAAACATATCGATGCGGAGGACCCACGAATTGAGAAGCGTTACCGGCTGGACGACCGTGACAAAGCCTTGCAATACCACTCATTGCTCGAAGAGCTTGATCAGGATGTGGTTCACATCTCTGAGCAGATCATTGATGAGATTAGGGAAAGGCTTGGGACACCTGTCGATCCAAAAGTGTATTTTGCCTTGCCAAGTCATATCCAGTTTGTCGTCTACCGGTTAAGAAATGGCATGGAAATCGTCAATCCTTTTCTATACGAAACGAAAATGTGTTATCCCCAAGAGTACAAAATTGCAGCTAAAGCGGCCAAGATGATTAGCGAGAAATTCGACGTCATTATCCCTGAAGATGAAGTTGGATTTCTAACGTATCACGTTTATTCAGCAGCAGGGTCCGTAACAGCGGGACAGCTTGTTCAGCTAACGGAGCTGATGAACGAGATCGTGGAGCGAATTGAAGAATGGCGCGGAGCACCTCTGCAGAGGAAAAGCTCTGATTACGCAAGGCTGATCATGCATCTTCGGTACATGATGGAACGCATTCTGCAAAGCAAAGAGTCGGCCAATCCGTTCGCTGCAGAGATTAGAGACAAGATACCTACTGAGCATCGTCAGGCGGAAGTAATTGCTCAAATGATTGGAGAAAGACTTAAGCTTACAGTCTCTCCCGATGAAGTTGGTTACCTCGCCATGCACTTGTATCGGTTATTCCGGTCCGTAGATGCAGACAATTAAACATACAGACAACATGACTAAACATGGATAGCAAGGAGTAGATCATATGAAATGGTTTGGCAAAAAAACAAATAATGCTGTAAGTGTAGCTGCACCAATCAGTGGTAAAGTTGTTCCGCTTAGCGAGGTGCCAGACGAAGCATTCGCACAAGGCTTAATGGGTGACGGCGTAGCGATCGAGCCTAGTGATGGACTGGTCATTGCACCTTTCGATGGAACTGTAAGCCATCTGATCGATACGCATCATGCTTTGATTATTGAGCATTCGTCCGGACTGCAGCTGCTTATTCACGTCGGTATCAACACCGTAGCGCTGAACGGCGACGGCTTCAAAGCACATGTGAAGACTGGGAATTCCTTCAAAGCTGGTCAAACGCTTCTCGAATGCGACCTGGACAAAATCCGCAGTGCGGGTTATCCGGTTGTAACGCCAATTATCGTGGCGAATGAAGACGGTGCAGAGAAAGTGGAAAGCACCTATAAGACGGTAAAAGCCGGTGATCCGGATACGATTACGGTCGTTATGAAAACCTAAACTACTGAACATGGAGTGAGATAAGATGCTCGGATTTCTGCAAAAAATCGGTAAATCTTTAATGCTTCCTGTCGCAGCACTGCCTGCGGCAGCTCTGTTACTACGCTTTGGTAATATCGATTATGTCAAAGATTTTGGATTTGGTAACTTCGGTGAATTCCTGAACCAGTATATCGCCCCGTTCCTTGCAGCAGGCGGATCTGCAATCTTTGATAACCTGCCTCTGATCTTCGCCATCGGCGTGGCAATTGGGATGGCCGGTGATGCGGTTGCGACACTCGCTGCCGTAATTGCTTACCTCGTCCTCACCAATGTGCTTAGCAAAATCCCTACTGTATTTACGGGACTTGTTGAGAAAGACACGACGCTTAATATGGGCGTGCTTGGCGGTATCATTGCAGGTCTTGTTGCTTCTTACCTTTATAATAAATACCATGATATTAAGCTGCCGGACTGGCTTGGCTTCTTTGGCGGCAAGCGGTTTGTACCGATTGTTACCTCATTCGCAATGGTTATCGTAGGTCTAATCTTTGGTCTGATCTGGGGACCTGTCCAATCGTGGCTCGATACGTTCGGCCGCTGGATTGTAGACCTTGGCGGAGTTGGCGCATTCCTGTTTATGACGGCGAATAGACTCCTCATTCCATTTGGTCTGCACCACGTTATTAATGCAATCGCTTGGTTCCAAATTGGTGATTACACAGATGCAGCAGGTAATGTTGTTCATGGTGACCTGCATCGCTTCTTCGCAGGCGACCCAACAGCGGGTATGTTCATGACAGGCTTCTTCCCAATCATGATGTTCGCCCTTCCGGCTGCAGCATTTGCGATCATTCACACAGCCAAACCAGAAAAACGCAAGCTAGTCTCTTCCATCTTTATTGGCTCGGCTCTTGCTTCCTTCCTGACAGGTATTACAGAGCCGCTTGAATTTGCTTTTATGTTCGTAGCACCAGTGCTTTATATCATCCACGCCGTGTTAAGCGGTATCAGTGCATGGCTGGTTGTTGAGCTCGGCATTCACCATGGCTTTGGCTTCTCGGCAGGCTTCCTTGATTATGCGATCAACTATCCGCTGTCAACGAAGGGCTGGATGATTATCCCAATTGGTCTGGTTTACGCTGTTGTGTATTACGTCCTGTTCCGCGTCGTTATCGTGAAGCTGAATTTGAAAACACCTGGACGTGAAGATGATGTCCTCGAGGAAGAAGAAGGCAGCGGTGAAGTAGTTAACGCCGACGATAAAGCAGGCAGAGTTCTTGCAGCACTTGGTGGTTCCGATAATATCGAGAGCATCGATGCTTGTATTACCCGCCTTCGCCTCATCGTAAAAGACGAGAAAGCCGTAAATGACGCAGAGCTGAAAAAACTTGGCGCAGCAGGCGTTATGCGTCTTGGCAAAGGTGCCGTTCAGGCTATCTTTGGTACACAATCAGAACGTTTGAAAGAACAGATTAAAAAACGGATGTAAATAGATATATGTTATTAGAGAATGCTTACGAAGTAAGAATCGCCAGATATGGCTAGAGGTAAGCCACATTAGTGGCAATTCTTTTTAGGAGGACTTATGGTGGAGAAATCATACGTAGTTGCAAACCCGACGGGCATTCACGCCCGTCCTGCTAAAAAAATTGTTGAAGCGGCAAAGCTGTGTGAAGGTACCGTTCATATTGAGAAAGGCGGAAGGAAAGTAAGCGCGAAAAGCTTGGTTAACGTGCTCTCGATCGGCGCCAAACAAAATGATACCGTAACGGTCAGTGCCGATGGAGAGAAAGCTGAAGCTGCGGTTGACGCAATTGGTGCTGTACTCGCTTCTGCGGAAGCAGAGTAGGAGGCAGTTATGATGGCAACCGAGATGAAAGGGATCGCCGCATCGGAAGGTTATGCAATCGGCCGAGCGGTCATCCTCCGTGAAGAGACCATCCCGCAAGGCGTAACTTATGTCGAGGCGGGAGAAGAACAAGCCGAGCTTAGCAGGTTCGACGCTGCGGTAGCTGCTGCTAGCGGTGAGCTTCAAGAGCTTTTCGAGAAGATGAAAGCGGATGGCCGTGAGAATGAAGCCGAAATCTTTGAAGCTCATCTGATGCTGCTTGAAGATGAGGAGTTAATCGGAGCTGCGCAGGAGCGGATTCGCAGCCAGCGTTACAAGGCTGAGGCGGCGATGAATGAATCCGGCGAAGAAGTTGCTGTGATGCTTGCTGCCCTTGACGATGAGTATTTGCGGGAACGTGCGGCAGATGTTCGTGATGTCAGCCGCCGCGTAATCCGTAAGCTTGGCAATGGCTCTGAATCCGAGGCCGTTCAAACCTCGGCAGCTGGATCAACTGAAAAGTCCATCTTGTTCGCTGTCGATCTGACTCCATCGGATACGGCTCAGCTTGACCCTTCCGTTATTGGCGGATTTGTAACGGCAGCCGGAGGACGAACCTCCCACTCTGCTATCATCGCTCGATCCGTTGGTATTCCCGCTATCGTTGGCGTTGGTGATGCTGCACTTCAGATAGAGGATGGACAGCTAGTTATCGTAGATGGTACTGCAGGAATTGTTCTTGTCGAACCTGAAGCAGAAGAACTCGCTCGTTATCAGTCGCTGCAGCAGCATGCGGTGAATCAACGCGCAGAGCTGGACCAATTCCGCGGCAAACCTTCCGTTAGTGCGGACGGTCACCAGGTTGAGCTCGTTGCCAACATCGGTTCTGTGCAAGATGCTCGCCAAGCTCAGGAGCGCGGCGCCGAAGGCGTTGGCCTTTTCCGTACAGAATTTCTGTATATGGGCCGTCCTGATCTGCCGACCGAGGATGAGCAGTTCACTGCTTATAAAGAAGCGGCAGAAGCATTTGGCCAAGATGCTCCAATCGTCATTCGGACGATGGACATCGGCGGCGACAAGGAGCTTCCAAGCCTTCAGCTCGAGAAAGAAGACAATCCGTTTCTCGGCTATCGAGCGATTCGAATTTGTCTAGATCGTCCTGATCTGTTCAAGACACAGCTTCGAGCCGTCTTAAGAGCAAGTGCATTCGGCAACCTGAAAATTATGTTTCCGATGATCGCCACTCTAGGTGAATGGCGTGCAGCTAAGGCGTTGCTCGAACAAGCTAAAGAAGAGCTTAAAAACGAGAACATCGCTTTTAACGAACAGATCGAAGCCGGCATTATGATTGAGATTCCTGCTGCTGCTCAGATGGCTGATCGTTTCGCGCGTGAAGTTGACTTCTTCAGCATCGGAACTAATGATCTCGTACAATACACGATGGCGGCAGATCGGATGAATCCGAAGCTTGGTTATTTATCCGACCCACTCCACCCTCCTGTGTTGCGTCTGATCCATCAAGTGATAAGAGCAGCGCATCAGGAGAACAAGTGGGTCGGCATGTGCGGCGAGATGGCCGGAACACCTATCGCCCTTCCTATCCTTCTTGGGATGGGCCTTGATGAATTCTCGATGAGTGCATCCGCTGTCCTCCCTGCCCGGGCTTTCCTCTCTCGTCTCGATCGTTCGAAGCTTGCCGCTCTTGCAGAAGCCGTGCTTGATATGGACGATGCAGAGGCGGTCCGGACTTATGTAGAACTACAGGTTCCGGAACTTAAGGCTTAAAAATAAAAAGACGACTTTCAACCAATCATCATTGACGAAAATCCCGATCAGAAGTTCTGATCGGGATTTTGACTTATTTTATTTCCGATTACCGTAAACAGCAGCATAAATCTTGAAAGAATCTTAGAGATTCTAATCCAAGAGTTTGATACAGAAACCGCCATATACTTCTAACCACTAGTAATCAGGCGTCACCATCTTCGTTTTGTCCTATTCTTACATACTTAGGGTTACAGCCTATTTTATAGGGATAAGTGCCCTTTTTTCGTTCAAAGCATATTGTAGAGTATCATAAAAAGGAGGCACACCATGTTACGCAACCAATCTTTTATGCCACAATCGGCTGTTATGCCTGAGTATCACCAACAAATGCAAACAAACCCGAATCAGGCCAATTGGGGACATCAAATGATACAATCAAGCCCAAATCAGGAAAATTGGAGTCCTCAACTGCAATCAAGCCCTAACCAGGAAAATTTGGGACCTCAAACTGTTAAAGAGCAGCCAGCTCCCCCCAAATATCATTGCTGCGTTGATGTTAGTCAGATGCATCACTTTCCTTACATGTACGACGACTTCCACCACATGCATTACTACCATCCCATGATGGATGACTATCATCCAATGATGCATGACTACCATCCGATGATGCATGACTACCATCCGATGATGCATGACTATCATCCGATGATGCATGACTACCATCCGATGATGCATGACTACCATCCAATGATGCATGACTATCATCCGATGATGCATGATATGTGGGATGAGCACATGCTCTTCGATCATCATCACGATGGATGGGAGCTCGATACATTAGATTATCATCATGCTTGGTTCCATCCTATGATGCATGTTCATCATCACCTGCATTACCCAGTCAATTGCCAGCCAACTGGTGAACTGCAAAAGAAGGCAGAATTTCATCAGCCTGAAGGTTAATATTATAAAAGAGTAGATTGAATGGTAATGACATTCAATCTACTCTTTTATTTCAAAATCATTTATTGTGATAAACTGCCCTCAAGCCGCGAACGACCCCGACAGGGGCCGATCGGGATTTGGATCAAGCTCGTTTGTCTGAGCGGGGTCAATCCATAAAGCTCATTCATGGAATTAACGTCAAATCCAAGCAGCGGACGTCCTTCCATTCCGGATGCACAGGCAGCAAGCAGCAAGCGCTGAACCAACATCCCCGTTTCCATTTGTTGAATCCGATAGCCGCGGTAACCAAGCTCGGCATGATGATGCCCCAGATCGCCCGTCACATGGAAGCTCAGCGGTACCTGGAATAAGTTCACATTATCCAAGGACATCCCATTCTGAAGCCATGGCCTATGATCACCAGCCCTAACAAGCTGCAACGCATGTGCTATATTGTCATATTGATAGGCACCATTACGAATTCCTTCAACGCCATAAAAGCAGCCATATAGTTTTACGCGAGGCATTGGACTGCGGATCGAACCATCCAGATCATTTCGATAGTGATAGGAAATCATAATCTCTTGCAATAGTGCCGCTAAATCCGACTGACTCACTGCTTCTAATACAAATTCATTTTCCGGCGAATATCGCTGCCTGCACACCTCTGCTAAATCATACGTCAGTCTATTTACTTGAGGCAAAGTGTAATTATCGCTTTGATAGACTACCTTTTGCTCCCTTCCTAGCTGTTTAAATGAAAGGGTGGAACCCAGTATGGACGCTTCGTTCAGCTTGGTCAGCATTGGATAGTCCAATACTTTTTTTGAACGCATATAGTGATCGTGCTTAATGATTGGAAGCTCATTGCATAATTCTGCTGACGACATCCGATTTTTATTGCTAATGTCATTGCAGAACCATTCCATGCTTGAATCTACCACAAGCGGAATTACAGCATATACACTTTCCTCTGCTTCAGATAATCCAAGCAAATGGTTGATGGCACGGTCAAGAAACTGAAAGTACACTCCCGCCTCGAAGTCAAAACGCTTCGCCACCTCAAGGAGCTGGCCTATTAACAAACCTGCGTCCAGCCCCTGCAAACGATACGAGAAATTATTGTATTTATAAAAGTTTTTCCAAAATACAGTCGAAACAAAAGCAACCGCGAAGCAGCTTGTTACGTCGCAGCGATTAGCTAAGGCCTTGCCCACATAGGAATCAAATTGACCTTCACGCAATAAAATCAAACGATGATGAGCCGCATCATAATGATAAATCCCATAAGGCAATTCCTCCAGCTTCAAATACAAATAAATTTCGCTCGGATAAAGGCCTCCGCCTGAAGGAACAAATCGTCTGCAAAGCTGCAATGAGCTTTCCCATTCCTCCCCCGTATATTGCTCCATAACAGATTGACTAAGCTGTGCCAGACCGAAGGTGTACCAAAGAAAATACCCGATATCCCGAAGGGTTGGTTTCTCTTGCCCTTGCTTGCCCGTTAGTTCTAGCGGAACATCGGAAGCGAGAGGAAATACAGGCAAATGACGATATAACTTATACGGCAGAGGCGCGTCCTCCCAATCAACCTCCACATCTTGTGGTTTCGTTTTGTCAGGGTCGTATTGCAGTTGGTGCAAAAATGCCTTCAGACTCATTTCTCCTCCTCCTAAGTTCCAGTACAAGGAAAAAAAGCGTACACGAGAAGAAACACCTACGGAAACGGATGCGGATGACAATTAAGTTGTTCTTGTTTAAGCTGCTCCTTTACATAGCCCAGCTCTGCTGGTATTCGCAGTACCCGCTCCAGTCCAGTCAAGCGGACAAGGTGTTGACCAAACGTCATGGGAAGCATGCCGGGAATGAGCACCTTCACACAATGAAGTCCATTTCTCAGCGTCTCTGGGGTTGATTGATTAACAACAATTACCTCCAGATTCAGGTTACTGAAAGTTTTGATCAACATGTTTAATTCATCTTTTAAATCCGCATGCTTCGCCCTTGGTTTAAAAGCTTCTTTAAACGAGAGGACCGGACGATCATTAGCGAGCAGGAAATTCAGACGTTCCTCTGCTTCCTTCAAGCCGTACAACATGGAGTGATCATCCATTTGCCGAACGAGAAAAGGATCATGCAGCATTTGTTGATATTGCCCGCGGTTCTCCTCCAACTTTTCGTTAAACGCAAGCAGCATGCCCGCTATCTCATGAATCGCGCCTTTTGCCGCCCTCACGGGATCAAGATGCGCCCCTGCGGCGCAAATCATATTTATGCCTTGATTTGTTCTGTTTTTGGCAAGCACCCACACGCTTGGAATGCCGTGCTCCATCGTCGAATCGAACACATGCACATCATAACCGAAGACATCGCGCAGTCGCTGGACCATTAAGTTCATTTCAAGATCACCCGTGGAATAGGGATCTAATGGAGCGAGAGGCAGCTGCGCATACCACGTCATTAGAAAAGAATCCCGTTCCACAACCTCCAATATCCCGTAAAATACAGCTTCCTCCAAGCTTCCTCCTATAGCGCAGCCATTCGAGGTTTCATATACAAAGCCGTGACCGCAGCCGGAGCTGTAATAAGCGAGCAGTTCTGGCACGAGGATCGGCTTCTCCCGCAAGAACGAATACCCCCACACCCAATCGATTTTCCTGCTTGGATCAAAGGGTTGAAACGGAAAATCAGGCCGCTCATACTGCGCCTTGTCATGTGTTCCTACTCGAGAGGGGTCCAGCGCAATCTCTGTTAAATGATTGAAACTGTCATGAACCGCTGTCTTCTTCCCTCGCGGCGAGATGCCGCAATAACGTTCCAATCCTTCCAATATCGCTGTCATTTCACTGTCCTCGAAAGAATTCGTGCGCCCCGCGCAGCCTTCATCCCCTGAGAACATCGGTAAAATGATGCTGGCGTCGGCAAATGGCGATATAAGGTCAATCATTTTTCCGTTCAAAAGGCCGCTGCGATTGTCCAGATAATCATGGGAAAGAACCGCCTTCAACTCAACCATTGAACGGGTGCGGTAGCTGTTTTCACTGATTTTCGGGCTGGACTGCAGCTGTATTTGCGAAGCTGTCGCGGTGTCATCCGGTATTTCCCCACATACGGTACACTGCGGATCCGGTAAAAAAAAATGAGCCGAGCTGTTGAGCGTTTGCAAGTGTATGAGCTTAATATGATTTTCAAGATGAGACGTATGACGGATAAGAAAGCTGTGGGCTTCTGCTGCAATAAGATGAGCCATATACAATAGTCCGCTGCGAGAAGACCAAATATCGGGGAAAACTTCTCCATGCATGAACAAATGCTGCAGCTCCCACATGTCCTTTCGATCATTTCCAGCCATTAAACGCCGCAGATCGGCGCATTGCGAGCAGCCTGCCTTCCCATGAACGACAAGCGGACCAATAACGCCTTCACCAAATGCGACAAACCCGCGCAACCACGGAATACCCGATTTCTTGAAAACATCCTCTGCGAAAAGATGAGAGGAAGCATCGTTGCCATCACTAAGCACGAGCGCAAGTTCAGTCGTTTCTGGCAACTCGGAAGCCAGTTCATTCACTCTTACAAGCTGACAACTTGCGGATAAAATATCGTTTACATAGTCCGCAAGCTGACCTACGCCTACAATCGCCACAATAGCGCTCATTCTTCAACCACCTCTCGGAGCGAGACGCCGTATACGCCCGCCAGTCCCTCTCTCAAGAAAGGTTCTGGCGTTAAGTCAAATACGTGCAAACGCTTGTGGATGCGATTTAATTGCTGCACGGCCATCTGCAGAACCTCTCGATGCTCGAATGGATCACATGCGGGTATCGAAATAGAGTCCATACTGGATTCTTTTATATTTACTGCAACATGATGCACTTTCCCCGCAATTAGATCAGCTTTGTTTTGAGCATCAAACAGGGCAGTCATTAATACGCTCCGAAGTGCCCTGGTTACATTGAGATCGGCGGCATCATACCACCGGTCATTCGCATGCAACCATACAATTGGAAAACCTAATACGTCCTTCCCCCGTCCAAACGTTGGTGCCCCTTGCATCGTTGTTAGAGCATTTATATAATAACGGCATCTTTCATCACTTACATCACTCAGCTTCACCGGCGTGATTGACGGTTCTTGAGTCTCATACAGCTTTATCCGTGCATTCATTAAATACTTTTGCAAAGCGCGGCAAACGCCTTCCTGGATCGTCTCGCCCGCGCCTACGCTGACAATCTCATCAAAATTCATATGCGACACGTAAGCCTCGATTCCACGAAGACCCGCTTCCCTTCGTGCCTCTTCATGCTTATAACCATTGCAAATCATTTCAGGAAGAAGAAGCGCTGGGCCAACTGACAGTGGATCAACAGGCTGAACACGGCACTGCGAAAGCGGAAGTTGTCTTAGCTCCCCTTCCTCCCAAATATGGAAAATGCCTGTCTCCGTTGACGTTAGCTGACTGAAGAAAGGCAGCAATTCACTTGAAACTCGTTTCTCTGCATCCGTTCCCGCTTGCAGCTCGATATCTTCGATCCTCTCAATGAATCGGTGACCATGAGCGAATGGATGGGAAAGAAACGAATGCCAATTCCCTTCCAACGTCTCTAAATTAAGTAGAAACAGTTTATTATTTTTCTCTATTTTTGTTACTTCTGCTGCTGTTTTCAACCATTCGAAGACGATTACATTAGCGAGCAGCGCTTCCGCAACAGGCGAAGCCGTATGCAAATCTGTATCCTTATAAATCGCAGAATGATGGACTCTGCGCCATGCTGATTCCCAATCACCCTCCGAGTTAGAATACGAAAGCGGAACCGCTAGACCAGCTTGCTCAAAAATAACTGCCAGCAATAGAACCTTGTTTTTTTGTCGGCAACTTTCATTAAGTAATCTTAGCTCCGGTTCTCCATCTTGATCCGAGACGAACAATACGGCATCATATGGCTCTACGATCGAAGTCCAATCCACAACCGCATTATTCGGCAAGCTGATCTCGTCCACCTTGACCTCTGAATCAAACCTCCGATAATACTGCTCCAGCTCCCAAATCCGTGTTCGATTCGCCGTTTCCATGTTCAAGCCTAGAAAGTGGAATTGCGGCATGCCGGATTCAAATAATGACTTGACAAGAGAAACCAAAAAAGTGCCAGTTCCAACGACAAGCACGCTGGACTGACGATACAATTGAAACCGGAATGCACCTGACCCGTCAAAGCTGTCCAGGAATTCAATTTGTGAATTATATTTCTTAACGATACTCTCTTGCAGCTGATGCGGACGATCCTGGCTTACATCTTGGACATAACCGTTCGCATACAATACTTTTGCAATCTCATAAACATGATTACGGTGTTGTTCTGGTAATCCATCCGTTAAATCATGCATCGTATGCTCACCATTAAATACAGGTATTAACTTTTCTATCCATTGATCAATGGTGCTGCCTTCCATCCGAAATGAACCAATATTGTTGCGGAAAAAGACACTTCCGTCCGAGCTGGGGAGAAAAAAAGTATCGCCTCTCACTTTAAGACGCGTGGAAGGATCCAAATTTCATTCCTCCTTTTTATGAAATCTAACTATTCGTCACATGACTTCCTTAATAAAGGTATGTAAGGCCACTTGTCCGTCATGCCCGCACATGCATAGAAAGACACCTCTGCAAACCAAAAGCGTTTGCAGAGATGTCTTGAACCTGTATTTACATTCAATAGATAACTTTTAACGACAACGGGCACAGCCGCCGCAACGGGCACAGCCACCACCACAACGTGCGCAGCCGCCAAAGCCTCCACATCTAGCACAACCTCCACAACCTCCGCAAGAACAAAATCCGACGCAAAAGCCGATGCAAAAGCCGATACATAGACGCGCATTATTAGGATCCACTTGACCTTGACCCGCATTCGGCTTCATACCGCTCGCTTTAAACGCATCCGTATTCAAATTTTGAAGGTTGTTCTTAAATTCATTCATCTTAGTAAGCCTCCGTTATATGTTCATGTGATGATCACCAGCATCCACAAAGATGCAAATGAGAACAGCCCAAACTGGTCATATGCCGATAATCGTTCATGAGATATACGTATGAAAAAACCTCCGCTAGTGTTACTAGCCCATTCACCTACTTGCCTAGAGTAAAAGTGAAGCACAAAAAAAGGCTGCAAAAAGGTCTAACCTTTTTGTCAGCCTGCCTAGTATTATTATGATTAGCGTCTCTTTTGTTTAGGCTCCTCTTTACATACTTACTTTTTTATAGTATCTTTATTTTAAGATAATCACTAATCAACAACATTCAGATAAAGGGGTGCTTTGATCATGACAACATTTCGTGCAGTAGAAGGCGTATTTCAAGGACCTCCGGTCCATATGGTCGGCGACGGCTTCCGGGTATCCAACTATTTTCCAGGAGGCACGAACTTCGGCCAGCGCTTCAGTCCTTTCATTCTGATGGATTATAATGCGCCGTTCGTATTCCCTCCAAGCACTCAAGTTAAAGGCGTTGGCGCACATCCGCACCGCGGCTTCGAGACGGTAACGATTGCTTATGAAGGGTATGTCGAGCATCATGACAACAAAGGAAACCATGGCATTATCGGCCCCGGCGATGTGCAATGGATGACGGCAGGCTCCGGATTGCTGCACAAGGAGTATCATGAGAAAAGCTTCTCCGAGCGCGGCGGTTTGTTCCAAATGATTCAGCTGTGGGTCAATCTCCCCCGCGCGCACAAAATGCATCCGCCAAAATATCAGGAGCTTCTGAAAACAGATATGGGATATGCCGACCTTCCCGATGACGGCGGCACGGTACGTGTCATCGCCGGCAGCTTTAATGGCGTAACCGGCCCTGCCCAAACCTTCACTTCAGTTAATCTGTTCGATATCTCGTTCAAAGCTGGTGGCAAAGCCAGCTTCGAGCTTCCCGCGACTTACAATACAGCAGCCATGGTACTGAAAGGCAGCGCTGTCATCAATGGAGACAGGGCAGCAGCTGAGGGCGACTTCATTCTCTTCACCAATATGGATGGCGCTATAGAGATTAAAGGCTTAACGGACGATACCGTTGTCATAGTCCTGAGCGGTGAGCCTATTGACGAGCCGGTCTTTCAGCAAGGACCGTTTGTGATGAATAGCCGTCAAGAAGTATTCCAAGCCTTTGTGGACTTCCAGGATGGAAAAATGGGATCTACAGATTTCTAAAACGATGACCGCCGGGCAGATTGCCCGGCTTTTTTCTGCCAGCCTGCCTCATAATAACCAACCCTGCTGTCATATGCATGCTTGAATAGCCTTTAATGAGGAGGGAATGGTATGAACGACTCCAATTCCGGCAGCAATTCCAATGCTTCAAATGCTCCCCCTGACAAGAAGTATGGACAAGAAGAGCCTTTTGCAGTTCCTCAGCCATATCGGCCAAGCGATAACGCCGGAGGTCCTGATCTGGGCCCGCGAGATATTATGCGGGATTTGGAGAATCCCGATATGCTGCGGCCTCCAGTGACCGATAACGGACTTGTGCCGAACCTGAAATTTTCGTTCTCCGATACCCATATGCAGCTCAACCAAGGCGGCTGGTCGCGTGAGATTACAGTACGGGAACTACCAATCGCCACAACACTTGCAGGCGTAAATATGTACCTTACACCTGGCGGTGTACGTGAATTGCATTGGCATCAGCAGTCCGAGTGGGCGTATATGATTTGGGGCAGCGCCAGAATTACTTCCGTTGACCAGGATGGGCGTAACTTTATTGCTGACGTTGCTGCAGGCGATTTGTGGTTTTTCCCAGCAGGATTGCCTCATTCCATTCAAGGGCTGGAGCACGGCTGCGAGTTCCTGCTTGTATTTGACGACGGTAAATTCTCTGATCTGAACACCTTATCGATCTCCGATTGGTTCGCACATACACCAAAGGATGTGTTATGTGCCAATTTTGGCGTTCCAGAGAACGCTTTTGATTCGATTCCAACGGATCAGCTTTATATTTTTCAAGATGAAGTACCTGGATCACTTGAAAGCCAGCAGGTTCACTCTCCATACGGAACCATTCCACAAAGCTTCAAATATCGGCTTCTAGCGCAAACACCTATTGTTACCCCTGGCGGTACGGTACGTATTGCCGATTCAACCAACTTCCACGCTGCAAAGACAATAGCCGCAGCACTTGTTGAGATCAAACCTGGCGGAATGAGAGAGCTTCATTGGCATCCTAATAATGACGAATGGCAGTATTATTTGACCGGACAAGGAAGAATGACTGTATTTGCCGGCAACGGAGCTGCCAGAACATTTGATTATCGGGCTGGGGATGTTGGCTACGTCCCATTTGCATTTGGGCATTACATTCAGAACACTGGTGATCAATCCTTATGGTTCCTTGAAATGTTCAAGAGCGACCGTTTTATGGATGTTTCCCTGAACCAATGGATGGCGCTTACGCCAAAAGATCTTGTGCGGGATAACCTTCATGTTGGACCTGAATTATTGAATGCATTACGTAAGGAAAAGTGGCCAGTCGTCAAGTATCCAGGCAAGTCTTACCTGAAATAGACGAACGTCATACCGGGCGAACGCATAGGATATCCCATTAGACTTTAATCCTTATGTCCTTATAAGAAAGGCGGAGAACTAGTGGCGGTATCCTATATGGATTTCACTTCCCCTAATGTGCAGTTTTGGTATGACGTTAACAAAAATACAACTTTCAAAAAAGACAACCGCAACTTCATCAATACATTGTCGATTGAACAGTTAAATACACTTGGTAACGTATCTTTGCTTGATATTTACCTCAGCAGATCAAATGTTGTTGAGCCGCATATCCATCAGAACGCAACCGAGCTTGTGTATTGTATTTCGGGTTCTGCTGTCGTATCGCTGATCAACCCGTTCACCAAACAATTGCTTAATTTCCCGATTCAACCCGGCCAAGTAGCCAACATCCCGCAAGGCTGGATGCATTACGAAATCGCTACAGTCGATAACACTCATCTGCTTGCAATCTTTGACGCTCCTGTACCCGAATTTATTGGGTTATCCGATATGCTGCGCCTAACCCCACCTGGCGTGTTCGCCCATACTTATTGCCTGAACGAACAGATGGTCAAAGAAACATTAGCGCCAATTACTGAGACAGTCTTCATTGGACCACCTGCCAATTGCCAGCCGCAGCCCATGCCCCGTGAGCAGGAGGAACAGCAGCCCTACCCCCAATTCCCCTATGGACCACAACATCATCCACAGCAATACCCGCAGCCGTATCCGCAGCCATTCGGATTTTTTCAGCAGCCAAACTATTTTTTCTAATATGTGGTGTTAAAAAAGAGTTGTACCACGCCGCTCTCGAGCGGTTTGGTACAACTGTCTCTTTCATTTTAAGCTTTACGCTGACTGCTGCGGGAATACAAAAGCATCTGATGCGCTGATATGCAGGCTGCCTTCCATACCCGCATCCAAATAATCGTCATTTAGGAACGAAATCGGCTGACCATCTGTGGTCTTCGCCAGCACCCTCCAACGTTTACCTTCAAATACACTATGAAGAATATGGACAGGCAGATGATTGGCTTTCGTCGAAGGGATGGACTGCCAAATCGCTGAATCCGGACGGAACAGCAGATCAACAGCCTCTGCTCCTTCCGCTTTCGAATAACCAGGCGAAATACCAACAATCACATGCTCGGCAATTCGAACCGTCGCATGCTCACCATGCCGGACAAGCTTACTCTTTAATCGATTGCCTGCACCAAGCAGCATGGCAGCTGACAAAGTCGCCGGCCGGTCATAACAAACTTGCGGACGATCGATCTGATCAACAGCGCCGGCACGCATAATCATAAGACGATCGGCCATCGCAAACGCTTCGTCTGGATCATGGGTCACATGGAATACTGTCGTACCAAGCTGACGGAACAAGTAAGCCATCTCGGAACGCATCTCGATACGGAGCCTCATGTCCAAATTAGACAATGGTTCATCAAGCAGCAGTAAATCAGGCTTAGTCGCTAACGCTCGCGCAATCGCAACACGCTGCTGCTGACCGCCGGATAATTGCGGCGGAAGCCGATCCTCAAGACCTTCCAGATGCAGCAGAGCAACCAGCTCCGCGATTTGTTCGCGGATTGCGGCTGCAGGGATCTTTTGCCTGCGTAAACCATAAGCAATGTTATCGTAAATCGTCATATGTGGCCATAAAGCATAGTCTTGAAACACCATGTTGATCCCGCGCTTTTCTGGAGGAACTAATCGCGATACCGTTGCCACTGTTGTTCCACGCAGACGGATTTCTCCCTCATCTGGCTGCTGCAACCCTGCGATAAGCTGAAGCAAGGTTGATTTGCCGCAGCCGGAAGGTCCAAGCACACTAATAATTTCGCCCTGCTTGACGGAGAAATTGATGTCCCGCAAAGCCATATGAGAGCCGCCATACGATTTCCCCAGCCGTTCGACTTCTAATATTGTGTTGGTCATTGTTTTACTCGCTTTCTTGAAGGTTTTATGAGCAGCTCCATCACAGCAATAATGAGAATAACAATGCCTCCGCCCGTCAGCGTGGCAGCTGCCGCGTATCCAAACTGTAAATCTTCGAACGCCTTGTTAATGACAACTGGAAGTGTCATGAAGTTAGGCGGATACAAGATGGAGGAGATCGCCAGATCAAACACGCTTGCGCCAAACGCGGCAAGTCCCGCATAGAGAAGCGCTCCTTTAATTAGAGGAACAAGGATGGAAATGATCCGCTGGTGGAAGGAAGCACCCTGCATCTGCGCTGCAGACAATAATTGCCTTGGCACCTTGGCCATCGCTCCAACAACAACCCTCGTAATGACCGGGATAACCCCCGCTACACTAGCCAGGATAAGAATCCATGGCGTGCCGTACAGCAAGAGCCCGATTTTCTCCAGCCATGCTTGATTCCAGATGAAAATGTAGCCGATCCCAAGCACAATTCCTGGCACAGCCAGTGACACAAGCGAAATCACATCAATCGTCTTGCGAAGCTTAAACTGCGAATAGGTCAGAACATATGCGACAAGGAAGCCAACCAGTAGACCAATAACAGCCGCAACTGCAGCAATCTCGAGGGAATGAGCAAGCCCTTCGAGCAAGGTGTCATTATCTCCGCCGAACAAAGCTTTATAATATTCTAGCGTCAGCTCCCGCCCTTTGCCTGCGGATGAACTGCCGGATATAGACGTGAGCAGGTTGGAGCCAAATGGAATACCAATCACAACAGCAAGGAAAACGATATTGCCGATAACGAGATAAATCCCGCCTTTACGCGGCTTCTTCGGTTCTGATCGAGTCGCCCGTGATGATAAGAAATCGTACCGGGATTTGCGCATCGCATACAGCTGAACGCTCATCGCAAGTGCAATTAAGAGTACGAGATAGAAGGATAACGCCCCGGCCATATCGAACCGGATCGGTGATGTATACAGAGCCGAATAAATCGAGTATGGCAATGTCGGAAATCGGAAAATCGTTGCAATCGATGCCGGCAGACCAAAGTCGCCCACGGTATCCATAAAGACAAGCATCGCACCAGAGCAAATAGCTGGAAGCAGCAGCGGAGCTTCAATCGTCCGCCATACCGTCCATCTCGATCCTCCGGATAAACGCGCTGCCTCACTAAGCCGGTCAACTCTCCACTCCAAGGCGGAATAGACCGTCAAATAAGCAAGCGGAAACTTACTAAGTGTCATGACGAAAATAAGTCCAATTGGCTGGAAAATAAACGAGTGCAGACTATGCCAGCCAAACCACTGTGCAGCAAGTCCATCGGCTGATGCAAACATAACCCAGCCTTGTGCTAGTATGAATGATGGTGTAATGATCAGAATCCATACCGCAAAATCCAGCAGCCGTGCACCGCGGAATGCCCAATTGGCACGGGCCATGGCAATGGCTGTCCCAACAATCGTCCCCAGCACCGTAGAGCCTATTCCCAGAGTAACGGAGTTTTTTAATGACACATACCATAGCGGCCGGCGGAACACATCAAGCAGCAGTGATAAATTCCCGAGCTTCAAACGACCAAAAAATACTCCCGGCAGGAGTACTTGGATCACAACAGCAATTAGCGGCAGTAATATAAGTAGGAAAAGGACGGCCAGCACGAGCCAGCCAGTCCGGTTTCCTTGTGATGGGTATCGGAACCTCACGTTATTTTACCGCTTTGTCTGCAAACCATTGTTTAATCTCGCCTTCATGCTCGCCAGCCCAACCCGCTTCTGCCACAACCAGCTTCGCATCTGCCGCACGATCAGCCTTCGCGTTAACTCCTTTTACGGATGGTTCGAAGTAGCTTTCATCACCTTTATCAATCAATGCCTGCTGGGTTGCCGGATCAAGCAGGAATTCAACAAATGCTTTAGCAGCATCCAGATGCTTGGATTCTTTTTGAATCGCCGCTACACGCACCGATGCAGGAGCACCTTCAGCTGGCCAAATAATATCAACCGGCTCACCAGCATTTTTGAGGGTGTAAGCATTACTCTCTTGCAAAGCTGCTGCTTTGATCTCGCCATCAGTTAGTGCTTTTGCTACGTTAGGGTTTTTCGGATACACATGCACATCATTTTTGAGCAGGTTGTCAAAATAGCTTTTGCCTTTATCCATACCTTCCGATTGGAAGAACCATGCTACAAACGGATAAGCTGGTGCTGCTACAGCTGGGTCGGCCATACCTACTGCACCTTTGAATTTGGCATCAAGCAGGTCATCCCATGTTTTTGGAGCGCTGTTTGCATCAAAGGCTTTCGTGTTATACACGATAACGGATGCAGCATGTTCACCTGTTGGGAAGTAAGTGTTGTTAGCTGGAACAAGACCTTTCGCAAAGTCCGTCAAGCCGTCCAGATTGCCTGGTGCCCAGCTGTCCAAAAGCTGTCCGTTTTTGCCCATTTGGTCAATGGTAGGCATCGAGTCCATCCATACAACATCCCAATGCGGATTGCCTTTCTCCGCTTCGATCCGGGAAGCGATTTCTGCCCCATTACCGGAGACGATCTCCAGCTTGTAGCCTGTTTTCTCTTCGAACATTGGTTTTACGATATCATCAAAGTCGTTCAAATACACAACAAGCGGCTCACTCTTGTCTGCTGTATCTGCAGCCGGGCTTTCCGCAGCGGCATCGACCGTTGGCTCCGTGCTTGCTTCTGTAGTTGCAGCAGCATTAGCAGCTGCTGCTGTATTCGCCTCATTATTGCTGTTGTTGCCACATGCCGACAGTGCTGCTGTTGCCATCAGAACACTGACAAGCATAAGACCCTTCATTTTATATCCGTTTACCATTTCTCTTACCCCTCCAGTATCTTCTTCTTTCATTCTCAGATTAACGAGGTTTTGTAAATGGAAGATTAAGCGAATGATAAGATTACATTAAATAACATCTATCCATATTGATAGGTTCATCGAAATTATCTATAGTATGGCAAGAAGAGATGAGGAGATGAACCCCAGATGAATATCCAGCAGCTACGCGTATTTGCACATGCAGCACGTCTATCCACCTTAACAGAGGTAGCCGCTGAGCTTCAGCTCAAGCAGCCAACCGTAAGCTTTCATTTGAAAAAACTAGAGGAAACAATAGGTGTGGAGCTGTTCTATAAACACCCCCGGCAGCTGCGTCTAACCGATGCGGGACAAACGCTGCTTCCTTATGCTAAACGGATCTGTGCTCTGCTGGATGAATCCAGCCAACTGATGAAGGAGCATCGGGAGCAAGGACGTGGACAATTAAAAATAGGCGCCAGTTACACGCCTGCCACGTATTTCCTTCCGCCTTATTTGGCTGCTTTTCAAGCGAGTTATGAGAAAGTGATGCCGCAAATGACGGTAAAGAAAGCCGGAACCGTCATGAAGCTGCTAAAGGAATTCGACATTGATGTCGCGATTGTATCATTAATCGTACGTCCGATGGATGACGTCGAGATTATCCCGCTTGCAGATGATGATCTAAAGCTGGTTCTTCCCTCTAACCATCCGCTCACCTTGCAAGAGCACATTACAATCGAGGATCTTAGAACGCAGTCCTTCCTTTTGCATGAGCATGGCTCGACTTCCAGAGAGCTGTCCGATCTGTGGGCTAGAGAAAACGGGCTGCAATGGCAGGTTGGCATGGAGCTTGGTGCTATTGAGACGATCAAGGAATCTGTCAAACATGGCATTGGTGTTGGTATTCTTCCATGGCGGAGTGTAACAAGAGAAGTAGAGTCAAAGGAGCTTGTCCTTCGCGATTTACCTGGTAAAGTTCAGCAGCGCCATATTTGTCTGGCTTATCGGAAGGAAGATATGATGGCCTATCATGTACGGACATTTATCCAATATATGAAGCTTTCCTGCCTTGACCACTTAACGACTTCCGGTTAATTGTTATTGCTTTCTGACTAAAATCAAGCAAACATTGGAAAACTTGAAAGACACAAGTTAAATGCAGCAGCTTAGGGAGGAATACATCCTTGTCTTTCCTGTCTTCCATCGCTCATCATATCCCGGACTGGATCGTTTTTTGTCAGGCTCTTATTGCGCTCCTCGTACCGATCTTGGCAACAAGGATCTATAAAACGCTTCATTCTTTTGTTGGAACTGGAAAGAACCTTGACACTAATAAGGTCAGTCAAACTTTAGAATCTACGCGTGCCGCCACACCTTTCAGTGGGGATTACCAAACCGATTTACAAGCTATCCTTTCGAAAATTGGCAGCAACAGCGACTTGCATACCAGAGAATTCCCGCTTACAAAGCTGAATGCACGAGGAACACTGTTTTGCGTAGATGGCATGCAAAATGAACGCATTCTTAATATGAAGATGATGGAATTCTTAATGTTTAAGGCAACAGGCGATGTTCTGGCTGAACCGAGCAAAGCTGAGGATTTGCTTCCATTCAGCAGCTTGTCCACTATTTCCGATATCGACAACTTTAATCGCTCTGTACTGTTCGGACATGCTGGTCTACTTATCGAAGGCATGCCGCATGGCCTGCTGATAGAGTTTCCAAACGGGGCTAACCGCTCGATTGATGAGCCTGTCTCTGAAGCGTTGATTCGAGGTCCAAGACTTGGTTTCTCCGAGGTATTAAGCGAAAATACGTCTATGCTGCGCCGCCAAGGTTTCAGTGACCAATTGGAAATGAAAAGCTATCTCGTAGGTACTCGCTTACAGAAGGATCTTGTAATTGCCTACATGAAGGATATCGTTAATCCTGATCTGCTTCAGGAGGTTCAGACTCGAGTCAACAACCTGAATTCAGACTTCCTTGCCGATTCCGGTTACATTGAACAATTAATCGAAGATAACTATTTAAGCCCTTTTCAACAGGTTCAGAATACAGAACGTCCCGACCGTGTTATCAATGCTTTGCTCGAAGGACGAATTGCTATTTTGCTGGACGGGACACCTTTTGCTTTAATCGTTCCCGTTACCTTCAGCATGCTTTTACAAACACCCGAGGATTATTATGAGCGATGGATTCCAGGCTCACTGCTGCGGATGCTGCGTTTTGGCGCTGCCTTCGTGGCCTTAATGGGCCCTGCGCTCTATATTTCGTTGATCGCCTTTCACCCCGGTCTGATTCCGACGGAACTAGCAATATCCATTATTGAGACAAGGCAAGGCGTTCCATTTCCCGCGCTGATTGAAGTTCTCATCCTTGAAGTTTCAATTGAAATATTGCGGGAGGCGGGGATTCGATTGCCGAAGCCAATTGGACCTGCCATGGGCATTGTCGGCGGCCTCATTATCGGCGACGCCGCCGTTCAAGCAGGCATTGTTAGTCCCTTCCTCGTCATCGTTGTAGCGGTAACAGCAATCTCTTCCTTTTCGATTCCAACTTACAGCGCTGGAGTCACCCTTCGCCTCCTGCGATTTGTAAGTATGATGTTCGCAGCGTTCCTCGGGATGTTCGGAACGATCCTGTTCTTCTTGTTATTGTGCAGTCACCTGACCAAATTAAAGAGCTTTGGTGTTCCTTATCTAACTCCAGCATCTCCATTTCGGGCAACGGACTGGAAGGATCTCTTTTTCCGTGCCCCTCTCTCCCTGATGAAGCGAAGACCGGCTATGCTGAAGACAAAGGACAGCAAACGAAAATCATAATAATCACGTTAGGAGGATCACCTTGTTCAATCGTACAGATGATAAAATCACGACTTCACAAGCTGGTGTCTTCCTAACGAATACGGTGCTTGGCGCCGGAATTCTCACCATGCCACGCAGCATTACCCAAGATATGAAGACTCCTGATTCTTGGCTCACTATTTTGCTCGGCGGTATAATCGTCATGCTTGCCATACTGCTTATGGTCAAATTATCTCAACAGTTTCCGGGACAAACAGTCTTTCAGTATGCAGGCAGAATTGCCGGGAAGTTTCCCAGCAAAGTACTGTGTCTGTTGCTAGTTGTTTATTTTATTCTGATCGCAGGCTTTGAGATCCGATCTCTCGCAGAGGTTACACTGTTTTTTCTGCTGGAAGGTACGCCAATCTGGGCTGTTATTCTGCCATTTATTTGGGTAGGTACTTATCTGGTCTTAGGTGGTATTAATTCTATCGCCCGGGTTTTTCAAATCATTTTCCCGATCACTATATTGGTGCTGCTCGCTTCTTACGGATTTAGCCTTCGTTTATTCGATATTAACAATTTGCGCCCTGTTCTTGGCAGCGGCGTCCTCCCGGTCCTTCATGGCTTAAAGTCATCTGTTCTGGTATATACAGGCTGCGAGGTTGTCATGACACTTGTTGCCTTTATGCAGCATCCCCACCAGGCAGTCAAAGCGATGATGGGAGGTATTGCGATACCGTTCGCCCTTTATTTTCTGACGATCGTCTTCGTAATTGGAGGTCTCACCGCAGATGCCGTAATCACCAGCACCTGGCCAACTATAGACTTAATTAGGAGCTTTGAATATACTGGTTTTTTTGTGGAGCGATTGGAGTTTCCGTTAATGGTGATTTGGCTGATGCAAATGTTCTGCAATTTCTGCAGTTTCTTTTTCCAAGCCTCTCTCGGGGTATCTCAATTATTTAAATTCTCCATTACTTCTGTCATCTATGTTATGGTTCCATTGATCTTCCTCGCGGCTATGGTTCCCAAAAGTATTCAAGATGTATTTGCCCTCGGTGATGCTATAGGTACCATGGGACTAACACTATTTCTGCTGCTGCCGGTTCTGCTCTCGTTCATCTGGATCATACGAAAAAAGGGATTAAAACAACATGTATAGATCATATAAAATGATATTTTTGTATCTTCTCCTTCCTTTCGTATTGACCGGCTGTTGGAGCAGTAAAGAAATCGAAGATCTTGCGATGTACACCGGCATGGCACTTGATATTGGACAGCCAGCTCCTATCGAGGAGGAATTCGAAGCGAAAGGCGCGGAGTATTCCAAGCACAACAAGGTAATGACCACCATCCAGATTGTTCCGATGAAAACCGTAGGCACAAAAGACAAAAATAATACAGGTAGTACAAAAAAACCTTATCTAAATGTCTCTGGCAGTGGTGATTCCATACTGGAAATTTTCCGCCAGTTCTCCATCCGTCTCGACCGGCCAATTATCGGACACCATCTTAAGGTCATTGTCATCTCCTCTAAATTGCTAAGAAAGCAAACAATCGAGCAGATGTCTGACTTTGTCCTGCGCGACAACGATATTCGTCCCAGTACCAAAGTGTATATCAGTCAGGGAGATGCCAAGGAAACACTTGAATCTAGTGAACCCAATGAAATACCTTCATTTCATATTACAGGCATGTACCGAAATCAAATGAGAACCAGCAAAGTGCTTGATTTCGTTACTCTATCCAAACTAGATGCATTGATGAAAACTAAAAGAAGCTTTGTTCTGCAGAACCTTGTGTCAGGAGGTGGGCAAATCGAATTTTCCGGGGCTGGCATCATCAAAGGATCTTCCGGTCATTGGATCGGAAACTTAAATCAGGAAGATGCGGAATGTCTAGCTTGGATTACTAACAAAGGGAAAGCCGGAGCGATTAAAGCCTACGACTGGGACAACCAGCCGTTAACTTACGAAATCAAATCTATAAAAAGTAAAATTAGCCCCCATGTGGATGAAGGAAAAATATCCTTTAAGGTACATCTCGCTGTGGAAGGACGCCTCATTGAAACCTGGAACAAAAACAACATTCCTTCAACAAATTACTATGCGGAGAAAACCAGTAAGATCATTGAAGAGAAATTTGCCAAAATGGTACAAGCACTAATGAATAAGCTGCAATCCAAATATAAAGTAGATGTTGCCGGATTCGGTAATCGGCTTGCTATTGTGTATCCTTCCGTCTGGAAGCAGGTGGAGGATGATTGGGATGATACGTTCAGCCGTTCAGAGGTTAACTTCACCTACGATATAAGTGTTACGGATTTTGGTTCCATTACTGAAACAGAATAAGCTGTTTACAAAAAAAGCCGCCTGCTGTCATCCTCACATCAGACAGTAGGCGGCTTTCCCCATGATACTAATTTCCCAATTGATAGCTTACAAAAGCAAGCTGCTTGCTGTCTGGTGACCAGGAGTTCACATTGATTGTCCCTTGCCCGCCAAACAGCTGGACAAGCGTCCGATATTCGCCGCCACCACTTGGCATAAGTCGGATCTCCACATGCTTGTTCGCCGGGTGATCACCTGGTTCAACATCGCCTTTGCGGTATGTAATATACGCTACGGTCTGACCATCAGGAGATACATGTGGGAACCAGCTGTTGCTCTCATCAAACGTCATTTGTGTCTGCTCGCTGCCATCTGCCTTCATCCGCCATACCTGCATCAGACCCGTTCTAACCGAGTTGAACCAGATATATTCGCCATCCGGCGAATATTCTGGACCATCATCAAGACCAGGCGTATTCGTCAGCTGTACTTCTTCGCCGCCAATCGCCGGAATTGTATAGATATCATATTGGCCTTTTCGTTCCGCACAATAAGCAAGTGTACGTCCATCAGGCGACCAACCATGCAGATAGCTAGGTCCCATTGGCGTAACCAATACAGGATCTCCACCCTCTAGAGGGAAAATATAAATACGAGACTGTCCATCTTCCTTCGTATGATGGCTCACAGCCAGTTCCGAGTTATCAGGAGAGAGGACATGATCGTTATTGCAATGAACAGCAAATGAAGAATAAATCTCTTTACTTTCACCTGAAACCATATCAAAACTATAGATCCGGCCCTTGCTGTTATAAATAAGTGTCTTGCCATCGCTTGTCCAGTTAGGTGCTTCAATCAAATAATCAAATTGCGCCAGATTGCGGCGCTCGCCTGACTCTACATTCACTGTCTCAAGAAAGCTGGTGATGCCTGCCGTTTCGGCCATGAACATTACTCCTTTATGTACGATTCGTTATTCTACCTTTGCGCCAAGCGATCTTAGCAGCATAATTGCCTGAGCAGTGTCCATCCGTGCGCCTTTCACATTAAGGACATGCACAGGGATGCCTTCCAGCTCTGCCCCTCGCAGATCCGCTCCGCTCAGATTGGTTTGCGTCAAGTTCGCACGTGTGAAGTCACATTTGCGCAGATCGGCTTTTTCAAGTGAAGCACCCATAAGATCCGACTCTACGAAACGAACCTCTTTCAAATTTTGCTTATCCAATTTAACATGCCTTAAGTTCGTATACGACCAATCACCTTGTACAATCGTAATCCCATTCAATTCTGCGCCTGAGAAGTCAGAGCCTGTCATTTTACAAAAGGAAAACTTGGATACGAACAGATTCGCATGTTCAAAGCGGCAGTTCATAAAGGCCGACTCCGTATGAATAGAAGCATTAAGCGAGGCGCCGTGGAAATCACATTCCATAAACCTGCAGCCCGATGTTGTAACTTCCTCCAAGGAGGTATTGATGAATTTGCACTTGGTAAATGTACAGCGGGTCAGCTCGGCTTCCCTAAAGTCTTGTCCACTGAAATCAATACCTTCGAATTGTTCGTCCGTATAAGTCAACATAGATCGCACCTCCTGCTCGTTGATAGGTTAACGATTGGAGAGAGAATTGTCAATCTAAGTGCCGCAATGGAGCGAGAAAAAGAACCCGCAGCCTCCAAGGAAGCAGCGGGTTCTTTTATAGAAATCTAATTGGCCCGAGGCCGACGGTTATAGCCGATCTCATCGTAAGGTTGAAGCTTCTCGATCCATAGCTCAAGGAGTGCGTCGACTTCCGCCTGATATTTTTTCAATTCGGAACGGTCGTTCAAATGCTCTTCGCGTGGCTTGATTGAATCCAACTCTTCAAATACAAAACAGCTGGCACCATATTTGTTCCAATCCTGTTGTAATTCAAATACGGTGTTCGTATTCGTCTGCTGCATAAAGGCCAGTCTGTTTTTCGCCCCATCCAGATCCATACTGCCTAATACTAGTATTTTGCCGTTCTCTACATTCCGAATCTGATAAACGCCCATCCGTCGAAAAGATTGCGAATAGGCTGTTCCTAGTTCTCTCTTTCGCTGCTTTTCCATTGTTTGATCATCTCCTCCATACTTATTTACTAATTTACTAAATAAGTAACGAATTCAAAGATAGCATATGCCCTAGCTATGCGTCAACCACGACAAAAAAGCCTGGCCCGGCTAACGAATCTACATAATGCTATTTGCTCAAAATCGATACGCTTGAATTTGTAACGAATCCTCATAACACTATTCTCCACTTATTCCCATCATTTTGCCACCAACAAGCCAAATAGCGTTATCAGGATTCGTTAGATTCGTGAGGCAGATGTTTTTCGCTAAATAAGCATCTCACGATTCGTTAGCATGGCCACGACAATAATTAAAAGCGCCGGGATGTCATGTTCATCCCAGCGCTTTCCTTATTGTTAAGCCGTTAACTTAATAATCCTCAACGACGCACTAGCAATTGGCTGGTCTGCCACTCCGCCAAACGGCGGATATTGGATGACCGCGCTTATATTAATCGCGACTTGTGTACTGGTTGGTGGTATAAGAGCACGAAGCTCCACTACATCACCAGCAGCTAACCGTGCAATGGCAGTCGCCCCTACATTATTAACTTGCTGACCATCTGTGACAGCAAGCCCTGAAGTGGTCGCCGGATGTAACACCCCGTTAATAAAAATCCCAAATGCACAATGGGTTGGCGGCGGCAGAAAGGAAACGCTCCAATCTGTTGTATAATCGCCTGCGGTCGGTACCGTCAGGGACGTAGCCGTAGCTATAATCCCACCTGCAATTACGGATGACGGCTGATCAAATTGATTAAACCGAACAGCCTGACCATTGACTAACGTTTGTGCCGCGTTGTCATACAAGTTGGCATAAGCAGGCGAGAATGCTCCCGCCGGTCCTTGCTCTCCTTGAGGTCCTTGAGCTCCTGTCGGGCCTTGTATACCCTGCACACCTTGCGGCCCCACTGGACCTTGAATACCTGTTGGCCCCTGCGGACCTGTAGGCCCCTGATTTCCAAAAATATTAATCGTATTATTAATTTGATTGATTATTGTATTAAACGTATTTTGCTGCACAGTCGTTAAGTTAACGGTCTCCATGATAATAAACAGCTCATTAATAATAAGTTGCTGTTCAATAACCTTATCAATGATAGACACTTCTATTCTTCTAAGCAGATCAATGAAATCTCCAATCAGCTTCAGAAGCAGCTTTTTGCGGCACATTCCGGATTTCCCTACAAAGTCCATCAGCCGGATATGTTGCATCATTAAGCCATGATTGTGCTCGGAATCCATGTGTGTAAGCGCAGTAGGAAGCTCATTATTGATGCCTTCCAAGATACTAATTAAACGTGCAAACTCAGCATCCGTCATCCTAATTCTGCAAGGTTTTCTTTTATGACGGCAAATAATCTTGCGTTTACAATGCTTATGCTTTTTAGATTTCCGGGTTACGGCTGTCAAACCTGCACCTCCATGGTCGTTGTCCCGTTAATCTATGTCGGACAAGAGCCTCATGGTATATGCACTTGTCATGCTTGGCTTAAAAAGGGCTATTCTCACAAAAAAGCCGTGTAAATGAAAAATCCATTTACACGGCTTTATCCAATTAACGAGCTTCGGCGAATCTTTTGATAGCATCCATATAATCGGATTCCGGATAGCTTGCTTTCGCATGCTCATATCCCCGATTTCCTGCTGTCCAATTACAGGTAAACACCAAACGTGTTGCCTCCCCTTCAGGTATGAGCTTAAAGGTCATATCGCAATAGGTCGTCTCATGATCGGGATCATAAGCTGGTGCAGCATGCTGCTCATAAGCGAATTCCACATTTGGCTCATAGTGGCGGACAAAACCGTACACATGAAGAGTATTATCCCCATCTGCACCTTGACCTCTGAACTCAATACGTGCTCCTGGCTCAAACGTGGATTCGATTGAACAGCCAAACAAGGTTTCTCTTGTTCCTTCTGAAGTCGTAATGGCTGCCCATACACGATCTATTGGAGCCTGTATGAGACTTTCAAATGTAAGCTGATTACGATCTAATTGAACGTCTTGCATTCTATCACATCCCAACATAGGAATACACTCCAGCCTAGCATAACATGAGGAATATGGTAATTCATACAAATTTCTTATTGCTCTAGCAGACGTAGCAACAGCACTGCTGCTTCGGCACGTGTAGCTGTCCCGTTTGGAACAAATAGACTTGAAACATAATGTCTCAAGTCCTTAATAAATTCCCCCGCCAAGACGGGTATTGAGAATGCCATCCATAAAAGTTTACTGCGGCTGCTCCGTAACTGAACCTTTCCGTTTGATCTTAAATAATAGGCGCAGAATAGGCGGTACCGCAAAGAAGATAAAGAAAGTCCGGAACAATTGATACCCCGATACCATCGACAGATCGGCATCAATCTCGTGTGCCAATATCCCCATCTGGTCCATTCCTCCAGGTGCAAGGCTAAGCAAAGCCGTTGATCTTGAGACTGGGTGTAGGACAGTAAGCAGCTCACTAACTCCCCAAGCAAAGATCATGAGGACCAACCCGCTTCCAATAGCAAAAGAAAACGTCCTTACCTTCCGCTGAAGCTTGCCTGGCTTAAGTAATAAACCAACATACGTACCAATCATCAGCTGTGCCGCACTGATTAGACCCGCAGGAAGTGCTGGACCATGCAGGCCCGCGCCTTGCAGAGCAGCTGTAGCAATGGCTGGTCCAAGCAGGTACGCAGTAGGGAAATTGATCCGGTTACCAGCTACCGCACATATCACACAAATTGGAGCAAAGATAAGAATATTGGGGAACAAGTCCGCCCAATTGGCCTGGTTGGTTGTGAGTGACACCGCTGCTGCTGCTGCTGCATCATGCACCTGACCAAAGATCGGACTGAACACAAGCAGCGGAATACCAATGACAATAATCATCAGCCTGACCACCTGCGTAACCGTAACAACTGTCAGATTAACGCCTTTCGTCTCCTCCGCTAATGCAAGCACCTGCGATAATCCTCCAGGTATGGCGCCAAGTAAGGCGGTTTTGAAATCCGTATCCGACAGCTTGGATACTGCAAAAGCGATACTTCCGCATAACAGCAGCAAGATGATCGTCATCAGACACATCGTAGGCAGCTGATGTCCCATTTCTTTCAGAGCTGCCCCTGTCATCGAAAGACCAATCGTATAACCAACAATAATCATACCGGAATTACGAATTTGTCCGGGCCACCTATATTTGCCCTTCCATACATTTGATCCGATTAACACGGCTATCATTGGCCCAAGGAGCCACGGAATCGGTGTATGAAGAAGACTAAAGATCACTCCGCCGCCAACTGCTGTTACAAGTGTCACTATAAATTTGAATCCATTTGAGTCCACCGTCATTTGCCTGCCTATCGTTATTAATTTCCTTATTTGTTAATCATACAGGAAAGTAAGGACACCTGCATAATCGGACAAAGTATCCTTCGTGACATCAAGCTCACGAACTTCCTGCGTCTTAACGCATGCAGCCGCCGTAAATTTCTCAACCTTTTCGAACATCAGCTTACCTGGGAGTCCCAGCGCTTTCGTCCGGTAATGCATTGGAATCGCGATTGTCGGCTGAAGCTGACGCATCACCTCGGCGGCTTCAACTCCACCTAATACCATTTTACCTCCTGCTGGAACCATCAGAATATCTACCTTACCAATCTGACGCACTTGTTCTTCAGTCAGCAGATGTCCAAGATCCCCACAATGGCATACGGTCACATCTCCTGCCTTAATAACAAAGACGATATTAGGTCCACGCTTCTTGCCGCCTGCCTTATCGTGAAAGGTTGCAATCCCTTTAATGGATACCTCTTTTTTCTTATATTCCCTTGGCTGATTAACGAGCATATATTCACCGGACGCTACCTGAATCTGATTATGATCCTTATGATTATGTGTCACAATAACAATATCCGATTCAATACCTTTAGGCATGCGATAGCCAAGAAGGCGCCCGTAAGGATCGATTAATACACGTGTTCCTTCGTCTGTTGTCAGTAAGAAAGAAGATTGCCCATACCATTTAATTTTCATTTCTCTCACCTTTATATGTGCTATTTTTTGCACAATTTAGAATAAAAAAACTTAGTCCAATAAATCCGCAATCGTATAATTACCGAGCACAAAATAAACCTGTTCGGATATATCTCCCATAATCTTCTGGAAAGACTCATTCACCTTCTTGCCGAAATGATGCTTGCCCGTTGTATCCAGCATACGATCCCACGGCGGTTCTTCCTCATGAACCGTCTGATATACCTCACGAAGTGTAACCTGCTCCGGCCGTTTGGCCAGCTGGTAACCACCTGAACGTCCTTGCTTCACTTCAATAATGCCGCCTTCGACGAGCTGCGATAAAATTTTACGCAAGGCAGTTGGTTCACAATGAATTTGCTCTGCAATTTCGCTGCTGGTCAGCAGCTCCGACTGAGAAGCCAATACAATTAAAGCTTGTACGCCAAATCCAAACCGTTTCAATGTAGCCATAGCTGCTCGATTGCTTCCTCCTTCATATTTATGTGTGCTAATTTTAGCACACATTATATTTTATCACAAACCGATTAAAGAAACGGCTGGAATCGCTCGATTCCAGCCTACCCGTATATTCGTTTATCTATTATTCATAAATCCGAACTTCAACCACTTCCGCGCGATTGCCGCCGTTCGTTTCCTTAACCACGATTCGAATTCGGTCTGTTTTTACCGCATTCTCCAAGGTATGGATTTTTTTACGTGTCCGGTTATGGCAGTCGCTCGCAACGGTAATCCAATCGCCATTAGTATAAGCTTGTAACTCATATGACATCACTAGCTCCGGAATAATAAGGAACGGTGTCTCATGATGATGCAGATTAATCAGATCCTCATTCACATCATCATTAAACGTGATATGAATGTCCTGGACATCCGCGGTTCTTGGCAGCGAGACCTCCACCCATTCCTCACGGCCTTCCACCAGCGGCTCGGATACCCATAGATGTGGACCGCCAAACGGCCGGACATACCCGTCAACAACTTTAGCAGCAGAATAGGCGCTCGTCTCAACTGCAAAGCAGAATGGCTGACGAACGAGTCGTTTCATCGACCATTCAATAACCGGCTGATCAGGCTGATGGTCTTCCAAATCGGAGCTGACAACAGGTTTGACTCCACGCTCGAAGGCGAGTACACCAGATAATGGCGTATCCGACTTATACAAGCTTACCTCTTCATTCGCACGTACAATAACGAATACATTACATGACTCACCTGCGAACCTCGTAGCGTCCGCTGGCACATCAATCCATTGTTTTTCTCCTGTACCCACATAAACCTGAAGCTCTTGTCTGCAGTTGGCAGGCACATAATTTTCCGCCCGTCCTGTATCCCACAGCTCTATGGTTAAACTTGTCTCCTTAAGGGAAGTCACAAGTAGACTTAGTCCAGCAAAACCATCTTCCGCTGGGAAGATGAAACCAACATCGGATTTAAGAGCATACTCCTCCGAAGCCCGGTCAAGCAAAATGCCTGTCATTGTGCTGGATGACATGACTGTCCCTTTTCTTGCAAGGTCAGAAGAATCAGTATTATGCAGGCCGATAACCGAAGCATCGGTGCGCAGCATCGTTTGCTGCAGCTCGTTCAGATGCTTTTCCCGCAGTTCCCGCGGAGTAACGCCCTTGATTACCGACAAGGCTGCACCAACACCAGCTGCTTCACCCATTACTGCGCAAGTCGCCATTACACGAGTGGTTCCGAAGGCTACATGCGAGGCACTGACATTACGTCCTGCGAATAGCAGATTGCTGACGTTCCGGGAGTACAAGGAACCAAACGGAATATGATAAATCCCGTCTGCATGCAGATGCTTGGAGCCGCTTTCGGTCGCATACACCCCTTGTGGTGGATGAAGGTCGATGGACCAGCCGCCAAAGGCAATACGGTCTTCGAATGGCACCTGGGAGATCACATCATTTTGCGTCAGAATCGTATCTCCAAGGAACCTGCGGAATTCGCGTTTACCTGGAATCGACCCTACCCACTCCAGCGTCATGTTCTCAGCTTCAAACCTGCCAGAGTTCTTGATGAAGTCCCAGATCCCATAAATAACAGACCATAGTTCATCCCGGATACGTTCATTCTCATGAACCGTATCAAGTTCACCGCCCCATTCAATCCACCAGTAATGACAACCGGAGTCACCGCTCCGAATAACACGTTTAAGTGGAATGGAGGTTGTCGTAATATCCTTAGCAAAGGCTGGTGCAACGAATCGGACTGGCTTGCCTACATCCTTCGTGTAGAAGAGCAGCGTGCTGCCAAGCGTGATATCGTCAGCCACTTCAGGCGCCCAGTCTTCCCCGAACTCATCACGAGCTTCACGCCCGATGCGATACGCCGCTCCCGCCAGGAATCCGACTAGTCCATCCCCGGTACAGTCAAGAAAAACCTCGCTTTCGAATGTGATCTCCCGCTCTGATCCCATCATCCATCCATTCACGCTTCGGATAATCCGGTTATCCAGTTCACCGTCTGCTTCGACTTCTCTTACATCCGTATTCAGGAATAGTGTAAGATTTGGTTCCGCCTTTACAGCCTCCAGCAGCGTAAGATCCCAGAGATAAGGATTACCTTCCGGATTCCGGTATTGGTTCTGAATAAATAATTCTCCCATAATACCGGTCTCCCGTGCATAGCGATTAACACCATGTCCTGTTGCACCACATACCCACACACGTACCTCGGAGCTGGAATTGCCTCCAAGTACAGAGCGATTATGAACCAACGCAACCTTTTGCCCTAACCTTGCCGCCGCGATTGCAGCACTAATACCTGCCAAGCCTCCACCAATAACCGTTACATCGGACTTCACAATCTCTTGTCTCATGAAATAAGCCTCCTTTGGATTAGCCTTTAACTGCCGAGCTGGATACGCCTTGGATAATGTATTTCTGACCAAGCAGGAATACTAGAATCATAGGAATAATTGCTGCCGATGAGGCTGCCATCATACCGTTATAGTCAACATTGTTTTCCAGAACGAAATTCTGGAGGCCAAGAGGAATCGTGTACAGCTTTGGACTTTGCAGGAACACAAGTGCATTCTCATAATCATTCCATTGCCAGGAAAAGTCGATAATAGCGAATGTCGCAAGTGCTGGTTTGGCTAACGGCAATACCAGCTTGAAAAATATCCGGAAATGGCCGGCTCCATCGAGAAAAGCAGATTCTGTAATCTCCTTTGGAATACTAAGAAAGAACTGACGAAGCATAAATACTCCGAAAATCGAGAACATAGCGGGCAAGATCAATGCCCAATGCGTGTTGTAAATATGAAGCCAGTTAAACATAATAAACTTCGGAACAAAGACCACCTGAGGCGGAATCATCATCATGGATAAATATACCATGAAAAGTGTATTCCTCCCTTTAAATTCCGTACGTGCAAAGCCATAAGCAGCAAGCGCTGACAAGAGGACGGCACCTGCAGTACCAATAACCGCAATCTTGATCGAATTCAAATAATAGGGAAGAAAATTATAGCTCCCCGTCCAAATCCGCTGATGGCTGCTCCAATCAAGCCTCGAAGGAAGCCATTGCCGGAACACTTCACTTGGTGTTTGGAAGGATGTGCTGATCATCCATAAGAAAGGGACAATCATAAACAATCCTGCGAGAAGCATAAGAATCGTGACGGAAAGCTTAACCGAGAGGTTATTTTTTGTTTCAATCATAGGGCTAGCTCCTCTCTAATAATGGACCCAGCGTTTTTGGCCGACCCATTGAATGATGGTAATGACGAGAATAACAGCGAACAGGAACCAGGAAATCGTTGACGCATAACCCATCTCGTAATAGCTGAAAGCCGTTTTGTAGACGAACAGAGACAAAATCGTAGTACTTCCGCTTGGTCCACCGCCCGTAATCGCCTGGATGAGAGAGAAGGATTTAACCGTCATAATCAGACCCGTAATCAACAGCATAAAGGTCGTTGGACTAACGAGCGGCCATACAATTTTCCATGTAATAGTCGCACTGCTCGCACCATCGATCCTTGCCGCTTCGAGCTGCTCAGTTGAAATCTCCTGTAACGCAGCTAGATAAATGATCATGTTGTAGCCTAACATGAACCAGATTTGCACCACGTCAATCGCATACATAGCCGAGTCAGAATCCGCAAACCAGCCTGGAGGCGATACGATACCGATCAGGCGAAGGACTTCATTAATTGGCCCTTGAGATGGCTGAAACAACAGCATCCAGACGAATGCAACGGCAACGCCGCTCGAAATATAAGGCAGGAAAAACATTCCTCTGAGCAATCCCTTCAAATACACACTGCGATTCAGCACAAGAGCGACAAGGAATGCAATAGCCAGCGATACCGGAACTGACAATAAGAATATGACTGTATATTTAATTGAGGCATAGAACTGTTCATCACCGAACATACGGCTAATATTATCCATCCCGGTAAACTTCCAATTTGGATTAGCAAATTGATAATCCGTAAACATCATCCCGAAAGAGAATAGGGCTGGTAAAATAAAGAATGCCAGGATACCCAGCATATTAGGCAAAATAAACACATAACCAATCCAGCCTTGCTTCTGAATCCAGCTTTTCCTTTTCACAGAAATCGCCGCCTTTCTTTATCGTTAAGAGCTTTCTGAATATAGCAAAGAGAGAAGAAGGAAGCGGATGATCCTTCTTCTCTCTTTGGAGGGTTAATGTCTGTATCCGGTTACTTGATATATTGCTGATGACGCTTAGCCATATTTTTAAGCGTTGTATCGATATCCTGCTCGTTCAGGAAATACTTCTCATACTCTTCTTTACGGGCATCAATTGCCTGCTTTGGAACATTTAGTTGGAAGGATGGGAATTGTCCAAACACAACCTTGTTCATCGATTCCGAATCATATTTATCCTCTAAGCCTTTCAGGAGCAAATCCATCGCTTGTTTGTTATCCACACTCTTTGAGGATGGAATACGTCCGCCGCTTGCCATCGGCAGCATACCGCCGTCCGCATACCATTTCGCAAATTCCCAGGCTGCCTCTTGATGCTTCGACTTTGCGTTAACCGAGAGGAAATCCCCCAAGCCGCCTGCATATTTGTAATCCTTCTGATCTGCCGTCACTTGTGGAATTGTTGCAAAGGCAATTTTGAAGTCATGCGGATAATCCTTCAGGTTATTGGCATTGCGGAAAATAAACTCCCCTGCGCTCAGCATTGCTGCTTCACCCTTCAGGAACATCGTATCTACCGGCATCTTGCTTGTCACTTGCTCGCCGTACTCAGGAGTTGATTTGTCGACAAACATCATGTCATGCAAAATCTGGAGCTGCTGCTTCCACAAGTCATTATCGAAGTTCGAGGTACCATCCGGTTTCGTTACGCCAAGTCCGGCAATCGTTCCGTCAATCGTAGCTGTAAAGGCGGCATCATGCTGTAAAAGCCCGTATACATTATCTTTCTTCAGTTTATTGGCATACTCTCTCAGATCCGACCATGTCCAATCCACTGGCGGAACCGGAAGCCCTGCTTCATCCAGCATGTTTTTGTTAAACCAGATGAACAGCATATTTTTCTTGGTCGGAATGCCATAATATTTTCCGTCGATTTTCCACTGAGCGGCATCCACACCCATTTGCTCATCGATGTTATAGTCCGTCTTGCTGCTAAGATCCAGAGCAACACCCGCATCTACCCTTTTCTGTAAAAGGTTAACCGTATAGTTGATGAACAAGTCTGCATCCTGGCCCGTCATGAGCGCCGTATCCAGCTTCAGGTTGCCTGGATCATCATTGACATAACGGATGTATTCGACCTGAATATTCGGATTTTCCTTATTCCAAGTGTCGATGACTTCTTGCGGACCTGCTTCAGCAGGAACGGCACCCCACATAGTGAGCTTGACCTTCTCACCCGCTTGCGATTCGCTTGCCGTACCAGCATTTTGACCAGCATTCCCATTATTGTTATTGTTGTTGCTTCCGCATGCTCCAAGGATTGAAGCAGCCAAAGTCGTGATGAGTACAACCTTTAACCAACCTTTTCGTATCATTCGTCTTCCCCCTTATGAAGATGATAAGCTCTCGTCTGCTACGTCTTTAACTTTATCACCAGCCCGGCGATCGGGGGATGAACAGCGTTTGGATATTCATAGAACGAATTTTTGATCTTTCCGGTATTCATTAGGCGTAACACCACACCACCGCTTAAAGATCTTGATGAAGTAGTTGTCATTCTCAAATCCAACTGAGTGACCGATATCACTAACCGTGCGTTCCGTCTCGGTGAGCAGCATCTTCGCCGCTTGAATGCGGCGGTTCTGAATGTAGTGTATAAGTGTTGTGCCCGTCTTTTTCTTAAACAAATCACTCACATAACTCGCATCCATACGGATGAAGTCAGCTAGGCTTTTAAGTGTAATCTCTTCGGCGAAATGCTCTTCAATATATGCAATAATCCGGTTCATCTCGGGATGATCGGTTGGTTGCTTGGCAGACTTGTCTGGGAACCACTTGTCCGCCCGGCGAAGCTTTTCCATTTTCGCCAGCTCCGCAGACACTTTCTCCATCGCTTGCTTTAGACCCGGCAAATCAAGAGACAGCTTCATCAAATAACCCGAAGCTCCGTGCTCAACCGCCTGCCGCGCATACTCGAATTCACTGACAGCCGTCAGCATGACAAAGCGGCATTCGTAGCCTTCTTCCCTTGTCAGCTGCAATAATCGGACACCATCCATAACCGGCATAAAGATATCAGAGATGACAACATCAGGTTGAAGTTCCCGAATAAGCTGCAAGCCCTCTTCCCCGTTTACCGCTTCACCTATAATTTCAAACGGGATATCTGCCTTCTTGAACAATTTGCGCAGACTTGCCCTCGCATGCTGTTCATCTTCAACGATCAATGTTCGCCACATCGGTAATCCCCTCCTTTGCGTATGGCTTGGACAATAATAGCGGAAAATGCATCATGACCTTCGTTCCTTCATCTGTTGATTCTAAGACAAGTCCTGAAGGCTGATTTTTGAACATAAGCTCTAGGCTCTCCCGCAGATTTTGAACACCAATGCTCTTTCGTTTCCTCGTTGACTGATTCTCCTGCGCTTTCCTCATCCCGATACCATTATCCTCTACTTCCAGAATCAACAGCTTGTTCCTTGTTGTTGCACGAATATCGATACGTCCTTCACGCTGTGATTGCCCAAAGCCGTGCAGCAACGCATTTTCCACCAATGGCTGTAAACAAAATTTCGGAATCAAGGCATATTCCAATTCTCCTCTTATCTCATAGCGAAGCTCGATGCCATGCCCAAACCGTTTGCGCTGGATGTCCATGTACGATTCATTAAGGACAAGCTCATCCTTCAGCAGAATAAGGTCGACCTCCATATTCAGTGACGTTTCTAAGATCTTCCCAAGCCCTACGCAAATCTCATAAATATCATCTTCTTCCTTATCTAGTGCAATGCTTTTAATTGTGTTTAGTGTATTCAGCAGAAAGTGAGGATTCATCTGCCCCAGCAGCACTTGGAACCTGACGAACTGCTTCTGCCGCTCCTCCAGCTTCAAACGCTCCAGCAAATCATTAATGTCTGTGATCATAGAGTTAAAGCTTGAAGTCAAGGCCAGAATCTCGCCCCTTCCTTGCTCCGGCAGCTTCGCCTTCAGATTCGACTTCACTGTCGTTTCCATCTTGCGTTGAAGGAGCTTCAAAGGTCCGGTAACGGTTGATGAAATAAAGTAAGTCAGAAGTACGAACAGGAGCAGTATGGCACCGTACGCGGCAAAAAATCGTTTTTTCTGCTTGTCTACTTCTTCAAACAATAAGGAAAGCGGAACCTTTTTCACAAAGTACCCGTCCAGCTCTTGAATCTTGCTATAGGTGTACATCATATGATTATTCACAATCGATTTGGACGAAGGGTCCGCATCCCCGCTTTGAGCGGTTTGAACGATACTAGTAGTTACATCCGCCGGTACCTGCTCATCGGAATCCGATTGAAGCATGAGATTGCCCTTGGCATCCAGCAAGAAGTAAGTCCCTTCTCCTTCGCCGCCTGTAGTTTTGATAGCGAACCATTCCTCATAATCGATACTGAACCGTCCGTAAGCAAAAGGCTTAAGTCCATCGTCCCGCATCACTTCGTAAAGGCTGAGCATTCGATCGCCATTTCTCTCCCGTACAACAGTCGACACATCATTTGGCTTCCAAATGTATCGCTGCCCTCCCTCCCGCTTCAGCTCCTGGACCCAATCCTCCGAGCTTATAGCCGCGTAATTCAAGGAATTCTCTGGCGCATAAGAAGTGTAAGCGTTTCCTTTTAAGTCGATTAAGGTATAGTACACCGTAGCTCCCGTTAGGAAAAAGCTGTTTTCAATTCCTGCGAATTTATTTTCTACGATTCTTTTGCGATTAATGGCATCATAATTCCCCGGCTCCTGCATCACTTGACGAAGAACAGAATCTTGCTCAAGCAGCATCCCTGTCTTCATCACAAGGCTCATTAGATCAACAAGATCATTCTTGATTCCCTCCAGCTGCTCAATATTTTTGTCCGAAGCATTCCGCTGAAGCAGCACTTCCGTCTCCCGGAAATTGTAGAGAAATAACAGCGCGATCGGAACAAGGAGGAATAACAGGAAGGAAAGCAGTATCCGGTGTTTAAACGTATCCGGTGTAATTCGGCGGAACCATCGTGTCAGCATTACAGCTCAGTCCTCCAAGGCTTTTATACCTCTCAATTTACTTGACAGGTATGCCCGTCCGCAAGTGAGTTTTTTGCCCAATCAAAGAAACAAAAGCCCGCCTTCCTGCTATTACAGGAAAACGGGCTAGTTTTGAGAGCATCACAAATCCATAAAGCATATTAAAGGGACTTTCCCATTGTCATTTAAGACGTAAGGAAAGCCCCTCCTCTATATTATTTCTTCTTTTTGCAAGACTTCTTCTTATCAGTCGATAATTGAATCGGAATGTCATCAATAACAGTACGAAGCACGTTTCGGAACACAAGTGCTGCTACGTTATTATAGTTGCCGTAGAAATCAGACAGATCATCATTGAAGAACTGAATGACTCTGATTCGGAACACCGGATATACGAATGTATTTCCAAAAATGCTTCTTAAGGTAACAAAATGAAAGAAACGGTTCGTACGGAATGCAATTCTGTACAAAGCTGCTATTTCTTGAGGAGATAATTCACGTTCAATTGGACTAACTACTTTCCCGTTATTTACTACCTTCACATGAATGTTAATTCCCCCAATCACTTTATCAGGGGCAATCAGTGTAGCGAGCGCTTTAGCTTTTTTCAAACCTTTGACATAAAGGGTGACCTCGAATTGACCGTCCCCCAGATCCGCTAGGGGACCGATCCGTACAAGCGGGTCCTTGCCTATCGAATACTTAATCTCGTTAAAATAAGTGAATTCAGGCGGAGATAAACTGATTTTTGCCTTCTTCATTTATAAATCTCCTCTCTCGCTATGAGCAGTTACTAGCATCATATTTTTAGAGAGAGGAGACTGTTACCGCATTCATCTAAGAGGTGACACCTATTTTTCTAGAAAACAGCAGAAGTCAAAGTTACGAAGTAGGTGCGCCCTTCTTCCGCTTCAAACCTTCCATCTAATAGGGCAATCGTAGTGCCTTGATCATCCTCAACCTGCACGGACTCGGTATATCGGATCTTGCATGAGCCGCTTTTCTTCGCCTCAATAACAGCCTGCTTCAGCTTGCCGTCTGCCCACTGAATTCCAACGATATATCCACCTCTTGCCTTCAAGCCATTGATTTGACCAGCTTCCCATGCAGCTGGCAAAGAAGGCAGCAGCTCAATTTCGCCCAAATGGCTTTGCAGCAGCAGCTCAGCCATGCCGGCACTGCCGCCGAAGTTTCCATCGATCTGGAACGGTGGATGGGCGTCAAGCAAATTCGGGTACGTTGATCTTGCAAGCAGGGTCTGAACAGCACCATATGCCTGTTTCTCATCTTTCAAGCGGGCGAACAAATTAAGCAGCCATGCACAGCTCCAGCCGGTATGCCCGCCGCCATTGGCAAGCCTGCGGTCCAAGGAAGCAATAACTGCGGCGAGCAGCTCTGGCGTACCTTCATTAATTTCGTTGCCTGGGTACACACCATACAGATGGGAGACATGCCGGTGACCCGGTTCACTCTCATCGAAATCCTCGTACCATTCTTGCAGCTGGCCGTGACGACCAATCTTATAGGCAGGCAGTCGATCAAGCGCGGCAAGAAGCTCATCACGGAACGTTGACTCGTCGACTTCAAGCACATTAATTGCTTCTAGACAGTTCTGGAACAAGTCTCGGATAATGGCGATATCCATCGTGGATCCAAACGATACACTACATGCCTCACCATCAGCAGTTAGGAACTTATTCTCCGGTGATGTGGAAGGATTCGTAACCAGATCTCCATTTGGACCATCAACCAACCAATCCAGACAGAACAATGCCGCACCTTTCAGAAGCGGATATGCTTTTTCACCCAGGAATACTTTGTCCATGTTATACAAGTAGCTTTCCCATACCTGCCGGACAAGCCATGCTCCACCTAGAGGCCAGAATGCCCAGCTTGCACTTCCTCCAGTTGGTGTCGTCATCCGCCACAAGTCTACATTATGATGCGCTGTCCAACCCCGGCTACCATAATGGATTCTCGCTGTACGGGAGCCAACCACGCTCATCTCTTCCAGCATTGTAAAGAGCGGCTCATGACATTCGCTTAAATTACATACTTCCGCTGGCCAGTAGTTCATCTGTGTATTGATGTTTATCGTGTAGTCACTATGCCACGGCGGCGAAACATGAGGATTCCATATGCCTTGAAGATTAGCTGGCTGTGTACCCGGCCTTGAGCTTCCCATCAGCAAATATCTGCCGTAATGGAAATATAGCGCTTCCAAATGCGGATCATTTTTAGTTGCCTGGTAATCAGTCAGTCTCTGATCAGTTGGCTTATCGTCTTCTGACTCCACTTCTGTTAAAGAAAAGGATACTCGGTCAAACAGTGCACGATGATCCGCTGTATGACGTTCGCGAAGGGCCTCAAATCCAAGTGCAGCAGCAGCTTGAAGCCGATCAGTACAACGTACTGAGCATGCTTTATGATCAGGAGACATGTTGTAGCCTGCGTAACCTGTTTCTCCAGCCAAATACACATTAAAGTAAGTGGCATTACGAACTTGCAGAACGCTCTCACTGTTACTTAATGACCCATCTGTCTCCACTTGAAGGCGGATTTCAAACGGCAGTCCAAGTTCGTCCTCATAGAGAACATCCAGAGGATGATCTTTATGATAATTACCTGCCACATGGCTTGGTGCTTGTCCAATGAGCCACAATACGTCATCTTCAGCCTGCTCAATCCGATAGTGAAGCAGCGAATCCAAAGCAAGATCACGGTTCATCGTACCTTCAGAAGCTTTGTATCTCACTATCAGCACCTGATCTGGCGTACTAACGAAATATTCACCACGAACCTCTACTTCCCCATCACGATAGCTAACAGATGCAATCCCATCATTCAGTTGAAGCTCACGACGATAATCCGATAAAGCAATATCCGAATCCTCAAGCCGAATAATCGACAGACCTCCAAGCGGCAAATACGGCTCTACATCTCGCCCTTGCATGGTCGATTCAATTAACGCCTCAGCTTCTTCATATTTCCCGGAAAATATGAGCTGCCGTGCTTTAGCCAAATAACGTTGAGCTTCATAGTTAATCTGATCTCGTGGAAAACCAGCCCATAAGGTGTCTTCATTCAACAATATCTGTTCCGTATCTGTACCGCCAAATACCATCCCGCCGATACGTCCATTCCCAATCGGCAGCGCTTCTTCCCATACTGCCGCAGGTTGCTCATACCAAAGCTTCCAATCCTTCACTATCTCTCCGCCCATCGTTCATCCTCCATCCATTACGATGCCAAAGAGAGCCCGCATTAATCGGGCTCTCTCATCGTTACAACCGTATTATTCGTTCCACAATTTAACGCGTGCTTTAACCAGATCTTCACGGATGCTTTCTGCTTTTTCTACATCAGCCTTAACCAACTCTTGTTGGTATGCATCCCAAATTTTATCAAAGTCTGCTGGTTTAGCCAAGATTACTTCAGGAATACGTTTCCAAGTAATATCAGTCAGTTTCTTCTCGATAACTACTGCTTCACTATCGCCAGGAACTGGAATGTTCCAAGCTGCACCCCAAGGCTTAATTTTGAACTCTTCTTCTTTAGGGAACAGATCTTTCCAAGTTGTCGAATTGTATGCTTTAAGAACTTCTTTCTCTACATCGTTAAAGCCAGCTTCGATTTGCTCTGGGAAGTTTGTTGTGTAGTAGTTGCCGCTTGGATCTTTTACGCCGTCACCGTAGTGGCCGCTCAGCAGGTTGTAAAGACCAATGCCTGTTTCTTTAGTGAAGTTTGTTGCGTCATTGATTTTGCGATCGTTAACTTCTTGTGGAATAACGCGTTTGCCATCAACGACATTGTAATGCTTGCCTTCAATACCCCAGTTCATAAGCACTTGGCCTTCATCGGAAGCAAGGTAGTCAAGGAATTTAATTGTACGAACAGGATCCGGATTGTCTACGGAGATCGCTACACCGCTGCCCGCCATGAAGCCTGTTGGCCAGAACGATGCTTCTTTGATGTCTTCAGACATTGTAACCGGATAGTGGCCATAGCCATACTCGAATTTGCCTTCTGCTTTCAGAGCTTTCTCGCCGTCGCCATAATCCCAATCTTGGTCAATCAAGCCAAGAACACGGCCCGAAGCGATTTTCGCTTTGTATTGATCGTATTTTTGAACGAAGCTTTCTGGATCGAGCAAGCCTTCAGCGTTCATATGGTTCAGCCATTTGAAGTATTCTTTCTCTTCTGGACGACGGAAGTGGTACGTTACTTCTTGTGTATCCACATTGATGTTAAACTCGCCATCATCCGAACCGCCAGTTGCAAGGAATGCTGGGTTTGTTACCGAGATGTACATATGCCAGTCATCAGCATTCAGTGTCAGACCGATATTCGGGTTGCCATTCTCATCTTTTGGATGAAGAGCAAGATAGTCTTTAATCGCTTTCTCATAGTCTGCGACTGTACGGATTTGTGGGTAGCCCAGCTCTTTTACAACACGGTGCTGCAGCTCAAAGCCGCCGCCAGCGTTGAAGTATTCCTGTCCAATACCGTTATACGATGGAATGACATAAATCGCATGGTCATCATCGCTGTAACGAAGACGGCTCATATTACCTTCAAACAGCTTTTTCAGGTTTGGAGCATATTTATCAATAAGATCAGTCAAATCGAGTACAGCGCCAGCGTCAACAAATTTGGCGATACTTTGTTTAGCGCTGATCAGATCCGGATATTCACCACTTGCCGCGATCAGGGACGATTTTTGAACCGCATCACCTACTGCGAATTCTGCATCAAGAGTAATACCTGTTTTCTCTGTAAGGTTTTTACCGATTTCGTCCTGCATGTTCGCCCAGTTCGGTGATGGATCTTCACTGTAATACGTCAATGTGAGCGGCGAAGTATCTTCTGGTGCAGCCGACTCCGTGCCTGTATTGCTGCTTGTGTCTGGGCTAGCTGCATTGTCTTCATTATTGTTATTGCTGCCGCATCCAGCCAGCAAACCTGCAACCAATGTAGTTGATAATGCGAGGCTTGACCACTTGCTGATTTGATTCATAAAATAACCCTCCTATATATTTATGAAATCCATATTGTATTAACGGGTTTCCCCAGGAATACCACTTCTAATCATTAGATCAACCTTTTACGGCGCCTAATGTCATCCCTTTGACGAAATACCTTTGCAAGAAAGGATAGACCAGCAGGATTGGAACGGTAACGACGATGGTAATCGCCATTTTTACGGATTCAGGCGAGACAGTAGACATCATTTGTGTCATGTTCGAATTATGGATGTCCACGTTATTACCTGATGTCGTACTTTGCAGTACTTTCATCAGTTCGAACTGCAAGGTTGTTAAGGCTTCGCTCGAACCGTTGTACAGATAGGTATCGAACCAGGAATTCCATTGTCCAACGGCCAGGAACAATGCGATTGTTGCAAGCGCCGGCTTCGACATTGGAAGAATAATGCGCCAATAGATTGTGAAATCATTTGCACCATCAAGCTTGGCAGACTCTTGCAGGGCAAACGGGATTCCATCCATAAAGGAACGGATAACGAATACGTTAAAGGCACTTACGAGACCTGGAAGGATATACACCCAGAATGTATTCATCATGTGCAGGTCACGAATCAGGAAGTAGACTGGAATTAATCCGCCTGATACATACATGGTCAGTGCCAGGAAGACCGAGACGAATTTACGTCCCTGGAAATCCGGCCGGCTCAGCGTAAACGCGAGCATGGAGGCACTGATCAGACCAACCACCGTACCAGCTACTGTCCGGAGTACGGAAATCTTGAATCCGGTAATCAAGCCGCTGAAGGAGAAAATAACTTTATAGTTTTCCCAAGTGAAGTCACGTGGGAAGATCGTAATACCGCCTCTTACACTGTCTACAGAATCATTGAATGAAAGAGCAAACACGTTCAGGAACGGATACAAAGTGGCGATCATAACGAAAATCACGAATACATATACGATTACACTTAGTAGCCGGTCTGACAGAGGCGCGCCGCCCAATAGTCCTTTTGTTTTCATGGTTGCACTCCCCCTTACATGATGCTTTCTTTAGTAATTTTTTTGAACAATCCATTAGCGGTAAACAGCAGGATGATACTAACAACCGAGTTGAAAATATTAACCGCTGTACCAAACGAATAACGACTCAATTGCAATCCATATTCAAGTGCATACAAGTCAAGGACTTGTGAGTAATCACGAACGAGATTGTTGCCGAGCAGGAACTGCTTCTCGAAGCCGATTTGAATCAAGTGACCAATCGACATAATTAGCAGGATGACAATCGTTGAACGAATACCTGGCAAAGTAATGTGCCATATCTGTTTAATACGATTTGCTCCATCTACTCTTGCTGCTTCGTACATTTCTTGGCTGATGCCTGCAATGGCTGCGAGATAGATGATCGTATTCCAGCCCATCTCTTTCCACACATCAGAGATTGTTATGATTCCCCAGAAGTAATGGCCATGTGCTAAAAACTGAATCGGTTGATCGATGAGCCCAAGCCACATGAGAATCTCATTGACTGTGCCATGATCAGCGGACAGCATCTTAGTCACGATGCCCGCAACAACGACCCAGGATACAAAGTGAGGCAAATATGAGATCGTTTGGGCGAACCGTTTGAACGCCATACTCCGAACTTCATTAAGTAAGACTGCGAATATAATCGGTACTGCGAAGCCTGCAATAATCCCCATAAAACTCATCGCAAGTGTATTTCGCATAACTAAGTAGAATGTATCATCCTGGAAGAGCGTTTTAAATTGATCGAAGCCTACCCAATCCTGCTCGCCAAATGATTTGGCTGGCTTGTACTTCTGGAAGGCCATTGTCCAGCCCCATAATGGATAATAACTAAATACGAATACCCAGATTATGAAAGGCAACGACATCATGTATAAGTATTTGTTACGGATAGCTGTTCTCCAAAAATTTCTCTCTCTCTTTAACTTGCGCGTCTGCTGTTGAACGCTAGTTGTGACCGCTTTCATCGGTATCCCTCCTGCCTTATGCATTTATGATAACGGATTCATGGCAGATTCCGGTACCCAAAGGATTTGGCATAAAATCATATAAAAATTAGTGTAAGCGGATTCAATCACTAAAAAACGCATGTTTTTCTCAGGGGAGAGAAAAACATGCGTTCGTTCTAGGATTCTTTCTTCTTGTAAACAGACGGTGAAGAACCTACATACTTGCGGAATTTGCTGTGGAAATAGTCGACGTTTGCATAACCAACCATCTCCGCGACTTGATAGACCTTAAGCCCTTGCTCAAGTAATATTTTCGCTTGTTCCATTCGTACTTTATCCAGATACGTGTTGAAGTTTTCCCCTGTAACCTGTTTAAACAGCTTGCCGAGATAAGCACTGTTGTAATTAAATAGTTCGGCAAGCGTCTCCATTTTGAGGTTCTCTTTATAATTCCGGTGAATGAGATCGATCATACGCTTGATTTGCTTGTCCGCCGAAGTATTATCAAGGGAATCAGCAATCTCTTCGATAATCGCGGTGACCCGTCTAGTAAGGGAGTTGAATCGGTATTCACGGTACAGCTCAGGAATCCGTAGACGGTATTCACGGACCGGAAGCTCCGGGCGCTTGGAAGCAAGCTTATCGAGAACAACCGATACCAATTCTACAAAAGCAGCCTTAATCTCAGCTTCTCCAAATCCCATCGCCTTCATCGCTTCGGCGGACTCTTCGATGAGCTGTCGGATAGCATCCCTATTCACAATTTCAAGAGCCAGATACAGTTTCTCTGCAGTCCCCGTCCAGTCAAGTTTGGTTTCGTAGATGCTTACAGGCTGCAGAATATCCTCCTGCATGATCTTACCGCCTTCCAGGAAGAACCTAAACTTCATCCGTTCCAGCGCTTTCTGATAAGCACCTGGGAGATCAGCTATACCAGCAGCTGCCTTACCGCCTGACACGACCGTAAAGTCAGAAGCATGCTCTTCACAGGCATCGGCAATAATCGCATACACATCACGACAGAAGGCCTCATTGTCCAGGCTTTTGTTCAACAAGATTAGCATGTAAGGCTCCATCCCAATGGCCAGTCCTGCCCCGGATTGCTCAACCCGTTCGGAGAGTCTGCGCTTGATCTGGGCATGTCCTGCCATATCCTCTTCACTTCGTTCATGCGTTTTAATCAGGAGCAGTTCGTACTCCTTCCAATCAAGGGATGTTTGCAGCTGTGACACATTGCCTAAACTGCCTTGAGCAAGGAGCTGCTTCAAATCCTCCTCTACATTCCCTTGACGCATATCCTGCTGTTTCTGCCGCGTTTCATATTCGATATCCAGCTCTTTCTTCAAGGAATTCAAATAGTCAATCAGCTCATCCTCATCTACGGGCTTAAGTAAATAGCCATCAATACGCTGGACAATAGCCTGCTTGGCATATTCGAAATCTGCATAACCACTTAAAATCAGCACATGCATATTGCCGCCATTTTCTCGAATGGTCCTGATCAGCTCAAGCCCGTTCATCTCCGGCATTCGGATATCGGCAATAATGAGATCCAGCTCATACTGCTCGCATTTGCGAAGAGCATCTTTTCCGTTAGCTGCCGTATCTACAACCTCGTAGCCAAGGCTCTCCCATTCGAGCAAGGTGCGAAGACCTTCGCGGATCATCGGTTCATCGTCTACTAGTAATACTTTATACATATAAATCCTCCCCAAAAGGTAAGGTAAAGGAAACCTTTGTCCCTATACCTGGTTCGCTCTCGAATTGAAGGCCATGCTCTTGGCCGTAGGTCAACTGCAGCCGAAGATGAACATTACGTAGTCCAATTCTATTGTTCTCAGCGTCTTCCGTTTCGCTTAATTGGTCAGCTACACTATCGATTTTCTCCTGCGTCATTCCTGCCCCATTATCAATCACTTCGATCCGGACAAGATCACCTTCACTAGTTGCGCGAACGATCACAACGCCACCCTCCGCCTTATTCTCAAAGCCATGAATTACGGCATTCTCAACCAGCGGTTGAATGATCAGAGGTGGAATCGATACTTTCTCCACAATCGGATCGATATGAAGCTCGTAGGATAAACGATCCTCGTATCTGAATTTCTGAATATCCAAATAACAACGGACAATATCCATCTCGTCAGCAAGGTAGGTCATGCGCTGCGTCACCTCAATACTACGCCGCATCAGCTTGCCGAGCAGACGGACAACTTGGGAAATCTCCTTTTCCCCTTTCAAATGAGCTTTCATCCGGATCGATTCCAGCGCATTAAACAGGAAATGGGGATTAATCTGGCTCGCCATCATTTTCAGCTTGATTTCATTTTGCTTGGATTCAAGCAGGTTCTTCATCTTGTTCGTTTCCTGCACTTCTTCTACCAGACCATTAATGCTCGATACCATGGAGTTAAATTGCCGGGATAACTGGCCAATCTCATCCTTGCCGTCAATTTCCATCACGATATCCAGCTTGCCTGTCGCAACCTTCGTAATATGCTTGCTTAACCGAAGCATCCTCTTCGTAATAATGGTGGATACCCCGATAATGAGAAATATAGCGATAATCAAACTGATTGAAATAACCGTAAACGCCAATGATTTAATGTGATTGGCATCCTTCACGATGGTATCTACAGAGAAGACCGAGATGATCCGAAGCGTGTTGCCGCTTGATTCCGGTACAAGAGGCTCAATCAGTACGCGAGAAGCTTGGCCGTCGATATCCGCCGAGTACATGCCGCTTTTCTCCTGTACAATACTTTGCTCGAAATCAATTTCCTGCAGCGTTTTACCGGTTCTCCCTGTCCTGTTAGCCGCAACAATCTGGTTATTATCATCAACAATCATGGTCTCAAAGGACTCCTGATTCAAGATACTGTTCATCATCGACATATTTAAAGTAATGACGAGGACACCACTTGTATTGTTGTCTGCAAAAATAATCTCGCGCACCAGACTCAGATAATTCCGTTTATCCCGCTCGTCTTCAAGGTAATACCAGTTTACCCCACTTCCGGGTGTCAATGCGTTCTTATACCAAGCCGCTTCCTTAATGGACTTGTCCGGCTGGATAAAGTCCCAGTTATTGAGCATCGTTGGATTCTCCATATAGAACCGGATATTCGCCACTTCATCATGCTGCTGGCGGATCTCATTGAAGTCGGTGTACTCCCGGTAAGCGGCTACCACTTCATAGGTGGATTCATAACGGCGGTTCGTAACGGTCTCCAGCCGTCCGTTATTTTCCAAACGATAGGCACTGTCATAAGCGACATTCATCAGCTCAGTCGTTCTTGCTTTTACGCGTTGTACGTTTGTATGTGTCTGCTCCATCGCATTATCCAGCGCCATATTGCGCAGCTCGTTAGTCAGGAACACGCCAACAATGAGAATTGGAATGAAGAGGACTACGATACAGGATAGGATGAGCTTTGTTCTCAGTTTCACATTATTAAGCAGGTGTGAGAACATATGAAACATCTTGCCAGCCCCCTGTCACCAGAACAGAAAATTTGATTGCGTTTACATTCTAGGCGTTTAAACGCTAATTGTACAGGGATTTTATCTCCAATTGTTCGGGTATGAACTGGAACTCCCGCATGTTAGAATCGTTGAAACCCCTTACAATTTAAAGGAGCTGACCTTTTTAATGACTCAGAATTATCCATTCCAAAACCCCGACCTGCCACTTGAGCAGCGTGTTAATGATTTGGTTAATCGATTTACACTCGAGGAAAAAATCAATCTGATGTGCCAATACCAGGACGAGATCACACATCTTGGCGTCAAAGCATACAAGCACGGAACCGAAGCTGCACACGGTATGGCATGGCTTGGCGAAGCAACTACATTCCCTCAGCCAATTGGTCTTGCTTGTACATGGGACAAAGATTTATTGAAACAAATCGGCAGCGTGATTGGCGATGAAGCCCGCGGCTTCTATCACCAGAATCCTACACATAACGGTCTGACCTTATGGGCGCCTACTGTCGATATGGAACGTGACCCGCGCTGGGGCCGTACCGAAGAGGCTTACGGTGAGGACCCACATCTGACTGGCAAGCTGTCAGCTGCAATCACTCAAGGTATTCAAGGCGACCATCCTTTCTATGTGAAAGCAGTCGCTTCGCTTAAGCATTTTATCGGCAACAACAACGAGATTAACCGCGGTGAATGCTCCGTCAGCCTGGATCCACGCAACAAGCATGAATACTATTTGAAAGCCTTCGAAATTCCATTCAAAGAAGGTGGAGCACTGTCGATGATGACGGCTTACAACTCTGTGAATGGTGTCCCTGCCAACCTTAATACTGACGTAAATACAATCGTCAAACGGGAATGGGGCATGAACGGTTTTGTTGTCAGTGATGCGGGCGATGTACTTGGCACAGTGAATGATCATAAATACGTGGATACGTATAAGGAAGCTGTAGCCCTGACCATCAAAGCTGGTGTAGACAGTATTACCGATGATCATCCGATCTCGAAGCAAGCTATCCGTGACGCCCTTACAGATGGCATGTTAACGGAGAACGACCTGGATATCGCGCTTCGCAATACGTTCCGTGTCCGGTTCCGCCTTGGCGAATTTGATCCTGCATCCCGCAACCCTTATGCGGCGATTGATGATTCCGTTATTATGAAGCCTGAACATGCTGAGCTTGCACTGGATTCGGTCCGTAAAAGCATTGTGCTGCTTAAAAATGACGGCATCCTGCCGCTGCAGTCGGATAAATTGTCCAAGGTTGCGGTTATCGGCCCGCTTGCCGGCATTGTATACCGCGATTGGTACAGCGGCTTGATGCCATATGCCATTACACCATTTGAAGGCATTAAAGCCAAAATGAATGGTCCTGAGCAAACCGTAAGCCTTGCTACCGCAAGCAATCGTGTAAAGCTGAAATCACTTAAAAATGGCCGCTTCATAACGGTCACAGATGGCGAGAATAATCCACTTGCTGCTAATTCACAAGCATCCAGCTCAGCAGATTTGTTCGAGACAACGGACTGGGGCTGGGACAGCCATACGATCGTTGCGGAGAACAACAAGCTGTATTTATCAACGGATGATGAGAAAGTGACAGCATCCTCTGAGCATATTTGGGAATGGTTCACGAAAGAAGTGTTCCATGTTCGCCCTCAGCAAGATGAGAATGTTGTAACCTTCACCACTTGGAACAACCGTCCTGTTACGGTTAACGCCGAGACCGGTGCTCTTGAAGTACAAGACGGCGATGCTATTATTGCCGATCCATTCGCAGTAGTAAAAGAAACCGACGGCCTTGAGGAAGCTGTAGAAGCTGCCCGTCATGCTGAGGTTGCTGTCGTTGTTGTAGGTAACCACCCGCTCATTAACGGCAAAGAAACCATTGACCGTCCTGACTTAACACTTGCTGCTTATCAAGAAAAATTGATTCGTGAAGTGCATGCCGCGAATCCAAATACGGTTGTAGTTATTGTTGGCAGCTATCCATTTGCGATACCTTGGGTTCAACAAAACATTCCAGCAATCCTCTATATGTCACACGCAGGTCAAGAGCTTGGCCGTGCACTTGCAGATGTCTTATTCGGCGACTACAATCCTGCAGGACGCGTAAACATGACCTGGTATGAATCAACGGATCAGCTTGGCGAGTTTATGGACTACGATATTATTAAAAGCGAACGCACTTATCAGTACTTTGCAGGCAAACCACTTTATCCATTTGGTCACGGCTTGTCGTACAGCCGATTCCAATATGAAGCTCTTAACGTTGAACAGTCCGCTGATTCGATTACGGTAAACTTCCGTGTAACGAATGTCAGCGATGTGGACGGCGAAGAGGTTGTCCAGCTTTATACGAGAGCTCTTGATTCACGTGTTAAACGTCCGCTCAGACAGCTGCAATCGTTCGAGAGAATGGCTTTGGCTGCTGGTCAATCGACTGAAGTCCGCTTCGAGCTGGACCGTTCCGAGCTGGCATTCTGGGACGTAACACGAAACAAAATGTGCGTCGAGCAAGGTAATTATGCGTTCCTCGTTGGTGCATCCTCCGGCGATATCCGCTTGGAAGGAACATTAAGTGTTGCTGGCGAAACGATCCCACCTCGTGATCTGTGCCAAGTAACTGCTGCAGTGAACTATGATGACTATTCCAATGTTATCATCAGCGACAACACAGAAGGCGGCGACAGCGCTGCAACTACAGCTTCCGGTGCATGGCTCCGTTACGATGATGCCGTGTTTGGCGAAGAAGTCTGCTTCTTTGAAGTAAGAGCACAGGCAGTTAGCGCCGTAACCATTGAGATTAGATTGGATGCGCCAGATGGTCCATCGACCGGAAGCTGCACATTGCAAGCTGGTACAGCGAATTGGCAGACGGCATCCTGCTCTATTGAGCAAGCCGCCGGTCACCACAGCGTGTATCTGGTTGTACAAGGCGAAGGTGAAACCAAGCTTGGCTGGTTCCGTTTCGGTAAATAATATGGAGTCCGGAAGTGTGAAAGGCGTGAGCCTTAAGCCTTCCGGGCTTTTTTATACGAATAAAGCGAATTCGCAAACAGCCGCTTACTCTATTGAGTAAGCGGCTGGTCGTGATTCAATTACAGGTTAACAATAATCTTTTGTCCATGAGGCGTAAGCTTCAAACCTTCTTGGCTTGTTTGTGTGCCTGCACCTTCAACTGAAGCTGCTTGCTCGATACCGCGCAGAACAACATGCCATGGCTTGCCTGTGCCTTCATAGCTGATCTCGATTGTGCTTCCTGTACGAACAGCTGTTGCAGTTGCTTGCGGCTTACCGCTCAGATCATGGATAACGGCAGTAGCTGTTGCACCGTCTTCAAGCTCGAACAGGTGCAGCGTAACGTTATCTGCATAGTCGTAGTCAGGCTTTTGGTTGTCGCTGCCAATCGCAAGAAGCGTGTTTGGACGAACAAGCAATGGAATCGAGCTGTAACCGTGATGCTCTTCTACCCATTTGCCGCCTTCAACTGTAGTGCCATCGATCAAGCTTGTCCATTTGCCTGCTGGTACATAGTATTTAACCGTACCTTCAGTATTGAAGATTGGAGCAACAAGCAGGTTTTCACCCAGCATGTATTGACGGTCCAAATAATGAGTAGTTGGGTCCTCAGGGAACTCCAGAACCATCGCACGCATCATTGGCAGTCCTTTCTCCGTTGCTTCAACCGCATGATTGAACAGGTATGGCATCAAGCTGCTCTTAAGCTCGGTGAAGTAACGAAGCACATCAACGGACTCTTCGTCGAACAGCCAAGGTACACGGTACGATTCATTGCCGTGCAGACGGCTATGCGAACTGAGCATACCAAAGGCAACCCAACGTTTGTAGATGTCTGGTGGTGCTGTCCGTTCGAAGCCGCTAATATCATGGCTCCAGAAGCCAAAGCCGGAAAGACCAAGCGACAGACCGCCGCGGAGGGATTCCGCCATCGAGTCATAGTTCGCAGAGCAATCGCCGCCCCAGTGAACTGGATATTGTTGACCGCCGGCAGTAGCCGAGCGTGCAAACAGCATGGCTTCGCTTTTACCACGGTTTTCCTCAAGCACTTCAAATACCGCTTTGTTATACAACTGTGTGTAATAGTTGTGCATCTTCATCGGATCAGAGCCATCGAAGTAAACAACATCCGTTGGAATCCGCTCGCCGAAGTCTGTTTTGAAGCAATCAACGCCCATGTCCATCAGACGTTTCAGATGGCCTTTGAACCATTTCACGGCATCCGGGTTCGTGAAGTCAACAAGGCCCATCCCCGCTTGCCATTTGTCCCATTGCCATACGCTTCCATCTTTCGTGCGAACGAGGTAGCCGTTCTCCATACCTTCTTGGAACAATGGCGATTTCTGAGCGATGTAGGAGTTGATCCATACGCAAATACGAAGTCCGCGCTCTTTCAAGCGGCGAAGCATACCTACTGGATCCGGGAACATATCTGCATCCCACTCGAAGTTACACCATTCATATTCTTTCATCCAGAAGCAGTCGAAATGGAAGACGTGAAGCGGAATATTACGCTCTGCCATTCCTTCGATAAAGCTGTTAACTGTCGCTTCATCATAATCCGTTGTGAAGGACGTAGTCAGCCAAAGACCAAACGACCATGCCGGCGGCAATGCTGGCTTACCAGTCAGCTTCGTGTAGTTGTCAAGAACGTCCTTCAATGTTTTACCACCAACGATGAAGTATTCCAGATACTCGCCTGGTACGCTGAAGCCTACCTTCGATACAACTTCAGAACCTACTTCAAATGATACGCGTTCCGGATGGTTAACGAATACGCCATAGCCTGCGCTGGACAGATAGAAAGGTACGTTTTTGTAAGCTTGCTCAGAGCTTGTACCACCATCCTCATTCCAGGAGTCTACAACTTGCCCGTTCTTGACGAACGGCGTAAAGCGCTCGCCAAGTCCGTATACTTGCTCGCCAACACCAAGATCAAGCATTTCGCGGAAGTAAGCTTTACCTTCGTCTTTCACATATGCAGCGGCTTTATGCGCTGTGCCTGTCATCTTACGGCCATTCTGGTGGAACTCCAGGCCCCATGATGGCGATTTGCGAATGCGAGCCTGCAGGCCGCCGCTTGTCAGGATTGTGTACTGCTCGTCACTTTCAACAGTAACGTTATGGTTAGCATCTTCGTTAATTTCAAACTCTGGGCCAATTTGTTTAACGCCCGCATGATGGATCCAGCGTACTTTGATAACGTCTGGAATCGGAGAACTGATCTCAGCTGTCAGCAGGGTGCCGTTCAGCGTATCCCCTTTAATATTAATCGGCTTCGTTGCACAGTAAGCTGTCAGCTTGCCGTTCTTTTCTTTCACTTCACGTACATCTACCGGATGCTGCATCTCTACGCCTTCGCGAATTTGCCAATAACCATCTGTAAATTTCATTGAATTGAACCTCCCAGCATAAGTTTGCCCACTTAGTAGCTTCTCGTACCTTGTAAGCGGTTATGTTATAATAATATTGTCTTATCTTGTTTAACTCTGCCTAAATATTGCCCATTATTATCACGATTTTGACATTTGTCGTCCGAATCGTTAGGAGTTCTTATAAATGGATAAATCAAGACTAAAAGAAGCGCGAAAACATGGCAATCCGATCTATCCGGTAAGCTTGTATGACATCACTTGCCCACCGGATGCACCACTGCTCGACCTGCATTGGCATGATGAACTGGAGCTTCTGATGGTGACGGAAGGAAGGGCTGTATTTCGCGTCGATATGAATGATTACGAGCTTCAGACCGGCGAAGCGATCTTCGTAAATTCAGGGGAATTGCACTCAGGGTATGTTGTTGGAGATCAGCCATGCTCCTTCTCCGCTGTCGTGTTTCATTCCAGCTTGTTCAACAGCGGATCAATTGATTATTTATTTGACCGTTATATTTCTCCTGTATTGGAGAGAAGATATGATGTACCTGTTCATCTGCGGCGAGAGCCTGGAAACATGTATGATTTATTGATCCTGTTGGATCAACTGTTTGCCGTTAATCGTATGAGTCTAATGGCTCCGGAGCTTACGATTAAAGGATTGCTGTATGGCATTATATCTAGGCTGATCAACCTCGGCGGAACGGCTGCCCGGGCAAAGCCTGAGCAGGAAGGGTATCGGATTGAAAGGCTAAAGACTGTAATCGAATATATCGAGCAGCATTACGCCGATCCTATCCCCTTGCAAAAGCTTGCTGAGCTTGCGCGAATGAGCGAATCTTATTTTTGCCGATTTTTCAAACGGATAACAACAAAAAGTCCAATCGAATACATGAATAATTACCGCGTACAACTGGCGGCCAATCGCCTTCGGCAGTCCGATGCGAAAATTATGGAGGTTGCCCTTGATGTAGGGTTTAACAGCCTTAGTTATTTCAATACCGTGTTCCGCCAGCGTTACGGCTGTACGCCGCGGCAGTACCGAAGCCGAACTGAGGGACAGCGTTCATAATTCATTTATTGGTCCAAATAAAAAGAGCCGATCCTGATGGATCGGCTTGACCTATTCCTATTCCATTAATTCGAACAGTGCACCTTGCACTTCCTTGGAGTTACCACCGATATATACCGTAAACTCCCCTTCCGGTTGTAAACGCTTAAATCCATAGTAGAAGAGTGCCATGCAATGAACTATCCCTAATATTCGGTTATAAGATCTAGGATGTTCGGAACATAAAAAAGGATCGAAAAGCGATGGGCTTTTCGATCCTTTTATTCTTGAATTACTGCTTAGTTAACAGGCTTGTATTCCGAATTTGCTGTATCCAGCATCGATTTCCAGCTGTTAAATTTCGTTTCTCTTGCTACATGACGATCAAACAATTCCTCATGGATGTTATTAATTTCAGCTTGCGTCGAAGCTTGGAAGTTACCTTTTTCCAGAAACTCCGCAAAACTATCGAAACTCGAATGCTTTCTCATAAACGATCCATTAAACAATTTGTCTAATGAAATATTGTTCGGGTCTTCCTGCATGTTTTTTTGTCCTTGAAGATCCTTCAACAGGTCTTCCATCGACATCGGTTTTTGTTTTCTCAAATAAACACTCCTTTTCGTTTTTGTCTAACCTATCTTTTGGATAAAGATGCCCAAGTCGATTCCAGCCAGTTATCAAAGTCTGCGCCCTTGACACCATCATAGGCATCATACACATCAAGTCGCATTTTTCTTAGCTTTTCTTTAAACTCTTCATAAGAATGACCTTCTGGCAAGCTTTTCTTAATACGAATCAGGATTTTTGCGGTTCCTTTAATCGGATCGCCTTTTTTCTGTGCTGGCAGCTGAACATCCTCACCAAATGCCTTAAGCTTACGATAAGCAGCTTCTTGAACGGTGTACACGGAATCGTTATTCAATCTATGCGTTAGTACATCGATGATTTTCGGATGGCTCGACTGGCCCAGCTCTTCGACTGCATCCAGACGTTCTCTCCAATTAGATCGATTAGCTGCTGCTTTTAATTCATCATAATTCTCAGGCAATTCATTGTTAAATCCACGTTGACTCAAATGATCCCATCCGTTCTTTAAATATTTCACTTTTATAATTACCGGATATTACAACGTTATCCTTAACTTGCTCCGTTGACAACCCCATGTAATTTATCCTTCAGTTCTTTATAGTAACACACAATTCATCATCAGACTTGACTATTTGGTCATTAAACTTTTAAATTTAACAACTTCTTGCTGCTTCGCAATGTCTTTCTTTCCATTATCGCCATCCAAGCAGGCAGAATAAACTTTGCAACGTATATTTTGGCAATGTTTGACTGTATCCTCACGCTCTCTACATGGTAAAATTATCTAATATTATTTACGTAAAGAAAGGGTGGCTGCTTTTGATAGGAATAGATAGAACCCAAATGATTCATACGGAAGCTGAACTTCGATCACTTATTGGTTTTCCAAGCGAGCTGGTTGAGCATAAGGTTATTCCTGCAATTGATCATAACTGTCGGGACTTTATTAATAAATCACCTTTTGTTTTCCTTTCAACGTCTGATTCTCATGGTAAATGTGATGTCTCACCTAGAGGTGATGCCCCCGGATTTGTACATGTCCTGGATGACAAGCATCTCGTAATCCCAGAGCGTCCAGGTAACAAAAGAATCGATACCTTACGCAATATTCTGTCTAATCCTCATATTGGTATGGAGTTTTTGATCCCTGGTCTCGGCGAAACGCTCCGAATAAATGGCCGTGCATCTATTACGAAAGATATGGAGCTCCTGAAGCTGATGGCTGTAAAGGAACGAATTCCTCTAATCGGAATTATTGTTGAGGTTGAAGAATGTTATTTGCACTGCGCCAAAGCCTTCTTCCGCTCACAGCTCTGGAAGCCCGAAACATGGTTAAACAAAGAGCAGCTGCCTTCGCCAGCTAAGATCATTTCCGAGCATGCGAAGATTGACGGAGCAACTCCGGAAGTCATTGCTGCAAGGCTTGATGATGGATATAAGAATCGGTTGTATTAAAAAAACAAGCAATCTGATACAGCCCAGCGGCTCGTCTGATTGCTTGTTTATTTTATCACTTCTTTAATTCAACAATGATATCTTCTAGTATAACCTCTTCTTGTTCATTATCTTTTCTCTGTTGTACCGTGCTTTCTGTATCCGATCCTTCTCTCGTCATTTCCACTGAACCATGATTATCAGAGGTATGATTATAGAAAGAAAGCTGAGGAGTAATAATAAGCTTCGTTGCCTTAGGGTCTAATTTCTCAAATGTTTTACTCCAGCTCATATTATATCCCTCTTTGTCCCCTGCACCTCCATTACCTTGACCTGAATAAGGATTCCCTAAATCATCTTTCACTTTTATTCCAATATCTACGGCGTCCCACTTTGCTCTGACTTTCTGGTTAACCACTTGATCGTAATAAATAATAAAAGATATTGGTGTGACCGTTATTTTATCAAGATGAACCGTAACGCCGTCGTGCTCTATACTGCGATCAATCCGTTGTGTGCTGCTTTCGGTTGCCTTTAGTTTCAGCGAAAAATTCCAATCCCCTGTTATTTCCTCCTTACTGTCTTGCTTCCATATAGTCTCAATATTCCATTTGATATTTGCAGTTTCTCGATCCTTATCCTGACTAAAGCTGGTTCCCGTCATTAAGCCTACATATTTGTTATTTCCTACTTTAGATATTTGGTTGCTGCCCGCTACACCATCTGCACCCTTCATATCAAATAAACTGTGCACAATAGGATGAGCCCCTAAATCCTGATTACTCTCTAAAGAATAAGTTAAAAATGCGGTTTCGCCGTCAAATACCGCATCATTTATAGTGATTTTAATCCCGTTATTTTCTTCTGCCATGTTCATTGCGCTGGAATACTCCTTATAGTGATCAAAAAGCCCCGATCTTCCCACATCCAAAAATCTGAAAATATTATCGATTACAGGGATGCTGTTAGCGTAAGCGGGGAACGTCATCCCAAATAAGGCAGTTGATAAACCAGCTAAGATAAGAGCTGCCGTAGCATTCCTTGACCATCGTCTTTTCCGTGGGCGAATAGAGGACATTACTACTCTTTTAACTTTAGTTCGTTCTAATTCACTTGCTTCCATTTCCTCAAATTCGTTCTCATCTATGTCCATGTCATTTATTAATTCATAGATATCCTTCATCATATTTGACCTCCAGGATTAACCTTGTTATAAAGTTTCTTCTTCCCTCTATAGATTCGATTGTCTATCGAGGCTCTGGTCAGACCAAGTTTGCTGGATATATCGTCCGTCTTTAAACCCAGAAAAAATTTCATAACAAAGATATTCCGATCAACTGGCTCTAACAAATTAATGAGTTGGATGAGTTCCTTTTTATTTTCACTCATAATAAGTTCATCTTCTGCCGACATCCCATGCTGGCGCTCCACATCAGTTGAGGTAAACTCCACTTTTTTACTGGCCCGTCTGTAGTAATCGATAGCCTTAAACTTAGCAACCGCACAAATCCATTTTTTAAAATCAGTGGAGTCTCCATCAAATTTACTCGAATTATTCCATACAGAAAGAAAAATATCGTTGATACATTCCTCTATCATGCCATCGTTATCCAAAGGGGAAAGCACCTTATAAGTTACCCCTTTTATAAGCGGTAAGTATTTATCAATGATGAACTCTAATGCATCTTCTTTTTTACGCTGCAGCCGTTGGATAAAGTTATCCTCATTCGATCTCAATTACGGTCCTCCTTTATTTATAAAACCAACACACTCTATATAACGAAGGAAATAGCAGTTTCTCTCATCTCAAGTTAATTTAGCAGATAAAAAAGTGCCTCTTGGATAGGAGGCACTTTCTATTTTAGAAGCTATATTTTAACATATATTTCACCTATACCGCCCAATCTTGTGTTTAACCTGCTCCAGCAATGGCTGAGCCATCGCCCTTGCCTTCTTGGCTCCTGCACTTAGTATCTCGTCAATCTCATCTCGAGAAGCCATAAGTTTATGGTACTTTTCCCGCGGCTGCTCCAAGTACGCGTTCATGACTTGGTATAATTCTTGCTTAGCGTCTCCCCAACTGATACCACTATGGAAATTGTCTCTTAACTCTTCTACTTGAGCCGCTGATGCAAACTCTTTGTACAATAAGAAAATATTCGACGAATCAGGATCTTTAGGCTCATGAGGAGCGGTGGAGTCTGTTTTGATTCTGCTGATCAATTTTTTCAAATTCGCAGCTGATTCGAACAATGGGATCGTATTGTTGTAGCTTTTGCTCATTTTCCGGCCGTCCAATCCAGGAATAACCGCTGTTTGATCATCCACGATATAGCTAGGTAATTTAAGAGTTTCTCCATAATTTCTGTTAAAAGCTTCTGCAAGATCTCGCGCGATCTCTACATGCTGGATCTGATCCTTGCCGACCGGCACTTCATCGGTTTGGAACAGTAAAATATCCGCCGCCATCAAAATCGGATACGTAAACAACCCCATATTAACGCCAGCGTCCATATCGAGTCCCAGTTGTTCGTTCTTATCAACGACAGCTTTATAGGCATGAGCACGATTCATCAGTCCCTTTGGTGCAAGGCAGGACAGGATCCAGCTAAGCTCAAAGATTTCCGGTACATCCGATTGTCTATAAAAAATGACTTTCTCCGGATTCAGACCTAATGCCAGCCATGTCGCGGCAATCCCGTATGAAAGTTCATTAAATGATTCCCGGTTCTGAATGAACGTAAGTCCATGATAGTCCGCCACAAAATATAAAGCGGTGCAATGGCTATTCTGGGCAATCTGCAAAGCTGGCTTGATTGCGGCAATGTAGTTTCCTACATGGACTTGCCCCGTTGGCTTAATTCCGGTTAATACGATCTTGTCGCTCATGTTATCCTATCCCTCCTCGATATAAATAAAAAAGGGGCTCCCGTCCTGAAAAGGACGAGAAACCCCGTGATACCACCTTAATTAGCCCGAATGTAGATCCGGACTCACTTTAACGTATCGAAACCTACTCAAGGTTTGAATACGTGTCTCTTGTAACGACGAGACTTTCGCCAAAGCCTACTCAACTTAACTTTCGGTTTGGATGCTCAGAAGCCCACTTCGGTATAATCCCTACACTGATTCGCACCATCCATCAGCTCTCTGGAGTATTCGTTATGCTTACTCTCTTCATCATCGCAATTTGTTATAAAATTGTATTAGTATATTTTTACAACAGAATGCGCCGTTTTGTCAAATAATTCCTTATCTTGTTTAAGGCTATTATGCTGGTGCAGCTTTACGATGTCGCACATCGTTAAGGTTAGCAAAAATGATAGGAATAAATTAATCAGTCCCAAAAGCATTTTTGCTTCTCGGACTGTTCTATTAAAAAAGGCGATACAGGTGTTATACCTGTACCGCCTTTTTCGTTAATACCTTTTCGAAGGCATCGTTAAAGTATTGCATTACATACTTCGCGACATGACATTCAAAGGATGCGTAATCCGTCAGTACCTCGGAAGGATTCTCGATAAAATCATAGACCTTATCTGATACGAACTGAGGCTGATCGATAAACAACATATTTGTTGCTTCTGGAACAACGATTACTGACGAATGCATCAGAAGCTGCGATGATAAAGCAGTAGACGATAAATAGATGGAATCATCGGCACCAACCAAGGCTAGTGTAGGATGAGAGAGTGAGGCAAAATCCTCATTCGTCCCGGCTCCTGCGTACAATTCAAGAGCTGCAAAATACGTCTCCGGCTGGACTGACATATAAGCCATTATCATCTTCTTAAATAATGAGCTGTCAGGTGGCAGCTTGGAAATCCCCTGCACCATACTTTCCGCAAGTGTAAGCATATTCCCATTGCTCGTCAACTGCTTGCGGCTTTGGATGACGGAGTCGACCGTTTCCCTTGGCAAAAAGGCAGGAACCGCAAGCAAAATAAGACTTTTCACCAGATCTGCATGCTGGAGGCTGAATTTTACCGCCAATGTGGCGCCGAAGCCATGGCCCATCAGATGAACAGGACCAAGCTCTACATTGATAATGTACTGGAACAAATCTTGTATAAATAAATCCCAGCTAAGCTGCTCTGTACCTCTCTCTGTGTTGCCATGTCCGCGCAGATCGAGCACAACAACCCGATAATGCTGCTGGATATAAGGAAGGATTGGCTCCCATACATCCTGGTTATGCCCCAAATCATGTATACATACAATGGTTTCCATCTTAGAATTGGCATTATAGATCTGATAGTTGATCGAGATCTCTCGCACTTGGATAAGTGGCATAGAATCCTCCTACGAATATGTACTTCATTTGAGCTTCACTTTATGATATCTCGATTCTTCCTATACGTCTGTTGACTTTAAGTCACATAGCAGATAATCTCAAAGTAGACTACTAGATTCTGGAGGTCCTGTTTATGGATATTCGCCTCGAGTTTGGACTACGAATTAAAGAGTTACGGGCCCGGAGCGGCATGTCGCAAGAGCATCTCGCCTATCGCGCCGGATTGGATCGGAGTTACATAAGCGGAGTTGAACGCGGTGAGCGAAATGTCAGTATCTTGAACATTGAGAAAATAGCCGCTGCGCTCCAAATTACAGTAGCGTATCTGTTCTCAACTGAACGCTTCTCTCTTACTCAAGCCTATCAACCTAAAGAATTTATCATCCCTTTTAAAGATAGAGTTCAATATACGCTGGATCCAGACAAGAAACTACTCTCCTTCCAGGTCAATGGATTAGCTTCCGGCAAGCAGGATGTTGAATACATGTCCTCCATCGTCCTTGGGATCTGTTCCGCTTTTGGTAAAGATGAGCTCGATGTGTTGGTTGATCATCGCGGCATGATCACTTCTGATGGCCAGCCCGTTGTCTACTCACCAGAGGTTGCAGAAAGAGCTGTACAGTTCCAGCAAGAGCTTACAGCTTACAGTAAGAAGGTTATTGTTCTATGTAATTCAGAGTTTATGGTTGAGCAATTAAATCATGTAGCGAAATTCAGCGGGATATACGATAAAGCGACCCATCTTTTCGAGAGGGACCGGGATATGGTCGGCAAAGCCTATGAAATGCTGGATATTCATGATCATCAATTTATCCAAATGAACAAATAAAACCGCCTCCCAGGCGGTTTTATTTGTTCATTTTTCTATACAGAAGAACGTTGCAGGCGGCGTGGCCGGTTCACCATGTAGATACTGCAAAGTACGAATACAAGCCCGATCAGAAGGGTAAAGGTAAACGGTTCATGAAGGAATATCGTTCCGATCAAGATCGCTACAAGCGGGATCAGGAACGTATACGAGGCTACCTTGCTCGCTTCCCCGGAATCCATCAGCTTATAGAAGACAAGCCAGCCAAGTGCAATAACAAAGATCGAAATAAATAACAGGCTGGCGATAAACCCGCCGCTCCATTCCACATCCGACCAGCTTTCCGTCACAGTACCAAGTCCTGTCATGAATAAACCGCCGATCATTAACTGAAGGGTAACTAACCATATATTGTCTACCTTAGCACTGGATTTCTTCACATAGATGGTGCCAAGCGCCCAGCATAGCGCAGATCCAAGTGCGAGCAGAACACCTGCAATGGAGATATGGCCGGATGCGCCGCTTGCTCCACTAGATATAACCCCCACACCAGCAAAGCCCAGAACAAGACCCGTCACTTTCAACCCGTTCATAAGCTCACCGAGCCATAACCAAGAGAAAATACCTACAAGAACCGGCTGCAAGAATACGAGCGCCGAGAACAATCCGGCAGGCAAATATTGAATACCAATCGTTTGCAGACCATAATACAGCACAACATTGACGATAGCAGATACCACATAAATAAACCAAGTTTCCTTAAACCGTAAACGGCGGTATCTAGGAATCGCAGCAACAAGGAGAAGCACACCACCTAGTAAAGTTCTGACTCCGGAGAACAGTACAGGCGGCATGTAATCTAACGCATATTTGGATAAGGGCCAATTAATACCCCAGACCAAAACCAGAAATATAATAAGGAAAACGGTCTGTTGTTTCGATAATTTTTGCACATGAATTCTCCCTTTCGGATGTAACAATAGCAGCATTAATGCCCCAGCACAAGTGGCGTCAAGAATAACGTTATAACGGCGGCTAAAATCATGGACACACTGGATACGGTACCGGAAATGCTACCCAGCTCAAATGCCTTGGATGTACCGGCTCCATGTGCACTTGTACCAAGCAGCACACCTTGTGCAACAGCATTTCTAATCCGGAACAGACGTATCATAAGCGGACCAATTATTGAGCCGAAAATACCCGTAATCATCACCGCAACAGCCGTAATTGTCGGAATCCCTCCGATCGATTGCGACACATTCATCGCAATAGGTGTGGTTGCAGAATGAGGAATCAGGCTGTATGTTATTTTATCGTTTAAGCCTAATCCTTTTGCAAGCCATAAGGAGGATGCGACAGCCGTCGCTGATCCCGCTAATACACTCACAATAATCTGAGCTGCATGTTTCTTTATCAGATCATAATGTCTCGACAGCGGAATAGCAAAAGCTATTGTTGCGGGGCCTAACATATCAGACAGCCAATGTGCACCGGCATTATAATCATCATAACTGGTTCTCGTGACCACCAGCAGGATGATCAGCACGACTGGCGTAAGTATAATTGGTGATAAGAGCATATGACTTTTTTGCTTATAAATCCTTTTTGCAGCTACATACACAATGATCGTAATAAGCAAGCTTACTGCTGCAATTATCATAACCGCGAGCCCTCCTTCCGCTTGGCAACCTGCTGAGCAACCAATCCACTGCACAACATAACGATAATTGTCCCTAATCCAATAACTAAAGCAATCTGGACACCTTCATTAAGGATGAGCTGACGGTACCCTATTATTCCAACGGCAGGCGGGATAAAAAAGAGCAGCATCGTAGCAATAAGCCAATCCGAACCGGATTCTATATATTTGCGGGGAATAATCTTCATTTGAAGCATTACAAACAATAAGATCATGCCTAGAATACTGCCAGGGACCGGTATGTGAAGCCCTAGGACAAGCCGGTTCATAATCCATGAGAATACTATAAAGAACAAGATTTGAATGATGATTTTCGATAAGAAACGCATAACAGCCAACTCCCTTTAATGGAAGTGTACAGTAGCCATTATCATAGGTAAAATACATTTACAGAATGTTTTTCATTCCATTTATCTATGGATAAGGAGAAGTTTACGATTGGATATCCGACATTTACAATATTTTGTTGAGGTTGCCCGCCTGCAAAGCTTCACGAAGGCAGCTCAATCCCTCTATATCACTCAGCCGACCATTAGCAAAATGATCAAAAACCTCGAAGAGGAGCTTGGCGTCGTCTTGTTCGAGCGTACCGGAAAAAGAATTGCGTTAACCGATGCCGGCTCTATTCTGTTGACGCAAGCTCAGCAAATGGTCCAGTCGTTCAGCAATATGAACTCCAGCCTGTCCGAATTAATGGAGCTGAAGGCGGGCCATATCCGAATTGGCCTTCCTCCGATGGTAGGCGTTACTTTCTTCCCTCGCATTATCGGAAAGTTTCGGGAGAAATACCCCAAAATTACGATGCAGCTGTTCGAGCATGGAGCCAAAAAAGTTGAAGCCGATGTAGGCTCAGGGGAACTGGATATCGGGGTTATTTTACTGCCAACTAATGAGGAAAAGTTTGAATCGTTTTGTTTCTTACGCCAAAATCTGATGCTTGTTATCCCTCCCTCGCATAAGCTCGCGAATCGGGACGAGGTGTCTCTCATTGCGTTAAAGGAAGAGCCCTTCCTGCTGTTCCATGAAGACTTTACGCTGCATGACCGGATTATTGAGGAATGCGAGAAGCTTGGATTCCAGCCGGATGTCGTGTACAAAAGCACGCAGTGGGATTTTATCAGCGAAATGGTGGCGGCGAATTTGGGCATTGCTCTCCTGCCTGAAGCGGTCTGTAAGGAACTAGATCAGAAACGTCTGCGGGTCATCCCGCTAATCTCACCAATCATTCCGTGGCATCTTGCCATGATCTGGCGTCGGGACAGCTACCTGTCGTATGCCACGCGTGAATGGATTGCTTTCGCGAAAGAGACGCTGAAGTATGTTCCGTAATCGTTGCACAAAAAAATAGAGGTTGCCTATCATGGCAACCTCTATTACTTATTTATTTCGGTTACTCCTTGGTCCTGGCGGCATTCCGCCTGGTCCGCCCGGCATTCCGCCAGGACCACCAGGACCACCTGGACCTCCAGGTCCACCATGCCATTGACCAGGTCCTCCTGGTCCGCCAGGCCATTGTCCAGGTCCTCCAGGACCGCCAGGCCCCCATGGACCTCCCCATGGCGGACGCGGTGGCGGCCCCCAGCCCCACCATGGTGGACGAGGTGGTTGCCAACCCCATGGCTGCGGCTGCCAGCCCCATGGCGGGCGAGGCGGTGGGAATCCGCCACCTTGAGGGAAAAATCCCCGATTCGATTTTGTCATTTGAAATTACTCCTTTGTTAAAAAAGTAATTTAATGCATGCGTTAGCGTATGTGAATACCCAATGGGATGTATAGGCAAACATAACACCTTCCAAGGATTAGGTGAATATCCTGTAGTAACTTGGTTTGTTTGGAGGAACAAAATGATCCCGATTTATCCTTATTACAGTCAGGAGACAAAATGTAAGCAAGTTCCCATTACTTTCCCGCCCCAGCATCAAGATCAGCAGCCTGGTCTTGAGTATTTAATGAATCCTACACCTATTTCGGATAACCCCGAATATAAGGGCAGCGGTAAGCTGAAAGGTAAAGTGGCCATCATTACAGGCGGTGACAGCGGAATTGGCCGTGCGGTTGCCATCGGTTTTTCCAAAGAAGGCGCTGATGTGGCGATTGTCTATCTCTACGAAAGAGAAGACGCACTTGCGACAAAGCAAATGGTTGAGAAATACGGAGGCCGCTGTTTGCTGATTGAAGGTGATTTAAGGAAGCCGGAGTTCTCCTCAGAAATTGTTCGCCAGACCTTGGAATGCTATGGCTGTCTTGACATATTGGTGCTCAATCAAGGCGTGCAATTCCCGCAAACCTGTATTCTGGATATTACAAATGAACAGCTAGAGGACACGTACCGTACGAACATTTTTCCTCATTTCTACTTAACCAAAGCAGCCCTGCCCCATCTCAAACCGGGAAGCTCCATTATCAGCACGGCATCAGTTACCGCTTATGCAGGTGCCCCCTTACTTGTGGATTATTCCTCCACAAAAGGAGCAATTGTCTCCTTCACCCGCTCCTTGTCGCTCCAGCTAGTAAGCTGCGGCATACGAGTGAATGCGGTAGCTCCCGGTCCAATCTGGACGCCGCTTATCGTATCCAGCTACTCTGCCGAATATGTCAAAACGTTTGGTCTTGAAACGCCGATGAAACGTGCCGGCCAGCCGTTCGAACTGGCTCCAACTTATATCTATCTCGCCTCCGACGACTCCTCCTATGTTACGGGCCAAGTGCTCCACGTAAACGGCGGAGTAATGACGGAGACATAGGCGAAGAACATCAAAAGCCTCCAAATCCAAATTTTGTGTTGGGATTGGAGGCTTTTTTATCATGCATGCTATACCAAAGTCTAGCTCTTCTTCAGCACCAGACTGGATTTTGTACAATAGAATTTTACCTCAACGCGAAATATGTACGCTACGTTGGATTCCGTACATTTAAATTAACACCTTATAAACACTTCCCATCCTGCAGTGACGATATTACTGGATAGAATCCAACATACCGCCACCATACAGCCTACACGGTATTTTTCATTGTACGTAATCCAACGTAACGTAGACATTAAAGACTACACCAGCTGCTACACGTACTAAACACCTTTTTCCATCGCATCCGCCAAAGCGACAAGCTTATTAACGGTATTCCAATTGCGGACAGTCGTATGACCGCCAAGCTTGTCCGCTTTTACTGCAAGCTTGGAATTACGGACGCTCTGATTAAACAAAAGATACAGATTCCGCCCAGTGCTTCCAAATGTCTCTTCTTCCGACTCGAAAGTGCGGAGCTTCTCAATCTGCTCGAGGGTTGGTTCCTCATGCATCATCGACACATACAAATATTCACCTTGCGCACTTGCTGCCGCATCTGCAATTTGCTTCTCCGTGAAGGGGCAGCTGGAAGCAATCGCGCGCATCTCATCTGCCGTCCTCATAATTACTCTGATCGACAAGCCAAACACTTTGTCAATTTGCTGCTCGATACGCTGCCGAAGTGCTGCCTCATCCTCATCAGAGGTGAACAAGATATTCCCGCTCTGGATATAGGTCTGAACATCAGACAAGCCTATAGAAATCAGCGCTTCTCTCAGATCTGCCATCTTGATTTTATTTTTACCACCGACATTTATCCCTCGCAATAAAGCAATCCGTACGCTCATACAACACCTCATCTTATCGTTATGGACTTTCAGTGAATGATTTCCGCTCAAACTGCTTTGCATGTAAATCTTTGTATACCCCACCCAGTTCGAGCAGCTCGTCATGTTTTCCTTCTTCTACAATCGTCCCATCCTGCACGACCAGAATATGATCCGCCGCCATTATGGTGGACAACCGATGTGCAATAACGATACTCGTCTTATCCTGCAGCAGGACACTCATCGCCTTCTGAATATAATACTCGGATACCGTATCAAGCGAAGAAGTTGCTTCATCCATGACGATAATCGCCGGATTTTTGAGAAGCACCCTTGCTATGGAAATACGCTGCTTCTCACCGCCCGACAGCTTCATCCCCCGATTACCAACTACTGTGTCATAGCCATCAGGCAGACCCATTATGAAGTCATGAATATAGGCAGCCTTGCATGCATTCTCCATCTCTTCCTCCGATGCTCCATCATTGGCATACATCAGATTCTCTCTAATGGTCCCGTTAAAAAGATAGCTATCCTGCGTCACTAGTCCAATCTGCGATCGAAGCGACTCCAGCGTCATATCGTATATATCCGTACTGCCGATCCGAATACTCCCTGAAGAACGTTCATACAGCCGCGGCAGCAGATTCGTAATCGTTGTTTTCCCCGCTCCACTTGGCCCAACAAGGGCTGTCATCGTACCAGCCACAGCGGTGAAGGAGATATGCTGCAGTGCTGGTTTATCTCTATGATAGGCAAAGCCTACATCCTCAAACACAATGTCTTGTCTTGAAATATTAACCGGCAGAGCTTTAGGCTTGTTCACAATAACCGGCTCCATATCGAAATAATCAAAAATCCGTTCAAATAATGCAACCGACCGGTTAATATCGACATACAAGTTCGTTAGCTGACCCACTGGACCGTAAATTCGGCCAAGAAGCGCGACAAAGCTGATGATAGCCCCTATCGTAATCTCGCCTTGTATAAAAAGATAACCCCCATATAAGTAGATCAACATAGGCCCTATAGTTGTAAAAGTAGACAGCACCATCATAAACCAGCGGCCAGCCATCGATTCTCTAATTTGCAGGCGAGTCGATTCGGCGTTAACTGTTGTAAAGCCGTCAAATTCCTTCTGTTCCTTCGTGAACAGCTTCATCAGCAGGTATCCGCTAATGCTAAGCGTTTCCTGGATGATATGGTTCTGATCAGACATTTTCTCCTGGGTCTGCTTGGCAATATTCCAGCGGACACGACCCATTTTCCGAGTTGGCATAATAAAGAGCGGAACAACAAGCATGCCCAGAATAGCAAGCTTCCAGTTCATGAAGAACAAGGTACCAAGCGTTGTCGCCAATATAAATAAATTGCTGGAAAAATTGACTACCGTACTGCTGAATACCCCCTGAATCCCGGCGATATCACTCGTCATTCTCGTAATGACCTCGCCTTGCTTCACATTGGAGTAGAACTGCAGCGGCATTTGCTGCAAATGCCGGTACATCTGATTTTTCATATCATAGACAATATTTTGCGAGATATAGGAATTCAGATAGCTCTGCAGCACACCAATTAAGCCTGAAGCTACGGTAGCAGCAAGTGAAATAAGCACCAGCTCCACAAGCAGCCCCATATCTTTATTAGGCAAGGCATCATCCACAATATGCTGAATAAAGATCGGAGGCAAGAGGCCAAGCCCCGAGGAAACAAGCAGGATTAGCAGCACAATAATCGTCTGTTTCCAATAAGGGATAAAATAACTGGCGATACGGGCAAGCATAGCTTTTGTAATGTTGGGTTTAGCCCCATCATCGAACTTCAGCTTGTTAAACCCCATTCCTCCAGGTCCTCCATACATTTTGGACATTGCTGGACCCCTCCGTTCATAAATGTTCCAAAATTTGCTGATGCAGTTCAGAAAGCCGGTCAACGTCTTCCTTCTGCAAATGTGCAAGCGCAGCGCTCAGCGCCTTATACGACGCTGCTTCCTGTTTATATACCTGACATAACTCTTCTCCGGCAGGCGTAATAAACAGCTGAATCTCTCTCCGATCCTGCTCGGAAGGCTCACGAAGGACAAGCCTCTTCTCCACAAGCTGGTCGATATAAACGCTGACCCTGCTTTTCGCAAAAACAAGCTTCTCCGTTAAATCCTTTTGCTTCTGACCCGGATTCAAACGAACGGACTCCAGAATGTTGATCTGGTGAACCGTTAAGCCTAAATCAGCAGCACTTTGAAAAGCCAGCTTTTTTAATTGACGTGCTATTTTAAAAAACGATTGGTATATATCCATCTCTTTCGCATTTGAATCCAACAGCCACTCCACCTTATTAGTTATGTTTGTAAACAGTTACGGTTGTGAACTAATTATACATAAAAAGAAGAGAGCTTTCCAGCTCCCTTCCGTGCTTCCTAATATAGTGGATATTTCTGACGGAGATCTTCCCGATGGAGGACATGTGAATCCTCTCGAATGTAGTGGCAAACATAGGATCGGCGCCATCTGTCTGTGCTTCTATTCTTATTCGAAGAATGAATGAGCAGCTCGCTGAACAGGAGGATATCACCCTTCTCCATGATGACCGGTATTTGCTTCGTTGTATCCACGCCCTCTGTCTCCTCGGTCCAATGCTCATGCTCTTCGATATTTTTCACAGCTCCATGCGGCAGGAGACCGAGCTTATGCGTGCCCGGCATTACCCATAAGCAGCCATTCTCGATATCAACGACATCCTCCATGGCGGTCCACGCGGCGATCATCGTCATGGGATCATTTTTAATATAGTAGTAATCCTGATGAGCGGCCTGTCCGGGGGAACCTGGTTCCTTGTAGAAATACATGCTTTGCACGCAAACCGCTTCTTTCCCCATCAATTGCGCCAGTGCCCCGCGTACAATCGCATGCTTCATCAGCTGTCTGGACATGCTGTCATGCTTATGCGGATTAAAGAGTCGCAGGGAATATTTCTTACTCTCCTCACATGCCGCCCATTCCGGCATTGGAGATTCATTTCTTATATCATAGATGTGTCCGTTAAAGGCATCAATCAGATCGCTGGACATACCTTTCTTCCATAACAGATAACCATTTTCCTTAAAAAATTCAATTTGTTCTTCCGAAAGGGGAGTAAGAGGAGCTGTATACGTTATATTCACTGTTCATTCTCCTTTATCATTTATTGCTCGAGCGATAGCTTTATCGTACTCCTCCTCCTTAGGTTGGAACAATGGCTGCCATTTGCCTTTTTGTATCTGTGATTGATATTCGACTTTACGTTTCAGTAGAATATAGACAAGAGGTGATTCCATGATCGTGACATCAACAGTAGCAGGCTCCGTTGTATATCCGCCTGGCGGAAAGTTTGGTCCACGCATCCAGCCGGATATCCAGCTCGTTATGCTCTACACCGGAGAAATGTCCGTATCCATTGACGGCCGGGAAATTCATGCCCAGCCTGGTCATGTCGTGATTCTTTTGCCCGGTCATGAAGAACAGTTTGTTTTCTCCAAAACCGAAGATACCTGGCATCGCTGGATTGCCGTACATGTACCCGAGTTTGATGAGGAGGAACGGAAAGCACTCCAATTATTACCCGAATGCCTGCCGCTAACCGAAGACATGAACCGACTAACGGATCTCATTCTTCGCTTACAGCGGGATACATCCGCAAGTGATCCTCTCTTACTCCAGCTTGGTCTCGCGGCCTTACATCTGTACCCAATTGAATCAAAGCGGGTCTTGCAGCAGAGGGAGAAGCATCCTGCCATTTACTCTGCATTGTCCTGGATTCAGGAGCATTATGCCGAAGACGTAGCTTTAAAAGATATAGCTGCTTCCGCGAATGTTTCGCCAGAGCATTTGGTCCGGCTATTTAAGCAATATGAGTTGACCACACCATTTCAATACTTGTGGAGCTACCGCGTTAACAAAGCAGTCGAATTGCTGAACAATACTGGTCTTACGATTACCGAAATCGCTTCGCGCTGTGGATTTAAGACTTCCCATCATTTTGCAAGACAGCTTAAAGAAGCAACAGGTCGAACCGCGTCTGAGATTCGCCAATTATCCTGGAGTGGCCTGCGGAAAGCATAAAAAAACACCGGGAGTCCCGGCGTTAAAGGATCGCTTTCTCTAGCGTTTGCAAAGGTGTGAGTACCCCTTCCAAATACGCTTTATTATGTAGAACGGATGGATGGTTCGGGCGATAAGCCCGGGCAATCTCGTTATGTTCATAAGCTTTCAGCCATTGGCCAAGCTTATCGTAACAAACACAAAGCTGCAGGTGAGGTAGCCAGGTGGAACAGGATGTATTTTGCAGGGACCATGCCTCATCCTGTTTGGGAGTATGCAGGGCCGTATTATACCAGTACGCCGCCGTTTCGTAAGCGCCAGATTGAAGATGATAATAGCCAATTCGGCAGCAATTTTCGGAACGTGGACTGCCATATTGGAAGGAGCGAAGCGCAGATTCCATTGCAGACTCCTGATTTCCCACAGCAGCGTAACAATCCGACAGCTTCCCGCATGCCGCAATATTATCCTCTACCCAGCCTTTTTTTGTACTAAGGAAAAGATTATAGTATTGGATAGCTTTCTCATTGTGACTGTGATCCTTCAACTCATTTGCATAATAATACAAATCCCTTGGGCTGAATTCTTCCCCCTTGGCCAGCCGCTGCTCATAAATACGCAGATTTCGGTCACTATCATGTCGTGTGCTGGCATGTGTAACGGCGATATCTGATACAAGCGAGACCCCATACACCTCTAAATACTCATGAACAGCACCTAGCCAACGGAACTGACGGTCTCTTCGAACTAATCGATTGCGGCGAAGCCTGCTCGTGATCATTCCGTTCTCGTCCTGCGACAAATAATAGAACATCGATACGGTATCTACCTCAGAGGAAAGAGTTGCTTTCAGCTCCAGCAGCTTGATCTGATCCAGCTCCAGAAAAATATCGTCCGCATCCAGCCACAAAATATATTCGGAAGTCGCTTTACTAAACGCAAAGTTACGCGCTGCAGCAAAATCATCTATCCATTCAAAGTCATATACGTTATCGGTATAAGAAGAAGCAATCGATCTGGTCTCATCTGTTGATCCCGTATCTATTACGATGATTTCATCCGCAATTCCTTTTACCGAATCCAGGCAGCGAGCGAGAACATCCTCTTCATTCCTCACAATGAGACAAAGACTAATGCTAACCATAGCCCCCACACTCCTCCTTTAGAGTTATTCCGCCAGCAATCGACGCCTTTCGATGGACTTGCCCTCTTTTTACTTCATAGATAAAGAATATTACTAATTTATGGAACATATTTTTCATTATTCCATTATTCAGGTAAGCGATGAGATGAAAGGAAAGGAGGCTGCTCACCGCTGCCACGATCTATCGGCCTATCCCGCAGCATTGTTAATTTGAGGAGTGAATGAGGATGGCAAATGGTTCAATACCGATTACCGCTCTACAATTAAGTGCTTTACGAAATCTGCTCACTGACCTGTCAAACCTGCTACCAAATGTACTTGCAAACCCTACATCAAGTCGGGTTTCCCAGCTCAATACCATATTGACTGAGCTACGGGCGCTGGTATTGGAAATTGACTTTACTGTGACGGAAGAAGCAACATTGCTTGGCCTGTTCGAGAATCTGATTACACTCGTTGAGGTGACGCCTTTCTCCCCGCTAGGCACTGTTATGCTTATTCAAGACTTGGTAAATATACTTGGAGCATATGGTCTGCTGTTTGCTATAGCGCCGCCAGAAAAAGATGCCCTCATTGGTCAAATTCGTACAATCGCTCGTCAGCTTGCAATTGTTATACCTACGCTTAGCACGGAGGGAGGTACAGGTCCCACTGGACCTCCAGGACCTCAGGGTCCCGTCGGACCTGCTGGACCGGTTGGACCAGCAGGAGCCTCGGGAGCAACTGGATCTACAGGTCCTGCAGGTCCGGCCGGCGCTGCTGGACCTGCGGGACCTGTTGGTGCGCAAGGACCTGCGGGGGCTGATGGGGCTGATGGAGCTGATGGAGCTGATGGAGCCGTTGGTGCAACAGGTCCTACGGGGGCAACCGGGGCGACGGGTGTAGGTTTGCTTGGCATTACTGTTTTTAATCCGGTTAACTCTCCGCTATATCCGCAAGGCCAAGTTGTCGCCTTTGACAGAAGCACCTACTTAGCGCTTGTAGCAGGACCTTCAGGAATCCCTGGGTCATCACCCGATTATTTAGAACTCGCCGGAGGGGCGACTGGACCAACAGGTGCAACGGGCGCTGGTGATACTGGCGCGACGGGCGCTACCGGAGCTACTGGTGCGACGGGCGCTACCGGAGCTACTGGTGCGACGGGCGCTACCGGAGCTACTGGTGCGACGGGCGCTACCGGAGCTACTGGGCCGACGGGTGGCACTGGCGCTACTGGCTTGACTGGAGCCACGGGAGCTGGCGCTACTGGCACGACTGGAGCAACCGGAGCTACGGGCGACACTGGGGCTACTGGCGCGACGGGCGTAACTGGGGCGACGGGCATTGGAGATACTGGGGCGACAGGTGTGACTGGAGCAACTGGCGCTACTGGAGGTACAGGTGCGACCGGCTTGACTGGGGCGACGGGAGCAACAGGCGACATTGGTGCGACTGGAGTTACTGGGGCGACGGGAGCTACGGGCACTACCGGTGCTACTGGCGACACCGGGGCTACCGGAGCTACTGGCGACACCGGCACTACCGGTGCGACGGGCGACACCGGGGCTACCGGAGCTACTGGCGACACCGGGGCTACTGGCGACACTGGCGCGACGGGTGACACTGGCGCGACCGGAGCTACTGGAGCAACGGGCGACACTGGCGCGACCGGAGCTACCGCCGCGACGGGTGACACTGGTGCGACCGGAGCTACCGGGGCGACGGGTGACACTGGTGCGACCGGAGCTACTGGTGCGACGGGCGACACTGGCGCGACCGGAGCTACCGGTGCGACGGGTGACACTGGCGCGACAGGAGCTACTGGTGCGACCGGCGACACTGGCGCGACCGGAGCTACTGGAGCAACGGGCGACACTGGCGCGACCGGAGCTACCGCCGCGACGGGTGACACTGGTGCGACCGGAGCTACCGGGGCGACGGGTGACACTGGTGCGACCGGAGCTACTGGTGCAACAGGCGGCACTGGCGCGACTGGAGTTACTGGGGCGACAGGCGACACTGGCCCGACGGGAGTTACCGGGGCGACGGGTGACACTGGCGCGACCGGAGCTACCGGCGCGACGGGTGACATTGGCGCGACCGGAGCTACTGGGGCGACGGGTGACACTGGCGCGACCGGAGCTACCGGCGCGACGGGTGACATTGGCGCGACCGGAGCTACTGGCGTTACTGGTCCGACAGGCGACACTGGTGCGACTGGAGTTACCGGTGCGACAGGTGACACTGGCGCGACTGGAGTTACCGGTGCGACGGGCGACACTGGCGCGACTGGAGTTACTGGGGCGACGGGCGACACTGGCACTACCGGCGATACTGGAGCGACTGGAGTTACCGGGGCAACGGGCGATACTGGAGCGACTGGCGCTACCGGAGTTACTGGAGCGACGGGCGATACGGGCGATACTGGCGCTACCGGCGTTACCGGAGCGACGGGTGTCACTGGCGTGACCGGCGTTACTGGGGCGACGGGTGTCACTGGAGCTACTGGTGTTGCTGGTGCAACCGGGGCCACTGGCGTTGCTGGTCTCACGGGAGCTACAGGTGCTGCCGGATCTGGCGCTATCATTCCATTTGCTTCAGGGACACCTGCTGTACTAACAACCGTTCTTGGCGGATTGCTTAACACTTCCACTTTAATCGGATTCGGAAATAATGCTGCCGGCGTAACCGTCGCTGGAGGAACGATTGATTTAACGGGAGCTGCAGGGACACTGCTCAATATGTCCTTCTCAGCGCCAAGAGCTGGAACAATAACATCAATAGCCGCTTACTTCAGCATAACAGCAGGATTATCACTTGTTGGCTCGACAATAACGCTAACTGCTCAGCTCTTCCAATCGACAGTACCAAATAACACCTTTACAGCTGTTCCAGGTGCCCTTGTTACTTTGGCTCCTCCTTTAAGCGGCATCCTGAGCCTAGGCTCCATTTCTTCAGGGCTTACAACCGGATTATCTATTCCTGTAACGGCTGGCACCCGCTTGCTTCTGGTCTTCTCAGCTAGTATTACAGCAGGTATTGACGTTGCAACAACAGTAGCCGGTTATGCAAGTGCTGGAATAACGATCGTATAATCTCTAAACTTATATATTCCAATTTCTATAACAAAAAAGCACGGAGCAGATGCTTCGTGCTTTCCCTATTAGCTATTGTAAGTAATCGTCTGAATTGTTCCGTCTTCGTTATACTTAAGCTCAGTGAATTTCACACTGCGCTTATGATCAACACCGCCGGACAGCGATGCATCATGGTAGAACAGGTACCATTTGTCTTGGAACTCCACAATGGAGTGATGAGTTGTCCAACCGAGAACAGGCGTCAGAATCGTTCCTTTATAGACAAACGGGCCTTGCGGAGTATCGCCAATCGCATAAACAAGCTTATGCGTCGAACCTGTAGAATAAGACAAATAGTATTTGCCGTTATATTTGTGCATCCAAGGACCTTCGAAATATCTCCGTTCTTCGTCGCCAGCCAGAAGCGGATTGCCTTCCTCATCAACGATAGATATTTCAGTAGGCTTATTCTTGAAGGTAAGCATATCGTCGCTCAATTCTGCAACAAGAGGTCCAAGCGCAGGACCATTCACATCCGGATCAGCAGCGTCAGCTACAAACTCGCCTGTTGTCCACTTCTCCAATTGTCCGCCCCAAAGTCCGCCGAAATAGATATATGCCTTGTTATCTTCATCCACGAGAACAGCCGGATCGATACTAAAGCTGCCTGGAATATAGTTTTCTTCTGCTTTGAAAGGTCCAGCAGGAGTGCTGCTCGTCGCTACACCGATACGGAAGATTCCATCCTTGTCTCTAGCAGGGAAATATAAGTAATACGTATTGTTCTTGAAGGCCGCATCTGGCGCCCACATTTGCTTCGAAGCCCAAGGTACATCCTTCACATGAAGAGCTTCACCATGATCAACACATGGGGAATTTACATCGTCCATAGACAGGATGTGATAATCCTCCATTTGATATTGATCGCCGTTATCGTTCGTTGGGCCGTCATGATCCAGGTCATGGGAAGGATAGATATAGATTTTACCTTCAAATACATGCGCAGAAGGATCTGCTGTAAAAATATGCGTTACAATTGGTTCATTAGGTTTTGTCATGATCACGTTCTCCTTTTCGCGCATTACGAATTCCATTCTAATTTATCTCTTTCATTCTAATCCGAAATCGCTTGCCGTAAACTACATAAATTAAAGAATATGGCGTAGAAAATATAGTTTTGCCTATAAAAAAATCCGCGCAATCTCATAGATACGCGGATTTTGTATATGTTTTATAAAAAGCATCTATTTATTACCAACATGAAGAACAATACGACCTCGACCATGACCTTTTTCCGACTTCATATGTGCCTGCTCTGCCTCACCAAGAGAAAATACAGCTTGAACCTCTGTTTGGACGATTCTCTTGTCCATCAGCTCTGCGATGTCAATTAAATCCTGCTTCGCTGCAATCGCTGAACGAAGAACACGAACACCTTCTTCTTGTCCCTGCTCAAGCGGCGGCTGACCTGCAATCGTCAAAAGAGCACCTCCATGCTTCACAACCTCCCAGGAATGTTCAAGCGTTTGTCCACCAATCGTATCCAGGACAAAATCCACCTTCTCCTCAATCTGTTGCTCAAAAGGCGCCGCCGTATAATCAATAGCCATATCTACACCGATGGAACGAATATATGCCATATTCGACGGCCCAGCCGTCCCAATTACATACGCACCTCGCGATTTGGCGAACTGTACAGCGAACAGCCCTACCCCTCCGGCAGCGCCATGAATAAGAACACGCTCACCCGGCTTCACATTTGCATTTTTAATGGCACACCATGCTGTTGTTGCTCCGCCCGATAAAGTCGCTGCTTCCTCAAAACTGATAGATACCGGCTTAAGTGCAATAGATTCTGCTGGAGCTGTCGTATACTCGGCATAGGTCCCGTTCGTACTTCTGCCAAATACCTCCTGCCCGATCTGCAGACCGCTCACATCCGGCCCTACCTCTTCAACAATACCTGCAAATGCTGTGCCTGGGATCACCGGGAACTTCACAGGCATAGGGAACAAGCCTTTACGAATCTTCCAATCGATCGGAAGTACACCTGCTGCTACAACACGGATAAGAACCTCACCTGTTTGCGGTAATGGCCGAGGAGCCTGCTCCAGCCGCAACACCTCCGCTCCACCATGCTCATGATAGCGGATCGCCTGCATCATTTGGGTCATCTTTGAACATCCTCCCTATTCGAAATATTTGATGAAACATTAGGATTCGTGTAAAATCAAACTACAGAACTAACACATATTGTGTATACTCAGTATTTTTTCGATATAGTGAGTATAGATATTTTGCTTGTTTAAAGTCAAGGAGGATTTATGCCTACATCCGAATCAGTACCTGCAGCAGGCCTCTTATTGGAAACGCTGCTCCGAACCACCCATCAGCTGCATCTTCAATTTGAATCACATCTAACAGATCTGGATATCCCAGACTATTTGTCAGGACCGCGGCTGCGCTTTCTCGTCTCTGTATCCGAGGCTGGACAACTCCGAATGAGTGAGATTGCTGCCAAGCTTGGTATTAAACCACGTACGGTTACCCAATTCGTGGATGCCCTTGAGCAAGAGAAGCTGATTGTTCGGATTCCGGATCCGGATGATCGCAGAGCGACTTTTATCAAGCTATCCGAGACTGCTCCGCCACTTATACAAAAAGCCAGACTCGCCATGAGCGAATCTGCCGATATCGTACTAGCTTCTTTATCGCCAGAAGATCGAGGTCAACTGCTTCGCTTGCTGCATCAAATAACCGAGCCAAAAGAAAGGATTCTATAACGATGAGCTTTCAATATACGGATGATGATGTCCGGGTATTGTGCGGCAGATTTGCTTTTGAAGAAGGGGAATCAATCTGGCAGTCCGGCGGTGTAACCATTCTGCGTTATGATCCGGACAAACCCTTCTGTGAGGCGAATGTCAGAACGAATCGCGATCTAATCGTAACCGCAACGAGCAGCCGTGGTGAGATTATCGCTACCTGCACTTGTCCGGACTTTGACCCTGAAGACAAATATTGCGAGCATGTTGCTGCTATGCTGCTGCATCTATTGGAACTGCCAGAACTGCCCGAAGAGGCTCTTAATCTCGCCCGCATATCTGCAAGCGACCAGCTGTTGTCAAACAGCATTCTAGACTTATTTAATAGCCATGATCGTGAACAGCCTTCGCTCATCAGCCGCACAAGATACGTTAGAGATACTCGAACTCCTGTTGAAGTTCAGTTTACTTGTGTGATCTTCACGAGCGGCTACCGAAATTATAGAATCGGGATAGAGCTTAGAATTGGTCTTGGCAGATTGTATGTCGTACCGGATATCCGGGCTTTTATCGAAGGTATGGCGCTGAATGTCACTCGAACATTCTCCAAGCATTTCACCTTTAACCCGGCAGAGCATTGTTTCAGGACAGAAGATCATGCTGTACTAAATGAACTTGCCCGGATCAGCAGGAATGAAGCGCTGTACCAGGAGGGCGCACAGCCATTACCTGGGCGAGCTCGTCTGAAAAATGCCGATCGAATGCTCATGATTCCGCCTGCAGATTGGACAGCCCTGCTGCCGCTTCTTGCTTCATGCCCATCCGTACTGATTGATCAGGAGGGCACCATCACCGCCGGCTTGCAGATTAGTGATGAAACCATTCCTATCCGCTTTGAATTTGGCGATCATGATGGGAATGGCTTTCAACTCGAGGTCGAAGGACTTGACCAGATTATTGTTTTGTCCGCCTACAATATAGTTCTCAGCGAAGGCCGGATCATCAAGCTGTCCCCAGATGCCTGCAAACGACTAGCGGATCTCAAAAATATGCTGGATGCCTCCCGCAGGCAGCATGTCATCATTTCCTCGGAGCAAATCGAACCGTTTATGGAGAAGGTTGTTCCCGAGCTGATGAAGATTGGGCAGGTTCAAGTTACGCGAAGTGTATCGGAGCGGATCGTGCAGACACCTCTAAAGGCTAAACTGTATCTGGACCGTGTCCGGGAAAGACTTCTAGCCGAAGTAGAGTTTCAATACGGGGATATCAGGATCAATCCTCTGGCGGCAAACACTGATTATAAAAACACCGACCGGATTTTACTACGAGATGGCGATCGTGAAAATCAGATCCTAGATATCATGGACCAAAGTGGTTTTGTTACAACCGAGCTTGGTTACTACATGCAGGATGAAGACAGCGAATTCGAGTTCCTGCGGCATACCATTCCAAAGCTGGAAAAATTACTTCAGATCCATGCAACAACGGCTGTTAAGACACGGATAGTTGTCCCTAACTCGCCTCCTAGCTTAAAAGTTGAAGTCGATGAACGAACAGACTGGCTGGAGTTCAAATTCGAATTGACGGGTATATCGGATAATGAAATCCGTAGTGTGCTGCGCTCTATTGTGGAGAAACGCCGCTTTCATCGCCTTCAAGATGGGGCTTTTCTGCCGCTGGAGGGCAAAGAATATGAAGCTATCACAAGGATTATTAATGAAACAGGCTTCTTGCGTTCGGAGCTGAACAACACCACGTTCCGCATCCCGCTTGCACGAGGACTGCATCTTGCGGACATGGAGAATGACGGAAGAATTATTCAACTCGGCAAATCATTCCGTAAGCTGCTTGCCCATATCCGTAATCCGGATCATCTGGAGTTCGAGGTTCCTGCAAGCCTTCAACACGTGCTGAGGGATTACCAGAAATACGGCTTCCAATGGATGAAGACACTTGCTCATTACCGAATGGGCGGCATTCTGGCCGATGATATGGGACTGGGTAAAACCATTCAAAGCATTACTTTCCTGCTGTCCGTATTACCGGAGATTAGACAATTTGATCAGCCAGCCATCATTGTTACGCCAGCTTCACTGATGTACAACTGGTTAAGCGAGCTGAAGCGCTTTGCTCCAGAGATCTCCGTCATTATTGCAGATGGAACACGGCCAGAGAGGGCGGCTAAGCTAAGATCGTTAAAAGGTGTCGATGTCATTATCACTTCCTATCCCCTTTTGCGGCGGGATATTGATCTGTATGTCACGCGCTTCTATCATACGGTCGTATTAGATGAAGCTCAGGCGTTTAAGAACCATACGACTCAAACTGCACAAGCGGTAAAAGCTCTTCAAGCCAAACACCGTTTCGGGTTAACCGGAACACCGCTTGAGAATAAGGTGGAGGAGCTATGGTCACTCTTTGGAGCTATTTTTCCGGAGCTGTTCCCTGCCCGTAAAGTATTTTCGGATATGCCCCGAGAAAGCATCTCCCGCCGTGCACGTCCCTTCCTGCTTCGCCGCTTGAAGTCCGACGTGCTCAAGGAGCTGCCCGATAAAATTGAAACCATGCAGGCCACGAATTTACTGCCGGAGCAGAAAAAATTATACGTCTCGTACTTGGCTAAGCTGCGTACGGAAACAGTCAAGCATCTGGACAATGATCGCAGCTTCCATCAGAACCGGATCAAAATATTGGCGGGCATTACTCGACTTCGCCAAATCTGCTGTCACCCTGCATTATTCGTAACGGACTATGAAGGCAGCTCAGCCAAGTTCGAGCAGCTGTTCGAGATTGTGGAGGAATGCCGAAGCACTGGCAAAAGGATGCTGATCTTCTCTCAATTTACACAGATGCTTGGTCTAATCAGCAAAGAGCTTGTCCGGCAAGGTATACCATACTTTTATCTCGACGGCAGTACAAAAGCTTCTGAGCGAGTCGAATTATGCAATCGATTTAACGATGGTGAGAGGGATATCTTCCTCGCTTCTCTGAAAGCTGGCGGCACGGGACTTAATCTGACTGGTGCGGATACGGTAGTCTTATACGATCTGTGGTGGAATCCTGCAGTCGAGCAGCAAGCCGCAGACCGTGCTCACCGAATTGGACAAACCAAGGTTGTTCAGGTTATCCGTCTTGCTGCTCATGGCACGGTTGAAGATAAGATGTACCAGCTTCAGCAGCGGAAGAAAAATATGATCGACGACATCATCCAGCCTGGTGAAGAGCAGCTGTCATCACTTACCGAATCTGATATTCGGGAGATTCTCGCGATAGGCGCCAATGAACGGGATTTATAAAAGGATCGAAGAAGCCTCCAAGTTCACTTTACTTGGAGGCTTCTTTTGGCATGACGGCTTGCATACCAGCGTAAGTTATAAGGTCAGATCGTAATAGATTCCGAAAAGAGGGTGAAATTGGGATGCTAAGGGAAGACGTTTGCAGGTATGAACAGCATGGTGATTTCCCCTATTTCATAAGCAGCAATGAGGGTAAAGAAACGATTGTTATGCTGCATGCTGCATTTGCGGACTATACCTTGTTTCATGAACAGGTTTCTTTTTTGCAAGAAAACTACCAGCTTATCCTTATTAATCTGCCTGGGCATGGGGCTGGAGCTTCTGTCAAATCCAAGGTTACTATGAGAGATATACCTGCTGTCATCAGCCGTATTTTGGCTGACCACCGGATCGAAGCCTGTCATCTCCTTGGTGTATCGCTTGGCTCGCTGATCGCACAAGCTTTTGCAGACCGCTATCCGGAGCAGACACAATCAGTTATCATTGTCGGAGGTTATTCCATACATAAAGCCAATAAGCGGATCAAAAAAGAGCAGCAAGCCGAAGCCCTTAAATGGATTGGCTACATCCTATTCTCCATGACAAAGTTCAAACAATATGTTCTTCGCGTATCCTGTTCAACAGAACGAGGACGTACATTATTCGAGCAAGGGATCCGGCACTTCAAGCGGCGGTCATTCGAGGCAATGGGCGGTATGGGCTCCTTCTTTACCGATCGATGGAAGCCCATGCCGTATCCGATGCTCCTAATTGTGGGTGAGCATGACCGGGAACTGATTCATGAAGCCTTAAGTTTACTTCACCAGTTGGAGCCCCATTCACAGCTTGTAACGATCCCGGGAGCAGGCCATTGTGCAAATGCAGACGTACCGGAAGCTTTTAACCAAGTTATTGCCGATTATTTATCTACAATCACACTTTCACCATCGGCTGGAATCAGAACCTGATCCATCAATCCCTCAGTTTGCAATGCACGAGAGAGATCCTCTCTTGTCACCAAGCAGTGATTAATTGTATCCATATGAACCGCGATAACTTTGGAATAAGGCGCATAGCTGCAGACGCGAATAACATCTTCAACATTCATCGTAATCGGTTCCCCTACAGCAAATTGTGCACCACCAGCGTTGACAATCACCACATCCGGCCGGAAGGCGTCCAGCGCCTGCCTTACCTCTTCGCACCAAATCGTGTCACCAGTGATATAAAGGGTCGGATGTCCTTCTGCTTGAAGGACAAATCCGGACACCTTCCCCATTTTTTGTCCAATCTCACCTGTACCATGCTGGCCGCTTGTTCTTGAAATTGTGATGCCTTTATATATTGTCGACTGCTCAATCTCTGTAACAGAAGAAAAATGCTGGTCTGATATGCTGTGAGCATCACCAGGCTGACAAAATATGACCGTAGACTTAGGCAGTGCTTCTGCTGCAGCAGTGTCCCAATGATCCTGATGAAGATGCGTGACGAGAACAGCATCCGGCTTCACCAGCTCTTCCTTAGAGATTGGCAGCGGCACAAGCGGATTGCGCCTCTCATTCGTCGAGTTGTTGATTGGCGGATTCACTCCAGCTTCACTAAACATGGGATCCACGAGCAACCGTACTCCTGCGTATTCCAGCCATAAGGTGGCATGTCGAATCAATTGAATTTTCATATTTGTAAAACCTCTCTTCCCTTTAAGTCTATCTTAATTATAAAATAAGGTTCATCTAGCACGAATAACCTCATGAAACAATAAGGCCTCGATTATTTTCACAATGAAAGGATTTCCTATAACATGTCAAATCAATACGGAATCGATGATATTGATATTCAGATCTTAAACGGTTTAATTGCAGATGCCAGCCAGTCTCACAAAGTGATTGGAGAACATGTTCATCTGACCGGCCAAGCCGTTGGTGCTCGTGTTCGAAAACTCCAGGATCTTGGCATTATTGAAGGCACAACCGTTCGTTGGGATCCTAACAAAATCGGCCTGACCGTTCATGCCTTTGTCACCGTCTTTATGAAATCAAGCACCGCCCATCAAGCCTTTCAGACCTTCGCTAAGCAAAACAGCAATGTATTAGAGATTCATCGGGTCAGCGGAGAAGGCTGCTATTGGATGCGGGTACGCGTAGGCTCACAGCTGGAGCTGAATGATTTTCTAGATGAGTTATTAACGTTTGGGAACTACAAGCTAAGCTTGTCTATTGGACAGGTGAAGTAAAAATTGGAGGTTGTACATAATGAGTACAAGCATTGAAGAACGATTAAGAGATCTAGGAATTATCCTTCCTGAAGCCAGTGATCCCGCTGCTAATTACACCAATTGCGTAATCGCGGGTTCTCTGCTTTTTGTAGCTGGGAAAGGTCCATCAGGGAAACCAAAAGGTAAACTGGGACAAGCCTATTCCACAGAGGAAGGCTATCAATTTGCCCGAAGTGCGGGAATTGAAATTCTTGCTGTTGTGAAGCAGGCTTTAGGCAGCTTGGATCTCGTAGCTCGAGTGGTTAAATTGCAGGGGTTCGTTAATGCGGATCCCGCATTCGAACAACATCACCTCGTACTGAATGGCTGTTCCGATCTCATGCGGGAAGTATTCGGGGACAGCGGCATTCACAGCCGCTCCGTTATGGGTGCTAATTCCTTACGAGACAATCTGCCTCTTGTTATTGATTCGATATTTGAGATTAAACCATGATTGGCTCGACACTTAGTCTATTTGCAAAGCTCGATTCATTCACTGAAAAGATTGCTTAACGATGTACGGCATCGTTAAGACTGCAGATTAAACAGAAAATTAAAACCTTAACGATGTCGTATATCGTAAAGGAACACAAAAAGGCTCATTCACCTTATTATCTGGCCAAAAAGTGATCCTTAACGATATCGCACATCGTTAAGAATGCCTATTAAACCGCTAAACAGAAGCTTAAGAATATGCGGCATCGTTAAGCTTAGCATAAAAACAGGAGCAGCGTTCAAACGCTACTCCTGTTTCTTACTCAAGAACGGTCTTGTAACGGTCCGGCTTATAGCCTGCTTTTTCCGCCATAATAGCGGTCAGGTCTTTGCCTTGCTCACGCAAGTCATCCATGTAGAAGTCCGCCTCAATTCGGCCCCTCGACATAATAAGTGCCCGGTCAATGACCGTTTCGATCTCATCGAGGTGATGAGTCACGATCAGAATCGTCTCATCGCCCTTCAGGTTGCCAATCATCAGCTTCAGGAAGTCCCGTCGGGTGAACATGTCTTTCCCAAGGAACGGCTCATCCATCAGAATATATTTGGCGCCTTTCGCCATACCCGCGCTAATCTCAAGCTTCGATTTCTGCCCTCGCGAGAACGTCCTTATTCTCTTGTTTGGTTCAAGCTCGTAAAATTTCAGCAGCTTATTATAGTACACAAGATCAAATCTTGGATAAAAAGCCGCTAGGAAATCTGCATACTGGAGAGGGGTTAGCTTCGGGATGTAGCTTCCTTCTTCCGTAATAAAAGCAAGCTGGTCGTATTGCTCCTGAACCGGCCGCCCGTTAATTGCAATGTCGCGATACTTCACTTCGCCAAGGCCCATTATAGCCTTAAGTAATGTTGTTTTCCCACTACCGTTCTCGCCTAGAACGCCAACAATCTCTCCGCTAGGAATCCTTAGGTCCCTCACATGCAGAATAGGCCGCGATTGTCCAAACGATTTCTCCACATACTTTAGTTCGAGCATGTGCTACTCCTCCTCTCTTGCCTGGATCTTCAGATGGTCGAACATACGGTAATCATCCGAATTTATGTCAAATGACTGGCCATATGGAATGTTAGTCGTATTGATGAAGTCATCATTCAGGTCCGAATCAATTTCGCCTTCATATAACAGCTGATCATCCTTATACACCCTGATGAGCAAATGAATCGGCAGGTAGCTGTCAGCATAATATTGGTCATTCGGCCTTGGCTCCGTTGACGTATAAACAACGTAAAGCTGACCGCCCTGGTAGTGCATCGTCATCCGGCTGCGAAAATTATCCTGCCCATTCGTTTCATAATCCAGATTTGTCTTATCAATCACCTTCATACCGCTATTAAAATCAATGCTCCATACTGCTTTATGAGCACGGATATTAAAGTCCGTGACGGACTTCTTCTGAAAAACAAGATTCAAAATCTGATCATTATTAAAGGCTTCATATTGGCCGGAATATTTGATACCCGTCTGATCAAGCATGATATTACCGAGCAGCTGCCCGCTATCTGGATCGTAGCCCTGCACGATAGGATGCCCATTCTCTATAAGGATAAGGGCTAGCTTATCCCCCACTGCCTCAAGCCCCCACACTTCAAGAGAACCACCATCTTTATTCTGGTCAAGGCTGTATTCAGCAACAGTCCGAGTCGTTCCGTCTTCTTCAAAGGAAGGTTCATAAATGCCGTTTGTCCCTGTAGTTTCAGCCGATGTTGGTACAGTAAAATACACATGATCGCCAATCTTGGCAAGTCCACGCTCTAATGAATTGGAGTAAATATTTTCGCTTTGAAACACTAATCCTGTATTGATGAGAGAGGATTTCCTGCCACCAATATAAGTTACAGAGTAGGTATATCCGCCTTCAACCTGATAATCAAGTCCGTCCATTCTTTTTTTCCATCCTTGGATGTACTTATAATGATCCGTTATAAGAGCAGGAGGATCAGACACCTCTGTATGCCTGTTTAATTGGCCTTTCGAGATTTCAAAACTTGTACTTGCATACTGATCACTGATATCTCCTGATATTATGATCGGATCGATCGCTGAACGGTCTCCTGAATGATCCTTCACATATAAAGTTCCCGCATTCTGATGCGTATGGTTTAGAAAAACGATAACTCCAATCAGCAGCAGAGCCACCAGGAAAAAGGGTATGGCAAGATGGCGGGACAGCTTATTTAATTTATCCATCATTATAAACGCCTCCCCTTACTTAATCGATTGAACAACGATATGCTCGAACTCTCGGTTGTACACGGGGTCATAGGTGAAGGAGTCCCGTTTATAATTCTGAAGGCTTATAAGGTCATCATTATGATCGGTTACAAGCTCTCCTTCATAAAGAAGCTTATGCGTTTCGTAAACTTGTATAATGAGCTTCTTGGGCTGATAGGGATCGAACACAAACTGATCATAATCCGTCTTCCCTCCCAGTTCCAGATTGCTATAAATGACATAGAGCTTGCCATTCAGATAATGGATGGATTCCATATTACGTTTATCATTTACCCTAAGGTCCTTGTAGGTGATCTCCGTTTCATCCAACAGCTTCACTCCATCTGACAAGTCAAAACTCCAAATGATTTTTTGAACCAGTCCTTGTTCATAACCGCTCATAAACGCGATACTCAATCGATTGTTTTGCACGTCAGAATAGGCTTCATACGATTCATTAAACTTTCTCTTCGACTCAGCCAAATAAGCATTGGAAACTGTAAAATCATCAGCCGCCACCTCACCTAAGAGCTTCCCGCTCTTGCTGTCATAGCTTCGGATAACGAGCCTCTGGTCCTCCTCCAGGATCAGAGCAAGCTTGTCGCCAACTGCTTCGAGGCCAAGCACCTGAATCTCGGACGGAGATGGCTCCTTATTCTTATCCAAACTGAAAGTGACAAGGGCTTCCGACGGAGGTGTCTCACCTGGATTGCTTCTGGCATCTATAAAATTCAATTTATAAATACCGCTTATTCCAACATAATGATTCGTTGAAGGCACTACAAAAAAATCCTGATCGCCTATTTTTGCAAGTCCGTATTCAAGCCTATTTGTATAAGCACTAGTGTTATCCCGTTTCGGTTGGCCCGTATCATTATATTCGGTAATATTAGGCATAACAGATGCCGTCCAATAGGAATTAGAATCTTTAGGATCTCTTACCGTAATGGAAGACGGCTGGTATATGAGATCATACCGGAGATTCCCTTTTAATTTATCAAGAGAAAGATTGTTGTACCAGACTTCACGAGGTGGATCGTAAACCTGCGTTCGCGTTACAACATTACCTTTTTCCAGATAGAACGACGACTTATGAAATCCATCCCCTAGTTCCCCGCTAATTGTTACATCCGCTAGCGCCGAACGGTCTCCTTGATGATCCTTTAAATAAAAAGTTCCTTTATTCCGGTCCGCATCGACTTTCATGAATTGGAATCCAATAAGAAGCAGCGCAATTACGAGCGCCGGAAGCGCCAAGTGACTTGCTGATTTCTTCCATAACGCCTGCATCAAGAGATAACTCCTTTCCGGATTAGCCGTATGCTATGCCAGACGAAGAAGCCGCTCATTATCAACAGAATAATGCTGTATGTGTATAGCTTTGCAATTGTCCAGTCCGAGGAAGGAGCGGATATCTGAGCATTCACAATATGCCGCATAATCAAGCCCGCAGCAAATACGAAGATAATGAACCAATGCCGTCTGCTGCGCTCACAGAGGAATGCGTAATATAAGCCGATAGCCGCTGTGAGAAATACGCTGATCGACGCGAACCATCCGCTAATGCTCCACGGTAATATAAGCTTTAGGAAGTTCGAGCGGATAAAAGCCAGAAACAACCCGTTATGCATGACGAACTTGCCGTCGGCGTAGCTGCCGATATGATCAACAACAGCGGAATACCCCCATCTTATCGCAACCAGATGAGCAGCAAGAAGAAGCAGTAATCCTATGATAAAAGACAGCAGATTGCTCCAGTAATACGCTTCTCGTTTCACTGGCAAGGTCAAATACGTATAAATGCTCTTGCTCCCCCAATACGCGTTATACTGCTTCACCAGGAAATAAACGCAGAACGCAGCTATAAATACATATAACGCCGTCTTGCATCCGGACGTATAATACAAGCTTTCAAACCGCGGATGCATCGAAGTCTCATTCAAATGCGCAACCTCGGATTGCAGCAGCATATATGGCGTAAGCAGCATCCCCGCTGTCAAAATCAATAAAACAGGCAGCATCGACGCAAATTGAATATTTAAAAGCCGGTAAAATCCTTTCACTTTCCTGCACCTCCTGTATTAATGCACTAATACAATGAATGTATAAAAAGCCTATTCCCAAAGCTCACTAATCAGCTCAACTGTTTTCTTAAACGAAAGGTTCGCTTCCTTAGCTTGTGCTATAAATTCCGCCACCATTTCCTTTGTAAGCTCTGACTCAATACGGCCATAGATCTCATCATCCAGATAAATAACACTTCCTAATGTACTGCTCGTTCGAACATAGCCCTCATCCTCCATCAGCTTGAACGCTTTCTGGACCGTGTTTGGATTAATGTTCAACTGCATTGCAATATCCCGCCTGGAAGGAAGCTTATCGCCGGACACCGCCCATTTGAGCAAAATGCGTCTCTTTACATACAAGGCAATCTGCACGTAGACCGGCATTTTATTATTTAATTGTAAATCCTGAAATGTCAGCAACTCCATCACCTGCCTCATGCTATGACTGTATTATGACAGTAATACAATAAGACCGCAAGAGGCAATTGGGAAAAATCCTCTGTTATAAAGTGTTTGCAAGACATAGAGGTTTTGTTACTATTAAACTAAAACAGACAAAGGAAAATATCACTATGTCTTCTACTTCTCTGGAAACCGTTGCTTATCGTGAAATACGTGAACGAATTATGCGTGCGGAATATATGCCCGGCTCCATGTTGTCCGAGAATGAGCTTGCTGGACTTCTCGGCATGAGCAGGACGCCTATCCGCGCAGCCATCTCCTTGTTAGAACGGGAAGGACTAGTTGGATCCTTTCGAGGACGCGGAGTTATGGTGAAGGAAGTATCTGCTCATGATTTCAGCGGAATGTATGAAGTACTCGTCTCGATGCAGCTGTTCGTACTGGATACCGCTGTGAAACGCCAGCTTAACTTCGATCTGGAAACACTGAGCCAATACCTCGAACAGCAGCAGGCAGCTATGGAGCAAAGTGATTTCTACAGTTACTATAACAGCACCCTGCTCTTCACTGAGACCATCCTTCGGACCATTCATAATGAGAGCATGCTGCAAATTATGGAGCTTTACCGGGGCAGATATGTATTCCATACCGTCTCTTACCGCAAAAAATATCCACAATACCAACCAAGCCGCTCTGTTCAAACGAACCGCCGGATTTATGAGGCGATCAAGACCGGTGACATCACCGCAGCAAAAGCTGCCGTCACCGAGCAATATTCGGATGTCCATGAGCAGTTTATTCTTGGTGGATTATTGAAATAACCTTCTCATAATGATCAAACCGGAAGCCTTATGGCCTCCGGTTTTTTTGAGTTGTATTTACAAATACTTAAGTTCGCTATTACACACAACTTACATACAAGTTGCATACTTAAATTGAAGTTAAGGAGATGACAAAGGAGATTAGATAAATGACAACTAACATTTATGAATCTCAAAAGAATAGAGTAGTTAAGCTGGATGGCGCCTATAACATGCGTGATCTTGGCGGTTATGAAACAAAGGACGGACAAATGACTAAGTGGGGAAGATTTTTCCGGGCCGATGGTCTTCACAAGCTGACCGAAGCCGACCAACGTTATGTTCTGGACCAACAGGTCAAGTTGATTGTCGACTTGCGCCATACGAAGGAGCTGGAGAAAGATCCTAACGTGTTCGCAGCTTCCGAAAAAGTCGCTTACCATCATGTCAGCCTGATCAACCCTGCTACACCAGACGTCCTGCATGTCCAAAGCTTGGGTGAGCTCTATGTAGACATGCTGGATAAATCCCAACCTCAACTCCGTGAGGTGTTCGAGCACCTCGCACACGAAGCTGAAGCTGTTTCACTCTTCCATTGTACCGCAGGCAAAGATCGGACCGGTGTTGTCTCCGCCTTGCTTCTTGATACCGCTCAAGTCCCTCACGAAACGATCATTAATGACTATAGCCTGACAGCAGAGTGTCTCGCACCTATGGTCGATGAAATGCGCCAGAAGCATCTAGGCAACGCAGATGCCGCAGCGATAGAGATGTTCGAACGCTTCATGGGCAGCGCTCCGGATAATATGGTCATGATGCTCGAGCATCTGTACAACCGTTATGGTTCCGCAGAAAAGTATTTGCTCTTGATTGGTATAACGGAAGAGCAAGTTGCCGTGTTGAAGCGTAAATTGCTTAGTTAAATAAAAAATAAAAGCCTGCACCGGACTTAGTGCAGGCTTTGCCTTTTGGACAGTAAGATTTGTTGTTCTGATGCGCTGCGTTGTATTCACTACAGCAGAATAATAGTTGATTGGTGTCGATCTTAGTCTACGTTGTATTCTCTACAGTATATTTCACCTAATTGGTCTGCTAGTAACTCTAGACGGCAGATTATACTGTACGCAATACAATGTAGCTAGTTACTCAGATGAAATAACCTCAGTACACTGGATGGAATCCAGTCTGAGCTTAGTACACAAGAACCGCTCAACCCCAGGATAGAGCTCCCCAAGACTTTCAATACGAAAACCGCAAGTGCGATAAAATCCTACAGCATCTTTATCCGTCTCCGTTTTCAAAGTTGTCAGCTCATACAACGACATCACTTCATCGAGTAAAGCACGGCCAAAGCCTTTACCCCTCATCCCTTGATCTACTGCAATATGTAAAATAACTATCTCCTCAGGTTTGATCAAAAGACCAATAATCGCAGCAATACGGCTGCCATCATCGTAAGCATATAACACCCGGTTAGCATCCGATTTATATAGTTGAATGATCCCGTTCATTTTCTCTTCTGTAGGGTTATATACACATTGAGCAACAACGGAGACGACTTGCTCCGTAAATTCCTTTACTTGTCTAAGTTGAAACACTCCTATCACCCCTAATCCTTTTCACCTTTAATCGGATTGCTAGGCAGATTAAGCGTTATTTCATTTTCCGAACCTTCTTCTTGCCATAGAACGCTTAAAGTTGTTTCATTAAGAAATTGCTTGAAATCTGCTTCGTCTGCGAAGGTGTATGTGATGTAATACTCATATGATTCATTTTTCTTCAGAATACCGTTCGTATTCCCCTCATTTCCCGATCCCTGCACATATTTCATGGGAAGCGGTTCATTGAGCCTAATCTTAATAGACTTAGCGGTTTGTTCTCCTTTATTAGTTATCTCTAAAAAAACTCGGATCATAACCGGATTCTTTAATGAATCACTGACGTGATCAATTTCATTTATACTTTGCCTATCTCTAATAATTTCGTAATTAAGTGAAGTAAACAGACTAACACGATCTTCCCTTTGATCCTTAAATGCAGTTACATCCGTCTGATTGCTGCTGCAGCCTGTTAATAGCGATAGCAATAATAGAACGCTAATTAATATCCCTCGCACACTAACACCCTCTTTACTTATAAAAATGGCATTTATTTCAATTATGAAGGTACCTCCGCAAAAAGAAAAGCAAAAAATAACTATAATCCTGTCTTAGTGAATTCCGTCTTAGGAGAAAAGCATTAATCCTATTAAATATTTTTGATAGATATTACCTAAACTGGTTCCTTCTTTCGAACTGTGCCTATATACTTGAATTGTGAGTAATTTCATAATTTTCTCAAAATTAATCTCATGTAATGCAAGAATTTCAAAAAGCAGAAATTCTTTAGCTCATGCTTACGAAGTAAGAATTGCCAAAAGCGCAATTCTTTTGAGGAGGGTACTATGGAACGGATCTTTTCGATTTCCCGCTATCCTGATGTAAAGGCAGTGACGAGCCAGCTCGATCAGCTCATCTCTAAACCTATTTATTCAATCAAACCGGAAGCATTAAAGCAGTACGAAAGAGATTATTTTGAAGCCAAATGTGCGAAATCGAAGGAAATGATAGACGTTGCTAAGGAGATTATTCCCGGCGGCGTGCAGCATAATTTAGCATTTAATCATCCGTTCCCTCTCGTATTCACAAAGGCCGAAGGTGCCTACCTCTATGATCTTGACGGCAATCGTTATTATGATTTTCTGCAGGCAGGCGGTCCTACGGTACTGGGCAGCAACCCGCCCGAAGTACGCGAGAAGGTCATCGAACTTCTTAATGATTGCGGTCCCTCCACCGGACTATTCCATGAGTATGAATATAAATTAGGTAAAAAAATTGCAGACAGCATCGATAGCGTCGAGATGTTCCGTATGCTAGGTTCCGGCACGGAAGCTTGCATGGCGGCCATTCGTGTAGCACGCCTCGCGACCAAGAAGAAAAAGATTATTAAAATGGGCGGTGCCTATCACGGCTGGAGCGACCAGCTTGCTTACGGGATCCGAATTCCCGGTTCCAAATGGACTCAGGCGCATGGCGTTCCTCGCTACATCTTCAAGCATACGCAGGAGTTTTTCCCAAATGATCTTAACGACCTGGAAAGAAAGCTTCGCTTCAACCAGCTTCGCGGCGGAACAGCAGCCGTCCTGATTGAGCCAGTTGGCCCGGAAAGCGGCACAAGGCCAGTTGATCTGGATTTCAATAAAGGCGTAGAAAAGCTATGCCGCAAATACGACGCTCTTCTTATTTTTGATGAAGTCGTTACCGCATTCCGAATCGGCATGTCAGGTGCCCAAGGCTATTATGGTGTTTCACCGGATCTTACGATCTTTGGAAAAGTTGTTGCCGGTGGATATCCGGGAGCTGGAGGTCTTGGCGGCAAGAAGGAATATATGAAATATTTGTCCGCAGGTATTGAAGCTGGCAGCAAGTATAAGAAAGCTCTTGTGGGAGGTACGATGGCTGCCAATCCACTGAGCTGCGTGGCCGGTTATTATACGCTTTGCGAGATTGAGCGGACGAATGCCATCCAAAGATCAGGCCAAATGGCCGACCGGCTGACGGCAGGACTGCAAACCCTGATCAGCAAATACAAGCTGCCGTTTGTCGCCTTTAATCAAGGGTCGATCTGTCACCTCGAAACGGTAGGTACAATGCATTTCTCCATCAACTGGTCGAAGCCTTGGCAAATTCCGAGGGTGCTCTCCGAGACATCTAAGCGAAAAAAAGAAATGGAGCATATGGGCGCGGCTTATATGGCCGAAGGCCTTGTAACCCTCGCAGGCAGCCGGTTGTACACAAGTGGAGCGTATACGGAAGAAATGATTGATGATGTACTGGTCCGCTTCGATCATATTTTCAAAAATGTAGCCTTGATTTAAGGAGTAAGGAGACGACCATGACCGCTGTCCAAGAAGCCAAGCAACGCGTCATTCAAGCAGGAATTAAGCTGATGGAAACAGGATTAATCGCCCGTACATGGGGCAACGTCAGCCATCGGATCGATGGCTGGCAGTTCGTCATTACACCAAGCGGCCGGGATTACCGGTCTCTGAGGCCAGAAGATATTGTAACCATTCAGATCGCTGACTGCAGCTACAGCGGCAGCATCAAGCCTTCCTCTGAGAAAGGCGTTCATGCCGAGGTGTATAAACGTTTTCCAGAAGTTAATTTCGTCATTCATACACATCAAGAATACGCTTCTGTTATCAGTGCCTGCGATGTGGATGCGATCCTTATTGAAGAAGGCCTGCTTGCGGGGAAAGTCCAATGCGGAGCCTATGCACTCCCAAGTACAAAGAAGCTTCAACGTAACGTTGCCAAGGCGCTTACTCACTCCGTGAACCAAGCGGTTATTATGAAAAATCACGGTGCGGTCTGTTACGGCGCTGACGATCAAGAAGCATTCGAAGTAGCACTTGAGCTGGATCAAGCTTGCCGACAATATATCAATGATACTTATAAAAGCTTAAGTGGTGAGCCAGAAGCAAATGCTTCCCAGTTAAGCTGCTTTGCCCTTGGACTTGGTCAATCTGCTAACTTGCAATCGAAGTCTTCAGCAGACAATCAGCTCTATCATAGTCGTCGATTGGAAGACGGTTTCGTTCTCTTCGATGACTCCGGTTCCGAGATTCAGGTCCGTTACGATGAGCTGGACGGCACAATGCCTGAGGAGGCATGGGTATACCAGCAAATCTATCGAGCACATAAGCACATTCATCATATCCAATGGAGCGGAAGTCCGGAGGTTATCGCCTTTTCCCATACGGCACAGCCTTTAAAGCCACTGCTGGATGACTTTGCTCAGCTCATTGGAACTTCAGCAAGAAGTGTTGACCTCTCTCCTGCAGAGGCTGCTGCTGCTTTGAAGAGATCGTCGGCTGTCTTAATCCGCGGTATGGGTGCATTATGCTGCGGCAGTACACGTGACGATGCCCTAGCGATACTTATGGTTCTTGAGAAAAACTGCAAAGCCCATGTCGGAGCTAAGCTGCTTGGTCATGTGAAGCCTATTCATTACTTGGAAAGCCTCTTAATGCGATTCGTTTATTTGAAGAAATATTCGAAGCAAGCTTCAATAACTTCCTAAAAAGAATGATCACACAAATGGACCTCTTTCTGGCTAATTGTGATGATTCTTACATCGTAAACAATCGCTAAGAAAGGTGGAATTTATATTAAAAGAATCGATCATTCACTCATGAAATGGATCATTCTTTTATCGATCGTACCGATCATCGTATCAACCGAAATGATGTGGCTCTCGCTCGCGCCAATTTCAAGTCTTGCAGAAGATTTCTACGGAGTAGGCAGCATGTCCATCACTTTATGCTCCATGAGCTTTATGATGATGTTCATTCTGTTCTCTTTGCCCGCTTCCTGGGTCATTGATAAATGGGGCTACAAAGCCTCTTTGTTAATCGGTGCAAGTATAACAGCTGTGTTTGGAACGCTTCGTGCTCTTTTCGCAGATGATTTCACACTCGTTCTGATCATGCAGTTTATTCTGGCGATTGGTCAGCCTTTTCTTCTCAATATAGCGACTAAGGTAGCCTCCGACTGGTTCCCGCTTAAAGACCGGTCAACGGCAGCAGGCATTCTGACGTTAGCTCAATATATCGGATTTATTGTTCCAATGGCCATAGCACCTGCGATTGCAGAATCATCCGGCATCCCCACACTCTTCAAGTGGTTTGCCAGCTTCGCAATCCTAGCCGCCTGTTTGGCCGCTGCCTTTGTGAATTTGAAACCTCCCGCTCCCCTCACCAATGACTCTCCTGCTAAGCAAGAGGTTTTACGATTCGAATCGATTCGACTTCTAATAGCAAACAAAAGCTACGTCCTTATTCTATTGATCAGTTTTATCTCCATTGGCATATTCAACACCATATTAACGCTTCTTGAAACGATTCTTATCCCACGTGGATTTACATCCGAAGAAGCCGGCTTAGTTGGAGCCGTATTTATCGTTGCCGGAATCATAGGGGCTGTTGTTCTACCCATTCTATCGGATCGATACCGGATTCGAGTACCATTCTTTGTTTCCGCTATCGCCATACTGATCCCCTCCTATGTTGGTCTTACATTCGTTGATCAGCCTGTTCTAGTGTCCATCATCGCCGGAATTGCAGGCTTTATGATTATGGGCGTAGCACCAATCTTGTTCCAGCATGGTTCGGAGGTTGCTTATCCCGTCCAGGAAGGAACATCTCTTGGCATGATTTTATTGATGGGGCAGGTATCCGGCATCGCCTTTGTTTACTTATTCGAAGTGCTAAATGATGCTTTGGGCACGATTGTCTGGCCGATGCTTCTGTTTGTGCTTTTAACCATCATCATGCTTCCTATTACCTTCCGGATTAAGGAATCCACCTTACCGGTTCCCACCAGGAATTTGGGGAACAATCAGCCTATGTAAAGGCAGGTGCAAGCTATGGGTACTTATGTACTCACTTATGATGTAGGAACTTCTGGTGTCAAAACCTGTCTCTATCATCTTACGGATTTGATTACGCTTGTCGCGAGCGCTTTGTTTAGCTATGAGCTCTCTATCCTGGATAACGGAGGCGCTGAGCAGGATCCCGCCGACTGGTGGAACGCCATGCAGCATACGACCAAGCAAGTTCTTCAGGACAGCCTTATTCCAGCTGATCAGATTGGAGGTATCTCCTTCTGCGCTCAGATGCAAGGGATGATCCTCGTTGATCGTGAAGGTCAGCCCATTCGCAAAGCGATGAGTTATATGGATACCCGTGCAGCCAAAGAGCATCGAGAAGGTATCATGCACGGCATGAAGATAGCAGGCGTTAACGTCTTTAAGCTTGCCAGGTCGCTTGCAATTACACGTGCTGTCCCGGCTAGTGTGAAGGACCCCGTCTGGAAGTATACCTGGGTAAAGCGTAATGAACCAGAGTTGTTCCGCAAGGTGTACAAGTGGCTGGATGTAAAGGAGTATCTCCTCTATAAATGCACGGGTGAATTCGTTATGACGGAAGATAGTGCCTATGCAACCTTGTTATATGATTCGAGAAAAGGAAGAAAGACGTTCAGTAAGCAAATGTGTAAAATGTTTGGCGTCGAGATCAATCATTTCCCAAGGGTCATAAAGTCAACTGAACAGGTTGGAACTTTGTCCACACAAGCCGCTGCTGAACTTGGACTCTCGGTAGGGACACCGGTATTTGGCGGAGGTGGAGATGCTGCGCTGATTGGTGTTGGAGCTGGCGCTGTAGCTGAAGGAGACACCCATATCTACCTTGGTACCTCGGGCTGGGTTTCCACTGTCGTCAACCGGCAGTTAATTGATACAACCAATATGATTGCATCAATCGTAGGAGCCATCCCTGACCGTTATCATTATTTCTGTGAGCTTGAGACAGCAGGCAAATGTTTGGAGTGGGTCAAGAATCATCTTGCCTTGGATGAGATCGGAATCTATCTGGAGAAAAAACAAATCTCCGAAACCCAGGAGACAATGTACCGGAGCTTGTATGACTACATGATGCATGCGATCAAAGACGTGCCTGCCGGAAGTAACGGCGTCATTTTCACACCATGGCTGCACGGGAATCGCTGCCCGTTTGAGGATTCGAACGCTCGGGGACTATTTTTCAACATCAGCATTGATACAGGCAAGACCGAGCTGATTCATGCAGTGCTCGAAGGAATCTGTTACCATCTCAGGTGGCAGCTAGAATCACAGGACCGGAAAATCAAGACGTCCAAGACGATCCGCTTTGTTGGGGGCGGCGCATTAGCTCCTCTCACCTGCCAGATTCTTGCTGATATTCTCGGACGAGAAATTGAGACGGTGGAAAGCCCTCAAAATGCCGGCGCCATAGGTGCAGCTCTTGTCACAGCTGTTGGACTAGGTATGATCCCAAGTATACATGAAGCCAAAAGTTTGGTGACTGTCCAAGCAACTTACAAGCCAAACCCACGGAATAAAGCTACCTATGACATCTATTTCGAAGTATTCAAGTCCCTCTACAGCAGGAACAAGAAAGCATTTGGCATCCTAAATAATCTCAGCAGCCGTCCGGATGTTTTTCATGCTTCTCTGTGATACAATACTGGAATTGATGGGCTTATAAACTAGGGGGCTTTTAGAACAATTATGCTTATTATTGGTATTGCAGGCGGCACTGGTTCGGGGAAAACCTCAGTGGCACGCTCTGTTATAGAACGCCTTGGCGCAGACAAGGTGACCTTCATCTCGCAAGATAATTATTACAAGGATCATCCCCATTTGACATTCGCTGAGCGCGAAGGGCTGAACTATGATCACCCGCTTGTCTTCGACAATGATTTGTTGGTCGAGCATTTGAAACAACTGAAAGCTGGAGAAGCTGCCGAGGCGCCTATTTACGATTTCGCGTCACATTCCCGCTTTAAGGATAAGACGGTAGAGCTAAAGCCATGCAAGATCGTGGTCATTGAAGGTCTACATGTCCTCTCCGATGAGAATTTACGGGCGATGCTCGACATTAAAGTATTCGTGGACACCGATCCCGATGTCCGAATCTTGCGCCGTGTATTGCGGGATATCGAAGAACGCGGACGCTCGATTCAATCCATACATGACCAATACCTTAAGACGGTCAAACCGATGCATGAAGCTTTTATCGAACCGTCCAAAAAATACGCCGACATCATCATTCCCGAAGGCGGAAAAAATGAAGTTGGCATCCAAATGTTATCCATTCTGATGGAGAAATACTTCTAATAATAACAAAGGACGCAGCCATGATGGCTGCGTCCTTTGTTTAATTATGTTAATTACCCGGGTAATACTACCCACCTTAAACAAGCTTATGAGCTTGTACTCTTTTACGATAAGACGAGTAATACCAGCCCAGCATCACAATCGCAATAACCGGACATAAGAATAGCAGCTGGTACACATGGTTATACGCATGCTCCAGAGAGGTATTGCTCATCTTATGGAGCAGCAATCCACAGATCGCCACCGACAATGATCCCCCGAAAAATTGAATTAGCTGCATCATCCCCATACCTGAACCAATCAGATGCCTCGGCAAAATGCTGGACGTCTGATTATTCAGCGAAGCCAGCGTTGCCGAGAAGGCAGGAGAGAAGAGCAAGTACCCGCACATAATGACAAACGGCGATCGTCCTACAAAGGTCATGAATAAGGCAACGACAGCTGTCAGGATCACTGTTCCAATAAACAGGAACCGGATATTGCCGTAACGGTCAAGCCAGCGCCCAACAAATGGTGTAAGCATCGCAGACAGGATTGCTCCTGGTGCAATGAGGAAACCAATCAACAGCTCTGATTTGTGGAACAAATTCGCAAGAACTAGCGGCATCAGGAACAAATTGCCCAGGTTAATAATCAGCAGACAGAATCCGACAACAAGCAGGCGGTTATAACCAGGCTGTCGGAATACTTCTGGATTAACAAAAGTCCCTTCACCTTTCGACTTACGAATATGAAGCACATGCAGGACGATCGTCACTACACTTACTGCAAACCAAATTAAAGACTGCTGGGTTACGGCAAGTAATAATGTCGTCGCGTTGATAACTATCCATGCCGCCCCGAAGTAATCAAATTTTGCAGGTTTTGGATTTTCTTTAGGCAGCAGCTTCAGCAGGATCGGCAGGATAACTAACACAAGGCAAGTAACAACAAACAAGCCATTCCATCCAAAGTATTCGCTGATCACACCACCAACGATTGGCCCAAGTCCAAACGCCATCGCACTACCGGCTGCTATCATCGAAATCGCCTTGCCTCTTCTCTCGATCGGGATATATCGGCTTGCCAATACAAGTCCAAGCCCCGCCATCGCACCTGCTCCAGCCGATTGCAAAATTCTTGCTGTCAGCAGCAGAGCGAAACTATGTGCAAAAATACCTAGAACGGATGATAATCCTAATATGAGCAGGCCTATCGCAACAAGCCTGCGGATCGGGGCAATGTCCGACAAGCGGCTGTAGATGACGGTTGATAAAGCATATCCAATCGAATAACTGGATACAATCCATGATCCGAGATCGGATGAAATACTCAAATCGTTAATAATACTTGGTACTGAGACGTTAAACATTGTCGTATTCATGACAACGACAAACAAGCCCAGCATCCATACGGGCATTACAATTCTGTCATTCAAGTTGTTCACCTAGTTTCCTTACGAAGTTACTTTACTTTGTTTAGTATAACACAAAAAAAGATGAAGCAAGGATCGGCCCCTTGCCTCATCTTCTATTGCGTCCCTTGAGAATTCGTTACTTGAGGGGCATGACTCTGACGATAAGCCAAAGGGGTCATTCCCATCTTTCTCTTGAATACTTGGAACAAATAGTTGGTGTTCGTAAAGCCGTGGTTGACCGCAATTGATTCTACCGTATTCGACGTCTCCACCAGTTCTTCGCAAATACGCTGCAGCCGGAAATCCTCCAAATAACTGCTGAAGGAGCTTACCCCATAACGGTGAAATACCCGCTGGAGCTGTCTTGTGCTGATCTGAATGCGGTCCGCAACCTCCTGCAAAGTAAGCGGCCTTGCGTAATTGTCGTAAATATACTGCTGGGCCATCTCGAAGCGATGCGCCTGAATATCTCGGGAAGGCAGCATCTGCTGCCCTTCCCGATCAACAGTCGCTTTTGCCGCACGAAGCAGAATCTGAATTAGGGCCTGTCGTATCGTGGTATAAGCGCCAAGTTCTCCAGATCGCCAAGCTATATACGCCTGCAGGAAACATGTCATCGCATCATGCTGATCCATAAACGGACGAAGAGGAAAATCAATCAGCGCCTGCATGCAGGCTTCCGATTCCTTATTCTCCCACTCCGCTCCCCATTCTTCTGTACCTGGCTCATCTGAAAGATGAGTAATATCAACATGCAGGCATAACTCTTCCATTCCAGAACGAGCATCGGCTGTCTGTTGATGGACAACACCGGGACCTGTCAAATAGAACATGCCGCTGTTCAGCTTATAGATATGGTCGATAAGGGTAACAGTTCCCTTGCCTCGAGGTATAAAATGAAATTCAAACTCCGAATGTTTATGAAATTTGATGACATGCCCCGGTTTGAAGGTGGTTAAATGCCATTTCAATACGCGAATGCCGTAACGTCCCCATCTAAAATGCAGATCAAGCCGTTCAAGCGCATCCATCTTATCTTTCATGATTGCATAAGGATACGGTCTCGCATTCACTTTGCTGTCTGACTCTGCTGCCTGCTCCCGTTCATCCCCACTAGACATGATTTCAGTTGAGCTCTTCAAGACGTACAGCTCTCTTCTCTGCAACCGAACGGTTAGAAGCTTCCATAAGCATCGTCAGCTCTTGTGCCATACGAATGTTATCTACAGCAACTGTATTGCTTTGAATATGCGATGCCCATTGCTCGAAAGCTTTGTTACGACCGCTTTCCTGCTCAACTGCGATCCACTCTGATTCGCCGTTTTTATTGCTGCGAACCAGTACTTTGGAATCTGGTGTACCGTACAGCAGCGAGCCTTCTGTACCATGCACCTCAATTGTAAATGGAGAATGCGCATTAACAAAGCCCGCTTCTACAATACCAAGCGCACCATTTGCCGTTGTAAGAATGGATACCGCGTTGTCCTCTACTTTTTTACCAGTTACATAGCCGAATGAAGCTTGAACCTGTACAGGCAATTCGCCCAGGAACAATCTTGTCAAATACATCGGGTGGCATCCCAGATCAATCAGAGCGCCGCCACCGCATTGCTCGAGATTGTAGAAGTGCTCAGGAAGCCAGTTAGCAGTTGCACCGTTATGTGACAAACGAACCCGGACCATAGTAACGGTTCCGATATCACCTGACTCCAGTACCTTCTGAATAGTTGTTGTATACCAATCATTTAATCTTGGCAGCGAAACGGTCAGCTTCACACCTGCTTCTTCTACAGCGTTTACAATTTCGTTCACTTCTTTTGTTGTAAGCGCAAGCACTTTTTCAGTGAAAATATGCTTGCCCGCCTGAGCAGCCTTCACCATTACGTCACGGTGGATGTTTGTTGGTGTATCCACGATTACGCCGTCAATATCTTCTCTAGCAAGCAGTTCATCCAGGTTTGCAATAAAAGGAACACCTAATTTAGTCGCAGCTTCTTCGCCTCTTGTAGGGATTTCATCCCATACTGCTACAATTTCCGTATTCGGATGTGCTTGTGCCTCTCTCGTATAATCCCATGCATGTACATGCCAATAGCTCAACATTGCGACTCTAATCATATAACGTCCACTCCTTAAATTAAATGATTGCGATCACTTCATATTCGCGACTTATTTCTAAGGTAGCACACCATTCCCTAAAGGAAAACTAGAACATAAAGACAATCTGACTATAATAATACGACATAGACAAGAACATTTCTCTAGACTTATTGACTCCAAATATCGGTCAAACCTATAGTAATGGCATAAACATATTTTACTTATAACGGAGGCTGAACATGAGTAAATTATTGAAAATTGGTATTATTGGCTGCGGCGGTATCGCTAACGGCAAACATCTTCCTGCTCTTAGCAAAAACAAGAACGTAGAAATCGTTGCTTTCTGTGACATCGTGGAAGAACGCGCTGCAGAAGCACAGCAAAAATACGGCAAAGAAGGTTCGAAAGTATATTCCGATTACCGCGAGCTGATTGCAGACCCATCTATTGATGTTGTTCATGTATTAACACCAAACGACTCCCATTCCTTTATTGCGATCGATTCGCTGGAAGCTGGCAAGCATGTTATGTGCGAGAAGCCAATGGCGAAGACAGCGGCTGAAGCAAGAGCGATGCTGGATGCTGCCAAACGTACTGGCAAAAAGCTGACGATAGGTTACAACAACCGTTTCCGTCCGGACAGCCAATACCTGAAAAAAGTATGTGAGCAAGGCGATCTTGGTGAAATTTACTATGCACGTGCTCATGCGATTCGTCGCCGCGCAGTTCCAACTTGGGGCGTATTCCTTGACGAAGAGAAACAAGGCGGCGGACCACTTATCGATATCGGTACACACGCTCTTGATCTGACGCTTTGGATGATGGATAACTATAAGCCGGTATCGGTAACAGGCTCCGTGTTCCACAAGCTTGGTTCCAAAGAAAATGCAGCTAACGCTTGGGGCCCATGGGATCCAGCGAAATTTACAGTTGAAGATTCAGCTGTAGGCTTCATCAAAATGGAGAACGGCGCAACAATCACGCTTGAAGCAAGCTGGGCGCTGAATACACTTGATATCGATGAAGCAAAATGTACGCTTTGCGGTACAGAAGGCGGAGCAGACATGAAAAATGGTCTCCGCATCAATGGTGAAGAAAACAGCCGCTTGTTTGTGAAAGAAGTTGACCTCTCCGCTGGTGGCGTTGCATTCTACGACGGCGCATCGGAGCGCGATATCGATGTTGAATGTGCAGCTTGGATTAATGCGATCCTGAACGACACAGATCTGGTTGTTAAGGCTGAGCAAGCACTTGTTGTAACGGAGATTTTGGAAGCGATTTACGAATCCGCTCGTACAGGCGAGACCGTCTATCTCAATCGCGAAAAAGTAGCGAAATAAATAATATAAAAAAACACGTCCGGTAACGGGCGTGTTTTTTGTATGATTCACTCTTTTAAGCCCTATGCTTATGCATTTGGCAAACTCAATTGCCACGATATACCGAACCGGTCGTTCAGCCAGCCGAATCGTTTGGCGAATGGATATTCACCAAGAGGCATTAATACACTGCCGCTAGTTGAAAGTGCTTCAAACAACCGATCAACCTCTTCTTCGGAGTCACAGGTTAGAAATATGGAGAATGATGGCGTGAACGTAAATGCATGTTTCACATAACTGTCGATGCACATAAAAGACTGGCCTTTCAGTGAGAAGCTGGCTTGTATAACACTGCCTTCTTTACCAGGCCCATCGGCGCCGTAACGTGTAATGCTTGTAATCTCCGAATCTTCAATTAAAGAAGTGTAAAATGTTATTGCTTCTTCTGCATCATTTCCTTGAAACATGAGGAATGAACTTACAGACTTCATTTGGCTCAAACTCCTTTAATCGTCATTTTGTTTGCAGCTTCTCAAGCTTATCCGGATTTCGGACAATATAGATTTCCTGTGCTTTGCTTTGCTTCCATTGAATGAAGGTCGCAGTTGTTACAATTCCATCCTGCCGTAAAAGAATACCGATTTCACCGCCAATGGTTGCGAGCTCCACAGAAAAGCCACCCTCCTCCTGCTCTGCTTTACGAATAGTACCAAGCAGGAACTGGGCCACTCGTCCAGAAGATACAATTGGCCGAATGGCTGCAGTAACTTTTCCGCCTCCATCTGAGAATAAGATGGCATCCTCGTGAAGTAGGGACAGGACCTCATCCACTTTGCCTTGAGATAGTGCACCAAGAAATTGCTCAATCCATTGTTGCTGAACAGCACCATGCTCAATCAGGTCTTCTTCTGTTATTCCCATCTTTGCTTTTGCCCTACTCATGATCTTGCGGCAATTTTGTTCGCTCTTGTCAGTCAGCTCAGCGATTGCAGGATAGTCGAAGCACAGCGCTTCGCGTAGAACAAAGACGGCCCGTTCAGCAGGCGTTAGTCTCTCAAGCAGCACCAGCATCGCATAAGAAAGCGTTTCGTGATGCTCAGCTGCTTCAAAGCTGCTATCATCATATACCGGTTCCGGAAGCCATGGTCCGATATATAACTCCCGTCTTTTACGTGCAGATCGCAGCTGGTCAATACAATGATTCGTCATCATTTTACACAGGTAAGCTTTTGGCTCATGCAGCCGCTCCATACTCATATTCTGCACTTTAACGAATACATCCTGCACGGCGTCTTCCGCATCAGCAGCCGAGCCCGTTAATTGATAAGCAAGGCGGAACAGCAGCTTTTGATACTGCTTATACAGTTCTACCATGTCATAGCTCCTTACGATTTCAGCATACTGGCAAGATCCCAGGTAAAGCATTTAATTTTGTAAGCAAGCTTACCCGTGATGATTATATCAAGCCCCCATTTGTGCGTCCACAGCAGCCCTCGTCCCGGACCAAGCCCAATCGTAAAAGCATCCATCACCGCTTTATGCTTAGGCGCTTCGCCTCCTATTAAATCTGCCGCAACAATTTTACCCAAACGCTGTGCTTGCGGAATCGCCTCTTTACAAGTCATTTGACTCACCTTACCGCTCACCCGCTCCACAATATAAGCATTATCGCCAATGGCATACACTCCGTCCGCGTCTGGAACCCTGTAGCACTCATCTACAATTACACGTCCGTTGTCTGCTAGAGGCAGTCCCATTGTACGAAGAGCAGGATTTGGCATAAGACCAAGCGTCCATACGGTGAGGCCCACCGGCAATGCATCACCATCGGATAAAAGAAGGCTGCCCTCCTCCTCCCGAAGTGCTTTCCGCTTATGGTGCACCGTAACTCCGCATTCCGCAAGATCCTGCTCCAGCTTTTGGCTGACTTTGGATGGCCCCTCCAGAAACAACCGTTCTTGCGCATTAATGAGATGAACATTGACCTCTGAGGGATGGATTCCATATTTTCCAGCTTCCGACCTCATAGCAAAAGCAAGCTCAGCAGCTGTCTCAACACCAGATATGCCCGCTCCTGCAACCGCTGCTGTTAGTAATCGCTGCCGTTCTTCCTTGCTTTTCTCTTCAGCCGCTCTTCTCATATTATCCTGCCATAGGTCGTAAATCTGTGAAGCAGTGCTTACACCGGTTAACGTAATTCCCCCATGTTCCGCTTCCAGCCTGCGCGCAACACTCCCGATTGCCATAACAAGAACATCATAAGCAAGCCAATGCTGGTTCCCTTCAAAGTCGGTATATAAAAGAATTTTGTCCTTCGGCTCTACTTGCTCTACCGAACCCTGGATAAATACAGAATCCACCGGCAGCAGCTGCTCCCAAGGAACAGTAATATTGCTGCTGCTAACGGCAGGCCGAAATAATAATACCTTCCGTACATGATGCGACTGCTGATCAAGCAAGATCAGATTAAGCTTTTGCTCACCTCCAATTGCTCTATGAGCTTTCTGAATCGCCTTCATCGCATGAATACCAGCGAATCCTCCCCCAACAACTATGCAGGTCAATTCTTTCATAAATAACCTCTCCCTTAAATGCGTTTGCACATGTAACGAGAAGAGGCTGCTTTTTGTGACAGTCGATATCTGAAATTACATTTACTAGCACAAAGTTAACGTTGACGTAAAGATTAACCCATATTACATTAGTGAAGTTTGCAAAACAAGTACAACAATCATCGAAAGGGAGAATGACTAACATGTCTTCACCAGCAAAAGCAATTGCTCATGAACCATTACAGAAGTCTGAATCTATGTTTAATCAACCAATTGCCGTTTGGGCCATTGCGTTCGCCAGTATTATCGCCTTTATGGGTCTTGGCCTGGTCGATCCTATCCTGCCAATGATGAAGGATCAGCTTCATGCCTCAGACAGTGATCTCACCTTGCTCTTCACCAGCTACAATGCCGTTATGGCCATTGCCATGCTCGTTACCGGTGTTATATCCTCCAAGCTTGGCACGAAAAAGATGCTGCTCACCGGTATCGTCATCATTGCCATATTCTCCGCTCTCGCAGGCAGCGTGGATAATGTCATGTCAATCGTATGGCTTCGAGCAGGCTGGGGTCTAGGTAATGCTTTCTTCGTTGCAACGGCATTGTCGGCCATCGTTTCTTTATCCCGTGTTGGTGTTGCCAAATCGATTATTTTGTTCGAGGTTGCTGTAGGTCTTGGCATCTCCGTTGGTCCTTTGCTAGGCGGTGAGCTTGGCGCAATCTCGTGGCGCAGCCCGTTCTACGGTGTTGCATGCCTTATGGTTCTCGCTTTCTGTCTTATTGCCTTCATGATGCCTAAACCTAAGGTACCGGCAGTCGCTGCTGTGAAAAAGAAAGCGTCTATTCTTGATCCGTTCCGGGCGTTAAAGCATCGTGCCCTGCTCATCTTTGGCTTATCTGCTGCCTTGTACAATTTCGGCTTCTTCACCTTACTTGTATATGCTGCGCTTGTTCTTGGCCATATCCACCATGTGGACGTTCATGGACTAGGTTATGTATTCCTTGGCTGGGGGCTGCTCCTTGCCTTTACTTCCGTCTTTATGGCACCTAAATTGCAGAAACGTTCGGGTACAATCAAATCGATGTGTATCCAGCTTACACTCTTTGCTTGCACTTTGTTTGCAATGGGCTACTGGACGACGGAAAAAGCCGTTGTCATTAGCATGGTTATTCTTGCAGGGGCATTCCTTGGCAACAACAATACACTGATTACAACTGCTGTAATGAACGCTGCACCTGTTGAGCGTCCAACCGCATCTGCTGCTTACAGCTTCCTCCGGTTCATTGGTGGTGCACTTGCTCCTTATTATGCCGTAAAATTTGCAGAATGGTTCGATTTCCACGCTCCATTCTACATTGGCGGCGGCTTCGTCATGCTTGCGGTTATCCTCATTGCGGTTAACCATAAGCATCTGAAGCATGTCGATGATGTTGAAGGACATTAAGAACAAATAACATACAAGCTGGCTCTATTATCAGAGCCAGCTTGTTTTTTTATCTGATTGGCTACAATATAGAAATATGACATCACATGGAATAGAGGTTACCTATTGAAAAAGATCGTTCTGATCCGTCACGGACAAAGCAATTGGAACGTCGAGAACCGATTTACAGGTTGGACCGATGTAGACTTATCCGCTCAAGGGCTGGATGAAGCAAGAGAGGCCGGGAAAATATTAAAAAAACATGGCTACGTCTTCGACACTGCCTATACTTCCGTCCTAAAACGCGCCATTCGGACTTTATGGATTATCCTTCATGAGATGGACCTGTTATGGATTCCGGAGCATAAGACCTGGATGTTAAATGAACGGCATTACGGCGCCCTGCAGGGGCTGAACAAAGCCGAGACAGCTGCAAAATACGGAGAAGACCAGGTATATCTATGGCGCAGATCGGTTGATATTCGCCCTCCCGAATTGGACAAATCCGATGAGCGATACGAGGCAGCCGATCCACGTTATAAGGACCTGAAGGACGGAGAAGTTCCTTTAACCGAAAATCTGGAGGATACGGAGGCACGTGTGCTGAGATACTGGAATGCAGAGATAGCTCCTGTTATTTCCGCAGGAGGAAGAGTTATTATTTCTGCTCACGGCAACACGCTCCGGGCATTAGTGAAATACCTTGATCAAATTCCGCCTGACGGTATAGCAGACCTGAACATTCCAACAGGCATTCCACTTGTCTATGAATTAGATGATGAATTAAAACCGATCCGCCATTATTATTTAGGCTGGGAAGGTCCCTATCCTGAGGGCCAGATTCCAGCGCATATGACCCATTAACTATAATTGGAGCCGGCAGCAAGCCGGCTCCAATTATATTACCCGAATATGAGAATTATGCTATTACCTTCCCACGAACAGCTTACAGGTTCATACCACCTGACGCTTCGATACGCTGCGCATTCACCCAGCCGAGCTCTGGCGTACATAATGAGGCTACAATTCCGCCGATATCATCAACTTCACCAACGCGGCCAAGTGCCGTCAGCGAGCCGAGATGATCACGAATGTCCTGATTATCTCTCACAACTCCTCCTCCAAAGTCTGTCGCAATGGCGCCGGGTGCAACCATATTCACACGAATGCCGCGTTTGCCAAACTCCTTCGCCATATATTTCGTCAGTACTTCAATTGCACCTTTCATAGCGGCATAAGCGCCATAGCCGTCTGTTGTAAATCGCGTTAATCCGGTAGACAGATTGACAACTCCGCCATGATCGGCGATACGAGAAAGCAGCTTCTGCGTTAAGAAAAAGACTCCTTTGAAATGAACATTCATTAGAGAGTCGAACTGTTCTTCTGTTGTACTTGCAATTGGCGCATTGATGCCAAAGCCTGCATTATTGATCAGGAAGTCGAATTGGTCACGATTCCACTTCTCTTTCAGCAGATCGCCTAATCGCTCGGCAAAGCTGTCAAAGGTAGACACATTGCCCGCATCAAGCTGAAGTGCCGCCGCTTTACAGCCATTTGCTTCAATTTGTTGTACAACCTCTTCCGCTTCTTCCTTCCGAGAAAGATACGTAACGATCACGTCGATCCCTTTCTTCGATAATGCGATAGCCGAATTGCGCCCAAGACCTCGGCTTCCTCCTGTGACAAGTGCGATTTTATGATTAGTTTCCATGATTGTAGTCTCTCCTTTTATCCCGAAATTTGAACCCTTGATTATTGTAACCAGTTGTTCTAAAGTGAGATTACTCCTTCGAGTTAACTCTAAGTCAAGCTAAAGGGTGAAAAAAAATGAATTATACGATTAATGAGGTCGCAGCCAAGTTTGGGCTGTCTGCCCACACGCTCCGTTTTTACGATAAAGAAGGCCTTCTTCCCTTCATCACAAGAACCAAATCCGGCAACCGCACTTTTACGGAGATGGATCTGGATTGGGTCGCTCTGATCTGTTGTCTGAAGGATACAGGCATGCCAATTAAGGAAATCAAGCTGTACAGCGATTGGTGCAAAGAGGGACGCGAAACGATTGATGAGCGTAAAAAAATGCTTGCGGACCACCGCAGCGAGGTGCTGAAGCAGATCGAAGAGCTGAACAAAAACCTTGAGCTGATCGATAAGAAGCTGGATTGGTACGAAGACCCTGAAATGCTTCGCAAGATCGATGAACATGTAGAAAAAGCGGCTTTGGAAAAATAATGCTTTGAATTTCCGTTATTCTTCCCCTACAATAGGTACTAATATTGCGTATAACCTCGGCAATACGGGCCGAGGGTGTCTACCGGGAACCGTAAACTCCCGATTACCAGCATGCTTATTTCAGCATCGATGGTGATCGGGAGTTTTTTTATTTTTTGGAAAAAAGGAGAAGACTAGAAACATGAAAACAAATGAACGGCTTAAGAAGCGCATCGAGGTTGCGAGCAAGCGCGGCGCCGCGGATGTTATCATCCAAAATGGCAGCATCGTTAATGTATTTACAGGTGAGATTATGACAGGCGATATCGCGATTGTTGATGGTGTTATTGCGGGGATTGGCGAGTATACGGATGGTGCAACAATCGTTGACGCAACGGGTCAATGGATCATTCCCGGCTTAATTGACGGACATGTGCATATTGAAAGCTCGATGCTTGCTCCTCGGGAATTTGCCAAAGTTGTTCTGCAGCATGGAGTAACAGCAGTCGTAACCGATCCGCATGAAATCGCCAATGTGATGGGCAGTGTTGGTATTCAATATATGCTTGACCAGTCGGAAGGGCTGCCACTCGACATCTATGTCAATCTGCCGTCCTGCGTCCCGGCAACTCCGTTTGAAACAAGCGGCGCACAGCTGGAAGCTGCGGATCTTCAACCTTTCTACCAGCACCCTAAAGTGCTGGGACTAGCCGAGGTGATGGATTTTCCAGCCCTAGCTTCAGGCAGCCCTAGTCTAATCAATAAATTGTCTGATGCTATTGATCATCAAGCCCATATCGACGGACATGCGGCCGGCATAACACGCGAGCAATTAAATCTGTATATGACAGCAGGCATTCGTACAGACCATGAATGCATTAATGCTGAAGAAGCCAAACACCGTCTGGACTTAGGTATGTATTTGATGATACGTGAAGGAACTGTCGCGAAGGATCTGGAAGCCATCCTTCCTGTCGTGACGACGAGGAACAGCCGGAGATGCCTATTCGTAACCGATGACAAGTTAATTGATGATCTCCTTACTGAAGGTAGTGTCGATTACAGCATCCGTCTGGCTATTAGTAAAGGTCTTGACCCAATAACTGCTGTTCAGATGGCTACTATTAATACGGCAGAATGCTTTGGCCTTCGTGATCAAGGCGCAATTGCACCTGGTTATAAAGCCGATCTTGTCATTCTTGATGATTTGCAGCAGCTGGTCATTAATCAAGTATTCAAGCAAGGGGTAAGAGTCTATGCGAATGGCAAACTTGATGAAGAAGCTTTTCCCTCTCTGACACCTGCTTCTATCAGCAATCAGAACGTTACTTCGCTTCGAAACGGGATAAAACCGCTTCAGCCAAATGCTCTCCACCTCCCTCTTCAGTCCGAGTTTGCCAATGTCATTGGGATCATTCCAAATTCTTTGGTAACCCGTCATTTGAAGGAAGCGGTAGAGAGAGATCATGAACAGCTTTTTGTAACATCAACAAAGCAGGATCAGTTAAAACTTGCTGTAGTGGAGCGCCATCATGCAACAGGTAATATTGGACTTGGCATCGTAAAAGGGCTCCAATTTCGCAAAGGCGCCATTGTTTCGTCTGTTGCCCATGACTCGCATAACATCATTTGTGCCGGGGTTACGGATGAAGATATGCTTTTAGCAATTGAGCATGTCGTTACGATGAACGGCGGCTTAGCGGTAGTTGCCGATGGCGAGGTGCTGGCTTCCTTACCATTGCCTGTCTGTGGTCTCCTGTCCGAACAAAGCTACAGCGAAGTAAATGAGCAGATGCTCGGTCTATATGCAGCACTTCGCGAGATTGGCGCCCTTGATACCTTTAATCCTTTTCTAACTTTATCGTTCCTGGCGCTCCCGGTTATTCCAGAGCTTAAGATAACGGACAAAGGCTTGTTCGAATTTGCTTCCAATGCCCATATAAGCATGGAATGCTAATAGATTCCTATTCCCTCTAATTGATATAATAAGGAAGAGAGGAGTGGAATCGGATGACTAGATGGGTAGATCAATATATTCGCAGTGAGGAACAAAGAACCCGGGTTACGGAAATGGATAAATTAGCGGCTTGTTTTGCGGAGAGAGCGTCAACGCATGATCGTGAAGGCTCTTTCCCCTTCGATAACTTCGCGGATTTGCGTGAGGCGGGATACTTGAAATTAACAGTCCCTAAAGCTTATGGCGGGGATGAAATTTCTCTCTATGACCTCGTAACGCTGCAGGAACGGCTTGCTTATGGTGACGGATCAACAGCTTTGGCTGTTGGCTGGCATATGGGACAGATTCTTCATCTTCGGACGACGCAAAAATGGCCGAAGCCTATTTTCGCAGAATTATGTAAGGCTATTGTGAATGAAGGCGCAATGATTAACACCTTCGCCAGCGAAGCTGCTTCAGGCAGTCCAAGCCGGGGAGGCAAACCCGAGACAACAGCAGTTGCGGTTGATGGCGGGTGGCTCATTTCTGGACGCAAAACCTTTAGTACGTTGTCGCCGATCCTCGACCGTTTTGTTGTAACGGCTTATATCCCTACTGAAGACTGTGCCAGTGATTTCCTAGTCACACGCGGGGAGCAAATAAAGCTCATTGAAACCTGGGATACGCTTGGCATGCGTGCTACCGGAAGCCATGATGTTGTACTTGATCAAGTATTTGTCCCTGCTGCTAACCGGCTTATCAGCCAAGGAACAGATGACGGAGGCGGCTGGCTGCTGCATATTCCAGCCTGCTATTTGGGAATCGCATTAGCTGCAAGAGATTTTGCCTTAGAGTTTGCAAACAGGTACCGGCCAAACAATATGGAGAAACCCATCTCTGCTATCCCATCTGTTCAACACTCGATTGGTGAGATGGAAGTTGAGCTTCGAACCGCTCATACGATGCTCTATTCGATCGCCGACCGCTGGGATCAGGAAATAGAAAGGCCCGCTTTGAAAGCGGACCTCGGCCTTGCCAAATATGTCGTAACGAATAATGCCATAAAAGTGGTAGATATCGCCATGCGGATTGTTGGCGGCACCAGCTTATCCCGGCAGCTGCCGCTCGAGCGCTATTACCGAGATGTCCGGGCTGGATTACATAACCCTCCGATGGACAATGCTGTGATTCAGAATCTCGCTGCCGCGGCTTTAGGCGAATTCGTAAAATAGGTTGATGTAGAGGCGCTAGAACAGATCATCGTGGTCGCGTTTTAGCGCTTCTTCATTTCCTTTTATAAAATATTCATAGTTCCCTAAACGCCTCATCGCCTGCTGATCTGACAGCCACACCCACTCATCAATCTCCGTCTGACAGCGATGTGCTCGGAACGCTGCAAGCTTCGCTTTCTTCTGCCCGCTGACGTTGATTTTGGCAATGTCCTTTTTGAAGTATCCATACACTTCAGGGTATTCCATTGCATCTCCGAATGAAATGAAGTACAAAGCTTTCTCAAGCTCCGTACGATCCAAAGCTTCGATCGTCGCTTTGCCGATCGCACAATGATCGGGATGCCCGCCCCACTGTTCATGGAAGGTCAGAATAACATCAGGATCTACTTCTCTAATCAAGCCTGCAATACGATCAGCTAATTGATCAGGATCGGCAAATTCAACGGTTTTATCACGGATATTGAAGAAATGAAGATGTTGAATGCCGAGGCGCTCGCAGGCTTCGCGCAGCTCCAGCTCACGTGCCGCCGCCATCGTCTCACGGTTTAAATAGGGCGGATTGCCCATTCTCCGTCCCATCTCACCCCTTGTTGCGCTGACAAGCGTGATCTCAACTCCAGCACTTGCATACTTAGCCAAGGTACCCCCACAAATAAAAGACTCATCATCGGGATGAGCAAATACAGCAAGAAGCTTTCTTGTTTCTGAGCTCATTCGGCAAACGGCTCCTTTCCGATATGTAAAGCGACATTCATCCGCCCTCTGTCATCGTACCCGGCAAGTAATAGACGGCTTTCTTCGTCAAGCTCATAATGCGTGAGTGCTTCCATACGCAGCCAGCCAATTTGATCAAATCGGAAAGCCACCCGGTACGGACCGTCTCCTGCTACAAAGGCCTGCGACAGCTTCACCTTGAAATTGCGTACAAATACATAAGAGGTTGCCTCGCTATGGACGTAAATGTCTTCGCCAATGAAAACCCGAAGCAGCTCTTCTACTTCTGATTGAATAATCGGTCTCATCACTTGTTTCCCCCGGACTCTTCTATCGATTCGTGCTTCAACTTATAAAGACAGGCTTGGCATACACATGCCTTACCTGCTAGTTCAGGCGGTATCCGTTCAAAGACCGCCTGTGGAAAGGTTTCCTTGCTGCACCAGCATGCTCCCGCCGGTAGTCGAGCCAGATTACCACAATTATTCTCTTCCTTGCAGATTGGACAACGGGCTTCACTTATTTCGGTCATCTCTTCACCTACTTTTCTTGCTATACGCTTTAATCATACTGCTTGAACCCTATAATTGCATCCTCTTAAAAAAATAATGCCCGAATGGATTTACTCCACTCGGGCATTATTAGCTCATTACTATTTTACAATACCCTTACCGGCTCCTTTTCACCAAGGGTTCTTAAGTAGTTGGCAATGACCCTGGCCAGCTGCTCAGGTGCTTCCACAAGACTCATATGAGCGACGCCTTCAAATGTATTTTCCTGAATATGCGGGTAATCATAAGTCGACTTTGGCATCTGCCTCTCATTGACAGAGAATGTATCATCTGGTGAGATCACTTCATCATCCGCACCAGCTACTAGTAGAACCGGGAAAGTTGCTTCATGCAGCATCGCACTTCGGTCCGGCCGCATCATCATGCCTTCCAGCGTATGAATAGCTCCTTTGGCAGACATCCTTAAACCTGCCTCCTTAACCCGCTCAACTTCATCCGGCATATCCTCACGCTTCGACTCCTTAAACAGCTTTGGAATCAGATCGTGCACATACGGCTCGATTCCATCCTTCATAATGAAGGAAATATCCTGATACCTTTTCCGCTTCATTTCTTCCGTATCCGGGAGAGCAGTAGAATGAATAAGACCAAAACCGGACAGCTTGTCTGGATATTTATCCGCAAATGCCAATGTGACATAGCCGCCAAGGGAATGGCCAAACACAACTGTTTTATCTATTCCCAGCTTTTCTACTAATCCATTTATATCATCTGCCATCGCTTCCATTGTATATATATTGTCTGGTACCGATGTCTCGCCATGACCCCGCAGCTGCGGCATGATTATACGATAATGGTCAGTCAATAGTGGACAAACATTATGCCAGTAATGGGAGGAGCCGCAAAAACCGTGAATCAGAATAATCGTTTTTTCATTTTCTTGACCACATTCTTCATATACCATATCGATGCCGTTAACATGTACTTTATGCTTCTCCATCGATCCCACATCCTTTTCGATTTGGAATTGCTATCATGTTATTACTTAACCAGCCATCGAACCGATGAAACACAATTTATCAGATAATTCTGAACATATTTGATAACTTTTTAGCTTATCCCTTTTATTACTTATTATATTAATGAAGAAAAATTTCTTTTCCTAGTAAATTAGACTTTTTGCATATAAAACTGTTTCATCTCCGTGCATGCTGGTTAAGTATCTATCAAGCAAGACAAGCAAACAAATAAACAAGCCAACTGAAAGAAAGGTGATTCCGATGTTAGGATGGGCTTTAGTATTTTTTATCTTCGCAATCTTAGCCGGTATATTTGGATTTCTTGGTATCGCATCAGCGCTTGCCGGCATAGCGAAAATTCTATTCGTAGTCTTCATTGTTCTCTTCATTGCATCTCTTATTTTTGGAGGACGAAGACGAGCATAACCACATTACAAACTATTAATTAAAAATCGAGGAGGAATTACAAATGACAACTCAAACCATGACGACAAGAGTACACACGGTTAAAAACATGCTGGAAGTACAGGAACAGGTTCATCGTTTCCAACGTGACGGCTACGAGAGAGAGAACATCTTTGTACTAACTCACGATAAAGACCGTACAGCACGCATTGCTAACAGAACTGATGCCGAGCAAATCGGGGTCTCCGCCGAAGGAGTCGGAACAGCTATTGCTAACATCTTCCGTTCCACAGGCGATGAGCTTCGCGCTAAGATGAGATCGCTTGGGATTTCGAAACAATATGCCGAACATCTGGAAGAACAGATGGACAGGGATAAAATCCTGGTCATCGCCTGGGGCGGCAAGGAATATAAAGATGATGAATTTGACTCCTCCGTCTATTACTACCCAGAATATCGGATTTAAATAGCAATCATCCTATTCCATAGCACCTAACAAACGAAGACCTATCCGTACGGGTAGGTCTTTGATCTATGGTATAGTAAAAGAAGCTGCTGACGAAAGGAGCGCTTAGGATGAGTATCATCATTGTTGACGATAACACGACCAATCAGTTAATTGTGCAAACTATACTAAATAAAGCCGGCTACCGAAACTTACTGACGGCGTCTTCTGCTGTCGAGCTGTACGATATGCTTGGTATTGGCGACTCAGCACCGTCTTCGGATACAGATGTTGAGTTAATTCTAATGGATCTGATGATGCCTGATATTGACGGCATCGAAGCATGCAAAACGGTGCTGCAGGACCAACGTTATAAAGATATTCCAGTCATCTTTGTAACAGCCGTTGGCGATTCCAACAAAATGGCTGAAGCGCTTGACGCCGGAGCCAGTGACTATGTAATGAAGCCGATCAACCGTATGGAGCTTCTTGCCCGTATCCGTTCTGCCTTGAGACTAAAGCAAGAAATCGATCGTCATAAAGAACGGGACGAGAACATGCGTTACAATTTGGAACTAGCCAAGCAAGTACAGCTTAGTGTGCTTAGCACAGCCATTGATGACGAGAACATTCGAATCAATGCGGCTTACCAGCCCTCCTCCGAGCTTGCCGGCGATTTTTATAACTGGTATCGGATTGATAAGCATCGTTACGGCATCATTTTACTCGATATGATGGGTCATGGCATTTCATCTTCCCTTGTTTGCATGTACATTTCTTCCGTGCTGCGTGATACGATTACTCGTATTTCCGATATGGAGCAGGTGATGCATGAGCTTAACCGCTATATGAATCAATTACATATGCAAGATGAATTAATGAACTACTATTTTACTGCCATTTACTTGGTGCTTGATGTAGAGGAAAAAACGATCGAGTACGTAAATGCCGGCCACCCGCCAGGTATTGCTTTCCTCGATGGTAAGCCCGCCTTACTCGAACCATGCTGCAGTGCTATCGGCTTATTTAATAAGCTGAAAGTCAGCAAAGGCAAGCTTTATTATGAGCAAGATGCTGCAATCACTCTGTATACGGACGGGTTAACGGATGGTATGGCGAATGGCCAGGAAATATCCAGCCTTACGTTAATTGACCTCATGAGAAACGAACAACAGCTGGAACCAAGTGATCTAGTAGCCTCCATTCTTCCAACTAACAACTGCATTCAGAAGGACGATATCTGTCTTGTCACCCTTCACACCAAATAAAATTTCTCCTTCCTTGTTTCAATCATTGCCTTAATGGGTAATCAATAACATGGCCAATGATAAAGGTTGGAGGGATAGCGCATGAAGAATACATTTGTTCTTTGTTATCTTGTAGGAGGGATCCTCCTTGGCGTAGTACCACTTGCATATACATCTCAGCCTCATCACGTACAAGAACTGCAAACCGATTCAACAGAGACTGGATTAACCACCGTCTCGCATGCTGACTATGACTTATCAGAATCAGCGATCAAGCTGGAATCCGTAAACGGACTATCACTTTATGATGATAAAACAACAGTACAGCGTTTGCTCGGCGATCCTGTACAGGTTTCCAAAGATACGCTGTTTACGGAATTTGAGACTTATGAATATCCAAATATGAACATCGTCTTCTCCGATGGCATCATGGAGGAAATTAAGGTGAGCGGCAGCGCAAACACCATTTGGATTGATGACCAAGAAATCCCGGTTTCGATTGAAGCGTTAATTAAGACGCTTGGCGAGCCTGATTATAAGGCAGATGATGGGATTGTCTATCAACGACAGGAGAACGTGCTGAAGCTGTTCATTGACTATGATACAGGAACGCTCGATTCCATCGCTTATTACCACATATCTTCTGTATAACCTAAAATTATGATCGGAGTGAATCTAATGAAGCAGCAGCATTTTCAGATCGAACAAACAGAAACAAACGACAGCTATATTTTATCCCTTAGCGGTGAACTTGACCTATCGGTCGTAACTCAGTTAAGAGCCGCTTTGGAGCCTGTTATGGAGCGTACAGATCGCGCTTTGGTGCTGAATCTTAGAGACTTAAAATATATCGACAGTACAGGAATAGGTATTATTGTATCCGTACTGAAATACCGTGACGGGATTAACGCCTCTTTATCCGTGCAGGAAATCCCGCCTACCATTCAACGATTATTTGATCTAACTGGCATTTCCGGATATTTAACGGAAGGGACAGAACAACAAACATGATAAGATTACAAATCCCTTCCCATGCCGACTATATCGAGATCGTCAGAGTATGTCTTTATGGTATTGCATCTAAGCTGTCCTTCTCCTATGAGGACATTGAGGATATGAAAGTAGCCGTCTCAGAAGCTTGTACCAATGCGGTGCTTCATGGCCGCACTCAGGATGATGGAGGCAGCTTAATTGATGTTTGCTTTCAACCCTCTGAGGCTGGTATGACCGTCATTGTGAAAAATGAAGGAGAACCATTCGAGCATTCCGAAAGCATAGCTGATGAGAATACTCCACCTCTTCAAGGTATCGAGATTAGCGAACTTCCTGTTGGCGGGCTGGGCATCTATTTAATGGAGGCTCTTATGGATGAAGTAACGGTTCAATCCACGGACAGCGGAACGGAAGTCATCATGACCAAATATATCAGTCAATAACAAAAGGCCGGCGAATACTCGCTGGCCTTTTGCTTTTTTCATTAACAACTCTATATGCAAGCATTTTCCAGAATAAAACACAAAACATTAAATGGCAATCATTCATTAGAATAGCAAAATCCTGCCTTACTGTCATCGACAATAGGCAGGACCTTGTATTTTTACTATCTTTCTAAAGCTTTTTTCTTAAAAAGACGTTCGCCGTCCGCTAGCTCCTCATAATGCTGCTTCCAAGGAGCAATGAGGTATTCCATGCTGCCCAAAGCCAGAATGCCGTCTGCCGATAAACTGTCATGGAACAACTTATGGACACGATTTTGCAGCTCAGGGTCAAAGTAGATCATCACATTACGGCATAAGATCACATGAAATTCGTTAAAGGTACTGTCCGTAGCCAAATTATGCTGCGCGAATATCATTTGATCCGCCAAAGAGCTATTGAAGATCGCATAATCACTGTCCGTCGAATAATAACCTGAAAATTCCTTTGAACCGCCGGCATGCAAATAATTTTTCGTAAAAGCCTGCATCCGCTTCAGAGGAAATTTCCCTGACTTCGCCTGATCAATAGCCCACTCACTCATATCAGTTGCGTATATTCTGGCTTTATCCAAGAGGTCTTCCTCATGTAGTAAGATCGCCATGGAATAAACCTCTTCGCCTGTCGAACAGCCAGCATGCCATATTCGAATCTCCGGCAGCTTCCTAAGCATTGGAACAGCCTTTTCGCGAAAAGCATGGAAGAAGCTTGGATCACGGAACATCTCCGTTACCTTAATGGAGAAGTCATTCACCAGCTTATTCACATAATCAGGCTCATGAAGCACCTTCCCAAGCAACTCGGTTACTGTAGCAACACCATCCATACACATCCTGTTTCGGATACGACGGCGAATCGAGGAGCGTAAATAATGGCGAAAATCTTGGCCATACGCACGATATAACCCTTCAATTAACAACTCTATCTCAATACTTTCCCATTCACTGACCGGAAGTTCATCCGTCGACATATCCAATGCATCATGATCCATTAATTCCCCACCTGCTTCGTCAACCATACCCGCATCAATGAGAACAGCTGGTCCATCTGTAACGGCTTGCTTATATAGTCGGAAGCCCCTGCTTCCAGGCATTTATCACGGTCAGCCTTCATCGCTTTCGCAGTTAGTGCAATAATCGGCAGCGATTGCAGCTGCGAATCCTTACGCATCTCTCTCATCGTCTCATAGCCGTCCATAAGCGGCATCATAATATCCATCAGTACAAGGTCAAAATCACTTTCACTGCGTAAAATCTCCAGACATCGCTTGCCGTTTCCAGCCACGGTCACTTGCATGTTCTTGCTCTCAAGCGCATGCACAAGAGCGAACACATTACGAGCATCATCTTCTACCAGCAGCACTTTTTTACCGGCAAACTCGGAAGTTCTGGCATTCTCCGTAATCTGCTGTATCATTTCTTGTTCAAGAACTTCAGATTCAGCAGCCATCAGCTCCGCGGCCGCAGCTGCTTCTTGCTGTGCAAGAAGAATAGAATCAAGCTTCTCTTGACTAAGCTGCGGCAAATATACCGTGAAGCAGCTTCCTTTATCTATTGTACTGTTCAGCTCAATCGAGCCGCCTAGCAGCTTCACAAATTCACTGCAGATGGATAAACCTAGCCCTGTTCCGCCATATAGCCGATTTGTATTGCCGTCAACCTGTTGGAAGGCCTCAAAGATCAGCTTTTGCTTATCCTTCGGTATGCCAATTCCTGTATCGGTTACCGATATGGCCAGCATGTCTTGACTAGTATGCTCAAACCGCAATTGAACGGAGCCTTTATCCGTAAACTTGAAAGCATTGGACAACAGATTTTTTAGAATCTGCTGCAATCTCTGCCCATCCGTATACCAAACATTCGGCAGATTCGCATCCATCTCTATAACAAACGCAATATCCTTTTTCTCCGCTATTGGGTTAAACGTCAGCTTCATGAGTTCTGGGATCTCGGTCAGATTAACCTCGTCTACGGTAAGAATCACTTTCCCAGCTTCTATCTTCGACAGATCGAGAATATCGTCAATCAGCTTCAATAGATCCGTACCGGACGTATGAATAACTTTTGCAAAACCTGCTTCGTCCTCATTTAAAGTTTGGTTCTCATTCTCAGCGAGCAGTTGAGACAAAATTAGAATGCTGTTAAGCGGCGTGCGAAGCTCATGAGACATATTCGCAAGAAAATTCGTTTTGTATTGCGAGCTTTTCTGCAATTGTTCGGAATAATCCTCCAGCTCTTCTTTAGCTTTCTCCAGTTCCTTTGTTTTCTGCTCAGCGATCAAATACTGCTCCTCGAGATGTTCGGTAGTCATCCGCATTTCCTCTTGCTGCATTTGGAGTTCTTCCGTCAGCACCTGCGATTCACTAAGCAGCCGCTCTACTTCCATTCGGCCTGCTACATTGTTGACGGCAATCCCGAAATCTTTTTCAATCTCCTCCAACAGCTTCAAATGCAATGAAGTGAATGATTCTAAGGAAGCAAACTCGATGACTGCTTCTAACCGGTCTTCATATTCAATCGGCACCATGAGGACACTGCGTGGCTCGAAATCTACAAGCCCTGTGGTAATAAGAGGTGCTTGCTCCTTCGGCTGATTAATAAGGAACACTCGTTTTTCCAGCGCACATTGACCAACCAGCCCTTCTCCAAACCGAATAGAGACTTTACCAGTCTCCTCTCCGGAGCCCGCATAAGAGGCTAATTTCTCCAGTCGCTGCTGATCCCCCGTCCCTCTGCGAATATAAAATACCCCATATGTGGCATTCACCATCGGAGCTACCTTCGTAAGGAAGGATTGTGCCAACAATTCAATATTGTTTATACCTTGCGTCATAGTAGCCATTTCTGCCACATTGGATTGAATCCAGCTTTGTGCCTCAAGGCTTGCTAATAACTGATTAGTTGCATCACCAAGCTCTTTGATTTCATCTTTGGTATTCACATGAATTCTTGTTGCAAGACTACCGCCGGATGAAGCAATTTCCGTAATCGTGCTGACAACCTGTTTAATTGTCTTCACAATAGAGCGTGAAACAAAAGAAACGATCATAAACGAAATAATTGATGCAATCAGCAGCAAAACGTAAATGCCGATGGTGAGTAATCTGTTCTTATTTTCCAAATCAATAATGTGCAGCTTCGTGGATTGCACCTCTTGATTACCGATAGCGTCAAACTTCGTACGCAGGTCATCCATCTGCTGTTTGCCGACATCATTTTGGAAAAAGGCAATAATATCATCTTCCATACCTTGCTTTTTCATCGCAATCGTAGGCTCTCCTGCCTTGATGATCCAATCCTGAATCGTGACCTTAATTTCTTCAAGCTCCTTCTTCGTGCTGGGATTATCAGAAATATAGGCATATAAACTGTTGTAATTAGCTTCCCACTGGGATACCCCTTTATTGTAAGGTGCTAGATAACTCTCATCTCCAGTCAGCAGAAAACCGCGCTGGGCAGTCTCCATACTGATTGCATCATATTGAATGGAAGCAATCAAATTATGAATTTCGACATCCCGGGTCGTAATTGTCTCCACTTCGTTTTGCAGTGCTTCAATACGGTCCGTAACCGTCACAATTGAAACTCCTAGGCAGATGAGAATTAGGAAATACCCGATTACAATCTTGCTTCGGATATTAAATTTAAACGCTCGAAGCATATCAATTCTCCTTCTCTTCTTTTCTCTTCTATTAAGTATACCATTATCTCTTCACTCAGACTGCTGTTTCAATGCTATAAATTCAGGGTATTTATGAAACAAAAGAGGATGTGAATTCCATGGATCTCTACATTCAGATCAGTATTATTGTCATTACCGTTGCTATTGTCGTTCTCATGTACTTCCTCATTCAGACGATGAAAGTACTAAAAGCCGCCTTGGAAGAAGTTCGATTAACCGTTGGTGAATTAAGAAGCGATGTCTCGCAAATTTCAGTTGATGTTAAAGAAATGATTCATAACACGAATGAAATGACACTTGATGTTCGCACAAAACTAAGATCGCTGGATGTCCTGTTCGCAACCGTCAATGACGTCGGACAAGCTGTGCATAGCTTCACACACGTCATGAAGGAATCCGCTGCCAGCTTGGTTACAACCATAAAAGGCAAGGAGCAGCATGAGGTATACGATTCCGAATCCGTCCATTCGCACAAAACCAAAAAGATCAGCGCAGTAACAGACGGTATTATGTCTTCCATAAGAATTTGGCGAAAGCTCAAGAATAATTAAGTTATAATAGGATTAGCAGAGAGGAAAGAGGATAATGATGAAACCATGGGTAAGCTTAACCATTCCCGCAAAAGCCGAATATATCGATGTCGTAAGGCTGACCTTATCAGGGTTAGCTGCCAAAGAAGGCTTTTCCTACGAGGCAATTGAAGATATGAAAGTAGCCGTTACAGAAGCATGCAGCAACGTTGTGCTTCATGCTTACAACGGCAACGATTTCGGCATTATGGAAATCGTATTTGAAATGGAGCAGGACTTCCTTCAAATCCGGGTGAAAGATTCTGGCAACAGCTTTCTGTTTGAACCAACCCTTATTGCCAATGCTTCCCTGCATCACAAACCATTAAGCGATGCAAATGTGGGAGGACTCGGCCTATTTCTGATGCAGGCTTTGATGGACAATGTGGAGGTCCGCTCAGAGATGGGTACAGAGGTGCGTCTCACCAAGCGACTTGGTAGGAAAGAGGAGATGGCATGAAATCACATTCATCCTTCCTAAATCAAGAGCAAGCAGCAGAGCTGCTTCAGCGATATAAAGAAATGAGCTGCAATGATGCCGCAACGGCATTGTTGCAGCATTATGAACCACTTGTTCGTATGGCCGTATCCAAAATATCACGGAACCGCCCTGATTTATATGAAGATCTATTCCAGGTTGGTCAAATGTCGATGCTGCGGTTATTTAAGCAATTTGACAGCGACAAAGGTATACCTTTCGAAGGTTATGCCATGAAAAGCGTCATCGGTCAGCTTAAAAACTATTTGCGCGACAAATCTTGGTATATACAAGTACCTCGTAACATGAAAGAAAAAGGCTTGCTCGTTCAGAAGACCATTGATGAACTAACAACTAAGCTTGAGCGTTCACCTAAGATGGATGAAATTGCGGAGCATCTGGGATTAACGATAGAGGAAACGATCGAAGTGTTATCTTCAAGGGAATCATATCAGTATGTTTCCCTTGATACTCCTCTCTCGAGTGAAGCTGACAGTGCCACCATTGGAGATGTCATCAGCGATCAAACGGATGAATACCGCCATGTCGATAATCGAATGGCTTTGAATGAAGCCTTGGAACAGCTGAAGGAGGAGGAGCGCAAGGTGCTTCTCCTCGTATACCAGCATGGACAATCCCAGCGTGAAATTGCAGATCAGCTTGGAGTATCACAAATGAGCGTTTCCCGATTCCAAAAGAGAGCCCTCGATAAGCTAAGGCAGCTGTTTCAACCGCCGCAAAGCGAAGGAGGCTGATCTAACGCCTGTCTCAATAATGAGACAGGTGTTTTTCTTTTTCTATAATACACACACAGACAAAGGGGTATCCCATAAGTCATGAAAATGACGATGGGTTTTTATTGAGTTCAACAACAAACTACGCATTAAAATGTTCTTCCAATCGCCATTGCTCGGGGATTCCTTGAATCAACGAGGTAATCCGCTACATTCCAAACACCCTTTTTTCATTTTTCAACACACAGAAAAAAGCTGTCCCGCAGGACAGCTCTTTCTTATGATAACAATCTAATTGGTGGAAGATCTGAGCTTATCTTTCATATCATCTTTTGCAGAGCTTAAAGCATCCATCACATGCTCATTGGATTTTCTCGCGTGATTAGCCAAATCCGAGGTTTCTTCCTTCACACCGGATAATACATCCTTCGTTTTATCGCGGGCTGTGGAAGCAAGATCCTGTGTCCTTTGGCTGAAGGCTTGGAATTTATTCGAGATATCCTCCCTCAGCTTCTCACCTGATTTTGGAGCAAGCAGCAGTGCCCCAACCGCACCTACAGCAGTCCCGACAATTGTACCTACAAGCATTCCGTTACCTGAGTTTTCCTTTGGCATAGATATCTCTCCTTTATTCAGCAGTTATATTCGAAACCATTTTCGATCTCGTATTATCTATTACACCAATCCGGTTATTCTGAAACGCATCATTTATAAAAAGCAGGATATTATCTATCGCTTCAATTATTCGAGCAAGCCCATCATACATTAAATTAACCATGTCCCATAAAAATTGTATGCAGATATGTAAAAAAAGTCGTTGCGTCTATTATTGTTTATGTCATATACTGTTTATATAATAATCAGTGTACACCATACACAGAAATGAGGAATCTTGTGAATCAAATGGCGATTGAAGTATCCAATTTGCGAAAGAACTTTGGCAAGCAGATTGTGCTTAATGGTATCAACCTTTCGGTACCAGCCGGAACCGTCTTTGCCCTGCTTGGTCCAAACGGTGCTGGAAAAACAACCCTTATTCATATTTTATCTACCTTAATTACGCCGGATGAAGGAAAGGTCCGTGTAGGCGGGTACGATGTCCTAACGCAGCAGGATCAGGTGAAACAAACCATTAGCCTTACTGGTCAATTCGCCGCCGTCGACGAAGTCTTATCTGCGGAAGAGAATTTAATCATGATCGGCAGGCTTTCTGGCCTAACAACTGCAGAGTCCCGGCAGCGTACGGTTGAGCTTCTCAAGGCATTTGATCTTGTGGACGCAGCTAAGAAAAAGGTAAAAACCTATTCCGGAGGTATGCGGCGAAGACTCGATCTTGCGATAAGCCTTGTTGTCAGCCGCCCTGTTATTTTCCTGGATGAACCGACTACTGGACTCGATACCATTAGCCGGCGCGCCTTATGGGAGATTATTAAGCAGCTTGCCAAGAATGGCATGACAGTCTTCCTTACTACACAATATTTAGAAGAAGCGGATCAGCTTGCAGACAGAATTGGAGTTATTAACGGTGGGCGGATCGTTGCGGTCGGAAGCTCGGAAGAGCTGAAGTCACATGTCGGTGGTGAAGTTATTGAATTGCTGAATGCCGATGATGAGGTCATTCATACCATCCCGACGAGCGGCAGCATTGAGGATATCAGCCGTACCTTAAATGAACTGGTCCGCTCGGTGCCAGTTGGAACGCGTGTCAATATTCGCAGACCAAGTATGGACGATGTATTTGTTGCCTTTACTTCTAATGCAAAGGAGACTATGCACGCATGATCACAACTAACAAGCCGGTTAAGCCGGCATCACTTGCTGTTACGAACCTTGTTTTTATTGGCCGAAGCATCCGTCACAGCCTGCGTAATACAGAGGCGCTGCTTATGGCCATCATGCTTCCTGTTATGCTTATGCTGCTCTTTACTTATGTATTTGGAGGAGCTATCGATTCAAGCGGTGACTATGTCAATTACGTCGTTCCCGGCATTATTTTATTATGCGCAGGATTTGGTTCTTCAAGTACAGCCGTAGATGTATCTAATGATATGACCAACGGTATTATCGACCGATTTCGGACAATGCCCATTGCAAGTCTTAGTGTTGTAACCGGCCACGTTGTTGCAAGTCTTATCCGTAATTTATTCGCCACAGGAGTTGTCTTAGGTGTTGCTTTGCTGGTCGGTTTCCGGCCAACAGGAAGCCTGGTGGACTGGATCCTTGCCATTGCTGTTATTACGTTGTTCATTCTTACCTTCACTTGGCTCTTCGCGGCTATCGGATTAGTTGCCGGCAGTCCCTCCGCAGCAAGTGGATATGGCTTTGCCCTCTTGTTCCTCCCCTATTTATCCAGTGCCTTCGTTCCGACGGACACGATGCCTACATGGCTGCGAGGCGTTGCGAACCATCAGCCGATAACACCTGTCATCGAAACAATTCGGGGGCTGCTAACAGGTACGCCACTTGATAATAGTCCATGGTGGGCTGTCGGCTGGTGCCTGCTCATTCTAGCCGTAGCCTTCATATGGAGTATATCCTCCTTCCGAAAAAAAGCCGGCCGCCGGTAATTCCGTTAAAAAAAGACAGCTGCTCGTTGAAATGAACTGCACCCCGTCAAGTAGACACTACAAATAAATAAAACCAACTAGGCGGCCTTAGCCCTGAATTCCACGGGACTGAGGCCGTTTAATTTTGCTTGTAAACGCTCATGGTTGTAGAAGTGGATATAGGATTCAATGTCCTTTTTGAGTTCTTCAAACGTGCTGTATGTATTCAAGTAATACATCTCGCATTTCAAGGTTCCCCAGAAGGCTTCCATTGGTCCATTATCAATACACCGTCCCACTCGTGACATGCTCTGGGTCATTTTTGCTTTATCCAGTTTCCTCTTAAACTTCTTTGAAGTGTATTGGAATCCCCGATCGCTATGTAGCATGGGCTTAGCGCCGGGCGCAGCCTTCAGCGCTCTGTCCAGCGTCTTGAATACAAGATTGTTATTGTTTGAATGCCCCAGCACACTGGAAATAATGGTGTTGCCATGAAGGTCCAGGATGGCGCTGAGATATGCTTTCTGACCACTTCCATACTTGAATTCCGTAACGTCTGTCAGCCACTTCTCATTAGGCAAATCAGCATGGAACTTGCGATTCAGCAGATTCCCGGCGATGTGCTGGGGAGTGGAACGCTTGTATGACTTCTTCTTCCTGCGGATCACAGACTGAATCCCCGCGAGCCGCATGAGCCGCAGGATCCGTTTGTGGTTAATGGGCTTGTCCGTGTCTCTTCTAAGCTTCACGGTGTGTCTTCGGTAGCCGTAGATCCCTCGCACTTGCGCGTGGAGCTCGAGCATTTCTTGTATCAGCCGCTCGTTTTCTTGCTCCTGTGTGCTAGGCTTGTGGTTTACCCACTTGTAGTAGCCGGACCGCTCGATGCCAGCAATCTCACAGAGCAGTTTCAAGCTAAACTGCTGCTCGTTATGTACGTATTTTATGGCCAGATATATATGGCTTTGCCGGTGACGACTCAGCCTCGCCCTCCTCTCAATTCCCTCAACTTTTTTAGGAACGCAATCTCCGCCTTGAGCCGTTCGTTTTCGTACTCCAGCTTCTTTAGCTCCAGCTTGTGGCGCTCAGTCTCTGTTAGTTCCTCAGGAGCCTTGTTCCGCCCACGACCGTCCTGAAGCGCATCCTGCCCGCCATTTTCGTACTTCTTGACCCATTGGTACACCTGGTTGTAGGAAACTTTAAATTGTGTTGCTGTTTTTCCGTAGTCGCGCTCATTTGCAATACAGTAAAGAACGATTTCGTTTCTTTCCTGCCATGTGGTAGACCGACCCTTTGTCATAGCTATTGCTCCTTTGTTAACCGATTTGAAGCTGCTATGACTATTATACTTGTTGACCCATGTTTGAAGTTGAGTTCGGCTTGCTATTTTGTATTTGTCGATGAGTTCATTTTGCGAGTACTTGCCTGACAGATAGTCCTGCACTGCTTGAAGCTTTAATTCTGGCGTATACTTGCGATTTTGAGACCGTATTTCCAATCCTTCCATCCCATACAACTCATACCGATGTCGCCATCTTACCAGTGTACTTACATTAATGTTGTATTTTCGGGCAATCTCCTCCCAAGTACCTTCACCTATTTGAAGCTCACTCAAAATCCCCAATTTATCCGTCGCATTATATTGATTTATTTTTGCCAAAAGAAAAACTCCCCTTCAAGAAGACGGTTTATTTTTTAAACCTGTCTACTTAAAGGGGAGCATATCAGAAATCAATCGAGCAGCTGTCTTTTTTATTTCTGTGCTTTGGACGCAAGATAATACTCAATCCCATCCATAATCCGCTCAAGTCCAAAATCAAAATCATCACCAATCGGATTATCCGCTGGATTCTCCTCCGTATAGACACCTGATGCTACAATCGGTTGTAAATCTGGATAATCCTCAGCTTTAACAAGCAGCTTGAGCGCCTTGCTATAATTTTGACCGCTGAATGCCCCCGGGGTGGCCCCCCCTTTAATCGCCCGTACCATATCCCTTTGCACCATACCGACTGACCGCGCGTAGCTGCTGATCAGCAGGACCATTGACATTTTCTCATAGTCATTTAGCGGGAAACCCCGCATCGGACGTAGTGCCAAATCCACATATAGCAGGTTATTAGGAGTTACGGGTACACCTGCAATCGGAACCTCTCCATACCATGGATGCTCGACGAAAACTTTAATACATCCACGTACATACTGACGGATGCCTTCACGCCAATCCGTTATGTCTCCATTCATTTGCACAGCGGATTTGCAGACGGCCTCCTGCATCAGCAGCAATAGATCATCTTTACTTTCAACATATCGATAAAGAGACATTGCCGTAAAGCCTAAAGAAGCAGCAACCTTGCTCATGGATACTGCAGCAAGACCTTCGTTATCCGCGATAGCGACTGCCTTCTCAACGATTTGGTCAATCGTCAATTCCCGCTTTGGTCCTCTTTGTGGTTCTTTCACGAGGCCCCATGCTAACGCCACTCCGCGAGGCAGGCTTTTTAAAACCTCAATCTCATCTTCATTTTGCATCCTAACTTACCTCCATGCCCGACCTCGAATATAATTGTTTACTATGTATACAGTATAACACAATCAAATAAAAAAACGGCCTCATCACGAGGCCGTTTTTCTTTAATCCATACCATGCTCTGTCCGAATTTTGTACAAACCTTTCAGGAGCAATTCTGCCGGATCACGATTGATCAGCAGATGCGTATACAACAGATGAAGAGAGAAAGCGCAAACATTATTGCCATCAGAAATAGCTGGGAAGCCCGTTTCAAACACTGGACCTTTCAACTCTTCATTCCAGGCAAGTCCTGCATGAACCTTCTCCTCAGGGAATTCCTCTTCAACAGCCTTAATGCAGTGCGGGATTAATACCTTATCAATTAATGCTTTGGCATCGTCTTCGCTTGCAGGAGGTTGTGGAAGCGGTTTGCCCCCTTCGACTTTCATTAATTCATAGAAAAATGAAGCCATCCATTCTGTTGCTTCTTCGTTGCCTGCCTGGAAATTCGCAATTAACTCACGAAGGAAGAAACCGCATACGTAGTCGCTGCCCGATTCATCCTTCACTTTGTAAACAAATACGGGACCATAAAGCTCTTGATTTAATACTTGGCCTTGGACGTCTTCAAAATGCTGTCTCAAAGCGACAAAACCGTTATGCTGGACCGCATTGACCAGCTCAGCGAATTGCTTCGCTTCTTCTTCTTGACTGCCTTTAATTTCTTCGTTTGTCGTCTCGTTATTCATTCGCTTCACCCGTATTCATCATATCATTCCACTAATTAATCAGTCTAGTCCATTTCCAACAAAAGAAAGCCGCCTCAAGGGACGGCTTTACTACCATAATTAGTTAACACCATGCTTCTGACGAAGCTTGGTTAGTGCAATTAGAAGGGTATCGGAAGGATCGCGGTTCAATTGCATCATCTTGTAAAGGTAGTGAATCGGGAAGACGCATTTCTCCGAAGGAATGTCCACAAAACCGAGCTCCAGAACTGGCGTATGGTTATCATCTAGTCCTCTTTTTCCCGTTATCCTGAGAGGAGCAAACTCCTCGCTGACCGCACCAAGGCAATGTGGGAACAGAACATGATCAATAAATTCCTCTTCCTTCTGTTCGCTCTCATGTGGTGCAGGCAGTTCCTTGCCGCCCTTCGTCGTCTTCATCAGCTCATAGAAGAAGGATGCCATCCATTCCCCTGCATCCTGGCCGCCATCCTGGAATTGCTCAGCCAGCTCGCGAAGGAAGAAGCCGCAGTCATACGACTGCTTGAAATCATTTGTCACGCGGTAAATGAAGATTTGACCGAATTTCTCATCGTTTACAATAAGACCTTCCACATTCGGGAAAAACGGTCTTAAAGTTGCGAGACCCTTCTGAAAGATCGTCTTCATCAGGGAGTCCCATACTTCCGTATTATCATTATTATCCGTATTATCATTATTATCCGTATTCGTCATTTCATTATTCATCGTGTAATCACCCTCAAGCATCATATCATTCGGCGCTTTGCACCGTCCAGTGCTATACTTTAACAGTCCTATCCACGGCTTACGAAGAAGGGAAGCTTCTCGATGCCTGCCAGACGCAAATAAGTAAACAGTTGACCTTTATGATGAATCTCATGATCTTTTGCATTTTGGAGCAAAGCAAAGCCCGGAACCGGATTGCCAAAGAAGTCAATCGATTGCGCAAGCTGCTCTGGAGTAAGCGAACGAAGAATCGCTTCTGTTTGTTCTGTAGCTGCAGCTACACCAGCTCTCAGTTCCTCTGCATTTGCAAACGTCTGCTTGCTGCCTGGCGTGTAAACGCCATGTTGTACAGTTTTTGCGAACATCTCCATCGCACCGGTAATATGTAGGACAAGCTCCGCGACCGTCATGCCTTTTTCCCAAGGCTTAAAGGACAATTGCTCTGTTGTTACCTCTGCCAGCATGTCATGCAATACGTTGCGATGGCTCTTCCAGCCCGCAATAAACTCATTGATGTTAGTCATCTTATGATCTCTCCTCTGGTTCATTATTATCACTATTCATTATAATGGCTGAAACTTTCAATTTCATCTTTTATGCCTTTTCCCGGTTGCACCAATCCGCGATAAAAGCAATCATAACCTTCGTATAATCTACAAGCTCCCTTATATCCAAGCTTTCGTCAACAGCATGAGCCTTACCCAGTTCCCCGGGGCCGTAAATGACCGTTGGAATCCCTGCCCTTCCGATCCAGCCAGCGTCCGTAACGGTTGGAGTCATCCCGACTTCGGCTTCACGCTTCAGTACCTTCTCATGATTCGTTAACAATGCCTTAACCCCATCATCATCCTGATCAAGCTTTAATGAAGGAAAAATTTCTCCCCGCTCCTCGATCATCGACCTGCCGCCCCAACGGAACTCAGGCGGATTATGTCGAAGCCACGGATCACCTTGCGCTACACGCAGCAAATGCTCCTCGATCTCTGCAGCTACAGATTCATAATCTTCATCCGGGTAAAAATGAACCGTTATCCATAACGAGCACCGGTCCGCAATAAAGGCCGCATGGCGTCCCCCTTCAATAACTGCGGGGTTAATGGTATTGGACCCCGGAAGGAAGCCTGGATACGACTTCGTTACCGCCCAATGCCGTTCGAGCTCCTGAAGCCCGGTAATCAGCTTCGCCATCTTCTCAATCGCACTTGCCCCATGCAGTCCGCCTCCTGCATGAATCATGCGGGAACGCATTGCGTCATGATGGGTTACCGGACTTTGCACCGTCACCCAGCCGGTAATAACCCCTCCTTGGCCCTGAACGGCCATATGACTTGTATCCGCCACAATCGCGAAATCCGCCGTACAGCCCCGCTCCATACAAGCTCTTGTCCCTGCCTCTCCGGCCTCTTCTCCGATAACGGATTGGAAAAGCAAATCCCCTTTCAGCTCAATTTCTGCTTCTAATAGAAGCTTGACTGCAAACAGCATGGCAGCGAGGCCGCCCTTCATATCCGCTGTCCCGCGGCCATAAGCTCGTCCATCAAGAACGGATAAGCGAAACGGATCAACCGACCATTCCGAGCTGTCGCCTACTTCTGCAACATCCATATGTCCGTTCAGCAGCAGACTCCGGTAAGCCCCATTGTTAGTTCCTTTACGAACAGCCGTCACATTGGGATCACCCGGATATACCTCCCACAGTTCAGTCTCAAAGCCAAGACTGCTTAGCTGCTCCTCCATAAACTGCTGCGCCTGCATCGTATTGCGCGCTGGCGGGCTTACAGTCGGAAATGCGACCAGATCGGCCAGCAAAGCAAGCAATTCATCCTGCCGTTCCTCCACTTGATCCCATACATGCTTCAACTGGAATTCCTTCATCTATTAGATCCCTCATTTCAATAGGAACTTTCATTCCTACTATAGAGGATTTGATCCCCATGGAGCAATTTTTACAACGCTCAAAAAAATTTACATTGCGTTAACATGATTCGGGTTTTCTGTTTACGTAGCTCTACTACAATGACTCTTGTAAGGAAAAAACAAATATGAAAGTTTGGAAGGGGAACCTACTCAAAATGAAAAAGTCTCTGATCGTCACTATGGCACTAACATTGTCGCTCTCGCTCGCAGCATGCGGCAATAACACAAATAACGGTGCTAATAACGGAAACGCAGCTGCTACGAACAATGCTTCAACAAATAACACTGCATCCGCTGATCTGTCCGGTTCGATTCTGGCATCTGGCTCTACAGCGCTTCAACCACTTGTTGACCAAGTATCGAAAGAATTCATGGACAAAAACAGCGGTGTATCGATTCAAGTACAAGGCGGCGGCAGTGGTACTGGCTTGACGCAAGTATCCGAAGGCCAAGCACAAATCGGTAACTCCGACGTATTTGCTGAAGAGAAGCTTGACGCTGCAAAAGCAGCTGAACTGGTTGACCATCAAGTAGCTGTTGTAGCAATGGCTGCTGTTACAAATAAAGACGTAGGCGTAGACAACCTGACGAAACAACAACTGGTTGATATCTTCACTGGTAAAATTACGAACTGGAAAGATGTTGGCGGCAAAGACGAGAAAATCCAAATCGTTAACCGTCCATCGAGCTCCGGTACTCGCGCAACATTCGAGAAATTCGCACTTGGTACGAAAACAGAAGATCTTGCAGGTTCGATCCAAGAGGATGCTTCCGGTACAGTTAAGAAACTCGTAAGCGAAACTCCTGGCGCAATCGGTTACCTGGCTCTGTCCTACCTGGATGATTCGGTAACATCCCTGAAATACGAAGGCGTTGACGCTAATGAAGATAACGTAGCAAAAGGCACTTATCCGGTATGGGCTTACGAGCACATGTATACAAAAGGCGAGCCTGATGCAGCTACTAAAGCATTCCTCGACTACATGGTTTCTGAAGAAGTTCAGAACGGTGACGTTGTAGAATTGGGCTACATCCCAGCAAGCAAAATGGAAGTTAAACGTGATGCTGCAGGTGCTGTAACGAAATAACGGATCAGATATAAATAAAGGCAAAGTCAAGAGACGGGCGAGCTCGTCTCTTGACTTCATGCCTATATGTAAACTAAGTAAAGGGTGGTCACGATGAAGAAGTCTAATGATCGAGAAGTAGCCACGCCGCATCTTGCGGAAGAATGGGTTGGCAAAGTATATACATTCATCTGCATCTTGTTTCTTATCATCACCATTTTTTCGATGGTTTACTTCGTCGCTTCAAAAGGACTTAGCACCTTTATCGTAAACGGCGTAAGTGTAAAAGATTTGTTAACAGGATTAAAATGGAAACCAGACAGCGATACGCCATTGTTTGGTGCATTGCCATTTATTTTCGGATCGTTCAGCACATCCATTCTTGCAGCTATTATCGCTGCCCCGCTTGGTTTTTGTGCAGCAGTATTTATGGTTGAGCTTTCTCCAAAAATCGGCCGTACGTTTATGCAGCCCGTGATCGAACTGCTTGCCGGCATTCCATCCGTAGTATACGGATTTGTTGGTCTCAGTGTTATCGTTCCGTTGTTCCGCGATATTTTCCCCGGTCAAGGTGTCGGAATAGCAGCAGGCTCGCTTGTACTTGCCTTCATGATTTTACCTACCATTACGACAATAGCAACGGATGCGCTAGCCTCTCTGCCGTCGGGCCTGAAAGAAGGCTCTTACGCACTAGGTGCTACCCGTTGGCAAACTATATATCGCATCGTTCTGCCAACTACGCTTCCTGCGCAGATGACAGGTATCGTTCTAGGTATTGCAAGGGCATTTGGTGAAGCGCTGGCCGTACAGATGGTGATCGGCAATGCTCCGCATATCCCTCATTCCTTGTTCGAATCAACTTCTACCCTTACGAGTGCCATTACGCTCAGCATGGGCAATACGGCAATGGGTTCGGTTCAAAATAACGCATTATGGTCACTCGCATTAATTCTCATGATGATGACCTTTGTATTCGTCTTTATCATACGCTGGCTGGAAGGAAGGAAAAAGCTATGAGCGCCAAAACGGCAGATAAAATCGCAACCGGTGTTATTGTTTTCATAACTGGCCTGATCGCGCTCGCCTTAATTGGCTTGCTAGGCTACATTTTGTTCCGTGGGCTTGGTCATATTAGCTGGCATTTCCTTACCTCTCCACCGGAAACCATCCGTAAAGGCGGCGGTATTGGACCGCAGCTGTTCAACTCGTTGTTCCTGCTCGTCTTAACGATGGTTATTACGGTACCGCTTGGTATCGGTGCAGGTATCTATATGAGTGAATACGCTAAGGCTGGCAAAATTACTTCCGCTATTCGTCTCGTCGTTGAAGTATTGTCTTCCTTCCCCTCGATTATCGTTGGTTTGTTTGGCCTTCTTGTTATCGTTAATAAATTTAACCTTGGCTTCTCCTTACTCTCAGGTGCATTAGCTCTCACCATCTTCAATCTGCCTCTGATGGTCCGTATTACGGAGCAGGGTCTCCGCAGTGTTCCGGTTCAGCAGAAAGAAGCCAGCCTTGCGCTTGGTATTTCCAAATGGAAAACGATTCGTTCGGTACAATTGCCGATCGCATTGCCAATCGTGCTTTCCGGCTCGATTCTGGCAGCAGGCCGGATCTTCGGTGAAGCAGCAGCTCTTCTGTTCACCGCCGGCATGAGCAGCCCACGCCTTGATTTTTCCGACTGGAACCCATTGCACTCTGACTCACCACTTAATCCGATGCGTCCGGCTGAGACATTAGCTGTTCATATCTGGAAGGTCAACTCGGAAGGTCTAGCACCGGATGCAACACAAATTGCTGCAGGCGCTTCGGCTGTACTTATTATTACTGTACTACTCTTCAACTTAGGCGCTAGAGCGCTTGGACGTTATATGCACAATAAATTTACCGCATCCAAATAAGCTGATGCTTACGAAGCAAGAATCACCACAAATGGCCTAGACTTGGCATTTGGGTGGTAATTCTTTTTAGGAGGTCCAATAACATGGGAGAAATCGCCTTATCCGCTAAGAAATTAAATGTCTACTATGGTGAGAAGCATGCCGTACATGATGTCTCGCTTGATTTTGCAGAAAAGGAAGTCACTGCACTGATCGGACCTTCCGGCTGTGGAAAATCGACGTTCCTAAGAAGCTTGAACCGAATGAATGATCTCATTCCATCTTGCAAGGTTACTGGTGAAATCTTGATTGATGACCGCAATATTAACGGCACGGATACAGATGTCGTTGCGCTTCGCAAAAAAATCGGCATGGTATGGCAGCGTCCTAACCCATTTCACAAATCGATTTATGAGAATATCGCTTTTGGACCACGTTACCATGGCATAAAAAATAAAAAACAGCTCGATGAAATTGTTGAGCAATCACTTCGGAAAGCTGCGATCTGGGAAGAAACGAAGGACCGTCTTCACAAATCAGCGCTTGCCTTATCCGGCGGCCAGCAGCAGCGTCTATGTATTGCCCGCACAGTCGCGGTTAAACCAGATGTTATTCTGATGGATGAACCAGCTTCTGCCCTTGACCCAATCTCAACCTCGAAGATCGAGGAGCTGATCTCCGAGCTGAAACAAGACTACAGTATCGTTATCGTGACACATAACATGCATCAGGCAGCACGTGTATCGGAGAAGACAGCCTTCTTCTTAAATGGTCATGTGGTTGAATACGATAAAACGGAAACAATCTTCACTAATCCGACTCATCAAAGAACAAACGATTATATAACAGGTCGTTTCGGATAAGTAAAACAGGGACACTCCATTGTCATTTAAATGACTAATGAGGCGTCCCTGTTTTTCATTTATTAGTAACCGAGGATACTCTTCGTTTTTCCGAAGATTTCGTTAGCCATTTGCGAGTAACGGTCACTGCCGTTTGCTTGTGTTTGTTTTACATAGCTGTCGAAGTTATCCATCTTCTCTTGGCCTGTGATGAATTTAAGCGTCATCGTGCTTACATAGTCCATAAGCGGCTTCGAGATCAGGTTCAACTGTTCGCTTTCGTCTGCTGTTGCCATAATTGGCGGTGAAACAGGGCGAGCTTGACGGTTGTTCAGAATGCGGTTATTGAAGTCGATTTCGCCTTCTGTCATCTTCGACTGTCTCAGCTTTGTAGTACCGCCGTATGCGAATACGCCGCCGCCAAAGCCGTAGTCTGCGTTTAATTTCTTCGTTGCTGTAGGGTTCATACCGTTGTACGTGATATCTGAATTAAGCGTAATTTTACCGCTTGCGTCCTTCGTATAAGTCTCGCCTTCTACACCCCACAGGCTGAGTGTTTGACCTTCATCAGAGTACCAGAGCCAGTCGACAAAACGAAGCATCTCAATAAATTTCTCTTCGCCCAGATCCTTCAGTGCGTTCTTGCTGATCATAATGCCGTTCTCAAGACGGGAGTTTTCAACTTGCAGCTGGCCTTTAGGACCACCTGGAGGCGTGATCATCATAAGCTCTGCACCAGGATCTTCCATCTTTGTTTGGAAGTCAGTAAATACTTGGTAGTTGGCGTTGATCACATAGGTATCGCCTTTGTAGAATTTCGCTTTAGCTGCATCATCTTCTTGTGTGAACGATTCAGGGTCCATAAGACCTTCTGTTACCAGTTTATTAAAGTACGAAACATAATCCTTGAAGTCTTGTGTATTATCGGCAAATTCGAATTGTTTCGAATCTTGGTTGAAGCGCATGCCGTTTGCTTTACCCCAGCCAGCCGTTACGCCGTATTCTACAGCTGCAATATTCAAAGTCGATTCGCCTTTGGATTGATCAGAGAATACATATTTTTTGCCTGTGAATTCTTTAACTTTTTTCATTGCCGCGTAGAAATCTTCATAGGTCCAGCTCGTTTCTTTGGACAGATCTACGCCTGCTTTTTCGAAAATATCTTTGCGGATGACAAAAGAGTAACCGCCGCCTGGTGCTTCCCACATACCAGGAAGAACATAGTATTTACCGTCAGCTTGCATTTTTACCTTCAGGTCATTTTCCATGCCCCAAGTTTTTACAGCTTTTTGGTAGTTAGGCATGTATTGTACATAGTCGCTGATCGGAACGATTTGTCCGCCTGCAACAAATGCTGTTTCATCATAAGTTTTAGGGATGATGTATGGAGCATCGCCACTGTTTACTAGGAGCGATTTCTGGTTCTCATATTCCGTTCTTGCTACAACCGACAGGTCAAACGAAACGTTTGTTTTCTCTTTGATTGCGCTCCAGATTCTCCAGTCTTCTTTGTAAGGATAGCCTTCGTTATCACTGAACATCATGGAGTACTTAACCGGCTCATTGGCATGGAACATTACGTCTTCGCCAAATGTGTAATCCTCGGCAGGTTTATCCGATGCTGCAGGTGAAGCTGCACCATTACCCGCTGTTGGTGAAGCCTCGTTATTGCCAGACTTCCCATTGTTGTTCCCACTACATGCTGCCATTACGAACATGACCATGATGACCGATAATATCAATCCCATTGCTCTACTGAATCTTTTCATGCCGTGCCTCCCTTTTACTATTTATATATAACAGAAGTTGCTTGGTAGCAGTCTCCGTTAATATCGCTTTTACCCTTTCACTGCACCAATCATCATCCCTTGAACGAAGTACTTCTGTACAAATGGATAGATACAGATGATAGGCAATGAAGTTAATACCATCGCAGTTGATTTAACAGTAGCGGCAATCTGTGTCGTCTGTTCAGCGCTTGCTCCAAGCTCAGCCGGACTAATAGCCGTTTCAATAACTTGCCGTAAATAAAGGGCTACCGGCCATTTCTCTTTCGACTGCAGGTATAGGGAAGCATCAAACCAACTGTTCCAATATCCTACGATAGCAAACAAGATCATCGTTGCCAGAATCGGCTTGGATAAAGGAAGCGTAATGCGAAGGAAAATCCCGAATACATCAAGCCCATCAACCTTCGCCGATTCCTCCAGCTCGTTAGGCAGACTAGAGAAAAAGGTTTTCATCAATATAACGTTAAAGGCGCTAATTGCACCGGGAATAACAAGAGCCCAAATCGTGTTGCGCATATCCATTGTTTTGGCCACTAGAATGTAGTTCGGGATTAGGCCGCCGCCGAAATACATTGTGAATAGCACAAATGGGATGAAAAACTTATTTAGACGAAGTTTTTCTTTCGAGAGCGGATACGCCATTATAGCCGTTGCCGATACAGAAATAAGAGTACCAACTGCTGCATACAAGATCGTATTGCCGTAGTATCGGAAGAAATCCGGCTTACTCAAGATAACTTGATAAGTAAGTGTAGTGAAATCTACAGGATAGAACGATACCTTTCCCCCATAGACAGCAGCCTCGGAACTAAAGGACTGCGCAATAAGATAAACAAACGGATACAAGGTAAAGAGCACGACCAGCGTCATAATCAAGGCATTGATGCCATTAAATAATCGAGAACCTGAAGTTGCTTTCACGCTATAGCACTCCTTCCTACCACAAACTTGATTTCGTTGTTTTTTTCGAGATCGTATTTGCCATCGTTACCAGGATCAAGCCGATAACCCCTTCGAACAGGCCGACAGCTGTTGCATAGCTGAAGTTAGCATTCGTAATCCCCATCCGGTATACATAGGTAGATATAACGTCAGCCGTTTCATAGGTAAGCGGATTGTACAAGAGCAAGATTTTCTCAAAATTAGAGCCCATTATGCCACCGATATCCAAGACAAGAAGCGTCATAATGGTAGGCAGAATACCTGGAATCGTAACATGCCATGCCTGTCTGAACCGAGTGGCTCCGTCAATTCGAGCTGCTTCATACAGCTCGGTATTGACACCTGTCATCGCTGCAAGGTATAGAATTGTGCCCCATCCAAGACCTTGCCAAATACCGGAGGTCACATATATGCTAGGGAACCACTGCGGCAGAGAAATAAACGCAATCGGCTCGACTCCGAAATGGCCTAGCAGAGCGTTAATCGGACCAGATGCGGATAGTATTTCCTTTACCATACCTGCCAAAATAACCATCGAAATAAAATGCGGCAAATACGAAATGGTCTGAACGAACTTCTTCAGCTTAAGCCGCCGAATTTCATTAATCAGCAAGGCAAAAATTAAAGTTAGCGGAAAACGGATAATTAGATAGGAAATACTTAACACCAGATTGTTTGTGAAGGCCCGCCAGAAGGTAGGATCTTTCATAAACATTTTGAAATATTGCAATCCAACCCACTCAGAGCCCATGAAGTTAGGTCCGCCGCGATACTTACGGAAAGCGATTACATTTCCGATCATAGGCGCATATTTGAAGATGATGAAATAGATCAGAGGAATAATAAGGAATGAATACAGCTTCCATTCTTTTCTGACATGCCTCCAAAGAGGGGATGCGTCCAATGCCTTGTTCGTGCCTTCCATTTATCTCCACTCTCCTCTAGTCCATTTTGTCTACGCCGCCCTTAAATATAGCTATATTTAACTATTTAAGTTGCAGCGAATAACGGACTATACTATGAATACATGCCATTTTAATGTCATACTTCGACAAATGTATTCGCTTTCATTGGATTCATTATATCCCTATTTGATTTCTCCCTCTTCGTAAATATAGCTTTTCACTTCTCATATATTGCCTTTTTTGATAGACTTATTGCTTTTCGGTTCACAGGATGCCATTATCTGATAGGTAGCAATCTGACTAACGAGAGGAAGAATGATTGATGATCCCAGTCCTTAACGGTGCCAAAGAAACAGTCTCATACGGTGAACATTCCGGAATTCGAGTTTTCCTCAACAAGGAAGTCGAGAATTATCCCATTCATTGGCACACCGCCGTGGAAGTCATCATGCCGCTGGAAAACATCTACACGGTAATCGTTGATGAAACAAAGCATGTCCTCTATCCAAACGATATTCTAGTACTGCCACCAGGAGAGCTTCATGAGATTTTTGCACCGGATTCCGGAACTAGGCTGATCCTGCAATTTGACAGTTCGATGCTTTATGCGTTAAATGGCTTTGATTCCACCTTCCATTTGCTTCGTCCTTACCTGCTCATTACTGCTGAACAGAATAAGGTGCTTCATGGCCTGTTACGACCTATGCTTTTAGAGCTTGTGAACGAATATTACAGCCATACGATGTTGAAAGAGGCATCTGCCTACGCAAAGCTTATCTCCTTTTTTGTTACACTGGGACGTAACTTCATGCATGAGGAACGTCGTTTTCCACGTACAAAAAGTCATAAGCAGCATAAATACATCGATAAGTTTTTGCAGGTATGCAACTATATGAACGAGCATTGCACGGAAGATATTCACGTTGATGAGCTTGCCGAGTTGTCAGGCTTCAGCAAATATCACTTTACCCGTATGTTTAAGCAGTACATGGGATTATCCTATTACGACTATCTGATTCAGCACCGTATCATGCATGCCGAGAAGCTGCTTACTGATCCTAATCTGTCCATTATGGAAGTGGCTATGAGATCCGGCTTTGGCAGCCTGCCGACCTTTAATCGCGTGTTCAAAACGTATAAAAAATGTACGCCTTCGGAGTATAAGGCTTTGCACGGGAGAGGATAGTGAACGGTATAGGTGCAAGCTGCGCATTCGAATGAGGTCGACGGTATAGGTGCTAACTGCGCATTCGAATGTTCTTCCGATCGCCATTGCTCGGGGATTCCTTGGAACAATTCCAATAGGATTGGAATCCCCTCACAAAAGCGAACGTTACACTTCTCCAGAATCATTCAAATGCTCCGCTTGCTTAAACCGTCTTTTTTGAGAGGGGAATAAAGAAGTGGCCGTGCAGTTTAAACCTGCACGGCCATTTGTTTATAAACATTAGAGGCTGCTTCGCTTTAATTTGGGTAAGTTTTGCTCACTCTTTCTAATGGACACTGTCGCTGCGACCAAGGCGAGAACGAGTACAATGCCTGCTACTAATGGATTGTATAGGACTGTTTCGTTCCAATCTACAACCATTCCACCAACACCTGCGCCGGCAGCAATTCCTACCTGTGTGACTGAAATATTCAAGCTGATGATGAGATTCGAGGATTGAGGTGCTCTCTCGATGAAATAGGTTTGAGTAGCTGGACCTAATGTAAACATCGACATGATCCACAAGGATAGAAGTGTAAGGGCGAGCGGGAAGGAATCGACGGCTAATGGCAGAAGAAACAGCGCTAAAACATGGACCATGACTCCAATCAGAATTAATTTGGCACTGCCCCATTTGTCTACAGCCGAGCCACCAATCCGTGCACCAACTGCACCTGCAATACCAAACAGCAGCATCATCATGCCAATTTCAGTTGTACTTCTATGAAGAATTGAACTAAGGAATGAAGCGATATACGTAAACATAACGGAGTTGCCAGCTTCTCTAAATAGAACAAGCAGCAGTGCGAAGAAGATGACAGGATTAGCTAATACACTTAACTGCTGCTTGAAAGGAACCGGGGAGTCACCTTCAATCTGCGGCAGCAGAAGAGTGAGGCCAATCAGAATCACAATCCCTCCTGCTCCGAGGACCAGAAAGATCATCTGCCAGTTAAACATATTGGTTAAAGCAACTCCAAGCGGTACACCAAGAATCATAGCGCTGCTGAATCCGAGAATGATCGTCCCCATTGCACTGCCGATTTTTTCAACCGGCACGAGCTTTGCTGCTGCGCTGAAAGCTGCCACCATAAATACACCTGAGCTCACTCCAAGAATCATCCGTCCAGCCATTAATATAATAAAACTGGTGCTTACAATTGAAACCAAATTGCCTAATATAAAAACGGCGATTGCCATAAGCATTAGCTTTTTCCTCGGAAAGTTGGCTGTAAGTGTGATAATAATTGGCGTTCCAATAGCAAAAGCGAGCGAATAAGCCGTTATAAGCTGTCCAGCAAGGCTCACCGATATTTGCATTTGATCCGCTAATACATTTAAGATTCCAGCGATCACGAGCTCCGAGGTTGCCGTAAAGAATACCGCTATCATTAAGACATAAATGACCATTCGATTCATAACTGCACTTCCTTTCTTCCTCTTCATTTGCTTGCTATATTCGGATTATAACGAAGCAACTTACTTTTAGTAAGAACGCAATTTGTTTTGCTATAATCCATCTATTTGGAGTAACTAACCATTTGGTAAGTGACTGTAACACAAAAAACCGCAAGAGCACGAAGCTCTTGCGGTTTTAAGGAACCTTTTATTTAAGTACGACTAAGCCTTGGATGAGGTGAGTCGCCCCATTTTTGAACCCATTTCTCCATCTCTCTGAGTGCTGCTTGAAAATCTCTGCCCTTCTCCGTCAACGAGTATTCCACGGATACGGGTACCGTCGGGAACACTTGGCGGAAAACAAGTCCATTGTTCTCCAGATGACGAACCGTATTCGTTAACGATTGGGTCTTCACGACCGATATATTCCGTTGAAGCTGATTAAAGCGAAGTGGTCCATTCATCAACTCCTCAAGCACGAGGAAAGCCCATTTCGCCCCTAAAATCTGCAGAACTTCACAAATGCTTGAACCTGTATTTTCATTGCTGACTACCTCATTATTGCCTTCCATGTTGTAACCCTCCTACGATCATCAACTGCCAACTATATCAATTGGTATTTCTTTCCCATTCTTAATGACCTGTATGCTGTCAATCTTATGGTTCTTATTAAGCTTATAAATAGAAAATTTCTTCAATCGTTGGTCCTGAAGATCAGATGTGTCCTGTTCATTCATTATAATCGTAAAGACTTGACCGCGGATCTCCGCATGAATATCTTTCAGGAATTTCGCCGGCTCACCTTGCTGAATTGTTGCATAGTTCACGATAAAGTACTCATCTTCACCTACTCGAGAATATAAGAAGATCCCATTCCGGTCTTTGAACTGATCAACAAATGCCCTAACCTCTTTATTCAGATGGTTGAAGTGTACTTCCTCCAATGAGGATGAGGAACGATTGCATCCAGTAAGAACAACGATAACCAATAAAAGAATACAGCCTATCTTGTTCAAATGATCCCTCCATGTTCATGGGATTCGCCGCTACATGCTGACTTTACCACAATTAGCCAATTCTGCACACTACTACTGAACCCTACCTCGTACCTTATATATTTGCTTACGCACGAAAAACCTCACTATTAGTGAGGTTTTTCGCTTTCTATACTCAGGCTCAGTTACCCTTTAATCGAACCAAGCAGTGCGCCTTTGGCAAAATGCTTCTGCAAGAACGGATATACGGCCAGAATCGGAAGTGTAGCGACTACGATAACCGCCATCTTCACCGCCTGATCTGGTGGTGGCACGGCACCGTCTAGGCTGGAGCTGTAATCAAATCCGCTTGCGAGAACAACGATCTGACGCAGAAGCACCTGAATCGGCCACATTTTGCTGTCGTTCAAGTATAAAATCGCATTTAAGTACGTGTTCCAATAGGTTACAGCATAGAAAAGCGAAATGGTCGCAATAGCCGGCATTGACAGCGGAAGCACGATTCGGAACAGGATACCAAAATCGCTGCAGCCGTCAATCTTAGCCGATTCCTCCAGCCCTTCCGGGATGTTCTGGAAGAAATTGCGGAGAATGATCATGTTGAACGCACTAATCGTGAGCGGTAAGATAAGCGCCGCGTACGTATCGATTAAATGAAGCTCTTTTACAACAAGAAAGGTAGGTATAAGTCCCCCATTAAACAACATGGTGAATACGACCATAAACATCAAGCCCTTGCGGCCATCCAGATCTTTGCGGGACAAGCCGTATGCCATCATCGAAGTAACAAGCATACTGAAGGCTGTACCAATTAAGGTTATTCCGATCGATACCGCTATGGAGCGGAATATCGTATTCGTCGAGAAGACGAAGCGATAAGCTTCAAAGCTTATATCTGTCGGGAAAATAATAAATTTCTTGACCGCCATCTCCGCGCTTGTCGTTAAAGAGCCGGCTACGACATGGATGAACGGGAGAACGGTGGCTAGCGAAAAGATCGCGAGCAGCGTAAAATTCACGATGCCAAACAGCCGGCTTCCTAATGTGCGATCCTGTATCATGCTGATTCCTCCTGGTCATAGCTTAATAGATTCCTTCTGATCCGAATTTCTTGGAAAGCTTGTTCGCAGAAATGACCATGACAAGCCCAATAACGGATTTAAACAGTCCGATCGCTGTACTATAGCTGAACTTCCCTTGCTTTAATCCCGCCGTGTATACATACGTATCAATAATTTCCGCCACATCCCGGTTCATCGCATTAAGCAGCAAATAGACATGCTCGAAGCCAAGCTCCAATACATCGCCAATCTTCAGAATGAGCAGTACGATGATAACGCTGCGGATGGCTGGAAGCGTAATATGCCAGATTTGTTGGACTCGTCCCGCGCCGTCCATACGTGCTGCTTCATACAGCTGCGGGTCGATCGCTGCCATAGCCGCCAAATAGATAATGGTTCCCCAGCCAGCTTCCCGCCAGATGACCTGAAGAATATAAGTTGGACGGAACCATTCCGGGCTAAGCAGAAAATTGATTTTTTCCAATCCGAACTGTTCAAGGACCGCATTTACGATCCCTCCATCCATCGTCAGCATCACATAGCTGATCGACACGATAATGACCCATGACATAAAATGCGGTAAATAGATAAGGGTTTGGAACAATCGTTTGAATGAATTCATCCTTAGCTCATTCAGCATTAAAGCCAGCACAATCGGAATTGGAAAATAAAACAATAAATTAAAGCCAAACAAGATTAACGTGTTACTCAAAATGTTCAGAAAATCGGGTTCGGTAAATAAACGGTTAAAATGCTCAAAGCCTACCCATTCACTTCCCTTTATCCCCTTGAACGGTTTAAAGTCCTGAAACGCAATAATCAAACCGAACATTGGCGCATACTTGAAAATCAAAAAATAGAGGAGTCCTGGCAGCACCATGACATACAGCCATATATTGCGGCGAAGACGCCTCGTGATCCCGCTTCCTGTTCTAGGCGCCTGCACTTGCTCCGGGTGAACGATCACTTCCCGCATCCTGCTTCTTCCTCTCTTCATGTGTAGATCGAAGAGGCGGTTGACGGATCAGCCAGCCTCTTCGGCTTTCCCTGCTTGGAATGAATTATTTTTTGTACACCGCATTAAACTCTTCAATAATTTTGTCGCCGCCGCGTTTTTTCCACTCTTCGACCGCTTTATCAAAGCCGACTTTATCGATTTCACCGTAAATATACTTGTAAGTCGCATCAGTAATGAGAGTTTGCAGCTCTACCCCTTTTTCTGTATATGTCGGGGAATCAAGTGCTGCTGTAGGATCCATGATGGCAATTTTCTCATTCTCTTTCGTAAATGCTTCTGCGTTAATACGTCCTGGCAATGTATAGAACCCTTCATACATGCCATTCGTCTCTGCTTCACCTATCAGACTATCTTTGAACCCTTTAACCTCACGTTCAATCAGATCGCCATCCTCTGTCACCTTTGCCTTGCCTTCTTCAACGGTATAATGCGTTCCTTCAATTCCCCAGAACATGGTGTTAGCGACTTCAGGCGTCATTAATTTGTCATAGAATGCCAGTACTTTCTTTAATGCCTCTTCATCTTTAATTGCTGATTTCGGGAACAAGACAACGTTGTTGTAGCCTGGAATCGCCCAAGTAGCTTGCTCTCCGTTTGGCCCTTTAATAAGAGCTAATGTATCCACAACTGCTGTTGGTACGTTTTTGATCAGGTCTTTATTCAAAGAATCGATATCCGACATGGAGCCGATGTAAAGGCCAGCCTTGCCGCTTGTAAACAAGCTGATTTGATCGGTTTTGGATGTTGCTGCAAAATCTTTGTTCATAGCGCCAGCATCACGGATTTGCTTCATCGCGTCCATAGCTGCTGTATATTGTGGGAAGGTGAAGTCTGGCTCCAGCTTTCCATCCTTTTCGCCCCAGTTATTTGGCGTAGCATACCAGGAGGCAATCGTCTTAAATGCACCATAGACCAAGTCATTCCGGTCGGCGAGTCCAATCGTATTTGCTTTTTTGTCCCCATCCGGATCCTGTTCGGTAAAAGCTTTGGCCATCGCGATCACTTCATCTACCGTCTCAGGCGTCTTCAGTCCAAGAGAGTCCGCCCAGTCCTTACGGTAAATAATGCCTTGGCGGGCAAGTGGTCTGCCGATATACAGCGAATACAGCTTGCCATCTACCTTCGTATTGTTCAAGATGAGAGGCTTCAGCTTGTTTAGATTCGGGAATTCGCTTAACAGAGGTCCGATCTCCCAGAACTGACCATCACGAATCGCACCTTTCATTTGAACGAAGGTCGCTTGGTTTTTCAAATACGTAACTTGCGGAAGACCACCGGTAGCCAAGGTCGTGTTCAGTTTATCTTCATAGGTGTCCGCCGGGAAAAATTGATACGTCAGCTTCGTATTCGTCAGTTTCTCGATCTCATTTTTAATCGTGTCAGGTGGTGTCTGTGCAACGTTAAGCGGGAGCATAATCGTAATCTCTGTTGGCTCCTCCGCTGCTGGTTCCGATGCCTCCGGTGACGCTTCCGTACTTGTGGTTGGTGTTGCTTGATTGCCTCCGTTATTCGCTGGACTGTTATTATTACTGCTGCATGCAGTAAGAACCATGCTGAGGCTCATTACCGTACCTAATAGAAAAGCAAACCCCTTTTTGTTCATGCTCATTGGCCTCCACCTCGATATTGGATGTGCTGCAGATCAACCATACCTCCGACCCATTCATTACGGATACAATCATTCGTACACTTTAACCGCTCATCTGGGCTGATCTGAAGAAATGATTATGATCCTCTCGAATGACAACAAAAGAAATCCGCCTCGCAAACACGAGGCGGATTTCTTACCCTTCTATTCAAAATAGGATTTCGTATATTCCTCAATAATCTGCTCGCCGCCGCTGCGCCGCCATTTCTCGATCTCTTGATTAAATCCTGCTTCATCCATTTGACCAAGAATATATTGATAGGTAGCATCGCTGATAATCTGGTTCAAATCCTCACTATGCTCATCAAAAGCAACGGATTCGAGGTTCACAGTTGGATCTTTAACGATAAACTTCTCGTTATCGACGCTCAGCTTCTCAGCTAACGCCAGCAGCGGATCCTCCTGTGCGACCTGCATCAGATTGGGATTGCTCAAATCGGCAATCATCAGAGAATACAACGGACTAACTTCGTCAATACGAAGCTGTTCATTCTTTACGGGAAGCTGCACTTCTTTGCCTGCCAGTGTATAGTGCCTTCCTTCTATTCCATATTTCATCAAGTTTGCGGCATCTGCTTCCATCGTTCGGTCAAAAAAATTAAGAACCTGCTTCAGCTCATTCTCCGTCTTAATCGCGCTCTTCGAGAACAGGAACAGCCCATTGAAATTCGGAATTGACCATACCTTGTAGCCTTCAGGTCCTTCAATCCGGTTTACGACTGTAAAGCGCGCCTCAGGATTAAACTGCTTTGCTTCATTCGATAGCCGCTGTACATCCGTCATACTGCCGATATAAACACCAGCTTTTCCACTGATGAGCATATTTCGCTGGATATCCTTACTGGTCACGACAAAATCCTGGTTAATGAGCTTCTCATCATACAGCTTCTTCATAAAGTTCATCGTATCTCTATACTGCGTTGTCTCGAACTCAGGAATAATTTGATGATCTTGAGCAATCCAGTTATTAGGGGTGCCAAAATAGGAACTAAGTGTCTTAAAGGCCCCAAATACAAGATCATTCCGGTCCGTTAACCCAAAAGTATCATCTTTTCCGTTCTGGTCCGGATCTTTGACTGTAAACTGCTTTAATACGTTATAGAGCTGGTCAACTGTTTTTGGAGCTTCAAGCTGGAGATTTTCCAGCCAATCCTCCCTTAGAATAACACCTTGCCGAGAAGATGGACGTTCCGTATACAAGCCGTATATTTTACCGTCAACAGCTGTTTGGCTTAAGATGTTATCATTTAACCGCCTCAAATTAGGGTATTCATCCAAGTATGGCCCAACCTCCCAGAACATGCCGGAGCGGATCGCGCTCTTTAGAAATATGTAATCCGTATATTTGACGAACGTCGCTTTCTTGAGTGAATTCATCGTTAATGCCGCATTCATTTTATCCGTATAAATTTCGTCGGGAACCCAGTCGATCATGAGCGTGGTACCCGTCATTTCTTCAAGCTGCTGAACAAGCGAAGAATCTGGACCCTGCGGAAAATGAAGCGGAGCCATTATCGTGATGACAGGCCGTGATTGACTCTTCTCGAATACTTCTGATCCGGTCTGATTGCTGCATGAACTAAGGAAAATCGCTGCCATCACAATTCCGCAGATTCGCTTCTTTCTGCTGATTACATCCTTTAGAAACATCGAAATCCCCCCTGAATCTGCAATAATGATTACTCTAGGCTCTAATGATTATTGTCCAATCGATGGTAAATGACCTACAATATAGACATATAAAGAGGATAAGGTGTTGGTAATTGATGCGCTCTTTTAGTTTCCTAACCAAAATGACCGTCTTCGGTTTCTTGTTAAGCACATTGCCCGTATTATTCATCGGCATCTTTTCATACGTCACTTCATCAAACGAAATCCAAAAAGATGTAAATAAAGGAAAATACCAACTACTTGTTCAAATTAATGCCAATGTAGATCAAATCCTAACAACTGTCAACCATACTTTAAATCAGGTCATCAACTCCAACGTCTTAAAAAAAGCGATGAACAGCCCTTTAAATGTAAGCGATTTCACACTTTATGACAACTTGCGTGATGAGCTTCTACATATGCAATCCTTTGATACGAAGCTGGAGGACGTCGTGCTAATCAACAGCCGCCATAACTGGATGATCAAAAATTCCGGTCTATATCGGTTTGATCAATACGCTTACCATGAACAGCTAACAAGCCTTATTCAATCCAACGAGGATACAGCTTGGTCTATGAATCCATCCGTCTGGTTCTATAGCGAAGAAAGCGCAGACAGCGCCAAGTGTGAATATAACATTAGCCTGATCAAAAAACTGCCAGTCACGGAACGTAATCCGTACGGGCTCATCATGGCTAACATACCTTCCTGCAGCCTGCAGACCTTACTGCAATACGATCCCGAGCAATCGGATACAACAATGGTTTTGGACGACAAGCATCATATCCTGCTTCACCCCGACCATTCTGTGATTGGTCAATCCATATCAGTTACCGGATTTACTGATACAGAGAAACTAAACGAGCAATCCGGGCAATTCATGTCACTCATTAACGATCAGAAGTACTCGGTCACTTATTATAAATCACCAACCAACGGTTGGATCTATCTGTCCTTCACCTCTATTGCCAGCTTGACGAAAGAATCGCAAAAGATTGGCATTTACACGCTTGTTGTCTGCTTATTTATGCTTCTTGTTACGATGCTGCTTGCATGGATTGGTTCAAGGCGGATGTATTCCCCTATTCAAATGCTGCTGAAGCAGATGGACGTTCGAACCCCAGAGATTCGTCAGAACCGTAAGAATGAATTCCAAGCAATAGGCGAGCAAATTCAACAGCTCTTTCAATCTAAAACCCAGCTCGAGAGTGAGCTGCAGCAGCATCTTAAGCAGGTTCGTACGTTATTCCTAGCCAAGGCGTTCCAAGGTCAGGTTAAAAACAACGATCTTACTGAACAGCTGGAGAGGTTTGGTTACAGTACGCAGCTTCAGGCGTGGGAATCGCTGGCTGTTGTCACTTTCCAGATCGATTCACTGGATGGGACCCGCTATGAGAAACGCGATACAGAACTGCTGTTATTCGCCATTCATAATATGATTGAAGAACTTATTCCTGCAAACAACAGGCTTGGCTCAGTTACGATTGATCATACCGTAGCGACTTTATTTGGCAGTGCAACGGTAGAGATAAACGACTTCAAGACCGCCTTATTTGAATTAACCGAGCATTTGCAGCAGCAAATACAAACACTGCTTGAGCTGAAAGTCAGCATCGGGATCAGCTTGCCTTTCGATTCAATAGCGCATATCTCACTCGCCTATCAAGAAGGCTTGGACGCACTGAAGCATCGTCTCAAATTAGGGGAAGGCATCGTCATTCAGTACGAGAACGTCAACCAAGGCAAGCATTATTTGAATATCAGCTATCCGAGCCATCTGGAGAACGAGCTGATTGATGCAATCAAATTAGCAGATAAGGATAAATCGAAGGAGCTGCTCCGTTCCTTCCTTGGACCCGTCTTCTCGGATCAGATGTCGCCGCAGGAATATCATCTTCCGCTAGTTCGATTATTGAATAGTTTATTGATTGTGAAACAAGAATCAGGGATTAGCCTTAATCAGATTCATCCCGGCAAAAGCTCTTTATTTGAGGATCTTCTTCATTTGAATACGGTGCCGGAAATCGAGGAGTGGTTCTGGACGAGAGTGATTCATCCGATGATACAAATCTTCCGGGATCGGCAGGATGCTCAATACCACAATATATCGGAGAAAATTATCGATCTGATTCATCATCATTACGATACTGATCTTTCGCTTGAGGAATGTGCGTCGAGGCTTAATTATAATGCCAACTACTTAAGCAGTGTTTTCCGTAAAGAAACAAACAGCTCGTTCAGCGAATATCTGGCGACTTACCGGTTCAGCATGGCCAAGAAATGGCTGCGAGAGACGGATATTTCGATCAAAGACATTGCCGCACGTCTTTGCTACAATAATCCGCAAAACTTCATTCGTTCGTTCCGCAAGCTGGAGGGGATTACTCCGGGGCAGTACCGAGAAAAACATATTTCTTCGTAACGAAACATATTTAGTTGGGTTATACAGCAACTGCGCATTCGAATGTTCTTCCGATCGCCATTGCTAGGGGATTCCCTTGAATCAGTAAATAAGGTAGGAATCCCCTAGCAAAAGCGAACGCTAGCGCTTCTACAGAATCATTCGAATTGCTCCGTTTGCAGATAAACCTATAAACAAATAGATTCAAAAGAAGATTTCCCACAAAAAATCATCTCACTCGTACTGTAAACGATGTTATCGCTTAAATAGGAATCACTCACCATGACTAAAGCAAAAGCGGCCGTGTAGGATTAGTCCCCGCGACCGTTTTTATAATACCTTCATTGCTCAGCAAACTGAGCATGCAGATCATCAAACAGACCCTTAAGATTAGCTGCGGCGTTATCCGAGAACATCAGCTTCAAGTTGTCATCTGATCCCTGAGCGGATTGTGAAGAGTAATCATACATTTTCGCTTCATAAGTTTGGATAGCTTGCTCCATATCTTCGTGCTCAACTATGGCAAGTGCCAAAGTCGCTGCATCAAACATAGCAAGATTCACGCCTTCCCCTGCGAATGGAGACATCAGATGGGCAGCATCTCCAATCAGTGTGACCCCTGGTTTCCGTTCCCACCGCAAACCAAGCGGCAGCATATAGATCCGTCTAGGCAGAACCGTATCATCGGCATACCGAATATAATTTTTGAGCATGTCGTCCCAATCTTCGAAATGCGTTAATAGCTGATTCTTTGCTTCTACAGGCTGTTCGAACGGAATACCGCAAGTATCGATCCATTCCTGCTCAGCCGTAAAGGTTAAGTACACTTTGATTTTGCCGTCCCCGTTTAACTGAGCCAATATCCCCTTACGATCGTCCAGTGCAAAGACTTTACCTCTCGCGTTAAAGGCAGCAAGATCCGGATGTGCATTTGTATCCACATGGAGCTCTACCATAGTAAGCCCGGTATAGGTTGCCTTGGCATCCGTTAGTAGTGGTCGAATACGAGAGAAAGCACCATCCGCCCCAATAACAAGATTGGCAATCTCTTTTTCACCATTGTCAAAATGAAGCTCATGCCTGCCGTCAGTCAGCGGAATCGCTTCTGTCAGCTTGTAGCCGTAACGGATCGTTTCCGGATTCAGATCCTTCAGCAGCAGATCACAAAGATCGCCGCGGTCAATCTCTGGGCGGCCGCTTCCTCCGTCCTCCTCTGCCACTTCATCCATATACACCTTGCCAGACTTATCAAACAACCGGAAATCCTCACCTTCATAACGGGCAATGGCCTGAAATTGTTCAAGAAGCCCCGCTTCCTTCAATGCGAACTGTCCGGAATCCTCATGAATATCGAGTGAACCACCACGCTCAGCATTGCCCTCCACACCGCCACGCTCATAAATCGTTGCTGCAATGCCATGCTTCTGCAAAATTAAAGCGAGTGTAAGTCCACCAGGTCCTCCACCGATAATGGCGATTCTTTTCTGTGAGTTAATTGTTGTCATAATAATCAGCTCCTATATTAGTTTGTCGTTGCTATAGAGCTATAATAACCTGCCTACTTAAACCGAATTTAAACGGAAAGTAAGAAACCACACTTCATGATGAAGTGTGGTTTCTATTAGGAACTAAAAGCCTGTTTTAGGTATCTCGACTGGTGCTACGTCATAGGGCTGGTTTGATCCTGTACGTACATCATACATCCGATCATGAGCTAGCTTAACTCCTTTTATAAAAGGGGCATAAGGCCGGTTGCATACATCTACTACACCTATCTGATAATTCTCTCCATCAAACCGCCCAAGTACAGGCTGATCATTCCATTGAAAATAATGAACACCAATCAACTCCGGAATAGCTGCTGCCTGTTCCACAAAATATCGGTAAGCATGTCCACGCTCCTCTTGCGTTGCTACTGCTCGGATCCCATAAGCCAGCATACCGCTGTCTGCTGCGCCAAAGTGAAATTCGCCAATCATCACTGGCCTGTTCAGTTTACTGCTTATCTGGATAATTTGGTCCCTGTCAGGAGAAAACTGATAACAGTTAAGGGAGAAGACGTCAAACCATTCGCAGCCTTCGAGCACTTCATCGCTGCCTACCCAGGCATATCGCATGCCTAAGTTAAGATGGTTAGGATCTATTTGCTTGCACAGCCCTGCAGGTATCTCTACATAACGGCGAATCAGCAAACGGTTAAACGAGGCATAATCCGCATTACGCGCAGGTTGAGAATCAACTATGCTATTCTCAGATTGAAACAGCTGCTCAAAGCTGCTGTATGCACTTCCCCAAGCTGCATTTAATTTCTCCACATCCATATACTTATCTCGCAGCCACTGGGCAAATCGTTCCTTGCTGGCAAATCGCACTGGCGATTTCAACATTTGCTCAGTCAGGTTAAGACCATCTACGAACGCCCAATGTGGTTCATTGCGCAGAAAATAACCAATCATACGGCGATCATCCAGCAAGGGAAGCAGCTGTTCAGCGAATCGTTTTGCATTCTGCTCATATTCTGCACTAAATACATCTGGAAAATCCCGAAAGATTGTCTGTTCTGTTTGCGGAAAATCCGACATCGGAAATACATAAGGAAGCTGGGTGCTCCGGATAAAAGAGGGGTCAGACCAATTGCCAATCGTGTTGAAGCCCCAATGTCTCAACCGGTAATCGGTTAACGTTGTCCAAGCTGGACGCCACTCTTCACCAAATGCCCTAATAAGATTGGCAATTTGAAAGCTGAACTCCTTCCCATCCTTCGACCATGCATCCCGATAGGTTCCTTCCTTATCTGGCAGCGATGGCAGCAGATGTTCCATGCCGGTTACTCGCATAGAGGAGGACGGGCCAACGCAGTCCATCCCTGTACTAAACAATGCAAAACCATCAGGATCAACAAACCACCAGTTGCTCCCATCATTTTCTGTACGGAAATAACCTGTTGCTTCAAACTGAAGCCCTCTCCAGCCTCCATAACGGCTAATTCTGTTGTCTAACTTATCTGCTTCACCATCAACCACTTGCTTTCGCTCTGCCTGCAAATCATCCATAAGCTCTTTTGAATGTTTCGTTTTACCCTGCCAATCCCTGTTTCTTAATTGGCCCAGCTCATCGATATAAGGATCAGCCTTATAATCTGGTATCGGTTCCATCTTGCTTAAGCATATACTTCGGATTTCCACACTTCTGTCTGTTGTTGATGGAATTGTAGAAATTGAGAATCCACTAATCCTTTCCCGGTCAATCTGCGCATCCCCTCGCAGTACCGTTTGCATGACGCCTGGAAAACGTGGAAGAAACAGCTTCTCTCCATTAAGATGGACAAGCGGCATGCAGATCACTGTGCTTACACCTGGAAGAGTACCTACATGATAAGTAATGGAACGATTGTCTTGATCGTAAAAGCTGAACAACAACACCAGCACATCATGGCATTCGTGATACACTTCCAGATTTACAAAATGATAATTAACCCATGCTTCAGCAGCAAGATGTCCGGGTGTCAGCGTCATACCACCACCAATTGGCGGTGTTGTCATCCGACAGCCTCCTGTAGGATTAGCATCAAGCTGCGTTTGTTCATCAGCTTGGAACCATCCAGCAGGCACTGATAGTGAATCCTTCATCGCTATGCCTCTTTCCTTCCAAGGATTATCTTACTGGTATGAGTTGAAAGAGCTGTTTGTTCGCTCCCCTACGCGGATCATGAACAACCTTGGATTCCAGCGTTATTTCTCCATTGCTGCTTCTCTGCTCAGAAGAGGCTGTTAGAACAATCTCGCCACAGCCAATCAACAATCCCTCTTCATCAGCAGCAGTAAACCGCCAAGGGAATTCATCATTACCTGCTGCACCTGCTGCTTCAAGGATCAGTATACCTTCGGCATCCACCTTCAACACCTTATCAGCGCTCCGCAGTCTCGCCATCCCAGTAGAGTCATATTCCACCGTCCATTGCTGCTCTGGATCTCCATAAGCCAATTTACGAATCTCCAATTGCTCTCCCGCAGCAAGATATTGTCCTGTCCCGATACTCTTGATCCGAATACGATTGCTGCTAGCTCCTTGTTCTGCCTTCAAATTACCCGACTTTAAATCGATATCGATCTGATCCGCCCAATCAAGCCTCATCTCCAGATCTGAAGGAAAACTAAGCGGGAGGAACACATAGGAAGAGGTATGATAATGTAAAGGATCCCAGCGGTCCCCTACATACAAATAAGAGGTTTGTCCACTTTCCGTTCCTGTAATCGGAACAATAAATGCAGGCTGGGAATCATACGTAGTCGCATCCCCCAGATGCTGCAAAGGAGACCATCGGCCGGTCAACTCTTCCGACCAGGCATAAGTTCCTTGATTCGGCAGCCAGCCGGTACAGGCAGAGGAGATTAGAAAATAGACGCCGTTACGCTTCATAATCGCAGGCGCTTCTCGTGCCTGACCCGGCCATAAAATTTTCACCTGCTCCTCGATACTCAGATAATCTGGTGACAACCGGTACATGATCAGATCCGCATTCTCCCTTGCCGCGGAGACGAAATAAGCTGTACCGTCATCATCCTGGAACAACGTACAGTCTCTCGACATATGACCAATCGGATTAAAGCTGCCCCGGTAAATATAATCGCCATCCACTGTGTCACAATCGGCGATCGCACAACGCGCATCGGAGTAGTCCCGCCCGTTCTCCCAATGCATCCACATGACATATCGTCCAGTGGTTGCATTAAACAACACTTTCGGGCGTTCGATAACCGCTCCCGTACCGTAACCACGATCAGCGCCTTCCTTCGTTTCAAGCGTGAGCGACGTACGATGATAAATCGGCTTTACTGGTGAGTCCAGCGTAAGCACATCATTCCGCCATTCCCACTGCGACAAATCATTGGACCGGTAACAGCTTACTTTCCGTCTTCCCGTTCTGTTTTCTCCAAACCAGTAATAATACCCCTCTTCGTAGAGCATATGACCACCATGTGCATGGACGGGGTTGCCGTACTGATCCACAAGCGGCTCAACATTAGACATTTTCATTAACAATTCCTCCGTTTCTGCAAAAAAACAGGTTCGGCCAAGATGACCTTGACTGAACCTGTCCTTTCTCTTTATTTATTTCAATCCCATGTTAGTCATGACATCAACTTTGCTGGCATTGGTATACCACTCATTTACTTCTTCCGTAATCTGAGTACCGCCTTTGTCATGCCATTTTTTCACAAAATCATCATACGCCGAGATTGGCTCTCTGCTGTAAATGATCTTGGTAAACGTTTCTTTCTCCATCGTTGTAAGCTGCTCCCACGAAGTTTGCATTGTCTTAGTTGGAGGACCATTAAATGCATTTGGCAGCAGGACATCACTGTTCTCATAAGAGATGACATACCCGTCTCTTGTTGTCTGATCTGTTGAAGCAGCTCTCATCAGTACGCCGGTATTGGCTTCTACACCATTAGCCAGATCATAGAAGGATTTACCCGTGCCATCGACGCTTGGCGTGTTTTTCGTAAACGACATTTTACCTACCATAACAGCAGCTTCAAGTGGCTTATTAAATTTTGTAGGATCAAACACTACTTCATCGTTAACGATGTCATAATCATAGCCCTCCGCATACCCATACTTAAAGTCGCCAGTACCAAACGCAGCGTCATACAACTTGTCATAGTAAACGAAGAAAGCTTCCATGTTCTTAAAATCTTTATTGAACATAAACACGCCGTCATTTTGCTGGCCTGCTTGATAAGTCTTATCCCCATTCACGCCGTTGATTGTCGGATACATAATAACTTTCGCACCCGAAACATTTTTCTCTACGTCTTTGATACTTCCATACAGCCATGGACGACCGATAATAATGCCGGCTTTGCCTTCTGTAAAGTCAGCAAGTGCATCCCATGCGCCCTGTGTAGCAAGCTCCGGATTCAAATAACCCTTGGAATACCAGTCTTGCAGTTTGGCCAAAGCCTCTTTCGTACCCTCTGCTACCGATCCATAAGTAAGCTTGCCGTTATCGTTATACCATTGTCCAGGAAGATTCTTACCGGTGAAGGCACTGAAAATCATAACCGAATCGCTTACCCAGCCTGTGTTATAGGAATCTTTGCCGGAGAAATCAAAACCATAGGTATCCTTCTGACCGTTGCCATCTGGATCATCATTCGTAAACGCAGCAATAACCTTCTCGAATTCATCGATCGTAGTAGGTGCTTTCAGATTTAATTTATCCAGCCAATCTTGTCGGATCAGCATTACTTGGCCTTCCGTTAAGTTCGGCGCAATAGCCATACCGTAAACCTTGCCGTCATGGACGATCGGATTAAATGACGTTGGGAACTGCTTGTATATTTCTTTCAAACGGTCAGGCATATATTTGCTGATGTCTTCTGTAATATCCTTCACAAGTCCGGATTGGATAAGATCATTCTCCAGCATCGTGTCATACACGGGCAGCACATCCGGAAGCTTCTCGGAACCGGTAATGGCTAGTCGAAGCTTTGTATTGTAGTTGCCAGCGTCACCGCCTAATAAAGTGGTTTCAATATTAATGCCAAGATTATCTTTGCCCCAGCGCGTAAGCACATTATCGTTTATGGTCTCTCCATTAATGTATTTACCCGCATTCTCGTCCTGCTGTTTGGCAATCGAAATCGTGATAGGTGGATCAAATTTCCCGTCCTTCATAGCTGATCCAGCGTCAGCATTTGCAGTTGCATTAGATGCTTTATTGGCATTATCTTTATTATCCGAGCTGCAACCAGCGAGCAATCCAGTAGTAAGAATAGCCGCGGAAGCGAGAACTGCGATTTTTTTCATATCCATTCTATCCCCTTTATATTTCATATGGAAACCCTACTCTTTTACTGCGCCTAAGACAATCCCTTTTACAAAATACCTTTGCAGGAACGGATACACGAGAATAATAGGCAGCGTGCTGATAAAGATTTGAGCCGCTTTAATACTTTGCTCCGACAAGGCTTCTGCCTCTGATGGCGTGAGCGCCATATTCTGTGCCGAGCCCTGTACGACAACCGTCTGCAGGAACGATGCAAGCGGGTAATCGGCCGTATCGGACATATACAAGATTCCGTCGAACCAGGCGTTCCAGTTTCCTACCATAATGAACAAGCCGACGGTTGCGAGGCCCGGAAGAGACAGAGGCAGATAGATTTTCCGGAAAATCGCAAAGAACGAAGCCCCATCAATAAATGCCGCCTCTTCCAGAGCTTTCGGAATTGTCTTGAAGAAGTTCATAATCAGAATGAGATTATAGGCTCCAAAGGCCCCAGGCAGAATCAGCGACCAGATCGTATCCTTTAATCCAAGCTTCGTAATCAGAATGTAGGAAGGAATCAAGCCGCCGGAGAACAGCATGGTGAAAATAAAAATCCACATTAACGCATTACGTCCGCGGAAGTCTTTGGATAAGGCATAACCCGCTGTCGTAATGACAAACATGCTGAGTACGGTCCCTACTACCGTCCGGATTACCGAAATTCGCATAGAACCAGTAAAGTTGGTGTTATGGAAGGTTTTCACATAGGCATCCGTATTAAATTCTACCGGCCAGAAGACAACCAGGTTACCGTTTATTGCGGACTTGCTGCTGAACGATTGCGCTAACAAATGAAGCATAGGCAAGAAGCATGATAAGGCAATGAGAATCAGAAATGCATAATTGAAACCTGCAAATACCTTATACCCCGTGGACTTATGGTACACTCCCCCTCCTCCTTTTTAGAAAATTTTATAATTAGCTGCCTTATAAGCAATTCGGTACGAAATGATAATAAGGATGAAACTTACTAACGATTTGAACAAGCCGACCGCCGTACCAAATCCATATTGACCATTCAACAAGGACGAACGGTATACGTAGGTATCGATAATATCACCTGTGCTGTATACCAGCGGATTGTACAAGTTAAAGATCTGGTCAAATCCAGCATCCAGGACATTACCAAGACTAAGAGTCGCAATGACAATAATCATCGGCAGCATACTTGGCAAAGTAACATGTCTGATCTGTTGTCTGCGTGTAGCACCGTCAATCTCCGCAGCTTCATAATAAGACGGGTCAATACCGGTAATAACCGCAAGATAAACGATCATGCTGAACCCGAAATTTTTCCACAGGTCGCTAATAATAATCGTTGGCCGGAACAGTTCCGGGTCACCTAGGAAGTAAATTGGTTTAATCCCGAACAGATGAGTAAGCATATGATTAATGCTGCCATCCAGCCCGAGGATATCAATCATGATCCCCGCTATCGTAACCCACGACAGGAAATGCGGCAGATACACCAAAGTCTGAATACTCTTCTTGACGCCCATCATCCGAATCTCACTTAATAGAATAGCCATGAAGATTGGTACGATCATACCAACTATAATCTTGATGACTGCGATAATAAGCGTGTTGTAAATAGCTTGTGTCGATTCTTCATAATCAAAGATTCGCTTGAAATTGTCTAGCCCAATCCAGGCTGAACCCGAGATGCCCTGCCACGGTTTGTAATCCTCGAATGCCATCAAGAGGCCAACCATCGGCCCATATGAAAAGATGATGACGCAGACTAAAGCCGGAAGACAAAGCACGTATAAAGGCCAATTTTTCTTTATTTCCTTGTTCCAAGGATTCTTCCTACTCCTTACCTGAGCTATTGTGTTCACCCCCTGTATGGCTGTCTGTTGTTCTTACTGACTTCATGTTAACAAAGACATATCCACTCAGAAATGACTCAATCTCAACATCATAACCACTCTTTCAATCAATGTGTATACGCTTTCATTCAAATGGTTCTCTGTTCCTTCCCCTTTCCAGACATATATCTTATAATGATCCTACTAAAAGGGGTGATTCAGGATGAAAAAAGTAAACATGAAACGGTTTATCTACTTTTTCATCTTTTTTCTAATGCTGACGTTAGCTTTATTTTTTGTTATGAACACATTAGGCTCGAAGACGATTCAAAAAAGCTTGATCACCTCTTCGAAAAACCAGATCGCCTATGCAGACAGCATCCTGGAGAGTGTCATATCGGAAGCAAGTATGTACGGAATTCAATACACGGCCGATGATGATGTACGGCTCTATCAACGGCAGCTTCTAGAGCTCGACAACTATGACGCCCAAATGAAAAAAAATGATCTCTCTGATCGAATAACAGGCTCCATCCTATCCAGTCAATCGATTGAATCCATCGGGATCTACTGGAAATCTGACAGCAGTTTTATTTCTTCCAGCCACGATTTCCTTGCCAAAACCCCTTATGAAACCGTAACCAAACGAGGCTGGCAGGTGGTTAATAACAGCTTGTACTATTTCTCCGTCTATCCTTATATACACCAGCCATCTAATCCGGATAATATTCAATACGTTGTTGGGGTGAAGCTAAAGACAGAGTATCTGGCAAGCTTACTTGAGAAAGCCGTAAACAGTGAAAGCTCAAATGCCTTTTTCCTGATTAATAAAACCCAACTGCTCAGCAATAAACCGGTCGACAGTAAGATTGAGGAAAAAATTAAACAACTAATTACACCTGATGCTGAACAAATTCAACAATTTGATTATCACAATAGTGACGACGACTATTATGTGTTATCGAAGTATATTAAGCCCATTGATACCTATCTCGTGACTTATACTCAGGTAACGGATATTATGAGCCCCTTGCATCGGAATCAGCAGGTATTCATGGCGAGCATTGTATCGATCCTGATTATTGGCTTATTCGTTATCTTCTTGTTCTACCGCAACTATTACCGAAATGTCCGCTTACTGGATAAGAAGTTTTTCCAGGTTGAGTTAGGAGATTACAGCGCCAGAATCAGTGAGAACCCTGCTAACGAATTTTTTAGTTTGTTTAAAAGCTTCAACCACATGGTTGCAAAAATTCAGGCTTTATTTGGTTCCCTGAAGGTGGAGACAGAGCTTCGGAAAGATGCTGAGATCAAGCAGCTGCAAGCGCAAATTAATCCGCATTTTCTGTACAATAGTCTGTTCTTCATTATGTCGATGGCCAAGTCCTCTCCTGATGGTGTCATTCAGATGAGCAAGCATTTAGCCGAATATTACCGCTACTTAACTAGGCTTGATTCCGTTGAAGCTACTTTAAACTCGGAATTACAGCTGGCTGATCATTATTTATCAATCATGGCGCTTTGTAAGCAAATCCAATATGAAATCAATTTTCCACCTGAATTAGGCAGGCACCCTATTATGCCGCTTATTATTCAACCTATTGTAGAGAATGCCATTCAGCATGGCATTGAAGAGAGGCAAGGCGCCCATCGCGTTACGATTGATGTTAAACTACTTCATCCCGGAGCGCTCATCATTATCAGTAATGATGGAAAAGGGCTGACTCCTGATGAGATGGAGAAGCTGAAGCTTAGAATTGATTGCGAATCAGCACCAGAGAGTACAGATGGAATTGGTTTATGGAATATCAATAAGCGACTTAAAAATGCATATGGGGAACTAAGTAGTCTGCGGTTTTTCATAAATGACTGGGGCGGCCTGTCCGTTATGACATTCATTGACTTGTCACTGGAAGGAGAAGAAGAGGAAAATGCGGCTCTTAATCGTTGATGACGGCCATTATATCGTTGAATATTTAAAGCATCTGCTTGATTGGAAGAGCCTTGGTGTCGAATATATCACAACAACGACCAACTCCATTAATGCCAAACAGATTTTGAATAACAATGACTTCGATATCCTTATTACCGATATTCGAATGCCTGAGGTTTCCGGTATTGATCTTCTGCAGCATATCGAAGAACAAGGACTTAAAACAAAAGTGATCATTCTATCCGGTTATTCTCAGTTTGAATACGCGCAGCAAGCCGTGCGATTAGGGGCTGTCGATTATTTATTAAAACCCGTAGATAAAGACGATATGGAAAAAGCAATGAAAAAAGTAACCCTGTTTATCCATACAAAAAAGAAAAGCACACCTGTTGCCTGGGACAAACTGGATGGTCTAGGATTCTTAATGACTGTGATCAGCGAGCATTGTCCTCCGAGGGACGAATATAATCCTGTCCACTCTGCTTTGGTGGATGAAAGCTTCTGCTTTTTCCAGCTTCCTGAAACAGAAGAACGGGATGAAATGATTTTTCTAGATTACAGCTTAGAATATAAACGTTTTATTTGGCGTACCGGATCAAAGCTTATTGGACTTATTCCGGCATCTGGTGCAGATAACCTCTCTTCTATATTTCCAACCCTGATCGTATCGGAAAATTTCGAGTTTAGTCAGCGGAATGTCGTCCGCCATTTGTTCTACCAGTTCTTCTATAAAGAGAAGGTATGTCCATCTGATCTTGAAATCATGCGTACATTACCAAGCATAGAGCCTGGAGAATGTGACCTTGCCCGGAAACAAATTCAAAAGAATTTTTCACAGCTCACTTCCCGAAAACATAAGATCATTTATTTGCTGGAATTGACTTCTGCGCTGTACACAATGGATACCAAATTACAGCAGGCAGACGTGGTGGATTGGCTATTTAATCAGCTGTCTGAACCTGGCTCCGCACTCCCGATCATCATGATTAGTCTGTCTCAATTGTTTAACGGAAATAAATCCTCTAATCAAATGATTGTTCAAACCATTCATGACTACATCGCATGCCATATTAGTGATGACCTCAGTCTGGAGGAGTTAGGGAAGATTGTCCATCTTCATCCGGTCTATCTCTCCAAGCTTTACAAGCAGGAGACTGGTCAAAATCTATCCAGCCATATCGCCATGAAGCGACTGCAAAAGGCCGCTCAGCTTCTTATCGATTCGAATCTTCATGTGGTCGACATATCCCAGCTTGTTGGTTATAAAAAGACACAATATTTTATTAAGCTGTTCAAAGATCAATATGGGACCACTCCCTATCAATATCGGCGAATCAAATGTGAAGCGGTGAAAAACTAATACAAATAGGCGTGCAAATGGATGACCCATTTAACACGCCTTTATTAAATTATAAAATCAGCTGTGGCTTTATAACTTACTATACGCTTCATCATCAACAGCTTCTAACCAATCCGTCTGCCCTGGAGTAATGGCTAAGTGTACAAACCAGCTGTCTTTTGTCGCGCCATGCCAATGTTTTACATTTGGTTGGATATTCACGACATCACCAGTCTTGATTAATTGCGCTGGTTTACCTTCTTCTTGATACCAGCCCTCACCGCCTGTAACTAACAATACTTGTCCAACTTTATGAGTATGCCAGTTATTGCGTGCTCCTGGAGCAAAGGTTACATTACCGATTGGTGCATTGAGTGGGGTTGGATCCGTAAAGACCATCTGCAGGTATGCATCCCCGATAAAATAGTTTGGATCTACTTTTTGGCCCAAAGGAAAGATTGTGCTATTACTTAATTGTTCATTTGCCATTGTTATTACCTCTTTCTTAGATATCCAGTTTACGGTTGCTGATCCATTTTACCATCTCAGGATCACGGTGCGAGAAGAACAAGCTCTCATTCGTATCCAGTGCAGCAATCGACTCCATATCTTCTTGGTTTAATTCAAAATCAAAGATATTGAAGTTTTCTTTTATTCTTTCTAAACGAACAGACTTTGGAATAACAACAACATCTCTTTGTGTTAGCCAGCGTAATACCACTTGGGCAACGGATTTATTATACTTTTCAGCGATGGATGCTAATACTTCATTTTGGAACAAGTTGTTTTTTCCCTCAGCAAAAGGCGCCCAGGACTCAATTTGAACATTGTTTTCTTTCATAAATTTAGCATTATCAATTTGCTGATTGAAAGGATGAGTTTCAACCTGATTAACGGCAGGAACAACTTCATTCTGAATAATCAAATCGATCAGGCGGTCCGGATGGAAGTTACTTACGCCAATCGCTCTAATCTTACCTTCACGATATAGCTCCTCCATTGCACGCCAAGAGCCGTGTACATCGCCAAAAGGCTGATGAATTAAATACAGATCCAAATAATCCAATTGCAATCTAGCTAATGCTTTTTCGACTGCTTTTTTCGTTTTTTCATATCCTGTATCCTGAACCCATAGCTTCGTGGTAATAAATAATTCTTCTCTAGCCACACCACTTCGCTTGATCGCTCTGCCAACTGCTTCTTCATTCATATAAGAGGCTGCTGTATCAATCAGACGATAGCCCGCCATAATAGCATCATAAACGCTTTGTTCACATTCATTTTGATCCGTCATCTGGAAAACACCAAAACCAAGTATAGGCATCTGAACACCATTGTTCAAAGTTACATTCATATTATATCCTCCTGTCGATCTTTTTCTCCTCTTTATTATGTAACAGATGTCCTGGCTGCCGTTACCTTAATCATCTCAAATGCTTGCCTAAAACTCTCACTCCCCCAAAAACAAAGACGGTCCAGGACTTAATATGTCCTGAACCGTCTTATTCATTTATTATGTCCGACGCATATAAGCACGCACGGTAATTGGAGCAAAGACTGCAACGATAACTACAGCACCAATCAGGGAGATACCAAGATCCCAGCCGACTGTTCCTGTATTCGTTAATTCACGGACAGCAGACACGACATGCGTAACCGGATTAACGTTTACGAACCATTGCAGCCATTTCGGCATGGTGTCAACTGGAACAAATGCATTGGACAGGAAGGTTAATGGGAATAGTATAAGCATGGAGATCCCTTGTACGCTGGAAGCCGTACGAGCAATGACACCAAAGAATGCAAAGATCCAGCTAACCGACCAAGATACGAATATAACCAGCAGCGCGGATAAAATAACATTTTCAAAGCCGCCGTCTGGACGGTAGCCCATGATATAGCCCATAGCGAACGTGAGTACAGTTGCAATCGTATATCGAATGGTATCTGCTAATAAGGCCCCCGCTAGTGGAGCAATACGTGCAATAGGAAGTGATTTAAAGCGGTCAAATACGCCCTTATCCATATCTTCCCGGAGCTGGACACCCGTTACGATAGAGGTTGAAATAACGGTTTGAACAAGAATGCCTGGAATAATAACCGGCAAGTAGCTCTGTACATCACCGGAAATAGCTCCGCCAAAAATATAAGTAAACATCAATGTGAAAATAATCGGCTGCAGCGTTACATCAAATAACTGCTCTGGTGTGCGGCGAATTTTGAGTATGCCGCGGTACGCCATTGTAAGTGAATTTTTGACTGTTTGAATAAAGCTCGTATGGTTTTTTAGATGACCCGTTTTTACTGAAGTGCTCATACGGTTACTGCCTCCGCTCTATTTGTATCTTTGGTTTTCTCATCTTCAACGCCATGTCCCGTAATCGTCAGGAAAACCTCGTCAAGAGTTGGCTTCTGCACACTAACCTCGGACAATGTAATACCTTTCTCACGAAGGGCAATTAAGAGGTCGGTAATCAAATCCGCATTCGCCATCGGCGCAGTAATCTTCGCTGCTTCGCTCGTCAATGTAGCTTGAACTTTAAGAACCTGCTCCACGGTTTGACGGGCATTCTCAATATCAGATTGATTCTCTACTCTAAGATGCAGAGATGAAGTTCCTACCGATTGTTTCAATTCATCGCCAGTGCCTTCAGCCACAACTCTGCCGCGGTCAATAACCGCAATCCGGTCCGCTAGTTGATCGGCTTCTTCGAGATATTGTGTAGTCAGCAAGACAGTTGAACCTGTGTTGACCAAGCGGCGAATGGTATCCCACATTTGCGAGCGTGTACGGGGGTCAAGTCCTGTTGTTGGCTCATCAAGGAAAATAAGCGGTGGCTGTGCGATAAGGCTTGCTGCCAAATCCAGACGTCGTCTCATACCGCCGGAGAAGTTTTTTAGCGGACGTTTTGCCGCTTCTGTTAACCCAAACTCCTCAAGCAGTTCTGCTGCTTTCTTCTTCGATTCCGCACGTCCGAGTCCAAGCAGCCTGGAGAAAATAATTAAGTTTTCCGTTGCGCTAAGCGATTCATCTACTGAGGCATATTGCCCTGTGACACCAATTAATTGCCGAACGATTTGCGATTCCTTTACCACGTCATGTCCGAAGATTCGAGCTGAACCTGCATCCGCCCGAAGCAGTGTTGCCAGCATTCGAATCGTTGTTGTTTTGCCTGCCCCGTTTGGCCCCAGAACACCGTAAATCGTGCCTGCTTTCACATGCATATCAACGCCGTCCACTGCACGGTTGTCGCCAAATATTTTGACGAGTCCTTCTGCTTCAACAGCCCAATCACCATTGTTTGGCTGTTTCGAATTAACTCTATAGTCCATTTCCTGTTTCCTCCCAGAAATTGTTGATGTGATGATTTTATCGTACATTTTTAAACTGAATTTAAACGATCAATTTAACATTTTATAATCCGTCAAAAATATGTTCTAAGCTTAAACCAAATCGTTTACTACTAAATCAGCCTGCAGATGTATTCCTTAATCGTCCAGAGAATGAAAAATGTCCTTAAATAAGAAAACCGCCCGAAAGAATCGGGCGGTTAGCCTTTAATTCGATAAGCCGGCGTATAGTAATGTCTTCATGACTAGCACAGTTGCCTGCTCCTTGGTTATATGCGCTTGCGGTGCAAGTTTGCTGGCGGATACTCCGTTCATAATGCTACTTTCTACTAAAAGAGCAATGGAAGCTTCTGCATAACCGGACACAGCAGAGTGATCAACGAACCGACTCAGAACAGCTGGATCCGCATGTTTCGCAGCTCCTGCATAGGCTAGTGCCTTCACTAGAATTACTGAGGTTTCTTCACGGGTAATGGCTGAGGAAGGGTCAAACATTCCGTTCCCTTTCCCGTTTACAAGACCAGCTTTCTGCGCTGCAGCAATATCTGCCGCGTAAGTGGAACCCGCAGGAACATCTTTGAATGAGGAAGCCGAATCATCAGGCAAAATACCAAGTGCTCTGACGATCAGTGAAGTTACTTCGGCACGAGTCAGCTCACGCGAACCTCCGAACTTGCCATCTGACTCCGCTTTTACGATCAGCTTGGCTGCCGCCTGCCATACATCCTTTTGAACCCAGCTAGTCACTGTATCGGTAAAGGAGACTTCCGCTTTCACCAAACCGTATATGCTGTTGCCTTTCCGCTTCAGTTCAGCTGTTACCGTCCCATCTGCATGTTCCGTGTAAGTAACCGGTACTGGCCGCAGTTCATTGGATTCTGGTACGTAGACTACACCAGCCGTCTGATCTTTATGAATAGCTGAGCTGTTCAAAGTAAAGGCATGCGAGAGGAAATAATCTCCGAAGTCCTTGATTTCACTAAACGTTCCATTCACATTTTTGCTTTCAATTGTAAAAATAAGCGGAGTTTCAATTAAAGATATACTTTCCTGCTGCAAAAGCTTCTTCCACGCATCAACCGTTTCAACTGCCGGGACCTCAATGGTGATTTGGATATCCGTGCCAGCAGGCAATGCTGCTGCCGGAATTTTGAATGCTGCCCCGCTCCAGCGGACAATAATCGTCGAGTCTTTGCCTTTAGCTGCAATTGCTGCGGTTATTTCTTTAGACAGCGTAACTTCGATCTGCTTACCATCACCTTCTACTATTATCGGGAATTCTGTTGACGTGGAAGCAGTGATTTCTTTCAGCACCGTTTCACTTAGCAAGCTGACCAGCAGCTTATCTCCGTCTTTTGTAACATCCGTATCAAGCCCTTCATGTGCCGCAGGCTGTGATGGTTCAGGTGAGGCCGTTTTCACTGGCGCTGTCTTCGTTGTCAGCAGATGACTAAAAGCAGATACATGCTTAAGGGTCTCTGCTTCTTTTTCAATGGCAAGAACTTCAATAGAATAGACCGTATCAGGCATGAGGTCCGAGATCGCAAATTCTGTGCCTGCTGTTGTGCCAACTCCTGCTTTATCTACATACACTTCATAAGCTGTCGCCTGCTCTGCCGCATTCCATTTTACTTTAAGGCTGCGGCTGCCTATCGATATAGCCTGCAGGCCAGTTGGAGCGGAAAGGGCATCACCATCAGGAGTTCCTGTGATCGGAAGATCTTTGGCAAGACGTGTTGTAAGTGTCCGATTGCGGTCGCCGCTTATATCCCAGCTCATGACACCTGACAAATCAAGCGACTTCGCAAGGGAAGCGATATACATCATCGATGATTCATCATTATAGGTGAGGAATACACCATTTTCCACATTGTAGAGATAAGATACTTTGGCTTCATCATTCCAATAATGGACATAACCTTCATGATTCAAGTAGTTCTCTTCAATATCGGTATAATCAAAAATGCCGTTCTCCCATGTACCAAATGGTGTAGCGCCTGTGCACGTCTGATACTCACCGCTAGCAGGACAGCCAATCCATCCTTTGCCGTAGAATGGAACACCTATATTCACCTTATAATGGGGTACCCCGCCATTCAGATGCCCAAGTACACCTCCAAGCACATGGTTACGTTCTGCATAATCCTTCGGGTGATTCTTATCATAATAAAGCGGAGAGTTATGGTGAGCGAGGGTATCCCAGCTGCCGCTGTAGTCGTAAGTCATAATATTGATAAAATCAAGATAATCGGATGATTGGCCGAGATCCGAATTGGCAACAAAGTTATCGCCTTGCCCTGAAGCAATCGTCTGCAAATAATATTTGCCGTCTTCCGATCCGGCAGCGTCCAGTGCATCCCTTACCGCCTGAGCCATCAGACCAAAGTTTGCCTTGTCCTCAGGACTACGTGAGTTATCATCCTCGCCGCCTTCCACTGGATACTCCCAGTCGATATCGACGCCATCCAGCTTGTAGGTCCGTAGGAACTTCACAACGGAATTGGCAAAAGCAGTTCGAGTCTCTTCTGTACTGGCCATATTCGAGAAGTTATTCGACCACGACCAGCCACCCACGGAAATAATCAGCTTCAGATGGGGATTAGCTTCCCGGATAGCTGCCCATTCCTCGAATAGATCAAGATCCACTGAAGGATCTCCAACTATAATTTCACCGTCAAAAACATAATCGGTTTGGGTAGGAACATCAGCATTCTGGCATGCTGCAGCACCAGAGCCAAATCCTCTCCAGCATATATCCGCAAAGGCCAGATTTACATGTGTAATTTGCGATGCATCTACGTCCGATGGATGGAAGTTGCGTCCCGTACTGCTCGGAGACCAAAGCGTATAATACGAGACAATATTGTAATCGGCCCCTGGAACAACGGTTATCTCGTCGCTGTCAGATGAACGCCAAAGCGCGTTTTTTGCAACAACTTTAAAGCTATAAGATTCCCCTTCATTAAGTCCCGTTGCTGCATATCTATTCTCGCTGCTGGAACCAAGAAGTTGTCCGTTGGCGTAGATGTCATAGCCAGTTGCTCCTGCTGTCTCCGCCCAACCAAGCGATGCCACCGTTCTGGTTGTCGTCACTGCCTGAAGGCCGCTTGGTGCAGCGAGCTCTCCCCATGTAATCGTCACAGGATTGCTGTTTGCCGATACCTTCGGAAGGTTCTGAGCTCCAACCTCGAATTGATAGCTGGTACCTTTTGTATTCCCTCCTTCGGGAAGCGTGTACGTCACGGTATTCGAACCATCCCAGATTCCTTGCTTCCAGCCGCCATTCACATAGAGATCATAGCCATTGGCACCAGGGCTGCCCGACCACTTCAATGTAACGGTGGAATCGGTAACCGCTGTTGTCTGCAAATGACCTGGTGGAGTAAGTGGAGGCTCCGGATATTCGCTTGTATCGGCAGCTGTCGTAAATTCAATTACATTACTCTTATATTCTAGCGATGGCCGATCGGCATACCACGTAATATAAACACGGTAGGTCGTTTCCGGCGTTAATGCGCCGATTTCTTGTTTACTCCGGTCTCCCCAAGTCATCCATGCATTGGTATCTGCATTCCAGACATCGATGTCATTCTTATTCGTTTCATCACCAATCATGTCCCATGCAATCGTAGCCGTATTATGTGTAATACGGTCGACACCGTTCCCGTCCTTGGCTATGCGCAGATTAGCTGGACCCGACTTCACAGGATCACCCGAACCTTCCTCAGCACGAACGCTTGGCGCGAATGCCAACACGCCTGTCAATAAATTAACTACTAATAACAAAGGGAGATTCCATAAAGATCTTCTCATCATTGATAAGTTCAATTATTTCACCTCTATTGGATTTGGTTTTGGTTGACTAATAGAAGACAAATCAAATCAGACAGACCGGCAACTAACGAGGTGTAAAAAATTCTCCCATTCATCACCACCATGTTATTTAATGTCATTAAAGTTATTAATTTCTAGTAAATCTATCATGGCGTAAGCCGCGTGGATTCGTAAGGTGGAAAATTCCATTATCAGGGGGGATATTATAATGTTATAACGTTTAACAGGGGGATAATTATTTGGTCTAAAATAACAAAAGCGGTAATGCAGGTCATAGACCTTCACTACCGCTTTGTTAAGTGCAAATCGTCTTTACTTCGCCCAAAGCTCAAAGAGACCTTCTGTCACACCTAGGTTATACATATAAAATAGTCCAAAAAGGAAGCTCACGGTTCCAGCTGCCTGCATCAAACCGCGGTTAATTCTAACACTCGTCTTGCTGTATACAAAAGGAATACCTAGTATCGTCGTAAAAATTAACATACCTGTAATGGTCCCAACACCAAATACAAGAATATATAATGCACATTCCCATATCGACTCAACCGTAGATAAGGTCAGAATGACCATTGCTGCACTTCCGGCCAGACCATGGACAAACCCGATGATTGTCACTTTCACAAGTGAAGATTTCTCGTGTTGATGGGTTTGCTGATAGGCGGTTTTTACCGATACAAAGTTTTTAAAGCCAAGGTATACCAGCATAATCCCAACTAGAAATTCCAGCGACATCGCCCACACTTCAGGCAGTTCTCCCTTAAGCAGCACAAGAACCATACCTACAATAAATAAAGTGCTTGTATGGCCAATCCCCCAGAAGATGCCTGTTAATGTCGAACGCCACAACTTCTTCTGATTGCTTACCATTGTTGAAACTGCAATAATGTGGTCCGGCTCAATCGAATGCTTGACTCCCAACACTAAACCAAGAAGCATTACCGTTATTAAACTACCCATCCAATATCCCCCCCATGAGGTATATATATTTTTTCTTCGATGTCTGTAGTTAAGCTTGTGTAAGTTCGTAAGTTTAAATCTAGTTGGTTATTCAAACAATGGTGTAATCGCATTTGCTAATTTCTCATAACGCTTGTACACCGCTTTGTACATACCGATATTCTCGTGATTTGGCAGTACCGCTTCTCCCATAGGAATATTCTGCTTAATCGATGCAAAATCCTGCTCTTCCCCAATTGCGACAAGAGCTGTCCATGCTGCTCCCCAAGCCGCGCTATGATGATTCTCCGATACATAAATTTCAGCTTCAAAAATATCCGCCATCATCTGCAGCCAGATTGGAGAACGCGATAAGCCGCCATTTACGTACATTTTCTTAGGAGGACCAGCCAGTTGCTCAAGAGCCCTTCCGATCTGATATAGATTGAAGGTAATCCCTTCAAGAACGGCCCGCACATAATGTGCTTTCGTATGAGCAATCGTCATCCCATAGAAATTGCCTCTAGCCTGTTGATTCCATAGCGGAGCTCGTTCACCATTTATGTAGGGGAGGAATAGCAGACCTTCTGCTCCTGGTGTTGATTGCCAAGCTTCTGCAAGAAAATCCTCATAGCTGCCCTGATCATTCAACAGCTGCTTCAGCCATTGAAGAGCTACACCACCATTATTTGTAGGACCGCCAATAATATAGGAATCTTGTGTAAATGAGTAGCAGAACGTCTCCCCGTTACCGCTCACTTTTGCTTCATTCGTAACCTGCCGGATTGCCCCGCTTGTTCCAACAGATACTGCAACCTCACCAGGAAGTAGTGCTCCAATTCCCAGATTAGACAGCTGGCCATCTGCTGCTCCGATAGCAAAAGGCAGCGATGAAGCAACCCCCATCTCTTCAGCAATCTCAGCTTTTAATGCACCTAACAGGAATGTTGGCTCCACGATCTCTGATAACTGGCTAGCCGTAATATCTGCCAAAGACAATAGCTCAGGCTCCCAATTCAAGGTTGAAGGGTTAAATAATCCGGTAGCAGATGCCATAGAGTAGTCAATGACCCGTTTTCCGAACCAGCAATAAATCAGATACTCCTTAATGGACATGAAGTACGCTGCCTTCTGATACGGTTCATATCCGGTTTCTTTCATCCAGAGCAGCTTTAAGAATGGCGACATCGGGTGAATCGGTGTACCTGTCTTGCTATATAAATACTGGCGCTCTTCCTCTGTAAAACGATTGGCTTGATCTGTCCCTCTGCCGTCCGACCAAATGAAGGCAGGAGATAATGGAACTCCCTCAGAACTTACCGACAAGAGGGAATGCATAGCCGCAGAGAAGCCCATCGCAGCCAGGTCTTCTTTTGCAAGGCCTGCTTTCTGAATGGAATTTCTTACAGCCACGACCGCCAATCGCTCTATAACCACGGCATCCTGCTGAACTTGGCCTACCTGCGGATATTCCGAAAGGATGAGTTCTTCTGCTTCCGCAACAAGATTTCCAATACGGTTAAAAATACATGCTTTCACGCTGGTCGTACCGATATCAAGCCCAATTATGTATTCTGACATTGTTGAAACCTTCCTTTTCTCTGGCCAATAATGTGCCTAACGTTTTCCTCATAACATGCAGCAAAAAAAGCGGTACAGAGATCAACTCTGTACCGCTCATCTATTATTCGTGGAAGTTCGTGCCGTCGGTAACTGCCTTCACATAACCTGCACGGATGACAAAGTCGCCAAAGTGCTCGCCATTGTTGCGTTCAGCTGCATAACGGTGAATGATCGGAGTAAGAGTATCCATAATTTCGTCTTCGCCGATATTCTCTTTGTACATCTTGCTTAGGCGGTCGCCTGAGAAACCGGCACCCATGTACATGTTGTACTTGCCTGGCGATTTACCGATGAACGAAATCTCGCCAAGTGCTGGACGCGCGCAGCCGTTCGGACAGCCCGTCATACGAATATTAATTTCTTTGTCCCGGAGACCTGCTTCCGCAAGAACTGGCTCCAGTCTGTCAATTAGGGAAGGCAGGTAGCGTTCAGCCTCAGCCATTGCCAAACCGCAAGTTGGAAGTGCTACGCAAGACAAGGCGCTGCGACGAAGAGCCGAATATTGAGTGCCTTCTGCAATACCGTATTCTTTCAGCAAGGCAACGATTTTTGTTTTCTTCTGGGCAGTTACGTTAGCAATAACCAAGTTCTGGTTAGCCGTCAGACGGAAATCACCAGTATGGATCTTCGCGATTTCACGAAGTGCTGTTCTTAGCTTGTTGTCTTCTGTATCAACAACACGGCCGGCTTGAACGTACAGGTTCAAATTCCACTTGCCGTCTTTGCCTTTAATCCAGCCATAACGGTCGCCCGTATGCTCAAAATGGAACTCACGAGCAGGAGCAAGCTCCCAGCCCAAACGATCTTGCAGCTCGTCAATGAACCAAGGCATACCATGACGGTCGATTGTATATTTAAAACGAGCGTATTTACGCACCGAACGGTTACCATAATCGCGTTGGATCGTTACAACTTTCTCAGCCAGATCCAATACTTGATCTGGAGTAACGAAGCCAATCACTTTAGCAAGCTGCGGGTAAGTCGCTGTATCGCCATGAGTCATGCCCATGCCGCCGCCAACACTTACGTTAAAGCCGGCAAGTTTGCCGTCTTCACCAACGATTGCAATAAAGCCAAGATCCTGCGAATACACGTCAACATCATTGGATGGAGGTACAGCAATACCAATCTTGAACTTACGCGGCAGGTAGACTGGACCATAAATGGGCTCTACTTCTACGCCTTCTTGCTCCGTGCTGTCGACTACCTTCTCGCCATCCAGCCAAATTTCATGGTAGGCAGGTGTCTTAGGCGCCAGATGCGACGTCAACTGCTGCGACCAGTAGAATACTTCGCTATGAAGCTCCGATTGATAAGGGTTAGGATTACACATCACGTTACGGCTAACGTCACCACAAGCTGCAAGTGTTGTCAGCATAGCTTGGTGGATTTCTTGAATCGTATGTTTCAGATTCCACTTCAATACACCATGCAGCTGGAAAGCTTGACGCGTAGTCAACTTAAGGCTGCCCGTCCCGTATTTATCCGCCAGGCTGTCCATAACAAGCCATTGCTCTGGAGTTGCTACACCACCTGGAGTTACAACACGAAGCATGAATTGGAAATAAGGCTCCAGCTTTTGCTTTTCGCGCTCGTTACGATAGTCACGGTCGTCTTGCATATAGCTGCCATGGAATTTCAACAAACGGTTATCCAGCTCGGGCAAACCGCCCGTAATACGGTTCGACAGGGATTCTGTCAACGAACCGCGCAAATAGTTACTTTCCAATTTCAGATGTTCCACGTCGCTCGGCGGTCCGCCGATAGGCTCGACTTTATGGTTCTTTGCCATTGCTGTTGTTCGCTCCTTTACCCATATAATGGGTCGATACTCTCTATTATCGCTATGCGCTATTGCTCAAGCGTTAGTATACGTCTCGTTGGTAACGTCCTTGCTCTTGCAGCTGGGACAGATAAGCTGCCGCTTCTTCCGGAGATTTACCGCCATATTGGCCGATAATCGTAAGGAGTGCGGATTGCACGTCATGCGCCATATGCTTCTCGTCACCGCATACATACACATGTGCGCCATTTTCCAGCCATTTGTACAGCTCTTCACCGTTTTGAAGCATCCGGTGTTGTACGTAAACCTTCTCGTCCGAATCACGGGAGAACGCTACATCCAGCTTCGACAGCACGCCGTCTTTCAGCATACGCTGCCAGTCCGTTTGATACAGGAAGTCAGTAACGAAATGACGGTCACCATAGAACAGCCATGTTTGACCTGCTGCTCCGGATTCCTCACGCTCTTCCATAAATGCACGGAACGGTGCAACACCTGTACCTGGACCTACCATGATAACTGGTGTATCCGAGTTAACAGGAGGCTTGAAGTTCGGATTCTGCTGGATAAAGATCGGAAGCTTGTCGCCAGGCTGCAGACGCTCAGAAGTGTATACCGAACAAACGCCTTTACGATCACGGCCATGTGCTTCGTATTCCACTTTCCGGATTGTCAGATGAACTTCCTCCGGATGAGCGTTGACGCTGCTTGCAATGGAATACAGGCGAGGCGGCAGCTTGCGAAGCAAGTTAGCAAGATCCCCTGCTTGAATCGTCCAAGGCGCATAGTCACGAAGCAGATCAAGCAGATCCCGTCCATTTGTATAGGCTTTCAGATCTTCTTTATTTTCTGGTTTAACCAAGTCTGCCAGCTTGCTGTTACCCGAGAAGGCAACCGCTTTTTCAAGCAGAGGTTTCGTTAATACCGTAATTTCATAATGATGAAGAAGCGCTTCACGGAGCGTGGAAGTTTCGCCTGCTTTGCCCGTTACAACCTTCTCATCCGAGTTCCACCCAAGGAATGAAATAATTTCTTCTACTAAAGAAGGATCATTCTGTGGATATACACCAACCGCATCGCCAGGCTCATAAGAAAGACCGGAGCCTTCCAGCGACAGCTCAAGATGGCGAGTCTCGCGATCCGAGCCTCTGCCGTTCAGGTTCAGTGTCTCTAGAACCTCAGCCATAAACGGATTAGCACGTGTATATTCTGATTCTACTGCTGCTGCCTGTGAAACAACTGCTGCTCCTTGAGGAGCTGCCGATGCTGCAGAAGCTGTGCTTACTGCGCCGTTAACCGAAGCAATCCAAGCAGCGGCTGCATCTTCGAAGTCAACATCACAATCAACACGATCAACGATACGCTCAGCACCAAGCTCAGCAAGTCTGGTGTCAAAGTCTGCACCTGTTTTACAGAAGAATTCATACGATGTGTCGCCAAGCGCCAGAACAGAGAACTTCGCTCCTTCTAACTTAGGTGCACGTTTGCTATTCAAGAACTCATAGAATGTCAGCGCGTTATCCGGCGGATCTCCTTCGCCATGTGTACTAGCCACAATAAACAGATAACTAACTTCTTTTAATTTGTTTGTTTTAAATTTGTTCATTGCCGACAGCGTTACCTCGAACCCTTGGCCTTTCAGCTTATCAGCCAAGCGTCCCGCCAGTCTTTGTGAATTGCCTGTTTGCGATCCGAACAAAATTGTTGCTTCCTTCGGACCTTCAGGAATGGCTGCTGCTGCAGGAGCTTCAGCAGTTACGATTGGCGCTTCTGCCGTTGCTGCTGCTACATTGCCTGCAGCATAAAAACTTAAATATCCGCTTAACCAATTTTTCTGAGCTTCCGTTAAAGTTGGGAGCAGCTTGTTAATTAATTCCGCCTGCTCGCTTGTAAACGGACTGTTCGTCACAAGAAGTTGCAACTCTATCCACCTCACATCAATCTATAAAATCCGACTTCGGTACTGTGTTTTATACTATCTTTATACTAACGCAGGCTCACGTCAGGTTCAATGTATAAGTCGAAAATTGTCTATAAGTTATTTTGTAAAATTAATCATTTTTATTTATAAAGCTGTGTACAGGAATTCAATCGGCTTATTCTTTGCCTAATTATGGTTATACGATGCATGTTCCCCTCATCCGAGGCTAAGTCGGCTGATCATAAATGAACGCCACGCGAAAAACCCGCTAAACACATTGTTGTGTCTAGCGGGTTTTTATTATTTTGCGAAGCTATGACTGCCAATCGTCACGACAACATCCAGGCTGGACCAGAATGCCCCTTTTGTAACACGTGGATTAAAGAAATAAACAGCGTCTTCAATATTGTTTTTCCCATTCAGTGCATCTTTAGCTGCCCGAAGGGCGCTTGCAGTTGGCTTTGTTTGATCTAGTAGTCCATTATGAGCTGGTGGAAACTGCTTTCCGGAATAAATTACATCATGTATCGATTTCGGGAATTTCGGGTCCTTCACACGATTCAGAATGACATTGGCAATCGCCAGCTGTCCTTCATAAGAAGTTTTGCCTGCCTCCACCACTGAAATCCTGGCGAGCAGCGTCAAATCCGATTGGGAGTAGGCCGCAGCCGGATTATCAAGAAACGATGGGATGATAACTTTAAGCTTTACTCCTGGCTTAACTTTATCCTTACTGCCCAGTCCGTTGCGCTTCAGTAGCGTCGATGCGCCGATGCCGTATTCATCGCTGATCTCAGCCAATCCGTACTCTTCCGTTACAGCCGCACGCTCCACTTCAGTAAGTTCAGCCGTGTTGGAATCGTTGTTCCAGGACATATCGGTATGGAGCACTTCAGCCAGCTGACGGAGTGGCACATACAGTCTGCCATCCTCAATGAATGGAACCGCATCCATCCGATAACGGATGTCATTGAAATAAACGACCGGCACGCCATTTCCGAAAACAACTTCATCATTTAATTCCGTATCTAAAGTTAATTCTTCATTTTCATTGTCCCAGCTTACGTTTGCACCAAGCATTGAAGCTATACTTGCTGCAGGCACATACATTCTGTTCTTCTGAACGATAACCGAATCGGACAACTTCACTTTCTTGTCATTCACCTTAACCGATGCGTTTGCTTCTGCCGCATATGCTGCTCCAGAAGAGACAACGGACACCGTTCCGATACTGAGCAATATGAGCGCCAATCCTATTATGCACTTCATAAGCTTACTATGTATGATCATATATACCTCCCTATAATTTATGTAGGTATAAAGCCCGATACGTTCATGCTTTTGGGTAATTGTACCACAGAGAAATATAAAGTTTGGATTAACATTTTCACAGAAATGAAGATAATCGCTATAAATTCTTTCATTTTTCTCATAAAAGAGCAGATTGTTTCTCATTTATTATCGATTTATACTGAACATATATTGTTTGGTCGTGAAGAACACGCCGTTTTGACAACCGTCCCCCATGAGGTGGGATGATGTCAAAACGGCGTTTTTTTATGGTAACGGCACGAACAACGATACGAATGAGATTCTAATTTTTTAAAGGATGTGTTGAGCAATTATGAAATTCGACCAAGCTTATGAAGAATGGATGCAATCCATGATTCAACAAGAAGTGAATCACCGAAGACGAGAATTACTCGAGAAAGGGCTTGGCCATGGCACAGTCGAATTTCTCCGTTCGGTCTGGTTCCCGGCCGTCCGTAACTTTAATCATTTATATCCAGAGTGGGAGGTTCGCGATTTCAATAACGGATACCGCTATCTTGATCTGGCGTATATGCCCGGCGGGGAGATGAAAGGTGGAATTGAAATTCAAGGCTACGGACCTCACGCAAGAGATTTGGATGTGAGGCGCTTCAAAGATCTGTGTTGGCGGCACTGCCTATTAACGCTTGATGACTGGATCTTTTTGCCGATTGCTTATTTATCCATCACTGATGAACCAAAGCGCTGTCAGCAGCTCGTGCTTTCCTTTATCGGAAAGTTTATTGCAACCGATGTGCCAGAGTCATTAGGCTGGCTTGAGGCGGAAACTATTCGCTATGCAACGCGTCTGCTGCGTCCTTTCATGCCGTCGGAGCTCGCTTTTCATCTGCGGATTTCCGACCAGCATGCACGCCGAATTCTGCTCAGCTTGGTTGAACACCAACTTCTTATCGTAGCCAGCGGCAAGCAGCGTTACCGCACATTTGCTCTGCCCGTACAATTCTAATCAACTAATGAAACTCTAACGAATCTACAACACGCTATTTGCTCGAAATGGAGGGTTCGGAAATTGTAACGAATCCTGGTATCGCTATTTCCCTTAAAAGCGCATCATTTTGCCTTCAACCAGACTAATAGCGTTACTAGGATTCGTTAGATTCTTCAAGTAGCTGTTTTTCGAGGAATAAGCATCTGACGATTCGTTAGCGAGGAAAAGGATGACCCTCAATAAACAAAGACCCCCAGACATCCGGAGGTCTTCTTTCTAATAAAGACTATTTCTTAGGCAAGCCATTAGCTTCTCTAATAAGCGAGAAGTATTGATCTGCCAATACCACTTGATACGAAGAATCAAGTCCAGCTGTGATGTTAGCCAAATCTGTAGGCGTCATGCCCCATGCGAGAATACCAAGGGATACGAAGAGCGGCGATTTGCCATCCCATTTCGCTTTTGCATCAGCAAGAGCTTTTTTCGCATCATTTACTGAGCCTACACCTAGAATGTTGGAAGTCGGCAGACCGTCAACAATATCTACTTTAGTGAAGTTATCCCAGCCGATGAAGATGCCTTTCGCATCATACTCATCGCGGTAAGCTGCATTGTTCGCTTTGCTGAGCGGCAGGTTTTCACCGTTCAAGCGGTTAAGCACATATGGAATTTCCATTCCAGTCTTCTTCATGTAATCTTTAGTGTTTTTCAGGAATTCCGTGAGCGATTTCTCCGGCCATGCAGCCGGGTAGAAGTAACCTGCTCCGGAAGGTCCGGCAATAATCTGATCATTCGCTGTTGCTGTGCCGTAGAAGTAGTTCAGCATAGCTGGAGCGGCGTCGTAGAGCAGCGGGCTGGATGTCCAGTTGATTGGCACCTGGCCGCGTTTCGGGTCATCCCACAGGATCCGCAGCTTATGCTCGTTATATTGAAGGTTATCGCCTTCGCTGAATGTATACGTTACATAAATTTTGTTGTCCAGTTTCACCGGCGCTGGAGCTTTAGGCTTCACAAAATTTGGTTTCGTTCCGGAGAACACGGTCAAGTTGCTGAACCAGTCCGCCGCAAGAACGTACACACCATGATTCGAAGCAACCTCTACCCCGCTGAATTCACCTTGGAAGTCATTGCTGAACCATCCAAGATACGGTGTACCAGGCTTCACATCGGACAAAATTTTCTCAAACAGCTCTTTTTCGGCCGGATCATTCGAATCCAGCCAGAATACCATTGCTTTGTTTGCTACGGCATAATCGCGCAGGTAACCATAAGGCTCCTTCGTCTGAGAAGAGAACGGCTGGTCATTAGTCGCACTCACCTTGTACTCATTCCACATCTCAGCAGACATTGTAAGCTCCTTCGTGTCTGCAGGTGGAGTGAACTTATACGTGAAATAGTTGCCGCCATCAGCAAAACGGTGGCCGCCGCTTCCCGACGATACTTGGGAGCCTTGCGGGTCGTACAGGTAAGGCTTCTCATCAGCAGTACCTGGCAGGAAATGAGCGATCGTTTCTCCGTCAGCCTTCACCGTAATTTCATGAACCGCTGCACCCCAGCCGTCCTGAGTGAACGCATCTCCGAATTTCACATACACATCAGGCTTCGCTACAAATTGAGACAGGTCCATATCATACACTTGACGGTTTTTCGCATCGCGTTCTTCCGTCTTCTCCTGTGCTACAACCTTGTATGTATCAGGCTGATTCGCAGGTGGACGTGAAGACACTTCAGGGCTGAGGCCTACGAGCATCCGGTGAGTTGTTTCTTTCCACAAATTCTCATACTGCCATGTATAAGCGTCTACCCGGTCCTTAAACTTCCCTTGAAGATCCTCGATCACCTTAAAGCTATACGGTGCAGCTTGCAGCTTTACAGCCAGCTCAGGGCTTACAGCTACGCCGTCACGAAGACCAGCCAAAGTTGTTGCCACGTTCACAGAATCCGGTACATTAGGGTCATAAATGATAATGCCTTTAACTTCATTTTTGTACTGCTTCAAAATATCATAATAATCATCACGCACTTTATAATCGACGTTCAGATCATTCAACCATTTGAACTTACCCTCTTCCTTGTTTTCCAGAAGGTAGATTCGAGTTTCTTTCCGGTTCACGATGCCCTGCAAAGTGGAGAACAACAGCTTCACATCTCCTGGTGCATCATAAATGTCCGCTACCTCTAGCTGTTTGCCTTGCTTGAATGATGGAAGCGCTTGATTATTTGGCCATGAAATGGCGGATCCTTGCGCCGCCGGCTGCGGCTGTGCATAAGATCCCGCCGAGAAAGACAGCGTACTGACAACAACTAAACTGATTGCCGTTAATTTTCGAATCATGTTCCCACACCTCTTATTATGAATTAGTGATGATGCATGCCGTTCGAAACGCTGACTCCCCACCTCCCAATTGTTCAGCATAGAGTCTGTAACTCACAAGTCATATTATATATATTATATATGTCATTTCAATCACTTCGACAAAAATTCCCAAATAAATAGTTCTTACTTAAGCCCTCCAGGTCTTTAGTTGCATACCGTGATCCAAGCAGAAAACAAGAAAAAGGCCTCCTAAGAGGCCTTTTTACATAATGTTTAATCTTCAATTGCAGCTTTTCTCGCATTAATGCTGCGAATGACTTTAGGATCAAATTTCGGGCAGCGGTCGTACGTATACAACCCATTCACTTCCTGCTCCACATCATAAAGCTGCGTATAACAGAACCCAAACATCATTGGATGATCAAGTAAAGCATCCGTCAATCCCGCATACCGCGTAAGGAAATCATCTTCGGATTTCGGCCTGTCGCCGTAACCCCAAGACTTTTCATCCTTCTGATCCGGATTCCACCAAATACCGCCATACTCACTGATAAAGTAAGGCTGCCCTTCGTATTTCTGACGGTTCGGGAATGTATTAAATACTTCGCCGCCGGCCTTCATCGGTTCATATCTAGCCTTGAACGTCTCCGGATTCTGATCATAGTCATGTATGTCAAATATATCCGTTATGACATGGAAATTACCGCTTGTATCGATGACAGGACGTGTCGGATCCATCCGCTTTGTCACCTCATAAACGATCCGCAGCACATCATTGTTTTGCTTCGCACCATCCCGGTCCCATGTTTCATTAAACGGACACCAGCCGATAAGTGCAGGATGATTGAAGTCCCGCTCCATCCCTTCCAGCCATTCCGGCAGGAACCGGGCTAAGCCCTCAGCTGTCGTAATATCAAGGCCCCAGTTCGCATGCTCACCCCACACCAAATAGCCCAGCTTATCCGCCCAATACAGGAAACGAGGTTCGAACATTTTCTCATGGAGCCTAGCGCCATTAAAGCCAAGTCCCATCGATATTTCGATATCTTTTCGCAGATCATTATCAGATGGGGCGGTATAGACGCCATCTGGATAAAAGCCTTGATCCAGCACAAGGCGCTGGAACACAGATTTACCGTTAATCCGAACGGCCATACCATCGAGCTCGATAGTACGAAGCCCAAAGTAAGACTGGACCGTATCATTCACTTGTCCTTGCTTCGCCAAGCTGATCTCCAGATCATATAACTGTGGATGACCAGGCTCCCACAAGTGAATCTCAGACAAAGGAAGTGTCAGCCTGGCCGTTGCTCCAGATACCACGCTGGCCACAGTACCAACCGCTCTTCCTTCGTATAAAGCTGTTGCCGTTAGCGTTGCTCCAGCGCCTTCTCCTCCGATCTGCACTTCCAGATGCGCACAATCGTTTTCCGGATCTGTAACCACCTTCATTCCTGCCAAATAAGACTGAGGCACCTGCTCAAGCCAAACGGTCTGCCATATTCCTGTCGTACGTGTATAATCACAGCCATGCGAATAGAATCTTTCACTTTGCTTTCCGCGAGGCTGCAGCCCGGAACGAACATCATCTTCTGCACAAACGGTAATCACATTACTTCCAGCTGTAACTGCTGCTGTGATATCAAAGTGGAAAGAAGAATACCCTCCACGATGTGTGCCAACTGATACTCCGTTAACCCACACTTCCGTTTCATAATCGACAGCACCAAAGTGCAGCAGAATTTTGCCTTTCATCCAGCTGTCTGGTACAGTGATTTCTCTTCGATACCAGACAGCTGGCATGAAGTCCTTATATTCCACTCCGGAGAGCTTGCTTTCTGGGCAAAAGGGAACCGTTATCTTATCAGACAACACATGTGTGGATTGCTGATACCCGCGTTCTTTACCACTTTTGCCATGATCGATTTCGAATTGCCATTCCCCATTCAAGTTGATCCAATTAGGCCGAACCCACTGAGGACGCGGGTATTCCGGACGCGGAAATTCAAGTTTCATAAGTTAGTAAGCTCCTTTGCTATCTTAGCCTTTAATCGAACCAACATAGACACCTTTTACAAAATATTTCTGAAGGAATGGATACACCATCAAAATTGGCAGTGTTGAGAACACAATTGTGCAATACTTCACTAATTCACGGAATGCCGTCGCACTTGAAGCACTGTCGATGATAACTCCGCCAGCGCTGCCCTGTGAGGTTGCCGTAGAGTCGTTCGCTACCAGAATCTCCTTCAACAGCAGCTGCAGCGGGAATTGATCCCGATCTTTAAGCAGAACCATGGCATTAAACCAGGAATTCCAGTTGCCAACCAAATAGTATAAGAAGATAACGGCCAAGGTAGCTTTAGACAATGGAATAATCACATTGATTAACAGCTTAATCTGGCTTGCACCATCAATAATTGCCGCTTCCTCAAGCTCCGTAGGAATGGATTGAAAGCCCGTCCGGAGCACAATCATATTCCATGTACTAAGCGCTGTTGGCAGAATCATAGCCCATAAATTATTGTACAGACCGATATCTTTCATCAATAAGAACCAGGGAATTAATCCCCCGCCAAAAAACATCGTAATCGTAATGATGATCATAATATATTTCTTGAAATATAAATCCCGTCTCGATAAAACAAACGCGCCCATAATCGTCATAATCATATTGACGAGCGTGCCAAGCCCTACATACAGGATTGTATTCTTGTATCCCACTAATAGACTGTTATCTTTGAAAATCAGCTTATAGCCGTCAATCGTAAACCCAAGTGGATTTAACAATATCCCTTTGTGTGCAACCAGCCTCGCCGGATCACTGACAGAAGCAAATAGGATATGGACGATTGGATACAGACAACACAAGGTTAAGAGAGCAAGTAATAAATAAATGATAATATCAAATACTCTGCTGCCAACGGAATAATATTTCATCGTACATGTATCCCCCTTCCTACCATAAGCTCACGTCAGATTTGCGGCTTGCTATCTTGTTCGTCACCCATAGAAGAGCAAAGTTAACTAGGGAACTTACTAAACCAACAGCCGTGGAGTAGCTTAAGCTCGCTTCTCGTAAGCCTCTGCGATAGACATAGGATGCTATAACATCCGCCTTGTCATAGGTTAACGGGTTATAGAGGAGAATGATCTTCTCATAACTCGAAGCCATTATGCCGCCTACTGCAAAGATAAATAGGATAACGATAACCGGACTGATCTGAGGGAGCGTAATATGCCACATTTTCCCCAGTCTCCCAATGCCGTCAATATCCGCTGCCTCATACAAGGTAGAGTCGATCGAGCTCATCGCAGCCAAATAAATAATGCTGGACCAGCCAATGGTCTGCCAAATATCCGAGAAGGTATAAATCGGCCTGAAGAAGGAGGAATAGCCAAGCAGAGACGTATAGTCCTTGCCCGTAATCAACTGCAGCAGTTGAGTTACGACCCCTTCGTCTTCTGTGAAAATATGAATCATCCCGCACACAACAACAAGTGAGATAAAATGCGGCATATACGTGATTGTCTGAACCAGCTTCTTAAACTTGCCGTCACGCACTTCATTTAACATCAAGGCGAGTATGATTGGAGCAGTAAACCCAAACGCAAGGCCCCAAACATTGAGGAGCAGCGTATTCTTCACGACTCTCCAGAAATATGGCCCTTCAAAGAAATCAATAAAATGCTTCAGCCCGACCCAATCGCTGTTTGCAAATCCAAGTAACGGCTTAAAGTCCTTAAAGGCAATCAAGAGCCCCCACATAGGTCCGTAACAAAAAATAGCAAACCATGCAATGACCGGCACGGCCAGCATATAGGCAAACCAGTTTTTTCTAACATCCTTCTTAATAATGAGACTTGTCTTCATGCACCCACCACCTTATTTCCAGGTATGGGCAAAGCCATTCGCGAAAATCCGCGAACAGCCCTGCCCATTCACCACCTGAATTATCCATTAGTTATCTTTGGTTATAACGATCAAGCGCTGCCTGATGGATGCTCAGGAACTCATCCAGACCCATATTTTTCGCTTCGCTCAAGAATTTATCGTAAGCGCTGACCGGAAGCTGGCCCGAAATAATTTTGGCAAAATACTCACCACGTAATGTGGACAGCTGATTACCAAGCTCAGCTTCACGGGATGCCTCATCTTGTGTAAATGTAATTGGCGGCATAGCTACGCTTGTGTCCATATTTTCCGTCCAGTACTTACGAATATCGCCCGAATAGCTGCCCTCTGCAACGATAAGCGGGTTAGAGTTATGCTCATCGCGGATATCAGGCCAGGAATGCATACGGTATTTCACAAGAGTAGTCGCAACTGGTTGACCGTCTGGATCTTTGTAGATGTTGCTCTCTGGTTGGAAGTAAGGCTTGCCGCTGTCATCAACCAAATGGGTCTTGCCGTACTCGCCGTAGTTCAGGATCTCCCAGCCTTTTTTGCTGTAAGCAAAATCAAGCCATGCCATTGCAGCTTCTACATCATCTGCTTGTGTTGTAATCGCAGCTGATCTGCCGGTTCTCTTGAAGTTCTTATAAGTGGTGGCTGCTTTATCGCCAGCGTTCAGCACGGGGTTCAAAGCACCTACGAAATCAATATTGTTTTGCTGCTTCCAGTAGCTCCACATCGTATCCGGGGAGTCCATCATAACAGCTGTTTTATTCGAAATGGCACTTGCCATACGTTGGTTAAAGTCAGCAGTAGCCCAGTCACGGTTGAGCAGTCCTTCTTTATTCCATTGCTGCATAGTTGTCAGGTAATCTTTCGCTTTAGGCTGAGCTGGACCCCATTGCACTTTGCCGTCCGCATCCATAAACGTCCAATCCCAAACGCCAAATGCACCGTTAATAATGCCAGTAAAGACTTGGCCGTAGGTAGAACCGTAGTTAAGCGGCTCGCTGTAACCCACTTCCTTCGCTTTCGTCAGGAAAGCATGCCACTCATCCATCGTAGTTGGAATTTCCAAACCTGTCTTCTCGAGCGCTTCCTTCTTAATCAGCATGCCGAACCACATCCACTCGGAATATGGAGCAATGCCGTAAAAGCCTAGCAGCTTACCGCTGTCAGTTACCGTTGTTTTTCTTCTTGTCTCATCGGAGTTACGCCATTCCGAATAGTTAGGTGCGTTCTTCTCCATCAAATCGGTCAAATCAAGGTAAGCACCATCTTTGAGGCCCGCTTCCATTCCACCTGGGTAACGTTCTGGCTCAATAATAATGTCAGGCAGCTCACCGGAGGAGATCATAAGGGTAAAGGCGTCTGCTTCCTGCCCTACAGGCGGCGTAATGAAGTTCACTTTAATGCCAGTCAATTTCTCAACTTGCTTCTGCACAACCTGATTATTCATATCCGGGATATTCGAATCAGCCGGCAGCCATACGTCCAGCGTAACGTCCTTTTTAAAAGGATAAGCCTCATAATGGCTTGGAATCTTCTCATCGTAAAGGTCACCCAGGTACGTATCATTCATCGTGTTGTTTACTTCATCCATTTGCTCCTGAGTAGGAGTTTTATTTCCACGAATCGTTTGACTAATGTCGGAGAAGGCTGCCGTTTCGGTTGTAGTCCCATTATCCGAACTCTCTGTAGCAGCCGGCTCGGATGACTCCTTCGGATCATTATTATTGCTGCATGCAGCTAGAACAGAAACTGACATTGCGGACACCAGTAACAGGTTAAGCAAACGGTTTTTCATTTTACCCATTTTAATCCCCCTGCTTTCGCTTTTTAATAGGAGTGCCAATTAAAATTGTCAACGTTTTCATATTTAAATATTAGAACTAATAAAACTTAGAAATAGCAGACCTTCGCTTAAATCAAGGACTTTAGACCGATTCCAATTCACAAGAAAAGTACTTAGTTACAAAATTAATGTATCAATTAATAAAAAAATAATCCTTACTCGCCTGACGGAGCTTCCAAAGCTTGCTCATCACCAAATGGAATGCCAAAGTCTGGTGTACCGTCAGGATGCCAATCGAATTTCTGAATACGGGTTGCACGGAACTTCGTCTCAACTCCCACAGCAGGAAGGGCATGGAATACGATCCAATCTTCCGTGTCATCTGGAGATTTCGTGAAGCTGTTGTGCCCTGTAGCATACACGCTATTTTCCACGCTCTTGCGGAAAACAGGCTCCATCGATTTCGTCCAAGAGGACTGCAGCATAGGATCAGCCTTCTCATCCATCGTTAACATCCCTAACGCATAATCTTCCGACCATGTCGTGCTGGCTGAATAGACGAGGAACACTCTTCCGTTCCGTTTCAGAATAACCGGACCTTCGTTAATGGCCATACCACCTTGCTTCTCCCAGTCCAAAGTTGGAGCGGTGAGTAAAGTCTGCTCTCCTTCTAACGTCCACGGATTAGTCATTCTCATGATATAAATCGCTGATCCATAATCCGGGAAATGCCCATAACCGGCATACAAGAAGTAAAGCTGGTCATGCATAATCAGCACGGAGCCATCGAGGCCTGGAACAGGAGTATCAAGAGCGCTCTTCCATACCCACTCACCTTCCAGCGGATCAGCCTCCGTATTCTCGAGTACACAAACTCTTCTTGAATCATCGCCGCCGCCATCATTAGCTGTATAGTAGATGTACCATTTGCTATCCAGATAATGAATTTCCGGTGCCCATAGGTTGGAGCTATAGCGTCCCCCTTGCTCCGGTGTCCAAATCGTTTTTTTACGCCCCTCTGCAAGTCCTGTCAAACTAGCCGATTGTGTAAGTTCCAGACAGCCCCCTCGTGTACACATGAAGTAATAATAGCCGTCTGTATGCTTCAGCACCCACGGATCGGCAGCGCTTGCAACAACGGGGTTGAAGAAGTTTTTACGTTGTGTCATTTGCTCTCTCCTTTACTTGCTCCCTCATTGCATCTTACATTTTCTATTATCTAGGAGATTACCCTTTGCCAACAATTACGAAAGCGCTTTACTTTTTATTCAAAAAAAGGAATAGCCAAATCGATTTCGTCGGTCGAAAAAAGCCATCTCAGAAGAGATGGCTTAATCGTTAAGCTCTTTTTGATGTGTTTTTTGATGTGTTTTTACGCCATTCAAGCGGGGTAACACCTACTGATTTGACAAAAAATTCATAGAAGCGGCTGGAGGACGTGAACCCTACCTCGGTTGAGATCGATTCGATCGCCTTATCGGTCTGCTGCAGCAGCCGTTTTGCTTCCTGCACGCGAAGATTGATGATATATTGCTTGGGAGAAATGCCGATCGCTTCCGTAAACTTTTTCCGCAGATTACTTTCTGATAGGAAATACCTTGATGCAAGCTCATGCACCGTTAAGCTGCTGTAGAATCTGGAGTGAATCTCCTTTAATACCTCTTGCATAATCGTCTGATCCGTCTTATTCCCGGTGGAGGGTGTCGTATTAGTCTTATACCGCTGGAATAAGACAAGTGCCGTCTCGAAAGCAATCCGCATAATATTCTGGGAATCGATGCTCACATGGTCGGATTTCCACTCATTCTCCAGCTGCAGGATACTCATCTCCGCCCAACGAGTGTCTTCTTCACTAAGTTTAATACTATGAATTCGGTTAGACTCATACCCGGAATGAAAGAGATACTGGCATTGAACTGGAAGCTCATTCTGAAAAAAATGAATCGAAACCCCTCGCCAAGGCACGGTACAAACAAAACCGTGATGAAGTCCAGGCGGAATTAAAATTAGGTTACCCGCAGTTACTTTCATATTTTGTTCAGGAGAGCTGTAGTACCCTTCCCCTTCCAATATGAGCGTTAATTCATCATAATCATGTGAATGCGAAATAAAGATCCCGTCTCCGTCAATGGCATGAAAGGTATGCGGCTTAAAACGGTCAATGCTTTTAATAAAACTTTCATTGCACGGTTCCATCTTCCATCCCCCTTTAGGTTGAATGCTCCGTCATCTCATCTTCAAGTCCTTCATGAAGTCTTCTCAGCATACAATTTAGTCACTCATCATTGCTGCCTACACTTATACCATTACGCAATTTCGAAAAAAAAGAAAGTACTTCATTAGATAGAAGTATAGACAAAAATAAAGGACTATCCCATATGTCATTTAAAAATGACCATAGAATAGCCCATTGTTAAACTGATTTTTACGAAAGAACGTTCTCTACTTCCTTCAGCACCTTCAAGTACGCCATTTAGCCGCTGTTAATTCATTGAAAGAAACTAACTTTTTAACCCGGTTAGAGTGATTCCCTCTACGAAATACTTTTGACCAATTAAGTAGAAGATGACACCTGGAGCAAAAGATAAACATGTGGCGGCCATGGTAAGCGACCAATCACTTTTTAATTGGCCTCTAAAGTTGGTTAGTCCAAGTGCAATCGTATATTTATCGCTCGAGTTAATGTAAATCATCTGTTGAAGCAAATCGTTCCATAACCCTATGAAGATAAACAACGCGACGACAATCATAGCTGGTCGGATAGCCGGCATAATAATGCTGAACAAAATGCGGAAGTACCCGGCACCGTCGATCGTTGCCGCTTGATCGAGTTCTCTTGGAATGGACATAATAAATTGACGGATCAAGAAGATATTAAACGCGCCTCCGCCACAAAAATATGGCAGGATTAATGGCCAGTAGCTGTCATGAATGCCTAGTCCACGCGTCCAACCGATGTACAGTGGAATGAGCGTTACCATAGCAGGCAGAAGCATGGATCCCACACATAGTGCCCAGATCACCGTTTTCCCCCGAAATCTCAACCTTGCAAAAGCATATCCACACAATGTAGCCGTAAAGGTTCCTGCCAGACAGGAGGGAACGATAATCACCATCGTATTCCACAGGTATTTCCAGAACTTAAATATCTCTAGTGTCTTCTCATAGTTGGAAAACAACCAATTTTGCGGTAATAGGGAAGGGGGATATTTATAGATCTCGGCATTCGTCATGAGAGACGTGCGGAAAATCCACCAGATTGGAAAGAGAGCTAAAATGGTAAATACAAGGACGACGACAATCGTTAAAATGTTCATCATTCGGTCCCTGCGTTTTTTGCTTTTTAGTCTGCCCCCGTATGCTGCTACACTCATTTGTCGTCCCCTCCTTCATTATAAATCCATTTGTTAGACGTCTTAAATAATATGGCGGTAAAGGCCGCAAGAATGGCAAAAATAATGAAAGTAGTTGCACAGGCATAACCTAATTTGTAATTTACAAATGCCTGATCATACATGAGATAAGTCATGAATCGGGATGAATTACCTGGACCGCCATTCGTCAAAGAAAGTGCTGGTGTAACGACTTGAAGGTTGGCGATCAGACTCATCAATAGATTGTAGAAGATAATCGGTGTCATGCATGGTATTGTGATGTGACGGAAGCGTTGCCAGCCGTTCGCTCCATCCATTTCAGCTGCTTCATGGTAAACTACGGGAACGTTTTGAAGTCCAGCCAAAAAGATAACGATCAAGTTACCTGCTAGCCAAACTGATATTAATGAGAGTGAAGGAACGACATAGCTGGAATCGGCTATAAAGAGAATTTTTTTCAGCCCGAGTTCTGAGAGAAGATAGTTGAAGAAACCAAAATTCCCCTCATAAAGCCAAGACCATCCTACGTAGATTGCTGCAGCAGGCAATACATATGGCACATAGAATACAGCTCTGAAGAAACCTCTTGCAGGAATTTTACGATTCAGCAGCAGTGCAATAAACAGCGAATAGATCATACTGCCGATTACCGATAAAATCGCAAAATAAATTGTTGCGATAATGGAATCTTTAATATAAGGGTCCGTGGTAAATAGCTTGACATAATTATCAAAACCGATGAATTCGGGGTTTTTCAAGCCAGTCCAATTGGTCAAACTAATGCCTAGCACTCCTACAAGAGGCAAATACGTCAGAAAGACTAATCCTAGGAAGGCTGGAATCAAACAAATATAAGCTACGCGTGCCTCGGCTGAAAAAATACGGGAACGGCGCTTTTGTGGTCTATTAATGGTTTCCATTTCTCGCTCCCCACCTCATGTTTAAAGGATGACCGCCGCTTGTGATCATGGCGGTCATCCTTCCAATCTTTATTATTGATTGCCTGTATGAGCGGCCTTCAAAGCATCAAGATTTTTGGAGATGGCGTCCTTAGCAGTCGTTTTACCCGTCCATACATCCCCCAGAACGGATCCTAGCAAGGTGTTAAATTCCGTTGTATTATTCGTATAGAACCAGGAAGCAGGTCTTGCTGCGGAAGATTGTGCATAATCAACTACGGCAGACTTATATTCTTCGTACGGTGGGAAGTTAGGATTTTCGAGCCATTTGTGGGTCAGTGTTTCGTCTTTATACCACTTCTCCAGCGTTGGCATCCAAATACCCGATGAGATAAGTGCCCAGTTATTTTCTTCAGAGTTATACCATTTCAGCCATTCCATTGCTTCTTCTGGATGCTTGGATTGAGAGAATACAACATTGGCGCCACCTGTATTAAGAGTAACTTTATCCTTCATGTAAGGCAGAACAGCTACGCCGTAGTTCAGACCGGCCTCCTTCGCCGTATTTAAGCTAGTTCCCACATTCCATGCACCATTCGTTGCCATAGCGACTGTACCTGCAATAATGGTACGTTGAATGCCATCATCGGTCTGTCCGACGGACAAAGGAGCAACATGATCTTTTAAGTACAGATCAGCAACTTTCTGAATGGCTTCGATGCTAGCGTCTTCCCCAACCCGAACCTCTGTACCGTCATTGGCATAAAAACCTCCGCCGTTACTAAGTGTCCAAGTTTCCAACTGCCACGGGAGATTTTCTACAGATGCACCGTACTGAACGATGCTTTGGGAATCGAAGCCATCGTCACCAGGATGTTTGCCTTTTTTGTCGTTCGTCAATTTCTTGGCCGTCTCTACGAATTCGTCCCATGTCCATGCTTTATCGAGTGAGGATGGTGGATAAGGAACGTTCGCTTTGTCAAACATGTCTTTGTTATAGTAGAGTAGGAGGATTTCATTTGCAGCAGCATATGCTACGGTTTTGCCTTCATATTTGTAAGCCAGGCTATCCAGCGGCTTGCTGTCGCTTCCTTCATACATAGAACTTACATCGTTAAGCATACCTTGAGAGGACCATTGGATAACGCCATCCTCTTTTAACATGCCTGTATCGGGCAGTTGATCTGCCGTTGCAAGCGTATTCAATTTTGTCATGTAGCTTTCCCATGGAATCGCCTGCACTTCCACTTGAATTCTGTCTTGGGAGGCATTAAATTTGTCAGCCACCGATTGTGTGGTATTCCCCTCTTCCGCACTTCCCCACATCGAGTAGATAATTTTAACCTTTTCAGCTTTGGAAGACGACGTTGCAGGTGCTTTGGTAGCATCTGTTCCGGGTGATGCTGTATTTGTCTCGTTATTTCCGTTGTTTCCATTGTTTCCGCAACCAACGACACTCATTACCAATGCAGCCGATACAAGACCTACCCCAAGTTTCCTTCCCGTTTTCATTGACCCCGATCTCCCTTCAAAATTCGCTTTAATTTATATGTCTAACCGTCTGACTCAAACGTTCAAAATCTCCACGCTTTAGAGTTAAACGTTTAACATTGAACCCATTCATATTGTGCCATTTTTAATAAAAGAACGAAACCGATTATTTCAACCTGTTCTTTTCATATTTCAACCATTGAAAAGGCTTACAGAACAATTGAATCGGTTTTACTTAACCAATCCAATTGTTTTTGGGTAAAAGTTAAACGTTTAGCAAAATTCCAATCTCGTCTGGACTAAGCAAGCTATTAAGGATATCTTATTCCAATTTTTATAATTTTTCAACCATTTAAACAAAATCTACTAATTAAATCCGACATCCTTTCTATAGCCTCTTCCCTATGGAATAACAGAGCAAAGAACACATTCTGCAGGCGAGTTGCCGCTGCAGTAATGTGTTCTTTATTTTACGCTTTGAGCATTCTGAGAATGACCGTAACAGCCTCTGCACGGGTTGCAGGTGCATTAGGAGCAAATTGATTATGTGTATTTCCTTTCATAATACCTAGCTCCACTGCTGCCTTCACAGATGGGATTGCCCATATCGGTATCTTATCCAGATCAGCGAACTGTAACTTAATAGTGGAGCTTGTTTCTTTAGCAAGTGCACGTACAATGATGGCTGACATTTCTGAGCGAGTAATCCATTTGCTTGCCCCAAATGTATTATCCGCATAGCCGGTAATCAGCTTTGCTTCAACCGCTGTTTGTACATAAGCTCTCGCCCATACAGGAATCTCTTTACTATCTTTAAAGGCCAGACCTTTACCGTCACTTGTCTGGAGCTTCAAAGCCCGAACGATCATCGTTGCAAATTCTGCCCTGGTTACTTCCAGATTAGGCTTAAAGGTAGCATCCGAATAGCCGGTCACGAAGCCCAGACTAACAGCTTCATAGATCGAAGCTTCTGCCCAATGTCCTTTAACATCTTTGAAAGTCGACAAATTGGGATCATCAATAACCGTTGCCGTTACTTTAGGCTCTAATTCAACCATGTCCAGCTTCGAATCAACAAGCTTTATATTGCTAAGCTTAATAGAGGTTGTCCCCGATCCAATACGTTTAAAGGTTACCGTGGACAGCTCCACGTCCCCTTTCTCACCAGCAATCTCTCCCATCTTCGTATGAGCAATCCGGAGCGTATTTGAGCTGAGGATAGGGTCTACAGAGAACCCTTTAATCACAGTTTCCGCTTTGCTGAATGCAAGTATTTTCTCATCATAGGATAACTCAAAATCATAAGCGTACATATCCGTCAGTCCATGCCCCATAATAGACAGCTTAACATCTTTACCCGAATAACTAAGCTTTAAGTCGAACGTGGCATTTGCCTCTTTTGCCATAACAGTCCCCTGCGATACTCCAATAACCAGGATGACGATCGACAACAGCATAACTAACTTTCGTTTCAACATGCGTATCATCCCTTCATAAACGATGGAGGAAGGCGCTTAAAGCGCCTTCCCTCTTAAGTCCACGTTACCGATTGTTTATTGCTGTAACCAATTCCCTACGATCATACGTGCTACTGCTGCTAATTCAAGAATCGTAATCTCATGATTATCGAACAAATCTGCCTTCTCTACGATATCCCAACCAGGTTGATCTTTCTTAACACCGTAATATTTAGCAATGATCGATAGATCCTGGATCGTAATGGATGTCGCTCCAGGTACAAGAGTCACAAGCTTCGAAGCGAATGTTGATATAGCTTCATTTAATGTTACTACCGCTGCATCAACCATCGACTGTGAGGTCCCATTGCTGCTCTTCACGTTGCTCGCTGCTACAATGGCTGCTTGAAGATTCGTGATTGCAGCTGCTGGATATTGACCAATTTTGTCACCAACTGTTGCTTTCGTAAGTTTAGCTTGAGCAGCAGCAATCGCTTGATTTAAGGCTCCCAAATCAACGGAAGGCGTAGTCGTTGGATTCACGCTGGCTCGGAATGTGCTCAGTGCTGTCGTTAATGTCGACACAGCCAAGTCCACATCGGATTGCGTTACCGTAGTACGATCACGAACAATAATTGCAGCATCAATCGCAGCTTGAAGTGCAGCCTTCGTACCCGTTGGATATTGGCCCGGCGCTGATCCTTCTACTGCAGCGCTTAATGCTTGCTCAGCATCTGTAATGGCTGTATTCAATGCCGCTTTATTGATAAGGATAATCGAACCGCTAAAGACGGTTACTGCATGATCCAACGCTTCAAACGCATTAACAACGTCAGTTTGTGTTGCTGCTCCATTTTGCACCACTACTGATGCACTATTAATTGCAGCTTGTAAGATTGCTTTTGAACCGATTGGATATTGACCCTCTTTGTTTCCTTCTACTGCTGCATCAAGGAGTTCTTGTGCTGCTGCAATCGAAGCAATCAATGTCGTCTTATCCGCCTGCACAACTTGTATGTCTACCGCAGCCAGAGAGGTGTCGAGTAACGTATAATGGCTCTCGTCTCCGACCATTTCCTGCTTGGTTACGGTAACATTTGTGGTTCCGGCAGTTGCATCCGCCTTGGCATTGCCGTGAAGAACAAATAATTCGCCGTCACCTGATAAGAAGGTTCCGGTAATTCCCATAATTATCAAGATGTCTCCTGTCTCTGGTTTCACAGCTGTCTCAACAACTTGGAGTCCATCCCGCGAAGAAGTAATAGAACCTTCATCCAAGACGTTGACACCATCATTGAGTGAAGTAGCAAACGTAATCATAGCCGGATCATACTTCAACTCCACGCTTATCATATTAAAGTCATGAGTCAATCCCGCAACGCCAACCGGAAGGTTAATCGATTGACCCACAACCACTGGTGATGAAGGACCGCTAATGGTGGCCACGGCATCCCTTATCTCCCCTTCCGGAATCACAACTTCCTTATCAGGGCTGGCATTTAGAGAACCAGTTTGCATATACCGGACAAAATACGTGCCGGCACTGAGGCCTGTAACCTCTGCTCCCGTAATTGCCGTATACTGTTCCGCGCCTTCCTTCTTGTACTCCATTGCCGATGTCACGCCAATCAGCTTACCGTCATTTCCGTTGAATATGGTCGGCATAACCCCAGTTGGTGTTGTAGGTGCCGGCTGATTCTGATTAGTCACCGCTTGGGAAACTTCCCATTCCCATAAGCCAACGCCATTCCCATTCCGGGCTTTTTTTGTCATCGTAACACGCAGAGATTTAACCTCCAGAGTCGGGTCAAACTCATATAGATTTGAAGAACCAACCGGTGTAGTAAGAGCTGTGATGCCTGTAGTAATGGTTCCTGCCGTTACCCATTCATTCGTTTGGCTATTCATCGGGATGTAGGAATACGTTAACTTTGTAGGCACCTCTATGCCGCCATTATCCGTCCACAGCATCAGATTTGAGCCTTCGATTGTTGCGCCCTGAGGCCAATCATATTGCACCCATTCTTCAGAGCTTGTATTGCCCCACGAACCCCAATGTGGGTTGCTAGTTGACGTTTTTAACCCGTCATTTGCCGCAGGAAGACTTTCCCAAGATGAAGTGAAGCTGGCGGAGAGACTGGCTGCATACGCCATATTCTTATCGCGTGGACTCAAGAGCCGCAGATCTGCCAGCAGCTTCGCAATCGCCTGGGCAACATCCTCTTCTGTAGCTTCCTTGTCACTCATCACGGCGGAAGCATTCGCCTTCGCATCAGCAATCGGCGCAAGACCTTGATCGATGAAGTTCGCAGCCTTTAATGAATTAGCAAAGTTAATAACCTGTGTCAGCTTCGACTTGTCTGTCCCTCCCGTATATCCATTTACCTTCCATTCCAGAATACCGATCCCGACGATGACAGGTTTCATGTCAAGCCGAGCACCGGTAATATAGGCAGGCTCAAAGGTAGTCGTGTTGTATTTATTCAATGCATTCCCAAGTCCTGTTACTCCTCTTGGTGTGTACCAATTCCCATCCGCATCACGAAGCTGAAGCTTCATATCCGTAGGTTGGAAATTCCCGCCACCGTCTCGGAAGACATATACATCCATCGAAGAGGCAAGGAATGGTTCATCCCATTGATACATGACCCATGCTGGTTCTCCTTCTTTTCCCCAGTTGTGCCATGCACTGTTAGCGGCACCTTTGGATGCCGAGAAATCCGATGAGCTTTTTGGTTCGTTGCCGTTATTCATCGCCTCAGGATATCCGTCGCCACCGGAATAACTAGCTGAAGGTTTCGCAATTAGCGCATTGTTCTGAGGTTGTGCTTTCACGACATATACCGTGGCACGCACCTTCAATTCGCTGTCTACGATATTGCCCTCGACTACGAATTCACCTTCTTTTGCATAGCTGGCTGGATCAACCGTATTCCAATTGATAACGCTTGGCTTATATCCGTCATCAAGCAGAATATCCATTTGCGCAGGAAGTGTCGGAGCCGTGTTTATTTGTGTCACAACGCTGAGTGCCTTGTAGGCGCCATCGGCATCTTTCGAGATATTAATCGTTACATCCTTGCTGGATGTCTTGCCTTCATCAGCTGCTGTAAAGGTAAAGACATAGGTGCCTGCCTTGCTTATGCGGGCATATGCATTTGCTTTGTCGCCACCAACAAAAGTAACATCCGCTGCGCCATCCGGCTTTTGCTTAACCGTCCATCCATATGTCCATACCGGGTCAGATACCGCGCTGTACACTGGATCCGGAGTCGCCTTGCCGGATAATACGAGAATACTGCTATTCGAAGCATCCTGAACAGCCGTTACTTCGCCAATTACTGGAGGCTGTTTTTCAGGCGGAGCAGCGAGCGAGAAGGTCAGTTCGTTAGAAGTGCTTTCTTGCCCATCGTTAGCGGTGAGTCTGACCGTATAAGAGCCTTCTTTGGTACCGTTCGCCCGTGTGACGGTTGACTTAGGATTGGTAAAGCTCAGCTTGCCGCCTTCCGGAGTGCTGACAACTTCCCATTGATAGGTCAACGTGCCATCTGGTGCGCCATCATCGGTTACACTTCCGCTCATCACAAATGGAATCATTGCCTGTGCGTTTTGCGTCGTCAATTCTGCAGTAACCTTCGGCGCTTGATTTTCACCTGTATCTGCCTTTTCAATCGTCAATTCTGCCGTTTGCGCACTGCTCATTTGGAACATAGCCGTACCTTTATTGTTCTGTACATAGAACTGTCCGGCATCTTGATCATCAAGTTTCATTGTATAATAGCCGTTGTCTAATCCTGCCCCATCGAAATCAATCTTTGAAGCGTGCTCGCTTTTAGCAAGATTCGAGAGTTGCAAATGAAAGGCATTGCCGTCTTTTTGAATCTCGGCGCTTTCGATTTTATCGCTTTCCGAGACTAGATATATTTTTTCATCGATTAAGTTGATACGTTTACCAAAACCGTCCTTTGGTGTGATATGGTAAGTGCCGCCTTGGTCAGTGACCAAAGCACCATATCCGAATTGACCAAATACCGGATCGGTGACGATATCAGAACTGATGCGCAGCAGCGAGCCATAGAGACCTTCCTCTGATTCGCCGGAAAAGTCCTGCCAACCGTTGTTCATAACGCGAGTACCGCCATCGTTTACGTTTTTAGTACCCGTTCCACCCTTCTGGGCGTTATATCTCCAAGCGATGCCGCCTACGGACTGTGCCGAAATCTGACCCATATTGACGGCATTGAAATTTGAAATTTTCGCCGCATAGTTACGCTGTTGCGCGATAGCAGTCTGTTCCCCAGATCTTCCGTCATCCTCATAGCGGAGCCAGTCATCCATAATGGATCCTGCCAAAGACGCGGTATATTGGAAATTCCACCAGCCTTCGCCGGCGCGGAATACCGGTACGGAATAATAGTACCAGGTAGGCTGAATGCCTCGCATTGCACGAGTCTTCAAGTCATCCATTCCCATACTTTTCAAGGCCGCGGCAGCCCGCGCGTCTTCAGGGTAGTAGGTGCGCAGCGCCTTGGCTGCAGAATAAGCCCCTTCTTCGCCAGTATTGTCATATTCAAATTCTGACCCGTAAGGATAAGAGGCGTTTGTCACGTTCCGTCCTTTGGTTTGTGCGAACTTCTTCTTCAGATTCTCATATTCAGTCAGCATTCCCTCTTCTTTAAGTGCCTCGATCATATCTGGTATCTGCTGCTCACCATAGAATCCGGTTGCTCCGCTGGAGACACGGTTATAGTAGATGCCGTAGGCCTTTTCCAGATAGTATTGCGGCGTTTCACGATACTCTACCAAATCCGGATATGCCTTTTGGATCCGATACATGTTGAAATAGCCAGTAGATTCCATCATTTCGGAAAACGTCCGTACATAAGGTTTTTCTGAATTCGTATAAACCCCTGAATCTCTCAGGTAGTTCGCAACCGTAAAGCTGTTCTGCGTATCTTTCATATACTTTTCCCACATAAAGTCGATCAGGTAGTTCTCAATGGATTTAATTTCATCAGGATTTGGATCAAGAACATTCTTCATGGTCATGAAGTTGATGTTATCGTGGCTCCAATCATCTCCCCAATGGCTGGTCGTCGTGTCAAGTCCGGTTGTAAGATACCAGTCACGGTAGATGCCGTAGGTAGGACTATTCGGGTCCTTATCCTGCGTTTTGTCTACCATAAATTCGGAGTGAGCCTGCGATGTTTGATCAAGCTCTGCAAGAATATTAAATTCAAACTGAGTAAATTTATCCATTTGTTCCGTACCGGACTTCAGCTTATAATTCACACGAACGCTGTTATTGCCGATATTGCCAAACTTCAGCGAATAGATATGATGCTGTTCACCGTTAACAACCTTGGTTTCTACAAACTGTACGGATTCTTCATATCCCGGGTTCCCATCAGGAAGTCCACGTCCAGCGCGGGAATTATTGACCATTTTGTCTCTGGTCTGACCGGCCTTGATAACCGGGATATGTGTTTCATCAAACGGATCATTCTCGTTAACAGACTGAATATCTACTGACTGTACGTCGATGAGGCTGTCGTCATAATGCAAATCCAGCTTGACAGGCATATTGATTGCAGCCTGGAAGCCGGGCAACGCTACGGCATCAATCATGCCTGATTTGTACAGATTGGAGCGAAGGTTAGCTTCACGATCTTCCATAGAAGTAGAAGCATTATTTGGACTTTGAGCATTTACTTGTGGATCGTTGTCGCCTGCGCGTACTGCTGAAAATTTAAACTTATATGTTTTTTGCTCATCTGGAGCCAAAACCAAGCTGGTGGCATCGGTAAAATAGCCACGGCCGGTTTTCTGTATATCTTTGGAGTGAATATATAGAACATTCAGCCCCGGGAACCAGCCGCCGCTGTCACCAACCCAGTTGGAGTAAAGACTTCCATTGCGAAGTTCACCCGTGTCACCCAACCAATAATCAACATATTCAATGCGTGCGCCACTTTCCGGTACTGGGGCAAACATCATGAAATTCCCTTCACCGCTTGTGCGGATGGAATAGGAATATCCACTGTCGGCACCGGCAAAATTATGTACCGTAACCCGGTTGTCATAGGTATCTGACACTGATTGATATTTGTTATTCCAAGGCATCGGCAAGCCGATATCACCAAATTCCATGTACTTGCTGCTTTTGTTTTTTAACGTAATTTCCCATAGCATCGAACCATCATCGGTATCCATATCAAATACAGACTTCACGTCAAAACCTTTCATCACCCGAGCTGCAGTTGAATCTAGATTCTGTCCAATAAAGTCGACTTCCACTTTCTTGCCGTCTGATGAAGCTTCCTTCGCAAAATATTGGTTAGTAGGATTGATAGCTGTATACTTGGTTGATCCGCCAGCTGCCAATGTTTTGTTTGTATCCACTTCTACAAAGCCGGTCCTGTCGTTAGGGAATTGCTTGCTGTCACCGGTACGGTAAGAAAAAATCATTTCGCCCATCCATTGGTGCTGGACGTCGTTTTGTGGCGACGTATTGTTGGGCAAAACAAAATTGATAGGTTTGCCACTTTTGTTTGTTGGGTTGTTTTGGATAAACAATTCTTCAATCTGCCCTAAATCACCGACCTTGGCAGAGAGACTAGCATTGGAGATACTATTCGTTGCTGCGGCTGCCGAAGGCACCGCGTTAACCCCCAAAGGCAGCACTTCGAAAAATAACACAAATGCAGTAGCCAGTGACATCAACTTTTTAGTCGTCGTTTTCATCTTAACCTCCTGTTTACTTTTCGTAGTCTTATCCTGGTGATTGCCTCCAATTAAACGTTTAGATTTTAAGTTTTATGGCAATGACTTTCCGCATCTCATCCCATAAATCCCTACTCCTTCCTCTAATCTCCTCAACGGAAAGCGCTTACTTAATTGTATCACCCATGATTTATATTGAAAAACTAATATTCCAACCTATATTTATGGAATTTCAACTTTCCCCTAAGGGTTTGAAAATTTTAGAGAAGTGTGCTATTTTAATACAAAAGTTTCTGATTGGCTTCACTATAGCAAATTTTCACAATATAAGACCTCACTTTAGTAAATCGTTTAAATTTCTTAGCCTCCTTGTGATATTTCACATACAATTAACAACTACTTATGATATAAATGAAGGCTCATCATTATGGATCAAAGTGAGGGATATCTTATGTCCGAGCTAATCATGCACTTTGTAACTCCGCCTATTCCTTATTTTATAGACAGTGGGAAGCATACTTTCATGCCGGGGGAACGACATGTATGTCGATATTCTATTAATGTGTTCGATATCATTATAGTCACCAAGGGAAAGCTATTCATTGGTGAGAATAAGAATGAGTGGATCATACATAAAGATGAAGCGATTATTTTAAGACCCGATGCGTATCACTATGGCACTACTTCCTGTGAAGAGGAGACAGAAATTACTTGGATACATTTTCAAACGTTTGGTGCCTGGGATGAAATGAAAGGTATAAATGAATGCCTGGAAAACCAAATGACGTTATTTGAAAAACATAAACAGAAAGCCTATCTCCATCACTGTGAATTAAGCTCGATCTTTATTCCAAAAAAATTAAAGCTCTCCAGCAAATCAATGAATGATCTCAATGAATTTTATTCTTTAGATAATGATCCACGTTCACTCCGTAATTGGCGGAAACAAACAGCTTTCCAGAACTTTATGCAAAATATTAATTTTGATTCAGGGATAGCAACAAATTCAACGGCCATCCATCTTGCCGAAAAAATCGAATTGTTTATTCGTCAGAATTATACCTCCAAGATCACTAACCCCGTACTAAAGGCCGAATTTAATTACCATCCTAACTATTTAGCCAAATGCATGTTAAAAGTGTATGGTTTAACTCCCATTGATTATTTGCTGCAGTATCGGATAGAGCAAGCAAAAAAGCTGCTCATTCAAACGGACTGGTCCATTGCGCGTATTGCTGATGAAGTCGGTTTTAGCAATCCTGCCTATTTCTCTTCCGTCTTCACCAATAAACAAGGAACTGCACCAGCAAACTTCCGAAAGAAAGAATTTCGGAAGCCTGAAATATCTTAGAATAAACAAAAAAAACGGAAGCTGGCAATCACACTCCAGTTTCCGTTTTTATTTATTTTTAGAATAAACCTGTTAAATTTTAATCTCTGTTCTTATAAATTGACCATCGATAAATAATATACGCTTAATCATTTCTCCTGCATTTGAAACGAACGAGAGTCCTTTTTCCAACATCACATATCTAGTGGGATATGCGGCATAACTAGTAATCTCCCAGCCCTTCTCTGCCTGCTCAATAAAACCATTTACACAGCTTAGTTCCCCTTCGCCATCTGTATATAGGTATGTTGTCGAACCAAACCCAAGCATATAAGCAACAAGCTCTTCCCCCATATCCCAGTCGTCGCCTTCAATGTTAGAAAAAAGACTGCTGAATAACGGGTCACTCGATTTTTTAAAAATTGATTGCCCGAAACGATTTCTGGAGAGCTCCGGCATATTTAAATTAGGAGCTGCAATGCTATACGTAGAAGCAGCTTCACCGGGTTTCAGTCTACGAGTTGTCGAGTTAACATTCCAATCATAACAATTAAACACCGCCATTGTTGCTCGATAGCCAGCTTCCAGTAATCTCGTGTCTCCAAGAGTTTCATAAGAAGACCGGGCAGCACCAGCTACTAAACCTCCCCATAACGAATGCGTCATAAAAGATAAGGCTTCCCACCAACGATCCGGAGCATTAGCCCTATAGTCGTTACTGAATCCAATGTTCGCAATAATGAGCGGGGCATACAATTCTGCTTCATCCGTCAACTTAGCTAGACACAGCGCTTCACACGTAGGTCCAAATCCCGCATTATCATAAAAATGCTCCGTCACAGCTCCTTGATAGCCTTGTGAACCCTGTTTGAGCCCTTCCACAAATTGCAACCATAACCAATGTAACTTATCGTGCCAATCGAATAACTGATTTTCTTTCAGATCCTCAAGCAAATCAGCAATATAAAGAATAAATACACCAACCAGCTGTGATTCTTCTTTTTCACGTTTATTACGATGACAATCTGGATCGAGCCTCATGCACATGACCTCGGCAGCCCATGTTAAATACGTTTCTGGAATTGCATAAGACAATAATGACTGTTCAAATCTAGACAATAAATAATACACGTGACCAATATAATCGAAATCATAAATGCGGTAGAAGGATTCCGAACCGTAAAGTGGTCTGGGAATCATAAAGTCTCCATCCTCAAACCAATGATGTTTTAAATCTAGGAATGCGGAAGTTTCCACTTTATTAACTTGTGTCGCTACAGGGGGAGATAAAAGATTTTTCATCAAAATAAATGATAATTTACCAAGAGACTCCCCTTGGTTTGATAATGGCATAAAGGCATATGGACGAGTTGTTTCTTGAGTAGGATTAAAACTATGGTTACATAACCAATCTGCTCTTTTCTCCAGTAAGTTATGAATAGGTTCAAGTACGTTTCCAATTAATACATCGCATTTCCCATTAGCAAGTGTAGCTTCTAACTTAATCTCTCCCGCTGACTTTAGTGGTATAGCAACACGTAAACGTTTAGATTTTTCTTTAGAAACAAGCTTAAATTCATTTGTAATGTCAGTTTCCTTAAGGGTACCTGCTTCGTCCACTACACTTACAATTTTCACCGAAATTAAAGTTTCCTCCTCCGGCAAATTCACTTCAGCAAAAAACTTTCCATCTGTAGTCGTTACGTGCGAATAAGTCCAATGTGGATGTCCATACTTCTGTGCCTTTTTATAAAATTCCTCTTGGTCTTTAAATGGTGTAAATACAAATGACCACTTTTTTTCTTCTGAAGGTCCAAGTGTAATGGCTGAGTAATCCCCCCCATAGATCCAATCATTTTCTGCAGACTGCTCCATAGAGCTTCCATCCTCAACAAACGACAACCGGTGATAGAGCATTCCATCCAATGATGGTGATACCTGTTCTAAAAAACGGTTGACATAACTGCAATACGTCCCAAAAGCGGTAACACGATCGCCTGTGCTATAGATCGCAAGATGCGGAGCCTCATTGCTTCTACGCATAGCTGCAAACTTGGAGAAATCACCGCCTAAATGTGGAAACACTGCACAAGAATGCTTCATGTTTCTCAAGACATCTTCATCTCGGAACATGATATAGGCAAGAGAAAACCAGCTATGAAATCCATTCACTCTTACAGGATCAATGGTTGGATTTGAACAACGAATGTTCCATAGCAATTCACCATTATTATTTAGCAGATAATCATATTCAACTTTAAATTTATCATGCGAAAAAGTAACATTAGCCGATTTATCATTGATAAAATGAATATGTGGTTGTAAGTTAACGCTTTCAATTCCTTCATCGTCAACGATAGCACTCCACTGCCCGAATCGCTTATCCTGACTTGAGTAGCCAGCATCCTTTACATATTGTGCATCAATTACCCAGTTCATCTTTTCTGGATCATCTGTCAGAAATATAGATTCTACTGTACCTTGTGGAGATATCTGTATTTCAAAAGTATCATTACGAAGCAGCTTCAAGTTCTCACTCCCAATGTCATAATCTAAACGTTTAAATATTGATTTAATAGTAGCATACCACAATAAGTCCCAGCAAGCATTTTATGCCAATAACCAAATACATTGATAAACGTACACTTTTACCTCCTTTTCTCTATAGATCTAGTAGATATATACTGAGAATTTCGTATCTAATCCGTTCTTCATTTAAGTTAATCGATTTACCTTTAGTGCAGTAAAAAAGAGACCGCTTTGTTAGAATGAACAGTCTCTTACCGGAATATTATTTTACAGCTACTCACCTAGGCCTAGGCCCAGCTACGGATTCCCGCTCAATTAGTTTACATAGAGGAGTTTCCTCCGTCTTGTCATCTTTTCCGTTAATCCTATTATAGAGAGCCTTCATTGCTAATATCCCCATATCATGTAATGGTAAATCCATTGTCGTAATTCTGGGACTTAAATAAGCACTGAACTCTCGGTTATCAAATCCTATTATGGAGAGATCCCTTGGAACAATAATTCCTTGTTCAGATGCAGCTCGCACAGCACCAGCAGCCATCAAATCGTTCATAATAAGAATTGCCGTAGGCGGGTCCTGTAACTTAAATAGCTCACCTGTCAGATGATAACCCGAATCTAAACCCCAGTCGCCTACTTTAATAAACTGTGGATCAAAAGGTAACTGGAATTCTGTCAATGCTTTATAATAACCGTTAAATCGCAGTCTAGAAGGTATTGAATCCATTAAACCACTTATGATCGCAATACGTGAATGACCCTTATCAACTAGATATTTAATTGCATCATAGGAAGCCTGTTCATCATTATATTGGATAGAGCACTCATTTTGTGCATAACAATAGGTATATACAATGGGCTTTTCATACGTATTGATCAACCCCGTTAAGTCCCGTGGATGTACACCAATATAAATGATTCCCTCTACTTGTTTGGATAAGAGGGTTGATACTGCATCTTGCGCAAGCTTTTGATAATGATCGGTGTTCGCATAATCATAACCCACCTTTTTCTGTAAACGGAGATTCGTTAATAAAATATGCATGTCGTTCTTCTCTGCATATTCATTAATTCCATCAATAATTTCAGGTACATTAAAGACCGTTACGTCTTCCGCAATAACCCCAATCGTATTTGTTCTTTTACTCTTTAGACTTTTTGCAATATCATTTGGCCTGTAATTAAGTTCTTCGATTACTTTTAAGACCCGCTCTTTCGTCTTAGGCCTTACATTACGGGTGCCATTCAATACATAGGAAACTGTTGCCGTGGATACATTTGCCCGCAATGCAATCTCTTTAATCCCGATTTTTTCCATGATCTTCACCCTTTGTTTAAACGTTTCACATTCTATTGTTATATCATTTACAAAGCCTACATTCAAGCCATTCACTTTATAGTAGTAACTGCAGATAGGATCATATTCTCCAAATTCCGAATCTCCATTTCAGAATCTGATAAACCAATTAGGCAGCAAGAGGATAATGCCTCTCCTTTTTGCAAATACAAGGCCTCTCCGTCCGTTATTTTCTGTGACATTCGATTCGGCCGGGTCCTGCATGGTTCTATGGCAAACATAAAGCTATCGTCGATCTGTTTAGCTATAAGTGATCTAGGGAAATCAAATAGAGGCCTAATGACATATCCTGCATGAGTATTTTCCGTATTTATAATCATTTCACCGGTTAATCCTCTGCTTACATTCATCTTACTCAGATAGGGGATAACTTTATCGAATTCATATAAACCATCTACCGGCCTTGGGACATATTGATAACATCTCATAGGGTAAGCCTTTTTGTTTGAAGGAATATGAAATGGATCCTCCTCAAGCGGCGCTGAATCCCTTATTAATAATTCATGCTGACTAGCTGGCAGAACATATCTGCCTCCTTGATGCATATAAGAACCCGACAATTGGATATGATATCCATCATCTAGAACCTGCATATAGCGGCTTTTATTGATTACCGTTTCTTCCCGTAAAATTAACGAGCTTCCCCAAAGCGTACTCATTTGAATTATTTTTTCAAATAACAGCTCTCCGTGTCGGTTAAGAACGGGGACTTTTCCTTCAATCCACACGGATTGCTCATCCCAAGTAACTTGAATGCTTTCTGGTGAAGTAAACGAGTACGATCCCGAGCCGTGCAGCGTAAATCCTTCACCGGGTGTCCCGAATAATTCCGGCCCGATTGAAGCGACCGCTCCGTAAAAGCCCTTCATCCAGCCTGTTCCATTTGATTCATTAAGATCCACGTTTGATGGATGCAATAGATATTCACCGCTTCTATCCCAGCTCATCTTTTTTGCCCCTAAGTATAGCTCTCCGATGTCCAGCCCTCTTTCAGGGAGTACTGTAAAATGCATTTTGCCATTCGATATGTCAATGACGGTAAGTAATGACCCATTCTGGTCTTTCATCATGCGTGTACGAATATAACCACTATGAGGTAAGTTAATGATCTGATCATGTTTTTCGGCTAATAACCATTTATTGATCATCATTTCATAGACTCTCCTTCTCTATAGTTAAACGTTTAGATAATTATATGATGATAAGATATGTGATTGCAATGGCTGAAAAGGTAAAATGAGAAGAGCCCACCATTCATATCGGCTAGCGAACTCTTCTTATTAACGGAGGCCATGATTGTACATCTACTCTATCGATCAACTTCTACGGGAATAAACGAACTGCTTGCACCATGATAAGTTACCGCTAACCTATGCATTGCTCTGGAACATGCGATATACAGCAAGCTTCTATCCAAATCTGATTTATAGTTAGCCGCATCTACGAATGGTACGATTACCTGGTCGAATTCCAAGCCTTTTGCCATATGAGCTGAAGTGAGGATAACTCCTTCGTGAAATTTCTCACTGCTGAACGTGAGCAGATGAATGGCATCAGCATTCACCGTTTGATTGAGCTCTTCATAGAGCATTTCCGCTTGATTCTGTGTCTTGCAGATGATTCCTAATGTGCGGTTGCCTGATTCCTTAAATGCCAGCAATAATTGTATGATCCGCATCATCTCTTCGCCTCGATCCGAAGCTTGTATGATCTGTGGCTGCTCCCCATGCCGTTCAATCGGAATAATCTTACTGCTTGGATTCAATCGCCGAATGAATTCAATAATCTCGAACGTAGATCGGTAACTTCTCAATAGCTCAACCGGGTCGGCTTCGGGGAAGACCTTCTTAATATCAGCAATCGATGAGGAAGAGTATGGATTAACGGATTGGGAATGGTCGCCTAGAATCGTTTTTTTACATTTGAACAATAGAGATAACACTGCGTACTGAACGGCCGTGTAATCCTGCATCTCGTCTACCAATAAGTGCTTAACCGCTTCGTACCCCTTCGGACCTTCCAGCCGGATCTTTAAATACACCATAGGAAACACATCGGAGTATTCGAGTTTTTTCTTTCCAATAAATTTGAATAACTCTGGTCTTCCGATATAGTGATAGAAATCCATATAGTTCGCCAGAAGACTTTGTGTCTTTACCATCTTTTTTATCGCCGTCTTTATCTTATTCATGGTTGATCTGTCCACTTTCATGCCATTCCTATTTCTAGTTCTTTCCGAAATGACGGTGGCCGTCTTTTCTACTCTAAGCTTCAAAGGCAACGCATTGGCTGCCTGATATACCTCTGATATTTGCGCTTTATCAACGTGCACTCCATCGAGGTTAATATCAGAAGGACTAAAGTAGCTTGCGTCAACATAACGCACAAAGTCATCCATCTGTTGTACAAATTCGATATTGGCCTTATACCGAATCCGCTCAATTAAAGAATCGTCTGTTGAGGTTGCAAGCTCCGATACCTGCTCGTCAAAGGTCTGGTAGCTGACTGAAAGCTCACTTGCAGCAATAGCGTCAAATCCGATTTCGGCTATTTTTTCTTCACCAAGTTCAGGCAGGACATTCGAGATATAATCGGAGAACACTTTATTTGGGGAGACAATCAGCATATTATCCGATGTAAGAGTTCCCTTGTACCTGTACAGTAAAAAAGCTATTCGATGCAAAGCAACGGAAGTTTTACCGGAACCAGCCACGCCTTGGATAATGAGTTCATGGGAATATTCATTCCGAATAATTTCATTTTGTTCCTTTTGGATCGTAGCGACGATGTTCTTCATCTTCTCATCCGAGGTTTGACTAAGCTCCCTTTGCAGCACCTCGTCGTTAATGTTGATAGTGCTCTCAATCATATATTCCATAACGCCTTGTCTGATTCGATACTGTCTCTTCAAATCGATGTTGCCTTCAACTTCCCCTTCAGGAGCTATGTACAAAGCCCTTCCAACATTGTAATCATAAAACAAATTCGCTACCGGAGACCGCCAGTCGTAGATTTCGTTGTCCTGCCCGGTTTCATCGCTGAAAGAATGGATGCCTATATAATAAGCATGACCTTCCATTCGATCATCAGGGGAGAAATCTACTCTTCCGAAGTAAGGAACTTGCGCCAGCTTTTGAAGCCTGCTTCGTTTGGCAACGGCACTCTCCCCTTTATCGATGGATAGGCTGATCTCTACGATGTTCGCTGCCCTCTCTGCTGGATCAAGCTGATCCCTGTTCGCATATACATACTTTTTTGATTCAATAATCGCTTTGCGGGCACCATCAATTTGAGTATCCAAGTCATTAAGCGCTTTGTTAAGCCGCAACAGCGCTAGCTCCAAATAAATTCGTTCTTCTGCTTCCGTATGATTGATCACTTTCCAACCCCCTCTTCTGCTTGAAGTCACTTAAAAGTATAGAGGGAAACTAAAAAAAGTATAGACTTATAGTTTCAGATAGATTATTATGTAATTATCGTGGGTCCAAAAACACCTATACATATTTACATTATTATCCAGCTCTTATTCCACTTGGAATAGAAGCTGGGTTTTTTTATGTCTAGTTTATTAGACATAAAGGGAGAGCGATATTCGCTCTCCCTTTCACCATTACATTCAGCCTTCGTCTGGCGTAATCTTCACAAGCATTTTCCCCACATTTGTACCTTTGAACAGCTCCAGGAAAGCTTCAGGAATCCGATCGAAGCCTTCAATAATGGTCTCCTCATATTTCAGCTTGCCTTCCGACAACCATTGTCCAAGCTGTTTGGCGCCTTCTTCTAGACGATCAGTATAATCGCTAAGTACAAATCCTTTAATCATGGAACGAGTCTTAATCAGCTTCGTCAATATACTTGGCCGTAGATCCGCACCCTCCTCCATGTTATAAGCAGAGATGGCTCCACAAAGTGGAATTCTTGCATAGTCATTCAGCAAGCTCATGACTGCATCTGTCACATCACCGCCAACGTTATCGAAATACACATCAACACCATTCGGACATGCCTCGGCAATTGCCGCTTTCAAGTCACCAGCTGTCTTGTAATTAACAGCGGCATCAAAGCCGAACTTGTCAGTCAGCAGCTTAACTTTCTCATCAGATCCAGCAATACCAACAACCCGTGCTCCTTGAATTTTGGCAATTTGCCCAACGATGGATCCAACTGCTCCTGCTGCACCGGAAACGACAATCGTCTCGCCAGCTTTAGGCTTGCCAATATCCATGAGTCCGAAATAGGCGGTTAAACCGGTCATGCCGATGACGCTTAAATAAGCGGAAAGCGGAGCCAAATTCTCATCAATCCGGCGAACAGCCGCTGCATCAACCACGTTATACAGCTTCCAGCCCAAATACCCCATAACTTTATCGCCAGGGTTATAAGCTTCCGAACGAGATTCCGTAACTTCCCCTACGATACCGCCAACAATCGCTTCACCAAGCTGATAAGGCGGGATATACGACTTGGAGTCATTCATTCTTCCCCGCATATAAGGATCAACGGAGAAATATAAGGAACGAACCACAATCTGCCCCTCTGCAGGTGACTCTACTTGTGCTTCCTTGAATTCAAACGTTTCATCTGTTGGCCATCCTTGCGGACGGGAACGTAAAGTAATGATTTTGTTCATCAACTGTATCCACTCATTTCTTTGTTGTTGTGATAGTTATAAAACTTTCAAAAAAAATAAAGGTTTCCAGACATCCTATAGGCTGTCCAAGAAACCTGGCAAAATAACTTGAAATACATCATCCCGCAGGTTTTTTCCTTTTCCCTCTAATCAAAGAAAGCGACTTGAATTAACTCCTTCGCCTTCTTCAGCTTGCGGTCATCTAATTGCTGAAGCAGCATCCACATATCACTCATGACAGTTGCCTCTTTCGATGATTCCTCCTGCTGCTCTGTCTCATCAGCAGGATCTTCAACCCAAGAAACTTCCGATGTATCTTTCATACACTGCACAAGAAATTTCAACTGCTCTTCATTATACTTCCCGAGAAATTTCCGTACATTGCGCTCGATGTGGGAATGCAGCTGCTTATGGATTTCATATATGCTTTGACCAAGCGGGGTAAGGGAAAACCAGACCTCTTTCTTGTTATCCGGCAAATATTCACTGCGCATTACCTCTTGTTCAACAAGTCTGCGTGTAATTTTTGAGATACTGCCCTTAGGTATGCCAAAATGCTTCGAGATCGCAATTCCGTTTACCGGCTGCATCTCACCAACTGCCTCTATCACATGTAACATGATAACCGTAGCCTCTTTCAAAATTTCAATAACTTTGGCATCGCTCGTTTGGGCCATCATCCAGCGTTTTTCATCGTCCTCGCCTTCAGACTGAAACTTTTTCTGTATGACACCTATCTGAATAAACATTTCATTCAGCAGGACTTCTTTCTCTGTATGTGCAGCAGCAGCTCCTGCGGTTTCGGAGGAATAGGTCATAGAAAGCTCTCCTTTTCAATCATCTGCTTGTAGTATACCAATGAACATAGTCCAAATAAATATTATAGAAACATTATTGACTACTTCGAAACAAAATATCTGCTCTTGAATGAAAAAACCGCAAGGCCAACAGCCCCTGCGGTTCGAACACCTCATTAAGAAAATCTCTTCTCATTCTGCATCACAGCCGCAAGCAGAGCGAGCGTAAGCCCTTGCCCCCAGCCTTGCGCCCATTTTCTATTGATACTCAGATAACCGTCGATGTCATTCATCACAGCTGTTCCACCAGACACACTCAAGACTCGTCCGCTGCCCGTAATATTATTTAATACTCCATCTAACGCCTTCTGCACATACTTGCCATGCAGCGGATTGTTCTGCATCACCATAGCGGCAGCAATACCTGCAGTCGCAGATACCTCACCATAAGCTTCTGGGTAATCAAGAACTGTCCCCCAGAGTCCATCCTCTTTCTGCAGTTTCTTAATCGCAGCAAGTTGGTCTCGCAAAGAACTCCAAATATGCATCATCGGGGGATACAGATAACCTTCTGGTACTCCCCTTGCCGCTTGCGACATCGTATAAGCAGCCCAAGCATTCGCTCGTGCCCAGTACATGCCGGACATATGATCCTTTTGAATATGGGTATAGCCGTGGTACCACAAACCGGTATCCTCATCCTGTAAGTAATTAATATGCCAGTAAAATTGATGCAGAGCATCTTCAATAAGATGTTTCTTATTCAGCATCACGCCTACACGAAGCATGAAATACGCGGCCATAAACAAGGTATCTGCCCAGCACTGCTCAGGAAAATCATTTTTGGCAGAAACCGTATGCTGCAGCACCCGGTCTCCGAATCGAAGGGCTTTATTTTCAAGATAGTCTACCTTGCTCATAATAATATCCAGATACTTTTGGTCCTGCGTCTGTTCATAGAGAGTAATCAACATATGCCCCATCGCACAGGTATTAACTGTCCAGCCAGGCAAGCCTGCTTCGATGTATTCATCGACCCATGCAGCCATTCGCTCCAGATAAGCCGTTTCCCCTGTTACTTCGAATGCCCGGCTTACACCGTAAAAGGCTACTCCACCCGGCCAATCCCACGTCAAATCCATCCCAAATGTATAATCTACCACTTGTCCAGTGATCTGCTTCAAATCTATTGCTGTCGCGTCAATTTTCATCGTATCCAATCCTCCATTATCCAAAGCCTAGAGCCCCCGCCGGAAGCAGGGGCTCTGACAGCTGATCGTTAGAAATTACTTGAATTGGCCCGCGTCAATCGCTTTTTGTTTTTCATCCAGAATTTCTTGGTAGCCAGCATCCATATACGTTTTCTTCGCATCTTCATACACTTTATCGAACTGATCTTCAGGAGCAAGAACAACCTTCACATACAGCTCTTGGAAGAGAGAGTTCAGATCGGCTTTGTACTCATTTACTTTCTCGAGAACAACGCTGAACAACGCGTCTGGTGTACGGAATTCTGCATATTTGTCATAGTTAGTTAATACTTCTTCAGCCAGATTCTCGTAGCCAGGAGGCGACCAGTTCTGCAGGTAGGCTTTACGTGTTACCGCCGGATCTGCATATTGAGCAGCTTCAATTACAAGAGCCCAGTAGTCTTTGTTATTGTTTTGCGACAGAACGGATTCCCCTTTGAAGTCTGCATTCTTAACAGCAAGACCGGATCCATCTAGTGTATAGTTCTGGCCTTCTACACCGTTTTGCATGAAGAACAAATTCTCCGGCTGGCTCATCCATTCGAGGTACATCCATACAGCAGCACGTTCCTCAGCAGTAGATTCGTAGTTGATACCCATGATAAAGCCAAATGGCCAGTAAGCGCGTCCTTGTGCTTTTTTACCATCTGGAACTCCGGCCGTTCCTGGGAGAACAGCAAACTGTGCATCCGGGTTGTTTTTCAGTGTAGCTGTAAGAACATCCGTATTGCTAGCGAGGTAGAAGCCGTATGTGCCTGTTTTACCTGCTACGAATTCCGCTTTAATCTTGCCGTCATCATTACGCAGATAGAATTCCTTGTCTACCAAGCCGGCATTGTATTGATGATTAAGGTTACGCAGGTAGCCCTCTGTATCTTTGGTTGTCAAATCTGCTACACCAAGATCGGAGTAGAGAGCGCGGTATTTCGGATCAACCGGCCAATCACGGAATGCATAGTTGTATGTGTAATTGTTTTGCAGGAGGGATCCACCGCTTACACCAAGTCCAGCAGCTTTCCATTTCTCGAGCATTTCATTATATTTCTCCAGGGAGGTCAGATCCTCCACTTTCATACCAACCTTTTCAACCCAGTCTTTACGAATTAGTGTTACGAAGTTATCCACTGCTGGACGAGCTGCGAAGAAGAATACATTTTTGCCGTCTACCGCACCATACTGTTTAATGGTTTCACTCATGTTGTTCCAGTACGTAGGAGCGTAGTTCGCGATTTCATCATAGTCCAGCTCTTGCATAACATCTTCACCATAGTAGGCAAGTGCCTGAGGCATGTCATAATGGAAAATAATATCCGGGGCTTTGTGTGATGCAAGAAGCTGCTCGTAGTCCGTTACTTCACTGCTTCTAGTAATCGGTACGAATTTTACATCAATGTTGTTTTTGTCACCAAATTCCTTCTGAATATAACGAGTATAATAGTTGTCGGTTACGTTCCAGCCTTCAAATGCTCGTTCATAGACAGGAATTTGAAGAGTTACTTTCTCAGGGAAGCCTTTGGAGTAATCCGGATATTTGCCTTCAGCCGTGTCGCTTGGTACATTACTAGCTGTATTACTTGCCGATGGAGAAGGTTCAGTGGAGCTATTTGCAGAATTCCCATTGTTGTTATTCGTGCAGCCCGCCATTAGACCAGCTACCATAAATAACGAGACTAGTGTGGATGCAAGACCTTTTTTGCTCATTGCTTGTTCCCCCAATTCATTATTTTCAATGCGAGGCTATTCCTTAACGGCTCCAAGCATAACGCCCTGGACAAAATACTTCTGAATAAACGGATACACACAGATAATCGGAAGTGTTGCAAAAACAACGCAAGATGCCTTCAGCACTTCGGGATTACTAAGCGATACTTGTGTCGATTCCAGCTGGAAGCTTTCGCTCGCCTGAATGACCAGGTAATACAGTTTGAGCTGCAGAGGTCTCAGATCCACATTCTGCTTGATATAGAATAATGCATCCTGATACGTATTCCAACGTCCAACCGCATAAAAGAGCGATAAGGTTGCAATGATTGGCTTGGACAGCGGGATCACGATACTGATGAGAATCCGGAAATGCCCCGCACCATCAATTCGTGCCGACTCCTCTAGACTATCCGGTATACTGCTGGTAAGCGCCGTCTTCATAATAAGCAGGTTAAATGCGCTAAACGCAGGCGGCAAAATAATGGACCATATCGTATCCAGCAGGCCTAAGTTGTTAATCAGCATATATTCGGGAATGATGCCCCCGCTGAAGTACAGAGTGAACATGAAGATAAAGGTCAATAACGTACGTCCCTTGAGCTGCTTGCGGGATAAAGGATAAGCTGCACAAATGGTGAGGATCATCCCCAGCACGGTAAATAACACCGTAACGAGGACCGATACATACAGCGAGCGAAGAATACTGTGATCTGCGAAAATTTTCTCATAGGCACCAAGGGTGAACCCTTCCGGCCAGATGAATACTTTGTTCGCAATAACAAAAGCATCCTCACTTAATGACTTTGATACCACATGCAGGAACGGCAATAAACAGGCCAGCGAGGCGATGATCAGAGAGAGGTGGATCAGCACATCCCAAATGTCAAAACGCCTTTTGCGATGAACAGCAAGTGTGCTGCTAGATGTTTTCATGACTCTCACCTTCTTTCTATAACAGTCCGTCTTCGCCAAGCTTCTTCGCAATACGGTCGGCAGCGAGTACCAGTACAAGCCCGATGACCGCCTGGAATAACCCAAGCGCCGTTGCCCGGCTGAAGTTCCCGCTCTCGATCCCCCAGCGGTACACCAATACAGGGATCGTAACCGTGTACTCTGTTGTAGCCTTGTTTTGCAGAGCAAATACCCGTTCGAACGAGCCTTCCATAACCTTGCCTAGGTTCATAATAAGCAACGTTACAATGGTCACACGAATTGATGGCAAAGTAACATTCCATACCTTCCGCCATCGCCCAGCACCGTCAACGATTGCTGCTTCGTACATTTCCGGGTTAATGCTGCTGATTGAAGCAAGGTAGATGATGGTTCCCCATCCCATACTCTGCCAGACACCAATAGCCAGATAACTGATCAGCCAGTTGGAGTCATCCTGCAGGAACGGAATCCGGTCGCCACCCATCATAGCAATGAGATTATTGATCGCGCCGTTACTCTCGCTGAGCAGCTGATAAGCAATTGCACCGATAATAATCCAGGACAGAAAATGCGGCAGATACAGCAAAGTCTGGTTAATACGCTTGAACCTTACACCTCTGACCTCATTAAGCAGCAGTGCAAGCACGATTGGCATTGTAAAGCTGAATAAGAGGTCAAGACTGTTAAGCAGAATCGTGTTGCGGACCGCACGGCCAAAATCATGCTTGGCGAATATTTCTCTAAATATTTCAAAGCCTGCCCACTCGCTGCCCCAGAACCCTTTTGCAATCTTATAGTTTTTAAATGCTAGGATGAGCCCGGACATCGGTGCGTATTTGAAGACCAGTACAAATGACAACGGGATTAATAGAAGTAAATAAAGCTGCCAATCCCGCCGGAGATAATGCATCATTCCGCGTTTGTTTAATTGAATACTTTTTAGCGCGGTTTCATTTTGGTGTGAAGCGCTTTCAATTTTCACATTCTCACCCCCTCAGCGATTAACTTCCCCCCGTCTATTGTTCGCACCATACATTGTCGAGGCTGTCATCATCATACCCTCGCCTCTTTTCAGTGGTAAATCTTAAGAATTGATTCTCCCTGTCATTTTTGATTGTAAACGCTTCATTTTTGCCGTTATAGTGCGGATAATGATCAATTCTGATAGGTATGAGCAAAAATAAAAGCTGTCCTGCAGCGGCATGACAGCTCTGTTCCTTCCTATTTACCTCACGATGTCTTGGATCTCGACGTCTTATAGCTGCTTGGAGGCATCCCTTCGTACTTACGGAAAAACCGGTTAAAGCTTTGAACATTAAAGTAGCCAACTTCCGTGGCAATCTGACTAATCGTCATTTTTGATTCCAGGAGCAGCTGCTTTGCCTTCTCAATCCGTAATTGATTCGTATAATCAATTAGGCTTTTGCCGGTTAACTCATAAACGATCTTCCGCATATAGGAATAACTAATGCCAATCTCCTTCGCCATCTCTTCGAACACAATCTCTTTGCAGAAATTTTGTTCCAGATACCCAATGATGCGGTCACCATGATTGGCTTCTCCTGTTCCTGTACTGCGTGCAAGATGCTGCGCAATCTCGGTAAAGAAATCACGAATATATTTTTCAAGCTCATCAAGCGTGTCTATGGAAGCAATCGCTGAGTAAATATTGCCCCGCCCTGCAAAAATTCTGGACGTACTTATATTGTTCTCCCGAAGATGCTTGACCGTGACGCCAATCAATTGATTGTAAATAAACAAAATATTATCGTAAGAAATGTACTCATCCGAGTGGATCTCACTGCTGATACTTTCCAGCTCCATCAAGATACTATCAAGATCTGCCCGATCCAGAAAATTAACGATTCGCCGCTCACTATTCGTCGGATATATATATTTCCTGCTGCGCTCTTCTTCCTGCTTCCAATAAAAGATGCAGCCACTGCCCTTGGTCATACGATGCTTGATTGCTTCTGTTGCTTCCGCCACTCGCTCAGGAATCATGTCGCTAAATTCCGTTTGGCTGCTTACACCAGTCGTCACAGAATGACCAAGCAAATCCAATGCAGTATCTCTAATCTGTATAAGAGCTCCTTTTATTCCGTTTGCCCCATTCTCCAGCTCATCTTGCCCGTAATTGATGATGAAAGCGAAGCAGCCGTCGTTTTGATAGATACCTCGTGCAAATACACCCTCCGGGAATAAGCTCTCGCATTTGGAGAGAAGCAGATAACGTTGATAACTTCTTGTCTCCGGATTGTTCTTGCTTACATACCGCCTGAAACGGTCAATGGAAACAATCGCTACCACGAAATAACGCTCCGGAAACATCTCTGCAATTGGTTTCTTTACTTCACCGCGCAGCAAATGATGGATGGACAAGCTGCGTGTATCCTGCTCACGTTCTTGCAGCAAGGTATGCAGCCCTTCCTCTTCCTCCTGCATCCGCTTAAAAGCTGACTCCAGAAATGCGAGCTCGTTCTTGTTCGAACCAACAAGATTACTTCGTTCACGCATCGTCCTGACCAGCTTCCTGATCGGCTGGGATAACCAAGTTGCGAGCAAGACAGCAAGGATGGTCCCCGCAAATATAATAATTCCCGTTATAAGAATAATACTCCGCTGCAGGCTGTACGTCTTAGTCATCAGCTCATCCATTGAATAGATGTTCACATTCCACCAGCCAAGCTGCGCCGAGCGCGACCAGGTATACAGCAGCCGCTCTCCTTCGAGTACATGGAAAGCATAACCTTCTCTTACTTGATTGCGTAATATGTCTTGGATAAAAGGCTGCTTGCTGCCATCGGTCAGCAGCAATGACTTATCATTATGAGAGATGATGGTGCCGTCGGATTTCAGGAGCATAAAGCCTTCTGCACCAGGCTCCGATGAGCTGAGGTAATCCCCAATCTGACTCTCACGCAAATTAACCACAATCGTTCCTCTTGTTGTCGTTGACAGACGGTTCAATGGCAGAACATAGGATACCACTTTGATCCCGGAATCCAGTTGACGAGGGTACCATACTCCGCCAATTCCTCTTCGTCCTTCAAGCGCCTTCTCCAGCCAATCAATCGGTTCATAGCGGTCGAGTGTCGTAATTCCTCTGTCGCTAGACACCACATAATTGGCACCCTCAAGCAGGAAGTACGTGGAATATACGCCGTCCACCCGATGGTTTAGGCTTACCAGTTCATTCAATATTTTAAGCGCGCTGATTACATCAATATAATCCGAGTTAAGCTCCGAGTAGGTTTTGAAGCTGCGAATACGATCAAAAATATTCGTCCCAGCCAGCTGTACTGCATCCTGAGCCAGATTATTCATCGCATTCTCGTTAAGCTCGCGGTTCGCATTAAGTCCTGCAAGTGAGGTGTCCGCAATAGCGCTTTCCGAATACCCTAATATGCGTGTCCCGCTATACCAGGTCAGAATGGCAGTCGGAATAGCCATGACACAGATCAGAATCAAGATCAATTGAAGCATCATGGGGAATCTTTTCATCTGCCCGTCCTCCTATCGTCTATCATTATGGCAATGGAGTTACACTAGGGTGATTTTTTGAAAGCGCTTTAAATTTTTTAAAAAGGAGCCCGTACTACATTCAATATTGGATAATTATACACTATAAAGAATCACTGGGTCTATTTCCCTAATTGATTTCCCATACGTATAATGAACAGGTCCCGCTTTCGATGAGATTCCATGCTTTCCGAAGCAAGAGCTATCCATTTGAATAATGGCATAAAATGAATCCGTTTCCATGGGGATTAAACAGTCAAAAAACGTAAAACAAAGCTATTTCTGCATTTTACAATGAAGGGCAGGAGGCGTATTATTCCTCTTATATCAGAAACAGGAGTGATCCTATGATCGTAACCGCTGAGCCTATCCCTTTTCATTTACTAGTTAATCAGAAAATATCCTATATCGAAATCTTTATATGCAATCCAGCTCTTCCTACATATTTGGCAGCAAATCAACCTCGTATCCTATGGCTTCATCTCTATAGCAGCGGCATGTCAGGTTGGGCATCCTGTCCCATTCCTCCTGAATACCGGCATGTTGATCCCCTTCAATGGGCAACTGTTTTCACCAGATGGAAAGGTCTTTCCTTAGCAAAATGCCTCGAATCCGTTCGGCTCCACGATCATTGCTGGGATTTGATAAGAAAAGAACTAGCATCATCTGCATTATTAGATATGTATGAGAGCACCGGAGCAGACAATAAGCTGAAGCAACAAGATCTTATCCAGGAAGCCCAATCCTATTGCTATTATACGATTAATTAATTTTCCGAATGAACAAGAAATCCCATAAGTCCTTAATATGACGATCGGGTCCCCTTTTTATCTGGGTTAATGCAGAAAGTTAGTCTTGAGGTCGGGTGGCTTTCGCTAGCCCACAATTTATTAAAAGAGATCTAAAAAAAAAATAGCAGTGCAGGGATAGCCCTTGCACTGCTATTTCTATAGAAATTGATGCGAGCCGCCTCACAAGCAAGCAGCTCCTTTGAGACGGCCTCGTTTTGGCATCTCAATATAAGTCTTTCAGCTAGCTCAAGCTCAGTACAAATGGTACATCTATGGAAAGAGGATAATCCTGACCATTAATCCGTACCACTCCTCCGGCCAGATCGGACTTCACCTCAAGAGCATCCTGTGTCAACTCGACATATACGGTTCCTCCGTTGACGGGAACCGTACCTTTTATCCATTCTAATCCGCCAAGCTGCGGCTCTACAACATAACTCTCGTAACCCGGCGATGTTGGATACACGCCAAGATAATACCGTCCTAATACATAGATTGGACTTGCTCCCCATGCATGACATAAGCTTTTGCCATAACGATCATCGTACATACTAAGCCGCTCAGGACCGGTGATCTCCGGGTTATATTCCTCCCAGAAGGTCGTAGCATCCAGCTTCATCATGCTGCCCCAATAATCCTGTATCTGCCTAGACACATAATCCAATTGACCAATCCGGCTCATCACAGACAGCTCGTAAAACTTAAAGTAGGGCGTGCTGATCTGAGGAACTTCATCATTAAGAAGCACATTTGTGATGATGCTCTCCCGCTGCTTCGAATCAGCCAAATTCCATAATAATGCAAAAATATTAGCATGCCGCGTAACATTACGTTTGCCTGATTCAAAGCTGTCGATGTAGGCTCCCCGCTTTTCGTCCCAGAAGCATTCATTAATTCGGGCTTTTAACTGCTCGTAACGCTCCAAATAACGTTTTTCACCAGCGCCAATCAGTTCTCCGCAAGCCCATACCGCCTTAAGACTTTCCGCGTACAGCATTTGAACGGCACTCACTGCACCAGTCTTATCAATTTCCGCCCAGTCGATGAATACCCAGTCTCCCTCTCTTCCGCGGATGAAACCGTCTTCATCTGTTCGTGAAATACAATACTCCATCATGGACTTCATCCGAGGATAGATCATGGTAATAAAATCTATATCTTTTGTCGTTTCATAATAATCATAAACACTCATCAGCCAGTAGAAGGAGTAGTCGATAATCGTATTGATATGCCTAACGATTGGATCTTTTCCCCGCAAGGCAATAATCGTCCGCTTTGTAATAGCCGGATCAAAGTACAAATAGTTATTGATTAGATAACTCTGATAAGCGTCTCCCGACCATACCCACCGGTCCCGCTTGATCCCGTCAAGAAAGAACTCGCGGCTGTTGAGGTGCAGCGTATACTCCGCCGTCTCCCAGATCCGGTTGATCAGATCATTCGAGCACGTAAAGCTTCCTTTTTGCTCAAGCGGCAAATATTCGTACTTAGCTGTTAATTTGAACTGCTCCTTCTCTGCACCTTTTATAAATAAATACCGGAAAGCACGGGGATGACAATGATACGAGGCACTTGCTGCCGGAATTGTATCAATAATAATGCTATGTTCTGTATCCAAAGCTTCTTCTATTGATTCGCCATAAAAAAGCTGTATGTCCTTAGTGGCTTGGACGTTCTCAAACATCAGCGCGGCGAAGGTTTCTTTCCCATAGTCGTACAGAAGTCCCTCTTCTCCCTGCTCAATAGATAGAGGGAGGATCTCCTCATACTGGAAAGCAAAAATAGCAGGATCATCCTCTTTCTTAAGGTACAAGCCATTACATCCGGCTGGCAGCCAGTCGATGCTGTAATCATTTGCCTCCCAAGATGAATTACTCGCACTTTGTTGTCCTTCAATGAAGATAGAAGGCAAACCATCCGTACGTGCCACCATAATCTCGATTGTGTGACTGCCGGTTGAGAGGTTGATCGGTTTTTCAAAAGGATACCTTTTTCCATCTACCCAAATGACTCCACTGCCATGTGCATACACCGTCATTTCTTCAGGAGTATCACATTGTACTTCTTTGCGGAATTTTACATTATGATAGCAGTCGTCCAACCGCCAGAAAGCTGGCCATTGATGATACCGTTCTTCCCGGCGGGTATTCAGCAGCAAATGATGATAAATCTCAAAATCTCCCGGGTACCAGATCCATTCAGAGCTTTGAAGCATCTCGAACTCATCCTTTCAGAGCCTCGGCACGCAGCGGAGGCCATAGCTGTAGTATGGTTCCATTATATAGGCTGTATAATCTGGACTCCCGGCTGAAAAGGACATTTTACCCCTGTAATCATGACATTACGATCATAGACACGTTATACTACATGTATATCAGACGCGAGGAATGAGCCGACCTATGAACCGCTCCTATGAGGTATTTGAGAGTCAACATTTTCTTCAGGAAAACCTGCATATGCTGGTCAACCGATTTACGGAAGATTTTATGGTCCCCTATCATGCTCATGATTTCATTGAATTTAGTTACGTAGCAGAAGGAAGCGGCTTCCATCATATCGGGCAGGACACGTTTCCTATTCATAAAGGAATGCTCTTCGTTATTCCAATTGGAGCTGCTCATGTGTTTCGGCCTGCTACAACAGAACGGACTAGTAAACCACCCGTCGTCTATAATTGCCTGTTTGATCAACATCTGCTAGGGCAACTATCGGCTTTTCTAGAGCAGCCTGTTCAAGAGCATCTTACTTCTCTTGTGAGCCATGCCTCTTCCTATTACTCTGTCTTTGACCATGATGGGGCAATTGAGGGGATTATGCTGGAGCTGTACCAGGAAATGTCCGAGAATAGGATTGGTTCCAAAACGATGCTGTATGCCTTGTTGAATCAGCTGATCGTTACGGTTTACAGGCGGAAGTTTGAAGAAAAAGACAAGCGTCTGCCTGAATCAGAGGGCTTTCATCTTGTGATGGATTATATGGAGCAAAACTATAATAGAGCCGTTACGCTGTCCGAGCTGTCCCGCGTGTCGGGATGGAGCTCGAGGCAGCTTCAGCGGCTCTTTACGAAGTATACGGATCAAACCTTTGGCACTTTCCTGCAAAGCCTTCGTATCCGGAAAAGCTGTGAGCTGCTGCGCAGCAGCAGTCAGAAGATTGCCATTATTGCCGAGCTTGTTGGCTATACCAGTATCGACTCGTTTAATATTGCTTTTAAAAAGAATGTTGGTTTGACTCCTACTGATTACCGGAAGTCTTCATTGTAAATCAACGATTAAACTTGGACTCCCTATTTCGAATGTTCTTCCGATCGCTGTTGCTAGGGAATTCCTTGAATTTATATGTTAAGGTTGGAATCCCCTAGCAAATGCGAACGCTACGCTTCTACAGAATCATTCGAAATACTACGTTCTGGTTTAAATGTTAAGTTACATCTGAAGATCCTACAGACAAAGTTCGCCGTGCAGCTAGAACCGCACGGCTAATTAGATTATAAAAGCGGCAGCCATTAGGCTGCCGCTTTCTGTTTAGTTGTTAAGTTTGATGATTTGCACGTCGTAGCCTGCGAGCTCCGTTTGGCCGCCTTGTACTGGGAGGTCGGTCAGCAGGTTGATACCTGATTGTTCGCCTAGATCGACTGTAACTGAATCTGCTTTGTGATTCAGTACGAACAAGAAATCCTGGCCGTCTTTGGTGCGAATAGTTGTTTCCACACCTTCTGGAGTAGTAGGAACGAGAGGTTCAATACCTCGCGCTGCACATAGCTGAGGCAGCCACTCTTGCAGGAACGCTGCTTCCGGACTTGTCGCCAAGTACCAAGCTTCGCCTGCACCAAACTTATTAACAGTAAGGGCCGGCATACCACGATAGAAGTCATCCCCATATACGGCTTTTACTTCGGCGCCTTCGGAGTGAATGAGATCGCAGATCATCCCGCACTCATATTCCGTCTTCGAGCCAAGCGTGTTATCCGATAGAATAATCCGGTTACGCTGGCTAGGAAGCAATGCATCAATTTCTTCTGCCCAAATGCCAAACAGTTTCCGGAGCTCGCCAGGATAACCACCTAGTGTAACGAGATCGGTCTCATTAACAATACCACTGAAGTAGGTCGAAATGACCGAACCACCCGCTTCAACGAATTTCTCCAGCTTATCTGCTACACCTTGCTTCACCATATACATAACTGGTGCGATAACAAGATCGTAACCGCTGAGATCCGCTTCAACACTTACCACCTCAGCTGCAATTCCCGCACGGTAAAGGGCATCGTAGAACTTATGAGCTTCCTCTACATATTTGAGGGCAATCGTTGGGCCGCTGGACATTTCAATCGCCCACCAGTTTTCCCAGTCGAACAGAATCGCAACTTTTGCCTTCACTCTGGAATCAAGAAGCGTATCTCCAAGCTTTCCAAGCTCTGCACCAAGCTCCGAACATTCGCGGAATACGCGCGTATGCTCATGTCCAACATGTTCAATTACAGCTCCATGATATTTCTCACACGCCCCAACCGAACGACGCAGCTGGAAGAACAGAATGGTATCCGCACCACGCGCTACCGCTTGATAACTCCACAATCTCATAACGCCAGGACGCTTGAGCGAGTTGTAAGGCTGCCAGTTCTGCTGGCTTGGGGTCTGCTCCATCAGCATAAACGGCTGACCATCCTTTAGACCACGCATCAAATCATGCATCATTGCGGTGTAGCTGTGCGGCGTATCAAACCTTGGATAGTTGTCCCATGATACGACATCCATATGTTTGGCCCATTTATGATAATCAAGCTTCTTAAAGGCACCCATTAGATTAGTTGTAACTGGAATGTCTGGCGTCAGCTTCTTGACCGCTTCATATTCCAGCTTGTAGCAGTCTAGCAGGCTGTCGGAATGGAAACGCATGTAATCAAGTGAAAGCCCTTGGAAGTTCGTATCTGTACGGCCGTTTGCACCGTACCATTCTTCACTACGGCCGCTCGGCAGTACGATGTCTTCCCAATCATAGAAAATATGACCCCAAAACGCTGTATTCCAAGCACGGTTTACCGCTTCAATTGTACCGTAACGTTCCTTCAGCCACACACGGAAGGCAGCTTCACAATTGTCGCAGTAGCAATTGCCTGCCCCGCCGTATTCATTATTGATGTGCCAAATAAGCAATGCTGGATGATCCTTATAACGCTCTGCCAGCTTCTCCGCCATCCGCACCGAATACTTACGGAACGTTGGGCTGTTCGGACAAGAATTATGTCGTCCGCCAAACTTACGTTTATTACCGTTGAAATCAACTTGCAGGACATCCGGATATTTACGTGCCATCCAAGCAGGATGCGCAGCAGTGCTAGTCGCAAGACAAACACCAACTCCGTCTGCATGAAGCTTATCCATCACCTCATCGAGCCAGCCAAAATCGTACGTGTCCTCATCAGGCTGATTTTTCGCCCATGCGAATACGTTCAGCGTTGCCACATCGATACCAGCAAGCTTGAACATACGTAAATCTTCGTCCCAAACTTCCTTCTCCCATTGATCCGGATTATAATCTCCGCCGTACCATATCTTTGGTTTCTTTGTATTAATCATCTTGTCACACCTCTTCGTATATGATAAAACTGCATTAGATATTTTTATTGTAAGCGTTATAATTACTATATCCTATATAAAATAACCGATATCATATATAAAAATACGGAGGTCCGCTATGATGCGACGTGTCGTTCCCGCTTTCCCCTCAGAACCACTGCCTTTACAGCTGGAAACCATCGGATTTAATCCCGATCAAGAGACTTTGGACAGACCTGACGGATATCCCTATTTCCACTGGCTTCATACCATTCATGGAGAAGGAGAATTGCAGGCGAATGGTCAAACCTGGAGAATGACCGAGCGATCTGGCGTCCTTCTTGCACCTGGCACCCCTCATCGTTATGAAGCAAGAAATGGACTATGGCAGACTGGTTATATTACGTTTCACGGCAGTATGACTGCAAGTTTGGTCCCGTCGTTTGGATGGAGCGGTGCTGAACATTTTCAATGGGAAGCCGGTAATAATCGGATTTCCAACCAGTTGAACGATATGCTAACATTTGCTGAAACCGGAAGCGATCCTTCCGGCTGGCAGTCATCAGCAGATCTATATCAATTCCTTACCCTGCTTCGTACGGATGCCCGTACAGACAATCGGCCTTCTATGTCCAAACGATTGGAGCGGAATCAAGTCCTGCTGGAGTGGCTGGAAAAGGAATTCGCCAATCCGGAGATCGGATTATCGGATATGGCAGCGCAGCTTGGCATCGGAGAGCGGCAGCTGAATGAAAGATTCCGCGAGCTGTTTGGCCAAACTGCTTACTCTTATCTCATTCAGCTCAGAATCCGCAAGGCGAAGGAATGGCTGCCTTCCCGGCCAGACTGGACCGTACGCCGCATAGGTGAAGCGGTCGGGTTCAGAGATGCAAGTCACTTCGTCTCTACCTTTCGCCAGAAGGAAGGCATGACGCCCGAGACTTACCGGAAGTTATATAGACCTTAAATGAAGTAATAACCAGGAGTTCCCTCATATGATTCAACTGCAAACGGCTCGTATAATTATTGCTGGGCGCAAAAAAGAGCGGATAGATAGATTTCCGCTCTTCGCATCCTGCAGGAAATATTATACATAAAAGCGGTCGCGATATTCCTGGGGTGTACAGCCTTCATTTTTCTTGAATTGATAGGTAAAGTACGCAGGCGTTTGAAACCCTACCTTTTCTGCCACCTCATAAATTTTAATAGTCGGAACCTGCAGCATCTCCTTCGCTTTTTTCATCCTCAGGTTTTTAACAAAATCAGAGATCGTTAGCCCCGTTTCTTTCTTAAACAACACACTCAGATGTCCTGCACTGATATGAAACTGTTCTGCAAGCTGTTTCACTGTCATACTGATCGGCAGCTGCTCTTCCATACTAGAAACGATACGACTGATCAGGTGATGCTGCTGGAGCGACCGCTCTTTCCTCACAAGCATACTAGCCGAGCGGATATAATCGATAACAATGTCCTTCATCATATCAATCGTTTTGCAATCCAAAAGTCTATGCCAAGCACGTTTGTTCAGAAAGTTGATCTCTTCTGTATCCTGCCATACTTTACGCGACAGCTCCCCGAGAAGGCTTATACTAAGAGACTGAATATAGGCCATGTTATGTCCGCTGTTTTCCAATTCCTTAAACGTCTGTCCTACCTTATCTACTAAAGGAAGGGGGTCATCGCTTTCTGCAAGCATTAATAAATCGGGCAGCATGTTTTCTTGCATTCGATAGTCCTCGAATGCCTTTCGCTCTGTATTTCCCACATACGTGATAGATCCGTTACCGCTTTGACGGACATCCGCAATCGTAAATTTGACTTCCCTGAAGATCTGATTCATTTCCCGCCATTCATACCCCCAACGGCTGATGCCAACTGAAACCGATACCCCATAGCTGTTACTCATATAATCTTGTACGAATCTCATTTGTTTATCGATATTGCTTCTTTTATCTATCGACGGATTTATAAGAATAGCCACAACCTGGTCAGGTCTAGTCTTGGAGACCAGAACATTACCCAAATCCTTTAGCCCCACTGAAACCGATTGCAGAAGTGCTGAACCAAGCATAAGCTTGCTCTGTGCATCGCTACCAGAAGAATCCGAGTAGTTATCGATTATAGCTGTAATCAGTTGTATTCCTTCAGATGGCTGGTTTGGCAGATTAAGCATCTGGCACCAGGAGTTTAAAGATTCCTCCTCCATCGGCTCTTCCTCCAGAATATCGAAAATAAATGTATCCTTTAGCATTTCCTGACTATCCGAGACAATCTCCTTGAGTTTAATAGTCTGTTCATTGATTTGAGTTATACTCTCTAGCGTTTGCCGAAATGCGGTCAGCTTTCGTTCAATTTCCGATAATTTGAGAGGCTTCAGTACATAGCCCTTTGCCCCTACTTCAATTGCTTCTTGTGCAAATTCGAACTCATTGTATCCGCTTATAACCAGAATTTGAATGTCTGGATGAATCAATTTGGCTTCGGCAGCGAGCTCAATCCCGTTCATACCGGGCATAGATACATCGGTAATCAGTACATCGACTGGACCCGCTTCAAGAATAGGAATAGCTTCTTCACCCGACTCCGCTGTAAGCGGGATCAAGTACCCAAGTTTAGCCCAAGGGATATGCCTTACCAATCCTTGAACATGTGACGGTTCATCGTCTACGATAAGTACTTGAAGCATGATTATCCCTCCCGTTGAATATGCGGTTTATGTGTATAGACAGGCATCTCAATCCTAATAATCGTTCCTGTCTCAGCGTTACTCTCTACTTGTAATTGTCCGGCGTGGCCAAAATACAAATGAAGACGCTCTCTAATATTTAAAAGCCCAAATCCGTTTCCTTTTCCCGCTTTTTCACCATTTTTAATTAGGGTCAGAGTCTCGGTATCCATCCCTATACCATTGTCTCTTACTTCGTATTGGACATGATTATTTAACCGTTTGATACGAATTGCAATATAAGCATTAGGCCGGGTAAAGATCTTTCCGTGAATATATGCATTCTCCACAATAGGCTGCAAAATCAGCTTAATGGAGTAGAGCTCTATTACATCCTCATCAATCTCCCAATCGATTCGGACACGACCAGGATAACGCAGCTGTTGTATATCCAGATAAGCCCTCACATGTTCCAATTCTTTATGGATTAGCGTCACATTAGATGTGTTATCTAGGGCGAACCGGTAAAAAGTCGTTAACGCTTCAATGGTCTCTACCTGCGTCTGATCTCCTTGGTCGAGAGCGCGCCACTGAAGCAAACTAAGCGAATTATATATAAAATGAGGATTGATTTGGGCTTGGAGTGCCCGGAATGATGATTCCTTCTCCTGTAATTTGGCACTACTAAGCATATCAATAACTGATCCAAGCTTTCCCGTCATCTGGTTAAACATCATTTCCAGTTCCCCAAGCTCATCCCTGCTTCTGCTCTGCACAGATACGTCAAAGTCCCCCTCAGCAATATCGCTCATCCGGTGGCCCAGCTTGCGAATACGGAAAACAACGTTTTTCAGTACGATCATTACAAGGAACATAGAGAAGAACAGGAAAAAGACCGTGATAGCAACAATGCTGTAGACAATTAAGGCGGACTGCTTTTCCATTTGACGCATCTGGATAAGCGCAGCGACCTTCCATTCGCCATTAATGTGACGGACCGTAAAGTATTCGCCATTATTAGTAAGGCTCTCTGCTCCTTCACTACTTGCCCATAGCTTGGAAAGTGAAGTCGCTTCAACCGGCTTCCCAATCAATGAACGGTCTGAGGCCGCAATAATCCGGTCATTCTCATCTAATAAATACAGGCTGCCTGAGCCTTTGAAGGGGCGGTCCATCAACTCGCCAAACACGCTGTTATAATCCAGCAGCATATAGATAGCGCCATAGGTATAGCCCGTAGCATTCGTAATCTTTCGGGAGACTGCGAGCTGTGCATGTTCCCCGGGGGCATCTGACCATTGTAAAGCAAAAGGTGAAGCCATTACACCTTCATACCAGGACTTCTCGTCAGTATGATTTAAAGTCCGGTCAGACGGCTTCCATAACAGTCCTCCATCTTCCGTAAGAGTCTCATTGTCATGATAAATCCGGAAATTTTCAATACCAGGCAAATAGCGGCTCATTACCTGAAAGGAACGATCAATATAATTGACCGATTCCAGCTGTTCCGACCAATTGGTATAGGTTCGGCTCAGTCTGGAAATAAGCTCTCCGTCCGTCCCCGTCCGATTCGCAAGAAGATCATAGCTTTGTTTGCGGAACTCAACGCTCTGCGTTGTCTGACGAACGGCTTCGTTAATCGTGACGATATAATTGTCCCTGACGTTCTGAAGAGCCAGGTACCCTGCGCCGATCCCTAAAATAATGGTAGGTATAACCACGATAAGCCCGTATAGCAAAACAATTTTGCCGCGCAGACTCATCGTTCGGGTCAATCGGATCGTATTTCTCTCAATCCAGCGTCGCATCAGGCATTTCTCCCATTCTTCGCCCGGTATCGTTATTTTTACGGGAAACTGCAAAGGGAGCATCCCAATAAAGGGCTGCTCCTTGATATGCGTTTATCTCTTTTTATTTATTGCTCATCGCTTTGTATAACTCATTCCACTCTGTCTTAAGGTCGCTCCAATGTCCACGCTTTTCAAGCGCAGAGGTGAATTCAGTCCATGCTTTCTCGAATTGTGCATCGTCCTTCGCCATAAGCAGTTTTGCACGGTACTCTTTATACACGGTAGCTAGCTCAGGTGCATATTTTTCCCAAACGCCGCCTGATTTTGCTTTTACCATATCATAATTTTCAGCAACACGAGTAGCTCCCATCTTGGCAATCTCTTGCGAGAACTCTCCTGTTTTTACACCGCCGGCATGAGTCTGTTCATTGGTCCACCAAGCATACCATTCATTGCTGTAGTTCGAAGTCATATACAGTTCTGGCGTCACTTGCGCTTTCTTAGCCTGGTCACCCGAGTTGCGCAGCGCTTTGTAGCTCTCATCTGTAAATGCCCACTTGCCGTACGGCTGATCTACCCAACCCCAATATTTCCCTGCCGGTCCTTCATTGACGACCATATTCTGCTCTGGCTTCGGTGTTAAGGTATAATCATAAAATTTAAGAATCGCATCAAGGTTTTTCGTATTCTTGCTAATATAAGTATCATAGCCTGGATAAGGATTGATCACTTGGGTAGTACCCAGCCCATTCACACCTTCAATTTGCGGGAAAGGAATCGGTTTGTAGAACCAGCCTGGTGCTGTTGGACCATCCAGCTGTTCCCATAAGGAAGCATCAAAATCCCAGAAGCTTCCGATGTTCATCGCATATCGGCCATTTTTATTTTTTTCAATATAGCGCTCACTTTTATCCGTTAATGCCTCAGGATCAATAAGCTTCTCCTGGTATAAACGGTTCATCCATTTGTAAGCTTCTTTGAAGCCTGGATTATCATACATAAAGATAAAGTTGTCACCCTCTTGCTTCACCGGAGTAACCCCGCCTGCTGTTGCAACCGTCACGCCAAATGCAGCCAGAACCGCATTTTCATCGTTCTTATCCGTAAGAATACCCAGCGGCAGCAGGCTCTTGCCTGACTCATCCTTAAGCTCTGCGGCTTTCTTCAGATAAGTTTCTACACCATCAAGGGTAGTGAGATCATTCTCCGTCATTCCAACCTTCTCGAGAACATCAGTCCGGATAAACCATGCACTGGATGACCACCCCGGCCATGGTTCAGACGGATTAATATCGAAGTAAGAAGGAAGTGACCAAATATGTCCGTCCGCATCTTTCATCTGCTCCAGAAATTCCTTCGGAATGGCCGCCAGGCTTGGATATTTATCCGGCATGTTAAAGTACTGCTCAAGAGGCTGAATAAGATTTGAACGCTTCATCGCATCATCAATCACCTGATTACGGCTGAAAATAGCTGCATCATCAAACCCGCCAGTATTAAGCTTCAGATTAAGCGCTGTCAAGACATCTCCCTGTGTCGCTTCGAGCTGAACGTCGACTCCTGGCTCTTCTGTTTTCCAATATTGCTGAACTAGGCTGTCATTATTAATCGTTGCCGTCCAGCCCAGCCAAAGCTTGAACTTACCCGAACTGTCGGTCGTTTTCGTATTTGTTGAATTAGCTGCTGTACTCGAGTTATTCTGAGTTGTGTTGCTGTTACTAGAGCATCCCGCCGTTATGCTTAATGTGGCGGCTAGGGTTAGAGCTGCGATACTGCTTTTTTTAAATTTCATGCTTCTTTCTCCCCTTTTTCTTCGAGTCTATCAACAAATTGGTATATGGTAGATCAATTATACCCGAGAGTGATTCAGCCTTTGACCGATCCGATCAAAACGCCTTTGGCAAAATATTTCTGCAGGAATGGATAAATGGCAAGAATCGGAAGTGCACTGATCATCACCGTAGCCATTTTGACTGACATTAGCGTAATATTATCCATCGAGCTTCGTGCCAGCACTTCCTGATTTTGGTTAGAGCTCATGATCGCGGATAAGTCTTGCGCTGTCAGCAGTTGCTGCAGGAAGGTTTGAACCGGAATCAGGTTCTGGCTCGTCACATAGAAGGCGCCTGAGAACCAGTCGTTCCAATGACCAACTGCCGTAAAGAGTCCAAGAGCGGCAAGCATCGGTTTTGAGAGCGGTACGATAATTTGAATCAAAATCCGAACGGGACCAGCTCCGTCCAATTCAGCGGACTCGAACAATGCTTCAGGAATACCTTGTATAAACTTCTGCATGACGAACATATTCCAAGCTGAGAAAAGTCCAGGGATGACGTACACCCAAAACGTATTGGTAAGTCCGAGTTTAAACAATTGAATATAGAAGGGAATTAATCCACCGCTGAACAGCATCGTCAAGAGAATATAAGTCAGGATGCCATTTCGGAACGGAAGACGTTTATACGATAATCCGTACGCAGCTGCAAGAGTAATGGCTAGCCCGCCAATTGTCCCAATAATCGTTCTTGCAATGGTGATCAGATAAGCATGGCGGATAACCTGATTTCCAAGCACAATCTCATAGTTGATCCAGGTAAAGGACCGCGGCCAGAGATAAACGCCACCTTTTGCAGCATCTGCCCCCGTGTTAAGCGAAATAGCCAGCATATAAACAAATGGATAAATAATAGAAACGCACATGACTACTAGAAGGATTACAATAATCCACTGTCCGATCCGTTCAAGCATAGTTGCTCTCATTTGTCACCACAGCCCCTCACCGTTGATTTTCTTGGAGAATGTGTTTGTCGACACGACGAGCAGGAGACTAATGATCGATGACACAAGACCAACTGCAGTAGCCATACCGAAATAGCCTTGCTGGAGACCATTACGAAGGACATAGGTATCAAGAACATCCGCAACTTCCTGATTGGCTGAATTCATCATAGGATAGATCTGATCCATCCCTACCGTGATTAGACTTGGAATGCTCAGAATAAGTACAATTGATATCGTTGGCAGAATACCTGGAATCGTAATATGCCGCATTTGCGCAAATTTCCCTGCACCTTCAACCTTTGCTGCTTCATAGAGCTGTGGATCAATCGTAGAAATCGCTGCCAGGTAGAGAATCGTGTTCCAGCCCACCTCTTTCCATAAACCACTGGATACGATCATCGGACGAAACCACTCATTCGTACCGAGAAAGAAAATCGGTTCTCCGCCTGCACGTCCAATAAGGTCATTAACTAGTCCTCCATCTAACGTCAGGAAGGATTGCAGAATGTAAGCCACCACGATCCAGGAGAAGAAATGCGGCAAGTAGCTGACCGACTGCACAAATTTTTTGAAAAATGGATGCGTGATCTCATTAATCATAAGGGCGAGGAGAATTGGCATCGGGAAACCAAAGACAAATTTTAGAACCGAAATATAAAGGGTGTTCTGAACCACCGTCCAGAATTGCGGCTCATGAACAAACGAGAAGTTGTCAAATCCAGCCCAGCTGCTGTCCCACATTGAGGTGCCGATTGAGAAGTTCTTAAACGCAATCTGAATACCCAGCATCGGGATATAATTGAATAGAAAAAGCAGCACAACTGCCGGTAAAATCATCAGGTACTGCCAGCGGTATTTATACATCTTCGCAATCATATGTGTCCCCTCCTTATCTACACCTTCATTCTACCGATGGATTGATAAGGGGAAAACGTAACAACGATTAGATTTCTATCGATTTGATACGATGTTTGCCAGGCAATAAAAAAACAAGCAGCTATAAATCACTGCTTGTTACATTGTCCCTTCCCCAAGCCGACTGTCTGCTTCTATCGTTCCGCCATGCAGCAGTCTCTTGGAATTTTTTGATGCCAAATAAGTAAGGAAAAGGCTGTTCCATAAGTCATTTAGACTTTGGCAACAGCCTCCTTTTCGTACTCCTATGTGTGCTTTGGCGAACGAATTCCCTTTTCAAACAACCCCTTCTCTTTTCGCAGAACAAGCAACCCCCATCCCAGCAGGCCTCCTGCTCCATTTAAGATTAGATCATCTACGTCAAAGCTGCCCATTGCAAATAAGAGCTGCGAGCATTCCAGTCCTAGACTTAAGCTAAAAGAAAGGACGAATGCTACCAGGAAAGAAGAAAGTGTACGTTTGGACCACAATCTGACAAAAACGCCGCAAGGCATAAAAATCACAATATTACCTATCAAATTAATTTGATCGTTATGAACAGACAGCCTTTGAATATTCTGTTCAATCGATTTAAACGGTGTGAAATTAGCCCGCTGTAAACCGTATTCCATATAATCGGGATATTCAATCGTTCTGTGAAACTGCTGCCATAGAAAAGTGAGATTAACCGTACCATATTTGAACAATATCACTTTGAGTAAAATGTACAGATACAATAAAAACAACGTTGATACAAATACCATAATAGTTCCATTAGTGTTCTTCATCCTGTTTCTTAACCTTTCTATCCTAGGGATCCTGATAAAAGCATCCGATTTGTCTTACCCTAGGTTAGAACGATTTGTTTAAATAATAAGTAGGGCATAACTAAAGTTTTTCTTAAAACCGGTCAGCTCTGTCCCCTGTCCAATTCGATTGATATGCTGCATAATGTACAACGTAGCTCGCGTGCGTGTTGCGAGGGTTGCAAAAAAGAGGCTGAACCCAATTAGGGTTCAGCCTCTTCGCCATTTGCAGCTTAAGAAATAGACTGCTCAGGATATCGTCTTAAAGCCATTGAAGACTGCCTGATGGAAAGAGAAGGTGTCAGTACAATACGTTCGGGCTGCTCTCCCGGCTGTCCGATTTGGCGGATTAGAAGCTGTACAGCCGTCTGCCCCATCTGCTCGATAGGCTGGGCAATCGTTGTAAGCGGCGGATCCGTCACAGAGGCAAGTACGGTATCGTCAAAGCCAACAATCGAGCAGTCCTGCGGAATACGAAGTCCCAGCTCTTTGGCAGCGCGGAGCGCACCAATTGCAAGCATATCGTTACAGCAGAATATGGCGGTTGGACGATCGTCCCTTTGCAGCAGCTCCTGTGCCTTGTTCTTCCCCTCTTTGATACCTGAGCTTAGAACAAATGCCGGATCAAGTGTTATCCCTGCTGCCTCGGCGGTATGCTTGAACCCGCGTACTCGTTCTCTACTGCTGCTTATTGAATCCTGTTCAGCCAATACGGCGAGATGGCGATGTCCAAGCGAGATCAGATGCTCAGCCGCTGCGGCACCACCCGCATAGTCATCCACAACAACGGATGGAACGACAACCGATGGAAACTCCCTCGCAAGCAGAGCAACAGGAACTCCTCCCTGCAGCAAAGGCTTCAATACAGACAGCTCCTTCAGACCAGTGCCGATGATAATACCATCTACGTTTTTCTGCTGCAGCAGTGCCGCATAGTGCTCGACCTTCTCATCCTTGTTATCCGTGCTGCAAATAAAGACGCTGTATCCGTGTCGCTGCCCTTCATCCTCGACTGCTCTCGCGATCTCGGCGAAAAAGGGATTCGAGATGTCCGGGACAAGCAAACCAAGTGCATATGTCTTCTTGCCTGTTAGAGCAGAAGCAATCATGCTTGGCTTGTAGCCCATACGCATGATGATCTGCCTGATCTCTTCCCGGCGTTCCTCGCTGATCTTCCCTTTACCATTGATGACAAGGGATACAGTAGCAATCGATACGCCAGCTTCCTTTGCTACATCATATATGGTCGCTTTCATGATTGATGGTCTCCATTCGCACGTAACATATTTAAGTTCATTATGCGCGCAAAGGGGAGCGCTTTCAATGATTATCTGGGAACTGCTGGGGAAGGCATCAGCCACGCATGCGCTGGATCATTATAAAACTTCCAAATACGGGTTGGTCCAGCCATTACATTCAGATAATAGACATCATATCCTGGTGGCGCCGAAACCGGATGATACCCTTTAGGTACAAGCACCGCTTCACCGTCAGCAACTGCCAGCGTCTCATCCAGCGAGCGGTCATCCGTATAGACCCGTTGTACCGCAAAGCCCTGACTCGGATTGGTACGATAATAATACGTTTCCTCAAGGAATGACTCCTCCGGAAGGAAATCCCGGTCATGCTTGTGCGGCGGGTAGCTCGACCAATGTCCGCCAGGCGTGAATACTTCGACAACAAGCAGGCTGTCAGCAGGCTCCGTCTCCGGCAAAATATTTTGAACGAGACGAGCCATATTGCCGCTACCCCGATTCTCCACTCCAACCTGGTCTGGCGAGATTAGGCGGGCTTCATGCCCACCTTTGCCTGGCGCAAGGCACACCGCAAGCTCAAGCTCCGTAAGCGCCGTTATATTCCAGCTGTCGCCATTTGGCACATAGACGGAGTATGGTGGTATTTTCTCAAATACACTCATTCTCTCGCCGATGTTATCCCAGCTCTTGGTGCTGGTGGATACATCCGCTTTGCCGCTTAATAGGACGAGGCAAGCTTCCTGATCCCCTGTTTCACGATGCAGCGATTGCCCCTGGGCTAGCTTGAACACTTCAAAACCAACATACTCCCAGCCAGCCGACTCCGGCGTAATGGACAGCACACTGCCATCAGCACCGGGTGCCTGCTCGGGCTTTACGATTAAATCACTCATGCGTTCAGCCTCCTTTATACGTTCGAATAATTAAATCAGTTCGCTTAGCTTAACTGGTCTTCCCAGCTTGGCAGACTGCTTCGCAGCCAGCGCAATAAGCTCGGCTTGAAGTCCATCATTGCCTTCAACAGGGAGCGGACGGTTATGCCGTACACTGTCGATGAACATTCTAGTTTCTTCGACATACGCCTCGTTATAACGCTCCAGGAAGAAGTGAAGCGGCTTATCACGGACTACACCAGCCTCATCGCTGACGGTAACCGTATTCGGGTAATCATTCTCCGCCGAAGCGGCACCTCGAGAACCAAACACTTCAACGCGCTGATCATAACCGTATACAGCACGGCGACTGTTATCAATGATGGCCAATGCACCACTCGTAAAGGTAAGCGTCGTTACAGCTGTATCGTAGTCACCCAATTCACCAATAACCGGATCGATGAGGACCGCTCCTTGCGTGTACACCGTCTCAACCTCACTGCCCGATATAAAACGAGCCATATCAAAATCATGAATCGCCATATCCATGAAGATGCCGCCGGATACCTTGATGTATTCCGGGCTAGGCGGATTCGGATCCCTTGACGTGATCTTCACCAGATGCGGATCACCAACGCGATTTTGTGCAACAAGCTCCCGCAGACGTTTGAAATTATGGTCAAAGCGCCGATTAAATCCGATTTGCAGTTTAACACCGGCCTTTTCGACTGCATCAAGCGCTTCCTTTGTCTTGTTCACATCCATGCTGACCGGCTTCTCGCAAAAGACATGCTTACCTGCTTCTGCTGCTTGAATAATGAGCGGTACATGGGTATCCGTAGACGAACAAATAAAGATTGCGTCAATATCCGGATGTTTGATAAGTTCCGAGCTGTCCGTAGTGACAATGCCAATACCGCGTTCGCTTGCCCATGCCTTCAGCTCTTCATTTGCGTACAGATCACTAACCGCTACAATCTCTGCATCCGCAATGCGGAGCAGATTATCGACATGAATTTTGCCGATACGCCCCGCGCCGATAATACCTACTCTAACCTTGCTCATACGCCGCTCCCCCTGTTGGCCCGCTTACCAGCGAGCCGTCACCATTTTTTTACGAGTATAGAATTCGACTCCATCCGTACCATTGGCATGAAGATCGCCATAGAAGGATTCCTTCCAGCCAGAGAATGGGAAGAAGGCCATCGGCGCAGGAACGCCAAGGTTGATGCCAAGCATACCTGCGTCAATCGTTTCACGGAACTGACGGACATTACTGCCATCCTTCGTGAAGAGGCAAGCTCCGTTCGCGAACGTGGACTGATTAGCAATTTCAATAGCTTCATCAAGGGAAGCAGCACGCATAATTGACAGCACCGGTGCGAAAATCTCATCTTTCCAAATTTTCATCTCGCAGCTTACGTTATCGAAGATGGTTGGTCCTACAAAATAGCCGTTCTCGCTTGCAGCAGCATCCTTGCGGCCATCGCGCAGCAGCGTTGCACCTTCCTGCTCGCCCGATTCGATATAGCCGAGGGTACGCTGTTTATGGGAATCACGGATGACTGGTCCAAGGAATACGCCATCTTCCAATCCGTTACCGATTGTAATCGCGTCCGCCGCCTGCTGCAGCTTCTCAATAAGCGGATCCGCTACATCGCCAACCGCAATAACAACTGCACAAGCCATACAGCGTTCGCCCGCTGAACCAAAGGCTGCACTGACAATCTGTGTGACGGAAGCATCAAGGTCAGCATCCGGCATAACGATGGAGTGATTTTTGGCGCCAGCCAGCGCCTGCACCCGTTTGCCGTTAGCTGTTCCTGTTTTGTACACATATTCAGCAACTGGCTGGGAACCAACGAAGGAGATCGCAGCCACATCTTTATTTTCCAGTAAGCCATTTACGACATCATGGGCACCATGAACGATACTCAGCACACCTGCCGGTAATCCTGCTTCTTCGAAGAGCTCAGCAAGTCGCGCTGCAAGCAACGGTGTCCGCTCGGAAGGCTTCAGGACAAAGGCATTGCCACACGCAATAGCAAGCGGGAACATCCAGCAAGGAACCATCATCGGGAAGTTAAACGGCGTAATGCCACCAACTACCCCGATTGGATAGCGGTACATGCCAGATTCCAAATTCGAAGCGATATCCGGAAGCTGTTTGCCCATCATCAGATTCGGAGCGCCGGCTGCGAACTCTACGCATTCAATACCACGCAGAACTTCGCCATGTGCTTCGGTGTAGCTTTTGCCATTCTCTTTCGTAATAAGGCGTGCAAGCTCCTCCCAATTCTCAACAAGGAGCTGCTGATATTTGAATAGTACACGTGCACGGCGCGGCACCGGTGTTTTGCTCCATGTGCGGAAAGCTGCCTTAGCTGCAGCAACCGCTTCATCAAGATCCTCTCTCGATGAGATTGGTACATAAGCGAGCACTTCCTCTGTTGCCGGATTATAGACTGGCTCTGTTTTACCGGAACGGGAAGGCACCCACTGCCCGCCGATTAGATTATTTAGAGTTTGGACACTTGTATTGGTGTTTGTATTCGTTGAATTCGTCATAAGTCTTTCCCCGCTTCCTGATAAGTTTGACTTTTTAGTTGCTTGCTGCTGTAATTTCTCCCTTGAGACAAGCTTCAATATAGGCATGAACTTCAGGTGCCTTTGGCATTGCATCTGAACAGCTATGACTGGAGATGACGATGCAAGCTGCAGCGCTGCCGAACTCCATGCTCGCGCTGATGTCCCAGCCCTGCATTAAACCATAAAGGAATCCGGCCGCATAAGAGTCGCCAGCTCCAAACGTCTTCACAACCTTAGCCGGGAAGCTTCTTGCCCGGTGCGAGGAGCCGTCCTTCGTATATGCGATTGAGCCGTCCTTGCCATGTTTGATAATGACGATGTCAGCGGAATGATTAAACCATTTGGCTGCTGTAATATGGTCGTCCCGCTCCGGATTATTCCCAAGGCGTTCCATCATATCGAACTCTTCCCGCGTTCCGATAATAATGTCGCACTTCTCTGCTGCCAGGTTGTAATAGACAGCTGTTTCTTCATCCGAAGTCCATGTATAAGGCCGGTAATCGAGATCAAAAGCAATAACTGCTCCATGCTTCTTGGCGTAATCCAATGCTTGGAATACAGCCTCACGCGATGGACTTTGGGCAAGCGCCGTGCCGGAGATCAAGAGCAGCTTCGCATCAGCAATAAGCTCCTCTCGTACTTCTCCCGCTTCCAGCAGCAAATCTGCAACATTGTCTCTGTACATGAGAATACTGCAATCCGTAGGGCTTTTGATTTCCGTAAAAGCAAGCCCCGTAACAGCACCGGTTCGGTCAACTGTCACGCCGGAGGCATCAATGCCTTCTTTGTTCAGATAGCCGGTAATAAACCTACCCATCTGATCATTGGCGACTTTGCCGATAAAGGCCGTTTTGAGTCCAAGACGGGACATGCCGATACAAATATTCGCAGGCGAACCACCGACATATTTGGTAAAGGTAACGGTCTCCTCCATCGGACGGTTAATCTCATTAGCGTTCAGATCGATACAAAGACGGCCAACTGCAACGAAATCAAGAGGTTTCGCGGCATCAAACTGGACAGCTTTACTCATTGACCTTCGCTCCCTTCCGAGCATTCTCGTTAATCAGCGTATCTATATGTTGCAGCGCGTTAAACGCATATTCGTATGGCGGGTGAATCGCAGGATCCTGTTCACCTTCGAGCATCGCCCATCCGTTATATCCTCTGTCCACCAGCTCGGCGATAATAGGGGCAAAATCGATACAGCCGTCACCTGGAACGGTGAACACGCCTTTTCGGATACAGGTTACAAAATCAGCTGCTTCCGAACGGGCTTCAGCCAGAACGGATGGCCGGATATCTTTTAGATGGATATAAGCAATCCGGTCGTAATGCTTGCGAAGCACCTGAAGCGGATCAGCACCACCGTAGTAGGCATGCCCAGTATCATAGAGCAAGGAGACAAGCGATGGATCCGTCAGCTCCATCAGGCGGTCGATTTCCTCGGGGGATTCTACAACCGTCCCGCCGTGATGATGGTAAGCAAGCTTCATGCCGAATTCGCGGGCGATGCTTCCCGCAGTGTTCAAGCCTTCCGCGAGGGAGCGCCAGCCGTCCTCGTCTAGACGAAGCACTTCCTTCTCATTTGGCGTACGGCGTGGATCAAAGTGGAGCGAGCCGCCAACCTCAGCTGTGCTGATGACCTTACTGCCCATTTCGCTTAAAAATTGGCAATGCGCTCGATAAGCTGCAAGTTCCTGCTCAAGATAAGAGGGATCGGACAGCAGAACCGATTTCCATTGCGATACCAACTGAATGCCGCGGGACGCCAGCTCCTGCTTTAGTACAACAAGATCCTGCGGATATTTACGCCCCATCTCCGTGCCGGTTAATCCGAGTCTTTTAATATCATCCAAAATCGTTTCATAGGTCGTATCTGCCCCATGCTCCCGGACATCCTCTCCCACCCAATTGATGGGATGTACACCAATCTGAAAAGGTCTATTGTTAGACATGCTTTTATCCTCCTCGCCGAATTGGACCTTCGCCTATAGTTGTCTAGCTTTACCTGTCTCTTCTGCCATCTCGCGATGTGCTGCCTCAACCTTCGGACTAACCGATACGGCCGGCACATCAACACGCCACCACGATTCGTATCCAGCTGTATTCGTGCCAGGTACAACCTTCATCTCGATCAGCGTCGATACTGTCTCCTCACGAGCCAGTAGAATTGCCTCGCGGAGCTGTTCGGCTGTGTGAACGGTATAAGCTCGAGCTCCAAGACTGCGTGCATGAGCAGCAAAATCCATCGGTATATAACTGCCGCTTAGCTTGCCGTCAACTGGATTACGGAACCGGAATTCATTCCCGAAGCCGTCGCTGCCATGACCTCTTTGCAGATTATGAATACATTGGAAGCCACTGTTGTCGAACAACAGCACCGTCATCTTTACACCTTCCTGCAGGCTGGTCACGAGCTCAGAATGCAGCATCAAATAACTTCCGTCTCCTACAACGGCGTAGACATCTTTATCCGGCTCGGCTAGTGCTGCACCAAATGCGCCGCTGACCTCATAGCCCATACAAGAGAAGCCGTACTCCATGTGGTATGTCTTTGGTTCTACCGGCCGCCACAGTCGGTGAAGGTCGCCGGGAAGGCTTCCAGCTGCTGCAACGATAACGTCAGACGGCTGAAGAGTTTCGTTAATGACGCCAAGCGCCAACGTCTGGGATAATCCCTCTTCATGCTCAAGTGCGTATAACCGGTCAACCTCATGATCCCATTCCGCCTTAAGCGAGGGCAGCTCTCCATCTGCGTAACCGCTTGCATAGTCAGCCTCAGCCAGTGCCTTATGAAGCGCTGCAATGGCTTCTTTCGCATCGGCTGTTACCGCTATACCGTCCAGCTTCACCGAGTCAAACCTGCTCACGTTTATGTTAATGAACTGCACATCTTCATTGCCAAATGCCGACTTGGATGAGGTCGTGAAATCCGAGTAACGGGTACCAACGCCAATAATGACGTCAGCTTCTTGTGCTAGACGGTTGGCCGCCAGCGTCCCCGTAACACCTACACCACCCATATTGAGGGGATGGTTCCATGGAAGAACACTCTTGCCTGCCTGCGTCTCGGCAACCGGAATGCCAAATGCCGACGCAAAGGCAGCAAGCTGCTCGGTCGCCTCACTGTAATGTACACCGCCGCCAGCGATTAGAAGCGGCTTCCGCTTGCCAATGAGAAGTTCGACTGCACGTCGTATCGCATCTGCAGCAGCAGGGCGGCGCTCAATCATATGCACTCTTTTCGCAAAGAACGATTCCGGATACTCATACGTCTCCGCCTGTACGTCCTGCGGAAGTGCGAGTGTGACAGCCCCCGTCTCGGCTGGATCGGTTAGTACCCGCATCGCCGAAAGCGCCGCCGTCATCAGCTGCTCCGGACGGACAATCCGGTCCCAATACCGGCTTACAGGCTTAAAAGCATCAACGGCTGATATCGTATAATCGCTTGGATTCTCCAGCTGCTGCAATACTGGATCGGGCTGACGGCAGGCAAAATTGTCACCGGGAAGGAGCAAAAGCGGGATCCGATTTACCGTTGCCGTACCAGCTGCTGTCACCATGTTCAGCGCGCCAGGTCCGATCGAGGATGTGCAGGCGAATATTTGCTTCCTTCCGCTCTGCTTGGCGAATGCCGTTGCGGCATGTGCCATTCCTTGCTCGTTTTTCCCCTGAATGAAGGTCAGGCTTCCGGGGCTCCGCTCCAGCGCCTCACCAATTCCCGTCACGTTGCCGTGCCCGAAAATGCCCATAACGCCTTTTACAAATTTGGTTTCTATCCCGTCAACCGACACGTACTGGTTATCTAGAAACCGAAGCAATGCTTGTGCCATCGACAATTTGATCGTCTTCATCCTTTTCCCGCCTTCACTATTGGATTAAGCGCTTTACCTAGTAAAAAAAAGAACTCTATTAAGAGCTTATGTTTTCTACCTCTACAGAAATGACATTCTTTATGCGACGCATTTCATCATATACGGATGTCGTTGGGTATAAATCCCCGGACGACAGGACAAGCCGTATTTCCTTCCGGCCATCGCCTATGTCTTTGATCGTTGTATGTTTAATCTGATGATCTGACCGGATGCTTGCAAGCATCCCGTTCAGCTCAGTTGCGCGGTCGAAGGTCATACATACCGATACGTCACGCTCCCGCAGCTTGGACGGTCCAAGTGCACGAACAGCGAGCGGTACTAGATTAACAGCCATTATGATAATACCGGCGGCAGTGAAGGCTTCCTTATAAAAGCCTGCTCCTGCCGCTATGCCTAGAGCCGAAGCGGACCATACCATCGCGGCTGTCGTCAGGCCGGAGATTACATCATTATTCCGCCTCAGGATGACTCCCGCTCCAATAAAACCGACACCACTTACGATTTGTGCCGCCAGCCGCATGGGATCCATATTGGTCATACCCGGATTGGAAAGTGAAGCTGCCGCTTCAATGGATACCATCGTAATCAGGCAGCTTGCGACCGAGATGACCATACTCGTCTTTATACCTAGCGGTTTGTGCCGAAGCTGGCGGTCAACACCAATTAGGAGACCAAGTGCTAATGCAGCGCCAAGCTTTAGTGCAAACAACGATGTTCACCCCCTCTAAAGATGTATTCTCCTTATATGGCAAATTTTCCTGCACTGTTTAGCAAGCTGACTTCAACACCAGCAAGCATCATAATGCCGATTCCATGATTGTCATTGACGACGGTGCGCAAGTCGTACATATAGTAATCTGGTGAGAAGGAGTAGCGAGAACCGCTGCATACGCCGTGAACATTGCCTGACCGATCAATCGCATTTTCAGTTAAACCTTTCCACGCTTTCCTTGCCGCAGCCGCGTAATCATGATCGCCACCAGACAACCAGCCGAAGCGAATACCACGGGCAAAAGCATACGCGAACATCGCTGTACAGGATGCTTCTTCATAAGCTTCAGGCTCGTTCAGCACTTGTCTCCATAGTCCCGAGCTGCTCTGCAGATCGGCAACTCCAGAACACATAGATTGGAAGAAGTCCAGCAGCGCGTCGCGATTCGGATGATCCTCCGGAAGACGCTCAAGCAGCTCGGAGAGCGAGAACAATACCCATCCGTTGCCTCGGCCCCAAGGTACTCTTGTCGCCTGGCCGTATTTGAAATCATACACATGTGACATAATCCGCTCTTCTTCAATAAACAGATAACGCTGGAACAGCAGAAACTGTCTGGCCGCCTCGTCTATCGCTTCCTGGTTTCCGCTAATGATTGCATACCGTGTCAGGAACGGCCCGCTCATGTATAGATCATCCGCCCAAAGCGTGTTGTCGAAATATTCGCCTTCGCTAAGACGATAGAAAGCCCCGTCTTCTCTCCGCTCCAGCCTCTTCAGCATAAAGTCTGCAATAGGATCAGCAATACGCAGGAACATATCGTCATCCTCCTGCAAATACGCCTCCAGCATCGCGGAACCAAACGAACCGCAGTTGTCCAGCATCCGCGTCAGCACCAGCTGGTGATTGACGCTTGGAAAACCGTACTCCTTGCGATCCCAAAGTGCATAATCGTACATGTCTGTGCAAGTCCGGATATGGGAGATGGCATAGTCTGACCACTCCTTGCGGTTCAATACCCGAGCCGTGCGCAGCAATCCATACATCGTGACGCCAAGCGGGTAATCCCAGCGTCCAAAGTTAGTTGCTGTGCCTGTCGTCCACTTATTACTAAGCATCGCATTCTCATAGAACGGACGAAGGCGGGTATGCGGCATATTCAGCTCCCAATACGTGCTGCCAGCAGGCTGCCCGCTGAGATCAATGGCAGGAAATAGTGTGGATACCTGGCAAACTGCCGCTGTGTCAAACGCTGTATTTGCAGCAATTGGTCCAGCATATAACCATTCGCCGCTATAACCATGGATGTGCATAGGCTGTTTCAAAGCAAGAGGTTTGCCATCTGCTGAAGCATTCAGTTCAAAGCCCCAGCCCTGCGGTCCACTTAGCGTGCGGATTAATAGATTCCCGCTGCTATAATCTGCCTTCACATTTTCCCGGAAAGAGCCCGCTTCCGTAAGATTCAGCACCAGCTTCCCATCGATCCACACCGAAGCTGGTCCACACACACGCCCTTGCAAGACAAGGGACTCTGTCCCCCATATCGGAAGCCTTGTCCAGCCATAGCCGGCAACCACTGCCTCCGGTCTCCCGTATTGCCGCTCCAGATTTGGCAAGGCTGCCTCCTCTGTCTTCCATTTCGTACGTGGAAGCCAGCTTAAGCCCGTCTCCTCCTCCGAATGCAGCACTTCTGGGAAAGCCTCTTCACCATAACATGGCTTCTTCACCGGTTCCGAGTATACCCATCCGGCACTGCCAGCCCGATCTGTGAATGGAGCGAGTACATTCAGAATCCGAACCTTAGCTTCATCTGCCCCGAATCGGCAGCCAAAGCCTGCAGGCGTCCGCCTAGCTTCGATCAGAATCCGGTTCCAACCTTTTGTCAAAAGCATCGGAATAACTACACGGGCATCCGGCTTCATTTCTTCCACAGCTGAAGTACGGAATAATTCCTTTTCATTCATATACAGTTTAATAGGGCCAATAGGCTCTAAATTACAATCTATCGAACGCTCATTATCACTCCATACAAGCCCGTACACATAAACATAATCGCCGTTTGCTGCCTGCGGCCATCTGGAAGACAGATTCATGTCGTACAAGCCTTCCTCATTTTGCAAAATACCTTGATGCGAGAATGCGCGATAAGCAAACGGGATTGGTGGATTCGCACCGATATAACGGCTGGCCAGCAGCTCCAGAATACGGCGATCCTCATCACCAAACGCATACCTTGCGCTGTCCCTAGACTCTATATATACGGTCATTGTCCGTTCCTCCCCGTACCTTCAGGTGACAGTCGAATATGGAATGTCCGCTCATAAGGCGTCAGTACGTTAACAACTAGTGTCTGGCAATCCGACGGGTATGAGGCTCCACGAGTCGATTTCATTCCGTGCTCCTGTGCTCCCCCATCAACCTCGATCCAGTCGTCACCAGCTGAGAATCTTACTGTGCCATCCTGCCAGAATTCAGTCCCTATCTCAGCAGGAGCCCTTTCGCCGCCGCTCAACTGCCCCTCCTTCCCGAAAATGAAGGAAATTTGGGTCATCAACACATCCGGCTTATCACATTTTACGCGAAGCTTCCAGCCCTCTTTGGTTTCAGTCAACTCGACTTCCACTTGATGCTGCTGCAAATGAGTCACTTCACGAAGCTGATGCGGAAGCAAATACCACGGACTAACCTGAGCTCCTGCGGATTCAGGCAGCCGTTCACTCACAATCGGACCATAATAACCCTTCGCTTCTGTTCCCGACAGCAGGTATCCATTGCCCAACTGCTCCATGTCGTTCATCTTGATAAAGCCTGGCTCAAACGTGCTGCTCACCTGTACACCAAGCAGCTTCGCCTCCCCATGGTGCAGCGCAAAGAAGGAATTGGTCTCCGTCATAACTGTCACGCTTGTTTTCCCTTCTCGCTGCCTTGCAACCGGAGCGCCAAACTCGGGATGAAGCCTGCTGTGATAGATTCGTCCGCCATGTCCAGCTGACTCCATCTGGCTTAGATAACCCTTTCGATTGAATTGACCGTTGATGACAATCCGGTAACAGTCCGGCAAGCTGCAAGGCTCGACCATTGAATCACGCAGCTTGGGATGAAGCAGAAAACCTAATAGAGCATTGTTCGGAATCGCTCCGGGATGATCAAGCGCCTCAGCACCAAGTCTAGCTAGAGCGGCAAAAAGATGATCCTTATCATGTTCAGCCATTAGGCTGGATACCAACAGATAGCCTGACATATCGTACTTATGTCCAAAATCCTGTCGTCCGGAATAATCCGTTACAACTTCACCATCTGGATGGATTAGATAAGTCATCATCCGCAGATTGCGGCGAACCGGCTCGAGCAGTTCCGGATGGCCAAGAAGCTCAGCGGTATGGTACAACATCACGTCGCTTACGCCGTTATAAATGCCGTTGCTGCGTTCTGTCCATTCCCCATCCTCTGTACAATCGATCCCTTCTGCCAGCCAGGCATCTGCCCTTGCAATAAGATCCATATTGCCTGTAAGTCTATACAGGAAGCCAAGAGCAGCTGTCAGCACCCAGCGGTGATTAGGTGTATGGCAGCCGCCAGTTAACAGCGCCGGCACCGACTGCTCCAGAAACCGCCGGATATTCATTCGAGCCGTCTCCAAAGCCGTCCATTCATGCTTCTCAAGCAGCTCATAAAGCTGGGCAAGTCCTACAACCGCGAAGGCTGTATCCGGCGGCGAATGCATATTCGTCCAGCCCGGTGAAATGGTACCGTCAGCATGCTGATGGCGGACGATAAACGCCGCCGAAAGCTCCATACGGTACAGCAGCGATTCATCATGATAATAACGGGAATCAGCATTTACGAGAGCACATCCCCAAATCGCCATCACGGCTAATGTTCCTGTATGAGTCGGCCAAGCGATTCCACTGTCCGGATCAGCCACTCCTCCATAGAAGCGGCTTTGACTGTCCATAATCTGATTATCCGTCCCACGTTTGACCCAGCCATCATTGACGGCTACCAGCTTCTCGTACATTGTAATCATCCTTCCAAAGGTTCCTTTAAGCCGGCAAGCCTGCGAGCTTAGCTAGCAGCAGCTCATGGCTTTGCTCAATCTCCTCCGGCGTACATACGGCCTTGAGTTCATATACCTTCACAGGAACCGCCGCAATAATCGGGAGAAAACGGTCGAAGTATTCCATATCGCCACTATGCACATAAGGGCACCAGTGATCCGACAGGCCAACTGTCTCATGAATATGAATACCAACCACATTATCCTTGATCGCTTCCATGTCCCGGGCATTATCGTACAGTCCCATTCGTTCCATCATCATGCCATGACCAAAGTCGTACCACAGCCCAACCCTTGCGCCCTGCAGCCGGTCAAATATCGTCTTCGCTTCGCGCAGCGTCGGCATCTGGTAGCAGCGCGAACGGGTTTCAATGCCAATCGATACATCCCAGCCCTTTGCATCAATTCGATCACAGACTTCCTCGAGACTGTCACCGATCCGGCTTAGATAATGGCCAGCAGCCGCTTCCCTGCGCTCGATCATTTCACCCCATAGCTTTGTATAAGCAGGAGACTCATGACCTTGCTCGTTATAAAGCTTCTTGAGCTCATTATCGATGTTATAGTCAAATGGCACCTCACCTGGATGAACAACAACTGCCTTTGCCCCGTACCGGTTCGCATACTCCGCAGAACGTATCAGCAGATCAATAGAGCGCTGACGCTTCTCCTCATCATCGAAGCCAAGCAAGACAGAATCGGTTCCGTAATCAGGATCTGCAACATGCGGGAACGTATTGTGAACGCTCGATACCCCGATCTCTCCCCGTTCGATCATCGGTTCAATAGTCGACAGCAGCTCATTCGTCACATTATAGTTCAGCTCTACAAAGCGGAAGCCAAGCTCCCGGATTTCATTGATCATTTCGCTGCCTGTTTGATGCCGCTTAATATTCCAGCATGTTGAGAACGAATATTGTCCTTTGTCCTTCCACATCATTTAACCCTCCTGATGAATTGCGGCAAGCGGCCGCATTCTTGCTTACCCCTTAACAGCTCCAAGCATAACGCCGCTGACGAAATACCGCTGCAGCCATGGGTAGACGATTAGAATAGGTACTGTTGCAAAAATAACACTCGCTGCTTTCAAGCCCTCCGGCTGCAGCATTTGTCCCCCACTTGCGCCTTCCGCCTGCATCAGTTCACTGACCATGTTATTGTTAACCAGCTGATACAGCTTCAGTTGAAGCGGATACATCTCTGGACTCGTTATATACATCAGCGTATCGGTAAAGCCATTCCAGCGGCCTACCGCATAGAACAGGCTTAGAGTAGCGATAACTGGCATCGACAGCGGTATGATAATGCTGACCATAGTACGGAAATAAGAGCTTCCGTCGATCTCAGCTGATTCCTCGAGCGAGTCGGGAATACCTTGAAAGAACGTAATTAAGATAATCAGATAGAACGGACTGATTAGTCCAGGCAGCACAAGTGCCCAAATCGAATCCAACAAATGTAAATTACGCACCAGCATATATTCCGGAATAATACCGCCGCTGAAAAACATCGTGATCACGATAATAAACATCACGACCTTACGGCCTTTTAACTTGGTTTTTGAAAGTGGATAAGCTGCCGCAATCGACATCAGCATACAAAATACAGTGAACAGGACCGTCAGCATAACCGTGAAGCCCAGCGAACGAATCATCGAGCTGTCAGTGAATACCTGCTTGTAAGCACCCCAGTTGATTTCCACCGGCAGAATACTAACCTCGCCGGACATAATGGCACGTGCCGAGCTTAAGGAAATCGCAATTATATGAATAAACGGAGCCAGACATAGCAGCACGAATAGAAGTATCAAGGTCGTATTGATGACATCAAATGACCGGCTGGCTTGTTGATCTCTCATGTCTTACCGCTCCTTTCTCGTTTTCGATAGCATAATTCTAGATAATACTTTGGTCTGCCAATTTTTTGGAGGTATAGTTCGCTCCAAGCACGAAGACAAGTCCGACAATAGCCTGGAATAAGCCGACCACCGTAGCGATCGTATATTGTCCGGATTCTATACCAATACGGTATACGAAGGTGCTGAGCACATCCGCATAATCCCGAACGGCGGTGTTGCCGATAATATAGGGACGTTCAAAGCCGATCGCAATCATGTGGCCTAGGTTGATAATAAGGAGAGTTACAATTGTTGGCTTCAGCGATGGAAGTGTAATACTGAAAATTTTTCTAAGACGGCCTGCACCATCCACATCTGCTGCTTCAAACAGTTCCCTATTTATGCCTGTAAGAGCCGCCAAATAGATAATCGTTCCCCATCCGGCACTTTGCCAGACGCCAACAACCAGGTAAGTAATCAGCCAATCCTTCTTATCCGTCAGAAAAGGAATCGCATCGAGGCCAAAGGACATCAAGATATTATTAATCATGCCTGACTGTGTGCCAAAGACCTGATAAACGATCCCGCCGATTATAACCCAGGAAATAAAGTGCGGAATGTACAAAATCGTTTGCGACAGTTTTTTGAACCATACTATCTTCAGCTCATAGAGCATAATGGCCAGAAACAGTGGAGCCGGGAACGATACAATTAAATCCAAAAAGTTAAGCATCAAAGTATTACGTAATACTTTGAAAAAGTCCGGCATTGCGAACACTTCTTTAAATCCGTCGAACCCAATCCATTCACTGCCATTAATCCCTTGAAAGAAGTTGAAATCTTTAAACGCGATCAGAATGCCGTACATCGGACCGTATTTGAAAATAATAAAGTAACTGACCGGCAAAATAAGTAGTGCATACAGCTGCCAATATCTGCGTAAATACGCGGTTCCTTTCAATACCATCCACCCCTGTCCGCTTACGGTGATGCCCAGAGACGAGAACCAAAAGGTAAGTTCATCGTCTCCAAGCTGTTAAATTTCGAAACTGCCTTTATTTCTTCATCGCCTCGTAAGCTTTTGTACGTTCATCCAAAATCGCTTGACCGCCGTTTGCCATATAATCTTTTATTGCTGCTTCATATGTGCTTTCGAATTGGTCTGGCTTAGCCATCGCTGTTTTAACGATGATTTCTTTGTACTTATCTTGAAGAGCTGTACCATATTTGGCTTGTGCTTCAATCGGACGGTCGAACAAGACCGGCTTGATTGTATCGGATCTGGAAATAGACAATGCTTTACGTGTTTCCTCTTGGTTAGCCTCAGGCATGCCAACGACATATGCCTCTACGTTTTTGTCTGCATCGCCAAGCTGCTTGCCATTCGAGATAATAGCCATATCGCCAAAGTTATAGATGCGGTTTTTAATTTCATCTGTTGCATCTGTCTTCATGATCGGAACACCATTCTCCAGCGTATAGTTCTCGCCTTCTACCCCGTTTTGCATATCAAACAGGTTACCGTCCGAAGCCATCCAGTCGAGGTATTTAACCGCTTCTACAGCATTCTTGCTGCTCTTAGGAATCATAAGGTACATGCCGACTGGTGCGTATTCCGGCTTCGCATGCTTGCCTTCCGAATTGGAAAAGACATCAACCGCCGAGAGCTTCGCATCTGAAATATTAGTCATCAGCGTAGAGTACGTGCCGTCCGCATAGAACGGGTTCATATCATCTTCACTAAAGAATCCAACCAGACCTTTAGCAGCGTCTTCATTCAGCTTCTTCTCATCTTCATCAAGGCTGAAATCAGCGCTCATCAGCCCTTCGTTATACAGCTTGTTCATGAATTGAAGAGCATCCTTGAAGCCTGGCAGCAATGTCGGATAGTCCGCCGAACCAAGCTGCTGTGTCAGTGTGTAACTCTGTTCTTCCGTCAAAGGCTGAATGAAGGACCAGATAAATGGATCATAGCTGGAAGGAGCAAGCGACATCCCAAGTGGAATCACTTTACCGCCGGTTTGACCCGGATCTTGTTCCTTGAACGCCTTCAGCGTTGTATATAATTCATCCGTAGTTGTCGGCACTGGCAAACTCAGCTTTTCAAGCCAGTCCTGGCGGATGAATGAGGAGTATTTACCTAAGTGGGAGCGTTTGGCCGGAAAGGCAAACTGCTTGCCATCATATTTGCCGTATGAAAGTGTGTCTTCTCCAAGGAACTTCTTCAGATTAGGGCCGTATTGATCAAGCAGCTCGCCAAGATCCGTCAGACCACCCTGCTGTGCGTAACGATAGAAGGTTCCCGAATCATACGTAAACACAATGTCCGGAACGTCGCTGCCGCTCGCCATTAGAACATTCAGCTTTTGAACCTCTTCCGAACGAGGGACCGGTACGAATTGTACATTGATGTTGTTTGGCGTACCGAATTTGTCCTGTACGAATGTCGTTAAATAGTTTTTTGTAATCGTAGAGCCTGCAGGGGAATTACCCCGGTCGAACACTTCAACTTTAAGTGAAGATGCTTTGCCGGAAGCCTTGTCGCCTCCAGTTGATTCATTTGCTTTCTCGTTGCCACTGTTGCTGCTGCATGCGCTGATCAGCATCGTGCCTACGAGTGTAGCAGTTAATAGAGTGCTGGCTGTTTTTCTTCCTCTTTTCGTTTGTTCCATTTGAACCCAACCCCTCTTTATTAAGGTTTGCTTCCTGCACCCGGTGTTATTGATTGAACACGCTTACAAGCTTTACTGTTGGTCCGTGTTTGGGAAGTGGCCTCAGTATGACACGCCCTCCAATATCGTGACAATAAACCAGTTTCGGCTTAGCAAACCGTTCCTCCAATCCGTTGCCCCATAAGGCTTTTGAAGCTTAGAATAAATCATTTTCCCGATATAAACCGTATAGCAAAAAGCCCGTAATAAAGCCTTTTCCTGCGATAAACCATACGATTGACTATAAAAAAGAACGACAGCGGTGGTCCGAATGAAATACATTATCCGGGCCACCGCTGTCATCATACATAGATCATTATTGTCATCATTCTATAGTAGCTTCATCACGATTGCCCTGTACGCCTAATGGTAAAGTGGAAGGGCGCATCTTCAGCTTGCGGAATTCGCCTGGTGTTACACCAGTCAACCTTTTAAATACCCGTCCGAATGTTATGGAGTTAGCATAACCAACTTGAAGGGCAATATTTTGTACCGTCTCTTCTGTCTCGGCTAGCAGTCGCTCAGCTTGCTGCATCCGAAGCTGTACAAGAAAATCAACAAACTTCATATCGTACTCCAGCTTGAACAGATGACTGGCATATTTGCCTGATATTTCGAACCGATCACTCAAATGCTTAAGAGACAGATCCGGATCGGCGAAGTTCTCTTGAATATAATCTCTTATCTCGGTAATCATCGTTTTATAGCCTTTGGCCTGACTCATCGCTACATACGTATCGTAGACTTGGACGAGGTAATCCAACAGCAGCTCTTTCATCTCTGGAAGTGCTGATGCTCCTCTCAGGCTTACAAGCAATTCAGAAATTCGGTTACCATCCAGACATTCATTCAAAGAGTCCGACAGCTCCTTCAGCTCCCGGCTTAGCATCTGCAGGAAAAGCTGGATAAACGATAAAATATCTTCATCCTTCATTACATCTGTTTCAAAATGCTTAAATAGCTGCTCAAACGTATCCCGCCAGCTTTCATTCGTTAAGCGGAACTCCTGCACACAGTTCGTACTCTGCTGCATGTAATTGTACATTCCCCGCGACTGATCGAGTGGAATATCACCACTATAGGTAATCGCATTACGCCCGATGGCGAATTGATATTCCATTCCGTTTAGGGCATCACGGTAGGAACGTCCAATTCCGCCCCAGTCATTCACAATGGAGCCGATACCAATGGAAATATTGAAGCGCAAATGCTCCCCTACCCATTCCCGTGCAACTATTGCTGTTTTACGAAGCTGGTCCTGAACCCGAGTGCTGGTGTCGGCTGTAGCAAACACAAACGTGATCCGATCCGATGCGGACCATTCTCCCCATCCCTGCAAACCTTCACCACTTGCAAGCTCCTGCATCACATTACCCAGCGCGAATTTTAATACATTCTGCTCATGAAGCGTATTTTCTGCTTGGAAATCATCGTACCTGTTCAGCCTGACGACCATAACGGCGTACTGCCCTGCATCCGGCAGGAGATTCAGCCTATGCAGTCGTTCCATCATTTTTTCGCCGCGCTGTCCGCTAATGAGCTCATTAAACAGCTGCCTGCGCCCAAGCACAATGCTTTCTTGCTGCTCCTTCTCATGATCAAGAGACTGAACAATTAAATTCTCGAGCGCTCGATCGATCATCGTCAGATCGTCCGTCTTAACCGCTGAGCCGTCACTCCCCCTGAGTTGCAGCGCTTGAATTCGGTTCATCATCAGCCTGATCGGCTTATAATTTCGCCGTGTAACCCAAATAATATAGACAATGGCTACAACAAAAGTCAGTACCGCGATAATTACCCATACATACGATACAACCGATACCCAGCTGCGCAAATGACCAGCCTGAAGACCACTCTCAAACGTCCAGCCCAGCGACCCGGAGGTGAGCGTTGTCAGCACTTTCCCACTAGGAGCAGAGCTGTCTCCCGGATAAATTGGCTGCTTTGCTGCATCGGTGATCCGCATGAACGAAACCTGATGATTCGTCATGCTTCCAATCAGTTGCTCCACATTATATAAATTGATGTTGACGACCAGTATGCCGTCTTTTCCGAATGGAAGCGGCGTCTGCTTGTACATGGAAATAACCCGTACCGGCTTCAGTCCGTCAAATTCCCGGAACTCACGGCTTGCCGACCATCCTTGGAAATCCCGGTTATTATTTGCCTTCTGAATAAATTCACGGTCACCAAACTCCGATAAATCGGTCTGACCACTAGAAGTGAGCACGGAATTATCCGACTGCTTGTACAAATAAATGGATTCGACCAGGTCATTATCTTCAATCATCGACCGCAGGCTATGGACAACGTTATATTTAATCGTTGTGGACTCGGATGTACCATTCAAATATGCCGCATAGCTCTTGTTCACCTCGGCTTCCTTCAGTACATTAAACTCTACTTCACGTATAGACCGTTCCACACTGTTTACGACATACCCGGTCGTAATTTTATCTGCCTTTGCCGTCTCTGAACGAGATATTTCATTAACCGCGATGAACGACAAGAAAATGATCATCGATACGGTCAACACCAATATTGGAAAATAAGAAACGAGCAGCCTTAAATACCAATTGTTAAGCTTTAGCATGTTCAACCTCCTGCCAAACCTGACTCTATATGAAAGCGTTATCACAATGATTAGCATGAATAAGTTAAGCGGTTTACTAGTGCCTACATTGTAGCATGCCTCCTCATGATTCGAAACACTTTAGGCGGTAAAAGTTTTAAGAACATTGTTGAATTTTTCGAGGTTATCCTTGTATGCAATAAAAAACAAAGATCACCATAAGAGGTGGTTTTTTTGGAAATGGGCATGTCATTTACCTCTAACTCTTTTAAATTATCAGAGTCTCCGTGAAGATTAGATGAAAAGTTATTTCTAGCATTGCTTTCAGTTGTATATAGATTTATAAAGAGGATAAGAGCAAATTTATTTGCTACTTCAATAAACCCAATAGGAGATGATTGAATGGATTCTACAGTTTCTACTAACGCAGGGAAATGTCCAGTTATGCATGGCAGCGCTACTAGCCACAAATCTAGTGGTACTTCAAATAGAGACTGGTGGCCTAACCAGTTGAACCTGAATATATTGCATCAGCATGACAGAAAATCTAATCCTATGGGCGATGACTTTGATTATGCTGAACAATTCCAAAAGCTGGACTACCAAGCTCTTAAACAGGATCTTGCTGCTTTAATGACAGATAGCCAGGAATGGTGGCCTGCTGACTTTGGTCATTATGGTCCATTCTTTATCCGCATGGCTTGGCACTCTGCAGGTACATACCGCACAGGTGATGGCCGTGGCGGCGCGGGAAGCGGCACACAGCGTTTTGCCCCGCTTAACAGCTGGCCAGACAACGGTAACCTAGATAAAGCACGACGGCTTCTTTGGCCGATTAAGCAAAAGTATGGCAATAAAATCTCTTGGGCTGACTTGATGATTCTAACCGGTAATGTCGCTATTGAATCGATGGGCGGTAAAACATTTGGCTTTGGCGGCGGACGTGCTGACGTCTGGCATCCGGAAGAAGACATCTATTGGGGTAATGAGAAGGAATGGCTGGGAGATTCGCGTTACACCGGTGATCGGGATTTGGAAAATCCACTTGCTGCCGTTCAAATGGGTCTTATCTATGTAAACCCGGAAGGCCCTAACGGTAATCCTGATCCAGCTGGTAGCGCTCGCGACATTCGCGAAACGTTCGCCCGCATGGGCATGAACGATGAAGAAACCGTTGCACTAGTTGCCGGCGGTCATACTTTCGGCAAGGCGCATGGCGCAGGTGATGCCGCTCTTGTTGGCCCAGATCCTGAAGCTGCTCCTATCGAAGCACAAGGCCTCGGCTGGCTGAGCACACATGGCTCTGGCAAAGGACGCGATGCCATCACAAGTGGTGTTGAAGGTGCTTGGACAGCTAATCCAACTCAATGGGATAATGGCTTCTTCGATCTTCTGTTCGGCTATGAATGGGAGCTGACGAAGAGCCCGGCAGGTGCACATATCTGGGCTGCAATCGATCAAGCTCCAGAGCATCTTGCACCTGATGCAGAAGATGCTTCCATTCGTGTTAAAACAATGATGACTACTGCCGATATGGCTCTGCGAGTAGACCCTGCTTATGAGAAGATCTCCCGCCGTTATCATGAGAATCCGGAAGAGTTCGCGGATGCGTTCGCTCGTGCATGGTTCAAGCTGACACATCGTGACATGGGTCCTCGTGCAAGATATTTGGGTCCTGAAGTTCCGTCAGAGGAGCTGATCTGGCAAGATGTAATTCCTGCTGTCGACTATACATTAACAGATGAAGAAGTAGCTGAAATAAAGGAGAAAATCCTTGATTCGGGACTTACAATCAGCGAGTTGGTTACAACAGCTTGGGCTTCTGCCAGCACCTTCCGTGACTCGGATAAACGCGGCGGTGCCAATGGTGCTCGTATCGCTCTTGCTCCACAGAGAGATTGGGAAGTGAATCAGCCGCAGCAGTTGACCAAAGTGCTCACTATTCTTGAGGGCATTCAAGAGGAACTGGATAAGAAAGTAAGCCTTGCCGATCTGATTGTACTTGGCGGCAGCGCAGCTGTTGAGAAAGCTGCACAAGAAGCAGGCTTTAATGTAACGGTACCTTTCACTGCTGGCCGCGGTGATGCTTCACAAGAGCAGACCGATCTGGAAAGCTTTGCAGTACTCGAGCCGGCTGCTGACGGCTTCCGCAACTATCAGAAGAAGCAGTATAGTGTAAGCGCTGAAGAGCTGCTGGTAGACAAAGCTCAGCTGCTTGGCCTTACCGCTCCGGAAATGACTGCCCTTGTTGGCGGCTTGCGTGTTCTGGGTACTAACCATGGCGGCACCAAACATGGCGTATTCACAGATCGTGTAGGTACACTGACGAACGACTTCTTCGTCAACCTGCTCGACATGAATATTGCATGGGAGCCAAGAGACGGCGGCATTTACTACGGACGTAACCGTACAACAGGTCAAGTCGACTGCACAGCAACACGAGTTGACCTCGTGTTTGGCTCCAACTCCGTTCTTCGTGCAGTGGCCGAATTGTATGCACAAGACGATAACCAAGAGAAGTTTGTGCGCGACTTTGTCGCTGCATGGGTGAAAGTGATGAATGCCGATCGGTATGATCTGGTGCTGAACTAATACTATCTCATAAACATAAAAAGCCGCCTTTTACGTCTTATCGACGTATAGGCGGCCTTTTTTCTACATTAGTTACACTTTCAAATCGATACTGCCGCCAAGGTGGGGCTGCACGCTTTGTGCCATCATTTGCACCATCTGCTGTGACTGCTGCGCTGCGTGATCCTGTGCCATCTTAAGCACGCTGATGCCAACATCAGTCATGAGTTTACTCTGCGACATGGCAACGGATAAAGCCGGAATGTCCATGATCTTCCTCCCACTTCAGAAAATAATAGCCTTCCTCTGTTGTATCGGATCATGGATGGTCTTTCGTTAGACTTTAGCTCCCGCCTTCTCGAGACCTACCGCAGGAACAGGAAGACCTAAATTCCCCCTAAGCGTGCTGCTCTCATATTCCGTGCGGAATAAACCTCGCCGCTGCAGCTCGGGAACAACGAGCTCGATAATATCCTCGAAACCGCCTGGGAAGTACGGAGACATAATATTGAAGCCATCGGCGCCATCATTCAGGAACCACTCTTCCAGCTGGTCAGCAATCTGCGAAGGCGTTCCGACGATTTCACGATGTCCTCGCGCGCCGGCAATCCGTTCATATACAGCACGAATGGTTGTTAAATTTTCTCGTTCCGCAATTTCGCGGATGATGTTGTAGCGTATGCGCGGATTCGTCTTATCCTCAATTGTGTCGAATTCAGGCAGCGGCCCATCTACATCATAGCCGGACAAGTCGGTATTGGTGAAGGCAGACAGATAAGCCAAGCCGACCTCTGGCAGTATGTAGCTGTTCAGCTCCTTCTGCTTCGCCAGCGCCTCTTCTTCCGTCTTGGCAACAGTAATAAAGACACCTGGCATGATTTTCAACTCTTCCTTATCACGACCATATTTGGCTAAACGCCCTTTTACATCCCGATAGAAGGCTTGCGCATCCTCCAATGTCTGCCAAGCCGTAAATATGACCTCCGCCGTCTTGGCAGCAAGCTCTTTCCCGGCTTCTGAGGATCCAGCCTGCACGATAACCGGATTACCATGTGGATGCGATGGCGAATCCAGCGTACCCGTTACTTTGAACCATTTTCCTTCATGCGTGACAGGATGCACCTTATCTACATCGAGAAAACGTCCGTTCTCTTTATCGATGACAAGCGCGTCCGGTTCAATGGACTGCCACAGCTTCTGGACGAGCTCAACGAATTCCTCTGCTCGCTCATAACGGCTGGCGTGCTCCAGATGCTTCTCTTTGCCAAATAGAACAGACTCTTTATCATTTGCAGAAGTCACGACGTTCCAAGCTGCACGGCCGTTCGAGAGATGATTAATGGAACCAAATTTACGTGCGACATGGAATGGTTCATTATAGGTCGTCGTCAAAGTAGCGACTAACCCGATTTTTTCCGTCACAGCCGCAAGTGCCGAGATGATAACAACCGGATCCAACTTAAGTGCAGAACTCGAATGCTGATTGAGATTTGAACCAAATCCGTCCGCGAAAAAGATCGTATCAAACTTGGCACGTTCCGCCGTCTTGGCGATCTCCGCTAAATAAGCCAGATCAAAGGTACGGTCTGCACCTGAGTCAGGATGCCTCCAGCTTGCCACATGATGGCCGGGTAGCATAACAAAAGCTCCAAGTTTCATTTGTCTCAACGTCATTTTCACCACTCCATATCTTCTTCTATTATTTTTATATTTGATATACCGTTACTATTTGGCGAAAGAATTAAATTCGTTTGTATACAAATCTTCGGTCTTTACCTGCCCTTTCTTCAAATCACCGTTCGCCACCAGCCAGTCAATCCAGACTTGGTATTCATCTGGGGTAATGACACCACCAGCTTGAGCGATCCCTGTACTTTTCCAATACTTCAGATTCTCGGTAGGTTCATTGCCATCTCGGTTCTTAATAATCGTCTCGAACCGTTTGATGACTTCTTCACGCGGGGTCGTACGAGCCCACTCAATGGCCTTGGCTACACCATCAACAAATAGCTTAACGGTGTCGGGGTTGTTCTTGATGTACTCCTCTCTGAAGAAGTAATCACCTGCCGTAAATTCGGAGCTGAATACATCAATGTCCTTAAAGAGTTCGACGATACCGCCTTTATCGAGAGCTCGGTCTCTAGCAACACCACTTAATAAAACAACGTCGATCTGCTTACTGCGAAGAATTTGTTCCGCATTAGCAGACGGGATCGTGACCAGCGTCACTTGTTCAATTTCCTTCTCCGTTAAGCCGCCTTTGCGCAAATAGTCCTTCGTTACAAACTCCAGATGTGCGCCAAGCGTGTTTACGCCTACTTTTTTGCCGATAAAATCTTTGGGCGATTTGATCGGGCTTCCTTCAAGCACATAGGCACCAATATACGTGTTTTTATCGCTGCCATACGAACCGATTACCGATTTGATTTTGACGTTTTGCGAAATGGATTTAATAATAGCTCCGTTAAATGCCGATCCAAAATCAATTTGTTTAGTCGCTGTTAATTGAATACTTTCTGGTCCGCCGGTGCTGCTTCCGATTGATTCCAGCTCCAAGTCGCCGAGATATCCCAAATCCTTCGCTAATTCCGGGAACGATACACTTCCAGGTGCACCATTGTACTGGAGTACCTTGTCTTCTTCACCCGACTTTGCCTTGCTGGATGAGCAGCCTGCAAGCACCACACTAATAAGTCCCAAAGTAACCAACAGTACATGTACGTATTTATAACGTCTCTTCATAAGACAACCCCCTTATATAAATCTTCCTATTATTGATGAGTCTGCTGTGTCTGCTTCTTGTACCGATTAACGGGAATAGACAAGCCCAGATTTCCGCGCAGCGTATTACTTTCATATTCGGTACGGAATAATCCGCGGCGCTGTAATTCCGGAATAACGAGCTCAACAATATCGTTCAAGCCTTCCGGGAACGTAGGCGGCATCACATTGAACCCATCCGCGCCTTCATTTAAGAACCATTCCTCTAATTGATCTGCAATTTGAGCAGGTGTGCCTACGATCTCCCGATGGCCGCGTGCACCTGCGATAAATTCATAAACTTCACGTAGTGTTTTTAACCCTTCACGTTCTGCTAGAGCCCGAATAATATTCGTACGAATCTGAGGATTCGTCTTGTCTTCCTTCTCTCCGTTTGCCGGAAGAGGAGCATCCACATCGTAACCGCTCAAATCTACGCCAATAAAGTTAGATAAGTAATTGAGCCCAACTTCCGGCAAAATATATCCATTCAATTCTTTTCGCTTAGCAATTGCCTCAGCTTCCGTTCTTGCAACGGTGATGAACACGCCGGGCATAATTTTCAAATCCTCCGGTTTCCGGCCATATTTGGCCAGACGTCCCTTCACATCCCGATAGAAGGTTTGGGCTTCTTCCAATGTCTGCCACGCTGTGAAAATCACCTCCGCTGTCTTCGCGGCAAGCTCTTTCCCCGCTTCTGAAGAACCCGCCTGCACGATGACGGGATGCCCTTGCGGTGTCGACGGTGCATCCAGCAAGCCTTGAACCTTAAACCATTCCCCCTGATGATCAACCGGATGAATTTTCTCCACATCCAGGAATTTGCCATTCTCCTTGTCGATCACAAGCGCCTCATTCTCGATGGAGAACCATAGCTTCTTGGTAAGCTCAACGAATTCTTCCGCTCGCTCATAACGGCGTGCATGCTCGAGATGCTTCTCTTTGCCGAACAGCTGCGCCTCCTTCTCATTACCAGAGGTCACTACATTCCAGCCTGCACGTCCTCCGGACAGATGATCGATGGCGGCGAATTTGCGTGCCACCTGGAACGGCTCATTATAAGTGGTGGTCAAAGTCGCAGTTAGTCCTATATTTCTAGTAACTGCCGCAAGCGCCGTTATAATCATAAGAGGATCAAGCTTTACCGTTGACGTAGCGAAATTACCTGTTGGCTTCAGACCAAGGATATCGGCAAAGAAGATCATATCGAACTTGCCGCGTTCCGCCGTTTGTGCTAATTCCTTTAGATAGTCCAGATCCAAGGTCCGGCGGGGTTCCGTAGATGGATATCGCCAGCTTGCCACATGATGTCCCGGCAGATTAAAGAAGGCTCCAAGCTTCATTTGTTTTTGTGTCATTTCACCAACTCCTACTATTCCTATATTTTTAATCAAATTAAGAGCAAAAAAAATGGCTATTAACTGTTCACCTGCTGCTTCCATCTGGAAAATTTACGCTCAATGACACTTAATCCTTGATTGATCAATAATCCAAGTAAAGCAATCGTAAGAATGCCGGCAAACATTTCAGGGATCTGGAAGTTATATTGGGAGTAGGTAATCAGGTAACCTAAACCTTCCTTCGCGCCTACCATCTCAGCAGCAATCAAGACCAATATCGCTCCTGTTCCCGCCATCCGAATTCCGGTAAAGATAGTAGGGACGGATGCTGGCAGAATAACCTTGAGAAACAGCTTAAACGATGAGATGTTCATAGACCTAGCCGATTTGATCAACAAAGGATCAACATTCCCTACAGCTGCGATGGTATTCAGTAGGATTGGCCATGTGCAGGCGAAGAGGACAATAGCAATCTTGGACGTCTCCCCGATTCCCAGTACTAACATGAACACAGGCAGCAAGGCTAATGCCGCAGTATTGCGGAACAATTCAAGCACCGGGTTCAGCAGCTCTCTTGCAAGAGGATACCAGCCAATGGCTAGCCCTAGTGGGATCGCAATAAGAAGAGCTAAGGAAAAACCACTTAAGGAACGAATCATACTCGCTGCAAAATGATGAAATAATTCCCCGGATAAAATCAAATCCCACAACGCCCGAATAACATCAGAAAACGGGGGAAAGAAAGCTGGATCAACGATGCCGGTGCTCGGAGCAATCTCCCATAATAAGGCTAGTAAGACGAGTACAATAGATTGTTTGAGCAGCCTCCGAAAGTTGATCGACCAGCCGATTCGAATATTTCTACTTTGCAAGGTAGCAGGAACTGCTTTAATGTTTTCCATTCAACAATCTCCTCTCCTTAATCAATTAGATATAAGCACCTTGATACTCCAGTTCGTGAAGCAAGCTCCATACTTCATGGCGCGCCTTCACAAATTCCGGATGTGATCGGATATCTGCATCATCCAGCCGGTGCTTCAACGGAATGTCTACAATCTTCTTCACTGTACCTGGCCCCGGAGTCAGTACCACGACGCGTTCCCCCAAGTACACTGCCTCATCGATTCCATGCGTGATGAAAATAATTGTTTTTTTCGTTTTCTGCCAAATTCGTAAAAGTTCACTTTGCAAGGTTTCACGAGTCTGTGCATCCAGCGCCGCAAAAGGTTCATCCATTAATAGAACATCCGGGTTAAAAGCAAGACTGCGAGCAATTGCTACACGCTGCTTCATTCCTCCAGACAACTCATGGGGATATCGGTTGGCAAAAGCACTCAGCCCAACTAAGGCAAGAAAATGCTCAGCTAACTCCTTACGCTCGTGCTTAGGGACTCCCTTTGCTTCCAATCCAAACTCAATGTTGCCACGTGCCGTCTTCCAAGGGAATAAAGCATATTGCTGAAAAACAATCCCTCGATCAAGACCTGGACCAGTAATTTCTCTACCGTCCATGTAAATACGTCCACTCGTTGGACGAGTTAAACCACTGATCAAGTCAAGCAGGGTCGATTTGCCGCAGCCGCTTGGACCAACTAATGTGATAAACTCGCCTTCCTTGACGGTAAAGCTTAAATCTTTTACTGCAGTAAATTGCTGTGTCGCCCCTTTTTGTTTCGGATCACGCACGATGAAGCTTTTCGCGACATTCTCAAACCTGATTTTTTCATTCGCTGGCATTTCTCTCACCCTTTCTCTGTTGGCCCATCAGAAAACAAAAAAGCACAGATGACCACACAATGTGTTAGTCTTCTGCGCTTCCAGTTAACCGGTCAGCGGTATGCTGTTTAATACCTAGTAAATCCATGTGATTAATATAGCATGGAATTTCTAATTGTCAACATAGTCCATTTAGTCCAATTTTTGAATCAGCTCATCCGTCTCTCCTCTTAACAGAGCGATCTCATGCTTATAGGGCGGATTAACGTATTTCTTTGGTCCAATTGATGGGGTTTCTAGATGCTTTGGAATGGCCGTTAGCTGCGGGTGGTGAACGACATATCGCAGAGCATCAAGTCCAATATACCCATAACCGATATTCTCATGTCTATCTTTGCGGGAACCTTGGATGTTTTTTGAATCATTCACATGAATGGCCTTCAACCGATCAAGTCCGATGATTCGATCGAATTCATCCAGCACTCCGTCAAAATCGTCCCTCACGTTATACCCTGCATCATGAATATGGCAGGTATCCAGACAGACCGATAGACGCTCATTATGTGTAACCCGGTCTATAATCGCGGCAAGCTCCTCAAAGGAAGCTCCGCATTCACTTCCTTTACCAGCCATAGTCTCCAGAGATACCTGAACATCCCTTTTATCCGTCAACACATCGTTTAATCCCTCTGCTATCCGAGCAATACCCGCTTCCACACCTGCTCCTACATGGGAACCTGGGTGAAGAACGATTTGTGTTGCTCCAAGCGCTTCCGTTCTTTCGATCTCAGATTGCAGAAACGTAATTCCATGCTCAAAGACTTGTAAAGATATCGTATTGCCTAAATTAATAATAAAGGGAGCATGAACGACAATATTAGATATACCATGCTCTTTCATATGAGTCTGTCCCGCTTCTATATTAAGCGCCTCTATAGGCTTACGTCGCGTATTATGCGGAGCACCTGTGTAGATCAGGAAAGTTGACGCACCATAGGATGCCGCCTCTTCACTTGCTTGAAGAAGCATCTTCTTCCCTGTCATCGAAACATGAGATCCTATAAGTAAAGACAGCTCAAGCACTCCCTCGTCCTGCAAATATAGCTCCAATTTATAGTTTGGTCTGAGAAACTTTTTTATTCGTTTTTTACAGCAAGCTCCATTTCAAAGTTACAGGTGATGTTGGGCTTCACAAAAATTTAATCGAGTTAAATTACACACTCGATTACTAACAAAAAAAAGTCCGTACGATCTAAAATTCCGTCCTGTTGCTCACCTAGTGGAAATGATTAACTATTGGTGAATGAAAATTGGATAGGAGGGACGATTTATTTGACAAAAGTCAGCAAGTTCGGAATGAAGAGTTTGGCACTACTCATGTTATTGCTTCTCATCTTACCGGGGGCGGCTAATGCCTCGACCCAAAGTGCAAATTTTTACAACGTCGTTTTCCAAGATGGTGCAGACCCGTGGATCTATAAGCATACCGACGGCTTCTATTACTTCACTAAGACAACAGGCGGCGACGTAACAATCTGGAAATCAAGCTCGCTTACTGGAGTAGATGCAGGTACAAAAAGAGTGATTTCTACCGGCTGCTGCAACGTCTGGGCTCCTGAAATTCATTACATCAACAATACCTGGTACATTTATTACGCCAAGGATGACGGCAACAATGACAATCACCGGATGTACGTCATGGAGAACACCTCCGCTGATCCGATGACAGGTACATGGGTCAATAAAGGACAAATTACGGATTCCACGAACCGTTGGGCGATTGATGGAACCGTACTGCAAGTCAATAATAATCTGTATTTCATATGGTCTGGCTGGGCAGGGACAACGAATGTGCAGCAGAAGCTGTACATTGCTCATATGAGTAATCCATGGACGATCGACTCAGCACGAGTTGAAATCGCAACTCCAACCTATTCATGGGAGACCAACACATCGCCTTCCGTTAATGAAGGACCGCAGGTCATCGTTCATAATGGCGTTATCAGTCTCGTATACTCAGCCAGCGGGAGCTGGACTGACGGTTACTGTTTAGGTCTCATTACTGCAAATACGAGCAGTAATTTATTGCAAGCCTCATCCTGGAGTAAACGAAACCAGCCGATCTTCCAATCCGGCAACGGCTTGTACGGCCCTGGTCATCATTCCTTCACGAAATCACCTGACGGTACGGAGGATTGGATCGTATATCATACAGCCAAGTTTGCAGGCAGCGGCTGGAATAGAGAAATCCGAGCACAGAAATTCACTTGGAAAGCAGATAACACACCTAATCTGGGAGCGCCAGCTGCCCCTAATACGCCAATTGCGATTCCTTCAGGAGACACGGGACGTGTCCGCTATGAAGGTGAATCCGGTGTATTCGGAGGTATCGCATATGCTTCTTCCAGTCCGAACGGTTCCGGAGGCAGCAAAGCTGGACATATTGACACGACGGACAGTTATGTAGAGTTTGACGTATATGCTGCAGCTGCCGGAGATTATGTCATGTCCGCACGTACGGGCAACGGTACATCGGGAGTCGATTGGTCCTATTTTATCCTAACGGTCAATCAGACGAACGCCGGCAATTTATACATTACGAACAAAGGCTGGGAGAACTGGGGAGCCTCGATTACCCGCCTGACGCTTCATGCAGGCTGGAACAAAATCCGCTTCTCCAAAGGCGAAGGATATGGTGAACTCGACAGCTTTGACCTATTCCCTGCTTAACCAGGCTGTCGTCTCCAGTGCGGTGTACAAACAGGTACAAACGTGGCAGCTCATACGGAAGTAAGCATACCTTCAAATTATGCAAAAAAACGCAGCCTTTATTGGCTGCGTTTTTTTGTGTACTAACTATCTATTCATACATGGCAATGACTGCCTTCGCTTGCTGTACAACTTTTTCAATCAAATATTCGGGCTGGACCAGCTTCATAGCCCCACCATAACCAAGCACATACTCCACTGCTTCCTGCTCTGTATTAAAGCTGAGGGTAGCGGAAGCCATTTCATCTTCGACCGATGTGTGCATGTCGATTTTCTCAACAAATCTGTCTGTGAAGGTTAAGCGGCCAATAATGGAGGGATGTACAAGAACCTTCACTTCCAAGGTAGGGAGCGATTCTGCAAAATTCAGCTTGCTTTGGTTCCAATACTCAGCCAAATCAAACCGAGCTGGTCTGGTAAATACGTCTGCTGTCACTTCTGCCTTCATGATTCTGGACACCTTGAAATTTCGATAGTCTCCTTCGTCATTCATGGCAATCAAGTACCAGGAGCTGCCCTTCGCCACCAGACCCAAAGGGCTGACAATTCTTTGCGAGTGAGTCCCATCGGTTTTCTGATAAACGATGTTAAGCTTGGTATCCTCCCACAATGCTCTTTGAATGGTGAGCAAGGCTTTATTCTTGTCATTGGAAGGCTTCCATGTTCCCGTATCCATATAAATTTTGTCCATGTAATGCCGTGCTTCGCCTTTGCTTGAATCAGGTAAGGAAGCCAGTAATTTCTGCCGGATATCCAGCCCTGTGTTAACACCCAAATCCTTCATCATTTGTTCCGAAGGAAGCAGGAATAACGCTTTCGTATCCTCCAGCTTTAGACCACTCAAATAACTCTTGAAGTGATCCATCAGCCTCCATCCCCCTGTTTTTCCACGGTCAGCTGCAACAGGTACACCGGAAATACTTAGTGCATCCATATCCCGTAATATCGTTCGCTCCGATACCTCGAGTTTTCTCGCAAGCTCTTTTGTTGTCATCATTTCATGATTCTGAAGCAAAATCATGATACTAAGCAGACGGTCTGCCCTCATTTATGTTCACCTTCACTCAAAGAAGATATTTGATATATGACAAAAGATGTCGTCATTATAGTCTACAATAATCTGAGATTTAACTAAAGCTAATACTTACAAAGTAAACTTTTGAGGAGGATAAATGATGAAATCTTTGCTTGGAAAAATCGCTTTGGTGGCTGGAGCAACACGGGGAGCTGGGCGTGGTATTGCGATCGAATTGGGAGCAGCCGGAGCAACGGTGTATGTCACTGGACGTACAACACGGTCGGAACGTTCTGAATATAACCGGGCCGAAACGATCGAAGAAACAGCTGAGCTTGTTACGAAGGCTGGCGGACAAGGTATTGCTGTGCAGGTGGACCATTTGGTGCCGGAACAGGTGGCGGCCCTGGTGAACCGAATTGAACAAGAACAAGGTCGGCTTGATATTCTGGTCAATGATATATGGGGAGCTGAGAATCTCGCAGAATGGCATGTACCGGTGTGGGAGCATTCACTGGATAAAGGTCTGCGTATGCTGAGGCTCGCCATTGACACCCATCTCATCACGAGTCATTATGCTCTTCCTCTTATCATTAAGAACAAGAATGGACTTATCGTGGAGATGACAGATGGAACAGCCGAATACAATCAACAAAATTACAGAGTATCCATGTTCTATGATCAAGCGAAAACCTCGGTCATTCGCATGGCTTGGGCACTTGCCCAAGAGGTTAAGTCCTTTGATTGCACGGCAGTCGCAATGACCCCTGGCTGGCTTCGTTCCGAGATTATGCTGGAGCATTTTAAGGTGAAGGAAGATAACTGGCAGGACGCGGCTTCAACAGAACCTCATTTTCTTATTTCAGAATCTCCTCGTTACGTAGGGCGTGCCGTTGCTACCCTTGCAGGAGATCCGGATGTGAACCGCTGGAATGGACAATCCCTCTCAAGCGGTCAACTTGCGCAGGTTTATGGCTTCACCGATGTGGATGGTTCCCAGCCTAATTGCTGGCCTTACCTCGTAGAGGTTATGGATGCGGGTAAGCCGGCAGACATTAGTGGTTATAGATAAAAGATTTGAGTGAACTTATCTTGGTTCGTTAGAAAAACCGCCTTCTCCTAAGAGAAAGCGGTTTTGGTTTTTATACAATTAACTCCGGCTTAAGAAGGCAGCTACTTCAGCGAGGCGGGAGGCATAACCCCACTCATTATCATACCAAGCGGCCACAGATAAAAGCCCGCCCTGTACATGTGTGAGCGGCAGGTCAATGATCGAAGAATGGGAGTCGCCTACAATACGTGAAGAAGCCCATTGTCCTTCAAGCACATCGAGAACCCCTTTGAGCGGCTCTGCTTGAGCAGCTTTCCGAAACATATCATTAATCTCTTCTGCTGTACACGGCTTCTCAGTTACCAGATTCAGCTCCGCAATACTGCCGGTACGTGTTGGGATTCGGTAAGCTTTGCCCGTAATCTGCAGATCGGGCCAAATAAACTTAAGCGCCTTCGCTGCACCTGAAGAAGAAGGAATGATATTTTCCGCAGCTGCCCAGGAATCCCTGCGATCTCTCATCGGCTGATCCGTCAGCGATTGCGTATTCGTATAGGAGTGAACGGTCGAGAACAACCCATACTGGATGCCATAGTTTTCACGCACCAGCTTAACAACAGGAGCAAGTGCATTAGTTGTGCAGCTCGCCATACTAATGATCTTGTGCTTTTCCGGGTCAAAGCTGTCCAGGTTTATTCCTTTCAACAGAACAGCATCACAATCATCGAGCGATTTGCTTGGTCCGCTCACAAGCACACGCTTCGCTCCACGCTCTAGGTGAAGCTCTGCAACTTGTCTCGTCACTGCCCGGCCCGTACAGTCGATGACAAGTCCAACGCCAAGCTCACTCCAATTCGGAATTTCCTGCGAGGAGTTAAGATAGAGAATGGAACGGTCACCAATCGTAATCGTCCCTTCTGTACCTGTTACAGACTCTGGCCAACGCTTATAATTCGTGTCTACCTCGAATAGAGCTGCAAGCGTCGCTTCGTCTTTAATATCCGAGATCGACACCGGAACGAACAGTTGATCCTGCAAAGCTACACGAAGCAGCTGTCTTCCGATACGTCCAAATCCAAATATAGCGATATTGTTCATTGTTTTCTCCTACCGCGTATGGTTACGCACTGTTTTTTATACCCGCTGAAGTCGCAGGGTTCTTACGAATTCAAACGATCGACCTGATCAATCCATTGGAAAAATGACAGCACATAGCGCTGCAAATATTTCCTGGTCGTTTCATCAGTAAGCTTACGACTTTCCTGGTCTACTTTATTAATGATTTCTGAAATATACATTTTCTGATGGGGAAGCACATATGACTGTGTTGCTTCAAGCGTCTGTCTGATTTGCTGCTGGGACAAGATAGTCCCTTTCACGCCTGGTGTAGCCCCAACGACAGCGACTGGCTTTTTAATCAGCACCGCTGTTTTCGTTGGAGTCGAGGCCCAGTCTAGTGCATTCTTGAGTACACCAGGGGTGCCGGAATTGTATTCGGGGCTAATGATGAGGATACCATCCGTCCGCCCGATTGCTTCCCGAAAAAACTTCACCGTATCCGGACCATCGCCATGATCCAGGTCCGCATTGTATAGGGGAAGTTCTGCTATTGAGATGTGTTCATATTCAGCAGCAGTAACCAATTCCGGAATTGTATTGGCTATCATACCATTGTAGGAAAGCTCCCTTAAACTCCCAACAATGAGACCTATCTTCTTCGTCATGTGCATTCCTCCTGTTGGTACAATGGGGGTTATTCCTTTAGCCAGGCGTTGGCAAGCAAAATCGCTCCGCGTGCTGCTGAAGTATCTGCCAAGGCATTCAGCATGACGAAATCATGTATCGTCCCTTGGAATCGAGCTTGCGTTACGCGCACACCCGCCTCACGAAGCTTATTCGCATAAGCCTCTCCTTCATCACGAAGTACATCGGCTTCTGCTGTTATAATCAGTGCAGGCGGCAAGCCCGTAAGCTGCTCCGTTGTCGCACGAAGTGGAGATGCGTAAATTTCGTCTCGCTCGCTAGACTTACTCGTATATTGATCCCAGAACCAAGCCATAGCGTCCCGGCGGAGGAAATAACCGGTTGCGAATTCGGAATAGGATTCGGTGTCATTCCCTGCATCCGTAACCGGATAGAATAACAGTTGCTTATGAATTTTCGGTCCTTTCCGTTCTTTGGCTAGCAACGTAATAGCAGCCGTCATATTGCCTCCGACGCTGTCCCCTGCAATATACAAGCGGCTCGTATCCAAGCCGTTCTCCTCACCATTCTGCGCAATCCATTGCAGCGTTGCATAGATTTCTTCAATGGCCGTTGGGTACTTCGCTTCCGGCGACAAACTGTAGTTCGGGAAGACGACGGCTGCTTCCGCACCAACCGCTAGTTCGCGGATGAGACGATCATGGGTATGGGCGTTACCAAACACCCAACCGGCACCATGGATATATAAAATTGCTGGCAGCTTCTTCGTTGTATTAGGAGAACGAAGAATGCGAACCGATACCTGTTTATTTGGACCGCCTTCAATCATCAGATCGGTAATAACGACAGGCAGTTTTGGAATATCCCCGGCTTGAACCTCATCCACCGTTTCGCGCCCCTTAACCGGACCAAGATCGAACAAATACGGCGGGTTTGCCGTATCCTGCGTGAATTTCAATGCTTGCGGCTCCAACACTACCTTCTTGTTGACGGTTTTCTCTGTCATTTCATACCACTCCTCACATGAATTGATTTCATCCAAAATAGACCTGACCATACTTAATCACCGTTATACAGTGAAATGAATCTTATAATCGGATTTGAGCAAGTGTTATTGGATCAATATTAGACTATGTTAATACGTAGAAGAAGAAAAGTGATTATCTTACTATTTTAGTGTAATGGTAGACCTATTAATTGTAAATGAATATTAATAATGCGGCTGCTAACAAAACACCGGTACACTGTGCGGATCAGTGTACCGGTGTTTGTCATGTCTGTTTATTAAAATAGATTGTCTGAATATAAGCATACAACTGCGATAGCTATCACGAAATTCAAGATGGCCGGAAATACTTTTCCGATTGGATGCTTCACTCTGACATGCGAGAGAATTGCAATTAACATCATAACTCCGATGAATACGGCGGTCCATGCAGCAATCTCCGCATTCCAATAGCCAATAATGAGTCCTCCGCAAGCTGCAATTTGAACGATGCCTGTAACGACGCGGAACCATTGAGGAAATCTAATTTCGTTGAACAAATCGACCTGATGCTTTGCTCCCGCAAGCTTGCTCCCGCCAAAGAATGCCATGGAGAAAAGCAACCAGCTTTGAAGAATAATGGCTAGAATATGCATGTTTAAACCGCTCCCTATTCGCTTGTTTTATCAGACACCATTTGGTGTCCTTTTCTGTCTTTATAATATAACACCTTTTGGTGTCCTGTAAAGTGGATTTTTAAAATAAATGCAATATAAAAAAACCGCCCCTCGCGTTATATGGGCGCAAAGGCGGTCTCTCTTCTTGTCACATTCTTACGCGCGCAAATCGATATAGCCCCCCAGGTGGGGCTGCACGCTTTGCATCATCATTTGCACCAGCTGCTGCGACTGCTGCGTCGTATGGTCCTTAGCCATTTTGAGCACGCTGATTCCTACATCGTTCATTAGCTTGCTGTGCGACATGGAAACGGAAAGGGCCGAATATCCATCATCATCCTCCTGTCTCTACAGAATTTAGAGCTCTCCTGTAGTATCTGATAATTAGCGGACATTCGTTAGCAGGTTTAAATCACAAAACCGCTCAAATAGGCCCTGTCAACTTTCTCCGAATCATCACGCATAGAAAGACAAACGGTATATAGGCGTAAAGAAAGTACAGACCGACATTGGAATAGATTTCGGATACCCGTTCAACCGTTCTGTGATCGATAATGAAATGACTTAAAGCCGTAATGGCGGTGAGAAAAACAATCAAACTTATTCGCGGCCTTAGGTGAAATGCGATCTTCATTCCACGGCATGCCGCCCATATAAAGATGGAAATGCCGGCAATAATTTTAATAAACCATAATGAAATGGCCAAATACTCAAGTCTTTGAAGCAGCGGAACTTCAAAGATGCCAATCATATTTAACGTTGGCCAAATGGTATGCCGCAGCTGTTCTTCGGTGAAAAACATAAAAGCCAGGATTAAGATCATCAAATACAATAAGGTAACCAATATCATGATAAGATGCGCCCATTTTTGTGACTTTTCCGGTGTCCTAACGAACGGATACAGGAATAGCAGCGTCTCAACCCCCAGATATTCAAATGCCATGTCTTTTGATGAGAGAAGAATATCGGATGCTGAATGATTCAATAGCGGCAGCAGGTTCATCGGATACAAAAAAGGAAAGGTAAGCAACACCTGAGGGATAATAGAAACACATGAGATGATTGTCGCCCAAACAGCAATTCCCGTAACAGATCGGATTCCGCCAGAGACCGCATAGTAGACAAGCAGAAGAATAACAATACTGACGGGTAGAAAGTTCATGCTGGGGAAAAACCAGACTTGAATCATTTCCATATAAACCTTAAATTTAATAAATGCCCCAAAAACAAAATACAGCACAATGGCAAAGTTGATCAAGTTGCCAAAAAATTTTCCGAACAGCTTATGATTAATGGTCACGATATCACGCGAGTCATCGATTGATGATAATATTTTATAAAGCATCCATATGAGGAAATGCATGCTGATCCCCGTTATCATAACGGAGATCCATGCATTATAACCGGCGTGCTCAATTACTCTTCTTTCGTAAGTCAGTATTCCAACTCCCACCATGCTCACATAGAGAGGAAAAACAATTAAGTGGGGCGATATTGTGTATTTGTCGCTGATTTCATTACTCAAACTTTTGTCACCTTCCCCAAAGAGCATGGCTTTGCTGCCTTAACCACCTGCGCCAATTCGGATGATGCGGGCATTTACGCGAACTGTCGTTGCTAATGACTTATATTGCTCCTCGAACTCTTGCGAGTTCCATACCTTCAACCTGCTTCTTATCAAATCCCCAAGGCCCAGCGGATCCACGTTGTTTCTTTTGCATAAGGAGATAAACTTCTGTATTTCGCTTTCGCAATAGACCTCTATGCTTTTTTCAAGCAAGGCGAGCTGATCCTCCGAAGTTAGATCAATCCATTGAGGAACGTCCTTTACTTGGGCGTTAAGTTTCACGTGAATAGCAACGGAGGCTGGAGATGCGGTACGAATCACCTTATAGGTTGGTTTGGATCCAATACTGTTCATCAGGAAATACTCCTCGCGGGTTTGATTCGCGCCTGTCATAGGAACCATTACGCTCCCATTTTTGGAATCTTCCAGCAGCAATTTCAGCAAGAAGGAATCCCTTATGCCAATTTTGGTTTTGAATTTATCGCCTTTAAACAGAGCTATGCCATCAAGCTTGATCTCGTCTCGTTCAACGGTAAAATGAGGCAGGAAGAAATCCCTTCCGTCGCCATAAAAATTAAAGAAGGTTAAGTGAAGATTCATCCTCGGCAAATTCCCATACTTCATATTCTGTTCGATCATATCGGACAGAAAATACGGATCACGCCTATTCTCGGGAATGTTGAGCAGCTCCAAGGCAGCTCTATCCGCAACGCCAAGATGCATCCTCGAGGATATTTTGGGGTCACGGATCAGACTCTCGATTGCCGTTGTTATCCCTCTGCGCGCGAAGCTGTCTCCGAATAAGGCCATTCTCAGCTGCCCATATTCAATCGGGAAGTCAAGCTTCATGTTAAGCTTGGGCATGCTGTCATATACGGACTTGGATTCCGTCACGTAAAATTCCAGCTTCGCTTTTCCCTGTTCTTCGTAATTGGCTATAACCGCGCTGCTGGCAACTCCGTTCTGAGCGGCATCGTAACCGATGGTTTGGACAAATTTAATGCTGTTCACAATGTTTTTATCGCCGCACGCAGTAAGCAGCATGCATAGAACAATAATTAGGAAGGTCCTGCTTCTCAACTCCATCATTCCCGCCTTCTTAAGTCATTCTCTATCCAGATCGTTCTTTCTCTTTACCTTCCCAGGCTTGTATTTGACGGAAGACTCAGGTCTTAAATAGCTCGGCCGCTTGTTAGAAAACTGATACGACGGACGTATAAAGCTGTCTTTGAGGTCCCGAACTCTTAGAGGATGAATGGGTACGAGATACGGCATACCTAATGAGGTCAGACGGGTAAGGTGGACAAGCAGAAAGCCAATCCCGATAAACAGTCCAAGGGCTCCCCAGATCGATGAGGCGAAAATCATCGGGAAGCGCAAAAACCTGATCGCATTTGACATCTTATAGATTGGTGTAGCAAACGAGGCCAGCGCCGAGAAGGCCACGATAATAACCAGAATATTACTTGTCAAACCGGCTAAAACCGTAGCTTGACCAATTACGATACCGCCTACGATACCTAAGGTCTGACCAATCTTTGTTGGAAGCCTGGCACCGGCCTCCCGGAGAAATTCAATCGTAATCTCCAGAAAAAGCACTTCAAGGAGCGGCGGAAAAGGGACATTTCTTCTGGAGAATATTAACGGCTCGAGCAAATCCCTCGGAATGACTTCATAGTGAAACGTCGTGATGGCGATATACATGGAGGTTGCAAATAAGGAGAAAATAACGCCAAAAATACGAATCATTCTGAAAAAGGAGCCTAAAATCCAGGGCAAATAGTAATCTTCAGGCGACAGGAAGAAATCAAACAAGGTAGAAGGACCCGTGATGAAATAAGGTGATCCATCGCTAACAACCGCAACTTGTCCGGTAATGAGTGCATATACAACCCGGTCTCGGCGTTCCGTAGACAAAAACAAAGGAAACGGTGTCAGGGAGTTGTCCGAGATGAACTGATCTAATTGGGAAGTATCGAATATAACGTCATAGTCGATTTGCTCCATCCTTTGCTGTACCGTTTGAACGTTTTGCTTATTGGTCACTCCATCAATATAAATAATGGCCACTCTTGTTTTGGAAGTCCTGCCAACCAGGATTTCTTTGACAACCAAAGTTGGAATGTTGATTTGCGCTCGTAACAAGCCAATGTTTGTGTCAATACTCTCTACGAAACCTACCTTGGGTCCAACAACGCTAAATTCATTTTCGGTATCATTGTTTTTTCTAAGTCCTTCTATACTAGCCAATTGGATCAAAGCATACTTGCAAACCTCTTTATCGAGTGCCGCAATTGCGCAGCCTTTCAACAGCTTGGCTTGAATACTTTCAACCTGACCCGTCATTTCTATATCCTCAATCGGAATCCAAGTTTTTAAGTCCTCAAGCTGCCTGAAATCTAAATCCAGCGCACGTTCCTGCAAGGGAAGAATGACATGGGACTGAAGCAGCTTCTCATCAATCAAGGTTTTGAAATAAGAGATGCTCAGCTGTTTGTCGCCAATACTGAGCTGGATCGTTTTAAAATCGCTGGACTGCTTCAATTGCTTTAGGAATTGGGCAATATCCCTGGGTTCTGTTTTCTGATTGTCAGCCATGTCATTCCCTCGAATCGCATTATAGGTAAATGTATTTTTTACCATAGCCGCCTCAATTATTCTCGTCAGCAGATTAGATTGTGCCGATTGAAAAACAAAAAAACTCCTTGATATCAAGGAGTTTTGAATATTTATAGTTTATAATCCGGTGTATAAAATTCTTCAAGAAACTGATAGAACAATTGCTCCGTCGGAAGCAGTTTACGCTGTGTTGGACAGATGATACCGATGCTTCTTGTCACAGCCGGATTCGCTATCGGAATTTTTACCGTTGATTGCGGGATGCTCTCCACCAAGGTAACTTCAGGCATAAGTGCTATTCCAAGTCCTGCTGACACTAACCCTTTTAACGCATCAATATCATCACCTTCAAAGGCAATATGAGGCGTAAATCCGAGTTCACTGCAGGCATTCATTACAATTTTCCGGAAGATAGTCCCTTCAGGCAGTGTGACAAAGGATTCATCCTTTATCTCCGACAACTGAATGCTTGACCGATGAGCGAGTGGATGATGAATAGGCAGAAGCGTCACAATCCGTTCTGTAAACAGAATCTTCTGCTTAATATGCTTATCTTCACTCGGCAGCGGGGCAATCATAGCCAGATTAAATTCACCTTCAATGACACCGTCAACTAAATCAGCATAGAGGGCTTGTCTCATCTGAAATTTAGCTTCTGGATACCGTTTTCGAAAAGCATAAATGGCCTTAGGCAATACATGAGCCGCCAAGCTGATCGGAAAAGCAATGCGAACGACTCCTTTTTCCGGATCCAGATATTCCTTCACTTCTCTTTCAGCCTCGCTCATCATATTCATCATCTGCTCTACGCGCTGCAGGAAGATCTTCCCTATCGGAGTCAGCTTTACTCTCCGCCCGTTACGAATAAACAGATCTACCCCTAATTCACTTTCCAATTGGGCTAATTGTCTGCTGACTGAGGATTGTGCAACATGAAGAACATTCGCGGCTTCTGTGACATGTTCTCTTCTTGCAACTTCCATAAAGTATCTCATTTGTCTAAATTCCACTAAAATCCACGATCCTTTATGCGTAAAACGCATCAACTTTATCTTATCTGAATATTGTTGCGATTAAATATTTGATATTAATATTAAACTACTAAATCAAAAAAGAAAAATGAATATGTCTCATACATCTATATTAGGGAGTGTTGTCTTCATGAGTATCGTACAGGAAGTGGAACAAGCAAACACAGGAATTGCACACGACTATATCGACCAGCTATTTGAAACGGTTCAAAAACGTAATCCGGGCGAAACTGAATTTCATCAAGCTGTAAAAGAAGTATTCCTCTCCTTGATCCCAGTACTGTCCCAGAATCCGAAATATATCGAGCACGCCGTTCTTGATCGTTTGGTTGAGCCGGATCGGTTAATTTCGTTTAGAGTACCTTGGACTGACGACAATGGCAACGTTAAAGTGAACCGTGGTTTCCGTGTTCAATTCAACAACGCCATCGGCCCTTATAAAGGCGGCTTACGCTTCCACCCTTCTGTAAACGCTAGTATCATCAAATTCCTCGGATTCGAGCAAATCTTCAAAAACTCGTTGACAGGGCAAGCAATTGGCGGCGGTAAAGGTGGAGCCGACTTTGATCCAAAAGGAAAATCAGATCTTGAAATTATGCGCTTCTGCCAAAGCTTTATGACTGAGCTCAGCAAACATATCGGTCCGGATACTGACGTTCCAGCGGGTGATATCGGTGTTGGTGCTAGAGAAATCGGCTACATGTTTGGACAATACAAAAAGCTGGTTGGCGCATATGAAGCAGGTGTTCTGACAGGTAAAGGACTCGGTTACGGCGGAAGCCTTGCTCGTAAAGAAGCTACTGGTTATGGCTGCGTCTACTTTGTTGATGAGATGCTCAAAAGCAAAGGACACAGCTTCAATAGAAGCACCGTTGTTGTATCTGGTTCAGGCAACGTATCGATCTATGCGATGGAGAAAGCGCTCCAATTGGGCGCAAAAGTCGTAGCTTGCAGTGATTCCAGTGGTTACATTTATCATGAAGCCGGCATTAACCTCGATACAGTTAAACGTTTGAAAGAGGTAGAGAACCGCAGAATTAAAGACTACGTACTTGAGCATACCGATGCTATTTACGTAGAAGGCTGCTCTGGCATCTGGACAATTGCTTGTGATATTGCTCTGCCATGTGCAACACAAAACGAAATCGACAAAGAATCTGCTGAGATTCTTGTAAGCAATGGTGTCAAAGCCGTTGGTGAAGGTGCAAATATGCCTTCCACATTGGAAGCAATCGATGTGTTCCTCGACAACAAAGTCCTCTTCGCTCCAGCGAAAGCGGCAAATGCAGGCGGGGTTTCTGTTTCCGCTTTGGAAATGGCTCAAAACAGCCAAAGACTGTCTTGGACATTCGAAGAAGTTGATGCTAAGCTGCACCAGATTATGCATAGCATTTATATCGAAAGCGTAAAAGCTTCCGAAGTATACGGCGTTCCTGGCAACCTGGTTATCGGTGCTAACATCGCCGGATTTGTTAAAGTCGCGGATGCGATGATTGCTCAAGGCGTATAGATATATAAATTGCAAAAACCTCTTCTCCGTAAATCGGGAGAAGAGGTTTTTTGTATGTAAATCCATACAATCAGACCATTGTTTGATGTTGAAGCCCATTTCCTTGCCATAACAACGACTTGTGGATGCTTGTACGGAGGATCTTCTGCCTGCGTGTTTCGTCTGAATCCGTGTAAAAAAAAGCATCGCCGGCGATGCTGAGCAAAGCCTCCTTCGCTGCTTGGGATGCATGTTGCTCGTGCTGTATAAGGTAATGACAGATCTGATAACAATAGTTCTCATACCGCCGCAATATAGAGATCTTAACATGCCGATCCATAGAGAAACTTTCTCCCTTCTCCTCCAGTACAATCTATACAATAGGATAGGAAAAATTATTTAATTAAAAATGGGGGAAAACATTAAGTTTTTCTTAAATGGGAGAGTTTAGTTAAAAAAAAGCTCCCTTACAGCAACAGGGTTATTATACCTGCCTACCATAGGGGAGCTATCGATTCATAACTTAGCCTGTGATAATCCGTGTTACAAACCAATATAGTCCGATTACAGCAACGAACGAAGAGGCTGCATAATTAGCATACTTGTAAGCTTTGTAGCGGCCAACCCAAATGAGCAGCGGAAGCAGTATGGCCAGAATGGCTAATTGGCCGATTTCGACGCCTACGTTAAACGAAAATAGGGTTAATAGGAAACGGTCACTCATCGCTCCACGCAGCACCTCGGCGAAGCCAAAGCCATGGATCAGACCAAAGCCCATGGCAATGATCCAGCGGCGCTTCACCTTTTTGAGCCAAATATTTTCCACCGCCACATAGGCGATACTTAGCGCAATGACTGGCTCGACGAATGCTGGGGGCAAATTCACGACCTCAAGGGCCGAGAGCGCGATCGTCAAGCTGTGTCCAATCGTAAAGGCTGTAAGCACCTTCACATAATCCCGTTTGCGCTGCTTCGCGATGACAAGCGCCGCAATGAAGAGCAGATGATCGATCCCGCTCAAAATATGCTCGACACCAATCCGTATATACTCCCACATCGACATGAGCCAGTTCGGCACCTCGACCGTCGTTTTAGACGAATCCCCTGCCGATGCGCCGAGCATCTCGGTTACCGTCCTGTTGCCGCTGTTAAACACAATATCCTTGGAAGAGCCCGCTTCACGGATGGTCGCGAAGTTCTGATGTGACGGATCGGTATCAAAGAAAAAGTTGTAGTTGATCATATACTCAGAAGCACCACTCGGGAGCTCATATGTAAGCTTCATGAACAAGCATAAGCCGTTGTTTCTATTTTTTGTTGCAATTTCTCCGATCTTTGGCTCTAGAGTTTCACCGCCTGCCTTTAAGACAAGCGAATCCGCGATCAGAGGACGTAAATCTTCTTCCGTCCACGACACTTCTCCTTCTTCCGGAGAAGATTTGTCTGGATCGATAATGAACACTCCGCTAGAACGCATATCCATCCACTGAGACACTTCTGTAATATCCAAGTACAAATCGTATTCAAGCTGCCCGTCATTCACGTTGATGTCGGAATATCCATATGTGTTCATATGCGCGTACGCATGCGGAACAATGCCGAACAAGAATAGACAGACGGCCAAAATTGCAGTCGCCTTTTTCATGAGATTCACAAGCCTCCTTGGACAAGCGATAACGGTTGGTAAAACCCGAGCCAGCGCTAAGAAGACTGGATCCCCCTGCGCCGGCTCGGCGAAAACTACCCGTTATTTCAATTGTTCCAATATTTCGTAGATTACTTTGGCACTTTCCAAACGAGTTGCATTCGCTTGTGGAGCGAATTGCCCGTTGTCGCGGCCAGTCATGATACCAAGCGCGTTCGCTTTATCGATCGCTTCTTGTGCCCAAGCGCTGATCTTGCCGGCATCCTTGTACGAAACACCGCCTGATTCTGCGACAGCGGTACCTTTCTTGTACTCGAGAGCACGAATGATCAGGACAGCCATTTCTTCGCGGCTGATTCGTTTGTTCGGCTCGAAGCTGTCAGCCGTGATGCCTGTTACGATACCCGCCTGAACGGCAGCCCCTACAGCATCTGCATACCAGCTTCCTGCTTTAACGTCCTTGAACTTCGAAGCTGTTGATGCAGAATCAGTAAGACCAAGCGCTCTTGCGAGCAAGGTTACGAATTCCGCGCGTGTCGTAGGCTGGTTGGCGCCAAACTTGTTATCGCTGATGCCATTTACGATACCCCGGAACGAAAGCTCCTGTACGTAATCGTAAGCCCAATTGCTTGAAGACACGTCACTGTAAGGCTTGTTATATTCCATAACGATATACTTGCCCGGTTGATCAACAGACGCTGTAAAGCTGCCATTCTTATATTCGCCGCCGATCCAGACGGCATTGCCGCTCTCGTCGATACGGTAAATACCCGCGAGCTTGACGTTGTTAATCGAATCTGCCTTTAATTCAATCTTGACCGGACTTGGCAGCGTGCCAATAGTTGTCAGACTGCCGGATTTGTTACGTTCGCTGAATGAAAGCTGCAAGGCAGCACCTTTCGCATTCATGTTGGCCTTCCGTTCCACTCCTGCGGACTCTTCTGCTTGATCAATCGACGTCTGCGCGATTTGGTCCAGCTTAACGACCAACTCACTTCCATCGCCCAGCTTGCCGCCGAGAGACTGCAGAACCGCACCAGGAATGATGACTACACCGTTGTGATCGGTTTCGATTGTCACATCGCGGCTGCCAATTTTGGCAAGTGTATCTCCGCTAAGTGCAATCGCGCTGGCTCCTGTTGCAGGCTTCAATGTAACATCTCCCGTTGCAGGGATCGCATTTGGAGAAATAACAGTTACATCCGTACTTGGGACAGGATTCGAAGGAGTGGTTGGATTTGTTGGCGTCGTCGGAGGTACGGACGTGCTGCCGGTCGAGAAGCTCCAAATATTTGATGTCGCCCTGTCCCCGTTTTTATCAGTAGCAATCGCATACCAATTATAGACCGTGTTGCCTGAGCGAGCCGGCCAGCTTGCTGTTGCGGTGCCGCCGCTTGCCACATTGGTCTGGCTGCCAATCTCCTTACTTCCGTACACATTCACTCCGATAAAATCAGTGGCAACCTGCTTACTCGGATCTTGTGTTTTGTAAGGCAATAAAAAGTCGTCTTTGCCTTCTTCCTCGAAGAAGTTGCTGTCATTCATATAAGCCGAGTAAGTCGAGACATGGATTTGGTTAGCAGCCAGATTGAACTCCAGGAATCTCATGTAGCCTTGTCCGCCTTGCGGGCCGGATTGGTAATCCGCCAGCATCTCGATAACGACGCGATCACTGTTGTCAACATGCTTAACGTTATAGGCAACGCCATGCAAGTGTCCGCAAAGCACCATACGAACATTGTCATTCTTCGCTACAATTTCGTTCCAGATCATCTCGCCTTGACCGGAATAAGCACCAGTCGGAGAGATGTACTCGTGGGTACCGATGATCACGTAGCGATCCGGATACTTCTTAAGCACCTCGTTTGCCCATTCCACCGTGTTGTCCTGAATGTTCCAGCCAAGGTACATGATCAGAAAATCTTGGCCCTTAACTGAAATCAAGTCATAATGGTCACGGTTGTTGTTCAGGTCGTCGCCATAATACGGCTGGTCCTTAAAACGTTCGCGGCCAAAATACTTCCAATACTCCGTGTAATTGGATTCGTCATGATTGACGTCATGGTTGCCGGTTACGACGCCATATGGAACGCCGGCATCCTCCAGACGCTTCATGCTGTCGCTGGCAACCTTCCACTCATCCGGACGGTTAAAGTCATCGACCAAGTCGCCGGTATGAATGAGATAGGAAATTTTCTTCTCGTCCTTCATGTCCGCCACGTATTTCATTTCTTTGTCGTAAATTTCCGGATATGAATCGGAGTAATATTGCGTGTCACTCGCCCATGCGAAGCTGAAGTCGACTCCGTCTTCGGCAGCCGGTACGAGATCCTGTACTAGCACGTGAATCGTCTTATCTTTTACCATGTCTGCAACGCTGACTGTCGCCTTCAGTTCGAAGTCTTCAGCTCCAACGCCCGATGTGGCTCTTACCCATTTGTTCGTGTTGTAGTTCCAAGTATATAACGTTACTTGACGATCCGGCAGTGAATGTCCATTCCAGATAACTTCGACATTCGCCATATCGACAGGCTCTTGATCGAGCTTGAAGTCATAGCGCTGATAAGGGAACAGGCCATTCGCGTCTGTGACAAAATAAGTTCCATCAACACTCTTGACCTGATTGATCGCTTCTGCAGAGACAGCCGTTTCGCCGGCTGGACTCAGCTCGAGTGGAGGTTCACGGTCTGTCGAATTGGAGAAGCCTTCGATATCTGTGCGATTGCTATAGTTATAACGGTATGCCTCATGGAAGCTGACATCCATCGCATCTCCGTTTGGATCACTTACTTTTACACTAAGCTGTGCATTTGTTCCAACATTCGTTGCGTTATCCGCTGGCATTGGCTCAAAGGAATGACTTGGTATCTCGCTGCCGACGCTGAACGTTGCGGAGCGAACGACCTCATTACCAGCCTTATCTGTTACCGTAACGCGGAACACATGGTCGCCGGCAGACAGCTCAGATGCTTTTACTTGAGTCGGCAGTGTCACGGCTGCGCCGTCCAAGGTTGCCGTCGTCGAGCCAATACCGGAGGTCGCATCCGTTGCTTTAACATTCAGCGAAATATTGCCGCTGTACGTTTCGCCATCTTTAATCGAGAACTCGTCGAACACCGGGAGTGTGTTATCGACGATTGCGGATACGCTTGCCTTCGTTCCCGCTTCCGCGTCGGACACCTCGAATGTGTGCTCGCCATCAGACAGCGTTTTCGTGTCAAGCTCCGAAGCTGCGCTGTAGAACAGCGCTTCAGGCAGGTTAACGGTAAGCTCAAGATATTCGAAGTATCCGGAGCTGTCGCCGACCTTTTGTCTTTTTGCCGGATCGACCGCCGTAAATTGGTCTTTGTCGAGCACCTTGCCTCTAGCCGTTACAGCTGCTTGCTCGCCATTGCTGAGTAAAAGCTTGATGTTCTCAATTTTATAGTCATCGTTATTGCCTTCCTTGCCTAGTGGATCAAGCTTGTTACCTGCCGTCACGAGCAGCACGTTATTACCTGGCTTCAGCAGACTCTTTGGTACCGTTGCGACATGAGGAGCTAAGTAGGTCACGTTAGGGAACGTGGATACCAGTTGTCCATTTACGTAAAGGCCATCATTAAAGCTCTTCTCCATATTGTCAGCATTAAACGTCAGATAAGCATCATCATTTAAGGCTTTCTCACTTGTGAGGGTCTGTCCGTCTACCTTCAAACTTAACGTGCGTCCTGCATCAAGGGCATTTCCTTGAATGCGGGTACTGCCTTTCAAGAAGCTGCCCGCAGCAAAATCGAGCCACAGCTTGCTCTTTGGTCCAAACGTCACCTTGTAAAACTCGGCACCACCGTCCGTCGAACGAGATACATTCTGGCCGTCCGTCGCTTCGATGAAATACTCGACCGAGCCTGCTCCGAGAATTTTATCCATCGCTATTGTGCCGCTATATTCATTTGAATTAGTCGACGAGCGAAGCAGGTTAGCTTCCTGGTAAGCGGAATCGCCTGTTCTTTTGAATAAGAGCGTCGCCCGATCCACTTTAACGTCGTCGGTAATGCTTGCTGTAACGGTCAAGCTGCCAAAAGGCTGGTTGCCTGATGGAGCTGTATAGGAGATTACCGGCTTTACAGTATCCTCGGGAATCTCAGCGGTTATTTCAGGCACCTGTCCTTCGACAATTACGCCCGGCGTAGCCGTTTGACCAGCGGAGCGCTCGAACATCCGATTCAGGAACTGCGGGTTCGGATCTCCTTTCGGATATTCGTATACCACACTTTTCCCATCATCGTTCACTTCATCCTTAGCAACGTTATACCAAGCCTGTGATATCGCGCCGCCCCAATGGCCGACCCAATCCGCCGCATCCGGAGCGATTAGGATACGTCCCTCACTGGTATTGTCCATCCCGATCGAGTAAAGAGATGTCACTTGCGTGCTGGTTAGGTTCACGGTTGAACCCGTAACCGAACTCCAATGTGTATTAAAATCTGCCAGCGACTTGTCCAGACTCAAGTCGGACTTCACCCAGATGACAGCTGTTTGCTTCGAAGGCAGAATAAAGTCCTCCGTCAAATCCCACTTAATGGTGGCGCCATGGGAGAATTCGTAGTAGATCGTATAGTCCTTTAAATTAACGCTGCGATCCGTGTTGTTGTACATTTCGATGTACTCATACATATCGCTGCCCTTATCATCTGGCACGAGCTCCGTGATGAGAAGTGAAGGTGCAGCATCCGTAACCGAGTGGAACACCTTAATTTCATAGGGATCGCCGGAGAAAGGACTCTTTCTCGTATGAATACCGTCAGTTGCCTCGATATAGTAATAGAGGTACTCGGCTTCTGCATCAAATGCTTCCTTTGGAATGACGGCGTTATAGCGGTCTTCTGCTCCCGCGGTCATATTAACGGAGGTGTAATCCGTATCCTTATCCGTCTTGAAGTAAAGCTTCGCGCCTTGAATAGCGCCAGCCGCACTCGTAATAACGGCGGAGATCGGAAGATCCTTCTCCAAAGTAGAGCCCGCTGCCAGTGCATGCTCGATATGAGGTGAAAGCTGATCAGCAACCAAAGAACCTGGAGTTGGGGCTACCTTGCTTCCTACCTTCTCCATAAGCTTAGTCGTTTGGCCATCCACCTTATAGATGACAGAAGTATTGTTCAAATCATCGCAATTGGTCGCCGCATCAGCCGGGCAACCGTCATTGTACTTCGCAGATACGACCGTTTCGACCGCTTCACCGGTCTTCTTCACGATCGATATCGTGTGCTCATTCGCGTTGATAAGATTTCCGGACGGATGATTAAAAGAGACAATGTCACTGTCTATAAGCGACACATTGTAGGCTCCGTTAAACTTGTCCAGCGAGCCGTTCTGTTCGTCACTGTAATAAGCACGTACGACCATCGTCTGGTTTGGCTGGATGGTCTTACTATCTTTGAACGTCCACTCGTACGCTAATGTTGAACCATTAAAATACTGGATTTGGTAGTCTTGCAGTGCGATTGGCTCACTGCTGTTGTTGTAAATTTCGAAGTATTCCCATGCGTTCACATCCCCGCTTCCGATATTCGGGGTATTGAACACGATTTCGGAAATGAGCAGAACTGGGGGCTGCTCAGGCAGACCAGGTTCCTCAGGCTGCTCCTGCTGTGCGATCTGCAGCTCGTAGAAGCTGTCGGCCGCTGACGGACTTCTTGTCGTACCTGCCGAGTTCACAGCTTCGATATAGTAGTCGACCTTGCTTGTACCTTGCATCGCGTTTTCCGGGATTACGCCGGTAAGTGTATTTAGGCCGTCCTTAACGCTGATCGGGACGGATGTATAAGCAGATTCTTCCGCTTTTTTATAATAGAGCTTCGCAGAAAGCAAAGTACCATCGCTGCTCACGTCAGCTGTTACGGAATAATCTTGCGGCTGGATCGGTGCCGTCTGTGGAACGTGGTTCAATACAGGAGGTGTCGTCGATGGAACACCTGTATCCGCAACCGGCTGACCTGTAACCAGGCTTCCCGGCGTTGGTGCTTGCTTTGATGCCAGCTTCGTCATCACGGTTGTGCCAGAAAGTGGATTATAAGCAAATACGATGCTTTTTCCATTGCTGTCGTCGATGTTGTTGGAGGAGTTGATCAACGGTGCTCCAGTCAAATCAACGTCATTATATCTCGCAGATACAACCGTTTCGTTGTTCGCTGACCGTTTTACCGTTATTGTCTGCGTACCCGTGTTCGGGAGGTTGCCTCCACTGGACTGATCCATATAGGTGACTTGAGTCTCGGGGAGCTCGGTATGGTAAACCGAATTAAACGACGCAAGCGTGTCATGGTCTGCTGCTGTCGCAGGATCGGTGGCATTACTTTGCCCTTTTACAACAATCGTCTGATGAGGCTCAAGCATACGGCCAGCTTCAATGGGATAATCATAATGAGCGCCGCCGTTATAACTGTCGCGAGTAATAAAGTAATCATTGAGTGAAATCGCAGAGCCGCTGTTATTGTACAGCTCAACATATTCCCAAGCGTTATCGTCAGTACCACTACCGCCCGGAGGCGTATAGTTTGGAGAGTTTGCTACAATTTCCGTAATCAATAACTCCGGTTCGAGCTGCAATGCCTCTGCATTAACCGTTCCAGACGCGCCGATCGGCAAGCCTGTTACGATAAGTACTGCCGTCATCGTTCCCGCGATGAACCGCCTCCGCACTTGTTTGAACAACCTGTTCATTCCTCACACTCCCGCTTCTATCAAGATTGCTGTTGCCTAATTCACAGACATCTTAATCTAGCAAAGGTGGAATGCCTATTCACATTTCATTAGATAGCTTACAGCTCTTTAGAAGATTAGCGGAATTCTCGAAAAGTCAGTAATTCTTGCATAGTTTCTTAAATAGGGTCTATCGCTTATTTGACATTGCGATAACATTATCTTAATTCAGGACTCACTTATTGGAAGTAAAATGAATAAATGGACAAATACAACTGGAAAGTGGGATTCCTTTCATGAGAATGTCTACGCGGAAAGGGCCTTCTAACAGCTTCAAGAAGTTAGGTTCGAATTCAACCCAATTCTCTGCCCTATCTCGCTTGGAATGTTTAAACCGGCTAAGGAATATTAACGGCGTTTTGAGTGTAGATTGGAGCAATCGGCTGTCTGCCAACCGAAGCTGTCATGTCGTGCTTTTTCATTTTCGATTTCCAAAAGAAGCTAGCGCTAGCGATGAACAGCAATATATCCTTCACAACCTCGCCGAATCGTTCCATATTCAGATAAGTGAGCGATTTAACGACACAGATACGTTCCAGATCGAGACAGATAGTATTGTCTCTGTCTTCTATGGAACCACTCGCGAGAAAATTGCCTCGTTCATCAATACGTTGAAACCAATGCTGAAATGGGAGAAGACCCGCTGCCATATCACCATAGCCGTCGGCACGCAGTCCGTTCGTTATAATGAGCTTGGCGTCGCCTATCAGCAAGTACAAGAGATGGCCAAGCAAGCGAACTTGACCGAGGAAACTCAAGTGATTGACAAGCTGAAGACAACTCCCCCACTTCTATTAAGTCCTAAGCACGAGCAGGCTCTTAGCTCCTTTTTGCAATCGGGCAACGCTGAAGGTGCTATGCAGATGGTGTCCCAATTGATTGACCAATTTGTCAAAAGCAGAGCTGCATTTCAAGCCTACCAACACCTCGCTAACCTTACAGCGGCCAAAGTGTGGATTACTCTAGAACCGCTGCACTTGGAAGCCGCAGCAGTTGAGAAGGTCTACACCATTATCAAGCAATTGTATGAATGTGGAACTGTCCAGGACTATTTGGAAACGTTCACAAAGCTTTTCGAACAGGTCGCCGCCTTCATCAAATATTCTCAAAAACATCAGGATCCGACCGCGGCCCTTGTCATGGATATTTTACACACCCGTTACTCTCAAGATTTGTCGCTCGCCTATTTGTCCCAGTTGCTGACCATGTCCCCTGCTTATTTATCTGTTTATATTAAAGAGAAGACCGGTGCGAACTTCAGCGACCATCTGAACGAGATTCGCATCCGCAAGGCAAAGGAGCTGCTCATCGTCACCGAGATGTCCATTCAAGACATCAGCATGCAGGTCGGATACGCTAACATAACATCCTTCAACCGGATGTTTAAGAAGCAGATCGGAATGTCGCCTGGTGAATACCGCAAGCACCAAATTTCTCAAATTCATAAGGTAAAATAAAAAAAGGGTAGTCTCTCAGGTGCTTTACCTGAGAGACTGCCCTTTAATTTTCCTTGCCGGCTGCAACAGCACCCATTTTACTTTTTTTAACTCTCTCACTTATTTCTTTGAATCCAACAAATCTCTTGTTGCTCTCATCCCAGAGGCGGAACCGAATGGCCTGCAGACTGGAGGCAATCGTGATCGTAGTCACTTTATGCAAAGCTGGCGTCATATTATGAGCTTCTTCCAAGTAATAGTTCGGTACTCTAGGACTCAGGTGATGAACATGGTGGAAGCCGATATTCCCCGACAACCATTGCAGCAGCTTAGGCAGCTTGTAATAAGAGCTTCCTTCAACTGCCGCCTTCACATAGTCCCACTCTTCTTCGTTCTCGAAGTAGCTGTCTTCGAACTGATGCTGCACATAGAACAACCAGATACCAGCTGCTCCGGATACATAGAAGATCGGAATCTGAACCATCAGAAAGGCTTGCCAGCCAATAGCCCAACAGACCAGCCCTGCTACAACCACAATACCTAAATTCGTCAAATACAGATTGATTCGTTCTTTCGCTTTGGCATTTTTCCGATTGAAGCGATTTTCAATAAGAATCGTGTAGAACGGTCCAAGAACGAACAAAACAAAAGGATTCCTATACAATCTGTAACCGATACGCTTCCATACGGAAGAAGTTAAATACTCATCTACCGTAAGGATCCAAATGTCCCCTATACCTCTTTTATTAAGATTACTGCTTGTAGCATGATGAATCGAGTGCGCATGCTTCCACTGATAATAAGGAAAGAAAGTAAGAATGCCTGTAAACGTTCCGACTATTTCATTTAATCTCTTGCTCTTGAACATGGACTGGTGACAGCAATCATGGAAAATAATAAAAGTCCGAACGACGAATCCGGATGCGACAACAGCAACAGCTAAAGTGAGCAAATAAGATACGGAGAGCGAGAGATAGGCAACATACCAGAGCACTACAAACGGCAAGATGGTATTCAAGATCTGTAGAATGCTGGTCTTGGGATTTGATTTCTCATAAGGAGCCATGTCTTTTTTAAGTTGACGTACGGAATTTTGCATATTGTTCCCCTCTGTCCTTAAGGACATTCCATTTAATCTGGGTTAGATCAGTTCTTGATTCTTTTGACCTGAAAATAATATATGCTGAGCGGCCACCACAGAACGGCAAAGATCGGATAGATCGCCCAGATTGTATCCGGGGAAGAAACCACATTGACCGTAATAAAGAAGGCAATCATCAGTGAGCTGGCAGAGATGGAAAAGCTATAATACTGCTTCTTACGGACATAATACAGAGCAAGCGGCCACCAGATCACAGCAAAAGCAGGATATATCGCCCAAGGATAATCAGGAGACATAGCAGCATTCAAGATCGAATAGTACAAAATCGCACTTATGTTCGAGATGATGGCGAAGGTTAACGTTTTAGCTTTGGACCTGCTGTACATCGTAATTGGCCACCATATTACTGGAAATAAGGCGTAGACGAACCACGGATAATCAGGTGATTCCATATAGTTAATCGTAAGCAGAAAGACAATGACCAGCAGGCTCCCTAGCAACGAATACAGCCTGTAATAACCCTTTCTTACAGACGCCAGGCTAAGTGGCCAGAACAATAATACAAATGCCGGATAAATAAACCAAATTTCACTTGGACTTGTTAAGAAATTCACGAGCATAAAAAACAAGATACTCATCAAGCTGCCAACTGCGGCAAAACCAACTTGCTGCCTATCTATCATTAGGTCGACCTCCTCACCTTAAGCGTAACCAATTAAACACCATGGACAACGGCCACCAAAGAACAGCAAAAGTCGGGTACACGAACCAGATCACATCAGGGGTATAATAGAAATTGACGAATACAACAAGTGCAATAATCATAAGGCTGCCCCAGACCGAGAAGCCGAGATTTAATTTGGCATTGTTCCTTCTTGTAGGAAGCTTGTGTCCAAGCTGCTGCTTGATTTCTTCTATGTCACCAAATTCAACAATCGCTTTGTTGATCGCATCCTCTTCTTCCTTTCCCTGCTCCATCAAGTCGAATACTTTCTCTTGAAGATTAGCTACAATTTCCTGTTTGATAATCTTCTTTTTCTCGCTCTCCGGAATGCCCTTGAACAATTCGTCTACATGCTGCTTTATCGATTTCAAATCAATCCCTCCATAAACACGTCGATAATTTCCTTAATTTCTTGCCATTCTATAACCGTTTCACGTAAGTAAGCCTTACCTAATGTCGTTATTCGGTAATATTTCCTCTGTCCCCCATGAGAAACGTCTCCGTAGTAGGACTCAATAAGTTCTTTGTTCTCCAGCCTTTGGAATACCGCATACAAAGTGGCTTCTTTAATCTGGAATCTGTCCTTCGTTCGCAGGCTGATCTCTTTAGAAATTTCATATCCGTACCGATCCTTCTCCAGAATCAGGCGTAGGATGATTGGATCCAAATGCCCGCGAATTATGTCGCTCCTAATAATACTGAGCCCTCCTTGCCTAACTATTCTATCTGATAGAGTAATAATAGCCTAAAGTACTCTATGTGTCAAAGTAATCTTTAATGGCTGCTCACAACCGGTCTGCACAAAGAAAAACCTGCTCGAAAGCAGTTAAGTTGGTCGTATCGACGAGAGACTCGGGTTATTCAGTACATGATACCTAATACGCCAATAATTTAAGAAGTTCTTCATAAATTTCATGAACAGTTATTAAGAATTTCCAATTACAATGAGAATATGAAATGGCTAACACGCAAGGGGGAATGAAAAAGATGGAGCAGCGCGTGGTGCTGGTGGTCGACGACGATAAGGAAATACGTGACGCCATCGAGATTTATTTGAGACACGAAGGTATATCCGTTTTGAAGGCGGAGGATGGTTTGGAAGCACTGGAGACTTTGGAGTCACACCAAGTACATCTCATCATAATGGATCTCATGATGCCTAGGCTTGACGGTATTACTGCCACCTTCAAAATCCGCGAGCATCGTAACCTTCCGATCCTCATCTTAAGTGCCAAGAGCCAGGACAGCGATAAAATACTTGGACTTCATATAGGGGCGGATGACTATGTGACCAAGCCGTTTAATCCGATGGAGCTTGTTGCAAGGGTGAAGTCCCAGCTAAGGAGATACGTCACTTTTGGCTCCTACGAAGGCGTCAAGAAAATGATCGACCTGCGCGGTCTCGCGTTAAACGTGGAGGGCAAGGAAGTAACTGTGAATGGCGAAGCAGTCAAGCTGACCCCTATCGAGTATAAGATCGTTGAGCTCTTAATGACAAATGCGGGACGAGTCCTCTCGATCCAGGAAATTTATGAACGTGTTTGGAAGGAGCCAGGCTACAACGCCGAAAATATGGTTGCCGTCCACATTCGCAAAATTCGTGAAAAGATTGAGATTGATCCGAAAAACCCAAGATATTTGAAAGTGGTGTGGGGCATTGGATACAAAATGGAGAAATAGCACACGTCTCTTCCTCTATGCGCTCTTGCTTGTGATTGGCCTGAGCGGACCGTTAACGTTATTAAATCAGGGAAGCCGTTACCTTCATCAAGATTACTACCATACGTCAGAATTCAAGCAACAGCTTGATCAATTCGCTGCTTACTTGAACCTGTTTGAGCTCAATTCGCCCGAGGTGCAAGCAGCGAAAAACTCCATTAAGGTGGAGATGGAAGACATGATCAATTATCGCAATGAGCTGGAGCCTCTGGCTGACCAAACGAATGCAATCCTAGAAGAATACAAGCCACTTATTGCGAAAGCATCTGCAGATGGCAACAGCAATGTGGTTGCCTATTACATAGCCCAGAGACAAAGCAAGCTGGAAGAACTCTTGAGACTCTACAATGATGACGATTATGTCATTTCCCTTATCCGTAAGGAGAAGGAACAACGAATAGACACCTACTTCAGGTTAAGGGAGCCTTACCGCTTTAAGTACAATGAACTGGCGAATCAGTTTGACTATTACTTTTCAAGTCCTACCGCTAGTTCTGTTCATTCGAGCTTGAATGTCTCTGATCGACTTGCTCAAAAAGAATTACACAGCAGCGGTTACGTCTATACAACGGACTATACGATCGATATTACGAATTCGATGCAGAAAAATATTGGAGCTCACGAACTGCTGGACGCTTCGATCAATCCTTATCAAGGCTGGATCGCGGTGCCAATGAACAGTCCTATTCAGGGGAATTCCATTAGATACACCTGGGAGCAGTTGATCCTGTTCGCCTATTGTCTCGCAGGCATTACGTTGCTCGTCCTATGCTTGAAGCGTTTCAAAGTCATCATGGCCATTCGGAGTGAGACAAGCCTATGGACGGCCTCCTATAGTAAGCTGCCGCTTGATGCCAAAGCTTTATTTTTCGCCGGAACGTCTGTCTTGACCATTAGCTTGCTCGTGAACATGGCGGATCATTACCCTTCCCTTCTCGAAGCACCTCTGTCATACCTCGGGAGGTTGCTTGTTGTACTCTCCATTGCGGCGATTGGCATGGCACTCTCCCTTCTTCAAGGACAGTTCCTTGTGAGCGAGTTGGGCAGCTGGGGCGATTTCAGGAGACAATGGTCCAAATCTTTATTAAATCGGGGCAGCTTACGTGTGAAAGCCAGATTCAATCAAATCGTGAATTTGGTGAAGGACTCCTTTATTTATAAAAGCACTGGAATAAGACTGCTCGTTCTTGCCTTTATCTTGATCGGACTAGGATTTATTGGGGTATGGGGGATGATTATCTCCTTCTTTCATGAGCCCGGCTACAATGAGCTCTCCATCATTGCTCTATATATACCGATTCTTGCGGTTATTGGGATTGTCGCAATCCTCATAACGGCAAGGCAATCCATACATCTAAATCGGGTTGCCTTGGCAGCGGACGAGCTGGCAGCCGGCCGAATGCCAAATGAGCTTCCCCCATCGGGAAGTGGCGTACTTGCTTCGCTGGCTGCCAATATCAACGAGTTAAGACGTGGCGTCAAACTCCTTCAGAATGAACAAGCCAAAAGTGAAAGGCTGAAGACAGAGCTCATTACGAACGTTAGTCATGATCTTCGGACTCCCCTTACTTCAATAATTACTTATGCGGGGCTGTTAAAATCGGAGGAAGCAACTTTTGAGGAGAGAGCCGCTTACGTCGAGATCATCGACCAGAAATCCAAGCGTTTAAAGGTAATGATTGACGATTTGTTTGAAGTGTCGACCATGGCAAGCGGCAATGCGAAGCTGCTCCTAGAGCAAACAGATCTCGTCCAGCTTATGCAGCAGGCGCTTGCGGAGTATAAAGAGGATATGGACAGCTCAAATATTCAATTCCGTATCTCTTTGCCCGAGGAGCCCATATACGTAATTGCAGATGGTCAGAAGCTGTGGCGCGCGTTCGATAACCTCATTGGAAACATGATGAAGTATTCACTCGTTCAGACACGAGCCTATATCACGATGCAGTTATCCGAACAGCAAGAAGTTACGATTACGTTCAAGAATGTATCGAAGTATGAAATTAGCGATAATGCTGAGGAGTTATTCGAGCGCTTCAAACGCGGGGATACGTCACGTCATACGGAAGGATCAGGACTCGGACTCGCGATTGCCAAGTCGATTATTGATCTGCATGAGGGTCGACTGACGCTGGAGACTGATGGGGATTTGTTTAAGGCGGCGGTTGTTCTGAGGGTTGGGGAGTCCTCAACAGAGGAGCAATAAACGCTCATAATAAAAAAAGAAACCTAACGTAAAAGCCGTTAGGTTTCTTTGCAACTACGAATCGGTGTCCCCCGCATAGTGGAAGCTCAGCTCACGGAGAATAGGCTCCCCGTCGCATGCCGTCACTTCCACGATCACTCCGGCCACTTTGACTGCTGGGATGCGGATAATCGCTTTATGGCCGATGTTTCGACCCTCGTAGACGGTTACCGGCGTATGGGTCTTCGCCGATAGCACCGACACGGTGAAGGAGAGCACGCACTCGCCGTCCGTCAAATTCTCCTGGATGATAATGTGATCAATGATATGCGGCACCGAAGCTTTGTATTGCCATTGCCGCCCTTCCTGCCGACATGCGTCAAGCGACGCGATTGGCCCACCGAAGCGGCGACGGATTTCGTCTCCAAACGCCGTTAAATGCGCCGTATCCTTGGCAGGCAGCAAACCTTCGCGGTTTGGTCCGATGTTGAGCAGCAGATTCGTGCCACGGCCAATGGACAGGTAATAGAGGCCCATCAGCTCGTCCACACTCTTAACCATGTGTTCGTCATTGTCACTGTAGAACCAGGTGCTGCCGTTCTGCCGCATCTGCACGTCGCATTCCGCAGGCAGCCATAACCGTTTGCCGAATTGTTCCTTCTTCTCCGTATAGATCGAGAAGTCGGCAGTTTCGACCGTGTTCCAGCACGGAATTGGCGCAATGCCGTCCTCGTTGCCGATCCAGCGGAAATCCGGATCGCCCATGTTGAAGATTAGAATACTCGGCTGCAGCCGGCGGATTGTTCCGATAATCCGAGGCCAATCGTATTCGTGATTCTCGGAGCCGCAGCCATCGAACCACAGGATATCGATGTCGCCGTAATCACTAAGCAGCTCAGTAATTTGATTGACGAAATAATCGTCATACGCCTGCGCATCCTGCGAATAGAAATCGGTTGAGCCATCGAAAGGCGAGTAATACAACCCCACCTTCACATCATACTTACGGCAAGCGTCAACGTATTCGCGCACGACGTCGCCTTTGCCATCTTTCCACGGCGACGCTTCGACCGTGAACCGGCTGTACTTGGACGGCCAGTTGGAGAAGCCATCATGATGCTTCGCAGTCAGGACTGCGTATTCCATTCCCGCTTCCTTGGCTGTCCGAATCCATTGCTCGCAGTCGAGCTGGACCGGATTGAAATCGGCAGGCGTCATCTTCCGCTCGTCGAAATCAGCATAGCCTTCATAGAACGTCCGCAAGCCGAAATGCAAGAACAAACCAAACTCCCAATCCTGATAAGCCAACTGTTTGGCCGTTGGCACGATGCGCGATTCTTCCGCCTTATCTGTCTGCATGTTCAAATCCGCCTTCCCCATTAACGAATTTTCTTAGGCTTCCTGCCACAGCTGACGAAGATTGTCCATTGCGATCCGCGAAGCCATCTTGCACTCTTCCATGCCTTCGAATTCGACCGTGACGTTGCCATCATACCCGGAGCCTTTTATCAGCTTCACGATGCGGCGCAGCGGAATCTCACCATGCCCAACGATCGCCCCGCGCAGATAGTTGCCGTTGCTTGTGCGGAACCAGTCACCGCCGCCGGGAGACTCATCGAACGAACGGAAGTAGAAATCTTTGAAATGCACCAGAGATGCGTAAGGCAAGTTCTTCATAACGCCGATGACCGGATTCTCATCCACGCACATGAAATTGCCAACGTCGAGCGTCGTCTTGAAATTCGGACGGTCTACCGCCTGCAGCACTCGCTGTACCCGGTCGCTCGCCTGAACGCTGAAGCCGTGATTCTCGATCGTTGTCGTAATGCCAAATTGCGCTGCATAGTCGGCGATAATCCGGCTGCCTTTGACGATAAGCGGCAGGCTCTCTTCGAACCAGGCGATCGTCGTCTGCTCCTTCTCGATCGAGAACGCCGTCACGTCGTGGCGCATATGCTTTATGCCGAGCCGGTGAACGAGATCAACATGAGCTTTGACGCGGTCCATCTCCGCCTCGAAAGACGGTTCATCCGGCTGCACGAAATTCGCCGGCATAGAATAATTCGACAGCTCGATGCCGACCGCCTTCGCCTTCTCTCGCACCGCGTCTGCTAATTCCGGGTTATCGACGAGTGTGAAGCCGTACGGCACGATTTCCATATGCTCCCCGCCGTTCTCTTTAATCCAATCAATTGCGTCCAGAACCGTCATTTCGCCGGAATTGAGAGCTCCAAGCAAGCTGTACGTACTTAATCCGATTTTCATCGCGGTTACCGCCTCTCCCATGATTAAAATATACTAGAACAAATGAATCGATTTGATCTCAAACGGATTGAATATCAGCTCTACTGTACCATTCGGGCCGACGCTGCAGGTTTCCATGACATCTTCCAGCAAATTAACAACGTTAGCACGTTCCGTTGCCGGCGGCAGCTCGAACACGATCCGGTCGCGACTGCCGGTCGATTCGTAGAACCGAAGCACAATGCCCTCACCGCTTTCCGCAGGCTTCACCGTGTCGAGCACAACTGTACGGCTATCTAGCTGCAGCAGCGTCTTCGTCGACGGCAGCTTGCCTGCGCCATTCTCGCTTTCCTTAGGGAGACGAAGCAAGGCAGCCGGATGATTCAGCTCTGCCGCTCTGCGCACGACTTCGGCGTTACGCCAGTCCTGCTCATGCGGATAAAGCGAATAAGTAAATTCATGCTCGCCTTGATCGGCCGTGTTATCCGGCCATTTCGGTGCACGCAGCAAGGAAAGACGGAGAACACCATTCTTGACGTCGTAGCCATACTTGCTGTCATTCAGCAAGCTAACCCCGTAACCGCCTTCCGAAATATCTGCCCAACGGTGTCCGCACACCTCGTACTGCGCTTGCTCCCAGCTTGTATTGCGATGCGTTGGACGCTCCAAGGCACCAAACGGAATTTCGTACGCTGCTTTGGTGGACAGGATATCCATAGGGAAAGCTACCTTCAGCAATTTGTGGCTTTCCCGCCACTGTACACGAGTTTTGAAATCAACGCGCTTCTGATTCGGATAGAGAATCAGATCCTGCGTGATAAGTGACAGTCCTAGCTCCCACTCGAACCGGATAATATCGGCTGTGTCGCCTGACAAGATAAGCCGCTTCCCAATAAGCTCAGCCTGTCCAGCTGGATGCTGCTCGTACTTCGGATCGATGTCCCACGCATCCCAATACGTTGGCTTGTCATGGAAGAACTGCAGCTCGTTCGCCTTGGCGCCAGGCTTCAGCAGCTCGCGCTGCGCCGCTTTGTCCCACCAGCGCACGATCTCGCCTCGTTCGTTGAATTCCAGCCGGTAATGCACGGTTTCCCATTCACTCAAATCGGTCTCGTTCAAGCTTGCGCTCCGCTGCTGATCCTCTTTGCCAGGTGCTTGCCGCAGCCAGATCGTCTTGTAGCCAAACGCTGGAATCGCCTGAACCGTCACCATCAACCCGCCTTGTTGATCTCCTCCTGCCGCTTCGTCCGACAGCCAATCGCATGGCAGACGGAAGCCCGCTTCATCATAGGCGCAGGCACCTGCAAGCTCCGCTCCGCCTGCGATGAGAATCGTGTCTTCGCGCTCCCAGCCAAGGCTGTTGAACACCATGTACGGCGTTCCTTCGCCCACCGCGTCTACCGCTCCCGCCAGCGCAAGCAGCGCTTGGTCCAGCTCCTTGCCCCCAAGTGCGAAGATTTCATCGTACTCCGTGGCCGAGGTCTCGTACGTCTCCGTAATCGCCGTGCCCGGGATGATGTCGTGAAACTGATTAAGCAGTATAAGCTTCCAGCCCCGGTTCATCGCTTCGACATCCATGTCCGCGCCGGTGTAAGCGCGAGCCAGCGTGCCCCAAATTTCCGCTTCGCGGTAGAGTGCTTCCGCTTTGCGGTTGCTTCGCTTGTTCCGTCCGTGCGTCGTCAGTGTGCCGCGGTGCAACTCCAGATACAAGTCACCATGCCATTCCGGCAGCGTCTCTGCAACATGGCCGACCTGTTCGAAGAATGCGCCAGCCGTGCTGAAGCTGCCCGCAGGCAGACCCGGCATTAGCCTACTTCGCTGCACGAGCTCAATCATGTCTCGCGTCACGCCACCCCCGCCGTCGCCATGTCCGTAAAGAAGCATCAGCTCATTGAGCTTGTCCTTCTGTCTGTAAGCGTTCCAGCTCTCTGCCACGTTCTTTGGCCTCGTATTCTCATTAAGAGCATGGCTTAGGTAAGAAACAATCGACGTTCCGTCGATACCGACCCAGCGGAATAATTCATGCGGGAACTTGTTCGTATCGTTCCAATTCAGCTTGGTCGTCATGAAATAATCAACGCCAGCAAGCTTCAGAATCTGCGGAAGCGAAGCGCAATAGCCGAACGTATCGGGCAGCCATTCGATAGCCGATCCTTTGCCGAATTCGTCACGGTAAAATTGCTGACCATGGAGGATTTGGCGGACGAGCGATTCGCCGCTTGGAATGTTCAAATCCGGTTCCACCCACATGCCGCCGACGAGCTCCCATCGTCCTTCGGCGACCGCCTTCTTGATTTTCACGTACAATTCAGGATCATTCTCTTTCACGAACGCGTACAGCAGCGGCTGGCTTTGGGAGTATACAAAATCAGGGTACTCCTCCATCAGCGATGTCATCGTGGAGAATGTACGGCTTACTTTGCGGACCGTCTCCCTAACCGGCCATAGCCATGCAATGTCGATATGGGACTGCCCGACCATGTGCATCTTGCCCTGCGTCGGAAGCGAGGGGAACATGGAAGTAATCCGATCAGCCAGACGGCCTTCGATGGCGGACAGCCGCTCGCTCTCATGCCACTCTTCTTCGCGCAAGTCGTCGCAGGCTTGTATGGTTTCATACAGCGCATGGAGCTGACGCCCGCGGTTACTGTCCTGCTCGGGCAACAGAATCATCGTCTCATAAACAGCCTGTACGGTATAAAACAAGCTTTGCGCCGCCTTGTTGAACCGGACGAGCTTTACTTCAAACATCGTCACAGGTGGGTTGACCGGCGCCTGATTGTTAAGTGGATCGACAGGCTCTGGAATCGGGTCAAACAGCTCAAATTCTAGCAGCGGCGTTAAGCCCGTTCCTTCCAAATACAGCGGAACGACGTTGTGATTGCGGTCGATACCGTGATAGGACGCCCCATTGACACGAAGCAAGCCCTCGCCGCCGCCACTGATTCTCAAACCAGCCGTTCTGGGCTCCCATTCCTGCGGGATGGTAATCTGCTTGGTCAGAAAATAGGTAATCCCATATTGCCCATCGAGCAGCATGTCCGTCTGTTGACTTTCTTCGCCGCCGGGGATGGTCTCGTATTTGCCCGGAAGACCATAACGGGTTTTCTTAACTTTCCAGTCCTGCAGCGGATGCGACTCCGCCCACCGGCGCTCCGATAAATGACGAATAAAACGACTGATGCGATGCATGTGTTACCCCTCTCTAAGCACAGTCAAATGTGCGACCTTCCCTGTTTCTGCATGGCTGCCTGCCGTCAGCTTGAATACGCCGGGCTCTACGACAGATTGCAGCCGCGCATCCAGCATCTGCAGCTGCTCCGGGCCGACTGTAAATTGTACGGCCTTCGTCTCGCCTGGCGCGAGCGACACGCGCTCGAAGCCCTTCAATTCCTTAACCGGTCTCGTCACCGAGCTGACAACGTCGGTGATATATAATTGCACGACCTCGGTCCCTGCGGCTTCGCCGGTATTTGTTACATGAACGGTGACGGTTGCTTCACCATCCGGCATAATGGCTGCCGGCGATACTTCTGGCTCACTGTAAGCAAACGTGGTGTAGCTAAGTCCGTATCCGAACGGATAGAGAGGCTTCGTATCCATTTCCAAATACCGTTTGGAGCGGCTTCGCTTGGCGTTATAGTACACAGGCAGCTGGCCGACATCCTTAGGAATAGACAAGGTCAGCTTGCCCGAAGGATTGACGTCGCCGAACAGGATCTCGGCAAGCGCCGTCCCCCCTTCCTGTCCCGGATACCAGGCTTCGATAATCGCATCGGCATGCTCCTCAAGCCAAGGTTCAACGATCGGACGACCGTTAATGTAGACAACAATCATCTTCTTGCCGAGCTTATGAATAGCCTGAGCCAGCTCCAGCTGAACGCCCATCAGATGAAGGCCAGCGCGGTCGATCCCTTCCCCGCACTCCATGTCACTCCAGGACAGACCCGAAACGACAGATGCGCCTGTACGCAAATCAATCGTACCTTCACCGAAATCTCTGGCACTGGAGCCTCCAAGCGCTAGCACGACGACATCCGCCTGCAGGGCGCAGGACAACGCGGAAGCGAAACCTTCCCGGGAATCGCCCTGAATCCGGCAGCCCGGTGCATAGAGCACGCGATCCGGAGCCTCCTCGCCGAGCGCGGCTTTGATTCCGTCCAGCAACGTTACGATACGCTCTCTTGGCTGCGGCGACGTATAGTCACCGAGCTGGTTGTAGATATGGTCGGCGTTCGGGCCGATGATCGCGATTTTGCCGGCATGAATTTTAGACAATGGAAGTGTCTTGTCCTCGTTCTTCAAGAGGACGATGCCTTGGCGGGCGATCTCACGCGCAAGCTCCACATGTTCCAGGCAGCCGATAACGCGTGCAGCCGCTTCCGGATTGACATAAGGGCGTTCGAATAGACCAAGCTTAAACTTAGCTTCCAGAATCCGGCGTACCGCGAGATCCAGATCAGCTTCAGTGACAAGGCCGTTCTGCAATGCATGATGCAAATGCCCCGCGAACATAGCGCCTGACATCTCCATATCGATGCCCGCCTTCACAGAGATCGCCGAAGCTTCTTCACCGCCTTCGGCTACATCATGGCCCGAAGCCAGCATATTGACGGCGCCACAGTCAGTAATGACGAAGCCCTCGAAACCCCAATGTTGACGCAGCACCCCGTTCAGCAGTTCTTCATTCGACGTGCAAGGAATGCCGTCAATCTCGTTGTAGGCCGGCATGATGGACATCGCTCCCGCCTCGACTCCCTTACGGAAAGGTAACAAATCGACTTCGTGCAGCTCGCGTTTTCCCATATGAACAGGACCAGCGTTGCGTCCCCCTTCAGAATGGCCGTAGCCGACAAAGTGCTTCAGCGTCGCAATTAAGCTGCCCTCCCCATCAAGACGCTCGCCCTGCAAGCCCTGCACGGCAGCAACCGCCAACTCACCGGTCATGAACGGATCTTCACCGAAGCACTCCTCGGTTCTTCCCCAGCGCGGATCGCGTACAACGTCCAGCACCGGCGAATAGGTGGCAGCTCCGCCCTGACTGCGGGTTTCCAGCGCCACGGCTCGGCACATCTTGCGGTACAGATCCACGTTCCAAGTACTGCCAATGAGCAGCGGAACCGGAAACACCGTCGCACCAATCGCCATATGGCCGTGCGAGCATTCTTCGCCGAACAGAATAGGGATACCAAGCCGGGAATGCTCGATTGCATATCGCTGAATGTCATTGACAGCGCGGGCGCCTTCCTCCGGTGAAAGTCCGTTCTCGAGCGTCACTTCTGTCCAAGGATCCGCACGCAGCGTGCCATACAAGGAACCAATTCCGCCCTCCTTGATCCGTGCTTGAAATTCGACATCAAGCTCAATCGTGCCGCCTGACCGCTTATGATACATTTTCCAACCGAATGGCTGGGTCATCTGTCCGATCTTCTCTTCCGCCGTCATGCGCGCAAGCAGATCGTCCGCCCGTTCGGCTGGCGGGAGCGCAGCGTCTTTGTAACGCATCAATCGGTACACTTCCTCTCCGAAGACAAGCAGAGTGAAGTATACCCGAAGGTATACTCCCCTCTGCTGTTATCTTTGTCTTAATTTTTCTCAATCGCTAATTGATAAATCTTGATGTACTGCGGCAGGTTTAAACCATCAAACCCTTTCAAATAGGAATCCCAATCCTTCTCGAGGTTCTTATCGCCGATAATGAATTGCGCCATATTGGACTGTACATAGTCTTTAATGGATGTTGCCAGCTGCGCCATTGTATCCGTATCTTCAGGACGGACGAATGCGCTGGAGGGGTAGGATTCTTTTGGTGCATATGGAGCATACGTGCTTGTTGCGTCTGCAAGACGCTTCTCGTAGCCTGCGCCAGTGAGCGGATCTTGCGCAGTCGCAAACAGGTCACGGAAGCTCTTCGACAGATCCTTTGGTCCAAGCAGCGACCAGCTGTCATTACGAACGACGTTAGGGTCAGCCTTCGCCAGGTTGGCAAAGCTATATTTCGCAGGCTGACCTTCGATGTTCTTCTCATCCGCCTTCGCTTTATTCCAGCCAATGCCTTCTTTCAGACCGTATTCACTGTACAATGCACCTTCTTCGGTAAAGGCGTAATCGGCGATTTTGATCGCTGCGATTTGCTGCTCTTCGCTTGCTTTGTTCGTAATGGCCATTGCGAATTCGCCAAAGCCCTGCGACATGCCTGCAAGCTGAATACCTTCCGGTCCTTTCAGTGGCGGAACAATGACCCAATGCTTGGCCCGTGGTTTCGTGTCGTCATACGTATCGACCAGGTAGCTGAGCAGCGCCGTCGTGATGGAGCCTACGACCTCGTCGCCTTCGCGATTGCCGAGCTGGGCGACCGCTTGATCGTTCTGCGTGAAGGATGCCTTGTCGATCAAGCCTTCGCTGTACAGCTTGTGCATGTACGCCAGGCCTTCCTTCCATTCCGGCTTGTTCGCAGCAAAATCAACTTTGCCGTCCGCAATGGTTAAGTACTTGTCATTATCGTTATAAATGAATGAATTCATCAGGAACGAGTCGATGTTGCCGTTCCATACGTATTTGTTCGGTGCGCCAGTCAGCGGAATTTCATCCGCTTTGCCGTTGCCGTTTGGATCTTGCGTCTTGAACGCTTTCAGCACGGTGTAGAGCTCGTCTGTTGTGGTCGGAACTTTGAGGCCGACCTTGTCAAGCCATTCTTGGTTGATCCAATATTTCTGCGAGAATGTGCAGTGGTAGCATTCGTTGAAGCGCGGAATACCGTAAATGTTGCCGTCTGGCGCCGTCATCGCTTCTTTCAAATACGGCTTCTCGTCCATCATTTTTTTCAGATTCGGCGCGTATTTGTCGATCAGATCGTTCAGCGGCACGAGTACGCCTTGCTTGCCGTACGTCATGAGATCCGAGTTCGTGAATTTGCCTTCCAGGAATACTTCCGGATAGTCGCCGCTCGCAAGCAGCAGCTGTCTGCGGTCCACCAGCGCATCCGTTGGCGCAAGATCCCACTTAATGTTGACGTTGAATTTCTGTTCGATATATTTGGTATAGTCGTTATCTTCGAGCGGGGCCTTCCCTTGCGGAGCGAAGAATCCGATATTGATCGTCTTGGCCGGTTTGTCCGCTGCGTTTGTGCCGGAAGCTTCCGTATTCGCGCTATTCGACCCGTTATTGCTTTCTTGACTTCCACATGCGGAGAGCACAAAACTGCTGATGATCATGACAAGCATAAGCGATACCCAAATGGACTTTTTCATAGCATTGATTCCTCCTTGGAATGTATAAGTTCTCTAGTGCCACCCAAACGTCAGCTTGGACGACTCCCCCTGCCATGTCCCGTTAATGCGCTAAATCGCCTGCCGCCTCACCTCCACCTAGAATTTACGAGATCAACCTCCATAATAAATCAGCCTTTCAGGGAACCGATCATGACGCCTTTCACGAAATGCTTTTGCACAAACGGGTACATAATGAGCACAGGTACGCAAGCTACGACGATCAGCGCGTATTTCAGCACTTGCTCGAAGCCTTGATCCCGCAGCTTCTGAGCCGTATTCGCTAACATCTCCGGATCGGCTGCGTTCAGAATCAACATATTTCGAAGAACATATTGCAGCGGGAACAGATGCTCGGATCTCAAGTAAATGAGGGCATCGAAGTAAGCATTCCAATGTCCTACCGCGTACATCAATGTCATAACCGCGAGAATGGGCTTGGACAGCGGCAGCACAATGCTCCATAGATATCGTGTATCCCGGCAGCCGTCCATTTGCGCAGCCTCTTGCAATTCAGTCGGAATCGATGACATGAAGAAGGTTCTGGCGATAATGACCTGGAAGACCGAGAATGCGCTTGGAAGCCACAACGCCCAGCGTGTATCAAGCAGATGTAAATTTTTCACCAACAAATAGGTTGGAATAAGTCCACCACTGAAGAACATCGTGATCATCATCAGAATCATGATGTACTTGCGGCCTGCCATCATACGCTGCGATAGCGGGAAGGCCATCAATACGGTAAACGAGACGTTGATGAAAGTACCAACAACCGTGTAAACGATGCTATTATAGTAGCCGAGCATCAACTGCGAGCTTTGGAAAATCGACTTATAAGCTTTGAGCGAGAATTCTACCGGATACAGCCATACTTGCCCAGATACCACGGCGTTAGGAGAGCTGAGGGACGAGCTTAGAATATAAAGCAGCGGGTAAAGCACCGTCAGCGTAAGTGCGCCGAGTAGAACATAAATCGTGACGAGCAAGACGCGGTCGCCGAACGGTTCCCGGATTTTTGATTTGGTCAACATAGACGGCCGCCTTTCTACCAGAGACTATTTTCTGAAACTCTACGAGCAATAGCATTAACGCTGACGAGAAGCACCAAATTGATGATGGAATTGAACAATCCCACCGCAGAAGAGAAGCTGAAGTTGGCGCCGAGGAGACCGACCTTATAGACATAGGTAGAAATAACCTCTGACGTGCTCACGTTGAGCGAATTTTGCATCAAGTAGATTTTCTCAAAGCCGACCCCCATCACGCTGCCCAAACTCAGGATCAGCATGGTAATGGCAATTGGAAGCAAGGAAGGTAAATCGATATGGAGAATTTTCTTAATTCGGGACGCACCGTCCATGCGCGCCGCTTCGTAGAGCGAAGGATCAACGCCGGCTAAAGCAGCGATATAGATAATAGAAGCGTATCCCATTTCTTGCCATACACCAGACCACACGTAAATCGATTTGAATAATTTCGGCTCGCCCATGAAGTTCGTGTCCGACCAGCCGAAGAATGTGAATAACCGATCCACTACGCCAACATGTGGCGAAAGCATCAAGATAATGATCGACACCATAACGACGGTCGAAATGAAATGGGGGGCATACGTGATCATCTGTACGGATTTCTTGAAGAAGCCCGTCCGGATTTCGTTCAACGCCAGCGCCAGGAAAATCGGAATCGGGAAGCCCGCCAGCAAGGAATACAGGCTGATCAGCAATGTATTCTTAATTAACAGCGGGAAGTTCGGCGATTGGAACAGATCGGTAAAATGTTTGAAGCCTACCCACGGGCTGCCCAAGATGCCTTTGATGATATTGAAATCTTTGAAGGCGATAATTACCCCGAACATCGGAATGTACTGAAATATGATTAGATACAGCACCGGCAGAAGGACAAGGAGATACAGCTCCCAACTTCGCTTCATTCTCAACCATGTTGTTTGAACCATCCGCATTACTCCTTCTATCAGAATCAGTCTATGATCCGAAGCGACGGGCCGCATGATGTTTCCTGCCAAACCCCGCTCGGTTCGATAGCCTGATTCTAGCCCGCCGCCTCAAGAAGCGGCAATTCGTAAGATTCTGCGAGCATGCAATTTTCGTCGGATCGCTGTCCTGGCGCATCGTAGGCGGTGAAAAATGCGGGCTCCACCTTTTTCTACATTGCATGATTTTCGCTGGTCCAGTCGGGCAACAAACAAAAAAACCTTGAGTCTGCCGACACTTTCGGCAAACTCAAGGTTTAATCCATTTACCGTGCCGCCTGCTGTTTGCGATAATCGCTTGGTGACATGCCTGCTACGTTCTTAAATGCCCGATTAAAGGAATTATAATTAAAATAACCGACTTCCCCGCTGATTTCCTGGAGTGACTGATGAGTCGACAGCAGTAGCAGCTTCGCTTTGTCCATCCGCAGCCCAATTAGGAAATCGACGAAGTTGCAGCCGGATTCCTCCTTAAACAGCTTACTGATGTTCTTCGCGCTGATGGCGAACTTATCGCTCAAATGATCGAGAGACAGCTCCGGATTTGGATAATTATCTTCAATGTACGACCGGATATCCCCGATAACGGCCCGCGTACGCTGCGAATCTTTCAAGACCGTCAGCTTGGCGGCCGCCGCCTCGAAGATGAGCGTGCAGCCCTGCTTCAATTCGTCCAACGTCTCCCAATCGGCCAGCAGCTCCAGCAATTCCGTGCTAGTATCTTTCCACACATTGCGATAATCTTTGGGCAGCTCCAGAAACATCCGTTTCAGCTGCTGGTGGAGAAACTGCATAAAGCTCTCGATTTCCTTACGCGATGAGACAGCATCCGTCATCTGGCTGAACAGCTCGTCCATCGGCTTCCGCCATCCACCATCGGCAAGCCGAATCGCCTGCGCCAGCGCTTGAATGGTGCCGAAAAAATCATGGGAGCGACTTTCCAGCTCCGCTGCGTCAAGCAGCCGCCCCATCCCGAGCACGGCTTTGTAATGCAGCAGATCACGCGCAATTTCGTGCGATCGTCTTAATTCCTCGAGATTGCACGCCATGCCGTGCACGCCGATCGTGACGGAGAAGCTCAAATTGCCGCGCACCCACTCCACGATTTGCTCCCCGATCAACACGCTTAACGCCGCGCCCTCCGAATCGTCAGGCACCCAAACAATTGCAGACATTCTGCGGTCCGCAATCCATTCCGCCCACACCGAAGCGCCGCTCATCGTGGCGATTTCCTGAGTGACGCTGGAGACAACGAATTTGAGCATCGATTGATCCTGGTGCTGGTACCGCTTGATAAACTGTGCATAACGGTCAATTTCCAGCTCAAGCATGAAGGCCAAAGTGCCCGCTGGCTGGATGTGAAAAGCGAGCAGATCCGTCTGCCATTCCGTCTCGCGAATCGGGACAGCCCCCTCGACCACCTCTTGGAACCGGTGTTTCTTCTGCAAAATAATCGTTTCCTTGTTCTTCTGCCGCGTCTTTGTCGTTTCCTCCATCAGCTGCTCCAGCGCACCTTGGATGAAGCCGAACTCGTTGCTGCTGGGCAAACCCATGTCGGTATCAGGCTTAATCAACGCACTCGTCCGGATTAGTGATACGAGCTGGCTGACCGGCTTGTAATTGCGGCGCGTAATATGAACGACCCAAATGACGCCAAGCAGTACGACAGCAAACGCGATAATGACCCAAGCGCTGTAGAACTCTAGCGCAATCTCGGACAGCGTGCCGCTTGCTAGACCGCTTTCAGCTTTCCAGCCCGTATACGTGGAGACGTAACTGGCCAGAATACCTCGTTTGTTAGGCAGCTTGTCGCCATCGTTCATCAGTATGCCGCCCTGGCTGTCGTTGAACTGAACGAAGGTCACATTCGGATTGTACATCGGCGCAATCGTCTGCTTCAGCTTCGCCAAGCTGACGTTGACAACGACGAAACCTTGCTTCACCGTCGAAAACTGTGGGTACCCCTGTACGTACGTGATGACATCAGATGGCACCGACGTTGTGTATGGCTTGAAGCTCCTTTTTCCCGACCATTCGCCAAGCGCCATGCGCTGCTCAATATAGGGCTGAATGAACGATTGATCCAGAAACTTCGACTGCTGCGCCGATCCGTCGCCCAGGATAAACTGATCCTTCAAGCGAATCAAATAGGCCGAGTCGATAATAGCGTAATTCAGCTTCCAGTCGTCCATCAGCTTATTTGCCTGGATACTGCCGTATACATCGTTGCTGTTCGTCCCAAAGAACCGCTTCAGTTCGCTGGATGACAGCGTAGCGCGCAAAATTTGATAATCGAGCGCCTTCAGGGAATTGTCCGTAATCCTTATGGCTTGCTCCGCCAAGAACTCATTGGCTTTAACCGCTTGCTTACGATTCTGCTCGCTCAGCGATTGGAAGAACACGACGAACAGGATCGTGACGACCACAACGAACACGGGAAGATACGATAGAAGTAATTTACGAAACCAGCTGCTATTCATGTTATTCCTCCCCTCGCCCGCCATTTGTCGGAGCTACCTGTGATGATAGCTTCAAAAAATTAATTTTACACGATATGCGTCAGCCACTCTACCATCGCTGTTCCTATCTTAAGGAAGCAAGCGGAACACATGCGCAATCGGCGCTTTGCCACCTTTCAATTGACTCGCCGGAAGCCGCAAGTTCATTCCCTCGCCGCTGCGCGTGAAAGCAACAGGCTCATCAGTGCCAACTAGCTCGACCTTCGAAACCTCATCCGAATACGGAATGGAAATCGTCGCATTAACCGGCGTATCCTCGCTTGCGTACAAGTACGTGCAGTAGACCGTCTCACCTTTGCGCGTGAAGGCGCACTCACCTGTGAAGTACGGTGCGCAAATGCGAGTGCCGTACACCGCTTCGCCATGCACCTTCATCCAGGCGCCGAGCTCTTTCATGCTTCTGAGTGCGCCTTTCGGCAATCTGCCGTCCGGCTGCGGGCCAACGTTCAAGGCCAGATTGCCGCCCTTGGCGACGACCTCCATCAGGATGTTTACCAATTGCCGCGCGGATTTATAGCGGTCATCGAACCCGAAGGAGAACGAAGTTCCGAGCGTAATACAGCTCTCCCACGGTACGTTCAGTGGACGCTCTGGAATGGTCTGCTCCGGCGTGACGTAATTCTCGTACGGGCCGCCGACGGTGCGGTCGGCCGAGAGCAACCACGGCTGCGTCTGACGTGCGAGCTCTACGACTTCGCCGAGACGGATGTCCTGGCTGACTCGGCCGCCTTCTCTTACCCAGCCGGCATCAAGCCATAAAATATCGATTCGGCCGTAGTTGGTCAGCAGCTCCATAATTTGTTCATGCGTGAATGACACGAATTTCTCCCACAGCTCCGGATTCTCCTTCGGATTGTACGACGGTCCACGCCACGTATGCGTGCCGCGTTCTGTGTCTGGCGCCCAATAAGTCGGCGTGTGCCAGTCCGCTTTGGAGAAGTAAGCAGAAATCGCTAGTCCCTTGTCACGGAACGCGTCGAAGAGGTTTTTGCATATGTCAGCATAACGGTGCGTATGGAATGGTGTCTCGCTTCCGGTGATGCGGTAATCCGTCGTTTTTGTATCCCACATACAGAAGCCATCATGGTGCTTGGTCGTAAAGATTAGATATTTGAAGCCGCCTTCAGCCGCCGCTTCCGCCCATTTCTCCGGCTCGAAGCGAATCGGATTAAACGTCTTGCCCAGATCGAAATATTCACGTTTCATTTGTTCATAATCATTCGTCCAATCAACGTCGTTTCTGGCCCAGTCGCCGTCCTCGTCGCTCAGAATCCACGATTCAACCATGCCGATCTGAGAATATGGCCCCCAGTGCATCATCAAAGCCAGCTTCTGATCCTTAAACCATTCCAGCCGTTCCAGCGTCATCGGGTTCTCCGGCTTCACCCAATCGGTTTCACTGCTGTAATTGTGGACTCCGTTCTCTACCTCGTGTACAGCTTCTTTCATCTCTTCGCTCATTCCTAATTCCTCCTCGTATCGTTTGTAAGGGAATCCAGTATTGGCGCATCGGTCAAGACGACCGTGGACGACCGTGTTTGGTGCAGCTCGAAAATGACGATTTCATTGTCGCCGGTTCGCAGGAGCGGCGCAGGTACGTATAATGTCCGCTGCGGCCCTCGCTCCCAATAGCGGCCAAGATTGAACCCGTTGATGAAGACGACGCCTTTCGTCCAGCCCTGCATGTCAATGAATGTATCGGCGCATGCTTCGGCGCGGAACGTTCCTCTGCAGAAAAGCGGTCCCTCCTGGGAGGCCGATTGCCAGCGGTCGTAGCTAAGCCTCGCCAAATCAACAAGCGGCAAGGGCCGGACTGTCCAGTCGAATAGAAATTGGAAGCCGAGGCGCACACCTTCGGTGATGCCCTTCGCATCTTTAAGGTAAGGGCCGTAGTTGATCCTGCCCATGTTCTCCACTAGAATATCGAGCCTCACGCCTCCCGGCGTTATGGCAATCGGCAGCGATTGGACCGTCTGCGACCGTTCGATCGTGCCTTTGTACTCACCGTCTACGAAGATGAGTGCCCTGTCACGAACCTCTTGAATGAACAGCCGTTCCTCCGGCCTTGGACCGGAAACTCTCGTCGAATACAAAATAAACCCGTACTGCTGTCCGAACTTTTCCATTGGAAGCGGCGCGACTACCTGAACAGGATCGGAGAGCGCTTCTAATTGTCCGAACAAGGCCGCCTGCTCTATAAGCTCGACGCGGCCATAGGCTTGCCTTGGCGCCGGCGCCGGAAGCTCTGGCAAGTTCGCCATCTCCGTGTACCGGGCGATCACATCACGCGCAGCGAAATATTTCTCCGTCGGCTGCCCTGTCTCGTCCAGCAGCGCGTCGTAGTCGTAGCTCGTAATCGTTGGCTCGTACAAATTTGGCTCCTGGCAATTCGCACCGTTATAGAAGCCAAAATTCGTACCGCCGTGGAACATATAGAAGTTGACCGACGCGCCTAGCGACAGCATTTCCTCGAGGACAGCCGCGGCGTCTGCGGCATCGCGCGTATGATGCGGCTTACCCCAATGGTCGAACCAGCCGTTCCAATACTCCATGCACATGAGCGGCCCATCCGGCTGATACTCCTGCAACTTGGCGAAGGACGATGTAGGATGCGAGCCGAAATTGGCCGTTGCGAGTACGCCAGGGACGGAACCGCCTTGCAGCAGTGCGTCCGTCGGTCCGTCGGAAGTAAAGAGCAGCGTATCTACTCCACGCGTAATCAGCGCTTGCTTCAGATAATCAAGGTACTTCGCGTCATTGCCATAGCTGCCGTATTCGTTCTCGATCTGAACGGCGATGATCGGACCACCGTTCGTGGACAACAGCGGCAATAGCCGCGGAATGAGTGTGTCATAATACGCATCGACCTTCCGCAGAAACGCCGGATGGCTGCATCTAAGCTGCATATCGGAATCGGCTAGCAGCCACGCAGGTAATCCGCCGAATTCAAACTCCGCGCAAATATATGGACTCGGACGAACGATGACATGAAGGCCAAGGCTGCCCGCAAGCTCGATGTAGGCGCAGACATCGGCCATGCCATCGAATCGAAACTCGCCCTCCTTTGGTTCATGCACGTTCCAGGCGATATACGTTTCGACAGTATTCAGCCCGCAAGCTTTCAGCTTCAGCAGCCGGTCCCGCCAATACTCGGGAATAATCCGAAAATAATGCATCGCCCCGGAGAGCAGACGGACAGGTTTTCCGTTGTCCATAAACGTATCTTTGTCTATCGAGAAAACGCTCATCTCCACACTCCTTTCATATAATGTTGGCAGAATAAGAATAAACGCGGCATCCCCCGTCCTCAACGGGATTTTTTCGGCTGCTTCACCATTTTCCACCCACAGGAAAGCACTATGCGATTTTCCCAGAAGCCGTTATCGGCGAAAAAAGTGAAGTGCAGAAGACTTTTGGCTCCACCAAACACAAAAAACACGCCTGAAATTAGGCGTGTTTTTGTTATGATTATTTTTCCCGAGACGACCGGTCTTCAAAAAGATGAGCTTCTCCAGATCTCGGATCCCATATTTTGTTACTTATCAATAAGCAACCTATTGTAACGTACCTACGTCTAAAACGGAGAATCACACTTGAACCAACACCATTAGGAGGAAAATGAAATGAACGTATATGCATATGCTAAAAAAACAGCGATTGCTGCGGTAGCCGTAGGAACGCTGACCCTATCCACAGTCGGAGCTATCCCCTCTTCTCACGCGGTTGCAGCAGCTTCCGTCGATGCACATAGTCAAGCTCTCCGTACATTGATGAGCTTCTATAAACCGGCTCTCCAAGGTCAATTCCCGAATTTCCACAGCTTCACGCTTGGCAAGACCTCACACGAAACAGTCATTAAGACGATCGGCAAAGCCGAGTCCCCAGCCACGGATGCCGACGGTTTCGACGTATACCATGCGGAAATGGGCCATCCTGGCTACGCGATAAATTACAAGCTGGGTAAAATACGTGAAATGCGCTACTTCGGCACGAACGTTGAGCGCCAGACCAATTTGGGCGGCATTACTGTCCGTATGCTGATTCAGCAATGGGGTGCTCCAAATGAATCGGTCCTCATTAAGTCCGGCAAGACTGTACAAAAGAAAATCACGTACGTTCGAGGCAAGTATCAGCTGGAGTTCATCTTCAACGGCACGAGCGGAACAGGACTGGACCATATTAACCTTGTAACTAAAACGATCAAGTAACTTCTTCAGCTAGCCCGTCTCGACGTAATGTCGAGGCGGGCTTTGTAAAATAAACGAAAAAAATATAACAAGGAATGACCTAAAAACCGATCCAATGGATCTTTATTCGTCTGTTTCGGCTTCTAAATATTAATTTTTAGTAAATTTATTTAAGTTTATAAAAAAAAGTAAGTTTATCTGCAACATTAATTTGGATAACCCGTCTATGAGGAAGGAACGTTCCAAATACATGATGAGGTGATCCCATGACAAGCAAATTCAAACTCGTTACATTAGCAGCTACAGCAGTGCTTACCCTATCCATTGCTGGACAAAGCTTTGCGGCAACAACTACATTCACGGATATTGCGAATGTGAGCGCTAAGGATAAAATTATTTCCTTGCAGGATAAAGGTTTAGTGCAAGGTGTTAGCAAAGAACGCTACTTCCCAGACGCAACGCTGACTGCAGCACAAGGTATCCAGCTAATCGTAAATGCGCTTGATTTGAACATTGATACGCTTCGCTTTTTAAAAGAACCTCATGCTACGGATTATTTCCCGAAAGCAGACGATGCTGCTTGGTATGCAAATGCACTTATTATCGCGGCGAACAATGACATTGGTCTGCCAAATGATCTGGATCCTAACCTAACATGGACAAAAGAAGAGTTTACCCATCAGTTGATCCTTGCGATTGAGAAGCACAGCAATTTGCCAATGATTAAGATCATCCCGATGGAATTTAACGACCAGGATGAGTTAACCGTCTCCTACGAAGGATCTGTCCAAAGAGCACTTGTTCTTAAAATCGCTGAGCTTGATCAGGCCGGAAATTTCAATCCTACAGATGAAATTACACGTGCAGATGCGGCTGTGCTGATCTACAATGCACTCGCCTATATTGATGAACATCAAGCACCATCAGCTGAATAAACATATCTAACAAGGGGCCGTCCCAAAAGGGGTTCGCTCGCTGGAGAAACGGCTCGCATCAGTGTAATTTCTATAAAAACAGCAGTGCAAGGGCTATCCCTGCACTGCTATTTTTGTTTTTAGATCTCTTGCTGCTTTCTTCAGTAAATTGTGGCCGACCCTTTTCCCCTTAAAAGGCCCTCCAAGCTCAATATGGTCCAGCATGCATTTCACGACATCATCATAAGCAACTTCCAGCTCTTGAAGCCGGCTGAACAAGTAACCTGCTATATCTGCTTCAGAATATTCCTTAATCGTATTCTTAACGCTATTTTGTGAAATAATGTCCTTGCTCCAGATCTGCGAGAAGTCCATGTTGGACAGGCTTCCAGCCGAGAAGCTCCTTCGTTCCTTCACTTGATCTTGCTAAGTCAAGCGACGCAACCATGCCTAGAAAACCGAAGACCGCTTGGCCCTCTTCACGCGGGATGCTGACTACAGGCACATCTAGGTGACGACCGATTACGCCGGCAATGTCGCTGAACGGAATGCCTTCGTCGTCCACACCATCCAGTCGTGAGCCTGCAGGTGCAGATTCTACTGCTAGGCGGAACAATACTGCTGCATCCAAGCGATGGATCGCTGGCCAACGGTTGGTGCCGTCTCCAATGTAAGCCGAAGAGCCTCTTTCCTGGGCGATCCGGATTAATTGCGGCACGAAGCCTTTATCTCCTTCCCCATGAACGGAAGGTGCAAGCGAGACGATTGATGCTCTCACGCCTTGTTCTACAAACGCAAGTGCTGCATCCTCCGATGCTTTGCCATTAGCATGAGCTGTAATAACAAGTGGTTTACCGGAACCCGCAAGCCCTTCTCCCATTGCTTCGATGGCGCGTAGATCAGTTGATAATGATCCGGCGAAATTTGAGAAATCGTGGTTAAATGCCAGATGAATAACACCGTCTGAATCGGCTGCACAGCTGCGCAGTAAATCCAGATCCTCTAAAACACCACGAGCCACCTGAGCTCCCAAGCTTTCTAATACTTGAGCACCACTCTCTGAACGGGTAAGACCAACTACCTGATGGCCTGCACTGATGAGTTCGCGGACAACTGCTGTACCAATATAACCTGCTGCACCTGTAACGAATATACGCATTATTGTTTACGCCTCCTTAAGTATTTGACGAAGATATGACTCCAGTCTAAACTATGAAGTAAACTCTAGGGCAAGCGTTTGGAAGGATGATTTTAAATGAAAATTCAGGAATTAGGAGACTTGATGGGTTTAACACCCCACACCATTCGTTTTTATGAGAAGGAAGGCTTGCTTGACAGCAGGCATATTCAGAGAGAGAAGAATAATTACCGCAACTACTCAGACGAAGCAATTGGGCGGTTAAAGCTGATTAAGAAATTTCAAGGTATCGGCTGCTCGTTAGCTGAGCTGAAGACGATTTTGCAGGATCACGATACGAATGAACGCACGAACCAAGAAGTAATAGAATGGATTCTTCAGAAAATCAATGAGATCGAGCGCAAAAAAGACGAATACGATCATATGCTTGTAACGCTGAATTGGATGCTGACATACAGGAAGCTGCTGAATGAAGATCCACAACAAGCTGAGGCTATGATGGAGGAATTACGTCTTAGAATTAACATCTAGCCGTATAATCGTGAAAAAGCTCTTCCACTTCTTGGTTACAATTCTCTGCTCTTAATAACACGCTCAATCCGCTGATCAGGAACGAACCAAATCGCAGCGACCAGCACGATTAAGAAGCATGATATCCATGAATGGAGGTATGCTGTCGCAATAGCGACTATGTAAAATAAGATTGAAATTTTCCCTTTGAAGTCTTTCCCCATCGCAACCGCAATAGGGGAGTTGGAGGAATGTTGTTTGAGTATCGCGTGTTGCAGCAACGAGTATGAAATGGCAGTAAAAAGCAAAACTATACCGTATAATGCTGTTGGCGTAGATGAAAAGCTACTTTCTCCTATCCACGCTGTAGAGAACGGCACGAGAGACAACCAGAATAACAACAACAAATTCAACCACATAATCTTTCCCTATTGGATATGAACCGTATGGAGTAGATGGTGATGGTTATTCCAATATATTCCTACATAAATAAAGCTGACCGCGTAGCTTAGGAATTTGGGAACCAGGTCAACCAAAGAACTCCAAGTGTGTTCATCGGGCACTTTGAATTCAAGTACCATTATGGTAATTATGATGGCTAGCACGCCATCGCTGAAAGCTTCCATACGATTTAATTTCAACATACTAGCTCCTTTCAACTGAATCTTAAAGGTTTCGAATTTAGTGATATTAAATGCCTTGTCCTTTTATCCGCAAAGTGAAAACATACTTTTCTCCATTTCTTAAAAGCTCGGCCAATCGGGTTAATCGTTCAGATAGTTCACTTCCGGACAAGGTATTATTTAGTTCATATTCAAAGTTATTCATCGTTTTACTATGCTGTACGTTTCGAATTTCTGTCATTCCATTCAGTTCTTTCACTGTTATCATTTTCAAACAAACCTCACTATTGATCTATTTTCCAAGCAAGTTACAGCTATTTTATTCAACTATAAGTTTGGCCTTCATATTGGCGTGGCCTGAGCCGCACATTACATTACAGGAGAATTCATACGTACCAGCCTCATTTATTGTCACAACCTTGGAATCACCGGAGCGCAGTTCTTTGATTTCAAGGTCTTCGAATGCAATACCATGTACACCAGACCCCGACTCTAACGTTAGCTTAACGGCTTCCCCTTTTTTAATTCTATACTCAGCTTTATCAAACTCCCAGTTCTTTGCCGTGATAACGACTTCATTCGCAATTGCTTCTGACTCCTCACTAGATCCTGATTGTACTTCTTCATTTTTACTAGCTCCACATGCTGTTAGCAATGTGACATACGCAACAATGATGACAAAAACCCATGTTATTCGAAACACGTTATCCCCTCCTTATGATGGTAATAGCTTAAATCCTCGCACCTATCTCTATCAATATGTCTTTGTCTATACCTGCCATAGGACATTCAAATATCTAATTCATTTACCTCATTGAAAAAAGAGCAGCTACTTAGGCAGCTAATGCCTGAGTAACTGCTCTTTTATTGGCGTTATCAAATACTTAAATCAAACTATTTTGATACAAGAAAAGCAGCAACTTCAGCTAGTCGCGAAGCGTAGCCCCACTCATTATCATACCAAGCAGCTACTGATAGCAGCTCTCCTTGAACTTGCGTCAATGGCAGATCAATAATAGAGGAATGTGGATCCCCTACAATACGGGAAGAGGCCCATTCACCCTCCAATACATCTAGAGTTCCCTTAAGTTCCCCTTCATTAGCGGCAAGGCGGAACATTTCATTAATCTCTTGAACGGAGCATGGTTTCTCTGTTATGAGATTAAGCTCTGCAATGCTGCCTGTGCGAGTCGGAATTCGGTATGCCTTTCCAGTAATTTGGAGATCACTCCAAATAAACTTGAGAGCCTTAGCCGCTCCTGAGGATGATGGGATGATATTTTCTGCTGCTGCCCAAGAATCCCGCCGATCCCTCATAGGCTGATCGGTTAATGATTGTGTATTGGTATAAGAGTGAACCGTTGAGAACAATCCATATTTAATACCGTAATTTTCTCTAACTAACTTCACTACTGGTGCCAGTGCGTTTGTTGTACAGCTGGCCATACTGATAATTTTATGCTTCTCGGGATCGAAGCTGCTGAGATTAATTCCTTTAAGCAAAACGGCATCGCAGTCTTCGAGACTTTTACTTGGCCCGCTGACAAGCACACGCTTGGCACCGCGATCCAAGTGCAATTGTGCAACGGGTCTTGTTACAGCACGTCCCGTACAGTCAACCACCAACTCAACACCCAGTTCTCCCCAATTAGGCACTTCACTGGACGAATTCATATACCGAATTTCACGGCCGCCTATGATGATAGCTCCTTCTCGACCAAGGACCTCTTCAGGCCAGCGTTTATAATTCGTATCAACCTCAAAAAGCGCAGCAAGTATAGATTCATCTTTTATATCAGAGATAGAATAAGGTACAAAGAGCTTCTCCTGAAGTGCTACTCTAAGTAATTGCCGACCGATTCGTCCAAATCCAAATATTGCAATTTTACTCATGATACCCTCCCATTGTGGTAAAGAAAAATTTGTTTCATTAAAAGATTGGCTTCATTTCGTGCACTTGAATAGGAGGCAGGTTCTTTTCAATTTCAGCACGACTGTCTTCAAACCATGCTGGCAGCATTAATTTCTCGCCTAGATGATCTTCAGACTCATCATTTGCAAAACCTGGAGGATCTGTCGCGATTTCAAACAAAATGCCGCCATGTTCACGGAAATAGATAGCATGGAAATACTGTCGGTCAATAATCGGCGTAGGATGAAAACCGCTTCTTTCCACATGGCTTCTCCAAGCATCATGGTCTTCATAATCCTTGGCTCGCCACGCGATATGGTGAACGGTGCCTGCACCGGCAATCCCCCATTCCATGGACTCCGCATTCACATCAATAAGGTTGCCGATGTCTCCTTCTGCCTTATAACGAATAAAGTCCCCATCCTGACCTACCTTTGTAAGACCTAAAACGTCCTCAAGTACCTTCATGGTCATTGTGGATGCCGTGCTGTATAGCACCGCGCCGCCAAATCCTTTGATAGCCTTGTCCGTTGGAATACCTCCGGATGACAACGTATTGAGAGCTCCTTCTTCCCTTTCAACAATCTCTAACTGCAGACCGTCCACATCTACAAATTCGATATAGTTTTCGGAGAAACGAGCACTTTCTGTGAAGGAAATATCGAATGCTGTGAGGCGTGCTTTCCAGAAATCAATGGCGCCTACTGGTACTACGTATGTTGTTGTACCAACTTGTCCTCCACCTATGCGACCCTTACTAGAAAATTTGTATGGGAAAAACGTAATAATGGTTCCAGGGCTGCCTTTCTCGTTGCCGAAGTACAAATGGTATACTTCGGGTGCATCAAAGTTAATTGTTTTTTTCACAAGACGAAGACCCAGCACTCCAGCATAAAAATCTACATTTCTCTGCGCATCCTTCACGAAACATGTAATATGATGGATTCCAGCTGTTTTCTTTAAGTTATTAACCATCTTTTCTAAACTCCTTTTCCTCTTGAGTTATCGATCATGCCAATAACTGAACATTCATCTACTTCAAATCATAGAGAAAAGAGTTCGAGCGAACCATTCCATTTTTTCTATACTTGTATAGCAAATTTACTATATCATTGGCGAGGTTACCCTAAAAATGATTTCAACATCCATACATGCTTTTCAAGTGAGTAATGAATAGCCAAAAGCATATCACCAGTTGTCTCGTCGTCCTCACCATTAGCGATGCTCATGCCTTCTTTAAGCTCATTAACAATAGTTCCAAAATCGGCTACAATCGTGCGGACCATCTCCGTAGCGCTTTCATTACCCACCGCATCTTTTACCGTTGCGGTTTCAAGAACTCCATGCATAGTCGCTACAGGGCTGCCGCCTAATGCCAGTAGCCGCTCGGCAAGATTGTCCACATGAAGCGCAGCTTCCGTGTATAGTTCTTCAAACTTCACATGCAAAGTGAAGAACTGTGGACCTTTGACATACCAATGATAGTTATGCAGTTTGGTGAACAGAAGACTCCAGTTCGCGATCTGAGTGTTTAGCATTTCCGTGAGTTTTTCAGACATAAAAAAAGCCCCTTTCAAATTTAGCACTAAATTCCAGGACCCACTATAACACACCCAATAAACCTCTGTATACGCGGATTTCGTACTATAAGAAAAAGCTATATGAGCCATAGAAAGATCGATATTGATCGTACGAACCAACGTTTATACGATGGAGTTACACCGAATATAAAGGAGAATTTGAATGGGAGTACGTTTTTTAAAAATGGCAGTTATCTATATTGTTCTTGGTATTGGGATTGGAATCTACATGGGTGCAACATTGAACTTTGCATTGACTAGCGTTCATGCTCACGCCAATCTTTTCGGATGGGCAACTTTAGCCCTTTGCGGATTTACTTATCTGCGTTTCCCCAAAGCCGCAGAATCCCGACTAGCTAAATGGCACTTCTGGCTGCAGGGAGTTGGCTTGCCAATCATGTTGATCTCGCTATCATTTATTTCAAATGGCTATGATCAGGAATGGTTATCGACTATAAAACGCATGGGCGAAACCGTTGCCGGATGTGGAATTCTTGTTTTTGCTGTCAACGTATTTTTAAATGTTAAAGAAACGAATATAGCTGAAGAAAAGGGGGCGCACTTTTGATTAACCAAGAGAATCCAATTGCACCACGTTATAATCTTACGACCCTTATCCTATTCTGGTGTTCATTAATTGTCGTCTCTTCCCTCTATTTAACGATCCCTCTGTTCTCCGTATTTGAGGATGTATTCCAGGTCTCATCTTCTAAAGCGGCTTGGGCAGGCAGCGCCTTTTCTTTTGCTTTTGCTGGTGGAGCACTCCTGTTCGGGGGGCTTTCTGATCGCTATGGACGAAAAAAAATGATGATAACCGGGTTAGGCCTGCTCACCATATCAACCCCTTTTATAGGAACCGTTCATGAGTTTCAATGGCTTATTGTTCTAAGGGTTATACAGGGACTGGCAGCATCCATGTTTCCACCTTCTGTGTTAGCCTACGCTATGGAGATGTTCCCAGCTACTAAAAGGGTAACCATCCTCGGTTTTATAAGCACCGCCTTTTTAATGGCCAGTATCGTTGGACAGATCTATAGCAGCACCATCGTAATGGAACTAAGCTGGAATTATGTATTTTATATTCTCGGCATCGTGTATTTTGTCTCGCTTTTTTTGATTACATTAGGTATACCTAAAGATATAACACACAAGTCTAAGGATAACTTTTTCACTCCTCTAAAGCGCATTGGTGGTATTTTTAAGAAAAAAAGTTTACCCATCTGTTACATCATTTCCTCCACTCTCTTTATTGCACTCGTTGGTTTTTTCTCCACGATTGGAAGTTATCTAAGCAGCCCTCTCTTCGGTCTGAGCCACCAGGAAATCTTATGGGTTCGTGCAGCCGGTATCATCGGTATGTTCATTTCTCCATTTGATGGAGGGCTCGTCACCAGGTTTGGGGTAAAAAATGTTTTGTGGTGCGGTTTGATATTGGCCGGTATTGGTCTAGGTCTGGTTGGCATATCGGAGAACCTCGCCTTATTAATCCCGACAAGCATTATATTTACTGCTGGCATAGCTATGGCCCTTCCCGCCTTGTTATCATTAATAGGAACTTTAGCAGGAGAATTAAGAGCCAGCGCTCTATCTTTCCATATGTTTATGCTTTTCATTGGAGCCTCACTTGGCCCTATCATATCCATTTATTTGATCGACACTCAAGGTCACAGGTCTACTTTCGAGGTGTTAGCCGGATTGCTGCTGATAAGTACGGTTGTCCCACTCTTTATTCGCTTAGAGAATAAGGAAACCATTACCCCGATCAATCAGCAGAATCAAACTATTTCATAAGGCTAAGTTAAATTCTAATGTTGATATTTAACCATAAGAGAACCGCCTTGGTTGAAAAGGCGGTTCATTGAGCCATCGTCTCCCGTTTATAGGCAGTGCCACTCTTTGCAATGTCGGGAGGTTTTTATGAACAAGTTACAGCTAATGCTGCAAAATAACATGTTGACAATCAAAAATCCAAGAGTTATTATCTCAATATTAAGATAATTAATTTAAAGATATTTCCGATAATCATTCAATCGAAGTTATTTGGAAAAGTCGCTTCATTCTTGGTGGAACTGTCACGAACATCTTTTTTACAAATATCTTAATTTAAAGGTAAATTCAAACTAATCCTTTGAAGGCAAACGCATGACTTGTCGATAATCAAAACTAGGAGGGTTTTCAAATGAACTATCATACAGCAGGCATTCACCACATCACTTCTTTCGTCCGCCATCCGCAGGACAACGTAGATTTCTACGCAGGCCTTCTCGGTTTGCGGCTCGTGAAGAAAACGATCAATTTCGACGCACCTGACGTGTACCATCTGTACTTCGGCAATGAAATCGGCGGTCCAGGTACTGTCATGACGTTCTTCCCTTCCGAAGGGGCCCTGATCGGCCAGGTGGGCGGCGGCCAAGTCGGCTACACAACGTTTGTCGTGCCGGTAGGCGCATTGTCGTTCTGGGAAGAGCGGCTGACGAAATTCGGCGTCGCCTTCGAACGGACTGCGCGTTTCGGCGAAACCTACCTACAGTTCAAAGACGGCGACGGCCTTCAGCTGGAACTCGTCGAACGTGAAGAAGGCGCGCCAAGCCAATGGTCGTTCGGCGGCGTGCCGGCAGGCAAAGCGATTAAAGGCTTCGGCGGCGCGATTCTGTACAGCACAAAGCCCGCGCAAACACAAGTCACGCTCGTGAGCGTGATGGGCCTGGAGATAATCGGCGAAGAAAGCGGCCTCGTCCGCTACCGCGCGGCAGGCGATCTCGGCAACGTCATCGACATCAACGCCGAGCCTATGCCTAGGGGAGTCGCCGGCGCGGGAACCGTCCATCATATTGCATGGCGTGCAGCCAGCTATGAGGATCATGCAAAATGGCGCGAACACGTCATAGAGAACGGCTTTCATGCGACCGACATCATCGACCGCCAATACTTCAATGCGATCTATTTCCGCGAAGCCGGCGGCATCCTGTTCGAAATCGCGACAGACGCGCCAGGATTCCAGCACGATGAGGAATTCGACGAGCTTGGAGGCAACCTGATGCTTCCTGCTTGGTATGAGCCGCAGCGCGGCATCATCGAACAGAATCTGTTCCCGATCGAAGTTCGGGTATTGGAGGGCGATGAATAATGAAACATCTTTTTCAACCCGGCACTGATACTAATGCGCCCGTACTGCTACTTCTGCATGGCACGGGCGGTACCGAACATGATCTGCTGCCGCTGGCGCAGCTGCTCTCCCCCTCCTCGCCTGTCCTGAGCGTTCGGGGCAACGTCCTGGAGAAAAGGATGCCCCGGTTCTTCCGAAGGCTTGCTGAAGGCATTTTCGATGAAGAAGATTTGAAGTTCAGAACGAAGGAATTATACGATTTCATTGCCGAAGCTTCCGAAACCTATGGCTTTAGCCGGGACAACGTCGTGGCTGCGGGCTATTCCAATGGCGCCAACATTGCGGGAAGTTTGCTTTTCCACTATGCCGATGCGCTGCGTGGCGCCGTGCTTCACCACCCGATGGTACCCCTTCGCGGCCTTGCCCTTCCGGATTTGACAAACGTGCCCATCTTCATCGGAGCCGGTACAAACGATCCGATCTGCTCGGCCATCGAATCGGAGGAACTGACGTATCTGCTGCAAGGTGCTGGCGCTTCCGTGACGGTCCATTGGGAAGGCAACGGACATCGGTTGTCGTCTTCCGAGGTTCAGCGAGCGGCAGAGTGGTTCAAAGCCGCCTTTCCATCTTGAGCATAGGGAGGTGAATTTCCGGCAACGTACGCGGCAACGGACCCACAATCAACATCTACGGCAAACAGGGCGTCAACGCGCCGGATGAACAATTGGAGAATTTATGGAAGGATGCGATTCCATGTCTGATGAAATAAAACAGCTCCCGAAGCTGTGGACTGGCGATCATTATAACGAAGGGATCGGTCGTGACGATATTTTCGATAAATTGCGTGAGGAGTGCGGGGTGTTCGGCGTGTTTAATGTGCCGAATGCTTGCTCGCTCGGCTACTACGGCCTTCACGCGCTGCAGCACCGGGGCGAAGAGAGCGCTGGGATGGCAACTGTGGAGTCCGCGACCGGCAAGTTTTCCTACCACCGCAACATGGGCCTGGTCAAAGAAGTATTTGACCAGGCTACGCTTGAATGCTTGCCAGGCGACCGCGTCATCGGGCATGTTCGGTATTCGACCGCAGGCGAGAGCAGACTGGCGAACGCGCAGCCACTCCTCTTCAAATACCGCGACGGCGACCTCGGCGTAGCAACGAACGGCAACATCGTGAACGCGCCTTCCATCCGCAAGGAACTGGAGAGCCAAGGCTCTATCTTCCAGACGACGAGCGATACGGAAGTCATCGCGCATCTGATCGCCCGTTCGAACAAGGATTTCGTCAGCGCGGCGAAAGACGCGCTGCAGCGCATTATCGGCGGATTCGCGTTCCTTATCATGACGAACGACAAACTGCTAGTCGCTTCCGATCCGCATGGCCTGCGTCCGCTCGTTATGGGCCGCATGGGCGACGGTTATGTGTTTGCGTCGGAGACCTGCGCGCTGGATACCGTCGGTGCCATCTATGAGCGCGACGTCCAGCCGGGCGAGCTGCTCATTCTCGACAAGGACGGCCTGCGCGTCGACCGTTTCGAACGGTTGGAGCGCCGCGCGACCTGCGCGATGGAGTATATTTATTTTGCCCGTCCCGACAGCGACATCAATGGCATCAACCTTCACTCCGCGCGCAAACGGATGGGGCGGCAGTTGGCGCTTGAAGCGTTCATCGACGCGGACATCGTGACCGGCGTGCCGGATTCGAGTATTTCCGCGGCGATCGGGTACGCTGAGCAGACGGGGATTCCATATGAGCTTGGCCTGATTAAGAACAAATACACGGGCCGGACGTTCATCCAGCCTTCTCAGGAGCTGCGCGAGAAGGGCGTGAAGATGAAGTTGTCCGCAGTCCGCAAAGTGGTGGAAGGCAAGCGCGTCATCATGATCGACGACTCCATCGTCCGCGGCACGACGTCCCTGCGCATTGTCAACCTACTTCGCGAAGCAGGCGCGACGGAAGTGCATGTGTACATCACGTCGCCGCCGTTCAAGAACCCGTGCTACTACGGCATCAACACGCCGGACCGCAAGGAGCTGATCGCGTCGCAGAAGAGCGTGGAGGAAATCCGTCTGGCGATCAACGCGGATTCTCTCTACTTCTTGAGCAACGAAGGCTTTATCGAGGCGGTCGGCGGCAACGACGGCAAATTCAATCGGGGCATGTGTATGGCTTGCTTCGATAACGATTATCCGACGCCGGTCGACCCGAATTCGGAGAAAAGTTGCAGCTGCTAGGAGCTGGATCACGGTGAAACCGTTTTTAGAGGGATTAATTCATTTATTAAAATAAGGCCGCCCCAAAGTCAGTTTAATGACTTATGTGGCGGCCCTTTCTATCAATCAAGCACGTGGTGCGCTTTCAAATTTACCTTTGTGAGTCAAATCACAGAAAGGCTTCTGACTTGATAATCCGCACCGACAAAGAATAAAGCTCTCTTTTGTCTCGAAACGGTTACCCAGCGCGTCCACCATCTCTACTTTACCTGTTATTCTTAATGGTCCATTATCATTGACTTTAATCGTAACATCGGACATGATACACTCTCACCTGCCTTAATAATTTTTAGAAGACGAAGCAATCCAGGTCACAGAAACCGCTGCCATGATGATGGTTACACTTATGATGAAGATGGACCTGACTAGGTGCATGGGCACCTGATCCGCCTCCATATTGCGGTTCCTTGTAATAGCCGCCAAAGACATTATGCGGAGACCAGTCAGGACTGGCTTTCGGAGCTGGAGGCGACAAAGACTCAAACTCGCTGGTGCCGTAGACAATCTTGCCTCCTACAACCGTGAAGACCGATTCAATTTTTTTAATTGCTTCTTCGGGGACAAGTAAGAAATTATCGGAAAGAATCGAAAAATCAGCATAATGGCCCTCTTTAATTTGCCCTTTGACATCTTCCTCTTTGGAAAACCATGCATTCCCCGCCGTATACATGCGAAGTGCTTCATGCCTCTCTACGCGATTAGATTCAGGGTACAGGCTTAACCCGCCTAACGTCTTACCCGTTACTAACCAGTATAAGGCAACCCACGGATTATAACTGGCTACTCTTGTCGCATCTGTCCCTACCCCGACACGCAATCCATGCTGAAGCATTTTGGTTATCGGAGGAGCATTTTCTGCTGCTTTGGCGCCATATCTTTCGACGAAATACTCGCCTTGAAAAGCCATTCGGCTTTGAACGGCGATCGAGCCGCCTAATTCCACAACCCGCTCCAAATCCTTCTCATGAATGGTTTCGGCATGATCCAGAATCCAGCGCAGATCTTTGAAAGGCACTTCTTTATTCACGCGCTCAAATACATCAAGGAAGCGTGTAATTGACTCTCCATAGGTTGCATGAAGACGAAATGGCCAGCGTTGTTCAACGAGGTGCCTAGAAACTTCAAATAGTTCATCTTCAAGTACAGCCGGGAGTTCTGGACGAGGCTCTACAAAATCTTCAAAGTCTGCTGCACTATAGACAAGCATTTCACCGGCACCGTTATGACGATAATAGGAACTGCCCGTGTACGGCTGCGATGAAGCGGTCCATGCTTTAAAGTCACTCAATTCATTCTTGGGATGCTGCGTGAATAAATTGTACGCCGTGCGAACCGTAATTTCTTCACGTTTATCAAGTTCGTCAAACACCTGATAATCATCGGGATAGTTCTGAAAGCCCCCACCGGCGTCAATAACGCTTGTGACTCCAAATCGATTCAATTCCCTCATAAATAGTCGAGTTGAGTTTAATTGGTCCTCGTATGAGAGCTTTGGCCCTTTAGCTAAAGTCGCATACAAAATCGTAGCATTAGGCCTTGCGATGAGCATTCCTGTTGGATTACCTTTACTATCCCTTTGGATCTCTCCGCCTGGCGGGTTCGGCGTATCTTTTGTATAGCCAATTACTCGCAAGGCAGCTTTGTTCAGAAAAGCTTGACGGTAAAGATTGAGGATAAAAACGGGTGTGTCTGGTGCAATTCGATTAATTTCATCTAGAGTGGGCATACGGCGTTCAATGAATTGGAACTCTGTCCAGCCGCCTACAACACGGACCCAATGAGGAGCTGGTGTACGATCCACTTGTTTCTTCAACATTCGCAATGCATCCGCTACGGACGGCACTCCATCCCAACGAAGCTCGAGATTATAATTAAGACCACCTCGAATGAGATGAATATGGGAATCGTTCAAGCCTGGTATTAACATTCGTTTATTTGCGTTCACAACCTGAGTCGATGATCCAACATATTTCATGATTTCGGCATCATCTCCAACAGCTAGGAATTGACCATCCTTAATTGCAACTGCTGTTGCTGTAGGATTTGAATCATCCATCGTTACTATACCGGCATTGTGAATGACCAAATTGGCTTCAACATCTATTGTTTTCTTAGACATGACTCTACTCTCCCTTTAGATTATTTATTTGTTGTTTACCAATTGCTGTATCCAGGGTATCAACCTCTGACCCAAGAACATACCAGCAAGACCAAGTAGTCCCAAAAAAGGCGGTGCTGGCGAAGGGATCTTAAGCGATTGAAAAATAACGCCAATTACAATACCTGCAGCAAGAGCCAGAGCCATAGAACCCACAAAACCCATAGAACCCATACTTATCTCTCCTCCCTCAATTCTTATCATTTTTATGTTCCTACTAGATGCCTGCTGTTCTTAAGTCTAAGAGTCAACATTTTGACTAGCAATAAGGCTTTCTCTATAACAATCATAGGATTTACTTATGGATATCATTTATAGAACTTTTGATATATATAGCTTTTCCCTATGAAACATATAGAAAACTGAGAATTGTTTGCACGGTTACATTTCAATAGACTGAGTACATGCAGCAGGATTTCCAATTTATTGAACTGTTGTAATCATATCCGGAAAAGGTAGGGATTTTAGTATGTTTAACGCGAAAACAGATTTGCTAACGTCTGATAACTCTGCAATTATTCTTGTAGACCACCAGCCACAAATGCTCTTTGGTGTTCAAAGTGCTGATCGTCAAACCATCATTAACAATACGGTTGGATTGGCCAAGACGGCCAAAGTTTTCAAGGCGCCTGTCATTCTTACAACTGTAGCAGCGGAATCATTTTCAGGCCCGCTTCATCCGCAAATTCAAGAGGTATTTCCAGAGCAGAAGCCAATTGACCGTACAACTATGAATTCTTGGGAAGATGAAAATTTCTTAGCAGCAGTGAAGAAAACAGGCCGTAAAAAGCTGATCATGGCTGCACTTTGGACGGAAGTTTGCCTTGCTTTTCCTACAGTTTCAGCCATTAAAGATGGATATGAAGTATACATTGTAACGGATGCTTCAGGCGGGACTACTACGGAGGCACATGACATAGCCGTGCAACGCATGATACAAGCGGGAGCAATTCCCGTTACTTGGATGTCTGTTCTTCTTGAGTATCAACGGGATTGGGCACATCAAGAAACGTATGACGCAGTCTTGGAGATTGCTATGCAGCATGGTGGTGCCTATGGCGCGGGTCTTGTTTATGCCCAAGCGATGTTTGGCGGCCACGGGGGATAGAGAGACAATTATCAGAGGAGTGAATGATGAAGCATGGCTAAATTAACAGTTGGAACAGAAAACGGACAACCCATTGAATTGTACTTTGAGGATCTTGGTGCAGGCAAACCAGTGATATTAATTCATGGCTGGCCACTGAGCGGGCGCTCGTGGGAAGGGCAAGTTCCAGCCCTCATCGAAGCAGGTTACCGCGTAATTACCTATGACCGCCGCGGATTCGGACAATCCTCCCAACCGTGGAATGGTTACGACTATGATACATTTGCGACGGATCTCCATAAGCTAATTAAACATCTAGACCTTAAGGATGTAACACTGGTCGGATTTTCGATGGGTGGCGGGGAGGTTGCCCGTTACATTGGCACATACGGAACAAGCCGTGTCAAAAAAGCCGTGCTCGCTGCAGCGGTTCCTCCGTTCTTTTATAAATCTGACGAGCATCCGGAAGGCGGTCTGGATGAGGCCACCATTCAGGCCTTCCAAGACGGTTTGAAGAAGGATCGTGTCGCCTTCCTTGACAGCTTCACTCACAATTTCTATAAAGCTGGGGATAGAACCGATCTGGTCAGCGAGTCCTTCCGTGCTTACAACCTTGATATCGCTTCTTATGCATCGCCAAAGGGGACGCTGGATTGTATTGATGCCTTTGGCCGAACAGATTTCCGTGACGATTTGGCGAAATTTGATATCCCATTACTTGTTATCCATGGCGATTCCGATGCGATTGTGACACTTGAGGTAAGCGGTCAACTTTCCCACGAAGCTGTTGCGGGGAGTCAACTCGTTGTCATTGAAGGTGGACCTCATGGTTTGAATGCGACTCACCCTGAAGAATTCAATACCGCTTTAATTCACTTCCTTAATAACAAATAAATGAATAGTCACGGAATCATCAGTTCCTTCATATAGAGCGCCTTCGAGGCTTTTCATAAGGATTATAGAGGAATGTTAATAAATGTGTAAAATGTGACCCATAAGAATGACACCTTAAGAAGGTGACTCTCTTGTGGGTCATTTGTTTGTTAAGTTTCAAACCGCCTTCGCTGGCTTCGGAATTCCAGCGCTGTGATGCCTACGGTATCCTTGAATATTCTCGTAAAATGCTTCACATTCTCGAATCCAACCTGATCACTGATTTCGTACACCTTCAAATCGGAGTGCACCAACAGCTCCTTCGCCTTGTCCAGTCTTAACCGGCGAACATAGTTCGAGAAATTCTCACCGCTATATTCTTGGAAGGCATGGCTGAAATACGAGTAATTAAGTGAGAAATGGTTGGACACGACCGCCATGTTCAAATCGTCGGCATAATGCGTCTGCAAGTAGGTGAGCACTTTTTGCATCGTGTTTTGTTCCGTCGGAACTTGCTCTCTCCGATCTTGGATGAACCTATCCAGACTATCGAGAAGCTGCTCGACAGCTATGTAATAGTCTTCAAACCGCTCGAAGTTTCCGATGTGACCAACACAGGCGTACGTCCTTAAAAGGCCAAGTATCTTATGCCCGTAGATGCGGAACAACTTGTCGAACAGCTCTTCGTTGAGCAGTTGGCTAATACGTTCCAGATAACCGATCTCACTGCTTCTAATAATGCGAATATCGAGGATTTGAGCGAGAAGTTGTTTGATTTCATCACCGCGTCCCATTCCCATGAGATTCAATATTCTTTGAATGGACTCAACAGGAACGACATGCCGCTCATTGCGCTCATTTATGCTGGTGTAGTCCAACACATGGAGTTCAGGAAGCACAATACTGTATTTCAAGGTTTGCTTCGCTTGGCTGTATGCCCACCTTATCTGCTCTATCCCTTGAACAGACTTGCTGATCGCGATTCGCAGCTGCGAATCATATACACTGACCCCCCACCGTTCCGATAGCTGGTAGAACATAACCGGATCTCGTACGATCATAATCGTTCCGCCTTCTCCATCACGGGTGAGCATCCAATCCGTATCCTCTTGTAACAACTCAGCGATTTGATTCCTGAAAGAAGCAGCATCCATACTGCTAGGCTCTGATCCTCCACCGCGCCGCGTAAGAAAGCCCAGCGTATATCTATCATCCAATAAGCTAAAGCCGGCCTGCTTCAGCTTATTCTGTGTTACCGCATCACCAATATCCTTCTGAGTCAAATGCTGAGTAATTAGCTCGGAAGCAACAAAGCTGGCATCTTCGGCTGCCGTGTCTGCTAGCTCTTCTCTCGTCCTTATGTCATGCATCATTCGCTCCAGGACGGCAAACAACTCCTCCCGTATCACAGGCTTCACGAGATAATCCTTCACGGCATAACGAATCGCTTTCTGAGCATATACAAACTGATTATAGCCAGACAGCAGTACAATCTCGGGCCTTACGGAATGCTCTTGCAGTTGCTCGAGTAGTTCGATCCCATCCATAATTGGCATTCTTATATCTGTGAACATTATATCTGCAGGCTCCTGGCTAAGCAGCTCCAGTGCCTCTTGTCCATTCTCTGCAAATCGGTAGTTGAACAGATTAGGAAACTGCCTCTCAATTACCGATTCCAAGCCCCTTCGAATGATCTTCTCGTCGTCGACGATCAGCAAGCTAATCATAAATGCTTCTAATCTCCCTCCATGACCCGATACGGTAAAGTCATGATTATGCGTGTATAGCTTCCTTCCTGACTCTCAATCTGAATCCCATATTCTGTCCCATAGCTCATCACTAAGCGTTGGTCCACATTACGCAGACCAATCCCATTGCTGTCCTGATTATGCTTGCGAACGAATAATTGCCGGACATCCTGGTAAGCGGAGTCTTCCATTCGAAGCATTCGATTCAATAAGCCTAGTTTCTCTTCCGGTATGCCGCAGCCACTGTCCGTAATCTCTATGACACAAGCTTGATCACGCCGGACGGCAGAGATTGTAATGACAAGATTTCCATCACTGGAATGCATGCGGCTCATCCCATGTTTAATTGCATTCTCGACTGCCGGCTGCAGTGACATTTTGAGCGATTCCTGCTCAAGGCATTCCGATGCAATCGACAACCTTAGATCAAGTCTTCCATCATAACGGATATTCATAACAGATACATAATTCTTGACTTGCTGAATCTCATCGCTGAGCAGCACATGTTCCCGTTTCCATTCCATCGAATACCGCATCATACCGCCTAACGAGGTCATTATATCCGATATAAGGTACTGCCCTTCAATCTCCGCCAGCATCTTGACGTTCTCCAGCGTATTGTAGAGGAAATGGGAATCTATTTGGTTCTTTAGCGCCCGAAGCTCGGCTTCTTTGCCTGCCGCTTGCCTAGTTGCCTGTTCTTGAATGAGCTCGTTAATCTTCAGAATGAGCCTACTGTAGTGCAAGCCCAGCTCTCCTACCTCATCAGTACCAGTAATTGGCGGCAGCTCGACGTTGAAGTTACCGCTTCTCACCTGTTGTATCGATTCTCTTAACACCTTAAGCCTGCGTAAAATCATAGCCTGCATCGAGTAAGACAGCAGTACGAGAAAGGCCACTAATAACGAAATGAGCACAATATAACGAACTCTCGAATGGTTAATGCCTTCCTTCGTGTCCGCAAGACTAACCATATTGACCAGATGTACGTCGATAGATGGAATGTAGCTCTGAAATGCCAAGTAGGAATGTCCGTTAACCTTTAGCTGTACCGTCTCGTATTCTGGATTATTCGTCAGCTTCACGTTATTCATCAATTCCTCCGCGCTGTGTTGCTCAAACACAGGCGAAGCCTTCAAGCTAAAAACTTGTCCGCTCCTTGCTACTACAATCAGCTGGGAGTTCATGTCCTGCACACTACTGAACGTTTGAGAGAAAAAGTCCGACAGTTTCATTGAAATCTCTAAAATTCCGTTATGTGTTCTGTTGTCCGGATATTTGAATTCCTGCAAGTACGTCATGAAGGGCTCGTTGGGCGATTGTTCAGATGGCACTCCAGTGAGGCCAACGCTCTCCTGTATCTCCCACCAGGGCAAACCGTCCTGCTTCATCACCGCATCATGCCAAGGCTTGTCCTGTATACGAGATTCCTGTAGGATGACTGGCCAAATCTCATACACATACTGATTGTCCGTGAACAACCGGACATTCGTAATTCGTGGATTGTTGAACAGAAAATATTGAAAGCTGTTGACCACATCTTTCTTAATGTAAAGAACACGCGCTGCATCCTGAAGTTGTTCAATTTGTAGATAATTGTTCATTTCCCGATTGGATAACGCAAGTTGACCGGTCCATCCCATCAGCTCAATGTTATTCTCAATATTTATCTTCTCGACCGCCAGCACATTCTCGCTATTCTTCTTCAATTCTTTCATTGCCTTAGCGGACTCTTCATCAAGTGTATACCAGGAAAATAGAACAACCGGTATAAAGATAACGAATACAAATGACAGAATCAATTTGACTTGGAGCGAAAGCTTTAATGTAAATGTACGTATCCCCAATAACCAATGTCTGATTGCTGCTAATCCCATCCCCTGTCTCACATCCTGCTGCGTCCTCTGTGGAACTATTGATTGAGCGACAACTTCAGCTTCTGAACATTTCTTTCATAAGTTGCTTGGCGGCTAGCTAAAATAGCTTCATACTCAGGCTCCTTGGTAATGGTGTTCATAAATTCGGCGAACAGCTTATCGAATTCAGAATCTGATCCCGACATTAGCAGCTTCGGCAGCGTCTCTGCCCAGAGCCGTGTGTTTTTTCCTTCCGCAATACCTTCCTTCGTCGTCGGATCAGGGTCGAGATTTTCAAACTCGCTCATACTGATCGTCTTGCCCTTCGTCCAATCTCTAATTTGTTTGGCTGGCTCAGCATCCATACCCTCCATCCAAGCTAGATTTAAGTTCGTATCCATAAGCATCCAATATAAGTAAGAACCGCCATATTTGCTATCGAACGCTTGGCGGTCGGTATTGAGCAGATGCCTGACTTCCGGCAGCAACTGGTCTTTGCCGTCAATCGTATCGTAGGTGACCCCCTTCTCTCCTAAGAATAGATCTTTGTTTCCTTCTTCGCTGAGCAAATAGCTGAGAAAGGCAATTGCTCTCTTCTTATCCTTGACGTTCTTCGAGATAAGCGTCACCGTCCAACCAGAGACACCATTTCCTCCAAGTGTTGGCGCATCATGCGCATCATTTGCAGGGCCATCAATCGCGATATACACCTTATTCGGGTCCTTCTGATACAAATCTTGGTTAATTTCAGTAAAATCAGACCACTGATACAGCATAGCAAAATAGCGACCCTGCGATATTTTCTCATCCTTTTCCAGTCGTTTTTCATCAATATAGACATCTGTCGGTATCAGCCCGTCCTCATTCGCTTGGCGGAATACCTTCAGCCATTTTAGATAAGTTGGATCACTTCGACGATCGTATAGTTTGCCGTTTTTCTGCTGTGGAATAGCTAGGAAGTTCTGAAGATACTCCTCCAGCGAATAGTTGCCTGTTTCCGTAAATTCGTGCAAGCCAATGGGAATGAGTGGCTTGCCGTCTATTTCGGGAAACTGCTTCTTCGCTGCTCTCAGAGCGTCGAGAAACCCTTCGGGCGTGCTCATATCCGGCTTTCCAAGTGCTTCATACATGTCTTTCCGAACTAGAAAGGTTTGATTAGACGTAAAAAGCTCACCATATTTTCGATAATCCTCAGGAGAAGAAGAGGCGTTCGGATAGCTATACACATTGCCGTCAGCCTGCGTATACCAGCTAAGCTTCGTGGGGTCAGCGACTTTAAAGAAATAAGGATCATACTGATCCGCTAGTTCATTCAATGGAAGCACCATATCTCCATTAATCATCTTCAGTGCGGAATCCTCGTACGAGCCTAGCGTAATGAAATCAGGGAGCGACTTTGCAGCCATCATCGTGTTGAGCTTCTCGCCGGCGTCACCAGCAGGCACGATAAAGTTCAAGCTGACGCCCGTCTTCTTCGTTATATAATCGGAAACGATGTTTCCTCCCCACTTGCTTGTGAACCAATCGAAATTGATATACCAGTCAAACGTAATTGGTGTCGTGTCCAGCTTCCAGGCAGGCTCATCCGGAGAAGCCTTCGTTTGAGAAGCATCTGCCTCCTTAGGCTTGCCATTGCTCGATGTACCAGTGTTCCCAGAACAAGCCGCTAACGTCCAACACATCATCAGTGCTAGTAACAGCATTGCTGATTTACGCATTTTATACATTCTTAATTCTCCTTCGGCTGTGAGCAGTAAACTTAATATCCTATTAATGTAATATGTTAACACAAACAAACAGGGGAACACTGTCCAGAGGCCTCAATTTACTGCTAGTATAAAGGTTATAGCAAGCAAAGGGAAGGAAAAGGCTTACATTTCAGGTAGGGATACTATTTTTCCCTACGCCGCCAACTCGAATAAGCGAGCACGACAAGGAAATCCCCTTCGTCTTGGCTCGCTTGCTGTAGTCTTTAAATTTTTATACTTCTAGAAAAAAGTTGATACATTTCTGAACAGAAGGATTATTGTCATGATACTTTTTAAAAACAAGCTTTATCTCACGAATTGGTGTTGGATTCACGAGACGAATCATTTTCAATTGCTGACCGGAAAAACTTTCAATTAAAGAAGCAGATAAGATAGCTACCCCCATCTTTTGCAGTACCATAGAAAGAAGAATAGCCGTGGAAGTTGACTCAAACTTTGATTGTAAGGATTTAGCGATTTTATCGCTGAATGTATGGAGGTGCTCGATTAAGCTTATATCCCCAACAAATAAGGAAGATTCTAAATCTTCCAGCTCTTGAAAAGAAACAACGGTTCGATCTGCCCATGGATGATCCGCATAAACGACCAATGCTTGTTCTTCTTTATATAGGTGCATCGAATGAATTTCTTTGTTTGGAGTATATTTGTCAGTAATGCCAATATCGATACTACTATTCAATAATTGCTGTGATGTATTTTCTACACTCGAAAATTTTAATGTAATGTCAGGACACTGTTCATGGAACTTCAAAAAGCGGGGTATGAAAGAAAAAAAATCCATTGGCGAAATGCCTATCGAAAGTCTATTTGCCCGAGAATAACGTAACTCGTAAGTTTCTTTTTTTGATTCTTCAATGAGCCTCATCACTGAACGGGCCTTTTCATAAAGTATTTCCCCGTCAGCTGTAATCTTTACCCCTCTACCAACTCTCTCAAACAAAGGGCTTCCCACTTCTACCTCTAGAAAGCGGATCTGTTGACTTAAAGAAGGTTGAGACATCAATAAAACCTCTGCAGCCTTAGTAAAACTTCCTTCTTTGCAAATTTGAATGAAACATTCTAATTGCCTGAACATGAAAGATTCACCTCAACCTCACTTACATATGATTCCATCTCTTGCATGAATATTCGTGACGTTAAACTCGTAGTAACGGAATTAAGATGTAAAAGAGATATATCCCAGCAAGGAATATGGCCTTCTAATTTGACAATACGCAACGAATCGTCCCTTAGACTTTCCAGCGAGGATGCTGGTATTAGAGCTGCCCCAAGTCCTTGACGAACCCAATGAATCAATACTGAAGTAGAAGACGTTTCTATTGTCGATTTCAAGTTAAATCCACAAGAGAAACAATATATATCAATTAATGATTTGTTTTTTTCTAGGAACATGATTGATTTCATTTGCCTCAAAGATCGAAAAGGAATCAATGATTTATCGGCCAGAGGATGTTCTGAGTGAATTAATAGCACCATTTCTTGTCTATACAAATGAGTCGAAATGACCGAAGGTGCAGAAACCGGATATGCCGTAATTCCAATGTCTACCTCATGTTTCAATACTTTATTCTCCACATCCTCTGCATCGATTATTTTCAATAAAATATTCGGGTATTTTTGATGAAATCTTATGAAGTAAGGAGCAAGATATTCAAGCTCAGCAGGACAACACCCAATAGAGATAGTTTCTCTAGATTTATTGTTTCGGCCATTTATTTCGTTACGTGCCTCCTCAAGAAGATTCATAATAGCGTTGCCCTTATTTAAGAGAATTTCCCCTGCTTCCGTTACTTCAACTCCTCTACTCACCCGATTGAACAATTGAATATTATACTCATCTTCCAAAACCCGAATCTGCTGACTTAGTGTAGGCTGAGTCACACCTAATTCTTCTTTGGCTTTGGTCAAACTTCCTGATTGGCAAACATGAATAAAATATTCAAGCTGGCGCAATTCCACAGTGTATCCCCCTTAGTTAATCCAGATTAGAAGTTCAGTTCGTTCATCTTTCTGAACCGCAGCGAGCGAGAGAAGTGGAAGGACAGCTGCGGTGAGCTGTGCCACCCCCGTCCCTCTTTCCCTATACCCTACTCTTCCGAGAGAGCAGTTGTCCAAGGAGGTGCCTGTAATGGACTCGGATTCATCACGAGTGTTTGCATTTTGAGACAAGTTTCAATTCGCATTTTCAATTCCGCTATTTCCATTGGCGTGCCTTCAATCTCAATGCCGTACATCGTCGCTTTCACTGATTAATCATCCTTTGAAGTTTCTTTTGCTTCCAGCTGCTTATTCAACCTGCGAAATTCGGCGTACAACCGCTGTACCTCTTGATTCTGTAAACGATACGCCGCCATAAGGTTATCATAGTCATGCATAAGCTTATTAATCGCCGGCATATCCTTCTCGTTGCGGCTCTTGATTCTCGTTCTTGGCATAGAGATCCCCCGTTTCTCAAATCAGCAAAAAATATAGATTGGAAGCACCAATGCACTATCTAGTATTAGCCGTTACTTTTCTTGGTGCTTCCGTGATAGTGATGAACGTATCGTATTAATTGCAGGGCTTTGTAAATATTATATAAAAGAACCGGTCATATAATATATCCGCTAGATTTCAGGTGAGGGTTTCTAGATTTTAGGGTTGGTGTGTTGGGGGCTCTATTTGTGGTTTGAAACTATGAAGGAGCCGCTTCTCTATCGCGGAATTGGAACACTCGTTAGCCCAAGGACATTAGCGCATATAGCGAATATTAATAGTAGCAATGGCAAGACGGGGAATGGCAAAATCACGTTGGCGGTTAATTCAACTATCGTTCTAAGTGAACCTTGACTCCTATCAGGCATGTTTAAATTTTTCAAGAATTAGCATTCTGCCCACATATTTTTCCATGCTCCTCATTATTTCTTCCCCTTCTTTTAAATAGGTTTGATCACCGAACATTTCATAGAGCAGCATATAGTAATTGTATTCGTCCAGCCATTCATTTACTTGGAATAGTGTCACTATTCTACTTCCTTTCCAGTTATAAAAAAATTCACGAAGTATTGCTTACTTCGTGAATTTTTTCTGCTATGGATTAGTGTCCCTCACTGCCGCCGAACATTTCTTGCGAGTAAATAACACCTAGACCATATGCGCCGCCGTGTTCTTTAGCAATATCTGTTGTCGATTTGTACGTTTCAGAACGTGCCCAGTCGCGTTGTAGTTCCAGTAAGTACTGTTCCCAAGTGATTGGTGCCGCGCCCGCTTGAATCATTCGCTCAATGGCCATATCGTGCGCTTCTTTTGAGACACCGCCCGATGTATCGGTTACAATGTATACTTCATATCCTTGATCGATCGCGGAAAGCACAGCAGATAAATCGCAAACCTCTGTCCACAGACCAGAAACGACAAGCTTTTTCTTGCCATAGCTGTTTACTTTATCAACAACTCGTTTATCTTCCCAAGCATTCATCGTTGTGCGGTCAATTGGTTTCTGGTCTGGGAAAACTGCTTGAATTTCCGGGAAAATCGGTCCGCTGAACGACTCTGAAGCAACAGTAGTCAGAACGGTCGGCACCTTGAAAGATTTAGCTGCTTTGGCAAGTCCGGTCACGTTATTCCGCAATTCCTGAATATCAATAGATGATGTAGCAAATGCCATTTGCGGTTGATGGTCGATCATGAGCAAGGTATGGTTCGTTGGCGTCAACAATCTAGGAGACGGAACTGCCTTGGCTTGAATGGCAGTTGAACTAGCGTCAACTCTCTCTGTTTTGGCAACAAGAATTGATCCGAATGCGCTAGCCGATACGAAAGCAGTTAAAAGTGCAAGAGTTGTTACGCGGCTTGTTAGTAATTTTTTCATGATTATTATCTCCCTTTATCTTTAAAATTGTAGAACAGTGTGTCTCGGCCGAAGCGTCTATTACCATGTAAACTTCGTAACCGTTCCTGACATCAAAACTATTGCGTAACTGCTGCCTAAAATTTTTCGTCTTCCAATAATGGATAAGGAAGAACTTCTTGAAAATCCCTACTTTCTTTTATAAGTTTTACGAAGTAATCGAACTAACTAGTCAATAATTTCGCCGTATGTCGAAGCTCATCGCATGCCTTTATAATATTGAAACCGAGGTATATCAACAATTCTATATTTTCTATACTTTCTATAGTTTGAAACTATAAGATCATTCTACTAAATAATAGGTGATGAGCTATTATCAATAATCGGCAAACTGTGGTAAAAAAAGGATTTAATAAAAAAGGAGCAGCTGCCGTAGCAATCTGCTCCTTGTTAATTCAAGTCATCAACGATTAGAACAACAGCGCATCCAGTGAGTAAGCTCCTGCTCCTGTCAGTGCAACGCCGATAGCTACAGCCACGAGGACCAGCGGATATTCATACCCATTTGCTGTTGCCCACAGGCCGTTAGGCCGATGCACTTTAACTATAGCACCTGCCATGGTGATTACAATCATCACTCCTGCTGCTACTGTGAACAGTCCCGTGGTGAACAATGCCCCACCCAGCAGTTCCAATACTCCAGCAAATACAGCCATAACAACACCAGGACGAATGCCAACTGATTCCATCCAGCCTCCTGTCCCTTTCGGGCCATATCCCCCGAACAAGCCGAACAGTTTCTGTGCTCCATGACCAACAAACAACAATCCTACCACTACCCGAATAATAAGAAGTCCCAAATCCATCATTTTCATTCATCTCCCAAATTTTTATAGTGTTAATCTAAATTTACCTAGCGAATCTGCCCTGTCATACTATTGAGATAATCCCTCTAGCGGTCATCCCTTAGCAAAATCATTTTATCAGCTGCCAGCTTCGCCGGAGTTACGTCCTCGCCATTGTCATCGATTACCGAGACACCCAGCAGCATATCGTGAACTTGACCGCGAATCTGCTGCAAATACTCAGTACGAAGCTCTGTCTGCTCTTTTTTCTCCTGCTCGTTTAATCCTTCAGCATGCTGTTTTCTGCTCAATTCGTTAATACGTCCGAGAATAGCAATCATAATCTGCACCTCATTCCAAAGTTTTTGTCTTTAATTTAATAATCTTTAAATTAAGATATGTGAGATAAAAAAATTTCTCCTCTACAACACGATGCTCAATTCCCATTGTATTTCGCATTTCACAATCGATTCGATTTGTGATCCATCGTATGACTTTGAGGGTTCGTTTCGTTTATCTTTAAATTAAATATCTTGAATTAAAGATAACTCATATTCGTAATGTTGTCAACAGGTAAAATAAAAGAAGGGGCAACTATAAAATGATAGCTCCCCCTTGCTTTGAACCTTTTTAACGAGATCCGAATCCTTAACGATTCCAAGTATTAAAAGCAATCGACTAAATGCCAAAAGATCGGGAGTGGAAACCAGTCTTTTGGAGCAGCTACGTCCATATATCGGCCAAAAGGCGTAAGAATCAGCTTCTGTGCTTCCATTTTATCAAGAACAACAGCCTCTGGCCAAGCTTCCCGCTCGACATGTACACCTGATTGGTCGACTCGGATGGTTACCGGCTGATCATCCATGACAGCTGAAAAAACACCTGGAGAAAGTCCAATTGTATGGAATTTCAGTGTTAAAAAGGCTTCTAGTACATTCGCAAAATCAAATATATTATACATATTAGATGCTTCTATTTTATAATTTTCCGCGAAAGCACTAAGCTCCGCATTACTCTCCATCTCATATTCCGGTAGTGAAATTCTCACTTGATCTACAGCATATTTATCAAAATAAGCTTTCATTATTTTTCGAATATCTTTCACGTTTGTTACCGACAGTTCACTTATTACAGTACCGCTATGATCCTTGACCAAATACCCGATAAGGGTATCCTCGCATACTATGCCAATAGGAGCTTGTCCAAAGGAGGCGAAAATCTTCTGGATAAGACGTGGTTCCCGCGGAACGTAAGCACGACGTGACGTGTTTATTGTGTTGGTAAATGCTTCAGCATTCTCAAGTTCAAATAGCGGCAAGAATGAGATTCCCCTGCTATCTATTTTCTCCATTACGTGCCTGACATTTGCTTTGGTAATCGTATACTCACACTTGATTCCGCCAGCCGTATACCCGAAATACTCATATCTCTGCCGCTGACCACTCAATACACTCAGATCAGAAGTACCTCTCATTTCATCCAGCCAGCTCGTCATCAAAACCTTCATATGTCCTTCTCCCCGAGCCCGCGGATGAACAGCAACTCCCCCTAGGAACTTTGCGCGGAGCTCAAGAGTGCCCACATGCAAAGTTTGCGGCAACAACGCTATTTGCGATACCAGTTTGCCTTCCTTATTCTCGGCAACCATAGTTATCTCATAAGATTGATCATTCTCATGGTATACCTTTGGGAGTACTTTTTCAAAATCGATACCAAATGAATAGTTTGCTAAATCAACAATCTCATCTCGTTCTTCTGGTTTGGCCATTCTATATTGAGTCATTTAATATTCATTCCTTCCGCTTCGCTCAGAAATTTGTATTACTTCCTATCAATAAATATGATAGAAGCTAAAGCGTTTTCAGACAAGTGTACAACGACAAGAACTTTCATACATACATGAATGCTTCTCCTCGCTCTGCGTACCGGCTTTGCGGCCGAAATAAAATCAGGCTATATTTATTCCAATTCAAAGTCGATCCATCTGGTCAAATTGTATTAGAATCCTTTAGCATTTCGCCTTGTTCTCGGAGTAATAGTTTCCATGGATTCTATATTTTGACAGGTTGTAAACCTGGTAAAAATACCACATCATATAGTTGGGCGTTTGTCAAACTGACAATGTGTCCGAATACGATGCGGGTAAGCCGTGGGCGCACCGGATCGAAAAATAAGGAGGATTTTCATTTATGTCAAAACGATTTGGCAGAATGCTCGCGTTCCTCTGTTGCTTGGTAATGGTGGCGTCGCTAATCCCTGCCAGCTTTGCCGCAGCCACTGACAACATCAAGTACGCAGAAGCACTTGATGGCGACATCAGTTCTACAACTCTTACAAGCTTGCAGACGAATGAAACGCCGACCGCCATTTTCGGAACTCCCGAACTCGGGTCAGACGACCCACTGTGGGCCCTGACAATGGAGCATCTCATCAACAAAAGCACTGTGCCCGGCGACCCCAGACCTCATGCCACGGGCATAGCCAGAATCCTTTGGGACCACGACTACCTGTATGCCCGCGTAGTTGTGGAGGACAGCAATCTATATAAGGGAGCCGGCGGAGATTACCAGTACGATAGCCTGGAGTTTTATGTCGGCAACGGATCCGGAGGCTCAAACCAATGGCGTGTCAGCGCGACGGGCGTGTTTTCAGGGCAGTCCGCTCCTGGCAGAGCTGCGTGGACCCAGATCACGGATACAGGATATATCGTGGAGATGAGAATACCCAAAGGAACCTTGACCTTACAGGAAGGCAAGCTTACCTTTGAGGTTTATATCAATAACTCGACGGAAAAGGGCGGTGACCGCTATGAAGTCGTATCCTCTTTCGGAGTTCCGGACGCGGGTTATTCCAGCGATGCTTCATTTACAGACAGCCTGCAGCTTACTTCAGCCAATGAAGCGGACACCAGATTCTCAATCACCGCAACGGCGGGACCGGGCGGTACAATAACGCCGGACCCACCCGGCGATGTTCTGAGACTTGCTAAGGGCTCAAGCAAACAATTTACGTTTACCCCCAATCACGGAAAAATTGTGGATACCGTAACGGTAGACGGCGAGGCCGTGACTCTAATTGCTGGCACTTATACCTTTTTAAATGTTGAGGCTGACCATACCATTCACGTGACATTCAAAAACGATCCGAACGCGAAGCAGCTTCCCTTTATCGTATGGAATGACAACTTCGCCCGTGGCGAGTACACGACGGCCGTCATCATTGACTTAGGCGATGGGAAGTCGGCGTTAGGCTCCGCGCTTAAACCGGGCTTGTTTATCGTCTCAGCTAGGAACACGACCCTCAGCGGCGACTCGGTGACCTTTGAAGGTACGCGCAAGATCACAAGGGTATACGCCAACAACGAACCAAAGGTACGCGGCTATCTAGGGACGGTAAGCCATTCACCGGATTATCAGGAAGGACTGGCAAGCGGCCGTTACATCGTAGTTGAGTTTGAGTTTTATTCAGAGAGCGGCGGCAATATAACGCTGGATGGCAACAGTAACTCGACAAAGCAAGTTTACAACATCGTCCAGAACGACGAGATCCAACTAACAGATGGGAGTTCGCTTCGCAACGTGGTTTTTGAACAGGACAAAGTTGTGAATCCGATCCTTGACAAGTTTACAACACCTACGGGCGATTCGGTCAATCGCGCGCTCTACCTTCACAAGGATGGCAACGGTAAAGTGGTGCAACGATTGCCGCTGTATGTCTATACCCACGGCAGGTCACGCGGCGGCACAAACGCAGAAACAGACCAAAAAGCAGCCATGAAATCCGCCAACGGCTCGGTCGCTCTAATGAAAAAAATGGAGGAATATCCCGAGAAATACGCCAGCCATATACTGAATATTTCCTATAATGGCACATCTACTCCCTCTACAGCCAATGTTAAGAAGGTTATAGACGACCTGGTTGCCAGCGGCGCAGTAGACCCTAACCGTATTTACGTGGCGGGCTTCTCGTGGGGCGGCCTGTATACGAACAGCTTAGTTAACGACTACCCCGGCTTCTTCGCGGCCGCCGCACCTATGTCTCCGGTAAACGGATCACCGAACGCGAGCACCAACGACGCTCACGCCAAACTGGCCTATTGGATGTTTATCAATGCGAATAACGTTGGAATATACCAGACTAACCTCGCTACCTTCATAAACACCAATATGCCGAAAATGACCAACGCGAGAGCTTCCCGCTTTGAGAGCAATGAGGCTCTTACATGGCCCTACAATCAATTTGATCAGCCGAGTCAGAGGCCGAATCCGGACAACACACCTGCCCTGCCTGATTATATAGCGCACGAGGTTGAAGCTGCGGTTCTTTACAACCAGATTACGATGGGGACTTGGAGCATAGCTCCCACGGCGCAGTCCTCTAACTTGCCGGCTTGGAGCAATGACTACACCGACGTCTTTGATTGGATGTTCGCGCAGAGAAAAACGGACGGGCCCGGTGCTCCGGGCGACTTCAAGGCAACGGCGGGCGACGGTCAGGTCACATTGAGCTGGACTGCTCCGGCTGACGACGGTGGCAGTGCGATATCGGGTTACAAGGTCTGGTACGGCAGCGTGACGCTAGTCACACTGGGTGCGGCGGAGACCAAATATACCTTCACTGGCTTGACAAACAACCAAGGCTACACCTTCAAGATCGTTGCGGTAAATGCGAAGGGCGAAGGCGCGGAGCTCAGTGCAACGGCTACGCCGACGAAGCCGACAACTCCCACTGTGCCCAATCCTTCTGGTGGCAACAGCGGAAATACGGGCACCGGGACAGACGCGGGATTGAAGTCGAACTACACTGTGAATACACCTAAGGATAAGCCCGCGGTCACAGACAAAAACGGCAACACCACCCTACCCGGCGGCGGCGAGATTGCGACCAAGGGTGGGACCAAGATTAAGGTACCCGCAGGCACAACTATAGACTCAAACGATAAGGTTACCATCCCGGCGGGCAAGAGCGCCGAAGTGGCACTACCCGGCAGCAGCATGACGCTGAATATCCATGAGGGTACGGAGCTTGTGTTCGATGACGATACCCCGCTGGGCTTCCTCGTGATGTCGGGCAATCCTTTCAGGGATGTCAACATGGACGACTGGTTCTACAGCTACGTAAACTTCGCCTACTCATACGGTCTTTTCAATGGCACGACGTCCACGACGTTCTCACCGGGCACCTCAATGACGCGCGCGATGTTCGTTCAGGTACTGGCCAATCTTGAGAACGTAAACCGCTCTGGTTATACGAGTTCCCGCTTTAGCGACGTGACGGACGGGCAGTGGTACACGGCGGCAGTCGAGTGGGCAGCCGAAAGCGGCATAGTCAACGGTATAAACGCAGACCTGTTTGACCCCAATTCACCGATGACGCGCGAGCAGATGCTGGTGATACTGTACAACTACATGAAGTACAAGGGCTATGAGATACCTGAAAGTCAATCTAAGTCCTTCGCGGACGAGAGTGAGATCAGCTCATGGGCGTTGGAGGCCGTTCAGGCACTGCGGGGCATGGGCATTGTATTAGGCAAGCCGGACAACCTCTTTGACCCTAAAGCCACCGGCACCCGCGCCGAAGTAGCCACTATCTTTGTAAGGTTCGTCGAATATCTGGCTAAGTAAAAGCGTAAACAGAAAAATGCGGACCCTTCCGGTTGGACAATATCCAACCGGAAGGGTCTCCTTCTATTTTACAAAGAAAATCTCCGGTCTGATGCAATCGCAGTATCCATCCCATTACTTGATATTTAACTTGTAATACATGCCCAACTTGCACTCCAGATCATGAGAAACAGGAGCAGCCGGTCAGAATTGACCGGCTGCTGTTCTTATTGTGCCAATGTTCCCAGTTAGCGTAATCCCCAACTGAATATAAAAATAGTCGCATAACCAACGTAGTGTGTTCGGGCTAGCGACATAACACCCACAACTTCACAATAGCTATTTCCGCCCAGACGGGCGAAAATAGCTATATGTCGATGCCTGAGCGCCTTTGCCGTCAACTCGCCTTGGCGAGTCTCGTGCCGCGAACTGATGCAACAGCGTATACGATTAGCGATGTCCAGATGAGCGCGAAGCCGACGAGCAGCACCGGGGAGACCAATTCCTTAAATACGAATATGCTCAATAGCAACATAATCGTCGGCCCAATGTATTGTACGAATCCAAGTGCGGACAGCGCCATCCGGGCGGCAGCCCGCGCAAAGAAGAGCAGCGGCAACGCCGTAACCACGCCTGACAGAAGCAGTTCGACGAACGTGGACGCGGGCAGCGTCCATGCCGTCGTCTTTCCCGCGGCGGCCAAGTAAATCCAGTAGCCGATTGCGATGGGCAGGACGACAGCCGTCTCCGACAGCAAGCCTACAGAAGCGTCTTGCACGATTTTTTTCTTCGCGAAGCCGTACAAGCCGAACGACGCGGCCAGCGAGATCGCGACCCATGGGAACCGCCCGTAATCGATAGCGATGATGAGCACTGCAGACCCAGCGATGGCAATCGCGAGCCATTGGCCACGGTTTGGCTTCTCGCGAAGGAAGACGACCGCCAGCAGCACGTTCAGCAACGGGTTCAAATAATAGCCTAGACTTGTCTCTACAATATGGCCATTATTCACCGCCCAGATGAAGATGAGCCAATTCGCCGCGATCAGCAGTCCGCTGGCGGCGAGTGGCAGCAGGATCGTGCGGCTAGCCGCAATCCGCTTCATGTCGCTCCATCGGCGCTGGACGGCAACAAGTATACCCATGAAGACAAACGACCAGACGACCCGGTGCGATAAAATCTCTCCTGCCGGCACGTCGTTGAACAGCTTCCAATATAGTGGGAGAACCCCCCACATGATATACGCAATAATGGCGTTGACCAACCCGTTGTTCATAATCAATTCCCCACTTTTCTCTCCGATGTCTGAACGGATTATACACCTCGATCCAGGCTTAAACAAGAGAAAAATCGGTCCACTAGCAGGCAACCGCGCTCCTGTTAGGTTGCTTATGTGTATTTTGAACTATAGTTCACCGTTTAGCTCAATGAACCGAGTGTACTTGTTAGTTTACAAGTTGTGATGAAATTCTTTTCACTTCAAGAATAGAAGCAATCTCCCATTTAAGCGCTCAAACTCCTTCAAAAGATCAGCAGCGTTGTTCGAATATTTACTCTGAATGTAGAACCGGCTACTGGTGTAAAAGAGGGAGAAGATCAATTCTCTTGAGACAACCGTTTCTTGTTGAATGCATTCCTTGTAGGCATCCAAGGTAGAATATAGGAGCTCAATGAGATTGCGGTCGATCACCGCATTCCCATTCCCTGCCTGGTTTCCCCTTAATGAAACAACAATGTCAGTACAGATCTCTTGCAGTTTTTTCTCCAAGTTCGGTTCTATGCAACTTCGCCTCCCTAATGGATTTCCTGCTTTTTTGTGGAACTTCAAGCTAACGAATATTATCCACATGGCGCATAAATAAACGACAGCGAATTCTCTACCAGCTACCATAGTGTTTAAATGAGCTTCCCGGTAGTGTAATGACTACAACCAATAACCGCATAGATTGTAAATAGATTAACTATTCAATTTAGAAGGTGATTTAAGTGTTGTATATAATTCCAGGTGGAATAGCTAATGCAACAGGTATGGATGGAAGGGTTGTAGCGTTGGTTTTTATTGGACTTGCCATAATCGTTATTATTGAAAGATTGATTAAACGAAAATAAAGTATCATCTGGATCAGCTGCAATTGTGCTGTTCTCAACTCCCCAGTTAGTTCAATCCCTAACACTATCATTTGTGTAACATTAATCTAATTCACATTGTAAACTCTTGTGCTGGACCTTTGTTATCAATTCTCCTGATCTCATTGTATTGACCGTTTGTATACTCCTTAATAATTTTTCTCCAAAAGATTTGTGCTGGAGTATTCCAATCGAATTCACTCACTCTCCATTTTCCCATATATAATTTAAATGCCTTTATTGCAGCTTGCTTGCCAATATTATTCCTACGATATTTCCTCAAGACAAAAAAGTGATTGAGATAGTATATTCCTTCTACGGATAAATACATCTAATCCCTCTTCCATAATTTTCTCCATCAATACAATCAATTTATCACTTCCTAACGGTCATTTAGATGTTTGATTACAGCATTCAGAGTACAAATTTCTCAAGTGCTAAAGCAACTCCATCATTATCATTTGATTCAGTAATGTAGGCAGTTTACCTAATTTTGTTTAATTAAAGTCTCCTATTAGCGTGACGTTTACTTATAATACGGTTCTCTGCGCTGTTTATTACGGCAAGTTATAGCGCCATCCTTTGCAGGATGATGGCCCTGTCTTAGATCTCGTATTGTTTAACGACCGGAATCGTTAACTTAGCCGCTAAGCATGAGCCAGCGTAGGTATACAAAACACGGGTAGCTTTCCCAAATCAGAAAGCGGTCTAATAAACAAGACATCTTCATTCTCACCATAGGGTTCTACATAAGCTTTGTTGAGGAGTTGATCAGGTCTGAAGTGAAACCGTACTTTCTTTGTTCGTTTCGTAGTAATTCGCGAGACCAACGTTTCCATGTTCACCTGTTTGTCGCTGATCACCTCATACAAATGCAGCAAATCGCCTTCATGCTCGAAAACGATAATGGCATCGTCAGTTCGCGAGTAATATAGGCATTCGTGGAAGATGTTCAAAGCATAAAATTGAAATAAACCTTCGCTGTTTGTGACACCAACATGTTTTGAAATGGGTCTACGGGAAGAAAGCATTTGTTTAATTAAATCCCAATGCTCTTCCTTCAAAACATCCAGTTTTTCCAGTAAAGTTGGTTCACCTGCGGGCTGAACAGCTAAGTTTAAATAAAATTGATGTTCAGGTAATACCGTAAATCCAAACTTGGGGTAAAATTCGAGCACGGTGCTGTTCGCAAATAAGAAAAGCAAATCACATGTGCCTTCGTAGGTTTCCAATACATACTCCATCAGTTGTCTGGACAAACCCTTACCCCGATGCTCGGGATGAGTCATTACCGTTCCAATTTGTATTGCTCTTTTGCTTTCACCATTAATAAGCAAATCCATTTTACTTACCGAAACATTCGCGATTATTTGGTCATCTTCAACAATTGAATGGCAAATATAGCGTTCGCCCCAGGCTCCCTTTTGGTACCATGATTCAAAGTCAATCCCAAATACTAGTTTGGAAAGTCGATTGAAGCTTGCTCGGTACTTGTCATGGTTTTTGTAGTCATAACTATGTATTATCATCGAAAAGTGTTGTCCTTTCTAAGTAGAATAATTATTTATTACATGCTCCGCTATGTAATTCCACGCAGATCACTCCCTCAACCAAGCTATAGATAATACTTTGAGTTTACCATTAAACCCCATATTTTGGGGCGTAAAGAATACTTATAATCACGCTAAACTGCCCTTTACTTCAACAAAAATGGCAACTGATCATCTAGATCAGTTGCCATTTTGTTGTTCTCAACTCCCCGTTATTTCAATTTCCCAATCTGAAAAATTCAGCTTGATTCATAAAATATTCATCAATTTTTTCGACTATGAGCCCTCCGTTTTCTTCAGAGTTGCGTTTTACTTGAATCCATTCGATGTCTTTCTTAAACTGCTCCCATAGCCTTTGACGCTGTGCCATATCCTTAAATTCCATCACATAAAATAGTTTATTTTGGCCTGTTGCATCTATCCAGAAATTCACGACCTTCATTCCCAGTCTTGTGAAAATTCCAAACGTATGCTCCTTAAATCTGTCTTGAATGGCATCCATTCGACCTTCGTAAATCGTATAGATTCGCAACTCGTATAGCATGTTATTTCCTCCCTAAATGAATCTGATTGGTAATCCAGCACACATCTATTTCGACTTTTTAAAAATCAGATCGAGCGCATTCTCTCTGGACCATCATGCTTACCTCCTAAAACACACAGAGGTAAGGGATACCTCTCCCTTACCTCTGCCCAGGCATTCGGCATATGACAATATGTACTTCCTCGTGGGTCTCCACGTTAACGCCAGTCACACATACCAAATATTTACTGTAATTGTAGTTAGAATATTCACTGAAGTAAAGAAGTTATTTTCGTTATCCTGCTCATTAGAGTAACAAAGCTGCCGATCGTGTACCGTTCCTAGATGGTTCAGCAAAGTTAACGAATAAAACTAACTAAGAGTACTGACGCACCCATTAACACTATAATAGAAAATAAAAGGTAACCGAGAATTCTTAGAGGACGTGGCATTGAGTTTAGATCGACTTTTCTTAGTGGTCCCCCACCCTCAATATTTTGAATAGAGCGAAGGTTCTCATCAACATAATTATCGTTACTGTACAAATGTTCCTTTTCGGGATGGGTTTCATGGATGTTGTTTCTGTTCATTTCCAAGTCCCCTCTCATTTCATTTTATATGTAACATTTTACCATGTTTATGAATTAACCATGTCTCACTCCACCTCATAATCCCGCTGCTGCTTTAATTTGTTCTCGTTGGGACATGATTAAAATTCTCAGTTTTTCCGACCCGAAAGCGCCTGCCGTAAAACCATTTGCACTTGGATAGTAGACCATGCGAAAGGATGTACCATCATGAAGGTGTACACGCAGGAAAATACCAGCTTCATGTTTTATTTTTTCATAAACCGCATTAAATCCAACATTCTCCAGACTCAAAAGCTCCTGAACGAATTCTGTGGTCTCATCCTTGCCGAAGTCACCGATTGGACTGCCGTCTTCGCTGCTTTCTAGGCTAATTTTCTCTACTTTTCCTTCTATGTCTAATAGTTCTCCAATAGTCTCTGCTTTCGAATTATCTTTTACTTCATAAATCTTGTTATTGGCTACGACACGGAATTCTGGTTTGTATCCCTTCAGAGCGTAAACAACGGTACCAATTGGAAGAAATGCCGCATCCCCGTTCTTCTCCACATGATCAGTACAGGCATGATCGTTTAACATATAAGAGACTTCGCCGACTTTATCATCGAGTTGTTCCTCTGTTACAGACTTTGTTCCATCGTAGTTTTGATAATATTTAATATTGTTGATCATTAGGAAATCTACCCACTCAATTACTGCCATGCACGGTTCCGTTGTTTTCTCCGGGACTGGTTCAGTATCAGTAACTTGAGATTTTAGCTTCCCTTCTTCTTTGTCCGTCGTACCACAACTGGCTACCAACATCAAAAAAAGAAGTAGACACGAAATTCCCCCCAGATATTTCATCCTTCTCATTCATAACCACCTCAAACTTTTTTGACGAGTTTACTGAACTTTATGTTGCGGTTGTAGAAAAAGGCAATTCACATGTTTTGAATCGCATTGCTATCTTTATTGAACTAAAGTTCCCCGTTAATTTAATGATACAAGCTTGCTTTCAGAAAGTTTAAAACTTTCTGAGTGACTCAACATGATGAAGCTCTAGTCAAAATTCATTGATGTCTGAATCTATATCTACCCTTCAATTGCCCTTTCACTTCATCATGCTGAACGGTTAACGTAATAATACCTTTTGATAATGCAGTGATTACCCATCTGTATGATTCTTGTTCTACAACAATCTTTCTTGACCCTTTTTTGCTAATTGTCATTGACTCAACTCCTAATTTTAGCCTCATTCATTTTAACACATATTGGAACTATCCTCCCTCTACCTTAATAAAAATAGAGCAGCTGCCGCTGTGGCAAACTGCTCCTAGGTGGCTGAACTAACGTTCCCCGTTTAGCGCAATGAAGATCGAATCGAACCTAAGCGATTGGATACATTTAATCCTTACTTAAGATGTAATTTGATATTCTTGTTTTCATGATTTTCAAAAATCTCCATCAAAATATCAAAAATAGTTGGACCTTCTTTATGTTGAGCTCTTGTTAGTTCCTGAAGTACATATTACATATAGGAGATGCCTCGTGGCAGCTCCCCCCACTAACGTTCCCAGTTAGCTCTATTCATGTACGATACTCTAAGCACCGAAAAGATTTTCAATACATTCAAAGTTTTCATTTAATGTTTTACTACCATCTACTTTTAATATATTTAACTGTAGCTTAGAAGCTGTACTCTGCACAAATTCAGAAAAGAGTGCATCCCGTGACATCCAATTATTAAAAGCCATTTCAGGGTTTTCAGTGTTTCGCAATATATCATGTATCCAAACCCTCTTGGCATATTGTTCTTTTTGAAATCTCTCAGTTGGAATAATCCAGACAGCTTTATGAAATTCGCCTAAATGAGCTGATACGAGAGAAGGTAATAGTTGATTGCCTTCAACAATAAAAGGTTTATCTGTTCTCTTTGCAAGGTCATTTATCACAAATGAAAAGTCCTCAACAAAAGATTGTATATATACACTTAGCTGTTCTTGGACACCCCTCGCATAGAAAGCTTCATTGGGGCTCATTGTAGAAACTTTATGCATTGCTGGATATTCAGTAGATGAAACATTTTTCAAATGTCTATCAAAATGTTCATCACAAGAATAAAATTCAAATCCATGCTCTTCTGCATACATCCTGGCTAATGTACTTTTACCTGCACAAGATGATCCACCTATCCAATAAACAACTTGATTTCCAAGCATTATTTCCCACCTCGAATATTTTAACAACATTGGCGCTCCGTTCTTTTGTCCTGCCAACGGAACTCATTAAGTATTCAATAGATAATGTGAATATCCCTTTTTAGATACTCTCATTTCATGACGTTCCACGCTAAACTACCCTTTACTTCAGCAAAAACAGCAATCGATTATTTTCCGGCCGCTGTCGTTTTGGTTTGAACTATCGTTTCCCGTTAGTTTAATCCACTTGTGGCGCTATTTTATTCAAATAGCCAATTTATCTCTGTTGAGCCGATGTCTTTTTCAGCTATCACTGGTGTTTTTTTAGCATCGCCTAACTTTTCAATGCGCAATTGATATGGTTTAAGCATCTCTTCCCAATTGTTAGAAGTCGACGAGTTTGAAGCAGCATAGCTGAGATAATCAGTAACAATTTTCTTCAATTGTTCACTGCTTATTTGACTCTGGTCATATTCAATTTCAACTATACGCGCATCGTATATAAAAATGGGTGACAAGGCGAAAGCCACCACATAAAAATCTGTCGAACATCTATTAGCATGGAGGATTCGACAACGTTCATCTGAAAGAAAAGCCCCTCCGAGATCCGGAAGGGCTTTTCTGTTTCTTACGCTGGGGAGCCCAATTACTAGATTTGGTACATGTGTACAAGCCAAACTCTATCACTATCCATATACTGTTAACAAATATAGAAAGGAAGTGATGAAAAATGCCAAAAAACAAAAGTGGCGGCAACAAAACTAGTGGTAACAAAACTAGTGGCAACGACGGTGTTCAATCCGTTTTATCTCAAATCGGAGTGGGTACGCCTAACGTCCGAATCCATTTTGACGGTACATTCCATGAAGGTACTTTTTTAGGATTTCAAAATGGCTCTGTCATTCTTCGTTTAGCTAGCGGTACCGTCGTTTTTATCAAGCGTACTTCAATAACTGCTGTCGATTTCTTCTAATAACACTAACAAAAGGCAAGGGGAATTCCCTTGCCCATACATATATCCGTTTAATTTGGGACGCTTTCTTTGTTTATACGGATCGGACGTTCCGTATCAGCTCGCTGAACCAGTCTGGTGTCGATGTTGGCGTGTAAACACTGAAGAAGAGCCCTTCCGGATCACGGAAGGGCTCTTCTTTTGGGATCAATAGATATTCAGTTCTTGAATATACCGCGCGAGCCGGACGGAGATCTCCGATTTAACGACTTCCTTCATGAGAGAGAAACGATCCTCGTATCCTTTGTACCAGTACGAATAATGAAGCGCAGCTGCTCCCCTGTCGATCTGCTCGACACGATGTCGCGTTTCTTTAATTCCGTCTTAACTCGGTAGATGTCCATTGTGTGGCATTCATGAGGACATTGTTCGCCGAGCGAAAAACGTCTTTCATGAAGCCGGTAATCTCTAGGTCATACTTTAGTTATCAGCATTGGGGCGATTCTCTTTTTGGTGATTATCTTGTTTAACGGTGGTTTCTGGAAAACCCAACCCTCTTAATTGTAGTTCTTCAAGAATAATAGCGATAAAAACTCTGAATTAGTTTTTATGCGCAACGCGGATTCGAACAAATGGATTAAAAACGTGCATTCAATGTATTATCCCATTTGCCAATCTCCTAGCCACCGGCTCTTCCCTCATCCTTTTGAAATCTATAATGAAGCAAATTAACAAAACAACAAACATCACAATTCTCACGCTTATCCCCCTTCGTAAATAATTAGGGCGCGAAATACAATCAATTGTTGCGCAAATCTGCCCGTTACTCCCATAAAAATAGCAGCCGCTTAAGCGAATGAGGCTGCGTTTTCAGCAGCTTTTGCGCTTCCCGGATTCGTAACGCATTCAAGTAATTGACGAGGGTGTCTCCCGTCTCCTTCTTGAACAAGCTGCTAATATAATTCGGATGCAGACTCATGCGATTCGCAAGATGGTCGAGAGACAGATTGTTCATATAGTTCATTTGCAAATAGGCCAATATCCGTTCGGCGTGCCGACTGTAATCCGAATCCGATGCAGGCGATGGTCGGCAACCGGCCGCATTTCATCAACCGGGGAGTCGGCGGCAACCGGGTCGCAGATTTTTACGCCCGCTGGGACGATGACGCGATCAGCTTAAATCCGGATCTGATCAGCATCCTGATCGGCGTCAACAACGTTTGCGGATGATGTCGGAGCGTCCGGGCAACCGCATAGAGAGAGCGTACCGGCATTTGCTTGCGGAAACGAAGAAGTTGTTGCCTTCTCAGGATTGGTGCTGTACGAGCGTTTATATTGAAAGTCGGGGGAGACAGAGGAAAATGGGAGGAGTGGCTGGCGAGAACGGATCGATGACTGCCGCCGTATCGTTTGTCAGTTGGCCGAGGAAGTAAAAAATTCCGCGAGCCAGTTAGGCTCACGGAATTTAACTTTCTCCAAATCGTACTGACCCGATCCGGTCCCGATTGACTAGATCTTGGCTGCGAATAATCTTAACTAGTTCCTATTCGTTCCAACGCTTGACGCGATCCTGGATGTATTTCGAAGAAACTTTGGCCAGTGCCTTTATCAAAAATTCACTTCTATCCTTCGCTTTCGAGGATCTACTATTCAATCCACGATCTCTAAAGTGATCTTGTATACATAGATGCCCTTTTCGATTTTATATTCATCGTGAATATTTTTGGTCCATCCAGTATCTCCACCAAGACCTGCATGTTTGTAATCGATATGAAGGAAAACAGAATCGGATGTGCCAAGCTCGTCCTCATAGGCGGCATTGTCATACTGTCCGATGCTGTACTGATGGATGTCAAAATGGAAGTGACCCGCCGAGGTAACTTTTACCTTGCGGTCATCCGCCGACACATACAAATAACGGACATCTTCCTTGCCCCCGCACTCAACCGGCACGATGTAGGGAACATGCTGTTCTTCAACAGAGCTTTCATATATACCGACGAAGGCAGCCGTTTTACGGTCCGCATAGTTCTCCCATGGCCCGCGGCCATACCATTTGATACTCTTCCAGGCAGCAGGGAAGGTAAAGCTCAGACCGATTCTCGGTAAGGTATCGACATTAGCATTATTCACGACAGTGTTCGTAATTTCAATGCCTTTACCGCCAATCGCATACTCCGTAAGTGTTTCAATGCATCCATGATAAAGAACATGAACCTGAATGATGACTGATGCAGGCGCTGCATATACCCGGATACGCTTGATCTCTTTCTGATCGGAGTTCAGCCCGAGGCTTCTCCAATCATCTGCATAGTTTAGCGTCTCACCAGGCACACCTGCGTCTATCCCCGTTGGCGGCCGATAGAAATTGTTCGCTCCGCCCGTAAAGTAGTCTTGATTATTGTATCTGACAGAAATGAACTCTGCCGTTTCTTTCGAGAAGACCACGTTCGTATTTTCATTATAAATATGAATTCGATCCGCAGCTTCTTCATATACCAGGCTCCCACTTTGAATATCCCCGGTACGTATTTCATATACGGAATCTTTCAACTCGACCTGGCATGCATAGATACAGGTTCCCTTATTTGCATAATAGGTGTCCTCGTTCAGATAAGCATAAAAATTCAGGAACGCTTCCCCAGAGACCTTGGTTGGATCGTATGGTGCCTGAAGACTTTCGATAGCTCCGGCCGGCGTGTGTAATCGGGGTAATGTACCGTTTTCCACAACCTTCCCGTCGCAAACAAGTTCCCAACCGATGTCCAGGTGGCTTAAGTCCCGGTGCGTATAATGATTATAAATTCGATAACTTTTTTTACCGGGAACATCATAAGACCGTTCAAAATAATCGATCTGGACGGGAGCTTGTACATTTTTAATTTCATAAGCAGCCGGTTTCAGCGTTAAATCCGGAAATACAATGCCGTTCAGGCACATATCGGGCGCGGAATCAATAATCTCTTCCTGGAAGGCGCCGCCATAAACATATTTTTTGTTCTCAGATTCATCATGCAAGGCAAGCGCTTTATCCTGGAAATCCCAAATGAAGCCGCCCTGAAACCGCGGGAATTTATAAATAAGGTCCCAGAATTCCTTGAAATTCCCGTTGCTATTGCTTTTCGCGTACGCATATTCACACATAATAAACGGCCGCAAGTCATCGCTGCTCGTCATGCAATCCACGATCCAATCCTTCTGAGGATACATGGGCGCCATGATATCGGAAATATTGGCCGGAGGATTCAAGGACTCATACTGAACATATCTTGTTTTATCATATTCCTTCATCCACCCGTACATGGCAGCATGGTTCGCTCCGTAACCGGACTCATTTCCCAAGGACCACAGAATGATCGAGGGATGATTCTTATCTCGCAACACCATCCGTGCTGCACGTTCCATATAAGCATGCGTCCATTCGGGAGATGCGCTGAGCTGGCCGCCGATGCCATGGGTCTCAATATTGGCCTCATCCACAACATATATGCCCAGTTCATCACAAAGGTCGTACCATTCGACGGCATGCGGATAGTGACTCGTTCTTACCGCATTGATATTTAGCGATTTCATGATCTTGATCTGCTCACTCATATACTCCGTCGACACCACGCGCCCCGTTTCGGGACAAAATGCATGAAGGTTGGTTCCTCGAATGATGAGACGTTTGCCGTTAATTTTCAATATCCCTTTGTTATCGATGCTGATTTCTCGGAAGCCGACATTTGCACTCTCGATGTCAACGACATTTCCGTCAGGGTCGATCATTTCCAATACCAATTTATAGAGGTAAGGAATTTCGTCGCTCCACAATTGGGGACTCTTAATGGTTTGTTTGACTTTCGCCACATAGTTGTCTTTCAGGTAGGATCTGAAATCCGCAAACTTCGGCGTCTCAAATTGCGTAACCAATTTTCGATCGTGATCATAAAGAGACAGACGCACGTGAGCTTCCCCATAACAGCTTGCTTGATTATTAGGATAAACCGTCACGGCTAATTCGGCATTGTCATAATCACCCGGGAAAAGCGTTTCGATTTTATAATCATGAATTCGCATTCGCGTTTTTGCATAAATCAGAACATCTCTGAAAATACCAGATAGATGCCAGTAGTCCTGATCCTCCAGATAAGAACCGGCTCCGAATCGCATCACCTGAACGGCCAAATGGTTTTGCCCCGTTTGGATGTAATCGGTAATATCAAAAGAAGCGTTAAGCTTGCTGTCCTGCGAATAACCGACGAACTTCCCGTTTAACCACAGATAAAAGCAGGATTCCACACCGGCAAAATCGATAAACAAATCTCTGCCGTTAAAATGTTCAGGAATTTCGAACGATAGGACATAACATCCGGTGAGGTTATCCTCCGGCACATAAGGCGGATTCAAAACAAATTCATCTTGCTTCAGTTGAATTTCGTGATGAGAGTCCGCACCCTTCCGCGCAAAGGGATACTTAATATTAGTGTATATAGGTTTCCCGTATCCGAACAACTCCCAGTTGGAAGGAACAGGGATATCATCCCATTTGGACACGTCATATGCAGGATGATAAAACTCATCAGTTACTACATCCGGAGATGAAAACGTTTTAAATTTCCAAGTGTCGTTTAAGCATTTTACGTATTTTGACGCTCTCCGGTCGCCGCTTAGCGCCTGTTCCACGGTTTCGTATATTCCATACGGCTCATGCATGGGGTGACGGTTCTTGTGAGCGACATGCGGATTCTCCCAGTCTCTGTTCAGCTTCATACGTTTCGAATAACCCCCTCATAAATTGTCTTAATTGGTTGTGCTATGAAAGTCGATACCCTTATAATATAAGGACAAGTTTTCATATAAAATGTTAGTTCTGGTAATTCATTTATCCATTTTGGTAGGTGCAGTGACGATATGAATTTCGATGCTATAAAAGAAAACGATGTCGTATACCGGTGTATCGGAGACGATTTCGACCAGGGCATTTTGTCATGCGGCTTTATGAGAAAAAGAACGGCAGAGCGCTCCCAGTATGACTTCAGGATCGGATATTACAGCTGTTTGTTGGTCCTGCAAGGCAACGGACGATTTATCTCAAAGGATGGCACTGTTATTAAAATGCAAGCAGGGGATCTGGTACAACGTTTGCCCGATCGTATGCACTCCACCGAAATCGAGCCGAATGGGGAATGGATCGAGTTTTATATCAGCATAGGTTATCCTGTCTATCATTACCTCAAAACGCTAGGCATCATAAATTCCGACCAAGAGGTGCAGCCGACACGACATACAAGCGATATTTTGAATGAATTTGCCGCCCTGCTTAACTCTCTTAAAGCCGCTGTAGATGAAAGGCTCCCCTATTTGCTGATGAAAGCTCAAGAACTCATTATCCGTTTGCACGGCAGCGTACATCATACTCAGAGAGAGCACAATGATCATAAAATCTCAAAAGCTTGCCAACTAATCGGCGGCGCCAATGATATCCATTACGATATTAAGGAAGCCGCAGCAGCTGTAAATATGGGCTATGAGAATTTCAGGAAGCTATTTAAAGCCACAACCGGAGTTTCCCCTCAGCGGTACCACATTGAACATTTAATGAAACAGGCCAAAATGATGCTCCTCGCCGGACTCCCCATTAAACACGTAGCCGTTAGTCTTGGTTATGGGGATATTTATTCCTTTACCAAGCAATTTACGAAATCGGAAGGAATGCCTCCAGGACGTTATATCCGTAACCGCCACAGATAAGCAAGAAACTAAGCAAAGGGCAGGAGGATTTAAACCAATCGCTGATGAGGTGGATGAAACTGGAGTTTCAGTTTTTATAGCGTCTACCTCTTCATCTAATCCAGATATGTTGGCGAACAATAAACTTTCTGGTTTCAAGAAATTAATCCCCGTCAGAAAATGAAGCAAGGAATGGTTAAGTTGTTCGCCTGTGAAGCGCGAATGAAGAAAACCTTCAGGTATTAGGCGATTCATGACGTTCGATTTCTTCTTGATTTTCGCGGTAGGTGCCGGGAGTCGTTCCCGTGTATTTTTTGAACACCTTCGCGAAGTAGTGCTTGGTATCGAAGCCGACCTGCCGGCTGATCGCGCAAACGGTCGAATGAGGCTGCGTTTTCAGCAGCTTTTGCGCTTCCCGGATTCGTAACGCATTCAAGTAATTGACGAGAGTGTCTCCCGTCTCCTTCTTGAACAAGCTGCTAATATAATTCGGATGCAGACTCATGCGATCCGCAAGATGGTCGAGGGACAGATCGTTCATATAGTTCATTTGCAAATAGGCCAATATCCGTTCGGCGTGCCGACTGTAATCCGAATCCGATGCGGCGGGAAGCTCCTCCTTCACGCGGCTCAGCAGGGACGCGATTTCCTTTTTGTCCAAAGGCTTCAGCAAGTAATCCACGACGCCCGAGCGAAGAGCCTGACGGACATAGTCGAACTCGTCATAGCCGGTCAGGATAATAAATCGATCGCATAACCCCTCAAGCTTGGCCTCCTGAATTAATTCGAATCCGTTCTTCTCCGGCATATGGATATCCGTTATCGTCACATCGGGCATAAAGCGCTTCATTGTCTCTAATGCCTCCGGGGCATTGATGGCCGAGCAAATGTCGGAACCGACAGGCGCGACTTCCTCGACGATTTTAACTAACCCTTTCAGAATCAAAGGTTCGTCGTCTACGATCAAGATCTTCAACGTCCGCCACCTTCCTTTTCACGATGATAATGCGCAAGCAGGCTCCTTTGCCCGACTCGCTGAGGATTTCCAGTCGGGATTCTCCTCCGAAGAAGCTTTTGACTCGTTCGTTGACATTTTTCAAACCTACGCCGATCCGCTCCTCTGCCTTTCTAGGCTCGTCGTGCCTGGACAGACGTTCGCGAAGCGCGAGAAGCTTCTCCGGCGTAATCCCGTTGCCGTTGTCGGTAACGTCGATCGTAATCTCGCTTTCCGTTTCCGTCGCCTGCAGCGAGATATGGACGGGTCGAAGGACGGCAGAAGCTCCATGCACGATCGCATTTTCGATAAGCGGCTGCAAAAGGAATCGCGGACAAGCCAGCCGTTCGGCATCCAGTGCAACTTGAATTTCAAAAGTCAGCCTGCTTTGGAGCCTCATTTTGTGGATGTTCATATAAAAGGAAACCATCTCGATTTCCTTCGCAAGAACCGTTTCTTCCCGCGCGGACGACAAGCTGTACCGCATCAGTTTCCCGAACCAGAAGGAAATATCGGCGACTTCCTTGTCGTCGTTAGCCTCGGCGACCATGCGGATCGTCTCGAGCGTGTTATAGAGGAAATGAGGCTTGATCTGCGCTTGCAGCACCTGGTATGCCGCTTCTTTGTTGCGCATTTCAGCTCGGTGGACGTTGTTGATGAGCTCGTCCATTCGCCGGACCATCGCGTTATAGGTGACGATCAGGAAGCCGATTTCATCCTTTTCGAACTTGCCGTTTTTGATCGTCAGCTGCCTGAGGTTATTGTCGTTCAGCGTACGCATATGCCGGGCCAACCGAAGAATCCGTTTGGTAATCGTCGAAGCCAGCAGGTAATAGGCGATGGATAAAGCGATCAACAGCAGCACGATCATCGTCACCAAGACGATTTCCTTCTTCTTCACGGAACGGAATACGTCTCCCACCTGACCGGTGACGATGACGCGAACGTCCAGCGGCTCGAGCTTCAGCTGATTGACGATCGTTTGCCGGTTGATAAAAAATTTCCTGTCATCCGCTTGCAGAAGACGCAATGTCTTCTTGTCCAACGCCGGCGCTTCGTTCGTCAACGGATCGCCCTGTCCGGACAACAGCAACGCTCTCCAACTTCCCTCCACACCCGCGGCCGCATAGAAGTTATGGATTAAACTTTTGCGTACCCGAATTTCAAGAAGGCCGATTCGCTCCGTAATTTGCGTATTGTAAATGTACTGGTAATAGATCAGGTCGGGATCCGACGCCGCGGGATCGGCGCGCAGCCATTTCCCCTGTCCGGCTTTCAGGGACGAGACGGTTTGTTCCGTTTGCGGATCCAGCATAGACCGATCGCGAAACAGATTGGTTATGGGCAATACCCGATCCTTCATCTTATAAATGACGATGGATTCGATCTCCGGATTAGCGAACATCGATTGCGTGTTAAGCGGGAGAATATAGCGGGTCAACGCGTAGATGCTGTCCGCGTCGGATTCGTATACACCGTCCAGATAATCGGTCAAGTAAGGATTGTATTGCAGCACCCGGTGGACCGACTGAATTCGGGCGAAATCCGTTTTCAGATTGGCGTAAGCCTGCTCCAGGATTTTCTGCCTGCTCTCCACGAATTGTTGCGTCAGGTTGCCGTAGATTTGCGTGTAATAGTGATAACCGAATGCCAGAACAGGGATAAAGATCATAATCACGTAACCAAGCACGATTTTGCGCATGATGCTCAAGGCGGCGTTTCCCTCCGATGCGGAATCCATATATCGTTAACATATCATGTACTAAAGAATTCCGATAGAGGCGCATCCCTTCCAGATTTGCAATTCCGCAACCCCCGGTTAACGTGAGAACGGATCAAATTGAAACGATTCGCCAGCCTTCACGGTGTATCGGATCGATCGCTTCCTATAGCGTAGCGTACAAGGCATTCCGCAAAGGGAACGGATCTCGGCTCCGATTAAGCTTCCTTCCGCCCAAGTCATGCCGACTTCGAATCCCCCTCTGGCGCGAAAGCCCGAGACGGAGCCTTCCGGCCATGTTTCCGGCAAGGCAGGAAGCAATTCGATTTCGTATTCGGCTTTTCCGTTTCGATAGCGGGATCGGCTTTGCAGCAGCATTTCCGCAATGCCCGCGGTTCCGCCGAAATTGGCGTCGATCTGCATCGGAAACGGCTCATGCTGATTGAGCAGATTCGGATTGGTCGATCCCGCCAAGAGATCGACGAGCCGCTTGCGCGCGCTCTCCCCGTCTCGCAATCTGGCGTGCAGCGCTATCCGCCAAGCAGCCGGCCAAGCCAGGATTCGGTCCTTGCTCCGATGGCGAAGCTCGAGGCTTTTGCGCGCCCCCTCGAACGTTTCGGGCGTATCCTCGGATATCTGATTGCCGGGATATAAGCCGTAAAGGTGAGAAACGTGGCCGTTCGAATCTTCCGGTCGATCCCAATCCTCCGGCCATTCCTGCAATTGGCCGAATCGTCCGATTTGCATGGGGGGGATCCGGTCCAGAACCTTTCGGATTTCGTGTTCAAACGCCGAATTTTCGCCCAGCAGCTCGCTTGCGATCAAACAACGTTCGAGCAAGTCTCGGATCAACTGCACGTCCATCGTGGACGAGATCGTGAGATGCCTTCTTCGATCGCGGCCGTCCCGATACGCGTTCTCCGGCGAATAGGAAGGATTGGTAATCAGCAGACCGGCGAATTTGACGCCTTCGGGAGCCTCCACCAGGAAGTCCATCACGAATCGGGCGGCTTCTTTCATGGCAGGGTAAGCCCGTACCCTCAGAAAGTCAAGGTCGGGATTGTATTCGAAGTGATCCCATAAGTGCTGGACCAACCATACCCCGCCCATCGGCCATATTCCGGCATGGATGTCGACAGGGGCCGCGGCGCGCCATAAATCGGTATTGTGGTGGACGACGAAGCCCTTCGCGCCGTAATAGAGTTCCGCCGTGCGCGCGCCGGTGACGCGAAGATCGTCGATCAGATCGAACAACGGCAGGTGGCATTCCGGCAAGTTTCCGACCTCCGCCGGCCAGTAATTCATCTGGACGTTGATGTTGGTCGTCCATTTGCTACCCCATTCCGGCCATTCTTCTTCATTCCATATGCCTTGCAAGTTGGAAGGCTGATCGCCCGGTCTGGAAGACGCAATGAGCAAATACCGGCCGAACTGAAAATATAACGCGGCGAGCGACGGGTCCTCCGTCTCCCGAATGTCGAGTACGCGCCGATCCGTCGGACGCCGCTTGCCGCCAGTTCGCTCGTCCGCCCCGGCTCCCCCCAGCCTTATCGAGACTCGTTCATACAAGGCTTTATGGTCTTCGACGTGTTCGTCCAGCAACTCGCGATAAGGTCGTTCGGAGACGCGCGCCATATACCGATTGTTCAATACCGAAGGATCGCCCCCCATGTCCCGGTAGTTCAAGAAGCTTGTCGCTCCGGAAAAAACGAGGGTTACGGCACTCGCTTCCGCTATGCGCAGGACGCCGTCGCCGGCCGCGCACGAGCCGCCTTCGCAAAAAGCCGTGAGCCTCCCTTCGAATCGGAGTCCCGGACCTTCCCAAGAGCCGCTCCAATTTCTTGGACCCTTGCGCGTTCCGGTCCGTCCAGTCAGCCGAATCGCACGGCTGCCGTCCGATTGAACGGATGCATCGGGGTGGACGCTGGACAAAGACACGTCTACGGCGATACTGCCCCGCTCGCCGCACGAAAGCCGAATCACCAGGCAGCCGCTCGGGCGGGAACAGAAGATTTCGCGCGTGTATTCGCATCCGTCGGCTTCATAGAATACGGTCGCCACCGCCCGCCGCAGATCCAATTCACGCCGATATCGCGTAACCTCGCGATGCCCGGGGAACGCCAGATTCAGCTCGCAAAAAGGCAGGTAGGCTTGCAGATGGATCGGCTCGCCCATCATGCGGTCCAGAAACAGCCGCTCCGCCTCCTCGATCCGATCATTGAAAATCAAGCTCCGGACTTCTTGCAAATATTGCCCCGCGTCCGGCCGGTTATAATCGTGCGGCGCCCCCGACCACAACGTCTCCTCGTTGATCTGGATTCTTTCCGTTTCCGCTGCTCCGAACACCATTGCTCCCAGCCGTCCGTTGCCAATCGGAAGAGCCTCTTTCCATGCCGTACCGGGCGAATCATACTCCAGCTTCATCATTTTCCCGCCTTTCCGTTCTCCCATTTGCCTTCACCTGCAATATAGCGTGCAAAGTCCGTCAGGAACGCGTAGCGCTCCTGACGGACCCAGTCTTATTTTTTAAACAAATCCTTCTTCTTCTGATAGGTTTGGTTAGCCCAATCCACCAAGCGCTCCAGACCGATCTTCTCGGCGTTCTTCACCATGCTCTCGTAGTTTGCCACGGCTTCTTCCTCCGACTTCGCCAAGTAGATTTTAACCTTCTCGTTTTTGATCATCTCGTCTATCTTCGTTTTAATCGTCTTCTCGTCCGAATCCGGCTGCAATTGGATCAAGCCGAGCTCCGGTTTGTAAACCGTAAACGCTTTTCTCTCCATCAAGGCCTTCGTCTTCTGAGCCCCCGGCACATAGCTCAGCATTCCTTCCATAACGCCGTCGTTGTACAGATACCACCATTTGATTCCGTTGCTGTTAACGAAATCGGCATCGGACGGATCGTATTTCAAATTCGGATAACCTTCTTCGTTCCAAGTCCAATGCTCGCCTTCGACGCCGAACATCGTCAATTTCTTTCCTTCGTCACTTGCAAGATATTCAAGGAATTTAATCGACGCCTCGGGATCCTTGTTTTTCTTCGTGATGAACGTACCTGCGAAGCCCAGTCCCGAGCTGACCGCTTTCGTGCTTTTCGAGATTGCGCTCGGCAGCATCTGGAACGTATACGAACCGCCGGCGTTTTTGACCTTGATATTGTCCATGTCCGCTATGCTGACCGTATGGCTATGCGCGAACGCCTTCCCGCTGGTCGCATACTGATCGTCGATCTGATCGTTCGTATAGGCGAAGTTCTCCGCCAGAATGTACCCTTCGCGGTAAAGCCGATTCATAAACTTGAAAAATTCCAGCATTTCCGGCTGCCTTATCGCGTAGTCTACTTTTCCGTCCCGTTCGTACCAGCCGTCCAGAAGACCTTCGACGCCGAACTGCTGCAGGAAGTATTGCTCGATCCAGTCCTTGTCCATAATGAGCGGAATCATATCCGGGTATTTTTGTTTGACCATGCCCAGAACCTTTATGAAATTATCGATGGTGTCGATCGGCGGATTCCCCAGCTCTTTCAGAATATCCTCGCGCACTGCTATTCCCGGGTTGCCGTCGCTGCCGACCGAGTATTTGTTATTCGCCATTTCCTCCTGGGTCGCGAAAGAATTGCGCACCGTGTAGAAATTGCCGTCATCCATCGTGTGTATCGCAATTCTTGTCGGGTCGATCTTAAAGTCAGGCGCGTATTTCTCGATTAGCTCGTTCCAAGGATAAGAAAGCTTCGAATCGGACATCCGTTCGATGTTCGCGTTAGTAAAAACCAGATCCGGGAGATCGCCGGATGCGATCATGAGCGGAAGCTGCTTGTCGTCCGTCGCTACTGTCACTTTCAGCTTGATTCCCGTCTTTTCGGTAATTTTTTCGGCAACCGACCCCTTCCACTCCTTCACCGGATACCAGGAGGCATCGATAAACAAGGACAGCTCCTTCACCTCATTGCTTTTGGCGGGCGGTTCGCTCCCCACCACCGAGTTATTGACTTGACCATCGTTGTTATTTCCGCATGCGGACATCAGCGCTATCGTCATCATTAGGATGAGCGATAAGAGCAGTGCCTTCTTCCCTTTGTTTCTTTTCAAAATAACCCCTCCAACAAGTGATGTTTATATTAAAGCAAACGCTTTAATATCATGCCAACAAAATCAACCCTTCACGGAACCCAGCATAATGCCTTGAATGAAAAACCTCTGGAGGAACGGATAGACGCACACGATAGGCGCGATAGATATAACCATAGCCGCTACCTGAAGCGAATAGCTGGTGACACCCGCTGAAGCGCTGTTCGCAACAGCTATAGCGTCCATCGGCGCATTGCTCTTGTTGATAACCTCCATCATCCGGAAAGCGAGCGTCCGCAGACCTTCCGACTGCACGAAGTAAGCAGAATCCAGCCAAGAGTTCCATTGACCAACCCCCAAGAAAAGCGACATGGTTGCAATCAGCGGCATCGAGACGGGAAGGATGATCCGGTAGAAAATAACGAGCTCGGTAGCCCCGTCCATGTAAGCCGACTCCTTGAGTTCACTCGGAATTTCCTGAAAGAACGAAATGGCTATCAGCAGAAAAAACGTACTTAACATGGAAGGAATGACATAGACACCAAACGTGTTCAGCAGCCCCAGTGAGCGCAGAACGACGTAATACGGTATCAAACCGCCGGAAAAGTACATCGCGAATATAATGACCGTGAAATAACCTTTGCGAAACAGCAGATCGCGGTGAGACAGCCCATAAGCAACCAAACAGGTAAAAAGGACACCTAGGGCGGTTCCCGCAAGCGTTCTCATAATCGTGACCAAAAAAGCACGGTACCAGTGGGGGTCATCCAAAAATCGCGCGTAGTTTTCAAAGGAAAAGGTCCTTGGCCATAGATAGACGCCCCCAAGAAGCGAATCGGTTCCTTTATTGAAGGAAAGAATCAGGACGTAATAGAACGGATAAAGCATCGATAACGTCAGAATGGCTAGTAATGCATAAATCATAGTGTCCATGATACGATCTTTTTGTTTTTGGCTGAGCTGCATGCACGCTCCCCTTTCCTAGAATAGACTTGATCCCGAAGTGCGTTTGGCAATGTAGTTGCTGGAGAAAATCAGGATGACGGAAATGACGGACTGGATCAAATCAATCGCTGCCGCATAGGAGAATCTCCCGTCTCTTAATCCGACCTTAAACGCATAAGTTTGCACGATCTCCGAGGTCGGATTGTTGATGCTGTTGCCGAACAGAAACGCCTGCTCGAAGTTAGAGCCCACCAGTCCTCCGCCCAGAATGCTTCCGATCGTCAGAATAAGTACAACGACGATCGTTCCCTTCATTCCAGGGAACGTAATATGGCGAATTCGAGCCAAGCGGCCCGCTCCGTCGATCTGCGCGGCTTCGTATAATGACGGGTTAATGCCCGCTATGGCGGCCAGGAAGATAATCGTCCACCAGCCCATCTCCTTCCAGACGGCACTTCCAGTCGCCAGTCCCCAGAAATATTTGGGGTTCGTCAATATGTCAAGCGGCTTGTCGATTATGCCTAGCCCTAGAAGCGCTCTATTGACCATCCCGATATCCGTGGACAGGAAGGCGAAAGCGATGCCTGCGACGACAACCCACGAGATGAAATGGGGCAAATAGCTGATCGTTTGGACAAAACGCTTAAACTTCAAATTTTTCACTTCGCTTAATAGAATGGCCAGCAATATGGGAGCCGGAAAAGCAAAAAGGATTTTTAGCAGACTCAATGCCAGCGTATTTCGAACGATTGTTCCAAACTGATAGTCATTAAAGAACTCCTTGAAATGCTTTAATCCCACCCATTCGCTTGTAAAAATGCCCTTAATTCCGGTAGAGATGGAATACTGCTTAAATGCCATTAGAATGCCGAACATCGGCGTATAGGCGAAGACAAGCAAAAATATCATGCCGAGCCCAACGAACAGGTGCAGCGTTTTTTGTTTTTTAAACCGCTTCCAAAACTGCGTTCGCTGTTCTGTTTTTCCCTTAATTCCGGTTACGCGTGTATCCAATTCCATATCTGCTCCTCCTTTGTTTTTAAGTGTACTCTTCGAATCAGAGCGTCGAAAGCCAACATTCTTAAGAAAGCGTTGTCATTTTTGAAGATTGGATGGCAAGGTGCCCGGACAATAGCATCCCGTTGCCGCCGTTCAAATCGGTTTGCGAACCGCATAGAACGCGGCGATATCGTCCCTCGTACGCTTCCGTTTCTGGACAAAAAACAGATGACCCCCGACGAATTGACGAATTCCGAGGGTCATCTACCGGCCAATGCTAGTGCGGCCTAGTTCTGCTTTGATCACGGATTAAACTGCAGCGACAAGCGGTTTTATTTCACTCTTCCCTGCTTGGGCATTGGTATGGATATTTCTAAGGGAGAGAGTCATGCACAAGCCTTTTTAAAACGTGGATTACCGTATGGCAAGGTCTTTAAGTTCCAGCATAATCTTGAGGGTTTAGCATCCTTTCTTGACTATATCAGAGACGTAGAGTCTGCTTCAGGAATACGTCATAATCGGTTTCATCTAAAAAGGGCTGTGCACGCTGCTCATATGTGAGGAAATCAACCACCCGGTTAAAAGATATAGAGTAAAGCTGGTCGGCTAGATTAACCCTTTTTGAAATGCAAAACCCTTTGGTTTTACCATTACAGCACGCGGATGACGATTTTACCGCGCGCTCGGCGGCTCTCACTTTTTTCATGTGCCTTGGCAGTTTCCTCTAAAGGGAAAACAGAGTCGATCGTTATGTTCAATTGTCCGCCGTTAACTAGGCGGGTCAATTCGTCTAGATAAGCAGTAGTGATCGGCGTGTACTGTACCTCCTGGACCGTTACAGACGCTTTTGCCGCGCTATCGGATGAATAGCGCCCCCACGTAATCGGTACGAGGCGGCCTCCCGGCTTTAGGGTATTCAGTAGCCAGTCTACCTTTTCTCCTCCCGCTGTATCGAGGACAATGTCCACGCTATGTTCGATCTCTGCCGGCAGAATGGATGTATAGTCGACAAACACATTGACGCCTAGATCAAGCAAGTATGGCTCGTTACGGGCAGAAGCGGCTCCGATGACGCGCGCCCCCTTCCATCGGGCGAGTTGGACCGCTAGGTGGCCGACTCCCCCGGCGGCACCGTTGATCAGCACCGCTTGTCCCTTCTCTAGTTTCCCTTGTACGAACAGCGCATGCCAAGCAGTAAAGCCAGACTGAGGCAGAGCTGCCGCCTCGACGAAATCAACCGATTCAGGTTTGAGTGCCAAATTCCCCGCCGGTACAACGACATATTCCGCGCAACCCCCACTGTTGACGGTCATCCCGTAAACGGCATCCCCCGGATGAAAACTCGTTACTCCAGCACCCACACTGGCAACGACTCCCGATACATCCCAGCCAGGAATATAAGGAAGTCTGAACCGATCACCTGCCAAGCCCGAACGGATCTGCCAATCGCCTGGATTGACGCCGACTGCATGAACGCGGACGAGAACCTCATCTTTACCTGCCGCCGGAATGGGTACTTCTTCGTAACGCAACACGTCCGGCCCTCCGTAAGTAAAATATCGGATCGCTTTGATTTTCTGGGGTATTTCCATCGCCATGATCATTTATCCCTCTTTCGCTTCATTGAATTAACGGGCCACGTTCATTACAATAGTAATAAAATCGGAGACTGGTAACAACGGACAATGCAGCCCGCAAGTCGTTTACCTGACAAATCGACGATTTTGTCGGGGCTGTCGGGGCTGTCGGCTCTTGAGCTCCGTTGACGTCAAGCGAGGAGCGTTACAAGCGATGGGAACTGAGAGGAATGAAGCCGATAGACGGCGGAGGCGGTCGCAGTTACTGCTGAAGCAATCGTTCGCGGAACTGATGCGGGAAAAGGGATTTACCGCGATGACAATCCAGGATATTACCGACCGTGCAGATGTACACAGGGGGACGTTCTACGCTCATTTTCCGGACAAATTCGCGTTGCTGGAGCAGTCCATCCGTGATAAATTTCTCCATATGCTAGGGCGTGAACTTCCACCGGATGCAGGTTGGAATCCTGAGCATTTGCGCGTGCTGGTCCGAATAGTACTGGAACACGTTCGCTCGCTATACGGTCGGTGCAGCCCGATCGATACGATCAATCTGCTATTCGAGAGGTCGGTCCGTGACGAGCTAGCCGAATTGCTGCAACACTGGTTGCAACGGCTTCGGGCGGACCAGGCTGATTGGACCATCCACGTCGATACGATGGCTCTCATGACAAGCTGGTCGATATTCGGCGCCGCGGTACAATGGAGCAAAGCTTATGAGGATATAAGTGTGGACGAAATGACCCACCGCGTCGTAGCCGTGCTGGCAGAAGGCGCAGGCAGATTTGCGTTTATCGATAAAAAAATGTAATCGCTAACGATACGAATTGATCGCACATTCATCAGAAACTGCAATATTGTAATCGGCAGCGTTTTACTATACTACCTTCCAATGAAAAGCGGAAGCCGATCAGTCAGCCGGCTGCGGAGTTGTCTTTATTATGCTAAAGTTCTTACGATAACCACATCATGATCTGGGTAGCTCGGAGTGGAATATACCGGTGTGCCCTCAGCAATTACAGTTCCGCTGTCGACTTTCCCAATCTCTTTGATTTCCGTTACGTCCAACAAAGCCAGCTCCCAAGCGTTGACATAATCCCTATTCCCTAAACTAATGATATCTGCATAAGAAGATTCGGACATATAATTGCTGGGATCGGATTGTGACGCCACGTCATTAATATCAATAAAAGGCATAAAATGACTTTCATTAGATCACCTCAAATACTTGACGCTGGATCAGCTGCCATTTTGTTGTTCTCAACTAACGTTCCCAGTTAGGTTAATGAATGTACAGGTTACTTCTCATCATGGGATGTCTGAATCTTTTATTTAAATGGCTGACGAAGCTTACTCGAAGAGGACTTTCAGCGGTAGATTCAGACGCCGTTTTCTTCCCCCACAAAGTGAAGCCAATCTCCGAAGCATATTCCTATTACTTTGCGGGGGCCCCGGATAAAATATTTCGCTCCGTCCGCACGGGCGAACCTATAGGGGTTCATCCCCCCCTTGCCATTCCGCCAAATAAAAAACGCAACCTTCTGATAGGTTGCGTAGAGTTATTTATTTGGTGGAGCCAAGGGGGATCGAACCCCTGACCTCTTGCATGCCATGCAAGCGCTCTCCCAGCTGAGCTATGGCCCCGGACTAGCAAAATAATAGCACAGTCATTTCCAAACTGTCAATCCTTTTACTAGTCTCATTTATTCTTATTTCACATACCCGAATCCTAGTATCGTAAACCGTTTATCTTCGTGTCCTGATGCCATCTTAATCTCAACCGTATGCTCCTTGGATTCTTGCTCGTTATACAAAATAACCGCATTACAATGAGTCCAGTTGATGATATGAGGATCTGCAACTTTCATATGCTGCCCGTCAACCAAAATTTCCGCACTTCCAAATTCCTGACTTCCAGAATCCTTGAACACGAGAATAAGCCGCTTGCTGTGAATGGTCAGCTTAAAGCTTCCATCTCCCGCTTCAGCCGTATGCATCCAGTTGAAAGGAAACTGCGGTGTTCCGAATGAATCGAAATCCAACTCCACCATATGAAGATCAGTATCCGTTTCAATAAAGCTCCCGGCTTCAATCACAGCAATGCCTTCGCAATTACTCCTATCCAACAATCGTATCTCCACAAAATCATTCCCGATAACCGGCAGCTTCTCAATCATAATATCTAGCCCTTCGGCTTCAGAACGGTCCGCCTCTTCAAACAAGTAACCAAGACAATCTGCCATCACGGTATGGCCTGCATTCGTCGGATGATAAATATCGTAGAAGAACTGCCTTTTCGAAATGATATTGCCTTTAGCCTTTGATAATCGGAACTGCTCCACAACCGCATCTTTCACACTGACCATGGGCAACTCATAATGCCAGCCTACAGGCGATAGCCGATCTTGAAGATTCCAGTCATTCTGGAACACACTGAACAACAGGATAACGGCTGGAGCGTTTGCAGCATTTAATGCCTTCAGTACAAGACTCTCATAACAGTTCCCTTTCGTTTCGTCCCCTGCGTCATTCACGGCAAATTCGATAATTACAATATCCGGCTCCACCGTACCATCTCGAAGAACATCCCTGTCATAACGAACAAGGCCAAGCTCGGAAGGCGTTCCTCCAACCCCTGCTTTGATTAAATGTATATGGTCAGCTTCAGGATGGCCGAACAGCTGCTTAAATCGCTCATAAGCTTGATAAGCATAGCTGGTATTATGAATCGGCTTGGCTCCTGCACCTTGCGTAATGGAGCCCCCGATGTAGGCGATCGTTACATCCTCGCCTCTTTTCGCTTTTTCAATTGCTGCTTTCAGTTTATAATTATTACCTTTGCTGACTAAAGACTTAGTAATCATCCCGCGATAAGCTTCAGACCCGAACTCGATAGGTGGTTCTGGCGTAATCTCCGGAACTTCAAACCCATCATTCAGGTACAAAATAATGCTCGCCGTCGCAAGTGCACCTGCTTGCTCAAATTCAAAAGTGAATTTTCCAGGTACATCATCATCCGATGACCACTCATACTCATCCAGGATCAATAAAGTTTCCGAACCATCTGCCACACAAGGAATTCTGATCCTGGTGCCTGACTCGTATTTGTTTGTCTTCCCCCAGTTTTCGAGGCTAAAGTAGATCTCCGTACCTTCTCGCTCGTCATGCGCCTTCACAGAGATTCCGATACTATGTACCAGCTTGCGGAACCCGTTGCAGCTCGCCAGGTGTGCGAGTATTTCCTCGTCCTCGACCCCACCTGTAAAATTCGCTTTGTCACTCAGCCGTCCTTCCAGATAAATCTCTTGCGAGAACTTTCCGTCAAGGCGGGTACTTGCTTCAATAATGGATTCGAACATAATAAAAAATCCGCTTCGCTTCCGGGTCGGATCTTTAGGAGCCGTTGGACCTTTATGATCATCAGTCTTCACTTCTATCGTTTTATTATCCATCTGAAGATATCACCTTTTCCTATATGACGTATCTACATTGATTATATAGAACGATACGGTCCTGCCGCATGTTAGAAATTAAAGGCTTTATATAAAAAATTAAGTAATTTTCGCCGTACAATTCGATATCTCGACGAGGTTCTGATCTGGATCACGTACATACACAGATACAATCTTGCCGACAGCTCCAGTCCGAGCAACTGGCCCTTCCTCCACCTGCACATCACAAGCTGCCAGATGCCGGAGAACCTCTTCCATCGGTGTCTTCGTAATCAGACAGAAATCAGCTGACCATTCATATTGATGCAAAAATAGCCCTCCCGCTTAAGGGAAGGGCTATTTCATGCAGCTACAAGCCGCTTGGATTGTTAATAGGGTGCTTAGACAACAGACTGTTCAGCTCTTTCATGAACATATCGATATCCTTGAACTGTCTGTATACGGATGCGAACCGCACATAAGCGACTTCATCAACCGGATATAGCTGGCTCATCACAATCTCGCCAATATCACGGCTCTCGACTTCTGCAAGAGCAGTCGTGCGAAGCTCCTTCTCCACTTCCGAGACGATAACCTCAAGACGTTCAACAGATACCGGACGCTTCTCGCAGGCACGAATGAGGCCGCGAAGAATTTTATCACGGCTGAATTCTTCCCGGCTGCCGCCTTTCTTAATGACGATAAGCGGGGTTTCTTCAATCATCTCGAAGGTCGTGAACCTTCTGCTGCATTTCTCACATTCACGACGTCTGCGAATGGATTTATTCTCATTGGCTGGCCTTGAATCGAGTACTTTTGTACCCGCGTAATCGCAATAAGGGCATTTCATCAATTTCACTCCTTCCGAATCCTATTTTTGTGATTATAAAAAATTTACCAATCGTTACCTGAATGAAGTTGCGAATTCCGCACATAATACATTTACCAACCGCAAGGAGGTGAACATCAATGAGCTCGAACAACAGCAGCACACTACTGGTACCGCAAGCTACTGCAGCACTAGACCAAATGAAATATGAGGTCGCTCAAGAGCTGGGTATTACGTTGTCGCAAGACGGTTATTACGGCAACCTGCTTACAAAAGACGCAGGCTACATCGGGGGTAACATTACTCGCCGTTTGGTGCAAATTGCCGAACAATCTCTTGCAGGTCGTCAATAATCATTTCATCAGTCATGTATAACAGATGCTTTGGCTGTTCCGTCCTGAAGCGGCGGACGGCCAAGGCTTCTTCTTGTCTACGTCAGAGAATCGGATAAAGATCTTTGTACTTATTATAATAATAAATAACACGTTGTACATAGTGGCGAGTTTCTCCATATGGAATTTGATCCGCTGTATCCAGTTTCCCGTCCCATTTTCCGGAATCAAGCCATTTTCTCACATTACCAGGACCCGCATTATAGGCTGCAATGACAGCTACCGTATTCTGATCAAATTGCTTATGCAAGGACTGCAAATACCATGCTCCAACTTCGATACTGACATCCGGTCGATTCTGCAGCATATCTTCTGTTACATTCTTGAAATCCGCCTTCTGGAAAATCCAGTCCGCTGTATCAGGCATAATCTGCATGAGGCCTAGTGCCCCTTTTTTCGATACTTGTCCGGTCGAATAATTGGTTTCTGTTCGAATAATCGCTGCAATAAGATGCGGATCAACACCATAATTAGATGCGCTGGCACGTATGTCTTCCTTGAACTCGATCGGATACATCATACGGGCAAGCCAATTAGAATTCAGGAATAACACACCAATGAGGCCGATGAGCAGAAGAAGCAGCACTCTTTTTCGAATTAACCATCTCATGGCAAATCCTGACTTTTCCAAAACTCGTCCACCTGACGTTTAGTTTCTTCAAGTGAACTACTATTATCAATCACCCAGTCCGCACGGCTTCTCTTCTGCTCAATATTCATTTGAAGTCCAATACGGCGTAGTGCTTCTTCCTGTACCAAACCGTTCCGCTCCATCAGCCGTGTAAGCTGAAGCTGCTGCGGAACATAGACAACCATAATACCTTCATATAACTCTTCCTGGCCTGTCTCATACAATAAAGGGATGTCCGCTACAACAAGCTGCTTCGGGTCCTGTTCTTCATATTGCCTGATCCGCTGCTGCATGCGATTTCGTATCGCAGGGTGCAGAATACTCTCAAGCTGCATGAGCTGATCGCGATTGTTGAACACGATCTCTCCAAGAGCTTTCCTATTGAGCGTTCCGTCTGTATGTATAACAGCTTGTCCGAATGTAGAGGCGACCGCCTCTAAAGCCGGTTCGCCGGGCATAACAACCTCTCTCGCAACCTGATCGGCATCGACCAGCAATGCACCCCGTTCTACCAACATGGCAGCAACGGTGCTCTTGCCGGTAGCGATTCCGCCGGTTAAACCGATCTTCATTAGCTTCACCCCGTTCTAATCATCCTATAACAGCTTTAATATCCCAATCACAATCAATAAAATACCCGGAAGCACCGAAACCGCCTGCATGCCTTTCCAGTTCGAGAACCGGAAGCCAAACCGTATACCGCCTAGAAGAAACAAGGCGCTCGCCACGGTAATCATAATAGGAGTTAATAAAGGTGACAATCCAACCATCGCAGCCCCGATACCTGCACCAAAAGCATCAAACGACAAGGCAACACCAAGCATAAGCGCTTCAGTCGCAGAAATCGTCCCCGACTTATCAACATCGGCAGCCTGTGGAGTCCGCAATATTTGTATAACCAATCCTAGGCGCTTCAATTCAACAATGACAACAAGCACCGGATGCGAACGATCAACCAAGGTCGATGGCTCAGTTCCTGATTCCTGCTCGGCATCCGCCTCACCGTCACCAGCTCCGGCTTCCTTGCCGCTCCGTCTAAGCTGTAAGAGTGCCCAGGTCCCGATGGCAACAAGAACCACAGATCCAATTAACTTAGCGACAAAAGGGGATAAATATCCCGTAATCCATGAACCAACGAGCATCGACAGAAAAATAACCATGCCAGAGCAAATCGCAATGATGACAATCGATAAGAGCGGAATTCGTATTCGCCGCAATCCGTATGTCACGCCTACTCCGAAGCCGTCCACACTGACAGCAAAAGCAAGCACCAGCAAAGAAGCAAAATGCGCGAACAACCCGCAGCCCTCCCCCGCATATCAGATGTCTCAATCATCTAGACATCCGCCTATTGTTCGTAACAACAACAGCATATGCGGGGAATCCGCTGCGGTGCATTAATCCTTCCGAACGACCTTTTTGCGGACCTTCGGCAATGGCTGACAGCTCGCGCAAGTATGCGTTCCTCTGCCGCCTACGACCGATTTATCAAGCAAGCGGCCGCACTTGGTGCAAGGCTCGTTCTTCCTGCCATACACAAGCAATTGGTGCTGGAACATGCCCATTTCCCCTTGCCCGTTCACGTATGATTTCACCGAAGAGCCGCCTGCAGCAACTGCCTTCGCCAGCGTCGAAATGATCGCTTCATGAAGAAGATCCCATTCTGCCTTCTTCAAGGAATCAGCCGTACGCTCTGGATGGATACCTGCGAGGAACAATGCCTCATCCACATAAATATTGCCAAGCCCTACCACATATTCCTGATTCAGCAGAAGCGGCTTGATCAGTCCGGTTTTTTTACCAAGTAAGCCTCTTAATGCATCCACTGTAAAAGCTTCATTATCAAGCGGCTCCAGCCCAAGCTTATTGAGCGGCTTCAGTTCAAATTCCGTGCCTGGCTCAAACAAATGCATCGTGCCAAACTGACGTACATCCTTATATCTTAAGTCCGTTCCATCTTCAAAATGAAACAGGACATGTGTATGAAGCTCTACCGGCTCATCGCTAGGGAACACACCGTAACGTCCTTCCATCCGCAGATGGGAGACAAGCACGAGATCATCTAATATAATTCGCAAAAACTTTCCTCGCCGCTCAACGGTCTGAATCGTGCGACCTTCAAGAGCAGCAGCAAACGCCTCTGGCTCAGCCGGTCGTTGTATGATGCGGGGAAGCTTAACTGTCACCGATGTAATCTTTTTACCGGCAACAAGTTCAATTAACGTTCTTCTTACGGTTTCTACCTCTGGCAATTCAGGCATCTCTATTCACCTCAACAACCATTATACCTGATTCGTACAAGCTTCGGCTTGGGATACTTTTGTCAATCCCACGGCAGCCTTAGTCCAGCCTTACTTCGCCTCATACCAGTTCACACCGTAGTTCACGTCCGCCTTCAGCGGAACATCAAGCTCAAGTGCTCCGGCCATTACGCTAGGTACAAGCTCCTTCATGAGCTCAAGCTCATCTTCAGGAACTTCGAAGACAAGTTCGTCATGTACTTGCAGAAGCATGCGGCTCTTCAGCCCACGTTCGCGAAGTGTCTCATCCATCCGCACCATTGCTAGCTTGATAATGTCTGCCGCTGTGCCCTGGATCGGCGTATTCATTGCGGTCCGCTCTGCGAAGGAGCGAAGGTTGAAGTTCGAAGCTTTAATCTCTGGCAAATAACGGCGGCGCTCTAGCAGAGTGGTCACATAACCATCACGGCGAGCTTGCATAACGATATCGTCCATATATTTGCGCACGCCCTGGAACACTTCGAAATATTGCTCAATGAATTTCGACGCTTCCTTCCGCGTAATGTTCAGGTTCTGCGATAAGCCAAAATCACTGATTCCGTATACGATACCGAAGTTAACAGCTTTCGCCGACCGGCGCATATTCGAATCAACTTGATCAGCCGTAACGCCAAATACGTCCATCGCCGTCTTCGTATGGATATCCATGTCGTTGATAAAAGCTTCCTTCAACCGTTCATCACCAGAAATATGGGCAAGCACACGCAGCTCAATCTGAGAATAGTCCGCTGCGAGGATGTACCAGCCCGGCTCGGAAGGCACGAACGCTTTACGAATCTGACGTCCTTCTTCAAGACGGATTGGAATGTTCTGCAGATTCGGGAATTGGCTGCTAAGACGGCCTGTTGCCGCGATCGTCTGACGGTAATACGTATGGATTTTGCCAGTCTCTTGACGAACCTCTTTCAGGAGACCTTCAATATAGGTCGATTGCAGCTTCGACAGCGTACGGAAATGTAAGATAAGCGGCACGATCTCATGATAAGGCGCCAGTTTTTCCAGTACTTCCGCATCTGTAGAGTAGCCGGTCTTCGTCTTCTTCTGAACGGGAAGTCCCAGCTTTTCAAACAAAACTTCGCCAAGTTGCTTAGGAGATCCAATATTGAACTCCATACCAGCCAAACGGTGAATTTCACTCACAGCTAATGTCAGCTTACTTTCAAGTTCACTGCCTAGACGTTCCAACTCTGCCTTTTCTACCTCAATCCCTTGTCTCTCCATGCCGGCGAGCACGACAGATAAAGGCTGTTCAAGCTCATAATACAGCTTGTTCATGCCACTCTTCTCAAGATCCGCACGCATCAGCACGGTCAGCTTGCGAACCGCGTCTGCCTTGGCAGCCAGGTGGCGATATAACGCCTCATTATCAGGCACTTTGAACTTGGCGCCTTTGCCGTACACCGCTTCATCAAGCGGCACAGAAGACTGAGTATAACGATCACAAAGTGCGTTAAGCGATAGATTCGTATCCGTTGGATCAAGCAAATAAGCGGCAAGCTGCACGTCAAACGCTGCACCTTTCCATTCGATCCCATTCCAGCCAAGCGCCAGCTCGATCTTATGCGTATCAAAGCCAAACTTCGGCTTGTCCGCATCCGCCAGATAAGCACGCAGTTCTTCGGTGAAAGGCTGCTTAAGCGCAGCTGTTGGCACGACATAGACCGTATCTTCTGATACTGCTGCAGCAAGACCCAATACATCAGCATGATGAGGATTTTCCCCAATTGCTTCTACATACAGGCCATGCTCAGCACCTTCCACGTTCAAGGCTTCAAGCAGCTTCTGTAACGCTTCCTGATCATTATCCGATTCGATGACAATCACATTCAGTTCAACAGCAGGAGCTGCTGCTTCACCGCTGTGTGCTCCTTCACCGCCGAGATCCAACCTCTCGATCAGCGACTTAAACTCCAGTTTGCGGAATGCTTCTGCCAGCACGGCAGGCTCATAACCGTCATAACGAATATCGTCGGCACCATGCTCAAGCGGTACTTCACGGAAGATGGTCGCAAGCTTTTTGCTCATAATCGCATCTTCTTTATGCGTCTCGACCTTTTCTTTCATCTTGCCTTTCAGACTGTCTGTGTTTGCTAAAACCTCTTCAACGGAACCGTGTTCATGCAGCATTTTGAGCGCTGTCTTCTCGCCAACACCCGGAATACCAGGAATGTTATCAGATGCATCACCCATTAGACCCTTCAGATCGATAATTTGCATCGGCTTCAGGCCATATTTCTCATCAATTCCTGCTGGGGAGAACAGCTCCACTTCACTAATCCCTTTACGGGTAATCGCAATCGTAACGTTATCCGAAGCAAGCTGCAGCATATCTTTATCACCGGTAACAACTAGCGTCTGCACATTTTGCTCATCTGCCATACGCGTCAACGTCCCAATAATATCATCGGCTTCATAACCGGACAGCTCGAATTGTGAGATCCCAAATGCTCGAAGCAAATCCTTCATAACCGGGAACTGCTCAGACAGCTCCGACGGCGTTTTCGCACGGCCGCCTTTGTATTCCGTATAGCCTTCATGGCGGAACACGACTTTACCAGCATCGAAGGCAACAAGCACATGGGTTGGTTTCTCTTCTTCAAGTAATCTAAGCAGCATCGTTGTAAATCCAAATACCGCATTCGTATGTAAACCTGCTGAGTTCGTAAGCGGCGGCATCGCGTAAAATGCACGGTTCGCGATACTATTGCCGTCAATTAATATCCACTTGTCCATTCAGACACCTCACTAAACATTTCTACCCTCTATCATACCATATTTATGAAGCAAACTCCTTGCTGCAGGCGGGGTAAATAGAAAACCGCCGGGACATTGTCCCAGCGGTGATCTCCAATTACATGATGTTACTTCGTGAACGTCAGAATTGAAAGCAATCTGTACAGCATAACTACACTTTCTGCACGAGTTGCATCACCTTCCGGATCAAATTCATTACCCGGTTTGCCATTTACAACTCCAAAGCCTGCAAGCTGGCTAATTGCTTCTGCTGCCCATGCTGGAATATCGCCTTGGTCGGCGAAGTCACCAGCTTTATTCGCATCATTGGCATAGCCTGCGAACGCTAGACCACGCGATAAGATAACAGCCATTTCCTCACGAGTAATCGTTTGATCTGGTCTGAACTCACCATCTGCATAGCCGTTAATTAATCCGGCTCCTGTAGCTGATGCAACAACAGATGCGAACCAGTCACCAGATTGAACATCATCGAACGTGCTTCCGCTAGTTGTTGCCGGAGTCGCAAGGCCGAACAGACGAACAACCAGGGCTGTAAACTCAGCTCGTGTAATGGAACGATTCGGATCAAAGCTGCCATTACCTACTCCATCAACGATCAACAGATTAGACAATGCATCAATCTCTTTTTTCGCCCAATGGGCTGCCGTATCAGTAAATGATTTATCTGTCTGTACGATCAGGAAGGTTCCGTCCGTACGGCTCATGATAGAAACCTCTGAGCCACTAACCGTAAACGGTACAGGTGTATAGACGGTATTGCCTTTCCCATCCTTATCGACACGAACAACAGCTACATGCCCTATGTTTGGCTGACTGCCAAGCTTAACCGTACGTTTAATGTAGTGGCCAAGATCGTTCAGGACGATCTCCTGCCCGTCTTTCTTCACGGCTTTCAGCTTAAAGCTAGCCGAACCCAATACGTCGAAGCCTGCTTTTTCCGCAGAATCCGATGCTGCTTGATCAGCAGCCACTTCAAGCTTCAACTGTAAATCCGTTAGCGAGAGTCCAAACAATGTAGCAAGCTTGCTCCAGTCATACTGACCCGGTTTCAAAATATACGAGCCCGCTTGTGAATCAAAGACAATCGTGTCCACTTTGTTCTGAGCCAGGAACTTTGCCAGCTCTGCCGCACTGATGCTAATGCTTGAACCAGTTACTTTCACGGTAACTGTGGAGGATGTCGCATTATTCAGCGCTTCCTCAAGAGGACTAGATGCTACGACCGTATTCCCGCCATCTCCACCGCTTGGCGGGATTACAACAGCTGCATCCTTTTTCATTACGGTTAACTTATAAGTTTCCGTTACTGTTCCGTCAGGCGAAGTGACGTTTATTGTAAAGATTGTCGTCTTGTCCGGAATATCATACATTTGCTTGATCGGTTCTTCCGGATCCTGAACTCCACCAGTAATCGCTACCTTAGCTTTGTCATCCGTTGGATAAACAAACATAAGTAATTGTTTGGTATTGCTCTCAACTTCTACAGAGTATTCCTTGACCCCAGGCATAACAACAGGAGACTTGTACACTTCGTTCGTGTTGTCGAAGACAGAAAGCTCTTTGATCGACGAATCCTTGGGACCTGTGCGATTAATAATAATTTGGTATGACGCGCTTTTATCACCTTGATCAACGTGCACATGAACGACATAAGTCTTGCTATCCGGAGTTGCAAGTATGGCCGTTCCTCCCGTCTGTGAAGTCACTCCATCGTAAGTGATTTCAGCCCCTTCGATTAGAGGAGTTGCTTCAATTGTCAATTGTGTCACAGACGTCTCTACTGATAAATCATAAGTCCATTGCCATGAATCAAATTCCGGTGTAAGCGTATATTCATGGTTGTTCTGATCTTTAATCGTTAGATTCGTTAATCCATGTTCTTCGTTAGCTGCCTGCACTTTAGAAATTCCCAAACTAGACAATAATCCTGCGGAAAGCAAAATAATCAGCAGTATGCTTGTCCATTTCTTCATTTTTCCCAAATTAGAAATAATCATAATTCAACTCCCCATACTCTAATGAATGCTATAAAATGATGTAGCCTTAACATTTAACCATCCATATTCTGAGTTGGCAAGCATTAATATGGAAATCACATTCATTCGGTCCTACACGTTGTAATACCACAAAGAAGCCTGTTATCCGAGCAGCTCGGGTAACAGGCTTCTTGTCATCACACATCTTAGATATTGTGCTGAGTATTCAAATCCGGGCGTTTATTCGTAACGAGGTATACAACACTCTCGCCAATATTAGTGGCATGGTCACCAATTCGCTCGATGTTACGGGCAACTAAGTTCAGGACAGTCGCCTGCGTAATGTTGCGCGGATTCTCCATCATAAGCGACAGAAGCTCGCGTGAGATCTGGGCACACAAGGCATCCACCTGATCATCCTCGACAGCCAGTTTATAAGCCAAATCAACATTTTCTTGGACGAAAGCCTGGATCGACTCATAAGTCATCGTTTGTACGATCTCCGCCATACGCGGCAAATCAATCAAGGGTTTAATTAATGCCTGCCCCTCCAGACGTACGACGAACTTTGCGATATTAACACACAGGTCACCCATTCTTTCGAGGTCCGATGCAATCTTGAATGCAGCTAAAATCCTGCGAAGATCTTTGGCAACCGGCTGTTGGGTAGCAATCAGCTTAGAACCAAGATCAGTGATTTGATCCTCCAGATGATTCAAATGCTGGTCATTATTAATAATTGCTCTTGCTTTCTCTACATCCGTACCACTCAAAGCTTTCATCGAATCAACAAGTGCTTCTTCGACGAATGTCCCCATCTCAACGAGCAAATTATGAAGCTGTTCAAGTCCATGGTCAAACTCTTTTCTTGTAGTCATCATCATCATTGTCCCCCTTGTCTTAGCCGAAGCGTCCGCTAATATAGTCCTCTGTCCGTTGATCTGTCGGATTGGAGAACAACTTCTCTGTATCCGAGAACTCAACAACCTCGCCATTCAAGAAAAAGACCGTCTGATTCGACACACGAGCCGCTTGATGCATGTTGTGCGTAACCATCACGATCGTATAACGGTCCTTCAGCTCTTGCGCAAGCTCTTCGATCTTCAAAGTGGAGATCGGATCAAGCGCCGAGGTTGCTTCGTCCATGAGCAGAACATCCGGATTCACGGCAATCGCACGCGCAATACAAAGCCGTTGCTGCTGTCCGCCAGAGAGACTAAGCGCCGAACGCTTCAAATAATCTTTTACTTCATCCCACAATACTGCAGCCTTTAGGCTTGTCTCTACAATCTCATCCAGCTGCTTTTTACTGCTAATACCATGAAGACGTGGACCATAAGCAACGTTATCATAGATCGATTTCGGGAAAGGATTCGGCTGTTGGAATACCATACCAACTTTCTTGCGAAGCGTCTCCACATCGACATCATTGGAATAAATTTCTGTACCACCGATAGAGATACTTCCTTCGATTCTTGTTCCCGGGATCATGTCATTCATCCGGTTAAGCGTACGAAGCAGTGTCGATTTCCCGCAGCCGGAAGGTCCGATAAAAGCCGTGATTGCTTTCTCAGGAATAGTGAGTGATACGTCTTTCAAAGCATGAAAGGCTCCATAATACAAATTCAACTTATTAATGTTAATTAGGGTCTGCGTCTGCAAGGTCGTTTGCATGATCGTTCTCCTCCGCTTATTTAAATAGAAAAAATGGGAAGCCTAATCATTAGTTCATCCCAGAGAAAATGAAATATTTTTGTTTATGAAAGGTGCCGGGCTAATCCCTGACCTTTCTATCCTACTAGCCGTTTGTAAATAGCGTATTGTTGTTTTGTAAATTCCATGTTAAAAATAAGACCCAAGCAGTTTATCGATCTCCTTATTAACATGGACTGTCTGCTGGTAAGCCTGCTCCGACAGTCGGCCAATCTGCTCCGAACTGTCCTTACTGTTCGCCGATGCCTGGAACAAATGGCTAAAGACACTACCCGCTTCCTTGACATCAGACTCACTAACGAACGCTTCTTCCCGGCCTTCCCGCGCAAGTGCAGCCGTCTGCTCAATTGCCGCCAGAATTGTTTTCGTCAATGTTGTGATTGACTCCGCGGAGCGTTTCGTCTCGCTCGCCAGCTTCATCACCTCGCCGGCTACAACAGCAAAACCTCTGCCATGCTCACCAGCACGCGCAGCTTCAATTGAAGCATTGATCGCAAGCAGATTACTTTGTTCAGCTAATTCTTTGATCAGCTTAGAGACGTGACTGATAGATCCTGCTTCAGCTTGCAAGTCGTTCATCCGCTGCTCCTGCTGCATAGAGTTAGCGGCGAGCTTACCGAACGCAGCGGTTACTTTGTCCAGCTGATTTTTTCCGCTTAACGTCAAATCCACCATATCCGCAGATATTTCCTTACCCTGCACAGCGGATTGTCTTACCGAGCTTACAGCTTGATCAATTTCCTTCACCCGGTTCCCCACACTATGTATCGTCTTGACCTGTCCATCAATCGCTTCCTGCTGAAGCTGACGGGACATACGAAGCAGGTCAGAGACCGTTAAAATTCCGATCATTTGTTCATCTTTCGTCACGATGACACAGTTATATAGAACGTTGTCCTCACGCTTAAGTGCACTGTCTATTAATTGTTGTGGTGAATGACTGCGATCTACGATGAGAGGAGAGGGATCCATCAGCTCCGAGATCGGCTTCTCATAATACAGATCAACACCAAACCGCTGGCTAAGCCGCATAAAAAATTGATTGCGCATCATGAGACCTACCGGCTTGTCCTTCTTTTCTCCTTCTTCACACACAACAATGCATTCGCTGTCCGGATATTGTTTAAATAAGGCTATCGTTTCTTTGCATGACTGAGTAGAAGTAATAGCAGGCGCTGAACGGATAAATTCAAGCAGACGGGTTGATGGTTCAATCGTTTCGACTTGATTCTCGATTTGTCTCTCTTTTGCTCGACGTTCTAATACAGCAATCGTCATGGTCTCTCACCTTTCTCAATAGGCTATAGACCTAATTCTAGGACTGAAGAATCAATTTCAGTTCATATTATTGTTTTCGCTGCGTTAAAATTCCATATTAGATAAAAAAACTGCAAGCAGAGCGCAATATTCGCACTTTGCTTGCAGTTTTTAATTTTAGTTCCAGGCTGCTTTCACCAGAACACCTTCCGGTTTGCCGGAGTATCGGATAAGCAGTGTACCCGAAGCTTCGTCGTACGCATGTTCCGCCTTGAGTCCATCTGCCGTTACGAGAGATGGAGCCGAAGCTGCGCGAAGCCGTGTGCTGACCGTCATATCTGACGGGCTTTCCGAACGGAATGTGATCTCCTTGGCACTCACCGTCTCATCCTCGATCCGCGATGAGCTGACAAGAACCTTCGCAACACTGCTGCCGGTCGCAGTCTCTACCGAGTTTAAATCGTATAACAAACAATTGCTGCCTGGTTTCAATTCAACGGTAGCCCGAATCGGGAGATCATGCTCGAATAGGTCGATAAAAGACCCTTCAATCCGATTCCCCACATGTTCTGTCTCATCAAGTGCTTGCGCAATGACATAAGGACCCCGCTTAATACGGAGCATCCCGCTTTCATGATACGCTTCTGCTTCACCTCTAAGCTCCAGTGCCAGCTGCACACTATCACGGACCATATCGGCACCATCACTTGATCGTGATAGAACGGTTGGATGAACACGGCGCACGATGACGAATCCATCACCCGCTGCATATTCACCGCTCTCCTGATCCGCCGATAACCCCAGCGTCTCGAACAAATGCTGATCCGGACGCTCATAGATACGCCTGCTGCCTTCCCGGTTCCACCACTCCCGAACACCATGGAAGTCATCAGATCCGTCGCCAACGTAGATAAGCACGCCGCCATCTCTGACCCATCCCGCAATCGCCTGATGCAGCCCCGCATGTTCAGGCTTCATGAACTCATAGCTGAGAAGCAGCACTTTATAATCGTCCAGGTATCCCGGGAAAGTTAGTGCGTTATCCAGTTGAACCGGACGCAGCGGAATACCATGCTTCACGAGCGGCAGCGCTAGTCCATAGAACGCAGACCAGTCAAGCAGCTCCTGCTGCTCAGGGGACAGCATATCTGACGTTGTTACCCCATCCGCTTTTTTGCCGGCAGTCGACAGCTCCGTCTCTTCAGGTATAACATCGCCTCGTTGGAACATGGCGGAATTGGACAAGAGTAGTCCAATTCCTCTCGTATAGATGTCATCCTCTTCTTCCACATGATGATGGAGATCCCGAAGTACATTCATGACCGTAAGAAGAACGGTCTTGTAGCTCGCCGGAATGACTTCTTTTCCTTTACCGTCTTCAGTTGGATAGCCAAGTGTGAATACCCGCCATGGCCAAGGGCATACTTCAAACTTCGATACACCCGGATGAAGCAGGGCTGCCACAACCGTTGCCCGGTAATTATGGCGGTAATCACTCCAGCTATAACGGGGATTATCCTCGATCGGATCATGCAGGAACCACATGTCTCTGCCTGTACCACGAGTCAGCTCCTGCATAACACCATATTCCAGGAATGCCGTCTCGAAGGTACGCTCACGCCGGACACCTTGGTATACATTTGGCGTTCTCGCCGTCCCTGTCCAGATCTGCGCGATAAACCCGTCGCAGGAAGGCATCGATACGAGCAGCGCCTCTGGGCTGATGATACGCCATTGCGTGTAGTTAATTAAGCTGTGGGTAGGAACGTAGAATCGAACTACCCTGTCATAGGTAACAAGTGCATATTCTTTCATCTGCGCACAGAGCCGATCAAGCGCCCGATAATATAAGTATGCTTTAAGCTTCGAAGCCCGGTATTGTGCATCCGGCGAGAGGTGAGGAGCTATCCACGGCTCCCCGTAATACGTCAGCCACTCTCGTTTGAACGCCTCCGAATAACCCGACTGCGCCCAAAATTCAGGCTCCTCCAGATGGATCGCTTCCACACCACAGTCGATCGCTTTCTTGATATAGGACGCCAAGTATTCGGAGAAAGCGACTGTCGGAACCATATACGGTACGTCCTTGCCATGCTGAATATAGTTGCCGAACCGGTCCTTTTGAGCTTCATCCCAATGATTTCTGCCGTCAAATTTCTCGTACAAATAATCCTGATATTCTCCCCATGAGACACCGGTCATGAGATGAATCGTGTAGCCAGCTTTCCTCCACCCTTCGATACGTTGCTCTAACTGATCCGAAAGCCCATACACCATTACAAAATCAGTTCGAAGATCATACTTTGGCCCATAGGGACGCGATTCCTGAAATCCCGTCCACTCGGCCCGCTCCTGTTGCTTATTCACTCCCATGCTTCTCTTCCTCCTTTACTGTCGTACCGTTAGTTAAGCATTTGAAGGGCAACTACGCCCTTCAAATTATCGTTCGTATACTTGATGACATGTACAAGTTCTTGCCCAACATCTTAATATAAATATTCAATATAATCAATAATACATTTTAACGACAAAATTGAGTTGATTGACAACAGAACAAGGCAAGATGACTCATTTTATCGGGGAATTTCGTTTGAATTCAAGATATTCCGACTTTATTAGACTTATTTAATATATTTAATATTAAGACATCTAGTATGTAGATACAGCAAATAAAAAACTGCAAGCAGAACGCTTCATGCGCTTTGCTTGCAGTTTTTTTTATAAAACAGATTGCTTATTAATGGAAGCTTGCTTTTCTTTTCAGAATACGCACAGCATGCAGCGGCAGCTCAAGCTCATTCGCCACTTTGCCACCAGCAAGTACGTCTTCGTACTCTTTCTCATCAAGCTTCACTTGTTGCTTCGCTTCGCTGAAGTTCATTACGAATACATAGTCGCTCTCACCGTCAGAACGCAATTGAGCAGTAACACCTTGCGGAAGCTCTGTTTCAACTACCCGCTTCAGTCCTTCTTGTTCAACCAGCTTCTTAAAGAAATCGGTTTGGAACGGCTCTGTGTTGCGGGAAGCTACATAATACGCTTTGCCTTCCCCAAACTGATTAACGGTCAAAGCAGGACGACCGGCATAGAAGTCATCGCCATATACAGCGAGCGCTTCAGCACCTTCCAGGTGGATCAGATCACATAGCTCATAAGCTTCGTACTCACCTTGCAGACCCAACTTATTGCCTTCGGACATCACAACACTGTTCTTTTCACCGTCATGAAGCGAATCGATCTCCTCCGACCAGATACCAAGCGTCTTGCGGAGTGGTCCAGGGAAGCCTTCCAGGAAGCAAAGATCGCTTTCATCTACGATACCTGACCAGTAAGTAGCAACAAAGGTGCCGCCTTCCTGCACGAATTTCTCAATCCGCTCGCCAACGCCTGGACGTACCATGTACAGCATAGGAGCTATAAGTAGTTTGTAGGAGTCAAAAGAGCACTCGGAATCGATAATATCTGTAGGCACGCCCATCTCCCAGAACGGACGATAGTGGCGTTTCATCGTTTCTTCATAATGAATGCCTCCGTTACGAGGACCCTGTGAATCTTTCACCGCCCAGCGATTCTCCCAATCATTGATGATGGCCACTTGCGGCCTCACCGATGTTCCTACTACTTCTTGCAATTGTTCAAGTGCTTGGCCAACATCCGTAACATCCTTGAATACACGCGTATTCTCATGACCAACATGGTCGACTACAGCACCATGCAGTTTCTCGCTGGAGCCGCGGCTTTTGCGCCATTGGAAATATTGAACCGTATCCGAGCCATGAGCAACAGCCTGCATCGAGGCAAGGAGGTGCATACCTGGCTTCTTAAGCTTGCTGACAGGCTGCCAGTTCGTCATGCTTGGCGTGCTTTCCATCAACATAAACGGCTTACCGCCCTTGAGCGAACGGAATACGTCATGGTTGAAGCCGATCCATGCGGCAAGCTCGCTTTGATCCTTTGCATCATGCCAAGTCGGATAAGCATCCCACGAGATCATATCGAGAAGATCAGCGAATTTCCAGTAGTTCAGCGGTTCAAAGTCCAACATGAAATTGGTTGTAATCGGCAGCTCCGGATTAATCTCACGCAGCGGCTCCATTTCATGACGGCAGAAGTCTACGGTTTGATCGGTTACGAACCGTTTCCAGTCGAGGTTCATGCCATGAACAGCTTTCTCCCCGCGGTAAGTTGGCGTATCGATTTGACCGAAGTTTGTATATTTGTGTGCCCAGAAGGACGTCCACCAAGCATTATTCAACGCTTCGATGGTGCCATAACGTTTCTCCAGCCATTGTTGGAATGCTTCTGTACAATAGTCGCAGTGACATTCTCCGCCAAATTCATTGGAGATGTGCCAGCCGATAACAGCCGGATGATCCGAATAACGCTCGGCCAGCTTCCGGTTCATCTCCTGCACCTTCGCGCGGTATACAGGGGACGTGAAGCAATGGTTATGGCGTGCGCCATGCAGGTTACGAATACCGTTCTCCTCAACACGAAGAACCTCCGGATATTTCTGCGACATCCAAGCTGGTCTTGCACCACTTGGTGTTGCCAGCAGAGCATAGATGCCATTCGCTGCAAAACGATCAAGCAACTGGTCCATCCATTCAAATGTATATACGCCCTCTTCAGGCTCTAATGCTGCCCATGCAAAGATGCCTACGGACATCACATTGCTGCTCGACAGCTTCATTAATCGGATATCTTCCTCAAGTACATGAGGGTAATCAAGCCATTGGTCAGGGTTATAATCCGCTCCATGGAGCATTTGCGGGAATTTTGGGCTGATTGGCGGGAACTTCAAAGTCATGGATATTTGCCTCCAAACGAAGAATTTGTCTATTACTATATTAATATTGTAATACGCATTAAGATCCAATAAAATCACATTATATTCACCTTACTTATAAAATATGAAACTGGAAGTGGTCTCATTATGGATAAATTGGTATTTCCGACTTTGGCAGATGCCGACCGGAAACTCCCTCTATATACAGATATTATCGGCCATTGGGACAATCAGGAAACGATTGACCGGCCGCAAGGCTTCCCGCACTATCAATGGCTGCAAGTAACAGGCGGCGAAGGCGAATTATGGATTGGAGAGGAACGATATACGGTAAAAGCAGGCCAAGGCTTCTGCTTATTCCCTGGCGTCCCTCATCGCTATTCTACAATCCGCGAGCCTTGGGACATCTATTTCATCAGCTTTGGCGGCAATATGTCCAAGGAGATGCTTGCTTTAGCCGGCATTAAGGAGCCAGGCCTCTATTCCGTTACCGACAGTGAGATGATAGTAGCCCATCTGCGGGGCATTTTGGCTATGGCGCAATCCGGGCTTCCTTTTCTCGGTATCGAGTGCTCGAAGCTTGTCTATTTATTCCTGCTCGATCTGATGAAGGTAATTCAAGTCAGTACGCAGTCCGCTCAGCAATATTATACGAAGCTGAACCCCGTCATCCGGTATATTGAAGAGCATATTGACAGCATGATGTCCATCCAAGAGTTATCTACACGCATAGATGTCACTCCGCAGTATTTGTGCCGGTTGTTCAAGCAATCAATGGGGATGCGGCCAATGGAGTATGTGAACCGGGAACGGATTAACCGCAGCAAAGAGCTGATGTTTCTAGGCAGAGAATACAAGATGCATGAGATTGCATCCATGGTTGGCTTTGAGAGTGCAAGTTACTTTAGCTCCGTCTTCAAGAAGCTGGAAAACATGAGTCCTGAGCAGTTCAAGAAGATGCACGGGATTCACTGAACAGACCCTCCATCACCTCCTGCATGCGGGCAATGGCGCCTTATTTGGGGTATAATGTTGGGGATAATGCTTGATAGAAGGAGGCTTGTCCATGACAGGCAGCAACAAACAACTCGTATTTGATATGATCGATTCCCATGCAGATACATTCAAACAAATCTCCCGTACAATCGGGGCAAATCCCGAGCTTGGCCATCAGGAATTCAAGTCAGCCGATATACTGTGTGCCGAGCTTGAGAGACAAGGCTTCTCTGTCGAGCGGGGTACACTTGGCATCCCTACTGCGTTTATCGGAACTTATTCGTCCGGGAAGCCGGGACCTACGGTCGCTTTTCTATGTGAATATGATGCTTTGCCGGAGATTGGCCATGCCTGTGGCCATCATCTGATCTGTACGATGGGCATTGCGGCAGCGGTTGGATTAAAGGCAGTACTGGAGCAATTCGGCGGAACGATCCGCGTATACGGTACTCCTGCTGAAGAGACAAAAGGCGCCAAAGTACCGATGTCCGAAGCCGGCTTATTCGATGACTGCGACTTTGCCCTTATGGCTCATCCCTACTATACGTTCGAGAAATCCGGCGAATCGCTTGCTTTGGACGCTATTCAATTCGAATACTTCGGCAAGCCTGCTCATGCCGCAGCGAGCCCTTATGAAGGTGTTAATGCGCTGGATGCAATTCTTCAATTGTTCAATAGCGTTAATGCACTGCGCCAGCAGACCCGCAGCGATGCACGGATTCACGGCATTATTAATGATGGAGGCAGAGCGCCAAACGTTATTCCGGACCACGCTTCCGCCCAATTTTACGTTCGATCCGCATCCCGCTCGTATACCAATGAACTTGCAGAGAAAGTACGTCGCTGCGCAGAAGGTGCTGCTCTCCAGACCGGCTGCAGGCTTGAGATGAACAATTATGAATTCTCCTATGACGAGCTGGTTACAAACGAAGCGTTATCGGAAAGTTTTACCGCTAATCTGTTTGAATTAGGCGTGCAGCCAGAAGAAATCGAGACGGGCAAGGATCATGGTTCGCTGGATCTTGGCAATGTATCCGTTCGCTGCCCGGCCATTCATCCTTATGTCAAGATCGTCGAGGAGCGCTTCCTCCTTCATACCGTGGAGTTCCGTGATGCTGCAATGACAGAGCGTGCACTTAATCGGATGATATTCGCTGCCAAGACACTCGCGGCTACTGCCTATGATGTATTTGCTAACCCGGCTCTGCTCGCCCGAATTCGGGAAGAGTTCGAAAATCTCCAACAGAAATAATGGATTTGAACATACGTTCACAAGAGGCTGCTCTTCCACTTAACATTGGTGAAGGGAGCCTCTTTCCTTGCTATAGAAGCAGGATTAGCAGCAACAGCTAACGAATAGACTGACAAGGCGATGGCATAAGATCCCATTCCTAATTTATTTCCAGAGAGGGCAGGTGTACCAAGTGAAATTTAATGAGTATCGTTATGAACGTCCAGATGTAGCAGCTTTCGAGAAACAATTCAAGGAGCTTCTAGCTGTATTCAGCTCAGCAGCAAATTATGAAGAGCAGGATGCTGCTATGTCGGGCATGAACAAGCTTCGGAGCGAGTTCGATACGATGCAGCAAATTGCCTACATCCGTCACTCGATCGACACGAATGATGAATTTTATAAAGCCGAGCAGGATTTCTTCGATGAGAATGGACCTGTTGTACAGGAATACATAACGGATTACTACCGGGCGCTTGTTGGTTCGGCGTTCCGTGCCGAGCTAGAGAGTAAATGGGGGCGTCAGCTTTTCCAGCTGGCTGAGCTCTCGTTGAAAACATTCAGCCCTGAGATTATCGAGGATCTCCAGCAGGAGAACAAACTGTCCACCGAATATTCGAAGCTGATAGCTTCTGCCAAAATTATGTTCGACGGCGAAGAACGGACGCTTTCTCAATTATCGCCTTTCCAGCAATCAACCGACCGTTCAGTCCGCAAGCGCGCATCCGTTGCATCTTCCGGTTTTATGGCTGAGAACGAAGAGCAATTCGACAGGATCTATGATGAACTTGTAAAGGTTCGTACCAGAATTGCAAAAAAACTTGGCTTCACGAACTTTGTTGAGCTTGGTTATGCCCGAATGAACCGTACCGACTATACAGCGGAGATGGTTGCGAACTTCCGTAATCAGGTGCTTGAGCATATCGTTCCCGTTGCAACAAAGCTGAAAGAACGTCAGCGCGAACGGATTGGCGTCGATAAACTGTATTACTACGATGAGAATCTCGCCTTCCTTACCGGCAACGCGAAGCCGAAAGGCGACCCAGACTGGATCGTTCAGAACGGGGCGAAAATGTATGCCGAGCTGTCCTCCGAGACAGATCAGTTCTTCGCATTTATGCAGGATAACGGCCTGATGGACCTGGTTGCCAAAAAGGGCAAGCAAGGCGGCGGCTATTGCACCTATATCAGCGAATTCGGCGCACCGTTTATTTTCTCCAACTTTAACGGCACTTCCGGAGATATTGACGTCTTGACGCATGAAGCCGGTCATGCGTTCCAGGTGTATGAGAGCAGAAGCTTCGCGGTGCCTGAGTATGCCTTCCCTACTTACGAGGCTTGTGAGATCCATTCGATGAGTATGGAGTTTTTCACTTGGCCGTGGATGGACTTGTTCTTCAAAGAGGATGTAGATAAATACCGGTTCCAGCATCTGGCGAGCGCTCTGCTTTTCCTCCCTTACGGCGTAACGGTAGATGAGTACCAGCATTTCGTCTACGAGAATCCGGATGCTACTCCAGCTGAACGCAAGGCTGCATGGCGGGAGATCGAGAAGAAATACCTTCCTCACCGGAACTATGAAGAGAATACGTACCTGGAACAAGGTGCTTATTGGCAGCGCCAGGGTCATATTTTCGGCAGTCCGTTCTACTATATCGACTACACTTTAGCGCAAATCTGTGCGTTTCAATTCTGGAAAAGAATGCAGGAAGACCGTTCCGCCGCTTGGGCAGATTACCTGCACCTGTGCCGTCAAGGCGGCAGCCTTTCTTTCACGGAACTGGTTAAGGTGGCCGGCCTCATCTCGCCGTTCGAGGATGGCTGCGTAACTTCTGTTATTGGCAGCATCGACAGCTGGCTGGAAAGCGTAGATGACCAAGCGCTGTAAGGAGGAAGACGTATGAATATCACGTTTCGGCCTCTCAGCGAGCTTCCTATCGGAGAAGTGTCAGAGCTGTGGAACCAGTCCTTTGAAGATTACTTTGTCCTCGCTGCTCTTCCACTTGATCGTTTTATTGGCCGTGTGGCGAATGAAGGGCTAGCACTCCAGCATTCCCTTGCCTGCTATGTCGATGGTGAGGCAGCAGGACTAGTCATGAATGGCTTCCGCGAGTTTGACGGAAGAAAGCTGGCCTGGAATGGCGGAACGGCGATCAAGCCAGCGTTTCGTGGCAAAGGAATCGGCAAAGTCATGATGCAGAGGAATTTGCAATTGTATGAGGAACAAGGCGTACAGCAGGCGAATCTGGAGGCTATTGCCCATAATGAATATGCCATTCAGCTATATGAAAGTGTAGGTTATTCGCAGATTGACCGCCTGCTTATTATGTCGACTGAGCAGCCTATTCCAGATATGGACGACAGCTATGAGCACTCTTACCATGTGGCGCTTGGCATGGCAGCAGAAGCTGCTAGACTTCCCTTCTATAACGAAGGCGAAGTCTGGCAAGCCGGTATTCCCAGCTTGAGAGACGGCGAAAGTGTAGCTATCTTCGACGGTGAGGATGCTGCAGGCTATGCCATATTCAGGCGAACATTCAGCCCGGAGGGCAGCTTAACGGGAATTATCTTGTACCGGCTTGAGATTGCGCCAGACCGTAAGGATTCCGCAGGTGTCATACGAGCAGCTCTGCAGGAAGTTTGGCAGCCCGGCGACAACTGCCGCCGATCAGCCTTTAATATCAGGGCATCAAATACCGTACTCGTTGAGCTGCTCAGCGAGATGGGCTTAGCGACAAACATGGAACAGGTGCTGATGGTTCGTGAAATGAATTTGGGATAAATCTTAAATAGACCGTCCATCTGATGGCGCACTTTTTATCCACTCACCAAACAAATAAGACCCTCTAAGGGTCTTATCGTTACAGTTCGATACTAGTTTGACACGTATAAGACCCTCTAAGGGTCTTATTTCGTGTATAAACCTCTCACAACCCACCATTTTTATCCACCTACAAACAAATAAGACCCTCTGAGGGTCTTATCGTTACGGTTCAGTGCTAGTTTGACACGTATAAGACCCTCCCGGGACCCTATACAAAATGAGACAGCACAAACACAGCTGGCGAATTCCAATAAATCGTCACTTCGTTCGTCGAATAGCTTTCCATCACATCGGCGAATGCTGCAGCTGGGGCTTTGCCTGTCAAATGCTCGCGGGCGTATTCATCCTGCACGCCAACATTAGGTCCGCCTGAGACAAGTCCGGGTACCGGTTCATCCACTCCATCACCTTCTGATGGACGGTGATGTGGATGACGGATTGGCTTGCTCCCGAAGCCGGTCACATAGCTCATGCCTACCGCATTCATCCCAAACAAATAATGAATATGGTCCAGCACAAGACGTTCATATGCCGTTGTACCTCCCAATCGATCTGCTATAAGCAGCAGCATCGCTTGATTAAGCAGCACCATATTGCTGCCCCATATGTATTGCTCCGGCAAGAGCGATATACCAAAGCCGTCCTGTCTGCACACGGCAGCCAGCTTTCCTGCTTCCTCCTGCAAGCCCGCCTGTAACTGTTCCGCTAACCCCGCTTCTCTCTCACGCTCCGACATCAGATACGAGATGGTTCCATAACCGCCCATATCAGCCCAGCCAAGCTCATACTTGTCAAAAGAAAACTCCGCTAGCTGCTGGAACGCTTCATGATAACGAGCTTCCCCAGTTGTACGGTACAGCTCTGCTGCAGCCCAATAACGTTCATCCGTATCCAGCTTATCTCCATATTCCCCCGTCACAATGGAAGATGGATTTCTAAAGCCTGGGTACTCCGGATGAAGAGTCAGCCACTCCCATGCTGCTTCCGCTGCGATCAGACAACTGGAGGCAAAAGCTGCATCAAAGCGGTCATACACCCGTGCGGCCATCGCCATAATACCAGCAAAACAACCCGTCGCTGTTGCCGAGATCGGAGAAACGTACAATTCTTCAGTATCATCCTCTGGCATCGTATCTGCTGATGGGAACCGTAATGTTGTCAGCTTATGGAAAACACCACCAGACTTGTTATCCTGCATTCGCAGCATCCAATCCAGCTCATAACGGCATTCATGCAGCACATCTGGCATGACACCGTCCGTTTCGGGCAGCGGCACCATCCGGGCGAAGGCTTTCGGATAACATTCAAACGCGAGTAGCAAATCAGCCACCGCCTTAGCACCTGGACCTACATACTTGCCATAATCCCCCGCATCATGCCATCCGCCCCAAGCGTCCACTTTTCTGGTTTCATCACCATAGACAATCGCAGGCGTCAGATGGCATTTTCCATGCTTCCAATCTCCAGCATACTGCTCTTCTAAATCCATTCCGCAGCGGAAATAATAAAACGCTTTCAACAATGCTTGATGAGCCTCTTCATAAACCTCTTCTCCGATTAGGAAAGGTTCTGACTGTGATCCATTATTCATCTTCACATAATATGTACCCGGCTGCTGCCACTCAGAAAAATCCAGCTTGCTGACCGTCATCCCGCTCGCAGCATCATCTAGTGAGATCAAAGTCTCACCTTCCCAAACTACTTCGCCATTCTCCTGACTAATCAGTTTGAAGCCTTCGTTTTCTCCTGCAAATACAGCTGTCTTCGTATCTTTATTCCGGTAACCAAGCTGGTTAATCGTAATGCCCATCATGGTAAGCTCCTCTCCTTGCCGAAAATAGATCAAGCCGCTACATTATATCGCATCTGATAGTGTATGGAACTATCGAAACTAAAGGACATGCTGTGCAATCTACAGTTTCCACAAAAAAAGGCGCTCATCGCTGAGCAGCCTTTGACATACCATCTTCTTTTTAACGGAAAAGCACCTTGTCCACATTATACTTCGCTTTAAACTCATTGATCAGAAACGTCTCATAAATCTCCCGCTCAACCGGATCTTCATTGACATAGATCTCAATCTTGGTCACTTCATCCCGGTAATTTTTCATTGGAGATACACTATCTTCAAAATGCTTTTTGATACGAGGTCTAAGCTTTCTGGCTTTGCCAACAAACAGCACATCGCCCTTGAAGTTGTAGAATATAAAGAAGCCGCCCTTTTCCCGCGTAATGAGATGGAAATCCGTAAAGTTGTAAATATGGCTCAGCTCGGGATTGGTTTGTTTGTAAATCGTAACGTCCGGTTCCGGAATCGTAATGGTAATCAAAAAATTCACTTCTCTTTCCTTGTCTGTTTGTAGTATTGTATCACATCTCAGAGAACCAAGCTTTACTTAACCGGATAATTCCGTCCCGGATCTTCTCTTCGCTAAGGCCCCCAAAGCCAAGCATGATATAGGAAGGCGGACATTCCTCCGGATTCAGCCAATTCAGCCTAGGCGTATATACTATAACTCCCTGCTGATAAGCTTGTTCAATTAATTCATCACTTGACCGGTTGTACACATCCAGCAGGAGATGCATACCTGATTTTTGTCCAATAACGCCAACCCGGCTGCCAAAGAGCTCCTGGATCACCCGAAGCAAGGTTTTATGCCGTGCTTGATACAGCTTTCTCATCTTACGGATATGACTTTCGAAATATCCCTCCTTCATAAAACGATACATAGCTGCCTGTATAAGTGGTGAGACAGATTGGCTGTACGTTTGAAGCTTACTGCGATAATCCTTCGCAAGCAGCTCCGGAAGCACCATATAACTAAGGCGTACTCCTGGTAGGAAGGACTTCGAAAATGTCCCCAAATAAATGACCTTGTCTCCCGTATCCATCGCCTTCAGAGCAGGAATCGGCTGTCCCTGATAACGAAGCTCACTGTCGAAATCATCCTCAATAATATAACCATTGTGTTCATAAGCCCATTGCAACAGTCTTACCCGGTTCTGGACCGGCATAATAATGCCAACAGGGAATTGATGAGACGGGGTAACGTATACCGTGTTAGCTCCACCTTGCTTCAACAGTTCAACAGATAATCCATCGCTGTCTAAGGGAACTGGAATAATCTCTCGGCCATGATTACGGAACACCGTTCTGACTCCATTATAGCCAGGCTCCTCCATCGCAATCTTCTTTGGTAACGGTAACAGCTGGCATAGCATGCTAATCATCGTCTGCGTACCGGCACTGAGGAAAATCTGATCAGGTGAGCAGACAACACCACGTGCTTGGTACAAATAACGGGCGATTTCGGTTCGAAGTCCCGCCTGTCCCTGCCGGTCTCCATACCCATACACCTCTACTGTACATTCCTCCAGGGCCTCCACCATACATTTCTTCCACTGCCTTACCGGAAAATGCGCAAGTTCCACATCCCCGTATTCAAAGTTAATAGCAGGAAGGCTCGACTTCGGAATCTGCTGCGTCTTTTCCGAACCCAACGTTGTCCCGGTTTTTGCTCCACTTCCCTCTAACTCCAGCTTTTCCAGTGCCATGATATATAACCCGCTTCGCAGCTTACTTTGGATATAACCTTCCGCAAGCAGCTGCTGATAGGCGGTTTCCACCGTATTCTTGCTGACGGATAAATAAACAGACAACTGCCGAATTGATGGCAGGCGCTCATTCTCTTTCAATATTCCTGCTTCCATCTGTCCCTTCAGATAGGAAAAAAGCTGCTGATATAGCGGAACATCACTTTGTCTATCTAAATCAGGTGTTAAACTGATCACTGACTGCCACCAACCTCTGTACCCATCATTTTCAACAAAACTGTACCTTTTGATAAGGACAGTTGACCACTACAATGATAGCATAATTAACTTTTTCCAGAAAGTGAGTGGTCAAGATGTTTCCTATTCGATTACAAAAAAGAGCCTGTACGGATCCTCACAAAATCCAACAATTCTTGGAGCAAGCACGCACCGGATTTCTCGGCCTCGCCTCGGGCAATGTGCCATACGTCGTTCCTCTTAACTTCGTATGGATGGATGAAGCCGTTTATTTCCACGGCGCGTCTGAAGGCAGGAAGATCAATATGATCGCTGAAAACCCCGAAGCTTGTTTCACAGTTAGTGAAGAATACGGTACGATCTCCGATCCAACTCCCGCTCATGTCGATACGGCTTATATGAGTGCAATCATCTATGGCACTGTTATCAAAGTAACGGATTGGGATGAAGCAACTGCCGCTATGCAGGAGATGCTGAACAAATATGTTCCCGGCTATTTCGATCGCCCGCTAGCCAAGAGTCATCTGGAGAGATACGTCTCCTCCATGGGAAGCAAGACCTCTGTCTTCAAGCTGGTCTCAAGCTCCATCTCCGCGAAAGAAAGCGAAGTGAATGAGGCGAAAATGTTTCATGTAGGCCGAAAAAGTCAGGGGGATCGTCCCTGATTTTTTCGGCCCTGGACGAACGATTCAGCAAGACCTCAACTGAACCGTTCGGCCTAGGCCAAACGATTCAAGACGAGCGAAATAAATTAAAAGGCGCCTCCGCAATATGCAGAGGCGCCTGACTGTTATTTTTTCAATTCCGGAATGACGTACTGCGGCTCTCTACCGTACAACGCATCCACCAGATTGCGGGCGGCTACCATTGCCATATCGTCCCTTGTTTTCTTTGTTGCCGAGCCGATATGCGGCAGTGTCACGACATTATCCAGCTGCAATAGCGGATTGTCCGCGCTGACTGGTTCCTTCTCGTAAACATCCAGCCCCGCACCAAAAATCCGCTTGCTGCTAAGAGCTTCAATTAACGCCGCTTCATCAACCGTCTCACCACGTGATACGTTAATGAAGATCGCGCTCCGTTTCATGCGGTTAAATTGCTCCGCACCAATGAGATGCTTCGTCTCTGGCGTAAGCGGCGTCATCAGCACGATAAAGTCCGACTGTTCAAGCAGATCATTCAGCGGTAGGTAGTTAACGCCAAGCTGCTCCTCAACCTCCACCTTACGGCTGCGGTTATAGTAGGAAACTTCCATATCAAAGCCAAACTTCGCACGCTTCGCTATTTTCTCGCCAATCCGGCCCATCCCGATAATACCCAGCTTTGCATGATGTACATCCATGCCAAACAACTGCTCCCCGATGCCGCGCTGCCAGCCCCCGGTACGCACCAGATTATGAAGCTCGGTTACTCTTCTTGCAGCTGCCAGCATAAGCGCCAATGCAAGATCAGCTACCGTATCATCAAGAACATATGGTGTATGGGTACCAATAATATTACGCTTCTTCATCGCTTCAAGATCATTATGGTTATATCCAACGGATATATTGCTGACCGCTCTAAGCTTTGGAGCTGCGCTGAGCAATCGCTCACTGATTGCGTTGCCGGCTGCAAGCAGCCCTTCTACATCACCGATTTTCTCGGCGAGCTGCTGGCCAGTAATCGCCTTCTCCTGATCCTGCCACATTTCGCAATCGCAATATTGATCGAGGTAATCTTTTACCTGATCGGAAACTTTCGCTGATATGTATACTTTTGGCCGCATGCCATCATCTCCCCTCGAATTCTATTTCTATTATACACATGTCCCAAGGCGAATGGTTGCCTTTAAGTCAGAAGCCCACTACAATAAAGTAGGCTGCATATGACTTGGACTCGTGCAGAATCAAACTACAGCGTAAGGTGGGACTAGCAAGGGTGGAACCGTTTAACGAGAAAGTTGTCTATGAGAACCCTTTGTTATCCTTGCGGGTCTGGCAGCCGATTCGAAAGGATGACGACCTGACTAACTGGCATTATCACCGGCAGCTTGAGCTGCTATATATTATGAAAGGCAAGCTTGAAGTTGATGTGGAAGAAGAAAGCTATCATCTTGAAGCAGGCGACGTTATTATAATCGGAGCCTCTCAGCTGCATCGCGACCGAAGCGCCGGGCATCTGGATTACATCGTTTTGCAATTTGAACTCGAGCCATTTTTTGATCAGAGCACAATTGCCTATATGAGATATTTCTCCGAGACGGAGAATCCGCTCAGCCAGGCTAATTATATTTTCCAAGAGAACAGCGCTGTGAAGAAGCAGATTGGTGACTTCATCCGTCAGCTGCATCATGAGGCAGAACGCAAAGAAACCGGTTATGAGCTTGCCGTTAGCGTCTTGATCAAGCAAATCCTGCTTGCGCTGCTGCGCAACGATCATCGAAAGGCACTTGCGGAACAGGATGACTTCGACCGTGTCCGTCTCAAGCCTGTACTCGACTATGTGGAGAATCGGCTGACTGACCGCATTCAAGTTGAGGAAGTATGCAAAATCGCCAATATGAGCTACTACTACTTCGTGAAGTTTTTCAAGAAGACGATTGGCATGTCCTTCACTGAATTCGTTAATTACCGGAAAATCAAATGGGCAGAGCGCATACTGCTGACCAAGGATCTTAGTATTACCGCGGTTGGCGAACGAATCGGAATGCCAAATATGGCCCATTTCTATAAAATGTTCAAAAAATATAATGACTGCTCGCCAAAGCAGTTCCAACGTAAAATGCTCGATTGGAACCGGCAATGAGCCAAGGTGAAACGACTTCTCCGTCCTTATGCGGAGAGGCGCGTTTCATTCCGGAGAATTCTAAGCCATATTTATAGGATAAACATATAAATTCTTAGAATTAAACAAAAAAACTCGTCCCCCTTATCCCTTGGGTGTGACGAGTTTTTTCGACATTACAAGTTTATATCCAACACCACGAATCGATTCGATCTGAACCGTCTGGCCTAATTCAAGCTTTTTACGAAGCGAGCTGACATGAACGTCTACCGTACGTTGTCCCCCGATGTAATCAAAGCCCCAAACAACATTCATCAAGTCATCGCGTGTAATAACCATTCCCGGACGCTGCACCAGGTATAGCAGTACTTCGAACTCCTTCGGACGAAGCGGAACAGTCTCGCCATTCAGAATCACTTCGTATTTCTCTGGATAAATCGATAAATCTCCAGCTGTGATGACCTTCTCCGATGTTTCAATTGGCACAACATCATCCGACTGAGTCCTGCGTAGTACTGCTGATACACGTGCGAGCAGCTCGGCCACACCAAACGGCTTCGTAATATAGTCATCAGCGCCATGCTTCAGCCCTTGAACGACTTCTTCCTCTGCATTACGTGCCGTCAATATAATAATAGGCGTCTTCACGCCGTTCTGACGGAGACGTGTTAATATTTCAAATCCATTTAAGCCTGGAAGCATGATGTCTAAAATAATCAAATCGAAGGTGCGTTGTAAAGCTGTCTGCAGCCCCGTTGCCCCATGATCAATAACCGTCGTTGCATAACCTTCTTGCGTCAGATTATACGACAAAAGCCGAGCTAATGTCGGTTCATCTTCAATAACCAATACTTTATGCGACATGATAACCTCCAGCCTGTCCAGCCTAGACACAATTTTTCTACCTTATTTTATCACGATTTCATGAAGAATGGGTAAACTTTTAAGTTAGGCAGATTATTGCTGAAGAACTGGCAGCTCGATAATGAAGGTCGAACCAAGGCCAACCTCACTCGTTACCGATATTGTTCCTTTATGCAGCTCAACCAAATGCTTCACAATAGACAAGCCTAAGCCGGTGCCGCCTGAACTGCGCGACCTTGCTTTATCCACCCGGTAGAATCGTTCAAAAATACGCGGTAAATCTTTTTTCGGAATGCCAATACCCGTGTCGCTGATCTTAATTCGGATATGATCCTCATCGATACTCGCAATATGAACCGAGACTTTGCCACCCTCTGGTGTATAGTTTATACCATTTGCTACAACATTCATCATAATTTGTCGTAAACGGTCCTCGTCTGCTTCGACATAAAGTCCTTGCTCGATCTGCAGATCCAGAATGATCGATTTCCGAGCTGCCTCTGTCTCCAGCATCGTGATTGTCTTCATCATGAAGGAATCCAGCTCTACTGGCGAGAAATACATCGGAACGCGCTTGGATTCAATCTTGGAAAGGGCCAGAATATCGCCAATAAGTCGGTTCAAACGGTCACTCTCGTCAAAAATAATCTGCAGGAAGGAACGCGCTGTCTCTTCATCGTTTACCGCTCCACTAAGCAGTGTCTCGGCAAAACCTTTGACAGCTGCAATTGGAGTTTTCAGCTCATGCGAGACATTCGCGACAAACTCACTGCGCATTCTCTCGAGTCTACGGATCGCAGTAACGTCCTGAAGAACAAGCAGCAGACCGCTGAATTCATTATTTTCTCCATGGATCGGAACAAGGTTAAGCTCCAGCAGGCGTTCTTCCGGGAAGTAGAACGTAATCTCCTCACGGATATGTTCGCGACTGCTAAGTGCCTCTTGAATAAGCTGGGACAGCTCATATTGCTGCTTCGCCTCCGCATAATTGCGGCCAACCAGCTCACGTGCCGAGAAACCTAAAATTTCTTCCGCACGGCGGCTCATAAGCAGAATACGTCCGCTAGGATCAATCATCATAACTCCATTGATCATGTTATCGAGGACGCTCTCCAGCTGGCTTTCATTTTGCCGAATTCGGGTCATTTGAACTTCGAGGCTCTCCGCCATGGCGTTAATCGCATGACCAAGCTCGCCAACCTCATCGTGCTTCTCAATTTTCACCCTTGCTTTATAATCAAGCTGCTTGATTCGCTGCGCCACCTTCGTAATTTGCTCCAGCGGGCGGGTCAAGCTTAAGGCAATACGGTAGCTGACAATTGCAGCAAGGATAAACAGAATAAGGAGCCCAATAATAAGCACCGTCCACAGCTTATAGATGCTCTGATCCACTTCCTTCAAGCTCATCGCAAGACGGATGACATTCGAGTTCGGATCGGAAGCATTCGTTGGTATAGCTACATACAATAAATCTTCCTTCAGAGTAGCACTGGACCGAACAGCTCGACCTACCCCTTTTTTGTGGGCTTCCTGCACCTCAATCCGCTTGCTGTGATTGTCCATTGTATCCGGAGCATGGTCTGAATCACCAAGCACCGTGCCATCACCGGCAATAAAGGTTACCCTCGAACCTGTAAAGTCTCGAAGGCTTTCTGCTTCTTTCGTAAAGTACGGAAATAACGAAGCTTTATCACCCTGCTTCCATTCCGTCTTGGCCAATATGATATGCATCTCACGTACCATATTGTCTTCCAGCGCGTTAATATGATTATCTTTAAACGTCTTCGCCATGAAGAGACCTGCAGCTGTAACGGACAGCGCAAGTATAATGATCATTGTAAAAGTAAGCCGATTGCGAAAGCTGTTCATGGCCAAATCGTTCATCTCCTCTTGCCTAATAGTCACTCGTTTTATCGTACATGCGCATGCGACGCATCGCTAGTCTTGTTTTTGTTAAGTTTTTGTAAAACAAAATGATGCACTGTCGCAAGTGGCTGCTGTACAAGGATCGACAGGACGACCGGCACAGCCGCCAGAGGGCTGAAGTAGCCAAGTGCAAGCACGATACCAAGCGAAATATTGCGCATTCCCGTTGCATAAGAGACAGTGACTTGAACATCCTTGCGGCTGTGTCTCGCTGTTCCGAAGTATCCGATTGCATAGCAGGCACCTACCAGTACAATAACAAGAGGAACAAGCTTCACCATATCCCTTTTCAATTGATCGACATATGGCGCAATTGCTGAGGCATTCAGGGCAACCACGGCTACGAAACAGAGCTTGGAGATTGGCGCCGCCACTGGCTTGACCCGGTCTTGAATACGCCCTTTGCTTGACTCATACAGAACAACTCCACATATGGTCGGAAGTACAACAATGACGAACAAGTCGAACATAATCGGCCCAATCGCAATATCAACTGAAGTATTAAAGAAGAGATGAATGCCAAACGGTACAACAAATGGACTTAACGCAGAATCGAGTACAACCATTGCCAACATAAGCGGCACGCTGCCACCCGACATCCCTACCCACAATACAGTCGATACCCCAAGCGGAATAATCGTAAATAAAACAAGTCCAACAACATAAGGGGAAGCTGCGCCGAAGATAAGGCTGCCTATTCCATAAGCAATTAATGGCGAGATCAAATGCGCCAGAATTAGTGTCCATAACAGCACGCCAGGCTTTCGTACCGCTTCGCCCAATTGACGAATGCCGCAGCCAATCGCCATCGTCAATGTAACGTAGGCAAACAAATAGGGAACAGCGTCAACCATCGGCTGAAGCTGATCAGCAAAAAGAAAACCCAGGACAAGAGATCCCGGGATAATTAGAAACATCCACCGCTCGAAATTTTGGTTGAATTTCAATCCAAATTCTCTCGTAAGCCATCCCTCATTTACTTATTATGGTCAATTACCCCTTATCATATCTTATTTATGGAGTAAGCGCATCGTCAGGATGGGAGAAATCTGCCGGTAATGTAATATGAATAGTTGTCCCTTGACCTTCCCGGCTCGTTATTTCCAACGTACCCCCATGAGAATGAATGATTTGTTGAGTAGCCATCATGCCAAGACCTGTTCCCGTTTCTTTGGTTGTATAAAAGGGCGATCCAATTTTGGAAATGAGCTCCTCAGGAATCCCTTGGCCTTGATCTATAACATCGATCGTAATATTATCCTCATCTAGGCTTGCGGCTTTAATCTTAATTTCCCCGCCAACTGGCATAGCCTCCATGGCATTTTTGATAAGATTAATAAACACCTGCTTTAATTGTGACCCCACACAATGTACGGAAGGCAGGTCACCTAGTTGTGAGTAATTGATTTCCACCTTATGTATCAAAGCCTGTGAGCCCAAGAGTAAAATAACATCCTGAATAATCGGGCCTATGTGTTCTCTTTTAAACTCCTGAGCTTGTGGCTTGGCCAAATAAAGAAGTTCACTTGTAATAAGTTCAATTCTTTTCAGCTCATCCTTCATGATCTCTATATAGCTTTTGCTTCTTCCGTGCTCGATAAGATAGATAAACCCTTTTAACGAAGTAAGAGGATTTCTTATTTCATGAGCAATGGAAGCTGCGAGCTGCCCGACTGCAGTCAGTTTTTCCGCTTGTAACAGCATCATCTTATGTTGGTTATCCTGTGTAATATCTTTGGCCACTCCATATACCCCCACCACTTCATTATTAATGATGATCGGCATATTGGTTACTTTAACATCAATAATGTGACCGTTTTTGTGGTAAGCCTTCGTTTCATAATGCTGCGTAATCCCCTTGGCTGCTTTTCGAAAATGCTCCTTTGTCTTCTCCAGTTCATCCTTAGGTATCAAAGGAGTATAAGACATACCTAAAAACTCATCCGCACTATATCCTAACAGCTGCTCCATGGCTGGATTCACCCGAAGATAATTGCCATCCGTATCAAAGGCAAATACAGCATCAGGATTATATTTGAATAGCGACTCATAGTGCTGTTCCTTTTGTAAGGACAGTCCTTTATTCTGCGTAATATCATGTATATAGATGGAAAGACCGCTAGGGGATGGATAGACTCTTATCTCAAACCAAGAAGCTAGTGGTGGATAGTAGGCATCAAATTCAACCCGAATCTGATCGTTCATCGCTTTATGATACTGTTCATAGTAAGTAGATTGAACCGTACTCGGAAATATACTCCATATTTTTTCACCAAGGAGTTCTTCCCTTTTATATGGCATTAATCGTAGTGCTGCTTCGTTAATATAAGTAAATTCCCAGGAGTCATTAAGTGCAAAGACAGCATCCGTGATTCGATCGAGAATCTCATTCTGTTCACAATAATGGACCATATATCCCCCTCATTTCGCGAAGTAACCATAAAAAAAAGCCTAAATAAGAGCTGCATTCACAGCTTTTACTTAGGCTTATGCCCAGCGATCTCTCTGGTTCATTGCCGCCACTTATTGACCTGGATGTAAGATGAACACAATCACACTTTTATCCAGATGAAAATCCCAGTCGACAAACAGATCAATTACCTTTGCATTCAGAGACTCCTGGAAACGGCCATTATTATGCAGATGACTCTTTTCAAGATTACGTTTAGCGAGTCTTAAGCTTTCTTCATGACCAATTCGAATCAGCTCTTTCTCAATGCTAATCAGAATTCCAATCCGAATAACCAGCAGGGTTCTTTCATTAATCAAACAAGAATACAATTCGCTCGGCCATTTCTCGACCTGTTGACTGATTGTATTAACCTCTAATTCAAGCTGCTCTTTCCCTGTATACACGGATTCCAGACGGGACTGTCCATATTCTTCGGAAGCTTCAATACCGACCATAATCCCTGACTGATTATGAAGTCCCCAATCATAATAAAATTCCTGAATATTCATACCTGCTAGCACTAGCAGATAAGCTTTGATTTCAGGGATTAATGACTTCATTAACAAGTCCCTAGTCGACTGAATGGTGTAGATTTGACCTTGATCAAGAAGAATCTTCTCGGTTGGTGATAAGAAGCTTCTTAAATAAAGGACTACAAAGGGTCGATTAATGCTGACAAAAATCGATTGTGGACCTTTCCCAAACGACTCTCTTAACAATCGGCCAACATAGCTCGCTATTTCGGATTGAGCAGCCTGTTTATCCAAGATTTTTCATCCTTAGGTTCAGGCAAAAGCATTATTTCTTTCGCCCCAAATTTATTGTAATTATTTAGTTGGAATAAAACAATCGAAACTTATTATGCACGGATTGGGAAATTATATCCATTTCCTATTTACTTGGATTCAGAATAAACACGGTCACGCTTTTATCCAAATGAAAATTCCAGTCCATAAAAATATCCGAAATTCGCGATTGAAATATTTTCTGAAGTTGATTGTTATTAAATAGATGTCTTCTCTCCAGATTGTGTTCCGCCAGCTTCAAGCTTTCTTCAAACCCTAGCCGGATCAATTCCTTGCCTAGGCTAATCAACATCCCCGTTCTGACAACTAGAAGTGTCCTTTCATTAATTAGATAGGAGCGAATTTCTTCCGGTTTTTTTTGAATTTGCTGACTGATCTTCTCCATTTCACCGTGCAGTTCCTCTTTCCCGGCATACCACTCTTGTGGACTATAAAGTAAGGAATGCCGGTCTGATTCCATTCCAACAAGGATGCCAGAATAGTTATCGAATCCCCAGTCATAATAAAATTCCCGAATGTTCATTTCCGCTAGCAGCAAATAAGCTTTTATCTCCGGTATTAACGACTTCATCACTAAGTCTCTTGTATGTCGAACAGAATCAACCTGATCTTGCTGAAGCAGGATCTTCTCTGTTGGCGATAAGAAGTTCCTAAGATATATCACAATAAACGGGCGGCTGATATTCACATAAATTGATTGCGGTCCTTTTCCAAAAGATTCACGCAGTAATCTTCCAATATGACTCGCAATTTCACTTTGAATTTGTTTTTCATTCTTGTCCAAAAATCCCATCCTCAGTAGCTGCAGTTATTTAATAGTAAGTAGAAATAGAAATAAAAATAGCCTAAATAAAAGTTGTTGTGAACAACTCTTATTTAGGCTTATGTCCAGCTCCATCTCTGGTTCATTAATGCCGAATTAGTCGTTAGTCAGAAGCATCTTAGTATAAGGCAAAAGCTTTATTTCCTTCACCCTTTCATCATTCTAATAATTTTTATACATTTAAACAAGAATTAATTTATAGGAAATTTATAGGACCTTTTTCCTACTGCTGACCATTCACGATCTGTGCTGCCTCACCTGTGATTTGATCCCTACTCTAACGAACCGTGGTATAGCTCATATATGGTAGGATATAGTAAAATAAGCAAATGGAAAGATACGTAATGGAGAGGAGCTTCGAATCGAATGGAAAGTCATTTTTTCGCTTATATGTACCGGTTGAAATATATTGAACGCTGGAGCTTGATGCGCAACACGACCAAGGAGACTGTAGCGGAGCATTCCTTCCATGTTTCGCTGCTCGCCCACATGCTGTGCGAGATTGGCAACAGCTTCTTTGGCCGCAGCTACAATGCTGATCGTGCGGTTACGATAGCTTTATTTCACGATGCTACGGAAGTATTCACCGGTGATATCCCAACTCCAGTTAAGCATCATAATCCGAAAATGCTAGCGAGCTTCCGCGAGATTGAAGCGATGGCCGCAGAGCGAATGCTTGGGATGGTGCCTGAGCCCCTACAGTCTGCCTACGCTCCCTTGCTCGGGAAACCAGACGGGACGCTGTCCGAAGAGGAGCAGCAGCTCCATAAGATTGTGAAAGCCGCTGACCTGCTGGATGCTTATTTGAAATGCTTGACCGAGGTGTCCACCGGCAACCGCGAATTTCTCGTCGCCAAAGGACAGATCCAAGCTTCCCTCGAGGGACTCGGCTTGCCGGAAACCGATTGGTTCCTTGCTAATATGGCGCCAAGCTTGGGAATGACATTAGATGAGCTGTCGTAAGCGGAAAGGCAGACAACCATGACATTTAGAAGAGCTAAAGGCAGTACCCTCTTTATATTTGGAGTCATACTCCTCGTATTCGTTCTTGGACTTTATTATCACAATCACTTTTTTTGGGCAGCTATCGTCTTTTTCTTGCTATGGGGTTACTATGTATCGACCCGCTTCGAAATACATGATGGCATTCTCACGAAATATACTTTTTTCATTATTAGAAAAGACCTCGAGATCATATCGAACGGGGATCAGCCGCTGAAGCTCGTTGGCATCAACTCTCGATAAGTGAGGCGTGGCTTAAGCTTCCAGCCGTTCAGGCTGGCCATGTGCATTTGGTATTTGGGTACGGCTGCTTCGATGCACCGTGGAATGAGTATGCGGCCGAACCAATCGGCCGATTCCTGAACGATCTTCCAGGATTATTCGGTATCAAAAATTAAAGGTACGTCATAGTTATTTGTAAAAACAAAGGACCGGTTAACTCATTTGAGTTGACGGTCCTTTATCTCTTTTGCAGGATAACGGTTTAATTTACCGAATACCATTTTTGTATGGATTTATCATCCAATTGGAAACGTCATTTAAGGAGGCATTATCTTGTCGAACAAGTTAATGGGCGCGGCAGCCGTTATAGTAAACGAAGAAGGCAAAGTACTACTGGTTAAGCACAGTTACGGCAGGAATAACTGGGATTTGCCCGGCGGAAAATCGGAGTCTAATGAATCGGCTGAAGGAACCGCAGCGAGAGAAGTGCTGGAGGAAATTGGCGTACAAGTTGATATTGGAGCATTAACCGGCGTTTACTACGATTCAGAGTATGACATGCATCATTTTGTGTTTCTCGCAACGATTAGAGATGGTCAGCAGCCAAAGCCAAGCTCAGATGAAATATTAGATCTCGGCTACTATGCCCTCAATGATCTTCCAAGACCGATGAAAGACTTCACCTATAATCGCATTCTAGATGCACTGAATCCTCATCGGGAGTCAATTTTCCATACAACGATCTCACGGCAATGGTTGGAATAATAGATACGACATAAAAGCCCCGAAGAAAGGTTGCTCGCCATGAGCATCCCTTCTGGGGGCTATTTATTTCAGTACATTTTATCGAATCGATTGTTTGATTAGTTCGACTTCTTGTGCAGTCAGCGGACTGCCAGCAGCACTGGCATTGGATTCTACCTGACGAATATTTTTAAACCCAGGAATAACACATGCATTAGGGGATTGTGCCAACGCATATTGAATAGCCGCTCGTACCAGATCCTGTGTTTCGTGGCCAAAGTGCTCCTTCAACGGCTGAAGCTGTCTCCTAATTTCGAGCAAGCGCTCTTTGGAATACGATTGATTCGTCGAGCGAATATCTCCCTCACCAAATTGAGGAGGATTCTCCGGATCGAATTTATCCAGCAGCAATCCTTGTGCAAGAGGGCCAAACAACACTATACCCAAATTTTCTTGTTCTGCCCATTGGAACAGCTGTGTTCCCGGCTTATCGAACTCATTGCCGAAGGCATTATAATGGAACTGCAGAACATCCGGCCTTGTTACCGGGCATACCCGCATAAAATCCGCATAACTGTAGGCCGACTGGCCAATCACTCGAACCTTGCCTTCTTTCTGAAGCTCGCGCATCGTATCAGCTGCTTCTTCCAGATAGAGGTCATTTGGTCCAAAATTCGTATTATGAAAATAAAAAAGATCTACATGATCTGTACCTAAATTCGTCAGTGTCTGCTCCAATTGATGACGGATATGTACGGGCTGCATTGCATTAGGTGCTGTCCCTCTGAACCATCCTACCTTCGAAGCAACGACCACAGACTCACGTGGAACATCCTTCAGAAATTGTCCGATTACTCTCTCTGAATGACCGTCGCCATATACATCCGCTGTATCCAAATGATTAATACCAAGCTCATGAGCTCGGCGCAAACCTGCAAGAGACTCGTTATCATCATTACCCGACCAGCCTACTGGATCCCCATCCCGCCATGATGGACCACCTATTGCCCAGCAGCCTAAGCTGACCTCACTTACCCGCAAACCTGAACGTCCTAATACCCGGTATTCCACGAATATCACCCCTGAGATAAATTTGCAGCCATTGATGCACATAAGTTGCAGTTCATTATACCTTAGAGCCTTGGCTTAAAATAAGAAGGGAAAAGATTTTCACTTAGTTCCCTCCATGATACTATGAAAATGCGACATTACATACTCGTCTTACCGGACATAAACCGCCTATAAAAAAACGCCTCTGAATGGTCAGTCCTTACCATCAGAGGCATTTCGTATTATAACGTTACGTTCCAGCCAAACGGATATTGCGCGGATAGCTCCAGCGGTAAACTTCCTGTTGGCTTAAGCTCTCCCGTTAACACTTTAGCAGCTGATTCAAGCGCCAGCGGACGGCATTCGTACACAGCCAGAAAAGCCTTTGCATTAGGATACACGTTCAAATCAAGCGGGTTACGGACCGAAACCGCAACCGTACGGTCACCAGCTTTGGCAATAACTTGACGAGCAATATCCGCTTCGATTGGATGTTTTGTCGCATCATAGGTGACGACTACAATATGCTCGAACGATTCCAGATCAGCCAGTGGATCAGTTCCATTCATAGAGCGCTCTTCTACCTGATCAAGCCGCACTGCCAAATAATCACCCAATGTTCCGTCACCAGATAACATCTCATCCGCAACTGAAACTGGCTTAATATCCGGCCATAATACCAAAGTACGGCCCTCACGGCGAAGCGGCAACAGAGCACCTTCGTTCTTCACAAGCGTCGCAGAGGCTTCGCTCCACTGCCGAGCAACAGCTTTATTCGCAGCAGTCCCAATGGCAGACTCTACTTCTTCCCACGAACCCAGCGCTGCATCCACTTCATAGTCCTGCTTCAGCTGCATTACCCGGGTTAATGATTCATCGATACGAGCCTCTGTCAGCTCGCCGCTTTCAACTGCTGCAACAACAGCTTCAAGCGCTGCGACCTGTTTCTCATACGTATGACAGACTAGCACCATGTCCGCCCCAGCTTGAAGTGCAAGTACTGCACCTTTCTCAGGACCATAATACTGATCGATGGCGTCCATTTCGAGACAGTCCGTCACGATAACCCCTGTGTAGCCCAGCTCTTCACGAAGCAAACCTGTTAATACCGGCTGCGACAACGTCGACGGTTTTCCCGATGGATCAAGTGCAGGCAAGCAGACATGTGCGGTCATAATAGCAGCTGTTCCCGCTTCAATTGCAGCACGGAAGGGTGCCAGTTCAATGGCGTCTAACCGTTCACGACTATGAGGCAGCACCGGCAAAGCATGATGCGAATCAACCGATGTATCCCCGTGGCCCGGGAAATGCTTAACGGTTGCAGCTACTTTGGATGCTTGATAACCAAGCAGCGCCGCTTTCCCCAGCTCTCCAACCAGTTGCGGACGATCACCATAAGAACGAACATTAATAACGGGATTATCCGGATTATTATTTACATCAAGGCACGGCGCATAGTTCATCGTGACGCCAAGCAGACGGAGCTCTTCACCGCATACACGAGCCGTTTCACCCGCACCTTCTGCCGAACCTGTTGCACCAAGAGCCATATTACCAGGCATCAACGTCACGCCATCTACAATACGGGCAACCATGCCGCCCTCCTGGTCAATGGCAACTAGTACATTAGGTCTGCCTGCACGGCTGGCAATATCCTTCAGTGAGCTGGACAATTGATGAACCTGCCTTGCATTCTGAACATTACGTCCAAAATAGATGGTTCCTCCAATGCCGTATGTTTCAATTAAAGAAGTAATCTGCTCGGTTGGTTCATACCCATGAAACCCAAACACAAACAGCTGACCAACCTTCTCCCGCAGCGTCCAGCTGTTCCAAGACAACTCTCCCATTCCCCGTCCCCTACTTTCAGCGCTATTCTGCTTCCTGCTCCTCAAGTCCAGCCGGATTCTGCTGATGCTTATTCCGGTAATCCGTCGGATTTTCCCCTGTATATTTCATAAATACTTTCGTAAAATACCGCCGCTCTGCATAACCAACTTCCTTGGCGATTTGCGCGATGCTTTTCATCGTATCGGCCAGCAGCGATTTCGCCTTCTCCATCCGTTCGCGGGTGACATATTCAATAAACGTCTCGTTATAGGTCTGTTTGAACAACAAGCTGAAGTAGGAGGTACTTAAGCCCACATGAGTTGCTGCTTCCTCTACGCTCAAATCACGATACAAATTCCGGCTAAGGAAAGCTTTAGCCTCCGACATGGAGCGTTCAGACTGTTTCTTTTTATCCGTCGATTTCTCGGCAACCGCCTTCGTCACCTGCAAGATAACGGACAGAAGATCCTTAATACCAAACCGCCTGTCGAGCTTCAGCCAGAGCAAATCTTCCTGATCCCGAGAGAAAATCCCCATTTCCTTCGTCTCGCGCATCAGGTTTAGCACGAAGAAATGCAGCATTGGCTTGAAGCGTCCAAGCGAGGTCTCATTCATCCGCTGCAATTGAGTCGTCAGCCGCTTCAGCTCATCATCAACGACAGTCGTATCGCCGCGCTTTACCGCACCAATCAGCTTCTCGGACGTATCCCAGAAGGCTTGATCTTCCCGCGAAGAGCCAACCCGTTCATCCGGATAGACTGCAATATGCTCTTGAACTGGCGTAAGCTGCATCCCCTGCTGAACCAGCTTATAGGCTTGGGAAAGGGACGTCACTTCAGCATATTCGCGATAAATACCTGCGTACAAAGACAACTTGACGTGATTCTTCACCGCACTAAGCAGAAGCTCTGTCCAACCTGTAATTTGCTTCAAATCATAAGGTGACGCCTGCTCGCATTCAATCAGCACGCACCACTCGCCATCCCGAATTTGAATGACCGCATGATGCAGGCCGTTCTGCTGCAGCCTCTCACGGAGTACATTACATACTGCGAAATTCCACAGCTTCCGTTCTTTATCCGACCATTCCCGCCAATCCTTCGTCCGCTCCGAGCTAACATCAAGATCAAGCACAATAAGTACATATCTCTTATCCAGTTCCTGCTCTTCCCCGCTAAACAGCCAGTTCCCGCTTGTTACTTCCGTATAATCCATTAGAATATCATAAAGGATCTTCTCGCTTGCAAGGTCAATCATCCGGCCGATCTTCTGCTGCTCCTCGCTTTGCTGCTTCCGTTTCTGACGTTGATTCGCCATTACCCGGGCAATAACTCCTGTTAATTCGTCATAAGGAATAGGCTTTAAGACATAATCCTTCACACCATATTGAATGGCAGCCCGTGTATAAGCAAAATCCTGATAGCCAGACAGCATTATAATGTCGCTTTCTGTCCCTTTTTCCCTTATATGCCGAACTAACTCCAGTCCATCCATAACAGGCATCCGAATATCACATAATACCAAATCAAAAGATTCGGACTCCAGAAGCTCTAGAGCTTCCATCCCGTTTTTCGCTGTACCACCAACGGTTAAGCCAAGCATTTCCCATGGAATAACCTTCTCCAAATTACGGGTGATATGCGGCTCATCATCTACGAGCAATACTTTGCCATTCATAATCGTTCACCTCTGTTTTTCGGAATGGTGCAGCGGATCACTGTGCCATACCCCTCTGCGCTGCAAATCCTTAATCCGTAAGATGGACCATAATGAATACGTAGGCGATCCGCTACATTGCGGAGCCCTAGTCCCCGTCTTTCCCCAAGCTCTGCGGCATTACTCCGTTTACCACTTGGCTGCTGCTCTCTTTCGGCGAACTTTTTAAGCGTCTGCTCGTTCATGCCATGTCCGTTATCACTAACCATAATGACAATCTGATAGGCTTCGACGATTACCTCGATCTTAATAACGCCATTCCCATCCTCAAGTCCTTCAAAGCCATGCTGAATGCTATTCTCAACTAGCGGCTGAAGCGTCAGCTTCAGGATCGAATAATCAAACGCTTCTTCCGATACATTCAATTCATAAGTAAATAAGTCCTCAAATCGATATTTCTGAATCTCTAAGTAACTTCGGACATGCTCAATCTCCTGCCCGATGAAAATCTCTTCCGTATGGTGCATGCTCGTGCGAAGCAAGTTGCTTAATCGCCGCACCATCATCATGATCTTTCCGCCCTCATTCTGAGCGGCAAGCGCATTAATCGACTCTAAGGTATTAAATAAGAAATGAGGCTTAATTTGTGCCTGCATGAGCATCATCTCGGCATGCTGTTTTCGTTCCTGCTCTGTACGCACTTCGGTCAGGAGTTCCCCAATCCGCTCCACCATACTGTTGAAGCTGTTCGCGAGCAGTACCGTCTCATCCTTACCCTGCGCATTCACGCGAATATCAAGCAGACCTTGCTCAACAAGCCGCATTTTGCGAACGACTTTAATAATACTTTTAGCGACCCGGTTCACGAAGAAGATGTTAAATAGAATTGCTGATAAAATACAGAAGATTGTGATCATTCCTATCCACTGTACAAAACGTTCATTCTCATTCGTTAAAGAATCCCATGATTTGACCGATACCAGAACCCAGCCGTTAAAGCCAAGATTATAGGAAGAAACAAGACTGTCTTCCCCATCAAATCGCAGCCTGGAGCTTGAATAATCCACTGTCTTCTGCGGCAGCTCGCTGGAGTAATCCGCAATATTGGTTCCTTCGAAATGCTTGCCGCTGTCGAGCATAACAAGCCCTTCTGTATTCACAATCACATAACGGGAGGTTTGGCCTTCAGCCTTCGGATTCAAGAAGGTATTCAGCATGGAATACACTTCTTCTGTCTTATACTGCGTGATCATCAGACCCAAATCATCCAGTGTCTCATAATCTTTTACTAACCTTAGTTGGGTAAATAGAGGTGGTTCGACCCCTGTCAGCTCTTGATGCTCATATGGGCCGATCCATTTTGGACGTCCGCCTAATTGAATCGTTTCATTATAGAGAGGCTGGACCTTTAATGCTTCGAAGGCAATCGGACGAAACGTCGTTGGATCATTGCGGAAGGTGCGGAACATCGTCCCATCCATCGCATACAGCACTACATAGCTGACTGCAGGATGCTGGAACAAGATCCGCTTCATTTCCTTTTCCGATTGGTTAATCGCAATTAAGGTGCTGGCATCATCGCTCGAATAATATTTGCTGTAATTCAGCGTATCCTGCACCTCGGAGCTCGTTAAATTACCGTCTGAGAGCTGGTCAAGCTCTTTGAAAAAGTATTTAATATTCCCACCGACAGCCTTGAGCGATATTTCAGTCTGCTCGCTGTATTTCTTCTCCAGCACGGATTCCGTATTAAGAAAAGACACAATGCCTAATCCGATCATCGGGAATACGACCAGAAGAATAAAAGCAAGCATCAATTTCGGTCTCAAGTTCATCTAGCGGGCCCCTTCCGATCGTCTTAGCCCTTCACGCTTCCTGCCGTCATGCCTTCAATAATTTGCTTCTGCAAGAAGAAGTACACGACCAGCACAGGGATAATGCTCATAATAACGGCAGCCGACAAAGCGGCAAAGTTCGTGCGATAGCCATCATTAAAGCTCGCCATACCTGTAGGCAGTGTGCGAAGCGATTCGGATGTAATAAATAATTGCGATAATATATATTCATTCCAGTTTCCAATAAAGTTAAGAATCGTAACGGTCACAAGTGCAGGTAACGAGACCGGAAGGACAACTTTCATGAACAATCCACCGGCTGAAAGCCCGTCCATAATTCCCGCTTCTTCAAGCTCATTAGGTATCGAAAGCATAAAGGCATAAATAATAAATACCGTAATGGGCAATGCATATGTGCAGTATACCAAAATAAGGCCGAAATGCGAATTGTATAAATGGATGCCGCCAACACTCAATTGCTGGATCAAACGGTACAGTGGAATAAACAATGCGCCCGGTGGAACAAGCAATCCGAACAAAATAAACTGGTACACGGCTTTGTTCATTCGGGAATATTTCATACGCGATAAAGCGAATGATGTCATCGCTGCAAACAGCAATGTAACCAGACAGGCGATGATCGTGACATAGAAGCTGTTCCAGGCATAAAGACCGATTTTCGCCGTATCCCAAGCCTGCCTGTAGTTATCGAAGTTGAAATGCTTCGGGAAAGCCCACGTATTCACGGTAATTTCACGACTCGTCTTGAAGGAAGACATGAGCAGCCACACAAGCGGGAATAAGGTAGCAACGATATAAACAATGAGCGAAAAGTGAATCCAGAACTTCCCTCTGCGCAGTCCAGTTAATGCTGCATTCATTAGTACTGCACCTCCTCATGCTTCGTCAGTTTTTGCAGGATGCCCGTCAGCACGAGAATCAGAATAAACATCGTTACGCCAATCGCACTGCCATAACCAAGCTCCATTGAACGGAAGCCAACCTTCAGCATATACGTGGACATAACCTCGGTCGATTGGAATGGACCGCCATTGGTCATAATCTGAACGATATCAAGCACCTTCATCGTGCCGGATACACTAAGGAGCAGCATGACGAACAGTACGGGTCTGATTAGCGGAAGAGTAATGCTCCAGGTTTCCGTCCAGCCGTTTACACCATCAATCTTCGAAGCTTCTACAATTTCCTTCGGGATGTTCAAGATGGCAGCAAGGCACAAGACAATAAAGAATCCAATGTTCTGCCATGCGTTAGCGATCAGAATGGACAGCATTGCAAGCTTCGGATCCGACAGCCATTCACGCGCCCAGCTGTCAGGTGCTACCAAACGGATAAACTGGTTGATGAGGCCCGAATCATAGTTGTACAACACACCAAACAATATAGCGACCGTTGCGGTCGAGATCACGACCGGCACAAACACAGCCGACTTGTAGAAGTCACGCATACGACCAACCTTACTGATCAAGATCGAGATAAGGAAGACGAGCGGAATATTCACGACTAAGGAGAACGCCATAAAATAGAAATTGTTTGCAAGCGATTTCAAGAACACTTCATCTTCCCACAGCCTTGTGAAGTTATCCAGGCCGATAAACACCTTATCTGTAATGCCGTCCCATTGATAGAACCCATAAACGAACGATACGATTACCGGATAAACAAAAAACAAAGCGTATAATACAAGCGTTGGAATAATGAACGCGATATAAGTAAACGGATTTCTGAGTGCCTTCATAACTTCGCCTCCTGCTTCCTTCCTTTAAAAAAGCTAAGGTTCGTAAAAAACCTTAGCTTTTTCCTTTTCCTATTTCCCTTGCCTGTAAAGTGTTTAGGATGTTCACGCGCCGCATTAGCGGAGCGAAAGAATCATTCTGGAGAAGTGAAACGTTCGCTTTTGTCCCCGAATTTCATCCGCTAGCGGATTGGAATAAAGAAATTCGGGGGCAATGGCGATCGGAAGAAAAATTCTTTCGCGCAGCGGTCTTACTTAGCAGCAGCGTTAGCCTTGTCTTGTGCGGCTTGAATATCCTTAGCTACTTTATCAGGCTTACTCACCTTACCGATCAGCTCCTGCAAACCTACGTTAACAACAGCGCCTACAGCAGGTTGAACGATAGCATCATAAGCTTTCCAGGAAGTAGAAGCGTTAGCCATAACCGTCAGCACTTCAGAGATCAGCGGATCTACGCCGGACAGGTCAGACAATTTCATAGAAGGAAGAACTTTGTCTTCAAGAAGCGTACGTTTTTGAATCTCTTCACTGTAGAAGTTAGCGATAAATTTCTTAGCCATTGCAACTTGATCTTCGTTCAGGTTAGCCGAGAAGCCAAAGCCGTTCGAGTACGATGCATTGATCGACGTTTGGTCACCTGCGCCGCCTGCGATTGATGGGAAGTTGAAGTAGCCGATTTGGCCTTTCAAGTCGCCTGCTTCTTCACCTGTGAAGCGGCTGGCATCCCATGTGCCTGTGAATACCATTGCAGCTTTACCAGAGAGCAGTTGAGCGCCTTGATCCGCATAAGCAAGACCCAGTGCACCTTTTGTGAAGTAGTCTTTGTTTACGAGATCCGCGTAGTTCGTGAAGCCTTTAATGAAGTTTTCATCCGTCCATTTTGCTTCGCCTGTAACGAGCTTGTTGAACCCGTCGATACCTACGTTACGCTCCATAACTGTGTTCCAGAGCATACCATTTACCCAGCCGTCTTTTGCTGCAAGACCAAGTGGTGTAATTTTTGCTGCTTTGATCTTGTCAGCAACTTCGATCAGCTGATCCCAAGTTGTAGGGACGGACAATCCAAGGTCAGCAAAGATTTTTTTGTTGTAGAAAATACCTTCCGAGTAGCCGCCAAATGGCAAGCCGTATACTTTACCGTCAACCGTGAACTCGTCAAGGCTGGCGAATTTGTCTTTAATACCAAGCTCTTCAATGATTGGTGTAAGGTCCAGCATGCGGCCTGCTTTAACATAAAGGTTCAGGTCAGCACCGCCGAATACTTCGAAGATATCAGGCGGGTTGCCTGCTGTCATTTCCGCTTTCAGCTTTTGGTCGCGGTTAACAACTTCGTCGATCCCTTCCAGCTTGAATGTAAGGCCAGGGTTTTCGTCCTGTGTTTTCTTCACAACATCTTCGAGAATTTTAAGGCGGTTTTTGCTCGTCTCTTTGATTTGCGTGTGGCGCAGAGATAAGGTCACATCTTTTGCTTCCGGACTTGGTGTTGCTTCTGTTGTAGCTGCCGGCTCTTGCGAAGCTTCTGAGCTTGCAGGAGTGTTATTACCACCATTATTATTGTTTGATCCGCAAGCTGAAGCGACCATGGTGAATGATGCAAGCAATGTGGCGATGAGCAAAGTACTTTTTTTCATTTAAGAAGACCTCCTCGATATAATGTTGCTTGTTTGCCTTGCACCCTTATTATAAGTTCGCTGTGTAAGGGCGAGGGAGGTCGAAAATAAGCCCGACGAGGGATACAATTCTATTATTTTTCGAAATAGGGATAAAAAAACACAGCCTCTCGGGTTACTTTTTCCGACAGACTGTGTAATGATAGGTCACATATTACTTACGCATATCGATAACATGAGCTTTAATTGCCTCATAGAAAGCTTTCCATTCTTCATTTCCTTGCTCAGAACCTGACACTTCTTGATTAACGCCTTCTTCATCCGGCTTAGGGAGGCCGGTATGCCGTTCGCTCATTGCTTTAGCCCATTTATCCTTGCCCTCAGACATTTATCCCCCTCATCCCTTTAACCAGTTTTTACGAAGTGCGAATAGTTCTTTCAATTCATCCGTAGACATTTCGGTGATCCACTGCTCAGACTGACCAACAACCTGCTCGTTCAACTGCTGCTTGCGGTCGATCATCTCGTCGATCTTCTCTTCAAGCGTGCCTAACGTAATAAATTTATGAACCTGTACTTTCCTCGTCTGGCCAATCCGGAATGCCCTGTCCGTCGCTTGATTCTCAACTGCGGGATTCCACCAGCGGTCGAAATGGAACACATGGTTCGCGGCCGTCAGATTAAGACCTGTACCGCCAGCCTTCAGCGAAAGTACAAATGCACAACAAGGCTCTTCAGGATTCTGGAACTTCTCAATCATCTCATCCCGCTTTGCTTTTGGCACACCGCCATGTAAATAAGGAACAGGCAGCTCAAGCCGTTCTTCGAGCAGCTTCTTCAGCTGCTTCCCCATATCAACAAACTGGGTAAAGATCAGGCAGCGTTCTCCTTCAGAAGCGATCTCTTCAACCATTTCCAGCAATCGAGCCACTTTATTCGAACGAGTGTCGTCCCACTGCTGATCACTTTCCTCGTTAAGCATAGCGGGATGATCACAAAGCTGCTTCAGCCTTGTTAGTGATGCCAGGATTAGTCCGCGGCGCTGCATTGGACCAAGCTTATCCAGCTTCTCCAGCAGGTCGGCGACAATATTCTCATAGATAGCGCCTTGCTCTGTTGTTAACGTCAAATACGTTTTTGATTCATTCTTGTCTGGCAATGACAGCTGGATAGCTGGATCCTTCTTCACCCTGCGAAGCATAAACGGCTTCACCCAACGCTGCAAACCACTGATTACTTCCTCATCACGATTACGTTCAATTGGAAGAACAATCGCTTTGCGGAATTCACCCATACTACCAAGATAACCTGGATTTATAAAATCATAGATCGACCACAGCTCAGTAAGCCGATTTTCCATCGGTGTACCCGTAAGCGCAAGTCGATGATGTGCGGGCAGCGCACGAATAGCGGTTGACTGCTTCGTGTATACATTCTTTATATTCTGAGCTTCATCCAGACATAAAGCATCCCAATCAATCTGATTCAGCTCTTCTTCATCTATTTGAGCAAGGGAGTATGAGGTAATGACCAGATCCGAGTCTGCGATCGCTTCTCTTAATGCCTCGCCTTTCTCCCTCTTTGGACCATAATGCAGGTAAGCCTTCAAGGTTGGTGCAAACTTCTCAAGCTCCTTCTCCCAGTTGCCGATTACCGAGGTCGGGCAGATGAGGAGAGAAGGACCAAAGCTTTTATCGCCATGCTCTTTCACATACGACAGATAGGCCATAAATTGAATGGTCTTACCAAGACCCATATCATCAGCTAACACGCCGCCAAGACCAAACCGGCGCAGGAATAACATCCAGGATACCCCTTGATGCTGATAAGGGCGAAGTGATCCAAGAAAGCTTTCCGGAATATCAACAAGCGGAATTTCAGCCGTGTGCTGCAGCTGTTCAAGCCATCTCATCAAATGATCATTCAGCTCAACTTCAGCTCTAAGGCCTTCCGAAGCATCTTCTCCCTCTTCCAAGGCGGAGCCGCCCATCAAATGCATCTCCATCACATCTCGGAAGGACATGCCTTTGCGTTTGCCGACCTTTGTCATCCAATCCCTAATTTGTGCGACATCCTGCGGATCAAGATGCACCCATTCCCCGCCGATATTCATCAATCTGCGGTTTTCTTCGGCTAGTCGCATAAACTCTGATTCGGTCAAATCGATATTGCCCAGTGCCATTTTCCAATCGAATTGGACGATCTGATCAAGACCAAACATCGGCTGCGTATCGGAGCCTACCGAGGACTTCATCTTCGCCTTCAGCCTCAAGCGGCGTGAACGCACGGCTTCCCACCAGCTTGGCAGAAGGACCGGACAGCCTGCCTCGAGCAGCTGTAAACTTGCTTTCTCCATGAAGTACCAGGCATCATTATCTCCCAGTTGAACACGAAACTTCTCCGGGTTCGCCTCATCTCTCCAGTCCGGCAGGGCAGCAAGCCATTTCCCCTGCTCTTTCGCAAGCCTAGTCTCCAGATGCGGCATCCAATCCTCAGGCAGCAGGCCGTCCTGATCGAACATGGCCTGCCATTGCCCATTCACCTGTACCACAGAAATCCACGGTCCGCCATTCCGATCCTGCAAAGCCGGACGCAGCTGCCAGCTCGCCCCTTCTACAGGCTCTGCAAGCTGAAGGGCAACCTTAAACGGCATTGTATCTTTATGCAGCCCAAGAGCAATCAGCCAATCTTCTTCATCGGCCGCTTTGTGAAGCAGCAAGGATTCACCGCCTGCTGCCGCAGCTATTTTGCGCCAAGCGCTGGCAGCATGATCATTTTGGGCCAGAATTTCTTCGACTGCCTCACTTAACCATTGCTCTACGCCAACTACCCCAGCATCTCTTGTCTGCTGCTCCCAAGCCGCCAGAAAATCTTTCTCCTCGGCCGGAACTTCCATTCGCCAAGCCCTTCGATACTCCGACCAGCGTCCCCAGTCTGGCTGAAACCATCCGTGAAGCAGCACCTGACGCAGCAGACCGGCCACTTGCAACAAGCCTTGCAACCTCGTTGTCCATTCCACTTGAAGGAGACGTACGTGCTGCGGAGAGGATAAATAATCAATGGCAATAAGTGGAGAAAGCTTAAGTGCTTTGCCGCCCTCAATCTCAATATCCTCGACCTCAGCACCATACCAGGATGCTTGATGCCATGCGAAGAGCACCGGTTTGAGCCGAGCCGAATTCTCGGACCGTTCAGCCGCAGCCAATATGATCGCACTTTCTTCTGCTGTTTCACCTTGCTTCCAATATCCGTCCACCACTAACGTTCGAGCGCCGATGAATGATTTCATGTTACGATTTTTCCTTTCCAGAGCTCTTCCTGAAACGCTCGAAGCCGTTGATTCTTGCTCACGATACCAGCAAGGTAACGGTCCCATTTTTCTGCACCTTTGCCCGCTTTGTACAGCTTCTCGAGCTTCTTCAATTCTTTCACGGCCATGCGGTATCCCTGTCTATTACGCGAATTGATCCACTCATCAATCGACTGATGATAAAGCGGAATCATCACGCTCGGAGCCACTTTCGCGACTTCCCGCACATTCTGAATACCTAGATCATCTGGTCTCATTCCGATGAGCAGCTGGAGGTCTGCCCATTCCTCATATTTCTTCACAGCCAGCCAATGATCCGACAAATCGGAATAGGAATGCGGCAGAAGCTCCACCATATACCGGGTCCAGCGTGGTTCATCCGGCTGATCGGTATCTGCTCTTCTGCATAATGTCATAAACGGACCAATCGTCCGTGCATTTTTCACCTTGGATATATTCTCATATAAGAAGCCCATCCACTCGCCGATTACCTTCCAGTCGCCTTCTTCAAGACGCTGTGCAACGCAAGGATAGATGACCTTCTGTGAACGCGCGAAATCGGTCTTGCCAAAATGCGATAGTGCCGCTTCGTCATCTCTGCCAAAGAAACATAACATCGCTGCAGCAGTATGCACGAACGTCAGATCAACAGGATCTTCCCTATGCTCTTCCCGAGTCATCGAAGCAAGCTCTTGCTCATACCACTCGGTATCCTCTGCCATCCGTTCGCAGATCGCCAAATAAATATAGGTCCAATCAAACAGCTGCTGCTCGTTTTTCATTGCTCTCTTCTTCGCATAGTCAGCCACATAGTTGATCCATCTGCGGTCAAGTCCGATGACTTCTGACGGCTGCATCTCGAGTACAAGCGTATAATAATGCTCCACCCATGGCTCCGCCATGCGTAGAAACGACATTTCATGATAATAACGGCTGAAAGTATCGACCGTCTTGATAGCCTGCTCCGCCTGATCGAGAACAAATAAGATGACACTCATCCAATGAAGCCTTTGGCTTCGTTTGTCCCAATGCTTGGTCGTTCCCTTCAAGGCCGACAGCACAGGCTGCAGCGAATGGAGGGAATGGCGGCAGCTGCGCCACGTCTCGCCATATTCCTCCTCCATCCAATGTCCCCAATCCCATGGAGAAGCATCATCGGATGGCTGCTCATGCCTGCCGCTGAATTTCGGAACGCTCACAGTGACCGATGTCCGCTGCGGTTTCTGATCAACACCTAGAATACGGTCATAAGCTGCCTGCGCCGCAGATTCACCGTCCAGATTATGACAATAGGCAAAATAAACGGCCGCCATATGTTTGCAATAATCATTAAAGGGACACGTACATTTACTGTATCGAAATTGGTCTGAGTCAAGCAAAACCGAATAAACATCTGAACCTTGTACAGCACCGTATAAGGTATCTTCATCCGCTTGTTTGACATTCAGCACCTGGCCGCTTCGATAATAATCCCATCCGCGGCGAATGATATCTTCGTGCAAATGCTGACCTAGACTGTGTTCAAGCGCTGTATGAAGCTTATCATCAAGACTTGCCAAGCTATTTCACCCGCCTTCTTCCGTTCACCTAGCATCTTATTAGTATACCACAAAAAATGCCCCCTCTGAAAAGACAAAAGCAGCCCAATTGACTCTCAACCTGAGCCAATGGACTGCTGATTATGAAGGTATTCATTAGTGCGGGATACGAATATAGAACGTAATACGGTTCTCTGATTCCACATTAACTTGGATCGTGCCTTTATAATGCTCCGTAATCGACTTGACTGTAAATAAGCCAAGCCCTTGATGAGCATCATTTTTTGTGGTGAAGCCTGCTTCAAACAAAGGCTTGTCTTTCACTTCATGTGCGTTCATGCAGGTGTTGCTGATACAAAACTCAATGAATCCGTCCATTTGTCGTCCGGACAGCTCGACCTCACGTGAATCCTCCGCATATTTCATTACCTCATCAAAAGCGTTATCAATCAAGTTGCCAAGCATACGGTTCACATCCAGCGTCTTTAGCCCCATCTCCAGACGGTTAAGTCCGCTAAAGGAACAGCTGAAGGCGATCCGATAGCTCTCTGCCTGCGAAATCTTAGAACGGATCAAGGCCGCAATAGCCGGATTCCCAATATTGATAATATCGTTCATCAACCGGATCTCACCCGTTAATTCCTTCGTATACGCGACAAGCTCCTTCGATTTGTTAAGCTCTGCGAGTGAATGGATCGTCTGAACATGATTTAGAAAATCATGCCGCTGTGCCCGGATTGATTGGAACATGCTGTTGATCTCATCTACATAAGTCTGCTGCGTCACTTGAACCATCTTCTCACGAGACTGATGGAAATAACGCATAGCGAAGGTCGCTATCAGAATACTTATTCCCGTAATAAGGAAAATAACAATAGCAATGTTCAAGAACTGGGAATCAAGTCTTTCCTGAATAACCTGATAGTCGGAAACTAATGAAAGAACATATCCATGAATCGGTTCACCGTTCTCATCGACAATGCTGGCACCGTTATCTGCTGTCAGGACAGGAATAAACATTTTGAGCACATGCTTGCCGTTTATGTTCTCTTTAGCCGAAATAACGTTTCCTGATTTATAAGCTTTCGTTACGTTCTGAACATCGTTGTCTGCTTCATAAAGATAGGATCCATAAAAGATATCCTTTTGCAATAAATGCCCCTGTACTTCACCGTCTTCATTCACCGTATCAAACGAGCCTTTACCAAACGTAGACGGATTAAATACGGTAGCTTCCAGTAAGGAATCGCTGTTCTTAATCGACTTATCAATTAATTGATTTGTACCCGTTAATTTCTCATATTCCGCAAGAGTCGTATAGTTGACGTATGGATCGATAATATAGTTGGTTGTTCCGTCGTGATAATAGCCCCATTTGTATATATGATCGGGGTCTGTCGAGGCTACCTCAAACGGTCCGCTCCAGAAGTTCGGAAGCGTCTGCCCAAGCCAATCGATCTTCACTTGCTTGTCATCAAATAGTTGATTAAAGGCAACGTACCAGGGATCCCAGGTTTTTGTTCCTTTGCCAAGCTCATTCTCGTCAGATGACTTGTACAATATAATGTTGTCTTCTGTCCGTTTCATCAGTGTGATATGGCTGACGCCAATCTTCGCGCTTAATTCTTTTAACTGTTCATTCGTTACCTTCTCTACATCTGGGTCCAGCGCATATTGCGCTGCAATGGCAACTATTCGAAGCTCCCGCCCAATCTGCTCCTGAAATTTCTCAGAACCAAGCCGGGATTGCTCAACAGAAAATTCAATTTGCTTTGCAACAGCTCGCATCTCATGGTTTAGCGCGTCTTCCAACGTTTTTTTGGTTAGAAAATAATAAGCAACATTGCTAAGTAAAACGATAATAACGCTCAAGCTAATTGCCATGAGCCAAGTATTGCGCGGCATATGATGCTCCTTTAAGTCTCCTGTAATGTACTTCGATTATGGATGATTTTCATTGAAACAACAATAAGGCTTGAGGTAAAAGAACCTTGAAATTGTTTCCATCAACCTTGGGTTCGCCGTATACGCAAACGTATAGCCCATTTGCGTTCCACCCGCTTCTTATATCTTGGCAAAGAACGGTAGATTCGAAGCCCTTCCTGAACCGCTTGTTTTGCATCTTCTTTCCGGTTCATCTGCTCATAAATAGCCGCGAGACGGTAATAAGCTTCGCAGGAAGAGGAATGGATTTCCTGGAACGCTTCGATATAAGAAAGAGCTCTCTCCGCATCTTGATTCGAGTAATAGGCGGCCAGTCTTAGATAAGGAGCTCCATATTTGACTCTAGGGTTAAGCAAGAGCGCTTTACTCATGGCTGCTTCGCCTTCTTCCGACTTACCGGTCTGCATGAGGCAAAGACCAAGATCATCCCAATATTCAGCGGAATCATCAAGCATACGCTCGAGTGGTGCAAGCAGGCTTAATGCTTCGTTGTATTTTTTCTTTTCGATTAATATTCTGGCAATCTCCACTTTGGAGGATGTATCGTTAGGAGACTGCGCAATATGGCGCTTCAGCTTCTTTAACCTGGAGGAGCGGCGAATTGGCTTCAGCAGACTAGGCGTTAATCCAATAAATCTCCGTTCTATAACGTATACAATAAATAACAACACCAAGATTGCAATTATTGGGTTACCAAACAACCATGTAAAAAAAACAAATAGTAAAAAGATTTTCCCCATTGCAACCCCCTGATTTTCAACCATCATTTGGTTTAATATGTATTAATCTTAACATAACCCTATCATCTTGAGAAATAGATTTCACCGCTGCTTCCAGGAAACAGAACTACAAACGGCCTATTAACAGCATATTCCACCTGGCTCGGATTGATCATGGAAACGCAAGGAATCACAATAAAAAAAGAGCTGTCTATGTGGCTCATCTGCAGCCACTTAGACAACTCTTCCCGTTATAATTCTCTACCGATACAAATTCCGATCCTCTGCTTCGCGCAGCCAGATCTGCATGAATCCAGCTTCCCGATTGTCCCATGTATAATACGGAATAAGCTCGCAGAGCGCGCCTTCTGCCGTCTTTCCTCGCAGAACCGTTACACCACCTAACAAATCTTCACGATGTTCCGTAACAAATGGCTCATGCGCGTTCATCGCGAAGTCATCATAGCTTAGTCCGGTATTGCTGGACTGCTCGAGGCAGTACACAACCGGCCCCCGCTGGAATGCGATTCGACCGCGATTCTCTTCCACTTCCGGCCGTGAACGGACCACTTCAACTGGAGTATCCATCTCTAGTTCAATCGTATCACCTGGTGCCCAGTGACGCTTGAGAACAAGATAGCCCTTCTCCGCCAGCGCCTCCGCACCTTGAACACGCTCACCTTGTGCGAATACCTGATAACTCCTGCACCATCCCGGCAGGCGGAGCCGTACCGTAAATTCACTGACCTGCTCCGGCGATATGCTTACTGATATGCGGCCTTTCCACGGATACGCTGTAGACTGGGCAATCAACACTTTACCCGCATTTTCCACTTCAATAGTCGTTTCGCTGCTCAAATATTGGTTAACCGCAATACCGTCTACTGTTGCCGCATACGTATATTGGCCAACCGCCGGCAGGAACCGAACAAGATTCGTTGGACAGCATGATGTATGGAACCATTCCACCCGATGATGCTCGCCTTTCGATGCTAACGGATTCACATAGAAGAAACGATCGCCAGACAGCGAGATACCCGACAATGCCCCATTAAACAATTCACGTTCCACCACATCCGCGTATTTCCCATCGCCATGCAACAGATTCATCCGGTGGTTCCAGAAGGCCATAGCGATCGCTGCACAGGTCTCACAATAAGCCGATTCATTAGGCAGATCATAATCATGGGTGAAGCCTTCGTTATGCACAGACGGCCCAATGCCACCTGTCACGTACATATTCCGTTCGACCGTATGCGCCCACACCCGATCAAGCGCTTCGAGATACTCTGGATTCCCCGAAGCAATTACAACATCCGCCATTGCCGTGTACAGATACATAGCCCGGACGGCATGCCCTTTCACTTCACGGATATCCCGTACCGGAACATCATCCTGGCAATACGCTGGTCCCCAATCTGCCTTATCCCAGATGGCGCCAACCCCATGTCCATGTCCGCGCTCCTCCAGAAGCCAGAGTGCCAGCTTCCAATAGCGCTCCTCACCCGTAGCTCCGTACAGCTTCACGAGCGCAAGCTCAATCTCCTCATGTCCTTCTGCCCAGTGGCGTTTTCCTGGTCCAAACAACGAATCATAATGGTCCGCCATTCGGCAGGCCACATCCAGCAATGTACGCTTGCCCGTCGCTTGATAATAGGCAACCGCCGCTTCAATCAGATGGCCGCCATTGTACATTTCATGCTTTTCCATGTCCGTCCATTTGAGATCAGGCGCTTCGACCGTATAATACGTAGACAAATACCCATCGCTCTCCTGTGCAGCTTCGATCAGTCCGATAATCCGATCAATCTCCGCTTCGAGCTTTGGATCACGATCCGTCATAAGGGAGTATGCCGCACCTTCTAGTACCTTGTAGACATCGGAATCATTGTAGTACATGCCTTCATATTTGCCTTCGATTAGCCCGCCTGCCAGCGCAAAATTCGCGATCCGATTCGTCTTCTCGCATTGGTCCAGACAGACACCAATCGTTACATTCTTGATTGTCTCAAGCCGCGGACGCCAGAAAGCATCACTGATGGATACATTGGAAAAAGGGACGCCTTGCCACCCTTTTATCACATTCGACTGCTTCATAATGGTCATTGCCATGCCTCCTAAAAAGAATGCTCACACAGATGGCGCAATTCTCGCTTCTTACCCTTTCAGCCCCGTCAGTGTAATTCCTTCAAGGAAGAATCGTTGTCCAACTAAAAAGACTAATACGCATGGCAGTACAACAGCGGTTGAGGCTGCCATCAATAAATCCCACTGTGCATTATAACTGCCTTGGAACATCTGCAGACCAAGTGCAAGGGTAAACCGGCTGTCACTCTTCAAATAAATAAGTGGTCCCATAAAGTCATTCCATGAGCCAAGGAATGTAAAGAGCGCAACGACTATAACGGCTGAACGGCTGAGCGGAAGCAGAATCCGCCAATAGATTTGGAAATAAGTCGCTCCGTCCACAACAGCCGCCTCATCAAAGTCTTGAGGAATCGACATGTAGAATTGACGCAGCAGGAAGATATTAAACATACCGCCGCCGAAATATGAAGGAAGGATCAGCGGATAGAACGTATCGTAGAATCCAAGCTCCTTCCAGCCGAGAAAACTAGGAATGAGTGTTACCGCTCCTGGCAGCATCATTGCAGACATCAGAATAGCAAACACCATATCGCGGCCCTTCCACTTAATGCGGGAGAAGCCGAATGCAGCAATGGTACTGGAGACGACTGTGCCGATCAATACACCGGCTACGATAATAAGCGTATTTTTGAAGAAAGCGCCAAACGGCACGACCGTCATGGCTTCCTTGAAGTTTTCAAAGTGAAAAGGCTTCGGAATCCACTGCGGCGGCATGATGAAAATTTGAGACAGATCCATCACCGAGCTGCGCAGCAGCCACACAAACGGCACGATAAACATCACGGAAATAATCAGCAGGGTAGTAAACCCCGCAGTAAGTTTTAGCCTGGATTCTCTCATTACCGTTCCCCCTCATAATGCACCCAGGATTTCGAGGTTTTGAAGATAAGCACCGTAAAGATCATAATAATAACGAACAACACCCAAGCAAGTGCGGATGCATAGCCCATTTCCGTATCACGGAAGGCCGTTCTCCATAGGTAGAAGACAAAGAACAAGCTTTTGTTATTAGGTCCACCTTGGGTCAGGATATAAGCTTCACTGAACACCTGGAAGGAGCCGATAATCGTCATAATCGTATTGAAGAAGATCGTTGGCGTCAGCATTGGAATCGTAATATGACGCAGCTTGCTGTACCAGCCGCCGCCGTCTACATCAATCGCTTCGTAATAGGACTTCGGTACACCAGACAAGCCGGCGAGGAAGATAATTACTGTCCCACCAATTCCCCATAATGTCGTAAGCACGACGGATGGGATAACACTGCCCTCTCCGAACAGCCACGAGCTTGTCGGCAGGTGCAGCCATTCTAGAACGGTATTAAGCAAGCCTAGATCAGGGTTCATCAGCCACAGCCAGATCATCGAAGAGGCAACCGCCGGAACGATACTTGGCAGGTAGATAATCGTCCGGAAAAGTGAACGACCCTTTAGGTTCATATTCAGCAAAATGGCCAGGAAGAACGAGATAATGATGACCGCTGGTACGCGCAAAATAACAAAATAGAAGGTGGTACCAAGCGACTTGTAGAACAGATCATCTTCACCGCTGAACAGCTTTGTATAATTGTCCAAACCGATAAAGTGAGTTGTATCCTTGAATACGTTGTAATCCGTTAAGCTTAAATATAAGCTGGCTATCATCGGACCTAATGTAAAAATGATAAAGCCGATTATCGCCGGCGCTGTAAAGAGCAGACCATAGAACAACGCCTTCTTCTCTCTTTTGGAGAATTTATTCCTGGCTCTTGTCCCCGCTGGCTGCACATCTTTTGCCGTCATTTCCATGCCGTATCCCTCCTGTCTATGAAAGAGGACAACGTTCTTGGAGCCAAGAACCGCTGTCCTCTCCTTTAGTCCACTACCGCAGACTGCTTACTCGACGTCACGCCGGCCTTGCACCTGCTGCTGTGCCTTCGCGGCGATGGAATCAAGCGCTTCCTGGGCCGACTGTTTGCCCAGCCACACTTTATCCAGAGCGGGATTTACGATATCCATAATTTTATTAAAGTTTTTCACATAAGCCGTTGGGGTTGCATGGCTGTGATTGAGCAGCATATCGATAACTGCACCTTGGTAGCCGGATGGACGGGCAGGCAGATCCTTCGTCCACTTCGCCAGCTTCTCACTGTCGGTATACCAGTCTTTAGGAGCTGGCATCCAAGTTCCGTTTGTCAGCATATCAAGCGATGCTTCCGGGTCAAGCAGTGCCTTCAGGAGCTCCCAAGCTTCCTGTGGATGCTTCGTCGATTTGAAGATGGAGAACATGCCGGCCACAACCGTTGTTACCGGTTCTTTCATCACAGGCAGGACACCTACGTTAAAGTGAACCTTGGATTCAGCAAGCGATGAAGTAGCCCATTGACCATCAATAGCCATAGCGACTTTCTTCGTCTGCAGGGCCACGTTTGTTCCCGGGATATTTTTCGACTGCAGTGGAGATGGAGCGACATGATACACATTAATCAGATCAGCAAGCTTTTGAATAACTTCTACAGCCGCTGGTTGATTAAGAGCGAAGGTCTTACCGTCTGCTGACAGGAAATCTCCACCATTGGAATAGATAAAGTTACTGTATTGCCCCCACCATGTCGGAAGGTTAATACCAAATTGTTTAATATTTTTAGGATCAAAGTTTGGATCTGTCGCATTCCGTCCCTTATTATCAAGCGTCAACTGTTTCGCGACATCAACGAACTGATCCCAGGTCCATGCTTTGGAAATATCAGATGGAGGCGGTTCGATACCAGCATCCTTGAATACATCTTCGTTATAGAACAGTCCGAATGTTTCGGGGCCTGGGCCAATGCCGATAATATTGCCCGGCGCCTGGGAATACGTAATATTCGGAACGATTGAGTCGAGTGTAATTTGTTGATCGCTTGCAAGGAAGTCCTGCAAATTCAGGAACTTGCCTTCTTCAGCGAGCGGGAAGGCGATCGTCGCAGACTCCATCATCGCTACATCTGGCTCATCGTTGCCGGCAACCATCGTTGTCAGCTTTGTATCGTAATCACCGCTGCTAATCGATTGGAATTCGACTTTAACGTTTGGATGATCCTGCTCGAAATTGGCAATGGCAGATTTGTATGCCGCTACCTCTGCCGGAGCGCCCCATCCGGTCAGCTTCAGAGTAATTTTCTCGCCGCTCTTCGTATCCGTTCCGGCATTGTTTGTTGAAGTGCTTGTGTTATCACTGGATGAGGAATTATTAGAACTATCAGACTTGGTACAGCCAGACATAACAAGCACAGCTGACAGAACCGTAACCATAAACGCGGAAGTGTATTTCCATCGATTCATAATCATTTTTTCGAGCCCCTCTCTTATTTCCATCCTCATGGTTCATAGCTGCAGTCTATGATTGTTTTTATTGTAGATCATAGATAACGCTTACAAAACCCGAGCATTTCTAGAATGGTGGACTTTTATTGGATCTTGTGCGGAAGATGGATCACAATGCTTGTCCCCTTGCCTCGAGTGGAGTCTATGCGGATCCCATACTCGTCACCATACGCCATCCGGATACGCGAAATCGTATTTTTAATGCCAACAGATGCAGATTCCTTATATAAAATTGTATCTATACCTTCTTTGCTGATTCCACGTCCATTGTCGCTGATCTCGAAATACCGGCTTTCCCCTTCCGTCCAACCCCGGATTGTAATTTCCCCGCCTTCCTCCATGCCGCTGAACCCATGCAGTATCGCATTCTCCACAAAGGGCTGGAATAGCAGCCTTGGCACTTTCTCCTCGTAGAGTATCGGCTCGATCTCATATGAAACAATGAACTTCCCTTCGAATCGTGCTGACATGATGAAGAAATAATTGCGAATCCATTCCAGCTCGTCTGTCAGATGAACAGCTCCCCAGTCCTTGCGGGACGTATAATGCAGCATATTGGATAAACAGACGAGCATCTTGCTGAGTTCAGTTTGATTGTTCTCAATGGCTGTCCAGTTCATAATATTGAGCGTATTGTACAGAAAATGAGGATTCATCTGCATATTTAATGCCTGAATTTCGGCTTCTTTCTCTTTTAGCTTAATCTCGTAATTTTCTTTCACAAGCATCTCAATCCGGTCATTCATCCGGTTAAAGCGCTGCGAAAGCAGTCCAAACTCATCCTGCCTTGTCACCTCGACACGAGTCCCGAAATCCCCTTCGCCAACCGACCGCATGGCACTCATCAGCTTTTTGATCGGTCCGGTGATGCGGCTCAGAATGAAATAAGCAAATAGGAGAGCAACAACACTTAAAGCAATTGCGCTGACAAGCGTGGAGGTACGTATAACTGGCACAAGGCTTTCAACAAGTACAGACTGCGGAGTAACAACAATGGACAGCCATCCTGTTATTTCGGAACGGGCATAGCTGACGATCTGACTGCGCCCGTCAATTTTAATCCGCGCTGTCCCGCTATCCTTGTCCCGAAACTGGTCAAGCCAGTCTTCCTTAAACGGCTTTGTAACGAGAGTGGAATCGCTTGAAGCGACAACAATATCTTCCGGATTCAGCACCATATAAGTGGAACCGGCTGGAATGCTCTTCTCGAACAATTGGTCCATTACGGTTGATTTGAAGCTGATGGTAAGCACGGGACGTTCTACATCCGGCTTCAGCTTAACTAGGGTGCTGTCCTCCATATGAGAGAAATTGAGCAGTCTTGTTGCCGAGAACAAGTAACGGAAGTCGATCGACCCGTTCTCCAGCCATGGCTGATTGAACATCTGAATAAAATCATATGTCGGATACCAGACCATTTTCCCGCCTGCCTTAACAGCCTCCTTATAGATGTCTGACTGTACCGGATTGCCAAGCGGCATTTGCACGGAGCTTCCAAAATTGTAATAGGAGGTCCACAGCTGTGCTGAATAGACATCCTCATTGAGAGAGTAATATTTGCTTAAGATAGCTGTAATCTGTCGGTCAGCCGCCAGCAGCTCTTCTTCCTTTGCCGGATTGAGATCGTTAAAAATCTGGAACAGGTCTTTGTCCACAAATAGTGCCCGGCTGTTCTGATCTGCGATGCCAAGCTTTGTGTCGATCACATCATTATTTTTCATGACCACATCGTACACATTTTTCTGTGCCTGCTCGGTCACAACATTAAGGCTTGTCCGGTAGAATAGTGAGCTGAGTACAAGCAGCGGCAGTGCAATCAGTATCAAATAGCTGAGCAGCAGCCTCTTCCTGAATGTCATCGTGAATCGCCTCCGGTTAATGGACGTGCTGTATGCTTATAAGCTTCCGGCGACAAGCCGACCTGCCGTTTGAAGATTCGGGTAAAATATTTCGTATCCCGGTAACCGCAGCGTTCTGCAATTTCGTATATTTTGAGCTTCCCTGATGCCAGCAGCACTTTCGCTTCCCGTATCCGCGATTCAGTTAGATGATCCGAGAACGAACGGCCAGTACGGCTTTTGATCAACGTGCTGAAATAAGACGGATTGAAATGGAACTGCTCGGCTGCCATCTCAAGCGTAATATCCTCAAAGTAATGGGACTGAATCCAGCTTAAGCACTGCTCAACGGCAACATCGCCGCTGCCCTGCTTCCGATCCGTAAGCGCCTGATGAACAGCTCCCAGACAGTACATCAGCTGCTTCAGCAGTTCATCGCTCGTGCTGCAGGAAGGAATAGAATTGGAAGCTGTCTCCGTGAGTACGCTTCCAACCTGCGGATCAATAATACCTGAGGTTCGGCTTTTGATCTTAATCAAGGTTAACGCAGCATAATTGATCATCAGCTTAGGGTCAGTGTAACCGCCGGCTGCCAGAGTCTTGAACGCTTCTTGGCACATTTCCTCTGCTTTCTTGAAGGAAGCTTCTTGAAGGGCTTCGAACAACAGCTCTCCATCCAGCTTATAGAGCGCTTCCTTCGGCTCATATGCGGCAATCTCCTCCGCAGCTACAACTCCCTGCCATTCATCATGGAAAGCATAATGCAAAGCCGTCTCCGCCCTCTGATACAAATCTGGAATGCCTTCGTGAATGGTCCGGACAGCCATCCCGTGAACGACTTTGCCATGCAGCAGCTGCCAGGAAGATATACAATCCCTCAGTCCTGCAGCAAGCTCTGCTGCTGACAGGTCTGACAATTGTCCGAGCTTCAGCGCGGTAACAAGCCTGTCTCCCTGCTGCATGGTCTGAAGCGGAAATACACAGGCTTGTCCAAATTTCTCGGCGAAGCTCCTGAGCTTCCCGGAGAGCTCTTCCATCAGTTGAGGCGGAATCGCTTCCTCTGCTTCTAATCTTCTTATATCTGTCAGCAGGAGGACATTCACCTCCTGAAGAAGCGGCCACTCCTCCAATTCGGCACCTTGGTCCGAAGGCAGCTCGCCGATCAGCCACTGATGAAGCAACCGGCTTCGATAAGCGGGAGAGGCAAGTTCAAGCTTTTGCTTTAACTCAGCAGATTCCCCTCGCTCTTTGGCTTCTGCCGCGAACTGCTCCTCCAGCCGCTGCAGCAGCGTCTCCACCTTCTCTATGTCTACAGGCTTAAGCAAATAATCATAAGCGCCGTGCCGAATAGCAGTCTGGGCATATTCAAACAGATTGTAGGCAGACACCATAACAACCTTGGTCTGCAAGCCTTCTTCCTTAAGCAGCTGCAAGAAAGCTAGACCATCCAAATTAGGCATCTGGATGTCGCTCAGCACTACATCTGGCAGATTTTCTTTTACCATGGCAAGTGCGACTGCTCCGTCTTTGGCCGTACTCACTTTTGCCTCCGGACGCATCGATTGGATCATGCCAGCCATCCCTCTTAAGTGCCTTGGTTCATCGTCGACGATCAGAATGTTCATATCGTACTTCCTTCCCCCTTGGTGCAGGCCGTTTTCTAATACAGTACTACGCGGCAGCAAGCCTGAATAGGGGAGTACCCAAAAGAAACAAATTTACCATTAATCTCATAATCCTGAAGCGAATGAGGAATAGTAGTGGAGGATGTGGTCAATCACCTGAAATATGGAAATGGAGGAAAAGTTATAATGTCTGCAAATGAGATGAATGGCTCAAACGCAACCGGAGCTGGCGGAGCTGCAGATAACCGTAAAGCGGCGGGAGAAACGGATATGACGCTGACAACAAGGCAGGGTCATCCCGTAACAGATAACCAGAACATCAGAACAGTAAGCAACCGTGGTCCTGCCACGTTAGAAAATTATCACTTTATCGAGAAAATTACGCACTTCGACCGGGAACGTGTACCTGAACGTGTCGTGCATGGACGTGGCGCGGGTGCACATGGCTATTTCGAAGCATATGGAACCTTTGGCAACGAACCAATCAGCAAATATACGAGAGCGAAGCTGTTCCAGGAAAAAGGGAAACAAACGCCTGTCTTCGTTCGCTTCTCCAGCGTTATTCACGGCGGGCATTCGCCGGAAACACTACGTGATCCTCGCGGATTCGCTACAAAGTTCTACACCGAAGACGGCAACTGGGATCTGGTTGGCAACAATCTGAAAGTCTTCTTCATCCGCGATGCGATGAAGTTCCCGGATATGGTTCATGCCTTTAAGCCAGATCCCGTAACCAACATTCAGAGTATGGAGCGTTTCTTTGATTTCGTGTCCAATTCCCCTGAAGCAACGCATATGATTACCTTCCTGTTCTCACCATGGGGTATTCCGGCTAACTACCGTCAAATGCAAGGTTCTGGGGTGAATACATACAAGTGGGTAAATGCTCAGGGCGAGGCTGTTCTCGTCAAATATCATTGGGATCCGCAGCAAGGTATCCGTAATCTAACTCAAAGTGAAGCGGAAGAAATTCAAGCAAAAAACTTCAATCATGCGACACAGGATTTGTATGAAGCGATTGAGCGCGGTGATTATCCAGCGTGGGAACTGAAGGTTCAAATCATGGAGGATGGCGAGCATCCGGAGCTTGATTTCGATCCACTTGATGATACAAAACTATGGGATGAAGACAAATTCCCTATGGTTCCTGTAGGTAAGATGGTGCTTAACAAAAACCCGGAAAATTACTTTGCAGAAGTAGAACAGGCGGCGTTTGGTACGGGGGTTCTGGTGGACGGACTAGACTTCTCAGACGATAAAATGCTCCAAGGGCGTACATTATCCTACTCGGATACTCAGCGTTACCGTATTGGCGCGAACTACTTGCAGCTGCCGATTAATGCGCCAAAAAAACGTGCCGCGACGAATCAGCGTGACGGCCAAATGTCCTTCTATGTGGATGTAGCTCCTGGGCAAAATCCACATATCAACTATGAGCCGTCGAGCTTAAACGGCCTTGTAGAGGCTGAAGCCTCCGGTGAGCCGCATAAGCCGCATTATGATGCGGATCTGGTTCAACAAGCGATCGACCGCACAAACAACTTTGGCCAAGCAGGCGATACATTCCGGAAGTTGGAGCAATGGGAACGTGATGAGCTCATTCATAATCTTGGTGATGCGTTATCGACCTGTGCACCTGTCATCCAAGAGAAGATGCTTGCCAATTTGACCAATGCTGATCCGGAGTACGGCCGCCTTGTCGCGGAATCCATCAAGAAATCGGCTGCGATGAAATCCGATCATATCGGTACATTCCCGGCTCGCGAAGGGATGGAAATTGCTGAGGAATTGGGACATCGGACGGACGGCTACTAGATCGCAAACAAATAGAAGGGCTGTCCAACCGGTCATCAACATGACAGGATGGACAGTCCTTCTTTATTATAAGCGCCCATTTTCCCTACATACAGCACCATTGCCACGGCCAATTCATACTATAATTTTGACTGTATCCCTTAACCTTGTTAAACCATAAAAACCCGAGCAAGGAGGGGTGACAAACTTGAAGGGTATTATACTATAATTAAATAAACATTGATATATCAAGGCTTTTGAGTCACAATATTAATTGTTGATGCAAATTTGATGCAAATCAATAAGGGGCTGATTTTCGTGGGTAAGAAGAGTGATACCAGTAAAACCAAGGATAACATCTATTTTAACGAAGAAGTAAAAAACGGCAAGCCCTATTGGTTCCAGGTTATGGTTGATGGCAAGCGTGTTACTCGCCGCGGTTTTCGGACTCGTACTGAGGCTAAAAAGGCACGTGATGAACTTACTGTAGATATGAATCGTGGCTCTTACATCGATCCAACTAAAATCACCTTTGGAGAGTACTTCCTTGATTGGGTTAATAACCGGAGTAACATCGAAGAAACAACTCGCGAATTGTACTTATCTTTCCATGAGAGACATGTCAAAGAACGGATCGGCAAAATTGAACTTTCTAAATTAGCTGCAATGGATATCCTTAAGTTCTTGAAATACTTAAAGACTGATGCAAACTCGCGGACTGGTAAAGGGCTAGGAGACGAAACTGTCAGACGTATGTATGCAACAATAAACACTGCACTTAATGATGCTGCTACTTTGGATATCATCGATATTAATCCCGTATCCAAATTACCTAAGAACGAGCGGCCACGTGTTGAGAAAAAAGAACGGGAAATATGGAATAATGATTCAGTGAAACTAGTGCTGTCAAGCAGCAAGGGCACGACTCGCTTTTGGATCGCATACTTCCTCGCAATCATGACTGGCATGAGACAAGGCGAGATATTAGGCCTCAAATGGGCTGACATAGACTTTGACAAGCGGACCATTTCAATTCGTCGGAGCTTGCAGAAGAATACAACAACGCTTAAAAAAGTTAAGACCAGAAAAAGTAATCGGGTTATAAGTATGTCACCTCTAACAGCTGCATTTCTGCTCGAGCATCGAGATATTATTGATGTAGAGAAAAGGATACTTGGCAAACAATATCAAGACAATGATCTTGTTGTATGTTCACGCTTAGGCACTCCAGCACGCGCCAATAAGGTGCTGGAGATGTGGTACAACATCTGTGATAAATATAAACCTGAGCATGAGCCCAAAATCACTTATCACGATCTCAGGCACCAGAGCGCCAGCATCATGCTTAATGAGCGCGAGGATATCCGAGTTGTCTCTGAGAGACTTGGACACTCCACTGTAACAACAACGCTTAATACTTATTCCCACCTTCTCCCTACAGGCCAGGAGAAAGCAGTTTTATCTCTTGACCGAACTATTGGATTCGATATTGAATAAAGACAAAGAAAGAACAAGGGCACTTACTCCCCTTGTTCTTCTTTTTTTTCATCGCCGTTAAACCACTTATAGAATGATTCCTTTGGTATTACTATTTTCCGTCCGATTTTTATTACGCGAAACTCTCCTGAGTTTACAAGCTTATAAGCTTGATTCAGTCCAATTCCAAGGATACGCCGGATGTCAGACACCTCTAAGGTCTCAGGCTCGTATCCTTCCTTGTAAACGTCCATTTCCCCTCACCTCACCTTAATATATTCTCGTTTACCATGTCCTAATGTTCATTCCTCTTCCCACTCCTCGTCCGTTTTTTCAACGGCTATGTCAAGAGTAAGGGCGAGTTTATAGAATGCCTTCCAGCGAATCTTGATGTATGTTCCCTTGCTGATCGGTGGGTTGAACTTCTGGTTATACACCGCGAAGTCGTATACGTAATCTTCTTTCATATAGCGTTCTTCAATCAGCAGCCGTTCCTTTGGATGCAATCGCCTTACAGCCCGCTCGATACGTTCACAGTAATTTCTCCGCTGTGCTGGTACATCTACGTTGTGAATTGCGATGCTAGCCGTTTGATCAGTAGTCGTACCGGTATAACTGCGAGGCATATCACTGTATCCTGCAGTTGTGCTAGCCTCACGTTCATCGAAGGTTATCGTCTTGAAGATCCGATACTTCTCAAGTGCTGACTCAACAGCCAGCTGAGTCCTTCTCCTATCCAGCTCCGGCAATTCGAAGTTGAGTTGCATAAATCACCTCATGTGCTTCAGTAATCATACTTGTACTTATAAAGCGCGGTTAAAAGGATTCAAGCGCTCATAATTCCCACACTCTAACGCCCTGAATTTCTTGCATTCGCCGCCTAATTTGTCACACTCATGGTCAAATTCACCGCGATTCATTTCGTAATCTGCCGTCATGTGTTTGCAAGTGAAGCAATTTTCACCCTCAGGATTACAAACACAGATTAACTCATGCTTCTCGATTGTTGATTTTCTTGCCGCCAACTTTTTGCAATGATCGCATTTATAGCGTGTGACTTCCTTCAAACGGCAGCCCCTCCCTTCGATGTATCTTTGTCCCAAGAAAACCAAACGGCGAAACATATGAAGACTACCCCGAATGATCTCCTTTCGAAGTTGTGGTAATGTATCCGATCAAATGCGATACCAGCGCCTAGCATCTGAACACGCCCAGTCTCTACCTTAAAATTCATTGTTCTAACCTCCCCATATACACCAACCTGTAAGTAACCCCAATCCGAATATAGCCAAAACAATAACTACAAAGATTACTAAAAGCACGATGCCCTCGTTGTCTTCAAAAATGTTAAACAAAAACTTCACCTCCATAAGTGCGTTAGAGCCCCGATCCGGATGAACCGGGGCCGAAATCATTTAGATTTTTGATATCATCCAAAACGCCAAACCCAGAATCCTAGGCAGAGTGCTACATAACCAATCCGTTCCCAGTTCCAGTGACGCATACGTTAGTCCTCGAGGTCGTCGTTGTCTGCGCCTGCCGGCTGCTGGTCTTCTTCGGAATCTTCCTGGGCCTCTCCAGCTTCTTCAGCTTCAGAACCCTCTTGCTCCTCTACATCCTCAGGGAGTTCATCTTCTGATTCTTCAGCTGGCTCCTGCTCAGTCTCCTCACCCGACTCTTGCTCTTGGTCAGACGGCTCTGTCGTTTCCTCATCTGGTGCCGGCTGCTCCCCGACCTCTTCCAAGGTCACTTGGCCTTCATCTTTCTGGTTCAAGTTGATTGTCCCGTCCGAGTTAACTGTGCCTCGAACGCCTTCCCGCGAAGAATGGTACTCGTAGTAGTCATCAACATCAGTTTGCGAGCTATTGAATGTGATGTAAGCCGTGCCTTGCTTCTTGATTTGACGGAGGATTTCCAATTGATCGCCATTTAAAGAATCCAGGGTAAGTGTGATAACTTCTTCTTTCGCGAGCTTGATATCTTTGATCTTTGCGTTAATAAATGTTTTCATGGTTAAATTGCCTCCCTAGATTTGGTTTCCAAATTGTTTTTGATTAAGAATAGGTTTAATGCCAACTTGCTGATCCCGAGTCGCTCGGCTAACTTCTTTCGTGGCATGTGCTGATGATGGTTTTTCATATAGAAAACTTGATCTTCCGAAAGAGTGATTGCACTTGCCTCATCGATAAGTGAATCTGGCTGCGGAATACTATCCAACTCAGAACTCACCTTCACCAGCTCGTATTTCAGATCTGGATCAACATAATGCCGGTAGCTTTTCTGTTTGCCAGTACGGATGAGGACTTTTTGAGCTTTTAAGTACCTCATTACCTCATACGCTGTTCTACTGTTGCTTTTAAAGCCTGCTTTCTCCAACATTGGTGGTAATGCGATACCAGGGCTCTCTTGAACAACCTTGACCAAGTCGAGCTGTCGTTGCGTCAGTTTTACCATATACCTTCCTTTCCACCGCACATATGTTCGGTTTAATAGCAGTAGTTGGCCGCCAGCTCGCCGATTACAGCCGTGTGCATTAAATGATTTTGATGACGATCACCAGCAGAATGCCGATTACAACGCCGAACAATACATAGATGTTTTTGCTATCCTTTTCGTTCAGAGCGCACCTCCTAGATGGGATGGCCGGCTTATGAACATTCGATGTTTTGATTAATCAATGGCTGCTGGATCGTTCCGGAAAATCTTTTTTCATTACATCAACTGCAGCTCATATTGATGTTCCCCGCCATACGGTACATCCTTACACAGCTCCGGTAGGTTAGCTCTTACTAGGTGCTGAGCAAATGGCGGTGGCACTGAGTTACCGCAGCGGGCTACCTGAGCTGACTTTGGATATTGCTTGCCATCAGCATCCTTGGAAATGATGTATTCTTCAGGGAAACCTTGCGCGGCGAATAGTTCATGTGGCTCAAGCATCCGCATGCCAATGTCCACGATAGCGTAATCTTGACCATGAACTGTTATAAGTCCGAAGCGATCCTTAGTAGGAATGGTGTGCATCGGTTCGCTTATTTCTTGTCCTTCGCCTGTTCCGTAATATTTCATCAAGAAAGCCCGAACCTCTCCGAAGTGCAGTCCACCAGCTGTAATTGTTTGTAGCGGTTCATCTGCCGGTTGTCCAATGTTCGTTCCCTTCATTTTGATAAGATGACTTGTTACGAGCGAAGTCTTTCCACCACCGCCTGCTGTTACAGTTCCAACTGGATCATCTGCCGAACTTCCAACCGATTCTCCAAAGTGCCGGGCAAGGTGAGCAGCTACTAATCCGTATCGGTTTGAGGTATCTAGCGTAAGGATCGGTCGATCAAGTTGTTGCCCACGTGCATCATGACTTGCTGTCTCACTGTGGTACTGAGCAAGGAAAGCTGTTACAAGCGAGTGATGATCTTTAGTGGTCACTGTCGATAGTGGTTCCTTAACATCAGCGCCTGGTCCGTTATAATTTCCACCGTAGTTTTTCGCAAGGAATGGTTTGATCAGTAAGTGTTCAGCCTTAGTAGTTATTGTGGTTAATGGCTGATCAAGTGGATATTGCATCCTATCGCCACCGAATCCCGTCTGTCCGATGCGAGCGATATACGGTGTAACGATGCCCCAGCCATTTTTTGAAGTTACTGTTTGTAATGGCTCGCTGATTTGTTGCCCTCTAAAAGCCTCGCCTTGATGATTAACCTTAATGACAAACGGATCTGGATTATTGAGCACGAACTTATTTATCCCTCTGGCTATCCGGCGCATTGTATTCTCAGCTAACGGCTTCTTACGTTCGAATATGCTCATGCACTCCAATGACCAATCGATAATTTCACCAGCTGTCCGCCAAGGCTTCAGCAGCCCTTTCTTAACTTCGATACGATTCGGATCTCCATGAGTCGGCTTCGGCCATACGATCGGTTGACCATCACACCTAGCAACCAGGAAGAACCTCTTTCTAATCGTTGGTGCTCCGTAATCACTTGCTCGGAGCTCTCGGTGATCGACCTCGTATCCCTGACGTTTAAGTGCATTGATGAATGCTTGGAATGTCTTGCCCTTCTTATCCGGATCCGGCATGCCGTCTTTAAGTAGCGGCCCCCAGGTTTTGAATTCCTCAACGTTCTCTAGCATGATGACCCGCGGCCGCACCGTTGCCGCCCATCTTACAGCCACCCAAGCAAGTCCGCGAATTCCCTCTTCCTTTGGCTTGCCGCCTTTTGCCTTGCTGAAGTGCTTGCAGTCAGGGGAGAGCCAGCACAGGGCTACTTGCTGACCTCGAGCTACCTTTCGGGGATCTACATCCCATACTGATTCGCAATAATGTTCGGTATCGGGATGATTAGCCTTATGCATTGCTATGGCTGCTGGATCATGGTTAATTGCCACATCAACGCTTCGACCAATCGCGAGTTCAATCCCCGTACTCGCACCGCCACCGCCTGCAAAGTTGTCAACGATCAGCTCCCGTATTAATTGCTTCATACCGAAATCTTCCGCCATCCATCGTTCCCAAGCAGTTGTTCCATACGGTTCAGATGTTCTTGATTGTGATGACTGAAGAACTCCTGTACAGCCTCCAGTGCCTTGCCCGGCTTAACTACCACCGCACTCGTTTGGTCATATACCAGGCTGACCACTACCTGAAGGATTTCAAGGATATCAGCAGCGAGAACTGGGTAGTCCAGACTTGTGGAGTCTACTCCATCAGAAAGCAGTCTGCTCATTGATTCGTAAGCTTTATCTCGCTTCGCCAACTTTGGTTCATTCGAGATAATCAGCGGAATAGCTACGGAGATATATGCTTGATGCTGCGGTCGATCTTGTAGAATGATTGGTGCTGCAGGTATTGTCGCAACTGGCACTGAATTCTCAAGTGCCACAACATGCACTTCTTGCGTCTCAACCTCTACCTCTGACGATTCATCATTCTGTTCTAAGAATTCAGCTACAACCTGAGGATCTTCGGGATTGGCTACCTCAACTGTAACCATAACCGGCGTTTCTTCTGGATCCATAGCCGCTAGCAGCTCGCGCGCCTTGCCCGGCGTAATTCCTCTAAATCCCCACTTTTTCACCCAGTCATGAAGTGTGTTGTATTTCATGCTCCATGCTTTCTCAATACTTGCGATCGTCTCGCCTTCAGCTATGGATTTCAGGAAGTCTTTCTTTGTCAGCCCACATGCTGGACCTTCTTTCGGTGCTGGACCTCTCCGTTTATTCATGTCTTCATCCTCCTTCTGATTAGGTACAGTGCTTGGCGTATGCTTGCCACCATTCATCCGCTCAAACTCTCTTTCCATTTGCTCCGGGCTTAACTTGGTAACTTGCACCTCACCAGAACCCTGCGACTGCATTTCCCTGTCACGCATCGGCACACCTAAATGCAAAGCGTCCGCCTCCTCCGGATAAAATATTTCGACTTCCGTTTGATTCGTATCAATAGTGGCCATGCCTTCACCGATTCGGATCTCATTTGCTTTTTTGATTACTGCAGCCATTGTTTCAGGATCAAACAGCTCTCTCATGGCTTGATGGTAATGTCTTGTGGCAGTTGCATAAGCTTTTGTATGAAGCACATTCATAGCTGACCAGAATTGATCTGGCTTCATCGCTTTCAACACTTGGAACTGTTTGCGCTTCTCTTCCCGGTTCATGACTTCTTCCTCCAAACGAACGGCTGCTTACCTTTTGGAGATGGTGCCGATTCAACCCTCTGCCGTTCTTCTTCTGTCCACTGCCGACTGCTTACTGGGCCATTTGCCGAGGCCTTATCCAACTTCTCTCGTGGTAGTGGTTTGTGCTTTTTTCTGGGAGAGTGATCTTTCATCGTGGATGCACCACCTTGATCTTCTGATTCAGCCTGTCGTACCGCTTACGAGCCCGGCGCTTCAGTTCAACCTGTGCAGCTATGCGGTGCTCTAACGGTGCTTCAGTATCGATGATGGCTATGTTGACCAGCTGTTCTCTGCTCGCCGATCGCCAGTTAAGTTGTTTCAAGATGCCGACCACTCTCCCTCCCACTCGGTCTCATCAGCTACTATCTGTTTGTCTTCCTTCTCCCGCAGCTCATCCAAGATCGTTCTTTCAAGTCCTAGGGAACACTGATGCTCCCAGACAACGAACAGCGCTGCCTTTACGTTTTCAGCAAATCCAATAGGTTCGATGTCGGCTGCTGCTGCATTCAGTCCGTGCTTTTCAAGATCGTTTGTAACCAACCAGCGGCGTGTGCCAGTGTGATAAACGACCAACCACGGCTCTCCGGTATCAACTACAACCTTTTCTCTGACCGGACCGAAGAACCCGATACCGATCACAGTTTCTCTGACCTTTGGCATGATTCGAACATTTGAATAGGCCATCGCAATCACCCTTTCACGCACATATGTTCGGTTATATATCTGCACGAAGCCCTTCACCGAGCGCATGCGCGGTTATTTCGCTTTATCGAGTATTCCTTGAATGATTTCTACTTGAAACGGATGTGTGTCGACTAGTGGCTTAAACTCTCGCAGCAGAAATAGATTCCAAGCGGCCCGGGCTATGATGTATGCATCAACTACGTTATCGCTCTTGTGGTGATATCCGAACATCTCCTGCACTGCTTTGCTTACTGCTGCCTTCTTCTCCTTGTCTTTCAGCCGGACTTTACTGCCTGCTTCGCCTTTCCAGCCAGTAACGCCAACATACTTCTTTGTCTGGAGAGGGTTGATCTCGTGGTATACCAAGCCTTTCCGGTGAATGATCGATCTTAAGCCGCCGTGAATCATTCCGGTTGTGATGCCTTTCTGTGTTCCGGCTGCTGCTTGCTCAATGACTGTTTCATCACCTGGCTGAATGACCTGATAGAGTTGGTTCTCAAGATCGACAAGCTGGGCAATTGTAATGCCGCCCTTCTCTGCTTTGCCGGCACCTTTCAGCTCAACTTCAAGTACCACTTCGCCTCTTCCATTAAGAGCGACGACACCTGTTTTTGTGGCTGGATCAATACCTAGAAACCTCATCAGTCGCCCACCGCCTCTCGTAGTTCCCCGAATATTGCCACCAACAATCTGTCATGATGCTTCATCGTTGCGATGTCTGCTCTCTGCTGCTGATGAGCTTCTGCTGACCGTATAGCCCTCGGTGATTTACCTTCACGGACGAGATAGCCTTTCTGCTGAAGGCGGGCCATTATCGCATGAACTGTTGATGATGAACTCAGCCCCATTCCCTTGCCTACCTCTCGAATTGAAGGAGCATACCCATTCGCTGCTTGATAGCGTTGAATGAATTCCAGTGCTTCTCCCTGCCTTTTGCTTAACTTATTTTGGTTTTCCATTTATCCTCCCGCAGTTGATATAAGTTGGCGGTGCGGTATATACCTCACCTATCACCCGGCCACGATCATCTTTAATGACTTCCCAAGGATACTCGTGGAATATCGGATCAAACTTTGGCTTCGGCCGCTGTACTACCTTTGTGTTTCGCTTCCGCATTATTTCACCTTCGTTCGGTGAGGGTCACATTCTAGTGAGTCGAGCTGGATATATAGCTGGCTCTCCCATTCGGTGTCCTTAGCTGTCTCCGCTGCCACGATCATTGTTTGTAATGTGAGAACTGATTCAACGTAAACCTCATTCAATTGTTGGCAGTGCTGGATTTCGATGATTTCTGCATCTGTTAAAGGTTTGGTTTTGCGTTTCCTGGTAAGTTCGGCGAGACGAATGTGAAATGATTTCATTTCTGCTTCAGCCCTCTCTTATTCTGAACTCCCTTGCTACAGCAACCATCTTGTCGTATCCCCGCATGTATAACTCTTTTTCTTCTGGTGTTGTTAGCGGGTCCTCAATCGTCTGCGCGCCCTTTACGATACGAGCCAGAATCTCTTCGTACTCCTGATCGTTGCTGATCTTTTCCGGAATCTTTGCCATTAGCGCCTCCTTTATTCGGAGCTTGCCCTGAGTTATCCAGATCCGCAAATTTCCCGTACTGTTTGAGGAACACCATTTCTACCTTGCCTACCCCGACGTTGCGACCTTTAGCAACTATGAGCTCAACAATGCCCTTTTTCTCACTGTCCGAATTATAGTAATCATCTCTATAAAGAAACACGATGTTATCACCATCTGATTCAATTGAGCCGGACTCTCGTAGATCAGACATCATTGGCCGTTTATCCTGACGCTGTTCGCATTGCCGGCCTACAGCTGATATTGCGACCACTGAAACGTCTAGTGACCTGCCAAGTGCTTTGAGACCTTTAGAGACGTATGCGACTCCATCACGAGGCTCCTTGAATGATCTACCTGGCTGCACCAACTGGAGGTAGTCGACGTATAAAGCGACATGGCTGTGCTTCTTTAAAAGCTCCTTAATTTCTCGCCTTATATCCTGCAATGACATTCCGGTTGTATCATCGATGTAAATTGGAAGCTTAATGAATTCCTCGACCGCAAAGCTGTAATTCACCCAATCGTCATCGTCGAAATCGCCTGACCGCATTTTCGTATTCTCGATATTAGCTAAGCTGCAGATGAAACGATCAACGACCAATGCTGCTGACATCTCCAAAGAGATAAAAGCTACTGCTGTACCATTCCGTGCTGCCGTAATCATTTCATTAATTATGAGTGCTGTTTTCCCCATCGAGGGTCGTGCTGCATAAATATCAAGATCGCCTTTTTGATGGCCCCCGGTCATCTTGTCGAGCTGAGCGCTTACCGTCTTTGAGCCGGTCAATCCACGCTTCTTCTTACGCTCAACGATTTTATCCGAATGACCTTCCAAGAATGTTTTGATATGCTTTAAGCCCTTGTCACTGTCCGTTATCGTTAGCTCGGATATTTCCTCGATTGCTGCCCTTGCATCAGATAGCAGCTTCGTTGTGTCCACACCAGCACTCGATCCAGCGACCGCTATTCCTTGCATCGCTTCCCGTGTCCGCTTAGCGATATGAGCGTTCCTAACAACCTTCTGGTATTGGGCAAAGTGATGGTGGTGGGAAACACTTCCCGACAACTGCATGAGATACTCAAGGCCGCCCATACGTTCGATCTTCTTACCGGAGCGCTGGACCATCAACACTGGATTGATTGCACCATCTTGCTCCCACGTGAAGCGAAGGTATTCCATTATGGTTGAGTGCCGCGGATCCGCATCAAACTCCTCCGGCTTAAGAATGCATTCATCCATCTTCTCGCCGTAAAGGATTAATGTACCGAGTACAGCAGCTTCTGCTTCATAACTCATCCAATCTCACCTGACTTTATTCTCTGCTGAACTAGCTCCAAACGCTTCCTAACATGCTCGGGGATTGAGTCTGATGAATCTCTTTCCCATTGATCCATTAATGCAATTCGGTGGTTCATCTCAGACTGGAGTTGATTCTGGTTAGTGAATTGCTCAGGATCATGCCGGACGATGTCTGCAATAGTAGGTGGAAACTTGCTGGAACGAACATGTTCTCTGATGTTGCGTATCCCTTTTGCATAAGGGATATCATCGAGCATTTCTACCCAAAGTTCTATTTGCTCATCACTGATCTCCACCATAGGGTAGGCTGCTGAATAGATCGAGAGGAGCTTCATTACCTCCTGCCTGTTCAAGTTCCTGCGCCTCCTTCATCTTACGTTGTAACAACTGCTTGTTTTTCTCAGCCTTGCTCATCGGTCTAGTAGTCATTTGTTTTCCTCCACTAGGCTGATTCATTTTCAGTCCCAACTCCGCGTACTTTTCTCTGAGCTTTTTAGGGCTAAGAATATTGACTTGCCAGAAAGTGTCTGAAGTACACCAGTCAATGATCTCCTTCAATTCTTTCTTGTTCCGCTTGTCGAGCACGATTATCTTCCTAAACTCGTCTGCCCATTTCTGCATATCTGCATTTTCAACGAGATGTTTCTTTCCGTTTATTTCTGCATGGTCCATTATTTTTACATGAAGGTATAAAGCCATGAGATAGAAATCATCGTCCTCTGAATAAGTGATTTTCTTATTCTGAGAGGAAGAATTATTTAAAGATCCTTCTTTACCTTTATATACATTCTTATTATTGTTCCGCGTTTGTTCCGCGTTTGTTCCAAGTTCCGTTCCAAGTTCGGTATGCTTGTAATTACCAAACCCTTGATATTGCTCATAATTCAGCACTGTAAAGACTGTTCCAAGTTGATGCTGTTTCGTGCATATCCTCTGCAACCTCTCAAGTCGTTTAATAGTGCGATTTATAGTGGATACAGAGTAGGTTAAAACCTGCCGATTCTCGATGTATTTGAGGTCTTCCTGCAGCTTGCGAGTAGACCGTAACCACTGACCTCTCTTCAATGTGAGGTCGTCAGTAATTTTAACGCCATCCTCAGCGAATACTGCACTGCCATATATAAGGAAGAAAAGTCTGAACTCCACAATGTTTTGCCAGATTGGATTAGCGAACAACTCCCTGCTGGTTTGAAAAGCTCCGCCTGACATACCACATCACCAACGTTCATTTCGCAATTTCTTGAAAGTGATCAGTCAGCAGCTCACCGACATCTTTGTTCAACGTGTAGCGGCTGAGTCCGTCCCAAGTAGTGATAAGTTTCTCCAGTTCGATCCGTAGGCGCTGCTCGTGGTTGATTGGTTCTTCGACGGTGTAGCCATATTGGAGAGCGTTGACTAATTGAATGAAGCCATTTTTTCTTAATGCGTATTTATTCAAAGTTCCTTCTGCTTCAGTGGCGTCTGCTCGGCCCCCATGTGCTATTAACCAAGCCGCTTCATCAACCGTGTGACCTACTGCTTCTAATTTATTCATCGCTTCTGCAATCTCTTTAGGCAGCACAACCGGCACTCTTAATGCGTTCATTTGATTCTCAAACTCCTGCTTCTCAACATACAGTTTAGCTACATTCTCAGTCAGACGATCCGCAGCAGCTACTGCACGTTCTTCGTCCTCTGTTGCAATCTTTAGCTCAGTCTCGATCGTATCAATATGACTGAGTAGTTGTAGGATAGTGTCCCTACCGTATCTTTGAACGCTCTGCATGCTGGCTGAATTGCGGTTCGACTCCATATACTCAGGCGATTGTCTCATTCACAACACCTCCAATTCGTAATGTTTACCTGCCAGTAGCCCCTTCGCCTTAAGAGCTCTCTTCACTGTGCCCTGAGCAAGCGCCGGCATATTATTGTTGCTGGACATGTGGGTTAAGTAGATCTTTTCTCCGAGTCCATGTACTAATTTGGCGAGAGCCGAGGCAGCAGCCTCATTTGATAAATGACCCGTATCTGCCAGCACCCGGCTCTTCGTTACATCCGGATAATCACCGTTAACGACCATATCCTCATCGTGATTGCATTCGAATACGTAGATGTCGCTGTTAGCCATCGCATGAAGCATTTCATCAGTCACGTAGCCGGTATCCATCATCACGCTGACTTTGCCTGCCCCACTCTGTATCGCGAACCCCAGCGGCTCCATTGCATCGTGTGAGACGTTGAAAGCAGTCACGAACATGTGATTCGTAATACTAAAAGCTTCGAAGCAGATTGAATTACCGGCCTTGATGACTTTGCCGCTGTCTAGTCTTTCGAGCGCCTTAAGTGTCCCCTCACTGGCGTATACCGGTATCTTGTATTTATCAGCAAAACCTAGGCCGCGGCAGTGGTCCTGATGTTCATGTGTAATCCATATTGAGTGGATTTTCGTTGGGTCAATACCTGCAGCGAGCAGGATCTTCTCGACCTTTGTCTTTGGCAACCCGACATCAACCAGGATCGTTACAGCGCCGTTACTTATCGAAACACAGTTCCCATCTGACCCTGTGGCGTGGATTTTGACGTCAAACATCAGCCATCATTTGAGCGAAGAAACCAACTCTTCCGCTGAGTTTGTAAATTTCAATGCAATCCCGATCTTCCCCGCGTCGGAGAGCAATCAGGTTATTCTCTTCGTTGCGGTAAGTTTCATAATGAGGATTTTCGATAAATGCCCGCTTTGCCTCTTCCAGAAAGATCAAGTGTCTTTTTGTGATTTGCATAGAGTTATTCCTCCTCTTATTCCAGCTCATCGCCGGCAGATTCTAACTGCATCTTCATGATCTTGATCAAGCCTGTCAGTTCAGCGACAGTTGCTGATTCTCCCTTGATCTTGAGGTTTTCTCGGATGTATTCAGCCTGCTGAGCCTTCACAGTAATACCAAGCTGTTGGAAAATAGCGCCGACCTCTTTCCATTTGGCATCAACAGGATCGACAGCTGGTTCGGATGATGATGGTGATTGAGCCGCTGCTGCATTTACTTCGGCCGTGATATCTTTCCGTGTAGGTTGTTCAGGCTGCGTATAACCTTCTGGTGTGTTCAGTGACTCCATGTTTTCCTCAACAACAGAGGCGATATCGAACTGGGCTTTGATTGAACGGAAGCCTACATGCTTCTTGAACATATCCGGATCAGGCGAACCGTCTTCCATCTTCCAGAACTTCTGATTCTGGCCTTTAAGCAGCTTCTGTACTTCCATGACGTCCATCAACACGATAACTGGCTTGTGACCTTCACGTTTGGCGATCGAGTAAGCGGCAATTACTTTGCCCCGTGGGAACTTAACCTTGTGATTGATCTTAACGATTACACCTTCATCATCTGTTTCTGCTTCAAAGGTGTCCGCTTCGTTTTCACAAACCACTTGGTTAAAGACGCCTTGGTAGCCAGCTGACTTTTTAGCTAAAGAAAGCAGCCCTTCATATGAAACTCGGCTGTCCAGCTTACCACCGTACAAGATCGGGAAAGCGTGCTTCAATGCTGGGTCAAGGCCCATCCGGTTGCATTGGTACATGAAGAGATTGAATTGCGGAATGGTTAAGTCTTTGCCGATTGTTTCTTTCATTGTCATGAGCTCGTTAGCCCCGAAGTCACCGATCTGTACGATTTCATTTAGCTCTGATGCCACTTGAATTTGATTGTTTTTGTTATCCATTCAACTTCACTCCATCCACTTCTATTTTTAATTCTTGATCCGGTACCGCCCGGCCAGTGATAACCTGGTCGTAAGCTGTAATTGGTCCCGTATACTCACCCACGTTATCAATAAACACCGGTGCGATGACGCCTGTTTGTTTATGAAGGACTTCGGTTAACTCCAGCCCCGCAGCGATCTTCTCTCCGGTGGAAAGGAACTGATAATCCTTACCGTCCATCTGGATGCTGAAGTCTGGTTCGTATGCGTCGTTGGCTTTAACGTATTTGAACAGCCGGACTGATAAACGAGTGAACTTCGATTCGATCTCTGCTGCCTGCAGTTCGGCTTCCTTGGCTTTAAATGCCTTGATCGCATCGAGGATGAGTGTTGATTCTCGAAGGCTGGTAAGTGTTGTTGACTCGGTATCAACAGATTTAGCAAGCTCCTCTTGTAATGGCAGCCGATCTTTATGGGCTCTGATTTTAAGCATTACAACATCGTGTTTTGCTTCGATTCCATTGAGAATTGTCCGAAGTTCCGGTATGTCGATTTCCTGAGCATCACCCAGTGCAGCTATCGCAGCTTTCTTCTTGTGCTGGAGCACAGCATGTTTTGCTTTGTACGCATCTATCCGCTGCTGCTTATCAGCTATGACAGATTTAACAGCTTCCGGTTGTAATTGCTGATCACAAGTCCGGCATGTTTCCTTTATAGGCTCATCCTTTAGTGCCGGCCATGCTTCTTTTGAGGCTTCAACCTGAGCTGAGATTGTTATTAGTTCATGCTGAAGTTGACGATACCGATCGTTCGTTTCCCATGCTGCCGCGAGTTCTGGTTCATATTTGGCAAACTCATCCTTTAATGCAGCTGCCTCAGCTTCGAGCTCGGACAGATCGCCTACGGCTACCGGCAGACGCTCAATCATCTCGCGCAGCTTCTTGGTTGCCCCACCTGCTTCTGTATGAGCTTTTTCTTGCCGCGTCTTATCCTGCTTGTGCTTGCTCTCCAGATCGGCAATGGTGTTCTTCTTCAATAAAGGTTCCAGCTTTGCTGCATGCGGGTTAAGTATGATCTCCTTCGGCTTTTGCTCAGGCGAAGTGCGAGACATCTCTTGTAGTACAGTCGCTTTCAGTGGTGCAACAGCACCTTTCATTAGAAGCTCGCGCTGTTTGGTCCAGTTAAGATTGAAGAAGTATGCCGGGAAGTATAAGGACATGAATTCGTCTTGCGTTATGAGAGCTGATACTGCAGCGTTGAAGTCTGATGCTGATTTAGGAATGTCATTTATATAGAAGTTGTTTTTCTTCTTCTCATCGATCTCACGAGCAAATTTGTATTCAGTGCCGTCGATTGAAAGCAGGATTGAGGCGTAGACCCGATCGTATTCGTAATTGGTAGGCCGCGGGCTGTATTTGTCTTTGGTGTAGTCGGAACCCAGCAGGTCTTTACCGAACAGGATCCAGATGGGTGCAGTGCCGACCGATGTCTTGCCTTCCCCGTTCTTTCCGGATAGGTTTGTAACAGCGCCGAAGTTGATTGTGCGGTTCTTGATGCCGGCGAAGTTGTTGAGCTGCTCTTCGATTAAGCGAATAACTGGCATTAGGCTTGCACCTCACTAACTGGACCGTCGACCGCAATCTTCATCCACTCAACCAGACAAGGGAGTTTCTCGAGTTTAAGAATCACTTGCCCGTCTTCGTCGAGCAAATCAAACTCGATAGTTCCAATAGTCTTTTTATCAACGATCTCGATTACAACCGCGCCATTTACCTCTTCACCAACGGAATATGTTTTCTCAGTCGCGCCTTTGTAGACCGTGACTGACTGAATTACTAAAGCTTCTTCAACCACCGAAATTCCTCCTCAAACCCATTGATTTCGGGCTCAAACACCCGATTTTGGCAAAAAAATAATAGGGCCAGCTGAAAGCAGCTATTTGTCCGACATTTTATAAACGATCAATGCAGCATGCCAGCCAACTCCATCTTCGTCTGAAAAAGATGTGAATTTGATGTCAATGATTTCAACATCACTTCCAAGTTCGACCATCTTCTCGTTAACCACGGTTCCGAGGTCTTTTGCCGGTTGCTCTTGAACGAAGACCGTCCTTATATGCGCTGCGTTCCCCATAGTCACTGGCAGTTCCTCCTCACTATGTCTCGTTCAAGCTCTGCGATCTCGATGTCAAGCCAATCATGCTGAGAAGGATGTACCTCTGGTTGATTCCTAAACTCACACAATCTGTTCAGATGCAGGATAGCTTCGATCTTGGCTTTCAATATTTGGTACATGCGGCGCCTCCAGTCCTTTAAGACTCAGCTCAACGAGCTCGACGTACTGCTGGAAGCTTGCTCCGTGCTTATGTAGTTCGTGTTGTAGGTAGTTGGATTCAAGCTTACTGCGGCGTGCCTTCATGTTATTGAGTTGTAGCTTATAAGTGCGATACATGCTTCTCGCATGCTTTGCTTTGGCTAGATCACCATCTGCTTTGGCCCGATCCTCGAGTTGGAGGAAGAACATGCATTTGTTCATTACTCGCTGGATGCCGGTCATTGAATCGCCTCCTATTCAGGTGCATATTGACTAATTCCGATTTCCTCCTATCAGCGGAGCATCAATCCGTGTCTTTTTCGAGACACCCCGCATCAAAAAAATTTTCATATGGAACATTGAACATGTTGCTTAGCTTGGCGACTTCATCAGCGTAAAAACGAACATGTCCGTTTTCTTTCCTGGAATACGTAGTAATCGATATACCTAGAGTATCAGCGACTTCTTGCGCTTTCTTATTTGCGTTTATTCGTGCTGCCTTTACCGAAATCTTCATTCGTTCACCGCCTTTCCATAAGAACGTTTATTCGTGTCTCGCTTAGGACACACTCAGAATAGCACCACATTTTACCTTCGTCAACCCGTTTAAGACACGAATATTAATTTATCTTGATGGATGTGTCTTAATTGAGGTATACTGTTTTCAAGCCATTAATGAAGGGGATTTTAAAAATGACTGATGCAATCGGTACAAAAAAATTTTACGCTGCAACTGGCGCAAACATAAAAAAGTATCGTGATCTGAGAAATTACAGCCTTCAAGTCCTCGCTGAAAAAGTCGGGCTCACTAAGAAAACAATTCAACGTTACGAAAACGGTGAACATAGAATCGATACAGAGCGGCTTAAGGATTTGGCTGCAGCACTCGATGTTAGTGTCCTACAACTGACCGAAGGGGCCTATGAGAAATTGGGCATTGAGGTTGAGGAGACTGACAACATTACCCTTCCGATCGTCGGGAAGATTTCTTGCGGTAATGGCCAGCTCGCATATGAATACATCGAAGGTTATGAACCGACACCACGGTCCTGGATCAATGGTGGAGAGTACTTCTACCTCAGAGCTAAGGGAGATAGTATGCAAGGAGCCCGCATTTTCGATGGCGACCTGCTGCTGATTCGCAAGCAGGAAGAAGTTGAAGACGGAGAGATCGCTGCTGTGTTGATCGGGGAAGAAGCTGTACTGAAACGTGTATACCGCCAAGGAACAACGCTCGTTCTGCAGTCTGAAAACACAAATTACCCGCCGATCATTTGCACGGCAGGTGAAAATAACATATATATAATTGGTAAACTGAAAAAAGTAGTTATTACGTTTTAGCTTTCATGTCCACTTAATAATTCTCATATCATGGAGGCTAAACAGTATGGCAAAACTCGTCGGCGAGGTTAACAATGATTCTTTCTTAAGCAAATCACAAAACATAGTTAAGGGGCAAATCGGGGAGTTTGAGACAGGGAAACTTTTGTGCAAATACCTTCCTGAAGATTGTTATGTAATTGCTCACCCCACTATTGGCAAGTACGATCCCGACTTTATTATCTATTCTCCCAAATGGGGGTTTCGTATCATCGAGGTGAAGAACTGGTCAATAGATCCCATTAAGAACATACATAATGATGGCTCAATGGAATGGAAAAATAATGAGATCACAAATCCGCTTTATCAGGTAAAATTACATTATCAAGAACTTATTGAGCTTATTCAATCCAATTATCCATCACTAATAAATACATCCTTCGGTTATTTAGTAGTACATTATGGGTTCTCAAGACATGAAGTCCTAAGAAAATCATCTGGAAGTGAATCACTTTCAGAACAGTTCTGGAAACACCACTTATTCAGCGACCAGTTAAATGAATCGCTAGAGCATAGTCTCCAAAAAGCATTTAAATCAAAAAGAGGTTTTGGATTATCACAACGTAAGGCAGAAATTGAAAAGTTTATTAATCGAATTACTAATAATAAACTATATAGTATGAATATGAAAAACGAAAAAACAGTTGATATAGGATTACATAAAGAAGAGTACAATCCACGAATAGAAAATTTCAGATTTATATCACGTTTTATTGGAATTTTAATTATTTTACTCCTTGGCGCATGGATAATAAGTGTAACATTAACTAATATTGGTGCTAACAGTGAAGAATATCATTATGCAAACACAAGTAATAACCCTTTGATTGTTATAGAAGGCAAAGTATCAGGATTTAATTATAATAAGAAGAACGGCAACAAGTACATTACTTTGTTAATTGATGAAAATAATAACGTTACAGAAGAATATTTAATGATTCCCAAATCAACAAAAGTACCATACATAAATGTTGGACAGAAGTATTCTTTTACCGCATATTTTCTCGGTGCTGTTGATAGTTTTATTGTAACAAGTGTTTCGCACCTTACCGAATAATTATGTGGATTGTCAGATAAATCCTCCTCAAAGCCATTTAGAGGAGGATTTATCTATGATTATAGGTCAAACAAACCTGTTCTATCAGTAACCTCTAAATAACCTCAGTGGTATTCAAAGCAATGTGGATAAATAATCAGACTACCCGCCCCTCTTTCTTTCTCGGCATTACTTGGTTTTACAGTAGCTTGTGATCCACAATAGCTCTGCCCCATAAGCTTGTTGCAAGAAATGGAAATGATAACAAAGCAGCTAGAAAGCGAAAATTAATAAATTCACCTTTAGTTATATTTACTGTGACATCAGGTATTGTCCCTATTTTCGCAAAAAAATACATCCCCACAATTAGTGATATGGTACCGAAGAATGCAGAATGATAACCGAGGGCAACCTTAATTTGTTGTAGAAATTGCTTTTCCTTTGCACTCAACAGATATATATAAATCAAGCAATATAACGGTATGGAGTAAAACGGGAAATATACAACTAAATAGTGTGACGACCCTGATGTAATTAGAATGATAAGCATCAATAGTGTCAAAGTAATCACTAGCGGCGCAGCAATAAAGATTAATAATGTGATAGTAAAGACATTAGCTCTGGAAAATCTATACAAGAGTGTGACTAAGCTTGCTAAAAACAATAGCACTAAAAAAATTATAATGTCATTGTCTTTTTTTAACTCTTCCTTATTAGCAAGAGCGACGATAATACTGACTAATAGGCCAATCCCCCCCACGCCAAATATTAAAAACCTTCTTATTTGCATCAATAAATTCATCAATTCCCTCTCACTTTCATTAAATAGGTAAATTTTCCTGCAACAAAATTGTAAATATAGTCCAAAAGTTTGTCTAGTAAATAAATGGTTTTTATCTACTTTTATTATGAGGCGGTATTTACCCAAGAATAATACTCTGTGACTGAATATATGTAGCATAAGGTTAATTAGCAATAGTTAGCTTGTTTTACGAAATAGAATAAATTAAAGGAGATGGTATCTTGCACTTAAGTGAAAATTATTATCTTCGCCCCGCAACTAACCAAGATAAACCAATAATTATTGATTTATTACTGCGTCACTTTGACACAAAATATAAAACGGCTAATGAAGTATTAAAAAAGAACAAAACAATAGTTCTTTGTAATAAATATGAACGGATAGAAGGTGTATTGTCATATCGTTTTATTTTATCAAATACAATTTTTATTAGCTATGCAATTGTTGATTATGGAGTTCAAGGTAATGGTATAACTAAAAACTTCTTTCCAACTTTTTTAGAAAACGTTAAGAAGCAAGGTGTTGATGTAATTACTGGTGCAGTAAGTAACAAAAACAATAAAGCTCTGCTCATTTTCAAGAAATTTGGATTTAAAACTTTATATAAAACAAAAAAACGTCTGTTAATTGGGATGTCGACTTCATTGAACTTAAGTCATGGAAAGTCGAACGGTAGCCAAAATTCCAGTGGTGACCAGTGGAAGTCAAACGGTAGCCAAAATTCCAGTGGTGGCCAGTGGAAGTCAAACGGCAGCCACAATTCCAGTGCTGGTAAGTTGAAGTCAAACGGTAGCCAAAATTCCAGTGGTGGCCAGTGGAAGTCAAACGGTAGCCAAAATTCCAGTGCTGGTAAGTTGAAGTCAAATAATAAAAAACTTGATGTAGCCAGTAATGGTAGTCGATTGAAGTCTAAAAAATCCATAGCGTTAAGGCTAAACTCTAACATCAATAACAAGTAATAACCTTACAATAACTCTTTTAGTAGCTTCCCCTTTAGGAGCATCCAAAAAGGAGCCTTAAGCAACAATCTGACTCCGGTAAGAGTCAGATTGTTTGCTTGCTCAAACGTTAGAAAAATTTAAGAGGAGGTCTGTGAATTATACGCCTCAATTGAGTTAGGGATAAAGGACTTGAAGGATTATTTATATAATAACTTCTGTAAGCCACTGTTCTTTGGTTCAATGTAGCCATTGATGATGCTGCTGGAACGCTTGGGCTTGGTGAATGCATTACATTATTTTCATCTGAATTATGATTGGCGCCGGAATCTGGATCGAAACCATCTTTATTCATACCAGTCGGATCTGTACCAAAAAATGCATGACCTAATTCATGAGCTAAAGTATTTGGCCCCTTAATAAGATACATTAATACAAGTGCGGATACAGTTATTGGTGTTGGTGTTCCTCCGGTTGAAGACCTTCGAACATAAGTTTCTCCAGTATTACCAGCTAGATTTGTTGTAAGGTCAGTATATATTACAGGTATTCTTCTACTATTTTTCTGATTTATACTTTCAACCCACTCAATAAGTGTCCTGCCTATAGGATTTATGAACCGGAAGGCATTATCTGTTTCAACACTTCTTGAGGATACTAATTGATAAGCTACATAAATAATTTCATAACCGACTGATATATTCCATATTGTTTCAACACTATTAATATCGTTTCTAATACTTGCTGCAATACCCGGTCTAGACTCAATACCCCTACCTGGTTGTATTAGGACAAATATACTTAAAGTCACTGAGGCCTTTCTAGTTGAAGCAGGTACCAAGTCCTCTCTACTAATAATTCTCGGTGGATTAGGTCTTTTGGTAATACTTGTATTTTTGGGTGATTTCCCCATTTATTGCACCATCCTTTTTTTAAAATGCATTTATATAGGAGATGCAATACTATAAAAACATGCTTAGACTAATGCTATAGTGCATTCATATTATTTAATTTTAGAGTTAGTGTAAAACAGCAACTTATGTCTCATCATTTCTATAGTAATCGTCTACTATTATGGGACATGGAAGCTTTGTTATAAACCTCGCATAACCATCTTTGTTCTTAATCAGATTCAAGCTATGATGACGTGGTAGCTTAAGCAGATCCTCCTCTGTATATGGATATAGTTCGCTGCTTAGCTCCTTGTAATTGTTCTTATCACAGCCACTGATCAGCATATATGAGGCATTGGCAGATCGCAGCTCATCGCGGATATGTCGGATCTGATTGAGGTAATGGGCGCTGATTATTGGCTTTGCTCCGAACTTAGCCAAACGGCTTATCTTCTCTGTAAGGAGTTTCTCTGTATTCTCCACCTGGTACAATTCATCAATTATGACATTCAGCTTAGTCAGCTTCCCCCGATCGGGTATCTGTTGCCCGCGTATCTGGAGTGCAAGCCATATCTTTGCTAGCCAATAAGTCGTATAGATGTCGCGCTCTCCATCTGTTTGGAACATGGTCTCTGGCATCTTCAAACAGATCAATTGATTTTTCTGGATCTCTTGAACCAGATCGATGTTCCCAGCAGTTGATTTCTTAAGCATTTGCTCCATCCAAGTATTCGCTTTGAGTTTATTCAGACGATCAATTACACCAGTGATAAGGTGATCTTTTGTCCCACATAACACTGATTCAACTATAGTTTCTTTCCCAACCTTCGTTTTCACATCTTTGTATTCATCAAGCTCCTCAAGATTATTCATGTACTCTTCTAAGTTTTCGAAATGCACTTTTGGTACTTTTTCAAGGAAAGAATGTCGAGCACGATGGTTCTGCAGCACATTGAATACATCCTTGATGCTCCCTCCAGTAATGAACACGACGAGTGCTGCACTTGTTAAGTACCGTTCCATCTTAGCCGTCAGCCTGGTATCGTCAGCATTGATTGAATTGATTAGAACCATCAGCTGCGTGGTCTGCTTTTTAGCGTTATCGTATTGGAAAAAAGGGTCTGGGGTATGAGGGACTTCATTAAATCCTAAACCTTGGATTTTACGAGGATCAGCACAATCAATAACTAATGTTTTATCTTTAGGGAATAGTTCTGAAACCTCGGTACTTAACTCGCAGTTTTTAACGAAGTCAAAGATAAATACACTCTCTCCCGCATTAATTGCGTCTCGGCTTAAGTTACCGATCAGCGTAGATTTACCTGCACGTGTAGGTCCGATAATAGCAAGCATGAGGTTTTTGTATTCTTTGTCTGTCGATAGATAAGCTGCCTGATCATTTCCACGATACTTGTTAGTGCCAATACTCATCACGCCTTGTTTCAGATCGTCCGGCACTTGGGTTTCCTGCGTCTCTACCTTGTCAATGAAGTCATATCGTTCTAAGACGCCTCTACCAGGCAGCTCGAGGAAGTTCTGGGCTTCAAGGTCACCTACCTTATTCTTCTCTGCTCCTGGAAGATAGCGGTCTGTGAAGAGGAACTGCCGTCGATAAGGCTTATACAGCAGCCTATTGTCTTCTGACACTGTATCAAATGACTGTGCCAGACTTCGAGCTGCGTTCCTCTCACGGAGTTTATCCGGACTCTCAGCCATCACTACGATCTGCGTATCAATTATCGTGCTGGCTGCTTTCTTTGTCGTGCTCTCACTTATCTTGCGGCCTCCATTAAGCCGATCAAGCAGAGTATCCATATAATCACCACCAGCTGCTGCACCTTTCTTTTCGCTAAGTGATTCAGCAATCTCCTTAAATACAGCATTGCCTGCAGCAATCAAATAACGGAATAGATACCATGTGCCCATCTTATTGCGGTCCACTGGAAGACGGCGGTTAACCTTATCGATTGTAGCCTTGTAGAGATGCCTCCAGCTGAGTTGGGAAGTAGGGATGAAGTTGTACATGATAGCGAGCTTATCGCCTTCCTCCAGCAGTTCTACAGCGTTCAGGTTACTGGTCAGCAGGTCGTTGTTACGGCGGTCTGTAGCCACGCTCATGGCATCCTCTTTCTCGTAGACCAACTCATACCGTGTGGCTGTTGAACTAAAGCCCGGAAGTTCTGCAACCTCCTCGATCGTCACCTGACCCCATACGTCCGACAACTTCTCCCGAAGAAAGGCAAGATGCTGCCGTGGTACGATGAAGAAGAACTCAACCTTACGCTGCTCCATGTAAATGTAATAGCCAACCTTCGCCGGCATTGTGTAGCGATACCTCGTACCGAGTACGAATTCTCTCCCGAATGCTTTAACCAGTTTGTGTTCTTCGATTTTGATGTTAGCGAGTGCGGTTTTGTGTAGCGCGGCAATTGCTCTGGCGATCTTGTAAGTCCCTTGATTGCGGACAGCATTGTTTGGTTTGATTCGAAGGTAAACATATTCGGGTTGAGTTACCTGCAGATATTTCGTTAACGTGATGCTTTTCATTCTGCTACACCGCCCAACAAGTATCTTAATAACGCGACGGAAATGAATGTCATTCCCGCCCAGCGGTAACCATTCTTGAGCCCCACTGCACCCAGTATAATGAGCGCTGTACATGCAACCAGACCGAGTTCATAAAAGACGATAGAAGCTGCCTGCAACCAGTCGAGAGCGTGTGCGGCGAGGCTATGTGCCACTTGATCCTTGACTGCATCCCCGATACTATGGGGCACCTTCTCTGCAATAAACAGCGCTGGACCTTTAATGCCTAGGAAGGACGGTCCTGCTATTTCTCCGGAGTAGTGTTGCACTGCATTCACTAACGGTGTGGGATCAGCCACATACCCGTCATGTAGTAAGGCAAAGTGCAGGTGCGGTCCTGTGCTGTGTCCTGTGTTCCCACTTAGTGCGATTAAATCTCCGGCATCAACGTGGTCTCCTGGTTTAACCGCTACCTTGTCGAGGTGGCCGTAAACATGAACATCGCCATTCTCAGCACGAACGTAAACTCCATTACCCATCAGCTTGTTATTGATGACCTTCTCAATAGTTCCATCTGCAATGCTGTGAAGTTCAGTTCCCGGCGGCATAGCCAGATCGATGCCCTTATGAACCCGGCCGCCGCGGATCTCCTCTAACACCCCATACTCGGATGAAATACGAAACTTCATCGGCATATCAGGTCATCTCCTCAAACAAACCTTCAATCTGATCAAAAGCCCACGGCAACCCCAACAGGATCACGTACACCAACATATAAGCTAAACCGGCTTTACGAGCTGCCACGAAATCACCTTGCACCGTATGGCTGATTGTGTCAAAAGCACCCTTCATAAGAACAATCCATTTCCCAATTCCGATGAGTTTGTGGTAAAGCTTACCCGCGTTCTCATCGATACTAGAATCAGCAGCAAATGCAGTGACATCCAGACCGATCAACATAACCAGAGTCATTGCTCCGATCCGATAAACGACTTTATGGCGCTCAACGTGTTCGACAATGATTTCAACACCGGAGCGCACCTTCTCGAGGATACGCTCGATATGGTTATTTTTTTTGTTGCAATATAATTTATATGGAAGTGGTGCAATTTCACACATCCCTGCATCAGTTAGACAAAATTTCATAACTTCCCTCCTGTACTTGCATTATTTCCGATGAGGTATCATAGGCTGAGGGTAAACCGCCCGCAGCGCCTTGCCCGTACTGCGCCTATGGCGGTTTTCGCTATTTAATCGCCTTAAAAGCATTGATGATACGAGCCGGCCCGATATCAAGACCCATGCTGGCAATGGCGTTAACAATCCCAGGCAAACAAACGACAGCGATACAGCCGAGGATAATATAAGCTGTTGTTTTGATGACTTCGAAGTAATGCTGCTCCAATCTTTCGAGTTCTTCAATTTTCTCAAGTTCCCTTCCGTTAATTTTGATTGTCATGGTAATTCCCCCCTCATATAAAAGCACTCGCATTAAAATCATCATTTAGCGAAGTTGATGCAGGCTTAGTGTTACGTCCACCAACTGCCGCGCCACCTTCCATATCCCTCTGTATCAATCTCTTTAGGTATCCAGATCGGTTCGGTCTGCTACATACCCACTCGTGCATCTTTGCTTGATCCGGGTCTAACATATTAAAGCAAACCGGTATCTTATTGATTTTCTTAGCCATACACCTTCCTCGCGATCATATAGAATGCCCGGACATTCGCTGTCACCGGATCCGGAATAACCTCGACATTTTGGAAGTATGGGCGAAGCAACTCCAGCATTGCCAATGCCCCGCCGCCACAAAGATACACCTTCTCCTCCGATTGCCATTTTGCCGCCCTCGCTGCACGAGCTATTTGATGTGCAAGCGCGGATATGCCGCCTCTTGTTGTCTCAACCCCTGTACTTAATGTGAAACTGCCCAAATCATTGAATTGCCTATCGATCAAAGTTCCGAAGTTCACTGTCCCGCTGCCGATATCAATCACCCTGGTTAAACCAGCACCAGCTACCAGCAACCCAGCAGAAACACCTTCGGCTGCGACCTCGCAACGTTGAACCAAGATTATGCGCCGTTGACCATTCACTGTGATGTCGTGCTTGCGCTGCAACATCTCTTTAATCGCTGTCTTCTCGCCAAGCGTGTGCGTCTTAATCGGCTGGCCTACAATGATCCGTGGTGCTGGGTCTGGACAGTATTGGTGTAATGCAAGCAATACACGTAGGACAGCCTCTGGATGCGCTTTGGTATCTCCTTTCATACTGTCTGCACAGTCACTTTCTCGCTGCGCTAATGTGCCAGCAAAGCCTTTACCCCCGTTGTACTCCCATTCAAAGTCGTATAACCCATTACTCTCGATATTCCGCTGTCGCCAATCGTAGCTGATCGTCGCGGGGAACTGACGGAGCTGAACGCCGTCATACGACTTTACTGTCGAACCGCCGCCGTCAATGGTAAGAATCGTCATGCTGTAATACCGCCTCCTCTAGCTGTCGTCACCGGTGGTATCACTACCAAGCTGTTGAAGCCTGTCGTTTAATCACTGGTTATGTCACTAGCCTATGGTGATGGCTTGGGAGAGTTTCCGCATATGCAGAAAGAGCACAGTATAAATTTTGATAGTCTCGTCCAAAATAATAGAAAGATAATGGAAGAGACGAAGGTGAGTATGATGTTTAGGATTGGTAAGAAGAGAACTAAATACGGAGAGTTTCTTGATGATAATAAGATATTTCAGGAAAGAGTTAGCGAGGAAACGGGATTGCATCGGGATACAATGACCCGCGTTTGCAATAATCCAGAATATATCGTTCGAAAAAGCACACGCAAATTACTGACTGATGCTGCTCGTAAATTATCAGGTAAGAATGTCCGTCCCGAAGACTTTTGGCCGCCCATGGGGTGAATATCACTTGCGACTTTCGGGGATAATTTTTTCATTAAAACCGAAGGAGTTGCGAACTATGGATGTCATTCTTGGACTGATCGCTGGAGCTATTTACTTTGGTGCTATTGGTATAATTGAACTTACCTTTAGTTGGCTCAATATAACTTAAGAAGCGAAAAACGAAACATGCCCACTGACCGCTTAGGTCAGTGGGCATTTGTCTGATCAATTTCCTATTGCTGGAATCTAGTTCTAAAGGTATACTAAAACCAAATTTGAAATGGGTGATAGGCCTCATGGGAGCGAAGAATAAAGTGATCGCTGGAGATTACGAAGGAAAGCGTATTTCATCCAACTTTGGTATTGTTGCAATATCTAATGGATTTAAAAATGTACAGTTAAACAAAGATTCAATTGAAGGATATGAAGTAATGGACGAATCTCACAGCAAGAGTGCTGTTAGTGCAGTTGGCCGGGGATTAGTAGGAGGATTCTTACTTGGACCTGTTGGGTTATTAGCTGGACTTTCAGCTAAAACAAAAGGAGTCCATATTGTTGCGTTGCAGTTTAAAGATGGAAAGAAGAGCCTAGTTGAGGTTGATGAGAAGATATTTAGATGCATTATCAAAAATTGCTTTTAAGACAGAGTCTAGGTGCTTTAACAACAGATTTTGGAACAATTAACTGAGAGGGAGTGGAGATAACGGAACTAATAATATTTTTCATACTGGGGTTTATAGCGATGTACTTCTGGCAGAAAAGAAAAAAAAAGTCGATTAATACCTCCGAAGTATTTGCTGAATCAATATCGGATGAACTGACTGATCAAATCAAGAAACTTGCTGATCTGAGAGATACGGGGCTCCTTACAGAAGAGGAATTCGCGCTCAAAAAGAAACAACTTCTAGGCATATGAAGCACAGATAGGCCAGGAAGACCTAAAGTAGGAGGAGGCATTCCATTGAAATTAACAAAGTATCTTATAGCATTCATTCTTGTATTTTCTGCCTCAATCGGCATTGTGTATGCAGCTCAAAATGCTCGCGTAAAGTCAGCTGATGTAGAATGGACATTTGTTGGCAAGGATCAGGAAAAGCTTCTGATCGATACGATTAAATCCTCAAAGAGTACGCTCGACATTGCAATCTACAGCCTTACGGATCCAGATATCGTAGCCGCTATAAAGGATGCTAAAAAGCGTAAAGTCAATGTTAGGATCATCACAGATAAGGTTCAAGCAGCAGGTAAATCTCAGACTGAAGCACTTAAGATACTCGGTAGTGCAGGCATTCCAATCAAGGTCAATTCACATAGTGGTCTAATGCATATCAAGATGACGATCGCTGACAAGAAGATTGGAACAACTGGCTCATTTAATTACTCTCAGGCTGCGAGTGAGCAGAACGATGAGATACTGATGGTAATCAGGACCGCAGATGTGGCGAAGAATTTCTCTGCTCAGTTCGACAAAATGTGGGCTGACACGAAGCGGTTTAAAAGCGTGGAGTACAAGATCGCTCAATCAACTACACCTACAACTCCGCCTGCGTCCTCTAATGTCGTTTACGCAAATTGTTCAGCGGTCAAAGCAGCTGGCAAAGCTCCAATTAGAAAAGGTGATCCAGGGTACAGCACCAAGCTCGACAAAGATGGCGATGGAATTGCTTGCGAAACTTAATTACAAACAAAAAAAGCCCACCAGCCTATATGCGGCTGGTGGGCTTTCACTATTTCTTGGCGGTTAAATCGACTCGTTTAGCGTTTCCGTCCCACTTCACTGACGCTCCAAGAGACTCAGCGACTGAACGGACAGGAACATAAGTAACGCCTGCTTTATCGTCATACAGACCGTCTGTGAGCTTCTTTCCATTGACATATACATCGATCTTCTCCAAGTCCTCATCCTCCTCCTCTTTGTCATGAACCGTCAGGTCGTTTGTTTTGATGATCGACATCAGTTTGCTGGCATAGTCAGGATCTGTTGCATACCCGCAAGCATACAGCGCAGCAGTCTGTGCCTCAGGTGTCTTGGCCGCTCGTACACGATCATAACGGGTCTTTGTGAAGAGGAGATCCTGATCCTTATAGAAGTCATAGATCGAATCGTATGCACGCCAGTTTGCCGCTGTGTTGATCGTCTTGCCTGCGTACACTTCCCATGTAGCTGTGTTGACTGTTCGACCTTTCCAGTAGGCATTAGTTATGCCGCTACCAACCTTATATCCGCCAAGGTTAAACCAATCATGGATACGGCCGCCAGTCTCCAACCAGTTCTGAGCCAGTCGGACACTTGGTAGGAGCGGAGATCCTTCTTTCCACACTCGAATAACAGTCGGAGTTAAGAACTCAAAGAACGCGGCCTTATTAAACTGATGCGTCATTATCTTTTGCCTCCTCCTTGGCAGAAAGAACTGTGTCCACTTGTTGGTATTTGCTTTTAAGTACTGTAATAATCGGTGCGATGTATTTACTTAGAGGCAAACCCAGCCTCCCATAATTCTCAGCAAGAGAAATCAGTTCATTAGCGAGGAAAGCAGACAGCAAGCCCATCATGATGTAATTAAGTTCGAATGCCAGGTCAACACGATGACCAAAGTAAACTGCCGCGATCATCAATAACTTCTTTACCAAGCCCCAAAATCCAACTTGACTGCTTAACCCCTTCTGTTCCTTAAGCGAAGCGGCAACTCCCGTTAGGTAATCAAACAATAGGGCCAAAAAGAATATCTCCAGCATGCCGCTCCACCCCCCAAATGCATAAGTAGCAATCGCTCCGAAAGCCCCTGCTAACCAATTCATGATATGGACATTCTTCATCTCCCACGCTCCTAATCAAAATAAAAAGCCCCGCATATAGCGGAGCTTTAAAATGTTTTTATTAAGCGTGTTAGTTTAACACACGCTTCTGTGCCAAGGATTTCTCAGTACTTTTTCTTTTAGCGTAACTGGATAAATGTTTACCAATTCTAATTGCTGGCAGTTCAATTAAGTGATAAGCAACGCTCGATATAGCTAGAGCTGCTAAGAACGATAACACGGTGATCAGCCAGATTGGCAACTGACCATTAAACAGATGAACCAAACTAATTAGAACAATAAAATGATACAGGTACAGGCTGTAAGAAATGCGGCCAAGGTAATGAATCGGTTTTACCAACAGCACTCTTGAGAAGGCTTTTGAGTATAGAGCAAATAGTATGAAGATACTCGCTCCTACTGTGATGATCCAGTCGTTAATGATTTCGAGGTGAATGATCTTAATATCGTAGAAAAACCACCACGAATAGGTATAACTCAATACTGCAAACACGAGAAGTATTGCCGATTTAGCTGCAGTCAACTTCATGAAAAATTGCTGTAATGTGTTCTTATGTTTCGCGAGCAATGAGCCTACAACAAATATTCCAAGATACTGAAGCGTTGTTACCAGTTCATTCCCATGAAACGGATAAGCAATGTACTTCCCACTGAAGCCAGCCAACGAAATTAACACAGCCAGAATTAAGCTGTTTCTCCATGACAAACGATTTACTGCAAACACCACTAGCGGGAAGATAATCGAAATCCTCATTTCATGAACAAGTGTCCATAGCACCGCATTGTATTCGTTCATCATGCTGCCTGGCAGAAGGATCAAAGATAAGTGAGCTAGGATTGCTTTGATTGAGATTGGATCAACCCACCGAATATTGAACCACTCACTCAATCCACTAACAACACCACTATATAGCGAAACGCAAGCAATCAGTGCGATCACGACTGCAATTAAGTAAGGCAGATAAATCCGGCAGATCCTTCTAATTAAGTAAGGTATGTATGCCTGTTTGCTCTTCAGGAAAGGCAAGGTCAGTACAAACCCACTCAATAGAAAGAATAAAATTACCGCTTCATGTCCTCCCCATAGTAGATGCAACGGAGAATACGTTAACGCTTTTACCCAGATACTTCCTTCTCCATCTGGATTAGAGTACAAGTAATCCATTGCCGGGAAGATCAATAAGAAGTGGCAGAACACAACAGTCAGTGCTGCCAAGCCCCTTAATGAATCCAATTCCTCGAACCTTCGCACACCGCTCATCTCCTCAAATAAAATCATTTGAGTATAATAATGGGGCAAAAGTCCTGATTGATCAAGTATTTTCCATTAAACCCAAAACAATGTATAGTTACGCTAATGATGAAATAACCGTTGAGATCTGGCCATTATCGTGATATGCAGAATAGATTCTTATCTCCGCAATATAACCGTTTAATGACTCAGCCCATACACCAGACCCGTTATAGGTCCCACCCATATTGATTTTTTGCGTGCCGGCATTCTGTGAAATAATAGACAATGCTCCATTGCTGACGTTGTCAAAGAACGCTTCGATTGTAGTTGGAGTATGTCGTGCCACAAAGGTATGCCATTGACTCTGTACCAACGTGCCGCTTTGTTGGTCGACCAAGCCACTTGTACCATTAAATCCAACAGCTTTAAATGATGTTGAATCAACAGTTTCATGCCACAAACGCGGACCACTTCCTAAGAGGTCCTGCGAAATAATTGTCTGATTTGATACCGGAAGTTGGTCGAATAGAACTCTAATGTAAACCGTCATGTATTGAGGCATTATAACGTTTCCAGTCGAAAGTTTCTGCGAACCGCCTGTAAAAAAGACAGCAGCCTTGCCGTTCTTGGCAATTTTAAACGTAGGGTTCTCCCCGCTAGATGCAGATGTGAGGTTATTACTGTTAGTACTCTTATCATTCCATGTGCTAATGCTGGCGCCGTCTCCGCTTGCTGACAAATCACTTGCTAGCCAATGAGCCAGTAAATTTGCTGTGGTACTGAATGGCGCTATCGTATAAGTTACTGATTGGATAGCAGATACATTGCCAAATGAGTCGACACCAAAGAATTTCAGAGTCTTGTTGTCCGAAATCGCTATAGGTGATTTATATCTTGTCCCATTTGCAGTTGTAGGAGTAGAACCATCAAGGGTATAGAAAATCAAAGCCCCCTTATCAGATGTCAAACTCACAATTTGTGCTCCACTATATGAACCGGCAGGTATTGAAGCTGTAATCACAGGAGGAACATTGTCTGGTGGAATAGTTGCCCTAGGCAGCTGGCTCCCGCCCACTGCTCATGATTTTATCGAACTCATTTTCGACGATGTCAGTCCATTGGTCTTCAATTTCTACCGTCGCTTTATCGAAAACGTGAAAGCCCTCTTTGAAGCCATGCTCTGAACCGTCTTTGCCTACAATCCGGTGTCCAAGCTCGATGAGGTGACCGTGTGGAGCCCGGGTGTAAACTCGAACTTTGTACCAACCCGCTCCTGCATCCATCCACACCTTGCCTCGTTTAATGGATTTCAAGTATGTTCCCGTTTTCTTCTGAACCAGCTGCCGCGCCTTTCTAGCAACGATGGTCCTAGCCTTCGAACCGGACCGCATCATAAGCTGCTTAGCCTGCTTCGGGAAGTGCTTTTGAAGATCTTCCAACTCCCGAACGAATACAGACAATGGATTCATCTTGATATCAAAATCATCCATTGAAATTCAACTCCTGCATGAGCACTTCCGGATCCACGTTCTCGATATCCTCGGAAAAAGCAAAATTGAAGTTGTAGTAAAGGACCTTATCGACGACATCAGAGTCAGCAGTTTCAATCGTTATCGTCCGGTCTGAAACTCGGAAGTTCAGTCCGAACAAAATCTCCAGCCGATCTTGCACATCGTAAGTTTCTTCTTTGGATGCGTTACGATTGGTCGGGAAGTAACGGATTCTACAGGTCATCTCCCGATAAAGAGAAAACTGATTAGACTCAGTCCGAGGTGTTTCAAGCGAAACGTAAAAAGAGGGCCTTGAGAAGCCCTCTTCAATATCGCTGCTTTGTAACGGCACGCCGGAGAATGCAGTTGTTATTCGTTCATTAATGGCTTTGTTGATTTGGGCTCGAGTAATCATGGTGTCACCCTCTCTGCACTGATGATCAGAGTTTCGTGGCGGTTAAGCGGATCCTCGATAAAGCGGATATCGTACCGGTTGCCATCGATCTTAAGAAACATATCCGGTCTTATACCTTCTCGATAGACCATTGTGACCGAAACATAATTGGTGGTCTCAGTGATCCCATCTGAGCTGTTTGAGCCCCCGCCATTCTGTTCCACTCGCGCCGGCACAGTGAAGAGTAGTCTTTCAACTGGTTGCATCTCTCCCATGTTGTTTGTGCCCGTAATATGGTGCCAAATCTCTACGATGTTCTGCAGCCGGGCTAAGTTGGTTTGTACGTCATTGACTGACTGACAAGTTAACTCGATTGTTTCGTCATTCCGGCTGTACGTCCGAAGGATGATGTAATCAACGCCGTTATGCTGCAGCTTCTGCTCACCTTCGTATTCAACGGAACGGACTTCGAAGATAATCGTTGGCTTCAAATTGTTTGCGAAAGCCTGGTAAAACTCAGATCGAGCAACCGACTTCTTATTGGCAAATACAGTTCTATCAGTTTCAGCTACTGACTGATTATCAGTGCCGACCAGCGACAGACTAAACAGTTTGACAACGTCACGCCACATCATGGGCTTTCACCGACCGTGTATTCCCCGGATAAAGTGAGATGGTTTTTTAACATCTCGTAAGCTGCCAGCAGCCGTTCATGATCTGGGTTGTCATAGCCGAAATGTGCTTTTGTATATACGGTGATTGCACGAGTTATTAAAGCATCTGTCTCGTCGTTCGCTTTGATAGACAAAACGCCCGACAGAACTAAATCCTGTCGGGCTGCCGCAATCAACCCACTCACTTCTTCATCAAATGCCGCGGCACTGATTCTGAGTGAGGTTTTTACTCGATCAATCAGCGCTGCCATCATCAGCACTCCGCTTACGACCGCGATTCGCTTTTTCTTCTGCCTCGAGATATCCAAGTTTGGTTAACTCGGCAATACGTTCAGGTGAACCTTCATAGGTATCTCCTGGCTCGTACTCTTTCCCATCCAGCTTACACAGAATGTATTGGGTTACTTTAGCTTCAGCCATTCAGTAAGCCCTCCTTATACGGATTTCTTAACGCGCAAGAAGCCGTTTTTCGATACAACGTTACCGCCGGCGAAGATGGAACCGCGGTGAGCAATCATGCCTTGTTTGAATTTGAAGTCAGTAGAACGTTGTACGTCCAGGTCACTGAACACAGTCAACAAGTAGTTGGAAAGTGGACCGTAAGCCATACCGAATTGGCCAGCAGTCGTTGCAGCATCAGTAATCGCTTTGCACGCACTGTTGATGATGAACGGTACGCCATCGATTGTACCTGTGTTACCGTTGGATACGACGTTGTAGATTTTCTTACCGTCCGTTCCACGCAGCTTCGCGAATGCCTTGAGATCTTTCTTGTTCAGGATAAGAACCGCTGCGTCTTCAACCTCTTCGTCGCCTCCGAAGCTGAAGATAATGTCATCCAGCGTCGATGCATCAATCGCAGAGATCGCCAAGTCCGTAGAAGCATCGATTGCTGTAGCCGCAGTAGAGAAAATACCAGTCAATCGATTGGCAGCTCCGGTACCGATGAGGATTTCACGAGTGAGTTTCTTACGGCTGGCAATCGTGATGCCTTTCATTACTTCGCCATCGTAATCTGCGTCAGGAAGTTTCATGATTTCTTCGGAATCTTCTGCGTACGCAGTAACCTTCGTTTTGTTGATATCCGCGTATGCAAATGTAGGCTCTGCAGTGTTGTAGTCATCGCCTTCAGCAGCCGTGTAATCAGCTGTACCATATCCAACAATGTACGGTTGACGGAAAGTTTCGCCGCCTTTAAGTTCTTTATAGCCAACACGGTCAATCAGAGACGAAACCTGATTAAATGTTGGTCGAATATCCGACGCACTATGACGAGGTGTTACAACAGTTCCAGCCCCAACTGTCACCGCGTTGTTTGCTTTCAACGCTTTACCACGTGCTGAGTTACGCGCGATTTGTGGAGTTGGTTCTTGTGTAGCTGCGAGAACAGTACCGCCCGCTCCTTCATCGTCGTTACCGTCTTTAATAATCGATGCGTTAGTCAGAACAGCCAGACGGCCTTGCATAGCTGCAGCATTTGCCTGAGCCTTTGCAGCATCCTCATACTGTGCATCCAGTGCCTTGATTTCATTTTCTTTCGCTTCGTACTCATCCAATTTGCCGGCATTAATCAGCTGATCAGCTTCGTTCAAAAGAGTCTTACGTTTAGCCAGATATTCATTCTTTGTCATTACAAATCCACGCTCCTCAATTTGAGTAAATTTAATTTTGCGGCATATTGCCGTTGTTTCATTTCATCGACTTGTGGTTCAGCAACAACACTTGCTACCGGAGCTGGAGCTCCACCTGCTTTCAAATGAGCTCTCATTTTCTCCATGACTTCTGGAGGCAATAGACCAGCAAATCCACCAGTACTAGCAGCGAGTTTCTTTTCTGAATCAAACATAATCTCGTCTGCAAAGCCTTTTTCTAAGGCTTGCTGAGCGCTCAACCACGTTTCCTTGTCCATCATGTCCAGCAGCTCTTGCTCTTCCAAATTTGTTTTCAGTCTGTAAGCATTTGCTATGGACGTGTTCATATTTTTCAATACATCCGACGTGTGCTGCATATCACGGTAATCGCCTGAAGAATAAGACCAGACGTTATGAATCATGATCTGTGCTGTCGGAGAAATCTGTACAGTGTCACAGCCCATTGCGCCAACACTTGCTGCACTAGCTGCTAACCCAACTATCTTGCCGATCGTCTTGCCACGGTAAGCTTTGATCAGCGAGTAAATCTCTGAACCCGCAAATACGGATCCGCCGCCCGAGTTAATAAACACATCGACTGCTTCTCCATTTGCATCATTGAGTTCCCTTTGAACATCCCCTGGACTTGTAGCTGCTATCTCAAACCAATCGTAGATCCACTTCTCGTCATCTCCGACGATTACACCTTTGATATTGACTGTCTTAGGCACCTTTTCCACCTCCTTTCGTGCTAGTTGCTTTGCCATCGTCTACGACTGCTGTATCAAGACGGCGAATCGCTTTGTCGCCACCCTCAATTGGAGGGAGATTCATAACGCGCCGCCATTCGTTCGGTGTCATTGCACCGCGGTCGACCATCTGCATGAGCTGCAGCTTCGTGTTCATGCTGGCGAAGGATAAGTCGCCTGAATCAAGAGTGATTCGATTCCCAAACCCACGCTCTCGACGAGAGAAGAACTTACGTGTCATCTCCCCAGCGATCTGCATGGCCAATGGTTCAACCTCAGCCTCATACCAAGCCGTCCATTCGTCCTCGTCATACTTTGCTTGAACGATGTTTTCATTCACACCAAAAAAGCTATGAACTCGGTTCACAGCTTCTTTCTGCAGCGATGTAGGAGGGACATATGCGTTAGGCTTGACTTGCTCCAGGTCATAACGCGGGTCAGCATAAGCAACACCATCGTCATTATCTAGAGTTAGGTAGCTATTTACGAATTCACTGACCTGTAACTCCCGGTCGGTTTTCTTCAAAACTTGCTTGAACTTCATAATCCAGCGAATTGTTGCGGATGTTTTGACCGCATTAACGATGGATTGGTCTGAAGCATTCAGAGTTTCAAGTAACGATTCAAGCGCATCAGCCTTTGGGCTCCCAAATACGTCATTATCACTATAGTCATCCCTCAAGTGAATAACATCAGAATAAGGGACTGTCATCGTGCTTCCTCGTGGAAGCCAAAACTTCAGAGACAGCTCATTGTTATCATTGCGTATGGCCTCAACTCTGGTTGCCATTGTAATCGGATAAAGCTGCATCGGATACCCGTTATCATCTCGATAGATAAGGGCAAATGCGTTGTTATTCAGCTGCACCTGTGTCGCCATTTTCTCCAGCATCATCTGACCAGTTGAATAAGGATTCGGCTCCTCAAGAAGAAACCGCAGATAAGCATCCGGGTTCACTTTAATTGATCCGTCTGGGCTTTCACGTATATGCAGTGGAACTAGCTTTCCGGCAGCCTTTACTTTTGGCCGTATCGCAGAGCGAACTACATCTGATTTGTACAGACTGCCATTCCAACTGGTGTACCAGTCACCGCGATCACTAACGAGCTTTACTCTCAGAGGACCATCATCTGCTGCAGATCGAAAAATCTTATTCCAAAACCCCAATTTTTCTCACCCCCTTCACGGCTGGAATGTTTCAAAGTCATCTACGCATCGTTTGTAAGCAATGTAGGCAATTAAAAAAGACACATATCCATCGATACGTGCCCTGCTCTTCGACTTGTCCGGCTGTATATTGCTGTTGGTGTCGATCTTAGCCGCAGTGTTCGTAACACACCATCGGAAGAGTCCGTTTTGTGGGCTGAATAGAATGACCTTATCCTCAAATAGCGATTTCGTTTCCCTCATAGGAGTAGATAACGATTTAGAACCCATCGCCACTGGGAACGTCACGCCGCGGCCGTCTGGATCCTCCCGCGGGAAGCCGTTTGCCTCCATATCATCGACCCAGTCACCACCGTGCCAGCGGTCGTAGCCAATCTTCCAGAAGGTCACACCATAAGTGTTAGCCAACTCAACATACCAAGCCGTTACATCCGATTTCCGAACCATACTGCCCTCACATATTTGCAACAATTCGCGATTCAAGGGATCAGCAGCTTTCGTTCGACAGAAGCTCTCGTATGCCATCTTGTCCATTTTACTGTTCTTCTCAAGGCGAGCCTTTGCAATAAAGTATTTCTGGAAGAGATGCAGTCGGCCTCCGTAAGGAACCAAAGCGGAAGCACAACAAAGGTCTGTCGTCTCCGCCATGTCCACTCCGCCAGAAGCATACTTGTCTCGGATCATCGCTTCAACCATGTCCGCCATACACTTATCGACGCTCATTAGGTCGAAGTAAACAACACTCATACCACTTGCTCTGTTGAGATGCTTGGCCAGAAATGATGGCATCTGCGCCGGATCTTGAACCGCCTTCTGATACTCACCTTCCAGGTAACCCATTGTCGGTCTGCCTTCGCGGGCACCGGGATTTGCCTTAATCCAGCAAGAACGATCGGCAGGGTTATCATCATCGTCGATCCTAAAGATCATCGGGAACAGTCGCTCTTTGCTCTTGCCTGACAGTACCTTCTTACAACGCTCCAAGATACCATCGAAGATGCCTTCACGCTCAAAGCCAAACGTCGAGATAATAACTCCAAGAGGCTGCGTCCTAGCACCGCCGGCAGATGAGAATACATCATAAGTGTTGCGGTCTTTAATAGCGTGACATTCGTCAATGATGAACGCATGCGGGTTAAGACCGTCCTGGGAGTTACTATTCTTCGAGCCGGCTTTCATATAGCTACCGGCAGCCGGGTACATTATCATTTCTGAGTTGTCTCTATCTCGTTTGGTCCTCCAATGCTTGCGAGGATTTTCCTCAGGCGTCAGCACATCACTCGACTGCAAGAAGGCCTTCGCACTTTCGTAAACGATTGACGCTTGCTGCTTCTGTGTTGCAAGGCACCAAACCTGCGCTGCTGGCTCACCATCTGCCATTAATAGAAATGTTGCCACCGCTGAAATGAACGTTGATTTACCCCACTTACGGGCTACAAAGAGCACGAGCTCCTTGAAGTAACGGACGTTAATGCCAAGCTCCTCGTCATACACTTTGAAGCCGAATACACAAGCAGCGATATACGCTTGCTCAATGCTAAGCTCAAGCGGCTTACCAGCCCATCGTCCCTCTCTGTGTCTCACCAAAGCGCAGAAATCGATAAATGCCTGAACGTCTGTTGGGTCATAGAAGATCGTCTTTGACCGCAGCAGCTTATCCACGAGTTTCTTTAGATCCTTTATGTCTTTACCGTGATTCTTCGGTTCCCGCTCCACATAGTCATGCCATTCTCTGATGTAGACCGGGATATCAATGACCTTAGCCGCCCTGGCCACGGTTTACAATCCTCTCGAATGCATCTTGCTTCTTCGGCGGCGGCATGACTGGGACAATTGGTATATCATCTGGTTTAGGAATCAACTCAGTGAGCTGCTTGATTAGTGAGGCATGGTTTTTGACCATCGTGTTGTAAATTTCGACCTCAGGACTCTTCTTCGTACCCCACTGGTTTTCACCGTTCTGATACTTGGTTACAGCGCCATCCTCATTGATCTTCTGCTGCAGATCCTCTAGCGTTACAGTCATGAAGGCGGCGTTAGTAATTAACGACATAACCGATTCCAACGTGTTTTTAGGGATTACATTAAACAGCCTCTTAAGTCTGGTAACTTCCTTCTTAATCCGCTTTTCTTTGGTCAATTCAGTCAAAAATACTACACCCCCTCCGTATGTGCGTGTAACTCGAGTGATTTTGCAGCTGTCGAGAGCGGTGAACAAAAAACCCTCCTGCGCGATTTTTCAGGGGGGGGTGCCTTGGCCCTCAAATGGTGATTTTCGACATCATTCGACACGAAAAGGACATGAATGGACTACGAATCAGATGTCCGCAAAGAAATGTAATCCGGTGCAGCGTCCATGCTTAATGTTATGGCAGGTCGAGCACAGCAACTGCAGGTTATCTGGGTTATATGCAATGTTCCAATCGTGCTTATTCTCATCTGTCAGTTCAATGATATGGTCGACTTCCTTGCCGGCTTCGATCCTGTGCTGCCTGGTGCATTCTTCGCACAATCCATTGGCTCGTTTGATTACGAATCTCCGGACCTTCTTCCACTCAGGGTTAGCGTATATCTCAGGATGTCTGGCCACGATCACACCTCATTTTATACATCAACTTCGACATCGAATCGGAACAGGTATACGAATTGGCATGTACACGTAACGCGGCGCTAGAAGAGTCTCAAAGTCGCGCTGAATCTTTTCCCTAGTATCCATGATGTGATGCACTAGGCTTCGTCTGAGCCAGCCATAACATGTCCACGCTTCACGATCTTTAAGCAGCTCACCTAACGCCCATGTCTCACCTAGCCGGTCAATGTTAGCCTGCGAATAGCAAGCGTATATCTCCTTTACTTCGTCGCCCTCTACTTCCGCATACATAGCTGGAGTTGAAATAATCGGTTCTATAACATACCCGTTGTCAATGTCGAAATAGACTCTTCGTTTGCCGTCCATCACAACTTCACTCCTTCACCCTGTACGATGTAATCTTTTGGCCACGGCGCTCTAGGTGCTTCAATCGCTTTCGGTACACTGTATAGCCCGTTGAACGCTCCAAACCATAACACGCCAGCTGCAAGCAATGCTCTCATTCGCATGGGTTATCAACCTCCTTGTTGTGGGAGTATCCTACTTGCCATCCAAGCAGACATGCTATGAACACTTCCGCTTGTGTAGCGTCAAACAATATCGATGCTACCAAGCCCGCAACAACACCGCTTGTTGTAGGATGTATTTTGCGTTTCATAATCCCCACCTCCATAAAAAAAAGAGCCACTCGATTGAGTGACACTTTATCGTTTATGTATGAACTGTCTCATAACCACCATGACCGGCTTTCGAGTTTAGCAGATAACCAATTGCGTATCCGATATAATCCCATTGCTTCCCACAGTTGACGAACAGCTGCGTTAAACTCTTCAACATCCTCAGTATAGCTGGTTTTATGCTTCATTAGCTGAGATGCTCCTTTATACGTATATAGAAACAATGTGCGTTGCCTTTAAGACCTTGGAACTCACCGTCGTTCCAAACCTCCACTCCTCTTCCCTCACTATCGTTCGGCATTTCGCTACGCAAAATGGAGGCATCTATGATTCATTTATTGATCTATATAATCAATGCACAGCACGGTGTAACGCTGCGCTTACCGCAAACCGCGCATAAACGCGCCATTACTTAAAAGCACCTGTACTTAGTAACTAGAGAGGAAGAACAAGACCATTATATCGAGATCGATGAAAATCGCCTAATCGCAAATTCAGCCGTTTTCCACTCAAAAACACGAACATATGTGCCCGCGCATATTTTTTTCTTCTTACTGGTCTTATTTTCGTAAATTTCTCATCTTTGATTCATTCTCTGTGAGATAGTACGCAACGGTGTAATCTGAAAATGATAAAAAATCAGTCATGAGTTCACTTAAATCGCCTAATATCCGTTTCATTTCATTATCATTAAAAGAACCATCGTAAGTTTTAAATTGCAAGTTAAATGAGATCTCATCTGCGAAAGTATATTCAGCATCAGCTACCTTCTCACCAGTGAACCGAATTCCGGTTTCTAATCCCTTTAATTTAAGCAGTTCTTGCATAAATGACATGTCAAATTCCTTGAAGTCTTTACCAGTTTTATAATAGTGAAATGTGTTGTGTCGTATCGGTTTGATTAGCTTTCCTACAATGTTCGAATTATAGTTTTTGTTTACTTCTTTTATTCTACTGTACATCTCTTGATTTTCAGGACCTGTTTGTTCAATAAAGGATTTAACGGTATTGTCGTTTTTGAATGCATCAAGTAACATGTAAGCCTCTCTGAGGTGTGAGATACCAAGCTTGAAAAAGTAAAAAGACTCACTGACATAATTATTAGGTTGTTGTTCAGTTAATTTTAAAAGGTGCTTGTGTACATATAAAACGTCATTTCTGGCCATTGCAAGTTTGATGATAAATCGTGATAGGCTTTTATTTAAGTCGAACATATCTTCTAATAAAAATTCATACTCAATTGGTTCCAAAATTACATGCCCCCTACATTTACTCGGACTCTCTTATTCACCGAATCACATTCGCCATAAGAAAAGGAATTTCCTTTAAAGTGGCGAACTGTGTCCTTAGGAGGCGATACCATGCAACACGAGCTCATCACCGATGAAGACTTTAAATTCGCAATCGAAAGCGGCAAGGATGTCAAATTCTTATCACTGGACCGGATCGGGTCCGGCAAAATCAAAAGCTTCAACGACCTGTTTGTTATAATCGGCGACGAAAGCCTCGTTCGACTGAGATTTAAATTCTTCATAGAAACAGCCATCCTAAATTAATGGGATGGCTGTTTAAGCAGTTCTGCTATTTCGGATTTTTGCTTTCCTAACCGTATACTCATTTCTGATCTAACAAGCGACTTCCATAACCAGAATTCTTCATGATAGCCCCGCAACCGAAATTCAAAGTGGAAGGCCGCAGGGTCAGGTCGGTCTAACTGGTTGACCTTGCACTTAATCCGGTTTAGTTCCTTCCTAATGTCCGTAAGTTCTGTGTGGATCCGATCCAGCAAGGCTTCCACAATCAGTATATAAAAAGGCTTTAAAGTAGAATCAGTATACTCCAGGTCCTTCTTATTCTTTGCTACAATATCGAGAAGCATCGGTAAAAGACAGAATTCACGAATCAACTCAAGCTCTTCTTTAGTTGGTACCATCGGCCTTTGTCCGTCCAATTCAATCACCTCAAAGGCGATTATATAGCGAACAAACGTTCGAATCAAGTGTTGACATTTACATTACGAACTGCACGAATTCAGGTGATCGCATCATACCTGATTTGTACCAATTCCGCATTCGAATCCGCGCTGTAATCACCGGCTTCACATAAACAAAATTCTTATCCTCGCCAGTCACAATGTCCTGGGCAATTCGGTAGAAAGCTTTCCGATGATCTGCAGGTACTGCCAGCTCAATCACTCCAACGTTCCTGCCTTCATGCTGCGCCAGCCATCCAAACTGCTCTTTGCGGTAGCCACCGATCTTCACGTCAGCATAGGTGTAATTGATCATCTTTAGCCATCTGTCTGATCGACGTCCGACATAAATGCTATCTTTACGCTTGGCGACGATGCCCTCGAGCTGTTGCTGTTGAATTATCTGAAACAAGTCTTTGCCCTTGCCATCAATCTGCATCAAGCGTCTGAAATGGTTGTTCTCCGACATGATCGAATCCAATATCGCCATACGCTCTACAAGCGGCAGCCGGCGAACATCGCGACCATCTACCTCAAGCACATCGAATACGAAATACTGCACTGGCAGGCGTTTCATACCTTCTCGGATCTTATCCGGCTTCGCCATCTTAAACCGTTCCATAATTGCCTCAAAATCAATCATTCCCGTTGCTGGGTCGACATATGCAACCTCACCGTCAAGAATGGCGCTGGAGCAGTTTAACGGTGGAGCGTGTAACTCTGGGTATTGTCGCGTTACTTCGTTCATATGCCGCGTCCAGAGCTTTATAGAGTCACCCTCTTTAGCGAGCAGCAGCCGGTGTCCATCGATCTTCGGCTCAAATACATACCGCTGATCGTCAAAGGCTTCTTCTCGCTTCATAAGGAGCATTGCTTGTGGTGCTGTCGCTGTGATCATGGTGTCTTCCCTCCCATATGTTCCAATTGTATCATTCGCTGACTCATTGGAACCAAGGGAAGTGCTGGTATGCACACATCATCGAGGCTGCCGAAGACCGTAGTCCATTTAGCAAACTTGATCTATGTCCGATGATTATTAACGCTCACCTTTATTTGAGGATAAGCCCTCGACCATTTCGATCATCCGTAGCGATATCTCTACCAAGATTGGGGCACCTAGGTTTCAACCACATCTAAGGTCATCACCCTTTGACACTTTTGTTATGCTTATTTATTCGTTATCATTAGGACATGTTATTATATGCCAAAATTTGAAGGGGTGCTTTATGCAGGAAAGACCACCAATACCTGAGCCAATGAAAAGAGAGGTACGGCAACGATGTGGTTTTGGCTGTGTCATATGTGGCCTTCCCATTTATCAGTACGACCACATGAAAGAATGGGCAATCGTAAAGGAACATAAAGCTGAAGATTTAACTTTGCTTTGTCCTCAGCATCATACGGAAGTAACTCATGGTCTACTTTCTCGAGAATCAGTATTTTCCGCCAACAAAGACCCTATAAACTTAAGACACGGCCAAAGCCGCCCCTTATTATTACATTACAACGATCCGAAGATAGATTTCATTATCGGAAGCAACATTGTTTCCTGGGAACAAAACGAGAGTTACAAAGATTTTGCTGCTATTGTTGTTGATATGGAGTTACTCCTAGGGTTCTCCTTTGAAGACGGTAATTTTGGTTTACATATGAACATTCTAGATTCATTCAATAAGGTTGTTTTAACCATCCTGAATAACGAACTTATATATAGCTCTGAAGTCTGGGATATACAATTTGTCGGTAAAAGTTTAACCATAAGAGAAGGTCACCGAAATATCCTCATTAAATTTACATTTGAACCGCCCCATAAAGTTATCGTAGAAAACGGGCACTTCCTTTGTAACGGCGTAGAATTAACGGTCACTCCTACTCATATGGCACATGATGGAGGATTAATCATTGGTGGTCAGTATTCAGGAAAAAACGCTGCGTTCGTGTTTGGACGTAGAGGCCCCGGGTTACATGCTGCTCGGTATTATGCTGATATAAATCGTTACAAACGATAAGTTACATCTTTACCCAACCTCGAACTATCTACGCTGTAATATTCGCAGGGGATTGCCATGTCTCCCCTTGTGTTTCGGTTGCCACCCGAGGATGCAGAGAAAGCTATACATCACCCGACGCTCTATAAGGCGATTTGAGAAGTTCCAATTTAACCTGCACGAATACGCGAGCAGAACTGGAACTGATGTTCTGTGACCACCTGAGAGCGTCTGGCAACGAGATACTTTGATCACCTCCGGCATTGAATGCCTTCAAGATGAACTCTGAGGGTAATCGCGATGATCCCCGCTTGTACTACCCTTGCGACTCCATCGCCGTCAAACAGGTATGTCGACTGATCGGGTGATGCGATTGTCCTCTAGGAACGAAAATGAGCAGCTAACCTTTTATCAAGGCCGGCTGCTCTCTTCTCGATTTCCTATGCTATAAATATAACACGCTAAATTCCTAATGGAGCACATTCCGCGCCCAAAATATGACAAAATTTCGTCCTTAATACGGACAGTGATTTTATGTGATGCATCAGCCGATTTGCATCACTAAAATGCATCTGATGCAAATTTGATGCAAGTAAAGGAAGTGAAATAAGAATATTACAGGATAATAAGAGGTGAAGGTTAACAGGATAAAACGGACAAGCACTGAGGAATAAAGGGGTTTTAAGTGATTCGAAGAGAAAAGAGATAAATTGGAGTGAAGAATAAACTTTACCCTTGAAGGGTAGCGACCATAAGAGCAAGTTTTTATTAACGCATCGTGAACGCGAGGTATTTGAGCTGCTGGTGCAGGATAAGACAACTAGAGACATTGCACAGCAATTATTTATTAGCGAGAAGACCGTCCGCAACCACATTTCCAATGTCATGCAAAAATTGAACGTTAAAGGTCGTTCACAAGCGGTTGTCGAGCTGATCAAGCTTGGGGAGTTACAAATCTAATCAACCCAACCTCGATTTGGGCTATCTAGCTTCCCCGTTCCTTCCATAAAAAGGGGCGGGGTTTTACTTTGTTTCAATTTCGACAAAGTTCTTTAATCTTACGCTAAGCTTTCTTCGATACAATCATATGCATCAACCCCACAGTTGATACCATTTTCTAGGACAGGCCCGCTTTTGCAAGCGGGCCCTTTTTTTGTTCTATTGTGTTTTAACGACGATCATAGATATACGGGGAAGTATGCTTTTCGTTTGGCGAATTCAGCCTGGTTGCATTAGCCGGGAAAATCCGTTCAACCATCGCATTAAATTCAGATACAAAGCCTTGTATTGGGTGGCCAAGTGCAACATCGCCCATATAGCTGTTCATGCGGTCCACAAAATCCGGGTTTGCGGATACATACACATTTTGAATCGATGGGTGTATTCGCTTAACTTCTGCAGCGATATCGCTTTTAATTTTATCTGTGAGCTGACTTTCTCCGGTATTCGTCATACTCAGACCACGCATGCCATTGCTGTTGTTGTTGTAGCCCCTACCCGTTGTACCGTTGCCATCCATCGCTGGATTCATGCCATACGTACCATTCATCCCGTTCATGCCGTACTTCCCATTGGCTCCATATGTGCCATTCATGCTGCGGTTAGTATCGGTAATCGGGTTAGCATAGCTTCTGTTTGTACGGCTGATGCTTTTTGCGCTTAAGCCGTTTACATGATCCTCGAAGGATACGGCCACATAAGCGTTATTGTCTGTCAGCATCACATTGGCTGATTTGACGGTATTTAATGCTACAATCCGCTTCGCGATTTCATCGCTCATTTCCATTTTATAATTTTTATGACTGCCAACAATGTTGTTGCTGTTGAGGCGACGGCCATTGACACGATTCATCTCGTTCATCTGGTCATTGGCGAAACGTTTGTCTGTCATCGCACCCGGAACTGCCAGGTTACGGATCGCATTACCGTTAGCATCATAACGTACACTATTGGGACGAATATTTTTGTTGCCTATATCCCCCTGATTAGCTGCACATCCCGCTAACGTTGTTGCTAAAGCCACACTTGCTGTGAGAAGAATGAATTTGTTTTTCATGAACTGGCCACTCCTCCATTCGTTTAGTTAGGCTTTGACCCGTCCATTATTGTGCGCGGATGATTACGAAGCTATCCTGCTGTAACCCTTGACAAATCCTCTCTGTTTGAGTAAGTTATTATCAAGTATTAGTACCAGGTGCTAAATAAAAATAAAATCGTGAAGGAGCTGTTTATTATGGAAAAACAATTCCGCTCAAATGCCGTTATTACAGCTATTGGCACTTACACGCCGGAGAAGATTCTCTCCAATGCAGATTTAGAACAAATCGTTGAGACCTCTGACGAATGGATTGTGCAGCGTACCGGCATTCGTGAACGCCGTATTGCAGCCGAAGATCAGTTCACCAGCGATTTATGTATAGAGGCGGTTCGCAACATGCAAGAGCGTTACGGAGTAGATGTCAAAGATGTAGACTACATTATTGTAGCAACCTCCACTCCCGATAATGTTATCCCAAGCGTAGCCGCACAAGTTCAAGGAGCACTTGGCATCACGCAATGTGGTGCGATCGATATCCAGGCTGCGTGTGCCGGATTCACATCCGCGATTCAGCTTGCTAATGGTCTGCTGTTGTCGGGAGTTTACCGTAAAATTCTTGTTATTGGCGGAGAAACCTTGTCTAAAGTAACGAACTATTCCGACCGGACGACCTGCATCTTATTTGGAGACGGAGCTGGCGCTATATTAATGGAAGCCAAAGTCGCAGCAAGTTCTGAAGGCGACATTCTAGCTGCCTCCTCTCATACGGATGGATTAGGTGGACATCATGTTTACCGCAGTGGCTTGTCCTCCACAATTAATGCAGCGGATATCGATACTACAAGCCGTATCGTACAAAATGGACGTGAAGTATACCGCTGGGCTTTAAGCCAAGTTTCTGAAGGGATCTCCAATCTGCTTCATGAAAGCGGCTATGCACCTTCCCAGATGAACTGGTTCGTTCCGCACAACGCGAATCAGCGCATAATTGACGCGTTATGCGAACGGACCGGCATAAGCGAGCAGCAGGCTTTGTCGAGCATTGAGCATTACGGCAATACATCAGCTGCATCCATTCCACTTGCTCTTGACGCCGCTGTCCGCGACCAGCGTGTGTTGCCTGGACATCTGCTGCTGCTTTATGGCTTTGGCGGTGGACTGACCCAATCTGGCGTCATTTTGCGCTGGTCCATTTAATATCTCGATCAAGTCAGCGGGAATAAGATCGACAGCATCGTATGAATGCGATTCGCATACGTATGATCCCGGAAAGCACGATACATGCCTCGAAGGGCAATCTGTTTCCGCTCTTGTTCATGGCTCAGATAATAATCCATTTTCTGTATAAGCTCCATGGGAGAAGAATACGTTACAATCTCTACATCTGGTATAAAGAATGAGGCCAGATCGTCACGAATATCGCATACCTGCAGGACGCCGCAAGCCGCAATCTCGAACGTACGTGGATTCGGCGAAACGGCAGTCAGCCCAATTGTATTGCTGTTATACAGCGCATCATCATGTGCTCGATGCATATTGATTACAATTTTTGAGGCATTATAAGTGAGAGAGGTTTCCGCTGGCCCCATCCAGTGATTCAGTTTGATTTTGGAACGAAGCTGATCATATTTGGTTAGCCGATCCCACCAAATACCGGATATTAAGGTGTCTTTGCCTGCCAGGTAAGAAGTTAATTCATTGAAGTAGCTTACCCTATTAAGATAAGCTGAACCTATAAATGTAATTTCCTTTCGAATCGATCGATCAGGATTCGTTGGCCGGTATTGGGCTGGGTGAAAGCAAAAGGGCAAATAATACACTTGCTGACAGCCCAGCTGTTTGTAATAGTCGACGGAGTTCCTCTCCAGCGTGAATACCGTATCGTAATGAGGGACGAGACTTGTCGTAATGTCCATATAATAAGGATCATCCGTCAGCCAGATCGCCGTACGAATCCCGTTATCCTTCATCGTAATGATCTGCCCGACATCAAATTGAAGGCCGTCAAGCACGATTACAATATCCGGCCGTTCTGCAATCGCGATCTCCGCGACCGGCTGGGTGCCGTTAACCACTGTCAAGCGCTGAACGAAGGTAGACAAGGTTTCTCTTACCGCTTCATCAATTGGCGAGTACGGGAAGCCTTTTCCCGTCTCAACAAACATGGCATGAATCGGCCATACTTGGTTTACTTGCGGAATACGGCTAATTGCCGATTCGCATAAACCGTACCAATAGCCATGATCCCAGCCTAATTGAAACCCTGCCGCTCGCCCAGCCTCCTCATCGGGCTTTCTTTTGAGCCCTGGCGCCATATTCGTCACTCCTACTTTAATAATGTCAATAACGATGCCATTCGCGTCGTCATCGTATGATCTCGTAAAGTCCGATATAACCCTCTCATCGCAATGCGAAGCCGTTCTTCTTCATGAGTCAAATAATAATCAATCTTCTCCAGCAGCTCGGCTGCCCCGTTATACGTTTCAATCTCATGACCTGGACGGTATTGATGAATGAGATCGTCACGGATATCGGTTAATTGCAGCGTAGCACAGGCTGCTACATCATACGTCCTTGGATTAATTGACAGCCCTGGAAGCTGCGCTTCGTTCTGATTGTCTTTTCCGGGAACGTCGGTCCGGTGCAGATTAATGACAATCTTGGAGCCGTTATAATAATGGGCAGCTTCCTCTGGTATAATCTCTCTCGATTGAATGAAAGGCTTAAGCAGGGAGTAATGATTTAGCCGCTCCCATTGCCCTCCGCCAATAAACAACCGCCTATGAGACAGCTGCTTGGCAATAGCATCAAACAACTCTACCCGATTCCAGAAAGCGACCCCGATAAAACAAACATCATACTCATACGACTTCTCCGCCCGAAACGGCCGGTATATCGCTTCATTCACTGCTAATGGCATATGATGCACCTGCAGGCAGCCATGCTGCTGGTACAGCTGAACCGTACTCCGTTCATGGGTCAATACAACATCATAATGAAGAGCAATTGGGACCGTTTGATCCGTCATATAAGGATCATCTACAAACCAGATCACTGTACGGATGCCAAGTGCCTTTATCGCATCTATTTGCTGCAAATGATCGGGAGGAAACGTATATAAGCCATTAAGCACAATCATCATATTTGGCTGAAAAGCAATGGCCTGCTCCAATAATTGCTCCTGCGTGCCTACCAGAACTTCGCTGGCGCATCTCTGCAGGGCAAGAATAATTCCGGAGTCAATCGCCTCAAATCCTAATGAACCTTGCGGAATATATAAGACTCGCAAAGGCTGTATTTCTGGCTGCGGAGTAATGGAAGCCGCTTTGGCCCATTCGCAAGCTCCATCCCGCCATCCTGTATGGAATCCGGCTGCAAAGCCCTGCTGCCTGCCCGTTTGAAACGACACTTCTGCTGTCGTATTCAAAATACCCCTTCACCTGCCCATCGTTCATGATTATACAAAAAAAGCCTTATTCCTGATTTGTCCATCATGGGCATGAACAAGGCAGATCTAAGACCTGTATCGCTGATATTACACCTGCGTCTCGTAAGCAATTTGATGCCCATCTTCGAACCCTTTAGCAAAACCAGCGTTATAGCCTTCGTTATAGGTTTGATTAAAGCCTTCATCATAACTTACGGCATCGAAGCTTTTTCTTCTTCTCTTCCTAACCGCTGACTTCCGGCGGCTCATTGTGCCTTTGCCTGTTTTCTTGCCGGTCAGCTTCCGCGCTCCTGCTGTTTTACGTTTTGTACGGACATGAGGCTTGCGTTTGGCTTTCCGTTTCGCAGCAGAGGCAGCTTTCTTCTTCATATCAAACGCCTCCTTCGTGATGACGTTCTAATTCTTATAATCTTCGTATTCAGCCATGGATGAACGGGGCTGCCTATCTTCATGCGCTTACGCTTCAAAGACAGCCCTGTTACAGCTTCCGTTATATTCTGCTGCATGTCAGTCAGCAGCTTCACATTTTCTGCAATGTTTCTCGCAAGCTCGGGTGATGCCTCCGATACGACAGCAATACTATCCAGAATACGGGCAAGTGCAGCTTGGCTTCTAGCCAAGGAAGACAGAAGCTCCAGCTTCACTTCCCGCTCTCTATGAGTGATCAGGCTCAATCGATATCACCCATGCCAAATAGCATTTCCTCGTCGTCTCCGTCGCCCCCGCCCTCATTGGATTTCTGCAGAACGGACCTCATGACAGAAAGAATCCCTTGACTCATTTTGTTTACACCGTCTAATACTTCAATAACCTGCTCATTGATTTGAGCGGATTGTTTCATTTGCGTTTGTTCACCAAGGAAGGAAGCCGATGTGATATGGTTGCATATCCAATTACGTGCTTTTTCGGCTTCCTCTGCTTTAGCTTCCAGCATCATAGCGATGTTCCACTGCATATTGGCGGTAGCGCCAAGCATACGCTTATAAGCCTGTTCACGATTCATGACAGACGTCCTCCTTCCGATTCACTCCTCATCTTCTAGACGAAGCTCGCGAACGGTAAACGTCAGCTGTGCTGCAAGTGTTTCTTGCAGTTCCGCAATCGTCGTCAAGTAAGAGACTATTCCGCCTAGCAAGGATTGGGTATTGGACAGCAGCCCATCCGTCCCCCCAAAGTTTGGATCTTTATCGGGAATCGCCTTCACAACCTCGGCCATCCGCACGACAACATGACGCTTGGAATCAATCATACGGGCCATCTGATGATGGGAATGAGATAGGTGCTCAATAATTTCATTTACGATCTGCTGCAATACGTTCCCCTCCTCTGGCAGCAATATCCTTAGCTCTCTACAGATGTCGTCATACCAGCATATGCATCAGGTAAAAAGGGTGATACATGCGGCATGCCTACAACGCTTGTCGCAGCTTGACTGGAGGAATAAGCGGCAGCCCTTCCGGCAGTGCTTCCAGCTGTTCAACCGTTAGCGGATATTTAGCTCTCTCTTTCAAATTCCAGGCGACAGCTGCCGCTTCGGTAATCACTTTCCGTTTCATTCCATGCTCCAGATAGTAGAGGAAACCATCAAGCCCGCTTGCGATTTGTCCGTGTAATGGCGCACCATGATGAACGTAATGCAGCGTCTGCCATTTGATCTCAGCCTCCAGGGTAGATAGAGAGTCGCCTACCGGCCAGTTACGAATGAGGATTTGTGGAAGCCTTATAACCGGGCCGGACCAACCACCTTCAATTGGCCGCTTGACTCCATTCTCAATCCAATAGGCTTGTTGTCCAATTCCCTTTACCACAATTCCCTCCGGATAAAAGGCGGTTTCCCCTTTCGTCATCAGGGAGGAGGAAGAATTGCCATGCTCACTTGCACGAAGCTGATGAATCCAAGCGTACGGATTATTCCATTTGGTCATATAGTAAACCATATTTCGGGTTGTCACTTCTTCAAGCTGGGCACCAAGCGCCTTAATGCTTACACTTCCGAAGTGGTGGATAAATGAATCTCTCGCAATAACAAGGGAGTACCCAAGCAGCCGGACCCGAATATTATAATCATCATCTTCATAGTTGCCGTATTCGAAGCCTTCATCCAGGAAGCCGATTTTCTCCCACAGCTCCCGCCGGAACAAGAGGCAAAAGCCTGGAAGTCTGTCTGTTCTCTCCCATCGCTTCGGATCGGAAATATTATTTAATCTAGCAAACTCAGGCATATCTTCAATACTCACATAAGGGACCTGAATCTGTTGATCTCCACTAATATAATTGGTGACAGGACCTACCAGTCCAATTGTTGGATCACTGTGCAGACAGATTAGCATGTTACCAAGCCAATTATCCGTCAGGAGCGTATCATTATTAAGAACGACCATAGTTGTTCCTTTGGCCATCATAAGCCCCATATTTACCGCCCCGGAAAATCCGAAATTCTCGCTTAAAACTCGATAACGCACCTGCCCGTCGAGCTGTTCCAAATATTCTACAGTCCCGTCGGTTGATGCATTATCGACCACAATAATTTCATGAGGCTGCTCGGTATTATCCATAATACTATCGATACATGCTCTCAAATAATCCACTTGATTATAGCTCGGGATGATGATGCTGGTTCCATCGAATAAAGTGTGGTAGCTGCTTTGACCTGCTTGCAGCCCCTGATTGTACCCCGCTTGCAAACCGGCCTGATAACTGTCCAAGCGCCTGCCTTCTTGCGTCGGTGCGAGCTTGAGACGACGGATGTTCCGCGACTTTCGTCTCACGTATGATCTCTCCCGTCTAGTATTCTTTATCCCAATATCGGGCGGATGCTTCTCTCAGCGACTCGAATGTTCCTGCATCGATCCACCAGCCGGATATTTCCCTGTAGGTTAATAGTCCAGCGGCTGCATAGAGATTGTTAAGATCTGTAATCTCCAGCTCCCCTCTGCTGGACGGGCTAATATTCTCGATATGCTGAAAGACATCAGTACTATACATATATAAACCAGTAACCGATAGATCGGATTCCGGCTCGGCAGGCTTTTCTTCAATATGAAGGATGGTACCAGAGGGACTGAAGACCGGAACGCCATAGCGGCGCGGGTCATCCACCTGCTTAAGAAGCACCATCGCTCCCTCTGCCTGCTTCTGAAAATCTTCCACATATGGTGTTAAATCCTCATCAAATAAGTTGTCGCCCAAGAGTACAAGGAACTTTTCACCATCATTGATAAACGGTCTTGCAAGCTGCAAGGCGTCCGCAATGCCAGCGGCTTCCTCTTGAATCCGATACGCCAGCGACATCTTCATTTGATGTCCACTTCCGAAATATTGAATGAACATTCCTGCAGATTGCCGATTCGTGATAATCAGAATATCCTGGATCCCTGCTTTCTGCAGGGATTGAATACCATGATGGATCATTGGATGTTTACCGACAGGCAGCATATGCTTATTGATATAAGAAGTTAAAGGCATAAGCCGCGATCCCGTTCCACCTGCCAATATAACAGCTTTCATTGTACAAACCTCCTATCATGTTCAGACTTACAAGGCCATCTCGCGCTTACGCAGCCGATCTTCGAACCCGCCCCGTTCATCTGTGCATGAAAGCAGCCAATAGATCGCCTCCAAATGATCGCCTAGAATTAACCGTTCAAGTGGATTTTTCCTCTCCCGCTCCGGACGAGGTTTATTTAATTTGCCGACATTAACGGCATGTACGGCAGCAACCTTAAGCCCTTCCTTAACAGCCATTGCATGAGCAAGCGGAGGAACAGACAAGGCTGATGCCCCAATCGTATCCAGACATTTTCGGCTGATGGCATGGGGTACTGCTGTAAACGAAATACCTTTCAGATCTGGCCTTTGCAGAACCGCGTTTAAAGCATGTTTTGCAAGCACCACGCTATGAACATTCACCTTATGAACGGGGCCTGAATAGTTGTTCAGTGCCGCATCTACTCCTCTTTCTTTCACCGCGTGAATGAAAGGGCGCAAATGAGAGGCTGATATAACCATATCGCCGTCAATAAAAAGCAGGACCTCGCCTTTGGCCTCTAGAGCCCCCATCGTTCTTCCTACGTCATGACCAAGGGGCTTCTCGTATTGCAGCACTCTAGCTCCCATCTTCCTAGCAATTGCAATTGAGCCATCCTTAGAACCATTAGCCACAACGATAACTTCTGTCCGTGGATGTACTTTTGCAGCTTCGCGAATCACGCGCCCGATGGTCGATCTTTCATTCATTACTGGGATAATAACCGATACAATCGGATTAGGATGAGGCTTGTAAGATCCGTGCTCCGACGATCGGCTGCCTGCCCGGCTGCCTATCAATCGCTCTGCGCGTTTCATTCACTAAATCACCTCAGTTTATGCCTATTAAAATTTACAAGCTTAATTGATGTACATCACATAGTATGTATTGCTCCTGCTGGTGCAACGGCATTTGTACAACTTCCAAGACGGATGTCCCGCTATAAATAAAAAAGAGGATAGAAGCGTACTCCGCGCTTCCAATCCTCTATGAAAAAGATGAACATTATCGGCCAATGGCAATCCAGTTCATATATCCTTCAGGTTCAAATGATCCTCTGGAGCGAACAATATTAAGAATAGCTCTATCCTTGGATTTGCTAAATATAGAGACATAACATTCTGGATTATCACAGATGGCGGTTATGACGTAATTGGTATCACTGAATGGTTCTTCGAATAGAATCTCGATTTCCAGCTGTTTACCCTTTTTGAAGAAGGTATACGGAGCAAGCCCAAATTGCTGAATCACTTGGCCGCTTCCCGTTGATCGAATAAAGGCCGGCGCTGGTTCCGGTTCTGATTGCTCGATCATTTCCTCGACAGCTTCCGGGAATAGAGCAGACACAAGTTCTGGCGCCAACTTTTCCAGTGTAATGGCTTCCGGAGCAATATGCCAGCCGCATACACTGTCCTCCGCAAGCTTCTCTCTGGTTACACTTTCATCCGCAAGCTTCTCACTCGTCACACTCTCATCTGCTAGCTTCTCGGTTGTGACGCTTTCGTCCGCCAGCTTCTCGCTAGTAATACTTTCGTTAGCAAGCTTCGCAGTCGTCACACTTTCCTGTGTGAGTTTAACAGCCGAGACACTACCGTCTGATAACTTATTAGAGGTGATACTTCCATCCGCCAGCTTACCGCTTGTGATGCTGCTGTCAGCAAGTTTCGCAGACGAAACACTACCGTCCGCAAGCTTGCTGCTTAAGATGCTTCCGTCCACCAGCTTCTCAGATGTGATGCTTTCCTCGGCTAGCTTGCTGGTTGTGATACTGCTGTCCGCAAGCTTCTCAGTCGTCACGCTTGCTTCTGACAGTTTGCTAGTTGTAATGCTGCTATTCGCAAGCTTATCACCTGTGATACTCTCGCCTGCCAGCTTCTCGTTCGTTACGCTTTCGTCTGCCAGCTTGCTGCTTGTGATGCTGCTATCTGCAAGTTTCGTAGTTGAAACACTTTCATCGGCAAGTTTGCTGCTTATGATGCTTCTGTCTGCAAGTTTATCAGCTGTAATGCTTTCTTCTGCCAGCTTCTCGGTCGTGACACTCTCATCTACCAGCTTACGGCTCGTAATGCTATCGTCCGCCAGCTTCTCGGCTGTCACACTTTCGTCTGACAGCTTGCTGTTTGTAATACTGCTATTTGCAAGCTTCTCAGCAGTAACACTTTCATCAGCCAATTTCTCAGTTGTGATACTTTCATCTACCAGCTTACGACTCGTAATGCTATCGTCCACCAGCTTCTCGGTTGTCACACTTTCGTCTGACAGCTTGCTGTTTGTTACGCTGCCGATCGCAAGCTTCTCGCTCGTCACACATTCCGTTGTCAGTTTATCACTAGTAATGCTCTCATTGGCCAGCTTCTCACTCGTCACACTTTCATCTGCAAGCTTACTATTTGTTATACTGCTATCCGCAAGCTTCTCCGTTGTGACGCTGTCGTCCGCCAATTTCTCAGTTGTGACACTTTCATCTACCAGCTTACGGCTCGTAATGCTGTCGTCTGAAAGCTTCTCCGCCGTTACGCTTTCGTCAGTCAGCTTGCTGTTTGTTACGCTGCCGATCGCAAGCTTCTCGCTCGTCACACTTTCCCCTGACAGCTTATCACTTGTGATGCTCTCATTAGCCAGCTTCTCACTTGTCACACTATCGTTTGCCAGCTTGTTAGTTGTGATGCTGCTATCCGCAAGCTTATCAGCTGTGACGCTATCGTCCGCCAATTTCTCGGTTGTGATACTTTCGTCTACTAACTTACGGCTTGTGACGCTGTCGTCCGCAAGCTTATCAGTTGCAACACTTTCGTCGGCCAATTTTCTTCTCGTTATGCTCCCGATCGCAAGCTTATCACCTGTGACGCTCTCATCGGCCAGCTTTTCGGTCGTGACACTTTCGTCTACGAGCTTTCGGCTTGTGATGCTTTCGTCGGCAAGCTTCTCACTCGTCACACTTTCGTCGGCAAGCTTACGGCTTGTAATGCTTCCATCTGCAAATTTCTCACTAGTGATACTTTCATCTGCCAGCTTACTGGTCATGATGCTTCCGTCCGCAAGCTTCTCGCTCGTGAAGCTTTGATCCGCCAGCTTACTGCTAGTTACGCTTCCGTCAGAAAGTTTCTCAGTCGTGACACTTTCGTGGGCCAGCTTGCTGCTTGTGATACTCTCATCTGCAAGCTTATCGCTCGTGACACTGTCATCAGCCAGCTTGCTGCTTATGATGCTTCCGCCTGCCAGCTTATCAGTTGTAACACTCCCACTTGCCAGCTTGCTGCTTGTGATGCTCACGTCCGCCAGCTTCTCGCTTGTGACGCTCTCATCAGCCAGCTTGCTGCTCGAGATGCTTCCTTCTGCCAGCTTATCGGTTGTAACACTCTCACTTGCTAGCTTGCCACTTGTAATGCTCTCGTCCGCCAGCTTGCTAGTTATAATGCTCCCGTCTGAAAGCTTCTCACTCGTTACGCTTTCGTCGGCCAGCTTGCTGCTAATGATACTGCTGTCTATAAGCTTGTCGGTCGTAACGCTATCGCCAGCCAGCTTCTCACTCGTAATACTCTCATCCACGAGCTTACGGCTCGTTATGCTGTCATCTGCCAGTTTTTCCGTGGTAACAGTTTCGTCGCCTAATTTACGGCTTGTTACACTGCCATCAGCCAGCTTTGAATGGTCAATAATCCCGCCTGTCAGCTGCTCGCTCGTGATGAGCTTTGGCTTAAATTCGTTAAGAACATCCGCACTCAAATGCTCGAATGAGACCGTACCTTTACGAAGATGATAGCTTTGGATAGAATCCGCCTTAATATGCTTGCTTGCAATGGTCTCGAGCCTCAGATGATCGCCTGATACCGTATCAACAGCCAGCTTAGACGATGTAACGGCCCCATTTTGCAGCTTACTCTCATCTACACTTCCTGGCGTCAAGTGCTTATCTTGTATAGATTGAAGCTGGATATGGCGAGAGTTGACCGATAGGGATGAAAGCTTCGATTCTAGAACAGCACCATTGGCTAGATGCTCCGTACCAACAATTTCTTTTTGCAAAGCTTCCGCATGTACCGCTCCACTTTGAATATGCGCCTCACCAACGCTATTTGGTGCCAGCTTCGCTTCTGTTACCGCTTCATCCGACAGGTGGATGGAACGGACGCTCTCTGCTCCGATATGAATACCAAGCACAGATTCATTAGCCAAGTGCCTGCTCAGCACCGTTTCATTACTGATATGGCTCGACTGAACTGCCTCTTTTGTCAGTTTTGATGCCGTTATCGAATAGTTGGAGAGAGCATCTGATCCCACCGCACCATTACGGATATGATTAGCATGAATAATACTATCCTGCAGATGCTCCGAGCTAATTGAGAGTGACTGAATATGATCTCCTCGAATCGATAAAGGACGAATGAGTTCGGAATAGATCGATTCCTCTGCAAGTTTACTTGCCGTTACGCTGCCATCGGCCAGCTTGGAGGCTGTTACGCTCGAATCTGTTAATTTTTCGGTTGTGACGGAGTCCTTGGACAGCTTGCTTGTTGTCACCGCCTGATCGACAATATGATCCGTATTAATAATGTCGTAAGACAGATTCATTTCCGTAATCGATTGATAGCCCATGTGCTCGGAATGAATGATCCCAGCTTGCAGATGCTCCGATGTAATGGTTGATGGGCCGATTAATTCAGAATGAATTGAACCCGCTTCAATATGATTCGAGAGTACACTTCCATCGACCAGCTTCGACGATGTCACACTGGAATCCGCAAGCTTATCACTAGTAACGGATTTTGAAGCCAGCTTGCTTGTTGTCACCGACAGATCTGACAAATGTTCTGTCTTCACGCTGCTGCCTGACAAATGCTGCTCGGTAACCGCTTCGCCTGCGAGATGCTCAGACTGAACCGCACCATTTTTCAAATGCTGACTATCAATAGCAAACGACTGAACATGACCTCCATGAATGGAGGAAGCCTGAATCGCTTCGGCATTAACCGCGCTTGGTGCAATATGCTGTTCATTCACACTGCTTTCAGCGAGCTTCGACGATGTCACACTAAACTCGGCAAGTTTATCGGTTGTGATCGATTCCGGAGCAATTTTTTGCGAACCGATGCCATAATCAGCCAGGTGATGCAGATGGACAGCATTAGGTGCTAAGTTGAATTCCGTAATCGCTCCAAATGCGATCTTCCCGCTTGTAATGGACAAGTCCTGTAAGGCATCCGTACCAACCGATTGATTCGCGAAGTGCTGCTTCTCAATGAGCTTTGGCTTCAAATGTTCTCCGGTTACAGCTTCAGGAGAAATCGCTTCTTCCGTAATTGCACCTGGAGAAAAATGATAAGCACGGATCGTATCCGGTGCAATTTTTTGGAAGGTGATACTCTCATTCTTCAGATGGTTGGTTTCGATTGCACCGGCGGCAAGCTTAGAGCTTTTTATCGCGCCATCAGCAATTTTTTTATCGGTTACGGATTGGTCAGCGAGCTGAGAAGTCCCAACTGCAGAGTCGCTCAAGTGCTCCGAGCCTATCGCTTGAGGAGCGATTTTTTCACTTTTCACAGAGCCATCCTGCAATTGCTCCCTGCCGACAGAGCTTGATTGCAGATGTTGACGGGAAACGACTTGATGAGCAATATGACGCTGTTCAATTTGTCCGATGGAAATATGGTCAGAAATAATACTGCTGCGGCCGATATGCCGAGTTTGAACCGCTTCATTAGCCAGCTTGATCGAAATGATGCTTTGATCTCCAAGATGCTTGCTGCCGATCTGTCCAGCAACAATATGGTCGCCTGTTACAGCCTCCGGCTGAAGATGGGTAGAATTAACGGCTCCGGGTGCTATTCGCTCTGCGTTTACGGATTGAGGTTGAAGGGCCTCGGTGCCCACTGCCCCTTCCGCCAAATGCTCTTGTGCGATGGCGCCTGGAGCCAGGTGCTTCCCCAGGATAGCTCCAATCGAGACATGCTCAGCCAGCAGCAGTCCTTGCTTAAGATGAACAGACTCAATCGTATCCGAAGCTAGTTTACTTCCCGTAATAGCTCCATCCCGAAGCTTGGAATGAGTTACCGAAGCCTCACCAAGCTTTGAATTCGTAATTGCTTCGTTCGCAATTTTCTCCGTACGAACAGCGCTGTTCTGAATTTTCTCCGAAGAGATCGACTGTTTGTCGAGCAGCTCTTCTGTAATTAGAAAAGATTGAAGATGCCTCGAGTTTATTGAGCCGTCAGCAATTTTGCTGGAGTCAATCGTCCTGTCAGCCAGCTTTTCAGATGTAATGCTCCCATCTTCCAGCTTGCTGCCGTTTATAGAAGAATCAACGATTTTGTCCCCTGTAATGGAACTGTCGGACAGATGATTGCCCGTTATGGCAGAAGGTGCAACTTTATTTCCCGTCACCGCACCAGGACCAAGATGAATGTTATTTACCGCATAATCGGCGATTGTGGATGATGTAACGCTGCCTGGACGCAGATTATCCGAGTCAACCGAATAGGCGGCGAGCTTGCCGCTCGAAACCGCGCCATCCACGATATCATCCGTATAAATGAACGGGAACGGTTTGTATAGATCCTGCTTTTCAACCAGTTTATCCAGCTTTTGATCATAGGTAGGCTCAGGCTGCAGCTGCAGCTCAGGTTCAGGTACAGGCTTGATCTCAGGCTCTGGAACTGCATGATACGAAGTGATTTCCTCTATAAGCCGCTCAGTTTCCACGTCACTCACTTCAGCCGATGAGGAGGCATCGGCAATAAGGATCAATTCTTCCGTCAATGCAGGGATTTCGAGCGTCTCCGCTTGAGGCTCCAGTTCTACAGGAGCAATAGCGTTAATATTAACCGTTCTGTGTTCTGCCGGAATAGGCTGCGGCTGAGGCTGCGGAACAGTGCGATTAATAACAGGCTGCTGCACCGTATTTTTTTTGCGGTTTAATTCATCCAGCCACTTTAATTCCGAAGCATTGGGATTATCGACATAATAACTTGGTTTACGCCCTTTGGCGTTTTTAGACGATTTGCCTTTAGTCATTGACCTCTCCTTCTTTCTTCCTCCTCAAAGTTATTTCACTATATGCTCTTACCCATGGGCTCGCTACACCGTTTTCCGAATAGACGAACAAAAGGACAGCAGGTAAGCCTGCCGTCCTTGTTGCCGAAATCCTATTTATCTTTGGACAAATTAACGTTCTCGAAGCACATTTCATAGCTGATTACTTCATCGTTATCAGCCGTATTCCCATGATTAGATTCAGGAGTAATTGTCTCATCAATAAGCCCCTCATGATCTTGGAACCTCATATCCACTTCATTTCTTTGAATCCTTAACCATCGTTTGGCCGTATGTTCCCATGTGAACAACTGCTCTACCCGTTCCCTGCTCCTCAGGCCCATTTGTCTGCGCAGGGAAGTGTTGTGAAGCAATAACAGCAGTTTCTCGGTCAGTTCAGCCTCAATATTCTTTTGGTTAATAAGATATCCCGTCTCGCCGTCCTGGATAATCTCTTGCATACCGCCTGCCCGTGTCGCGATAACCGGCAAGCCTGTTGCCATGGCCTCCACGTTTACAAGCCCAAATGCTTCCCGTTTACCGGATGGCATAACAGCTAGATCGGCAGCCATAAACCAGCCCGGCACTTCGGAATAAGGCACATAAGGCACGAACCGGATATGCTTCTTGTACCGTTCACCCATCTTCATTAGCTTGCGTGAATACCGTGTTGAACGGTGAGAACCGTAGAAGGGGCTTCCCACAATAACAACCAGAAGATCGGGATGAACTTTAGCCAGCTTTGGCACAATTGCCAGCAGATGATGGACACCTTTAAGCGGAATCAATCTGCCGAGGAAAATGACAACCTTGCGATGGACAAGTCCTTTTTGCTCGCGATGGAATTTACGGGCTGTTTCACCCTCTGGCGAATAACGGGATGGGAAACGTTTCGTCTCAACTCCCGGGTACACGACGCGGATTTTATGCCTTGCTTCAGGTACCTTGGTAACCAAGTGAGTTCTCAAAAATTCACTATTTACAATAATCCGATCTGCCATTAAAAAGCTCTTGCGAAGACTTGTTTCAGAAATATGTCTGGGACTGATATAGGTAGAAGAATGTAGATTCAGCCAAATTTTCGCTTTGGGGTTCGCACGTTTCAGCTTCAGCACGGAGCTGGGACGATTCTCGACTTGAATAATTTGCGGATTAAATTTCTTCAAGGCGTGTCCTACATCAACAAGATAGGCCGATTTGTTGCCAGCAGGAAATCTCTCGCATACGACATGATTCACCAGGCTTCTGCGGGGCAAATTACGCCCGATTTTCCCATATATACGAGGTTCAACATTAGGACGCAGCAAAGGAACGAATTTTTCTACAACCCGTTCAACGGAGCTGCTGTTCCCCGATGGAATTGGAAAGGCTCCCGGCGTAACGAATGCCACTTTTACAGGCGACATTTCGAAGGAATGCCTCCTTCGTTATCAATTTGCAGTTAGCATACGCTGACCATTAACGTCTTGCCACAAGGTTGAGCGGATGCCTACGGTAGAACGTCTGGTACTATTGATTTGTAAAGCCGGTTGTGTCACACTGTTCGGAGAACATCGAAAGGCAAGATGCAAGGAAAGGACGTGAAGGTGCGGGCATGATGGGATGGTTATTTCAAGCCATGACGGAACTTAGTTCGCGCAAATGGATTTCCAAATTAACCGGCCGCTTCGCACAATCGAAGGCTAGCCGAGGGTGGATTCCAAGATTCGCCAACATGTACAATATTCAAGTAGACGAAGCGGAAAAGCCGCTGCATGAATACAGCACATTAAATGAATTTTTCACCAGGCGTCTGAAGCCAGGTTCCCGGGTTATACACGAAGAGACTACTGCTCTTGTAAGTCCAGTTGATGCTCTAATAACGGGCGCTGGTCCGATTAAATCCGGTACGATTGTGAATGTGAAGGGTCAGGACTATACGATCGAAGAGCTTCTTAATCGCTCGCCACGTGCGGACCATTATCTTGACGGCTATTACATCGTTCTATATTTAAGTCCAACCGACTACCACCGAATACATACCCCCGTTGACGGACGTATTGTGGAGCGTGAGCATGTGCTCGGCAAAGTATATCCGGTCAATGATTTTGGTCTTCGGCGCATGCGCCGAGTACTTAGCCGCAATGAACGGCTCATTACATACATCAAGCACGCCGGAGGCGAAACGGCCGTTGTCAAAGTTGGTGCAATGAATGTCAGCAGTATCCGGTACTGCGAGCCCATTCATGACAACGTGAAGAAAGGCGAAGAACTCGCTTACTTCGAATTCGGCTCGACAGTTGTGCTGCTGACAGAAGATGATACTTTTGTACCAAGGCAGGATCTTGCTCTTGGATTGAAGGTTCGGATGGGTGAAAAGCTTGGGGACATAAGTGGATTGAGGTAAAGAGGTAAACTAAGCATTTGAATGTTCTTCCGACTGCTGTTGTTTGGGGATTCCTTGAATTAGGTTATAAGGAGGGAATCCCCAAATGAAGGCTTTCTCCAGAATCATTCAAATTGCTCCGTTTTTACTTTACCAATCCACTTATTTTTATTAACAAAGTGACGCCATTACTACTCTAATGGCTTAAAGTAGTACATACAAAAGGCGCCACAGTGACTAACTCCTGTGGCGCCTTTTTGTTGTTTGGTTAACGAATTTCGGATGGGCTGCGTCCTGTATATTGTTTGAATTGCCTGCTGAAGAAGAAGATATCTCGGTAGCCAAGCGCATCGGCTACTTCGGTTACGTTCATGCCTTCATGCATAAGCAGGTGCTGAGCACGCTCAATCCTTGTCCGGATCATGTAGGATTGCACCGACATACCAATCATTTCTTTGAATTTTACGGAGAAGTACCGCGGAGACAGCTGCGCGCGCATCGCTAAATCCTCGACCCGATGAGCAACACTTGGATGCTGCTTCACGAAATTCGCCACCTCATGAATAGCTTCCGTCAACTGATTACTTGCTTTCTTCTCAATCGGCAGCTCTCGATCCTCCCGAAGCAGATGAATCATCAGCTGCTTCAGCACAAGTAGTGCTTCTTCTTCGGCTGCGTATGTTTCTACGAGGAACAGCCTAACATAACGTGACAACAAATATTCAAAGTCAACGGTATCATTTAATTTGCGGTATCGCTCCGGCACAAGCTGTACCGGCTCGCGTACATCGAAATGGATATAAGTCAGTACAAGAGGCTTCTGGGGATTATGAGTAGCGCTCGTATAATCGCCGGGCCGGAACAAAAAACAACTTCCCTTCCCAACCGGATACGTCGTCCCGTTAACTTCCACTTCCCCTTCGCCGCTCCATACATAAAATAAATCATAGTTCGCCATCGGCTTTTCCCGCCGCTGCCATTTCCAGCCCGGTTCACAAACGATCTTGGCAATAGGCGGCAATTTAATGTACGAATCTGGAGATAAGTGCAGCATGGGTTTCCTCCTAAAAGGATATCTAAGAATCAACATTAGCATGTTGTTATAAGTCGTTTTTCAGCGAAAAATGGCGTTCTTGCGGACATCATACAACAGCCTCAATCTCCCGCGCAAGCATTCTGAGACACTCGTTTGCACAAAAGACAAAAAAATTTGCATTTTTGGATGGTTTGCTTTATTAAAAAAATGTTATAATAGCACCCGATAAGCGTTAAATGACGAATTGATTTCCCGGAAGGATGGAATGAAGTCCATGAACCCACTTGCTCAGCAGTTGAATGAGACGCTCGCTACTGAATGTCCGAACGTCTATGACATGTTGTCCGCTTTAGGAAAAGCGATTTATTTCCCGAAAGAAGGCATCCTCAGCCAATCCGCAGAAGCAAAGGCCAAGGCTAAGAAATTTAACGCCACAATCGGCATTGCAATAGAAAATGGCCAGCCAATGCACTTGAAGGTCATTCAAGACACGTTATCCTCTTACGATCCAAAAGATATATATGAATATGCACCTCCTGCTGGTAAGCCGGAGCTACGCGCTGCATGGCGCACGAAGATGATTAAAGAAAACCCTTCTCTTGAAGGTAAAAATTTCAGCAACCCTGTCGCTACGAATGCATTGACGCATGGACTGAGTATTGTTGCTGACTTGTTCGCAGATGTAGGCGATGCTGTCATTATTCCGAACAAGAACTGGGAAAACTATGAATTAACATTTGGCATCCGCCGCGGTGCCCAAATCGTTGAATATCCGCTCTACAATGAAGATAACCGTTTCAACAGTGCTGGTCTGCGTGAAGCCTTGCTCAGCCAGAAGGACAAAGGCAAAGCCATTGTTGTCCTCAATTTCCCGAATAACCCTACCGGTTATTCACCAGATCCACAAGAGGGCGATGAGATTGTTGCTGCAATCCATGATGCTGCAGAAGCAGGTGTTAATGTAGTTGCGGTAACCGACGATGCCTACTTCGGCCTGTTCTTTGAAGATTCGATGCATGAATCTCTGTTCGGCAAGCTTGCTGACCTGCATCCGCGTGTCCTCGCTATCAAAGTTGACGGCGCAACAAAAGAAGAGTATGTATGGGGCTTCCGCGTAGGCTTCATTACTTTCGCCTCTACTTCTGATAAAGTACTGGCTGCTCTTGAGCAAAAAACGATGGGCATTATCCGTGCTACGATCTCAAGTGGTCCACATCCATCACAAACCTTCGTTCTGCGTGCGCTGCAATCACCAGAATTCGATGAGCAAAAAGCAGAGAAATATGATGTGATGAAGCAACGTGCCAATAAAGTAAAATCGCTGCTCGACAGCGGTCGTTACGGTGAAGTGTGGAGCTACTATCCATTTAACTCCGGATACTTCATGTGCCTCAAGCTTAATGGCGTATCGGCAGAAGCCGTTCGCACCCGTCTCCTGGACGAATACGGAATTGGTACAATTGCGCTTGGCGAAACCGATCTTCGTGTAGCTTTCTCTTGTATCGAAGAACCTAACCTTGAAGAATTGTTCGACACGATCTACAAAGCAGTTACCGAACTAATCGGCTAATCGCTTCCTTCATAAAAAACAAAGCGGTCGTGCAGGTTCTTTGAACTGTAACCCGAGTTATGGACACGTAATAAAAAGGGCTTAGGCTGTAAGAAGATGACTTCTGTATTCATCAGGAGTCATCTTTTTTAATCCC
>NZ_JAASRW010000004.1:51865-702174 GCF_011761355.1 Paenibacillus lupini | reverse complement strand
TTCCCTCATCCTTTTCTTCAATTTAACTATAGGATGAAATCCTGCGAATTCATGAGTCTGAGTGAGGAAATTGAATCATTTCGAGGGAGCTTAATGAAGCCTAATCAGGCTAGCACTTTATTTATCATTCTAACTCTCTTAAACATTGCTCGTACTACAACCCACAATAAGGTGCATTTTTTGTCGTTAACGTACTTAAAAGGGATTTTCACGTTAATAAATAAGCGACAAGTAAATACGTACAAATGTAAAAGAACCTTGATATATCAAGGCTCTAAATCGGGATTATTATATCGTTGTACTCCTGCTGCTGCTCCTCACGAAGAGGCAACAACGCCAGAGATTTTTCACGTTCACAAAATCGGTTCCCGCTTCCGGAACTGTTCAGGAGTCATGCCCGCATACTGCTTGAACAACCGGCTGAAATGGGCCAGATGCTTAAAGCCAAGACGGAAACACACCTCCGTAACCGTTAGTTCAGGCTGCATGAGGAATAAGATTTTGGCTTCGTTAATTCGCCTTCTATAAATAAAATGAAAGATCGTTACACCGGTGACTTCCTTAAACAGCTTGGATAGATACGACTTACTAAGATGAAGCTGTTCCTCCAGCTGTTCCATATTGATATCCTCGGTATAACGCTCCTCCAGCACTGAAATAATTCGTTGTACAGTCGCTTCCTTCTCGGAGCTGTATTCCTGTCTGTTACGATGAAGAAGCGGCTGCTCACAGAGATCGAGAATGTAGTACAGCAAATCAACAAACGCCAGTCGCAGCCGATTTTCACCAATCGTATCCCCGCGCTTCTGATACTCATTCATCCTTGCCAGGATTCGCTCTACCTCTGCCTTATCCTCGCCCCGCAGCCGCAGCCTATAATTGTTGAGCTGTTGGAACGGCTGAAGAACATTCCTAGCATGGGGCAGTTCGAGATAAGGCTGGAGCATAGTTGGCTCAAAATGAATAATCGAACGGATATATTCAACTGTTGGGTCTGTCTTGGCGCAATGAAGCGTCATGCCGTACATAATAATCAGATCACCTGGGGCCAGCTCATAAATCTGGTCGCCGATCAAATAGTTGCATTTGCCGCCGTGGAAATAATAAACCTCGTAGAACATATGTGAGTGAAAAAACGGCTCCATCGGCTGGTCCGACCAGTAATGCAAATCCAGCATATTAAGCCTCGGCTTGCAGCAGCTTTTGCATATATTGAACAAAATGTTTCAGCATTTGCTGTGTTTCCGGGAACTGTCCGCTAAAGTCTTCTACACCAAGGTAACCGTCGTAACCTACTGCCTTCAGATCGGCGATAACCTGTTTCCAAGGCACAACGCCTTCCTTAACACCGCTCCACTCCGACTTCCAGCGTGTGCTTCCGTCCTCGGCTGTTCCGTCTGTTACAAAACCAGCATTTTTCACATGTACATGTGCAAGGTAAGGGCCAAGAAGCTCCATTCCCATCCGGTAGTTCTCGAACCCTTCATGCACCATGTTACCCGGATCAAATAAGACGCCGATAAAGGAAGGATCAAGTCCTTCTACCAAGCGGTAAGCTGCGGATGCGCTTGGCGCAATCGTCTGATGATGAGTTTCGACCAAGCCTTTAATGCCGTACTGACGACAAAGGGCTTCCGAATCCTTCAAATATTGACGAGTCAGCGTGAACAGCTCACTAAAAGATCGGGAACGGTCATAACCGGGAACACCAAGGCGGATAAACTTCGCACCCATACGCTTAGCCGCACGAAGCACATCTTCGGTTGCTTCCAGATCACCAGCTGTCAAATATGGCGTTACACTGATCGAACTTAAGCCCTGCGAAGCTGCTGCTTCACGGAAACGGTCAACCATTGCTTCGCCTCCAGAAGGAAGCAGTGTACACAGGTTGTTACCCCAGAAGGATGGCTTTTGCTCTGCTGCATTTTCTGGCGCTTCTTTATATCTCCATTCAATACCATCAATACCTGCTTCTCGCGCAACGCTTACTAATTCCTCCGGCGACAGCTCGGGTGTTGCGACAGTGAAGATAGACAGTTTCATATAAGAACCCTCTTTCGCTAATGGTTGTTCTATTCGACCCGTATAGCTTGTCTTTGCGCCTCAAGGCATAGTTCGGCTGCTTTGAATGTATGCTCCTGCGGCATTGCCAGATCCGTTCCGTTCAATATATCAAGAATGAGTGCTCCAAAGTAAGGGAAGCCTACTTGGTCCTTCACTTCAATCTTATGTTCACCTTCGCCATTTACCAGGAACAGATGGTCTCCCGTGTTGCTTCTCGCGATATCCACGTATTTGCGGAGTTCGATATAACCGTTGGTACCAAGAATCATCGTTCTGCCATCACCCCAGGTAGACAAGCCATCTGGTGTAAACCAGTCAACACGGAAGTAGTTCGTAGCTCCGTTATCTCCGATAAGGTTAGCATCCCCATAATCCTCAAGCTCTGGATATTGCTTGTTATTATAGTTAGCTACTTTGCTGTGCTGGACTGTAGCGTCTTTGCAGCCGGCATAATACAGGAATTGCTCAATCTGATGACTGCCGATATCACACAGGATACCGCCGTACTGTTCTTTTTTGAAAAACCAATCCGGACGCATATGCGCATTCAGGCGGTGTGGCCCTAACCCAATAACTTGCAGAACACGGCCGATTGCTCCGTCTTTAATAAGCTGTCCTGCAAATTCAGCGCTTTCAACATGCAGACGTTCACTGTAATAGACCGAATATTTTTTAGCTGTCTCTGCAGCTGTCTTCTTGGCATCGGCCAATTGATCAAGCGTTGTGAACGGTGCTTTGTCTGTGAAATAATGCTTGCCGTGCTGCATGACTTTCACACCAAGCGGTCCGCGCTCGTTCGTTACTGCCGCCGCAGCTACCAGCATGACTTCATTATCCTGTAGGATTTGTTCCTGTGAAAATGCTACTTGCACTTCCGGATACGTCCGGCAGAATACTTCTACCTTAGCAGGATCCGGATCGTAGACCCATTTCAGAGTACCGCCCGCTTCGCGAAGGCCGTTACACATGCCATATATATGTCCGTGGTCAAGCGACATCGCAGCGAAGATGAACTCGCCTTGTGTAACAACAGGACGTGGTTTACCTTGCGGCGCATAATTCATTCCATTTGATGAAGACATGATTTGACCTCCTGATTAATGAGTACCTGTAACATCAAGCGTATGGTATTCATTTGCATTTTTCTTCGATTCGGACTTCGCGATTTGCTCTTGCAGCTTGTTATAGAACAACTCTTCGTCAATCGGCAGATCTACCCAGCTGTCTGTCCAAGTAGAGAGCAGCATCGCGTTCGAGATCATCAGGCCTTTAATTCCCTCTTCGCCAGGAGCAATAAGTGCTGTTCCTTTGTTAATCGCATCAGCCCAGTTTTGGGTAATTTCCATATGGCTGCCGCCGCCGTTGCTGATTGGAATATCGAACTTCCAGCATTCCGGTGAGCCAAAACCGCCTGTGAAGGTATTATTAAATTCCGTCTCCGATACACGTAGACGATGGAAGGTTAGTTTATTATCTTCGATAACGATTTTGCCGCGGTCGCCCGAAATTTCGAACCGGTTGGTACCCGGCGCCTCGAACGTAGAAGTTACGAATACACCTGTAGCACCATTCTCATATTCAACGTAAGCCGTAACATCATTCTCCACTTCAATATCACGGTGCTTGCCGAATTGGCAGAACGCACGAACACGTTTTGGCATAAGACCTGTTGTCCATTGCCACAGATCAAGCTGATGTGGATCTTGGTTAATAAGGACGCCGCCGCCTTCGCCAGCCCAAGTTGCACGCCAGCCGCCAGAATTATAGTAGCTTTGCGAACGGTACCAGTCTGTAATAATCCAGTTTGTACGGCGCACTTCGCCTAGTTCACCGGATGCAATCAGCTCTTTAAGCTTCGCATACAGCGGATTCGTACGCTGATTGTACATGATGCTGAAGACTTTGCCGCTTTGCGCTGCGGCTTCATTCATTTCGCGAACCGCACGTGTGTACACACCAGCCGGCTTCTCGATCAATACATGAAGACCTGCGTTTAATGCCGCGATTGCCTGCTCTGGATGATCATAGTGTGGTGTGCAAATAATGACGCCGTCTACCGCTCCGGACTCGAACAGTTCCTGCGGGCTGAGGAAGCCTTGAATATGATCGCCCCACTCTTCCTTCACTTCTGCCAAACGCTCCGGGCGAACATCGGATACTGCCGTCAACTCAGCTCCTTTGACGCCTCCTGTAATCAAATAACGGGCATGCCCCGTTCCCATATTTCCTAATCCAACGATACCGATACGTACCATAATTACACCCTCTCCATGCTTGATGAAATAAGGAATCTCTTCCTTCATTCTAGCACGTGTGCTATGTAAGCGCTTGATTCTAATGAGCCAATAATGGACTTCATTTAACTGTGGTTGTTCTGAGTTGGAAGATATCACAGTTAAATACTCTTCATGAACAAGCCTATGGACACTGTAAAAAAGCTTGAGCATTCTGCCGCTGTTGTTTTTGAATACACTTGTATTTAACTTTCACAGTTAAAATGCAGAAACAAAGGCGGGCGCTCCCGCTCCGAAGCTCCAAGCTTTTTCTCCGTTACACGGCTTTTCAACTTCAATCCCATATCTGATCCAATTTATCTGAGTAAAATAGGATTGCCTTACTATAGTCTTGGATTCCCTCATCCTTACTTGTTTCTGCTAACTGCTTTAATAAAACTGACATCGCTTCACTGAATGCATTCTGATTGTATAAGACCATAGCATGAAAAACTTGAAATTCTCTACGATCTGGATATTCTTTAATAGCTCCTTCAAATATTAACCTGGCTTCATCATACATCCCTAAAGTTCTATATGTACTTCCAAGCCCTAATAACGCACCTTTTCTTTCCTCTTCTTTTAAGCCAAGCTCTAAGGATTTCTGATAATAAGGTATTGCTTCTCTTTCTAATCCAAGAACGTCGTGAATCCATGCACATTGATACCACACAGAAGGATTTAATGGTTCTTGAACTAATAATTCACTCAATAACGATCGTGCCTCTTCTAATTTTCCTGACACTCTTAATTGAATTGCAGCTTCTAATTGATTCATGATTATCATCCCTCGCTCTTTTCATTAATTTCATCTAACAGCAAATTTCGCAATTTCACAAGGTTTAAGGCAGACGGGAATATGGGTAAGTAGACATACAATCTACTTGTGAGGTGACAGCGATGAAGCCATTCGAACGAAGCGCCGACCGCCGGCGACAGCAGCAAGGCAAGCGCGATAATCCGGAGGGCATTCCGACGGAAAAAGAAAGCTTGTTCGACAAGTTCGCCAGCGAGCGTACGGTCGATCCGATCCCGGTCGAGGACCAGACCATCGGGCAGCAGGATGAGAAGAACAAGAGCCGTACCAAACAGGATTCCTCCAGCGAACGTAAGTATCGTACGGGGATTTGACCTCTGTCCGAATCCCCGCGAAGCCGAGGACGGTGGAAACATAAAAATGGCAGCAGATCCTCAGATCAGCTGCCATTTTTATGTTTCTAAACTATCGTTCCTTGCTAACATATTGCCACGGACTGTCCGGCTTCCTTATGACAGGCACGAGTAAACGATGTTTTTTAATCGAGGATGTACGTATGGCTCCTGATTGTTCACCAAATGCTGCGCATACATGACGGTCAACTGCGATTCGGGATCGATGATCGCGAAAACAGCCGGCCGCCCCACTCCAGCCGAATTCGCCGAGCGGGGACAGGGAGCCGCTGCCCGCTTTAGAAATATGGGTTCTTACACCAAGCCCATAACCGTAACCGGCGTGGTGCTCCCAGTTGTAGTCGCTTCGCGTCTTCTCGGTCAGATGGTCAGTCCTCATCAGATCGACGCTGGCAGTTGACAAGATACACACGCCTTCCGGGCTTGTACCGCGATTGGTCAACATTTTCAGGAAAAGCGAATAATCGCTTACGGTTGACAGTAAGCCAGCCCCGCCGCTCTCGAATTCCGTACCAATGCTCGCCAGGCAGTGATGCGATCGATAAACCGGGACAGCGGTGTGAAGTTCATAATTCTTCATCCTCTACTAAAGGTTTCCCTTCCACTATTGTACAGGTTCCTGCAAACCCCAATAAAAAAACATATCCCTCCATTGTATTGATGATATCAAGCCGGTGGTCAGTTGTATTCATCCACGCGGATAAACAATAGGGGCTCTGTAAACACTTTATATGAGGTGATGACATCGTGGAAGCGTATAGAGCGAAGGAGATCGCCGATTCTCCAGAAATGTTAATCGTGTCTTACTTTGGTGTTCCTGTGTTTATCGAGCATGTTAACCTGGGAGCCGGTACGGCAAGAATTCATCCGCTAGACAGACCAGACGAGGAGCAGACTGTGCCGGTCGACGTGCTAACGGAAGAATTCAACGACGAGTTTGATACACCCTTTATGTAAGACGCCTCCGAAACGGCTGCTGTTCCTGTGATCAGCTGCCGTTTTATTATTCTCCACTAATAGTCGTTTCCTTCTTGTAGAGCTTATCTATAAAGCGAGTTACAATATGTATGATTGTAATAAGCGATGCCATTTCTATAGACTTTATAAAGCTAACCCCTATAAAATAATAACCCATAAGCAAAGTTGCAAAAAAATAAACTCCCACCGCTAATGTTAACTTAAACATATTTACAACACTCCCGACATTTCGTTTTCCGGCAGCTTTTTTTCTTAGGAGTATTTTCCAATTATACACTAGACGTACAAATAGCTAATTTGTTGCGTTAATATGTACATTAATCAAACAAAGCTGCCGATCGTGCGATCGGCAGCTTTGTTTCGTTTGGCTATTCAAATAACATTCTCAAGTTTGCTTAGACCTGTCCAATGTCGGATGGTGGTTGCGAATTTCTTTCGCAAATGGCTTCTTCCGTTAGTGGGACAAGAAACTCTACGCCAAATTTTGCTGCGCTCGCTTGCACCTCCTCGATGAAAGGACGGAAACTCGTATTGTATTCTTGGAACGCAAGTTCAAAATCACCATCGCATTTTTGAAAAGCATCAGCCAAGGCGGCCGCTCCATCTATAGCAAGCGACCCTCCCATGCCAGCAGCCGGGGAGGCGCAGTATCCAGCATCACCAACAAGAGCTACTCTGCCTTTTGTCCAAGACGGCATTTTCATTTGGCACAGCTTGTCAAAGTAAAAGGTTTTCGAGTTCTTCACTTCTTCCAGCAATTCCGGCGTTCGCCAACTTACCCCTGAAAACTGATCCAAAATGATATTCCGCTGCTGTTCTTCGTTTCGGTAGTCGTAAGGGATTTCCTTCTCCGAATAAAAACAGAGGACGATATCGGTTTTATTGTTGTAGGCGTTCAGAAACACGGCCTTGCCAGGCTCATTGTACATCTGTGTTGTATTCTCCCGGATCAACGACTTATTCACGATTGTGATAGAGAAATAAGTTTTAAGGAAATGTGAAAATCCCTCCTCCTCACCAAAACAATATTTCCTGACTGCAGAATGAATACCATCGCAGCCAAATACCAGGTCAAACGAGCGCTTCTGCCCCCCTTTGAAAGCTACGTCGACGCCATTACTTTCTTCCTTCAACGATGCTATGCTTTCGCCGAAAAGAAACTCGACATCATCTTTAACTGCCACGAACATCATATTCAGCAATACATCTCGCTCGATTTCGTATTCATCTTCCGCTGGCTGCCCACTGTCATTTTGAATGATTTCTAATCTTTCAGTTACATCATCGGAATTTTTGAATTCCACCGATTCCATGGTTATTCTATTCGACTGGATTTGGTCGAACAGCCCCATACGCTTTACGATGTCGATCGTATTTCCGCGGATATTTACAGGAGTGCCGCCTTTTTTGAGACCTTTGGCGATCTCAACAATGGTTACTTTTAATCCCAACTTCTTCATCCAGTAAGCTGTTGAGAGGCCCGCGAAACTCGCCCCGCTAATTAATATATTTTTCATATTAAATTTCCTCATTTCGTAAATTTATTTATGATCCACAATATTTCTGATGACGTTTGTATAGATTAAAACAGCTATATAAACAGAATATAAACAGCTCGTGCAGAGCCTCGCGACCGCAAAAAAAAATAGATTGGCAGACGACAAAAAAACATATAGACAAAAAAAGCCGCAGTTTATGCGACTTCCTTTGTATATATGTTCTTGTCGTCTTCCAGTATTAATTCACAATTCTTTTCGCGTAAACCAGTGAAGATGCAAACCATGTGCCTTCCATTGGCTCGTAGGTTACCTTCGCTCGTCCGCCGCCGCATTGAAGGACATAATGCTTGCCATTTACAACGCCAGCATAAATTCCGACGTGACCGCCGCCTCCGCTTGTCGAGCGGTTTAATGTTCCGTTACCGGGATCAGCAGAGTTTTTGAAGAACAGCAGATCTCCAACCTTTAAATTTTTATATTTATTTTTGGAATCTAGGATGACTTGCTTGCCGATGCTGCTGCTGTAGCGTTGTGTGCGGGAAGCGCTGGAGAACTTGATTCCGAGCGTGCTGCTGTATACCCAGGAAGTAAAGTTCGAGCAGTCAAAACCGTAACCGGCCTTTTGTACTCCGCTGCGCCATTTGACACCAAGCTGAGTTTTGCCTTTTGTAATCAATTTACTGAGCTGCGTGCTTTGGACAGTAGATGCTGCTTCGACTTTAGGAGTAGTTACTCCAAATGCAGGTGCTTGTACAACTCCGGATAAAGCAATGACGCTGGCAAGAGTAATGATCCCTTTTTTGAAAATTGTTTTTTTAGTCATGTATGTATTCCTCCCAGTATGTGTTTGTGCGAGTATAAGCTGCCAGATCAAGTTTTGTTTGGCACTTTTATACTAATGACTTTCTACTGGGTAAGTCAGCCAATAAAAGTTACCAATTCGATTATAAATTCGAAAAATAAATTTTCTTTTATTAATCCTTTTTTATCCTAAAAAGAATAAAATGCAAACAAACACGGATATTAATCAAGAAGATAGATGTAATTATAGACAATATGTATATTTATCGAATGTAATTCTATATTTAATTTAGTAAAGGGGATATATGGTTTATTATTTATCGAATTATGGCGTTATTATAGTGCTCACTAACATAAGGGAATTATCTCGTTAAAGTTTTTTAATTTTGGGTTTTGTTCCAAAAAGAACCGATTATAGATGTTAATCTTACAATTGTGCTCAAATCAAAAGGGGGTGTCCCATCGTCATTTTCATGACTTATTGGGACACCCCCTTTTGATTTAGGGCTTATGCTTTACTTATCCAACAATCCTCTCCGGTACATTACCGTCAAAATTCTGAAGAAATCCCTGGACCCTCCATCCGCCGGAGCATCGATAAGTCCAAGCTCAATCGCCCGGTCAACAGCAGGCTCAGCCCATGCAGGCACCTTCATATCATGCTGTGCTTCGAGCTCCATTACACGAGCTGCCAACGCTTCGAACTGCTTCCGTTCCGCTTCGGTCATCGGTATATCTTCCTCCCCTAAATGATTGTTTAATTGAACTCGGACCTTATCCATAAAAATGTCCCAGCCGTTAGCCCTCGCTCGGATAATATGCGGACAGTTTTTTCCGCTCCAATGGTTATGCTGGACAACTGCTTCAATCGGCAGCTTAAGCTTATACAAAAGATCGCCGACAAGCCGCGCAGCCCGAGCCTCTGCTTCGGTCCTGTTGCCATCCGAATTTTCACAGATTTCTATGCCAATTGATGTTTGGTTGCCCTCTCCAGTACTTCCGTCTCCCGCATGCCAACCATGTTCGGTAGTGGGTAAATGCTGAACAACCCGTGTATCATCAACCGTGTAATGCCAGGACACAGGGAGTTTTGCAGCTTCATCGCCCTTCAGATACTTTGCATGCATAAGGGCATCGGCCCCTTTTCCCGGATTTGCTGTATCATGTATCGTAATAAAATGTGGTCCTTCTATCGGAATACGGGGTCGATTAGCACGGCCAGCGGGAATCATATCAACTTGAATGATCTCGAAAATATGCCTCACTTCCTCTGCAATTGTGCTCCTATTTATAGTTATATAAATATTGTGAAACTGCTGAAATGGTTTGTGCAATGCAGTATAAAAAAATAAGCCAGGCATCTATGCCTGGCTTCATCATATAAACATCTTAGATAAGATGCTTCTCTTCTTTTCTTCTTATAAATCCGAACAAGCCCCGCTTCCGCTTCTCCTGCTTCTCCTCCAGAATCCGCTTCACACCATGCAGCAGCAGTTTAGATCTAAGCTCGTCCTCATGGCTGATCTTTCTCATCTCCGCGAAAAACTGTTTGTCCATCTGCTACCATCTCCGTCAAATGCATCATGTTGTACACTAGAGTCCTATTGTACTTCCGCACCAATAAACTTGTCAAAATTTGTCGTAAACTAAGAAAAAAGTCCCGTATTCAACCCTTTTCTCAAGGCAAATACGGGACTTTATATTTATTCACTTACACATATTGTTAAAATTAGAAACCTACTGCCACTTGCTCAGCTTTTGCTACGCCTTCAGCAATAATTGCTTCTGCTTTGTCGCTGAATTGGTTATGGCCTTCAACAATAACAGTCTCCAAGTTCGTTACGCCGAAGAAGCCCATGATGTTCTTAACATAGTTAAGGGACATTTCTGCTGCTGCAAAAGGACCTTCAGAATACACACCGCCGCGAGCGTTCAGCAAAGCAACTTTTTTGTCGCCTTGAAGACCAACTGGGCCATTTGCTGTATATTTGAATGTTTTACCAGCACGGTTCAAGTAGTCAATGTAAGTGTGCAGTACAGCTGGAACAGTGAAGTTCCAAAGCGGGAAGCCAAATACAACTTTATCTGCAGCAATAAATTGATCCAGGTATTTATCAGCAATGCTTACAGCTGTTTGCTCTTCTGCAGTCAGCTCCATGCCTTGAGCTGCTTTGAAGCCACCGTTGATCAGGTTAGCATTCAGGTAAGGAAGTTCTTGTTTGAACAGGTCCAGCTCAATAATAGTGTCTTGCGGGTGAGTTGCTTTATAGCTAGCCAAGAAAGCGTCATACAGCTTAACGCTGACAGCTTGTTCTCCACGGTCATTTGCTTTTACGAACAGTACAGTACTCATCTTTTTAATTCCCTCCATAAAATAATTTGCAGTAACTTTTTGTAACTACCTTTATTTTATAGAGATTTAACCCCGCCAACATCGGCAATTAGGCGGAAAATAGTTCGGGACTGGTCTTACGACTTTTGGCGTAGACCCTTTATGCCATTTGCCCCTTATCTTGAAACAATGGTGCCGCAAACAGCGCTGCCTGCGTACGGTCTGTTAATTCCAGCTTGCTCAATATGCTGCTTACATGCGTCTTAACTGTCTTTTCAGCGACAATAAGCGTTTGTGCAATGTCCTTATTGCTTTGCCCTTTCGTGAGCAGCTCCAGTACCTCAAGCTCCCTTGGCGTCAATGCATCAAGTGATTTGTCCTTACTCACAGACCGTCTAACCAGCTCCGTTCTAGCCTCCGGCTCCGGACGACTAAGCAGCGCTCGTGATATATCCGGGTGCAGCTGAATGTTCCCTTTATAGGCGCTTCTTATCGCTTCGGCGAGCTGATCCGGCTCTACATCCTTCAGCATGTAACCGATCGCACCAGTTTGAAGGGCAGGAACGATATGGCTTTGATCAGAAAAACTAGTCAGCACCAGCACTTTGATATGCGGATGCTGCTCCTTAATTAAGGCGCTTGCCTCAATCCCGTCCATGATCGGCATATTCAAATCCATTAGGACGATATCCGGCTGAAGCTCTGCCGCCTTTTCCACGGCTTCCTGCCCGTTATGTGCTTCCCCGACCAATTCGAAATCCGGCTGCATCGAGAGAAAGAATGAGATTCCTTTTAAAACGATTTGATGATCATCTGCAAGCAAAATTTTGATTTTCATAATAAGTAATCACCGCTGCTTCCCTTCTCTTCTGCGCAATGCGCCTGGACCGATTCAAGCGGTATAATCGCTCTAACAATGGTCGCTTTCCCTCTGCCGCTTGTAATCGTCAAGGAGCCGCCAAGCGTTTCTGCCCGCTCCCGCATAGAACGCATCCCCATCGTTTGACGTCCTTTTTTTCGGTCCACTTGAAAACCAGCTCCTTCATCCTTAACCTCCAGCACCGCAGCTCCATCCTGCTGCTTATTGAGCCGTATATAAGCGGTCTCTGTCCCGGAATGCTTCCGAACATTATTTAAGGCTTCCTGACCAATCCGCCAGAACGCTTCTTCAATCGCACGCGGGAGTTCCTTCACCCCGTCCGTCCGGTCATAAACGGTTAAATTAAGCCCTTGCCCATATTGCTTGAGCGCTGGCAGAAGTCCATTCTCCAAGCCTGCCGGATGAAGTTGCCAGATGAGCGTGCGCATCTCCTTTAGCGCCTCTTGCGAGAGTTGTTGAATTTCAAGAAGAGACTTCTGCACAACAGGATCCTTCCCAGCAAGGATGGTCTCCGCTCCTTTCGCAAGGAAAGATAAAGAGAATACCTTCTGTACAACAGAATCATGAAGATCACGCGCCATCCTGTTCCGTTCCTCCATGCGGGCAAGCTCGCTCCGATGCTCATACACCCGCAAATTCTCTACACCTAATGTAAAATGATCACCAAGTGAATACATAAAGTCCTCATTAAGCCCATCAAATTGCTGCTGATCCGGACTGCTGATGAACATCACGCCAATCGTACGGCTGCGGACACGCAGTGGAATCGCTGCTGCCGAACGATAAGGCGGAATACCAACACTGCTTAACAAACCGCCTTCGATACAAGACGATTCAGTTACCAAACGATTGTCCCGCAGAGCCAAGCTGACAAGACCAGCAGACTCAGTGGCGAGTGACTGCCATTCCTTTGTCACTTTCCCATTAGAATATAAAGCCCTAAGTGATAACTGCTGCCCGTCAAACATAAATAAGGAGACATTCGGCCAGCCGAAGGCGTCTCCAATATATTGTACCGCCTTGATCGGCAGCTGATTAATATCCTGAACACCGTTAATCTGCTGAATCACATCTCCAAGCTTTGCATACAGCATTGCATTCTGTTCTTGCGCCTGATACAGACGAATCCGATTTATCGCTGTTCCAATCTGAAGGGCGATAGCCTGCAGCAGAGCAAGCTCTTCCTCACTGAATTGTTCCTTGCCAGCCTGCGCAACATTCAGCAGTCCGAACCGGTCTTTGCCTGCCTTAAGTGGTACAGTCGCATGATGGGTAATACCTTCCGTACTTCCCAATTGATGAGTAACTGAATAGTTAATTCTTTTGCATTCAATAATATTAACAGCATGGGTAAGCTTAAGCTGGCGATAACGCTCCACGCACCAGCAGTCTTCCCCGCACATAAGCGCATAATTGCCGACCGTTAAGGCGGGAGGCAGGTTATGATGGGCCGCGCAAGTATTTCCAGGCACATCATCATCAATCAAGAAAATCCAGCCTGTCGTAAAATCAGTCACTTCAAGCAGCTTCGCTAACACATCATTCAACATTTGATCCATATCATTGGTCGTGTTGAGCATTTCTGCGATTTCCTTAAGCGCAGCGAGCTCGCTCTCCCGAATTTCCCTTGGCATCCGGCACCCCTCCTCTTCTACGACCATTATACACTTACTTTTCCCCATGCCTCCAGCAAAGCATGCCGGAACAGCTCATCCAGCTGTTCATCCGCCAGACCTTCAGCCGAATGTAATGCTTTGGCTGCTTGCTCGTAATAAGTAATTTGGGCTTCCAAATAATCATTAAGCAGCTCAATACGTGGCTCCATGCTGAGCTCTTCTCCGGCACGTTTTCGCACAAGCAGGCTTTGAATGATGCGATACAGCTCGCTTTCAGCGGGCACCAGCTCAGCAACAAGCTGCTCGAACAGGATAGGCGGCATTGCATTATATTTCTCAATCCAGCCGCAGGCAAGCAGTGGACGAAGGACGTAAAAATATTTTTTCACCCGTACCGTATCGCCCTGTAAATATTCCCGGTAATTGCCCTTTGCCATATGAAGATAATGAAACATACAGGACTTTGGTGAAAAGGTAGCTTGGGAAAAGGTACGGATACGTTCAGCTGTTGAGTAAGGTTCACGATATCGGATCGGCGATTGCAGCCATTCCAGGAGAGGTGGATTCGACTTGCTGAACAAGCCCAGAGCCTTACGTAAATCCCAGCCGTTAATATCAAGCATCTCGCTGATCGGACATTCGATCACATCCCGGCGCTCCCGGATCGATAAATACCATTCCACCGGGCGTACGTAGAGAAAGCGAACGTCATAATCACTGTCTTTCGAAGGAAAGCCCCAAGCCCTGGAACCGGACTCGCAGGCATACAGGATACGGACATTCTCCTCCTCCTCGATGCGAGCAAGCTCGGCTTCGATCTTCAACCGATAATGTTCATCCATGCCGCACTCCTCCTAATTTGTACGTTTGCCGCCCAGCAGCTGATTTAACTGCTCAACCAAGTTGCCTCCACCTGTCAATGATACACTGCCGACGTTATCGCATATTTTCTCCAGGAACTCGAGCTCCTTCAAGCGGTACAGCGTTGCGTTCTCATCCATCAGCTTTGCCGTGTTCAGCAGGCTTCTCGTAGATGCAGTTTCCTCTCGGCGGGTAATGAGATTAGCTTGCGCTTTTTTCTCCGCTAGAAGTACCGTATTCATAATGTCCTTCACTTCGCCCGGCAGAATGATGTCCTTCACCCCTGCACTTAGGAACGCAACACCATACTCCCCGCTCCTTACTGCCAGCCGTTCCAGCACAAAAGCACCAATCTCCTGCTTCGTACGAAGCAGCTCGTCGAGCTTCATTGTCCCTACATATTCCCGCAGTACTAATTGAAGCTGGATATACAGCTGTTCTTCGAATCCTTTAATCTCCATCGCCTTAAGCGGATCCTTCATCACATACTGGCTTACAAAGTTTAACCGCAGTGTCACTTTATCCTCTGTCATCATTTCTTGACCGGTTAGGTCAAGCTGCTGACGGCGCATATCAACTGTTCGGACGGATATGGTGACTGGCGTGTGCCAGAACCGGTATTTGCCGGGACCAAGCTCGCGCTGCAGCACATTATCATAGAACAAGAATCCTCTCTCATGTCCTGCGACCTCATGGGTGCTGTAAAGTCCATTCAACTTCATCAGATCAGCCGCTTTAAGCGTTGCTGGCAGTTCAATCTCCAGCGTGTTCAACCGAGTGAACGTATGCGTAATCGCTGATTTCCAATAGGCATGCTTCCCTACCTTTAGGACGCCCTTGCATCTATTATCTTCATAGTGAAGCACGTATTCATCATCAGCGACATCTACAACAAGAAGCTCTTCCATCAAATTACTGTCATGCAGGAACAACGCCAGCTCCTTGCCCGGTACCACAAATGGTTTCGTCACATCCATCACATAGACCGTCATTTTCGCGAAAAAGGGAAAGCGATGCTTGCCCGGACCAAGCAGGTGAGTATAACTGCCATCCTTGAATAACAATCCTCGCTGGTCATTTTGAATCGTAATTTTGTTTATATATGTAGTCATAGGTAGATATCCTCCTAAAATGAAATACCACACAATTAGCTTGATTTTGTGCTTATGGTGAAAATGCTCCCGATCCAGAAGCGGAGTCCAGCTTAAGAACCGATATTGTTCTGCTCTCCGGCGTCGCATCCAGCAGTGAAACAAGCATTTTTGCCTAGCTTGCTCTCACTCGCTTTGTGCAGCAGCCATTGATGCAGCGCATCTCCGGATCGGTATCCGCGAACTGCATAGCTTCCGTGTTTGGTGCAGCTATAAGTGCCTGCTGAGCATTTTCGCCAACTGCATTATTACATGTTTGAATTCACTCGAGTGAAAGTCGAGTATTGGCTCAACCAAGATCGTCTTAACAGGACGATGGAGGAATCGAACCTCCACAATATTTAGGTAAAGTACGTTCCGACTCCGACAGCACACCACGTACAGAGACTGTACCGGCGCTGCGGGATTAATCATCCATCGAAATCCCAGCCCGGTTCGGCCCGGCCGTTGCTTTACAAAACCTATTATCATTCAGATCACACTTCCGGAACATGGTGAAAGTATGGCGATCGAAAACTTTTAACAGAAAAAGTGAATTTCTTTTTCTGTTGAAAGTTACATCGGAAGCATAGGCTTAAACTTTTCACAGCGCCACCCATCCCTGATGCTTCATTGGATTTCGTCCACCTTATTGGTCAAACTGACGTAACTTGCTCTGCTACGTTGGATTCCATACAGTGAAATATGCTCCTTGATCCAAGTAATTCATGAAGAAGCCTGATTAGGTTGGATAGGATCCAGCATAGAGGATCTCAAATAACAAAAGGATTCAAAGCTAATGGATAAAATCCAACGTACACTCAAACTTTTCTGTCCTCTTCCTCCATCGCTTGTTACAATAAAAGAATCAATCCTCTTCCTTTCGAAAGGGGCCTTAGGAAACGTGGCAAAAGAAAGCTTTGATAAAGAAATTCAATTCCTCCGCATGCTTGTACTGACAAGCGGCGCTTATAATCGGCAGCAGTTTGCTGACCGGCTTGGCATCTCTGTACATACTTTCGATAAAACGATCCGGCGGCTGAAGGATATTGCCGGGACGGTCCAGCAGCAAGCTGCAGAGGAACCGAACAAAGCAATGTCGGATATGCTGCGGACGAGCTATTACGAATCAGCAGATCCGCTGCTGCTTTTCCTGTTCCGCTCCAAGTCACTTAAAGAATCCGAGAGCTATCGGTTATCCCTTATCATCGCTGTTTTACAGGAGCAGTCGCTCACTTCCCTTGAGATATTAGATCTTTGCAGCGAAGGGATGCCCGAGGAGCTGTCCCTGCCAGATGAGAAAACAATCCGTTCCGATCTAAAATATTTGGAGCAGGCTGGCGTCATACGGCGACTAGCAGGTGGAAGACCACAGAAGTATACCGCGCATAATGATTTTGTCAGCGAACTGACGGATGAGGAATTATCGGACTTGTATGCTTTTGTAGACGTAATGGCGAATACGCAAGTCCCTTCCGTTCAAGGATATCTGCTCCGTGACAGCCTGAAGAAGGCGATGAGACGGCGGCAGCTGCCAGATGGAGCAAGCGATCTCTTCTTATATAAATACCATTATCATTCGCGTATTCTTGACGAAGCGCATCTCTATACGATCATGCAGGCGATTGAAGCAAGACGGAAGCTGAGCTTCCATTACTTCACACCCAAATCGAATCAAAGCTATCATTCAAAAAATACGAATCCACTGTTCGCCAGGCAGTCCGAAGGCAGGCTGATCGAGATGCTGCCGCTGAAGGTTGCCTATGACCATCAATATGGACGTTGGTATTTGCTTGGCTATAGCTCAGGCAGATCGGGTGTGGCCATCTTCCGGATGGAGGGCCTTACACAGCTTGAGGAAAGTGTTCTAGTTAACGAAGAGGAGTATCAGGCGAAGCTAGCCTCGCTTGAGCGGAATACGCAATTTAGCTGGCTGGTTGATATGGGCAGGCCCGTAGAAGTGAAAGTGAGGTTTTTTAATCCATTCGGCGCAAAACGCAACTTCATCAAAGAACGGGTGCTGCTGCAAGGCCAATGGGGAGTTATAACAGAACAAGATGAGGAGTCTTTCCTCTTCGAAATTACAGTGAATGGCACACAGGAGATTAAGCCTTGGCTGCGCAGCTTTGGCTCAAGCTGTGAGGTGTTAGAGCCTTCGGTATTACGCCGGGAGCTGATTAAAGAATGGAAGGAGCTGGCGGCATATTATGAACCTGTTCGAAAAAATATTCAATTACAAGATGATGGCACAGCTTGATGAGCATGGTGCCATTGCCGTTACTACACAAGAACGACGCTGGCTCCTGATGATGCTGGAACATCCGGAAGCTGCTTCAGCACTTGAAGCGGATACGCTGGCGAGACTTCGGCAAAGCCTTGGTATGGATGACAAGTTGCAGGACCCTGAACGTATACGCGGCATTATTGTAGAAAAAGCTGGCAGCGTTTCTTCCTCCATCTATCATCCGCTAATGCGGACACTTCGGCGGATGATCGTGAACAAATCCGGCATGCAGCTCCTCTATTCCCGCAAGGACGGGACAATTTTGCCCCGTCAAACCGGCGTTCCGTATAAACTGGAATATTCCATGGTGAAACGGGAATGGTACCTTCTCTGGTACAACCGGCGAACACGCTCCTTGATGTCGACCAAATTACGAAGCATTCAACAGGTGCAGGAGATCCCTGTAAGTGCGGAGTTTTTTGATCAGGCGGCCGCAACGCTTGCCAGACAACTCGACAAGCGTATGCAGCACGCGGCTATTGAGATCATTCCGGCTTATAATAAAGAGCTTTCGCGTATTCTTTATGCCTTCTCATGCTTTGACAAGCAAGTTCATTATGACGAGCAGGCGGACACTTATACGATTAAATTGACCTTTCTTGGCGATGAAACGGAATATATTCTGTCAAAGCTTCGTTTTCTCGGCCTTCGTGTCCGTGTGACTGACCATCCTTTTATGAAGTTTCGAATGCGAGAAGCCGCACAGAAATCTTTAGCCCGTTACGGATTAAATCTCGAACCGGCTGAGGACAATAACGGCGTTATGTCCGCCGAAGCCGAATGAATTGGATACGCCAATACGCAGCGAAGCGGATTGTAGATGTGAAGAGACGTTGGTGATTCCGCACTCTGGATCCAACTGTTCCAAGTTTATCGTTGGCGGCACGATACCTTCGCGAAGACTTTGAATTAAGGCAATCGCTTCAACACCGCCTGCTGCGCCAAGCATATGGCCTAACATGGACTTGTTCGCCGTCACCGCAATCCGGCTGGCCTCCTCGCCAAACAATCGGCTGATGGCCTGCCCTTCCGAGCGGTCGCCAAGTCCTGTACTTGTTGCATGCGCGCTGATTATATCCACTTCAGATGGGCTGATTCCTGCATCAGCAATAGCCGTCCGCATAGCCGTCAGCGCCCCAGCTCCTTCAGGATGTGTAGCCACGACATGATAAGCATCGGAGCTTGCCCCATAACCTAGCACTTCTCCATAAATCTCAGCATTCCGTTTCTGAGCATGCGCGAGAGATTCAAGGACAACGATACCTGCTCCTTCTGACATCACAAATCCATCCCGATCTGTATCAAAAGGCCGGCTAGCTGCCTTAGGATCATCATTTCGTGAAGATATAGCTTGGGCATTGCCAAAGCTTGCAAGCGACAGTTCATTTACCGCAGCCTCAGCCCCTCCTGCAATAACGACATCAGCGATACCAAGCCGAATGAGCCTCATCGCTTCACCAATCGCGGTATTCCCGATCGAGCAGGCGGTAACCGGCGCTAATGTTGGACCTGTTAACTGGTATCGAATGCTGATGGATGCCGCTGCCATGTTCGCAATCATCATCGGTACGAGCATCGGACTAACACGCTCCGGTCCGCGATCACGTAATATGCGGTCCTGTTCAACCAATGTACTTAACCCGCCGATTCCTGACCCAACATATACGCCAATCCGGTCCCGATCCATTTCATCGAGCTTCAGCCCTGCATTACTGATTGCTTGGTCAGCTGCCGCAACGGCAAATTGAACGAAACGATCCATCTTTCTTGCTTCTTTCCGTCCGAACAATCCTTCCGGGTCAAAGCCGCTTATTACCCCTGCCATTTTGGTTTTTAACCTTGCTGTATCAAAAGTCTCTATACGAGAAATACCCGATTCGCCCTGCTTCATCCGGGTCCACATTTCATCAACCGAATTTCCAAGCGGTGAGATAACTCCCATTCCGGTTAAAACGACTCGTTCCATATTCATCAACACTCCTTCATTAGATGTTGCTTCTTCAGCACTCGAAAATTAGTACCTGATATTAATTCATGTTGCCACAGCCGTTATCCTATTACAAGTTGTTGTTTATCCTAGTATAATGAGTACTATGAACAATCCTACTGGAGGTATCAATCGATATGAACCATAGAACAAGGCTAGCCGCTCTCTCCAGCTTTCTTAAAGCACAACGTGCCAAACTATCTCCCGAAGATGCTGGTCTGCCCCCAGGTATCCGAAGAAGAACACCTGGCCTAAGACGGGAAGAGGTTGCTGTGCTGGCCGGCGTAAGTACGACCTGGTATACATGGCTGGAGCAAGGCCGGGATATTCAAGTATCGCCCAATGTGCTGGATGCCGTCGCTTCCGCGCTGCGACTCACTCATGATGAACGCAACTACTTGTATGGCCTTGCCATGGAGTCTGGAACAGGTACATTATCCACAAGCGTAATACCTTCCTACTCCTCCGATGCTGTCAGCCCGCCCTTACGTAAAATTTTGCAAGAACTCCGGCAATGTCCTTCCATCATTTCGGACCGCCGCTGCCAGATTGTTGGCTGGAACGAAGCTGCTGCACATGTCTTTGTTGATTTTGCTCAGATTCCCGAGCAGGAACGAAATATGATCAGACTACTTTTTACAAGGCAAGAGCTGAAGCGTCTCGCTGTTAATTGGAAGCAGTTCGCCAGCGGTTTTTTATCGATCTTCCGGGCTTATTACGGGCAATATGTAGAGGATAATTGGTATGATCAGTTTTTGAAGGAAATGATGGAGCTGCACCCGGATTTCCAAGAGCTGTGGGAGCATAGCGAGGTTCGTACCGCACCCGAGGTGGTGCTTGAATTCCGGCATGCGAAGGCAGGGAAAATGCTCTTCCATCTCACCTCCCTGCAATTACAAGGTGGGTCGGATCTGCGCTGCAGCATTTATACTCCAGCACCAGACAGCGATACGGAAGAAAAATTAAGCAAGCTGATGCGAGGAAAGCCGTCTTAGCCCACGATCAGGGCCAAAGACGGCTTTCTTCCTCACTCAGACAAATTTATTAAATGTCTGCAACCATACGATTGGTCAGAGCACCAAGCTTCTCAATTTCAATGGTCACAACATCTCCAGCTTTGAGGTAGACCTGCTTCTCAGGCGGGTAACCCATCATGACACCTTCCGGAGTGCCGGTCAGAATAATGTCTCCCGGCTGAAGGGTCATACATTGCGAGATATAGCTCACAATTTCCTGGCAGTTAAAGATCATATCGGATGTATTCGAGTCTTGGCGAACTTCGCCATTAACCGTACAACTGATCCGCAATGCATTTGGATCTCCTACCTCATCCTTGGAGACAAGGTATGGCCCGATCGGCGCGAATTTATCGCAGGACTTACCCGCCAGCCACTGGCTTGTCCGCGTCTGCAAATCACGGGCCGACAGGTCATTGGATGCACAATAACCAAATACATAATCAAGTGCTTCATCCACAGTTACATTTTTCGCCGTACGTCCGATCACAATGGCAAGCTCCGCCTCATAATCAACCTTCTGCGTGGCCTGCGGCAGAGGCACAGCATCCCCATGAGCCGCCAGCGCGTTATTAAATTTGCTGAACAGAATCGGATATTCCGGCAGCGGCATGTTGGTCTCCTCCGCATGTTTACGGTAATTGAGGCCGATACAAATGATTTTCCCTGGCTCTGGCACACAAGGACCATAATCGATTTCCGATTCGTTTATGTAAAAGACTTGTTCACCCTCCATGCCCGCAATACATTGTTGAAGATTCTCCCATTCCGTCTCTCCGCCATGCAATAAACCACTTATTGTGTTTGCTGCTCCTGGAACGCTGCTTGCATCGATGATCCCTTTATCCGTCCATATTCCCATGCGGTAAGAAGCAAAAGCTTCCTTTTCCCTGAAAGCGACTAATCTCATGAACAAATCCTCCCCGTATTCGAGATAAAAAAAAAGTGCGGCAACTTTCTCCATTATAGCCCTGCTTGATCCCCGGAACAAAATAAAAAACTCCCCGTACAGCACATAGGCTGCACAAGGAGCTGCTGTATTCCTTATTTCAACTTGCCCACACCAGTTGCGATTTGCTCAATTTGAGCATTCGTCAAAGCTTGATCCGCCGAGCTGATTGTTACATATCGGTCGTCGATTTGGAAGGACAACATCGCCGTGTCACTTGGCTTAAACCATTTCGCTTTTACACCATTCGATAGCGTTACACTCGTGCTGTCATACCCGAAGGAATAGTCACGCGGCGAGATTTGGACGGTCATATGTTTGAACCAGAAGATAACCGAATCTCCGCTTGCTACTTTTTGGAAAGCATCTCCTTTTGACATTTGCATAGGAGCGTAAGCAGCTGTAAATCCATCAAACTTGGCATACTCCGCTTTAATTTCCTTTGTCTGTGCTGCCGTATACGCTACAGCAGTTAGATCCGTGTTTTGGGAAGCTCCCACTTTTGTTACGCTTACTACTGCTTTTTCCAGTTGGGATTTGCTAAGCTTCCCGCTCGGGGAGCTTACCGTTACAAAACGGTCATCCACTTTTACAGTCAGCATTTGCGTTTTGCCTTCTGTATACCATTTTGCCTTTGCTCCGTTTGATAAAGTCACCGTTGTACCGTCATATTCGTACGAGTAATCACGCGGCGATACGCTGACTGTCATGTTCTTGAAAAGCAGGTTTACGCCATCTGCTGTTGCTGCTACCTTTTGCAGGGCATCGCCTTTGATCATCATTTGTGGAGCATAAGCTGTTTCAAATCCGTCGAAACCAGCAAAAGCTTTCTTGATCTCGTCGAGCTGAGCTGCTGTATAGTTCGTCAATACCCACTGATCAGTTGTACTTGTACCAATATAGATCGTGTTCGTCTTGCTATCATACTGGATTGGTGTATTCAACGCATTGGAGAGGGCACGAACCGGCAGGTAAGTCGTGTCATGATACGTAATTGGTGCAAGCTTATTTCCGTTCTCATCTTTAGGAATATAAGTGCTGCCGTCAATTTTAAAGCCGATGCTGTAGTTCAAAAAGGCACTGATCTTTTGCAAATTTGTTCCTGCAAATACACCAGCTGCTCCCGATACGGTCATCCCTGCGATCATCATTGTTGCAACTGTTCTTTTAATGTTTTTGTTCATTTTTATTATCTCCTTTAGAGTGAGTTTTTTGTATTTTTAACTTCTGAACTTTTATCTCTTTAATTTCTTATAACCTGCATGCGCTTGTTTGAAGCTCCTTACTGACTTCAGTATATAGAGGCGATATCTCTAAACCATTTCTGGCTTGTAACGAACCTGTAAACTCTGTAGTTGTATTTCAAAATCGCCTATACAAAAAAAAACTCCCCGTACAGCTGAAGAAGCTGTACGGGGAGCCCTTAAGAGCTTATTTCAATTTTGCTACGCCAGTTGCAACTTGCTCGATTTGAGCCTTTGTCAGACTGTTATCAGCCGAGCTGATTGTCACATAACGGTCGTCAATTTGGAAAGTCAGCATCGCTGTATCACTTGGTGTAAACCATTTTGCTTTCACACCGTTTGGCAGTGTTACATTCGTGCTCTCATAACCAACCGAGTAGTCACGTGGTGAGATTTGAACGTTCATGTGCTTGAACAAGAAGTTTACGGAATCTCCACTCGCTACATTTTGGAACGCATCATCTTTTACCATTTTTGTTGGGGCATAAGCGGCAGTGAAGCCGTCAAATTTCGCAAATTCGTCTTTAATCGCTTTTGTTTGAGCAGCCGAATACGTTACTGTTGCCAGATCCGTTTGGACAGCCCCCACTTTTACAACGTTAACCGCTACTTTTTCCAACTGAGCTTGAGTTAGCTTCCCGTTCGGGGAGCTCAAAGTAACATAACGGTCATCCACTTTTACAGTCAGCATTTGAGTATCGCCTGGTTTGTACCATTTTGCTTTTACTCCGTTCGATAACGTCACCGATGTACCGTCATATTCAGAGGAGTAATCACGCGGCGATACGTTGACTGTCATGTTGTTGAAGAGCAGGTTCACACCGTCTGCAGTAGCCGCAGATTTTTGCAATGCATCACCATTTACGATCATTTGTGGTGCATATGGTGCTTCAAATCCGTCAAAGTTGGCAAAAGCTTTTTTGAGCTCATCCAGTTGAGCTGCTGTATAGGTTACTTTTACTAGATCTGTTTGGATAGCGCCTACTTTTGTTACGCTTACTACTGCTTTTTCCAGTTGGGATTTGCTCAGCTTCCCGCTCGGCGAGCTTACCGTTACAAAACGGTCATCCACTTTTACAGTCAGCATTTGCGTTTTACCTTCTGTATACCATTTTGCTTTTGCTCCATTTGATAACGTCACCGATGTACCGTCATATTCATAGGAGTAATCACGTGGCGATACGTTGACTGTCATATCCTTGAAGAGCAGGTTTACACCATCCGCTGTTGTTGCTACCTTTTGCAGGGCATCGCCTTTGATCATCATTTGTGGAGCATAAGCCGTTTCGAATCCGTCGAAGCCAGCAAAAGCTTTCTTGATCTCGTCGAGCTGAGCTGCTGTATAGTTCGTCAATACCCATTGATCAGTTGTACTTGTACCAATATAGATCGTGTTCGTCTTGCTATCATACTGGATTGGTGTATTCAACGCATTGGAAAGGGCGCGAACCGGCAGGTAAGTCGTGTCATGATACGTAATTGGTGCAAGCTTATTGCCGTTCTCATCTTTAGGAATATAAGTGCTGCCGTCAATTTTAAAGCCGATGCTGTAGTTCAAAAAGGCACTGATCTTTTGCATATTCGTGCCGGCATATACCCCAGCCGCTCCTGAAAATGTCATCCCTGCGATCATCATCGTTGCAACAGTTCTTTTAACGTTTTTGTTCATTTTTATAATCTCCTTTAGAATCGTTTTTTTGTGTGTTTTCTTCTAATTTCTAACCTTTTTATCTCTCTGATTTTTATAACCTGTTTGCACTTGTTTGAAGCTCCTTACTGACTTCAGTATATAAAGGCGATATCTCTAAACCATTTCCAGCTTGTAACGAACCTGTAAACATTTTGCCTCACCTAGTTTCTAATTCATTCGTTGCTCTCTCCTTCATTGCTTGTTGTTGTTCTTGTTGATAAACCTAGTATAGTAAGCCGATATCTCCAAAACATATCGGGCTTGTATCGAACCTGTAACGTTTATAGGGATAAAAATAAGATAAAAAAAGATCCGGATCAATTGATCCGGATCTTCATTTGAAATCAATAATATGAGTGACAGCTATACCGTCCTTTCCCGACACCGTTACACCAAGACGTGTACCTGACGGATTCCAGCTTAACGGATATTCAGGGAAATAACTTGGTCCGATTGGAGAAACCTTGCCGGTTGCCGAATCAAAAATATAGACTCCGTTCATCCCGCTCTGATTCTCAGTATATAACGCCGCCGCAAGCTTCATCGAATCCGGTGACCACGCTATATAAGGAATCAAATCACCTTTTGCAATAGACAGTCCTTCCGCGCTTCCATTCGAATCAAATATACGCAGCTCACTGCCAGCCTTACCGGCTTCCTTCTGAACTTCGACTGCAAGATGTTTGCCATCAGGCGATAGCTGGAACGTCATCACATGTTTGACCAACACGGTTGGCTTCGGATCACCAGGTACGAATTGCTTTAAGGTCTGGTTGCTATCCGTGTAATAAATATGACCTTGGCCGGTTCCGAAGTTCGTAAATGGCTGTTCTCCCAGGTCTGGATCATCAAGCTTCAACAGCGTCATGGTTCCATCGACCTTAATCTGACGGATATCACCAAGTCCGTTCATTGAACCTGCAGCAAGAATATAAGTTGTATTGTCCAGCCAGCCGCCGCTCTCCAAATAGTTGCTGCCCGTTATTTCTGTCGTTTTTCCGGTGATGACTTCTTTAATAAAGTTACGTGCCGTATATTTATCCTTCCACTGCTGGATGAAAACATACTTACCGTCAGGCGAAGGCTGCTCCTTCTCGACCGTTTCAATCTTCTTCACAGGCTCAGCGGCCGATTTCAGCTCGTTATTACTTAAATCAATCTTCATCGTAGTGTATTCGTATTTAGCCTCTTCTGTAGCTGTAGCCTTCTTGACAATCTTGGTATACATGAGCTGTACCTGATCGTCAGACATCCACTTCTCCATACTAGCTCCCTCGAAACGGTGAATTCTTTGCACCACAACATCCTGATTTGGTTTTGGCTTTGAGCCTTTAACGACCGTCAATTCCCCGTGTTTATTCGTGTTATTACCATTATTCGCAGGATCACCATTCTGAGTAGAGGAGCACGCTGCAAGAGCTGCTGCGAGCGACAGCACTGCACCTAATTTAATGATCTTGTTCATCGCTAATCCTCCCGGACTTTATAACCAGTTTTTCTTAGTATAAAAGCCCCTTATGTCGAAAACATCTCTGAATTGTATCCAAGTTGTAACAACCTTATTATTTAGTTACCTACCGGATCGCCGGGCAAGGAAATAACGAATCGGGAGCCATCGGAGCCTGATTCGGCCAGCTTGATGGAGCCATGCTGCTTCTCTGCCAGACTCTTTACCAAAGCGAGCCCAAGTCCAGTACCTCCGGTTTCGCGTGAACGATCATCACTAACCGTAAAAAACGGATCGAAAATCTGACTCTGCAGCTCTTCAGGAATACCAATCCCGTTGTCCGCTACTTCGATGACAACTCGACGTTCGCCAGTCGCATCCGTCTCCGAACGGTTCGATAGACGTACCCACCCTCCGGAACGATTATATTTCACCGCATTATCAAGCAGATTTGTGACCATATGCATAAGATTCTCCTGGTCCGCCCACACCTGGTCATCGATCAAATCGGAAGAAAGGGAAATACCTCGCTTTTCCGCCTTGATATGCAACCGTCCTAGAGCCTCTTTCAGCAGCGGCTTTACCTCGAATAAGGCAGCATTTGTCTCAAAATCGTAAATATCCATTGATGAGAGCTGGAGCGCCTTCTCGATAAGGGCATATAACCTTTCCGCTTCTTTGCTGATCTGGATCCGAGCATTTTGCAGCAGAACTGGATCATCACTATACATACCAAGCAGATCCGAATAAGCAAGAATCGAAGTTAACGGGGTTTTTAATTCATGGCTGATATTGCCGATAAATTGCTTCTGCTGCTGCTCAAGCTCCTGTAATCGCTGGATAGCGGTCAACAGCTTCTGCTTCTCTTCATTCAACTCGTTAACATAGGAAGAAATGCTGCCGCTCATATCATAAATCCCTTCCGACAGCTCTCCGATTTCATCCCGCCGACGGATAGGCGGCTTGTCTAGATAACGGCCTTGACCGATCTCCCGGGCAGCCTGATTTAGTTTCCCAAGGATAAACACTTGCCGCCAAACGTATAAATATCCGAGTAGGAGGCCAACAGCCAATACGGCAGCACCTGTCCCGATAAACAAGTCACGGATATGACGGTAGAACATTTTTTGTTCTTGCAGCGAACCATGGAACTGTACACTGCCAAGAAATTGATCAGCATTATAAAGAGGTGCCAGATACAAGACCTGATTACCCAGTGTAATGTATGCTGCTTGACCATTGGCCGTATGAGCAAGTGCTTCCTTAACATCAGTCAGGGGCTGAACAGGCAGCGATGTCCCAGCAAACTCCCCGGCAGCACTATACAGCGTGACCGCGATGCCGCTTTGTCCACCAAGATCCACTGCCAGGCTTTGGCCATTTCGTTCCATAAATTCATCTGGCGATACCCGCTCCCCAGTCAAATACTCCTCACGTACCCGAAGATTCGCCGAATTCGCTAGTTGGGCGAAGTTTTGCTCCATCCTTCTTTGTTGATCCTCACGGATACCCGCAAGCACCAGCATACTCAGCAGCACCACAACAAAAGCGAGCAGCAAAGCGAGAAATAAGGTTATTTTCCCTTTCAGACCGATCCTGAACTTATGCCGGGAAACGGCGGATCGGGTCATGAGTTTGTCCTCGTGCTTTTATAACCAATACCATACACGGTCTGGATGTGTCCCTGCCAATCACCCAGCTTCTTGCGAAGCCGTTGAACATGAATATCTACTGTACGGGTTCCGCCTGCGAAATCCATCTCCCACACCTGCTCAAGCAGCGCTTCACGAGTGTATACCCGATCAGGATGCTGGGCTAGCAGCGCCAGCAAATCAAACTCTTTTGGCGTTAAATCTAGCAGTTGTCCATCAATTTTAACCGTGCGGCTGAGCAGTTCGATCAATATCCCGCCAAGCTCGATCCGCCCCTCTTTGCTCGAAGCCGGATCCGGCGTTTCAATCTGGCGCCTTCTGTACAGCGCCTTTACTCGGGCGACCACTTCCCGGATATCAAATGGCTTCGTCATATAATCGTCGGCTCCAAGCTCAAGCCCAAGCACCTTGTCTACAATATCGTTCTTAACCGTAAGCAGCATAACTGCTGGTCTGTTATTCTCGTCAAGCTTTCGGCACACTTCGTAGCCGTTCATCTTTGGCATCATCACATCAAGCACCATTACATCTGGCTTGAATACGGATACCTTTTCCAGTGCTTCCAAACCATCTCCGGCCGTCTCCACTATATATCCTTCACGCTGCAGCGCATAAGCAATCGCGCTGGAGATACTAACTTCATCATCTACAACCAGCACTTTGATCATGCCGTGTTCACTCCTCGTCCGTATTACTATGTATTCTTTTCATTATAACAAAAACAAAACAAAAAAAAGCCCTTGCTGCGCAAGGACTTGTTGGTTTTAAGTTATGGTGCGGTAGACAGGATTTGAACCTGCACGTCCATGGGACACTACCCCCTCAAGATAGCGTGTCTGCCGTTCCACCACTACCGCACATTTTAAATTGTTTTCCTTCATACCATGTCACTTCGAGGGAAGAAGTAAATGGTGAGCCATGAAGGACTCGAACCTTCGACACCCTGATTAAAAGTCAGGTGCTCTACCAACTGAGCTAATGGCTCTCATGTTGTAAAACGCACTCTTGAGAGCTTGCTTCACTCATTGAGGAAATTTGGTGACCCGTAGGGGACTCGAACCCCTGTTACCTCCGTGAAAGGGAGGTGTCTTAACCACTTGACCAACGGGCCTTACTTGTTTCTTTTTCCTATCGTCATCTCTCTCGAGCGACTTGTCCACCAAGAAAATATGGCGGAGAGAGAGGGATTCGAACCCTCGCACCGCTTACGCAGTCTAACCCCTTAGCAGAGGGTCCCCTTGAGCCACTTGGGTATCTCTCCATGGCTCCCCGAACAGGACTCGAACCTGTGACAACTCGATTAACAGTCGAGTGCTCTACCAACTGAGCTATCAGGGAATACATCCATCAATTGCTGCTAATTTACTTACTTTAGAAGTACTTTTGACTTGCTCTTTTCTTTCATTTCAACCGCTCGTTTACCGCGGCGACAAGTAATAATATATCATGGTCATTTCAGAAGGTCAAGCGTTTTTTAAAAAAAGTTTTCCGCGACATTTTCCGCATACATAACGGGTAGTATCCAGCCTTCTTTTACGCGGATATTCCGTACCACAGTTCTGGCAGACAAGCATGTATTTATAAGGCGCAGGCGCCTTTGCCGCACGTTCCGGAAGTGAGTTGCAATAACGGGATCCGCCAACATAAGCGAGCAGCTTTTTGAAATCCTCATCCCGATGCTGATACCCTCTCTTCATAATATGGAGATGATAATGGCACAGCTCATGCTTAATAATTTTTTCGGTTTCTTCAACACCAAACGCAGCCAGCTGATGCGGACTGATCTCAATATGATGTGACTTTGTAAAGTAACGGCCGCCTGTAGCCTTCAGCCTGCCGTTGAACGTCGCCAGATGTTTGAATGGTCGTCCAAAGCTTTCGAGCGATACACGCTCTACCCAGTGCTGCAGCTCTTCATTATTCATTGTTATCGTCATAGTATTCTCCCCCACTACTTGAATTTTAAAGCGATCATAGGCTACACTGTCAAGTAGCAATCATTATAGAACGTGCTTACGAGGGGAGTTTACTTACACTATGCCTACTATGCGTTATGTCCTTATGAACAGCAGCAGCAACATCTTCTTTGTTGAAATGCCGGAATCTCATGCTTATCAGCTCAGCGCGCTTAATCTGCGTCTTCATAAAGAGATCGACAAGCTGACTGCTGATCATGTGCCTCAACTGCCGTACGCTGTCGCAGAATGCGATAATGTAGAGCTGCACGACAGCTCGATCCGGATTGCATCCGGTCTTGATTACATTAATGAACTGGAACGTGATTTTGCAGCTGTGAAGGAATCGGCTTACCCGCTGATTGCCCTGCTTACTGAGATCCGCGCGCTGCAAGCTCAGCTTGAGCAGTGGTACGAGGAAGAAGAAGTCTAAAATAGGACCTGCACGGACATTCGCCCTTCCCCATATCGTATTAGTACATCAGGTATGGCCGGAAGGAGAAGATACGAATGCCACAATGGCTCTGCAATCAAATGATGCGTGCGTTTCAAAAGAAAGACCTTAGGCAGATTAAACTGCTGAATGAATGCTGGTATTTTTATCGCAGCAAACAAACGACGAAAACAGAGGACGGCGACCGTCCCGAAATAACGCTCCACTAATTCAACGAAAAACTCCCGCAGCTAACAGCTCCGCGGGAGTTTTTTGCATTTATTTATTATTTCACGCCGTTCCAGAACGTGATCTCTTCCAATGGAAGACGTACAGTTGGACGGCCTTCTTCTTTTGCTTTGCCGATTGGAAGCACGAGAAGCGGCAGGTAACGCTCTGGAATTTCGAAGAAAGCTCTCAGCTTATCACGGTCATATCCACCCATTGGCACGGTGTCATAACCTTTAGATTTAGCAGAAAGCATGATTTGCATCGATACAAGACCCGCGTCAAACGCAACGATTTCTGTTACACGTTCCTTCGGAATCGTAGGGAACAGCTTCGTGTAGTGATCTGTGAAGCGCTCAGCAATCTCTTCCGTCATATAACCAGCTTTAACAGCCGCTCCGTTAATCTCACCAAGCCTAGTATAGAATTCCAGATCGCCAAGAATAACAACAACTGCAGAAGCATCAACAACTTGCTGCTGGTTATTGGCAATCGGCAGCAATTGCTCCTTCAAGCTTTGATCCGTTACAACAAGGAAACGCCAGGATTGTGTATTAGCAGAAGATGGTGCTTTTGTTGCCAGTTCCAAAATTTCTTTAATTTCTTCATCTGAGATTTTGAACGAAGGATCATAATGACGAACAGAACGACGGGAAGTCAATACTTCAGTAAATTCCGTTCCAACATTTGTTTCAATAGCCATTGTCGGTTCCCTCCAAATTTGGTTATCTGTGTTACAGATTGCTCAGTTAAAATCATAAAAAGGCATCTAAGACATTGACTGTGAATCATTCACAGTATTAACTGCGTATAATTATACACAGTTACAAACAAACTCAAATGCCGATTTCGCCGCTGTAGGTACGCCCGAATCTGTAACAGTTTTGATAACAGTATAAAATTAAGACGGCGGAAAGTCAACAGGGTCAGTGTGACTATTTTTCCGCCGCTAATGTTAATTATTCAATTCCATTCGTTTCAACGTACAGATCCGTTCAGAAAGCTGGGCAATTGTAACCTGCCCCAGCACTTCGATCGTTCTACGTTCCACCTCATCAGTTATCTCCATAAAAGCAACACGCATTTCCTGACCGAAGTCATGGATACCGGTTGTGTCGAGCATTCCGCTGCATAAGGGCTTCCCTACACGCAAAGCTAAATAAACGTCAGCAAGTGTAATGGTCTCCGGAGAACGCTTTAAGCGATAGCCTCCAACTCTACCCTCTCTTGTCTCAAGCAATTGCTCACGAGCCAGCTTGGCAAGAACACGGCGAAGCATCGTAGCTTCCGATTTCAAATGCCCGGCGAGCTCAGCGCTTGTGCAGGCATTTGGTTTGCGTGACAATACAACAAGTGCTTGCAGAGATAAACCGAACCATTTGTGATTGGGTGCACTGCTGCATCGCTCGGGCTGTTTATCTGATTGATTGTCAGGCTGAATGATGATGTTCATCCTCTCCTTCCCAAGTAGGATCTTAGAGGCTCATCTGTATTATAGTGTTGGTCCTTAAGGCCAGCAAGCACGAAATTATGCCTGTTTGCGCATCGTGAGCGAGACTCTGCCCTTTTTCAGATCAACGCCAAGCACCCATACGGTGACATTGTCGCCTACAGAAACGACATCCATTGGATGCTTCACGAATTTGTCGCTCAATTGCGAGATATGGACAAGGCCATCATTCTTAATGCCGATATCGATGAAGGCACCAAAGTCGATAACGTTCCGTACTGTACCGTGCAATTCCATTCCTGGTGTAAGATCTTCAATATTCAATACATCCGTATGGAAAATTGGCGGCGGCAGTTCTTCGCGCGGATCACGCCCCGGACGAAGCAAGCTCTCGATAATATCCTTCAGTGTTGGCACACCAACGCCAAGCACAGCTGCAATCTCGACTGGATCAATACCAGACAACTTTTCTTTCAGCTCATCGGTGCCAATTTGATTCAGCTTGAGACCAAGCTGACCAAATAGCTTATCTACAACATCATACGATTCCGGATGAATTGGCGTACGATCCAATTGATTAGCCGCTTCCGGAATTCGCAGGAAGCCTATACATTGCTCATAAGATTTGGCACCAAGCCGCGGTACCTTCTGCAGCTGGCCGCGCTTCGCGAACCGACCGTTCTCTTCACGATATTTGACGATGTTTTTCGCAATCGTTGCATTGATCCCCGCTACATAAGAGAGCAGAGAAGCAGAAGCCGTATTCACATCGACACCAACATGGTTAACCGCCGACTCGACAACACCGCCAAGACTTTCGTCGAGACGCTTCTGACTCACATCATGCTGATACTGCCCAACGCCGATAGCTTTAGGCTCAATCTTCACCAGCTCAGCCAGCGGATCCTGCAGACGGCGTGCAATGGAGACGGCGCTGCGTTCTGCAACGTCCAAATCCGGGAATTCCTCAGCAGCCAGCTTCGATGCAGAATAGACACTTGCTCCTGCTTCGCTGACAATAATATATTTCAATTCGGCAGCTCCGGTACGCTTGCGAATTAATTCGGCGATGAACTGCTCCGTCTCTCGGGATGCCGTTCCGTTACCAATTACAATCAAGGTGACGCCATAGCGGTCAATCATACCGTTAATCGTACGTTCAGCTTCCACCACTTTATTGTTGGGAGGTGTAGGGTAAGTAACGGCTACTTCCATCAGTTTGCCGGTATCATCAATAACCGCAAGCTTGCAGCCTGTCCGATAAGCCGGATCGACGCCAAGAACAACATTGCCGCGAACAGGCGGTTGAAGCAGCAGATTACGCAAATTCTCCGAGAAGATCGAGATCGCATGCTCTTCCGCCTTCTCAGTCAGCTCTCCGCGCACTTCTCGTTCAATGGATGGAGCGATAAGCCGTTTGTAGGCATCCTCAATCACATTAACCAATACATCTCGAACGCTAGGAGCTGTTTGCTGACGCAGCACCTTGCGTTGAATAAACTCATGAATCCGATCAGACGTCAGATCAAACGTGACACGCAGTACATCTTCCCGCTCCCCGCGGTTAATAGCGAGTACTCGATGAGGCGGCAGTTTGCGTACAGGCTCCTGGTAGTTATAATACATTTCGTATACGGATTCCGTCTCAGCATTCTTCACATCGGTACGAAGCAAAGCTTGATCAAATGTATGCTTCCTTACCCAGGCGCGGATGGCTGCATCATCGGCAATATTTTCAGCCAGAATATCCATTGCACCTTGAAGTGCTTCTTCTGTTGAAGCAACTCCTTTATCAGCATCTATGTATTTAACGGCCTCTGCAAGCGGCTCTCCTTGACGTGGTTGTGCCCACAGCCACAGAGCAAGCGGTTCTAACCCGCGCTCTTTCGCCACGCTGGCGCGTGTTTTCCGTTTTTGCCGGTAAGGGCGGTACAAATCTTCAATTTCCTGCAGCTTGCCTGCCGTTTGGATCGAAGCGCGAAGCTCATCCGTCAATTTGCCCTGTTCATCAATCAGACGAATAACTTCCCGTTTGCGATCTTCCAAATTACGCATATATTGCAGCCGCTCTTCGATAGCCCGGAGATCATTCTCATCAAGCTCACCCGTCATCTCTTTACGATACCGGGCGATAAAAGGAATGGTGTTCCCTTCATCAAGTAAAGAAACTGCTGCTTTCACTTTCGTAATAGGGATGGACAGCTGTGATGCCATTCCTTTAATAATCTGTTCGTTCTCAACAGCAATCTGCTCGGGTGTCCGTTTGCCTGTGCTTGCAGCTTCCTCTTCCACTTGCTTCACTTTGATATCCGCCAAACAACTGCACGTCCTTTCAAATTCATATATCCAAAAGACCATAACTACATTGTCTCAGATTTGAAACCGCTTTTCCATATTTGTGGAGATGAAATAAAAAGAACCGTCGGTATCATCACCAACGGTCCTGATTTGAAGCTCTTATCTTACGTATGGATTATTCGCCATTTCGAATCCGATTGTTGTCTTTGGTCCATGCCCGGAGTATACCGTAACCTCAGGCGGAAGCTTATACAGCTTCGTCTTGATTGAGTCAAACAAATCCCGTTCACGGCCGCCAGGAAGATCGGTCCGCCCAATAGATTGTTTAAACAAGACATCTCCAGAGAACAAGTCAGTGCCGCAAAGGAAGCTTACGCTGCCCGGTGAGTGACCTGGGGTATGCATCACTTTAAACGTTTGGCCGATGAAGCTCAGCGTCTGGCCTTCATCCAGCGCATATTCAGCTGGGCTTGTTGTTAATGGCGGTGTTACATCCGACCAGCGGAGCGAACCATTCTTTTTCGCATCCGTCAGCCAGTCCGCTTCAAGATCATGAATGTACACCGGACATCCTGCTGCTGTCCGTACTTCTTCCACACCGCCCATATGGTCAAAATGAGCATGGGTCAGTAAAATGGCTTCAATCTTCACATTGGCGATCCGATCGAGGAGTCGTTTTGGATTCATGCCTGGATCAATAACAATTCCGCGTTCCTCGCCTGTCTGTTCATTTTTCTCCGTCAATAAATAAGCATTCGTCTGTATCGGACCAAGTGTAAACATTTCTATACGCATTCTCGTAAAACTCCAATCTAATGGTTTATACCGATTCAATCAAGGCCCGCAGCTCTTGAACAACGAGAGCTTGATAACCTGTGCCTTCGCCGTAACGCCGCATAATTTCCTGTCTGGTCACAGTAAGATTCTCCTGATAATCCGCTGCTTCACGATCAGGATTTGCCTTTTTGAAGTTAACCATCGGCTCTTGGATGTATGTAGGTCTTGGCCCCCATGTGCCATGCACATTTCCTTCGGCATCTGCTACAATGACAACCGGCACGGAGCGACCGCCCATCGTGAGGAATTGATCCATCGTGTCGAGATTTTCTTCCATAATGAGAACCTCTGTTGGAACATTGCCCGCTTCAAGTGCACGGAATACAACCGGAATATTGCGTACAACGTCGCCACACCAGTCAGCCATCAGAATAAGGACACGCAAATCATTACGGCCACTCAGTGATTCGAAAAATTCACGGTCGCTATTATCAGACCATTCAAACTTATCATACCAGCCTTGAAAAGCTTCCTTATTCTTCGTCATGCCTTCAATAAACTGCTCCGGACTAATACCTTTGTTTACTTTATCTGCAACGCTTCTGCTCATGTTCATCCCTCTTCCTCTTTGTTATACGGATTTCCCTTTGGAGCGAATAAACTTGTAGACGACGTACACAATCAACAGGGCAATAGCGATCAAGATAGCCGGCTGTACATATTGAGCTGCTTTATCGTCGATATCTTCCCAGTTCTCTCCTAATGTTTTACCCAAATGAACAAATAAAATCGTCCATGGAATCGACGCAAGCGCCGTCAGCAATGTAAATAGGGAGAACGACATCTTCGCCATACCCGCTGGAACGGAAATAACCTGTCGCATTACCGGTATAAAACGAGCTGTAAATACAATACCCGCTCCATATTTCTTAAACCAGTTTTCTGCAATATCCACATGCTTCATCTTAATCTTAATATACTTCCCGTATTTCTCCACTAGCGGACGGCCGCCAAATCGTCCAATACCATACAAGATCCAGTTTTGCGCGACCGCGCCTACTACACCAAAGATAATAGCACCAAAGTAAGATATTTCACCTTTTGAAACTAAATATCCGCCATAGCCCAATACAATTTCACTCGGAATAACCTCTATCATTAATCCAATTAATATGCCGAAATAACCAAGACTTTCAATCCATAACAGAATCTCGTGTAACAGATCCGAAATCCAACCCAACTACATCATTCCTTCCATCCTAAATAATAGCAATTGACTGTATTCTACCATACGAAGTGGATGAGCATCCACCCGACCAGAGTCGGGCATATCCGTGAAAGCGCATTAGGCCCAGCAGTCATGTACGGACAAGCCCGAGCATACACTAGCATCATCTTCGAATCTACTCCCGCTTAAATATAGAAGAGGAGGAATTCTTATGTCTCGTGTATTCATCATTCATAAAAAGCATGTCCAGCTGTTTGTGTTCGTGACGCTTATCATTCTGATGGCTGCCGTCTATCTAAGCTGGGAACGAACACGTACCGCAAGTGGTCAGCCAACAGAGGTGCAGACCATCAAGCTTGTAACCGGCGAGTTCAGTTCGACGACTGAGGACGGCAAGAAATTGGAGGTCTACCGCTGGGATCCTGGCACAATCAGCCTGCGTAAAGGCGAACCAGTTGAGCTCCAAATCAGCGGCGTAAATGGCAGCAGTCATCCCTTCATCATCGAGGGCCTTGGTATTAAAGGAGAAGTGAAAAAAGGGAAAACAACGGTTGTCCGATTTACACCCGAGCGGGCTGGCACCTATCCCATTATATGCCTCGTCCATACCGATATGAATAATGGCGGTCCGATGGTGGGCTACATCGAAGTCCATTAACAAACGTTAATACGTATTTCTTCTGTGACCGTCTCATTCTCAGACGCATATTTATGGGTTAGAGAGGAGTCGGTTCACCATGAAGTCATCCGCCCAGAAACATACGACCGGCCTGCCGTCCGCACGAAAAATCCGCCGCGCCTGCAGCAATGAACTATATCGAACCGTCAAACGGTTAAAGGTATATGTGCCGAAGGAGAAGATGGATCAGGCCGAGACCTTGTACTACAAAAAGGTTATTCTAAACCTGCTTTATATTGCGGAGAATGAGAAAAACCGCAAAGTGCTGTCCGATTGGTGGGACGAAAACGTCAGCGAGGAGATCGCCGAGTTGTGGGAGGTCGACCCCACCCAGCTTCGTCGGGCGTTCAGAGATGCGTTCGGTGGATAAATAAACACCACGAAAAAGCTGCCGAGCGATCGGCAGCTTTTTGTTTGAGGTATCTTATCTCCATATACGCTTAAGCTTTAATAGCTCCTGAAGGTATCCATATATGGAAACAGGACTCATAATAATCTGATAAATGATAATGAATAAAATAAAGCCCGTGTTGTTCCTTCTCACTTTTAGATCCAATGCTCGAAAGACCGACTTCTGATAACGGTACAGAATCATATAACTTAATATCGTAATCGGCAGTACAAGAAGGGTCAAAGGTCCCGCAATCCAATAGATACCAAATAAAGCCAGAACCAATCCCGGCAGCCAAAAGAACGTATAGGCAGCGTCCACATAAGGCAAGATCAGATTAACACCAGTTAAATATTTGCCGTACATGCGCGGCTGCTGCCAGGGCTTGACGGCTTTCAGTCCCTCAATCATTCCTCTCGCCCAGCGGCTTCGCTGTATGCTGAAGGATTTGAAGGATGCGGGGACGCTTGTAAACGCAACGGATAATGGCTCAAAGAACACACGAAAGCCCTTCTTCAAAAACTTCCACGTCAGTACGATATCCTCACCAATGACATCATCCCAGCCGCCAATTTCCTGAATAACCTTAGTTCTATAAAGACTAAACGCCCCTTGGGCAACAAGTGTTTGCTGATACATCCCCTGAAGTCGTTTTACAGAGGCTATGGCAAGAAAGTAATCCCACTCCTGAATTTTGGTCCATATATTCTGACGGCTGTTGCGGACAAGTACTGCCCCAGCAACTGCACATACGTCTTCCGGTGCACTCATCATCCTGCAGACGATAAATCGAATCGCCGAGGTGTGAAGCAAAGTATCCGCATCCAAGGTAATCATTAGCTCTGTTTCAACGTACGATAGGGCCGTATTCAGGGCGTAGTTCTTCCCTGCTTTCTTTTCCGTAACAACTTGCAGGAAAAGTCCCAGTTCCTTCGCCACCTGATCAGCAACATCAACCGTACTATCTGTACAATTATTATCGATGAGTATGATCTGAATATCACCTTCATAATCCTGCTTGGACAGCTGCCTTAGGGTGTCACCGATATTCTTCTCTTCATTCCATGCAGCAATTAGAACAGTTACCGGTTGTTTGGGATACTCCACCTTAAACTCTGGCTGTCTGTCCATGAGCAGACTGCCTACCATAAAGCTAATCAAATAACCGGGAATATAAGCTATACCCGTTATAATCAATATAGCTCCCAGCAATGTGACGACATGTCCAAGCGATACGATCCAGGGTCGAGAAATATAAATTGAAAAAAGCAGCCAAACTAATGCGAAGCAATGACCTATTATAAATTTATATTTAATTGGCACATAAAATTTAGGACTAGACAGTTTGCTCTTGTTGTAAGCCTTCAATTTGTTATCACATCCAATGAATTAACTCTAGCAAAAAGCTCGAATTAATACATTAGAACTATATGGAACGCAATATAAAAGCCCCAAATAAAAAAAACGAACAGCTCATGAAAGCTGTTCGTTTTCGAATCTGCTAGGAAGTTAATAGTAGTTGTTCATAATTGGTGAATCCACTTTATTCTGCAAAGTAGCAAGTCTTAAAAGAACCGTGCTGATCTGTGCTTTGGTTACTGGTGCATCAGGATTAAACTTTCCGTTATCTGTTGTCAGCAAGCCAAGCTTAATGGCAATAGTTGCTGCTCCTTTATTCTTAATTTGACCAGCATCCTTCAATTTTGTCACATCCGTATCGTTCGCCATAAATTCAGACAACTTTTCATATTTAAGCAGCTTTGTCAGCCATACTGCCAAATTGCCGCGGGTCAAAGCCTGCTCAGGATGCAGCTTTTGAGTTGGCGAAGCTTGCAGGAAGCCTCTTTGCACCAAATAATCCACGGCATTCGCATATTCGCTGTCGAGCGGAATATCAGCAAAGCGCTGTTTTTCCGGTGTGTTATAATACTGTCCTGCTCCAAAGCTGGCGAGCAGAATATTAACCCAATCCCCGGTATTAACCGTTTGGTCCGGATGGATGAGTCCATCGGATTCCGGTTTGATAACGCCATAATTGAACATAATCTCGAGCGATTTGGAAGCCCAATGTTTCTTCGCGTCTGCTGGCAGCTCGCCCTTCTCTTCAGGCATACCAAGGAAATTATACTGTTGCTCCAGCTTGCCGCTAATCGCATTTACAAAGATGCTTATGTTGTTCTCAAAATCTTTTATTACAGGTGAATAAACAAGTTTCACTTGCTGTTCCTGAAGCTTACCAGCAACATAATTGCCGCCGATTGTCACATACTGCAGCTCGGCACTAAGCGCATCACGATACACCTTGAGCGCTTCTTCCTCCGTAACCTTGGCGGTTAAGGAATCAAGCTTACCAAGCGTATCCACTGGAGTCGTCGTAGAATAATACTGCTGCAAATTACCTTTACCATCGAGGTTAATCTGAACGGTCGACGGCTGGATTGGCTTATCTTTATAGAACTGCTGGAACAAGTAAGTATAAGCAATATCAGGACCGTATGAAAAATTGCCCGGACGCTCAATCAGCTTCAAATCGCCTGATGCGTTCGGATAAAGCTTTGTAACCAGATCTTGTGCCTTGGCTTTGGCTTCTGATTCTGTAATAGAAGACTGTGCTGCTTTCTCTGCTTCATCTCCAGAGGATCCATCAGACGAATAAGAATAGGTGAAAAATTGAATGAGCCGCCCAGTTGCAGCATCTACTTCCGCATGGATTTGTTCGCCGCCAAACGGATCTCCAGATGAGATATTCCAAACCTTATGACCATTCCGATTACTGCTAATTGAGCCTTGTTCTTCCGATAACTTTCGTCCCGAAGCGGTGGCCACAACGGCTACTGCCTCTTCCTTAGTCAGTTCCTCCCCTTTATGCGGCTGGAACGGTGCTGCAGTCGAAGAAATGGCGGAATAGCCGGCTTCCGGAAGGGAATCTACAGCCTGACCATTTTCGTCAAGATATTTTCCTGAGTTCGCATCAATTAAGCCAGTTCCGCTTGTTGAAATATAGCCAAGACGGTAGTCTGACGCCTTGAGCGGAGAATTGTAATAATCGGAGTTCGGGATATAAGCTAATTGAAGCTTAATATTCTTTTTCATCTTTTCTCCTGCCTCTGCCGCCGTCAGAGTCGTGTCAGGAGAAGGATAGTTCTTATTTGTGCTGGACCCGAAGTAATTGTTGATTTTACCGTTACCGTCAACCGTTACTTGAATTTGACTGTTCGACGTTGGAATACCATTCACTTGCATCTGATAAATAAAGGTATATTGCACCTGCCCAAACAAGGCTTGTGGATAATTGCTTTCTGTTGGCAAGAGCTCCAGCTTATCAGTCTTGATGGACGGCGCAGCGACTGTGATGAATTGCTTAGCAATCTTCTCCGCCTCATCCTTAGTCACTTTTGCCGGATAATAAGCGTATTCCTGATCAATTGGATAATAATATGTAAGAATATCTCCTGTTATCGCATCAATGCTGGTACTGAAACCATGTGTCCCGTTGTCTACAGCTACACTCCATTCGATTGTCCAAATCATCTCATTGCTTGGCGGATACTGATTTGGGTTCCCAAGTTGAACACTAACCGCTTCAGCATCCTTAAATTCAGGGAACAGCTTTCTAAACTTTTCGACGGCCTCATCTTTCGAGATTTTCGCCAGGCTCTCGTCCAAAACTCCCACAGTAGATGAAGATGCCTCGCCAGACGCAACCGCTATACTTGTTACAGAATTGGCTGCATGGACAAGTCCACCGAACAATGGGACCTGTAGCAAACTTAGCGATAGTGCCGTTGCCAATGCCTTACCTTTGAATGATCTTTTCATTACTTCTCCTCGCCTTCTCTCTAAATCTTGAACAACTTCCAAAATCATACACTTAACAATAAACGATGAACATGGTAGAAAAGTTTCATTTTTTTCCAAATAAAAAAACCGAACAGCTTAAATTAAGCCGTTCGGTTCTGGAATATCACGATATTTATCTTTCCTGCAGCCGGTCAACAGATACCGTCTTCGTGTTAACCGGATTGCCCCCAACTTGCACGGTAGCCATCCCTTTAGCCTCATCTACATTCTCGATCCATACGGAATCGCCGTCATCCAGATGAACTTTTATCGTAGAATCCGAGCTATAAATTTGCTTGGCGCGGTTTACGTCCATTAAATTGCTGCCTCCTTCAACTTGCCTTTGCAGGTCAGTCTTTTGTCTCCGGAACGATATAATCGGTAGTTGATTCATCGATTAACCCGTTTTGAGGGGACACAGTGCCTCCGCCTAAGCCCTCATTTACCATACGGTCAATATCCATAAAGTAATTGTCGCGGCCTTCGTCCCATTTGTCAGTCGGCGCTTTTTCAGTGTTATCATCAATTTCCATCATAGTCGGTTCACTCCTCCCTGCTGCAAGCATTATTGGTTCAAGCAAAATATACCCGTTTTGTTTGATTCTCATGCATTGCGGGAACAATAAAGCTTATATATAGCATGCTTTCGAAGCAATGAATCATCACAATAGCCCGAATGGCCATTTGGGTGATTATTCATTAAGCGCATGCTTTCGAAGCAATGAATCATCACAATGGCCCGAATGGCCATTTGGGTGATCATTCATTAAGCTTATGCTTTCGAAGCAATGAATCATCACAATGGCCTGTATGTGGCCATTTGGGTGATAATTCATTTCAGGAGGAGATACCAGATGCATACTGTGTGGAAAGGTGCAATCAGCTTTGGGCTTGTCCATGTACCTGTCAAAATGTTCTCGGCAACAGAAGATAAGGATATATCACTGCGTATGATTCACGAGCCTTGCGGCAGCCCCATCGCCTATACAAGACGTTGTCCAAGCTGCGATGTAGAAGCAGAGTGGAATGACATTATTAAAGGCTACGAGTATGAGAAAGGCCGCTATGTGCTGTTTGATAAAGAAGAGCTCGAACAGCTGGCGGGAGAGAAATCACATACGATTCAAATTTTGGACTTTGTAGCGCTCGAAGAGATTGATCCCATCTACTTCCAAAAGACTTATTATCTGTCCCCCGATCAGGCAGGAGGCAATGCTTACGGTTTGTTACTGCAGGCCATGTCCGATACGGGCAAAATTGGCGTAGCCAAAGTGTCCATCCGTTCCAAAAGCAGCCTAGCCGCTATCCGTGTCATCGATAATTGCCTGGCGATGGAGACGATCTTTTTCCCGGATGAGATCCGCTCAATCTCCCATGTACCCGGCATTCCAGAATCCGTTAATGTAAACGAAAAAGAGCTGACGATGGCCAAGCTGTTAATTGAGCAGCTGTCGACACCATTCGAGCCGTCCAAATATACCGATGATTACCGAATCAATATGCTTGAGTCTATTAACAATAAAGTGGCCGGCCAAGAGATCCGCGTCGCACCTCAACAAGAGCAAACCAATGTGCTTGATCTGATGGCAGCTCTGCAGGCAAGTCTTGAGGCAGCAAAAATGCCGCCTGGTGGAGTTGGTCTTGATACCGGCGCAGGACAAACGGCAGCTAACAGTGGTGCTCAAACCGACGGCGGCGCTGCCGCAAGCACCGATCAACCAGTAGTGAAGCCTCGTAAGCCAAGAACGAAGAAACCTAAAGCAACGGAGACCGTTTCTTAATGGCCGCATTCGTGCTCCCTTCCGAGCCGATGATTCCGATTGCGGATGATCGTATTCCTGAAGAACCTGGCTGGATTTATCAGATCAAATGGGATGGCGTCCGTATTGTGTCCACCATAAGTGAGGATGGTCACGTAGACTTGTACTCGCGCCGGCTGCTAAACAAAAACAACGTCTATCCTGAAATCCACAGGACACTTCAAGAGCAAGCTTCGCTTCTTGGTCCATGTATGCTGGATGGTGAAATCGTCTATTGGGATGGCGAACGCCCAAATTTCCAAATGGTGCTCACCCGTGAACGAAGCTTCGGCAGTGAACCTTCCCCTTCTACAAGCAAGGGGAGGGTTCTGTATGTCTTGTTTGATCTGCTGCAGGACGGTGAACAGGATCTCCGTCTACTCCCTTACGCTCAGCGGCACGAAAGAATGATAACGAAGCTGAAGCCCGTTCATTCTGACCGGCTCCTTACAGCTGACCTCTATACTGATGCAGATTCGCTGTGGAAATGGGTGGATGAACATCAGTGGGAAGGAATCGTCAGCAAGAGACTTGACAGCCCTTATAAAGAAGGCAAAGCACATCGTGATTGGCTGAAAAAAAAGCGAGCACTGCTGCTAGATGTTGGCATCGTAGGTGTCAAACGCCGTGAAGGCCGTGCGGCTAGCTTAATCATGGCCGATCAGGGCCGCTTCATTGGGAGCGTATCACTTGGCCTTGATGATGCGATGCGAGAGCTGCTTGGTGAAATGCTTCAGCTCAGGAGAAGTGATGCGCCATCATGGCCGATGCCCTTCGACACCCTGCCTTCCGAGCTAAAAGGCGAAAGCATCATTTGGCTGCCTTCACCGATGCCCTGCCGGGTAACAGGGCTTGAGCTGACATCGGCCGGATTGCTCCGGCATCCGAAGCTTGTATCCTTTGGCGCAGGAGGCCGCCTATGAATATGACGCGAACTTCATCGAAACGCTCTGCAGTTGTTACGGTCGAAGGATATGAAATTACGGTTACAAATCCGGAGAAGCCACTATGGCCGGAGCATGGAATTACCAAGCTTATGTATTTAGAAAAACTCACCATGCTTTCGCCTTTTTTGCTGAAGTACTGCAAGGATCGCTATTTGACGACCATTCGTTATCCGCATGGATATGCCGGCAAATCGTTTTATCAGAAAAATTGTCCCGTCCCTAAACCGGATTTCGTTCATACTGCTGACAGCGAGGGTATCTCTTACGTTCATCTCGACAGCCTGCCGACTTTACTGTGGCTTGGTAATCTGGCTTGTCTTGAATTCCATGCGTCTTTCGACAGAATTAATGAGCCGGATTATCCGACGGAATGGATTCTTGATCTAGATCCATCACGGGAAGATGAGCCAAGAATTATTGAAGCGGCTGCTCTGGTAGGAAAGATGCTGGAGTCTCTGAAGATCCAGTCCATTCCGAAAACTTCCGGAGCAACAGGTGTGCAGATTATTGTGCCCGTGCAGCCACGTTATACGTTTGATGAGCTAAGAAAGCTTGGCCAATTTGTCGGAGACTATCTATCCCGTGCCTATCCGCAGCTATTCACTGTAGAGAGACTGACCAAAAATCGCGGCGATCTTATTTATGTGGACTATCTGCAGCATTACCGGGGAAAAACGATATCAGCTGCTTATACGCCAAGAGCCCGCTTTGGCGCTCCAGTATCTACTCCACTTAAGTGGGAAGAGGTGTATGCCGGAGGGATCAAACCCGCTGACTTTCACCTCCTAAATATTGCAGATCGGCTGCAGCGTTATGGAGATCTGATCGACCTTGCGCAGCCGCAGGATTTGGAGCATGTGCTCAGCTTTATCGGCAGTTCAAAATAAAACCATCTTACAATAACGGTGACAATAAATGGGCAGCGGCTTCCGCTGCCTTTTGCCGATTCGACCTCATACTGAAGCTAGGCAAATCCAACTCAAGACTATCCAGCAGATCCTGTTCATAATCCCCTCGAAGCTGATCAATTGTCTGCTGATTGAACAGGACGGCATTTTGCTCAAAGTTGCTGTGGAAGCTCCTCATATCCATATTCGCTGTCCCAACTACGGCCAGCAAGTCATCCACAATCATCACCTTCGCATGAATAAACCCTTTCTGGTATCGATATACCCGTACACCCGCTTCAAGCATCCGCTCAATAAACGACAAGGTTGCCCATAGCACCAGCTGTGTATCCGCAATGCCAGGTATAATGAGACGGACATCAACTCCGCTTTTCGCTGCATTGCCAAGAGCGGCCAGCAAGCTTTCATCAGGAATAAAATAAGGCGTCGATATATAGACGCTCGACTTTGCTGCTTTCACAGCCGCGAACGCTGTCTCTAGTATCGGCTCACCACTCCGATCTGGCCCGCTTGATACAATAAGGACCGGTTCTTGCACCACATCATCCGGATCATGCTCCGGCATATACTCTGCATGCACAGGAAGACGTTCCTTCGCCGCAAGCTCCCAATCCTTCATAAACAGCTCCTGCAGGAAATATACCGAATCCCCTTCAAGCTGAAGCTGCGTATCCCGCCAGAAGCCTAGTCTTTCATCCTTACCCAAATACTCATCACCAATATTGATTCCGCCTACGAATCCGACTCTCCCATCGATGACGGCGATTTTACTATGATTACGGCTGTTTAACAGCCTCTTGAACAAAGCGGCTCTTGCCGGCAGAAAGCAGCTGACCTTTACTCCTGCTTGCTTTAATTCCTTAACATATCGCTTGCTCAAATGAACACTGCCAATCCCATCATAAAGGACACGAACCTCGATGCCTGCTTTTGCTTTTGCCGTCAGCAGGGTTAAAAATTGCTGCCCAATCCCATCATCACGAATCGTGTAATAGTCCAGGTGGATATGATGTCTGGCTTGTTCAATTGCATAAAGAATAGCCGCAAACGTCTCCTTCCCGTTTGTCAGTACCTTCACGTGATTGCCTAACGTAATTGGTCTCCCGGAGCATTCGTTCAACAGCCGGAGTAACTGCTCTTGTTCCAGCATCCCGATATTACCGAGCTCACCTATGCTGCTAACAGAGCTGGACAGCCGTTCAGCGGCTTGTTCATATTCTCTTGAAATGTCTTGGCCTGCTTTCACCCGCTTCGAACGCCCAATCATCCAGTATCCAAAGAAGCCTAAAAATGGAACAGCTAATGACAAGAAAATCCATGCTATAGCCTTAGCAGCTACTCGCCTCTCAAGCAATAAAATGATAGCAGGCTGAGCACTATACATCAGTAGTAATAAAATAATTGCAATTAGAAAGCCGATCATACCTGCACCCCATTAATCCAATCCATTCAACTAGTTTGGTCGGGCAGCTTCCAACGTATACGGTTGGATATAAAAAACAGCCTGTTCCAGCCACGATGTGGCGGAATAGACTGCTTAAATCCTCTTCGTATTCGATAGATAATGCCGCAGCGCTTCCCGCCATGGCCGAAGTGGCTCCAAGCCATTGCTGCGAATTGCACTATGATCCATAACGGAATAAGAGGGGCGCGGCGCTGGACGAGGAAATTCCGCCGTTGTACACGGTTCAATCTGTGTACCGCACCCACTCTCCTCCATGATAACCTTAGCAAATTCATACCAGGAACAGATCCCGCTGTTAGAAGCATGATAGAGGCCGTAATAATCGGTTGCTGCCAGCTCCAGTAGAAATAACGCCAGGTCATAGGTATAGGTCGGCGAACCAAATTGATCGGCAACAACCTTAAGCTGATCCCGTTCAGACGCTAGCTTCAACATCGTCTTCACGAAATTATTGCCGTACGCGCCATATACCCAAGATGTTCTTACAATAAAATATCGATCATGCAGGCTCTGTACGAGCTGCTCCCCTGCTAGCTTGGATTGTCCGTACACCGTTAATGGATTCGTACGATCATATTCCTTATACGGGATTGTCCCTGTACCGTCGAATACATAGTCGGTACTTATTGCGCATAACTTGGCGCCAATCTCTCTTGAGGCTAAAGCGATATTACGTGTCCCTGCCGCATTGATTCGGAAAGCCTCATCAGGCTCGGCTTCTGCCTTGTCCACTGCCGTATAGGCGGCACAATGGATCACCACATCGGGACGCAGCTGGGCCAATACCTCCCGGCATTGTTCCAAATTAGTTATATCCAAGACTGAACGATCAAGGCCTGTAATAGCAAACCTGCCTTTCGAGTCCATCATGACGAGTTCACGCCCCAGTTGTCCATTAGCTCCGGTAACGACTACCTTAAGCGTCCTCTGATCTACTCCGGTCATCTCGACTCCAGCTTTTTCAGCCAATCTTCATTCTGCAGATACCATTCAATCGTTGTCTTAATCCCATCCTCATAGGAACGCTTTGGTTCCCAGCCAAGCTCATTACGGATTTTGCTGGCATCAATCGCATACCTGCGATCATGACCTAGACGGTCCTCTACATGGCGAATGAGCGATTCCGGCTTGCCCAGCTCTTTCAATATGGTCTGTACCACATGAAGATTTGTCCGTTCATTGCTTCCGCCAACATTATACACTTCGCCGATTGTTCCTTGATGGAGCACCAGATCGATAGCATGACAGTGATCCTCCACATAGAGCCAATCTCTCACTTGGAGACCATCGCCATATACCGGCAGCGGCTTATCCTGCAGAGCATTACGAATCATGAGCGGTATAAGCTTCTCCGGGAATTGATAAGGACCATAATTATTCGAGCAGCGTGTAATAAGGGCCGGCAGACCAAAGGTCTCATGATAAGCACGAACAAGCAGATCTGAACCGGCTTTGCTGGCTGAATACGGACTATTGGGCGCAAGCGGAGTTGTTTCAGTAAACAACCCTTCTGAACCTAACGTACCGTATACTTCATCCGTTGATACCTGTACATATTTTGACACTTTATACGTTTTGGACAACTCAAGCAGCACCTGTGTTCCCAGCACATTCGTACGAACAAACACCCCCGGCTGCAGGATGCTTCGATCTACATGAGACTCCGCCGCAAAGTTGATGACCGCATCTATTCCATTCTCAAACCATGGAGTAAGCATCGCTTGATCAGCAATATCCGCTTTAACAAACGTATAATTGGGATGATCCTCAATAGACTTAAGATTTTCCAAATTGCCTGCATACGTTAGAGCATCTACATTAATTAATTGATAATCGGGATAATGGTTTAACATATAGTGAACGAAGTTGCTCCCGATAAATCCCGCCCCTCCTGTAATTAACAGTTTCACTTTGCATGCTCACCCCTCATATACAAAATTATTTTCCGCTTGGGCAAGCTTAGGATGCTTTGCGTCTTTATCCGACAATATCGGCTTCGTTACCGGCCAATCAATGCCAAGCGCTGGATCGTCCCAAGCGATACCCCGATCATGCTCTGCCGAATACAATGCATCGACCTTATACTGTACTTCACAGTTCGGCACCAAGGTGCAGAAGCCGTGGGCAAAACCTTGCGGTACAAGCAGCTGCCTCTTATTAGCCGCACTTAGAATAAATCCCTGCCACTGTCCATAAGCTGGTGAACCTTGGCGCATATCAACAACAACATCATAAATGGCACCTGCTGTTACCCTTACCAGCTTCGTTTGTGCTTTGGGAAGAAGCTGATAATGCATACCCCTCAGCACTCCCGCTTCAACCGACAGAGAGTGATTATCCTGTACAAAAGTATGGAGGATCCCCTGGTTCCGCGCCGTTGTCTCATTATAGCTCTCCGAGAAGAAACCTCTGTGATCGCCATATACAGGAGGCTCCAGCAATTTGACACCTGGCAGCCTCGTTTCCATCACCTTCATGCTTCACCATCCTGTAATATCAAAACTCCACTATATTATATATATTCGACATGCTCGTACTGACTCTTAGGCATACGCCATTTTTCTCCCCTCGGAGTCATATAATTCTGGCATGTTTCGAGCTTTGCGAGAATAAAAGTCAATAGAACGTTCCAATACCGGCCGGAAGGCAAGGAGGATTACAACAACTATGTTCAAAGACTATAAGCGCGCATCAGCAACCGATACGTTAATCGGACTTGGTACGCATATAGAGGGCAAATTGAACTGCGAAGCAAATCTCCGTATCGAAGGAGAGCATAGCGGAGATATTGAATGTGCTGGTGATGTCATCATCGGAGAAAACGGAATGGCCCGGTCTACGATCACCGCAAGAGATATTACGATTGCCGGGAAAGTATACGGCGAGGTAACGGCAAAAGGCAGACTGACCATTACAGCTACAGGCCAGTTGACCGGCAGTATTTCGGCTCAAGCCATCATTGTTCAAGACGGCGGTATGCTAAATGGAACCTGTCATATGGAGATGGCAAATGAGATACGGACACGTCCATTGTCGGAAACGGGCAGCGGAAGCAGCTCTACCAGTAATACGAAGGACCAAACTCGTGAGAAAGAAAAAGCACGTCAAGCCGTTTAACAATATAAAAAAACTCCGATCAGGTTCCTATTAGCAGGGTCCTGATCGGAGTTTTTTGGTGATTACGCCGCAACATCTCTCTTCTTGAAAACATACCAAGCGAGTCCTACAAAAATCACATAATAGATCGCTAATACAAAGAAAGCGAAGCCTAACGTCATGCCATCTCGCATTGGAGCATCGTCCAAATACTGTGTAAGATCAAGGTGGATGAACAATAAATAATCAGCCCACTTGTATTTGAGCGTTGCTAATAATGGAGCAAAGGAGTTGACCCCAAGAATGAGGAACAAGGACAGCCCAATGGCTAAAGCTCCACTACGGGACACCGTAGCAAGCATAAACGCAAGAGTAGTCGTCACCACAAGGGATACATATTTCAATAAGCTGTATTTCAGTAAATAAGCCGCAACTGACCCCGATACGAGCGGAGAAACGACCTCCGATGCTGTCACATCTTGATAGCCGAATAAGACGGTATTCAGGATAAAACTAAACAACAGCATAACGACAGCCATTCCAAGCGCATACAGCAGCACAGCTATATATTTGGATAACAGCACCTTTGATCTTGACCATGGACGAATCAGCAGCAGTTTAATCGTACCGCTTGTGAACTCATCGGCTACACTCCCGGAAGCAATAATGATTGTGAAAACCGTAATGAGCATATAGGAAATCATCGACTCAGTAAAAATCATGTTCCAGGCTAAAGTGTTATGCGTATCGTCTACAAAATAAGTAATAATCGAAATTGCCGCTATCAACGCAAGCATAAGGCCCAGCATCACATAGGTACGAGGACGGCGGTAAATCTTCATATTCTCATTTGCAACCAGCTTCATAAATTTAAACAATGCGTTCACCTCCTGTTACTTCCAGGAATTGATCCTCAAGCGATTTGGTTTGGACGCGTATTCCGTATACTTTGATTCCTTCCGCAACAAGTCTTGCATTAAAGGATGCCACGAAGTCACGGTTCGCTTCCAACACAATGCTATCGCCTTCCCTGAGCGCATCTTTACCAAGTTCAGCCGCAACAGCAAGCGCTTCGGCCGGCTTGTCTACTTCAAACAGAATATTCACATCACTCTGAGCGTTGATGCCGCCTTGTTGAATCGTACGTACGTCGATCAGCTTGCCATTCTGAATAATGGCTACACGATCACACATGAGCTCCATCTCCGAGAGCAGATGGCTGGAGACGAATACGGCGATGCCTTCATCCTTCGATAACTGGCGAAGGTAGTCGCGCAGCTCACGAATGCCTGCTGGATCTAGACCGTTCGTAGGCTCATCTAGAATGAGCAGCTTTGGCCGATGCAGAATTGCTTGTGCAACACCAAGCCGTTGACGCATCCCTAACGAATACGTTTTTACCTTATCATGAATTCGGGACTCCAGACCAACGAGGTCAATAACCTCCTGAATTCGCTGAGGTGTAACGCCGTCGATCATTCTGGCGAAATGAACAAGATTCTGATAACCGGTCAAATACTTGTACATTTCCGGGTTCTCTACAATTGCTCCAACATGGCGGATCGCCTGCTGGTACTGACTTCGAATACTGTATCCGCCAATTTTTATTTCACCTGAAGTCATCGCCATAAGCCCTACCATCATACGGATGGTAGTCGTCTTGCCTGCTCCGTTTGGTCCGAGGAAACCAAATACTTCACCCAGCGGCAAATCAAGCGACAGGTTGTTGATGATTGTCTTTTTCCCGATCTTCTTCGTGACCTGCTGCAACTGTACAATCGGTTGCTCCATAGTATCCTCCCTCTAATGCATCGACTATTTCCAAAATCTAGTTATATGTATTGTTCGTCTATTATAGCGAATTAAAAGTGTGAGGGAAAGTTGCGTGAGTCATTATTTAGACTTGCGAGCAGCCTGAGCAGCAGCCTAGCGGTAGAACGACACGGAAAAAGCCTGTCCGAAACAACGACTTTGCTTCATACATCCGCACCATTTTACCACAGCCCACACAATAGAAATGTTCTTCCAGTTGTACCATCATTAATTCCCTACTTTCATGTAATTATACTTTTTGTATCAATTGACATAACTTGTTACAATTCGTATCTTAACTTTATTGGATTTAGCGAAAGTTGTCAATACTTGTATACGTTTTGTCGTCTTTTCTTGCTGTAAGCGTTTACATAATATGCGATAAAAACAGCGCCCTTTAAGGCGCCGCCACAGTAGTCACACTATCTTCCATTTGCTCTTTCATGAGCTCATGAATACGTTCCCGTTCTTCTTTGTTCACAATTAAGTACCATACTGAGTTAATCGTGCTTCCAGAACCACTTATCTCAACCATATTGATATTACCGACATCTTCCCGATAATCGGTCATAAAGGTTTTCATCTCGTCGAACGTTATGTTCGTCTTCACACTGGTGCCAAGCTCTTTTAATATTTTCTGAATTTGCGTAATGTTGTTAAACTTGAGCGAGCTCTTCATCACTTCCATTAATATATCGCGCTGTCTGGCATTACGGCCGAGATCACCTCTCGGATCTTCATAACGCATTCTGGAATACAAGAGTGCCAGATTACCATTAAGCTTAAGAGGGCCTTCATTAAATTGATGTTCACCATAATAAAACGAGAACGGGTTATTCACTTCAACTCCGCCTAAAATATCTATTAAATGCTCGAAGCCTTCCATATTAATTCGGACATAGTAATCGATCGGATAATCGAGAAAATGCTCGACCGTATTTTTCGCCATCGTTACTCCGCCAAATGCGTAAGCATGGTTAATTTTATCGGTTGTCCCATGTCCGATAATCTCTGTCCTCGTATCGCGCGGAATGTTAAACATTAGAATGGATTTCTTGGCTGGATTAACGGCTAGTACAATTAATGTATCAGAGCGGCCCTTATCATTTTCCCGCTCATCTACGCCCATAACAACAACCGAGAAAGGATGGCGCTTTTCTATTAAAGCCTCTGCAACTTCCTGTGGCTTTGCCGGCACTTCCGGATCTTTGCTCACATAGACAGTTTGCTCAATTGGCTCATATATTTTCGCGGCCGTATCTTTCACTGAGCCGTATAGATGCCAAGCATAACCGGCTATCCCCAATCCAATGATAACGACTCCTGCTCCAACGCCGATAAGTGCTCTTTTCCAGACCCGTTTCACACTCAACTGCCCCCTTCTTTCCTACGGAGACCTATTCTCTAAATGGCAGCATAGTCTAGAAGCAGGTCTTCCCAATTGTCTGCCAGGATTATACGGTCATCTTCCATTAGCTCTGAACCGATCTGAACCTCGATTATCGATAGATGTGAAACAGCCCGAATCGTATGCTTCACTCTTGGTGCAATCTCGATCACATCGCCTGCCCGGATGGCTCTCCGTTCCTCATTGAGGACAGCTTCTCCCTCACCAGCCAGCACGGTCCAAATTTTTTTCCGTTTCAAATAAAGCTCATAAGCCAGCTCTTTACCCGCCATTACAGTAAGCTGTCTAGTGACGGATTGGTGACCTTCAAGAGTTGTTGTAGTGGTATGGATGACCGTCGCATAACCCCAGCTTCCTTCTTCATAACCAGACAAAAACAGCGGCTCTTCCGATCGAAATCCTTGAAGCTCCATCTCGGACTGGACTGCTCCTTTGGCTGCTACGAGAATACCTGCAGAAGACATGGCAATTGTAATGTCGTTCAGCCCCTTCAAAACGATGGGAACTGCCGAATCATTATAAATAGGATCGTTATCCGGCAATGCGGTGTGAAGCGCATCCCAGCTGTTGATGTGATAAAAAGGCAGTTCCGGCATCTTAAAGGTAGGGCAGCCTTCAACCAGTTGCTCAACGACCTGAGCTAGGCTGCTGTGCAGCTCTTCATAATGCCGATAAAGCTGCTCATATTGGAGCGGCAGCCCTTCTTGCTGCAAGCAAGAAATAACGGTCCCAAGCTGAAATGCCACTATCCCACTTCCATCGCTTGTCTGCACTAGAGATAGCTCATGCTTACGAAACTGCTCCGGCAGCTCCTTTAATGCTTCAAGCCATTCCTCGTCTTCGAGGTACAAATCAGATGGCAGCACTGCCACCGTCTCATAAAGCGGGATGGATGCAACGGAATATAAATAGACAGCAGCAAGCGCGACGGCAGGATACATCCCTTTAGCCTCAGGCTCACGGATGACATTCGAGCTGCCTTCCATCTGATTGCGAACAGTCTCCACCTGATGACGGCTAATCGCAATAAACGTATCTTGTTGCAAACCGATTTTGCCTAACTGGCTCCAAAGTCGCTGCAACAAAGATTGCCTCGCTCCTTCCTCACCAGTTATTAAGGGAAGAAGCTGTTTCGCTCGCTTGGCATGAGAAAGCGGCCACATCCGCTTGCCCTGGCCGCCGGCGAGCAATACAAGTCTCACCTGCTGCTCTCCCATTACTGCCTCCCATTGGTACCGTAATAGGCGTAGTACAGCTGGTCTTTACTTTTCTTCTTTTTGTTGTTAAGCACAACTCCAAGCAGCCTAGCCTTTACATGTTCCAGACTGGCGTACATTTTTTTCGCTTGTTGGCGCTTTGTCATCCCTACGCTAATGACCGCAACCACTCCATCACATTTGGAAGCAAGAACTAAACCATCAGTCACAATAAGTGAAGGCGGCGCATCAAACAGGATCATATCGTAATGAGCAGACAGTTCCTCTATGAGCAGATTCATTTTTTTGGAGCCAAGCATTTCGGATGGATTAGGAGGAGTAGGACCTGAACCAATGAAATACAAGTTATCTATTGAAGTAGAACGAACAGCATCCTGCCATTCCATTTGATTAGCAAGAATATTCGTTAGACCGCTTTGATTGGATTGTACAAATATCGTATGAAGCGTTGGTCTGCGCAAATCTGCATCAATTAAGAGCACCCGCTTACCTTCCTGTGAGAAAGCAACCGCCAGATTGGCTATCGTGGTCGTCTTTCCGTCGCCAGATTGGCAGGAAGTTACCATTAAGGTTTTTACAGGCGCATCAATTGATGAAAATAAAATGTTCGTTCGTAGTGAACGGTAAGCTTCGGAAATGGGAGACTCCGGATTAAGCGTCGTGATCAGATTGCTTTTTTCCATTGCGGATTGTTGCATAAGTTAACCACCTGCCAGCTATTATTGGTAAGCCTTATGATTTAGAGCGCGATATAAAGCGTGGATTTTGTACTGCTGCGGGCTTTGACGTAGAAGTTCTTGATTTAACATACGGACCAGTACAGCTCGAAGCCTGTTAGGCGGATGAAAGACAATGCCATATTCATATTGGTTATCCCGGTTATTCCGCCAAACCACATGACCTCGAAGATTCATGGCAACGCCGGCCAGGTTCATCTGAAAATCCAGCATATAGCCTTTATTCACAGGAAAACGCAAGCCAGACATAAAACAAAGCCCATGTCGGCTGATGTTCATGATTAGAACCGAGCATGTTGACGAGGTGAGCAATAAGCCTTGCTCATCCAGCAGCCCTGCCTGAGCAGTTACTCCTTCATGCAAATGAATACGAATGTTGGTCCGTGGAATATAAGGGTCGGAACCCATGATGATGCAACTCCTTGCCTAATTTTCATAGGGAGGAATAACGGCAACGATTAGCGTGAATACTGGAAATCATTATGATACGTTTCGTATCCCTTGTTCTTCTCACTTTACGATACGAACTGTATCATGTCAAGGAAAATTACAAATACGGTAAAATTTTTGCGACGTTTTGTTGCAATAAATGCATTTCTAACGTTTCCGTATTAATATAGGTGTAGCGGAAATCGGTCAAATTTAGGAGGATATGTAATGAACATTGGGAACCGAATTGCTGGCATGAGGGAAGAAAGAAAATGGACACAGGAGCAAACCGCTGCGAAGCTCGGCATATCCAGGGCTGCTTTATCTCATTATGAGAAAAACCGCAGAGAACCTGATACGGAGACATTGGCAAAGTTCGCTGACCTGTATCAAGTATCCATAGATTATTTGGTAGGTAGAACGATGAATTCACAAGCGGCGCTAAGCGATGATATTCGAAACTTTGTCGATCATCTGGAGTTATCTGACGAAGAGCTGCTGGAGAAATATAATTTAAGCGTGGATGGACGTAAGCTTACGGCTGATGAAACCAAACGGTTTATTGCCTTTGTTCGAGCTGAACGTATGATGAACTAGTCAGGTATCATTTGTTAGGGTTGGATGAGATCTGAAGGCCATTTTTCCGGCGGAATATCCAATTGTATAAGTATTTCTCTAATGTTTAATACTGTTCGTGTGTCTTCTACATTCGTTACCTGAATTTCTACTTCTCTCATCATATCCGATTCCTACTCTCTATAAATATGAAATCATTGGTAAAACAATAATGTTATTATACCTAACAATTAGACTGGAATATGTCGGAAGTTGTGGTAACTTTAGTTCTTTTTTTGTCGAAAATAGGAAAAAAAGCCCATTTATTTTTTGAGATGATACCTTTTAGATTGGCAATCCCCTCATTGGTTAGCAAAAGGTTAGAAGCAGATTGGTTCTGCTCCTAACCTTTTCTTCATTTCTGAAATCGACTTATCTTCCGTTTTATTGTAAAGTAGACGAACATAAGAATCGAACCACCTAGCCATATTATCTACAGATGGTGATGATGGGCTATATCTAGCTTTGGCAGTAATTATCTCTCTTCAACTTTCATTCCTTACTGCTTACATCCTATGCAAGTCCAAAACATAAAATAACCGCCCAGATGGGCGGTTATTTTATGTGAAAAAGAACATGTTTGCTGAGGGGACTCGTTTTCTCAACCTTTGGGTGATCAAACGATTTTAAGTAGTTCATACCAATCTTGCTCATTACATTTTTCGATGGGGTATTAATCTCGGCTGTGAAACTATAAATATCAGTGAAACCAAGCTTGCTAAACCCATATTGCAAACAGGCCTTCGCCCCCTCTGTTGCATAACCTCTTCCCCATTCCTCTTGTTTCAGCCGCCACCCAATCTCTATGCACGGTGTAAAATCAGCTTCAAACGTTGCCCGATGAAATCCAATAAACCCGACAAACTCTTTGTTCTCCTGGAGCTCCACGGCATATAATCCAAACCCGCACTCCTCAAACTCTGCAGCAATATTTCTATAAAACCCATTTGTCTCTTCGGCCGATAACGTTTTAAGAAAATACTCCATCACCTTCTCGTCCGCGTTCATCCGGCTAAAAGGCTCTAAATCCGTTTCTTCCCAGTCGCGTAATCGTAATCTAGGCGTTTCAATGTAGATCATTATTCATTCTCTCCTTCCACCTCAGACTGTGTGCTCGTTTTCCGACTTCAGATAAATGACGTTTTGCAATAACCGTTCAAGCAAAGCACCGAATATGGCGATCACAAAAGAAGCGAAGATTACAACTAAGCCAAGTACAACAACTCCCGGCGCATCTTCCTGTCTTGCCATGTTGTACAAAACAGGCTCCATTACCACAAAAATAAGACTGATGCTGAACCCACAATATTTAATATTCTTCAATGCCCGAACAGACAACTCAGAAAAAGCGATCTTTTTATCAATATAACCAATCAATTGAAACGCCTTATACAAAGCAATGAAATAAGGAATAACGGCAGTAAAAAATCCGATATCGGATACCTGCATTTTCCCTGGAAATTGATCTGGATTATCTCGAATTAATGCAATCACCGCTACTACACATACAGCGATCGCAGGCAACCCCATCAGAACCACAGTAATCTTCAAAAACAAAATTGTAAATCGACTCACAAATAACACCTCATCTGTATAGATTCAGTGATATTATAAACTCATATTTATCGTTTTACAATATATATTAATTGTTTTCCCTTGAACAAGGCAAGGCGAGGAAATCGCCTCTCCCTACTTGTCTCCCCTGTTTCCCTTCCTTCAGGCGAGCGGCACTATGCGCAGCTTGCTTTTTTTCTGTTCTGCTGCGGCGGAGGTGCGTGGGAATAGAGGGTATGTAACTCCTGGAGGAGCGGAGCGTTCGCCTTTGTCTACACTTTGCAACCTTGTAATATTGTTCAGGCAAAGTGTAGACAACAGCGACCGGAAGGAGATACATTCCCGTCATTCCCGCGCCACCAGCAAAAACAAAAAAACAGGCTGAGCAACTGCCCAGCCTGTTTCCCTTTATCCTCCTGTACGAGCCAACTCTTTCATGCTTGCTTCAAAAGCTGCAAGAAGAGCTTTGTCGTCAGTCAAGCCGGCATCTTCCGCTTTGCGGATATGTTCCAGCATTTTCTTGTAGTCCTTCGGAATAACCTTCACGAATTTGTTAAGCGATGCTTCCCAATCATTCAGAACACGCGAACCAATGGCGCTTTCTGTATATTCCACATGGCGCTCAACTAAGCCGCGAAGCTCAGCAACTTCTTCTTCTGTCTCGAGACGCTCAAGCAGAACCATCTCAATGTTACAGTTCTTGTAGAAGTCACCATGCTCATCGTAAATGTAAGCCACACCACCGGACATACCTGCTGCAAAGTTACGGCCTGTGCTTCCGAGTACTACAACTCGGCCGCCAGTCATATATTCACATCCGTGGTCACCTACACCCTCAACAACTACCTTCACGCCGGAATTCCGAACCGCGAAGCGTTCGCCTGCAGTACCGCGGATATAAACTTCACCATCCGTTGCACCGTACAGTGCTGTGTTGCCGATAATAACGTTCTCTTCTGCTACGAATGTAGCTTTCGGAGATGGAGCAACGATAATTTTACCACCTGATAAACCTTTACCTACATAGTCATTGGAGTCGCCTTCGAGCGAGAGCGTAATACCCTTCGGAACGAATGCGCCAAAGCTTTGACCAGCAGTACCAACGAAGTGGTAGGAGATTGTATCTTCAGGCAAGCCTTTCGCGCCGTAACGACGAGTTACTTCGCTGCCGAGAATGGTACCAACTACACGGTTCGTATTGCAGATCGGGAATGAGCCGCGAACACGTTCGCCGCTTTCCAATGCTGCCGCTGCTCCTGGAACAAGCTCTTTCATGTCGAGCGAAAGCTCGAGACCATGATTTTGCTCTTGTACGTTATGACGCGCTGCGTCTTGCGGTACATCCGGGGAATGCAGCAGAAGGCTAAGATCAATACCTTTTGCTTTATAATGGTCAACCAGATTCTTCGATTCAAGAATATCAACACGGCCAACCATTTCTTGAATGGTACGGAAGCCAAGCTCAGCCATAATCTCACGAAGCTCTTGTGCAATGAAGTGAAGGTAGTTCACGACATGGCTTGGATCGCCCATAAATTTAGCACGAAGCTCTGGGTTTTGTGTTGCAACGCCAACCGGACAAGTATCGAGTTGACATACACGCATCATTACGCAGCCCAGTACGACGAGTGGTGCAGTCGAGAAGCCGTATTCTTCAGCACCCAGCAAGATTGCAATCGCAACGTCGCGGCCGTTCATCATTTTACCATCGGTTTCGATAACGACACGGTCACGCAGATTGTTCAGCATCAAAGTTTGATGCGTTTCTGCAAGCCCAAGCTCCCATGGCAGACCCGCATGGCGAATCGAGTTCATTGGAGATGCACCAGTACCGCCGTCATAGCCGCTGACCATGATTACGTCTGCACGTGCTTTCGCAACGCCGGCAGCAATTGTGCCTACGCCAACCTCGGATACAAGCTTCACGTTAATGCGAGCACGAGGGTTCGCATTTTTCAGATCGTGAATCAGCTCAGCAAGGTCCTCGATCGAATAAATATCATGATGCGGTGGAGGCGAGATCAGGCCTACACCAGGAGTGGAACCACGGACCTCAGCAACCCAAGGGTAAACCTTACGTCCTGGAAGCTGACCGCCTTCACCTGGTTTCGCGCCTTGCGCCATCTTGATTTGAATCTCATCCGCATTAACCAGATAGTTGCTCGTTACGCCGAAACGGCCCGATGCAACCTGTTTGATCGCACTGCGGCGGGAATCGCCGTTTGCATCAGGAATGAAACGTGCAGGATCTTCGCCGCCCTCACCTGTATTGGATTTACCGCCAATACGGTTCATTGCGATCGCAAGACTTTCATGCGCTTCTTTACTGATCGAACCAAACGACATTGCGCCTGTTTTGAAACGTTTGAAGATAGATTCAACCGGCTCGACTTCGTCGATTGGCACGGATTGCCGTCCATCCTTGAACTGGAGCAGCGAACGAAGCATCAGATGCTTCTTGTCTTCGCCTTGTACCATGCTCGAGAACTTCTTGTACAGTTTATAGTCGTTCTTACGGGATGCCATTTGCAGCGTATGAATCGTTTGCGGGCTGAACAAATGGTCTTCGCCGTCTTTACGCCATTGATAATCGCCGCCGGAGTCGAGTTCTTTCTCCCCGCCCTCTTGGTCAGCGTATGCTTTGTTATGACATTTCAACGCTTCTTGAGCGATGATATCAAGACCGATACCGCCGATACGCGAAGGTGTCCATGTAAAGTACTCGTTGATCAGCTCTTCTTGCAGACCAAGTGCTTCGAAGATTTGTGCACCGCGGTACGATTGAATCGTCGAAATACCCATTTTGGACAATACTTTTGTTACGCCCTTCGTAGCGGCTTTAATGTAGTTCTTAACAGCCTTCTCATGCTTGATGTTGCTCAGCATGCCTTGGCGGATCATATCGTCAAGCGTCTCGAACGCCAGATACGGGTTAACCGCATTGACGCCGTAACCAAGCAGCAAAGCATAATGATGTACTTCGCGCGGATCGCCGGATTCAAGCAGAATCGCAACCTTCGTTCTTGTACCTTGACGGATCAGATGATGGTGCAAAGCCGATACGGCAAGCAGCGACGGAATCGCAGCGTTGTCTTTATCCAGACCACGGTCAGACAAAATAAGAATATTATGACCTTTTTCAATAACGCGGTCTGCCGCTTCGCGCATAAGTTTAAGTGCGGAACGGAGGCCTTCTTCGCCTTCAGCAGCCGGGAAGAAGATCGGAAGCGTAATCGACTTGAAGCCAGGACGGCGTACATGGCGAAGCTTCGCAAATTCTTCATTCGACAGGATTGGCGTATCCAGCTTGATATGGCGCGCGCTTTCCGGTTCAGGCTTCAGCAGGTTGCGCTCAGGCCCAATCGTTGTGCTAACGGCTGTAACAATTTCTTCACGAATCGCGTCAATCGGCGGATTCGTTACTTGTGCGAACAGCTGCTTGAAGTAGTTGAACAGACGCTGTGGACGCTCCGACAATACTGCAAGCGGCGCATCGTAACCCATGGAAGCGATTGGCTCTTGGCCGCTGCTAGCCATTGGTTCAAGCACTTTACGTACATCTTCAAAAGTGTAGCCGAATGCCTGCTGACGCTGTTGCACAGTAGCATGATCCAGTTCAGGAAGCTCAGGTGCGTCTGGCAATGCTTCAAGGTCAATAAGATGCTCGTCAAGCCAGTCACGGTAAGGCTGTTCAGCCGCGATCTGTGCTTTCACTTCCTCATCGGAAATAATGCGGCCTTCTTTCGTATCTACAACGAGCATACGGCCCGGACGGAGACGGTCTTTGTACAAAATCTCTTCAGGAGCGATTTCGACTGTGCCGGCTTCAGAACCAAGGATGATATGATCGTCTTTCGTTACATAATAACGGGCTGGGCGCAGGCCGTTACGATCAAGGTAAGCGCAGATTTGCGTACCGTTCGTAATCGCCATTGCAGCAGGTCCGTCCCACGGCTCCATCAACGTGCTGTGGTATTCGTAGAATGCTTTTTTCTCGTCGTCCATGCTTTCATGGTTCGACCATGGTTCCGGTACCATCATCATAGCAACATGCGGCAAGGAACGGCCGGACAAATGCAGGAATTCGAGTGCGTTGTCGAACATTGCTGTATCCGAACCATCCGGACTGATTACCGGTTTTACTTTCTCCATATCGCTGCCAAACAGCTCGGTTTCGAACAATGTCTGACGGGCATGCATCCAGTTGATGTTGCCGCGAAGCGTATTGATCTCGCCGTTGTGGATCAGGTAATGGAACGGATGCGCACGTTCCCAGCTCGGGAAAGTGTTCGTACTGAAACGGGAGTGAACAAGTGCCATAGCCGACACGACAGACTCGTCGTTCAGCTCTTGGTAGAACGAGCGTACTTGCTCCGTTGTCAACATCCCTTTGTATACGATCTTCTTGCTCGAAAGGCTTGTGAAATAGAACATTTCTCCGCCTTCTTTGCCACCGAAACGGATCGCAATCTCAGCGCGTTTGCGGATCACATACAGTTTGCGCTCAAAGGACAATTCGTCCTTAAGCTCAGGGTTCTTCGCAATAAACACTTGGCGAACAAATGGCTTCACCGACAAAGCAGATTGACCAAGTTTCGAATCATCCGTAGGAACAGTACGGAAGCCGATCAGCGATTGGCCTTCTTCACGGATAATGATCTCAAGCTCACGCTCAAACGAACTGCGGATCGCTTCGTCTTGCGGCATAAACATCATGCCAACTGCATATTCTCCTTCTTGCGGCAGGTCAATCTCAAGCTTTCTTAATTCACGCGAGAAGAAATCATGAGGGATTTGGAGCAGGATGCCTGCGCCGTCCCCCGTGTTAGGTTCGCTGCCTTGACCGCCGCGATGCTCCATGTTCTCGAGCAGCGTCAACGCTTGACGAATGACAGTATGCGATTTTCTTCCCTTGATGTTTGCCACAAATCCCATGCCGCATGCGTCTTTTTCATAGCGCGGATCATATAGACCTTGTTTCGGCGGTAATCCAAAAATTTTCTCTTTCATCGTGTGCAACCTTTCTATCAGAAGATTTTTGGGCAAGCATAGCTCAATAACGGTATATCGAACGGCAGCAAACGTGACACATCGGCCAGTTGCTTGCTGTTCTTGCGAGCTTAAACGTGATGGCTTTATGGCCAATTTCCCGCGGACACAAACTTTCCAGAAGCTTAGAGAGGAAAATGTTCGTATCTAGCGCAAAATTATTAGCTGAATGAAGCTTTCGTTTAAGATTGACCATGTTCCGGGCCGTGTTCCGCCATTGCGGTTATTATATTATTTTAACATCACCCCAAAAGGGAATCAATTTAATATTTTTATGAATGTGATAAAACTTTACTTTACAGTACATTGTTCGTGTTCTTATACTATGGCTAACATTTTATCATTAGGGGGATGAACATTTGTATAGCAAATCAAGGAAACAGAGTATCCGATTCACATTTATCATGCTTGCAGTCATCATATTATCCGTCTCGGCTTGGGGAGGTACATACGCATCAGCCGCCCAGCAAGAGACAAAGCCTTATCAAATCGTCGCATTAGGCGACTCCCTTACTGCCGGTTATGAGCATGGTTTTACGGAAAAATCCGTTCCTTACGGTTATGTTGAGCAGGTGTACGAGCAAGCTTTGTTCCATGGACTTCGCGCAGAATATGTCAACTACGGGATTATTGGCCTTAAAGCTGAGGGGCTTAAGCTGCTGCTACAGGCTGCGTCGGAGGGCCGAACAGTGAAACCCGATGAGATTCAGCAGCAACTGCAGGATCCGCGTAAGGATGTACTCCTTGGGCAAACCGCTCAAATGGCCAAATCCATACGTTCTGCTAACCTTATCGTCTTAACGATCGGAGGAAATGACCTTATCCCGGTTATGGACAAACTGGCATCCGGTGCTTCAGATGAGGAAGTTACTAAATATATCCAAGATCTGCTGGATCAGTATGAAAAAGATCTCGAGAGCTCTATCCGAACAATCGCTGGTCTTAATCCGACTGCACAAATCGTCATTGCGGATCAGTACTTGCCGATTCCTGCGCCGGTGAAGATTGGCAACGTTACGATTCCTCTTTACCCAGAAGAAGACCGCCTGCTCCTATTGGACGGTGTAAAGAAAATCCGAAACAAGCTTGACCTGATAAGCAGTAGACTCGCGAAGGACGATATTAAGCTCCAAATCACCAGTGTGAGTGACTTATTCGTCGGCCATGAGCTGGAGTATACCTCTATCGCCAATAAGGACATCCACCCGAATCAACTTGGTTACGCAGTCATGGGCCGCGCATTCGCCAATACGATATGGGGTGATTACCGCACCGTTCGGACACGTCCAGCCAATGTTCAAATGTCTGTCGTTGTCGCTGGAAAAGAGCTTCCAGCCGGAGCTGCCCCGCCTGTTCTGCGCAGTAATCGCAGCTTTGTTGCGATGAGGGACATCGTGGATGCTCTTGGTGCAAAACTTAGCTGGAGCAACACATCTCAAAGCGCTTCCGTAACCTATAACAGCCATAAAGTGGTCTTTACCATTGGTTCGGCTTATGTAACGATCGACAATAAGAAGGTTAAGCTGTCCACGCCGCCAGCCTTCCTGCTTAAATCCGGTAAAGAAACAAAAACCTACCTGCCACTGGCTTCCCTTTCGGAAGCCCTTGGCCTGCAGGTCATTTATCGCAGCACCCTGCAAACCGCCTTCATTAACAAGTAATTTAAGCAGTCAGCAAGGCAGCATACTATTGTAGCAATAATTCTATTTACTTATAATCCTTCCGCAATTCCTTCAGCAGCTCCAGCCCGCGCGCGGACCAGCGCATCAGCCGGTCCAGCGCGGCGATCTGCGAAGCTACAGCCTCATGCAATGAAGTATTGTAATCCGGCACTTCTCCCTCGTATGGCTTCAAATCACGAAGCAAAACATTCGTCTTCTCTGTATAGCCGAGTGCCCTCCGCTCATGGAACATCGCAACATCCGGATTATAAGGATGATGCAGATCCCCTTGCTCAGGATGCTTCAGCACCGCCAGCACCTTGAATACAGCCCGTGGTCCATTAACCTCTATAATCTCACCAATGTACTGCCCCGATCTTACATCCGCCCGGGCAATCGTGCCTGGAGTTATCTCATTCATTATGTAGTCCTCCTCAAAAGAATTGTGAAGCAATTCTTGCTTCGTAAGCATTAGCTCAAAAGAATTGTGAAGCAATTCTTGCTTCGTAAGCATTAGCTCAAAAGAATTGTGAAGCAATTCTTGCTTCGTAAGCATCAGCTCAAGAATTTCTTAAGCACGCTTCTGATTTCCAATGTGCTATAATACCGCTTAGCGTCCATTCCTATTTTGAATGATTCCCCTATCATATAAAATTTTTTTAACGCAAATCAACCCATGATTTTCTCGGTTGCAGCATGCATGTCCGTACTAGGACTACCGCACCTGCAACTTCAATAGCAGGATGACTTGTTTTAAATCGAACAGAGTCGTAATATGGAACTAGAAAAGTAGGTGACATTATGCGTAAGAAAAGAGTGCTCCTGCTCTCCGAAGGATTCGGATCAGGGCACACGCAAGCCGCGCACGCTTTGGCGGCAGGCATGCGTCAGCTCAGTCCGGATATACAAACCCGCGTTATGGAGCTGGGTAATTTTCTTAATCCCGTACTAGGACCTTTGATTATTTCCGCCTATCGCAAAACGGTCAGCAGTCAGCCGAAGATGGTTGGTCTCATGTACCGCAGCAATTATAAAAAATCGTTAAATCGATTCGCTCAGCTTGCGCTCCATCGCGTATTTTACACACATACCTCGCAAGTTATCGCACAGCTTAAGCCGGATCTCGTTATTTGTACCCATCCTGTTCCAAATGCTGTAGTCAGCCGGCTAAAGCGGCTAGGCCTTCATATCAAGCTTTGTACCCTCATTACCGATTATGACGCACATGGCTCGTGGGTAAATCAGGAAGTGAATAAATTCTTGGTCTCATCCGCCCTTGTGAAGGACAAGCTGATCAATCACGGCGTTCCTGAAAGCCGCATTGACGTAACCGGCATCCCTGTCCATCCGCATTTCTGGAAAGCTCATGACAAGGCTGAGGTTCGTCAGCAGTTTGGTTTGAAATCATTGCCTACCGTCCTTATTATGGGCGGCGGATGGGGACTTATGTACGAGGACAGTTTGCTGGAATATATGACGAAATGGCGCGAGCACATTCAATTTATTTTTTGCGTAGGGAACAATGATAAGGTTAAGGAAAAGATGCTTTCCAACTCTAATTTCCGGCATGAGAATATTCGAATCCTAGGATTCACCAAGGAAGTCAGCAAGCTGATGGATGTGGCAGATGTTCTTGTAACAAAGCCCGGAGGGATGACCTGCACGGAAGGCATGAGCAAAGGAATCCCAATGCTGTTCTATGAACCGATTCCGGGGCAGGAAGAAGAAAACTGCGAATATTTCATTCGTAACGGTTTTGGAGAAATGCTGGAGAAACCAGAGACGGTAGACAAATGGATGGCTGCGATCCAGCAGACCGATGCATCCAGCCGTTACCGCCAAACCTTGCTCGACAAAAGAAATGAACAATATAATCCGACTACGTGTCCGAAAGCCGTCTTGCAGCTGTTGCAGTGACGGCTTTTTACTATGTACATCCTTTTATTTTAGGAGAATAGTACAAGCCATTTCCGGTTATTGTTATAGAGAGGATGTACTTGTCAGTGCAAAAAAGGGAGCGGATAAGGATGAAAGAACGGAGCATGGATGGAAAAACAATCATATTACGACTCGAAATTGATACCCAGCAGGCGCAATTTGGCAAAGCCGTCACAGCCATTGAAGCGGCCGGTGGAGATATAGTCGCAATTGACGTTATCCAAACCGATAAATTGATAAGCATACGTGATTTAACTGTAAAAATTACCGAAGCCGGGGCAGCCGAGCGGCTGCAATCTGTCCTGCAAAGTGTACCTGGCATTCGTCTGCGGCATGTATCCGACCGCACCTTCCTTCTTCATCTTGGCGGCAAAATTACGATTCAGCCTAAAACTCCAATTCAAAACCGCGACGATCTATCCCGTGTCTACACACCGGATGTAGCCAGAGTATGCCAAGCGATAGAAGCGGACCCTAAGAAAGCTTACACTCTTACTATTAAACGTAATACAGTGGCTGTTGTCTCGGACGGGAGTGCTGTTCTTGGCCTTGGCAACATCGGCCCTTACGCAGCCATGCCTGTTATGGAAGGTAAAGCCATGCTGTTTAAGCAATTTGCAGATGTGGATGCTTTCCCTATCTGTTTGGATACGCAGGACACGGAAGAGATTATCGCCTCTATTAAACATATTGCTCCTGCTTTTGGAGGAATCAATCTGGAGGATATATCGGCGCCGCGCTGCTTTGAGATCGAACGCAGATTGCGTGAAGATCTGGATATCCCCGTCTTCCATGACGATCAGCATGGAACGGCTGTCGTACTGTATGCCGGGCTGCTTAATGCACTAAAACTAACGAAACGGAAAATAGAGGATACACGTTTTGTAGTATGCGGCATCGGCGCTGCCGGTACAGCTTGCACCAAAATGCTGCTCGCCGGCGGTGCAAAACATATTGTTGGCGTAGATCGTGAAGGGATCCTAACAGCTGATCGAACTTATAACAATCCGATGTGGCAGTGGTATGCCGAACATACAAATGAAGCTAGAATCAGCGGAGGGCTAAAAGAATCGCTTGAAGATGCCGATGTATTTATAGGGGTATCTGCAGGTGGCATTCTAACAAGAGAACATATCTTGTCTATGGCAACTGATCCCATTGTGTTCGCAATGGCTAATCCCGAACCAGAAATCCGACCAGAACTAGCCGAAGATATTGTTGCCGTTATGGCTACAGGAAGAAGCGATTATCCGAATCAGATTAACAACGTCCTCTGCTTCCCCGGCATATTCCGCGGAGCACTCGACAGCCGGGCAAGCAACATTACAGAAGAGATGAAGCTCGCAGCAGCCGAAGCGATTGCATCTGTCATCAGTGAAGATGAACTGAGCAGATTGTATATTATTCCAAGTGTGTTTAATACAAGAGTTGTAGAGGAAGTTCGTAAGCGTGTCGTTCAAGCGGCGCAGGACAGTGGAACAGCGCGAAGAAAGCCTAGAGAATAAAGAAAAAAATACAACAATTTGTCTTCGTTTCTCTCTGGGAGATAAAGACAAATTGTTGTGTATGCCTGTCCGTTTATACTATAATAACTAGGTTAATAGTATAAACAGTTGGAAGGATGAATAACGAATGGCTACGGCTTCTCCATCACTGCAGAAACGGGATAACATCCCTGAACTGCTACTCGTTCGGGCAATGGCTATCATCGGTGTGTTGTCCGTCCACTCGACTTCGTTCGCTACCGTTGATATGGTGAACTCGAATTATTTTTTCATGTATAACTTCTTTAATATTTTTATGAAAATCGGAACGACAACCTTTATCTTCCTAAGCAGTTTTGTCCTCTTCTACAATTATTACAATCGGCCTTTGGACAAGAAGTTGCTAGGCAGCTTTTATAAGAAAAGACTGCTGTATATTATAATTCCGTACCTGGTCTTTTCCTTGTTCTATTTCGCTATTTTGCATTTCTATTATTATCCGGACCGGACTCTATCAACTGAGTTTCATAACTTTATTGATAAAGTACTAACCGGCAAGGCTTACACGCATCTTTATTTCGTCTATATCAATATTCAGTTCTATCTGATGTTCCCGCTATTCCTGTGGCTGATGAAAAAGTATCCACGTACGGTCAAATGGGCCATTCCTGTTGGCTTTGCGCTGCAATGGGGCTTCTTCATGCTTAACAAATACGGCCTGGAGACACCTGTTCCCAACCGCGGAAGCTGGTCGTTCTCTTATTTCTCGTATTATTTGATGGGCGCAGCTCTAGGAATCTATTATCCGAAAATAAAAGAATGGATTATTATCGCCAGAAACCATGCAACTACCCTTCGTGTGGTCACATGGATCGCTTTGTGGGCCCTTTGGATTGCTGCTGGGTTATCGCATGTATATTTGTATTACGAGACTAGACTTCACCTTGATTCATTCAATACTACATTGTTCGATTTTGTATGGAATATTCATGGGGTACTAACGGCACTTGTTTTAATGCAAATTGCATTTATTTTATCTCGTAAACTACCAAAAGTCCTAACCCACCTTATTGGAAGATTAGGTGCTCTATCTTTTGGTGTCTACTTGATCCATCCATTCTTCCTGCTCGTCTACCGGCAATATCCGCTCCATACGGGTACAGCCTGGAAGCTTCATCTTTGGTATCTCGGCGGCTTCGCGCTCGCCCTGGTCGGATCCTGGATCGTTGTTTCTTTCTTTGCCCGCTACGTTCCATTTAACTGGATCGCCTTCGGCAATCTGCCGAAACCAAAGAAACGCCCTTCCGGGCCAGTCGTTCCAGAAAGACAGCTGGACGCGTAATTCATCGTAGGAGGAATAAGTCGTGAGAATGAAAGTGATTGCTGCACTCCTCGTCATCGCCCTCGCGATCACTTGGCCGGTGTCCCAGTATCAGCTGAACGCTGCTACTAATAAACCTGCACATTATAAGAACAAAGTTATCGTTCTCATGTATCATCATATCGATGAGAAGGAAAGTGGAGCAACGATTTCTCCAAACCGGTTCGGCACGCATATGAAGCTTCTGAAGGAGAACGGCTATAACGTGATCAGCGTTGAGCAGTTTGCAGATTTCATGAAGAAAAAGGCCACCGTTCCTGACAATGCAGTTGTCATTACGTTCGACGACGGCTACGAGAGCTTTGATCAATATGCAGTTCCTATTATGAAAAAGTATAATTTTGTGGGTACTCATTTCATAATTGGGGCAAGCAGCGACAATCAAAATGTACACACCAAGCATCTAACTTGGGATACGATGCGTAAGCTTAAAGGTGAAGGCAACAGCTTCTACAGCCATACTTACAATCTGCATGAATATGCTGCGCTCGATAAAAAAGGCAAGAAAAAAGGGCCTATACTGAGCAATCCAATCTATCTGCCTGACAAGGGCCGGGTAGAAACGAAGAAAGAATACATGACACGCGTGGAAGCAGATGCACAGCTGATGGAAAAACGTTTGAAGGAAGAATTAAATAATTCCTATCAGATGATTGCTTTCCCATTTGGCTCCTTCACCTCCAGCGTTAAGCAGCTTGAGAAAAACGCAGGCGTCAATTTATTTTTCACTACCCGCCCAGGTATTAACCGACCGGGATCGGATGAAGTATTCCGCTTGAATGCAGGAACACCGGCACTCACAGCTAACAAATTCCTCGATATGATGAAGAAATATGGAAGATAATGATACAAAAAAAACCTTAGCCAAACGGCTAAGGTTTTTTTAATGAGGTTCTATTGCAGTCGCCTCATAAGGCTCCACATGTACATGAATACTCATAATATTATGCTTGTTCTCCATACGCTGCTCAATCTCATCACTTATCCGATGGCTTTCGATAAGCGACAAGCCTGGATCAACTTGCACAATTACGTCAATAAGTACATTACTGCCGTGTACACGTGCTTTAATGTCTTTAATCGACCTCACGCCCGTCGTCCGCTCGATCGTCGAGCGAAGCGTCATCAGCTCATTCGCATCAAAGCCATCTGTAAGAGCATGCGTGGAGCTGTAGAAAATCTCCCAAGCTGTCTTACAGATAATCCCACCCACTAACAGCGCAGCAACCGGATCAAGCCAAGGCAGGCCAAATTGAGCGCCTATGATGCCGATAGCAGCTCCGATACTGACCAGCGCATCAGATAAGTTATCCTTCGCCGCTGCGTGTAATGCCTGATTATTAATGCGATTAGCAAGTCTACGGTTATAGATATAAACGGCTCCCATACACACTGCCGCAAATAAAGCGACCCATGCCGAGTTCAGAGAAGGTATCTTCTGCTCATCGGAGAACAAGGAGCGTACTGTGTTGATAATAACCTGCAGACCTACTGTCGCCATAATAAACGAGGCAATCAGGGCTGCAATGGTCTCCGCCCGAAAATGCCCATACGGATGATCCCTATCAGGCGGCTTCTGTGAAATTCGCAAACCGATTAAGACTGCTACTGATGCAACGATATCCGTTAAGTTGTTAAATCCGTCCGCGACGAGTGCGCCTGAGGCGAACCAATAGCCGGCGCCAAGCTTGATCGCAGACAGCCCGATATACGCGCCAATGCTGACCAAGGCTCCCTTCTCGCCCTGCCTGATCTCTTCATACTGATTCATTTATGTCCCCTAACCTCATTTCACTGTTAATCCATGAATGCAATATGGAGTATCATACCCGAACGAATACAAGTGGGTCTAGAGAAACAGTGTTTACCATATACGTACTTTTATGCACGGAGGCAACTGCGTGCTGCGCAAAAGGTTTGGACCTCCGATCGCTGTTGTTCCCGGATTTCTTTATTCAACTCGCTTAAGCGGTTGAAATCCGGGAACAAAGGCGCACGCTACGCTTCTCCGGCTCAAACCTTTTACTCCGCTCAGTTAGACTCCTCCCCTCACAAAAGCGACTACTTAGTAAGAAAAACAAACAAAAAGGCCGTATCGAGGTTAAACTCGTACGGCCAATTTCTAATTTTTTTATACCGCGTACATACGCTCGCGGAGAGCTTTAACTTCTTCGCTCTCCAGGTACTCGTCATATGTCATCATTCTGTCGATCAAGCCGTTTGGCGTGATTTCCATGATGCGGTTAGCGATCGTTTGCACGAACTGATGGTCATGCGAAGTGAACAGGACCGTACAGTCCGTATCTGTCAGACCATTGTTGAGCGCTGTAATGGACTCAAGGTCCAAATGGTTCGTTGGCTCATCCAGGACAAGCACGTTCGCACCGCTCAGCATGATTTTCGACAACATACAACGTACTTTCTCGCCACCAGATAAGACAGTTGCTTTCTTCATCGCATCATCACCAGAGAACAACATACGGCCTAGGAAGCCGCGAATAAACGTTTCATCTGGATCCTTCGAGTATTGACGCAGCCATTCCACGAGGTTCAGCTCAACCCCATCGAAGTAACTTGCATTATCTTTCGGGAAGTAGCCTTGAGTTGTTGTAACGCCCCATTGGTACGTACCTGCATCAGCTTCAAGCTCGCCCATGAGCAGTTGGAAGAGAACCGTTTTCGGAAGGCCGTTAGGACCAACAAATGCGATTTTGTCGCCTTTGTTAACAGCAATCGTCAAGTTATCAATGATTTTCTCACCATCGATTGTCTTCGTCAGACCTTCAACAAGCAAAAGCGATTTACCCGCTTCACGGTCGCCTTTGAAGTTGATGAACGGATATTTACGGTTCGACGGACGAATGTCGTCGAGCGAAATTTTATCCAGCAATTTTTTACGCGAAGTCGCTTGCTTGGACTTCGATTTATTGGCACTGAAACGTTGAATGAAAGCTTGCAGCTCTTTGATTTTATCTTCCTTCTTCTTGTTCTCGCCGCGTTGAAGCGCGAGAGCCAGCTGGCTCGACTCATACCAGAAGTCGTAGTTACCCACATACATTTGGATTTTAGCAAAGTCGATGTCCGCGATGTGCGTACATACCGTATTCAGGAAGTGACGATCATGGCTGACTACGACAACAGTGCCTTCATAGCCGGACAGGAAATCTTCCAGCCAACGGATGGACTCGATGTCCAAATGGTTGGTAGGCTCATCGAGCAGCAGGATGTTCGGTTCGCCGAACAATGCTTGTGCCAGCAAGACGCGGACTTTCTCGTTACCGCCAAGCTCAGCCATCTTCTTGTCATGCAGATCAGGAGTGATACCCAGACCGTTCAGCATTTCAGCTGCTTGCGATTCAGCTTCCCAGCCGTTCATGTCAGCAAATTCAGCTTCAAGCTCGCCTGCGCGCATGCCGTCTTCGTCAGTGAAGTCCGCTTTCGCGTAGAGAGCGTCCTTCTCTTTCATAACGTCATACAGCTTTTTGTGACCCATAATAACTGTTTCAAGTACAGCAAACTCATCGTATTCGAAATGGTTCTGCTTCAATACTGCAAGGCGTTCGCCTGGTGTGATATGAACTTCCCCGCTGGATTGTTCAACCTCGCCGGACAAAATTTTCAGAAACGTCGATTTACCGGCGCCATTTGCACCAATGAGGCCATAGCAGTTGCCAGGCGTGAATTTAATATTTACATCTTCGAACAGAGGCTTCTTCCCGAAGCGAAGTGTTATGCCGCTAGTACTAATCATTTATTTAATCCCGTCCTTCTTTACCATACTCAATTATCTCGAACCATTATACCACAGTCTCCATCGGAAACGAACGTTCAATTGCACCCAGCAGGGGAAAAAGATGAGTGTTTAGCCTCTAATCGCAACAGATCCATTATTTGTTTCTGTAATCGGAGTCATCGCCACTCTCTTGCGCATACGCCACACCGCCATAGCGCTTGCTCCATATAACAGTGCACTTATATAAAACAGGACATTAATCGTCAGCCAGTCGATCAGATAACCGCCAAGCACAACAGCAAGTCCCGAAGCTACCGTTGTCCAGAAGTGATAGGAACCAATAGCGATACCACGTTCGCCTGGCTGCGTATAATCGGCGAGCAGCTGACGTTCACTCATTTTCTGCATCGCATTACAAGTGCCCATAAGAAGCTGAAGAATGAGCACCCATCCGTAAGACATCACCCATGGAAAAGCGATCATTGCGCCCATCATCCCCAAGGAGCTCACAATCAGCAGACTTGTGCTGGACCGATCCAGACGGGGACCAAGCCACTGCGACACCAACGCAGAGCTGATCGTAAATACAGCAAAAGCCAGGCCGTATTTCGAATAGCTGTTACCGAGATTTTTCAGAAACAACAAATAATAAGGATAAATCATCCCTGCAGCAAGTGTTACTATGCTCTGCGACCGGATCAGCCATTTCATATTCACCCGGCTTGCCCTCCCTTGTATTGCTCATAGAACGTATTCATAAACAGCCCGCCCGGATCGTACTTCAGCTTTTCCTGGAAGAACAGCTTATAGTTTGGATACGCCTTCTGGAACTGCATTAGACTCGGATATCCGGCATAAGGCAAATAATACGTGCCTCCCCGCTTTATTGCAGCGTCGATAATTTGTTGAACGGATTGTTCCATATGCTTCTGGCCCTTACTGGATAATGGCACATTGAATAAGCAGACAAGCGCAAACATATCTTCCTTCGCGTACGACAATACGGCTTCATCATCTTGATTCACAAACCTCACGGTAACATTCAACAGATTCAGATTCTCAGCTTGTACAATAGTCCCCATTGCCTTAACGAAGCTTTCGAACTCTTGAACCGGAATAAAATATTCCTGCAGTAAATCACTGCTTCCCGGCTCGTCATACTCCATAAACTGCCACGCCGCCCGCATCGCATTATTGCGGCTGATTAACTCCCCTGACTGCTCGGTAAAATACTTCGTCTGAAGATCCCAAATCAAAGACTTCCCCCAATCAAACGAACGGTTAAACTGGAACAGCAGCTTGCCCGGTGCGACCAACGGTTCACGAATAATCAGCTTGTTATGCTCCTCCAGCGGCTCAGTACGGTCGAGCGTATAGTTTTTCGCAAACATTTTTGTCAGAAAACGATCAGGTGCTACAGATAATCTGGCGATATGCATTCGGATATCCGGATCAGTCCGCACCTTCGCAAGAAAATAATGAACATAGTCAACTGTTGGCATCGTTTCTGTTGTTGAGGAGTATAACTCATCATCATCCAGCAGCAGCGTGACGTCCAGAATAATGCCAAATAAGCCATAACCACCTAAGGCAAGAGGGAACAGCTCAGCATTCTCGCTGCGGCTGACCTGCTTGATCTCCCCATCTGCCATTAGCAGCCGAAAGGACTCCACGCTTTTGATCATCGAACCATTACGAATGTCACGCCCATGCGCATTCACGCTGATTGATCCGCCAACGGTAAACGTATTTTGGGACTGCATCGTGCGGATAGCCAGTCCATAACGATTGACGGCATTCTGAATATCCTCCCATGTTGCACCTGCCTGGACAGTAATCTTCTTCCCCTTTGGATCAATGGACAATATCCGGTTGTAGCTAGTCATATCCACGACGATACCGTCTTTGTAGTAGGTGTGTCCGCCTTGGCTATGCCGCTGCCCCGCAATCGACACCTTCAAATGATGCTCCCTTGCATCCTTCAGCAGATGAATGAGCTGCTCCTCTTCTTTCCCTTGTACGACACGCTCCACCTTCACCGGATGAAGCCGGCTGTAATCTGTCATCAGATACGGATCCTGATCAGCAGCGCTTGTGTTGTAGTACGTGAAAATTCTGAGTGAAATAAGCAGAATCAAGGCGACCGCCTTTTTGACCATCCTTTCACCTCGATCTATCATTCTTGACTCTATTGGAACATTTTTGAAAGTTTGGCGTCAACTCTCTAAGATAGATCGCGGAACGGCAAAAAAAACAGGCTGCCATGTGACATGACAGCCTGTCCTTATTAATCCCAGTTCAGCTTTACTTCATTGCCTGTACGGGACGATTCATATATCGCATCCAGAATACGGCTGTTTGTGTAGCCCGAAAGCGCAGAAGAGATTGGCTCTTTGCCTTCATTGATACATTCAATGAAATGCTTGCTCAATAATACGCGGTCCTCTTCGCCTTCCAGCGGCTCGATAATGCTCTCAACAACCTCGTCACCTTCATGGGTTACAAATTTGCCGTCATTGCCAACGAGTGCAGCACCGCCCTCTTTGCCCATCAGATGGACGAATGGATCTTGGCTCATGCCAGCTGCATGTGCAGCCCAGCTTACTTCAAGTGAAAGCGTTGCGCCATTGTCCAGCTTAATAAGTGCTGTTGCAAGGTCCTCAACGTCATAATAGCCGTCCCAGTTTGGTGTTCCCCAAGTGCCAATTCCGCGGCGCTCTGGACCAAACTCCGCATACGTCGAGCCATAAACGGATACTGGCTTTGGATTACCCATCAGATACAGGGCTAAGTCAAGCATATGAACACCGATATCAATCAGTGGGCCGCCGCCAGCCATATCTTTACGAGTAAACCAGGAGCCCCAGCCCGGAATGCCTTTCTTTCGGAACCAGCCTGTTTTAACATTATAGATTGGGCCGAGATCGCCATTCACAACCCGTTCTTTAATCGCACGGTTAATACCGGTCCAGCGCATTTGCTGTGCCATCATCAGTATTTTGCCAGAAGCCTTCTGTGCTTCGTAGATCGTGCGGGCAGCTTCAGCATCAATAGCCATCGGTTTCTCAAGTAAGACATGCTTGCCCTGCTTCAGTGCTTCGATTGCGAGTGGCGCATGGAATTGGTTCGGAACACCGATAACAACTGCATCGATAGCCGGATCCTCAAGCAGTGCCTGCGGATTCACATGAACGGTCTTAATTCCAAACTCCTCTGCTCTTTGTACCGCAAGCGGCAAATATGCGTCTGTAATCGCGGCTACATAGACCGACTCTGCACCTACCTTTGCGAATGTTTCCAGATGAACTTTACCTATAGCTCCTGCTCCAATAATGCCAAGACGGATTGGTTGACTCATGTTCTCTAGTTCCTCCTAAAATGAATGATTACCTAATTAGGCAATCAATTATATCCATGTATATATTAAGTATAGCTTGAGGGACTTTGTCCGTCATTGCGCTTATTTGGCTTACTCTTGTTCTCGTTTGTTATTTTCGCTCCGTTTCGGGCAGCGCCATGTCTCCCCATGCGGCAGTACCATAACCTTCTTCTCATCGATTCCTCGTTTAACCCGGTCCCGCTCCAGTCGGTCAAGCGCCTCGCGAGGTGTATCATCGGCAAGCTTGAAGGCGCCGTAATGCATTGGCACGAACCACTCAGCTCCGGTATCTTCGAACGCCTGCAGCGCTTCCTCCGGCGTTACATGCTGATCCCCCATGAACCACTCCGGATCATAAGCACCAATCGGCATCAGGGCAATATCTATCTGGAACCGTCGGCCAATCTCCTTGAAGCCTGGAAAATAACCGCTGTCCCCGGCAAAGTAGATCGTTGGGTCAGAAGATTCCTTCTCCACCGGTTCTAGAATCCAGCCTCCCCAGTGGGAGCTGTTCGTGTCCCAAAGATTACGGCGGGTCCAGTGCTGGGAAGGTACAAAGGTAATACGAATCCCATTTATCACAACGGATTCCCACCAGTGCAGTTCTCTTACGTTTGTAAAACCTTTCAGCCTAAGCTTCGAACGAAGCCCTGCGGGTACAAGCAGCTGCTTACGGCCTTGAAGCCGGCGCAGCGATTGAATATGGAGATGATCATAATGGGAATGAGAAATAAGAATGAGATCAACAGGCGGCACATCATCAATCGGTATGCCCGGCGGTGTTAATCTTCGCTGAAAAGCCATCTGCCCCGCCCAGACCGGGTCGGTCATGATGTTCTTGCCAGCTAACTGAATAAGGAAAGAAGAATGCCCCACCCACGTTAAAGCGGGCTCATTTTTATTATGATGCAGGAATTCCAAATCCGGCTTTACGTTAGGAACGGAATAGGAATAATCTTTCGTTTTCACTTTACGAAGACGTTCTTGCCGCTCTAGCCGCCAACGTTGCAATTGCTTCATGGAATTATGCTGCCGAACTGGCTCGCTATTCGTAAATTTCTGATGCCTCAACCGTTCATCCCTCCCGTTTGTCATGTCCTGTACCTTAAAGATACCAAGTTGAGGATGCCGAGGCAACTGCCTCAAGGCTGACTACTTTCTGATTAGGTCTATTCGCACAAGCGGTTTTTTTCATGTACACTATGATTATAATATCGAGTTAGTGAACAGGAGGGCATAATTAAGATGAAACTTATTTCTATAGAACCAACACCAAGTCCAAATTCCATGAAGCTGAATATGGACGAGTCGCTGCCGCGTGGTGTTAGACAATCCTTTACGAAAAAAGAAGCGGAGTCCGCCCCAGAGCCGCTCCGCTCACTTCTTGCCATAGATGGCGTGCGCAGCATCTTCCGCACAGCCGATTTCATTGCCCTCGACCGCGTATCGAATGCGGACTGGGCGCGTATTCTCGCCGATGCAAGAGCACTGCTGCTCGGCGGGGCTGACGGTGACACCGCAGGTGGAGCCGCACTTGCTGCTGAGAGCTACGGCGAAGCACATGTGCTTGTGCAAATGTATCGGGGAATCCCGATGCAGGTGCGCGTGAAGACGGGCGAGCGTGAAGCACGCTCCGCGCTGCCGCAGAAGTTCACCGACGCTGTAACCGAAGCGGCTGGTGCATCCATGATCCGCGAACGGAAGCTCGAGGAATTTGGTGTCCGTTATGGCGAGCTTGAAGAGATTGCTGCCGAGATCGTCAAGGAGCTCGAAGCAGCATATACACCTGAGAGGCTTCAGGAATTGATCGCAGCAGCACAGGTGCAAGGTCCGGGCGAAGAAGCTCTTGCTCCAGCAAGACCGGCACCACTGTCCGCAGTTGAAATCTCAGAGCGTCTGGATTCGCCGGAATGGCAAATCCGCTATGCCGCGCTTGAGCGGATGTCACCGGAGCCGGAGCTGCTTCCGCTGATCGCAAGAGCACTGCATGACGAGAATATGTCGATCCGCCGACTTGCTGTTGTCTACCTTGGTGATCTTCGTACGCCAGAGGCAATGCCATACTTGTTCGAAGCGCTACGTGACAAATCCGTATCTGTGCGCCGTACAGCAGGAGACACGCTGTCCGACTGGGGCGACCCTGCTGCTACCGGCCCGATGATTGAAGCGCTTCGTGATCCAAACAAGCTTGTCCGGTGGCGCGCCGCACGCTTCTTGTATGAAGCCGGTGATGAAAGCGCCGTGGAGGCTCTGCGTGAGGCGGCGAAGGACGCTGAATTCGAGATTCAGCTGCAAGCGCAGATTGCGCTGGAGCGGATTGAACGTGGCGAGGAAGCCGCTGGATCAGTCTGGCAGCAAATGACTGCGGCCCGGAACCGTGAACAGCAATAAGCATCTTAACCAAAAGAGCCGTATCCCAAGCAGACGCTGGGGATACGGCTCTTTTTTACTATTGATAGTCTAACTGAATCTGAACCAGCATCGAACCATCATTGCTGTATGGCTCGTAACGAGCGGAGTATCGTACCGATACATGCGCTGCCTTGAAGGCAGCCGTCAGATCAGCAGCCAGCTGTGAGCCATGGAGATAGCGGAAATGCATACTTGTCTGCTGCTCCATAACCGCCTCACGAATGTCTTGTTCGAGCTCAACAAGGCTTGCTACCGTATGCTCAGGCTCCGTCCATTGAAGACCAATTGCGGTTTTGAGCTTCTCATACACCGAGGCTTTAGCGCTGTCTGTGCTCTCAAGCTTTTTCAGCTCTTCACTATACGAATGGTTCGCCGTTGGATAGGTTTTCACCCATTGATGATCGACATGAATCTCATCATCTGTCTTCAAATAATAATTGTAGCTGATAGTGGATGCGGCCTGCGTCTCTGTACCAGCCTGCTTAACAATAGGATCATCCCATGTTAGATCCAGATGGTACCAATCGCCATTCAACTGCACCATATTCCAAGCATGGTCACCTGTTTTTACTTTGCCTTCTGCAATCAAAACCGGAATTCCGACAGCTTTTAGCATTTTGTAAGCCAGTAGTGAATAACCTTGACATACAGCCGTTCCTGTCGTTAAAGCGTCATAGGCAGTATAATGCTTCAGCGTTTCATCATACTGCAGCTTTTCAATGATCCAGTCGTGGATGGCTTTTACTTTCTGATGCTCATTCATTCCCGGGGTAATAATCTGGGCGATCGCTTTCGTCACTATCTCGTCAACAACGGCCGTTTGCTCCGTTGTCTCGCGATATCTGGCTTCCAGCTTAATTGTCGACAGATTCCCCCAGCTGCGGATTGTATACAAATAGGAGTCAAGAATGTACGCTGTGTAATCATCCTGTGCCAGCGCCAAATTTATCGTATTCTGCAAGCCGTCAGAAAGCTTGTGCTTGTCTCCTTTATATTGCAGTGTAAAATGTTCGGACCTGCTTTGAAATTGCGATGCCAGCTCCTCTTCAAGCTGATCAATCGTGCCGCCTCTTTCTGAGGCTGACGCAAACACAGAGAACAGATCGGATTTCATGTTCAAACCAATTGAAGCAGCAAGAAGCACTGCTACTGCCGTAACTTTCCAACCTGTTTTTCGCATAGGTACCTCCCGTTTGCGGGAATATTAGTGTATTACTCCATTTTATGCGATTCCCTTTTGTGTTAAACACAGCAGTACCTAAAATTTATATAAATGTTATATCTACCTTCATCATAACGCTAATTCTCACTATGGCAAGATAAGATTTCGTTGTTAAATTATTGATAGTTTCGTATAGCTTTCCAATGTAATTGCTGGAGTGGCTTTTCATCATCTTGCTTTTCATAATAGCAATGAATTATAGTAGTAAAGTAATAATTACTAGCAGAATTTATTTATCATATTAAAGATTTCTACACCGTGCTCGGAGGTTGATGCTTTACCGTCAAACACCCCGCAGCACTTTTTCGTCTGTAGCGATGCATGTAAGTTTGAAAATGAACAAAGCTAATTAAATAAGAAGCAAGTTGCGTGCTGTTTACGGTACATCACGAATGCAGCCGTTCATGTTATAAAGCTTACCCTTCGTTATTACATTAAGGAAAAGGGAGACGATTGGTTTTGAGTAACGAAACAGGATGGAAGGCGCTTCTTAATAAGCCGTTTATGGTCTTTTCCATCATCATGATTTTAAAAATGCTTATCGTCTGGATCATCGTATTTGATGGCGGGACCGGAGATATTATCAAAATGCTGCTCACTGGCATTTCATCTATTGGATTTATTTTCTGCTTAATCGAGTCCTTTGCTTATCGGAAGAAATTCATGACCTATTTAATAAGTGACCTTATTCTAACTGCTATTTATTTTGCTGTTATTATGTACTACAAGTATTTCGGCGTTATTGTAACTTATCATGAATTACGTCAAGTCAATCAGGTGGGAGAAGTGAACAGCAGCGTATTCTCGCTGATGGATCCGTATTTCCTGTTTATCTTCACCGATATTGTCGCTTTGTTCATCCTGTTTGCCAGCAAAAAACGTTTCCGTGCATGGAGCCGCACCTTGTCAGTGAAAGGAAAACGGACCTGGTTCGTCGCTGGACAAGTGCTTGCGGTTGCAGCTTGTGCCACAGCTATTATTCCTTATCGCCAAGATATGAATGAGTTCCAGCAAGCGAAAAACATGGGGATCCTGAACTACGAGATCTATGCAACATTTGCTCCATCTAAAGACTTACCAATCAATGCAGAAGAAGTCACACCTGCGATGGTTGAGCAAGAAAAAGGAAGCGCACAGCCCGCGCAGCCTGCCTATTGGGAAGCTGCTAAAGGGAAAAATGTCATTATCATTCAGCTTGAAGCATTCCAGAATTTCTTGATTAACTTAAAAATCGACGGCAAAGAAATTACGCCGAATATGAATAAGCTGGCTGCTGATCATTTCTACTTCCCGCATTTCTTCCAGCAGGTTGGCCAAGGTAATACGGCTGATGCCGAGTTCGTCGTAAATACATCGCTTTATGTTCCGCCAAATGGAGCTGCCTCTGAGGTTTATGCGGATAAAGAACTGCCAAGCATGCCGAAGGCTTTCTCCGCTAACGGCTATCAGACTGCATCCTTCCATACAAATAATGTTATGTTCTGGAATCGCGATCAGCTGTATAAGGCGATTGGCTGGGACAAATATTATGATGACACCTTCTTTGGTAAAGAGGATCCTGTTGCTTTTGGCCCTTCTGATGAAGTGCTTTATGCCAAATCAGCCGATGAGCTCGCTCGTATGCAGCAAACCGGCCAGCCGTTCTATGTACAGCTCATTTCCATGTCCGGCCATCATCCATTCCGTATTCCTGAAAGCAAGTATAAAATGGAGCTGCCGGAGCGTTATAAAGATACACTTGTTGGCGATTATATCGAATCCCAAAACTACGCTGACTACGCGCTTGGCCAATTTATTGACGAGCTTAAGAAAAATGGCGTTTGGGACAACAGCGTTATCGTCTTGTACGGTGATCACCAAGGCTTGCCGATCTACTCGCTCAACAACGATGAGAAAAAGCTGATGAAAGAAATTTACGGCCGTGATTATACACTGCCTGATATGATGAACATCCCGCTTATTATGTCTGTGCCTAATGAGCAGCATCAAGTGTTTAATCAAGTTGGCGGACAATCGGATATTTTCCCGACTATATCTAACCTGATGGGCGTATCCATTAAAGATCAAGTCCACTTCGGACAGGATCTGCTGAATCATACAAGCAACATCTTGCCTCAACGTTATTATCTGCCTTCCGGTTCGTTTATCTCGGATCTAGGCGCATTTGTACCAGGCTCCGGTTATGCGGATGGAATCACTTATCCGTTAGCAGGCGGACCTGTAACAACTCCGCAGGATACAGAGGACACGTATACGAGAGCACACAGACTGATCAGTATGTCTGACGAATATGTCGCCTCTCTTCCAGAATGGGATAAGAAAGTAGTTAAATCGGAGGACGATGATAAGCAGGTTGCATCAAGCAAATAAACAGTTAAACAAAAAAGGCCTTGCGGGGATTGTACCTGCAAGGCCTTTTGGCTTTTGTATCACACTACATCATATTAACTTCGCGAATTTTCTCGAGCGGGATTTTTGGTTTGCGATCTGCAGTCAAAAGACCGTTAACCTCCTGCTGAACATCAGTAATTTGGGTATAGCAATAGCCTACGATGTAATCCTGGTCCTTAATCGCCTGATGGATATTACGGAACCGATTCAGGAATGCATCATCGGATGTGACCTGATTGCCATATCCCCACCCTGCTTCCGTCTGGAAGGCGATACCGCCAAACTCGCTGACGATAACCGGCTGTCCTTTATATTCGTACCCATCTGCAAAAGCATATTTCCAGTGGTTGAATGATATCTCGTTGTTCAGAAGCTCATCCTTATTACTGTAACGCTTCTCGAACTCTTCCTTTGTCTCCACATAATCATGGAGCGTTAGAATATCCGATACGGTATGCTCCCAGCCATCATTCGTAATAACCGGACGGTATGGATCAAAGCTTTTCGTCAGATGATAGATGGCTTCGGTAAACTTCTGCTGCTTCTTGTCCTTCTTAATGTTCATGACACCCCAGGATTCATTAAACGGTACCCAAGTGATGATAGAAGGATGATTGTACTGCTGACGTACAACCTCCATCCACTCATTGGTGAACTTATGAACGGCGTTGTCATTAAATTCAAAGGTCGCAGCCATCTCCGACCAAACAAGCAGGCCTTTAACATCACACCAGTACAGGAAGCGTGCGTCTTCTACCTTCATATGCTTACGGACACCGTTGTAGCCCATCGCTATAATGAGATCAATATCCTCAATCAGCGCTTCCTCCGATGGAGGCGTCAGATGGCTTTCCGGCCAATAGCCCTGATCCAAAATAAGACGCTGATACAAAGGCGCATTATTAAGCAAAATACGTCCTTTATCGATCGAAATCTTTCTCATGCCAAAGTACGAATAGACATGGTCCAGCTTGGTGTCATCCTTGTACAATATAAATTCAACATCGTACAAATTCGGATGCTGCGGCGACCAGTGGCTATGCATCCAAGGTCCGTTCATTTCATGAACCAGATCGGCATCCAGCTGCAGCCAAGGGCGGTCGATGCTTAGGCTCATACGCTTTACTGGCTTGCCCTTCAGGCTGATGATCGTCTCAAGACGAATGTCAGCCTGCGAGAAGTCACCTTCTACCTGATATTCAAAACGAACCGTACGAGAATCAATATCCGGCGTCATCTTAACAGAGTCTACACGGACGGGCGCTACAAATTCCATCCATACCGATTGCCAGATTCCCGTTGTCTGTACATAGAAGCATTCAAAGTTATCCTTCACCCAGCGCTGCTTGCCGCGTGGCTGTGTAGCATCCATGCTGTCTTCTACTTTTACCGTGAGCTGATTCGCTTCGCCAACTGTGATATACGGCGTAATATCAAAGGAAAATGCCGCATAGCCGCCTTGATGGGAGCCAACGTAGGAGCCGTTAATCCATATTTTCGCGATGTAGTCAACGGCCTGGAAATGCAGCAGCACTCTTGAGTCTTCCACATCTGCCGGAATTTCTAAGGTACGGTTGTACCAAACATAAGGATGATGACTTTCGTCACCAATCCCGCTAGCCTGTGTTTCGTAAGTAAAAGGTACATTGATTTTCAAATCACCAGTGAATGCAGCGGGCAAATGAGTCTCGCCGGTATTCGCGTCATCAAAGGCAAAATTCCATTCCCCGTTTAGATCAACCCATTGCTCGCGAACGAATTGCGGCCGTGGGTAATTTTTGATATACATTTTTGTTGTCATACAGCTTCTCTGCTCCCTGTCACGCTTTTATATTGCTGCGTTGTATTTATGAAATTATTTATGAAAAAATTTAATTATCATTTAATTATCAGTTGTTACTGTCATATTGCTGAACAGCCAGCCTGACGAGCTTGTTCTTAGACCTACCCTGCCATGCAGAAATGCGTTCCGGTCTGTCCATTCCAGCAGCGGCTCCTTCTGCTTACCGTCATACACGCTGATCTTGGCACCGTCCAGCTTGACTCTAAGTGCTCTGGCTTTGCCGTTCTCCAGCTCCAGCACACCTGAAGTCAGCTCCTGATTCACTTCATAGTTGATTTTCCGCAGGATGATTCTGCCGTTACGCAGAGCAAGCTCATAACCGATGAAAGAATCAGCTACCTGATCACGGAATGAAGATTCCATCGTTGTCCGCAGCAGGATCGAAGCTTCACCTTCCGCTGTATCAGTCTGTGTAACCTCGACACCAACCTCCATGTCCGTCCAGCGGGTATCTCCGCCGAAGATCATGGCATTATTGCCGTCCAGCAGCAGTCCAGTCGTCCCGTTATCTTCCTGCCAATCTCCAAAGGTTGAATCCGGGTCGAAGCTGACCTCCTGCTTCCCTTTGGATATAGCTGCTTCACTCGTTTCTATGAACCGGATGTTTGGACTACCTTTCCCGTTCGTGACGGTTAGCCACTGCAGACCTTGCTTTAATGAGAATTGACCAAGCGGAACCTTCATCCATTCTGAAGAGTCATCCTCCGTTACGAATGCCTCCGCCTTCAGCTTCACAGACCGTTTCACACCACCCGCCTCGACCTCAAGCGTCGAGCCAACTGAAGCATCGGATACCATCGCTGCGATGGTATAGTCACCATCCGCGCGTACATTTACCGGGAAGGAAAGCTCAGCATCAGGGCCAGTGAGCTCAGCCGAATAGCTGCCGTCTGGTGTACCTTCTTGATGAATCGTAATACCTTCCTCACCAATCGATGTTGCATGAACTGCCTCCATCGTACCTGGCACTTGCTTAATCGCTTTATTGTCGCTGCTGCCGCCCGCTTCATTGGCGAACGCTGTGTAATGAAGCTCCGGCGTAAGTCCGCCTTTCCAGGCATAACCGATCCGTCCAGCTTTCGCCGTCAGTTGCTTATTGTCGATAAGCAATAATCCGTCCCAATACACTCTCGTACCGTTCTGGTCGGCTTCTACCCGAAGCGTATGCAGCTTGGCTAAGTCCATGCCTTCAGGTAATGCTGCCTGCTGCAGCACCTCATCTGCTGCTGTATCCCGTAAGGCAATCGATTGGCTGCCCGGATCAATGCGAACACTGCGGTAATTGTCTTCATCGGTATAGGAGAAGATCGTTTCTAATTCACCAGCTGCCTTTGAAGCCTGCCCTTTGTCCAAGACTACGTTGTACTCCGCAGTAAACCGGTCTTCCGTCGACGTTTTGCTCAACCAAGCTGCATCTGCTCTTGAAACTTTCACCGATTCCCACTGCTCTGTCTCCGGAATATCGCCAAGCGAATCCCAAAAGGCCGGAAGCGGTGGAGCTGGAGCAGACATGCCATGCGTGGGACCAAGCACCGACATTTTATCGCCGTTGAACGTCAGCCGATCCATATTGAGCTTTCTGACTGGCGGCCCTTCAGCCGATTTGCCTGCCAAATTGTGATAAACGATGTAATAAGCGTCCATATCAGGGCCAAGTACAGTCGCACTGTGGCCAAGTCCGTTAAAATCTCTATCTGTTGAAATAATAATAGGATTATTGTCAGGTATCGTATAAAGGCCGTTTGGCGACTCATGTCCCACCGCGTAGTTCACACGGTAACCCTTGGAGAATACATGGTTGCCGGTATAAGTCATAAAATAAGTACCATTTCGCTTAATAATCATCGAGCCTTCCGTCCAATGCCCAAGGGAAGTATTCAGCTTGTCACCCGCATCCATCGTATAAGGGGCACTCATACTGCTGGCCATAATCCCACCGGATTCCGCATGGGTAAAATACCATTTGGCATCATCATCGATGAAGACGGAACCGTCTATGGTCAGGCCGAGATTCTCAGTCTCCACAGTGAAAGGTCCTGTTGGACTGTCGCTGCGCAGTACATAATGCCCTTTCCCCGCAGGTGAGGTGTACATATAGAAGGAGCCGTTCCAATAGACTACCTCCGGTGCATAAGCACCTTCAGTGAGAGGATCTTCCGTTACCAGCCCTTCATAGCTCCAATTGACCAAGTCATCGGAGCTCCAGGCTTTTATGCCAACCCGCCAATCTTTGGTGCTGCAGTACAGATAATATTTGCCGTTGTACCGGAGCACATAAGGATCACCAATACCGTAATCCTCCCATTCCTGGTCGAGTGTCATTGGATTCTGAAAGGAGCGGTCCATGGTTACGGTCCCTCTAGCCTTCACTTGATCTTGATCTTGATCCTGCTTCTGCGTCATCATCCATATCCCCCCTCCTCCTGCTGCCAGTACAACCGCGATGCCAATGCCGATCAATGATCGTTTCATTTGCGATGCGCTCATGTGATTACCCCTTAATGCCGCTGATTGCCATCGATTCAATAAAGTAGCGCTGCGCCATAAAGAACACGATAACAACCGGTACAAGCGCAACCACCGATGCCGCCATCAGAGACGGGTAGTTCGAGGTGGAGATATAGTTGGACTGCATACTTGCGATAAGCACCTGAATCGTTTGACGCTCTGGCGTATGCAAGTAAATAAGCGGACCCATAAAGTCATTCCAGATACCCATAAAACCAAGTGCTGCCTGCGCGGCAATTGCGGGCTTCGCGATTGGCAGCGCAACCGTTGTAAAGGTACGGAAATATCCGCAGCCGTCGATTTTGGCCGCATCAATCAGATCGTTTGGGATAGCCCCCTGCATAAACTGCCGGAAGAAGAAGATCGTTACGATATTACCGAATAAGCCCGGTACGATCAGAGGGGCAAGCGTATCGACCCAGCCCAGCTCGGAGAAGCCGATATATTGCGGAATCATAACGACTGAGTACGGGATCATCATTGTTCCGAGCAGAGCCATAAAGATCCATTCCTTGAATGGAAATTCAAACTTGGAGAACGCATATGCGGCCATTGCTGCCACAAACAAGCCGACAGTCAGTACGCATACTACGACGATGGCACTGTTCATAAACCCATATAAGAGAGGTGCCTTCGACCAAACATCCTTATAGTTGAGCCAAGTCGACGGATTAGGAATCCATTGCGGCGGAACATCAAACACATGCTTCTGTGTTTTAAGCGAAGTCGATACTGTCCATGCAAGAGGGCCCAGCATAATAACGGATCCCGCAAGCAGCAGCACGAAAATAATTGTATCTATAAGACGGCGTTGATTGGCCATAGCGTAGGGGCCTCCTAATCCTGATACACCCACCGCTTGGACAAGCGGAATTGTACCAAAGTAATGATAAATATAAGGATGCCAAGCACCCAGGCTACCGAGCTTGCATAACCCATGTTGAAATATTTGAACGCTTCTTGGAAAATGTAATACACAATTGTCGCACCGCTGTATTCAGGACCTCCATCAGCAGCCAGTATGTACATCTGACTAAACGATTGGAAGGTGCCGATAATACCCATAACAACAACGTAGAAATGAATCGGCGACAAAAGTGGAAGCGTAATATGCTTGAATTGATGCCAACGGGTAGCCCCGTCAACTTCTGCTGCCTCGTAATAGGTAGAAGAAATGCCCTGGAGACCGGCCAGATACAGCACCATTGTGCCGCCTACACCGCCCCATAATCCCATAATAATGAAGGATGGTTTTACCCAATTCGGATCGCCCAGCCAGTTCGGCCCCTGTGTTCCGAATATTTTCCAAATAAACTCGTTAACCAGACCGTAATCATAGTTCAGCATCCACTGCCACAAGAGTGAAACGGCAATAATAGGTGAGATGACTGGGATATAATAGATCGTCCTGAAAATCGAAATCCCTGAAAGCTTGCGGTTCATCATGATAGCCAGAATCATCGAAATAACCATGCCAACCGGGATGCCAAGAAGCAGGAAGAACGTGTTGTACAAGGACTTATAGAACTTCTCGTCATTAAACATATAGTTGAAATTATCAGCCCCGACAAACTTCGATGGCGTCAGCATATCCCAGGACATAAAGCTAAGCCCAAACGAAGTGAGCAGCGGTGCCAGCCCAAAGATCAGAAATCCGAGAACGGGCGGCATAACGAATATAAGAGACCAGATCATTTCTTTGCGCCGGTATCCGACTTTTGTATTCTTCATTATTAATCCTCCCTGGCCGAAGGTGAGAAGGGCAAAGACGATGAATGATCATCTTTGCCCCACTGCCTCAGCAAGTTCAACCTGCTTTACTTATTGCTTTCGTCATACAGCTTTTGAAGCTTCGGCTGCTCAGCTTTCACAAATTCAGCTGCGCTTTGCTTGCCGTTCCAGACAACGCTTGCATCCTGCCAGAACGTATCAAGCCATTTCGTGTTTTTCGAGCTGTTCTCAATTGGAGGACGGCCGTAATCGGAAATAATATCAAGGAATACTTGGCGGTTCTCTGGTTTTTTGTCCATTTGCAGGAACTCGCCTTTTGCCATATCTATCAAGTTTGGTACCGCTTGGCCAAGCTCATAGTTTTGTTTTTGTGATTCTTGATCAAGGCTGAGGTAAGCAGCAAGGCGGAAGGCATCGTCAGGGAACTCTGTTTTGTCCGATACAACAAAACCAAGTGATCCAAGCCATGTTGCTGTTTTACCTGTGTTCGGGCTAGCTGGCCATGCTGCGATATCCCAGTTGAATGGCAGATCCCAGAAGCCTGGCTGATCCCATGGTCCCATTGGGAACATCGCGATTTTGCCAGCTACGAAACGTGCATAGCCATTTTGTGCTTTCTCGTCATCCGGGGAAGGACTTACTTTATTAACAAGGCTAAGGTCAGCAACAAATTGCATTGCTTGCGCAAATTCAGGAGTGTCGATAGTGATGGTTCCTTTGCCGTCTGTCCAGTCGCCGCCATTTGCCCATACAGCAGATTCAGTGGAGTAACCAGCAACACCAAAGGTATCAATTTTACCGCGATCATTAGCAACGGTCAGTTTCTTCGCATCGGCAATCATATCGTCCCAAGTGTACTCGCCTGCTTTGGCACTTGGATAAGGAAGACCTGCTTTGTCGAACAAATCTTTGTTATAAGCAAACGTCCATGGGCCAACGTCTTTCGGCAAGCCATAAATGTCGCCTTGGCCAGTTGTTGTGCCGTCAAAACGATAACGGTCCAGCCCTGCTGGCCATACATTGGTTTGGTCAACCAGGCTGCTCGAATCCAGCATCGGCTGCAGGTTTTTCAGAACGCCGCTGGCTACGAGCTTGTTAAAGTTCGCGCCACCTGCGTAGAACACATCCGGTGTCTTTTTCGCTGCAATCAGCGTATCAAGCTTTTGATAATATTCAGCTGAAGGTACTACTGTGTACTTCACCTTTTTGTTCGGGTATTTCTTCATATAAGCATCGATCAGCTTTTGGAAAACAGCTTTCTCCGTATCGCCGCCCCAGCCCATAAATTCGATACTGGACTTCGCATCAGCACCGCCATCCGTAGCTGCGTTTGTTGCACCTGTATTCGTAGAATCCTGCTCTGCTGCTGCATTGCTGTTGTTTTTACTGTTGTTCGTGTTTTCCTTGCTGCCACCGTTATTGGAACTGCAGCCTGCCAGCACGATAATGAGGCAAAGCATTGCGGCCATCCATACCTTACCGTTTTTCCATGTCGCCATTTGTTACTTCCCCCTTCATAATGAATGAACGATTCCCCGTAACCCCTAACCCCTAAACAGATAAGTTTTGATCCGTATGTACAGTCCGATCGGCCCCCGCTAGCGTTCCTTAAATCAGGCTCGATTAAACCGACATATTTTTTAATTTGTTACAACTTATTTGTTTATAAACAAAATATACAATCGCTCAATCATAATGTCAACGCTTTCTTTCAATAAATCTGTATCATTCAATAAAAAAGTTCCAGATGCCTGTGTTCCCACAAAACATCTGAAACAATTGGACAATCTATCCCATTTATTCGTATTGCATTCGCATGATGATGCCCTGCGCATAATCGCCAAATGATTTACCGAACAAATTCATACCACCTTGATGTTTAGCGTCCTGCTTCAAACCAATACGGAAAGTGATATATGGCTTCTGATCCAGATTCAAATCACGGAGTGTGGTCAATGAGCTTTTATCGTTGTCGACCGTACTGCGGCTTTCGTCCACTGCCCATGTCTTAAGCAGACCATGCTGGGTACTGGAATCATTCCACCACGGTGGATTCAGCTTGCCCCGATGATCTCCGAAATCGCCCGGCGAAATCCAGGAGCCTACCTCTACATCATTCACCCAGACTGTAATTTCGGAAGGCCAGTCATTATTATAGTTCGGCGCTTCCGAGCATAATTCGAGCGAGAACTCGATTGACTTCACCTTCGCGCCTGCCGGAACCTTCTTCGGAAACCGGTACTCGATCCAGCCCTTGCGGAACCAGATAATCTCTGCCGTCCGGCTGTCCGGATGATAGAAGTTATCCGGCTCGTCCTCCGTAAACAGCATACCTGTCGTATTTGCCATTCCGCAGGTCGGTAGGATATCAAAGTTGATGAAATGGCCAATCGGCATTTCAACTTCAACGGCTTTGCTCGTATTCTGGTAAAAGGCAATTGGATTAAGTATCATGCGCACATCATCGAAATTACGGCTGCACACTTTCATCGCTCCGCGTGAAGCCGGCTGCAGTTCGGTTAAGATCAGCTCCGCTTCCTCAAGCACCTTCACATTGGTCGCCGCTGTGGAGACCGGAATATGAAGGGCTTCGGCAATTTCGATAATGTTCAAATTCGGTTTGGCAAGCAGCAGCTTTATGATGCCGATTCTTGTATGTGTACTGAGAGCATGCGCGACCTTTACGAGACGATCGGGCTCGTCTATCGTTAATTCTAACAACGCAAAGTCCCTTCTTCCTCTTATCTGATAAGTTTCTTACAATAAGATTAGCGCGATCAGCCTGATTTGTCCAGTTTAATTGTAACAAAATATAATTTATTTTTTGTTACAGATTTATTGGATGATAAAATTTTAACTGGCCAGGATAGAGCTATGCTGGATTATATCCAGTATAATTCATTGCAAATGAGCGACAGATTAAGCTGTATTGGATTTAATACAGTAGAATTAGCTCTATTTGAATGATATAACCTTTTACCATGAAATCTACTGGATGAAATCCAATATAGCTGTTTATCTTTTTAGCTAGATCCTGCTCCTGCTGGAAAGAATCCAACGTAAAAAGCCTGACATAGAAAGAGGGTTGTCCCGTAAGTCATCTTTATGACTTATGGGACAGCCCTTTTTATTTTTCATATGGAGCTTTAAGTTGTTTTAGCTCTTCGGCTACTTGTTTCGCCTCTTCTATAGTACTGGCAGGAGAACTGACAACCAGTTCAGATGCGCCATCATAGCTTTCTGAAGTTATAAGCTTATAAATCACAGGGTCTGTTACCTCAAAGGATAATCTTAAACTTTTATGATCAAAAAACCCCTGACCTATAGAAGTTCGTGTTGCGCCTTCGTAAAATCTTAAACTGAATCCATTCGTGATCATAACATTTTCGAGCTTGATATTGTCCCCTAACGTTAATGTACCGATGAAACTATAATTCCGCTTATCATAATGCCCGTCCAGAGTAAGCCTAGTCTCTTGATTAAATTTATCACCGTATATAATTGCAGGATTGTCGATGTGTATTTTCTGATAGGGATCCGTGCAGCCTGTCATAGAGAGAGCGATAAAAAGTGAAATGACTAATATAGTATAAAGGCTTCTCAGCAAAACCACTTCCTTTTCTCATTAGTATTGTAGGTCAGCACTCCATTCTTATTCATCTAAAATTAGTAGCTTTACAATTATAACGAATCCTCATATCGTTATTTAGTTGATTAGAAGCAGAGCAGGGCGCTTTGGCGGACAATAGCGATATGAGGATTCATTAGCAAACCTAGCACTTAACATAATAACGCATAACCATCCTATGAAGTTCCATTTATAGTTGAAATCATCCATCCTTACTAGTTATACAAAAAAATAAAAGGCCGCGATATACGCGACCTTTTTTGTCTAGAACTTTACCCACGCTTCAGCAAATCAAGCCGAATCGGCGTAAACGTATCTAGCAGTGCGGAAGGCTCCAAAGCCTTCGCGCCATGCAGGGCGTTGCTTGGGATATAGATCGTTTCCCCTTGCTTGATGACCGTTACGGTACCGTCGATTGTGAAAGCCATCGCTCCTTGTAGGCAATAGGACATCTGCTCATGCGGATGCCGATGCTCGTAGCCTTCTGCTCCGCTCTCGAAGTGGACCTCCATCATCATAAGACCACCCTCAGCGCACAAGATTTTACGTTTCACACCTGGCTCAGCTGCTTCCCATACTCCAATGTTACTCATGAACGCATCACCGCCTCCTCCGTCAATACGCCTTCGGCACCTCTATCATACGTGTCGTGCCGTTCTCATTCGTGAAATACAAATGAATGCCATGATCCTGATCATCAATGAAATACGAGACAAACTTGTCATCGCCCCTCTTCATCGGCACGAGCAGCGTAACGATGCGATGGCTCTGAGCTTCATTCGTTTCTGCCACCAAATGCCACTGGCTGGGCAGCCCTTCATACTCGGACGGATCTACGTCCGTGAACTGATTATGCTGGCTGATCTCCATATCGCCGGAGGATACATACACAAACCGGCCATCCAACTCTGCTTTAGTGCCAGCGACTCGAAACGTCTGACTTTTTAATTCCATGCCATGCAGCGAATGCATGAGCCAGGAAACACGCGCCGGCCGTTCCAGATCGACAGCATCTACGATGACAGCATACGAGTCGTCCAGCCAATGAACTTCACGGATGAAACGCTTCAAATACGGCGCTGTCTCCCGGTACGCTGCCGTTGCGTTCATACGGACGCTGGCAAAACCGGGCTTAGATACTACCTCTTCGACAATGCCATAAGCCTCCTTACAAAGCACCTTGTCCGTACCTGCATACTGACCCTGGCCATCAATGAGCAGACTGTTTTTTGAGATGGTCTGTCTCCGCCAATTACGGTGCATCGTACTGCCGTGCGCAACGTAATAGCCGCTGTCGATGGCGAGCGGTTCACCGTACGCATGAAGCAGGAATCCGTTCTGGTCACCGTGGCTGTGGCTAAGTGATCCATAAGGACTGCTCTTGACGATCAGTTGGATATGCTCCTCCGGGTCGTCCATCCGACGATGAAAGGCAACCCATCCGACATCGCGGAACCACTTGACAGACTCCATGCTCTCCGGCACCGGAACCACGGCTTGAACAGCCGGATAATCATGGTTGTATATCAAGTCGTCAAACCGGAAATCCCACCATCCATAATTATAAAATTTCGTATCTGCGTCTTTATCCCGCTCCTTCACTTGCTCGTAATACCATTGGTACAGCCCGTTGCCCGTTAATCCCGCGAATTGGCGAATGTTATAGGCGGTCTTCAGGCTTGGCGGCTCTCCGAGAGTGGACTGATCGCCAAAGCTAGCTCTTACTGTATCCGGGCTGTGCACATACAGCGGAAAATCCCCTGTACGCTCAAAGAAGGGTCTTTGGAACAGGTCGATTCCAACATACTGGCGAATCAAATTAAACGCGTCGATCAAGTAAGCCAAACCGGTCGTCCAGTACATCGGACCTTCTGCCCATCCGCCATCCTGCCCGCCCCATGGCGAATACAGGCAAGCGTAATATTCCAGCGTATAATCGAGCCATTCCCGTGCTTTCGGCTCTTCATGCAGCATAGCAATGCAAGCCGGCACGAGCACCGAAGAAAGTGATCGGACCGCATGGCTGTCATAAGGTACACGGTGAATCCTGGACCGATCAATAACATGATGAGCAACCTGCTCCGTACGGATGAGCAAATTCGCGCGAACCGCAGACCGTTCCTCCTCCGACAAAATCCCGTGCAGCCAGTCGTATCCCCACGCCACCGCTCCGGCAATCCGGAACGCGGCTTCATCGTTGTAATCCCTTGAAGTTGTTCCTCTCGGATCCCAGGAGACGACATGCAGCAGCCAGCGTTTTGCTTGTATCAAAATGTCCTCATCCTCGAGCAGCACCCCCGCTACACTCAAATGGCGAATAGCGTACAGGGTTTCCTGGCAGTCCATATACATTTTGCGCCATAGCTTCGCGACACGTTTGTTGTCCGGATATCTCTCCGGCTCAGCGATAAGCTCCCTTTCCATCCATGGCCTAACCGATTTCTCATAGAAGACATCCCAGCCGCAGACGGAAACATCCTCGCGGATCCGTACCCGGAGCGCTTCGATCCGATCAGGCTGCAGCCATAGCCGAGAATGGGACGCGTTCGTATCCGCATATCGCGTCTCCCGCGCAGGCAGCGGCGTCGATGGCAAATGCTCCGGTACAAAGCACGACCTCACCTCACTCCAATCGGATTGCAGCGCCGTTCCATCTTCTTCTGCCAGAGCATACCGCCAGTAATACGTTCCGGACTCAAACACATGATTTGGTGTGTAAAAGTTATATGGAAGTGGTCCAATCTGCTCCGTTGAATCTGACTCAAACCCCTCAGAAGAGGATATCTGCAGGAAGTACCGGTCATCTTCGGACTTCGCAGGCATCCAGGTGAATCTTGGCGGATTCTCCCTTAGCTCAGACTTCTCGTTTGGCTCATAAGGTACGGTCAATAATCCGCTGACCGGTTCGAATAGCTTCCCCATGACAATCCCTCTCTTCGCTCGTCTCTATTACTCTACACGGCCCAACCATCAACGCATGAACATGCCGCCATTAACCTCGATCGTCTCCCCTGTCAAATAAGCCGACAAATCGGAAACAAGGAATAAGGCTGTGCCTGCTACATCTTCAGGTGTCCCCTCTCTCTTCAAAGGAATGCTTTGAATCGTTGCTTCTCTTGCTGCAGCTGGCGTGAATGTAGCATGGAACGCCGTGTTCCCAATAAAGCCGGGAGAAATGGCATTGACACGAATGCCGTTTGCAGCAAGCTCTTTGGCCAGCCCCTTCGTATATGACAGTACCGCGGCTTTGCTCGCGGCATATATCGAAGCACCAGGTCCGCCTCCGTTATGAGCAGCGACAGACGTCATGTTCACAATACAGCCTCCTCCGGCTGCTTTCATGCCCGGAATGACTGCTTTTGAAACGAACACGGCGCTTTTCAGATTCACGTCCATGATGCTTTCGTACAGCTCCTCTGTCATTTCCTCATTTGCTATTCGCTGCACAAGATGACCCGCATTATTAATAAGCAAATCGACAGGACGTCCGAATGCGTTCTCCGCCTCTCCGACAAGCCGCTCTGCTTCCTCGGACTTCGATACGTCGGCCTGTATCGCGACTGCTTCTCCACCGTTATTCCGAATGGATAGAGCCGCCTCTTCGGCTGCCTCCCGGCTATTCAAATAGTTAAGAATGACTTTGGCGCCGGATGAGGCCAAAGCAACAGCAATGGCTCGCCCGATCCCACCACTTGCTCCCGTCACAAGTGCAACTTTACCAGTCAGATCAATGACCATTTCAATCGCCATCCCCTCTCGTCTTCTATGCATTCGCTAACTCAAGCTCCGGTCTAATTGCGAATGAACCTCACTCGGCATTCTCAGCACGATCCGCGTCCCCTCGCCAAGCGAGCTTTCAATGCTAAGCCCAAATTCATCGCCAAAAACCATCTGTATCCGCCGGTGAACATTCACCAGCCCAATCCCGCCACGGCGTCCTTGACTTACCGGTGCCTCTTCAACCAACTGGTTCCGATCTAGTCTTTTTCTTAACTTCGCAAGTCTCTCTTCCGTCATGCCTACTCCGTTGTCCTCCACAATGACAAGCAGCTCGCCATCTTCCAAGCGGGTATCGATTCGAATGTAATGCCAGCCCTCGAGCCCGTCCGCAAACGCGTGATGAAAAATATTTTCCACGATCGGCTGCAGCGTCAGCCTAACCATTCTTGAAAGCAGCAGCGAAGGCGGCGTCATTACTTCAATCTCGAACTCATGTCCAATACGATGAGTCTGAATAATCATAAAATGACGGACGTGATTCAGCTCATTCGCCAGAGTCACTTGTTCGAGGTTAGTCTGAATCGAGTAGCGAAGCATGAACGCCATTGCCTCGACCATTTCAGAAATTTCATCCGAATCCTGTACGATCGCGTAGCAATTAATAGTTTCCAGTGTGTTGTATAGAAAATGGGGATTAATTTGCAGCTGCAGTGCCTGAAACTCCGCCCTTTGCCGCTCCAATTCAATGGCCTGCAGCTGAAGCTTCGTTTTCTGACTAATCAGTTCCGTATCATACACTCGTTCGATCATGTCTGATAGACGGCTTACCATGAGATTGTAGCTGTGAATCAGTCCTCCGATCTCATCGTTACGACGACTGGTCTCAATACGGACCCAGTTTCCTTTCTCGGTCTGGCGCATGCCGTTCTTAAGCGTCCGAATCGGATGAACGATTGAGTTACCGAATCGGTAGGCCAGGAATAACGCAATAACAAGCGTCGCGAGTCCAACCGATATAGTCGTAGACCGAATACCGGAAATCGGTTCACGCAGCTCTTCTAAAGGCATCGCTACTGCGAGGCTCCAAGCGGAATAACCTGATTTATGTGAGACGATCAGCATATCCTTCCCGCTCACCTTTTCAATGAACCGCGTTTTCCCGCCGCTTGCAATCCGTTCGCCAAGGTCTGTCCTCGCCACCTCGCTCCGCGTACTGCTATCGGGCGAGTAAACGATGGAGCCTTCAGCGTCCAGGATGAAGAAGAAGCCGTTCTCACCTAGATCCACATTATTCCACAACGTCGACAGTTCGCTTTCGTTCAACTCGATAGCAAGAATGCCTTTCACTGCGTAAGAAGAGTAACCCCTGATTTTGCGTGCGATAGTGACGACACGTTCGCCATCCAGCATTGCCGTGTTTAATATCGCGATACCTCCGTTATCTGGCGTCTTGGCTTTCAACTCCTCATACCGAGGTGACGGATCTACAGTTATGGAAGAGAAGCTTTGGTTCTGATCAAAAATGGACAGCCCATGGTCGCCCAAAATATAGATCATATGAATTTGAGTTGGATAAGTAATGAAGATTTTCTGAAATACGTCTTGTCTGATGGTTTTCGTGAAGTGGTAATATTCGTAGCTGTCTTTCGGATCCATATCTAAAAACTGTTTGACGGACTGCTGGGACAGAATCGAGTTGCTCACCCTCTCAAACGTTTCGAGTTGAAGATCCGTTTGCGCTCCTGCGTTCTCGATAACCGTGGAAATATATTTCTCTACCTGCTTGTCAATCGCCGCAGACGATTTGAGATAGGTGAAGATGCCGACCGTGGACAGGGAGAACAAGATGACGATCAGAAAATAAAGGAACAGCTCCCTGGAAAGGCTCGGCTTCATCATCCTTTGATCCCGAGCGATTCCCTATATTCAGAAGGTGTGAGCCCACTGTGTTTTTTGAATGTTTTCGTGAAGTGCGGGTGATCGGCAAATCCGACTTCTGCAGAGACATCCGTAATTTTATGATGAGGCATCGAGAGCAGCAGTTTAGCTTTCTCCATCCTTCGTTTTGTCCGGTAGTATACAAACGTTTCGTTTGTCATTTGTTTGAATAACTGACTGAAGTACGTAGCACTGAGACCAAGCTTATCGGCCACTTCCTCGAGTGATAATTCACGGTTCAAATGTTTCTCGATATAGGCTTTAGCCTCTTCGACCGGTTCCTTCAGATTGCCTTTTCGCTTTAGTCGCAATTGCTCCATCATCCCCATCGCCGTATCACAAAGCCAGTCGAAAGCAACAGCATCCCGCTCTGCAGGCCTCTGCGGCGCTTCGAATGGATACACATGGCGTGCGTTCAAGCGATCTGCCAGTTTAACGGCCAAATCCTGCGTCAATTCGCATAACATCCGGGCATCCAGCATGCTGGCTGTGCAGTAGTGCTCCATGCTTGCCATTGCCGCCTTGATGGACTCAGGCTGCAGATGCCAGATAGCGTCTTGCAGTTGAATCAGCCAATCTTCCGTCTTGGACAAAGGAATATACGCCATTTGCCGCCGGGCTTCAAGCCCGCCGATCAGCTTTAATACCGCCTTGTTCACCGCTGCCTTTGTTACTGGCTTGAGCAAATATTCCTTCACGCCAAAAGACATGCATTGCCTGGCATACTCGAAATCGCCATAACCCGAAATAACGACAACAGGTAAGTCGGGATAGCGCTCATTGACTTGCCTGCATAACTCCAGACCGTCCATCTTAGGCATTTTAATATCGGTAAACAGAAGGTCGGGGCGGCTCGCTGCGATTTTCTCGAGTGCGTCTACCCCATTGTCTGCCGTTTCGGCATGGCAAATCGAGTGATCAGATTCCCCGATAAGCTTCTGTAGTCCTTTGCGAATCATCGGTTCGTCATCAACGACTAAAATGCGGTACATGGATGTGTCCTCCTCGTTTGCGAGCGGAAGCTATACAGCTTCAGGAGCAATCGTTTATGGAGTAAGATGCTCCCCCGCTCACAAGTAAAACACCCAGCAAGGAGAGCACCCAATCTCTTACTGACATTCTAGTTTATACAAGCATTATTCGAAAGCGTTTTCTTTACTGTTGTAACGGGTTGTTGCCTCTTCAATTAATTCACTTCCGCCCTTGGATAAGTACTCCTCGAGCACCTTATCATAAGTATCAATCGACTCTTTACCGTATACCATCTTCAGCACGTGTTCCAGTACGAGTGGCGGAAGCTGATCGGATAGAGGGCTCAAATCCGGGTATTTCACAAGTGCTTCCAGACGTGGATCAAACTCTATACCGCCGCGGCCTTCCTTCGTTAGCAGATTGTCGAATGCGTCCACCATTTGTTTGCCTGGCTCCGAAAGCTCAGCAATACGCTTATTGTAGGTTGTGTCCTGTACCATCCACAGCCAGTAGTTCAGGAATCGCTGTTTGTTCGTGCCTGCCTCATCCGTAGGCGGGCTGTACGTAATCGTGCCGCCATCGTTTTGGTAGTCCTCGCCTTCAATCCCGTAGCTGAAGAACAGCTCAGCTTGTTCACTAACCATCCAGTCGAAGAACTTTACGATCTCAGCCGCCTTGTCCTTAGCGCTTATGTTAATAAAGTAAGATCGTGTTACTGGATTGTAGTAGGCATAACCGCCTTTGCCATCGTCGCCCACAGGGGAAGGAATAAGTGCGACTTTCGCGCCGGGAACATTTGTCATCAGCTGTGTACCCCAGATCGGCAGCTCATTAGCGTTCATCGACCACATGCCTGCTTTGCCACTTGTAACGATACTCTTGAAGTCTGCACTTTCGATCGTCGCGAACTCCTTACTGATCAAGCCTTCATCGAACATAGTTTTATACGTTCCGACTGCTTTTTTCATGGCATCAGCATCAAAGAAGCTTGGTTTTACTTGACCATCCGGGAACAGCTTGAATTGATTCAAATAACCAAAGACATCGTAGGAACCAAAGAATGTATCCGCATACTTGAAGTTTTTGCGGCCCATATACGGATGCTCAACTCCAAGCTCTTTGAACGCCCTTAACACGTCGATTGTTTCCTCTACAGTTGTTGGAATTTGTTTGCCCGCTTTCTCTAGCAGGTCGGTTCGGATCCAGGTTGCCCGTCTCGACGGATTGCTGAGCACTTCCGGGATGCCGTAAATGTTGCCAGTTTTCGCATCTGTCAGCCGATCCCATGCCTCTTTCGGGAGAAGCTTAAGCAAGTTCTGCCCATACTGCTCTAGCAGATCGTTCAGCGGCAGGAATACACCGTTTTGTACAGCACCAGCCAGCTCCTGCCCGCTAATCCCGCCGCTGCCTTGAACAACATCCGGAATATCATTTGTAGCGAACATTTGGATCATCTTGTCTTGATACTCATTGTGAGGGATCAGCCTGATATCGAGATCGGTATTCGTCATTTTTTCAAGCTCAACCACGTATTTGTCTTTGTTAATGTCCGGATTCTGCTCCACGTAAGGCACATTAAGCGTTCGCATGGAGATCGAGAATTTAGTTGGTTTAGTTTCTTCAGGCTTATTGTTATTAGCTGCAGTTGAATCAGACGGGGTATTCGACGCCTTGGATGGTTCATTGTTCTTGTTGGAGCACCCGGATATCATCGAGACGGATAGTGCAGCAATCGCGGCAAGTACGAACAGCTTTTTCATAAATCCCCTCATCTCCTCAGTCGAATTTATTTCGATAGAGCGCTTTCAAAAATGATACCCTCAGTATAGTTACGAACGATGTGCAGCCACAATGGAGTTTGTTAAGCTTGGTTTGTCATTTTTTAATATCTGACTGATTCATCAACTAAGATTTAATAGAGCCTATTAACATGCCTTTTATAAAATATCGCTGCATAAAAGGGTACAGCATAATAATCGGAAGGGTGGCAACAAGGATAACAGCCATCTGAACGCCTTGCACCGATTGCGAAGCAATATCGAATGGCAGATTGCCCGTATCGACTAGATCATCGTTAATAAGCAGCTCCCGCAGCTTGACCTGAAGCGGGTACAGCCCGCGCTCATTCAAATAGTACAAGGCGTCCATATATTTATTCCAGTTAGTCACCGAATAGAAAATGCCAACCGTCGCGAGGGCAGGCTTGGACAGAGGCAGCATTAAGCTCCAGAGTATTCTCATCTCGCCACAGCCGTCAATCCTAGCGCTATCGATTAACTCGGTCGGGATTTGCACAAAAAAGGAGCGAAGCACGATTAGGTTAAACGCGCTGATTGCCGTTGGAATCATAAGCGCCCAGAGCGTATTGACCAAATGGATTTCCCTCATAAGAATGAACTGTGGAATCAGTGGCGCTGTGAAGATCATGGTCATTAACACAAACAGAAGCACATATTTACGTCCCACATATTCCGTTCTTGACAGCGGATAAGCAAGCGACGAAGTAGCGGCTAAGTTAATGAGCGTGCCAAGCACCGTAATATAGACAGTAATACCAAATGCCCGCCATATGGAAACATCATCGAACACGTACTGGTAATAATTGAGCGTGAAATCAACAGGCCAGAACATAACGTCTCCTCTGTCGATTGCCGCTGCTCCACTAAACGACTGCGCGATCACATTCAAGAATGGCAGCAGCATCGTAAGCGACAGTCCTGTTAAAAACAAATAATTCGCAATAAGAAACCATTTTCTGCTCCAATGCTCACGCCTAATCACGGCCACCCCTCCTAAAATGAATGATCACCACTATGACCGTACTGCGATTATCGTGATGATTCATACTTCGAAAGCGTTCACCTAATACAACGATTCTCCTGTTGCCTTACGGCTTAATGTGTTGGCGATCACAAGCAGGAACAAGCCAACAACTGATTTGAACAGTCCGATCGCAGTTGCATAGCTGTACTGCATCTGCTTCAATCCTGCTTTGTAAATATAGGTATCCAGGATTTCGCTGTTCGTAATGTTCAATGGGTTCTGGAAGACAAATACACGCTCGAAGCCATAATCCATGAAGTCCCCGATCTTCAGCAGGAACAATACGGTTATGACAGGCAGCAATGCAGGGATTGTAATCTTCAGCGTCTGTTTCCAGCGGCCCGCGCCGTCCATTTCGGATGCCTCGTACAGCTCGGGATTAATACCGGTCAAGGCAGCCAAATAGATAATGGTTCCCCAGCCAACATCGCGCCACAAGCCGGAGCCAACCAATATGGTACGGATAAATGAATTTTCACCGAGAAAATAGATCGGCTCGACACCGAACCAGCCTAGGATAACGTTTACGATACCGGAAGAAGGGGACAGCATTCCCGTGAAAATCCCACTAACGATCACCCATGATAGAAAGTGCGGTGCGTAGACAACTGTCTGAATGATTTTCTTATACAGAACAAGCCGAATTTCGTTCAGAAGCAGCGCCAAGATGATCGGAGCCGTAAACGCAATTAGGATGTCAAGGAGACCAAGCATAAGCGTGTTTTTTAAGATGCGAATAAAATCATAATGCTGGAACATTCGCTCGAAATGCTCGAGACCCACCCATGGGCTGCCGCTGAAGCCGGCGAATAGGTTGTAGTTCTGAAACGCAATAACGGATCCGAGGAGCGGTAAATACTTAAAAACGAGAAAATAAAGAATGCCTGGGATCGAAATCAAATATAACGTCCGGTACTTCCACATGAAACCGAACAAGAGCGGTCCCTCCTTTGTGATGAGCTTGTGTGCATAGTCTTATCCTAGCCGCTTAAGGGGAGAACCAACAATGGAGTCGCTTTAATCTCGCTTGTGTTTTTTTAAGGTCTCGTTAAAAGTGACTGTACAAAAAAAAGACTGTCCCATAAGCCATTGGCTTATAGAACAGTCTACTTTCGTATATAAGACTAGCCTTTGATCACATAAAGTCTGCTGGATTCCTCAAAAATCTCCCCAGGAGCTAGGCTCAGGAGGCCGATCTCATCTGCAGGCAGATCCACATTAGGAGCGTTTACCAGATTGATCTGTGGTTCCGGACAGAAGAAGCCTTCTGTTGCGTTATTGTTCCAGATCATCCACTGCTTGTAGGATGTTCCTACATCATAGACAAGCTTGATGTTAGCCTTGGTATCCGTAAGCTCCATTCGGTTACGTCCGTTCTGCGAGCGGGACGTGTAATGATTATCCATTGCTTCGAAGAATGGATACACGCCTTCGCCTTGCATTTGGAGCTCTTCTTCCTTCAGCGGCTGATATTCCTTAGTAGGAAGCATCCGATCATCCAGTTCCCAGCGCTCGCCGATTGTCATATGAATGCGGTAATCCTGAGCTTGTCCTCCCGGCACGAATGGTGCATTCACCGAGGTATGGAAAGCAAGAAGGCATGGCATATCCGATTGCCCATCATTGCGGACCGTAACCTGCTGAAGCAGACCGTTCTCGCTTAATGAGTAACGAAGCTGGATCGTGTAGTTGAACGGGAAGCTTTCATAAGAAGGATGCTGCTCATCCACTTGAACGGATACAACTACGTAGCTTTCTGTTTTCGTAGATCCATAGTCATCTACCTGCCATGGTGTTTGATAGAGAAAACCATGCAGATGATTGCCCGTTGCAGGCTCATTTACAGCGAACTGAAGCGTCTTCCCAGCCCAAGGGAATTTGCCGTCCTCATAACGATTCGGTGGGAAAAGCACAGGAATACCATGGATCATTGGTCTTGCCTTGAAGCTCTCCATCTCCTCCATTGTTGGCTCATGCAGAAAACGGTGCTCTGCTTCTACATCCCGGAATGCAATCAGATTACCGCCAATCTCCGGAAGCAGCGCCGCTTCATATCGTCCTGAACGCAGCCAGATCGCACGTTCGCCATTAAACAATCCTTCATTCGCTTGATTCATCGTCTTCATCCTTCTCCTCTGCTGTTCATTCTAAATGTCTTACGTTCACCAATCAGCGGGAATTCCCCGATTCGAAGCTTGGCTCCGCCATAAGGTACAAGCTCAAGATTTACTACTGGCTGATCATCTGTTGCTGGAGCAAGCGGCGGAGTTCCCGCGTTATTACCTTCCATCCGCCAATCTGGCACCAGCTTGCCTTGCGCCTCCAGCTTAATTGGAGAATCCACAGCCAAGAATGGCTGATAAGGCAGGTCCCCTTCATTCACGACTACCTTGAACTCGGTATTCGCAAGCAAGCCGTATTTCCATGGTGAAGCCGGATACAGCTCATAGTCATGGAACCGCTCGCGCTTCCGCAGCAGCTGCCAGTTCTCCTCCAGAGGAAGCGCATAAACGAGAGGGCCACGTTCCACGCTTACGGCAAACAGATTACGTGACACCGTTTTCGCTTCCATCGGCAGCGTCAGCTCCACACGATCACCAGTGCGCCATTCGCGGTCAATTGTAGCATATCCTTGCTTGATGGCAACCGTAATTTCTTCTCCATTCACCTTAACAACCGGAGAACTGCACCATCCTGGAATTCGCAGCTGCATAGAGAAGTTTGCCGAACGGTCCAGTTGGATATCGATTTTCACCTGCTCCCGGAAAGGATACTCTCCCGATACACGAAGCTCAGCCTTTACGTCTCCGGCAACCGTTGCATGTACGAGACAAGGAGCGTATGACACCGCTGCCAGTCCACCTTCATTGTCCTGCATCCATAAATGCGAGACCAGCTTAGGCCAGCCTTGATGCATATTTGCTGTACAGCAGCCGAAATTCGGCTCAAGGCCAAACACATTGGCATAAGGTCCGTTGCTCCAGGCGCGTGGTGCGACATTACAAATAATCTGATTCACCTGCTGATCGTATTGATGGGAAGTCCAGTCCGCCGAAATAGCGGCAGGCAGCGCGTTAAAGGCCACTTTTTCCAGCACATCTGCGAACTTTCCATCTCCAGAAATCCGTGTCAGCTGCTCAAGCGTGTACATATATTCAACAACCGCGCATAATTCAACGCCTTGGCTTGGGTCTGTTCCCGACAGCCATTCATCGCCAGAGAACATACCATGCGCTTGGCCGTGGTAGGTCATTAGACTTTCAATCCCGCGGTACACCGCTTCCAGCTCATGGCTGTCCTCTGTCAGTTCGTAGAGCACTCCGGGAGTTTTGAGTCCCATGGCCACATTCACCACATGTGTTCTCCAATCCCACTGTTCTACCTTCCGCCAGAACGGAAAATCGTAAAAAATATCGGTCCAATCCGTTGTCTGTTCCTTCACAATAGAAGCGAGCTTCAGCAGCTCTTCTTTCTTAGTCCGCTTATACAGCCAGACGAGGCAGAGCAAAAGTTCCGCTCCACGGGCTTTCGCCCATCCACGCAAAGGGTGCTCTTCGATCTGTCCGGACACATAATCTGTGAATTTCGTCAGGAAAGGAATGACACGGGAATCACTAGTCGCTTCTTCATACTGCATCATCACCTTGAGCATGATCATGAAGTGCCACCAGTCCTGCTCCTTGTCTATATCGTTATTCACAGTCTCAATCCGTGCCGGCCCGAACATACCATTCTCCTGCTGACTGTTCAGTGCCCACTCGACCCAGCGGCCCGCCTTAGCGATCAGCTTCTCGTCGTTTAAGATATAGGCAAGCGGCAGCAATCCGTCCAAATAATACGGACCACGCTCCCAGCTTTCACCGTTTCCACCAATCCAGCCGTTATCAGGACCTACATCTGCCCAATGCTCCTCCAGATGCCCCGTTAATCCGTCTGCCTGAATCCGAAGCTGGTTGTACAGCCACCCTTCCGCCTGAATACTGCCAAGCGGCAGAGCCTCAAATGCACTCTTCATCGCTAGATTCCCTCCCTTTCTGTTGCAACTCCTTCGAATATACCACTAGAGCCGTCTGCCGATGGATAGACAATCGCAACTACTATTTATCCGATTACAACATAATAGGGATAATCCGCTTATTTACGAATCTCTTGTATTTACTTATACTGGAACCATAATTCCGTGATATGAGGAGAACGATAATGTTTCATTTTGAATGTCCGCCTATGCCCCACTTCATCCAAATTGGCCAAGATACCTACAGCATCGGCAGAAAACATCCCGACCGCAGCAGCATTGGTGTATTTGACCTCCTGTTTGTGACAAGCGGCTGTCTGTATCTGGCTGAAGGCGAGCATGAGCTCACCCTGCCAGCCGGACACTTCGGCATCCTTCGCCCGGATTTGGAGCATCGCACCGTCTCCCCTTGCAGGGAAGAAACGCATTTCTATTGGCTGCACTTCCAGACAACCGGACAATGGCAACACGATTCCTATGAAAAAGAGCCCTTGCCGCCTGAGCAAGAGCATCTATATTCTCCTATCGAATACTTCTCCTTCTATTTGCCTCGATCAGGCTCTGTACAAAGCCTTGGGCTCACAGAAGAGCAATTCCGTGAGCTCCTTCAGCTATATCAGAATCCCTCCGGCAATTCCCGGTGGCAGGAGCAGCAGCAGTTCCATGCTATTCTGCTCCGGCTTCAGGAGGATAGTAAGGAAGAAGCGGCACAAAGCTCTCATCTTCAGCTTGCCGAGGAAGCCGCCCTCTACTTGCGTAAAGTTTACCGCGACCCGCTCAGCTATAAACGGATGGCGGAGGAGCTGCATTTTCATCCGAATTATATCGCCTTATGTATGAAAAGAACGTTTGGCTGCACACCACTTGATTATGTGACCCAATTCCGGATCGAGCAGGCGAAGCGGCTGCTTATTCATACGAATGAACCTGTTGGAACTATTGCGGAGGAGACTGGCTTTGGTTCCTTCCCTTATTTCGTCCGTTGTTTTCACAAGCGTACCGGCAAGACCCCAAAGCAGTTCCGGATGCAGTACCGACAGCACTCGTCTTCTACTTAGGATCCAGAAAACCCGTTCTTTCCAGCTCCGCCATTGCTTCAAACAGCATCACTCCACTAAGCTGACCGCTGAGCTGGACCTCTGGTTCCGGCTCTCCTGTCCAGGATAAACTGAACAATCCGGCCTCTGAACGTCCGCGCTCCCATAAGGAGATTGCATTATGTTGGATCAGATTGATCCATGGCAGCGATAAATCTGGCTGAATGTGAATGAGATTCACAAGATAACGGATAAGGATCCCTTTGAACAGACCACAATCATCATTACCTTCACGCGGCAGCATTCCCGTGTCTGGATCTACAAGCTCCTGAACAGTAGCTGCTGCAGTTCTCTGTGCATCTACTAGATAGCTTTCATCTCCCGTACAGTTGAAAAGCTCAATGCCGGCGCCAATAAAGACACCTTGGCAATACGTATACTTCCAGTCGTAATCGATTTGGCCATCGCCCAGACGGTTCATGCCGTCCCAGACAAAGCCAGTCTTCGGATCAACAAGGCGTTCCTTATTGAATTGATAGATGCGCTGAGCCCATTCCAAATCTTCTTCCCGGCGATCCATTTGATAGATTCGTGCAGCTAGAATAGAAGCAGGAGCATTAGCGGGAGTATTCTTGTAATCCAGCTGATCCTTTTTCCACGCCATTCCGCCGCCCATATTGTCGTTCCAGGCTGTCTTGATATCTTCCCAAAGCTCAAGTACGCCTTCCTTATAGAACGACTTACCTGTCTTATGATAGGCACGCAGAAGCGCCAGTGCCATCCATTCCATATCATCATAGTAGTTATGCAGCAGCGTATCGCCGTTCCACTTCTTTGCACCGCGGAACGCTCGCTCCAGCAGCACTTCATCCTCACTTGCGTCTGTGCGCTCAAGAGCATCGACCAGCACATCCACAACATGCGCATGCCACCAATAAATATAATGATCATTACAGGTACCGTTACATGGCACCACCTGATCCATCACACCACGATCTTCACTCCAGAACAAACGCTTGAAGTCTTCCTGCGCGATCGCAGCGCGTTGTGCCCAATCCACTTTAACTTGTACAGTCATTACTTGCGTGCCTCCTCTGTCTGTTCTGTGTTGATCAAGCCGCGCTGTTCCAACGTTGCCAGCTGCTCCAGCAGCATAATGCCGCTAAGCTGCGTGCTGAGAGTGACACGTTCCTCAGGCTGAATAGCCCAAGAGGTGCTGAATACTTTGCGCGAAGCATCGCTGCCATTTTCCCATAGTGTCTGCCCCTGCTGCTCTAGCAAAGCTGCAAGCTCCTCCCGATCCGCAGATACGGCAGCAAGCTCTCCCAAATAACGGACGAGTATCCCCTTAAACAAACCGCCGTCCCCATTACCTTCATCAGGCCATAACCCGTCACTGAGCAGTTCATCACGAGCTGCCTGTGCCGTACGTTCAGCATCCTGCAAATAATTAGCGTCACCTGTAATCCGGTACAATTCTACGCCTGCTCCAATAAAGACACCTTGGCAGTACGTAAATTTCCAGTCTTTATCGATCGAGCCATCTCCGGTACGGTTCATACCATCCCAGACAAAACCGGTCTCCGGATCAACAAGCTTAGCCTTCAGCCAGTTATAAATGTTGCTTGCCCAAGCCAGATCTTCTTCTCTGCCGAACGCCTGGTACAGCCGTGCTGCCAGAATAGCAGCTGGTGCATTCGCAGGAGTATTTTTATAATCCAGCTGCGACTTCTGCCAAGCAATTCCTCCATCCACATGATCATTCCATCCGGTCTGGATATCGTCCCACAATAGGAGGGCCGCCGCCTTATACTTCTCTACACCGGTTGCCTGGTAAGCCCTGAGCCAAGCAATTGCCATCCATTCCATATCGTCATACAGCTCATTTGGCCAAGCGCCGTCGTTACGCTGCAGGATTCCTTCGTAAAAAGCAGCCAGCCGCTCTCGATAGGCTGCGCTGCCCGTCCGGTTAAGACCATCTGCCAAGGCGTCTACGGCATGCGCCATCCACCAATAATGAAAGATCGTATTACAAGCACCATCCGGGCATGGGATCTCGATGTCATACATGTTAATCGAAGGATTCCAATATAATTGCTCCAATGCCTGCTGCGCTTCTTCCGCCCGTGCTGCCCACATCATAGTTCTCACTCTCCCCTATCTACTGCCCTAATGTAATTGTCCGTTTTTCTCCAATACAGCCATCTGCTCAAGCAGCATAATGCCGCTTAATTCCGTGCTTAACTGCACCACGGGGTCCGGCGTCTGTACCCATGAATTGCTGAATACCGCTTTATCCTCCGCTTTACCGTATTGCCATAAGCTGTCCGCGTTTGTCTCAAGCATACCAATGAGCTCCTTCTGCTCCGGACCATCCGGATCAGCAGCAATCAACTCTCCTACATAGCGAACTAATACACCCTTGAACAAGCCTCCGTCCCCTTCACCTTCCGAAGGGAGCATGCCGGTTGCAGGAGATAGGAATATGTCCTTCAGATTAGCCGCCGTTTGACGGGCATCCTTCAGATAATCCTTATCTTCTGTCGCGTGGTATAGCTCTACGCCGGCTCCGATGTACACACCTTGGCCGTACGTGAATTGCCAGTCCTTATCGATATTGCCATCACCAGTCCGGTTAATGCCATCCCATACGAGCCCGGTATCCGGATCAACGAGCGTCTGTTTTTGCCAGTTGTAAATCTTCCTGGCCCAGTCCAGATCTTCCTCGTTCTGAAAATGTTCATAGAGACGCGCAGCCAAAATCGCAGCTGGCGCATTCGCCGGCGTATTCTTATAATCGATTTGCTCTTTGCGCCATGCGATGCCGCCGCCCATTTCCTCGTTCCAGCCGCCTTTAATTTCTTCCCACAGTTCAAGCGATGCCTGCTTATACCGCTCATCTTTGGTCGCATCATAGGCTCTTAACCAGGCGAGTGCCATCCATTCCATATCATCGTAATAATCGTTTATCATAACGCCGGCATTACGGTCGAGCAGTCCCTGATAAAGCTTGGCGATCTGCTCGGTATACCGTTCATCACCGGTACGTTCATAGCCGTCTGTTAGTACATCAACAGCATGAGCCAGCCACCAGTAATTGAACGGATCGGTACACAGCTGCGCAATACATGGTGCCGCATTACTAAACAGTCCACGTTTCTCGTCCCAGAACGATCCCGAGAGTTCAAGCTGCGCTTCCTCCGCCCGTTCCTGCCATACAGCAGAGGCTGCCGCTGGTTCATTGTTACGTGCGAGCTGCCAGACTAAAGCTGCTGCAAAAACCAGCAGCACAGCCACGCTGGCTATTATCTTCTTTTGTTTCAACTGGATTCCCCCGCTTACCCTTTTGTTCCCGTAAACGCAATACCTTGTACGAAGTACTTCTGAAGCAGGAGGAACAAGACGAGAATAGGTAAAATCGCAATGAGTGCCCCGGCCATCATTGGTCCAAAGTCGGTTTGATGGTTAAACGAGAACGCCTGCAGTCCCATCTGTATGGTTGCTTTCGCCGGATCATTCAGGATGATCATTGGCCACAGGAAGTTATTCCAGCCTCCTTGGAAGGTGAAGATTGAGAGTGTTGCAAGTGCCGGCTTCGTCAGCGGCAGGTAGATGTTCCAGAAAATACGAAACTCTCCAGCGCCTTCGATCCGTGCCATCTCCATCATGTCAGAAGGCAAGGTCAGGAAGAACTGCCGCATGAAGAAGACCGCGAAGGAACCCGATGCACCTGGCAGAATAATCCCCCAGAAGGAGTTCAGGAAGCCATTGCCTCCAGCGCCAAGCAAGTCATTTCCGCCAATAAGCGGGAAATGCTTCAATACATAGAAGCTTGGAATCATCGTAACGATGCCCGGAATCATCATCGCTGCGAGCAGGATACGGAACATTGGCTTATTCAGCTTGAAGTTCAGCTTTGCAAAGGCGTAGCCGCTGATGGAACCAAAGAACAGATTACACAGCACGCCGGCTGATGCCAGGATAAATGAGTTGGCGAAATACCCCGCAAACGGCACCGTTGTAAACGCTGATTTATAGTGCTCTAAAGTAAGAGTGGAAGGAATCCACTTAATCGGCACCGAGAAAATTTCATTACTTGGTTTGAATGATGTAATCAGACTCCAGAAAAAAGGTAAAAACATTGCTACCGCTATCGCCACTGTGACGACGTAGAACAAAACTGTCGCCAACACCTTTTTTAAGGCGTAAGAAGGCGGCTTTGGTGCGCGTACTGCAACAGATTTAACAACAGGCTGTACCATGTGCTGTATGCCCCCTTACACGATTGGCTCTTCGGATTTATTAATGCGCATGTTAATGAATGAGAAGATCAGAATGGCAACTGCCAGCACAAAGGCTTGAGCCGAAGCATAGCCCATCTTAAGCTGGTTGAAGCCTTGATTATAAATTAGGTATACCGGTGTTTTGGTCACGTTGCCCGGACCACCTTGCGTCAGAACAAATGCCTGGTCGAACATCTGAAGTGCCCCGATAATCGCCATCGTGCTGACAAGGAAGGTTGTTGGTCTAAGCTGCGGCCAAGTAATGTAGCGGAAGCGATTAAAAGCAGTCGCGCCGTCAAGTTTAGCCGACTCATATAGATAGTCTGGTACACCTTGCAGGCCAGCGATATAGATGACCATGTTAGAGCCAACTGACTGCCATAAGGTCACCATAATAATAGACAACATTGCTGTTTCCGTCTGAGCGAGCCAAGCCGGACCTGTAATACCGACATAACCAAGGAGATTATTAACTAAGCCAAACTCCGGGTGAAGCAGCCAGATCCATACGGTTGCTGCTGCAACGGAAGAGGTCAGTGTCGGTAGATAGTTCATTGTACGGAACAGCTTAATGCCAAACCGTTTGAAGTTAAGAAGCATGGCAAGCAGTAAGGAAATAATGATGTTGAGCGGTACGAAGATTACGGCATAGAAGAATACATTTTTGAACGTTGTCCAATACAAATCGTCATCCAGCATCTTCTTGTAGTTGTCGAATTTAACGAACTCCATCCGGCTGACCACATCATAATTCGTAAAACTTAAATAGAGCGCCATGACGACCGGTATAATGGTAAAAGCGATAAACAGCAGCATCGTTGGTGTAACGAACAGATAGGCCATGCGGGCCTGATGTTTGTTCAGCTTGCCCATTGAAGACATCAGCACTCCTCCTTTCCTTGTGAGAAAGGATAAAGGGAGGTCTCCCTCCCTTTATCTCTTCCTTATAGCTTTACAGAAGCGGTATTATTTCACGTCTACGTTGTCAGCGAGCTGCTGATCCCCTCGCTCTTGCGCTTTCTTCAGTGTATCCTCTGCTTTTTGCTTCTTCTGCTGGAACAACTCCAGATTCGGAATAAGTGCTTCCGTCTCCATTACGGAGTAGCCAGGGTGAGATGGACGAACTTTTGCGAATTCAAGCGTGTCAAGGAATGGCTTATAGAGCGGATCATCTTGGAAGAACGGATCTTCCAGCGCCGGTTTGTAGCCAGGGATGTTAAGACTTGTTTTTGCCCACAACAGTGCATTGTCTTTGTTAGCCGTCCACCATTTGATGAACTCCCATGCCTCTGCCTGATGCTTCGAAGCTTCTGGAATTACAAGGCCAAAGCCACCCATCACGCCGCCCTTGTCACCATTTGGTCCTGCTGGAGGCGGAACAACCCCGAAGTCCAGATCCTTACCGTATTTCTTATAAGTGCTGAGCATCCATGGACCGTTATAAGTCATGGCAACCTTGCCAGTTGCGAAGGCATCCGTACCTTCACCAAGCCCTTGCTCAAAGCCGACTTTATACACTTTTTCCTCGTTCAGCATACGATCCCAGAAATTAAGCACCGCTAGGCCTTTTTCATTATTAAAGTTTGTTTTGCCATCATCGGTCAGCATTTGGCCGCCCGCCTGTTGAAGATACATATTAAAGAGGCCATTGTCGCCAAGCGAGAAGCCGGCCACTTCGAGCTTGCTGCCGTTCCACTTGGTTGTCTTGACTGCAGCTTGTTCGAGCTCATCCCATGTCGTAGGAGGCTGCGTTACACCTGCATCGCTCAGAAGCTTTTTGTTATAGAAAAGAGCGCGGGCATCAACCGTTAAAGGAAGGCCGTACAGCTTGTCACTATTGGTCAATTCCTTCAGCGCTTCGCCGTAGAAATCATCCTTGTTCAAGCCGTCCTGATTCATGTAATCATCAATCGGATGAAGGACATTTTTTGGTGCATACAGCGGTGTACGCCATCTATCCCAGAGCAGAACGTCAGGTGCGCCGCCGGATGTAGCAGCCGTCAGGAACTTCGTAATCAAGTCCTGCTGCAGCACGTATTTAACATGGATTTTATCCTGCGACTTGTTAAAAGCATCAACCATCGTCTGGAACTGCTTCTGGCCGTCACCAGCCCAGTCACCCCAGAACGTCAGCTCTACTGCCTTGCCGCCTCCAGCATTCCCTGATGCGTTATCTGTTTGCTCGTTCGTACCAGTGTTTGCATTTGTATTGCTGTTACCATTGCTGCTTGTAGATGTGTTTGCGCAGCCAGCTGTTGCTACAACTGTGACCAAGGCCATTATCGTGATCCATTTTTTCACTTTTCATGCCTCCCTTTTTTAGTAACCCAATGAGTTTCTACTTGAACCTTTATATTTCGAAGAAAGCCGCCTTAAGGGCAGAACCTTCTATGAAACCGCTTTTATTTTGTTTGCACTTGAATCCCACAATAATCCAGCAGAAGCTCGCTGAACATCATGTTCGCCCAGGAGAACCAAGGACGGCTGAACTGGTACGGATCATCCACATGGAAGCCTTCATGCATGAAGCCGGTACCGGCTGTTGTTGCCTCCATGAGAGTAAGCAATCTTTCCTTCTCGGAACGATCTTCCGTCGTTAAACCCTGCATCGCCAACGCAATATGCCAAATGTATTGGTCAGGCGTATGTGGACTTCCGATTCCGGCCGCTGCTTCGCCTGCGAAATAATAAGGATTGCTGCTGCTCAAGATAAAGCTTCGAGTATTGCGGTAAATCGGATCCTCCTGTGAGGTATAGCCGAGATATGGAATCGATAAGAGGCTTGGTACATTCGCATCATCCATAAAATTGTAATGGCCAAGTCCATCTGTTTCATAAGCGTAAATTTTTCCAAATTGCGGATGCTCGGTAATACCGTAGGTTTGGATGCCTTGATCGATTTCCTCGCCAAGCTTAGCTGCGCGTGCTGCAAGCTCCTCGTCGCCAAGTACTTCTTCCGCAATTTCCTTCAAATATTTCAGCACAACAACCGCGAACATATTCGCTGGAATGAGATAGCCGTATGTACAAGCATCATCGCTTGGGCGGAAGCCGCTCCATGTCATGCCGGTATAGCCAGTCTCTGTTCCTTTCCCCTCACGGAGAAGCGTATCCGTTGGTGCGCAGTTAAAGCGCTGGAACCGGTAAGGAGAAGCGGTCTCGTGATTTTGCTCCGTTGTCCATAGATTCAAGATCGCATCTGCCGCCTGCCTGAACGTCTCATCAAATTGCGAGGTCCGGCCGGTATTTTTCCACAGCAGATAACTGAGCTGGAGCGGGTAACAAAGCGAATCAATTTCGTATTTGCGTTCCCAGATGGATGGGCCTGTATCTGTCAGGTCATCCTGATGACCTTTACCCGTTGGTCCGTTGTTGAAGGCATTTGCATACGGATCAATGAGCACCGAGGCCATTTGTCTTCGTACCAGACCTTCGATCAGATCAGCCAGCTCGGCATCCTCAGATGCCAGCACCAGAAACGGACGAAGCTGAGCCGCCGAATCACGAAGCCACATAGCTGGTATATCACCTGTTATAACAAATGTCGTACCATCCGGCATCCGCTGAATAGTTGTCTGCAGTGTATTGTGGATCGCCTTCTCGAATATTGCGGCCCAATTGGGGTGGTCCGGTAATTTATCCTTTATACGATCCACCAGTTTTGTGAGGGATGCCGGGATTTCTGTCGATTGAGCCATGCTATTCCTTCCTCCTTGTTGCCGTTAATCAATGATTTGTAAAACGCTTTCATTTGATATTGCTATTATATTGGCATGTATATGGTATGTCAATATGTATTTTTCTATATTGTTTATACCAATCTTTTATACTATTTACACAGGACTAATGGCTCACGAAAAAGCTCCTTATCTCGAAATTTGAGCGTTCTTCCGCCATACTTCGACAAATCACTACCTGGACTCAACAAAAAAACAGCCTCCGAGAATGGAGGCTGTTGTCGCTTTAATCATGTCTTATTGCTTAGCCTGACCTGTCGAGTCGCTGATGACAAGCGAAGCATCCAGCAGGATTTTATTTGGCACGGATTGTCCACCCCAAAGCTTGAGCACGTTCTCAAACGCAACCCGCCCCATCTCATGCTGGTTCTGACTAAGGTGAGTGAACGGATAACGTCCATTCGTCTCTGGACAGTCAAAGCAGACGATTGAATAGTCCTCAGGTACAGACTTGCCCATCTGCCGCACCGCTTGATAAGCAATCTGCCCAATATTATATTCGGTCGCAAACAGCGCAGTAATCTGTGGATGATTAATCAGATGGTCAATAATTTTCTGAATATCCATCTGCTTATTCTCTTCTGTATTATGCTTCGGAAGCGTTGACGTAATATTCTCCATCCAGATCTCACGATCCACAACAATGCCTTTCTCCGCATGGGCTTGAATAAACCCTTCAATCCGCTCCTCAATCGCGGTTGTATCAACCGGCGGAGGGGTCAGAAAGGCAATAAATTTGTGCCCAAGCTCGAACAAATGGTCTGTACCATCCTTCGCTGCGCCTACATTGTCTGTTGCAATTGAACTCGCCGAGATGCCTTTCAAATGGCGGTCGACAAGCACAAATGGGAACTGGTTGATGACCAGCTTCAGGATCTCCGCATTAAAATATTCGCCCTGCGCAGGGAAAATAATGAGACCGTCTACCCCAAGCTCCAGCAGCCCCTTGATCGCTTCCTCTTCAAGTGCCGGATTACCAAACGTCCGCCGAAGGACCAGATAGCAGTTGTGCTGGCGCGAAGCCTCTTCCATGCCATAGATCAATCCGTTGCCGTAGCTGTCCGCAAAGTCAGTAATGACAAGGCCAATCAGCAGCCTGCCGTCTTCTTTACGCGTCTTTTGAGCCGGAACGCTAGCGACAGCGGAATGCTTCGCTTGCGGCGTTGGCTGATCCGACACGAACGAGCCGCGGCCCGGCTGCCTAACAATATATCCTTCAGTGGCCAGCAGCTCAAGCGCCTTCTTGCTTGTGATCCTGCTGACATTGTATTCGTCGCCCAGCTCCTTCTCGGAAGGAACTCGGTCGCCCGGTTCATATTTCTTCTCACGAATGTCTTCGCGGAGTGCTTCAAATATCCGTTCATACATCGGTTTCGATGATTCATTCATCCTGTTCGTTCCCCCGTCTTCCACCTGACAAGTGTTCAATATATATAATAATATATCATGATATATGTTATTTGCCAAGTTGAATTGACATATCAACTTCGGAAGCGGAGAAGGAGAAAATGCAGAGAATGTAGCGTTTAGATTGGCATTTCCTTACCTGTATAATCTACAAAGTTGAACTTCCCTTGAGGAACAATTCGCCCCTCGATAATATCGAGAATTCCCTTCGAGCTTTGCCGTGGATCAGTAGGAGCCTGCTCCCCACCCATGTCTGTCTTCATCCAACCCGGATGCACGCTCACCACTTGAACTCCCCGCTCCTTCACAGCGGAAAGCAGCTGTTGAGTGAACATATTTAATGCCGTCTTCGTTATACCGTATGGATAATCGCCTGGATAAGCATTCGTTATACTTCCCGCTTCAGAGGAAATATTCATAATGGCTGCTCCTGGCTCCGTTAAGAGAGGAAGGAAATGCTTCACAACCCGCATCGGACCAAACAGGTTAATATCAAAAGATTGCAGAACATCGTTCATATCAAGCTCTTCGATAGATGTATTCCGCGCTGCTAGAATCGCTGCGTTATTAATGATGGCACCTAACGTCCGATCCTGCTCCTTCAGGGTAGCCGCCAGAGCAGCTATTCCAGCTTCATCCGTAACATCGAGTTGTACCGTCTCAAGCTGCTCACCATACTGCTCTTGTAAGCCCGCCAGCTTTTGACTTGCCTGTCTTGCTCCTGCTATAACATGATGGCCGCGTTCAAGCGCCTCAACAACCATTTCATAACCAAGTCCCCGATTAGCACCCGTAATTAGTATATTCATTATCCTATTTCCTCCCTTATCCTATTACTCTAGACAGGCATCTACATTAACGATCAGCTTGCCATCGATAAATTCCATCTTGCTAATACATGTCTCACGAAGCACGGTTGTCTCCGGATCAATCAGCCGGTGGTAGCATAATACCCAGCCATCCTCATAGCGGGCCATTGAAGCGTGACCAGTGCCAAAGAACTTCTCTGACGGTGTTGTCACGCGATTATCCTCAGGCGATTCATAAGGCCCAAAGATATGGCCGCTCCTCGCAAAACAGATTTGATAACGCGGATCCCGTGTATCGTAATTGCTCCAAGTCAGCACATACTCGCCGTCGATTTTTTGCAAATGAGGACCCTCATTATAAATACCGTTATCCGTCATAATTGGATCAGCCCCTTTATTACGATACAGCTGATCAGACAGCAATACCGGCTCCGTCTTGAAGGTTACCATATCATCCTCAAGGGGAACGATCCAACACTTTCCTTGCCCCCATAGCAGATACGGCTGGTTGTCATCCTCGATGAATAAATCCGCATCAATACTTTGACATTGATATTGATCCTTCGTAATAAGCGGCCGGCCAAGAATATCCCGGAAAGGGCCAAGTGGAGAATCCGCAACAGCTGCGCCAATCTGCGCTTCTGCAGAGAAATACATATAGTACTTGCCATTGAATTTGTTAATGCCAGGCGCCCAAGCTCTCGAGCTGGCCCACTCTACATCGTTAAGATCCAGAGCAAGATAAGGGCCATCCCAATTAATCAGATCCTTACTGTGAAAAACATGGAATTTCTCGTACAGCCATCCTTTGCTGTCCTTCGTTGGGTATAGATAATAGTCATCGCCGTCTTTAAGCAGGAACGGATCTGCCCATTCTCCCTTGATTGCCGTTTATTGATTCGCCATCATATTCCCCTCCATATTTGCACAATCCGGGATGTTGAGATCGCTTTCATAACTGACTGTCGCTACCAGCTGTCTGGTATTCGTCCAAGTCCCCTATGTCAATTAATGATAACATCTGGGGGAGATTGTTCAATATAAAACTAGAAAATCACGACAAATATGAAAAAAGAAAAGCAGTTCGCACGCCTAATGCTATGTTGGATTTAATCCAGTAGAATTCCAGCTGCTAACCTTACTCTCTCGGCTATGTTGGATTCTATACAGCATAATGAACTCATATCAGCTAGTAGCAATGTATATTGCTTAATTACGTTGGATGGAATCCAGCATAGAGGCTAATTAGCAGCACTAAACTTGCGTATACTGGAGAAATTCCAACATGCGACGAGCAATAGATCATTACAGCGATATAATGTTCAAACCTCCTTCACCTCAATATGCAAAAAATACGTGACAGTCCAATTCCTTTGGGCCGCCACGCATTTTCATATGTTATGTATGCAAATATCCCTAACGGTCTGCCGCTCTACAATCTCATGCGGAACGACTTGGCTTGAAACTGTACGACCCGTTTCAATCATCGTGATCAGCTTGCTGACTGCTTCCTGCCCCAGTTGCAGTAATGGCTGCCCTACCGTCGTCAAGGCCGGATAAATCATTCTAGACAGCCGGATATTATCATATCCGATAAAGGAAATCTCTTCAGGGATTCGGATCCCTTGCTGCATAGCATAATTCATAGCACCAACCGCCATTTCATCACTTGCAGCAAAAACCGCCGTAATCCCTTTATCTTGCTTCAACAGAGTCTCCATCGCTGTCATTCCACTGTCATAATGGAAATCGCCATACACGACACGAGATCTGCGGAATGCAATTCCTTTATCGTACAAAGCATCCCTATACCCTTGTTGACGTAACGTGCCGGCGATCGGATCCTCTTGTGAACCGCTGATCATCCCGATGTCCTTATGTCCCTTCTCGATCAAATAACGGACCGCATCGTATGCAGCCTGCTTGTCATCCACCCTTACGTACGGAATATGGGGATCATCAGTTACTGAAGACACGAGTACAATCGGCACCTTCATCGCCTCAAGCAGATTCTTATGCTCATTATCCAGCACTTCACATACAAATACGATGCCATCAATCTTCTTTTCCCTCAGCACCTGCAAATATTTCATCGTCTGGTTCCCGTCAACGGCCGTATTGCAGACAAAAACGCTGTAGCCGCGCTCCAGCGCATATTCTTCAACTCCCTGCAGAACTGCAGAGGCAAACTCGTTAGTTACAGCAGGGATCATGACCCCTATTGTCTGGGTGCGTCTATTATTCAAGTAACGCGCAATCGCGTTTGGATGATAGCCCATATCCTCAATCGTCTTAATTACCTTTTGTTTGGTTTTGTCGGAGTATCCTGTTAATCCGTTTAGAACGCGAGAAACGGTCGCAATTGATACATTAGCTTCTCTAGCTACATCTCTGATTGTCGGTATCATAGACCATCCTTCTCATTCCCGTTAGTCGTGTCGCAAGTTTAAGTAACCGGTTTCTCAAAGTATATGGGCGTGAAAAAGTTATTGCAATCGCGCAAGTATAGTTAATTTTTTACTAAAACTCTCGATTATTTCGATAGATTTTCCGATAGGCAGCAGGAGTAAGGTTCTCGAATTTCCTAAACGTCTTGATAAAATAGCCTGCATCAGCGAAGCCCAGCTCATCGCTGATCTGATTAACGGCCAGCTCCGTTGTCTCGAGCAACTCCTTCGCCCAGCCAATCTTCAAATGAGGGACAAACACCGAGAAGTTCTCCCCTGTCTCCTTGGTGAAGATCCGGCTGAAATAACTTGGACTGACGTGGCATAAGGCAGCCATGTCCTTCAAGTCAACATTCTCATGCTTATGCCGGAATATATGGTCAAAAGCAGGCTGCAAGAGCGAATTACCAGCCTGATAAACATTAGAAGACTTCTTGATCTTCTTTTCAATTAAGGTGTTCGACAGCTCACTTTGCAGCGCTTGAATATGCTCATAAGAAGAGTCTGGTGCATGTGCCGGATGCTCCAACGTTATAGAATTACGGTACATCTCAAGCATATCGCTCTTCCGAATTGCTTCCTCTACGATATAGTTGCATAGATGGAACAGCATATCCGCAATCTTCTCAACCTCTTCGAAGGACAAGACTGGCAGCGATTCATATTCCTCGCGCAACGCTTTAAACTTTTTATCTGTCTCCACATTTGAAGGTCTCGTTACAATCTGCTCGATTGGCACATCCGGATCTCGAAGCTTAACCTGCCCCGCCATGACGGCACCAATATATTGATCATCGACTACAATTGGAATGGCGATATCAAGAATTTGAAAATGGCACTGATATATATAAGGCTTATTCGACCGAACCGCCTCAAGCCCGCCTCGCGCATCACATTTCTGGCAATAGGAAGATAAAGCGGGATCCTTCCTCACCGCAGAGCAGAATGCCTGGCACTGGCTATGCTTTGATACTGGGACGCCTTTGTAATCCACTGTAATAATAGCCATCTTCGTAACAAGCGACATCGAGTCCTGCAGCTTATGCCATTTATCTATATCCATAATTTGCTTCAAATCATACCGTGAATTCATCATGTTCACCCCAAACGCCCAGCCTAATGTGTACAACAATATTATACTCGAAGGCAGACTGAGGACAAAATAGTACAATTCCAGGTCGTTTTGCACAAAAAAACACCATCAGATACTGCATGAATTTGCGCTTATCGTACAATGAATCCCCTTTCATCAACGCTTATAATGGCAGTAATCAAATAAGCTAATTGATTTCAGGAGGTTATCCATAATGAGAAAAGCATTTATTAGTCCAAGTAAATATGTTCAAGGTGAAAACGAACTGCTGAACCTGGGGTATTTTATTCAAACGTACGGTGATTCTGCCCTTCTTATTGCTCATCCAGATGATGTGAAACGCGTAAAGGACAAGCTGGACTTCACTTCAAATAAATTCAATATTACGCTGGTAGAAAGCGGTTTCCGCGGAGAATGCTCCCGTGATGAGATCGGGCGGCTCAAGGACCTCGCTCGCGAGAAAAACTGTTCCTGTACAATTGGTCTTGGCGGAGGAAAAGCGATTGATACGGCGAAATGTGTAGCGGAGGGCGATGCGCTTATTATTGTTCCAACCATTGCCGCTACTGATGCTCCAACAAGCCATTCTGCTGTTATTTATTCGAATGAAGGAGCTTTCGAGGATTACGCTTACTTCAAACAAAGCCCAAGCATCGTGATGATCGACACTACCGTCATTGCGAATGCTCCAACCCGCTTCCTCGTATCCGGTATGGGTGACGCGTTGTCGACCTATTTTGAAGCAAGAGCAACTTCCCGCTCCTTCTCCAAAGTGAATGCCGGCCTGCCAAACGGCGTTCACGCTGGTGCAGCACCAATTGCACGTGGGACAAAAGCAGCCCAAGCATTAGCAAAGCTGTGTTATGAAACTCTGCTTGAAGATGGTATTCAGGCGAAAGCAGCTTGCGACAGCAACAAAGTGACGCCTGCTCTCGAAAACATCATAGAAACAAACATCCTTTTATCTGGTCTTGGATTCGAAAGCGGCGGTCTTGCGGCAGCCCATGCCATTCATAACGGCCTGACTGTACTCGAAGGCACTCACCATTATTTCCACGGCGAGAAGGTTGCGTTTAGTACAATTGCTCAGCTCGTTCTTGAGAATGCGCCGAAGGAAGAAGTGAATGAAGTACTCGAGTTCTGCGTATCTGTTGGACTCCCGGTATGTCTTGCTGACATCGGTGTAAACAGTATGACGGATGAGGAGCTTGCTAAGGTAGCTGAACTGGCCTGTATCCCAGAGGAATCGATTCATGCTATGCCATTCCCGATTACGGAGGAAGCTGTAGCTGCTGCGATCATTGTAGCTGATCAGCTCGGCCAAGCTTTCAAACAAGGAAGGAACTAAAAACATGAAAAAAATCATGAATCAACCGGAGACGCTTGTAAGAGAAATGTGCAACGGTTTTGTCATGGCACATCCGGGTTTGGAATTTGTCTCTAAATATAAAGTGATTAAAAAGCAGGACATTAATACATCCAAAGTGACGTTGATCAGCGGCGGCGGCAGCGGACATGAACCCGCTCATGCCGGCTTTATCGGCAAAGGTATGCTTGATGCTGCCGTATGCGGCGACGTATTTGCTTCTCCATCTCAAATTCAGGTGTACCAAGCAATCAGGTCTACAGCGAGCGAACAAGGTACACTTCTTATTATTAAGAACTACAGCGGCGATATGATGAATTTCAAAAATGCCGCTAACCTTGCAGCGGAAGATGGCATCCGGGTCGACTATGTCAAAGTGGATGACGATATTGCGGTTGAGGACAGCCTGTATACAGTTGGACGCCGCGGTGTTGCTGGGACCGTACTCGTTCATAAGATTGCAGGTGCAGCAGCGGAAGCAGGCATGACTTTGGAGCAGGTGAAGGCAGCTGCTGAAAATGCGATTACTAATGTCAGAAGCATTGGATTTGCTTTTACCTCCTGTACGGTTCCTGCCAAGGGCACTCCAACGTTCTCGATCGGCGAGGATGAAATGGAGTATGGCGTTGGCATCCACGGTGAGCCAGGTATCCGTAGAGAAAAGCGTATTTCCGCAAACGAGCTGGCAAATCGTATGGTGTCTGAACTATTAGCGAGTCTGAGCTTGAAAGACAATGCTGCAGAGGAAATTGCCGTACTTGTTAACGGCTTTGGCGGCACTCCACTTCAAGAGCTCTACCTCTTGAATAACGCTGTAATGCGTGAATTGCATGCGAAAGGCTTTGCCGTAAATAAAGTATTTGTCGGTAATTACATGACTAGTATCGATATGGCTGGAGCATCACTCTCCATTATGAAGCTGGACGAGCAGCTGAAGCAGCTCCTGAATGCAGAATGTGATACGCCTGCTTTCCTTGTACGCGGCGAAGATAATTCCGAGCCCGTGTCCTATGTGGCGTTGGAAGAGCCAGAACAAGTGGGTAAATCGGTGTCTTACCGTGTAGAGACAAGCGAAGAGTATGCGGTAGTACAAAACAATAAGCTGTCGCTCAACAATATGATTTATCTCATCGATAAGATGAGCGAGATCATTGTCGAGAACGAAGTGCCTTTCTGTGAGCTGGATTCCCATGCCGGCGACGGTGACTTTGGCATGAGTGTAGCTAAAGGCTTCAAGCAGCTGAAAGCAGAATGGAACGATATTATTGATGAATCGCAAGATATCGGCGGCTTCCTGCATGCCTGCTCTCTTATCATAATGGAGCATTGCGGCGGCGCATCCGGTCCAATCTGGGGCTCGGCTTTCCGTGCAGGCGGCAAATATGCTGAAGGCAAAACAGAGCTTTCGGTTGCAGAGGTTGCAGAACTGCTCGACGCTGTTGTGAAGGGCATTCAAGCAACAGGCGAAAGATCGTTTGGCCGCGGCGCTGTAGTAGGCGATAAGACTTTGATCGACGCGCTGATTCCTTATACGGAAAGCTGGAAGTCGGCTTCTGTAGCTGGAACAGAGCTGAAGGCTGCCGGTATTGCAGCTGCTGAGGCTTCTGTTGAAGGTGCCAAACAAACCGAGACGATCGTTGCCCGTATGGGCCGCGCCGGCACGGTTGGTGAACGCAGCATCGGTTATCCTGATGCCGGCGCTTATGCACTTGGTGTTATTTTCACGGGACTATCGGTTGTGTTGAAGTAATAACTGTTAGATTTTAAAAATAAAACTACAGCAGTCATGGGTAAAAGCCTAACTGCTGCTGTTTTATTTTTTGTTTATTTATAAATAAGAAGCGAATAATGAGTTGGGTTTATTGCGAGAATAACAACGAAGTGCAGCATCATATGAGTAAAGGAGAGGCGTTTAGTTAATGTCAAATAAGAAGAACTACTATTCATTCGAAGATACAGCTGGCACTACAATTGAATTTCAAGCCACAAGCTTACAGCAGGCCATGGTAATTAAGAAGAACAAGGCCCTAGAACTTGGGATTCCTAAAGAAGCCTTCGAGCTAGTGAGCATTCGCAAAAAACCTACCCAAAACGAAATCGCTATTTCAGAGTAAATAAACGGTGAGTCCATTAGGAAGCACACTAAACTAAAGCGAGACCAATGGAAAGCCCTAGACAATTGGAGAACATCTGCCTTTGGTTAGGTGTTCTCCAATACCGTTAGTCAATCAGCGTCATAACCCTCCTGCCATAAGTCCTCCTCATAGACTGTTCTTAAACTCTTGCGGCGTCATCCCATATTGCGTTTTAAACAGCTTAATGAAATACTGCGGCTTCTGATAGCCGACTTCATGAGCAATTTGACTGATCCTCAAATCCTTGTGATTCAACAGTTGAACCGCTTTCTCCATTCGCAGGCGCAGCACATAGTTTGAAAAATTCTCTCCTGTTTCCTGTTTAAATAGGTTAGATACATATACGGGATGCAGATTGACATGATCGGCTACCGTTTGAAGGGTGATATCTATAATATTCTCTTGTATAAATCGGCGAATCCGTTCCATCAAGTCTGATCGAATATTGTCCGAACGTCTGTCGCTGTAAGCTTTGATTTGGACATAACTGCTAAACGCCCATTCTTTTAACGGCTCCACACTCCAGCTGGCATCAATTTTCAACATCTTCTCAATATCTCTTCCAAACACATCAAAGATCCGTTTACCTTTCTTGTGCAAATAATAGGAGTAGGCTTGCAGCAAGGTAACGTAGATTTCAACCCCGTATTCACGGGCTCCGCTGCCTGCACCTTCAAGCTCATCAAATATCCGGTTCAGCTTAGTCTCAAATGCCGTCCACTGTTCGAAATCAATTAACTCCATAAAAGTATGGGAACGATAAAGCTCCGCAAGCGGCTGGATTTCAAAAACTTCTTTTTCTTGCGTCGCATGAAAAAAGCTTTCCGTCTGATAGCCTATGTAATCGGTATAGATCGATAATGCAGAGTGGTACATGGGCATGATGTCCTTCGGGAATCCTCCCCAATTGCTAAGCACAATAGAAACCTTCGACTTTAAATATAATTTGATTTGATGTTGGGAGAGCCTCGCCAAATCTTCTATACTAGCTTTGTCCGCTTGTTCTATTTGATTGGCTTGAACCAGGAAAATCAAATAATCATGTGAATCTTTACAATACATCACATTAAACTTGTTCGTGAAAACTTCTTCTACGATGTTAAACATGGCATATTCGATCAAAGAGAGACTATAAAGATCCGTATTCGAATAATCCTCCTCTACTCTCATACATAAGAGGATAGCCTCCTTGTCAACAGAAAAGGGAAGACCATATAACTGGATCTTATTCTTCAAATCAGATAGGGGATAATTTTTGCCTGCTATCAAATCAAATAAGAACATTTCTCTTAATTTGGGCAAGCTCTCTCGGAAGCGATAAACAAATTTTTGTTGATTGAGCAGCTCATTTCCCTCTTCTGTAATCCGATCGATAATATTTCGAAGGGTTTGTTCCAATTCCTCGTTTGATACCGGCTTGAGCAGATAATCGCATACTTGCTGTTGAAGGGCTTCTCTCGCATATTGAAATTCATCATAGCCCGTTATAATAACAGCCTTTGTGTTTTTCCATTTCTCGTTTATTCTGGCAATCAACTCGAGTCCAGTCATCCCGTTCATATGGATATCCGTCACCACAATATCAACGGAGCGGTAATTCAGCAGCTCGAGTGCCTCTTCACCGGAATAGGCCTTATAGACATTGGAAATCCCCATTTGCTCCCACGGAAGCCCAATCGCTAGACTATCAACCAAGTGGGTGTGATCATCCACAATTAATATTTCATACATGCTGCTTATTCCCCCTAAAAAGAATTGTCACCTTTACAGCTTAATTTAAGCTGTGTGTGATGATTCTTACTTCGAAAGCATCAGAATCAGCTTTCCTTACTGCTCCAGCTTAATTGGACGCTAAGTCCACCTAAATGGGATTGACTAAGCTGTAAGCCTGAATCGCTGCCGTACATTAGTCGTAGACGTTGATGAACATTTTTCAGCCCGGATTCTATTTCTTCGCTGCTCGAATAGATCTTCTTGCGGATAGACTCGATTACGGAATAATCAATTCCAGTACCCGTGTCCTCAACGGCTACATGATTCATTCCATCTTCACTCCAGCACCTGATTTGAATCATTCCGTAACCTTGTTGATTATTGAACGAATGAATAATCACATTCTCAACAAGCGGCTGTACAATCAATCGCGGTACTTCAAGATCCTCCATCTGCGGCTCGATCTCGATATGAAATTCAAAGTCATCTCTAAGCATACAATGGATTTCCAAATAGAAATGGATCAAGTCCAGTTCTTCTCGTAACCGCACCATCTTGTTCCCTGTCTTTGTTGTATAGCGATAATATTTGCTTAAATTCATGGTCATCGAAATGGCGGCTTTGTTTTCATTGAGCTCAATCATACTTTTAATATAAGCAAGCGTGTTGTATAGAAAATGCGGGTTGATCTGCGATTGCAGCTGCTTCAGCGTTGCATCCTTCGATCGAAGCTGTTCTTTATATACATCGACGATCAGTTCTTCTATTTTTGAAGCCATGGAGTTAAAACGCTCATAAAGAAACCGATACTCCCCTTTGGGCTTGTCTGTCATTCTGACGGAATAAATCCCTTTTTCGATCAAATTCATGTTCCGAATCATCTTCCGGAATGGAATCTGAATATTACGGTACATAACAAAAGCAAGATAAGCCCCCATAAACAGAAGCATACCGCTTATAACATAAAACATGGTCTGGTTCCGACTAATAGGCGCCATGATATGGCTGATGGGTACGTAATCAACAAGGTACCAATCTAATGATTCCAGCTTTTGATAATGAACCTGAAACTTCGTTTTATCGGATTTCAGTAACAGGTATCCACTTTCTTTCGAGGGATCGATCTCCTTAAGCCGTGGTAAAAACTCGTCAATTTGCTTCACATTAACTGAATAATTATAAATAGGTTCTGCACTTGGATGGTACAGGAACGGATCTCCCGAACCATTGGCTTTAAATTCAGATAAGGCGCTTCTTAGTGATGCTATACCAAATTTCAGAACGACTCTCATATGTGCCTCACCAAACTCCGCTGAGTTCTCAGGATAGGACAATATCTCCATGAAATAATCCTCGTTAGCATCGGAGTAGTATTGCCAAAAAGTATCTTGTGCGGGAAGCTCTTTGGGGAGCGCATTCAAGCTGGAGCTGCTTTTGATGACGATTTGGGTCTTCGGATAAACAACAGCGATCACGGCTTTCCAATCCCCATAACCGGCAAGCCTATTAATTTCTTCAGATACGGTTCGATTGATTCTATATTTACCTAAGACATCGTCCAGCAAATCAGGATAAGCTAAATTTCGTACATCCGTACTTTCGTACAACATTTTCTTATAGGTATCCAACCGGAAAAACAACTGATCCAATTGATTCGCGAACGTTTCAATCTGATATCGCTTTACCTTAATAATCTCGTCCGTTAATACATCCGTACTTGTGCGATTCGACACAGCAAATAGGAGTAGGATTGGGATAAGTAAAATTAACAAAGTAGCTATCAATTTGGTGAATATATTGAATCTGCTCATGATGGATTATCCTCTCCACTTCGGGCCTGGAGCTTAAATTCAGAGAATTGCTTTTTCAATTCGGCAAAAACAATGTCAAAGCCCGCCTTCTTAAGGGCTGCGAGGGCATCTTCATAATATTGATTGTAACTGGCCAGTCCAAAATTGATCGGCTCGAATTTCTCTTTATAGACCGCCATGACTTGCGCGATTTCATTCTTGACGGGGGCCTCGTTGAAATGAAAGCCAAATAGTTTGGAAATGCGAGAGTTCTCGTCGTTCTTCAGCATATCATCGATAATGTCGTCCTCTACACTAGCGGGCGCGATAAAATAGTCCTTGTTCCGCCACATCCATTCGTACATAAGCTGATCATTGGTCAATTGCTTAATTTTACCGTTCTCCAGCTCATAATCCTTGCCTTCTACCCCATAAATAATAAAATTGTAATTTTCTTTGCTATGCAAAATCCAATTCATAAACATCATCGCGCGTTCAGGATTTTTTGATGCGGAGGTAATCATAAAGGCTTCATTGCTTGGGGTCGTAATATACTTGGGTTTCGCCGTTGCAAGATAATACTCACGGAGTCTTGCATTTGGATCGGCATTCCGTGCTGTTTGCAGATTTTCCATGGCTCTAGAGACCGCACCTACACGGAAAAGAAGCTTACCGGCATTCTCCTGGTCGATCTTCGCTGCTGGATTACCTACTAGATTCTTATCAATAATCCCTTTATTCACCCATGACTCACGTAATTGAGCTACTTTTTTGAATAAATCAGATTCCACGTAGCTTAACATCTCTCCAGAATCCTCATCCACCATAAATAACATTCGCTCATCCAACGAAGAATAGTTGCGATCTGTTAATTCACGCCACAACAATTCATGACCGCGATCGGTTTCCAAATAACCGTAATAACTTGGATCTATCGCATGCATGCTTTGGTAAAACTGTTCTAAATCTGAGATCGTCTTAATGTCTGTCATGCCAACCTTCTCCAGCAAATCCTGGCGGACCATAACAGAAGAGAATTTCCCGGCGGACGTAAAGGCTTGAGACGGTATCGCCCAAAGCTTCCCGTCAATCCGGTTCTGCTTGAAGTTTTCATCGGGGATATGTTGAATCAGATCCTGACCATATTGGTCAAGAAGCTCATCTAACGGTTGAATATAACCTTTCGTGGAGTAGACAGAGACAAATGGTGCACCGTACCAGAACAAATCGTAATCTTCTCCCGTTGATAAGGCGAGCTCCAGCTTTTGCTGGTAATTCGACCATGGGATATACGTCAATTCAAGATTCATATTCAAATCTTTCTTCAATCGCTCGTTTAATTCATTCTCAACGAAGTCACCCATACGCGAGGACTGGTCGCCAGGCATAATCATTTTTAGCGTCACAAATGATTCTGGCGCGCCCTCCACTTTGTTATTCGCTAGATCAGTATTAGGGGATCCTTGCGAACGTGATTGGCCTGGGCTATTAGAATGGTTGAATAAGATGTACACAAGAAATAAGAATAGTATCGCAACACTACCAATTACAGCAGCAGGCTTCATCTTATAATGCTTCCCCTTCACCATAGAGTCTCAATGCTAGTCTACACTAATTCTATTAAGGCGAATACGCTTACCATCATAGAACAGGAGCACATGATTACTAACGTCATGTGCTCCTTATTCACTTCAAAAATTTAGTTTATAAATTGTACGAACTGCAAGAACCGTTTGATCATAACAGCTGCTTCCGCTCGACTTGCAAACGCAGCAGGATCGATTGTCGTGTCTGATTTCCCTTTCATAATTTGAGAAGTGAGTAATTCATCAATGGCAGGTTTAGCCCATGCACTAATGGAAACTTTATCCGTATATTTCTCAAGAGCATTTCCATTTACTTCGACGGATTTGTTCACATAGCTCAGCGCTCTAGCTAGCATAACAGCCATTTGTTCACGGGTGACTTGTTCATTTGGTTTGAATGAACCATCCGTATAGCCGTTAACGATTCCCGCATCAACCGCTGTTGCAATCACATCTGTGAACCAGTCACCTTTGGCTACGTCACTAAAAGTGGCGGCCTTATTAGGAACACGGAGTCCAAGGGAACGAACAAGTATAGCCGTGAACTCTGCACGAGTAATTGATTTGTCCGGTGAGAAGCGATTAGGTGCTTCACCGTTTATAATCCGCTTGGCAGCCAACAGTTCGATATCTGATTGGGCCCAATGGCCATCAAGGTCAGCGAACGTTTTGCCATCCGCGCTAGACACCACTGCATAAATGCTATTCCCATTTCGTTTAATGACAACTTCGGTATGCCCCCCGTTATCTTGAAGGACCGATGGAACAAACGTAAATGTCCCTGCAGCCGGGTCGAATAGAAGTGCAGTCGTGTTCGCTTGTTCAAGAGTTCCCGGCACAATAACTGTTCTCTCGAGGTAAGTGCTGCCGAAGTTGGTTATCTCGATTGACTGTCCTTTTGCTTGAGCAAAGATTTTGTAATCCAGAGCAGGCGTAAGTAAGTTCAGCCCTTCTTTACCAGCCTGTTCAGTCAATAGATCCGCCGTCTTGCCTGCAACTTTGTCGATGACAATACTTATCGTCATATCTCCAGTACTCACGCCTAGCTTTTGTGCTAAAGCTGTGAGGCCTAACGATTGGACAGGAACCTTGTAGCTGCCAAAATCCGTCTGTACTAGGATTGATGCGTCTAACCCTGCATCTACAAGCGCTGATGACGGAATGTTGACCTTCACGCTTCCACCATTGTTTTTCAATTCGATAATCACCGAATTTGACTTAACACTAGTTGGTTTGTTGTGAAGAGCTTGGAACGCATCCAGAAGCTTCTTCGAATCAATAGTTGCTTCAATTACACCATTTGTTGATGGAATAATGGTTACCGCATTTTGTCCCAGCTTGATTCCGTTCTCCGTAAACACTGAAGCTGGCTCAGAAGATGTGCCGCCAGTGGACGGGTTCGAAGTTGAACCAGACGCAACCGTCACCTGGAATTGCTGTTCCAGATTACCGTCAGAAGACCTAGCCGTAATAACGGTGCTGCCAACGCCAACAGCCTTGACTAAGCCAGTAGCAGATACATAGGCGACCTTCGTGTTTCTCGAAGACCATACTACTCTTTTATTGCTAGCTTCTGCAGGTGCTACTGTCACACTAATTTGGGCACTGGAGTCTGGAGTCAATTGAATTTGGTTTGACGTATTCGCCGTTAAACCCGTAACCCTTACTGGTGCCGCGGCATCACTATTCGATACGTCTACACGACCCAGATTCAGCCATCCATCACTATTCTGCTCCGCATTAGCGAAACGGAATTTCTTCGCGTCTGCATTGATCTGCTCTAGTGGATTCACGTAACGCATCAATATTTGATAGCTTCCATTACTTAACTCCGGATTAATAGTGGATTCAAACAGCTTGTTGTTATCGAATCCATTCGTATTAGGAAGAACATCCTTCAGATCCCATTCTGGTTCCCATATTTTCACAATGCCATCTTCTGATTGCGCAGCAAGCTCTACCTTCCAGTTGTAGTAGAACGGTGCTACTCCTTTATTTTCAAGTTCTACTCCTACCTTCAAGCTTCCATCCGATGCGTCCAGATAGGTTGCGGGCACATAATATTCATAGCCCATGCTGCGTGATCCTTCTGTAGCTCTTGCTAGTGCCGCAGACTCCAGTGGAGTTTGGAATATTCCTTGTGCAATTAACCAGGATGCATGAGTCAAATCTAGACTTGTGTAGTAATCTTCACCTTGGGCACCCTCGATAGGTGTCGATGGTTCATTGTACACTGGCGGATCATTGTCCCACATCTTCACCTGAATTTCCGGTCTCATCTCTCCGCCCATGCTGTTTGTTTTCCAGAAATCCGTTACCCCAGCATCGTTAACTCTTCCCCAGAAGTGCCAGCCTTGCCCTCCAAGACTTGGCGGGAGTGTCTGGAACGCAAAGGAATCATCATGATAACCAACATCGAAATCTTTGGTTTTGAGGGTACTGTTATCCATCGGGTAACGCAATACGAGCTGTGTTTCGTTGAATGCATTATCCATGTCGGTAAGAACCCGCTTCAGATTGACGTCGGTTGGCATTAAGTTTGGTGATTTGATATTCCCGTCATAAGGGTACGTATGCCATTCACCCCAGAAGCCGATCAATCCGATCATCAAAGATCCGATACGAGGATCGCCGTCATAACGTGCTCCAAGCGCCTCGATGAAATTGTCCAAAGCTTCCATCAAATGTTCATCATTATAATTAGGCGCTAGACTCGTGGCATCCTTACCATTGTTGTATTCCGAATAGGTATACGTCTCCAGCCCTTCATCTAACAGGAATTGCGGTATACCTGAAGGCTTATTCGGATAGTCCAGATAGACCCTAAATACGGCATGATTACCTCTGGATGCTACAGCATCAAGCCGTTTGTCCAGCTCCGTCCAATTAAAGTCATTCAGGTTGTTCATCAGCTTATTAAGCGGCAGATAGAAGAACTCCATGCTATAAGGCAGCTGTGTTGGCTGGTCTCTCCAATCATCGCCCTCCGTGAAATAAGATTCCTCCGCTGCATCATAGAAAGGAAGGAAGCCCTTGAGCGGATTGTCTACAGGTGCACTTTGATAAGCAAGCGCATCCGTTCCTGCAGATGTTGCCCAAGCTGGCGGTGCCGGGTGGTCAACAGGCTCTGTTGTTGAACCTCCCCCTGATCCGCTGGTTCTGCCGGCTAACGCATAGAGGCTAATCTGGTCAATGCTGAGAACATTGTCAGATTGGTTTTTTGGACCAAAGCCGAATTGAATTTGAAGCACTTTGCTAGAGTTGAACACAGCGTCACAAGCGTCGCAGCCTTGCCATGACGATTGGATGAATGAGCTCCAAGGAATTCGAACCATTCCTTTGTAACCTGCAGCGATGGATAGGGAGCCTCCACCAAGAGTGGTTGATACCCAGCCCTCAGCAGCTTGATAGAACTGTACGGTTCCTCCTTGTTTTAAAGAAAACTCGCCTTTTGGCGCATCAGTTACAAGCGAAATGTTCAGGTCCATTGCTTTGCTGCTTGGCGACGTATTGTTGACCCAGAAGGTGAGTCCGTCAAAAGCAGACCAATCTGAATCCGCCTGGTTAAAGGCTGCACGTTTGATGTTTACCCAATCGGATGTCGTTTTGCCCGGAGGAGGAGAAACAGAAAACTTCATTGCTTGACTGCCATTCGAGACATTCACATGGTCAATCGTACGAAGCGTAGACGGCTCTCCGGATTCCCAGTCTATCTTCCAGATATTTTGCAAAGCTGCATCATCTGCATACGATTCAAAATCATCCAATATTTTATCTGCCCGATAGAGCATGATGTCATCTATGGTGATGACGTTATGACTATAGCCCGCTGGCGGGTATCCGAACTGAAGTCCGGTTACTTCGCTTGGATCAAGCGCGGCTGCGCAGTCTGCCTGAACACCGTCGCACTGCCATGCGGATTGAACAAATTGATCCCAAGCAATCTTCACGACACCCTTGAAACCTGCAGGAACATTAAGCGAGCTTCCATTAAATGCTGCAGGGTGCCAGCTTCCATCAGATGAGATCGTTAAGGCCGACCCGCCTTCTTTCAGCCCAAACTCGCCTTTCGCAACAGGGGTTTGAAGTGCGACATTTAAGCTGAAATCCTTATTATCGTTTGTTGTATTGTCCACCCAGAAGCTTAACCCGTCATACTTGGACCAGTCTTTCTTCTCTGTAGGAATGGAATGAATGATATTCGACCACTCCGAATCAGCAATTGCAGTCGAAAGCTTTAAGCCCTTGCTTCCGCTCGACTCTCCAAGTGCTCTTGTAACGGAGCCAGGTTTGTCTGACCATGCTTCCGTCCATGCTTGCCCAAGAGCAGCGTTATCTGCATAGGATTCGAAATCGTCTATGAGCCCCGGTTTGTCAGAACCAGAACCTGAACCAGGATTGGTGCCTGGATCAGTGCCGGGATCCGTACCAGGATCCGTATCTGATTCATACTTGTCTGTAAAGTAGATTTCATCTATATAGATTGTACCGGTAGTATCCCAAGCAGCTTGTGAGATCGCAATGCTCCAGATCGTTTGTGATAAATCTACTTCTTTAGCAGGCAAGTCGATTACGATATCTTTATAGCTTGTTGTTATCGTATCCCCACTGAATTGTGCGAGTGTTTTCGTCTTACCACCAATACTGACATTGACCTGATTCTCTTCGCCTCCGGCGGCTCCTTTCACCCGGATAACCAGTTTGCTTGTATCTGCAAGGTTTCGTCCGATATTGGTCTCCATACGTGACATATTCTTATATTGCAGCGTTAATGCGCCATTCTCAACAACACCAGCGCCATTCCCATTGGCAAAATTGCTAGATCCGGTCCATTGGTTCAAATCATTTGCAGTCTCTCCAGACCAGGCTGGCGTACCGTCATAATCATCTACGAGTAAGCGCTTTGGCGGCGCCGGCGGTGAAGTTGGAGGCTCCGAACAAGGTGAAGTGCAATCTCCTACCCGTACTGGCCCCAAATTCAGCCAACCTGCACTGTCTTGATCCGTATTCGCAAATCCTACCTTTTTCGCCTTATTGCTAATAGCCTCTAACGGATTAACGACCTTCATCACTAAATAGTAGTAACCATCATTCAAGTCTGGTTCAGCAATTGTTGTATCGAAATAATAGGGTTCACCAAATGGGACATATTTCGGATCGCCAGATACATTCCATTCGGGGTACGTTCTGATCTCCGAAGGCATAATTTTGGTCATATCCCATGTTGTATCCCACTGCTTAACAAGCTTACCCGATGCACTCTTAACTCCCAGCTCTACTTTCCAAGGATAAGAGAAAGGTGCAACACCATTATTCTGAATGGTTACGCCAACCTTAAGCGGGTCACCTTGAACAACGTCATTATAGTAGGAGCTCTTCACATTCAAGTCGTAGCCCATCTTTCTCACGCCCGCGGCAACGACTGCATTGTTAGCATCATAGTTGCTGATACCACCCTGGTTAATCATCCACGTCGCATGAGTCAGTTCAATATCATCCATGGCATCATCCACATTAGCGCCGCCAGTAAAGAAATTGCTCTGAATTTCTGGCCGCACTTCACCGCCAACCGATTCCGTTATCCATTTGTTCTCCGAACCAGATTCCAGCATCTTGGTTAAGAACGAATAATAGGCTCCGCCCATACTCTCAGGCTGCGTTACGCTTTGCAGCGGATCACCTTCCTTATATCCGAAGGAGTCGTCGTGATAGCCCATATTGTATTCCGATGCGCCAGGCAGGCCTGGATATCGGACCTCTAACTTCGTTTGATCGAAAGCCGTATCATATGCGGTGAAAAGTTCTTCGATTGTATCTGCACTTGGCATGTAGTTCGGCAGCCCGTCTGCATCATCCTCATCATAAGGGTAAGTATGCCACTCCCCCCATAAACCAACGAGACCCATATGAATAAATCCAATACGCGGGTCTCCGTCATACTTTGCACCAAAAGCTTTAATAAAGTTTGTCAAATACGTTACCATTAACGGATCGTCATAATCAGGTTCGTCCTGGTTAAAGGTATCGTTATGACGCATAGCAACACCACTGTCGTGAATAAACGCCGGTATAGCATCCTCTTTACCCGGATACTCCAGATAGACTCTAATCGCCGCCTGATTTCCTCTTGCCGCAATGGCATTTAGCGCTGGCTCAAGACCAGCATCAAAGGTATAGGAATCTGGGCCATTCATTACCGCTTTCAGCGGGATATAATACCATTCCAAGCTGTGGGGGAATGAAGTCTCCGTTTCCCACGGATAGAACGGGGCAAAACCTTTTAACGGATTGTCCAGCGGGCTTGGGGCATAGGTCAGGTCATGCTTGGTTAGCGCACTATCCACCGCAGGACTCGGATAGGGATTCGTTGGTACACTCGCCGAAGCGGGGGCTGGGTCCGCACTTACTCTGCTTGGACTATTCCCAAAGAACGTACTCAATAGCAAGCTTACAATGAGCATCACTTTTAATGATGATTTCCTAAGATCTTGCACGGATAATCGTTTCATCAAAATCCTCCTTTAAATTTGAAAGCGCTATCAATGCGCAACAAGTTAATCCGGACTCACAGAAGTCCGGATACCTATTAACCTTTTGTCGCACTGAAGGCAATCCCTTCAATAAATTGCTTTTGGAATACAAAGAAGAGAATAATCATCGGAACTACCGCCATAAAGGCACCTGCCATTAACACCGGGTAATCTGTTCCAAACATAGACACTAACGTCGCTATGCCTGATGATAAGGTCATCTTCTCTGGAGAGCTGTTAATAATAAGCGGCCATTGCAGCTCATTCCAAGCCCACTGCAGCTGAATAATAACAATAGCTACTAAAGCCGACCTAACTAATGGAAGCATGATATGCCAATAAATTTGGAACGGGTTGCAGCCATCCAGAACGGAGGCTTCTTCCAATTCCTTTGATATGCCCATGAAAAATTGCCTTAGAAGAAAAGTAGCAAACGGGCTGATCAATGAACAAATCCAAAGAGCAGTAACGGTATTGACGAGTCCCAAGTCACTCATCATCATGTATTGCGGCGTATAGAAAACAGGATTCGGCACCATCATGACCGAGAGAAGCAAAACAAACAGAAAGGAGCTTCCTGGAAACTTTATTCGAGCAAAGGCATACGCCGCCATTGAACTAAAAATAACCGGAAACACGGTCTTCATTACCGCTGAAATAATCGTATTGAGGTAATAATGCGGAAACTCTGATTGCTTGATTGCCTCAATATATCCTCTAAGGCTAGGAGCATCCGGAAAATAACGGATCGGAATTTGCGTAGCCTCCGTCGTTGTCTTCAGCGAAGTCAGTACCATCCATACAAATGGAACAAGCATAGCGATGGCGCTGATAATAAGAATGATATGAACAACCAGATTGATCTTCCTAGGCGATAAGCTGTGCATAGTTAGGTCTCCCCCTCCCTTAGTCGTAGTAGACCCATTTTTTCTGGAATGCAAATTGAATGCCTGTCAACGCAAGGTTAATCATCAGTAATACGTTGATAATGGAAGCGCCATAATTGCGATCATTATAAATGAAGCTGTTTTGGTAATAGGCATATACAAGCGAGCGAACCGACGGAAGCGCAACATTCGTCTTTCCGATAATCAGATAGATAGAGTCGAAGATCTGCGTCGCTCCAATTAATAGGATGATACTTGTGAAAAACAAGGTTGGCGTTAACATTGGAATCGTAATAAAGCGAAACTTGTTAAATCGCTTGGCGCCGTCAATATCTGCCGCTTCATAAAGGGATTTCGGTATCCCTTGCAAGCCTGCGAGAACAAGCAGCATATTCATGCCGATGGCCCCCCACACGCCAACGATAACGAGCACGATCATCGCATAATTGCCATTAGACAGCCACGCAACATGCGTCCCCAATAAATGGTTGATAAGTCCAAAGTCCTTAGCAAATAAGACAACCCATACCATCGCGGCCGCGGCAGGCATAGTCACCTGAGGCAAGAAAAAAATAACACGATAAAGGGAAACCCCTTTGACCTTCGTATTTAGCAGAACAGCAAACAAGGTAGAGAGCACGAGTGTAACGGGCACAAACATAGCCACATAAAGCAGCGTGTTACGTAAATTCTGCCAAAACTCTTGATCATGAACTAACTTGACATAGTTATCAAATCCAACCCAATGGTTAACGGTTCCGAAATTTGAAGAATGCTGGAATCCCAGCAAAATCGATTGAACAACCGGCCAACCCCAGAAAACCAATGTGCCTATGAGAGTTGGCGCAATCATGAAATAGGCCCACACATATTTGCTTCTGGAATTCAAATTCACCACTCCCTATTCATTCGAGACGTTCCTAATTGCTAGGAACGTCTCCTGAATCACTTTCCTTTTGGTCAATACTTACTTTGTATCCGCGATTGCTTGATTCATCATCTCAGCAACCTTCTTCGCAGCTTCTTCTACCGAGATCGCTCCACCCCATGCTTGGGACATAATCTCAGGCTCTTTCGCGAACCATACCGGATACGCCATCGAACCACTTGGATAAGGAGTTGCATCTCCTACTTGCTCCGTGAATACTTTCAGATTCAAATATGGTCTCGAAGTCAGCCATGCATCTTGTGTACCGTTGAATGCTGGTATAGCTGCACCCATTTGAGCTGTAATTTCTGCTGCTTTTTGGGACCCCAGGAACTTAAGGAACTGCCAAGCCTCTTCTTTGTTTTTACCGCTTGCAGCCATAACGTTGCCAAGGCCGTTGATGATATTAGCTCTTTTCACTTTGCCCATAGGCAATTTCGCCCAATCCCATTTCCCCTTAATAATATCGCTGCTATCAATATCGCTGATCCGCCAGGATCCGTCGAAGATCATCGCTAATTTGCCGGATTTGAACATCTCAGTTGCTTCCATATCCGTCATTTGTTGATGAGTTGGAGAAGCTCCGTCAACCGTCATTTGATAACGAGCTTGCAAAGCTTCGATTGAAGCTGGGTCATCGTACCCCGACTTGCTCATATCATCGGCAATAATTTTACCGCCATTAGCCAAAATATCGTTCCAATAGCCGGTTTGCGTGTCCATCTTCGCTCCGAAACCATAGATGCCTTTGTCAGGTTGGCTCAGCTGTTTAGCAACTTCAGCCAGCTTTGCATAAGTCCAAGTGTCATCTGGATAAGCAATGCCCGCTTGGTCGAACAGTTCTTTGTTATATGCCAAACCAATTGTGTCAAAATCCTTAGGAATGCCATAGTTCTCGCCGTTCAGCGTATAAATGGAAGCAAGATTCGCAGCATAGTTGTTCAGATCAATTTCTCCAGCCTCTACCTTACTAGTGATCGGCTCAAGGAATTTACCAGATGCATAGGTAGCGAATTGACCTCCGTGCATCCAGAACACATCAGGCAATGTTCCTGCAGGAGCAGCAGCGGACATTTTTGTCCAATAATCGCCCCATGGGATGACTTCGACCTTCACCTTAATATTTGGATTTTGTGCAGTGAACTCTGTCGCAATGGCTTCCATCGCTGGCTGTTGAATTTTATCCCAAATCGCATAGGTAAGCGTGACGTTCTTTTTAGGCGCTTCAGTTGCTTCCCCGGCATTGTTGCTTGCACTGTTGTCTGGTTTGTTACTCGGTTTGTTGTTCGAGCTGTTGTTCGAGTTGTTGCCGCATGCTGCAGTAATTAAAGATAAGACCATCATCACAGCCACTAACATGAATGAAAATTTGTTTCTCTTCACCATTTGACATCCCCCTAATGAATTTGAGTGTTTAGGCAAAAATTTGCGTAAATGCAAATTGTGTTGCCTCTTTACATGTTTAGTGTAATCGATATGTATAACCGCTTTAAATGCCCCTTTTTTAAGATTACATGCCTTATTGTTAAGATGAAAAAAGGTTTGCATTCGATTACATATTCCTCCATAATATCAGTAAATAATTGCGCAAATTATTTCATAACACAGATTGGGAGTGTCTGCGATGACGATTACTGTATTGCAAAGAGAGCCAGGAGAATTCTGGTGGGGAGGCGTTATAAATGAAGGACATCTTATGCCGTTTGGCGACGGGCCGCATTCGCGTGACTTGCGTTTGACGGACGATAACCAAGCTTCCCCCTTATTACTTTCTAATCTAGGAAGATATATTTGGAGTGAAGAACCGTTTGCTTTCTCTTTTAATGAGGGAACCGTTACAATCAACCACGAGCAGAAGATTAAGCTTGAGGAGGGTCATATTACTCTTCAAGGCGCTTACCAGCATGCATGCATGAACCATTTCCCGCCTTCCGGCGATACGCCTGACAAACTAGCCTTTTTGGCGCCGCAATACTGCACTTGGGTAGAAATGTTTTATGAACCAACTCAGGACAAACTTCTTAATTATGCGAGATCTATTATTGAGCACGGCTTCCCACCAGGTGTGTTAATCATTGATGATAACTGGATGCAAGACTACGGAACGTGGGACTTTGAGAAGCATCGATTTCCCGACCCTGCTGGAATGATTAATTCCCTGCACGAACTAGGGTTCAAGGTGATGCTCTGGGTATGTCCATATGTAAGTCCTGACAGTATCACCTTCCGGCAATTACGTGACAAAGGTCTATTAATGAAGCATGCTGATGGCACCCCTGTCCTAAGGAGATGGTGGAATGGGTACAGTGCGGTCGTTGACTATACAACCACAGAAGGATCCGCATGGTTTAAGCGGCAATTAGATAGGTTAGTAGAAGATTATGGAGTTGACGGCTTCAAGCTCGATGCGGGAGAACCTGTGCTGCCAGGCCTATTGGATGACGTTTCCCAGGATGTTGCATGGTCACGTCCTATCCTCCCAATGGAAGATTGCGAATGTTATGCCCGCTTGGGAATCGGATATTCTCTTAGCGAATTACGCATGTGCTGGAAGCTCGGAGGGCAAGCACTCATTCAGAGGCAGCGCGATAAAACACATACATGGGATGCGACTGGACTCGGGGGATTAATCCCTAATGCCATCGCTCAAGGCTTGATGGGATATGCCTATAATTGCCCTGATATGATTGGCGGCGGAATGGATGGTGACATTAATTCACCGGATTTCTGTTTTGATTCTGAGCTCTTTATCCGTTTTGTTCAATGCTCTGCTTTATTCCCAGTCATGCAGTTCTCCATGGCACCTTGGCGTGTACTAAATGGAGATGAATTATCCTGGTGTATGGACGCTGTACAGATCCGAACGAAGGTAGGCCCTCATCTCTTTGAACTTGCGAGCCTAGCTGCTGAAGATGGACTTCCTATCATGCGCAGTTTGGAATTTGTTTTTCCGAAGCAAGGCTATCATACGATTCAAGATCAATTCATGGTTGGTGACTCCATTCTGGTAGCTCCGGTGTTAATAAAGGGACAGAGAACTCGAGTGATTCAATTCCCGGAAGGCCGATGGCTTGGTGACGACGAAAGCATAGTTGAAGGCCCTGCACAAATCGAAGTGAATACACCTCTTTCCCGGTTGCCATGGTATCGAAAAATATAAATCGTTACTTTGAGGAGATCAGCTTATGAAAACAATCAAACTAGCTGTAATAGGAGCAGGAGCACGAGGCTTCTTATCCTATATGCCGTATGTTCAGAGGTTTCCCCGCGAGGTAGAGGTGGTCGCCGTTGCCGAACCAAACGAAGAGAGAAGAATGAGATTTGCTGAAGCCCTAAACCTAACCTCAGAGCAGCTTTATTCCACATGGGAAGAGTTCTTGAACGAGCCCAAGCTCTGTGATGCGCTCCTTATCTGTACGCAGGATCAGATGCATTACGAGCCTACGGTTGCCGCACTCAGAAAGGGCTATCATGTTCTTCTAGAGAAGCCAATGTCCAACAACCCGAATGAGTGCGTCGAAATGGAGGCCATCGCCCGTGAAGAAGGGCGCTTACTCTCGATCTGTCACGTTTCGAGATACACTCCTTTCTGGCAAAAAATGAAGCAGCTCATCAGTGATGGTTCTATCGGAGAAGTTATGTCCATTCAACATAACGAAAATGTCGGCTACCTCCATTACGCTCATAGCTTTGTCCGAGGCAATTGGCGGAACGACACTCTCTCAAGTCCAATGATATTGGCCAAATCTTGTCACGACATGGATCTGATTCGCTGGATTGTTGATGCAGACTGTACGAAGGTTAGTTCCTTTGGTTCGTTAAGCCACTTCCGGATCGAAAATGCGCCGGCGGGCTCGACTGACCGATGTACGGATGGCTGCGAAGTAGAATCTACCTGTCCCTATTCGGCCTTAAGATTCTATATGCAAGATATTGAAACTAACCCTTTTGCAGCACTAATAGCTGATCCCCCTACCGAGGCAAATAGAATGAACGCCATACTGGGAGGTCCCTATGGCAAATGTGTCTATCGGACGGATAATAATGTCGTCGATCATCAAACGGTAAATATGGAATTCGAGAATGGCGTTACCGTTATGTTCAGCATGAGCGGGTTTACGCGGGATATGAATCGGATCGTCCAAGTGATGGGAACCAAAGGAGAAATTCGCGGCGATTTACTAAGCAGCACTATCGATCTATTTGAGTTTTCAACCGGCATGCAGACTGTCACTCAAATCCCAATCAGCAAAAGCGGTCATCAAGGCGGCGACGACGGGATCATGCGGCAATTTGTCTCCGACCTGCGGAATGAGCGATATATCGATACGTTGACCTCCGCCCAAGCCTCACTGGAAAGTCATCTGATGGCCTTCGCTGCCGAGGATTCCAGGCTGAATGGCGGCGCCGTTGTAGATATGAAGCTGTTCCGTCAATCTTTTGCACCAGCTTCTAGTCCGTCCTCCCTTACGTTGGATATACTCCACTAAAATCAGATAATGAGGATGCTGCCCGAAGCTACGTTGGAATTACTCCAGTAAATATCAAAAAATGGACTTCTGTCATTCAAATGAATGGAATTATACTGTATGCAATCCAACATGGCTTAAGTTACTGTGCGAAAAAGCTTCATTTTAATGTATATAATCCAACATAGCTCAAATCTTGAGTACACTCTGAATACATCACTCCCCCGACAAGGTCATTACGTTGGATCAACAAGAAAGAGAGGCAGCATGATGCTGCCTCTCTTTTCATGTTTGCCCAGTAACTTTTTATTTGAGCCTATTTTGATTCATTTACTCGAAACCAATCTCGTCTATCCAGATGGTGCTGTTGCCTCCGTGCCAAAATGTCATCGTCAATTGGCCAGGGGTGGTGCGATCCACACCTTTTGATACCAGATTAATAGCAATATCCTTATAGCTCGTTGTAACCGTATCCCCGCTGAAATCCGCCAGTGTCTGAGTTACTCCGCCAAGCGTGAGCTGCATATGACTTTGCTCACCGCCGTTTGCACCTTTGATGCGAATAATCATCTTCGAGTAACTGCCGATGTTTTGAGTAATATCCGTGCCTAACCATCCGTTATTGTTATACTCGAGCTTTAATGCGCCTGAATCAATAACGCCTGCATTATTTACGAAACTGTTTGCACCTGCCCATTTGCCAAGATCGTTGCTACCAGGCCAGCTCGGCGAGTTATCAAAGTTATCTACCATCAATGTTCCTCCAGCTGCTGCATTGGTCGTTACATTAATCCCTGCACTAGCAGCCGATAGATTGCCAGCTGCGTCCTTAGCTTTTACCGTATACGTGTATGCTGTGTTGGCATTCAAGCCTGTGTCCGTAAAACTAGTCGCTGTTGACGTGCCGACTTGATTCCCGTTTCTGTAGATGACATACTGCGATACGCCGACATTGTCTGTTGAAGCAGTCCATGCTAAGCTCACACTGCTCGATGTTTTAGCAGATAAGCTCAGATTCGTTGGCGCAGTTGGTGCTTGCGTATCTCCGGCGCTACCGCCGCCGCTGATCTGAATGCGGTCAAAATCAGGAGCCCATCCTGTTGGGTTAGAGAAATGGATGGTATTATTGCCTGCATTCAACTGTACTTGCGTCGTAACGGTGCCAATTGCCGTCCAACTTCCTGTGCTTGGCATATTGAGTGTTGCAGCTGAGCCGCCGTTCACACGTATTTGAGCGGAACGAGCCTCGCCGCTGAGGTAAGAAACGGTCATTGTATACGATCCAGCTGCTGCCGCACTTACTCCGTTAAATTGTAAAGTGCCATCATTATTGCCGACATACCCGACTTTCGAGCCTCCTGAACAGGTGCTGCAAGTGGAAATAACCGCCGCTCCAGTCCGTGTATTTGCAGCAGCCTCTGCTTCATAAGCCGTTGATGTACCTCCTCCTCCGGAAGCGCTAGTGGTCACACTTACAGAGCTGCTTGCACTGGATGTGTTCCCCGCTCCATCCTTTGCTTTGACAGTGTAGCTGTAATTCGTACTTGGGCTAAGTCCCGTATCCGTAAAGGCGGTGCCTGTCGCTGAGCCTGCCAATACGCCCCCACGGTAAAGATTATAGCCGGTCACACCTACATTGTCGGTTGAGGCCGACCACGTCAGACTGACACTACTTGAAGTCGTGCCGCTTACTGCCAGATTCCCCGGAACACTTGGTGCCTGAGTATCTGTGCTTCCGCCGCCACTATAGCCGCCATCATATGCTGTTTGGGTCAGGTTATACGAGAGCGTATTATCTGGCTTTAACAGATTGAAAGGCCCGATATTTTGATCAGCGGGATCCATACCGATTCCCACTTTACCAAGCGGAGTTCTGCCGCCTGTATAGTAGTTCGTATTGGCAAATCTAGCGCTTGGCTTATAACCAAATGGGTCAAGAATGGAAAGCGCCAAGGTATATGTTCCCGCCGGCATATTCGATGGAATGGTAAATGCACCGGAAACCTGTTGAACGGCTGGCGCTTGATTGTATTGACGGGTCGTGCTATTCCAATCGTCACCCGGCATCCAGTTCCGAATGTCAGCACCATTAAATATACCCTTCCAAGCTACGGTACGATCGCTTCTCAACAAGCTGGCTTCTACAGGCCAGTTGTAGTAGAACGGTGCCGACCCTTTGTTCACGACGGAGAAGGAAACATTCATCGAACCGCCTGGCTGCACGCTTCCGGAATATGTAGCCTGGTTGATGACGAATTGATAACCAAATTCCTTCTGCATCAATGCTGCTCCTTGCGAGACAGCGGTATTGCCTGCATCGTACAGATCAATCCATCCCAAGCTTGTTGTATGTGTTTTTTTGATCCAGTCGATGACATAGTTCCGATGGTTCGGATCGCTTAACGTATCATTAGGCGAATCTCCCGGCTGAATTTCCTTCTGTCCCCAATCGTAAGCAACCTCGCCACCGTTAACTTGCGTTCTCCAAACATTTCTTGCAACAATGCCTTCTCCTCCTGAAAGATCATCGATTAAAGCGAATGAATCCCATAGGAAGCCGAAATTATAATTTGTGAAGGTATCGGGATATCGCACTTGAACCTTTTTGTTCTGAAAAGCTTGCGAAGCAGCGTCACCTAACGCGGTCTGGAAGGTGAGCGGCATCCGGTCAGTCCCGTCGGCAAGCTTATCCGGCCAAATATGATGCTCTCCCCAATTCCCCCATAAACCTAACTCAACATAAGCGACTCTGGGGTCATTATCCCATGCTTGACCAAGCTTCTGAATAAAAGCTGTCAGACGGTTTTTCAAGGTTTCCGTTGTCCATTGTGTCGTCACGTCTCCATGAGGAACGCCTTCCGGCCAATACTCCCCGCCATTCGGGTAGACGATAAACACGCGAGGGATGACCTTTTTATTCTGATTTTCAATCCCTGCCCAGGCCGTATTGCTCCAATCCTTAATCTTCTGGACGGAGTCAGATGCTGCATTCTCCAGATCGGTGTATTTGATATAGTGCTTAAACACAGTCCCGTACTCTTGATCCGAAAAACTGGTGTCATTCATGAACCGGGTTGGCCTAAATCCCTTTAATGGATTTTTGAACGCCTCTTGCGTTTCCGTTAAATTAACCGTAATTGGACCAACCGCTGCTGACGCTTTATCAGGAAACGGCAACACAAAACCTCCTGTCAGTAACACAATTGATAGCAAAACAGAAAACGCTTTCAATACTGACCTTGAATAAATCCCCTTCATCAATCATCCCTCCCAGATTAGTGAATTTACGCAAATTAGTTGCGCAACTAATTTGCGCTCTTAGTATATTCTACCATCGTTTGCTTCGTCAATGAGAATCATTCCGAAAATGAAAAATAGCCGTCCTCCGATCATCATATGATCGGAGGACGGCTATTCGGATCCATTCACAAAGAGAGCTTTTTACAGCTTAGCCACTACCTTTGAACATGATTCCCGCTCAATGAACTCGGTCTTAAGACTAATGAAAACCTCTGAGATGTTCTTGTTTGTTATCAATTCAGTCAGTACTTTTACGATAATTGAACTGATATCATATCTAAACCTTCGAACGGTCGTTAATGGCGGAACCATGAACTCCGAGAGCTTTAGATCATCAAAACCAACCAAGGAGACATCCTTAGGAATACGGAAATTCATCTCAGCCAAAGCCTTCATAGCCCCATATGCAATGATATCGTTAAATGCGAAAATCGCCGTTATTGACGGCTGATCACTCATCAATTGTTTCACTGCCTCATAACCATGTGCAGGATCAAATGAGCCCATCACAACATTGGTGTCGGTCCATGGCATTTCTAAATCACGAAAGGCGTCTTTGCATCCATCCAGCCGGTTTGAGTTCACTAGATGATTTTTAGGCCCTGCAATCATCCCGATTTTCCGATGACCCAATCCATGCAAATATCGAATGACCTCATAAGCGCCTTTTCGGTTATCGTAGTCAATATAGTTTTGACCGGACTTATAGACCCTACCATTCGTAAACAAATACGGAATTCCGAGCTTATTAAATTCCTCAAACATCTTATCGCCCACAAAAGGGTCAAATATGATGGCTGCGTCTACTTTTTCCTCACTCAAAAGCTTATAGGCTGGAGAAGAATGCATATCCGTGTAATGCTTCACAATATGAATCTGATGACCGTATGCTTCAAATTCATCCTTTAAGTGATTCAAGTCCGCAGAGGTAGAAGGGTCATTATCAAAGAAGTCATTATCGCCTGGTACGATTACGACGATATTATAGGATATACCTACGAGCTTGGAGGGAGCGGTCCCTGGCTTTAAATGTTCATTCGCAATATCCAATACTTTTCTGCGAGTTTCCTCGCTGAAGTTGCCCTGATTGTTTATGATTCTGGAGACTGTACTAATTGAAACATTTGCTTTTTTTGCAATCTCTTTGAGTTTGATACGAGCTCCCTCCAATTCTTGCGAAAATTTTTGCACAATAAGGAAATTATAGCGTTTAATAATGTGTCCAGTCAATTAAAGCGCAAATTTTTGTGTAAACTTAGGAGACTGCGAATTAAAAGAAGATGACTCCTGAAAACATTCAGAAGTCATCTTCTTTTATGACGTTATTAATTCCGATTCCAGCAGGTATCCGCTGCCGCGCACCGCACTGATTAGGAAAGTATCTTTTCCGTATTTTTTACGTACCCGGTAGATCAAGGCGTTTAATTCGTCAAGCGATACATCTGGGATACCTCCTGCCCCAGGCAAACGTTCCGGCCATACCCTTACTTTGATTTCTTCAAGAGGGACAAGCCGGTTCGCATTCTCATATAGAATGCGAATAAGTAAAAATTCCTTCTCAGACATCGGGATTCGCTTGCCTTCCACCACACATTCCCTCTTCTCCCAATGAAACGACAATGACGATTCCGGGACTTCTGGCTTCCTCGTAGTACTGAACGGTTCAATCTCGATCGTTTGATCGGCAAACAGATACGAAAAATGAATGACCGTCATCCCTTTGGCGAGCTTAATGATATCAAAGTTTTTCAGCGGATAAGGCGTATATGAGGTTAACCGTACTCCGTTAATTTCCGTACCATGACGGCTTCCCAGATCATAAAGCACTGCCTTATCCTTCTCTTTTCTAATTACGAGATGCTTTCGGGAAAGAAAAGGGTTCGTAAAAGCGATATCCGGCGTCATCTGATTAGATAACCGGCCGACCAGCGTCTCATCCTCGTTCAGATTAATGCAGGTGCCCGATCGGTATGGCTCACCGCGAATGACATACAAGCATGCAAAGCCTTCCATTGTTGCACCTCCGTTTTTCTATGACAGATTCCCACCAATTATAGGAAAAACTCTATCATTATCGTATCTCAAACGAAGGTTGATTATAATCGCATTCGACTGACGGAACACTCACGTTTCAATAATAATATGGTAAACTTTACCTCTATCTAATCTGACCAACATGCTCATTTCGTCTTACGTATCGTCATATCGAATTGGCTTTGCTATAATACAAACAGACCAACTGATAATGATTATCAACGAAGAGGAGGAGAAAGCAATGTCTATCCCCCATCCTTTTTATATGCCCGTCTCCATAACGAATTTGAGGTCTGTAAACTATAATAGCGAAGAGGTAGGAACGCCCTTTTCCCGTATCCTAATGGTATGGGGTGGGAACGGTACACTTTGCGTATACGACCAGGAATATGACATTTCACGAGGAAGCGTATTTCTATGCAATACCATTCCACCATTGGATCTAAGGCTTCATTCTCATACATCCATTAGAGGAATCATGATCACATATAAAGGTATCGCAGCAGATGGTTCCAAGCCATTGGGATTAGAGCATCCTGTTCCTCTTCACCGTTGTCCTGCTAATATAATCAGGCTGGCGGGTGAATTAGAAAGCCTGTGGAATGAGCCTAACCCTTCAACTCCATTTCGACTGCAGCAGCTTTTTGTTGATCTTCTTGCCGAGTTGTCAAAGGAGATCGCTGCTAGGACTCAGCCATCCAGCTTCTGGCTTCAGCAGATTCTACAATTTATGAATACACATTATAACGAAGATTTATCAAGAGAACAGATGGCTGGACTGGCCAATATTAGTCCGGAGCATTTTTCGCGCATGTTTCGTAAATATATGGGACGTACCTTTCATGCCCATCTGACGCTGCTCCGAATTCGAAGCGCTCAACGCCGTATTTTAACAGGGGCACCTAATTTAAATACACTTGCACAAGAGGTTGGCTATAAGGAAGGTTTATATTTAAGTCGGAAATTCAAAGAATCCGTTGGACTATCCCCTACCGCCTATCAACGAAAGCATAAACGTATCGCAGCATTAAACCTGAACCACACCGCATCTCTAATTGCTTTAGGTATTACGCCAGAGCTTGGAGTGTATACGAAATGGCTGGAACAAATGCAACAAAGAACAACGGGTAAAGTTGGCCAAAAATTTAATCCCTATGGGCACTCCCCTGTTACGTACTATGATGCAATTGCCGCTGCTAATCCCGATATCATTATCAGCTACAACAACTCCGAGGAACATCATCGCTTCCTTCCTCTCGCTCCCGTCCTAGAACTGCCTTTCTTGACCATGAACTGGCGTGAGCAGTTCCGTCTGATTGCAGACATTGTAAATAAAAGACTGAAAGCGGAGGATTGGTTAGCGCATTATGATGAACGAGTAACAGGTATTAATGATCAGCTTGATCGAGAGCTTGGTTTGCGCGGAACCGCCATTGTATGGGAAATAGGTGCTAATACAGCCTATTGCTTCAGCTCGAGCTATGGAAGAGGCTGCCAAATCCTTTATGATGATCTTGGTTTTCGTCCACCTGCAAAGATACTCGAACAGGGGATATTGGCACGTGGCTATGTTGAGGTCGATATTGAATCCATATCCTCCTACCCTGCAGATCATATCTTTATTACCGCGCTTCCCTCCCACTCGGATATTCGAAAGCGCATCTACCAATTATTCCGTTCAGCAGATTGGTTAAAGCTTGAAGCCGTACGCCAAAATCGAGTATACGTGCTTAATGATACCGAATTGTTCTGCGGATACGACCCGCTCTCTTCTCAAGAGCAGCTTAGCAAGCTAATCAGAGTAATGTCGGAGCATCATAAATTTGCATAACCCCATATCATTAAAAGGTATAGTCATTTGTTTGCGAATCCTTTAAAGTTTGGTTTGAGAATGATTATCATTTTTAAACCGGGGAGGATATACCATTGTTTTCGCAACAAAAATACACTAGGCTTGTCTTTATTTCTATCATACTTCTATTAACCTTTTTCACTGCCGCTTGTGGAGCCGCTGATTCGAATTCGAATAACACCGCCGCAAATGCTGGTAAAAATGTAACCGAAACGCCAGTAGCAGAGGCAACAGAGTCCCCTGCCAATTCGGATGAAGTTAAAACCATCACAACCGTTAACGGAGATATTGAAGTACCCGTTCACCCGCAAAGAATTGTAGCAGAAGAATATTTGGGCAGCTTGATTGCTCTAAATGTGATTCCTGTTGGCGCACCAGGCTTGACACTTGAAAACTATTATTTTAAAGAAGCGCTGCAAGGTGTCGCAGATACAGGCATCTACGGTAAACCATCCGCGGAGCAAATCCTTGGATTAACTCCAGATCTGATTATTACAGCTAATGGAGACAGCTACGCTCAGCTAAGTAAGATAGCACCAACTATTGTGATTCCATTTGGAGATTTGAAAAACGCTCATGAAGAATTGACCTACTTTGGTGAACTGTTAGGCAAGGAAGCCGAAGCGAAAGCTTGGTTAGAAAAATATGATGAGCGTATTGCAGCAGCCAAAGCTAAGGTTAATGCCGTTATTCCTGCTGATGCTACCTTCTCGATTATGGAGAATGCTGATAACAAGACTTGGGTATACGGCGATAACTTTGGTCGTGGCGGTCAACCTGTCTATCAAGCTCTGGGTAGAACTCCCCCTGCTGAGATCAAAGATGAGATCATGGAGAAACAGTGGGCTGAGGTTTCAGCAGAAGTACTCGACAAATATGCTGGAGATTATATCATCTTGACCTCCAACACCTTAACAGTAGACGACTTTAAGAAAGAACCAATCTGGAGCAGCCTCCCTGCTGTCAAAAACGGACATCTCTATGTATGGACAGAGGAGCATTCCTGGTACTATGACCCGATTGCTGTTCTTGCCCAAACGGAAGAGCTTGCCGAATGGCTTGTCAACCAAGCGAAATAAGGATCAATCCTATTTTAAAAATGAAAGCAGCACGTCCTCATCCGAGGGCGAGCTGCTTTTGTTCTATCTGCAACTAAAGTTACTTACCATTCGTTTAAAAACTTGTATGTAAAATATGACAATATGTTTACATACTGTAATGTTTCGCATTTAAGGTTCATTTTCACCTTTCAAATGCCGTAATCAATAAAGAGTAGAAACATTTTCCAAGGAAAGGGAAGGGATGTAGTGAAAGAGAACAGCAAGAGAATTCTGTCGTTCAAGTTAGCCCGCAGATGGATGGCAGCCGCGTTAGTCATGACGCTAGTCATGAGCAATCTGGCTGGAGCCGCCTATGCAGCGGAGGATACCGTGACCGGCATCGAATGGAGCTACGAGGACTCCGATTACAATACCGGCACGTCGTCACTGGAAATGTTCGTGGAGGACGGCACCGTCGGGCTCAACGTACTGGCTACTATATCGGGCGCGACATCTAAAAAATCAGTAACAACAGACGCAACCTGGAAATCATCCAACAGCTCTATCGTCAAAGTCGACAAAGGCGTGTTAAGTGGTGTAGGTAAAGGAACAGCCACGATCACCGCTACCTATAAAGGCTTCTCCATAACCATTAAAGCGACTTCGGATTACGTGTACGACCAAGTCACAATTATGCAGAACGGTCTATCCGCTCCTGCTGCCTTAACGGATGTGCTTCTTGGACAATCACTTGTCTTCACGCTTGATGGAGACGGCGAGAACATTAGCGATGACGCGACGTGGAGCACGTCAAGCTCATCCGTTGTAACCGTCGACAAAGGTGTCATCACGCTTGTTGGCGTTGGCACGGCTACCATTACGGCCAAATATAAAGGCAAATCAGACTCGATTAAACTGACCGTCTCATCGCCTTACAAGTCTATCTTAATCAGTCCCGAACCAACTAATAATCTTCTGGAGCTCGAGGTTGGCGGTGATGATTACCTACTGAAAGCAACCGCGGTACCTAACTCAGGCGGAACGCTGGATGTGACCAGCATTGCCAAATGGACAAGCGCCAATACGAAGGTGCTGACTGTGGACAAAGGTGTCATTACCGCAGTGGGCGCAGGCAAAACAATCGTTACGGTGTCCCACCTCGGAGTAACCGATACACTCACTGTTGTTGTTCGGACGCCATACCAGTCTATCAAGATCTCTCCCGACAAGGAGTACCATTTGCAATTGCAGGATGCGCCTCTACAGATTAAAGCCGAGGTGCTTAGCAATTCGAATGTTACATCAGACATTACGACTGTAGGCGACTGGACATCGTCCGACGTTACCGTCGCTACCGTCTCACAAGGCAAAGTGACGCCAAAAGCAGTTGGCACAACGAAGATCACGGTGTCTTACCGGGGCGTAAGCCGCAGCATGGATGTCACGGTATATCCGAGCATTACCAAGCTGAAAGCAGAAAAAACGACAATTGACAGCTTTAAAGGGATTGAAGATGAGCTGCCGAAAGTAACGGCAACTACGTTCGACGGTTCCAGCATTGACGTTTCGAAGCTTGTGAAATGGACGGTTTCAGACGATGAAATCGCCGATCTAAAGGAAGGTGTCTGGACAGCTAAGCAGCTAGGCGAGACAACCTTCACGGGAACCGTGCAGGATCTGAAGGTTGAAGTTAAGCTTATCGTTCATTTGAAGCCGATTAAGTTATTGACCGAAACAAAGGATCTGAGCATTATTTTGGGCAAAGAGACCGACTTCCCGAAAGTAACCGTCGTCTATGAAGATGGCAAGGAAGCCGATATTTCGGAAGCGATCGAATGGAACACAACCTCCGACAATATCGTGCTTTTAGAGAAAACGATGAAAGGTCTGGAGGCGTCAAGCGTTACGCTGACGGGCACTTACTTAAGTAAAACGGTCTCTGTTCGCGTCAAGATCGAAGAAGAGATTGTAAAGTTAGTCGTCGAACCAACAAAGCTTGAACTGAACCCAGGACGATCCAAGTCGATCAAGGTCACAGGTTACTACAAAAGCGGCAAGAAGGTATCCATCGGCACGAAGATGAATTGGGTCGTCGGAAGCGAGAAGATCGCAACGATCAGCGGCTCCTCATCCGTTAAAGCACTCAATGTGGGGACGACTACAGTGAAGGGTACTTATCAAGGCAAGACGGTTAAAGTCCCTGTCACCGTCACGCCAAAGCTGAAATCTCTGCAGCTCTCCAGCAAATCCGCACAGTTGTTGGTTGGCGATACGCTAACGGTCAACTTGCAGGCCATCTACTATACCGGCAGTCCGGTGACAGCGACGGATAGCGCCGTATGGAGTTCCTCCAATACGTCAATCGCAACCGTCAAGGATGGTAAAATTACAGCGGTCCGCAAAGGCAGCACCACGATCAAAACAGCCTTTGGCGGTAAGACCGCTTCGATACGAATTACGGTGAAATAACACGCGTGTCGTACAGATAAATAAACAGCCCTGCTCGCAACGTCTTTGACGTATGGGCAGGGCTGTTTTTCATAGCTTATGCTTTATTTTCACTTACCCAAGATTTTAAATCTTTTTTCAATTTACTTCAAAGTTTCTTACCACGCCTCTTTAATGAAACGGCCAGTAGGATGAGCAATGTAAGGAAAGCTGCTAGAGCTATTATGATTATGATGAATGAGCTATCTGTTCCTTTGTTATCAGAAGAAGTGTCTGAAGGATCCTTTTGAGGGAGTGTGATCTTGGCGGGTTCATAGCCTTCTCCCAGTACTTTAAGATCCTCTTGTGCGGCTGCAAGAGTCTTATTCCCTTCACATAGTCCAGTTTCAAGATGATCAGGTTCCCCATATGCAAACACGATAAATTCTTCATTCACGTCGAAATTCTCATATCCGCAACTCGCTGAACTCCTTGTTGTGTAAACAGTCGTCTGAGAGCTTACCTCTCCCTTCCACACTGTTTTCACTTCGAATTGAACCTTTACTGCATCTGCAGTGGATACTAGGTTTCTTTTAGCAGGTTCGGTTATACTCACTACTTTCCCCGTAAAAATAGCGGTTTTTCGGTTCAACTGATCCTCGATGTTAGGTGTTGTTGCACAAGAGCATGCATGGACAGGTTCACGCTCAACCATAAACCATGTGCCAAACACGACTAAATAAATTAGAAAGAATTTAGGTAACAACTTCCGCATTTTATCACTCCATCCGAATTCCAACATTTACCTAATAGACGGAGTTAGCCTAGTTTTGTTGCAGCACCAATACTATCATCCTGCTAACGAATCAATTGGTATACAAAATAAAGAAGCCGCATTTTATGCGGCCTCTGTTGTACGAATGCTTCGTATTATTCTTGCGGCAGTTCTGCTCGCAGGCGAATGGTCACCGTCGTCCCGGCCCCTAGCTCCGAAGTAATGGAGAGCCCGTAGTGATCTCCCGCGTACAGCTTGATGCGCTCGTTCACATTAAACAGCCCATAGGAGCTGCCGATTCCGTCCATTTTCTCCTCTGGCAGCGGTGCTGCCCGCAGCAGCTGCTGGCTGCGTTCCTCATCCATTCCGATACCGTTATCGGATATCGTAATAATCAGATCGCCGCTCTCCTCTTTGACGATAATGGAGATCAAGCCACGTTTATGCTTCATTTTCCGGATACCATGCAGCAGTGCGTTTTCAACGATGGGCTGCAAAATCAGCTTCGGAATCTGACAGCTTGCGATCTGCGGATCTACCTCAAACTGGACATCAAACGTGTTCGGGAACCGGCTTTGCTGGATATTAAGGTACACCTCTGCCAGACGAACTTCATCTTCTACACTGACGATGCTCTTGCCCTTGTTTAGACTTAAACGGAAATATTTCGCCAAGCTGTCAATCATCTGACTAATATCCGTCGCGCCCTTGCCGATGGCAATCCAATTAATCATATCCAGTGTATTATACAGAAAATGAGGATTAATCTGCGCTTGAAGCGCCTGCAGCTGAGCCTCACGTTCATGAATTTCGGCCAAATATTTCTCTTCGACAAGCGTACGTACACGCAGGATCAGGTGATCCACACTTCGTTCCAGCACGAGAAAATCACTATTCGATACAACTGCCAGCTCTTCTAGACTATCAGTCCCTTCCCTGCGGATAACCGTAATGACCTTCCTCACCCTTTGGTTCATTCCCCGTACGATAATGGCGAGCAGAACAAACGGCAGCAGTGTGAACAATGCGAAATATTCCAAAAGGGAAGTCAGGCTTGACCGCTGAGTCAGCTTTACCGCCTGCGGCGACAGTTGGCCCCCGTTGCTTTGCGCTACCAGCTTCCAGTTCGTAGGAGAAACGGTTGTAAACATGACTTCATCCGAATTCTTGTGCAGCCGGAAGGCATGGCCGTCACTGTCACGGCTCGCATTAAGCCGATCTCTTATCTCGCTGTCAATCTGGGTCCCAATCCGTGCCCGGTCAGTGTGATCAATAATGGTACCTGCCGAATCCACCAGGTAGACCTGCGTTCCAGATGAGAATTCGAGTTTGGATAATAAGTCGGAGACCATCTTCTCCTTCACATCAATCATCATAACTCCCGAAATTCTATCGTAATGATCAGGATCACGCAGCATCCGGGCTGACGAGAGCACATCGACATTACCCGCTTCCAGGAAGGTTTGCTCATAAATACCGCTCCAAACAATACTGCCATTGGCTGCAATAATATCGTTGTACCAAGGCTTGTCCATCAAGCTTTCAAGTGAGAAAAAGTTCACCTTCTCTCCCGCGTACAGCTTCGACTTGTCCACGAACAGCCTTACACGGAATACATCTGAATTCGATTGAACGGATTCAACCAAATTCCGCAGATCCTTGACTACTTCAAGCTGGGTATCAATGAGGCTGTCGGTATCACTGACGGATAAATATTGGTGCAATTTATTATTCATGAAGGCAGCATCGCTGATCTCTTCAATATGCTCCAGCCTGTAGGACAAATTGCTTCCCGCCTGTTCGAGCGTCAGCTGCATCGTCCGCATGACCTCGTTCTTCAGAATCGTAGCGGAGCGTTCATAGTAACCGTATAAGATTACAGCTGCTGGAATCACAATGAGTATGAAATAAGCGATCAGCCACTGGCGAGGGATCGCAATACGGCGAAGAAGGCGACGGATCCATCCGCCACCTTCATTCTTATATGAGCGCTTCTTCAGGCGCGCCTCCCCTGCCTGCCTATACATATTTCTCCCTGTAGCCGCTTGGGGTTAAACCTGTCATCTTCTTGAACAGCTTGGTGAAGTAGCTCGGATCTGTATAGCCGATCGCATAACATATATCGTAAAACTTGTATTGCGGATCACGCAGCATCTCCTTCGCCTTCTCCACACGTACTTGCGTCATATATTCGCCTACCGTCTGTCCTGATTCTTGTTTGAATAACAGGCTGACATAAGTAGGAGTCAGAAATACCTCCTTGCCGATATCCGTTACCGTCAAGTTGCCATTCGCATAATTGCGATCAATAATGGCTTTGACACGCTCGACGAGATTAGCTACCTTGCCCGTGCGTTTCTCGCGGATACGCTCACAGACAGCAAGCAGATAAGATTCAAGAATCTGCCTGATCTCTACAAGCGTCTCCCGCTCGAACAGAGACTCCCATACCGAGGATTCCACCGTTTCCAGCTCTTCGGACTGCATATTTAATTCCAGCAGCAGCTGACCTGCGGCCAGAAAAATTTGCATACAGACATTGCGTCCATACTTTAATCCGTCAGGACGGTTACGATTCAAATCAACAAAGATCGAATCCAACACTTCGTGCAGCTTCTCTGAATCCGCTGCTTTTAGCGCGGAGGTAAGCTCTTCGTTATAAACAAATTCGTACCGGCTGGAGCTTCCGCTATGCTGCTCCGGTGTTTCCAGACTATCCATCGTAATGATGCGATTTTTCCCCAAGTACCACTTATGATTAACCGCTTCGCGCGCTTGCTTGTAGCAATTGGTCAAGTTGCCCAGACCCGTTACACGGTCGCTGATCCCGATGGTCACACTAATTTTCAGCCAGCACTCAAGATTGTCGCGGATCTTGCCGGCCAGCTCAAGCAGAACCTCCGCGGCATCTCTTACTCCTTCGCCATCCATGTTCAATCGCAAAATCCCAGCAAACTCACCCGTATGATGTTCAAAAACATAGCCGTCCATATGAGTGTCTATCAGCTCCTGGCAAATATTATTGATCGAATACCAAAGCAGCTGCCGGTCTCTCTCGCTCCGGACGCTTTCGACAGTAGCCAAATCATCAATCGAGATGACAAACGCCCAATAGGAAGCATCTTCAGGCAAGTTTAGCTCAAGAAAATGGATCCTCTCCCGAATGTCTTGTTTCTGAACACCGCTGTTGATCAGCGACAACAGGAACCTTTCCCGCAGCAGCGGCATTCCTTCCTTCAGCCTTACCTGAAGCTCTTCCTTCCTCTGCTGCTCGGTACGCGCTTCATCCAGATCGCTTACGACACGTTTCAGGACAGAGCCTAACTCCTCCAGATTTACTGGCTTGAAGATATAGTCGACTGCACTGACTTTCATCGCGGATTTCAAATAATCAGCGTCATCATACCCGCTGACAAATATAATTTTCACCTGGGGATAATGTTCGTTAATCAGGCGTGACAACGTAATCCCGTCCATATTCGGCATGCGGACGTCCGTCAGGACAAGGTCGGGGGTTTCCTGTTCAATCATTTCGTAGGCTACATCCCCGTCGTCCGCCTCTCCCATAATTTCAATGCCGAAAGAGGACCAGTTGAAGTAAGATTGCAAGCCCGTCCTGACCGTTATCTCATCATCAACAATGAGCAGCTTATACATGGTCATGTCCTCCTTCTTAAGCGGTTACATCTATTTCATAAACTTAACACCTTGATCTTCCAATATGTTATGCAGTTTGTCCATGGATACCTCTTCCATTCTGACAGCGTTATCAATTGACAGAGAAGCAGCGATACCAGCAGCCTGCCCAAGTGCATAACAAGTTGCCTGCACACGCATTGAGGACATCGCTACATGAGTAGCGGAGATTGAGCGGCCCGCTACGAGAAGATTATCGAAAGCTTCCGGCACCATGCAGCGATAAGGAATATCGTAGCCGTCGATTTTGCGCTCGTCAGTTGTTTTCTTCGCATCAGGGCTATGAATATCGATCTCATAATTCGTTTGTGCAACAACGTCCGAGAATCTGGCGCCGCTGGTCAAATCCTGCTCGGTTAACGTATAGAGACCGACGATCTGGTTAGTCTCACGGGTACCGGTTTGAGGTGCGATATGGGTCAGAGCATAATTCTCAAAGCCGGTCTTCTGGAGATAGTAAGCAATGGAGAACACCTGTCTGAGCGCTTCCGTCTCTGCGTAATTAATGTCTTCGATCTTGGATCCATTCGCTTTGACACGCGACATGTTGACGAGCAGCGAACCGTCATTGTTCTGCTCCCAATACAATCTTCTGCCTTGTGGCAAATCGGATAACTCTTTGTATTCATAACAGCCTTCCGGCAAAATTGGCGTTACCGGCTTGCCCGTGTTTTGCATCATAAACATAAGAGTCATCGGCTGCGTCAGCCCATCACTTTCACGACCTGTCGTGTATGGTACACCAGCGTCGATTGCCACACGAGCATCACCCGTACAATCGATAAACGTTTCTCCTTCAAATGCTCTTAGACCCTCCCGGGTCGACAAGATAACGGCTTTGATCTTACTGCCCTCCTGAACCGTACCGATAAATTCACAATGGAAGTAGACATCCACCTTTTCTTTCTTCATCTTCTCATTCATATATTGGCGCATGAGGAAAGGTGAATATTGCGGCGCTATCGATTCGTCATGACCTGCCGGAAGTGACTCAGCCAGCATCTCGGCAATCAGCTCTCGGTAAATACCTGTCACGTTGCCAATCGGCATAAAAACACTAACGTTAGCGATAGTCCCCATACCGCCAAGCTGTGCTGTTTTCTCCAGCAGAACAACTTTTTTGCCACTGCGGGATGCGCTAATGGCAGCGGCTGTTCCGGCTGGGCCTCCCCCTATAATGACAACATCAGCATGCTTGTAAGTTTCAACTTCCCGCGAGAAAGAATAGCTAGTCATATTAATTTCTCCTCTCCAATTTGAACGCAATAGAGGGCTTTTGAATAAGCCCTTCTTGCTGAATTTTTAATTACTTATTTCGAAGTGTACCAAGCGTTAACTTCTTTGGCGCTTGCTTCTCCGCCTTCGGCATTAAACTTCTTCTGGAAATCAGCTAGACCATCGATTTTTTCTCCGCCAGCAATAAGCTTGACCGTATAGTCCCCGGACATCGTCTCGAGCTTCAGGTTATTTTTAGAGTAGTTTTCCAAGTATGGTGCAACACTGAGCTCATTCAGAATTTTATCGGAATCGGCTGTCTTGTTGTTAAGTGTGTCAAATGCTTCGAACATAACCGGATTTTTGTGTACACGTGCCTGCCAGTATTGCGGATAGTTGGCTTCGTCCGTTCCAACCATATAGTTGTTCGCCAGGTTGCGTTCGTCGTTAAAGATCGGAAGAATTGGCATGTACGCGCCATTGTCAACCGTATAATGCGTGCCTTCTACACCAATAGCAAGTTCTTTGAAGGTATTTGATTCAAGACTTGCATTAATCCATTTGATTGCGTCCTCTGGATTCTTTGCGGATTTCGGAATAAAGCTCAGACGGTCAAAGCCTTTGTTCGCTCCAAAACCGGATTTGCCATTAGGACCTTTAAGTGCAGGCAAGTAAGTGAATTTAGCATCAGGAACCGCTTTCGTGAGTGCGTCGGATACGCCCGGAATGTCCGCCCAGTGGATAGCAATAGCTCCTGCTTTGCCGCTGGAGAATTTCTCTTTGGCAGTTGCGTCTTTGTTCACGACAAACTCTTTATCAAGCAGTCCACCTGCATAGAGACCTGCAACATAATTCGCATAGTCAGGGAAGGACGGGTCAAGAACACGAGGAACAAGCTGTCCGTCAACATCATTCCATGGGTTAGGCATACCGAAAGCGCCTACAAGATCATCAATCATTGGCAAGTCACCTTTGATGGTAAAAGGAACGTCCTGGCTGCCATTGCCGCCTGGATCCTTGTCTTTAAATGCCTGCAGAACAGCTTGGAATTCATCTGTTGTTGTTGGCATCTTCATGCCAACCTTGTCGAGCCAGTCTGTACGAATAAGAATGCCTGTACCTACAGGATAGGTAATGATGTTCGGAATGCCGTACAGTTTACCGTCAACCTTAAGAGCATCCATCGATTGCTGAGAGATCGCGGTTTTAATATTTGGACCAAATTGATCAATTAGAGGTGTCAGATCGATAAGTGCACCTTTTTTCGCATAATCCGAGTACAGAGCCATATCGATGTACGAAGTAACGATATCGTAAGGCTCGCCGGATGCCATAAGCAGATTCAGCTTTTGCGCCGGGTTATCCTGCGGAAGCATATCGTATTGCACTTTGTAGCCCGTCTTTTCTTCAAGCAGCTTCGCTACCGGATAATTGGCATAATCTTCGCCTTGGAAGACATCGAGGCGCTTCAGCGTTGGAAGATTGGCATTGGAGTCTGTAGCTGCAGCATTGTCTGTGGTTGCTGCCGGTGCATTAGATGCCGCCGCATTATTAGCATTGTTATTCGAATTCGATGAACAAGCGGCCAAGGAGCTAGCCAGAACAACCGTTGAAGCAGCAATTGAAAGCACTTTTGTCATTTGTTTCATGTGTGACCCTCCATTTAGATATAATTTATCATCAAACCGCAATTATTGAAGTGGAACCCTTCAATAATTGTCGGTAAACCGCAATTATTGAAGTGATATTCTTCAATAATTGTCGGTAAAACGCAAGAGTTGAATACGAAGTTAGGGTTGACTCAACCTTTTACGGAGCCAATGAGTACACCTTTAATGAAATACTTTTGCAGGAACGGATAGACAAGCAGAATTGGGACGGTAGAAGCAATAACGGTCGCAGCCCTTACTCCTTCGGCTGGGACATTCATCATATCCTCCGCGCTCATCTTGAAGCTTGAGGAATCGGCGTTCATCACAATATCCTGCAAGTACAGCTGCAGCGGCTTTAGCGAAGTGCTGTTGATATACAGCATGGGGTTAAAGTAGTCATTCCAGTAATAGACCGCGTAGAAAAGTCCGATTGTCGCGAGCACTGGACCGCTGAGCGGCAAAATAATGCGGAACAGAATCGTATAATTGCGTGCACCGTCAATCTTTGCAGACTCTTCCAGGCTTGGCGGAAGACTTTCAAAATAGCTCTTAATGACGAGCATATTAAAGACGCTGATTAATGCCGGCAGAACGAGAGAACCAAGGTTATCAATCAAGTCCAGCTGACGGATAAGCAGATAGTTCGGTATGATACCGCCGTTAAACATCATCGTAAAGACAAACAATATGATGATGATGCCGACACCGGGCAGCTCTCGCTTGGAGAGCGGGTAAGCCGTCATTGCCGTAATTAGCAATGAAGCTAGTGTGCCTGCAACAGCCACGAGAGCTGAGATCAACAGGGCATGCAGAAATTGATGGTTCGTTACGACGTATTGCAGCGTATCAAGCTGGAAGCCGACGGGGAATAGATTAACTTTCCCGGATGTGATCGCCCATTCTTCACTGACCGACTTCGATAACACCGTGATAAAAGGAAGAAGCGTCGATAAGCCCATCGCAATCAAAATCACATAAATGACGGTATCGAGTGCATAATCACTGATTTTTTTACTGTGCATGGTATTGCCCTCCCTACCAGATACTTCTCTTTAAGAACTTCTTGCTAAGCATGTTGCCGCTAATAATCAGAATAAAACCAACCAAGGAGTTAAACAGGCCAACCGCTGTGCTGAAGCTGTAGTCCTGCTGACCAAGACCCATCCGGTAGACATAGGTTCCGATGACATCTCCGGAATCATAGACTAGCGGGTTGTACATCGTTAGAATCTGTTCAGTACCGGCTTCGAGCAAGCTGCCGATCCGAAGAATTAACATCAGTACAATGGTTGGCATAATGCCTGGAAGCGTTATCGAAATCATCTTGCGAATGCGTCCAGCCCCGTCAATCGAAGCTGCTTCATATTGTTCCTGATCAATGCCTGCGATTGCAGCGATGAAGATGATGGCGTTCCAGCCGATTTCCTTCCATCCAGCTGTGAATACAACAACACTTCGGAAGAATGAATTATCCTGGAGGAATGAGATCGGCTTACCTCCAAAGGCTATGATGATCTGGTTAACCAGGCCGTCTGTTGGAGAGAGAAGAGTGACGAACAAGCCGGAAATAACCACCCACGACAGAAAGTGGGGCAAATAAATAATCGTTTGGATCGAGCGCTTGAACAGCATTTTGCGAACCTCGTTGAGCAAGAGCGCAACGACAATCGGAATCGGAAATAAGAGCACGATCTTGTACATGCTAATAAGCAACGTGTTCGTCAGTACCTGGAAGAAATCATCCGAGTGTATTAGCTTCTGAAAATGCTCGAAGCCTACCCATTCGCTGTCTCCAATCCCGCTGAAGATGTTGAAATCCTGAAATGCAATGACAACGCCGTACATCGGCGTATATTTGAATACGAGTAAGAAGATTAATCCTGGTACAAGCAGCAAATACATATCCCAATTGCTGAGCGCCAGCTTCCAGCGGCTGTTTCTATTCAATTTTCCTCACCTGCTTTTCTCTAAATGTTATATCTGTATTGTAAGAGATCAGGTGGGGCCGTTCGTAGAATGTAATCCTTTGATTTCTGGTTGTTTTCTATAAATTAATGAAAAATACTATGGTTAAATAGCAAACTGCGCATTCGAATGTTCTTCCGATCGCCATTGCTCGAGGATTCTACTCTTTTGAACTATGTTCAAAGTGATGGAATCCTCAGAGCAAAAGCGAGCGCTGCGCTTCTCCAGAGCATTTGAATTCTCCGTTTGGGTTTACCCTATAGAAAAAGACCACGGATCAAAGGATTTGAGGGCATAAAAAAAACGGTGCAGGATTGTCCCTGCACCGTTTTTTGAATCGCTATATTAGACTTTTGGGAAGCCCAATTGGTATTGTCTAGGCAGTTCGGTTTCTTTGTGGAGCACGGTTGCTGCTTCAAGAGTCCAATAAGGATTGCGTAGCATACCTCTGCCTACGGCTACGAGATCGGCGTCTTCGTTGCCGATAACGGAGTTGGCGAGTGTTGGTTCATCCAGTCTGCCTACTGCAATGACCGGAACATTGAGCGCTTCTCTAATTGCTCGTGCGAGAGGCACTTGGTAAGCGGCATGTGTTCCTGGTCTGCCCGCTGCGGCGATTGGCCCTTCTCCGCCTGCACTAATATGGAACAGATCAACACCAGCTGCTTGATATTCTTTGGCGAATGCAATACTTTCGTTGATGCCGTATCCGCCTTCCACATATTCTTTTGCAGAAATCCGCATAATTAAAGGCATATCTGCGGGCATTTCGCTTTTCGCAGCTTCAATGACTTCTTTGCCAAACAACGTCAGCTCTTGACCATATTTATCCGTTCTCTTATTCGTCAGCGGGGAATGGAATTGATGAATTAAGTAACCATGGGCACCATGAAGTTCAATTGTATCTACGCCCGCTTGAACAGCTCTGCGTACAGCCAGACGGAATTTCTCAACCATCTCTTCAACTTCTTGCGTAGACAGAGCTCTTGGGGTTTTGGATTTCTCATCAAAAGGAATCGCAGATGGCGCTACAGGTACTTCCGCATCTTCGGCTTTACGTCCCGCATGTGCGATTTGTATACCTACTTTTGCACCGTGCTGATGGCTGGCTTCAATAATACGGGCTAATGCCGGAATTTGCTCATCAGACCATAACCCGAGATCGAAATCCGAAATACGGCCATCCGGTTCAACATCGGTCATCTCTATAATAATTAAACCTGTGCCGCCTACGGCGCGGCTTACATAATGCGTATAATGCCAGTCGTTTGCAATACCGTCTTTTTCGGCTACCGAGTATTGGCACATCGGCGGCATAACAACACGATTTTTAAGGGACAAGCCCTTGATCTCATATGGGGTAAATAAGTGCTTCAAATTCAATCTCTCCTCTATTCATTCATTCCATGAATTCCATGCCAACTACAATAATAATGTACCCAGCATTGGACAACTCATGATATGGCTTTATGAAATGGATGATACTGAGCCATTATACATCCACCATGACAATAAAACGAATTATATAAATTGTAATGATTCATAAATATATTTATAATTCGATTATGGATAAAACGCAGGGGATGAATAGATTAATGGTAGATTTTGAATGGTACAGAAGCTTTATTGCAATCTATAAGCACCACTCCGTTTCTGAAGCGGCCAAGACCAGGATGATGACACAACCAGCTATGAGTCAGCACCTCGCTGCCTTGGAAGCGGAAGTAGGCGAGGCTTTATTCGCACGGGTGTCCAGAAGGCTTGTCGCAACTGAACGGGGAAAAGAGCTCTATTCCCGGTTAGCTCCACTTGTTGAATCGCTGGAGGAAGCAACCGCCGGGCTCAAATCCGCCTCCCTTCCAAATAACAAGGTGTTCCGAATCGGCTTGTCCCTGGAGTATTTCCAGGAGTGTCTTCTTCCCAAGCTTACGGATGCCGGCATTTGCAGTGTGTCTTACTTTGGAACAGCTGATCAACTAATTGAGCTTTTGAAGGAAGATCAGGTCGAGCTGATTATTACGCCCAAGAAATTCGCCGTACCCGGCATTGAGTATGAATGGCTTATGGAAGAGACGTTCACGATTATCACTCCAGCTGCTTTTACCATTCCCGAGCTTCACAATTTGAAGGAAATAGAAGAATGGCTGTCCGCGCAAAAGTGGATTTCATACGGGCTGGAGCTCCCCATAATTAGACGTCTCTGGAGAGAGCATTTCAAGAGACGGCCTCTTATTAAGCCAAAGCATGTGATTCCCAATATGCATGCTGTTATCAAAGCCGTCGAGGCGGGAGCAGGCATCAGTGTTGCCCCTACCTATCTGTTCGAGAATTCGAATACCAACCTTCAAACTTGCTTCGATAGTTTAACGGTTAATAACGAGCTGTTTATCGGTTATAAGAGCAAGCACAAGCATATGCATGAGCTGCAGGAGATCATTTCGATTATTCGAGATGAAAAGGTGGTGATTCTTTCTTGAAGCTGGAAAGACTGATATCCATTACATATATGCTGCTGAACAATGAAGTCGTTTCTGCATCGGAATTGTCATACAAATACGGCGTCTCGCAAAGAACCATTTACAGGGACATAGAGGCAATCTGCGCAGCCGGTATTCCTGTTGTATCCTATCAAGGCGTAAACGGCGGTTATGGGATCATGAAGGAATACAAGATGGACAAAAGCCTTCTAGGTTCCGATGATATTGCCTCTTTAATTACCCTTCTGAATAGCACAACAACCATATTTCAAGATGAGCGGGTTCAGGAGACGATTCAACGCCTGAAGACCGTGCAGACCGATAGCAGCAAGACCCCGAGCCTGACGATGGATCTAGGAAGCTGGAGATCTTATGCCTGTCTGCTCCGAATTCTCCGCTCGGCTATTAATGCCGGTCAGCTCGTCCACTTTCATTACATCAATGCCAAGGAAGAACGGCAGGACCGAATCGTTGAGCCTGTCAGTCTGGTGCTTAAATACGACACTTGGTATTTATATGGTTACTGCCGTTCGCGCAGCGATTATCGGTTGTTCAAGCTGACGAGAATGTCGGAGCTAACTGCCTTGGAGGAAGTGTTCGAACGGAAGCACACCGTCCATGCCGATAATATTTTCTCAGGCGGCGTGTATGATCACGACCAGACTGAACATGCCGTCATTCATTTCACGGCTGGTTCGCTTGCCAAGGTGCTCGACGAATTTTATCTGGACGAGAAGCAGTTCAATGAAGACGGAACACTTACGCTAACCATTGTCCAATCCATCGACACCGACTGGCTCATTCAAAAGCTGCTTACCTTCGGCGAGGACGCCGTTGTGCTCGAACCACCAATGCTCAGACTTCGGATCAAAGAGAAAATCGAAAAAATGTTGGACCGTTACGGAGAAGTGTGACACTATGCTGTCATACTTTCTTTTTTATAATAATGGAAATCGTTGGATTGACCATTATTATAAAAGGGAAGTGAATACGTTGTTAAATCATCCTTTTTTCTTTGAAGAGCAGATGAGACTTAAAAATTGGGAACTCAAACAAATTGATAAACATGCCTGGAAATGGGTTCACTTTAATAAAAGGAAGCCTGCGCTTCCTCTGTCTCTCATGATGTCGTCGTTGTGGGCTTTCTTATTTGCTCGCTTTTCGGAATAAACAAGTTCTTCTCCTTTATTCTTACCATACAAAAAAAGTGCTTGCCATTAATGGAATGGCAAGCACTTTTGGGTGAGTTAAGCCGGCTTAATAGCCAAAGCTATTTGCATGTTATTGCCCGGACTCGGCGGCCTGAGCGGTTACTTTGATATCATCAAAGTAAAGGGTAGTCAGCCCTTCGAATCCTGAATCCGCGCCAATAAGAATAAAAATCTCGCCCTTGGCATTTGCCGTCACCTTAGCGCTGTAATCAAACTCAACACGCTGATAACCATCCTTCTCCACATCAGGTTTAGCAGCATTGCCAATTACCTTGACGTCCTTGCCGCCGGTTCCTTGACTGCCGATGTCCACGTTCATTCTGTAGTACTGCGATCCTTCGGAAGAGGTTGGAACAGATAACGGTTCGTTCGCAAGAATACCAGCCTTCAGGAATACGGATTCAGCTGGAGAGCCGCCAATTCCGATCATTCCTCCTCCCGCGTCGGTATACATCGCAAACTTCAAATTAACGTTATAGGAAGCATTTGGTTTGAACCCTTCCATGCCTTTGGAAAGATACATAAACAGATCATCGCTGCGATTATGCCCCGAGAGCTTCAGACCATAATTAGCGGTATTGTTTTGGACGGGAAGTAAGTTACGGGCGAAGTCCAGTTCGTAAATCTCTTTATCATAATCGACCGGCATATCGGCAAAGCCCCCCTTCCATCCTTCCGTATCCTTGGCAAATGGATAATTAAAGTTTATTGAACCAGGCGATTGCGCTTGATTTGCGAGAGTGATCGTATCGGTTGCAGGCTCCCATTGCAGACGGACGCCCATCAGTGTTGCCAACGACCGGGCAGGGACGAACACAGTGCCCTTTGCCTGGCGCACCTGCTCGGGCAGCTTGATTTTCTCTCCCTTGGCATTCACCGCATATGACGAATTCAAAGTGAACTGAATACTGCCGAAGCCTGCGCCCGACAAGGTAATCCTCTGGTTCTTGTTATTCCAAGTTATCGACGCGCCTAGAGATTCAGCAGCAGCTCTGACGGGAACCATCGTACTTCCGTTCTTAACAAAAGGGGCTGAAAGCAGGCTATGCTTACCGGTGCTATTGCTATAATGAACATCGTTTATTTTAAAAGTAACGGCAGAGGGCGCGGCAGATTTGCTCTCGGCTCCGTATGCTAATGGCGCGCTGCTTGCAGAAATGACGGTCGCAAATACAAGACTGGACAGCATGAGATTTTTTCTATTTATCATTTATATTCTTCCTTTCTCTGCTCAGATGTAACTATCTAGACGTAATGATTAATTTAAAAGTTACAGCTGTTACAGTGTTAGGTAAAATAGAACAATTGCGGATTCAGGGTATAAATGACGTCTATAGCAAATCTAAAATATATTAATCACGTATATGATGCCTTTTCGTATTATAGTGAAACTATCAAAACACATGAAATGGATGAAGGAGAGAATTATGATGGGACATTACTATAAAAAGGCTCACATTTTTTGGGATGATGTAATTGAATCTGTTGTGATTCGGTGGAATTCCTTTGCTATAGGGGACGATTTCCGCGAACCTTTAGATAAATTGATTGAATTGGCTGTCGTTAAGAAGGCAAAGAAAGTTTTATTTGATAACAGTCATTTATTGACCTTGGAAGAAGACATGAAATGGTTGTATGATGAGTGGCTCCCCAGACTATTGAATGCAGGCATTCAATACACAGCTGCTGTTAACCTAACGAATTCATTCTCCCACAGCGGTTTGAATAGAGAAGCTACTGAAAAGGATACAACAACATTGCTGTACCATGAATTCGAAGGTGTACACAATGCAATAGTATGGTTATCAGAAATTGCTGCGTGATAAACAAGAGAAACCGCCCTTCTCAGGGCGGTTTCTCTGCTCCTCGAAATACCGACGAGCTGAATGTCATAGTAATGCGGTTGTTATCATTCGTTATCAGCCCATGGTTGTCGAATTGATACTACTGTCTCCCCGGATCTAATGGCCTGCTCAATCAGCATTCCGATATAGTGGTCCTGCGAAGCTTCCGGAAGACCATAAAATCCGGGTCCTCCCTCGGCATAAACCGCCATCTTCTCCAAACAGACCGCAATAGCAATTTCATCGTCATAAAGCCTAGCAGGCATGTAAGGGTTTTCGTATACCCATCGTTCTCCAGCCATAATTCCTTTAAGGAAGTAGCCTTCCGCGTTCTCATACTCACCTTTATTCATTCGCTTTAATTCCATTTGAATCTGTATGCAGGAAGGATCTTGTATGCTGATCCGATTATCGAATATTTCCCCCCGCTCCCCCCGTACGCATAAATGGTTCGAACGGGTCCATGAACGATGTTGATCCTTGGTGAAATCGTAAATCCCCAGCTTTCCGCCAAAATTCAACCAAGCCAAATCTCTCTCCGACTTGATTAATTTATCTTCTGCAGGCGGACCGCTTCGGTTCGGTCCAGCGACCCAATCAGATTCAAACCTCATTCCCTTTATAGTGACTTCTTCAAAGCGCACTCCCAGCATTTTCCGAATTAAGCTTACTGCATGATATAAATGAGATATGGATACCGTCACTTGATTAACATTGCCTAACTGTCCAGACATAATAAAGTTATGCCGGGCTTCCTGTATAGGATGAAACTGGTACTGTTCAGCAACTTGAATTCGCGCACCTTGACGGGTAAGCTTGTCGTGGAGCTGCAGTAAACCGTCCAGATCAGGTGCGGGAGGTGTTTCAGTAAGTACAGGAATTCCTCGTTCTGCCAGCTGCAGCATATAATCGATAGCGGCAGATGCATGGATAGATAGTACAACAAAGTCCGGTTGTTCATTAACCAAGAGCTGATCCAGTGTCCGGTAACTAGTCACTTTCCATAACTCTTCCATCGCCCTGCCCTTGGATTCATCACGAATGACCATTCCGCTAACACGAAATTGCTCAGGAAGTGCCTGTGCAATTCTTAGAAAATATTGTGCGCGAAAGCTTCCGCCGCCTATGATGCTGAATGTTATGGCTTTCCCCATTTATTTCACCGCCTTCTTCGGTTATAGTTCCGTTTTAATCAAGTACTATTTTGAAAAAACATTCTATCATGCGTTTTTTGAAGAGGTGCCTGATGCTATACTCGATGATTTGCCAATACCAGGCAGTTTTCTTAGCATCACTTGCCCTAGTAAAGCAGTCACACACCCCAGCAATCCAACGATCACAAAGCCCTCCCGCAAGGTTAGCCAATCCCCCGCAGCCCCCATAAATAAAGGACCCACGAACATGCCCAATCCATAGATCGCTTGATAGAATCCCATAGCCGTAGCTCGTTTCTCCGGCACCATATGCTTGATGCAAAGAGACATAAGAACGGGAGACGTAAAGCCCCTGCCAAAGCCGGCAAGTGATTGGGTCACAATAAGAAACCATAAGGAGCTGGTAAAAGGAATAAAGACCGTAAACAAGCCGCTCAGAATGAACCCTAGAATAATAACCCTTCGTTCTCCAAGCTTACGGGCCAAATGCCTGCCGCCTATCCAGGAAGCAAGTGCTGTAGGCAAAGTTGAACAGAATGTAAGCAGCCCCATATCCAGCTTGGTTGCCCCAAGTGACTGGGCAAACACGGGGGTAAAACCGAAGACGGTTGCAAACGTCAGCATTTGAAATAAAATCGAGAGAAACGAGACGGTCAGAAGAGTGCGGTCACTTGCCACCTCTTGTATCCCCTGCAGGGTTATAGGGGCCGCCTGATCATCGAACTTCTCCACGATGAAGAAAGAACCCGCTATCCCAACCAATCCAACAGCGGCTCCAATGAGGAAAGCCGACTCCCAGCCATATTGATCCGCAAACCATCCCCCGCATAATATCCCCAGCATCTGTCCCAAAGAATTATATACGGCAATCGTTCCCATGGCACGGGTCGTTTCGTCATTGGCGTAGTAGCTGGCAAAAAGAATTGTAAAGTCCACCCATGTCGAAGCCGCGATCCCCGCCGCAACTCTAAGGAATAGGATCCAGTTTAGATCATGCGTCAATAGAATACCTGCCCCTGACAGGGTAGAGAACAATAACCCGATCATTATAAACAGCTTCCGCTTATGAATCCGATCACTCAGGATGCCAACCGGAATACGTAACAGCATTTGGCTTAGCCCGTACATCCCTACGATCAGTCCTGCCATCTTATTCGATGCACCCATGCTTTCTACATATGCGGTTAAAATTGGAACACAGGTATACATCGAGAACCAGAATAACAAAGTAACTGCACAAAAAAGCGGAACCCGGTAATTGGCAGGCTGAATTTCAGAACGCATAGTCCACGACCCTTCGGCATTTAAATATTAAGCGTCACTCTATGTATAAAACTAGACTCCTGATCCATTATAGAACGACCGCTTCCCATCTGAAAGAAGTGAAAATATTATCAGCATGTTACCTCGAGTATAGCTACTCCATAGAATCGACATCACCAAACCGATTCCTGGGATGGACCTCCGATGTGCCTGCTCCATCCGGCCGAAGGCTCCCCTCTGACTCAGCCAATACCTGGTCCAATAGAAAAAGACTGCCGATAGTCGGCAGTCTTTGAGCGGTCAATTCCGGAAGGATCAGTAAAATCGGCGTCGTGTTGCTAGCTGGAATGAATGGTGATCGTCAGTTCTTCCTTGAACCCAACCCTTTGATAAACCTTTCGTCCCATAGGGGTTGCATGGATAACCGCCAGCTTCGCGCCTTTTTGTTGTACGACATCTAATGCATGTGTTAGCACCGCTTGAGCCATTCCTCTAGAGCGGTAGGCTTCTACCGTTGCAATGCTATAGATTCCTGCGACATCGCCATCGATAAAAGTACTGAGCGTAGTCACAGGCACGCCTTCCAAGTAAGCAATATAATGTTGAATCATGGACGAATTCTGACTGGGGCCATCTACAAACACTTTGCAAAAAATATCTGCCATCGGCTCTGGAATGCTAAATCCGGCCAAGATGGTCTTTCTATAGTCCTCCAACTCTTGCGGTTCCCGTACAGGTCGAACCTCCAGACCCGGTATTTCCGGTAAATCCAACCGCCATCCCTCCAGATCAAGTCCCAAGCCGAAAAGCACGTCGCTCTGCTTCAAATCATTAGCTGCAAGTGCTTGATTAACGACTTCATCAGGCTTGTGAGAGTAAGTCAGCCAACGCAATTTCTGGCCGCGATTATGGTACATTGACTTAATGGCTTTAATTTCTTCTATAAGGTCGATCCCTTCTGAATGCTCATAGTTAACTACACTATTGAATAATTCAAAAGGGACATCAGATTCAAAGCGTTGTGTGCGATCCGTTTTAATAAAGGTGAGCAGCTGACTGAGTTCGCCTAGTCTTTCATAAGCGCGAATTAAGTTATTAACGATTAGATTTTGCATTGACGACAATTCAATCTCCTCCACCATTTCTTTTTCCAAACATAAGTGCCAAGTAATTGTAACCCCTCGCTCGGCCACTGCTGTGGTTCGAGCGTCACCAATTAGACAAAAAACGTAAATGATCTATATGCATACATTAGACCACTGGACAAACCTTGTAAAGTGTATACATAACAAAAAAAGTACCCAACCTTGCAAGGAAGCAAAGTTGAGCACGTGCAATAAAGATATTCAGAACCTCATTTTTATCATGAATAATAAGAAGTATATAACTGGTAACCCTACGATGGCAGATAGTACGGTTATTACAGTTTGTACTTTCTTTTTATCTCGTATTACAAATAATAAAGACTTATACACTACGATACCAATCCATCCAACTAAACCATTTAGAATGATATCATTAATATCTGCTGCTCCAATGCCTAATAGCCCTAGAATGACTTCAACAAATAAACTTACCATACATATAAACAACAGATTGATTATTACTTTTTTATTGCTCTTAAATAATGCCACATATACACCAAGGGGAATAAAAATAAGTATATTGCCAACCACATTACCAAAAGCGAATTGTTTTAAGTTAGCAGAGCTGCCGGATATAAATTCACTTATGCTATTGAAAGGAATGAGATTCATTGATCTAACTAAAGTCCTTTGGCTGTTAAATAGCTCTCCTTTTTTTCCCTTCTCAATTTTTTTCTTAACTACCTCAGTTTAATATGATCCTCCCGTTTATTCCATATAAGTTATGCTATCCTACCCACACGTTTAACAACAAGACAGCGGCCTATTAATTATCGGCAGCTGTCTGTTGTGTCTTATGGAATATGCAATAGTAATCGGTTCCTATGCTTGGCGCACTAAAAAAGAGTCACAAACAAAATCCCACTCCTTTGACGAAGCGGGATTTTCAACAGATCTATTTTTATTACGCTATCCATCCATCATCGGTAAATCATTCTACTAATGGTGACAACTCACTTTCCGTTACCCACATATGATTTTTTACCGGTGCTCCGCCAGTTGTTGGTGTGTAATCAACCATGTACACAGTAGTTTTCTCAGCAGATACAATCTCACCTGTTGCTCCCTTCATCCCAGGCATATGATCAGCATCAAGGATAACTTGAGCACCTGGTTGCAGATCCTTTTCCCCGGCGTCTTTTATTTCTTGTTGGATTACCCATTTATGATCGTTTACTTTTTCCCCGCCATTTGTAGGCGTATAATCCACTACATACGCTGTTGTTTTATATGCCCCAACAATCGTTGCCGTTGCACCTTTCATCCCTGGCATGTGATCATCTTGTATAACAGCTTGACTTCCAGTTTTATAGGTAGGGTTTATTTCCTCTTTTAAACCTGCGGGTACTTCACCCGAACCGGAATGGTTCATTTCGGAATGTTCCATATTGGAATTCACCGCGTTTTTTCCACATGCGCTTAATACTGCAATCATTACGATTGCAATCATGATTAATATCGTTGTTCTTTTCATTTCAATTAGCCTCCTAGTGATTATCAGAGTAATTAATTAAAACAATGACCAGTTACTTTGTGTAACTCTTCTATTGTTAAACGTTGTACGAATTTCGAAAACTTCTCTTTCTTTTTGCCCTGCTCTTGAAAAACCTTAATCAGGCCAGTAACAACGGGAATGACTTGATCCTCAGGAAGGCTAGAAACGAATAGCTGTCCAAGACGGGCTTTTATCCCCTTGGCTTCGCCACCGACATATACATCGTAAACTTTATTCATTTTGATCACTGAGATATCTTTTAGCAAAGGTTCGCTCGTACCAAGTGCACATCCGGCAAATCCGATTTTTAATGGACTTGGTACCTCTTTTCCGGCAACAGCCTGATCCAACCTTTTCGCCAGATTTAAACCAGCGTCTTCAGCTCCCCTGCAAAAATTGCAGGCAATTAAGTTTTTGGTATAGAATCCTGCTGGTTGAATGTCCAAACCTGCCAGTCTTAATTGGTCTTGTACGGCTTCGAATAGGTTTTCGTCCAATTCTACATACAATTGCTTAAAAGTGGTTAGTTCAATCTTAGCATCAGCACCCACTATGGAACCAAGCATAGCGAGTTGTTCGGGCTTAAAGAGAGAGCCGCCTTCCTCGAAGCCCGGAGAAACTGCAAACTTCTTGTACGCCAATCTATCCACGCTCCCTCTTATAATTTTACCCGTTGCAAACGGAGTGCATTAAGCACTACAGACACGGAGCTGAAAGCCATCGCCGCCCCTGCTAGCCACGGAGCCAAGAAGCCAGCCGCTGCAATCGGGATGCCGATCACGTTATAAGTGAGTGCCCAGAAAAGATTCTGCTTTATATTGGTCATCGTTTTCTGGCTTATCAAGATAGCATCCGGAATGCTGTTCAAGTCACCACGCATCAGCGTCACATCAGCTGCTTCCATAGCCACGTCGGTACCCGTACCAATGGCCATACCAACATCGGCTGTTGCCAGTGCAGGGGCATCGTTGATGCCGTCGCCAACCATGGCTACTTTTTTGCCTGCCTGCTGCAGCTTCCTTATTTCTACTGCCTTGCCTTCTGGCAAAACCTCTGCAAGCACATGCTCAATTCCAACCTGATTGGCAATTGCCTTTGCTGTTCGTTCATTGTCACCAGTAATCATGATCACCTCAAGCCCCATCTCTTTGAGCCGCTCAACTGCACGCTTTGAACTATCCTTGATGGTATCGGCAACGGCAACTAGACCGGAATAATGACCGTCAATGGCAACCAGCATTGCCGTTTTTCCCAACTCTTCCAGCACAGACATTTGCTCAATGGCCGTATCTACCTGTATCTGATTATGGGCCATCCATTTACGTGTTCCGATAAGCACCTCTTTCCCACTCGCAACTGAACGAATGCCAAATCCCGGAACTGCTTCGAATGCTTCAGGTTCTAAGAAAGCGATATTTCGTTCCCGTACACCAGTAACGATGGCCTCCGCAAGCGGATGTTCTGAGTTTTTCTCGGCAGAGGCTATGAAAGCAAGAAACTCTTCTTCTGGAATGGATGAAGCAACGATTATGTCTGTAAGTTCAGGTTTGCCTTTTGTCACTGTACCTGTTTTGTCCAATACAATTGTGGTTAATTTCTGTGTTGATTCCAGATGTTCTCCGCTCTTAAACAAGATACCAAATTCTGCTGCGCGACCAGACCCCGCCATGATTGAAGTTGGGGTGGCTAAACCAAGTGCGCATGGGCATGCAATTACAAGTACCGCAATAGCCTTTTCAAGAGCTCCGGCGAAATCGTTAGGATCTATTATAAAAATCCATACCAAGAAAGTGGCGACTGCAATTCCAACAACAATTGGCACAAAAGTACCTGATATGACATCAGCTATACGTTGGATTGGGGCTTTTAATCCTTGTGCCTGCTCAACAACTTTAATAATTTGAGCAAGGGCCGTTTCTTTCCCGACCCTTTCCGCTTGAATCCGAAGCATACCGTTTTTATTGATTGTTGCCCCGTTTACAAAATCATCCTTCTTTTTGCTGATTGGCATGCTTTCACCAGTGAGCATAGATTCATCCACCGTGGAGGAGCCTTCCAATACAATGCCGTCAACTGGTACTTTTTCGCCGGGCTTTACGATGATAACATCACCCACGGCCACGTCATCAATTGGAATAACGACTTCCTGCCCTTCTCGAATCACTAAAGCCGTTTTCGCTTGCAGGCCCATTAACGATTTTATCGCTTCCGATGACCGGCCTTTTGCTAAAGCTTCGAACAACTTTCCAAGGACGATTAGCGTAATGAGGACCGCGCTGGTCTCATAATACATGGCTGGCGTGTTATGAGCATGTGCTTCGTTGGACCAGTCTATCGTCAAATACAAACTGTAGAAATAGGCTGCCGATGTACCAAGGGCCACAAGCACATCCATATTGGCGGTTCCTCCGCGAAGCGCTTTATATGCGCCCATATAAAAAGTACGACCAATGATAAATTGAACAGGAGTAGCTAGCAGCAGTTGGAACCAAGGGTTCATAAACAAATCCGGCACCCAGATCCAAGACGTAAATGAAAAATGTCCAACCATCGCCCAAAGCAGCGGCAGCGATAAGACAGCCGACAACAAGAACCTTTTTCGCTGCGCCTGAATTTCTTTTTTTCGATGGTCTTCTGTCCCTTGCCGCTCCTGTTTAACTTTTGCCGTATATCCGATCTTCTCTACTTTTTTCATGATATCTAAAGTGGATACTTCTGCCGGCAAATATTCGACCCGAGCTGTTTCTAAAGCCAGGTTTACGGTCGCATTCGTTACGCCAGCCATTTTGTTAAGCCCCTTCTCAATTCGCGCAGCACACGCAGCGCAAGTCATGCCGCCAATGTCAAAATCAACAGCTTCTTTTACAGTATCGTAGCCGATATCCTGGATTTTCTTCTCAATTAGAGGGAGGCTCACTTTATCCGGATTGTAGGTCACAGACGCTTTTTCAAGAGCAAAGTTTACATTTGCCCCGGTAACGCCCTCCATTTTATTTAAACCTTTCTCTATTCGATTTGCACATGCTGCGCATGTCATGCCCGTTATTTGCAATGTTGCCTGCTTGTTTTGCTGTGCTTCAGTGCTTTGCATCATTTTATCACCCTTATTCATATATACCCCATGGGGGTATTAAAATTTGTGAAAAAAAGGGCCACCAGCGTGGCCAGATTATTTAACCCACAACGTCATACCCTTGTTCTTCAATCGCTGTTTTAATATCATCCATGGATAATTTATTTTCGTTATATTCCACGGTCACTTTGTTATTTGACAGATCTACAAGAGCAGAACCTCCGATTTCTTTGATCGCTTTCTCAATAGAATTCACACAATGTTGACAAGACATTCCGTTAACATTCATTATTACTTGTTTCATTGATAATCCCTCCAAGTCAAATTATTTCATTAATTTATTTACCGTAATCAATAGCTCGTCAATGACTTCATTTTCCCCAGCCTGAATACGCTCCACCACGCAACTTTTCATATGGCCCTCGAGCAGCAGTTTTCCTACACCGTTTAAAGCCGACTGAATTGCAGCGATTTGATTCAACACATCATCACAATAAGTATCGCGTTCGATCATGGCTTTCACTCCGCGAATTTGTCCTTCAATTCGATTTAACCGAGAGATTAAACTCCCCTTCATTTTATCCGAATGATGACTCTTTCTTTCGTTATCTGAAGAGCAGCAGACATCATTGATTTCGTTCATTGCAGCTTCCTTTTGGTTTACCAAAATGATCACCTCACATCCGAACTATACAATACCCCCCTAGGGTATGTCAATTGAATGATTGTATTTCGTTCAAAAATAGGAAAAACGGTTGGTGAGAGAAAATATACTGCCTTCATAATTTCTTATTCAATAACGCAAAACGTCCCCGCACCGAAGCTCCTTCGGTACAGGGACGTTCTTATTAGTTAGACGCCTCTTGGCATGGGCATTGTCGGCTACTTGCCCAGATTTTCGCTCCACACGTCAATGAGTGCGTTAACGCTCCGATTAAGCGTTGTCTTGGCTTGATCGGAAACCTCTTCCTGCTTCTTCTCTTTATTCAGCTGACTCAGCAAATTCTCCAGATGCTTGATCCCCTGCTTCCAGTCCGGCTTCTTCTTGCTGACCGCATCAGCTGCATGCTCAAGCTCCTTATCCAGCTGCTTCCGGATCTTCTCGTCTAACTGTCCGGCTGAGCCAAACAAATCCAGCAATTGACCGATTGCAGGAGCGTTAATGGAAGCAGGGAGAACCGTGAAATTATCATAGCTTGTTTCATTCATGAATGTCCGCATGCCGACCTTGCCGTGTGTAAATGGACTGCCGCTAGTGTCTGTATAGTCGATAACCGGCTTACTCATATCATCGACATACACTTGGATGCGTGCACCCTGCGCAACGACTTTTACATGCTTCCATTCACCTGTCTTCACCTCGAGCGGCGCCCCTGTCAAATAGGACCAGCTGTAATTCAGCTTGCCGAGATGAACGCCCTGATTGTTCAGGTACGCGACATATCCTTGCACGAAGTTCGCATTGTTCTGATTCAGCTCCTTGCCATGAGCCGGGTTGCTCGCACGGAACAAAATGCCCCCGTCACCGGAATCGCTAATCAGCTTGATATCGGACTCCACGCTGTAATCCGACCAATTAGCATCACCGATCGTCGTCTTCGCGAAGCTGCCGACCGCTGCCTGATATTCGCCGGTATGAACAACCTTCGGTTCGATTGGATTCTGATGAATCCGTATTCCTTGGAAGTCGAATTCACCCTTAACGGTTTCGACCTTCAAGGTATGTGCGCCCGCCGGGAGATAGATGCCTTGCTTCGTTGTTGTCGCCCAGTTCTCCCAGGTGACGGAATTCGGAATATCGACTTCACCGGTTAGATCGGTTACACCGTCGAGCCACAGCCGGACCTTCGCACCGTCCATCGATGTAGCGGTCACGAAATCGACGTTGTACACGCCGGCCTCGGCAATATCTACGTTGTAGGCCAGCCATTCGCCGGTAGAGTTCCACCCCACATTGTAGCTGCCACCCGCATTTCGGCGGATGTCGACCGCTTCATTCCGGTATTCCGTACCGATGTTAGCGGGAGTAAGATCATGGTAGCCCGTACCTTCCCCACCTGCCTTATAATCAGCAGCCTGGATAAAACCGGGCAGCACGTGCGGCTTATCGAATTGGGTGAGCGACAGTCTCGTCATATCAAACTCGCCTTTCACAATTTCGACCTTCAGTTCATGATCGCCGGCCGGCAGCAGGATACCGGATTTCGTCACCGACTTCCACTTATTCCAGTCGCCGGAAGCAGGAACGCCTAGTACGCCTGTCAAATCAGTCGTGTCATCCAGCCATAGCCGGACTTTTGCATCCGTAAACGTCGTAGCTGCCCATAAGTCGAGATCGTACAGTCCCTCTTCCGCGATGCGGATGTTGTACTTCAGCCATTCGCCTGTTTGATTCCAGCCTACGATCTGATCGCCGGATGCAGCGGATCGAATATCGACCTTATCGCTGCGGTATTTGCCCCCAATGTTCGCAGGAGTCAAATCATAGTAGCCTATGCCTTCACCGCCGGGCTTGTAGTGCTCGGCTTCGATAACGCCGGGTACTGGTATCGGCTGATCCATCCTCGTCAGCGCTATACCTGCAAAATCAAATTCTCCGCGGACCGTCTCGGCTTTCAGCGTATGCTTGCCTGCCGGGAGTGTAACACCGGATTTTTGCACCACATTCCAGATGTTCCAGTCACCGGTCTTCGGAATGTCCACGATGCCGGTAAGATCCGTCGTATCGTCCAGCCACAGCCGGATCTGACCTCCATCCAGCGTAGTAGCCACTTTGAATTCTGCGTTATAGGAACCGGCTTCCGCTACGTCAATGTTATACTTCAGCCATTCGCCCGTCTGGTTCCAGCCGACGTTGTAACCGCCGTCGACCGGATTGGAGCGTATGTCGACCGAATCTCCCCGGTACTGGCCGCCGATGTTTTCGAGTGTATTTTCATGATAACCGACACCTTCGCCGCCGGAGATATAGTGGACCGTACCAATCGCACCAGGGATCGGATGATAAGCGTCGTAAGCCTCCTCCTCCTCGGCAATGTCGCTCTTCACGCTCCAGAAACCTTCATACCGTTTCCAGCCGTCATCCTGTCCATCATCGAAGTTATCAAAGAGAACGGGAACGTCCACGTGCCGGTGGAATGTCAGTTTATCCAGCGATATAGTGCCCGATACCGCAGCGACCTTCAAGGTATGAACCCCTGCTGGCAGTCCTACCCCTTTCAGCTGTGCGGTTTGCCATCCTGCACCAGCAGCGTCAGTGTCTCCTGCCAGCTCAAACTCGCCCAGCGGCTGTCCACCATCCAGAGTGAGCTGTACCTTGCTGCCCGGGGCTGCATCCGCATAAGAAAGATCGATATCGTATTTGCCTGCTTCCGCGATGTTCAGCCGGTATTGAAGCCATTCGCCTTTCTCAAAAGCGGTGATATGTGAGGTGCCGTCATCTGCTTTGCCCGTATCCACACCTTCTCCGCGGTAATCGCCGATTGTACTAGGTGTCTGGTCGTGATACCCGACCCCTTCGCCGCCTGACAGGTAATGAACGGCCTCGACTTGACCCGGAACCGGTTTCACGGCGTCAAAATCGCTGCTGCCATTCACGTCGTTGCTGAAAGCAGCATAACCGAAATTAGCCTTTGCATTCTCCGTGACATAACCGATGCTGCCGCCGTCAAGCATCACGCTGCGCGTCTGCTTCAGCATACCGTCGACGTAGATCTTGAACGTATCTCCTGCTTTCTCAACCCGGATATTGTGCAGCTTCGTATAATCGTACCCTTCCGGAAGTGTGCTCGCCACCCATCCCAGATCGGCGCCGTTCACCCGGAACTGCGTCTGCAAGGAATTGCTTGCTGGATCTAACAGCGCTGTGCCGAAATCGTTATCGCCCTTGTAGGAGAATACGACCCCAAGCCGCGGGCTGCCGGTATCGCTGGACTCAGCCAGCTGCAGGTTAAATTCTGCCGTATAGCTGCTTCCGGTCGTAGCAGTGGTCACCAGTCTGCTAGTACCGGCGGTTTGCTGCCGCAGATGGCCGGAATCAACACTCCAGCTGCCACTGTCCGGATTCGTCCACGCCGGGCTGAGTTCCGCGCCATTGAATCGGTCCTCGAAATCTGGCATCTCCGGATCCGGCTGCTCGGTTGTCGTTGGCCCGAGCACCGACATTTTATCCCCGTTGAACACGATCCGGTCCATCCCCATATGGCGAAGAGGTCCGACAATGCCCGGTCCTTCGAGATTATGGTAGATGATATAGCGGGCATCCAGGTTCGGGCCAACAACGACCGTATTATGGCCGAGACCGACTGTCGGACCTTCCGTACTGATCAGAATCGGGTTATCCGTATCACGCACGAATCCCGTAAGCGGGTTTGTGCTGACCGCGTAGTCGACCCGATAGCCATTGCTGAATACATGATTGCCGGTATACGTCATATAGTATTTGCCGTTGCGCTTGAACAATGTAGAACCTTCCGTCCAACCGTTCATGCTGGCACCTGTATTGACGCTGTTGCCGATCGTCGTCGGCGTAGGCATCGTAGCCGCGAGAATTCCCGCTCCGTTCGCATGATAGAAATACCACTTGCCATCATCGTCAATAAAGACGTTGCCATCGATCGAATGGCCCAAATTGCCCGTCTGCACTGTAAACGGACCTGTCGGGCTCTCGCTGCGCAGCACGTAATGACCTTTGCCAGCAGGAGAGGTATACATGTAGAAATATCCGTTCCAATAAACGACTTCAGGAGCGTAGGCTCCCTTCGTAACCGGATCTGTTGCGGCCAATCCTCCATAGCTCCAGTTGACAAGGTCTGGCGAGCTCCACACTTTGACCCCGATATCAGTATCTCTCGTGCTCACATACAAATAATAGGTACCATTAAACTTCAGCACATAAGGGTCGCCAAGTCCATATTGTCCCCATTCGTCTGGCAGCGATGCCGGATTCTTATAGGCGAATGCCGCCTGCGGGGCAATCAAGAGCAGCACACACAGAATTGCCACTAAACTTCGTTTCAACATCAAACTTATCACCTCATCGAATTAATTAAAGCGCTTTCATCAATGACTGCTCGTGTTGATTTTCACCTTACACCACCGTTGTCTCATCACCTCATCTTATCCAATTAATCTAATATATCGAGAGTATATCGGCATTTTCCAGGCAAAGTCAACAGTTTGTTTCAAATATATTGAATTATTCAATGAAATTTTCGCGTTTTTAGTTTTTAATACAATATTATTGTAACAAATGAGATAACTAAAGGAGCTATCCACGACAGCTCCTTCAAGATTTTAGTTAATCAACATCATCAACCTGACTTCCTGCTTGAGCGGCAGACAGTCAGGACTCATTGCGGCTGTTTTCGTTAGCTGTAACTTTGTATTTGTAGGTTTGGCCATTATTAAACCAGCTGTAGTCGAGTAGGTCGTCTCGAATCATGAACGGTTGCGATAAGAACTCCGTCGCGGTAAATCACTTCTGGTGAGAGAAAATAAAGTTGTTTATCGGGGATCCAGTAGAATCAAGGGTTTTCAGGGATTCAATATGGCCATAAAAAATTTAAAGTAGTTTAATGGAATGAGATTAAACCAACAACGCAGCCGGAATTGTGAAAATAAAGGTGTTTAATCAGGGCCAATAATATGCCAGATTTGAAATTAAAGTTGTTTAATGCTAAATGGCAACCAGAGCAAACAAAAAAAGTGCCCAAACCTTGCAATAGAGCAAAGATGGGTACTTTTGTTTATATCTAAGCCTCTATGAGGCCTTACATGAGTGGAATCAATAACTCCATACTGGGTTGTCACTGTTCCTGTCGGTGATATCTGTAATTTCACGTTTACACATCTTTACTACCTAAGTAATGAAACTTCTTTGCTCATTGTTTTAACTATTTCATAGAATTCTGCTTGCGCCCATCATAGAACAAGCAACAAGTTCCGCAATAGCACAATAATAAGCGTTGTCCACTTCAGGCAGCAGGTGATAAAATGGATTCGAAGCTCATAGGGGTGTTCACCTCCAGCCGTCTAATCAGCGAACGCAGGACGGCAACAGCAAGCCTCTCAGCTCTTTCCGATGCTGAGGGGTTTTCTTTATTTTCGGGGTTACGCCACTTATATCCCCTTACTATTAATGAGGCTAATAAATGCGGATTTGGGCCGTACTGCCCGATTCGGCTGGAAAATGGAAATAGGCACCGGCTTAGTTGTGCTCGGCCATGTCAGCGCCTGCAGATTCGCCACCGCCAAATTCTCATATGGCCGACCTTGACATATACGACTGCTCACTCGCATTCGACACGCTATTTCCAACGTAATAGCCGCCGGCCAGATTAGCGTTAGCCCTGTTTAGCGGCCAGGGTTTGGCGTACCGGTTCTGCTGGGCAATGGAGACGGTACTTATTCCCAAATTCAGATATTCTCGTATACTGACCCTGCAGGAGAAGGTGATTCCCGAGCCGGGTTCGTTCGACGTCACCTTCGACACCGTACGCGGGTGTAACTACGCAGAGGTATTGTTCCGCAAAGGCCCTTATAGCGGCATCTCTATAATCATTACGTTAAACATGTTACTTCTTTAATTCAGCTGAGAGTTACAACGCTGAATTATAAGAAAGCATTACTGGACGAACAAGCAAAGAAAAAGGACCCAAGCGTTTCGCAGCGCTCGAAGTCCAGCCGTAGAAAGTGATTTACAAAAGGAGGGTTAATCCCTCCGCCTTACGATTCTTTATAACAAACCGGAGAGTGATTTGCAAATGGATGCTGTAAAGATGATTCTAACCACCGCAACGCTAATTGTATTAGCCGCCACTATAATTATCATGATCAGAACCGAGCGCCTAAAAAGGAAGAATAAGCGGTAATCAGTGCTAAAAGGGATAAGGAAAAAGATGCAGCGTGGCGCAAGGCGAACAACACACGGCTAGTGGCCGATATAGACAAGGAAACGGCAGTCGAACTTAAGCTGGCTTAAATCAAAGAATATGTCATATCAGGCATGGCTAAAAAATAAGATAGCAAAGGCGTTGAGCGAATAATGATATTGTATCCGATTATTTTAACGTATGAAGAAAACGACGGTTATCTGGTCTATGTGCCAGGCATGGAGATCAATACACATGGGGCTACAATTAATGAAGCTGCTGAAATGGCCGTAGACGCGATTACACATTGCGGACTAGCCTATAAGGATCTAGGCAAAGAGATCCCTACACCTGCAACTGACCCGAAACCTGCAGACGGTGAAATGCTGGTATGGGTACAGATTGATTTTGAACGATACGTATAGAATTAAAGTACGGCCCCTTCAATGGGGCCTTTTGCATATCAAAGAAAGGAGACATAAAAAGGATGAAAACGATAGTTCAGATGCTACAAAAACATTTGGAGGAAAACTATACATTGCGCAAGGATCATCGTGGAAGGTGGACGTAGTAATGTCCAAACCTCCGAAAATCGTACTTAATAGCTCTTATAATTATAAAGAAACCATAAACCCAATTTATGTATAATTGGAACTATTCTGCCTGTTAATAAATGTGCAATCAGGGGAAACAACTTTATTTTCAATTAAAGAACTTTGTTTTCTCACACCAACTTCTACCATTCGTATATTCAGAATGAATTTTTGTAACGCTCCTGTAATATTCCACTCAGGTTCATTTCATGATTGGCTCCTATAATAAAGGACAAGACCCCCCTTTATTTATATATTTCTCTTTTATAGCCTGTGGCCCCCGTGCCACAGGCTCTTTTGTTTCTTAAATAGAGCAGCCCCCGTGGGATTATCCCGCGGGGGCTTGCTCTTTATTATTAAAGCTCCAGAATTATAACACCGTACGCCGGCATCTCAACCTCATTCTCAATTGTTGCTCCTGTTAGAAGTTCTTTTGTTGCCCGCTTCACTTGAAGAGCAGCTGGCTGATCCGAGTAGTTCAGCAGGAAAGCATACGATGCATCTTCTGAAGAACGAATGCCAAGCTCTACTGCGGCAGGAACTTCTAACCAGTCTGCGATTGGAGTAGCGATGCTCAGCTCATCCAAGATAGCATCTACAACCGGCTCACTGTAAGCTGCGCCGTAATACCATACCTCACCTTTACCAACTGTACGCCGGGTTAAAGCTGGCTCACCTTTGTAATATTCCGACGCATAATGAGCTACTACCTCCGCTTCCGAATTTTGAACGTTCAGTACCTCATTAAAAGCAACGGCTTTTGTTCCTGAAGGAACACGCCCTTCCCAATTCAACTCTGCCGGTTGAATCGTCCCTTTGATTAAAGTGAAGTCCTCCACCGTTATGCCGCATAGCTCTGCAACTGGACCTGGGAACGGCCGCATGTAGCATTGTCCCGTCGGATTCTTATAGCCTGTACGTGCGCCAAAGAACAACTTGCCGCCTTGCTCCACATATCTCGTAAGGAGTTCAGCTGTCTCATCCGTCATAATCGCCGCATGCGGGTAAACGATCACTTTATATTTCGATAAGTCCTCTAAAGTTGTGTTCGACCGTAAGGTAAGGAGATCGGCTGGGATATGACGGTATTGCAGCTGCTTGTACCAGGAGCCCTTACTTTGCCATTGCAGCGGGCCATGCCATTTGTCCATCTCTCCATCCCAGAGATTATCATAATCCTGCATGATGGCCACTTCCGCTTGATATTTCGTCCCTGCAATTAAGGCACCAATCTTCGCGAATTCCCCGCCAACCTGTGCAACTTCTCTAACCCGTCTGTTCGGCCGATTGTGGTAATCATTGATCCCATGCCAATAAATTTCTGTCCCCATCGTTGCTGTACGCCAACGGAAGTAGACCAGTAGATCCGTGCCATGCAGAACCGATTGATAAGACCATAACCGAATTTGCCCTGGTCTTGGAGATCCCATCTCTATCCGGTCTACCCAGCCGCCTGGACCAGATTGCTGCTCCATCACGCAGAAGTTTGGCGAGATCGAACGAACTTTAGACAAACTCATGCTCCAGCCACGATCTTTGAGTGAGTTCTCATCATTTCCCGGGAAAATCGTCGAAAACTGCGGGTACGAATCGTAAGAGAAGAAATCGAGCAACTCATCGGTCAGCTCATGACTGTCCAGATGTCCGAATAAACCGTTTGTTGTCACCCAATGCTGCGGTGCTAGCTCACGGATAATGTCCGCTTGAAGCTTAGCAAACGAGATGACATTATCCGAGATAAAACGCTTCTCATCTAACGCCAGATGTGGATTGGGCGACTCGGTCTGCGACAGGTGCAGCTGCTCCCAAGCCGTATATGTCTGACTCCAGAAGACGGTTCCCCAAGCTTTATTTAAATTGTCCAAAGTCTCATACTTCTGTCTGAGCCACACCCGAAATGCGGCATGATCAGCCTCGGCATAAAACACATTCTTCTCGCAGTTGAACTCGTTATCGATCTGCCAGCCAATAACTGCAGGGTGATCCTTGTAAGCGCTGACCATGTTACGCACGATAATCTCACAAAGCTCACGGTATTTCGGACTGGAATAATTATAATGACGTCTCATGCCGTGCTTGATGAGCTCACCATTCTGATGGGCGTTTAATACTTCCGGATACTTATGCGTCAGCCATGCCGGCGGCGTTGCCGTTGGAGTACCTAAGATAACCTTCAGCCCATATTGATGTGCCAGGTCCATCACACGAGTGAAAAAACTAAAGTCAAATACGCCTTCCTCCGGCTCCAGCATCGCCCATGCAAATTCCGCCATCCGAATGACCGAAATATTCATCTCCTGCATCCGGTGGAAGTCATCTTCCCACAATTCCTCCGGCCAGTGCTCCGGATAATAACATACGCCTAACGTTAACTCGTCCATTTGGATCGATTTTGCCATTTCAAGTCACCCTCCCAGCATCTCTTGTACTACCCTCTATTTTAGTTGAAGCCCGATCAGTTAGGATATGACAAAAACATGCGATGTGTATTAATATATTGTCATAATGATCAAACAACGAGTTTGTTAATAGCCATTCCATAGAAATATTTATGAAAATATTGCGTTATGAGGTGCTTGATGAAGGAACATATTTTTCTACCTAAGCCCATCTTCCAAAGGCATAGCTGCTTCCCGGATTTTATCGGAGGCTACAGTGATTTTCCCGAGCATGATGTCAATCGCGAATATGCCACTACTGAAAATAATCTGGACCGCTACTATAATCTGCATATTGTTCTTGGAGGCAAGGGTTATCTGCATTCGGACAGCATGACGTATGAATTGACTGAGGGACAAGGCTTCCTGTATGGTCCCGGTCTCCGGCAAACGTATCATGCTGATTCCCGGGATCCATGGAATATTCGTTGGGTCCATTTTTTCGGCGTTCGCCTGGAGGAATTATTGGACGGGAAAGGGCTGGATGAGCCATGGCTGTTTCAATTATCTGATCCCGCTCCTGTAGGGTCGTTGATAGATAGACTGCTTCAGCTAGGCAGAGGCTATGAAGTAGATGATGAATATGCGGCTGCCGCCACGCTGTACGAGCTGCTCACCAGAATTCAAGCCACCGCTGCCCAGCTTAATGTGTCTGTGAATCAAGCTGCCGACAAAATACGTGCAGCGGCCAACTATATACGCGCCCATTGCAGCGACCCCTTCACACTGGAACAGGCCGCAGCCATTGCCGGGTTCAGCCCGCATTATTTCAGCCGCAGGTTTAATAAAACGTTTGGCAAATCTTTTTCCGATTTTTTGATGGAATCCCGAATCCTACAGGCGAAGCGCCTGCTTGCTTCTACCAGCTTGTCCATTAAGCTCATTGCACTGGAAACCGGTTTTTCTCAGACCAGCTACTTCAGCAAATGTTTTAAGAGCCTCGAGGGAATGACCCCTCTGCAGTTCCGGGAAATGCATAAAACCTAATATTTTTAAATACCACTTGACGTATCGGAATTATGGAGTTAATATCAATCCATAATCCTTCAACGTTCATTCTTTTAACGTTGAACTAATTTCATAAAGCCGATTGGATAACCAAAGGCCCAACTCACGTACCTGAACACAGGACGTCTGTTGCGGCCTTTTTTGTTTTCTTAGAGGAGGGAATCAACTAGTTATCATGACAGATCTCATATCTCAAATGGAAGAAAATGATTGGCTGTTCAGGCGGATGGTTCGAAGATTCGTGAAGGAACGGGACAAAATCTCAATTGAGGACATCGCACTGCCCGGCTTTCTTATTCTTCGGACCATACAGCAAAGCGGCTTGCAAAAGCTTGGAGACCTTGCGGAGCAGCTGGATCTAACCTCCGGTGCAATTACCGCGTTATGCGACAAGCTTGAAGCGAAAGGCTTCGCTGAGCGGCGTCGTATGCAAGGTGATCGAAGAAATGTATGGCTGGACATTACAGAAGAAGGACGACAGGTGTTAGAACGATATCCTAATCTCGGTCAGCGAGGTGTGAAGCTGCTATTTGGCGGCTTTACCGAGGATGAACTAGCATGTCAGAAAGAGATTTTCGAGAAGATTTACGCCAATCTGGAAAGCTTCTCCGAGGATTACATGGCACTAATTAAAGAATACGAGCAGCAGGAAAAGCCAGCAGTACGGAAGCCGGCAGCGCCAAACAAGAATTTTTTGAATTATTAATCTACTTAATTTCATTAGGCTTATTCTTACGAAGTATGAATCATCACGAACAGCCATCCGGCTGTTTGGGTGACAATTCATTAGGCTTATGCTTACGAGGTATGAATCATCACGAACAGCCTTCCAGCTGTTTGGGTATCAATTCATTAGGCTTATGCTTACGAGGTATGAATCATCACGAACAGCCTTCCAGCTGTTTGGGTGACAATTCATTTAAGGAGCTGTTGAACATGGGACATCCCACTATTTATCCAACTGGAGCAACTGTTTATTTGCCTGAGAAAGCGTGGAGCGGCTACACAATCTTCCAAGCAGCTAATGTAGGTGCACTGCTGATTGATATGAATGGTAAAGAGGTTCATCTGTGGAAAGGGCTTCGCGGCTTCCCGAACAAAATTTTGCCAGGTGGTTATGTGGTAGGCAGCACGAAAGAACGTGATCCGAAATATGGCTTCCAGGACGAAGCCGATCTTGTCCAAGTGAATTGGGAGGGCGAGATTGTATGGAAATTCAACCGTCTGGAGTACATAGAGGATCCAGGCTATGAGCCGCAATGGATGGCACGTGCGCATCATGATTATCAGCGCGAAGGCAATCCAGTCGGCTATTATGCACCAGGACAGGAGCCGCAAACAAATGGCGGACGCACTCTCATCCTTGCCCACCGCAACGTGACAAAGCCTGAGATTTCGGACAAATTGCTGCTGGACGACGTCATTATTGAAGTTGATTGGGAAGGCAATATCCTGTGGCAATGGGCGGTAAGTGATCATTTTGAAGAGCTGGGCTTTGATGAGGCTGCCAAAAATGTTCTGTTTAACGATCCAAACGGTCGTCACTTCGGCAACGACACTGGCGGCGATTGGATGCATATCAACTCCGCTTCCTGGGTTGGCCCAAATAAGTTCTACGAGGCTGGCGACGAACGTTTCCACCCGGACAACATTATCTGGGATGCGCGGGAATCCAACATTATCGCCATTACAGACCGTCAAACCGGCAAGATTGTATGGCAGCTTGGTCCGGACTACTCCAAGCCGGAAGTGAAGCATCTTGGCTGGATCATTGGTCAGCATCATGCTCACATTATTCCGCAAGGTCTGCCTGGCGAAGGCAATCTGCTCGTATTTGATAACGGCGGCTGGGGCGGTTACGGCGACCCGAATCCAGCATCCCCGGATGGGCTGAAAAATGCTGTACGCGACCACTCGCGTATTCTTGAGATTAATCCTGTAACGCTGGAAATCGAATGGCAGTATACGCCAACTGAAGCTGGATTTACGGCTCCACTCGATTCCTATCGTTTCTACAGTCCATATATCAGTTCGGCGCAAAGGCTGCCTAACGGCAATACCCTCATTACAGAAGGCGCAGACGGCCGGATCTTTGAAGTTACACGTGAGCATGAACTAGTCTGGGAGTATGTCTCCCCTTACAAAAATCCATTTATTAAATCCAATATGGTCTACCGGGCTTACCGTGTTCCTTATGAATGGGTACCGCAGCTTGAAAAACCAGCAGAAGAGGCCATCATTCCACTTGATGTTGCGGATTACCGCGTACCAGGCGCCGCAGCAAAAGGAACTAACTCGGTTGTAGAAGTGGTCGGAACTCTATCTTTCGAAGAGGGTGCGTTCTGCGTACCGACCATTGAGGAAAAACCAAATCAATCTGATGTAGAAAGCTGAGGGGAAATTCCATGAAAAAGTTTGGAATCCTAGCTACAGTCATAGCCGTTACTTTCACCCTTGCCGCATGCGGCGGCAAGGACAATCAGCCCAGCCAGGCGGCGGCTGATCCAAATAACAATCAGCAGGCAGCAGCTGCAGCTGATCCTATCAAAATTAAGATTGCCGACACTTCAACCAATCCCGTCTTCCGTGTTGCGAAGAACAAAGGCTTCCTCGAGAAATACGGCATAGATGCTGAGATTATTACCTTCGCTACACCGGCAGAAGGCATTAACTCCTTATTCATCAAACAGGCGGATATCGGCTGGGGCGCAGATTTTCCGTCACTCAATGCTGTAAGTAAAGGTGAATTCTCCATTATCGGAGCAACAGGTACGGATACTGAACAAGCGGCAGCACAATGGAAACTTTTCGTCCGTGACGAGATTACATCTGCAGCAGAACTGAAGGGCAAGAAGCTCAGTACGCTGCGCGGCACTTTCCTTCCTTATCTGTGGGAGGTGTATCTGAAGGATAATGGTGTAGCCATTGATGATACCAAACAAATTGGCCAAGGCGGCTTTGACGAGTCTTATGTCGCTCTCAAAAAGGGCGAAATCGACGCCAGCTGGGTTATAGGTGCGACGCTTGTTGATAAATTCAAGGCGATTGAAGGTGTTCACGAGTTGACCGATATGTCCAAGACATCGGTCCGAATCGGCGGTACTCTTATCGCTCCTAATTCCTTGATTAAGGATCATCCTCAGGCGATTGCAAACTTCCTGAAGGCACTTGATGAAACCTCGAAGTTCATTGCGGCTAACCCTGATGAGACGGCTGATATCCTGTTCAAAGAAACAAAACAGCCGAAGGAAGCAACCATTCGGGATTTGGCGACCAACAACTGGACAGTTGGCTTCACCCAGCAGTCATTCGACAGCTTGACGAATCAGAAAAACTATATGGTTGGAGCAGGCATTATCCAGAAAGACTTCAACTTAGCCGATAAGCTGAGCCTGGACGGTATCAAACAGGCCCTTCCTGATTCATTCACCTACAAAGAATAGGAGGGATTACAGATGCTGAATACAAATACAAATACAAATCCATCTCCAAATACGATTACGATTGAACGGCTGAATAAGAGCTATTCCGAGCTGAAGCCGGGCACGAGTGGATCTGTACACTATATCATTAAGGATATTGATCTGGTCGTGAAGGGCGGAGAGTTCTTCGTTCTGCTTGGCCCAAGCGGCTGCGGCAAATCTACGCTGCTTAATATGATTGCAGGCTTTGTCTCCAAGACTGGAGGCAGCCTGCGCGTTGGGAACGACGAGGTCGACAAGCCCGGCAAGGAAAGAGCAGTTGTTTTCCAACAGGCGGACTCCTCCCTCTTCCCTTGGCTGACCGTACGGCAAAACGTAGAATTTGGCCTAAAAATGAAAAAGATGCCTAAAGAGCAGCGGAAAGAGATTTCGGATCGGTATATTCGGCTGGTCGGATTGTTTGGCCACGAGAACAAATTCCCTCGCGAATTATCCGGCGGCATGAAGCAGCGTGTCCAGCTTGCCCGCGTATTAGCTAATGATCCAGCCATTCTCTTGATGGATGAACCATTTGGCGCGCTTGATGCGATGACAAGAAGAATCATGCAGAAGGAACTAAGCCAGATTTGGCGGGAGACCGGAAAGACCGTTATTTTCGTCACACACGATATTCAGGAAGCGCTGCTGCTTGGCGAACGGATCGCCGTGATGTCTACCGGTCCTAATGCTCGTATTTCAAGCATCTATCAGGTTCCGCTCGAGTATCCGCGTGACCCGGCCTCACCTGCGCTAAACGAGCTGCATCGCCGGATTCAATCTCACTTTGATGCCGAGCTGGAAGGAGGACTGTATCCGTGAAGATTTTACAGAAAAAATGGGTTACCATTCCTCTGCTCTGGCTGTTGACGTTCATCGTCTGGCAGATTGGTGCATGGATTTATGGTCCAGAGATTATTCCCGGCCCAGTCGCCACTTGGCAAGGTGCGCAGGAACTAATGAGCGACGGCTCCTTGATGCGATATATCGGTATTAGTTTTTACCGAGTATTTGCCGGATGGGCGTTAGGCAGCCTTATTGCGATTCCGATTGGACTAACCATTGGCAAAGTAACCGCGATCCGCGTATTCGCGGAGCCTTTCCTTAACTTCGTCCGGTTCATCCCTCCTATCGCTTTTATCACCTTGTTCCTGGTGTGGTTCGGTATTGGGGAGCAGTCGAAGATCGCTCTTATTATGTACGCGACTTTATTTATCGTCATCATTAATACCTTAACTGGTGTACTCGCGATCGAGGAAGACCGGATTCGTTCGGCAAGAAGTATGGGCGCATCTGAGTGGCAGATTTTGCTCCATGTCGTTATTCCCGCTACAACGCCTTATATCTTCACCGGTATTCGGCTTGCGATGGGTACTTCCTATATGGCGATTATTGGTGCTGAGATGATTGCCGCGAACGAAGGCGTTGGCTTCCTGATCTGGAACTCCAGACTGTACTTCCGAACAGATTGGATCTTTGTCGGCTTAATCAGTCTTGGCCTGATGGGCTTCCTAACAGACCGTGTTGTCGGCTGGCTCGGCAGCAAGCTGCTGTTCCGGTATGGTGTTATCTACTCTACCGCGGTTCGCCGGCGTTAGAATATGGCTGCAACAAACAAAAGGAGCTGTTTCCTATGGCCACAATGGCCTGGAGAACAGCTCAGTCGTACAACAATCCTACCCGCTACATCCGTCACTACAATTATGTGCTGAGGATCGACCTGATCTCTACGACACAGGAGAAAGCCGATACGACTTTCCGGGAAGTGACTTAACTAGTTGTAAAAAAGCAGCCCTCTCTTCTTCCTAATTGGAAGTGGAGAGGGCTTCTCTCATATTAGATCAAATATTTCCGGATGAAATACGTAGGTGTACAGCTCCACGCATGGCAATAGCTGTTGATCAGGTTGCTGCCGTATGGGGACAGCTTCTTGTCCTCCGGATTATACAGCTCCCAGAACGTATCCGCTCCATCCTTGATCATCTCTCCCCAATAGGCTTGCATCTGCTCGGCAGCTTTCTCGCTGCTGCCTACCGAGAATAAAGCTTCAATTAGATGATGGTACATATAAGGTGTGGTCATCCCGATTGCTGGCTGCTCCTCGAACAATCGGTTGAGTAACGCGGCATTCTCTTCCACAGGCAGCACTTCAGCGAGTACTAGCCAGATTTGCGAAGCCCACGAAATCTGACGTTTGACCCCGCTAACAAAGAAGCCTTTCTTGTCATCCCATAGCTCCGTTACTGCCGCTTGGGTTGCCCGTTCAATCTGGCCCTCAATATATTGCTGCTTGTCCGTCAGACCAAGGATACGTGCCAGCCCCAAGCCCCGTTTCAGACAATAAATAAGAACGCCCTGCGTTGGCGCCTGCTTGTTCAGATCCGGATGCCAGTCGATAAAGCTCCACCAGGTCTCATCATCACGTACAATTCCTTTCTCATCCAGCCGCTGCACTGCTATCTCGATCTGCTCCAGCGCAATTGGCCACAACTCCTGCAGCGTTTCCAGATCTTCGGATGCTACATAATAGTCATACAGACAAGCTACGAAGAACAGTGAGTAATCATATAGCCTTGTATCATCCACATGAGCATGCGGCTTCTCAAATACACATGCCCCAACTGCTCCATCCGGAAGGCGCATCCCTGCAAAAAGGTACAAGCAGCGCTTCACCAAATCGAAGTTATTGAAGGTAAGATAGTTCGCCTGTGCCTGCAGCCTTAGATCACCAATCCATAAGCGCCGGTCCCGCTTCGGGCCGTCCTCAAACACCGATTGCATACAGTCCTGCAACGTCTTGATTGCTATTTGGTCCATCAGAGCGAGCTCATCAGACAGCTTTTCCGGCAGTGGAGCAATGTTAGACGGATCACCGGAAGTAACTGCTATACACGCCACTTGCTCGAACGACACGTTATATTTCTTCGATGTATCAAGAACATCAATCTTAATAAACCGGAAGGTGTACCGTCTAGGGAGCTTAATTTCAGCCGGCAGAACATCAATAAAGATCGTTTCCTCCTGCAGCCACGAGCTGCTCAGCCAGCCATCATAGCTGTCGAAAGGCTCTGCGATTTCACATGGCATTTCACCAAGCGTCAGCTTCAGCTTCAGCGGTGCATCAGGTGGACTGCCTACCGCTTTTACCTTTAAGCTCACATACCCGACAAGATGACCTTCGAAGTCCAGAACAAAGCTGTCTCCCTTGCTGAGAACCTGCTCCTGCCAGTTCTGCTTCTCCGCCTGATCAACTCTCCACCCTTGAAAAGCCGTCTCATCGGCAACAATCTCAACTACTGCTTTTGGCTCTGCCAGTGAAGTAACTAGTTCAGGTATTAAGGCCTCTGCCTTATCGACCATGGATTGATTAATTAGCATGGATAAATCCCCTTCCGAAATTCCTGCTGTTAACGCTATATTCAATATTCCTTACGATCATCGTATGCGCTTACAAACCATAACACAATAGTCTTACTTTTTGGATAAACATCCGATTTTTTTAGATGTTTAAGCAAGATAATGTCTGCTATTTTTAGGTGCGGTGTACGATTAATTTGGGCTGCCTCCCCAAACCCCGCGTAACTGCGCGGTGACCTAAAAAAAGCAGACACATCTAAAAAATGCGGCGCTTAACAGTAAAAATGAAAGCCTTTACACTTAGGTCCACAGGGCTCCGGAACCCCGAACATCCAACCTAATCAGCAATTTCTTGAACCGTAGTTTACGCTCGAACATTACAAGGAGGGTATATCTTAATGGCTCAATCTAAAAAGAAAACTATTCTCGCTCTGACAGGAGCAGTACTTCTCACTTCCGCTTTAACAGCATGCGGCAGCAATAACAATAATAACAACACAGCTGCAAACGCTAATGCGAGCAAATCTCCTGAAGCAAGCCAGAACGCAGCAGCCGAATCTCCGGCTGCATCAAATGACACTGCCTCGGAGCGTTACGAAAAGCCGGTCACTCTGAAGCTGATGATCGACAACCAAACTTCGACAGACGGCATTAAAGCAGTTGCTGACGAAATCGAGAAGCGTTACAACATCAAGACTGAATTTGACCTCCGTCCGGGTGGAGATGAAGGCGACAACCTGGTCAAGACCAGACTCGCTACCGGTGAAATGGACGACCTGAGCTTCTACAACTCCGGCTCCTTGTTCAAGGCGCTGCAGCCTGAGAAATATTTCATAGATTTGACCAGTGAACCGTTCATGCAAAATGTACTGGATTCCTTCCTGCCGACAGTAAGCGTTGACGGTAAAACCTATGCGGCTCCAAGCGGCGCATCGCAAGCTGGTGCTTGGCTTTACAACAAAAAGGTGTATGCGGAGCTTGGCTTGAGCGTTCCGAAAACATGGGATGAGCTGAAAGCAAACAGCGATAAAATCAAGGCTGCTGGTAAAACAGCCGTCATTGGTTCCTACAAGGACAGCTGGACTTCGCAATTAATTTTCTTGGCTGACTACGCAAACGTACAGGCAGATGCCCCAACGTTTGCCGATGATTTCACGAACAATAAAGCCAAATTCGCTGATACACCAGCCGCACTGCGCAGCTTCCAGAAGCTTTCCGAAATGAAAGATTATATGAACAAAGATTACCTTGCAACAACTTATGACCAAGCGCTCAAAATGCTCGTTGACGGTACTGGCGTACAATATCCGATGCTGACTTTTGCACTCACTAATATCTTTACAACTTACCCGGATAAAATCGACGACATCGGCGTATTCGCACAACCAGCTGACAGCGCGGACAAAACCGCTCTGACGGTATGGATGCCTGCTGGAATCGCAATCTACAAAGACGGCAAAAACATCGAAGCTGCGAAAAAATGGATTAACTTCTTCGCTTCACCGGATGGCATGGCACTTCTGGCAAGCAAAGCGAAGCCGGAAGGTCCTTATGTGATCAAAGGTGCTACACTGCCGGATGATGCTTACGCAGGCGTTAAAGAAATGATGCCTTACTTCGATAACGGCAATAACGCACCGGCACTCGAGTTCTTGTCTCCGCTTAAAGGACCAAGCCTGCCGCAATTGACCGTTGAAGTCGGCGCAGGCATGAAGTCCGCAGAAGATAATGCAAAAGCTTATGACAAAGATGTTGAGAAACAAGCGAAGCAGCTCGGTATCTCCGGCTGGTGAGTTAGCATAAACAAGCAGCCCTGCCCTGCTCATCAGGCAGGTCAGGGCTTTTGTAAAGAAAGTAAGATGGGAGAGATTCACCATGCAGAAGGCTTCCATAACAAAGACTTCCAAAAAGTTTTATACGTATAAGTTTTTGTTGCCCGCCGGCATTATCTATTTCGTACTATTCCTGCTGCCTACCATCATGTCCTTCTTCTTCAGTATGACGAGATGGGATCTTGTGGACTGGGATTATATCGGCTTTGATAACTATAAGACGTTCTTCTCGGAATCATCGCTTAACATCGGGTTCCGCAATACACTGATTTACGCAGTTGTAACCTGCGGCCTTAAAGTCGTCCTGGGACTCATACTTGGGGTTGCATTGACATCCGGTCTCCGGATTAAAGGATATTTGCGCTCTGTCGTCTTCTTCCCGACTCTGTTATCTACGATTGCCGTTGGTATTGCCTTCAGCAGCATGATGCATCCAACGCAAGGTCTGATTAATAAAAGCCTGTCTCTGGCAGGCATCGTTGGTCCTGACTGGCTTGGTGATACAAGCATTGCCTTGTTATCCGTCGCTATTGTTGATGTGTGGAAAGGCGTCGGCATGGCTACCGTTATTTTTATCGCGGGCATTATGTCCATTCCAGAAGAATATTACGAAGCGCTTCAGATCGACGGCGGCAACTCATGGGACAGATTCAAGCATATTACGAATCCGCTTGTTGCTCCCGCGATGAACTCTGTCATTATTCTCGCCTTTATCGGAGGCTTGCGTTCCTTCGACCTCGTATGGGCGATGACCAAAGGCGGACCGGGCTTCAGTACGGACTTGATCGCTTCTATCATTTATAAACAATATCAAGGCGGTTTCTACGGCCTTTCTACAGCGGGCAACGTGATTCTCTTTATCGGCGTATCTCTGCTGGCCTTCCCTCTGCTTAAGCTGCTGTCGAAAAGGGAGGTTGATTTGTAATGAAAATGAAAGGCACCAAACGGCTTATTTTCGAAATCATTGCCGTTCTCTTATCTATCGTCATCTTCTGGGTACCATTCATATTTGTCATTATTAACTCGCTCAAAAACAAGACGGATGCCTCGCTTCTTGATTTGAGCTGGCCAACTTCCATCCAATGGTCGAACTATAAGGAAGTCCTTACTGCCCAAGATCATATGGTTCTGCGCTCGTTCATGAACAGTACGCTCATTACGCTGCTGTCCATCGTTGTTCTAATCGTGGTCAGTGCCATGACCGGCTATGTGCTGCAGCGCCGTAACGACCGCTGGTCTGGCATTATCCAGTTTCTTGTCATGGCCGGGCTTATGATTCCGCCTGCTGTTGTTCCAACCATATGGGTGCTTGATTCTATCCATCTGTTCAAGACGATGACCGGGATCGTAATGGTTGAAGTTGCACTTGGCATCTCCTTTGCCGTCATGCTGTACCGCAGCTTTATGGCAACCATTCCAAGAGAAATTGATGAAGCGGCTGTCGTCGACGGCTGCGGCAGCTTGAGGATGTTCTTCCAGATGATCCTCCCGCTCCTTATGCCGGTAACGTCAACGGTTGTCGTCCTGTCTTCCGTCGGCATTTACAATGACTTTGTTAACCCGCTCTACTTCTTCCCGGGAGCGAAGAATGCCACCATCCAGCTGACGCTGTACAATTTCACCAGCATGTACAATACATCCTGGAACCTGCTGTTCGCAGATATTATTCTAATCTCGCTTCCGCCGCTCATCCTCTTTATCTTCTTCAACAAACGGATCGTTGCCGGCATGACAGCCGGTGCAGTCAAAGGTTAGACGAACAAGAAGATCCCGCAACCTGCGACGGCTGCGGGATCTTCTCTACTTATTATTGCTGTTTATCCAATGCAGCTTGTAAATCCTGCATATACATCTCCGGCGTATAGTCTTTGCTTGCAATCAGCAGCTGGGCGTTATTCCAGGCGATCGTCTGCGTATCGGGATCAAACAAAGCCTCAAACCATAAGGCGCCATTCTTTACGCTGTCGATCGTCTTCTGTGCCAGCTGCGTAAGCCTCGGCACATCGGCCGGCATATTTTGTACATTAAAGCCTGATATAACGCCATATTCTTTCATCGCTTTATCCCCGTAACCCGTAAACACCGCTTTCAGCCATTCTTTCATGGTATCGTCATAAGAAGCTGCCGATAATGTAGTGGCAAGACCTGCATTCATCAGCCAGTCGTCCTTGGTCCCCACACCGCCGTTGACCAGGGGAATATTGAACAATCCAATAGCATCCGTCCCGATCTCATTTTTGAGCGAGCTGTTGAAATCCCTGAGGCTCCAGCTTCCGGTATAAAACATAGCCACTTTTCCCTCGAGGAATAACGTTGAGGCTTCATCCGTCTCCGTTGTATTCACATATTTGCCGAAATATCCTTGCTGCGCCATCTGTTGAACAATAGCCGCCGCTTCGACAAATCCGGGCTCTGTCACCTTCAGCTCCTTACGGGCTACACGCTGCATCGCATCGTAGCCATATTTCCGGATGACGTAACCGTTTATGAGCCGGGTAATCGGCCATTTATTCGCACCAGCCAGCGCAAACGGCTGAATACCATGTGACTTGAACACCTCCGCCACATGAAGCAGATCATCCCAAGTCTCTGGCACAGCTAGTCCATATTCAGCAAACAAATCCTTGTTATACCAGAACCCCTCGATATTGATCTCGAGCGGAAGGGCATACAGCCCTTTGTCTCGAACCATTGATTTCAGCAGCTTCACGGCCGCCGGATTTAATTCATTTTGCAAGCCAAGCTCACGAAATACTTTCTCGATATCCAGAATAAACCCGTTATCGGCCAGCTGCTCCAGCGGTCTGCCGGATTCATAGGAGAAAATCTCCGGCAAATCATTGCTTGCCGCAAGCAGCTGGATTTTTTGCACAAGATCCGAGGTATTGACGCTCTCGAATTCATATTTGATATTCGGATGCTTCTTCTCATATTCACGTGCCTGTTCGCTAATGATCCGAGGCTGCTGCTCCTCAAGATCGGACGATACATAATGAATAACCCGTGTCGGATCAGAGATTTGTTCATCGGATCCATAAGAGCCGCCAGAGCAGGATACCAGAAGCAGACATATCGCTGTTAATACGCCTATAGCAGAAGCCGGCTTACTCATGATCGCCCACCTCCTGTACCGGCTCATGCGATTTGCTAATGCCATGCCCTTCCCGGAACTGCCCTGGCGTTACGCCTGTATATTTCTTGAATAGCTCCGTAAAATGCCTGTAATTATAGTAACCAACCTTCTTACTGACATCATTAACAAGCATGCCTCTCAGCAGCATAATCTTCGCTTGCTCCATCCGCAGCTTGGTTACATATTTAATATAGGAGGTTCCTACCTTCTCCTTGAACAGCAGGCTTAAGTACGTCGCATTCATGCCGACATGCTCTGCCACCTCCTGCAGGGTGAACGACTCCAGGTAATGTTTTTCAATAAAAGCAAGGGCTTTCTCCACCGCATTATGCTTGGATGCATGCTTATCTTCCCTCATAAAATTATGAAGCTGCTCCATCTGCTCCCGAAGCCACTCGAACATCTCGTCTCTTGACGACATTCCACCAAGCTCCCAATGCGGTACAAGTGTCCGGGCCTCCCCGCCTGCTTCCATCGCAACCTGATACCCGATATAGGCAAGCTTCATAACCTCTTGTTCCACCAGCTCCGGACTCAACCTCTCAGCTTCCATCCAACGTTTATAGTCATCCAACTGGCGAAGCAGCCCGTCCTTATTGCCCGTTCTCATGCAAAAGACGATTTCTTCCTCACGCTCGCTGAGACCCTTCGGCAGACTTTCCTCGGCAGGCTCGAAACGGGTCCAGCCCTTCTCCTCCAGAAATACCGCGTAACGTAAAGCTCGGACAGCTTCCTTGAGGCTTGCTCCTGCTTCCGCCAGATCCGTATAGGTTTGGCCGGAACCAACGGTTTCCTGCATCTGGGGAGACATGATCGTAAGCTGCTCCCATAATTCCTCAGCATGGAGCGTGTAATGAAATACCGCCATGATCCATTCCTTCCCATACGAAAAGGAAACGATGCGGTAAGAAGGATGCTCATCCAGGAGATTTAGCCTGCCTGTTGATGCAAATACAGTAACTCCCGTTACCCGCTCCGCCTCCGCTTTGCCAAAGGCAGCCCTCCAACCAGGAATGGCTTCCGTGCCAAGCAGCAGCAAATCAAGAGTCGCCTTCTCCAGCAAAGCTTCTTTATTGGCCGATACCTGCGTCTTTAATTGGGTATGCTCCTGTTGATGGCCAATTCTCTCGATGGTCCGTACAATGGCCTCATCGATTTTCTCCAGTGTAATCGGCTTATCCAAATAATCAATGACCCCAAGCTTTAACGCCTTACGGATATATTCGAATTCATTAAACCCGCTGAACACAATACAGGCTGTATTGGGCTTTTCCTTCGCAATCTCTTCAATAAGCTGCAGTCCGGTTAACCCGGGCATACGAATATCGGTCATGACAATGTCAGGCGCAAGCTCCCGAACCATTTGCAGAGCGGAGATGCCGTCATCGGCTGTGCCGACTAGCTCAATGCCGTATCGAGACCAGTCAACCATCATTTGAAGCCCTTGTGTCACGATATACTCGTCGTCGAAAATAACGGCCTTTAACATGACTCTCAACCCTCTCTGATTTCATTTGGCCGGAATCTGATCTCAACGACCGTTCCTTTTCCCGGTTCACTGCTTACCCGAAGCGAGCTTCTCTGACCATAGTACAGCATGATACGTTCCCGGACATTTACAAGCCCATACCCCTTCTCCGTAGCCTGAATATCCTCCATCCCAACGCCATCATCTTCTACCGTGAAGACAGCCGTTCCGTCCTCCATTCTGCCTGTAAGCCGAATCGTTCCTTCACCAATCTTCGGCTCCAGCCCGTGATAGATGGCGTTCTCCACCAGCGGCTGCAAAATAAGCTTCAGAATTTCAATGCTCATAAGCCCTTGCTCAACATCCACTGTGTATTGGAACCTCGACTTATATCGAAGGTTCTGTATCGTCATATAATGCTCGATATGCTGGAGCTCCTTGAATACCGGAATCGTTTCTTTCCCTTTGTTCAGACTGATCTTGAAGCTTTCCGATAAAGCAATGGTCATCTTGGCGATATCCGCGTTATTTTGCAGGATAGCCATCCAGTAAATTGAATCAAGCGTATTATAGAGAAAATGCGGCTTTATCTGCGCCTGCAGCGTCCGAAGCTCCGCTTCCCTCTCTTTTAATTGTGAGTGAATCAGTCTTTCATTGAGCTGGATGTTCTCCGTCGAAATTTTACGGAACGTCTCCCCAATTGCCCCTACTTCATCCTCCTCAAAGGAAATCAGATGTACAGAGGCACCGGAGCCTTTGGACCAGTCAACCATCATCTTCTTCAGTTGCAGCAGCGGCCGGGTAATGCTTCCCGAAACAAACATCGACAGGATAATGGCAATAAGCGCAATAAAAGCAGCAATAAGAGTTGTATACGTACCAATCCGGTTCGAATCCTGCAGCAGCACATTCGCCTTCACAACATGCAGGAAGGTCCAATTCGTTGTCGCGTTATGATAACCAACCGTCAAATAGCCATGCTGATGCAGCTCCTGGAGTACTGCAGCTTCTCCATCCTCCCGATCGATTAGATTCGCAATAGAATCATTTTGCGCATATACGCTGCGTGACAGCTCCCCGGTCGTATCCAGCACGACAAAATCCCCGTCATCCCCCATCGCTTGCTCAAATATCGTTTTCTTCAAATTAATAATCAGCAGCCCAATGACACGGAAATTCGCCGGGTCACGCAGCAGCTTCACGCTTGAAAAAGACATGCCTGTATTGCCCGAGTTAAGGGACTGAAGCACATTGTAACTGAAAAACACTTCTCTGCCGTTAGCAGAAGCAGCACGCTTGTACCAATCTGTCTGACCAATTAACTCCCGGCTTGTCTCATCATCATAAATACCCGCATTAGCTTCAACACTTCCGTAACAGACGGAATGGAAGCCGCGATCAAATAAACAAATCGAGTCAATATGGCGGGTATCAATTAAATTGCGTACAACGAGATTTTGCAGACGGTTAGCCGTCCGGATATCAAGTACATGGCTTTCATCTGCCGCACTATCCTTCAATTCTTCCCGAAGCTGATCATTCGCCAGAATCAGCCGGTGCATATTAATCACGTTTCGAAATAATAAATCCGCCACTTCGCTGGCTGTCTGCAAATTATGCTTGTTATTGTCCAGGTGGTTATGCACGATCGTATCCTTCGAGATATTAAACGAGATATATCCTAGGATAATGAGCGGCGGCACCGACAATAAAACAACGGCCAGGAGTATTCTTGTACGAAGTCTGCGGGGACGATACTGCCTTAGAAGCGAGGATAAGGAAAATAAACGCATCCGCTTTGATCTCCTTGGCCGATTCGGCTCGTAATGATGTTTCCTTCATTGTAAACGAATACATGGCGAATATCACGGCGCCTTTTTTTAGGTGGAGTGTCTGCTTTTTTTGGATTCGTTGGGTGGAAAAAAGCTCTGTAAGACTCCTTAGGGAGCTTACAGAGCAATTACAGAGCAATGATTGCTTACAGTATTCAGGCTTACCTAATAATGGCTGTTAGTATACCTGCTTCCAGCCGTGTATGACGCTGTCACAGCGTTCGACTGCCTGAGCAAGCTCCAGAGACGGGATGACAGTTGTCTGTAGAACAAGCTGCTCGGAGGACTCGCCAATTAGAATAGTGAACTCTCCAGCTGGAACCACCCATTTATTGCTTGTAGTATTCCAAATGCTGAAGGCTCTTGGGTTTAGAAGCATTTCCGCTTGGACTGCCTGTCCTGCCGGAACCGCTACTTTCGTGTAGCTCCTCAGCTGCACCGGCGGTTCACCAGCAGCTGCCGGGAAGCTCAGATACAGCTGTGAGACGGCATGGCCGTAGATCTCACCTTCATTTCGAATCTCGAAGGTAACTCGTAAGAATGGTATTCCCGCATGCTCCATTTGCGCCGTTAGCAGATCACCATAGCTGAAAGAGGTGTATGAAAGACCATGGCCAAACGGGAATAACGCCTTCTCTCCGGATGCAGCAAACCAGCGGTAACCAACGTCCAGCTTCTCGGAGTAAACCGTGTCGAGCCCTATGCCCGGATATTGTCCTTTCGTCACGATTGGACCTTTTTCACTTGATGCCGGGAAGCTGATCGGCAGATGCCCTGACGGATTCGTATCACCGAACAATACTTTGGCTATCGCCTCTCCGCCTTGCTGACCGGGATACCAAGCTTCCACAACGCCTTTCACTTTGTCCACCCAAGGCATCTCAACCGGGCCGCCGGTATTCAGCACTACAATCGTATTCGGATTAGCTTCGGCGACCGCTTCAATTAATTGATTTTGTGCGCCGGGCAGCCTTAGATTCGGCTTATCGAAATTTTCGGTCATGTAGTCATTTACGAATACAACTGCTGTATCCGCCAGCGTTGCTGTCTTAACTGCCTCTTCTATTAAAGCTTCATCCGTTCCTGCATACCACTCCAGCGTAATAGAAGGAAGAGCTGCAGCTTCTCCGCTGGAAGAGGTATAGTGAACCTCCATTGTGACACGGCTTCCTGCTTCTAATCTCTTGACTCCGGTCTGGTAGAGAGACTGAAAATTCCAGTTGTCGATTATAAGCTCTCCATCTACATATAAACGGGTCCCGCCTGAAGCCGGGACGTAAAACGTATAATCTGCCGTCTTCTTCGGAATCAGTGTACCAGTCCACTTCGCAGATGGAGTATGTGGAACACCGTCAAACTGCCAGTTCAAGCAAAGCTTCTCCATCGTTTGTGTGCGCACAGGCTCACCGCTTAAATCTGCAGAATCATATGCCTCCATCAGCAAACCATTCTCGAACGCTTCGGCCGGAATCGTATTGCCTGCATTCGGAGACGGATAGATAAAGGAAGGGCCAGAAGGAACAGGCGCTGTACCAGGTACGTAGCTAACCCGCCCATCAGGTCCAGCACGATGCTCGATAGCTTGAAACGGAGTAACCGAGCCTGCATAAGGCACATGGGCGCTGCCTCCGCCTGATGCAATCAGGTTTACAGCCGCTTGTCCGATAATCGCAATGGAATTGACTGGCGCAAGTGGAAGGATGCTGTCATCGTTCTTCAGCAGAACAATTGATTGTTCCGCAAGAAGCAAAGCTTCCACATCATGCTTGGAATAGACTTTCCTTTCACTGCCTGCTTCGTACGATTCCTGGTCAAATAAGCCGAAGCTGAACATTTTCCTCAGGATGCGGCCGGCACTGTCATCAATCTTCTCCATCGGTACTTGCCCGCTGGCTACAGCCTGCTTTAACGGTTCGCCGAAGTACCGCTTAAAGGGAATGGTAAGCTCATAGTCCAGCCCAGCGAATATCGACATGACTGTGCTTTGGGTAGCTAGAAAATCGGAGACAACAAAGCCGTCGAACTCCCAATTTTCTTTCAGTACCTGATTGAGCAAATGGTGGTTCTCTGCACCGTATGCTCCGTTGATTTTATTGTAGGAAGCCATGACGGATGCGGCATTGCCTTCTTTAACCGCCGCTTCGAAAGCAGGAAGATAAATCTCGCGCAGCGTCCTCTCATCGATAATACTGTTCTGCACCATACGGTCTGCTTCCTGATTATTGGCTGCGTAATGCTTGATGCAGGCCATGACGCCCTGCTCCTGAATCCCTTGAATAACAGCCGTTCCGGTTACAGCAGACAGCATCGGGTCCTCGCCGTAACCTTCAAACGTCCGTCCATTAAGCGGAGTTCGAGCGATATTAACCGTTGGACCAAGCAATAACGATGTCCCGCGCTCCCGAGCGTCTTTGCCTATAATCTCCCCATATTGAAAAGCGGCCTCTTGATTAAATGCTGCCCCCATTGCAATTGGAGCAGGCAGCTGCGTCCCTACCTTTTCATGAGGCCCAGTCACACCGCCAGGTCCGTCGTTCAGCTTTAGCAGAGGAATGCCTAATTTTTCATCAGGTGTGCCGCCATGCATCATGGCTAGCTTATCATCAAGCGTCATAGCCGCAAGCAATTCCTTCACTCTTTGTTCAATGCTAAGCGTTGTGTCCATCCATCGTTTCATCTTCTGTTCAACCCTCTCCAGCATTCTTCGATTGCATGCAGTGTTCATATCGCGATATTCTTATTAAAACGCTTTCTATCACTCCTAACAACTCCGCTTTTACGGATATCGTTCTCCGATTTACAGATGATGAAGACAGGGGGATTATGGTGAACCACCAACAACTGGATAGGTATTTAAAAGAAGTCAATGAGACGGAAGCAAGGCAGCTCGAGTGGAAGGAGAATGTGAATGACATTCCTTCTGCACCACGGCAGCGGGAAATAAACGTCCCCTTCCGGATGCCAGATTCTCCTTTTTTCACCAATGGACCGATTCATATCCGCAAGCATAACCGTTTTGCTCCAATGCCGCCGCATTATCATGATTTTATCGAGCTGAATTATATCTATTCCGGAACGTGCAGGCAGACGATTAATGGTGAAGAAGTAGTACTTCGAGAGGGACAGGTTTGTCTTCTGGATTCCGAGGTCGTTCACAGTATCGAAGCTATGGGGGAAGAAGACCTGCTCATTAATATAATCATGAAGAAAGACACCTTCACTTCCTCCTTCTTAAGTCGCTTCGGATCGAGGGGAATTGTCTCGGATTTCCTGGCTAATGCGATTACGGAGAATACGAATCATAACCGGTACATCGTCTTTGAGTCAGAGGGGCATGCGGACCTGCAGCTATTCATGAAAAATATGATGGGTGAAGCGTTTGGCAGCCGGGTCTACGCACAGGAGATGATCTATAACTACACCATGCTCATCTTTACAGAATTAATGAGAGTTTATACTGTCAGAACGAACAACGGCTTGCAAGGGGCTGCCAAAGCCGACCTGATCCAGATTCTTGATTATATCGAGAAGAACTATCGGGACTGCAGCCTCACCCAACTGTCGAAGGCCTTCAGCTTTAATGCCAATTACATCGGCAATATGCTCAAGAAGAGAACCGGCAAAACGTTTATCGAGCTAGTCAAAACCCAGCGTCTGATCCATGCGGCTGGCCTGCTTGCGAACACAGACCGTCCCATCGAGGACATTGCCCATGATGTGGGATACAGCAGTCTCGGATTCTTCTACCGAATATTCGCCGAGCAGTATCAGATGACTCCTATGGCTTATCGGAATGATCGGCGAACTGGTGCAACTCAAATTCAACATAAGTCCGGCCAGGGTAACCGCAAGTTAAATTAGACTGTAGTAAATCCAACTTACACCTCCTGATCGGACTTAAAGAGCAGCAAAAAAGGCTGTTCCACCAGCCACACTGGCTTGGAACAGCCCCACTCCCCACACTACTCTCCCAAACTCTGAGCCAGATCTTCGATCAAATCCTCTTGGTCCTCGATGCCAACCGAGATGCGGATCAGCCCATCGGTAATGCCAAGCAGCTCTCTTCGCTCCTTCGGAATTGACGCATGCGTCATTCGTGCAGGAACAGAGATAAGGCTTTCTACCGCGCCTAAGCTTTCAGCCAGTGTAAAATATTTCACTTTCCGCAGCACTTCCGCCGCCCGCTCCGCGCTTCCGACATCAAAGGAAATCATTCCGCCGAAGCCAAGCGCCTGCTGCTTCGCCAGCTCATGCTGCGGATGATCTGGCAATCCAGGATAATAAACCTTCCGTACCGCTGGATGGTCAGCAAGAACACTAGCGATTGCGCGGGCATTCGCCTCATGCGCCTCCATACGAAGCCCTAATGTTTTCATCCCTCGCATTAGAAGCCATGAATCATGAGGGCCAAGCACGCCGCCAACGGCATTCTGAATATAATGCAGCTCTTCGCCCAGCTTCTCGTCAGCCGTTACAACCAAACCAGCAACAACATCGCTGTGCCCGCCCAAATATTTGGTCGCCGAGTGAACAACAACATCAGCGCCAAGTGTCAGAGGTGTCTGCCAATACGGCGTGCCAAACGTGTTGTCTACGATAAACATCAGGCCATGAGTCTTCGCCCAGGCGGATACGGAAGCAATATCCGTCAGCTTCAGCAGCGGATTCGTTGGCGTTTCGACCAGCAAAGCTTTGGTATTAGGCCGTACCGCCTCCCCTAGTGCAGCCAGATCCGCCGTATCCACGAAGGTAGCCTCGATGCCAAGCCGCGCCAGCACGCGAGTTACGATCCGGAACGTTCCGCCATACACATCATCGGTTACAAGCAGATGATCACCGCTATTGAGGCGGGACAACACCGTATGAATAGCGGCCATTCCCGAACTAAAAGCAAGCCCGCGCGCTCCTCCTTCGAGCTCCTTGATCAATTCCTCCAGGGCATGCCGTGTTGGGTTGCCCGTACGTGAATATTCGTAACCGCGGTGAACGCCAATATCATCCTGTTTATAGGTGCTGGTCTGATAGATCGGCACACTTACCGCACCTGTATGCGGATCAACCGGCGTGCCGCCGTGGATCAGCTTCGTTAATCGCTTCATCCTTCGCAGCCTCCTTACTCCCCGTAAATCTGCTTGCTGAGATACCTCTCGCTGCCATCAGGGAACACCGTAACAATCCGGCTATCATGCGGGGCAAGCTCCGCTTCCCTCAGAGCAGCTTCAAGCGCAGCACCGGAAGAGCTGCCGACAAGCAGTCCTTCCAGCCTTGCCAGCTCCTTCACACGGGCAAAAGCATCATCATCCGTTATCGTATGAATAGCATCGAAATAGGAAGGATCCATAAACGGAGCCAGCTTTTCCACGCCAATTCCCTCCGTCCGGTGGGAACCTGCCGCTCCGCCTGCCAATATCGAACCCTCCGGTTCAACAATCACAGTCTTCACAGACGGACTTTGCTCCTTCAAATAGCGTGCTGTCCCCATAAAGGTACCGCCGGTTCCCGCACCTGCAACAAAGATATCAATCTGCCCCTCCAGCTCCTGCCATAGCTCCGGACCAAGCGTTGAATAATAGGCAGCAGGGTTAGCCGGATTGGAGAACTGTGACGGTGTATACGCTCCCGGAATGCTCCGTACAAGCTCTTCCGCTTTACTTATTGCTCCGAGCATCCCTTCTGAGGTTGGAGTATGGACAACTTCCGCACCAAGCGCACGCATTAATGTCTGCTTCTCGATGCTGAATTTCTCAGGTACAACAAACATCACTTTATAGCCAAGCCCAATCGCGGCAAGTGCCAAGCCAATTCCAGTGTTGCCGGCTGTCGGCTCTATTATGGTTCCCCCAGGTTTCAGCTCTCCCCGCTCCGCCGCGTCGTTAAGCAGCGCAAGCCCAAGACGGTCCTTCACGCTGCCCCCGGGATTCATCATCTCCAGCTTAGCGAATAACCGGATACCTGCGGGTAATGGAAAACGGGTCAGTTCAACGATTGGTGTATTTCCGATCAGCTCATGGACATTGCGATATACAGCCATGTAAGCATCTCTCCTCTGCTGTTCCCATCTGGAGGTGCAGTTTCTAGGCCAGCTTGACTGCTTCCAGCAGCCAGACATAACGATTGAGGCGGGTAAAGCTGACCGTAAATCCATGCCCCATAAACAGCTTATTCAGGATCTCCAAAGACGTATAATATTCCGTGCGCAAATCTTGATAAAGATTCAAAAATCCCGCTTCAAGCGCAGATTGTTCAATCTCATGCCGCTCCTCCGCACTGGCAAATGACGTATCTGCGAATACAACACGCCCTCCAGGGGCAAGCAGCTGGCTGTACAACGCGACTGCCCGCTCTTTCTCCACATCCGTCAGATGGTGAAAAGCATACGTGCTTACAATCGCATCAATCGAAGACGGCAGTGCCGGAAATTCCAAAAAGTCGCCGTCCAGGAGCTCCATCGGCAGTTCCCGCTTGAGTACTTCACGGCGCATCCCTTCTGAGGGCTCTATTCCGTATACTTTATCGCTCTTCGCAAGCAATTTCTCGGTCAAATTACCTGTGCCAACGCCAAACTCTACAACCGTGCCGCTTACCCTCTCCGCTACCGCTTCAAGGATGCGGTCATATCCTTCGAATACTTCCCGATATTCCACATCTTCCCCGGCAACCGTACGATCATAAGACTCCGACCATTCGTCAAACAGCGCTGTAAACTCTCTGCCCATCTGTACGTATGCTCCCCTCGTGCTGCCACAATGTGTTGCTTGCTATCAGCATATGTAGCCGGGCTCTATTTGTTCTCAATATCCAATCCGTTTAATCGGGTTTAAAAAAAGAAACAGCCCTGCTCAGCTTGACCAATAGCATCAAGTGAACAGAGCTGTAAATCTATCCTACAAATACTTTGCCGTAACCGAACGCTCGCAGGTCAAGATCCCTTCCGGCGGTCCTTCGTATATCATTTCCCCGCCGCCTGAGCCGCCATCCGGCCCCAGATCAATAATCCAATCGCTCTTGCGAATCACGTCCAGATTATGTTCAATCACAATTACTGTATTGCCTTTCTCAACCAGCTCATTGATAATATTCAAAATGTTGGACACATCCGACATATGAAGACCTGTTGTTGGCTCGTCGAGAATATAGATATTGCCTTTCTTGTTCAGCTCTTTACCCAGCTTCAGCCGTTGGCATTCGCCGCCTGAGAGCGTTGAAAGCGGCTGGCCTAAAGTCAGATAACCAAGACCCACCAACTCCAGACCCTTCAGCTTAGTCCGGATGTCTTTAGCTTCGAAGAAGTCTTCTGCTTCAGCAATCGTCATTTCCATGACAGCAACAATATTTTTCCCTTTGTACTCATATTGAAGCACTTCCTGCTTGAATCGGTTGCCGTTGCATTCGCTGCATTCGATCTCCACCTTATCCATAAACGACATGTTCAGCTCAATCGATCCTGTTCCGTTGCAGGCCTCACAGCCGCCCTCGGAGTTAAAGCTGAACAGCCCGGCTGACACGTCATTAGCATCCGCAAATGCTTTACGGATCGACCCCATAATATCAGAATAGGTTGCTGGATTGGAGCGGATATTGCCGTTTACTGCGCTTTGATCAATCCGAATCGCCTCGGGAAAATCATGCGCAAACACTTGATTAACAAGGGTACTTTTACCTGAGCCCGCTACACCAGTAATAACCGTGAAGACGCCTTTAGGAACGGAGAGGCTGACGTTCTTCAAATTATGAAGGCTGCTCCGCTTGCTTTCATAGAATTCCGAGACTGGCCTAGGATTAGCATTTAATTCCTCATGACGAGTTAAATACTCGCCTGTAAGGGTACCCGATGTTAGCAGACCCTCGTAGCTGCCGCTGTACATAATCTTTCCGCCGCCTGAGCCAGCTTTGGGTCCAACATCAATGATATAATCTGCCACTTGAATGACATCCGGGTCATGCTCGACGACGAGTACAGTGTTGCCTCTGTCACGGAGCTTGACCAGCAGTTCATTCAGACGGTATACATCTCTTGGATGCAGACCCGTACTAGGCTCATCGAAAATGTACATTAGCCCGGTTAAGCTGCTCGACAGATGCTTGACCATCTTCACCCGCTGGGATTCACCGCCGGACAATGTTGCCGTCTCCCGAGTTAAGTCCATATAGCCAAGTCCGATTTCAACCAGATTTCGGAGGCGCTCCACAAGACCATCCACGATCGGCTTTGCCACCGGGTTGTCGAGGCGTTGCAGTACATGAATCAGCTCATCCAACTGCAGGACGGTCATGTCGTAAATCGAATAACCCATCATTTTAGAGGATAGAACCTTCTCGTTATACCGTTTGCCCTTGCAGACAGGGCATCTGCCGGTCGTTGTAAACTTGCTTAGCTTATCGGCACCTTTGGAGGAAGTTACCCTGTCGGTCTTTACATTCTGACGCATAAACCGGACTGCAAGCCCCTCATAGGTAGCGTTAATATCGCTCTCCTGATAAGTGACGGTAACCTTTTGCGGCTCTGCGAACAGCAGCTTGTCCAGTTCTTCTTCACTAAAGTCTTTAATCTTCTTATCGTTATCGAAGAAACCGGATTCCCCGTACGTCTTCCACTGCCAAGTACCTGGCGCAAAAGCCGGAAGCAGAATAGCTCCTTCGTTTAAGGATTTATCCATATCCAGTGCGGCTTCCACATTTAGCGTAATCGACCTGCCGATCCCTTCGCATTCGAGGCACATACCGCTTGGATCATTAAAGGAATAAGCATTGCTGTAACCGATATGCGGCTCGGCAAAACGTGAAAACAACAGACGCAGCAAAGAGTTAATGTCCGTCACTGTACCAAGCGTAGAACGGGCATTACCGCCAAGCCGTTTCTGGTCAATTACAATCGCCGTAGCTAAATTTCTAATTTCATCAGCTTCCGGCCTGCTGTAACGCGGCAGGAAAGTCCGGATAAAGCTGCTATATGTTTCATTTAACTGCCTTCCTGCTTCCTGGGCAATCGTATCAAATACGATGGATGACTTGCCTGAACCGGATACCCCTGTGAAGATCGTGATCTTTCCTTTCGGGATCTGTACACTGACGTTCTTGAGATTGTTCACTCTTGCGTTAACGATTTCAATAAAATCCTGATTCATAGATTGGTATAAGCCTCCTTCGGATTTGGCACTACTCTTTCAGGCAGATGTTCAGTCTATCAGTAGGAGATACGAGATTTCAAGCGAAAATATTCAGTATTCGCAAACTTTACGCAGAATATACGAAGAAGCCCGGAATCACTAGGATTCCGGGCTTCTAACTGTGCAGTATCAGCTACTTTTTATAATCAACAATTCGCAGGATCATCGTCACAGCTTCGGCCCTATTCGCAGAATCTGCAGGTACAAACTTGTTATTACCCCGGCCGTTCACAAGACCGGCTTTAACTGCAGCTGCAACAGCCTCCTTCGCCCAAGACGGTATGCTGACTGCGTCTGCGAATGTAAGCTGACCGGCTTGCTCCGTATCCAGCTTAAGCGCGCGAACGGCTATGACAGTCATTTCCGCACGGGTGATCGGAAGATCAGGACGGAACGTTCCGTCTGCAAAGCCCTTGATCCAGCCTGCAGCTACTCCGCTCTCCACATAAGGCTTCGCCCAATTGCCGATTTTGTCATTATCCTTAAAGGCTGCAGCCGAATTATCCCCATTAAGAGGTAATTGCAGCGCACGCGCCATCATCGTCACAAATTCCGCCCTTGTAACCTGCTTAAGCGGTTTAAACGTACCGTCTGTATAACCATTGACGAAGCCAAGCTTAGCCGCTCTCGTAATGGCCTCCTTCGCCCAGAAGTTTGCAGCAACATCTTTAAATTCGCCGCTGACATTCGTGGAAGCCAGGATATTCACCTGTACGGTTTTATTTGGCGTTTGCTTATCGGCTGTCAAATCCGAGCGGACAATCTTAACGGATTCAATAACTACCGAAGCCTTTCCTTCTGCTAATCCATTAAACGTAAAGGCAGCTAGAGACTTAGCCCCGGAAGCACCTGAAACTGAACCCACCTTCGTATAAGCGAACGTCACTTTATTTCCCGATTTAATAGGAGAGATTGCGAAGCCGTTTTGTTCGGATGTACTGTTTTTCGGCAAAACATTATTCGCTGATTGAAAGGAAAGCTTGCTTGTATCATAAGAAAGGACGATCTCATAGCCATAGACATCCTTCAAGTCATTCCCGTTAACCGTTACGATTAAAGCATTATTTACGCTGACGCTCGTCTTATCCGTACTGATAGAATAAGAAGCTTCTGCCGCTGACACCGAATTAACCGCAACACCGGATAATAGCAAACATAAGGCGATTGTAGATAAGAACCATTTCCGCAGCATCGATAATCTCCCCCATGAAAGCAGGAGGAAGGGTCACCCCCTCCTCCTCTTTGAATTAAGATTGCAGAATTTTTTGCGCGATCATGACGAGGTCGGAAATATCGATAACGCCGTCATTATTAAGATCCATCCGTTTTATCGCATTCCAATCTGTGGATTGCGATGTTTTGCCATAGTTGACGGACACTTGAGCCAGGTCGAGCACGCTGATTCTATTGTCACCATTCACATCGCCTACAACCTGCGTTACAACAAGCTGCTTGAACGCTTGAAGCGCTTGGCTAAGGGCTGCAACAGCATCTTGAACCTGCTGCTCAGTTGGTGTACCTCCAGCAACTGTAATCGCTGCATCAATTGCCGCTTGCAGAGTTGCTTTGGAGCCTGCAGGGTATTGACCAAGTGCTGATCCTTCAACTGCAGCATCATGGAAGGCTTGTGCTTCTGTGATTTTATCAAGCAGCGCATGATTATTGACGTACAGAATTTGAACGCTTAACGAATCACCCGGTTCTGCCGTAATCTCCGTAGTACCATCCGAGAATAAAGCGTTTGTAATCGCGAAGGCTGCTGTTTGGTTTTGCGTAAGCGCCTTGGCTTTCAAATTCAACTTAATCACATTACCATCGGCCGATACGGCATGGTCCGGACCTTCACTGACAAGCAGGATCCGCACGGTTCCAGGATTATCTGAATCTGTACCAACAATGCTCACACCATCCGTCAGAGACTCCGCACTTAGGAACTCAACCGCGCTTGAATCATAGCTTACCTCAATATCCTGAGCGAGCAGCGGTGAAGATACATGGCTTAAACCAATGTTAAGGCTAAATGGAGCATTGGAGTAGACTTGATTGACTCCGTTCAGGGAGGCTTTAAAAGCTCCCGCTGCGTTGACAACCAGTGAGTTAGTGACGGAAATCGAAGTCGTATTGGCATCCGCAACCGTAATCGTCACCGTATACGGGCTTGCTTCATTGGTTCCTTCAGCAGGAGTTCCGGTAATTCTTCCGGTCGCTGGATCGAAGGTCAAGCCATCTGGAAGTCCCGTCACGCTCCACGTATAAGGAGCGGTGCCGCCAACAGCACCAAGCGTCAACTGCTGATCGTAAGCACTGCCGATCTCTGCGCCCGGCAGAACCGCATTAGCAGCTGGAGAGCTTATCGTAAGCTCATTTTCCGTTACCTGCATATTGTCGATACGCAGATCCGGCGAGTCGAACACGACATATACCGTGTGCTGCCCTTGCGGTGCATCATCAATTGTCGCTTCAACTTCGGTAAATCCAAGCTCTCTAACCGTTTGATCCGCTGCAGTCGGCATCGTGTAGGTGGATACACTCGTTACCGGCACTGCGATTGTTGCAAATGGCTCATTGGTCGGAGAGTCGGCTCTTAACGTAATGTTGCCGCCGCTTCCATTGCTCGCAACGCTGGCTACTAGCGTGTTCGCTCCGGTAAAGTCAGCTTTCGGCAGGGCAACCCAGGAGCCTTGTTTCTTCGAATTAACGGTGTAGTATTCACCTGCAACTTTGTCGTCTCTCAAGCTCTCTACCGTCCGGGCTTTGGAAGCCTCCGAATAGTTCACATAGCTTGCAGCAAAGGCATGATCGAACACATTAAACTTATCTGTTGCAGGGAGGGTAGAAAGCTGATCACCTGCAATCGTAATATTACTTGTGTAGCGGATATCGTCTGACGAGTGGCCTACCATAAGCGAGTAGGAGCCGTCCTCTACGATGTAATCTCCCTTATTCACATCCCAGATAGCGAGATCCTTAGGATCTACAGTCAGAGTAACCACTTTATGTTCACCTGCTGTGAGTGATACTTTCTCGTAACCAACAAGCTTCTTCTGAGGTGTCTCGGCACCGTATGCGGAGCCGTTTTTCTTCGCATACAGCTGTACTACTTCTGATGTTGCAATATTGCCCTCATTCGTAATTTCAACGGACACGTTGAATGGAGAGCTGCTGTTGGTTGTAGACGGAGAGACGAAGTCTTTGTAAGTAAATTCAGCGTAACCAAGTCCATATCCGAATGGGTACGTAACTGGAGCACTCGTATACATGTACGTTAATTTCGTTTCAACCGGATCTGCATTAAACATATCAACCGTATAACGCGGATCGATCTGGCTTAATGTTGTTGCATTGCCTTCTGGAATCGAATACTTATCGATTGCTGGAAGTGCAGACATATCTGCATACCAAGTGGAAGACAATCTTCCCGTAGGTGCATAGTCGCCATAGAGTACATCGACAAGACCTTGGGCATCGAACTCGCCGGAATATGGCTGTTCGATGATGGCAGATACGTTAGGGTCATTCTGAATAGCTTCCATAATAACCGGCGAGCTTGCAAGCAGTACCACAATCGTTTTCTTGTTCTTCGCTGCGAAAGCCGCGGCTGCGTTCTTCACCAGCTTGTAATCATTAGCCCCAAGGTACAAATCGGCACGGTCATTGCCTTCTGCCGCACTGTTGCTTGGATGCGCGCCTACGAATACAAGGGCATAATCTTGTGTTTCTGCCATTGCTGCTGCGTCCGCGCCTGCTTCCTTCACTGTTGTTTTCTCGAACTTCACGTCATCGCCGCGTATATTCAAATTCGATTGATTACCGATAGCTGCAGCGGCAGTTGCGATCTTGCCATCCCCTGCAGTTGTCAGGAATCTGCCGCTGTATACGCCAGTCTGGAAGCCTAATCCGCCGGAGATAATGGAGACGGAATTGTCCGCATTGCTCTCGAAGCGAAGCTTGGCAGGCACAGTGCTGTTATTGCCCAGAGAAGTAAGGGTAGACCAGTCCGGGTTTGTCAGCAGCAGGTTTGCTGTTGCCGTATTCCCAACGGCCGAGTTATTTGCGGTTGGAGCTGTAACCCAACGGCTGTTCTCCTTGGAGACAAGACTTGTCGCTTGCTGACCCCAATCATAAACCTCGAACAGCTGGGCGTTGTTGAAGGTCTCTCCAGCTGGCGTATAGTCAGCTGACAGTTGTGCTCCTGCAGCCGTTCCAGCAGTCAAGTACTTGCCGTTTGCCTTAGATTTAAGCGCGATAACTTCGCCGCCTGTATTAAATTGCACATTGGAAGCGCCAATCGTGTTCAAGATAGAGAATAATGGTGTCTTCCCTGCCGTCGGAAGGCTTGGAGTGCTCGCCGAGTATTGGGCTTTCATACGCATATCGGCATATGCTCCGATGACAGCTGCCTTTTTATTTTTCGCCAGCGGGAGCGCATTGTCCGTATTTTTCAACAGTACAACGGTTTCTCTCGCTGCCTGCTGAGCAACCTCTTGATGGGCTGTGGTGCTAAAGCTGGTGAGATTAGAGGATACATCCTTTGCCTGGCTGGCAAACGGATAATATTTAGGAATACCGTTCTGATCCACTTCGTTAAATATACCTGCGCGGACAAGCTGATTAATAAGTGGACGACCAGATGCTTGAACATCCTGCAAGGTAATACCGTACAAACCTTCTTTGACAGCGTTCGCCAGCGTCACGACATCTGTCTTATCCGTGCCGCTTGCCCGAACAGATTCCGAATGACCAAGCACCATAAGCGCAAGCGCATGTTTGCGGTCCAAGGTGTATTGCGTGTCATAACCATTCCCGAAGCTTGTGTTATACAAATGCTGCTCCCCGTTAAAGTCCGGCGAGGAGTACATGCCATATTTGGCCATGTTATCGCCCAGAATCATGTAAGGAGAAATAATATTAGGAATACCGTTTGTACGCCCGAATGAGGTCATGATGCCAGATACTGAACCCGACTGTAATCCCTTAAACGCAGATGGAGTCTGATACTCGTAAATGGATCTTGCTCCGGCTGCCGTACTGGAAGATTGCCGGTACCACTCCGCGTTGTACATGGAGAAATGCTTGGTTCCTACAATTGCCCGGATCCAGAAGCCGTCTTCACTCGACCTTTGATCCGTACCGGACAGGCCTGCTGCCATATTGTCGATCATCGTTGCCGACAAATACGGATCTTCACCATAGCCCTCTGGGAAACGTCCGTTAAGCGGGTTAATACGCATATCCGATAACGCGGTGAAAGCAATCAGTCTGGACGTATTAGAACCGTTGTGAATATTAGCTGTGCCTTGTTTTACATTGTTTTGGCTGATTTTCTCACTGCCCATCACTTGCCCTACTTGAGTCAGAAGCTCCTTATTCCAAGTCTGCCCCAAGCCTACAAGTGCAGGAAAATCCGTTGATACTCCGTACACGTTATCTGCCGCAGATATGCCCCCGGGTACGGTCTTCCCCTTGACCGGATTGTCATCCATAACGAACGTATAATTGTCGCGGATACCCGTTGCATACAAGGCTGCACCTTCAAGCCCGACATAATTAAAGTAAGTATCGACGAATGCATCCAAGTGCGAAGGAACTCCATCAAACAATGGCATTCCATCAAAAATGCCGCCAACCTGCGTGTTAAAGTTAACCGCATCTGCTGAGACTTTACCGGGCATTACCTGCAGTGAACCGCTAAGCAATAATGTACCTGCCAATAAGACCGACGTTACTTTTCTTCTCTTTAGCCCCTTCGTACTGACCATGCTGACACCATCCTATTCATCCCAATTTAATGATTGTGACTGACGATGGATGCTTGCTAAGCTTGCAACGGCTAGCCTTCCTCCTCTCGGAAGTATACAACTGATTTGTCGACACCTTTAGTGTAAACGCTTACTTTAAAGTCGGTAAGCGCCTCATTTTTTGGGATAAGTTGCTCTTTTTTTTGATAATGGCATTAAATAAAAAAAACAGACGCCGGTATAAAAAATACCGACGTCTGCAGGAAAGAACGGAAAATCAATGAAATTACGAAGTTGAACGTGCTCCCTGCAGGCTGCGCTTCTTCTCCCGCAGGGTCAGCATGAAGCTTAGCAGCAATACAATACAAGCTAACCCGTACGGATAGTTAATATCGATATCAAACAAGAATCCTGCGATGATCGGTCCAGCAATATTGCCAAGACTAGTGAAGGCTGAGTTAAGGCCCGCTACATAACCCTGCTGATCCTTGGCTACCATCGACATCTGTGTACTGATCGCGGGTCTTAGTATATCGATCGCCAGGAAAATAATAAACGTAACGGCAAACACCATCCAGAATTGATGGACAAACAGCGTCAGCGCAATAAACAATCCAGCGAACAACAAGCAGATCGAAATGACACGCTTCTCGCCAAACTTTTCCAAAATCCAGCTGAAGATGGTCACCTGGACCACAGCACCAGCGATCGAGCCAAACGTTATAATAAAGGCGATATCCTTAGGCTCATAGCCGAATTTATGATCAACGAACAATCCAAATACGGTCTCAAAATTCGCAAGCCCAAAGGACAAGACAAATACAATAATCAAGCTTAAGAAATAAGGCTCGCGATAGGAATGCTTCAGCTGGCTAAGAAAGCCGCCCTGTCCTTTTGCTTTAATTGTAGACGGGGCATTGGAGGACTCTCCCACTTCCTTTACCGGTCTCGACTCCCGCAGACTCACCAGATTGATGAAGGCTGCAACAAGACCTGCTGCCCCCGCAGCATAAAACGGTGCACGAATTCCGAATTCGGCAATATAGCCGCCAATACCAGGACCGATAATAAATCCGGTTGTAATCGCTGCGTTGATAAAGCCCATTCCCTTGGCACGTTCTTCTTTGGTTGTAACATCAGCTGCATAAGCCATAACCGCAGGCATAATCATTGCTGCAGCAATGCCGCCGAGCAACCTCGACACAAACAGCAGGACGGAAGAAGAAGCAAATCCGAACATTGCTTCTGATACAGCAAAAACAATCATCCCAATGACGATCATCTTTTTCCTGCCGAATTTATCCGACAGACGTCCGGCGAGCGGCGAGAACAGAAGCTGCGTCAGCGAAAAGGCAGCGACGAGAAGGCCTACAATCCCTCCCGTAATGCCCAGCGTCTCCATAAACTTCGGCATGATTGGGATAACGAGCCCAATCCCCGTGAAGACTAGCAGTAAATTAAACATCAGGATGAGCATTGCTCCACGATTTTTAAGTAATAACGTCATTCTTTATTCCCCCGGTTTCCAAGCTGTCATAATACTGAATATTCATTCTAGATTATTGCGTAAAAAAAGGCCTAGCGGCCCGTCTTGGCAATGCCGTGCAAGAACACATCTATCGCCAGCCGGTAAGCCGCCAGCGCTTCATACCGTTCCATTCTTCTCGTATGCTGATTTAGACCGTACATCAGACTATCCAGAATAATAGCGAGTCCGGTCACATTCGTCGTTTCGAATTCACCATTATCGATCCCCCGCTGCAACAGCTCTCGGTTAAAATCAATATAACCTTTAACCATCTCATTAATGCGCTCTTCTACTTCAGGATTTTTCTCTGCATTGTAAAAAAACTCATCAACGGCTTTAGTAAGCGGGTGATTCAGCTGATCTTCCGCCAGATGCTCTGCCATCCCATACAGCTTATCGATGGTTGTCGGGTAAAGAGGCTCCTTCGCCAGCCAGTTCACTTCCCACTCCGTATTCCAATCCTCGATCAGATGCAAGAACAGTCCTTCCTTGCTTTTGAAATGATAATAAATGTTGCCGGCACTGCAGCCGGTCGCTTTCACAATATCTTCAATGGAAGTCGCCTTGTAGCCCTTTTGCACGAATAAAGCTCGGGCGGCATCAGCTATCTTCTTCTTTGTCTGCTCGGTTTGCTGCTGCTTCTTATTCATCTAGTCTTCACCTCACTTGAGCTCCGATCATTCATACTGAACATTTATTCAGTATTGTAATGGATACACGCTGAATTGGCAACTCGCCAATTGAATGATTTACTTAAAGGTTACATATTCCAGCTTGTTCTTGGAAATAATTAGCGAGAAAATCTGCTGACTTCGGGAGGGAAATGATGTTGGGGAACAAACAAACCATTAGCTCTAAGCAGCTGCTTTCCCTAATGATATTGTTCGAGTTCGGCACGGCTATAGTCGTTCATATCGGACTTGAGTCAAACCATGCCACTTGGCTGTCCATCTTGATCGCACTCCCTGGAGCACTCCTTCTATATGGACTTTACCGGTATTTATATCGTCAATATCCAGACCTCATTGTGAGTGGTTATATCCGAAAAATCGTCGGTCCCTATCTCTCATGGCCATTAAACTTGTCTATCCTTGCTTATTTTATATACAACGCTTCCCGCAATCTGCGGGAAGCCGGCGATTTACTAATCGCTTCCGTCTATGATGAGACTCCACTCTTTATTATTAATACGACTATGGCACTTGTCATGATTTATGTACTTAGCAAAGGAGTTGAGGTTTTATTCCGGCTTGCCCAAGTCTATATATTGGTCATCCTGTTTCTTGGAATAACCGGGCTGCTAGCCGTATCTTTCTCAGGTGAAATGGAATTTTCAAATCTATTTCCGATTAACGGAGGAGACTGGCGTAATGTCATCCAAACCGCTTACCCGTCTATACTCCTATTCCCGTTTAGCGAGCTGTTCGCCTTCTCAACCATCTTCCCGCTGCTTAATAACTCTAAGGAAGCAGGAAGAACGGGAACTGCCGCCATTCTCTTCAGCGGGTTAGTATTATCCCTGACACAAGGCGTGCAGCTTCTCGTGCTTGGAAACAGCATCTATGTCCGCTCTACCTTTTCGCTTCTTACCACGATATCGGTCATTAATGTGGCTGATTTTCTGCAGCGGCTGGATGCGATCGTTATGCTGTTGCTGATTATATGTGTATTTTTCAAAATGAGTTTGTACTGTTACGCCGTGATGGCCATATGGGGTGATTTATTCCGGATTCCCAATACTAACAAGCTTGCCGCACCTGTGGGAATTGTCATCCTCTTTATGTCTATATTCTCGGCTTGGAGTTTTCCGGAGCATACGGATGAAGGCCAAAGATCTTCGATGGTGATGTTGTTTCTTGTAACCGTTGCTATCCCCTTGTTCCTTCTACTCGTACACTTTGCCAGAAAAACATTCCGACGCCTCAGGGAGGTTAGCTAAAATGAATAAAACCATTTCTGCAGACCGGATCAGCACGAATCTGGAGATGAATCTACACGAGATCAAAGCTTCCTTAGGTTCAAGCTCAGATCTGGTATTCAAAAGATTTACTCTTGAGGGCATTCAGGCTGCCGCGGTGTATGTCGACGGGCTTATCGATAGACATATTGTTCATGATTTGTTGTTTGATTCTTTTTTCTCGCTTACCTTTGACGTTCCATCTAAGTCTCCTCTTGAACAAATCAAGCATAAGGGCTTGTCCAGTATTAATGTTCAATCCATGAGCACCATAAATGATATCGTTCTAGCTATTCTTTCCGGTAATACCATCTTGTTGCTGCAGCAGTGCGAAGAAGCTTTAAGCTATGAGACATGTGGCGGAGAAGTAAGGCCCGTAACGGAGCCTTCCTCTCAAATCGTAATTAGAGGGCCAAAGGACGGCTTTAATGAATCCATCAGCACGAATGTCGCACTTGTACGAAGAAGGATAAAAAATTCTAATCTTTGGCTGGAAACGATGCAGGTTGGATCTGTTACGCATACGGAAGTAGCCATCATGTATCTCAATGGTACGGCGAAACAGGAAATCATTGATGAAGTCAGGCGGCGCCTGCAAAACATCGATTACGAGTCCATATTGGAATCTGGCTATATCGAAAATTTGATTGAAGAGCAGACCTATACCCCTTTTCCGACCTTGTTTAATACGGAAAGACCAGATACGGTAGCCGCGCATATTTTGGAGGGGCGGATCGCTGTTTTCGTAGACGGCACGCCATTTGCACTTGTTGCTCCAACGACATTTTTCATGTTTTTTCAGTCTGCAGAAGATTATTATCATCGAACAGACGTTTCCTCGGGCATTCGATTGTTAAGGTATATCTCTTTATTTATTTCCATGTTTGGCCCGTCAATTTATATCGCTTCCATCACGTTCCACCAGGAAATGATCCCTACGCCTCTGCTTCTGTCATTAGCCTCACAGCGGGAAAGTGTTCCCTTCCCTGCTTTAGTCGAAGCGCTGATTATGGAAGTATCCTTCGAGATCCTTCGGGAGGCAGGCATACGGATGCCAAGGGCAATTGGGCAAGCCGTATCCATTGTTGGAGCATTAGTACTAGGACAAGCAGCGGTCCAGGCCGGGATCGTATCCTCAGCAATGGTTATTGTCGTTGCTCTAACGGGGATTTCCAGCTTTACGACCCCTTCCTTTAATGCCGCTCTGTCCATTCGGTTATTGCGTTTTGCCGTCATGTTTTGTTCTGCATTTCTAGGTTTTTTCGGCATAGCGATGTTCAGCATCTTAATGATCGCTCATATGTGCGGATTACGTTCATTTGGTGAACCCTATTTGTCGCCTCTTACTCCGCTTCGGCCCAATGAGCTGAAGGACACCTTTGTCCGCAGGACGTTCAAACGATCCTCATCAAATCGAAGACCCAATTAACTTACCCTGAGCACATCTAACGGAAGGAGGCCATGCTGTGAAACGAATCGTTGCGATTCTGGTTCTGCTCTCGGTTTGTTTACCTGTAACCGGATGCTGGAATAGCAGAGAGCTAACGGATATGTCCATCGTCGTTGGCATGGGGATTGATTCTGTCCCTAATTCCAACGATTATTCCGTATCCTTTCAGATCGTGAATGCCGGAGCGTTATCCGCACAAGGAGGAGCTCAGGTCGGCATGGGCGCTCTTCCCATTGTAACTTACAGCAGTCAGGACAATTCTTTATTTGGTGCTCTTCGTAAAGCGTCAAGAAAAGTGCCAAGACGGCTCTTTTTTGGTCATATCCAGCTTGTCGTTATTGGTGAGGAGGCAGCAAAAAAAGGAATTAATGACTTGTTTGATTTCATGGAGCGGTCACACGAGGTGCGTCTAAGCTCTACAGTTCTCATCTCCAGAGGAACAACTGCTGAAGAGATCGTGAGTATTGTGACTCCACTGGAAAAGACCCCTTCTATCGGAATCTCCAGAAAATCACGGATTACTTCTCAAGTGTGGGCGGAAAATGCCGACACCAATGTGAAGGAGATCATTAATGATCTTGTTGGGCCAGGGGAGCCCATTATCGGGGGAATTCAGATTATTGGAGATCGCAAGCTTGCCTCTACGGAAAGAAACGCAAAAAACGCCCAGCCGCCTTCATACGTCTTAATAAACGGTATTTCGTTAATGAAAAAAGGTAAATTGATTGGATGGATGGATAACCATTTGGCCAGAGGAGTCATGTGGACGAGAAATGAAATGAAAGGAACCGTCATGAATCTTCCCTGCGAGGAGGCAGGTACAAAGGATGTTGTTGTCGTTGTTCGATCGATAACAAAAGTGAAGCCAAGCCTTCAAGAAGGCAAACCTAAATTCCTTATTCATATCAAAGAGGAAGGTGTCCTTGGTGAAACGACTTGTTCGGATGATCTGAATAATCGAGATGCCATGAAGCGAATCCAGGACAAATGGGCGGCCCAAACGAAGAAGGAGGTCGCAGCAACCATTACAGCTGCGCAGAAGGCGGAGTCGGATGTGCTTGGATTTGGTTCCTTCCTGCAAAAGTCTTATCCTAAACAGTGGAAAAAGCTTGAGAAGAATTGGCCTCAGACGTTTGCTGAGAGCGAGTATGAAATCCAAGTAGAGACTTATATTCGAAGGGCTGGAATGAGAGGGTCTTCTTTCAAGAAGCAAATGATCGAGGCGGAAGAATAACTTATTTCTTTTTTCCGTTCCAGACCATGATAACAAATGGTGAGATGGCAGCAAGCGGGATCAAAATATATTCAAATGGTGTTACGATGGAAAAGGTATGGCGAATGATATTTAGTGCCTCAGCTAACGACATTCCTGAAATGAGATCTGACAAGACAAGGATCGCCAACCCGATCAAGGCTAACAGCAAATATGACCATGCATATTTCAAATACACCATCCCACCTCCCTCTGATTAACTATTTCCAGTTTCCCGTTTTTTTCAAGATAATATGTATTCATGCAAGTAAACAAGTCAAAAAGCGCTTACCACGGAATGACCATGTTAAGCGCTTTTCTACTTCATGCAATAGTTGCTTTAATTAAAAGGCAAAGCTCTTTTCTCCGCGCTGCTTTGCATCGCGAGTTCAATGACTCTGATCGTATTCCTTGCATCTTCCGCAGCAACCGGCACAGGCTTATTGTCCGTTATCGCTTGGAACATCCCCTCATAGAAGCGTTCATAACTTCCTTGGTGGGTCTCAACCTTACTCGTCTCAGCTTTACCGTCAGCCATTAAAGTAAGCTCGCCGTACCACTCTACCCGGTCTTTGCCCCAAGCAGGCTGCCCTGGCAGGCCGCCTTTTCGCAGCGTCTCCTCTTGCGAATCCAGACCATACTTGATAAAGGTGCCTTGGCTGCCGTGCACCTGGAACCTTGGTCCATGCTGCATAACAAGAGAACCGCTATGGAGAATAACCCGCATATTCTCATACGTCAATACAAGGTGGAAATAATCAACGACCTCAGAGCCTGTTCTTTGAGCAAACAGATCCGCATACACACTTACCGGCTTCCCGAACAAATGCAGCGCTTGATCAATCAGATGTGCACCCAAATCGTATAGCATTCCGGAACCTGGACCAGCCTGCTCTCTCCATCTGTCAGATACTTGCGGCCGGTAGCGGTCATAATGCGTCTCGTATGAGGCGATATCTCCTAATTCACCGGAAGCAATAAGGCTCTTCACAGTGAGAAAATCATTATCCCATCTCCGGTTCTGATACACGCTGAGCTTCTTGTTTTGTTGTTTTGCCGTCTCGATCAGATCTTCTGCTTCTTCCGATGTGATAACAAAAGGCTTCTCTACAACAACATGTTTACCAGCAAGCAAGGCTTGCTTGGCAAATGGATAATGCGTCTGATTAGGCGAAGTGATAATAACGAGATCGATGCTCTCATCAGACAGCAAGTTATCCAATGAAGCAACGACTGCCGCATTCGGTAAGTATTGCGCCGCCTTGTCCGGGTTGCTTGAGACGACCTTCACAATGTCCATTCCATCTATAGATTGGATAATTGGAGCATGAAAGACTTGTCCTGATAATCCAAAACCAACTAATCCTACGTTCACTTTGTTCATTTCCGTACACTCCTTCTCCGTCATTTACTTTTCATCAGTATAAGAGATATCATGCAGGTTTTCAATAAAATTTAATTATTACACTTAAGAATATAAGCGAAATACGCATAAAATAATTGTACATAAGACACCTGCTTGCTTATAATGAGAGAAGAAGCACTTATAAGGTGGGCACAATATGAACCAAGAAGAACGGATCAAATCGATTATCGAATATTTGAAGCTGAATCAAAATATAAGTATGACCGATATTTGTAAGATGTATGAGGTCTCCTATGATACAGCCCGGCGTGACTTGGTCAAAATGGAATCGGAGGGTCTGATCCTCCGCGTACGAGGCGGTGCGATATTGCCATCCATGACCAAACATATCAACAGCTATAAAGAACGGCTCACCGATGCTGGCAGCAAGCGTTCCATTGCTTTGTCCGCGGTATCGCTAATCAAGAACGGTGATTATTTGATGCTGGATACAGGAACAACGACGCAATATATTGCGGAGTTTATGTCCACCCAAGACAACGTCGTGGTCACCAATTCGATTGATATCGCCGCTATTCTTTGCGACAAGCCGCATACAACAACCCACATGCTTGGCGGCGAGCTTCACGCCTGGCATCGATATGCATTTGGCCCACGCACCATCGAGATGCTAAGCGATATCCGAGTAGATAAGCTCTTTTTGGGGACATGCGGGATTACTACCGAGGGCTTATTTGCACCTACAGTGGAAGAGGCCTACATGAAACGGGAAATGATCAAGCGGGCTAATCAAGTTATTCTTCTGGCAGACTCGGCCAAATTCGAGAAAAACCTTTTTCACCGCGTATGTCCATTTGACGATATCGACGTACTAATCACAGACGCCGAGCCGCCTGCTCCATTTAATAAAATATGCAGCGAATACGATATTCAAGTGATTGTTACATCGGAGTAAACAGCTGCTAATAAGCACAGCAAAAGAGTCTGTCTCATAAGTCATGGTCTCTTTGTTAGAGAGAGTCTAAAGTGCTGCGTAAAAGGGTTTGGACCTCCGATCGCTGTTGTTCACGGATTTCTTGATTACAACTCGCGTAGCGGTTGAAATCCGAGAACAAAGGCGAACGCTGCGCTTCTCCGGCTCAAACCTTTTACTCCGCACTTCGTCTCCCTCACTCTGCATACCCGTTCCTAAAAATACAGCCTTCGTTTGGAATAGGGATGGTAGGAATAAATTAAAAAAAGGCTGCCCCATAGTCATTGTAATGACTTATAGGACAGCCCTTTGTTTTAATTGGCGGCCAACGTGCCCCATGCTTCCACTAATGCTTTATATTCATCACCAGTAAGGTTCAAGAACGATCCATGTCTCTTCTTTGCTGCTCCAAGGTCGTACTCTTCCGTGTTCAAAACACGGAATTGACCGCTAGATAGGTCCTCTGTAATAAGCGGCAAATACCCTTTGCCAGCTGCATACTGATCCACCATCAGACACCATTCATTCCGGTCATTAAATTTGAATACCTCAGGTCCTTCAACCCCGAACAGATTGTCCAAAACAGATGATCGCTTAGCCACGAAAGCATCACGGGATAAAGAGCTGCTCTCTTCTACCGTAATACACTTCGTTGTTTCATCCTTCGAGTAACGGTAATACGTATTACCCTCTTTGATAATCGTCGTGTCAATGACATGATTGCCACGCTCGATATACTTCTCAGGCCTCGTGAAAGTAACAAAATCCTTCGTTCTGGAGCTGTAAATGATCTGCTTAGGCTCCTTGTCTCCCTCTTTCACCATCGAAGCCCAGAACATGAGATGTTCACCGGCTTCCTCATCAAAGATTGTCTCCGGCGCCCATACGCAGCCCGCATCCGGAACATCAAGCTCCACACTTCTTTCCTTCGACCAATTCACTAGATCAGAAGACTCCCAAACGATAATTGAGCGGCTGCCGCGGTGTTGCGCGGTGTCCCAGCCTTTATCATTTGCAATCCGCAGATCCGTAGCAATGATATAGAACTTATTATCCAATGGAGAACGGATGATAAATGGATCCCGCACTCCCTTTTCACCAATACCAGATTTTAATACAGGCTGGCTTTGATTTAGATCATTCCAGTGCAGCCCGTCCTGACTTACAGAGAAATAAACCTGCTCTCCATCCTCATGCTCGCCGGTAAAATGCACAAAAAGATAAGCTTCATAATCCAATGTCATCTTGTCCCCCTCCTACCTCTACATATTAGGATATAACGGGGCAGCTTGATAATCACTTTTTATGCTATGAATTGACCTATTGTACTTAACGCTAGCTGTTAATTAAATTTTTAAACAAAATAACCACATTCACTTAATATATCAAATTTTAAAACTATAAAAAGTTTATATTGTTAATCCCAAAACCTTCTGCTATACTCAGCTCATTAACATGTTAGGAAAACTCACACACATTATTAGAAAAGGAGTTTTGAGTATGGGGAAACGGATGTCATGGAAGATTGGAACGGCTTTATCTGCATTGATGGTGCTTAGCTCGCCTGCTTATGTCGCGAATGCTGACACGAAACCTCTGCCAAAAACACATTATCTTGCAGCAAACGCAGATAATGTCCGTTGGGGGAATATCGGAAAAGGCGATCCTGTGCTTACGGTCAATTCCGGGGACATCGTAACGGTCGAAGCGATCACTCATCATTCCGGCGATGATTATGAGAGAATGATTGAGGGTGATGCCGGCGTAGAGGATATTTTCCACTGGGATAGTGTTGAGAAGAATGAGGATCTACGTGGACCTGGTGTACATATTATGACCGGACCTATCGCTGTCGAAGGGGCAGAACCGGGGGACGTCCTTGAAGTGAAAATATTGGACATGAAGCTTCGACCTAACGGCAACGAGAAATATGCAGGCAAAACCTACGGCGTCAACGCTGCCGCCAACTGGGGGTACTTATACGGCGACATGGTCGAGGAACCAAAGAAACGTGAGGTTGTCACGATCTATGAGATGAGTTCTGACGGGGTAACGGATTATGCCACCGCAGTATACAACTTCAAGTGGGAACCTCAGACCGATCCGGATGGCAAAACACACCCAACGATCGATTATCCAGGCGTGATCGTAGACCACGACAAAGTTGAAGAGAACTTTAATGTGCTGAAAGGCGTGAAGGTTCCGGTAAGGCTGCATTTTGGCACGATGGGTGTTGCTCCAAAAGAAGCAGATATCGTTGACTCCGTCCCTCCATCCTACTTTGGCGGCAATGTTGATGATTGGCGCGTAACCGAAGGCGCATCGATGTACTATCCGGTTTCCGTACCAGGCGCACTTCTGTCGGTAGGCGATCCACATGCTGGCCAAGGGGATTCGGAAATTAACGGAACAGCAATCGAAACATCGGTGACTGGCGATATTCAGGTCATTCTTCATAAGAAAGCAGATCTGGACAAGAAGCTAAGCAACCTCAATTACCCGCTGCTCGAGAATGAGAACGAGTGGGTTGTACACGGCTTCAGCTATGCGAACCACTTGGAAGAGCTTGGAGATAATGCGCAAAAGGACATTTATAACAACTCCTCGATCGATAAAGCAATGAAGGATGCTGCGCTTAAAACAAAGGATTTTCTGATGAAAGGCATGGATCTAACCGAAGACGAGGCTTACTCCCTCATGTCAGTATCCACTGATTTTGGCGTGACGCAGGTAGTTGACGGTAACTGGGGAGTTCATGCCGTGATCGGCAAAGAGCAGTTTGGTGAGACGGAACAAAAAACAGTAAGCCTGCGTAGCAGCTTTGAAAGCTTTGGTGCGAAGGTCGGCTGGGATAACGCAACTCAAACCGTTACCATTAGCTATAACGGCAACAAGCTTGCCTTTAAGTTTGGAGAAACAAACGCAACGTACAATGGAGAAAAGATTCAATTGATCGCCCCTGTAAAGCTGTCCGACGAAAAAGCAGTAGTCAGCGACTACTTTGCAAGCTTCTACAAATCCGTATTATCGAAAACAAATTAACTAGAAGCACTCATCCCTTACTAAAAAGAACCGCCGGACTTCTAGCCTCCGGCGGTTCTTCCTTTAAATATTCAAGCCGTCCTGATTCTTGTGACGCTTGAGCAGAATTTGGTTCTCGACGCGCAGGATCCCTTTCAGCGAATAGATGGATTCATGCATGAATCGATCCACCTCGTCCATGTCCTCCACCAAATAATGAACATGAAGAAGACAAGGCCCTGTCATTTCATATAGAACAACGACACGTTCATTCGCCTTTAGTGATTCCAGAATTTCATCCAAATGCGCAGGCTCTACCTCAAGCTCCAAGTAGGCGGATATCTTTTTCCCCAGCTTCTCGGCATTGATAACAATCGAGAACTGCTCGATAATGCCTTGATTTACAAGCCTATCGATCCGTTCCTTCACCGCTACCCCCGACAAGCTCACTTCCTTGGCTAAATCGGTATATGAAATCCGGCTGTTCTGAGACAGCCTGAGCAAAATATGATTATCGATCGAATCCAGCAGCATGGCCATCACCTCTTTAGACGTTATTGTAACAGATCTAAAGAAAGATCGTAACATGGCCAGACAATGTGCTGTTAAGCCGTTATCTTGTTTTCTCCCAAAGTCTTCTAGCTGTATTCAAAAAGAACAATGACTGCTCCCATCGGTCGCTAATTTCATTGGTACGTCCGGCGTATTCATCTGTCGTAATCGCATAGGATGGCGGACCAAGCTCTACAACAAATGGCAGCACAGCTCCTTCTACCGCTCCCGATCGCCAATTATTCATGCCATCGCTCCACCAACGCTCGAAGTGTCTCATCATAGGGTGTTCCCCTGTTTTCCCTACGTCGACCTGCACTTGCTCACCATTAGACACCCGGGCGTGGAAAGCCGAGCTGCGTGTCAGAACCGTCTGAATGAACTGCTCCGCTTCATCCGAAATGGTATGCAGCTCGCCAGCCACCACATAATGAGATAGATCAATCGTCAGGCGAAGAGTATCAAGCGCTTTAATGTAATCAATCGTACGCAGGAGATCCTGCGTAATTGTACCGTGATGCGTCTCGATATAGGTTGGAATTCCTGCCTCCCGCGACAAAACATCAATAGAACGAAGAAGCTGAACAGCAGGTTCATCTATAAGAAAAGGCGTCATCACTTGAACGTTGATATGTTGAATGCCGCCATATTCTTTTGCCCTTTTCAGGAATTGCTCCATGTCTTCAGAAGTCTTCGGGTATGCATTCACACTAAATGATAATTGATGACGCTCCAGAAGACGTCTCCATGTATCTTCATCCTGTGGAGCCGGGATAAATCCGTTAATACCGTCAAAACCCGCTTCCGCAATCATTTCTACCTGTTCTTGGGCACTGCGTTCCACAGTGGCTGCTAATCCTGACATCCCCCACCATGACATCTGCACATCAAGTCTCGGATTTTTATTATTCTCTTTCAATGTCTTCTCCCCCTCACAATAAACCCTATCCTCTAGTATATTTATTAGGCATAAAGAGGGGCAGTAACGATCCTGCTTTTCACTCACTGTATCCTGCTATTCATTTCTCCCAAGCGCTGTGATAACACGCTCTAGTAAATCCGCATAATCACAATCGGTTGTTGTATTCAACTCAACAATTGTTCCGCCAATTGACATAGGCTCAAGTTTCTCATGTAAGAGCCGTTCCTTATTGCCCTCTTGTTCAATCCACTCCTGGTCCTGATGACCAACATGCCGTTCTGCAGATCCCATCCGGGAGTAATAGCGTTCTAACAGCACTTCTCCATCGGCTCTGCACATGATCTGAAACGGTTCATAATCATACGCCTGTTTCAACTTGAGAAACTCAGCACCTCTTAATTCCGGCCTGCCAAAAAAGCCTTCAATAATCATCGACTGTCCAGCTGCCAGCAATGTACCTGCAAAAGAATATAAAAACGTAAAGGCTGCTGGTGCCAGCAAAGGCGGTGATCCATGGGTCCCACAATCTAAAGCATCAAATAGAGTCTCATAAATACCATCCCGAGACAATAAGGGCAGCCGTACGTCTTGAGAAAGCCGCTTTGCTAATGTTGTTTTTCCTGCACCAGGAAATCCATTGACGACAATGATTAAAGGTTTATTCATAATTGTCTTCCTCCTCCATTAGTTAACCATATGGTTTATTAATTAACCTTTGTATTGACATAATGAATATCCTAAAACATAATATGAACTAGAATCATAAAGTCATTACTTATTATATTAACCTATCGGTTAACAAAAGGAGAGAAAAATATGACCAGCACGCACAAATATGTTAAGGATTATCCGCGGCCGCAATGGGTGCGCGATGAATGGCAATTATTGAACGGTGAATGGAGCTTCCGCTTTGATGATTCATTTGAAGGCGAACGCAGCAAGTGGTACAGCAAGCTCGATGCGGACCTGAAAATTCAAGTCCCGTTTACATATGAAACAAAAGCAAGCGGAATCGGCGAGGAGAAATTCCATCCGTGCGTCTGGTACGAACGCAATGTCAATATTCCTGAGGAAACGGGAGACAAACGTGTGATTCTCCATTTCCAAGCGGTAGACTATTTGGCAAAGCTATGGGTGAACGGCGTTTATGTCGGTTCGCATGAAGGCGGATATGCCGCGTTCTCCTTTGATATTACAGATGCTGTGCAGCTTGGCGGAGACAACCGTATCACGGTCTGTGTCGAGGATACCAACAGCACCATGCAGCCGCGCGGCAAACAGCGCTGGACAGATAAAAACTACGGTTGCTGGTACGTACAGACGACTGGCATTTGGCAGTCCGTATGGCTGGAATACGTTGATGTATACCATGTTAACAGAGCGAAAATTACACCTAAGCTGGAAGAAGCATCGGTTACGTTCGAATACGAGCTGGGCTGCCGCTCCTTCGAGGGTTTAACTCTGCAGACGATTATTCGATATGACGGCGAACTAATCCGCTCCATGGAAATGAATGCAGACCGAAAGTTTCTGAAGCTGGACTTAAGCGTCATGAACGATGTTAACGAATGGAAAATTCATTCCTGGCACCCGAATCATCCGAATTTGTACGATGTAGAGGTTGTTCTGAAGAAAGACGGCCAGCCGGTTGATACCGTATACTCCTACTTCGGTATGCGTCGTATTCAAATTAAAGGTGATCGTATTTTACTAAATAAACAACCGCTTTATCAACGTCTTCTGCTCGATCAAGGCTACTGGGAAGATACCCATCTGACTCCTCCGTCTGAGGAAGCAATTATTGAAGATATCGAGAAAACGCTGGCGCTTGGCTTCAACGGCGTACGTAAGCATCAGAAGCTCGAGGATCCAAGATACTTGTACTGGGCAGACCGCAAGGGCTTGCTCGTCTGGTCAGAAATCGCTGCTACTTACGAATTTGGTGATGACGCAGTAGAGCGGTTCACTAAAGAATGGATGGAAGTTGTTCGCCAGCACTACAACCATCCAAGTATCGTGACTTGGGTGCCATTTAATGAATCGTGGGGCATCGGACAAATTTTCACAGACCGGAAGCAGCAGCAATTCACGGAGTCGATCTATCATTTGACTAAAGCTTATGACCAGATGAGACCTGTTGTTGTAAATGACGGTTGGGAGCATACCATCTCGGACATCATCACGCTGCATGACTACGAGGAGCTTGGCTCCGTGCTCGAAGCACGTTACAAGGACAAGGACGCGCTGCTCAGCAATGACTTCGCCCATGATAAACACCGCTACCCATTCGCTAACGGCTATAGCTATCAAGGCCAGCCAGTTATTATCAGCGAATACGGCGGGATCGCGTTTACGAGCGAGTCTGGATGGGGCTACGGAAACCAGGTGAAAACGGAAGAAGACTTCCTGACCCGTTATGAAGGTATCACCCAAGCCATTAAAAACCTGGATTACGTCAGCGGCTTCTGCTACACCCAACTGACCGACGTACAGCAGGAGGTTAACGGGTTACTCACCATTACTCGTGAACCAAAGATTGATATGGAGAAAATCAAGAAAATCAATTTGAAATAATAAAAAATGATTAAAACAAAGAAGGTACTGCTCTCCGGAAATCTGGAGTCAGTACCTTCTTACTGGTCATTTGGACTTTATTATTAAAGGAAGTAATGTCCCTCTTCGAGGTCCACAATGAGTCCAGTGTGTGATGGCCGCCAGCCCAAGATTTCTTGAGTCCGTGCACTAGACGCCCAGCTGTCAGCTTTGGCAGCGAAGGAAAGCCAGCCAAAGTGGTTGTCAGCCTCTTCGGGAGAAACACTAACCAACGGCAAGTTCAGGTGACGGCCAATAACGCCTGCAATTTCACGGAACGGAATCCCCGCATCGCCTACCCCGTGTAACCGCGCGCCAGCCGGTGCGGCTTCCACCGCCAGCCTGAACAAGCTTGCCGCATCAAGACGATGCACGGCTGGCCAGCGGTTAGACCCGTCACCGATATATGCAGAGACACCTTTGCTTCTAGCGATATCGATCAGGACCTTTACGAAGCCATGATCACCGAGACCATGTACAGACGGCGCGAGACGAACAACCGATGAGCGCACTCCTTGCTCAACCAGCTTCATCGCTGTTTGTTCGGAGCGCCGAGGTGTAGATGGAATCGGAGCAGCTTCCTCTGTATTAAGACGTCCCGGAGGCAGCATTAGCGTACCCGATGTACCAACGAAAGGTTTGCCTGTGCCTTCAAGTGCTGCTCCAATCGCCTCGATCGCCAGTCTATCGGTCTCAGCAGCCGCTTCAAAGTTCAAGAAATCGTGATTAAAAGCAAGGTGAATAACACCGTCCGCTGCAGCGGCGCCTTCGCGCAGGCTGTCAAGGTCATCCAGAGCCCCCCGATGTATGTCCACTCCATTTTCTTTCAACTCTTGGGCAGCCTTGTCCGAACGGGCAAGTCCAACAACCTGATGTCCTGCAGCGAGAAGCTCTTGAACAACCGCTGAACCGATGAAACCTGTAGCTCCAGTGATAAATATACGCATAATGAATTCCTCCTAAGATGAATTATCACCCAAATAGCCGTGTTATGGCCATTGTGATGATTCATTGCTTCGTAAGCATAAGCTTGATGAATTATCACCCAAATAGCCGTGTTATGGCCATTGTGATGATTCATTGCTTCGTAAGCATAAGCTTGATGAATTATCACCCAAATGGCCGTATTATGGCCATTGTGATGATTCATTGCTTCGTAAGCATAAGCCTGATGAATTAATAAGTGACCTACAATTGAAAGGATAAAGTATAGAGCGCACTCGATAGCAATACCTTTTGAATGAATGCTATAATGAAAAAATGGAAAATTATTATTCGAGCAGACAAGTCTCTGAAAGAACCGGGCTAAGCATTCACACCTTGCGATATTATGAGCAAGTAGGTTTAATTGATGGGATCACACGAGACAGTAACGGGTATCGTCAGTATTCGGAGTCTGATATCTTTTGGTTCCAGGTTTTAAATTATTTTCGATCCATCGGGATGACGATCCGGGAGATGCAGGAGTATGCTTCCTTCAACAATAGTGAGGTCCCTACCATAACAGCGCGGCGAGAGTTCATGGAAAGTTACCGCAGGAAAGTTGTAGATCAGATGGCGGAGCTCGAGAGGTCGCTGGATAGAATCGATGAAAAAATCACCTTTTTTAAAAATCTGGAGGATTCAAATAAGCTGCTGCAGGACAAATAATCAGCATACAAAACAAAGAGAAACCAGCATCTGAAACAGACGCTGGTTTCTCTTTGTTTTGAAGACGATTTATCTGCTCGCAACCTTCGTCGCATTCTGAAGCCGCTCTAAGGCAAGGTCAGCAAGCAGCGCCAGAATCGCGGCAGGTATAGCTCCTGCGTACAGACGAGCAGAGTTATTCATATTGATACCTGAATAAATTTCCCGTCCCAGGCCGTCTCCGCCTACAAGCGGAGCAATGGTCGCAACTCCAATCGCAATAACTGCTGCGATTCGTATGCCCGTCAGCATGAATGGCAGCGCAAGTGGCAGTTGAACATTCATCATGATCTGCAGCGGGCTCATGCCGACACCTTTGCCCGCTTCCATAATCGACTTATCCACTTGGGTCAATCCAACGTACGTATTCCGAATGACCGGCAGCAGCGAATATAAGAACAAACCAACAACAACGGTTGTCGTCCCAAGGCCAAAGACAACCATCAAGAGCACCAAGAGCGCAAGGCTGGGGAATACTTGAATGATATTCGCCACCGTCAGAATAATCCGCGCGCTCACCCGATTTCGTGATGCCAATATCCCAAGAGGAATGCCAACGACAAGCGCAAGCAGCAAGCCAATCAGCACCATCATAATATGCTGCCCTGTGAATACAAGCAGATCAACCCAATTTTCTCGCACATAGCGGAAAAACAATTCCATCTCACTTCACTCCATTACTTCAGCAATCCGATCTTTTTCAAGTAATCCTCGGCTACCCTTTTCTCATTACGTTTGTTCACATCAACCTCGTAGTTCAGATCAATCATTGTCTTGGCATCCAGCTTGCCGATGAGAAGGTCAATGACCTCCTGCAGCTCCGGATGTTTCTCCAATACTTCCTTCCGAATAACAGGAGAAGCATCGTAAGGCGGGAAGAAATGCTTATCATCCTTGAGCGTAACGAGCTCGTACTGCTTGAGGCGTGCGTCTGTGGAATAGGCGACTACGATATCCATTTTATTCGTTGCAATTGCACTGTAGACAAGCGCAACCTCCATTGGATACACCTTGCCGAATGAAATACCGTATACTTTCTGGAAATCTGCATAGCCGTCACCCGCACGTTCAAGCCATGACGTATCGACACCAAGCCTCATCGATTGTGCTTTATCTTTCACATCAGATATGGTCTGAAGCTGCTCCTTCTCTGCCAAATCCTTTCGAACTGTGAATGCATACGTATTCTCGAAGCCATAGGAATCGAACCATTTGAGCCCATAATGCTTATCGAAGCCCTCTTGTGCCTGCTTTAGAATACTAGCCCGATCATTCGTACGCTCAATCGGAAAATAATTATCTAGAATAATTCCCGAATAAAGCGACGCCATCTGAATGTCATCCCTTGTTAAGGCATCAAGTACAACCGTGCTTGTCGCCAAATCAGGCATAACCTTCACCTTCATATTCGTCCGGTCCTCAATGAGGAGCTTGTACATATTCGCGATGATCTTCGGTTCAGAGAAGGTCTGCGTCCCGATTATAATCCTATTGCTGTTACCGCAGCCTGACAGCAAGATACAAACTGCGATTAACGCAGCTCCAAACGGCGCAAGTCTCGCCTTGCCTTTCATTCGTATTAGCATCTGTTTATGTCTCATTCCAATTCCCCCATGCTGTCATACCGTACCGGATGCCGGTGCGCTTCTCGTCTTGGCTGTGACCCATTTCTCCGCGAGTCCCAGAAGGAAATCTGCTGCAAGTGCCAGAAGAACAGCCAGAATAGCTCCAGTCACAATCAGTTCTGTCTTATTGACACCCATACCGGAGAAGATGAGCTGCCCAAGTCCGCCAGCTCCTATTAATGTCGCAAGCGTTGCCCAGCTGATAATATATACCGTTGTTACTCGCAGCCCCGACATAATGTAAGGGAAAGACAACGGCAGCTGGACGCGAAGCAATCGCTGCAGGCGGCTGTAACCCATCCCGCGAGCCGCTTCAATGATATTTGGATCAACGGCCTTAAAGCCGGAGTACGTGTTGCGCATAATCGGCATTATCGAATAGAGAAACAGCGCGAAGACAGCTGGCGTACGGCCGATCCCTAGCAGCGGAATCAAAATGGCGAGCAGCGCCAGGCTCGGAATCGTCTGCAGGACATTGGCAATGGTGAATATGATACTGTTTAGCCAGCCAATCCTGCTTCCACCAAGCCATATGCCAACCGGGATTGCAACAATCGCTCCAAGGATTATGGAAAGGGCAGAAATATAAATATGTTCACGCAGAGCAATCAGAATATCCCCCTGTCTGCTCGACAAGAAAGATCCATAATCAGACAGCCACTCCATCATGTGCGCCCTCCCCCTTCTTGATCAGCCTCAGCCGGTTCAAGCGGAGCTTCCTCCTTCAGCTTTTCCGCTTCCGCAGTAAGCTCCTCCAGACTCATATCGTCCGGATTATACATCTCAGCCATATGCCGCACGACACTCCCCCTCGTAACGAGCCCTACTAGTTGTCCATCCCGAACAACAGGTACATAAGGCAAGCCGTGCTCATTCATCAGTGTCAAAGCAAGCGCAACCGATGAACCAGATTCCACAACATGAACAAAAGGTTTCATAATGTCGGCCAGACGACTGTCTTCATGTCTATATCCCTGCAGAACATTGAATATAGAGACATAACCGAGCAGCTCTCTTTTTTTACCAACAATAATTAAGGAATCCACCCGATGCCTTTCCATGAATTGGATAGCAGCCGCCATCCCTCGCTCAGGTGAAGCCGTAACAGGATTGACCGACATGACGTCATCAACGATCATACCAGGGTCAAGAGTATCGTTCGTCAGATGCTTCTTGCCGATAAAGCTCGTAACGAATTCATTCGCTGGATGACGTAAAATATGCTCAGGTGATCCAGTCTGTACAACCTCCCCAGCCTTCATCAATACAATCGTATCGGCGATTTTGATCGCTTCATCCATGTCATGCGTTACGAACACAATCGTCTTCTTCAGTTCCTGTTGAAGGCGGATCAGCTCATCCTGCAGCTGTTCCCGGCTGATCGGATCAAGCGCACTAAACGGCTCATCGAGCAAAATGACATCTGGATCAGCTGCAAGCGCTCGAATAACACCAATCCGCTGCTGCTGTCCACCACTAAGCTCCGAAGGATACCGATTCCGGTATACATCAGGATCGAGATTGACCATACTCAGAAGCTCATCGACCTTACTCGTAGTAACCTCTTTATCCCACTTGAGCAGCTTTGGTACAACCGCTACGTTTTTCGCAATATTCATATGCGGGAACAATCCAACATTCTGAATGACATAGCCGATGCTTCTGCGCAGTTCAACAGGATCAATGCTGGAGATGTCCTTGTCACGAATATAAATTTTGCCGCTGGTCGGATTGTTCAAACGGTTAATATGCTTCATAAGAGTGGACTTACCACAGCCGCTTGGACCAATCAATACCGTCAATTCGCCTTCTTTGATTTCCAAATTAATCATCTTTAATGCTTCAAATCCATCATCGTATGTTTTTTTGACGTTCTCAAATCGGATCATCTATTGTTCAACCTCCGAATTTTCTTATGCTTAGACTTTCCGATTCGTGGACATAAAATGCCAGCTGTACAAGATTAAGGTGAATTTTTCTTGAGAATTACTATTACCCCTTATCGCTACCGGAAAAATGCATTTCCTAGTTATTACACTCTATATGGAATGTTGAAACACTTTAAGTGCAATAAAACAAAAAAAGTGCCTAACATTACAAAATGTTAAGCACTCTTTGTGACCGCTTTTTTAAAATCGCTTATTTCTTTTATGTATTAACCGGCTCCGGATTCCAGTTCCTCACTCCGTTATCTTCAAGAATTCCTATCGTTACATCCGCGATCTCCGTTTCATTTAGAAGGGAATCTTTAATTTTGAATTTAATATCATCTGCATCAGCAAGCGTTAATCCGGGTCGCAATTCAACTTGCCCCTCTACGTGATAATAACGCCCCTCTTGAAGAACTCGCATTTGAAAAATATCAGTAACATAAGGATTTGAAAAAATAATCTGGGCAACTTTATCCTCCACATCCTTTGGGGCAGAAACACCAATAAGGCCAACCATATTGTCGTAACCAACTTTAAAAGCAACACCAAGCATTAGTAAGCCGATCAGGAGTGTAGAAATTCCATCAAGCAGTGCAAAGCTAGTAAACGATGTTACAACAACCGCAAGAAGAGCTAGGAGTGCACCTGTTGTAGCTACCAGATCTTCGTAAAACACTAAACGTGTTGGGGGCGCGGCCCGACCCACATTTTTAAAGGCTTGCCGTACCATCGCTAAGCCCTTTGCTTCTACCCTTGACTCATGAACGATTTCCTTAGTCGCTTTTATTAGTACAAATCCATCAACTGCTACGGATAAGAGTAATACAATAAGGTTCAACCAAAAACCATGTGATTCCGATGGAGGATGAGCTAATAAATGAAAGCCTTCTTTAATTGTCTCATAAGCCATAACGGTTACAACAATAACGGCCACCATACAGAATAGGTTGATTACACGCCCAAACCCGGTTGGGAATTGACGAGTAGGCTTTTTCTCTGCTAAGACACTTCCGGCATATACAAAAGCCTGATTCACTGTATCGGCAATGGAGTGCATGGTTGATGCAAACATTGCTCCACTACCCGTAGTTACAGCAGCAAAACCTTTAATAATTGCAATTCCGGCGTTACCAAGTGCAGCAGCTGCTGAAGATGTGTTTCCTTTTTTTAATACATGAATAAACCTGTTTTGCGTACTTTCTGATTCCATTAGAAGCTTTACCTCCCGAATAATTACAGTTTCCTATTTGATTTGCTGTACAGGTATACAATTGAGAATGCCACAATGTATGAAATTAAAGTCCAAGTGATATGCCAGCCATTGTCATATACAACCCTTCCCATCGCTACAAGGACGTACTCCGCAACCGTAATCCCTATACTCCAAATACAAATAAAAATAATAGGTGACCAAATACGTCTCTCAATAAAGTAGATGAGGAATATTCCCCATACTGGATACAAACCTAAATTATATGGTATCGCCGAGTAGGATTCGTTCTCATCAAAAATCGGCTTAACAATCCAAAAGCCATGTTTTACAAAAAAATCGTTAAGAAGAAATGCCATGAGCGAGCTAATTGGTAAAACACGAAGGACTAATTTTAGTTTATTGGGAAGTTGTGCAATAACAAGGCATATCCAAGGAATGATGAACCCAACGATAATATTAAAAATCATAATTACACCTTACCTGCTCTTTTTACAAACAGTATGGTCAAAAGTTAACCTAAAAAGACGAAGAAGCAGCCGATCATCTGATCGACTGCTTAATGGAACTGCAATTTGAACATTCAAAGCTGGCGAAAAACTACTCCTTGATATGCCAGGTTCTTAGCTAACTCCTTTTGTTCGGCTAGCGACAAAGACAAATTCAAGACCCGGACGATCGGGAGCTTCTCGAACCTCATCCACGGATAGTCCCACTTCCAGGAGTGAATTCACAATCTCTTGGCGGCTTCGAAAGCGTAACGTCGAATCTGACGTGATAAGAGCACCATCGCTCTCGAAGATATAAGTCCACCGGAAGGATACGAAGGAATTTTCAACATTAGTGACCTCGACCCATCCCTCCACATTGCCATAGCTGGGCACCATAATGCAGCGATAGGTGTTCTCCTTAGTCCATCTCTGCCATGCCTGCGCGCTAGGGTCCCGTACTTCAAAAACGAAACGTCCTCCAGGGCGCAATGATTCGTGCACTGCACATAGGGTTTCCTTCCACTCTCTATCAGTCAGGAAAACCTGGGCGACGTTGCCGGTCATAATCGCAATGTCCACTGCCCTAGGAGAAAGGTGTGTCGCATCGCCAAGAATCCACTCGACACGGTTGGCCCAAGTTTTCGTTCGAGCCACATGAAGTGAGGCTGCGGCTGGATCAACTCCGATCACCTTGATACCCTGGGCTGCGAGACGACATGCAAAAGTTCCTGTTCCACAGCCGATGTCGAGCACAGAATGCGCTCCAAACTCGTTAACTATTGCCTCATAAGCATCGAGGTCGGAACGGTCAGAATCAAATGCGTCATAAATGGCTGCGAGACGAGAATTTTCGAAAAGTTCATCGGCCATAGAAACATACCTCCATATATCTATTGATAGGGGAGCTCTCGCTCCTCGTTAGTCAAATCGACGGAAGTTTCAAGTTCCTCTGGTGAAGGTGGCTCAAAAATTTGCATCCATTCTTTAAGTTTTGCTTTGGGTATGAAAAAAGTTTCCCCTTGGTTCATCACATTTCTAGCTTCTAGACGTTCCAACAACACCTCTTCAGGCACATCAAGAAAATGAATTTTAAACTCAACTCCAAGGTTATTAGCTCGAGAACGAAATTCGTCTCGTTGACTTCGAACCCAGCACCCAAAATCTAAAATAACATCAACACCAAGAATTAAAACTCTAGATGCCACTTCCCACATGAGGGATTCCACAGCATCATGTCTAGAGTCATGCTTTAATTCGTCAGCTTCCGTCATGTTGTCCCCGAAGTCATGTCCAAATACACGGATATGCCATTCATCAGGAGTAAGGCGAATGGCAGAGTATTTCGTTTCCAGTTGACGAGCCAATGTAGTCTTACCGCTACAAGGCAGACCAACCATTAAATGAAGGGACGTCACGAGATTCCACCTCCTCTATCATTGACGTGTATTCCCTTCGCTTTGACGGACAATCTCGTCAACGACTTGCGCGATCGGTGCGGTGGCGTCAATTATAATTCCGTTGCTCGGAATGTCTTCTTTCGTCTGGTGCAATCGTGCAATGAGTTCCCGCTCCGTTTTCTTTCCACCCCACTCATTTTCCGGTCGTTCTTCAAGCCGCCTGTTCAATGTGTCAAGATCGACCTCGAGGACAAACACGCCGTCAAACAAATCTATGAATTTCGAAAAGTTCCTTGAACCACCGCAGAAAAATGTTACCGGCTCATCCTGATTGTCGACCAAAGCATTTACTTTATCTACATGCCATATGTGGTTCTCGTGCGTGGCTCCATCCGTCCGTGTACCAGTTTCTGGATCGCCTTGATAAGCCAATTCACGATCACCATTAATAGCATGGTATCCGCGCCGCTGCAATTCTTTGCAGACCGATGTTTTGCCGGTGCCGGAGACACCTTCAATTAGATAATTCCTAATACCCATAACTAAACCCTTCTTTCAACCGGATAAGCACATAAAGTATTGGATTTCTTACATAGGATTACCAGGCTCATTATAATACCAAACCCTGGGATTCATAAGATTTTCTGTTTCCTGAATTAGCTCACGTATTATGTTAATCGCTTTATTTAATCCATTTTGATCTTCTGTGATTAAAGTAAAAGCCTCATTAATTCGATAGAAGTATTTACTTGGCACTGAGCTAAATGTATCGGCAATAGCTGCAGCTCCCTTTTCATTCATCAAATAGGTTTCGTTTAATGCAAACAAAACCTGATTTAAACAAGATACTGACCTGAAGCAACATCCGGCGACATAAGATAAATCTTTTTTGTAGATCCCCTTATAACCATTATCTAAAGCAAAGGATGCCTCCCAGAAAAATTTTTGGATGGTAGCTTCTCGAAAAACGGTTGGATATGGGGTTGTTCTACTTTTCAGATTACCTACAGCCCCGAACGGATCCCATAACACTTTACAAAGCGCTATCTCAGCCAAATAAATAGAGTTGGAAAATCCATGCGGATGTCCTGGTTGATAAGCCATTGTGATATTCCCCATGACACATTCCTCAATGACATATGACACTTTATTTAGATCTCGAAATAAAAAATCAACCGGAAATTGATTAACTTTCAACCAGCCGCCGCCATTAATCCATGGTCCCCAGCCGCCTATTTCCGTAACTAGGTTTTCTCTATGGTCATCATCAATTGCCGCCGCAACCAGGCGAAGCTGGGTAATGTCCAGCCCTTTTTCGGGATCATAGTAGATACCAATATCAATATCAGATTCTGGGCTTTCCGTTCCCCTAGCTCTTGAACCGCCGAGAACCAGAGCACTTATTCCACTGACTTGTTTTAACCTGTCAACAATATTCGAAACGGTGTTCTGCACATTCATAATTCTCGCTCCAATCTTGCGTTCGATTATGTCCAGAATAATGAATTACTGTCTTCTCTTCAAGGGAGAGAATGTATAAAAAGCTTAGTATCTGAGAGAATGCTCATAGAGTCACTAGATTGTAATCATCCTGTAACATGGCACTCAGATTCCTTTCATTTACACAATCTATAATAAAGGACATGACCCCCCTTTATTATATTTCTCTCTTGCAGCCTGTGGCCCCCGTGCCACAGGCTCTTTGTTTTTTTAAGGAGAACTTTAAGTTTAGGAAGATTTCCACAGGAAATGATGATAGTCTAAATAGGTGATTGTTATTTGTCGGAGGGGAATTATGAATCCAAATCAAACAAGTATTGCTGATGTGCCTTGCTTGCAGTTCGAGCCCGCAGGACAGCCAATTGGCACCGTTCTCTTATATCATGGCTGGGGCTCTTCAATGGAAAGCTATCAGTTCTTCGCCTCCCTTATTACAGGCTGGGGTTACAAGGTTGTTGTCCCCGAACTGCCGTATCACGGACAGCGGGGCAAGCTGGATTATGCGAATCCAGAAGTGCTGGAAAAGCAGTTCCTGGAGATTGTGTTGCAAGGGGTAAAAGAAGCTCGCTCAATCGTCGATGAGATCTCAGATTCCAGCGCCCGTATCGGCATCATCGGTCATTCGGCTGGTGGATTTATCGCGGCTGGATCATTTGCGAAGCATGCGGCGCTGCAAGCTGCCGTCGTCATTAATGGATCCTGTGCGTGGATACGATTCGAGGAGAAATATCTTGAATATATGGGCAAAACGCCGCTCACCCCAGAGGAGCGAACGGCGCTTAGAGCCCATGATCCGTTCACGCAATTAACGTTTGAGGATGAGCGGGCATTGCTGCTGCTTCACGGCAAAGAAGATACAACCGTTCCGATCGACAGTCAGCGTTATTTTATGAGCAATAAGTCAGCTATCGCATCCCAGCAGCTCCACATGATTGAATACAGTGGAGTGAATCATCAGATTACACTCAAGATGCTCGAGCAATCTAAGCTATGGCTGGATCGTCATGTAGCACGTCTATAGTTCTACAAAGGACGGACCGCATCAACAAATTGACGGGCACGCTCTGTAATCAGTTCATACTTGCCTTCACGAACCCATTCCAGGTTCAAGAGCTTGCCGCCCAAACCAACAGCATTTGCTCCAGCGGCAAAATACTCAGCAATATTATGTAGGTCTACGCCGCCAGTCGCCATAATCGGGATCGAATCAAGCGGTCCACGGATTTCGGTTAAATATTTGGTGCCAAGCGTCCCCATCGGGAACAGCTTCACTGCTTCGGCACCAGCTTTCCAGGCTTTCACGATTTCCGTTGGCGTCATAACGCCCGGCCATACCGATACACCCTTCTCAAGTCCGTAGCGAATAACTTCCTCATCCAGATTCGGTGAGATGAGGAACTGTGCGCCAGCAGCGACAGCCGCCTTCGCCATATCCACATCCAGCACCGTTCCTGCGCCTACGGATGCTTGACCGTCGAACCGGCTCCGCCAACGTTCGATCATGACAGCAGCTCCCGGTGTATTCATCGTAATTTCCATCAGGCGAATACCGCCATCAATCAAGGCTTGTCCAGCAGCATCTGCTTGATGGTCTTCAATTCCTCTTAAAATAGCTACAATCTTATGCTCCAGCAATAAATCCAGCATTTCACTCATGTTATTGTCCCCTTTACGTCCAATAATCTCGCAATATGCGTAAGAATACATTTGGAAAAGCTAATGTCTCCATATCCTTCGGACCAATCCAGCGATATTCGTCTCTTAAGCCGTCAACCTCATAGGCTGCCGCTGTCTCTGCGGCCAAGCTTGCGCCTGATGCCTCTGCCATCTCTGCATGAGGACCTAAGTCAGCCAGATAAACACGCATCTTCCAATGAATATGGCTGAAAATATGATCCGTATCCATAAACCAACCGCGAGGGCGAATCAGGATGCCCGTATCCGTTTCCAACGACCGTGTCAGCCATTCTCCGGCTGCCGCATATTCCGTGCTGCTGCCGCTGCCTTCACCTGCCGCCTCAACCACTTGCTCTTGCTCCTTCGGCACCAATAAATGCGGTAGCTCCCACATCTGGGCGAGCAGGCCTGTCTCCGGACGCTGACGGACCAGAATCTTACCTTCGTTTACACCAGTACCGGCAACAATAACGGATACCCGCTTCTCAGGACGAGGCGGCTTCGCCTTTGTCTTAATTGGAAGCTCTGTTTCTCTTCCGGCAATGCGGGCTGCACAATGCTCCATTACGGGACATGGCAGGCAGCTTGGCGACTTTGGCGTACAGACAAGTGCACCAAGCTCCATCAAGGCTTGGTTGAAATCACCAGCTGCCCCTTCAGGAATTAAGGATGCAGCAAGCTTTTCGATCCCGACGCGAGTGGCGGGCTTCGCAATATCTTCCTCCAAGCAGAAGTATCTGGACAGAACACGCATCACGTTGCCGTCAACAGCCGGCTCTGGACGATTAAAGGCGATACTCATAATCGCGCCAGTTGTATAAGGGCCGACCCCTTTTAAACCCGCTACCGATGCCTTATCATCCGGCACCACTCCGTCATAACGCTCGACTACTTCACGCGCCCCTGCCTGTAGATTACGGGCACGCGAATAATAGCCAAGTCCTTCCCAGCACTTCAGTACTTCCGGTTCTGGCGCTTCCGCAAGCGCACGAACGGTCGGGAACTTACTCATGAACCGTTCATAGTAAGGGATAACAGTATCTACCCGGGTTTGCTGCAGCATAATCTCAGACACCCATACCCGGTATGGATCCTGATTCATCCGCCACGGCAGATCCCGCTTTATCCTTCTATACCAGATCAACAGCTCACGGCTGAAATAGGCTTTTGCCTCCTCGTTATTAATGGCTTCCATTAATCTGTCACCTCATTATTTCCATCGCCTGGTTTAATATTATGAATATCCACCTGCATCAACCGGCGATATTGCTTGGGTGTAATCCCCGTCTGCCGTTTGAGCAGCCTTGGCAGATAATGATTAAGCATACCTACCTTACTTGCAATATCGGAGATCGGCAGATCAGTCTCCTTCAGCAGCTTCTTCGCCATTTCGAGACGTCTTTCCGTCACATATTGAATAGGTGAGCAGCCCATTACCGTCTTGAATGAGGTAATCAAATAGTTCGGATGAAGATAGGCGACCTTAGCCAAATCCTCAATTTGAATATTATGATGGAGGTTTTTCTCAATATAATCAATAACCTCGGCCCATTTCTCTCCGCTTTCAAGCATCTCATAATAATTAGCTTTGGACAACATAAGAGCACTATTATCAATGTAGAAGGACATTAACTCCAATATCGCTGCTTTTAACCTCAGAGGGCTTGTAATCGACTCCTGATTAAAAGCATCCATCATACGCAAAATGATGTTTATTACAAACTCCCCATCTGGTAACGGAACCGAGGCTGTGAATGGTATTCTGAGCAGCTTAATAAACTTGAAATCCTGTGTATCCAAGGAAAAATGGCACCAATACAATTTCGCCTTTTGTTGTACGGTAATTTCATATGTTTCATTTGTTTTGGGTCTGAGCAAATACAATCGCTTAGGTTCAATGTTATGAGTAACACCGTTAATCTCGACAACAGCTTTTCCCTCAGTTGCATAAACAAACCGGTAAAAGTCCATACCATCCCGACTGTCGGTCCATCCAACATCTCTTTCGGAATAGGCAGCCATAATAACCTCTGGATCTAGCAGAGAAAATTGCCTTTGTAATATTCGTTCATTCGTGTCCATGACTACCCCTGTTGTCTTGTCTAGTTTTCGTAAATTATTTACTTTATTATATAGTCTATGGAGATAAAATCATATGGAAGTTAAATCATTTATTTAGATTCATTTTAATCTAGAGAAGCAGAAAGAAGGATCATCAATGTTTTCCAAAGGAATTCTACTCTCTACAACCGTTGCTGTACTGCTTACTGCCTGTGGAAATAATGGAGGGACAGGCTCCTCAGCCATCTCAACCAGTCATATGGACGCACCAGAAAAGACAGGAGCTGTCTATCGGGCCAATTGCGTCAGCTGTCATGGTTCAGATCTGCAAGGACGAATGGGCACACAGACCAATCTTCAGAAGGTTGGTGCAAGAATGACTAAGCCCGAAATCGTGGAACAGATCAAGCATGGCGGACGCTCTATGCCGCCCCAGGATCGGCTGACAGACGAACAGATCGAGGGCCTCGCCGAATGGCTTGCAGGCAAATCCTGAATGAGAACAACAAAAAAAGGCTGATCGTTAAGCAGCTGCAGCAGCCGCTTAACGAATCAGCCTTTCTATCTATTCCACCTGTTCCACAATCGCCACTGCCGAAGCAATAGAACGATCATGTGTAATCGTAATATGAATGCGATACCTTTCGCGCTGCATCTCCAGCCGCTCCCAGGCAGCGCCGGACAAATAACACTCCGGCTTCCCGGCAGGCCCTCGCAAAATCTCAATATCATTAAACCCTGCTTTAGCACCAATGCCGCAGCCAAGCGCCTTCACTACAGCTTCTTTCGCCGCAAATCGTCCTGCCATAAATTGCGCCAGACGTTTGCCATCATAGCCGTCAGCCAGATCCCGCTCCCGGCTTGTTAACACTCGCCCCAGGAACCTCTCGCCTGCCTTGCCCGCAAGCAAAGCAGCTATCCGGTCCATATCCGTTACATCATGCCCGATACCTGCAATCATCGTTTGGATCAGACGCCCGGAATCGGAGAACGTTTATGCTCAGTACGCAAGTATTGCTTCTCAAGCTTCGCTTTCGCTTCCGCTCCGATTTCTTGGCCTTCGAGATAAGCGCTGTTCTCATCATACAGAATGCCCAGCTCAGACTCGTCGGTCTGTCCTTCCCAAAGACCCGCTGTAGGAGCTTTGTCCAGGATGCTTTGCGGCACACCTAGCACGCTTGCCAGTTGACGTACTTGACGCTTGTTCAGCGAGCTAAGCGGTGTAATATCAACCGCTCCGTCTCCCCACTTCGTGAAGAAGCCGGTAATAGCTTCGGATGCATGGTCCGTACCAACAACAAGCAGGTTCAAATCAAAAGCCAGCGCGTACTGGACAACCATCCGCGTTCTAGCTTTCACATTCCCTTTGCCGCCGCGGCTTAGATGGCGGGACATCCCGATTGATTTGAAGGCATGCTCTGTCTCAAGCGCAATCTCATCTACCGCTTCACCGATATTCGTCTCCACCTTATACTTCAGCTGAAACGCTTCCGCTGTCGCATAGCTGTCTTGAATATCTACCTGCTCCCCATAAGGCTGGAACACGCCAAGAGTCATATACTCCTGGCCCGTCTCAGCAGACAATTCATCCGTTGCCATCTTGCATAAACCAGTTGTAACCGCGCTGTCAATACCGCCGCTGATGGCGATCAGGAGGCCCGTTGTACCTGACTTCTTCACATATTCCTTTAAGAAGTCTACACGTTTCCGGATCTCCACAGCTGGATCAATCTCCGGCTGGACGCCGAAGCGCTCGATTATTTCCTGTTGTAAACTCATAGCACAGGCTCCCCCTACCCAAATAGCGAATTAACGGCAGAAACGGTCAAATGCGTTTGTCAGATCTTCCGCAATCTCAGCAGCAGAACGATTCTCGATTTGATGACGTTCGATAAAATGAACAAGCTCGCCATCTTTCATCAGAGCGATCGATGGGGAAGAAGGCGGGTACGGTGCGAAATATTCACGAGCCTTAGCCGTAGCTTCTTTGTCTTGACCTGCAAATACTGTGTACAGGTGATCCGGTGTAATATCATGTTGCAGCGCCTCAGCAACGCCTGGGCGGCATTGTCCTGCAGCACAGCCGCATACGGAGTTAACAACAACAAGTGTTGTTCCTTTTGCTTCTGGCAGCGATTCCGCTACTTCTTCAGGGGTACGAAGCTCTTTGATCCCGATTCGGGTCAAGTCATCACGCATTGGTTGAACCATATCCAGCATATATCTTTCAAATGACATCGACATTTGAAACACACTCCTTTTTAATAACCTAATTTTAGTTACTATTATACCGCCCGCTATGAAAATAAAGCAACCGGAGTGCACTCACTCCGGTTGCTTTGGTGACTCTTCTTCCGTGCTGAGGAGGGGATCTCCAGCCCGGTAAGCACTATTTTTGTCCAGATGCATAAAAATCCCCGCCTGAGGCTCAATTCCCTGTTCGAAATATTCCCTGTTCTCGGCGGTTTGGAACCCGATATCCTTATACGGATGAACCCACTGGTCACCAGCCATTACAGCCGGATCCGTATCGGTGCTCCACTGATTAAGCGGCGAATCAGGTGAATCATAGTCATGATCCCCGATTACAACTCCATGTTCGTTCACGAACGGCTCATGCGGGCCTCTTCCCTCACGAAACTCCGGAAGGAAGGCGATCTCGAACGGATCAAGTGACGGATCGTCCTCTTTGCCCTTACCCATTGATGTATACCTTAAATCGAAGGGCGGTTTGGCCCATCCAGCTTCTTATCGAAGCCTGCCTCGCCAGGAGCTGCCGAGCCGGCTTTATTTTTAGCTGCTTGCTGGGACTGCTCGTTTGAGTTGCCTTTTTTGTTTTGTACCATCGTAGAGGACCTCCTATGTGTGACTGATCTTCCAACGATAGTATGTACGCAAGTCTCAAGCATTATGTTTGGAGTTACGCCGATTGACGTGTAAACGAAACGATAAAGGTTGTTCCGACCCCTTGCTCCGATTCAACGTTAATTCGACCATTGTGGCGTTCTGCGATACTGACACATAGCGGAAGGCCAAGTCCTGTTCCTTGCGTCTTGGTTGAGAAGAATGGATCAAAGATCCGCTTCTTTTGCTCTTCCGATATACCAGTCCCTTGATCTTGAATTCGAAGCACAATTTCTTCTTTGTCAGCTATGTAAGTCGTATGTATATACAGACGGCCTTTCTCGTTCATGGCTTCCATGCCGTTGCGAGCCAGGTTCAAGAGCAGCTGCTTGATTTCTTTTTCATTAAGCGGAATAAAGGGAATGTAATCGCAAAGCTCTACATCAATGGTCTGACCCCGCATATTGGCATCCGCGTTTAAAAGCGGAACCATTTCTCGGATAATATCATGCAAGGAGCCTTCCTCCATTGTCAGTGCCCTGTTCTGGGCCAGCGACAAGAAGTCACTAATGATCGTATTCGCTCGGTCCAGCTCGTCCATCACGATGCGGAAATAGGCCTGCTGATTGTCGGGGCTTCGCTCCCGCATGAGCTGCACGAAGCCTCGAATAACCGCCATTGGGTTTCGGATCTCATGCGTAATGCTCGCTGCCATTTGTCCGATCAAGCTGAGTCGCTCCATCCTGCCAACTTCACTACGCAGTAAGGATAATTCCGTAATATCCTGTGCTAGCAGCACCGCTCCTGTAACGACATTCGTTTGCAAATTGCGGATACAAAACGCCGTCTTAAGCAAAGTGCTGTTATCCTCGATCTGCAGAAATTCATGAACAGGGCTTTGGCCACGAAGGGCTTCACGCAGCAGCCTAATATTCGTTTCATGCTTTCCTTCGCAAAAAAATTCATGGAAGTATTGTCCGATAATATCGCTGAGTTCGTACTGTCCATCAATCAATAGACGTATACCCATCTTGTTCACATGGGTGATCTTTCCATGCTGGTTAACAAGAATGATCGCAATATTGGTCTGATCAATTAATTGCTGGAGTTTCTCTACTTCCTGCTGATAGCTGTTAGAGACCCGTTTCACATCATAATGAAGCTGAGTATTCTCTTTATAGCTCTCAACTGCATAGACCGATATCCATGAAGACATCACCGACATAACAAGCATGAGAATGAAGAGCAGTACAAACTCCGTTGTCACAGGCATATTTGTCGTTATAACAGCAACCGTAAAGGATAAAACTACAAAACCACATATACCCGAGATGAGCTGCATCACCATTCTAATCTTGCTGCGCTGGTTCGCCCGCTGGAATGGTCCTATTACAGCCAACATGCCAATAATAAAGATCAGCATAAAGGCAACAAATACAATTGTTTCCCCGGTACTATCGAGATATGGAATTCGAAGCGCCGTATATACGCCGCTTAATAGTAGAAGATAGTATGGTCCTCCATACAAAGAACCAATTAATAATGGTGTAAGCCTGAAATTCAGTTCACAACCGTAATAGTCCTGCGTAAAAATCATGCACAATGCCATAGCAATACAGCTGGACAAACCCATAACGACGGGAATACTCCGCCAATATCGGCTGGAGTTATGCCATAATTGAAAGGCAAAGGCAGGCACTAGCGTAATAAAGAATTGTAATAGCAATTCTTTTAACACAGACGATCAGTCTCCCCAAAACGGATTCTATATTTATGCGTCATGTTATAGTAAATAACCTGTCTTTCCCTGATAGTCCGATTAAATCATACCTCTCATTATTTTACAATCGCTTTGTAATCCAGTTAGTAACAATATTTAATAAATGAACAGCAAAAATATCATTATGAAGCTCATGATAGCCGCCATCATACGTAACAAATTTACACCGGTCTTGAAGACGATCAGCTACCTCTTTGCTTGCCGCATACGAAGTTACCTTATCGCCCGTCCCATGAACCAGTAATACAGGAACCTGCAGCTCATCGCTATGCGCGATAGCCCACTCTCCAGAGTCCGTCATAATATGGAATGTCCTGATACTAATGGAACTATGGCATAGCGGATCATTCATAAACGGAATGGCATGATCGTATCCAGGACGATACAGATCATCCGGGCTGATCCCCGTTGACAAAGACAGCTTTGGAACAACACGTACGAGAAGTCGGGCGAGCACCTTCATTACAGCATTTGGCCCTTTTGCAAGACGCAGCCATGGGCTGCTCAGAATTAGACCATCAATATCGGGTTGAAGACGCAACACACAATTGATGGCAACATTGCCCCCCATACTATGTCCGTAAAGAAAGCATGGCAGATGCGGATGACGAGCGCGTGCCTGCTCCATCAACAGCGATGTATTCTGAACGGCTGCTTCTATAGAAGAAACATGCCCCCGTTGACCAGGTGAACGGCCATGCCCTTCCTGATCATGGGCTAACACCGCATAACCATCGCTTGTCAGTCTCTCCGCTACAGAAGCATAACGCTCTCCATGTTCGCCCATCCCATGCACGATACATACGACGCCTCGTGGCTCTTTCACGTCAGGCAGCCACTCTCTTGCATATATCTCCCCATTTGCTCCGCTGAACCGCCAGTCCGTCCGAATCATGTGCCTCGCTCCTTTATGGTTGAACGTGTGATCGTTATAATTCAATTATACTTTCTTCTATTTTAGAAAAGAATGTTACAATGTATCTCAAGTGTAAACGTTAAACGTTATATATGTAGGAAAGGCAGTGGAATAAAAGATGTTTGATGTCATTATTATTGGCGGGGGGCCATCTGGCTTGATGGCTGCTGTAGCAGCCAGCGGCGCAGGCGCTTCAACCCTTCTTATAGATAAAGGCGATAAGCTTGGGCGTAAGCTTGGTATATCCGGCGGAGGCCGGTGCAACGTCACGAACGCGAATGAAATGGATGAGCTGATCAAGAATATCCCCGGGAACGGACGGTTTCTGTTTAGTGCCTTGAACCAATTCGGCAACCGCGAGATTATCGCCTTTTTCGAAGGGATGGGCATTGCCTTAAAGGAAGAAGACCGTGGTAGGATGTTCCCAGTGTCAGATAAAGCAAAAACTGTTGTAGATGCATTGATTCGGAAGGTAAAAGAACAAGGCGTCGAGATCCGCACAAATATGCCAGTAAAAGAAGTGCTGTACGAGAACGGTGCGGTTCAAGGCATTAGACTCGCTTCTAATGAAGTAATCCATACCAAATCGGTCATTATCGCAACCGGCGGCAAATCCGTCCCACATACAGGCTCAACAGGTGATGGCTATCCTTGGGCGAAAAAAGCTGGTCATACGATTACCGATCTGTACCCAACAGAAGTACCACTCACCTCTGCTGAGCCATGGATTCGCAGCAAAGAGCTTCAAGGTTTATCGCTGCGCAATATTACACTAAGCGTCTGGAACGCAAAGAATAAAAAGCTGGTCTCCCATGAAGGCGATATGATCTTCACTCACTTCGGCTTATCCGGACCTGCTGCTCTGCGCTGCAGTCAATTTGTTGTTAAAGAGTTAAAGAAAGCTGCCGAAAGCGCAGAAGAAAAAAATACCGTACTAGTAACTATTGATCTGCTTCCAGACCGCTCGGAATCCGAGATATTCGATGAAACACTACAGCTCGCGAAGCTGGAGCCTAAAAAGGCAATCAAAAACGTACTGCGCACCTATATCCAGGAAAGATTGCTGGAGCTTCTGCTTCGTCAATGCGAGATCAGCGGCGATACAACGTTTGATCATATTCCAAAAGAGCCTTGGCGCGAGCTTGCAAAAAGAATGAAGCAATTCCCTGTTGCAGTGAACGGGACTTTGTCGATAGAAGAAGCTTTCGTGACAGGAGGCGGGGTGCATCTGAAGGAGATTGATCCGAAGACGATGCAATCAAAGCTTGCTCAGGGTCTTTTCTTTTGCGGCGAGGTACTTGATATCCATGGCTATACTGGAGGCTATAATATTACGGCTGCCTTCACGACAGGCCATAGTGCAGGAACAAGCGCAGCATCCTCTGCTTTAAGCAGCTGATGCTGCGCTTTTCTTTTTGTCCACGCTTAGCTAAATATGAACATCCCCTGAGAAATGACCATACTCCCCGGGATCCGGCAGAAATTCATTGCTCGTATCCGCTTCATCATCCCAATTATGCAAGCCAGGAGCTTCTTCGGCCTCTACCCAATCCTCATTCACGATATGTGCAGGAATCGTAATGGCATTCATGGAATAGGCGGAATCCGTTACCGCACCACTCTGGATTGCAGACTGTTCCACCAACTGACCGCCATGAGACATGGCAATTTCCAGTGCCGATGTTAAATCTACACCATCCACATGAATATGCAGACGGTTTCCTTCGTGCATCAATGGTTCATAGCCAAGCTCCTGCAGCGTATCCCGCGCCAGTGCAGCGCTGAAGGAGTCTGCGAAATCAAATAAAATTGCTGAACTCATCGCCATCATCTCCTTTCATTTGCTTCCAGAAAGTTAGGCTTCCCCAACATCAGCCATTTTATTGACCAAAAGGTGTTGTTATTTCGGCAAATCTTTATATAATGGTAGTTATACTAAGTGACGTTATATTTATTAACATTTGATGTTATGTATAGGTTTTGCTGTAAAATACTTCTAGGATGGTGACGTTCAGATGGATAATGTGTTCTATTTATTAGGTGATCCGATGTTTATCGTCGAGTTGGAACATAATCGATGGTATATACGCGATATAAATTATGCCTTCACAACGTTAACCGGGTACAAGAAATCCGAATTAATGGATGCTGACCCTGACGGGCTGTTAAGAATAGGTTTTTCCTTTGGCGGGCTCATGACACGACTAGGCGAGGATAATGAACCATCGATTGAGCAAGTACTGATCTCGAAGTCGACCGCTTCAGTCCCTGTACGGTTCACCAGCCGGCGCCTCCCCTCAAGCGAACAAAACTGCTTTATTATTATTTGTAAGGATTTATCCGAAGAGAAATATATCGAAGAATTCGCAATGGATAATCAGGTACTAATGAGCATCGGAGTGTCTGGACAATTCCGGGTTACAAGTGCTAACCGGTATTACTCACCAATCAAACAGCGAGGGGCCAACCTGATTAATCAGGTCATATTCGACCATGTCGCAGAAGAGAGCCGCAAGCCGCTGCGCCGTATTATGGAATACGCCCGCACCCATGGTACAACTGAGAACACAGAGATCCGTCTGCATGTGGGAGACCAGATGCGGATGACAACCGCCGTCATTAAACCCTTTTACTCCGGCAATAAAGAATTTAAAGGTTATGTCATCTTGCTGACAGGAATACTCCAGCCCGTGCCGGTACGGGAAGAAGACCCAGCTTATAAACTACGTATGCTGATGTTAACCAAGAACATAACAGCTACTTCACTTGCCCAATCGACGCTCATTTCCTTAACTACCATATCGAAAATTCGGAATGGTAAAATTAAAAAGCCCCAGCGTCTCACAGCCGAACTAATAGCCGGAGAGCTGGGGGTAAAGCCGGAATCGATATGGAGTGGCTACAAACGATAATTCGATTGACTAGAATCGGAACTTCATCACCTGATCGTTCAAATCTTGAGCAATATTCGTCAAACCGCTCGCGGCCGAAGCAATCTCTTCCGCCGAAGCGGTTTGTTTGTCTGCACTAGTCGCAACCGTTCTAGCAATATCATAAGTACGATGTGCAATCTCCACCAATTGCTCAATGGATGCTGATACTTCCTCGGAGCTTACGGCAAGCTGCTGAGCTGCCGCAGCAACCTCCTCGATTTTTCCTGACACATCACCGGTTGCTGCTGTAATCTGACGGAACGATTGCCCTGCAGCATTCACATTCTCCAGTCCTCTTATTGTTTCCGTGCGGCTGGCATTCATTTTATCAACTGTTACTGTCGTATCGGCTTTAATCTTTCCAATAACATTGGCGATGTCGGATACGGATGCTGCCGTTTGCACAGACAACTTGCGCACCTCTTCTGCAACAACCGCAAACCCTTTGCCCGCTTCACCAGCACGAGCCGCCTCAATAGCCGCATTCAGAGCGAGCAGGTTTGTCTGCTTCGAGATCGAGCCAATAAAATCTGTTATTTTGCCAATATCGTTCATATGCTTCTCAAGCAACGAGACATGCTCGGCAGCCGACCGAACGGTCTCATCAATTACACTCATCGTCTGAACCGCCTGCCCAATCGTGTCGGAGCCTTCTTGTGCTTGCCGCTCCGCCTTTGACGAGAGCTCTGCAGCTAAGGAGCTACTCTCCGCAATTCGCTGCGTCCCAAGTGCCATCTCTTCGGTAGATCTTCCGATTTCCTCAAAGCTGTGCAGCTGCTCTTGCGAACCGGATGCTGCTTCCTTGAACATCGCGGCCGCCTGCTCCACCGTACCTGCATTTTGCTCCGAAGCAGCCAGCATTTCCTCTGATGAAGCAGAGATATTGGTCGAAGCCGTTTGTACGCTTTGCATCGTTTCACGAAGCGATACTACCATCTCATCAAGAGCACGTACCATAACACCAATCTCATCCCGTGTTCTTACCTTAGGAATAGTGACGGATAAGGAGCCGCCGGCCACCTCGGCAAGTACATCTGAAGAACGTTTGATCGGAAGCGATATCGTCCTGCGTATGTAATACAGCAAAGCCAGCACCAGCACCAACGCTGAGCCAAGACTGCAAGCAATAGCTAATACCGCTTCGCGGTTAATCTTCTCGCTTGAATTCTCCGCTGCTTTCGCCCCTTCTTCATTCATCCGGATTAATGTATTAATATAGGACTGCATCGTACTGAATGATTGCTCGGATGCCATCAAAGCATCGGTAATCTGCTTCTCATCCTCTTGATTAGAATAGCGGATCACGTTGCGGTATAAAGCCAGATAGGCTTTCCATTCACCTTCCAGATTACGGGATAAGTTCATATCATCGCCGGATTTCGGAAGAGCCATAAATTCCTGCAGCTTCTTTTGCAAAATGACAATCGTGTACTCTCCATCCTCCACCAGCATCTTACGTTTCAACGGATTACTCTCACCCGCCATCTTGTATTGAATCGTCAGCATGTGCTCATTCAAATAATTGATCTCATTGATCGCTTTGATATTAGCGAGCCATACCTGCGATATTTCCTGCGCATTGTCCGTCAGCTTATCCATCCGATCAAAGCTGAGTGCGCCATTGCCCGCCATAAGGATAACAATTACGAGGAAGGATAACGTCAGCCGCTGACTGACTGATATTTTCCACTTCCATTTACTAGTGAATGTTGGTTGAATATGAAGCCCTCCCCTGGACTTGCTCTGATATAATGTCAGTATATCTCACATATAGATAACAACCAACATCTTCCGCTAGCGATAAAACGTCGAATACACCGCATTTGCTCATTTTTTGTCTATCACAATCGAATTAACGAACAAAAGGTTAAAGCTTTTACTTTTTAATAAAAAAACAGCCTCGGCATGAATGCCGAGGCTGTTCTGCTGTAGGTTTATGCTTCAACCAGCGCTGTCGTTTTCCTTCGTCCGTATACCACACGCGACAGTAGTACACTGATCTCATAGAGCACGACGAGTGGAACAAATACGAGCAAATGAGAGATGAGTTCTGGAGGCGAAATTAGGCTCGCCACGATAACAAGCACCAGATATGCGTACCTTCTCATTTTATGAAGCACCTGTGGAGTAAGGATTCCAATCTTCGTTAAGAACATAACAATGACGGGCAATTCAAACGCTATAGCAAGCGGTATAACGATATTCATCATAAAACCGAAATATTGAGCAACTCCGTAGGTTTCGACCAAGTCCATACTTTTTGTAATTTTGGAAGTGAAGGAGAAGCTCATTGGAAGAACGACAAAGTAACCAAATGCAAGTCCGGTAAGGAAGCAAATAACACTATAAGGAACATAACGCAAAGCGGCTGTACGTTCCTGTTGATGAAGCCCTTGTTTCACAAAGCCCCACAGCTGGTACAAAATATAGGGCAGCGACACCGTAAGTGCAATAACAAGTGCAATGGACATATACATCCGAATGCCGTCCCAAGGCGAGAACACATTCCAGGTCATCTCAGAGCCAGGCGGCACACTCTTCAAATAACGTAGTAACTTAGGCGCCAAATACAAGCCGCCCCCCATTGATAACAATACGACAGCAAGACTTCGCCAGATGCGACGCCTAAGCTCGGTCAGATGCGAAAGCAGCGTCATCGTTTCCTCAATCCTCTTCATTCGCTGCACAACCTTCCCGGTTTTCTAAGCTCAAAGGTATGGAAGCCATCCCGAAGCTTATCATTAATTTCTTTTAAGCGATCCACATCTTCAAAAGAGTACTTGCGTGCGCCTCCCTTGGATCTCCCCGGGAATATCAATTGCTTCTCCTCATAATAACGAATTTGCCTTTCCGTCAAGCCAGTTAAGTCACTTACGATTCCAATGCCGATTACCTTGTCTTTCATCGCCGGACGCCTCCTCTAACGAACATGTAAGGAAATCTAACATAAGTTCTCTTGAACGAGATATTATCAGGGCTGCCAAATTCCGTCAATGGGACTGATTGCCCTTGTCAGACAACCTGGTGTCAGATGAGATTATGTAACAAAACGAACAGAACAGATGTTCAAACGCTCATTTTACTTGAGTTTTTATGAAACTCACTGTCTCAAAACACACCTATATATGGTTATAATTACCTAACAGCTATTTAGTGATCGATTATTTTTATTGATTATATAAATTTTATCTATGTCAACCTTCCTGACAAAACGTTGGCTAACACTTGAAAATCCGTGTTACATTTTTTCCCGAGAGAAGCAAACGATCAAGCGAAGGAGCTGAAGGGCATGGAAACAAAAGAGACACCTAATGAACTATCGCGCAGACAATTTCTGACGACAGTCGGCAAAATCGGCGGGGCAGCCGCGGTATTTAGTGTGATGGGGACAATGGGGCTGTTTACACCGGAAACGCTGAAAGCAGCAGACTATACACCCCCATCCAGCTGGGATCTGAAAGGCACGAGCCGTTCCGGTAAAAAAATCGTGATTCTCGGCGCAGGTCTCGCTGGTCTAACAGCTGCTTATGAGCTTGGCAAAGCAGGTTATGACTGTACCATCCTGGAAGCTCGTGCTCGCTCCGGCGGGCGGAACTGGTCTGTACGCCGCGGTACAACTGTTACGGAAATGGGCGGCCAAAAGCAGGTTGCACGCTTTGATGACGGCATGTATTTGAATGCAGGCTGTATGCGTATCCCTCAGTTCCATGTCACGATGGATTATTGCCGTGAGTTCGGCATTATTATGGAGCCGTTCAATAACGTCAATGATAGTGCCTACTATTACAATGAGAATGTCGGCGCCTTATCCGGCACTCGAGTTCGGAAACGAGCTGCAAAGGCTGATTATAGAGGCTTTGTCAACGAGCTGCTCGCCAAAGCTATCAATCAACCCGGCCTCGATCTTCCGGTTACCGCAGAGGAGAAAGCGAAGGTTGTTGCTTATCTCCGCTCCGAAGGCAACCTTGATGCCGACTTGTTCTACAAAGGCTCGTCCCGCGGTGGTTATAAGGATGAACCAGGATCAAGACTCGATGCCGGTGTCATTCGCGATCCATTCGACATGAAAGCGATCATTAACTCCGGATTCGGCAATTTCTTCTCAAGTGAATACAGCTACGATCAACAAATGATGATGTTCCATCCGGTCGGTGGAATCGATGCCATTCCGAAGGCTTTCGAGAAACGGCTTGGCAACAAGATCAAGTTCAATTCCGAGGTCAGTGAATTCAAGCATGTCGGAGAAAAGGTACAGGTTACCTACAAAGACCTCTTGAATGGAGAAACGAAACAGATCGAGGGCGATTATCTCATCTGTACGATTCCACTCACCGTGCTGAAGAACATCAAGCATGACCTCTCTCCAGAGATGACTAAAGCTATCAATAATACCAAGTACGCTAACGCCGGTAAAATCGGTCTGCAGTTCAAACGCCGGTTCTGGGAGGAAGACGACCAAATCTATGGCGGTAACACGTTGACGAACATGGATATCTCCTCTATCTACTATCCGCCAACGAACTATTTTGCCAAAAAAGGCTTGCTGCTTGGCTATTACGCTCAAGGTTCAAACGCGGATACAATTGGTGCTTTGTCCTTTAAGGAACGCGAAGCACATGCGCTCGCCCAAGGCGGGAAGATTCATCCGCAATACTACAAGGAATTCGAATCATCCTTCTCCGTTAACTGGAAGTCGATTAAATATAATGAGGGCAGTTGGGTATCTTACTCTGCGGATGACCGCAAAACGAACTATCCAGTGCTCTGTAAGCCTGACCGCCGCGTATATCTTGCCGGTGAACATATCAGCTATATTACCGCTTGGATGGCAGGCAGTATTGAATCCGCGCGTGAGGTTGTCACAGACATCCATGAACGCGTCATGAAGGAATAGCCTAGGAGGGGTCAAATGATGAAGATGACAGGTAAAATGAAAGTTATCGCAGGTGCCGTTATTATTTCCTGTATGGCCGCAACGGCCAGTGTATACGCAGCGGTTACACCAAACAAATATCCGCTTGCACCGATTCATGAGCCTGAATTTTACGGCAGCCCGCAGTCTTCGATCTCAAGCGCGGTAGCGATGCCGGCAGGCACTGCAACCTTCGAGACGAGTGGCACGGTCCCTTCTGTCATTAACAAAGAAGGCAAAACAATCTACGATCGTTATGGCAATACAGAGACGCAAGGCCTTAGCATTCTGAAAAACATCGAAGCCCAGCTGAAAGAGCAAGGCTTATCGATGAAAGATGTTACTTATCTGCGCGTATACATAGCGCCTGATGCTGCCAAAGAAGGCAAGTTCGATTTCGACGGATGGAACAAAGCTTACGCTAAATATTTCAACACAAAAGAAAATCCGACTAAGACAGCCCGATCTACCGTTGGTGTAGGTGGACTCGTCAACTCCGATTGGCTTATTGAGATCGAAGCAGTAGCGGCCTATCCAAGCAATCATAACCAAGACTAATAATAAAAATCGAATGGAGATGATCGTATGTTGCAAAACGTAGGTTTCCCAGGACTCATGATGATTCTTGTAGTGGTATTGATTATATTTGGACCTTCCAAGCTGCCTGAACTTGGCCGTGCAGTAGGCCGTACGCTTCATGAATTCAAAACATCGGCTAAGGAACTCGTGTCGGATTCCAAAGAAGAAGTATCGACTGAAGCGAAGTCTTAATCCACCACATGCAAAAAAAGGCCGTATCCCGTCGCAGAGCTGACCGGGAACGGCCTTTTTTTCCTTGTATTACTTACTTCCATTCTGCTTTTTCAAGAATCTTTGGCGTAGCATTTGAAGTAGTAATGTAATCCACTCGGCGAACATCACCCCTACATTGGAATTTGTCCAACGTAAATCATCCCAAACTCCCACTGACGCTAGCTATCTTGGATTCTATCCAGTAACTTTTTCCATAATAGACTCCTTTCTGTCCAAACCAGCCGATCCCATTGGGAAGAATCCAATATAGCAAAGGCCATCGGTCTCGGTGCACCATTTTGCTGGATGAATTCCAACGTAGACGGCCATGATTCGCAAAAAAAGAACCGTTCCTCCCAGTTAAACGGAAGAAACGGTATCAACTCGCGTTATAGAGTAAAGCTATTAACCCCGGTAAGCAACAAGCGCTTCGTTCATGCCGCGCGTTTGTGCATACACTTGCTGGTAGATGCGGAACAGCCCTTTGTACGTTTCAACAGCTTCAGGCTGTGGCTCGTACGAAGCAGCATGCTTCACGAACTTGTCTGCACAAGCTTCAAGGCTTTCGAACCAGCCGCAGCCGTACGCTGCCAGCATTGCTGCACCAAGGCCTGGGCCTTGTTCATTCTCAAGTGCAACAACTGTTGCGTTGAAGATGTCCGCTTGCATTTGCAGCCATACTGGATTTTGCGCGCCGCCTCCAATGGAGATGACTTTATCGACTGTCTTGCCAACGCTGCGGAATAGATCTACGGACTCGTTAAGCGAGAACGTAATCCCTTCCATAACAGCACGGGCAAAATGAATCCGCTCATGCGAGCCGTCCACGCCAATAAAGCTTGCGCGGATTGCCGGATCGGCATGTGGTGTACGTTCGCCAACGAGGTAAGGCGTGAACAAAAGTCCGCCAGCACCAGGTTGTACTTCACCTACACCTTGCAGCATTTCATCAAACGATTCGTTAGGAGCAAAAGTCTTCTTGAACCAGCTCAGGCTGTAGCCTGCTGCCAAAGTAACGCCCATTGCATAGAAGGAGTCTTCTTTGCCGTGGTTGAAGAAATGGACTTTGCCTTGGAAGTCTTTGTTCTTGTCATTTTCATAAGAGAGAATAACGCCCGAAGTACCGATACTCGACAGGGTCAAGCCTTCGGACAAAATACCTGCGCCAATCGCTCCGCAAGCATTGTCGGCGCCGCCGGCAAATACTTTCGTCGAAGCCTTAAGGCCCGTGCGCTCAGCAATCTCAGAAAGCAGCGTACCTACTAGGCCATGCGATTCTACTAGCGGCGGGCAGAAGCTTGCAGGCAGACCGAATGCAACCAGCACATCGCTGCTCCATTCTTTTGCAGCAACATCAAGCAGCAACGTACCAGCAGCATCGGAAATATCCATATGCAGCTCGCCAGTTAATGCATAACGTACATAGTCTTTCGGCAGTACAAACAGCTTTGCTTGCTCGAAGGCTTGCGGCTCATATTGACGAACCCACAGGATCTTAGGCAGCGTGAAGCCTTCAAGCGCCGGGTTGCGCGTAATACCAAGCAGCTTGTCGCCAAGCGTGCGTTCGATCTCACGGCATTGCTCCGTCGTACGTGTGTCATTCCACAGAATGGCATTACGAACAGGTTTGTTTTCTCCGTTCAGAAGCACGAGACCGTGCATTTGACCAGAGAAGCTAATGCCTTCGATTTGTTCAGCAGAAATTCCATTAGCTGAAGCAACCTCATGAAGAGCTTCAATTGTAGCAGTTACCCAATCTTCCGGCTTTTGCTCGCTCCAGCCGGAATGCTCGTGGAACAGCGGATAGCTGCGGGATGCTTCCGCAGCTACCATTCCGTTCTTGTCAACGAGCAGTGCCTTAACAGCACTAGTACCTAAATCTATACCAACAACATAACTCATTGACATAATCCTCCCGTTATCCGGTTATAATCAGCGATTAAACGCTGAAGATAACTTCGCTGAGCATCAGTCTCATGCGCTCTTGTTTACCGGATTTGTTAACGATTGGGTTGTTTTGCATTGCGTAAGCTTCCAGGGAAGCCAGGGATGCTTTACCAGCAACAACTTCAGCGCCGATGCCGGATTTGAAGCTGCTGTAACGATCTTCAACAATGTTGTCGAAGATTCTTTCTTCGATCAGCTTCGCAGCAGCTTTCAGCCCCCATGCGAAGGAATCCATACCAGCGATGTGAGCCAAGAACAGATCTTCAGCTTCGAACGAACCACGACGTACTTTTGCGTCGAAGTTAACGCCGCCACGGCCGATGCCGCCAGCTTTCAGAACTTCAAACATAGTCAGTGTAGTCGAGTACAGGTCAGTAGGGAATTCATCTGTATCCCAGCCAAGAAGCAGATCGCCTTGGTTCGCATCAAGCGAGCCCAGCATGCCGTTGATTGCAGCTGTACGGATTTCGTGCTCGAAAGTATGACCAGCAAGTGTTGCATGGTTCGCTTCAAGGTTCAGCTTGAAATAGTCTTTCAAGCCGTATTTTTGCAAGAATGCAATTGTTGTAGCGGAGTCGAAGTCGTATTGGTGTTTAGTTGGCTCTTTTGGCTTAGGCTCGATCAGGAATTGTGCGTCGAAGCCGATTTCTTTCGAATAAGCGATAGCCATGTGGTACAGACGAGCCAGGTTATCAAGCTCGAAGCCCATATCTGTGTTCAGAAGGTTTTCGTAACCTTCACGGCCGCCCCAGAATACATAGTTTTCTGCGCCCAGCTCTTTACCAACTTCAAGGCCTTTTTTCAATTGTGCACCAGCGTATGCATATACGTCGGCGTTACAAGTAGTACCTGCACCGTGAACATAACGCGGGTTTGAGAACATGTTAACTGTATTCCAAAGCAATTTCTTGCCGGATTGTTGTTGTTGGTCTTTCAGCATAGCAACAATTACGTCGAGGTTTTTGTTCGACTCTTGCAGTGTTGCACCTTCAGGAGCAATATCCACATCATGGAATGCATAGAACGGCGCGCCGATTTTGTCCAGGAATTCGAAGTTAGCTTCTACGCGTGCTTTCGAACGATCCAGACCATCGAATTTATCCCAACCACGGAACATTGTTGCATTACCAAACGGGTCAGTACCGTTAGCGTTAAAAGTATGCCAGTAAGCAACTGCGAAGCGAAGGTGCTCTTCCATCGTTTTGCCCATTACCACTTGGTTTGGATCATAATGTTTGAATGCAAGCGGATTGTCGGAACCTTTACCTTCGAATTGGATCTTGCCGATGTTAGCGAAATAAGTCATGAGATGAATATCCTCCTTTAAAATGTACGAGTATAATTGCAATCTTCTCGTTAGCTAAATGTGTTTTGAAAACGCTCACCAATAATATAGCACCTGCAACTTAGTTTGTCTATTAAACAAACTAAGTTTTTATGTTAAAATATTTTACAACAGCCTCACTTCGCAAATTCTGATACAATAGGCTGAATGGACGACATGGACGGAGGCAACTGCAGTTGAAAGTGACGACGACAGGCGATTTGACACTGATCAAAAAAATAAATACTTCCATCGTGCTCGAAGCCGTGCTGAAAAATGCCCCCCTCTCACGGGCGCAAATTTCCGAGCTTACTGGGCTGAATAAAGCGACTGTCTCCAACTTGGTGCAAGATTTGATCGACAGTCATCTTATAATAGAGATTGGTCCTGGGGAATCAAGCGGCGGCCGCAAACCGGTTATGCTGCTGTTCAACGGACAAGCGGGTTATGCTGTAGGCATCGACCTTGGTGTTAACTATATTCGCGGCGTGCTTTCCGACCTTGAGGGCAATGTTATTGCAGAATTGCAGAAGAGCCTCAAGAAGCATCAGCTTGAGTTTACCCTTAAGGAACTCGTTCAATGTATTGAAGAACTAATTGGCAAAGCACCGGTAAGTCCGTATGGCATCGTTGGGATTGGCGTAGGTGCTCCTGGTATTGTTGATGATCAAGGCTCGATCCTATTTGCTCCTAACTTGGAGTGGAAGCATATTGAACTGCAGAAGCTGCTTGAGGAGCGGTTCCAGCTTCCAGTGACCATAGATAATGAAGCTAATGCCGGTGCGCAAGGCGAGCAAAAATACGGTATTGGCCGCGGTATCGCCCATCAAATCTATGTCAGCGTCGGGATTGGTATTGGTACAGGCATCATACTTAATAAAGAATTATATAAAGGGGCGACCGGATTCTCCGGTGAGCTTGGGCATTTGTCCATTGAATACAACGGTAAGCCTTGCCGCTGCGGGAATGAAGGCTGTTGGGAGCTGTATGCTTCCGAGAATGCCCTGCTCGAGCAGGCTGCTCCGCTTGGCTTTGATAATTTGGAGGATCTGCTTGAAGCAGCAGAAACAGGCAACGAAGAGATTCGCGCCTTGTTTTATAAAATTGGTGAGTATATGGGTGTAGGCATTTCGAATATCGTCAACGTGTTTAACCCGGATGTTGTCATCATCGGCAACCGGATGAGCCGGGCGAAAACATGGCTGGAGGAAGCGGTTCAGTCCTCCGTCGCACGCCGGACTTTGCCTTATCACCGCGAGCGGCTGAAGATTTTGTTCGCTGAGCTGCAGGATCAATCCGCTGTACGCGGCGCGGCGTATTATGCGATCAGCAAGTTTTTCACGAAAATAAAGAGTGGATAGAATAATGGCTGCCCCTGTTTAGGGACAGCCATTATTTTATTATTAAACTTTATGATCTATGCTGAACGTAATGTTTTTTGGTTTCAAAACTTCATTCACATCAATATACTCAGCAATTTCTTTTGTTGTACCAACGAATGTTGTTCCTATGTATTCATCATAATAATAATACTTCACGATTGTAATATCGTATTGATCGTAGTTCATCCCGCCATAATGATCCCGCGAGTTATATGCAGATTCTTCAGGTGGACCTGTCCACGTATCAGATGCTGTGTAAGTTTTAGAAGCTGTCCCGCTTTCAGAAAGGTTTAAAGCAGTCTTAACAAGTTCTATAACATGACTATTATAAGTCCCTTTTATAAATAATGCGCCAGTAACAGAAACGTTTTGTGATGGGCTGCCGCTTGAATGCCCATTTGCAACACTCACAATAAACTTCTGATTATCTATTGGCCCAACACTGATCCCTACTGCAGTCAGTTTATCAATGGCATAGACTGTTTTTTTATAGACACGATGATCACCGGCACGTGAAGTGGATGTATCATCGTTACCTAAGTGTAACGGGTCAACAAATGATACTATCGCATTCTGAGTAACGCCAGTATCATATTCTTTGTAGCTAGTAATCTCTGAGTCTTCCCCAATAATAGCTCTGAGGGAAGCAGGAGTTGCCTTCTCCTGTTCAACTGCTGGAATGGACTTTTCGGTCTTTTTAAATTCAATTACAGAGGCATCTGCTAAATGAGTTTCAGCATTGATAGAGTCTAGATTCGTCGTTTTATCGGCTGTTGAAAAAACTTTCGTCCCCAATAGTAAGGCTGCAGCGGCAATTAGGACTATTAGGGGGTATATCGATTTCTTCAAAATCCTCAATCCTTCCAATCTCGGTTTGCTCTCATAACATCACTACATAATACCTCACTTCCATAATTTATGAAATCTATTGTTGCAAAACTAGCTTTTCCAAAAAAAACAGACTCCGTTTTATTCGGAGTCTTGTCCAGAGTGGGACAGCAATATTCCATTATTTCAATCGATGTACGCCTACGATATCGTACACATTCCCTTCAATTTGTATCGTGACCAAGTCCCGCTTCACAATGCCATTATTATAGTAAGCGGTAAATTCAAAGTTCAGTGCCCCTTTCACAAACTCCTCGAATGAAGCATCCCACATTTCCCCTTGCCAGCTAGTGCGGGAGGAGTTCGATGATGACAATGACTCAGAGTAAGTCTTCATCTTAACCTCAACTCGATCAACTTTTGTTGCGGTCCCCGTATTTGTTGTTACTGCGGAAAGCATAAATTTCTCCCCCGACCAGAATACGTTATAACCGCGTGGCGACAGCTCGCTGCCGCTTTGCTTCTTGTTGAATTCTTTTCTCTTATCATCCCATTGATCTGTATGCTTCACGTATCCTGTTAATCCAAGTGCGAGTACTTTGACTTTCTTCTCTGTTTGAACAGTTTCCATCCCATCGCTTACGGCAAGCAGCATCGTCCATTCCCCTGTTTCGGTCATACGATATGCCGGCCCCGTTGATGGATAAGGATACTTGAAGGAGTAAGAGAAGGTCTTTGTTACGCCACTTGGGCTAGTAAGTTGATACGTAATTGATAGATCATTGCCGTCAGGATCGTCTACTGCAGTTGTGAATGCAACCGTATCCCCTTCATAGACAGGTTTTGGCGACCAGTCGAAATCAGCTGTCGGCGGGCGGTTCGTCGTAAAATAAATGTATTGATATTTCCCCATGTTACCGGCAATATCCCAGTCTACAACCATCAGACGGTACTTGGCTCCAGCAACTAGTCCACCTACCGAATAGCTGGTTGTCGAATTAGATAGCGGGATGCTGTTTTCCACTGTTCCATTACCGTTCAAATCGATGTTGGTTGTTGAACCGTTATCATTAACCTTTTGCATGTAAAAGGCTCTTGTCGCATGCCCCGATGACGGATCTGCATCACTGAACGGATTAAAGCTGACTTTCACCGAAGTTGGTTTGATATCGAGCTGCTCATTCGTATCATCTGGCGGAATGGTATCTACAAAGAAATAGCCATTCTCGGAATAACTGCCCCACGCAAAGCTGTCATTCGCCCTCGCCCTCCAGTTATGAAGTCCTTCCTTCAGCGCAGATGATGTATAGGTTGTTGTGCTGATCGCACTATTTGTATCTACAACAAGTTCGCCTGTCGCATTATAAAATACCTCATAATCCACTTTGGACACCGGCTGTCCATCTACATCAGTAACAGATACTTTCAGCATCGGCTTGTTATTATTCGTAAAAATGGGAGCTGAAGCTTTCAGTCCATTAAAGCTAAGCAGATGAGTTACTGGCGGTGTATTTAGGATGAAATACACGGTATTGCTGTCATCCGACCAATAACCTTTCGAATACACGCGGCCCTGTACTTTTATTTTCCGCCCCTGCTGAATGCCTTCATCCAGAATAAAGGACGTATCATCACCGGGGTAAGTTCCTTCCATAATCGTTGCTCCATTGTCCACATAAGAAACTTTTAGATAAAACTGCTCCTGCTGATCATGGTCAACGTCATTATAAGTCCAACGCACAATTGGTTCACTGCCAAGCAAAGTTGGAGCAGCTAATGTACCACTTGGGTAAGTAATGACCATTTGTGGTCGATGTTGATTCGCTGTCGGGAGTGCATCTTTGTAAACTCGAGTTTCCGCCCAATAGGACCACACCCCAAAGCCATCCTGCACTTGCTCTTGAATGATCAGTTCTACACCAGGGCGGCTGTAAAGCTCGCGCTTGCCGGACGTCCATGTTGTTTCATCTGCCCATCTTGTCCGGAATGAGCGATTTGCTAAGTAATCCGGAATATCCGGATCGTAAGAGGTATCAAAAGTGGAGTAATCCAAGGTCTCCCCTTCCGGATACACAATACCCGTGAAACGAACATCCGGCTGCGCGTTCGGCCGTCGATGCACATAAAGCTTTTTAGTCACTGGTTCAGACCATTCTTCATACTCATCTATCCCTGGATTGTCTTTTGCCTTAAAGGTGATGTTATAGAGACCCGGCTTATCCAGCATTGGAAGCTTGGTATCGAAGGATTTTCCATCAAATGCACTCAGTCCAAGTGAATTAGCGAAGTAATTCGGATCATGCTGGTAACTCCAATTTTCTAATGACTCCGGATCCTTCTCGATGTCGTCAAAGATAGCATCATACTTGATCTCTTCTCCTACGAGGACGGATTCATGAGTTTCTTCTACATAATAGTCACCGTAGTTTTTTATCTTCACATCACTAAACTTCGCTTGCTGCTGACCAAGTGACATGACGCCTACCGAACCTTTGCTATAGGTGCTGTCTGAAACCTCAATTACCTTAGTATGGTTGATGTAGACGCGCAGCGTTCCATTAGAAGCTTCAAGATCAAACGGATACGTTATAAATGGTGCTCGTTGGTAATCGACCGATTGAAGAACCGTTTTAGAACCCGCTGCAACCTTATACAAAGTGAGCTTGTCTTTGGTCCACTCCGCTGCGTACATATTCTTTCCGTCTTGTACATGGATTGCTGCACCAACTGGTTTATCGTTACCCGCATCATTTACAGCTACATTAAAAGAAAGGCGATCGTTCTTCAGCTTTGTCGCCGGATCATACCATAGTCCCGCCCAAGTTGAGTCAACGGTTTCAACGGTATTATCGTCAATTACTTTCGGATAATCGCCGCTGCCACTCGCAGGTACAAAAGGAAATACATATTGAATACCAGATGCTTGGCCAGGTGCCGAAAAGCCATAGAACGATCCGTCTGGAAGTATGGATGTGTTTAATGTTGGATCTTTCTGAGCAGCACTAGGAAAAGTGTAGCCCGTATCTAAAATCTCGCTTTGATAAACCTTATTGCCATAGTAGTTATTATAGCTATCTACCGGTACTCTACCTGCAGCTGCTATACCTGCATATGGCTTATATGTAGCCGTGGCATAATCCGCAGTAGCACCGTTAATTGGATAAGAGATTTTACCGCTTGGCATTAGAAATGCTTTTGTATTCCCGATTCTATTGCCTCTTGTATTTTCAAAGGTATACTTGGAGCTATTGTATTGAAAATATAAAGGGTTTAAACCACTATCTAATTTGAAATCTCCATACTGGTAACGAACGGTAGAATAGAGTGTTCCATCTGGATAAATAATCGGTGTTGCTGCTCCCCATGATTTTAAAGCTGTAAAACTATCACAGTAAGGGTAGTCTTCACAACTCCAGCTTTCAAATCCAGTAGAAGTTGGTGAGGAAACATTTGGATAGCCAATCCTCGATAGATTACCCGTTGTCTTATTCCAGGAGTATCCATAGATCCCTGTACTCATATAACTATCACTCGAATACATGGATTGAACGTATGCACCAACGGTGAAATACAAATACTTGGTATTCTGATTGATAGACGTTGCTACGATATAAGAAGGGTCCGATTGGTAACTAGTAAATGAACCATAACCCATAACCCCTGTTTCACCATTTACGGCCATTGCATACGTTTCGTAGCCATCATAGGTTGTATAGGTTCCCCAAGTGAGATATAAATCTCCATCCGAGTCTATAACCCCTTTATAGTTCTGTAATATTGTCGGGCTATATCTCATTTCGTTCGTTTTTACGTCCCATTTCACTGACTTATCCAGCATTGAATATTTTACAGCATGAACATTCCAGTATTCTTGAGTCATACCAACCCTTGCACGGTAGGCCATATAGAAATTTTGCCCGTCATCCGAAACCTCAAAGTACATGACGTAAGAAATACCTGTTGATATCGGTATGGTATAGCTGGCAGAGAGTTGACCCTGATTGTTAATTTTCTTGAGCTCATAGGTTGTTGCTTTTGAAGAATCACCAACCCATGCCCCATAATAAAAGTTCTCGTTTTTATCTGCCCCTAAATAGGTTAGACCATTTACTTCGGACAAAGAAAATCTGCTCATTTCCGTACCATTTTTCGCATTGCGTTCTACCATGTCCACGCCTTCACGAGAATACAGGCGATGACCGGCATAAATGTATGGCACAGCTACAGCACCTGCTGGTAATCCCCAAACAGGCAGGTTAGTTAGATCGGCAGCTAATTCGTACTTCGAACGACTATTAGCCCCTAACCCCATATTGGGATACTTAATAAAGAAATCGGCCATCTTTGCATTCTTTGTTTGAAGTGCACCATTGTTCGTTTTCCAGCCGATAGGTTTATTCGTGTTGGTCGTGTATGGCTGAATTAACTTCCACGATCGCATAATCGATTCGCCTGTATAAGCCAAATCTTCAGGTGCACTGTCATCACCTTGATCTGGCTGCTGCGTAAGTCCAGAGACATCAAAGTCCACAAACGGTGCATAGTTAAGCACATTCGTCGCAGCAATCTCAGATGTAGCCGATAATCCGTAATCCTCAGTTACGCTCGCTCGATATTGTCTCTTCCCTACACTTGTATAAGTGATGGGATAGGTATCCTTGAATGGCCCTGTATAAAGGATTGTCCAAGGCTCTTCCTCGTAGTTCCCATCGTTATCATGATCATAACGCTCTTCGAGTTTCATATTGGCTAAAGTATCGCCGTCCACACTTTCGGCCTCAATAAAGACCATAGATTCATTGAAGCGATAAGTCTGTTCCGGAGCCATTATACTCACTATTGGCGGCTGATCGGGAACAACCTCGAATAGATGAGTTCCCCAATCACTCTCGCGTCCTTGAGAATCAAAAACCTTACCCTCAACGGAATAATCCCCAAGGCCAGACGGCCCTTTGGATGGCCAGCCTTCCGTATATCCAGGATCACCAACCTTCTTGAAACGCATTTGATTTTTAGTAAAATCGATGGTTACCCCACGATCTCCTAACGGAGTATACGAGTTAAATAGATGGAAGATACTCGTAAAATCCCTTCCCAGAATAACCTTAGTCGGGCCTGTCACCACTGCAACCGGCTTTGGATCAATAACCTGCAGCGAGGCTGTATCCCATCTTGTTTCTGAACCATTAGTAACCATTATTTTCGCTTGATAGAAGCCAGGTTTATCGAACTTCACATTAGGATATCGATATTGGCTGGAATCCGTTATAACCTCTTGTAAGTTGCTAGAGAATGTCCATTCCATGGATGTATAACCATCAGAGTTATTATCTAGCGTGGATTGATCACCTGTAATGATGGTATTGGGTATAAACCCAACATCTGCGGTTACCGGTGGCGCTGGTGGCGGAGTTGGTGTTCCTCCTGGATTTGGTGTGGAAGTTCCTTCTCTTACCACTGTTGTCATACATTCAATTGGCTCTTCGGCTGTTGTACCATCCGTGAAGTTTACCCGAGCACGCATGACCCATGTCTCGGTATAGCTGTTGACTCCATCAAGCTTGCTCTTGGATATGGTGAAGCTGAACTTCTGCTCGATGCTCTCCAGCCCGTAACCTATCGTTGAAGTCGTGTACTGACTGCCATCATCAGCACGTCCATAAACCGTCCAATTCTTGACTGTCTTATTGCCTTTTCCTGAGAGTGAAGCTGACAGCGTTGCTGTCACTTGTACATCTTTGTCGGCAAACGTTATGTTGTCTGGTTCTGCGGAGCAGTCACAGGATACGGTCGGGGTGTCCTTTGGAGGGAGTGGTTCGTAGGTGACTCGGACTTCGCCTTCGTAGTAATAGGTTTCAGCAGACCAATCAAGCTCCGTCTGTAAACTATATTTTTGGGCAATTGCATTTCCTGAACAACCTGGACAATCCGCCTTATCTAGATAAGAGCTTCTAATAGGAGGGATAGCAACTGTTAGCATCCCTTTCCCTGCTGTCCCTTTACCTTTACTTTCGACTCTATGTTGTGCTCTACCTACTGGTGTCGCCTTCGTAACAGTAAAAGAATCTTGAATTAGACCTGTTTTATAAATATTTGACCCATCAATTGGGGAAATAAAATAAACAGGTGCTTCTACTCCATCACTGACGGATTTAATCCAACCATCATTTGTCCTGAGTTTTTCCCTTATAGCTTGTCCATTATCATCTGTTCCCGGTAAGAATCCTGTGCATATAGAAAGATTTCCACTCCAACAAGCATCTCCCGATTTAGGCGTTACATTATAGGGACCCACTCCGTTACCTTCAATGACCCACTGTTTACCATTTGATCGCCTGTTTATAACTACATACATATCTGACGGAACGCCATCTGCGGTGACTTTAATTTTTGTTCCGTTAACTTTACTTAATGCAAGCTTATTACCGGTAACTGATGAAGATGATTGCAGCGTTAGCTTTGTATTCCCACTACTATCGGCAACCATCATCCATAATTGATATGATTTAGGTTGATAGCCGGATGGTATTGTCAAATCCACAGAAATATTAGATAGCGAAGCGTTGGCATTATATTTTTCACTAGCCTTAAAAGATATAGATTGTAACTTAATAATGCTTGATGCAGAGGCTGTAGTTACGGCGGTATGAAAATTAAATAGACTGAACAATATTACTAGAACAAGAATCTGTGACAGAATCCTTTTTAATGGGCCCATTTATCCTTCACGTCCGTCAAGTAAATTTGTTCTCCACTTCCAAAAGCAACATTATACTTAACTAAATGAATCGGAAATCCACCGTACTTATTAATTTGATTTTGTACATATTCTTTCGGAATTAAGTGGTAGATAAAATTATGGGCTGTACTGTTTGCTTTTTTAAAAGTGAACTCTTCGTTGTTATAATATAAACCTACCCTTTCAACCAATCTCCCATCTGCATACATGTATTGAGAGGCAAGATCTATCATACCTGTGTTTCCTTCAGTATATGTCTGAAAGCTACTAGTCATTGTTATTCCAGATCCATCTGCAACTAAACTTTTCCCGATAATTTTATAAGCAAAGACGTAGCCGTCACTTGGTTTCTCAGCTTTGTTCACCGGATAATAAGTCGCACCCTTCAAATACTCCGCATAATACCCTTTCGTATCCGCAGGATCTAAAACAATCAACTTATCAATCGTCACATTATACTTCTTGCTGATATCCACCGAGTAAGGCAACTTCACCAAATCATTCTGATCAAACATCGTGATCATATTATGCCTATGCCAAGCAATCTCCGCTGCACTTGATGCTCCTTGGTCTACGGTTAACGTACCGCCATTAGCCAGCTTAAGCAGACGAGTGACCAGCACTGCTGCCTCCGCACGCGTCGTCGTGCCTTCTGTATTAATGGTCTCAGCTTTTGTGCCAGAACGTGAAAGGATCCCCTTGTTAACAGCACGGAACATCAGCTCCGCAGCACTTAGCTTTTTACTCCGATAATCCGTATACTCACCACGTACTGCGAGCTTTGCCATCTCATTACGCGTCGCCGGATTGTTGAGATTGCCCGGGTAATCACCCTCCATATATACGCCAGCTTTCGACAACGCCGTTTGGTAAGGTGAGTACCAAGTAGATCCGCCTGTACCCACTTCGAGCTTAAATGTCAGAGCCATTACTTTTAACAACTCTGCCCTCGTGATTGTATTATTCGGCTTATAAGTACCATCCGTATAGCCGTTCAACACTCCTGCCTTTACCGCTGTCTCAATTGATGATTCTGCCCAATGGCCGCTAATATCTGTAAACGAAGGCTTAGCCGCAGCCACCGCATTTTCCGCTTTACCTATCAATCCCGATCCTGCCAAACTCCCCGCCAAAACCACACCAGCTAATGCAATCGATACCCAACCATTTCTCACAATCTATCATCTCCTTCGCTAATTTAGGGCCTATTAACCTACCTTTTCCCCTCCGTATACACAAAATTGGATAGAAAAAAAGCACACAAAAAACCTGTAAGGCTTTTGGCGTGCTTCGCTCAAAAATTATTTCTATAATATCGTATTTTATCTTTTTCTGTCAAATGTTACCGATTACTATTATTCTCTTCGATCTTTCGGAAGCAAAATGGATAACAAGCCAACCAACGGCAGGAAGCTGCTCGCTACCATCGTATCGATAATGCCATAATGATCGGCTGCGGTACCGAGTACAATTGAACCAAGGCCGCCCATGCCGAAGGCAAGACCCGTAATTAGTCCGGATGCCATACCTACTTTACCCGGCAGAAGCTCCTGCGCATACACGACACTTACCGAGAAACCCGACTGCAGGATAAAACCAAGAATAAAAGTAACTGGATATACCCAGCCGAGCGACACATGTGGCAGCAGCAATGCGAATGGCGCCGATCCTGCGATTGAGAACAACATCATTCGTTTCCGACCGAATCTGTCAGACAGGATTCCACCGAAGAAGGTACCTAGTACGCCCGCCGCCATAAAGATAAAGAGCGGAACCTGAGCAGCTTTTATGGACAAGCCATACTTATCCTGCATGTAGAAGTTATAAAAGCTTCCGATCCCAGCCGAATACCACGAGCGTGCGAAGACAAGAACCAGCAGCAGGGTAAGGGCGAAAGCGATCACTTTACTGTTGTACGGTGATACCGCTGGCGCGGAGCCAGCCGCCTTTTTCTTAACTGGAGCACCATTCTGTGCAAGCTGCGCCCCATACCAAGGAACAACTCTCAGCAACACAATAATCGCAGCAATAGCCAGGAAAGTACCTAATACAGCACCCTTCTGACCTAGCGGGACAAAGATATAAATCGTCATCAGCGGCGCAAGCGCCTGGCCGAAGTTACCACCAACCTGATAAATGGACTGTGCAAGTCCACGCCGCTCACCCGCAGCGAAGAACACAACCCGGGAACCTTCCGGATGGAATACGGCTGAACCAAAGCCTACAAATACAACGGCGAGAAGCAGCATCCAGAAGCTAGGCGCATAAGCGAGTCCTGCCATACCGACCAAACTGCAGGCCATCCCCACCGGAAGCATCCAAGGAGCTGGTTTTTTATCCGACAAGTATCCAACTGCAGGCTGCAGTACGGAAGACGTCATATTAAGCGTAAAAGCAATCCAGCCGATCTGGCCGAATTTTAGTCCAAGCGAATCTTCGAAAATCGGGAATAAAGCGGATACGACTGATTGCATCGCATCATTAAGTAAATGAACAGAGCTTATGGCAAAAAGAATAGAATATACCGTCCCCAGCTTGACGGCTGGAGAGATTTTCGCCGAATTGCTAACTGACATGAACAATTCCTTCTTTCTTGTACCAAGCTACTCAGCTGCTCCTAGGCGAATACATACCGGGCTTGGCACTTCGAATATCGTTCCTTTTGATTGTATAAGTCCCGTCTCCGGATCAACCGCAAACAACACAATATTACCTGTTTTCTGATTCGCAACAAGCAGCTGTCCGCCGCCTGGCAGCACGGCAAAGTTACGAGGTGCATCACCTTCGCAGGAAGCATTCTGAATGAGAGTCAAACTTCCATCTGCCTGATCAACCGTAAACACAGCAATACTGTTATGACCACGGTTCGAGCTGTACAAGAAACGACCTGATGGAGACAAATGAATATCCGCCGCATCATTGTAACCAGCAAAGCCTTCCGGCAATGCAGATACCGTCTGAACCGGAGTCAATTCACCATTGTCCGATGATACAGTCAGAAGTGTAATTGTAGAGTCCAGCTCATTCATCACATAAGCCGTGGACAAGCTTTGATGGAAGACGATATGACGAGGTCCTGCTCCACCATGCAGCTTGCATGAGCTTTGCAATGTCAGCTTCGTTCCTTCTTCGATTTTAAACGTATGAATCAAGTCCGTTCCAAGATCGTTCAGATACACATAGCCGCCGTTCACGACAATAGCATGCGCATGAGGCGCATCCTGGCGCGCAGTATTACTGCCAAGAGGAGCTTCCTCACGGACAATAGACGTTGCAGGAGCAATCGTACCATCCTCATTTATCGGGAGAAGTGATGCGTTACCGCCTGAATAATTGGCAACAAGCACAGCTTTATTCCCTTCATCAATCGTTATGTAACAAGGGTCTGCGCCATGCGTCAGCTGGCGGTTCAACTCCGTCAATGTCCCGCTGCCTTGTTCAATAGCAAAGGATACGACCGAGCCGCCAATTTCAGCACCTGTACGGCCGGTTTCACTAACCGCATACAAATGAAGGCCAGATGAACCTACCGCCAAATACGATGCATTTTCCACACCCGTAACTTGCTGCTTTACCGTGATTTCTCCCTTATCTCCGTCAAATGCACAAACGAGGATCGTTGGCTCCGATGATGCTCCGTAAGAGCCAATATAAATCGTTCTATTAAGAGATGCGCCCATCATTCAACACCCTTTCCGATATAGAGTACAGTAAAGTGAACATAGCACATGCGAACACTCGGATCAACGATTTTTAAAAAATGTCTTTTCATCCATGAATAGGCGTGTTATAATGTAAGCGCTATCAAAATCAGTAGTTCACATTTCTTGAGGGGGAATCGGAATGATGAATACTACGCTGAGCGGCCGAAATGTTTATGAGGATTTCGAACTGGAGTCAGACGTGCTTTACTTTAAACTTGGGACACTTGGTTTAGTAAGCTTCCACGGCAGAAACTACAACATAAAGAAGAGAATGACTGCCGAACAGATCGAGCAGCTAACAGCTAATAGCAGTTTCTACCCGGTGAATACGAATTGCTACATTAATATCGGCAAGATCAAGTCCATTGCTGGCGGCGTCGTTTATTTCGGCTCGGAATATTCCGAATCGAAGCAGGTACCGGTCCCTAGAAGAAAACAATACGTGCTTCAGCAGCTCTTCACGCAACGTACCATTAATAACGAGCTGCGCATTACGCCATAAGCTTAGCCTGTATAGACAACCGCCGCGTTTCCACTAGGGAATGCGGCGGTTGTCTGTTCAAGTTCATCCTGTTATTCTAATGAAAGATTGATTATAAGGAGGCAATAACTTTGACTACGCAAGGAAAAGCATTCGAGCAAGTGTATAAAGGCGAGCCAGCGGTATGGCTGCAATGGGGTTCTTATGAAGCTGCCGTGCTTCCTGAAGTTGGTGCGAATCTAATCGCTTTCCGTGATACAAGCAAAGGTTACCATATTCTTCGCGAGCCGGCGGAGCAAGAGATGGAAGCTTTTAAAGCTAATCCAGGTATTCATGGTATCCCAGTGCTATTCCCGCCTAACCGTTACGAAGATGGCCGATTCGAGTTTAACGGCAGAACATACAACTTCCCAATTAACGAGCCAAAAACAGGCAACCACCTGCACGGCTTTGCCCATACGGCAATCTGGAACGTTGAAGATTATGGCGTAAACAAAACAGAAAGCTATGTAACACTAGCGCTGTCGGTTGACGAGAAGCATCCAATTTTCGAATTCCTGCCTCATGTCTTTACCCTTCGTCTTCGTTATGCCCTGAATGATACAGGCCTTCTTCAACATATTTCCGTACATAATGAAGGACAAGATGCAATGCCTTGTATGGTCGCTTTCCATACTGCGGTTAATGCACCATTCGCTCCAAACAGTACACCTGAAGACTGCTCCTTCACCATGACAATCGGCAACCGTTGGGAAATGAGCGAGCGCATGCTGCCTACCAGTAAGTTCCTTCCTTTGTCCGATGGTGAAAAAGCGATCCAATCCACTGGTGTACCTACTTATTGGGAAGCCATGGACAACCATTATACAGCTGAGCCGCGTAATGGCCGCAACCAAATGGTGCTGACGGACTCGCGCGAGCAAGTATCGCTCGTATACGATGTTGGTACTGCCTTCAAACAATGGATGGTATGGAATAACAATGCGACAAAAGGCTTCTTCTGCCCTGAGCCGCAGCTCAACCTGGTTAATGCACCAAATGTGGACCTGCCTGCTGACGAGATTGGCCTTGTAAGCCTGGAGCCAGGCGGCATCTGGGAGAACTCGAGCCGCTTCTACTTAAGAGCAGCGAAGTAATAGAAATACGAAAGGAGCCTGGCAATTCATTGCCTAGGCTCCTTTATTTACTCTAATCTTTTCCCAACCCCGAGACGAACAGCTGCATTAGCATAATGTGCCGCCACTGCAACATCGAATACAGCCAGCCCCATTGGAGTGAACAAAGTTGGTCCTTCTGCCCGAATAACCTGCTCCAGCGGAAGGGCAATGGCTTCCGACAACGTCATCGTATCCTTTTCCTGTAAACCAGCGGACAGATGCAGCCTCTCTGTATCCGTATCCGCACGACATACCTCTTCCCAGCTGTCGACAATGGTGGTTCCTACATTACTCAGTGCAGTCAGATGATAATCACGCAGCGATACATGCATCAGAATTGTACCCGGCGCTGCAGCTTCATCTATATAACGTTCCGGTGCTGCGGTACAAGTGAACACAACATCGGCACCACGATAAGCGTCCTGCCAAGTGGCTGCCTTCTCGACCGGAATCGTCACCGGCACACCATTCAGCCATTCCACTACATCTATGTCACGCCGGTCAAAAGCCACAATCCGGCTAATCCGGCTGCTCAGCAAGCCATTCAGCATATGAACATGCATGCGGCCAATTGGCCCCATGCCAATCAATGCAACACGGAGCGGCCTCTCGCCTCCAGTGACCAGCTTACGCAGCAAAGCACCGCTGACTGCTGCTGTGCGAATGGCACTGATGAGACTGCCTTGAATTAAAGCTGTGGGAACTCCTGTATCTGGATCGTTCAGCACGGTGACACTATTCGCCCGCGGCAGTCCCATATCGATGTTGCCAGGGAAACTAGCAATCCACTTCAAGCCTGCAGCACGTACCGGGCGGCTGACATAAGCCGGCATGGCGATAATTCGATTACGCTCGTTGCCATATTTCAGATATGGTTTGATCGGCTGTGCACATTCCTCCGCTGCAAAGGCAGCTGAAGCTTCTTCAATCACTCGAGCGAGTTCAGCCCAGTTAATACCGATAAGCTCCAAATCCCGCTCATTCAAATAGATCATTCTTCAATCGCCCCTCCTTGCTTATGCAGACCAGCCGTAAAGTCATTGCCGAACCATTTCGAGACCCATGTGTCGTCATATACGGTATTCAAGTATCTTTCTCCCCGGTCCGGCAGCAGCACAGCACAGGTTGAACCAGGCTCGATATAAGGACTGTATTTTTCCACCGCCCTGATGACGCCGCCCGAGGAACCACCTGCAAGGATCGACTCCATACGAACCAGCTTCCGACAGCCGGTAATACAATCTCGGTCATTCACTTTAACAATTTCATGAATACCCTCATCCGGACACAGCCCTGGCTTGATCCCAGCTCCGAGCCCTGGCAGCATGCGGGTAACCTTGCCTTTCTCCCCGCCAAAAATAATACTGCCCTCTGCATCCACCGCAATCACTTTTGTCTTCAGTCCGTTTAACCGAATATAGTCCACGCAGCCACGAATCGTTCCGCATGTACTTACACCACAAAACAAATAGTCGAGATGCGGCAGATCGGCAGCCATCTCTGCCATCGTCGTCTGCTGATGGGACAAGGAGTTATTCTTATTGCCATACTGATTCGGCCAGAATGCATCCGGAAGCCGCTTCAGCCAGCGGCGAACACGGGCAAGCCTTGCAGGAACAAATTCTCCTGTCTCCGGGTCCGGCTTTTTGACCAAGTCAATTCTTGCACCGTAGGCGCGAAGCACCCGTAAGTTTGCTTCCGTTGTTTTGGGGTCAACAACGCAAATAAATGTAAAACCCATCGTATTGCATAATTGCGCAAGCCCTACTGCCAAATTACCTGAACTGGATTCTACGATGACGGAGCCAGGTCTGATCCGGCCTTCCTCCAGAGCAGCTAGCAGCATCGCTTTAGCTGGACGGTCTTTCACACTGCCTCCGGGATTATGCATCTCCAACTTCGCATAGATGTCAAAATGGGCATGCTCAAACAGTCTTCCTAGCTTCACCATAGGGGTATTGCCGATCATCGAGGCTATATTATTGTAAACGGTCATTGACCATCACTTCTTTGGCTTGCTTGCTGCACAAACAGCTTCTTCTGCTTAATCGGTTTTTTACCTGATCCCTCCGGTGATGGATCGTCCATATCATTACTAAGGAATACAACATCCATCTCCTCAAGGAGTCCACCGCGGATCATCGCGCCAATTGCAGGTATCGTACTATGCAGTTCGTCACGAATCACCTCTCTTAATGCTTCATTAATGACTTCAACAGTCGTTATCATTACCTGCAGTTTGTTGCCGTTTACGAGAACCTTAACGACTGCTTGCTGAACATGTTGAAAGATCGCATTCTCAATATCGTAAATACTGATTTTTTCGCCATGCTTCAGCTCAGGTCCAACCCGCTTCACGATAGCCTCAAAGGTGGTGATCAACTTGCCATCTTGCTCCTCGACTCGCAAATCCCGGACTACATCATAAGTGACGAAACGGAGTGCCGGGAAACGCCGACGCACAAGTGATGTGAGGACCAGCAGTTGCTCGCCTGGAGGAAGTTCAACATCAGGCAGTCCCGCTTCAGCAGGCGTAACCCCTTCTGCGATAACGCCATCCATCACGACATAACGCTCAATTGACTGATCATAATAAGCGATCGTCCCAATCTCAATGCTGCCGAGTGTATCCATTACATCATGCTCGGTAATCCCAAGCCTCTCCGCAACCCTCTGCCTCCATGCAGGTGGAGCCGGTTCCCCAACCAGAATCACACATTGCAGCCCCCACTTGAAATCCGGTGGAGCGACACGAAGCATCCCGTCCAGAAGCGAAGGCATTGTATACAGCACATCCGGCTGGTAGTCGGCAATTCGCAGCAAATGAGCCGCCGCCGGCAGCCCGAATGGAACAGACTCACACGCAAGGCCAATTCCTTCGAAAATTTGCACAGCCGTAGCCTCTGCATGACCTGTCCCCATATCACTCAGCGCCCGAGACACGTTATAGCCTTTCAGAAGTTCCGCAAACATCTCTATTTTATACTGAATATAAGCTTCTTCATCTATCGCATCATAGTAGATTGCCTTACGTTTATTGCCGCTTGTACCTGATGTTCGATATACATTCCACTCCTGTGGGACAGCCTGCTCATCACTCTCGTAATAGGGAAGCAAACGTTCCTGCGTCAGAAGTGGAATATCCCCCCAATCCATCGCATCTCTATCTCCCGTGATAGATTTATACCAAGGATAAAACTGTCTCACTTCCTCCCATTTGGCTTGAAGAGAGAGTTTATTCTTAGAAATAGGCATGAAGCATCCTCCATTTCAGTCGATCAATATCCCTCCATCGTATGCGCCCCAATACGGAATCGCCCCGTACAAAGCCCACTCGTACAAGAAAAGGCAAGCATATGTTATTTCTGTAAGACTATCATGTCAGGAAGACGGAGGAAGATAGTGTCCCTATGAAAAAAAGAAGAGGCGTCTATAACAAATGGGCAAAAACCGTTGTGCTTAATAAAAAAGCGTCAATCCGAAGTCATGTCCCGCACACACTCCTGTTCAGTGAATACTCCTTGAGGAAAATGCTTCATCTCTATCACATGGTATATGTAAAGCCGAATAAAGGCTCCCATGGCGTAGGTGTCATGCGCGTCGAATCTAATAACGGCACCTATTCCTATCAGATCGGCGCAAAAAGAAAAAGCAATCTGAGTTGGGCACAATTAACAGCCTCCTTGAAGCGTAAAATTGATAACACCACTTACATCGTTCAACGAGGCATCCATCTATCGAGATACAAAAACCGAATTTATGACCTGCGTGTTGTGCTGCAGCTGAACGAAAGCCGCGCTTGGCAAATCACCGGTATTGTCGCAAGGGTCGCTAAACCCGGAATGGCTGTAACGAACGGTGCGCAAGGTGCTGATACTCACACTTTTGAATCCGTCATAGCTGCTCAGGGAGGCACCGAGTTGGTTGAAAGGCTGAGAGCAGAGTTCCATAACGTATGTATCGATTGTGCGCATCTGCTATATGCCAAGTATCCTTACCTTAATGAACTTGGATTTGATATTGCTCTCGATCATCAGATGCATCCCTGGATTCTGGAAGTGAATACAACACCTGAGGCTACTCCATTCCGCAAACTTGCGAATAAATCGATGTACAATCGCATGATGCAATTGCGCAGGCTGAATGCACGCAGATCTTAATGAAAACAAGCTGGAAAAGCGGAAAAATAAAGTGTAAACGGCTGCGCCTTCTTTAGAAGGAGCAGCTTACGTTTTCGCGGGTGAAATATAAGCCCAGCATAGAGAAAACTTATACACTTTCTGATATTTTGAACAAGCTGTTTGAATAGCCTCTATAGTAGGTCAATGCTTACGAAGTAAGAATTGAGTCGTGCGCCAATTTTCTTTAGGTCAACGCTTACGAAGTAAGAATTGACGCCAAAAGCATGCGCCAATTCTTTAAGCCAACGCTTACGAAGTAAGAATTGACGCCAAAAGCATGCGCCAATTCTTTTTAGGAGGAGGATCAAGATGGCCATCGTTCAAATGGAGCAAATTACGAAGCATTACCGAATGGGCGGGCAACGTTATACGGCCTTGCAGCATATTTCTCTGGAAGTTGCTCAAGGGGAGTTTGTTGCCATTCAAGGACCGTCCGGCTCCGGTAAATCAACGCTCATGAATATCATGGGCTGCCTGGACACTGCTGACAGTGGTACTTACATGCTGGAGGGCAAACGGGTATCGGCGTTGAGCGATAATCAACTGGCGGATGTACGTAATAAACGGATTGGATTTATTTTTCAAAACTATAATCTGATACCAAGTTTAACGGCTTATGATAATGTCGAGCTGCCGCTTATTTATAGGGGAGTTTCGGCCAATACGCGAAAAAAAGCGGTGCTGGAGACGCTCGAATCGGTTGGACTCAGCGGACATATGAACCACCGCCCGGCGGAATTGTCTGGAGGACAGCAGCAACGGGTTGCTATTGCGAGAGCGCTTGCAACGAATCCATCGATTCTGCTCGCAGATGAACCTACAGGGGCGCTCGATTCACATACGGGAAAAGAAATAATGGCTCTGCTTGCCAAACTTCATGCGGAAGGCCGCACCATTATTCTCATTACTCATGATCAAACGGTGGCCGCCTGCGCAGACCGTATCCTTTATATTCGAGACGGTGCTATCGCATAGTCAATTCATTCGTAAGCCCCATCGCGCTCTCCATTTTACATGGGAGGCAATGGGGCTTATCTGAGTTTACATAGCGGTAAATTGACTTCTTTCGCTCGGCAAGTTACTTTTAGAGGAACGATGGTTCATGCAAGTAAGTCGCTATAAGAGAGGGTTAGGTAAGATGCAATTACAGCAAGCAACATTTGCCGGTGGCTGCTTCTGGTGTATGGTTACACCGTTTGAAGAACTCCCCGGGATTCATGGAATTATATCTGGTTATATGGGAGGCCATGTGACGGATCCAACTTATGAGGAAGTAAAAAAAGGAACGACCGGTCATCTCGAGGTCGTACAAATTACGTTTGATCCAGCGTTGTTCCCCTATGAACGCCTGCTGGAGCTATTCTGGCCTCAGATTGATCCAACCGATGCAGAGGGACAATTCCAGGATCGCGGAAGCCAATATCGCACCGCTGTCTTTTATCATAATGAAGAGCAGCATGAGCAGGCACTTGCTTCCAAGCAAGTATTGGAGCAGTCCGGCCGCTTCGATAAGCCGATTGTGACAGAGATCCGTGCAGCCGAAACGTTCTATCCGGCAGAAGAGTATCATCAGGATTTCCATAAGAAAAACCCGAAGCATTATAAGGAAGACCGCGCGCAATCTGGACGTGATGAGTTTATCGAACAGAATTGGAAATAAAAAAAGGGGCAGCTCATGAATTTCATGATTGCCCCTTCTTCCTATACTTCCCCAATTTTGACAATGGTTCTGCCTCTAACCTGACCTTGCAAAATGCTGGATAGTTCTTGTGGCAGCTGCTCCAGAGTAATTTCGTTAACGATTGTTGAGCTTAACATCGTTGGTTTCAGGTCCGTTCCAAGTCGTTCCCATACACGCCGGCGAAGCTCCATCGGGCACTCAACCGAATCAATGCCAAGCCAGTTTATGCCTCTAAGAATAAACGGATAGACGGAAGTCTCTACTTCGATGCCTCCGGTTAATCCGCTGGTTGCAACCGATCCGCCATATTGGAGAGTGCTGAGTAAATATTGAAGCGTTTTGCCGCCTACGGGATCAACCGCTGCTGCCCATAACGGACGACGGATGGGCTTGCGCTCCGAAGATTCCGTCAGCTCATTCCGATGAATAACATGAGCGGCACCAAGCTCCTTCAAATAAGCTTCTTCACTAAGCCGTCCCGTGCTTGCCGTTACCTCGTAACCACGTCCCGCGAGAATGTTCACAGCCACACTGCCTACTCCCCCGCTTGCGCCAGCAACAACAACCGGACCTTTATCCGGTGTCAGCCCATTGTCTTCAAGCCGCTGGACAGATAATGCAGCTGTGAAGCCTGCTGTGCCAAGAATCATTGCTTCACGAAGTGTCAGCCCCTCCGGCAGAGGAACAACCCAGCTGGCAGGAACACGAGCTAGCTCACTGTATCCGCCATAATGTGAGACGCCAACGCCATAGCTCGTTACTATTACGGAATCGCCCGACTTATAACGAGGGTCGCTTGATTCAACTACGGTACCGGATAGATCGATTCCCGGAATATGCGGATAGCTTTTCACCATTCTTCCTAGTATCGCTACCATTCCGTCTTTATAGTTAACACTGGAGTAAGCTACTCGAACGGTAACTTCCCCTTCCGGCAAATCTGCTGCTGTTAGACTCTTAATGGTAAGCTCTGGCTGTTGCCCTTCTCCATTGCTATCTGCTACTAAAGCACGAAAGTTATCCACTCTTGTATCCACTCCTTTGATTCGTTTCCTCTTTCTATTTTATCGCAAAGGAAAGAGGAGAGCCAATGAAGGAGATTAGCTATTAACAAGGCCTAGTACAAATCCGTCATAACCTTTGACGCCAACCGTTTGAATCGCTGTTGCTGTCACCCGTGGTTCCTCAGAGAGCAGATCGTAAAATGTTCTTACTCCTTGAACTCGAGGATCTGTACTGTTCTTGTTTATCACTTCACCATCTCGAATAACGTTGTCGCCGATAATAACCGTACCAGGGTGAGAGAAACGAAGTGCCCATTGCAAGTAGTTAGGGTTATTTGGTTTATCTGCATCAATAAAGATCAGGTCAAATGCTGCCGCCCCTTCCTCCTCCAGCTTCGCCAGTTGCTCTAAAGCATCTCCCACTCTTATCTCTACCTTTTCCGCTAGCTGGGCTAAGTTAATATTCTCTTGTGCGACCTGTGCATGGAATGGTTCAAGCTCGAGGGTAATGAGTTGACCGTCTGTTGGCAGTGCTCTAGCCATCCAGATCGTGCTGTAGCCGCCCAATGTTCCTATTTCCAAGATTCGTTTAGCACCAATCATTTGCGCATATAGATTCAATAGCTTACCTTGATTTGGTGCTACATCAATCGCCGGCAGCTCTGCCCGCTTATTGCTTGCAAGCACCTGCTCCAGCACAGAATCCTGCTGAACAAGGCGGTCCGTAATGTAAGCATCAACTTTTTCCCAAGTGTGTATGGAACTCATAACGATCACTTCTCCTCGTTGTGGGGTTAACTTCTACTTCTATAGTAAGCGAGTTATAATGATAAGAATAATATATGTTTTTCTTAGACTTATATATAAAATATATGATATTACAAATATCTCAAGGAGGCGGCTTTGCCTTGAATTTACATGCTTTGCGTTTATTCCATACAATTGCTGCTGTTGGCAGTGTCACTCGCGCATCGGAATTACTCAATATCAGCCAGCCTGCTATTACTGCGCAGATCAAGAAGTTCGAGAAAGAATTATTGATCTCGCTGTTTAAGCCACAAGGCCGAGGTATTGCATTAACCGATGCGGGAGAAGAGCTTGCTGTGTTAGCCAAAAGACTATTCGCCGTCGAGCAGCAAATCGAGCAGTTTGCATCTAATTACAGCAACGGTGCGATAGGCAGTATCCGCCTCGCTGCAACTTATCTGCCCGCACACTTCCTGATCCCCGCTTGGATTGCAAAGTTTAAGCAGCAATATGAGCAGGTCGAAATGAAAATTACAACAACCAACTCCAGTGATGCCTTGAAGCAGCTGTTAGATGTAGAGGTCGATATCGCGATATTCGGAGGTATAGCCGAGAACTATCCGGATACAATTCAGACCGAAGAGTTGTTTCAGGACGAACTATGGTTTGTTGTAGCACCAGGTCATCGCTATGCCAATCAACGGGTATCGCTGCCCAACATGATGAAGGAGCCTTTTGTTATGCGTGAGGAGGGCAGCTCTACTCGGGAACGGCTTCTCTCTTTATGCCGTACTTACAATTCTTCCGCACCAACCATCTCTCTGCAATTTAACGGCCTGCATGAAGCGATCACCGCCGTTATTGCCGGTTATGGAGCCAACTTTGTCTCCTCCCTGGTCGTACGCGATTATGTCGAGCGCGGCGAACTTGCTCGTGTGTACGTGGAAGGCATCGATCTCAAAAATACGATCGCGATCTGTACCCGCAAGAACGAAAAGCTTCCCGCTTCCGCCATGAATCTGGTGCAGATGATCCGCCAGAACCCTTATGTGAAATAGGGGGCAAAAAATAAAGCTGTCCCCCCATCATTCAGGGGGACAGCTTTTTACTGCTGCTATACACCTAGCAGCTTATAGATCACTTTCGCGCTTTCGGCGCGTGTCGTGTTGCCTTGCGGGTCGAACTGACCTTGGCCTTTGCCACTCAGGAAGCCAAGCTTCACGGCTGCTTCAATGGAGGCTTTTGCCCAGTCGTGGATAGCAGCTGAATCGGTAAACGCACTAACTGATTCACTGCTTTCTGCTTTCTTACCCGTCTTCACTTCATACGCACGCATAAGCATAACTGCCATCTCTTCACGTGTAATAACGGCATTTGGAGCAAAGGTTGTTGCTGTACGGCCGCGGATGATTCCCGCTTCAGCAGCTGCGTTAACGCTCTTAGCATACCAACTGCCAGCCGCTACATCCGTGAATCCTGCTGACTTTGTCGCCTGCAAATTCATCGCACGAACAAGCAGCGCTGCAAATTCCGCACGTGTAATGCTGCGTTCCGGCTCAAACTGATCTGCTGTCACACCTGTGATCACATGCTGAGCAGCGAGCTCCTTAATCATTCCCGCAGCCCAATGGGAGGAAGGAATGTCCGTAAACGCCTTGTCGTACTCCAATGCAGCGTACTGAGAGAAGTGATGAATGTCTGCCGTCATCGTACCATCTGCATTTAACGTTCCTCCGACATATTCAAGCACACCGTTGTCCGCCACATAATAGATACCGGTCAGCTTCTTGTCTGCTTCGCCATTTAATTTAAACGTCAGCTTAAGCGGTTCATCAAACTTGCTAAGCACCGTTATTTCTTTGCCGCTGTCATCAACAAGCGCAAGACGGAAATCAAATACCGTTGAAGCTGATTTCAGTTTCACATCTCCTGCCGCAGCAGCTTTATCTAGCAGCTCTTGCTGCGTTTTCGCATCGATTGGCTTAAGCTGTAAGACGATATGCGAGGAAGCGCTTGTTCCTCCAGCCTGTTTAAGCAGCTCCTGAAGCACGGCGCTAGGAACTTGGAGTGTCAGGCTGCCTTGCTTCAATTCAAGCTGCTTACCAGCGAGCAATTCGGCAGTGTTAGCAGGCAATACAATCTCTGTTTTACCTTCAACAGCAATTGTTACTTTGCCATCACCGGACTGCTTGATTGTATCCTTTAATTGCTGCTCCGTTACGGTCACGGACGAAGAATCCGGCGTTACTCCACCACTTCCACTGCCGTTACCGTTACCATTCCCATCACCATCGCCGCCGCCATCTCTCGTAATAGTGAGCTCCATCGTTTTAGTCGCTTGAGCAGCACGGCCCGCATCGGTATACCAATCCTGGGCTAGTGTCTCGGCGCTTGGCTCAATATGAAGCGTGAAATGGTTCACTCCCTTTTGAAGCGGAATATCCTCTATTAGAACATTACCGTAAGCATCCATTGCATCGCCGTCAATTGGCTGCTCATTAATGGTAAAGTCTACGCCGTATGGCACATTCGACCGGAGAGTAAATGTCTCATCCGTCGTATCGTAAGAGATATCCTCACCATACGAGATACGCGGCATCGTTACGATCATCGGCATATCGACCCAGCGCAGCACGTAATCGTCAACAACCATCGTATTGCCGCCTTGGTTCTTTATCGTCAGCCTCATGTTCGTATCCGTCGATGAATACGCATAGTTACCCGCATCTACGGTATCATTCGCTAGACGGGCATGCGAGGTAAACGCCTCCGTCTCCCATGTGCCGCGTGTATATTTGTATTGAATCGACTTGCCAGCCATCATTTTGAAGCTGTATTCTACCACATCACGTGTTGTTGCACCGCTTGGAACATTCAGTTTATTCCCCGAAGAATTCCAGCCATTCAGATCACCAGCGAGATAAATATCATCTTGTACCGGCGTATAGCTCGGCAGGTGAACGCGAAGCTTCACATCAACCATAACCAGCTTTGGCGTAACGGTCTGCTCACCTGAGAAAGCACGATTATATGCACTGTCTACAGCAGCTACTTTGTACGTGTAAGTTGTATCATTACTTACGGTGAAGTCTACATAAGAGACATCCGCCTTGCCGGCAATCGTGATTTTCACAAATTCAGAATCAGCCGTCTTGCGGAAAATCTCATAATGATCAACCGTTGTTTCCTCAGCATCCTCTGTCCAGTTAAGCAGAACACGGTTCGATTCAACCGCAATATCTGCGAGTACTGGTGCCTCCGGTGCATTTGTATCCGAGCTGTCAGCTTTAGCAATCAGCGAAGCTTCATCAGACTCCTTGAAGGACTCACTGTTATCCGTGGATACTCTGGCAAAATACTTATATGTTCCCGCTTCCGTTGGTTCAAAAGCTGCCCAGTATACTTTTTGGCCATCTTCCGTATCCGTTTTGTAACGAAGCTTTGTTTCTTCAGCAATCGCTTTGCTTGAGCCATCTTTATAGAAGGCAAGACGGGCAATCACATTTGGCGCTTCTTTAGCCGCATAGGCTTCGTCATCCGTCAGACCTGGAATATTAATTGTTACTTCAATCTCCGAAGTTTTGTTGCCAACACCTAGCGTAACCTCATCCGATGACTTCGTAATCGTTACACTACTAACCGGAAACGACGGTGTAGCGGAGCCGTATTCACTGAGCGGGCTTTCACCATTTTCCGTTACTGCTGTTACTGTATAGTAATATTTCTTGCCGTTTACAACATCCGAATCAGTAAAGCTTGCCTCATCCGGCTGACCAACCAACTGCAATTGTCCGCCTTCAATCGCTGCACGGTATACGTTATAGCCCGTTGCCCCGGATAAAACATTCCAAGTCAACGTCACTTGACCATTGCCGCCAGCTGCGTTTACATGCTGTACCTGTGGCACTTGCACCAATTCAGTCGTCGAAGTCATCATCAAACCGCTCATAGCCTTAATGGTCAACGTAATCTTACCGCCTGTAACCGCTGCTTTAACCTCGCTGCCAAGTTGATCTGCCAGCGTCAAGCCTTCCGGCAGGAAACCCGCTACATCAGCCTCAATCGTAACATCCGTTTCACCGCGGTTTACAACAACAAGCCCCGCCTTACTGTCTGTTTTACGAGCATAAGCAATAACATCACCCGCATAATAAGCTGTTTTCAGCTCGCCTGTACGGAATACTTCATTGTTATCTCGGATGCTGCCCGCCTTTTGATACGTATCAAACAGATCCGCATAGCGGCCTACTCCTTCATACGAACCTTCAGTCCCTGCTACACGTTCCCAAGGGAAAGTACGTCTGGAATCCGGATCCTTTGTCCCTGTAAGACCCACTTCATCTCCATAGTAGATCGTTGGTGCACCCGGATATCCCATTTGGAAAATCGCCGTCAGTGCCTGCATCTTCAGTGCTTTGTCCGAAGCATCAGGTGCAATCGCCAAGTGCTCTTCTTCCCATTCCGGCTTATCGTATTTCGTAATCGAACGGACGGTATCATGAGAATCGACCAGGTTCAGCATCACTTCCCATGCTTCAGCCGGATAATCCTCACGGATCGATTCCAGTGCATCGTTGAATTGCTGCGCATTGCCGTTAATAATAAAGCTTTGCAGAGCGCCGCGGAAACGGTAGTTCATAACCGAGTCAAATTGATCCCCAAGCAGGAACTTTGTTGCTACTCCCCACTCTTCACCAAGAATAATTGGTTCTGGAATCGTCTCGCCATTGCTGTCCACACGGCCTTCTGTCGACTTCACTGCTTCGCGGAACTTCTGCCAAGTGCCTGCCGATACATCAGGAGCTACGTCTAGACGCCAGCCGTTAGCGCCCATCCATTCCCAGCGCTGCGAGTTGGACTTCTGCATCAAAGCTGAAGCTTCTTCATCGCTTTTGCCAGTCAGGTCATGACCGATAACAAGATCGCGGTAACCTTGAATGTTCCATTCATGATTGCCTTCAAGCCCTTCTGTATCACCCACTGCAGCTGTTGGCGCATCGATGACAGGCAAGGAATCATACCCCCACCAGCCTTCGTATTTGTAATGACCTTCCACTTTTTCATTGGATACCGTAAACCATGTTGTAAAATCAAAATCCGCCGGGTAAGCATAATGCTCGCCTGTTGCCGGGTTGATCTGCGCCGTGAACGAATCAACCACCTGCTGTTTCGCTGCTTCCAGCGCTGTACCTTTGTCATTGACCAGATCGTACACTTTAGCCCAGAACTCATAAGCACCAATCTCGGGATATTTCCCATAGCGGTCAAAATAAATCGAGTCGTCGCCAACATGGTTAAATACGCCGTCAACAATCAGCATGATGCCCATGTCATGGGCTTTTTTCGCAAAGTCGGTAAATACACGGTCGGATGCTACCCGAGTCGCTTCATAATCCAGCCCGGAGTTAGGATCACCAGGTGTGTTGTACACAGGCTCGCCAAACATCGGATCAAGATGCTCGTAGTCTGTTGCATCGTATTTATGATTTGAGCTTGCCCAAGCAATCGGATTGAAGTAAATGACGTTCACGCCAATTGACTTCAAGTAATCGAGCTTCTGCGAAGCACCTTGAATATCACCGCCGTAAAATTCATTGGTCCATACGCCATCCGATTTGGCATCCGGGAAGTATGGCTTTTGCTCCGGTGTAATCCGGTCCGGATTTTCCGGAGCAGTCGACCATGTGCCATCCACTTGATTTGGCGTTGGATCATTCGTAACTCCGCCGTCGAAGTACTGCAGCTCGTACCCGCCTTTAGAGGTTACGCCTGCCGTTGTTGTGTCGCCTTGGACAGGACCACGATAGCCGTCTTTGGTTTTTGCACGGTTATTCGTCTTGTCTCCGTCGAAGAAACGATCAGGGAAAATCTGATACACAACCGCATTTTTCATCCAATCCGGAGTTGTGAAATCTTTATCGTAGACGGTCAAGTCATAAGGCAATACGCCTTCATCCGCCGTAGTGCCTGTCGCACCACGTGAGCCGTCATCACCGTATTCCACCTTTACTGTTCCATCGATTAGAATAAACTTATATCCCCATACGCCAATGCCTTGGAAAGCCGCGCCCGGAATCGTTACTTCCCAGTAATCCTGGTTATCAAAAGAAGTCGCCTTGTGCATATCAAATGCGGAAGCAATACCTTCCGGATTGCTAAGCTCAACTCGTACCACCTGCGCGTCACCTGCTTCTGTCGCAATGCGCAGCGTAACATCTTCGCTTCCTTCTTTTATAGCGCCAAACGGCTTCTTATAAGTAATCGAGCGGGAGTCAAAAACCAGCTTATCTCGCTTGATCATCCCGTCAAACTGGCTGTCCGCTGGTTTGTAATTGCTAGTAATCGTCCGATCCGCAAGCACAGTGCTGAAAGTGATATCAGCAGGATCAAGTGTGGTTAGAATAAAGTTATCATTGCCTGCTCCATAATTATTCGACGACCAGTTGTCGCCCTGTATAACCTTCATCTCATAACGGCCTGCCGGCAGTGTCCGCTGCAGCTTGTAAATGGAGCCGTCAAAGTTATAGTCAACAAACATTTGCTTCGCTTGATCCGGCGCCCAAGTAGACTCATCAAACGCTGCTTGAATGTCACCAACAAGACGAGGCCATTCTGCCGCAGTCAACACAGGCACATATTGCGAGACACCACTCACGTCAGGCAGGTTGATACGAATTTGTCCGAGCTCATCATTTAAGTAGAAATTCACTTTCGTTGGAGCTTTAAGAACAAACGCGAAGTTATTGCCATTATTCGAATAACCATCCCATGATCCTTGGCGTACAAGCTTGAACTCATAGCTGCCAGGATCCAGCACAGTCGAATACGCGTAGTACTCACCGACCAAATGACTCATTTGCGTGACTGTTGAAGCATTGTTCCATTCTTGGAACGATCCAACGACTACCCATTTGGCATTGCCGCCTGGCTGATTAACGAATACATCCGCTGCTGGTCCTTCCGCAGGAGGCTCGCCTACAACAATTTTACTATTTCCGTTAGATGTCGAATCGTTCGTTGGATCAGCAAACCATATACTTGGCAGCCCATCTGCCGCCGAAATAAATTTATACATATAAGTGCCGTCTGCCAGCGAATCTGCGGCAAACGTGTAATTACCTTCATCAAGCACCATCTCATGCTGATCATCAAAAGCATTAGCGTCGAAGCTGCCCGCCACCTTAATTTGTGGGGTATAGCTGAGATGAATGATACTATTCTCGTCCGACGTAACACTCAGGTTCGGATTATCCAGCCAATTGCCGTTGACGAGAAATTTATAGCCATAAGCTTTGTTAGGCGCATCACCTGTCACTTCTGCCGTAAAGGTGCCGTCCCCATCCTCATCTGCCAGCACAACCTCAGGATCGCCCCAGCTGTTGAAATCCCCTTTTGCCGTAACGCTGATTGCCGACTTTGGCAATACAAAATGGATCGTGCCGTCTTCCGCATAAGTCCCGTTGATAGCGCTTGCATTTGCTTGCTGCGGTAATTGTCCAAAACCTTGAATAACCATAAGAATAGCCAGCATGAATGACCAGACACGGGCCCTTTTCCTGCTTCGTAATTGTCTCTTCATATGTGTGTAATCCTCCCTAAATCAACGAAATGAGCAAACGATTGCACAAAAGTACGTCAAATCTCCTTTCCGCTGATAAAAAAAAGCTATCCCTCGGATTAGAAGAGATAGCGGGGTTGTTCCGATTTTTTTTCGAAAAATCAGAATACATTGCCCTTAAATTAGGCGTTTATCAGCATGTATTAACTATTCCCATCCTATTATGAAAACGCTTTACAGTCAATAAGGAGTTAGAAGAAATTCACTATTCGACAGGATTGGAGAATTTATGAGCAACCGTTTGCGCAATTTGAACTAGGAAAATAGGTGGAGTGATCCCCACCTATACGTCTGGCCGATCATAGACCATCATCCAGCAGTCGCGATATTCACCTTCATGCCATTCATGCTTTTCGAGCAGCTTCACTTTCTTGAAACCACACTTCTCATAGACCCGTAAAGCCCTCATATTCCAGGCCTGTGGATCCAAGACAATCTTCCCTGCTTTACAATCCTCAGTAAGATAACGCACTGTTTCCTTGATGAGCTCCGAGCCTATTCCCTTGTTCCAATAGTCCGGCTCGCCGATAAACTGATCCATTCCATAGATGACGCCTTTATGATCGGAGAGGTCATACTCTTCTTTTTCATCTTCCTCAATCTCATAGAATTGCAGATAACCGATGTCGATACCATGATGCTGTATAATACAGGACGTTATCCCTTCCCGATCCTCGTAAAAATGCTTCTGAACAAGCGCTTCGTCATGCGGATTATCCCTGCCCTCATAGAATTCCAGCACAACAGGATCACTTAACCATCGAACAAGCAGCGGTACGTCCGATAACTCAAGCGTCCGCAAATTGATCTTTTTCCCCTGTAGAAGGATCATATCATCACCTCATATCCTTTATTTAAGCAGGTGCTGCCGGTAGGACAAAGGGGCAACCCCCATAATCTCGCGAAACACTTTGCTGAAATACGAGGCATTGGAAATGCCCACCTGATAGCCGATCTCCGATAAAGGCAAGGAGGTTTTGCGAAGCAGTCCGCAGGCATATCGGACTCTTGTCGCCTGGGTATAAGCAACAATAGTTGTTCCCGTCGATTCCTTGAATAGATGGGCTACATGATACGGTGACAAATGAAGGGCACTAGCCAGCTCCTCCAATCGGAACGGTTCCATATAATGCTCTTCAATCCATTGCATGATATCTTCTACGTGATGGTTATGCTTTTTCAGAAAAGATGCGTCACCTTCTGGGTTTTGCTTGAGCTGATGAACGAGGCTAAGCAGAAAGACACCCATATTTTCCTCAAATTCACCCTCACGCATGCTGGTGTTTGTTTCGTTGAATTGCCTTAGCAGCGCGACAAACGGCGTGTTTTCCGCCATCGCATGGACAGGATGTATATTGGACTGCTGACGCAGAATCCGTTGAAAAAAGCTTCTTAGTGAAGGAAAATCATTCAAATAGCTTTGCAGCACAGCCGGCTCGAACAACAACACACTTCGTATAAAAGGCTCCTCTTGCGTCACCTGAATTTGAATCCGGTGCATCTGAAAGGGCGGAAACAGGAGCAGCGTGTTTGGCTCTATAGAATACGATTTTCCCTCTATAATTAACAGTCCTCGGCCTTGATGCACATAAGTAAGTTCCATTTGCGAATGAGCATGAAAGACTTCTTTGAAAAATTCTTTTGATGTTCTCCGGTATTCATAGTTGAACCATTCTGTCGGAAACAACCTTTTCCCCGCCCTTCTCTCATAACCGCAAGATATAAACATTTTAGCGCAAAATGGAGCCATTCACCCTCTCTTTTTTCATCTATTCTATTATCAAATCCAATTAAGGAGCTGTTAGTGACGTGAATAAGGCGGATGGCATGAATTATGCACCACAGGGTAAACCAAATCCAGTCGTAAAGCCTGGGGAGTTCCAGTTTGCCGCAATAGCGCTGGATCATGGGCATGTCTACGGCATGTGCAACGGACTGATCGAAGCTGGAGGAGAGCTTGTCTCTGTATATGATCCCGATCCAGCGAAGGTAGCCCAATTCGTTCAGCGTTACCCGCATGTAAAGGCAGCAGCATCAGAAGAGGAAATTTTCGCAGACTCCCGTATTCAGCTGGTCGCATCAGCCGCTATTACTTCCGAGCGTTGTGCCCTTGGCCTTCGGGTCATGCAGGCGGGCAAGGACTATTTTACAGATAAAGCACCACTGACAACCTTGGAGCAGCTTAAAGACGCCAAGCGGGTTTCCGCTGAAACCGGGCGTAAATACATGGTCTACTATGGTGAACGGCTTCATAACGAGGGAGCAGTTTTCGCAGGTCAATTGATCGAGCAAGGTGCAATCGGCCGGGTCGTACAGGTTATGGGCTGGGGACCACATCGCACGAACGCCAAAGCAAGACCGGAGTGGTTCTTTGAACGGGAGAAATACGGCGGTATCTTATGTGATATCGGAAGCCATCAGATTGAGCAATTTTTATACTATACAGGTGCGAAGGATGCGACAGTCGCTCAATCTCGAATCGCCAACTACCATCATAAGCAATATCCCGAGCTTGAAGATTATGGTGATGTGATGCTGACAGGCGATAATGGTACGGCCTCCTACTTCCGAGTGGACTGGCTCACACCAGACGGACTCAGCACATGGGGAGACGGACGAACTCTGATTCTTGGTACAGACGGTTATATTGAGATCCGCAAATATGTCGATCTCGCACGTGATCCACAGGGCGATCAAGTGTATATGGCTAATCATGAGGGAGAGCATCATTTTTCCGTAAGAGGAGAAGTTGGCTTCCCATTCTTCGGTCAGCTTATTCTCGACTGCATCCATCGTACCGAGAATGCAATGACACAGGAGCATGCCTTCAAAGTTGCCGAGCTTAGCGTATTATCCCAGAATCTTGCGGTCCGCATGGAATAGGAGATGGTCTAATTATGTTGAAAGTTGCTATTATTGGAGCCGGAGCGATTAGCAGAGCACATATCGACGCTTATCTGAAGTTTCCTGATCGATGCCAGGTTGTTGCTGTTACCGATATTTATGTCGATAAAGCCGAGAGCCGCATTTCACAATGTCAGCTACCCGGTGCAAAAGCATACGGCGATTACAAAGAATTACTAGAGCAGGATATCGATCTTGTCTCGATCTGCACTCCACCTTACACCCATGCTGAACTTGCTGTGGAATTCCTGCGGGCAGGCAAGCATGTTTTAGTCGAAAAACCGATGGCCTCTTCCCTTGAGGAATGTGATGCGATGAACCAAGCGGCTGAAGAAAGCGGCAAACTGTTATCGATCGTCGCCCAAAACCGCTTCCGCACGCCGATGATGAAGCTCAAGTCCGTCGTGGATAGCGGGCTGATTGGTCCAATCGTTCATTCCCAGATCGATTCCTACTGGTGGCGCGGCCATTGCTACTATGACCTGTGGTGGCGCGGAACTTGGGAGAAGGAAGGCGGCGGCTGCACACTCAACCATGCCGTCCATCATATCGATGCGCTGCTATGGATGATGGGACGCCCAACCGAGCTGCAGGCCTTCATGAGCAATACGTCGCATGATAATGCAGAGGTAGAGGATCTGTCGATTGCGATGCTGAAGTTCGATAACGGTGGCCTTGGCCAAATTACAAGCTCCGTTGTCCATCATGGCGAGGAGCAGCAGTTGATTTTCCAAGGTAAGGCAGCTCGGATCTCCGCCCCATGGAAGCTGGTAGCCTCTAGTTCGATGGATAATGGCTTCCCGACTCGGAACGATGTTCTCGCGGAGGAAATCCAAGCCTATTACGATAATCTGCCTGAGGTTGCTTATGAAGGACATACCGGTCAGATCGATAACGTCCTATCGGCTATCGAGCGTGGAGATTCCCTGCTCATCGACGGACATAGCGGCCGGGCAACGCTTGAGCTCATTCTCGGTATCTACAAATCGGCAAGCACCGGCGAAAAAGTTCGCTTCCCGCTCCATGCCGATGATCCGTTCTACACACGGAAAGGCATTCAGGACAACGTCCCGCATTTCTATGAGAAAAGCGCCTCCGTTGAGAACTTCCAGGATCGTACGATTACGACCGGGAGTAGTTTGAAGGGATAGACGATTTTAAGCCAGAGGCAATAAGACCCTGACGGGGTCTTATTGAATCTCAATATACTCTACTACTGCAAAATAAGACCCCGTGAGGGTCTTATTTCATCTGTTCGCACCCGAGCTGGGCTAGTTTTTACACTTACGTGGACCAATAAGACCCTGACGGGGTCTTATTGCCTCCCAAGTTACTCTACTACTGCCGAATAAGACCCTGCGAGGGTCTTATTTCATCTACTCGAACCTAAGATTGGCTAGTTTTCACACTTACGCCGACCAATAAGACCCCGACGGGGTCTTATTGCCTCTCAATTCACTCTACTGCTGCCGAATAAGCCCCTGCGAGGGTCTTATTCGGCAGCAGTAGAGTGAATTGGGCTAGATTGTAGATTAATCGACTAGTCCGGCAAGTTAAAGTCCCTGAAGGACCTTAACTCGTCACGCAGAGGCATCATGCGCCGACTTAAGGTCTCTCAGGGACCTTATGTACCCGTGAACCCACCGTTTTCACCGCATAACTGACCAATCCCGGCAAGTTAAGGTCCCTAAAGGACCTTAACTCACCAAGCAGAGACATCATGCACTGCCTTAAGGTCCCTCAGGGACCTTAAGTACCCGTGAACCCGCCGTTTTCACCGTTTAACTGACCAATTCGACAAGTTAAGGTCCCTAAAGGACCTTAACTCATCACGTAGAGGCATCATGCACTGACATAAGGTCCCTCAGGGACCTTATGTACCCGTGAACCCACCATTTTCACCGCTCAACTGACCAATCCCGGCAAGTTAAGATCCCTCAAGGACCTTAACTCATCACGCAGAGGCATCATGTACTGACATAAGGCCCCTCAGGGACCTTATGTACCCGTGAACCCACCGTTTTCACCGCTCAACTGACCAATCCCGGCAAATTAAGGTCCCTACAGGACCTTAACACATCAGGCAGAGACAGCATGCGCTGGCTTAAGGTCCCTCAGGGACCTTAAGCACCCGTGAGCCTGCCACTCTAGCTGCTTAAACGGTAAAAGAAATATTAAAAGCCGTTAAGACCCTTTCGGGTCGTAACGGCTTCTATTTTTCGCCCGACTATTGCTCCAGTCGCAATGTTACCACTGATGCAGCCGGCAAATTGAGGCTTAATTTACCGTTCTCGATCTTAGCTTCGTAGAATGACTTCACGCTTACTTTTGCCGGATCCTCGAAAGTATTATGAGCATGAACGGTATCTGCTGCAAGCAGCTTGCCTGTGCACTTGAAGCTTCCTTCGGTGCCACGAAGCTCCAGGCTGATGTCTGATTGCTCGGACGGATGCAGGTTGTACAGGCTGACATGGATAACGCCATCTTTCTTCGACGCCGTAATGCCAACTTGATCAAGCTCCTTACCATCGGCATCTACTTTGCCAAACTCGCCGTGAATCGCAAGCGCCTCAGCATCTTGATGGACATTGTACATCTCAAGCACATGATACGTTGGTGTGAGCAGCATTTTGTCACCTTCGGTCAACACAACTGCCTGCAGCACGTTAACCATCTGCGCGATGTTCGCCATCTGCACCCGATCGCAATGTTTATGGAAAATGTGAAGGTTAACCGCAGCTACCAGTGCATCACGCATCGTGCTTTGCTGGTAGAGGAAGCCTGGATTGGTGCCTGGCTCTACGTTGAACCAAGTTCCCCACTCGTCGACAATAAGGCCAACACGTTTGTTCGGATCATAACGATCCATCTCCGTGCTATGGCGGGTGAGGAGCTCATCCATATGAGCCGCTTTTTTCATCGTTACCAACCAGTCGTTCTCATCAAACTCGGTTGCTGAGCCTTTATCCGCCCAAGTGCCAGGCACCGTGTAATAATGGAGGCTCAGACCACTCATGAAACGCTCCGCTTTGTTCATCAAAACATCGGTCCATCTATAATCGTCGGAGTTTGCACCGCCAGCAATTTTGTACAGCTTATTGTCGCCGTATTGACGGACATATGTTTGGAAATTGCGGTACAGATCCGCATAATGCTCCGGAAGCATTTCACCGCCACAGCCCCAGTTCTCGTTACCCACGCCAAAATATTTCAGTTTCCATGGCTTCTCACGGCCATTCTGACGGCGAAGGTTCGCCATTGGGGAATCGCCGTCAAAGGTCATATATTCCATCCATTCGGACATTTCCTGAATCGTTCCGCTGCCTACGTTGCCGCAAATATACGGTTCAGCGTCAATCAGCTCACATAGACGGAAGAACTCATGCGTACCGAAGTGGTTATTTTCCACAACGCCGCCCCAGTGTGTATTAACCATTCTCTTACGAGTCTCACGAGGACCAATGCCGTCCTTCCAGTGATACTCGTCCGCAAAACAACCGCCCGGCCAACGGAGAACAGGAACCTTCAGGTTGCGCAGAGCCTCAATGACATCATTACGAATACCGTCCGTATTTGGGATCTCGGAATCTTCCCCTACCCACATTCCTTCATAAATACTTCTGCCCAAATGCTCTGCAAAATGGCCATATATGTTCTTATTAATCGTACCGATACTCCAGTCCGTATGTACAACTGCTTTATTCATCCTGTTTTGCCTCCTAAAAAGAATGATTACCTAAACAGCCAGTGGCTGTTCGTGATGATTCTTACTTCGTAAGCATTAGCTTAAAGAATGATTACCTAAACAGCCAGTTGGCTGTTCGTGATGATTCTTACTTCGTAAGCGTTAGCTTATAGAATGATTACCTAAACAGCCAATGGCTGTTTGTGATGATTCTTACTTCGTAAGCATTAGCTTAGTTGATTGATCCCATTGCTCTCGAACAGCCTGCTGCGGGTGAGGGCATCCCTTGTCCTTCAGCTTGGCGCGTACCTGAACCAGACATCCGCAATGCATGCAGGTTGTTTCATAAGCCAGACTCGCGCAATTTCCGCATGCCTCAAGCCGCTTTGCATACAGCTCATCGGTCACGCAGGCATCTGCTTTAATTTTGGATATCAGGCGCTGGATCTGCTCGTCCGTCACTTTCACATCAGCTGAGCATCCCTTACAGCCATCCCGCTCTTTCTTACTGACAGATTCTGTGGTTGTCATGTTTGCTTCAGCTCCGTTCGCAGGCAGGACATTATTTATTTCCTCTACTAAGATTGTATGGGATTGTGGAAGCGTCAACAATTAACTATAATGAGAAAAAACTGACCTATCCTGCTTTTTTTCGAGAAATGGAGTTGTTCATCATTATCCGATTAGACCGTTGCGGCTACCGGTTCGTGCATCCTAATGGCATATCCATTATCCGGCCCCATGGCTCGGGAGATTATGCTTTTGTCTTGTTCAAGAAAACATCTGAAGTGATTGTAAACGGAGTACAAATGATTGCCGACAGCGACTCGTTTATCCTGTTCCATCCGGATACGCCCCATTCGTACAAGGAGATTGATCTGCCGTTCATTAACGACTGGTTTCATTGCGAAGGAGAAAAACTAGGGGAGCTTCTTAACGAACTAAATTTCCCGCTCGATAAGCTTGTACCCGCTGTTGATCCGATGCTGATCTCCCGAAGCATTATGGAACTGCACCGGGTTCAGAAGCAGGGTGGGCATTTGATGGAGCGTATTCTGGATACCGACCTTCGGGCGCTTCTAATGAAGCTGAGTAACCTATATGAACTGTCTCAGCATCCTGAGAGACCAGGCCGGTACATCCGGCAGTTCTCGGAGCTTCGAGATGAGCTGTATAACTCACCGCAAAGCCATGTAACCGTAGAGATGCTGGCCGACCGCGTTCACCTCAGCAAGTCTTATTTCCAGCATCTCTATAAAGATATATTCGGCTGCTCAGTTGTGACCGATATGATTAACGGCAGACTGGAGCTCGCCAAATATCTGCTTAAGAACAGCTCCTTAACCGTATCTGCAATAGCCGCACGATGCGGCTATGAGCATGAGACGCATTTCATGCGGCAGTTCAAAAAGTTCGTTGGCATAACGCCCAGCCAGTTCAAGGCGAAAGTGTAGGCTCATTCATTATCCGTCTTCCGCTTATACTCCGCTGGTCCGCATCCGTACCGCCTGCGGAACAACGCGGCAAAATGGTTATAGCTTTGGAAGCCGACGTCAAACGCGGCTTCACCGGCTGTCCGGCCTGCTTGCAGCATAAGCAGTGCGGCCTGTTCCAGACGCATGTTGTTGAGCGTATCTACAATGGATCTGCCGGTCTCCGCTTTGAACAGATGCGACAGCCGGGAGGCGGACAGCCCTACCCGTGCCGACAGCTCGTTAATGGACAAAGGCTCCTGCATCTGGGCAGATAAAATACGCATAACCTGGCTCACGCGGTAATCCAGCTTATCCGCCAGTTGGCCGGCCATCAGCAGAATTAAGGCACTCAGCTGATTGTCACAAAGCTCCTGCCAGAAGCCGACTTGCGCCCTGGAATCATGAAGCAGTGACCGGAATATTCGGAGTACTCGCCGCTGCAGCTCACTCGAGGGCAGCGGGCAGATCAGCACTTCCTCATCTGGAAGCAGAGATGACTCCGGTACCCGCTTGAAATGTACCCACATGAAATTCCACGCCCCCCCTTTTACCGTACCATATGTATGAGGAACGCCCTTTCGGAGCAGCACCAGCTCGCCTGCTTTGCATTCCTTCTCTCCGGCAGGCGTATGGAAATAGCCCTGCCCCTCCAGTGTAAAAACAAGCAGCCAATCCTCTCGCCCGCTAGGCCTCGCCATGGAATACGTATCATTTTCCCGGAAATGTCCGGTTAGAATGCCATTCTTCGACTCACTTGCCACTGCCTCCACCTGCCTTCTCTCGTTACCATAAGCGTAAGGCTTAACAGAGCATCCGTCCAGCATAATAGCAGAATCCAAGTAGTAATGAGCATAATCCCGACTTCAATCTACCCCCTTAATTCCATACAATTAGAGACAAGAAGAAGCAGCAACCAAAGGAGAGGGGCAGTCGAAATGACACAGTCACTTAAAGTGCTTACCGAAGAGCAGATGAAACAGTTCGAAACCGAAGGTTATGTCATCGTAAAAGGGGTTTGGAACAAGGAAGAAATAGAGGAAATTAAGGCAGAATTCGAAAAAATCAGTCTTACTCCTGTACCCGGCTATTTTGAGCCTGTAATGGAAGGTGAGCAAGAGGATCCGCTGCGTCGCTATCCGCGAGTGATGCATCCTCACCGGTTCAACGAGCTGAGCAAAAGCTATATGCTTCATCCTGGTGTTCTCGAAATCATGCATGATCTGTACGGAGAAGAAGCTCTTGCTGCGCAGAGTATGTTCTATTACAAACCGCCGGGCTCACGCGGGCAAGCGCTACATCAGGATAACTTCTATTTGAAAGTCGAGCCGGGTAACTGTATTGCCGCTTGGGCAGCAATCGACCGCTGTGACGAAGAGAACGGCTGTATGCTGCTCGTACCAAAAACGAACACCTATGACATCGTTTGTCCAGAAGAATCGGATTCTAACGAATCATTCACCAACCACTACGTGAAGCCTCCAAAAGAAGAAAAGCCGGTTGCCGCTATTATGGAGCCTGGCGATATCCTGTTCTTCAATGGCAATCTGATTCACGGCTCTTACCGTAACAAATCGAAGGAGCGCTTCCGCCGCGCGTTTATTTCCCACTATGCGAACAGCAGCGCGCTGTCGATCTCGCACTGGTATAACCCGCTTTATAAAGCAGACGGCTCTGAACTGTCTCTAGAAGCTAATCCGGATGGCGGACCTTGCGGTATTGAGACTCCAGCGTATCACTAAACAAAATAAAGGGAGGCATCGGTCACATTGGATCGCTGCCTCCCTATTCCTTAACCGCAATTAATTAGTCTATTTCTGCTCCATTGTCCATTCCTGCCGCGCTAGCCCAGCTTGTTCATCATTCAGCGTAAGTGTTGTACCATCCTCTGACACTTCAATCGCCTTGCCATTGTGAACGGATTTAATCGTTACTGTCCCATTCGAATTCGGGGTAATGATCCACCGCTGGTTATTGTAGCCGAGGTAACTGTAGAGCTGTATCGTATTCTGTCCAGTATTAAGATCAAGTGCCTTTCCGCCTTCCGCCCGAATCGAATAGGAGCCCTGTTCATCACCTGTCGGTACAAACGTCCATGCGGAAGTTCCCCCCGCCTGAATGATCACAGGCTCACCATTCTGCTGCCCGTTAACATAGAGGGACTTGCCTGTCACTTCGTTCGTCAATAGAGCGGAAGTCAGATCAGCCCCTTCCATATTGCTAGCCATAACATTCTGATAGGACGCCTGACCTCCAAACACATTCACACCGAAATGCCCTTCAGCAAAGGTTCCATCCTGAACGTCCATGATGCGTTGTCCATTGACGGAGATGATCAAATGAGGGCCGTTTGCTTGAATGTTCACATGATAAGTAATACCACGTTGCAGGAAAGCAGGTACTCGCGCAAGCACCATCCGGTCTTCGAATGCTCCGTCAACCTTATAGAAAAGCCGGTACGCCTTCATATTCGGATCAAGATTAAAGTAATAACCACTGCGACCGTCAGCGCTAGCGCGGAACAGAACCGAACCAGCTCCTCCGTCCTTGCCAAGTGTCACATCCGCTGCATAGCTGAAATTGCCTGCCGTCTCTTGAGCGATATAATTCGCATCGCTGGAGTAGCTGCCCCGAATACCATTCTCCGTCACTACCCAGCTCGGCAGCGATAGGTCCGGCTTCCAGTCGGTCAGATTTGTAACGAATTGCCCGGCATACACCCGGACCACTGTACTGGCGTATGCTTTGCCATTCGGAGTAGATACTTTGATTACGGCTTCTCCCGGACTGCCAGCCTTTAGTATCGCCTTACCTTGCTCTGTGGAGCTAATCCGCACCACATCTGGCTTACTGGATACCCACTTCAGCTGCTGCTTCTTCCCCTTGTCCCCATCAACCGCAGCATACAGCGATTCGCTTTGACCTGGACCAAGCTCTCTGTCACTCGTGTCCATGACAATTCGGGTATCATCACCCTTCAGCTCATTCCATGTATCTGCAAGAGCATGCACCTTTAGCGACACAACCGTAACCGCTCCACCCTTCGTATAGAAGCTCATGCTGCGGCCTGCCGGATCGGGAAAAATAACATCGGAGAACACCACCTCACCGTCATTGCCAAATAGCTCAATGGAGGAGTCATCTACAAAAATATTCATTTTCACCCGCTTGGCTGCCGGTTCGAGTGGAACTTCCTGATAAGTAGAGAACTTGCTGGAGAAATCTGTTACACCAGATTGACTCCGGTCAATAAACATTTGTTGATCTAGGACACGATAGCCTGCAACCGTTTTGTTGCCTTCGGCCCCTTCTCTTACATTAAAGCCAAATTCCGTTACAGCACTGCCGGCCTTAATCTCAATCTCGGCTTCGATTTCAAAGGCTCCTGCCGACAAGTCCTTAAGAAGATTGGCACTGTCTGCCGTTACCCGCTTATTCGTTGCCGTATACATCGTCGTGCGTAAAGACTGCAGTTCCTGAACAGGAGCCTGCACAAGCCGCACACCGTCACTTGTGTTCCGGAGCGTCAGCTCTCTTGGAATCGTAAGCTCACCCTTCCAACCTTCAGTAGGAAAGGCAAACGGATAGTCCCAATTCGTCATCCAGGCAAGCATAATTCTTCGGTTATCCGGCAAATCCGAGAAGGACATCGAAGCGTAAAATTCCTTACCGTAATCGGTTCTTAGTACTTCTCCTGCCGCATTATCATTAACAAATTTGCCCTCTGCCGTCAGCTCGCCGATGAAATATTCCGCATCGGAGCCTTCTGTTGCGGGATTGGCACCGGTGCTGATCATCAGCACCCACTTCTTCTCCTCTGTCCCTTCCACAGACAATTCGAACAGATCAGGACATTCCCATACGCCGCCTCGCACATAACCGCCATATCCAAAGCTGTCAGTATGTGTCCAGTCAATCAGGTTTGTCGAGGTAAAGAAGCGGATATGATCACCACCGGAAACAACCATGATCCACCTGTGATTGGCCTCATCTCTGACGACCTTCGGATCGCGGAAATCCCAGCCGCCCGGATCCCCGCCCTGCTTGCCTGGATTCTCAATAACGATCGGATGCTCAGTCGAATATTGCCATGTCCGTCCTTGATCGGTGCTATAGGCAAGCCCGACACGCTGATTACCGTTATAAGCGTCAGGGTTATAAGAGGTATAGTAAGCTATCAGGCCACTACCACCTGAGCCAGTAAACAGACCGGAAGCATTATTCAGATCAGCAACCGCCGAGCCGGACCAGACATGCCCGTTATCATTCCAAGGCAAGGCTATCGGCAGCCTTTTCCAATGTACCAGATCATCGCTAACCGCGTGCGCCCAGGTCCCTCCATCCTGATGAAACAGATGGTATTCCCCTTCATAATAGACAAGCCCGTTAGGATCACTCGCAGAACCGCGGGCCGGTGAATAGTGATAATCCGGACGGTAATTTTCCGTGTAATAGTCGGAGGTCGGAACTATATACACATTTTGGAAATAACCATTGCCCGCCAAGACGGCCAGCCCTGCATGCCCTTTCGTGTAGCGGCTGTCGACTGCTTGAACGGCCGCGTCCGCGTAGCCGTCTACATATAAGGTCATTCGGCTGCCGTTCGCTGTAATCTCCAGATGATGCCTTGCCTCATCCTGTGTCGGATACACCTGCCCGGAAGTACCGATTACAGTGCCATCTATTGTCATTAGACGTGCAACAACGCCGCTGCCTTCCTTCTTCAAGGAAGCCAAATACCCTTGTGTACCTGCATCATTCATCCGGAAAGCAAGAGCTGCTTCAGACTGCCCGGAATCAAAGGCGATATCGCCTTCATACACGAAGTCTGCCGCCTCCTGACTATAGACCTGAACGGCAGCCTGGGCTTCAGCTGCTCCTTGCCAGCCTTTCAGATCCGGCTCCCAGCTGCCTGAGGTATAAACAGCCGTCCCCAGATTACTCTTCAGCTCGCTCACTTTTATATTTTGGAATAATGCCGAGCCGTCCCATACATTTAGTCCAAAAAAACCTTTTGTGTAAGCGGTGTCATTTATGTCGATAACAGGCTTGTATTGGCTATCCCAGTACACCTTCAAGCGGCTTCCGCTTGCAATGACTTTCAGATGATAAATTTCTCCTGCTTGGAGTTCAACCTGCCGCTCTTCCTTCAATGCTGTATCACTTGCCGCATCTCTAAGCCGAATAAGTCCTGCAGCTGGAACGATTTGCAGCATATAAGAAGCCCAGCCATCTTCATTAGATCGGAACACCAACGTGGCATCCGCCTTCATGTCGGTTACTTTCACATCCGCCTCATATACGAAGTTATCTGCCGCAACACCGGATATTGCCATTACATTCTCCTTCGGATCGGATGTCAGCACCAATCCCTCCTCTGTATTCTCCAGATGTCCACTTCCTTTCACCTGCCAGTTTGTTAAATTCGTCTCTGTGTTGGTTGCGCTTACAAGATTGTCCGGAGCTGTCTCCGCCTGTATGCTTGCATCTGCTTTGGTATTAGCCGCCCAGCCTTCTGCAGGATTAACCGTTGCTGCGACGGAAGAAATAGCCAGCACACTTGAAAGCATCATTGCTGCTGCCCAACTCTTCGACCTACTCTTTCCCTTCATCATCATCCCTCTTTTCTTATAGATGCTCACATCTCATATCCTGCAAAAGAACCAAGGGATTGCCGCAACTGCCCCGGCAAATCCCGCTGTTCTTGTCTGTTACAATGCACCTTCCCTCGCATGCGCTTGCTGATAAGCCTGCAGACCAAGCGCCAGTGCACCGCATAACCCGGCTTGCTGCCCTAATCCCGGCGGTACGATATAGCGGTCGATATTCTCTGTAATCTCGGCTGCACTAACGTAGCCGTTCAAATTACGTTTCACCGCTTCCTGGATATGAGGGAACAGCTGCATCTGCTTCATAACGCCGCCGCCAAGTATAATCTTCTGCGGCGAGAGCATCAGGATAGCTCCGGTAATGGATTGGGCGATATAATAAGCTTCCATTTCCCATGCCCTATGGTCTGCCGGAAGCTGATCCCCCTTCTGCTCCCAACGGGCCTCGAGAGCCGGACCAGCCGCCATGCCCTCCAGGCAATCTCCGTGATAAGGGCACAACCCCCGGAAGTGGTCATCCGGGTGCCTCTTGACCGGCACATGTCCGCCTTCCGGATGGACAAGTCCATGGACCAGTTGGCCCTCAGCATATACCCCGATACCAACGCCAGTGCCAATCGTATAGTACAGACAACTCTGCAGCCCTTTCGCAGCACCCCATACCGCTTCCCCATAGGCAGCCGCATTAACGTCGGTATCCCAGCCATAAGGAACATCAAATTGCTGCTTCAATGTTCCAAGGAAGTCAAAGTTCGCCCAGCCTGGCTTTGGCGTAGTTGTCACGAAGCCATACTGAGGATTACCCGAATGAAGTCCAATCGGTCCGAAGGAGCCGATGCCAATAGCCTCTACTTGGTTTTCCCGAAAATAGTCAATCACCTTGCCAAGCGTCACCTCTGGCTGCTCTGTCGGAAAGCTGACTGAATGCTCGATCACGCCATACTCATTGCCAACACCACAAACAAATTTGGTGCCGCCTGCTTCAACCGCTCCAATACGCATAACCCTGTGCCTCCTCTTATTCGCCCTTGGCCGCAGCCTGCGGAACGAGCTCATAAATGTTCAAGGAAGAGAGCACCACATTGGCTTGCTCCGAGAAGAACGAGATGCCCGTCGCATCTGCATCCGGATAAATAAGATCCGTAATAACGGCCTGCCCTTTATTAGCGAATACCTCCACAGATGCAGCGTCAACAAAGATGCGGAGATCTATGCTGTCGCCGGCAGATACAATCTTCGCTGCTTGAATGCTGCGGAATAGCGGATGGAAGCTGTGCTCGCCCGAGTTGGTACGGTCTACATAAACGGAGTCCGTTGCAGCATCGAAACCAACAACTGTCCCATTAGCCGCCCCGGTCCGGATCCTAAAGCCAGACGAATGATCCGTTGAAAGCTCAGCATGGAGTTCATAACTGACAAGCTGCAGCTTTTGTAACACCTGTTCTGCTTCAGCAACTGTTACTCCTTGCAGCGCAAGAACAGGCTTCCTGATTGATTCCAGCTCTGCGGCCGGCTTCTGTATCAGGGTAACAACTCCCTCTCTTGTTTCCAGCGACATTTCCCTTACAACCGTCATCGCTCCCCGGAAGCCTTCCGTAGGTGTCTGATTGGCATATTGCCAATTGCTCATCCAACCAATCATCAGACGTCTGCCATCCGATTCAGGAATATCCGACCATGTGACACCAGCATAATTGTCGCGACCATGGTCCACCCATCTCACTTCCGAAGAAGCGGCATCCGGCGTAAAGGCAATTCCGTCAAAATCTCCGGTGAAATATTGCGTTCTTGATCCTTCCACGAAGGCCGGATCCGCACCGATGCTCACAATCATAACCCATTTCGAATTCGCAGCATCGCCGTCGATAGCAAGCTTGAACAGATCCGGGCATTCCCATACGCCGTCATGCGATCCGATTCCGTCACCAAACTCACTGCCAAGTGTCCAGTTAATAAGATCGGGAGAATGATAGAGACAAACCGTCTGGCCACAAGCAATAATCATTACCCAACGATTTGTCTCTTCATGCCAGAACACCTTCGGATCTCGGAAGTCAACAAAAGTTTCATGCGTCAGCACCGGATTACCAGCATATTTGACCCAAGTTCTTCCTTTGTCAGTACTGTAAGCCAAGCTCTGACGTTGAATCGGATGGCTCCCTTGGACATCCAGATGGTGGGTGAATATCGCAACCAATCCCGGGCCGTCCGAGAACAGTCCCGATGTATTGTTCCAATCGACTACTGCGCTGCCAGAAAAAATCATGCCATGCTCATCCGGGGCTAGAGCGATATCCAGTTCTTCCCAATTGACCAGATCCTTGCTCACTACATGCCCCCAGTACATAGGTCCATGAGTGTCTCCATAAGGATAATGCTGATAAAATAAGTGATATTCGCCTTCATAATAGACCATCCCGTTCGGATCGTTCATCCAGTTCACTTGAGGCGAGATATGGTAAGCACCTCTGAAGTTTTGTTTAGCCATTATAGACATCATCGTTCCTCTCCCTTGCTCCTGTTTTTATCTCTTTCATTCAAAAAAGAAGGCCCTGCCCGGCAGGTTCCCCTGCCGGAACACGGCCATTGCCATGCGATACGCAACTAGCCTTTTGTCGCTCTGTCGTAACCGCCTTGTTTGATCTTGAGCCATTCCTGCAGACCAAGACGATCCAGCTCTTTCAGATAATCATCCCATTGCTCATTAATTTTGCCATTCTGGTACCATTCGGTACGCATTCTGAGGACGTAAGCAAACAGATCTGTTTCAATCGTTGTAAGACGGTCAAGCTCTTCAATAGAGTTAAATACGCTAGGCATCACATTGTCAGCTTTCATATGCGGAGCCATAATATTTTTGATAATATCCATCCGGCCCTTCGCATCATCCGGCATAGTCGTATATTTGCCATAGTAGGAATCCAGAATCGCGAGTGGTCCGCCAATGCTTGTTTTCTCACGAAGCTCAACCGGCGCTGTACCTTCAAGCGGCAGATGCTTCAGCATATTGCTTGCTTCATCGTATTCGAAAATATTTTGCTGCTTATCATCGCCGAAGGTTCCCCAGTTATCCTGTACCGATTGAACCGGATCATAGAGCTGATCGACCCACTTCGCCGTTGTTTCTACGTTCTTGTTCGCGCTTGTAATAACCATCTTGCCGCGGCCAAGACCAAGACCATTTGTTCTTGTTACATTAATCTCACCATCAGGTCCTGCAATCGGAGGCATTACTTCATAAGAATCATTCGCACCGGTAATATTTGCTTTATCCCACGAGAAGTACAGTCCGTACTTCTGATCCTTACCTTTCGCCAGATAGGTGCTCCAGTCTTGGGTATAAGCTTCAATATCAATCAAGCCTTCTTTGTAGAGCTCGTTCACAAAGGAAACTGCTTTCTTGTAGCCCTCATCTGCAGCTGTAAAAATAACTTTGCCGTCATTCGATACAACCGCGTGGTCAGGATTCTCACCTAATCCAAAGGAAGCGAACAAGAAGGCCAAATCCTCTGCACCTGGTTTATTAATGAAGGACAATGGAATTTCATCCGCTTGGCCGTTGCCGTTCGGATCCTGTGTCTTGAAGGCAATCAACACCTTCTTCAATTCTTCCGTTGTGGTCGGCATCTTCAGGTTCAGCTTCTTCAGCCACTCCACGTTTATCCAAGGCATGCTGTCCACGGCCTGGATTCTTTCCTTGCCGCTTCCAAGCTCCTCAATCCAAGGGAAGGCATAAATATTACCGTCCGGAGCCGTGATCATGCTTTTATATTCAGGAGCCTCCTCCAGCACTTTCTTGAAGTTAGGCATATATTGATCAATCATATCGTTGAGTGAAATGATCGAGCCATCCTTAGCAAGCTTTAGGAGCTCATAATCGCTGTAATCCGCATTAAAGATCGCATCCGGCAGATCGCCGCTTGCTACAGCAAGATTTCTTTTCTCTACAAAAACATCATTCGTGAAGTTCTTCCAGTTGATATGAACATTCGTTTTCTCTTCGAGCCTTTTATTAACAAGCTTGTCATTCGGATCAGCAGGTGCAATAGCAGAGCTCTGCGTAATAAAGTTAAGGGTGACTTTACCGTTCGGGTCTTGTTTCTTGCTGGCAGCACTGCCTCCGCCTCCGCCGCTGCAGGCAGACAGAAGAAGGATTGAAGCAAGAGCTGAAGCCGTAGCTGTTCTGGTCATAAATCTGGATTTGTTCATTGTACTCATTACCGATGACCTCCCAAAATTAATAATGAATAATAATTTCTATCTCTCGCATGGCCATGCGTATGTGAAGATCTGTCCCTACTTGAGGGAACCGACCATGACACCTTTCTCGAAGTACTTCTGGAAGAACGGGTACATAATAATAAGAGGCAAGCTGGATACAACAATAGCTGCATATTTAATAATTTCTGATAATCGCTTCAATTCAGCTGCCGCCAGTTGATCGTTGATCATGCCCGGATCGACCTGGTTCTGAATCAGAATTGAACGAAGGACAAGCTGAAGCGGATGGAGAGTCGGATTATCGAGATAAATCATCGCATCGAAGTAGGAGTTCCACTGCCCAACGAAAGCGTACAGAGCAAGAACAAAGATGATTGGCTTCGACAGCGGCAGAACGACCTGCATGAAAATCCGCATCTCCGAGGCTCCATCCACATTGGCCGCTTCCTTCAGCTCCAAAGGCACTCCTTTGAAAAAGGTCCGCGACAAGATGATATTCCATACGTTTACGGCACCCGGTATAATGACAGCCCATACGGTATTGAGCAGGCCCATATTTTTCACAAGTAAATAAGTAGGTATAAGCCCTCCGCTGAAGAACATCGTGATGATGAATAGGGTCATGAACAACCCCTTACCCTTTAGCCGGTTATCCGACAGGGAGTATCCGGCACAGACGGAGACGACAACCGTCAGGACGGAAAAAGAAACAGCATAAAAGACGGCATTGCCGAAGCCGCGAATCATCGCCGGATTGGACAAAATCTTGTTGTACCCTTCAATAGACCAGTCTGATAGCTTGAAGGACAAGCCTCGGCTCAGCAGGGTGGACGGATCCATCAAGGAAGCAATCACCACATAAAGCAGAGGAACAACGACGATGAGTACAGCAAGCGTCAGGAAGATTCCGTTTAATATAAGAAGTAAGCGGTCCAGTCTGGAATGCTTGATAGCCATGTATACATCTCCTTTCTTAGTAGAGGCCGTCGCCCTCGTTCAGCTTTTTCACAATGAAATTAACTGTAATGAGCAGCAGGACGTTAATCGCGGAATTAAATAATCCAACCGCCGCAGAATAAGCATAATCACCGGATTGCAGCCCGATTTTGTACACATAGGTTGGAATAATCTCCGAGGTTGGGAGGTTCATGGCTGTCTGCATCAGATAAGCCTTCTCGAAGCCAATCGACATAATACCGCCGGCAGCCAAAATAAACACAATCGCCATAATAGGGCGAATCGTTGGCAAATCGATATGCCGGATGCGCTGAAGCAGGTTTGCCCCGTCTAGGTTGGCCGCATGATGAAGCTCCGGATCAACGTTTGCAAGTGCAGCTACATATATAATGGAAGCCCAGCCTGCTCCGGTCCAAATATCCGACAAAATGTAGATGGCACGGAAATACTCAGGACGCGACATGAACATCACGGGTTCGCCTGTTATTAGGGTAATCAAATGGTTAATCGGACCTGTCGGGGACAGGAAGATAAACAGCATCCCCACCACAACAACAACCGAGATGAAGTTAGGGGCGTACAAGAATAGCTGTATATTTTTCTTAGCGCCGGTATGTCTGATCTGATTCAGCATAAGCGCAAGAAGAATGGGGATTGGAAATCCGAGAATAAGGCCGAAAAAGCTCAATTTAAGCGTATTCATAAAAATAACATCAAAATTCGGTGACGACAGAAACTTCTCGAAGTTATAGAGCCCTACCCAATCGCTTCCCATGATGCCCTTGATCGGACTGAAGTCCTTGAATGCAATAATGGCCCCATACATCGGACCATATTTGAATACCAGTGTCAGAATTAGTGCCGGAGCGATCAGGATGTAGAGAAAGTAATGCTTCCTCCAATAATCAAGGGTTGCGTTTCCGGACCTTGCTGCTGTTTGAGCCTGTTTGGCTTCCATTGCGTTAGACTTACCTCCGTTCATTTACAAAAGTATTCTATGTTTGTGCAGTAAGGGCTTTCATTGTTAGCCTTTTTGTTTACTTGCTGCATTTACAATTTATCAAACGGCTTTGCAAACGTCAATATATTTTGTAAAAAATAATTTGCGCATTTGGAAGGTCGAATTGTTCAAAATAGAAATAAAACCCGCTTCATTTTTGACATAATGTTGGTTTTAATTGGAAATAGGATGAAGAATTCAGTTAAAAGCTAAGCAATACATTATATTCAAAAGGAATTACACTCACATTTTGCACATTTCAATTTACTTATGACCATATTTAATTAATTCATTTGTAAAGCCACTTGTGCATTTGTAAGATTTTTATTGCTATTTGTCGCAAACTATTATACATTTGTATTACCTATATGAATGAATTTAGTTTACAAAAACACATTAATAGGAGAACAAAGATTGCAAGAGGTGAGCAGACCTGCATGACTAAGGAAAAAGTAACCATTCAAGATATCGCCGACGCGCTTGGCATATCCAGGAATACCGCCTCCAAGGCATTAAATGGCCGAACCGAAATTCCGGAGGAAACACGCAATAAAGTAATCAAAAAAGCTATTGAGTTAAAATACAAGCAATTTTCTTATCTGGAGAGCGAGCAGCTTTTATCCAAAAATTCAGGGAATATCGCTTTATTGACAGCTAATCTTCCGAACACCTCTCATTTCGGCTCGACTCTGATCAGCGGCTTGGAGAAACAGATCAGTGCCGAGGGCTACAACCTGTCTTTTCATATTATTAGAGAAGTGGATCAGGCCTCGTTATCCCTGCCTAACAATTTCGATGTGTCGAATGTAGACGGCATTATTTGTATTGAAATGTTTAACCCTGCTTATAGCGAATTAATTACAAGCCTTGGCGTGCCTACTATATTTATAGACTGCGCTTCCACGGTATGTTATCCCGAATTCAAAGCGGATATTCTTCTGATGGAAAATCAGCATAGCGTCTATCAGCTTACAAAAGAGCTGATCACAAACGGTTACTCCAGCTTCGGATTTATCGGTGATTATAACCACTGTCTCAGCTTTAATGAACGCTGGCTGGGATTCAATCGGGCTCTCAGCGAGGCCGGAATACCGCTTGATCTTGGCCAATGTATAGTAGACGACGATCGCCTCTTCTTTTCCAGGCCATCCTGGCTGGAGGAACGTCTTAATGAGATGCAGAAGCTGCCCTCCGCCTTTATCTGCGCCAATGATTTTATTGGAGTGAGCTTCATGAAGGTGCTAAAAAACAAAAACATCTCCGTTCCTCATGATGTTGCAATCTGCGGGTTTGATAACGGGCCGGAGTCGATGATCGTCGAGCCCCATCTTACAACCGTCCATATTTACAGCAACGAAATGGGCGTGAAGGCAGCTGAAATGCTGCTCTCAAGAATCAATGATCCGGAGCAGCCTTATCAGGTAGCTCATATCTTTACGAAACCTCTTTTCAGAGAGTCTACTGCGGGGATTCGATAAAGCTGAGGAGGCGGTTTAAACCGGCTAGCGGAAACAACAATAAGCCCCTATCCTCGGATAGGGGCTTTTCGTTACAAAAACAGGGTTATACCGATACTCTCTTCACTTGCTCCTCCCACACGCTGCTCGGTACCTCCCGGCGCAGCACGGGTGCAATGTCCGCTGCAAACCGCTCCATCTGCTCGCGCTGCTCGGCTTCGGATAAGCCGTCTACGCTGAGGGACAACACCTGATGACCAAAGGCCGCTTGGTAGTTTAGTATTTTCTCAATGATCTGATCCGGGCTTCCGATCAGACTTGGACCCCTCGCAATGTTATCCTCCAGTGAAGTAAACGGTGATTGGTTATGCTGAGCCGCGGCTGTTGCTTGGAATGCCTGATAATAAGGGCGGTACCGGCGGATCGCCTCTTCCGTCGTATTAGCGATATACAAGCTGCCTGCACCGGCACCAACTACAGCTTTCTGAGGATCGTGACCGTAATAGGCTAGCCGCTCGCGATAATGATCAATTAGGTCTTTGTATTTGGCCTGAGGATGAAAGCTGTTCGAGGAAAATATCGGCTCACCGTAACGTGCAGCAAGTTCAGTGGACCTTGTGCTGGACGCGCTTCCATGCCAGATCGGAATCGGCCGCTGAAGTGGTCTTGGCTGCGTGGTCACCTGATGAAGAGCTGGCCGATATTTCCCTTCCCAGCTCACATTCTCCTCCTGCCACAGACGCCTCAGCAGTTCATACCGCTCCTCCATCGAATCCCACTGTTCCTCTTCCGTAATGCCAAACAGCGGATAATGCCGTGGATCATTACCTTTGCCGATGATCATCTCGAGTCGTCCGCCGGACAAATGATCAAGAGTCGCGTAATCCTCTGCAACCCGAACCGGATCAAGCACACTTAGTACGGTTACAGCAGTAAGCAGTCGGATACGGGAAGTCCTTGCAGCTATAGCCGATAACAGCAGCGGCGGTGAAGACGACAGGAATGGCGCTCCATGGCGCTCACCAATGCCATAACCATCGAACCCCAGCTGTTCGGTAAGCTCAGCCTGCTTGATTATATTTTCAAATTTTTCACTGGTCGTGAACTGCTCGCCTGTCAACGGGTTTGTGAGATTCATGACAAGGCTGAACCAGATGAATTTCATAAGCTTTCACTCTCCTTTGGTGTCGTAACGGGCGCCGGCATTCGTCTGCCAAGCAGCAGCGCAATTGGAATTGCACAGACCACAATGATGCTTGATACTAGAAAGACATCATGAATGCTATGCATGTAAGCAAGGCGATATTGACTGGTTCCCTCACCACCGCCGCCTAATTCAGATTGATGAAGCTCTAACCGAGAATAAAATAACGAAGTACATAATCCTAACGCCATAGCGCTAAATACTTGTCTCAGCCAATTCAGCAAAGCGGATGCATGCCCGATCCACTCTTTAGGAACAGCTGACATGCTTGCGTTTGTTGTTGGTGTCGAGGCAAGGCCGGTTCCGATATTACGGACAGCCAGCCAAATAATAATCACAACAAGACTGGTTTCCGAAGGCATCTTACTAAAATAATAAGTACTTATGAACAAAATCGTACAGCCAATCATAATGAGTCTGGCAGGACCAATACGGCTGTACCATCTTCCTGCCGCAAACGTAGCAACGGTTAAGCATCCGGCTGCAGGCAGGAACAAGAGCCCTATCTTGAAAGGCGATAAGCCTTTCATCTCTACTAATAACAGCGGCATGAAATAGACAACCGCATAAAGTCCAAAAGATAAGATGAGGGAAGCCATAAGACTAAGCGAAAATCTCGGATTGAGCAGCAGCCGAAGCTGCAGGAGAGGATGATCACTGCTGCGCTCCTGCCGTACAAAGAAAACAAAACAGCCAACACCAACAATCAGCATCGTCCAAGTAAGAATGCTGTCCCATCCCCATGCGTTCATGTTGCCGAAGAGCAGGAGCAGAGCAAGACTTCCACCCGTAGCAAGCAGCAAACCAGGCCAATCCAGCCTTGCAAGGCCGTTCGCCTGGTCCTTCGGAATGACAGCTGCACCTACAACCCATGCGATGATCCCAACAGGCACCGTCACAAGAAAAATAAGATGCCAATCAAAGCTTTGCAGCCAGCCGCTTAACGACGGACCAATCGCTGTACCAAGTACAGTCGCGAACGACCATACACTTAGGGCAAAGGACTGTTTCTCCACTCGAATTGATCTGTAGATTAAAGCCAGAGAAACCGGCTGGATAAGCCCGCAGAAGAGTCCCTGCAAAATACGAAAGGCAATAAGCGCCTCAACATTCCACGCTTGTGCACATAAAAACGAGCTTACGGTAATGCCCCCGATTGCGAATAGGAATAAACGCTTGCAGCCGAACCGTTCCATCGCATAACCGCTGATCGGAACAACGATGCCGCTTGCTAGTGTAAATCCGGTCATCATCCACTGGACGGTCTGCAGCTCCGTACCAAATATACGAATAAAACCGGGGAGCGATACGTTCAGGGAGACGACATGATACATGCCGACGAAAGAGCCAATGAATATAGCCGTCAGCACCGGCCAGAACGCTGGAAAAGACGAGGCCGACTCTTGCTGCTGATTCTGCTTCATATAAGTGTGTAGTGGCAGGCGGCGTATCGATCCTCACCTAGTGGGCGAAGCTCCGGCTGCTCCTTCCTGCATCGTTCCGTTGCAAACGGGCAACGGGGATGGAACCGGCAACCGCTAGGAGGATTGGCAGGTGATGGAATTTCACCTTGGATGGCAGCAACGATGCTATTCTGACCTGGAATAGGCTGCGGAATCGAGTCAATGAGCAGCTTCGTATAAGGGTGAGCTGGACGACGGAACAGTTCATCACTAGGCGCAATTTCAACTAACTTGCCTAAATACATAACGCCAATCCGGTCTGAAATATGTCGCACAACCTGTAAGCCATGAGCGATGAATAAGTACGTCAACCCTAGCTGCTGCTGAAGCTCTTGAAGCAAATTCACAATTTGTGCCTGGACGGAAACATCAAGCGCAGATACTGCTTCATCTGCAAGAATAAAGCTTGGATTCAAGGCGATTGCCCGGGCAATGCCGATCCGCTGCCGCTGACCGCCCGAGAACTCATGTGGATATTTGCCGCTGCTGGCCGCATCAAGACCAACCAGCTGCAGTAATTCCTCCACACGATGCTTACGCTCGTAACCCGTCATCACACTATGTACCTTAAGCGGCTCGGCAATACTGTCCCCAATCGTCCATCTTGGATTAAGGGAACCATAAGGATCTTGAAAAATAACCTGCATATCCCGTCTCATGGAACGAAGCTCAGCGCCATCAAGACTGGTCAGTTCCCTCCCTTGAAACTGCACTTTCCCTGAAGTAGCCTGCTCCATCTGCAGCAGAACACGACCTAGTGTAGATTTACCGCTTCCTGATTCCCCAACCAGACCAAACGTCTCGTTTTTCCGAATGGAGAAGGAGACATCGTCTACCGCCCGGATGAAGGCACGAGGGGCTGTAAAGCTTTTACGCTTGACCGGATAATATTTATGCAGATGCTCTGCCACAAACAGCGTTTCGCTTTCACTGCGGGACTCAGCTTCCGTGAACTGTCCTTCCAACAGAGCCGGCTCATCCATTCGAATATTCCCTTTATGAAGAATGACTGCCGCTTCTGCAGCAACTCGATCTTCATGCCAGCAGGCAGCCCCGCTGCCATTCCGCTCAGTAAGCGGCGGCGCTTCGGCTCTGCAGCGATCGGTCGCATACTCGCAGCGAGGGTGAAACAAACAGCCGCTCGGCAGTGCAGCCAGTGACGGTATTGATCCTTGAATAGCATACAGCCGCTCACCACGTACACTATCTAGAGGCGGAATGGATTGCAGCAGTCCTCTTGTGTACGGATGGCGCGGCTTCGCGAATAGCTCTGCAGCTGTTCCTTGCTCGACGATCTGACCAGCATACATAACGACAATTCGGTCAGCCATCTCCGCAGCAATACCCAGGTCATGAGTAATGAGCAGAATCGACATCCCAAATTCCCGCTTCAATTCCTGCAGCAGCTGCAAGATTTGAGCCTGAATTGTCACATCAAGTGCGGTCGTTGGTTCATCGGCGATTAGCAGCTCCGGCCCACAGGAGAGTGCCATTGCAATCATGGCCCGTTGAAGCATGCCGCCGGATAATTCACCGGGATACTGCTTCATCCGAATGGCAGGCTCAGGTATTCCAACACGGGTGAGCAGCTCGGTGCCTCGTACCCAAGCCTCTCGCCGGCTGATCCGTTCATGCTGTATAATCGTCTCCACAATCTGTTGTCCAATGGTGAAGACAGGGTCAAATGCCGCCATTGGCTCCTGAAATACCATCGCAACCCGCTTCCCGCGTAATTGCCGAAGCTCAGCTTCCGGCAGCGATGCTATATCCCGCCCCTGCAGCACAATACTTCCATGTGTAATTGAGCCATTCTCATAATCAATCAGCCGCATAATCGCTTTGGAGGTAACGGTTTTTCCGCTGCCCGACTCGCCAACAAGACAGACAGTCTCCCCCGGCTGTATGGAGAACGATATATTCGTAATAGCTTGCAGCGGGCCATGCTTCGTACGAAACCCTACAGACAGCTCCTTAATATCAAGCAATGCTCCCGCCTCCTTCCTACCTCATACTTTTCTTCGGATCCAGCTGATCTCTCAACCTGTCGCCAATGATATTGACCGCAAGCACAAACAACGTAATCGCAACGCCTGGGAAAGTACAAATCCACCAAGCTACCGTCAGATAGCCGCGTCCCTGCGATAGAAGTGTCCCCCAATCAGGTACTTCCCGAAGAACACCAAGACCAAGAAAGCTAAGTCCTGAGCCAGTCAGAATTGATGTCCCTACGCCGATTGTCGCCATCACAAGCAGCGGAGAAAGCGAATTGGGCAGGACATGCTTCCAGAAAATATGAAGCGGTGAAGCGCCAGCCGCCTGTGAGGCTTGAATAAATGTCCGGCCCTTAATACTAATGATCTGCGATCTCATAATACGGGCATAACCCGGAATGGAGGCTACCGCCACAGCCAGCACAATATTAAACAAGCTTTTTCCAAGTGCGCCTGCAATGGCTAGTGCCAGCAAAATACCGGGAATCGTCATCAAAATATCATTGCAGCGCATCAGCACTGCATCAAGCCAGCCTCCTGCATAACCCGACAAGGCGCCAATAGCTCCGCCTGCCAGCCCGCCAACGATAACGGATGCGAACCCGATAAACAAAGAATCACGGCTTCCGTACACAACAACACTGAATATATCCCGGCCAAAATAATCCGTCCCAAACAGGTGAGCCGCACTTGGCGGCTGCATGATACTGTCCGTTAACATCTCCGTTGGTGAATAGGGGGCGATGATGGAAGGTACGATGGCACAAGCCACGATGAACAATACGACAGTGACAGCTCCAAGCACGAACAGATTAGATGCCGTAAATCGTCTAAACCGAATAGCGGCAAGCCGCCGCCCTCTTTGCTTCTGCCAGATCGTACTGGCTGTAGCTGCTTCACGCATGCGAATTTCAGCTCCCTTCTCCTTACGTAGAGCGCCTTACTCTCGGATCTATAACGGTGTATGACAAGTCGACAAGCAGATTCACGATGACATAGATCAGCGCTGTGAAAAAGATAACGCCCTGCACAACCGGAAGATCCTTCGCCATCAGGGCATCAGACATAATCCGGCCAATGCCCTGGCGCGAGAATACCGTCTCAATGACAACGGTACCTGCCAGCATTTCCCCGATCAGCATGCCGACCATTGTCACAGCTGGAATAAGCGCGTTGCGCAGCGCATGCTTATACATCACAATTCGTTCGGACAATCCTTTGGCGCGTAGTGTCAGCATAAAATGCTCATTGATAATATCAAGCATGCTGCTCCGCACCATCCTTACGATGAAGCCAGCCCCAACTATTCCAAGTGTTAAGGCCGGAAGCACCAGCGTTTTCCATCCGCCAGATCCCATTGCCGGGAACCAGCCCAGATTAAGACTAAACAATACAATGAGCAGAATACCCGACCAGAAGGTCGGCATAGAGATGCCGAACAGTCCCACAACTCGGGCAATCAGATCAATTGGGCCATTCCGATGAATAGCCGAGAGGACACCTAATACGAGGCCAAATACAGCTGCAACCAAAGCACTAACTGCCGTAAGGGCAAGCGTAGCTGGAAAATGATCGATGATTTTATTCAGCACCGGTTCGGAATTTAATAGGGAGTTTCCGAAATCCCCCCGCACCATATCGCTTATATACCGGGAGAACTGAATATAGAAGGGTTGGTCTGTACCTAATTGATGCTTCAAATTCGCAACCATCTCAGGCGTGGCAACCGACGGATCAAGCATTGTATCCGTCGGGTCGCCTGGGAGTACATAGAGAATCGCGAACACCAGCACTAAGGTGCCCGCGATGACTAGCAAGGAAGATAGAATGCGTCCGGCGATGAACATGAAGAGCCGCCTCCCTTCCGTTTATGAACCGATTGATACCGCATTGAACAGTGGATAGCCAAGTGAATCAAAGACAAGTCCTTTCACGGATTTATCCGCCGCTACTGTGTATGGGAATACATAAATTGGAAGGATGACTGCCTGATCGATAATATAATGCTGAATTTGTTTATAAATGTCCGCCCGCTTCGTATCATCCGTTTCTATACGCCCCTGCTCCAGCAGCTTGTCGATTGACGGATCGGATAAGCGCGTGAGCGACGGCAGAGCCTTCGGATCAGTAGAATGATAGAAGGAATAGAGCGCATTCGGATCCGAGTTTACTTGGCTGTTGCCATAGAGATCATAACTGCCGTTCGTATAGACAATTGTGCGGATATCCTTCGTAATCTCCACCTCAACCGCAACGCCAAGAGCCTTCAACTGCTGTTGAATGATAACTGCGATATCATTGCGCTTCTCACGGTTTGGTGTTCCGTCCACATAATGCAGACTAAGCTTCTTACCGTCCTTCTCGCGAATACCATCTGCTCCTTTTACCCAGCCAATCTCATCCAGCAGTGCTCCTGCTTTCTCCAGATCAGGCTTCACGCTGTTCTCAAGCGTTGGATCATAACCGAAGGTGCCCGGTGTTAGCGGCGACCATGCGCGGTCATATGTACCGAGGTAAAGGGTCTTCACAATACTGTCTACGTCAACAGCCAGTTGTACCGCCTGTCTGGCTTTGACATCATTCCACGGTTCGTGATCCTGATTAAAGAACAACGTATACGGCAGACCAACGGTATTAGCTTCAAACAGTTGAACTTTCGAATCACCTTTTAAGGCAACGATATTTTGCGGTGGAACGGTTTCTGCTGCTAACACTTGACCGCTCTGCACACTGCCGATCCGAGTGGCTTCCTCAGGTACGATTTTGAAGGTGATGCCATCCAGATACGGTGCACCTGTATTCGTTACAAGCTCCGATGCCCATTTATAATCAGGATTACGTGTCACTTGAATTTCTGCGTTCTCTTCCCATTTCACGAACTTGAACGGACCCGTACCAACAGGGTTTAGACCAAATTGATCGCCATCTTTCTTCGCTGCTGTTGGCGATACGATACCAAGCAGTGCTTGGCTTAGATTACCGAGAAATGCTCGTGACGGCGTGGCCAGATTCAGCTTAACCGTATATTCATCAATAACCTCCGACGACTGATACGGCACAAGAAGTGCTGCGGCATTAGCGGCTTTCGTAGCCGGATCGAGAATACGATCGAAGTTATATTTGACCGCTTCCGCATTAAACGGTGTGCCGTCCTGGAACTTCACATCCTGACGGAGCTTGAAAGTATAGCTCAGGCCATCTTCGGAAATCTCCCACGAAGTAGCGAGCCACGGCTTGATCGAATTATCCGGTAACTGAACAACCAGAGAATCATAGATCGTACGAATGACACGTACGGCAACAGCTAGACCGCTGCGATGTGGATCCAGTGTATCCGGAGAAGTTGCAAGTGCGTAGGTGAGCTCTCCTCCTTGTTTGACTTCAGTAGCAGCAGTGGTTGGTGTATCCGACTGCTGCGCTTGCTGGCTCTTATTGTTCTCTCCCTTATTCGAAGCGCACGCCGACAGCACCAGTGCCAATACCAACAGTACAGCAGCCGAGCTTTGGAATCGTGATCTATTTCTATTCATGGTATCTCTCCTAATTGGTTAGTTGATGGTAACGCCTGGCTGTTTACGAGCTGCTGCATAACGGTTCTCAGGAACAGGGATACCAAGATTGCCACGAAGGGTGTCTGCCTCATACTCCGTACGGTACAATCCGCGCTCCTGCAGAATCGGAACAACCTGCTCTACAAAATCATCCAAGCCGCCCGGCGTTGCTGCTGCAATAATAAATCCATCTGCCGCTTCTTCTTCGAACCACTGCTGGAGCTGATCCGCTACATATTCAGCAGTTCCGATAAAAGCGTTGCGCGGCGTTGCTGCCTGCAAGGCTACTTCGCGAAGCGTAAGTCCCTGCTCCTTAGCACGACGTTTGATTTTGTCCGTTGTACTGCGGAAGCTGTTCGAACCGAAATCGCCAAGATCCGGGAACGGTGCATCCAGCTCATATTGCGAGAAGTCATGATGCTCGAAAAATCTTCCCAAATGGTCGAGAGCCTTCTCAATTGTGACCAGGTCAGCAATCTGACGGTACTTCTCTTCCGCTTCTTCCTGCGTAGCGCCGATAATTGGTCCGATGCCTGGGAAAATAAGCGTATGCTCTGGATTACGACCGTTATTAGCAATCCGCTGCTTCACATCATGGTAAAACTCCTTCGCATCCTCAATCGACTCTGGCCCTGTAAATACCGCATCTGCTGTCTTCGCAGCAAGATTACGTCCGCTCTCGGAAGATCCTGCTTGAAATACAACCGGCTGTCCTTGCTTCGAACGTGCAATATTCAGTGGTCCTTGAACGGAGAAGAATTCCCCTTGATGGTTCAAGCGGTGCAGCTTCTCTGGATCAAAGAATACGCCTGATTCTTTATCCCTGATAAAAGCATCATCTTCCCAGGAATCCCACAAGCCTTTTGCTACTTCCAAATACTCCTCTGCAATCCGGTAACGTTCCGAATGTGCGGGATGCTGTTTGCCTCCAAAGTTAAGCGCACTGCCTTCAAGCGGGGATGTAACGACATTCCAGCCTGCGCGGCCGCCGCTGATATGATCGATCGACGAGAATTGACGTGCAACCGTAAACGGTTCGCTATAAGAAGTGGACAACGTGCCAACAAGCCCAATGTTCGAAGTGACAGCGCCAAGTGCCGAGAGAATAGTAATAGGCTCGAAACGATTCAAGAAGTGAGGAATCGATTTTTCTGTAATATACAGACCATCAGCTATAAAGAGGAAATCAAATTTGCCTTCCTCTGCTTTAAGCGCCTGCTGTTTATAAAAACCGATATTAACGCTTGCATCAGATGGAATATCTGGATGCCTCCAGCCTGTGCTGCCTCCGCCGACACCATGAATAATAGCTCCCAATTTCAGTTCTCTCTTCTTTGTCATATACACTCCGCCTTTTATCCAAATTTGTTTAAACTTCCAATATATCTAATAACCAATATGTTTAGTAGGTTTTTACCTTGGCAATACTGTATCACCCAGCCTCAGGCCGCACAATAGCGTATAAATCTCTTCTATCGACCATTAGTAATCATCTATGGGTGAAGGATTTACGGTATAAAAAGGGACCTCTCATACGTCATATAATGACGATGGGAGGTCCCGCTTTTGAATAAAGTAGGGAGCAGCTAGTGTTGTTTTAACTGTTTCTTCTTCATGAAAATAACTTTCTCATCCTTTCGTTGGACTTCATCCAACGTAATCGATCTGGCAATTGTACTACCTCGGGTTATATTGGATTCCATCCAGTCACTTCAACGCATTTATGAGCTATCTCCGCCTCTGTACTATATTCTGCTGGATAGAATCCAATGTAACCATGTTTGCTTGGCTCGGATGCATCATTCTGTTGGATAAAGTACATTCTGGCGTCGGTGCATTTTCGCACCGTACTGACTTAGCCTAGGAGGATTGGCAGATGTGCAATGCAGCCACATGTCGGATTCAGTTAAAAGCTGAAACAGTCCCGTTTCACCTATGATCCTGCAGCGAGTTGAACAAGCAGTCTAGTACCATGGACGAGTATAGCTTCATCCAGATTAAATCTGGGATGATGCAGCCCCTCCTGGTTGCCAACTGCCTCATCTCGGCAGCCCAGCAAAATAAAAGCACCCGGCACACGGTCAAGATACCAGCCAAAATCCTCACCGGCAAGGCTTGGCGTGTGCTGCTTCAGCACGTTTTCCTCACCAAGAACAGCAGTACCGGCTTGGACAACTTCATCTACAGCTTCACTGTCATTAACCACTGCGATACCCTCACGAAGCGCAATTTCATAGGAACCGCCATAGGAAAGAGCTGCCGCACGCGCATGACGATCGAGTCCATCGGTTATCGCTGCTACTGTTGATTTGCTGAAGGCACGGAAGGTGCCATTTATAACACTCTGCTCCGCAATCGCATTAATGACCGTCCCAGCACGCACCGTTCCAAACGCAAGCACAGCCTGCTCCTTCGGATCGACGCCATTTGCCATCAGCCCGTTTACTGCTGCGATGTAGGAAGCCGTCATCTGAATAGCATCTACCGCGAGATGAGGCGTACTGTGATGCCCGTTTTTTCCGTGGAACGTCACGTGGAAATGAGAAGAAGCTGCCATCGCATAATGCGGATGAATGCCGATTGTTCCGGCAGCAAGCTCCGGCCATACATGCAGCGCATAGCAACGGTCCACTCCATCCAGAATACCCGCATCAATCATATCCCGTCCGCCGGAGAGCAGTCTTCCGTCAAGCGGACTTGGCAATGCTCCCTCCTCCGCCGGTTGGAAGACAAACCGGACCTCACCAGCAAAGCTCTCCCGATAAGCTGCAAGCGTCTTTGCCGCTCCAAGCAGCATAGCCGTATGTGCATCATGGCCGCAGGCATGCATAATCCCATCGATATGGGATCGATAGTCGACATCATTCTGCTCCGTGATCGGCAGAGCGTCCATGTCCGCCCGCAGCAAAATCGTCCGGCCGCCTTCCAGTCTGCCGCGCAGCACGCCAACTACGCCTTTGCCAAAATGGGGGCCGACGCCAGTAGTGACGTCGATCCCCCATTCCTTTAGAAGCTGCGCTACGATACTTGCCGTGCGGTCCGTACTGTACAACAGTTCGGGATGCTGATGCAGATCACGCCGAATAGCTACAAGCTCTTCCTGCAGAGTCCCCGCAAAATCAAGCATCGCATTTACTGCTTCCCTGTTTAAAATCAAACGTGCTCAGCTTCTTTCGTGTAACGGTTAGCCGGAATCGGCAGACCCAGATTACCGCGTAGCGTATCGCCTTCGTACTCGGTGCGGAACAACCCGCGCTCCTGCAAGATTGGCACAACATGCTCAATGAAATCTTCAAGTCCATGCGGTACCGAAGATCCGACCATAAATCCGTCAGCAGCACCTGCTTCGAACCATTCTTGAACCCGGTCTGCGACCTGTTCTGGCGTACCAATAAAGATAGGACGAGGAGTTGCTACCGACAATGCCACCTGGCGAAGCGTCAGGCCGCGTGCCTTGGCATTTGCTTTGATTTTGTCCGTGCTGCTTTGGAAGCTGTTGCGGCCGAGATCTCCCAGATCCGGGAATGGCGCATCCAGATCATATTGAGAGAAGTCATGATGCTCGAAGAAACGCCCAAGATAGAGCAGAGCATTTTCCGCTGATACCAGATCACTAACCTCTTGATATTTACGTTCAGCTTCTTCCTCCGTGCTGCCGATAATTGGACCGATACCCGGGAAGACGAGGACATTGTCCGGATTTCGTCCGAATCCGACTGCACGATGCTTCACGTCCTGGTAGAACGAAACAGCCTCTTCAACGGATTCATGACCCGTAAAGATCGCATCCGCATGCTTCGCTGCATAATCTTTGCCAACTTCGGAAGACCCTGCTTGGAAAACAACCGGCTGCCCTTGCTTCGAGCGAGCGATATTAAGAGGACCCTTCACCGAGAAGAACTCGCCTTCATGATTTAAGGCATGCAGCTTGGCTGGATCAAAGAATACGCCCGATTCTTTGTCACGAACGAATGCGTCATCCTCCCAGGAATCCCACAAGCCGCGTGTAACTTCCAAATATTCCGTCGCGATCCGGTACCGTTTATCGTGGTCGGGATGCTCTTTCTTGCCATAGTTAAGCGCGGAGCCTTCAAGCGGGGAAGTGACGATATTCCAGCCTGCACGGCCGCCGCTGATCACATCAAGCGAACCGAACTGGCGTGCAACTGTAAATGGCTCACTGTAGGAGGTCGACAATGTGCCAACGAGACCAATATGCTTGCTGACTGCTGCCAGTGCACTCAATATCGTGATAGGCTCAAAGCGGTTAAGGAAATGCGGGATCGATTTTTCATTAATATAAAGACCGTCAGCGATAAAAGCCAGATCAAACTTACCCGTTTCCGCTTTCTCTACCCATGATTTGTACAGCTCAAAGTTCACGCTTGCATCGGATGGAATCTCCGGATGTCTCCATAACGAAGTACTGCTGCCGACACCATGAAGCATCGCGCCAAGCTTTAATTGTTTACGAGTCGCCATTACACATTTCCCCCTTGTGCTACCGAGCTTTGAGCCTGGTAAGCTGCTTTGATTCGGTCAATCTGTCCCAGATGGTGGTGTACATGCTTCGTGAAGCCTTGAATAATATCACGTACGCGGACCGTTTCGCCTTTGAAGTTGATACCCGTCTTATCTAGATCCTGCTCGCTTAATCGGCCAAACAGCAGACCGTTATATTGCAGCAACGCCCAGAATACGTTCAAAATATCAGCTGCATTACCGTCATTGGAATGTTGACCGGATACCCAAAGGTCTTGATTAAAAGCAGGAAGCTGCGCCTTCGTATCGGCTAGAATGTCGCGAATACGGAATGATACTACAATATTGTGATCGGCCAGATGAGAGAGAACTTCCGTTACACTCCATTTGGCTTCGGTTTCTTTCCATTTCAACTGCTCTTCGTCTAACCCTGCGATAGCCTGAGTCAGTACTAGATGTGTATCCAAATAGGCTTGAATATCGATTGCACTCATTGGAATCCCTCCGATTGTTATGAGTTGGCTGGTGTTGACGCCGCCTTCTTAAAGCGTGAAAGTGAAATTAGGCTTAAGCTTCCGTCCCCTCGCCTGCTTCAGAAGCGAGTTCCGTAAGTGCACGCAGTGCCGTTCCCGCAAAGAAATCAGCAGCAATCGGCAATGCACGTTCGTCCAAATCAAATGCTGGATGATGCCACTCTCTTGGGCCATCCGTCCCTACAAAAACAAACAGACCCGGCACCAGCTGCTGGTACGCGGCGAAGTCTTCTCCTGCCAGCGATGGTACGGGAGCAATCGGAAGCAATTCCAGATGCTCTGCTTCCCGCCATGCCAGCTCGGCCAATCCCTCATCATTGCTGACAGGGGGTGGACCTTCGATCCAGCGAACTTTTGCTGTAGTGCCAAAGGCAATTGCAACTCCCTCGACAACCTGATCGAAACGTTCACGCACCCGGCGGCGGACATCAGCGTCAAAGGTGCGAATTGTCCCTTCCAATACAGCCTTTTCCGGAATGACATTCCACGCGGTACCACTGTTCAGCTTCGTGACACTAATAACTGCGCTATCAAGTGCACCTACATTACGACTCACAATCGATTGCAATGCGGTGACGATATGCGACGCCGTTACAACCGGATCATTACCAGCCTCCGGAACAGCGGCATGCGATCCTTGACCCGCTACTTCAACTACAAAACCGTCTGCCGCTGCCATAAGTGGCCCGCCTTTAATACCAATCGTGCCAACCGGCAGATCCGGCTTATTATGCAGACCAAATATAGCCCGGACACCTTCCAGAGCACCGCTGGCAATCACTTGCCGCGCACCTTTCGCCTTCTCTTCAGCCGGCTGGAAGATCAGCCGAACTGTACCCTGCAGCTCATTTTCACGTTCTTTCAACAAATAAGCGGTTCCGATAATCGCTGCCGTATGAAAATCATGACCACAGGCATGCATCTTCTCCGGTACGGTGGAAGCGAACGGCAGGCCGGTCTCCTCCTGAATCGGAAGTGCATCGATATCAGCCCGAAGGGCTATAACCGGACCAGGCCGCTGCCCGCCGATCTCTGCAATAACACCAGTCTGCAGAGGATACTCGGCAATTCTAATTCCGGCTTCTTTAAGCCACCTGCGAATCCGAATGGTCGTCTCGAATTCCTCATGAGACAACTCCGGGTTCTGATGAAGCTCCCTTCGTATATCTGTAAGTCGGCCCGCCAGTGCAGCAGCGCTGCGAACTCTCGTTTCGTTACTCATTGGTTCCCCTCCTAAGCCGTTACTTCTGCGAATGCCTCGCTCAGCAGCTCATAAGAGCGAATCCGTTTCTCAAACGGTGCAATATTCGTAGTCACAATAAACTCATCTACGCCTGTTGCCTCCTGCAGAGCAAGCAGCTTGCTGCGTACCAATTCCTTAGTGCCTGCCGTAATAAGAGGTTCCTTCTCTTCAATCGTATAAGACTCGCCGGACTGCTGACCGTAAGCTTCTGCTTGCTCGATCGTACCAAGAGTAACCTTACGGCCGCTCGCCAGATGCACCTTCACCAGCTTTTGTGGTGGTATCAAGCTAATCGCTTCTTCATCCGTATCCGCTACAATAGCAGATAAGGCTAGAATCGCTTGAGGAGATGTACCAAGTTCGTAGTTGAACTCATTCTTGTATTTAATGACCGAATCTATCGCCGCCTGCTCGTCTCCACCGATAAACAAGGAGAACACATAAGGCAAGCCTAGACTTGCAGCCAGCTCTGCACTATCAGCAGATGCCCCCAGCACATACAGCTCTGGTGCAACAGCTGGAACAGGACTTGCTTTTAATCCCGCAAGCGGCCCTTCCTCTTCGGTGCGTCCCTCTACATATCCGCGAAGTTCGATGATTTTATCCGTAAGCGACCTCGGATTTGCAATGTCCCGCTGAAGCGCTTGTGTGCTGCGCGGCAATCCGCCAGGAGCACGGCCAACGCCAAGATCAACCCGACCCGGTTCAAGGGAAGAGAGAACATGAAAGTTTTCCGCTACTTTATAAGGGCTGTAATGCTGCAGCATAATGCCGCCGGAGCCGATGCGGATCTTATTCGTACGAGCGAGCAAATAGGAGATGAGTACCTCCGGTGAAGACCCGGCTACATACTCGGAATCATGATGCTCCGATACCCAGAAGCGGTGGAACCCAAGGGCTTCTGCTTTTTGCGCCAGTGCTACCGTATGGGCGAATGCTTCCGCTGTGCTCTCCCCTGGATAAACTGGACTTTGATCCAAAATGCTTATTGTAATGGACATGAGATATGCCTCCTAAAAAGAATGACTTGGATTAAGCTGTTCGTGAGAGTCTTGCGCTAGATCGAATAACTGAATTCTGGCGAATATCGTTTGAGAAACTGTTTGGTCCGTTCTTCCTTCGGATTACCGAACAGTTCGGTCGGATTACCCTCTTCAACCACAACGCCGCCGTCCATAAAGACAACGTGATTCGCAACATCTTGAGCAAAGCTCATTTCGTGTGTGACGATAATCATCGTAATGCCTTCCTTGGCAATCCTGCGGATAACAGCCAGCACTTCGCCAACCAACTCAGGGTCAAGTGCTGAAGTAGGCTCATCGAACAACAGAACCTCAGGCTCAAGCGCAAGCGCTCTTGCAATACCAACACGCTGCTGCTGTCCACCCGACAGTTGGCTCGGATAAGCGTCCAGCTTGGCACCGAGACCTACCTTCTCGAGCAGTTCAATGCCACGTTTACGTGCTTCTTCCTTGCCTATTTTCTTAACCACAATCAGCCCTTCAATTACGTTCTCAAGTGCCGTTTTATGGCTGAACAGATTGTATTGTTGGAAGACCATAGCAGAACGCTGACGAAGGGCGTATATATCTTTCTTGCCGGCATGCTTGCAGTCCAGCGTAAACTCGCCGATCTCAATTTCACCTTCGCTTGGCTTCTCCAAATAATTGATGCAGCGCAGCAGTGTTGTTTTGCCGGAGCCGCTTGGCCCCAGGATCGCAACAACCTCGCCCTTATTGACTGTAAGATCAATACCTTGGAGCACCTCATTGCGTCCAAAAGATTTACGAATACCAGTTAGCTTAATCATGCTACTCCTCCCTTGCTGTACACGTTGATTCTTCGCTCGATGAAGCCGGTCATTCGTTCAATACAGATTGTCAGTCCCCAGAAAATGAGTGCCGCTGCTATATAAGCCTCGAAGAACTTCCAATTCGTTGAAGCCACGATTTGCGCTTTCGCATTCAAATCAACGACCGAAACGGTGAAAGCAAGAGTTGATGCGTGCAGCATACCAATAACCGAGTTGGACAGATTCGGAAGGCTGGCAGCAAGTGCTTGCGGGAATACTATTCGCCGCAGTGCCTGTGGTGTTGTCATCCCAATAGACCAAGCCGCTTCCATCTGGCCGCGTTCAACGGAAAGCAGACCAGCACGTATAACTTCTGACAGATAAGCGCCTGCCGTAATGGAAAATGAGATGTATGCAAAACCGATCATCGGAATTTTGGCGGAATTCCATCCAAGGCCAAATTGATCAGAGAGACCGTCCACAACCATCGGAAGACCAAAATAGATAAGCAGCAGATGCGTCAGCATCGGTGTTCCTCGGATGAAGGTTACATAAGCGCTCGACAGCTGAGACAACACTGGAATCCGGTAGATTCGGGAGAGTGCTGTTATGGTACCAATGACGAACCCGACAAGTACAGACACTAGAGTAATCAGCAGTGTAGTCGGAACCGCAGACCATAACTGCAGGAAAGCGGTCCAAATAAAGGATGGATCAAGCTTCATAACGAGGCACCTCCTTGTTGTCCAGCTTGAGTTCACGGGTTAAACGACCTAACGTAACACGTTTGCGCTTTCGGGCAAAGAATCGGTTCTTCTCGCCGGAATCACGGCGCAAATGGCGTGACAATCTGCGTTCTGCAATAAGCATGAGACGCTCCAGTGTAATACTCATAACGAGATAGATAAGGGCCAGTGCAATGTACGTTTCGATAAAATGCTGAGAAAGCGAGCCAAGCGTTTGTGCTTTGCCCGTCATCTCCATCACGCCAAGCGTAAAGGCCAGCGATGTATCCTTCAGCATAGCGATAACCAGATTACCGAATACAGGAACGGCAATCCCTATTGCCTGCGGCAGTACAATCCGGGTAAACGCCTGATATCCAGTCATACCGATGGAATATGCGGCTTCCACTTGCCCCTTGTTAACAGCAAGTACAGCTGCCCGGATGGTCTCCGATACAAAGGCACCTACATTGAGTCCAAACGTCAGAATGACAAAATAAATAACGGACAGTTTCGAAATATCAATACTGATCAGCTTCAAAATTTCTGGTAGACCATAATAGAACAGGAACAGCTGAATGAGAATCGGCGTGCCCCGGAAGAAGGATACGTACACCATCGATACATTCTTAAGCACCGGTACGTGATAGAGGCGAGGCAGAGCCACCAGAAAACCAACAAGCAGTCCCAGTCCGATAGCCCCTGCCACGATCAACAGCGTAATATTCAACGTACTCAGCAGTTTGGGAATAAAATCAATTACATAGTTAATATCGAAGCCATATTCCATCTTGCCGTCTCACCTCTCATTACTGTTCAAATCACAATGCTATTTCGTGCTGTCTGCGGTAAAGTCGCCGCCCAGCCATTCCGTGCTCAATTTGCCAAGGGTACCGTCTGCTTTAAGCTCCTTCAAAGCAACGTCAACTGCATCAGACAGCTCTTGAGATGCCGGGTCGTTCTTGCGGAACATGAACAGGATATCTGCATCCGACAGGTCATCACCTGTTGTCTTCAGCTTGGTTTGCGGGTCAACCAGCGACAGCGTAAAGTCTGCGGCTAATGTAGCATCTACGCGGCCTGTTGTAAGTTGGCTGACCGTATCGTTGGCTGCACCGTTCTGGTACACGATATTGATCTTCTTGTCATGATCTTTGTTATAATTCTCAAGAATTTGCGCTTGTGCGCTTGTCGCACCAACCAGCACTTTTTTACCTGCCAAGTCGTCAAGCGAATGGATGGTATCATTATCTTGTGGAACAACAATTTTATTTCTCCAGTGAGCGTACGGCTCTGTGTTGAACAGATACTTCTCTTCACGCTCCGGATTTTTCTCCATCTCATGAGCGACGAGATCAATCTTGTTCGTGTCCAAGCTCAGAAGCAGGTTCGCGAAATCCATCGTCTGCAAATCGAATTCGTATTGCGGCAGACGGTTGTCGATCTCTTTAATGAGCTCAACGTCAAAACCAGTCAGCTTCCCATTTTCATCAATAAAGCATACTTTCGGGAACGCTGTACCTGTGCCAACGACGATTTTCGTTACTTTACCGCCAGTATTGCTTGATGCCGTTACATTAGCAGCCGCTTTATTTGTGTTTTTTTCCTCGCTGCTGTTATTCGATTTATTATTGGAGCCGCATCCAGCAGCCACCAGAACTAACGATAATGCTGCTGTAACGACTAGTGCTTTTTTCTTCATATGGATATACCCCCGTCTATTCTTCGTTTATTGTTAGGTCTTTCCCCGGTATTGCCGGGCATTAATTGGCTGCGGCTTGCTCTCCGCTTGTTTGCTCGAATTTCAGCGGGTCTACAATCTTGCGAAGCAGATGCATGGGCCCGTCACCATTGCCAGCATCAAAGGATTTGATGCTTTCATAACCCCTGCGCTGGTACATCGGAAGCAGCCAAGGATGTTTCTCGGCCGTACCAAGTGTCACTCCAGGTGCGCCTTCTTTATCGCGGATAATCGTATTCTCGACCCAAGTGAGCAGCTTATCTCCGTACCCTTTGCCTTGCTCGCTAGGATGAACGGCAAACCATTTGATAAAAGGCAAATCCGTAATCGCCTTTACTTCATCTGTCTTCGATAAAGTAATGGTTGCAACGATCGTTCCGTCCGCTTCCAGCACATAACACTCATTTTGTATAATGTTGTCTCGTATTTGATCCAGATCGGCATTGGCAGCAGGCCATTTCAGCTCCAGCTCCCGAATGAGCGAATAGGCTTCATAGGTTACTTCACGCAGACGCTCTGCATCCTCTACACCAGCTTGCCTAAACAATTCACTCATGTTTTCCACCCCTCAGTCGTCTAATTACATAATTCCTATAAACTTAGTAAGGATTAAGTTTATATAAATGTATCATCTACTTAGCCCACGCGCTAATAGACTTTCTCTATCGATCGATTGATTATCCCGGTTTGGTGTATAGGCTGTATCAAGACATTCTAAATGCTGTAAAAGCTTAAGTTATCCTTAGGCAGCAAAGCTTGAATAAACTCTTCATTCTCGCCAGTCAGGGCAATCAGATTCGTCTGAAGAGAGATCCCCTTCGTCTCCTCAATCTCGATCGGAATAAGTTGGCCCTTGCTTACTTCCTCCTTCGCGCATAAGCCCGGAAGGAAGCAGATGCCTGCCTTCTGCAGCACCAGCTTCTTGGCCGTCTCGGAATTATCCGCATGGAAGACGATATGGGGAGGCTGCTCCAGATGCTCGAATACACGGTGCAGACGCAGCCAATCCAGCGACCCGCATTCAAAGAAAACAAGCGGCTGATCATGGATGGCCTCAATAGATACTTTCCCCTCCGCCGCAAACGGATGCCCCTCGTAGACATATAGCCGAATCGGATCATCGTAATACGGATACGACTGCACGGATGGATGGGCCAGCTTTCTGACAAAAGCAATATCGATCTCCCGATCAAGCAGCTTTTTGACCAAATCATCCGAAGGTGCCGTCGTTAATTTGAACGTCAACCGAGGGAATAACCGCTGTAATCGCGGGAGTAGATCGGGAATTAAATAATTGGAGACCGACACGGTGCTCCCGATCCGAATCTCTTGAGGACGGGCTCCCTTCTCCTGTAGATGGAGACGGCCTTTTTGAATCGTCTGAAGAATCTGCTGGGCGTAAGGGAGAAACTGCTTGCCCTTCTCCGTCAGCATAATTTGCTTGCCAAGCCGATCAAAGAGCTTGCAGTCAAGCTCCCTCTCAAGTGTCTGTATGCGTGCGGTAACAGAAGGCTGTGACAAGAAGAGCACCTCCGCTGCTTTATTAAAGCTGCCATAGTGATTGACATATACAAAGGCTTCAATGTTCTCGATATTCATAGACGAATCCCTCCTGCTAATCTATAGACTTTCTCTATACATCATTTTAAATTATTTTTATCATATAGGATTAATCGGAATTAGGGAATATACTTATTGTAAATAAATTCAAATAAGGAGTGTATCTACAATGAGCACAGACGAAATTGTTATCCGTGATGCTACAGAAGACGACCATGTATCTTTTATTGAAAGCTTAGTGAGTGCCTATAGACAATACGCAGAGGTACTCCCTGGACCAGTATGGGAGCAATATGAATCAGGACTTCGAGCATCATTCTATGAAGGGAAGCCGATCGCCAGAATCGTGGCCGTATCGAAGGGCGACATCATTGGAAGCTTCCAGCTGTTTGCCTCCTCAGAAGAAGCATACGGTCAGCCGGAGCTGGGCATTCATAACCCGATCATACGATACTTAGCTGTCTCCCCCGAAGCCAGAGGAAAAGGAATTGCAACACTTCTTATTCGGGAAGCGATCAAGCGCACACATTCGATTGGCGCTGGAAGACTTAATCTACATACTTCCGATATGATGGCTTCCGCCGTTCGACTGTACGAGCGCTTGGGCTTCGAACGTGCTTACGAGACGGATTTATATAGTGGAGAGGTGCTCGTGAAAGGTTTCCGGCTTGAACTGAACGAGGCTGCACTTCGCTTATAGTTTGCAGCAACTTATAAGACCCTGACAGGGTCTTATCCCGCTGATCTACGCTACCACAACACACAATAAGACCCTGTCAGGGTCTTATTGCTTCTAGAAACAGCCACTATCGCATGTTATGCCACTGCTCACCGACTTATAAGACCCTGCCAGGGTCTTATCCCCCAATACTCAGCTGCCCCAATGCACAATAAGACCCTAGCAGGGTCTTATTGTGTATCCTATCTTATATCTGTCTACTCTTGCACAACAGCAGCTCCGGCTGGGAGTTGGATGCTTGAATCTATTATCCTGCTTAAATCGTCCATACAATTTTCGATATTTTTCTAGATTAATAGTCGAAATAAGGTACTGTTGGAACGACAACTTTTGCCTAGAGGATGTGTGTAACTTCGACCTTCTTCTATCTGTTTCGATTCTCAAAAACAATCCAAATGAACTAGTCATAATCCATGAAAGCGCTTGTAGAATATTAGAGTTGGTCGGCGTGCAATTACCGTCTTGACTTGCTGAAGGGAGTGATGAAACGGGTTTCATGATTCTTGTGTAACCGATAGGAAGAAAACCCTATTAGAGCGGAGGCTGTTAGAAGATGACTCAAGTTCACTGTGTTTCGAAGCTATTTATTAGTGTTGCTTTACTGTTAGCCTTGTTTCTTACTGCACTGCCTAACGTGAGTAATGCTGCAAGCGTTACTATTACGAATGGTCCAGTATGGAATGATACAACAGGCGGATCCATTCAAGCCCACGGAGGAAGTATTATTAAGGTCGGCTCCACCTATTATTGGATTGGTGAAGATAAGCTGAACAATTCGGCCAACTTCTCGAATGTGGTCTGTTACTCCTCCACTGACCTGAAGAACTGGGCATGGGTCAGCTATCCGCTTAAGACTACTTCCGCTGCTGAGCTCGCTTCGAGCAAAATCGAACGACCAAAGGTCATCTACAATTCCACAACTGGCAAATATGTCATGTGGATGCATTATGAGAATGGCACCGACTACAGCCTTGGCAGAGTAGCCGTTGCATCGAGCAGCTCCGTCTGCGGTAGCTATACATATCACGGCAGCTTCCGTCCGATGAATTATGAGTCCCGTGATCTTACCGTCTTCAAGGATGACGACGGAACAGCCTACCTCGTATCTGCTTCCAACAAAAACGGCGGCGCTAATGATACAATGGCGATCTTCCAGCTGAGCTCCGACTACTTGAGCGTTGCTTCGTTCAAGACATGGTATTCAGATAACGGCTACAGAGAAGCACCCGCTGTCGTGAAACAGGGCGGCAAATACTTCTTAATCACTTCTCAGGCTTCCGGCTGGTATCCGAACCAGGGCGGCTACTCAACCGCAACCTCAATGGCGGGTCCTTGGACAGCGGTTGCACCTTTAGGCAACACTTCTACCTTTGCGACACAATCTACTTTTGTCCTGCCTATTCAGGGAACCTCTACAACATCGTATCTGTACATGGCAGACCGGTGGAATTCCAGTGCACTTGGAACCTCCCGGTATATCTGGCTTCCGCTTACCTTAAACGGCTCAAGTGGGACGGCATCCCTGGAATGGTACAGCAGCTGGAATCTTGATGCAGCAACCGGTTCGGTCACCTATCCGTCCACTCTAACGAATCTGTCTCAAGGCAAGACCGCAACCGCCAGCACATCAGCCTCCGGCTATGCGGCAAGCAATGCCAATGACGGCAATTATCAAACGAGCTGGAAAGCATCCGCCGCAACCTGGCCATCCTGGTGGCAGGTCGATCTAGGCTCGACCAAGACCGTCAAGGAAATCGATATTTCCTGGTATATGGTAAAAGGCTCGGAAGGCTATCACCAGTATAAAATTGAATACAGCACCAACGGCACAAGCTATACAACCATCGACCGAACGTCGAATACAACCTACGGCTTCACCACTGATAGCTTAAATATCTCCGCTCGTTATATTAGGATCCAGCTCGTTAATGCAGTACTTTGGAACAATCCGAGCAACTGGTATACACCTACCTTATGGGAGGTTAAGGTACTGGGTAGCTAATTAAAAAGGCGGTGCAGGAGAATGATCCTGCACCGCCTTTTGGCGTAAGCGAGTGCTGCGCTGGATTCTATCCAACGTAATTTTCCCGTGGGCGTAACACTCTTGATTACATTGGATTTCATACAGTAAAATGAACTATTTCATCGGAGTAACCGCTTAAAGGGTTCTATTATACTGGATAGAATCCAGTATAAAGATAGTTAAGCAGCTACACGGTATAAATATAATGGATGGTATCCAGTGTACGAGCAAGAAATCATGCTGCTGAGCTAACCTGTAAATCTAATCTGTAACCACAATCACTCCAGACGGCACCATATATTCCGTCCGGACGCGGCCATCCGCCTCCCGCTCATGCCGAACATGGATGAGGCCATGTGGCGTTGGATAAGTCCCTTCCACCCACGCTAGATCGGCCAAGTGTGGACGAATTCTAACCTTGCGGAATCCAGGCTCGAGGGGGCTAACACCCAGTACATATTCCGACAGCCACGCCGTTGGTCCTGATGCCCAGCCATGACAGAGGCTATGCCGGTAGCCCTTATAGCAATAGCCGCCGTATGTACCGTGAACATCGATTTTGCCTGGAGGTGTCAACTCATCAATCCTAGCCGCCCCCTCCATCCACGCCATGTCGAAATCTTCCCAGAACGTTGTAGCTCCAAGCTCAAGCATACCGCCCCAATAAGCGCGAATGCTGTTTAGACTTCCCGTTATATCTCCCGCTTCTGCTCGGGCGCGAAGCATGTAATAGCCATAGAAAGTCGAATAACCGCTTGGTGCATGAGGTGCAATAACATCCCGGTTAGCGGCAACAGGATCCATCAGTCCAGCAAGTGCCTGCAATGCGGCTGCCTGCTTACTATCTGCATGATGCGGAATATTCTCTTGCAGGCGCCGTTCCAGTGCTTCGCATTGCTCAGCAGTCTCTTCTTCGCCAAATAGCCGGCAAAGCATTGCCCCTGCTTGCATCCCAAGCACGAATAGGGCATGGACTCCAGCAGTTACGCCAGCCGGATTAGAAGAAGCCGGCCAATCGAGGAACGGACGAAAGACGTTAATCGTGCCATCCGGTTCCACTTTGCCAATCAGCTCACGCAATAGTCCACTAATATAATCACGTTGTTCTAACAGATAAGCCTCGTTCCCATGCTGCATATACCAGTCATGCTGAACGAGCAGCCACCAGATTGAATAAGTTGGCATATCCATTAACATCGGCAGTGGAGAACGGTTCCGCTTGAAATCCATGCTTTGCGGAACGATCTCGTGCTCTCCGAAAACAGTGCTGATGGTAGCAACTTCAGGATGCATATCACCGGTCCAAACCATTCGGTCCCGCTTAATGCCGTCCCACAGATAATCCTGCATGTTCAAGTGGACGGTGTAAGCCCCCGTCTCCCAGATCTTCTCCAGCAAAGGATCGCTGCAGCGGAAGCTTCCCTTGTATTCTATCTCCCGGTACACAAACACAGCCTGGACGCTCTGAAGTTCGATCTCTCCTTCATCAAGCAGATCAAGGCGCACGAAACGGAACCCGGTTGTACCGAACTCGGCTCCGCCAAGCAGACTAACATCCACGATACTGTCGCGGGACACATGATCATTAGTCGCATTTGTTGGGCCGCCTAGTTCGCTCATCGCCTCCATAGCCGATTCCCCGAACCGGACCCGCATACGTATGCTCCGTTTACGCTCTGGAGTACGCCCCTCTACAACTGCAATCCGGACCCCACCATGCAGCTCCGTCCCAAAGTCTAGCAGAACGCCCGGCGACTCTCCTTTATGACGAAGAAGACACGCATTTGGCGCTTCCTTCGTCACTTGCCAGCCATTCCCGCCCAGCAGTCCCTCTGGATGAATAACCTCAGAAGTTTCATCGCAGCCGGAGGTCCAGATCAGTCGTGTTGGCTCCAAAAAGGCCCGTGTGCGAGGATCAATGACGAGCCCTCTTGCTTGAATTTCTTTCATACTCATGCCGTGAATTCGTCCCTTCCTTATATGTCCTGTTCAATACGTTCTACCTGGACTATAAGCCGTGTCTTAAAGAAGACACAATAGACTTTTTTCTGCCAAGTTATCCGATTTCCGAATGAAAGAGCCCGGCTTTCCATCTGGAAGGCCGGGCTTATCTATTATTGGTACCAGTCTTTTGGAATTCTCTCTTGCTCCTGCTCTAGGAGCTCCTTAATAATCATGTCTGCATCATGGATGGAATTCACAAGCGGGTCGGTCATCATCGCTCTGCGCAGCTTGATGAAGCTCTGTTCCACAACCGCTTCAGCTGTCAGTTCATGCGTATCGAGTACAAGCTCCTGCATCCCGCGAATACCACGCGGCATCTCTCCTACATGAAGCGGCTTAATGCCATCCATGCTGACCTCACTCAACAGCTCCAGGAAAGAATCATCATTCATGTTCGTTACAGCGCCGCTATTGAGTGTGTTAATGAAGAATCTTTTGCCCAGGTTCCCAACCATATTCTCAATAATATCCGTCGCATGATCGGGACCAAAGCTTCCCATATAGCTGTTAATAGGGAGCTTCCCGGAAATAAAGTCATCGACCTGCTGCCACATTTCCTCATGACGCTTGTAGCGATCCTCCGTCTCCCAGATCGATAATGGCGGAATCGCATCCTTCGTCACGCCAAGCCCCTGCCAGTATCTGACGTATTCTTTGGTGTGCGCCGTACAGGTCGGAATAATGCCGAAAATATCATAAAGCTCGTAGCTAATAGCATCGTTATGAAGCGCCTTGGCACCTGTATCTCCGCCATTGTTTTCCGTCCCTGCTGATTTCTTAAGCGAAGCGGCGATCGTGGCCATGAAGTCCTTCCCGTCATATTCCGCCTTTAGCAGCCAAGTGAAATGATTAACCCCGGCTATACGGAAGTCGAATTTACGGTCGATCTCCTCTGTAAACTCACTTGGGTCTTGAATAATGCCCGCTCGAACCGCGTAGTAGGCTTTTTTATGAGGCATATGATGGCTGTCGCAAAGCGCAAACGTCTTCAGGTTTGGCGCATAGCGGCTCAGAGCCATCCCATGAACAGTAGAAGGATTAATATAATTGATCACCCAGGCATCCGGACATAACTCTTCGATATCTTTTGCACATTCCATAATGACCGGTAATTCTCTCATTGCTCGGAAAATCCCGCCAGGACCAATCGTATCACCTGAGCACATGCGAATGCCGTATTTCAAGGAAATCTCACAATCGATGCCGCGATACTTCACTGTATCTTCCGCAAAGCTGAGGACAACAAAGTCTGCCCCCTTCAGTACATCTCTTCGATTCGTTGACCCTTCTATCTTCAGAGGCACCTGATTCTCACGCGCTACCATCTCAGCGAGCTTAACCAATTTAGCCAGCTTTTCTTCGTTTGTATCCACTAGAGTTAAAGTCCCGTTGTTCAAATAAGGGGAATGAACCATCTGCCAAATCGACTGACGGCCGAAAAACAAACTGCCTGCTCCGATAACTACTACTTTTGGCTGCAACACTTTCGAATCGCTCACATTAAGCCCTCCTATTTCGGATATACCCTCATTATAGAGAAGCCTACAGAAAGCAGAATATGCGATAGTTCCACAAACATGTCAAATAGTAAGAAGATTGATGGGCTTAAAACCCGCTGATATAATGAACGAAAGCAACCGATGTCTAATAGTGGAGGAACACTTACATGCCAGACATAGACATGGAACTATTTAACGAGCTGTCTGAATTTATTACGCTGCGCATGAAATCATGTCGAGGGGAAGAACATAGCGGAGATTGGATTGAGCATAAGGCACACACCGATTATGATATTTGGTTTATTCAATCCGGGACTGCCAAGATTCAAATCGCAGGTATTGAACATACGGCGAGAGAGGGCGATGTCATCTTCTTTTACCCCCATATTCCCTATATAGCCTCCTCCGAGGAGGGATGCCATCTGGTCTATGTTCATTTTGATTATGGAATTGGTGCGCAGCAGCGGATCTTGAATGACTATCAGTTATCAGGAATTATCCCTTACGCATTCATATCCGAGGAAGCTGATCTGTTTAACAAATCATTTACTCAAATGGAGAAGCAGCATTCGGGGAACCGCCTATATCTGAAGGCCAGCCTATTAGCCGTTATTGCCAAAATCATTGAACTCCACGGACACGGCCATTACACCGGCTCTTTCCTAAACGGCAGAAAGCTGAGGAAATCAGAAGGCTCACTCGATGTTTTACAGCCAATCTTCCAATACATCTATGACCATTTGAACAAATCAATCAAGATGAGTGAGCTTGCCGCACTTGCGGGAATCTCGGAGAAATATTTTATCTCATATTTCAAAAAAGCCCTCGGCATTACGCCGGGGCAATATATCTATCAGATCAAGATGAACCAAGCCCGCGATTATCTCTACCAAAAGAAATACACGGTCCAACAAATCGCGGGCTTTCTTGGTTATCCTGATCCATTTACGTTCTCAAAAGCTTTCAAAAAATACTATAACGTGCCGCCGTCCAAGTTCGATTGAGCTGAGCTCATAAGATGCTCCGCTGCAATAGCTCCTGCTTGCGGAAATCAAGCGGGCTTTTTCCGGTTGTTCTTTTGAATGTGCTGCTGAAATAAGCAATGTCACTGTACCCTAGCCTCTCCGCAATTTCCGAAATACGGAGCGAGGTGCGAGCGACAAGCATCTTCGCCTCTTCCATCCGAAGGCCAGCAACGTAATCGGTAAAATTCCGACCGGTATGCTGCTTAAAATATTGGCTTAAATAACTCGCATTCATATGAACCTGGGCTGCAAGCTCAGTTAGGCTGACATGTCCGGGACGCTCGTGAATCAGCTGAAGTACCCGCTCTATTATTTCGCTTTTGCCTTCTTCCATGCCTAAGGCGCTAGAGCCCTGCGAAGCCTCCTGCTTCCGTTCCTGCTCCTCCATCCATTTGCCAAGCGTCTTCGCCATCTCTTCAACCTCGACCGGCTTCATCAAATAATCAATCACTCCGCATCGAAGCGCCTTGCGTGCGGCATGAAAATCATCGTAGCCGCTTATGAAAACAACAGGAGGTCTATTCTTTAAATCGGCAAGCCGTTCGATAAAGGAGACACCATCCATAACAGGCATCTTAACATCAGCCAGCACCATATCGACCGTATGTCCTTGCAGCCAGTCCAAGGCTTCGAGGCCATTGGTACACTCCTGTACAATTTGAAAAGGCAGCTCTGTCTCGCGGAGAACCTCCCGCAGAACAACTCTTACCCAACGTTCATCCTCCACCACCAATACTTTATACGGAGATTGCGTCATGGCTGCATGCCTCCTTCAGCGGCAAAGTAATCGTAACGGTAGTCCCTGTCCCCGCTTGGCTTGTAAGGCGTAAGCCGTACCGTTCCCCAAACAAATGCATCATGCGGCGGTGGACGTTAATAATGCCGATATGTGCCCCGTCGGTCGACAGCTCCTTCTCCTGTAAGTCCCGCTCGATAAGTTTTAAACGATCAGGCTTTATACCTGATCCCGTATCAGCCACCGTAACCTTATAATCGGAACCATTCAATTCAGCGGATATCGTAATCATCACTCTGGAAGTGCCCGTTTCCGTGCCATGAATGACGCAATTCTCAACAAGCGGCTGCAGCGAGAACTTGGGAATGTATTGTTCAAGCGCCTCATCTGGAACATGAATGCGGTAATGCAGCTTTTCCTCGAAACGGAACTTCTGGATATCCAGATACATGCAGCAAATGGCCAACTCTTCACGAAGCGTCACAATTGGAGAAGCATGACTCAAGTTGTAGCGGAGCATCTTCGCAAGTGAGGTCACAAGCTTGGAAATATCCGTTATCCCTTGTTCAAGCGCCATACCACGCACCGTTTCCAGCGCATTGTATAGAAAATGTGGATTCACCTGCGATTGGAGCACCTTCAGCTCCATTTCCTTTTGCCTAAGCGACAGATCTGCTTCCCGCAGCTCAGAGGTGTAGACCTCCTTCATCAGCTGTTCCACCTTCTCGACCATCTGGTTGAAGTCATTGGTTAGAATACCAATCTCGTCTTTCGACTCGACCTTTGCCCGCTCCGCGAAATTGCCATCCTTCACCCGCTTCATGAAAAACTGCAGCTTACGAATCGGAGCAACGATACTAGCAGCAAAGGCAGCTGCCAGCAAATAAGCCATAACCAAAGTAATTAATACAGTAAGCAAAATCGTACGCCCAATATAAGCGACGCCCCGATTAAGCTCCTCGTTAGGCATAACCGTTACCAGATGCCAATTCAAATAGGAGGAGCGGTTAAACGTATAAAACGGTCCTTTCCCGCTTTGGAAATAACCATCATCCTGCTGCAGCATCCAATCCGCGTAGCGAAATTCGGCCTTGCTGCCAATCATGGACGGGTCCGGGTGATAAATGTACTGCCCATTCTCGTCTATAATCGCCATATAGCCCGAGCGGCCAACGGTGACGTTATAGGCGATTTCCTGAATCCGTTTGAAGTTGATATCCATAATTAACATGCCTACCGGCTCCAGCGTCCTGGAATCAATAATTCGCTTTACGATCGAAATGACGGGCTCTGCAGCACTACCACCTCGGCTGGACAGACGACTGATCAGCTTAATATCACCGTTCATTGGAACGGTATCATACCAAGTCTCCTGCTCCAGCTTGGCAGCAAGCTGCATATCCATATCGTTCCCGGTATCAAAGACAGCTCTATTCTCTACCAGCAATGTAATTCGGGAAATATCCGGGCGTGAATAAGCAATATCCTTGAAATGCTGCATAATGGACGGACGAAAGGTTTGGAGCTCATCCGTGCTGTCTGCCAAAAGCATGGTCTTCATCTCAGGCTGATTGAGCAGCTTAATGGAATCGATCTCGAAATCACGGATGTAATATTCAATATGCGATTTCACCTGCTCAATAATTTGCCAGCTGCTGCGGCTGGCAGCATCCTTCAGACTCGCTGACGAATTGCTATAAGAGATCAGCCCCACAACCGTCAAAGGCACAACAACAAGCAAGGCCAAGAACACAAGCAGCTTGACCGCAAGCGGCCGGTCTTTCAAAAACAGCAGTTTATGCAGTGCCTGCCCTAATCGGTAAGCTTGTTTCAGACGCATACCCGGTCCCCCCCTGAATTGACGCGTCGCCAAATCAAACCTATCAGAAGGAAACCGGGAGTCAGCCTCTCTTCATTGTTTATTCGGCTTTCTCAATCGCGTCCAGAATATCGCTATAATCGGCTCGGTACTTCTCAATGACCGGCTTCACCGCTTCTTTCCAAGGTGTAAAATCAGTTACCTCGGTAATAGTGACACCAGCTGCCTTAATTTTCTCTTCCGACTGCTTCTCGAATCGATCCCATTCCGCGCGTTGTGTCGCTACTGACTCCTGCGCGGCTTCGCTCATAATCTTTTTATCCGCATCGGAAAGTTTATCCCAAGTAATCTTGCTGACAAGCAGCACTTCCGGTACCCGCTGATGCTCATCAAGAATCAAGTTTTTGGCCTGTTGATAGTGGTTGGACGTATCATAGCTTGGGTAATTGTTTTCTGCGGCATCGATGACACCCGTCTGCAAAGCGCCAAATACCTCACCATAAGCCATCGGTGTTGCATTGGCTCCAAGTGCTTCCATCAGATCGATGTTCACTTTATTCTGAATGACTCGCACCTTAAGACCCTTCATATCTTTAATACTGGTAAGAGGCTTCGTCGAGTAGAAATTGCGAGCGCCGGAGCTGTAATACGCAAGACCCTTCATGCGAGAAGACTCCAGGCTGCCCAGCAGCTCTTTGCCCTTGTCACTCTCCAGGAATTTCCACAAATGCTCATCACTATTGAAGATATATGGCAAGCTGAATACTTCGTATTCCTTGTTGAATCCGCCAAGCGCACCTGTGCTGACACGCGTAAGCTCAATTGCACCGAGCTGCACCTGCTCGATAACCGCTTTCTCTTCACCCAGCTGAGACGAAGGGAATACTTCCACTTTAATGCGGCCACCGGATTTTTCATTCACCAACTCAGCAAACTTCCGGTCGCCTACTACTGTCGGATAACCCTCCGGATGTGTATCTGCCAGACGGAACGTATACTTAGGCCCTTCGGCGGCGCTGCCTCCCGAATTGGTGCTATCGATCGTTTCTTTCGTATTAGAACTGCAGCTAGCAAGCATGATAGCACACATAGAAACGGCTAGAATAGATCCCCATTTTCCTTTGTTCATAACAAGTTCGCTCCTCTATTTTTGAATTATACGATAAAGCCTTCCTTTTAGGAAAGCGCATACATTGTTAGAATCATTTAAATAGTTCCAATTACATATCTATTGCACCATATTGGGCAGCCACATTACAATTCCCGGTATATAGGTAAGGATAAGCAGGACGATACATAATACGTAGAAGAAAGGCATCATCGCTTTGGTTGCTTGTGATATGGAGATGTTGCCGATGGCCGCACCCACAAACAGAACGGTTCCAACCGGAGGGGTCAGCAGCCCAATGCCAAGGTTCAACATAAGGATGATGCCAAAATGAACAGGGTCCATCCCAATCGATGTAACAACCGGAAGCAGGATCGGCGTCATGATCAGGATCAGTGGTGCCATATCCATCGGAGCACCCAGCAACAGCAGAACGATATTAATGATGAGCAGAATAATAATCGGATTGTCTGAGATGTTCAACATCCAATCCGTAATCATGCCCGGCACCTGCAAATAGGCAAGCACCCAGCTGAAAGCAGCAGAGGCAGCGATCAGGAACAGCACCATGGATACCGTTCGGAAGGTTCTTTTCAATATAACGGTCATACGCTTCAACGGAATATCCCGGTAAATAAAGAAGGTAAGGATAAAAGCATACAGGCAGGCAATCGCGCCGCTTTCCGTTGCGGTAAACCAACCGGTAAATATACCACCCAAAATAATGACCGCCGTCAACAGCGACATAAAGCCGTCAAACAAGATACGCGGAACATCTTTGCGAGCGACGGGATCGTCCTTCTCATAACCACGTTTCACAGCAAAAACGTAGCTGGTTGCCATAAGCGCAGCACACATCATAATGCCTGGAACAATGCCTGCAAGAAATAAGCTTGTAATCGAGATGCCCCCACCTGCTGCGAGCGAATACAACACCAGGTTATGGCTCGGAGGTACAACGACGCCCTGAATGGCTGACGATACCGTCACACCAACTGAATAATCCGTATCGTAACCCTTCTTCTTCATGGACGGAATCATAACCGAACCAATGGAGGACACGTCCGCGATGGCCGAACCGGATATATTGCCGAAAAACATACAAGCTACGCAGTTCACCATAGCAAGCCCGCCCCGAATACCGCCTACTATAAGCTGAGCCAGATTGATGAGGCGCAGAGCCATTTTCCCTTCACTCATGATCTGCCCGGCCAATATAAAGAACGGAATCGTAAGTAGCGAATACGAATTCATGCCTTGAATCATAGTCTGACCGATTGTTGCAAGCGGCACCTTCAGATACAGCAGAGTTAGGATTGAAGAACCCGCCAGCCCAAGCGCAATCGGGAACCGAAGCAGGACGAACAAGATAAAACTCCCCGCAAGTATACATGTGGCAATTGCCGTGCTGTCCATTATTCATGCCCTCCTATTTCCCGGTGCCTTCTCGTATCGATCCCGATTAATTGCAGAAATGCGTAGATGCAGACTAACACGCCCGTAATCGGCATTACGAGGTACAGCAGGCTGTTAGGCCAGCCGGTTGCCGGGAGCTCGGATTCACTCATCAGCTTCGTAAAGTCCCAGCCGTAATAAATGAGATACACGCCAAAAGCAAAGATGGTGATGCCGATGATTTTATCAAGCACCAGGTTAACGACCTTTGGCAGCTTTGCTGTAAAAGAATCAATCCCCATATGCAAATACTCTCGAAAGCCAAAAGCGATGCCGAGGAAAGAAAACCAGACCATAAGCAGCATCGTAATTTCTTCCGAGCTGTGAAACACAAAATTAAATACCTTGCGGGTAAACACTTGCACGGTAACGATGATAATCATCGTTAGAAGACCAATAAGCGTAATGGATTCCAGTACCGTGTCTATAGCCAGCGCAATTTTTTTAAGCGTTTTCATTTATCCTCCCCCTACAATTTGTAAGGCACATGGCCTGCATGTTTATTGTAGCGGCGAGGTCCCTAAAGCCGTATTTGGGTAATCTTATATTTTTTTGTAGTTTTTTTAGTTTCTTCCCATTGGCACTGCCCGAACAGGGCAAACTGCGTTACACTGCACGTATGAGCACTAGTGAAATTTCAGTTAAGGAGAGTGATTTGCGATGAGCAACATAGGAATGTGGGAAAAAGCGGAGCCCGGCGTTACCCGCTGTATCAAACAGGCTGGCGACAGTTTGATGATGATGGAGGTGCATTTTGAACCAGGAGCTGAAGGTTATGAGCATAGTCATCCGCATGAGCAGATGAGCTACTGTATGAAAGGAAAGATAGCGTTCCGGATTAATGACGTGGAAACAGTGCTCTTAGCAGGCGATACGATCTGCATCCCAGGTGGAGCGAAGCATGGTGTAACAGCGCTGGAAGCATCCGTCCTGCTGGATGTGTTCACACCGGTGCGTGAGGATTTGCTGAAACGCTAATTATGCAGAAAAATAGGGTGCCCCCTGTTTGGGACACCCTACTCTCCTATCCTTTTTCGTACTCACCGCGTTTAATTGAGGAATACTTGAAGAGCTGGTCTCTTACAGAAATCTAATTAGCCTGATGACCGGACAGAACTCAACGCTCGTCTAACTTTTCTGGCGAAATCTAATGGTCTAGCAACCGTTTCAATATTGATATAAATCAAGCGGGGATGCTCGAAAAGCCATTCATTGCGGATAGATGTCACTTTTATCCCTTGTTTGCGAATAGCCGTAATGAAAGGATTGACTTCTTTCTCTAAAAATGCGGCTCTCCCTAAACAAAGCGCTCTGCCCGTTTTCTCGCTTAAGGATTCATATGAAAAAGAAGTCGTAACTCTAAATTTTTTTCCCAAGATTGTTGCACGTATTTTATTTCGATTTATCGTGGAAACGCATTTTCCTCCAGCAAAGCCAGGCAGCCCTCCGATAATCCTTGAAAACTTCTCGCAAAGTGTACCATTATTGGGCATCCGTCTTCCCCTCCATGTTTTTATCCTCCGTTAGACTACAGTTGGGAAATACCTATCAATATATTTTTATATAGGATTACGTTAAACTCAAGCCGATGGACTGTGCATCTGCCCTTGGGCAGAATCACCATCTTTGGATATTGTCTAATTGATGGCACACTGTTTCTAGGCACAACAAAGAACCCCCGATGCCGCGGAGTGGTTTCCTCTCCTTAGGGCACCTTCTTCTATTACAACTGCACAAAATAGAGCGAGAATCTCGATGGAAATTGCGCTAAGCTTGGGAGAGATTGCGGAAATTATTAAACGACAAATACAGGGGGATATGATAATCGATGAAGCTGGATACGATTAAACTAGAGCACAGTAGTGGGGCAACATTGACGCTTTATTTGCACGACATTGTGGAATTGAGGGAAAAAGCACGTCCTATTATTTTGATCACTCCCGGAGGTGCGTACCGATTCGTATCTGAACGGGAAGCCGAGCCGGTTGCGATTGCGTTCTATAACGCGGGCTATCATGCAGCTGTCCTCCGTTACTCCTGTCAGGAGGATGCCAGAAATATGCAGCCAATGATCGAAGTTTTAGAATCGATCCGGATTCTGAAAGAGCATGCTGAAGAATGGCGTATTGCAGCGGACAAGATCGCAGTTTGCGGATTTTCTGCTGGAGGACATCTGGCAGCAGCAAGCGGTACGATGTGGAATGAACCTACCCTTATGGAACGACTGGGTTACACAGGAGATGCATTGAAGCCAAATGCTATGATTTTGGGGTATCCCGTTATTACCTCAGGCGAATTCGCCCATCGGGAATCCTTCTACAACCTGAGCGGCTCATGGGAAGACGATCAGATATCCGGCTTCTATTCCATTGAGAAACGTGTGAACAGTGAAACGCCTCCAACATTCATCTGGCATACAGAGGATGATCAGGCCGTGACGATCGAGAATGCGCTGCTCATGATCAGTGCTTTGCGCCGAGCAAATGTATCGTTCGAATGCCATATCTTCAATAAAGGACAGCATGGACTTTCCTTGTGCAACACCGAAGTGAATACGCCTAATCCCCATTGCGAGCATTGGTTCGGATTATGCGTGGAGTGGTTAGACTCGATTGGGTTTGGTTTAGAGTAAGGGCGGGATTGCACCGGTCAACCGACCGGCTGACCAACCTTCCCCAGCCCATCAGCCCGCCTGCCCGCCTGCCCGCCAAAGTGTACGAATCGTAGTAATGTTATTTGACCTATATCAAACAAACTAGAATTCTAAGGAATCGTAGTAACACTATTTCGGCAAAATACTTATTAGACTGGGCATGTAAGGTCAAATAAGAATATAATGGTTCGTTAGATTTTAAAATCGGTCATTTTCGGGCAAATAAGAATATGTCGATTCGTTAGAACATACGAATGGGGTTGTCCATAAGCCACTCGGCTTTGAGGACAACCCCTCTTTATTTGTAGTATTTTCCCATTGCCACAAAACCGTCAAACTCTTCCCATTGTGCATCTTTGCCCAATGGGCAATAATGTAGGATATAGAGATATTTATTCGAAAAGAGGTGAAGGCATACGGCCGAATAACCATGAACAAGCAAAGCTTGCGCGACGTCAAAAGAGAGGCGACCGCTAACGCACTTGCCGAAGCCGCGTTTGATCTCGCGATGGAACTTGGGATGGATGGCTTTGTTGTTGAGGATGTTGTGCAGCGCGCTGGATACTCGAGAAGAACGTTTGCGAATCATTTCTCCTGTAAGGAGGAAGCGGTTGTGATGGGTGCCTCCGCCTTCAACAATGTGGATGAGGTTCAGCAGTTGCTCGAGAATCTGCCGGAATACTCCACTCCGCTTGAAGTATTGGAGCAACTGGTCAGAATGGAGCTTACCGCCGGATTGTTCAAAAAAACGCGCGAGCTCGTCAAACTATCCAAGCAGCATCCTACGTTAGAGCCCTATATTCTTAGCGCTCTCCATCATCATCAAGGCGATGCTCAGGAATTACTTATTGATTTATTCGAAGACAAATATGCAACTGGCTATATCCAACTGCTTGTTGGAGCTGTATATGGTGCTGCATTGCCTATGCTCTACGGAAACAGCAATATCCAGTTTCCGGGTCAATCAAAGGATGAGTCGTCAGAGTCTATCCTGTTAGATCAATATTTGGACGAAATCTTCGGTTATTTAAAGAACGGTTTCTAAGTTACCGTACTGTACTATCATTCCGTATATAAAAAGGAGAATCACACTGTTATGTCTACTTTCCTGTACAAAATAGGCAAAACCGCTTATAACAAGCCTTGGCATTTTATTATTGCCTGGGTTGCTATTCTTGGTATTGTTGGCGCCTTGATTGGCATTAACGGGATCCACACCAGCTCCGAGATGAAGATTAAAGGTACGGAAGCACAAAAGGTACTCGATCAACTGGCAAAAGAACTGCCTGAAGCATCCGGTGGTCAAGCAAGCGTTGTCTTCACCGCTCCAAATGGCGAACGTCTGGATACTCCGGAACGTATAACCGCCGTTATGAAAGCGATCAATGATGTGTATGGTATTGAATATGTGATTAATCCTGCTGATGTAGCTGCGGCACAAGGTGCAACGGCAACTGATGCTCAAGCAGGAGCTGCTGCTTCCGATAGCACGCAAGGTGCAGAAACAGATCAGGCAGCCGCGGCTCAGCAGGCTCCATACGGCCCACTGATGGTTGATGGCAATCCTGTTCCTGGGGTTATGATCTCGTCTGACGGGAATGTAGCCTTGTTCCAATTCCAGTTCACCGTTCAGCAAATGTCACTGCCACAAGAAGTTATCGACTCTGTTGTTGCTGACGTTACAGCTGTTGAACAAGCGAACTTAGGCATTAAAGCCTTGCCAAGCGACACGCTTGTAGGTAAACCGGCTATTGGCGCAACCGAAGGAATCGGGATTGTTGTTGCAGCTGTCGTTCTATTTATCACACTTGGCTCTGTTGTTGCAGCCGGCCTCCCGCTTGTAACGGCACTTCTTGGTGTAGGTATTAGTGTAGGCGGCGCATACTCCCTCTCCAAATTCATTCCGATGACTGATATCACTCCTGCACTTGCCATGATGGTTGGTTTGGCTGTTGGTATCGACTATTCCTTATTCATCGTGAACCGTCAGCGCCGCATGATCCTGGATCAGGGTCTAAGTGCACGTGAAGCTGCAAGCAGAGCGGTTGGTACTGCCGGCAGCGCTGTATTCTTCGCAGGACTGACCGTAATTATCGCGTTATGCGGCATGATTGTTATGAATATTGATTTTCTTTCTGCAATGGCGCTTGTCGCAGCAGCGAGTGTATTTATCAATGTCCTCGTAGCTTTAACTTTGCTGCCTGCACTGCTTGGTCTTGTAGGTGAACGCATCTGTTCAGACAAAGCACGGAAGAAAAACAAAGAGCAATCTAAAGTATCCCGTCAAGGTACGGCACACCGCTGGGCGAATGGGGTTGTAAAACGCCGCTGGCTCGTTATTCTTGGTGTAATCGTTGTTCTTGGCGCAGCAGCAATTCCAGCTGCCGAAATGAAATTAGGCATGCCTTCTGGAGATACAGCAAACCTTGATACGGCAGCAAGACAAAGCTACGACGCCATCTCTGCTGGCTTCGGCGAAGGCTTCAACTCTCCGCTATTGCTAGTTGCTGAACCCGCAAGCTCTTCTGACAAAGTCACTCCTGAGTTGTTAGGCAAGCTTGTTCAGGATATTCAACAACATGATGATGTCGCGATTGTCTCTCCAATGGGTATTAACGAGACTGGTGACATCGGTATTATCAGTGTCATTCCAAAATCAGGTCCAACAGACGAAGCAACAAACAAACTTGTTCAAGAGCTTCGTGATCAAGACTCCAGCATCTCGCAAAATAACAAAGTGACACTTGGCGTGACCGGCTTTACCGCGATCAACATTGATATGTCTGCGAAGCTGGCTGAAGTGTTCCCGATCTATATCGGTATCATTCTTATCCTGTCGCTTATCATTCTGCTTCTCGTATTCCGTTCGATTATCGTTCCGATTAAAGCAACAATCGGGTTCCTGCTTAGTATCTTGGCTACCTTCGGTATTACAACCGCTGTGTTCCAATGGGGCTGGCTGCATGACCTGTTTGGCTTTGATACCGGCGGCCCGCTGCTCAGCTTTATGCCGATTATGGTATCCGGTATTCTCTACGGGCTTGCGATGGACTATCAAGTATTCCTTGTCAGCTCCATGCGTGAGGCTTATGTCCATGGTCACAAAGGAACTTCAAGTGTGGTTGATGGCTATCAACAAGCTAGCCGTGTTGTAGTCGCGGCAGCTGTTATCATGGTATCCGTCTTCGCCGGATTCATTCTAACCGAAGACATTATGCTCAAACAGATCGGTTTTGCCCTCACCATCGGCATTCTGATTGATGCGTTCTTCGTTCGTATGGCACTTGTTCCCGCTATAATGGCTGTCTTTGGCGACAAAGCGTGGAGCATGCCAAAATGGCTTGACCGCATTCTTCCGAACCTTGACGTGGAAGGCGATAAGCTGATTGCAGAGCTTAACAAATCGGAGAATCAAAAAGATAATAAAGAAATGAAGAAGGCTAAACCAAGCCGGGCACATTAACTGTAAAATCAAGAAAGGACCACTGACGACAGTGGTCCTTTCTTTGTCATGGCTTCAATGGGAAAGCTTCACTCTTGCTCACATGAATCATCTCTGAAGGGAAGAAGGAGCGAAAATACGTCTCTACCCTGGAGTGAATATCGCTTCTATACCAATCCGTCAGATCATGGTCATCAAACAGTTGAGGCATGCCTAATCGCTTCGATCGTTTCCCCATCGAACCGTCCCCGATGTTTAAGGTATCGATCCAGATACGATCCGCTATTCCTTCTAGTGTCTTTGGAAAATCAGGCGTAAACGGCAGCACAGGTGAAATCGCAGCTTGCGTCATAATCCCTGCAGCATGTACCTCTCTTAATGCCTTCAAACGAAGCTTGATGCCCGGCGCATAGGGAGCAAACAGCTGCTTCATATCTTCACGGTCCGTCTCTACCGTCATCGATACTAGAACCTCGCATTTGTCCTTCAACTGTACAATGAGATCCAAATCCTTCAGAATAAGTGGACTTCGCGTCTGAATTTGGACAAGATCAGGTGGTGACTCCAGCATTTCCTGCAAGATCCGACGGGTTATCCCCGCTTCCCGCTCAATAGGCTGATAAGGATCGGTCGCCGAAGACATAAAGATATTAATCGGTTTGTTTTTCCGGCGAAGCTTAATCACTTCATTCCGGTAAATCTCCGCCGCATTCGACTTGATGTCCACCCATTCTCCCCATGGAGTTTGCTTGAACTTCTGAATCGGCATTTCTCTAACATAGCAATATTTGCAGGCAAACGCACAGCCGCTATAAGGATTAAGGGAGTGGGTAAAGCCAATATCTAAGTAACCCTTAGCTTCACTAAGGATGCTCTTGGACAGGATCTCTTTGATTTCAACAGCCATTTCAATTCCCTCCATTCACAAAAAAGGAACACTTGTTCTTATATTATACCTAGAGAGAATGAATTATTCAAATAAGAAAAAAGAGAAGCAGACATGCTGCTTCTCTTAAACAATTATTATAGAAGTTTAAAGTGATTCCCAAATCGTTTTCAATTGATTCAAGCCCTGCTGCGTTGCGAATACACATGGTTCAAGCCCCTCGAACTCAACTGAAATATAGCCGTCATAGCCAGATTTCTTAACGATGCCTAACACACGACGCATGTCTATATCTCCATGACCTACGATAGCACCCCGCAAATAATTGCCATGGGAGGAACGGAACCAGCCTTCTGCAAGATTGCTTTCAGGATGACGTACATAAAAGTCCTTCACATGCACCATGGAAGCATAAGCAATGTTATTAGTAACCCCAGAGGCCGGATCCTCATCAACACAGAGGAAGTTTCCTACGTCAAGAGTGGTTTTGAAGTTACTTCGGTCCGTTGCATGAAGGAGAGCTTGTACACGATCGCTTGCTTGAAGGAAGTAACCGTGATTTTCCACACTAGTCGTAATCCCCTTCGTAGCTGCATAGTCAGCAATTCGGCGGCAAGCCTCAGCCAGCTTGGGCAGTTCCTTATTAAAGTTCCCGATCGACGTATCCGGTGACGAAGCAACATCATGTCGCATCAGCTTAACACCAAGTGCTGCAGCAATGTCCACTTCCCCCATTACTCTATCAATCTCCTGCTCGTATTCGACCTCACTCTTGCCAGCAAAATTCGCACCAACACAATAATTGGAGATATCAATGCCAACCTCATCCGCTTTACGGCGAATAGCTTGGATTAGTTCTTCGGTTAAATCGAAACCTAGAGGCACAATCTCAACATGCTCTCCGCCAATCTCCGCTATGTTACCTATGACACCAAGTATGTCTAATTCCCCTGACCTTAGCGCTTGATAATAGCTGTATGTACTGACTCCAAACTTCATAACTGAATCTCCCTCCCGTGTGGCTGACTCATAAAATAGAAATAAACGTTATGAGAATAATAACATGTTTTGGATACAGCGAATATCTGTTTTTGCATCAATCCCCAAATCTCCATAGAGAATAAACCAAGTGAACACTGGGAAAAACAAACCAATTGGAAATAACTATTCAGATTTGCGGAGGTTAAAATGAATAATCAAAAATTATCAATCATCCCTCTTGGCGGAGTAAACGAGATTGGGAAAAACATGTATATTATTCAAAGCGGAGACGATCTAATTGTCGTAGACTGCGGCTCGAAATTTCCAGATGAAAGTCTGTTAGGAATTGATGTCATTATACCTGATATTTCTTATTTAATTGAAAATCAGGATAAAGTCAGAGGGCTTGTCGTTACACATGGACATGAGGATCATATAGGCGGTATCCCATATATCATCAAACAATTGAACATGCCTATTTATGCTACGAGATTAACACTTGGCTTAATAAAAGGAAAACTGAAGGAGCATGGACTGCTCGGTACAACGATCCTGCATCAGATTGATCCTCACTCCGAGATTACCTTAGGCAGCGTTCCTCTCAGCTTCTTCAGTACTAACCATAGTATACCGGATTGTCTGGGCATTGCCTTTCATACCCCACAGGGAACAGTCGTCCACACCGGAGACTTCAAATTCGATTTGACTCCGGTAAATAATCAGTACGCTGATATTCACAAAATGGCTGACATCGGAAAAAAAGGCGTATTAGCTCTATTGTCTGAAAGCACCAACGCGGAGCGGCCCGGATTTACCCCTTCGGAACGTTTAGTTGGCGCCAATATTCTCGAAGCCTTCGTTAATGCGGAAGGGATGATATTCATAACGACCTTCGCGTCTAATGTGCATCGGCTGCAGCAAATTATCGATGCCGCCATTAAGACGGACCGAAAAATCGCTTTAGCAGGCAGAAGTATGGTCAATGTTGTAGAGATTGCATCAACTTTGGGTTATTTGAATATGCCCTCAAACATGCTGGTTGATCTGGCCGAAGTAAATAAATATAAGCGGGATGAAATCGTAGTAGCTTGTACAGGCAGTCAAGGAGAACCAATGGCTGCGCTAGGACGCATTGCCAGTGGCAATCATCGGCAGATTTCTGTCTCTGCTGGAGATACTGTTATTTTTGCATCCTCGCCCATTCCCGGCAACGAACGGAACGTAGCTCGTATCGTAGATAACCTCTTTGAGAGAAGAGCGAAGGTTATCTATGGCTCAGGATCAAATACCGGAATGCATGTATCCGGTCATGCCAGCCAAGAAGAATTAAAGCTAATGCTTACTTTGATGAAACCGGAATATTTTATCCCCATTCATGGCGAATACCGCATGCTCCACTTGCATCGTCTGTTAGCCGAATCCGTTGGAGTTAAGTCGAGTAATATTTTCATCCTGAACAACGGTGATGTGGTAGATTTCGCAGGATCAGAAGCTTTTCAGGAACGGAGGGTTACCAATGGGGACACTTATGTTGATGGTCTTGGAATCGGTGATGTTGGTAATGTTGTCTTACGAGACCGTAAAGTACTGTCTGCAGATGGGATCTTAATCATCGTCATCACCTTTGGAAAGTCAGACAATAAGATCGTATCTGGTCCTGACATCATTTCCCGGGGCTTTGTATTCGTTAAGGAATCGGAAGGATTAATGGAAGAAGTGCATCGCATTACAATGCAGCAGATGGAGCTTTTGCAGGAAACAAATCTACACAAGCCTTGGAATCTCTACAAGCAGAATATTAAAGAATCGGTCGGAAAGTTTTTATATGCTAAGACCAAGAGAAGACCCATGATTCTCCCTATTATCATTCAGGTATAGCCTTGTCTTTGTCTGATGGAATGGGGAGTTGCTGGATATACTACCTAGGTCGATAAGATCGGCTGTATGAAAATGTGAAAGGTGGAGAATCAATTGACGTCTAGCCGCAGCCATCAAGGTGCACATGGAATTGGACAAGTAGAGAAGCAATTGAATCGTCAAGCACAAGCTGCTGAAGAGATTCAAGGCACTAATCATACGGACCAAGAAATAATCGCAGCAAGCCATGAGCAGTCCTCTGTACTGGAAGAAATCGTTGATACAGAGAGCGAATAAGGGATAATTTCTGAGTAAAAAAACAAGCTGATTCCGGTTGTTAAACCGAAGTCAGCTTGTTGTTTTTTCTACTTTATTCTTTTTTACTTAGAAATTCATTTTGCACAGCTTCACCATTAGGATTACTATTCTTAATCTGGCTTAGACGTCCATTATGAAGCTCGCCTCCATGAACGTCATTCTGCCGCTGTCCATTATTATCGGTATGATCATGCTGATTGTGATTATAGTTTTTGTTATTTGCCATTTATCCGTACACATCCTTTCCAAGAGAATTAAATCTAGATTGTGAATTTCTGATTAGAATCATACAATCCAAGTATTGCTTAACTTAATCCTTCAATGGACAGATGTATTGTTCGATGGAATGGCTATACTAACAGTTGTTGTTGTCGTCTCAACCGTTTTTGCTTTTAAACTTTATAAGCGCGCATCGCTTTTCTTAGTTCTTTCCAACTAGGTCGTTTACCATATAGCAGTACGCCGGTCCGGTAGATCTTCGCCGACAGCCAGCCTGCTGCGTAAATGCTCACAACCAGGATCGCAATCGATACGAGCACCTGCCAGATTGGCGGGCTTGTGAGTCCCACTCGCAGCAGCATAACGAACGGCGAGAAGAATGGGATAAACGAGGTTACCTTCACAAGCATCGTATCCGGAGTTGAAATACTGAATGTCGTGATATAAAAGCCGGCAAGCGACAGCAACGTGATTGGCATAACCGCCTGCCCCAAATCCTCGGTGCGGCTGACGATCGAGCCTACTGCAGCAAATAAGCATGCGTAGACCAAGAAGCCCAATACATAAAATAACAAGCCATATACGAGCAGAGTCGGATCTACTTTGGACAAGTCGATGTCATATTGCTGGAATGCCGAGTTATTATGCGGCAAGTTTATGTTAATGATTACGACAACAACATAAGCCAGAATTTGCGTCAGCCCTACGACGAATATGCCGAAGATTTTACCAAACATCTGCTTAAGCGGCGATACACTTGTTACGATGATCTCCATTACACGCGAGCTTTTCTCAGCCGTAATTTCGGAGGCGATCATTTGTCCCGAGATCATAATTCCGAAGAATAATAACATCAACAGGAAGGTTACAAAACCGATATCGACCCCTTTCTGGGCCTCGGTCTTGCCTGTACTTGCACCATCTGCCGTAATTTGCAGAGCATTAATAACAACCGGGCTGAGCAGCATTGTCTTCTGTTCTTCCGTTAACCCGCTGTCTTTGAGCACCATCTCTGTCTTCACGACTTGAATGCCTTGTTCAAGAGACTGTCTGGTCTTATCACTCAGCTCTTTCTCGGATTTATAAGTAAGGTCAGGCAGACCAGACTCGTTAACTGAACTGAACACGAGGTAGCCTTTAATGCTCTTATCTGCGACTGCTTCTCTCAAAGCTTTCTCATTCTGCTCGGTCGAGCCTGCGTCCGGGAATTCAATCAGCTTAATAGCCGGCTTCTCCTGACTTGCATAGGTTTCCCTAAGCTGCTCCGCAATCTTAGTTCCCTCTACTGCTCTAGCATCTATCGCATAACCGATACTAGTGGCTTTGCCGCTGCTTTTATCAAACAACGAAATAATATAAGGCAAGTTAGCACCAATAGATAAGATAACAACAAAGATCAAAGTCGTAATCAGAAAAGACTTCCCTTTAAACTTGTTCTTCATCGTAAAACCAGCTACTGTCCAGAAACTATTCATGCAAATCACCACCTACCGCTTTAATAAAGATTTCGTTTAACGTTGGCTCCATAATTTCGAACTTATTAACAATCGTCTGTTCAAGCGTATGACGTAAAATATTAGCTGCAGCTGCTTCATTCACAATGCCTACTTCATAGCCGTATTCATGCTTCTTCACACCTGTAACTCCGCTGATTCCTTCAAGGCCTGTTACTTCATCTTCCGTTCGCAGGATGACTTTTTCCCGAGGATAACGTTTCTTAATCTCTCTTATACTGCCTTGCAGAACTGGATTCGAGCGATGAAGAATTGTAATGTTCCGGCACAGCTCTTCCACGTGCTCCATACGGTGAGTCGAGAACAGCATCGATGTTCCGGAATTCCGAAGATCCTTAACCGTGGACTTGAGCAATTCAACGTTCACCGGATCAAGACCGCTGAAGGCTTCATCCAAAATAACGATTCGAGGACGATGAATAACAGAAGCGATAAACTGGATTTTCTGCTGATTCCCTTTGGATAGCTCCTCAATTCTTTTTCCGTAATATTCCGGCACTTCGAATCGATCAAGCCATTGCTTCAGATTAGCGTCAGCATCATGTTTCGACATCCCGCGCAGCTGTGCAAGGTAGATCAATTGGTCGCTCACCTTCACCCGTGGGTATAACCCGCGCTCTTCCGGCAAATAACCAAGCATGCGGAGCTGCTCTTTCGTATATGGTTTTCCATTGTACAAAATCTTACCTTCGTCCGGATAAATCAGTCCCAGTACCATCCGCATCGTGGTTGTTTTGCCGGCACCATTCGCTCCCAGCAATCCGTAAATTTCTCCTTCTTCAACCTGAAAACTGATTCCATTGACCGCTTTTTTATCTCCATACTGCTTATGCACCTGGTCTACTAGTAATGGCTTCATCTTATCTATCCCCTCTCGAATTAGACTATGATCTCAACCTCGTCCGTTCCTGCTCTACCAATACAGCTAGAATATCATCTAGTTGCAGCGCCTGCCGATGTGAGATTGTAATGGCTTCCTTCTCGCACCACGCTTCTGCCTCTGGCGCCTGCCGCGTAATTACTCGCAGCATGCCGCCACCCGCTTGCTCAATTCCACATTGTCCCGGCATCGTTTCGGCGATTTTACGATCACCTTGCATATAGAAAGCATGCCAGCTGCCGAACAACTCATCCTTCTCGTATACACCAAGCACCCGCCCATGAATCATAAATACGATATAATCGGCAAGCCGCTTCACTTCTTCAATAATATGAGAAGCCATCAAGATCGTACGGTCACCTGGCTCCATATAGCGGTGCAGCACATCGATCATCGTACGCCACGCCAGCGGATCAAGCCCAGAGGACGGCTCATCAAGAAGCAGCAGTTCAGGATGATGAGACAATACTAAGGCCAATTCGTATTTGCGCCGCATACCTTTGGACATCCTGCCCAGCTTGATACCGTCATCTACCTCAAACAGCCTAAGCAGCTCCTGATACCGATTCACATCCCAGTTCGGGTACCACTTCTTCACAAAATCTGTTTTAAAGGAAGCTTTAACTTTATCATCATGCTGGGAGAACATCTCCGGCAAATAACCAACCTTCCCCTTCGTTTGCCAATCCTCCTCACTTGCGATGCTCTCACCGAGCAGCATAATGTCCCCATTGTCAGGTTTTAATAGATCGAGGATCAGCCGGAACGTCGAGCTTTTGCCCGAACCATTTGGCCCTACAATGGCGGTCACATAACCTCTCGGCACTTTAAGGTGAATAGGTCCCAGTTGAAAATGCTGGCGTCTGAGCTCCACATCCGTCAAACTTATCGCATGGTCCGTCATCTTCTACCCCCTATATTTTCGCTCAAGTATCTCTTGGAATAGCTTCATCAGCTCTTCCTTCGTACATTGCACAAGCTTACCTGCATCAATAGCCGACTCTATTCCTTCAATAACAGAATCCAGCCGGAAGCGGTCCATCGCATTCTGTTCGATACGGGCTACATAAGTTCCGGTTCCTTGTTTTGTTCGAAGCAGCCCTTCGTTCTCAAGATCCTGATAGACACGCCGTACGGTAATGACACTGCATTTGAGCAGCTGTGCAAGCTCCCGTATAGAGGGTAATAAAGTTCCTTCTTCCAGCTGCCCGCTTACGATCAGTGCTCTTAGTTGCACTTCAATCTGGTAATAGAGCGGTTCCGCACTTTGTTCGTTAATATGAATTGGCAGCCACACAGCTTCACCCTCTTCCAATCAAGAGCTCATCGAGATTTTCTTATTTATATAATGACGATGCTTAAGCCGCCTTTTGATAATCTTAAATCCTGTGAACAAAGTAATGATGCAAACAAGGAAAGCTGCTGCCGTATACCACCAATGCCCCTCTTCAAGTTCATTAAGAAGACCTAGCACAATGTTAACTTTTGCAATACCAATCACCAGACAGATCAAGGCAAACACCACAACACTGATATAACAGAACAACGCGTATGCTTTTCCCGTATGTCCAATTTCCCAATATACATAAGTAACCGCCATCGATAACGCATAGAAGTACCAAAATAAAACGAATAAGAGATACGCACCAACGGAAATTTGATCATGCAGACGGTCAACGAGTACATATTGAATGGTGAAAAATACCGTAAGCACCACAGTCAGCACAATAACCAGCTGCATCAATCTGCCTATTACCAGATGAGAGAGTGGAATTGGCAGTGTCCTCCACTCCGCCAGCTTACCTGTGAAGGTGTCTTCCTTCCAAAACTTCATCGTTGTTCGATTCATGACAAATCCAAGACTTGGAAACGTTACAATGAAGACAGTATCCAGTATCCATGGCAGTGCTTTCGCACCATCCTCATCGTTGTATACTGCAGTAGTGATCAAAGAGAGATATAAGCAAAATAAAACGGTAAACACGATTCCAATCCAGTCTCTGCTTAGCTCATGCTTCGCAATATGCCAGGCTCCTTGCCGAGTATTCAAATGCCCCTCTCCTTCCGAAGCACAGTCATTATACTGTGTATATCCATAAGCACAGTATACTTACAGAAAGGTTAAGAGTCAACAGAAATTACCAAAACTAAATTTAACGATTTAAAAAAGAATGCCCATCTCTCACATTGAGAGACAGGCATTCTTTATTAAATCGTTTTCCTAACCAAAAATCGCATCAATCATCGGTTTGGTATGACCGCCTGGATACATCATATAAAGCAAGATGTACACGGCAACACCAGTTATTGCGGTAAAGAACCAAATCACCGAAGTGATTCTTCCCCATTTCCTGTGCTTCGCAAACTTGCTGTTAAAACCTAGCACAAGTGTTGTTATACCGAACCCAGCCGCAACCGTAGCAAGGACGATGTGGAAGATCAGGAAGGTTAAGTAATAGGGCTTCAGATTATCAGGTCCACCCCATTCGGTATTGCCAACAATAATTGTCCGTGATGAATAGATAATGAAGAATATAATCGCAGCAATAGCCGCTGCAATCATCACCTTCTTATGTTGATCGAGCTTCCGTTTAATTGCCAGATTCCAGCCGATCGCGACCAGAATCGCGCTTATGACGATAAAGCTCGTACTGATCGTAGGAAAAAGTGTGTACTTATCCAATGACTATCCCACCTAAAAAGAATTATCACACGAATGTCTAGGAATAGACTGTTCGTGATGATTCTTGCATCGTAAGCATACGCTTAAAGAATTATCATACAATTGTCAACAATCGACAGTTAGTGATGATTCTTACATCGAAAGCTTACGCTTTAAGAATTATCACACGGAAGTCTATTATCACATCTGCTCTGCTCTATTATACCGTGCCTTTGTTCAAGTTGGGTAACTCAATTGGCGCTTCATTTGTCACATTTGTTACATCGTCATCCTTATGCTCACGTTTGAACCAATGGAAGAAGATATAGGCCAAAATAACGCCGTACATGAACTCTTGCAGCAGCTTCATGACGATACCGCCAAGCTGTTGATCCTCTGCCGGACTGGACAGAAGATTAAAGAACTGCGGACCACTAAACTTCTCAAGCAGCACGGATGGATCACCGGTTACGCAATACCCCATCGCCTTCACCCAAGTATCGGGATCACTATACACCGCATACATCGGAGTGCTGGCGAAAATAATAAAGGCACATGCAGGTGTGAGTAATACACCGTTCGCAAATACGTAAGCCATCTTCTTCAGATCAGTCAGTCGATTCCATGCAGGAACAGGGTTCGCGATCTGCGCCCACATTAGCATGGCAGCAACTAATAAGATGAGATAAACAAGTCTGTGAAGCCAAAAATGTGTCATCACATAGTCATTGATAAGCGGTACATGGTACATCGAGAACAGCATATTAAAAGTCAGAATAGAAGCGATTGGATGCATCATAAAACTGAGCTTCTTCCAGCTTTGAGCAGCAAACATTCGCTGCCAGATGTAGCTGGGAATCGAGAGAAGCAGCATAGGCGGCACAATCAAATAAGAGACAGACATATCAATCATATGGAACGTAAACATCATGTGACCCATCAAGTTGAAAGGTCCTCCTTGTACAAGGTAGAACATGATTGCTGCAGCTACGAACATGATCTTTTGCCACATCGTTGCCTTATCTTCCTGTGGTGCATGCTTCTCCCGCCATGGTCCGATCAGATAGAAGTAGAGAATTACAACGGCGATCATGAAGAACATAAACCATGGGGTCCACAACTCTTCAAAGCTGAAATACTGTAAGCCTAGCATTGATGACAGCTCCTTTCAAATATCTGCAAAAGAGGAGGGACCCAAAAACTGGGAACCCTCCTCTTTTCAATTATGCGTTAATGTTACCACCAAGCCCAATACTCGGCCATGATAACACAAGTGAATACGACGAATACGCCGAACAAAATACCGATTATCGCGAAAGTGTGACCGCGATCCTTCATATGCATCCAGAACGCCATCTGTACAAAGACTTGCAAGATTGCGCAGCCGATAAGAATGATGTAAATGAAGTCTTTGTTAATCTCACCGCCGGCAACTGCCGCGAATGCGATCAGTGTCAGCAGGATCGAGAAGATAAAGGAAATGATGTGTTTCTTAGGTCCTTCGACCTTATGGCGTACCGGACGTTGTTCCTCCGTGGAGTTGGAGAGATTGCTTGCCATGGATTAGCCCACCTTTCCCATCAGGTAAACGACGGTGAAGATAAATACCCAGACAACGTCGATAAAGTGCCAGTAAATGCCGGCCACGTACGCTTTTGGAGCCGTTACGACCGTCAGGCCTTTCTTCATCAATTGTCCGATCAAGAGCGAGATCCACACGATACCAAACGCTACGTGAGCGCCGTGGAAGCCAACCAGCGTATAGAACGAGGAGCTGAATGCACTCGTTGTAAAGCCATGGCCTTCGTGTACATAGTTCGAGAACTCATAAATCTCAAGACCAAGGAAGCCAAGACCAAGGATTACGGTAATGATCAGCCAGCCGATCATAGCTTTAACCTTTTGCATGTGCAGTGCTTGTGTAGCGAATACGCTCGTCAAGCTGGATGTTAAGAGCAAGCCTGTTGCAAGTGCAACGAGCGGAAGCTCGAACAGCTCTTGCGATGTTGGTCCATCCAGCACTTGATCGCGAAGTGCCAGGAACGCTGAGAACAGCGTTCCGAACAATACCGTTTCCGCACCAAGGAATAACCAGAAACCAAGAATCTTATTGCGACCCTCGAGGGTTGCTTTTTCAGGCTCATGAGGCAATTGGCCTTCAGTATGGGAATGTGCACTCATGCTTTTACCCCCTTATCTTGCAGTTCTTCTGGTTCGATATGGAAGCCATGATCGTCGATCAGCGAGCGGATAATCATACATGCGAATGTAATGATCAAACCAATACCGCCTACTACAAATCCTGCTTCAATACCAGCAATTTTACCCCATTCGCCATGTGAGTACATAAGACCAAGACCTGTAATAAACAAGCCAATCGCCATGAACAAAGGCAGAATAGATGGGGATGGCATATGGATTGAACCAATCGGCTCAGCCGGTGTCATTTCCGTATGACCGTCCATTTTTTCTTTCCAGTATGCATCATAACCGCGAACAAGCGGAGTTTGCTTGAAGTTGTATTCTGGAGCTGGCGAAGGAATCGTCCACTCCAAAGTACGTCCATCTTCCCAAGGATCGTTTGCTGCGTTCTTAGGTTTGAATGCAGTAATAACGACGTTCAGAAGGAAGAAGATTGTACCAAGACCCATCAGCATTGCGCCAACTGTACTAATCATGTTCATTTCGTTGAAGCCAAGTCCGTCCAGATAAGTCCAGATCCGGCGAGGCATACCCATCAGACCAAGGAAATGCTGGATGAAGAACGTTAAGTGGAAGCCGATAAAGAATGTCCAGAACGTCAGCTTTGCAAGACCTTCATTCAACATGCGGCCAAACATCTTAGGCCACCAGTAGTGCAAGCCTGAGAATAGACCAAGTACAAGTCCGCCTACGATAACGTAGTGGAAATGCGCAACTACGAAATATGAATCATGGTACTGGAAGTCCGCAGGAGCAGCAGCCAGCATAACGCCGGTTACACCACCCATTACGAATGTTGGGATAAAGCCAACAGCGAACAGGTTCGCTGCTGTGAATTTAATCGAGCCGCCCCAAAGGGTGAACAGCCAGTTAAAGATCTTGATACCAGTAGGTACAGCGATCAGCATTGTTGCAATGGAGAACAAGCCGTTCGCAACTGGTCCAAGACCTGTTGTGAACATGTGATGCGCCCATACCATGAAGCCAAGGAAGCCGATCAGGATGGTAGCGAATACCATCGAGCTATAACCGAACAACCGTTTACGTGAAAATGTGCTGACAACCTCGGAAATAACACCGAAGGCCGGCAGGATGAGGATGTAAACCTCAGGATGCCCGAAGATCCAGAAAATATGCTCCCAGAGGACTGCGTTACCGCCGCCTGAAGGATCAAAGAAGTTTGCATCAAATACGCGGTCGAACATGAGAGCCGCAAGGCCAACTGTAAGAGCTGGGAATGCGAACAAGATCAGTGCCGAAGTAATGAATACCGACCATGTAAACATCGGCATACGCATGAAGGTCATTCCTGGAGCACGCATATTAATAATCGTTACCAAGAAGTTAATACCACCAACAAGTGTACCAATACCGGCGATCTGCAAACCAAGTACGTAATAGTCCATACCGTGGTCGCCGTTGAAAGTAGAGCCCGAGAGCGGAGCATAAGCTGTCCAGCCACCATCTGGTGCTGCGCCAGTAAACCAGCTTACATTCAGGAGTACTGCTCCAAAAAAGAATGTCCAAAAACCAATTGCGTTTACGAATGGGTACGCAACGTCACGTGCGCCAATCTGTAGCGGCACAATCGCATTCATCAAAGCGAAGATGACTGGCATCGCCGCTAGGAAGATCATTGTTGTACCATGCATCGTAAGCAGCTCGTTATATGTATCCGCACTAACGAAATCATTAAGCGGCTTCCATAATTGAATCCGAATAAGTAGCGCTTCCAAACCGCCGACAAGGAAGAAAAAACCTCCGGCGATTAAATACAAAATACCGATTTTTTTGTGGTCAACCGTTGTCAGCCAGTCCATCAGGCCGGAATAACGTTTAACCGCATGTCCATGAGCCAAGGTAGGTACCTCCTTTAATCACCGATGATTATTGTTCGTAGTCGAGTTTAAGTTCCGATAAATATTTCGAAATTCCGTCAAGCTCTTGTTGTGTTAAGTCAACCTTAGGCATAAGTGTGCCAGGTTTTACAGCCGACGGATCTTCTATCCAACGATGCAGGTTGTCATAAGTCGAACCTTCATTGGAATATTTCGGATCATCAGTGTTAACGAGGATACCGCCGACAGTCTCACGGCTACCAACACCTGTCAGGTTAGGGAATGCAGGACCGCCTTGATCGCCTACAGCGTGGCAAGTCAAACATTTGCTGACAAAGGCTTCTTTAATAGCTGGGTCGCTTGGAAGCGCAGTCGGAGCCTGCAATGCTGCAGTCCAACGGTCGAACGAAGACTCGTCCACCGATTTTACTTTAAAGTCCATAAGGCCATGCGAAGGTCCGCAAAGCTCAGCACATTTACCTAAGTAAACGCCTTCTTTTGGAGCCGAGAAGTACATAATGTTAACGTTTGCTCCTGGGTTAGCATCGATTTTACCGGCAAGAGACGGAATCCAGAACGAGTGAAGAACGTCTGCTGATTTCGCTTCAATGGAAATTGTCTTGCCTTTAGGAATAACCAATTCCTGCGCAGTCTTAATACCGAGTTCAGGATACTCGAATTCCCACCAATATTGGTGAGCCGTAACGACAACCTTAACCGCATCCGGATCTTTTGTGTGATCCTTTGAGAGGTTAAATACCGATTGAATAGTTGGTACACCAAGGATAATCAAGAGGATAATCGGAATAACTGTCCAAATAATCTCCAGCTTATGGTTACCTTCTACTTGCTTCGGAATCGTCTTGTCGCCAGGACGTCTGCGGAAACGAATAATTACATAGAAAGAAATCGCAAACACGACAACAATCACGATTAACATGATCGAGATCGCCAGCTTCATCAGTCCGAATTGCTCTTCCGCTACAGGACCTTGGGGCCTCAGCGTGGACAGGTCACTCCGTCCGCATGCCGACAGCACGAGCACCATCAAGGCCAGAAGCGGCGCAAGCTTTCTAAAAAACTGCCACCGATTCATCAATAATCAACCCCACTTTTGACGTTTTCGCAGATGCTATCATTTAAGGAATAATGCGGCAAACTGCGTGTTTCACAGATGTTATGACAACTACTGGAACTAAATCACTTTATTAAATATAAAGTTGCTGTACTTATTTGTCAATGTTCCACAGAGAGTTCACAAATTGTTCTCAAAGCTGTCAAAAAGCCCGTATTTTCATGGCTTCGCGGGTTTGACAAAGCATTTTCTTACACCGTTTCCCTACCCTACATTGTGCACCAAACCCATGGTCAATTATGTATGGAGGTTGAAGCGTATATTTCATCGTTCCCTACAGAACCTATTCCTATAACCGCCCGAATGGAGGCTGATTTGTCTTGAACAAACGAGTGGCCGGATTATTGATTTCTTGTTTACTAATTAGCATGACTGCAGCGTGTGGCTATGAGAAGCAAATCCAAAGCAGTGACCATGATTATGGCAGCCGTAAAGCCGGTGATGCCAAAATGCATGGCAGTAAGATGTATGGTACCTCTTCCGCAAACAACCCGTATCAGCATGACAACACCTTTTTCGAATACAGCAACACACTTTCTAATGAAGTATCTAAGCTTGGCGGCGTTGGCTCATCAATTGTCATGCTGACCGACAAGAATGCTTATGTTGGCCTTGCGCTTGACTGGACCGCTGTTGGGACCAAAAGTACAGGCCATACTGACGAGCAGAATCGAAGTGGTTCAAGCGAAGGCGTATACAACCATGATACAGGCAGCCAGCGTTGGGATAATCGCCAGCTGGTTAGTCCGTATAACTCCTTATTTACTGTTAATGATCACAGCATGCTGTCCGATGAGCTTAAACAGACCGTAGCCGTAAAAGTAAGGGAGCTTGCACCTGCTGTTCAAGAAGTGCATATCTCCGCAAATATGGATTTTGTAAATGAACTTAATGAATACGCCAAGCAGGCTTGGATGAATCATTCTCTAACCCCATGGCTTCAAGACTTTAACACCTTGGTGAAGTACCAGTTCGCTGGAGGTAATATTATGCCGCAGCAAATTAAAGATTACGAAAATATGCGTGCCAAGCACCGTGGCGGACAGTCCATTATCCCGACAAATTAATCCGCTCAAGCTTAAACGAAAAAATCTCTTCCTATTAATATAGTGAAAAAAAAGGATCAGGTCGCCATTAGGTCGCCCTGATCCTTTTTTGATTGTTTTGTATAAGTAATCCGCTGCATACCCCAATGAAGGATAAGACTGACATGCATACATAAAGCGCGGGTCCCCCTATCCAATCAAACAGCCAGCCGCCAACTGTAGAAGATATAATACTTGATATGCCAAACAGCAGCATGGCGAGTATCGTTTGTCCGGTTGCTTTCCATTGCTCAGGGATTAAGGTATATAGATATTGAATAGATGCAGCATAGAACAAGACGAATGATAACCCTTGCAGCAGTTGAAGCCACACTATAGCTACCGGATCATCCCACCAGGCCGACAGCGCAAACCGAATGACGTAAACACCTGCGGCAAGCGAGATGACCTGGAGCTCTTTGCCCGGTTTGATAAACCGATGGATCAGAGCAAAGAAGACCACCTCAGCCAGGGTCATAATAAACCAGGCCAGCCCCACCATCCCTACTCCTCCGCCAAGGCTTTGAACATACAGGCCAACATAGCTGTCATTCATCCGATGCGGGATCGCAATTAACAAGACGAGCAGTAGAAACTGTACCGTACGCTTGTCCCGGAAAAAGGGCAGCATATCACGCCAAGCAACTGGCTTCCCTGCTGCAGGTGTTTCTGGTAACGAAATACACAATACCAACGTAATGACTCCATAAGCAGCATACAAATACACGAAGCTGTCCATGCCGTACTGGTCACCAACGTAACCAATTATATAGGAAGCAACGGCATAGCCTAGTGCTCCATACATGCGGATTGAACCGAAGCTTACCCCACTCTTTTCCGCGAGACGAAAATTCATGCTCTCCGTCAAAGGATCAGCAGGCATTAAGAAAAAGTACATAGCAGCAGTCAAAACAAAAGCCGCAGACAGGAGCGAAACCGAGAATAACAAAATGCCTAGACCAATGGATGCGGTCAGCAGGATCAGCAGAACAACTTTTATCGTTTTATATTTATCGCTGATCATCCCCCATAACGGCTGGGAGATTACGCCGATAATGCTGCCCGTACCTAATATCATTCCGATCTCTGATGCCGAAATGCCTTTCGCCGCGAAGTACAACGGAAGGAAGGACAAGAACATCGCGAACATCGAGAAATAAAAGAAGTTATAACCTCTAAGCAAATACAGCTTCATACGTTCCATCCCTTCATTGAACCCATCATACCTTATTTAAATGAAGGAATGAAATAATATGATTGACTCTTAACGAAGTGGAGCAAAGCCGTTAATCTCGGACAAAATCGCATCTGCACGCGCAAGAATATCAGACGTTAAAGTGAGATCAACAGCCTTCAAATTTTCCTCGATTTGTGAAGGACGACTCGAACCAATAATAGCCGAGCTTACTCCAGGCTGACGAAGCACCCAAGCAAGCGCAAATTGCGACAACGTCGCTCCGATTTCTGCTGCGAGCTGCTCCAGCTGCTGCACACAAGTCAGGACATCATCACGCATATAGCTGTTAATAACAAAGTTCGTCTGTTTATTGGCTGCACGGCTATCCGAAGGAGCTGCTTGACCCGGTTTGTATTTCCCCGTCAATACGCCCTGCGCAAGTGGAGAGAACACAACCTGACCTAATCCTTCACGTTCACTCACTGGCAATACTTCTTTCTCAATGTAACGCTCAATCATATTGTAAATAGGCTGGTTAGACACAAGCGGACGAAGGCCAAGCCGTTTGCCAATTCCGACAGCGTCCGTAATTTGAGCGCCTGTCCATTCGCTAATACCCGCATATAGAATTTTGCCAGAAGCAGCAAGATCATCTAAAGCACGCAGCGTTTCTTCGACAGGTGTTTCCGGATCATAACGATGGCATTGATACAAATCGATGTAATCAGTACCAAGTCTCTTCAGACTTGCATCACATTGCTCGATTACGTGCTTACGGGATAGTCCACGGTCATTGGGTCCTGCATCCATAGGGAAATATACTTTGGTAGCAAGCACGTAGCTGCTGCGACGATAATCCTTTAGCGCATCCCCCATGACCTTCTCAGCTTCTCCACGATTGTAGGCATTAGCCGTATCAAAGAAATTGATACCGCTCTCATAAGCAAGCCGGATACATTGTCCTGCCGTCTCCTTCTCCGTCGCATCTCCGTATGTGAGCCAGCTGCCTAGTCCGATCTCACTTACTTTAAGGCCGCTGTTCCCAAGTCTTCTATATTTCATCGTCTGTTCATCCCTCCGCCTAGTATCTTTCAAGGCTTAGTGTATGACAGTCCGTATCTTTTTTAAAGTAGTGAATGTTTTTTTAATTTATTATTTCTAATATATATACTATACTAAATGTAGTTACATATCCTTATGTAAGAAAGGGGCTTGAATGAACATGCATGCTGATAATTACGTACCAAAAGAACCTGTCACCATTGAATGCAATATTGAGAAAACGCTGGACGTTATCGGAGGAAAATGGGCTTTTCTCGTAATCAGAGAGCTGTTCTGCGGCACAAGGAGATTTGGCGAACTGCAGCGTCTAATTCCGGCTGTTAGTCCACGAGCGCTCACTAGTACCCTTCGCCATTTGGAGGAAAAAGGAGTGCTTGAGCGACACGTATTCGCGACTGTTCCCGTTACAGTAGAATACACCCTAACACCTAAGGGTGAGGATCTCCATCATATCTTGAAGCAAATGAAGCTTTGGGCCGCAAAGTGGACCTAACAATTTTTGTATTTTCCTTGCTTTTTCTGGCTGATCGATATATACTATAAAAGTTGTGTTATATTTAACCCCTGTATATCCCTCCAAAACAGAAAAATTCAAGATTTCCTCGAATAAGATTTTTCTTTTCTGTTAATTCCAAATCCTTACGTACAGTAAGAACTTTGATTCACACTGGCGCGGTCTAGGAGCCGCAAGGACGGAAGAGAGGCAGGGCTTTCGTTGTTTTAAAGTATGCTTACAAGCTGCTTTGTCCGTTACACAAAGCAACCCAAAGTATGCGCAAGATAATCATCTCACATTAATCTTGTTGCAATTAACAAGGGATATGAACCTGCGGTCAGTACATACTACCGCTGAGGTTAAATATACGTTACACAAACCAACGGCACCCGATTCTCGGGTGCCGTTATCCATGTCTATGTCCTTTTCCCTATTGCTTTAGCAAACTCCCTCATACTGAAATACACACATACCAGCAGGAAGCAGACGAATAGACAAGCACTAGTCAGACCGTAATAACCATGCTGATTGCCAACCGTAGCACCAGCAATAATAGCCGCTGCTCCCCCGGCCAGCATCAGCCATACCCCGATCCCTGAACCGTTTACTTTGAGGTCAGCTGGCTGACTTTTTCTCTTCTTAATCCCTAGACCAATAAATAAGCCCGCAAGGAATATGAACTGAACACAAATCGAGATTGGCGTAATACCAAAGGCGTAAAACTGTGAAACTTCATCTGTGTTATTGAACGTTATTGATGCCAGGATGGTAACTACAATCCCTACCGGCAGATTAATAAAGTCGAACTTTTTTTGTTTCGTATAAGAAGCAATCCCCGTCAAAATAGCAATGTACACCGCAGCAAATTTGATGAGGAGGATCGGAACATACAAACTGATTAGAAACAAATCAATTCTATCCAAAAAGTCTGTCACATGAATCTGCTGAACGAGAATCCAGCCAATATAGATGAGCCGTGTAGAAAGGATCGGGCTGACGACACTGACAACACAGAATAACCAGATGGTAAGCATAAACGCGGAGTATATAACACCTGTTTTCATCGCGATATAAATGTCTCGAGGCTTTCTCACATGGTGAAGAAACGCACCAAACACAATAAGATCCGTAAAAGAGCCAATGGCTAAAAATCCTCCCTTTAACGGTTGAATAACACCATTACTAAGGGATGGCTGAAGCTTATTCAAATCAATTTCATTAAGCAGAAATATGGGAGTCAGCGTGTAGAACCCTATGAATAAGGTTATAAACACAACATTTGTCCTGAACAAATGCTCCATGGAGCCCCCTGCATAATAGGCCAGCAGCAGCATCGTCATCAGCAGGATGTAAATCTGCGGCGTTCGCAGTAAGATGGAGGAACTAAAAAAATCACTATAGATGCGAAGCTGTGTGATCAAATCCATAGACAAATACGCAATTAATACCCCGTTCATCAATCCTCCAAACCACTTACCCAAGGATTGCTGCATGATTTCATACATGTTTTTCTCCGGGCTGGAGCGTACCAATCTCCACATGATATAAGCCATTCCGATCCCGTATGGGATCGAAAACAAATAAGCATACCATGCATCTTGTTGAGCCGCCATCGTTAACGCCGTTGGCATCGTAATCATATTTGAAGCAATAAGCAACGATGCGACGAGCAGCGACATCTGCAGCGCGGTTACTTTCATACGATCTTGCATATTAGCTCCCCTATTCTTTCATCAAATCATACAAGCCCATCACCATATTCCGTATGACGGACACACTCATGATGGAGTACGCTTTATGTTTGATGCAGATGATGATCAGTATTACAATCAAACCGACGATGGTGAAAAACATCATCTTGCTGGATAAATTTTTCATGTTTTTCCATTTAACCACAGCGGTACCGATCAATAGAACGATCACAAATACGATAAAACCAATATCCATCCTACTGATCCTTCCTTCCCAGGTTCTCACCGCTCATGCCTAGTCGGAACAAATTCGCTGTCGCTGTAACTTCAAACTTGGTCTCTCTGAAAATCGTCTCCCACTCATCACGATATTGCTTGGTCCATAGCTGTGGAAAGGCACGATGCACATACAGACCAAAACCGATTGCATCACTATTTGCACGTTGCATGTTCGCAATAGCGAGCTTTATATTATCAATGACCCGTTGCTGCACGATCAGCTCAATCTGCCTGCGCTGCTTATAGTCATCATAATTCCGATCTAAATTGCGATCTTCATTTACACTTGCTTTCACTGTCGAATGAATTCGGAAAGACAACGTCCCGTTCGTCATCACAGGCTTGATACTGACATCAGCCTGATTAATCGCTATAGTAAGGTAATTCCCTTCATCGTTAAACGTCTCGTCGTAGCTGCGGAATTGGTGATTCAGAAGTCTCAGACCAATAGCTGCATTGCCATTGAGTACACCTTTCATCTTGCCGTCATGGGTCAAGGCAAAGCCCTCAATCAAAATATCTTCCGCTTCCTGACCTTTGATTTTCGTCTTCACCTTCTCCATATAAGGAAAGAATGCATCATTTCCGACAGCAATAACCTTGCTGATGACATCCTTTAACGAAACACGAACACTTGCATCCGATTGAAGCAGTTCCCTCATGGACTCCGCTGAAAAACGTTCGAGACGTGTATCTGCATTAAGGAGATCCACCGCTTTGCCTTCGGAGATCGCGATAAAGGCGGTTAACCGGTTCTCGGGTGTACGGGTTACGGCATCAATCATTGTCAATATCCCTTCTTGCTTCGCCAGATCCTCCCCAATAATAATGACCCGACGATGCCCAAAGAATAAATGCCTAGGCAGGCGGAATTGGAGTTTCGATACTGCTTCACGGACGGTTTTCCCCGTATCTGTCTTGATCGCGAATGGCTTTTGCCCGCCAGAGCCTCCACCTCCGCCGGAGCCGGTGCCCCCCATATTCCCGGGAAGTGGAATAAGAACACTCACTCGAATATTATCGCCTTCTTTATCAATTGCGCTGGCCAGTACGAACGCCACGTCATTAATTTCACGCCGATCCCAACAGCTCGACAGCAGGAGGAGCATGCCTAGAAGGACAATTCCTATTAAAGACTTGCGCATTATTCTGATTATCTTCATCTTCATAGACAGGACTCTCCTCCTCTACTGTTATTGCTGTGGATCTTGGCGCCTAATATTATCTGTCCCCAAATATTTCGGACGTTTTCTCATCTTCCACCATGGAGCACGCACCAGGACATCTTTCAAATCTGAAACATCAACCGGTGTTACTGGCGCAAGGTAAGGAACCCCAAATGTTGTGAGCTTCGCCAAGTGACCAACTATAACCATCACGCCAATCATAATGCCAAGCAGGCCAAAAACGGAGGCAAGCAGCATTAATGGAAAACGCAGCATCCGAATGGAGATAGCCGCGTTATAACGTGGAAGGGTAAAGGAAGCAATCCCCGTCATCGATACGACAATAACCATTGCAGCTGACACGATCCCTGCTTGTACCGCAGCTTGACCAACAACCAGTGCTCCCAAAATACTGACTGCTTGACCGACAGTTCGAGGGAGCCGGACGCCCGCTTCCCTCAAAGCTTCGAAGGCAATCTCCATAATGAGTGCCTCTACAACGGCTGGGAAAGGGATCGCTTCACGTGATGCTGCGATACTAAGCAATAGGTTTGTTGGAATCATTTCCGGATGAAAAGTCGAGACCGCGATATATAATGCTGGGGACAGTAAGGCAGCAAACAAGCTTGCCATTCTGAGCCACCTCAATAAAGTGGATACCATGAACCGCTCATAGTAATCCTCACTGGCCTGCAGCCACTGCCAAAAGCCAAAAGGAGCGATTAAGGCAAACGGCGTTCCATCGACCATTATCGCAACTCGTCCCTCTAATAGAGCGGCTGCAACCGTATCCGGTCGTTCTGTTGTCTGTACTTGAGGGAAAGGTGAGTAACCTTGATCCTGGATAAATTCTTCAATATATCCGCTCTCCAACACACCGTCGATCTTGATTCTGCTTAAACGCTTCTCCGCTTCTTCGACTAATTTCGGATTCACAATTCCGGCCATATAGGCAAGAATGACGTTGGTATTGGTCTCTGTCCCAATCACAAAAGATTTCATCTTTAGCCGGGGAGACTTGATTTTACTTCGTACTAATGACGTATTTGTCCGAAGATGCTCATTAAAGCCTTCGCGTGGACCACGAACAACCGTCTCTGTCTCAGGCTCAGCAACACTGCGGCGTATACCGCCTCGCAATCCCAGGCAAACTGCGTTATCCTGTCCGTCTACGAACAGAACGCTGTCACCTGACAAGAGGTTAGTTAAAAGCTCTTTAAAGAACTGGATCTTGGAGGCTTGGGTAACCGGAAGTGTCTGCTCGGCAATCCGGTCAATGGTAAAAGCGTCACCTTCAAATATCATAAGCGCCTGCAATGCAGCATCAACGGCACTCGTCGTTACCATACCGTCAACGTAACACAGCATTGCTTTGGGGCCATTTTCGATATCAAATTTACGGAGGACGATATCCGAGCTGTCCTTAAACAGCTCTTCCATGATTTTATTGTTCTCTTCGATGGTTGATCGGATAGGTACGTCCTTGAATTGATCAATGGCGTGATGATCCAATTGGCCCTCTGGCATACTTCTGGCTTTCGGTTTCGTCGGCACTATTGTCACCACCGTTCATTATTACAGGTTATCATTTCCTAATTCGCCTAAATTATGAGGAGCGTTCTCTTCTGCATGATTCACCGCTCAAAGCGCCAACCTATAGCTTAGGAAGGGAGGTTATTATCATGACATCGCCAAAAAACCGCAGAGAAAACGCATGGAAGCAACGCAAGCATACGCAGCATCCTACACATGGAAAAGTGAAATCATTCGAGGAATTAAGTAAAGAAGTTGGCCGTAATAATCCTAATAATGTAGAGATTTATTAAAGGTGAGTTGTCGCTGCGCGGGCATAACGTCCTTCCGATCGCTGTTGCCCCCGAATTTCTTCGAATTATCCGCTTAGCGGATGAAATTCAGGGGCAATGGCGAACGCTAAAAGCTTTCTGAAAGAAAGACTAAAAAAGCAATAGCGGTACAGGAGTTATTCCTGCACCACTATTGCTTTTGATTTTTTTATCCTACAGGCTTCCACGAGTAATGGCGATCGGAAGAATGCGCAGTTTGCGTATAATGCCCGACTATTCTTTTACGCTACCAAGCTGCATACCAACCACGAAGTACTTTTGAAGGAACGGATACACAACCAGGATTGGTACGGACGCTACGATCGTGATTGCAGCGCGGATGGAGAGTGGTGTAACCATCGCTTTTGCCGCGTTCGGGTCGGCACCATTCTGGAGAGCCGGGTTGCTGTTCGAGTTCATCGACGAAGAGAGAAGCTTCATCAGCTCGTACTGGAGTGTGCTGAGCTCCTGCTTCGAAGACGTGAACAGGAAGGTATCAAACCAGGAATTCCACTGTCCCACCGCTACGAACAAAGCCACGGTTGCAAGCACTGGCTGGCAAAGCGGAAGAATAACCTGCATGAAGATGCGGAAGTCGCCTGCGCCGTCTACTTTTGCTGATTCGATCAAGCTTTCCGACAACGTACCAATATAGGTACGGATAACGATCATATTAAATGCGCTGACAAGACCCGGCACAACGTACATCATGAAGGTATTCAACATATGAAGATCCTTGATCAAGAAGTAGTACGGGATCAGACCTGCGTTGAAGTACATGGTCATAACGATAATAATCGTAATCACCTTACGGAAGGCATATTCCTTCCGGCTGACGGTATAAGCCAGCATCATTGTCAGGAACAAGCTGAGCAGCGTTGCTATTATCGTACGAGCAACCGAAATATAGAAAGCATTAAACACTGTCCCTGTTATAAATACCGCTTTGTAGTTCTTGAGAGTCCATATCCTCGGCCAAATATAAATACCGCCTCGAATCGTATCTAGCCCCGCATTAAAGGATACGGCGAGCGTATTCAAGAAGGGATAGAGTGTAACTACGGCCAGCGCAATCATAATAACCGTGTTGACCGTACCGAATATCGCTGGCTCTAGCTGGACTGTTCTTTTTCTCATCGTTTATGGGGCATCAGCTGCAGCACAATCGTTGAACCTGCTTCGAACAGGTGCTGCTCAATCCGGCCGAGCAGGTAATACAAATCTGGATCATCTACATCAAGATGCAGTGCGAAATAGGACATTGGCTCATCCGCCGCGTTGCGGCTGTAATGCAACTCATCAGGACGAATGAGCAGTAAATCTCCTGCCTGCTGCACATATTCAACACCTGAAACCTTCGTTAGCTGGCGCCCCTGCAGCATCAGATTCAGCTCCAATAGCGGATGCTGATGCTCGAAATAGGACCAGCCCTTGTCTACTGTCCGCCAATGCGTACCCACCAGCTGGAACGCTAAACGGAAGTTTTCAAGAGCCATTTCACCTTTCACTTCAGGTATTGCCCCGTCCCGATTCGATTGCCAAGTCACGCGATTCGCCCCCGCTTCCATCGCTTCGCTTTTAGATGGATTATATCATAGCACGGGTAAAATAGGACGAATGTACGATGGACAGCTACTGATCCGGACAGCCGCTGACCAGATGGCCGGACCGGTTGATTTTGGTCTGCAAATATTTCTCGTTATATTCAGAAACATCACCCCACAGCGGGATTCGGTCCTCCACATCAAGCCCCGCAGAACGGAGTGCCTCAAGTTTTTTCGGATTGTTCGTAATCAGGGTCACCGGCTTGTTCTGTGGCCGCAAGGCACGCAGCACGCGGATCGCATCACTGTAGTTGCGTGAGTCATCAACAAAGCCCAAATTCAAGTTTGCCTCTACCGTATCGTAGCCCTGCTCCTGCAGTAAATACGCCATCGCTTTGCTGAACAGGCCAATGCCGCGGCCTTCATGATTAGCCAGATAGAATAACGCTCCCGAGCCATGCGATACGATCATCTTCATCGACTGATGCAGCTGATAGCCACAGTCACAGCGCTTGCTGCCGAAGATATCGCCGGTATGGCAGATGCTATGCATCCGGATAAAGGCCTCTTCCGCATGCTCGAAATCGCCATAGACAAGTACGCTGGACTGCTGCATTTCCGCGAGATTAGCGCCTGACAACTTGTGAATAATATCTTCCAGCTTATCCGTCTCTTCCTTGCACAGCAGCCAGCAGTACCAATGGAAAATGACCGTTTCCTCATCAAGATTGACCGGCAGCTTGATTGGACCAACCAAATAAATTTCGCCGTCCTCACTCTCCACATGCCGAATTTTGCCTTCAAGAATCGAGATTATCTTATCGTTCATGATTCACAAACCATCCCTTCACTTCCATTATTGACCTAGGTTGCTCAAGGGTGACTGCTGCTATGCTTATTCCCCAACTTTTAAAGTGAAGGAAACGATGAAGTTATCGCCATGCCGTTGGAATTGGCCCCATACTTTATAGAGACCCGGTGCAGGAAAACTTGTTTCAAATGCTGCCACCGGTCCAGCTGACTGCCCTTCCTTCGGATGAACATGTAAGTACTGCTTGATGTCAGAGCTTATAATGACGACATGCCCGGCCGCACCAAGATAAGGCTCCATATCCTGTACGGGCTTGCCGGTAACCGCGTCCTTGAATGAGAACGTTAGTGTATTCTCTTGTCCTGCCCGGAGCGCTTCAATTTCAAGTGTCACCTGCGTTCCCGCTATCGTCTTAACCAGTTGTTTGTCAGGGACAAGCGGCTGTGCAGCAGCCGTCTTACCTCCTACCACAACTTCAGTCTGAGCGACCTGATGCTCGCCACCCGCTGGGATAAAATCAGCAAACAGCTTGTACGTTCCGCTTTTCGGGAATATAGCCTCAACCATAAAATGACCTGATCCTTCATCCGCCGGATGAAGATGCTGAAACTCACTTAAATCGCTGCTGACAGCAATTAAATGGATCTCCTTCTCATGGTTAAGCGCAAAGCTTTGAACGGGCTGACCATTTCCATCAGCAATAGCAAGTTCAATAAGGGTACTCTCTCCAGCAACTGGCTGCTTCGGCGAGAAGCTCCACTCCACAGCAGCTTCTTGCTTCTGGCCATCTTCATTAGCTTGATTGTGATGTTCTGTATGGTGGTGATGGGATTCGGTCTCTCTATCTGTTGATCGATTGCTGACTTGACCAAAACTTGTTAAAGCTGAGGCATCAGCCTTAGAAGCAGAAGCCGCCCAGCCTGTGTTACCCGTTGTATAGCCAGCGGATAAGAGAACCGCCATAAGTCCTATATGTAATGTGCGATGCCGATTTTTTCGATGTCGTTTCTGTTGCATTATTTCATTCGCTCCTTCCATCGTCCCTATCAATATACCCACAGCCGGTATTTGATAATCAGCAAAGAAGCCTCCAAACTCGCTTTAATCAGCGGTTTAGAGGCTTCTTAAGAGGTGCTGTTAGACGCTTTCGGAGCTTAAACTACATCGTACCCTTGTTCTTCAATAGCACCTTTGATCGCTTCAAGGGTTACTTTCTTATCGTCATACTGAACAGTTACTTTGCCCGCTGCCAGATCAACTGAACCACTTGCTCCTGCTCCGGTAACTGCCTTCTCAACTGCACTCACACAGTGTCCACACGACATACCTTCTACCTTCAATGTAACGTTTGCCATAACTTAAATCCCTCCCGATCTTATTTCATTAATTTATTTACTGTCACAAGCAGCTCGTCGATTACTTCACTTTCTCCCGCCTGAATGCGTTCCATCACGCAGCTTTTCATATGACCTTCCAGCAGAAGCTTCCCAACACTATTAAGTGCCGACTGCGCCGCAGCAATCTGATTAAGCACATCATCACAATACGTATCCTTCTCAATCATCGCCTTTACACCACGAATCTGACCTTCGATTCGATTCAGGCGAGATACAAGATTAGATTTCATTTTATCGGAGTGATGGCTCTTCCGTTCTTTCTCCGGCTGTTCTTGATGGCAATGCTCGGTCTTCTCTTGTTCAATCATCGTAAATACCTCCAGGGGGTATGCCTTAGATCTATCATATCATACCCCCTAGGGGTATGCAATCCGCGATTTTAGCATAAGAATAAATGAAGATTAATACACAGCAAACAAATCCAAAGTAAAGTGGAATTAATTCAATTTTATGATGGTGATGGGAGAGGGAGAACGACTATGACGACATTAATGAATTATGCTCATCGAGGCGCTTCCGGCAACTATCCGGAGAATACAATGATCGCATTCGAGAGAGGGATCGCGCTTGGCGCAACTGGGATTGAGACAGATGTCCAGATGACAAAGGACGGTAAACTTGTACTCATTCATGATGAGAAGCTGAAGCGGACGACGGGTGTGAACGCGCTTGTCGCTGACGTCCAGTCCGAGGAGCTGCTGTGTCTGGATGCCGGAAGCTGGTTCTCTCCTGCATTCAAGGACGAACGGATTCCAACGCTCGAGCAGCTTCTTACCCTGGCGAAGCGGACTCAAACCTTCGTCAATATTGAGTTAAAAAACGGTATCGTGCAATACCCCGGTTTGGAGCAAAAAGTCATCGATACCGTACGTGCCTTCGGCATGACGGATCAGGTTATACTTTCCAGCTTCAATCACTACTCGCTGATCGAATGCAAACGGCTTGCGCCTGACATTCCAACTGGCATTTTGTATATGGAAGGCTTATACCGCCCGTGGAAATATGCTTTATCGATCGGGGCAGCCGCACTGCATGCCTCACATTACGCAGTACTGCCGGACTGGGTCGCAGAAGCTGCCCAGCAAGGGGTTATTTATAATGTATTTACAGTCAATGAACCGGCCGAGATGACTCGCCTGATACAAGCAGGAGTCGCAGGCATCATTACCGATTACCCGGACCGGCTCACTGCTGTGCTAAGCAAGCTTTGAGCCGCTTAGTGGATACTCTTTTTCGTAAAACCGCCGCCCTGTACGTCTGCCACATTCTCAATCGCGATAAACGCACTTGTATCAATGTCATGTACAATGGCTTTCAGCTTCGCAACTTCCAGACGGCTGACTACGCAATAGACCATTTGCGTCTCTTCGCGGGAATAACCGCCTCTAGCTTGGATATAAGTCGTACTCCGTCCAAGACGTGTCATAATGGTCTCGGCAATTTCTTCATAAGCGCTTGAAATAATCGTAACTGATTTCGATTCTTCAATACCTTCAACAACGATATCCATCACTTTGGTAGCCAAATAATACGTGACCATCGAATACATCGCGGAATTCCATTCAAACACAAATCCAGCGAGAATAAAGATGAATACGTTAACAATCATAATGATTTGCCCGACCGGCATACCAAATTTCTTGGATGCAAGAATCGCAACAATTTCCGTTCCGTCAAGCGAGCCGCCAAAGCGAATAGCAAGACCAACACCGGCACCAAGTATAATACCGCCAAATAGAACGGCAAGCAGCTTTTCTTCCGTAAAAGCATCTACATGGTGAAGCAGCTGAGTCGTAATTGACATAACAGCGATACCGTAAAGGGTAGAAAAGGCAAAGGTTTTGCCGATTTGTTTAAAGCCAATGAACAGGAATGGAATGTTCAAGAGGAATATGAATAGACCAAGGGGTAAGTGGGTCAATTCGGATACCATAATGGAAATACCGGTAATACCACCATCAATTACATCATTAGGTACGAGGAATAATTCCAGTGCTACACCCATTAATACAGAACCAATCGTGATAAAAATGACCCTTTTCAACATCTCTAATGCAGACAATTTTCTATGCTCTTTTGCCATCGTGACCTCCAGCCTTTTCTTTTAAGCCTAACACAATCCTAAGATCATTTCAAAAAAACGGGCAGAAAAATAGCAGCTTCGCGTCAGTAAATATGACACTCGGCTGCTATTTTTATCTACTATTCCATTTCTTATTCGTATAATACCGCTTTAATTTCTTCGTTATCCATATTGGTTTTGTCGTAGTAATAGAAGCCTGTATCGATCGTAGACTCGACCTTCTCGCCGCGAATCGCCTCTACCGCAGCTTTTACTGTTTCGTATCCGATTCCAACCGGATTTTGGGTGATCGCTCCAGCCATCACACCGCTCTTAATTGCATCAATTTGTGCTTTACCGGAGTCAAAGCCTACTATTGTAATTTGGCCTTCCTTCTTCAGCTCGGTAACCGCGTTAATCACCCCAACTGCAGAGCCTTCATTTGAGCCAAAAAAGCCTTTCAGATTCGGATGCGCCTGCATCATCGCTTTCGCAAGATCCGTCGATTTCAGGTGGTCGCCGCCGCCATATTGAATGTCGACAATCTTAATATCGGGATATTTCTCTTTGATCCGGTTCACGAAGCCGTCACGACGGTCAACGCCGGTTACGGAAGTCTGATCATGGACAATGACACCAATCTCGCCAGATCCGCCAATCAGCTCAGCCATTTTGTCAGCTGCAAGCGCTGCAGCAGCTACGTTATCTGTCGAAGCCGTCGTCAGCGGAATGTCGCTGTCTACGCCGGAGTCGAAGGCAATGACCGGAATACCTGCGTCCTTCGCTTTTTGCAGGAGAGGAATCGATGCTTGGCTGTCGAGTGCAGCAAAGCCAATCGCGCTAGGCTTCTTGTCGAGAGCAGCTTGCAGCATTTCGATCTGTTTATCGACCTGCGCTTCTGTCTCCGGTCCTTCGAACGTAATTTCGACGTTGAACTCTGTTGCTGCTTTCTCTGCCCCGGATTTGACCGCTTGCCAGAACTGATGCTGGAACCCTTTTGAAATAACCGGAATATAAATTTTGTCCCCGCTTGCCTTAGTTCCTCCGTTGCCCCCGCTCGACTTGCTGTTTGCATCATTGTTCGAGCCACATGCGCTAAGCAGCAGGACAGCCATTGCCGTAACAAGCACTAATGCCGTAAACTTCTTCACCGAAATCTCCCCTTTGATTTGGATAGTTTCATTTATAGAATCTCTGAACGACCAGAGTCTCTAGCGATTCTAAGCTTTCCTGCGGCGCAGAATATCTGCATACACCGCAAGCAAAATGACGATCCCAACAACAACGGTCTGCCATTCCTGCGGCACAGATAAGATACGCAGCCCGTTCGTCAGCACACTCATAATGAGAGCGCCAATGACCGTACCTACGATAGTGCCTTTTCCGCCGCTAAGTGACGTTCCCCCGATGACAACCGCAGCAATTGCTTCAAGTTCATAACCGGAGCCAAGCGCAGGCTGGGCGGAATTGAGGCGGGAAGCAATCAGAATACCTGCAAGACCGGTGAAGATACCGGTAATGGTGTAGATGACGATTTTCCAATAGTTCACGTTAACACCCGACAGCCTTGTGGCTTCTTCATTGCTGCCGAGGGCAAAGTTATATCGGCCAACAATCGTCTTCGACAAGATCACACTTCCGATAATCGCAGCGATAAAAAAGATAACGACCGCATTCGGAATCGCGAACCCCGGAATAATCTTGTCAAACAATGAACCTTGCGACACTTCGCTGAACACGGGATCATCATTGAAGTAGATTGGCTTCGTGCCTGAGATAACAAGAGCAAGACCTTTGGCGATCATCATCATCGCAAGGGTTGCGATAAAAGGCGGGATTTTAAGCTTGGCTACCATCACACCGGACAGCAGGCCGCAGATCGCACCGGTCAAGATGCCCCCAACAATGCCAATTGGAACAGGCAGTCCCCAATACGTAATGAACACGCCAGTCATAACCGCACTTAAAGTCATCACCGTTCCGACAGACAGGTCAATGCCGCCGGTTATGATGACATAAGTAGAGCCTAGCGCCAGAACGCCGGTAACGGCTGTCGAGAGCAGAATGCCGACGATATTCGAGAATTGAAAGAAGTTACTGGATGCGAACGTAAATACGAGAATAAGGACGATCAGGCTGGCAAAAGCAAGCACCTGTTGCAGGGCGCCCGGCTTCAGAATAAGGCCGGTCTGTTTACTGCCAACCCCGGCCATTTCGGCTTTCGGCTGCATTTTCATCTGTGAATCCTCCTAAAAAGAATTATCACCTTAGATGGCTATATGCCATCTGTGATGATTCTTACTTCGTAAGCATGACCAAAGAATTATCACCTTAGATGGCTATATGCCATCTGTTATGATTCTTACTTCGTAAGCATGATCTCTACCTTAAGCTCTTAAAGTCGCATATCGCATAATTTTCTCCTGCGTCGCTTCCTCGCGATCCAATTCACCGGTGATGCGCCCCTCACACATGACAATAATGCGGTGGCTCATCCGAAGAATCTCCGGAAGCTCGGAAGAGATCATAATAATCGACTTGCCTTTGGCAGCCAGATCATTCAGGAGCTTATAAATTTCGCTTTTTGCCCCTACATCAATCCCACGTGTTGGTTCATCGAAAATAAGAATATCGCAGTCTCTGGTCAGCCATTTGCCAATGACAACCTTCTGCTGGTTGCCGCCTGAGAGAAACTTAACCTCTTGGTCAATATGCGGCGTCTTCACCTTCAGCATGTCGACAATCTGATCAGCCGCCTTCGCAATTCTCGCTCTGTTCACCCAGCCAAAAGGATTAGCATATTGCCTAAGCGAAGCGACAGCGACATTGGTCTTCACATCCATCTCCACAATACAGCCATAACGCTTGCGATCTTCGGACAAGTAGCCGATACCAGCCTGCACAGCGTCAAATGGCTGTCGCAATACAACCTTGCGTCCCCGCACAGTAATCTCACCTGCATCTATCGGATCAGCACCAAAAATCGCCCTTGCTACTTCCGTTCGCCCCGCTCCAATAAGACCAGCGAATCCGATAATTTCCCCTTTACGAAGCTTGAAGTTAATATCCCGTAGCGCGCCTTTACGGCTGAGGCCCTTAACCTCCAGAACGGTCTCACTCGTACCCTCTATCCGATTCTGCTTTGTGCTGTCATAAATTTCACGTCCGACCATCATCGCGATGATCTGCTCATTTGTCACATCTGCCGTTGGAACGGTATCGATATAACGACCGTCCCTCATGACGGTAATGCGGTTGGTAATTCGCTTCAGCTCATCCATCCGGTGCGAAATATAAACAATGCCAACCCCGCTGCTCCTCAGCTGATTAATAATGATGAACAAGTCATCGATCTCTGAATCACTGAGCGCTGCCGTTGGTTCATCCATAATGAGCACCTTGGCATCATAAGATAAGGCCTTGGCGATCTCGACCATTTGCTGCTTCGCTACGGTCAGATTTGCAACAGATTCATTAGGATCGAGATCCATATTAAGCCGTTCGAATAATCGCTCCACTTTGCGCTTTAGCTCCTGCTCATCAAGGAACAGCCGTAGTCCCCGCCTTGGCTCGCGGCCAATGAATATATTTTGGGCAACTGTCAGATCGGGAGCGAGATTGAGCTCCTGGTGAATAATTGAGATTCCGAGCTTCTGCGCGGCCTTCGCATTTGGAACCTCCACCTCGATCCCGTCGTACAAAATCCGGCCCGTATCCTTCTGGTAGACCCCTGTCAGCACCTTCATCAGCGTCGACTTGCCAGCCCCATTTTCTCCAACAAGCGCATGAACCTCGCCCCGCCTTAATTCGAAACGGCAATCCTTCAAAGCCTGAACGCCGGGGAACTGCTTATCGATGTCTTCCATTTGAATGAGCACATCATCCATACCAACACCACTCCATCCCGCTGTTACTAAGCTCATTGTAAATCTGCGTCCTCAAAGCCAGAATGGAATAATGTATTTGAATAGTTGAAAAATATCTGTTTCGGCAAGGTGAAACGGCTTCGCCGACTTTGGCAGCGAGGCGCGTTTCATTCCGGAGAATTCTAAGCCCTAATTATAGGATGAAACTTATAAATTCTTAGAGTTTGAAAAAAAAGCTACTCTCCCACAAAGGGGAAGAGCAGCTTCTGATTTTGTTCCGTATACATATTGTCTTCATTTATGATGACCGATTCCGTATCGATCTGCTTCGGAATCTTCTTCCCCCGTACCGCCTCTATTGCGGTCTTCACACTAAGATAGCCCATATTATAAGGCTTCTGCACAATCGTCGCCTGCAGCACGCCGCCCTCGATCAGTTTCACTTCATCCACAGAGCTGTCGAAGCCAACCAGCTTTACTTTGCCGCTAAGGCCCAGATCCATAATTGCCTTTCCAGCGCCAACCGTTGAAGGTTCGTTCAGCCCAACAATACCTTTGATGCTTGGATCTTTAGATAAAAGCTCCTTCGTCCGGTTATAAGCTATGTCCAGCTGTCCCTCGCTGTAGTACGTGTTAGCGACTTCAATTTGCGTATTGTTCTTTAGCCATTGACGTACACCCTTCTCCCTCTCTATCTGTGAGGAGGTCCCGTAGACAAAGCTCATAATGGCGATTTTCGATGAATCCGTACTCGGCAGCAGCTTAGCCATTTCCTCCCCGGCCTTCTCCCCTGCTGCAATATTATCCGTAGCGATAGAACTTAACGAGTCGTCGCTGTTAATACCCGAATCGACTGTTATTAGCTTGATGCCTGCCTTAACGATTTGCTCGGCTATCGGGACCAGCCGATTATAATCGGTTGCTGCCATTACAATCGCGTCGGGCTTCTCTTGAATCGCCTGCTCCAGCTGCTTAATCTGAACATCAATCTCCGTCTCGGAAGGAGGGCCAATGACCGATACATTCGCCCCAAATTCATGGGCAGCATCCTCGACGCCTGTAATAAGCACCTTCCAAAAGTCGATCATCTGCCCTTTTGCTTTTACCGTAACGATGATTTCTACTGACTTCTCCGTCTTCTGGCTGACCGCCCACTTGTAGATCCCAAAAACGGCAGCAAGTATGAGGATCGTTGCAAGTACAGCTGATGCTGATCTGCGCCGGTATTCACTCATGCGCCAAGCTCCCCTCCTCCCGCATAACCATCACCTTCGATTGCCGCGATTCGGACCATTACGGTTGTCCCTTCATCCGGAATACTCTTGTAGTAGAGGCCATAATCTTTCCCGAAATACAGCTGAATCCGCTCATGGACATTAACGACTCCGACCCCTTTGCTTTCCCGATCGCTTCGTCTTGGCTCCAATATAGAACGGAGTGCTTCTGCCTCCATGCCAACGCCGTTATCACTGACCTCGAACCAGATATAGCCGTCTCTTTTGCCCCCGGTGACATGAATCGTGCCCGTCCCAATCTTATTCTTGATGCCATGGTAGATCGCATTCTCAAGCAAAGGCTGCAGCAGCACCTTAAGCGTACGGTAGTGGTAAATTTCCGGATCCACCTCAATGTGAAAATCCAGCTTGTCCTTGTACCGGATCTTCTGAATAGTCAAGTAATTGGCGACATGATCAATCTCTGTCCGGATCGAGACAAGCTCCTGTCCTCTGCTGATCGAAGATCGGAATAACCGCGCCAAGGCGGAGGTCATGAGAACAACCTCGTCGGTCTTTTTCCCTTCCGCCATCCAAATAATTGAATCCAGCGTATTGTACAAAAAATGCGGATTAATCTGTGCCTGAAGCGCCGTCAGCTCGCTCTTCCGCTTAATCTCCTGCTCACGGACAACCTGGCTCATCAGCTCCTCAATCTTGACGACCATCAGGTTAAAGGTACGGGCAAGAGACGCAATTTCTCTTGGATTGCCGATTGGCACCCGAATGTTGAAGATCCCTTTCTCGACCTTCTTCATATGCTCCTGCAGCTGCTTAATCGGGCGCGACAGATTACGGGAAATAAAGACAGCGAGTAATAAACCAACGATGAGACAGAAAATACCCGCAGCTACCATGGATAACTGCATCTCACGCTTATTGCCGATCAGTTCGTTCGCATAGGATACTCCGACGATTTTCCAGCCAAAGCCGGTATCCTGAATCGTATAAATTCGGCTTGTCTTTCCTTCATCGGTCATAAAGCTGCCGCTTCCCTTGGCCAAAACTTCATCGATTTTCTCCGACTTCAAGTTGCTGTAGATGAGCTGCTGCTGCGGATGGTACACGATATTGCCGTCCTCATCAACGATGAACACATATCCCCGCTTACTTAGATCAATGTTATTCAACGTATCGTTGATGACGCTGAAGTTCAGGTCCACCAGCAGCACTCCACGCGGCTCTGTCTGGTCCTTGCTCCACATCTCCCGGCTGAGTGACACCACCCAATCGTACTCATCCTTGTACATATGCTGAACATGGGAGGAGGAAACGACGATCCGGCCGGATGCTTCTTGCGCGCTTTGATACCATGGCTGCTCCTCCAGCCTGATGCTTGGATTGAGCTCCGCATGCTCACGATCCGAGACAAATCGGCCATTGTAGCCGATGACGTTAATCGAAGCAATATCCTTGCGAGAGGCCATAATCGAGTGAAAATAAGCCGAGATCCGCTTCTCACGGGCGAGCTCTTCCGCGCTTGTATTGCTATGTCCTTCTTCACTTACCAGCTCACGCACGTCTTCGTTACTGAGCGCGAGCATCGATATATTTTCCATGCTAGTGATATAGGTCTGAATATTAGCATTTACTTGGCGAATCAGCTCTGCGGTGTAATCTTGAGCGGTTTCACGAACGGATGAGGCCGATAATTGATAAGAAATGACCCCTAGCAGAATAGCGGTTAATAGAATAAGGCAGGCCGAAGCAGCGGCAATGTTGGTCTGAATGCTTTTAAATTTAAATAACTCCATATGCGCACCTCACGCCTGTTCCGCAGCTGTTCTGTGGCGGTAATCCGTTGGTGATTCCCCCGTATGCTTCTTGAACAATACACTGAAATACTGCGCATCGCTGTAGCCGGTTCTGGCAGCAATCTCATAGGTTCGTAAGCTAGTAAACTTCAGCAGCTCCTTCGCTTTGTCCATACGGATAGCTGTGAGATATTCAATAAACGTCCTGCCAGTCTGGGCTTTGAAGGCCGCACTGAAATAGCTGACGCTCATAAGGACATGTTTGCAGACGGCTTTGACCGATAGATCCTCATCCTCATAATTGTTCTCCAAATAGGAGATGGCTTCCTCAATTTGTGAACGGCACTGGTCACTTCGTGTGGCCGTTACGCTATAAACTGCCTGGCGGCATGCCGTCTTCAGCCAATCCCCGATCTCTTCCATCGTCCTGAATCGGTAGATTTCGGTCATGGGATTTACACCCACCCCGAAGACATCTGCTTCCTTACAGCCGATATCACCAAGGGTCTGCATGACCGCGAGAATCGTCTTCTGGATACGCAAATAACATTGATCAATGCTTGTAAGCTCCGCTTTGTTATGATTGATAAGTGCTTCGATCGCACGCTCAACCTCATCTGTTGTACCCGTCTTAATACCGGCTATTAATTCACGGTCGAATTCCGGCGGATGCCCTGCTGGCGAGCTTCGGCGCTTTTCCATATCCGAGATGCTGATGATGCTGTTATCACCAAGGATTAACCGGTAGTCCAGCGCGGCGACAGCTTCTTTACAGGAAGTTCTTATCCGTGCATATCCTTCGACCGTTGTCCCGATTCCTGCCGATACTGTCAGCTTCAGAAATTGAACCGCCAATTGCCGAATCCGATCCGCAAGCTCCTGTGCCTTCTCCTGAAGAAGCTCCTCACGCTCTCCTCCCAGGATGACCATAACCCGTTCTTCTCTGCTTCGGAACAGCGCGGAATCTGGCTCCTCGCTTACAATTTCCTGTGCAATATTGTACACGGCGAAACGGAGCAGCTCCTTGTCCGTATCCGCCCCACCTTGCTCATCTAGACGATCGGTATCGATGGCTAGTCCAATATAGTAAGGTCCTGTTAGAGTAATCTGAAAATACCGCAGACGCGACGCCATCTCCTTCTCGCTTAGCGCCATTGTCGACATTCGTTCGAGGAAGCGCTCCTTGAGCAGCGGCATACTCTCGTTCAGCTGGCTTTGCAGCCGGGCCAGATCTTCCCGTTCCTGCTTCTCCTCATCGAGCTCCAGGCGAAGCTTATGCAGCATCGCTGACAATTCGGCAGCCGTAACCGGTTTCAGAATAAAATCCTTCACCTTCAACTTAAGTGCCTGCTGCGCGTACTCGAAATCATCGTAACCGGTCAGAATCACAACCTTCATATCCGGATAACGATTCATCACTTGCCGGGATAACGCCAGCCCATCCATAAACGGCATATTAATATCCGTCAGCACAATATGCGGCCGCAGCCGCTCAATCTCCTCCAAAGCCTGTACGCCATTCTCGCAATCCGCCACGCACTCGAAGCCAAGCTCCCCCCATGGGATGCGCTCCCTGATGCCTTCCCTTACGACCGCTTCATCATCGACCAGCAATATCGTATACAAGGTAGTTCCCCCTAGTACCTATCAGGATTGGAATTGTATGCGCTTTAATTATAATCATCGGGTGCGGTTAACTGTCAATCTGTGCATTCGAATGTTCTGCCGATCGCCATTACTAGGGGATTCCATTGAATGAACGAATAAGGTAGGAATCCCTAGCAAAAGCGAACGCTCAAAGCTTTCTGTAAGAAAGCTGTTTCGGAAGCATACTCTTCGCTTCTACAGTTAAGCGAGTGAATACCTTTCGGTTACAATAGGACTTCAACTAAACTGTGACACTTCTGCTGGCAGCACAGCGCGGAAAAACCTCACTATTAGTGAGGTTTTTCGCCAAGTAGATAGCTTCTATATGCCATTTTATACGTATTAGTGACGTTTTCCACCTTATTCACACGTTTCATCTCACTAATTGTGAGGCTAACCTCATAGTTACTCCAAAAACAACTCATTAGACAACCTACAACGCGAAATGCCTCACTAATTAGTGAGGCATCCTCATTGTTGCAGCACTTGTAGCATTTCAGCATAGGCAGTAGTAGGAAGTTACCTCACAGCCTAGCAACTCTGTGCACTACCGTCCCAGAAAATGCGCCACAAAGGCGCGGTATGGAGACTGCTCAGGTATCGCCAGCGCTATTTGCCGCAGGCTGGCCTGGAATTGCTGCATCAGTTGCTTGCCTGTCCAATTGTCTGGAAGCAATTCATTAGGGAGCATAGGATCTCGTAGGCCGAGCTCTGCGATCACATCACCAAGTTCAAGGAAATAGACAAATAGCTGCAAACCCTCAGTTGATCCCGTATCTTCAAGCCGCGCAAGAGCTGGCTCTAAGTATTCTTGGAACCAGCTCTCTTTTCTCCGATACATCTCCTGCAATTCTTCAATCGGCCATAGATGAATCGACTGCTCTGACGTGATGTCATTATGCACAATACTTGTATTTGTCACAGTTATGTAACTGCTGACATCGCACTGCTCGCCAAGCCGGATGACCTCTTCCCGGTAATCCCATGGCGAGACATAGACGCTTTTGTAGAGCGAGCCGAACCCCAGCTGCAAAAGCTCAGTCCGGAAGCTGTCCCTGCGCCGACGCTCCGATTCTGGTATCTCGAAGAGTACCATGCACCATTGCCTATCCCATTCCTTCTCATATAGACCGGGCTTGGCATTAACTATCCGGATAAACTCCTCACCAAGCGGTGTCGCCCTATACCGGGAGCGTTCCGCCGATTCGGCATACCCTTCCTTCTTCAGCTTAGAGAGCGCGTTACGCACGATCTGATGAGAAATCCCCCGCGCTTCATACACCTGAATAAGACGGCTGACAGCCGCACCCGCCCCAGCTCCATCCCCGCTTGTAAGGAGATAGAGCAACTGTTTTTCTATCGACAACAACTGTCCCACAACTCCCCTCGAGAAAAAAATATCAGGAAATGATTGACATACTTGAGTTATTAATAATATAACATAAATATAAACGTTCGTGTTAATTTATATTATAATATACCATCCGAAAGTGAGGTCTCTCTTATGGATATTGTTTATCATGGCCATTCCTGCATCCAAGTGACCCAAGGCAACTATTCTGTGATCATCGATCCATTCTTGACCGGCAATCCGCTCGCCATTGAGCGCATAGAGCAGGTTAAAGTTCAGTACATTTTGCTGACACACGGTCATTCCGATCATATCACCGACGCCATTCCATTGGCAAAACAAAACAATGCCCCCATTATCGCCGTTGAAGAGCTGGCGATCCATTTGGGACATCAAGGTATTCAAGCCGAGCCGATGCATGTTGGCGGAGCCTGGAACTTCCCGTTTGGGCGCGTCTTCCTGACGCCTGCCCTTCATACTTCATCTTCCCTCTCTGAGGAAGGTAAGGTCATCTATACAGGATCACCAGTTGGCATCATTCTGCAGATGGGCGGAGCTACCCTTTACCATGCCGGGGATACGGGATTATTTGGCGATATGCGTCTCATCGGCGAACGATTTGATATTGATATTGCTTTTCTGCCAATTGGAGGACGCTTCACAATGGATCCTGGTGATGCCGCTATTGCCTCGGAATGGCTTGGTGCCGGCTGTGTTGTCCCCATTCACTACAATACGTTCCCGGTCATTAAGCAGGATGCACCCTCCTTCGTTCACATGCTTCAGCAAAAAGGGCTCACCGGCAAAGTGCTTTCACCTGGTGAGCATCTGACCATCTAAACAACGTCAAAGGAGATGAACTCATGATTATACTGCATACATTCCTGTACATTATCGTTCCAATCCTTATCCCGCTCGCGATCGGTGCGCTGCTTCACCGTAAGTTCAAGTTCGAGCTTGGCGGCTTTTCCAAAATGCTTATGTATTACTACATCCCTGCACTTGCCTTTGTAAAAGTGTATGAAGCCGAGCTTACCGCTTCTCTGATTGCTACCATATTCGTATTCCTCGCCGCGCAATTTGTAGTTATCGTGCTGATCGGCCAAGGTGTCAGCCGGATCCTTCGCCATCCGAGGCCGTTTGCCGCCAGCTTCTCTAACAGTATCGCCTTAACAAATAACGGGAACATTGGGATTCCCGTCAATGCAATGGCGTTCAAGCATGATCCGTTCGCGATGTCGATCCAGATGATGGTCGTTACCTTTGAGCTGTTCGCCACCTTTACCTTTGGTCTAGTTAATGCCAGCAGAGCAGCAAGCGGCCTTAAGAAGTCCCTGCTGCAGTTTGTTAAAACGCCCGTGCTCTATGCCATTATAGCCGGCTCTCTCCTGCGCCTTGCCCATATTGAGATGCCAGAACCACTTCTGACACCTTTAACGACTATTGCCGACGGAATGCTCAGCTTCGCTTTACTCACAATCGGTGCACAAATGGCTTCTACGATGCTGTCGCTCCACACGATTACCGTCATATGGAGCAGCCTCCTTCGTCTCATAGCAGCCCCAGCCATCGCATGGTTGCTGCTTGAACTCATGCATGTGCATGGTATAACCGCACAGGCACTCTTTATTGCAAGTGCGATACCAACTTCACGGAACAGCGCCGCACTTGCGCTGGAGTACAATTGCGAGCCAGGTTTTGCCGCTCAAACGGTGCTGTTCTCCACCCTGCTCAGCAGTGTAACATTAACAATCATTATTCAACTGTCGGGGACTCTTTTCCCAATATAGGATAGGAGCTGCTTCACTCTACTCTTCAGGGGTAACCGCCATTCGCAGCTCCCGTTCCAGCTCATCCGCATAGGCGACGCTTACTCCATCTGACCAGCCGAATAGCTCCGCCATATAGCGGTGAACGCTGTCCTTGCAGCGCAGCACACGGCTGCGGTCGAACAGGAGACTGCCACTCCGGCGGATCCAGAAATCAACAGGCCTGCAAGTCATCTCATAACGAATCGCATAGAGAAGCTCCAGCAGAAGTGTCACCGGCAGCCTTCTGCGGATCGCTTCTTCCTGCGCTTCCGGCATAAGACGAAGAACGGTATCCATATTCGAGCCAAAACGCCGCACAAACCGCTCCGCATCTGGCTTAGCCAGCCCGGCAGCGACGGCGGCGGCTGTTTTGTCCGCCACATACGCCTCATAACCAGCTGACCCGCCAACATCGCCGCCCGAGATTGGCAGCGTCATCGTTTTGCTCTTGCCAATGCCTTCCCGCCCTGCCTTAGCGAACTGCTCTGCGGCCTGATTCAAAACTGTTTCGGCCATTTTCCGATAGCCGGTCAACTTGCCGCCTGCCATGGACAGCAAGCCCGACGGTGACACCAACACCTCATCCTTCCGCGAAATCTCCGAAGGACTTTTCCCCTCCTGATGAATAAGAGGACGTACACCCGCCCAGCTTGATTCAACATCTTCCGCCTTCAGCTTCAGTGATGGAAACATGTCATTAGCCGCATTCAGGATGTACTGCCGATCCTTGGTTGTCATACGTGGATGGGCAAGATCAAGCCGGTAATCGGTATCGGTCGTGCCAATATAGGTCTTCCCGTCGCGAGGAATCGCAAACAGCATCCTGCCGTCGTCGGAGTCGAAATAGATCGCTTGCTCCAGAGGGAAGCGCTTCTGATCAAACACCAGATGAACACCTTTTGTATGATGAAGGGTTTTCCCTTTCTTGGAGTCGTCCTTCTCCCGAATGGTGTCTACCCAAGGGCCCGCAGCATTAATGGTGACAAGAGCTTTCACCTGGCCGATCTTGCCCGTTAATTGATCTCGAAGCTCTGCACCTGCAACCCGCCCATTCTCATAAAGAAGCGAATTAGCTTTCACATAAGAGATGGCATGTACTCCAAGCTCCACGGCTTTTTTCAACACTTCGATCGTCAGTCGTGCATCATCCGTCCGATACTCGACATAATAGCCGCTGCCCTTCAGCCCCTGCTGCTTCAAAAGCGGCTCACGGCGAGTGGTCTCGCTCACACTAAGCATCTTCCGCCTCTCGCCGCGTTTGACGCCAGCAAGGAAATCATAGAGACGTAATCCTATTGAAGTGCTGAATGTTCCAAATGTTCCGCCCTTGTAGATCGGGAGCAGCATCCATTCCGGCGTAGTCACATGTGGCCCGTTCTCGTACACAATGGCGCGCTCTTTACCAACCTCAGCTACAACGCCAAATTCCTTCTGCTTCAAGTATCTAAGTCCGCCATGCACCAGCTTCGTGGAACGGCTGGACGTACCCGCAGCAAAATCCTGCATCTCCACAAGCGCAGCCTTCAGCCCACGTGTCGCTGCATCAAGTGCAATTCCCGCTCCTGTAATGCCACCACCGATAATAAGCAGATCATACTCCTGGGCCAGAAGCTTATTAAACTGCTCATCTCTTTTTAATGCGTTAAAATTGTCTGCGCCGCCCTGTTGCCCGTTCCCGCTTGCCATCCTCCAACCGCCCCTATCGCTTATACTAGCCAAAAAAGAAAACCGCGAACATTCTTCATTATGCTATTACGCATCATGAAGAACTGCCACGGTTCCCCTTCTATCTTCTTATCGAAAAGCTAATGCTGCCTGCACGGCTTTCTGCCAGCCTGCATATAACTCGGTTACTCGCTCTGGCGCCATTACCGGCTCAAATACGCTTTCAAGCTGCCTCTGCTCTAGTATTTCCTCACGGCCCTGCCAGTAGCCTACCGCCAGCCCCGCCAAATAAGCGGCCCCAAGCGCCGTTGTCTCGCTGACTACCGGTCTTTCGACTGGCACTTCAAGCAGATCACTCTGGAACTGCATAAGCAGATTGTTGCGAATGGCACCGCCATCCACACAAAGTGCCTGCAGCGGAATTCCCGCCGACTGTTCCATTGCGTCCAGCACATCCTTTGTCTGGTAAGCAATCGACTCCAGAGTCGCCCGGACAAAATGCTCACGCCGCGTCCCGCGCGTCATACCAAACGCTGCACCGCGTACTTCGCTATCCCAATAAGGCGTGCCTAGCCCCACAAAGGCCGGTACAACATAGACGCCTTCGGTCGAGTCGACCGACGCGGCTAGCCTTTCGCTTTCTTCTGACGTTTCAATCATTTCCATTCCGTCGCGAAGCCACTGTACGGCCGAACCCGCCACAAAAACACTGCCTTCAAGTGCATATTCAACCTGCCCATTAATGCCCCAAGCAATTGTCGTCAGCAGCCCATGCTCCGAGCGAATCGGCTCAGCACCGGTGTTCATCAGCATGAAGCAGCCGGTTCCGTATGTGTTTTTTGCTTCACCTTTCTCAAAACAGCCATGCCCGAACAAAGCCGCCTGCTGATCACCCGCAGCGCCTGCAATCACGATCGAGCCGCCGAACAAAGCAGCATCCGTTGTTCCATAGACCTCCGAATTTGAGCGAACCTCTGGCAGCATCGCAGCCGGAATGTCGAGCCATTCCAATAGCTCTTCATCCCATTTCAGCTCGTGGATATTATATAGCAGCGTTCGCGAAGCATTCGAATAATCCGTCACATGAACAGCCCCGCCGGTCAGTTTCCAGATCAGCCAGCTGTCCACGGTACCAAACAACAGCTCGCCAGCCTCAGCTTTGTCGCGTGCTCCCTTAACCTCATCGAGCATCCACTTCACCTTTGTACCGGAGAAATATGGATCAATCAGCAGTCCTGTTTTCGACCGTATTGCTAATTCATGACCGGATTCCTTCAGCGCTTCACAAATGCCCGACGTCTGGCGCGACTGCCAGACCACTGCATTATAGATCGGATTGCCCGTTGCTTTCTCCCAAATGATGGACGTCTCCCGCTGATTCGATATACCAATCGCGGCGATCCGATCCGCTGTCAGCCCCTCCGTCGCAAGCAGCTCGCGGATGACCTGAAGCGACGTTTCCCACAGCTGCTCGGCATCCTGTTCGACCCAGCCCGGATGAGGGAAGGTACAATCTACGGCCGTTTGAGCAACAGCACGTGGAACCCCCTCTTTATCGAACAAAATCGCACGTGTGCTTGTCGTTCCTTGGTCAAGCGCGATAATATACGTTTCCTGCTGCGTCATTGTCATCGATCCCCTTTTTACTATCCTGCAGTCCCAAGTATTACAAACTATTGTATTCTATTCGAGGCGCTGAGCCAAACTCCCTTTGAGAGCGTTCACATTTCGTTAATATCTTTCCGATACAATCTTCGCCTGCGTGAAGAGAAGCAGATAATCCCGTCCACCCGCCTTGGAGTCGGTACCAGACATATTAAACCCTCCAAACGGATGAGCGCCCACCAGCGCCCCGGTACATTTGCGGTTCAAATACAAATTCCCTGCCATAAAATCCCGCCGTGCCAGCTCCAAATGCGCCCGGTTATTCGAGATAACCGCACCGGTTAAGCCAAACTCAGTATTATTGGCGATCTGGAGGGCATCCTCGAACGACTCTGCTTTTGTAAAAGCCAGCACCGGACCAAAGATTTCCTCCTGCGAGATTCGAGCATCCGCCGCCACATCCGCAAAGATCGTTGGTTCGATGAAATAGCCTACTGAATCATCAGAGGCACCGCCAACTACAAGCTGTCCTTCCCCTTTGCCTATCTCGATATATTCCTGGATTTTACGGAAGGCTTTGTCATCAATAACCGCTCCTACATTTGTTGAAACCGCAGCAGGATCTCCGACAGTAAGCTGCTGTGTCCGATCGATCACCTTGGCAAGCACTTCGTCGTACACTGCTTCATGGACGATCGCCCTTGAGCAGGCCGAACATTTTTGCCCGGAAAAGCCAAATGCCGCAGCGACGATGGAGTCTGCTGCCAGATCAAGATTCGCATCATTATCCACGATAATGGCATCTTTCCCGCCCATCTCGGCGATTACACGCTTGATCCATTTTTGCCCCGGCTGTGTCTTCGCTGCCCGCTCATTAATCCGTAATCCAACCTCACGAGAGCCGGTAAAACTGATGAATCGCGTGAGCGGATGGTCAACAAGATAATCACCAACTTCACTGCCTGGACCCGGCAAATAATTGACGACACCTGCGGGGACACCAGCTTCTTCAAGGAGCTCGACGAACTGCGCAGCAATAACCATAGTTGGGCTGGCTGGCTTCAAGACAACCGTGTTGCCACATACGAGAGCGGCAGTAGTCATGCCCGCCATAATGGCTAACGGGAAATTCCACGGCGGAATGACAATACCGACGCCAAGCGGAATATAATAGAGTTGATTCTCCTCTTCATCAAGAGGGGTTAGCGGCTGCGGCTTACTAATACGCTGCATTTCTCGTGCATAAAATTCCATAAAATCAATCGCTTCCGCCGTATCAGCATCGGCCTCTGCGCGTGTTTTGCCCGCTTCAACCGTCATCCACGCGGAAAATTCATGCTTCCTCCGCCGCAGCAGCGCCGCTGCTCTATATAAATAACGAGCGCGCTCATCTGGAGCTGTATGCTTCCAGCTGTCAAAAGTACGTGCCGCCGTCTGAATGGCTTCCTCCGCAAGGCTTGCGTTTGCTTGCGATACGTTGCCGATGATTTGATTTTTTGATGCTGGATTCGTTGATGTAGCGATACGCGTTGTTGTTACCCGGTCACCGCCGATAATCAGCGGATAATCCCTGCCCAGCTTCGTTCCCACCAGTGCCAACGCCGCATCGTACGCCTTATTATTCGATTCAAGCTGAAAGTTTGTGAATGGCTCGTTCTTAAATGTTGCCCTCATACCCGCATCCCCCTTCGATACATGCTCACTAATTCATTTATAGTTCATCCGGCAAGATGATATGTCTTATCTGGAAGGAGTGATAGACAATGGGTGCTGGCCTTTATCGCCGAACATTGCTGACGATTTCAAACAATAAGCTTGTGGAGCATTTGTCCATCCGCTACGGACGTAAGCTTGCTTCCAAATTTATTGCCGGTGACACGTTAGAGGAAGCAATGGATCGAACGGAAGAACTGAACGGGCAGGGCATTATGGTAACGCTTGATCATCTTGGCGAAGGGATTAAGGATCTCAGCGAGGCTGCGGGCTATCGGGAAGAGTATCTGAAGATCATTCGGGAGATTGCCAAGCGGAAAGTGAATGCGAACGTGTCGCTGAAGCCAACTCAATTTGGCCTGGCGCTGGACCCGGAGCAGTGCTATGCCAATATTCGGGCGGTAGTATCGGAAGCCAAGTACAGCCGGATTTTTGTCCGTCTCGATATGGAGGATACCCCTTATACGCAAGCCACCATTGACATCATCCGGAAGCTCCATGAAGGCTGGCTGATGAATGCCGGGACGGTCATTCAAGCTTATTTGTTCCGATCAGAAGAGGACGTCAAGGCACTTAGCAAGGAGAAGGTAAATCTGAGGCTGGTAAAAGGGGCTTATAAAGAGCCTGCTGAAGTAGCTTATCAGAATGCGGGTCAGGTGCTCGATAACTTCAAAAAGCTCATTGAGCTGCGGCTGAAGAACGGCATCTATACAGCAGTCGCTTCTCACGACGACAAGATCATCAACTGGACCAAAGATTATGCCGCGAAAAACAATATTCAAAAGGACACCTTCGAATTCCAAATGCTATACGGGCTTCGAATGAGCAAACAAGCCGAGCTTGCGCAGGAAGGCTACCGCGTCCGCTGCTACGTCCCTTACGGTGCCATGTGGTACCCGTATTACACTCGTCGACTGGCAGAGAAACCGGCGAATTTGATGATGGTTTTGAAAAATATGTTTTGATAACCGCAAAGGGCAAGGTCTACACGAAATCGTGTAGACTTTGCCCTTTGTCGGTGGGTGCGCGGTCGGTTGGTGCGGGGTCGGTTGGTGCGGGGTCGGTGGGTGCGGGGTCGGTGGTGCGCGGTCGGTGGGTGCGCGGTTAGAATTCCAGACAGCTGCTAGTTACCCAGTAAAACAAGCTCTTTTGGATAGCTGGTCAACACTCGCACGGAACCATCCGCTTGAATGTACACATCATCCTCAATTCGAACGCCGCCGATGACCGGATCATAGATACCTGGCTCAATCGTAAACAGCAGTCCTGGTTCAATCAAAGACTGATTAAGCCCGGACACAGATGGCTGCTCATGTACATCCATACCAAAGCCGTGGCCAAGGCGATGTGTGAAGAGTGGTCCGAAGCCTTGCTTCTCGATAACAGCACGAGCAGCTTTATCAACAGTTGCCAGCGTTACGCCAGCTTTTGCCGCAGCAATCCCGGCCATATTAGCTGCTAGCACCGTATCATAGATCACACGCTGCTCTTTTGAAGCTTCGCCCATCACAAACGTTCTTGTAATGTCCGAGCAATAGCCGCCTGTCTGCACGCCGATATCGATCAGCACGAAGTCGCCATGTTTAATCGTGTCATAACCCGGTGTACCATGCGGTAGCGCAGATCTCGCACCAGTCAGTACGATTGATTCGAAAGCTGGACGATCTGCACCAAGCTTACGCATTTGATACTCAATCTCCGCTGTCAGCTCCAGCTCGGTCATACCGAGTTTGACATGGGAAGCTGCATGGGCAACGACTTTTTCAACCATGACGACTGCGTCCAAAACCTTGCTGATCTCTTCTTCGCTTTTGTTCATACGCAGCGACAAGATGAAGCTTTCCAAATCTGCGAAGCGCGCTCCGCCCAAAGCTTCGCCAAGCCGTTCGGCTTTTGCGATTGAAACGGCTTCTTTTTCAATTCCTACTACAGATACACCTGCTCCGGTCTGCTGCTTCAGCACGTCATAAGCGTTCTCCGTATCGGAGATCGGTACTAGCTTCGCATCACCGCCAAATGGCTCCGCCGCGGAAAGATCAAGCAGCGGCATATACAGCGTTTCTTCACCCGTACGTGCATCCAAAGCCAGCGCTAAGAAACGCTCATGCGGATTGCAATAAAAGCCCGTAAAATAGTATACATTCGTCGAAGACGTAATAAAGGCGATATCTATGCCGTTCTCTCTCAAATAAGCAGCCAGCTGCCCTTTTCTTTGTTGCCAAATGGATTCCATAATCGATCACTCCGTTTCTTAACTTGAAGCCAACTTGCTACTTAGCTATTATAACGCCGTACCGTGCAAGTAACCAAACGATAACAAGCCAACATACCCTCGCTCATTTCCTTCTGTCTCACCAGCCTGTTTCAAATACACTTGAGCAGCAGAAAACCTCACTATTAGTGATGCTTTCCGCTGTATCACCACGCTAAGACCAGCTCATCCCACCAATTAGTGATTCTCTCTTATTCACACGTTAACCCTCACTAACTATGAGGCTAGCCTCACTGTTACTCTATAATGACCCCTTATGGGACGCCAGTCGGCGATTTCCCTCACTATTTAGTGAGGCAGCCTCATTATCACTCCAATGCAGCACCTGCACGATTGCCAATTCCCTTCCGCCTCTAGCATTTTTGAAATTACCCAAAAATAAGTTCATACTATAGCTATAGGGTCCACAGGAAACTATACATATTTATAACGAGAGAGGAATGAAGCCCATGCTGACTTTTGAGCAAAAATTAAACAACTATGCGGACATCATCGTAAAAATCGGAGCGAACATACAACAAGGGCAATCGGTTATGGTTAATGCGACAATTGAAGCGCCTGAGCTCGTTCGACTCGTTGTCAAGAAGGCGTACGAAGCTGGCGCTTATCAAGTGAAGGTGTTCTGGCAAGATGACGTGGTATCCCGTCTTCATTATGATCTTGCCCCACTCGAATCCTTCCTAGAAGAGCCTAAATGGTCTGCCGGGGAAAAAACCGAGATGGCGGAAAAAGGAGCAGCCTCCATTACCATCGGATCTGCCGATCCCGATCTGCTCCGCGGCGTACCACAGGAACGTATCCGCACGGCTGACCGCACGGCACGTACAGCAAGCGAGAAATACCGTCAAATGGCACAAGCCTTCAAATTCACTTGGTCTCTAGCTACTGCACCGTCTGCCGCTTGGGCAGCTAAAGTATTCCCGGATCTACCTGAGGAAGAGCAAGTTGCAAAGCTGTGGGATACGATTTTCCAAATGGTACGTGCCGATCAGCCTGATCCAATCGCAGCTTGGGAAGCCCATATTAAGCAGCTCAAAATCAAAGCCAAATACTTAAACGATAAGGCTTATAAATATCTTCACTATCAAGCACCAGGCACTGATCTCACACTTGAAATGCCGAAGGATCAAGTATGGCTTGGCGGCAGCAAGCAAAATGAACAAAGCACTTGGTTCGTTCCAAACCTGCCTACGGAAGAAGTCTATTCGGCTCCGCTACGCACTGGCGTTAACGGGACGATCTCCAGCACGAAGCCGCTCAGCTACAACGGCAACATCATCGATAACTTCTCGTTCACCTTCGAGAATGGCCGTGTTGTAAACGTAACAGCAGAGCAAGGCGAGGAAGCACTCAAAGGCCTGATTGAAACCGATGAAAACGCCAAGTTCCTCGGTGAAGTCGCACTTGTGCCTCACAAATCTCCAATCTCGGACTCGAACATTTTGTTCTATAAAACCATCTTCGACGAAAATGCTTCCTGCCATCTGGCGGTCGGCAGCGCTTATGCCTCCTGCATCAAAGGCGGCGCCGGCTTGTCGCGTGAAGAGCTGCTCGAAAGAGGCCTCAACCAAAGTATGGCTCACACCGACTTCATGGTTGGCTCCGCCGAGCTCAACCTCTACGGCGTCACCGAAGACGGCACCCGTGAACCAATCCTGTTGAATGGCAACTGGGCGTTTTAATCGACGGGGGTTAATCGACTGTGATCCTGCAAAGAAAGTATCTCCTTCCAGTTGCTGTTGAAATCGCGGGGGTTAATCGATCGTGATCTCATAGAGAAATATCTCCTTCCAGTTGCTGTTGAAATCGTGATAATTTGATTGGAATGGTTTTGGTTTTATCACGATTTCAAAGGCAAGCGTTACACTCTTCCAGGAGATATTTTCTCTTTGGATCCTATCGATTAATTTATAAAAAATATAGGGTGGAACAGGTCATTACTTCCTGTTCCACCCTTTTTGTTTCCCCACCAATTGATATGGTATTGAAGAAATAGTATCTCCTGGAGGAGCGCAGCGCTTGCCTTTGTTATCTTGATATTACCGGCTAGAGATATCATTCAAAATATCAAGATAACAACAGCAACCGGAAGGAGATACTTTTCTTCATAACCCATCATCAATACCCTATCAATACGCCGATACGGAATCTCTCAATAGAACATAGATTATAGAGGATGCTGCTGTCAGGAGGAGGAATGTCCTTGAATCATCAAAATGTGAAAACCTATCGGTACCGTATTGGCGCTAATAACTACATCGTCATTAATATTTATCAAAGCGCCTCAGCAACTGCCGAAGCTGGCAATGTGCTCGCAAGCAACGCCGTTAATGTGCAAATTATGAAGCAACTCATGAAGCAAAAGAAACACAAACGCAAATGATTCTACCAGCCTCTTTAATGATCAATTAAGGCCATCCATGGCGAGGAGGTGATTCAAATGGGTCGTAAAAGAACAAAATCCGCTGATAAAAACGTTGTCAAATGGAGCTCAGGCACAACTAACGTACGTGTTGGTCAATCCGCTAAAGCAATAATCAACCAAGGTGGCAATGCGTTTGCCATCAATGCTTCCGAGATTGGTGTTGTCCGTATTCGTCCAGGTGCGCAACGCTAATCATCTGTAACAACAACAGGGCTGTTCAAATGGAGTCTCCTCCGTTTGGACAGCCCTGCTGTTTGTCTCAGCTTTTTCGAGATAATAGCTTCGACATTCTCCACACCACGTACAACAAGCCCGTCACCGCCATCATATCGAAGCAGACGTTAAACAGGAACAAATGCTTTCCCATATCCGCCTCTCCGTCGCCAAGCACCGGGACCGCAAAACCAAACATTCCAACCAAAGCCAAAACGAGCAGGGTTTCTAAAAAAAGCTTCTGCCGTACCAAGCGCCTCCGCCTTACATATTCCATACCCAGAATCACTAGATAAACAGCAGCAAATACCGCCATAAAACCTAGATTATTCGGCATATGCTTAAGCTTGTAAGCACTCCAGCCACTATAGGTGTAGCTCACTTCACCATAAGGCTTGCCCGCAGACTTCTCGTAGCTGCCCAAGTATAGCGGCCGGATACTCATTCCGTTCTCTGAGGCTCGCTTCAGCTTTTGCACGAATCTTGAAGGATGCTTCGTATAATACAAGAGAACGTCTTTGTGACTAATGCTGCTTAGCGCCTCCAGGATACGAGGATCATTTTGCTTTATGATGGTATCTGGCTGAAAAAAGTTCGTCCCTGCGTTCACCTTAAATTCCTCCGGCAAACCAAGCTCCTTCAAATCTGCTGCTGGATCAGGAGAATCCTTCAATATGCCGAAGAACACGGTCTGATACAGGTTAATATGCTTGAGCTCGCTTGGCGCGGCGGCATACATCGTCACTGTGGTTAGCAGTAAAATCGTAGACCAGGCCACTATCGCTCTGCGCCATGCTTGATCGGCCCGAAGCTTCCAGAAACGCAGACCAAGCAAGAGAAGCAGAATGCCAATTGGTGCATTTTGCAGCTTGGTGCCAATAAGGCAGACAGCCGATAGGAAGAAAGCCGTCTGCATCCAAATCGAAGGCTTGTCCACGCGTGTTAAGGCTAGCGCAAACCCAAAAGTAAGCAGCATAAAAATCAGAGTAACTGCTTCTCCGAAGAAAGAGTTGAAATAAGCGATGTAGCCGATATCCAGAAAAATCAGCGACATACTGAATATAAGTGCTGTATTAAACAGAACTGAGCGCTCTTTGTTGTATTTAACCAGCACATATAAAGCCGTGATATAGAGGAGAGAATAAAGGAACGCCAGAATCCGAATGTCGAACTGCTCCGCATTCATCAGCCTGCCGATCATCCCCGCTGCGAACACAACAACAATCTGCGAGGAGATATAACTGCCCACGGAGAATGGCCCATAATGATACGCCGCATGAAAATACCCAAAGTATTTATCGTGATAGGACTCACCAGTATCTGCGAAGTCTATTCCACCCGCAAGCATGATACGGTAAAAGTCGCCGTTATTCGCAATGCCAATTGGGCTTAGGAATAATAGTGGCAATAAGACAACAACTGCGGCGATCACAACCAGCCATTCCAACCGAATCCAAGATTTCAAATGAACCTCCGACAAATCTCTACCTTTTTTGCATATATCAACCTGACTTACGGCCTAGGACTTTATGTGGACAGTCTTTGTTGTGGATATGTGAGCAATTTTTGCAAAAGCTTATTTTTATTGGGGAATCAGCTATGTTGATAATGTGGATAACTCTGTGGATATCTTTTCCTTGAGGTGTATGCTAGTTATATTGTCCGTATAGAAAAAATATATAATCCGTTGCTACGCCTGGATGTCCCTGTTGTCTTAGTATTGCCGTCACATTACCCCGATGATACGTCCCATGATTCACAACATGTTGAATAAGGCCAGATATTGGCGCTGACATGGATCCATAACGTGGATGCGTAATCGTTGTAAGCTTGTCCAGGTCGTCGGTACCTGTCATATAATCGCGGAAACGGTCTGCCAGATTGGCGTAACGCTCTTCCATTTCCGAGACCCCAATACCTTTTACCTCTTCCGTAAGCCGGTTAACCAATAGCATGACTTGATCTGTACTCTCTCCCGAAATAACACCAAGCCACATCTCTTCTCTTACATATAAATGCTCCAGCACAGCCGAGATGGATGGGAATACACTTTGAACCTCTGCATGGTATACTTCCTGTGGCAGCTGCTTCAAGTGCCCGAACAACTTATTGTTTGCCCAAATATGATAGTCGTACTGATTGCTTATTTCATGACTCATTCTGCTCATCTCCCTTAATTATGAATGTTGGACTTCCTTTAATTTTACCAAACTTTTCTAATTTAGTTCAATCATTCACTGGCACCACTTTTTCCCGAGCTATCGAAATGAAACTATTTCAGGCGTATAATCGTATGTAGGTGTTATAAGATCAAATATTGAAAATTGAAAAATGCGGGAGGATGTCCAAAATGTCTGTATTCAAACGACTGCGTGACCTTACTTTATCGAATGTGTATGCTCTGATTGAGAAAGCTGAAGATCCGATCAAACTGACTGACCAATATATCCGTGACATGCAAGAAGACCTCGAAGATGCGGAGAAAGCGGTAGCCGCTCAAATCGCCCTCGAGAAGAAATTCAAACAACTGTATGAAGAGCAAGCTCAACTTGTGGAAAAACGCGGTGAGCAAGCGCATATCGCAGCACAAGCTCAGAACATTGACCTTGCCCGCCGTGCTTTGGAAGAGAAGAAAGCAGCAGAAGCAAAAGCTGCAGAGTACAAAACAAGCTTCGATAACAACAAAGCAATGGCTGACAACCTTCGTGGGAAGCTCGACGAAATGCGTAAACAGCTGACAGATATGAAGAACAAACGTGAGACGCTTGTTGCCCGCTACCAGGCGGCGAAAGCGCAAGAGCATATCAACAAATCGCTCGCAGGCTTCAGCTCCGATTCGGCAAGTGCAGGCCTGAAGCGTATGGAAGAAAAAATGCTTCAAGCGGAAGCTCGCGCAGAAGCAAGCAACGAGATGGCACAATCCAAAGGCAAATCGCTGGATGATGAGTTCGCCGCTCTTGGCAAAGACAAAGCGGTTGAAGATGAGCTTGCTGCTCTGCTTAAGCAATACGAGAAGAAGGAATAGCTCATAACCGTATTGAATAAAATGGACTGACGTATCATGTCCGCCGGCGCTAGTGCTTTTCCGGCAGCGCCGGCGGATTTTGCAGTTCTACTACTTTTTATTGGGGGAAAAATTGTAATGACTTGGACGGATCTGTTGCAAATTCCGGTATGGACCGGCGCTGGGGCGCTTCTGCTGTTTATCCTCATGTATTTAGACTCGCTGTCCACGAAATACCATGATTTTAAGGAAATGAAAGATGGTAATATTGCAGTAACGATTCGTTTTGTGATGAAGCTAGGCGCGCAGGCGTATATTTTAGCCTCGTCGATCGGACAGGCGACTTACATGTGGGAAGCCCTTGTGATCTCGCTTGTATCGTTCATTACGCTGCTCATTGTTGAAGCTATTTTCCGTATTATCTTTGGCGCAGTCGCTGGTATCCAGCTGGATAAAGGCATTCATGATGGCAAGATCGGCTTCGCGCTTATCGCGGGTTCCCTTCATATTGCAGGCGCCCTGATCATTGGATCGGTATAACAGAACGAACGTACGAAGGAGTAAACCTTAATGAGTATTTTCAAACGGATTAAAAATATTATAGCCAAGCCCGAACCAGTCAAAGTGGAGAAAAGCATTCTGTCACTCGCACCAGGCGATGTCTGTGAAGTCTCGCTTGTGACTTACCAGGTGACAGGCAGCAGCCGGAACCGCAGTCGTAACGCTGTAGTTCTTACGCTGCAGGATGGGACAGACATTCGTTATCTGTCGATAGAAGAACGTGAGCGTACCGTATACGCCCTGTATGAGCAGATTGACGGACGTCTCGACACCTTTGATGAGGTGCCAACAACACTTGAGCTGGACGATCGGGCTTATCACATGGAAGAGAACTTCTCGGGCGTTATTGCAGCAAACGGCAAGACGCCGTTTATGCAAGGCGGCGAGCAGTACGTGTGGCAGTATCAATCCGACGATATGAAGCTGCTCCGTGTGGAATGGCTCGATGGGCGCTTCATGCTTTATGTTGGTGAATCGGTGCTCCCTGCTGATGTCCGTGTCATTCGGGGCGCATAGCTTACGAAGCATAGAGCTTTGCTTACGAAGTAAGAATTACCACAAATACCATGTGGAAATTCTTTTTAGGAGGAAAGAAGCATGATGAGCAAGAAATGGTGGCTTCATAGCATCAAAATCCTATTATTAATCAGCTTCATCGTTCCAATGCTAGCTGCCTGCGCCATCTCTGACACCGTAAAGGAGCAGTATCCGCTTGAATCGGTGAACGGCTCAGGCAATCAGACGTCTTACGTCTACCGTGCAGCGGATCAGACCGTTCCAGAGGTCGCGAAGCAGCTTGTTGATAAGAAAAAGCCGGAGCAGCAATCCGCGGAAAGTACCGAGCGGATGTTCCTCGTCTACAACGACGAAGTCATCCAGATCCAGCAGGCTCCGGATGATCCAGCCGATACGTTGATTGAGATCGACTCCAAGGAATATGTACGCAATAACTACAGTAGCAGCTTCCTGCAAGGTTATTTGCTCGCCAGCGTACTTAATGATTTGTTTGATCATGGCCGGTATGGAAAAGGCACTTATCGCGGTTATTCGTCGAAAGACACTTATAAACCAAAAACGACCTATCATGCGCCAACCGCTCAGGATTTGAAAAAAGCACCTCCAGTGACCGTCAATCGGACCGGAACGATCTTCAAGCGTTCGAAGAACGCGGATTCTTCTGCAGTTGGTTCCGGCAGCGGTTCAAGCGGCTCAACCGGCAAGGTCGTTACCGGAGGCTCCTCTTCTTCGAAGAAGTCGGGCTCCGTGTTCACCAAGCCGAAGAAGTCGACGCCGAAGATCCGCAAAGGCTCCGGCCGCATATCGCGACGGCGATGACGCTATAAGGTTTAAAGCCAAAGCCAACCAGAAACCTGGTTGGCTTTTTTTGTTGGGCTAGGCCAACGTGAATAGGTGGCTCCGCTCACCTAAACCAGCTACTTCCCACCGTTTTCTGCCACTTTGCCCTTGCTTAATGATGTGCGACATCGTTAAGCTCATCTTGATCAGGTGCTTCTAATCGGTTCCCACCGTTTCCTGCCATACTCCGTACAAGCTCCGGCACTCCGAAGACGGCATTCCCGTCTTCTTCGCGGAAACACGGCTTGGCCCCCGAGGGTTTGTCTTTGCCTGTGCAATGACACAAAAGAAACCGCCCGAGCTTTACATCTATCGGGCGGTTTCTTTATTATAAGTTACGATAATGTCAGCCTGCTTTTAGTAACCAATGTCATCCCGTTCTGCCGCTTTTTGAGCGACAAACTCGGTCATTTCTTCCACCCCAGCATCCTTGAATTTGTTCTGGGCATTATGAAGGATTTTCAAAGCTTCTTCATCCGATTTCGCGAAGTAGGCTTTCTGTAATTCCGTATTGAAATCGAAGCCGTTTATTTTATCACGATATTGCTGATATTTCGGCCATTCTCTTTCAAGATAGCTGGCGCTTACTTTATCAATAATTTTAATTGGCATTTTTACCGAGAAGCTTTCCTCCAGCTTATCCCATTGCGTTTTTTGATCGTCCGTTTTTGGCCATGTCACAGTATCAGAGAATGCGCCAATGAATCTTCCCGGAAGGAAGTTAAGTCCTTCGTCGCGCTTCAAGTCCGGATTCTCGTCAAACTGTTTCTTCACGTCCGGAATCCATTGCGGCTTTCCGTCCACCAACGTATAATCCTTGCCTTCAATACCCCAGTACGCGAGCAGACGGCCTTCTTCGCTGTTTACAAAATCAAGATAACGCAGTGCCGCATCCGGGTCTTTGATCTTCGCGCTCAAGAAGATAGCTGGGAATCCGGAACGTCCAGGTTTCTCAACCTGCGTCGCGATTTCGCCTTTTTTATTCTTCATTGGACCAAGCAGCTCGTATTGCATTTCCGGATTGGTTTTATACAGCGTTTTTTGCAGATCGAGGAGCAGAGGTTGGGCTCCAAATACAGCCAGCTTACCGGTAGTCAGCTTCTCTTTGGCTGTCGTGTCGGTGTTGCTGAACGCTTCAAGATCAAATAATCCGTCCTTGATCAACTTGCGCATATACAACATTTTGTCTTCTTCGTCTTTGGATAAAGCCCAGAAGTTCAGCTTGCCGTCTTCCTCACGGAAGTCCGAAATATTGTAATCCGTCCAGCCCTTCGTGAATTGGCTGGAATCCCAACCGTTGTGCATCGTGCCGGCAGGGATAACCGGCTTGCCGCTGATATCTTTGAAATTGCCGTTTTTGATCTTCTCCAGCAAGTCGTACAGCTCTTCCTGCGTATCAATATCCGCCGCATTTACATTCAGTGCCTTCAAAATATCTCCGCGGGCAAAAAGGCCATAATTCCAGTTATGAATGCTTTCGATTGAACCGTCAGGCGTTTCCGTTGGAATAATATATTGCTTGCCTTCCAGATCGGGACTGTTCATGTCAAACTCGGCAAAGTCCTTGGCAATACCAGTTGTGACCAGTCTCTTAACATTCGGATATTTATCGAGATAAGGCGTTAAGTCAAGAAGCTGACCTTCCAGCGCGGCTTTTTTAATAACTTGTCCTTCACCGCCGGTTGTCGACCAGTACGGAGCGTTTACGATATCCGGAACCGTGCCGGAAGCGAAGATTGTATTCAGTTTCTCGACCTCACTTGTCGTGATCGATTCCATCTTGAGCGTTACGCCCGTCTTCTCTCTTATCGCTTTGGCTACCGGATTGTTCACTTGGTCCTGCGGGAAGCTTGCTCCACCACCATTCCAGGCACTCAGAAAGGTTAACGTTACCTGCTTGGGTGCATCTGCTTCTTTTTGCCCCGTGTTCGATGTGTTCCCCGTGGTCGCATTAGGTTCATTGTTTCCTCCATTACCGCTGCACGCCGTCATTGACAACGCAAGTACCGGGATCGCAACCGCTAGGCTAAGAGAACCTTTCAATCTGGTCATACGCATTTGACTAGCCCCTTTCGTTTTTTAATTTATATATAAAAGGCAGTGTGCCTTTTATATTCTTCGCGACTACTCCTTGAGCGAACCTACCAGTACACCCTTTACAAAGAACCTTTGAAGGAATGGGTACACGCAGAGGATCGGAGTGGTAATGATGATGACAAAAGTCATTCGGAGTGCTTCCGGCGTTACGCCCCGCAGCTCCATTTGGGATTGACTCATGTTTTGGATAGTCGAACCACTGCCTGAACCCGTCATCGACTGGAAGGACGCTTCGCTGATCATTTTGTTCAGGAACGTCGCTGCAGGCTGAAGGTTTTCTTTCTGGATGAAGAACTGCCCGGTAAACCAGTCGTTCCACACGCCAACCCCTACAAACAAAGCTATGGTAGCCAACACCGGCATGGATAGCGGGAGAATGATTCGTGCAAATACCTGCAGTTCGCTTGCCCCGTCGATTCGGGCCGACTCTGACAAGCTAGGAGGGATCCCGTCAAAGAACGTCTTCATGACAATTGCGTTAAAGAAGTCATACAGTACAGGCAAGACTAGCACCCAATACGTATCGATAATATGAATTTGCCGGTACAAAATGAAGGTTGGAATCAAACCGCCGCTGAACAAGGTCGTAAAGAAGAAGAAAAAGACGATATACTTCCTTCCGGGTAGACCTTTCCGCGAAAGACCATAAGCGAGCAAAGAAGTCAGTATGACGGAAGATAGGGTAACGATTAAAGTCCGTGAAATGGAAATCGTAAAGGCATTTAAGATCTGCGGATTATTAAATGCCTTGGAGTAGTTCTCAAGTGTAAAAACTCTAGGGTAGAAGTAAATGCCGCCTTTCATGGCGTCATAGCCATCATTGAACGAAAGCGCTAAAAAATAAATAAAGGGGTACAGTGCCGTCAGGCAAAATATGAGCAGCACGGTATAATTCAAGCTCGAATAAATTTTATCGGCTGTCGACAATTTTCTCATGCCCATTCCCGCACCTCCTGAAATGAATTGTGAAGCAATTCATACTTCGAAAGCATAGTCTTAAAATTGTCATTCCTCACCATAAAGACACGTCGCTTACCTTCTTGGCTACCTTGTTAACCGTTATAATGAGGACCAGCGAGATCGCCGATTTGAACAAGCCGATCGCCGTGGAATAAGCAAATTGTCCTTGCTGGATACCTGTTTTAAGCACGTAGGTGTCCAATATCTCAGAGACGCTTAATGTAGCAGGCGTCTGCATTAGCCATATTTGGTCAAATCCAGCATTCAGAATGCCGCTTAAGGAGAAGATCAGCAGAATACCGATCGTAGGTACCAAGGTTGGCAGCGTGATTTTGAACAGCTTGCTCCAACGGCCCGCCCCGTCCATTTCTGCGGCTTCATACAAGTGTGGATCAATGTTGGTTAGTGCGGCCAAATAAATGATTGATCCCCAGCCGATGCCCTTCCAGATGTCAGAGGAAATGACGAGAGGATAAAATAAGTTTGGCATGCCCATAAAAAAGATCGAATCCAGGCCCATTTTTTCACGGATGTCATTAACAAGTCCCACGTTGGGAGAAAGAATCTTTTGCATCAGGGTTACGACAACGACCCATGATACAAAGTGGGGCAGATAAGAAATCGTTTGGAAGATCCGCTTTATTTTGCTGCGCATCACAGCATTAAGCATTAAAGCAAGGACTAATGGCGCCGGAAATCCGAATAACAGCTTAAGTCCGCTGATGGACAGCGTATTTTTGAGGACAGTATAAAAACTAGAATCATTCAAAAACTGCTTGAAGTACCGCAGTCCTTCCCATGGACTTCCCATTATTCCGAGGTTGTACTTAAAATCTTTAAATGCAATCAAAATGCCATACATCGGATAATAGCTGAACACCAGATACCAGATAACAGCTGGCAGCATAAATAGATAGGCAGCCCTGAAGCTCCAAACCCTCGACCAAGTCGTGTTCTTTTTTGGCTTTACGGCCTCGACTCTTGCCTCAACCCTTGCTTCATTCACAATCATTTTCCATCCACCTCCTAATAGGTTTAAGGCTAATGTGCATCCCATACGCAGCTCTTGCTCTTCATGTGGTTTTAGCTTCTTTCCCCCATTCCAAGAAAGCGGTTTCATCTTCTGATATAAATATAATATATTCAATATGTTATTTCAATACTTATTATGGACGATTTTAGGGATTTTTGGGTGAAAGAGCTTAATTTTCTAACATACTCTCACATCCACCCTCCTTTTGTGCCAAGTTCAATTCAAATAAACCTATAAAACATATTTAATATATTTGTCGTATTATGTTAGAAAATGAAGAAAATAATTTGCACATCCGCCTATATAACTTGGACTAAAGTACCATAACCAGCATCTTACACCTGATGTTCATCCACCTTCTCATCAGCTTCCTGACGCGATTACTCTTACTTCCCTTGTATTTATGTCGGATCGGATTCCATCCTAATGGTCCCGCGATCTGAAGGAGAAGCAGTGGCAGCTGGCGTCATCGAGATGCTTATTGATGTGATCATCGAGCAAAGGAAAGCTTCTTTTTTAAAACGCTGAGTTCGGCGAAAATTGATCATGATCGGTGTTTTTGTTCCGTGGAGCAATTGTATTTTTCCTCTGTTTGCATCCAATTTAATCGGTATAAATTTAGACTTATCTTTGGATTTCTCCGTTTTCCGCCCCAACTTAACGTTTAAGGCACCCAGACATATGTACTGCTGTAGAGGAAACTAATGTAAATTCTAAAGAGGAGTGATACTTGAATGAACAGAAGCGAAAAATCGGAGTGGTCGAAACCGAGAGGCTTATGAGTTATCATATAACTCTATTCTTAAACTAGCCTCGTCAAAAAGGAATTAAGGCTCTCGATATAATAACTAAGAATGGAAAAACAGACGATAGGAGCTGCCGAGGCAACTCCTTTTACAGCTTCACAAAACTATAGCTGGATAAACTGCTGTCGCGCATCAGATTGTCCTGCTTTTTAGTTTTTATCTCAAAAACATGTTGTTGCCCGCCTGTCACATCCTTTATATTTCGCACCTAAATTAATAGATACAGTTATTCTTTTTGTCCGAGCGAATGATTCTTAATGATCGCTGCCGATACCTTGATAATAATACCCGATCCCGCGCATCCGCTTAGCATCCAACATATTACGCCCGTCAAAGAAGTTGGGTTGCCCGAGAAGTCTCTTCGCTTTCTTCCAATCCAACTGGCCGAACTCGGGCCATTCCGTGCATAGTATAATCGCTTCCGAGCCTCGCAATGCTTCTTCGGCTGAGGAACAGACCTTCACTGCCCTGTAGGAAGCGTGCCCCGGTAAAGCCGCAATCGGATCGAACAACTGAACGTTGGCCTGTTCGAGCAGCAATTGATCGATAATCCTTATAGCCGGCGCTTCCCGAATATCGTCCGTATCTGGTTTGAACGCAAGTCCCAGTACCGTAATGTTCTTGCCCGCAAAGCCCCCCAGCCGCAACCGCACCTTGTCAAGCAAATAGGTGTACTGCGTGCGATTGACCTCTATGACTCCCTCCAGGATACGAAGATTTACATGATGCTTTCTTGAAGTCATAACCAATTCCGAGACATCTTTAGGAAAACAGGAACCTCCATACCCTAAGCCGGCTTGTAGAAAGCTTGACCCGATCCGGGGATCAAGGCCCATCCCTTCAGAAATCTCTTTTACGTTGACCTCCAGCTCGTCGCAGAGCTTTGCCAGCTCGTTCATATACGATATTTTCGTTGCCAGAAACGAATTGGAAGCATACTTGATAAGCTCTGCGGTCCTCGGCTTGGTTATGATCCAAGGGCATACAAAAGAGCTATATAGCCTTTGAAGCTGCTCGGTTGCCCGCTGACTATCAGTGCCGATCACGATACGGTCGGGCCGCAATGCGTCTTCGACGGCCTTGCCTTCCCTCAGAAATTCGGGATTGGAAGCGACATCGAATGGAATAGCATCTTGCTGCGCTGCTGCTATCCACTTTTTTATTTGCTCTTGCGTTCCGACGGGAACAGTGCTTTTCGTGACGATAAGTTTATAGCCTTTCATAGAACGTCCGATATCCTTGGCCGCTTGCCCAATGTAGCGCAGGTCCGCGCTTCCATCCGGCAGCGATGGCGTTCCGACGCAGAGGAATATAACGTCGTGTTCTTTAATGGCGGTTTCCTTATCCGTCGTAAACTGCAGTCGGCTGTTTTTCACATGCTTGGCAATCAAATCTTCGAGGCCAGGTTCGTGAAAATGCAGGCGTCCCTGTCTCAGCCGTTGGATTTTTCCTGCATCGATATCAAGTCCGGTTACTTGCCAGCCGATCTCGGCAAAAACCATTGCGGTCGTGGCCCCTACATAGCCCGTACCGATAATCAAAATTTTCAAGGCTCTTTCACCTCTTTATCAATTAGTGCCCCGGCGACAATGGAATGTTCGCCGATAATAACATTTTTAATAGGGAATGGGATGTCTTTCATATGAACCCCATTCAAAATGACGCTGTTCTCGATTTCACAGTTCTCCAGCTTGGAGCCCGCGCCCACCGAAACGTAAGGACCGATCCGGCAATCCTTCAGCACGCTGTCTTTCTCGATCGATACCGGCTCTACGATTGTGCAGCGCTCCAGCCGGACAGAGTCGTGAACCCGTTTCTTTAATGCCTTTGCGTCCAGCATTTTTTGATTGGCCAGCAGCCATCGATCCATCGTGCCGACGTCGATGTTCAATTGGTCGGTAACATGATAAGCGACGGCTTGCTGCTGGTCGATCAACCACTGAATCGCATCCGTTATTTCATACTCGCCACGCTTAGAGGGCGTAATTTCGTCGACCGCGTCGAAGATCTCTTTCGTAAACGCGTAACCCCCTAATACCGCCAAATTAGACTTCGGATGAACAGGCTTCTCTTCCAGACCTATGATGCGCGAATCTTGGATCTCCGCGATACCGTAATCCTGTGGGACCGCAACTTCCGCGAGCAGCAAGGATGCCTGTACACCCCCAAGCTCGACGTCGCTCTTCAGATCGGATAACGGAGCGGAAATCAAATTATCCCCCAGAAGAAGCAGGAACGCATCGCCTGATATATAGTCTTTCGCTTGTTTTAGCGCATTCGCGATTCCCTTGGCCTCATGCTGATAGATGTACGTAATCGAGATGCCAAGCGCTTCTCCCTCGCCGAATTGCCCGCGAATGTCGGCTTCTTGGGATGGATGAATGACTATGCCGATATGAACTATTCCAAGCTCCATTAATTTCACGATTGATAATTGCAACAAGGGCGTATTTGCGACAGGTATAAGCGTCTTTGGCCGATTATTGGTAAACGGATATAAGCGACTTCCTTTCCCTGCACAGAGAATTAATCCTTTCAACAGCTTCTCACCTCTTTCTATCAATATCTACTATTCTATGAAAACTACTTTCATTCGGTATAGGCTATACCCTGTACACGGTTTAAATTAGACCGCTGAGATTGGTGAAAGCGCCGTGCCCTGCACAGGAGTCCATTCATATCCTACAAGGAATGCCTATGGGAAGTTATTGACCTAAGGAGTTGAGAGACATTTGAGAATTGCTCAGATATCGACGAATACAATTCCTGTGCCACCGAAGGATTATGGAGGCACGCAGCGCGATGTGCATTATTTAACGGAAGAGTTGGTCAACCGGGGGCATGAAGTAATTCTGTTTGCCAAAAAAGGATCGACCTCGAATGCGACCCAAACGTTCGAATACGAGTCGGATGATCCGAAAGAGCAGTTGGACTTCATTATTAAAAACCTCCCGCCAGACGTGGATATCATACACGATCACTACGGCATCGTGGCGAAAGCGAATCCGCCTATTCCGACCATCTCCCAATCCCATTCCAAAGGGATCAAGGGAGACGCGCAGCTTCGGGTATACGTCAGCAAATTCATCCTTCGTAAATACGGAAAACAAAGAGGTTATGCCGTCCATAACGGCATTCGACTGGAGGATTATACGTTCACGAAAGACAAACAGGATTACCTGCTCTTTATGGGAAGATTAATCAAGGAGAAAGGCGTCCACCTTGCCATCAAGGTTGCCAAAAAAACAGGGATGCGGCTTATCATAGCCGGCACACTAAACGACAAAACCTATTTCAATGCTAAGATCAAGCCTCATCTTGGCAAAAAAATCAGCTATATCGGCCCCGTCGGAGGAGACCGCAAACGCGAGCTGCTCGCCAATGCAAGCTGCGTCTTGTTCACGTCGACTTGGGATGAACCCTTTGGGCTAGTCCTCATCGAAGCGCTGGCCAGCGGCACGCCCGTTCTAGGCTTTAAGAAAGGCGGCGTTGCCGAGGTGCTTAAAGGAATGCCTCAGCTCCTATGCAGAACGACATCCGATATGGCGATGAAGGTCAAATACCGCAAACGGCTGCCCGCAGCCCGCGAATGCAGACGCTATGTCAGAGACCGCTACTCCGACAGCATCATGACCGATCGATTCCTAAGTCTGTATCAAAAAATCATCGATAAAAAGTTGTACAAAATCAAAAAAAATACATTATGGAACCGTCGCAAAGCCAAGCTTCTAGCCGCGCCTAAGGAGATGGGTTAAGATGATCACCGTAATCGCATGTACGATGAGATCCTCATTCATTGATAACGTATTCGAGAATTACGACCGGCAGCTTTGGAAGGACAAACAAATGATTATCGTCTTGAATAACGACAAAATGGATATCGAACCCTATCAGGAGCGGGCAAGCCAATACCCGGAGAACGAAGTCAGAGTGATCCAGCTTCCCCAAAAATATAAGCTCGGCAAATGCCTGAACCACGCCATAGAATTGGCCGAGGACGGCATCATCGCCAAGTTTGACGATGACGATTATTACGGACCCAAGTTTTTGCGTGAAGCCGCCCGTGCTATCAAAAGCGGCAAAGCGTCCATTGTAGGCAAAAATACCTCTTTCATTTACTTCGAGGCGAATCGTGCATTGATGGTTTTCCGCAAGGGGGCCGAAGAGAAATACGTGCGCAGCATCAAGGGCGGCACGCTGGTCTTCCGGAAATCGGTCTGGGAGCGTGTCCCGTTTCCCGAGTTCAAAGAGGTCGGTACGGATTCCGGCTGGGTCGGGCGGTGCATCCGCAGAGGCTTTCGAGTGTATTCCGTATCTAAGCGGCACTATGTTTGTATTAGAAGAAAAGATACTAATAGCCATACGCAAAAGAAAAGCACGCGCCTCTATATGTCGCACTGCAAGCTTGTTCGTAAGACGAAGCATTACAGACGGTACGTAAACTAGGCATGGCATGCACAGTAAAAGAGTGGCCAATTCTAGAGCTTGCATGCGGGCCAGTCTGTGGACAAAACAACAAATTGAAAATTACCGGGGTGCTCGTAAATGAGCGTCCTTTTTTTACTTTTATCACCGAATAACACGCTATTCATAAGTGGAACAGTTTCACTCTTTACAGACAAACTGTTACAGTCCTTAGATTCCGCTACAGACAAGGAATACGAGCACTCCGTGTCACCCTTCTTCACACCTACCTATCTTTGTCACATGATTCGTATGCAAGCCCATATATTAGAGTAACAACATTTGTTAAGGGGCTGGATGGCATGAGGAGCAAAGCGCGCAAGGTAGCGATCGTTGGGGTTGGCAATGTAGGTTCAAGCTGCGCGTATTCCCTTATCAATCAGTCGATATGTGATGAAATCATGCTTATTGACCGGACGCCGGACCGCGCGATCGCACAGGCACTCGATATGACGCACGGGATGGACTTCGTTCACAGCCGTACCAAAATATACACAGGCACATATGAAGAATGCTCGGATACGGATGTGGTCATCTTATGCGCCGGAGGCTATCCGCCGAAAGGCCAGGACCGGATGGGCATGCTAAACTCGATCGCTGACATTTACAAGCATATTATTCCGCAGATTATGAACAGCGGATTTAGCGGTATTTTTCTTGCGGCTGCTAATCCTGTTGATGTCGTTACTTATGTCGTATGGAAGCTGTCTGGGCTTCCCCGCAGCTCTGTCATGGGTACTGGCACCTCCATTGATTCCGCTCGCCTTAAAACACTGCTCTGCGAACATTTCCCGGTTGATCCGCGAAGCGTCCATGGGTATGTGCTTGGCGAGCATGGGGAATCACAGTTCCCTGCCTGGTCACATGTGACGATTGGCGGGAAACCGATTCATGATATTTTGACCCAGCATCCGGTCAGGTTCGGCCATCTTAAGCTTGATGAGATTGCACTTCAGACCAAAAACGCCGGCTGGGAGATCTACACTCGTAAAGGCTCAACACACTATGGTATCGGCAACGCGCTTGCCTATATTACCCGATCCATTCTGAACGATGAGCACCGCATCATCGCTGTCTCCTCGGTCCTGGAGCAGGAATATAACCAGACTGGCATTGCAGCTGGCGTTCCCGCTATCATTACCCACAACGGTGTCAAAGAGATCGTCGAGCTGAATTTATCTCCGGAGGAAGAGCAGCAGATGACATTCTCATGCAGCACGATTAGGAGTGCAATTGAGCAGTTGTCACTTGGATGATACAATGGTAGGCATCATTCCAAATCTGGGAGAATCCTAACATGTCATTAAATCAGTATACCGATCTGCAGCTCCAAGAAGAGATCCAGCACGGAGGCTCCGTGCTTGTTCTATACCGCAGTACCTTTTGTACTCCCTGCCACACCATTGCAGGACAACTTGAGGCCGTCGCCCCTGCCCTTCGTCAGGAAATGACCGTTACTTCGGTCAATATTGATCTTTTCCCGCAGACTGCCGCTCCTCTGGAGCTTCGTTCTGTCCCTGCCCTTGCGCTCTACAAAGATGGCCAGCCGATTACCGTTATGCGCACCTTTGTGGCCTGCCAATCGTTCATTAACATTCTGAGCAGTCGAACGAAATAATAGATTGATTTTTCAGATAATATCCAGTATGATGCTCGTTATAACTAATATCGAGGAACGGGACAGTATCCTTATGATGTTCATGAGCAGCGAGCCGGGGTGGTGAAAGCCGGTGATGACAATTAAGGTGAAGAGGACCCGGGAGATGGCTGGCCGAACTTTACAGTAGGCCCGCCCGGTTCAGCACCGTTACAACGGCGAGATGCTTATAACGACGCGACTTCCATAGTCCCTCTATAAGCAACAAGAGTGGTACCACGGATTCAACCCCGTCTCTTTCTGAGACGGGGTTTTTTTATGTTTTCACAAACAAGTTGGAGGTCTTCTTATGTTAAAAGAAATGATTGTCGCATCATTAGCAAAGCATTGTTCTTTAACCGAGCAGCAAATCTATGAGCTCTTGGAATTTCCACCTAACGAACAGCTTGGTGACGTTGCTTTCCCCTGCTTTGCTCTTTCCAAGACGTTGAAGCAAAGCCCCATTCTAATTGCTGAGCAGTTAAGTGAGTCTGTTCAAAGCGAGCTGTGGACTGCAGATGCTGCCGGTCCCTATTTGAATTTTAAGTTTAACCGTGCTGAGGTTATTAAGCAGTTCGCAAATGAACACCGTGAGAAGGGTCTGCGTTTCCCCAAACTGGGGTCTGGCAAACGTGTTATTATCGACATGTCTTCTCCCAATATCGCAAAGCCATTTGGCATCGGGCATCTGCGGTCGACGATGATCGGCAACGCCCTTTATCATCTGCTAGGCAAGGTGGGCTATGAACCGGTAAACGTTAATCATCTAGGCGACTGGGGAACCCAATTTGGCAAAATGATAGCTGCTTACCTTCATTGGGGAGATCCTTCTCAGAAATCCGAAGACCCGATAAAAGCCTATCTCGAGCTTTACGTCCGTTTCCATGAAGAAGCAAAACTCCATCCCGAGCTGGAGGATGAGGCGCGTGAATGGTTCGTGAAGCTGGAAGCCGGTGATCCGGAGGCGCACCGCTATTGGCATCTTTTCATCGATGACAGCCTCGCAGCGTTTAATCAGCTATACGACCGTCTTGGGGTTTCCTTCGATCATTATCTTGGAGAAAGCTTCTATAACGATAAAATGGACGCTGTCGTCGAGCAGTTGGCACAGCTTGAGCTGCTTGAAGAAAGTGACGGCGCTATGGTCGTCCGCCTCGATGAGGAAGGATTGACGCCATGCATCATCAAGAAGTCTGATGGCTCCTCGATTTATGCAACCCGTGATCTTGCAACAGCACTTTACCGGCATGAACAAATGGGTGGAGACGAGCTGCTGTATGTCGTAGGTGCGGAGCAGTCGCTGCACTTCCGCCAGTTATTTCTCGTGCTGGAGCGGATGGGCTTCGACTGGGCGAAGCAATGTAAGCACATTCCGTTTGGACTGATGCTGATGGATGGGCAGAAAATGTCTACTCGCAGAGGCAAAGTCGTGTTCCTCGAGGATGTATTGGATGAAGCATCAGCGACTGCGCTGCGCATTATCGATGAGAAAAACCCTTCTCTCACCGATAAGGGTGAAGTTGCAGAAGCGGTTGGTGTTGGTGCCGTTATCTTTGGTGACCTGCTCCATTCACGGCTGCATGAAGTAAACTTCTCACTGGAGGACATCGTTAACTTCGAGGGTGAGACTGGGCCATACGTACAATACACCTATGCCCGGACGCAAAGCTTATTGCGTAAAGCAAGCTTGCAATCCGAAGCAGCTGGTACCGCGGCAATATCCGACTTCAGCTTCGTTTCTAGCGATTACGCCTGGCAGCTTGCCAAAGCTCTGATGCGCTACCCCGATGCTCTTACGCAAGCCGCACAGCGGTATGAGCCATCAGTAGTCGCCCACTATCTAATCGAATTGGCTCAGACGTTCAATCGGTTCTATCATCACGAGAAGATCATTACCGGTAACACAGCCGAGCAAGGAGCAAAGCTCGAGCTTGTCTACATGACGACTGAATGTCTTGAGGATGGTCTGCAGATGCTTGGGGTTAAGGCTTTAAAAGAGATGTAAATCAAAAGGGGCAGGTTCGCTATAACGAACCTGCCCCTCATTCTATTCTCCAGCCTGCTTAATCATACTCTGAGCGATCCGTATGAAATCCTTCCGGGTTAGTTCGCTGCCCGTACTATCCATAATCGAATAATAGACGTTCTTCTGCTCATCGTACCAGAACAAATAGTGAGGGATATCAGCGCCCAGACCGTCGTCACTCCTATAGAGAAACTCTTGTTCTCCGATCCGGACGGTCTCCGAGGTGGCGGAAGCTGACTGAGCTACAGTTGCCTTCGCTCCATGCTCCGGATTGTCAGGACCAATTTGAGCCATTAGATTTAGTACAGTGGATCCGTTGGTAAAGCCCAAATTCACGCCAAGTGTATTCGTCCAGTCCACCGGCTGGATAATAAGCTTGTCCGTTCCTTTCGCTGCGGCAGCTCGTTCCAACAAACTTTAAGACGGAATCAAGTGGTGGGCTGAATAACTGTCGATCTACGATCTCTTCAGGACTCTCTACGGATTTGTCCGGCTGGAACAAAGCTCGCTTATGTAGTTGCAAACGACGCCTTCGCAGAACATTTAAGCAGTGCCGATAGGCGATCTTGTATAACCATGCTGAGAACCCGGCCGTTGGCCTATAGCTCTGAATCGACTGATACGCTTTTACGAAAATATCCTGTGCCGCGTCCTCTGCCTCCTGCTCGTTCTCAAGCATCCTGCAGCAGTATATAAAAATCCGGCGTTGGTACAACTCGACGATTGCCGAATAATCCTCAGTGCGCCCGTCTTGTACCGAGACAATCCACTTCTCAATCATTTCCGTATCCGTCTATGCCTCCCCCTTTCCTTTCCGTTTGTTCTATATAACACCTCGCCTATGCTACAAGGGGACAATGCGCGAGAATAACATTTGTATAACTCTATACGAAAACGACAAACGGCTTCGTCCCAGCGATGAACCGACGCTGTCTTAATAGACAGTATCGATTCACGCTTAGACGAAGCCGTTTCATCATGTTATAAAGCTTAAGCTCTCATGGATGCAGGAATCAATTCATTCTCAGTCACTTGACGGTCAAAAAAGGCTGCATTTTTCTCAAAGCAGTTGCAGTAGTAGTCTTTCATGCACAGCGGGCATGGAACGTTGAGCAGACGAGTTACGCCTGTCAAATGCCACTCAGGCTTGGAGTTGTAGAAAAGTCTTGCTTTGGAACCGTCTGCAAGCGTCATAATGTACTGGAATAAACCGGATTTCATGTCTTTGTCCGCTAAGGTTACGCTCTTAATTTGAAGTTTCGAATTCAAGATTTTCACCCTTACTGTTCGTATTCAAGCTTGTGTAATAATACCCTTTATAGCGCCCGAAGTCAATATTTACGCCCTAGCACGAGCTACTGTACAAAATTTTGTAACAGTTATTAAATTAGAGTATAATCTAGTTTACACATACTTACTTGCATAGGAGGTGCAGTGCACTCATGATCAAACTGGGTATTCTCGACCAGTCTCATATTAACGAAGGACAGACTGCAGCAAGCACTTTGAAAGACACCACTCGTCTGGCACAGGAAGCCGACAAACTCGGTTACGGCCGGTACTGGATTTCGGAGCATCATGCAGGACGGATGTTATCCTTCTCTAGTCCGGAAATTCTGATCGCCCATCTGGCAGCAGCTACATCACGCATTCGCGTGGGTTCCGGCGGCATTATGCTGCCACATTACAGCTCCTACAAAGTTGCCGAAAACTTTAAGCTGCTTGAAGCGCTTTATCCTGGTCGTATTGATGTTGGTCTTGGCCGTGCTCCAGGCGGTATGCCGATAGCTACAAGAGCGCTGCAGGAAAACAAATACGTTGATATTAACAAGTATCCACAACAAATCATGGATTTAATCGGATATTTGCGCGGCAGGCAGCCGGAAGGCCATCCTTTTGCCGGTTTGCATGCAGCCCCTGCCATCGAGCAGATTCCCGAGGTTTGGCTGCTTGGGTCCAGCTACGAGAGCGCACGTATTGCCGCCCAGCTTGGAACCAGCTACGCCTTCGCGCAGTTCTTCGGGACACCGGGTGGAGAAGCAGCGATGAAGCATTACCAAGAAAACTTTGAGCCGTCTGTCATTAATGAGAAGCCGCATTCGATGGTTGCTGCTCTTGCGATCTGTGCAGATACACCGGAAGAGGCGAATGAATTGGCGCTTAGTACCGACCTCTTCTTCCTCCTGCTTCAGAATGGCGTTGATCAAATCAGCTTCCCTTCTGTTCAAACTGCCTACGACTATCCTTATACGGAGGCCGATCTGTACCGCATCAATTCCGCGCGGGAACGCCGGATTATCGGTACACCGGACCAGGTAAAAGCTGGTATTCTACAGCTTGCAGAGCAATACAACGCCGACGAGGTACTCGTCATGAGCTCGATCCATAACTTCGACGCACGCGTGAAGTCGTATCGGCTGATCGCTGAGGCGCTTGGTCTGCAGGGGTCTAAGTAAGCTGCCGGCTACATTGGATTCCATCCAGTAAAATGAACACTCAAAAGAGGCGAATAGATGCTGCGTTGGATTCCATCCAGCGTTTTGCGTTCTATTCGCCTCTTTGCTTCTAAAGCAGTTGATTGCGTTGGATGAAATCCAACCCAGCAGTAACTGGACAAGTTGACAGCAGATTGTGCTGTACAAAATCCAACATAACTTCAGAAGGAATTACACCAGCACCAGACTGCAGCAGAACGCGGCTAGTGTGGCGGAGTCAGACTGCCTTCTACTCCTCGTAGATCATTTTCCGCGTCATCCCGCCGTCGATTACCATATTGATACCGGTTACGAAATCATTGGCCGGATCGGTTAAATAAAAGCATGCTCTGGTAATGTCGTCAGGCCTGCCGACACGTCCTGCAGGATGCTGCAAATGATCTTCTGGACGTAGCGCATCGTAATCTCCGTTCTCGATCCAGCCCGGGCTGATTGCATTCACCCGTATATGATCGGGACCTAGCGACACAGCAAGCGCATGTGTGAGCGCGACGATCCCGCCTTTTGACGCCGCATACGCTTCAGAGTTAGGCTCGGACATAAGCGCACGTGTTGACGCCAAATTGACGATCGCCCCTCCTCCATGCTGACGCATCCGCTTGGCTGCTTCCCTTGCACATAAGAACGTGCCGCGCAGGTTTGTGTTTATTACATAATCCCATTCGTCCAAGGCCAGGTCAAAGGGGGATTTCCAAATCCCTAGTCCCGCGTTATTGATCAGCACATCTACTCGTCCAAACTGCTCTTCAATGGCCTGAAAGATCGCTTCAATCGCCTCCGGGCGGCTAATATCTGCCGTAAAGGCTGCCGCCTGCCCTCCCGCTTCTACAATACTTCTTACCGTCTGCGCCACGAGCTCCGCGTCACGTTCGACAGCCGCAACACGTGCACCTTCGGCTGCATAACCAGCAGCAACTGCAGCTCCGATCCCTTTGCCCGCACCGGTAATGACAACAACTTTCCCATCAAACCTCATCTTCATCTATACCCCTTCCCTAATAAAGCATTCGCCACAAATAAAATGTCGCATAAGACTCCCAGCCCTTCCAGCCTTCCGCCATCTGCCTAATCTCTTTAATCGTTGGCTTCACACTGCTCCCGGTAAGGGCCTTAATCGAGTTGTGTAAACCTACATCCGCGATTGGAAAAGCATTCGGCAGCCGAAGGCAGCGCATAAGCGCATAATTGGCCGTCCAAGGCCCGATGCCGCGAATGCCCGTCAACCTCTTCTCTATGGTCTCAAAATCGCTAAGCGCCAGCAGCTGCCGCTTACTTAATGAACCATCCGCCATCAATTGCGCAACACCAATCAGATACTCGGATTTTTTGACTGACATCTGCATAGGGGCCATATCCTCCGGCTTTAACGCCGCAATTGTCTCGGGAACCGGGAACCGCCAGAATGTCCGATCTTCCCTCTCAGTACTTTGTCCATAGGCCTCCACAAACCTGCGCTTCAACTTGTAGGCAAACGTCAGATTAATCTGCTGTCCGATAATCCCCCAGCATAATGCCTCGAATAGATCAGGAATCCCAATATTCCGAAGACCGTGGAAACGATTGATTGTTTGACTAAGCAGAGAATCCTGACGGGCCATCTCGTAAAATGGCAGCAGATCATGATCGAAATCAAACCATTCCCTGATAAAAGCCTTTATTTCCATCTGCCGCTGCTCACTAACCGCTTCCTCACCAATTATCCGCAAAAGAAGAGTTCCGCGATCAGTGGACTCTTCGATCTCAACTACCGTTGGCTCTTCCCCTATTGGGATAAGCCGATAAACCTTATCGCCTTCCACCTGATATAACGGCTCGTTTGGTGATCGCTGCAGGTAGCTGATTGTCTCACCATAACTAAAAGGCTCTGGCACCTGTATTTGAAGCAGAGCTGACTTCGTCATGGATATCCTCCTTTTATGTGCTAATACAATTAATTCTACTACGACTATTCAACCATACCAAACAGACCGGCTGCTTTCGTATTCTTGCGGTTTCATTCACACTTGCTAACGAATCCTTCCCCATTCGAGGTATACTGAGCGTAGAGGTGACGAAAATGGAAAATAGCATAACAGCCAGCATTCCGGAAGACAAATGGCTTGCCGTTCTGTCGAATGACAGCACTTATGATGGGCAATGGTATTATGGAGTGACCACAACGGGAATCTTTTGCCGGCCATCCTGCAAGTCCAAGCCTCCTAATCGTGAGCATATTCGAATTTTTCATCATGCAGAGGAAGCCATGTCTAAGCAATTTCGTCCATGCAAACGATGCAAGCCCGCTTCGCAGCTGCTGCCGGATGAAGAATGGGAAGGTCAGGCCCGCACTTATATCGAACAGCATTACAACGAGCCGCTTTCCTTATCGGTGCTTGCAGATGTGCTTCACTTGAGCCCTTACCATTTACAGCGAACCTTCAAAAGATTAACGGGTGTAACACCCGCTACCTATATTCAGCAAATCCGAATTCAAGAGGCGATGAAGCTTCTTGCCTCCTCCGACTTGCCTATTACGGACATAGCAGGTCAAGTAGGCTTTATGAACGCGGCTCATTTTGCAACAAGATTTCAAGCTATAACTGGACTAACCCCATCCCAATACCGAGGAGCTGAATTTGAACGATGACTAAAAACGTATATTGGACCCTGCTTCAACATGATGATTGGAACCTGCATTTGGCCGCTACAGATAATGGCCTCTGTTATGTAGGCTCGCAAGGAGCCTCCTTCGATGAGCTGGCCGAATGGGCGGAAGCCCGCCTTCCGGGATATGAATTAGTGCGGCATGATACGGAGATGGAGCGGTATACGCATGAGTTCTCACATTATTTCCAAGGAAGCCTGGATGTCTTCACTCTGCCTCTTGATCTCGTAGGTACTCCGTTCCAGCAGCGGGTGTGGCAAGCGATGAGCGAGGTCCAATATGGCAATACAGCTGCCTATTCCGAATTGGCTGAGACCATCGGCCGGCCGCAGGCTGCACGTGCAGTAGGGGCGGCAGTAGGCGCCAACCCACTTTTGATCGTCCTTCCTTGTCACCGGATCGTTGGCAAGACGGGATCGATGACCGGCTACCGCGGAGGCTTACCGATGAAGACAGCCTTGCTAGAACTTGAGCAAAAGCGCGGCTAACGCATCGTTCGAGCTGGAGTGGATTCATCAACGCTTCGAAAGCAAAAAAGGACGCCGGCGATTCGGCGTCCTTTTTCTAATTAACAAGTACTCTATTAAGCCCTTGTCATGCGAATAGTCTCGCCCTTTGCCGTGTCCAGCTCAAGAACCGGCCCTTCCAGACTTTCTTCGCGTTCGCCGATCCGGCAAATCGCTCCACCTTCCCACGGATTGTAAGCCCGCAGCCGCGAACCAGCTTCACTGACGATTTCTACCGCCTGCACCTGCCCATTCTCGAAGGCTGCGCTGACGAGGAATCCGCCGACGGCCCGCAAGGTCTCGAAGGAAGCCCGCCGATCCGGTGGCCAGTTCGGGAACAGCCGGATGATGCCGTTATAACTCTGCATCAGGCACTCGTTGATGACAGCAGGAAGCGCGAAGTTCTCAAACCAGATGCCCATCGGAGCCATGTAATCGAACGGGGTCGTATCCGAATACCGCCCGCCGGATTCCAGCAATTTGTCCGTGCATGTGCCATTGGGTAACAGGCAGTAGTTGATCTGTCGTTTGAAGCGCTCCAGATCTAACTGCCCAAGCCGCGCGCCGGCCATATGGTAGAAGACGAGCTCGTTGCCCCCTTCGTTACGGTGGTTACGATACGAATTGACCGCGACCTCGTAATCCTCCGGCGAAGAATGCAGGCCATGCTCCTCTCCCGGGAACACGGTCGTTATGCTGTTCGGCACGTTATACACGACTTCGGGATCCTCGCCTGGTACAGATACGAATACGGTACCCCGCTGCGACTCTGCAGTCGGATAATCCGGGAATCTGCCCAGCACCTCGCGGATCTCGTCAAGCAACACAGCCTCCTCTTCTTCCCACCCTAGCACTTCGCACGCCTTCTCGAAGGCGAGGAACAAAAACTTCGTCAGGGTCAGATCGACGATGCAGTCGTGGTTCTTCTTGAAGCCAGGCGTCAGCTCGTACAGCTCCGGCACGACAGTCGGGAACACGTGGTAACGGTCATCTCCCCAAGCCTCGCCCTTAGCGTCCGGCCGCTTCATATAATCGACCATAAACAAGGCAGCTTCCTTCATCGGCACAAAGGCGCGCTCTTCCAGAAAAGTCCGGTCCATCGTATAAAGGTAATGCCACCAAAGGCTTTGCACCGTCCACGGCGTCTCGCATACCTCCCAGCCCCAATGCGGAACAGGATACGGCATAACATTCATTTCGACTGGATAAGCGGAATGCGGGAAATATGCCCCACGCAGGCCGTAATAGTCCTTGGCCCATTTGCGGCTGATCGGAAGCACATGCTCAACCATGCTGACGTACGCCAAATGCTTATCGATATGATTGCTGGAAAAAGCGAGCCAGAACGGCTGCTGTGTGTTGTAATTCATATGATAGTCGCCATGCCATTCGGATCCGATCTTGCCGTAGCTCCAATTCGCGAACAACCCCGGGCAAGTCGCATCCGGCTTAACGGAACAGTGGAAAAAGTACAGATTGCGGTACCATACCTGCTCGATAAAATCGTCTTCGAGAGTCACGCTTGACCGCGACCAGTATTCGCTCCAGCTTGAGCAAGCCGTGGCGAAAGCTTCGGCAAAGTCCTCCCTGGATGGAGTGACCTTCGTCAGTGCTTCTTCGGATACTTCGGCATCCAGCCCCTCCTCCAGCTCGACGCAGACGACGAAACTGTCGCTTGCCGCAAGCTTTGCTTCGAGCCCTTCGACGTTACCCGCAAGCTCGGCGGATGAAGCGACAGTCACGGATAGCCGGAAGGCCCGATCCCGAGTATCACCTGCGCCCCAGTCCGCCTCCCGGCGGGAGTAAGGCAGCCTTTGGCGGAACGTTAACCTTCGCGAGGAGTCGTCGACGAAGCCTAGCGGACTCGGCAGCTCTTCCGGTGTATTTGGATCCGGGATAAGCTTAATCCGATTAAACAGCGACGCGGCGAGGTCCGGACGGTCCGTCTCCCCGAAGGCGATCCATAAGCGATCTGCCTCCTGATCGACGAATAGCTGCACCGAAACGGGATGTCCCTCCACTAAAAACCGGATTTCGCATAAGCCGTTCCCGATGCGAAGCGTATGCCCAAGGACCTCTACCCTGCGCCGGTCAAAGCCCAGCAGGAGTGAACCACACGGCATTGGACGGGGATAAGGATTATTGTAGTTCTCACTCGTCATCGCGACGTAATCGCGATACCAGTCCTCCTCGCTGAGCAACTTGAAGTCTGCTGGAATTTCCTTCAGCCTAGCGAACAGGCTTTCGAAATCCCCTATTTCATCAAGGTGGTCCTCAGCAATTCGAATATCCCATACGTTGTTATGGCCAAAATGAATGACGACAGCATCGGGGCGGGTCGTTACGACCGCCCCCATACCTCCGTTGCCCAGTAGTGCCCCTTCGAAAAAGGTCGGCGCCGGCTTGCTGTAGATCAAATCATGTCTGCTAATTCGTTCATGTAAGTTCAACCCTTTGCCCTCCGCTTCACTGTCTCGTTACTCGATCCATTGTTCGCCGCCGCCAGTCCGAGCCTTGAACGCGTGTTTCGTCGTCGCTTCGACGATATCGCCGTACGCCCAGTGGCTTGGCTGCACGTCCTTCCAAGGGGACGTCTTTACGCCTTCAAGCGGCCCTCTGCCGAGGATCCGGTTAATGATGGTCACCGCTTCGGCGCGAGTCAGCACTTTATTCGGCTTAAATGTACCGTCTGCATATCCCTTCATGATGCCTGCAGCCTGCACGGCCTGAATATGCGCCTTCGCCCATGAGCCTTCAATGTCCGCAAAGCCTTTGCCTTCGCCTACAGGCTTTTCTATAAGCAGTGATGCCAGCTTCGCCATTTCGGCGCGGGTAACCAATCGTTCCGGTCCGAATCTGCCGTAGCCGTAGCCTTGCATCAGGCCCATCTTCGTCACAGCTTCGATTGCCTTTTTAGCCCAATGGGAAGAGCCCACGTCGCTGTAAACAAGCGCCGTTTCACTCGCATCAAGCTCAATTACCCTTGATAGAATCGCTGCGATCTCGGCACGAGTGATGTTGTTATTCGGCCTGAAGGAGCCATCGTCGTAACCATTCATATAGGCCGTATGTTGTTCAGTAGAGGACGGCGTTCCCGGATTGCCGGAGTTATCAGGCGTTGGGGTTGGCGTCACGGTATCCGCTTTGACGCTGAAGTCGAGGCCGTCCACAAGCATTTCGGCGCCCGATTTTTTAACCACCTTAACGGTATGAACGCTGTTGCTAAGCCCGGACAGACTGTACACGCTCTGTTTCGTCAACCGGCTTGCATGGTAGGTATCCACAGTCGTCTTCCTCTCACCGTCCACGTACACATCGATCTCACCTTGCGAAGGCCCCTTTGGCATGATCAATTCCAGCCCGGTTCCCTTAAAGGCATACTCGTAATAATCACCGTCGTTCATCGTGTAATGCACATCGTTGTGACGGTCGCCTCCGAAGGAAAATGTCAAGCTGACCGAGCCGCTCGGCCGAGCCGCCAAATATTCCTTCTTGATCGTGACCTGACTGCCCGACATCGTATAATCAACTCCCGCTGTCAAGGCCACTCCACCGTTCGCAATACCGATCAGGTTACTGCCGTCCACAACAAGTGTCGTCGTTATATCAGCAGCACCAGCCTTATCGAAGCTAGCTGAATCCGGGCCTAATAAATCGGCTGTCTTCACCTTGAATTGATCCAGCAGCATGTAGTAGCCCGATTTCTTGATCGCTTTAATCGTGTGCGTGCCTTCGGTCAGCCCATTAATGCTATATACAGACTGAAGAACCTGCTTGCTTTCATTGTAAGTACTGATCGTTTGCTTGAACTCGCCGTCAATATAAATATCCATATCGCCTTGCGACGGATCCTTCTCCGTAATCAGTTCAATGCCCGTTCCGAAGAACGAATATTCCAAGTAGTCATTGTCTTTCTCGGTGTATTGTACATCGTCCTTGTAATCGCCAAGGCCTCTGTTCCGACTGCTCTGCCAAGCACCTTTATAAGAAATACCAGTATCGTCGTTATTTACTGCGACATAACGGCCTCTGTCCGAATCGCTCACGGTGACCGCCAGCGTCTGCGGCACCCCATCACTGAACGTCAAGGTCAGGTTCGTCATCCCATTCGGCTGCTGCGCGAGATATTCTTTCTTGATAGTCACAACGTTGCCGAAAAATGTATAGTCGACGCCTTCCGTCAGATCAGCGGCCCCATTAGACACGCCAGTCAGGCTATTGCCGTTGAGTGCGATCGCGGTTGCTACGTCTGCCTGCAAGGAAGTCTTCTTGTCAAAGCTGCGCTGCGACGGCGTAATCGAGCTGTTCTTCGGCGTCGAGTCGCTCACTGTAATCGAGAGCTTCTGCGAAGCGCCTCGGTCGAAGACGAAGGTCAGGCTTGTGACGCCAACCGGCTGTGCTGCTAAATAATCCTTCTTAAGTGTGACTAGACTATCCGTTACATCGTAGTCGGTGCCTTCCTGTATGAGCGTGGCGCCATTCGAAACGGAGCTAAGCACATTGCCTGCCAAATCCATTGTAACCGTAACATCCGCCTGCGCTTCCTGCTTCTTGTCGAAGCTGCCGCTCGTTGGACTGATCGTGCTGTTCGAAGCCGACGAATCACTGACGACAACGGTCAGTGTCTGCGTCGCGCCTTGAGCGAATGTGAACGAGAGAGCGGTCGTGCCGACCGGCAGAGATGCCAAATATTCCTTCTTCAGCGTAACCTCGTCGTCCGCTGCTGTATAATCGGTATCCTTCGCGAGCGTAGTCGCACCGTTCGTGATCCCGCTGAGACCGCCGCCCGTGCCCGGTGCCTCGATCGTGACGTCTGCTTGCGCACCTTCTGCTTTATCGAAGTTTACGACAGCTGGACTAAACTGATCAGGGACACTTACAACGAACCGGTCGAGCAGCATGAAGATGCCGGATTTTTTGACGGCCTTCAACGTATGCTCGCCATTAGGCAGCCCCGTGATGTTATATACAGGCTGCTGAGCCAGTCGACCGAGGTTTGACGTGCTAACCGTCTGCTTAAACTCACCATCCACGTAAATATCCATGTCGCCCTGCGAAGGGTCAAGCTCCGTTACGTACTCGACTCCCGTTCCCGTGAACGTAAATTCGATGTAGTCCTGGTCATTCTTTTCTGCAAAATGGACGTCATCCATAAAATCGCCTAATCCCCGGTTATAACTCCGATTCCAGGCGCCAGCATAATGAATGTCGGGGTGATCGTTGTTATAGGAAATCGTTCCGCCTGCAGATGTATCCCTGACGACCAACGCAACGCGCTGATTCTCACCGCCGTCGAACTCGAACTTGAGCTCAGACGTGCCCGTCGGCAACGCCGAGAGATAGCTCTTAGGTATAGTGATTTGAGTATCAACCGCCGTATAATCGGTGCCTTCTGTCAGCGGCGTACCGCCCAGGCTTACTCCCGTCAAAACATTACCGTTCGGCGAAACCGTCAGGAGGATGTCACTGCCTACCTTCTTGTCGTAGCTTACTGCGCCCGGCGTCACCCGGCTGTCCCGCGTCGTTGTGTCACTAACGGCTATGGCAAAGCTTTGGGCAGTACCGCCGCTGAAGGCGACGGACAAATTCGTCGTTCCGACTGACCGCGAGGCCAAATAATCCTTCTTAATTGTGATTACATTGTCCTCTACCGTATAGTCAGTGCCTGCCGCTAGTGCAGCTCCACCATTCGTAATGGCGACCAGCGTATTGCCATTCAGCGTCATTGTCGTCTGGACATCCTTCTGCTCAGACTCCTTCTTGTCAAAGCTTGCCGACACCGGGCTGATGGAGCTGTTCTCCGCCTCCGAATCGCTTACACCGATCACGAGGTTCTGCTTGTCAGCGGCCATTTCCTTGCCGCCGTTGCGCGTCCATTCCCCCGTATATTTCATACCGGTATCGTCGTCGTTAACGGCGACCTTACCGTCCAATGCGGTTACCTTCAGAAGGCGCGAGCCATGTGATGCGAGATCAGCCGAGCTGAATCCACTCTCGAACTCGCCGAGCTCCTTATGGCTCCATAGATCACGGACGGAAGCCGGACCTGTGAGACCGATGTCGCTCCAATGAACGGATACCGTCGCTTCCTTGCCTCCAAGATTGAACAAGCCGACCGTATATGTCCCATCACCATTATTGGCATACCACACCTGCTGCTCGGTATCGATCGACACCGGGCGTCCTGGATGTCCTGCCTGATTAACAGCGATCACCTCTTCGTTCGTAAGCAGCTCCAGACCGTAATCGTCCAGCTTGGTCATATCATTACCGATATATAACTGAGCCGACGAAACTGCCCAGAACGACATCGCCGTCTTACGCTCTTCCGGTGTAATACCGTCCATCGAGCCGTTGCCGATGTTGAGTGAATCGAAATCGTTCCAGCCACCCGGGCCGGCATGACGCCAAAACTTCTCCGCTATCGGGAACAGCCGTGAGATATTCGGCCATGCGGTCAGGCCGCCGTTACCGCAATAGCATTCGATATCCCAATCGACACGCCACCCGTTGGCGTACTTTTTCCAGTAATCGATATACTTGATATCGAGCGCCCAGGACAGCTCCAGCCAAATATCATGCGGCTCAAGTGCCTGTGACCAGGCTTTCACGTCATCCCGCGCATCCAAGGACAAGTCACTAATGCCCGAACCCGGCGTGACGCTGTCGAACTTTAAAAAGTCGACGCCCCATTCAGCATAGAGATTGGCGATTGAATCGATGTATTTTTGTGCACACGGGCTGGAGTAATCGATCTTGTAGCCGAAGCCCCAATAGTCTGATCCCTTTGTAGGGTCGCCAATATCCTTCATCGAACAACCGGGAGCATTATAGATGGGGAGATCCTGTTTGTAAGCATCCGGTGACAAGCCCGGAATGCCGTACAGGCCGAACTTCTGCCCGTTCGCATGAACGTAGTCGATGACATCCTGCAGGCCATCGGGGAATAGCGTTGTGCTTGGAATCGGCCGTCCGTATCCATCCATTCCCCCGTTCCACGCCGCATCCACGTTAATATATTCATAGCCGTACGGCTGCAGCTTCACATGCATCGCGTCCGACTGCGCCTTGATCTGCTCTGCAGTAATCCATTGACCGTTGCCGGAGTAGACCTGCATGCTGTAGCTGCTCCAGCCCATATACGGTTTTGCCGCCAATTCCTTCTTGGCTGCCTCTGCCACCCCGCTTCCAGGTGCGACGACACCAACACCGATACCGAACTGCGCCACCAATACGATAATTACCAATAACCGTGTTATCCTCATCCATCCGTTCAATCTTTCATCCCCTTTTCATCTAAAATGGCAATCCGCTTAATTTCCCTCCCTAGGCAAATACCCGTTTACATAATGACAGCGCTTACTTTCAAATCGATAATAGCTGAATGCAGGTCTGCTCCAATAGGTACATTTTTTCATTTTCCGTACAATCCTCCTGCTTCGAGAGGGGCAATCCCCCCTTTCGGCGTACGAATTGCCGCAAATCAGATATAGTGGTTGCATGACAGTGACACTTCGTCACAGCCCAGCAATCGTATCGCTGCTCCGGCTTCCCGAGCCTGCCCGTGAAGAGCGATTCGATTATTCACAAACGTCAGATCCCTCGTGTAACGAGCATCAAGGACGGGTGTAGCCCTCATCTCGAACTGGTTGTCTTCGATCTTAATGTGGGCATGCACAAACGATGGTTCTGTATTCTCGGGAGAAATAGCAATGACAGCATGATCCGCCTCGCCGCACTCAAAGAACGAATTACCCCGAATCGTCAGGTTATTTACACGCCCGGATTCATACCAGCTTCCGGCATCGCCCGCGACAAGCACCGCACTCATTGTGATCCTCTCGAATCGGTTTTCCTCAATCAGTGCCCTCCGGCTAGTCGTAACCAATACACCACGAGTCGGGATGCGGGACATCTGGTTACGGACAATCTCCACCTCGGGTGCCCACGTCACGTTCTCCGCAACGTCGTCAGAACGTATATCCTGCGGCGCGTCCCTATCCAGCTTCACCCGCATGACGCGTGGCTCAAGGAGCTCCGCTTCGGACACAACAGCCTCCGCGAAGCTGGTCAGCGTGCCAGCACGAACAAATGCGATGCGATCTCCTGGAAAAAACGCGGGAAAGCCGTAGGTTTGCGGGTGCATGAATCGAAGCAGCACCTCATCTGCCGCAGGCAGTCCCGCGACACGCATATACGTGCCATGCACATTAATAGCATCGTCATGAGCACCAACGAATCGACTGTCCGCCACGCGGACAACTCCCCGGCAGCCCGATACATGGATGCAATCGGCGAAAGCCGCGACGGTCCGCCCTGTCTCCGGACGCGGAGCCAGCTCCATGCGTTCGAATGATATATCCTCGCTGAATTGGCAGACAAGGCCAAGCCCATGCATGAAATGGACGCCAACATCGCTCCACGCAATCTTGCTGCTCTGGACGATAAACGCGCCGACCTGGTCGCGGATGCCGTCTCTAGCTTGGAACACTCGCCCGACTGACGTCGTAGGCATACACCATGCCTCATAGAACAGCCGAAGCTTCCCTGGCCCTCTCTCCTCGACACGGACCGCCGAGGCCGATAAATTGCCGGTTCGCCAAGTCGTATCCGTCAGCGTGTCGTGCTCCTGCATTGGCCCGTCCCGGAACCGCCATCCCTCGCCGAACCAATATAACGCTCCGCTTACGATTTCATACCGGCTGTCCGGATGAACCGCCATGTCAAGACAATTAACGCCTATCGCCTCCACAGTCATCTCGACAACCGTCGGATAAGCGAAATCCATACGCAAATTACGAATGGCAATCTGTTCGCAGCTGTCGATTACGATCATCGTCTGTTTGCCATGGAAGACGAACAAGGAACCATTTCCATCCAGCATCATGTTCCGTATGCCATGCAGCAAGATTCCGATCGTCCTTGTAACGTCAGGGTTCTCCTCTTCACTGGCTGTATTTGAAATGTAGTACTTTGCTCTGGCCGCCTGCTCAGGGTAAAAATCATACAGTCCCTGCTCGCAAGCGAGTACAACGGGGCCTTCAATAACAGAAGCTGCTTCAAGCGCACCGCGCATCGCCGCTGCTGCGTCCTCTCCCGAATTCGGTCTGCCCCCGAAATCAGCCAATCGGATTATCGTAGGAGAAATGTCCATTCGATCCCACCTCGCTTGTCGTTCTGCTCTGCCTGCAATAGAATCGGACGCTTCACAAAGAAGCGTCCGATTCTGTTGTTCCTATGGTTACGCCGTTTACTTTGCCGAAGCGTCGTAAGCAGCTTGCAAAATTTCGAGGTAGCGATCAAGCTTGAGGTTTTTCAAGCCCTCTACATAGCTATCCCAGTCTTTGTCCAGATCCTTGTTACCTGTAACGAATTGAAGCGCATTCTGTTCGATGTAGTCGCGGATGTTCGTCTGCAGCATGCTCATTTCATCGCTTTGTGCAGGGTCAACCCAGATCGACCAGAACGGGAACAGCTCCTTCGGCTCGCTGCCTTCGTACAGCTTCGTCGCTTCATACAGCCTGCGTTCATAGTTTGCTGAATCATAGATGTCCTCTCCTTGCACCCAGCTGTCTCGGTACTCCTTCGGCATGTAGAAGTGACCCATGCCGGACCAGCCTGCGTTCCGAGGCTTTTCACCCTCTTTGCTCGGAATCGTTTTGACCATCGGCTTAACGTCTTCACCAAGTGCCTTGTCGCCAGGTGCCGGGTCTTCCCAATCAATGCCTTTCATTCCGGAGCCTGCATTGGTCTGTCCTTCCGGCGTGTACATGTAGTCCACGAGCTTAATGAGTGCGATCTGCTCCTCTTCACTCGCCTTGTTCGTGATTACGAATTTACCGCCTGGAGAGACTCCTCCATTGTCATGTGTACCGAAGGCACCGTTTGGCCCTTTCAGAGGTGGTACCGGATTATATTTTGCAGAACGAGGTCCTCCCAGATCGATGAAGATAGCCGGGTGCATGCCAGCGCCAGCGCCCAAGATTTCAGCGTCAGCATTTTCGCCGATTTTTTTGAATGCTTCCGCGTTTTGCGTGAATGCGCCTGGATCAATCAATCCTTCATCATACAAGGATTTAACGTAAGTAAGCCCTTCCTTCCATTCGGGCTTAATCGCCGCAGATTCCACTTTACCGCCTGACATATTCAAATAGTTACGGTCATCATCGTAGACGAATCCGTTCATCAGGAATGGAAGTACGCGTACGCCAAATTCCTCAGTAGAACCGCTCAGCGCCACTTCGTCCGCTGCGCCATTGCCGTTAGGGTCTTGTGTCTTAAACGCTTTCAGGACATTTTTGAATTCCTCCGGCGTTGTTGGCATATCTAGGTTCAACTTTTTCAGCCATTCGCTATTAATCCACATTTTGCTTGGATAGGAGCAGTGGAAACATTGTGTATAGGCAACAAGCCCGTAAATTTTGCCGTCCGGTGCCGTATTCAGCGTCTTGAGATCCGAATTAGACTCCATGGCTGCCTTAATGTTCGGCGCGTACTTGTCGATAAGATCGTTTAAAGGTACAATGACACCCTGCTTGCCGTATTTTAACAAGTCCGCTTGCGAGAACTGATCGATATAATGAGTCAGAATGTAGGCATCCGGATAATCTCCGCTCGCAAGCGAAATTTGGCGTTTCTCCTTGGCACCATCAGAAGGTACCAGCTCGAATTTGAATTTAATGTTGAACTTATCCTCCACAAACTGCGTGTACTTATTCGTTGGCAGGTCGATACCTTGCTCCTGTACAGCGAATACACTGACCTCTAGCGGCTTGGTCGAAGCATTCGTCTCTGACGAATTACCTCCGGACTGACCGTTATTGCTCGAGCAGGCCGACAGCGCCATAGACAGGATGAGTATAATCGACAATAAACTCCAGCTCTTCATTTTCATTTTTTGCTCCCCTTTGCATAGTAACCGTAGTTGTGAAGCCGAATTCTTTGGGCTTGCAGCATCAAACATTGTGATGGTTCACATATGGCTACATCGCCCCCACCTCCTTAATGAAATAACCGCCAAACGGCTATCAGCCCTTAACAGAACCAACTAGCATACCCTGCACGAAGTAGCGCTGTACGAACGGATAGATGATCAGGACAGGCAGCGTAGCTACAACGATGAGCGCATATTTGAGCAGCTCCGCTAGCTGCGCCCTCTGCACCTGCACGCTGATATCCATCGCACCAGCACTGTTGTTCTGTATGATGATGCTTCTAAGCACGAGCTGCAGCGGATAAAGATTGTCGGATTTCAAGTAGATCAGCGCGTCGAAGTACGCATTCCACTGCCCAACGGCGTACATGAGGACGAGTACGGCCAATATCGGCTTCGAGAGCGGGATGACGACGCTCGCCAGAAATCGCCAGTCGCTGCACCCATCGATTTCACTTGCTTCAACCAGTTCACTTGGAATCGTCGTTTGAAAGAAGGAGCGCGCGATGATGACCTGCCATACCCAGATCGCATTTGGTATAAGCAGTGCCCAGCGGGAATCTATCATGCCGAGCTCCCTCACAACCAGGTAAGTCGGAATCAGCCCTCCGCCGAACAGCATCGTGAACATAACAATCATGAGAATGCCATTGCGGCCAAAAAACGTCTTGCGCGACAGCGGATAAGCCAGCATGACCGTCATAATGACGCTGATGAGCGTCCCCACCGACATGTAGAAAAGCGAATTGCCATAGCCAGTCATGATGAGCGGCGTTTTCAATATCGTTTGGAAGCCCTTGAACGAGAGGTCTACCGGCCAAAGCCAGACCTTGCCGGATACAACGGCCGCCGGGCTGCTGATCGAGCTGCTGACGATGTAAATAAGCGGATACAAGACGACGACGAGCACGAGGCTCAATATCACGTAGATCGCGAAGACAAAGATGCGGTCGCCGACTGATTCCCGAATTTTTGATTTAGGTGCTGCCATTGATTTTGCCATGTCCCATTCCCCCTTGCTTACCAGATGCTGTTATTCGATATTCGTTTCGCCAAGCTGTTCACCGTGACCAAAAGGATAAGGTTGATGACGGAATTAAGCAGGCCAACTGCCGTGGCAAAGCTGTAGTTGGCGTTCAGAAGACCCATGCTGTACACATAGGTCGCGATGACCTCGGACGTAGGCAAGTTCAGCGAATTTTGAAGCAAATAAATTTTCTCGAAGCCAACTGACATGATGTTGCCGACGTTCAGGATCAGGATAATCGTAATGGTTGGAAGAATACCGGGCAGATCGACATGCCAGATTTTCTGAAAACGTGATGCTCCATCAACCTTGGCTGCCTCATACAGCGTCGGATCGATGCCCGCAAGTGCCGCAAGATAGATGACTGCTGCGTAACCTGCCGTCTGCCAAATATCCGACCATACGTAGATCGACCGAAACATACCCGGCTCGCCCAAGAAGTTAACCGGCTCGAACCCGAAGTATTGGAGCGCAACGTTGATAAAACCAAGCCGTGGTGCCATGAACAGCATGATCATGGACACCATAACGACCGTGGATATGAAATACGGTGCAAATGTGACCATCTGCACGAATCGCTTGAAGCGGCCATTCCCTATCTCATTCAGCATGAGTGCCAGCACGATTGGTATCGGGAAGCCGGCCAGCAGCTGATAGAAGCTTAGAAGCAGCGTATTGCGGATCAGCGTCCAGAAGATCGGATTGTCGAAGAACATCCGGAAATATTTCAATCCGACCCAAGGGCTGCCCCAGATCCCTTTGACGACGTTGTACTCCTTGAATGCCAGCACCGCGTTCGCCATCGGTACATATTTAAAAATAATGAAAAACAGCAGCGGCGGAATGACGAGCAAATATAGCTGCCAATGCGACCGCAAGCTTTTGGCAAACTGCCTGCCATACCCATTCTTCGCATAGACGGGCTTAATGGGTTGATGTTTGGTGGTAGGTTGTTGCAGCAGAACGATCCCTCCTCAAAATGTTGTACCCTGTTGCCTGACGTTGCTTACCCTTGGCATCTGAAGCGTATTGCTTCTTCATGTAACGACTCGATGCCTGCGCTTTGACAGCGCTTTCTATACCCCTGATCATAGGGGAGAGCACTCTCATGCAGGTAGGTACATTTGGGTCGTTTAGCGTACAAATCCTCCATTTTTGAAGGGCCAATTCAGCCGGAAAACGTACCTTTTCCGCATAAACAAAGGGTACCGTCAACATGGAACATGGAAAGAGCTCACACATCAGCCAATATGAAAAATCGCCATAAAAATAGCGGCTCAGGGTGCTATCCCTGAACCGCTATTTTTATGGCGATTTCCTTTTCTCTTTGTTGTAATCATCATACGCCTGCTGCATCAACTCCACATACCGGCCGATCTGCAATTGTTTCAGCCCTTGTACGTACTCGTCCCAATCCTTATTTACATCCAGGTTGCCTGTAATGAACTGCAGTGTGCTTTGTTCGATGTAGTTTTTAAGATTCGTTTGAAGCATAGCCACCTCGTCTGCTTCTTCGGGAGCGATCCATACTGCCCAGTACGGAAACACCTCCTCCGGCTCATGCCCTTCGTAGAGGAGCGATGCCTCATACAGTCTGCGCTCGTAGCCAGTATTTGCGAAAATATCCTTCGCTGCCACCCAGCTGTCACGGTATTCCCTTGGCATGTAAAAATGTGCCATCCCGCTCCAGCCGGAATTTTGTCCGTGCTTGCCCACCTCGTTTGGAATGGCCGCATACTTCGGCTGAACCCCTTCACCCAGCGCAATTTCTCCGGCTTCCGGCTTTCTCCAGCCTGTTCCTTCTAGACCCGACTGTGCGATCGTTTGTCCGTCCGGCGTATAGATGTAGTCAACCATCCGGATTAACGCAATCTGTTCTTCCTCCGTTGCTTTGCTTGTGATGACGAATTTCGCCCCTGGACTAAGGCCGCCTCCAACGAACGACGCATAAGCAGCATGCGGGCCAGCGAGAGGAGGAAGCGGTTCGTAATCAGCGCTGCGCTCACCGTAGACGAATATATCCGGATGCATGGCAGCTGCGGCGCCAAGAATTTCCGCTGCTGCGTTCTCGCCGACTTTTCGAAGCGCTTCCGAGTTTTGCGTGAATGCGCCTGGATCGATTAATCCCTCGTCATATAAAGACTTGATATAAGCAAGCCCTTCCTTCCATTCCGGCTTGTCAACAACCGTATACAGCTTCCCGTCTGCCAAGCCGAGGAAAGTACGGTCATCATGATAAATGAAACCGTTCATTAGGTAAGGAACGATGTGGACGCCGAAGTTCTCGGTCGAGCCGCTGAGCGGCACCTCATCCTGCAGGCTATTGCCGTTCGGATCGCCGAGCTTGAAAGCTTCAAGCATATGTTTGAACTGCTCCGTTGTTGCCGGCGGCTCCAGGTTCATCTGCTTCAGCCATTTGGCGTTGATCCACATTTTGTTTGGATAGGAACAATGAAAGCAATCCGAATAACTAGCGAGGCCGTATATGTTGCCGTCCGGTGCCGTATGCAGCGCCTTTAACGCCGGATCCCGCTCAAGCGCGGCCTTAATATTGGGTGCATACTGCTCAATAAGTTCGTTAAGCGGTATAATGACCCCTTGCTTGCCGTATTTCATTAAGTCGGCCTGTGAGAACTGGTCAATATAGGTAGTTAACCAATACGCGTCAGGATAATCTTCGCCAGCTAGCGAGATTTGCCGCTGCTCCTTAGCCCCTTCCCCCGATACGATCTCCCAGTCGAACTTAACGCCGAATTGCTCCTCGAACAGCTTCGTGAACGTATTCGTCTCCAGATCGATGCCATTCTCCTGCTGGGCAAATATACGAATAGCCAGTGGTGCGGTTGCCTCACCCGTAACGACTTCTCTAACATCCATAACTGCCCCGTCCGTATTTGCACAAGCTGTCAACAGCAGGATGCCTGCCAGGGTGGTAACAACGCTGCTTATGATGTTTTTGATCATAATAAAATCCCCCTTGATCCTTAGCAGCACCTCAAATTTTGATGGACTGCCGGTAAGAGCTTGGCGCGATACCCATTACCCGCTTGAACGCTCTGCGGAAGGAATGAGCACTATTATACCCGACGCGTTCAGCAATTTCGTCCACCGTGTATGCATTCGTCCTTAACAACTCGGATGCATGTTCGATTCTGACCATTTCCAAATAATCTGAAATGTTTGTATCTGTCACTTCCTTGAACAATTGAGAAATATACTTCTCTGGCCTCTCCGAATTTTCTGAGATCCGGTACAGCGTCAGCTCCGGATCCCCATACGACACGGCTATGAACTGTTTAATTTCCTCAACAATTTGGATATGAGCATGACTTTTCTTGCTGCTAATGACACCGCATAGCGCATCGACGATTGCAATAATCTCCTCTTGGATGACAGCTGCCGGATTCGACGCCTGCACACTTACGATCTGATTCTTGAGTGTAAGCTGCAGCTCCGATTCCAGGAATGCCTTCTGATCAAGCAGCTTAAGCAGTGTTCCCTTCAGCTCACCTACCAGCTGCTGCTTCATCTCAATCGACAGCTGGCGGTTATCCGTGTTTTTCTCGATGACGGATTGCACCATACGCCCCGCTTCTTCCCGGTCGCCCGCCCGGATCGTGCTGATCAGGCGCTGCTCAATATCAAGCGGATAATAATACGTAGCCGTCTCCAGGTGCGAGTCTCCAAACCATACGATGCTCTGCTTGTTATCGTAATCAGCATAATCCATCGTCTGCTTCGCCTGCTCAGAAGAATGACTCACCTCGAGCAGTGTTTGAAACAGTTCACCGAAGGATGCAGTAAGATGAATTTTGTAATCCCGGTAGGCAAGCTCTATCAGCTTCTCGAACGTATCCGTAATTATCTCCCGTTCCGTCTTCTCCTCGAATTCGTTCTCCTCACGAGTTGCCGGACAAATCGCTACGATCCGATCTGACCCAAGATCCGTCATAAGAAAGTCACTGCCAAGTTCAAGAAGCATCTGCTTCACGATCAGCCGCGCGGCTGTCAGCTCGTTAAGAATTTCGACACTGTCCATACCGGAGTAGCCGTTAATTCGCAGCATGCCGACGAACCCTTGCTGCGACTGGAAATGTGCGTCTGCTTGCGCAGCAGCCGCGGCAATCTCCTCTCCTGACTGGAACTCACCAGCGATCAACCGTTTCAGGAAGCCGTCACGGACGAGCGGTAGCTGCCGGTTAAGCTCGTTCTCCAAATGCCGGTTGCTTGTAATCATCCTCGAAATGTTCCCCTGCAGGAAATCGAATTCATTCCGCCCCGTTATGCCTTCCTTGCCAAAGTGCTCCTTCATGACACCTAGTAGGCGGTTGATTGGTACGCTATTTCGGTACGCAAGCAGCAAGCCGGCAAGCAAACCGAGCAGAAGGGCAGCACCGGTCACAAGCCATGTCATTGTTCTGATTTGATTCGCATTCTCCATTAGGACGTGGCGCGGAATGCCCGCCTGATATACCCAATCATTCTTGTCTGAGTGAATCGTAATAACGAGGTCGTTGTTGTAGAACTGACTGACTTTGGCCGGGTCGAAGCTAGCGTCCCTGCTTAGCAGAAGTGCTGCCTTTTCATCGATGCCATGCAGACTGACTGTATTTCCCTGCGCATCGCTGATATGGGTCCAACCTCCATACCGCTCCTCAAGTCCGGAGAGCAGACTCGATATATTCTCTTCATCTATGATGACAACTACTGTCGCAGGCGACGTGCCGCTGAAGCTGTCCAGCGGAAGGGACTGCATATACGTCACGACCGAGGTTTGCTTTGTATTGTTAGTAAACGGGCGAAGCGGCATAATTTCACTGCCATGATGCTGATCCAGCACCGTACTTTTCCATTCAGCTAAAGACATATCGTTGTAGCGGAAATTGTCGTAGTAATGCTCCGGCCGGAAATAAGCGGAGCCTTGCGACAAGATGACGTCGTAGTTACTTAAGTAAATAAAATAATTTTGCAGGAAGTCATTCGTCTGGCTGAAAGGCATGACCTGCCTCATCACGTTCCAGATGCCGTACACGTTCTCTTTATCTCCTTCAATCTTCTCGTTCATCAGCGTGTTCAAATCTGGATTCAAAGCCAGCTGCCTCGTGAAGCCTTCGACCTCTGCCATCCTTCTCTCCAATATTTCTTTGCTGCGCTCCAATTGTGTAACGCCATTCTCGATAGAGACAGACTGTGTAACTTCGATGGACGTGCGGTAAGATACGAAGCCGGCAATACTCGGTATGATTAGAATGATTAGGTACGAAACGAGGAATTTGCGAAAAATGGTGGAATGCTTCGTCACAGAATAGCCCCCTCCTGTATTTAAAGCGCTTACATTATAACTTGAAAGACGGTTACTATCTTCGGAAATCGGCTTCCTATCTCTATATAAATAACCACAATTTATGCAAAAAGACAACTGCCATTAGATAGATTCACAGTTGTCTTCATCAAGTTATTCTACTGGATACGAAGCCTCTTCGCTTACCGTCCGGTTCCTTTGTATTTAGTTAGTAGCCGAGCGAGGCGCCGCCTTCGACGGGCAGGGCGACCCCAGTCACGAATGCCGCCTGCTCCGACGCCAAGTAAAGCACCGACTGCGCGACCTCCTCTGAGGTGGCCGGGCGTCCGAGCGGATGCATGTCGCTTAGCGACTTCGCCGCTGCCGCCGGGTCGGCCTGCTCCCTCGTCCACGCCTCGAGCAGCGGCGTAGACACGCCGGCCGGGCAGACGCAATTGACCCGCACGCCATCCGGTGCGAAGTCGAGCGCGAGCGACTTGGTCAGCGCGATCAATCCGCCCTTTGATGCAGCGTAGATGGGATTATTCCGCTGGCCGACAAGTCCGCCAAGCGAAGCCATATTAACAATCGAGCCTTTCGAGAGGCGCAGAAGCGGTATCGCATGCTTAATCATGAAGTAGACGCCCTTCAAATTAACAGCAAGCAATCGGTCGAAATCAGACTCGCTTATCTCCTCAATCGGCTTCAGATGGATAACCGCCGCATTGTTAAATAACACGTCGAGTCTTCCGAACATTTGCCTCGTCCGTTCCATTAACGCAGCGACGGACCTCTCCTGGGATACGTCTGTCTGGACTGCAATCGACCGGGGAATCATGCTGCTAAATTCCGCATTCAACGATGCGGCCACCCGCTGCCCATCCTCTTCGTTCCAATCGGCGATGACAACGAATGCCCCTTCGGCAGCAAACAGACGCGCGCTTGTCTCACCGATTCCCGATCCGCCGCCCGTGACAATGACGATCTTCTCCTTAAACCGCATGGACATTCTTCTCCCTCCCTTCCCAGCAACGCTTATATTTACATCAACTTGTTGTTTTATCCGCAACAATGCAGGACTTCCTCCGTCTATGCTGTAGATATTCTATCATTTATATAGAATTTCGTATTTGATCAGAATTCCATTAAGTTGACGATTAATCCGTTAATTCCAGCGCGATAAAACAAAAAGGGCTGCTCCGAACAATCCGAATGTAACATTCGGTTGCTCGAAGCAGCCCTTTTTCCAACTATCGATTAAGCGTTATAGAACTTCACGATTTCTTGTACGATTGCTTCCTGCGTGCCATCCACAAGCGTCTGACGCTGTGGTTTGTTGAAGAGCGCTTGAATTGGTGCAGGGAACTCCTGCTCAATACCAACCAGCTCGATCGCTTCGTTGAACTTCGCAGGGTGAGCCGTTGCCAGTGAGATGGTCACTGTGTCAGCATCTGCGTATTGATTCGATGCCGCTACACCACATGCGGAGTGCGGATCCAGCAGATAGCCTGTCTCTTTGTTATAAGCAGCAATAGTGTCGAGGCATTCTTGGCCTTGTACGCCATGTGCAGCGAACTCTTCCTGTACCTTACGGAGCGCATCGCCGGATACAACGATTTGCCCATCTGATTTGAAGCCATCCATGATGGAACGGATTTGCTCCGGATTTTCACCCAGTACATAGTAGAGGTAACGTTCAAAGTTGCTGGCAACCTGAATGTCCATCGAAGGGCTGTATGTCGAACGGAAATCGCCCGGCTTGTACACACCTTCCTTGATGAAGCGCTCCAAAATGTTGTTTTCATTAGTCGCCAGAATCAGCTTATCAACCGGCAGACCCATACGTTTCGCCAGGTAGCCTGCGAAGATATCGCCGAAGTTGCCTGTTGGAACGCTAAAGTTCACTTTCGCATCCGAGTTGCCTGTCTGCTTCGCTACTTGGAAGTAGGAATAGAAGTAGTAGACCGTCTGCGCCATGATACGCACGAAGTTGATCGAGTTGATCGCGCACAGATGGTTCGTCGATTTGAATTCCAGATCAGCGAACAGATCTTTAATAATGCGCTGGCAGTCATCGAAGTTGCCTTCAACGGACAGGTTCAGGACGTTGTCCTCTTGAACCGTCGTCATTTGCAGCTCCTGCACTTTACTTACTTTGCCGTTCGGATGCAGAATGCAAATTTTGATGCCTTCTTTACCTTTGACACCCTCAATCGCCGAAGCGCCGGTGTCGCCGGAAGTTGCGCCCAGAATATGAATTTTCTTGTTCTGCTTGCTGGACACATACGTATATAATTGGCCCATGAACTGGAGCGCAATGTCCTTGAATGCAAAGGTAGGACCATGGAACAGTTCCAGCAAATAGAGGCTGTCGCTGAGTTTATGCACCGGCGTTACTTCCGGATGGCGGAACGTCGAATAGCCGTCGTATACCATTTTCTTCAGATCTTCATAAGGAATTTCATCATTCGTATAAAGCGAGAAAATTTCAAGCACCAGCTCTTGATAGCTGAGCTCCTGCCATTCTTTCAGCTTAGCCGCGGAAACGACCGGAATTTCATAAGGTACGAGAAGACCGCCGTCGTCTGCAAGACCCATAAGGAATGCGTCGACAAAGCCGATTTTGCCCACATTACCGCGAGTACTGATATATTCCATTTGTAATTCCCTCCTACTATTGCCTAACCTTTCCCCTATTATAGAAAAAGACCGCCATAACCACAAGACATACTTGCTGGTTAATAGCGGTCATTCGAGTTCATTCGACGATTATTTTGCCGTCTTTTTGATGAGGCCAATGAGCTGGGACAAAGCGTCCTTGTTATCATTTTTCTGCATATTATCAACGTATTTATCTCGGTTCGCATGCAACTCGGTTACGCTGCTCACGAGCGTCTCTGGGGTCATGTTCTCCTCGTAGAGCACTTCGCAGAAGCCTGCCGACTGGAACGAGCGCGCATTCAGAATCTGATCGCCGCGGCTTGCTTCCTTCGTTAGAGGGATAAGCAGCATCGGCTTACGCAGGTACAGGAACTCAAAGATCGAGTTCGATCCTGCACGCGAAATGATCACATCCGACATCGCCAGCAGATCAGGCAGCTCCTCATTCACATACTCGAACTGTTTGTATTGAGGGGACTGCAGGGAAGGCTCAACCTGCCCTTTGCCGCATAGATGGACGATCTGGAATTTCTCTGTCAGCTTGCTGAGCGACGCACGAACCGCCTGATTGATCTTGCGTGCACCAAGGCTGCCGCCCATAATGAGCAGAACCGGCTTGGTGGACACGAAGCCAACAAACTTGCGGCCTTTTGCCGCGTCGCCTTGTTTCAATTGATCGCGGATGACCGCTCCAACGTAATGGGACTTCCCGTCAGGAAGATGCTGCTGCGTCTCCGGAAATGTCGTGCATACCCCCGCCGCGAACGGAATCGCAATCTTATTCGCCAGACCCGGCGTCAGATCGGATTCATGAATCAGGACCGGCACCTTGTTCAGCCTTGCACCAATCACAACGGGAACGGACACGAAGCCACCCTTGGAAAATAGCACGTCGGGCTTTTGTTTTTTTATAATTCGGTACGCCTGGAACGCTCCCTTAATGACTTTGAACGGGTCCTTGACGTTCTGCCAATCCAGATAACGGCGCAGCTTGCCCGTTGCAATACCATGGTAACGCACATTCTGGAGCGGCTCGATGAGCTGCTTCTCAATGCCGGCTTCCGAGCCTATGTAGTCCACCGACCAGCCTTCTTGTATAAAATGGGGGATCAACGCCAGGTTAACCGTTACATGCCCTGCCGATCCGCCGCCTGTAAACATAATTTTACGCACACCGCTCAACTCCTAAAAAGAATTATCACCCAGGCTAGCTTATCTTAGCTAGCTGTGATGATTCTTGCTTCGAAAGCATTATCCAAAGAATTATCACCCAGGCTAGCTTATCTTAGCTAGCTGTGATGATTCTTGCTTCGAAAGCATTATCTAAAGAATTATCACCCAACCATCGGTCGTGATGATTCTTACTTCGAAAGGATAAAGGCCCACTTATCGAAGTCTATTGTAAGCCAGCAAGCTTGTAAATTGCCAGTATGCGTGAAAACTTTCCATCGGGAGTGAGCATAGAGGCTAATGTCTTTGCACGGCTTACCACCTTTAAGCGTTTGATCGCTGTAAGGATGATTTCAGCCTTATGGCTATCATATCCCCACACAGCAGCTGCTGTAAGGCCGATTTCGGACTTACGGCTCCTAAACAGCCTCAACTATTGCATTTGGACCGAGCTGTAAGACTGAATTCAGCCTTACGGTGATGGTTTCTCCGCGTATTTGCCTCTGTAAGGCTGTTATCAGACTTACAGCTCTCAAGCAGCCTTAGCTATTGCGTTTTGACCGAACCGTAAGGCTGAATTCAGCCTTACGGTTATGTTTTCTCCGTGTATCTGCCTCTCTAAGGCTGTTTTCGGACTTACAAACCAAGAAGGCGCATCCCCCTGACTGATTTGGCCCTGTACATCTCCCACAGCAGCTCCCAGCGCAATAAAAAACCGCGATCTTCCGAGCATAAGCTCGTCCAATCGCGGCTTCTTCCGCTATTCTTCCTGCTTTCCTTCAACAACCTGCAGAGGACCTGACGGCTCGCCGGCTGGCATATCCTCTTCGACGAAGCGCTTGAGCGCCTGAAGCTTGTTCTCCCAGAAGCGCTCGTAGTAGCTGAGCCAGCGCTTCAGCTCAAGCAGTGGTTCCGGCTCCAGCCGATAGCGTGTCTCACGCCCGACTTTGCGCTCCTTCACCAGTCCCGCTTCTGCAAGTACACGGAGATGCTTCGACACCGCCGTCCGGCTCATTGAATAATGACCGCTGATCACATTTACCGGCATTTCCTGATCGACTAGCAGCTGCAGCAGGCTGCGGCGAGTTGGATCAGCAATAGCCTGGAAAACGTCGTGCTTCGGCTCCGCCGCCATATTATCCAGCTTCGACAACGCTGACAAACTTCTTCATGATGCCAACCCAGCCGCCGGCCATATGCTCGCGTACTTGCGTATGCGCTTGTCCAAACTCGGTAACCTTGTCTGCATCCCAGCCGCCATGGATCAGCGTAAACTCGGTCTTGCCGGCTTCCAGCTCTTTCAACTCAAAAGTCAGCGTCCAGTCCTTAGCCCAGTTGAAAGACAAACGGTTCGGAGGATCCACTTCTGTCACTTTACATGGGGATTGGCCGAACTGGCCGGATTCCAGATGGAACTCACAGCCGATCTCCGGCTTGAAATCACTGCTTGGCGGCATGAACCAAGCTGCAATCCCTTCTGGAGTAGATACCGCGTTCCATACTTTTTCAATTGGTGCGTTCACTTCAACTGTCTGACGAACGTCAGGCAATGTGTTTGTCGAGTTACTCATTATTAATCAAACCTCCGATTAGTTTTTAGATTTCACTTTTTCCTTCAGGCGAAAACGAAGCGCTGACCATTTCTCATCCACTGCAACGTTGCTTACCGGCCGGTATGGCGTCGATTCCTGTACAGCAGCTGCAAGAGTATCCCGATTAAGGTCTGATTTCACCTTCGAGCTCTGCTTCGGATAGGTAATCCAAAACACCGCATCTTCCTCAAGCAAAGAAAGCACGCCAGGAAGACTATCCTCAAGTTCTGCCGCATTATTCACGAACAGCTGCACAAACTCAAATGGACCAACTGCTTCCGATCCTGTATCCGAAGCAGCTGCCGTCTCAATCCCAAGACGATAGCCCTCAGGTGCATGGATCACCGAAGCTTGTCCGGACTTATAGCGAAGCTTCTTCACCAATTCCTCATTCATCCTGTACTCGATTCCTCCAATAGGAAACGTTTTGGTTTCGCTTTTCATTATAGGAAACCATTCGGTTTCCTGTCAATAACCTTATTTCGCCAGAAGCAGCAACCGATCATCCTTATCAGATGGTGTCCCTCTGCCATCGGTATTATTCGTGATGACATATATACCGCCATTATGCACCTGAACATCACGCAGCCGTCCTTCACCCTCAAGTACAACGGACATCTTTTTGGTCAGCGTATTGTAGCGAAACAGCTTCTCTCCCCTAAGTGCAGCGATCAGCAAATTGTTACCCGAATTCATCGCAATTCCCGATGGCGCAATGGTATCCTCCCCTGTGTGAAAGACGGGATCAATCAACCCATCACGATGCTCGCCCCCAATAACGACCGGCCAGCCGTAATTCCCTCCAGGCACAATACTATTAATCTCGTCATGCCCACCGGGGTCCCCTGATGGTCCGTGCTCCGCGACAAACAGCATACCAGAGCTGCTCCAAGCAAGACCTTGCGGGTTACGGTGTCCATAGGAATAGACGTAGGAGTCGGGAAAAGGATTGCCTGGCGGAATCGTTCCGTCCAGCTTCATACGAAGGATTTTACCTGCGAGACTTCCCCGGTCCTGTGCCAGCTCGTCTTGACCCGCATCTCCTGTTGTTATGTATAGTAACCCGTCCGGACCAATCGCCATCCGCCCGCCATCATGATTAAACGAACCCGGAATACCTTCAAGCAGCACCTTCGACTCGGTCCAAGTGCCCTTCTCCAGCTTCAACACAATGACACGGTTCAGAATTTTGCCGTTCTCTTCATAAGTATGGTAGGCATAAGCCTCCTTCGACTTCTGAAAATCAGGAGCAAGAAGGAAACCGAGGAAGCCTCCTTCACCCTCAGCATGAACGTTCTTACGGAACTCGACGGGCATACGTGTCTGCTTCCCATTTTCAACCCGCACAACATTACCGTCTCGCTCGCTAATATAAATTACGTCACCGTCAAAAGCGATCACCCACGGCGCCTGAAGCTTCTCCGCCACAACTTGGTAAGAAGCCTGTTCACCAGATACTTGCGTGCCTCCTGTTTTGACAGACGACTTATTACCGTCACAGGAGGTAAGCCATAATGCCCCTACTGCAAGCAAAACAACGGACATTAACCTCTTTTTCATTCCCATCACTCCTCTATTCCATAGTTACAGAGGCTGACTGAGCTTGATGTACTTACTCTTATTGTGGTCAAAAAAGATGAAAAGAAAAGACCCTGAAGCGGTCATTCTGATGTCCGTTCCGGGTCTGTCATCCTTGTCCTTATAATTAGCTCAGCAATCAGCAGCAATAAAATAATCGTGCTGTACACCGCAATCGTATAGCTTGTTGTATAGGTGATGCCGAATCCCTTGTTCATGACCGATGTAATCACGTGTATGAACATATTTGTGAACACAAATGCATAACTGCGGATCATCCACTTCCGATGGGCCTCGACTTCTTTTTTCCGAATCTTCACGATTGCTATAACGGTAACTGCCAACCAAATGATATTCACCATATTAAAAGCGACACTGTTGATCTTCCCGCCTGTCGAGTATGGGGCCATGTATCCGGAGGTCAGATCAACCACAGCTACAGCAGTCACGTACACATAGCCGATTTTGCGGTGAACCTTCGCGTAGTTCATTCTTATCCATCTCGAAAAATTTAGCAGTCCCGCAATCATCGCCACGCAGGCACCCGCAATGTGAACATCCATAACCTTGAGCCAAACAGAAACATGCTTCATGTTTGTTTTATGACCAAGGAACCCGGACGCCTCGGGATCACGAATGAAGTTACTATAAGTCGTATATAGAATAAAGACACCGGACACGATGGCCATGGCCAAGTATAATGTTCTTGTTTTTTTCATAAAACAACCTCGCTTAACCCAGCTAAAATAACATCTCTAAGTGTACCACGAGGTATGCCAGCTTCATGCTGCATATTAAGGCGGTATTAGAACAGATCGAGCTGCTCATATTGGGGAGGCTCTTCAATTGGTTCAAGCGGGTCCCGTCCGTCAGGGCGGAGCAATCCAAGCTGGTTCATCATTTGCTTCGCGTTATCCGCAGCATCACCGCCGGAGTTGTTGTTGAAAATTACGCAAATATGCTCACTTTTCTCCTGAAGCTGCCCAAGATAATCCGCCCATTGCTGCAGCTCGTCCGAGTTATAGCGGTACAAATAACGGACATCCCGCCAGTTCGGCGCGCCGCCCTGATTCCAGCCGCTCGCATTACGGCCATGAAACCGAACCACTGTCATAGCCGCATCCGTTGTTTCAAGCACAGTTGGAATCGACCCCAAACCTGCCTGCGGCTCATCACATACGCTATGAATCCAGCCTTCCTGACGCATGAAATCTAGCGTCCGCTCCCGGTACTCGGGTATAAACCAGCTCTGATGCCGGAACTCCAGCGCAACAGGGATGCCTTCCATCCGCCGCTTCGTCTCGCGCAGCAGCCGCACATTGTCCCGTGTGCAATCAAACCAAGGCGGGTACTGGAACAGAGCGGCTCTAAGACGCCCAGCTTCCATCACAGGCTCAATCGACTCGCGGAAAGCCGCAAATGTAGCATCCGGATCATTGGCCGCAGCAGCCGCTGCCGGGCCACGCTGATGGCCAGTCATCCCTTGATAGGCTTTTATGATAAAATGCAGCGACTCCGGCGTCTCCTCCGTCCACTTGGCGAACCGCTCCCGCGGTTGAATCGCGTAGAAACTGCTATCCACCTCCACCAGAGGAAAATGCTTCGCATATTCCTTCAGACGATCCTTTGCTTTCACACTTGGACCATAGAGCGCATCCTGATCTCCCCAGCCCGCAAGCCCGATATGTATAGGCATCTCATTCACCGCCCCTCTAACATTAACTATTAGTCTAGTATCTCGCACAAGCGCCTTCCTTCATACTATACCCGCTGCCCAGTCGTCTGCAACGTTCCAACTTCGTTGAAAAACAGTTTGTCATTGCAAAAAAAGAACAGCCTGCACGGGTTATCCGTGCAAGCTGTTTGTTGTGCCTATGAGATTAAGCCGGCTTAGATGTCCCTTCAATCGACCCGGATAATCGGTAATGATGCCTGTTACGCCAATAGAGAGAAGCCTGTCCCAATCAGCAGAACGATTGGCCGTGTAAGGATAGATGTGAAGCCCCGCTGCGACCGCATCTTCGGCATCGCATGCCCCGATGAGGCCATGATGCGGATGAAGCGACCAGACCTCCGTCTCCAGCAGCGCTGCATATGAAGCATGATGGATGAGATCTGCAGCATACAGCAGTCCGATGCGAAGCTCCGGTTCTGCCTGCTTCAGCCTAAGAAGCAGTTTGTGGTCGAAGGAGGATACGACTGTGCGATCTATCCGATTGTTGCCGCGCAGGTAGTTCAGCAGAACTTCATCAAAAAGCGCTCCTCCGGAATCCTTCACTTCAACATTGATTTCAATGTGCTCCGGGAGCAGGTCATAGACTTCCTCCAGAAACGGAACTCGTTCCCCGGCAAAGGAAGGCGAGAACCAGCTTCCCGCATCCGCCTCACGGATAACATCCGAATGCAAGGAGCGTATCGCCCCGGAGATATCTGTCGTCCGGTCCAGCGTATCGTCATGACAGACGATGAGCTTGCCGTCCTCCGACATATGGATGTCCAGCTCTACCATATGGCTTCCTTGCTCAGCTGCAAGCCTGAAGCTTGCCAGTGTATTCTCTGGCGCTTCTCCGGCTGCGCCTCTATGCCCAATTACGATTGGACTGTTCACCATTATGCTTTGCTCCATTTCCCCTAACATCCTTTTGTCTCCTCCCGGCACGGGCTTCATTTCATTACAATTGGCAATCCCGTTGATCACGATTATAGACCCTCTCGTAAAGTCTGTCCCTGCTAAAAGGTAATGTAAATAAATCTTTAGAAAGATACGGTTCATTTTCAATAAAACGTTATCACCTTTCCTAATCTTAATAAAACGCTGACATTGAGGTTACAAAAGGTCGTTATTGTTGGACTTGCCAAGCCGAATCCGGCTAAACAATCTCTAGGAAGGGCGGTTTCAGTCACATATGAACACATCCCTCTATTCGGACAAGTCTAGTCAAGTCTTGTCTCCGGCCTCCGTAGTCTCGGCCGGAACCACGAGCAACGCAGGCAGGTTAAGACGGTTGCGGGAGCAGCTGCTAGGTTACCTGTTCCTGTCACCTAGCCTGGTCGTATTCATCTTGTTTTTATTTTACCCGATGGTTCGGTCCGTCTATTTGAGCTTTCAGCTCACCGATCCTCGCGGCAGAGTAGCCGCTTATGTGGGTTGGGACAATTATTCACGGATGATAGAATCCTCCGCTTTCTGGAACAGCATCTGGATCACGGTCAAATTCACACTGCTGACTGTTCCTGCCGGACTTGTCCTTGGCTTGCTATGCGCCAGCCTTGTCCATTCCACAGGCAGAGGAAGCAAGATCTTCCGCTTTATCTTCTCCATTCCGCTGGCACTCTCGGTCGGAACAGCATCTATTCTGTGGATGATCCTGTACCATCCGTCACTCGGCATGCTTAATTACTTGCTTGGTGAATTCGGTATCGGACCAATTGAGTGGCTGACCGATCCCGGATCGGCTCTTGGTTCCGTCTCCCTTATGACCATATGGATGAATTCGGGGTTTCCGTTTGTCCTGCTCCTCGCTGCCATTCAGGGACTCGACAACGATGTCATGGACAGCTCACGTATCGACGGCGCTTCGATGTGGAGAACATTTTTCTCCATTAAGCTGCCACTGCTGTCGCCGACACTCTTCTTCCTTGCGGTAGTGTCCATCATGAGCGCCTTCCAATCGTTTGGGCAAATCAATATTCTCACCCGCGGGGGACCTGCTGACTCCACAAATGTACTGGTGTACTCCATATATCGGGAAGCGTTCATCAATTACCAGTTCGGAACCGGCAGTGCGCTGGCCATCGTCCTGTTCATCTTGATGCTTCTCTTGACGGCGGTACAATTCCTCGCACTTGGAAAGAAGGTGCATTACCAGTGAAGGCACTTAGTCATCCGCGTAATCCGCTACGGTTATTCAGCCATTACGGCCTGCTTATTCTCTTAACGCTTCTCGTGCTGGGACCACTGCTGTATCTGCTTACTCAGATCTTCATGACTCCGGACGAGGCAAGCCAATATCCGCCTAAGCTGCTTCCTTCCGGTCTTTACACGGGAGAGCTGAAGAACGCGATCGAAACCGTACCTATTTTCGGCTTTATCTTCAACAGCTTTGTTCTGGCGACGGCGATTATGGTGCTTCAAGTCCTAACTGCCGCTCTCGCCGCTTACGCATTCGTATATATCCGGTTTTCTGGCAGCCGCTTCTGGTTCGCCTTGTTCATAAGCACCATGATGATTCCATGGGAAGTAACGATTATTCCCAACTATTTAACGGTCAAAAGCTGGGGTTGGCTCGATTCGTTCCAGGGACTTATTGTGCCGTTCGCAGCCTCGGCATTTGGTGTGTTCCTGCTCCGTCAGTTTTTCATGCAGCTGCCCCGTGAGCTTTTCGAAGCGGCGCGCATCGACGGCTGCGGGCATTTCCGTCACTTTGTTTCCGTCGTGCTGCCGTTATCTGGACCAGCTGCTGCATCGCTTGCTGTATATGTGTTCCTGAACGGATGGAACCAGTACTTATGGCCGCTGCTCACTACGAGCAGTGATGCCATGAGAACGGTCCAGATCGGAATCGCTATGCTCCAGTTTGAGGAGTTGACAAGCTGGAATCTTGTCCTTAGCGGTGTGGCGCTCGTTCTGGTGCCTTCTTTCGTTCTTCTGGGGCTTGGCTTGAAGCCGCTTGTGCGTGGCATAACCGCTGGCGCGGTTAAGGGCTGAATTTGATCCGGGTACTCGTCCTACGGGACTTACCACATATATAAATATTTTTTCAAATGGAGAGGGAGAGGGATTCAACATGATTAATCGCAATTGGAAAATGGTATTACCTGTGGCGGCTATGCTCGTGCTGCCTCTATCTGCATGTGCATCAAATCCGAATAACGGCGCTCAAAACAACGATCCGTCACCTACTGTATCAGCTTCCAATACGGAGAGCACGGCTAATGCTGGTGCAGCTTCCACGGAACCAGCCAAAGAGCCGGTCAAGGTGGTCTGGTGGCATTCCATGAGCGGCGAGCTTGGCACAGCGGCGGACAAGCTGGTCAGTGACTTCAACGCATCACATCCGGACATCAAGGTAGAAGGTGTCTTCCAAGGCACTTATGACGAGAGCTTGAACAAGCTCAAGGCTTCCATGGATTCAAAGTCCGGCCCTTCCTTAATCCAGGTGTATGAGATTGGTTCGAAATTCATGATCGATTCCGGTGCGGTTACGCCCGTGCAGCAATTCATCGATGAAGAAAAATATGACGTGTCAACGCTTGAACCAAATATTAGCAGCTACTACACGTTTGACGGCAAGCAGTACTCCATGCCTTTTAACACTTCCAACCCTATTCTTTACTACAACAAGGACCTGTTCAAAAAAGCCGGTATTGAAAATCCGCCAACCACTTACCAAGAGGTTGCTGACGATGCCAAAAAACTGACCGAGGGCAACGTAACAGGAGCGTCCTTTGCCATCTACGGCTGGTTCATGGAGCAACTGCTCGCTAATCAGGGCAAGGACCTCGTCAATAACGGCAACGGCCGCGAGAGCTCCGCTACGGAATCACTCGTGAACCAGGAAGCAGCTGCGACTACGCTGACTTGGTGGAAGAGCATGGTAGATAACAAGTCGGCTCTGAATCTTGGACGCAAGACAGATGATACAAAGAAAGCGTTCCTGGCCGGCCAAATCGCCATGACGCTGGATTCCACTGCATCGCTGCGCGGCATCGTTGATGGTGCAGCAGGCAAGTTCGAAGTTGGCACAGCCTTCCTTCCGAAGCCTGACACCTCTTCCGAAGGTGGTGTTGTTGTAGGTGGTGCGAGCTTGTGGGTTCTGAATAACAAGTCGGCTGAAGAGCAGAAGGCTGCTTGGGAATTCATCAAGTATCTGGCTGAGCCAGCTGTTCAAGCGGAGTGGCATATCAGCACAGGTTACTTCCCAATCACAACAAAAGCTTATGACGAGCAAATTGTAAAAGATAATTTGGCGAAGTATCCACAGTTCCAGACAGCTGTTGACCAGCTTCATGCCTCCAAGCCAAGCACAGCAAGCCAAGGCGCCGTTATGGGCGTATTCCCAGATGCTCGCCAGACGGTGGAAGGTGCGATCGAAGAAGTATTCTCAGGCAAGAAGGATATTAAGGCTGCGCTTGATGATGCGGCAAAACAAATTACAGAGAAGATCGATATCTATAACAAGACGGTATCCAAATAAGCAGCGAAAGCTGCTTCAAACAGAAACAGCCCTTGGGACATATACTCCCAAGGGCTGTTTTTTGTTTTATAGCCGATTGTTACTTTGCTAAAAGGCAAAACTACACTTCCGTTCTGATCCAGCGGCTTATACGTTCCAACGCTTCAGTCAGATTCGTTACTGAGGAAGCATAGGAGCAGCGGATGAAGCCCTCTCCGCCTCGCCCAAACACCGAGCCTGGCACAGCAGCTACCTTCGCTTCCTGCAGCAGCCGCTGAGCGAACTGCTCGGAGCTGAGACCCGTTGAAGCAATGGATGGGAAAGCGTAGAACGCACCCTGCGGATCGCGGCAAGTAAGCCCAATCTCGCTCAAGCCCTTGATAAACAACCGCCGGCGCTGATTAAACGCTTCAACCATTTCATCCTTATCCTCCATGCAGTTCCGCAAACATTCAATTGCCGCAACCTGACCGATAATTGGAGCACAAAGCGCCGTATACTGATGGATCTTCGTCATCGCCGCGATCAGCTCCTGACCACCACATGCATAACCTACCCGCATTCCTGTCATGGCAAAAGCTTTGGAGAAGCCGCTGATCACAACCGTCCGCTCCTTCATCCCTGGCAGAGAAGCAAAGCTCGTATGCTTGCTGTTATACGTCAGCTCGGCATAAATCTCATCGGACAATACGATGAGGTTATGCTCTTCCACAAGCTTAATGATCGGAAGCCAATCTTCATACGTCATGACTGCCCCCGTCGGATTGCTTGGGAAGTTGACGAAGAGCACTTTGGATCGAGGGGTAATGGCCTGCCGCAATGCCTCTGCCGTCAGCTTGAACGATTGGTCCGCTGTCATCTCCAGCTCTACAGGGACCCCTCCGTTCAACGTGCAAATTGGTGCGTAAGCAATGTAACCAGGTACTGGAATAATCATTTCATCGCCAGGCTCGAGAATCGCACGCATTGCCAGATCAATCGCCTCACTTCCGCCTACCGTAACCAGCACTTCCTTGGCCGGTTCATAGCTTACACCGAAGTTTCCGTGCATGTACGCTGCAATCTCTTCCCGCAGCTCCATCAGCCCTTCGTTAGGCGTATACATCGTCCGGCCCCGCTCAAGTGCGCGGATACAGGCTTCTCTGGCCAGCTTTGGCGTTGCAAAGTCCGGCTCCCCAACCCCAAGCGATATGATTTCCTTATTCCCCTCAGCCGCGTTAAAAAACTTGCGAATGCCCGATGGCGGCAAATCGCGTACAAGCGGCGATACCCAAGTGCTCTTCGTCAGCATATTAATCTCTCCCTAGCCGACTATTTCTCTTTTCTCTCCTCAAGAGAATAGTCGATGATGTAATCAAGCAGCTCGCTGAATGTGATACCAGCTGCCTTTGCCGCTTTTGGCAGCAGGCTGTTCTTCGTTAAGCCTGGCAGCGTATTTGCTTCCAGCACATATGGAACTCCGTCTGTAATAATCATATCGATACGTGCGTACACGCTGCATTTTAGTGCTTTATAACAGCCTAAGGCAGACGCTTCAACGCGTGCATGCACATCGGCAGGCAATTCGATAACTTGCTCTGTCGCTCCGCCATCTTGGTACTTGGACTCGTAATCGAAGAAATCTGAGTTCGCTTGAATCGATACGATTGGCAGCAGCTTGCCGTTCAGTACGGCACATGTAATTTCATCCCCGCCAACGAACTGCTCGATCATGACGGACTCATCCCAATGCAAGGCTTCCGCTACCGCTTCCTCAATGGCTTCCTGCGACTTTACTAGACGTGTCGCAATACTAGAACCACCTGAGTTAGGCTTAACGACTACCGGCAGGCCAAGACGCTCTACGTTCGCCGCTGCGAGTTCTTCCATGCTGGCGACATTAATCCAATCTGCTGTCAGGATGCCGTCAAAGCGGATCAGCTTTTTGGCCAACTCTTTATCCATACTCACACTGCTCGACAACACGCCGCAGCCAGAGTAAGGAATACCCAATGATTCCAGAGTCCCCTGCACAGTACCGTCTTCGCCGTATTTGCCATGCAGTGCAAGCAGTGCAAAGTCGATGCCTGCTGTTTTATCAATCAAATCGCGTTTGCTGTTAATCTCGATCGGCAATACTTCGTATTTGCTGCGATCCAGATTCGCGATCATTTCTTGGCCTGTTAATAACGAAATTTCTCTCTCGGACGAAATACCGCCCATAATAACTCCGATTTTCTTCATGATGTGTTTAGCCTCCTAAAAAATTTTCACAGAAAATTGTTAATACCCTAAAATATCTTTCGCAGTCTTGCCTATGATTTGAATCCCTTTGACGATATTCTCATCGGATACGCGGGAGAAACCAAGCCGCATCGTATGCTGTCCTCCACCATCGGTGTAGAAAATATCGCCTGGCGTGAACAACACGCCTTCATCGGTACAAGCCTGCAGCAGTTCCCTCGTGGAGAATGCCTCTTCAAACTCAACAAACAGGTGGAGTCCTCCATCGCCTGAAAGCCTCTTTAGCGGCAAATACGTCTTGCAGCTTTCCACAGCCAGCTCATATTTGCGCTTATACTCCGATTTGGCTCGCTTTAGGTATTTCTCGAAATTGCCGTTATGAAGATACTGATACAGCAAAGACTGATCGAGTGTCGACGTATGGATCGTGCGTGCACGTTTGACGCTTTCGAGGTAGTCGATCAGCTCTTTATCCGCCAGAATCCATCCGACTCGAAGGCCGGGGAATAGGATTTTAGAGAAGCTGCCTAAGTAAATCGTCCCGTTATTTCGATTGCCGCCATAGGCGATAAGCGGAGCGACATGAGCACCAGAGTAACGCAGCTCTTCGTTAAACCCGTCTTCAATAATTGGGATTTGACACTCGTTCAGCAAACGGATCGTCTCCGCCCGCTTCACATGGGACATCACAATCCCTGTCGGGTTATGGTACGAAGGGACAAGATAAGCAAGATCGTATTCCCGCTTGCCAAGCTCGTCTTCAAGCTGGTCTAGGCTAATGCCGTCAGGCTCCATATCTACGCCAGTAATGGCGAATTGGTGCATCTTTATATTTTTTATTGCCGTATGGTGAGTGGGGTTTTCACAAAGCGCATTCCCGCTGCGCTTCCCTAGTGCAGACAGGACAAGATCGAACCCTTCCGTAAAGCCATTTGTAATAAGCATATCTTTGCCAGCCAGCTCGACACCTTTATTCTCCATATAACGCATCAGGAAATCGATCAACGGTTTGTAACCTTTGGCATAGCCATAATTCAATATAATGTTGCCTTCAAGTGACATCCGGTCGAGGAATGCACGCTTTACATTTTGCAGATCAAACAGCTTCTCATCCGGAGCGATACTGGTAAAAGAAATAGCCCCCCGCTTCGCGCGGATGCCATGCTTCATCAGATCATGCTCCTCGGCTGTGCGGGCAAAGTTGCTAACCAGGTCCCGCCATTCCAGCCTTTTGCCACTTCCATCTTCAGCAGCAACGCCGCCCGCCGATTGAGTGACAAAGTTGCCCCTGCCTTTAACGGCATAAATAAAGCCTTCTTCCACTAAATCCGCATAAGCGGTCACGATTGTATTGCGGCTGACATTCATCAGCAGTCCTAGTTCTCGTGTGGACGGGAGCTTCTGATTCGCCTGCAGCGCGCCCGTTATCATTAGCCGTTTCATATAGTCCTTAACCTGCATCGATACCGGCCGATCGCCCGCAAATTGAATATCAGAATACACCCGATCACCTCCTAAAAAGAATTGCCGCTGCTCTTTGGCGGCGATTCTTACTTCGTAAGCATAAGCTTAAAGAATTGCCGTCGCTTTTGACGGCGATTCTTACTTCGTAAGCATAAGCTAAAAAGAATTGCCATCGCTTTTGGCGGCGATTCTTACTTCGTAAGCATAAGCTTATCATGGCAATGGCCGTTAACAAAAGAACCACGCCAGACGTCTTTCGACTCTGGCGTGGTTCTTAGACAAGTTATTTAGATAAGTTAATGAATAATGGCATGAAATTGATGAGTTAGTCAAAAGATAATCCGTAGAAACGTTCCGCATTACTAAGGCTTGTGTAAATATCTGGGCTTGCGCCTCCCATATACCAATAAGCAAGGCCAGCCAGATTATGATCCATCACCGTTTTATACTTGGCAGCAAGAGATCGACCGTCCTCCACCCATATTTGATGCTTAAGGGTGTTTAGCTGATAAGAGACCGTGTATTGCTGCACAGCAGCGTCCCAGGTCGGCCTTAGAGCTCGCTTTCGGACTAGACTATCCTGCTCAACCAATGTCAGCTCCGAAGCTATAACACTGCCGTCTTTGGCGATCGTCCAGTCCCGATTGTAATAAGGCAATGCCAGAATGACTTTTTTAGCAGATACGACTTTGAGCAGCGTTGTCACGGCATTGTTCACGTAAGGCATTGATGAAACTGACCCCGCCTTCGGGCTGGTGCTCCAATGTTCGTCATAAGCCATCATAACAATATAGTCAGCCACCGCGCCAAGCGCTTGGTAATCGAAGCCATCCGTCCAGTCACTTCCTAGATCAGGGGAAACACAGACAGAGACAACAGCACCAATCTTGTGCAGCTGCGTACTTAGTTCCGTGATAAAAGCCGTCATCGACGCGCGATCCGCAGGAGCGAGATTTTCGAAATCAATATTAAGTCCCTTGAGCCCATATTTCTGTACGTAACTCGTCAGTTGACTTACAACTTTCCCGCGGTAAGTTACGTTAGACAAATTCTGATGCGTAACTTCCTGGTTCGAACGGTTGCCGACCATCGCCCAGATCTGCCTCTTATTTTTGCTCGCCCACGTGACGAGTGATTGATCTGCATTATCTGCTACCACACCATTTGGATCGAAAAAGAACCACCTTGGCGATAAAGTTGTCACCTTGGCTTGGAAGACAGATTGTTCGAATTGAGCAGTCGTTTGGCCATATTGCCAGCCCATCTGGATCCGCGTCGCATTTGATTGCTTATTAAGTGCTGCAGCCCATTTCACATTTTGCAGTACACGATCAATGACCGCAGCCATTTCCTGCCTGCTCATTCCGTCACTAGGGCGGAATTGATCATTCTCGTCACCACTCATTAGTCCAAGTGTCCGGACGGCGCCAACTGCCGAATCCGCCCAGCTTGCGATCTCTTCTTCATCTACATAAGCCGATGTCGAACCATTAATACCTGTCTGATTGAGCGCTCTGACCAGCAGAACCGCTGCCTCCTGCCTGGTAACAGCCTTCGCTGGTTCAAAGGTATGTGCACCTGTCCCATCAGCTAGTCCAACCTGGACAGCGGCTGTGACCGCATCATAATACCAGGCTTTTTCCGATACGTCCTTAAACGGGTTAATTGCACTATGAACAGGCTCTATTCCAAGAACTCGATCGAGAATGATAACGAACTCAGCACGTGTAACTGATTTTTTTGGTGAGAAGGTACTCTCTGTGGTACCACTTAATATTTCTTTATTATATAAACGTACTATGGCATCCTTCGCGAAACTGCCTGCGATGTCGTTAAAAGGCAGCTTGTTAGAACTTGCTGCAGCACCTGCCGATATTGCCCCCATGAAACAAGACACAGCCGCAGCACCTGCGATCCATCTCTTAAACTTGTCCTGAATCAAGAGATTGTCCCCCTATTAGCTATAGATACTCTCTTCATGGTAACAAAGTTCAACCTTCGGATCATCGGCAAGAAAATGGCAATCAGCGTTTACGGCTGCTGTCCGTCCGGTACAGGCATCATTAATGTGCATTTATAATTAGTCAAATGCCTCAGGAACAAACACCCAAGCACCATGGAGCAAATCGTCATAACTTATAGAGTACTCAAGACGTAAGGAGGTGCATGTATAATGTCCGGTTACGTTGGTGGTGTTAACTCTACAGGTTTCATCCTGGTGCTTTTCATACTGTTGGTGATCATTATTTGTGGTTGTGGCTTTGGCGGTTACCGTTAATTAATCCAATAATCGCACCAGCAGAAGCACCTTAATCCTCACTCAGAAGGCCCATTTTATGGGCCTTTTGTGTTTTTTAAAGAGACTGCTTCCGATCACTTTAACTGCCCACTCGCCAGCCAGTTCCAAAGCAACTCCCCTACCTTGGGCGGGGGTAGCATGTCCTTCACTATGTTACAATATAACGATCCGAACGTTTAATGACGTACATAATTGCGCATGATAGATAGAGAGAGTTATAGATTACTAGAGATAGATTGGAAGGAGAAGCAAGCAATGCTCGAACCTATGTCCCGGCGAGAAGCCACGGTTGGCCGAATAAACCCGCCTTATATGAGACCGGCGCAGAAGCGCAACAAAGTAATGACTTCACTCATTCTGATCGCTATTATCATAATGGGCTGGAGATGGATAGATTCTATACAGGACCAACCGGCACCAGCCGCACCGGAAGCCGAACGAAGCACGTCGATCACCTCCCTTAACCCAATTGTTGCACAGAAAGCGGATGCACTTGTCGCCCAAACCGGCAAGATCGGTATCAAGATCCTGATCACGGATGACTATCGCTCAAGCGAGGAGCAGAATGTTCTCTACAAACAAGGACGTTCAGAGCCTGGACAGGTGGTGACGAACGTCAAAGGCGGCGCTTCATTCCATAACTATGGGCTGGCAGTCGACTTTGCGCTTGTGAAGCCTGACGGCGATGTGATATGGGATATGAAATATGACGGGAACAGCAACGGAAAGGCTGACTGGATGGAAGTAGTTACAACCGCGAAAAAACTTGGTTTTACCTGGGGTGGAGACTGGACAAGCTTCAAAGATTACCCCCATCTGCAAATGGACTTCGGCTATTCAATAAAAGATCTGCAGAAAGGCAAGCGCCCTCCTACTGCAGAGTAAAATAAAAAAAGCCATGACCTGCTGCGATTGCAGCGGGTCATGGCTTTTTGTTTTGCAGGGCATCTGCCAAAAGCTTCATTCACCGGGAGTTTACCCCCTTAACGATGCCGCGCATCGTTAAGCTACCTCCAAACTGCGGCAAACCATCCATTCTCCCGGTTTTTCACACCCTTAACGATGTCGTGCATCTTTAAGAGCGATGAATGAAGCCAATTTAGCACGCTTAACGATGTCACGCATCGTTAAGCTACCTCTAAACTGCCCCAAACCGGTCAATCTCCCGAGTTTTTACGCCTTAATGATGTCGCACATCATTAAGGGTGATGAATGGAGCCAATTTAACTAGCTTAACAATGCCGCATCGTTAAGCCACCAATTGTCTTCGCAAGTATAAACTTACTCCCCCATACGAAGCAGTTCACTCACCGTCACTAACCGATAACCTTTTGCTGTCAGCTCCTTCGTGAGTACACGTACCGCCTCCACTGACTGTGAACGGTCGCCGTAACCGTCGTGGAAGATCAGCACACTTCCATTACGGACGGTGTCACGCGTATGGTCGAGAATATGCTGGACGCCAGGCATGTCCCAGTCCTTCGCATCCATGTTTAATGCCCCTAGTGCTGGATAGCCTTCCCGAACTAGAAGGGCATGAACTCTCTCGTCACCTGCCAAATAAGGAAGCCGCATTGTGGCAGCACGCGAACCTGTCACTTGCTTGATAAGCTCCTCCGTACGGGACAACTCGCTTAAGATTTCTTCATCAGACAGCTCTGTCATATTTGGATGTGTATACGTATGATTACCGATCTCATGCCCTTCTTCATGAACAAGCCTAGCAGTCTCCGGATGGGCAGCCATCTGCTCGCCGATCATATAGAAGGTCGCCTTACCGCCGGCTTCAGCAAAAATCTCAAGCAATTGCGGAGTATAAGTCGGATTTGGACCATCGTCGAATGTAAACGCAACCACTTTGTTCGTCGTATCCACCATTTGAATATTCATAATGCTGTTTCCCCCTTCAAATCAGTTATTGTAAAAAAGACTACCTATATCCTCTCCTGTCAGCAGGAGCTGCGAATAGTCACTATTTTATTAAACCTGTGCCTTCGGCTCTGTGCTGATCTGCCATTTGATGCCGAATTGATCTTCCAACCGGCCAAACAACGTACCCCAGAATTGCTTCTCAAGCGGCATAATAACACGCCCGCCTTCAGACAGATTAGCAAATGCCTGCTGCGCTTCTTCGTCCGCCTTGAACTCCAGGTTCAAATCATAGCTGGTGCTGCGTCCCGGAGGCTCGTGCATCGTATCGGCAATGTAGAAGGTAACACCTGCGGCTTTGAAAACCATATGTATGATCCTGTCCTTCATCGATTCATCCGTGCCCGGAGCTTGTCCGTAGGTCATTTGATCAATGATCTCACCACCAAGCGCCTGCATATAAAATCCCGCTTGTGCCTTGGCATCTTCCGAATAAAAGTAAGGTGTCAGCTTTGCCATTCGACTATACACGTCCTTTGTCCATAATTGAGTTCTTCATCTATTCTAGCCTACACCGCTCGATAGCTTACAATCAAGACAATATGAAGCAATAGCAGCAGCCCCGCTCCGATTCCTGAGAAAGGCCAATGTCTGCGGATAAGAAAAGAAGCTCCAAACACGATCATCGACATGAATGCCCCAACCGAGCCAGCAATCACAATAACTGTAGCATCCCACCAGAAAAACGGAACAAAGCCTCCCATCAAGTAAAATACCGGCAGAAAGAAGCTACGTCCTCGCCTCGTTAAGCGTGCCAAATAATCAGCCAAGATAGAAAATAACAAAGCATATCCATAGAAAAAGGTCCAGACCGGATAACCGATCAACTCCCTGCTAATTGCTGACCATACCTCCGGATTGAAGCCCATGAACATAAAGTAAAAGACAAGCAGCCCTACTCCTACACCAAACAGCTTGGAAGACACATATTCAATTAGCCAACGCCATGATATCGATTGCGGCATAAATTCATCCCTTTTCAACTTAAAAGCAATCCAAGATAGAGAAGTAACAATAGAGCAGCACCAATCCCCGAATATGGCCAATGCTCTTCAATAAGATATGAGGCTATTAAGACGATTAATGACATAAAAGCTCCAATTACACCTGCAATCATAATGAGTCCCGGCCCTCCTATAAGAAAAGGAAAAAAGCCGCCCAGAATATATAGCACCAGCGCACTAAAACTGCGTGAATGCCGCACTGTGCCTGATAAATAATCAGCTAAGAGGGAGAATAGAAGCCCATACCCATAAAAAAAACAAAAAGGAATAATCAATTGTTTGCCTGTACATTGCTCCAAATGAAAACCTGAAAAAATCAGCAGAAAAACAAGCAGTCCAACTCCAACGCCAAACAGCTTGGCAGAAAAATATTTGATAAATCTGTACCATGGTATCCGAATCAACATAAAGGCACCATTCCTTTAAATAAAGTATGGAACGCCTTTATCGTATCAAGACTATTGCTGCCCGTGCAGTTCTAACTTTTGTAGAACCCCTTATAGGTTCCGGTAATCTTGGAAGGTTGCCGCTTGCCCACGATAGACTCCGTCCTCATCTACCAAATTCCAAACGGTTGCATTGACGATATAGAAACGCCGCCCTGTGCTGGAGATCCGAATGCCAGTGTAATTGTCGACATAACCATTCGCTGTAACTTGCGTGAAAAACCGCTCACGCTCCGCCCGCTCCATAGGCTCAGCTGTTAAACGGGACGGTGTGCTCGTCATTTGCTCCCAGTCCATCTCCCAAAGCTCCAGCGCCATTCGGTTGCCGTAATTCAATACCGGATCCTTCTCTGTACCGTGCGATAAAATAACCCGTGAAGCGTTAAAAAGCTGCTCCTCTAAGCCCTTCTCTGTATCCAATTCTACATGCACCAAATCTTGGCCTGTCCATCTGCGAAAGCTGTCCAGGAGCAGCTTATTGTGCTCGTAGGTTGCTCCTATCCCTGAAAGTGGTCTGTTCATCATTGTAGCCCTCCTTGCTGTTATCCTTTGTTCTATTCCATAGCCTGAAGCATCCACTGCTCTGCCTCTGTTAAATCATGACAAATAAAGTCCGGCTTCGCCCCTTGTGGCTGCCGCTTATGCAGCCGATTCAACCAAATCGTATTAATGCCTAGCTTATTTGCACCGCCAACATCACTTACATAAGAGTCACCGATATGTACGATCTCCTCCGGCTTTAAGCCGCATCTTCTCATAGCTTCAAGGAATAACTCCGGGCGAGGCTTATAAGCCCGTACGTCTTCACTCGTCAGAACATCTGTGACCTCAATGCCGTGAAAAGCAGCCGCAGCTGCAATATCAGCTGTATCGATATTAGATAAAATAAAAATCGGGAGATGGCTGAAAGTCGTGAGGAACGAGAGCGTATCCTCATATAACTCGGGCCTCATCCAATGCTCAAACTGCTGCCCGATAAGCTGCTTTGCCGAACTGCCAGATTGGAAATATTCAATAGTCTCAGTAAGCGACTGTAGTCCAAGTTCCCTCTGACTTTTGAAAGCATCCCCATAGCTGACGGAAAACAAGCTGGAGAGCGACTTCCACCAGTATTGACCGATCTCCCGAGCGTCGCAATCAACGGAAGAGCTTTGACGAATCTCCTCGTAGATCGGAGGCAAAATATCGTCATCCTCATGCACTAGCGTTCCATAAAAGTCGAGAAATATCGCCTTTATCCTCATCGGCAGCCTCCAAATAACGAATGAAAAAACACCCCAGTATTCAAGATGCTGAATCGGAGGTGTTTGTTCTTTGCGTAATTATGTATTTATTTCACCAAAAACTTACGGATCCCGTCAACCGCCGCTTGATGATCTTCCTCACCAGTTAGACCGGATACCGTAATAGTGCCGATCTTTCCTTGGCCGCGGACAACAATCGGGAACGAGCCGCCTTCCCCTTGGTATTCCGACAGTGGAAGACCGGAGCTTTCCGGGAAAGTTGTCCCTTGATCACGGAACATCTCACCAACATATAAAGAGCTGTGGCCAAAATGGTTCACAACATTTTTCTTCGTATTCACCCAATAAATATTTTCCTTTGAAGTACCCGCCATGTAATGGGTATAGAGCGGATGCTCATCGTTCTCGATATGTACGGCGATCCCTTTGCCAATAACATCCTTCGCATGCTGCACGACGATATTTCCTAATTGCAGTGCATCATCATGCGTAAATGAGTCGAACTGCAGCTCTTCTTCCTGCGCAAGTAATGTTTTCATCAAATCGTTCATGGTTACTTCCTCTCCCTGCATCCGATTGCTAACAACCACATCTTACTATAAAAAGCCTCCTCTTGGATACCGTATGGCTTGGCCATACCTGGCCCTTCCAATCGGCTCCAGGAGGCCGAGCAGTTTAAATATCCTGTGCCAAATGCGGTTTGCTGTAATGACTGATGCCGCCTGAGCCTACGATGACTTTGCCGCCCTTGTTAAAGGTAATCAGCTTTCTCGCCCCTGTAGTCAGCAGCACCGTCACTTGAGCATGGTTTCTTTGTGCAATATAGACGACATACCCGCTTCTCGTAATGACTGTCTTCCAGTTCTTATCGAATTCCGATCGAACAACCCGATTCGAATAGACCTGGTTTTCCAGCACACCTTTACCTTTAAAGCCCATGTCCACTCCCCCTTTTACTAGAGAATACTTGCCTTTTATCGTATTCAGGGATTGGTAATTGGCTTGGACATGTACGCCTACACAGCAGCCTATTATGATGCTACTATGAGAGAAATAAAAGGGTCAGAAAAGGATGGTTTCAGCATGCTAGAACCGATTGTATTAAATAAAGGGACTCCCGGTGAGCCCTGCCCGATTGAAGCCACACTAGACATCATCGGTACAAAATGGACGTTTCTTATTGTCCGTGATCTGCTGCTGGAAGGAACCTTGCGTTTCAGCGATCTTCTGAAAGGAATGGAGGGCATCAGCCCCAAGACGCTGTCGCTAAGGCTTAAAGAACTGGAGGCACAGGGCATCGTTAAACGAACCGTATATCCGGAGGTTCCTCCAAGAGTGGAATATATGATAACTGAGCGAGGCAGGCAGTTGGAAAGTATTTTTATAGAGCTGAAAAGGTTTGGACTTACCCTGCAAGGAAAATAATTTCAGCACCGTGTATGCCGCATTGTCAGTCAAAACTTACTTTTCGGAAACTATATGAATAAAATAACACTACTTCCCAAATGGAATTATTGAAGCTATGCTTTGCTCATCGAAAGATTAGTTTCAAATCATTTCCACTTGGGAGGAATCGGTATGCTGCATAATCAAAGGTTGTTATTATTGGAGGGAGCTCGGGAATTGGACTGGAAACGGCACGGCAAGCTCTTGAACAAGGCGCTGATGTGGTCATCGCAAGTCGCTCAAAGGCAAAGCTGCAGGCAGCTAAAGAACAGTTAAATGGTTCTGTTTCCATTCATGTACTGAATACGACGGATGAAGAACAAGTGAGAGGGTTTTTCGAGGAGATCGGAAGCTATAATCATTTGGTAATCAGCGCAGCGGAGACATCGGGAGGTAAGTTTCTGGAGACAGACTCTGAGGCATCCCGCCAATTGTTTGAGAATAAGTTCTGGGGGCAATATTATGCGGCCAAATATGGAGCTTCACAGTTGACCGCAAACGGATCAATTACTTTGTTTTCTGGAGTGGTCGCTTATAAAAAGATGGTTGGTTCCGCGGCGCTTGGTGCGGTGAATGCCGCCATTTCGAATCTCGGACAGACGCTTGCCCTTGAGCTAGCTCCAATTCGCGTTAACGTGGTTTCGCCTGGTATTATCGATACTCCATCTCGCAGCAAGATGTCGCTGGATGCCCGCGAGCAATTTTACGATACGATTGCCGATAAGCTTCCGGTGAAACGTGTTGGCTCTGCATCCGATGCCGCTCAAAGCGTATTGTATCTAATTCAGAATACTTTTGTTACAGGAACCGTCCTTCATGTGGATGGCGGGCATAGACTAATTTAGGCAACTGGAATCGTTTGGTTAATATTTGTAACATATTCGCAATCTAATGTTCATCTTTCTTTAATGAACATCGCCTATAATAGGTCTCAACCCCCCTTTTAATAATATAAATACTTAGCCCCACAGCCCGATGCTGTGGGGCACTTTCTTTTTATAAGGTTACTTGATCTTGCTGACGATCTTCAGCACGGCATCCCGAGTCAGTTTATTGCCGCCGATAGCAATAAGGTTAGTCGTAGCATGTGCAAGCGACAATGGAATTTGGCAGAAGCTTCGCGCAGGACCTTTTTTCAAATCAGCAAGATATTCATCTGCCTTCTTCAGGTTGCGGCGAGTGTAACGCAGCATATCCTTCAAATCCCAGCCATCCGGGAAGAAGTCAACACCACGCTCCAGATCCTCCGCACGGTTGCGCATAATATTAACCGCTTGCAGACCACGGCCAAATGCTACTGCTTTGTCCCGGTCAGTCTCGGTTCCGTCATACCAGCGCCAAATATCGGACAACATCTCGCCAACCATACCAGCAACGCTGTATGTGTATTTGTCCAAATCCTCTTCCGTATGGATATTCCACGACGTGCCAACCCACTCCGACATCTGCTCGGCCATCATCCTAATATAGTTGAATACCGTCGGTGCGATGCCTGCGGGGCAAAGCTGCGCCCATTCGTTCATTCGCAAAGTTACTTCTGGCAGCGCATCGCGGTGAGGCTCCCATAACTGGTGAAGCGCTTCCTCCATGTTTGGCGATTTCATCGCCTCAGCTACTCCAAGCAGCAGTTCTTTCTTGATGGGAGCTGGCATTTTCTCGTCATCCTCGACCTCATCAATCGCTCTCATACAGAGGTAAGCAGACGACACTGCTTCTCTCAATTCAGGTATCAGCTTGCTGATTGGAATATAAAAAGTCCGGCTTGTCAATTTCAACATCGTCATTGCATCGTTCAACATAATGTTCGTAATGGGAATTCCCTCCATACCACGGTAATCTCACGTAAACTCTATGTATCCATCATACTTTAACGGTTCCCCAAAAGTAAAATATTCGACGTAATTCGACCCAATTATAGTCTAAAAGGAGCTGATTTTTAACCGAAAAACTCGCGGGAGGGTATCTTCATGATATTCCGTATCGTTATGAGGCTCTTTTCAATCCATTTCACGAGTAAAATGAGCCTTGTCATACTGCTTAACGATGCGCGACATCGTTAAGATGCTGTTTTCCTGCTTTTGCACCTACCTTAACGATGTGCCGCATCGCTAAGAGGTCTTTTTCTTCCCATTCTACAGGAGAAATGGGATAATTCGCTCTGCTTAACGATGTGCGACATCGTTAAGATGCTGTTTCCCCACCTTTTCACCTGCCTTAACGATGCGCGACATTGTTAAGCTCTATACCAACTGACAATCAACTTACCGAGCAAGCTTTCTTTTCCCTGTGCGGTAATAACGAATGCGCTCCCCTTTAGATGCAGATATGAGATATTGTTTACTTACCAGATCCTGCATGAGTTTTCTCGCGAATTGCGTGCTGATGCCTAGCATGGTACTTATCTCAACTGGCGATACAGGCTTTGATTGGTAAGATACGATTCGAATTACCTCTCTTTGTTGAAGCGTAATGTCCTTCTGTATTTCTTGACTATATAACTTGCCTAATAATTGCTGGATCATTTGCTGGCACTGACGTGGTCTCTCCTTCACATCATCAAATGAAAAACGAAGCAGCCGCCAATCATCAAGTATCAAATGGTTTTGCCGCATCAAACGATCTGCGAATCCTCGTCGATCAATGTCACGGTTATGTGGACCATATCCGTCTATCTCTATTGCAATTTTATGCGGATGCCGCAAGTAGGCAAAATCCAGAAATCTTACACCATCTTTAAAATCATTGACCTCATACTCCCCGTTCAAATCCTCAAGCTGTCCAAATACCGGCCACCAAACCTGTTCCAAAAATAGTTTCTCCGCATGACCATGCTCTCGAAGACGCCGCTGCCGTTCACTGCTCCCAGCTACCATTTGCTCCTTCAACCACTCATCATAAGACACCTCGTACATACAAATCCTCCTCTGAAAATAAAAATAACCGCCCCTCTCCGTCAGTGACGGAAAAGAGCGGTGTGCTTCACACGCTGTTTAACTTCCATTATACACCATCCATTGTTGTTGTAACTACGCTTCCAGTTCATTCATCCACCCGGATATGCTTCACCAAAGAAGCAATCTGCGCGTACAGTCTTCGATAGCGTGGTAGCGGAACAACTGGAACTGTCGCCTGATTGTATTTGCTTTTATAACTACGCTCCAGCTCACTCTTCCGCCCGGATATGCTTCACTGAAGAGGCAATCTGCGCGTACAGCTTTGGATTGGCGTGGTGGCGGAACAGCTGGAACTGAGGCCTGGTGTTAGCTTCCAGCAGCCAAATGTTATTGCTCTTATCGATAGCGATATCAAGGCCAAGCTCACTAATCAGCGGGAAATGCTTTTTCATCCCCAGCGCGATCTTGTAAGCATAATCGCGCAGCTTTTTCTCCCATGGCTCGCATTCCTGCTTCGTGATGCCCAGCGCATGATGCAGCCGAATCGCTTTTCCGCCGCTGCTGCGATTGGTCACAAACCGGTTAGGTGCTGCCACCTTGCCCATAACGCCAAAAAACTTCCACGTTCCATCCCTCCGCAAATGCATTAGGATACGAAAATCAATAGGGTTCCCATCGATCTGAATCAGATCAATGCCTTGCTGCATAATATATCTTTTCGATCCGATCAATTGCTTCAGCTTAAAGGCCGCCACCTTCGTACTTTGGTAGGAATAACTTTTCCCTTCGGTACGAATGACAACTGTTCCGTCTTTATAGGTGACTTTCATAACGCCCTGACCCTTCATACCGAGATCCGGCTTCACGAACAGTACAGGATAAAGTTCAATCATGTTAATGAAGCCTTTAAGCGTGAACTGCTCCGTATCCGGCAGTAAATCCGAAATTTCCTCTTCACCTGACAGCGCCACGTGCTTTAACCATTTTCTCCCCGGATATTTAATCATATAGCCTTTCATGTTGGAATCTCCTCCGTTGGCAACAGCGGTTACATGTCCTTATACATTAGGCTAATCGCTTGCTCCATACTATTCCTTGAATGAGTAAAAAGTACCTTCAATAGCCTCCTGCCCGTTTAGGAATAGGCATTTATCCCATGCCGGACAAATGTCATGCTTCATATGATAATATACAGTTCCGATTTCAGCCCAAGCCACAGGACAGGAGAACGACAGATGAGCGACATCTTAGGAATCATGACTCATCGGATTGGCCATCCGGGCAGCTTTGCCAGACATGCCAAATCGGCTCTCACCGAGAAATTCAGCGGCATTCTTGTATACACCCCTAGGGATGTTAATTTAACGACCAGAAAAATTACCGGCCACATTTATCGCGGAGGAACCTGGAGCAAGCAGACCATGCCATTTCCAAAAATCAATATGGATATCGGGTTTTATACAGGATCCGATGTCGCTAGAGCTACTCTGGTCAAAAAAGCACCTTCTTTCCCTTTTACCGGCTACGGCATCGGCAATAAGATCCGGATCCAGAAGCATCTGGTCTCGTCTTCTGTACTGAAGCCTTATCTGCTTCCCACAGAACTGGTGAAAAATGCGGGCAGTTTTATCCTCTTTCTTAAAAAATATAGAAGCGTGATGCTCAAACCTATTAACGGCTGGGGCGGAAGAGGTATCGTTCGCGTAACCGTGGAGAAGGATCATTTCAAAGTTCAGACCAACGGAGAGATGACACAAACGATGCATGCCGCGGGTCTCCGTTCTTATGTCCGAAGGGTCATAAGCAAAGAACGGCATATCATGCAGCAGTGGATCGATATCCGTAATAAGCAGGGTATTGTCTTCGATATTCGGTCGCTTATGCAAAAGAGAAACGAAGGGGACTGGCAAACGACGGGGATCGCCGTGCGTGAAGCAAGGCGTGGACGAATTACCTCCAACCTGAAGAGCGGCGGTCATGCTTTTGAAGCAAGAGCCTATCTAAAAAAAGAATTTGGTGACGAAAAAGGAGACGCTCTCGCCAATTCAATTCGAGAGGTTTCAGAATACATTCCTTCCTTTATGGAGAGATCATATCGTTCCCGGCTCTGCGAGCTTGGGATCGATCTCGCAGTTGATACACACGGCAAACTATGGCTGCTCGAGGTTAACATCAAGCCAGGGAAAATGATAATGAGGCAGTTATACGGCCAAAAGGTGTGGGAGCAAACCCTGCATACACATTTTCAATATGCCCGCAGCCTGCTGCCGAAAACCATCAAGTAAACGGAGATGAATCATGAGTACGGAAATAACGATAACCGCGGTCGGGGATTTCCTGATGAAGACGCGAATCATCAACTCTTGCAAAGGCGAGAAGGGTTATTCCTTCGACCATTTGTTTGAGCCAATTGCCCCTTACCTGCGTAACGCCGATCTGACCATCGGTAACCTGGAAACCGTATTCGCGGGCAAAACATCCGATGACGCTTACAGCGTAGTGAAGCGGCATCCGCGGACGAACTGGCCGATGTTCAACTGTCCGGACGCTTTTGCCGATACACTCAAAAATCTTGGCTTCGACTTCGTCTCAACGGCCAACAACCATTGTATGGATAACGGTATTAATGGTCTGAAACGGACACTCCGAATACTAGATAACAAAGGTATTGCCCATACCGGGACGTATCGGACACCTAGTGAAGCGCAGCATGCTGTTATCAAAGAAGTGAAAGGAATCAAGATCGGTTTCCTTGCTTATACGAAAACAACGAATAAAATCCCTGTCCCTTCTGATCACAAATGGGCAGTAGACCTTATTAATCCGACCAAAATGGTCTCGGACTTGAAACGGCTGAAAGCTAAAAAAGTCGATCTGATCATCGTTTCTCTCCATATGGGAAGAGAATATGCCAATTATCCGGTTCAAAAGCAGAAGGACATGGTGCAATTATTATTCAAACACGGCGCAGACATTATTCTGGGAGCTCATTCGCATACGATCCAGCCGGCTGTTTTCTATAAAAGTGGCTCAGGTATCCAAAAATTCGCTATCTATTCCCTCGGTAATATTATCTCAACACGCCTCTACTACAATGACCACACCCTAACAGGACTCATTACACAGCTCCAAGTTCGCAAATTGGACGACGGCTCGATCCGTATCAAAAAGGTCGACTTCATTCCAACGTGGACACGAATATCAAAATCAGGCGGCCGAAGTGCATTCAAGGTCGTCCCGTTATCCCAACATCTCAAAAAGCTGGATTCCACCAACCCAGAAGCCATCCGTATGAAGCGTATGCTCCAGCATGTTAAGCATCATATCGTTAGCGATCCCTCCTCCGTCAACGCGGAAATCATATAAAAAATGGCCGTACGGATATCCCGTACGGCCATTTTTGCATACCCTATTTGTAATTAAAAATAGATTAAAACCCAAACGGAGCAATTCGTATGATTCTGTAGAAGCGTTAGCGTCCGCCTTTGTTCGGGGATTCCCTCCTATACTGCTTCAATCATGGAATCCCCGAACAACAGCGGTCGGAAGAACATACGAATGCGTAGTGAGGCTATTTAATCAAACTATTTAATTACACGACGTCCCACGATGAAACGCTCTTTATAATAGCTAGAGTTAACACTCGAAACAATAACATCGCTCGACGGGCTTGCGTTGTGAATCATTTTGCCATTGCCGATGTAGATACCGACATGACCTACGTCTTTATGGTTTTTCGAACCGCTGTTCCAGAAGAACAACAGGTCGCCTTTTTTGAAGTTGCCGTAGCCTACTTTTGTACCTACTTTAGCTTGATCATCATCATCACGGTTTACAAGTTTAACGCCAACGTTAGCAAGTTTATATACAAGTGCAGTAAAGCCGGAGCAATCTGTTGCGTAAGGTGCTTTCTTCTCTTGACGGTTCTGCCAGCTTACATAATTGACATGACCCTTCAAATTCATTGCAGTTTGGACGATCTTCGCTCTCTTAGCATCTGCAGACGAAGCGGCATCCGCCGTCGTATGTAGCAGCGCTGTTACTGGTAATGCGATAGCCACCAAGAGCATCGCAATTTTTGTCGTAAATTTCATTTGTTGTTCACTCCCTATCTTTGTTGATAGGGCTAATTATAAAGAGGCTCAGAGCTGGATAGTACCCGCAAAAATTGGAAACGAGCGGTAAATGAAAGCGTTATGAATGCTGAAAACTAGGCGTTTCATGGGGTTCATCCACTTTCTGAGAATCATATGAGCTTTGATGAGTATTTTCTTACTTGTTGCTTCGTGGTTCGTATGCTATAATCCGTAATTTTCATATTTTCTCACAATTAAGCCCACTCTCCATAATTAGAGAGCGGGCTCACTTACGGCTTAAAGCCGTGTCTCTTCTATTATAATTCTTTTAAAGCTTCGGCAATTTCGATACACAGATCCTCGGCTTGCGGTACAAAGCCTAAGCGATCGATGAATGCATGGGTACAGCCTTTATAACGAATCGTCTTAACCGGAACACCCGCTTCAGCAAGCTGCTTGCTGTAAACTTCCGACTGAATTCGCAAACCATCGAATTCTGCTCCAATGCACAGCGTGCGCGGCAATCCTTTGCTGTCCCCTAGAAGTGGACTGACATATGGATTGCGAACGTCCTCCTCACTTGGCAGATAGTTCTTCCATGCTTTTTTCCCTTCAGGGTCAGCCTTCGTTGGTCGTCCGATACCAAGCATCGGATCAATCATCGCCCTTTGCTCCTCCGCCATCTCGAACTGCGACAGCTCCCAGCGATAGCCTTTCACATCATTAAGGAAGGTGACACATGGATAGATCAACACCTGCTGGGCAATCATACGAGTGCCTAGATCCCGGTCTTTGAGCGCTGCTGCTGCAGTTAAGTTGCCACCTGCACTATCGCCGCCAACCGCGATCCGGTTCCGGTCTATGCCATACTCCTCCGCATGCTCGTAAATATATTGAACGGCGTTAAAGCAATCATTAAAACCATTCGGGAATTTATGCTCCGGGGCCAGCGAATAATCAATATTAAAGACGACGGCATCCGCCAGTTCGGCAATCAGCCGGCATGGATTCTCAACCGCAAATACCGTTCCGCCGATCCATCCGCCGCCGTGAATATAAATGAGACAGGGTTTGTTCGGCTTGCGCATCGATTTACGCGGATAATACCGCCAAAGGCCAACCTCATTATCGCCAAGCTGTATCCGTTCATAACCCGTGTATATCTCGATCGTATTCAAGTTCCGATTCGGAAAACCCATTGAATCTCGAATGAGCTGAAGCTGCTGCTCCGGAGTAGGTGGCGCGGCAGGTGGGGCCTGTTGCTGTCTGGCCTCAATCCCCTGCCTGATCAGTTTAAGCTCATACGGATCCAAGTAACCTGCTCTTGTCTCTTCCGGATTACCTTTTACAATAACCGATGTTCCGTTCAAAATTACTTCTTCCTGCTGAGCCTGCAAAGCATTGACGAGTTCTTGACTGTACTCTCTCATTAAATAGAAGCCTCCCGGGATGTGAGTTACTATCCCTAACTACTTCTACTTCAATTCAAGAACATCCTTTATTCACTTTAGGAAGTTGTTCCTGCGATATATATACCGTATGGTCATCATGATCGGTCAAATCATCAATCCAAGCGGCTTCAGGCGGGCAGTCGAGCATCATGAAACGTCCATTGCCATATTCTTTATAATGATGATATTTCACATAGGCTTTGCCGCCTTCAATATCAAGAAGCTCAATTTTGCCGTAGGTATGTGCCATTAATAATCTAATGCGCTGACCAAGCTCTGCGGTCAGTACTTTTGCTTGCTCTACAATGGAATAAATGCTCTTCAGAGACAAAACGGAATCAGCGTATGCGGTATGAGGACGGTTAACGATAAAGGAATAAGGCGTAATCCCGGCTCTGGACAATTGATCGATCAGCTTGCCTAGTACAAGCGGGTCATTATTGACGCCTTTAACAATAGGGGTTTGATTGACGACTACAGCTCCTGCCTGATGCAGCGCATTAAAGGCTTTCTTCGCTTCTGCCGTTATTTCGCGCGGATGATTAATGGAAGTCATGATATAAATCCGTTTCTCTGGACTTGAGAACTTATGAAGCATATCTAACAGCTCGGAATCCTCATAGATCCGCATCGGGTTAAAGATCGGAATTCTAGAGTCCAGTCGGATCGTACCTACATGATCCATTTCCCGCAGCTGTTCAATAATTCGGCGCAGCTTGGATGTAGCTAATAAGAGGCTGTCTCCACCAGTCAGTACAACTTTATGGATTTCGGTATGTTCTGCAATATAGGCAAGTCCTTCTGCAGCATGGGAGACGGAGAGCAACGCCATCGAATGGTAGACATGCTTACAGCCACTAGTGTCCTCCAAAGTCTCTCCGTGAGCTTCCCCGGCTGTTGCAATCAGGTGCTTACGGATCGGATCCTTCGGATCATCCCAGTCAATCAAGTTTAAGTAGTAATCATTGACGCGAAAATGCTTCTTAAGCCGCTCTCTCTCCGCCTCTGACAGCCCTGCCGATCTTCCTTTATCAGCCATTGGTTGTACCATTCGTCATCCCTCCAAAAGGTTTGTTGACTTTCTCACCTACTTGCCGGGAAGTCCATCCCACCCCCACAATAAATAAAAAAAGACCCCAGCAGCACAGAGCATAGGCATGCTCTGTGTGCATGTGGGCCTTTAAACAGAAAAAGACCCTGTTAAAGGGTCTAATAATTCGCAATGTTATTCGCAAAAGACCCATCTCAAGCTGACGAGGTTAGCTGACGGGCTCGGGATAGATGGTTCCCTACAGCCAAAGACTGGCTGATTCGCCCCAAAAGATTGGTTTCCCCGCTTCTCGGCGTACCGAGAACTAAGCTTATTGTAATTATCTCACAATTCTTAATATTGTCAATAATTAAGTAAATAAAAATCCCGCCCAAATTTCGCGGTCGGGATCCCTGCTATGCTCACTCACTTTTTATCCACCTGAAGAAGAGATAAGTGCTTGACGGAATACGTATCTTTAATTGTATCTTCTGAGATAACATTCAGCTTAATCAGACCGGCGATTTTGGAGGAGTCAGGCTTTGAGAGCAGCCGCCATACTTCCGGATCCGGAAGAGCTGCGAACAGCTTTGTCTCGTCGAATTCCTTGCGCTCCTGTGCGACAATCTTCACTTTATAGCTTCCAATCTCAAGTTCCGAGAGCTCCTGCTCGGTACAATGCTTCACAATTTCACCGCGCAGCTCAGATAATTCCTGCTCAATCTCTTTCTGCTTCTGCTTCAATCGGTAATATCGTTTAACCGTCTTGTCTTCCACATTATTCACGCTCCTCTTTCTCATATATATGATCAAAAGAGCGGAATTAGGACAAGACATGCTATTGCGGGACAGGTCCTCTGCGGCGGTAAGCCCAGTGGTTGGTCGGGCCATGTCCACTGCCGATAGAAATGCTATCCTCAATAGCCGCTTGAATGTAAGCTTTTGCTTGACGTACTGCTTCCTCTATTCCAAGTCCCTCTGCGAGGCCTGCTGTCAGAGCTGCCGAATACGTACAGCCGGTGCCATGTGTACGCGCTGTCTCGATTCGCTTGCCCGACAACTCGCTGAAGCTGCTGCCGTCGAACAACAAATCAACTGCTTCTGCTCCTGCTTCATGCCCACCCTTGATAAGGACATATTTGGCGCCAAAATCAACAAGCTTCTTCGCTGCTTCTACCTTATCGGCTTTATTGCGGATTCCCATCCCAGTTAGATACTCAGCTTCTGGAATGTTAGGCGTAATAATCATCGTAAGCGGGAGCAGCTTGCGGGTGAGCGCTCGGATCGCATCCGCTTGAAGCAGTGAAGCTCCTCCTTTGGCAATCATCACAGGATCAATCACTACCTTCGTCCAGCCGAAGAAAACAATCGCCTCTGCGACCGCCTCGATGATCTCCGCGCTGAATAACATTCCTGTCTTTATCGCATCAACACCAATATCGCTGCCTACGGAATGAATTTGTGCTGTTACTGCTTCCTTTGTCAGCGGGAATACGCCTTGAACACCAAGTGTATTTTGCGCAGTTACTGCAGTCAGGGCAGACATGCCGTACACGCCTAGCTCCTGGAACGTTTTCAAATCTGCCTGAATACCGGCTCCGCCGCCGCTGTCTGAACCAGCAATTGTCAAAGCTCTTGCCACGTTCCCTTTTATGTACTCCGACATCTTAAGTCTAACCTCCTTTCTATTGTATTAATGAGTAAAACGTTCAGGTGCAAACGCCGATAACGGACTGCCACCACCATCGATATAATCGGCAACAACCTGCGCCGTTACCGGGCTAAGCAAAATACCATTGCGATAATGGCCAGCCGCCATAACGACACGGCCGGCAGATTGCTTTAAAGGGCCGAGCAGCGGAAAACCATCCTGCGTGGAAGGCCGAAGGCCTGCCCAGCGATGGAATGGCTCCTGCTCCGCCAGGAACGGGAACGCCTGCTTATTCCATTTGCGCAGCCGCTCGATTCCGCGCTCCGTAACGCTCGTATCAAACCCCGCTACATCCTCGGATGCACCGCAGACAAGTGTGCCGTTCTCCTTGGCAACCAGGTATCCTTGATTGCAGAACACCATATGCTGTACCGGCTTCACTTCCGCCTCATACGCACAGATCTGTCCTCGGATCGGGTATACCGGAATGCGGATATCAAATGCCTCTTCCAGTTCCTGCGCCCACGCGCCGTTGCAGACAACGAGCCGATCGCCAGTGAAGCTTTGGCCATCCTGCGAGGCAACAACGATATCATTACGCCATTCGGCAACAGTCACCTTACCTAGCTGCTCAAAGATCTGAACGCCGATTAATCGGCATGCATGCTCAAGTGCCAGAACATAATCCGGCGCATACACGTGGCTTTCCTCTGGTGTGTATAGGGCTGCTTTCACATCGCGCGACAACATCGGCTCCTGACGGAACAACGCATCCCCCTCCAGCACAATACCACTTGAAGCATGCTCATTCTGCCAGAGACGCCGCCCTTCTAGAGCAAGGCGATCAGCTTCATGGTAGGCAATATAAAGGCTGCCCGATTCGGTATATTCAAAGGCTCGACCGGATATGCGGCGAACCTCATTCCGCCAAGCCGGATACAGCCGTAAGCTTTCCTTGCACAGATGGAAAAAGTCATCCGGCCCTTCTACATTTTCCGAGTAAGGCGCCAGCATCCCGGCAGCAGCACCGGAGGCTTGCCCGCCGCAGCGGCCAATCTCCAGTACAGTCACTTGATGCCCCCGCTTCTGCAGCTCAAAAGCGCAGGAGAGACCAACAACGCCTCCGCCCATAATGACAATTGTTTCTCCCATGGTTAAACCAGCTTTCTATTTATTAATCCAAGATGATAGGACTATTTCACAATAAACTGTTCATGCCCGCTGCTTGCAGAGGCGTAACGTTTCTTCGATATCCGTCCAGACAAATACGACAGACGGCCTGCTTCAATGGCGAGTCTCATCGCCCGAGCCATACCAACAGGGTCCTTCGCCTTCGCTACCGGCGTATTCATTAATACGCCAGAAACACCAAGCTCCATCGCCTGCGCGACATCGCTGACCGATCCGAGACCTGCATCCACGATAATCGGCACCTTCGCTTCTTCTACGATAAGGCTAATATTATAAGGGTTCAGAATCCCAAGACCTGTACCTATAGGGGCAGCGCCAGGCATAACCGCTGCTGCTCCAGCTTCCTCCAGCCTTTTGCACAGAATCGGATCATCCGACGTATAAGGGAGAACCGTAAAGCCTTCTTTTACGAGAATTTCCGTTGCCTTCAGTGTCTCAAGCGGATCCGGCAGCAGCGTGCGCTCATTTGCGCTGATCTCTACCTTAATCCAATCGCTAAGCCCTGAAGCACGAGCTAGTCTTGCGATCCGCACCGCTTCCTCTGCTGTGCTGGCTCCCGACGTGTTCGGCAGGTATTGGAACGATTCACCTTCCACGTGCTGCAGAATCGAATCATCCTCCGTTGATGCGAGGTTAATCCTGCGAATAGCGAAGGTTAATACTTCCGCCCCGGACTCCCGGATTGCTTCCTTTTGCACATAAGGGCTTGGGAATAATCCCGTCCCGATAAAAAAGCGCGAGGTCAGCTCATGTCCTCCAATATGCCATACATCCTTCTTCATCTGCTCAGCCTCCCCCAACAAAATGAACCAGTTCGATCTTCATCAGCGGTCGAACCTCGATGTCCGGCCACTGTTCCTTCGCAACAATCTCGCCGTCCGCTTCCACGACAAGCGGCCGTCCTTCTAAGCCAAAATGAACAACAACATCCTGAATCGTCGTTGCGTCCAGTTCTTTGGCCTCACCATTAATGATCAGCTGCATGAGATTGCCCCGCTCCTTCCAGCTTGCGGAGGAAGGCCTGGCAGGTACCTGCGACATCAGAGCTTCCGACGATCTCGCTGACCGCACAAATACGGGTAGCTCCTGCTGCAATAACCTCATCCACGTTGCTGAGCTTAATACCGCCAATCGCAACATATGGGATATTAACCCGCTCCGTAACCTGCTTCACATAATCAACCGTCACCGGATCAACAACGTCCACCTTCGTCTTCGTTGCGAAAACCGGACCAACCCCGATATAGTCGGCGCCTTGCTCCTCTGCAAGCAGCGCTTCCTCAATCGCATGCGTGGAAATTCCGATGATTTTATTGCCGACACGGCGTCTTGCTTCTACAAGCGATACATCATCCTGTCCGAGATGAACACCGTCTGCGTCTACTTCCAGCGCAATGTCGATATAATCATTCACGATAAAGGTCACACCGTATTTACGGGTCAGCTCGCGCAGCGCTTTTGCTTTGCTTAGCACTACTTCAGGGCTGCTGTCTTTGTCCCGCAGTTGAACGATGTCAACGCCGCCCTTCATCGCTTCCTCCATCACTTCCAGCATCTCCCGGCCCGGGTGGAACTGTTCTCCCGTTATCGCATACAGACGAAACTCCTTCATCCTGCTCTCATCTCCCTCTTATGTGTTAATGAATGATTTTCTTAATAGCCGATATACCGGGCATACAACGTCTTGGCGCGCACAATATCCTCTGTCCCCTGCACAAGAACTCTGCCATCTGGGAATAGGACAAGCCGTTCGCCTTCCGGCAGCTCAGCTTTCAGCAAATACGCATTAAGCTCTACCTTTACCGCAGCAGGCTCCAGCCGTTTATGCCATTGCTCCAGATTAAGAGGCCCATGTCCACTGATCTGAACCGTACTGCGTCCACATAACGAGACTGTCTGATCCGTCTCCGTCACTTGCAGCGCCGGGTACTCCTTGAGCTGGCAGCAAGGGCATTCTTTTGCCGCTTCACCCAGCTTCATCTCGTAGTAGTAATTGCTCCACAGATCAAAAGTGACAAGACTGTTTCGTCTTGCTTTGTCCGCTTCAACCAAATATTTAAGCGCCTCTACCGCTTGGTAGGAGGCGACAATATCAACAACCGGCGCAATAACGCCAATGGTATCGCAGGTTTGGCCGCCGCTGTCCGCCGAAGGCAGGAAGCAGCGCAGGCAAGGCGTCTTGCCCGGCACCAGAATCGCGCTCATGCCGCGCGAGCTTACTGCACCGCCATAGGTGAAAGGAATACCTCTGCGGAAACAGGCATCGTTCAGCAGGAACCGTGTCTGGAAGTTATCAGTACCGTCGAGCACCAGATCCATACCGCCCAGCAAATCGTCGATATTATGGACCGTTACATCCGCCACTACCGCTTCAATCTTCACATCCGAGTTGATGCGGCGAAGCTTCCGCTCGGCAGCAATCGCCTTCGGATACCCCTCCCGTACATCATCCTCATCGTACAGCATTTGACGCTGCAGATTACTTTTCTCCACATAGTCCCGGTCCACGATCCGAACCATTCCGACGCCTGCCCGAACCATATGATTGGCCAGTACGGTACCAAGCGCGCCCATGCCAATGATGCATACGGCGCTTTCGCTCAGCTTCTGCTGACCACTTTCGCCGATAGGGGCGAACAGCATCTGCCTTGAATATCTCTCCAGTCTCTCATCCATCTGCCAAACCTCCTAAAAAGAATTGTCACACTAATGGCTCTTAAAGGCCATTGTGGCAATTCTTACTTCGTAAGCATTCGCTTAAAGAATTGTCACACTAATGGGCTCTTAAAAGCCATTGTGGCAATTCTTACTTCGTAAGCATTCGCTTAAAGAATTGTCACACTAATGGGCTCTTAAAGGCCATTGTGGCAATTCTTACTTCGTAAGCATTCGCTTAAAGAATTGTCACACAAATGGCCTCTTTAAGGCCATTGTGGCGATTCTTACATCGCAAGCATCAACCAATATTGCCTACAAATTGCGGAAAGCATCCGCCGCCTTTACCGGCGTCTTAATCTGATCTTGCTCTGTCAGCCAATTGATCACCTTGTTCCAGGACTCCTCCGTCTGGCTGCCAAAAGCTTCTTCACCCGCGTCCATCAGCGGGAGCAAAATAGATAAGCTTTGCTTCTCGATATCAGCATCCAGCGGGAAGTCTGTGCTCTGCTTATCGAGCAGCAGCTGTAAGGCTTCATCCGGATGGCTTGCCGTATACGCTTGGCCTTTGGCTGCGGCTGCAAGGAAACGTTTTATCGTGTCACCTTTGCTGTCCAGCTCTTTCTCACTTGCCGTCAGTACAAGCTCATAATAATCCGGTACGCCATAATCCGCTGGATTGAACGAGGTAAGCTTCTCGCCTTCCTTCTCGAGCAGCAGCTTCTCATGATTGATATAACCACCAATAATACCGTCAACACGTTTTGTCGTCATCGCCGGGATCAGATCCCAGCCGATATCTACATAATCTAATTTCGACGGATCGCCTCCGTCTGCCTGCACCATCGTGTTAACAAGCGCTTCATCAAGCGGAACGGATGGATACCCGACTTTTTTTCCGATAAGATCCTTAGGACTCTTAATACCCGAAGCCTCAGTTACAAACAGCTGATTCAACGGATGACGGACGATCGCCCCAACGGAGACAACCGGAATCTCTTCCGCTCGTGCTAATGCAACTTGCATTTGATAGCTGAGCGCCAGATCAGCCTTGCCTGTAGCTACAAGCTTCAGTGCATCTGTCGTATCGGCAGGCATCTGCAGCTTAACTTTAAGCCCTTCTTCTGCAAAATACCCCTGCTCCTCCGCCGCATACAAAAAGGTATGTACCGCATTCGGATACCAATCCAATAAGACGGTCAACTCTTCCGTTTCTTTTTCTTTTCCTGCGCTGCTGCCGGAATTATTGCTGTCCTTCGTGGAGGAACAAGCTGCCAGCAGTAAAGTGAATACGAGTCCTACGGCTAATCCTGATTTGATGAATCGATTATTAGACCAAAACATAATTAAAACTCCCTTCAAATGCCTTTCAAATGGCTAACTCTAGCCATTTCGACGGTGCCCAAGCATCAGTCTCTCTATGAATTGTGCAGCAACAAACAAGGCAACTCCCATTAGGGACAGCAGCAGTACTCCGGCGAACACATCATCGCCGCGCAGCATATTTGCCGCTCGTTTCGTAAATACGCCAAGGCCAGCTTCTCCGCCAAGCCATTCGCCAAGTGTTGCACCTCCAACACTGATCGCGGCTGCCATCTTGAGTCCAGTGAAGAAGGAAGGCAGCGCGGAAGGGATCTTCCACTTGAGGAACAGCTGTGTTCTTCCCGCACCCATCGATCGAAGCAGTTCTCCGATCTCGCGATCTGCTGTACGGAATCCGTCTGCGGTATTAACCGCAACTGGGAAGAATGTAAATAAGATAACGACCGCAACCTTGCTCCCCATCTCATAACCAAACCACATGACCATAATTGGCGACAGCGCGATAATCGGAATCGTCTGCGAAGCAACGATCAGCGGGTAAATCGTTTTACGAGCGAGGCTTGAGCTGTCAATCCAGATCGCAGACAACATGCCGCATAGGATGGAGAAGGTTAGCCCAAGCAGCGCTTCCCACAGCGTTATAACAAAATGCTTGCCTAGAAGTGCTGCGTTATCCCCTATCGCGGCGAAAACATCCGACAGTCTCGGAATGATATATGGTGGAATATCGAATACCATCGTTCCAACTTCCCAGCACGCCGCTAAAAGAACAATGAATAGAACGATCGGCAGCTTCTCTATCCATTTCCGCATCAGCTGTTACCTCCTTCCAAGGTGGAGGTAATCCGGCCAAGTTGCGAGAGCAGCTGCCGCTTGAGCGCCACAAATCGTTCATCCAAGGTGGTCTCGTATGTACGTGGACGAGGCAATTCTACCTCTAACGGCTCCAGCTTGGTAATCGGCCTTGTTGCTGCAATTAACACTCGATCCGACAGCAGAAGCGCTTCGTCGATATCATGTGTGATGAACAGGATTGTCTTCCGATGCTTCTCCCACACCTGGAGCAGCCATTGCTGCATGCTTACCCGTGTCATAGCATCAAGTGCGCTAAACGGCTCATCAAGGAGCAGCAGTTCTCCGCCGCCTAGCAGCGAACGGAGGAAGGATACCCGCTGCCGCATTCCTCCAGACAGCTCATGTGGATATTTCGTTTCCGTACCGGCAAGCCCCAATTCCGGCAGCAGTTCAAGCACTCTGCTTCGGGCATCCCGCTTTGATACTCCTGCAAGTTCTAAGCCTATTGCTGCGTTATCCAGCACAGTCCGCCAAGGCATCAGGCAGTCACGCTGAGGCATGTAGCCAATCCCGCTGCGGCTTCCTTGCCCATGCCCTTGCCCAGCCCCGGCTACACGAATCGTGCCGGCGTTTGGCTGAAGCAGACCTGCCAGCAGGCGGAACAGGGTTGTTTTGCCCATACCGCTTGCCGCTACGATACTGACAAATTGCCCTTGTGGAATGTCCAGGTCAAGCCCTTCGAACAACGGCTCCTCGCCATCAAATCGGTAGGTTAATCCCTTAATCGATAAACCTGCATGCCTTTCTTCTACAGTCACTTGCTGCCCGCTCACACCGGCCAGCCTTTCAGCCTGTAAGCCATATCCCAGAACATATATTCAAGCTTGGAAGCCATGATAAAATGCTGCTCGAGCTTTGCAAGCTCCTGCTCTGGCAATCCGTCTGCCAGTTGATCCATGATGCCGATGCACCAGTCCGTCAGTTCGCCAAACTCATCAGAGCTGTACATCAGAACCCAATCACGGTAAAGCGAATGGTCCATTACGCCAGGCCCAGCAGCTGCGAACAAAACGCCAATCTCGCGGTAGCTCCACATACAAGGCAGCACCGCAGCCGCAACCTCAGCAAGAGAGCCATGTGCGGCAACGTCGAGTAAGTATTTGGTATAAGCGATTGTAGTTGGAGAAGGTTCCGTTCTCTCTAGCTCTTCCTGGGTGACGCCAAAGCGCTCGGCATACTGCCGATGCAGCCCCATCTCCACATTAAGAATCGAGTGGCACAGCTCAGAGAACTTCCCCATCGTTTGGAGGTCGGTTGCCTTAATGCTGCCGTAAGCGAACATTTTGGCATAATCGATTAAGTAGATGTAGTCTTGCTTGAGGTAAAAAATAAACTTCGCGGGATCCAGCGTCCCAGCCTTTAATTCCTCGAGAAAAGGATGCCGATGGCTCTGTTCCCAGATCATCTTCGAGCTCTCATACAGTCTTTCGCTAAACTTGCTTGTTTGTGTTTGCATTTGCATTGTTCCTTGTCACTCCTCTGCTTTAGTAACCATTGGTAACTAAACATGAAGGCGTTCGAACAACAGAAAAAACCACTCGAGAATACACGAATGGTTACAATTCAATCGGTTCTCTACGCCAGCATTACCTGGTTCAGATTAACGGTCAGGCAAACAAGTTACCTATCTCAGCCGGACTTTATCCAGCACCCGCACGCATTATGCAATTGAATCAACTATAACGGATATGTGAAATTTAGGCAATCACTTGCTTACTTTTTCTCCGCCTCCGGCTCCGCCAGCTTCTTCCTTCTTGTCAGTTGCAGCTTTGGTTCCTTTGCCGAAGATCCGTTTGGCGCTCTTCTGCTTTGCTGCTTTATCCCAGCGGCTCCAGCCCTTCTTGCCCGTTCCTTGCCCGATACCGCTCTTCTTTGCTTTCGTCAATCGATACAGCTCCCTTGTCTTCTCTACTACGGTGTATTGTACCAATAGCAAGGCAGGAATAGCAATCTAACAATAAATCCATTTGCCTAGAGGCTTGGCTCAATCCCACATATGCCGTAGAAGAACAGATGAATAAACTCTTCGAAAAACACATCCCCTTGGCCGCTATGCTCTGCTTGTTCAAGCAGCATACGAGATTGTGCGTTAAACATGTTGATATAAGCCAATATCGCAGTCGTAGATACTTTATCCGAGATTTCTCCCTTTTGCTTGTAGCCTTCAATCAGCTTGGTGACAAGCGGCAAGCCCTTCGTCCGGTAAATCTCATCGATATCCCGGCTGATCTCTTCATCCGAACGCATCATTTCCTGAATGGCAGCTGGTGTGAATTTACGGAAAGCCTCCTTATCCTCCAGAATGATGTACTCCACAAACTGCTTAAAGGACGGCTGACCTTCAATAAAACGTTCAAACTCCTCTACTTTGCCCCAGTAATATTGCTTGAAGACATCCCGAATAAGCTCTTCCTTGCTGCCAAAATAATTATAGATCGTTACTTGAGACACACCCGCTTCTGCGGCGATATCGGCAATGCGAATATTTTTAGGCTCACAGGTTTGAAGCATCTCCAGAACGACTGTCCTGATTCTTGCTTTCAACTGCTCGGCTCTTTTTTCAAATCCGTTCATTTTACCCTCCGGCTTTAATAGGAATTAATGAAATTATAGCACATAAATATTTCATAACCCATTGACTTACGTTTGGGCCGAGCCTATCATAATTATGAAATATAAGACGTTAATTATTTCATAACTTTTCGAAAAGAGGTGCGGTCAGCATGCTGGTCGTAGACGGTTTAACGAAGCTTTTTCAAGGTGGAAAAGGGATTACTGATGTCTCCTTCACTGTGGAGCAAGGTGAGGTATTTGGCTTTCTTGGACCTAACGGTGCGGGCAAATCCACAACGATCCGCCATATTATGGGCTTCATGAAGCCCGATCGCGGCAGTGCAGCCATTAAAGGTCTTAATACTTGGGAGAAGCAAGGTGCGGTTCAGAAGCTGGTCGGGTATTTGCCGGGAGAGATTGCGTTTATTGAGGGGATGTCGGGGAAGGAGTTTCTTGATTTTCTAGCCCGTATGCAGCGCGTGGACAGCTCTGTGAAACGCGAGCAGCTAATTAATCGGCTTCAGTTCGATGTGAATACTCCTATCCGGAAAATGTCCAAAGGGATGAAGCAAAAGGTTGGCATCGTCGCTGCCTTTATGCATAGCCCGGAGTTTATTATTTTGGATGAGCCCACTTCCGGCCTTGATCCATTAATGCAGCAGCTCTTTATCGAGCTTGTGCTGGAAGAGAAAGCCCGGGGCACAACTTTTCTTATGTCCTCGCATAGCTTCCCGGAGATCGAACGGACTTGTGATCGCGCCGCAATCATTAAGGATGGACGCCTAGTGGCAACAAATAATATTCATGAGCTGCAATCGATGCAGCGGAAGCTGCTTGTGATTGTATTCGAGCATGTGGAAGATGCGGGTGCGTTCATGCAGAACGGCAATGTGCCGATAGAGTCACATGATGGAAGAAGGGTAACCGTGGCTGTGCAGGGTAATTACAACGAGCTTATTCATGAAGCCGCGAAATATAAAGTACGCAGCCTGGACATCACGGCGCAAAATCTCGAAGATGTCTTTATGCAGTATTACGACCGAAGCGCTGACAAGGGGGCTGTTAGCTGATGAACCTCCCATTATTCAAGCAAATGATGAAGATTCATGCGAAGGGGATGAGCAATTATGCTTTTGGCTCAGCCTTCTATATTCTGCTTATGTTCTGGCTTTATCCCGGTATTGCGGACAATACGGGAGCGCTGAATGAACTGCTGAAATCGATGCCTGAGGGCATCGTAAACGCCTTTAATATTCAAGGCGGCTTTGGCAGCATGGAAGCCTTCATCTCTGGCGAATATTACGGACTTATATTACCTCTTCTGCTTTCTATTTTCAGCATTATGCTATCTACTGGACTGATGGCCCGCTTGGTGGATCAAGGCTCAATGGCTTACTTGCTCTCCACACCAACAACCCGCCGGCAGATTGCCACAACGCAAGCAGGCGTGCTGTCCACAGGACTTCTGCTTATTATGGTTGTGACAACTGCAGCAGGAATGCTCGGGTATATCTGGTTTATTGGCGATAAATATGAGTTTAACGGTGCTCGATATATTCAAATGAATGTCGTTGCTTGGATGCTGTTTATCGCTGCAAGTGGCATCGCTTTTTTCCTGTCTTCGATCATGAACGATGAGAAAAAAGCACTCGGAACCTCCGGTTTTATCGTATTTGGGATGTTTGCCCTCGATATGCTCGGTAAAATCAGCGGCAGCGTCGAGTGGCTGCGATACGCCTCCATCTTCTCGCTGTACCGGCCAAGCGATATCGCTGCGGGTAACGGACATCCGCTGCTCGCAGCAATAATCTTACTCGCTATTGGTCTCGCCAGCTTTGCCGCAGGTATTATCGCCTTCAGCAAACGTGATTTGCCGCTGTAGCGGCAGTATTTACCGGGATTACTGACGATTTACGTGCCTTACATTAAGCGTTGGTCTCGGCAGCTGTAGTATCGTCTGTTTCTGTTTGGGCTTTCTGTTTCATGCCACCACCATGATGCGAACCGTCACCTTTGAGATTGAATTCACCGTTTACGATGCTTTGAGCTTGTGCGGCAGTTTCTTCTTTCTTCGTTGCTGCTTCATTCGCTGTCAGCTTACCATCTGTGACGGCTTGATCAATTTCAGCGTTAATCGCTGTTTCGAGTGCTGCAGTCACCGTATCTTCGCTGATGCCTTTTTCTTCGGCTAAGTCTGCAATGGTTTTACCGGCTTGCAGCTCTGTTTTCAGCTCATCTTCCGTCATATTCAGTGCAGTCGCAGCTGCATCCAGGGTATGTCCAAAACCACGTCCTCTGCGGCCTTCACGTCCCTCGGATAGCTGTTCATTATTGATCAGATTATCTAAATTCGCAGAGAATTGACTCTTATCATTGGTTTGGCGCTCTTCGAATGCTGAGGTTAAAACCGCCTTCAGATCATCACTCGCCACACCTTGCTCTGTTGCGATTTCTGCAAGCGTGCTGCCTGCAGCAAGCTTCTTATTGAGTGTTTCACGATCCAGGTTAAGTAACGTCAATACAGAGTCGGAGATGAATTTACCGCCAAATCCACCACGACCATGCATCCCATCTGCTTGTTTCGTACTGCCATCAGCTTGGACTTGTGCCGATGCAGCAGCTCCTGCTGTCGATGATGTTGGGCTGGTTGCCGCGAATGCGCTTAGTGGCACCATTACCGCCAGGGCTGCTGTTATACCAAATGTTTTTACGTACTTGTTCATGTTCATTTCCTCCTCAGTAGGTTTAAGTTTGTCCTGCTTACAAAACCTATTATGGAGTTAGAACCTTTAATGAAACTTAACTGCAAATAAGGCCCTCTCAGGGTCTTATAATTACTTTTCCTACTATACTTTGATCCAATAAGGCCCTCTCAGGGCCTTATTGCTTGTGCAGGCACCCACCTTCTTTATCGGTTCCTGGAAGTAAATAAGACCCTGTCAGGGTCTTATGATTACTTTTCCTACTATGTATTGGACAAATAAGGCCCTCTCAGTGCCTTATCGCTTGTCCGTCATCATGAGGTGCGTCTTTCATTTTACAGGAGCTCCAGCGCCTCAAGCGTCAATATCATATGCTCAAGTAGCTCAGGCAAGTCGTTTATCTGCTCCTCGTCAATGCGGCGGTTGAAACGAAGCTCCACCGTATTACTGTAACGGCCGCTTTCTTCACCATAGATGAAGCTGAGCTTTTGAGTGAGCAATAGCTCCGTTCCCCATTTCTCCCTGACAGCCTCTTCAATCAAGCGGCATTGCACCTCCACATTCGTCACCGACAGATGATAAAGCAAGCGGAGCCTGCAGCCCGGCGGATCTCCTTCCTGCAGCTCCAGCAGCTCAGTAGCCAAATCACGAAGTGTCGTATCAAGCTTAACCTCGGCTTTCACACACTTCTCCCGTTCCGCACCAGCCAGCACAAACTGCAGCGCAAACTCGCGGGACATTACTGCCATATCCAGCTTGTCTACACGATCAACAACCCGGATTCTTTCATCCAGGTTATCCAAATCATAGATCTGGTTCTCCAAAGCGACCTTCAAATTATCAAATATCGTAGGATCAAATAACATCACCAAACACGAACCTTTCCAGGTGTTCTAACGCCGATTCATCTAACTCCCGCGAATTATCATAGTACAAGACCGATGACTCCGGCAGCTCCCAAGCGAGCGTTCGTCTGACAAGCGAGCGGCTGAAGGAGTCCCAGTGTTCCAGCTTATATTGATCGGTCTCAAGCCCACGCTGCTCAATCCGGCTATAATGCAGCCGATCATCCTGCAAATAGACGATAACCGCCTTCACGTCTACATCATGAAGGGAGGCGCCAATCGCCGCTAATTCCTTCACAATCCAAGACGGATCGCTTGTTTCTTTGGTGAAGGGTCCGATGACAAAGACATCGCTACCTATCTCAATATTTTCGAGCGCGGCATCCATCGTAATCCGGTACCCAAGGTCTCGGCATAGCACCTTATACTCTTCTGAATCACGGTCATTTGGATCAAGCCCTGCAACAGTCATAATCTGTACGGCAGCCGGGCGCAGCATTGTGTCCATATCCAGTACCGTCACACCACGCTTACGTGCCAGCGCTTTGGCCAGCGTTGTTTTCCCTGCGCCTGCTCCGCCAACGAAAAACACAAGCTTCCGCATGTCCCTCGCCTCCCTACTTCTGCTGCAGCTGCTTCCAGACCGTCTTATTGCTGTATTCCTTCGATCTGCTAATATCTTCACCAAACCAGTCCGGTGCAGCAAACGAATTCGCCGCTTCTTCGGAATCAAACTCCACTTCCAGCACCGTCAGTTGAATTTGGTCATAAATATCGATCTCAATAACGATATCGTTCCAGTCCGCCGTAATCCGATTTTTCGTCAGAGCTACCGCTCCAAAAGCCGTCACGACCTGCTCGTACAGCCCTTTATTAATCGAATACTCCACTTCCTCGCGTTTAATGCCAAAGCCCTTCTTGAACGTATGGGTATAAGTCACTTCACCACTGCCTACATCTGTAATCCGGCGAACACGTAATTCTTGATCCTCTTCCAGTGCCAAATAAGTCTGCTCAATCCGCTGCTCCGAGCGCACCTGAATGCGATCTCCAATAGACTCATAAGGAACTGCGAGCAGAAACTTCCGTTCGATCTCAAATGCCATAAAACATTCTCCCCCATAATTATGAATTTGCTTAATCATACCACAAGGTGATTTCGCCATCTATTGATGGCGGAGCGCGTTTCATGCTGGTTAGCGGCTATAAGGACGTGCCAAAAAACCGGGAGAAACCTGATCCCCCGGTCCGTAACCTCATTTAATATTTTTGCCGTAAAAGATCTCATACATCTCGTCCGTCAACCGCTCCGTAATTTCCTTCTGCTCGTCCATGCTCAGCTTGTCCTTCGTATAGCCAAACAGATAATTGTTCAGATCAAACTCCCGCAGCTTGCATTTGGTGTGGAAAATATTTTCCTGATACACATTAACGTCAATCATGTCGTATTGGTCAATAACCTCATCCGGAATATAGTTCTGGATTGAATTGATATCATGATCAATAAACAGCTTGTTACCATTAATATCCCTAGTAAACCCCCGCACCCGGTAATCAATCGTCATAATATCCGTATCAAACGAATGGATCAAATAATTAAGCGCCTTAAGCGGCGAGATCTCTCCACAGGTAGCGACGTCAATATCGGCACGGAATGTACTGATCCCTTCACTTGGATGATATTCAGGATACGTATGTACGGTAATATGGCTTTTGTCGAGCTGGAGCACAACATTATCCGGAAGCGGCCCCGGCGACTCATCATACGTAGATTCCGTCGGCACTTCTACGATAGGCCCTTCCGAGACAAGAATCGTTACACTAGCGCCCTGCGGAACATAATCCTGCTTCGCGATATTCAACACATGCGCTCCAATAATATCGGCTACCTGCTTCAAAATTTTCGTCAGGCGATCCGAATTGTACTGCTCATCGATGTAAGCGATGTATGCCTCGCGCTCTTCCTTCGTCTTCGTAAAACAGATGTCATACATATTAAAGCTAAGTGACTTCGTCAAATTGTTGAAACCATGCAGCGTGATCCGCTGCTCGGGTGTAAACTTCACCTTGAATCCCCCCGTTCCTTACTCCTCCACTACTATTACCCATTTTTCCGCGACTGATTCAAATATTGGCATGAATCTCAATCAATGAGAGGCACTGAATAAGCCCAATATGGTATACTGCTTCAATAACAATTGCATAGGAGGGCCTGCAAGTTGAAAACTTTTGTTGTTCTCTCGTTCACGGAAGACGGGATGGAAAATGTATACGTCGGTGACGACGAGGAAAAAGTGCTAGCACTGAATGCTGAAGATTTCGAGAACTGTGATGCACTGTTCGTCGAGGTTTGGGAAGACGGCGAGAAGACGGATGATTACCGCGTTGGCGCTTATGGTGAAGACGAAGAAGATGAGGAAGACGAAGCAGTAAATTAAATCGCGCACACTAAAAACGGTCTCCGCAATGCCTGTCGCAGGCAAGGCGGAGACCGTTTTTCTTCAATATAAGAAAGTATAAGTTTTCTCTAGGCGTTTACGCTTGAAGCAAACCTAAACTGCGCAGCTCATCAGCGGTAAAAATACGAGACCTCGTCAAGAAGCGGAGTCCCTCTGGTCCTTCCAGCGAGAACATCCCGCCGCGGCCAGGTACAACGTCGATGATGAGCTGTGTATTTTTCCAATAATCGTATTGCGCTTTACTCATATAGAAGGGTGCGCCGCCAATCTCGCCAAGGTGTTCATCCTGCTCACCAATCAGGAACTCGCCTAGCGGAAAACACATCGGCGAGCTGCCATCACAGCACCCACCAGATTGATGGAACATGACGTCGCCATACTTCGCCCGCAGCCGATCGATCAGTTCAAGCGCACTTTCCGTGGCGAGTACCTTTAACACGGATTCCGCTGCCATGACACTTAGAAAAAGCCAAGCGAGTCAGGGCTGTAGCTGACGAGCAGGTTCTTCGTCTGTTGATAATGCGATAGCATCATCTTATGGTTCTCGCGTCCAACGCCGGACATTTTGTAGCCGCCAAATGCCGCATGTGCCGGATAAGCATGATAGCAGTTCGTCCAGACGCGTCCCGCTTCAATCTGCCGTCCCATCCGGAACGCTGCATTAATGTCCCTTGTCCAGACGCCTGCGCCAAGACCATACAGCGTATCATTCGCAATGGCGAGCGCCTCCTCCGGCGAACGGAAGGTCGTCACAGCAACGACCGGCCCGAAAATCTCCTCTTGGAAAATCCGCATACTGTTGTCCCCGCGAAGCACTGTCGGCTGAATGTAGTAGCCATCTGCGATGTCGCCTCCAATTGCTGCTCGGCCTCCGCCAATCAAGCATTCGGCCCCTTCCTGGCGTCCGATGTCGATGTAGCTTATGATTTTCTCCATTTGCTCTGTCGAGACTTGAGCCCCGATCATCGTATCCGTATCCAGTGGATTGCCTTGTTTAATGGATGCGACTCGCCGCAGCGCCTTCTCCATAAAGCTGTCGTAGATCGACTCTTGAATCAGCGCACGGGACGGACAAGTACACACTTCCCCTTGGTTCAGCGCAAACAGCGTGAAGCCTTCGAGCGCTTTATCAAAGAGAGCATCATCCTTCGCCATAATGTCCTCGAAGAAGATGTTTGGAGATTTACCGCCAAGCTCCAGCGTGACGGGAATTAGATTTTGTGAAGCATATTGCATGATGAGGCGGCCCGTTGTTGTTTCGCCGGTAAAGGCAATCTTAGAAATCCTCTTGCTTGAAGCAAGGGGTTTTCCGGCTTCCAGACCGAAACCGTTTACAATATTCACCACACCTGCAGGCAGCAAATCTTCAATCAGCTCCATCAGAACACAGATCGACGCAGGTGTCTGCTCGGCTGGCTTAAGGACAACGCAGTTGCCCGCCGCAAGCGCTGGCGCAAGCTTCCAAGTCGCCATCAAGAGCGGGAAGTTCCAAGGAATGATCTGACCAACGACACCTAGCGGCTCATGATAATGATAAGCAACCGTGTCGTTGTCGAGCTGGCTGAGCGAGCCTTCCTGCGCCCGGATACAGCCAGCAAAATACCGGAAATGATCAACAGCAAGCGGCAAATCCGCCGCAAGGCATTCACGGATTGGCTTGCCGTTATCCCAAGTCTCTGCAACAGCTAAAGTCTCCAGATTGCTCTCGATCCTGTCCGCAATTTTGTTCAATATATTAGCGCGCTCTGCTGCAGATGTCCGTCCCCAATCGGCTTTCGCCGCATGTGCCGCATCAAGAGCAAGCTCAATATCCTCCGACGTGGAGCGAGCTATTTCACAGAAAGCTGCATTGTTCACCGGAGATACATTGTCGAAATATTGGCCTTGCGTTGGCGGCGTCCAGCGGCCCCCTATGTAGTTGTCGTACCGTTTCTTAAACGAAATCTTCGAATCCTGCTTGCCCGGCTCAGCGTAAATCATTGGCTAACCATCTCCCTTTTCGAAAAGTAGCTTGCTAGCGTTATTGATAGATTCCGTCGCATAGATATTTGTAAACGCTACCATAGTGATACAAGCTTATGCGTGGCAGGTTGATGTTAGAACGAATGCAAAAAAGCCGACCCCAGGACATTGTCCTAAGGTCGGCTTCTACTGCTGATGCAGACGATTACACCATGATTTTACAGATATCGTTTGTAAATTGAACCGGATCCTGCACTGTCAAACCTTCAATAAGAAGGGCTTGGTTGTACAAAATGTTCGTATACAGGTTCAGCTTCTGCTGGTCATTGCTATAAGCTTCTTTGAGTGCTTGGAACACTTCATGGTTAACGTTGATCTCCAGCACTTTGTCCGCTTTCACGTCTTGGCCGTTAGGCATAGCCTTCAGCACTTTCTCCATCTCGATGGTTACTTCGCCATCTGACGACAGACAAACCGGATGGGATTTCAGACGTTTCGAAGCTTTTACGCCTGTAACTTTGTCGCCAAGCAGCTCTTTCATCGAAACAAACAGATCTTTGTTCTCCGTTGCTGCTTCTTCCTCAGCTTGCTTTTCTTCCGCATTCGACTCGATACCGAGGTCGCCGCTTGATACGTTCTTGAAGGACTTCTCTTTGTACGTTCCAATCATCTTGATCGCGAACTCATCGATATCGTCTGTGAAGTACAGCATCTCGTAGCCTTTATCCGCCACGATCTCTGCTTGCGGCAGCTTCTCCAGACGGTCAATCGACTCGCCAGCTGCATAGTAGATGTACTTCTGATCTTCCGGCATACGCGATACGTATTCATCCAGCGTAACTTGCTTCTTCTCCTTCGAGGAGTAGAACAAGAGCAGGTCTTGCAGCGTATCTTTGTTCGCGCCGTAGTCGTTGTACACGCCAAACTTCAGCTGTCTACCAAACGACTTGTAGAAGCCGTCGTACTTCTCACGGTCTTCCTTCAGCAGGCTTTGCAGCGTGCTCTTGATTTTGTTCTTAATGTTCTTCGCAATAAGCTGCAATTGACGGTCATGCTGCAGCAGTTCCCGGGAAATGTTCAGCGACAGATCCTCGGAATCAACCATCCCTTTCACGAAGCTGAAATAATCCGGCAGCAGATCCGCGCATTTGTCCATAATGAGGACACCGTTCGAATACAGCTCAAGACCTTTTTCAAATTCCTTCGTGTAATAGTCGAATGGCGTATTCTCTGGAATAAAGAGAATTGCGTTATAAACAACAGCACCATCCGCACTAATATGGAGATGCTTCAGCGGTTTATCAAAGCCGTAACGCTTCTCGAAGTAGAAGTTATCGTAGTCTTCCTGTGTCAGCTCGCTTTTATTTTTCCGCCAGATCGGCACCATGCTGTTGACGGTTTGTTCTTCTTGGTATTCCTCGAATTCGCCTTCGCTGCCCTCTTTCGGACGCTGGCCCTTCATATCCATCTTGATTGGGTAACGGATGAAGTCCGAGTATTTCTTGATGATGGCTCTGAGGCGGTATTCCTCAAGGAACTCATCGTAGTTATCGTCCTCGGTGTTTGGCTTGATCGTCATAATGATGTCCGTGCCAACCGTTTCTTTGTCCGCAGGTGTAATCGAATAGCCGTCAGCGCCTTCCGACTCCCACTTGTAAGCCTCTTTCTCACCAAGCGCTTTACTGATTACTTCAACTTTGTCCGCCACCATGAACGCTGAGTAGAAGCCTACGCCAAATTGACCGATAATGTTGTGGCCATCCTTCGCTTCGTTCTCCTTCTTGAACGCCAGCGATCCACTCTTCGCGATAACGCCAAGGTTGTTCTCCAGATCTTCCTGCGTCATGCCGATGCCCGTATCAGAGAGAGTCAGCGTACGATTTGCTTTGTCAGCTGTTACTTTTATGTAATAGCTTTCTTTGTTAAATACCAGTTGATCATCTGTCAGTGCCTTATAGTAAATCTTGTCGATCGCATCACTGGCATTCGAGATCAGCTCTCTTAAGAAAATTTCGCGCTGTGTATAAATAGAGTTGATCATCATCTCCAAGAGGCGCTTCGATTCTGCTTTAAATTGTTGCTTTTCCATTGAGATAACGTTCTCCCTTCAGTTATTTAACTTGTTCGTTAGCACTCTCAATATCAGAGTGCTAATCCATAATCTAACTATATAATAACGGGTTTTTCGGTGTCAACCGGAACGACGTCCTTCTTATTCCAATGCGATGCCATTACCGTCATAACCTACATCGAATTCATCCGCGTAACGCGCGGCTTTCTGATCTTCAACCGCAATCTGACCTCTAGGTATTTCTTTTGTTGAGTATATAGAATATTCGATTGAGCCTTCATGCTTGTACGAGACGGGGGCACTCACTTTATAGCCATCTGCGAGGAGCTTTGCGCTTAACTGATTGATCCGCTCCTCTATGCCCGAGAAATAATATTGCTCAAGTGCGATTGTTGAACTGCTATTCTTTTGAATTATGTTAGTCTGGTTGCTGCAGCCTGCCACTAGCACAAACACGAGTAATAGAACATACCGGTACAATTACATTCCTCCAATGCTTGATTAGCATAATAGTTCAAGCTTGAAGCTGGTAATCCCTTCATTTGGGAGTATGTGATGCACAGCACCGGTGCTGCTCTAGGGCCACTTTACTTCACTTTACTTCACTTTACTTCACTTCAAAGCCATCCCATCGCTGCCCGCCAAACGCAGACTGGATTTCGTACAACGTAATCGCTCGTATTCACACCACTGTCAATCGCAGACTGGATTTCATCCAATAGAAAAGACCTCAAGAGAGCAAATTGCCTCTATAGCGTCCATATCATTGGATGAACTCCAACGTGGCATTTGAGCAGCAAATCCATCCGCCATTATACTGGATACTTTCCAACGTAGGGCTCCGCTGCCCCCAAAAAAAGGGTATCTCATAAGTCATTTAAAAAGACGATGGGATTTGGCACGTGGATGCATAGCGATAAGACCCTCACAGGGTCTTATGATTACTCATTTCACTTAACGATCACCCGATAAGCCCCCCGCAGGGTCTTATTGGACCTCATACCGATTACAACGTGGCAGTTTTCTGCCAATTTCAAAAAAATAAGACCCTCGCAGGGTCTTATGATTACTAACTTCACTTAACTTTCACCCGATAAGACCCTCGCAGGGTCTTATCGCATAACACAGCTAATCTCCCCAGGAGTTTCCTCTTGTGAGATAGCCACCCAACATTCGTCTACACTGTCTGAACAGCAGTTGGCTGCTCGACTTGCCGTGGCAGCTTGCGGCGGCCGAGCCAGCGCCAACCGACAAGGATCGCACGGAGGAACTCGTCGAGCAATAAGCCGAATAATACGCCTTTGACGCCCATTCCGAGCACCACGCCAAATACATAAGCTCCGCCTGTTGCAAAGATCCACATGCCAAGGACACTACTCAGCGCAACAAACCTAGCTTCACCTATCGCCATCAAAGACTGATTGAATGAATAAGTCCATGTACGCATCGGCTGCCAGACTATACACCAGAGGAATAATGGCAGCAGCAAGCTCGTAATCTCCTGATCCGAAGTGAACCACCCGACCGTCGTATTCCCAAATACATATAGCAGAACCGCAAGCGTAAGTGTCGGTATAATTCCAATTGCTGCAGCTTTATAAGGCGCTCGGTATACCTGGTCATACCGCTTTCCGCCGTATAGCTGACCACACTGAATTTGAACGGCCATCCCAATTGAATTACCAATCAGCCAAGGCAGCTGCTGGGTAATGTTGAAGTAAGAAAATGTCGCGAGCTGGACTGCTCCCATCGAGGATACGATGGCCAGCGTTACGATCTGGGAATACCCCCATGATGCAGCATTACCCAGATTCGGCAGACCAATTCCGATCATTTCCTTCAGCAGCGGACGGTCGAATCCACGCCAGTCATTCCGCTGAAACGGACTCGGGAATGATCGAAGCAGCAGCCATACTCCAACGATTACCGCAAGCAGGCGGCTGATGATGGTCGAGATCCCAATCCCTTCAATCCCCATCTGATGAAAACCAAACTCTCCGAAAATAAACACATAGTTCAGTAGAACATGGACTGCGTTCATCCCAATAGCAATCATCATCGGCCCACGCGTATTGCCTGTATTTCGGATCATCACCGTCAGCATCATGGTCATCTCTGTCAGAATGGAGCATGCTCCAATAAACGTCATATAGGTAGTTGCCTGTGGCACCACTTCGGCAGGTGTACCCATGAGATGCACAATCGCCCCCGAGCCAAAAGCAAACAAGACACTGACAAGCGCTCCACTAATAACCCCAACTTTTATAGCCATAGCCGCTGCACGACGTGCTGTATTCGGGTCGCCTGCTCCCCATTTCCGTGCAATAATAATGCCTACACCACCGTTAATCAGCACAAAGATGGTTAATAACGAACGCATAACCTGATTAGATACGCCTACGGCCGATACCGCGTTATCCCCAAGCTTACTGACCATCAAGGAGTCCACAGTTCCCATTAGAAATTGTAAAATCAACTCGATGGCAATCGGCCAAGCGAGTGTGTATAACGAAAGAGACTTATCTGTCTTGACGCGCACCATTACTGTCTGTTGCCTCCCAGCTTGTTAAACAATTTTGCTCAACGAATCGGATATCCACCATTTCATGAATCTGTGATAACATTAATCAATATAGAACTTTCGACCGTTAATGTCTTAATACTTCTTGTTCTTTATTATCCCGATCTTGCTAATCTAATTGCTGGAGGCAGCATCATGCGAAGAGACCTATGGGAAAATACGATCATGACCGATCCTGCTCTGCCGATCAATGTGTTTCACCCCACCTTCCGGCCAGGATGCTCACTGCGCCTTCATTGGCATGAGCATTTCGAGTTGATCTATGTCGAGAGTGGTGAAGTCGTCTATCAAATCGGGGGACGGCCGTTCCCGACCAAACCTGGCGATATGCTGTTCGTCAACAGCGGCGAGCTGCACTCCGCCACTTCGCTTCATCCGAATGAACCGTTCACGGTCTACGCTTTTGTGTTTAACCCGTCTATGCTGGGGCTGAAGGAGCCGCATATTGTTGGCTTGGTCGCTCCTTATACGAACGGATTATCGGCGATTGCGAACAGGATCGAGCAGACAGATCCCTTTTATCCGCTTTTGAAACAAATCGCCATGCAGCTTGCCGACGAATTCGAGCAGAAACGCCACGGCTTCGAGCTTGCCGTCCGCTCCTATTGCCAGTTACTCTTCACCTGGCTCAGCCGAGAGTTTACCGTGAAGCAGCGCAGTGACACGGAGATGAATGCTTTCCGCACGAAGACTGACCAGTTCAAGGAGTTGCTTACTCTTCTTGAATCTGACATGACTGAACGTGTCACCGTTGAGCAGGCAGCTTCCTTCGTTCATTTGAGCCCGTACCATTTTTGCCGGATGTTCAAGAGAATGACTGGCCAAACATTGGTCCAATATATGAATCTGAACCGAGTCAATAAAGCAGAGTACCTGCTTAAAAATACATCGATGAGCGTCACAGATATTGCCGCCGAAGTCGGATGCAGCAGCATTAACAGCTTCTCGAAGCTGTTCCGTCAGCTTAGGGGCTTATCTCCACGCGATATGAGGAAGGGGCAGCCAATATGAATATCATTTCATCACCGTTAGCTGGGCAATTATTAGCGAATGCAGGAGCAAATCTCGTCATGGCAGAATGGACGGCCGAGGGATGTACAGCAGGGGCTGAGCCAATGAAGATTGCCCCGCTGCATATTCATCACGAGGATGACGAAGCCTGGTACATTTTGAAGGGGACACTTGGCTTCCAAATTGGAGAGCAAGTGATTGAGGCAAAGGTTGGTGATGCAGTTATCGCTCCTCGGCCCATACCTACTGGAATCCGGGGACGGAGGAAGCAAGATATCTCCTCATCATGACAACTCGAATTAATGAGTTAATTGAGGCCATACATTCAACCTCCGATAGAAGTATGGAATCTATGAAACGACTGTTTGAACGATACGAGTCAGAACTATTGGACCTGTAATAAAAGAAAAGGGGCAAAACCGCCAAAAAGCGTTGCAGGGAGCTATCCTTGCAACGCTTTTTGGCGGTTTTGATTTTTAAGAAGTTAAGGACAGGTTAACGGCAGAACGGAGCAATTCGAATGATTCTGGAGAAGCGTCAGCGTTCGCTTTTGTGAGGGGATCCCTACCTTACTTCGTTGATTCAAGGAATCCCCGAGCAATGGCGATCGGAAGAACATTCGAATGCGCAGTTTGCAGTTTAACCCGATAACAACGGGCTGTCCCATCGTCATATTAATGACTTATGGGACATTTTCACAAAGCTAAATAATCTCCAATTCATCAATGCCTGGCATAGCCGGATGAGCAGCATGCGGCTCAAGCTGATACCAATAAGCAACCGACGCAATGTCGTCCTGCAGCGGCAGATAACGTCCATGCGAGCGCCAGCCTAGTGCCTGCACCGTCACTTTAAAGTCTTCCTCGAAACGGATCGGATCCATCACATGGAAACGGTACATACCAAAGCGCTGGTTCGCCTTGTACAAGCCATCCGCCTTAATCGCCTGATGCATGCCAAGGAACGGCGTGGAGTACGTTACATATTGCCCGTTCATATCCCAGTTCCAAGCCCCGCCGAAATAATCCTCGGTACCTGTTCCACAGATTGTTGGATAATCCTTATCCCCATCCATGTAGAATTTCAGCTCGCCTTCTCCCCACCAGTTGTTGCTGTTGACCTGCCAGGCGAGATAAGTACCTACAAAATGGCCTTTACCTTTAATGCCGTCAACAATCGTATGGACGTCCATATATTTGACTGGATTGCTGCGGCGCCACTGCGCGTGGAAATAAGCCATATCCTCTGGAATTTCCGTCAGCGTGTAATTAATCTGGTAATACAGGAACGTAGATTCATGCGACAGATTGGTCATGACAATACGTGCCTTCTTGCGGAAAGGCATCTCCCAATAACTGTTGAAGCCTCCAGCTGGATTAACCGAGATTGGCAGCGAATTGACAAGCGCCCGCTCACCCCATCCGTTGCAGAAGAAATCGCCTACCGGCACACATACGGATGGATCCTCTTCCTCATCCCAGTAAATCTTGAAAATAAGGGATCTCACCGCCTGATGAGGACAAGTCAGCCAAATATTTTGAATCATACCCGGCCCATCGATGACACCCATCGTAAACTCTTCATGTCCTTCGATTTTTACGGAAGGAGACACTTTCCAGCCTAACCCTAAGTCGCGGGCCGCCTGAGCACCCGTTCCTTCCGTCGCCATTGCTCCCTTACCCTTCTCGCCCGTAAAATTCTCCGGCGATATCGACCGCGTTACCGCGTTTGACACCCGTGCCAAATTACCAAGTCCCATACCTAGTCCGTTAAATGCGTTCATATTAGCTAAATCCCTCCCATGAGATGAATAGGCTGCGATGCCTGCTTATGCTTGCACGGTTTCTACAATATCTACCGATCTGATCGTTATCTTCGTAGTCCCTAGTCCTTCTGCCTCTGCAGTCACGACGATCTCACCAACCTGCGTTGTTGTTCTTACATAGACAAGAAGTTTGCCGTGATGGGCTTTCCGAGTTCTTGAGCTATACGGCTCCAAATCTTGAATATTGCCATTCTCCATTCCGATAATTTCACCAGGACCTTCAATGGACAGGGCAATAGGATGTTCAGCCGTATAGACTAGTTGACCATCTTCATCCGTAATCTGGATCTCGATATGGGCAATATCTTGACCATCGGCATGAAGCTCAGCCGCATCAACGTTCACCTGCAATTGAGCCGGTTCAGATACGGTACTTAGCGTACACGTATGGATTGCTCCGTCCTTCCCTTTCGCAACCACCACTAACGTACCTTCTTCATAAGCGATTTCCCACGTCAGATACAATTTCGGAGCATCCGCCAGCTTCTTACTGCCAAGCGACCGCCCGTTCAGGAACAGCTCCGCCTCTTCACAGTTCGTATGGCAGCTGACCCTCATCAGCTCTCCCGCTTCAAAGTTCCAATGTGGATCGCCGCCGGTCCATCTTCTTGATCCCTTCTCTGCTTCGTCTGCTTTCATCGCCGTGAGGAAGACTACCGGCTTATCACTCCATAAGCTTTGACGGTAATAATAGCTCGTCTTCTTAAATCCGGCCGTATCCATAAATCCGGCACCAGCTACCCGCACTGGCCAGCCTCTTGCTTCACCCAAATAATCAATGCCCGTCCAGATGAACTGGGCACTTATCGCATCATTATCCCGAACAGCAAGCCAGGCTTCGAGGCTGGAGCTATTTTCGCTGCCGTAAGTCACCCGATCCGGATATTGCTGCAAATCATCTTTATACATATGCTCTTTGTAGTTGTAGCCTACGATATCGAGCGCTTCCGCATAGCCCGTTAAGTTTGATAATTCCGGGAAGGCTAGTGCGGCTGTAACCGGTCTAGTTGTATCACATTCCTTGACTGCTTTCGCAAGTCGTCTCGCAATCGTTGCCAGACGATCCGCGTTTGGCTTATTCGGATCATATTGCCGCTCGGCAGCCGGTTTATTCGCATCATTATTGCCGGTCATTGTCTCGAAATAAGGATGGCAATACGGATCATTCGGGTAATCGACCTCATTGCCAATGCTCCACATGATGATCGATGGATGGTTGCGGTCACGCAGTACCATCTCCTTCAGATCAATCTCACCCCACTGCGGGAAATCCTCATAATAGCCAAAATGCTTCGGCGGGTAGACGTTATGGCCAGTTGACCATTTATTTTTTACGCCTTCCCACTCATCAAACGCTTCGTCAATAACGAGGAAGCCCATCTGATCGCACAGATCCAGCAAATTAGAAGCTGGCGGATTATGGCTCATCCGGATCGCATTACAGCCCATTTCCTTCAAAGCTTCAAGCCTGCGAACCCATACTTTTGCCGGAACAGCGGCACCTAGACCACCTGCATCGTGATGAACGCAGACACCCTTCATTTTCATATTAACGCCATTAAGGAAGAAGCCTTGAGCGGGGTCAAAAGCGAACCAACGAATGCCGACCGGGGTCTCTACATGATCGATCAACTCGCCGTCTTTGCTCACTTCTGTCCGCATGGTGTAAAGATAAGGAGTATCCGGCGACCAAAGCTTCGGATTCGCAACAATCATGGACTGCTCCGTATCTTTTGTAGACTTACCCGATACCGTTACGCTGTTGTTCACGGTTTGAACGATTTGCCCTGCTTGATCTAAGAGCACATTTCGAATCTGTACAGACTCATCCATGGCATTTCCATTCGATAATCGAACGTCAACAGCCACCGTTGCCTGCTCCTCCGACACTTCTGGCGTGGTGACAAACACACCGTATGTATCAATATGAACCTGATCCGTAACGGTCACGTATACATCTCTATATATACCGGAGCCAGTGAACCATCTGGAATCTGCAATGTCCTTATGGTCGACTTTCACCGTAATGACATTTGGGCTGTCGCCAAATGAAATAAAATCGGTTATATCATAAGTAAACGAGCTGTAGCCATAAGGCCTTTTCCCGATATAATAGCTGTTGCACCACACCTGCGAATTATTGTAAACGCCTTCAAAAGTAATGAAGACACGTTTACCTTGGAGATCCGAAGGGAGGGATATCGATTGCCGGTACCAGCCTATGCCACCCGGCAAGTAGCCGGTTCCGCTGGAATGCTCCTCCGAGAACGGCTCCTCTACCGACCAATCATGAGGAAGAGTGACATTGCGCCAATTGGAATCATCAAAGCCTTTATACCAAGCACTAGGCTCATCGCCTCTATAAAACTTCCAGCCCAAATTGATATTATTAATGATACGCCCCTTGTTCATCTTCTTTCCCCTTTCGCATTCACAAAATTGCGATTCACCTAGATTATAGAGCTATAATAGGGAATATAGAATGAATCAAATTGCTGTAAACATACACAAAATTGTTTCAGGAGTGTGAGGCTTGTGATCAGTATTTCCGGCGATGCGCATAGTTGGCAGGAGCATGGCCTTAACAATACAGAGCAATTTCTAGCGGTCAATTGGTGTGGTTATCAAAGGCTTCAAACCAAGAGCCTGTCGCGTAATCGGGATCAAGGGCGGGTTGATTTTCAACTGATCTATATTACAGGGGGAAAAGGATTATTTCGCTTTCAAGATGAAACGATCGAGGTGACAAGCGGGAACTTCGTCATCTACACCCCGGGGCAGCCACAGCATTACAGCTATCAGGCGGAGGATGGAACGGAAGCTTATTGGATTCATTTTACCGGATATAGTGCTTATGATTACTTGCAGCAATTTGGTCTGCTGAAGCAGTCCATTCATACGATTGGAATCATAGACGAAGTGATTGCATTGTTTAAAAAAATCATACAAGAACTAAACAGCCACATGCCGCTTCGTGGTCAGCTGACAACCGCTTATCTGCTCGAGATGCTCACCCTTCTAGGAAGAAGACTGCAGTCGACAGACGAGCTGGGATCACAAGGCCGGCATCCTGATATTAATCAGATGATTGCTTTCATGCATGAAAAATACAGCGACAACTTAAGCATCTCTGATCTCGCAGGAGAATGCAGCTTAAGTGTATTCCGGTTTATTCATAAGTTTAAGGAAGTAACCGGCATGACGCCGATGAAATATATTACCGACATTCGGATGAATGAAGCGAAAAAGCTCCTCTCCGAATCCTCTCTCCATGTGAAGGAAGTTGCAGCTGTTGTTGGCTACGATAATCCGCTGTACTTCAGCCGGATCTTCCGCAGCACCGTTGGTATTCCGCCAAGCGAATATAAGAAGCAGTTTCTATAAATAAGGAGTCGGGAGCAAATAAAAGCCCTGTTTCGGGAACAAGGCGCGCAATTATGCTGGAGAGATGGTTGTTATAATCTTATAGGGATAGCCCGGGATAATTGACACCTGTTCGTTTGACCCGGCTATCGTTACCGTGAAAGGTGCTGCCTCCGCCTGATCCTGTGTAGGGAACCATGCACGATCTATCGTTGCCACAATAAACAGGCCATGCTCATCACCTATAGGCTGGAAGGTTGTCCCGTTGCCGCGCCAAGGCGCAAAACCAAGCTCATTCGAGCAATAAAGAATAGTGTCCGCTACAGCTTCTACCGGCATGCCAAGCTCACTGATACCTATCAGATCATGGATGGAGAATGCTCCTGCCGATTGGCTCACCAGGTTATGCCTAGCAATAAATTCAACGATATTACCTGCAGCGTCATAGAAGTAACAGGCATGGGCATTCCAATCTTTGAAATGAAAGATCTCATCTTGCCCTTCGCTAAGCAGCGGGGTTCGCTCCTTCAAGAAGTGAACCGCTGACTCCAACTTATTTTCTTCAATATTAAAGGCAAAATGATAGATACTTCTGTCATTAGCCTGCTTAAACGTTAATCGCGTATACCCGGCAAGGACAGTGAAGGAGTCGGCTGTTTCCTCTGTCATTTGCATACCCAGTACCTGGGTATAAAAGTTTTTTTGCTCTAGTAAGAGCTGCGTATTAAGTTCCAAGTGTTGGATGATCATCTGTCTCTCTCCTTCCAAGCGAGCATTTAGTGCAATGTAACTTTAGCTAATCATGTTAATTATGCTGTATTGGTGCAACATAGGCTTTGGCGGTCGGCCATCTACTCTCGCTCGTATTTAACCAGATTAAATCCTTCATACTTTAACGTTAATCCACCGTTCAAGCCCTTCAGCTGTTCGGTTGGGATAAAGACTTCCCGGCTGCTATTCCCGTCATTAATCGGGATCACACTGCCGTCATCAGCATAATACTTTGGAAGAAACATCACATCAGCATAGCTATGTTCCTCTTTAAATATAGTACTCGTAACAAAACTGCCCTTGCTGTACAGATAGGTAGGATCAAACTTTAATGTAATGTAGATATTATCTGAATTCTTAGGCGGGTTGTGCCAGGCAACCGTCTCCAGATATATTTTCGTATGATGATGATTATAGATCAGTTTATGTAGTTGAAACACCTCTCCCGGCTTACGTGGAATGTCGGCAGGATCAATTCGGAACTCAAGCTTAATCGACTGCTGCTGGCTGGTGATCCGGTAACGGTTCTGGGAGAATATATTGTCCTCAATGACAGACTGGGAGTAACGCTCCTGGAGCATGGCATGTATGGTCCAAATCAAAGGAGTCAGCATGAAAGCAATCAGCAGAGCGGTCAGACTCCTCGTTGTCATCATCCGGTTAAGCGGATAACTGCGAATATTCACCTTCATCATAACCTCCTTCGTTTCCGATTGACTTACTACCATTGTACTTGTTCCCCGTTCCATACATATGCGCATTAGCAAAATTTATACAAACCTTCGCACAAAAAAAAGACTCTGAAAGGAACTGTCCCTTCAGAGCCTTCTATTTATTTCACCGCGCGGAAACGGTATACCTTACTTGAATAATCACCATGGAACAGTGGTGTCTGCAGACCTGCGTGCATCAGCTCGTCGCCGCCATACGCACCATCTTCTCCATCAAGTGCATATTCAAGGTTAGGATCCAGCCCTTTCAGGCGGATACGATCAAGTTTAGCGTTCGCCTCTTGTAAGACAGACACGTAGACAACGAAGGCTTCACTCTTGTCCTTCGATACGAACATCCATGCCGTCTCATTACCCTCAAATGGGCTGAGCAGACGATAGAAATCACCGAATTGCACGAGAGGACGCACATCTTTATAAAGAGCAACCTGCTCCTTCACAGCTTCTTTCTCTTCCTCTGTGAACACCGTCAAGTCTAGCTCATAACCAAAGTTACCAGACAAAGCTACATTTCCTCTTGTCTCAAGAGATGCTTTACGGCCTACCTGATGATTCGGAATCGCCGATACATGGGCGCCCATCGTGCTAATTGGATAGACGATACTTGTACCGTATTGGATTTTCAGACGGGATACCGCATCGGTATTATCACTTGTCCATGTTTGCGGCATGTAGTACAGCATACCTGGATCAAACCGTCCGCCGCCGCCCGAGCAGCTTTCGAACAGGATATGTGGGAACGAAGAAGTGATTGTTTCAAGCACTTCATAAAGTCCCAGCATATAGCGATGAGCAGTCTCACGCTGGCGATCCGCCGGCAGAAGAGCCGAACCAATCTCCGTCATATTGCGGTTCATGTCCCATTTTACATACGTAATTGGCGAGCTCGACAGAATATCCGATACGGTCTTCACGATGTAGTCTCTAACATCTTGGCGGGAGTAGTCGAGAATAAGCTGATTACGGCCCTGCGATCTGCGGCGTCCTTCTACATGGAGACACCAATCCGGATGTGCCTTGTACAGCTCGCTCTCCGGCGAGATCATCTCTGGCTCGAACCACAGGCCAAACTGCATATCCAGACGTTTCACCCGATCAACAAGATCCTCAAGTCCGTTCGGCAGCTTGTTACGGTCAACAAACCAGTCGCCAAGCGAGGTGGTATCTGCATTCCGTTTGCCAAACCAGCCGTCATCCAGCACGAACATTTCGATGCCCAGCTCTTTGCCGGCTGTTGCGATTGCTTCGATTTTGTCCGCGTTGAAGTTGAAGTACGTTGCTTCCCAGTTATTCACGAGGATTGGACGAGTCTTATCACGGAACTCACCACGAACAAGTCTTGTACGATACAGCTCATGATAAATGCGGGACATGCCGCCAAGTCCGTCTGGCGAGAAGACCATAACGGCTTCTGGTGTTTGGAACTGCTGGCCTGCTTCAAGCTTCCAGTTAAAATCGAATGGATTAATGCCAATAAATAAACGCGAAGAGTGATATTGATCAACCTCAACACCTGCGATAAAGCTACCGCTATAGACAAGATTAACGCCATAAACATCGCCATGATCCTCTGTTGCTCCTTCAGCAAGCAGCGCGAGGAACGGATTTTGCATATGGCTGGAAGAACCGCGGCGGCTCTCAACAGACTGCATGCCAGGCTCAAGCTTCCGTTTGTGCACATAACGCTCACGCGCCCAAGCGCCGGACAATTGCAGCATTTCGAAACGGTCATGAACAAAATCAACGCTCATGCTAAGCGCACGCTGCAGATCAAGAGTCATTTCACCACTGTTGATGAATTTCACAGAACGCGTAATCGCGTCATGATTCTCGAATACGGTATAGGACAAGACCGCCGTAAGTCCTGTCAGATCATCCTTCAGCGTCAGTTCAAGCGTCTGAGCTTCCGAGTCGGATTCTACGTAAACGGCAGGCAAGCCGTCGAGTTTCTTTTTCCCGTTGTAGATCTCATGGGAGTCGTAAGTCAATTCGCAAATGGTCGAGCCGTTTGGCAGCTTCACTTGGTATGCCGGCGAGCGGAAATCCGTAGTTCCGTAAGAAGGGAACTCTTGCGGCAGTGCATCCAACGACAGATTCAGCTGACCTTGATCAGGGTTCGGACTAAACGATGCTCTTTCTTTGATCTGAAGAAGACGATCAAGCTGCAAGCCTTTTACTTTACGGCCCCAATAGATGTGAGCGGGATAACCTTGCTTCAGAATTTGAAAAGCATAGCTTGTATTCTTTGATTGCAGATGAAATAGATTTAGTTCCTTATCGTAAAAAATAGCCATTGTCTTAGTTCCTCCCCATGTTTGGTAAAAGTTTGTTTACTTACTTCCGCAGCTCTCACGGACAATCAGCTTAGTATTAATCGTGATATGCGAGGCCACTTCTCTGCCCTCTGCCCGCTCGAGCAATAACTGCACTGCCGTCCGACCCATCAACTCGGTATGGACACGAACGGTAGTAAGCGGCGGTGTGAGAAAAGCGGAGACCTCAATATCATCAAAGCCTATAATCGCTATATCCTCAGGTACTTGCAAACCACGCTCATGAAGAGCGCGAAGAGCACCTACCGCCATCGGATCGCTGGCTACGAAACAGGCCGAAGGCTTATGCCCGGCATCCAGCATCCGAAGCATCGTTTCGTACCCTCCGTTCGAGGACCAGTCCGTGAGATACATAAGCTCCGGATTATAGAATCCGCGCTTCTGCTGAAGCTCTGCGAATATCCTTGTACGCGGATCCTCCTGATACCCCTGTTCCTGCTGCATGACAGGATTCGAGCTGCCTCCGATAAAACCAATCTCCGTATGCCCAAGCTCGTGCAAATGACGGAGCACTTCCTTCATCGCCTGCCCGAAGTTAAGCTCAACGGAATCACAGTCATCCGGAGCAAGATCATGGTTTACGAAAATAATTTTGTCCCGATGCGGATAAAGTCGGTTAACCTCCTGATCATCAACTGAGCCAACGACAATAAGGCCATCCAACTCGTTAAGCGGTGTCATATCGGACTTCAAAGCACCTCGTATAACCTTGTCAATCGCAATGCCAAGCTCCTCACAATGCGTCTCAATCCCGCGCCGGATGGCGCTGAAATAAGGATCACTATGCTCATCTTCAAGCGTTGACCACATAACGAGGCCAATCTTTAACGTCGATAGCAGCTTGTCCTGCTTCATTCGCTTAAGGCGCGATGGCTTATATTGCAGCTGTTCGGCAATATTAAAGATGCGGCTGCGTGTCTCCTCGCTGACACTTAGCGACAAGTCGTTATTCAGCACACGGGATACCGTCGCAGACGAGACGCCTGCTTCGCTTGCAATTTGTTTAATCGTAGCCATATATGCCTCATCCACTATAAATTTAGTTAATAAATTTACTAAACAACAATTCTATTGTAGCAAATTAGCCGAAAACAAACAAGAGCGAAGCTTGCGGGTGGCCTGATTGGCCATCGCTTACTTCGCTCGATTTTTAACATATTTAATTAATCTTGATTCCGCTCCTTGTATTGACGGTCTAAGGCAAGAGCACTTTCGTAATCAGTCGCAGGTGCCATGATCTTAAGGTCTTTGGTTGCACCTTCACTTTCCCCAACGGGTTCAAAGAGGAGAAGCTTCATACTTTCAAACTCTCCCACTTTCCAAATGCTGCCCATCCCGATTGTATATAATCTTTTAGTTGCACCATTCGGTTTATAGTCTGCACCAATATAATTCAAAAAGCCCCCGCCATTATTAATGACTTTACTGAAGATAATCGGATCCATTCTCTCCTTTGTTGCTTCATACTTCGTAATCTCAATCTGCCCAGTGAATTTTCTTTCTTCATGGAACAGCTTCCGATGCAACGTCCCTTTAATCGTTACCGTTGTCTTATCTACCGAAGACGGATCTCCCGCCCTGAACTCGACTGCTGGATAAGTAAGATTAATCTTCTTCGGAAAATCATACTGCCATACAATCAATCCGGCTGCAGCCAATAAAATGAGAAATACAATTCCGGTTATTTTCAAAACTCTGCTCATGATCAATGCTGTCCCTTCTTGTGTGTGGCCAGGTTAGCCTTCGCATGCTTCGCTCAATTTCATGTGTATAATTATTTCTGATCTCGTTCTTTATATTGTTGGTCCAATGCAAGAGCACTTTCGTAATCAGTAGCCGGGGCCATGATCTCGAGGTCTTTTCCTTGACTTGGACTTTGTCCAACTGGTTCATTGAGCAGCAGCTTTAAGCTCTCAAACTCACCTATTTTCCAAACTGAGCTTAACATTACAATAATTGAACTTTTAATTGCCCCCGTCGTTTTATAGGCTTCATTAAAATAAGTTAAAACGCCCCAACCATTATTTATTTCTTTATGGAAGATGAAAGGAGCCATCCTCGACTTTGTCACTTCATACTTCGCAATCTCAATCTGCCCTGAAAAGCTTTCATTGCGCCATAGCTTCCGGTGCAACGTCCCTTTAATCGTTATCGTTGTCTTATCCACCGAAGACGGATCACCCGCCCTAAACTCCACGGCTGGATAAGTAAGATTAATCTTCTTCGGAAAGTCATACTTCCACACAATCAATCCGACTGCAGCCAGTAGAATGAATAATACGATTCCGGTATTTTTCAATGTTCTGTTCATGATCAATGCTGCTCCTCTCCACTCCTAGAAATTACCATACGAGTTATAACGAGCACAATGGTGAAAAAGGTTCAAATAAAAACAAGGCTCTAGAGTTCATCAGACTCCAGAGCCTTGTACATTGGATTTCCTCCAATAAAAGATGGCCAAAATAAACGACGGCTTAGCTACGTTGGATTTCCTCCAATTAAAAATCGATGAATGGAGCTTCTACCGCCGAAACAATCGGATTATACTACATGAAATCCAACGTAGCTCAAGTTCCCGAGAGAGAACGGAGCCTTATCCTGCATGAAATCCAACGTAGCGCATTCCATTCAGTTGGCGACCAATAGTAACGCGCTTTTAACGCTAGACCAGACGCCCATCCTCCAAATACAACACTCGATCGCAAAGCGGTAGAACTCGATCGTCATGTGTGACCATGATCGCGCTTTTCCCTTGCTCCTTCACCTCATCTGCAATCATGCGCACAACGTCCACCCCCCGGTTCGCGTCCAAACTTGCCGTTGGTTCGTCAGCCAGGAGTACAGCCGGATCATTCATAAGTGCTCTAGCAATGGCGACACGCTGGCGTTCCCCTCCGGACAGCTTATCTGGATAAGCTTGGCTGCGCTGGCTTAAGCCCAGTTTTTGCAGCAGTCCCCTCGCTCTTCCAGTTGCCTGCGCGTTTTCCATACCGCCCTGTTTGGCGACAAATAACAGCTGCTCTTCAATCTTTAGATAAGGAAGTAAATTCGCACTTTGAAAAATAAACCCGATCTTATGCAGCCGCATATTCGAGAGTGCCTGCTTATCTTTACCGATGATCGATTCACCATCGAGCAGAACCTCTCCACTTGTAGGCTCAAGAAGTGCACCTGCAATGGACAGGAAAGTGCTTTTACCGGAACCAGAAGGTCCCATTACAGCAACCAGCTCCCCTTCCGACACAGACAAATTCAACTGATCAAGGATCGTACGTTGTATTCCGCCATCCTCGAATTTACGGGTTATATTATGAAGAATTATTCTTTCTCTCATGCCGCTGTCCTCCCAATTGCATCAAGGGCGTCAATTCTGGCCACTTTCCATACGGAAAACAAGGAGCCTGCGAGAGACATGACGAGAAAAGCACCACAAGAAATGGCTAGTGTAGAAGCATCAAGCTGAAACGGCATGCCGCTTGGCAGCATTGCTTTTACCCCAAGAACGAGCAGTACGCTTATGATAAGACTGCCCGCGCATATGAACAGCACTTGCAAGGTGACGCTTCGTAACAAGTAAGTCGTACGTGTCCCGATGGCCTTCAGAATGCCAAACTGACTGCTCTTTTGGATGGTAATGACGTAGAAGAACACCGCAAGCACAAATGCAGAAATGACAAACAAAAATGCAATCATCATTTTAAGCGATCCTTGTTCTTCCTTGTAACCCGGGATTGCAGAGACTGCAGCCGATTTGGTCACGATCTCTGCATCCGGCAAGGCGGCCGCAAGATGTTCAACTTGTGCCTTATCTGCATGAATGGCAATGGCGCTGTAAGCTTTATCGGTATCCATCCCGCTGACACCCGGTCGCGTCGATGATAGCAACTGAAGCTGCTGCCAGTCTCGCTCACTTAAGAATACCGCAGGTGAATGACTGAATGATTGCTGGGTTACAAAACCACTGACGGTCCACTTCATACCAGATGTCTGGTCTACGATTACCGTACCGATTCGAATCCCCGAATCCTTCAATTTGTCGTCCACAAGCACTTGTCCTTCACTCTTCATTGTGAGGGTATTCCCCTCAATGACCGATGGCATTAGCCAGCCTTCAGGTTTGACCGCGAGCAGCGTTACGTCAAGCTTGAGGGTCGCAGCTTCGGCCGTCACCGTTGTCATTCGAACACCCAGTGGCTGCACGTTATTCTGGCCGACTATAGCCTCCGCCTGGGTCAGCTCCTGCTCCTTAATCTGAGACCGTGTAAAGCGATGATTGGAATCCTTCTCCATAATAAAATGCGTAGCATTCATATTCTGAATGGAAGCTGCATTATCATAGGCTAGACCTTGCGCCAGCCCGGTAACGAACAACACAAGAAAAGCGACCAGCAGCATAATAGCTGCGATCAACGAATATCGAACTTTGGCGAATCTTATCTCACGAATGGCCAGATACATGATGCTTCCCTCCCTTTAATGGCTCAAGTTTAGGAAGCGAAAATGAACGGCGTATGAACGGATCATTACAATTGGGGGAGTTTCACCGTAAACCAAGTGCCTTCACCAAGTGAGCTGCCTGCTTCGATTTCCCCATCGTGCAGCTGCACAATCTTTTTCACGATGGCAAGTCCCAGGCCAGTCCGGCCCGAAGCACGCTCGCGTGCGCGGTCGACCCGGTAGAACCGGTCAAACAGAAACGGCAGATGCTCGGAAGGAATACCGTCACCTGTATCCGCTACAACAATGATGATATGGGATTGCATCTGTTCCGCCCGAACTTCAATACTTCTCCCTGGTGGAATATGATTCACTGCATTACCCAGCAGATTCATCCACACCTGCTGCAGCAGCACCTCATCTCCGTAAAGTGTGATGGACTCGGGAATGGACAGCTTGAGCAGCAGTTCCTTCTCCTCGAGCTGCCACTGCATAACCTGTGCGGCTTGGCGAATGTGTTTGTACAAGGGGAAGTGCTTCTTGTTTAACGCCTCCTCCCCTTGTTCCAACGAAGAGAGCATCAGCAACTGCTTACTAAGTACAGAGAGGTGACGACTTTCAGCTTCAATGATCGAGGCGTAATGCTTACGCTCCTCCTTCGGAAGCTCTTGTTCAGCTAATACATTGGCAAACCCTTGGATAGAGGTAAGCGGCGATTGAATTTCATGCGAGACATTCGAGACAAACTGCTGACGTGACTGATCAACCCGCTCGAGCTCCTTACTCATTGTCATAAAATGCTCGGCAAGCTGCCCGATTTCATCACGCCTTCTTTTTGGCAGGCGAAGATTGTAATTCCCTTGTGCGATCCGTTTGGTGGCCTCCGTCAGCCGTGTAATGGGCTTGACCAAATAACGTGTACTGATCAGGAAAAACAACACGCTGATGATCACCGTCAACAACCCAATCAGGGCAAAGAAGGTACGAAGCTCGCCGAACTGCAGCAGAACGTCAGGGCGCATAAACAAGGCATATTTCTTATCTGGTGATTGTACGAGCACGCCAACGGTGTTGCTTAAACGATTTTCGAAAAATCCGGTTATGAACGGCTTATTCGGAAACTGTGCTACGCCGTGGTATACTCCTCCACCAAGAACAGCTGCAACAGCCTGATTGTCCAAGTCATGCTCACGAAAGCTCCGGCCATAATCATGCGATTCTCCCTGCCCGTCCGTCACATAAATCTCATAGCCAAGAGTTGCTGCATTTCGTAAATAACGATCCATATCGGCAGGCTCCGCCTCAATGAAATCCTTCATCTGCTCAGCAATACTAATCAGCTTGTCATCGTTATAAGGCTTAAGCTTTATATGATAATAATAGTTAGAGACCAGAAACCCGAGTATACTGCTGACAAGAATAACCGCTAATGTCATGAAAAACACCCTGAAGTACAAGGACTTCATTTGCCCCTCACCTCTACCTTGTAGCCAATTCCCCGTACCGTCTGTATCGTAAAATCATCAGCATAATCGGCAAAACGCTGGCGGAGCCGCTTAATGTGAACATCAACCGTCCGGTCATCGCCCTCGAAATCCGCCCCCCATACAAGACGAATCAGCTCGTCACGAGAGAAGAGTCGGCCCGGATACTGAGCAAGCTGGGCAAGAAGCTCGAATTCTTTCATTGGCAGCAATAAAACCGATTTCCCATCGGTAACTTCTACGTTTTTACGGTCAATCGTTATACGATTCATTCGGATGATGTCATTGGATACCTTTGTATAACGGCGAAACAGCGCCTTAACCCGATAGAGCAGCTCCTCCGGCTCGAAGGGCTTGGTCACGTAATCATCCGTCCCTCTGAGATAGCCTTGCTCTTTATCAATCAGTTGATCCTTGGCTGTAAGCATAATGATCGGGATATCATAATGCTCCCGAATATATTCGCAAAGCTCAAACCCATCCAGATGCGGCATCATGATATCAATAATGGCCAGATTAATAGGTGCGCGTGTCATCACCTCTATCGCTTCAGCCCCGTCCTGCGCTTCATGTACCTGATAACCTTCACGGGTCATAACGAAACGGACAAGCGCTCTAATATTGGGATCATCATCAGCCAGGAGAAGGTGATTTATCATATTAACCCCCTGTCTATTTCCAGTACTTTTTCGTTGCTAGCATAGCACAATACCAAACAAACCAAAACAAGGCCCAGGGTCTCTACGATTCCCTAGGCCTTGCTCCTTCCATCTATCCCATTCATTTAGCTCCCGCCACGCAGCACTTCCGATACACCTTGCGGACGGATGGTCCGAGGAGGCAGGATCCGGTCAATGAACGGCGTCGTATCAATCGCTGCGATCTTCGTACGACCTGGTCCCCAACCGATAATCGCACGCCAGCTGCCCAGGACACCTTTGTCCGCAAGCTCCTGCTCGTTGACTTCTACCGTCTGCTCGGCATACGGAGAGACATAAAGCGCATCTGCCGGGCAATAAACTTCGCAGATAAAGCAGGTCTGGCAATCGCTTTGCCGGGCAATGACAGGCACGCCGTCTTCGCCTTTATCAAAGACGTTGGTCGGGCATACCTTGACGCAAATGTTGCAGGATATGCAACGCTCCTCACTTACTAACTCAATCATCCCGCCTGCACCTCCTCGGAAGTAGCGGCCACAGCTGTTACGGCAACACCGGATACCGGCACCTGTTCCGTCCGGACACTGACCTCTTCCAGTCCAGATACGAGAAGCCTATGCTGCTGCTCCTCGTCCTGTCCCGGATATTCCGCCAGCCCGTGCAGACCTCCACTTCGGGTTTCCTTCCGGGACAGAGCTGCTGTATACATCCAACGGGCAGTTGCGGCCATTGCCGCCGTCTCTCGTGCACGGACCTGCTCCCTCACATTCTGAGGAGTTTGACTGTTCACTCGATTCCATACGTTATCGAGACGATGTAATGCTTGCTTCAGCCCCTGCTCCGTACGGAAATAATTAATGGTCAGCGGCAGCACCTGATCCTGAATCTCCTTAATCAACTCCTGCGAAGGTACGACATTCTCGAACGAAGAAGCAACGCCACCAAGACCGTATCGTCCGGCCGGCTTCAAATCACGTGTCGCAGCGCTCTGACGATGGGATAAGGCATGAGCAGCCGCACCTTTGCCTGCCCAAGTTCCCGAGCAGATCGCCCACGAAGCATTAAACGCACCTCCTCCGGACGCCGATCCGGTAATCCGCTCACGTGTTGCTGCATCGCCTGCAGCAAACAATCCGCCAACAGTTGTGCTGCAGTCATCGTCTACAATTCGAATGCCTCCTGTACCGCGGACTGTTCCTTCATATCGAAGCGTCAGCGGGAAAGGCTCGGTGAACACGTCGATGCCCGCCCGATCATACGGCAGGAAGAAAATCGCATGGGATTTTCTGAGGAAAGCCTGCTTCTCTGGGGTATCTGCCTTATTCATAATGGCGTAGACTGGTCCCTTCAGGAGGGCTTCTGCCAGAAAATCTCCCTGCCGACCGCCAACAATTTCATTGCCGTCGCTATCATAATAAGTCGCCCAGCCAAGCAGCCTTGAGCGCGTATTTGAGCCAAATGCCGGAGACGGTGCATATTTGCGAGTAAATTCCATTCCCGACAGCTCAACACCAACCTCACCTGCCATCAGGTAACCATCGCCAGTCAGAACATTGCAGCCAAGCCCATTGCTCAAAAATGCACAGCCACCGGTTGCGATCACAACGGCATTGGCACGAACCTCCCATGTCAGGTCATCCTGACGGGATACGCCGCGGGCACCGCCTACGCCAAACTCATCGACTAATAACTCTAGAGCCGGTGATTGGTCGAGAACTTTCACCCCAGCCCGTTTGACGACCTTACGCATAATCGCCATATATTCCGGACCATGCAGATGGTCACGCATTGGCGTTCCATTCTCATCGCGGACGAAAGGATAGCCCCACTTCTCAATCAGCTCCAAGTTCGTATAGACCTGATCGAGTACCCGATGAATCCATGCCGGTTCAGCCAGATAGCCGCCTTGCTTCATCCTGCTTGCTACTGCTTGCTCTCTCATTTCCTTGTCCGGAGGCAAATAAAGCAGGTTCGTTCCACCTGGAGCGGTTGCACCGCTGCTGCCAAGGTAACCCTTGTCTACCAGCACAACCTTTGCCCCATTTGTTGCGGCGCTCCACGCCGCCCAAGCACCCGCGGGGCCTCCGCCAATGACCAATACATCAGCCGTCAGCTGACGTTCTGCTGAATCACTCATTCTTGTCCTCCTTCTTGGCTTATCCACATCAAAGAGGCACTTGAATCGCTTCAAGCGCCTTTTTTCTTAATCCAATTGCTTCTTGAAAAAGTCGATTGTCGCCTGCAAGGCAACTTGCAGCTGCTGAGTTGCCCCTTCGTATGGATGTACCGCATTAAAGGTATGGTCCGCTCCTTGTACAAGCACATATTGCTAATGTGGTGCCTCTTCCTGGAAGTGGCGAAGCTGCTCCAAAAGCGGCTCGCGGTCTTGATCACCCTGCACAATAAGGGCGGGAATCCGCAGGCCGGTGAATGCATCACGAACATTAAAACGCTGTTCATTCTGCTTCCAATCCTCCTGAACGACTTGCTCTAACAGAGACAGTTCCGATTCGCCTGCCTGCGGCTGGCGGGAAGGCGGAGGACCGCCATTCCATACAGCCAGCGCACTCACCTGCTCAGCATGTTCACCGGCTATCACAATACTGCTTCCGCCAGCTCTGCTGTGGCCAAGCAGCCCGATTCGTGCTTTATCCGCCGCATAAGGAAGCGGCAAATCGCCGCCCTGCAGAGCTTCAAGAATTAAATCCAAATCATCCAGCTCTTGAGAGAAGGTAGATGCTGCTTCAACAGCTCCTTCTTCCAACCCGTCTTCCTTAGCAGAAACACGAGAGAAATTATAGCTGACCGTATAAAAGCCCTCTTCAGCCAAACGGCTTGTAACTTCCGGCCAGAACGCCCAGTCCTTATGTCCTCTAAACCCATGGCTGACAATAATAGCTGGGTGCGGCAAACCGTCATCCAGTACTTTTACTTCTCCTTGCAAACGGCTCCCCTTGCTTGACACTAATGTGAATGACTCAATGGTCAGCGTATGATTCCCCATGCATATCCCTCTCCTTCGTCCCGTCCTATTACGAGTTACTTCACTTCCCAATCCTCAATCTTGTAGTCCTTCTTCGCCAGACCTTCCTCAACGAGGAAATCCTTTGTACCGGTAATGCGCGTAATGCCATCTGTCGTAAATGGTTCAACGGTAATATCACTGATCGGGCTTACCTTCTTCGCCAGATCCACCGTTGTTTTATTCAGATCAGCAATAAACTGGTAGTACTCCTCTTCATGTTGTTTTAAATCCTCAAGCGCTTTTTGACGAGCTTCGTTCCATACCTTTGGAAAGTCAGGGAACTTCTCCAGATAGCTCTCCGATACAACGGTCACTCCTGTTCCATGCAGCTCAGAATGCCTGGTCGAATCATCGATCAGCGTATACCCTTGAGCCAGCAGCTTTTGGGCAGTGTAACCCGTATTCGTCAATGCATCTATGTCGCCTCTTGCTAGTGCAGCCTGCGCATCCGGGATAAGCATATGAACCAGCTTGTAATCCGTTACCCCCGCCTGCTTAAGCAAGCCCACAACATAACGGTGCATATAGGAGCCTTTTTGAATCGCAATCGTTTTCCCCTTCAGCTCTTCAATCGTCTTAGGACCATCAGGTCCGGAAATTAAGTAAGCGACATTGGTAATATTGGTTTGATTGATCAGTCTTGTTTTTGCACCAGATCCATGCGCAATAATTGCAGGAGTATCACCCAACCCGCCAAAATCAAGCCGTCCGCTAATTAGTGATTCCGTCTGGTCCGGACCGTTCGGAAAGCCCGTCAGCTTCACTTCTTCGATGCCGTACTTTTTCAATTCCTCTTGAATGATGCCTTTATAAAAGCCCCAGCCTTCCGCTCCGCCGGGAAGATTCTTATCATTGCTTCCAATATAGCCGTAGTTCAGCACAGACGGGACTTTACTGTTCGTATCCGCCGCTGCCGCTGTCTCCGTGCCTGTTGAAGCACCCGCATTCTTTTCCTTCGAATTCGAATTCGAGTTACCGTTAGCTCCGCACGCCTGCAGCCATACCGTTGCCAGAATCAGCATCGCCATTAAGGCGAGCCTAATCGGTCCACGCAATCCTCTTTGATTTTCTCTACTCTTCTTCATAAGACTGACCCCTCTCAGTGGTTAAATAATCAATTACAATAAATGGTTAGAACCTTGCAAACAGCGACAGCCGGTACATGTAATCATGCGAAGCAACAGGCTTTCTGCCTTTGCCCCAGCCGACCTTCTCCCGATAGCCGCCAAGCAAGCCTTGCTGCTCAGCCTCCTGCTCCGAAATACCAATCACCTGCTCCGAATCCGGCGCCACATACAGCGCATCAACCGGGCAATACAGCTCACACATGAAGCAGGTTTGGCAATCGTCTTGTCTGGCGATGACGGGAATGCCATCCTCCCCGCGGTCAAATACGTTCGTCGGGCATACCGATACGCATTGGTTACAGGAGACACACCGGGACTCGCTTACTACCTCAATCATGGTGCGATAACCTCCTTCACTGCAGGTGTTTCATTGACGGCTTCCGGCTTCACCCATACCTGATCTAACCCGCCGCTGATCAGACGATAATGCTGCCCCGCATCCAATGTCGGGAAATCTTCACGCTTGTGCATGCCGCGTGTCTCCTTCCTGGCAAGTGCGGAATTGTACATCCATCTTGCCGTAGCTGTCATCGCAACAGCTTCTCGTGCTTTTACTCCCTTAGCCGAGCGCTCCACCGCCTGATTCCGCTGGTCATTCCACAGCCCATCAAGCCGCTCGAGCGAGCCTTTCAGCCCTTGCTCCGTACGGAACAGATTGCGATCATACGGCGTAACCTCATCCTGCACCGCACGGACAATTTCCTCCGTCTTACCAGAAGACGAGGCTGCAGTACTCGTAATGACTGAAGTGGAAGCACTACGAAGATTGCGATCGGTTGCATGGTCTCCTGCTTTTTTCGCATAAGCGGCAGCGCCTTCCCCAGCGAATGAACCAGAGGACATCGCCCAAGCCGCATTATGACTGCCACCGCCAGTGAACCCGCCGCAGATCAGCTCACGCGTAGCTGCATCGCCGGCTGCATACAAGCCAGGCACTGAAGTTGCGCAGGTCTCGTCTGTAATGCGGATACCACCGGTACCACGAACAGTCCCTTCCAGCCTCAGCGTTACCGGGAACAAATCTGTAAACGGATCAATTCCACGGCGGTCGAACGGCAGGAAGAAATTCGTTTGGTTCACCCGCAGCAGAGGTTTAATTTCCTCCGGAGCAAGATCCAGCTTCGCGTACACCTGTCTTCCCTCCTGAAGCTTCCGGGCAATGATAGAGCGACCGCGTTTCGAACCTGCGCCTTCCACCGGCGTACCATCCTCGTAATAAAATGAAGCGTAGGAATAATAAGCCGTCTTCGTAACGGATGAGAAGGTTGGGCTGATCGCGTAAGCGTTCGAAAACTCCATACCCGACAGCTCAGCGCCTGTCTCAGCTGCGAGCAAATATCCATCACCAGTCAAGACATTGCAGCCAAGTGCCCTGCTGAGGAATGCACATCCACCCGTCGCGATTACAACGGCACCCGCATGTACCGTCCATGCATCTCCGGTTTGCGTCTGTACGCCAGACGCGCCGCCAACACCATATTGATCCACAAGCAGCTCGAGAACAGGACTGTGATCCAAAATTTTCGCGCCTGCTTTCTGTACCAGCTTCCGCATTAACCGCATATATTCAGGCCCTTGCAGCCCTCTCTTGTGCAGATTGCCGTCATCATCCTTCGGAAATGGATATCCCGCATGGCCCAGACGGTTCATGTTCTCGTACGTACGGTCAAGCACTCTATCCATCCAACGGTGCTCAGCTAGGCGGCCGCCCATTTCGTAACGACTTGCCTTTGCCTCCTCACGCAATCGATCATCCTGTTTCACATACCAAACGCCGGTACCGGATGGAGCTGTTGCACCACTTGATCCGCAATAGCCTTTGTCAACCAGAATGACCTTCGCTCCTTGCGAAGCAGCTGTGATCGCCGCCCATGTTCCCGCTGGTCCACCTCCGATAACAAGTACATCCGCTTGCAATTGAATAGCACCACTTGGTGATAAAATCGACATTTCCTTTTCCCCCTCATTAAATAATTAATTGAATATTTCGACTATTATAGAGCTTGCAGGGCGAGGACAGCTTTCAGTCGTTACCCTTTATAGCTGTCACGCCAGTTCAGCCATCTGCTCTCAAAACTTTTCATGAAAGAATCGATAAGCTTGCCAATAACCGCAAATATAATTATGCCAACGAAAATAATAGAGGTTTCCGAATTCTGCTTCGCCTCATTGATGAGGAAGCCGATACCTGACCGAGAGCCTATTAACTCAGCTACAACAAGCCCAATCCAGGACACGGCCAGCGAGATGCGCACACCAATCAGAATATCAGGAAGCGATGCCGGAATAATAAGTCTAATCAGTCGCTTCAGCGGGCTGAAGCCTAGTATGCTTGCCACTTCAAACAGCTTATTGTCCACATTGCGGATCCCTAGAAACGTATTGATGTACAACGGGAAGAAGGAACCGGTCACGATTATCGCTATTTTCGAGGTCTCTCCAAAACCGAACCAAAGGATAATAAGCGGTGCGATGGCGAGATGCGGAACTAGCCGAAGCACTTGAATGCTTGGATCAAGCAAATATTGAGCTTTCCTGAACAGTCCGTTTAATAATCCGAGAAGAAGCCCTGCTGTTCCTCCGATCAGGAAGCCAAGGCCGGCTCTGCCCATGCTGACCAGCAGATGATGCAGCAGATTTCCCGATGTTACAAGTGTCCAGAAAGCCTGCAGAATGGATCCCGGCGACGGCATGAACATCGGGGAAATGTATCCGGCCGATGCTGCAATCTGCCAAAAGATGAGGAGAATAACTGGGATAGCAGCACCAATCGCTATATCCTTCAGTACGACTGCTGCAAGCTTCGATAGCCGCCATTTGCGCCTTGCCGCTCCGCTTCTAACCACTCTCTCCTGTCCTGCTGGCCCCGTTCCATGTTCAGCTTCTGTTGCCACTTGAGGCGGAACGATTGCTTCGATAGAATTGCTCATACTTTTAACCCTCCTGTCTATCCGCCATAACGGTCTTTCCATCTCAGCAGCCGTCGTTCGATCACAGCGAGCAACGAGTCCGTCAACAGCCCCAGTATCGCGAAAGTGAAAATCCCTACGAATACAACCGGTGTATCAGCAAACTGCCGCGCATCCGACATCATATAGCCGATCCCTGAGGTTGAAGCAATCAGCTCCGCTACAACCAAGCCCAGCCAAGAAAGTCCGATTGAAAGCCGTGCACCTAAGATGATGTTCGGCAGCGCCGCCGGCAAGATAAGCCTTGTCACTTGCTTGAGACGACTGAAGCCAAGCACTCTTGCCACTTCAAACAGCTTATTATCAACATTACGGATCCCAAGAAACGTATTGATATAGAGCGGGAAAAAGGCGCTTTTGGCAATAAGCAGTACTTTGGATTCCTCACCGATACCGAACCACAAAATAAACAGCGGCACAACAGCAAGACTTGGAATCATCCTAATCATCTGAATGGAAGGATCAAGCAGCTTTTCTGTCCTTCTGAACAGTCCTACTCCGATACCAAACACCAATCCAAGCGATCCTCCAAGCCCAAATCCCAGCAGTGCCCTTATGACGCTGATTCGAATGTTCGTCCATAAGTCTCCGGAGGCCGCCAAGGAAATACCAGATTCAATAATCGTATACGGCGTAGGGAACAGCAATTCGGAAATATAGCCGTAATGCCCAAGTACCTGCCATAAGACAAGTAAGGTTACCGGAAAAACAAGCGCAAGTCCTGTAAGTGCCAGCTTGCCTGGCGTTTTGATCGCTGCTGCAGCTTGACTGCTCATCTTCATCACCACTTTCGCCATCTCATTATGAGGGACAGGTAGAAAACAAAAAGGAGGCATCCTCATCATGCGAGAGAATGCCTCCGATAGAACGGTAGACGATATGATTAATTTCATTAATTCCTATTGATTAACTGTGGTTTAAGATTAGCATGGAGATATTTTACTGTCAATAACAAAAATACGACCATAAACTAAACAGAAACCCGAAAGGCACTTCTCAAAGTGTCTTTCGGGTTTCTATTATGAATCATGATGTTTCTCTATTATTAATCAGGCAGCAGCCGTAACGGTTTTTGCTCGCATCGCTTTTTTACGAATAACGAGCGTAAACGGAATGGCTACTACAGCAATATAAGTCGCAATCATAAAGACATCGTTGACGCTCAGAGTAAAGGCGAACAACGGTATCGTTTTCGCACTCTCTTGGCCAGCTTGTGTCAGATCAGTAGCATGCGTAATCGTATGGGAAGCAAGCAGTGATGTAAATAAGGCAATCGCAAAGGATCCACCCACATTACGTACCCAGTTCGTTACGGAAGAAGCGTGACCCACCATCTGCGGTTGAATCTCCTCCATACCGGCTGTGCTTGTTGCAGCAGCAGCAAACGATACTCCAAGGTTACGAACAGCCATCCAGAAAATAATATAGAAATGCGAGCTGTCCGTATGCAGATGAGTCATCTCATAACTGCCCACAATAATAAGTACAAGCCCGCCAATGGTCATCCATTTGGCACCAATCCGCGGATACAGTTTACCAGCGATCGGCATAGCAAGCGCCATAACAAGCGAGGATGGGAGCAGGATAAGTCCTGTGTCCATCGCCGTAATCGCCTGGACGTTTTGTAAGAACAAAGGCACTAGCAGCGTACCGGAATACAAACTGATCGTAATGATTGTATTCGCAACTAACGTAATGGAGAATCGATAGTTCTTAAATACTCTCAGATCAAGCAACGGATTCTCTGCCTTAAGCTCACGCCATATGAACGCAACCAGCATGAGAGCACCAAATACAAACAAGCCAATAACTTTACCGGAATCCCAGCCCCACTGCCGGCCTTCGCTCAAAGCCACCAGCAGTGCAACACTGCTGAGAACAACGGTAGCAAGACCAAGTTTATCTAACTGTTTGGCAACACCTAACCTAATATCCGGAATCATCGCAATAATAAACAAGATCGCAACGATACCAATCGGCACATTCATGAAGAAAATCCAACGCCAGTTAAATTGCTCGATCAGCCAGCCGCTAATCGTTGGCCCAAAAGCTGGTGCAAGCATACCCGATAAGCCCCAGATACTAACGGCAAATGGCTGCTGCTCTTTCGGAATGGTTTGGAAAATAATCGTCATTGTCGCTGGCATAACAAGCCCTGTAAAGATACCTTGAATAATACGGAAGGTGATCAGCGATCCGGCATTCCAGGAAAATCCACACAATAAGGAAAATAGAACAAAACCAATCATTGCGTAAAGATAAACATTTTTATAACCGAACTTATTCCCCAGGAAACCTGTCAGTGGCGCTATTGTCCCTAAGGAAAGCATAAAACCGGTTAAGGTCCACTGCACCGTACTTAGGTCCGTATGAAAGTCCTGCATAAAGATCGACAACGCCACATTAATGGTGCTGATCCCAAGGATACTTAGAAAAGCACCAAAAAATATAGCAATCATAATCGGCCAGAATCGAATATTCTGGTTGGATGAAGTACTCATATGTTTCTCTTCTCCTGTTCTCTATTGGCCAATTAGCCTATTGTAGAAATGATCATACTGCAAAATCTAGTCAAAGTAAACTCATTTACACAAAATTAGTTTACTTTGACTAACCAGTCCATTTCTTTATCCGAAAAAATCATGTATACTCCTTACATAGGAAGTGAGTGTGAGCGCGTATGGAAACAACAAACGAAACGCAGAGCTGCCGATACACCGATGAAGCAACTAAAAACAAATATGTCGCCAAGCTGTTGCATCCCATAAAGGCGAACGGCTTCCAAGGACTTCGCATGGATGACATCGCTAAAGCGATGGATCTGTCCAAAGCGACATTATATAAGTACTTTCCTTCTCGCGATGAGATTATTGAACGGCTGACTGCCCTTTATATCAGATATGTCGTATGTGATGAAACCCAGCTGAAGGAAGGCAGCAGTGAAGCTTATATTCAGGGCTTTCAGTCCACCTTTGCCCAGACGCTTCTAATTGCAAACTATGGTACGGAAGCCTTCTTCCATGACTTACGTGAGGTATATCCTCAGCTGATGGCCTCGATCGAGGTGGCGATTAGTGATCGAAACAACCGCTTGCGGTCATTTTATGAGCGAGGTATTGCCGAAGGGTATATGAATGATTTGAACGCAATGCTGTATATTTTACAGGATGAGCTGATCTTCCAGAAGCTGCTCGATCCCCTTTATCTCATGAAAAACAACCTTACGCTGCGCAACGCAATCTGGGACTACTATTTAATTAAGAAGCAGCAACTCTTTAAATACGATGTAATTCCTCAGATTAACGATACAGCGATGTCGGAAAAAGTAGACTATTTGGTTCGTAAAGTTACTTTTGGTGTGGCTTAGTGGAATTTAGACAGACAATAAAACCCATCACTCAGGTGATGGGTTTTTCTTAGAACAAGTATCGATAGATAAGAAAAAAAATAAAGAATGAACTTCCAAGCATTCGGTAAATCGCTGTTGATTTATTCTGCGCAAGTGTATCAATCATGAGCAGAATAAAGCAAATGCTGGACAGTACCCAACCAACAGCAGTAGCTTGACCGTTGGTAATAATGTCGTTATCGTGGCAAAACGCAAGCCCAAACATTCCAATAACAATAAAGGCGACGGCAGCGAAGACCAATTTCTTCGTTTTTTGCGGATCAAGTCCCTTTACTAACGGCCTGGATTCTTTCTTAATACTCAATTTAAATCTCTCCCCCAATGCTTTAAAATACATATCTATATTTTTAAAGAAAAAAATGGATAATCAAATAGGTATTAGTAATTAAATGTATACACACAAGGTACTATGCGGATATAGAAAGCTTTCGTAGTGCTCTACATATTTGTGGGTTCTTTAAAATACATAAAAGTGGCGTAGGGATTCATGCTCCCTACGCCACTTTTATGTGTAGACCTTGTTACTGTGTCTTTTTCCCACGGGTATATAAAAGATAGGAATAAATATATGGTATCCCTGCACTTATCAGAACGCCAAGAGCAAGAACAATTAAAAGCCATTTAGCTGGAAACAGGCATGCACCAAGGAGCATCAGAATCCCCGCAACAACCCATAACCGGGCACTTATTCGGTGCGTGCTTCGCCAATTATTCTCGTCGGCGATTGCCCAAGGTGTCTTAATTCCTACAAAGAAGTTGCTGCGGATCTGTCCCATTCGATTACCGATGACCATCCACATTACACCAAGTCCACCAATCACGATATTAATAAAAGGCAGATCATAATCGAGATTTTGCAGCATCATAAGCACAAAAGCACCATGGATAAACAAACTTATGGTCCAGCGAATGAGCATGTAATAACCGCTGAACTTTGCATAATTCTGACGACGCGGATCAATATTTTTTACCACCGATAGAAAGACTGGCAGAGCAATGCCGATACCTGCGTATACGAGCCACATATTCGATTTGGACATCGAACCGTCCTGCTCGCCATTAATGTTGTAATGACTTCCCACTATATCGGGAAGCTGATGATTAAACAAAAGAAATACAATGCCAAAGATAACGGCATTAACAACAAGCAAAATCCAATCTTGCTTCGACCATCGTGAAATTTGATTCGTTTTTTCATTCATGGTTCATTCCCCTTTCTTCCCAAGCATCCCGAGAAACCAGCCCATCGCTTCCTGCACGACGGTCATATTCAGCGAGTATACCCGGTTCTGCCCTTGTCGTTCTTCACTAACTAGCTTCGCTTGCTTGAGCAAATTCAAATGATGAGAAATGCTCGGCTTGGAAATATTAAATTGATCGGCGATTTGCCCGGCGGATAAATCCTGTTCCTTCAGCATCTGGAGGATCTGACGACGAGTTGGGTCGGACAACGCCTTGAAAGCATCATTCAAATGGCTCACCTTCTTATAAATCTTTCTATTCGATATTTAGATAATAATCTAAATATCGAATTAAAGCAAGCAGTATAAGTACCCACTTTATGTATTTTCTCCTCAGGCTAACTATCCCATTCCATAAAGAAAGCCCTGAGGCCAATGGCCACAAGGCTTCACATTCAAGAAATTATAAAGAATTAATACCCATACACATCAAAACTCCAGAGCGAGTAACCCCATTGCGTCCCGCGTTCTGTGCCAAGCATACGGACATAACGGCCGTTGCCATCCACATTCTGATCCAGGTCACTGCCTGTACCCGTTGTTGTGCTGTACAGATCGGTCCAGCTATTGCCGTCAGTTGAGATTTGCAGCTTGAACGACTTCGCATAAGCAGGCTCCCACTTCAGCTTAATATTCGTTACCGTGCGATTCTGCCCAAGATCAACCGTAATCCATTGGGGGTCCACACCTGTTACCGAACCCCAGCGTGTGCCTGGGTCGTTATCAAATGCCGAAGCTGCAACGAATGGATCCTGGTAAGATGATGCGGTTGCTGTCTTCCCTACGGACAAAAGCGAAGAGTTCGACGTTGCTGCCGTATGGCCATATACCTCAACTTCATAAAGCGAATAGCCGTAAATCGTGCCACGCTCGGTCATATTGATTCGGACATAACGTCCTGTTCCTGTCACGTTAAAATCATCGGTTCCACCGTCGCCGGTTGTTGTCGTGTAAATATCGGACCAATTCGAGCCGTCAGCAGACACTTGTACTTTATACGATTTGCCGTACGCTGTCTCCCAGTTCAGCTTCACACGGCTCAGTTGCTGCGAGGAACCGAGATCAATGGTAAGAGTTTGCGGATCGGCGCTTGTTACAGAAGCCCAGCGCGTTTCAGCATTACCGTCTACTGCATTTGCACCGGCAAATGGTGTTTCTGTCGTTGATACCGTTACCGTCTTGTTAAGGGCTACGTTCGTGTCTGTGCCATTGTTGCCGCCATTGCCGTTCTCGCCACCGTTGTCTCCGCCACCGCTTCCAACTGGAGCCCAGTTATCACCGGCATTCGAATTCACCATCGGATTAACCGTTACGAGCGATTTCGCAGCTACAATTGCAGTTCCTGTTGTTCCAGCAGCGTTCTTGAACGTTACCGTTACAGGACTCGCCGTCGGATTCCATACCTGCGCTGTATAAGTGGTTCCTTTCTTATACACCGTTGCGCTTGTCCAGCCTGTTGCCCAGACGTCTTTCGTACGGGAACCAAGTGTTGCCATGTTATGAACAAACCAGTACGTGTTGAAAATCTCATTTTTCTGCATACTTGTCGTGCTCCATTTGTTAATGACCGCTTGCGGATCACTTAACGCCTGGATCGGCCACACGATATGATACCAGTCTGTCTCCTGACCGCCGTTATCGGCGACAAATCCGTTGTACAGACCAGCCGCTTTGCCCTGTGGAAGACTGTAGCTTGTCAGATACTCAGCCGTTGGAAGCCAGTGGATACCGTATACATAAACCGGATCTCCGTTGAAGAAAGTGCCGAAGAAGTTAGAGGCACCATACACTTGTCCAACCGTTTTGTGCGTATATTGCGGAAGCCAGTTGTCTCCGTCGTAGTTGAACCAATATTGCATAACGGCATTTAACTCTGTCGTAAAGCCATAAATGGCCGCATTGCGGAACGCCGTATCTCCATTGGTCAAACCCCACAAGTATTGGCCTACCCAGCCAAACAGTGATTCGCCTGCCGCTTCCTGGTTGTTGCCGTTGTCATTATCCGCATAGCCGCCTGCCCATGAATGTCCTTCATACGGGTCAAAGCTGCGGAAGAACGGGAACATGGAATCGGTACGTGATGGGTTCGCGTAATCACGAACCAGATGGTCAATCATTGGTCCGTATTGCGTTTTGAATTCATCATCGAACGTAGCAAGTACAGCGGAAGCAAAGACATAGTAGCCATACGTAAAGTGATGGTCCGTAATGCCGTTGTTGGCGCCAAACTCACTGGATTTGTAATACGTTGTACCCCAATCCGAGTTGTAGTACAGGAAGTAGTCCGGTTCACCATTCGTGTACGTATACCAGTCTGTCAGAATGGACTTGATCCGCGACAGGAATTTATCCCGATAAGCCGTCTCACCAAGCTCATTAGCGGCAAGTACGCCCATAGCAAGCGGATGAAGCTTCTTGCCTTGCCAGTAAGCATCGGCAGCCATTAAGTTGCTTGTTGTTTCCTCATCCAGCGCTTTCAGATAAGAAACCATAAGTGACTTGTCATAAGCCGAATCGGTTGGCTGTGTGAACTGCGGTACGATACCGTAGAAACGGTCCACCGTTGTAAATGTATTGCCTTCGCGCACTTTCAACGTCCCGCGGACCGAAGGATAAGTCAGCGTTGTAAGTGGTGTCGAAGACACTTTCCATTGATGCGGAAGCAGCGTTGTCAGGGCTTGATTTGAGAAGCCTGTACGCTTAAGCGCAGTCGTCAACGTGTAATCTGTTGTGACCTGCGAAGTTGATTCGTTGTAGTTGTAGTTCACTTTCGTATCCGTTACGTAGGCATAGGCATGCTGGTAGAAGTAGTTCAGGTTCGAAGCTGTTGGCATTGCACCAATCGACAGGTAATTCCCGCCGCTGCCAAGCTGGATTTTTACCTTAGCTCCAACCTTCTTAAACACTGTTCCGGCAGGAGCGAAAATCCCATAGTATCGGGTAAAGGATGCACCGCTGCCATCCGTATTCGTAAGCTTAACCCCAATGTGGTCAGCCGTCAGTGTTGCGCCTTCTGTTGTCAGAACGGAATTGCCGTTATCATCGAATAATTGTGTGATAAGCGAAGAATAGATCTCTACCGAGTTTGGATCAGCAAATGTGTTATACACGTAAGGTGAGCCTTTGACAAAAGTAGATTTCATCTTGTCTGTTGCGTCATCACTTACAACAGCGTCTACCGACCAGTCTCCATATCCGGTGACGCGAGTTTGAATCTTCGAAGTATTAATGCTATTCGACATAACGTAGAGATCCGGGTTGCCATCTGCATTAACCGCTCTGCCGTCTGGAGACAGCCAGCCTGCTCCTGGATTCAAAATACCAAGACCTTGCTGGAAGTACTTCGATTTCAGCGGCAATGTCACCAGATAGTCGCCATATGGCTTGATCAGGAGGGATTGCCACCAGTCATTCGATGGGATTGGTGTCGTAATATTGGATGATTTGTTTGCCGGATATTTTGGCTGAGGCATATGCAAATCATTCGTCAAATAGCTGCCAGAGCCCGATTGTACAGCTGTTGGTGTTGGCAAAGCTGGAATCGTATACGTCGGCTGAGGCTGGCCCGCGATATAATCATAGACTTCAAGCTCAAGCAGCGAATAACCAAAGCTTGTTGCACGTCCGATACCGTTCATCCGAACATAACGTCCGTTTGTATATAGCGGGATTTCTTGCTTGCCTCCCGCCCAGTGGAGCTCACGGTAGACCGTTGTCCACTGCGAGCCGTTATTCGATACTTGAACATCATAAGCCCGTCCGGCTGCGGCTTCCCAATTCAGGACAACCCGGCCGATCTGATGGGCTGCACCAAGGTCCACATAAATCCATTCACTGTCTGTCGCATTGGACGACCAGCGAGTTGTTACATTACCGTCAACAGCATTGGAAGCAAGCGTTGAGCCTGGCGGCAAATAGGCGGAATTTTCAGTCGATGAAACCGTGACTGGTTTGTTCAGCGCAACGTTTGGACCGTAGTTAACCGGAGGCGCTGTCGAGCCGCCTGTACCGTATACTTCAAACTCCAGAATGGAATAACCATATGCGGCAAGAGCACGCTGCGTGCCATACATTCTTACATAACGTCCGCTGCCTGTAAGAGTCAAATCATCCACACCACCGTCTCCAGTCGTTGTGGAGTAGACGTCCGTCCATGTGGATTCGTCGCTTGATACTTGAACCTTATAAGCCGTTGCAAAAGCGCCTTCCCACTGAATCTTTACACGGTCAATCGCAGCATTTGCACCAAGATCAACGTACAGCCATTGCGGGTCAACGCCCCATTGGCTTCCCCAACGTGTCCCTGTTGTCCCGTCGACTGCTAGATTTGCTGCATTTCCGCCTTCTACCGAAGAGGCGTATGCGGTTTTGTTTTGCGATAATAAATAAGAGCCCGCGGCGTGTGCTTCGCGGATGAACAATGACGATACGAGTGAGACCAGCATGACAGCGCAAAGCGTCAGGACAAGCAGCTTGTTCGTCGTCGTTGTCCGATAAATGGTGTACATTCGTTGATTTCCTCCCTAGTTTAAATAATCATTTCATGGCTTGGGTTAATGTTGGAGTCAATCGCATGATTTGCCTCCTGTCAGCCCTCCTTTCCAAATCAACGATTACTGGCAACGCTTTCATCACCATGCACGGATTAGTATACTTCTAGGGCATAAAGGAAGAACATGCCAATAATTAGCGTTTTATGCCACGATCTCTTGAGCTTGTCCTTTTGTAATCGCATAGTCCTGGTCAAATAAAAATGCACCCCCGGAAAAATCCACCGGATTACCTAAATAGGTAAGCCGATGATCTTGTCCAGAGGTGCATCAAACGTTCATAGATCAACGGAATTGCTGTTCGAGGTTTGCAATCGTGCTTTACGATTGAGCATAATATTGCGGAAATAGATGAAGACGCTTGGCAGTTGACCAAGCAGGAATACCGGGTCCTTGCGATAAATCGCATAGATGGATAATACGGCGCTGCCTAGAATGCTATAGATCCAAAAAGACTGAGGAATGACGGTTTGTTTCGCTTTTTCGCTTGCCAGCCATTGGGTTATAAACCGCATCGTGAACATGATTTGCCCAATGAAACCAAAGATAATCCATCCCATGTTGCCAGCCGACACATTGCCTATTATCGAATGCCACCACATGATTAATGGCCTTTAATCTGATAGCGAATGACCCGTTTACGGAGCCAGCCAATGACGATTGCATCCATAAGTCCTACGAATGCCCGATTCAATACGCCATATTTGGAAACGCCATGCTGTCTTTCCTGGTGGGATACCGCAACCTCAATCACCTTAAAGCCGTTGATCTTCGCTAATGTCGGCAGGAAGCGATGCTGTCCCTCGTACAAATAGTAGCTGTCTGCCACTTCACGCTTCATCAGCTTCATCGGGCAGCCCGTATCATAAATTTGATCACCCGTCAGCCAGTTACGTACACCATTCCCGACACGTGAAGATACTTTCTTCACGACCGTGTCTCTTCGTCTAACGCGTTTGCCGTTTACGAAATCCATGTTCGGAATGTAAGGCATCAGCTTGAAAATATCACGTGGGTCGGTCTGCAAATCGGCATCTATTAGGGCAACAAGCTCCCCAGTAGAGCCTTTCAAGCCTGCATAAATGGCAGCGGTTTGACCGCAGTTTTTCTCGAAATGAATCACTCTCAAGTTAGGATCCTGCTCTGCCAATTCGTCCAGCAGAAGCGCGCTGCGATCCTTGCTGCCATCGTTAATCAGCACAATTTCATAGCTTTCAACTTTATCCTTCACTGCATTCGTAATGGCCTCATGCAGCAGCTTAATATTCTCTTCTTCGTTATAAATTGGCGCAACGACCGATAATTTAACCATTTGAATTCCCCCTATACCATCTAACAAACTTGTGTAATCCTTCGGCAAAATCGGTCTGTGGTTGATAGTTGAACAACTGATTCGCCTTGGATACGTCTGCGTAGGTTTGCTCCACATCTCCCGGCTGGTTAGGCAATGTACGAATAAGAGCTTTTTTGCCAAACTCCTGTTCCAAGCTTGTAATTAAATCTCGGAGCGTAATGGTTCGGTTCGTGCCCAAATTCACAACTTCATAGACGCTGGTGTTCTGTTCAACATACGATAATGCGCCAAGAATACCGGCAATAATATCACCGACATACGTGTAGTCCCGTCTCGAGGAACCATCCCCGTACATCGTAAGTTCTTCACCACGATCAAGCAATTTGGCGAATTTGTGGATCGCTAGATCCGGCCGCTGCCGCTCTCCATAGACAGTGAAGAAACGAAGCATAATCGTATCGACTTGATGCAGATGGTGGTAAGTATGTCCCAGCACCTCACAAGACTTCTTCGTTGCTGCATAAGGTGAAATACTGTAATCTACCACGTCTTCCTCGGAAAAAGGCACCTTCTTGTTATTCCCATACACCGAAGAAGAAGAAGCGCACAGCCATTTGCGAACGCCATGCTTACGCATCGCCTCCATCACATGCAGAGTGCCCTTCACATTCACTTCCTCATATAACAGTGGATCCTCAATAGAAGGCCGAACCCCAGCCATTGCTGCAAGATGAATGACCGCATCAATCTTCTCGCTTGCAAATACCGCATCCAGCTCGTCCATATGACGTATATCCGTGATCACCAGACTGTAATGATCCGATTCCACCATGGCTTGAAGCTTGGCCAAATCCTCCGCTTTATCTCCCGAATATGAATATGGAAAACTTGATCCTGTACTACTCAGGATATTCCTGATTTTCGTTTTATAGTCGTATACGTCATGGAAATTATCGATATTAATGATACGATGGCCTTGGCTGAGCAATTGCTCGCAAAGATGAGAGCCGATAAAACCCGCTCCCCCGGTTACGCAGTAGGTTTTCATTGTGCCTCCTGCAATGGATACCCGTATTCGCTTGAACCAACTGGGTAGTATTGAAACCATTGACGCACAACTGAATCCTCAGTGAACATATTCCGCATATCAAAAAAGACATTGCCGCGCATCGTTCTTACAATCTTCTCCCAGCTGCTCGTACGGAACTGCTCCCATTCCGTCATGAGCACAATAGCATCTGCTTTCTGTGCGCATTCCGCTTCACTATCGCAATATTGAATGCGGCTGCTGAGCTCCGTCCATTGCTGCTTCGCTAATCTCATCCCCTGCGGGCAATAGACCTTAACGGAAGCTCCTCTGCTGAGCAGTTCTTGGATAATCTCATAGCTTGGCGCATAACGGATATCATCCGTATCCGGCTTAAAGGCAAGCCCCCATATCGCAATGGTTCTTCCTTTCAAGGTTCCATCAAATGAGAGTACCTCTTCGATCTTTGAGACCATCTTCGCCTTCTGCTTGTCATTTGCGGCAATCGCCGCACGCACTACGTAAAGCTCCTCGCCGTTCTTCCTGCCGACATCCACGATCGCTTGTGTATCTTTCGGGAAGCAGCTGCCTCCATAACCGGGGCCTGCCTGCAGGAAATGCGGCGAGATGCGGTCATCCATACCCATGCCTGTCGCAATATCTTGTATTCTTGCGCCAACCTTCTCGGACAAAAGAGCTAATTCATTGATGAACGAAATTTTCACCGCTAAGAAGGAATTGGACGCGTATTTAATCATCTCGGAGCTTTCCCAGTTCGTGAATAGAAACGGGACATCCTGCTCAAGATGAGTAGCGTAGACTGTCTTCAACAGCTCCTTCGCTTCTTCACTTTCCGTTCCAATAACAACACGGGATGGCGCTAACGAATCGCTGACTGCCTTGCCCTGTCTTAAAAATTCCGGATTGGAAGCCACATCAACCCGGTAGGAAGTACCTCTAAGACTACCGTCGAGATATAAAGCAATACTTCTGCTAGTTCCAACCGGCATCGTCGATTTGCTGACGATTACTTTATAGCCGTTTATATATTTACCGATCTGCTGCACAACTTCCCAGACATAAGAAAGATCCGCACTGCCGTCTTCTTTTGCAGGCGTTCCAACAGCTATAAATAGGACATCACTGGATTGAACGACTTGCTGCGCGCTTGTGGTGAAGGATAAAGTCCCCTTTTCCAAGCCCTCATGCAGAAGCTCTTCAAGCCCTGGCTCGTAGATCGGTGAAATGCCTTGGTTTAGACGCTCGATCTTGTGCTCATCTACGTCCATGCAGGTAACTCGGAACCCATAACTGGAAAGTACAGCGCCATGAACAAGTCCAACGTACCCTGTACCCATTACTCCTACGTTAACCATCGTTTCACCCCATTATTTTGGTGATAAATATTTAGTTTACCAACTTAACTATAATAATAATGAGAATTATGATATATTTCAAGTATTAACAATTAACAAGTGAGGAATAGGAGCAGGTATGGACAAAGACAACCAACAAGAGATCATACAACAACTGAAAAGTTCTTTTACCCGCTTCGCCAAAGCGGAGTGGAGACAAAAATCGGTAAGAGGACTAAACCGGAGTGAGCTGCGTCTATTGTTTTGTATCATGGCGAATACCGATGAGGGCAATCCCAAAATCAAAGTGTCCGAAATTAGCAAAAGACTGCTTGTCACAACACCAACCGTCACCCAGCTTATTAAGAAGCTGATCGCAGATGGGCTTGTCGAACGAACGGTAGATCCTGATGACCGGCGAGCCGTAGGAATCGAATTAACTCCTAAAGGTGAGGAAATTGCTAAAGAAGCAGACGAGTTGTTTAACCAGCATCTTGGTGGACTCATTGAGCATTTGGGCGAGGAGCAAAGCCGAATTCTTGCTGAGTTATTGTCGAAAGCTTATAACTACTATAATGAACGAGATTAGAATGAAAAGAGAGGGACATCCCTCTCTTAGTTACATATTATTAAGATTTTTGATAGAGTATGACTTCGATTTACAAACCAATCATACTCTTCAACCCTTTGTAGCTTCCGGCTTCAGGAAACCTGTCTTGGACAAGCTGCTTAAAGGTTTCGGAGAAGCCGTATTCAGTGAGTTCAGAGATCGGAACAAATGCTACATCGTTAATCGGATTCTGGTCAAATTCATTCGACGGAAGACGCAGCTCCCCACCCACTCTATCGAGTAAAAAAGTTATGTGCAGTAATGATGGCGAAGCATCGGGTTTATCACAAAGATAAAGCAGCTTAATGATTCGAGTCGTTAATCCCGTCTCTTCTTCAAGCTCCCGGACAATGGCTTCTTCCAGTGTCTCTCCTTGCTCTACGCGCCCACCAGGCAAAGACCATGAACGGTTGTCAGATACTTTTTGCTTCACTAATAATATGCGTTCCTCTTCTATTAAGATTCCCGTCACTCTGACTTGCAGCAGATTACTCACCTATCGTCACTCTCCTCTATCAGATGACTTCCAAATCCGTTCTACATGATGAAGTGCGAACCCATTAAAGCTGAGCTTATAAATATCCGGCATGTTCAGCTGTTTCCAAAATTCGAAACCATATTTACTATTAAGAGCGTTCATGATTAACACCATGATGTTGCCATGTGTACCGATAGCAATCTTATGACCTTGATGTTCCTGTAAAATCTTCTCGAGAGCTTGTACACCTCTTTGCTGCGCAGCAAGGTTCGATTCACCGCCCGGCCAAGAGAAGGATTCTTCTTCCCATACTTTTGTAATGGCATGATTGAAGTCCTCTAGGTGCTCATCGGATAATAACCGTTCTCTAAATCCTTCTTCAATATGTATCGCTAGACCGTTACGAACCGCTAAAGGTTCTACCGTCTGGACCGCTCGTTTATACGGACTGGAGATAATCGTTGTGATCTGTTTATCCTTCAAAAGATCCGCAGCTTGTAGCGCTGCCTCTTCACCTGATGAAGATAAAGGACGGTTAAGTTCATCAGCTGAATAAATGGAATGTGCATGCCTTACGAGGTAAATCTGCGTCTCCAGGTTATCGAATGATTTCAACCTTCCACCACCTGCTCTTCCAGTTTTTCTTCACAAGACGGTCCTCGTAGCGTTTCATCAATTCCGGTGATTCTGCAAAATGAGGTGTTGGACGGACAGCATAATGCAGCAAATCTTCGATCCCCCAAGGTGCAGATAAAACAACCTTGTTCTGTTCATCCAAGGTTAGACCTAGTGCGGTAACAATCTCCGGGAACTTGGACATCGCATCTACAGATGAAGAGTAAGGTGGAATATCGTTGATAAGATGCATTCGCGCCTCATTTTTCACCGACCAAGGGACAGCCGGCATCATGTTTCTTAATTGCTGTTCGTACTGCTTCTCCACGGCTTCATCCTGAACGGAAAGATCGTAGTAAATCAAATCAACATCCGCTAAAGAAGACCATTCCGTATAACCGTGCAGATAATCCCATACCTTCGACCTTACAAAGCCTGCACAAACCCACCAATCGGGCAGGTTAAGTGACTTTGCTGTATGTAAAACAGACATCATCCACTCATCCTCCATCACGAGCTGAATAATGTCCTGTTCCGTTTCCAGCTTTCGCATTATGCTCCTCCTTATCGAACATAGGTTCCTTATTAGGATACAATAACTGGAAGGCATTGCAACATCAAATTGCAAACTATCGTATAATGAAGACAAAAAAACGAAGCCTCGGTCATTCGGGCTTCGCTTGTATTTATGGAGGTTCAATGATTTTACATAAAGGCGAGACATTATTCCTGCAAGGGGAGTCAGGACCGCTGTTCCATCTGCGAAGCGGACTGCTCAAAATTGTACGTATGCACCCGGACGGCTCACAAATTCTCGTGAACATCATCGTTCCGGATGAAATCATTCCGCATCATTCCCTTATTAGTCCCAACCCTTATTTCGGTACCGCGACTGCCCTTGTGACCTGCGAAGTCGATATGATCCCTGCCGCTGCATGGTATCAAGAGCTGGAGCAGCATCCAGACAGATATCGCTCCATTGCCTTACAGCTGCAGGATAAGCTACGCATGATGCAGCAGCGGATCGACCAGTTGACCTCGATTGCACCCGCTGACAAGCTTCGAAAGCTGCAAGCCTGGTTTGATCATTACATCTCACCAGCCGTGCTGACCGATGTTCTGACTCAAGATGAGATCGGTCAGTTTATTGGCATGCGTCGAGAGACGATAAACCGGCTGCTGCGTGCCCAGAAAGAAGGCTGATTTGGTGAGTACTATTGCTGAGGCACAGCCGCTTGCTCTGAAGGTTGATCAAGGCTGCCGGACGGGCCAAAGAACTCATAATGAATCTGTTCTGCAGGAACATTCCACTCAAGAAGCAGTCGGTTAATATGAGCCATAAAAGGAACCGGTCCGCAGAAGTAGAAGACAGCGTCTTTATTCGGAATCACTTTTTGCAGCCAAGGCAAGTCAATGTACCCTTCCTTGTGGAATGCTCCAGTGTCCAGTACGGTTGGATTCGAATAGCACCAATGTGCTGCTGCTCCAGACGTCTGGCTTACCTTTTCCTCAACCTGTTGCTTCAGAGCATGGTACTCTCCGTTCTGAGCAGCATGGATAAAGGTAACCTGGCGATCCGTTTTGGTATCTACTAGCGTATTAAGCATACTGACCATTGGCGTTAAGCCTACTCCCCCGCTGATCAAGACGACTGGACGTATATCTTCTAGATCAAGTGTGAAATCTCCAGCAGGTGCTGACAACCAGAGCACCTCGCCTTCCTTCATCTGTTCATGCAGATACACCGAGACCACTCCGGCAGGCTTGCTTGGCAATGTATCTTCCCGTTTTACAGATATCCGGTAATAAGGTTTACCCGGCGCATCCGACAGACTGTATTGACGGATGTGGGTGTTTTTTTCGCCCGGAATATCCATCTTCACGCTGACATATTGCCCTGGCTTAAACGAGGCAATTGAACCTCCATCTTGCGGTACAAAATAGAAGGAAGTAATAACACTACTCTCCTGTACTTTGCGTTCCACCCGGAATGCCCGATAACCTGCCCAGCCTCCTTGCTGCTGCTCGGCTTCTTGGTACATCTCCGCTTCCACACTAATGAATACACTAGCGATTACGCCATACGCTTCTGCCCATGCATCAAGGATTTCGTCCGTTGCGGCATCACCAAGCACCTCTTTAATGGCTTGAAGCAGATTTTGCCCGACAATCGGGTATTGGTCTGCCGTAATGCCAAGACTGCGGTGTTTATGTGCGATCTGCTTTACAGCTGGAAGGATTGTCTCAAGCTTGTCTATATATTGGGCTGCAGCATAAACCGCATTCGCAAGTGCCGCCTGCTGTTTGCCTTGTCTTTGATTCGCATGATTAAATACATTCATAAGCTCGGGATGATTCGTAAACAATAATTGATAGAACCGTTTCGTAATCGCCACTCCGTGAACCTCGAGCACTGGTACTGTCGATTTTATAATGGAGATCGTTTTTTCACTTAGCATGAAGCTCTCCTCGCTTTCTTCAACCTGTTATGTTACAAGTATAGCGAATTGCGGTGCCTCCCTGGTGTGATTGTAATCACATCAAATAGCAACGATCTGTGAAGTTCGGCTGTTATTGGACTATAATATTGCTGTCCTTATCCAGTCCAATGACGTCCATTGGCGCGCTGGTTGGCTCATCATATAACGTGAACCAGAATGTTAATCCGCTGTCAGTTGTAATGATTTTTGCTGATTGTTCACTCGATCCATCCGGTTTTTTGGTGATAACCCGGGTAATATTAGGGTTTGTGATTACTCCGTAGAAGAAATATAAGGGGATGTCTTCTTTATTATTAGCACTCCAGGAAAGACCCTTCTCAGGATTGAGATTATTGTAATCCAGTGAAAGCACCATCCACTTATGAGTTTTGGGCTCATTCTTGATAAACCCCACATTCAGTCCCTCGCCATCACGATAAAAAACAAGAAATCCAGCTTGCACGACCTCAATATGTACTACTTCCTCATAATGAACATTTGCCTCAGCCATGCTATGCTTGATGTCGTCGATCAATAGAGTAGCTGCCGCTTCATTATTAGAGCAGCTATTCAGCAGAATGAAAGAGAAAACAAGGATTGTTACAATAATGACTCTCAATCTATAAACCTCCAGATACTATTGAGGATTAAAACTCATACTTTTCTCACCTTTTTAGGCTTTTCATGATCTGAAATGTTCCCAGTTAAGAAGGCTTCGCTACAAACCCGGTCTTAATCCCTTTCACAAAACCAGCCTTCTCATAAAAGGTAAGCGTTCCTTCCTGCTTCGAGCTCGTTAGGAGCATAACCTTGTAGCAATCATGCCCCCATGCAATGGCTAAAGCTTCATTTAGTACATCAGTTCCAAACCCCCTCCTGCGGAAGTCAGGGTGTGTAACTACATTTTCAATTAAACCGTAGGGTCTAGCTCCTCTTGTTAGGTTCGGAATAAGGATCAGGACACAAGCTGCCGCTATTCTTCCCTCTTCTTCCACAACCAGATAGTGCATGTTTCGATCCTGCTGAATTTGTTCCCATAGCTCCTGCACATCCGCTGCTTGAAGCGCTGGGTCATCTTGATTCAGATGCTGATATAAGTCCAGCAGCTCCTGCAGTTCACCTTTTTGCATGGCTCTAACATGGCTCATCTTTTATCCCCTCTTTTGTAATCTTATTTTATAGGAAAAGTTTGTAAACTCAAGATTTATTCCAACTATTAGCAAGTGCTATAATGTTATAGAAAAAGGCATAAAGGGGATGACCACACTGAGCAAAATAGAACTGCCTGTTCTCTTCTTCCCGGATCAATCGGCTTTCGAAGAGTGGCTTGCAAGCCATCATGATCAATCGCCCGGCATCTGGCTGCAGATTTCTAAAAAGAATGCGGCCCGTCCATCCGTTACTTACCATGAGGCTCTCGATGTTTCTTTATGCTACGGGTGGATCGACAGCCATAAAAAAACGTTCGACGAAGAAAGCTGGATTCAACGATTTTCTCCTAGAGGGCCGAAGAGTATATGGTCCAAGGTCAATAAAGATAAAGCCGAAGGCCTAATTGCTGCTGGCAAAATGCAGCCAAGCGGCTTCAAATCCATTGAAACAGCCAAACAAAATGGACTATGGGATAAAGCGTATGAATCGCAGTCTAATGCGACCATTCCAGAGGATTTCGCAATTGAGTTAGCACGAAATGAGAAAGCACAGCAGTTTTTTGATACATTGGACAAGCAGAATAGGTATGCCATTCTATTCCGAATTCATAACGTTAAGAAGCAAGAGACTCGGGTGAAAAAAATTCATCAATTCATTGAAATGCTCGAGAAGGGTGAAAAAATCTACCCAAGCAGCAAATAGACGCCCTTCGTCTGAAGGCGCCTTTTTATACCCCACAACCAGTTCTCAGAAGGAAAGGATCTCGTTTATGCCACTAACGATTCAGAACGTTATTGATGAATTGCGCTCATCGGTTCCTACGATTAACAACACTGTTGATATTCTAATGGCCGGGCAGCCAGATACAGAAGTGCGCGGCATTGCTGTTTCTTTTATGCCAACTCAGCAAGTCATAGAGGAAGCCATTACAAAGGGAGCTAATCTCCTCATTACTCATGAGCCTCTTTCCTATAGCCATCGTCATGATGACAAGCTTGTAGAGAATGACCAGGTTTTCTTGAAAAAGCAGCAGTTGCTTGAGGACAGTGGAATTGCGGTCTTCCGTTATCATGATTATTGCCATCAGAAGCAGCCCGATATCATCATGACTGGATTGCTTGAAGCACTAGAATGGGAGGCGAATCTAGTTGAAATGCTGTCAATTGCAGCTGTTCTCGAGTTTTCGTCTATGACGGTAAGTGATGTAGCTGCACATGTTAAACAAAAGCTGGGGATGCCTTTCCTGCGTATTACCGGCGACCTCTCCACTCCATGCAGCCGTGCAGGCATCTTGGTTGGTTATCGAGGAGGCGCCTCCACTGCAATTCCATTGATGCGCGAGCATAATCTTGATCTGCTTATCGTTGGCGAAGGGCCTGAATGGGAGACGCCGGAATATATCCGGGATGCAGCCCATCAAGGCGCTAACAAAGCTCTGCTCACCCTCGGTCACGCCGAGAGCGAAGAACCTGGTATGCGTGCTTTAAGCGAGGAACTGCGGCAAAAATATCCGGATGTACCTGTTTCGTTTATTCCCATCAAACCTATCTTCCAAATTGTTTAATGGGAATCCCTTAACGATACCGGACATCGTTAAGGGATTTATCCAATCAAAAAAAGCTGCCCTTGGGCAACTTTTTCTATAATCGATTATTTATTTTACAAGCAAGACTGGGCAATGGGAATGCTGAGATACGGCGTGACTGACACTGCCGAGCAGAATTTCGGACATGAGTCCGACACCACGACTGCCCATGACGATCAGGTCACATCCTCTTTCCTGCGCTGTCCGACAGATCAATATTGCTGGATCTCCATCCGCTCTTAGCAAATTATAGGTAACGCCTGAATCCTTCAGCTTATTAGCCGCCTCAGCGAGAACTGCATTCTCTTCATCATCCAGTGTTTGGCCTAAATCAAAATAGATAAAAGGCTCGCTTATCGCAACACGTCCCGTTACATGGAGAACGGACAACGAAATCTGAGAGCCAATCGCCTTTACTAATCGAATAGCTTGATCCAGTGCTTTATACGCCTGCTCCGATCCATCAACGGGAACTAGTAAATGATTATACATAACAAATGCCTCCTTCAAAATGCACTCTCTACCCTTTTGATACCCACTTCTGTACTGCTTCAAACCTAAGTGACATCTTTAGCATACTCCTCTCATAAGTTAACGTCAACGTTAACGTAAATATAACAACACAAAAACTTCTTTACAAGCGAACATATATTCGTTATTCTAATTATGGGTATTTTTTCCATAGACTAAGGAGGAACTATAGTGAAAACCTATGAAGTCGATAAGATCGAACAAGACGAGATCAAGTTGGTTGGTTTTTCGATCACCGAAAGTCTAAATCATGTTCTGGAATCGCGGATTGTTGGTGTGTTACGTGAAGACCTCGCCAAACGGACAGATGAAATAGAAAATGCGAATGAATCCGGCATTTATCTCCTTCAAATTTATAATCAAGATGGTCAATGGACTCATGATACGCCTTATCAGCATGTAATTGCTCTGAAAGTAAGCTCCCATGGAGAAATCCCTGCCGATATGATTACTTATACATTGCCAGCTGGACAATTTATGAAAATCGTACATGCAGGCGCTGAATCCGAAATTGGTTCAACTTATGAATACATTAACAACACGTTTGGCGTCAGACCCATTGATATTGAGTATTGGAAGGATATTCACTCACTAGAAAATGCAGATAGCCAAATTGATATTTATATCCCGTCTAAGTAGCAGCTCACTATTTAAATAGTAAAAAGCCAGGATCAGACGTTAGACGTCTAATCCTGGCTCTCTTCCTTACTTATTAGCCTTGGCTTTCGATAAGTTGTTTGTAAGCGTCCATTTGTTTTTGCAGTTCTGCAAGAACTTTGTCATAGCCAGCTGTTTTCAGCTTGCTGCGGAATTGCTCAACCGCTTTAACTGGATCGCCTGCTTTACCATAAGCAATAGCTGGGCCCATTTCACCTGTTACTTGAGTAATCGCTGTCAACTCAGCTTCAACCGGTGTTTTGTCGAATACGAATTGGCCATACGGGTAAGGTTTTTTGATTTGGTCATACTCAGCATACAGTGTTTCTTCCAATTGATCCCATGTTGTTACACTTGGAATTTCGAACTTGTCAACACGGCCGCCCCAGAAGTCTGCATAGAAGCCGTCTTTAGTCTCGTCATAGCCTGCTGGCTGTTGACGCTTACCATCTACAACTTCATATTGAACGCCTTCGATACCGTAGTTGAGCAGGTGGTAAATTTGTTCATCGTTACGGATCAGGTCATAAGCCATCAGAGCACGCTCTGGGTTTTTGGATTTTGCACCAACAGAAGTACCACCGTGAGTGATAGACAGCTCAGTCAGGTTGTTGCCGCCTTGACGAGCAAATGGGAACATCTGCAGCTCAGAACCTGGTTGGTCTTTATCCATTTGGACACGAAGGCCGCCAAACGTTTGTGTGTGATGCTGGTCCATACCGGTTAGGCCTGCACGAAGTGAAGCTCGGGTATCATTTTTGTTATTCAGTACGTCTTCACGCCAGAAGCCTTTGTCGGCCCATTCTTTCATCATTGTTGCATATTTCACCATTGTATCTTCAAAGACAGGGCTGTTAATTGTAAATTTCTCGTCAAAAGATTTTGCCGTGAATACCGGCAGGTAACCTGTCGAGATTGGCAGCTCAAGGTTATTTGTGTAAGAAGTATCAAATCCACCAAATGTACTTGTTCCGGAAACAGCGTCCCAAGGGATTACATCAGGCATAGTGTCTTTGATGTATTGCAGGTACTTGCCAATGCCATCCCAATCTTTGATTGGCTCTGTGATGCCTGCTGCTTTCGCCCAGTCACCGCGGTAGAAGAAGCCATGGTTAACCCATTGTGTGTAATCATTTTCAGGGATGAGGACGATTTTGCCGTTGTATTTACTTTCTGCCCAATCTTCTGCAGGGATTGAGTTAAAGGTTTGAGGTGCATATTTAGGAAGCAAATCATCCAGGTTCATGAAGGCGCCACGTTGCGCGTTACCCCACGTATCAAGCCAGTCTGTACCGATTGTGATCAGGTCAATAGCTTCACCGGAAGCAAGCGCAAGGTTGTATTTCGTTTGCCAGTCCGTCCATTCAATCCATTTCCATTCCAGTTCTGCATTAATTTTTTCTTTCATGATTTTGTTAACTTCAGCAAGTACCTTTTCGAACTGTCCGTTTGTCGGCTTGTTACCAAGCACCATATAGGTGATTTTAACGAACTTGGAAGTATCAACGGCAGCATCGCCGCCAGTGTTTGTAGATGCTTCTGAGTTTGCGTTGTTACTTGGTTTAGCTGAGTCTGCTGGTTTATTTTCTTTGTTGTTATTACCAGAGCAGGCTGCCAAGCTGGAAGCCATCAAGATAGACAGCAAAATTGCAGAACTTTTCTTAAACATGCACGTCTCCCCTTTGTTTTTCAATATCGGGCTTTGCCCGTTATGTGAAGAGGCCTCTTGGGCCTTCGGCACATTAGCCTTTAACAGCGCCAACCGTAATACCTTTAATGAAGTAACGCTGTACGAACGGATAGAACAGGATAACTGGACCTGTTGCAACAACAGCCGTTGCCATTTTCATAGACTCAAGCGGCACATCCCGAAGCGAGACATTGGAGGCTGCAGCAGAGTTACGAACAAAATCGGCACTGGTAACCACGTTATATAAGAACAGCTGAAGTGGGCGGTAATCCATATTAGGTGATAAGAACAGCATCGAGTTATACCATTCATTCCAGTAACCTAGCGCGATAAACAAACCAATGGTTGCGAGCGCTGGTGTTGTCATCGGAAGAATAAGGCGGATGAAGATTGTAAAATCTCCTGCTCCGTCAATCTTCGCTGATTCCGTAATCGCATGCGGGATCGAGCGGACGAAGCTCTTCATCATAATGATTAGGAATGGGCTGAGAAGTCCTGGCAGCAGAACTGCCATGTAATTATCCTTCAGGCTTAGATATTGCGTAACAAGCAGATAGAAAGGAACAAGTCCGCCAGAGAACAAGGTTGTGAAGTAGATAAAGAACGAGATGCCATTCCGGTAACCAAAGTCCGGGCGTTGCAGCGCATAGCCAGTCATTGCTACGAGGAACAAGCCAACTGCCGTACCTACTACGGTAATAAGGATGGTTACGACATAAGAACCTACGATGATATCGGGATTCTCAAATACGATTTTGTAAGCAAAGGTACTAAATTCCTTCGGCCAGAAGTTAAAGCCAAATTTCTTGATAGCCGACTCAGTGGTAAACGATGTTCCCAGTATGAGAAGGAACGGCAGCAAACAGCAAAGCGCAAAGATGGAAATCACGATATAGCCAAACGCTCTAACAATGACTTCGCTCGCATCTGTCCGAATGCTTCTGGATTCTGCAATATTTTCTTCCATTAAAGCACCCCCCTAGAATAACGAGTTTTCTGGTGACGTCTTCTTAACGAGCCAGTTGGCCGTTATAACAATAACGAAGCCAAACACCGATTGATATAAGCTTACTGCACTACCGATAGAGAAGTTGAAGTTCGTCATAAGTGAACGGAATACATAAGTTTCAATAATATCAGTCGATGCGTATAGTGCCGTATTGTTTGCTCCAACCAAGTTGTAGAACAAACCGAAGTTCCCTTTCATAATGCCGCCAAGCGAGAAGAGCAGCAAGATGATGAAAGTTGGCTTAAGCCATGGAATAACGATGTAAACAATCCGTTGGAAAGCGTTTGCACCATCGATTTCAGAAGCCTCAATAATCTCACTATCAAGACCCATAATGGCAGCGAAGTATACGATAGAGCCATAACCTGTTGTCTGCCAAAGGTAGGTGATTACGATAATGAACGGCCATACGTGAGTATTGGAGTAGACCTTCACTGGATCCATGCCAATAGATGCAAGGATATGGTTCAGCAGACCGTAATCATAACTGAGAATGTTGTAAGCAATCAGACCGATCAGTACCGCTGAGATAAAATGCGGCAGGAACAATAAGGTTTGAGCTACTTTCTTAAACCATTTACGGCGCAGCTCGTTAAGCAGGATAGCTACGAATATTTGCAGCACATTCCCCAGCAGGATAAAGGCAAGGTTATAAGCTACGGTATTAAAGGTCAACCGCCACAAATCGCCGTTCATGACAAGGAAGCGGAAGTTATCAAAGGCAACAAACGGGCTTTTGAAAATACCATCGGCATAATTGTACTGAATGAAGGCGAGGTACACGCCTGGCATCGGCAGATAGGCAAAGACGATGAAAAATGCAATTGCCGGCAAACACATTAGGAGCAGTGTTTTATTGTTCCAAAATCGTTTCATCCTGCCGGAGCTTTCCTTAATCGGCTTAGCCTGGACAGCTGGTTGTAAAACCTTTTCCATTTGAGTCCCTCCTCAAAAGAATTTCCGAACTTGGAAATTCTTACTTCGTAAGCATCATCCAAAAGAATTGCTACACAAATGGCCAATCTTTGGCCATTTGTAGCGATTCTTACTTCGTAAGCATTGACTAAAGAATTTCCGAACTTGGAAATTCTTACTTCGTAAGCATCATCCAAAAGAATTGCTACACAAATGGCCAATCTTGGCCATTTGTAGCGATTCTTACTTCGTAAGCATTAATTCTGACTACACCGGTTGAAGTGTTATCGCTTCCAGCTTGCAAGGTCCAGCTTGATCGACTGCTTCCAATAAGATTGCAATCTCGCCTTCCTTCTTATCGAACCATACACCTGGCAGATATACGGAATGCGGATCGCCTCCGGTTAAGACTGGCCGTCCTTCCTGGGAAGGTGTCCAAGTCCGTCCAACAAGATGTCCTTCGAAAAACACGGTCAGCTTAAGGCCTGAGCCTGAAACATTTGCACGCCAGCCGGCACCGCTCTCTGAATTCGATACCGCTCCATGCAGCCAAGCTGTTTGACCCGGCTCTAGTTGCAGCGGCAGCTCGACCTCAAGTCCCTGTGTCCGTGTTGCTTCGGCATGTGCCAGAAGCTCTGGCTCTTCTGCTCCACTGATGGTCCAATTCGATGCTTGAATACCTTCGTACATGATCGCTCTTCTTCCTGGAGGAAGACCGATAACTCTCTCAAGGAAAATCGCAAGTTCCGCCGTCTGTCCAGCCGTTAGGTACGGTGACAGATCAAGATAAGGATCAAACGGATTAACATCTCCTGCGAATTTACCGTCTACATAAACTTGAGCCGTCGATTGCATTCCTTCAAAATAAAGCGTCCAGCTGTTTGCTTTGTCTCCCGGAATAAAGCTCTTCCGGTAATATTCAAATGCCGGATGATCTGGTGATAACCAACCGCCTAAGTTCACAACCGGCCATAACTTCCGGTCGACTTCGGCCGTGAGCTCCTCTCGCAGGATGCGATCCGTTGCCCGGTACACACTCCAATTGCGGCTGAGATCATGCTGCTTCGTTACAAGCGACATTCCTGTAAGCCCTTTCATTGCATGGAGCCGTAAGCCTGGCAATCTGGAATCATCAAAGTTCGAGTGGCCCCATATCTCAGTCCGTGCAAGCAGCTTTCCTTGCTCCAGCCCTCCCGTTAATGGAAGGTAGCTGCTGCTGCCGCCCGGTACGATTGTCCCTAGGTAGGTACCATCCGCATAAAGCGATAGGACATCACTGCCGTTTTTAATGAGTATCCCTTGCACTTCGTTCTCACTATGCGGTGGAACCGACGCCTCATACCATGCGTAACCTCTATAAATCCCGTTTTGCTCCAAGTATGAAGCATGCTCGATAGACTGCCGGGCCTCTGTAGATGTCATGGGCTCTGCTGCATCAATGCTGCTAAGCAGCCAGTTTGTAACTGCTTGCTCTTCCTTCACCAGATTGTTCTCCAGTGAATCAATGACCATTAATCCTTCTTCATCCATTTCAACCATATAAAGCGCTTTAGATCTATCTTGTATGACTACCGTCAGAAGACTTCCTGTATGATCTTTCACGCGGCATACCGCATCTGTTTCACCATTGAAGCTGATAATCAGTCTGCCGTCCTGCTGCTCAACAAAACAACCCTCTGACTCAAACTCATCTGCCTCAATACTTAGCTGAATTTGTCCTGCACCCTCTGTATGGAATGCTAGACTCAGCTTGCCTCCAGCAGATTTTGCGAAGTACAGTTCGGCCGTCGATTGCTCAAGCTTTCCTTCCATTCCCCAACTTGTGAGCGGAAGCTGCATTGGTAATGCAAGTGATCGTCCACCACGTAGGGTAAAGGTGCCAACATCATCAAGAGTGATCTCTTTATCCTGGTCATCCAGATTGGTGAAGAACAACAACTTTCCGCCGTCCTTCAGTTCCAATGCATAAGGGCCAGCGATGTTCTCGCGAAGCTCTCCAACTGCTCCAACTGCTTTTGCCTCAGCAAGCTTTATTCCATAAGTCTCAATCAGTTGGCCAAGCAGCCTTCCCTCATAAGCTTCGGCCCGAATATGTCCTTCCGGCGAAATCATTCCTCCGAAGTCATAATCGGATGTCATGAAAGCAAGCGGCTTACCCCAGTTATTCGTCGCATTCGTGAATCCGAAGTCCGTGCCTGATACCTGAAGGTAAGGACCAAGAAGCTTGGCACCACATCCCATCAAGCGGCGAAGCAGGTAATGCGCTCGGTTCGTCTCCGTAACGAGCAGCGGATACCCCAGCTCCTCCATGATTCCTCCATAATGAAGAACTTTCTGCTCGAATTCAGGATCACGGTTATCCGGGTAAAAGTTACAGGTTGGAGCAACACCTTCGGCGATTCCAGCTGCCTGCAACAAACCTCCTTGACCAGCACATGCGAACAGCGGAACTGTAATGCCATGGCTTAGGGTCAAATCACGTAAGGCGCCAATATAACCTTTTGGATCCTTGCAATCGTAGAAGTCCAGTTCATTATCGAGTTGAACCGCTATTACGGTTCCGCCTTCGCCGGCTTGATAAGCTTTTAGAAGAGGCATAATGCGGTCGAACCAAGCGGCTACTCGACTGAGAAACACTGGATCATTCTGGCGAATCTCAATTCCTTGAGCTTGCAGGTACGCTGGCAGTGCGCCGCCATCCCACTCCGAGCAAATGTATGGTCCCGGTCTAGCGATTACCCAAAGTCCTGCGTCGCTTGCAGCGGACAAGAAAGCTTCAACATCCCGCTCTTCTGCGAAATCCCATTCGCCTTCTTTCAGCTCGTGGTAGTTCCAAGGGAAATATACATCGATACTGTTGTAGCCATAAGCCTTCAACTGTTCCATTCTTTCCTTCCAAAGCAACCTTGGAATTCGGAAATAAAAGAGCGATGCGCTAAGTAAGAACTTTGGCTCTCCATGTATGCGTACTGCACTAGCTTCGAATTGAACAGCCGATATTGCCTGTGTATCTAAGCTCATGAGATAACCCCCGATCTATTGCTATGTATCCCGTTTCATGAAACCCGTTTCATTTTTAGTTAAAATAAAATACACATTAGATCCGACAAAACAATAATTGTTTTTGATTACGGTATTCTCACGTGCATTCTTTGGGAAAATATGATGATAGCCGGTTACATTGAAACGGGTTTCATTTTTTGTTCGGACAGTGGATTACTTGACACCTTGATAATAAATCACAATTGAAAGCGTTGTCAATTAGTTTTTTGAAATATTTTTCTAGAACTTCAATTTAGTCCTTTTGGAGGGGCTGTCGACTCTCTTATGACAAGTTCCGGCCTGATCTTGGTCTTCCTGCTTACCTTATTTTTCGTAATCATCTGATGCAAATGTTCGGCTGCAGATTTGCCTACGTCATAGCATTTAAGAGAGACCGTTGTTAACTCGGGTATGCTGTTCGACGCATATGGAACATCATCAAACCCAACTAAAGATAAGTCTTCCGGCACACGAAGACCAGCATTATAAGCTGACTTAAGCGCACCAATGGCTACGAGATCATTCGCGCAAAATAACGCAGTAGGCCGCTCGGGCAGACTAAGCAGATGATTCATAAACAACTTCCCCTTCTCAACGGAAAAACCTCCGTCAAGAATCCATTCCTTGCGCACCTTAAGCCCATTCTTCTCCATCGTCTTCACAAAACCTTGTACACGGTGGATTGAGTTCGCCATGCTCTGGTAGCCGCCGATGAATCCAATATCTCTATGACCAAGGTCAATCAGATGCTGCGTAGCAAGTTCCCCTCCCTCGCGTTCATCCACACAGATCGAATGGATATTCTGACCTGGCAAATGACCGTTAATAAGCAGGGTTGGTACACGTTTGCTTATATCAACCACTTCGGTTACCATGCTTTCGCTAGGCCTCGCTAGATTAATCCGTCCGCCAATCATAACAATACCGTCTACCTGCTTCTCAATCAGCAGGCTGAGATATTGTGATTCACGTTCATATTGCTCCTTCGAATCCCCGTTCGTCGACACCGTATCGCATAGAAAGAACGTGTAACCTTTGCTCCTTGCCTCCTGCTCAAGCCCGGCAAGTACAGCCGGAAAGAAAGGATTCGTAATGTCCGGCAAAATAATGCCGATCATCCCTGTTTCCTTCTTCGACAAACTTCGAGCTAATGCATTAGGTTGAAACTGGTACTTGTTCATCAATTCTACAATGCGATCTCTCGTAGACTTTTTCACAGGGGCGGTGTTGTTCAAAACGCGAGACACCGTTGCAACCGATACATTAGCTTCCTTGGCAATATCATACACTGTAACCGGTTTCAAAATGATTCACTCCCCAATCCATTAGCTGATCAAGATCAACAGTAGAATAGCAGATATTTCAGAAAATAAAAACAATCTCTTACAATTATTTTCATTTAGTATTAATGGACTATATATTAAATTCCCTTTTTCCTAACAAAAAAGCCTGCCCCATTTACTGGGACAGACTTCGTGTTTCACCCTCTTATTTATCAGCAATAACCTTCCACCAATCATCAAATACCGTTACTGGCTGCTCCCGTTTATGAATTGTACGAGTGTACCAATTTTCGATCTTTTGACGATCCTCCTCTGCGATTTCCTTGCCCTCCAAGTAGTTATCGATATCGTCATAGGTCACACCAAGTGCCACTTCATCAGCGAGCTGCGGCTTATTTTCTTCCAGGTCGGCAGTAGGTGTCTTCAGGTAGAGATGCTCCGGGCAGCCAAGCTCCTTGAGGAGTTGTTTTCCTTGCCGTTTGTTCAATCGGTAGAGTGGAGTCAGATCCGCCGCACCGTCGCCAAATTTCGTGTAAAAGCCGGTAATCGCCTCGGCCGCATGATCTGTACCAATGACCAGTCCATTCTCTTCCGCAGCGATCTCAAACTGCGCAATCATCCGCTCTCTGGCCTTCCGATTACCCTTCGTAAAGTCGCTTAATTTCTTCCCTGTCCGTGCTTCATATTCCGCCATTCCCGCATCTACTGCTGCTTTAATATTGATCGTAATAAAGCCATCCGCACCAATAAAAGCAATCGCATCCTGCGCATCCTGTTCATCCTTTTGATTGCCATAAGGCAAGCGGACAGGGATAAATCGGTAGGTCTTTTCTCCCGATTCATCGTTCAATTCATCGACGGCCATTTGGCAAAGCTTGCCGGCAAGTGTCGAATCCTGTCCTCCCGAAATACCCAGAACAAGCGCTGCTTTTCTCGCGAATACCATGTAGTCTTTAATGAAATTAATTGTTTTCCGAATCTCTTCCTGCGCATCAATTTGCGCCTTTACACCCAATTTATCAATAATCTGCTGCTGCAAGGTCATCACCATGCGCCTCCTTCATTTTTGGTTAATTGCGGTACAAGCCATTCTTCTTAATATAGTCATAACAAGCATCCGGCAGCAAATATCTTGGCTCCCCGCCTCGTCCGAACTCATCCCGGATATAGGTCGAGCTGATCTCCATCGCTAGCCCTTTGCTCATTAGTTGGAAACGGCCATCATCATGATTACGGAGCAATGGCGAACGGGATATCGCTTCCGTCATATCAATGCCATTACGTGCCATTATGATAAACTTATTTTCCTCTATCAATTCTTTCTCATGCGACCATTTGCCCTCCGAAATATCGACCAGAAGGTCGGCTCCCATAATAAAATAGAGCTCATCCTCCGGGTATTTCTCACGAAAATGCCGCATCGTATGGAACGTATACTGCATGCCAGCTAGTACGTGCAGCTCATACGGATCCATAACGAACTTCAGATTGTCACCAATCGCGAGGTTAATCATGTTTACCCGATGCTCATCGGATGTACTTGTCTTCTTGTCATGCCTCATGCTTGAGGAAGGAAGAAAAATAACGAGATCCAAGCTTTTACGATGTGCCACTGTCGATGCTGTCCATAAATGTACATTCGTAATGGGGTCAAACGATGAGCCGTAAATGCCGATTTTACGCGGGTCTTTGCTCACTGTCATTGGGCTTTTGCCACTCCTTCCGCCTTCTCCTTCATCGCATGAATGAGGTTCATCTTGTTATCCCAGCAGCGCTGGCTTAGATCAACCGGATAAGCCTCCGGATTCTGATTACGCTTGTATTCGTCCCACAGAAGTCCCAGATTCCCCTTCGCATAAGCCTGCACCTCGTACAGCTGCGGCAGCTCGTAGACCAGCTTGCCATCTACGAAAATATCCGCATGAAGCTCCCTCGCCTCATAATTCGTCACGAATTTGCTGATATAAGTGTAGACAGGATGGAACATCTTCAGACGTCCTTCCTCCTGCGGCTTCTCGTCCTCCAGTGCGATATAATCGCCCTCCGAACGTTGATTCACCAGATTAATAATCCGGTACAGCTTCTTAACGCCTGGTGTTGTCACTTTCTCTGGATTACCCGAAATTTTGATCGTATCGACCATATTTCCAGTTTCATCTTCAATCGCCACAATTTTATAGACTGCACCTAACGCCGGCTGATCATACGCGGTAATAAGCTTTGTACCAATTCCCCATGCATCAATAACAGCCCCTTGCGACTGAAGATTCATAATCGTATATTCATCTAGATCATTCGACGCGTAGATTCTCGTCTGCTTGAAGCCCGCTTTATCAAGCAGCTTGCGGACTTCCTTCGACAGATAAGCGAGATCGCCTGAATCAAGCCGAACACCTTCGAACAAGTCTTTAATATCAAGCTCCTGCACAACTCGAATGGCGTTATGAATTCCCGATTTAAGCGTATCGTACGTATCAATTAAGAACACACATTTGCGGTTCATCTGCTTCTGGCGTCTCGCATACCGGAGAAAAGCTTCATATTCATCCAGCATCGCCTGCACCATGGCATGTGCATGGGTACCCGACACTTTCGCGCCAAACAGCTTGCCGCAGCGTACATTGGATGTCGCATCGCAGCCGCCAATAATCGCAGCCCGCGATCCCCACAGTGCAGCGTCCATCTCATGGGCACGACGTGTTCCGAACTCGAGAAGCGGCGCATCTTCTCCTATCACATTGCGGATTCTCGATGCTTTTGTTGCAATTAAGGTCTGGTAATTAACGATGTTGAGCAGCGCAGTCTCAATAAACTGAGCTTCCGCCAGCGTTCCTTCCACACGAAGAATCGCTTCATTACCAAATACGAGCTCCCCTTCACGCATTGCGGTTATTTTACCGTTGAAGCGAAGCTTCCCAAGGTACTCTAGGAAATCCTCCTCATAACCAAGCTCATCCTTCAAATAAGCGATATCGGACGCCGAGAATTCAAAGCTCTGCACATATTCAATAATTTTCTGCAGTCCAGCGAATATGGCATAACCATTTCCGAAAGGCAGCTTGCGGAAAAAGAGTTCAAACACCGCTTTCCGCTCACTCATCCCCTCTGCCCAGTATGTCTCCACCATATTAACCTGGTATAGATCGGTATGCAGCGCGAGGCTGTCGTCCGTATACTGCTTTGTAGTAACCTTCATGTTCTCCATCTCCCATTACCTCCGCTTTGTTATATGTTCAGGCCTTCTGCTTCCACAAGCTGAATGCCATATTGATTAACTAACTCTTTAATTGCAGCTTCCGTCAGCTGTTCAGTGCCCGGAATCGGGCTCGAGCAATCTATAAGCAGATGAATGCTGCTCGTAAAAGTCCGGTTCGCCGCATGATGCTCCAGGATATGCTTCAAAGTATCGAGTACGCAGTGCGATAACGCTTGACCTGCAATATATATGTTGCTGTATGCCAGCATTCCATCGAGGAAAGCTCGATTGGCTTCACTTGCTACGCCATCCTCCCGATAGAATGCTCCGTACATCTCGCTTAAAGGATCCTGCCCTTTCGCCAAAATAACCGGTGTGCTTCTTCTAACTCCAGTATGGAAGTAGACAAGATTCATGAATTGGCTCTCGAATTCCACGCCGTTTGTTCCTTCAAGGCAATGATAAGGCCAAATTCGGAGCTCCCGCTTCCCACCACGCTTCAGCTCATGAAGATAAGCTAGGCTCTCTTCCGGCGAGAAGACGGGCGTCCACTCTCCACTTATAACTGACTCGACTGTTATGACCGTCTCAACAGGCCTCGGATGCTGCCCATCTCGGTCCTTCCACCAGCAAGGATGGAAAATTTGCAGCGGTGTATGAACATCCTTCGTCAACGCTATTTGTGTGATTTTATGCAAATTTTGATACATAAATTTTCCAATTCGAGCAGTGTCTTGTACTGAGCCAGGTACGCCTAAATCCCCGCCTTCGATGAAGCTGTTCTGCTGATCGATGACCAGCAGCAGGTTCCGATCGATATCTTCGCTTGCTGGTGTAAACTGCTCTTCAGCCGCTTGAGCCAGTACTTCATTAATGGTAATGGAGCTTTTACCGCCAATCTCCTGCACTTGGAACAGCCGCTCAAACGGAGTAATGATCAGATTATTTGTCGTCATCTCAAATTCTCTCCCCATATTCCTTATTTCATGATTTATGAAATATTATTTCTAAAAAGAACAGGTAATGTGACAATACCCTTAGAAGTAGATGGACTCCAGTGGTTCACCCTCTTTGAACCGATACAAATTTGATGGCCGCTTGGAGTTTCTTGATGTAGTTTTTGTCTCGCCATCTGTCTTCACAACTTCGATGAACGGGAGTCTCTCTGCACGATTGCGGAACGTCGAATATTTCGCAACCTTCGGGCTGTCCGTGACAGTCAGGAGCACACTTTGCAATTCACTTAACGTAAATTCTTGCGGCAGGAAGTTGCGTGCAACCGTAGAGAGCAGCATATGCTGCCGAATAATTTGGTACGCATCCTGGATAACTTCACGGTGGTCAAAGGCCAGATTCAGCTCCTTGAGCTCCTCGATCGTGAACAAGGCAACATCCTCAGCATCATCTGCTGCTTTGCGTTTCTCCAGATAATCTTCCGGGACAATGGCGTAATGGGCGTTGGATATAATCCAGCCTCGCTTATCCCGGCCAAGCTTATCGTAGACACCGTAGTGTTGAATGTGAATGCCCTCAACACCTGTCTCCTCCGATAACTCACGCTTTGCTGCTTCGTAGGCAATTTCTTCAGGATCGATAAACCCTCCTGGCAGCGCCCATTTCCCACCTTCAATATTCGGGTTTCCTTCACCATCAAGCTGGGCCCGGCGAATCAGCATCAGCTTAAGTATCCTCTTCGGCGGTTTATTTGGAGCGATCGGCTCGCTAATGATTGTGAATACGGCAATATCACTTGTATAGCCATCTGGTGTCCGATATTTCTTCGGATCGTAATTGGCGAGAACTTCTTCTTCGGAATTGTAGCGTGCCATTAGGGTCACCTCTATAATATTTCATATTTCATGTTTTATTATTTATAGACCCATATTAACATGCTCACGCGCCAAGAACAAGAGTTTTTTGGAAAAAATTTCGCCTAATTTTGTTGTTGCTGCTGTTGCTGCTCCCGCTGTTGCTGCTGCTTCTTCTGCTGTTTCGGCTTGAATGCCAGCAAGAGACACAGAATAATGAGCGGCAGCACAAGGAAAAAGGTTAGATCAAACCACGGATAATACTCAATCAGGATCTTGTTGTAAATGACGATATTGGGTGTACCTACAACCGTTCCAACCAGCAAAATCATGCCAAGAGGAATGGTCAGCATCTTGCTCTCCTGCAGTTGAAATACTTGCGCAAGGCCCGTCGTAATGGTGAAAAAATGAAGCACGGTTTTGTAAAATACCGTAATAATCCATAAAAAGGCCATGACCGCCTCTATTCGTTCAAGAAAATGACCGATCATAATTTTCTGGGCGAGAACAAAGGTTGGATAATATTTGGTCTCCATCAGGCTTGGCCCGAGTACAAAGACACAGAGGAGTACAATCAGGAATAGGACCATGCCCCCTACTGCAAAGCCCGTCAGAATCGGTTTCGTCAGCTTGCTGTTGCCTGCAACATACGGAACAAGCATAAGCAGCACAACCATTTCAACGAACCCCGTACAATAAGCAGGCAGTGCCCCGGACATAATCGGAAGGATACCCTTCGTCATAATTGGTTTAACATTCGTCCACTCCACTTGGGGCAACAGGAAGACAACAAGCATCACAAACAGTCCCATAAAGACCGGAAACAGCAGCTCGCCCATTCTTGCATAAGCTTCGATCCCATACCGGTAAGCAATGATAACGACCGTTAAAAAAAACAAAATGATTGCCGTAACAGGAGTCTCCGGCATCAATTGCATCGTCATAAATTGGCTCATCTCGCTGAGCAAGGTCAAACAACACATAAACGAGGCAAATAGAAAGAGAAGAAAAAAGAAGCCCCCGAACCATACGCCCAGCCTTTGCCGGATCGCTTCATATAAGCTTACCCGCTGAAGCTTATTGGCAATAGCCGCGAACAATCCGCCTGTGGCAAGCCCGCCAATAAAGGCAAGCAGCATGGACAGCCAGGCATCCTGCTTGGAGGAGACCGCCGTAATAGTAGGCATAATAAGGATTGAATCGCCAACCGTTCCGATCATGATAAGGATGCAAAACTGCCTGATCGATATTTTACTATTCTTATAAATCTGCATACCTGACTTCCCCCTTTCCCTTTACATTGTTGCCCCCCCAGTCCATTCGTACATCCATTTGACAAGCATAAAAGGATTGGGGAGCTTCACTTGAAGCATCAGAGCACTATACAATGTACTTCCCGCCAAAAGAAGCACAAGGAATATAACTAGCTCGCGGAATTGCTTCCGGCGGATAAGACCAGGCGCTTCCAGCCAGAAGATGCCCGCCGCTAGAGCCAGAACCGCTAATACGGATGCCATCTCTTGCTGCTCCCCTTTCCTTATCTGATCGTGCTATTCATTACCGTGCCGGTATTCCGGATAAACATCTGGATCTTGTAATCAACCTTAATCACCGGAAAATATTCATCGCTCCATTGATCCTTGACCTGGCTCCAGAAAGCAGGATGCTCTTTCTCCATCTGGGTGCCAAAGCCAAAAATATCCGACTTCATCCCCTTGGCCCGTGCAACGGCAGATTCAATATTAGATTGAATAATTTGTTTCGTTTTAACCTCTAATTCCTCGATCGTTTCAGGCTTGGATAAGTCAACATCCTCACATGTTCTCTCGACGACATTTCCTTCTGTCCGGATGTCAACTTGCACCTCCGGTTTTCCGTCTACAACCTTTGTTTTGATTTTTGAATCCGAAGAAGTCACCTCTACTCCTAAATATCGCTGTTCCCCGCATGGTACAGCGATCGTAGTACTATCCAGATTATTCGTAATATCGGTATAGCCCCTGCTCTCCCTTTCGTTTAGCCAGCCAATGAGCCTATCATTCTTGAATGCTGCAATACCCGAATAGCGGAATCGGCTCGGCGGCATAAATTTCTCTATGTTTTGCTTTGTTTGTCCTTCTTCAGGGCTGCCAATGATCCGTATACCGGTCAAAGCAAGCTCGCTTCCTTGCGAAGAGAGCTTATTTATGACCTCATCCAACGTCACGGCAATCGTTGGCGCCCAATTCTTCTCGGAGTTCTGCAGCGACTGCTGCATGCTGTAGCTCGGCAGCTTCTCCAGCGGCGTATACAGCTTCAGAACATCCTCCGCTTTGCTTCCTTTTGCGATGATAATATTGAAATCCAGCCGTGTTTCATTATCGCGGGCGGAGACGTCTATTAACTCGTTAATGCCTCTTCTTGCTGCTTCCTCACCGATCACATACATTTGCAAATGCCCTAAATACACCTTGCGCGGTGCTTCGGTGGTAACCGATCTGGCGGCCTCAAACAACGTTCTTCCTCTTCCCTGAAAAAGAGTGCTCGGCGGACGATCCCCTCTTTTTTGCTGATTGGAGATCTCGCTTGGGTTTACAACCTGGTACGAAACAAGATAATGTCCATCCTTCCAATCTACCCCAATCCCCAGCACTATCAGAAGCTCGTTCAGCTCCCTTCTGCTCCAGCAGCCTGTCAGCATCAGGAGGCACAGCATTGATATGGCAAATTTATAGAACATGATGGTGCCTCCTTAACTCTTGCGGATTCTGCTCGTTTCGGCTTCGAGAGAGGTATCCGGCCTTTTGAACACGAGCCATCTTGGCAAACGGAACAAGGTGTCCTGCATATCCGTTTTTTTGTATGGCGACAGCGGAGCCATAAACGGCTCTCCGAAGGAACGCAAAGCACATAGATGGAGCAAGAGGACAAAGAAGCCCATAATGATCCCAAACAGGCCAAAGCTTGCCGCCACCACCATGAAAACAAAACGCAGTATACGTATCGGTATCGACATGCTATATGCCGGAACCGTAAAAGTCGAAATCGCGGTAATGGATACGACAATAACCATCGCTGCAGATACGATGCCTGCTTCCACCGCCGCTTGACCGATTACAAGCGTACCAACAACGGATACCGCCTGCCCGATCGCACGTGGCATACGCAGGCCTGCCTCCCTTAATATCTCGAACGTAATCTCCATAATGAGCGCTTCAATAAATGCCGGGAACGGTACGCCTTCCCGTTGGGCAGCCAGTGAAATAAGCAGTGAGGCCGGAAGCATATCACGGTGAAAGGTTGTAATCGCGATATATAGAGATGGGAACAGCAATGAAATAAAGACGCTCCCAAACCGGAGAATCCGAAGTAAGCTCGCATAGAACGTTCTCTGGTAATAATCTTCAGTTGATTGGAAAAAGGCTACAAGCTGTGTGGGCACAATTAAGACGTTAGGCGTCCCCTCCACCAGAATAGCTACTCTCCCTTCGAGCAGTTGACCTGCAACATTGTCCGGGAGTTCTGTATTAAAGACCGTAGGAAACAGAGACCATCTGCCATCCTCAATCAGCTCTTCGATATATCCGCTGTCTAGAATACCATCGATCTCGATCTTGCTAAGCCTCGAGCGGACTGCTTGAAGAACTGAAGGCTTGACTACTCCGTTCAGATACATCAAGGTCACATCTGTTTTTGTGACTTGGCCTATCGTAACCGTCTCAAGCCAAAGTCTTGGATCTTTTATTTTACGTCTGATCAGCGAAGTATTGGTACGGAGCGTCTCGGTGAAGCTTTCCCGGGGTCCACGAATAGAAGTCTGGTTCGTCGACTCCGTGACGTCACGGCCCTTCCATTCGCGGATATCCGCACAATATGCGATCTTTTGTCCCGCAAGCAATATAATGGCTTGGCCTGACAACAGGTTCTTATAAAGAGTGGCCATCTCCGATACGTTGCTGATTGCCCCCATCCCGCTTATCAGCTTTTTCGCAAGACCAGCGGCATCAACAGAAGAGGGGTTTTCCGCATGATGATGAGATAAAGAATAGTCCAATACATCATAAATATATTGATTAATAGCCATCGCATTAGACAGCCCGTCTATATACACAACCGCTGCAGATGCAAACCTCATGCCATCATAACGAATTTCCCGCATTATCAGATCGTCGCTGCCGCCAAGATCATGCTTCAGTCGATGTAAATTAAGTTCAACCGTAGGATCTATGGGGATATCAGCGTACTCGGGCATCTTATTGTTGTCATTGGAGCTTGAACGATTTTTCCGAGACATAAGTAAGCAACCCCCTGGATGAATGTCTATCCTTCCCATTATGACCATACTTCAAGGGGGGTTAAACTTGATGAGTGGAGGAGATTGATGAGATTGCTGACATGAGGTAAGTGATGTGATATTTGGTGGGAGTTGTTTAGCAGGTATATGGAAATAAGCCCCTGACAGGGTCTTATCGGAGGGAAATGGCGGAATATCGTGCGGAATCTGACTAGTTGCAAGGCAATAAGACCTTACGAGGGTCTTATCGCTTACGAAAGAAGGTTGGATAAACGAAATAAGACCCTGGCAGGGTCTTATCAGAGAGAAATGGCGGAATATCGTGCGGAATCTGTCTAGTTACAAGTAGATAAGACCCTACGAGGGTCTTATTCATTACAAAAGTAGCCTAGATAAATGGAATAAGACCCTGCCAGGGTCTTATTCCATTTGGTTCAGATAATTCATTCTCTCTTAGCCCTTCTCTAGAAGCTGCGAATCAACTTATACTTCACACCGGTTACCTGCTCCGAATCGATGTTGTAATGAATTATAATCTGCATGATCATATTCTTATCTTCATTGGTCAGCCATAGCCTAAATTTCTGCTCTGCAACATTCTCCTTCATAAACGTACAGCCAAATGGACTATAGCTTTTTACATTCCACTCTGGAAACTGCTTATGAGTTGCTTGTGAGGCAAATTTCCCCCATTTACCATAAGACGAGATGAAGACATCGGTTTCCTCCACCTTAACTACTCGAGCCTTTTTATTCCGATGATCAACATCCAGGGTGACGTATACTCCAAATTCGCGTTCACTGCTGTGCATCCAGAACTTATACACATAATATTTGCCCGTATAGGGCTTCGCCTTACAACCCACATAGAGAAAATTAACAGCAGAGGCCTCCGGGTATCTGCTCTCCGCTTCTTTCCTCGCGTAATTGGACCAATTTATGTATTGGTGAAATCCGTCTTCTGGATCATACTTGGCTGGATCTCCATGAACGGAGTGGGGAGTAACTGCTAGAAATAGCAAAGTCAGCAGTATAACAAACCGAATCTTAATTCTACTCATTCCTTTCGATGGGGATGTTTCGTTTATTATTCCAAAAACGAAAAAAGACAGCCATTGGCTGTCCCTCTCTTATTTTTCTTATTCTCCTCCTCCAAGCATGTCCTGGACAGGTACTGCTCTCACATATTGACCTGGCGCCGCCTCGACCGCAATGGCGGATTCGACAGGAGCGCCTGTTATTTGATAGAGCCCCGTCCCCTCTTTATAGTAGTTGGACGTTTCATCATCCTCGTGATAGACCTCTTCCGTTAGAAGCTGCTTGATCGAACCGATCTTGCCGTCTACCGACTCTACTTTTTCATCCGATCCAACATAAATTCTGTCTTGAAATTTGATCATTTTATTAAAAGGCCAGCTTGCATCTCTGCTTGTGACCGTGTCGTTTGATTGCTTTAGCTTATCTTCAGTGCCTTGAGCAATGCTTACACCATTAGTATCGTTGGCGCCTTTCGTATCATTGCCGTTACCGCAGGCAGATAGCAATATAACAATGAACAGTATAGTAATCATGCCTATTTTCATCAGTCATTCCTCCCCTATTCACCTACACCTAAAACGTGATATAGGGATCAGAAGTTGCTTGCTTATTCCAAAATAAAAAAGCCCTGATGATCTACATGATCATCAGGACCTGTCATTGATTTATTTTCTCTCCATCACGGCGAAGTAGTTGTCTTCCTCATCAGCAAAGTTAAATACTCGTCCGAAAGGCAGTTCTACCAGCTCTCCGACTTTAACGTTCTTATTCTTAAATTCGCTATACAGTTCATCCAGCTTGTCAGAGAAGAACATGAGCGAAGGCGTGCCGAGGTTTACTCCCATCGACATTTTGGCAACTACTTCTTTATCATGGAGAATGATCGATGTTTGTGCGCCTTCGGGAGCAAGCTCAATCCATTTCTGGCCCATCGCTTCTTCCTCAGCGACAACTTTAAAGCCAACTTTCTCCGTCCAGAATTCCTTTGCCTTCTCCTGGTCATTCACGTACAACATCACTTGCCCGAGTTGATTAATCATTACCTGTAACACTCCCTAAATTAGAGTAATTGCCAAGCTCTATGCTATCATAATTGCCCGTCAACTGTAAGCTCATAAGCCTTGAAACTACAATCGAAGATAATCTTTTAATTCAGCCTCCAGCGTGAACAGCTTTGGATCACGCGAATTCTCCTTCTTATCCTCCAGCCTTCGTAGTTCAATCGCATAGGAAGCACCACGTTCTGCTGGAATCGGCATACGCATCGCCCAGTCGAGTGCCTCTTCTTCCGTGTCGACATTAATCAACGTAAACTCCGCAACAAGCGCCGGATCGATTGGAAAAGGTCCCGCCAAAACCTCCGGCTTTTCGCTGCCCTTTGCATACGTAATTCGTATCCCTGCTGAGCTTGGCCGAAGCTCCTCGGCGGCAAGCAATACACCTGCCTCAGCCAGAGAGTGCTGATACGCAAGCATGGCGGCGTTATGTTCCTCGCTTGGTTTCACTCTTGCCTCGGTATATCCATTTGCCTTCACCATGAGCATATATCGCATAATGGCTATCCTCCTTCCTGCAAGCATGCTGCTGCGCGCTTCTGCAATAACGTTCGCTCCTGCTCATTACGAGTCATGGCAGCAGCACGTTCAAACTCGGTACGGGCTTCTTCCAAACGTCCCAGCTTCTCCAATAGATCACCACGAACGCTTGGAAGCAGATGATAGCCTTGCAGCGAAGGCTCCCCGTACAACTCATCGACAAGCTGCAGTCCATAGGCAGGACCAAATGCCATGGCGATGGCTACAGCACGGTTTAACTCCACAATAGGTGAAGGCGTTATTCTGAGCAGCGCTTCATATAGGGCAGCAATTCGAATCCATTCCGTATCCGACGGGGTACGAGCCACCGCATGGCAAGCCGTGATGGAAGCCTGAATCGCATACGGACCAAGCGTTCGTCCCAGCTTCCGCGCATGTTCCAAGGCAGTAAGCCCACGGCGGATAAGTAATTGATCCCACTGCGCCCGGTTCTGATCCATGAGAAGTACAGGTTCCCCTTTTGCATTAATCCGTGTTCGGAGTCGTGAAGATTGGATTTCCATTAAGGCAACTAGTCCATGAACCTCCGGTTCGCTTGGTGCAATGGCGGCAAGGATACGCCCTAGTCTAAGCGCTTCCTGGCAGAGTAGCGGGCGTGTCCAATTCTGTCCGGAGGTTGCGGAATACCCTTCGTTAAACATGAGATAGATGACCTCAAGCACAGCGGATAACCGTTCCGCAAGCTCTTTGCCCACCGGTACCTCAAAGGGGACTTTCTCTGCATTTAACGTCCTTTTCGCCCGGACAATCCGCTGGGCAACTGTTGATTCCGCCGTTAGAAAAGAGCGAGCAATCTCATCGGTCGTCAGCCCGCATAACAAGCGAAGGGTTAGAGCAACTCTGGCATCCTGTGATAACACGGGGTGGCAGGTCATAAAAATCAAGCGGAGGAGATCATCCTCGATCTCTCCATCCAAGGCACGATCGATATCGTCTTCTGTATATAAATCTATTTCCCGGGCTATTTCGACATATTTCTGATCACGAAGCTTGTTACGCCGCAGCAAATCAATAGCCCGGCGCTTCGCCGTGGTCATGAGCCAAGCCCCCGGATTATCAGGGATGCCAGACTCCGGCCAACGATCAAGTGCAATAACCAAGGCATCCTGAGCAAAATCCTCTGCAAGCCCCACATCTCTCACCATCCGCACTAATCCGGCAATCAGCTTCGCCGACTCCATACGCCAGATCGTATCAATGGTGCGATGGGTTTGGGAGGCGCTCACGCCTTTTTAAGCTCATCTACCTGCTTGCGAAGAGCTTCTTCCTTAGCTCGTGATACGGGGTCTTCCATAAGTTCCTCAAACTCGAATACTTGGCGAAGTTCAATCTCACCTTGTCCGAAGCCATGTGGGTCCGGCATACGAAGCGCCCACTCAATCGCTTCTTCTCTTGATTTCACTTCAATGAGCGTATACCCCGCTATCATTTCTTTCGCTTCGGTGAATGGACCATCCACCACCTTCGGCTTCCCTCCAGGCTCCGGATACGATATCCGAATACCACTTGCGCTCGACATCAATCCATCGGCGGCCAGCAGGACACCTGCTTTCACCAGCTCTTCGTTATATTTTTGCATCGCATCGATTAGCTCCTGACTTGGCAGAACGCCCGCTTCCGAATCCGTTGTTGCTTTTACAATCATCATAAATCTCATATCCATAACCTCCTGTTTTATATGATTTAGACTGCGAAAAATGACATGAGCTCCTGCGACACCATCGTGGTGTGCAGCTTCTTCGTATGGCCAAGACCCTTCTTGCTGATAAGCTGTGCATTCGGCAATACTTCAGCCGTTTCCTGCGCAGCATGGCGCAGCGTTGCTGGACTCTCTGTGCCTTCCAGCACAAGCGTTGGCATCGTCACGGCCTTCCATTTTTCCCGAGGCAGCGATTGACCTCCTACATAACCTTTGAGCAGGGCCGCATCATAAGGCAACGTATGTGCAACAGCCATCAGCCTCGACCACACTCCCGGCATAATTCTCATTAACGGAATAACGAAGGAAGGTGCCCCCATACCCTTGGTCATAAAATATTTGATGGCTTCGGCGCGCCGATCAGCAGCAATTAACTTCGCGACATATTCGGTAAAATCACTCGGCGGTTTGGGATCCGATGCTTGAACAATAAACGGCGGCTCATGCAGCGCGAGCTTCGTAATGCTGGATCCACTCGCTGCCGCCTGCAGTGCAAGCACCGCACCGGAGGATAATCCCCAGACATAGGCGGAACCACCTGCTTCCTGAATGATGGCATTCAGGTCCTCGATCTCACGTTCAATCGCATAAGACGAGGCATCGCCGCTGTCGCCGCGGCCACGGCGGTCATAGTTGTAGACGGTGTATTGCTTAGACAAAGCTTGAGCAAGCTCAACCTGACCCGGAAACTTCCTATAGCTGAATGCCCCCGCTACCAGTATGAGCGCTGGACCATGCCCGGTTTTATCATAAGCAATCTTAGTGCCGTCCTTTGAAATTACAGTTTTCATTTTGTATCTCCCCTAACGATTGTTTTTGCGCTTCTTACTATAACAACGAACGAACAAAGAGAAGATCGACATCGTTATGAAAAGAATTTCAAAAAAGTTTTTGCAGGGTTATCACTCTGTTTCACGAATGGTTCATTGAGGTGATTCTTATGTTAACGTTGCGAGTATGTACAGAAGAAGATTTGGAGCTTCTGGCTGAGCTGAATAAGCAGCTTATTGAGGATGAGCGTCACGATAATACAATGAATATCGAACAACTGAAAGTGAGAATGCGGCAGTTTATTCGTACAGATTATAACGCCTACCTGTTTAAGAGGGAAGACGAAATGATCGGCTATGCGTTAGTAGATCATACTAGGAAGCCTTTGTATGTAAGACAGTTCTTCATCTGTCGTGAACAAAGAAGGAATAGATATGGCAAGTTGGCTTTCGAGATGCTGCTTGAGCGGCTAGATACAGAGGATATCGATATCGATGTGATGCATGGGAATGAGACGGGCTATGCATTCTGGAAGTCGCTTGGATTCAGAGAAAGAAGCATCTATATGCGGCGGAATAAGGGAGAATTCTAAAAAGAATCGCTCCCGCAAACCACAATATTCCATTGTGCTAACTGTGGCATGGATGCTCGCTGTTCCTTAGTCATTAGGGCACAGATTTGGCCCGGTTTATTGCCTTCTCTTAACGTAAATAGAGCAGGCACTGTAATCGGCGCACCCTTTGCTTGAAACGTGAGTTCAGCGTGACCGCTGCATACACAGCCATCATCAAAATCAGCATTAATACGGCCATACTTCACTAGTCGGAACGGCTGAAGCTGCTTTAGACTTTCTTTATTAAGCGGCTCACCGAACCGACTGACCGCCTCATCGTAATGCTGCTGCTGAACAGCTTTCAAAAAATGGCTGACATTCCGTTCCCCCTTAAATTGTTTCCATAGAACATTACCGAAGTAGCTGAGAAAAAGCACAGCCCATGCCAGCAATAAGGACAACAGAATGGATACACCTATTCTTCCAATAATCTTCAATCGGGTCACCGATCCTTCAACTGACAAGTTAATATCATCAGGCTTGCCGTTTCGAGGATCGTTCAATCTTTTTAATCTACAATATCAACTAATCTTCCTTCTGAAGCCTTTGCCAGATCGTTTCCACTGAGGAAGATTTGCAGTCCGCGCCTACCTGCGCTGATACTGACCAATTCCATCGAAAGCACGGATTCGTGCAAGTAGAACGGGTACTTCTTCTTCATTCCAAGAGGTGATACTCCACCACGGATGTATCCGGTAAGAGCCTCGATCTCTTTAACCGCGACCATCTCTACCTTCTTATTGCCGCTTACTTTCGCGAGACTTTTCAGGTTCAGTTCCTTATCCCCCGGGATGCAGGCAGCAATTACTCCCGTCTTATCTCCTCTTAGAACTAAAGTTTTATATAAATGATTTGGCGGTAAGCCCACCTTGGCAGCAACGGTATCGACGTCGAGCTGATCCTCATCCCACTCGTACTCATGTAAGGTATAGGAAATACGCATGGAGTCCAGTTTCCGGCAGGCGTTTGTTTTGATAGACATGATTGAATTAACCTCATTTCGTGCGCTATATATCTATTAACTATACCAAGGAATCCGGGCTGGAACCATTTCTCACGAGTAAAAAAAGAACTTAAGGTCCCTAAAGGACCTTAAGCTCTATGATGCTGGCCTATATGGAGAGGTTAAGGTCCTTTAGGCACCTTAAATACAAAATGAGCGCTAAAATCTCGCCGTTTGTTGTGTATTTTGCAGAGCTTAAGGTCCCCAAAGGGCCTTAAGTTGCATGATGCTGGCTTATTTGATGAGGTTAAGATCCTTTAGGGGCCTTAACTCTTGGCTGTACGGCGTAAGACAGAGGCTATTTCTGCTATAAGCCAACTAGTGTCCAGCTGAGTTAAACCTCTCATCCAATCTCTTAGCGAGCTCATCATCTTGCAGCGGATTGCGATGTGTATTTTCCAAGTAGATATGCTTCTCAGTCTCTGGCATCAGATATTCCTTGTACCAGAGGAACATATCTGGGCTGTCTCCTTGCAGACGCAGGAATTTACGAGCTGTCTCACAATGGTTAACGGTATTAGCTATGTTGGTCAACCAATCTGCACGGTAAAAGTTGTCCCATTGTCCAGTTGCTGCGCGGTCTAATGCCTCTTGTCCAGCCGTGTAATTCCATATGGCATGAGAAGCATGTATGAATGCCTGAGGATATTGCTCTACATGGCAGCTCTCATAAGCCGCACAGATAGAAGCAAGTCCTTTGCATCCACTCAGATGCAGTTCAATTTGCACGAGCAGTTGAACAGCAAGCCTATTCCGCTCAACTTCCGTTAATCGGTCCGCCACCGCTATGCCTTGCTTCAACAGTTGCTCCCATCCAGGGATCGCCTGCTCCGCTTTCTGTCTGAACCACTTTACTTGTTCAATAAAGGAAACATCACCTGACGCCCAGATAAGACGGGTATTCGTATCCGTTCTTCCCTGCAGCCAATGTCCCACAATCATACGAGCAGGATGATGATAGAACTCATCTCCCGCACGGTCATCGTCATTTGGTCCGTAGTGGATCGTATTCTCCGCATAATCCTGATACAGCCGAATGATACTCTCTTGCTCTGAAGAGTAGAACCGCTCCACAAACGAACGTAGTTGCGTATCAGCATCAGCTTTTCCATCTCGCCATAACTGCGCACATAAATCAAGTGTATACAGATGCGGCAAAATGTTCCCTGCATTAACAAGCAAATACCCGCTCGCCCCTACGGCAAATGCGTTACTAAGCTCATCAACGATAAGCTGAGCAGATGCTGGAAACTGCGTCAAATGATTGGATGCCTGCAGATCATGGAACGTCACATGATAATACACACCGTTCTTCCCTTCATCTCCAATCTCCGGCAGCGCGGGTACACGCAGATTCAGATTGCCATGTCTTCTTGATACCATTTTGCCGTAGCCATTATCTGCCCACATTTTAATAACACCATCTGGCACTTGAATATGACCCTGCTTGTACAGCTCAGCGATCTCCCCGTACATTGCCATAGAGCAGACAGGCTGATCCACTTGTTCAGCGATCATGTCATACTGCTTCTGTACAACGGAGGAGATCAGCCTCCCACGTTTCTCAGGTGTATCGAATGCCGGGTCGTTTTCCCAAAATGGCTTATCACCTTGTCCCCGGAACGACAGCACCCAAACAATCTTATCTTTCTTCTGATGTTCGATCGCTTCACGCCATAACTGCTCGAATAATTCCGGATGCTCCTTGTAGCTGGCCTGCTTACCTGGGAAAGCCCTCAGGAACATCTCCGCACCAAGCGGCTCCGCATGATGATGTGTAATCCAAAGCCCCATCTCTGCAGCAAGCTTCGCATGAATGCCAGTCTTAGGAAGGTCAGTGCCCGGAATGACCATATTGCCTCCGCAGCGAAGTAAAGCTTCGAATACCGGCATCCATACTTCCTCTGATGGAGGGTATTGCTCCTTCCAGCCAATTAGGCATACCTCGTCGTTCACGAACCAGCCTCGATAGCGAACCTTCGATTCCACGCTTACATATGGGATAGCGGGCACTAAAATTGAATCACGCTTTGCAGGAGCAAGCTCCGCCCAGAACCAGAACGGATCGACACCCAGCACCGTATGGCTATAATGAAGAAGGCCATAAATAACGCCTAATTCATCCCTGCCGATAATGTGCAGCATAGGCCCTGCTTCCCCATCTACAAATTGAAAACAAAAGCCTTCCGCCCAATCCGGACATAAATCTCCCTCTTTAGCATAACGAATTACGATACCTGCGTTGCCACCAAGCCTTGGAATCTCTCCGAAGACAGCCTCATGATCACGCACAACCATGCTCCAGACATGCTTAATAGGCGTACTCCACTCTGTACGAATGTCATATCCCGTTGCCGCATTAATGATTAACCCGCTTAATCCCTCTCTCATCTTTCCACTCCCCGTCTAAAAGGTTCCTACAAAAGCAAGAGGACCGGCCCAGAAAACCGGCCAATCCTCACTACACTCCATACTTATTTTTTCGCTTCTTCTGCGTATTTCGCAGCGACTTTCATGAGTTCTTCATATGCTTCTTCTGGAGTCGATTGGTCGAATTGCAGCTTTTCTACAACCGTTTTGTAGTCGTTCTTGAACGTGCCCCAGCCTTTAGGGTCATTAATAAACGGTTGTGCATCAGGAGTCACTTTGCTCAGGAAATCAAGGGATACTTTATCGGCATCGCTGAAGCTCGGCTCAATAGCAGCAACAACTTTAGAGCTGACCGGCGTACCACGCTGCAGACCAAGCGTCTTGCCTGCTTCTTCATTGTTAATGAACCAATCCACGAACTCAATCGCTTCTGCCTGATGCTTGGATTGTGCGTTTACGCTCCAGAACATGCTAGGCTTCAGCCAGCCGCCAGCTTCCGTTCCCTTTGGCATCGAGGCAAAACCAAAAGCACCAGGCTTCAAAGCCTCCATAGCACTTACTTGGTTCGAGAAAGTATGACGCAGCACAGCAGTGCCGTTAATTACGCTGTCTAGCTGCGGATCAAGCTCTTTATCCGTTGTTGTAATGTCGGCAGGTGTCAGAATCCCTTTCTGACGAAGTTCACCCATTTTGGTCATATAATTGATCCATGTTGCTTTATCAATCGCGAAGTTGCCTTCCGCATCAAAGATATAGCCTTTGCCTTGGCTGTATTGGTACGAAGTGTAATCAACCAAGTCAGCGCTTTGATCAACCATCACATATTTGTCTTTGCCAAGCTTCGCTTTAGCTGCCTCACCAAATGCGAAGAGATCATCCCAACTCCAGCCGAATGTCGGTGCTGTAAGGTCAAGCTTTTCTACAACCGTTTTGTCGTATACCATACCAAGCGCCGCAACGCCAAGCGGCATGGCATATAACGTGCCGTTTACTTTACCGCCGTCAACGGTTGCCGAATCCATATTTGCGACATCCAAATCCTTCAGGTCGGCGAGCAGCCCCCTGCCAGCATAATCGTTGACATAAGCAGCATCCATCTGGATGATGTCTGGTGCGTTTTTAGCCGAGTATTGCACAGCAAGCTTATCGAAATAGCCATCCCAGCCGGAGAATTGGGTTTGGAACGTTACGTTTGGATGAAGCGCTTGATCAAGTGCTTTGAGTGTTGCATCATGACGCGGCTGTGAGCCCCACCATGCAATCGTCAAAGTTACCTTTTCATCATTGCTTGCTGCTCCACCGTTATTGCTGGCAGCGGTATCGCTTGGTGCCGTACTATCAGCTGGCGTGTTAGTCGAGTTGTTTCCCCCATTGTTGCCACAAGCTGCAGACGTCACCATCATCAGAGTTAAAGCGGTTGCAAGAATCCCTTTTTTAGTAGACTTCTTCACTATATATACCCCCCTGCGCTAGACGGGCTAGCGGTTATAAATGAATCTTACCACCCGTCAAATTGACCGTATAGAAGAGTAATGAACACAAAACTTTCAGTATTCATTACAAAATTACTGCTTCATAAGTTCACTTGGCGTTATACCACAATACTTTTTGAATAGGGTCGTGAAATAAGGAACATTCTGGTATCCCACCATCTCCGACACCTCATAGATCAGATGTTTCCCTTCGAGCAAAAGCACCTTGGCTTTCTCAATTCTCACCCGTATAACGTAGTTGGTGAAAGTCTCGCCTGTTACTTTTTTGAACAATTGATTCAGGTAGTTCTTCGAGATATAGAGCTGGGATGCCAATTGCTCAAGTGTAATATCCTCAGCATAATGGACATGGACATATTCAATCATGAATTGAACGGCCTTCCGATGCTTCTCATGGATGGTGTTATAAGATAGCTCAGTTCGTGAACTCTCCTCTTCCTGCTCTTTACTCGGATCCTCAAGCAGCCCTTGCAGAGCTTCATCACAGGAGGCTTTAACCTCATTCCAGGATTTCTTCGTCCTGCCAAGGCCAAACCGTGCATCTAGACCAATATAACCCTTCAAATTATCAACGATCAGCCCACCCAGCCGTTCTGCCAAAGCTGCTGTCTGCTGCGCTTCCGCGCCTTGCTCCGAACGTAGAAGAACAGCCGCATAGTTACCAAAGAGCCATACGAAGCTTGCCGTCTGTCCTTCTCCTCCAAGTACCTCTTCACTAATATTAGCAACAGCGAACCGGAACAGATTCCAGTCCGCAATCGATATGTTACGGGTTCGTTCCGTCCACAAGACTTCGATAACCATTACGGTAAACTGCTTATTCCGCCACTCGGATAATGCTGCGGGCAATTCCTCTGGCTGGCTCAAGCCGTTCAGAATTGAGGCCGTCCATTCCTCCTGCCGCCAATTCACCGCCGGATCGCTTGGCACAACGGTCTGCTCCAGTCGCTGTAGATACATTTCCTCCAGCTTCTGAATGGTCTCGGCCAGCACCTGACGGATTTGATCCACCGTGACCGGTTTCGTTAAATAATCATCCACGCCAAGTCGGAGAGCCGTACGTGCATATTCAAAATCATTATAGCCGCTCAGAATAACGAACCTGCCCGTGAACGCTTTATTTTTCAACGCCTCAATCATCTGAATTCCGTTCATCTCTGGCATATAAATATCCGTGAGCACGATATCCGGATTCACTTCTTCAATCAGCTTAAGCCCTGCTTCCCCGTCAATCGCTTCACCCGCAAACTCTGCATCAAGCTCTTCCCAAGGGATCGCCTTCCGCAGACCTCTCACAACCTGAAAGTCATCATCAATAATGACTATTTTCCACATCCTGTTGTTCCCCTTTCTGCTTTAAACTCTCCAGCTTTGGAAGACGAATGGTCGCCTCGGTTCCGCCTTCTGGAGAGTTACCAAGCGTAAAACCATATTTATTACCAAACAGAGCTTCTATCCTCTCCCGTACATTACGAAGCCCGTAGCCGCCTTTTGCACTCCGCTTCTCCTGCCAGTCTTCACGCAGTTTCCGTCCGTCATCCCGTAACACAATAAGGAGTTCGTCAAAGCTGACGCTGACAGAGATAATAAGGGATGCCTGCTGTTTGCCATGGAAACCGTGAACGAAAGCATTCTCGACAAAAGGCTGCAAGATCACCTTAGGTACAAACAGCTTGCCCGCCTCCTCCGGAACATCCAGCGTGTACGAGAGCCGATCTTCCCAGCGAATCTTCTGGAATTGCAGATAGCTTTCAATATGAGTCAGTTCCTCTGTTAAAGGAACCAGACTATTCGTATTTGTTAATGATAATCGGAAAAATTGGCCCAAATGCGATAGCATACTGCTGATCTGCGGCTGGTCCGCTTCAATCGCCATCCAGTTCACCTGATCAAGCGAATTATATAGAAAATGAGGGTTAATCATCATTTGCAGTGCTTTGATCTCCGCCGCACGCTGCTGCTCATGCTTCTCTTCCAGCGTTTCATACAGCTGTTCGATACGTTGCATTAATTTCTCATACCCCTGGAATAACGTGCCGAATTCATTCTTATAATCGGTGGGCAACGGACTTTTCTTATTCAATGAGAAGCTACTCATCGTCTTCAGCAGCAAGCCGATTGGCTTGATAAATTGGCGAGACAGAAATACGGCAAGGATTAGAATCACAATAATGGTCGCAATACCCAGTGCCAGTATCGTTCTGGTCTGTTTCAGACTGCCCGCTGTAATCTGCCTCCATGATGTGACCTCAAGCAGAGACCAATTGGAATCCTTCGACGAGGTCCACACCAGAAATTCATCGCCTGTACGCTTCGCACCGGAGTTATGTTCCTCGAGAAGGCCCTCGATCTCGGCTTGATGAGTGTTAAAAAAGTCTGCTTTGCCAATATGCGTGATCAGCTTGCCCGTTGCATCAAGCAGAGCAAGATTTGACCTGCTGTCCTCCGTTGTAATGAGAGATTGAAAATCGGGCACTTTCACATTAAATACCATAACGGCAAATGCCCGGTTAAACCGGTTGTACACCTTGCGGGCAAAGCTGATAACCGGCATATCACCGCTATTCGTTTTAATAATCCGCTCACCTAACCAGGCTTCATCGGAAAGCTTAAGATCCTTATACCAGGCTTCCTTCTCCATACCATCCATCGAAAGAAACTGAACATACTCCTGAACATTATAGGAAGGGGTAAGATTCGAGTACACATGGATGGAATGAAGAATAGGCATGCCATACACATAGTTGTTTAGTTGTGCTCTAATATTCGCTTGCCCCCGTACCTGATCATATTTATTGCCGTCAGCCATCTCCTCGTACAAATCACTGAAATTAAGAGCTGCTGTATTAGAGCTTTGTTCAATATCCTTGAGATTGGTAGTCAGCTTCTTATGAATCTCAACGAGCACCTTCTGCTGATAATAAGAGGTATTATCTGCTATTTCTTTCGAGCCGTTATAGTAACTGAAAGAGACCACGATAGCGACCAGAACGGTAACGATAAGTGCAAAACCAAAGAAAAAGACAAACTCAATTCGCATCGTCTTAAACGGATTACCTCGCAAGCCTATTCCTCCCGGCCTTGGAATGCAAAGAGAGCTGCGTCTGATCGCAGCCCAATTCCCATATGTTGGTTAATCTATTATCCTTTGAGTGCCCCCGCCGACATCCCTTCTACGAAATGACGCTGCGCCAAGAAGAAAATGACGACAGACGGCACAATCGAGCAAAGAGACATAGCAAGCAATTGTCCCCAAGGCACGGAGCCTTGCGAGTCAATAAACAACTTCAAAGCAAGGTTAATGGTGTAATGATTAATGCTATTAATATAAAGCATTTGTCCAAAGAAATCATCCCAGTTCCACAGGAAGCAGTAGATAGCAACCGTTACGAGAGCCGGCTTCACAAGCGGCAGCATAATGCGCCAGTAGATGCCGAACCACGAGCATCCGTCGATTTTGGCCGCTTCATCCAGCTCCTTCGGTACCGAACGCATGAACTGGACAAGAAGGTAGATAAAGAACGGACCACCGATCCCACCAGCGAGCAAATGAGGAATGTAGAACGGCAGGTAAGTGTTGATCCACCCCCATTTACTGAACATCACGTACTGCGGAACAACCGTAACCTGAGTTGGAAGCATCAGCGTAACGAGCATGATAGCAAACCAGAAATTTCTAAGCGGAAAGTCCAAACGGGCGAAGGCAAAAGCAACCAGACTGCAGGCTACAATACTCGTGAACAGAACGCCAAGGATCAGTTCAAACGTATTGAGGTAGAAATGGGTAAACGTAAAGTTTGGTGTAGATACCCAGCCTTCCGAGAAGTTAGCCCAATGTGGTACTTTCGGGAAAAGATTCGCTGAGCTCATCTCCTCGTTGGTTTTCAGAGAAGCACCTACCCACCAGAAGATCGGATACATCATAATCAGGCTGACAATCAGGAGGGAAATATGATTAAAGGAACTTTTGTATAACTTCATTATTTCTTCCCTCCTTGGTTCTCATAGAACACCCAATATTTCGAAGTGCCGAAGAGTACTGCGGCGAACAAGCCGATCAGGATCAGCAGGATCCAGGCAAGTGCGGATGCATAACCCATATGGAACTTCGTAAAGGCCTCTTCATATAGATACATCACGTAGACGAAGGTCGATTTAACCGGACCACCATTTGTAATGACAAATGACTGTGTGAACATCTGGAACGTATTAATCATCGTTTGTACGGCGTTAAACAGGATGATTGGTGAAAGCATCGGCAGTGTTACCGAGACGAACTGGCGGAACTTGCCCGCTCCGTCAACCGACGAAGCTTCATACAGGTCAGTCGGTATTTGCTTCAGACCAGCGAGGAAAATAATCATCGACGAGCCGAATTGCCATACCATCAATATAATAAGCGTGCCAAGCGCATACTTCGGATCAGCGATCCATGCCGGGCCTTTAATGCCGAAGATCCCCAGGAAATCATTAATAAATCCGTTGCGGCTGAAAATGTTTTTCCACAGAATCGATACTGCGATACTTGTACCAATCAGCGATGGGAAGTACACCATCGTGCGGTAGAACGACATCCCCTTCATCTTGCGGTTCAGCAGCATCGCAATACATAAAGCAAACATCAAGCGAAGCGGAACCGTCAGCAGTACGAAGGTAATCGTGATTTTAAGTGATTTCGGGAATACATCATCATCGGTGAAAATCTGCTTGTAGTTGTCGAAGCCAACCCAGTTCGGGGCAGCGAGCAATGAATAGTCGGTAAAGGAATAGTACAAGGACATAATCATAGGGCCAAGTGTCAGCAGCAGGAAGCCGATCAGCCATGGCGATAGAAACAGATAACCGGTGACAGGGGTCTCCCAACGCTTCGAGCGAATTTTCTTAACCTGACCCAGCTTCACAGAACCGGCAGTTTCTTTTATAGCAGCATTATTCATGTGGGTTACTCCAATCTTTCATTCTTGTGGACCTGTAATTTCATTATAGAATTGGGTCCCGAATGCTTGAAGGAGAGCAATGAATCGGTTTCTTTCACTATTTAACGATAAATAGCCGGGGCAAAACTGCGCATGTGAGTTTTTAATCGCGATGGCAAACTGCGCAAGTGAATGAGCTTCGATCATTTGACTTTAGCCAAAGTGATAACTACTATGGCTAAAGTCAGCTTGTATTTCGATGACTTGAATTTATTCACTAAGGTTGACATCGAAATACAAAGGCGAGCATTTAAAGCTTTCTGCAAGAAAGCTACTTCGTAAGCATAATCTTGTTTCTCAGCTTCATTCACTTGCTCCGTTTTGCCCGGCTATTTTTCTGGGGACACCAAAATGGTTGAGCATTAATCTGCTCAACCATTTTACATCTTAAGGCTCTGTTTTTGATTTTGAGCAAAAGAAAACCGCCTCATATAAAGGCGGTGATTGAACTAATGATTCCCCACAATCCTCAAGACCGGACAAGTCAAATCTGACATCCAATGCTTGTGTAAAGAATTCCTTCTAACCTCCAAACCAGTTTCATCATATAGCGATGCCCATTCTAAAAAAGCTTTTGATTGCTCGTAATTATTTCCTCCAGGTAAATAAAGAAATATAACTAAATCAATCTCTGGCGGGAATTCACATGGTGCTGTCGTATTACATAGCAAACTTAAAAAACCACGGTGCATTGGCTTGTCCGCCAAATGTTCCATCAGCGTTGTTAGTCAGCATCTTCAACTCTTGTGCCAGTGCAACATAACCAACTTTTCCATCTGATCCAACCAGACACCGTTCTCTTTTTAGCCCCTTATCTCATTAGTGAACGAACTCTATGAAACTATTAAAAAGGCGATATCCCTCCTTCATGCGCACAGGTGAATCTATGAAATCGCAAATACAATATATTAATTACAGCTAGAAGGAGTGGTAAGCTTGAAAACGAAAAGATTTAAAAAAACAACGGCAAAGAGAGTGGCCATAAGCAGTAAAATGAAATCGCAATTGGTTACGTTGTTGCAGAAACAAGCTAGTATAAAAAACAGTTCCAACAGCTCCACCGCATTGAGTACGGGCGTCATTAACAAAAGTACAGCTGTCACTATTGCCCACACCGAAATATTGAATCGCCGAAATTCGGCCATTACCGTAAGGGTCATCGTCATTAACTGGGATTCCGGCTCACCTGTCATACTGAGTACCACGAACCGTACAATTCCGGCCAACACGTTTAGCAGCTTTTCGACCAATGTCGGCGGTATCCAATTTCATTACGAGGTTGTCGTTATAACTTCAAGAACTACAAATGTCATTATCAACAACTTCGGCACGAACGCCGCCTTTGTACCGCAAGAGGGCAGTACGGTATTGAATAATGACTTAGTTAGAATCAGCTTATAACAGCAAAGTCCAAAAGTAATAAAAACCCTCGCATCAAACATGATGGCTGATGCGAGCTACATAAGCAGGCCAATCTGTCGAAGAGACATCTTCTTCTCCGAGTAGGAGCACGAAAAAAAAGCGACCTGCTACGGTCGCTTTTCTGTTGGAACTGTTCTCTTACCAGGTACTCCATGAACATAACTACGAAATCCGAACGCTTTTTTACAGCCCCAAAGCATTGCCCTTCTCAAGCCTCAAAATATGATTCTCGCCATCGTCAGCTAGCGTCCTGAACTGGTTGATGGTTTCCCTCATTTTCGGAAGTGCTTGCTGTTTGTACGAGCTGATTGAATCGAACGCGGACAGCACGTCTGCAAACGCTTGTTTCAAGGTATCGACCGAGACCGTAGCTTCTATGGCTTGCTGTTGAATGGCGACTCCTTGGTCCTTGAGCATCCGGGATGTGCCGGCGATAAGGTTCGTAGTCGTCTGATTCAAAAGTTCGATTTTCCTGAGAACGATGCCTTGATTATACAAGGCGCTCGCCACCGTAACGGCAATTTTCAAAGCAGAGATCGTGACCGTCTTCGCTCGGTCCACGCCGCGAATGAGCTCCTTATTATTGCGGATGACGACCTCATATGCCAAGATCCCCTGCTGATTGACGACCAGCATTTGCTGTAAATCCATGACACGCTGGCGCATCGGGAACAGGATTTCCTCGGTTATGAACCGAATCTTCTCGGGGTCTTCACCGTTCCTTTTGGCTGCTTCGATCTGGGCTTCGATGGATTCGTCCATGAGCATCCCGAGCTGAATTTCCTTCTTGAGCGTTTTGGTTAGCTTTCGGATATCATGCTGTTCGAGCTCCAGCGTCGTATTGTCGTTTCTGAGCACGGCACCGCCTTTATCGAGCGACACCACAATATCGGCAATCACATCGTCTGCCTTCTCGAACTTGAGGAAGTACGACCGCAGCGGATTAAATAGTTTTCCGAGAAATCCCTTCTTGGCAAAGTCGATCATGCTCGGATCCAGATCTTTCAGCTGTGTGTGCAATTCGGCCAGTCCCTTCGCAACCGGACCGCCCTCATCACCCGATTTCGCAAGATTGCCGACCGATACCTGCAGCAGCGTGTTTTTGTCGGAGGATCGTTTCATGGTGTTCAGACCGTAGGCATCGATCGATTGAAGAATCTCTTTGCGCTGGTCCAGGGACTCGACATCCAACGCCATTATCAACTCGACGTTCGAATCTGCTTCTTTTTTCAGCTTAGCCTCTTCCTCCGGTAATGGCCTTATCGTAGGCTCGATCTCGGCCGTCAGCTCCTCTGGACTAGATACGTTCATCGAAAATGCCATTGAAATTCCCCCTCGGAATGTTTACATTTGCACATTGAATAGATTACCGATCTTGTACACGACATCGTCCGTATCCGCGTTAATACTGGCCGCTTCGTTGATGCTGGAGATATTCTGCAGAGCTTGAATATTAGCGTTGTAGCCGATCGTATAGATCGGAATCTTATACGTCTCGATTAATCCCTTGATATCCTGCAGCGTATAGCCCTGGTTCGTCTCGCCATCGCTTAGGACGAAGATGAGGGGCTTGATGTTCGGGTCGATGGCCAATTGATCTTCAAGCATCTTCAGCGCTACGACAATCCCATCGAAAGTGGCCGTCCCACCACCGGACTGCAGACTATTCACCGCTCCGACGAACAAGGACTGCTGATTCGTGTCGAACTTCGCAATCGGCAGCTTGATTGTAACGCCGTCCGAATATGAGACGAGACCGATGCTATTGTCCTTGCCTAAGTACTTCTGCCCTTTCAAGAGCGACTCTTTCAAACGATTGATTGGCTCGCCGTCCATGCTGCCGGAAACGTCGGTAACGAAAACCGCCGTGATCGGCTTATTGCTATTCTTCTTCTCTTTCCATACCTTCTGTGCGGATATAAGCAGGTCGCCATCCACGGAGGCGAGTTCCGACTTGTAGGTATCAAGGCCATTAAATCCTTTTTCCTGCGCGGTTTTCATATATTTGTCCTGCGTCACGAACTCGGCAAATTTCTTGAGAATATCCAGCTTCTCCTGCGGCAGATCGCCTAATGCGTAGAGTGGACTATCGTGTCTGAACCCAAATGGCGTAAATACGTATCCACTTTTCAAATCGGCGGCGTTGACGTACGTCTGGTATTCAAGGACGAATCCGTCCAGGGCGCCGGTCTTTGCCGCATCGCGCATCTGAATGGTCGTGGAGGCGATGAACGGAACATTGGACTGGAACTTTTCGAACTCTTGAACCGCCTTATCGCTCAAAATATTGGTATTATCAAAAGTATGAAGTGCCGTTATGAGGAAATTTAATCCAGTGGAGCTTGCAAAGGGATCGGTATACCCCATGGAGAGCTCGTTATTTGCGATGGCTTCCGTGACGGATTGGATATTGACGGAGCCGTACTTCTCGATCATGGCGTCGTACTTTGCTTTTGCGATGACGATACCGGGAACATTGCCGACTAAACGTTTGGACACGAGCTGTGCTTTAACTCCACTCGCCTGAACCATTTCGCCCCATAGCTCATTCGAAGGGGTGAACGCATCGGGGATGTACTTGCCGGATTTGATATAGTCAGCGGCCGTACCCGAGGCGATATTACGAATCTTGACCGACACGGATTTTCCGTTCACGGTTATATTCGCGTTGTTAAACTCGGTCGCCACGTCCGTCAGCCATCCGTCGACGCCCGTTCCCGACTTTTCCGTGGACGAGAAAATCTCGACGAAATTGTCGTTCGTATTGTTCACCGTGACAGGAAACTTGCTGATGTCGGGCAAGGACGCGGCGACATCGACGGGATCCAAGTCGATTTGGCCTTTCACAGGTGTTTCGGTAGTCGGGGAGATTTTTTTGAACAGCTTGCTCAAACGATCCCCCGCATTCTCTTCCGTCACCTCTGCTTTCGATTTACCCAGATTGGAGGTCAAGGTTATCCCCGCATAAACAAGCCCGAAGACGACCACCAGAAGAACAGTAGAAATCAACAAAAACTTACTCTTTTTTTGCATCCAGGCCACCTCTTAATTCTTGTAGTATTGGGTTTGTTTGATCAACGTGTCGATTTCCTGCATGCAAGGCATGCTGTCGATGTCGCCTGGCTCCAAGCTATCCAAGCGGGAGATCTCCAGCATGAGCTGATCCAGTTTTAACAAGATTTCTTCGTTCGTGCCCAGCGATTGCTTGGTGAAGGAAAGGTATTCGCCGTACACGTTTTTTCTGACTTGCAGCAGCTCCTGCGGCAATGCCGACGGCTTCCGGCCCGCAACGCTTTCGAACTCCGACGCATCGAACGTATGCAGCCGATTGAGGATGCTTCTGACGTTCAGGTAGAAGAGCTTCTCCACCTCGTAGATGACGGAAGAAAACTTCTTATAGCTCAATTCCGCGGGATCGAATCGCTGTTTCAAGACCTCGAGCAGTGTGTTCTTTTTCTTCCGCATTCGCTCCAGTTGACGCAAAGCTAAATCGATATCTTCTTCTAAAACCTTAGTACGCTTGAAGCGAGATAATGCCTCAATATAATCGTCATGCGTCTTAATCTCCTTCACCGGCAGAGATACCGGGGCTTTAAATATGAGGGAGTAACACCCATAGGTCAGCGTAATGACGCTGGCGACGAGAAAAGTTACGCCGATTGCTGAAGAAAGCGCATCGGCACCAATCTCGATCCCGATAAGTCCGCTGGAGAAAACGACAATATTCAACGCTGCGACACCAAGTGTCAAACCAAGCAGCTTTATGTATCTGGTCAAGCTCAATCGCCTCCCCTCTGCCGAAAGAATTCTCTCATCTCATTATCATTGTACAATAATGTTAAATCTTGGGGCGAGTAATTTATGGATATAAGTTTAATTCCTAGCAAATTCGTCCAACGCTTTAAAACCATGCAGCATTAGCCAATATTGGGCATATACGCGTGTGATGCAGCTCAAGTTTCCGATTTCAGGAAAATCCAGTAGTAGAGCTATAAAAGCAAATAAGACCCTCCGAGGGTCTTATTTGTCGAGAACTATATTTGAAGTTACTTATCTATTAAGGATGCGGTAGATCATGATCGCTGCTTCTACGCGGGTCAGATTCGATTTAGGATGGATGCCCGCGGCATCTCCTTGAATAATTCCCTCTGCTGCAAGCTGAGCGATACTGTCTTGTGCGTAGCCTGCGATATCGCCGGCGTCCTTGTACTGTGATACGTCACCGTCGGTGGACGTTGATAGCAGCTGCAAGGTTTGCAATGCTCGTGCTGTCATTACAAACGTATCTTCTCGGGTGATCTGCTTATTTGGTTCAAAAAAGTTATCTCCCGTTCCGGTTACGATACCATATGCTTTGGCGCTTGCAAGTGCATTGTAGTAGTACGCTGACTCGCTTACATCGCTAAAGCCGGCCGAGGCTGCGGAATGTGGAAGCTCCAACGCGCGCATGAGAAGCGTAATAAACTCCGCGCGTGTAATGCTGCTTTGCGGATCGAAGATCCCCTCGGATTTGCCTTGGATAACCCCTTTGGCTGCAAGGACATCAATCGCCTCGCTTGCCCAGGCCACGCCGGACAAATCGTTGAAGCTAACCACATTAAACTGAACCTCATATTGGCTGAAATGCTTGGTCGTAAAGATCACTTGACCCGCTTGGTCATCATAATGTCCGTTTGGAACCGGAATGCGATTGCCTTGCGGATCGATATAGAAGACAACGATATGATCCGGTGCTTTAAGCTCCTCCGCTGTTGGCGCGTACGGAATGCTAACCGTCACTGGCGCATCCAGATTGCTCCAAGGAATGACGCTGCCGTCCCTTACAAGCGAGAGATCAATAACCGGATGGCCATTCTGATCATTTTGCTTAGTCAAACGAAGCTCAACTGTACCGTTTGTAAGATCTGCTGTGCTTAGCATCGTTGACTGTAAACGTACTGTTCCCAAGCTTGTTTGAAGCAAAATATCATACGTATAGTCAGCTGTCTTCAGCAAGGAAACCGGGATAATCAGACCTTCCGGCTGATTCGTTCCGCCCGCAAGCTTAATCGTAATAACCTTATGGCCTGAAGGATCGGCTGTTGCTGAATTCATGGCTGCTGTGAAATCGGAATCCGACAGTGTTGCAGTGCCCTGATCATTAGCTATAAGAGAAACCGTTCCCTGGTTCACATTACTGCTTCCTCCAGCACTGCCGCTATTGCTGCCTGTATTACCGCCGTTATTTCCACCGCCGCCGCTGTTATCGGCTGCCATAACGATGAACGACACCGGACTGCTGGTCACTCCATTTACTGTTGCTGAGACGGTGCCGCCTCCCGCACTGACCGGAGTAAGCGTGCTTCCAAACACAGTCGCATAGGCGTCTCCTGAAGCTACTGCCCAAGCGATAGACTGGCCATTCAAGCTAAACGGATTATTGTATTGGTCCATCCCGTTAATGGTTAACTGGCTTAAATCATATCCGGTACCACCAGCGGTTAACGAAGGGATTGTCCCCGTAACCGTAACAGCCTTCAGCTCTGGTGCTGTTCCAGCTTCTCTGGTGACGACTACCGTATAATCCTGGTAGTTTGTTCCGTCAGCAGACGCAACATTTATTGTAATCGTATTTGCACCTACTTGAAGCGGTACATTCACTGAAGGCGCACCATTTGGCGTACTCACATCATTCAGCTTCAGAGTAGCATTTGACGCACTTGCTGTAGGTGTAAGAGAAATTTGATTTAGACTGTTCGGTACGCTGACCGTATACTCAGTGACATTCTCCGAGAAAGCCGGAGCAAGCGTACCTTCACTTACCGTCAAGCTTTGCAGGGTGCTGTCAATATCACCTGATGTTCGGTTGATTGTCACATAGTAGGACGCCGTTGTTACGCCGTCTTCTGCGGTAACTACTACTGGGATTACATTTTCCCCGTCAACTAGAGATAGATTTGGTGAAGCTGTACCGCTTGCTACTGTATTGCCGTTAACCGTAATCCCTTTTATAAATTCACTGTCTGCCGTCGGAGTCAGTGTAATCTGACTTACACTATTAGGTACATCCATGACATAATTCGTTGGATCGACCTTCGTCAAAGCTCCAGTGCTGACCTGAAGATCGGACAGAGCCGTGTCATTCTTCGGATAAGCGATCCCCGTGCTGATTCTCACATTATCCACATTCACAGAACCCGTCACATTATAATTGGAGTTAAAATCGATGCCCGTCAAATCATTCGTTGTTGAATCGGCGAAACGGAAATTGCCTTGATCGACTTTTTTAACCCCGTCAATGTACATATCAAATTTCTTGCTGATTGTATTCAGTACCAGCTTGAAATCATACCAGGTGTTGGCTGTATATGACTGTACAACGTGGGCTGTACCGGAAGATCCGTTATCCTTGTACAGAATGCCCGTACTGTCCATCCCTACAGCTGCCGCCATGTGTGAAGAGTTATCGCCATAAACCATTGGTACAGTGAAATATTGATTCGTATTGCTCTTACTAAGCGAATATTCGACGGTAACGATACCGCTCAGATTGTCCAAAGCTTTATAAAGCGATGTTTTATTACCGTTCTTACCAGCTGTCGGCTGGGAAATCAGCACACTCTTGTTCGTCGCGCTTGGACTTTCAGCCACGGCCACGCTGCCGCCGGCAACCGTTGCTGTCACCGTCCAGTCTGCCGGAACGGAGCCCGTTGCGCTGGTGTCAAAGTTATCATCAATGACAACAGCTGGTTTGCCCGGCGATAGATAGACATCCGCGAGTGTTAAGGTAATGCCCGGCTTCACTTCCAGAGGAGATCCAGCTTTCGCCGTAACCGTCCATGACTGATAACCTGGCTTTGATACCGTCACCGTATAACCGGATTTCACAGGCAGATTGCCAAGCGAGAAATAGCCTGAAGCATCTGTTGTTACCGTCTCAAACACCGAAGCGCCATTGCTGATGCGTACTTCCGCTCCCGCTACGGCCGAAGGATTCGCCACATTCGATGTATCTTTAACCATACCTTCAATCGTTCCGGTCGGATTCATCGAAACAACGGTCAAATCTACACCCGACGTAGTGTCGCCAGCGGCAACGTTAACATGCTCATCTGTGCCCGTTGCATAAAACTCCTTGCTTGCAGTAACCATATAATCCGTTCCAACAGGTACATCAGCAATACTGTAGAAGCCATACGTATTCGTAAGTGCAGAATACTTTGTATCGTTAACCATCAAGCTTACTTCCGCTCCGTCAATCAGCGTACCCGCAGCGTCTTTGACTTGTCCTGTGATAGACTCTGTCCCACTGTTCACGTCACCGTAATATTCGAAAGCCCCAATATCCGGTTTACTGCTATACAATTCCTGGCCTGCAAAATCCATGCCGCCGTTATCCGTAATATTCATTGTCGAATTAGCCAAGTTCATTCCAATCTCATCCAGACCATTGCCAATAGCCAAGGAACCTGGCAGCAGCTTAAAACCTGAGAAATCAAGAATTGGACCTGTCTCAGCATCTCCGCTCGTCGTTGGAACCGGACCAGTAAACTTCGGATCGCCAACAATCGCATGTGCTTCGTTTGCCGCAGGGATTACATTTTGCCCAAAGTACAGGTTGTGATCGTAAGTCACGCCGGTACCTGATGCGATTGTTACTGGTTTAACAGGACCGCCTGCCGCATTATAGAAAATATTATTGAACATCTTCACGGCGTAATCCGAGTCATTCAAGTACGCGCTGCCACCAGAGGAATTGACGAACGTCACATTTGATCCAGCTTGTGTGTTGTAGAAAATGTTGTTATAGACCAGCTGCGTTCCCTTGTCTCCATGCGGATTCAAGAAACGTTTAGCTGGAGCCGCGTCTTGAATAATGTTATAACGGACTGTTGCTGTACCAAACACGAAGCCGCACAGCAGAATGCCGTCGCCCGTATTGTGAATGTAGTTGTATTGAATCAGAATATTCGTGGATTCTTTATCAGGGTCAATGGCGTTAGAATCTGCGCCGCCTGCTTTAGCCAGCGTATCGTAGACTTCATTGTATTGAACCGTAATATTGTCGGTGTAATACATCTCAATGGCGCTAGTACCCGCACCTGCTGATACGTTATGTTCAACCAAAGCATTTTTCACACTTGTTAAGTAGATGGTGTCACATGCAAAATCTGAGTTGTATTGGCTGAAATAGTTGTTACGGATCGTAATGTTTGTATGGGGATACCACTCTGGGTCATACCATTGACCAAGCGGGTCGGTTGGTGACGAATGGTTTTTCCCATCATCACGCGATGCCCAGTGAACATCGCCTTCATATTGCTTGAAAATAACCCCACCAAAAGAATTATCCTGGAATATGCTGTCCTCAATGACAACATCATCAAACTTCGTTGGAATAGGTGTGTCGCCTGGCTTCAGCGTCTCGAACAGGATGCCGCCGGTCCGTTTGGAGCCATCCCAGCCTGAGCCATGGTAAATCCCGCTTCCCGGCTCATCATCCGCCGTACTTCCGCTGATCCACATATTCCACCCGGTCACATCATGCACATTCACACCACGGATATAGAAATGCTTCAGTACTCCAGCATCTCTGCCTGTTACATGCATCCCTCTGAGATCCGCTAATTTAGACGGATCATTAGGTGCTCCCGCTGCTGTATTCGTAATTTCGAGATTATTAATGTCCCAGTACTGCTGATTATAAAATTCAACGACAGAGTCGATAGCACCAGCACCGTTAAGCTTCGGTTTTGGACTTGCAGCCCCATACATATCAATCGTAATCGGACTGCCATCTTCACCCGATCCTTGCGGATGCAGCTGCTCTCCTGTCCATTCACTTCCTGCTTTCAATAAGATTCTGTCCCCAGGCTGAAACGTAGCAGCACTTACTTTCGTCAGCGACTTCCATGCTGTATCCACACTTAGACCATCGCTCGCGTCGTCTCCTCCCTCTGAATCAACATAATACGTTGTCCCTGCACCAGTAGATGCAAAGGTTGATTGCGGTACGATTGTACTGATTATACTGATCAGAATGATCAACACCATAGTGATTGAAATACCTTTGATGCTCTGTCTAGTCAACATAGATGCACGCAATTGGATTCCTCCCTCAAGCTATCCTCGCAATGAGAATGCGCTTTCATTTTTTCAGGCAACTCCTATTATAGAACTCCCAAAGAAGGTTACTAGGGGAGGAATGAACACAATTCTTTCACTATTTCTGCTTTTCCCCACTTTCAATAGACGGATAAAGAACGATTTCCTTTCACTATCCATCAACTCGGCATAAAAAATAGAGCGGACACTTCAACAAGTGTCCGCTCTATCATCTTTCCTAGCTTACCGGCGTTGCAGCCGTTCCGCCCAAACCAGTTGGAGCCGTGCCCGACTTCGACAGGTAGATTTTATCTACCTTCGCGCCGTCTTCTCTTACTTTGATGTAAAGGGTATGCGTACCAGTCGCGATCGAGATTGAACTGCTAGGCTTTTTCCAAGCCCATGTGCTGTTCGAGGTCGTAGTCAGCTGCGATCCGGACGTGCTGTCAAGCGCAACCGTAAAGCTGTCCGAGCTTGTGTCGACACCGCTGCTCAGCATATGAACATAGAAGGAACCACCGTTAGTTACATTAATTGTATAGGCGATATAGTTTGTGCTGCTGTCGCCCGAGCCATTTGCCGTCTCCATGTCATGCCCGTTCGAACATACAGAGCATGCCGCATCAACAAAAGTCCCGTTCTTGGACGTATAGTTCTCCGCTTCGATATAAGCACCCTTGCTTCCATCCACGTTATACGTTCCGCCAGTTGTACCGCCGCTGCCTGCAGCCAAAGTCGTTGCGCTGACCGATGTACTTGCAGCCGATTCATTACCAGCCGCATCCTTCGCTTTTACCGTATAAGAGTAGCTTGTTAATGCTGTCAGGCCAGTATCACTGAAGGAAGCCGATGTTGAAGTGCCAACCAGCGAGCCATTGCGGTACACTTTATAGCCCGTTACACCCACATTGTCAGTTGAAGCAGTCCAGTTCAGCTTGACCTGGCTGCTTGATGCCGCTGTTGCAGTTACATTCGTTGGCACCGTTGGAGCTGTTGTATCCGGTGTTACAGGAGCCGGTGCATAACGCTCAATAATTTGGCTTGTCCGCAGCAGGTCCTGCGGGATGAGCCAGCCTTTGCTGTTAAGCTCGTTAATCAATGCTGTACGTGTCGAGTTTGCTTCGCTGTAAGTATCTGCCTTAAAGGAAGCTTCTACCCAGTACTCATAGCCCGTCTTAGCTTCATTAAGAACTATCCATACTTCAATATCCAGATCAAAGTCATTGAAGGTGCCTTCATAACGTTTGAAGTCTACCGGACCGTATACAACCGAATTATTCAGCTGCGTTGTTCCCCAGCCCGTGCTTGTCCAATTGGCGAATTTACTCGGCTCATTAGCCACCGATACGGTGCGGGAAGTCGCCTCATTCGGCATCTTAAGTCCGCTGCCGCTGGAGCCAGATACCGTAACATCCTTCTCATAAGCAATGCTGAGCGTTTGTTTGGAATATCCCCAATCGATTTGGAAGTCGAAGCCAGAGGACGAATCGAGTCCTTCACCGGCAGCTTGCGTCAAAGCAGCGTTAATGTCGCCATTGGCCACATCGTACCGTTTCTTGAATTGAATTTCATGCGTGCTTTGATCATCGCGCTTACGGATCCGCTCGCCCCATCCTTGCCCTTGCATGCTTTGAGCTGCCGTATCCATATACTGTACTTTGTAAGATTTGTAGGAGCTCCCCGTATCGAATTCACTTCTGACTGAGCTCACCAGATTGTGACTCGAATCCAGCACAAGAGCTGGATCCAGATTCAGCTTAACCTCGTAGTTTGGCTTGCCAACAGCTGCGAAAGCCGAGTGCGAATGCAGGAATGGAGCAGTCAGTAAAGCGGCCGCTACCGTCCCAACTAAAGCTGTTTTCACCAAGCGCTGCAGTGGTGATGTGTACATCAATTCACTCTCCCAATAGGTAAAATATGGTACACATCCATCATATTAAAGAAAGATTACGTGAATGTTTGGTGAGCTTGAAGGTTTGATGTGATCGTCATCATACTATCTTCAGCCCTCAAGAGAATATCAATGGAATAAATTTGGATGCTATTGGAAAAATAAGTCTAAACCTTGCTTTAGGAGTTGATCTTATTCCTTCTTTTGTCCCTTATCTGCTGCTTATAATAGCCAGTATTGTATTCTTTCTTTTCTCCTGGGTTAAAGCTCGAAGCTCCATGATAATCCCCTACTATATTTGTATTGCCGGGACTATTTATATTTTCGAGCTGATCATATTCATTATTTTTAACAGCTATACCTATCACCCAGGGCTGCTAAAGGACCCTTTTTATGACAGTGCCTTAGGGGCTATCGTATCTAACGGCTTTATTGTTCCGTCTACGTGCACGTTAGTAGCGGTCTACGGCATAAGCTTCGGCTGGATTCTGATCCTGGCAGCGGGCTTTATGGGGATTGAGCTGACCTTTATTCATTTAGGCATATTCGAGCATCATTGGTGGAAAGTCATCTATACAGGCATCGGTATAATTCTGCTGTTCTCGATAGGCAAATGGCTCTGGCATAAACTATCCCCATCGAAACTCCCTTACCTATTTCGCTTGATCTTGCTGTATACCATCAATGTTTCCTTGCAGGGATCAGTCATAGCTATCTATTTGATCTTTTTTCATCAGATTGTATTTCAGCCCGGCTGGTTCGAGGACCCCTCCAGAGACAATATTGCATTCGCTACGCTGATCGTCCATATAGACTCCGTGTTTTTTGCTTTGTTAGTTTCTTTGCGGGGCAACTGGATCTGGAAAATGATATTAATTGGCTTGTTGGGCTGTGGTTACCTGTGGCTGATTCGGCAAGACATTTTATATGCTTCGAGTATGTGGTCCGTGATTCTGCTCATTTTGCTGCAAATCATTGTAATTCAGCTATTGAGTAGACTTTATCGCGTTATAGCTGGAAAGGAGTGTTAATGAACAACATGAGCCCCTCTCGCCGGCCTAGGGCCAAATTAAGCCTATTTGGCATTACTTCTCTGTATAAACGTAGTCCCTACATGGTCCTTTGGTGGTCGGCTGCTTTCCCCGGCTTTGGTCATATGCTGCTGAATCAGTATTTGAGAGGAACCTTTCTGACTTTATCAGAGGTTATATTTAATACGCTTGGCCATATCAACGAGGCAATCGTCTATAGTTTTTGTGGGAAGTTCGAACAGGCCAAAGCCATCTTGGCTCCTCAGTGGGTTCTTGGGTATATCATTATTTTTTTCGTCGTTATGTGGGATAGCTACCGCTCTGCGATCTATCAGAATAAGCTTTACCAAATCGCGAAGCTTGAGGACGAACCGCTGCCTAGTCTAAAGATTTATGCATCAGAAGTGCAGTATATCCAGCCCAAGAGCCCTTTCGTTGCAGCCGTGTTCTCCTTGTTTTTCCCCGGTATGGGTCAAATGTATAACCATCGGATCGGACTTGCCTTCTATGCGATGTTCTGGTGGTGGATGTATATCTCGCTGTCTCATGTTCATGTATCACTAATCGATCTCCTTACCGGCAGATTAACCGAATCTATCGCTGTTTTGCGTGTGCACTGGCTGTTATTTATGCCTTCTGTTATGGGAGGATCTATTTATCATGCCTACATCAAAGCGAAAGAGCATAATTTGCTCTTCAGCCTGGAGCAGCGCCAGTATCTGCGTGATCGTTACCATTCCTCCGCTGTACAAATCTTTAGCCATTCAGGTGAAAACATATGATTATCATTGGCACCTTCCAATATTCCATTGAGCTTGAATATGCGCTGTGTCAGATAGAGAGTATAGGGATCGCGAGAGAGCAGCTGCTAGTCGTTTGCATGGATAAGGAGTCACAAGCTTTTCAATCCGATCAGCCTATACAAGAGAGCTCTCTTTCCAAGGGAGTCGAGATTGGTATTGCATGCGCTACGGCATTGTCTGTCATTGGAACCTGCTTTGGGTTTATATGGACATGGGGACCGGTGATCTGGGGGATTATCGCCGCCTTTATCGGCTTTAGTCTGGGGTTCGGAATACATGCGATTTTCTCCAAGAAAAGCAGACGGAAGCAAGACAAACAAAAGTCAGACGTTACCGTCATTGTGCAATGCCAGGACTTACAAGCTGATGCTGTGCAAAAAGTCATGTGGGGAAACCGTGCCTTATCGGTCGGTCTTGCTCCGGCATCAGCCGAATAGCTGCTCATTGCATACAAAAAAAGCCTGCTGTATGCAGGCTTTTAATCATGCTAATTGTTAGGCACGCCAAATGTGTTTGAAATCAATCCATCCGAGTGAATTAATTCGGACACCCTTGAGCGTTGGGTGATAGTCAGTATAAAACCGGTTATGAAGCAGGAATAAGACCTGGTACTCCCCGTGAAGTCTACTTTCAATATCCGCATAGATAGCCATTCGGTCTTGCGAATTTTTGCAAGCAAGCGCCTCATCAAATCTCTCGATTGTCCAGGCAGACAGCGCTGGCGTCATCAGTCTTTTCAGGAAACTATTATCCTGTTCACAGCTCTCGATTAAGCTGACTTCATCCTCCGGAAATACAAGCGAATGAAACGTGAGATCGACCTCGTCAAGGACACTATGAATTGTCTCCGGTCCTTCAATACGAACCTTTACCTCAATACCATATTCCATACACTGCTTCTGAATCCAAAAGGCATCATCCGAATGAGCTGTATGTGCACATAACGTAATCGGCGATTGATCAAATCCGTTATCACTAATCTGCTTTCGCAGCTCTTCCGGAGAAAATGGAAGCCTGCTTGGCGTTGTTAATGATGCTGAAGGTTCTGACTCAGGAAAAAAGCCATTCGCTGGAAAATGTCGATATCCTCCAAGCTCTTGAATCATAAGCTTCCGGTCAAGCAGCTGATCTACAAGGCTTCGGAATAACTCGGACTGCTGCGGCCCATTCCTTTGCATGTTCCAACTGAGCATACTTGTACAGACATTCTTGGATTCAAGCTTGATCCAGCCGTTCTCCACCGTAACCGCCTGCTGCTTTGGATCACAGATCAGCTGCTGCCAGGTTACCATTCGTTCCATAAGCGCCTCATGCTGCGGCACAAGTATAATCTCGACTTGATCGAGGTGGGGACGTCCTTGAAAATAATGCAGGTTCGCTCCAAGCAGCAGCCTTCCGCTGGTCCACTCTTCAATCTGGAAAGGACCTGTTCCAATGGGCTTCTTCCAGAACACTTCCTCATTTTGTCCCCGCAGCCCGGAGGGCAGGATCGCCATTACGTTCGAGCAGGCGTATTTGAGAAATAACCAGTTCGGTTTATCCAGTTGAAAACGAACAATCCGATTGGATACTGCTTCAACCTTGCCAAGCGATCGCATAATCCAGCTGTTGAACTTCCCGCTTCTTAGACGTTCTATCGTATAGACGACATCTGAAGCGGTTAACTCCGTTCCATCATGGAATAATACCCCTTTCCTTAAGTGAAAGGTCCACGTCGTGGCGTCTTCATTACACTCCCAATCATGGGCAATTCCCGGCAAGATTCGTCCCGTATTCTCCTCCAGCACAACAAGCTTATCAAAGATCTGTTGAATCAAATGGGAATCAAACGAGAAGACACATTCTGCCGGATCCAGGGTCGTAATAACCCTCGTAATCGGAAGACGAAGCACATCGGCCTCTTTCCCCAGCTGCTTGTGGAAGCCAAAGCTATCGCTCATCCACTCCATAAATTTTTCATTCGCCGCCGTCCCTTCCCCAAAGGTCTGGAGAAGATGAAAGGCCTTATTGTATTCGCCGTCTTCCGCATATTGCCGTGATAGGTCGTGAAGCAGCTTCTCCCGGTCTTCCCGGAAGGTAATCTGCGAGCGGTTGCCCCTGCCTCTACCGGCCTTCCACTCAATGAAGCCTTCCTCGGACAGTTTGCGGAGAACAAGCTTGGCATTTCGTTCCGTACAATACAGCGCCTCCGCTACTTGCACAATGGACGCCTCAGCCGCTGCCCCAGCTCCAAGCTCACTCGCAAACCGCTCATACAGCGTCAAATAACGTTCGATCGTTAACATCGTTTTTCCTCACCTCGCTTAAAAGGGGAAATCTATTGAGCATATTCTACACTTTTTACACCTTTCTTTCACCTGCATAATGAAATTAACAAGCGAGATCCACCAAACAAATAAAGGAGATGTTCCTATGCCATACCATAATTACCATACGACTGAGCTGCTGTACAAAATGCGCCAAGAAGAGATCAACCGGGCAATTCGCTCTGGCCGATATGTGAAGCACGATGACGATTTGAAAAAGTCGCGCCGTAAATTCGCAGCCCCTCTGCTGCACATGATGAAGCCGCTTATGTGGAGGAAAAGATGACCCGCTGCACATGAAAAAGGACCATCCTATATTGGGGACGGTCCTTCATTTCTCTCTTCCTGAAGCCGGAACTTCCGTGAAAGCCACCTTTGCTCCAGGAAACGCTCATATAATCCAATACTCATGATCAGCCATGCCGCACTTATCAAATACCCGCCAATTACATCACTCGGATAATGAACTCCAAGATAAATTCTGCTGATCCCAATCATCACGATGAGCACAGTTCCGATCAGAATAACAGCCGTTCGCATCCATCTATGCTTCAAGTGCTTCCACAAGAAATAGATCGTGATTCCGTATAACGTAAAGGCTGACATCGAATGCCCGCTGGGAAAACTGAACCCGGAAGCCTCAACAATCCGGTTAATATCCGGTCTCGCCCGTTGGAAGATTGCCTTCAGCAGCAGGTTGAGCAGCGCCGAAGCTCCTATTACGCCGAGATAGAAGATAAGCTCTCTCCGATAACCGATAAACGCCAATACCGCTGCAAAGATGACGATCATAAGAATAACTAAAAATTCCGATCCAAGCTCAGTGAAGATCTTCATCCAGATTGTCATCGTATCGGAATGTACACTACGAACGGCATCCGTTATTTTGTGATCAAATGCTGCAATCTCTTGCCTGCTGACGAGCTGCGCAATCCATCCGAATACAACTAGAATTATAATTGTGAAGGCAAATGCTCGTAATAACACTCTATTTTGCTTATTCATTGATTTCATTGTCTCGTGCTATGCTCCCTTTATCCTTTGTTCTTATTATACCCTCATACGTTCAGATAAAGAGGTTGGTAGCGAAAAAGGAAAAAGGAAAAAGGACAGACAGCTGTAACCAGCTGCCCGCCCTATTTCAGTCAAAGCTATTTTACCGTTACCTTCATAACTGTACTTTCCGTTACACCTGCATCATTGATTAGTTCCACGCGGTATTCGTAAGCGCCCTTCGCACGGCCCGTGATATTGGTCACCGCTGTTTGTGCATTTGGCGTCTTCGCTGTCAGCGATTGACTGTCGATAAGCGTGCCATTCTCGTAAAGCTTGTATGTCGTGGCATTAGTGCCCCACCACATGTTCATCGTTACCTTATAGTCACCGTTGTTATCCCAGTTGTCGTTCGACAGCACCGGCTTGCCAGGCGATGCGTCCTTAACCGTAATAGTCAACGGCGAGCAGGCTGTTGTGCCAAATGAATTGATCAACTCGCACGTATACGTGTACGTGCCGTTCGCTTTACCGCTTACCGCAGTAGCAGCGGTTTGGGCCGAAGGCGAGTTATCGGTCAGCTTTTTCGTATCAATTAGAACGCCGTTCTCATAAAGCTTATAAGTTGTACCGTTGTAGCCGTACCACATGTTCATTGTAACCTTGTAGCTGCCGTCCAGTAATCCCGTATCATAACCGTTGTCGCTTGCGAGGACTGGCTTGCCCGGTACACCCATCGCATTCTCTTCCGGTTGTGGTGCTGTGTATTGAATTCGTGGCGCAGCTGGCATTTCCATGCCCGCACCAAGGAAGAAGCTTGTATGCGGAGGCTGGTTGTAGCCGCTGTTCTGCCAGGCAACACCAAGACGGTAGACGGGATCCTGCATCAGTGTCCGAATGCGCAAATCGGTCAGGTCCGTTGTCGTATAGATGCGCAGCTCGGAACTGTCCGCCGAACGCCATACAACCTCTTCACGCCAGTCGCCAAACAAGTCAGCTTGCAGTGCAGGATTGCCTTTTGTTCCGTTATTCGATAATGTACCTTCTGCTGTCAGCAGATTTTCCGTTGTTTGCGTCTCGTAATTCCATTTGTCGATCTTGCCTGTGCCTGCTTTCACAACCGAATCCCACTGATGATCAAGCAGCTCTCTGAGCGGATCCGCATCCCACCAAATCGCATTGTTTGTTGAAGACGGGATCTTCGTGCTAATCATCTCGCCTTTCGTACTGAACAAGCCTGTAATCTGTATCTGCTGTTCATTGGTAATGGTAGAGGACCACATTTCTTCACCTGCATAATTGGGATCCAGATCCGCAGAAAGTCCACGTCCCGTATCAATGCCGGTATATACACCCCAGATGATGTCGCCTGTTGCTGCATCATGCATCTCAATGCCATAGTCGGCATCTGTATGCTCATGTACACCAAACACTTCAAGTCCCGGACGGGTTGGATCAAGATCGCCGAAATGCATGGCGTCGCCATGTCCTAAGCCCGTACTGTATAAAGCTTCACCATTATCGTCGATAGCAAGTGCACCAAACAGTATTTCATCCTTGCCATCCTGGTCCACATCACCAATCGACATATTATGGTTACCTTGCGCCACATAGCTGCCATTGCCTTCATCGGTCGTATCAAACTTCCAACGCTTCGTCAGCTTACCATCTTTGAAATCGTAAGCAACGATCACAGTACGTGTATAATAGCCTCGGCTGAAAATCACACTCGGGTGCTCACCATCAAGGTAAGCGACCGATGCGAGGAAACGATCAACTCGGTTGCCATACGTATCGCCCCATGCGCCAACATCACCGCGAGGAGGATCATAGCTGACAGTCGATACGGCTCCACCCGTCTTGCCATTAAACACCGTCAGGAATTCGTCGCCTAGAAGCACATAGCCGCTGCTGTTGCGGTTATCCTTGGAGGCATCGCCAATGACTTTGCCCTGTCCGTCGATTGTGCCATCGGCCGTCTTCAGCACAACTTCTGCTTTACCATCACCGTCCAGATCATAAACCATAAACGGCGAATAGTGTGCCCCGGCACGAATGTTTGGACCGAGGTTAATACGCCATAAACGTGTGCCATCCATTTTGTAAGCGTCCATATAGACGATACCTGTATATCCGGCTTGCGAATTGTCCTTGGCATTCGAAGGCGACCACAGCATGACATACTCATATTGACCATCGCCGTCCAGATCACCTACACTTCCATCACCTGCGCTGTAGGTATATGGCTGGCCATCTTTCGTATAGGCATCGGCCGGCTTTTGCAAAGGAATAGACAAGTATTGCTGCTGCCATACGCCAAACGCTTTTGTTGCTGGTCTTTCAATGCCGTTAATTATTAACGTAATGCGGTATTGGGCCTGGTCAGTTCCCCCGGCATCAAGGTAGTTCGTGCTCCCCGTAATAGGCGAAGCATTCAGCTTTACCCCATCCCGGTAGACGTTAAAAGCGATTGTATCCGGATCTAGGCCAAGCATACGCCAGCCGATATAAACGCCATTATCCTGCTTCACTGCTACCGGTGCACGGTCCAAATATTCCATATTGCGGTACAGCGTAGTTACCGCTTCTGTTACCAGTACCTCAGACTGAGCGGATATACCACCTGCGTTAACCGAAGCTGCTTTGTAATAGTAAGGAACCGTTGTTAATACGTTCGAGTCCGTGTAAGACGGTTCTTTTGTTTTGCCAATCAGCTTGAACTCGCCATTTGCTTTCGAAGCACGATAGACATTATAAGCACGTGCCTTTGATGAGCCGGTCCACGCAATTGTTACACTATTCTTGCTGATCGTAGCCACGCTCAGATCCTGCGGAACTGGAGCAAGCGGTACACTTGGATCGATTGTTGAGATCGTAAGTTCATTCGAAGCAACCGATTCAAAGCCAGCGCTGTCTACAGCCGTAACCGTATAAACATATTGCTGCCCAACATCTCCTGTTGTATCACGGAAGGTCGTGCCCGCTGCTTCCCCAAGAAGCTCAGCATTACTTGCATCCGCGGATTTGCGGTAAATACGGTAAGTTGCTGCACTATCTGCCGCAGTCCACGACAGCTGTGCTTCGACCGGATCCGTTGCAAGCTGGAGCTCATCAAGCTTAAGTCCAGTTGGAGCAAGTAAAATCGGCGTAATCTCAAGACCATTCAAATGTGCCGTTTGGCCGCTGAATACGAGGTTCATCTGGCCGTCTTTCACCGCGATGTTGTTGTATACTTTCTCTGCGATATTTTCCTTACCGGAAGATACCGTGCCGTAGTCCTTGCCTTCAATGGCCACATTCGTTTTAATAGAACCAATCCAGTCGCCTGTGTAGGTCTTCACCGAATAATAGCCGTTTGGAAGATCGACCTTGAATTCATACGAATTCGCGAAGTAAGCAACAAAATCACGGCGCAAAGCATCGGTAGCTGAACCCCGGTCGCGATCGATCATCCCGGTGCTGTCCGTTAACCCGTACCCTCTCTCTGGTGTATACAGGACACTGCGCGTCACCTCTGTATAACCATCTGCAACCGGCGCACCAACCGGACCAAAATCATACCTGTATTTCGCCGACTTGGTCGAAATGGTCACCTCATCAGACGGTGTGGATTCACCCCGGCCATTAACCGCCGTTACACGGACGGTATACGTCTGTCCTTCTGCCATACCGCCCATTGTGAACGTAGGAACCGTCGCTGAACCTACCATTTTATAAGCCGATTCGGGGTCCGTTGCCAGCTTGCGGTACACCTTGTAAATATCCGCTGTCTCATCAGCATTCCATTTGAGAACCGCACCCGCATTGCTGATGCTGCCTGCGATCAGGCCAGTCAGCTTCGCCGGCACATCCGCTGGAAGCTCAATTTCCTTCACGGCTTGTGCAAGTGGCAGATCCAGCTGCTGAATACCTCCTGCTAGCAGGCGGGCAAGCTGAATCGCACCGTATTCTTGGAAGTGTGTATTATCTGCAGAACCAGTTGGGAAAGCCTGATAGATGCCCGGATCGGCATACAGGAACACCGACGCTGTAGCTTCAAATCCTATCGAATTGTAGTAGGCAACACTTAGCGCACTAAGATCGACCAAAGCTACATCTTTATCCACTGCGGCTTCCTTCATCGCTTGAACATATTCCGGGAAGCTGACGTTGAACTTGCCCGTATCCGCATTAAAGTCACGGCGTCCCATCGGGGTTACAAGAATTGGTGTCGCCCCGCGTTGAATAGCGCCTTCAATATAATAGTTCTCCAGATAGCTCTTATAATCTGCCGGAGACGCGTACCGGTCAGGGATGCTGATCGTTGCATCGTTGTGCCCAAATTGAACGAGGAAATAATCACCTGGCTTAATCGCACGTAAAATCTCGTCGAGGCGGCCTTCAGTAATGAAGTTCTTCGTGCTGCGTCCGCCAATTGCTTTGTTTACGATCGCTACATCACTATTGAAGAAGCGCGGCAGCATTTGGCCCCAGCCGGCTTGCGGCTCCCAATAAGGATCATACGTCTGTACCGTCGAATCCCCAGCAATGTAAACGGTAGGAATCTCGCCTGGCTGACGATCAGATTGCTTCGTAATTACGATAGCGTTGATTTTAGCAGCGGTACCTGTAAAATCGAAATTCAATTGACCGTCAACCAGCGCAATCGGGAATTCCATCTCCAGGTATTGGCCTGCTGTCTTAGCTGTCTGCTGCACTTTCTGGATATTCTCTACTTTAATCGCGATGTCGGTGGCCGCTTCTGCATCCCCGGCAACAAGCGACACGGTGTAGTCACCGTTTGGCAGATCTATGTTAAACGATGTATCCTGCACCTGCGCGAAATCCGATTTAATCGGATCCGTTGTGCTGCGGTCTACCGCTGTTACTTTCGTTGGATCGGTAAAACCATATTTCAGCGATGACGAATACTTGGTAGAGGCTGCTACACGAATGTAGCCGTCAGCCAATTCGCCTGGGCCAAAGTCAAACCGCTGAACCCCGCCCTCCGGCAGCTCAACTGGCGGAACATATTCCGTACTCGATACCGTACTGGAAGTCGTTGATTCGCCTGCATCATTCACCGCAATGATCTGATAATAATAGCGCTTCGAAGTATCGGCTGTCGTGTCCGTATATGAAGGACTAGTCGATTGTCCGATCTCAGCAAATGGTCCCGCTGCATCCTCAGAACGAAGCACCTTGTAGCTGACTGCGCCTTCGGCAACATTCCAGCTCAGCTTTACGGAATCGGCTTTCACTTCATCCACCGCCACACCCGCCGGTGCTGCCGGAGGCTGCGGAGCCGGAATTTCACTGACTGAAGCCGGTGTGCTAAGCTCGGATTCCAGACCACTTGCGCCAGTAGCAGATACGTAATACGTATAGCCGCTGCCAACCGCAACTGTTGTATCCGAGTAGGTTGTTTCTGCTGTTTGACCAAGAAGTGTTGGCTCACTATCCGCACCGCTTGCACGATATATCGAATATTGCGCCGCTCCATCAACACTGTTCCAAGCCAGTGTCACGCTGGAGGACGTTAAACTAGTCACTGCAAGCGAAGCCGGAGCAGCAGGTGCTGCATCAACAACCTCTTCAATGACGAGACCATTCAAATAGCCGCCCGCGCCGGTTCCAGAAACATCTACCGTCAATTGTCCATCATTAACCGTCACCTGGTATGTAACAGTAGTAACCGCCTGTCTGCTGGAAATCGTTCCTGCTGTTACCCCTTCGAGTGCAATTGTTGTTTTCGTCGTACTAGTGCCTGTGAGCAAATCTCCGGAATAGACGGTAACGTCATATTCACCATTAGGAATATCTGCAAGGAAGGTATAAGCTGTACCCAGTATAAAATCATTCGTCAGCTCATCACCGCCCGAACGGTTACGCGATGCCACCGCCTGATTCAAGCCATAGCCAGTCTCTGCTGTATAAAGCAGCGATTCATGCACTTTCGTATAGCCGTCCTTGACCGGACTTGAAGCTGTGCCAAAATCAAATTTTTTCACAACTGGCTCTGTAGCACTTGCATTAGCTTGCTGAGCCCCAAGCTGCATGCCTGGCAGTAATGTCGTACAGATCAGCACGAAGGCCAGTAATGACATATACAAAGGTCTTCTATTTATTCGCATATAATGGATATCCCCGCTTCCATATTCTCAATTTCGTCAGTAGTATCTTGAGATGCTTTACAAGGCTTGCTGTATTGCAACCGCTTTCAAAACTACCGTTCCAGCTGATGCCAGCAATCGGTTTGCTGACCTCTGGTCCTTATTTATCTTTGATCCCCTTCCTCCTTTCGTACACTAACAAGCTTGGTAGTCATTACCATGTAATATGACTCACCAAGATGATATCGCTTTCAGAAAATAGTTCCTATTTAAAAATCAGCTATTTTTCATCAAAAAACAGATATTCTGCTTGGTGTAAAGTTGTCGACGCCGCGCTAACGAATCGTGAGATGCTTATTGGGATTGGGACAGCCCCTCCAGTTGCCTTGCTGTTTATTGTATGAAATAAGGGGTATGTAAAGAAAAGGGGTCTATGTCCTTTAACAAAAAAACGCCCGTTTAGGGCGTCTCCAGAATCGAAAGCAGCTTCTTCGTATCTTTCTTTGAAACTTTTCCATACTTGGACTGCTTATCAATGACCACTTCTACTTGATCTTTTTGTGGTGAAAGCCAAATGTCATACCTTACAGGCTCGAAACTGACGGTCGTGTCCGTGTTAACGGTTTGAATTTTGTAGTCCTGCTGCCGGGACATCGATACCGAGACATCTCCCTTTTCCCAAGATGCATTTGATAAAATATCTAATACCGTTGTAACCGTATCGTTATCTTCAATCTTCTTGTAAACGGTATAACTCCGTCCATCAGGTTCAGATTTACTGCTTTCTCATCCTTCGCCCTCCTCTTAATCTTGTTAACGGTACCTGTTAGATTCTATTGCATACAAGCCATTCAAAGTTAATTTTAAATATTCCTTTACAGGAATATTCCTTATAGTGTATATTTAAATCAACAACAGGCGACACTAACACTTAAAGAGGTGAATGGCATGTCAGGTAATCATCCAGGCATGGAAATGACGACGCTGAGCGCTTTAGCCGAACCAAATCGTATGCATATTGTCGAGCTATTGCGTGAAGGTCCCTTGACGGTAGGAGAAATAGCCGATCGCCTAGGGATGAGGCAGCCCCAAGCTTCCAAGCATCTGAAGGTACTCAGCGAAAACGGTATTGTAGAAGTGAAGGCTGAGGCCAATCGCCGGATCTACAAGCTGCGGCCCGAACCCTTCCATGCTATGGATTCGTGGGTCAACTCCTTCCGCCGCATCATGGAAGAACGTTACGACAACCTGGAGAATTACTTGCGGGAGCTGCAAAGTAAGGAACAACTACAACAACCGAAAAATAATGAGGAGGAATTATAATGACAAACGCTATGGTTTCAAGAGTGGAGAATGAAAATGTACTGGTGCTTGAGCGTGTATTCGGGGCACCTCGTGAGCTTGTGTTCAAGATGTTCAAAGAGCCTGAGCATCTGAAGCAATGGTGGGGACCAAGAGGCTGGGAAGTACCGGTTTGTACAATCGACTTCCGTCCAGGCGGCATATGGCACTACTGCATGAAATGTATGGATGAGAGCCAAGGCGATTTCTACGGTATGGAGTCTTGGGGCAAAGGTGTTTATAAAGAAATCGACGAGCCAAACAGCTTCAGTTACACCGATTACTTCTCTGATGCAGAGGGCAATATCAATCAAGAGCTGCCTTCGACCGAGATTGTCCTAGAGTTCGTTGATCTGGGTGACGGTACAACAAAGCTGATCAACCGTGCCGAATATTCTTCGGGTGATGCGCTCAAGACAGTTATCGAGATGGGTATGCTGCAAGGCATTACCGAAACATGGGATCGTTTAGAAGAGCGTTTGAGCGAAGTGAAATAGAGTATTAAACAAACAAAGGGATGCCTAGGGCCAATGTCATTAAGTTAAGGCTTAACTTAATGACTTGGCCTAGGGCATCCCTTTTTCCATGCAAATTAACAGCTTCACAAATCTAACGAACCCTCATATGCTTATTAAGCTAATTAGGCCTGTTTCAAAAAGCTAACGAATCACAGTATCGCTATTTAGCCCATTCAAGCTATTTCCGAGAGGTTATTCACGTAATAGCGTGTCTACGATTCGTTAGAAAAACAAAATACCTCATATGATCCAAATAAGCATTCTAGGATTCGTTAAAACATACACGCCCATACCCTGACAGCTTATGATGCATAGGCTGTTATCAGAGAAGCGATGAAGCTCTAGTGCGGAGTGATCATGATTCATGAACAATAAGAACAATAAGAACAATAAGAACAATAAGAACAACAATAACAATAATAACGACGATAGCAGCAATCAGAATAGTGAATCCATGGAGCTTATAGCAGCTCGGCTTGGCTATATTGGTGCCATTATCGCTACCTTAGGGGACGGCATTACCGCAATTGCTGCTGGCATTGCCCTTCGAGCACTGGAAGAGGAGACCTTCTCAGAATCACGAAGTGTGCTGGATCAATTCAGACAAACCGATTCCATGCAGCAGCAGCTTGATTTTTATATTAATGAATTAGTTCAAATCAGGAAAATGATTAAATGAATATTGCATAGAATCTTTAGATGAACTGCAATATTCTACATACCTATATGCAAAACGCTGAATTTTGCTAGGTTTTTGCTTGTTTCTCGACCACTTAAGTCCCTCTAGGGACCTTAAGTGCATCGTTATCGCCACTTCCGGACAGTTAAGGTCCTTTAGGGACCTTATCCCTGCGGCAAGGCGTTGTTTCCTGACCGTTTTGCTCGTTCCTCAACTACTTAAGGTCCTCAAGGGACCTTAAGTGCATCATTATCACAACCTCGAGACAGTTTAAGGTCCTCCGAGGACCTTAACTCTATGGCAAGGCGTTGTTTTATCTCAATCTCAGTACATAGATTTCGAGCAGCCTGTGAAAAACTCAAAAACCGCCTCGCGGGGCGGTCTTAGGATATTAAAGCCCATCCGGTCGGATGGGCTTTAATATACAAAATTTGGTTACACCACGTTTAATTGAACATCGATATTGCCGCAAGTCGCCCTCGAGTACGGGCACACCTCATGTGCTGCTTCAGCGAGCTCCTGTGCCTGACCTTGTTCCACACCGGCCAAGGAAATGTCGAGTGTAACAGCAAGTTTGAAATGATCTTCATCATCTTTACCAAGTGTCACATGCGCGGTCACTGATGTGCTGTCCGGTTTGACTTTCTTTTCCCTGCACACAAGATTTAACGCGCTCTCGAAGCATGCCGCATATCCTCCTGCGAACAGCTGCTCCGGATTGGTTGCCCCTCCCGGTCCTCCTAGCTCCTTCGGGTGCAGCACATTAATAGCAAGCTGGCCATCATCCGATTCCAGCCTGCCGTTACGGCCTCCAACCGCCTTAACACTTGTCTTATAAAGCTCTTTCATTTTCATCATCCCTCTCTTTCCTTGCGCTAGTGTTTCCGTTCTAGAATATAATTACCCATTTTTCTATAAAACGAAAAAGCAGCCGATCATAATGATCAGCTGCCTTCTTCACTCACGCCACCATGCAATAGAGGGATACGGCTCAGCTCCAATTGTGACGGGATCTCCGATTCGCGGAGTGGCAATCTTGGAGCCCCGCTCTCTAGCAGCCTCCACGGCACGCTCCACCGGATCACGCCAATCATGGAGCGCCAGCTTGAAAGCTCCCCAATGGATGGGGATCATAACGTTGCCTTTCACATCAAGATGCGCCTGCACCGTCTCTTCAGGCAGCATGTGGATGGCCTGCCAACGCTCGTCGTACTGCCCACATTCCATCAGTGTGAGATCAAATGGCCCATATTTGTCCCCGATCTGTTGAAAATGCGGCCCATAACCACTGTCTCCGCTGAAAAATACCCTCGCTTCTCTGCCAAGAATGACCCATGAGCACCATAGTGTGCTATTGCGGTCCGTCAGGCCCCGCCCGGAAAAGTGACGTGCCGGTGTAGAAGCCAATACAATTCCTTCCCAGACGATTTCTTCCCACCAATTGAACTCTTCAATCCGGTCAGCGGCTACACCCCAACGCTCGAGATGAGCAGCTACGCCAAGCGGAACGAAAAACCGGCCAACCTTGTCCTTCAATCGTTTCACCGAGCCGTAATCCAAATGATCGTAGTGATCATGAGAAAATATAACGGCATCAATAGCAGACAGACTCTCAATGTCGATCGGCAGCTTGTCGCTGAATCGCTTCCCTCCGATCCACGGAAAGGGAGATGGTGCGCGCCCGAACATTGGATCCAGCAGCATCCGCTTCCCATCCAGCTCCAACAGCAGCGCTGAGTGCCCAAACCAAGTGACCTTAGCACCGAGATCTCCTTGCTGCAGTGATCCAGGATTAATTGACTTAATCGCTGCTGTCTTTTCCGGCTTACTGCCTGGCTTCCCGAAAACGAACTCCCTTAGAACCAAAAGACTGTCACGCATCGACATTTGCATCGATGTCGGTATCATATTTACAAACTTCCCTCTCTCATATTGGGAGGAGCGGTGCATACGTGCTTGCGTGTCCTCATTAGGTCTGCCACCAAACACGGGATTAAAGCGCAGGACGAGCATCGCCGCAATAACGATCACTGCAATTGCACCAATCAGAATTAAAATGGCCAGCATAGACAATCACCTTCTTATCTTCGAATGCTTATAACAACAGGACTTAATCATACCTCATTCAGTTAACTCTTCACACTCGACACGATTGAACCATCTTTAGAATCGATGTAATAAATGATTGCCGGCGTATTCAGATTGTCTGGATGCCCGGCAGCATCTAGATACACCTTCCACACCTTAATATCTTTGTTTTTTGCCGTGGAAAAAGTATATCCTGTCCTTGTCTCCGTATCAAACAGATTCCATATCGTCACATCGTTATAACCATCCACACTTGCTTGATTAAGCGCTATACTTTCAGCTTCTTCTGCTGATATGTAAGTGTCTTTATGATTGGTTATTAATGGGCTTAATAAACTTATTAGAAGTACTGTTATAATGGCTCCCAAATAATAGCCTTGTGGTATGGAATGGACTTTTCTTGTGATGACAAAACCGAGAATACCAACAAGGATAAAGCATCCCCCGGTTATGGTCATGACAAGAAAATTCGTCCAGATCAAATCATCATTTGGACCATTTCCAACTGGACCTGTCCTTGGTCTATAAGAATTCCAATAATAAATAATAGCCATAAAGATTGACATAGGACCTGCAACTAAATTAAATCCAATTAGCTTTGATCGATATTCTGGTTTCATCATTAGAATATAAACATTTTGAATCATTAAGAAAGCAATAATTGATCCAGTGTGCAACATGTCCCCTCACCTCTACTTACACCGAATGATTTCTGCAAATTCCATTTTAAGAACGAAATCCATTGAACCGCCTCAGCGTTTGGATAAAATCATGTAGTTCAATATCTTTCCAGTCTAATAACCGTTCATAGTACACAGACTCTTTTTCCTTTAGCGCATCTATCATTTTTTGTTGTCCATCATCGGTAAGAGATAATACAACTCCCCTTCCATCATTCGGTGACGCCTCTCGTTTTACATATCCCAGAGCCTGGAGCTGTTTGATGAGACGACTAACCGAACTTCGATCCATTGCCGTTGATTCGGCTAAAGCGGCGGCATTTGTGGGGCCATAGGAATATAGCCAGCGAACAAGATGGAAGGCGGCAGGCTGTATGGAAGAATCGAATTTAGCAGCGGCTTTTACATTCAATGCATGTGCAGAACTAATGAGCGCATTAAGCTGTTCCCCTAATTCAATCTCAAGTTTTTCTCTAATTTCGTTTATTGATCTATGTTCGTTCATTCTCGTTCACCTTTCTTTTGGTCCACATCAACACCTTGAAATAATTGACATATATCAATCAAATCAATATAGTGGATATATATCAACTACATCGAACAAAGGGTTGAAATGATTAACCATATTTTAGAGTGTATCATAGGAAGGTGAAATGACGATGGTGAAGAAAGAAAATGTTGTCATTACGGGTGCCACCAGCGGACTTGGGCAGCTTGTCGCGCTCGAATTAGGAAGACGCGGATTTGACCTTATTCTAACTGCTCGAAGTAAAGAACGTGCTGAAATTACAAGAAAACAAATTGAGGAGCATGCACCTTCAGCGAATATTGATTTTTTTTATGGAGATTTCTCTTCAATAAAGGATGTTTCACGAGTTGGAAATGAAATAACAGCCAAATATCCTAAAATTGATGTACTGTTGAACAATGCGGGGCTTCATGCTTTTAAACCTCGAATAACCCCTGAGGGTCTTCCAGAGATGATTACCGTCAATTATTTGGCTCCATGGGTTTTAACACAAATTCTAAAACCTTCCCTGCAGAACTCGAAACAGGCCAGAGTTGTTAATGTTGCTTCTGAGGCTTCACGCCGTCATGGTATCTTGAAGTTACCCGAGGATTTATCAGATACAACTTCTTTTACCGCTCGCGGTTCATCCCCCATATACGGAAAAACCAAATTATTAAATATTATGTTTTCGGCTGAGCTTGCACGGCGATGGTCAGGTCTCGGTATCAGCGTAAATGCTCTGAATCCTGGATTTAATGTGACTGGTCTCGGACGAGAACTTTGGTTCGCCCCCGTCCTGGAGCGTTTGTTGAAAGTCCTGCGCCTTGGAGATCCGAGAAGAGGAACTAATATTATAACCCGATTAATTGTCGATCCAGAATATCAAAAAAAGACGGGTGGATACTTTAATGTCGGAACCGGGCAATTAATCGAACCCGTGTCTCCCGGGGGAGATGAAGCAATGCAGCACAAGCTGTGGGATAACACAGAAATATTACTAAGAGGAAAGGGTTTTCTGTAGGCTTAGTCCATTACAAAAGTTTGAAATTCAGAGAAAGACTGCCGTCACATACTCCGAAAAACGTTTCGCTGCTGGCGTCAGAAATTTATCCTGTCTCTTCACGAGGCCGATTTCACAGATGCTCCCTTCGTCTTTAATGGGCAGCCACACCAAACCTTCTAGCATTAATCCGCTTGTTTTGGGAAGAATCGATAACCCTAGTCCGGCAGCTACAAACCCCGCCACTGTCATCAGGTCCTCCGCTTCGTATGCAACGTTCGGTGCGAAGCCGACCCGGCTGTAGCAGCTTTCCAGTGTCGACTTAAGCCCGCAGTAATGTTTCACTTCGATAAACGGTTCGCCGGTCAATTCCATGAATTCGACTGCTTCCTGCTGCGCAAGTCGATGAGTTGGAGAAACCACAACATACAAGGGTGCCTTCACCATCGGTATCCATTCATAATCGTCTGATTCCAGCCTGGCGGATGAAATCATAAGATCACTTTCACCGCTTTCCATATTCCCGCTGATGAAGGTATGATTCCCCTGCACCAATTCGAAACGGATCTTCGGGTGCCGCTCACGAAACCCGCGAATAAGCTTGGGTATGAGCTCTGCGCCAAGTATATTCAGATAGGCGACACGGATAACCCCGGAATCGGGATTAGCTTGTTCTTCAAGCGCTTGCTTCCCCCTATCCAACTCGGACAACGCGCGTTCCACCGATTCAGCAAACATTCGCCCATAACGGGTTACCTGAATATTTCTCCCTCTTCGTTCGAATAACGGCACCCCCAACTCTTCCTCCAATTTGGATATAGAATGGCTTAAAGCCGGCTGTGTAATCGCCAACACTTCGGAAGCCTTCGTCACATGTTGAAACCGAACGACCGTAAGAAAATAATCGAGCTGAGTAAGCTCCAATGTAATTCCCCCATTCATTACTTAAATTCATGATAATTATTATTATAATAAATTAGACGTTATGAATGATCAAGCGTAAGCTAGAGCAAAGGAGATGATGAAGATGAAAACGACAGTAAACTTAAAGACGATTGACATCGAAACGAATTTTCGAGGCATACAGGAAGTGCTGCATCCCGTGCTGATTTGGGATAATCAGGAGGCCGTCTTGATCGACGTCGGAATTCCATTCCGGCTGCCCTTATTTCAAGAAGCTATGGCCCAAGCAGGAGTCCCCTTTTATAAGCTCAAAAAAATCATTTTAACTCACCATGATTTGGACCATATCGGAGGACTGACGGAGCTTCTGAACGCTTTCCCGCATAAGATCGACGTACTCTCCACCGAAGAGGAAAAACCTTATGTTCAGGGGGAGAAGCCTCATCTGAAGATTACCACCGCATTCATCGACCAGTTTCGCGCTGCACTCCCCGCCGAACTGCCTTCGGATAGACGAGAGGCAATCCTTCATGTATTGAAACATCCGCCGACGGCAAAAGTGGATCAAATAGTAACTGACAAAGAGGAGCTCCCTCTCTTCGGCGGGATCGAAGTCATTCATACGCCTGGTCATACCCCCGGACATATCAGCCTCTACTTGAAGCAGCACAAGCTTCTTATTGCTGGAGACGCCATGATGATTGATAACGGATGTTTTGTGGAACCCGACAATAACATAGATCCGGTTTTGGCAAAATCATCGATTAAAAAATTCCTTCCTTATGATATTCAAAGCGTGATCTGTTATCACGGGGGGCTTTGCGAGGAAAACGTTAAATATCGTATAGAGCAACTGGCGTACAGCTGAATGGTTATGAGTAAAATACAGGTTTAGACTAGGTCGGATATCAAAAAATAAGTAAAAATAGAAACAGCGGCAGCTACGGACAAGAAAACAAAGTCCTAGACAACCGCTGTTTTATTGAGCTCTATTTGTATTGCGAATTCTAACGGTGAGGCTGTTTTTAGAATGGCTTAAGGACCATAAGCACGACTACGGCAATCATCAGCAGTTGGGACGCCGTCTCGATCGGTATGATCTTTTTCATCAATCGGCCGAGCTCGGCGGGTAATTCATCCCCTTTGCTTTGACTTATAGACACAATCTCCATGATCTTTTTCATGCGCGGCCCGATCAATCCTTCGATCATAGCGACCATGAGCAGCGATAAAAGGATCGATATATTTAACCACATTTGGGACAACCCCATCTTGGTTATAATCATAAGCCAAACCCCCGTAATAATAAGTACGGTTCCGCCAATTTTAGGCAGGATGGCAAGCTTGTTTGTTACATCAAAAGCAAAGCGCAACTGGCCGGCGGTTCTAGCGGTCCTTCGAATGAAGGGTACCACGACAGCGGGACCGATTAACGCGATAGAGGCAAATACATGAAACACGAGAAGCCATCCAAACAAACTAATCATCTCCCTTCTTGCTCGTTAGCTCATCGGAATATCGCTTTGATAGGCAAGACCAACTCTTTTTCTCTTAAAAGGTCCTTCGAGCTCGATATGGTCCAGCATGCATTTCACGACATCATTATAAGCAACATCCAGCTCCTGAAGCCGGCTGAACAAGTAACCCGCTATTTCGGCCTCGGAAAACTCCTTAATCGTATTTGGAATGGATAGGGGCAAGGTTTCTGTTGTCACATGCAGATGAACCGATGCCAGAGGCTCTATCGAATCGATCATCGTTCCTGGGCACATAATGGACCAATCGAGCTTAGACCGCAGGAGTCGATCAAAATTACGGTTGTGATCTTTAAATGCGGGCGGGAAGCCGGGCAGATTGTTGCCAATGAGGTCCGTATATGGAATATCCAGCAGACCGGCACCTCCCATTACCCATACTCTCCCGGAAAAATTAGGGTTGATTTCACATTGGCTTATAATGTTATCGACGAGACGAACGAACTCATCTCCTTGACCTGCATGGCCGGCAGTAATAATAACGGCATCTTGATCCGAAATTGCCTCGCCGACGCTTACTGGGTTTAGGATATCGTCCACGACTACCTTCACATGATGCGCGGACCTCTCGCCTTGCTGTTCATAAAACTTCTCAGCGTTTCGCACGAAAGCTGTCATTTCATGCCCCATTTTACCCCCTTGCTCCAGCGCTCTTCTCCCTGTATTTCCCGTTGCTCCGAAAACAATAATTTTCATCATTCTTCCTCCTCTTATAAATGCTCCCGATAATTCATCTTTGGATTGACTTAAGCGTAGCATCGTTTCCAAATCTTGATAAGAACCCACTTTAAAGTAGGGTACTTACTTAAAGGTAAGCTTTAAGCAGGAAGGGATAGGAATGCTGAATGTAAATAAAAAAAGCTGCCAGGTCAAATCCCATGGCAGCTTTTGTTAGGAGTGCTTGAATAAGTTTATAAATGAATGGAACCCATTTTAAGAAGCAGATTCTTCATATTTCCGTTTATTATGGTTTTCTCCCCAAGCACACATGACTTCTGCTACAGGAATCAATGTTTTGCCATATTCACTAAGCGAGTATTCTACTTTTGGAGGGACGGTGGGGTAGACCGTTCTATCGATTATGCCCTCTCGTTCCAGGTCCCGCAGATGCTGTGAAAGCATTTTTTGCGATACATCAGGTATAAGCTTTTCCAGATCGTTAAATCGCTTATTGGATTGTATCAATTGCCATAATATCATTGGTTTCCATTTGCCGCCAAGAACATGAATGATTGTCTCCACCGGACATTCAAGCTGATGAATCATTACTAAATCATCCCCTTACCTTTGAGTAAGTTCATTGCCTCAAAGTGCACCTAACAAAAATTTACAGGTTTTTCGCAATCGGGTCAACAACAACATTTCTAAAGAAGGCTATGAACGTACCTATGCGTTAGTAAATTCAATTAACTAAAGGATCAATATTTACGGAACCTGGGAACAGGAAAGATACATTAGCGTCCGCAGGAATGGTGGCAGTAAGAATGCCGTAATTTTTGACTAATGCTGGAACTGTAGAGGATATGGAGGGAAAAAAATTGCTAATAAGCGTGGTATTGATTAAGCGTAGTACGGCAGGTGGTTCCGGGCTGTCGATTATGATGGTTGGGAAAACGGTCCGGTATAAACCTTTGAACGTGTAATCCGCATTGTTACCAATAGGTAGATTGTTTATATTAATCGTTTCTATATCCGATTCCACCTCATCGGAATATAATTGAACTCTACCTGTGCTGGAGGTACGTAGTCCATTGTTCGTAGAGCGAATGAAATCGATATCCGCAATAAAGTTGGCTTCAATTGTAAGGAGAATACCAATTCCAGTGTTAAGACCGGTTTCATTTTCAATTCGGCTTCCTTTTACTCTCAAAGTACCTGTAGTTGCGAATATAGCTGCTGTGTCCGGTATCGTTACACCGCCAAGAACGGAAATCCGATCGAAGAAAAGGTTGGAAACTGCTGTTGAATGATATTGAAAGCATGTCCCCCCAACGCTCAATTCATTGATATGCGCCTCGATGGAAGCTGCATCTGAAACCAAAATACCGGTATAGTCTGTACCACCTTGAATAACAGCACCATTAATTTGGGCTATAACATTACCTCTGAGATTTACAATTATACGTTCAGCGCCAGGCTGAAACACCGTTATTTCACCAAAGGTGAGTGTTACGAGGCCAGCGCTCGCCTCCAATGCACGAGTGCCCATCAGGATTCTATTAATGTTGCCGTTAAAGGTTCCTCCCGAAACCACAATTCCCGTAGAGGGGATAAACGTATTGAAAATCAGCTCTCCTTCGATGTCCATACTTCCGTTTGTTACTTGTATCATCTGTGATGAAAATGAAGCATCCATTCGATTAAATCGAATGTTGGCATTTCCTGCTTCTTGAAGAATAACACTTGCGCCTATAAAAACTGGGTCTATATTGCTAACCAATGCATTCACGTAGCACCGCAGGTTAGGATTGAGGCCGCCTGAAAGATGAATGCAGGTTCCAAATGCAGAGATCACATTTACGTTCGCATCGACTTGACCATCAATGATCAACAAAGCTGTGAGTAATCCGCCACCGTTAGGATTTGTGGTGATTCGATCTCCGATCATGTTCAAATTACCGCCGCTGTCGACCGTAATAAGACCGTTGACAGAGCCGAAAATTTCCTGGAAATTCATAAATAATAAGCTATTGTTGGCCACGCGAACAGCTGGGACTGTTGATCCATTTGTAGTCATCTGCATGACCGTTAGCTTATGGTTGCCTCCGGTTACTTGTATGCAGCCTGCTTGGCTGGAAATAAGATCCGCCTGCAACCGCATTTGCCCATTTTGGAGATCGATAGCTGAGCCTGCCGTCATAAAGGTGTTCAAAGATTTGGCATGAATAATAGCCACTCCATTTTGCATTAAAATACAACTATCTTGACTAAAGATATGATCAAAATCACCTGTAAAGACAGTGGTCCCACCCAGAAAAAGTGCTGGAGCTGGCGAATTAACCACTACCAATAGATTAGTATTCAAGCTAACCAAACCGCCTTGGATAGAAACCCCTTGAGAACCGCCAACCAAACCTATGGAGTAGCTGATGAAGTTACCGGCGAAAATAGGAGTAACATCTATAACTAAACCGGAATTTGCCTGAATAATTCGAGTTCGCATAGTGATGACCGTCGCTTGAGCAGAAGCGCTGTTGTCCACCAAAACAGCTCTGCCCCCACTAGTAAGCATCTGGACCTCAAGATTTACGCTAATCGTTTCTGTTCCCGTAAATAGAATGAGATCATCAGTCCCGCCGGTATTATTCGTCATTTCAAAAGCAGTCATAAACAAGGTTCCGCTTGAAATCATAAGCGCAGAACCTCCGATGAAGCCGTTCGTGATACTCTCCTGGACGTCGACGGTGTAATTGCCGCCTCCCGAGAGATTGATTGTATTGCCCACCGTATCACTCATAGATTCACAAGCAAAATGGATTGTGCTCGCACCTGTGCTTCTAAGAATGGAACTGCCGGCAGCTGTTGCTCCATTGGTTAGAAACTGCCCCGATCCAATCACATCAAAATTAATCGCAGCCCCCAGATCATCAAATAAATTTCCGACAGCTGTTACGACAGCGCCCTTCTCAAATTCCCACATGATTCCGTCTTTAGCCAAATTCGTCTCCGTATATAATCCAGGACGTACAACGATCCTCGTGCCTGCAGGAGCAACTGCCACTGCCGCGGCCGCTGTCTGCCATGGCTTCGTTTCATCGTCGAGTACGGCGGTTGCATTATTTCCATATGTGGGATCGACAAATGCCGTCTGATTGATTAACAATTGTGAGGGACCCGGAGGACTAGTCAGCCCAGTCAAACCAGTAGGGCCGGTTAACCCCGTTGCTCCCGTCAGACCAGTAAGTCCAGTAAGTCCAGTAAGTCCTTGTACGCCTTGTGGTCCAGGGGGGCCTTGAGGACCTGTCAGTCCCGTTAATCCCGTTAATCCCGTTTGCCCTTGTTCACCCATAATTCCACCCCCCTATTAATTCAACATATGATTATGGCACACAACTTGTCTGGACTATTTTTTCCAATCCTCTAGCTGTCCTAGAATTGAACAAAGTCCAACTCCCTCATCAAGTCCCAACATGATGTTCATACATTGAATGGCTGCTCCTGACGATCCTTTTCCAAGATTGTCTAGTCTGCATGCCAGGAGCACTTGCTCCTCATTCCCCAGGACAAAAATTTCAGCAGCATTGGTCCCGTTGCAGAGTGTCGGGTCAAGAGCATGTTGGGAAAATCCTTTTGTATCCTCAAGCGGGACAACCCTTACGAATGTTTCTCCTTGATAATAGTCAGTGAGAACCGTATGTATTTCTTTAAGGCTAGGGTGATTATTAAGCTGACGGGTAACCAGAGGAACCGTTACAACCATTCCATTATAGAAATCGCAAACCGTCGGAAGAAATGCGGGCTCGAACGCTAGATCCGTAAACTTTTTCATCTCGGGTAGATGCTTATGATTAAGGTTTAGACTATAGTGTTGTGGATGCTTCAGACTGCTATTGTTCCCATCTCCAAAGCTAGCTGTCTCATGTTGTTCAATTAATGCCTTGCCCCCACCGCTATAACCCGTTAAAGAGTGGGAGCTGACTGGATAATCTCGCGGCAGGATTCCCTTCTCGACAAGGGGCTGAACCGCCAGCACAAATGCTGTAGCATGACAACCTGGCACAGACACACGGCTAGCATTGGCGATTTTCTCTCTTTGGAACGCATATAATTCCGGCAAGCCATAAGTCCATTCGTCATCGGTACGGAAAGCAGTACTGCTATCAAGAACCCGTGTATTCGAATTAGTAATGAGTGCAACAGCCTCACGAGCAGCCTGGTCCGGCAGACATAAGAAAACAATATCCGCTTCATTCATTAGCTTTACTCTTATATCGGGATTCTTCTTATGCTCCTCCGAAATCGATAGCAGCTCGACATCGTTACGCGCCATAAGTCTTTCATGTATCTTTAATCCCGTTGTTCCATATTGGCCATCTACAAATACTTTCATGGAAAATACCTCCGCACATATAATGAATAATTATACGTTACGTAGTATTTATATACAATTATTCATTCCAATTCTAATGCCGATTCTCCACTAATGATCGTACCGTTATTTATCCCTTCACAAATCTCTTTCATAGACCCCGGCTTATCAAAATTAAACACATGCATCGGAAGGTTGTAGTCTCTGGCCAGTATAAAAGCGGACTGATCCATGACTTTCAAGTTATGGTTCAAAACATCATTATAGTGAAGCGATTTGAACTTCCTCGCCTCTTTGTTGATCCTAGGGTCTGCATTAAGAACACCGTCAACACCTTGCTTAGCGACTAACAGTGCTTCACAATTGACCTCAATTGCCCTTTGAACGGAAGGGTAATCTGTTGTCACATAAGGCTGCCCGTTGCCTCCTGCAAAAATAACAATGTAGCCCTTTTCCAAATGATGAATCGCCCTTAGTCGGATATAAGGCTCTGCAACTGATGTAGTCGGTATTGCTGTCATGACACGAACTTCTTTATTGGTCTTGGCTTTTAGAACGCCACGAAGCATCAAGCTGTTAATTACCGTAGCGAGCGTCCCGATGTTGTCAGCCTCGGCTCTATCTATCCCCCAGCTTTCCGCCATATTGCCACGGAAGATGTTGCCTCCGCCAATAACCAGCGTTACCTCAACTCCTAAATTCACCACGGACATAATCTCATTTGCAATATGATCCAACCGTTCCGGCTCGAAACCAAACTCCGAATTCCCCGCAACAGCACCGCCACTAAGCTTAATAAGCACTCTTCTATACCTGACCAAGCTCCACACCTCCGTCAAATAAAAAACACTAAAGCAATAAATGCTTTAGTGTTTAAATGAAATGAAAATATGAGTTGTTACAGCTGACTGAGCATCTTTCCACCGTTTTCTCCTCATATTCTCACCCCTTTGTATTTTTTTCCATCGGCTTATTGTATACCCGACCAAGGGATTCTGCAACTGCTGTATTTAAATTAAATTGTTAGATTTATGGAGTTAATGTAGTTAATTCATGAATCGTCTCTAAGCATCCCCGCCAAATACTGCTCCGGCGACCTGCCTATTACTGCTTTGAAATCTTTGCTGAAATGCGACTGATCATGATACCCCAGCTCTGCAGACAACCAGACTAGATCCTGCATCTGTCCAAGATCCATCGCCTCTGCTGCATTCTGCAGCCGGAACAATCGGATGACCGATTTGGGGTTAACGCCAATATATTTGGAGAACAGACGCTGAAGCCGCCGAATGTTCATATCGAACTTCAAGGCGACCTGTTCCACCTTGGATATTTCCCCGTTATCAGCTATAAAATCGATAACTTGGTTCACCAGCGTAATATTGTCGTCATAGACCGGCAGCTTGGCTGAAAATAATCGTTCCATCACCTGAATCTTATGCAAATCATCTGGCTGTGCTAGCACTAGCTCTTCTAGAACCGAGCCTTTAATTCCAAGTATAACCTCAACCTCAAGCGGCTTGCCGGTCAATTCGGACAGCTCTCTGTTTACAAAGGGATACAGCCCTCCCGGCTGAAATTTAACGCCAAAGACAATCCCGCTTCCCTCAAGCAGATAGGAAAACCGCTCTTTGCCAGGTCCGTAGAACAAGGTCTTGTTCTTTTCCACCACCAGATTGGCGCAAGGATTAGGCACAACATGCTGATGATAGGGAGCATCTCCATCCAGATTCCACTGAACGATCCAGTAATGCTTAATAAAAGGGGACAATGCCTCCGATGCCGAGTAACGTTCCAGTCGGAATCGGTCTCCAGCTCCATGCAGTCCCAAAACGCCCATACTGGGACGAGCTTGTGCATGATTCATATTTTCACTCCAGTCCTGCAGAATCCATATTCAAGGCACTGCCCTGTCGCGTTTTTACAATACGGTTCAAAAAGCTAGATTTATAATGAGTTTACCATACAACCTAGAGCAGGCCTGACAGATATGTAAAAAAAAGAACAAACGAATTTAAGGAGGACAAGCAAGCATGGAACTAAAGTATGAATTTTATATCAACGCCACTCCCGAGCAGGTCTGGCAGACAATTGTCAGTCCGGAAGGCACTCGGAGCACCTTTTTCGGCACTATATTGAACTCGACATTAGAACCAGGTGCTGCCTTCGAATATGTCGGCCCCGGTAATGACGGTGCTGATACCGTGCATGTATACGGCACCATTCTTCAAGCCGATCCGGGTAAGGTGCTGAGCTATCTGGAACATCCAGGACCATCTTATAGGGAGAACCATGCTGAGCTTGAATCACGAGTAACCTTCACTATGGAGACGGTGGGCACATGTACCAAGCTGACACTTCTCAATGATCAATGGACGTTGGACCACCCTTCTCTTGCTAATGCCAAGGAACACTGGTGGATGATGCTCAGCAACATCAAGACGTACACGGAGACGGGGAAAACGCTCGATTTCGGCTGGTAGTGATGAACGAATAAATGGCTGCTCCCAGGTTTGGGGGCAGCCATTTTACTACTTATTCAAATCCATATCTAACCGTTATATAATCGAGTGGACTACTACATTCGAGGTGAATCGTAATCATGCCTTTGACCAATAAACAGACGATACAGGAACTCGCACTTCATTATGCCCCTACGCTGCATATGGACCGATTGGAACCTTTTCAACTCGTTCGAGCCGGTATTACGGTATTCGAGACCTCCGCTCCTTCTCCCTCCTTCAACCGAAATATTGTGGTGGATAAAGAAAAAATTCAAATGGTCATCGAATATGCGCTGTATTGGGATTATGACATCCAGCATGTATACGATTTAGAGCATGTTTGGATCTATATCGATCATGAGGGTAACATCGCTTCTTGTGAAGCCAGCTTCCATGGTCGTTATCTGCTTGGCCTCCTGCGCGATCGCAGCAATTTGTCAGAGGACCAACGCGTTAATCTGTTTGTCCAACCTGGCAAGCATGCCCTGTCGCCTTTGTCTGAGTTATTTCGCATACTCCCTAATGTAGAATCTTGCTGTCAAGAGGACGCTGGCGTTGACGGTGTGCTGGAGAATGTCTTGTTCAGCGGGCAATTCAAGTCAGGAGAAAATATCGACCAACTGGCAGAGAAGTATCTTCGTACGTTCAGCTTCAAGCCTTCATTCGACTACATCCCTCACGAATGGAATCCGGAGGCCTTCGTTACCTGGGGCGAGCTGCGAGTTGAAATACCGGTCCGCATGAGGGCAATCCTGTCAGAGCTCTCGTAAATAAAAGCAGCCGATCACATGAGATCAGCTGCATGAATAACTCTATTATTCTCATCATAAAAAGTTAACTCAGCAGGGAATATCTCTTTCAAATTACTCGGCAGCTTCTCGTCCTTCACGAATATTCGATCACTAGAAACATCTGCGTTAAACTCGAATTCTTCATTAATTAGCTTTGCTGAAATATGATTGATTTTTTGACCGGGATTGTGACCAACCAATATCCCATAGTTACCTTTATTGGTATGTATGTCTTCATAGGATACTATATTAGTGCCATGTCCTGCTCGTTCAAACTTAAACTTTCCGTTTAACCCTTTAATCATTTGCGAATAGCCTATTTCATTATTTTCGAGCTGAAATAAAGCAATGTAGGAACTAGACTCTCCTAATCGTACAGTCTCTATTAGTTTAGGGTTCAGTTTATCCACTGAACCTCTATTTAGCTCATCTTTCAAACTTGATTGAATGGTTGCATAGTCATTATCAATATGATACTTATTCATATACTTCATTGAAAATCCAAGACATAGCAGAATTAGAAAGGCAACATAATATCTTTTCTTGATCATGTTATTCAAGATAACCTACCTTTCACTTCAAAATCAGCTTCATTAACCGATCCACATCTCTCTGCCAATCGCCATAGATACCGGGGACATCCTGTAACATCAGGCCGGTTATAACAGAAAAGTAAAAGAACAGCAGCTTATCCGGCTGACCGTCGCTGAACTCGCCGGCCTGCTGTCCTTGCTGGAACAACGGAACCAGCTGCCCGATTGTCCGATCAGGTGAATGGCTCGCCAAGATTTGCTTCGTCTGCTCCGGCACATCTTCCTCGATTTGTGCGTATCGCAGAAGCATGAAGTAGCTCTTATGGCTTTCATCCAGCATAGTCAGCGTGAATGCTCTTAATCGCTCCTTTGGCGAACCCGGCATCAGCGAGACATCCGCCAAGGATGTCTCCGCTTCGTCGAGTGCTTCTTGCACAAGGATCGAGAAGAGCTCTTCTTTAGAGCTGAAATACCGGTAAGACAATCCTTGACTGACGCCGGCTTCTTCCGCGATCATACTCATCTTTGTGGCCTGCAGCCCCCGCTTAGCGAATACTTTCAAAGCTGCTTTCTTAATACGTTCTCTTCGGTCATCAGCTGCAGCTTCTGCCTTCTGATCTTGTACTTGCTTCATTAACGTTTCTTCCTTTCCGATCGGCTTCTTTATACCAATATTATAATTGATTCTCACTCATTTCCCATAACCGTTTCGCAGCGACCGGAGCCTGTGCCTGATTGGAAGGAACGATGCGCTGCATATCTTTGTAATAAGACCCGCTTGATAAAGACATTTCATCAGAGTCTGCGAGCCATACCAATGTCTCGGCCCCTTTCTCCGGTGTGCGCGAAAACCGCTTCATGACCGACATCGTCATGCGGGCCAAAGCACCGTTGTCCTGATTGAAATTCGTCGCCACGAGTCCTGGGTCGAAGCAGGCTGCAGAAACACCGGTACCCTCCAAACGCCTTCCTAATTCTGCCGTGAACATGATATTAGCAAGCTTGGTTTCGCCATAACGGTAATTAGGACCACCCATCAGTAGATGTGGAAAACGATAGTTTTTACGGCCGTTCAGGTCATCGAATCCGATACCGTTTCTAGCCATCTTGTGCCCATGGGAGGCGGTTGTGATAATGCGCCCATTGCCACTTTCCTCTAACTTGTTCATCAGCAGCTTAGTCAGCAGGAAAGGAGCCAGATGGTTGACCGCCCACGTCATCTCGATCCCATCTTCGGTAGTCAGATATTTAACGAACATTGCGCCTGCATTATTAATCAGAACATCCAGCCTCGGCCAGCTGTTCTCAATGACCTTCGCCACATCGTGAATGGACTGCTGCGAAGTCATGTCGGCATGAAAAACATCCACCTTGGCATCATCCCCAGCCACCGCCTTCAATGCCGCTACTGTCGCCTCCGCTTTCGCCGGGTTGCGAGCGATAATGCCCAAAATAGCTCCTCGCTTCGCAAGCTCTTTTGCCGCAGCTAGACCAATTCCACTAGTTGCCCCCGTAATGATGACGTATTTACCTTTTACTGACCAGCTCTTCGTTTCCATTGTCAGCTCTCCTTTTAATGAATGAACCGTTCATTCATTTATTAACTCGATCATATACCAAGTCATGGAAAAAGTAAACAGCTTAATTGGAAAGCTTGTACACCTATACAACCGAGAACAAAGGGAGCCAATCCATTAACGGATTGGCTCCCTGCATAAGTACTGCTGATTTATTTTTTACTTTTCTTTGAAGCCATCCAAAAGACAAGAATCACAATTAGGATAAATATGAACCAAGGAATATGAATAGAACTCTGGGTAATAAAGGCGAGCACCAGCAAGCCTACAGCGCCAAGAATGAGCCAGAGACACCCTCTTCCGAACGTTTCCATGTGACGGCCCTCCTCTCTTCCTTGCTCGTATTTAACCTTTATTTATATTCTCAAGGATATAATCTTCATTCGAATTTTTTATCACAATATCGAAATTCTGATGATAAGGATGCATAAATAAATCATATTGAGCTCTACGCTGTGCATGAGATTTCCTTAGATAGCTCATATCTGTTCCTCTTTCAGAAACATCGCGTATGCCCCTTCGTGCCAGCTCCGTTTCACCATCCGTATATAAGTAAATTTTTAGATCGTACAGATTAGGATCGGTAAAAGCAACGCTCATACCCTCCACAATGTTTATCTTGTTTTGTGAGGATATTAACGTGCTCTTGGTAAAATTCGTTCCAATTGTATAGAGATCCAGTCCGTCTCTTATCAAATGAATGTCTCTCTCTAAAGCGAAATGCTGATGAGCATCAGGATGGCAAGCCGTCATTTTATCATGATAATGTTCATTGTTATATTCGTAGTCGATAAAAGCGTACTTCCTTAGATGAGAGCCGATAATATAGGGATCGGTATTGATATAATTCACGGCAGTTTGCCCCAGAAGCTTCATAAGATTGTGAGCAAATGTCGTTTTCCCAGAGGCACCGTGACCTGAAATCCCAATAATGATTCTTCGATCTTCACCGCTTATCCAGTCTGCAATATCTTGTAGTACCTTATCCATGTTGTCCTCCATTGCCCGCTAACCTCTCAACCGAAAAAGAAATCAAGAATGTTCGAGCCCGCCGACGCTTCTTTATTGTAGAATTCAGAATACCCGCAGTTTGCGCAGTATACAACAAGAAATTGATTGTGCTGAATATCAAACATTTTGGATAGACCTGTACCGGTCATTGCTACTTCTTTTGTCCTTGCATCCTGGCTGCCGCATTTGATACAACCTTTTTCACTCATAAATATTTCACTCCTTAAGTAATGATATATCCTCCATACGATCCCAATACTTGGAAGGTTGCAAAAATTTATTCCTGTCTACATGACAAATGGCTGCCCCAACATCGGGAACAGCCATTTCTAATTTTTAAAATAATACAATTCCAGCAACTCCGGAAGCGAGAATCACCATTATAGGGTGCAATTTATATTTGATGACTGCAAGTAATGCTCCTGCACTAATAATTAAGGTCGCCACCGTCTGCCAAGTCAAAAGAGATGATTGATGGGATAAGAACCCAAAATGTATGGCCGAATATGCAATTACTCCTGTAATTACAGGGCGAAGTCCGTAGAGAGATGACTTTACAATTTTATTATCAAATAATCTGAAGCTTATCGCAGCAACAAGGATGATAATGAGCAGCGATGGCAATACAATGCCGAGGGTTGCCGCTATCGCGCCACTAAGGCCATTCGCTTCGTATCCGATGAGTGTAGCTGCATTGGTTGCAATCGGCCCTGGCGCCGTCCCTGCAACAGAGACAAGTTCCTGAAACTTTCCGTCCGCAAGCCAACTATGAGCGCTCGTCTCTTTCTCCATTAAGGAGAGGACAGAATAACCACCGCCAAAAGAAACAACCCCGATTTTGATAAAAACAATAAACATTTCAAACAGGGATGCCATTACGAATCCCTCCATTACTTAAATATAGTATTCAGGGTAGCTAAGCCCAAGAGCATCCTTTGTCTCTTCACTCTTTTCGGTCTTTGCTTTATGACCTCGTCTTTCTTTGGCTACTACAGCTACAATTCCAATCCCGATTCCACCTAACATAACAATTATCTGGTCCACAGAGGTAAACAGCAAGAGCAAAAGCGCGGCAGCAAAAACAGCTTTCGTGGTCCAATCAAACAAAGCGGTTTTTGCCATCCTATAAGCAGCAAGAATAATTAAGGCGATAACAGCGCCATGTATTCCTTTTAGAGCTGCAGCCACCTTCACTTGATGCTCAAATACCGAATAGAACAGACTCAGCACACAGACAATGATGAACGTTGGCATCGTTATTCCCACTACAGCCGCAACGGCGCCAGGAATACCTCCTACCCGATATCCAATAAAAGCAGCAGCATTAATACCGACTCCGCCTGGAGCCGATCCCGCGATCGTAACCAAGTTCCCCATTTCGGACTGCGGTAACCAGCCCCGCTTCGTAACAATTTCTTTTTCAATAACCGGAATCATTGCGTAACCGCCGCCAAACGTAGATGGACCAATTCGTAGGAATACCAAAAACATCCGGACTAACATCAACATTTTTTCGTTTACCATTGTATTTCCCCCTAGCCGTACCACCATCACTAACCTCATTATACATGCTTTTTTCCAATTTGGAAGAAAGTTCGCCTAATTTTCATTATCAAACGTTTTTATGATCATCATTGGTTGTTCTTATCTTGCAAAATGCCTACATTATCAGTTGTAACTCGTTATGGCTTAAGCTAAGATGGCTATATAGAATCTATCAAATTCAATAGGTTAAGTTGGGATAATGAAATGGAAACTCCTCACGCTAAAGCAACGTCCAAAAAAATGCTTTATCAATATATCGCCAATCAAGGCATTGTTTCGAAAGCCAATCTTTTATCGTTCTTCTCGATCAAGACTAGTTCCATGAATCGTTTGCTGGAAGAGTTAGCAACTGATGGGATCATTAGAGAATCTGGCCGGGGCTCTTCCACTGGCGGCAGAAAACCGATATTATTCGAGATTAATCCGGATTATGGCTATATCATTGGCATTGAGATATCACGGTTTTACTCTTCACTTGGCTTATTCGATATGCAGATGAATGCAAAGTCATTTGTCAGATGGCGGATGGACGAGGACATGACACCCGAAAGGTTCGTCACACATACGGCTCAGCAGATCAACGCGTTGCTCAAGGATCATGATTTATCACACAAGCAAATTATCGGAATTGGCATCGGCGCAGTTGGCCCACTCGACCGAACCGGAGGTGTGATCTTAAAGCCAATGCACTTCCGTGCTCAAGGCTGGATTAATGTTCCTATTTGCCAAATGATTGAGGATGCATGCGGCATTCCAGCTTCTTTGGATAACGGGGCTAATACGGCGCTTATTGGGGAGCACTGGGCTTTACGCCAGGAAAAGCTGCAGCATATGCTCTATGTACACGTTGGCGTCAGTCTGCGCTCTGCCATGATGTCTCACGGACGTATCATTCATGGTTCTGTTGATATGGAAGGGTCCATTGGTCAAATGATTATACAAGCGGATGGACCAAGACTGCAGGAAAATGGCAATAGCGGCGCTCTTGAAGCTTTTGCCTCTCTCCTAGCGCTTGAGAAGCAAGCCCTGACCGATGAGAGATTAAAAGAAGAAGGAATGAAATCCACGTACCGCGGCGGATCAGAAGTTATTCCGTACGACGAATTATTAAGAGAGTTATCTTATGGCAATTCGCATGTGCTTGAGCTGTTTTTAACAGCAGCAAAGCATCTTGGTATTGGATTAGCCAATCTGATTAACACCTTTCATCCCGAAACCATCATTTTAGGCGGGACCTTGATCAGTTCTCATGAACAGTTCTATCAAACAGCTATTGAAACTGCTCTTCAGAATACCTATTACTACCCGGAGTACACACCTCTCTTCTCCAAGGGAGCTCTCAGAGAGGATGCCGTCGCAACTGGGGCAGCCCTTCTCATCAGGGAGAAATTGAATTTTGAAGGTTGAGTAAAATGAAAAAACCCGGAGCCTCGCAGCATGCGAGTTTCCGGGTTTTTGAATTATGGAGCCCAATATCTATGGCCAATTGCACAAAACAAACGATATTAATAGTAAAGCGCGTTAACTCTAGTAATTTATGGTAAACTATTTTCATATTTTAGCGCTGGGGGGATATTCGTGTTTAAAGGCAGGCAGCTTGGATTTATCGCTATAATTATTCTATTAATAGGGAATGTGCTGGGAGGAGCAACTTTTGCTCAAGCGGCTTCTGCTGCTGATCGGGTAAATAAGAACGGACTGCCGCTTGGCGAAACATTGACGATTGCTGGAGGGCCCGATCGGATAACGCTTGCGGAGCTCCAGGAGTCTTATCGTCAGCCAAGCGGGATTGTACAGCTTAAAGACGGCTCCATTCTTGCAGCGGATACGGCTAATCATGTCATTAGACGGATCGCAGATGGCCATAGTGAAATTTATGCCGGTGCATCTCTGTCTTATAAGCGTGCAGATAACGGGCTTCCTACTGGAGGTTTATTGGATGGACAAGCGAAGCTTGCGTTCTTCAACCAGCCCACTGGACTTGCGGTTAATGCAGCGGGAGATGTTTTTGTAGCCGATGCAGGCAATAGTGCTATTCGCAAAATAGATACTGCAGGAAATGTGACGACGATAGCGGGTTCAGGAGTACAGGGATTCAAGGACGGCACGGGCGAAGCAGCCTCCTTCAATCACCCGCAGGATGTCGCAACTGCAGCAGATGGAACGCTTTATGTAGCTGACACCCTAAACCATGTCATTCGCCGCATTACTCCACAAGGACAAGTGACTACAATCGGCACTGTCTCTACGCGTACGGTTGAGCTGCGTTCTGGTGTAGCTGCTTTCGCAGGAAGTTATAAGAACGGCTCTCTGGCAGATGCGCAGTTTAATGAACCAGCGGGACTGGCACTTGATTCAAAAGGCAATTTATATGTAAGCGATTCCGGTAATCAGGTGATTCGTTATATTAATTTTGCCAAAGGAACAGTAACAACTGCAGCAGGAGCGGAGCCTTCCGTTTCAGCCTATCAGGCAGGAGCTCTTTATGCAGACTATGGATTTGCAGATGGTGACGCTGCAGAGGCACGCTTCCACTCGCCGCGGGGACTTTCGTGGTCTGAGGAGACAGGATTGGTTATTGCCGATTCGCTCAATCATGTAGTTCGCAAGCTGAAGGATGGACAAGTAACAACAATTACGGGTTCCTTGAACGGTGAAGGGAGTTTCACGGACGGAATAGAGAGTGAGTCCCGATATAATACACCAACGGATGTAACCCTTGTACAAGATGGGAAGCTGCTGATTGCAGATACCAACAACTCTGCTATACGAGAATGGACAAGCTATACCCCTCCTGTTGAGTGGAAGAAAGGTTCAATTGCTGTAGTATACGGCGATCAACTGCTTACAACGGACGTTGCTCCACAGGTAAAGCAAGGAAGAGTCATGCTGCCAATACGTGCAATGGGCAAGCTCATTGGCTTCACCCTAGCTCCAAGCGATAATGGAAGAATACAACTGAAAAAGGGCAACCAGACCATATGGCTGACCCCAGGTAAGCGTAACGTAATAATCGAGACGGCGGGAAGCCCAACACTCACTTTGACTACAGATGTTGCTCCTTATGTCTTAAAAGGCCGTGTCATTGCATCGCTTCGCCTTTTGGCAGAAATCATGAATAAGGATGTGCAATGGATAAGCAGCGATAAGCTGGTCATTATCCGAGATCTTAAGCATCCTTCCTCTCCTAGTTCGGCCGCAGTAATCGGCCCTACCGCACGGTTTATGGAGATTACAGCTCTTCGTGGCGAATCGAAGGTGAGCTTTGGCGGCACTTTGAGCGTAGATGCCTATATTGGCATGAAGCTTGGGGAAGGCGCGGTTCTGTCAACTGGAGCAAACGCGACAGCCCAGCTTCGTACATTAGATAAAGGCGATGAGCTTACAGTAGGCTCAAACACCATTCTCGCTGCGACTGAATTACGCGGTATAGGTGAAGGTATTCTGACCACACGTCTTGCTTTAGTAGCCGGGCATGTGTACTCTCATGTTGCGGACTTAACTCATTCCGAAGATCGGTTTGAAATCCAGACTGGTCAGATGACCAACACCGTACGCGGTACTCAATTCATTACTTCTTATGTTCCTTCGACAGGACAGATGAAATTAGTACTTGCCAGCGGTAAGGTAGACGTATCTACAACTATGACAAAAGAGCCTTCAACGAATGGAAGCTCAAGCGGCGGCCAAACGACGATCTACCCTTCGCAGCAGATTACACTTGGGGAGAACTCCGAGGCTCCACTTAATGAAACGGTTGATTATATTGATCTGGATGATTTGATACAAAGCGCATCACCAGATGTTATTTCAGAGATCATTAAGAACAAGGCAGATATTGATAAAGAAAACAATGAATTCTTAGAAAAAGCAAAGAAGAACTTATCTTCCGGGGGCACCACCCCTGCTGACCCCAATCTCCCGAACTTGAAGACTCAGGATGATCTGGATAAGGTACAGAAAAACTTAGATCAACTGATTGGTAATATTGCAAAAGAGGCGTTAGATAACAAGAAGCTGGAACAAGAAGTATTAGACAAAATCATTGAGGAGTTAAATAAGAAGCTGGAAGATCAAAACAAGAAGCTGGACCTGGATAACGTAAAACCACTGGATAAGACTGCCGGCGGATTATTCACTGCATCGCAGGAACAGAAACAGCAAGAGCTCAAGCGTCTAGAAGACGAAAGAAAAGCGATGCAAGAACAGCAACAGAAGCTGCTTGAGCAGCTGCAGGCTCAGCTTGGTTCTAAGCTGAATTCCTTCGAAGAAAAAAGAAAAGAGTTGGAAGCAGCAAGCAAGAAGGCTATGGAGGATGCACAAAAACAAGCAGAAGAAGCTTTGCTCAAGATGTTGTCTGAGATGCAGCAATCTGCGTTCCTGATAGCTCAGCAGCAAGCTGCGCTGGAGAAAAGCTTGCAGAAGGATGGCAAATTGGTCACTAGCGAATCACCGCCTGTACCAACACCACCTTCTCCATCGAAGCCAGTCGTGAAACCGGATCCTCCAGTGAAGACGCCAAAGGCTGAAATTGTTTATAGTGAAGATGCTTCTACTGAAATTCGAGCAGGCAGCTATAATTACTTCCAATCACTCTATTTTGAAACAGAGAATATTGATCTAGATACGGAAGTACAGGTTAAGGTTACAATTGAGAAGGATGGCCAACCAGTTACCGGGATCCCTGTAAAGTTTAATGAATCGATGGTCGAATCCAACTTCGCAGGAATCTTTATTTTACGTAAATCATCTGATGAGAACTACACGCTGGCCGAACTGCAAGATCAGGACAACAGCGTGATCAGCTACTCCGCGAAATTAATGGATCCTGGCCAATATACGGAGAAAACAGAGCTGCTTAAAGTAACAGAACAAGATCCTGTTGTACTGGGCAGCTTCACCCGGACACTCACTGTTACTCCAGATGCAGTATTCGATTACGATTATGAGAACGTTAATTTCGATCAGAATGTAGAAGGATTATGGAAGTTCCAATCTCATGTTTATGGTCTTGCCGATGATACTGAAGTTGGCTATCGGATCACGTTCACTGGCCCTGATAATCAGCCCGTAGCAGGACAGGTCCTCCGAATCATTGCTAGTCCGCATGGTTCTGAAGAAGAGCCTCAGGAGGGTGATATCGTCATCATTGAAACCAATTCTGATGGCTCCACACTTCTAAGGCTGTCGCAAACTGGTGCTGGTACGGTTGTTGAACGAGATTTGGCAGGCGAAGGCATCGATCTTTCATTAAACAGCACATTCGCTGCCGAAGGCAGCTACCTGATGACCGTTCAGCTTGTTCACTTGGATGGAGAAGCTAACACAGACATAGGTGAACCTATGCAGTGGAACTTCAACGTTAATCCTACCTTGTAATGAAATAATAAATAGGAAAAAGGGGTCGTCCCATTGTCATTTTAATGACTTTGGGACGGCCCCTTTTCCGCTGTTACCAGTACAACTCTTTATGCCCTTTTAGCTTGAGCAAAGCTTCGACATAGAAATAATCGCCGTAAATAATCGGCACCTCAATCTCTGCGTTATGCGGCACACTGCCCGTTGCTTTCAATAGCAACCCTTCTTCGTCAGGATTGTCCGGCGTATAGTTCTCATAAAGTGAGCGCAGAATTCTTTCCGCATCTCCTAAATACTCCGTCCCTTCCGATGATTCGCCGAGACTATTAGCAATCTCCAGCATGCCACTTGCCGCAATAGCCGCTGCACTGGAATCCTTAATGCCAATCGTCTCCTTCGGCGCACGAAAATCCCATGGCGGTACCAAATCTTCCGGCAGATGCTTCATAAAGAAGTCTGCTACTGCCATTGCGGCAAACAGGAACCTTGCCTGCTTCGTATATCGGTAAGTAAGCGCAAAGCCGTATATCGCCCAAGCCGTACCGCGGGACCAAGCGGAATCCGGGCTATAGCCCTGCCCGCCCAGTGCTTCAACACGTTCGCCTGTGCTTGGATCAAAACGTACAATATGATGGACAGAGCCGTCCGGCCGCACAAAATGCTGCAGCGCCATATCCGCATGCGCCAGCGCAAGATGTGTATAGCGAGGATCCTTGGTTTCCCCGCTTGCCCAATAGAGCAGCCCTAGATTCATCATGCAGTCGATAATCGCTTTGCCTTCGCTGTCTTGGTCCACCCAAGCCCGAATGAACGGTCCCTTCACGTTAAACCGGCTTGCCAAATGACTCGCCGCAATAAGCCCGCGCCGTCTGGACATCGGATTCCCCGTTGTCTTGTAGCTCGCCACTGCCGATAAGCTCCACAAAAATCCGTTATCATGATGAAGCTTCTCGTATTCATGAAGTGGTTTATCCAGCATCTTTTCCACCTGCTCGGCGGTTGCCCGGTACTTCTCCTCACCAGTCTCCCGGTAGAGATGCCACAGAATCCCTGGCCAAAAGCCGTTCGTCCAGCATTCCGGATCACGGTCATCGTATAGCCCATCAAAGGTCGAATGCGGGTAAGAGGCCCCGATTCGCTCATGGGTTCTATCCAGTCTGGAAGCTGCCTTCTGCCAGGCTTGCTCCAACCATAATGCACTCATCTGCTCAGCTCCCCTTCTCTTCTAGCCTTTTACGGCGCCAATCATGACACCTTTAACGAAATACCTTTGTATGAACGGAAATACACATAGGATTGGAATGGTCGCCACAACAATCGTTGCATATTTGATAGATTCGCTAAGCTCAACTGCGCTGACCAGATCCACCGAACCCAGTAAACTGTCGGTGGAGTTGCTGATTAGAATCTCCCGGAGCACCAGCTGCAGCGGGAACAAATCGCGGTCTTTGAGGAACAAGGACGCATAGAACCATGCATTCCATTTCTCCACCATGTAATAGAACGCCATGACGGCAAGCGTTGGCCTAGAAAGGGGCAGCACGATACGCCAGAAAATCGTTAGGTGATTTGCACCATCTATTGTCGCCGATTCCTCAAGACTGTCCGGAACAGCCATAAATGCCGTACGCATAATAATGAGATTAAACGTATTAATAGAGAACGGAATAATGAGGGACCATAACGAATTCATTAAGCCGGTTCCTTTGACAACAAGATAGAACGGAATCAATCCACCGTTAAAAAACATCGTAAACAAAATGATCCCGATAAACGTCTTGTTCCAGAACACGCCTTTGCGCGATAACACATACGCCGTTAATGATGTAACGCTCATGTTCACGAGCAGCGATGCCGCAACGATCGTAAAGGTATTGAAATAACCGCGCCAGATGCCTGGATTATTCAGTACCTTCACATACGCATCCAGATGAAAGCCGTAAGGCGCGAGCAATATCCCTGAATGTGCCATCATTTTGGCTCCATCCGATATGGACGCCAGAATGACATACAGGAGCGGATACGCTGTAACAATAATAAGCACAAGCATAATGACAATGATGACCCGGTCAGTTATCCGGTCCGCAAACGCTGGCTTTATTCCCATAATTATGCCCCTTCCCTACCACAAACTGTTTTCGCTGATCTTGCGGCTGATCTGGTTCGCAAGGAGCAGCAAAACGAGGTTGATGACCGAGTTGAACAGTCCAACAGCCGTAGAGAAGCTCCAATCGAACTCCAGGAGGCCTTTCCGGTATACGTAGGAGGAAATCACATCCGCTGTATCGTAGATCGCCGAGTTGTACAGCAAAATAATTTTTTCAAATCCGATGTTAAACAAATTCCCCATCCGCAAAATAAACAAGACCATAATCGTTGGCATAAGCCCGGGGATCGTTACGGCAAGCATTTGCCGCCACCGCCCTGCCCCGTCTATCTTGGCCGCCTCGTATTGCTCCTGCCCAATTCCGCTCAGCGCCGCCAAATAGATGATCGACTCCCAGCCAAAGCGCTGCCAGATTTCCGAGGAGATATAGATAGGCCGGAAATATGCCGGATTTTGCAGCATCGCATTGCCGTCGCCGCCTATATATGTGAAGAGCTGATTAATGACCCCGCCGCTGTTCGTAAAGTCTTTAACAATACCGCAGATGACAATTAAGGATATAAAATACGGCATATACGTGACCGACTGCACGAAGCTCTTAAACTTCTTGCTGCGCAGTTCATTAATTAGGAGTGCCAATATAATTGGTGCCGGGAATTCAAACAGGATCGTGTATAAGCTGATCAGAAGTGTGTTCTTAAATATCCGCCAGAAATAGAACCCGCTGAAGAAGTCCTGAAAATTAGCCAGTCCCACCCATTCGCTCTTCCATATGCCAACAGCTGGAGAGTACTCTTTGAACGCAATAATGGCACCGTACATGGGACCGTATTGAAAAAGGATATAGTACGCGAGCGCCGGCAGCATCATGATATACAGCAGCTTATTTCGCAGCAAATCCTTAAGAAGAAATTGTCTAACACTCATCTTGTTCCGCATTTGCATGATGCAACTCCTTCCACCATTGCCTTTAGGCAGTCAGGAGGAGGGAGCCTTTCCTTGGACTCCCCCGCTTCCGCAGACCCTCCTGCTTAACGGCTGTTATACCGGTCTAATGCCGCCTGCTCAATTTCTACCGCACGGTCGATCTTCAGCTGCTTCAGCTTCTCAACAAACTTGTCATATGATTCAATTGGCTCTGTACCCAAAATGATCTTGATCGTTGTCTCATCCACAAGCGTGTTCACTTCATTCATGATTTTCGCAAACTCGGTGCTTTCCTCCGGAGTTGTGGAGATTGGAGGCAGCTGATACTTGTCGACATCCGTGTTACCCCAGGTTTGAACAGCAGCCTGCTGCTGAGGAAGAGCGGCGAACTGTTCATAATAACGGCGGTCCTGGATGGTTGGCCCACCTGTCGCCCGTGTATAGAGGCCAAGATTAAGAGAGTAATTGCTCTTGATTGTATCTGTATAGGTCGGATAATCATTCACCATCGTATGGCCGGTGCCTTCTGCACCAAAGTTAAAGAACTTCGCTCCCTCTTCGCTGTAGCCGTAGTCTAGCAGCTGTACAGCCAGCTCAGGACTTTTGCTTTTGGATGAGATCGCAAAGTTACCGCCGGATGGTGCAGAGAAGTCTTTTTGACCAAATTTCGGCTTATCACCTTTATTCAGCACCGGATACGGCACACCGATCAGATCATAGGCTGGCTCCTTATCCTTCATCGCCTGCAGCCATTTGCCGATACCACCGCCTGCGAGACCATAGGAAGCACCTGATTTACCTGATGTCATATTGGCATCGCGGATTTTGCCGTCAACCGTCGCAATGTCTTTATCCAACAGCCCTTCTGCATACCACTTACGCATTGTAGTGAGGAATTCCTTAAAGCCCGGCTGCATCGGACCAAACATCACTTTACCGTCCTCCTGATAGAAATCGCGCTTAACGCCAAATGCCCCATAGAACGCGCCAGTCTGCAGATCGTCAAAGAGGCGTGGCGTAGAGATGAACGTAAGTGGTGCGGCTGCCCCCTTCTTATCCTTAAACGCTTTCAGCATGACATACCAATCATCAATCGTTTCCGGTATCGGGAGACCAAGCTCGTCGAGCCAGTCTTTGCGTACGATCAGACCGCCGTAAGTCTTGAGGAAGTCGTCGCCGCGGATAAATGGAAATCCGTAATAAGTGCCGCTGTCCGTCTTAATCTGCTTGTCGACATCCGGATGTTCGGCCAGGTACTTTTTCAGGTTAGGAGCATATTGATCAATCAGATCATTCAGCTTTAAAATATTGCCGTCCTTAATAGCCTTCTCAGGTCCACCAGGATACTGTGTAAGGAAGTTCCATTCCATAATGTCGGTGAACTCGCCTGAAGCGAACATGACGTTGAGCTGCTCCTTGGCTTGATTGACGGCCGGCAGAACATACTTCACCTTCACTCCTGTCCGTTTGGCCAGCTCCTGCTCGAACGGGAAGTTCTCCATCTCCGGTACAGAAGCGAGCTGTGCGGCCACATAGGAAGAATCCAGCCAACGTGTCAGCGTAACATCCGTTTTGATCGGATAAGTACCTGTACTTGTTCCAGGTGTTGCCTCAGCAGTCGCTTCGGTTGATGGCGCTGCCGTTTCCGGAGAAGCGTTTGGCGAATGGTTATTCCCCCCTGAATTGGAGCAGGCGGCTAACATAGCGCTGCTTGCTAAGAGCGCGGTCAGCATCATCTTCATGGATCTGTTTGTTTTTCGTTTCATTTTTCAACCTCCCTTTGAAGTGAACCCGGGTTTGGGCTTACCCTTATCATGCGTCTGGACAGGCAGAATGGGACAGCGGCAATACCTCCAAAACGACCATCAAAAGTGATGTAGAAACAATCAAAATATCCAATTCAACCGTCAATCAGGACAATTTCTTGTATTGACCAGGGGTAATTCCCTCCATTTTCTTGAATGTCCGCATGAACGTATTCATATCATTAAAGCCGCAGCGTCCGGCAACCTCCTGCAGCGTTGCTTTTTCTTCACGGAGGAGACGCTTCACATGCTCAATTCGGACCCGGCTCATATAATCGGAGAGGCTTTCGCCGCTTTGATCCTTAAACAGCTTCGACAGATAAGTGGACTTCATGGAAAAGGTCTCACCAATCAAGGAGATATTCAAATTCACGTTATCGTAATGGTCAAGCACGAATTGCTTAATGGAAACGGTAAGCTCCTCGAGCTCTTCCTGCCGTATACGGCTTTTGTTCGTTTCAAACTTAGCTGCATAATAAGTGCACACATCCTGCAGCATGCTTTCCAGCTGAACATGTATATCTTTGACCGTCTTGAGACCGGCCAGCCGATCAAACGCCCATGGATGATTAAGCTGCAGCGTCTCCTCCGAATGGCGCCCGTCCTCCATCGTCTTGATGAAGGTACCTACCAGATCAAACATTAGACATCTCGCCAGCTCTACGGAAAGCGAGTCCTGCCTGAAATTGCGGTTCATAATCTCCTCTAACAGACGGCGGGCTTTGTCCTCATCTCCCACCTTCACATAATTAATTAACTGCTGCTCCATCTGGAGTGGATAATAATAACCGCTCTTGCTTTGTGCTTCATGTCCCCTCTGCCAGCTCTCGTAGTCGATTGTCTCTCTGTTACCCATCACCAGCTTGTATTCCATCACATCCAGCGCTTCTTTGTAAGCTTCCGAAATCCCTGAAACGGAGGTATGAATGCCGGAAACGGCAATGGATAGTTCAATCTCAAATTTGGTCTTAATGAATTGCCGAGTCTCTTCCGCAAGCTGCTGCAGCTGATCCGCGTTATCCTTCTCTTCCCTGAGGCCTATCAGGCAAGCCAGCATATCATCGATCTCCGCCATGTAGCCATTATGATGCTGACCGATTATCTCCTCCGTCACATTCGTCACGATAAAAGGCATCAGCTTCAGCGGGTCGCTAATCTGAAGCTCCGCCATCCGCTCAAGAAACGGCTTATATTCCTCCAGATAAAAGAGCAGAACTGCAAATTGGTCGGTCGGAAAAGAGATCCCAAACGTCGTCAACGCATCCTCATGCGGAATTTGCTGCTCGATTCGGCCTTTGCAGAGCCGGGCTATGAAATTCGCACGCAGCTGGTTGTTCTGCTGCTTCATACGCAGATGAATCCGGTCTTTCTCATCCATCGTTTCGGATAACGCCCGTTCAATGAACTGGAATTCGTTCGTTTGCGACTTCGACCCCTCATCCGCCTGCCGGGATAATACCCTCATCAGCTTGCCAATTGGCTTGTAATTGCGGCGCAGGAAAATAAACGTCAGCACAATGCCGCCGAATAGACTAAAGGCAATGGAGGAGTAGGTTAGATTGCGCACATAAGCAGCTTCCTTCCATACCACGCGGTCAGGCACAACCGTGGCATAGGTAAGATCGGAATTGGCTGAACGGCTGTAATAAAATTGCGAAGGCTCCCCTTGATAAGTGCCGCTGAGGCTGCCGGAATCCCCATTGAAACGTGAGAACTCCGATAATATCTCGGGTCCGGACACGTCACTTCCCATTAATACCCCACCCGTCTCATTCAGCAGCAGCACATGACCACCGCTGAACTCCCGAGCACCAGTAATGACCGAGAGCAGCCGCTCCGTATTGATCATGACAACAACCGAGCCAGCAGATTGATTATCCGTATCGGCGGGAAACGACGATATGAAATTCAGAAAGGTCTGCTTCTCGCCCGTCTCACTTGTACGGCTGGATGTTAGAAACCCCCGCTGATTAATGCTGCGCACCTGCTGCTTCCACTCGGCAAGCGACAGATTCCCCTCATGATAGAAATCATCAAGGGCCGCATCTGCCTCTTTGTACACATAAGGCATAACAACGCTGTCCCCTTGTGTCCAATAAATATAAAAGTCGTCAAACGTTGTATAGGCGGCACGCAAATCTTTTAAATCCTGCGTAATCTCGTACAAATCGTACCTGTAATCACCCCGGCTGAACTTATTGGAATAGAATAAATTTTGTACCGTAACGTTGGCGTACACCTGCGCTACGAGACGCTTCATCGACTCCACCTGGTTGTCGACCGAACCCTGCATTTGATCAAGCAGCGAATCGCTGCCCCGTCTGATCTGAGCCTCCAGCGTTTTCTCCGTCTGCCCATATACGGCGGCGCTCAGTACGATCGGAATAAACAACACAACCATATAGGAAATGAGCCAAGTCATAACGACACTCCGGCGATACTGCCATAACCGTCTCATCCGCCAAGCCCCCTTATCTCCATACAGAAAGTACAAAAAGAAGCCCCTTGGGCTCCTCAATAAAAAAAGCAGCGTCCCTCTCGTAAAGGAATCTCGCTGCTCTAGTCCTGCTGCTATTAGTTGAGTATGGCGCCTTGCTCTCTAAGCCTTGCCTGAAGTGCTGGGATGCTGACATCCCGCGGGGTAATGTCTTGCTGGAAAGCCATTGCCGCTGCTGTTCCTGCCGCTTGCCCCGTTGCCATACAGCTTGGGGACAAGCGGGTTGTACCCAGTGCTTCATGAGAGGTGGAGATGCATCTTCCCCCTACCAATAAGTTCTCGATCTGCTTCGGAAGAAGGCTCCGGTAAGGGATATCATAAGCTCCATCTCCCTCAATCCAAGAAACCAATACGCTGTTATCCGACGGCGCATGAACATCAATCGGATAGCCGCTGCGTGCAATAACATCATCAAATCGTCTGCCCTGCACAACATCATCCATGTCGAGAATATACTGGCCGTCTATACGGCGGCTTTCCCGAATACCGATCTGAGCGCCAACCTGGGAGATCGAAGCTTTCTCAAAGCCAGGCAGCGAATTCTTCATGAACTTCGCAACCATCAATACTTGCTTGCGGCCAAGCTCTTCAGCCAGCGTCAAATCTTCTACGTTTGTCCCGTCGAGACCTTGAATACGGGTCATATTGACGAGTACTTCATCCTCTTCCGGACCGCTGAAGAACAAGACCTGGTCCCGCTTGATCGGCAGCTCCGCTTCCTTCCAGTGCTTGTAGAAGCCTTGGACCGCGGACAAATATAGATCAGGCAGCTCATCAATCGGCGTCTTATAATAGAACTCATCTGGATGCTCGATAATATATTGTTTGACCTTCCCGAGATCTACGCCTCTCATCCGGAACTTCATCGTCATCGGCTGTGTTAGATAATCGCCGTCTCTGCCTTTCAGGCACGGTGCTCCTGCCGAGTAGGCGAGGTCAGCATCGCCTGAAGTATCGACGAACATTTTTCCGCGCACCTCGATCCGACCTGATTTGCTTGTCAGCGTAACGGATTCAATCCGGTCACCGTCCATCTTCACGCTATCAACGAAGCTGTGGAACAGCATCCGTACGCCCGCTTCCCTCAGCATATCAACGGCCAGCACCTTATACACTTCCGGATGATAGGGCGTAATCGTATGGACAAAACCGCAGGTATCCCGAACATGACCCGGTGAAGCTTCAAGCTCCATCAGCCGATCTACCATTTCCTGCCCTGTACCTGCAATGACCTGTTTGCCTGCTGTTGTATGGAACGTCATCCATGGGAATACAAGCGCAGCTGTCGACATGCCTCCAATAAACCCATAACGCTCAATCAGAACCGTTCTTGCTCCAAGTCGTCCCGCCGCCAGAGCTGCATGAATACCGGCCGGCCCTCCACCAACAACGACGACATCCGCTTCAATGACATCCATTGCTCTCTTGTCCATCCTTCTCCCTGCTTTCTTGTTGTAGATGATTAATCCCATTATTATTTCAATCCGGTTAAAGCTACCCCTTCGATAAAGCGCTTCTGCGCGAAGAAAAAGACGATCAGGAGCGGCAGCGTAGCGATGACGGATGCTGCCATCAGAAGCTGCCATTCCGTACCCGCTGTATCGGTAAACAGCTTAAGACCAACCGGCAAGGTGAACAAACGATCCGAGCTGATATAGATTAACGGGTCAAAATAGTTATCCCAGCTATGCAGGAACGTAAAGATCGCAAGTGTCGCGAGACTTGGTCCAGCAAGCGGAAACATAATACGCCAGAACGTTGTCCATGGCGAGCAGCCGTCGATTTTGGCCGCTTCATCCAATTCACTAGGCACGGCGATAAAAAACTGACGCAGCAGAAACACACCAAACATCCCACCCGCTCCAAGCATAGGCGGTACAATTAACGGGAAGTGAGTATCCGTAAGCTGCAGCTTCGTGAACCAGTTAAACATCGGGATCGCCGTTACTTCCGTAGGAATCATCATCCCAGTCAACAGAACAAGGAAGATCAGATTCCGCATCGGGAACTGCAGCTTCGCAAAGGCAAACCCCGCCAGCGCAGCGAACAAACAAGTTCCTACCGTAACTAGCACGGACGTATAGAGACTGTTCCAGAAGTAGAGCGGGAATTGGGGCTGCACCTTAAACACATCCGCGAAGTTGCCCCATTGCACCGGGCTTGGAAGCCATTGCGGCGGGAAAAGAAAAATCTTGGTCTGCTCCTTTAGTGCCGTCGTAACCATCCAGAAGAAGGGGAACAGCACCAGCACCGAGACGGCAATAAGCGCCATATATACCGGGAGGTTCCGCAGCACTGCTCTCTGCTTATTGCTCATGATGGACCCACCTCTTTCTGAGATTCCACTGGACGATGGTCAGCACCAGCACCAGGAAGAACAGGATGAAGGCAATTGCTGAGGCATAGCCGAATTCAAAGATTTTGAAAGCCTGCTGATAGATGTAGTACACGAGCACATAAGTGCTGGTTCCCGGTCCCCCGTCTGTCATCACTTGAATTTGCGAGAACACTTTGAGGGAACCAATTAATGTAAGAATGAGAGCCAGGAAGAGGGATGGTGAGATCATCGGCAGCGTAATGCTGAAAAACGTACGGCGCTTCGACGCGCCATCTATAGTAGCCGCTTCATAGTACATCTTCGGCACATCCTGAAGTGCCGCCAGGAAGATCACCATGTTCAGTCCAACATTCTTGAGCACACTGACTAAGATGACAACCGGCATAGCAAGCTCCATATTATATAGCCAAGCAGGTCCGGTAATGCCAATCAGCTTCAGCAGCTGATTCATGAGTCCGTTATCCGTCGCGAAAATATATTTCCATACAATGGACCAGACAACTATAGAGGTCACAACAGGTGTAAAGATCGCTGTTCGGAAGAAGCCGATGAACGGCAGCTTTCGGTTAAGCAGCACAGCAAGCCCGAGAGCAAGAATAAGATTTAACGGGATTAATCCTAAAGAGAAATAAAGGGTATGACCTACGGTCTGCCAGAACAGCGGATCTTCAGTGAAAGCTTTCTTGTAGTTCCCAAGCCCAATAAATTCGGATTCATGAAGCAGGGAAGCATTCGTGAAGCTCATCGAGAAAGCAGCAATAATAGGGATGAGCAGGAATACTACGTACCCGATCACCATCGGAGAAATAAACAGATAGCCATACCATTTCTCGTGTTTGTTCAAGCGATTGGTCTTACCTTTGCGCACAACAGCTTTAGCTGGTTCGGGTTTTACATCAGCGAATTCCAAGGTGACTGTCTCCTTTCTAAGGCTGATCGCCAAGCTGTCTCTGCTTGGCGATCAAGTCCGTCATCCTTATTTGAGCAGCGGTGTAATCTCGGTATCTGCTTTCTTCAGCACATCCTGAACCGATGCGGATTGCGTGTACAGATAATCGAGTACGGACTGCATCTTCGTATCAATCTGCTGCCAGTTCGGATGCGCCGGAAGCGACTTCGCCGTTGGCATTTGATCAATAACCGCCATCTTGACGCTTTCTGGAGACGGCCCCTGCTTTAGGAAATCATCCGATTCGAGAACGGCTTTACGACTAGGCACGAAAAATTGCGAAGTAATGACCATATTGTCCGGATTCGTAATATAGGTGATGAATTCGAGTGTTTCCTTCGGATGCTTTGTATCCTTCATGCCTACAACCCCGGCATATCCCATTGTAGTACCTGTTCCTGCAGGACCTGCCGGCAGCGGTGCGATATCCCATTTGAAATCCGTAACGGCCTTCGCTTTACCCATGTAGCTGAACAGTTCCTTTTGCATCGCGATTTTGCCTGTATCAAATGTCGTCTGATCGCCTGGCTTCGGATGTACCTTCTCCTTAAAGATCATGTCGGAGAACATCGTAAGCGCCTGCTCGCCTTCCTTCGAGTTCAACGTCAGCTTCGTGCCATCTGCGCTCAGGAAGTCTGTACCATAGGCATTGAAGATCGACTGCAGTGCATCCGGCCAGTTGTTCCAGCCGTTACGAACCATGTTCGCGCCGTAGATGCCTTTTGCTGGGTCGGTCAACGCTTTAGCTGCTTTCAGGAACTCGTCATAATTCCATTTACCCTGCTCATAAAGCTCAGTTGGTGTGGCGAGACCTTTTTCCTCGAACAGAGTCTTGTTGTAATAAATCATCGCAGGCGGCGTAGAGAACGGAATGCCGTACACATGATCATCCTTGCTGAGCAGGTTAAGCGTGGATGGATAGATATCTGCAAAGTTATAGGCGGTATCGTTCTTAATCTCGGAAATATCCATCAGCTGATCAGCCGTCAGGAACTGCGGGATCATCCGCTCTGCAAGCCAAGCAACGTCCGGTGCTGTTTTGGAGGCTTGCATGATGGACAGCTTTTGCTGGTAATCCGCGAATGGAATCGTCATAATCTCCACGTTAATGTTGGGGTGTGACTCATGGAATTTGGCGATCATGTCCTCATACATTTTTTTATGCGTATCGTTGCCCCAGATGCTGAACTTCAGGTTAACGCTCTTGCCCGAATCCTCCGATTTAGTTGCCTCCCCAGCAGCCGCTGTATTGCCCTCGTTACTGCTGTTATTGCTGTTATTACCGCAGGCGGTTAGTGTTGCAGCGGAGAGAAGAATTGCCAGTGATAACGCATATCTCTTTTTCATCTCTAATACCCCTTTTTCGTTCAATTTGATGAACCATTGCTTTCTTCCATATGAAGCGCTTTCATATTCTTATTATAAAAAAAACTGAATACCAGGTAAGTCACCTAATATCCAGAAAAGGTTCGAATTGTATTGATCTTGTGTTTTTTTATACCTGACCGGTGCTGTCTCTATACTCGCTTGGCGTGCTGCCAACGACCTGCTTGAAGACGGACATAAAGTATTTGCTGTTCGGATAACCGCATGACCTCGCGATATCCTGGATTTTCAATTGTGTCGTACGAAGCAGATGCTTCGCTTTGTCCATTCGGCATGTTGTCACATAATCGGATAAGTTCTGGCCGCTTTCCGTCTTGAACAAGGCGGATAAATAGCGATGATTCAGATGGACCTGATCCGCCAAATATTGCAGCGAGATATCCTGGTCTAAGCGGCTGGAAATAATGTCCTTCACCTTGCGGATGATCTGGCGCTCTTCGCCATCAGCCGGCTCTGCGGCATCCGCCAAGGATGAACCCTTAGTAGATACAGAAGACTGTAATCTTTTTCTCAGTTTCTCAATGACCTGATTGAGCTCAACCCGGTCTACAGGTTTAAGTAAATAATCGGTCACCTCATATTTGATCGCATCCTTGGCATATTCAAAGTCACCGTAGCCGCTGACGATCACAACCGGCATCGACGGATACTGCTCTCTTAGTCTCTTGAGCAGCTCGATTCCGTTCATATCCTTCATCCGAATATCGGTGATAACAACGTCCACGATTTGTGTCTTCAGCCAGTTCAGCGCTTCAAGCCCATTCGCTGCTTCCCCAACAATACGACAGCCGCCAATCACTTCCTCCAGCAGCTTACGAAACCGTGTGCGAAGATTGACCTCATCTTCAACGAGCAATATGGTGATCATACCTGTTCCTCCTCTTCGTATAGAAGCGGAAGGCGCAGATAAAATACGGTCCCCTCCCGGTTATTCTTATCGATAAATAGACCGCAGCCTTCTCCATAAAGAAGGAATAGCCTCCAATGGACGTTCCGCAGGGCGAAGCCCTTCTTCTTCTCACCAAATCCACGCCGGTCCACATGTTCGACAGGAGTCGCATAAATATGCTGCTCTACCTGTTGCATCTTCTCCGGACTTATCCCCATGCCGTTGTCTTCTACAAAAATGATAAGATGATCGTCTTCGATCTTCGTATGAAGCCTTACAGTAAGCTTATCTGTTCCCATCGCATGCTCGATCGCATTTTCGATAAAGGGCTGCAGGATCAGCTTGGGAACCATCAAGTAGTCATGCCCAAGCTCAACATGAATCTCAACCTCAATCTGCTCACCAAGCCTGGATCCTTGAATTTGCGAATAAGCTTCTACAAACGATAGCTCATCACGCAAGTACACAAATCTCTCTTTGCGTTCCACCGTATACCGGAGCAGCTTCCCAAGATTAACCGCGATATCGGATATTTCCTCCTGGTGCTTGTCCATCGCAAGGGAGTTAATCGCCTCCAGCGTGTTATAGATAAAATGCGGATTAATCTGGCTTTGCAGCGCATCGAGCTCTGCATCTCTCTGCCGGATCTTACTTTCGTACACTTCCTTAACGAGACGTTCGAGCTCTGAGACCATCACGTTAAAGCCCTCTGTCATCTGTCCCATCTCATCGGAGGTCGTAATCTTCGCCCGCGCCGCAAAGTCTCCCCGCTGTACCCGCCTCATCTTCATCTGAAGCTCCCGGATCGGTCGAACCATTCTGCCGGAGGCAATACCTGCCGCGATATAGGCGATTAAAATGGAAATCACCGTAATCCACAAGGTGTATTGCGCCAAGCTCCGTGCGCCTTCCTTGATTTCATTTTTCCGGACGAGTCCTGTCACTTGAATCCCTGTATAGTCGGAGCGCTTGGTCGCTTTAATAAAATCCGGTGTACTGCTTGTAAGCTCGGTAGCTGCTGATGTGCTGCTGAAGGGGTACAGCACCCGGTCCTGCCGATCCGTTAAATAGACTAAACTGGTAGAACCCGTGCTTGTACCAGCTAGTATCTTCGCGAAGCCTTGGTCGGTCAAATCGACTTTAATAATACCTAGATGCTTATTCGTAAACGTCTCTCGAATCACTCTAACAATCGAGACCACTTGTCTCTGTTCATCCAGATAATAGGTTCCGGTATGCGGAGGAAGTACGATCAGTTCACCGTCGGCCTCCTCCGCCTCCTTCATCCAGTCATTCTGAGCGGCATCCCAGCTCTTGCTGACCGTATTTTGCAGATTACTGAACAAGGTGCCATCGTACGCGAACAACAAAATACCTTGAATCTCGCTGCGGTCAACCGCCAAGGAGGAGATCATCAGATTCATTTTCGCCATTTGGTCGGAAGAGACGTAGCTGCCTGAGGTCGAAGGCGTCCCGTGCTTTTTCAATATATCAAGTACCGCGTTGTCATAATAAGGCGCCATCGTCAGCCGATCAACGTCGTTAATATACCGATCCACGTTAATACTAACCTGATTAATAATTTGGTTGGTGTAAGAGATCGAGTCTTCTTCCACATTTTTCGAATATTGATAATAGGTCATAATGCCGCTGATCAGGAAAGGCGCTGTAATGAACCCGCATAATAGAACAACGAACTTCAGCCTCATCGGAAAAAATAGCCTTTTTGCCTTCATAGCGGTCCTCCCGTTGTCCCGTTAGTGGTCGCTCCAATTAGCTGCAACTAATTGTACACGCTTTCTTTTGGAGGCGGAAGTGATATTTAATGGGCTGAAAAAAAGCATGGTATTCAACATATTGTTCCGCTTGTTTTTCACCTATTGTGGATAATGAAGCCTGTGGATATGTGGATAATAATTGTGAATAGCACATTACATCCCATATAGGTAATGGTTGATATGTGTGTAACTTTGTGAATAACTTCTATTTCCAATGAACAACTGTCCGATAAAAAAACAATATATTGAATTGGAATGCCATTCCAAGTGTTAGGGGCCCAGAATCATCCGGTTCATCTCTAGAAGAGACCATAACCGTTCTGTCAATTCTTCCGCAGAACAAGGCATGGATTGGGTGAACCACCATTCAATTACTCCGACGATCGCCGAACTCATAAATTGCGCGTATATCGATTTACCCAGTTCATCTAAGCTTAATTCGTTATCCTTCATATGCTCCATGATCTGCTTATTTATCATGCTGCTTAGATGAACTCGGAAGGACGGAACATCTTTAATGCTTAACAAAGTTTTATATATTAGAGCATTCTTTTCAATTTCTTTAATCGTAAGGAGTAACGGTGCTTTCGTTGGATAAGGACCTGTCGCATCTATGGAATAGCAGCTCTCCATCAAATGAATCAGTTGATTCTCTATGCACTTATCTAATAAATCGTATTTATCCGAGTAATGCGAATAAACGGTGCCTCGATTAACATCGGCCCGCTCCGCAATTTCATTAATCGTTATTTTCTCGAAATCTTTCTCCGCGATCAGCTGCATTAATGCATTCATGATGGCGGTTTGGTTTTTTCTAATTCTTCTATCCACAGAGAGCTCTCCTTTATTGAACAAATCTGTATAGTCTGTTGAAAAACCAACAAAACCAATGCATCTAGCGATTGCTGGCTGCTCAAGCGACTGCTATTCTGATTTTATTCAATACATGATCGAAAAACAACGAATGTTGAATAAAGGAGATAAGGCGATGAGAATATTGGTTTACGGCGCTGGCGTTCTAGGCAGCTATCTTGCTCATGTATTGGTGCGTGGGGGGAATGAGGTTACTGTTCTGGCAAGAGGCAAAAGAGCTGAGCAGTTGGAGACGAAAGGGCTTGTCATTCGCCATTACTTCCAGCGACGCAACACGGTTGATGAAGTAAACGTCATTCGTGAGCTTGCAGCCGATGATCTGTATGATCTTATTTTTGTCGTTATGAAATATAATGATTTCCCAACCGTTCTGCCTATTCTAGCTGACAATCAGTCTTCTAATATCGTTATGGTTGGTAATAATGCAGATCCTTTGGGGATGCAGGATATACTTCAGGCAAAAATGAAGAAAAACGTCATCTTTGGCTTTCAGCTTAGCGGTGGACTTCGAGAGGAGAGCGGACGCATCATCTGCATCCGAGGGGGCGGGCAAATGGTATTAGGCAGCTTACACGGTGAGATCTCCATAAAACCTACCCTAGAGAACGCATTTAAGAATGTTAAATATAAACTAGCCTATCATGAGGAAATGGATGCTTGGCTTAAAAGCCATATCGTCACGATCGTTGCCTTAAACTCGGTTAGTTTTCTTAACGACGGCGATTTAAATCAAGTATCGAAGGACAAAAAACGATTGAAGCTTGCAGTAGACATGATGGACGAAGGATTCAAGCTTTTAGAAAAGCTGAACTACACGATTACACCTGCCAGCCAGGTCAACCTTGTACGAAAGCATAAACAGGTCGTTTATTATGGTCTAAAAATGATTCACAAATTACCGTTTATGAAATTGATAGATGGCTCTTTTCATGAAATTGCCGCTTTGTTCGAGTCTTTCAATAAGCTGAAAAGCCAAACCAATGTCGCTACTCCCCATTGGGACGAAATGGAGAAGCAAGCGATGTCCAAGTTTGTTGGGCAGAAATAATTAGTAGTCCCGAACACAAATAACCGCTCTCCTCAATAGGAAAGCGGTTATTTCTAATACATTAGTTGCGGCTCCCCAGCATCAGCATGCCAAAGCTGGAGCTGCGATGAAAATCTGGTGTGGCGGACTTTACAGGCGACCAGCTCACATAATGAGGCTCAGGCGTCAGGTCGCCGCACTTGTAGAAATTCCCCTTCATCACCACACCAGGGATAGCGCGGAAGCTGGGGAACCAGTCCTGCAGAAAGGCAAAGGGAACACTTAGATGAAGCTCCCAATACATCCTGCTGCTTGCCCGATCCCATAGGCCGACCTCGGAACGAATACCGAATTGTCCGTTATCTTCGGCTGTAATCCGCTTTCGAGCCTTCCCCCGTTCGCCGATTTCGAGCAGCAGCATCCCTGCGGCATTCAGCTCAAAATTAAAATAACGCTCGTCTTGCAGAGGAAGCGGTTGAAGAAAAAACTCTACGCAGCTGTCCTCATAGACTGGTGCACCGTTATGTCTGTGCCGAATAAGCGGTGCTATCTCGAATACTCGGAACTGCAGGTGCAGTGCATTGGCATCATATACCGTACGAACCTCCGTCTCCGGCGGATGATCTAGGATCAACCATTGCTGATGAGCCACAGACACAGGAGTCAACTGCTGCCAATGTGCGTTATCAAAGTCTGCCGCCGCTTCATCATAAGGGATCTCATAGGATTTATTCATCACCTTAAGGAACAGCAATCCATGCGCCGCGTTGATCTGCCGATTCCCGCTCCGCTGTTACGATCTCGATGCTAGCCTTGGTGCTGGCTGGTGTCGCAGTATCTAGAGGCAAGCCTTGAACTAGCGACTCTACGAAATATTTCTGCTGATAATAATAGCCTTGATCCACAGGCAGCTCAGCTGTGAAGCCTGTGCCATCATTCGGATTCACTTTCACGGAAGCACCGTCAAACTGTACGTTGCCATGCTCGAAGTTAACTTTATAACCCATCTCAAAGCCAAAATCGCCATTCAGCGTCCAATCCACCTGAGCGGATACGATTTTGTCGTCCTCGTAACGGTAATGGGTCGAGACTATATCGTAGCCGCTGCCTGGAATCACATTCCGACCATAGCAAGATACGGCTTCGGGCTTACCAAACAGCCAATTAACGACATCAGTGTCATGCACATGCATATCAAGCAGTGCACCGCCGCCTTTCTCATTTTGCAGTACCCAAGGTCCCCATGAAGGTGTACCGCCGCCGCGATAGAAATAAGCACTTGTCACGTTGCCGAATTTCCCACTGCTAACAAGCTCTTGCAAATAGACATAAGCTGGCCAGAAGCGAAGACATTGCCCAATCATCAGCTGCTTGCCGCTTGCTTCTGCTGCTTCGATCATGATGTCGCACTCGTCCGCGTTCATCGCCATAGGCTTTTCGCAAAGTACATGAACACCGCTGTTCAGACATTGGATAGTGACATCACGATGAAGGAATGTTGGCAGCGTAATATCAACCGCATCCAGCTGCTCGCTCTCCAGCATCGCCTGCACCGACGTATATTTGTTAAAACGGCTGTAATCAATCTCGTTATCCGATGACGTATCGATATTACCGCCGCCGCCGCCGCCGTTTAGCTTCGCCTCATCCACATCACATAGGGCAACGACACGAATCGGCGCGCCTTCTCTCTCCAAACGAAGATAGTTCTCGAGATGTGTTTTCCCCATAAACCCAAGTCCAATTAGTCCAATATTCAGCATTAGCGCTCCGTCCTCCCTAAGATGGCATCCATTGCAGCAGAAGTGTTATACACGATTTGTTTCGTATGATGCGTGTATGGCGGAATCATCTCAGCCGTTACATAGTCGTTATAACCGATCGCATTCAGCGCCTCGATCACTACCGGATAATCAACATCACCCGCAAGCAGATCCACAAAACCATGTAGTCCACCCGCTTGACGACGATAATCCTTGAAGTGAATCTTCTTAATGCGCTTGTTCAGAATCGAGATCCAATGCTCGGGATAGCCGGAATAAACGACATTGCCAACATCGAAGTAAGAACCAACATAATCAGAACCTACTGCGTCAATAAAGCCTCTCATCTCAAGCGGCGATAGCAGAAACTTATTCCATACGTTCTCGATACCAACCGATACTTTTAGTGCCTCTGCTTCCTTCGCGAGCTTCGAGAAGAACGCTAATGCATTATCATAAGCCCGGTCGTAAGGCACCACCGGAGCATTCGGAATAAAATCAACGCCAACAGCGCCAGGTACGATCAGAATCGTATCTACGCCAAGAGCCGCAGCCGATTCCAATTGTTTTTTCGCGATATCAAAAGCCTTGCTTGCCACCTGCTCATTCTGGCTGGTCGGCGGATAATCCCAATACAATCCGCTGGCTAAGCTCGACAGCTCAATACCAGTATCATCTGCAAAACGGCGAACGGAGCGGACTTCCGTCTCCGTGCTCTCCAAGCTTAGCTGACCAGTCTCGTTCAGTGACAACTCGATGCCATCAAAGCCGGCGTCCTTGGCCAAAACAATACTTTCCTCTATACTCATGCCTGACGGAAAAGACCAGATATTAATCCCTTTTTTCATGTTAGGCAGCCTCCTAAAAAAATTTTGAAGCAATTCTGCTTCGTAAGCATTAGCAAAATGCTCTTTATAAAACTAATTATATAGGCCGTCCTTGGGAGCGCCTTTAGCAAATCAGCCGTATCTTTTGCACAGCTCAAAAAGGCTTTATAATAAGTGCAAAGAGCAAGAAAAAAGGGAGAGATCGGCAGATGGAATTCACTCGACATACACTTGAGGAAATACTCGCAGTGCGTAAGCTGATTTCGTTCCATTACTTTGAATTCGCCAAAGGCTATATGTTCGAAGGAGAGCAGCATGACTTCTGGGAGCTGTTATACGTGGACAAAGGTTCTGTTGAGGTTAAGGCGGATGATCGGACTCATCAGCTTGAGCAAGGTATGATTATTTTTCATAAACCCGGGGAATTCCACACCATAAACGTCAGTCAGCAGCATAAACCGCCTAATCTGTTTGTTCTATCCTTCGAGTGTACTGCTCCTTGTATGGCGAGGTTCGAGAACCTGACTATGCAGCTTGGTACTAGAGAACGAAACTTGCTGTCACTATTGCTGCAGGAGGGTTTCCACTCCTTCGAACCGCCTTATGACAATTCCCATATCCACGAGCTTATCAGCCGTGAAAATGCCCCATTTGCCAGTGAGCAGGCGATGCGTAATTATCTGGAGACACTGCTGATACAACTGATTCGTTTGCAGGACGATGCCGACCGCGATAGACATACCGTACGCAAACCTGCCTCCTTCCAGACCGAGAAGGCGGAGCAGCAGATGGCTGAGCAGATTATTTCGTTTATGCGCGAGAACCTATCAGAGCAGCTAACATTGGACAGGCTATGCCAGGAGCTGCATCTGGGGAAAAGCCGGCTGAAGGAGATTTTCCATACACAGGCCAGCGTTGGTCCGATGGAATATTTCAAGCAGTTAAAGATCGAAGAAGCAAAGACACTGATCCGCGAGCAGCAATACAACATGACAGAGATTGCGGCGAAACTCGGCTACAGCAGCATTCATTACTTCTCGCGTGACTTTAAGAAAGCAACCGGCATGCCGCCGTCCGACTACGCACGTTCCGCCAAGGCGCGTGTGAAGATATAGGGATGCCGCACCACACTCACTACGCGAGGCGACTACGTTGGATTCTATCCAGTAACTTTCGCCACAATAAGCTACTTTCAGATAAATGAGCTGATCCTGCTGGAGGAATTCCAACGCAGCTTTAGCTACTTGGCCCGGACGCACCATTACGTTGGATAATATACAGTCTGCGGTGGGGTTGGTTGAGGGATACCTACTCTTAATGCTATCACCTGAGCATCAGCTACTCCCCCTACGTTGGAGTTCATCCAACGTAACTCAGCTCCATTGCCGGCTATTGCGCATTACGTTGG
>NZ_JAASRW010000004.1:0-51767 GCF_011761355.1 Paenibacillus lupini | reverse complement strand
GGCCCGGACGCACCATTACGTTGGATAATATACAGTCTGCGGCAGGGTTGGTTGAGGGGTACCTATTCTTAATGCTATCACCTGAGCATCAGCTACATTGGAGTTCATCCAACGTAACTCAGCTCCATTGCCGGCTATTGCGCATAATGTTGGATTCTATCCAGTAACTTTCGCCACAATAAGCTACTTTCAGATAAATAAGCTGATTCTGCTGGAGGAATTCCAATGTAACTTTAGCTACTCGGCCCGGACGCACCATTACGTTGGATAATATACAGTCTGCGGTGGGAGTGAGGAGGATTTAACCTCAAATAAAAAAGAGCTGTCTCAACAGTCATAACTAATGACTGTTGAGACAGCTCTTATTGTTTATTTCAAGTTAATCGTGACCTGCTGCGACTCCGAAGAGCGGCGGCAGATCATTCGATACGGAATCGTCATGCGCACTGGCAGCGAGTATTGACCATCCAAGTAGTCGAGCAGCAGCTTTACAGCGTACATCCCCATCTCGATCTTCGGAACATGAACCGTTGTCAGCGGAGGTGATGTGAATTCAGAGATCTCGATATTATCAATGCCAACGACGGCAATATCCTCCGGAATACGAAGCCCCCGCTCCGAAGCCGCACGCATGGCAGCGATCGCCATCATATCGCTGGCTGCAAATATAGCAGTTGGCGAATAACCTTTTTTCTCGAACGCCTGCTTGGTCAGCTCATAGCTGAGAGATACATCCCACTTCACATCAATAATCCAGTTGTCATTCAGCTCAAGGCCCGCTTCATGCATCGCACTCTTGTAGCCAAGGAACCGCTTCTCCATACGGAAAGGATCATTCAGCTCCGGGCCGCCGATATATCCGATCTGTTTATGACCTTGCTTGATCAGATGCTGCACAGCTTCCTTCGCCGCAGCCTCACGGTCATAGCAGACAACCGGAATACTCCGATCCGCCAAATCTACACCAACAATAGCTCTTACATTTTGCTTGATCCACTGGTAAGCATCCGCATCAATTCGCTCGACAATAATCATGCCGTCAATCCGATGCTCCTTCACCAGCGCTTGCAGCTGCTGAATATCCGCCTGGTTCTCGATACTGTATACAAACTCCAGCCGGAGGCCGGTTTCCGTCAATGCTTTCTCAATGCCTTCCAGAATAACCGAGAAATAAGGATTATTATATTTATTCTGAGGAATAGCAACGACGCAGCCGATATGAACCATCAGCTTGGCATCGGATTTGCTGCTTTTCTCGGAACGGTTCGCCTTGTAGCCGAGCTTCTCCGCAGCTTCCCAAATTCTTCTGCGGGTCTCTTCGCTCACGGAACGGGTCGAATCATTCTTCATTACTCGCGATACCGTCGAGATCGATACCCCAACCTGCTCTGCAATGTCCTTCAACTTGGCCATCATACGTTCCTCTCTATTCCTATATCGAATATATGCTCTATATAATTGCGGCAACTCTCAAAAAGTTGCGAAAAGTTGCGGCAAATCCATTGTATAGCGCTATCCTTCAATAGTCAAGAAACACCGCCGTTTCAAGCTTCTTAGCTTAAGCAAAAAAGGGAAAGAAGCGATCAAAACGCCTCTTCCCCTGTTGTACCATGTACCTGGTTTATTTCAGTTTCGACTCTAGATCCTTGATAGCCGCATCCACGTCACCGTCGCCTGCAAGCGGATTTTTGAGCGATTGCTCACCGTATGTCCATACCAGATCCGTTTTCTTCACAGTAAACGGAGAGATGATACCGAACTGCTGCGCATCAAGGAAGATTTTATTTGCTTCGCCTACTTTAGCAATGTAAGCATCGGACGCTGCTTTATTCGCTGGGATCGAATAACCTTGCTTCGCAAGCTCCGATTGACCTTCTGGACCAGCGAGCCATGCGAGCAGTGTGTAAGCCGCTTCTTCATGCTTCGTATTATGCGAGATCGCCATGCCGGCTGGCTGTACAACCGTTTTATTTTCTTTGAACTTCGGCAGGTACGTAATACCGTAATCCACTTTTGCTTCTTGGAAGTTGGTTGTGTTCCAGCTGCCGCCTGGGTTCATCGCTACTTTGCCTGTAGTAATACCCAGGTTTACTTGACCACCAAGACCCTCGATCTGTGCTGGGGTCGTATTGATATGTTTCTTCGTTGCATCAATAAAGAAGTCCAGTACTTCACGGGCTTCAGGAGTATTAAGAGCAAGGGAACCATCATCGTTCACAAGCTTCGCTCCATTCGACCACAGCTCTGGCTCAAGGAACCAATCCATCGTCGAACCAGGTGATACGGACATACCCCATTGCACGACATTGTCGGCATCAAAGCCGTCTTCACCAGGGTTTTTGCCGTTTTTGTCCAGGGTCATCTTCGTTGCAATGTCCAGGATTTCAGTCCAAGTTGGCTCAAGGGAAGGAACTGCTGCACCTTTTGGATTTTTCGCCGGATCGGCAAACATCGCTTTATCGTAGTACCAGACAATCACGTTTGCATCAATCGGAAGAGATACCTGCTTGCCGCCATATTTATGTAATCCAAGTAAGCTTTCGTCAATATTGCTCAGTTCAAAGCCGTTGTCCGCAAGTAAACCGTCCAGCTCTTTGAAGATGCCAAGCTCAGCGTATTTCTCAATAAACGCATAGCTCGTTTTGAATACGTCAGGCAATGTACCGCCAGCTGCATTTGCCGTCAAGCCGTCCCAGTAGCTGCCCCAGTCTTTGCCTTCCAGCTTCACGGTAATGTTCGGATTAGCCTCCATGAATTTGTTCAGTAGCTCCTGCGTCCGTTGCAGCTCTTCCGCTGTTCCCCACTGCGAGTAGGTAATGGTCACGGGCTCTGCAGGCTTCTCTGTCTGCTCAGCGCTGCCGTTATCGCTCTTCTCTGCGTTTGCCGCTGTGCTTGGGCTTGCATTAGAGTTACTATTATTGTTGCTGCCGCAGCCGGAAATGATAAATACCATTGATAATACCAGCGTAAAAAGACCCAATAACCATTTTCTGTTCGTTTTCATATCCAGTTCCCCTTTAGATTAATTTGAAAACAGCAGTCACTGATCATCTTATGTCTACCCATGCAGTTCGCCTAACCCTTCGAACCCGTGAGCACCACCCCTTCCACGATGTAGCGTTGTGCGAACAGGAACAAGAGACCAATCGGCACAATGCTGATGAATGCCCCTGCGGCAAGCGCAGGGAAATCCTGGCTCGTCTGGCCGATAAGCATCTGCAGACCAACGCTGAGGGTGAACATATCATTACTCTTGATGTAAAGGAATGGTCCAAGAAAATCGAGCCATGAATTCACAAAAGCAAAGATAACGGTTGTAACAACAATGGGTTTGGACAGCGGCATAATGACTCTCGTAAACACCGTCCAGCGGTTCCCTCCGTCAAGGTAAGTCGCTTCATCCAGCTCCTGCGGGATCGTCATGAAAAATTGCCGGAACAAGAAGATGTAGTACGCGCCGCCGAGCCATGCTGGAACGATAAGCGGCAGCCAAGTATCTACCCAATGCAACTTCGTAAATAACACGTAAGACGGGATCATCAGGATAGACGGCGGAATCATTAGCGTCATTAAGACGATTGGGAATAGCCGATCTTTGTATTTGGTCGAAAAGCGCGAGAAACCGTAAGCTACAATGGAGCTCGACAGTACCGCACCAATAACAATAAGAGCTGATATAGTGAAGGAATTTTGGATCCATCTCCACATAAGCGGCTGTACATCAAACAATCTCTGGAAAGCTTCGAAGTTAAGCGACTCCGGCAAAATCGTTGGAGGAACCTTATACGTCTCAGCCTTTGTCTTCATCATTGTTGACAGCATCCATACGAGTGGTCCAGCGAACAACACCAAGGCGGCTGTAAGCAGGACGTATTTGCCAGTTTGCTTCACTATACGGTTAGACTGACTCATCGTGATCCCCCCCTTATTTCTCGCCTTCATAGTAGACAAACCGTTTGGACAACTTCATAAGCACAAAGGTGACAAGTGAGATCAGCGCAAACAGGAAGATCGATTGCGTCATCGCCATGCTGAATTTCAAATCCGTAAATGCTGACTTGTAGATGTTGTAGACAAAGGTGTAGGCCGCATAATTGGGTCCGCCCTTCGTCAGCAGCAGCGCTTCGGTAAACATCTGGAAGTTATACATCGTTTGAATAATGACAACGAATAGGATAGAAGGGCTGATCATCGGCAGCGTCACACGGAAGAAGGACTGAACCTTGTTCGCTCCATCGATGAGCACCGCTTCATACAGATGTTTTGGCACATTTTTCAGAGCCGCCAGGAAGATTAGCACCCCACTCCCCGATATCCACACCTGCAGCAAAATGATAACCGGCTTAATTAACCCCTCACTCCCCATCCAATCGGTCTTGCCAATTCCAAGCTTCGCAAGGCCTGCATTCAGAATGCCGAATTCCGAGTTGAACACGAGCCGCCATATAATGACGGTTGCCACAATCGGTACAAGGGTAGGTAAGTAATAGAAGGTCCGGTAAAGGGCGATGCCTTTGACGTTCATATTAAGCAGTAAAGCTATCAGCAGCATTCCGGCCGTTACGACGGGCACACCAACAATAACGAAATAGCCGGTGTTTTGAAGGCTTTTGCTGAAGATCGGATTGTTGAACATATCCACAAAGTTAGATAACCCAACGAAGTTGTAGTCCACCGCTCCCGGCAGCCTGGCATCAGTAAACGCATAAAACACAGAAGTACCAAAAGGAACAAGAAAAAAGAGCGAGAAACCGATTATCCAAGGGGATATAAATAAGAAGAAAACGAGTGTATCATACTGTCTCAGCTTGTTTTTCATCCCGGCACCCCTTACTTCATTAGTTCATTCACATATACATAGCGTTCTTCTACAATCGATTTCTCTGCCGCCAATGCAATCAGCAGTGCATCTCGGCCTATATAAGCGGAAGCAAAAGGCTGCGAGCCTTCTTTAACACTCTTAACAAATTCAATTCGCTGCGTCTGACCGCCGGTATGTCCTCCCATAATCGAATCGGAAGTTACATCGATATCCAGATGATCACGGGTGAAATTCTGCCCGCCGACAATATCGATCGTCTTATCATTCTTCGCAACCATCTGGCCGCCATTTTCCCCGATTAGTCCAATCTCCAGGCCGTCCCCCATCAAATTGCGGGGCTTCAGGTACATGCACAACCCCAGATTCGCCTTGCTTCCATTCTCATATTCAATGGTTACCCAGGCATGATCCACGATCGAGACATCTTCAATTGGCTTAGGCGGATAATGGCTGTACGAATTTGTAATCATATTCGGCTGACCCTGCTTCATCACATGCTGTCCGCCAGTTGCGAACACCCGAAGCGGCTTCGAACCAATCATCCAGTTGAAAATATCAAAGTGATGGCAATCCTTCTCAACCAGCGCACCGCCCGACTTGTTCTTGTCATAAAACCATTCCGTTGGGGGGAACGGATCGCGGAATTCTTTGCACCACATCAGCTTCACATCGCCAAGACGTCCCCGTTCCAGCTCCTCAGCCATTCTGCGATAAACATTGGAGTAGCGATAGACGAGACCGATCTGCAGGATCCGGTTATTCGCTTCGGCTGCTTCAATAATGGCATTACAATCTTCCAAAGTGTGTGCAACCGGCTTCTCCAGGAACACATGCTTGCCAGCTTCGAGGAAAGCAACTGCCACCTCCCGGTGCATGTAATTCGGTACGCTGATCACAACCGCATCAATATCTTCTTTATGTAAAAGCTCCTTATAGTCAGTCAGGATAACCGGACTGCTGTTCTTCAGTTCCGCCAGCGTACGGTCAACGTTCGCCTGGTTCATATCGCAGATATAGTTCACTTTGCAATCCGGCAGCAGATCAAAGCCGATACAATGATGCGAGCCCATATCTCCAACGCCGATAAATGCCATTCTCAGTTTCTCCATGTCTACACTCTCCATCAATAATTTTGCGCCAAATATGCTCCAATTCATTACCGGTATGGGGAGCAATCGTTTTACATGATCTGATAATAACGCAGCCTTCACAACAAGTCAACAATTTTTGGGTAAAATATTTTATTATTTTGCGCCAAATATTTTGATTTGAGTTTTTTCAGTTATAACGCGGGTTAACAGTATTTTTCATTCGGGTTTTAGCTAATAAGAATTGGCAATTAGGCATATTTGTTTAAAGTTTTTAATAAAATATTTGCGCCAAAATTAAATCAAATAGATCAAATAAATTACTGGATTTTCCTTACATTAAACTTTAAGGCAAAAAAAGAGACTGCCTGGCATCCCAGACAGTCTCCCGCCAACCTTTATTTCGGCAGTAATCCCAATAACCGAACCACCATAACCGCAGCTTCCGCACGTGATACACTGTCCTGCGGACGGAAACTGCCTTTGGTGTCACCAAGCAGCAAACCAAGCTGACGGGCCTGACGTACACCATCCTCTGCCCAACCACTAATGCTGTCGTTATCTGTATATGGTTCTGCGTTACCCTCACCGTTCAGTTCCAAAACAATGCCAGCTTCTGCCGCCGCCTTCTCAACGGCTCGAACAGCCAAGACAGCAAGCTCCTCGCGTGTAATCCCTGCTTCCGGCTTGAAGGTATCACCATAACCATTAATCAAACCAGCAGCTAATACATCAGCCAACTCCTGCGTATACCAGGCATTAGCCGGAACATCCTTAAACGGAATAACCACATCACTTCCTTCACTTACCCCAATTCCCGGTATTCTGGCCAAAATAGCGGCGAATTCCGCACGCGTGACGGAGCGGTTTGGTGCAAACCGATCCGCATCAACGCCATTCATAATCTTCTTCGCAGCCAGCTCCTGAATCGCCTTGGCTGCCCAATGGCTGCTTGGCACATCCGTATATGTCTTGTGGTTTGGCACACTGTTATCTTCTGGAACCGGCGTTGGCTTTGAAGGCGTACTGCCGTTTCCACCGCTCGATGTAGAACCAGTTACGTTCAAACTGCCTACTTCATACCGGCCATCAGAGCGCTCCCCATCAATCGCCAGCTTCATTCCAGGTGCATTCGTTGCTGGATCAATTACAGCAATCAGCAGTTTATAGCTGCCTGCAGCAAGTGAATTAGGCACATTAATTTTGTTGCTAAGAACATACCTGCCCGGCAGCAGCGTGCGTAAATCCGTATCCTGCTGCTGTTTGTACACAACGGTTCCATCCGTCGCAGCAAGGCTGTATTCCAGCTTCCAATCTTGATAGAACGGTGCAACACCTTTATTATTTATAACGGTTTCCACATCGGCTGATGCACCACGCGGAACCGATCCCACATGCTTAATCGCTTCTATAACATAGCGGTAGCCCATCATTTTTTGCATCGTCTCGATATTGGATTGAATCTCTGTGCCATACGCCGTACGTGCTGGTGAAGATGGCCCAAGCCATGACGTATGGCTGACCCTCAACTGGCGCAGCGACTCCATAATCGCATCATCCGTCAGCCAGCTCTCCGGATTACCATTGGCAAATTCGCCGCCCGAATACGCATACTTCCAGAAGTCCGGCATAGCAGATGCAGCCTGCTGGGCTGCAGCATCTGCCGGATTATCCAGGGACTCGCCAATACCCGCCCAGCCATTTTGGGTCCAGCCAACCCATTCATCCGTGCTGGATTTGATGCCAAACACATCGTTAAACAACCCCGTTTGCTGCTCGCTTGCGATCGGGAACGGCTTTCTCATGCCAATCTGCTTGTGGGTGAAAGCATTCAAATAATGCTGAACATATTGATCCGATATACTCAGCTTAGGGAATACGCCCGAGCCGCTTGGCCAAGTATGCCACTCTCCCCAGTGACCTAGACTTCCGAGCTGAACGTAAGCAATCCGCTCATCTGTGTCGTAGCGCTGCGCAACCTTAGCGATCATCCGCTCATGTTCAGCAAGAAGCGTTGAACTATTGTAGTTTGGACTAAAGCCCGAGCCTACTTCTTGCGTATCATACCAGGTTCCGGCATCCCCCTCGGCAGCCAGCTCATCATACAGCCAATCCGGAATATCCTTATGCGCTGGATCTGAAGTTGGCGTATCCAGCACAATTCGCAGATTGATCCGTTTGCCCTGCGAAGCCCAATAGTTGAATTGATACTTCTGTTCAATGGCTTCCCAGTCAAACTGACCTTTCACCGGTTCCAGCTCACGCCATGTTATACCCGCGTACACCAGACTGTGCTGCTGAGGATATGGCGTTCCATCCGGCTTCGATGAATCCTTCGCCCAAGCTACCCAACCCATATAAGGGTTATTCAACAGCTCGAAGCTTTGTCGCGGATAAAACACACCAGAATCCGCATGCGTTTGAACCGTCTTATCTACGGTCAGCGGTGAAGTACCGCCAAGCGGGAGCTGAAGCATCTCACGGTTTACGAAGCCCAGCTTAATTGGGGCTGGCGCAGCAAGACCCATCTCATCCAGATAAACATTAATTTCGAGGGAGTCGTCCGATGCGGCCAAATAGACCGGTCCCTTCTCTTCCCAATCTCCATCCTGCTGCTGGTATTTATACAAGTTGCCACGGTCGATTTTGTAATCAAAGCCTTCTTCAGCCCACAGACCAGCCGTCGCACCAGTTGCTGCATCTCCGTCTGTATTCAAATAATAAACGCTGCGCAAATCCAGGTTCTGCCCCTTCACCCGGATATACAGCTTCTGTTCATCCTGAACAGCATCCAGCAGGTACGGCGCACCACTTGCAGAGGCACCAATCTCCACCTCACTCCAATCGCTGTCATCTCCGTCAACGGTAATAATAGAATCACTGCTGCGCAAAGGGATAACAGCAGGATCACCATTCGCTTCAGGGGAGACATAGCTGTTACTCAGGAATCCGGCATGAATGGACTGCTCATCATCAATGCCAAGCCTACTCAGCGGCACCGACCATTCGATCACTTTATGATCGCCTGTTCCGGTGCTGATATAAGGAAATACGGTATCGGTCTGATCCCAGCTGCCGCTTCCATTCGAAGCATATAGGATAGCGGTCTGCACCAAATATTCAGCACCAAGCTTACCTGCCCAAGCCCAGCTGGAGGTGCCGGTAGCAGGATTCTTATCGGTATCGAGGAACAGATGCTCCCACAAACTTGGAAACTCCGCATTATCAATTCGGCCATCAATGAGTGCATACAACTGCCCATCCGCCACATAAGTCTTCACTGTAGTCAGCCCGTCAGCCGTTACCGTAAGCGGCTGAATACCGGCCCAATCCGATGTGTCGCCATCAACGGATAATTGTGGCTTCGCAACAAGACTGATCTCAGCGGGATCACCTGCTGGATCTGGCATGGCGTAATTATTGCTCAGGAAAGCAACGTGAACGGCTTTCGTATCCTCTACACCTAAATCCGCAAGCGGCAGACTCCATTCAATCGTTTTGGCATCTCCTGTTCCTGAACGGGCATAACTTAAATCGGTAACCGCCTCCTGCCAGCCGCCGCTGCCATTCGCCTGATAGAGTAAACCTGACTGAACGAGGTATTCCGAGCCAAGCGTGTTTGCCCATGCCCACATGGCCGTTCCAGTTGCCGGTTTACGGTCGACATCAATCAGCAGATGCTCCCACAAATCAGGGAACTCGCCATTATCGATACGCCCCTCAATCAGCATATGTAAAGCATCCGCTGACACCGCATATTTCACTGTTGTTTTCCCATCCGCGCTGCGCAGCAGCTCGGGCACATCCACCCATTCGGCACCATTCCCATCAATCGCCAGATCAGCCGGCGCAGGGGGAGCTTCCTGTACTGCCCCGCCAGATGAGGATGGCTGCACAGCAACCATAAGCTCTCCAAGCTCCGGCAGCATCGCACCATCTGACAACAATCCAACCTTGATCTTGCCAGCAGGATCAGCCGCAGCGAGTGCTGCTAGATCAATCTCATATTCCGCAACTGTATCACTGTCCTGCAACGACACCTGACCCTTCTGTACCCAATCCCCATTCTCGAAAGCATACACATCGCGCTCTTCAATCTTGTAGTCGATTCCAGCTGAATCCTTCCATCCCGCGATATTTGCTCCTGTCGACGTATCATTATCGGCATTCAAATACAGCGTCTTGGAGCGATCCATCTCCTGTCCGCTTGCCATGACATAGAGCTTTCCATCCCGATTAACCGCCTTAATCCGTTCCATCCGATTAGTTGCTTCTGCCTGATTCGTAACTCCGCCATCCCAATCCTCGAAATTACCGTACGAACTTGCATCAGATGCCGCTGCTGTCACAGTCGGTATTCCTGCATTTGGCAGCACCCCAATCATCAGCGCCATTGCAGCCAAGGCTGTCTTTCTCCCCACAGTCCAACCATTGCCCATCGTTTCCCCATCCCTTCTTATATCGCTTGCCTTTGAAGTGATACCTGGAATGAACTCCCCTGAACATGACCCTTTGCAGATACTGCCTCCTTCTTCCGTTTAAGCGCGAGGCGCTCATTGTCACATATTCTAGTTAATGTTTACGCAAAATTCAATATAATTTAGGAAAATATTTAAATATATTTGCGGCAAATTAAATCACAGGATTCCCTTTGTCCCTAAAATAATTAACCTCCTTAATCCTTTTCTTAAATCATTTAGCTTCTAGTGAAAGTCGAAAACTTCTTGTTGTATTCGCTATTACGCTGGATTATAATGGCGTCGTTGGCGTAATGCGTTTGTTTACTATTTGATTATATATACATAAAATTTGCGCCAAATATATCAGACCTTAAGGTGGTGAATATTCGGAATTTTCTGATCTGATTAAGCATTTAATGAGAAAAGGGAGTGACTATTTTGCCTACAGCCTTTTATCGTTTGGCTAGACGAATGCTCGCTGTTTCACTCGTACTTCTACTGCTATTTCCCGCCTTCAAAGTCCCATCTCTTACGCCAACCGCTCATGCGGCAATAGGAAAAGATCCGCTGTACGGAAAGGTACCCGGACTGAGCGAATACAGCCGGGTAATGATCTGGTACGGCACTAACACCGCCACCCAGACACAGCTGGATTCCTTGAAAACCTATGATCTTGTTATCCTTGAGCCGACCATCCGCATTATTAACGTCGCGAATAATCAGTTCTACTTCGAGACGTTTACCCCAAATCAAGTGAACGAAGTAAAACGAGGTGTTGACGGCATCCTTGGCACCACTGATGATGTGATCGTGCTCGCTTATATGTCAGTCGGGGAACTCGCCACCTCCAGCGTATTCACTGGTTTTACCGGTGACATGACGATCCAGAACGGCAAGGATGTTGGCTTGCTTCCAGCGAATTACAGCGGACCAAGTGGACCTTTGCATGGCCCTAATCCATGGAACTACAACAGCTCCGGCAGCTATATTAACGTCGAGGGTGGAGCAACACCGGATGGGACTGCTAATTCCGGATACAACAGTTATACCGGTATATCTATTGCAAACGATTATTCCTCCACAGGCAATCTGCTCAGTTGGAGTAATAACGGTCTTATGCCCTGGTATCTGGATCAGCAAGGGACGTGGATCAACGATACCCGTTATATGTACGGCGGGTATTGGAAGAACGGAGATGGCGTTCCTGACAAGAACAAAACCTACGGGGGCGGCTATATTAACGGTGGAGACCCAACGTGGAAAAAACTCATTACTTTTATGACCGATAAGCTGGAGCATGATGCCGGATATGACGGCGTATTCCTCGACACCGTTGATACACCTGATCCCATTGGCGGCGCCGGTCCAACAACCTCCTGGGGACCACGCGGCAACTTTGGTTTTACGGCCAAAGGGATGGTCGAGCTGGTTGAAGCGGTAAAAGCCGTTGACCCGACTAAAATCGTGGCTGCAAACCGCGGCTACTGGTATTTCAACCCGGATGAAGGAACCTCCCAATTCGCCGAGCGCTACCGGCATGCGATTAACATTTTCCTGACAGAATCCTGGTATTTTAACCCCTACATTACTTCAGGCTCCAAGTTCTATGATGAGAACCCGGCTTTCGCAGACAACTGGAATACTAACCCCGCCTCACCTACTTACCGCAGCCGTGACAACTTCGGAGGCTTCTGGAAAGACTACATGAACGCTCAGGCGAATCAGTCGGACGGCTTCAACATCATCATTTGTGACTTTACAATCCCATCAACGAGCACAAACAAATGGATGAACGAAATTGTAAGCAACAGCCACTACATGGGCTATGATGTCAGCGGCGCTACTGCTTTCTCCACTATGTACCACGACGCTAAGAATTGGTTAGATGCCAGCGGCCAGCCTTCTTCCTCCCTCACCGGTATGCACCCAACCGATTTGTACGGCGGATTCAACATTGACGGCCAGTTCAACGACTGGGCAAGTGAAACGCCAATCTACAGCGATCCTGCCGGCAGCAACGCCAAAGGGATTACGAAGGTATACACCAAGTTTGCTGGTGACAAATTCCTCATGAAGATCGATTCGTTATCCGCATTAAATATGCAGGGCGAAATGCTCTATTTCGATTATGACAAAAAAGGGACTACAGGCTGGCAAGGCGTATCCTGGCCAATTACCCCTGATTCCCGCATCTACTTCGAGAACATGAACAAAGTGTATCTTGCCCCACATGTAAGCGGGCAGGGCGATGTGTTCAAGTTCCCAACTACAACAGTCGGCAACAACGGCTGGCCGGTCATTGCGAAACAGTCCGGTAACTCGGTAGAGCTAATGTTTGACTCGGATTATATTTTCGGAGGTGCGCTAGCCGGGCAAGAAATATGGATGTGGTTCCGGACAGCCAACTTTGGCGGTCAGTCCATCAAGTTCACCGTTCCAGGCGCACCTGCGGTCCCAAGTACGCCAAGTGGTCTAACTGCATCGCCGGGCAATGGGCAGGCCCTTTTAAGCTGGGGCCCAAATTCAGAGACTAATCTCGCAGGCTATAACGTTTACCGGGGTGGAACGAAGATCAACAGCTCGCTCGTCACAAGCCCTTCTTATACGGCAACAGGACTAACAAATGGCACCAGCTACAGCTTCCAGGTTGCTGCCGTCAATACGAGCGGCGTCCAGTCGTCACTAAGCACAGCTGTATCTGTGACACCTGCCGCACCTGTTGCGCCACCAGCGCCAACTGGACTTACGGCCACTGCTGGCAGCGGCCAAGCAGCACTGAACTGGACAGCTAGTACAGGCGCCAATATTTCAGGGTATAACGTATACCGGAATGGTGTGAAGGTTAATGGTGCTTTAATTACCGGAACCTCCTACACCAATACCGGATTAACGAACGGTACAGCTTATAGCTTCCAGGTATCCGCTGTGAACAGTGCCGGTTTGGAATCTTCACTAAGCTCTTCCGTGTCCGTCACCCCAACAGGTACGTCCACAACTGTCATAACGATCGATGGATCAGCTTCTGATTGGAACGGCGTCACCGCTCTTGCTACCAGTACTTCCGATGTTCAGGCTTTGAAAGCAGCCAATACAACAAGCCAGTTGTATCTGCTTGTCCAAGGCAATAACCTGAACGTCAAGGGACAGCTGTTCCTCGACACGGATAACAATAGATTGACCGGTTACAACGCCGCAGGCTGGACTGCTTCCGGTGTTGAAAGCGGCGCCGAATACATGATCGAGAACAATATTGTGTACCACAATACGGGGGCAGGCTGGTCGTGGACCAACGTCCGTACGCTCAGCACCTCCGAATTCCAGCGGAACAACAATGTCGTCGAGCTGTCTATCCCTCTTTCCACGCTGAGTCTCACGAATGGCAGCACGATTCGTGCAGGCTATATCAGTAACGACTCGACAGTTAATAGATTGCCTGGCAGCGGAGGCATATTGCCAAGCTATACACTAGGCAGTAGCGGAACAGGTGGAGGCGGAACAACACCGGATACGACGCCACCAGCTGTACCAACGGGACTAACTGCATCCGCAGGGAGCAGTCAGGTTACCCTTTCCTGGTCGGCTAACACCGATTCCGACCTGCAGGGCTATAACCTTTACCGAGGAACAACGAAGCTAAATACAACGCTTATCTCAGGGACTACCTACACAGCAACAGGATTGACCAACGGCACCTCTTATTCGTTCCAGGTTAGTGCCGTTGATACAAGCAGCAATGAATCTGCTAAAACAACTGCCGTCAACGCCACCCCACAAGCGTCTACCACGATCACCATTGATGGCAGCGCAAGCGATTGGGGAGCAGTATCGGCGTTGAACAGTAGTGCAGGCGGAACGATCACTGCTATGAAAGCAAAGAACGACAGCACTAATCTGTACCTGCTTATTCAAGGCAGTGGCCTCAATACCAAAAGCCAATTCTACTTGAATACAGACAACAACACCTCGACAGGCTACAATCCAGCCAACTGGGCAGCCGGCGGTGTTGATACCATGCTCGAAAATCAAAACTTATTCGCGTACAGCGGAATAAACAACGGCTGGACTTGGAGCCTTGCCTCTACGATTACCACAGCCCAGTTCATCCGCAATGATACGGTTATCGAGCTCGCGATTCCACTGTCTTCGCTGGGCTTAAGCTCGGGCAGTACGATCCGGCTAGGCTTTATTACGAATGATTCAACGGCTAACCGGCTTCCAGCAGCAAACGGATCATTACTAAGCTTTACTTTGTCTTAACGCAAATCTCATCCGCCGCTGAAGTATGGCTTGGGAATGGAGGCAACCATCCTAAGTTAGTTAGTATCATTGAGCGGCAGTCAGATGACTGCCGCTCATTACTGCTCTAATGGGCCGTTAATTCACACATTTCTACAGGCTTAGGCAATGGATCACGGAATGAATTCCAGTCCCGCTTCATCTCCGAGTCGGTCAACAGACAATCATCAAGACAAGCTGTCATCCTCTCCTGGTCCATCTGAATACCGATAAACACCACTTTATTGATCCGGTCTCCAAATTCCGGCGACCAGCCCGCTAATAATTCAGGCTCCTCTTGCAGGTACAGCTTCTGTTCATCCGGCGGCAGTGCGGCAATCCAGTAACCTGAAGGTCCAAACTGGATAGATGGTCCTGCTTGACTGATACTATGACCGATATCGTTACGCGTAGCGATCCACATGATTCCTTTTGCACGAACCACTTCAATGGGCCAATCCTTAAACCACTTCATCAACCGGCTCGGATGGAACGGTCTGCTTCTTTCGTAGACGAATGAAGCAATCCCGTACTCTTCCGTCTCCGGAGTATGAACCGGCTTGTCCAATTCCTTCAGCCATCCCGCGGATTGACTTGCTTCATCAAAGTTGAACAAACCGGTATTTAAGATTTCTACAGGATCAACCTGACCCTTCACCGTCTTGATCAGCTTGGCTCGGGGCTGCAGCTTCCTAATGACTGCCTCCAACTGCCCAAGCTCATCCGGGTCAATCATGTCGCATTTATTAAGCAGCAGCACATCACAGAATTCAATCTGATCGATGAGCAGATCGGCAACTTCGCGTGTATCGTCTTCGCCAACTGCCTGGCTTCTTGCCAGCAAAGAATCCCCCGAGGAGAAGTCATGCCAGAACCGATAAGCATCAACAACCGTTACCATACAGTCAAGCCTGCACATCCTCGATAAGTCGATGCCCTGCTCTTCGTCGATGTATGTAAAGGTTTGTGCAACAGGAACCGGTTCTCCTACACCTGTCGACTCGATCAGAATATAATCAAACCGGCCATCTTCAGCCAGCCTCTCGACCTCACGAAGCAAATCCTCTCGCAGCGTACAGCAGATACAGCCATTAGACATCTCTACGAGCTTCTCATCTGTCCGCGAGAGTCCTCCTCCATCCTTAATAAGCGCCGCATCGATATTAACCTCGCTCAAGTCATTAACGATAACAGCAACCTTCAAGCCCTGCCGGTTATTCAGCACATGGTTCAGCACCGTTGTTTTGCCTGCTCCCAAATAACCGCTCAATACCGTTACCGGAATTTTAGTCATACTCATCTTATTCCCTCACTTCCTTTAATCGTAATCATTACGTTTAAGAAGCATAACAGAATCTATTTTTTCAGTCAAATCTAAAAACTAAATTTTTTTTCGGAACCTGTCGATTTCGTTAATTCCCGTTCGTTGTCCTTATAGAGACTGAGTTAACAGTCCAATTCAAGTGATGAGAGGATGTTAGGAAGATGGCTAGACACACTACTTATTTGATTTCAGAGGATGCAAGAGCTCAAGCGGAGTTCTACACAGAGGCGCTCGGCGGGGAGATTTTATCAATTATGACGCATGGACAGCTTCCCGAAGCGAACGAACAATTGAAGGACAAAGTCGTAAACCTAAGTATGATCGCCGGAGGAGTTACCTTCCTCATGTCCGATGCTGTATTCGAGCCGGTGATCCGGGGGAATGCCATTAATTTGAGTCTAGAATTTGGGACGGAAGCCGAAGCCCGTGATGCTTTCAATAAGCTGGCCGAAGGCGGCGTTGTAAAATGTCCGTTAGAGCCAGCGTTCTGGGGAGCCCTCTTCGGACAAATCGAAGATAAATTCGGCATTATGTGGATGATTACTACCGCTGCTTAGATTACAAAAAGGATAGTTACATCCTATAAGACCCTGCCAGGGCTTTATATAGTGATCGTTAGATAAAACTAGTATTAATAAGACCTTGCGAGGGTTTTATTTTTTTAATATTGGTAGAAAACTAAGCTGCTTTGAACACCTAGAGGTGCAATAAGACCCTGCTGGGGCTTTATACAGTGGTAGTTCAGTGAAATCATTAATCATAAGACCCTGTGAGGGTCTTATCGTTGTAAATAATATAAAGGAGCTGCCCCATAGTCATTTAAATGACTTATGGGACAGCTCCCTTCTTTTTCTTCAGGACTTTCGTCTCGACCAAATAATGACCGGTATAAGCAACAATGCAAGTGCTCCACCGCCAAGCGACAGCGTTGCATAGCTGGTAGATGATACAACCATGCCAGACAGCACTCCACCTGAGGCGCCGGACAAGGCAACGAGTACATCGATTGTTCCTTGCGTTTTGGCACGGGTGACCGGATCTGCTGAATCAACGATGATCGCCGTCCCGCTAATTAGGCCAAAGTTCCAGCCAAGCCCAAGCAAAGCTAAAGCAATAATAAGTACAACCATCGAATCTGGAGGAGCCGCGGCGGCAACAAGACCTGCTGAGAGCAGTACTACGCCAGAAGCAATGGACATCGCTGTACGGCCCATTTTATCCGCAAGAACACCTGTAATCAGAGAAGGAAAATACATGAATCCAATATGAATGCCAATGACTAATCCTACATCACCCAAGCTATGTCCGTGATGCTTCATATGAATAGGTGTCATCGTCATAATGGCAACCATCACAATTTGAGTCAGAATCATAACAGCCGCTCCAACAATCAAGCCTTTATTGCTGCCTTTACGAATCTTATTAGCCTCATTAACAGCCTGACCCTGAGCGACGGATTGGGCATCGTGTATGGCTTTGGCCACTATAAACGGATCTGGGCGGAGGAAAATAAAGAAGACCAAGCCCGCAAGAATAAAAGCTGCTGCCCCCAGCATAAATGGACCCGCGAGTGCCGGTACGCCAACGGAAGTTGCAAAATCACCCGTTACATCTACCAGATTAGGACCGGCCACGGCTCCTAAAGTAGTAGAGACCATAGCAATACTAATCGACTTGGCCCGCTGATCCGGCCTCGCCAAATCTGTTCCCGCATAACGAGCCTGCAGGTTGGTTGCCGTTCCCGCTCCATAAATAACAAAAGAGATAAACAAGAGCCACACACTATTATTAACTGCTGCTAATATAACACCAAGTGCTCCTATCCCTCCTGTAAAAAAACCAGCAGAAAGTCCAAGCCTCCGCCCGTATTGCTGCGAAAGACGCCCAACCAGCATGGCAGCTGCTGCTGAACCAAGAGTGAATAAAGCGGAAGGAACACCAGCAAGACTTTCCGATCCCAGCATATCCTGCGCTAGAAGCGCCCCGACAGTCACACCTGCGGCAAGTCCTGCACCACCAAAGATTTGCGACAGTACAACGATGAGTAGCGACCTTTTATATAGCTTTTGCTGCATATCCACAGAAGCAGCGTATGGACTCAACCTGCTGTCTGTATTCAATTGCGGTTCATGCGTCATCGCTTAGAACCACCTTTCTATTTTCCATTGTTGATGCGTGCACCATAGAACTAAACTATTTTATCATCTGTTGCTATGTAATGGTTATAGATTTGTTTTGCCATGTTTTTCACCCTGTCAGCTACTAATACAGGCTCCAGCACCTGAACATCCGGTCCATAGCTTAACAGCATGCCATACGTCCAGTGATTATCCGGATAGCTGACTCTCACCAGCAGAGATCCGTCCACCAGGTTCTCGACCTTATCCAGTCCAAAAGCCTCCTCTGCCCGTACTCTCATTCGAGATGTGAATCGTAATAATAGATGCAGCAAAGGACCTGACTCCTTATTCCCCCAACGAGCATCAAGCTCTTCCATACGAATTCCCCGGCTTTTAAATAGCTCTAAAAGAATCCTCAGACCACTCATTCTGGAGAGCCTAAATGTCCGGTAATCGCCTCTCAGCTGGCAATAAGCGTATAAATACCAGGCATAACCCTTCCACGCCAGCCCTATTGGCTCAACCTCCCGCTGTTCACCTATTCCTTCTGAATTGGTATAGAGAAAAGTGACGACATTCCGGTTTTTGGCCGCCTGCCGAAGCGAAGTAAGCATAGACTTATCCTTTAATCCTCCGCCATGCCAAAGATTTGTATCGAACATCAAGGTATCACCAAGCTCTTCCATCTGATGCTGCTCAGATCTTGCTACTAATGCTTTAATCTTGGTTAACAAGCTATCCATCTCTCTATCATCTAATGAGGCCTGAACGCCTCTTAAAGCAATCAGAATAGACTGCAGATCTTCAAAGGTTACGATTTGCCGATCGATTCGGAACTGCTCCATAATCTCATAGCCCCCATCTGTGCCGGTGTAGGACACGATAGGAATTCCTGCCGTATTAATCGTCTCCAGATCGCGATAAATGGTCCGCAGCGAGACTTCAAATTTATCCGCCAAAGTCTGAGCGTTAACCCGCCGCTGGCTTAATAAGATCATCGTAATCCCAAGTAAACGTTCTATTTTCAACTGCTCTCCCCCGCTTCCTTTGACCAAAATTTTACAGGTTATAGAAAAAGAAGTCGAACAATTTTTATTTCCGTCTCTGTAGGTGGCCTCATTGTAAACGAATAAAAACCCCAGCAAATAGGATCATTTGCTGGGGCCTTCACCTCTTAACTCTTATAACTCAATCGATCGCTTTTCCTCGCTTGAGCGAATGACCGCATCGAGCACCTCTTGATTGCGGTAGCCGTCCATGAAGCCCGGAAGGCTCTCCGCAGCTGTGCCATCAAGCAGCGACAAGAAGTCGCCGTACTGGGATACTTTGCACCGCTCCGGTACGTCGATGACTACTTTCGCCAACTGGCCCGGCGCTTCCTCGCGGATCCAAATAATCTGATCCGGATTCAGCGTTGACGCGTGCAGCGTCCCCGCATCACCGTAGATCGATACTTCATGCTGATTGCCTGAGCCAATTGCATTACGGGATGATTGGAAGATACCAACCTCATCCCCAGACATTCTTGCTTGGAAGCTAACGAAATCGTCAACCTCGATCTTCACCATTTGGCCAGTCGCCGGATCCGGACGCTCAGGAACGAGCGTGCGCATTTGTGCCGACAGCTCCTTAAACTCTCCGAAAAGGAACCGAGCCAAGTCGATCATATGTGAGCCTAGATCACCAAGCGTACCTGTACCGGTAATGTCTTTATTAAACCGCCAAATATAAGGCGTATGGTTTGATACCGCTCCCCAGCCCTGCAAGTATTGGATCGAGAAGCTTCGCACCATGCCAAGCCTTCCCTCCCGCACTAGCTCCCGAGCATAGCGGAAAGCCGGTGTGTAGCGGTAGCTGAATCCGACCATGCCGCTTACCGGCTGCTGTTCATACAGCCCCAGCAGCTCGGATGCCTCCTCGAAGACACGGGTAAACGGTTTCTCCGCTAGAAACGGCTTTCCTGCATGCAGACAGGCGCGAACGATATCCGCGTGAACGTTATTTGGCGTCACCGATACGACTGCATCTACGTCTGGATCACCAATTAGCTGGACGAAATCGCCGTATCTTTTGCCAGTCGGAATGCCGAGCTGCTCGCCTCTTTCCGTTAATGCCGCCTCATTCACATCGCTTACCGCAACAATCTCATAACGGCCTTCTTCCGCCATCCACCTGATATGCGAATGCGACATACCGCCAAGACCAATCAATCCGATTCGAAACTTTTTCATATATCCCCAACTCTCCCTATGACTCTACTAAGCTCGCTACCAGCCCCTTATCTTATAGCAGCACCAATCTGCTCAAGTGGCTGCACATTCCCGCGAATAGGAAGCTCCCGCTTCACAGGCTGCGCCCACTTCGCTGCGTTTACGATGACGCGCTGAATTGCCGGGTTATGATAGGTTGGGTATGTTTCATGGCCGGGTCTGAAATAGAACACCTTGCCGCTGCCACGTGTATACGCACAGCCGCTGCGGAAGATCTCGCCACCCTCGAACCAGCTTGTGAAGATTAGCTCATCCGGCGCAGGAATATCAAAATGCTCGCCGTACATTTCCTCTTCAGGCAGTTCAATATATTCGCCGATTCCTTCAGCAATCGGATGACTTGGCGCAACAACCCAGAGGCGCTCCTTCTCATCGGCTTCCCGCCATTTCAAGCTGCAGCTCGTTCCCATCAGTGCTTTGAATATTTTAGAATAATGACCGGAGTGAAGAACAATTAGCCCCATGCCATCCAGCACACGCTGCTGCACCTTGCTGACGATCTCATCCTGCACTTCGTCGTGAGCGAGATGCCCCCACCAAATAAGCACATCCGTACTCGCCAGCTTCTCATCGGTCAAGCCATGCTCTGGTTCATCAAGTGTCGCCGTCCCAGCATCCATTCCCGCTTCTGTTAAGAAACGTGCGATCGCTTTATGGATACCGTCCGGATAAATCTCCTTCGCCTTCGGATTCGTCTGCTCATGGCGGTTCTCATTCCATACCGTTACTCGTAAATGGTTATTCATATTTGGTTCCTCCTAAAAAGAATTAGTGCGTTCTTTGCGATAATTCTTACTTCGTAAGCATACGCCTAGAATCCCATGCTGTTATTGAACGTTCATATAGCGGTTGTATGCGTCATCGTAGATTTTGATCAGCTTAGCAAGGCCCATATCGTTCAGCTTCTTCACATAAGCATCCCACTCTTGGTCGATGCCGCCCTTGGTCACCCATTTGGCGCGTGTACTCTTAATGTAGCTTTCGATATCTGTAAGGAGTGTCGGCAGCTCGGCATACTCCTCAACCGTATACATTACATCCGGGAATGGCGTAGTGACATAGTCCTTGCCTAGGCTGTCGAGCTGCAGCTTCAGACCATCGCCGCTTGCAGGATCCAGCTTGATACTCTTCTCGAATTCAGGACTTGCGTATTTTGGTCCAAAATCCCGTAGAGAGCCATCCCAGTACCATGCGTCTGCGCTTGTGCCGTCCGGCGGATCCATAAGGGTATAGGTGCCGTCGGCGTTTTTCTCAATCGTAGTGCCAATTGCTCCCCAGAAGTTCTGGATACTCGCTTCGCCGGTGTAGAACTCATCTGCCCAACGTGCAGCTACCTCAGGATGTTCGTTAGAGGTTGTAATCAGCACCTCATTGCGGCGGAAGCTCATGCCATTCGGATCGCCAATCTGATATTTCTTCCCGTCCGGTCCAGTAATCGGTGCGATCGTCTCATATTGCTTGCTCCATTGGCCAAATACAGCGTCCGGTGTCCATTGATACGAGAACCCGATCAGAGCAGCGTCCGGATTTTGTCGTTTCGCTGTCAGCATCGTATCGTCCTGTGTGAACGTTTCTTTATCAATCAAGCCTTCCGAATACAATTTATTCGTCCATGCGATCCCCTCTTTATATTCTTCCGATGTTGGGAAGTACTCCGGCTTACCGTCCTTCAGCACCATATGGTTGCCGCGGATATCCGTAATGCCGAATGGGGCAAGCAGATTCATATCTATATCCTTCGAATCTGCATAAGGAATTTCATCGGCCTTGCCGTTGCCGTTCGGATCTTTTTCCTTGAATGCTTTCAGAACGTTGTACAGCTCATCCAGTGTTTCCGGCGCCTTCAGTCCCAATTTGTCCAGCCACTGTTTGTTAATGACCGGCTGCACAGAGGAGTAAGGACGTGATGGCAGTCTTGCAGGCAGCGAATAGATCTTGCCGTCCGGGAACGTGCTCAGCTTCTTCAGCTCCGGCGTCTCAGCCATAGCCGCCTTCAGATTCGGCATATATTTATCAATGTAATCGTCCAGCGGACGGAAAATACTAAGGTTGTTCACGATATCAGAATCCCCAAATGCAATGTCACCAATAATCATATCCGGCAGCTTGCCGCTTGCCAGCATAACCGATTTCTGAGCATCCCAATCACTGGAGGATATGATCTGCCAATTGATCTTCACGTTCGAGTTTTTCTCCAGCTCCTGCAGCCAAGTGTTCTTCGTAAAAGTGTCACCCATGTTACCCCAACGAATGGTCAGGACGTCCAACGTCACCGGCTTGTCGACGATCGGCATGCCTTCCTGATGGAAGTTGCTGTCTGATGCGGCATTCCCCGTGCTATTAGAAGGTGCATTAGTGTTATCCTTATCACTGCTGCAGCCTGCAAGCACCGTTGTGCCCAATATGGAAACCAAGGCCAGGCTCGACAGCATTTTTCTCGTATAGCTCTTCGAATTGATATTCATTGTCATGTCTAACTCCCCTTATAACATGATAAGTGCATTAACTTGACGATCCCGCAGCAACAGCTATTCCTTCACGGCGCCGATCATCACCCCCTTATTAAAGTGCTTTTGCACAAACGGGTAGATGCACATGATCGGAACCGTAGCGACGATAATAACGGAATAGCGAAGCAAGTTGGCAAGCCGCAATGCGATTTGAGCAGCTTCTCCCGTCCCAAGCGCGGTCTGCATCTGATTTGTCACCAGTATATCCCTTAGAATCAACTGCAGTGGATACAGATTCTTGTTCTGCAAATAGATAAGCGCATTGAAGTAAGAATTCCATTGGCCAACTGCAAACCATAATGCCAGCACAGCAATAATAGGCTTCGAGAGCGGCAATACCATTTGAGCATAAAAGCGAAGATTACCGCAGCCATCAATTTGCGCCGCTTCCCATAATTCCGTCGGAATTCCCGTCCGGAAGAACGTACGCGCCACGATAATATCGAACACGGCAACGGAGAATGGCAGTACCATAACCCAAAATGTATCATACATATGGAAATCACGAATGGTCAGGAATGTTGGTACAAGCCCCCCATTGAAGAACATTGTGAAGATGAAGAATAGCGATAAAAACTTACGTCCGACAAGATCCTTCCTCGACAAGGCATAGCCGGCAGAAATGTTGACGACAAGCCCGATCAAGGTGCCAACAACCGTATAGATGATCGTGTTTCGGTAGCCGACCCAAATATTCGAATGATTCAGTAATTCCTTATAACCATCGAGTGTAAACCCTTTCGGGATGACCCATACCTGCCCGCTTCCGACAGCCGAAGGATCACTGAAGGATGCGATAATAATAAAGTAAAGCGGATATAAGACAATAATAAGTACAAGAATAGCCCAAATGTAGAGCATCGTCTCCATGATCTTATCGCTGTTGCCTAATTTCTTCGGTTGCAGAGTTAATTTCGTTGCAGCCTCCATAGCTGTTTGACCTCCTTTTAAAATGAATTGCGTAGCAATTCATACTTCGTAAGCATTTGCTTACCAGAGACTGTTCTCGGAATACTTTTTCGATATATAGTTGACCAGAATCAGCAGTGTGAAATTAATAACGGTATTAAATAGATTAATTGCCGCTGAGAAGCTGTATTGGGAGCTGAGTAATCCGATCTTATACACATAGGTCGAGATAACCTCGCTGCCGGATATATTCAAATTGTTTTGCAGCAGGTATGCCTTTTCGAAGCCTACACCAAGCAATCCGCCGATTCGCAGAATCAATAACGTTACAGCTGTCGGAATAAGCATCGGAATATCGATGTACCGGATTTTCTGCCACCGGCTTGCCCCATCGACTGTTGCTGCTTCATACAAGCTTGGACTTACCGAAGCAAGAGCCGCGAGATAAATAATGCTGTCCCATCCGGTATGCTGCCAAACATCAGACCATACATACAGACTGCTGAACATGCTGGCCGATCCCATCAGGTTAGGCGCTTCAGCGCCAAACAAGCGGTAGATGCTGCCGATCAGCCCGTTCCCAGGCGACAGCAGAATCATCATAAGTCCAACAATAACGATGGTAGAAATGAAATGCGGCATATAGGTGACCGTCTGGAACACCCGTTTGAACCGGTTCGCCCGCAGCTGATTCACAAGAATCGCGAATATAATCGGAAGCGGAAACGTTACGAAGCTGTACAAGCTGATAAATATCGTGTTCTTAATGGTGACCGAGAATTGGTAGGAGTGAAAAAACTTTTCGAAGTATTTGAAGCCTACCCATGGACTGTCCATAATACCAAGCGCCGGCTTGAAATCTTTAAACGCGATAATAACCCCGTACATCGGCTTATAAGTAAAACAAAGCAGCAGAACGACAGCCGGCAAGAGGAGCAGGTACAAGCCCCAGTTTCTGCTGATTCGATGCATTTGACGCTGCAAGTTGCTGCTAGATGAACTGTTTATCAAGAATTTGAACCTCCCTAAAAGAATTGTGAAGCAATTCTTGCTTCGTAAGCATTAGCTTAGCTGTGTAGCTAATCTTACAGTTCCTTGCTTTCTCTTCTAACGACTTCAGTATACTTGCAGCAAGCGATGCGATTTGGACATCCTGAATCACACATTCCGGACTTTTCGATGGCGAATGTCGGGATTCTCTCTCGATCCAAACGGAATGACATACAATCCAGACTTTCTGCTGTCACATTCCAGACATTCGGTTTATTTGAGGCATGCAATCGGTTGCATTTTCATAATGCGGCATTATAATTATCAGACATGGATTTCGAATACTAGAGGCTGATAGCGAGGAGTTACGGGGGCACATGGCCAAACAAGCGGAAAACAAGCTCTATCCGATCCAGCATTACGTCAAAATCATTCTCGTCATTTCCTTTTCCGCGCTTATTCTGGATTTCATCATCAGCTTCGCGTCGATCACAATCGTCAAGCAGCAGTCTGCAAGGGATTTGCGTGACACCGCTTATTTGTACATTAATCGGATCAACAGCGACTTCTCCTATATCAATCATTTCATGGGCTGGACGCTGGCGAACGACGAGAATGTAAAGATCATGGATATGCATGATACGAACGAGACCGAATTTATGAAAGCGAATGATACGATATACCGGCGGTTCGTCGAGCTTCAGAAAAGCTATAATCCCAGCTATAATTTCTTCCTCTTCTTTAATAAGAAAAAACTGATGCTCAACATTGCACCTATGGCGGTCACGTACAAGGTATACCGGGAGCTTCAGAAACAGATCAATGTCTATATTGAAGATAAAGTCATTTATGAGCAGTTCTATTCCCGATGGTCTACCATCCAGCTGGCCGGAAAATTTTATATCGTTAATATCGTTCCTTACCACGACAGCTACATGATTTGCTTGATCTCGGCAGATGATCTTATCCGCCCGCTTCGCCAGATTAATCTCGGTGAGAACGGCTATGCCTCCTTGCGTGCCGAAGACGGCAGTCTTGTCACTAGTCCGATCTCGAATAAAGGGAAGCTGCTTAACATTGAGCATGAACAGAACCAATCCTCTCTCTTGAACCCGCTCCAGACGAAAACAACGGTCAACGGAGAGTTCGACAATGCTTCGTTCTTCGTTAAACTCGTCATTCAATTCGGCGCCTTCGAGAAAATCATGATCGTCCAGCTGCTGATTATGCTGCTCGCCGTCATCGTCGCCTGCAGCCTGAGCTTCATTATGCTTTATTTCAAGAACAAGGTGCTGCAGCCAATCAAGAGCTTCTCCTATAACCTCGCCTTCTGGACGGAGGATGGCGAACCCATTGATAGTACAAGCAGCAAGATTGTGGAGCTTGAGAAGGCCAACAAGCAGTTTGCACAACTGGTAACGCAGATCAAAACCTATAAGATCGATATTTACGAGCGCGAGCTCGAGAAACAGCAAATTCAGCTGGATTATATGAAGCTGCAGATCAAGCCGCATTTTTTCCTGAACTGCCTGACAACCATTCACAGCATGGCACAGATGGATATGACCGAGGAAATTCAACAGATGGCTTTATCGACATCCGTCTACTTCCGGTATATTTTCCAGAATGGTCAAGACTTCGTACGCATGGAGGACGAAATTGAGCATGTCCGTGTTTATCTCGAAATTCAGAGGAATAGGTATCAAGGCTCCTTCCTCTATCGAATTGAGCAAACCGAACTAACGAGGGACACTCCAATTCCGCCGCTTGTGCTCCAAACCTTTATCGAGAATGCAATCAAATACGCGGTATCAAGGGACAAGCAAGTACTGATCGAGCTGACTGTCGAAGAGCAGCTTATCGAGGACGAGACAATGACTGTCATCCAGATTACGGATACCGGCCCGGGCTTCCCGCCTGATGTCCTGGAGAAGCTGCAGCAAGGACAACCGCTCGACCAGACGAATGGCACGCAGATTGGAATCATGAATACAGCTTCGCGGCTTGAATATTTGTACGGTGAACGAGCGGTGATCCGATTCTCAAATCGGGAAAACGGTGGCGCATGCGTCACCCTATATCTGCCGGAGCTTCCGGTAAGTCCAATCGAGAATGGAGTGCAGAGACGATGAATGTATTACTCGTAGATGACGACTACTTTGTCGTGACCGCGCTGGAGAAGAAGATCGACTGGATATCGCTTGGCATTGAGTCAGTCTATACCGCACATAATGTCGCCCAAGCGCGCGAAATTCTGATAAACCACAAGGTCCAAATTCTTATATCCGATATCGAAATGCCGCAAGGCAGTGGTCTGGAGCTGCTAGCGTGGATTCGTGAGGAGAACTACAACGTGCAGGCGATCTTCTTAACCAACTACGCAGATTTCAACTATGCACAGAAAGCAATTGAGCTGCGCAGCTTTGAATATTTCCTAAAACCCATTCAGTTCGATAAGCTGATGCTCATTATCCGGAAGGCCGTTGAGCGTGCGAAAGAACAGCAGCAGCAAGAGAAAGCGATTCAGGAGGGCTATTACTGGCAGCGCAATCAAGCGAAAATTCTTGAGCATTTCTGGCGCAAGCTGATCAGCAGCAGCGTCTCCTTCCCTCTTAAGCCATCGGACATCTCGCGAGCTGTCGAGGAACAGCATCTATCGTACGGCATGACTGACCTTATTCAGCCCGTGCTGCTTAATCTGTTCCCTCACGACGGTAGTATGGGCATCGAAGAAAAAAATCTGTTCGACTTCGCGCTGCTCAATGTCCTTTATGAGCTGTTTCAGCATCCGCAGTTTACGGTGGAAACTGTGCTCGAATACAGTGTCCATAACTGGATCGCCGTCTTGAAATGGAAAGGAGCGCCTGACTCTCAGACGCTTGATGAGTTATGTGCCGCCTTCATCCAACAGGCGAACCGCTCACTGAAAAGCGATGCGTGCTGTATTGTGGCTATGTCAGGCAAGCTTGAAGGCATCAGTCCAATCATCCGGCAATTACTGCAGCTGAATCAGGACATCACCAAGCGACGCAATCAAATTTTCTTCGCAGAGCATGGTCTTAAGTCCGCTGATGATTCTTACAGACCACCAGATCTGGCGCAGCTGGAGGAGCTTCTGGAGCGGAACCTGCCGGAAGAGTTTTTACGTGAAACGACAGCGTATTTGAATGATTCTGTACAGCAGAACCATTGCTCCACCTCTGAGCTTGGCCTATTCCGTCTCGACCTTATGCAGCTTGTCTACTCCTTTCTCAAGTCGAAAGGCATTCAGGCTCATCAGCTGTACAAAGGAAAGTCCAATGAACGACTGCTCGCCCATTCCTTGCACTCGATTGAGGATATGGAAGCATACATGCGATACCTGGTACATACGGCCATGTCGTATCGTGATTTCGCCGAGCAGCCCAAATCTGTTGCGGAGGAAATCAAGCAATATATCCATGCACATTACGGAGAAGACCTCACCCGACTCAGTCTGGCTGAAGTTGTCTATCTCCATCCCGACTACCTGGCCCGGTTGTTCAAGAAAGAAACAGGGGTATCGCTTGGTAACTATGTGATTGGAGCGCGAATCGAGGCTGCTAAGCAGCTTCTCCGATCGACGCAGCTGTCGGTGTTCGCCGTGGCGAAGAAGGTTGGTTACGCCAACTATTCCTACTTCGCAAAAATTTTCAAGCAAGAGGTTGGTATGACGCCAAATGAATATAAACAAGGTGAGGCAGCGAATCCAATGTAAAGCAATCCTTTAACTTTGAGGCTACACTGGATTATATACAGCATAATTCTGTTCAAGCGCCCCTTAGCTCAAGCTAAGTTGGATTCGATACAGTATAATCAACTCAGTTTAAGCAATATAGCCTAATTCCGTGAAATGTATTGGAAGAAATCCAATATAGCTACTGCCTCGTCACTTAGTCCTTGATAATACTGGAGAAAATCCAACGTAGGCCAGCTGCAGCAGGAGCCTAGAATAAAACAGGGGCTGCCCTCATAAGTCATCTTGAATGACTTATGAGGGCAGCCCCTTCTTTTCTTCGAAAGTACTATTCCTTCACGCCTCCAAGCGCTACACCCGCGATAATATAACGGGACAACAGGAAGTAAATCACAAACAGCGGTAATGCCGTCAGGGCCAGCCCCATATAGATCGAGCCAAACTCCGTCTTGTAAATATCACCACGAAGCAAACTTACCATTACCGGCAGTGTATATTTAGATTTATCCGTCAGCAGAATCAGCGGCATGAACAAATTGTTCCAGCTGCCAACAAAAGCAAAGATAGCTTGCGTTGCCACAGCCGGCATCATGATTGGCATGATGATCTTGTTGAAGGTAGCGAACTCACCGGAGCCGTCTACACGAGCTGCCTCTACGATCTCAAGCGAAAGTGTCGCAAGCAGGTATTGGCGCATGAAGAATACAATGGCCGGCGCTGCAATCGAAGGCAGAATCAGCGGCAGGAAGCTGTTCGTCCAGTGCATTTGATACATGAACTGATAGAAGCCAATCGCACTTGCCTGTGCCGGTATCAGCATCACACACATAATAAAAGTGAAGAACGGCTGACGCCATTTCCAGTTGTACACGACAAGCCCGTAAGCTGTTAATGATGAGAAATAAACCGCGCAGATGGTCGAAGCACCAGAGATGGTCATCGAGTTCAGGAAACCTTTTAAGGGATCAAAGCTCTTGCTGACGAGAACATCCCAGTTGGTCATGAAGTGTGTAGATGGCAGCAGGGATAGACCACTTTGAATTTCCGCCGTAGAACGTGTGGCATTGACGAACATAATCCAGAACGGAAGGATACTAAGCAGCGACAGGCCTATGCAGACGATGTAGATAATCGTCTTGTTAATGCCCCGGGATGTTTTCTCAATATTAATATTCGCCATGAATTACATCCCCCTTGCCGCTGCTTTTGCAGCTTTATTGATCATCTTTTGTTGTTTCTTAAGCTTTGCCTCACTGCGATCACGCATCAGGTAGAACACTATGAGGGACAGTACAGCTGCAATGATGAACATAATCATACTAGCTGCTGCGGCCTTATTATACATATAGCTGCCCTTAAATGCCTGCCCGTAGATAAACACGGAGGTGGTAAGAGTAGCATTGTCTGGTCCACCAGCTGGAGTGATGAATAGCTGCGGAATATCAAACATTTGCAGACCACCAATCATCGACGTAATCAGCGAGTAAAGTAAGATCGTGCGAAGACTCGGCAGCGTAACGCGGAAAAAGGTTTGAATTCCGTTGGCACCGTCAATGGAAGCCGCCTCGAAGAGCGCTGGGTTAATACCCATAACACCTGCAATAAGGACAATCATCGTATTACCGTACCACATCCAGAATTGGATGAAAGAAACAATACCCCGCGCGGTATTTTTGTCCTGAAGGAATTGGATCGGTGCGTCCGACCACCCCAGCGCGTGAAACAAGCTATTCACAGGACCCATCGGATAAGCGAACAAGGTGCTGAAGAGCACGGCTATCGTACTCGCCGTGATTATATTCGGCATATAGAGCAAAACTTTGAATGCGCCTTGTCCTTTTACATTAAGGCGCCGGTTAGTAAACCAGGCGGTGAGCAGAAGCGCAAGCACGATTTGAGGTATGAAGTTGGCAATCCATAGGATTAAGGTATTAATAAGAGACTGTCTAAACGAGACATTCTCCATAATGAGATCTTTGAAGTTCTGAAACGGATTATCCATAATGTGAATCGGTTTCGGTATGACACCCTTCATATCCGTGAACCCAATGACTGCGGTGTATAGCGTTGGATATAGGGAAAAAATCAGAAAGATAATGATAAAAGGAATACTAAAAATATAGCCGTATTTCGAGTAGTTGACTCCATTGCGGCGCATGCTCTCACCTCATCAATTGATATGAAGGGGCGGGAAGCTCTCCCACCCCTTCGGCGCCAAATTATTCGCTTTCGATTCCGAGCTGATCTGTAACGGTTTGCTTGAAGTCTTTGAGCGCTTGTTCGCGGCTCTTGCTGCCTGAAGCATATGCACGAACTTGATCACGCCAGATCAGGTTGATCGATTCGTCATATTGAGTCAGGTTTTTGCCTGTAGCGTTAGCGTTAGCTGGAACAAAAGCTTCGAACATGTTTTGTCCGCCAAGCAGCGGAACTTCGCCGTTAGACTTCGACATAACTACAGAGGATGCAACGCTGTCCTTCGTGCCTTGCTCGCCCTCTTTCATCGTGCCGTTAGCCCAGTAATACTGGAGACCTGTCTCGGACGTATCAAGCGTAACCCACTTAACGAAGTCAGCAACCGCTTGTTTCTTAGCATCGTCCTTCGTAACATCTTTGTTAGCAAGCAGCCAAGTACCACCCCAGAAGAAGCCAGTCGTTGGCTCCGTAACAGCCCAGTCACCATTCGTGTCTTTCACTTGACCATTCATCACATAGTTGATCAGCCAAGCTGGACCAAAGAATCCGAAGACCGGTTTCGGGCCTGTGCCGGACATATCTGCATACCAAGCTTCCTGCCAGTCTTGTGTTCCATTGCTGTAGCCGTTGTCTGTCAGCTTCTTGGAGAAATCAAGGAATGCTTCACGCTTAGGATCGATATGAAGCTTACCGTCAACGATCCAGCCCTTGTCGGAGCTGTTCTCAATTGCGTGCCAAATATCGCCGTCGCCGGAAACAATCGCGTAACCTTTTGCTTTCAGCTTATCAGCTGCAGCGAAGTATTTATCCCATCCAGGACCAACCTCGTTTTTGATTGCTGCAGGATCATCCGTTCCAAATACATCTTTTGCAATTGAACGACGATAAATGAAGCCGCCTCCTGTTGCTTGATAACCAAGAGCTTTTAGTTGACCGTCTTTGCTGCCGATATCAACCGAATATTGCGCGATGCCCGCGTCCTTCACCAGTTGGTCGTCAAGACCAAGGTCAGCATAGTTTGCTGCATAGCTGGATGCATCACCTTGTGTATACTTAAGTACAAACGCCGCTTCAGCTGCGAAGATGTCCGGAGCGTCCTTGCCGCCGCCGGCCAGAGCTTGGTCAAGAGCTGGCTGATAAGCACCGTCTGTCGTTGCGATTACTGTCGTTTTAAACTCTACATTTGCGTCAGGATGAGTTTCCAAATACTTTTTCGTCATGTTCGGAATTTCATCAGTGAAGCTCCAGAGATTAATCGTGACTTTCTTGCCATCATTCGTTGCTGGCGCCTCTGATGCAGTAGCAGTAGATGTTGTTGGGCTTGGGCTAGATGAGTTTGAGTTCGAATTCGAGTTGTTGCTCGAGTTCCCACACGCTGCAAGAGCCGTTGTCATTACAAGCATTGCAGAGATCCCCGTTAAAGCACGTTTCATTCGTTTCATACTTTGCCTCCCTTTTAATTAAGCCTTGTTTTTGTGTGCGTTATCTTGTAACCGCATTCATAATTATATGTCCAAAAATTGTCAGCCGTAAGGATACCATTGTTGGTAAAAATTCCACTTTTATTGGTTTATTGTTCCAAAGTCGTATGTGATTGGATCTCTAAATAAGTCTTTCGCCTCAAACAGCGAATAGTTCGCTCGGTACCTTAACATTTGACCTCATCAATAGGTAACGCAAAAAAAGGTACCCATCGTCAACTAATAACGATAGATACCTTTTTCGATATGAACTATTAAAGCCACCAAATGAGTGGTATGCAAAATATAGGCGTCAATATGCTCGACAGCCCCATTGCGAATGCGCTGATGCCGCCTTGGATTTCGGAATCACGCATGATGCGCGCTGTACCAATACCATGTGAGGCCGTACCCATAGCCGCTCCAATGGCTATATCACTACGAAACTTGCACAATTTAAGAATGCCGGGTCCAATCATACTGCCTAGCAGCCCTGTCAGTACGGCGAATACACCAGCTAGTTCAGGGGTGCCGCCTAATAGATCAGCAATTTCAATCGCAATTGGTGTTGTGACCGATTTGGGCAGCATGGTGAGCATGATTTGTTTCGAGCCATGAAGAAGACTACTTATTCCCCATACGGCAAGCAGACCGCAAATCAATCCCGCACTGACTGCTGTAACGATAGGGACAAGCTGATTTCTTAGATTTTGAAAATTCTTATAAAACGGAACCGCAAGAGCAACCGTAGCAGGCCCAAGGAAAAAGGTAATGACGTCCCCCCCTGCACGATATGCCTCATAAGGAATATCGCTGAGCAGCAGCAGTACAATAATGCCTCCTGATGTTACAAACAAGGGATTTAACCAGCGGTATCGACTGTTAAGGAGTTGAGCCCCCATATAAAAGACTACAGTAATCGTAATTCCAAAGAGCGGCTGCTCAAACCATGCCTCATTCATAGGTACGTTCCTTCACCTTTCCAGACTGCCTTGCCGCAACTCCAGCAGTAACGAGTAGAACAATAATAGTTGCAACAATTAAAGTAACCAACACTACTAACCACTGATCTCCAATCACTCCAAAGAACATCATCGTTCCAACGATGACAGGTGCGAAAAAAATCATCATATGCTTTAAAAAAAATTGTGCGGTCTCCTCAATCCAAGCGAGCTTAATCCATCCTGCAAACAAGCTGATCACTAGCAACACCATCCCAATGACATTCCCCGAGATCGGTACGGACAGTAAGGTGTGAATGGCATTCCCCAATAGCGTATACCCAAGTAATATGGCTAATCCTCTCATAAGCTGGTCATCTCCTTTATATATGAGAATAATATCCCTTACCAGGAGATAAGCGCAATTGTTGAATGTATAAGTTAATACCGTCAATAAGTAACATGCAAAAAGGCACCTACCGTTAACTAACGATAGGTGCCTTTATTAAGTGGTGATCAACTCTAGTAAAAATTATCTCAGCTTAACAGGTAGTCCCGTTCTCGCTGATTCATTAGCCGCCATCGTTACTCGATGAGTCTCCCATGCATCCTCATAGGTGGACAGAATTCTGCTGCTGTCTCCTGTTCTAACGGCATGAAGGAAGGCTTCATTTTCCCTCACGTATGGATTATTCGACGCTTTGTACTCGGTCTTCTGGTCGGTTTCGATATCAACAAGAGCATCTCCTGTGATCTGAAGAACCCCTGTATTTGTATAAATCTGCAGGCCTGCAGAACCACCGGCTGGAATCGCACACGTATTGCTGATTGTAGCAACCGCACCGCTCGCCAGCTTCATCGTTACTGTTCCTACATCAGGAGCCGTAACTCCCTCTTCCTTGCTTGACATGTACCGATCTCCATAAGCCGCATAAACTTCATTCACGTCACCAAGCAAATAGCGCATCAGGTCCACAATATGTGTCGTCTGCTCGACAAACTGACCACCGGAGGTCTCCATATTACGCCACCAATATACGCCTGGCATCGAGCCCATCCATTGTCCGAGTGCCATGAGTGGTGTCCGGTTAGCAAGAAGCTCCTTTGCATGATTGGTGCTGTCCATGTACCGGAAGTGATAGCCAACCGAAGTCAGCAGTCCTTTCTCCCTAACGGCCTGACGGATCCGATTTGGCGTAGCTTCATCAACACCAATCGGTTTTTCAACCAAGAATGGAATACCCCGCTCCACAAGTGCAAGCTCAATCTCACCATGTGCAAAAGGAGGCGTGCAAATATAGACTGCATCCAGCTTGCTATCCTCTAGCATAGCCTCTATAGAATCGTAACCACGTGCATCACGATAAGGCTTTGCCGCCGTTTCGGCCTTCTCAAGACTTGTCCCGCAGAACGCGCTGACGCTAATATCCTCCATCGCAGCAAGCTTTTCCGCATGCATCCGTCCAAACCAACCTGTACCTGCTATACCAATTCGAAGAGTCACTTAATCTACCACCTTACGTATGGGTTATTAATACTCTTCCCCATTGTTGACCTGCCTCCGAAGGATGTCAAGTAAAACCCTGAATACCTCCGTCTAGACCACCGTAATGGTCCCATGGTACATATACATATCGCAGTCGAATTGATAGGTTCCCGGCTTAAGATCCTCTAAAGTTGTGAAATTATCACCTTTCTTCAAATAGACATCAAATCCCAAACCTTCTGAATCCACAGCTCTTATACAGGTCAAGCTGGTTGTTTTGATGAAGTTGATCTTTGTAGGAACTCCTGCCTTAATCTCCACATGATCAGGGTAGAAGCCATCTCCTTTTGCCTGAATAGTAACAACTTGATAACCATCTTGCTCAGTTACTGCAGCAGGTGCTTCTACGGACGACTGGCCATTCGGATCATAAAATAAGACGAAGAATAAAACACATATAATAAATATGACTGAAATTAACCATGTTGTTTTCGATCTGATTATGCTTTTCATCATAAATTGTACCCCTTCCGTGCCAACTACTTCAAAGTGTGACTAGGTTGATTATACACCTTATCATGTGATTAGTTTGGCCTGCCATATGGCTGTTCATTGAAGGAATGGTGAAAGTTTATTTACATTTATGAAAATAAAAAAAGCTCGCTGATCAACAGCGAGCTTTAATATATATGATTGCTCTTTCCTTACTCGACCGTTACCGATTTTGCAAGGTTACGAGGCTTATCAACATCATGCTCAAGTGCAAGCGATGCATAGTACGAGATCAGCTGCAGCGGGATAACCGACAGAGCTGGTGAAAGAAGTGGCAATGTCTTCGGAATCGCGAACAATTCGTCAACGGATTTAGCTACTTCTACTTCGTTACCTGCGTTTATAATACCCAGTACATGAGCGCCGCGGGCTTTTACTTCTTTAATGTTGCTCAGTGTTTTCTCATACAGCTCTTCCTGGGTTATCAAAGCAATAACCGGAATACCTTCCTCGATCAGAGCTAGTGTACCGTGCTTCAGCTCCCCTGCTGCATACGCTTCGGAGTGAATGTACGAGATTTCTTTCAGCTTCAGCGAGCCTTCTTGTGCGACTGCATAGTCGACACCACGGCCGATGAAGAACAAGTTTTTATGATGCGAGATCGACTCAGCTACTTGCTTCAGCACTGGAGCATTCTCAAGGATGATCTCCACTTGCTCAGGAAGCTCGCCTAGCGCTGTGATAATGCCTGCTACTGTCGCTTCGTCTTTCGTACCCAGAATGCCAGCAAGGTGCAGACCAAACAGGTAGAATGCAATCAACTGCGAAGTGTAAGCTTTTGTCGATGCTACCGCGATTTCTGGACCTGCCCAAGTTACGAGCACATCATCCGCTTCACGAGCAACCGAGCTACCTACAACGTTAGTGATTGCCAGAACACGAGCACCATTGCGTTTCGCTTCACGAAGCGCTGCAAGCGTATCTGCTGTTTCGCCCGATTGGCTAACAACGATAACCAGCGTGTCAGGTGTAATGATTGGCGAGCGGTAACGATATTCCGATGCTACGTCCGTCTCAACCGGAATGCGTGCGAGCGATTCAATAACGGTTTTACCAACCATACCTGCATGGTAAGCCGTACCACAAGCAACAATATGCACTTTGCGAATCGACTTCACATACTCAGCTGTCATCGAAAGCTCAGTCAGGTTAACCGACTTGCCGTCATCCGCGATACGGCCAAGCATTGTATCACGATATGCCTTTGGCTGCTCGTGAATCTCTTTCAGCATAAAATGATCAAATCCGGCTTTCTCCGCTGTCACAAGATCCCAATCGACATGGTATATTTCCTTGGAAATAAATTCGCCCTCTGTCGTCATGAGTTCGACACCATCACGTGTCAATACAGCCATTTCGCCGTCGTTCAAGATGTACACATTTCGAGTATGCTCCAAAATTGCCGGAATATCCGAACCAATGAAGTTCTCGCCTTCGCCAACGCCAATAACAAGCGGGCTTGCAAAACGAACTGCAACCAGACGCTCTGGTTCGAATTCTGTTAATACGCCAAGCGCAAATGCGCCGCGCATACGTTTTACAGCACGTTGTACTGCTTCGACAATGTTGCCGTCATATTCGTCAGCAACCAGGTGCGAAATAACTTCAGTGTCAGTCTCCGACACAAAACGATGGCCTTTAATCGTTAATTCCTCTTTCAGATCCAGGTAGTTTTCGACAATGCCGTTATGCACGACCGAGAACTTCGCCGAGTTATCTGTATGAGGATGCGAGTTAACGTCAGATGGCTTACCATGAGTTGCCCAACGTGTATGACCGATACCAACCGAACCTTGCAGCGGCTCATCACGCAGTTTATCCTCAAGCACAGCCAGACGGCCTTTAGATTTCTTGATCTCCAGTCCGTTCGTTGTGAATACCGCAATACCAGCGGAGTCATAACCCCGGTATTCCAGCTTCTTCAACCCTTCGATCAAAATATCCTGAGAATCACGTTTACCAATATATCCTACAATACCACACATATAATAAAGACCTCCGTTTAATCGATAGTTGTCTCTCAACTATGAATACGGATGCCAGCCGATATGTGGCACAGGCGTATTACCCCTCTGCCCGTGCCAACCTATCAGGCGGCACCATAGACATACGGGAGCATGTTTAATTCCTCGAATGAATGCAATAAATCAAAACAACAAGTGCAGCCTGCCGTACGTTTGTAAGATCGGTCGCCCAATCCCTTTGCGTATCGGCTTTCGGTTGGCTTTGATAACCGGAAGGTCCCCGCCGAATAATTCGAACACCTTCACCTCGTCAGCTTCCCGTATGATCCCTCATGCTCGTAACTCCATAAGGCAAATCATCACGCAAGCTCTGGCGCTTATATTACTAGTTACAACCACTATCCTCGCTTTCCTGCTGGAATCATACTTTCTATCATATTCACTTTCGACTGGTTTCGCAACCTGAACTTTAGGCGCAGGACGAACAACTCCGGTAATTTCTCCTAATAATATCCGCTTTCTCGTCCGAAATGCCCAAGCCCGGCCATACATTTGCCCCAACTTTTGAAGCAAATAAAATCCCTTACATTACCTATATATTCAATCGCCTAGCCGCAAATACAAAAGTCTCCACGGAATCGTGGAGACTTTTGTATTTGTCGGCAATTAGTCGGCAGTAGACTTAAGCCCGCTAACTTTTAGCCTAATTGCTGTTTCACCACATCAACGATTCGAGCCACATAATCCTCAATCTGGTCTTTCTCTGGGCCCTCGGCCATAACACGGATCAGCGATTCGGTTCCGGACGGGCGAACGAGTACACGGCCGTTATCGCCAAGCTCCTGCTCAACTTCCTCAACCGCTTTAACGATAGCTTCATTACCCGCATATAGGCTCTTATCCTCTACACGAACGTTCACCAGCACTTGCGGATATTTGCTCATCAGGTTTTTCAGATCACTCAGCTTGCGGCCCGAAGCTACCAGCGTATCAACCAGTTGTAGAGCCGTCAGAATACCGTCACCTGTTGTATTGTAATCGAGGAAAATAACATGACCGGACTGTTCGCCGCCAAGGTTATATCCGCCCTTACGCATTTCTTCCATTACGTAACGGTCTCCAACAGCCGTCTGAGCCGTTTGCAGACCAATACGCTGCGTTGCTTTGAAGAATCCGATGTTCGCCATTACAGTCGTTACAACGGTATCATTTTTGAGCTTGCCAGCCCGCTTCATTGCATCGCCGCAAATGCAAAGGATATAGTCGCCATCGACTTCCTCGCCTTTGTCATCAATAGCAATCAGACGGTCAGCATCGCCATCGAACGAAAGACCCAGGTCTGCACCATGCGCCAGTACTTGCTCACGCAAGTATTCCGGATGCGTCGAGCCCACGCCAGCATTAATGTTGCGGCCGTCCGGCTCCGCTCCAACTGTAATAATCTCCGCACCAAGCTCCCGGAATACTTTTGGTGCCAGCTCATATGCCGAGCCATGTGCACAGTCGAGTACGATCTTAAGGCCCTTGAAATCACCATTAATTGTCGTTTTCAAATAATCAAGGAAACGATATTTCGCATTATCATCATTCGTTACGGTGCCGATTTCGCCGCCGATTGGACGAGGTAGTTCATCGACCTCAGCATCGATTAGACGCTCGATCTCAAGCTCTGTTTCATCAGACAGCTTGAAGCCGTCCCCGCCAAAGAACTTAATGCCGTTATCCTGAACCGGATTATGGGAAGCAGAAATCATAACACCTGCATCTGCTTTTAATTCGCGTGTAATATAAGCAACTGCTGGAGTCGATACGACACCAAGTCGAATAACGCTCGCACCAATCGACAGAAGACCAGCAATCAGCGCAGCCTCCAGCATCGGACCCGAGATCCGTGTATCCAGACCGATAACTACCTTCGGCTTATCCGCCTGGCCTGTTAAGACATAACCGCCGCAACGGCCGATTTTATAAGCAAGCTCCGGAGTCAGCTCTAGATTAGCTACTCCGCGCACGCCATCCGTACCAAAATATTTCCCCATATTTTCTCATGCCCCTTTTGTCGTTAAATCTGCTGCTGCAATGGCCTATTCCTAATCCTACTCGATCTGAGGCCGCTTTTGAACTACTTTTAACTACCGCTTTTCCCGCTTCCACTCATACATTCCATTATGGAGTAGTACTTGGTTCCTCAGCGGGATCTTCATCTGAATCAGGAGTGGTAGTAGAACCGGAATCAGCTCCCGTACCTGAGCCAGTACCATTACCTGCATCCGATCCCGTATTTGTATTCTTATCAGGAGGAGGTTCGGTTGCATTACCGGATGAATTTGAATCGGTAGGCTGGCCGCCAGCCGGAATATCCCCGGCTCCCTCCGAGTTGCTGTCGCTTGCTGCATTCTTATCCGTGATATCAAGCTTAATCGTTGGTTTTTCCTCTGCCAGATCAATAAATCGCGGCAGTTTAACAAGGAGCGGAACGGTTGTCGTTCCAACCTTGGCATCACTCAAATCTGCTGACAGCTTCACATCGTCGTTCTGCAGAGCTGCAAGCATATTAGGCGCACCACGAACCGTTATCGATACATGACTATCCCCAGGGTCCTTGAACGACGCCGTGAGTCCTTCCGGCAGATCATTTAATTTAACGGTACGGTCAAGCGTTAACGTCTGGGAAGCCACTACCTTAACCTCTACATTGATTTCAGACGGTTCTACCATCTTCACGTCACCGACAGCTGTAACCTTCGCTTTCACCGTACCGGATTCCTTAATCTTCGATAGGTCGATGGTTACGCCGCCCGTGTAGGTTTCCATCGAATCCAGCAGATTCTGATCACCGTACACGGCGACTTTATCGATATCCGCCTTCACCGAGCTGACACTTAAACCATCCGGCAGACTTCCCGTAAATCCAAGCTGCAACGGCATTGTCTTCAGCGGCGGTGTGACTGGAACCTCAACTTCTACTGTGGAAGGACGAACAATCGCATGCTCCATCGCTTCCCCTTCGGTATCGTACACAATAACCTGTGCTTTCTTGTTCACAACTGACTTTTCTGCACCCTCGATATCAACGGTTGTACGAACTGCTCCAACAAGAGCCATCTCGTCCTTCGGCAGTGTAATGTTCACGATTGTACCTGATTTCACGGATGGAGTACCGGCAATATAACCATTCGCAGGTGTCCCTTCCGTTGCGACCCCAAGATCAAATGTCTTCGTCTCAATCTCTACAATATCCACCGTAATGGAACGTGGCGAACTTTCCACAAGGGTAATACCTTTAGGCAAATCATAGGTCAGCGGCACCACATGCTCACCAGCTGTAATATTGCTTAAGTCTGCATGTACAACATAATCCTCCTCATTCAGCGTCAACAGGCTTGCTTTCCGCCCTTCAACGACCAGCCGAACGACAGTTGGCTCTACTTTTACAAGTGCATATTTCGTTTCATCTAGATTTGTCGGAATAACCGAGGCCGCCTCAATGACTTTTGTATTCAAAGAGGAGGTCACGGTAGCCGGAGTCGATTCCGGATCAAAATGCACCATTGCCCATAAGAGCAGCGCAATCGCAACAGAAAGGATCTTGAGTATCGTCGGATGACTTAACCACTTATCCATCGCGGCCTCCTTTCCGCTTCCAGAACGAGAACGAGGATACGGTTGCCCGCTCCTTACTACTCGTCTGTTTTGGCGTCAGCTCTTCGAACAGCTTGGAGATCAGCGATTCTTCCTTAATATCACGAACAATCATCCCGTTAATAGCAAGGGAAACTTGTCCTGTTTCTTCCGATACAATAACAGCAACAGCGTCACTAACTTCGCTGACCCCAATAGCAGCACGGTGACGGGTCCCAAGCTCTTTGCTGATAAATGGATTCTCCGAAAGCGGCAAATAACAGCCAGCGGCCATAATCTGATTACCCCGGATAATAACCGCCCCGTCATGCAGCGGTGTATTAGGTGTAAAAATGTTCATGATCAGCTCGGACGTAATCCGTGACTCCATCTGAATCCCGGATTCAATCAGCTCGGTTACTCCTGTAGTACGTTCAAAGACGATCAATGCCCCGATGCTTCGCTGAGCCATATGCTGAACAGCCTTCATGACACTTTCAATCTGTTCGGCAACAATATCGCGCTCCAGCGTTGAGGTACGAGCAAACAGCTTGCCGCGCCCCAATTGCTCCAGCGCACGACGAAGCTCTGGTTGGAAAATAATAAGTACCGCCAAGACGCCAAATGTGAACATCTGATTCATCAGCCACTTCAGCGTATAGAGATTAAACCAGGTGCTGATCGCCCAGGTGCCGACCAAGACCAATATCCCCTTAAGTAATTGAACAGCCCTTGTGCCACGCACGAGCAAAATCAATTTATAAATGATATAGCTAACAATGCCAATATCAATAATGTCCTTAATCCAGCCATTCCAAGTCAAATCATTGAAATAATTCACAGATCAACCCCCAAACTGCCGACGACAATTATCTTTAAAATATAAGAATGTATATGATCTTTCTATTCTGTGCTTATACTTCATCCGCGAAACGTATGCCGCTATTTATAATAACGGTTCCACCGTTTACACTTTATCTGGTCTTAACTTTATTGTTTTCTAGAATTGCACTTGGAAACCCTTTTTTTCAGAAAAAAAAATAACTGCCTCTCTGCAAGAGAGGCAGTTCGTCCTAAGAAGCCAATCCGCTGAACGTTTCCGTCACTTTGTACCAGAACCAGTCTAGCGCCTGATCAATGGTCCGGCTTTGTCCTGTAATGTAACCAGTCGATGCAAGATTCAGATTGCCGTCGATGACCGTTACATTGCCATCCACTTCACCTTTCACATCGGCAGTTCCATTCTCAATAACCAAATTACCCTTCACATGGGCACCTTCAGGAACCGTGACCGTATTTCCGTTAATGACAACCTGCTGCAGATCTTCACCGGATACAATCAGCTTTGAATCCTGATCCCACATCGAGGTGAAGCTTCCAAGCATAACAAGCACGAACAAAGCAGCAGCTGTAAGGCCCGGATACTTATAAATGTACCGCAGCAAGCCACGACGCTCTTTCGATTTTGCCGGCTTAGGCAGCTCAGCCATAATACGATTGGTCAAAGCTGATTTATCATAATCGGGAATGGAAACGGTATGCTCTAACGTGCTCAGCATCATCGCTTCCGTCTTCTCCAGCTGTTCAAAGCGGGCTAGGCAAGCGGGACATGAGCTCAAATGAGTCTGTAATTCTCGTGCATCTTCACGCGGCAGATCGCCGTCTAAATAATCATGCATCCATACACCCGCGACGTTGCAATTCATAGCAGCCAGTCCTTTCTTTCGTTTGCTCGCATAAGCTCTCCTCATTTATAGAGTACGTACAGCTCGCACATGATGTTTCACTTTTTTGTGAAAATTGAACTACAGCTTATGCTCCAGTTTTTTTCGTAAAAACTCCCTGCCTCGGTGAACACGAGTCTTAATCGTCGTTACCGGCATATCGAGTACATCGCTGATCTCCTGCAGAGACATCTCCTGAATATATCGAAGCATCATAATCGTCTTATACTTCGGAGGCAGCGAGTCAATCGATTCATGAATAATACGCTGGGTCTCTGTAAGTAAGAGCTCTGACTCTGGCGTACGGTTATCGCTTGGAATCATGGAGTAGCCATCAAGCCCCTCATGATCTGTTGATTCTGCATCAAGAGAGTACGAAGGCTTCCGTTTCCTAAGCCGATCGATACATAGGTTTGTTGCAATCCGGTAAATCCACGTGGAGAATTTAAGCGATTCGTCATATCGCTCCAGATTTTTATAGACCCTCAGGAAAGTTTCCTGAACGACGTCCTCCGCCTCTTGGCGGTTATATAACATTCGGTAGGCCATATGGAACAGCTTGTCCTGATACAGCCCTACAAGCTCAGCAAATGCCCGCTGGTCGCCTTTAAGTGCTAATCGAGCTAGGCGGGCTTCCAATACATTCACTATTCATCCTCCCAAAAAGAATTATCACATGATTTTCGTGATAATTCTTACTTCGTAAGCATGGTACAGTCACGTGCTTTTCGTGATTCTTACTTCGTAAGCATGGTTCTACGTTTGAATGGTTGGCTGACGTAAGCGTGAACCATACTCAGCAAGCACAATACCGCCTAGAATAAGTACGATGCCGGCAATACCGCCAAGCGATATCGGTTCGCCTAGAATCAGCCAGGCACCAACGACCGCGAAAGGCAGCTCCATCGCTCCAAGCATGGACGCAAGCCCGCTTCCGATTCTCGGAATACCGGCTGTAAAAAAGACCGTCGGCAGAACCTGTCCGATTAGTCCAAGCGCAATTCCCCATCCGATAAGGCCCCATTCTCCTTCAAGGCCGCCATCAAACGTCTTATATCCATACATATTTGCAATAACAACAAAGCCAAATGACATCATAATTGCAGATTTATAAACGGGATCATAACCCGGCGCCACTCTGCCTGTCAGGAGCAGGAATAAGCTATAAGTTACCGCAGAGCCAAGGCCAAACCATACACCTGCCCAATCCATATCGGTGAGCTTATTCTCAAACAGTCCGGCCGCGAGCACCGTCCCTGCCATCGCCATCACAATCGCTGCCCATTGCCATTTCGTGGGCCATTTACGTTTCCACAAACTTTCTAGCAAAATCGTAATCCACATGAACTGAAAAAGCAAGACAATTGAGAAAGAAGCATCGAGTCTTTCCAAAGTCTGATTATATAAGACAGTCGTCATACTTAGTCCAAAAATACCGGTAAAAGCTAAAGCCCCCCAGTGCTTCCAACTGAAAGCGAGCTTACTCCATGTTCCTGGTCTTATCAGGACCAGCAGCCAAAGTAATATCGCACCGGCCCCTACTTGATGAACTGTAATTTGCTGAAAGGTATAAGCTTTCTCATAAGCGAGCTTTAGAACCGATGACATAATTCCGTAGCAAGCCGCAGCTATAAGGACCAAAATAACCGCTGTCCAATAGCCAGATGAAGTTTTCATATTACAAAAATCCTCCATTCACACCTGGTCTATTATATCGGTTCTGCCCTTATATAGCAAAGCGGAAGGCACGTCAGTCCTCTTCGATTCTGCCCTTATTATAGAAGAAGCGGAGAGGCCCGCATGCCTCTCCGCTTCAGATAATTTATCAAATAATGGCTTTATACATTATGACCAACGAGCTGTTTAAGTGTTTCTTGAATCGTACTTGTCGGAATGGCGAAACCAATACCTTGCGCCTCAGAGTTCACAGCAGTGTTAATCCCAATCACTTGGCCGCTCGCATTCAGCAGCGGACCACCGGAGTTACCTGGATTAATCGAAGCATCAGTTTGCAGCAAATGCTCGTACACATGATCACCGTCTTCATCACTGATTGTGATTGGACGCTCCTTCGCGCTTAGTACTCCAACCGTCATCGTATGATCGAAGCCATATGGGTTACCAATTGCGATCACCCAGTCGCCAATAGCCGTTTGATTCGAGTCACCGATTGCGAGTGTGGGGAATGCCTCTGTTCCACTGATTTTGAGTACGGCCAAATCCTGTTCCGCATTCTCCCCTACCACCTCTGCAATGAACGGCTCATCATAGCCTTCTACTTGAACCTTCACCTGCGACGCATCTGCTACAACATGCTGGTTAGTTAGGATATAGCCGGATGATTCGAAAAAGAATCCTGTGCCCGTTCCAGCCAGTTCAAGCTGTGAGCTGTCTGTCGAACCTGACTGCCCACTGTCCTCTTGTGTCTGCGGGACCTGTCCAAACCCTTGGAATCCACCTCTTCCTCCATACCCTCTGCCGTTGCTTTGTACCGGCTGCGTGTAGTTCTCAATCTTTACTACTGCAGGAGATGCTGCTTTATAAACATCTGCGATAGTGGCATCAACACTAACTGATGCTGTTGTTACACCTGCTGCCTGCTGCGCCGAGTTACTTGCGGTCGTTGTTGCTGCTGTAGAAGCTTGCTCGTTACCTGTGAACAAGTTTGTCCGGTCCGATGCATACATGAAACCACTGATGACCACGGCGCCAACTAGAAAAGCGGCCACCATCGCTTTTGCCTGCGACTTCTTCTTACCTGGTTTCTTGCTTCCCCATCCTGAATTCCCTTGTTCCCCGCCTTCATCAGTCAACTTCATTAACTGATTCTCGTAGGCTGTCCTAAGAGTAGATGCAGAACGATTGGGTCCGTAAGTATAAGTGTAAGGTTTATGTTCCGCTGTGGATTCCGGCTTATCTGTATCATTTACGTTATTATGGTTATTTTCATATTCATTGTTCATCTTTATCGCTCCTTTTCATTACGACCGCGATTTGCGATTCATGTCCCTTGCTTGATTCCTATCATGAGGCATGTACCTTAAATCAAACTTAAGTGAATTTAAAAGGAGGATAAAGAAATAGACAAATACACAAAAAACCGGACATTCGACTTGTAATAAGCCAAATGTCCGGTTTTATCCATATTTCTATTAGCCTGTATTTCTCAGACCAGCTGCAATTCCGTTAATCGTAAGAAGAACTTCACGGAGCAGTTCAGGATCATCTTCATCCTTCGCACGAAGCTCCCTCAGCTCTGTGAGGAGCTGAACTTGCATGTAGCTGAGTGGATCAACGTACGGATTACGCAGACGAATCGATTCTTGAATGACTGGTACGTTATCCAGAATCTCATCTTGTCCTGTAATGCTCAGAATCATATCCGAAGTCAGCTTATACTCGTTCTCGATTTGAGTAAAGATACGATCACGAATCGTGCTGTCGGAGATCATATCCGCATACTCCTTCGCAATCGTCAGATCTGCTTTAGCAAGTGCCATTTGCAGATTGTCGATCAGCGAACGGAAGAACGGGAATTTCTCATACATCGTCTTCAGTGTTGTCAGACGCTGTTCATCCTCACCCGTGTACTGCTTAAGCGCAGTACCCGCTGCATACCATGCAGGCAGCAAGTAACGGCTTTGCGTCCAAGCAAATACCCAAGGAATCGCACGCAGATCCTCAAAGCGATCGCTGTTCTTCCGTTTCGAAGGACGGGAACCAATGTTCAGTTCGCCTACCTCAGGAAGTGGAGTCGACTCTTTGAAGTAAGTCAGGAAGTCTGGATCACGGAAGATCAGATCCTGGTACTTGTTCAATGCAGTCTCGGAGATGGAACGTGAAATCTCTTCCCACTCTTTCAACACGGCATCATCTTGAGCTTGTGGATATTTCGCAAGACGTGCTGCTGTAATAAGCGCCCACGATGCTTGCTCAAGGCTGCGATATGCAATGCCCTGCATTGAGTAACGCGAAGACAATACTTCGCCTTGCTCTGTAATCTTAATGCCGCCGCCAACCGTATGTGGAGGCTGTGCCAGAATACTGCGGTTAAGTGGCATACCGCCACGGCCAAGTGCACCGCCGCGTCCATGGAAGAACTTCAGCTTAACGCCATGTTCACCTGCAGTTGCTGTAATATCATTCAGGGCTACGCGCAATTCCCAGTTCGCTGTTACCGCGCCGCCGTCTTTATTACTATCGGAGTAACCAAGCATGATTTCATGCAGGTCGCCTCTTGCCGCTACAGCTTGACGATAGATTGGCAGTTCGAAGAGCAGCTTCATGATACCAGGAGCAGCATGCAGGTCATCAATTGTCTCGAAGAGAGGTACCGATTGCAGTGTGCAGCGAACGCTGCCGTCTGCTTCTTTACGGAACAAGCCTACCTCTTTCGCAAATACCATAACCTCCAGCATGTCGCTAGCACCTTGCGTCATACTAATCAGATAAGTCGAAATACATTCTGGTCCAAACTCCTGCTGTGCTTTGTAGACCGTTTGATATACGTCCAGGCACTCACGAGTCGATGGAGAATAATCCAGATGCGACGAAGTAAGTGGACGAGGGTCCTCCAGCAATTTGCTGAGAAGAGCAATCTTCTCTTCTTCGGAAAGCGAGCCGTAGTTCGCTACAACATTCATCTTCGCCAAAATTTCCGACATCGCATTCTCATGCTCTTGGCTGTGCTGGCGGATATCCAAAGCAAGCATATGGAATCCAAACAGCTCAACTTGACGGACAAGCTTACCGATATGTGTATCGGCTACGTAATCTGCAAAATGACCGCGTAAGCTGCGGTCGATGATATGCAGTTCATCAAGCAGTTCGCTTGCGCTGTTGTAACGCATAGGAGAGCCTTTGAGGGACTCATCACGAGTGTTAGCCAGCTTCTCAAGCATAAAGCCGAGCTTAATGCGGTATGGCTCTTTCGCATTACGCCACAGGTCAATACATTTCAGTTCGACATGCTCACGATCTTTCTTGATCGAGTTGATCAGCTCTTCCGATACCTCAACAAGGTTTGTGCTGAAGCTCAGAATGCTGACAAGCTCATGCAATTTCTCTTCATATTTCTTAATAGCAAGCTGGCGGTTAAGCGTCAGCGTCTCCCATGTTACCTTCGCAGTTACCGACGGGTTACCGTCGCGGTCTCCGCCGATCCATGAGCCGAAGCGCAGATAGCTTGGTACATGCCATTTCTCGCCTGGATAGTATTTAGTAAGATTGCGTTCCAGTTCTTCATATACGTTAGGAAGCACTTCGAACAATGTCTCGTCGAAATAATACAAGCCATTGCGTACTTCATCAATAACAGTTGGCTTACGGTCACGAAGCTCATCAGTTTGCCACAAAATAAGCACTTCATTCAGCAGCTTGTCCCGAAGGATCTCGCGTTCACGGTAAGTCAGAGTCGGATTATCAAGTTCCATTACATCTTCAGCAATCCGCTTATGAATATCAAGCACGGCACGACGTGTCGCTTCCGTTGGATGCGCAGTCATAACGAGCTCTAGTGAAATGTTGCTCAAGATCTCTTGAACACCTTCAATATCGATATTACGCTCCTTCAAATCCGAAATAGCGCTCTCGATGGAACCGCGTTGTACACTTTCCCCAGCCGAACGCTCATAATCACGTTTGCGGCGAATACGATGATTCTGCTCTGCAATGTTGACCAATTGGAAATAGATCGCAAAGGCACGGATCACCTGATGGCGAATTTCCGGGCTTAACGATGCAACCGTCGTCTTAAACTGTTCAAAAAGCTCAGGCACAAATTCTGCGCGCAAGGCTTTACTTGTTTCACGAATTTGTTCAACAATATCCAGCAGCTCACGGCCACCTTGATGGACGAGCACTTCCCCGAGTATGTTGCCTAGGAAACGGACGTCTCTGCGCAGCAAATTGTTAGCCTGCGGCCGGTGTTGTGCCGATAAAGTCGATGTTACTTGGTCCGACATACTGATCCTCCTGTACTTTAACGCATTTTCATCTTCTTTTCATCATACTACAAAATGACGCTCGGTTGAAGCCCGAAGCGCCCACTTTCTTTTTAGAACGCAGGAAAGGCAGCCCCCGCAAGGGCTGCCAATGTTAGGATATAAAATATAAAAACTCCTTCCGAAGAAGGAGATTGTTTGAAAATCTGGAGCGGGTGATGGGAATCGAACCCACGCTATTAGCTTGGAAGGCTAAAGTTCTACCATTGAACTACACCCGCATATAAGTGGTCGGGATGACACGATTTGAACATGCGACCCCCTGGTCCCAAACCAGGTGCTCTACCAAGCTGAGCTACATCCCGACAAGTATAAGTAAGTATTTGAGAAAAATTGGCGCGGCCTAAGAGATTCGAACTCCTGACCTTTTGATTCGTAGTCAAACGCTCTATCCAGCTGAGCTAAGGCCGCACATTATGGAGCGGAAGACGGGAATCGAACCCGCGACCCTCGCCTTGGCAAGGCGATGCTCTACCGCTGAGCCACTTCCGCATGTTACTTTCGCTGTCGTCCGTTCCGTTTATCATCGCGGCGACAAGTAATAATATATCACCTTCAAAAACAAAATGCAACTGTTTTATAAAAGTTTTTTTGAGATTATTTTAGAGGACCAAGAAAAGTAAAAGCCGTGCTTACTTAGCACGGCTTTCTCAAGCTAATCATTATGCCCCTGCTGCAGTCAGAATACGTTCAGGCTGTGCTGTTACCAACACTTTATCAGCAGCCGGTTCACCAGCCAATGCATAAGGTAAGCATAAAGGTACACCAGTACGCGGGTCCGGTACAATGTCTGCCTCGATGTTGAACACCTCACGTAAAATATCCGGTGTCATAACTTCGGCTGGCGTACCTTCACCTACAACTGTACCTTTCTTAATCGCAACCATATGGTGAGCGTAACGGGAAGCATGGTTCAAATCATGCACAACCATGACAACCGTACGATTATTCATCTCATTAAGCTTCTGCAGCAAATGCAGAACTTCAAGCTGATGGGCCATATCCAAAAACGTTGTTGGCTCATCAAGGAACAATATATCTGTCTCTTGCGCAAGAGCCATCGCAATCCATGCACGTTGACGTTGGCCGCCCGATAATTGATCTACTGGACGTTCTGCAAATTCACCCATCCCGGTAGCTTCAATTGCCCATTGAATAATGCGGCGGTCTTCCTTAGTCAATGAGCCAAAGCCCTTCTGATAGGGAAAACGTCCATAAGATACGAGCTCTGCAACGGTAAGACCGTCTGGGGCCGTCGGATTTTGCGGCAAAATAGCCAGCTGCTTCGCCACTTCCTTCGTTGACTGCTTATGAATTGATCTACCGTCCAGCAGTACACTGCCTCCTGATGGATGCATTAAACGCGCCATCGTCTTCAGGATGGTCGATTTGCCCGATCCATTGGAGCCTACAAGGGCTGTAATCTTACCTTGAGGAATAGCAATATTTAAATTTTGAACGATGAGACGATCATCATAAGCAATGTCGAGATTCGAAGTCGTAAGACGAATCATGTGACCTGCACGCTCCTTCCGATGCCGTAAAGCGGCCCGTTTCCGTTATTATGCGCTAACAGCGCGTCCGTGATAACAATTATCAATTAACTAGGTATAATGATAATCGTTCTCAGATGAGATGTCAATGACAGAAATGCGATACTTGTCCACATGCATTGACAGTCATGTTTCGGTTCACGATCGGCACATAAACTTATTCGAGCTCGAATCCTTGCTTCTGTAGGAAGGAGCGCATATGCATACGTACTGGCCCTGCCTTGGCTGCCATAGCCTCCGACCAGGTTGTGCCTGCCTTTCCATTTGATCTAGCCCTCATATAATTGCTCATCGTCTCGTCATAAGCATCAATATTTGAATCTATAGTACTCGTATTATAGCTATTCTCGTAATAAACAGCTGAACGCGGCAACCGTGGCCGATCAAGCGGAGATTGATCTGGAACACCAATACACATCCCAAACACCGGATACACATGTTGAGGAAGCTCTAAGAGCTCAGATATTTGTTCTGGTTGATTACGTATGCCGCCAATATACACGATACCGAGCCCAAGTGACTCCGCCGCAACAGCAGCATTTTGAGCGGCCAGAGCAGCATCTACTGTTCCAATAATGAAGTTTTCTGTTGTACTAAGTATTTCCTCATCATAATGCCGCTTAGCCGCTTGTTCCCAGCGGTACAGATCCGCACACCAGACGAGGAAGACAGAACTCTCTTCTATATAAGCTTGATTGCCTGCAAGCTTTGCCAGCTCACTGCGAAGCTCCTTATCAGTAATACCAATAACCGAATAGGCCTGCATATTGCTTGAGGTCGACGCCTGTTGTGCTGCCGTTAATATCGCATCCAATTGTTCAGCAGTAACCGGATCCTTCGTGAACTTCCGAATGGAGCGATGCTGCTTCAGTAAACCTATCGTTTCATTCATCATTATTCTCCCTCATTTCTTAAGTCGTATGGCTATAATGTAGCACAAAAAAACCTTCAGGACATCTCCTGAAGGTTGAGTGTTAAGTATGGTGCGCGTAGAGGGACTTGAACCCCCACGGTTGCCCGCCAGATCCTAAGTCTGGTGCGTCTGCCAATTCCGCCATACGCGCATGGGTGAAACTTATTAAGAAAAGTGAGCCATGAAGGACTCGAACCTTCGACACCCTGATTAAAAGTCAGGTGCTCTACCAACTGAGCTAATGGCTCGTAATAAATGGCTGGGGATCAAGGATTCGAACCTTGGAATGACGGAGTCAAAGTCCGTTGCCTTACCGCTTGGCTAATCCCCAAAGCTGTAATGGTGGAGGCTGAGGGGATCGAACCCCCGACCCTCTGCTTGTAAGGCAGATGCTCTCCCAGCTGAGCTAAGCCTCCACAGGCAATTTACTTCCACCAACACAAAAGAAATTATGGTGACCCGTAGGGGACTCGAACCCCTGTTACCTCCGTGAAAGGGAGGTGTCTTAACCACTTGACCAACGGGCCTTACAAAAACTTCTACTGGAGCTCTCAACCGGGATCGAACCGGTGACCTCATCCTTACCATGGATGCACTCTACCTACTGAGCTATGAGAGCAAATGGCTCCCCGAACAGGACTCGAACCTGTGACAACTCGATTAACAGTCGAGTGCTCTACCAACTGAGCTATCAGGGAATACATTCAAAGCTTGAGCCTTGAAAACTGGATGCGAAAGTGAAACTTCTTAAGCGATGTTTATGAATGAATCATAAACCGTTTTAGGATAAGCCCTCGACCGATTAGTATTCGTCAGCTCCACACATTGCTGTGCTTCCACCCCGAACCTATCAACCTCGTCGTCTTCAAGGG
>NZ_JAASRW010000003.1:333187-864491 GCF_011761355.1 Paenibacillus lupini | reverse complement strand
CTTGCATGTATTAGGCACGCCGCCAGCGTTCGTCCTGAGCCAGGATCAAACTCTCCATGAAATGGTTCTGTTTGACTTGCTCAAACTTTGTTTTTCGCTTTTTCCGTTATTTCTAACGGGGCAGTTTTGCTCGTTGTTCAGTTTTCAAAGAACAATTTTTTTCAACAACGCTGCATATCTTATCACGTTATCGAATTCAGTGTCAAGCTTTATTTTTCATCAATTTCAATTTCTATCGATTGATGTTGTTTAGCTTTTCGTCCGAACACTGTATCTCTCTCGGCCGGAATTAGAATATACCATAGGCGACTATTCCATTGCAAGCTTTTTTCCAAAAAGTTTTCACTCTAGTAATCTATTCTTTTCCTATATGCTTCAAAGCTTCTCTTATACTAAGAGAGGATAGGGGAGTTTCGTTAACAAATCGGCGAACCACATCCGGCTCTGTCTTCGCGTATTCCCTAAGAGCCCAGCCAATTGCTTTCCGGATAAAGAACTCGGATTCTTCTTTTTGCAGAACGATATAATGAAAGAGCCGCTCGGTATCTGTACTCTCTTTATACTTCAGCTGATAGAGGATAGCCGTCCGACGCAGCCACATATTATCTGAGTGTATCCAGCGATCCGGGTAATCGACAAGCAGCTCCGGGTACTTCGATAAATAGAATCCTATAAGCTGCCCAGCAATGATATCTACCGTATCCCACCAAGACTTTGTGACAACCAGTCGCTCTAATACCTCAATATGTGATCTTTCCGCCTGCTTACGGTGCTTGTCCAACAGAACCATCGCTATATATTGATATTCCCGCTCCGGCATTTCCCATAGCTCACTTACCGTTTGCAGCAACAGATCACCTTTAGGCAGACCATGTTCCTTCCAGAACTCCCGCGTTAACTGCGCACGCTCCGGTGTCTTAAGCCCAAGAAACGGAAATTGATTACGCATATAAGCTTCCATGCTGCGGGCATTTTCCGAATTTGCGTGCTTCCCCAGCCATTCTGCTAATTGCATAGTGTAAGTCGACAAATGCTCATCCCTTTCCATACTTACAACAAAGTATAGTGTGAAGAAGCTGCAATCTGCAAACGATCATGTCAAGTCTTCGTACTGATCATTAGAGGAGCCCGGAGGCAGCATCGATCCTTCCAGCTGATTATCCGGATGATCTTGCTTCCATGGCGGGTCATGCTTCCGCATCCTGTCCGATACCCAGTAGAAGCACATAGGGATGAGCACACATAGGATGGCGCTGGACAAAATACTGACAGACGGCAATAGGCCAAGTACTCTTCTCAAGAAATCCATTCTAATCCTCCGTCAAATTAATATTACCGCTACTCCGAACACTTACCTTCACATCCATTTGTACCGGTCGAGTCGAGAAGAGATTGCCCTCCTCCTCCCACTGGGACTCATGCTACTGAAACCATCTATAATGTTTGTGAAATAAATATTCACGAAGCCCCATCACATCACAGTTGTATTCATGCTGTAGTTTATTGGTGGTCATCGTCATTAATTTGACAATCTCCCCCTGTATAGCTTCTTCCATTTTATTAATGGCAGGTTCCTTCAGTGTATCCGGTGCATGAAATACCTCATCGACTGCCCCTTCCACACGAATATGAAAAGTAAACGAAGGCATATTGTCCGGGCCAAACTTACATTCCAGCCTCTTACTCATCCGTTCAATGCTAAATACGCCAAGCCGGTCTTCAAAGGTGAATTTAATTTGACCGCCTTTTACATTCCCTTCCATAAAGTTAAGCCCGGCAGTTTCCATCGGATTTAGAAAACCAACCAGTTGATTCGAGGATCCATTAAAGACAGCCGCTTCCGTCACTGTTGAAAAATTCCGGTTACCATTCTGGACACCTTGGATGGCGAAGCTTTTATGCTTCAGCAAAAACTCATGCACATCCCCGATACGGGATTCGGGTAAAATCCTGGTGCTTTCCTTCGTATTGTCTGAGAGTTCTTCCAAATAAGCAGATGGCAGCCTCTGATCAGGTGGATGCGTATTAAAAATATTAACCGCCTTATCCCTGGTTACCATTACTCTAGTGGAACGTCTCATCTGGCTTTCTCTCAGGAAGAAATCAATGGTCTCCGCGAATTTCTTAGGTTTTCGAGCAATACTCTCTGAAACGATGATCACTTTTAAATGTTCAAAGAAAGGAGCGCGGCTTAAACGCTGGGAGAGCTTTGCCATAGAAGTCGCCATCGTATTCTCTTCCACCGCCATATTGAAATAAGCTTTGCCTCCTGTGCCATCCCCTCCTCCCTTATTGGTGCTTAAGCCAGCTGGCATGACAATCTGATAAACAACCCTGAACATTTGATTCGAATCGCTTTGATTATTTTTCTGATTATCCTCATCCCCCTTTCCTTCTTCCTTCTTATCCGGTTCATCTATTCCTACTCCAACAACAAAGCCACGCTGATCAATCTCAACACGGTCCCAACAGCCTGTCATAAAAACACAAACCGCCAACAGCAAGGGCAGCATTCGTCTTCTAGGCGCTGCTCTTGTCATCAACCTTCTCCTCCTTTTTCTTCTTACCGCCAAACATAAGAAGAGAGATAGGCAATAAAATGCCGGAAAGGATAGCCATATAGCTGATCATCGTCCCAAGAGTGGAGAACTCTGCCATATCTCCTGGAGTCATACAAACTAAATAAGAGATAGGAGCAATGATTAGCAGGCGATATCTTTTACTTAATTTTTTAAACAAAAAGGACATGCATTCATTGGCCAGATCAAATCCCATTGCCGCTGTGTTAAATACCGTCATGATCCAAATGACAAAAAACAACGATTCAAACCGTTCGAAGAAGTTGCCCGGGAATTGGATTTCTTTGGCAAGCTCAATGGTTGGATAGACGATATTCATCGCACCAATATTGGAGAATATACCGACCACGAGCTGATAGATAACCAGGTAGATGACAACGGACACCGCAATGCCTGACAGGACTGATTTCGTAGCTTTTTCAGGACGTTCCATAAAAACAATGTAGTACAAAATAATTTCAAACCCGAGAAGGGAATAGATAACCTCCCTCATTCCCTGCATGATGCCAATAGGCGGCGTAATGAAAAAGGGCTGCAGGTTTGTAAATTCAAACCATCTGTAGCCAAAGCAGACGACAATGATAACCATCAATAGGACAGATGGCAAAAACAAGACATTCAGCCGAAGCAGCCCCGACCTGCTGCCGGACACTCCATAAACCACAACGAGAATAAACGCTAGTGAAATATACTCAACTGGCGTCCGATCAAATAAATATTGCTTCGATATATTGGCGATCGCTCTTGCCTCATATGAACAGAAGCCTAAAAAATAGCTGAACTGGAGAGCAGCGATGATATATGTTACCGGTTTGCCAACCAGGGTTACAGAATAATCAAGGAAAGTCTTATTCCCTGCACGAATGGCCACCTTGGAAACAAGCAGACCAGCAAGAAGCGCAACACAACCCGCAAGTAAAATACTCATCCAGCCGTCGAAAGACCTCGTATAGGTCGCAACCGCCCGGGGAAGTGTCAGTATGCCAACACCAATCAGCATGGAAGCTATGGTCATGCTCATCTCCAGGGATGATAATGGTTTTTCGCCAAAGCTATTGATTCTCATTGTGACCTCTTTCCTTTGCTGCCCTTACTCAGTCTCTTACTATCCATAGGTTCTAATATTTCTGGTCTATGAGATAAACGGATAACGGGTAGCCGATAAATAAGATCCCGCCAATCTGAAAGTCTGAGCGGTGCAAGTGGGGCAGTATACGGAATACCAAAGCTCCTCAAATTCACAAGGTGAATACAATTAATAATCAGGGCAAGCACGATTCCGTACAGCCCAAATACACTTGCCGCGATCATAATAAGGAACCTCATCAATCGAATGGAGATTGCAAACCCATAGGATGGAATAGCAAAAGACGCGATGGCTGTGACAGCTACAATAACGACCATGACCGGACTTACGATTCCCGCCGTTACTGCCGCCTCCCCAATTACAAGACCACCTACAACACCAATGGTCTGTCCGATTGATTTCGGCAGCCGCACCCCCGCTTCACGCAGCAGTTCCAAAGTCGCTTCCATAAGAAAGGTTTCCACAACAGCCGGGAAGGGAACGCCTTCTCTTGTCCCCGCTACGGAAAAAGCCAGCTTGGATGGCAGCATTCCGTGATGATACTCCAATAAAGCGATGTACAGGCCTGGCAGAAATAAAGCTACAAATACAGCGAAGACACGCAGAATTCGAAGGACACTCGCTAAGATCCAGTTCTGATAGTAATCCTCAGGAGATTGAATAAAGGAAGAAATCGTAATAGGCAGGATTAATTGAAACGGCGTACCGTCAACAAGCACCGCAACCCGTCCTTGCAATAGAGCACCTGCCACCTTGTCGGGACGTTCCGTATTTATGATTTGCGGATAGGGTGACCAATAATGATCCTGAATCCACTGCTCAATAAACCCTGAGCCTTCGGCGTCATCCATATCAATGGTGTTGATTCTTCGTTTCACCTCATTCACAAGCATTGGATTCACAACGCCGTCAATATAAGCAACGACTATATCTTTTCGTGATCTTCGCCCTATGCAAAAGGAATCAAACCGAAGATGCGGATCTCTGATCCGTCTTCTGACTAGTGTTGTATTCGTCCGAATATCTTCCGTAAAGCCATCCCTTGGCCCACGGATAATGGATTCGGTCTGAGGCTCTTCAATCGCCCGGCTTTTCCAGCCTTTGCTCCCGATTAGAATGACCTCTTCCATCTCTTCAATAAACAAGGCTGCATCGCCGGATAAAATAGTCAGCACAATATCGTCCCAGTCGGCTGAGTTTCTCATATCCTGCAGAGCTAGTCTTTCGGTTTCTGATGCATGTGTAAACATGCTATTACTGTGTTCATCATCCATCTGTCCGGTCTTCTCTCTTTGTTCAGAACGAACAAAAGAACTCCCGCCGGTAAGCATGAGCTGGCTAATGACTTGATTCTGGATAACCTGCTTGTCTACCAATCCTTCTATACAAACAACCGCAGCCTTTTCGCCTTCAGCCGTTAGAAAGGTACGTATTAATAAGTCGCTTGGCGCCCCAAGCAATTGCTTGATATAGGCCATGTTGTCTCTGACAGATGCAGATGGTATAGATGGCTGCTCTAATGGTTGTCCGTTATGCTCCATATATATCCCCCTTCTCGTTCATGCGACAGACTGCACCTCTATGTGTAACTTAAGGATTCCCTCAGAAGGAAATTTTATGAAGGAAAATAAAAAAACCACCTCTCCAGGTGGTCATAAAGTTTGATACTCAAACTATGCTTACTGTACTCTGCGATAGGGCTTCCGGTATTCCTGCGGAGTTACACCATGAACCTTACGGAACAATCTGGCGAAGTAAGAGAAATTACCATAGCTGAGTCCGTCGGCGATCTCGCTGATGCTTCGGTCGGTTGTTGTAAGAAGCTCCGCAGCTTTATCCATTCTTTCCTTCAATATATAGTCGGTCAGCACCATACCCGTTTCCTTCCGGAACAGACGGGACAGATAGGCTGGATTCACAAAAGCAATGGATGCTAGCTGCTCACGGCTAAGCTCCTCGTTCAGATGCTCAGCGATAAAAGCCTTCACCTTGAGCACGATTGGACTAACAGCCATGGTTCTGGAAAATAAGCTGCTCGCGGCTTCTGTGATACATCGCACCCATACTTTGAATTGTCCGACCGAACGGGTCGCGGTCTCCATTCCCAAGCAGGCATGATGCTCATAGAGCTGCTGGGCTTGAAATCCCTTGCGGTGCATCGCATAATAAATTACTTGCAGCAACGCATGATAGCAAGCAGTTAAACTATCGACGGTTGACGTATTCGGATCGATTGTATTCGTCCAATCCTCCAGCCTTTGCGCCAGCTCCGTTACATCGCCCTGCTCAAGCAAATCCGCCCAGTCCAGCATTGCATCCGTAAATTTGGCGGCCGGTATGATGGTATTTGTCCTCGGATCTTCGCTCCAGATAATACCGCCCGCCATGCTCACATTACGGTATTCTTTGTTCAGCAAGGTTAAGTAGCTTTGCAGTACACCCGTTACCGCACTTAATTCACCAATATAGCAGGATAAACGACAATAGAAGTATTGGCTGCATGCTTCCACATATGATCGGCACAATGCCTCAATTTCTTCTCTAGCTGCATCAATCTCACCCAGGTGCAGCACGACAAGAATATTACCCCGATGATCTTGAATGACGTTGCCCGGAAGCTTCTCAAGGAGCAGCTCTTCTGCCGATTTACGCAGTGCAAACTCCATAATAAGCTCATCCCGCTCGTTAAGTGGTCTTTCCCAGCTCTCCACACTAATAAGGATGAGACGAACACGTTCAACTGTACTTAGCTTCATATCATAAGCAGAGAGAGATTGCCTGATCGCTTCATGGCTCGTTGATACTCTGCGTTCCAGCAGATCCTGCCAGAAGCGCTCTACGAGCATTGGCTTACGGCTGTTCCACAGCTCAACGATTTTATTGTATTGGTCATCCGTTTCACTAATTCTCCGCTTCTCATTCACCCGGGAGATCGCAGTGAGGAGCGTCTCCTCCAGCTCGGTATAAATAACCGGCTTAAGCAAATATTCAAAGCTGCCAAGATGGATTGCACGCTTCGCATACTCAAACTCAGAATGGCAGGTCAACACAATCGTCTCTGGCTGCATGCCTTGTGCTTTTACCCACGCCATCAGCTCAAGACCACTAATCTCCGGCATTTCGATATCACATATGACGATGTCTATCTGCTGTTCATGCAGTACCTGCTGCGCCATCGGTGCATGATAAGCTTCATAAACCTCATCGACTCCAATCATATCCCACCGGACTCCTGAACGAAGTCCCTTCACCGCATAAATTTCATCATCTACAATGAGTACTCGTATCATTGTCCCGGCTCCCTCTCGCCCGTTTTATTCCTCGGCACCCGCAGCGTTACGATCGCACCCTGTGGATCAGCACTGCCAAATGCCATTCTGACTGTACCTTTATAATAGAGCCTGCATCGCCGAACAACGTTCCACAGCCCTAAACTGCCATCACCAGGCTCAAGCTGCTGCACCTTCATATGCAAATGTTCAATTTGTTCCTCCGTGAGACCTTTTCCGTTATCCTCTACCTCAATGACCAGCTCTGATTGATCCCCTTCTCCTTCTGATGATACCTTCACCCGAATATGGAATGGAGTTCCTGTACGAATGGAGAAGCCGTGTACCATTGCATTCTCAACGAGAGGCTGAATGCTAAGCGGCGGAATACTTACGTTCTCCAGAGCTGGGTCTACGATAAAATCAAAAGCAAGTGTCTCCGGGAAACGATACTTCTGAATCGAGAGATAATGATAGAGATGCTCGACTTCTTCCTTCACGGTAACCGTTGAAACCTGCGTCCGGGTCGTAAATCGGAAATAGCGTACAAGATGCAAAGACATGTTCTGAATCACTTCGTAATCCTTGATCTGTGCCAGTTGATAGACAATATTAAGAGAGTTCATGAAAAAATGAGGATGGATCTGCGCCTGTAGATGCTTCAGCTCCGCCTTCTGCGTCCTGATCTGTTCCTCGTAGATATCAATCTTGAGATGCTCAATTTGCTGAGCCATTCCGTTGAACGTTTCTTTGAGTGTAATAAATTCCTGAAGCTTATAATCCTCCATCCGAACACTCAGGTCGCCGGAACGAATCTTGCGCATTCCTTTAATGAAATGATGGATTGGCTTCACAATCGAGTTCTGCAGGAAGAAGAGATAAAGGCCAAGCATAATCGCAGCAAGCATTGGAATAAGATACGTCATTTTTCGGAAAATCGGAAGACCTTCAAGCAGTGTACGCTCCGGCAGCAGGAAGATAAGGTTCATATCCGCCATCCTGGAGCTTTTCGCCACAAGCAAGTAAGGTTTACCCAGTTTCACAATGTTATAAGCGGCGTTACCGTTGTCCATATACGTAGTTAGGTCGAAAGCTTCTACCTCCTGACGGATAGAATTTCCTACGGTTGATAACGGCTTACCTTCGCCCGATACAAGAAGTGCTTCTGCCTTGCCCCCTTGCCCCAATACCCTCATCGGCTCCATCAGCCGATTCAGATCAATCCATGCTCCGATATAAGAATCATAATTCGTATCCACGATACGAACGAGAGCATTTTGTCCATTCAACTCCACAACGTTCCAGCCGGTGCGAATAGTAGGATCATCTTTGGCAAGCAGTTCTCTCAGCTTTGTCTGAATCTCCTGCTTACGGTCATAAGTAACCGATTGCTGCTGTGCGATTAGAAGCTCTTCATATTTGGTACTGTAAGCAAACAAGACATCTGCTGCATCATAATAGTTAATGTTCAAATCCAAATCATTGGATGTCTGCGTCGTAGACAAATAATATTCCCAGCTGTCTTGATCATATTGGCTGAGCGAGATTAAGCTTTGATCCTGCTCGGCCGCTTTGTAGAGATAGTTCTCGATCTCTCCCAGCACCTGATCCATATCATTCATATACATCGTGAGCATATTCCGGTTCGACTGTGCGACCTGGGAGTGGACAACCTTTGTTGCATAGAGATTGTTCCACAAGAGCAGGATCACGAGAGGAATAATGACGAGACCAAAGCCCAAGATCAGCCTGGAACGCATCGTCGCTTGTCTCATTGTCGTTCTCCTCTCCTCATCTGCGAATTAGTTGTGGCTGGACAGCCATAGATCAAGCTGACGCTGTTTCTCCTGGACGACTTTATCGGCTCCAGCAGCCTTCAGCTTGCTTATATACATCGGGATAATTTTCTCCGGATCCTGTGCTCCTGTATTAAAAGCCGGCATAAATTCTTTCTCTACAAGTAGGGAAGCCGCAATCTCCGCCTTCACATGCTCGGGGTTAAAAACAAAACCAAGTGCCTTCGATTTATCCGCCTGCTCGTTAAAGCTGCGGTATTCCTCCCAGAGACCCGGATTTTCGTTATCCCATAGATAGGAGTTCAACTGGTTGCCAAACATCCAAGGCTGATTGAGATTGTAGCCCACCGTCTTGGCATCTACGCCAGGCGGATATTCGATGACATTATCCGACTTCTTGACGTAATGAACGCCCTCTAAGCCCCAATCGAGCAAATTCAGTAAATAAGGATCGGTGTATAAAAGATTTAGCAGCATCATCGATTTCTCCGGATGCTTGGCATTACGGGTAATCGCGAACATCGCGCTTGTTGTATCCGCTGTTGTCGTATAAGGTTTTGTCAGTTCTACACTGACCATGGGATAACCGGTATCCCGCGAAGCTTGAATCTCAAATCCTGGTTTAAGAGACTCGGCATAAGCAAAGGCATTACCTGCTTTCACTGCGTCATATTCATTATCTTTAGATGTTGTAGCATCCGCGTTCAGATATCCCTTCCGATTCCACTCATAGAGGAGCTTCGCATAGTTCATAAATTCATCCGTCTCCGCCATACTAAGTACCTTCGTTGATTGCCCGTCACGTCGCAATACACCTGGACCTTCTCCCAGCATGTCAAAAATACCGTACTGCATCATAAACGTAAGAGGACTGCGGTCTGCACGTGCCTGCAGTGGTGCAACCCCCGACTCATCTCGTTTAATTCTCTCGAAAATGGGGCCAAAGTTGGCCAGCGTCTTCACCTTCGAGAGATCAATATCGTATTTATCCACCAGATCCTGGCGGAGCACGAGCCCTTTGCTGGAAGCAAACTCTTTGTTGGTAACAATGCCGTATAACTTGCCATTCACCTTGCTGGCTTCAAGAATAGACGGATCCAGAATCTCGCGAATGCCCTCGCCATATTTGTCCAGCAACTCATCAAGTGGAAGGTAGCGTCCTTTCGCAATCTCATCACCAAAACGCATCCATCCTGCGGTAAAGAGAATGTCCATCTGTTCGCCGGAAGCGAACATAAGCCCCGTCTTATCCCACCAGGATCCCATATCAATGGTTCGGATATCGACTGTGGCGTTTATTTTTTTGAGAAGATAGTCGTTGATTTTGTCTTCAACAAGATTAAGGTCCTTGGGCACATTCCCCGCGGGGAAGACCATAACCAGCTTGTCGGTATTATTGGTATCTGCAGCCGGCTTCGTTGCAGATTGATTATCGGGATTTGTATTGGAATCATCGGCCGATCGGGTCGGCTTCGGGGTTTGTCCGTACATCGTCGAGAATACTATGAGGATAGCGACGACGAGCAGCGATCCGACAATTATTGGAAGCGCTTTCTTGTTGGCTCTATTAAACATGTCACTCGTCTCCTTGGCACAAGGTTAGATACCTCATCATACAACGGCTTGATTCTTTCCGACTACTCTAATTGTAACTTTTAATAACAAGATTGTGACTTTGAACGCATGACAAATAGCCGGTTAAGGGAGCCCCTTAACCGGCTTGCTTTATTATATTGAATTATATGTCCATGAGGTCAGTTGCCTGCAGCAAACGCTTCAGCGTTACTACTGCTTCGGCACGTGTGGCATGGTCGAGCGGAGCGAACTTACCTGCAGATTTGCCTTGCATAATCCCTGCCGCTGCAAGCTCTTCAATAGAAGACTGTGCCCACTCGGCGATTTGGCTGCCGTCTTGTTCAAACGCTGTTGTTCCGGTATCCCAAGATGAAGTATCCTTTTGGGTCAGCTCCAGTACCCGGTCCAGCATGACCGCCATTTCCTGGCGGGTTACCTCTTGATTGGGATGGAATGTACCATCGCTCATCCCTTTGACAATACCGTATTGCACAGCCGTATTGATATAGGAGGCGTACCAGGTAGACGGCTGTACATCCGTGAATGTTTTGATGTCTTCGCTTGTTGGTGCAAATCCAAGCGCCTTCACCACAAGTGCTGCAAATTCCGCTCTGCTGATGTCGCGGTTTGGCGCAAACGTATCTACAGCAACACCGTTTACGATCCGTTTGTTTGCCAAGAGTAGAATATCATCCTTCGCCCAATGGGAAGATATATCCTTGAAGGTAACAGTCGAAACAGCTGCCGCGTAAAGACTGTTTGTTGTGCTTTTTACCGTAACAACGGTATGGCCGCCTTCACTCGTGAACAACGCAGGTACCGTTCTAAATTGTCCTGTTGCCGGATCAAACACTACAACTGTGCTGTGCTCCACATCTAATGAACCGTCGAGCATGAAGCTTCTAGCTACAAACTGCTTTCCGAAATGATGTACCGGTATGGACTTAACGCCGGATTGCAAAGTCATCTCGAAGGAAATGGGATTACCTGCAATGGTGAAGCCTGCCGAAGCTGCCTTGTTCTTCAGCTCCTCAGTTGTATCTGATGCTGCTTGAGAGAGTTTAATGGTCAGCTTGGAGCCTGTCACCTCTAGATCCTGTCCGTATCCGGCTTCCTCCAGAATCGTCCATAGATTTGATGGAAGGTTATACGTCATACCCCCATAACGAATCACAATGACTGCACCCTTAGGAGCAGCTGCTGCCTCCTTCAATACAGCTGCAGAGAACTCAACAGTTCCCACTTCCACATTAGCCGGCAAGTCAATGATAATCTCCGTTTTACCTGATAGCAGGCCAGCCTTCAGTTCAGCATCATGATTAAGGGATGGCTCAGTTGGTGTTGAACCACCGCCTGTATGATTGCCTGGGTTTCCATTATCCTCATGCGTAACAGTACGAAGCTCAAAGCCCGTTCCTACTGCGTTAAATACAGGTCCAATCTTCGTATGGCGGACGATAACATTATCCAAATTAATTGATCCGCTTACGTCACTGTTCACATGAATTCCCCACGTACCGGTTCCATCGATCACATAGTTTTCAATCGTAATGCTATGAGTACCATTCGTGATTGCGTTAGGGCCGTTCACGTACAGACCTTGATAAGTACTGTCCAGTGCTGTGTTATTACGAATCATAATGTCCGCATCAATTGGCTTATCACCAGTGAACAGCCAGATGGCTCCAAAGTTCTGACCCCAGCTTGGTTCGCGGCCGCCGGTGCGAATTAGCGTATTGCGCTCAATTAGTGTTGTACCATCGAAGGCTACTGGATTGAACCTTGTTGATACCGCAATCCCTGCACCAAACCCTACTGTATCCGAAAGGATATTGTCCTGCACGTTATTGTTCCGTCCGCCAAAGATCGCTACATTATCCGCAAGCCATGGCAGCTGTACCGTATTAAACCGAACCGTATTACCGCTCACACGACTGTCATCATCGGATACGCCTTCCGGCTTCTGTGACCAAAGCGCGATGCTGTCATCACCGGAGTTACGGATATGGGTTTGCTCAATCATGGAGTTTCTTGTGCCGGTTGTGAAGTTAATTCCATCGGCATAGGTATCGCGAATTCGCACGCCGCCAACGTATAAACCATCTGTCAGCATACCTTCGTCACTACGCATCGACCAGATCCCGGCTTTTGCATGCTCAATCCATACGTTCTGAATTACCGATCCCTGGCCAAAGGTGCCATCAAAGCCCGCTTCACGCAGCTCATCATGGCGTCCGGTCACACCAAGATCCATATACAAATCGTATACCCGCACTTTACTGCCTTCAACGAGGAAGCCTGCTCCCTGCAGTTCGGTGTTCCACATGCCCGCACCACGGATCGTCACATTATTGATATGGAGAGGTCCTTCTGTAAGTGTAAATACCCCTGCCGGAATCCATAAGCCAACATCCTGTTCCTTCGCTGTTGCAATTGCTGCTTCAAAAGCAGCTGAATCATCCGATTCATCATTCGCTATTGCTCCAAAGTCTGTTACCGTTAAGTAGCCGTCTGGTTTCAAATAAGCATCAGGCGCCTGCTCCAGATCAACCAAGTCAACCACATAGTATTCCGCTGTATCGTCCGCTTCCTTCACGAGACGGATCGTTGAGCCTGCTGGTACTTCGCCAACTAACAGACGGGATTCATCATAGAAACGGTGAGCATCTCCGTCAGCAGGATTATTCGTCCAAGGATATTTACCATATACCCAGCTGTACTTGCTGGACAGATTAATCTTGCCTTGCTTTTCTCCATTAATATACAGCGTCAATGTATGCTCTTCGCCGTCACCAGCTGCAGAGTCCGGAATGATATAGCGCATGGTCAGCGCATTCGCTTGCTCCGTTGTTTTAAACTCTACATATTGTCCTGTTGCGTCCAAACGAACAGCTTCCCTGCCGGATGCTTCGGAAGCAAAAGTTTTAAACGTACGGTCCTCTTCGATGAAAGTACCATTCGTTACGCCATGTTCTGCTTCATAAGTCGTAAAGGGAACTGTCGCTCCGCGGTAATCTTTGTTGATTGCATTTTGCACGATAAGGTAATCGACATCAACGTTGCCGGTATTGCCGTTATCGTACTGCAAGGAGATTGTGTTCATGCCTGCACGAAGTGGAAGGTTCAATGTCTTGTCAGCCCAGCCGTTACCTGTACTTGGGAACTCTATTGCAGCAGGCTGCTTTAAGCCGTTAACAAATACATTTAACGTCTTTGCATTGTGGTCTGAATTGCGATAATGCACTTTTGCTCCATAGCTATCAGCGTTGTCGGCATTGACTGCAAACTGCAGTGCTGCATCCACTTGTGTAAAACCGGATACGTATGCTCCATTTGCTGATACTCCGCCAGTCATAAAAGCTTCGTCCGCTTCGTAGCGGACGTCACTCTTCACGGGCTGAATTAGCCAATGAGCCGAGCTTGCCGATGGATTAACTGCCTCGGCAGTAACTGCTCCCGCTTCACTTAGTGTTAAATACTGTTCAGGAGCAGCAGCATTGCTCAGTACCTGATAGCCTGCATAAGCATTAACTTCCCATTGTCCAGCTAGACTTGTTCCATCCGTAATGGCCGAAGGCTGACCATTCAGATTGAGAGCCAGCTTATGGCCAGTCGCTTGATTCACATATTGCTTATGACCGTTGTAATCCTGCGGCAGCCAGTTAGCTGCTTTGTCATCATTAACAGTAGGAATAGCCGCAACAATAGCGCCGCTATGTTCGATTATTGCCTTGCCGCTTGCACCATCAACGATCCGAACTACATTCGTTTCTTTCAAAATAGGAGTCACTGCGTTCTCAGGACAATCAACAGACGGTATGGTTACGGCTTCAACTGATGCCGTCTCGAGTCTCCACTGCACGCCGCGGCTTTCAATCGATCTTAGTTCATATTGCGCATAACCTTGCAAATCCTCGGTATGAATATAGTTGTCTTCATAACCTGCCGCTGCACTGCGTAGCAGATATAGACCAGAGGAAGGACCATTTTCTACAACCCAGTTCACTTTCGTATCCTTATCCACTGGAGCTGTTGTTGTCTCCAGATAGCTTTGCAGATTTTCGATAGATATGGCATTGCTGGTCGCACGGTTTACGATATGCTGAGTACCATCTTCACTCGTGATTTGCCAGTGCGATGCCGCATTGTTCGCAGCTGGTGCGCCGTATAAGACAACATGGTTGCCGTTCTCATACAGGTATTGGCCGGATGCTTCATTCTTGATTCGGATAAAGCCTTCCGGCAATTCAGCCGGTGCTTGCGCAGCAGCCTCCAGTACCCATTGCGCACTGCCCCAATTCGCCGGAATATTGCTTGCTTGCGCAAAGCCAGTCTGGTCTTGTATATGGATATTGGCGGCTTCATTATTCCAATTCGGGTTCCAGCTGTTGCTGAATACTTTCGTATTCACAGAGCCTTCCACATCCGTCATCGTCCACTGCACGCTGCCCCATGTTTTGTCCAGCGTTAAGCTTTCGAGTGGCTTGAGATGTGGATCTGTTTCCCCCGGCTGCTTGTTAATGTTCTCATTAGAAATCATATGCCCTGTTGCCCGGTTCACAATATAAACGCCTTGCGGTGCGGTCTCAATCGACCACTGGGAGGCAGGATCATTCGCATCAGGCTGACCGTAAGCGACCTTACCGTCCTCATCTTCAAAGAGGTATTGGCCAAAATAGCTGTTCTTCAGTCGTACGTAAGCTGGAGCGGTCTCAGCAACGGTGATAAACTCCCATTTTGGGCTGCCCCAGTCTTTAGGCACAACGCTGAACTGTGCGTATTTCAGCTTGTTCTCGGCATTGACGTATTTCCCGCTGTCATCGCTTGGCTTGCTGATCAGCTTATAGCCTTGATACGTCTCAATTGTCCAATCGACTGCCGTTGAATCTTCTTCTGCCAAAACAGTAGATTTCAGCGCATCCCGGTCGCCTGTTACCCCATCATTATTCAAATAATGACCAGTGCCGCGGTTCTTGATTCGTTTTACGCCAGCATGATCTTCCACCAGCCACTGCGCATTCTGATTAGATGACAGTACGTTGCCGTATTGAACAACACCATTGGCGTCTTCGAACAGATACAGCTGCAGCCAGTTATTCTTGATCCAAATGTATGGAACAACCGGAGCTGTAGGAGGAGCTGGGTCCTCGAGCGCCCACTGTGCGCTGCCCCATGTTGCCTGAGCCCAGTTGTTGCCCTGCGCGAAGCCGTCTTGATTCTGCACGTTGATGAAACTGCTTGCGTTTGCCGCACTCTTCAGCGAGACATATCCGTCTACTTCTACACCGCTGTCATTCTTGGCAGCCGCGATGATCCAAGCTGAATTTACACTTGGCGTAGCTTCAGCGGAAAGCGGTGTTGCCCCGACATAATCAACACTCGTTATATAATGGCCCGTCGCCACGTTGCGCAGCAGCTTGCCGTTTGCCGTGTCAATCAAAGTCCATTGCGAAGATTGATCCGTATAAGCAGGGTCGCCGTATTTGATCTGACCGTTATCTTCATATAAATAGATGCCTTTCCAATTATTCTTGATCCGCTTCGGCGCTCGAACTGGTTTGCTGGCTTCTAACGAATCAAAGGTCCAGGTTGCGCTTCCCCAGTCCGATTGCGCCCAATTATTCGACTGAACGGTACCATTGTCAATTTGGAAATTGACGATCCAAGAAGCGTTACGAGTACTGATAATATTGAACTCTCCAGGTTTGCTTGCAACTTCTGCGGTATCCCATGTGTCAGAGACCCAGTTCTCGCCAATGTCCGAGCTATCTACCGCATTTGTTATATTCGCATCTGTCACCTGTTCAGAATTCATGTAATGGCCGGTCGCCCGGTTTTTAATTCTCTTATGATCACCCTTCACTTCAATCATCCACTGCGCATAAGGATCGTTTACAGCCGGAAAGCCGTAACGCACCTTACCTGCTGCATCCTCGTACAGGGAATAACCTTTCCAAGGATTATGAATTTGGATGAAAGCGTCTTCATTATTAACCCCAGAAACGCCGTCCGCACTTGCGGACAGCGGGGGGATCGCAATAAGGAGCGCCATACAAAGAAATAGAAGCTTCTTTAATAATGATGCTGGCATTGATCCCATTCCTCCTACAAAGTAATGACATAATTTTAGAGTACAATTAACCTTTCGTTGCCCCATCCGCAAGACCGGAGATGAGGAAGCGCTGCAGCAGCAGGAAAACAATCGATATAGGTATCGCAATAAGAATTGTACCTGCGGCAAACATCGTAAAGTTATTCGCAAACTTATCATTAATAAAGTTGTATAAGCCTAGCGCCAGTGTGAACTTCTCCGGGCTGCGGATAATAATCTGCGGCGTCAGGAAGTCAAAGAACGGCGCCATAAACGTAAACAAAGCAACAACTGCAATAATCGGGCTGGCGAGTGGAATTAAGATCCGGAAGAAGATCGTCAGGTATCCTGCTCCATCTATTTTGGCCGATTCGTCGAGGTCACGCGGAATCGTATCCAGGTAACCTTTTACAAGGAACAAGTTCATTGGGAGACCGCCAAACACATAGATCAGGATGAGGCCTGTAAACGTATCCAGCAGGTTAACCGTGTTGAGCAGCAGATAGATGGCTACCATCCCCATGAGTACCGGGAACATCTGCAGCAGCAGGAAGGTATAAATGCTGTTCTTGCGGCCGATGAAACGGAATCTTGAGAAAACGTAAGCTACAATCGATACAATGCAGACCGATGCAAGACCATTGATAAAAGCAACGATCAACGTGTTCTTATACCAAAGGGTGTAATTGCTGCTTGGATCTGTGAACAACCATTTATAATGCTCAAGCGACCAGTTGTCCGGGAACATTTTGAGAGAGAACAAGCTTGTTCCTGGATTGAGGGACATACTGAACGCCCACAACAACGGATATAGAATTAGAACAAACATAATGAGAACGATCAAATAGATGCCGGATACTTCGAGAGCGGATTTGAGTGAACGCTTCATCTTAGTACATATCCTCCTCTCTGAAGGAACGGGTTTTGCGGAATTGATAGAGGGCAAACGCCGCTACAACGATCCCCATAATGATGGAAACGGCGGCAGCCATCTTGTAGTTATTTTCTTTGAACGTCAGGCTGTACACCCACGAGATTAGAATGTCGGTAGCACCTGAGCTTTGCCCCGGTACTGGCGGACCGCCTTTATTAAACAGATAAATAATGTTGAAGTTATTAAAGTTGTACGAGTACTGCATGATCAGCAGCGGAGCCGTAGCAAACAGGACATGCGGCATCGTAATGAAGCGGAATTTCTTCCAACGACTGCCCCCGTCTACATCAGCTGCTTCGTACCAATCTTTCGAAATCCCCTGCAGAACACCTGTAATCAAGGTAAATACATAAGGGAAACCAAGCCACACTTGAATACTAATAATTGCAATCCGAGCCCAAGTTGGATCAGATAACCAAGGAATTGTCACGCCAAAATGGGAGAAGATATCCCGGTTAATCGCTCCAAACGTATCATTAAACATCGCTGTAAACACAAGCACCGTCATGAACGAAGGAACAGCCCATGGCAAGATTAACACGGTACGAATCAGACGTTTGAATTTGACACGACTGTCATTGACCAATACGGCTAAGAAAAAGGCCAGCACAATCTGCAATGTTGTTGCAACAAGTGTCCAGACAACCGTCCAGGATAAGACTGTAATTAAGCTTTTGCTCCACACTGCTTCCGTGAACAGTGATTTGAAGTTGGCAAAGCCGACCCAGTTAAGCAAATGAGCGGGTGGAGAATTGTACAGGTTGTAGTTGGTGAAAGCGAGAGAGATCATGAACAGCAGCGGAAAAATAACAATCAGCGCCATCATAATGAAATTCGGCACAACGACAAAGTACGGGAAGCCATGCTCCCAGCTGTCCTGGAATGCTTGCCGAACGGATGGCGTACGAGTACCCTCCTGCCGTTTCTTCGCATCTTTGCGGGCATCGAGCAGGTTAAGCACATACAAGCCTAGCAAAATGATGCCAATGATCGAGGATAACAAGCCTTGGACGAGCAGATTACGAGAATCATCTGTTTCGGGGTTATCTCCCAAAGTGATCATACCCGCGATGCTGTTTGCGATAGGCACGGATAACGCAGCGATCAAGCTTAAGCCAATTACAAGAAATACAATTCCTTTAATCCACCTTCGATTGTACAGCTGGCCTAAGCCAGGAACGATTGAGAGAACCGTTGCCAGAACAGGATTATGATTATTTTGTCTGGACGCTGGTGCTGGCTCCAGGGCGTTGATGTTCATGTTTGGTTCACCTTCCATATATCCGAATGCGTTAAGATAGGAAAGGAAAAGGGGCTTCGAGGAGCCCCTTCCCTTTTGCTTACGTTACGTTTACTTATTTCGCGCCTGCCATCTTCATCTTGTCATTAATGAGATTTACTGCGTCATCCAGTGAAGCTTGAACGTCTTTGCCTTCTGTAATGAATTTCAAAGCGTTAGCCATTGGATCCCATACATGATCAAGCTCAGGAACAGTAGGGAACGGTTGACCGTATTGGATTTGCTGCGAGAAGCCGGATACAAGCGGATCTCCAGTTAGAGCCGGATTGTTCAGGACACTAATGACCGGTGGAACTTCACCTGTTTTTTTGAAGTAATCAAGGGCATTCTCTTCGTTCGTCAGGAAGGCTGCAAAGTCTGCTGCCCATTCTGGGCTCTTCGTGAACTTGGAAAGCATCCAGCCTTTTACGCCGATGAAGGAAGTTGGGTGACCGCCGCCTTCGAGGGTAGGGATTGGAGCAACCGCAAGATCGTCACCCAATGCTTTCTTGTAATCGTTAATTGCCCAAGGACCGTTGATAACCGCGCCAACTTTACCTTGTGTGAACAAGCCGCCAACGATGTCGCCGTTTACGCCTTTAGGCAGATAACCGTTGTTGAACCAGCTTTGAATGAGGGAGGCACCTTTTACTGTACCTTCTTTATTGAGGCCGATATCGTTGATGTCGTATTTGCCGGCATTGTCTTTGAAGATGTAGCCGCCTTCACCACCAAGGAAGCCCCAAGCAAAGTAGAAGTTCGCTGCTTCGAAGAGGAAGCCGTAGTTTTGTTTCTTCGCGTCGGTTTGATCTTTCATAATTTGCTCCAGTTCCGCAATCGTTGCCGGTGCCGTAGGAACAAGCTTCTTATTATAAAAAAGAGCATACGTTTCAGTTACGAGCGGAAGACCGTAGAGCACGCCGTCTTGGCTAAGAGCTGCCAATGCTTCAGGTGTGTAAGTCCCCTTCACTTCGTCGGAAGCTTTCACTTCTTGAACGAGACCTTTCACAACAAGGCTGCCGATGCCCGGCTGGTAGAACAGGTCTGGACCTTTGCCTGCAGGACCGTCAAGGGCAAGAACATCCGGCTGATCGTTCATCGCTACCGGTTTAATGTTGATTTTGATTCCTGTTGCGGCTGTGTATTTGTCTGCCGCTGCTTGGATAACCGCGAGTTTATCTTCTGCAGTGTCTGGCCAGATTGTCAGTTCCGCTGGCTTCTCTTCCGTTGGACCCGTGACTTCTGTTGTTGCTGCAGCATCCGTGCTTGGTGATTCCGAAGCTGGTGAGTTAGCGTTTGTATTTGTGCTAGCGGAGGCATTTGCATTGTTTGCGGTTGTCTTATTGTTGTTGCCGCCGCATGCTGCGAGCGACATCGATACAGCCAGCAAGCTAAGCGTAATAAGCATTTTTTTGCTCTTTAACATGATTGTTGCTCCCTTCCCTTTATCAACTCTTTGTCGTTTGTTGACCCCGGTATGCCGTGGTTCATGAGTTAATTGTAAGAGTTCAGGGGGAGGCCTAACTACCAATCCGGTGACCTGAAAGGATACGATTGTGACCTGTCGATAGCAGAAGGAGCCTAGGACAAAATAGCTGTGACACATCGGCGAGCTGCTACTCAGGAATCATACAGCTTAAGCATGGCTATGTTGGATTTCATCCAGTAAGAAGATTGTCACGAGCTTTACTTGTTCGTCTATATTGGATTCCGTACAGCAAAAAAGTCACCAAGGTTCAATTAACCTTCATCTAGCGGAATTATGCTGGATGAAATCCAACATAGAGACTGATATGAGGGAAGAAGGGGAGCTATAATGGATGAAATCCAACATACGGGGCGTGTAGTTTACAGACTGAGATTGCAGGACATCAATTAATGGGTATGTGGATACGTGGCGCTAAGATAGGCTGGGGTTATAATAGGGATCAAAAGAATGAATCAGTCTAACTGTCCATAAACAAGCAAGGACCGTCTCCTTGGGAAGACGGTCCTTTGCTTTATTGTGTTGCTGACAGCACCGTTCGGAAGCCCGCATTGCCTGTTGAGCTGTCGGGGGTGTTTTTATTACGTGCAGCTACCCGGTATCGGTTGCAGTAAGAGCTGTGGCATAGATAAGAACCACCTCGCATTACTCTTCCTTCTCCGCCTCGCGGGCCTTGCGGATTGTCACTCTCGCCGCTTTGGTAATAGGCTGGGCTGAACCAGTCTGAACACCATTCCCATACATTACCCGCCATATTATAGAGGCCATAACCGTTAGGCTTGAAGCTTCGTACTGGAGCGGTTCCGAGGAAACCGTCGCTGGCGTGATTTTTGACCGGGAACTTGCCCTGCCAAATGTTGCAGTGATGCTCTCCGCCTTGCTTCAGCTTGTCCCCCCAAGGGTAGCGCTTCTGAACAAGGCCGCCTCTTCCGGCATATTCCCATTCCGCTTCTGTAGGAAGCCTTCTGCCTGCCCACTTGCAATAGGCCATCGCATCATTCCAGGACACATGAACAACCGGATGATCCTCCCGACCTTCGATACCGGAATCTGGTCCCTCGGGATGATTCCAATCGGCCCCTTCAATAGGGAACCACCATGGAGCAGACTGTGGAGTCATCGTGACTTTTGCCGCATCAGCTTCCGATACAAAAGAATGGAACACATAAGACCAGCCGAATTGCTGGGCTTCCGTCACATAACCGGTTGCCGCGATAAACCGTTCGAACTGTTCATTCGTTACGGCACACTCATCCATATAAAAATCCGAGACCGTAACCGCATGGATCGGTCCTTCTCCATCAGCCGGAAATCCTTCCTTATCGTTAGTACCCATAAGAAAGGTTCCTCCTGGAATGAGGACCATTCCTGTCGTATCCTCATTTGAAGGATTAGCTTTCACCACTTGAACGCCTGCTTTTAGCTTAAGGTTCTTAGGCTCAATTACAATAGACGAACGCTGCGTTGAACAACAAGATTTCAATGGATTGCCTTGCGAATCTTCTGCCATATTTGTATTCCTCCCTGCCTAAGCCAAGCCTAGTCTGACATATTGTTCCTCGGGTGCTCCAGCTTGCCTCATTCCATTAATAAGCAGCTCAATCATTCTAGCCTCTGCCGCTTCATCATGCAGCGGATGTTCCTGGGCTTGATCATTCGAAAGGTCATAAAGACGTGTTTCCATAACGAATTGATTCCGTGCGTACTTCAAGCCTTTCGTGCTTTCCGGAATTTTGAAGACTGGATAAGACGTATAAGGCAGGAATCGTCCCGCTTCGATCTGTTCAGGAGCGATACGCCCTAGATAAGAGCGGAACGTCGTTGGCATCGCCGTGTACGTATAACACGGATAATTATCCGGGGAGACAGGTGCGCGCATGTAAGTATAACGACCATCCGTTACGTTCACGCACATCCCATGATAACCGTATAAAGCAGCCTCCCGAATATGCTCCTGCGTTCCTTCAATTAATAGACGAAGTGAAGCTCCTTGCACCGTTTCCGGAATTTCTACGCCCATATAATCAAGAATAGTTGGCATGAGGTCAATATTTTGTGTAAGCGCCTTGATCCGTGTCCCCGCTCCCTGACCTTCAGGAAGCCTGATCATAAGCGGAATATTAGCTAGCTCATTATAGACATGCATCACATTCTTGCCTGTCTGCTCATGCTCGCCGAGCAATAAGCCATGGTCAGTTGTGAAGATAATCATCGTATCATCCAAAATATCCAGCCGTTCCATCGTATCAAACAACTTGCCAAGCCACACATCAATCATAGTAAGTGTCGCAGCATAACGCTTCTGGATATGGGCAAGGGCATCAGGTGGTACATCAACCGTGCCGTACTTCGGCCAGCTATAAGCCGGACCTTCATAGCTGTCTTGATACATCTCCAAATAATGATCAGGTGTATCAAAAGGCTCATGCGGATCAAACGCTTCAACGGTTAGAAAATAACGGTCTTCCCGCCCATTCCTCTCCAGCCAATCACATGCCGCTTGAATCGTCCGTGGTCCCGGATAGTCTTCCTCCCGGATGAACTGCGTCCGATTCTTATCACATTGCTCCCTCACTTGACCGTAATACTCAGCCCGCTTCGGCAGATCTGCGACAGAAGACAACCAAGGATCATCCTCCTGCCCCCGGTGGAAATCCCAAGTCGAGAAAGACTGGCAGTAATTTTCTCCACCTGTCGCAAAGTAATGATAATGATCGGTGACGATGTGACTGAATACGCCTGCTTCCCGAAGGGCAGCCGGCAAGGTTTGGTCAAACGGCTCGATGCCGCCCCACCCTTTTTCAAGAAAAGCAGCACGCCCGGTCATCATATCTCTGCGAGCCGGCATACATGGTAATGAGCCGGACCAGTGTTGGTCGAATACAACAGACTGCTCAGCAAGCCGATCTATGTTCGGCGTTATCACGCCTTCTCCGCCATACGCGGATAGAGCACGTCTATTCAAAGTGTCCAGCATAATCATAATCGATCTCATTTGAGCACCTCTTATTTTCCCAAATAGTGAGTACTTATTAAATACCCCCTACTATAGCAAACTCTTAAAGGAGTGAATAGTAGAAAAGGATTTGCTTTATTAAAAAAGTGACCGCCTCTCCATATGGGAGAAGCGGTCACTCGTTTGCCTAACCTTTATTATTTTGCACCAGCACTCACGGATTTGTACCAGTCATTCACTTCTTGCGTAATTTTGTCGCCGCCGGAAGATTTCCACTTCTCTACGAATTTGTCGAAGGAATCAACAGAAGCTTTGCCGTAGATGATTTGAGAGAATGTATCTTTCTCCATCTTCGTCAAAATATCATTGCTCGTTTGCATCGTTTCTGTTGGAGCACCTGTGAACATTTGCGGCATAACCGCATCCTTCTGTTCCAGAACGATCTTAGCTGCTTCGAGGAGTGGCTGAGTCGCGCTTAATTTGTTCTTCTTCTCAAGCGGTGTAGTTGCCTCTTCGCCATTCGCCAGCTTTGCAAGTACTTGCATGTTCAGACCTGGAATACGTGCTCCATCAAATGTGAGCGTATACTTCTCTGGAGCAAAGCCGCCTGTGCTTGCAGCATCTTTTTTCACTTCACCGTCTACCATTACCCAGTCATAACCTTCTGCCATACCATTCTCGAACTCCCCACCAGCTGGAGGATTCGCGAATTGGTCGAACAGGTAGTTCTGATATTCGAAGAACGCTTCTGGATGCTCCATCTCTGCATTAATCAACACAACACCGTTGGAGTTAGTTGTACCATGACGTCCCACTTTGCCGTCTGGTCCAGCAGGCAGCGCGTATGCTTTGTATTGCGCATCTTTATTATTTTTCTTCACATCTTCAAGCGGCCATGCCGGCATCCAGTGAGGACCAACAACGATACCTGCTTTGCCTGCTGTGAAATCTTCCGACGCTTTCGTCTCGTCGTACAAGCCCGCTTCTGTCGGCAGATAGCCTTTGCTCATCCAGCTTTGAAGCGTTGCGAGTGCTTGCTTCGAGCCTGCGGAAACGGAACCGTACTCGAGCGTGCCGTCTGCTGCTTTATTCCATTGGTTTGGCTGCGTGCCATACATGCCGAAGATCCAGCCTGCATCAGACATCCACGTGTTGAGCCAGTTTTTGAAGCCGATCGCGAGACCGTACGTATCTTTCTTGCCGTTGCCATCCGGATCCTGATTGGTGAAGGCATCCATAACTTTTTCGAGATCAGCCAAGGTCTTAGGAGCTGGAAGTCCAAGCTTCTGCATCCAGTCTTCGCGAATCCACATAACCGGGTCGCCATTGTAAGCGTAATCGAGAATTGGAATACCAACTCGTTTGCCATCCTCCATGTACGGATACCATACAGTAGGATCTTCGTTCATAGCATCTTTCCAAGTTTGGCTGGCATATTTGTCGAACAATTCACCAGCATCTATGAAACGTCCGGAGTCGATCAGCTCTCTTACGAGGGTGAAGTCGCCACGGTAAGAGATGATATCCGGCATTTTTTCATTCGTCGCAAGAGACAAGCGAAGCTTTGTTTCAAACGCATTGTTCGTCGAAGGCGCAATCCATTGGTTCTTCAGCTGAATTCCGAATTTATCAAGTGCCCACTTTGTATGTACGTTATTGTCGGCATCTTCACCCTCTTTGAACGTTACATCGGGGCCCCATGGGCGCAAGTAGCTGATTGTGATCGGTGGATCATATTTTTTAAGCTCGTTTGTTGCATTTTCTGCAGCAGCGTTATTAGCAGGCGCATTGCTGGCATTTGCATTTGTACTTGCATTGGCATTGTCCGGTGCATTGTTATTGTTGCCGCACGCAGTAGTGATCGCTGTTAGAGACATAACTCCCGCGAGCACCATCGTAGGCAGCAACTTTCTTTTATTTTCTTTCAACTGCATTTCCCCCAGTGCAATGTAGTAGTTTACAAAACCTATATTAAGGAGTTGGACTACCTCGTTCTATACTAAGATTGCAACATCAATTGCACTTCCTTAGGATGTTAAAAATTGAATATATATCTTTAAAATTTTACTGTACGAGGCCACTAACTACTAGCCGGGAATTATTTGCACAAAAACGGTGCAGGAGCCTCCTGCACCGTTTTCCGCTTTAATTGCTCGTATATTTCATCCAATCATATTCGGCATAGAGGGGATTGGCGCCATTATAGGCACCGAGCCAGCTGTCTACACCTGTGCCGTTCCAAATGTTCATCATGATTTTGCCTGGATTAGTCGGGATCGTTGAAGTAGCCGTATGCTTGAGCACACCGTCAACATACCACTTGATAGAGCCTGCCTGCCAATTGAAAGCATAAGTATGGAAGCCTTGTGACGCATCGAAGCCTAGATCTACCACTTTCTCGTGTCCGCCTATACCATTGGTAAAGTAATTGAACTGCACCTTGGTTGTGTCTTTGCCGAGGAACTCAATATCAATCTCATCCCATGGCGTGCCATCAGACGGGCCGGTGTAGGTGAAGAAAGAAGATACGATACCCGTGTTTTTAGCCGGCTTCATGCTGACCTCATAGAGACCATAACCATACTTGTTAACGGAACGGTATTCCGCGCAATTAAATACGTTGTAGGCAGAGCTTGTTAGGCCCAGCTTCAAATGGCCGTCACTCGTGAAGCTCACATTGTTCGCACGCCAGGTACAGTTAAACATACCGCCGTTCGAGTAACCATCCGCCTTTTGCCAGGTTGCAGGATTATAGTACGTCAAAGGTTCCCAAAACTCAGTAGCTCCGTACGAACTTGAAACGAATAACATCGATACAATTGCCGAACCAGCCATAACGAGTGATGCTTTCTTTTTCATACAACACCTCCAAATGTGATAGGACACTGTAAATCAGCCAGCCTTCCCCTATCCCTCCTTCCAACCGTACATTTTCGATCTATAAAATGATGTTAGATCGGTCCCAAATTGACCAGATTTACATCCGAGATCGTAATGGTTGTATCACCGGCGTTGCCGCCCGCAATATTGCCCATATCGAAGGAAATACGAGAAGGGTCATAGCTGCCATCTGTCACATCAAAGGTAAAAGTGAAGGTCTGCTCCTCTGTCGTCAGATCGACCTGCTGGCCAAAGTAACCATGCCACGCATATCCAGCCGGAACATCTACCCAGCCAATGCCAATTCCTAATTTTCTAGCCGTATTAGCCTTCGCTTTGAAAGTAAACTGATACTTAGAGCCTTGCTGAATCGCGAAGCCCTCCTGGATCACCTGCCGATCCCAAGCATTATCGCCTACTGATCCGATGGAAGCCTCAAGCCTGTTATTATTTGCGGCGATAGCAAGCTGGCCAGGAGCTGCCGTATAGGAGAACCATCCCTCTGTTCCACTTGTAAAGCCGCCATTTTGCAGCAGGTTTACGTTAAGAGGCTGCCCTCCTGTCTCTGCCGAACCATTCACTTCATACAGCATAATGTGATCGATCGCAACCGAGTTTGCACCCTCACTAGCTGCCGGGTTGCCTAATCCAAAGACAAGGACAGATGCTGGATCCGAATCGCTGCCCATTGTAAAGTCGTAGGCAAAATGGGCTTGATCCGCTCCTAGTGACGCTGTTTGCTCCAGATACTTGGCGAATTCGCCGCTGCTCTGCGAGACAACCACCTGCATATTTTTCAAGCTCGACGCAGACGCATCAAACTCCAGCCTGTAAGTTTTGCCCTTCACCATGTTCACGTTGCTCTGCTGCAGCGTGTAATCCCACCAGTTCTGGCTTGTTCCCGGCAGCTCCGCTACTAACTCTCCTTCACTCGATCTGCTCATAGAAGCAGGTTCTCCAGGAGTAAGGTTCCAGCTGCTCAGGTCCGTAACAAAATCACCATTCAACACGATATTAGGCGACATATCTACCCAAAGAGTGTTGTATCCGTATCCCTCGAAATCAAGGTAATAGCTGTTACCAGCTTCCAATTCTACTTGATCCAAATAAATCGTCTTATACTTTTGCCATCCGTCTGTGCTGCCAAGATCATAAGTTGACTGTGCAATAAGGCCACCTGTCTCGTCTTTGACGTTCAATCGGACTTGCGAATCCTCTTGACCACTCGCTACTCTCGCTGAAATCGCATACTCACCGGAACGTTCGACACTAATCTTGTATCGCAGCGTATCACCTTCGTCCATATAGGCGACATTCTTGCCGCCTTCACTTGCGTTCTCAAGCTGCAAGCCCTGCATCTCCCACGCACCGGCAGCAGGAATATGAGTATAACCCGATACCGAGACAGGTGCGCCACGCTTCACCAATCGAACATTGTCTACCAGTACCTTGCCGTTCTCTCCGCCAAATAACAGCTTGAGCTCCGCTTCAGCCTTATCTGCACCCTCCCCGATCACAACCTCTGTCGAGTAGGTTTGCATGGTTGTCCCAAGAGAAATTTCACTACCACTTGGAAACAAAACAGGGTGACTGCTCACCACATCAAGATCCATCTCACGAGCCGTGTCGGATTTGGCATCAAAATAAATCGCGTACTCGCTGTTTTTCTCCAGCACCAATCCTGGTTGAGAGACGGCTACAGCACACGCTTCCGCTCCTCCATTGGCAACATCAACAGCCAATTGCCGCTCCATCACAGGGAACGCGAGGAAATTATTCACGCTGAAATCAGCTGATGCATCCTCGGCTACTGAAGTTGTCCAGAAGGCTAGTCGGTTCGAGCCTTGATCAAATGTACCGTTATAGATGAGGTTACCATCGGGCAGCGTCGTCCGTTCCACCGGAATTTCCGGCTGAGGGGAAGCCTCTCCGATTTCTACAAGCCTCACATTTGCGAAATAGGCACTTGTTACTGCATCTTTGCCAAGATTAAATTCAAATCTAGCATTATTATCAGTGCTTTCTAACATGTCAAAGTTATATTCATAGGACTGCCACTCTGTCGTCAGATGGCTCTGCTGTTCGCCGGAGTACACTTTCCAGTTCTTCTCAAACTGATTCACCTTCGACATAATGTTCAGTTCCGCATCCGCTTTGGCGTCATAGGTCACTTTATATTTCTTGCCCTTTTGCAGGTAGACCGGCATTTGAGTCAGTTGTACGGAATAGACCTGGGTACCGGCATTCGTGATCGATACTTTAGCCGCTTTCCCTTTTGCCTCATCATCCACAACAGTCACTTGACCACTTCCGCCTTCGTTCAGAAGGAACTGCCAATATGGTGGGATTCCATTTGCATCTGTGGCTTGCATAAACTTCTCATTGTAGAGCAAATTGCCGTCCTCTTGCGGCGCACGTTTTGGTTCAGGTGCAGGAGGATTACCCGTTACATCTTCCCAGCTGTCCAGGTTCTTATATTCATACACCCGTACAAAGTCCACGTTCATCTGATCTGCTGTAAAATCTCCATTTGGCGCTCCCGGCCAGTCTCCGCCTACTGCCAGATTCAGAATCATGTAGAAGGGTCTATCAAATGGTGCGGGATAGGTATAGTATTCTGGCTGCCCCGGTCCCTTGGTCTTCCAATCTCTCACTTCATGATAAAGCTGGCCATCAACATAGAAACGGATAACGCCTGGCAGCCATTCTAATTGAAAATCATGATAGTCGTCGGCAAAGGTCGCACCATTCTGCAGCACATAGCTGCTCTGAACGGAACCATGTGAACCGTCTGGTTGAACACTGTCATAGTGAAGTGTACCAAAAACCTTGTTTTTGTTCGCTCCGCCAATAAGCTCCATCATGTCAATCTCACCGGAAGCCGGCCATCCGCCGTAATGCGCTTCATCGGTTGGCATCATCCACATCGCAGGCCACATACCCTGCTGAACAGGCAGCTTGGCGCGAACGACCATTTTACCGTAAGTCCAGTCGCCTTTTTCTTTCGTTATCAGCTTCGCAGACGTATAGCTGCTGCCCTTATACTCTTCTTTCTTAGCCTTAATGCTCAGAACGCTGCGGTCTCCATCCTTCTCAATAGCGGCATTATTTGGCGTGTAATATTCCAGCTCATTGTTGTAGACAACATCCGTGTCCACGACCGTCCATTTGGTCGTATCGATAGCTGGTTTATTAAATTCATCATTCCAGACCAGCTGCCAGTCCTTATCTGGAATCGTCGTTGACGGTACCGGTGTCTCTCCTGAAGTTGACGGCGGGTTTGTAGTGGTTGGCGGATTTGTTGTACCGGATGCTCCGGCTCCTAACGAAGTCTCCGTACCCGTAGGAATTGGCTTATCATTCACCGTAACACCATCTGACTGAACCTGGAGGGATTTTACTTCACTATCTTCAGACCATTCAAAATCTGTTGGTGTTAAAATTCTTACCTGCTCTGCATGAGTACCATTCTGAAAAACAACTCGAACGGAACTTCCAGGTTTGTTAATGGAAACGTCATTCAGCTGGGCACCATTAAAGACAACCGAATGGCTTCCGCCTCCCTTAATAACGGTCTTACCTGTAACCGTAACACCTTCCAGCGTAACGTCGCCCTCCTTGATTCCTTCGGCAAGAAGCAGACTGCCATGCACCGCTGTATTCTTGACCGTAACATCGGTTGCGCGGATGATCAGATTGCCCTCTACTTTGGAAGCATCATAGACGACTGGCTTGGTGATCAAATCACCAATCATGCCGGACAAGAGAACAGCAGATTCAGCACGTGTAATTGGCGACTTTGGCTGTAGCTTACCGTTGAAGCCTTTCATAACCTTCTCACCCATCAAATAAGAAAGCGCTTTCTTTGCATAGCTGGAAACAGCCCTATAATCCTTAAACTGCTTAAGTTCGGCATCGGATTCGCTGCCTGTTGAGAGCTCAAACGCCCGATCGATCATAACTGCAGCATCTTCTCTCGTAATCTGTGCATTTGGTGCAAAATGATCCTTATCCATCCCATTCACAACGCCTGAACCGCTTGCTCTTGTAACCGCATCATAATACCAGGCATCCGCTGCTACATCATCATAGGCTGTTGATTCCGTACCAGAAAAACCAAATACACGATCCAGCATTGTTATAAATTCAGCTCTGCTGATTGATAAGCCGGGTTTAAAGCCCCCCGTATCGTAACCGCTTACAATACCAAGTGAGGCCATACGGTCTATCGCCGATTTTGCCCAGTGCCATTCTAGATCTTGAAACGACTTCACTGGAGTTGACTCTGCAGCATACGTACTATTCACTCCGATAACGGGGCTGGCGAAGGAAGCCAACAGACTGCATATGACCATTCGAGACATCCATTTTTTAACCATCATATCCTCCTTAGTTACTTTCGTTTTTTATCATAGATGAGGCCGCTTGCGCGGCCCCTTCTTACAACAGTTGTTATGGCTATTCTTTTACCGCGCCAATGACCATCCCTTTTACGAAGAAGCGCTGAAGGAATGGATACACGAGAAGAATCGGAAGTGCACCGATAAAGATCTGAGCCGCACGTACGGTACGGTTCGAGATATTCTCCAATTGTTTGGCATCGACATTGATCTTACTGAAATCCTGCTGCACAATAATCGTCTGAAGCAGTGAAGCCAGAGGATAATCCTTGATATCCCGCATGTAGATCATGCCGTCAAACCACGAGTTCCACTGGTAAACCATCGTGAACAGAGACAGCGTTGCAATGGAAGGCATAGACAAAGGAATGAACACAAGAACAAGCGTTTTGAGCTGACCCGCACCGTCTAGATGTGCTGCTTCTTCAAGCTCTTTGGGCAAGCCGCGGAAAAAGTTCAGCATCAGAATGATGTTATAAACCGACACCGCACCCGGCAGAATAAGTGCCCAAATGGAGTCCATTAGTCCAATCTTTTGAATCAGAATGTAGCTTGGGATAAGTCCCCCGCTGAATAAGATCGTAAAGACGAAAATCCAGATATACATCGTGCGTCCTTTGAAATTCTGGTCATCCTTTGACAGAGGGTAGGCAGTCAGTAACACAATGATCATGCCAATCACCGTAGACAATACGGTCCGTTCGACCGATATCCACAAGGAGTTAAGGAAGTTGGAATTACCAAACGTCTTCGCATAAGCATCTGTCGTAAACCCCATTGGCCAGAAGCCTACGAGATTAGCATTAGCTGGTGCCATACTGCTGAGCGATACCGCAAGGATATGAACAATAGGCAGAATACATAAGAGCGATAGAAGGCCTAGAAACACATAGTTGCCGATATTAAAAAGCCTGTAGCCAAACGTTTTGTAATACAAAAGAAGAACCCCCTTAGAAGACGCGATAGTTCGCAAATTTATAGGCTAATCGATACGAAGTGGCAATGAGCACAATTCCGACAACGGATTTGAACAGGCCAACCGTCGTTGCAAAGCTCATTTTCCCATTTAGAATCCCAAGCCGATAAACGAAGGTGTCGATAATATCTCCCTTCTCATACACGAGAGGGTTGTAGAGGTTGAAGACCTGATCAAAGCCTGCATTCAGAATATTGCCAATTGATAACGTTCCAAGCACAATGGCAATTGGCATCAGCGCCGGCATCGTAATGTGAATGGTCTGTCTTAGCCTAGTCGCGCCATCTACCTCTGCCGCTTCATAAAGCGCCGGATTAATCCCCGCTAAAGCAGCAAGGAAGACAATCGTTCCGAATCCAAATTCCTTCCAGACATCACTGATAATCAGGGTAAATCGGAACCAGTTATTATCCCCGAGAAAGAAGATTGGCTTCATTCCAAGTGCCGTCACTAGCTTATTGACGAGCCCTCCGTCTGGAGACAGAATATCGAGCAAGATGCCCCCGAGAATAACCCACGACATAAAATGCGGTAAGTAGACCAGCGTTTGTGTTACACGCTTGAATGCCATCATCCTAATCTCATTGAGCAGAATGGCGAATAGGAACGGAACAACCAGTCCGGCAGCCATCTTGAAGAAGGCGATAACGAGCGTATTCCAGATCACCTGATCAATATCCGGGTATTTGAACAGGAAGCGGAAGTTGTCTAGTCCTACCCATTCGGAACCGGTTAATCCTTTCCAAGGCTTAAAATCTTGGAAGGCAATAACAATCCCGGCCATCGGGACGTATTGAAAAATAATGACAAGCAAAAGCGCCGGCAAGAGCATCAAGTGAAGCGGCCAATTCCGTTTCATGTTCCATTTGTTTTTGGAAACACGGCGTTTTTTTTGTTGCGTTGTTGATGGTATAACTGTGTCTTTCACCGCGGCATCCCCCATGTTCTGACAAAATATTTTACTTTGCTAGGTCGTCCTGACCTTGTAATATAACGATTATAGCAACGCCGATTTCCGATCTATATCCTAATATTGCAACAACGATATTGATATTTTAACTATCTTAGGGGGCCTCTCTTTGCTGCTGCGCTTTAATGTTTTCACCAAAATCACACTTCTGGTCCTGCTTCTGCTCATACCGGTCCTATCCCTTTACACCTACTCCAACCGGGAAAGTGTACGCGTGATCGAGAATGAAATTCAAAGCGGTACAACCAATCGTTTGTCCTCCTTTGCTGCCCAGGTGGAGTCTAATATTTATCAATTATCACTCTATGGCGTATCGATTGGACAAGACTCCAGTATCCAGGATTTCCAGCGTCCTGACTTCAAAGGGCAGCCTTATGAACGTGTGAAACTAAGTGTTGCTATTCTGGAAAAAATGAATCTGTACAATGCCGCCAGCAAATGGCATTCTACGATCACGTTATACTTCCCACGCACCGGAGACGCTCTGTCGACGGAATATTACAATACGATCTCTTATCAAGAGGATGCTTTTACTAAACCGTTCCTCAAATCATGGGAGTATATGGGGGACAGCTTCGTTTGGTACGCAACCGAGCCAACGACAGCGATGTCTAATCCCCGTCATGCTCGATTGATTACAAAGATCAACTTTCCAATCAATCACATAAAGACCATGCTGGACGAGAACAAAGTGAACAACAGCGGAGATCCTTTCCTGTTTAACGCCACACAAGGTACGATCCGGAACAAAACGGCCAACGAACCAAAGATCTCCCTTTTATCGCAAAAGCTGAAATCATCCCGTCTTGGCGACAAAGGAGGATTCCGTACAAAGCTGGATAACACCGAATACTATGTCTCTTACATCAAATCCAAAAGTCTGGATTGGTATTACGTCGATTATGTTCCGATGCAGCAAATTCTAAGTCCCATCACAAACAGCAGGAATTTATTCTATACCTCAATTGCAGTCCTGCTTGTCATGAGTATTGCGGTTATATTCGTTATCTACCGCAGTGTTCAGCTGCCACTCTTGCAGCTTGTTCGTGGGACAAAACGTCTGTCATCTGGCGACTTTTCGGTCCGTTTGCGTCACTCCGGCAACAGTGAATTCAGCCTATTACTGGCAAGATTCAACATCATGGCTCAGCGGATTCAAGAGCTGATTGAGAATGTATACGAAGAGAAGCTTCGCAGGCGCGAGGCGACCCTAAAGCATCTTCAATCCCAGATCAACCCGCATTTTCTATACAACTGTCTGTTCTATATCAAGAACATGGCTCGGATGAAAAACGAAAAAGCTGTGGTTGCCATGGCGCTGAATTTAGGGGAGTATTTCCGATACATTACGAGGTCCGAGAACGATGTCGCTACGATTCGCGAAGAGGTCAGTATGATCACCAATTACTTGGAAATCCAGTCTCTCCGACTTGAGAGGATGCGATTTACGATTGATGTGCCCGATGATATATTGGACAAAACGATTTCCCGACTAACCTTGCAGCCGATTGTTGAGAATGCCATTATCCACGGTCTTGAACCGCAGGTGGAGGATGGGGAGATCATCATCCGAGGTTTTCATGAAAATGATGGCGTTTACAGAATTACCGTAGAAGACAGCGGGGTTGGTATGTCCGATGAAAAGATAAATGAGCTGCAGCTCAGCCTGACCAAGCCGCTTGATGATAAGATGGGCTGCGGGACATGGAATGTACATCAGAGATTGATTTATTTATTTGGCGAAGAAGCTGGACTCTCCTATTCCCGTTCGGAATTAGGCGGAGTCAAGACAACTATTTCTTGGAATGACACTAGATCTTAAATTATATAAAAAAGCAGGTGAAACAGCATGTTACAGCTTTTATTGGTAGATGATGAACGGTCCGTTGTAGAGACACTAGCTGAGACGATTCCATGGGAAGAATGCGGAATTACGGTTGTACATGAAGCCTTATCCGGCCCAATGGCCCTTCAAATTATGGAGGATCATGCCGTCGATATTGTCATCACAGATATCCGAATGCCGGGGATGTCGGGGATTGAGCTAATAACGCAGATTAACAACAAATGGCCGCATGTAAAAACGATTCTGCTCACCGGCTATGCCGATTTTGACTATGCCAAACAAGCAATTGCCCAGAATACCTTTGATTACTTGCTCAAGCCGGTAAGTGACGAGGATCTTCTTGAGTCCGTACAACGTGTCGTTAATCAGATCAAGGAAAAATGGGAAGAGGTTGCTTCCTACCAAAAGACGCTTTATACCTTAAACGAGAATCTGCCTTTGCTTCGTGCTAACACGCTGAATGAGCTGCTTAGAGGCAGCTCGCAGGCTGCAGTGGCGGACAAGCTGAAGCTGCTTGGCCTGCCTTTTGCTGATGGAGATAACATAGGTATAATGCTTATTCGGATGGAAGAGCGTTTTGCAGAAATGCCCGGACAAGATGCGGCGCTTATGGAATATGCCATCTGCAATATTACAAGTGAAATGATGCAAAATGATTATTATATCTGGCATACTCGCGATGCCCATGATTATATCGTACTGCTGGTCAAGCCAAGGGATTCTTCCCTTGCGGGAATGGATGCGAAGAGTCTGCTGGAACGTTATGCCGCGCAAATCCAAACGAATGTTCAGAACTATCTTAAGGGAGCCATCTCCATACTGGTCGGAGGCTGGGGGCAGTTTCCTAGTCAGGCTAAAGAGATCTACGAGCAAGCCGTTACTACTATGCGCAGGAAGATGGGACATGGGAAAGGATTATTCGTCACCACACAAGAAGCCGTGGAGACTAGCCCGATCCATACGATTTGGTCTTTATACGAGCCTCCTACCCTGATTAGTCTTCTGGATGCCGGAAGGTTTGATGACATTGAGGCCAAAATCCGGCATATCTTCAAGGATATGCTGGAGGCGGGTAATGAGCAGGATGTATCCGAGCAGTTGATTGAGGCTTATCACGTGCTGGCGGGAGCCTTTTCGTATATCATCCACAAAAATGGCAAGCTGTTGTCAACGGTTCTGTCTCCTGAAGCCTTGAAGTTCTTCCATTCTCCTGCTTATACCACTGCGGCACAATTGATGGAGTGGTCGATTCGTATTTTGCAGGGAATCCGGGAAGATGCGGAGCAAGAGCTGAAGGATAATCATAGCTCCATCGTCCGTTCAGTTCGGTCCTTCATCGATATTCATCTGGCGAAGGATGTGTCCTTACCTGCAATTGCTGATCATGTTCATCTTCACCCTGTATACCTGTCGAAGATCTATAAAGCCGAGACCGGTGAACCGCTGACGGAGTATGTGTATCGGCTGCGTATGGAAAAAGCGGCTTTCCTGCTTCGAACGACGCCGGGGAAAGTGTTCGAGATCGCTGAGATTGTCGGGTATAATAACACAGCGTATTTCATCCGCGTGTTTAAGAAGTTCTTTGATGTGACTCCCCAAGAGTATCGGGACGATGCTCGGGTTTAGTTGTGGGTAACCTAAAGGGCATGGCACTGCGCAAGTGAATGTTCTTCCGATCGCTGTTGTTTCCGGATTCCTTGAACAATCGGCCCAATGGTCCGAATCCGGAAACAAAGGCGAACGCTACGCTTCTCCAGCACATTTACTTGCTCCGTGCCACACGTTACGCCACAAAAGAAACTGTTTCATCGTTTTAGGATGAAACAGTTAAAACCTTTGCGGGTCTTTTTTTATTTTACCCGCTCCTCTCTCTGGCTCGCAGCATTATGCTGCTCGCACGCTTGACATCTGTAGTACGGTTTTTGCGACTTATTTGGATTGACGTGCTCACATGCAAAAAAAGACCCTCAAGGGGTCTTTTCTTTTTGCGGTTCATCGAGCAGTGATGAACCTTTTTCACTTGTTCGAAACGGAGCAAGTAAAGGTTCTGAGGTAGTTGCCGGATTCGGACCACTAGTACGATTGTTCAAAGAATCCGGAAACAACAGCTAGGAAGAACCTTTGCTTGCGTAGTGCACTTAGTCTATTTCTTCTTCGCCTTTTGGACGGAACCGGTCGATAATGTCGATTACGTACTTGACTATAAGCGATAGTCCGCCTATGAAGTACAACGTAATTAGCGTCCATTCCGTCGGGTCCAGGGATACAATCGATATGAGGAAATATAGCGGATATACGTAGAATAGAATGTCCTTCAGATAAGGAAGAAATGATGTCTGCTTGAAGCTTCCTTCCCAGAACGACTTGGAAAAGGCAATTACGAAATCAATAATCATGAATCCGAATACGCCCCATAACGTGTACTTAATCCAGTCGACAAGTGTAAATGTCACTTCATCATCACCACCTTACTACACTATATGCGATGAAAGGTGACATGTTGATTAAGCTGCCCAAAGCTTTTCGACTGGCTTGTGTGAAAATTGACAAATTTCGAAACAGTCAACCTAGATTTTAGGGAGGTTTCCTTACAGGCTGTTAGCCGCAAATCGTTTCAATGTATTAATCGCGTTGAAGTGAATCCCTTCGTGGAACAGGGTATAGCTTAGGAACTCCTCAATGGTGCTTAAGGTCAAGCCGTTACCAGTTGTGAGTGGGGCTTTCACCTGCTCGTCCAGACGATGCTGCAATTCCTTTTGAATTCGTACAGGCTGCTCAGCAAGCAGCTTCAGCAATTCATCGAGGGTTGGAAGCTGCTCTTCTTTCCAATCTGCAGGTTTCGTCCCTTTGGCAAACCAACGTTCAAAGTTATCCGGTAATTGCATAGGCTCACCCGCAAATTGAAAAGCGAATTTCTCCTGGATGACAAAAATATGACCAAGATTCCATCTGATATTGTTATTAAAGCCCTCAGGTATGTAATCTAACGCTTGTTCCGGCAACCCTTGTGTTGCAGTTATCGTAACTTGACGTACAAAAGCAAGATGATTAAGTAAAGTTTGACTCATATAAACCCTCTTTTCTCATTTTAGAGTTCGATCCAGAACCGTCTGATCACATTGCCATTTTCCTCAATAAAACGTTCATTTTCTTTACCGCCATTGTTAAGAATCGTCTTGGCAGATGCCACATTACTCTCATCACAAACGACGAGAGCCTGATGAACACCAAGCTCCTTCAATTTCTGAAGTGACTGCGAAAGCAGCTTAGTCGCATACCCTTTTCTTCTTTCCGAAGGGCGGATTCCATATCCGATATGTCCACCCCTGTCCATCAGCCACGGCGTCAGCTCATGACGGATATTGACTGCACCAACAATTTCCCGATCTGCTGTAGCCAGCCAAAAGGTCGTATCAGGCACCCATCCTTCACGCAGATCAATACCGTTGGAGTGATCATCCAGCCACTGAATCATCGCTTCAAAATCGGATGGATCCTGCTCCACCACCCACGGAACGATATCTTCTCCGCTTGTTATCCATTCCTGATAAAAATCCAGATAGGCTTGTTTCCACTCCATAGCAGGACGAACCAAGTAAACTTCGCTCATGCTATTTGCTCCCCTTCTCCCTGTTCTGCGCCGCTCTATAGGCAGTAATCCTTCCGATTAACTCATACGGAATAGGCTTATTAAACGGGAATTGTACGGAGCCTTTGGCCCCTTTGTAAGCAGACAGTTCCTCCTGAAAAGCACTAACTCCGCCAGCTGTCGGATAGAACCCAATATGCTTTTTGAAAGCCGCATAATAGACCAGGTTTCCGTTCAGCTCAAAAGCCGGCATCTGATAGCTGATCTTTTCCTTCGCATCTGGCGCAGCCTCTTTGATCACTTGCCTGATCTTTGTAAGAATGACCTGCAGTTCGGCGGGAAAATCAGCAATATATTCATCAATCGTGTTGTACGTTTTCTTGTTCGCTTCCATATTAGACCCCTTTCGTCTTTACACATCGTAATTGACAACATAAGGATGCATGTCCGTATTATAAAAGCCAACGCTGTATTCAATCAACTCTTCATCTGCTCCATAAGCAAACCGGGACCTTTTCAGCAAAATAGCGCTCTCCGCCGTGATCCCAAGTGATACCAACACGGCTTCAGAAGCTGGTGATACTGCAAACTCATCCCGATAGCGCACTGGTACTAACCCTTGCTCCTCCAGCCAGTCGTAAAGCGACTGAATGGTCAGATTATCATCTGTGCTTTGATGATAGAGCTCGGCATTCAGATAATGTGTGTAATGAATATAGGGTTTGCCATTAAGCAGGTACAACCTCTCCACCTTTAACGCTTGTGAACCAAAGAGGCGATATGGCTCTGATCCTTCCTCATTGCCCGTCAGCCCTGCACGTATTAGCTGCTTGCCAATCTGATGGCCTTCTTCTACCAACACCTCAGTGAAACGCTTGAGCTTGGACAATTTGGAGGACGACGTATTGCGGATGACCCTCGTGCCTTTACCGCTGCTCGTCTCCAAATATCCTTCCTGCACGAGCGCTTTGATCGCATTACGTACCGTTATTTTGCTTACTTGGAACTCCTGCTCGAGCTGCGGCTCCGACGGAATATTCGAATCAACAGGGTACACCCCGTGCAAAATCCGATCCTTAATGATGTCCATCACTTGTATATAAAGAGGCCTGTTATTTCGTATCAGCTTCATTACTGTCTGTTCCTACCTTTCTACCGCTCATTCATCCTAATATCGGCTATTATACTGTTAAGATACATCGATTACCATTGGAGGTCAATGAACATTATAATGTTTGGCCGAAATAAAAAAAGAACCAACAAGTTAATGAAAAAATCTTTCAGTAACTTGCTGGTTCTCTTTGTGTAAGCAGTTGATTACAGCGTTGCCGATGCCTTATTCAGCAAGGATGCCAACAGGTCATAATCAACCGGTTGTCCTGACTTGAATTTAATCGTCTTCCGTTCGGGCGGACCTTCGAATTGTCCTTCCGGAAAATCCACTTCTGATGTATTAAAAATAACAAAGCTGACTGCTTCTTTCGCTGTTGAGATGACCGCGGCATACTTGCCATTTTTCAAGAAATGCGGTTTCTTATACTGCATTCTCTCCTCGACACCTGGCACCGTCTGATGAACCATGTCCCGAAGCTTGTTACATATATCAACTTGCCAAGGCTGAACTAATACGGTGATAAAAGACGTAACCTCTTCTAGTCTCATACGATCCTCTCCCTTAGCTCACTTTCTATTATTCACTATACCATTTTGACCAAATAATAGAAAACATACATACTTATTGAATAAATATGTATTTGGTTGCATAATTATAGAATCTATTAATCTAATGGGGGAATCATTGTATGTCTTTCCGTTGTGAATCATCTTCAGTAGCCGACTATTTGGCCGAATCTGAATGGATCGATTACCGTCATCCCTCTATTCTGGCTTTAGCGGAGGAGTTACATAGTCAGTCGACGGATGAAACAGCATTTATCCAATCTGCCTTCGAATTTGTCAGGGACCGGATCGCCCATTCTTGGGACATTAAAAGCACTCGTATTACCTGCAAGGCCACTGATGTTCTTGCCTATAAAGAAGGCATTTGCTATGCCAAATCGAATCTATTATGCGCAATCTTGCGGAGTCAGGGCATTCCGGCAGGTTACTGCTATCAACGGCTGACTCTTGGAGATACACCAGAAACCGGCTACGTCATCCACGCATTAAATGCCGTCTATTTGCGGTCTGCCGACAAGTGGATCCGACTAGATGCTCGCGGTAATAAACCGGGAATTGACGCTCGGTTCTCGCTAGGGGAGGAACAACTTGCATTTCCTATCCGAGAGCATTATGCGGAACTGGATTACCCAATCATCTATGTGATGCCTCATCCGAAGACCATTGATGCCCTTCAACAGCATAGCGATTGCAGAACGATGTACCTGCATGGTTTGCCAGCTGAGTTATAAGTAAATTCCTAGGGAAATTACATAAACAAAAGAGAGGCTGCCCCATTCAAGGGACAACCTCTCTTTCTGTTAATCAAACTTATACGTCCAGAACCGTTCCGTTCCGAACCGTTCTAGAAGCTCTGTGTCCGTATGATCCTTGTCTCCAAGAATCTCGCCTGCTTGGAACTGGGAGCGATGCGCTTTGATGGAATCCATCTTATTCTTCAGATAATTACGGACATCAAATGAAATATCCGGCTTGCCAATTGCCTGTTCATGGTTCCGGGAGAACGCCATGCAATACACAGGCGGACGCTCTGCCTTAGGCAGTCTGCCCACCGTGCGAACAACAGCTTCGCCGGTCGCATCATGGTCGGGATGGACACTGTAACCCGGATAAAAAGTGACAACAAGGGTCGGACGTACTTCTTCTATAAGAGCATTTATATGTTCATCGAGCAGCACTTTATCCTCGAACTCAATCGTTTTATCATGGAAGCCAAGCATTCTCAAATCCTGTATGCCGATGGCTGCGCAGGATTCTTCAAGCTCCTTCCGGCGAATCTGGGGCAGTGTCACCCGGCTTGCGAACGGCGGAGTTCCCATGTTCCGGGCCATCTCCCCAAGCGTCAAGCACGCATAAGTGACATAAGCACCTTGGTCTATTAATTGTGCAAGCGTCCCCGACAATCCAAAAGCTTCATCATCAGGATGCGGCAGGACGACTAGAATACGTTGTTCCATATTTATCTCTCCTTAAAGCTTTTTTACAGCACATTGCAGTATATAAGCCAGGAATTTTGTATAAAAGCTACTTCGGAAGCATTAGTTGCGTCTAGAATGGTTCGCGGCTGAGCTGAAGTGATACAACCAGCTTGCCCTGCTGATCATGGCCGGCGAGAATAAGTCGTTCCGGCTCGCTTTCTACATAATGGGTAAGACCTTCCGAGTATACCCATCCGTGATTCATTTTGAGTCCTACACGGAATGGACCATTGCCAGAGATCGAACCATGTGAATATTGAATAACCGCATTGGTTATAAAAGTAGCTGCCGGATGCTTAGAGGCGTCCATATGAGCCGCGTAAGCTCCTGTCGTCATCTCAAGATGAATATACACATCCTGATCTTTCAAGCTGTCCAGACGTCTTTGTATTTCTGCCGGTTGAATCGGTTGTATCATCTTGGATCCTCCTTAAACGTACAAATCATTTTGAGTAATTGAGAAGATTGTATAGTAAAACGATCGGAATTACAACAATTAGATTAGCTAATCGTTACCGGCTTCTCATAAAGATTAAATTCACCAATCGGATTTACTGCCGTTCCTTTAAACGCATAGCCGCAGCTGTTCTTATAGAAGTCGTTCAGCTTCGGATTATTGGCAATACAATCGAGTCGGATGCGGTCTTTCCCCGGGAAATGAATGCCTGAGCTCGCCCAGCGAACGATCTCTTCACCGAGATTTTTGCCCGCTGCCGCTCGGTTAGTATTCAGCCTGTGCAGATAGACGGCGTTCTCATGCCCTTCTTCACCCCATAGTTCCTTGTCCCATGGGCTTGCCTGCTGCATCAGCATAACCATACCCATTAAGGTATCATTCTGGACAAAAATGTACACTTCGCCGCGCTTAATCGCTTCCGGCGTCTGATGGGAGTCTTCTCCTTGCAGAAGACCACTCCATTGCGTAGAGCCTTTGCTTTTCAGCCATTCCGCTGTATTAACAAGAAGCTGCAGGACAGCCGCTGTATCTTCTTCCCTTGCCTGAAAGACTTCTATATCTGACTGAATAGTTCCAATATGATCTGTTCGTGTAAACATGATGACTGATCTCCTCCTAATCATAAAGCTACTATAAGTATACAATGTTCGTGCAAGATAAACGAATTTACATCATTAAGCTTTTGCAGGGGCATAAAACCAAACTCAACCACAAGTTGAGTCTCCTGAAAAATCAATTAGGAAGTTATTGTTCGTGCCAAACAACTTCAATAGAATGAGTAATAACAAAGGAGTGTGAGCGGCTTATGAAAGAGAAATTAGCGCGTAACATCAGCATTTATCGCAAAGAACGGGGTCTGACGCAAGAGGAACTCGCAACAAGGCTTGGCATTTCTTTTCAAGCTGTATCTAAATGGGAAACTGCACAGACGATGCCCGACCTTTCGCTGCTGCCTGAATTATGCCGTACCCTTCAAGTAAGCGTCGACAAGCTGCTTGGGTATGTGTCGCAGGATCAGCCCATTACGATCTACGAAGAGGAATATAAAACAGAGAATTATTACTGGGGAACTGAGCCAAACAGTGGTGTCTATGAGGTGCTGCAGCAATTGCCGCCAACTAGACGACTTAAGCTGCTGGATATCGGCTGTGGTGAAGGCAGAGACGCTGTATTTTTTGCACGGAATGGGTACGAGGTTACAGGGATTGATGTGTCGGACGCCGGGATTGAGAAGACGAAACGACTTGCTGACAGGGCCGGTGTCCATGTGGATGTTACCAAAGCGGATGTGTTGGATTTCAGGCTAGACTCGCACTACGACATTGTGTACTCCAGCGGTGTGCTTCATTATATAAAGCCGGAGTTCCGCCAGGAGATTTTCGCAAACTATAAACAATTTACGAATCCAGGCGGAATCCACGCTCTGAACGTATTCGTGAACAAGCCATTTATTGCGCCACCACCGGAAAAAGAACCACATGCCTACAAATGGCATTCGGGCGAGCTGCTCACCTATTACCATGACTGGCTGATCAAGGACAGCGCCGAGATCGTGTTCGACTGCAACTCCAGCGGCATCCCTCATCAGCATGCGATGAGTACGATTATGGCTCAGAAGGTATATGTAAAATTTCACCCTAGAACCAGTCGGGATGCTCACCTCTTGTAATTACTCCATCCATGGGAAAAATCATTCTATTAAACTTCCCTGTATCGGCATCAATGGTAATGAGAATATCGTCAAGGTAGATATCCCATACTGTATTCCCTGTTGCTTTATTCCAAAACGTATCATTGTCTAGAATAATATATGTAGGTATACTATCGGTTCTGTAAGTTAAGTCCAAGTGATGATTAACTGAATCGAGATACAATCTCGCTTTCGCTAGAGCTTCTTGTTCCGTAAGCAGCGGTTTTTGCATTTCGTAAACGCCATAAATAGCTGCAATAATAAACAAAGCGATACAACAAGAAGCTAATAATTTTTTTACCATTTTAATGTTACCTCGCTCACGTCTTTCACTAACTCCAAATAAGGTTTAGAAGATAGCTTTCTTAAAGTAATAATGGTTACTCCCGAGTGGGGCATCTTTAAACACGGCTGCTTCTTCATAACCATTCTTTATATAAAAGTTCGGGGCTTGGAAGCTAAAGGTATTAGGCTTAATAAACGTGCAATCTTTTTCTTTTGCAATGCGCTCAATTTGATGTAACAAATATGACCCATATCCTAATCCTCTTTGGGATTCCTCAACCCAAAGAATTTCTATTTCAATCCAATTCCAACAGAGAGTCGACAATAATCCACCAATCACTTTCTACTGCCAAAAGGCAGCCAATCTTTTTAATCAGTTGCCTCTACAGACTACTTATTTATAAAGCCGCCCTCTGAAACTATTCGCTGTCCCGTAACCCATCCTGCTTCATCACTCACTAAAAAGGTAATTAATCTTGCAGCATCTTCGGGCTGTCCAATTCTCCCCATTGGGAACATGGGCAGTAAATAGGACTTTACATCTTCATCCATCCAACCACTGTCCGTTGGACCAGGGTCAACTGCATTAACGGTAATCCCAAGCGGTGCGAGGCCAACCGAAAGCGGCTCGATTAATGCGGTTTGTGCACCTTTTGTAGCTAAATAAGCAAGATTATTGGCATCGTTACCTTTCGATACCATAAATATGATTCGTCCTGGTATTGAACCTGCATGTGCTTGTTCAAACCTCTGGGCAAATGTTGTTGATAGTAAGCTCGTACCTCTTATATTTACAGCATAATGGCGGTCAAATACTTCAGCGTCTAATGTCAGGTAATTTGACTCTGCCCAGTAAGTCGCATTATTTACGAGAATACTAGGAGTTCCTAACGTTTTCTCTGCATAATCAAGAATCTCATTCGCAGCAAGAGGATCCGCCAAGTCAACTTCCAAATGAGCAACTCTTACACCTAATTCTTCCAGCTCTTTACTTAGTTGATTCTCCCAGCCGCTATCTTCACCATATATTTGAGTTTTGTCGAAAGAGCCCCAATGTGTAAAAAGAATATCAGCCCCTTCTAAGGCCAACGCTCTACAAATGGCAGTTCCTATACCACGTTTACGACTTGCACCAGTAACGATCGCCACACGTCCCTTAAGTTTGTGTCCCATCAAGATCTCGACCTCCTTCTTGTCTCTTCAATTTATTTCCATTATCCAGCGAGTCAGCACAACAGGCAACCCCTCATTCTTCTACTTGATAGTAGAAACATTGACAACATAAAATAAAAAGCCGCTGTTATGCGGCTCTTAAATATACATCTGTTCTTGTACTTTATTTAATCACTGAATTCCAAGCTGAAACTCATTCTACATTCATTATGTCATTATACTTCTGAGCAATCCTAGCCCAGTCTGATTCCTCTTGCCCATATTGTTGTAACAGAGCTTTAAGCTTATCATCCATCTCTTGATTGACGGCTTGCTGCTCGTGCAAGCCTATATCGAGGGCGACCAACAGGATTTTCGCTATATCCAGATCACTGGCAATAAGCTTGCTCGTATCCTCCGGGAAGAACTTAGTCCACATCAGCGAGGCCGAATGGCTGTCTTCCTTCGAGTACATCAAATCATACAGAAGCTCGAAATGGTTTGCATGCTCCGGACTATCAATGGTTCTAAAAAACACGTTATCGATAGATAGCTTCGTATTAGGTGTACCTACAAAAAACGTATTTCCCCCAACATCCGTCAGTATAAACCGCCTATCTTCAGCCAAATCCTTCAGCTTGGAAATGCGAGGTATTCCACTGCGTGAGATTTTACCTGTCTTTTCTTTCAAAGATGAGGTAAAACGCTCATAGATTTGATCGACATCCTCAACCATGATATAGCACATATTCGGGTTCTCATTAGGCAATGTTTTTTTGCTGCCATAGAAATGTAATTCAATTGAACCATACTTCAGAACGGCATACGGATTAGGGCGAGTGTACAGCTTTTCGATTTGAAATCCTAGAATCTCATAAAATGCTGTCTGTTCTTTGAGCGATGGACACGGTAAAATCGGGATAATCTTCTCCAGACTTTCAACCCCTTAGCCAGATTAGTGTTCTAGACTAATACCTTGCTATTCGGCATCAGGTTTCATCCGTGGACCAAACTTCGAAAAATCAATATCCTTCCACCCAAGCGTGTAAGCTGGTGACTCCGCCACTAATCGATAATCACCATTCGCCTCATCCACGAAACCTATAGGTGCAAGTATCGTCTGTGCATCAAACTTCCCATCCTGCAGTTCCCGCCATGACTCCCAGGCATACAACTTACCCCAGACTTTGCTTACTCCAATTGATGGTGCAGGCAGTTCACCTGATACGATTGGTGCTTCGCCGCCGCGCCAATACAAATTACGATCGGCAAATGCCAGTCGCTCCTCGCTCCAATTGACATGGCAGTACATATTTCCTGAGTTGGATACGATATTTGACTCAATTATAATATCCCGGTTGCTCTCGCCAACCATCTCTTGCGTGCCAATGGCACATTCCGATTCATTATTTGTGATTAAATTGTTGATAATTCGGTTCCCGATCCCTTTCGAGAAAATCGCCATCCACAGCTTGCCTTCCCCCGTCTGGTACAAATGATCAAGTACATTGTGAGTAACCTCTACATCATTGGAGGCGTCATCAAGGTAAATGCCAAAGCCAAAGGAGAAATGAATACCGCTGTGATGCAGATGGTTCCCGTGAATCTGATTACCTCGGCCGATTCCCCAGGATTCGATCATCCCGCCATCCTGACTGTCCGTCATAACGTTGGATAGATCATTATGCCGAATACGGTTATTGCGGGTAAAAAGAAAGGAAGCATGGTTCTCCCACGTAACCGGAGTCTCCCACAGCTTGGCGGGCATCACCTGATAACGTAGTCCTTTCATCGAAATGCCGTACCGAGGCATATTCGATATCTGATTATGGGCGATATCACAATCTCCACTTTGGTAAAGGACGATTCCGCTGCCATGGCCAACGAGCTCTCCCCCACAGGTAATCACATTATCCGTAATGAGATGACCTTTATTTTGATTGGGAGCTATAGAGTCCTGAAAATCCCCTTCACCAGGAGCGTAACCCGAGGCGTAAATCCCAGTATGGCCAACTCGCTCAATTCGATTGCCAACTAACCTAACCTCTTCTGCACAACGATCCAAGTAAATGCCGCAAGTACCCGACTCCCGAATGACACAATGCGAGAGCTCAATGCTGCGAACAATACGCATATAGACAATACCGTTCCGATTCTCATCCGGTTCGGCGTTATCCATACCTGGTTCTTCTCTCATCATCCGGAAATCTTCATAGAAATCACTGCATTTAAGCGTTAATCCTGTAATGGTCAGCCCCGATACTCCTTGCTCCTCACTATCCCCTTGAATATCTAGCAGCCTGGTCATTAAAGGCGCCACCACGCGTTGGTCAAGTGGAGTCCCGCTTCGCGGACGATAGTAGAGTACACCAGTCTTTTCATCCAGATGAAACTGACCAGATTCCCGCAGGAACGTAAGCGATCCTTGCAAATAATAACGTGAGCCTTCTCCAATTCCCCAGCAGCTTGGTCTCTTAAACATAATTTTATGTTCAACATCATCAATAACAGCAACCGGAATCGTCTCGGCAAACCAATTCGCTTCCCCGCTGCCCGGCCAAATATAGGCTTGAATCCCCTCTGCAGCTAGCCCTTTCGGAAACTCACCCTCTCGATAACCAATACCTTCCCGTCCATCACCATCAATGGAAAGCGAATGATAATAGCCGGTTGCCGGCATTCTGGCTTTCGCGACACGCTCCCCATCTACATACAAGGTTTGGAATCTTACTCCCTGCGGAACATGCGCCGTCCATATGCCATCCCTGTAAGGCTCCCACTCCGTCAAGAACATCCCGCCGACCAGTACAGGTGTTTCGCCTTCTGCATTGCGGTAGATAACAGGACAGTTCTTTGCATCCGAATCCTCACAGCCGAAGCGAAGTGGTTCATTAAGGGTATAGGTACCCCCTCCGACAATGACGGTTATCCCTCCTGTCACGCCGCTTGCGATCATCGTTCTAACGGCCATTTGCGCTTCGCGTATACTTCGGAAAGGCTGTTCCTTACTGCCATTACCGTTCATACCTGCTGACGGACTAACATAGAGTACTTGTATTCCCTGCATTCCTGCACCGCCTTATGATCATCGTTTAGCTCCACACTGCCATATGTACGGAAAGGCTGTAAACTGCACAATATGCTAAAAAGCGTACGATCCCGGTATCTGCAGTTTATAAGGTGATTTTAGCTAAAATAACCCTTGCATAAGAAATTGATAGCGTTTACAACTATAATATAGACCTCATGCTTGATAAAGGAGTAGGATGCTCATGAAGGCATACGGCTACTTTACATCCAAGAAATATTTTAAACGTGTATTATTCTCAATCATGCTGACCATGGCTCTTATCCTCACGGGCTTATCCGCCGTTAACACCTACTTGCTGGAGAGGTCGGTTAAGAATGTCCAAGAGGAAGCGAACTTAAAGGTCCTTACTCAGACGCAATACAACCTTTCTTATATGAATGAAATTATTGTGCATCTATCCTCTTTCGCCTATCGGGATAATGCCTTGATCCCTCTCATGTTTAGCAGCAGTCTTCCCAAAATGGATTATATTCGCGGCTATCAGCAGATGTACAATATGCTCGAAAGCTCTTCTTTCCTGCACATGATGTCTGTTTATAATGCGACATCAGGAGAGCTTTATGGATCCTCCAGCGACTTTCTTGTAGATGGCGGTACGACGAAAAGCAGCATTCTTCAATGGCTGCTGCATACCAATGACAGCTTGCCCGCATCCAGACTCATCCCGTTCAGCTTTAGTAACTCCAATGGCATTGACGCCTTTGCTTTTATCGTGACAGATACGTATCGGCCTTTTACCCCGGATCAATCGGCGATTATTTTATTCATCAAGCCTGACTGGGTATTCGAGAGTCTTAGCAAGCTGAATGGTACCGGTAATGGGAATACCGGGGACATTCTGATTCAGACATCCAGCGGCCAATTGTTCGAAAGCGGTGATTCCTCCCAGACTTTCAATCAGGAGGATATCGGGCGATTGATTCGTAATGATAACGCAGGGGAACCAAGCGAATCCGGTTTTGTTATTGGCAAGGCCGGAGGGCAGAAGGTTATGGTGACTTATCTTCGTGGTATTGGTGACTGGACCATTCTTTACATGCAGCCTTACAAGCAATTAATGCAAGCCGTCTCGGATATGCGTACACGGAATTTGATGCTTACCGGCGCTTTTATCCTTATTTCCATCGGGATCTCCATCTGGCTGAGCTATAAGCTTTATGGCCCCATTGAAACGATGATGAAGCGAATCCTGCCGCATATGCGGAACATTCAGGAGCCTTCCCCCAGATCACGCAGCGAGCTGGATGCAATGAGTGATGTTTATGAGCAGTTATCCGGACAGCTGCAGGAGATCAGCTCCGAGCAGATTGTACGTAAATATTATATCCGTAAATTTCTGACCGACAGCAGGAGCCTTTCGGAGATGGATATGCGGCAGTTAATTATGAAGCATGAGCTGCAGCTTGCCCCAAGCGGTCCTTATATGGTGTGTACCCTTCGGCTTGACCGCTACGATGAGTATGAGCGAAGAACATCTCCAGAGATGAAGAAGCTGCACAGCTTTGCCATTACGAATATTACAAAAGAAATCATGTCCCAGACTTTCGGCTGTGAGATCATCGACATGCAGCAGGATCATTTTACTTTTATCCTATCCGGCATGCCACTTGATATAGCGGTCATTAAGCCTTTAATAGCAGACGTTCAGCAAGTTCTCGACCGCTACTATTCCCTCTCTCTTACATGCGGCATCAGCGACAGCACGGGGCAGCTTAACCAGCTGTCTTCCAGCTATTATCAGTCCTACCAGCTTAGCCAATACAGTATACTGATGGGTTATCAAGCCACTATAGAAGCCCAGAATATACGTACAAATCTGGATAACAAGCAGAAATCTCTGCCTGATGATGTTGAGAAGAAGTTATCGGAAGCCATCAGGAAAGGGAAGCTAACCGATGCTGGAAGTGAGCTTGAGCGGGCATTCGACATTCTAGCAAAGCTGCAGCTTGAGGATATGAGAAGGGCGATATCGGATATGGCGTGGATTATCAAAAATGCAGCGGCCGATATTACGAGCAACCGGATCACCCACCTTTCGATGGATGTCGAGCGTATCCCGCTCCTGCCACAGGACTACTACACACTCGACGAGCTGCATATGGCTTTCTTATCTCTTTGCACAGCCATCTGTGAAGAAGCAAAACCCTCCAGTATGGAGCGTAATGAGATGATTATCGAGACCGTCAAAGAGCTTATCTGGCAAAAATACGCCGACTACAATCTCAATCAGCAGTCCATTGCCGCAACGGTCAAATTAAGCTCCGCTTATGTTGGTAAGCTGTTCAAAGACAGCTGCGGATTAACGATTACCGAATATCTGAATGATGTTCGCTTGAGCAGAGCGCAAGACCTGCTGCTTAAGGAGGACAGTACAATCATGGAGATCATGGAGAAGGTTGGCTACGGCAATCAAAGCTACTTTTTCCGCTTATTCAAAAGCAAGTTCGGCAGCACGCCAAAGGAATTCCGGATCAAGAAATCGATATCTTAGGCCAAACCGCCTGCTATCCTACCAAGGAAGCAGGCGGTTTTTGTATGCCGCAAACCTGTAATAAACAGTAATTCGCAATAAGTACACCTCACTTCTACAGCTTTTCAATGATTGAACTCTATCTCTTACAATCACGGTCATGGCATGCTGGACTCAGCAAAGAATGGAGGAGATGCACTTGTCCAACGTCCCGTCTGCCGGTGTTCCCAGCGGTCCGGAAACGCCTACTAGCCTTAAGAAGCCCAAACAAAAAAACTGGCTTGCCAAGGAGTTCTGGCATATCCGCCGAAACCGCGAGCTGCTCTTGCTTGCTCTGCCCGGCATCTTATTCAAATTAGTTATTGCTTACATGCCCATGGTCGGGTTAATCCTGGCCTTCAAATATTTCCGATATGATCAGGGGATATTCGGCAGCAAATGGGTTGGTCTTCAAAACTTCGAGTTTCTATTCAAGGCGCAGGATGCTTTCCGAATTATTCGCAACACGCTTCTCTACAACTTTACTTATATTCTACTCACGATGGCCGTCTCTCTCTTGCTGGCCCTGCTGCTCAATGAGCTTAGCGGAAAGCTGGTAAAAGTGTACCAGACTACCTTGTTCCTTCCCTACTTCATCTCCATGGTACTGGTCGGCTATATCGGCAGCGCCTTTCTGGACTTCCAGAACGGATATCTGAATACGGTTCTTACTTTCTTTGGTCTAAAGACGCATAACTGGTATTTGGAAACAACACCATGGTTGTTCATCCTGCCGCTTGTTGCGCTTTGGAAAGGCGTCGGCTTCTCCACTCTTGTCTATTATGCCGGCATTACGGGGATCAGCACCGATTATTATGAAGCTGCAAGGCTGGACGGTGCTTCCCGTGTACAGATGATGACCCGTATAACACTCCCGCTTCTGAAGCCGCTTATCATCATCTTGTTTATTCTTGGTCTCGGCAATATTTTCAGAGGGGACTTCGGGCTGCATTACTTCGTTCCGAATAACGTTGGGCCAAACTTCCCGACCACTGATATTATCGACACCTACGTCTACCGTGCCTTGACGAAGCTTGGAGATATTAACTCCGCTGCTGCCGTTGGGTTCCTGCAATCTGTAGTAGGACTTATAACCGTCGTATCTGCCAACTTGATTGTACGCCGCATTGACAAAGACAATGCGCTTTTCTGACTGAGGAGGCCATCTGCCCATGAAGCTTAAATTCGCTGATTCTATCATTAATCTGTATTTCATTATCGTCTGTTTCCTGATCGCTATGCCCTTTGTTCTTGTGGTCGCCATCTCGCTCACTTCGGAGAACAGCCTTCACGATTTCGGCTATCAGTTTATCCCTAAAGAATGGAGCCTGGAGGCTTACCGCATTGTATTCGAGAAGCCCGAATCCCTGCTGCGGGGCTACGGAGTGACAATTACGATCACCATTGTTGGCACCTTGTTGTCGCTCTTCATGACTGCATTAATTGCTTACCCGATTTCCCGGAGTGATTTCCGCTATCAGCGGCCGCTGACGTTTTATGTCTTCTTCACAATGCTGTTCAACGGGGGGTTAATCCCGTTCTACATTCTGATGACTCAGTACCTGCATTTGAAAAATTCACTCGCCGCTCTCATCATTCCTACCGTGATGAGTCCGTTCAACATCATGATTATGAAAGGCTTCCTCGATAAAATATCTAAGGAAATTATCGAATCGGCGAAGGTAGATGGCGCGAAGGAGTATCGAATCTTTTTCCAAATCATATTACCGCTCTCCACACCTGCTCTTGCAACTCTTGGCCTGTTCATCGCCTTTGGCTACTGGAACGAATGGTTCTACGCGCTGCTCTTTATCGACAACGATAAATACGTTCCGCTTCAGCTGCTGCTAGTACGGATCTTATCGCAGGCCGAGTTTCTTGCAAATTCGCCGATGGCTGAAGTGGCAGATAAGCTCAAATTTGCACAGTTCCCAACCTTGACCGTCCGGATGGCCATGGCGATTGTTGCGAGCGGACCGATGCTGTTCATCTTCCCTTTCTTCCAGAAGTACTTTGTAAAGGGGTTAACGGTGGGCTCCCTCAAGGGATAACTAATTGAGTGATGTCATCATTCTTTTTAGGAGGTGGTCTGGACATTTTGCTTGTTTTGCTTGGCTTTAGCAGGTTTGCTTCAAGAAGTGTAGTAATACTAAATTAGGAACTATAATTGGAGGGTTCATGGTGAACAACAACAAAAAGAATCGATTGATCGCCAAACTTCTGTCTGTCACCTTATTGTTTGTCATTCTCGCTGCTTGCTCCAGCAATAACAACGGGAACAATAATGCAACGCCTGCACCTACTACAGAACCTACTACTGCTGCCAGCGATGCGCCTGCTGAATCGACCGAACCGGCTTTGGATCCCGTTAAGCTTACGTTCATCTATCCCGTTGCAGCCGACCCAGGTCCAGACCAGAAGCTGGTCAATGAAGAGATCAATAAATATTTGCAGGAAAAAATCAATGCGACCGTTGAACTGAAACCGCTCACATTTGATGAATACGAGCCGAAGCTAAATGCCATGCTCGCTGCTAACGAGAATTTCGATATTGCATGGAGCTCCAAAGGCTGGCTCGGCAACTATCAGCCATACATTGACCGCGGTGCTTATCTTGAGCTGACCGATGACATGATCGCCAAATATGCGCCGGAGGCTCGCGCGAATATTCCAGATAAATTCTGGCCTGATATGCTTGCTGCAGACGGCAAAGTATACGGCTTCCCAATCTACCAAGTAGCTGCTAAGCAGAAAAGCTTGATTATCCAAAAACGCTTTATCGATAAATACAGCCTGGACGTCTCCACTATTCATAGCTACAGTGACATCGAGCCTTTCCTTAAAACTTTGAAAGAGAACGAACCAGATGTAGTTCCACTCGGATTGGCTCAAAACTCCCGTGGCATGTACATTGATCCAAAAGCAGTTGGTACAGACGGCTCTCCTGTGTTCTATATGAAGGATGATCCAGCCTATACGTTATCTACATTCCTGAACACAGCGAATGATCGCCTTCCTTATTTCCAAAAGCTTCATGAATGGTACGAGAATGGTTATATCAATCAGGATGCTCCTGTCCTGCAGAACATTAATGATCTGAAAGCAAAAGGAAATGTTGCCGTATCCATCGAGTTCACTTCTAAACCAGGTGGCGAGATTGGCGAAAAAGCGATCAACGGCGGCAATGATGTCGTATACGTTCCGATCTCCGACAGCTATTTCACAGGTATTGCAAGCGCTATGCATGTTGTTAATAAAAGCTCAAAGAACCCTGAACGTGCTCTGATGCTTATTAATCTTCTGAATACCGATAAATATTTATACAATTTGATTTGTAACGGAATCGAAGGCACGCACTACAAGAAAGTCGACGATACCTTTATTGAACCAATTGAAGGCTCCGGCTATACTCCTAACGGAGACTGGGTATTCGGCAACCAATTTAATGCGTATCTGAAACCAGGGCAAGCAGCGGACACTTGGCAAAAAACGATTGAATTAAACGATAATGCCGTTGTACTTGCGAGCAGCGGATTTACTGTGAATGAAGAAAGTGTAAAAGCGGAAATCGCCAATATCAACGCCGTGAAAAACGAATATGAAACAGCGCTCGAGACTGGTGCGGTTGATCCAAACAAAGTACTTCCCGAGTACGTATCCAAGCTGAAAGCATCCGGTGCTGAGAAGGTAGACCAAGAGGTTGCGAAGCAGTGGGATGCGTTCCTGACGCAAAAAGGATTGAAATAAGATAAGATTCTGATAACACGGCAGGGCTGCCCTAAGGGCAGCCTTGTTTGTTTTTCTTTTATTGATTTGTCATTGAAATGCCAAAGTGCAGGTAAATAAGCACTACATGTATGTTCTAGCCATTCCTGATGTAAAAATGCAGGTAAATCCTACGGAATTAACCTGGGCGGAACGATTAGGAGGGATCATCCTGTACTTTCGCATTTTGATGATCTCGTGAATCGAGAAAATGACATGTATTTTTGCATTATAGAATACAGTCAGTCCATTTAGTTATATCTAAACTTTATCTCGCATTACGTTAATCTTTGTAGCTATAGTAGGTAGTGGGTGATCATCAATGAACGAGATCGAATACAAACAATTTTATGATAAGGTTGGCAAGATGAACGGTTGGGATTTCAGCCATGTGAAATGTATCTCAGAGGGTTTGCAATGGAATTTCGCCAAAGAAGTGATAACACGAAGCAAGACGTCGGATCTTTTGCTTGATATCGGAACTGGCGGTGGCGAATCGATATTGCCGATTGCTGATTCAGTACTGCTGCTAACGGGAATTGATCGATCTGAGCAAATGATTAGAACAGCCATCGAAAATGCCAATCGGTCAGGCAAATCTAATGTTCGTTTTCTGCAAATGGATGCTGAGAAACTCGACTTCCCAAGGGAATTCTTTGATATGATCACTTGCAGACATTCGAATTTCAGCGCCAAGGAAGCTGCTAAAGTGTTAGTTAAAGGCGGCATCTTCATTACACAGCAAGTCAGCGAGGATGATAAGTTGAACCTCAAAGAAGCTTTCGGAAGAGGGCAAGCTTGGGGAACTACAGCAGGCAAACTTAGGGAGCAGTACTTGACAGAACTAAAGGAAGCTGGCTTTACAGATATACAGTCGTTTGATTTCGACGTTACGGAATATTATCAAACCGTTGAAGACTTGGTTTTCCTGTTGACGCACACGCCTATTATTCCTAGCTTCGGAGAAAACGAGCACGACTATCGCATCCTTTATCAATTTGTTTTAGAGAATCAAACTAATAAAGGAATCAAAACCAATGCTGCACGTTTTGTGATTACAGCTAGGCTGTAGAACAGTAATTGCCCAAATCGGGCAAACCGACGTATGCTAGATTGGAATTCATCCAATCTAATCTGCCGCAAATCCATTGTGGTAAAGGTACGTTGGAATTCATACAGTCAATTTGACAAGTAATGCTGCAGCAGGCTCCTAGGTACTGAATTTCACTGCATGGAATCCAATCTAGCTGCCTCCTACAATATAATGGAGGCCATTTCGCTGTACAGAATCCAATCTAGCCAGTATTTATAAAAAACAGCCGCGGAAAATTTCCGCGGCTTCTTAGCATTGCCGTTACGCATACTTGGCAATCGCTTGTTGATATACATCCTTTGGCCGGAGGCCAATAAACTTGTCTGCTGGCTCGCCGTTATGGAAAACAATAACGGTTGGCATCGACATGACGCCAAACTGCGAGGCAATGTCCGGTGATTCGTCGCAGTCTACCTGCAGAATCGATACCCTCTCTCCTTCTTCCTGCTGCAGCTCATCAAGAATGGGGAGCAGCACTTTGCACGGCGGGCACCATTTTGCTCCAAACTCGACCAGTGTTACACCTTGCTGCCGAATTGCATTCGCAAAGCCAACATCATCAATCTTGGTTACACTCATTTTCTCTCCTCCGCTTCCTTCTGTTCATCTAGAATCGACTGAATGCGGTCTTCGAGGTTGGTTTTAATATTGTTCAGCAGATGGATTTGAGACTCAATTTCTTCGAGCTTCTGACGGTAAATCGGGAGTACCTCTTGGCAGAACGACTCTTTATTCATCAAGACACAGTTTAAGAAGCCTGCAATCTGCTCCGTCGATAAGCCAAGATGAAGATACAGCTGAATCGTCTTCACCTGCTCCTCCGCAAGTGGTGAATACTCTCGATAACCATTATCCAGCCGGATTGGTGTTAGCAGGCCTTGCTCCTCATAATAACGCAATGACCGCAGACTAACTCCGGTACGCTCCGACAGCTCTCCGATTTTCATCCTTTAACGCCTCCTGCATCGTCGATTCGAGTTGATTATATACCCTGACATTAGTGTGAGGGTCAAGCGGCATTTTGCACAAAGACCCTTCCGAATCGGAAGGGTCTCTCTCTTGCTTCATTGAAGTCTATAAGCTTGTGGCGTTACACCGGTCATCTTCAGAAAAGCACGGTGGAATTGACTGGTACTTGAGAATCCAAGATCCACGCTTATTTGACCAATTGTAGCATCTGAGCGGCGCAGCCGGTTCATGGCTTCCTTAATCCGCAGCTTAAGCAAATATTGATACGGCGTTGTTCCTGTTGCTTCCCGGAAGGAACGAATGAAATGATAGCGGCTTTGCAGCGCAATTCCAGCTAGCTCATCAATATTAATCATCTCTTCGTAACAGTCATGAATGTAGGATAAAGCCCGAAGGATATGCGGATCCGAAATACCTTTAGGCATTCGTTCCTTCTCACCAAGCTTCAGCATTCCACCCAGATAAGAGACAACATCCTGCTCCACTTCCTGCACAGCAAGCGGATCGGCCAAGGCCTGACCTTGTATAAGAGCCAGCATCCATTGACGGAAACGGCCGACTATATCATCAGCCTGAAAAGTCTGCTTAATATCATGACCCGTTCCAGCTATAAATTGCGGATCAATAGATGCCATCCCACCGTTCCCACGTTCACGCACCTTCAGGATAATAACAGAAGACTGCTCTCCCAGATAAAAATGATGCTCCGTACCTGGCGGCTGAAGCAGGCCATTCCCTTCTTTCAGGCCATAGTTATGCTCTTCCTGCGTAAAATGACAAATACCCTTAATTGGCAGCGTAACCTGCATCCAATCCTCATGTATATGGGGAACATTCTTGAAGTTATGGCTTCCTTGCCATAACTCGATCCAATCCGTTTCTACCTTCATCTCCATGTCTCTTCACCTGCCATCATTATAGCAAAAGTTGCTCGGTTTGCAGCACTTTTCGCAACGACCTTGTTCCCCTTCTCCCGCTATACTGGAAAAAAATCAAAAAAGGAGTACAACGCAATGAATCAAACCGCTGCCATACAGGCACAACGCAACCCAGCGATCTGGATGCTGTTTGGTGTCAGCTTCGCCCATCTGCTGAATGATGCGATGCAGACTGCCGTGCCTTCTTCTTTTCCACTTTTTCAATCCACCATGCATCTGAGCTTTACCAAAATCGGCTGGGTTGCGTTTATGCTCAACATTACGGCGTCCTTACTCCAGCCCTTCATCGGATACATATCCGACCGCCGGCCAATGCCGTTTCTGCTTCCTCTTGGGATGCTCTTCTCCCTGGCAGGTGTAATTGGCTTCGCTTATGCAGACACCTTCTGGATGTTACTTGTATCTGCGACTCTTATAGGCGTAGGCTCGTCCGTTTTGCATCCGGAATCTTCCCGAGTAGCCCGAATGGCTGCTTCAAGCGGGAAGGGGATGGCACAATCGCTCTTCCAAGTAGGCGGTAATACTGGCCAAGCACTAGCTCCGCTGCTCGTTGCCTTCTTATTAATGCCGCATGGGCAGCAAGGCTTCTTATGGTTTACGATTTTCGCTGTCGTTGGCATCGCTGTCCAGATCATCATCAGCCGCTGGTACGCCAGTCAGCTTACATTCGCGGCATCCGCTAAGAAAGCTGCAAATAAAATGCTGGATGCACAGTCGCCGCATTCGACTATTTTTATTGCGGGCACCATGTTGCTGCTCATCATCCTGCTCTTCTCCAAATTCGTTTATATTGCGGGGATGACCGGTTATTACTCGTTCTATTTCATTGATCATTACAATCTGTCATTCGCCCGTGCCCAAATTTGCTTATTCGCGTTGCAATTCGCCGGCATGGTTGGCACCCTTCTTGGAGGACCACTTGCCGACAAGTTTGGCCGTAAAACAATGATCTGGATTTCTATCGCCGGAACAGCACCATTCTCTCTGCTGCTCCCTTACGTAAATCCCGGCATTGCCATGGTACTGTGCTGTGCAATTGGCCTGATTCTCATGTCCGGTTTCTCCGTTATTATCGTTTATGCGCAGGAACTGTTACCGCGTCATATCGGAACCGTATCCGGCTTATTCTTCGGCTTGGCGTTTGGCATGGGAGGCCTCGGCTCCGTCCTGCTCGGATGGCTTACCGATGTGAAGGATGTTGCCTTTACAATCGAGCTTTGCTCCTTCCTTCCGCTGCTTGGACTATGCGCCTTCCTGCTGCCGAAGGATTCGAAGCTGATGCGTAAAGCGATATAGAAATAAGCTTCACCTGCTCCTACTTTGATGACGATGTGCTGGAGATCAATCTGTTCCAAAGCGGCGAGTATATGACTGGACACTTATGGTGCTCTGAATCTACTCAAGAAGAGTATGAACTGGAAAGCAAAATAGCAGATGTCCCTATTCTCGCTGAACTGCTTGGTCATTCCCATTCCGAACAAATCATACAGACCCTTAATCAAGAAGATCCCGAGGCGGCTATTGAGCAGTTCGAGTCGATCCTGCAAATTCCACTATGGATTCATTCGGAATGGTTTGAAGATATAGAGGATGAAGAAATCATTAGTAAGTATGTAAAATATGATTTCTAATAAGTAAAGGAAAAAGAGGGGCTTTCACCCCTCTTTTTCACGTCCTGCTGTTCAAATTTATTTATGAATCGTAACCTCAGTACCATTCGGTATCATATCGAATAACCACTCTACATCCTCATTTAGCATCCGGATACAGCCGGCGCTGGCATTCGTGCCAATGGATGAGGGAGCATTCGTCCCGTGAATCCCATACTTCGTCCCTTGTGTATTCGGAACGCTGAGCCCCAGCCATCGGCTGCCTAGTGGATTCTTCGGATCGCCGCCGGGAATCCCCTTAGCGGAATACCAGGGATTTTCTATTTTCGTCATAATCTCAAAGCTTCCGGTTGGTGTTAGACCTGCCTTTTTCCCGCTGGCAATGTTAAAGCTCTTCTTTACCGTTCCACCGGATTTCACATATAGCTTGTTCTTGGTAATATCGATCTCAATGGAGAGCTTGGCCGGAACGATCCCTGCAGCCTTGCTTTCGAATTTGGTCCTATAATACGGGTTCGGTATTTGCAGATCATCTCCCGCCTGGATTTTACTGGAGGCTGCATCCATTCCATTTGCCTGGACGATAGCCTGCTGATAGTCCTGTGCTTTGAAATAGCGAACCGACAGATTATACAAGGTATCCCCTTTTAACACGGTATGTTTTCCTTCTCCTGACGGAAGCGGAATCCGGAGTGCCATACCGATTTTTAATCCGGTATCCGGGGAAGTTATCCCATTGTAAGTCATTAAGGCGTCCATATATTTCGTACGGTTGAAATAACGGTTTGTAATGGCATATACGGTATCTCCTTGCTGTACCGCATAATAATCCAGGACCAGTGGATTGTTTAACTTAATGACAGCTCCAGCCTTTAAGCCCGCTTTTGGATCCAAACCGTTAGCCTTTGCTACCTGCTCAAATTGCCCGGTCAAGTAGTACTTCTTGGAGATGGCAAACAACGTATCCCCCGGCTTCACTGTGTACGGAACGCTAATTGAGGACTCTTTGTTCTGGTTTGCCTCTGCGGCGCCCATGTTACTTGGGTAACTTATCACGACCATCATGACCATAATCATACAAAAGACCCACTTCAACTGCCTGCTCAACGATGATCACACCTTATGACAGAATAATTGCGGCTCATCAGATTCGCTGCTATTCGTCATAATTCCTTCTCATTCGTCAAAGGTGTCACACAATTGATACCATCGTAGGATAAACAAAAAAAGAAACCCGCACAATACGGGTTTCTTCGGAATCACCACTCGGTTAATATACCCACTCATACCAAAGGAACAAAGTCCCACTCCAAGCTAATCTATTCCCCAGCCAAGCATGGCATGCATCACATTCCTCAAAGGCCCCATACTCTTATTAATTAAGGCTACAGTAGTGCCCGCTGATACAGCTGGCCAATCCATAGCCATCCCTACCGCTATAGTGGTGCTCCAGGTCAACAGTACGATATATACGACCAAATCCTTGTACCATTTCTTACGAGTGAGCTGCTTCCCACCTATAATGAGCAGCACGACGTACGCCGCCAGTATGAGAATAACGAAGTATCCCATGGGCTCACTTCTCCCTTTTATCCATTAGATATTGGAACGATTTATTGCTGAGTCCCATCCGGGCCATTCGGAACTTTATCTTCGTCTCGAGCGGAGCCTCCTTAAAGACTTCATCCCAGTTCTTGCCCCACTCTTTCCACTGCTTCGGGTATTTACGATGCACTTTCTCTGCTGCCCCGAATATATCCGTGTTCATCTGCTGACCTTTCTTCCATGCATCCTGGAGCAAGGAGCTGATCTGCACTTGTCCACCTTGCTCAAGGCCCTGAATAACACCAGGTTTATATAAATCCTGCGCGCAATTTGATTCCAACAATGTCCCTGAGACATCAACATCTGCAGTAAAGGTAAGCTTGCTCCCGCGCAGCTTAGGAATAATTTTGGTTGAAGACTTTAAGATTTGAATCGTATCATATCCTTTCTTTCCTTCTCCACCTTCACAAGGAACTACGATGAAGGATTGCTGTACGCTATCACGCAGATAGGCGGCACCAAGCGATTCCTTACGACTCATCCAGCCGATCATTTTGTCATCCTTCAGCACAGCCAGACGCCCGAGCTTCAGCTTGGATGGAATAGAGGTATTGCTGAACGAATCCAGGGAAGAGGTATCCCCTGATCCTGACACAAAGATTTCAGGTACGACCGCACTTTTAGCATCACCCGTTAGCTCCATCGCCAACTGGTATACCGGAATATTCGGCAGAATGGAAGTATTCTTCATTTCGGATATAATGATTTCTTTCATTCCCGCCCCCGAAATAGCCTGCAGCTGCATGAACTGCTCTAGAATCTTTCTAGCCGTGCCGGGAGTAGCGAGCACACTCACGGTTTCCCTGGAACCCGAATTGCGGAAGTAGACATCAATAAGCTCATTAATCCCGCGGTTCATCGCTTTTTCACCAATAACAACGACTCGGTTATGAGCGAAAAACAGCTTGCGGGGGCTTTCGGAAAAACTGTGCATAATCGCATCACGAATCGTTTTGCCCTTTGTGGAGTACACGATAATAGGGGATTTTGGCCCACCGCCTCCTGAGCCGCCGGTTACCGAAGAGATTGCGGCTGGGATAACGACCTGATAAGAGACAATCCAGTTCTCACCATCCCAGTCGATTCCTGTTGCCGATGTAATAGCCACCTCGTTCAGCTCGATCCGATTCCAGCAGCCGGTTGTTGTCAAAGCAGCAAGAAGTAACAGAGCAGCACAAGCTATTCGTTTCATAACAAGTAATCTCATGACCTTTGTTTCCCTCCTTGCTTCCTTTTCCCCCGTGTGACTAGAAGACCTAGGGCAATCAGAATAGGCAGACCAACGTTTATAAGGAGCAGCTGCGGCATATTGGCCAAATTCTTATAACCGCTTTCCAGATTACGAGGCCATTCGCCCGCCGACGTTACGAATGCAAGAAGGCCTAACCCGAGCAGGACATGATGTTTACTCTTCAAACGAAGAGAATGGGTCAGACAATGCACCCCTGCAAACAGAAATACGGTTAATTTGATATACATCGTCAGAAACCAGACGGACACCGTAAAGATTTCTATCCGCTCCAGAAATTCGCCGACCTCCACAATCGCCATCACGTTAACAAAGGTATACGACAGCATCGGAACAAGCTGCGGTCCAAAGATGGTTAATGCCAACAAAATAACGAGCAGCAGCTGTGAAGAACTTAAGAGCGAGCCAAATAATCCTGCTCTTATAGCAGATGCTGGTTTTTTCATAAAGGGAGTCAATATAAGCAGAACCGACACCTCAGAGAGAAGGGCAATTGGAGGAAGGGATGCAACTGCCATTCTTGCTGCACTAGTATCAAACACGGGAATCAGCCTCTTAAAGTCAATATCCGTATACAGGATAAAGACGGATACCGGCACAACGATTAGAATCAGAAGAAGCACCATAAAAGCAGAGCGAGCGATAGCTTCTATCCCCTGTAAGACTGTAAAGACGGTTACCACTACCATCATACCTACCAGCATAAATAGAGGAGTCTCATCAAGCACCATATCGGATACAAAGTTGGCAAAAACCCTCACGATGACACAAAAGTTGTTGAAATAATAAATACCAAACATAATGCCAATAGCAATACCAATCGGTTTACCTAACCTGCCCTCCAGCCATTCAACAAAGTACTGTCCTTTATTGGCCTTACTTATAGCCGCTATGATTAGAGCCATAAGTAGACCGACGATACCCGCTATAACGCCTGAAATCCAAGCATCATGCTGAGCAATGCTGACCATAACACTTGGTATCGCTAACACCATGGTAGGGGCAATCGCACTTTGGATTAATGCGACTGTCTGCGTTGTCGAAATAGCGGGCTTCATCATCTAGACTCCTTCCTGATCAGGGCTAGGCTTCTGCCCGGCACCTGCCCTTGTTATGTTTTTATCGCTTGCAATATTAGTCGGACGAGTACGCATCGCCCACCAAGGGACACGAATCAGTACATCCTTCAAATTCGATGCAACAAACGGTGCAAAAGGCATCAGGTATGGCTTGCCGAAGGAACGTAAACCACACATGTGAGCAAGCAGGATCATCAGCCCCGACATAATACCAAACAACCCAAATGTCCCAGCCAGAATCATAAGTAAGAAGCGTATAAGTCGAGCTGCAACTCCCATATTTACAGCCGGAATTACAAAGCTTGCAATCGCCGTAAATGATACGACAATGACCATGGCAGCTGAAATAATACCAGCTTGAACCGCAGCCTGGCCAAGCACGAGTGCCCCAACAATCGAAATAGCAGGTCCGATAATGCGCGGCATCCGAACGCCTGCTTCCCGTAATATCTCGAAGGTAATCTCCATCAAGAATGCCTCAAGCAATGCGGGAAACGGAATACCTTCACGTTGTGCGGCCAAGCTGATGAGCAGCGAGGTCGGCAGCATTTCCTGATGGAAGGTGGTTATCGCAATATACAGCGACGGCAGCAGCATAGAGATAAAAAAGGAGGTCATCCGGATTATCCTTAGAAATGTCGCAATATCATATCGCTGGTAGTAATCCTCGCTGGATTGAAAAAACTTCACAAAGGTTACCGGTGCCTGAAGAACAAACGGCGTTCCCGATACCATAATAATGACTTGGCCTTCTAATATACCCGCACATGCCGCATCTGGTCGCTCCGTATTTTGGAGGAGAGGGAATGGCGTAAAGGCTCTGTCCTGAATAAATTCTTCAATATAACCGCTTTCGAGCACGCCATCTATATCGATGGCATCTAGCCTGCGGTGAACCTCCTTAATGACCTCAACCTCTGCGATCCCCTCCAGATAAACGATCGCAATATTTGTCCTCGTCTGATGTCCTATCATTTTGTAATCAAAACGTAAGTCTGGTGACTTTATAATTCGGCGGATAAGTGAGGTGTTGGTCCTCAAATTTTCGGTAAAGCCTTCCTTCGGTCCCCGTACAACGGTCTGGCTGCTTGGCTCCTCCACCGCTCGGGACTTGCCTCCGGTTGTATCAATAATAATGGCCCGCAGGCTGCCATCCACAACAAGAATGGTGCTTCCTTCCAGCATCGCATAGCATGCTTTATTGATCGAATTGACCTCGCCAAGCTTGCCGTTTGCGATCACCCGCTCGGTTAGATGATGATAAAGGCTCGACTCCACTCCGCCTTCGATATATCGATTGGCATCATCAAGAAGACCAAGCAGCATCGTGTTGAGTCCTATGCCATCTACAATGCCATCAATATATAGCAGTGCATAACGGGCATTATCAAATGAACGATGCTGGAGGGTACGGCATACGATATCCGCGCCCCCGCCTAGAAAGCGATGCAGACGTTCAATATTAATGTCCAAATCGGGAATAAGCACTTGCTCGGGTTTCGTTTCTTTTTTTGGTGCTTCATTCTCATACTGTTTGGTTGTCTTATCATCATTTGGCATGATTGCTTTCCTCACTAGTTGGATGGCTTGGCTGCTTATGGCTGCTGCCAGAGCGTACACCTTTTCTTAACAGCATAACGATCAGCAGTACCGCTGGTATAAGCATTTGAAAAATTGGAAAATGGTACTTCAAGTTTTGCTCGAACCCTACGTTAACCTGATGCATATAGCTCTTGAACCAAAACGAGCCGATGAATATACCAAGCCCGACTGGAATCGCGGCTATTCGCAGCGAGATGCCGAGCAAATAAGCAAGGGCAAGTGAAGCGCCCAAATAGTAAGCGGTCAATTTGACATACACGGCAGTGAAGAAGAGCAGAGCTACAAGTGGATCAATCCGCTCAAATACGTTGCCAATTGAAATATAGGTTGCTGCTTGAAGCAGTGGAACCGTACTCCAGCCAGCAAACGATCCAAGGCTGGAGATAATGACTACATTCATAAAGGTGATGAACATCCCAGCGAATAAATAGCCCATGATTGTCATTTTCATAATTTGGCTGAATTGCTTAAACTCGACATAGCGCCAGAACATGAGGAACAACACCATTTCACCAAATGGAAACGAAATAATCTCAGGAATAGCGGCGTCCCAGACCGGCTTGAACCCCTTCTCCAGGAATGGCAGCAGTCGGTTGAAATCAATAAGCCCTGAGCTGATCAGCAGAATATACAGGACCACATAAATCAACAGCAGAATAGGCAGCAGCATCTCTACCATCCGAAAGAATACACCTGGTCCTCCCATTACCGCATAGCCGCCAATCAGACAGATGATGAGCATAACGACCGATAAAGGCGTATCCGAGAGCATGAGCATAATAGACAAGTCTGCAAACTCACGAACGTTACGAATACACTTGTAGCAATAGTAGACGACATAGATGAAACCAAATGCGAAGCCAATGATTTTACCGAAATAAAGTTTATAAATCTCAATAAGATTCCGCCCCGGCTCCAGCTTTTGAATCTGCAAAGTCACTAAGCTAAGCAGCACCAGCCCGGCTAACACCCCTATAAAAACAGACATCCAGGCATCCTTCTCTGCCTTGCCTCCAAGAGCAAACAAGGAGGAGCTTCCGATCAAAAATAAAATGACCGTCGAAGCCATCTGCCTCAGCGTCACCATGACTTATCCCCCTCACGCGATGTGCCCAGTTTTGGTTTCCTTATCATGCACAGCGGGGTGGAAAAAAATGCATTAGCAAGAAAAGGTCAAGATATAAAAAAAGACATGGAGCGCTCTCCATGTCTTCAATCGTTATGCATCTATTGTTTATAAGGATTCTGCATCTGCCATGACTGGAGCCACGGCTGCTGCAACAACCTCCACTACCTCCCGCACCATCAAGTTCACCGACCTTCGCTGAGGATTACGACTCCACTGCAAAGCTGTCCCAAATATACCCCAACTGATAACCAAAGCAGTCGTTTCCAACATTTCTTCGGAGCTCGATGCGCGGTGCTCCTCCTTCAACCACCTAAGCAGCAGTTGATCAAGCTCTTTATGCATGGCGATTTCAAACAGCGGTTCAAATTGATTATCGCCGGGCGTCATGTATTGCCTGAACCGAATTAGAAACTCGAATACGGTTTGAATAATAATTTGCAGGCTGTTCATCCCCGTAATTCTAAGGTCGGGCAATTTGTCCTTCATGATCATCAGAAACTTCTCTCTCATCCAGCATTCCAGAAAAGCATTCTTATCTTCGAAATGCGCATAAAAGGTAGCGCGGTTGACTGTCGCTTGATTCGTAATATCCTGAATCGATATGGAATAAATGTTTTTCTTTTGCTCGAGCAGCTCCATAAAGGCAATCATCATCAACTGCCTCGTACGTTTCACTCGTGGGTCATTTGGATTAACAGGCATATTGTACCTCACTCTTCAGGATACAAAACCGACAGAACCAGGTATCTGTTGTCTACACAACGATAGCTCTCTATTGCTGATTGTTCGGCTAATGAAATCCGCTTATCCTTTCATTATGCCGTGTATGACGATGGCTAAGCAACACAGGAAAGGATGATAGAGATGATTATTGTAACAGGAGCAAACGGACAATTAGGACGGGCCGTAGTGGATCAATTACTTAAGCGAGTACCAGCAGAGACGATTGGCGTGAGTGTCCGCGATGTGACTAAAGCACAAGCACTTATAGAACGAGGAGTACGAGTCCGCAGAGGAGACTACGATGATGCCGCAAGTCTTGCCGATGCCTTCGAGGGAGCATCACAGGTGCTTATTGTTTCCTCCAACAGCTCGGGAGAGGCAACGATCCGTCAGCATCAAACAGCTATTGATGCTGCGAAGATGGCTGGAGCCGGCCGTATTCTCTACACAAGCCAGATGGGCTCATCACATACTTCGCATTTCGCCCCAATGGTGGACCATGCGGCCACCGAAGAGATGCTGCAAGATTCAGGTATACCCTACACTTCTCTTCGTAACGGCTTTTACACCGCTTCCGGCATTATGCTGCTTGGCCAAGCCATTCAGACAGGAATCTTGGCAGCTCCGGCAGACGGCCCCGTTGCTTGGACTTCCCACGCCGATCTCGCGGAACTAACGGCAACCCTGCTTACTGAGCAGCCTATTGACGGCGAGACCCCGGTGCTGACGTCTTCCGAGATGCTGGACCTGGAAGACATCGCAGCGGTAGCATCGGAACTGTCGGGACGTCCAATCCGCCGGGTTGTTATATCGGATGAAGAGTATCGTGACCAGCTGATTTCCTATGGCCTCCCCGAAGAACGGGCAGATCTGCTGCTCGGCATTTTCCTCGCAAGCCGCGAAGGAGAGTTCGCACGAACAGATTCCACATTAGCTAAGCTCATCGGCCGCACGCCAATGACTTTCCGGGATGTGCTGAAGGCATCACTGTCACTTGGTTAATCATAAAATGAACCCGGTTAATTGCAAACGGAGCAATTCGAATGATTCTGGAGAAGCGTCAGCGTTCGCTTTTGTGAGGGGATTCCTACCTTAACTCGTTGATTCAAAGGAATCCCCGAGCAATGGCGATCGGAAGAACATTCGAATGCGTAGGTTGCTGCTTAACCTAAATAAAAAAGGGCTGCACCATAGTCATATCAATGATCTATGGTGTGGCCCTTTATTTTTCAATTATCGAGAAAACAACTTGAAGTTTGATTTATCTAGAGTTAGACCAGCAACCGGCAGAATGTTTAAGCCGAAATCCACATCAAGCAGAGCGCCATTAGTATTGAGGACCTGCTCGAGCAGACCATTGCCGAGATGCTGGACGAGATGTAGCAAACGATTTCCATTCAAACCGATCAAAGCTTTATTTTATGAATGGAGATCAGTAAAATTGATGGATTTTATTTTGCATATACTCGGCAAACTCTACTAACTGCTTGTTATCAAACTCCAGCTTTTTCTCCTTACCTCTACCGATGTATGCCTCTAAGCATTTGTTAATCATAGAATGGAACTTGCTCGGTAATGTGCGCAATCCCCACTCTCCCCCTTCTAGCTTGGAGGATACGGTACCTTCCTGCAAATACAAGAGTACTCTGCATAAATTCAAACAATAATACACCGGTTGGTCCACAATTTCCTTTGAAGCATCTCCGATATCATTAAGTATGGAATGTACATAATATTTACGCTCTACGGGTTGGAACAGATCTCGAATGGGACTGCCGTAAAGGGTAATTCCCCTATGATAGATGACTGTACAATGTGCAGCTAGATCCGGATCCTCAAACCCGCCGCAAAGGTAATCCGGGTCTGATTGATACCGCTCACGATGATAATCAGAGTAATGGTATTCAAATGGAGTCGGATAAACAAAGCTGCGTATATAAGTCTCTAAGACCACACTAAGCTCAATTCCCCCTCCACTTGGCCTTTCATCATGGAGCAGTAACACATGCTCTGTCATCGCCTTTTGTTCGTCTTTTGATAACCTGTTGTTCACAACAATTAATAAATCCAAATCACTTTTATCCGGATTAAAACATCCCATGGCAAGCGATCCGTGCAAATAGATGCCAGACAGGTTATCCTGTAACACCTTCTGAAAGGTGGTCACCATTTTAGCTAAGTACGTGTCTATATTCATATATTGTCCGCCTTCAATATATCGTCCATGATGTTCCTCCCATCGTAAAATGGTAAAAACAACTACTTACAAAGTATACCATGCAAATAAATTGAAGAAGTTGTCAGTTATTTTCGTAGTTTCAACTTGCTATTTGCACACAAACAACCCATAAATAACGTCAATAGAAATTCCTCATGTAAACATAAAAAATCCCACTTACTTTCCATGCAAACGTGATATAATCTCCATAGTTTTCAATTCAAGGAAGAGCCGTCTCTATTCCATTGGATGTTCCTATCCAAGGAGGAGGGAGGGCTGTTCTCTCTGAAATTCGGAAATCCACACACAAAAAAGTTGGTGATCAGATGTTTCAACTCAATTGGTTATGGCAGAACTTGAAAGGCGACCGTGTACGGTATATTCTCGCGTTGTGCCTATCGGTCGTAGGCTCCTCGCTTACGATTATTAACCCGTACATTGGTCAGCGCATTGTCGATACCTTTATCGCAGGCGATAATGCCGTTCAAAATCTGACGGATAAACGGGCGCTGCTGATCGGCCTTTGTATTGGCATGATCGGCTTTTCCCTGCTGCGTACAGGTCTGGCCTATTTTACAACCTTGCTGTACGAACGCGCATCACAGAACGTGCTATACCGTGTCCGGATTTATCTGTACAACAAAATTCAAGGACAAGACATGAATTATTACGACCGCAACCGTACCGGGGACCTGATGACCAAGATGACAGGTGACCTTGATATGGTGCGTCACTCCATGGCTTGGATCATTAAGACGATTATCGAGTCGCTGACGGTATTCCTAGCAGCGGTCGCCTACTTCTTCTTCATCGACGTTGGACTCACCTTATGGCTGCTTCTTCTGTCGCCGCCAATTTTTATCGTAGCGTTTATTTTCGCAAGACGCGTACGCCCGATGTATATCGACCTTCGGGAGCGGCTGTCACAGCTGAATACAACGACTCAGGAAAATATCGCAGGCAACCGTGTCGTCAAAGCATTTGCCCGGGAAGAATTCGAGATTCAGAAATTCTCCGAGAAGAATATTAATTATTCCACGGCGAACAAGAAAGCCGCTTTGGTATGGCTTGATTACTTCCCGTATCTGGAGACTCTCTCACAAGCCTTTAACGTCATCCTTATGCTCGCCGGCGGCATGCTAGTTATGGACGGACGTATTACCTTTGGTGAATTCTCGGCCTTTTCCGCGTTGATCTGGGGTCTGTCCAACCCGATGCGGAATATCGGTATTATCATTAATGATATTCAGCGGTTCTTTGCCAGCCTTAGCAAAATCGTCGATGTCTACTATGCCCAGCCTCAAATTGTTAACGAGCATAAAGGTTCCTCAACAGTTCGCTTTAAGGGCCGCATCCAGTTCGACAACGTAAGCTTCAAATACGACAGCGCAACTGTTCTGGAAAATATCAGCTTTACCGTTGAGCCGGGCGAGACGATCGCCATCATGGGAGCAACAGGCTCAGGCAAGACAACGCTGATTAATCTTATTCCACGCTTCTATGACGTGAGCAAGGGCCGCGTCTTAGTGGACGGTACCGACGTTCGCAAGCTGAAGCTTGATGAACTACGCAGCAATATTGGGGTAGCTACACAGGATGTCCTGCTGTTCTCCGATACCATTGATGGCAACATTGCTTATGGCGATCCGGATATGCCGGAAGAGGAAGTGACGAAGTTCGCTAAGCTCGCCGCCGCAGATGATTTCATCCGCAAGATGCCAGAAGGTTATGATACTGTCGTTGGCGAACGTGGCGTAGGCCTCTCCGGTGGACAAAAGCAGCGTATCGCTTTGGCCCGTGCTATGGCCGTACAGCCTCCTATTCTGATTCTCGACGATACAACTTCGGCTGTAGATAACGAGACAGAGGAGCATATTCAGCGGAGCCTTAATGAACTGGAATTCTCCTGCACGAAAATCATCATTGCTCAGCGTGTGTCCACGACTGCTCATGCTGATCGTATTCTAATTCTAGAGAATGGCCGTGTCATTGAAGAAGGCACTCATGCCGAATTATTGGCGAACCGCGGCTACTATTACGGCGTATTCAAGCTGCAGAACGAAGGCATCGAAAGAGAGGTGACCGCTCATGGCAAGAAATAAATTCGACATCGACGAGAATTTGGAGTCACCCTTTAATATACGGCACTTCAAACGTGCACTCGTCTACATCAAACGTCAGAAAAAGCCGATGATCATCGCTTTCGTGCTAAGTGCATTGTCAGCGGGTATCGCACTCTCTGCTCCGCTTATCATACAGCATGTTGTCGACTACACCATTCCCGCAAAGGACAAATCAGGGCTTGTCCTATGGTCAGTGGTTATGCTCGCGACTATTATTGTCAGCGTTATTCTGGCTACCATCCGCTCACGGATGATGACCCGTGTCGGGCAGGATATCATCTTTGATATCCGTACGGATCTGTTCAAGCATTTGCAAGAGCTGCCGTTCCAATATTATGATGATCGTCCGCAAGGTAAAATTCTGATTCGGGTCGTCAACTACGTCAACTCTGTATCAGATGTACTTTCCAACGGTATCATCAACCTTATCCTTGAGATATTGAACCTGCTCTTCATTGGTATCTTTATGTTCGCCGTCGATGCGAGACTATCGCTTATCATCCTTGGTGGTCTGCCTATCTTTATTGCCATCATGCTGCTCATCAAGACCAAGCAGCGCCGGGCATGGCAGGCCGTATCCAACAAGAGCTCCAACTTGAATGCTTACATGCAGGAAAGTATCAGCGGCATTCGCGTCACTCAAATCTTCAATCGGGAACAACGTAACGAAGGCATCTTCACCCGCCTTTCCGTCAACTATCGCCAAGCTTGGATGAGAACGATGTATTTCAACTTCCTTGTTCCATTCTCGGTTGATAACCTGACAACGCTAGTAACGACTTCCATCTATTTCGTAGGCTTGCTGGCACTGAGTCCTCAAGAAGTCACCTTCGGCGTCATTCTTGCTATGAGCAGCTATGCGGCACGCTTCTGGCAGCCGATTCTCAACATTTCTAACTTATATAACAGCTTTATCAATGCCGTCTCTTATCTGGAACGGATCTTCGAGACGCTGGATGAGCCGGTAACTGTAAGTGATGTGCCTAAGGCTAAAGAACTTCCTCCGATCAAAGGACGGGTAACGTTCGAGGATATGACCTTCGCCTACGATCCAGGCCACAACATACTGGAGAACTTAAGCTTCGATATTAAGGCGGGCGAGAGTATCGCACTTGTTGGTCCAACCGGCGCGGGGAAAACAACGGTCGTCAATCTGATCTCACGTTTTTATAACGTATCAAGTGGTAAAATACTTATCGATGGCTATGATATTGCGGAGATGAAGCTCAAATCGCTGCGAAGCCAAATGGGTATCATGCTGCAGGACAGCTTCATCTTCTCCGGTACAATTATGGACAATATCCGTTACGGCAAGCTCGATGCTACAGAAGAAGAAATTATCGCTGCAGCTAAAACGGTTTGCGCCGATGATTTCATCCGTGAGTTCGAGAATGGCTATATGACAGAGGTTAATGAACGCGGCTCGAAGCTGTCCCAAGGACAACGTCAGCTGATCTCGTTCGCCCGTACACTGCTCGCCAACCCGCGTATCCTCATTCTGGATGAAGCTACTTCATCCATTGATGCGCAGACTGAGCGCTTGCTGCAGAAAGGCTTGAACGAGTTGCTCAAAGGACGGACTTCGTTCATCATTGCCCATCGCCTCTCCACCGTTAAGAACTGCGACCGTATCATGTATGTAGCTGATAAAGGCATTGCCGAATCAGGCTCGCATGACGAACTGATGGCGCAGCGCGGCAGATATTACAAGCTGTATTCTGCTCAGAAAATGGAAGCTATTTAACAATACGCAAGGCCCCTGATCTTACCTAAGATCAGGGGCCTTTTTGTATGCCAAAAATCACATAATTAGCTGCTCCGCTGGTTAAATTAAGGAAATCAATGGCGAAGGAGGAAAAACGTGTGGATCCATCTGTTGCAGTGACAGAACATTATTTCAAGCAACTGTTCGCAGATCAAAGTGATTTCCAATCAAAGCAGCTATTCATCGGCGGGATTGAATATAGACTGTTTTATTTTGACACGTTGATTGACTCCTCCCTTATTCAAGAGTTTATATTGAGGCCATTGCTGTCCCGTCCCCAAGAAGCCGTTCGCGATGTTGTGTCGATTCTCGACTTTGCCGAAACCGAGTTATTTGATGAAGCTGTTCATGCGGTCATTAGCGGTAAAACTGTCCTGCATCGCAATGGGGAGAATCGTCTTTATCTGCTTGGCGCGGATTTAAAGAAGGAGCGCTCCATTAATATCCCGACGAATGAACGGATACTTCGGGGAGCAAACGAAGCCTTTATCGAGAACTTGGATACCAATCTTAACTTGATGCGCAAGCTCATTGCATCTAAGGAGCTTATCGTCAAAACCTATACCATAGGAAAGCTTTCGCAGACAAAGATAGCCGTTATGTATATCAAGTCAATTGCCGATTCGTCCATCATAGATAAATTGGATCAAAGGCTCAAAAGCATCGACATAGACTATGTAGAGGCACCTGGATTTATAGACGAGCTGATTCGTGAAAAGAAATTCAGCTTATTTCCTCAGCTGCTTATCACGGAACGGCCTGATCGTGCACGTGCTTATTTAATGGAGGGGAAGGTCGTTGTATCCACTGCTGGTTCCCCTGATACGATTATTTTGCCTGTTACGTTCTGGTCGTTTTTTCAAAGTCCGGATGATTACCATAGCAGCTGGCTGGTAGGATCAACTTTTCGTCTCCTACGCCTTTTCTGTTTTTTGATCACCATTGGTCTACCTGCCTTTTATGTGTCGGTCAGCTCCTTTAATCCTCAATTGCTGCCGATTAATTTCGTTAATACGCTGCAGAGCTCACTGAAATATGTTACCTTTCCACCTTTTGTCGAGACCATATCCATGATGCTTCTCCTGGAAATATTAAGAGAGGCGACCATTCGACTGGCAAGCCCCGTCGGTCAAACAATTGGCGTTGTTGGCGGTATTGTCATCGGAACGGTTGTTGTGCAGTCTAATCTGGTGTCCAATACGATGGTGATCGTTGCTGCCTTAACGGGGCTGGCTTCTTTTGTCATTCCCTCCTACGAGATGAGTAGTGCAGTCCGCCTGCTCAGCTATCCGGCGATCCTTCTCTCCTCATTCTTTGGACTATTGGGGCTAGCGATTTTCTTTATGTTCATTTGTATTTTTTTATGCCAAATGAGTACGATGGGTGTTCCTTACTTTACACCGCCTTTTTCCATTAAGGATACGAAGGACACACTGTTGCGTGCCCCAGTCTGGAGTATCCGCAATCGCCCAGCAGAAACGGCACCTCACAATCAAACTAGGCTACGGCGTCCGAGGAGTTGGAAACGATGAGGAAGGAAGAGCATATCACCGGAAGACAGCTTATTTCTCTTACAGTTATGGCGCAGCTTGGTACTGAAGTATTATCCCTGCCTCATGTTGGAGCAACAACGGCCGGACATGATACTTGGATAGCCGTTCTTCTAAGCGGGATGGCTGCGCAGCTTGGAATCATATTGATCTGGTGGCTGGGCAGCCACTATCCGAAACGGAACTTCTATGCTTACACCAGCCAAATTGTTGGCAAGCCAATCGGAATATTGATTAATTTGATTTATGGAACCTATTACGCCTTTTCCGGACTCTTGATAACTGCTCTATATACCGACATTTTAAAAAGATGGATGTTTTCGCTCACACCGAGATGGCTTATCTTACTAATGCTTCTGATTATTTGTGGGTATGCCGCAACCTCAACGCTGAAGAAGCTAGCCTATATATCGCAATCTTTTATGCTCTTTCCCGTCATCTGCTTTTTGCTTATCGCTTTTAGCGGAGTTTATGGATTTGACGCCAAGAACCTGCTCCCTATTGTATCCGATGGCTGGAGCCCGATTCTGAAAGGAATATATGCTGCATATAGCGCTTATATTGGCTATGACTTGCTGCTTTATGCCTACCCTTACGTGCAGACTCAAAGCAAGAAGAAACTACTATGGACCATGTCCATTGCCAACGCCTGTACAATTGTGTTCTATGTCGTCGTCTGCCTTGTTTGCTCTACGATGTTTAGCTTGAAGCAGCTGATCGTTATTCCAGAGCCGATTGTTTTTATATTAAAGAACTATAAAGTCCAAATTTTGCAGAGTGTCGATATTTTGTTCCTCATCTTCTATGTAAGTGTCGTAGCAGCTACTGTTTACGTTTATTTCTTTATGGCTGCCAAAGCTTTCATGCATTTGCGTAGTGGAGGTATGGGCAAGCAGCATATTTGGGTTTGGGTTATCGTATGTGCTTGTTTCATTGCGGGCTTCTTTATGACGAAACGCAATGACCTGTTGCAAGTGGCTGCGTTTCAAGATCAGCTGTCCATCTTCTTAGTTGTCGGATTGCCAGTCATTCTGCTCATCATCTCCGGATTAAGAGGCGCTGGGAGGCGGGGAGTATGAAAAAAGGAATCGCAGCTTTCTTCCTCTGCTTGCTTCTCACGGGATGCCTCGATCAGCTGCAGCTAAAAAATCTGCTCTTTGTTGATGTGGTCGGGATTGATTACGTAGATGACAGCAAAGAGCTCAAGGTTAACTTTGTCATTTCGGCGCTTCGGGAAGCTAACCTCGGAGGAGGCAGGCAGTCTGCCTTATTTATGGAGACAACAGGGGCTAACCTCTATGAGGCCGTGTCGAAAACAAACAAGGAAATACCTGGTATCCTCTCTGTTCTGGAGACCCGGCTGTATTTAATAAGCACTAAGTTCGCTAAAGAACAGCCACTGGACCATTTGAATATTGCCAGTCAGTTTGCATCCAATCCGTTATATGCTTATCTGGCGATTTATGACGGCGATCTCTCGAAGCTGTTGGCCAAAAAAAGTATGAAGGATCAGACGGTAGCTAACTTTTTGATCGGCTTATTGGATGACGAGAAGACTAGAGGACGAATTCCTTCCAATAAACTGCTTCACTATATTCTCGGAGGTACACAGTTCATGAATGACTTCGCGCTCAATCGGTTCGAACCCTACAAGGATAGTGCACGGCTTGCAGGCACTTCCTTATTTAGTGATGGGCGATATACCGGGATTAATTTGAGTAATGAAGACACTCAACTCGCAAACCTAATGGGAGGAGAAACAGGTAAAAACCAGCTGATCATTGGTGAACAGAACGGCATCCATTATTCCATTCTCGTTCAGAATGCTAAGCGTCACTTTAAGATTAATACGGATGCCGATAAGCTGCGCGATATAGCCGTCGACATACAGATGGATGTTAAATTAATCGAAGATGGCCCGGAGTTAAAGAAGCACACCAATAAAGAACTTGCTAAGACGGAAAAAGCCATTGAAGCGGATCTAAATTCAAAGGCAGCTAAAGTGATTGCAACCATTAAGCAGGCTAATTGCGATTACCTGCAGCTGGCACATGAAGTCGCAGCCTTTCATCCTAAAGTATACTCAGGATTGAGCTGGCGTGAGCAATATCCGCAGATTGGAATCAAACCGCAAGTAAAGGTCAGGATCCTCAACAACGCTATCTTGGAATAAAACAAACAAGCGCCATACCGTTAGGTAGGCGCTTGTTTGTTACGTTCCTGAGCCTGCTATTCATTCAATAAAACATCAATAACCCGCTTCGCTTCTCTTGCCGATTCGGACTCCTTATCTTCTGCGGCGTAGGTGATTAATGCCTTCCATAACGCCCAGCCTCTTGCCCGATTTTCCGTATCGACGTCCAGGCCCACCGACTGAAGAAACACTCGTCTGCTCTCTTCGTCAAAAAAAGTCCATGCCATCGTTAGCTCAATAGCAGGATCACCAACACCCATAATGCCAAAATCAATCACGCTAGATAATTTACCGTTCTTTACAAGAAGATTTCCTGGCGCGATATCACCATGAATCCAGACAGGCTCCTTTGTCCATTCCGTTGCTATCGCTTCATTCCATATTTCTAGACTTTTCTCGGTATCCACCAAATCACCTAACGTTTCAAGTGCTTGTAAAGTCCCCTCATTGTAGACCATTGGAGGGCAGCCTCTGAAATAGTTATGCTCCCCGGCTGCTGGACCATCCGATGCGTCGATAGTTTGAAGCTCCTTAATGAAGGAAGAAAGCTCCACAGCAAATTCATTTTGACTTGAGATATTGTCATATCTTAACGTCTCTCCGTCAATCCACTTATTCACTGACCAGTAAAAGGGATATTCCTCGTCAGGCATTCCTTTTGCCAGTGGAGCTGGAATAGGTAGAGAAATATAGGGCTTCAGCTTTGGCAGCCAGTACGCTTCTTTCTCAGCTTGTGGTGCGTGCCCCTCGTCTCTTGGCAGCCTCACACTCATCTCATTCCCTAGATGAAAGGTGAAGTTGTCGTATCCTCCTTTTTCAACTGGGCGGATCGGCAGGTCTGTCCATTGCGGAAATTGCTTCTTAATTAATCGGCTGACTAGCTCGGTATTTATGGTGAACGTATTCATATCATCACTCCAGTACAAATTCCATTTGACGATCATAAGGCTCATGCTCGGCTAATTTTTGATTAACCTCTATCGCATCCATACAACCTATTTTGTGATAAAAGACTTGCGATTCCTCGGATGAATGGGTCGAGATATACAGCTTGGCTGCCCCCATCGCTTTAGCTTTCTCGGCACATAGCTCAAATAGCTTTTTCCCAATGCCTCTGCCTCTATGCTCATAGGAGACATGGATTTGCATGAGCTGCAAATACTGATTACTGCTGCCAAAAAAGTCGGATAACAGACTTGCGAAAGCAATCATACGATTAGCTCCATCAAATACACCCCATACCGTTCCACCGGAGTGGATACAACTCCTAAAGTCTTCACGAACAATCTCTTGCTTAAGTATCTCATCCCATTGCTCTATAAAAGAAATCTCTTTAAGCACCCATTCATCATGCTCTCTTCTCCAACAGCGACGAACCTCTTGGTATCGATTGAAGTGCTGCAGTAGATTTGGGGTCAGATCATTTATTGATAATTCCTTGATCACAATAGTCATACCGCATACCTCCTCATCTAAGATTTCTAAAGTATAGTTCGCGCTGTGCTTTGTTACAATGTTGAGTTTGGTTATATTCGAATTTTATTTATACTATTTTCCCGAAATTGTTCCGTCGTCATTGACCTTCACATTAAAGGAAATCTTGTTGAGTTTAGAATAAGTCGTCTCGTTGTAGGCTGCTTCTCTAAGAGTTGGTCTCGTATTTACTAATTTGACCGGTGTAACTTTGCTGCTAACCTTATCTCCATTGAATGTCAAAGTAGCAATCATGGAATCAGTAGCTTTGTTCGAACGCTGCGTTGGTGTGAACACAAAGTTTCCGAGGGAGTAGAAGATTGGTTTCCCTTTGTACGTCTCAATCCCTTGTAAACAATGGCTGTGGCTCCCCATCACCGCATCAACTCCAGCATCAATAAAAGCTTTCGCATACGTTCTCGCGTAATCCTCCGGGTAATCTTGATACTCGTTATTCCAATGGATATAGATGATGGTGATATCGGAATATTTCACGGCATTTTTGACATAGCGCATCATCAGATCAAAGTTATAGCCGGATGCGATACCAGCTTTCTTATCCCCAGCGTACCAGGAAGGTCCCGAAAGAACCCGACTAATGCCAACGATGGCTACTTTTTTACCGTTTACCTTTTCGGAATAAGCAGTAAAGGCTTCGTCTATGTTGTTCCCAGCACCAGTCCGGCCAATCTTATACTTGTCCAAATTCTGTACAGTATCTTTCAGGGCATCAACCCCATAATCGAGCGTATGATTGTTGGCAATCGATACCCCGTCAATCCCGGAGTTCACGATGCTTTCGAGTGTTTTAGGAGCGGAGCGGAAGGTGTAGGTTTTGTTGGCCTGTTGCCCGCGTGTCGAGATTGGAGTCTCCAGGTTGGCGAAGCTGATGTCTGAACCGGATAAAATATTACGCACCTTCTCAAACGGATAATCAATACCGTACTTATCGATATTAGCGGCTACTTTCCCATCTAGCAAAATATCGCCGGCAAAGCTGATCTCAATCGGCTTGTCCTGTTCAACCTTCTTCGCTGAAGCAGCCTGAACAGCGTCCCCACTTACAGAAGCTGATTCCAAATTAAACCCAACAAAAATAAGAATAGCCGCAAGGTACTTTAGAATAATCATCCATATCCACCCTCCATGTACTCTCTGAAATCTATTAATCCTCTGCAAGAAATCTACTAATGTGTATGCTCGTAGAAGAAAATAGATTACTAGAAGATAGGGTATGGAAGTGACAGATATGCAAAAAAAAGAAGCCGTGACACACGGCTTCTGTTGTTCTCAGTTATTCTGTTAGTTTTTGATACAGCCAGCTAACGGATACTCTGCCGCTAATCTCGTGTTTTCCAGGATGAATATCCGACTCGAGATGCTCCGGCACTCCCCACTCGGCATAGGTCTCCTGGAGAATAGTAATTGCATTACGTGTATCCTTCACTGGGAAGATCGGGTCATACTCTCCGGATTCTACGAACAATGCTCTAGGTGCAATCAATCCGGTAAGCTCCGGCTGTTCTGCTTCAAGAACAATACCGGGCATATAATTATCTATACAATGAGACATAGTGAGCACGCTGCCTTGAAACGTATTGACCCAGCCGCATAATACCGTTGCTTTCACACGCTCGTCTAGTGCAGATGTATACGCCCCGATTAAGCCGCCTCCAGAAAACCCGAAAACACCAATCTTCCCAGCATCTACGTCAGATCGGGATTCCAAATAATCGATTGCTCTAATCGCTTCATACACTCTCATTCCGGCTAATGTTCTTCCGTACATGAGCAGTCGAGCGGCTAAAGCTGCACAGGAATTATTGCTGTTTGATCCCGTCTTCAGCTCGCTCGCCAGCCGACGATCACCAAAGCCCATGATCTCAGGAATGACAACAATCATCCCTTGTCGAACCAGTTGAACCGCAAAGCGGTTATAAATACCGGTATCCTCCAGTTCATGATCTTCTTCGTCAAAGCCCACCGCATCTCTCATCCCGTTGCCATGCCCATGGCAGGCGAGCACGGCTGGTAATGGACCCTCTTTCCCTCTCGGAACAAGTACCCACACCGGCACATCAACCGACTCCATCGTCGAGTAAGTAACCTTCTCCAATATAAAATCGCCGTAATCGGCACGATCAATGACCTGAGCATGAAACGGATATTTCCTATCGGGTAATGTTCCTAACGCCTGCTTTAGCTTCTTCATCAGCCCAGCTCTCTTTTCCTCTGGCGAAGCTGTACGAATAGCCTGTCGTCTGTCTGCTGCCGCTTGTTCATACAGCTGCTCCAGCATTGCATCCATCGTCCAATTCATACTCTCACACACTCCCTTACTCCGTCCATATACGACGAATAACCGGAGTATCCTCTGAGAAAGTAAAATGAAATATATCCGGATTAGACAAGGCTTCCCATTCTTTAAACCCGATACGATCATCAAAGTACTTCAGCAGAAGAGAGATCAGATTGCCATGCGAAACGACTATAATGTTGTTTTTTTCACGATCGAGGGCTTCCAGAACTACACTAACAGCGCGGTTTATAGCCGTGCTGCTGGACTCCCCGCCTTCATAGCATAAATCCAGGTCATCATAGGTATGCCGAAGTCTGTCACGCCAATCCGGGTGATTCTCGCTGGACAAGACTCTCTCGGCCAATCTATGATCCAGCTCCACTTCTATACCAAGCTGATCAGCTAGAGGTTTTATGGTTTGAACTGCTCTCTCATAAGGACTTGATAGAATGCAATCAATCTCTTTCTCCATAAAAATAGTAGCAAGCTCTTCCGCTTGCCGAACACCTGACTCCGTCAGCCCAGCATTAGGCGCCTGCCCATCCGCTTTGCAATGTCTGACAACATATATATTTTTCATATCGCTTCTCTCCCTATGTGTTAATTCGCTATCATAATCACATAAGTTACAGGTTCTATTTGTGAGATGCTTCTAAGTTGATCATTCGATTCTGTTCATCGAACTGCGCTGTAACCGTAAGTTTAGAAGAAACGCCTGTTAGACTGTCTTTTGATTCGATAACTTTAAAGGCTTTGTCTTTCAGATAAAAGCTTAATGCTTTTCTGTGATTGAGTTCAAATGTCATGATCAGTTGTGCAATACCGATTCGGGTTGTTTCATTAAATCTTCTTCACTTACATCGATAGTAAAAAATGCTGTTCCTGCACCATAGTTGCCTGCATAATAAAACCGGCTTTTAAACATTCCAGAAGCGATACTTGCCATTATATGACCTTCGTTATTGGTCGCAGAGATTGTTTTTTCTGTCAATTCAGGAATGTTGTTCTTGATCCCATAAACTTTCAATTGAATGGCTTGTGTCAGACTATTAGAGCAAATCTGTGCCTGAGTGTTGCCCCAAGCCCATAATCAGGTATTTGACTGGTGCGAAACACTGCCCAACATTTGAATGGGGAATGTTAAACGGTTACCAAATGTTGCAGTTCCTGCATTCATATCTACTTTCCAATCAAGGCTGCCGATTGACTCGGTCATTGCTAGTTGTTTCTCAAGAGCAATACCACTGTATCGCTCTAGTAATTCTTGCAACGAGGAAAAATTCTCAATATCTTGTAAATCTACTGTTCTTACTGCAGGTTCAGAATTTTTCTGTTTCTTTAAAAAATCGAATAACCCCATTCTTCCACCTCTTAATATATTTAAATAGCAATTCCCATCCATAAAATTACATGAATTAATTCAGCAATTCAAGTATCCGGCGGGAACGACGATCGATGCCAGCGACCATGTTGCTTTTAAATATGCCGGAATTCCTTACGGGTACTTGGAAGCGACTAACTGGGAGCTTGGCGAGATGGACGGTTACACACAAACGGAAAAAGACGGCGAGATCTGGCATACGCCAAAAGACACAATCGATTACATTGACACAAACTATCCCGGACGCATCGAAGAGCATCTCGGCTCCTTCACACGTCTGCTGTACGTTCGCTGCTAACACGGCCCGAGCGGAAGATGCGGTCATGCTGAACAACCTTCTATATCCACAATAAACGAAACAACCTTAGTTCGGTTAATCGCCGAGCTAAGGTTGTTCTTGTAAATAAATACAAAGAGACACAGAATAATTCCGTGCCTCTAGTCACTATGCCAATTTCCCTTTTAGCCATTCCGAGTCACACGAAAACCTTGATCGGGACCAAAGCCATTCGCCTCAAACTTTCCTCGAAAAGCTGTCTCACTGCTGCTAATGTCACCAATCCAGCCGCCACCCTTAACAACCCGTAAAGAGCCACTATCGCTATTCAAGTCTCCGTACCAGTTCCAGCACCATTCCCTAACGTTACCTGACATATCGTAGAGTCCAATCTCGTTTGGTGTCTTACCACCAACGGGTTTGGTCTGAACATGGTTGTTCTCAATTGCTGGCCAGTTCCAATCCCCAGACAACGCCTTTACCCCAGCATTTCTCCAATACCATTCTACTTCATCGGGATTATTACTTCCGCTGTACGTGTAGCTCTTGCTCATCTGACCGCCGCCTGCGGCATACTCCCATTCTGCTTCTGTTGGCAATCGGTAACCATTAGCTTCTGTGTTGACTGTAATTATCCATTTTATATCATCATTTTCACTCTTATTATTCGGGTCTTTCCTATTCTTATCTATGTTATAAAACGGTTTATAACCCTCTTTAATACTCCTATTATTACAATACTCAATGACGTCGTACCAGCTCACCATCTCTACCGGCAGATCATCGCCTTTGAACTGTGAGGGATTAGTTCCCATGACCTCGGTCCACTCTTTTTGAGTCACTTCATATTTACCCATATAAAAATTAGATAGCGTTCCATTTAGTCCATAGTAATTAGATTTTGTATTTTTAAAAATACCGCCTTTGACCAACACAAAGTTGGTCATCTTGTCCGTCTTTTCTGTCTTGTCAGTCGTGCCAGTACTAGTCGCCACGGGACTTTCCTTACTTTCCGTCTGCCCCGTCTTGCCGGGCTTATCTTGCGAGCAAGCGCTAATCATAACCATTGCAGCTATCAGAAGGAATAGGATTGGCTTTCTCATTGTTTTTTGATCTCCTTTAAAATTCATAAGGCCGCCGGCTGTGAGACCGGCAGGCCCTATTTTTATCAAATGATTATATTACCACACCGTTACGTTAGAGCTGCCGCTGCTTTGGTAGCCTTCAGTTGCGAGTACTTGGTATGACCAGCTGCTTCCCAGATTCATTCCCTTGCTCTTCCAAGCGTTAACATGGTTGCTGAATGTGATTGCAACGTTGCTGCCTGTCGCTCTCTTCGACTGACGAACACTCCAGAACTGAGTGAAGGTTGCCGTTCCATCAATGGAAGGTTGGTTAACCCGTTGAGTTGTATAGATATCATAAGTGCCGCCATCGCTGCTTACAGTGCCTTTGAATGATCCAGTAGGTCTGTAAGTACCCCAGCTATCGACAACATAATATTCGATAAGGGAGTTTCTTGTCCATCCGTAAAGCGTTAAGTATCCGTTGCCGCTTGGCGCAAATACTCCTGCATTATAATTAATAACGCGGGAAGCTGATCCAGTACCCCAGCCTTTACCAACAACAAAATTCCCTGTATTTGACCATGAAACGCTGTAATTCCCGCCAGATCCATTGGTAGCATTTACGGTACCGCCGCCATCTGTCCAATTTTGCCAGTAGTCTGTTGCTGCATTTGCCGAAGCTGCAAACAAGCCAATGCTCATAGAAGCTGCAAGTAAGGTTACCGCGATTTTCTTTTTAATTTTAAACATAATCTACCTCCTAGAATTTGGTTTGATTGGACTTACATACTACTTGAATCATTTATTTCCGTTTGATTCTAGCTGCAGTACTGTAATTATTCCTCATTTCCATCTACCAATTTCTTACTGTAACCTCCTCTCTGACAAGATTATAGAAGGAAAACGCTTTCATGGATACGGAACAGATTAAAGGTCTATCCCTAATTTCTTAAGTAATTTCAACTTTCGCAAAAAGTAGGACGGCGCTTGGCATAAAAAAACCTTCACTCCGCTGTTAAGCGAACTGAAGGTTTGTTGTGTCTATTAGCGCATGCCTTTACCGCCGCCTGCTCCCCCTCGGCCTCCACCACCGCGTGATTGGGTAATTTCAGTAATCTTTTCTCCATTGACCGTAACATCTCCGCCGTTTAATTGAGCTGTTCCATCCGAGTCAAAAGCGGAAGTTGCTTCCACATTAATGGTACCTCCATTAATATAGAGATCACCGTTTGAATCAAATGCGTCCGTATCACCGCTAGCCATACTTACTTCAATCGTACCGCCATTCACTTCAATCGCCACATCAGAATTGACTTTTGGTGAGGCATTTATACCATCATTGTTCGCATACAAGGTGATTTGACCATCGTTTATTTTAATATAGTTTGCCTCGATGCCTTCTTCACTTGTCTTAATATTAATGGTGCCGCCATCAATCTGAACCATGCTGTTACCGCGGATTGCATCATCAGCAGCCGTGATATTTAAAGTGCCATTTTTAATATAGATATACCCCAGGGAAGCATCCTCTTCGTTCTCGCTGTGCAAAGCATCCTTATCAGAATCTATTGTAATTGATCCATTATTGATAAGGATTGCATCATTAGCCTCTAATGCATCTGCAGAGGATTGGATGTTATAGTCTCCTCCTGTAATTTTAAGATCATCCTTGGAGGAAATGCCATTCCCTTCACTAGATACAATTCCTAGTGTACCAACTCCATTCAGGGTCAGATCTGCTCTTGAGAAAATAACGGCATCCAGATTAGTATCTCCATCCGCCACATAGCTTCCGGAAACCTCCATGTGGTTCTCACTGTCTGTCGTTGTAATGAATACTTTATCCGCAGCTTTCACATAAATGGCTGGTGCATCTTCATTCGTTATGCTGGCGTCATTAAGGACGATTTGAACTTTGGCATCCTCAGGAGCTTCGACCGTAACTGTTACATTACTCACCTCGCCGCTTAAGACATATACACCTTCTGTATTCAGCGTCACATCTTTATCGTTTTCCAATTGAATTTGTGTGGCCGCTGAAAGATCTACAGACTGTTCGAGATCCCGGTCACTGAATAGCTCCGATGTATCTAGAGCGGTAGTGTCAGCTGCTGACGTTCCAGTTCCAGTTGATGTCCCTGTATTACTTGCTGATGGACTAGTTTCTGATTGAGTGGGAGTTGATTGGGCTACAGTTGAAGTAGCAGCAGCATTCTCGCTGCTGACTTGTGCCTTAGAGCATCCCACCGCAGTTACGCTAAGTAATAGAGCTAAAGTAATCGCACTTATGTTATTAACCCTCGTTTTTTTCATAAATGAACACTCCTTTTTATCCTTTGTTTATCTGAATCACTTGATCTCGCCTTGGCATATTTGAATCATAAAGTACTATTCTTAAATCAAACTTAAACTTAAAAATACCCTGAAGCTGCTAGTTCAACAGTCTTCAGGGTATTCGTCTTCAGTTAACCTATTTACTCTCTGGTGACTCATCCTCCAGCAAGGTAATCTCTTCTCCCTGCAGCTGTCTCATTTTAATATTCTCTCTTCCCCAAGAACACATCACATCAACGATTTTATTCGCTGTAATACCATATTCCGTGAGGCTGTATTCGACCTTAGGCGGCATTTGCTGGTATACATATCTGCTCACGAGTCCATCCTTCTCAAGCTCGCGAAGCTGCTGAATCAATACCTTTTGCGAGATGCCTTGAATATTGCGCTGCAATTCACTTGTTCTCTTCACACCGCTCATTAACAAGCAGATAATGAGTGTTTTCCATTTTCCACCAAGTATCTCCAGCGTTGCTTCAATACCCAGGTTATATTGTTTCATTGAATAACACCTCGTTTATGCTGATCAAAGAGCCGGTCGAAACCTTTATTGTCGCATGGCTTTTTTATAGAGTCCAGTACTTACTTTGAGGTAACTATCTTACTTTATTGTGTGTATTTTCATTTAGTGAAATCGGCGCAATAATGATGATATTCAAACAAGGCATTCTAGAGATTACTCTTCATTATAGGCCTAGGAAAGGAAGTTTTCATCATGAAAACATTAATTATTTTGGCACACCCGAACCTGGAGGTTTCAAGAGTAAACCAGCGATGGAAAGAAGAACTGATTCTATATCCAAACGATATCACCATCCATGAGATTTACAAAGAATATCCGGATTGGAATATTGATGTTCCTAGGGAGCAGAGATTATTAGAAGCCTATGACCATGTCATCTTTCAATTCCCTTTGTATTGGTACAGTTATCCGCCGCTATTGAAAAAATGGTTCGACGATGTGTTTACTTACGGGTGGGCATACGGATCAAAAGGCGATAAGCTGAATGGGAAAAAGCTAGGGCTTGCCATGTCCATAGGTGATAAGAAGCAGAATTACACGCCGGAGGGCTCCGTTTCTTTTACCGTGGATGAAGTGATTGCACCTTTCAAAGCTAGCGCGGCACATGTTGGAGCAATCGCATTGCCCTATCATTCTGTCTTTGGGTCTTCATTCCAAGCAAGCAATGAGGAAATCAATGAAAGTGCTAGGGAATATATCACCTATATCCTGAAGTATCAACAATAATACAACAGGGCTATCCTAAGTCTATAGCAATGACTTTAGGATAGCCCTTTTATAATTATTTTCGTTTTTCCATCCAAACAACACTTTCCACATGACTCGTCCAAGGGAACATATCAACCGGCGTCACTTCCACCGTCTTATATCCGCCTTCTTCTAAGGTCTGAAGATCACGCGCCAGCGTCGAAGGATTGCAGCTTACATATACAACCCGCTCCGGCTGCATAGCCAGAATTGTGTCGAGAAGTGCTGGGTCGCAGCCTTTGCGCGGCGGATCAACTACGATAACATCGGGGATAATCCCCTCTTCACGCCAGCGTGGGATTACCACTTCCGCAGGACCAGCTTCAAATGAGGCATTCGTAATGTCGTTCAGCTTAGCATTGCGTTTCGCATCCTCGATAGCCTCGGGCACGATCTCTACACCGTAGACGCGTCCAGCTTTGCGCGCGAGGAACAGCGAAATCGTCCCGATGCCGCAATAAGCATCAATCACTGATTCTGTACCAGTCAGCTGTGCATAGTCTACTGCTTTGCGGTATAGCTCCACTGTCTGAGCCGGGTTTACCTGATAGAACGAACGGGCCGATATCGCGAAACGGATACCATCCAGCTCATCATAAATAACTTCGCTGCCCCATAATACCTTGGTCTCATCACCAAAGATCACGTTTGTATCACGTGTGTTTACGTTCTGCACGATGCTCTTCACTTCAGGCAGCGCGGTGCGAATACGCTCTACCCATTGTTCAGCCTGTGGCAGCTTCCGGCCGTTTGTCACAAGCACGATCATAATCTCGCCGCTCACAAATCCAGTCCGCGTCATCACATGGCGAAGCAGTCCTTGACCGGACTCTTCATCATAAACCGACACACCAAGCTCTCTGCCGATTGTCTTCACAATCCGGACAACCTCGTCATTCCGGTCATGCTGGATATGGCATTCATCCGTATCAATGATTCGGTGACTACCTTTGGCATAAAAGCCTGCAATCAGCTCCTGGCTGCCGCTAGCGGATACTCCCGCTCCGATTGGCACCTGCGCCTTATTGCGATAGCGCCAAGGCTCAGTCATCCCTACCGTCGGATGAACCACAACGCCTTCTTTATCATCGCCCCCAATCGTCAGCTTACCGATCCGCTCCAGCGCATCAATGACATGCTGGCGTTTCCAGCTCAACTGCGCATCATAATTCATATGCTGAAGCTGGCAGCCACCGCATTTGTCATAAATACCGCATACCGGTACAATGCGGTCCGCGCTTGCATCCAGCAGCTCTTGAAGCCGAGCGTAGCCGAAAGTTTTCTTCACCTTCATCACTTTCGCTCGTACTCGCTCACCTGGCAGAGCTCCTTGGATGAAAAGGGTAAAGCCATCAGCTCGGCCTACCCCTTCTCCGTCATGAGTTAAGCCGATGATATCAACAACAACCTCATCGTTTTTTTGCACAGGTGCATCTACTACCGCAGCAGCCTGAGCACCACCTCTTGCTCGTCCATTATTCCGGCCACCGGCAGAAGACTGCGACTTGCCTTTTCTATTCGAACCCGCATTACGCGATTGATTTCTATTCATTATTGCTCTCCGCTTCCTCATGCTATTATCCCTATAGTGTAATGCATCTGCAAAAAGAAATAAACCTCCAAGGCATGCACAAAGCCTGCCAATAGAGGTTTACTCTTGTCTCTTAACGATGACGATAAGTTGCTTCGCCAAGCTCATCGGCAAAAATTCGCAGATGCGAAGGCAATACCGAGAACGTAAACGGCAGCGTACCGCCATATTCGCCGTCCAAGTTAATTTGGACGTAGCTTGGTGAGGTCACCTTAATCTTATTGGTCCGGAAATGAATGACATGGGAATCATTCAGATGCTCACCACGAAGAGCAAGTGTAGCGATCCGGATAAACTCGGCGAGGTTACATTTCTTAAGCAGCACAACGTCAAACAATCCGTCATCCAGCTTGGATTCCGGCGCCAGCTTCTCGAATCCACCAACGGAGTTACTGTTACAGATCAGGAAGAGCATAAATTCCTCATGGAATTTGCCTACACCTTCTGCTTCGATGACTAACTCTGTTGGACTGAGCCGGGTCATTTTCTCTAACCCTTTCAAATAATACGCAAGCTGCCCAATCATCGTCTTCAGCTTGATCGGCACATCATAGGTCAGCTCGGTGAGCGAGCCTCCCCCTGCAATATTAATGAAATAACGATCATTAGCCTGACCAACATCGATTGCCCGTGTGTAATTCTGAATAATGAGGTCACAAGCATATTCCCAATGCTTCGGGATACCCATTGCACGGGCGAAATCATTGGTTGTTCCAAGTGGTAAAATACCAAGAGGCGGCCTGTTTGGCTTATTCGCAAGCCCGTTAATAACTTCATAAATTGTACCATCACCGCCTGCCGCGATGATCAGATCGTAGTCACGATCGGCCGCATCTGCTGCAGCAAGCGTCGCATCACCCGCCCCAATCGTTGCATGGCAGCTCGTTTCGATACCCGCTTGATCGAGCTTCTGCAGTATATCCGGGAGACGCCGTTTCATTTCTTCTCTTCCCGATGTCGGGTTGTAAATCAATCTTGCACGCTTCATAGACTAACCCACCATTTCTTTCAAAAAACGGTCATCTAATTCTCCTGAAGCCAAGCCGCCATCCGCCGCTCCAGCCAGCGTTCGATCGCTGGATGAGGCAGCATCGCCTGCCCGTTATACCGGTAATTAAGACCCTTTAACCTTGTAGGAATAACCGTTTTCGTAAAATATCCCTTGCTCAAAAACAAAGGAACAACAATAACCGCTTCATTCGGCCGCTCTTGCTGCAGAGCTCTTACCTGTTCTGCCGCTTGATCTGGGAGGAGCATAGCTGTCGCCGAATGGGCGAAGCCGCCTAGCTTCCTCAGACGTTCCGCGAGCAGATTCAGTCCTTGCTGCCAGCGTTCATGGAAGACCTTCTCCTTGCTGCCATGGGCAATGAGCATAACCGTCTCTGTTTCAGGATGGGCAGATAATGACTTAATATTCGACAGCAGCAGCTCCGCAATATCAGAATCATCATCGATTGGCATACCGTAATGGACATTCGCCTTCACCCGGAAGGTTCCAAGATCCCCTTCCAGCTCCGCTGCGGGAGGAAGACCAAACGCTTGCCCAATCTCATCGACATGTGTGCTGCCTGACGAAATGAATAAGGGCAGAACGAATAAATCCGTAACGCCCTGCTCTTCTAACACATCAATTCCATCCTGAATCAAACGGCCTTCCACGATTTCGAGAAAAGAAGAATAGACCGGCACGCCTCTTACGAGCGGGGAGGCTGCAGCAGCGGTAACCGCCTCATCGACCAGCCGAACCCATTCTGCTTCCCTCGAACCATGACTGATGACTAGAATCCCTGGCTTCATGGCACTATCTGCCTAAACGCTCTAAAGCCATTTTATACCCATCGTTACCATAATTCAAACAACGCTTAACCCGGGAAATGGTTGCCGTGCTCGCGCCTGTTTCCGCCTCAATCTGATTGTAAGTACTGCCCTTGCCCAGCATACGTGCTACCTCAAGACGCTGCGATAATGACTGGATCTCATTTACCGTACACAAATCATCAAAAAAGACATAACATTCCTCAACTGACTTTAAAGTCAGGATCGCTTCGAACAATTGGTCAATCGCTTTATCATTCAGCTTTTTGAGCTGCATTATCATTCACTCCTCTGGCGTGATTACACGCGCATTTACAGCATTTCTATAACTGTTTATTACTCACATTGTATCGGTTTTAGGGGGGTTATTCAAGCATTACCGTATTCACGCTTTACAGGATGTAAGCGATCAGATTAGGTTATTATCCACATTATTTATATAAAATCGGGTCATTCGTCCAATCCGCATGTTTGCCTATGCCATAGACTAATATCAGGAATACTTCCCTATACGACATACGGGATCAGACCTTCGCGTGCAGTCTAAGCAGTCCCGGATGGAAGCGGACGGAGCAGGGAAGCGTTATACACTTTGAAAAAAAGGTTGTGATCCGCGTGAATTACCGGAGCTACCCTGGTGGCGGCAGCAATCCGAACCATCACCAGTATCCGCCGCACTCGCCGCATAGCGGCCATCACCGACGCGGCTATGCCAGAAATCAAGCAGGCAGCCAAGGCATGAACAGCTTCCAGAATCCTCTTGGCTTCGGCAATGGCAGCGCCCCAATTCCACCTGCGCCTCCTGTCTTCTCTGTAGAAGAGGTTCCTATACAACAAGAGGAAAGCTTACCTGTCGTTATACCAGCGACAGCGGCTGAAATGGTGGAAACGACAACTCCAGCCAAAGCGGGCGGCTTCACTATGCCAAGCATGACGGAGATCAAGGGCTTTGTCGACCGCCTTGGTGGTCTGGATGGCATTCTGAGTACTGTCGGTAAAGTGCAGAAAGTGGTATCCAGTGTGTCTCAGATGGCCCCGCTGGTTAAGGTCCTGATGGGCTCCTTCAAAAAGGATTCCAGCAGCGACACATCAGATGATGATGTGGAAGTAGTACCTAAGAAACGCAAGCGCCGCAAAAAACCAACCGGATCCGCTGGACGCCGCCGCAAGCGGAAACGTCAGCCTTGATTGCGTGCTGCTGCTCGTTCGACTTGCCCGTTCATCGATAGCAGAGTATGATAAAGCTATACGTATCGTTCGGAGTGAAGCACACCCCGATTGCAGCCTTATTGGCCGCAGTCGGGGTGTTTTCTTTTTCCGGAGTATCTTATAGAAGGGAGTAGATTTTAAATGACAGCGGTTAGTTCCTCTTTGCAGCATTTTATCGATTCCTTCGAGCGGGAAGCCGTTTTGAACGGATCCTTCCGCAACAAACTGGAGCGATCACAGATGTATTTTCTTGAGCGGGTATGGGGACCTGCCTTCGGAGATAACTTCGATGGACTTAAAGCAGAGCATCCTTTTGTTGATCATAAGGGAGGACGGCGATTCTGCGATTTCGTCTATGTAAAAAATGGCATGAAGCTCGTCATCGAAATTGACGGTTTTACTACCCACGCAAGAGATATCTCGCCTGCCGAATTTCAGGATCATCTATCTCGGCAAAATGACCTCGTATTATCCGGCTGGCTCGTCCTTCGATTTACTGCCTGGCAGGTGGAGCATCAGCCTCAGCCATGTATCGTAAAAGTAAAGCAAGCCATCGGTCATTGGTGGTCAATGACTTATCTGCGGGAAATGAAGCAAACGACGGACATGTGGGAATTGCGCAAACAGTGGATTATCCAAATGGCATTACAGCAACAAGGTAGACTTAGACCAAGCGACATTGCCCGCGAGTTCCAGATCAGCAATCGCACTGCCGTAGACTGGATGCGTCGATTCGAAGAAGCTTCAATTATACGTAGGTTACCAGCTAAGCAAAGGACGACAACCTACATACTGATGGATTATATCTCAGACTAGGCAGCCTCTTGCAGTCTAATAGGTTTGGTCATTGACGGAAAACCTCACTATTAGTGAGGATTTCCGCCGTATTGGTATGCCCCAAGCGGCACTTCAGACGAAATAGTGAGGGTTTACGCCTTATTCACACGTTGACCCTCACTAACTATGAGGCTAGCCTCACTGTTGCTCCATTATGATCTCCATTGGCACGTATTAGCGCGGATTGCCTCACTATATAATGAGCTTCCCTCACTAATCCACCAACACGAGCCCAACCAGTAAGCTACTCTGCTTGAATGCCTCATTTTGAATGTATCTTTTAGAGCTTCCCTCACAAATCCACCATGACGAGCTCAGCAACGAGCTACAGCTCATTATGAAGTAGATTCGACACCGCTGTGTCTGATTTTGTCGAACACAGCAGATGCTGTACAAGCCTCTCACGTTACTTTTGACCTAGACGCCGTGTCGAAATTTAGCTTTTGTGTTGCTTCTGCTAAGCCACTTGATTTAATTTTGCACATACGCATCTAGATTTTGATCAAAAATTTCATCATTATGGTAATTTACTCCAAAAGACTCATGAGTAATTCCTTCGTTTCACCTACAATGATTATAACATTATAATCTTTAATTCAATTTCTCCCAGCAAGCACCACTCCACTTGCTCGTCTTGCTCGTCTTGCCTTCCCTTCACTTCTTCCCTTAGTCTCCTCCACATCCATTGCCTATCTGCTGCAGCAGCTACCCTTCATTGTTTTGGCCGATATAAGCTCAACGAGTTTATATAAAACCAATTTCTTAGGAGGTATGATGTAATGTCCGTATTACGATTTTCGCGGCCAACCCCAGCAAAACTTTTAATTATCTGCGCTCTCCTCGTACTCTCAGTCGTAAGCATGTTGTTCAACACAACAAAAGCGTATTCACATGGCTATGTGGAAGGGCCGGCAAGCCGGGCGGCGCTATGCAAATCCGGTGCCAATACCGATTGTGGTTCCATCGTGTATGAGCCGCAAAGCTTGGAAGCACCTAAAGGCTTCCCTGCAGCAGGTCCTGCAGACGGTAAGATCGCAAGTGCAAACGGAGCATTTCCAAAGCTTGATGAGCAATCCGCTACCCGTTGGTCGAAAGTGAACATATCTTCTGGCACCAATACTTTCACGTGGAAGCTGACAGCCAATCATTCCACTGCAAGCTGGAAATATTATATTACAAAGCCAACTTGGAACCCCAATGCCGCACTTACCCGTGATTCCTTTGACTTGACGCCTTTCTGCTCCGTTGCCTACAACGGTGCACAACCACCTTTCAGCTACTCCAATACATGTAATGTTCCAGCACGAAGCGGCTACCAGGTCATTCTTGCGGTATGGGAAGTTGCCGATACGGCAAATGCCTTCTATAACGTGATCGACGTTAATTTCACTGGAACGAATCCGGTAGATACGACAGCTCCTTCCGCTCCATCCTCCCTTGCTGCAACTACTATTGCATCCACAAGCGTGTCCTTGTCATGGAACGCCTCAACGGATAACGTTGGCTTGATTGGCTATAAAATCTATAATGGCAGTACTCTTGTTGCGAATACATCGAGTACGGGAACAAGCTATACCGTTACTGGCCTTACTGCAAGTACAGCCTATACGTTCACCGTCAAAGCCGTGGATGCAGCCGGTAATGAATCCAGTGCCAGCAACAGTCTAAGCGTCACAACAGCAGCACCACCGGCCGTAGATACGATGGCACCATCCGCACCAGGCGGACTTCATATTATGGGTACGCTAACCTCATCCAGCATGATGCTGATGTGGAGCTCTTCCACAGATAATGTAGCTGTGACCGGTTATAAAATCTACAACGGGTCGACTCTCGTAACAACGACCGCTGGCTCTGCCACGTCCTACACGGTTACGGGTCTGGCTGCAAGCACAACCTATAACTTCTCAGTTTACGCCATTGATGCTGCTGGCAACCAATCCGCAGCAAGTACCATCAGCGGTACAACTGCCGCGTCCACAGGCGCTCCTGCTTGGGCAGCCAATACCTCGTATGCGGTTGGAGCACTTGTCACCTACAACGGATCTACCTACAAATGCCTGCAAGCCCATACTTCTCTTACCGGCTGGGAACCTTCTAATGTACCTGCACTTTGGAAGCTGCAATAAAATCAGAATCCAATAAAAAGTGCCGGGAGAGTCCAAGTAGACTCCTCCGGCACTTTTACTTATAACTTGTCCAAACTTAAAAGAACACCTTATCAATAATCCAATAAATAGCTGCTGCTAAGAGCGCCGTAATTGGAATTGTAATTACCCAAGCAATAACTATCTTGCCTGCGAGCGACCAACGGACACTGGAGAAGCGCTTCGCACTGCCTACGCCGAGAATTGATGACGTAATAACATGCGTTGTGCTGACTGGCAGTTCCATCATCGTAGCAGTCAAGATAACACCAGCCGAGCCTACATCTGCAGCAAAGCCGTTGATTGGCTCAATCTTAAAGATTTTTGTACCCATTGTCTTAATAATCTTCCATCCACCAATGGATGTACCAAGTGCCATGGACAAAGCCGCCGACATCTTAACCCACAGCGGAACATCTAAATGATCCTGAATGCCTCCAGCGACCAAAGCGAATGTAATAATACCCATCGCCTTTTGAGCATCATTTGTACCATGGGAGAACGATTGGAATGCGGCGGTCAAAATCTGACCGAACCGGAATCCTTTGTTCACCTGATGTGGACTGGACCTCGCAAATATTCGCTTCAGAATCCACATGATGATAAAACCAATCGTAAAAGCAATAAGCGGCGAGAAAATTAACGCTTTAATGATATCGACAAAACCATGTGCGTTGATCGCATCAAATCCTGCGCCGGATGCTACAGCACCAGCAAGCGAGCCGATCAAGGCATGTGACGAGGAAGAAGGTATGCCGAACCACCAGGTTAGCAGGTTCCATATAATCGCCGAGATAAGTGCGGCTATAACGATCTCTACCCCGTTAGGCAAATCAGCCGGATTAGCAACACCGCTGCCGATCTTCTTAGCAACCCCTGTGAAGGTAATGGCCCCAATGAAGTTCATACAAGCCGCCATAATAATGGCCACCCTCGGCTTAAGCGCCCGTGTCGATACCGTCGTTGCGATAGCGTTCGCCGTATCGTGAAAACCATTTATAAAGTCAAAACCGAGCGCGAATATGACGACCATCCATATAGTGATTGAATCCATTTGAATTGATTCCTACTCTCCGTGTAAGCTTAGCTGTTGCGCATAATGATCGATTCCAGCGTATTCGCTACATCTTCGCAGTAGTCGGTCGTTTGCTCCAACATTTCGTAGATTTCTTTCCGTTTCATGAGCTCAATCGGATCCTTCACATTCGTAAACAGGCTCTTAATGCTTACACGAAGCAGATCATCGGCTTGGTTCTCCAGCTCGTTAAGCGCAATGTTAGGCTCACGAATGGCAAGCAGTTTTTTGTCTGTCAGCAAGTAGATTGCTTTCTTGATTTGGTTCGCTGAGCGAAGCAAAATATCGCCGAACAACGTTATGTACTCGTCTTTTTCTTGAATATTGTACATCTCAAAACGCGATGCGCAAGCTTCAATACCATCAAGCACATCATCCAGAGATGAAGTTAATGCCATAATATCTTCTCGCTCAATTGGGGTAATGAACGTTTTGTTCAGTTCTTTCAGAATGGTGTGAACAAATTGGTCACACTTGCTTTCGTACTCTTTCATTGTTTTTGCAAACAAAGTAACATCCGACAGGTCCGAAACACCGTTTGAGAAGTATTCAATTGCATCAACCAGTGTATCTGCCATTTCTTCAAAAGTCTTAAAGAAAATATCCTTTTTCTTAAACATCTTAATCCCCTTTGCCCGACTGGATGGTTAGGCATCATTTTGAAATGAGCCCAGAATATCTTAACACAGTTTACTTTAGAATTGTTAAGGGAATGTAAAGGATTTATGAAAAGTTTGCGTTTTTGCAAAAAAAATATAAAAAGGCGCGCTCCGCATAGGAGCGCACCGCCATTATATCCTTTTTGGCTGTTTACGCGGTCACCCTCTACACCTAATTAGAGTGTGTCCGACAAGCTTATTTTTTACCCATAAATCACATGCTCTGCAAAAGTTGGTGTATTCGGAACGACGTTAAAGAACGTTTTCCCTGGGATAAAAGTGAGCTCTGCTCCATCTTTCATCAATCGGACCATGTTGTCTTTGCTCCGAACCCATTCACACGCCACCGCTTTGCCTTTCTGGAACAAGATCGCTGACCCACCTGCATGGAGGTCAACAGCTAGACGCCCATAATCATCCAGTGTTTTATGGTTCGCACCAAGCACAACCACATTGGCAGCAGTCAACTGCTCGCCGTTATTAAGATCAGTATGTGGTTCGTCGTTAATGGAACGTTTGTAAACACCACTTGCTTCATCATAAGCATAAGAAACTTTATAATCCTTCAGCAAAAATTTGATCTCAATAGATGCTGCCGCTTCTCCCGAAGCCGTTGATCCTTCTTCTGCAAATGGGTAAGTGGGAACCGTTACATCACTCTTGTAACCTTTCTTCTCCGCTCCAGCCCGCAGCTTCGCAAGCTCAGAATACAAATTATGCGGTGCCTTGCGGTCCTTGCTGCGCCAGAAATAAGGGCCCGCATTCGAAATCTCATCGAGATAAGGCTTATTCTGATGCTGCAAAATATCATAGCCGTCATTACTTGCCCCTGAGTGGGCTAGAATAGCGCCATAACTTTCGCCAATATCAATCAGGTAAGGACGAATACTGCGGATCGGGCCAATTGCATCGTTCACCGCATCTGTGCTTTGGAATATCGCAACAAGCCGTGTGATCCCGCCTTCGGCTAATACTTCCCATACCACATCGGCATTGGTGAGCCCGGATTGCGGACGTGCCGGCTTCAAATTATTGATCATGACCGCAACTGGACGTGCCGCTGCTTCCGATTCACGTTTCAGTCCTGTCAGAGGAGCTGTAAAGCCAAGTTCCGGTGTTGGTTCTGGTGTTGGAGTAGCCTCCGGCTCGGTTGATACTGTAGGAGTTGGTGCAGCCTCCTCCGTATTGCTGCCCGTGCCGCCGCTGCATGCCGATAATAATAGGATTAGTAAACCAAAAATGAATACGCTGCGTAATTGTCTGCCCATGAGTTCCCCGCCTTTTAGTAGAGAATGATAGAGTCGAAAAAGTCGAATACTACCATTTAATCATAAAACGCAGGGATTGTCTTCCTAAATACTCCAGTTATGCCAGTCCTGTTGCTGTTTATCAAGCCCCACCAGCCACTCAGAAGTGACACGGATCGCTTCCTCCTGATGATGCCTTGAGGAGTACGTATGGTTAGCCTGGAAAATGATCTCCTTATCGCATAGCCCGTCGCTGCGCGTCCAGAACACTTTCTGGTACAGGAAGCTGTAGTCGACTGGAATAAGATCGTCGCTTGTACCGTGGACAAGCAGTACCTCCCCGCCAAATCGTGTTGCCGATTGGAACGGCTGATGCTGCAGCAGAGATTCGAAGAATACCGGCTGCAGAGTAAAGCCTGCATAATCGGTACTGCCCTTCTGCACGGCCTCGTCGTAGCCAGAACGCCCCACAATACGAACAATATCATTAAACGGATACGCTACTGGCGACCATAAGACAAGACGTTTTACGCGTTTGTCACGTACAGCTGTCATAATAGCTATCGCACCACCCAGGCTATGTCCCAGCAGAACTATCTTTCTTGGATCTACGCAGTCCATCTCCGCTACATAATCAATAACCGTACGAGTCTGGTCGATCATGCTGTCAAAGCCCAGCGCACCATAGTCACCATTGCTCTCTCCGCAGCCGCCATAATCGAATCGAAGCACATAGGACCCCTGCGCAGCAAGCGCACGTGCAGTCTTAACGAATAACCGATCAACACCTACCCGGCTTCCGATAAATCCATGGCATATAATAATGGCCTGCTTCTTTTTTGAATTGTCCTTCACATCATCCGTTGGATAATGAAGCGTAGCTGTCAACTCAAGTCCTTCATGACGCAGCAATAATTGTTTTTCCATAAAAGATGTCCTCCTGCGGTTACTTCTTCATTTATATATAATTCCTACCCGAATACTATGATTTAATTGAGTTCATATTATCATCTGTATAAGGATGGTGTCAATAGTCTTATTCTGTCCGTCAGCCTGCCCCGATAATTTTCCCATCTGACGAATAACACAGCCAATGATTGCTCAATCTACAACTAGCACACTACTGCCCAACCAAGGAGATGATTCCCTTGCCGATGTGGATCACTTGGCTCACTGATCATTGGCTTACGGTTCTATTGCTTGCCGGCATATTTGTTGCCGTGTTATATATCATCCTTGACCGCAGCCTGCTGTTCTATAAGGAATAGTTCTAGACCACTGAACAAAAAAAGACCTTCTTCCGGCCATTCCTGGCAAGAAGAAGGTCTTTTATCGTTTCCCGGGGCTTAGCCCTTCAACGCTTTTGCTGCAATATCCGTACGGTTATGCATGCCGTCGAAATGAATGACGCTTACTGCTTCATAAGCGCGGGCACGTGCTTCCGCGATATCGCGGCCACGGCCAACGACGCCAAGAACACGGCCGCCGCTAGTCACGATTTTACCATCCTGCTCGGCAGTACCGGCATGGAAGACAAGCGCGCCTTGTGCTTCTGCTGCCTCAAGGCCTGTAATCTCACGGCCTTTCGGATACGATGCCGGGTAGCCTTCTGATGCAACGATGACACATACCGCTGCTTCTTCGCTCCACTCAAGCTCCAGTTGATCCAGACGTCCGTTCAAAGACGCTAGAACAACGTCAACCAGCTCGGTTTTGAGGCGTGGCAATACAACTTGTGTTTCAGGGTCGCCCATACGAGCGTTAAATTCAATTGTTTTAGGGCCATCTTTAGTAATCATCAGACCAGCAAACAATACGCCGCGGAATGGACGTCCTTCGCTTACCATCGCTTTAGCCGTAGGAATAATAATATTCTGGATCGACTCATCGATAATCGATTGCTCGATATGCGGCAGCGGGGAGTATGTCCCCATACCGCCTGTATTTGGGCCTTTGTCATTATCAAATACCGGTTTGTGGTCTTGCGCCGGTACCATTGCTTTAACCGTCTCACCATCAACAAAAGCGAGGATCGACATTTCTTGGCCTTCGAGGAATTCTTCGATGACAATTTGGTTGCCAGCATCGCCGAATACTTTATCAACCATGGCTTCTCTGAGGGCTTGCTCTGCTTCTTCCAGCGAGTAAGCAACCGTTACGCCTTTGCCTGCTGCAAGACCATCCGCTTTAATAACAATTGGCACGGATTGTTCACGCAAATAAGTAAGAGCTGCTTCATATTCCGTGAAAGTCTCGTATTTGGCAGTTGGGATATTGTATTTGCGAAGCAGGTCCTTCATGAAGATCTTGCTGCCTTCAATCTCCGCTGCCGCTTTGTTCGGGCCATAGACCGGAATGTTATGCGCTTCGAACGCATCTACGATACCTGCTGCAAGTGGATCATCCGGACCGATGAAGACAAGATCAATAGACGCATCCTTTGCAAACCTCACAAGTTCATCAAATTGATGAACCGCGATTGGCACGCAATCTGCAATTTGCGCAATACCTGCATTACCCGGTGCACAAAATACTTCCTTAACCTTCTCACTTTTCTTCAGCGCCCAAACAACAGCATGCTCGCGACCGCCGCCGCCGACAACTAGAATTCTCATCGCTCTTATTTACCCCCTGATGATAGATACTTATCTTAATTAATAGCTAATAGCGAAGCTGGTCTTGCCGCGCCATAATGACCCGGAAGAAGCTCCGCTATTCAACTTGCTCTCTTAGTGTTTGAAGTGACGAACGCCTGTCATCACCATTGCGATATTATGCTTATTTGCTGCTTCGATCGACTCTGCGTCTTTGATCGAACCACCTGTTTGGATAATAGCCGTAATACCAGCTTTTGCTGCAAGCTCAACGGTATCACCCATTGGGAAGAATGCATCGGAAGCAAGTACCGATCCAACCGCTTGCTCGCCTGCTTGCTCGATCGCAATACGAGCGGAACCAACGCGGTTCATTTGGCCAGCACCAACGCCGATCGTCATGTTGTTTTTCGCCAGCAAAATCGCGTTCGATTTCACATGCTTCACAACTTTCCATCCGAACAGCAGTTGTTTCAGCTCTTCTTCCGTTGGTTTGCGGTCCGTTACGAACTGCAGATCAGCCTCAGTCAAGCTGCGAACGTCGCTCTCTTGTACGAGCAGACCGCCGTCAACCGTTGTCGACAACCAATCGGATTTGCGCTCAGCAGCCGATGATGCAGAGAGCTCTCCAAGTTTAAGAAGACGGATATTTTTCTTCTTCGTCAGCACTTCCAGCGCTTCTGGAGTGAAGTCCGGTGCGATGATGATTTCAAGGAAGATTTGGCTCAGCAGCTCAGCTGTGTCTGCGCCGATCGTACGGTTCGCCGCAACGATACCGCCAAAGATCGATGTAGGATCAGCTGCGTAAGCTTTTTGATAAGCTTCATGGATGTCAGCACCGATACCCACGCCGCATGGATTCATATGTTTGACTGCTACACAGGCAGGCTCGTCAAATTCTTTGACGATGGCAAGTGCTGCGTTAGCATCATTAATGTTGTTGTAGGACAATTCTTTGCCATGCAGCTGTTCAGCAGTCGTAATGTTGCCAACAGGTGCAAGCGGCTTGCTGTAGAACGCCGCCTTCTGATGCGGGTTCTCGCCGTAGCGCAGATCTTGAACTTTCTCGTAAGTGACCGTGTAAGACTCAGGAAGCTCTTCGCCAACTTGCTTTGTCAGATAATCAGCAATAAGTGCATCGTAAGCCGCTGTATGACGGAATACTTTTGCAGTCAGACGTTTGCGAGTCTCAAGTGTAGTGTCTCCGCCTGCTTTGATCTCTTCGATTACAGCAGCATAGTCATTAGCATCTACTACAACCGTTACGAAAGCATGGTTTTTCGCAGCCGAACGAAGCATAGTAGGACCGCCGATATCGATGTTCTCGATAGCATCCTCATATTCCACGTTAGGGTTTGCGATCGTTTGCTTGAACGGATACAGGTTAACAACCACAAGGTCGATGTAATCCAGACCAAGCTCCTGCATAACCTTTTGATGCTCTTCGTTGTCACGAATAGCCAGAAGTCCGCTGTGAACCGCAGGATGAAGCGTTTTTACACGGCCGTCCAAAATTTCAGGGAAGCCCGTTACATCAGAAATACCGATAACAGGAATGCCTTCCTTCTCCAGCAGGTTGAACGTACCACCTGTCGAGATGATTTGTACGCCTTGAGCCGCCAGCTCACGAGAAAATTCAACAATGCCAGTCTTGTCCGAAACACTAATTAACGCTCTACGAATTGCCACGCGAAATTGCCTCCTCGAAAATAGGTACTTATTTTATAAGAAAAGCTAAGCTTTAACTGTAACGTTGCGTCCGTCCAGGACAACGCGGCCCTGTGCGATCCATTGCACGACCTGCGGGAAGAGCTGCTGCTCAGCTGCATGAATACGTTCGCCAAGTGTCGACTCTGTATCTCCGCTTAGCACTTCAACTGCGCTTTGTGCAATAATCGGACCGCTGTCCATACCGCCATCCACATAATGAACAGTAACACCTGTAACCTTCACGCCATGCTCGAGCGCTTGTCCGATTCCATTCACACCAGGGAAGGAGGGTAAAAGAGCAGGATGAATATTAATCATACGGCCATAAAATGGATCTACGAGTACAGAAGTAATAATCCGCATATACCCGGCTAATACAACCAGTTCAATGCCGCGGCGCTGCAGCTCCGCTAGTATTTCCTTTTCATAAGCCTCGCGGGAAGGATACTCCTTCGGCACAAAAATGAAGGTATCTACGCCCGCCTTGCGAGCCCGATCTACTACTGGAGCAGATGGCTTATCACAAACAAGAAGCTCGATGGTTGCATCGAGCCCTCCTTGTCGCACCGCATCGACCAGGGCTTGGAAGTTTGTTCCTTGCCCTGATGCGAAGACGGCTAAACGCAATGCTCCCATTACACGTCCGCTCCTGTAAACGTAACGACGCGATTGCCCTCCGTTACCGTTCCGATTCGGTATGCTGCTTCGCCAAGATCAGCTGCTACTTTAAGAGCCTCTTCTGCTTGGTCAGCTGGAACAACTACGATTAACCCGATGCCCATATTAAATGTCGTGAACATGTCACGGTTTGTAATTGCGCCTTTGTCCTGCATCAGCTGGAAGATAGGCAGAATAGGCCAAGAGCCGTATTCTACATTTACATTTACGCCTTCAGGCAGAACCCGTGGGATATTCTCAATAAAGCCGCCGCCTGTAATATGCGCCATACCTTTTACATTCACTTGCTCGATCAGCTTGAGTGCCGATTTCACATAGATGCGAGTTGGCTCGATCAGAACGTCACCAAGTACAGCATCATTCAGCTCAGGCAGACGTTGGTCAAGCGCGTAGCCGCACTCTTCAAGAAGAAGACGACGTACGAGCGAGTAGCCGTTACTGTGGATACCGCTTGACGCGAAGCCAAGAACAACATCGCCAGGAGCGATTGTAGTGCCATCGATAATTTTCTTTTTATCAACAACGCCAACTGTAAAGCCAGCGATATCATATTCGTCGCCTTGGTACATACCAGGCATTTCAGCTGTTTCTCCGCCAATCAGTGCGCAGCCTGCTTGTACACAGCCGTCAGAGATACCTTTTACAACAGCTTCGATTTTTTCCGGAACGACTTTACCGCATGCCAGATAATCGAGGAAGAAGAGAGGCTCAGCGCCTTGTACGATAATATCGTTTACGCACATGGCAACCGCGTCAACGCCGATCGTATCATGTTTATCCATCATGAACGCCAGCTTCAGCTTCGTGCCAACGCCGTCCGTTCCAGATACGAGCACAGGCTCCTCGTATTTGTCTTTGTTAAGACCAAACAATCCGCCAAACCCGCCGAGATCAGTCAGCACCTCTGGACGGAACGTTTTCTTAACATGCTTCTTCATCCGTTCGACTGCTTCATTGCCGGCAGCAATATCGACTCCGGCCTTTTTGTACGCTTCTGACACACCAGTCAACCCCTTTTATAAACTTGTCTATTAACAGCTGCAGCTCTTATCCGATTCCTCGTCTACCGGTGTTGGATAATCATTATCGAAGCAAGCCAGACACATGCCGCGGTTATACGCGCCGTCATTGCCGCCTACCGAATCGATAAAACCTTCATGGCTAAGGAAGTATAAAGAGTCCGCATTAATCATTTCACACATTTCCTGCACCGTTCTCGAAGAAGCAACCAGCTCCTTGCGATCTGGCGTATCAATACCGTAGTAGCAAGGGTTCTTGAATGGTGGTGATGTAATCCGCACATGGACTTCAGTCGCACCAGCCTCGCGAAGCATGTTCACGATCCGGCGGGATGTCGTACCGCGCACGATCGAGTCATCAATCATCACAACACGTCTGCCTTCCACGACTTTACGCACAGCAGACAGCTTCATCTTCACGCCTTGCTCCCGCAGCTCTTGGGAGGGCTGAATAAACGTACGGCCTGTGTATTTATTCTTAATAAGTCCAAGCTCATAAGGAATGCCTGTTTGCTCAGCATAACCAATAGACGCCGAAATACTCGAATCCGGTACGCCGATTACGATGTCTGCATCCACGAACGATTCCATCGCAAGCTGTTTACCCATCCGCTTACGTGCGGAATGGATGTTGATTGTATTAATATCGCTGTCCGGGCGGGCAAAATAGATATATTCCATCGCACATGTTGCCCGGCGCTCTACTTCTGCATAACGGTCTTCGCGCATACCATCAGCATCAAGGTAAAGCAGTTCGCCTGGTTGAACGTCACGTACATATTCTGCGCCAATCGATTCGAACGCACACGATTCGGAAGAGAATACATATCCATCACCGATCTTGCCCATCACGAGTGGACGCAGACCATTCGGGTCAGACGCTACAAGCAGCTTATCATTCGTCATAATAAGGAACGCAAAGCCGCCAATAATACGCTGAAGCGCATCTTTTGCTGCTTCTTCGAAGCTCTTAGACGAACGAGCGATCAAGTGAGCGATAACTTCCGTATCGCTGGAGGTTTGGAAGATCGAGCCTTGGCTCTCCAGCTCCTTGCGAATCTCTGGTGCATTAACGATATTACCATTCGTTGCAACCGCCAGATCGCCATCCCGATAACGGAAAATAAGCGGCTGCGCATTCGCCAGCTTGCTCTCGCCAGCCGTCGAATAACGAACGTGGCCAATGGAGCGATCACCAGCGAGCGATTGAATCCGCTCTTTATCAAATACTTCCTTCACAAGCCCCATACCACGGTGGTAGGCGAAGCGGTTTCCCGCCTCCGTATCCACTGTACAGATCCCTGCACTTTCCTCGCCGCGATGCTGGAGAGCATGAAGGCCGTAATAGCTGAGGGAGGACGCATTCGGGACATTAAATACCCCGAACACACCACATTCCTCACGCAATTTGTCAAACATATCGTCACGGCCAATGCCTTCGTTATAATGATTTCCCGTCCACAGCTTATGCTGTTTTATTTCATCAGACATGGAATCGCATCCTTCCAGACCTTCTCCAGTTGTTGTACCGGTGCATTAACGCCGGATTTGCCATTTACGTTGATGGTCAGGCTGCTGCCTTTTACAGTACCAATTGCTGCATTTACTACGCCTTGTTCAGTCAGGTGCGCTTGCAATGCTGCTGCTTTCTCAGGTGTAGCAGAGAGCAAGATACGCGATTGCGACTCGGAGAACAGAAGGTGGTCAGGACGAAGATCCGTTGCCACGTTCACTTCTGCACCAATTTTGCCGCTGATTGCGGATTCCGCAAGAGCTACAGCAAGGCCGCCTTCAGACAAGTCATGAGCGGAAGCAACCAGACCACCTTGGATCGCTGTCAGAACAGCGCCAAGCATGTTTTTCTCCGTTGCAAGATCAATAGCTGGTGGACGGCCTTCAGCCGCACCGTTCAGAACGTAGAGCAGCTCGCTGCCGCCAAACTCTGCTTTAGTGTCGCCAACAAGGATAATGACGTCGCCTTCTTTTTTGAAGCCTTGTGTCGTGATGTGGTCCACATCATGTACGAGACCAACCATACCGATTACCGGAGTTGGGTAGATCGCGCCTTTTGCATTCTCATTGTACAAGCTCACGTTACCGCCGATTACCGGCGTATCAAGCACGCGGCAAGCCTCGGACATGCCGTCTGCAGCTTTCTCAATTTGCCAGAATACTTCCGGCTTCTCAGGGCTGCCGAAGTTCAGGTTATCTGTAATCGCAAGTGGTTCTGCTCCGGAACATACAATGTTACGAGCAGCTTCTGCTACCGCGATACGTCCGCCTACTTCAGGATCCAGATATACGTAACGACCATTACAGTCAGTTGTCATTGCAAGGCCTTTACGAGTGCCGCGAATTGTAACAACTGCCGCATCGGAGCCTGGTTGAACCGCTGTTGATGTACGAACCATGTAGTCATATTGGCTGTAAACCCACTCTTTGCTTGCCACAGTTGGCGAAGCGAGTACTTTCTCAAGAGCACCAGTCAGGTCTGTTACTTCAGTGAATGCAGCTGTATCAAGCGTTGCATTCGCAGCGTAGTAAGCAGGCTCTTGCGATGGTTTTTCATATACCGGGCACTCGTCAACGAGTGCTTTAACCGGCATGTCAGCCACTTGCTCACCTTGGTGGAACAGACGAAGACGTCCGTCATCGGTTACTTTACCAACTTTTTTACAAATAACGCCCCAACGGTCGAAGATCTCTTGTGCTTGTGCTTCATGCTGCGGTTCAACAACGAACAACATACGTTCTTGCGACTCCGACAACATCATTTCGTAAGGCGTCATACCTGTCTCACGTTGTGGAACTTCATCGAGGTACAGTTCCAGGCCGTTGCCAGCTTTGGAAGCCATCTCTGCGCTCGAGCAAGTGAGGCCCGCTGCGCCCATATCTTGAATACCAAGTACGATACCGGAGTTGATCAGTTCCAGAGTGGACTCCATAACGAGCTTCTCCATGAATGGATCGCCGACTTGTACGGCAGTACGTTTCTCTTCGGATTCTTCTGTCAGCTCAACGGATGCGAATGTCGCACCGTGGATACCGTCGCGGCCTGTTGCAGGACCAACGTAGAAGACTGGGTTACCAACACCTTTTGCTACACCGCGTTGGATTTTGTCATGATCGATAAGACCTACGCACATTGCGTTAACAAGCGGGTTGCCTTCGTAGCTCTCGTCGAACATGACTTCGCCTGCAACGGTAGGGATACCGATACAGTTACCGTAGCCAGCGATACCGCTGACAACGTTCTCGAACAAGTACTTCACACGATCGTTCTCCAGCTTACCGAAACGAAGCGAGTTCAGCAGGGCAACTGGACGAGCGCCCATCGAGAAAATGTCACGGATAATGCCGCCAACACCTGTTGCAGCGCCTTGGTAAGGCTCAACAGCAGATGGATGGTTATGCGATTCGATCTTGAATACGACCGCTTGGTTGTCGCCGATATCAACGATACCCGCGCCTTCACCTGGTCCCATCAGGACACGTGGTCCAGTGATCGGGAATTTCTTCAGGATTGGCTTGGAGTTCTTGTAGGCACAATGCTCCGACCACATAACGCTAAATACGCCGATTTCCGTGTAGTTAGGTGTACGGCCGAGAAAACCGCAGATAAGCTCAAACTCATAATCCGATACACCAAATTGTTGATAAATCTTTTGCTCGACGATTTGTTCGGCTGTTGGTTCCTTAGCCGTTAATTGCTGCGCCATGTTGTTCCCTCCATGCATTCAAAATCGATGTAAACATCCGTTTGCCGTCTTCCGAGCCGAGGATTTGATCAACCGCACGCTCTGGGTGAGGCATCATGCCAACGACATTACCCTTTTTGTTGCTGATACCCGCAATGTTCTCAACCGAACCATTCGGGTTCGTGTCACCTGCATAACGGAACACGATTTGGTTATTTGCTTTAAGCTCAGCAAGTGTTGCATCGTCGCAATAGTAGTTGCCTTCGCCGTGAGCAATTGGAATATCGATAATCTCGCCTTGCGAGTATTGGTTCGTAAACGCTGTGCCGTTGTTCACCACTTCAAGTGATGTTTGGTGGCAGCGGAATTTAAGGCCTGTGTTGCGGATCAGTGCGCCTGGCAGAAGGTTAGCTTCGGTCAGGATCTGGAATCCGTTGCAGATACCAAGGATGAACTTACCTTGTTCTGCTGCTTTCACAACTTCATTCATTACTGGAGCATAACTAGCCATCGCGCCGCAGCGCAGGTAGTCACCGTAGGAGAAGCCGCCTGGCACGAGAATGGCATCGTATGCGGACAGGTCAGTCGCTGTATGCCATACGTAATCAACCTCTTGGCCGATTGTATCTTCTACCGCTTTGTAGCAGTCGATGTCACAGTTGGAGCCGGGAAATACGATTACTGCAAACTTCATCGATTATCCCTCCAATTCAAAACGGTAATCTTCGACAACCGTGTTTGCCAGCAGCTTCTCGCACATTACTTTCACGCGTGCTTCCGCTTCAGCGCGGTCATTCGTGTCAAGTTCAAGCTCCAGGTATTTACCGATGCGGACTTTATCAACTTCTGCAAATCCCATTGTGTGCAGCGAGCCTTGAACGGCTTGACCTTGCGGGTCGAGTACATTTTGTTTGATAGTGACGTAGACTTTGGCTTTCATAAGTGGCCTCCTGAAAATGGTTTTTCCGGTTGGAGTGATGGGATTGCGGTGAAAATGGTGTGCGTTCGCTCGTTTAGTGCTGGTGTCCCTCTTCGTCGCTGTTGAAATCCGGAAAATTTGATCAAGACCGCTCAGCGGTATTTTCCCGATTTCAAAGGCGAACGCCAAGGCTCTCAGACGGACACCAACACCTACTCACTCACAACCATTATGCAACTCAACCCCAAACCCCTCCCGGGTAGTCGTGTAAGCAATTAGGGGGCGTTTGCGCACTATCGTGCTCAACGCCAAACTTCAGAGCTAAAACAAAAACCTAAAAGATAAGATCAAGAACGAAAAGATCAAGAGATATGATTACGATCTATACCAATGAACTGCCAGTTAAACGGCTGTAGATGTCTAGATAACGATTTGTTGTTTCGTTAACAACGGATTCAGGCAGTGGAGCCGGCTTGCTGTCTCTGTCCCAATCGGAACCAAGAAGGTACGTGCGGACCGGTTCTTTGTCCATACTGTCGATCTCGATATCGAAAGCATAGTTGCCCTCTGCCCAGAAACGCGAGGAATCCGGAGTGAAGATTTCGTCGATCAGAATGACTTTGCCGTCGATCAAGCCGAACTCGAATTTGCAATCAGCAAGGATAATACCATGCTTCGCGCAATATTCACGAGCGAACTCGTACAGCCTGATACTGCAGTCGCGAAGCTCTTCAGCGAGTTCTGCGCCAACCATCTCTTGCATCCGCTCGAATGGAATGTCTTCATCATGGCCAACATCGTTTTTCGCTGCTGGAGTGAAGATTGGCTTAGGGAAGCGCTCGTTCTTGCGCATACCTTCCGGAAGCTCGATTCCGTTAATCGCGGACGTTTGTTGGTATTGTCTCCAACCGTTGCCAGTGATATAGCCGCGTACTACACATTCAATATCAATGCGCTGTGCTTTCTTCGTTACCATGATGCGGTTTCTCAGCAATTCTGGCTCCGTTACGATATCCCCAAGCTTGTCTACATCGGTGTGGATGACATGGTTTGGCTGGATCAAAGCTGTTTGCTCGAACCAGAATGCTGACAGACGGTTCAATACATTGCCTTTCTGCGGTACAGCCGGATCAAGAATATAATCGAATGCCGAAATGCGGTCCGTTACAACGATCAGGTAATGCTCGCCGAGATCGTAAAGCTCACGTACTTTGCCTTTATACAGCAGTGGAGCTTTGATATAATCCGCTGCTGAGGATAAAGCTTGCGATTGTGCAGTCATTCCTCGAATCCCCTTTGCCTCTTAGTTCAAGCCAAGACGTGTGAAAATCGTATTCACATGCTTCAAATGCCAAGCCGGATTAAATGCATCGTCGATTTCTTCAGCAGACAGCAGGCTTGTGATCTCCGGTGTCGATTCGATAATGTCGCGGAATTGACGCTGCTCTTCCCATGCTTGCATCGCACGTGGTTGAACGGTGTCATAAGCTTGCTCACGGCTGAGGCCTTTATCAATCAGCTTTGTCATCACGCGGCCAGAGAACGGAACGCCAAATGTACGCTGCATGTTTTTCTTCATGTTTTCAGGGAATACAGTCAAGTTCTGAATGATGTTGCCAAGACGGTTCAACATGTAGTTCAGAAGCATTGTTGCATCCGGGAGGATAACACGTTCAGCCGAAGAGTGGCTGATGTCGCGCTCATGCCACAGCGGTACGTTCTCGTAAGCTGTCAGCATGTGACCACGGATCACGCGGGACAGACCGGAAATGTTCTCGCAGCCAATTGGGTTACGTTTGTGCGGCATTGCGGAAGAGCCTTTTTGACCTTTTGCGAATGCTTCTTCCACTTCACGGAATTCACTCTTCTGCAAAGCGCGAATTTCAGTAGCGAATTTATCAAGCGATGTAGCAACAAGTGCCAGTGTCGCCATATATTCAGCGTGACGATCACGCTGCAATGTTTGTGTCGAGATTGGAGCTGCGCTGATCCCAAGCTTGTTACATACGAACTCTTCTACGAAAGGATCGATGTTTGCATAAGTACCAACAGCACCCGAGATTTTACCGAATTGAACGCCGTTAGCTGCATGCTCGAAGCGCTCCAGGTTACGTTTCATTTCTTCATGCCACAGAGCCATTTTGAGACCAAATGTTGTTGGTTCAGCATGTACACCATGTGTACGGCCCATCATTGGCGTATCTTTATATTGAACAGCTTTCTCGCGAAGGATCGAGATGAAGCGCTCGATGTCTTTTCTCAAGATGGCATTCGCTTGAAGAAGCAGGTAGCCATTCGCTGTATCTACAACGTCAGTCGAAGTCAGGCCGTAATGCACCCATTTGCGTTCCGGACCAACAGTCTCGGACACGGCGCGTGTGAACGCGATAACGTCATGACGGGTTTCTTGCTCGATTTCGTAAATACGGTCGATATTGAAGGTCGCTGCTTCACGAAGCGCCTCGACATCTTCCTTCGGAATAACGCCAAGCTCAACCCAAGCCTCACAGGAGCAAAGCTCAACTTCAAGCCATGCTTGGAATTTATTCTGCTCTGTCCAAATTGCTCTCATTTCCGGTCTGCTGTAACGCTCTAACATGTACCGTTCACACCTTCCAAATGTTTGTCTCTTCTATCCAATCAAGCGCCTGCTGCACATCGCCTGCAAGCACGTTAACATGGCCCATCTTACGCTTATGAACAGCGTCTTTCTTACCGTACAAATGAACTTTCGGAGCAACATTCAATCGCGATGCCGCCTCATCATGCTTGGCCATCCGCGCTAACAGCGGCTCAACATGTTGTCCAAGTACATTCACCATAACAACTGGAGTAAGCAGCTGAGTATCACCTAATGGCAAATTGCATACCGCACGTACATGCTGTTCGAACTGCGAAGTACGGCAAGCTTCCATTGTATAATGCCCACTGTTATGAGGACGCGGCGCCAGTTCGTTGACGAACAGTTCACCGTTAGCTGTCAAGAACAGCTCAACGGCGATCAAGCCAACAACTCCAAGCCCTTCAGCAATCTTCATCGCCAGCTTTTCCGCATCTTGTTGTACACTCTCTGCAATTCGAGCAGGAACGATCGATAGGTGCAAAATATTCTCGATATGAATATTTTCCGCTGCGGGGAACGCTTTTATCTCCCCTTGCGGGCTTCTTGCTGCAATAATGGATAACTCTTTGTCAAACTTAATGAATTGTTCCAGCACTAGCTCTACACCGGCACGGCTTAATGTCTCATACGCTTCATCAATCTCGTCGAAGCTTCTGATCACCCATTGCCCTTTACCGTCATAGCCGCCCATTGCTGTCTTAAGTACGCATGGAAGGCCAAACTTCTCAGCCGCGACGCGAAGTTCCTCGCTGCTCCGGATCTCACTGTACGGGGCAACCCGTACGCCTGCCGCTTCAATCGCCCGCTTCTCACGCAGCCGATGCTGCGTTGTATAAAGAAGCTCGCTTCCCTGCGCTACATACGATTCCGACATGAGCATCGCAGCTACATCAGCGTCGACATTCTCGAATTCGTAGGTGATGACATCTGCCCGGCGTGCAAGCTCGCGAGCTGCTTCACGGTCATTGTAAGCAGCGACGATCTGTTCAGCTACTTGTCCGCATGGTGCGTTAGGCGTTGGATCTAATGCAACGAAGCGATAACCCATTTCACTGCCCGCAAGTGCCATCATTCGGCCAAGCTGTCCGCCGCCAAGAACGCCAATTGTACTGCCTGGCAGCAGCGTCCTTTTGCCTGCTTCCATCATCATAATGTCTCACTGCTTTCCAGCACTTCCTGCTTGACCCGCTCACGCCGCGCTTCTACACGGGCTTGTACTTCTGGATCAAAGGCTCCAAGCATTTGAGCAGCCAAGAGGCCAGCGTTTGTACCGCCGGCGTTGCCAATCGCAACTGTCGCAACCGGAATGCCGCCTGGCATTTGGACGATCGACAGGAGCGAATCAAGACCGCTCAGATTGGAGGATTTTACTGGTACACCGATTACCGGCAGAATCGTCTTTGCAGCAACCATACCCGGCAAATGCGCGGCACCACCGGCACCGGCAATGATTACTTTAAGGCCGCGTTCTGCAGCAGTCTCCGCATACTCGAACATTAAATCTGGTGTCCGATGCGCAGAAACAACCTTTTTCTCGTACGGAATTTGCAGTTCTTCTAACACGTCGCAGGCAAGTTTCATTGTATCCCAATCCGACTTGCTGCCCATGATGACGCCTACTTTCGCAGACATGCGTTCAAACCTTCCTTCATATATAAAATGTGTACATCTCGCGAAAACCAACCCGAAAAAATACAAAAATCCCGCGCTGCAACCATATCGCTTATGGATGCTGCCGGGACTCGAGCAAAACGTCAGGGTACTTCATTAACGAAGGATTCACCCTGCGCGTCTATAATGGCAACAATTGTCTTTACTTCAAAACGCCCGCTACCAAAGGAAAACGGAAGCCGTATCACCTTGATTAACACGGTAATGCAAAGACAGCATAAGGCTGCCCTGACTTACAGGCAACCTGTCTATTTGTTCCATCATGCTCGTAGTCCGAAAATATAGGTTTTCGGGTAGATACTTTCGGGCCTTTTTCCCGAGGATATACGAGAACTTTCAACATAATAACGGATCATTCGACGAACGTTCCGCCTTAACCTACTCTAGTTTATCCAATCCCCCTATGTCTGTCAATGAAAAGCATATAAAATACGAACATTAAAATAATATAGTTCAAATAAAGTTCGTTTTTGCATAATAATGCAACAATTCAGGCTCCCTTTTTCTGCCTTTATCAAATTAATTGGCTTGGTGTTAAGTTTGGGAAGGTTCGGAATAGAGTAATAGAAGAGACATTAGCGTATAACTTAAAAAGCTCAAGGAACGGGAGGCGAGAGGCGATGCAAATCTATACCGTCAAAACACGCGATACGATACAAAGCCTGGCGCAGCAGTTCAACATAGGACCTGAAGCGATATTTGCAGCCAATGGCATGCATGAATCTGAGCCTCTCGTCTCCGGACAGTCGCTTATCATTCCCGTTCAAGCGGCCACCCACCAAGTGATGCCCGGTGAAACCTTATGGTTGATCTCACAGAAATACAGTGTGACACTGCAAGAGCTGGCCAGAGTGAACCATATCACTAATCCCGCCCTTATTCTTCCCGGCATGATGCTTCGCATTCCGAAGCCCCGTAAGATCGCCATCGAGGTTAACGGTTATACTGAACCATCTGCCATGACAGGAGCTCCTGGCTCTTCACCTGCAGCCTCCGCCGCCAGGCATTTGACCTTCCTCAGTCCGTTCAGTCATCAAGTTAGACCTGACGGCTCATTAAGCATGCTGTATGATAAGCCGATCATTCAAGCCGCCAATCAGAACCGCGCCACTCCAATGATGGTAATCACGAACTTTGACGGCTATTCGTTTAGTCCCAGCCTTGTGCATTTCATTTTATCCAATAAAACGGTAATTGACCGTCTGATCCATAATGTCATCAACACCATGCGAACGAACAGGTATTGGGTGCTTAATGTCGATTTTGCGTTTATTCCCGCTGCTGATCGTGCCTTGTATCATCAATTCCTGGAGCATCTGACCGACTCGCTGCATCGGTACGGATATCTGGTGTCCTCCACTCTCCCTCCAGCTGTTGAACCTAATCTTGCGGGTCATCTGTACGAAGGACAGGATTATGCCTTCCATGGACGTCTGCTCGATTTCGTTATTCTAATGACGTATGAATGGGGCTGGTCCGGAGGACCGCCGATGCCCGTTGCCCCGCGCAATGAGGTTGCTAAAGTTGTAGCACATGCCTTATCAGTAATACCTGCGAATAAAATCATGCTGGGTATGCCCTTATACGGCTATGACTGGACTCTCCCTTATGTCCCCGGCCAGGACTGGGCTTTATCCATCAGCTCAAACGATGCTGTTCGAAGGGCGGCAAGGTATGGCGCCTCTATCCAATACGATCCGATAGCAGAGTCGCCATACTATAGGTACCTCGATGAGCAAGGACGTGATCATGAGGTTTGGTATGAGGATGCTAGAAGTGTGCAGGCGAAGCTTGATCTCGTCAAATGTTATCACCTGCGCGGAATAAGTGGTTGGGTGCTCGATGTTCCGTTCCCTGTTTTCTGGCAGGTGCTGGAGCAAAATTTCCATGTCCACAAGTGGGTGAAGTGAGGGAGGTTAAACGCGCGCAAACTGCGCATTTGGCGTATTGAGCACACTGCGCATTTAAATGTTCTTTCGATCGCCATTGCTCAGGGGAATTCCTTGAACTAAATTTTATATGTAGGAACCCCTTCACAATAGCGAACGCTTCGCTTCTACAGAATCATTTAAATGCTCCGTTTAACCTCTGAGGGGAAACAGAAAGAGGCCGTGCAGGTTTTTTATGACCTGCACGGCCTCTTTTATAGAACAGTTAAAAATATTATTTAGATTGGCTTGTAGCGATTTGAGCTTCTGCTATGCTGCCTTCTGAAGAGGAGCCTACAACTTTAGCCGGTTCTTCATGTGGTTTTACTTTACGGATGAAGAAGGCCAGAACGAGTGCTACAACAGCGAACCATGTTGCTACAACGAACGAGTGGTTGATACCAACAATCATCGCTTCCTGTGTAATATGACCCATCGCTACCTTGTCGGTAGGATCGACACCTTGCGATATAACCATGCTCTTCGCTTCGGAAGCCGTTTTGTTCGTCATCAGCGTTACCAGGAATGCTGTACCCAGGGCGCCTGCAACGTTACGAAGCGTTTGTGACATAGCGGAACCGTGAGCGTTCAAACGCTGCGGCAATTGGTTCATGCCGGCTGTTTGGATCGGCATCATCAGCATCGACATACCAAACATCCGCAGTGTATACATTGTAATCAAAAAGCCATAAGTCGTATGATCCGTCAACTGACTGAATTCATAGGACGAATACACGGTAATCACAAGACCAGTTACCGCCAGCCAGCGAGCGCCGACTTTATCAAAGATCATACCGGTAATCGGAGACATAATTCCCATCAGGATTGCACCCGGAAGCAGGAGCAAACCAGATTTAAGCGGAGTGAATCCCATGATATTTTGTAGATAGATCGGCAGCAAAATCATACCCGAGAACATCGCCATCGTAATGATCACGTTAATGACAGTTGTCAGGGAATACATACCGAACTTGAATACACGAATTTCAAGAATCGGTTTCTTAACAACCAGTTGATACCATACAAAGGCAATAAGTGCGACAACCCCAATGCTCAGGCTTGTGTAAACCGTCGGACTATCCCAGCCGTCTGTACCTGCATCACTAAAGCCATACAGCAGACCGCCAAAGCCCAGTGTAGATAAAATAACGGCGAAGATATCCAGCTTGGATTTTGCAGTTTTCGTTACATTCTTCATCGAAATTGCGCCATAGATCAAGCCGAATAACGAGATTGGCAATACAATATAGAACAACACACGCCAGTCATAATGCTCTACGACCCAGCCCGACAGTGTTGGTCCAACAGCTGGAGCGAAGATCATTGCGATCCCCATCATCCCCATTGCCTTACCACGCTGTTCGATCGGGAAGATGGTCAAGAAGATGATGGACATCAGCGGCATCAGAATACCGGCGCCTGCCGCTTGAATAATACGACCTGTAAGAAGGACTTCAAAGCTTGGCGCCAAGGCGCTGACTATAGTACCTGCCGAAAATAAACTTGTTGCAACGATAAATAATGACCTTGTTGAGAACCGGCTGATCAAATATGCACTAATTGGAATAAGGACCCCGTTAACAAGCAAATAACCGGTTGATAACCATTGTACCGTATTGGCGCTGACTTCAAGGTCAGCCATTATACTTGGAAGCGCGACGTTCAACAACGTCTGGCTAAGCAGCGCAACAAAGGCTGCAATGAGTACCGATGCGACGATCGGGCCTCTTTTAAATGCTGCTACAGCATTACTCATAGGTCTTTCTCTCCTTTTTTAGATGTGTTGCATGCTAAATACTATTTGTTATCCATATTCGCAAGCAGCTGAGTGAAAATCCTCTTCAGATGCTGAATATCCTCTACTGGCAGTGCATGAAAGAATGAGGAGAATGTTTCTTTCTGCGATTCAAGCAAATCGTCCACCATCGCCTTGCCCTTAGCGGTTAATGCAATGTACACGACTCGCCGATCATCATTGGCACGCTCACGGCTAATCCAGCCTTCAGCGACCAATTTATCGGCTATGCCTGTTATCGCGCCAGAGGTAAGTCCTAATACTTCGGCCATTTCAGATACCTTGCGCGAACCTGATGTATGAAGGGTAAACAAAACTTTGAACTGCGTATAGTTCATACCGCTCATCGTCTTCCTGCTCCATTCATTGTTTACGTTCTTCAAGAATGTCCGGAACTGGCCAAGAAAACCAATTAGTTCTTCATTGGCATTGCTCATTCCCTCTCTCCTTTCTACTCTGATATATGCCATGGATCGAGATAATACATTAGCATTTAATATTTTAAAACTAAACAAATTATTAATAAAGCATTTACTACTATATATCTCTTTTATGAATCAGTCAACGGGTTTTTTGGAAAGAAAAAAGACAGCTTTTAGACTGTCTTTGCTTTAATAGTTTTTCCTTATTTGCTTTGGCTAACAGCAACTTGGCCTTCCACATTTACTTCTGTACCACCAGAAACTTCTTGTGGTGTCTTATTGGTTGTACGAAGTGGGATTTCTCTAATGAACCATACAAGTACTACGGCGATGAACAAAATGACCGCACCTGTCAAAAATACTGTCGACAGCGAATTGCTAAGCGCATCACGAAGCAAGTCTATCATTTTATCAAATTGCACCTGCAGATCAGCCGTTAAGCCTTCACGAGTCGCTTTAAGTGCTGGTTGATCTGTCAGCATCTGAGGATTTGCAAACTGTGCAAATTTCTCCGCTGTAGCTGGATCAAGCTTCGACATATCTGCGCCTTCGCCAGACTTGGAAAGATCCGTCAGATTATGCTTCAGTGCTGAGGACAGGACGGTACCCATCACTGCGATACCAATTGTACCACCCAAGTTACGGAACAATTGCATGGTTGCTGTTGCTGCACCAAGTTCTGTGTGCGGTACCGCATTTTGAACCGTAAGTGAGAAGACCGGCATACCAAGGCCAAGACCAAGGCCAAAGATGATCATCGCCAGTACCGCCATTGGTACGTTGTTCATAAACGTCATAATCAGCATACCTACAAGCATAATCGGCAAGCCAATAACTGCAAAACGTTTGTACTTCCCTGTTCTCGAGATCAATTGACCACCAATCGCACTTGTAATAACCATACCAATCGACATTGGCATCGTTACATAACCAGCATGTGTTGGCGAGATACCAAGAACACCTTGTACGAAGAAGGACAGGTAGATCAGCGCCCCCATCATACCGAAGTTCATAATAAAGCCAATTACATTGGAGAGAGCTACTGTACCATTACGGAAAATATAAAGCGGAAGCACAGGGTTCTTCGCTTTCCGTTCAATAAGCAGGAAGATAATGAGCGATAAAACGGTTATGCCAAACAAGCCGATAACTTGAACAGACGCCCATTCGTATTTCGAACCTGCCCATGTAAAAGCAAGCAGCAGTGGTACGAGAGTTGTTGTCAGGAAGATCGAACCCAAGTAGTCGATTGGCTGATGAGCTTTGCGCTCGGTTTTCGGGAATAACGTCAGAATCATAATGAATGCAATAACACCAAGCGGCAGGAAGATCCAGAATACCCAGTGCCAAGCCATATTGTCGATAATCCATCCACCAAGTGTTGGACCAATAACGCTGGAGAAGCCAAATACAGCCGTCATTATACCTGTCCATTTGCCCCGTTCACGTGGAGGGAACAAGTCACCTACGGATGTGAAAGCTGTTGCCATAATAATACCGGCGCCTACCCCTTGAATACCACGGAAGGTAATGAATTGATACACATTCTCCGAAAGACCGGACGTAAATGCACCAACGATAAAAAATAAAATACCTGCCAAGATAAATGGCTTACGCCCATATATATCAGACAGCTTGCCGACTAGAATGGTGGCGATGGTGGAAGTCAGCATATAGATCGTGATCGTCCATGTATAAAGATCCATACCGCCTAATTGTGCGATAATGCGCGGCATTGCCGTACTTGTTATTGTTTGGTTAATAGCTGCAAAGAACATTGCGAACATGATAGCAATCATAATCGTCAGTTTTCTTTGTTTTGATAAATGTTCCATGTTTTACTCTCTTCTCCTCTAAATCTATTTGTTATCCATATTCGCAAGCAGCTTGGAGAAAATTCTTCTCAGGTGCTGAATATCTTCTTCCGGCAGTACATTAAAAAGGGAAGAAAAGGTCTCTTTCTGTGACTCAAGAATTTCATCAACCATTTCCTGACCTTTGGACGTTAAGGCAATGTACACCACTCTGCGGTCATTACTGGCCCGTTCCCTGCTAATCCATCCTTCTGCAACAAGCTTATCCGCGATTCCCGTAATTGCCCCAGAAGTAAGCCCGAGAATATCTGCAATATCCGATACTTTGTGAGTGCCAGATGTATGAAGGGTGAAGAGCAGCTTGAATTGCGTATAGTTCATGCCGCACATCGTATTCTTGCTCCAATCGCTGTTCACGTTTCTAAGAAACGTCCTGAACTGTCCGATAAAACCAATCAATTCTTCGCTTGTATTCGTCATTCCCTCTCTCCTTCCCACCCTGACCTCGCCTTTCGTTCAACCTTTAATTTAGTTAGTTCTTAATATTTTAATACTAAATTAATTAGCAACAAAGTATTTACAACTATATAGCTTTTCATTCAATCAGTCAATGTTTGGATTCGAGAAGTTATTTCCTATTTATTCGAAAATAAAAAAAGCGCCCTCTCGGGCGCTTCAGATTGTCTGTATTTCCTAGGATTCCAGCCAGATTGTTTTTTCTGTTGCCGGTGTACGTTTCACGTCCGGCGGCGTCATATCGGGATAACCCATATAGACCATAGCAACAATCTGCTCATTCTCAGCAAGACCAAATGTGTCCTTCATAAGAGGATGGTACATTGGACCGCCGGAGCGCCAGATTGCACCAAGTCCGTTCGCATGTGCTGCAAGCAGCAGGTTTTGAACTGCTGTATGCGATGCTGCAATCTCCTCGACAAGCGTTGCCCGAGGATCATCCGATGGAGAGCAGACTACCGTAATGACAACAGGTGAACGGTATGCTTTCACCCGTTCCTTGCGCAGTCTTTCCTCCAGATCAGGGCTTTCCCCTGCTTCAAGCGAAGCAAGTGCTACACGTGCATAACCTTCCCCAAGCTTCGCACGGCCTTCACCTGTCATAACGATAAACTTCCAAGGCTGAGTATTGTGATGGCTTGGCGCCCATGTCGCCGCTTCCAGCACCTTCTCAATCAGATTACGATCAACCGGGTCCTTCTTTACGCGTCCAATCGAACGTCTCGTTCGAATTGCTTCTTCGATATGCATAGTTTCTCCTCCAATAAACGTTATTCAAGTGTAAACTTTCTTATTTTTCGAAATAGCCGACGTACTCTCCGTACCCTTCCTTCTCCAGGTCCGCTGCGGGAATAAACCGAAGGGAAGCGGAGTTAATGCAATAGCGGAGTCCATTTGGTCCAGGACCGTCATCAAACACATGTCCGAGATGGGAATCGCCTTCTTTGCTCCGCACTTCCGTACGGACCATGAAGTGACTTTTATCAAGTACTTCGTTAATAACCGATTCCTTCACCGGCTTTGTGAAGCTTGGCCAGCCGCAGCCAGAATCATATTTCTCACGGGAGGTAAACAGCGGCTCACCAGAGACGATATCGACATACAGTCCATCTTCCTTATGATCCCAATATTCCCCGGTAAAAGGACGCTCCGTTGCATTATTTTGCGTCACTTCATATTGAATTGGAGTAAGGCGAGAACGAAGATCGCCTTCATCCTTCTTAATTGTCCAATGCTTATTAATGAAAGCATCTCGGCCAGATCCCTTGCGGTACATTTTATAACGGAATGGGTTCGTCCGATGATAGCCTTGATGATAGTCCTCCGCTGGATAAAACTCTTTCGCCGGCTCAATAATCGTTGCGACTGGCTTGTCGAATCTGCCGCTGGCATTCAGTGCAGCCTTGGACGCTTCCGCCTTCTCGCGTTGCTCTTCATTATAATAGAAGATAGCCGTCCGATAAGATTCTCCGCGGTCATGGAACTGGCCGCCTGTATCGGTTGGATCGATCTGCCGCCAGTACACATCCAGCAGCTTGTCATAGGAATAGATCGATGGATCAAACGTAATATGAACGACTTCGGCATGGCCGGTTGTTTCCGAGCATACTTCCTCGTAAGTAGGATTTTCTGTATGGCCTCCAGAATAACCCGATACAACAGACAAAATACCCGGTGTTTCTTCAAACGGTGATACCATGCACCAGAAGCATCCTCCTGCAAACATGGCTTGTTCTACAGCTGCAGTCATTTTGGCAACCTCCTTCAAGCTTAATCTCTCCTATTATAACGTATCCTTCAATTCCCACAAAATGATTGACACCTTAATTAGCAATCTTTGTTACAATGTAGTGACAGCCGCAACCTATCGGCATCGTTCGTGCGTCCAAAATGTTAGACTAGCTTTACTCTTATTTTTTGCAGTCCGTTCACTTCACTCTTCTTAATAAAAGAATGAGGTGAATGCCCTAATGAGCAATACTGCTTTAGATACAACAAGTGCTTCTTATGAGACGAAGCCGCGCAAAGCTGCCAAGCAGCGCTCCTTCGTTATCTTTGTATGTGTATGGATCGTCCTGATTGCTTCCGGTATAACCGGCGCCAAGCTATACAGCGAACATGTTCAGCAGCAGATTGCTGCCGATGTGGAACGCCAAACGGCAAGCCAAATTGCCGTTATGCAAAAGCAATACGAGGATCGCATCGCAAAACTCGAAACGGATTATAAAGCTGAACTGTCGCAATTGGATTCCAAGGTTGAAGCACTAAATGAGCTGCTTACCTTCTCCAAGGACAATGCTGATGTCAAAACCGACAACAGCAACAAGCTGTACAGCCAATTAAACGAAGTGAAGAAGAAGCTGAACGAACTGCAGAAAAACCTGGATGTGCTCAAATGACCCCATCCATCCGCATGATGAACCGAACGATGCTGCTCGCCTGCACACCATTTGTTGCTATGCTTTTATGGCTGATGGTATCGAACATCTCGATTGTGCTGCCAGACAGCAGTTTTCCAAAGGCGAGCTCTGAACAGCAGACAGATGCTGAAGAGGCCCGTACGAAGTCACTTGCAGCTGGCCTCGATACGGCTCATCAAACGGCTGTCCAGACAAGCGCCTCCATCAAGAAACAACTGAAGCTGTACAACCAGACCAATGCCGATATGAAGCAAATCGTTAAGACAGCAACCGCTCAGGCGGGCCGTCCCCTGCTTGTGTACGATAGGATTATAACAAGCCGGCTTGGTTCTCCTTCGGGGACGATTAACTCGGACAAGCTGCGTGCGCAATTATACTACATAAAGGCTGATAACTTTCAAAGCTACGCACTAAAGATTAAACTGAAATCAAGCGATGCGATGAAAATGGTGCTGGGCAAAGATAAAGCAGGCAGTGCAGAGACGACACTTGCTGCTGTACAGCGTTATGGCGCTGTCGCTGGCGTTAACGCTGGAGGCTTTGCCGATGGCGGTGGCAAGCGTTATCCGCTCAGCACAACCATCGTTAACGGCAATTATGTAGATGGCTTCCAGCCAACACGTGCCGACTTGTTCTTCGTTGGCTTGAATGTGAGTAATAAGCTGGTCGGCGGCAAGTTCACTAACCAGCAGCAGCTCGACAGCTTGAATGTAAAGTTTGGAGCTTCATTCGTTCCCGTGCTGCTCAAGAATGGCAGCCCTACTACCATTCCATCAAAGTGGCAGACCAGCCCGACGCGAGCACCACGAACCGTCATCGCCAACTATAAAGATGGGCAGCTGCTTATCCTTGTAGCCGATGGCCGCAACGAAGGCGGCAGCTCCGGCGCAACACTTACTGAGATGCAGCTGTTATTGCAGCGATTCGGCGTAGTTGACGGTTATAACTTAGATGGCGGCGGCTCCTCGTCACTCATCTGGAACGGACGCGTCATTAACAAGCCGTCCGATGGACAGCTTCGTAAGCTGCCTACGCACTTTTTGTTTTTTAAATAATAAGCCGCAAACAAACAACTCCAGGTTCAAGGAACCTGGAGTTGTTTTGTTTGTCGGCAGCCGGGCACGAAGGGGCTGATTGATATTCATCTCAGTTGATTATAGGTTATATGCAACTCATATAAGACCCTCGCAGGATTTTATCGCCCCTTGCTCCGGCGATGACGGTTAGGTTTGTAGGATAAGTACTGGTAGGAACGCTTAGCCCGCCAAGCTATAATGTTGTATTTTATACATTTAAAATGAGGCTGGTGGAGCAAGAGAGATGCGTAGGTTGTATTTCATACAGTAGATTCAATCATAAGTTACGTCCAGCCACTAAATAGTAAGATTACGCTGGATGGAATCCAACTTAGCTGATCTCTCAAACACCAATGGCGATTTTCATTGGATGAAATACAGGATGACTGTAAACATGCCAATAAATCGAACATGCACTTAGCGGCATTCTCTGGACTTGCACCCTAAGCATGATGCGCTGCCAAGCACACAAAAAAGCAGCGCCGGTCCAGCGCTGCTTTTTATTTCTTCTATTATAATTATTCTGTTCCCATGATGACGTAGCGGCCGATAATTAGAATCGCCAGTATCCACATGAGCCAGTGAACTTTATATTTGCCTTTATTCGCTGCGTTAGCAACTGTCGCCAGAACAACATACGTTACGATACCAAACGAGATACCGTTAGCGATGCTGTACGTGAACGGCATAAGCGCCAGTGTCAGGAACGAAGGAATCGCATATACCATGTCAGAGAAGTCGATTTCTTTGACCGATTGAAGCATCAGTACACCAACGATAATCAGTGCTGCGTTAGTTGCTGCTGCAGGAACCAGTGCAACGACTGGCGACAAGAAGATCGAGAGCAAGAAGCAGATACCTGTTGTTACCGAAGTCAGCCCTGTACGTCCGCCTTGCGCAACACCAGCGGAGCTTTCTACGAAAGCTGTTACTGTACTTGTACCAAGCAATGCACCACCGCTTACCGCGAAGGCATCAACGAACATCGCTTTACCAATACGTTTTTTGCCCTCTTCAGGGTTTTTCATAAGACCGGCACGGTTAGCTGTACCAACCAGCGTACCGAATGTATCAAACAACTCTACGAACGTGAAGGTCAATACGACTGTGATGATCCCAACTTCAAACACGCCTGGGAAGTCAAAGTGGCCAATGTTCATTGTAGTGAAGTCTGGTGCCCAATTTTGATCAGTGAAAGTCTTCTTCACGTCAACTTGACCAAGAATGATCGAAAGAACGGTTGTACCAAGGATACCCCACAGGATCGCGCCCGGTACACGCATAACCATCAGAATACCGATAATGAGCAGTGCAACCACTGTCATTACTACCGTTTCATTCGAGAAGCTGCCGATATGGATGACTGTCTCCGAACCGGAAACATCCGTATAAGCACCTGCTTTAATATCGCCAAAGGCTGTTACAGCAACCGTCATCAGACCGCTGCCTTTCAAGCCAACAATTGTAATAAACAAACCGATACCAACCGTAATTGCATGCTTCAAGCTGTCTGGAACAGCTGTAATCAGCATTTGACGAATTTGCGTCAGTGTCAGGATGATAAAGATAATACCCGAGATAAATACCGCTGTCAGACCCATTGCTACCGAGATTGGTTTATCCGTAGCCTGCGAAGCAATAACCGTCGAAGCGAAATATGCATTAAGACCCATACCAGGTGCCAGGGCAACTGGGAAGTTTACGAACAAGCCCATAGCAATTGTGAAAATACCTGCTGCAATCGCTGTTGCAAGGAATACTGCCGTCCAGTCAAGACCAGTTGGCGTCAGAATGATCGGGTTGACGGCTAGTATGTAAGCCATCGTCATAAACGTAGTCAGACCCGCCATAATTTCCGTTCTGAAGTTTGTACCATGTTCCTTAAACTTAAAGAAACGTTCCATTTTCCCATTAACCCCCCAAAAATGTGTACAAGCCAAGGTGAAACGGCTTCATGCAGCGCGTTTCAATCCGAAGAATTCTAGAGCTCTATCTTATTAAGATAAAAGCCTTAGAATTGCAACAAAGCCTAGGAAAAGATGCGTATTCACGCATTTATCTCCTAGGCTCTGCAAAAAGGGGAAAAGTATACCGCGGACCGTGTCAGTGTCATTAAGTTAAAATCATAACTTAATGACAATTGCGCGGCACTTTTCCACTCCTTTCGTAGCCTGATCATTTACGGTGATCTAGTAGAGACTCTCAAGCCAATTCTTGAGATTATACGAAAAGTTTATGATGTTGTTAGTTGTTGTTATCCGTAAATTAATATAATAAGTAACTTGCTCCTTGTCAACGATAATTTACGAACGTTCGTCTTTGTTCACAAAGTTATCATTCGTCTTTTTCCGAAAAAATGGTAGTCCTTTGGTCCCGAATTTGGAAGTTAGTTACATCTATATTAGATTAATGGATGATACGAAAAGAGCAGAAAAAGATGAAAAGCCGCAATCCTATTGGATTACGGCTTTTGCAGCGGTATCTTCTACTACTGTAATACGTTTACTTAACCTTTAAAGAAGTGAGGCAAATACTTTTCGTTAGCTTCCAGCATTTCACCAAGTAAAGTTTTCGCAACAGAGACGCTTGGCACAAGCGGATGATGCACCATCGCCTGCAGGGCGATGCCCCGGTCGCCGGTAACAGCAGCTTCGATCGTCAGTGACTCATACGTTTTTACCGCGTGGAGCAGCCCTTTGATATGTTCTGGAACTCGCTGCAGCGGAAGCGGCACCGGACCTTGCGCCGTTACGACACAGTTGACCTCGATGCTTGCATCTTCCGGCAGGAAGTCGATGATCCCGCCATTTCGCACGTTAAGCGTCTGGATGTCTCTTCGATCTGTGTAGAGAGAATGCATCAGGTTAAGTGCCGCCTCGGAATAAAAGGCTCCGCCACGCTTTTCCAGCTGCTTGGGCTTCTCATTCAGATTAACATCCTTATAGAGCTCGAACAGCTCCTCCTCTACCCGGCTTACGACATCAGCACGAGTACCATCCTTCTCAAGCGACTCTTTCATTTCGGCGAACATCGTATCCTTCATGTAGAAATACCGCAAATAGTAGGTCGGAAGGGCACCTAGCGAACGGAGGAAATCTGCATCCCAATCGAAGGCTGTGACATTCGTTGCCGAGTAATCCTTACCGCCGCCGATCATCTCCTGCAGCTTGTCTTCCCCGTTCACATAAGCCGCCGTAATCCAGTGGAGGTGATTGATGCCAACGAACTCCGGAAGAACTTCACGTTCGGTAACTCCGTATTGCTTCGCGAGAAACTTCTGGAAGTTAATCGGCGAATTACATAGACCAACCGTCCTCACCTTGCTGTGCTTCAGCACCGCCTCCGTCACAATACCGGCTGGATTCGTGAAGTTCAGCATCCAGGCATTGGGTGCAAGCTCCTCAATATCTCGGCAAATATCCAGAATAACCGGAACCGTACGAAGCGCCTTCAGCATACCGCCAGGTCCCGTCGTCTCTTGGCCGATCACACCATGTTTGATCGGAATATGTTCGTCACGGCGTCTTGCTTCAAGCAGTCCTACCCGCATCTGCGTTGTAACAAAGTCGGCTCCTGCAATAGCTTCACGCCGGTTTAATGTAAGATGAACATCGATTGGTAAGCCAGCCTGCTCGACCATTCTTTTCGCTAATTGCCCAACAATCTCAAGCTTATGACGGCCTTCCTCAATATCAACGAGCCACAGCTCGCGAATAGGCATCTCGTTATATCGTTTAATGAATCCTTCGACCAGCTCCGGTGTATATGAGGAGCCTCCACCGATGACCACGACCTTTAGACCTTGCTTTGTAATTGATGACATCTACCTCATGCCTCCTAAAAAGAATGATCACCCAGACAGTCATTAAGACTGTCCATGATGATTCTTACTATACGTAAGCGTTAACTTTGAAGAATCATTAAAAGGTTATCCGGCGTAATGCCGCATCCGTATCTTCTGAAATCTTGATTCCACAGCTGTCCATGGCACTCATGACTGCACCGATGACTGGATCGACGGTCAGCTTCACGATCTTGGCATGTGGTGCCGTACCAGCAACTGCTGCCCTAATCGCATTGATCATATGTGGTGAGCTGCCTTTCGCAAGTACACTTCCCGTCAGCACGATATCAAAGCAGTCCTGCTCCATGCCGAGCCTCCGGATCAAGGCATTTACGGCATTCCCATGCTCATCCCCTGCTTCCTCCAGCAGCCTTATCGCAACGTCATCACCAAGTAGTGCAGCTTTGAACATCGTTTTGGAGAGAGACTCTAACGGCCTTATACCATTAACGAGTGCATCATCATACATCTCCTGAACGGATGAATACCCCATTTGCTCGGGCACAAGCTCGGTTAGAATGGATGGCTGCTCCCTTCCTTCCCAGCTTCGGATCGCACTTCGAAAAGCATGGATCGCCAGATCCGTACCAGACCCTTGACCGTCTCCGAATAGATAGCCAAATCCGCCATACTGCAGCTCTTCTCCCTTGGCGTTGCGAGCCGCGCTATTAAATCCCGTGCCGCTAATAATCACAGCCCCATAAGATTGATGAGTACCCGCACGCATACCGATCATCGTGTCGCAGGCAATATCATGACGAGGAAAATCAAGCGATGCGATCATCGGGCGGAGAATCGCATAATCTGGTTCCCGATCTGCACCTGCAAGGCCGAAGTAGGCAAAATCAATTTCGTCTTTTGACGCTCCAGCCTGTTGAAGTGCCTCAGAGCAAGCCCGATCAATCTCAGTCCGCGCAGCTTCGTAAGCCGTCTGATGATTGCCATTGCCGCCGTTTCCTCTGCCGAGCACTCGGCCATTCTCATCCGTAAGCAAAGCATGTGTCTTGCTTCCCCCGGCATCTATTCCAAGAAACAACATAATAGCCACACTCCTGACGACATAGTCTTCTTATACCTATTAAGAGCATAAAAGAAAAAACACCGTTCCTCTACTGAGAAAGAACGATGTTCTGATACTATCTTACTGTTTTTAGTTAGTGATGTAGTCTGAGCTCGGAAGGCATTTTGCCGATATGCTGCTTGAACAGCCGGTTAAAGTTCGATAAATTACGGAATCCGCATTCCTCCGCTACCTCGATAATTTTCTTGTCTGTTGTTTCCAGCAGATTAACTGCGACCGATAAACGAAGCTGGATTAAATAATCCATCGGCGAAGTTCCTACGGTCTGTACAAACAAGGCGCTAAATCGCGAGGGACTGAGGTGAGCCGTTGCTGCAAGCTCTTTTAAGGTCCAAGGATAAGCAATGTCCGCTTCGATCTGATTCAACACCTCGCGGATGGTCTCCATCCCCCGGATATGAGAGGAACGGCGGTCTTTTTCCTTGGCAAAATACCGGTTCACGAAAGCCATGAACTGCACAAGCTGTGATCGTACGATCGCTTCATAATGAGGCTCCCGGCGCGAAAACTCGCTTCGCATCTCCTCGATCGCTCCGCCAAGGCGGGTAAGCATCGGATGTCCACGGTCCAGCAGGTTATCGAAGCGCATGCCAATCTCACGAAACGGGATAAGGAGCTCTGTATCATAACGCTGCTCCAATGCAAAATACGCCGGATCAAACATGATAACCGTCATGATTAGCTCTTCGTTCTCAAAAGCACGATGCAGATCATTTGAGTTAATGAGGATAATATCCCCCTCTTGGAAGTCGTAACGCATACCATTAATCAAATAATAGCCGCTTCCCCGGCTGATATAGTTAATCTCAAGAGTCGTATGCCAGTGCAACCGCTGGAACAGCGGGCTCACGCCTTGCGTCTGAGAAATGAGAATTGGAAATGTTGGCGGGAGATCGATAAGATCTCGCGTCACGGGAGCGCTGGGGTTCACTGGCATACCTCCTGTTCGTAAAGTGTGTTTGTTGTAGTATAGCACTGGCGTCTAATGGGGCGATAGAGTTGAGGTTTGGTATCGATTCCAAAGATTTACCTCCCATTAACAAATCTACTGCCTATCCTAACATCCCCCTGATACTGGGCTTGTACACTCATAGTGCCCCTACTTCATCTTTGGGCAACACATTCATAGACTGGTGGTGCATGACATTTTGAAGTTTAACAAGCAATTCCGAATTATATTCCCGGCGGTTCTCTCGGCTAGTATCCTATCATCAGGGCTCGCCATTCCACTTCCTAAAGCAGCGGCTGCCGCCGATAACAGCGCCTCACAAGGGCAATGGCTGACCGGCGAGTTCCACGCTCATACATTTGAATCCGACGATGCTCAAAGCTCCCTTGAATCGGTACTCGACCATGGCCTGACGACTTACGGTCTCGATTTCATCATGCTGGCGGATCATTTGCGCTCCTCTGGACGGGATGATACAGGCACACCAATTCCTGGCGGAGCGATTCCGCTATCGAAGGGACTGCTTAATTACCAGGTTCCGAAGACGAAGGCACTTCAAGAGGAAGGCAAATATGCCGGCAAGACAATTTTCTCTGGCTTCGAATGGGATATCCCGTCCCATGAACATGGCTCCGTTGGCATCCTGACGGATGAACCCGGATCCGACGCAGCACTTAAGGCAGCTAACCAATTCGAATATCTGTTCACGAACCGCGATGCAACTTGGTTCAATCCGGCTGATGTTTTACAGTGGGAAGCAGCCGACGACAGGGCCTACTCCACGCATGCGGACAGCTTGACCGCTATTAACTGGCTCAAGAGAAACTACCCGGAATCAAGCTACATGATCGTCAATCACCCTTCCCGTGGTGTTGGCAAATACAAAATTTCGGACTTCCGTGATTTTAACAATGCTGCCCCTGATATCGCGTTTGGCTTTGAAGGGATGCTTGGCAACCAAATGGAGCCGGACCGCGGCGGATACAACTCGGCGTATGATCCTGCTAACCCAACAGCCAACGACAATTATAAGAACCGTTCGTATGGCGGTGTCGATTATATGGTCGCAAAAGTCGGCGGCGTTTGGGATTCCCTGCTTGGCGAAGGCCGTAAGTTCTGGAATTTCGCTAACTCCGACTACCATTTCAAAACCATTGACACTAATTCAAGCGGCTACTGGCCGGGCGAATACGCGAAAAACTATATTTGGAGTGAAGGACAATCCGTTCAAGATATTTTGGATGGCATGCGTTCGGGCAAAACGTTCTCTGCCTTTGGCGATCTAATAAATGCTCTGGACTTCAACATCGCTGACGGCGGCACGAACGCCGAAATGGGCGAAAGCCTGCAGGCGACAGAAGGCGATAAGCTTACGCTTACCATCAAATTCAAAAGCCCAGAGACCAATAACTATGAGAATCCAATCAATAGCGGCCAATCCGGCAGCATGAAACCCACTGTCGATCATATCGACCTGATCGCAGGCGATGTGACAGGACTAGCGGAAAAAGGAACGCCAGCCTACGATAAGGATACAAATGATTCCACTCGCGTCGTTGCTACATTCACCAGCGAAGATTGGACAACGGATGAGAATGGCTATAACGTCATTACATTTGACCTGCCGAAGGCAAGCAAAGATCAGTATTTCCGCCTGAGAGGCACGAATCTCGGTATGAACGTACCGGGCGAGACGCAAGACGGCAACCCGCTGATCGATCCAAAAACAACAACGGCAGATGCCACTACACGTTTCATTGAGATTAACGACCGCAACTACAAGGACCTGTGGTTCTACTCGAATCCAATCTTTGTAGATACGGCTGCATACACCAACGAGCAAGCAGTTAAGGATACGCTGGACAAGCTGACCCTTGGCAATGTTGACGCAGTTACTGAGAATATCACTCTTCCTTCTGAAGGAGAGCATGGTGCGGCAATCGCCTGGGAAGAAACAGCCGACTCATCAAACGCGGTTACAATCGAGAATGGCATAGCCAAAGTGAACCGCCCAAGCGCGGGACAACCTAACGCTTCCGTTACGCTCAAAGCAACTGCAACGCGCAGCGAATTATCGGATTCCAAAACCTTTGTGTTGACGATTAAGGCGCAGACTTCAACTTCGACTCCGGGCGGCGGAAATACATCTCCACCGGACAATTCGCCAGCAACATCCGTTTCCGTTAACATTGATCCGGCAAAAGGCGCAGAGGGCAGCTTGAAAGACGTGATCTCCTTCAAGATACCGGCAGGAGCCGTGTCTTCGAACGGAACAATCGGCGCGCAGGTTCTCTCTTCAGGACAACAGCCTCCGCTTGGCAATCTGCAGGCGCTGAGCCCAATCGTCGAGATGACCAGCAATGCGGGCACGACGTTTGGCAAGCCAGTTGAACTGACATTTAACTACACAATGAAATCGACTGCACCAAACAGCCAACCTGCTGTGTACTACTACAACGAAAAGTTGAAGAAATGGATCTTCCTCGGAGGTAAAGCAAACGGAACGACCATTACCGTCGACGTTAAGCATTTCACGAAATTTGGAGTGTTCGGCTACGCACCTCAAACCTTCTCGGATCTGACCACATCATGGGCAAAACCTTACGCCGACCGCTTAATCGGCATGGGAGTGATTTCTGGTTACGAAGACGGAAAATTCCGTCCGGACCAATCGGTCACTCGTGCAGAATGGGTGAAGCTGCTCGTGGACTCGCTTGGACTTCCTGAAGCATCCGGTACAACTAACTTTGCCGATGACAGCCTCATCCCGGCATGGGCAAAGTCACAAGTTAAAACAGCTACTGATGCGGGCTATGTAACCGGCTTTGATACCAAAGAAGGCTCCGTCTTTAATGCTTCGCAGCGAATTACTCGCGCCGAAATCGCGGTCATTGCCGCGCGCGTTCTGAAGACTGCCGGCATTGCACCAGCTGGCTCAAGCAAGACATTCAGCGATGCATCGGCTATCCCAGCTTGGGCCTTTGATGCAGTAAATCAAACCACGTCCTCGGGTATCGTGAGCGGTTATCCCGACGGCACCTTCCGCCCGGATAACGCCCTGACGCGCGCTGAGGCTGTGAAGGTCGCTTACACCTTGCTTGATGTATTAAATATTTAAAACGGCTGTCAACCAAACAAGTTAACAAAAAAAGCTCCCTTCTGACTGCTATAACGCAGCTCGAAGTGAGCTTTTTCGCTAGTTTACCTGGCCCGCAAGGTCGGAAAAACCTACGTTATGAACTATTTTTTCTATATCTCCGTGTACGTTCGTCTTCGTTGACGCCTTTCCAGTCCAATCCATAGCCAAAATCATAAGTATGCTGCTCGGAGTCGACATGGATTACCATGTCATGAGGCACATCCTTGAACTGCTCCTCTACCGTTCTCATGTCGCCGGCAGCTGCAGCGGCAGCAAGCCCATGCGGGCATGACGCCGAAACATTATCGGGCTACTTTGTAGGTAGAACGACTTTCCGTTCTGTTCCCGTTATTATCGCAAGTTTCGAAAAAATCTGTTTGTAGGAATTAGCAAGTCACTCCTTCATCTCTTTGCCTGTCCAAAACACTGCGATAACACAAGGCGAGTAACATGGACAAAAACAGGCTTTATCCAACCCAATACGAGAAAACTACTCAACGTGTTAAGGAAGGATTTGATTGAGATGCGAAATAAAAAATGGTTGAAACAAATGCTTTATTCCCATTTGGCTATCCTGTGCAGCTTTGGAGCTGCTATTATCTGCATCACATACGCCGTCACATACAGCGATTTGGTTCGGGATATTAAGAAGTCAAACAGCGAGTACGCCAACCATGTGGTCGACAGTATGACGACGTCCTTAAAGAATTTAGAACGAACATTAGCCGGGCAAATCATCAAAAACCAAGCGATCAACGATTTTTTTTACAATGACGGAGGCGACGGTGCAACAAAACTGATCAACTATAATGCTTCTAACGAGATAGACAACATTCGCGATAACCCATTGATTCATTCCGTGTATTTTTTCCGGAGCAAGGACCAGGAAGTGCTTACGGGAGGTTACATCACCAGCCTTTCACGGTTTAAAGACAATCGTTTCATCCTAAAATTGCAAAAGAATCCCCCTGCCTCCCGGTGGTCGTCCCTCCGTACTTATAGCGAATTCCCCTTAATTGATCCTCCCGAGCAAGTTATATCCATGACCCAGAAAATAGGATCCGAGGGTTGGATTATATTGAATGTAAAGGCGGACCTCCTGCTGACTGCTGCCGACAATCTCAAAAACCATTCCCGCAGCTTCATGAGCATTTCGGATCACCAGGGGCTGCCCATTTATTCAACCGGACCTAACAACGGCACTACCAAGCTGTCGACCCAGTTATACTCCAATTATATGGGCTGGACTTTTTCGAGCGGAATGTCTAATGAGCATTTACTCGGACAAGCAGCCGTGTTGTCCTTGTATCCCTTGACCATCATTGTATTAACCCTGGCTGCCATCGTAGCGGTGATCCTGTATGTCACCCGAAGAGGTTATCGGCCGATCGAACATATGATCACGAGGGTCTCTTCCTACCAGGAGCTTAAAACCTCCGGTGACGATGAGTTTGCCATTCTGGAGCAGGCTTTCGACGATATGCTGATCCGGATGAATCAAATTGATCTTAAGGAAGCCGAAAATTTGCAGTACAGACGAAGACAATTTTTCAGCGAGCTGCAGGATTATGAAAACGTCGTTCCGGCCGAGGAATGGCAGAACTACTATCTTTCCTTGTTTGATCTTCCGAAGCACGGCAGCCTGGTCATCGCCATTTTGGAAATTGATAAATACGTCCCTTTGATGCGCCAGAATCGTCAGAACATGTTCGATTCCAAGCAGCGGCTGGAAAAGCTGGCAGCGGAGTGGCCGAATTTGCAGGCCCGAACTGTCGCTCATAATTGGATTTCAGCCGACAGGCTGTCCCTTCTAATTTATGTCCCCTCGGATCTGGAGCACGGATCTGAAGGGCAGGATGAGCCGCTGCAAGCCGTGGTTCATGCCCTTGAGCAGCTCCAAATCCGTTCCGAAAGCGAATTAGTGTTTACCACCACTATGGGGGTCGGTTCTCTGGTACCGGAGCTGAAGCAAATTAAAGAGTCTTTTGGCGAAGCCCTGACCGCCCTGCAATATAAAATGACCACAGGCAGCAATCGGATTCTCGTTTATCTGGACATAAGGGACCGGGAGGAATCCGTTAACCCGCTTTATTTTAAGCGGGTAGAAGATTTAGTTCACCATTTCCGGATTCAGCAGCAGGAATGGAAAAACGATTTTTCCCGGATCTTCGATCTTCTGGAGGACCAATTGCTGAAAAACGAAGAAATGCAGCTCCTCTTTAATTATCTGACACACCGCTTCGCACGGGAGCTCGAGGATACCTCGCCCACGATCAATCAATATTGGCATATGGTTATCTATCCCCGGATGACCGAAGCTCTCAAAGAAATGGAGGAAACCTCTGAAATCCGGTTGTTGTTCAGCGAACTGTTTGATCAGCTTTATGAGCAGTACAACGTTATGCTGGAGTCCAGAAGCAAAGATCACCTGATATATGAGGTGAAACAATATATTGAAGACCATTTTAACGACTTTGATCTGTCCCTGAAATCCATAAGCGACCGCTTCGGCATTAACGGGAAATACGCCAGCCAATTGTTCAAGGAAAAATTCGAGATCAAGTTCATCGATTTTCTGATTGGGCTGCGGATAGATCAAGCGCAAAAACTGCTGCGGGAAACCAACGAATCGATAAATGAAATCTCGCGGCTGGTTGGCTATGAGCACGTTATTTCTTTTGGGAGAATATTCAAGAAAATGGTTGGCTTGTCTCCCGGCGATTACCGCAAGCTGATGCGGACTCCGGAGAGTCAGTCTGGCCCCATAAATAAGCCAAATGCCCTTCATTCCGGCCGTTTATAGCTTTTTGTATGCTGTCTGAATAAGGTTTATTTGCTCCAATGGCGCCTCGCGGGCGCCATTTCTGCTCTTTTGTATAGGCCGCGGAAACTTGTAAATTGTCTCGCCTCACTCACTCAGGCTATAACGTAATTGCAACTCCAAATCTTATGGCGAGGTGAAAAAAGGTTTATGAGAAAAAGAGCGTTGAGCTACGCGTTGTTGGCCACCATGTCTATCGGCTTTCTGGGCGGGTGTTCGTCCGGAAGCGGAAACGAAGCTGATGGCGCGGCGTCCGCAGATGCGGGCAAGCAGGTAACCTTAAAGGTCGGCATTTTTGACCGCGGGAATGCTCCTGCGGGGTACACAGCTACGGATAACTATTGGACGGACTACGTCCAAAAAAATTTCGGCGATCCCAACCACATTAAAGTTGAGTTTGTCCCGATTCCGCGCAACGATGCCTCCGACAAAGTCAACGTCATGATGACTAGCGGCGATGCGCCGGATATCGTATTCGCCAGCACCAATGTACTAACGCCTTATGGTTACGCCAAGGATGGCGGTCTGCTACCGCTCGATTCACTTATCGACCAATATGGTCCGAACCTTAAAATGTATTTGGGAGACGCTCTGGACGTCGGCAAGGTTGACGGGGTGCAATATTCGATTCCCGGACGCCGCGTCAACACAGGCAAATACGAAAACCTGATCCGCAAGGACTGGCTGGACAAGCTTGGTCTGCCGATGCCGCAATCCACGGAGCAGGTGTATGAAACGCTGAAGGCTTTTAAAGAAAAAGATCCAGGACAAACGGGCGGTAAAGTGATTCCTCTCGGCTTGTCTCTGACGCCAGCCTCCCTTGAACCAATCGTCTGGTCATTCATTCAGGACGGTCTTACTGACGAACAGCGCTACACCCTGTCGGAAAATCTCGGTTATCCGCTGCTGCTGCCTGGACATAAAGACGCAGTGAAGTTTTTGAACAAGCTCTACAATGAAGGCCTCGTCAGTCCCGATTTTGCGCTTGATAAAGATGAAAAACAGGTCTTCCAGGATGTCATGAACGGAAAAGTCGGCATGTACAGCGATAACTTGGGCAATGCCTACACGGACAATCCCGGCATCGCCAAGCTGCTGACTCAAAACATTCCGGGTGCGAATCTAGTTCCTGTTGACCCTTATACCAACAATGCCGGCAAACACTTGAAACCGGAATATGATCCTACAGGTTTCTTCCTAATGGTTCCGGCTTCCAGCAAACGCGGCGTTGAGGCCATCAAATATCTGGACTGGATGGCTCAGCCGGACGTGCTCTTAACGCTGATGAACGGCATCGAAGGCGAAGATTATACGCTGGTGGACGGTTTGCCGCAGCGCACGCAAGCGGAAGAAACCAGCAAGCGGATGTTTAATTCCGCTGATATGGCCATGATTACGCAGGGCGAGGATTTCGGCAGCAACGAGAAAAACTGGGCCGCGGCCGCGGCTGCCGTACCTGAGCAATTTCGGCAGAGTGTGATTGACGCTTACAAAATGTCGCTGACCGACACAACTCGTTATGCCAACTTCACCACGCCGATCGAAGCGGAAAACAAATATATGCCGGCGCTGAGAGACATATATGACCAACTTATCGTGAAAAGCATCATGGCCAAAGCTGCAGACTTCGACAAGGTTTACGAGGATCTCCTTAAAGATTATATGGCAAGCGGCGGGGATGCCATTGTTAAAGAACGTACAGAAGCCTACAAAGCAATGGCGAAATGACAGCTATCTAATCAAACATTTGGAGGCTTGGAATGAAACAACTGTGGCTTTACTTTTTGCGAAATTGGCAATTGTATGTCCTGCTGCTTGGTCCGGTCGCCTACTTTCTAGTCTTTAAATACGGCCCGATGTACGGCATCCTGATTGCTTTTCAAGATTTCAATCTTTTCAGAGGGGTTATGGGCAGTCCCTGGGTCGGGTTCGACGTGTTCCGCGAGGTTTTTGACATGAGCGCCTTTTATAAGGCGCTCCGGAACACTTTTATGTTGAATCTGACGGACCTGCTTTTTTCGTTCCCTGCCCCTATTCTGCTTGCGCTTCTTCTTAATGAGCTTAGCCGGGCAAGGTTCAAAAAATGGGCCCAAACCATCTTGTATCTGCCTCATTTTTTATCCTGGGTCATTATCGGCGGCATCATGCTTCAAGTCTTCGCTACCAATACAGGGATTGTTAATCTGCTACTGGGACATCTGGGCATTGATCCGATTCCGTTTCTGACCAATAAATACAACTGGCTGATCACCTACCTGGTTGTAGGGGTGTGGCAAAGCGCAGGTTGGGGGACGATCATTTATCTGGCGGCCATTACTGGCATCAATTCCGAGCTTTATGAGGCTGCGGCCGTGGATGGAGCGGGTCGTTTCCGGAAAATGTGGTCCATTACGCTGCCGGGCATCCGGCCGACCGTTGTGGTGCTGCTTATTCTCAAGATCGGGGAAATCGTGCAAATCAGCTTTGACCGGCCGTATGTCATCGGCAATGTAACCGTTCTGGATTTCTCGGAAGTAATAAGCACGTTTGTATATAAGACCGGGGTTCAAACGGCCGACTTCTCCCTCGCAACAGCCGTGGGGCTGTTCCAGGCCGTAGTAGGCATCATTCTGCTGCTTGGAGCAAACCGGATCGCCAAGAAAATAACGGGTAACGGAGTGTTCTGATGAAAGCTATAAACCCTAAACGGACCGTTTCATCTGAAGCAGGTGTATTCGAACTCATTAATACGGTGATCATCGCTGTGCTGGTCATATTGTGCCTAGCCCCTTTGCTTCATATCGCCTCCATGTCGCTTAGCTCCAACCGGGCTATTCTTTCCGGAGAGGTAACCGTGTTCCCACTCGAAATCAATTTCGAGGCCTATCAGAAAATTTTTCAGGATGCTTCCATGATTCGTTCGCTCCTGCTGTCGTTAGGATTGACGGCGAGTTATACCGCCTTGTCCATGCTGATGACCGTGTTTGCCGCTTATCCGCTCTCCAAGCGGCTGAAGGGCGGAAAGTATGTGATGTTCCTTATCGTATTTACGATGTTTTTCAGCGGCGGCACCATTCCGGATTATTTGCTGATCCGGGGCCTGCATTTGACCAATCATCTCGGATCATTGCTGCTGCCTACGATGATTAATCCGTTTTTTATGATCATTCTTATTACTTTTCTTCGTTCACTGCCCAGTGGGCTGCTTGAAGCCGCCGAAATAGACGGCAGCAGTCATTTCCATACCCTGACTCGGATTGTCCTGCCGCTTTCGCTGCCGGCGCTGGCTACGCTGAGCTTATTTTACGCTGTGGGCCGCTGGAACGGGTTCATGGACGCATTGATGTACATTACGGATCCGAAGCTGTACCCCATTCAGCTAAAGCTGTATCAGGTTGTCATGAACAGCATGACCAACGATCCTTTGTCGATGCAGGGCGATCAGGTCGTTTCCGTATTGCCCGAAAGCATCAAAGCGGCAAGCATTATGTTTGCCACGGTGCCGATTCTACTTGTTTATCCCTGGCTGCAAAAATATTTTATCTCCGGCGTCATGATCGGGGCCGTAAAGGAGTAGCGCAAAGTGAGGAACAAAGGCGACTTTTCATTTTCTACTTGCTGGAACATCAAGAAGCATCGGAATGGCAGGGCGATGCTGGAAGAAATTATCGAGCTCGGCTTCCAACATGTCGAGTTGAATTATAACGTCACGCGGGAGCACCTGACCACGATCGAACCGATGATCGAAAGTGGCACCATCGGCGTATCCAGCGTCCACCATGCTTTTCCGTTCATTGACGACAAGGATTTCGACACGGATTCGCCCATGCTTGGTTATGAAGATGAGGAGAAACGGAGACGGGCGGTTGATCTGCTTAAGCAATCCGTTGAATATGCCGTCCGCTACGGCGCGAAAGCTGTCGTGGTACATCCCGGTGAGGTCGTGTTTCAAGGCAACATCGACGCCCGGCTTAAAGAGATTTACAAGAACCAGGGCAGAGACTCGGAGGCTTACGCTGCCCTCTGGACAACGATGCTGGAGCAAAGGCAAAACCAGGCTCCGCAGAACCTGGAACGCATTCATCGCAGCCTGGAGGAGATCAGTGAATTCATCGGGCATAAAGGCTACAAGGTAGCCATCGGCATTGAGACCAGGGCACGCTGCTACCAGATTCCGACGCTGCGCGAGGCCGAGTGGCTGACCAGCCGCCTGAAGGGTAGTCCTGTCGGGCTTTGGTACGATATCGGCCATGCCATGATGATGGACCGCATGGGGCTGTACGAGAACCTGCGCGACCTTCAGGAGCTTGATATCCCTCTCGCCGGCGTACACATTCATGAAACGATCGGTCTTTCGGATCATTGGTGTCCTTATGTCCACAGCGAGAATGACGATTTCGATGTTTTCCTGGATACGATCCATAAGGCTCCTGTCCGGGTTTACGAGCTGAAATCCGCTTGTATGCCTGAGGAAATTGAACAAAGTCACAACCAAATCATTAACAAATTACTTATTATGGAGGGTCAAGCCTGATGATGAATACGGAGTGGATTTCCAAATACGCGCCTTATATTTATTTTGACAACAACGAACCTTTCTTCCCTGTCCGTGTCGGCGTTACCGTGCTGGAGGAAGCAGGTCCTTCTCCTTCTACGCGCAGAACCTTTGCTTTCGACGAGCCGGGCCTTAAGTATATTATCGAGTACGCCATTTATTGGGATTACGATATTCAGCACCTGTACGAGCTGGAGCATGTATGGGTTTATGTGGGGCAAAACGACGATGTCATTGATTGCGACGCCAGCTTCCACGGCAGACATTTCAAAGGACTTCTGCATGACCGCAGCAACCTGGTTGACGGCACCCATGTTAAGCTGTACTCCCAGCCGGGCAAACATGCCTTCCTGCCTCAGGCGGACATATTTTATCTGCTGCCGGAGTTAATGACCGCAACGGATGAATATGCGGGAAGACGCGGTCTGCTGATTACCGGTCCGTTCGACGGGGTATATTCGACGGATGACGAAACGGACCGCAAAGTAGAGCTTTATTTGCAGAGCTTCCGATTCAAACCTGCCATGGAATTCAGGGAATACCGCATTGATCCGGCGCTTTACACCACTTGGGAGCAGCTTCATGCTGAGGTCCCCGTCCGAATTAAGGAGAGACTGGCTGAAATTGATGAATTCCTGGGGGGAAAAGAGAAATGAACAGACAATTAAAGGTCGGAATCATTGGCTGCGGAGCTATCGCATTTGGCAAGCATTTGCCTAACTTGAGCAAACAAGAGGCCGTTGCCATTACGGCTTTCGCGGATATTGTGACCGAGAAAGCCCAGCAGGCTGCTGAAAAATTCGGAACGACGGACGCTAAAGTTTACAGCGATTACCGGGAACTGCTGGCGGATTCCTCCATCGACGTTGTGCATGTTTGTACGGCAAACGATGCCCATGCCGAAATTTCCATCGCTGCACTGGAAGCAGGTAAACACGTGATGTGCGAAAAACCGATGGCCAAAACCGCTACCGATGCCCGCCGTATGGTGGAGGCCGCCAAACGTACAGGCAAAAAACTGACCATCGGCTTTAACAATCGGTTCCGGCCGGACAGCCAATTTTTGAAGCAGGTTTGCGACAACGGCGATCTCGGCGACATTTATTTCGCCAAAGCCCACGCGCTGCGCAGACGGGGCGTTCCGACTTGGGGTGTTTTCCTCGACAAGGACAAGCAAGGCGGCGGCCCGCTTATCGACATCGGTACCCATGCGCTGGATCTGACGCTGTGGCTAATGAACAATTACGAACCCAAGGCAGTCTTGGGAACTACTTATCAAAAGCTGGCTAACCGCAAGGGATCGGCTAACGCAGGCGGAGCTTGGGATCCTGGCAAATTTACGGTAGAGGACTCGGCGTTTGGCATGATCGTCATGAAAAATGGCGCTACGCTGATGCTGGAGTCCAGCTGGGCACTGAATATGCTGGATACACGCGAAGCGTTATACACGCTTTGCGGCACGGAAGGCGGTGCAGATGTAAAAGAGACACTTCGGATTAACGGCGAAAAATACGGCCGCCTCTACGCCAATAGCATCCAATTCGACGTCAAAGGCGCGGATTTCTTTGACGGACGCAAGGAAAGCATGCATGAGCGGGAATGCCGGATGTGGATCGAAGCAATCCTGAACGATACGGAACCGGTCGTATTACCTGAGCAAGCCTGCGTAGTCTCGGAAATTATCGAAGCTATTTATGAATCCAACCGTACCGGCGAGGCCATTTATTTCGATTGATAGAGCTGATAGAGCCCTGCCATAAGGAGGTTTTAAGAGATGATCAATGTAGCTATATTGAGCTTTTGGCATGTCCATGCCAAGGATTACGCATTGCAGGCCGAGCAGCATCCTGAGATGGTGATCAAAGCGATCTGGGACGAGGACCCAGACCGCGGAGCCATGCAGGCAGAAGTACGGCAGGTGCCCTTCTATGCGGATTTGGAGGAACTGCTAGCCAATCCGGAAATTGATGCCGTTATTGTCACGACTCCAACTTCGATGCACTGGGATGTGATCTCGGCGGCGGCTCGAGCCGGCAAACATATTTTTACCGAAAAAGTACTCGCCGCAACCAATCGGGAAGCCCAAGAAATTGTGGACTCCGTGCAAAAAGCGGGCGTCAAGCTGACCGTTTCCCTCCCCCGGCTGAACACCCCTTTTGCCCAAGCCGCTCAGGAAGTGGCCGCCAAGGGACTGCTCGGCAGACTTACACAGGTCCGGGTAAGAATGGCGCACAAAGGGGCGTTGTCGGAAACGGGATTGCCTCCTTACTTCTACAGCCTAGAGCAATGCGGAGGCGGTGCCATGATTGACCTGGGCTGCCATCCGATGTATTTGACTCGCTTGTTGCTCGGCATGCCGAAGAGCATCATCTCAAGCTACGGTTATGTGACAGGGAGAGAAGTGGAAGACAACGCCGTCGCCGTATTGGGTTATGCGGACGGAGCTGTGGGCATCGTCGAAACCGGCTTTGTGAATCCGCTGTCCCCGTTAACGCTTGAAGCGCACGGCACGAAAGGAAGCATGGCCTTCAGCCTGCAAAATCGGAAGCTGATTGTGGCCAGCGTGGACAACGGAGACCACCCGGTGATAGAGTGGCCGCTGCCGGATGCCCTGCCTTCGGATCTAGAGCAATGGGCTTCTCATATTCAGCAGAATACGATAAACACGCAAAATCTGGAGATGGCTCTTGACCTGTCCCGTCTCATGGAAGCCTCCAACCTCTCAGCCAAACTTGGCAAAGCGGTAGAGCTTTCGCAGCTGCAGGCGTAGCTACCAGTCACTTTAAACAGCAAAGAAGCCGGGAATTACTCCCGGCTTCTTTGCTGTTTGGTTTATTCCCACTCGATTGTTGCAGGTGGTTTCGACGTTACGTCGTAAACGATACGGTTAACGTTGTCTACTTCGTTAACGATACGAACGGATATTTTTTCAAGAACGTCCCACGGAATACGAGCCCAGTCAGCTGTCATGCCGTCGATGGACGTTACGGCACGGATGCCGACAGTGTACGAATACGTACGAGCGTCACCCATAACGCCAACGGATTTCATGCCAGGCAGAGCTGTGAAGTACTGCCAAATTTCACGATCAAGACCTGCTTTGATAATCTCTTCGCGCAGAATCGCATCGGATTCGCGAACGATGTGCAGCTTGTCTTCTGTTACTTCGCCCAGTACACGGATCGCAAGACCTGGACCTGGGAACGGTTGACGCCATACGATCTCGGAAGGCAGACCACACTCTTCGCCGACTTTACGAACTTCGTCTTTGAACAATGCTTTAAGCGGCTCAACGAGCTTGAACTTGATATCTTCAGGCAATCCGCCAACGTTGTGGTGGGATTTGATCGTTTGAGCTGTAGCTGTACCACTCTCTACGATATCGGTGTAGAGTGTGCCTTGTGCCAGGAATTCGAAGTCATCGAACTTCGCGGATTCTTCTTGGAAGACGTAGATGAATTCGTTACCGATGATTTTACGTTTTTGCTCAGGGTCATCGACGCCTGCCAATTTGCCCATGAAGCGGTCACGCGCATCGATTTTCACAACCTTCATGTCGAACTTGCCAACGAAGGTTTCCATAACGCCTTCTGCTTCGCCTTTACGCAGCAGACCATGGTCGATGAACATACAAGTCAATTGATCGCCGATTGCTTTGTGAAGCAGAATCGCTACAACGGAAGAATCAACGCCGCCGGACAAAGCGCAAAGCACTTTTTTATCGCCAACTTCGTTACGGATTTCTTGGATCGTATCTTCGATGAACGATTCCATCGTCCAGTTGCCTTCGCAACCACAGATATTGTACAGGAAGTTACGGATCATTTCGTTGCCATACACGGAGTGACGAACCTCTGGATGGAATTGTACCGCATAGAATTTACGATCAGGATTACTCATTGCTGCGATTGGCGCATGCTCTGTGCTTGCGTCGACGCGGAAGCCCACTGGCGGCTCGACAACAAGGTCACTATGGCTCATCCATACTGTTTGAGTTGCTTCAAGGCCTTCTGCCAAATGGCTGCCTGCTGCGAAGTCAACTTCTGCTTTACCGTACTCGCGTTTGCCTGCACGCTCAACTTTACCTTCGAGCTGATGAGACATCAGCTGCATGCCGTAGCAAATACCAAAGATTGGCACTCCAAGATCGTAGATCGCTGGATCAACGAGCGGAGATTTTTCTTCATAAACGCTTGCCGGTCCTCCCGAGAATACGATACCTTTCGGTTGTAGTTCACGGATCCGTTCTACCGACGTGTTAAATGGCAGCAGTTCGCTGTAAACGCCCAAGTCGCGAATGCGGCGTGCGATCAGCTGGTTGTATTGTCCTCCGAAGTCGAGAACAATGATAATTTCATTCTTGTTCATTACCGAGCCTCCCTCAATTAATGTAGTAATTATATATATAGCCCTTCGGACGAGTCAAGGTAGGGGAGCAGGGCAAAACTCGATTTATGTCGGCTAGAGTTGACGATATTCCGAACTCCTACTGCAAATGAATGAGATCCGGTACAGTTACGAACTCCAAGTTCTTTTTCTTCAGTTCAGCAATCACGCGGTGAAGAGCTTCGACCGACCCTGTCAGGTCCTCCCCATCACCACCTGCGGAATGCTGCAAAATAATGCTGCCAGCCTTAGTCGCATCCATAATATTGGTATACACTTCGTCTGCACTTAGGCCTTTCCAATCCAGGGAATCCACGTTCCAATTGATGATTTTTTTCTCCATGCTGGCAAGCCATTCAATCTGATTCTCCGTAACGCCGCCGTAAGGTGGTCTTGTAAGCGAAGGCCGGTGGCCGATATACGTTTGGATAAGCTTGTCGGTACGGTCAATTTCATCCCGGAAATCCTCATCGGACAGTTTCAAATAATTCGGGTGGCTGTAGGAATGGTTGCCGATGGCATGTCCTTCATTCACTATCCGCTGGAAAATATCCGGATTCGCTTCAATCCGGTTACCCACGACAAAAAAAGTCGCATGAACACCTGCTTTTTTCAGTTCATCGAGCACCAGCGGGGTAAAAGTCTCATCCGGGCCGTCATCAAAAGTAAGAGCAACTCGTTTCTCCTTGGAGCTGCCCTGCAGCAAAAAAGTGCTTTTATATTTCTCGCGTAATTCCGCGAGCGTCAGAGGCTCCTCTTTGCGGACCGCTTTTTCCGAACCATCAACCAACTCAGGGGTATCATCATTCTCCTCTATTTGAATCGGCACTCCCTCTTCATCCGAGTAAGCATTAGGCTGTGGAAGCGGCTCTCCTTGATTATGCTCATTTCCCGAGTGACTGCCGCATCCCGCTGCCGCAAGTGCTAACATGCCGCCTATCATAAAAATCGCTAACCCTCTAATCATGGAAGATCCCCCTTCTGTACGTAGTTGTGTCGTAGTTTTCCATTTTATTAGAATGGCAACTGGCGGGGAGTCTATGCATAATAGACAAAAAGCCCATACCTTGCATATTTCCATGCAGTCCAAAGCTCCAAGTCGCCTCTTTAGAGTATTTAAGGTTCCCTAGGGACTTTAAACAGCAAGCTTGCTCCTTCTTTCTCACCTTTAGGATCCCTCAGGGACCTTAACTCCCTTATTCCTGCTCTCTTCAGCGCACTAAGCCGCCTCTTTGCCGGATTTAAAGTCCCTTAGGGACCTTAAACTCCAAGCTTGCTCCCTTTTTCTCACCTTTAGAGTCCCTCAGGGACATTAACCTCCTTATTCCTGCTCTCTTCAACGCAAAAAGCCCGTCCCCCATCAATCAGGGGACGGGCTTGTGTTATTCGGCAGCTTGAACGGCAGCCGATGTGCCGGTGATGCGAGGCTTGCCGAGCAGCGCTTGAATCGCGGTGGCAAGCTCCTCCGGAGGCGGGGCTTGCCAGTCGCCCCGCTGCCCGAATCTGGCGGCATCGTCCCAAGCGATGAACCGCCTGAGCGCATCGGCGCGCGCGCCGGGTATCGACGCCGATACGGCGTCCGCGTATTCGCGCGCGGTGTGCTGCGGCGGCCGCACAAGAATGCGGCGGCCGAGCAGTACCCAAGTCGCGGCGGACACTGCCGCGAACTGCTCTTGCACGGCGGCGGCGCGGCCAGCGGCATGCGCCGCCTGGTACCGGCGCAGCGCCAGCGCGAGGCGCAGCCGCTTGCGCTGCGCCGCTGCCGCCAGAGCGGCCGCGAGCACCAGCGCGGCCGCGCCTGCGGCGGCTATGGCGGCGGGCGAAGCCGCCGCCGCACCGCTTGCGGCGCTCTGCGCCGCCTCCGCGAGGACATCCGCCCCTCGCGTCACGGCCGAGGCTGCGCGTTCCGCAGCAGCCTGGGCCCGCGCCAGCATGCCGTCAGTTCCGGCATGCTCTAGCGCAGAAGCATCGGCATTACCCGCCGATGCCACCCCATCCGACGCCGCGTTAATTCCGGCGTCGGCATCCACAGGCCCCATACCGCCGGCAAAGCCTGGCGTTGGATCAAACGGCACCCAGCCTACACCGGGAAAGTACGCCTCTACCCAAGCGTGCGCATCCTTGGCACGCACATTGTAGAGAGTCCCGGCTGCGCTGGTCTCTTCGAAGCCCGCCGTAGATACCGGCGTGCCAGACACAAAACCTTTTACCCATCTCGCAGGAATGCCTTCCTCTCGAAGCAGGACAACCATTGCGCTTGAAAAATGAACGCAATAACCGCGTTGCTGCTCAAACAAGAAGTAATCGACGAAATCTGCTCCCTTAGGCGGAACCGCGCTGTCGAGCGAATAATTGTAGTTGTTTTTCAAATACTGCTCTACCGCTTTAACCCGGTCGTATTGGCTCGTGATGCCCGCTCCGGCAATCTCATCCGCTAATGCCTTTACACGACTTGGAATGGAATCGGGCAGCTGCAAATACTCCGAGAGATCTGCTTCATCCGCCGCTGTATTCAGCGCCGCCGTATTTCCTTCGAAGGTTGAGCGGTCCGAGCTGCGGAGTACAGATACATCGGTAACCGGAAGCCTGCTCTCAACGGTATACCGCTCTACCTTCGCCTCTTTATCTGCGGCGTACAGCGTATCGGCCAGCTCATCTTCGACATACGTGCTTAACTGCCGATTTGGATCAATCGCAGACAAGCTTACAACCCGCCCCGAGCTTCCTGCGAAAAAGAGCGGCAGCCCTTGTGCAGCCGAAGGCTCTTTCATCACAACAGTCTGCTTAATGACCTGGTTACCCGAATCGGTGCTGACAGCAACCTCCGATGGCTTATCGAGCTTATCGCCGTTTTCTACCGGATGCAGCACTTTCCCGCTCCAGCTATTGTTCCAGCCGCGACCGTCATAAATGGATTTGGATTCACCCCGCCAGTAGGTCTGAACCGGGGAAAAACCATTAAACACAACCGTATCATCCGGCGTGATAGACGCACCAAGTTCACTATCGTCAAAGCCATACCCCGTGAGTGAAAGTTTTTGGCCCGCTGTGCCGGCTGCTGCCTGCATTGCTGCGGAGTAATCTGCTTTGCCAAGCTCAACCATCGCCTCTTCGAGACGATTCGCTGCGGTTACCGTCCATGCAGCTGGCTCTGTTTGCCTTGGCTGGCCGCTCGATATCAGCATGCCGATACCTACACATAGCAGCACGAGAAATTCACCTGCTGCAAGCCATTTCGGATGAATCTGCCGATCGTACTCACTGCTGCCGCCATGCAGACGTTTGACCCTGGCAATGGTGACAACAGCCCCTAGCAGCAGTCCTTCCGCAGACGTACGCAGCAAGCCATCAAAAACATCCATCCCTACCCATATATGCAGCGTCAGCAAGTAGGCCGCGGTAATGGCGGTCAGCCCCAAGGCTACCTGCCTCATCCATACCAGTGCCTGCAAAGCAGGAGCCAGCATCGCCCAGCCCACGAACAACAGCAATGTCCTTAGTTCATTACTCATTGTCCACATGCCGTAGGTAAACAGCTGCTTGATATCCTCCACAAGCAGTTGCGGATAATGAACCAGCCATTGCAGGGCGTTCTGGTCGTCCCCTTTAAATAAAAGCATAAGGGTGATTAGGCATAATACGCCATTCATCAGCAGCGACATATACCAAGCGGGGCGGAAAAGGCCCGCTATCATCACACAGCCTACAACGACAAGAAGTGGACCAACCTGGTACACATCCGCCCATTCCCCGTAACGGAGCCATGGAAGCATCCATTCCGCTAATAAGCCAAACAGCAGAACCGTTGTCAGCAGTCGGAAGCCAAGCGAGCCGTTCTCATGATTGATCCCTCGCATTACTTGCCGCCTCCTTCCACCACTTGCGGCTGCTGGTTCATCTGCTCTGGATAAGCAAGCCAGTTCAGAACCATCCCTGCCTGCTCGAGTTGCCTTTGCTGCTCACGCATCGCATAGGTCAACACCAACTGCTTCGTGACCAAATGCAGCTCCAAGCGACAACCCTGTTCGGCAGCATAAGCAGCGAGCTGGGTCCAGCTTTGACTGTTTTTCCAATCTGCCGTAAAAACATGGATCATCCCGCCCGGCTTCAATCCGCCAAGCTCTGACCGCAAGTTCTCTGCTGTGACAACCGTACTGGTAAGCGTCAGCTTAGCCAGCCGCTCCAAATGAGCTTTTGTCTGCTGGGATAAGCTTCCCCGCCGTGCATTCTCTTTTCGCGACGACTTGGCTTTTGCCTCAGTATCCTTCTTTGGTTGTTTCGCTGCACCTGCTGTCGCTGTGATCAGCCTTACTTCGCTGCCTTCTGAAGCTGCTCGCTCTATGGCACGGGCTGTCCACCCGAGACAGGCATCAAACAGACGACCATCCTGACTGTAGGCGGCACCAAAGGTATCCGCAATGACGATCACTTCTGCCGGCTGTTCGAGCATATGCTGCTTCGTGAACATGCCACGTCCTTTGGCTGCGGCACGCCAATTGATATGTCGAAGAGAGTCCCCTTCGCGGTAAGGCCTGCTGTCTGGCCCAATCCCTGATTGCTGAATCAGCTTATCCACCACAGATTCGCTGATCTCTCCACTATCACTTATATAGGCTGACGATGAATCGCCAGATAGCTGCTCAGCTATCGCTCCATGTAATCGCCCCGCGCGTTTTCCGATCTCTTCCGGCAGCGCAGGAAATGCAAGCAGCACACCCGGACATGCCAGTTTGCGATGAATGGCCGTAAGGCCCAGCCAATCACCAACGGTTACCGTTACCTGATCGAACTGATGCTCTCCACGTCTGACTGCAAGCATGGAGTAGTTGATTTGCACCTCTTTTTGAAACAAAGGCATAACAATATAGCGATAATCCAGACGTGTCTTCTCTTTCGAGCTCGTATTCACCATGCCATCATGAACAGCCAGCCAGGCAAACGGCATCGCGGCAGATCGCTTTATCGTAAGCTGAACATCTGCCTTACCGCCGTCCTTCACCTGCTGGACCTGAATGGTCCGGCTGATGGAAAGACCAATTATTGAAAGTAATGGCAACGCAATCGAAATGATCGGCAATAAGCTGAGCACAATCAGCAGATACATTTCCACAGCCCCGCCCTTGGTAAGAACAGCTGCCAAGCTTACAGACCAGCCTATCGCTATGATCAGCCATGCTACCCACCTCGTGCGGTAATACAGCTTACCTGTTTTCTCAAACAATGGGATTTGATCATCTAACTGCGGCTGCGATACGTTCTTTGAAAAAGCACCTGCCTGACTTCCCTGCGTCTTATGCCCTTGAGAGGTATCCGTTACTGCCAGATCCGAATCATTCCGCTGCGCCTTCATCTGTGTCTCCCTGTCATAGAGGCAGGAGCAATCGATGCCGGCAGCGGTGTAGTTCGCATAATACGCGTTAACGCTTCTGACGCTCTTCTTCCACCAGCAGCTATTCCGTTCAGACGATGCGTCAGAACAACCTCCCCAGTTGCAAACAGATCATCCGGCAGCACATACCGTCTGCCTTCTACATAGGCTCTGGCTTGCGCTGCACGCAGCCAATCCCGTCCCGCACGGGGGCTTAAGCCTAGCTCCAGCTCAGGTGCACGTCTAGTCGCATCAGTCACTTTTGCCATAAATTCGAGCAGTCCTGGATGAACATGACCGAGGCGTGCTTCGCGCTGCATCCGCAGCCATTCCTCCAGCATAAGCACTGGCCGCAATTGATGAGGCTCGGGTCTTGAGCCAACCGCATACTGCTCCAGCATCCTCGCTTCATTCTCCATAGACGGATAACCGATGGACAGCCGCATCATGAAACGATCCAGCTGTGCTTCCGGCAGCGTATTCGTTCCTTCATAACTTAATGGATTTTGCGTCGCAATTAATACAAACGGCTCAGGCAGCTTGCGCGTCTCTCCCTCAATACTGATGCGCCGCTCCTCCATCGCCTCCAGTAGAGCAGACTGCGTACGTGGTGAAGTACGGTTGATCTCGTCTGCAAGGACAATATTGGCCATAATTGGCCCTGGCCGATAGACAAGCTCACTGATCCGACTGTCCCAGACCGAGCCGCCAATTACGTCGGCAGGCAGCATATCCGAAGTGAACTGGATCCGCTTGAACTCACCGCCAAGAACACGAGCACAAGCGCTGGCCAGCATCGTTTTCCCCACTCCGGGAACATCCTCCAGCAGCACATGACCACCAGCTAGCATAGCTGTGATTAGATGGGTAACCGTTTCTTTTTTTCCTAGCAAAACATGATCTATTCTATGAATAAGTCTCTGCAGCAGCACCTGCGGTGGTTCCGGCCATGGCTGAGCTTCCTGTCTCCCGGGCGACGATCCTTCGAATTTTGGCGCTATCATCTCTTCTATTCAACCTCCTGAAAAATAGCTTCTCTATCTTTCAGTATCGCCACGCGCCGCTATATTTAGACCTGCTAGATGGAGATAGAGTCTGCCCAAATCTCTCTTTTATCCGTCGTAATCGTAATTTTGCTAATCCTATAATTAAACTGCTGCAGCGTATCCCTAAGCGGTACCATAACCCGGCTCGGGAACGATAGTCCGCTTCCTCCCACCTCAGCTGCTGTCCAGCTCACGCTTTGGTTATTAACCATAGCCTCAACAATGCCGTTTGAGACGTCCAATCGAATAATGCCTGTCAGTCCTGTCACCAATTGACGAAGAGGGACTTCAATGGTTCCATTACTCATTCTGTAGTCAGCTGGGGCAAAATCAATCTCATAATCGCCCGCATGAACAACCAAGCTTTGTTGGTTTGGTGCTTCTACAATTGTTCTTGTTCGTGCCATATATTGAACGAGGGTCTGCAACTCAGCTTCCGTAACCTTCGGACGTTTCCATTTGATAGACTCCGCGAGCCGGAACTGAATAGGCTTCACTTGGTCGGACAAGACGGCGAATTGATACCCTTTCTTTTTGAAAAAAGCAATCACTTCCGGCAAAGCCTTCACCGATTCTCCGTGAATGGAGCTGTCATGCATGAGTACAACAACTTTGCTGGATAACCTCGAGCCTTCAACCGTACTTATAATTTCTTTTGCCGGGACATTCAGCCTCGTCGAATCCCCGCTGTCTACATTCCAGTCGTTCACGATATAACCTGCCTTCGCAAGCGCGTCAAAATAGCCTTGGTCGAAGTTCCCAAACGTCCCACCCGGCGCACGAACCAGATTCGTTCTTACTCCTATTGCTTTATAGATCGCATCATCGGTATCCATAATCTGCTTGGCGAACGTCCCGAAGCTGCTGTACAGCTCTGCATATACATGATCATACGAATGATTGCCGATCGCATGGCCCTCTTGCACAACCTGCTTAGCGATAGTCGGATAACGCTTTACCTCTTTGCCCAGCATAAAAAAAGTCCCCTTCACACCTTCCCTCTTCAGGATCGCAAGCACCTGCTTCGTCTTCTCGCTTGGCCCATCGTCAAAGGTCAGATATACGATTGGCTTGACCTTGTCCGAAGCTTGTACGACTTCTGTGCTAGAATCAGCTAACTGATTTAATAGAGTGAGGTTACCTTCCCCTGCAGCTAAATTTTCTGTTACTATCGAACGCCCGGCAGCAGTTGCTGTCTCACTCGATAAACCTGCAAATGCCGCTTCACGAGCCGCCTCTCCTCCATTTACCACACCAATCCCTAGCAGCCCAAACCATACAATAAACAAACATAACCCCGTCTGCTTCACCAAGCGCATGAATCTGCCACCCTTCTCTATTCTCGTAATCGATCTAATAGAGTATATGAGCGGCAAATCTAGCAAATGCCCAGTGGATCATATTTGTTTGTTACGTGCTGCAACAAAAAAAGCGAGCCCATCAGGGCCCGCCTTCGATCTTTTATAGCTTTGCTGCCTCATCCGCTACCTGCTGGACATGGCCTTTAATCTTCACGCCGCGCCACTCGCGGACCAGTTTGCCTTTCTCATTGATGAGAAAGGTTGAGCGGACAACGCCCATGTATTCGCGGCCGTACAGTTTCTTCATCTGCCATACGCCGTATTTCTCGCATACCTTGTGTTCTTCATCCGAAAGCAGCAGGAACGGCAAGCCCTGCTTGCCGATAAACTTCTCATGCGACTTAACCGGGTCCGAGCTGATGCCCAGCACAACTGTATTACTGTCTGCCATTGCCGGATACGCATCACGGAAATCACAAGCCTGCTGCGTACAAGTCGGTGTATTATCCTTCGGATAGAAGTAAATGACGACCTTTTTCCCGCGGTAATCACTTAGCTTAACCGTTTCTCCGTTTGATGCCGGCAGCTTAAAATCCGGCGCCTTCTTGCCAACCTCGATTGCACTCATTGTTACTTTCCTCCAATACCTCTCCCAACCTGCTGCTCTTAGCTTCTGACTACGAACCCGCCCCGCGGTAACGCTTCACGCCATGATTCCAAATGATAAGACCAAGCGTGAATACGATAATCCCCATAACAGGCGTAAACCAAGCCAGCTGCGACAAGTCATCCGTTTTCTTCTCCAAGAAATACGAAGCCGGTATAACACCAACAAAGGCAAAAGGCAGCAGCCAGGTCAAAACAAAACGAATCGTTTTATTATAAATGTTAACCGGATATCTTCCATAGTTCTGAACGTTATAAATTAGCGGAACGATGCCCGTTGGCGCATCCGAAAAGAACGATATCGCCGACAGCGCCGTGTAGATGCCTGCATACACAAGCACGGCACCAAGCACGAACAGGAGCATAATCAGCACGTAGTACCAATGGAAAGCTAGTCCAAGATCATTCCAGCAGACAGCCATAATGACCGCCCCAACAACCGAACCAATCAGGGATGGCGGATCAACGTTCTCCAGCAATACCTGAAACAGGTTATGAGCCGGCCGAGTTAGAATCCGGTCCATCTCGCCTTTCACAATATACCGTTCACTGAAGTTCCACATCCCAAAGAAAGTCGAGAATAAGCCATACGGGATCATAAAGAAGCCGTAAACAAAGATGACTTCGGACTCCGTCCAGCCGCCAAGCGTTGGCGTGTGCTGGAACACGACCAGAATAAAGACCAGGTTCATCCCTTGGAACATCAAGTCCGAGATAACCTCTACCCAGAAGTCAGCACGGTAAGTCAGACGAGTCTTCGCATAGTTTTTAATGTATTCCCAGAACAACACTGCATACAGCATCTAGAATTAACCTCCTTGCACGAACAGCCGCTTACGGGCCGCCCGCCAAGTAAACATGATAGGCACAAGCAAAATAAGGAACCATAACGCCTGCAGCCCCAGAACACCCCAAGCCTCACTCATCGGGGTACGTCCTGTAAATACCGCACTTGGTAAATACGTAATCGCCTGAAAAGGCAGCCATTCCATCGTCGCCTTCAGCCACCCCGGGAAGAAAGCGATCGGAATGAGGACACCGGAGAACAGGTCAACAAGGACCCGCTTCATCCGCATCATGCCCTCGTTATTTTCCACGAAGAATGCCGCAAGGCCCGTCAGAATGTTAAGCTGCGAATTGATAAACAGACTAAACATCAGCATGACGAAATAGATAATCCATACGGCTGGATCCTTCGGGAGCTTGACCGGGAAGAGCAGACAGACGATAACTAAACCTGGCCCCATAAAGAGAATGAGGCGGAACAAGCCTTCGCCAAGTCCCTGCATCATTTTCACAACAAGGTACGAGTATGGCCGGATAAGCTGCATCGCAATACTGCCGTCCCGGACATCATTTGCAATCTCGCGGTCTAGGTTATTGAAGTAAAACGCGCGGGCCATCCAGGATACCGCAATGTACGTCGTCATTTGAGCTAATGTAAAGCCTTGAAGTGTCTCTGCTGAGCCAAAGATCGCCTTCCACAAGAAATAATAAGCGCCAATATTGATGGCATAGATAATAATGCCGCTGTAATAATTGACGCGATAAGCCAGCATCGTTAGAAACCTGATTCGGATAAAATCTACGTATGCGCTCATCATCGGAGAGAAGTCTCCTTCTCAGGCTCTACCTCAGCCTCCTGCTTGGGGGAGTCCGTTTCAAGCAGCGTTGCAGCGGCTGACGCTGAAGCCGAACCGGAGCGATAAATTTCACGAACGATATCGTCAGTGTTCGTCTCGAGGATCTTAATATCGCGGATATCCGCCCCGCCAACTACCATGCCAAGCGCATCAGATACATTAATCGTATGCGGCAGCCACATGGAAGCCCCCTGCTCGTTCATTGTCCAGGTGACATCAAGACCTGCTGTCAGCAGCTGCAGCTTTGTCAGAGGGGTTACAGTACCGAATTGGAATTGAATTTCGCGCCCCTTGCTCCAACGATTCTTCAGTTCTTCAAGACCACCATCATATATAATGCGGCCGTCATCCAACATAATGACACGGGAACATAACGCTTCAATATCCTGCAGGTCATGGGTGGTCAGCAGTATAGTTGTGCCTTCCTCACGGTTTAGTTCCTTCAGAAACTCACGAATTTCTGTCTTCACCACGATATCCAGACCAATCGTAGGTTCATCCAGAAACAAGATCGACGGATTATGAAGCAGTGAAGCAACCAGCTCACAGCGCATCCGCTGGCCAAGACTCAGTTTACGGACCGGACGGTTCAGCAGCTCACCTAGATCAAGGCGCTCCACCAGGTTGTCCAATCTTTTGCGGAAATCCTGTTCGGATACCCGATATACTTTACGCAGCAACTGGAAAGACTCAATAACACCGATATCCCACCACAGCTGGGAACGCTGCCCGAAGACAACACCGATCCCTCCTACAAATTTCTCACGGTCTTTGAACGGCACGTATCCATTTACCTTCAGCTGTCCCGCTGTCGGGACCAGAATACCGGTAAGCATCTTGATCGTAGTTGACTTGCCTGCACCATTCTCACCAATATAACCACAGATCTCGCCTTGTGGAATTTGGAACGAAATATCTTTAACGGCTGTAACCTCGTTATATTCACGTTTGAACAGGTCTTTTAGTGCGCCGGACAAGCCTTCTCTGTTCTTTTGCACTTTAAACTGCTTTCGCAGATCTTTGACATCAATCGCTAACATAAGCTTTAAATAATCTCCTCTCCGTTTACAACGGTCGACATTTCCCGAGGAATTATGAGTTTTTTCCAAGGGAAACGATAAAACTTGCTTCTATCTATCGTTCCGCTTTATAATTTTATGATATGTAATATTACATTAGTTATTGTTGTGCGTAAATGGCAGGCATCTTAGGTTAATCAGATCGCCTGTCTCATTTGGGTTTACACCATTTTGCAGGAGAGTTGCTGAAAGGAGCACTACTACAGTCATGGCTACACAAGCAAAAAAGAAAAGAAAACCTTGGAAATGGGTTCTCAGCGGTTTTCTCGTAGTTATAGTCCTTGGCGTCGCTGCCTTAGTGTACTGGGGCACGGGCGTATACAATTCATTGGACAACTTCAGCAAGTCGAAGGAAGAATCCCGCTTCGGACAATTTAATAACGAAACCGTTGAACCACCTCCAAAATGGGAGGGTACAGAACGTGTTAACATCCTGCTGCTTGGCGGTGACGCCCGCGGCTTGGAAGAAAATCAGGTACCGCGTTCCGATTCAATCATGATCGCCTCCTTTGATCCGGTGACGAAGAAAGCTCATCTATTCTCCGTCCTGCGTGACACTTATATTGATATTGAAGGTCATGACAAAGGGCGTATCAATACAGCTATAACGCTTGGCGGACCACAGCTTGCAATGAAGACAGTTGGTGATCTGCTTGGCCTTGATATTCAGTATTATGTGTATACTGATTTCGAAGGATTCAAAGCCCTCGTCGATACGATCGGCGGCGTCTACTTCGATGTTGAAAAGGATATGCATTATACGGACAACGCGGATGAGAACAAATACGATATCGATCTGAAGAAAGGCTATCAGCTGCTTGATGGCGACAAAGCCTTGCAATACGTTCGCTTCCGTCATGACGCAATGAGTGACTTCACACGTACAGAGCGTCAGCGTGAGTTCTTAGGTGCTGTAGCTGATAAGCTTAAATCCGGCTGGAACATCGTTCAGATGAAAAAAATTCTGGACAGCGTATCCCCTTACATCGAGACGAACCTACAGGTTACCGATATGCTGAAGCTTGGCCAGCTTGGCGTTGAATCCCATCTGGCAGGTACGCAGCAAGTGCCTCCAATGGATAACATTGCGGAAGAGCATGTTGGTGGTGCATCCGTTCTTGGCGTTCGTGATCTGGATGAACTGAAAGCTTCGGTTCAAGATACACTCGCATCGGATGATACAGTAGCTCCTCCATCCACTTCGCCTGGTGCGGAGAACGGAACGGATGCAACAACTGATAACAGCAGCACAACACAATAAGATATAGCTTACTGAATAACTGAATAATAAAGGACCTCATACTCACGCTTAGCGGCGGGAGTTGAGGTCCTTTTGTTTATCGGTCAGGCTTTACATCCTGCAGTACTCGTCACCTCTAACCTGCCTATGTTGGATTTTGTACAGTGAAATGGCAACTCTATAGATAGAGTCCGCTCTATGTTGGAGATTGTCCAACAAAAACCGCCTCACTTGGACTTCTGGGGGTATAGCTGGATCATTTCATTGGATGGAATCCATTATAGCCAACCTTACCATTCTCAAAAACCCCTTTTGCTGGATGAAATCCAACCTAAGTAACGTCCGATACCTCTATACCTGAAATTGACCTCCGCCGCCATATAGCCTAGCCTGTTCATAGACAGAGGTAAGCACGGCACTTTGCTTTTTGCCCAGACTGCGCGATAATGGGGAGTGTCGATTTAAAAACCCTTAAGGCCGTTCGACCGATTAAGGATGGCTTACATATTTCTTATACGGAGGATTTATTCTATGTCTATGCAACGTACACGTTCAGAAGCGCTTTATGAAGAAGCGCTCAAGCATATTGTCGGAGGCGTTAACAGCCCTTCCCGCTCTTTCAAGGCAGTTGGTGGCGGCGCACCAGTATTTATGAAGCGTGCCGAAGGCGCCTACTTCTATGATGTTGACGATAATCGTTACATCGATTATTTGGCCGCATACGGCCCGATTATTACCGGACATGCCCACCCGCATATTACAGAGGCAATCGTTTGTGCCGCGCAAAACGGTACCCTATACGGTACGCCTACAGAGCTCGAAATCCAGATGGCCCGTATGCTGAAGGAAGCTATTCCTTCCCTTGATAAAGTACGGTTCGTCAACTCCGGTACGGAAGCGGTTATGACTACCATCCGTGTTGCACGTGCGTTCACGAAACGCAACAAGATCATTAAATTCGCTGGCTGTTACCATGGCCATTCCGATCTTGTACTTGTTGCAGCAGGCTCCGGCCCTTCTACGCTTGGCATTCCGGACAGCGCCGGTATTCCTACGAGCATTGCCCAAGAAGTGATTACCGTTCCCTTCAACAACCTGCCAGCCTTAAAAGAAGCTCTGGAACGCTGGGGCGATGATACAGCAGCTGTTATGATCGAGCCAATTGTTGGCAACTTCGGTATGGTTATGCCGGAACCTGGCTTCCTGGAAGGTGTCTGCAAGTTGACCCGTGAAGCTGGTGCACTCGTTATTTATGATGAAGTCATTACAGCCTTCCGCTTCCATTACGGTACGACTCAAACATTTAACGTATTCCCGGACTTCAAAGCGATTGAGCCTGACCTTACTGCTCTTGGCAAAATCATCGGCGGTGGTCTGCCGATCGGCGCCTATGGCGGCCGCAAAGAAATTATGGAGCAGGTCGCTCCGCTTGGCCCGGCTTATCAAGCGGGTACAATGGCGGGAAATCCAGCATCTATCTCGGCTGGTATCGCCTGTCTTGAAGTATTGCAGGAAGCTGGCATCTATGACCGTATGAATGATCTGGCAACGCTGCTGGCGGATGGTCTTCGTGCCTCTGCTTCCAAACATGGCATCCCACTTACGATCAACCAAATCCGCGGTTCGTTCTCGACGCATTTCTGTAATCATCCAGTTACCAACTATGATGAAGCGCAGGATACGAACGGCGATGTGTTTGGCCGCTTCTTCAAGCTGATGCTTGAACAAGGCATCAATCTAGCGCCTTCTAAATATGAAGCGTGGTTCCTGACAACCGCCCATACAAAAGAAGACATCGAGGTTACTCTCGCAGCCGCTGAGATTGCCTTCTCGAAGCTGTAAACTTACAACATCAAAAAGCCACCTTATCGGCTGCCATCAGGCAGTTCGATGAGGTGGCTTTTCTAGTACCTAGTAAATCTCAATCTCATATAACGATGGACCGTAGGCAGCAAGGCCTTTCTCCATTACATAAATCCGTACATATTGGCCTTCTGCCGGAGCAGCAAGATTAATCGTCTGCTTCAAGCCTTCCCCGCTTAGGGATTGGCCGGTAATGGTATGAACCGTCGTCCAGCTGTCATTGCTGGACAGATCAGCTCCTGGTTGAGCCACTTGAATGACAAGTGATTTACCGTATGCTCCTTCCCAATTCAATACAAGCTTATTGAAGGTCTCTACCGCACCAAGATCAACATAAATCCATTCCGGATGGTTATCCGTATTTGCTTCCCAGTCTGCACCCCATCTGGAGCCTTGATCACCGTCAGTCGCCTCCGTTGCTAGATAAGGGCCTTGCGCAGAAGAAGCGACTGCCGATTTGTTCAATGCTAGATTGATAACTGGAGCGTCTGCCGCTGTAATGACTTGCGTCACCGCAGCATCCGAATAGCCGCTTGCTTCAATGACGATATTGTAGCTGCCAGCTGCCGTGAATACTGTTGAGGCAAGAGCAATTCTGCCGCTTTCCACTTTGAATTGCTCAGCAGCAAGCGATGTCCCGTTAACCTTCACGGCAGACACAGCACCTTCCCACGCTGCGTCGCCCGTAAAGCTCAGATCAATGCTTTTGCCTGCTTGGTTATCTGTTGTATCTGCTGTTAAAGCAGGTGGCGCTGCTGTAACAGGACCTGTCGCTTCCGCTTCAGAGCCATACACTTCGAACTCCCAAAGGGATGGACCGTATGGAGGGAAGCCTTTTGTTGTCACATACACTCTGATGTACTGACCAACAGCTGGTGAGTCTAGCAAAATAGCATCTTGTATTTTGCCCGAGCCAGTCAGTGTGCGGTCCAGATGCTTAACCGTTGTCCAGCTGTTCGTATCACTAAGATCAGCACCCGGCTGAGCAACTTGAATATCAAAGGTTTTGCCGTAAGCTGTTTCCCACAGCAGGTTCAATCTCGTAATGGAATATACCGCACCAAGATCAATATAAACCCATTCTGGATTACTGCCTGTTGCAGCTTCCCATCTTGTTCCCTGATTGCCATCAAGTACGGCTGCTGCCTGACTGTTATTAGCATTAGACGAAGCAGCAGCTGTCTTACCCAGGGCCAGATTCACATCCGCCGTAATAGCTTGCGTCACTTCACTGTCTGCGTAGCCCGTAGCAGCTACCGTTATCGTGTAGCTGCCGGCGGCTGTAAATACGCTGGCATTCAGTGTGATTTTGCCTGCTGCAACGGTGTATTGATTGGCTGCAAGAGCAGCATTATTCACTTTTACAGCTGTAATTGCATTTTCCCATGCGGTATTGCTTGAGAAGGTAACATCGATGCTGCTGCCTGCTTTATTATCCGAAGAATCGGCTGTCAGAACTGGCCCAAGAGGCAGTACTGGATCCGGATTAGACGGGTTGCCATATACTTCGAATTCATAGAGCGAATAGCCATAGGTCGTACCTCTTACGGTGCCGTAGATACGTACATGACGGGCTTCTTCTCCATGCAGGGTAATGTTGTCGATCCCCCCGTTGCCGGATGGCTCGGTGAAGATTGTCGTCCAGTCGTTATCTCCCGGCGTTTCCGCTGCAGAGACTTGAACGGTATAGGTCTTACCGTAAGCCCCTTCCCAGCTGAGCATAATGCTGTCGAGCTTATAAAGCTTTTTCAGATCGAGCGAAATCCACTGTGGATCTTGAGAAGCGCTCTCCCATCTTGTACCCATATTGCCATCAATGGCATTAGCCGCGGGCTGATTGTTGAATGAAGCCGTTGCCGTGCTTCCGATCGCAGCATTCTTCGCATTGGTCTTCACTTCCTGCGATACCTCCGCAGCCGCATAACCATTAGCCAGAATAGCAATCGCATACTTCTTGATAGACGGGAAGAGCGATGGGTCAAACGTGATTTTGCCAGCTGCAATCGTATACTTGCTTGCATCAACTGCTGCGCCGTCGATCATGATGCCTGTAATTACATTTCTCCAAGTTGTGTTGTCCGTAAAGGTCAGCTCAATTGGATTAGTTAATTTATTATCTGTTGCATCGGCAGCTACAGCTGGTGGTGATACTTTCTCGCGGACAGCTACCTCGTCGATCGTGATCGTATGCTCACCTTCTGGTGTCACTTGATCACCGTTAATCACATTACCAAGCAGGTACTTCACGGTTAAGGTCATATCAGCGGTTGGTTTCAGCACTTTCGAGTAGACAGCTTCATCACCCGTAATAAAGAACACCACTTGCTGATTATTGTTGTAGCCGGTCAGTTCTACCAGAATCGGACGGTCAACCGTAGACGAAACTTTAAAGCTAAGCTCATACGTTTTGCCGGCTTTCAGCTGAATACCGGATTGCATGAACTGCGTGGACCACGTGTAAGGCACATGCCATTGCTGATCCAAACCGCCGTTATAGTTAATTTGGATCTTAGCCTTCTCACCTTCTACAGAAATAGAAGAGTAATCATCAGCGCCTTTCCAGGACTCCCAGTTCGACGTGCCGTTCGTGAAGCTGCCGTTCAGAACCAGATTGCCGTCGCCGGAGAAGACTTGCTGCGTGATTACAGCATCGCCATACCCACTAGCTGTTACTTTTACTGGATAGTTCCCGTCAACCGAGAAGACGTCCGAGTGAAGCGTCAATGTGCCAGCTGTTACGGCATATTGCGAAGCATTTAATACCACACCATTTACGGAAACCGATGTGATAGCCCCTCTCCAAGCCGCGTCATCCGCAAAAGGAATGACGATTTCTTGGCCAGCCAGATTATTTGTGCTGTCCGCAACCATTGTTGGCGGACGTTTCACTGGTGTATTTTCCACCTCAAGCACAACGTTATCGATCCATACGGTACCAACTACTGCGTTAGGTGTTTTGCCCAGCATGATTTTAAGGGCAAGCAGCTCATCGGCATTCGGACGAATCGTAAAGGTTAGATGTGTCCAGTCTGTACCGATAGATTGAAGACCTGAATCAAATTTCCTTACGTAGGATGCATTCTCAAGTGTAGCCTGCAAATCGCGGGCAACGGATGCTTTCACATCAAACTCAAGCGTATAGGTCAAACCTTTCTTGAAGCTCATGCCGCCTTGAATCAGCATGTTGCTGTACGGTTGGTTGCCTACGCTTGTTACATTGATCTTTGCAGCGCCATCCTCCGTCGTAAATAGTGCTGCTCCGCCCTCTTGTGAATTCTGCTCCCAGCCCAGCAGGCCAGCGAAGAAATCACCGTTTTTCAGCGGGAATAGATCTACGCCTGTGAAGTCGAAGTTGTTATTGGTTGTACGGATCAGGGATACGTTGTCGATCACAACATCCGCGTCACTTCCTCCAAGTCCAAAGACAAGTTGCCCTTCTTCATCCGTTATGCCAACAGGCATTGTGAAGGTGAATTCCTGATTACTCATTGCAGTACCAACTGTAAAGTCATCCGAAGCATAGACGGTGCTGCCATCTTTACTTACGAATGAAACGTTAATCGAACGATCCGATTCCGCAGAAGCCTTGAAGGTCAGCTTATAGGAATCGTTTTGCAGCAGATTGATCCCTTTTTGCGTCAGCGTTATGTCCGCTGGAATGTCGCCACCGTCAGTAATCGCTGCCTCTAGCTGTCTAACAACAGGGTCAACCGATGCAGATGCATCCGCGTCGCCGGATGTAGAGAAGTTCCAGTAAGACATACGGTCCATCGTACCAAGATCGAAGTTTCCATTATAGACGTGCTGTCCATTGCCAAGCGGAGCCTTTGGACCATTAGCTTGAGAGACACTATCTACTTCTTCGATTTTAATATTGCCGATCCATACCGTATTCGTATTGAGACCAAGATTAAGCTCCAGTCGTGCAGCCAAATCTGTATCGTTGTTCATCAAGAAGCGGTATTCATAATGCTTCAGATTAGTCGTCAGAGCTGCGTCGAAATTATCCGAATATGCGCCCCAGCCATCATCAGCATCTCCGCCAACCTTCAAGCTCATGTTTCTTGCTGCCGATGCTTTAGCATCAAAGCTGATTTTGTAAGCATGGCCTTTCGTAATCGTCGCATACTGAATTAATTGCAGAGCGTAGTTCTGACCGCCGCCGTTTGTAATGGATACTTTAGCGAACTTATCGTCACCAATGGTATCGACGGTTGCAGAGCCTGCGCCGCCAAAATCAGGCGTATGCAGGAAGTTCCAGTAGTTCGCATCAAGCGCTTGTGTAGAGTCTGTAATATCCGTCAGACCATGCTCGAAATCCTGGTCAACGATTGCTTTTGCGTTTGCTGGGATGTCGTCCTTCGAATCCGGCTCTACCGGCGTACGGTAAGGGCGGCCTGTCAGATCATAAGCACGGACGTAGTCGACTTCCATTTTCGCTGGCAGGTCGCTGTCTGCTGGCAATCGGTTGCCGTCAAATTGACCGCCAACTGCCAAGTTCAGAATAATATAGAACGGTTTGTCAAACGGTGCAGGGTAAGCATATTTATCTGGCTGATCTGCTCCCCAGCTGTTCCAGTTGTTAACAGTTTGATACAGCGTGCCATCCACATACCAGCGGATCTCACCTGGCTCCCACTCTACCGAGTAGGTATGATAGCCCGTAATAGACTCGCCCTCAGGGAAGTTATAAGCTGCCCCTGTTGCTTTATTATTCGGAGCGTTTTTGCCGTAATGGATAGTTCCGCCAACTTCTTCTGGCAGACGTCCTCTAGCTTCCATAATATCAAGCTCGCCAGAAGCTGCCCAGCCGCCATATTCGCTGTCAGCGGGCATCATCCAGAAGGCTGGCCAAATGCCTGTTCCTTCTGGAAGTTTCATTCGAGCTTCGAATTTACCATAAGCCTTCGTAAACGTATTGCTGGTCCATAGACGGCCAGAGGTATAAGGCTTACCGTTAAATGTTTCTTTCTTAGCTGTAATAACAAGGTTACCCGTTTCCGGATCTACGGTAATGTTTTGCTTGCGGTAGTATTGCTGCTCGTTATTCCCCCAATCGGCCACGCCATATTCGGAGCCGTTACCTTCTTGGTAGCCCCATTTGGACAGGTCGACACCGTTTGTATCTGGAGTAACCGTATCACCGTTAAATTCGTCAGACCACACGAGTGACCACATTTGCTCCGTTTCAATCGTTTGTGTCACCTGCCCGAGCTCATAACCGGAAGCTTGGAATACAATGACGTGATCGCCTGCAGTCGTAAAGACACTTGCTTTAATCGTGATGCTGTTTGTTCCAACGGTATAGTCTGCTCCTGCAAGAGCTGTTCCGTCTACCGTAATCGCTTTAATCGAGCTGCTCCAGCCCGGCTGGAAAGCGATGGTTAGCGTAATATCTTTGCCAAGGCTGTTGTCTGTGATATCCGGCGTTACAATTGGTGCGGAAGTGAGCCGGATATCATTGACTAATGGGGCTTTTTCGCCTAATGCATCCTTCGCGCCTTTCCGTTCGAATCGGACATTATCAATAAAGACGTCATGGACGGCCAAAGCATCGCCATTCTTACCAAGCAGATATTTCAGTCCTACCGTATCATCCTTTGGCATCGTGAACTCAAACGAGTAGCTCTTGGTCGTTTCACCAAGTGTTACTTTCTCATTCAGATAACGTGTGTAGGTACCGTTCTCTGCGATCACTTCCATGTTCTTCGCAAGTGTAGATCTTGCATCGAACGTAACGATATAAGTCATGTCTTTCTTAACGAGCAGAGGCTGTTGATACAACATCACATCCCAAGGATTCGCACCAACATTCTCAACGTTCACCTTGGCTCTGCCGCTTGTAAAATCAAAGGTTGCTTTGGAGTTACCGTCGTATACGCCTTGCACATGCTGAGACCAATTAGCACCTTCGTTTGCAAAGTAGCCGTTCTTTAATAGGAAGGCTTTGTCTCGGGCACCTTTAATCTCTACGCGTACATTATCCATGTACACATCATGTGCTCCAGCTGGATTTGTTGTTTGCTTGCCAAGCAGTACTTTAAAGGATGCTAGAGTATCAGCTGTAACAGGCAGTTCGTACGTAAACGTCTGGTAATCTGCCGTCAAATGCTCCATCTTCGAGAGCAGTCTTCCTCCAGCATTATCTACCACAATTTCAACGTCACGTTCTGCAGTCGATTTGAGATCTACGGATACGACGTAGGTATTGTCTTTGTTCAGATTGAAGTCATTTTGCATCAGCATAACGTCCCATGGATTGTTGCCAACGCTGCTAACATTAACTTTCATGCTGCCTGCATCTTCGGTGTATCCGGTCACTTTGTCCCAGCCGTCATAGGAGCCCTGAACATGTAAATTCCAGGAGGTCTTGCCGTTTGAGAAGTCACCGTTCTTGAGCGGGAATTGATCCGCTAGCGGCAGATCACCGATGCCATTGTTAGTGAGTCGAGTCATAACGACATTATCGATAGTTACATCTGCATCATTACCACCAAGCATAAAGACAAGAGTCGCTTTGTCGTCTGCCGCTTCGGCAGAGTTGAAGTTCACCGTCTGTACAGCAGATGACGCGATCAGGTTCACTTCAATAGGATCAACCACATTTGTGCCGTCCTGCTTTTGAATACCGACCTTAATGGTACGGTTTGATGTTGCACTTGCCTTAAACTTCACTTCATAATCATTGTTTGGAATGAGGTTTACGCCTTTTTGCAGCAATGTAATCGAAGCGGCTCCGGTACCGCCGTTTGTAATATTTGCTGTGAACTCGCGAGCATCTGGATCAACCGAAGCCGTTGCTGCTGCTCCGTCTGCCGTATTAAAATGCCAGTACGTGAGGCGGTCCAATCTACCAAGATCAAAGCTGCCGTTATAGACATGGTTGCCTTGGATTGGCTCCTTAGCAGCATCCTCGTTGTACGGATCCGGTGCATCTACTTCTTCCAGCTTCACATTGCCAATCCAGACAGGATTCGTATTGAGACCAATATTTAGCTCAAGTCGAGCGAGAACATCGGTATCCGCTGCCATCTGGAAAGTCATGCTGTAGTTCTTGAACTCATCAGTCAAGTTAACGGATAAGACATCCGAATAAGTGCCCCAGCCGCGGTCAGCCCCGCCGCCAATCTTGGCGGACATTGTCCGGTTCGTGCTGGATTTTGCATCAAAGGACAGCTTGTAATATCTTCCTTTTCCAACCGTCACATTCTGTATAAGCTGTACCGCGTAGTCTTGAGAACCACCGTTTGTAATCTCTGCTTTCGCATAAGTGGTACCGCCAATCACATCAGTTCCGATTGAACCATTACCATTGTAGGTAGGTACGTGAACGAAATTCCATTTTTCCGGATCGAGTGTATCTGTATCCGTTGTCACCGTCTTGAAGCCATTTGCGAAGTTCACATCATGCACATAGTTGCCATTAATCGCTTCTTTATGATCAGCAGGCAATGGTTCCCGATCTACCTTCGGCTCCTCAAGACCAGCAGTTGAATATCCGCCTTTCTTGTCGTACACGCGGACATAATCTACTTCCATTGTCCGGGCGTTGTCGTCCGTTGGCATTCTGCCGCCATCGAAGTTACCGCCAACTGCTAGGTTCAAAATCATATAAAACGGCTTATCAAATGGTGCCGGATAAGCATATTTCGCTGGTTGATCAATCCCCCAGCTGTTCCAATTGTTCTGCGTTTGATAGACTTTGCCGTCTACCAGCCAGCGAATTTCGCCTGGTTCCCACTCAACGGCGTAAACATGCTCACCGCTAAAATCTACTCCTTCTGGGAAGGTATATTTGTTACCTGTATAGCGGTTACCAGGAGCGGCTTTACCATAATGAATCGTTCCTGAAACTTCACCTGGCAGTCTGCCTACAGCCTCCATAATGTCAATTTCACCGGAGGATGCCCATGTACCATATTCACTAGTTGCCGGCATCATCCAGAAGGCTGGCCAGAAGCCTTGACCTTTTGGCAGCTTCAACTTCGCTTCGAATTTACCATAAGCTTTGGTGAACGTGTCCTGTGTGAAAATTCTGCCCGATGTATAAGGCTTATTATTGGTGTTTGCTTCTTTCTTTGCTGTGATGACAAGTTTGCCATCTTCTACTTTCATATTGTCAGCTTCATAACTTTGCTGCTCATTATTGCCCCAGCCATCCAGGCCATATTGCGAGCCTGTACCAAGCTGGTATCCCCACTTATCGAGGTTTACACCATTCGTGTCGAGATGGCTGCCTGTTCCGTCAAACTCATCATTCCAGACCAGCTCCCACTCTTCCTCGTCCGGTGTTGGTGTCGGTGTTGGTGTAGAATTCGTGCTTCCGTTTCCGCTATTACTGTTGCTACTCACTTGCTTCTGCCCTTTGTCCAGCTTGTTTCCATTCAAGGTAGAATCAGATGAATTATTGTTCAAATGATCAATATCCGTATTTTCTGTTTCAAGAACCGTATTCGTATTAAGATCCATATCATCGATATCAGAGTCCTCAATCACAACACGTACTGGTCCTTCTTTCTTATCTACGACGATATTGTGCGCCTTCACATTATGAAAATGAATACTATGAACACCACCGCCACTTACATAGATGGTGCCTTTCACCTCAGAATCTTTCAGCGTGAAATCGCCTTCAGCAATGCCCGCAGTTAAGAACAGATTACCGCCGATGGCTGCATCCTCAAGTGTGACTCCGTCTTTGTTCACCAGCGCATTGCCAGTCAGCTGCTGATCCTTGTAAGTACCAGCTTTCGTGTAAGCCTCGCCTGCCAAACGATCTAGCAGCACAACTGCTTCTGCACGAGTGATCGATTTGAGCGGCTGAACGGTGCCGTTAGGGAATCCTTTCAGATAGCCCCCGCTTACTAATTGGGCAAATGATTCTACTGCAAATGCGCCAACTTGCGTTTTATCATTAAAGGCACTTAAAGGGTCATTGCCTGTTACTGCAGGCAGACGGAACAATCCTGCTGCAATTTTCGCAGCTTCCTGTCTCGTAATGGCCGCATTTGGCTTGAATGTTCCATCTGGGTAACCATTAATGAAGCCTGCTTTTTTACCAATAGCAATCTGATCCGTATACCATGCACCAGCTGCTACATCAGAAAAGCTATCGTCGCCTTTCACTGTGAAGCCAAACAAGCTGTTAATCAATTTCGTAAACTCTGCACGTGTAATTTGCTGTTCCGGCTTAAAGCTGCCGTCCGGATAACTTGCGACAAGTCCTTTCGAAGTCCACTCGCCTACTTGCTCCGCTGCCCAGTGCCCGGTTACATCAGCAGGTCCAACACTTACGGGTTCTGCAGCTTCCGTTGAAGCATAAGCAGCAGATGGAAGATAGCTTGCTAGAATCATGACCGACATGACTAGTGACAGCATCCGTCTCATACGAAGACGACTGCCTTTTCTCTTTCTTTGTATCAACGCCGTTTCCCCTCTCTTACGTTATTCTTAGGGAGTCTCTCATGCTGTTAACGCTTTCAGAATATTAAAAATATATATTTTGGCAATAGAAAAGGAACGCCCTGGCATAAATATGGCGTTCCTTATCCTGTTGCAAATACTTACTGCTTACTGATAGATTATTTCGAAGCGGAAGCGTACCATTCGTTAACTTCTTTCGTCACTTGGTCGCCGCCGGATTTCTTCCAGTTCTCTACCATTGTATCGAACGAGTCGATTGGTGCTTGGCCGTAGATGATTTTGGAGAACGATTCGTTAACAAGCTTGTTGAGCAATTCGTTCTTCGATTTCATCGTTTCCGTCAGAGGACCTTGGAAGTAGTTTTTCATACGAATATCTTTTTGCTCCATAACGATCTTCATCGCATCTACATTCTCTGGCTTACGAATCGCTTTGGTTTGCTCTTCGTAAGGAGTCGTCATCGCTTCACCATTAGCAATCTTGATCATTGTATCTGCATACAGTGAAGGTTGACGAGCGCCTTCAAATGTCAGCGAGTAGTAGATTGGCTCTACAAGATGTGTACGGTCTGCATAGTTCGGGAACAGGTCCGGATATTTTTGCGGATCTTTTGTAATTGTGCCATCTGGCAATTTAGCCCAATCATAGCCTTCAGCGAAGCCGTTCTCGAACTGACTGCCTTTTGCTGGGTTAGCCCAGTTATCGAAGAAGAAGTTATAGTAACGGAGCAGCGCTTCAGGATGCTCTGCTTTTTTGTTGATCAGCATCCAGCCGTTAACGGATGGGTTACCGCTTTGGGAACCAATTTTACCGTCTGGTCCAGCAGGAATTGCGTATGCTTTGTATTTCGCGCCTGGAACGTTGTTGATCAGATCGCCAAACGGCCAGTCTGGCAGCCAGTTACGGCCTACGATTGCGCCTGCTTGACCTTTCGTGAAGAACTCGGAACCCGAAGTATCATCCTTCAAACCGGAGTCTTTCGAGATCCAGCCTTTATCCATCCAGTTTTTCAATGTACCAAGAGCTTGCTTCGCAGCTGGATCAACTGAACCAAATGCCAGCGTACCGTCTGCAGCTTTATTCCATTGGCCAGGCATTGTACCGTATGCACCAAACAGCCAGCTTACATCTGTCATCCAGTTCAGGAAGCCGTTCTTGAAGCCAAGCGCCATACCAAATGTATCTGGTTTGCCGTTGCCGTCTGGATCTTTGGTTGTGAACGCATCCATGATGACTTCGAGATCAGCAACTGTTTTTGGAGCTTGCAGACCTAGTTTATCCATCCAGTCTTGGCGGAGCCACAGCACCATATCATCGTTGTATGCGTAGTCGAGAACTGGAAGAGCCATTTTCTCGCCGTCACGTGTTACAGGAAGGAATGTATCCGGGTTCAGAGCAGCTGCTTTTTTGTACTCGTCGCCAGCGTATTTATCAAACAAATCGTTAACCGACATGAATTGACCGGAGTCAATCAGCATGTTAACTGTTTCCATGTCACCACGGTAAGTAATAACGTCAGGCATTTTCTCGCCGGAAGAAAGCATCAGACGAAGCTTTGTTTTGTAAGCGTCGTTTGTATCTGTTACTACCCAGTCATATTTCACATCAATGCCCAGGTTTTTTTTCATATACTTTTGCAAAACGTTGTTTTCCATCGTTTCGCCAGTCTTGAAGAAGTAGTTCGTACCTACGCCTTTTACTGTTGAAAGAGTAATAGGCTCAGCATATTTCGTGCCATCCCAGCCTGTTTCGTCCACGCCGCTGCCCGCGTCGTTAGTAGCCGCATTGTTTGTAGCTGCTGCGTTGCCAGAGTTTGAAGGTTTTTCGCTAGCTGGCTGGTTGTTGCCGTTATTATTGTTCGATCCGCATGCCGCGAGGCTTGCTGCAAGTACACCAGTCAACGAAACGAGCATTAGCTTTTTCATTGAATTACGCATTGTTTTCCCCCCGTAATATGATTATTCCTATATGAGAGCGCTTTATTTACTCTCAAGTAATACTATAGTCTTGGTTTTCACTGTTATAAATACCATAATTTTGAGTAACATACCATTATTTTATCTTCCTGAAACAATTACTCTTTTACCGCACCTAGGACAATCCCTTTGACGAAAAAGCGCTGCAGGAACGGATACACAAGGAGTACTGGAAGCATCCCGATGAAGATCTGCGCTGCCTTAACGGTACGCTGCGAGATATTCTTCAGCTCGTTCACGTCCGGGTTCAGCTTACTGAAGTCCTGCTGGACGATAACCGTCTGCAAGAAGGTTGCGAGCGGGTAATTACGATAATCGTTAATATAAAGCAAAGCGTCAAACCATGCATTCCAGTTGCCAACAATCGTGAACAACGACATCGTTGCAATTGCCGGCATTGCTAGAGGAAGATAGACTCGGAACAAAATCGAGAAATGCCCTGCCCCGTCGATGAAAGCTGCTTCCTCCAGTTCTTTGGGAGTTGCACGGAAGAAGTTCATCAAGAGAATCATATTGAATACAGCAACCGAGCCTGGAAGAACAAGCGCCCAAATCGTATTCATCATGTGGAGATTACGAATGACGATATACAGAGGAACGATACCGCCGCTGAACCACATCGTAAATACGAAATACCAAGCATATCTCGACCGGCTCTTGAATACCGTTGTATCCTTCGACAGCGCATAGCCGCCTAATGTAATAACCGCTAGTGTAATCGAGGCACCAAGCGCTGTTCGAAAGATCGAAATCCAGAACGCCCGGAGGAAGTTCGGGTTATTCATTGTTTTCGTATACGATTCCGTGTTGAAGTCTACCGGCCACATGCCAACCAAATGCGCATTCGCAGGGGCACTGGCACTAAAGCTGATCGAAAGAATATGAATGATTGGTATAATACACAGCAGTCCCGCGAGACTTAAGAGGAGATAGTTAAAGACAGAGAATGCTCGATAGCCAAATGTTTTCTGATACATGTACGCAGGTACCCCTTTCTAGAAGATTTTATAATCCGCATATTTGTGAGCGAGCTTGTAGCCAACAATGATGAGCACGAATCCAATCAAGGATTTAAATATGCCCACTGCCGTCGCCAGGCTGTACTGCCCATTCAGAATACCCGTCCGATAGACGAAGGTATCAATGATATCGCCTTTATCGTAGACAAGCGGATTATACAAGTTGAAGATTTGGTCGAAGCCTGCGTTCAAAATATTACCGAGTGCAAGCGTACCTACAACGATAACAATTGGCAAGAGCGAAGGGATCGTAACATGCCAGGTTTGCTTCCAGCGAGTTGCACCATCCACTTCTGCTGCCTCATAGAGAGAAGGATTAACTCCCGCAAGCGCTGCCAAGTAGACGATTGTACCGTAACCAAATTGCTGCCATACATCGCTTAGTACGACTACAAATCGGAACCAGTCCCCATCTCCCAGGAACAAGATCGATTCTTTCATCCCGAACCAATCATGAAGGACGGAGTTAATAATGCCATCCGAAGCCAGCATATCGTTCAGGATCCCGCCGAGGAATACCCAGGAAATAAAGTAGGGTAGATATACCAAGGTTTGAACAGTACGTTTGAATGGATTAAAGTTCACTTCGTTCAGCAGAAGCGCGAAGATGAACGGCACAATAATACCGCATATAATCTTCAGGCATGCAATAAACGCCGTGTTCGTGATCACTTGCTGAATGTCCGGATAATCGAACATAAACTTGAAATGCTCAAGCCCAACCCACTTGGAATGGAAAATACCATCGTAAGGTTTATAGTCTTGAAAAGCGATTACCAATCCCCCGAGAGGTACGTACACAAAGATGAATTGCAAGATTACTGCCGGAAGCAACATGAGATGCAGCGGCCATGTCCTCTTCAGGAAACCTCTTGCTTTTGTTTTTTCAGTGTTCTCTCCAATGACCTCATTACGGGCTATCGCCTTTGTTGTTGTCCCCATCCCCATTGTCCTTTCCGCTATTCTTTTTGTCGATTGACAGAGTCTCATCATGATGTATAGTAAGTATAGCAATCGGGGAATCGGCAAGTCTGCGCCAATGATTTTAGAACGATACCCATTTCTTTTGTTTTCATCCACATTGATGCGGGGAGACGGACAAGGATGTCGCTTAGATTGAATACGTTTACAAAAATAGTCGGCATTATCGTTTTGCTGCTTATTCCGATTATCGCGCTCTATTGGTTTTCTAATAAAACAAGCATGGATGTTGTTATGAATGAAGTCGAAATATCTATGAATAAGGACTTGTCCTATTTTGCTGATAAGACGGATGAAACGGCAGAACAGCTTGCAAAGAGTGGTCTTATGATCACGGAAGATATCAACGTACGTACCCTCGAGTTTCTAGAGATTGCCACCCTATATGAACAAACGGATCAGAAGATTCGAATTGCCGACAAGCTTCGGCTGATCAATGCTTCCTCCGATTGGGACACAACAATCAGCATCTATGCGCCTGCAACCAATACCTTCGTTTCAACCGACTTCCACCTGGAATACAATAAAGATCTCGTCACGAAAAACTATTCAAAGGTATGGAAATATACCGAGAATGTCGCCCCCTACTATCAGAATAATCCAAGGTTTGTCCGATTTCTGACCGAACCTTATGACAGCTCCTCCGGTAACGCTGGGGTTATTGTAGAAGTCAGCTTTGCAGCAGATGAATTAGTAAAAGGGCTTGAACGCTTTAAACAAGGTGGCAAGGGAGATGCCTTCTTCGTTTCGCCCGAGCAGCAAATATTAGCCGTAAGAGGCTCTGACAAAGAGCTTCAGCAAACGCTGCTCTCTAAAGTAGATTTGAGTAAGCTGTCACACTCGCAGTACTCTCGTATTAAGCTAAACGGGACCGAATATACCGTGAACAGCGTCTACATGCCCGAGCTGGGCTGGTATCTGTTTGATTATTTACCGATTGATGATGTTGTCAGACCGATTACAGCAAACAGCAATCTTTTCTATATTTGTATCGTGTTTTTGCTTATCGGCAGTACGATTGCCGCCTATATCCTGTATACGAATGTCCAGGTACCAATACGGGAGCTTATTCGCGGTGTGAAGAAGCTGAAGAAAGGGGAATATCCGAAGCTGAAGGTCTTCCATCCGAATAATGAGTTCCACTTCCTGCTCGTCAGCTTCAACGATATGGCCGTCCAGATCGAGCAGCTGATCCAGAACGTCTATCTCGAACAGATCCGTTCAAGAGATGCTAACCTGAAGCAATTGCAGTCCCAGATCAATCCGCATTTCCTTTATAATTGCTTCTCTCTCATTCGCAGCTTAACGAGACTTGGAGAGAAAGAATCGGTTATGGAACTTGCTCTTCATCTCAGCCGTTATTACCGTTATACAACTAGATCCGAGAGACAGCTGGCCTACTTGCGAGAAGAAGTGGACCTTGTCAAAAGCTATCTAGCTATTCAAGCGATGAATGTCCAGGATATGACCTATGTCATTACAATTCCAGAGGCAATGGAAGAGCTCGAAATTCCAAGGCTTATCCTGCAGCCAATTGTAGAAAATGCCGTTGTGCACGGTTTGGAGCCTATCGGTACTGGCGAAGTCCAAATTACAGGCTCGCAAAATGACCGCTACAACCTCATTACCGTCACAGATAACGGCATTGGTGTTTCCGAGGAACAGCTCGCCCAGCTGAAGCTGCAAATGTCTATGCCTCCTACCGAGGATAAGGGCTGCGCGTTATGGAATACACGCCAGCGTATGCTGCTCCAGTATGGACAAGAAGCAGGCGTACGACTTTACCGTGGTGATGACGGTGGACTTACCGTTGAGTTGTATTGGCCAAATGAGACAAACATGCTTACGAAGTAAGAATTGCTTCACAATTCTTTAAGCCTATGCTTTCGAAGTAAGAATTGCTTCACAATTCTTTTTAGGAGGAATCTAACATGCGCCAACTTCTTATTGTAGATGACCAATCCATACTGGCAGATGATCTTGCAGATATGCTGCCATGGGATGAAGCGGGGATTGATGTCGTACATAAAGCTTATTCGGGTCCAGATGCGATCGAGCTGATGCATGTACACGCAATTGATGTCGTTATTACCGATATCCGGATGCCTGGCATGACAGGACTTGAGCTTATTCAGGAAATTAAACAGAACTGGAAGCATACGAAATGTATCCTGCTCTCCGGGTATTCCGATTTCGAATATACGAAGCAGGCACTGAAGCTGAAATCCACTGATTATTTGCTCAAGCCCGCAGCTGATGATGAGCTTCTTACTTCGGTCCGCAGGGCAATTAAGGAACTCGAACAGGAATGGCTCGAGATCAGCTCTATGCAGCGAGCTATGTACTCCCTTCGAGAACAATTGCCTAAGCTGCGGGAGTATTTGCTGCTTGATCTCTTAAGCGGCAAACAATCCATATCGCTTCAGCGATTATCGAAAAAGCTGGCGACCTATTCGATCCCTTTCCAGGAGGGAGATCCATTCCATGTCTTGCTGCTCCGATTGAATGATGAAGACCGGCTCTATGATGATGGTGAAAGTGAAGGCCTCATTGATTATGCCCTATCCAATATGGCGGAAGAAGTGTTTGGGGATCAGCTGGATATGTGGCATTGTAAGGATTCGAACGGATTTATTGTCTGTCTGTTAAAAGCTAAAGCTGGTTCTACCATTCCAACTGACCTCGATGGCTGGATCGAAAGCCATGCCTTCCAGCTGCAGCATGTTGTGAAGTCCTATCTCAAGGTCGGTATCTCCATTCTGACGAGTAAAGGCGGGACATTCCCACAAGATGTAAACCCGCTCTATCAGACTTCCATCACTAACTTCCGTCAGTTCATCGGTGGTGAGAGAGAACTATTCGTGTCGCTCGCCAAAGAGCCTACACGCGGAGCCCCTCAACTGCTCGGCGAACTGTACCGCCCGCCATCCGTCTTGCAGATGCTTGAGCTTGGTCAATGGGATACTGCAAACGACAAGCTTGAGGCGATTTTCCGGGAAATCGAAGAAGAATGGCGTGGTTCCCAAGAGCATGTGCTGGAAGCCTATTTCTCTATCGCTGCCTCTCTTGCTGCATTAGCTCACAAGAACAAGAAATGGCTCTCTGACATGATTGGCGATGATTTCCACGCTTTCGCGAACGGCAGTCCAATCAATTCCGTTGAGGATTTGCGTGCATGGACAAGCCGGTCCATCACTTCCTATCAGAAGTCAGTTAATAGTGAAGATAAGGATTCACGTTCGGGCATCATCCGTAAAGTCCAGGAATTTATTCATGGCCATTTGGAGCAGGCTTCGCTTAACTCCATCTCCACTCATGTTTACTTAAATCCTTCCTACTTGTCTAAGATTTATAAGACGGAGACCGGGGAAGGCATCAGCGAATATTTACTCCGTGCCAGGATGGAGAAGTCAGCTGAACTACTCGCCCAAACCGATGAGAAAATCTATGAAATCTCGGTCATGCTCGGCTATCAGAAGCCAAGCTATTTCATTCAATTATTTAAGAAGCATTTTGGCATCACACCTCAGGAATATCGGAATAAGGTTGCTAACTAAAGGTTAATCCGCAAATAAAAATAGCGGTACAGGGATATCCCTGTACCGCTATTTTTATCTTGGTACATCCTACTATTGCACTGCCTCCGCATTCGCAAGCGCCTCAAGGAATGGTTTATGCACCTTTCCATTCGAAGCTACGACATGGCGGACGCCAAGACTGTACGCCCCGCCTAGTGTATCGGTTACAATACCGCCGGATTCCTGTACCAGCAGCGCGCCTGCTGCGAGGTCCCAGCTGTTCAGACCAATTTCCCAGAAGCCGCTAAGGCGTCCGGCAGCGACATAAGCCATATGAAGGGCAGCGGAACCGCCTGAACGAATGTTACGCACTTGCGGCGCCATTGCTTGTAATCCCTTCATATTCAGCGGCAGTGCAAATTCTGCATCTGCCGGGAAGCCCGTTGCAATCAGGCTCGTCTTCAGAGTATCCTCGCCAGACACGCTCATCCGTTTGCCATGTACATAAGCGCCTTTGCCCTTCTCGGCAATAAACAGCTCATCCCGCATCGGATCATAAACAACCCCTAGAATAACTTCACCTTTATGGGCAAGGGCAATCGATACGACGAAAAACGGAAAACCATGAACAAAGTTGGTTGTCCCGTCAATCGGGTCAACAATCCATAGATACTCGGCATCGCTTAATTCTTCCAATGCACGCGCGGAGGCTTCTGGCCCTGGCTCAACACCCTCTTCACCTAGGAACGAATGATGAGGGAAATGTGTCAGCACAAGACGTTTAATCAATGTCTCAGAGCCTTTATCCACTTCTGTCACCAAATCATGCGCCGAATACTTTATATCAAGCTTCTCATAATTTCCTAGCTTAGACTTTATCCATTCTCCCGCTTTAGCCGCGCAGTTGATCGCCACGGCGGCGAAGCTTTTGCCTCCGACGACGGTGCCCTGCTGATCACCTACAGTCACAGTCCATCACTCTACTCTCGTCATAATTTAATGAATGCTTTAATTGTATGTTTGTAACTTATACGTATGACTTCCTATGCAAGTTTCACACAAGTGAAAACGGCTGCGTCATCCTTAGGAAGAGCAGCGTAAACTTCACGATGAAATAGTAGCTCAGTATAGTGAAATCTTACACTTCGTATATTTTAAAAATATTAACCTAGTGTTAAAGCTTCGTCAAACCTTCGTATATCAATTGGCCAGCCAGCAGCAATAACGTGATGCGCAGCAGCCATAGCAGACCTTTCCCACTCATGCGTCTAGCAATCATAGCTCCAAGTTTGCCGCCAATCCACGCTCCCGGCACCAGTGCCAGTACAATCCAATAATTGATTTCACCAAGAAAGCCATGCATCCCGCTCCCAAGAATGGATGAAAGGAAGATAACAAACATGGATGTCGCGGTAGCTGTATGCGGCGGGAATCGGAATAACAGCACCATCAGAGGAACAAATAAAGAACCGCCCCCGATCCCAAACAAGCCCGAAATCAACCCAACAGCAAAACCAATACTGAGTGCCGGAACCATCGCATAGCCATACGTATGCTCTTGCCCTTTGGCATCCACCACCGTCCGTTTGATCGGCCATTCCCTGGTAATCGGTTTCAAATAATCCTTAGCGATTAACAAGCCAGCCATAAGCAGCATGAATATGCCAAACGAAAGCGAGAATGCGGCGCCTTGGAACCGGCTTGTCAAAGCTGATCCAATCATCGCAGCTGGCCCGCTGGTGATAAAGAACAACCAGCCGCTGCGGAAATCGACCAGTTTCTTCTTCGCATAACTTAGAGTTGAAGCAAGTGCCGTTACAATCAGCATCGTGAGCGATGTACCTACGGCGGTCGCATGACTGATCTCACCGCCCGTGAGCTGCGACCCAAGGAGCATCAGCACAGGGACGATAATAATGCCCCCGCCAAGACCAACGATACTCCCGAACATCGCTGCAACAACGCCAAGCAGCGCTAGAAGAATCCACTCCAACACTTTTGCTTCACCGCTTTCTGAAGTCTCTGGATGCATCTCAATTATGTACCTGTATAAAACAACACCGCCAAGGTGAAACGCTCTGCGCTATCTTCTGACGGCGAGATGCGTTTCATTCCGGAGAATTCTAAGACCTGTTTATAAGACAAGACTTATAAATGCTTAGAATTCAAGGAGTCTACCTTGACGGTGCTAACGATTATGGCTCGATCTCAATGGTTCCGCCATCAAGAATCCGGATCCCGTCTTCCTGCGCGGCCCTTTCCTTCAAATCCTCCATCAGCTTGAGCAGAGCGGCATCCTTGCTCTTGGCTTCAAGCATACAATCAATCCTTGGCGTTGTAGATGCAACGCTTCGCAGAAACTGCACAAGCGGCTCTGGCTCCAGAAACTCTGCATGGCCGCGAGGATCCGAAAGACTTTTGGGACTCGAAGCATGAATTTTCGGCGGCAGTGCACCTTCTTTTAGCCCAAGGCGCTCCTCTTCCAGCTTCCAGGTACGTGCAATCCGCGGCCATAAGCCAGCAGACAGCTCGTCCATCGATACATCGCCGCTGTTGACGGCATGATGATGAATGTCCAGCACCATCGGCACGCCGACGGCTTCCGCTGCTGTCAGCGTTTCTCGAACATTAAATGTCTTATCGTCGTTCTCTAACGTAACTCGATGCTTGTACCTCGGCGATAATGCACCAAACTGCTCGATAAAACGCTCACTGGACAGCTTTTTATCGCCATAAGCTCCACCCATATGAATATTGCATTTCACGGTCTCGGGAAGCTCCATTGCCTCAAGCATCCGGATATGGTAATCGAGATCACGCTCGGAATTCACCAGAACCTCTGGCCGATTCGTGCTGAATACGCAAAAATGATCGGGATGGAACGAGGTCCTCATCCCTGTCTTAATTGCATAGTCGCCAAGTTCCTTCATCGTAGGACGAAGCACAACAAACGGATCCCAATCTGCAAGATCGCCGTGGGTAGCAAGCGGGATAAGCTTTGACGAGAATCGGTACATGTGGATGTCATGCGCATTAGCATGTTTCATGATACGAAGCGTGCTTCGCAGATTATCCTCTGCGATCCGCTCCATTTTCCGTATGCCGGCCTCTCGATCATTCAGCTTATTAAAGCTCGCAAATGTCATCGTCCGAGACGGTGAAGCATTCTCAAGAATCATACTCATGGCGACAAATCCGAACCGGACGATCATTATGAATTATACCCTCTCTCCGAAAAACATCTCGTAGGCGAGAGCCGTCTGAATGCGCGCTTCCTCTTCGTTCAGCTTGCGCACCAGCTCCATCTCCACTTCCGTCACTTCTTCGCCTTGGAAATTAATTTCCGCAATCGAGGCGAGGACGCGAACGATCGCAATCGCTTCGTTATTAGGTGTATACGCGATTACTTTCTGGCCGGTTGGGAAGACGCGGAACCCGCTCTTCACCATTTTGCCCCTACCGTATTCAAGCAATTCATACAGCTCTTGCTCCGATTTGAATTTACACACGGAATTAAACTCTGTTGCAAAACCCATTCTAAACTCCTCCTTTCTTCTAGAATTAGGGACCTATATTGCCGCAACCGCCATAATCTATCGTTTGCTTATCCGCATAACGCTTCAGAGCAAGATCGATCAGCTTATCAAGCAGATCACGGTAAGGCAGACCTGATTCCTTCCACATAAGCGGATACATACTGATTGGCGTAAAGCCTGGCATCGTATTCACTTCGTTAATGAATAGCTGCCCATCTGTTTTTCTTAAGAAAAAGTCTACGCGGGACAGGCCCGACCCGTCAATCGCAAGAAATGCACGAATCGCCATATCTCGTATGGCTTCTGCCTTATTGTTCGGGATATTTGCTGGAATGTGAATGGTTGATCTGCCATCTACGTACTTCGCCTTATAATCGTAAAACTCATTGGAAGGCGCAATTTCGCCCGGCACGGATACCTTCGGATCTTCATTTCCCAGTACGCTGACCTCAATTTCCCTTGCATCAACAAATTCTTCAATGATGACCTTGCGGTCAAATCGAAAGGCAAAATCTACGGCAGCGATAAGCTCATCTCGGTTCTTCGCTTTGGATATTCCTACGCTGGATCCGAGATTAGAAGGCTTCACGAAACAGGGATACCCTAATGCAACCTCACATTCCATAATAAAAAAGGAGGCGTCCTTCTCCCACTGCGCCCGGTTAAAATAACGGAATACGCACTGCGGCAGACCCTCGTAGGCGAATACTTTCTTCATTGTAATCTTGTCCATCCCGACAGAGGAAGCTAAAACCCCTGCCCCGACATATGGAATGTTCGCTATCTCCAGCATTCCTTGAATGGTTCCGTCTTCTCCGAAAGTGCCATGAAGCAGCGGGAAAACAACATCAATTCCTGCCGCAGTATTCCCGCCAGCTAGACTGCCAAGCAATGGAGCGAGCGGGAATGCCGGAGTTACAGGTACCTGCGAACCGTCAGGCGGCAGGAGCCGAAGCTCATCAATTGCCGCCGGCTGGCATCCAGCTACCTCTCCTACTCTCCACTCGCCAAGCTTAGTAATATAAAAAGGCGTTATTTCATATTTTGCGTAATCGAGCTCACCCATTACTGCAAATGCCGTCTGCAGCGATACGTCATGCTCTCCCGACTTCCCTCCGTAAATCAACCCTAAGTGTACTTTCTTCCCCATTAGGTATCCTCCGGTATGATCAATTTTAGAAGTGGTCCGCTATATGAAAAAAACGATATCTCGTTTGTTCTGTCCATGCATAGGAATCACGATAATCCCAGAAGCGATGCCGGCTCGGAACCGTATTCGCATTAACGAGCGGCATACCCGCCGCATCAAAGGCCGTAATAATCGTGCTGTGCTGGTACCTATTATCCCCGTTCCAATCATACGTAATGACATCACCAAGCTGAAGCTCTTCCACCGATTCAACAACCGTTGCATGCAGGCCAGAGCTTCGTTTGCCGGACAAATAATTGGTAAGTGCATTGGACACTGCCCAGCTGTAGCTCCACCATTCTTTACCGCCATTTCGGCCTTTGTACCACCAGCCGCTTTCTCTTTTACCAGTATAGTTCATAGGCGCGTGGCCTGCAAAGAGACACTGGGAAATATAGTTTGTACAGTTCACTTCAAATTCTTCATAGGCTGGATTACCTTCATTCCACCATCTGTCGGCGTAAGCAGCCGCCATTTCACGCCGGTATGGGATTCCTTTCACCCGCTGCTTCAGCTGTGGATACTGGTCAAGATTCAGAAATGGTGTGGACCGGAAGACAGATGCTTCCCGCGTCTGATCCAGAACCTCCTCTTCGACTGCACCTGTATATTCCGCCATTCCAAATCGTGGTCTCCGCTCGGCAATGACAGGCTCAACTCGGAAAATACGCCAAGCTTCTCCTGTAAAATTCAGCCATAGCCGCTCGAATTCGGTTCTCTCCTCCAGATAGTACAGCCCGGACTGCTCCATTTGCCTTTTGATATGCAGCTTCACAAGTACGGATACTTCCGTTGGGGATTCATTCACCCTTATCAGATCAGCTTTTGTCTCGCCTCTTGCTGGCAGCACACCACGATACAAATCTCTCTCCCTTAATCTCTCGAGTCGATAACGAAGTCGTGAGCAGTGATCTTTATCGTCTATATAGTCATCTAGGGCAGCAAAATGCTGATCTGTCTCCGCCTTATTATATAAGTTTACATATTTCGAAATGGCCGTTTTCCATTCACCAGAGGCTTCTCTCTTCTTTGCTCCTGCCTGATCCGAGGAACGAAGCAAGGAAGAAAGCTTCTGGCGGGCTGGCCTCTCAGCAGTATGTCCGGCAGAAGGCTGGGCAGACTTTGGATGGGTGGATTGGGCAGGTAGCTCTCTGGACGATGACAACGTCGGATTGCCGGTCTGCTCACGCACGACTGCATTATTAGGTACCTCAAACGAATGTCTCTCCTGAGAATCCGCCTGGCTTGACGGCTGGACGGAACGTACCGGCGCCGGCTGGAGCAGTAAGGCTTTGTTTGACCGCTGCCTATCGGCACGATTCCTTGGTCGATCCGATCGCGTAGACATGGCTACCCCTCCCATTCCTGTATTTGCTGGTTCATTATATGAGCAAATGTATTAATTCATGTAACAATCACCACAGGGCTTGGGAACACTACTTGAGGTAAACAGCAGAGGATGCTAATGAAGTGAAGTTTGCTTCGCAAACTTAAGCCGATGCTTTCGAAGCGAAGTTTGCTTCGCAAACTTTTTAGGAGGTCAAAAAGCGTATGTCCACGAACAACCCTTTTGCACAGCGCAGTACGCTGGATGCTGCCGGCAAAACCTATGTGTATTACCCGATCGCAGAACTGGAGAAGCAAGGGCTGGGCCCTGTTTCTAAACTTCCTTTCTCCATCAAAGTACTGCTTGAAGCGGCTGTCCGCCAATTCGATGGACGAGCGATAACGGAAGAGCATGTTAAGCAGATTGCCGCTTGGGCGAATGGCCGGGTTGATAAGGAAATTCCTTTTATTCCAGCTCGTATTGTTCTTCAGGATTTCACCGGTGTTCCAGTCGTTGTTGATCTTGCAGCGATGCGCGATACGGTAAAGCGTGCTGGGGGTGACCCGAAGAAGATCAACCCTCTTGTTCCGGTTGATCTTGTCATCGACCATTCCGTCATGATCGATACATTCGGCACCCCTGATGCCCTAGAGTACAATACCAAGCTAGAATTCAAGCGTAATGGCGAGCGCTACCGGTTCCTTCGCTGGGCGCAAACGGCCTTTGATAATTTCCGTGCAGTCCCTCCCGGTACAGGTATTGTGCATCAGGTGAATTTAGAGTACTTAGCGTCTGTGGCTGCGACCAAACAGATCGGAGAAGACACCGTTGTATTCCCCGATTCTCTTGTCGGCACAGACTCCCATACTACGATGATCAATGGACTTGGCGTTGTAGGCTGGGGTGTAGGCGGTATTGAGGCAGAAGCCGGGATGCTCGGACAGCCGCTTTATTTCGTCATGCCCGAAGTCATTGGTTTCAAGCTGACGGGCAGCCTAGCCGAAGGCTCGACCGCTACCGACCTTGCCCTGACCGTTACACAAATGCTGCGAAAAAAAGGTGTTGTTGGCAAGTTTGTCGAGTTTTTTGGACCAGGACTGTCCAATATCAGCCTGCCAGACCGTGCTACCGTGGCTAACATGTCACCGGAGTATGGTGCAACAATCGGCTATTTCCCTGTAGATGAAGAAGCACTCCGGTTCCTTCGTGATACAGGCCGGGATGAGGCGCAGATTGAACTGGTAAAGGCGTATTATCAGGCGCAGGATATGTTCCGAACCGATGAGACACCAGATCCTGTATTTTCGGATACGCTGGAGCTTGATTTATCGAGTGTTGTCCCCTCTCTCGCTGGGCCCAAACGGCCGCAGGACCGCGTAGAGCTTACGCATCTGAAAGAGGCGTTTAATGACATTATCAACCTGTCCGTTGAAAGAGGCGGTTACGGCTTAAGTGAAGAGAATATTAATCAAAAGGTTCCAGTTCACCATAAAGACGGCCGTGAGAGCGAAATGGGAACTGGTGCTGTAGTTATCGCAGCCATCACCAGCTGCACCAATACGTCCAATCCAAGTGTAATGCTCGCCGCAGGACTTGTGGCCAAGAAAGCAGTCGAACGCGGGCTTAAGGTACCTGCGTATGTGAAGACTTCACTGACGCCGGGTTCACTTGTTGTAACGGAATACTTTAATCGTGCAGGCTTAATGAAACCGCTTGAGTCACTTGGCTTCCACTTGACCGGATACGGCTGCGGGACTTGTATCGGCAACTCTGGCCCGCTTCCTGATGAAGTCAGCAAAGCCATAGCGGACAATGACATGACTGTAGCTGCCGTTCTTTCCGGCAACCGGAATTTCGAAGGCCGTATCCATGCCCAGGTAAGAGCAAACTATCTGGCATCCCCGCCGCTTGTCGTTTCTTACGCACTTGCTGGCACGGTTAATATCGACCTGTCGAAGGATCCGATCGGTCTAGGCTCGGATGGCAAGGCGGTTTATCTGAAGGATATCTGGCCAACAAATCAAGAGGTGCATGAAGCAATCAAAGCCGCACTCCGTCCGGAAATGTTCCGTGACAAATATGCCAACGTCTTCACGCAAAATGACCGCTGGAACGCGATCGAGGTACCAAAAGGTGAAAGCTACGAATGGGATCCGGATTCAACTTATATCCAGAATCCACCGTTCTTTGAGGATTTGGGTGCAGATATTGCCGACATCGTTGATATTCCAGCATCGAAGATCCTCGCCCTGCTTGGTGATTCAGTGACAACCGATCATATTTCGCCTGCGGGTAATATTAAGACCGACAGTCCAGCCGGCACCTATTTGACCGATCATAACGTAGATAAGGTCGACTTCAACTCTTATGGCTCCCGCCGCGGTAACCATGAGGTCATGATGCGCGGTACATTCGCCAATATCCGGATTCGTAATCAGGTGGCTCCAGGAACCGAAGGCGGTGTGACCACATATCTGCCTACGAATGAAGTGATGTCCATCTATGATGCTTCCATGAAGTATCAGGATGATGGTACCAACCTTGTCGTGATCGCCGGCAAAGAATACGGAACGGGCAGCTCTCGTGACTGGGCGGCCAAAGGCACCCTCCTGCTTGGCGTCAAAGCGGTCATTGCCGAAAGCTTCGAGAGGATTCACCGTTCGAACCTCGTAGGCATGGGTGTCCTTCCGCTGCAGTTCCTGGAAGGTCAAAGCTGGAAATCCCTTGGCCTGACTGGCCGCGAGACGATTGATATTTCGGGGCTTTCGAATGACGTAAAGCCGGGTCAAAAGGTAAGCGTCAAAGCCACCGATGAGAACGGCAAAGTAACCGAGTTCAGTACAACCGTACGACTCGACTCCATGGTCGACGTCGACTACTATCGCAACGGAGGCATCCTTCAAACCGTACTGCGCCAGATCATGTAATTCGCAAAAAAAGCGACTGTGCTAGGCTTAGCCTGCACAGTCGCTTTTTCTTTCTAATCTTCCACTCTTTAAAGTTAGGTTAATGGCAAACGGAGCATTCGAATGATTCTGGAGAAGCGAAGTTGATGCTTACGAAGTAGCTTTCTTTCAGAAAGCTTTGAAGCGTTCGCTTTTGCTCAGGGATTCCAATCCCATTGGAATTGTTCCAAGGAATCCCTGAGCAATGGCGATCGGAAGAACATTCGAATGCGCAGTTGCCCCCTTAACCTCTACTTTAACCGTCACTTTATCATCGTCCCCATACGCTTCGCATATTCAATTAAGACAGATGAATATTCACGCATACTCTCCATGGTTAACCGGCTTGCCGGTCCCGATACTGATAACGCTGCTGCTACCTGGCCATGCCGGTTGAAGATTGGCGCAGACAAAGCCGCTACACCCGGCTCCCGCTCTTCGAAGCTTGTTGCGTAGCCTTGCTCTACGATTTCCTCAAGCTGCTGCTTATATTGATCCAGATCGATGGTTAACAACCATGCGGGGTCGCCGAAAATCTGTTCTTGCACAAAACGGTCCGAATAAGCGATTAATACTTTGCTGGAAGCACCAGCATACAGGGGTAGTCTGGCACCAACCGGCGCAACCCGACGAACCGGCTGATTGCTTTGCACGGCTTGAATACGAACGCGTTCCGAGCCGTCACGCACATAAATACTTACCGTCTCTCCTAACCGGTCACGCAAACGCTCCATCTCCGGCTGCCAGATAACTGCTTGATCATCCGAACGGGATAAATGCGCCGACAGCTCCCACATCCGCATTCCAAGATGATACCGCTCCGACGAAGGATCCCTCTCTAGAAAACCCCGATCCTCCAGCGTAGCCAGCATACGGTGGACGGTACTTTTATGCAGACCGACCTTCTCCGCGATCTCTGACATGGCCAGATCCGTTCCCGTCGTAAAACATAGCAATATATCCAGCGCCCGCTCAACTGCCCGTACATTTGCTTTGCCCTCTTCCATGAAGTCCGTCCTCCTTTTGCTGTAAATCTAGTTCCGTACAATGAAACTTATTATCATCTAGTATACCTTAATAAAGTAAGAGTGGTAAAGATAAGTTCGTTCATTACAGCATGATTACAAATGCTTAACATTACATCGACATCAATTGACAGGCTCACCCTATCGGTCTACGATAAAAGTACTAGAAGCGTAGAAGCGCTTACATAGTTTTATGTTTTGTGGGGAGGGACACTGCGATGAACACAACTATTATGACACCGATGCCGCTTGAAACCGGCTTTCCTCAATCCTTGCAGCCTTATCCTCTTCTCGAAGGCGGACTGCAGAAACAACGACCTAAAGCGAAGACTCGCAAACATTTCTTTATTGCGCTTGTCGCCTCTTTCACTGCACTATGTTTGCTGCTTGTTCTCGTCTTCTACGGATATATCGCATGGATGCTGACTTATCCCTATGTTGCACCACTCACATCCAACCCGAAGGCCGCAGTTGGCCTCGATTATGAAGATATCATGTTACCTAGTGTAAGTGGTAAGACCACCGTCAGCGGCTGGTATGTCCCTGCTGCAGACAATGATTCAGACGCTGTCCTGGCAAGCTCGACCCAATCCTCGGAACGGACCGTTATTTTCAGCCATGGTTATGGAGCGAACCGGGAGGAAAGCTGGGTACCAATGTATGATCTGACGAAGCTATTGCATGGGCTTCACTATAATGTGGTACTTTTTGACTACGGATATGCTTCCCAGAAGCACAAAGCTCCAGCAACGGGAGGCATAGAAGAATCACAGCAGCTGCTTGCCATGATTAATTTTGCTAAATCCCGTGGAGCACAAGAGATCGTGGTTTGGGGCTTCTCGATGGGTGCAGGAACAGCGCTTCAAGCGGCACTCCAAACCAATGACATTGATGCCATGATTCTGGACAGCACTTTCCTTGCCAGCTCAGATACGATGTTCCATAACGTGACGCAAATCCTGCCGCTTCCTAAGTTCCCGTCTATGCCGCTGATCGAGACTCTGCTGCCGATCTGGTCAGGTGCGAATTTGAAGCAGGTACCCGTCAATCAAATATTAGCGAAATCCTTTAATATCCCGCTTTACATTATGCATGGTACAAATGATGCAAAGGCGCCTTACCAGTTAGCAGAGCAAATCGCAGCTGGTCAGTCGAATCCGCTGTCCCGTTCGTGGATCGTGCCAAACGGTCAACACGAAATGCTGTTCCGAGCTTCACCAACTGAATATATTCAGCGCGCAGCCCTATTCTTAGGCCAAGTGGACCAACAGTTCCAAGCTCAAGCAGATGCTGAATCAAACTCATCTGTTGAATCATCTCAAACGTTATAATAAGTATCTAGCACTTATACAAAAAGCCTCCTGTGCATCAAGCGAATCACGCTTGTTACACAGGAGGCTTTTCTTTCATTACTGCTGTTATTGCTTCAGCAGAGTCAGAAACTCTGAACGAAGCGCACTGTCCGAGAACACGCCGCGGACTGCCGATGTAACCGTCTTGCTGCCCGGCTTCTTAACGCCACGCGCGCACATGCACAGATGCTCGCCTTCAACAACAACCATCACACCTTGTGGCTTCAGCACTTCTTGCATGATATTAGCGATCTGCGTAGTAATCCGTTCCTGTACCTGAAGTCTTCTCGTTACCGCTTCAACAAGTCTTGCAAGTTTGCTGAGACCTGCGATTTTACCGCTTGGAATATATCCGATATGCACCTTTCCAAAGAAAGGCGCCATATGATGCTCGCATTGGCTGTAATAAACAATGTCTTTGACAATAACAAGCTCTTCATGCTGCTCGTCAAAGGTGACGCCTAGCACTTCGCGTGGATCTACCTCATAGCCTGCAAAAATCTCTTCATACATCCGGGTAACACGAGCCGGAGTCTCCAAGAGCCCTTCTCTTTCAACGTCTTCGCCAACCAGCTTCAGTATTTCTTTCACATGATGCTCAATTTGTTCCCGGTTGCGCGATACCGCCGAATTGACGTAGTCTTTCATACCCGCCATTTCGAACCACCTCTCCGGCTACTTCCAACTAACCGCACTTTATTTTCGTGGCATTTTCTGATTTTTCATCATATTCTGTGCACGATTCATTTGCTGCTTGTTCAAGTTGTAGCCCATTTGTTTGGCCATTTTTTGGATCATTTCTGGGTCATTCTGCATTTTCTCAAGCTGCTTGCGCAGGTAGAATACCCCGATAAAGAAGCCGCCTACAGCTCCTACGATTAACGTTACAATCGGAATAATGATGCTCCATGCCGACATTATTATAACTCACCCGACCCTTTCTATCATTGCTGCCTATAGTCTATAATGACCACTATAATAGCATGTAAAGCGGGCATTCGCAAACGTCCCGCAGAAGTAAATTTTCCTAGCTTTCACGCGGGATAGAAGGCGCATCGTCAGTCCCAATCTGTACCGCCTCAAGACTAGCAATTGCTCGTTCCATATAAACTCTCGCTTCTTCATCAGACTCACTCTGCAGGACTTCACGCAAAGCGTCCAACGCCTCTTCGCCGCCAATTCGGCTAAGTGCCCAAGCTGCCGTACCACGCAGTACCGGCCTTGTATCTTCCTTCATGACGCCGATCAGATCGGGTACGGCGCTTTTCTCCTTGAAGTTACCTAGTCCAATAACCGCATTCCGCTGAATCGGCTTCTTGCCCCGCCAGGCAGAGGAACTAGAAGCATAGCGCTCCTTGAACTCTCGATTACCAATCGTTAGCAGCGGGACAAGCAATGGCTTCACAAGCTCAGGATCCGGCTGAAGCTCGGGCTGATGCGTCCAGTTCTTACCCCGGTTCACGGGGCAGACCGTCTGGCATGTATCGCAGCCATATAACCGATTGCCGATTTTACGCATAAGCTCATCAGATACGAACCCTTTGGTCTGCGTAACAAAAGAAATACATTTCTGTGAATCCAGCTGACCTGGGCCAACTAGCGCATCTGTCGGGCAAGCGTCGATACACTTCGTACACTCGCCGCAGCCTTCTGTTACCGGTGTATCCGGCGGGAATGGAATATTCGTTATCATCTCGCCGAGATAAATCCACGAACCAAGATCCTCACTTAAGATCGAGCAGTTCTTAGCACTCCACCCAATCCCTGCACGCTCGGCAACAGCACGATCCGATAACGCTCCCGTGTCCACCATACTCTCCACACGTACTCCTGGTACATGTTCCTTCAGCCAGGCTTCCAGACGCGCCAGCCTGTCCCGCAGCACCTTATGATAGTCCTCTCCCCAAGCAGAACGCGACAAAATACCGCGCCGTGCTCCTGGTTCCGACTTTGGCGGATTATGCAACTTCGCAGGATACGCAACTGCAATCGCGATAATCGATTGAGGATTTTCAAACAGCAAAGCCGGATTTGTCCGTTTGTCCAAATCCGGCTCTTCGAAACCTGATTCCCGGCCAAGCTCCCGGTGCCGGATCAGCCTCGTTTTTAATTCTGTAAACGGATCTGCGGAAGCGAAGCCGATCTTATCGATACCAAGGATTGGCGCCGCTTCACGAATGTCTTCTTTTAACTTCGCCCACTCCATCAATATCGTGCTCCCATCCTATTTATTCCTATTACAGTCGTTTGATCGCTTCACGGGCAAGCTCATCACAGCGGTTATTCCATTCGTTGTCGCTATGCCCCTTCACCTTGATGTACTCCACCTGGTGGCGTTTCATCAGATCCCATAATACTTGCCATAAATCCTGATTCTCAACCGGCTCCTTTTTGCTATTCTTCCACCCATTGCGCAGCCAGCCATGAATCCAGCCCTTCTGGAAGCAATTCACGACATAGGCAGAGTCACTATAAACCTTGGCTTTGCAAGGCTCCTTCAACAGGCTCAGCGCTTCAATAACCGCTTGAATCTCCATCCGGTTGTTCGTGGAGTGCTTCTCTCCCCCGGATATTTCTTTCCGATGAGCTCCATAGAACAGTACAGCTCCCCAACCTCCTGGCCCCGGATTACCGGAACAGGCGCCGTCCGTATATACCGTTACATCTTTCATGATCCAACTCCTACAACGTGCTCGCCTGCTTAAACGGCCAAAGAATAAAATCCGCTCTCCCATGGATCATCGACCGCGGCACCGTACCAAAAATCCGGCTGTCCTTGCTTGCTCTGGCGTGACGGTTATCTCCCATAACGAAGTATTGACCTTTCTGAACGTTTACTGGCATGAAATCCAGATCCTCGATCTCAACATCGGTATACTTCTCCGTTATTTTTTCCCCATTGCGATACAGCTCTTTATTGTAAATCTCGATACGATCACCAGCTACGCCAACAACCCGCTTCACCAAGTAATCCTTGTCCCCTCCAAAATCAGAAGGATCCTCAAGGATCACGACATCTCCTACCTTCGGATTTCCAACGAGATAGGCGAACTTATTCACGAACAGCCATTCCTTGTCCTGAAGCGTTGGCTCCATCGAATGGCCCTCTACCGTCGACAGGTTAAAGACGAACAGATGAAGTACCATAACGATAAGAAATGAAATCGTAATGGTCTTGCCCCACTCCAGCAGTTCTTTTATCCAGCGGGACTTGTTATCAAGAGCATTCTGCTCGACCTTATCGTTTATTTCCGAAGGGGATACACTCACAGGCTTACCCCTCACTTTCCCCACAGCTGTTGTGCCAGTCCGTATAGTAGCCCTGGACAATCTCATCCTGAAACGGAACTGCTCCCTCGTCCATTCGTTTCAGAAGAGCGGACAAGCCTTGCTGCACCTTGTCCTCCACCATCTGCGGATAATGGTAAGCTAGTTTGTGCATCTGATACTCATCTTGATCGACAACATAACGGTTACCATCAGTTGTTCGAATCACATCCAGATCATAATCGATATAGGTAAGCACATCCCCCTGCATATAAGGAGGAGATGCGATATTACAATAGTAACGAATGCCACTGTCTTCAAGCAGAGCTACAACATTAAACCATTCACCGGGAATAAAAAACGACACCGCTGGTACACGGCTGATCCATTGCTTGCCGTCAGATTCCAAGATAGGCGTCTGACGATTAATAAGCACAATGATATTGTGATCCCGATGTACCTGTGCAAGCCGTTCCGTGGGCACAAGGTAGTTGCGCAGCCATGTTCGATGAATATGACCATCGTGCTTGAAGCTTTTGATAACACAGTGCCTATAGATGTCCATGACGCCTCTCCTTACTTATTGTGAAACGGTCGCGGTCTGCCTTCAGCCCGCATTCGTATGTTCCAAACAATAGTCCTTTTAAATAGAAAAGCATATCTGACCGCCAAAAGCAATGGCGATGCAGATATGCCCTGCACAATATGTGCTAAAATGCCGGCCAAGTGTAATGGCTGCGCCGTCCTGTGGAGGCGGAGCTGCTTAGCCTGCTACAATACTTAATTTCTGGAATGAACGGAAAAAGTCGTTCGAAGCATATCCCATCGCTTCATATAACGGCAATACCGGTTCATTATGCTCGTCGGCGGTGATTAATATTTTGGAAACGTTGCGTTGTTCAAAGCGCTGCCGTAAGGCTTGTATAAGCGCTTTTCCAATTCCTTGACGTTGATACTCTGCATGAACAGCGATGCGATAATAATAACCTTTGTTATTATCGATCGTACCGATGATCATACCAACAACTTCCGACTCTTCGACAGCGACTAGTACGAGCTCACTGTCCCATGACAATTGACGAGCAAAAGCTTCCATCGTTTGTTCGTAACACTCTTCAGACAATACATCCTCGAGGAGTGTAGTAAGCGGTCTGTAGTCAGACAACTGGAAGGAACGAACGTTCATTATTTATACACCTTCTATACCTTGTCATAGTGCTGCATTAATATATTTTACGACATTTTGTAACGAAATCCTTCTTTCATCTTAAAAAAAACTTAAAAATTTTAAAGAAATTTGCGAAATAACGTTGAAAACGCTTTATTTTAAGCGCTTACAAGGACTTTTTAACCATTTTCTTAAAATACGGCTCGTTTTCTAATGTTTTTGCATATTTCCTCCTCTTTCGTGAAATGATAGGGTTCGTATGTCTTTGTCCTCAAACAGTCGACTTTTGAAACCTTAATGTTGATTTATGCACTCGGATAAGGGATAATATGAGAAGAGTTTTACATAACCTATTTATGGGAGGCTGTTAATTATGGCTCATCAATTACCTGCATTGCCTTACGAGAAAAACGCACTGGAACCACATATCGACGCGCTGACAATGGAAATTCACCACGGCCGTCATCACAACGCTTATGTAACAAACCTGAATGCTGCTCTGGAATCCGCTCCTGAGCTGCAAGACAAATCGCTGGAAGAACTGCTGGCTAACAACCTGGCAATCGTTCCTGACGCAATCAAAACAGCTGTTCGCAACAATGGTGGTGGACACGCTAACCACTCCCTGTTCTGGGAAGTAATTGGACCAAACGGCGGCGGCGCCCCTACTGGCGCACTTGCTGCAGCAATCGAAAGCGAACTGGGCGGCTTCGACGCATTCAAAGCTGAATTCGCTAAAGCAGCTACAACTCGCTTCGGCAGCGGCTGGGCTTGGCTGTCTGTTAAAGACGGCAAACTGAAAGTTTCGAGCCTGCCTAACCAAGACAGCCCGATCTTCGAAGGCGAAACGCCTGTACTAGGTCTGGACGTTTGGGAGCATGCTTACTACCTGAACTACCAAAACAAACGCCCTGATTACATTGCAGCGTTCTGGAACGTTGTAAACTGGGCTGAAGTTGGCAAACGTTACGAAGCAGCAGTTAAATAATTACTGCTTAATCAACAAGGCTGTCCCTAATGGGGCAGCCTTGTTTTATTTAGGATGAAATTTGTCGCAAAGTATCGTCAGCTCCAGCCGCATCGTGCACACGAATAGGCATCCGCCGCATAAGATGGATGAGGATGAATGCCTAATCTGTCATACGAAGGAGTCTGACAAAAGCGCATGAGCAGCTATACTTATAGGTATATCGAAGGGAAAGGCAGCAACAACGTTGTCAGTAACTGCGGCTGCGGAGGCACTCGCATGTTTATGCCACCACCAGGACCGTTTCCACCAGGGCCAGGGCCAGGGCCAGGGCCAGGGCCAGGACCAGGGCCGGGACCAGGGCCAGGACCAGGACCGGGGCCGTTCCCGCCAGGGCCGGGGCCATTCCCGCCAGGGCCGGGGCCGTTCCCGCCAGGGCCGGGGCCATTCCCGCCAGGGCCGTTCCCGCCAGGACCGGGGCCATTCCCGCCATTTCCGCCATTCCCTCCGTTCCCTCCTGGCCCAGGGCCAGCTTTTGTAACGGTAGTTATTAACGGCGGACGTTTTTTCCCGAATGTAACTAATTCCTACAGAGTACCTTTCCGGTTTGGAATGACGATTCGAAATGCCCTTCAAGCAACCGGCGTCGTACGTTTCGGGTTTAATGGCCAAATCGCTTCTGTCAGCGGCATTCCACTTGGTGGACCAATTCAGGCTTTATTGCGCTTGAATGGCCGTGTGATCCCGCAGAACTTCCTGAATGCCCAAGTACAGAGGTTTGATACCGTCTCTCTCGAGCTGATTTTTAATTTAACAGGCCGCTCCGAGGATGAGCTTTCGCAAGACCTGACCGACATTGCACATTTGAACATTGCTGATCACTATATTGAGTAACCCAACTCGAGCTGTAAGGTCATTTTCGGCCTTACAGCTTGTGTTTCTCACCACAATCCCAGTTGTAGGGCTGAAAACGGCCTTTCAACCACTCGCGGGAGGCGTTTCACCCGGTTTCATCAAGCTGTTAGGCTGTTTTCAGCCTTACAGCTCATTCTCTCCGCTGCTTTCTAGCCCGTAAGGCGGAAAACAGCCTTACAACCGAGATAGTGGCGCAAGGCAGCAGCACGTCAGTAACAGAAACAAAAGAAGGCCATTCCGTTAAATCGGAATGACCTTCTTTTCGCTTGCGCAGCTCTGGATCAGGGTTATTTCTTTTCCTTTTCCTCTTCCTGCTTGATCGCTTTCCCTTTACCGCTGATCAGCTTAAGCTGATCGTTCTCGTAACCAACATCGTAGGTTACTTGATATTTGCTCAGCCTGTATTCCCCGTCTAAACGTTCATCAACGGATATAATTGCTGTTACAATCGCTTCATCATCACCTTCTTTGGTGACGTGAATGTTGTCAATGACCACATTCCGAGTCACCATGTACCCTTGACGGAATGACTCGTAGCTCGTACCAAGCTTCCAATTGCCGCCGAGCAAGGAGTAAGCATATACATAGTCGGCGTTATTTAGACTGTCGTAGAAGTGGGTAACCAAATATTCCGCATACTCCGTAATCGAAGCATCCTGTTTGACCGCACTATCGTCTTCTTCCGGCTTCCATTCGGGCAGCGTCTTCATCGGATTTTGTGACCATGCCTCAGCTAGATCAAGTACGTTTACGATCGGAATACTAAATCCAATTGAGCTTTCTTCAATTCCAGCTGAGTTGATACCAAGCACTTCCCCAGTCTTCTTGTCGACGAGTGGTCCACCGCTATTGCCCGGCGCAATTGGCGCTGAGATCTGGTACAAGTCGTTATACGTGTATGGCTTGATCTCAAAGCTCCTGCCCAAACCACTTACCATTCCCGTGGTAACGGTATTCTGAAAGCCTAGTGGACTGCCTATCGCAATAACTTCATCACCAATCTCAGCCTTTTCCTTCCTCACCATAACAAGCGGCTCTACGCCAGCTAATCCAGGCACACGAACTACCGCTACATCCGTTTCCGTGCTGATGCCAATGACATCCCCCTCAAGCTCCCGTGCATCTGCCGTCTTTACCGTAACCTTACTCTCTCCCGCGACAACATGAGCATTCGTAATAAGGTCACCTTTATCGTTATAGACAAAGCCTGAGCCTTGCGTTCCGTCCTTTGTTTCAATCATTACAACCAGCTTTTGTGTTGCGTAAATAATATCCTTCAGTGATTTTGGCGCTCCTGCATTGGCATCTGCAAGCAGAGGCAATCCACTTAACTGCTTAGGCACCTCGGTATGGATGAAAACAGCTGCTCCCGCTCCCACACATAGAACTACCAACGACGTGATGAGGCTAATCCATGTTCCTTTTTTCATGATTAATTCCCCTACCTAATCCAAATACCATGTCATATGATCAATGGCCACTGTTGCATTCTCATCCTGCACATGATGTACAACGAAGGTAAAGCTGAACGTCTCTCCAGCTTCAATATAGGATGGAGTCGCATCCACCTTACCGGTTGTAATCACATTTCCTTTTGAATCATGAACTGTATATTCGATCGAAACGGAGTAAATCGGCCGAGTTGCCGCATTCAGCAGCTCCCCTGTCACATTAAAGTCGCCTAAAGCATCAAGCTCCGCATTAACATGCTTCACTTTTACAGCTGCCGTCTGATTTAGCAGATCCTCTTCCGCCGCCATCTGCATCGCCTGTTCAATCCGTTGCTGCTCCGCCTGCTCGAAGTTTTTCTTCTCTACAACAATTTGGTCATACAGCTTTGTGAGCTTCTCATTGTCGGACGCGTAGATCAAGCCTTTTTGCGCTGCTGTGATCGCAGCCGTGAAATTCTTTTTCTTCCGCAGTGAATCCGCTTCTGCATAGCTAAGATCGGCAATCTTTGCCACAATCTTTTTCCGCAACGCCAGCGCCTCATCACCAGTCAAACTTTTCACCTGATTGTATTCCCTTGCAAGGTCATCAATGTTCTCCATAGTCTCGAACTCGGCAGATACCTGAAGAACCGTTACCCGAGTAGTCAAATTATCCACTTGTTCCCGCACGTTGCCAAAAACCGCTTCTTCCCGGCTGCGCAGCTTTGACTTCACTTGCTCAAGCAAGGTAGATGCCTCATCTAAATCATCGCTATTCAGCCTCTGCTCGACTTCCGTAATCGAACGGTTCAGCGATAAAGCCTCTTCCACAATCTTCAGATCCGCCTGTACCGGCTTAAAATCAGGCCTTGCATCGGCTGCTTTATTCAGCTGTTTGAACGCATCTTCATACTTGCCTGCAAGCGCCTCCTGCCTTGCTGATTCCTGCCATTTCAGTACACGGTCATTTAATTTTGCTTCATATAAATAATAGGACAACAGCAACGCTGCAATACCAATGAATAAGACGAGGGGAATAAGTCCAACTAGTTTACCTGCAGGTCGTTCAGGCAGCAGCTTAGTTTCGAGAGCAGGACCGGCCTGATCCTTCGCCATATCCCATTCATCAAGTGCCGCTGCCTGCGCCTCAGTACCATGCTGTATATTTCGTTTTTCAGGCTCGAGCAGCCTGCCGCATCTGCTGCAGTATACGGCATCCGCATCATGCTCCCTAACGCAATGATGGCAATACAATTTCATTCTCCTCCAGATTCATCTCATATATCTCTTATCTATTCTATATGAAATAATAAATGATCTCCATTTTTCCTTTCTGGAAAATAAAAAAAGTTTCTCCAACACTTTTCAGCACAAAAAAAGCCGGTCCCGTTTACGCAGAATTCGGCTTATAACCACTTATTCTATTTTACTCTCTACCCCAATTGGTACCATATACATGCCTGTACGCTCATCCTTATGAATGGCGACCTCGATCCATAACATTAGATGAATCAGCAGCGCAATAATTTATCTATAGAAGCAAAAAAAAGCACGATGGGATCTCCCACCGTGCTTTTTCACTTTTACTATTGCCCATTAGACTAGAAAAGCCGCTCACGCAAAAACTTCTTAATCTCATCAGCTAGATCTTCCCGCTCCAATGCGAAATCGATAGTAGCCTTCACGAAGCCAAGCTTATCCCCCACATCATGACGCTTGCCGGTAAAGCGATGTGCCAGAATAGGAGAAATATGATTAAGCCGCTGCAAACTGTCTGTCAGCTGTATTTCACCTGCTTTACCAGGCTTTGCATGCTCCAGAAGTTCGAAGATTGCCGGATCCAGCACGTACCGCCCGACTACAGCCCAATTGGAAGGTGCCTGTCCCGGTGCTGGTTTTTCGATCAGATCACGAATTCTTGATGGATCCGCCTCGTCAAATGCAGCAATCCCGTATTTATGTGTCTGATCCCATGGCACTTCCATCATCGCAACAACGGAAGAACCCGTATCTTCATATTGAGCAATCATTTGCTGCAGGCAAGGAGGTTCGGAACGCAGGATGTCATCACCAAGCAGCACCGCAAACGGCTCATCTCCTATGAAACGCCGCGCACAAAGAACAGCATGTCCAAGTCCCAGCGGCTCCTTCTGACGGACATAATAAATATCAGCCAGATGGGAGATATCCCGGACAATGGTAAGCATCTCTTCATTGCCGCGCTCCTCCAGCTCCTTCTCCAGCTCATAGGATTTGTCAAAATGATCCTCGATCGCGCGCTTATGACGGCCGCTTACGATAATGATGCTGTCTATGCCAGACTGGACCGCTTCTTCAACGATATATTGAATAGCCGGCTTATCGATAATCGGCAGCATTTCCTTCGGCTGTGCCTTCGTTGCGGGCAGGAACCGCGTACCTAGACCGCCCGCAGGAATGATTGCTTTTCGTACCTGCTGCGTGGCCTTCTGTTGTACCATCCTGATCACCCTCTCTATATAAGCAGTTTAACCTACTTGTACCTCTGGCTGAAGAGGCAGACGTACTACAAATACCGTCCCCTGCTCCACATCCTCTATGTCGATCGTTCCGCCGTGGATGTCGATAATCTTTTTCACAATAGACAAGCCTAGCCCGCTTCCACCCTCTGTGCGATCCCGTGACGGATCAACCTTATAGAACCTCTCGAAGACACGTTCCCGCTCCTCCTCTGGAATACCGCTGCCAGAATCAGCGATTCGGACGACGGCATGACCATTCTCCTCTGACAGCTGGAACGAAATCTTGCCTTCCTCCGGCGTAAATTTGATGCTGTTGGTAAGCAGATTAATCCACACCTGATTGAGCTGATCCTCATCCGCCTTAATAACCGTTTCCTCCATTAAGAGCTCAACGGTCAGACGTTTCGCAAGCCAGGCAGGTTCGGAGGACAGTACAACGTCTTGGAGCTGTCGGTCCAGCCGGTAGGAAGCCGGTTCATACGGATGCTGCTCGGAATCAAGAGAAGCAAGCTTGAGCAGGTTCTCACTAAGACGGGATAAACGGCTGCTCTCCTGTTTAATAATACCAACATACCGATTCCGGTCTGATTCGGTCAACTCTTCGCTGCGAAGCGCTTCGGCAAATCCTCCGATCGAGGTGAGCGGTGATTGGATTTCATGCGATACATTGGATACAAAGTCACGACGCATCGTCTCCAGCTGCGACAAGCTGTAGGCCATCTTGTTAATACTGTCCGCCAACTCTCCCAGCTCATTACGGTGAGACATAGGGAGTTGTACACTAAAGTCACCTTTGGCAATGCGGGTAGTTGCAGCCGTCATCATTTTGAGCGGCTTCACAAGGTAACGGGCAGCTAACAGAATTAAGATACAGCCAACTACAAGCAGTGTAATTAAGATCGTAAATGTATTCCGCTGAAAGCTCTTAAACTGCCGCACATGGTCGGGTGCAATAAACACCGCCCATTCCGTATTCCCAAACTGTGCAAGACGTCCATACGCCGGCGGCGATGATGGCCCGGTTCGATGCTCGTCCGCAAAGTCGACCTTCTGTGTCTGACCGTCGAACACACTGGTTAGCGTCTTCCAGCTCAAATGATTCACAATGGACCGGCTTGTCCGGCCGACTTGAATGACCATTCCATTCTTATTCACCGCTACAATAGACATCTCTTGAAGGCTCGACACCTGTTCTAGAAAGGCAGGCAGTGAGCGCGGCGGCGAACCATTGTACAGCTTCTCCAGCCGGGTAATCATCATCTCTTCCATTCCGAACTGCCCCTGAAGGTCACGCCGAAAAAACTGATTAGCCGTAAAATAGGCAATACTTATACTTACTAATACGATGACCAGAAACGTCACCGCTATTCGCACATACAAGCTGCGAATCATGCATGCTCCTCCAATCGGTAGCCCAGACCGCGAATCGTCACGATGCGGAAGCCGAAAGCTTCTTCTGGGAACCGTTCACGAAGCCGTTTAATATGTACATCAACTGTACGCTCGTCCCCTTCGTAGTTCATCCCCCACAATTGCTCGATTAAATGCTCCCTTGTGAAGGTTTTACCCGGATAGCTTGCGAGCTTAAACAACAGTTCGAATTCCCTCGGCGGCAGCAAAATCTTCTCTCCGTTCGCCACCAGCTGGAAGTCTGAGCGGTTCATCAACAAGCCGCCAAGCTCAACGATTTGAGAAGAAGCGATGCGGTAGCGCTTAAGCAGCGCTTTTACCCGAACGATCAGCTCCGGCGGATCAAACGGCTTGACGACATAATCATCGGCACCAAGCTCGAATCCTTTCACCTTATGAGCCGTCTCCCCCTTGGCCGTCAGCATGAGCAGCGGCATGTCGAAGGACTCGCGCAGGACGGAGCATAGCGCCCAGCCATCCATCTTGGGCATCATCACATCAATAACGGCAAGATCCGGCTTCACTGCCTCCAGACGGGTAAGCGCGTCTTCCCCATTAATCGCTTCAATAACTTCATAACCTTCCCTGCGTAAAAATAAGCTAACCAATTCCCTTATATTCGGATCGTCATCTACGACTAGTATTTTCGGCATTTGAAGCACCTCCCGTACACTCTCTTTCTACAATAATACATCTAGATGAAAATAAGATGAACTGTGTTGACAAAGTTTACAGATTATAATAATTTTAAACTAGAAATATGATTCACCATATAGGACGGAGGAAATCATTATGCATAAAACAGTAATTATCGGTACCGGCCCTGCCGGCTTAACGGCGGCGATCTATCTGGCGCGCGCTAATATGGAACCACTCGTTATTGAAGGCTGGCAGCCAGGTGGTCAGCTTACTACAACAACAGAAATCGAGAACTTCCCAGGCTTCCCTGAGGGTATTCTTGGCAGCGAATTGATGTCCAACATGCGCAAACAAGCGCAGCGCTTCGGTGCAACCTTCCGCAATGGCTCGGTTAAGAGCGTCGACTTCAGCAAACGCCCTTACACACTTGATGTAGAAGGCATTGGCGAGATTCTAGCCGAATCCGTTATTATTTCGACTGGCGCATCTGCTAAATATCTTGGTATTCCAGGCGAGCAAGAAAACATCGGACGTGGCGTCAGCACTTGCGCAACTTGCGATGGCTTCTTCTTCCGTAATAAAAAACTCATTATCGTTGGCGGCGGTGACTCTGCCATGGAAGAAGCGGTGTTCCTGACTCGCTTCGCTTCTGAAGTAACGATCGTTAACCGTCGTGACGAGCTTCGTGCATCGAAAATCATGCAGGACCGTGCTCGTGCGAATGAGAAAATCAACTGGAACCTGAACAAAACTCCACTTGAAGTTGTTCCAGGCGAAATGGGTCTGAAAGGCCTGAAAGTACGCAACAATGCAACTGGTGAAGAAGAATTCGTGGAAGCAGACGGCTTGTTCGTAACGATCGGCCACACACCTAACACGAAATTCCTCGGCGGCCAAATTGACACTGATGAGCAAGGCTACATTATCGTGAAGCCAGGCACTTCGGAGACAAACATTCCAGGCGTATTCGCTTGCGGCGACGTGCAAGACCGTCAATACCGTCAAGCGATTACAGCAGCAGGCAGCGGCTGTATGGCAGCTCTTGATGCCGAGCGTTTCCTTGAAGCGCAAAGCCATGACGCGGTACATGCTTAAGAAATAATTTTAATTGCTTGTGGTAGATTAAAGCCGCCCATAGTATAATGGGAGAAGTTTGATTAAACAATAATTTAAAGGCAATGCTACCTACAAAGGTACAACCTCGCTGATTTATTAGCAGGTTGTGCCTTTTTCTGTTTTTTACCCATTATTCGATTGGAGTGATCCTCATTTATGCTGCTGGAAGCGATCTATCACAGACCAAAACAAAACTGGGCTTATGCTTATAACGAAACTACCCTGCATATCCGGATTCGCACAAAACGTCATGATGCAGAGCGTGTGGAACTCATTGCCGGGGACAAATATGACTGGAGCGGGACGATGACGACCGTAGAGATGACGGTTCTCTCATCCGATGCATTGTTCGACTATTGGGAGGCATCCATAGAACCTCCATTCCGCCGCCTGCGTTATGCCTTCCGCCTGACTGGCAGCGAGGGAGAGGTTTATTTTACGGAAAATGGCTTCCCAGCGGCGCTGCCGGATAACCCAAATACATTTTTTGATTTTCCCTATATCAATAAGGTGGATGTGTTCGCTCCCCCAGCTTGGGTGAAGGATGCTGTCTTTTATCAGATCTTCCCGGAACGGTTTGCTAATGGCGACCCATCGCTTAATCCGGAGAAAACGGAAGCTTGGGGCGGTAAGCCAACTCCAACTAATTTCTTTGGCGGTGATCTACAAGGTGTGCTTGATCATCTTGACCATCTGGTCGAGCTTGGCATTAATGCTGTCTACTTCACACCGCTGTTCGAAGCGACAACCAATCATAAATATGATACCGAGAACTATATGCGTGTGGACCGTCATTTTGGCACGAACGAGAAGCTGAAGGAGCTTGTGGAGGCTTGTCATAAGCGCGGGATCCGCGTGCTGCTGGATGCAGTATTTAATCATGCAGGCCGAACGTTCCCACCTTTTGTAGATGCGCTGAAAAATGGTGAAAAGTCCGTATACGCAAACTGGTTCCATGTGCGAGAATGGCCGCTTCAGGTCATCGACGGTATTCCGACTTATGAAACCTTCGCCTTCGAGCCTATGATGCCAAAGCTGAATACGGAGAACCCTGATGTAAAAGCCTATTTATTCAATGTCGCGCGGTATTGGATTGAAAAAATCGGCGTCGATGGCTGGCGGCTGGACGTAGCTAATGAGGTAGATCACCAGTTCTGGCGCGAATTCCGCAAAGCTGTGAAACAAGTGAACCCTGAGGCTTATATTTTGGGAGAGATCTGGCATGATGCAATGATGTGGCTGGAGGGCGATCAATTCGACTCCGTGATGAACAATCCATTCACGAATGCGGTACTCGACTTCTTTGGACATCAATCGATTGATGCGAAGGCGTTCGCCGATGCGATCGGCCGGCAGCTTGCCGCTTATCCGCAGCAGGTGACGGAAACGGCGTTTAACCTGCTGGACAGCCATGATACGCCGCGGCTTCTTACGATCTGCGGTGATGAGGTAGATGCGATGAAGCTGGCGGTTCTGTTCCAGCTGACGTATCCGGGAGCGCCGTGTATTTATTATGGCGATGAAGTGGGCATGAACGGCGAGGGGGATCCCGACTGCCGGAAATGTATGGTGTGGGAGCCAGAGCAGCAGAACCTCGAGCTGCTCGCGTTCTACAAGCAGGCGCTTGCGCTTCGGCGCGAGCACGCCGCTTTGCGGAGCAGCGACATCCGCTTCCTGCAGGCAGCGGATGGTGAAGATGGCGGCGTGATCGTGTACGAACGCCGCGATGAGGCTGAGCGCATCCTTGTCGCGATGAATACGCGAGGACGCGAGGCTGTTGCCGCCGTGCCAGCCGGCGGCGTTTGGGTGTCGCTGCTGGAGGAGCAGCGGCAGCTTGAGCCGGTGGCCGGGAAGCTGCTGCTGCAGCTCAAAGGCTACGGCTATGGGATTTGGAAGCAGCTTAATTAATGCAAAAAGACGGATGCAGCGTGGCTGCTCCGTCTTTTTGCATTTTAATCCTACACCTAGCCAATCACCATTCCGCGAATGAGCCGTCATCATAAGCAAGCCGCGGTGTATCCCAATCGCCTCCAAAGCTGCGTTCGATTAACGCTTCCTCGTTAATCTCAATACCAAGTCCCGGTCCTTGTGGAATCGCAACATGACCGTCGATCACCTCAAACGACTTCTTTAAGTAACCTTCACCTAGGTCCCACTTCTCCGCCATGGACGGATGCTCTTGAATGAGGAAGTTCGGCGTACATGCATCAAGCTGCAAGCAGGCTGCAAGCGAGATCGGTCCAAGCGGATTATGTGGAGCGATGGAAGCATAGTGAGTTTCCGCCATTGCCGCGATTTTGCGGCCTTCGAAGATACCGCCGGCATGGCATAGGTCGGGCTGCACGATAGCAACAGCACCTTTCTCAAGTGCCTCGCGGAAGCCCCAGCGCGTGAACAGACGCTCACCGGTTGCAATCGGAATACTCGTCGATTGAGCGACTCGCAGCAGCTGGTCCACGTTTTCCGGCAGACACGGCTCCTCGATAAACATCGGATAAAAAGGCTCCAATGCGGCGGCCAAACGGATAGCCATCGTTGGGCTGACGCGCCCATGGAAGTCGATTGCGATATCGACGCCGCTGCCAACCGCTTCGCGTGCGGCCGCGAACTTGTTCACCTGGCTCTCTACGAAAGCCAGCGAATCAACATTGCGGACAGGTGCGTCTACACCAGTCTTTATGGCGTCAAAGCCTGCAGCCACTCTCTGCTTCGCTATCGCAGCAAATTCCTCCGGCGTTGCACCGCCACAGTGGCAATACATACGAATCTTGTCGCGGACACGCCCGCCCAGCATTTCATATACAGGCATGTTGTAGAACTTGCCCTTAATATCCCAGAGCGCCTGCTCAATGCCGCTAATCGCACTGACGAGAACCGGGCCGCCGCGGTAGAACGTGCCGCGGTACATGATTTGCCAGTGATGCTCGATACGCAGCGGATCTTCGCCGATTAGATACCGCTTTAGCTCCTCAATAGCCGTCGCAACTGTCAAAGCGCGGCCCTCGACGATTGGCTCACCCCATCCGGCGATCCCTTCGTCGGTCTCAATCTTCAGGAACAGCCAGCGAGGCTTAACATGGTAGAGCTTCATATCCGTTATTTTCACGATTAGGACTCCTTTACTTCGCTATACTTGGCTTCAGCCGATTAGTGCGCTATCCTTTCTCCGCCCATACCGGGAGAAGAGCACCGCCATCCATATAAAGTGTCGTTCCCGTAATATAACCCGCGTTGTCTGAAGCGAGGAATACTGCCGCTGCTCCAACCTCTTCCGGCGTGCAGAATCGTCCCATAGGAATGCGGGAAGAAATATTCTCGATCGCCTTTTGGATGCGTTCGTTGCCTTCAGTCCTGCTGTTCCTCGTGTAGCCCGGAGCGATCCCAACAACCCGAATACCGTGCGGAGCGAGATCAAGTGCCATATTTTTCGCCAGCTTGTTCACTCCAGCCTTCGCCGCTGCGTACACCGTTGAATTTGACCAATTGCCTTCTGCATGATTCGAACTAATATGAATAATGACACCACGTTTGCCCTGTTTGACCATCAGGCGCGCCGCATACTGCGAACAGAAATATAAACCACGCAGATCGGTATGCATAACCTCTTCAAATAGCTCGGGTGTGGTCTCCAGGAAAGGCAGCATTCGCGTAATACCCGAGTTGTTCACGAGCACGTCGAGCCCACCAAACCTGCTCTCCACCTGTTCAATCAGCGAAGCGATCTGATCCAGATCGGCGATGTTCGCTTGAACCGCTTCTGCCCTCACGCCATAGGTCAGCAGCTGCCGGACGACTTCCTCCGCCTGCTCGGCGCTTTTGTTGTAATTGACGCACACATCATATCCTGCTTTAGCAAATTCATGTGCAATCCCTGTACCTATCCCACGTCCGGAGCCTGTTACTAAAGCAACTTTACGTTCCAAGCGATCCCCTACCCTTTCAGCCCTGTGAAAGAAACACCTTTCTCAATCAGTTTCTGACAGGACGTAATAATGAGCATAAGTGGTATTGTAGCGATGACGAGACTTGACATAATGACGTTGGAGCCTAAGCTTCGCCGCTGCTGGAAGTCATTCAGTGCAACGGTAAAGGTCCATACATTCTGTGTCCGCGCAATGACAAGCGGCCATAGAAATTCGTTCCATACCGCGATAAACGTCATAACGGCAACAACAGTGAAGATCGGCGCTGACATCGGCACAACAATACGATAGAAGATCCTCATTTCACTCGCCCCGTCAATTCGGCCCGCCTGCAGAAGCTCGTTTGGCAGCTGCTCAAAAAATCCTTTGAATAAGAAGATAACAATCCCCCAAGCGGTATGCGGTAAAATAATCCCCCAAAGCGTGTTGACCAGATGCAGCTTATCCATCGTTAGATAAAGCGGTACGAGAATGGCAATCTCGGGAATCATAATTGTTGCGACGAAGAAAAGCGTCAGCCAACCGCTGGTTCTGCTTCGCAGCAGATGCGCCAGCGCATAACCCGCCGTGCCTCCGATAATAAGCTGAAGGATAATCGTTGCACCAGTGACAAGGACGCTGTTGAGCAAGAAGTGAGGGAAGCCGAACGATGCGGTACTCGACTTGCTGTCCGAACTGCCGGACATTTCCCACAGCACGATGTAGTTATCGAACAGACGCTTCCAGTCGTTTACTTCATCGATGGTTTGTACCTTGCCCTTAACCACTTTGGACTCGGACAGCCATTTGAGTGCATTAGCCGCCTGTTCCGGCAGCTCTGCAGGAATCGCCATTTCGCCGCTGTACTTTCCGCCTTCGCCCTTGAAGTCAAAGGTCGTATATTTGTTGTCTCGAATCTTCTGCAGCTTATTTTTCATCGTGGCATGGGTTGCGACCATCGTAGGGACAATCTCGGAGCGTCCCACCGTAAACTTGTAGGAAGGCATGGATGCTTTATAGACCACGACGCCGTCTTTAACACCGGTAACCTTCATCGCACCAACCGCTTCATTTTGCATTCGTTTCCATGTGAACCAGATCGCTTCCATCGCATCAAGCTCGTAATCTTCCTTCTTCAAATCCGTACCGTCATAATTTAGCGTTACACTGACCGACTTTGGCACCTCCGGAACCCATGTCGGCGGAAACTTGTAGATGGTGATGTTGTCTTTCATAGATGAGCTGACCATCCAGAACAGCGGCACGATTGAAGCCAGGATAAAAAATATGGCAACCGAATAAGAAACGATTTTGACCGACAATGAACCTTTCTCCTTAATACGTCCGCGTCCAGCCATGAAATGCTCCTTCCTGCTTAGCAAAATTCCAGAGCGATTAATCCTTGTTCGATAATTTGATTTGCAAATAAGTAATGATTGCAATAATGACAAACATGACAAACGAGATCGAGCCTGCCACCCCAAAGCGGAACTCCTTAAAGGAGCTGTTAAAAACAAGCATGGAGAGTGTTTTTGTGCTGCTGGCCGGGCCGCCGCCCGTCATGATATACATAGGGTCGAAGGTTAAGAAGACGCCGCAAATAAACGAAATAAATTGTATGCCGATAACGAATTTGAGGCTTGGGAACACGATGGAGCGCATCCGGCGCCAAGGTCCGGCACCGTCGATTTTCGCCGCTTCGATGTTCTCGCTCGGAATGCCCTGCAGCGCGGAATAGTAGATCAGCATCCCCATTCCCGTTGCAAATACGCCTGGCAGCACGATCGACCACTTGGCCATGGAAGGATCATTCAGCCAGCCATACGGGCCAAGTCCGATGAAATGAAGCAGGTAGTTCAATAAGCCGTAATCCGGATTATAGAGCCACTTCCACAGCAGGTAGCCGGCAACTGCGGGAACCGCCGTTGGCAGCAGATACAAGGACCGCAGCGTCTTGCTCGCGAACTTGATCTCATTGAGGAGCACCGCCTGTACAATTGGCACCCAGAACGTGAGAATGAAATAGATAAAGAAGAACACAAATGTATTTCGGAGTGCATTCCAGAACTCGGTCGAATGGATTAAATACTTATAGTTATCCAGCCAGACGAAATTGCCCGGCGGGTTGATGACCTTGTAATCGAAGAAGCTCATATATACGGCTTGAAGAAGCGGGTAGTACTTGAACAACAGGAAACATACAATAGCAGGAGTCAAGAAAAGGACTGCTGTCCAAGAGATCTTAAACCGAGGTTTAACCCGCACTTGCACCTGAGGCTTCTGGCCTTCTATAGCTGCTTTCAACGTTGTGACGCCTCCTTTCCAAATAGCAGGCGGAGCAGCACACGGCGTCTTTATGCCCGTTAATCAACTCCGCCTTCCTTCAAGCCCTCTTATTTCTTCACAGCTGCGTTATACGCATCGATAACTTCTTTTTGCGCTGCATCCTGCGCTTCCTGGAGTAGCTGCTTCGGATCGGATTTCTCGTCTGTAAGCGCCTTTTGAACCGCTTTAACGACATATGGAGTGAGACGTTCCTTCAAGAAGTACTCCAGATGCGTGTCGGAAGCTGCTTTGTTCACGGCCTCTACAAGCTCAGGTGAAATGTCTTTTGCAAACTGAGAAGGATCGACGTCGGAGCGAACAGACAGCAGGTTCGGGAAGATTCCATTGTCTTGCTGGAACTGAAGGTACTTCTCAGCCACTTCTTTGGAGTTAATGTAGGTGATGTATTGCCAAGCTGCGTCTTGCTTCTCTTTGGATGTCTTCGGATTAATGATCCAGTAAGAGCCGCCGATTTGTCCTGGGCCTTTGCCGCCTGGACCTACCGGATATGGTGCAAAACCAACGTCGTTCAAATCCATCCCTTGTGCTACATAATCGCCGAACCCGCCGGAAGCTGCATTAGACATCGCTGCGCGGCTCTGGAAAATATCATTCATGTTATCCTGGTAGCTTTGGAGAACGTTGTTTTGTACAATTTTGTGCACCCATTTCAGATCTTTATAGAATTGCAGCGCGGTCACAGAAGGCTCTTCCGTAAATGCCAATTGAACCGTACCGTCCGCATTGACATGCGTCAGATCGCCGCCTGCCTGCCATACATAATACTCAAACCACCAGTCAGCCCATTCCATGCCAAGCAGCGTAATTCCATATTGCTTCTTACCTGTATCCGTCAGCTTTTTGCCGAATTCAACCAGCTGATCCCAGTTCGCTGGAGGCGTATCACGATCAAGTCCTGCTTCTTCGAACATCTTCTTGTTCCAGAACAGACCTGTTACATACATATCGTGGGGAATGCCGTATACTTTGCCATCAATTGTGCCTGCTTCCATTGAGGAAGGAATGAATTTGTCTTTGTCTGCATAGCTGTCCCAGTAAGGCGACAGGTCAAGCGCAAGACCTTGGCCTACCCAGTCCGCAATGATTGGAAAGTGAGCCGAATGGTAAGCATCCGGGCCATTGCCGCCTGCCATCGCGGTTACGAATACTTCACGGTCATTTGTACCTTGCGGCATCAATTCGTGCTTTACTTTAATGTTTGGATTTGCGGTTTCGAAATCTGCATAAACCTCTTCTTTAATCGATTTCATCGTGTCGTCCGGATTCGGCTGATCCCATACTGTAATTTCAACGGTACCACCGCTTGAGGCTGTATTATCTGCCGTTGCCTCCGCATTATCTGCCCCGTTGTTTGCTGCATTCGTGCTGGAAGATTCATTCGTCGGTTCAGAAGTGTTTGTCGTGTTGGTATTACCCCCACTGCAAGCTGATGCCATTAGCATTAAGACAAGAACAATTGCCAAATTTGACCAAGTCCTAAACCGCTGCTTGTTCTTCAATTGAATGCCCTCCTCGAATGGATATCGCATTTACAAATCCAGTATAGTTCTAAAATGACAGCGCTTTCTATGTAATATCTTAACCTCCTATTAGGAATATTTTAAGCAACTTTAGAATCAGGATATCGAAAGCATTCATTTTAAAAAGGAAAACGGCCGAGGATCTCGAATACAATCGTAGTTAGCGGTTACATAAGCGGGTGCTTTCGAAGTATGAATTATCACTACAATGTCCTTTAAGAGGACATTGTAGTGATAATTCATTGCAGGTTGCTTTCGAAGTATGAATCATCATGATGCCCTTAAGAGGCCATTGCGGTGATAATTCATTGCAGGGGGTTGCTTGCTCCATGTGGTCTCGATTCCTCAACCTGAATATGCAGTTCCGCAATAAAATGATTCTCTCCTTCTTCATCGTCATCAGCCTTACAGCGCTCATTATGGGCTACTCCTATTACCGCATGATGAGCCGCGAGCTCGAAGCTTCCACGCTGCAGGGTCTTGAAAAGATGACCACGCAGTCAGTCGATACGCTCGATCTCCATTTCAAGACGATCTCCAATATTGGCTACAGCTATTTCAGCGATACATCCCTGCAGAAGTTTCTAGATGGTCCTCCCAATACCGACAATGAACAGTATTATCGCAACCGGCTTACCTCTCAGAAGCTGCAAAACCCTCTCATTTCGTTTATTTCCATAACCCGTTTAGGTTTGGACAGTCAGCAAATATCCAGTTACTACTATTACAATAGGAACGTCAAATCACTTCTGGATGAGGAGCAGGCAAATCTGTTTGATAAAGCGCTCCAGATGGACGGCTTTCCCTTCTGGACTGTCTCGCACACGACCATCAGTACAACGGTTACGCCTGTCAAATCAATCAGCTATATTCAGCTGCTCAAGCGCATTACGATGAATGCCCAGCATCCAATCGGCTATATCAAGATTGATATCGACCCCGGCGTGCTGGATAAAATATTTCCTGGACTGCAAAAGGGCGATGCCAGCAGGTATTACATCGCAGACCGCTCCGGCCATATTATCTATACGCAGAATAAAGAGGATATCGGTAAGTCCATTGCGGGAAGCCCTTTGTTCGCAGCTTACAAGCAGACCACAAAATCCAATGATTACGTTAACTTCCGCTACGAAAACCAGAATAAAACTTATATTGGCTTTTACGAACCGGTAAATGCCGGCGACTGGATCGTGATCGGCAGCATTCCGCTCGATCAGGTGCTGAAGAAAGTGAACTCCTTCCGACATACGCTCATCTTCATCGCCATGATCAGCTTTCTTACCGCAATGCTGCTCGCTTCTCTGATTGCCGCAGGCGTTACCCGCCCGCTGAAAGAGCTGAACAAAAAGATGAAGCAGGTTGAAATGGGTGATTTTGGGGCTACGATCGAGGTAAAAGGCAAAGACGAGCTGTCTACCATCCAGCATAGCTTCAATAAGATGACCGCTGAGATCAGCTCTCTGATCTCCAAAGTGTATGAGACAGAGCTGTTGAAGAAAGAAGCCGAGATTAAAGCGCTGCAAACGCAGATAAATCCGCATTTCCTCTACAATACGTTAAGCACGATCGACAGCATTTCATCGATTGACGGGGACGAGCGAGTCTCTTTTATTTGTATCGCGCTCGGAAGCATGCTCCGCTACAACTTAAACGGCGGCAGTCTTGCAACGGTCCAGGAAGAGATTACGCACCTTAATCAATATTTGTCCATCTACCAGATCAGGTTTGCCAATCAGTTCGCATACGAGATTGAAGTGGAACCCGGCATTGAGGACATCATTATTCCGAAGTTTCTCATTCAGCCTTTGGTCGAGAATGCCATCATTCATGGCTTGGAGCAAAAAGTCGGTAAAAAGACAGTTCGTGTCACGCTTGGCAGTGTGGATGAATTTACTTTGAAATTCATGATTGAGGATAACGGGGTTGGTATGGACCCTGCCATGATTGAGCTTTTTCACCGCAAATTGAGCAATCCGAACGATATCGTGTCCAGGCAATCATCGCCCAGAACCATGATCGGATTAGCGAATGTATTCAAACGCATTCAATTGTACTATGAAAGCGACCCGCGGGTAGAAATCTACAGTCAGCCAGGTGCAGGCACAAAGATTTATTTCGAGCTGCCGAAGCGGACTGCATGAGGGGATGAATCGGTTGAAGGTACTTATTGTGGAAGACGAACCGCTGCTGCGGGAAGGTTTAATACGCAAAATCGATTGGAAGACGCTTGGCCTTACGCTTGCCGGAGAAGCTGGCGACGGGTTTGAAGCGATGTCTCAGCTGGTCCACTGCCAGCCAGATATCGTCCTTACGGATGTGAGAATGCCCGGTATGGATGGACTCCAGTTCATTAACCAGGGCCGGATCCTCTTCCCGAATGTGAAATTCGTGATCATTAGCGGCTTCAATGAATTCGAATATGTACGCGAAGCACTGCTGTATCATGTGAAAGACTACTTGCTGAAGCCAATCGACAAAGAGAAGCTGCATGTGCTGCTTATCGGCTTGGTGGATGAACTGCGGGCAGAGCGGCAGCAGGAAGCGGATCTTTCCAAGCTGAATGCACTGGACGAAATGATCCGCCAGAGCCATTTGCAGCCGCTCGATTTTCAGCTTACGCATCTAATCTCGGAGCAGGACTCTCACCTCGACGGACTCCCCTTCGAGCTCGTTCGAAGCTGCTCCTTCGCAGGAGTATCCGTACGGATCGTCTATCGTAATGAGACTTCCCGCTTTAAGGAGAACGAGGAGCCGCTTGCCCGGTTCGCTGTCCAGAATAGTATTGAGAATGCGCTCGCTGCGCTCCCGATTGAAGTCATTGCGTTCAAGCATGCTTACCACTCGGAGGAGATTGTTGTATTCCTCGCTTCTCGAAAGAGCACTCTCGATCTCGGTATCATTATAGAAACGTTAACGCAGACAGTCAGCTGGATTCGCCAGCATCTCGGGCTTATCGTATCCATTGGTGTCGGTGGTGTGAAGGAAGAATTGACACTGCTTAGACTCTCCTGTATGGAGGCGAGAAAGGCGCTTCAGAACCGGCTGCTATTCGGGGGCGGCAACGTCTACACGGATACGGTCAACCATTCACCCGCAGGGGTGGTATTTCCACTGCTTAACCAAGCGGAGCGTGGTTTAACCGCCTTACTGGAAGCTGGGCAGCACCGCGAGTTTCTCGATTATGCCGCCCAGCTGTTCCATACCCTCGCAGAGTCGCCTGATGCACGGTATGAGCACGTGGAATATCTATACACCGAGATCATTCATATCCTCCGCAAACATGCCGCCAAGACGGCCTTCGAGCTGCCGAACTGGAATCTCGGTACGCCAATCGCGAGCTTTGAAAGCTTTACAGACTGGCGCGAAATTATTGCGATTATCGAGCAGCAGCTTGAGCGGCTGAGCAGCGTACTCGACAGCGGCGCCGAGCGCTCCTGTGATGATATTATCGAAAGTGTACAGCTGTATGTGCAGCAGCATTACAACGAAGACCTGTCCCTGCAATGGGTCAGCGAAAAATACTATATCCATCCCAACTATTTCTCGAAGCGGTTTAAGAACATTGTTGGCGTCAGCTACAACGATTATGTCACGCGGGTGCGTATCGAACGGTCGAAGGAGCTGCTCCGGACGACGACACTAAAGATCGCTCGTATTTCGCAGCTAGTTGGTTACGAGGATCAAGGCTACTTCTGCAACGTGTTCAAAAAAGTAACAGGCGTTAGTCCGTCGGCGTACCGGATTTGAATCGTAAGTATTCAAATCCGTTCTTTTGACCGGATTCGTATCAGGGTGATAACCGATTGAATAAACAGCATTAGCAGAATGCCGCTAAGAAATGAGTAGAAGTTAATATAGATCGTATTTGTATACTGATTTAACCAACCGAATTCATTAATTTGGCCGTCAATTTGTTCCTTGATTCGTGAGGCATTATCTATTTGAAGCAAGATCGATACCGCCAAAAATGCGAGCAGCATGAGAGGAATCCCTATCCCTTTTCGGCGCTCCAGATATCGCTCACGGTGTACGATAAGAGCAATTCCTATTAATAGAAGCAGATACGCCGGTAACTCAATAAACCACAAAATAATCGCGGGATTCCCATTGCCCGAGATGCCTTTGCCTGGCTCCATTTCAATCGTAAACAAATTCACGAGAAAGATGAGAATCAGGTTGATGAACAGAACAGCCAGTGTTGCAATCCTGAGTGATTTTGTATTCATCGTATCTCCCCCTCCCATCAACCAAATATATCAATGTTTTTATTATGCCATAGATAATTAGTTTACCGCATTTTTTCACTATTCAATCTCTGCACACTGATTGAATTTCACCAATCTATATAAATCTCACATGTCTATACTAGTCCACACTACCTCATCTCCAAGTCCCCTTCCCCTCACAAACTGTATTTTGTACAACGTAATGATGCGCCAGGCCTACTAACTAAAAGCTACATTGGATATCATCCAGCAGAATCAGCTCATTGGAGGCGAAGAAGCCAAAGTTGGCGTTAGTTACTGGAGGGAATCCAACATAGCCCACATGTTCTGCATTCAATTAAATTTAGATTGGATGTAATCCAACCTCCCGAGGCTTCCCCCCACTCAGTTCGATCTTTAGGGAGTTCTCCTCAAACTAAAAAACCAGCCCTCTAAGAGGGCTGGTCAGTAACTACTTCAATATGAAGCTCTTACTCCGGTTATCCTTATCCTTTCGAAGCGCCTGCGGTAAGCCCCTGAACTAGGAATTTCTGCAGGAAGACAAACAGCAGCGTGATCGGAACCGCAATTAACACGGCACCTGCGGCGAACATCGTAAAATTCGAGTTCTGATACGAGCTGACCAGATCCCACATGCCGACAGCAAGTGTCCAATTCTCTTTGGAACGCAGCACCAGCCGGGCGAAAATAAAGTCTACCCATGCTCCGGCAAAAGTCGTCAGCGCCACGTAGATCAGAATCGGTCGGGCAAGCGGCAGCATAATCCGGTAAAAAATCTGCAAATGATTCGCTCCATCAATCCGTGCCGACTCATCAAGGCTGCGTGGAATGGTATCGAAGAAGCCTTTAATAACAAAACCGTTACCGAGTACAGAACCTGCGGAGTATACGATGATAATCGCGGTATGTGTATCAAGCAGGTTAAGCTGAAGCAGGAAAATATAGACCGGTACAAGGCTCATAAAGCCAGGGAACATACCAAGGACGAGCAACGTTGTCAGCAGTGTTTTCCGCCCCTTGAACCGGAAGCGCGACAGTGCGTACATACTAATCGTCGCTAGGATCGTCGAGAAGATCATCGACAGGATCGCGATTTTCAGCGTGTTCAAATACCATCTGCCATAGAGAAACACCTTGGAATGAAACAGTTCCGTGTAATGTGATAAGGTGAAGGACTTCGGAATAAACGAATCGCTGTACAGCGAAGTGCCTGGACGGAGTGATGACAGCAGCACCCAAAGCGCAGGATAAATGCAGCAGATTGCCAGACAGGCAAGCACCACATAGCTGAGCGCCAGACGAATATATCTGCCTCTAGACTTCATTGGATCATGTCCTCCTCTTTGAACGACTTCGTACGGCGATAGTTAATGATAGAGAACGTAGCGATAATGATGAAAATAATAATGCCGATCGCCGAAGCCATGTTGAATTGGCTGTTGTTCAGCGTCAGTTTGTAGAGCCACGTCACAAGCAGATCTGTACTGCCCGCATATTGATACTTGCCGTTGAGCGGCTCGCCGTTCGTCAGCAGGAAGATCAGGTTAAAGTTATTGATGTTACCTGCGAATTGAGTAATGAGAATCGGCGCTGTCGTAAACAGAACAAACGGCAGCGTTATGATACGGAATTTCTGATAACCTGAAGCGCCATCCACTTCAGCCGCTTCATATAAATCTTTCGGAATCGCAGTAAGGACACCAAGAATGAGGACCATGGATACGGGAATGCCGACCCACATATTAACGAGAATCGCAGTTACCTTCGCCATAGTCGGGTCCGTCAGCCAAGGCAGCTTGCCAAAACCAAAGTAAGATAGGTATTGGTTGATTGGACCAAATTGGCCGTTGAACAGATTACGCATGACAAGCAGAGAGATCATCTGAGGAATGGCGTAAGGCAGAATGAAGATCGTCCGCCATAGCTTTTTAAACTTAACATCCTTCTGTTCAATCAAGAGAGCTACGAGCAGTCCGCCAAAATAGCAGGTTACCGTCGCCAGTATGGCCCAGATAATCGTCCAGGTAAATACGCCAAAGAATGTTCTGCTCCACGACTTGAGCGTCAGCAGATCACTAAACGTCTTAAAACCAACCCAATCGACCAACTTAGCTGGCGGGATATGTTGAGGCAATGAGTAGTTCGTGAAAGACAGCAGGATCATGAAGATAATCGGCATAATGGTTAAGAATAATACGCCGAGTCCCGGTATAGTCAGCAGCAAATGCGGGAACTTGCGGTCCCATACATAGCTGATGGATTCTCGGAAGGTCGCAGCCTTTCCACCTTGATCCGTCTTCTCACCCGTACGATACGCATCGCGAATATTCGTAATGTAAATGACAATAAAAAGTGCAAGCAGCAAAATCGTAATAAGGCCGTTAATCATGAGGAAGATCGAATGATCTCCTTGGACCGTCTTATAAAGCTTCCCAACCTTCATCATCTTGGATGGTGTATCCCCAAGCGTCCAAATGCCCCAAATATCTTGTGCCAAACGCGGAATGAAATAGAAAAGTGCTATTGCTTCAGTAATAAGCAGCAGAAGACCTTTAATCAATTGCCTGTTGTACAGCTGGCCAAGCCCCAGTGATAAAGCTGACAGTATAGCAGCAGTATTGCGGCGGCGATTCATATCCGTGCACTCCTTTCCATAGCTTGCGCCCGCCGAAGGCGTAGTTGCTTCGGCGGGCGAGCCGTCTATCTCTTTTTATCAAGAAAACCGATTATTTAGTCGCGCCTTTAACTGCCTCTTGTACTTGTGTTACTGCGTTATCAGCAGCAGCCTTCGGATCTTTGCTCTCGTTCCAGATGTCAGCAAGCGCTGCACCCATCGGATCCCATACACTGCCCATTTCTGGAATGGAAGGCATAGCTTGTGAGTTCACGAATTGAGCTGCGAAGCCGCTGGAAATTTCATCCGCTTTAAACGTTGGATCTTCCACCGCTTCGTTGTTCGCTGGAATAGCACCAGTCAGCGAGTAGTCTTTCAGTTGGCCTTCTTTGGAAGAGATGAAGTTTGCGAACAGACGAGCTGCATTCGGATACTTCGTGAACGAGTTGACGTACCAAGCTTTAACACCGGAGAACGATACAGCCGGCTTACCGTTAATAGTTGGGATTGGAGCTACGCCAAAGTTAATGCCAAGGTTTTTGAAGTCCGCTACTTTCCAAGGACCTGTAATCGTCATCGCAACCGATTTGTCTGCGAATTTACCTTGGATAATATCAGCAGAAGCATCGCCGGATTTGATCGGCAGAATTTCTTTCAAGGATTGGAAGTATTTCAGACCTTCTACTGCACCATCATTGTTCATGCCGATATCAGCAGGGTTTGTACCGTTCTCACCAAACACATAACCGCCAGTCGAAGCGAACCAGATGTAGTTGAAGTACAGGTTGCCTGTTTCCCACATGAACGCATATTTATTGCTTGCAGGATCATTGAAGGTTTTTGCGAATGTTTTGATACCATCGAATGATGCCGGTGGTGTTTGCACCAGATCTTTGTTATAGAACAAAGCATAAGTTTCTACCGAGCGAGGGTAGCCGTACAGGATACCATCGGACGTTACTGCACTCACAGCTGCTTCAGCGTTAGCTGTTTTTGTCTCGTCTTCGAAGTAATCGTTAGGAAGAACAAGGCCCGCTGCTACCGCTTGACCAAGGTTGTCATGCGGGAAAGTTACAACGTCCGCGCCGATGCCGGCAGGACCGTCAGTTGTCAGCTTCTTCACTTGATCCGGAGACTCAACTTCTTCGATCTTAACTGGGATGTTGTATTTTGCTGTAAATTCCTTCGCCATCTCTTCTACAAAACTGCGCTCGTTCTTTGAATCCCATACAGTCAGCGTTGCGCCGTCTTCTGCTGCGATTTCTTCTTCAGCCGGTGCAGCACTTGCATTACCTGCATTGTTAGCTGCCTCTTCCGTTGCTGCTGGAGCATTCGTTGCTGCATTAGTGTTGTTATTGTTGCCGCCACCACAGGCAGACACAATGAACAAAGCTGTGATCATCGTCGATACAAACCATTTTCTCATTCTTAAAGATCCCCTTCCGTAATGTACGACTTGGAAAAAAACGCTTTGTGCACCGATTTTGCTCCTTTTTCTACGCCTGCGGCTATCGTTGCCGCCTTTAGTTTGTTTGTGCAAACGTTTGTCTAATAGGCCACAGAAAAATAAAGGAACGCATCGTTTTCACTATTAATCAGCCTATATCACGCCAATTACCGTCATGAAAGCGTTATATCCACGGATTCATCATACAACAGCCAATATCGTTTGTTAAAACGTTTGCACAGATGATCTGCGCAAGCATTCTTGACGTTATCTCGAGATTCCTTCGTTTTTCTCATATTTCCCCAATATTTCATCTTTTGTTTAACAAACTTCCGTTCATACCGTTTACTTTAAACAGCCGTTCAAGTAACATAAATGCATAGAGTTCAAACGATTGCATAACAGGTAAGGGGATCACGATAACGATGGTAACCATTAAAGATATTGCAAGAGCAGCAGGAGTCTCCCCTTCGACAGTGTCGCGGGTGGTGTCCAATCATCCCCGCATCAGTAAGGAGACTACCGCCAAAGTTAAAAAGATTATGGAGGAGATGGGCTATCACCCTAATGTCATGGCTAAGAGCCTCGTATCAAAAACAACGAAGACGTTAGCCATTATGCTCCCACGTCCGGCAGAAGAGCTGTTCCAGGACTTCTTCTTTGGCGAATTATTAAGAGGAATATTAACCCACTCTACGAGAGCGGGTTACGATATGCTGTTAACAACAGCAACAAGTGCACATGATGAGACTGAGACCATCTCGAGACTCGTATTCGGCCGAAGAGTTGACGGTGTGATTCTGCTCTCTGCAAGGGTAAATGATCCGCTCATCCGTCATTTGAATCAACAGGACTTCCCCAGCATTCTGATAGGCCGAAGCGATGAAGAAAGCAGCCACATGATGACGGTCAATAACGATAACGTACAGGCTGCTTATGATGCGACACAACATCTGATCAAGCAAGGCCATTCACGTATCGGCTTTGTGAGCGGACCAACGAATTTGACCGTTTCACATGATCGGATGGAAGGTTATAAAAAAGCGATGCGCGAGGCTGGATTGCCTATGCAGTCAGAATGGATTGTGGAAGGCGAATTCCTGCAGGAAAGCGGCTTCCGTGCGATGTCCTTTATTATGGGGCTGCCGGAGCGTCCTACCGGACTTGTCGTTATTGATGATGTTGTGGCGTTTGGCGTATTACGTGGATTGACCGAAATCGGCTATAAGGTTCCGGATGATATCAGCCTTGTCAGCTTCAACAATATTGCACTGTCTGAGCTTGCGACACCACCTATCAGTTCGGTTGATATCGGCACGTACCAGCTTGGCTATACAGCATCCCAAATGCTGATCCGTCTTATTTTGGACGAGCCTGTTCATCAGTCTCATGTCACGATTCCACACCGGCTGATTGTACGGGAATCATCCGTTCATTTGGCAGCCAATCGCCCTCTCTAAGGCGTATGTAATTCCTTTCCTGCGTACACACTATTGTCTAGGAAAGGAATGAGGAACCTATGACTCAAACAAATGACGTCTTGAACAAACAAATTGCCAACTGGAGCGTCCTGTATATTAAGCTGCATAATTATCATTGGTATGTAAAAGGAACTCAGTTTTTCACCCTGCACGTAAAGTTTCAAGAGTTCTATGAGGAAGCTGCCCTGCATGTTGATGAGCTTGCCGAGCGGCTGCTTGCCTTAAAAGGTGCACCAGTTGCTACAATGGCAGAATACTTAAAGATCGCCAGCATTAAGGAAGCAAAAGGCAGTGAATCAGCCACCCAGATGGTCGAGACGTTGATCAGCGACTTCACCACTGTTATCACTGAATTAAAGCAAGGCATGGAGATTGCCCAAGGGGCCGGCGATGAGACGACCGCCGACATGCTGCTTGCGATTCACACCACACTCGAGAAGCATGTATGGATGCTGACCGCATTTAACGCTTAGACATACTTGCTTGTAACCCCGCCGAAGCTGAGCTTTGGCGGGGTTTTGTTTTGCCGCTGAGGCGAAACCGCTGGCCGGGGCTGAGTTAAGCCCCTGCCGGGGTCTTATTGAGTACCGGACTAGCCTGATTTGATCCAATAAGACCCTGCTAGGGTCTTATTCATTGATGGATGGCGGTTGGATGGGGCAAAACAGCTAGCTTTGGCTGAGTTAAGTCCCTGCGAGGGTCTTATTAAGTACCGGAGTAGCAACTTTTACTCCAATAAGACCCTGCTAGGGTCTTATTCATCGATGGATGGCGATTGGATGTGGTAAAAACGCTGGCTGAGGCTGAGTTAAGACCCTGCGAGGGTCTTATTGGATGACGTAGTTGGACGTAGCACAGCGGCCGGATGATAAACTTGAAACATTTGCCAATTCCCTCTTGAATCGTATACTATTGTATACATTAAAGGAGGAATGAACAGCATGCCGATGGACAAAATCAATACGAATAATATTGAACGAAAATGGCTTAACCTTCCTTATTACACCGAATCCCCTGCTCAACAGCTTGATATTTATTTACCAGAGACTGGAGACGGGCCATTCCCGGTCATTATGTCCATCCATGGTGGAGCGTTTAAATTTGGCGATAAAGCCGATATGCAGCTGAAACCTATGCTGAAAGGCTTGAAACGACAATACGCGGTTGTCTCTATCAATTACCGTCTAAGCGGTGAAGCTATCTTCCCTGCCCAAATTTATGATGTAAAAGCGGCCATCCGTTGGGTGAAAGCAAACGCAGATAAGTACCATCTGAATGCTGAAAAAATCGCTCTTTGGGGCGGTTCAGCCGGAGGTCATCTATCTTCTCTTGCAGGTACTTCTGCGTTTAACTCCGAGCTTGAGGATCTCAGTATGGGCAACTCTGATTACTCCTCTGAAGTGCAGGCGGTTGTTGACTGGTTTGGCCCAACCAACTTCCTCACAATGGACGAGTTGTTCATTCATAGCGTCGTTGCACCACATCAGGTACACATTGCTTCTGACTCCCCAGAATCTCTGCTTATCGGACAGACCATTACGGAGGCTCCGGAGAAAGTGAAGGCGGCCAATCCTGAAACCTATATTACGGAGCAAACACCTCCGTTTCTCATCCAACACGGCACACATGATCCACTTATTCCCACGGAGCAATCCGTTATCTTTTACGAGAAGCTAGCTGCTGTAATTGGTGCAGATAAAGTGAAGCTGGATCTGCTCGAAGGAGCCGGCCATGGCGGCAAGGAATTCGAGAGCGCAGATAATATTAAGCAAGTTCTGAATTTTATTGATCGTTATTTAAAGACTTAGACAGCATTACTCAAACATACATACACCCTGCAAAAATAAAAGCGGCATGCCCGATTCGGCATGCCGCTTTCTATATGAACTAAACCAATTTAATCGTGCAGCTGGCTGCTTTTTCACCGCTCCACAGCGCTTCAAGCACGTCGCCGTCATGCAAGGCGGCTACGCCTGCAGGTGTGCCGGTGAAAATAATATCGCCAGCGCCAAGGCCATAACGCGAATCGATATGCCGCACTAACTCGGAGATGCTAAACAGCATGTCACGCGAGTTACCCATTTGCGCTTGCTCGCCGTTGCGAAGCAAGGCAAAATCCTGCGCCTTCAATGCCTCTTCACCCGGATACGCCATCCATTCGCCAAGCGGCGCGGAAGCTTTGAAGCCTTTAGCATCCAGCCAAGGCTGTCCTTTTGCCTTCAGCTTGCTTTGTACATCACGAAGCGTCAGATCAAGTCCAAGCGCAAGTCCATCAATAATTTCGTCCGGCTCCATGCCAGGCTCAAGGGAGCGGGAGATACGCAGCACGAGCTCCAGCTCAAAGTGAACTTCCCCACGACCACCTGGAATTCCAACGACATTACCGTTCATCGGAACAACCGCATGGGAAGGCTTCGTAAAGACGAGCGGCTCCTCAGGCACTTCATTACCCAGCTCAAGCGCATGCAGACGGTAGTTCCGTCCGATGCAATATATGTTTCGAATATCATTTGCCATTATGAAATCCTCCTCCTGCTAGCCCTTCTTCTGGGCAGCAATCATTTCGGCGAGCTCATTAAGCTCCGTCCACCGGTCCATCAACTGCTCCAGCTTCTGCTCTAACTGCTGCTGCTCTTCAATTAATTGCTGCAGCAAAACAGAATCACTGCCTGCGTTATTCATCTTATCTGTAACAGAAGCCAGCTGCTCCTCTGCTTTCGCGATCCATTCATCAATTTGCTCGTAATCCTTCTGATCCTTGTAGGACATACGCGTTACACGTTCACCGGCAGGCTTGCTGCCGCTGTCTGTGGAAGGAGCATTTGTCCCAGCAGCTGGTTTGGCTGCCGCCTGCGCTAGTTTGCCGTTTCCTGCCGACTGGCTAGATGAGCTGCTACCGCTGCCAAACTTTTCAACGTATTCTTGGTATTCGGTATAGTTGCCCACATGCTGCGTAATGACACCTTCTCCTTCGAACGCAAAGATCTTATCTACCGTGCGGTCCAGGAAGTAACGGTCATGGGATACGACGAACACGACGCCTGGGAAGTCATCAAGATAATCTTCCAAAACAGATAATGTTGCGATATCCAAATCATTGGTTGGTTCGTCCAGCAGCAGCACGTTTGGTGCATTCATCAAGACACGAAGCAACTGCAAACGGCGCTTCTCACCACCAGATAGTTTGCTAATAATTGACCATTGCATCGCAGGCGGGAAAAGAAACCGCTCCAGCATTTGGCCCGCTGAGATCGTTGTACCATCTGCCGTGCGCACCTGCTCCGCATCTTCGCGAATATACTCGATCACACGAAGCGACTCATCCATCTCTTCATGCTCTTGCGAGAACCAGCCAATCTTAACGGTCATACCCAGCTCAATTGTTCCTTCATCGGGCTGCAGCTTGCCTGTAATGAGGTTAAGCAAAGTCGATTTACCACTGCCGTTACGGCCAACAATACCGACACGATCCTCGGGTACTGCGATATAGCTGAAGTCCTTAATGAGGGTACGATCACCAAACTGTTTGGAGACCGACTCCATCTCTACGATTTTTTTACCCAGCCGCGTCGAGGCAACCGATACATCCATTTTTCCAGAAGATTGCTTAGGAGCCTGCGCTTTCAGATCTTCAAACCGATCGATCCGGGCTTTCTGCTTGGTAGACCGGGCTTTCGCTCCACGCCGAATCCAAGCCAGCTCATTACGAAGCAGGTTCTGACGCTTATCTTCCGAAGCCGCTTCCCGCTCTTCCCGCTCCACCTTCAGCTCAAGAAAACGGCTGTAATTGGCTTGATAGAAATACGCACGCCCTTTGTCCAGCTCAATTACGCGGTTGCTGACCCGATCCAGGAAGTAACGATCATGCGTAATCATGAGCAAAGCGCCTTTGCGTTTCTGCAGCATACCTTCGAGCCATGCAACGGACTCATTATCAATATGGTTGGTAGGCTCGTCCAAAATAAGAATATCAGATGGCTGCAGCAGCGCCGCCGCCATCGCGACACGCTTCCGCTGACCACCTGAGAAGGTATCTACTTTATCGTCAAAATTCAAGATACCCAGCCGGCCCAGTGCCGTCTTTGCTTCGCTTTCGAGCGTCCAGGCATCAAACTCATCCATCTTCTGATTCGCTTTAATAAGCCGATCCTGCAGTGACTCATCACTTGGCTTAAGCTCAAGAGCCTCAAGGGCAGCCGCATATTCGCGAACTGCGCGCAGTTGAGGCGAGTTGCCGCCAAGCACATGCTCCAATGCTGTTTCGCCGGGTGCAAATACCGGGTCCTGCGCAAGCATCCGGACAACCACACGATTGCCGATCGAGATTCCGCCAGCATCCGCAGGCTCAAGCCCTGCGATAACCTTCAGAAACGTTGATTTACCTGTACCATTCACACCAATAATGCCGATCTTATCTCCATCCTCGACGCCAAAGGTCACGTCTTCGAAGAGCATTTTCTCGCCATAGCTTTTCGTTATATGTTCAACCGATAATAAATGCATGAGGGAACCCTACTTTACATCCAAAATGTGCAGCATCCCGCAAGGGCATCTGCCATCCGTATCATACCATATTCCACCGCTCGCTGGCACCCGAGCCGTCCAGGCTGCACTCCTTATTCCAAAACTGCCTCGACGACCACTTAAGGTTCCCTGGGACCTTAAGTCACCAAAATCTGCGCTCTGGGCACACCAAACCTCGCCCTCGCCCACCCAACTCCACTATTCAAGCAGAACTTAAGGTCCCTCAGGGACCTTAAACCTCCAAACACCGGTCTCAATTCGCATATTCCCACTGTTCAAGCGGAACTTAAGGTCCCTCACGGACCTTAAGTCAAAGAAAGAGGTAGCTACTCGGCTGGTTAAGATCCCTCAGGGATCTTAACCCTCCAAACACCAATCCCAATCCGCTTGTTTCCACTGTTCAAGTGGAACTTAAGGTCCCTCAGGGACCTTAAGTTAAAGAAAAAGTAGCTAGTCGACTAGTTAAGGTCCCTGAGGGACCTTAACACAGCCGGGGAGCAATGTTGAGCGCCGAGAGGAACGGTTGATTTGAGAGCTAGGTCTCCACAAACCTACAAGATCCTAACACACAAAAAAAACAGGCTCCGAATTCTCGGAGCCTGCCACATCTAAAATTAACGTTTGCCGACCATAGCTTCCGGTTTCACGTATTCGTCGAACTGCTCCGAAGTAAGGAGGCCGCTTGCGATCGCGGATTCTTTCAGCGTCAGTCCTTTTTTGTGTGCGTTTTTTGCAATTGCTGCTGCGTTCTCGTAACCGATGTACGGGTTCAGCGCAGTAACAAGCATCAACGATTGATCCAGGTTACGTTTGATTACCGCTTCGTTTGGCTCGATGCCAACCGCACAGTTATCGTTGAACGAGATCATACCGTCTGCCATGAGAGCAACGGATTGCAGGAAGTTGTAAATAATAACTGGCTTAAACACGTTAAGCTCGAAGTTACCTTGGCTTGCTGCAAAGCCGATTGTTGCGTCGTTGCCAAACACTTGGCAAGCAGCCATCGTCAGCGCTTCGCTTTGTGTAGGGTTTACTTTACCTGGCATAATCGAGCTGCCTGGCTCGTTCTCTGGAATCGAAATCTCGCCGATGCCGCAGCGCGGGCCGCTTGCCAGCCAGCGAACGTCGTTGGCAATCTTCATCAGATCCGCCGCAAGCGCCTTAACTGCACCGTGTGCGTACACGATTTGGTCATGGCTTGTCAGCGAGTGGAATTTGTTTGGAGCAGTAATAAATGTTTTACCTGTCAGAGCAGTAACTTCTGTTGCCACTTGAACAGCAAAATCAGGATGAGCGTTCAGGCCTGTACCAACCGCTGTACCGCCAAGCGCCAGTTCGCGCATCGTGTCTACACTTTGAATCAGCATAGCGCGTGTTTTCTCAAGCATCATGTGCCAGCCGCTGATTTCTTGGCCAAGTGTAATCGGAGTTGCATCCTGCAGATGCGTTCTGCCGATTTTCACAATGTTATCGAATTTCTCCATTTTCTCTGCGAACGTACCCGCAAGCACATCAATGGCTGGAATCAATTTATCTTCTACCTCAACAACACCTGCGATATGCAGAGCTGCCGGGAATGTATCATTCGAGCTTTGCGAACGGTTCACATCATCATTAGGATGGATGCGCGCTGCACTGCCGCGTTCAGCGAGCAGCTGATTAGCACGGAAAGCAACAACTTCGTTCACGTTCATGTTTGTTTGTGTACCGCTGCCTGTCTGCCATACAACAAGCGGGAACTGCTCATCCCATTTGCCAGCCAGAATCTCGTCCACCGCTTCGCCGATCACACCGGATTTCTCCGCATCGATCATGCCAAGCTTTTGGTTCGCAATTGCTGCAGCTTTCTTAATGATCGCCATACCGTATACAACTTGAATCGGCATCCGTTCGCCGCTAATTTTGAAGTTTTGCAGGCTGCGCTGGGTTTGAGCTCCCCACAGCTTGTCTGCAGCAACCTTAATCTCACCCATTGTGTCTTTCTCAATCCGGAATTCCATGCTCTTTAACGGCCTCCTTCGTTATTACATGCACATAGTACTACTTTATACAAAATCACCTAGTCATTTCAATACGATTACCGCCTCATATCGATGCCGGGACGGCATAATTCACAAATTCAGCATACATAAAAAAGCCCTGAGCGGGGAACATACCCTCCTCACTCAGGACGTTTCGAGTCTTACAAGCCTTTCGCGCTGCGATAAGCTTCCATATATGCGCTTGCTTTTTGCTCGATCAGTGAGAAGTCCCCAGTTGCTACTGCATCCTTCGTCAGGTCAGAACCGATACCAACCGCTACTGCGCCTGCTTTGATCCAATCCTTCAGATTGGAAAGCGATACGCCGCCTGTTGGCATAATGTTTGCTTGCGGCAACGGACCTTTGATCGAAGGGATGATGCTAGGTGAATACAGATTGCCAGGGAACAGCTTGACCACATCAACACCAAGCTCAAGCGCGCTTTGAATTTCATGAATCGTCATCGTGCCCGGCATTACCGGAATCGCATAACGGTTGCAAAGCTTAATCGTATCCGGGTTAAAAGCAGGTGCCACAACAAATTCCGCACCGGCCAGAATAGCAGCACGAGCTGTCTCCGGATCTAGTACCGTACCAACACCAATAATTGCAAAGTTTTCCGAGTCCGGCGAAGCCGTGCTGGAATACTCATTGGACAGCTGTTCAATCGCACGAAGTGCGAACGGCACTGTCATCGTAATTTCAATCGCTTTAATTCCGCCTTTAATAGCACGGCGTGCCATCTCTGCTACTTCCTCTGGTGAATCCGCACGCAGAACGGCAACAACACCTGCCTCTGCTAATTGCCCAAGTACTTTCAGCTTCTTCATGAATAATGACCTCCCATAGTCATAGGTGAAATAAACGCAAAAAGATTGAACATTCCCGCTCCATTATAGGCACATATCCACTATTCGGACAACCCTCTTAAAAATCTGGTTCCATTTTCGCTTGTAAGCGGATACTTATAATATAGTCTAGCGTAAACGGCTGTGCCGTCCTTAGGAGAAGCAGCCTACGTTTCGCGGATGAAATATAAGCATAGTAAAAATGAAAATTTATACTTTCTTATATTTCCCCTCAGTTATTTAAAGAAAGGAATGATTCTAATGACAACGCCATCTGTTTCCCACCTCATTACGCCAGGATCAACCCTTTTCTCCCTCATGACCCGTCATAAAGGCAGCCTGATGACCATATCGACAACTGCTGGTATGGAGCAAGGCATCCTGACGGCATTTGATCCCTCATATTTGACACTTGTTACCGATACGAATCAAACCAGATACGTGCTGGTCATGAACATTGCTTCCTTTTCCTTTGAACCGGCCTACTAAATGCAAAAAGAGGGTGTCCCAAGCGGTCTGTTCAGACCCCGTGAGACACCCTCCTATTGTCTATATTTCCGAATAATCGATCTCGAGGAATGCTTCTACTTCCTTCTCCCAGCGCTCAGCTACAAAGCTTACATGCAACGGATGTGCATTATATGCCTCGTAAGCCGCCTGATCGGAGAACTCCATCGAGAATCCAAACTTATAATCATTCTTTGGGCTTACTTGCCGGAATACCCGGAACTGCGAAACAACAGGAATGGAGCTGAGAATCGCCTTGCCATCCTCCAGAAACTTGCGCTCCTGCTCAGAACCTTCTTCATGCTTTAATGTAAAAATAACGGAATGCTGGATCCAAGATGTGGACAATTGCTTCCTCTCCTTCAACGCTTTGTTAAGGCCAAGCCTGCCTTAAGTATATAATTAATAAGGACGGTCGCCAATAATGGAAATCCGTTCGGCAACACGGCGGTTTGGATAATAATCGGATGAGGCATAATGCTGTGTCGAACGGTTATCCCATAGCGCTATCGAATTCTTTTCCCAATTGAAACGCACTTGATATTCCGGAATCTCCGCTTGTCTGAACAAGTACTGGAGCAGCTCTTCCCCTTCTTCCTCATTAAGACCAACGATTCGTGTGGTGAATACCCGATTGACGAACAGCGTCTTGCGCCCTGTCTCCGGATGCGTCCGGACAACCGGATGTTCTGCAGCAGGGAACTCCGCTTGTTTCTGAGCGAGCAGCTCTGGCGGCATATTCCGTCCGAAAGTTGGCGTAAAGTCATGAATCGCTGTCAGACCATTAATACGCTCTTTCACTTCTTCTGGGAGGTTATCATAAGCGGCGCCCATGTCCGCCCAAAGGGTATCCCCGCCTTGTGGAGGCACTTCGGATAAACGGAGCACCGCGCCAAAGGATGGTTCCAGTCGCCAAGACACATCCGTATGCCAATTATTCTCTTGGCCCTTCATGTTTGCGTCTTTCTCGAAACGAGTAATTTCAGCGGCTGCACCTTTTGGCAGGAACGGATGATTCTCAAGCTCACCCCATTGTCTTGCAAAATCCAGCTGCTGCTGGCTCGTAATATCCTGATCGCGGAAGAAGAGCACTTTCCACTCCAGTAATGCACGATGCAGCTCAGCCTTCACCTCCGGCGATACCTGCTCTCTAAGGTCCACTCCTTCAATCTCAGCACCGATCACCGGGCCAAGCGGCTTCAATGTGAATAATTCGTAGGGACGCTCTTCAAGGCCATCAGCCAAACGCTGCAAGAAACGTGGACCGCCTTGGATTTGGCGCTTCGAGAAAAGATCAAATTGACGGGATGTGTCGACTGTTGATTGAGTCATGGATAATCGCTCCTTTAATTTGTAATATTTATTGGGACAGCTTCTCAAGATAACTAAACGCTACATGGTCCTGGAAGCTAACCTTATTTTTAATGAAGCCGTTGCTGAGCAAGAGCTCCGCCGACTTCTGCTGCGCATCCAGCTCTTCTTGGGTATACACTCGAAGATTAGGGGCCGAGCTTGCAAGCAGCGCCTTCACTACACCTGCATCAATCTTCTTCAGATCGGCATAGATCTGAACCGCTTCGTCGTTATTAGCGTTCTGCCAGTCAATGGCTTGTTTATATACTTTCAAAAATGCGGTGACCAGTTCCGGATTCTTCTCCGCAAACTCCGATCTTGCAATGGCGGATACCGGTGCCGCGATTCCTTCCTCCGCTCCCGCAATAACGGTCGCCTTGCCAGATGCCGTTTCCTTTGTCGTATAAGGATCCCAGGTTACCCACGCATCCACCTTGCCAGTCTCGAACGCAGGTAATGCATCCTCTGGCTGCAGCGCAATAAGATTAACGTCCTTATCGCTCAGCCCATGCTTCTCAAGTACCTTCAGCAGAAAAACATGTGCCGTTGTTCCTTTCGCAACCGCAACGGACTTGCCTTTCAAATCCTCAACCTTTGAAACTCCTTTATCCTTCGGCACGATAATCGAATTCGCAAGCTTGCCATCACTGACCAGCCCAATAACTTCGAATGGCAGGTTCGCCGACAAACCAGAGATCGTTGCCCCATCGCCAAGGAAGGAGAGATCTACTCGCTTCGAGGCGAGCGACTCCAGCAGTGGAGGTCCGCTTTGGAATTCACTCCAGCTTACCTCTGCATTCAGCGGCTTGAGTTCTTCCTCCAGCCAGCCTTTTTGCTTGGCCAGAAGCAGCGGCGACAATCCGCCGTTAATTGCAACGTTTACGGTAACGTGCGGACGTTCAGTTGCTTCACTCGCTGGTGCCGCTGCCGAATCTGATTCGGGCTTCTCATTCGAAGCCTTGCTGTTATTACCGCAGCCAGCCAGCACCGATACCAGTGCAATAACCGACATGGCCGTAATTGTAAGTGCTCGTAACTTGTTTCTCTTCATAAGCTCCATCCCCTTAACCTTAGTTTACTCATCTATTTAATCGGATTTAGAGAATAAAAAAGATTCGATTCCATAAACGCCCCTGTGATCAGGTGGACGGTTATAAAATCGAATCTCCGGTGAACCAGTCGATTCATTATTCTCCTGTTTGCGACAAACTGATAAAATGATCAATTTGTCATTTGGTGATTTTGATATTAACAGCTGACCCAATTCCTGTCAACCATTTTTCATATAATTCCAATCTATTTACTAAGATTACTTCACAACCAGCCTCAACATAATGTCTATGACATGATCAGAAGGCTCGCCAAACCCGCGATACGCCCACATCGCCGTATTATGGAACAGCGTAAGTAAGAGTGTTGCCAGTTCAAGAGGATCACCATCAGCAATCGTACCCTCTACCTGACCGTCAAGCAAAATATCCGCCAGAAGATCGCGGTTACGATGCACATTCTGGTGAATGATCTCCTTCTCGTCCGAGCTTAACACTTCGGTTGCCTGTGCTTGCAGCACAACCCAATACATCGTTCCGGTCCTGCTGCTGTGCATATATTGGCTGATCAGCCGCTTCAGCTTATCAATGACCGTTCCACTGCCGCTCCGCGCCTCCTGCAATAGCTCCGTATACCTCTCTTGCGAGGACTGTACGAGCACAAGTAGAATCTCTTCCTTGGATTCAAAAAAATTATAAACATGACCGTAGCTTAATCCCGCTTCGGTCGCAATATCCGATATTTTCGCCACAGCTACACCGCGTTTGGTAAAGACCGAGGCTGCTGCCGTTAAGATCTGATTGCGGCGCAGCTCCCTTTGCTGCTGATCCTTGATGACATTCCGGGCCATAGATTTTGCTCCTTCTACCATGATCCTCTCATGAGGTTCTCATACGCTCACTCCTGTTCACTCCTGATTTCTGTTAGAATGGATAGGCATGAGCAATTAATCGGGGGTTAATATATGGATTATATAATTCTGGACATTGAATTTAACGGACGCAAATTCGCGAGTGACCTTCCGATGGAAGTCATCGAGATTGGCGCTGTACGGCTGAATGCTGACTTGCAGCAGACAGATATCTTTTCTTCCTTAATCAGACCGGTCTACTTCTCCAAGCTGAATTCCTTTATTAAGAAAAAAACAGGTATTCCGCAGGAAGAGATTGATATAGCACCAAGATTCCCTCGTGTCATAGAGGAGTTTATCAAGTGGCTGGACCGAGGTGAATCGTTTATCATCATGACCTGGGGCGGCGAAGACATGAAGCGAATTGTCTTTGATACGCGGATGCACAAGATGGATGATGCCTTCTGGCTTTCCGTTGATTCTTTTGATCTGCTTAAAGGCTATCTTCGTTATAAAAATGTTACGAACGACGTCAGCGTAGAAGGCGCTATAGCCGATCTGAATCTGACCTCTGCAGGCAATGCCCATCGCGCACTCGACGATGCGATCATGACGGCAGATGTGTTCCGGGCGGTATTTGATCATCTTGATTTTGACGGCTACAAGCAGAAATACAAGGATCAATACACAAATGCCAAAGAACGCAGACTCGTCAAAAATGCGGTCCGTTCCATGCGCTCTCATAAGACAGCACCATCATGGGAGCTGTTTGTGACCAAGCATTTGGAAGGCAAAGTAACGATGACGGACCCACGTAAAGAAGCCGAGCTTAAGCAATATTTCGAAGCGGAAGCTGCCAAGCTGCCGCCAAGCGTCAATCCACCTCAAATGTAATTATCCTCTGTAGCTGTCGCGCCATTTGAGCAGACGACGTTCCAGCACCCGTACGAGCGAGTCTGTTAATTTGCCTACGGCAGCGAACAGGATAATCCCAATAAATACAACCTCCGTACGCATAAACGACCGGGCATCCTGGATCAAGTAGCCAATGCCCCGATCGGCTCCCATCAGCTCCGCTACAACCAGCACCAGCCATGCAATACTGATTGATAACCGCAGACCAAGGAGAACATTAGGCATCGCTGCCGGTAGAACGAGTCGCAGCATTTGATTCACCCGCTTGAACTCCAGGACACGCGCCACATCAAACAGCTTTGAATCCACATTCCGCACGCCAAGAAACGTATTGACGTACAGCGGAAAGAACGACCCTAGCGCAATAAGTAATATTTTCGACGTCTCCCCAAAGCCGAACCATAAAATAAACAGCGGCGTAATCGCAAGCAGCGGTACGGTACGAATCATTTGCACGGTAGGGTCCACAAGCTCTTCGAACTTGCTGAACATCCCCACCGCAAGACCAAAGAGCAGCCCAAGGCTGCCGCCAAGCAGGAAGCCAAGCAATGCCCTGAGCACACTAATCTCCAGGTGCCGGAATAGTTCGCCGGACACAACCATCTCATAGAACTCTTTTATAATCGATGAAGGTGCTGGGAACAACATTGGATCCACGATTCCTGTCCCGCTTACATATTGCCAACTCCCCAGAATGATTAGAGGCAGCAGGCTGCCAAGCAAAAATTTTCTCCCCTTGAAATCCCCCTTCTTCCTTGTCGTGTGATTGGACGCAATCGGCTTTGCTGTAACTTGGGAAGGTGCAACCCCTTTTAAAGCTTCTGTTGTTGGGTTAGACATTTCTGTTACTCCTTTCAGCGCTTCAGTTATTTCAGTCGATTGCTCCTTGGGCGCTCCGGTTGTTTCAATCGATTGTTCCTTGCGGTTTGTTTTTTTGATTAAACGGTTTCTTCGGTTAAAAACAAACACGCAATAGTCACACTCGACCGAAACAACCTCCGCTAACCGCTAGATACAATGACAATCTCCGCTGCCGCTAGATTGTGTAACTGACGGAGCCGTTCTCTGGCTCCTCATGCTCCAAAGCCCGCAATATCAGAGTGCGAAGCTCCTGGAACGCAGCGCCTGTTCTTTTTCGAGGAAACGGAAGATCGATGGGTACGATCGTTTTGATTCGGCCGGGACGTGCGTCGAGCACGATAACCCGATGAGAGAGAAAGACCGCTTCATCGATATCATGGGTCACAAACAGCATTGTTGTACGGTTCTCCCGCCATATATCGAGCAGAGCCTCCTGCATATGACTGCGGGTGAAGGCATCAAGAGCGCCAAATGGCTCATCGAGCAGCAGTACCTTCGGATTGCGGAGCAAGGCTCTTGCAATCGCAACACGCTGGGACATACCGCCTGACAGCTGCTTCGGATAGGCTTTTTCAAAACCTTGCAATTTGACCAGCTTGATCAGCTCATCAACCTTCCTTCTGACATCAGGCTTCCGAAGAGACAGATCTGCGGCAATGTTCCGCTCGACCGTCAGCCAAGGGAATAAACGATGCTCTTGAAAAATAAATCCTTTTTCCTGAGAAGGCTTCTTCACCGGCTCCCCTTCAAGCAGAACACGGCCTTCGATATCGATATCAAGCCCTGCAACAATCTTGAGCAGTGTGCTCTTGCCGCAGCCGCTTGGTCCTATAATCGATACAATCTCCCCTTGATTAACTGTCAGCTTCAGCCGATCCAGAACCGGGACCGCATCTCCTGCGGAGCGGAACGTTTTGCTCACATCTACAATTTCCAATAATGCCGTCGACATAGCCGGCACCTCCTCTATTTGGTTTGTCTTACTCGTTCCATCTTTTCCTCATTGGAATAGTAGGATTTAGGAATAAAAAAAAGATCCAATGGACTCAGCCGAAGCCGTCTTCCATTGAATCTCTGGTTCGTCCAGTCGATTCGATCTCATTCTGACAGACTGACATTTTCGTCAATCCATCTCTATTGGTACTGATCATAACGAGAAAGGAAACAACTGTCAATCGTTTTTTCAAGAGGCTCGCAAGGAAAGGCAGGAGTTACAAATTGCTCCCGTTTGCCCTCCTGTAGTAGTATTACATGTTGGGTTTTTTATTCTAATTTATTGCATGGGAGAAGTATCATTCATGAATCGCGCATCAAACTACGCCTACGAGCTGCTCTATGTCGTTGGCATTATTGCCATCTCGTTCTCATCAATCTTCATAAAGTGGTCGAGTGCCGAGCCATCGGTAATCGGTATGTACCGCTTGTATCTAACCATTCTGATTATGCTGCCGCTCGCTTGGAAATACCGGCGCGAGCTTACCCAGCACAGCGCCCGCCAGATATTGCTGTTATTTGCCTCCGGCGTCATGCTTGCTTTGCATTTTCTTCTGTGGATGTCATCCCTGAACTATACAACCGTCGCCAGCTCAACCATCTTCCTGGCGCTCGAGCCAGTTCTTGTTATGCTTGGCTCCTACCTGCTTTTCAAGACCAAGACAAACCGGATTATGCTGCTTGGCATGGGCATTGCAATGATCGGAACTGTCATTATAGGCTCAAGCGACCTCGCGTTATCGCAGGAAGCGCTGTACGGAGATGTGTTGTCGATTCTGGGTACGATTGCGGTTGCCATTCATATGCTGATCGGTAAACAGCTGCGGAACAATATAAGCGCATTCGCCTACAACTTCCTTGTGTTTGCGATTGCCGCCACAACCCTTGCGATCTATAACCTCATCCAAGATTATCGTTTTACCGGCTACAGCTCGCATGAATGGGGCATCTTCCTTCTTCTCGCGATTGTACCAACCTTGTTTGGTCATTATTTATTCAACTGGCTGCTGAAATATATGAACGCCACAGCCGTCTCAATGTCCGTACTAGGCGAACCGGTTATCGCATCGATCCTGGCGTGGGCGTTGCTGAAAGAGGCATTGACCGCCTGGCAGCTTAGCGCAGGCATCGTAATTCTGTTCGGGGTGTGGCTGTTTATGCGCCATGGCAAAGAATAGTTGAAGTTTACATTTTTACTGTTAAAGGCATAAAAAAAGAGAGGTCGTTTTTAATCGCCAAGAGAGGATAAGCGAGAAATGTATCTCCTGGAGGAGCGAAGCGCTTGCCTTTGCCATTGTGAAATCTCGTAAAACGAGTAAATTCAAATTTTCACAATGGCAACAGCAACCGTAACACCGAATCTGCAGACAGCTATTTATGTTTGCAGATTCGGTGTAGGAGATACATTTTTTGCGTTCCAATTCTAGGGATTAACTTCGACCTCTCTACCGCCGGCAGTATGCCACTACCTCATCATAGGACAAGTTGCCGCCGAAGATATCCAGCGCGCTGCCGATCGTAATATCCAGCTTGCCGTTAGTCAGACGGCGGAACAGCTCCAAATCCTCGAAAGACCGGGCGCCGCCCGCATATGTAGTCGGGATTTTCACCCAAGCCGCCAACTGCTCGACCAAGCTTTCTAAAATGCCTGTCCGTTTCCCCTCTACATCTACCGCATGAACAAGAAACTCGCTGCAATACGATTCCAACTCGCGAAGATTCGCTTCATTGACCTCAAAGTTGCTGAACGTCCGCCATTGATTCGTGACGACATGCCAGCTTCCATCCTTTTGCTTACAGCTCAGATCGATCACGAGCTTGTCCTTACCAACCTCGGATACAATCTTGTTCAAGTTGTCCATGTTGAGCTCGCCATCACGGAAAATATACGAAGTGACAATAACCTGCGAAGCGCCTGCTTCCAGGTATTGAGCCGCATTGTCTGCTGTGATGCCGCCGCCAATTTGCAGGCCGCCAGGGTATTCACGCAGCGCTGCTAATGCAGCTTCTTCATTACCTCCGCCAAGCATAATGACATGACCACCTGTCAGGCCGTCCCGCTTGAACATCGAAGCATAATAAGCCGAGTCATGCTCGGATACAAAATTTTCAACGACACGCTGTGGATTGGCATCCAGCGTCTCCCCAACAATTTGCTTAACTTTCCCGCTGTGCAGGTCGATACATGGTCTGAACTTCATGTGATCTCCTCTTTCTCATAATCTGTCCCTTTATTGTAGCAGAATCACTTGGCAGACGTATGCCGCAAAGGCAAATTTTTAGGGACTTCGAGGATGATGCCATGTGTTACACTAGTAGTACTAGAGATGATAGAGAAGGAGAATACCGCTATATGAAGCTTGTATCTTGGAATGTAAATGGCCTTAGAGCCTGTGTAAATAAAGGATTTATGACGTATTTTAATGACATGGATGCAGACTTTTTCTGCTTGCAGGAGACAAAGCTTCAAGAGGGTCAAATTACGATGGAGCTAGGCGAACAGTATCATTTGTTCTGGAATTATGCCGAGAAAAAGGGATACTCCGGTACGGCGATTTTCACAAAGCATAAGCCTCTTTCGGTAAGCTATGGGCTAGGCGAAGAAGATGATGACAACGAGGGACGAGTCATTACACTGGAGCTTGAAGACTTCTTTCTCGTGAATGTGTATACGCCAAATGCAAGACGTGATCTGTCGAGGCTGGAGCTCCGGCTTGAATGGGAAGACAAGTTTAGAAGCTATCTCTCGCAGCTGGACGAGCATAAACCTGTTATTGTTTGCGGGGATTTGAATGTGGCCCATCAGGAAATCGATCTGAAAAACCCGAAATCCAACCGCGGCAACTCCGGCTTCACTGATGAAGAACGGGAGAAAATGACGCGGATTCTGGACTCCGGGTTTATCGATACGTTCCGTTATTTGTATCCGGAGCAAACTGATGCTTACTCCTGGTGGTCCTATATGCCGAAGATCCGGGAACGGAATGTCGGCTGGCGTATTGACTATTTTCTGGCGTCAGCAAGACTCGCTCCAAGCATCGTCGATTCTGGCATCGACAGCCTGATACTCGGCAGCGATCATTGTCCGGTTGTTCTAACTCTCGATTCGAATAAATTTAACGCTTAATATCCCAATTCTCCACATTGATGAACATACCGTAATCCTTTGGCGTTGCGCCGATCACCTTATGATTAACTGCGCCAAGGGCACGAGTGGCATAGATGGACGGCATGGGCACATCTTCTGCCGTAATCTGCTGCAGCCTGCTATAGGCTTGCTTAATCGCCGTTTCCTCCGTCTCCGACTGAAGGGATGACAGCACCTTATTCACCTCGGGATTTGCATAACCGTTAGGATTCCCTTTTTGCAGAAAATAAGCAATATCCGGCAGTGGATTTACAAGTGACATCGCAACTGTCATGATGCCAAGATCGTAGTCTTTCTTGACGAGCCTATCCACCAAGGAAGCAAAATCGAGCATCTGAATATTAACGTCGATCCCAACTGCCTTCAAATCATCGCCCATCATACGAGCCGCCTGCTCCAGCGTGCTGTCTCCGGACAAGACGGATAACGTCAATTTTGTACCGGATTGCCAGCCTGACTCCGCGAGCAGGCTTTTTGCTTTATCCGGATTATATTCCACCTGCATAACACTAGGATCTACATAAGGGCTGTAGCTTGTAAAAAATCCATCCACCGTTTCCCCTGCTCCACGCAGCAGATTATTTACAATCCTCTCGCGGTTAATCGCGCAGGATATCGCTTTTCTTTGCTTCGCACTTGGCAGCACTTGTTCATTGATGTACATCAATTGAGTTGCGATCGATGGCCCGTCGATTGTCGTTACATCAGACAGTGATTTGACCATCCCATGATCTTGAATAGGAATCACGCCAAATGACGGAATGTTCATATCGATCTTCCCATTTTGAAGCTGCGCCGCGATGATTGAGCTAGGCAGCACCTTCACATTTAACCGGGTAATATGCGGCTCGCCTTTGAAATAAGCTTTATTCGCTGTCATCTGAACTAGCTTATCCTTTTCGTAACTATCCAGCTTATACGGGCCGCTTGTGACGGCTGATTTTTGCACAAAATCACCCTGTTTAATCATTTCCAGAGACTCGTCCTCAAGCTCAGCTTTCGAAAGCGTCAGCAAATCACGGCCAATCGTATCCTGGAAAATAATTAACGTTGTTGGTGCTTTTGTCTTGATCGTCAAGGTATGTTCATCGACCTTCTGAACTCCGGCTAATTCCGACTGTCCCTTAGGCATATATCCCTCTGAATCTACACCCTCAATAATCCCGAACATATAGGCATAGTTAGACGCAATATCTCGATTCGTCATAAGCTTCAGCGTATAGATAACATCATCTGCAGTGATTGGCGTACCGTCACTCCATGTGGCATCCTGATTCAGATGAATTGTAAATACAGATTGATCCGTTGTCGTAATGGAATCCGCCAGCATCGACTTGAACGTCAGATCGTCATCCAGCTCTACAAGTGGCAAATACATTAAACCCGCTATATAGGAAGAGACTTGTCCAGCCGGTGACAGAGGGTTTAAGGAATTAGGCGAGAAGGTTACTCCAATATTTATCGTTTTTGTATCAGCAGTTGGATGAAAGGTCATCTCTGCAATCCCGCATGACGAAAGGATAAGTAATAAGCCGGTCAACAGACTTAATAGGTAGCGCCTTCGGGTATGGCTTCGCATTACTTATCACTCCTCTTATTCCCAGCCGCTTAAAAATACCTAACCTATAGTTTACCATTCTAAACATTATTGTCTATCTTATCCATCATTCATGAAATCGGTAGCGATAACGGCTTGGTGACTCCCCCGTCCACCGTTTGAACTGTCTGCTGAAATGTGCAATATTGTTGTACCCAAGCTTTGTAGAGATCTCTTCCACAGTAAGCTCAGGATCCATAAGCAGAAGCTTAGATTTCTTCAGCATTAACGTCGATAAATATTGCCTTGGCGATACGCCAAACGCGCGGGTAAACATACGGTTCACCGAAGAGGTGCTGTAACCTAACGTAACCGCAATAGCTGTTATCGTATCCTTATCATCCAGTTCTACATCCTCCACTGCTTGCTCCAGCAGAGCTGCAACTTGAGAAGCAACTTCCGAGCTTCGGGCTCCTGCCGGATCCTGATTGAGCTTGGACAAAGTACCGCTGATAACGGCAAACAACTCAAATAAAGCCGACAATATATGCATACGGGCTTCCGTCCGCACAACCGATTCCTCCGAGGTTAACTCGATCAGCTTGTCCAATGCAGGACGGATCGCCATCGCAAGTTCACTATCTGAAGGATAAAAGCATCTAGGACTGCGGCAAAGCAGCTCGCGAAAAGAAGGCTCATCCACATCAAAATGGAGACAGTAATACGTCATCTCCTCTTCGCCAATCACTCTGCTTTCATGCCGGTCTCCAGGTCTAAACAGCAGCAGGTCACCTGGCTTTTGTTCATACCGCGTTCGATCAACAATAAACTCCTGCATTCCGGATAGAACCAGGTTAATTTCGAATATAGGATGCTTATGCAGCGGATAGCTCCAATCCTTGTCAACGGTTCTCCAATGAGCACCAAAGACGCGGAAAGTAGAGTCCATATCAGGAAGTATAAACTCTCTTTTTTGTCGTTCTTTTTGCTCCATTCCAAACGCCTCCCGCATGATGCATCATATTGCTTGATTTGGGTAAATATCTTCTCACTATGGATATGGGATATCCGTTAATACCTTGATAATATATTGTTATCATAACATAACAGCTAATCGATTCAGGTGACGAAGAAGGGTAATTTCTTTCTATTTCCAGTCTTTCCATTAGCTTATTTCGTGAACGTTGAGAGGAGAATTTTATCGATATGGCCGTTATTCAGAACCCGATCTTGCCCGGCTTTAACCCTGATCCATGCATTTGCCGTGTAGGCGAAGATTATTATATTGCAGTGTCTACCTTCGAATGGTTCCCTGGCGTTGGGATTTATCATTCAAAAGATTTGAAAAATTGGCGGCTTGCGTCTCGCCCGCTGAATCGCCTCAGCCAACTGAATATGATGGGTAACCCGGATTCCGGTGGCGTCTGGGCACCTCAATTGTCCTATAGTGACAACCAATTCTGGCTCATTTACACCGATGTGAAAGTGGTGGAAGGAAATTGGAAGGACTGCCATAACTACCTTGTGACTTGCAACACGATTGACGGTGAGTGGTCCGAACCAATCCATATGAACAGCTCCGGCTTTGACCCTTCCCTCTTCCATGATGAGGATGGCAAAAAGTATTTTGTTAACATGCTGTGGGATCAAAGAGTCGGTAATCATCCGTTCTACGGCATTGTTCTGCAGGAATATGACGCTGCCGCGCAAAAGCTTGTTGGCAAAGCAGAGGTCATCTTCAAAGGAACGGATATTAAGCTGACAGAAGCCCCTCATTTGTACAAGATCAACGGATACTATTACCTGCTGACTGCTGAAGGCGGAACAAAATACGATCATCAGGCGACGATCGCCCGTTCGAAGGAGCTTCGTGGACCTTATGAGGTTCATCCGGAAAATCCGCTGATCTCGTCGCATGCCCATCCGCGTATTCCACTGCAAAAAGCGGGACATGCTTCGATCGTCCAAACGCATACAGATGAGTGGTTCCTTGTTCACCTGGTTGGACGTCCGCTGTCTCGGGAAGGTCAACCACTGCTTGATCCACGCGGCTTCTGTCCGCTTGGACGCGAGACTGCAATCCAGCGTCTCGAGTGGAACAACGACTGGCCCTATGTCGTTGGCGGCAACAAGCCATCACTGACTATTGAAGGGCCTAACATCGAAGAAGTCGTATGGGGGCCTGATTTCCCGGAGAAGGATGAATTTGATTCCGAGACGCTGAACCTTCATTTCCAGACCCTGCGTATTCCACTTGGCGAAAAGATCGTTTCCTTGAAAGACAACCCGGGCCATCTGCGTATCTACGGTAAAGAGTCGCTGACATCGAAGTTCACGCAAGCCTTTGTTGCCCGCCGCTGGCAGCATTTCAACTTTACGGCAGAGACGAAGGTTGCTTTCAACCCAACGACATTCCAACAGTCGGCTGGTCTTGTGAATTACTACAATACGCAGAACTGGACGTCTTGCCAGATCACTTGGCATGAAGAGAAAGGCCGCATTCTTGAGCTCGTTGCCTGCGATAATTTCTCGTTCTCGCAGCCACTTCAGGGAGCGGAGGTTGTTATCCCGGACAACGTGGAATATGTCTATATTCGCGTTGATGTAACGGAATTGACATACCGCTATTCGTATTCCTTCGATGGCGATCACTGGACGACACTGCCTGTTACATTCGAATCTCACAAACTGTCGGATGATTATATCCAAGGCGGCGGCTTCTTCACCGGTGCATTTGTTGGTATGCAGTGTCAGGATACATCGGGGCGGAGTGAATATGCAGACTTCGATTACTTTGCCTATCGAGAGAACTAATCTCGAGATACGGAACTCGTCATGACAGGAAAAGTTCTCCTTCCAGTTGCTGTTGCATACACTTTGCCTGAACAATATTCAAAGGTTGCAAAGTGTATGCAAAGGCAAGCGCTACGCTCTTCCAGGAGAAACTTTTCCCTCTATTCCTCGCCGAAGTCTTCTATTGGGGTGGGGGAACAGGTAGAAAAAGAACGGAAGTAACCCATGCTTGTGGGTTACTTCCGTTCTTTGTTTGTTATATGATTCAAGAAGTAGATAAACACTTGTAAATTCGAGGATGGTGACATGATGACAAGAGACATATTGAGTGAATTAATTAAACGGCGTGAAGAAGGACGAGCGAAGCAAGATCAAGAGATGTTGAGTGAAGTACGTGAGCAGTTGTTAGAGCTGCTGTCGGAATACCCGGATGATACGGAGATTAATTACCAGACAGGGATAGCTTATGATAATACCGGTCTTGGAAATTTGGCTATCCCTTATTATGAGCGGGCTATTGAGCTCGGCTTAAGTGGTGCTGATCTGGAAAGATGCTTAATGGGCCTCGGAAGTACATACCGCTACTGGGGGCATTACGAGAAAGCAGTTGAGACTTTAAGCAGAGGGATGAAGGAATTTCCCGAGAACCGCGCCATCCAAGTATTTCTAGCTATGGCTCTATACAATAGCGAAAGCTACAAAGAAAGTGTTGAACTGCTGATTACTAATTTAATGGAGACTACCACTGACGAAAAGCTCCATTATTTTAAACGTGGGATATTGGCCTATAATGAAAATCTTGATGAAAAAGCAGCGGAGTAAGATCTGGACTAACGGTTTTTAGCTCTTCATCCGGACGATAAGTTTACCCTTCACTTCGCCTGTTCCGAAATATCGGAACGCTTCGACCGCATCGCTCAGCTCATACTGCCGATCAATAACAGGAATGACCTGACCTGCCTCGATAAGCGACTTCCTACCATCTGATCGTCATGGCTTGGCTTATGTATCAGTATCGTTATTTTCTTCTTTTCGAGCCTGGCGATCAGAGGTGCTGCAAGCAAAGCCTGAAGAAGACGTGGCATTAGCCCGCCAATCATGACATAGGCACCACCTGATCGAAGTGCGCGTTTTATTTCGAAGACAGAGCGGGTACCAACAACATCGAGAATAAGATCGTATTGCTGTCCGCCAGCCGTAAAGTCTTCTTTTGTATAATCCAGGAAATGATCAGCCCCAATGGAAAGCAGCATATCGCGTTTGGCTGTACTGTCTACAGCGGTTACTTCTGCCCCAAAACACTTGGCATATTGGAGAGCAAATGTACCCACTCCTCCGCCAGCCCCATTAATGAGGACACGCTGACCCTGTTGGAAATCCCCTTTATCCCGCAGCCCTTGTAAGGCTAGAACGGCCGCTTGAGGAATCGCCGCCGCTTGCTCGAAGCTTATCCCCGTAGGCTTTGGAGTCAACACTTCCTCACTTGCACATACATACTCAGCAAATCCGCCCCAGCCGCAGCCAGACAGATCCCCAAACACCTCCTCCCCTGGCTGAAAGCGTTTGACGGAGTCACCAACAGCGATGATCTTCCCGGCAATATCTGCACCAAGAATCGGAAACCGTGGTTTACTAAGTCCGCCAATACGGTTTATGTACGGTTTGCCGCGGAGGAGATCCCAATCCCATGAATTAACAGAAGCAGCATGGACTTCAATCAGCACTTCATGATCTTTTGGTGCAGGAACCTCTATCTCTTTTATCTGTAGAACATCAGGTGATCCATACGTTTCATAGACCATAGCTTTCATCGTACGGGGTATTTGCTTTCCGGGTAACTCGACAGCCTTTATCTCAACCTTCATAACAGCCCACCTTAGCTTGAAGTCTCTAACTTTCTATATATACGTTACCTTCTCCTGAAACGATGACTTTTCAATTATCACGTGATACAATCTACAAAATCCGTGGAAACAAAAGGAGAGAAAGAATGAAGAGGTTGACTTCAGATGCCGTCCTATTTCGCAGCAGAGGCAACAGCGAATCAGGGAAAGTATCCTTTATTGAATTATTTTTTGATTTAATTTTTGTTTTTGCTGTTACCCAGTTATCCCATTCTTTTCTGAAAAATTTTACGTGGGAAGGCGCCTTTCAGTTAGGAATTCTCACGATGGCCGTCTGGTGGGTCTGGATTTTCACCGCTTGGGTGATGAACTGGCTTAATCCAGAAACCTCTCGTGTACGATTTATGCTGATAGGACTTATGCTCGTTGGACTTATTATGTCGGCCTCATTGCCGGAAGCATTTGAGAAGTCAGGCATTTATTTCGCCTGTGCCTACACGTTGTTCCAGGTTGGAAGAACCGCTTATACCGTCTGGGTTCTTCAAAAGGGCTCAACAGAGCTCCGCATCAACTTTATCCGCATTCTTAGCTGGCTGACTTTATCCGGAATCTTCTGGATTGCTGGAGGAATTGCCCATGAGGAAACCCGGCTGACTCTATGGTGCATTGCGCTATTCATCGAATATCTTTCCCCTTCCCTTGGCTTCTGGGTTCCCAAGATCGGCAAAACCCCTACAACCGTGTGGGATGTCGAAGGTTCCCATATGGCGGAGCGATGCGGATTGTTCATTATTATTGCTTTAGGTGAGTCCATTCTCGTTACAGGGGCGACCTTCGCCGAACATGAATGGGATATCCTTGCCCTTAGTTCATTTGCCACAGCTTTCCTTAGTACAGTTACCATGTGGTGGATCTACTTTAATATGACGGCCAAAACAGGACATCACTTTATTGCTCATTCCAATGATCCCGGCCGAGTTGCCCGCTCCGCATATACGTATACGCATCTGCTCTTGGTTGGAGGTATTATCTTATCTGCCGTTGCCGATGAGCTCGTGCTCGCGCATCCAACCGGTCATTTGGAGATAAAGACCGCTGTCGTTATATTGGCAGGCCCTGCCCTGTATTTACTCGGTAATATGCTGTTTATGCGAATTGCCGCAGGTGTCATCTCTGCTCCTTATACAGCCGGAATCATTATGCTGGTTGTTCTATTCCCTTTTTACAGTATCCTGTCTCCCCTGCTCTTATCGTTCTTTGCAACGGTTACGCTTATTGCGGTTTCGATCCGGGGATCCGTCTTCACCGAACGGCTTTGTCAGGCTACTCCGCTACAGGGGAATCATAAAACTGAATTGCATTAAGAACAAAAAGTGGCTGTCTCAAAAGAGTACTGCTCGCCATAGAACCGGATCACATGTTGCAGGGTAGCTTAAGGTCCCTGAGGACTCTTAACCAGCTCCGAAAGCTTAGTTAGCGGAGAGTTAAGGTCTCTTGGGGACCTTACTTCGCTTCGTTAGGCATAAAAAGCACTAAAACAGCCTGATCACGCAAACTTAAGGTCCCAAAGGGCTCTTAACCAACTCCATAAGCTTGGTTAGCGGTGAGTTAAGGTCCCTTGGGGACCTTAACTTCGCTTCATTAGGCATAAAAAGTACTAAAACAGCCTGATCACGCAGACATAAGGTACCTTAGGGCTCTTAACCAACTCCAAAAGCTTGGTTAGTGGAGAGTTAAGGTCCCCTGGGGACCTTAACTCTCCATTCGAATAGGGAGGTTGTCACTTAACTCCCAAAAAAAAAGGAGCCATCCCATCGTCATTTTAATGACTTATGGGATAGCTCCTTTTTTACTTTACTTAGAGAGTTAACCTTTTACCGAGCCTGCAGCAATACCTTCTACAATACGGTCGCTGAGGAACAGGAACGTAATGAGGATTGGCAGAATACTGATCATCAGTGTCGCACCAATTGCGCCCCAGTCGGTTGTGTATTGACCGATAAAGTTCTGGACACCAACGGTCAATGTTTTAAACTTATCCGAGCTGATAAACGTGTTGACGAAAATAAATTCATTCCAGTTGTAGATCATGTTGATGATTCCCGTAGTAGCGAGCACCGAGCTTGTCATTGGGAAAATGATCCGGAAGAAGACGGTATGAATACTTGCTCCGTCAATAACAGCCGCTTCTTCTACTTCCTTCGGCAGCGCGTAGTAGAAGCCAAGAAGGATCATGATCGTGATTGGCATATTAAAAGCCACATATGACAGGATCAGAGACAACGGATTGTCGATCAGGTGTACTTTGTTAAACATGCTGAACAGTGGAATAAGCGTCGAATGAACGGGGATCATCATCGCTACCATGAAGAGACCAAGGACAAGCGAGCTGAGCTTCCATTTCATACGAGTTATTGCGAAGGTAACCAAGCTGCCAAAGACAATCGTCAATACGGTAGCCGCAACAGTAATCCATACACTGTTCAAGAAGTAAGTATCAATATTGCCAGCACTCCACACTTTGCTGTAGTTTTCCCAATGTGGAGGGGAAGGCAAGGCAAAGGGCGAGAGATTAAAAACTTCCTGGTTATTCTTAAGTGAGAAGAACATTAACCAGACAAGCGGATAAACCTGGAACACTGCAACGGCAATGAGAACAATGTACAGTACAGCATAGCCGACCTTCATTCCTATTCTCGAACCGGATTTCGCTTCGCCGCCCAGTTTCATAGTTGTAGATGACATGAAGCGTACCCTCCTAAAAAGAATGATCACACAAACAGCCTACAAGGGCTGTTCGTGATGATTCTTACTTCGTAAGCATATGATTCTTTGCTTCGTAAGCAAAATCCTACAGAATGAAAAACTTAAGAATATTGAATCGTATCCTTACTTGCCGTTGCCTTACGGATGATATAAGTCGCAATGAGACAGATAAGGAGCAGGAAGAATCCAATTGCACTGCCATAGCCGAAGTCATAAGCTTTGAATGCTTTGTGGTACATATAGGATGCCATTACTTCACTAGAGCCGTTAGGACCACCGTCAGTCATTACATAGATCAAGTCGAAATACTTCAAGGAACCAACCACAGCAAGGACAATCGTTACTTTAACAACTTCCATCACGAGCGGGAATTTGATTCTCCAAGCAATTTGGAAGGAGTTCGCTCCATCGATCTTAGCTGCTTCTTCAAGTGAAGACGGGATGTTCTTCAGTGCTGCGTAATAAATCAGAATATAGAAGCCCGCGTATTGCCACAGAATCGGAATAAACAATGCGAACAGAACAAGATCCGTTTCTGCAAGCCAAGCGGGGGGATTTGCAACGCCAAGGGATTCCAGCAAACTATTCATAATACCGTTAGTAGGATGATAGATTTTGAGCCAAAGCTGTGCAATTGCTACTGAGGACAGCAGCATCGGAATTAAGTAAATTTTACGGAACAGATTTGCTCCTTTAATTTTTGCCGCTAATACCATTGCTACCACAAGATAAACGATAAGACTGACCATTGAAAATACAGCTAGCAAAAGCGAATGTCCTGCACTTTTCCAGAAATCTTCATCTTTAATCAGTGTTGCGTAGTTATCCAAGCCAACCCACTTCATTGCTCCAATTCCGTTCCACTCATTTAGCCCGTAATAGCCCGTCAAAACGATAGGAATATATACGATAGCTAGAATAAGCAGCAAAGAAGGCAGGATATACAGTGCAATAACTTTCTTGTTCGATAGTACTTTATCCAAATTGGCCGACTCCTTTCTGCAAAAGGGGAGAGTTCCTATCCGGTCAGTTGCATCTGGCCGGATAGGCCTCCTCTATTCTAGATGTCTGACTTAGTTGCCTTTCGCAATCGCAGCGTCTTGCTCAGCTGCGAATTTGTCTGGCTTAACCGCTTTGCCAAAGAGCGATTGGATCATGTTCAGATGAGTTTCAGCCGCATTAGCCGGCAATTGAACGTCTGCGAACAAGGTGATGCTGCTTGCTTTGTTCAGTTCGTTGAACAGGTCGATGTACAGTTGCGGCAGCTCAAGTGTTGATGTATCGATCTTTGTAGCTGGGATAACACCTGCGCCAGTTACGGATTTCTCGCCCCACTTCGTTACGAAGTATTGAACGAAAGCTTTTGCTTCATCTTTCACTTTCGAGTTTTCCGATACGAAGAGGCCTACACCAGGTCCGCCAACCCAGCTGTCCGCGTTGCCTTTACCGCCTTCAACCGTTGGGAATTTGAAGAATCCAACGTTGTCGCGGAACGATTGTGGAATATCTTCATTCGTTGTGAAGTTAGGCAGGTCCCAAGTACCCATCAGGTACATAGCCGCATTGCCGTTCGTAAATTCGGATTTTGCTTCTTCATTGGACAGGCCGTTAAAGCCTTTCACGAATGCGTTAGCATCAACAAGTGACTGCACTTCAGTTGCTGCTTGCTGCAGGCCTGGATCTGTGAATTTTGCTTTGCCTGTAATCGCATTAGCTACTGTTTCTTGACCAGCGATGCGGTCAGCCAGGTACATATACCACAGGGAACCTGTCCAGCGGTCTTTGTTACCAAGAGCGATTGGAGCAACGCCGTTATCCGAAAGTGTTTTTACAACCGTTTTGAATTGATCGTAGGTTGTAGGGATTTCAAGGTTATATTTTTTGAAAATTTCTTTGTTGTAGTAGATTGGAGCAATGTTGAACTCCAGTGGAAGCGCATACGTTTTGTCTTCAATTGCATAAGCTTCTGTTGTACCTGCTACGAATTTACCGTTCAGTTCGCCGCTCAGCAGATCGTCAACTGGTGTGAATAAATTACCGTCAACATAAGGCTTCAGGAAGCCTGCTGCCCAAGTTACACCTACATCAGGAAGTTGATTGGAAGCAGAGAGGACTTTCAATTTGTTCTTGTATTGCTCGTTATCCAGAACCTCTTGCTTGACTGTAACGTTTGGATGTTCTTTTTGATAATCGTCGATGATTTGATTCACAATTTTATTCTGACCTGCGGATACGCCTTCCGGCCACAGATGCATGAAGTTAATCGTCACTTTCTTATCGGAACCGCTTTCAGAAGAGCCCCCGTTAGACGCTGTGTTGCCGCCATTTGAGCTGCTGTTGTTGTTATTGCCGCATGCCGCAGTCACAACTGCCAGGCTTAGAATAAGTGCCACTGTCATCCACTTTGTTTGTTTGAACACGTTTACAACCCCTTTTGACTGATGTGTTTGTGTTGCTAAATAAATTGTAACAGCGCTTTCACAGCAGCATAAGGTCATATGAATTGGGAAAAGTACTACTTTTATTGGATTGTCTCTTCTGCATGAGAAACGCCCTTCCGGTATTGCCCGGGGCTGACTCCTTCATGTGAACGGAATACTTTCACGAAATATTTGGCTGTTTGGTACCCGACCTTCTCGGCAATTTCATTTATAGAAAGACGTGTATTCATCAGCAATTCCTTGGCTCTTTGCATTCTTCGTCTTGTTAAATAATCACTGAATGTAAGCCCGGACTGCTCTTTGAAAAGCACACTGAAATAACTCGCATTCATATGCAAGTAGTCCGCAGTATCCTTCATCGTGATCGACTCACCTAGATGTTCATCCAGATATTGAATCGCTTCTTTCACCTGCGTACCGTATTGGGTTTCCTGCTCCGTTGTCTCCAGCAGCTTCGTATCAACGATCCGCTCCATTCGTTCAACCCGATTCATTTCTTCTTCACGGCGGAAAGCAAGCTCCACTGCCTCAACAAGCTTGGTTTTATCTAAAGGCTTAAGTAAATATTCGATAACGCCAAACTGCAGCGCTTTGTGCGCGTAATCAAACTGTGGATGGCCGGAAATCACGATAATAACAGGAGAATGAGGCCTTTCTCTCAGCTTCTCCACTAGCTCCAGCCCATTAATCTCCGGCATCCGGATATCGGTGATGACAAGATTAGCTTCATTCTCATCCAGCCACTTTAATGCCTCAACTGCGCTGGTTGACGTCGTTATACGGTAACGTCCTGCAGACCAGGACTCCAGCACTTTACGTACACCTTCTCTTGTTCTTGGTTCATCATCCACGATTAGTATTGTCTTCATTTCAACTCGCCCCCATGCTCAATCGGTATTTCAAAGGACATCTTTGTGCCCACTCCTTGCTCGCTCTGTATCTGCAGTCCTTCTGCCTCTTCCCCGTAGTAAAGCCTTAACCTGCGATCCACATTCGATATCCCAACTCCAGTGCCTTTGGCATCATGTACATGCCCAAGCTTCATTGCGGCATACAGCGACTGCACCTTATCAAAGCTCATTCCCGGACCATTATCGAAGACAGATACGCGAATATAGCCTGTGCGGTCCGAAGGCTCCACGGTAATTACAACTGCGCCTTGTCCAAGCTGCTGCTCTACTCCATGTGAGATTGCGTTCTCCACAAGCGGCTGGATAAGCAGCTTCGGAATAGGAACACGGCGGCAGCTTTCCTCTGCTTCAATCTGCCAAGTGAGGCGATCAATCAGGCGCATCTCCATAATTTTGAGATAACGCTCAGCATGCTCCAGCTCATCCGCCACCGTTACCCATTCGTCATCGTCAGCAGGGTTTATGACATAACGGAATAAGCCTGACATCGCAACAACGACCTGCGAAAGCTCTTCTTCCTCTTTGTCTTCAAGCGCCCAATAGAGAGCCTCAAGAGTATTGAATAGGAAATGGGGGTTAATCTGTGCCTGCAGTGCCTTCAGCTCTGTCCGGCTCTGTATAATCTCCTTCTGATAAACGACCTCAATTAATTCATTTAACGAGGCGACCATTTGATTGTACGTATTATTAAGTTCATTAATCTCCAGGGTCGAGGAGGTAACAGGAATCGGCTTCAGTGAGCCATATTTTGCCCCACGCATTGCTTTAATCAGATTAAGGATTGGACTCGTAATCATCGTCGACAGGATAAACGTTAAGATCAGGAACAACAATCCCCCAACCATAACAGATATCTCAATAGCTGTTCGAAGGACCGAGATTCCCTCTGTCGCATAATCAACCGGCGTCAGAATAAGCACCTTCCAGCCTGCCGCCGCATCAAGCTGCTTTTGCACCGGAATAAACGCTTTGCCGTTCATCGTAATTTTCTCGCGGTCCGTTTGCTGAAGGACATCCTGCGGAATATCATCCGAGAAATTAGCAGCAATAATCTGGCCAGAGCCATCGATCAGCCCCATCTCTTCTTTGCTGGACGTTTCATTATCAATCAGCTCAAAATATTTTTTATCAATACGAACCAATAAATACCCTGCATTCGAAAAAGACTGGTCAATCAATCGAACGCGGCGGATCGCTGTAATCTGATTTGGATTTTTTGGATCAATCCCGAACCACACCAGTTGCCCCGCGGCATGATCTACCTGGCGGATCCATTCATTTGGCACCCGGTTGAACAGGCTGATGTCTGTCAGAGGAAACAGCACCCGAAAGCCGTTCGTATACAGCTCAATGGACTGCACCCCACTTACATAAGCCTGCTGCTTCCGGATTTCATGCTGCAGGACCTGCCGCTCCTCGAATGTGAGCTGCGTACCGCCAACTTCCTTGGCCATCAGAGTTTGAATGGATGCATTAGTTGCCACCTGCATTGTAAACGTATCCATTTGATGCAGCAGAACGTCCATCTTCCCTGTAGCCTGCACCGCTGTCTGCTGAATATGCTTCTCAGCATTATTGCGCAGCAGCTCCGAGACTTGTCCATACGTGAAAAAGCCTACAGACACAAGTACCAGCAGCATAACGAGCATAAAGCCTAAGAAAATCTGATTCCGTAATGTGTTTATCCGATTGAACTGGAACAACTCGAGCCCTCCCGCCCTACTATCTGTAGCCACTACTATACACAAAATCACTAAAAAAAAGAAAGCCCTCATATATGGGGCTTAATACATTTGCCTGCGGCGGCAAGCTGCTTCTCAGTATGCTCAATCAAGCTTTAATTGCGGGCATTTGCGCTGAAGCTCCGCTATGAAAGCATCTTGATGAAGTGGTGAAATATAGATCATAAGATACGTCCACCCATAGCCATAGTATAAGCAACGCACAGGGCAAGCATAAGGCAACAATAAAGATCGTTACAAGAGTTCCGGCTCCACCTATAACAAAAGGAGATATTGCTGCCAGGAACAATAAGACAATACAGCTCCATATGATCAAAGAAAGCCACCAATCTATTTTTGGAGCAAATGCCATCCTCTACACCTCCCTGCTTAAAAGCCTTACAAGATGTTCCTTCAGTGATGTGTCGTTGTTGTAATGAGCTCCACTCTAACCGCTTCCCATTGTTCAAAGGCATATTTCAAGAGTAAGTATTTGCACTCGGTATTTACTTCCGTCCGCCACACCTCTGGTGAATACCAGGTCCAGCCGATATTCAAGTTACGATGAGAAGGGGCAATCCGCAGAAATCTTGTTGTTCCAATAATTCGATTATGCTGTTTGTCGAAGACGGCAAAAGGGAATTCATCGCCCCGTTCTCGGCCTTTTATCGCGTTAAGAACAAAGCTCTCCATCTCCTGCTCCGTTTGCACTTTAACAGGAAGATACTTCCACAGTTCATCTGAGCGGGAGCATTCGTACAAAGCCTTGGCATGCTGCGGCTCCAGCGGCAGCAGCTTGACCCGATGGCCTTCCAGTTCAGTAAAACCCATCGACCTCACACCCTCTTTATTATCCATATTTTTCTATATTACTATCATATCGTCTTCTCCTTAATGTCGTAAAGGACAAACAAAAAACGAAAGCATCACAAGATGCCTTCGTTTTCATTTCTACTAGCTATCGGACCTAATCCGTTCTAAAGCGGAGGCCGCCCTTGGCCAGCCTACATAAAAAGCTAAGTGAGTAACGGCCTCAATAAGCTCTTCCTTGGTTAGGCCATTCTCTTGCGCAAGACGAAGATGATAAGGAAGCTGCTCGGTATGTCCCCCTGCCACAAGTGCTGCGACCGTAATTAAGCTCCGCTCTCTAAGTGGCAGCTCTTCTCTGCGCCATAAATCTCCGAACAGGATTTCATCGGAATATCGGGCAAACGCAGGTGCGAAGTCGCCATAGTTCTCTTTTACACTAGTCGTATCAATCTTCGGATGCATGAGGCTGTACCTCCCTTACGGTTTCGAGCATCTGAGCGATTCCGTTGCCAAAGGTCCAATCCTCAAACTCCGTGCCAACCAGCACAACAAAGACGTCCTCCGCACGAATGCCGATCTTACTCAGACGCTGCGCAAGCTCTGAATAGAAGCTTTTCTTCTGCTCCACGGTTCGTCCGGACTTGAGTGTAATCTGGATATATAGCAGCCGATCCGTCCTCTCGACATTCAAGTAATTTGGGCTGTAGAAAAACTCACTTGGTTTATGAGCATGGAATAGCTGGAAATAATCATCCTCCGGCACGCGAAAATGCTCCATCAACGCAGCATGAATCTCACGGCTGATGAGCGGCAGTTCCCCTCCTGCATACTGATCCTCTCTATAACTGACCCGAATAAAAGGCATAAGCATCACTCCTTGGTTGAGATGCTTTTATTGTATCTCCCTCGTCTAAATCTATATAATTGAATTAATTAAACAACTCATTCAGTTATATAGATGGAGATGAAGCCATGGATTTAAAGGAACTAACCGCCTTTCAAACGATCTTAAAAGAAGGCAGCTTCGCCAAAGCAGCCGCAAAGCTCAATTATGCACAGTCTACAATTACGAACCAGATTCAGCGGTTGGAGAAGGAGCTTGGCTTTCAGCTTTTCAATCGGGGCTGGGAAGCAGAGCTGACACCTGCCGGCCGAATCTATGCCGCTGAGGTTGATCGGCTGATTCAACACTGGCATTATGTCGCCGACCAGGCAAAAGCAGTACTGCAGGAAGAAACCGGCACCATTCATGTTGGTATGCTGGAGACTCACGCCAGGCAGATCATGCCGGAAGCTTTGCAGCTGTTTCGTGAAACAAAGCCCGGTGTGACCTGCAGCTTTGTTATCGGAAATACCGATCAGCTGTCAACGGAGCTTCGCCATCAGCAGATCGATTTTGCCATTTGTGGTGAGCCAAGTGACATGTCTGAATTACGCTTTGAACCTTTGTATGAGGAGAAGATTGTATTCGTAGCTGCTGAGAACCATCCCATACACGACCACAATCATCCTGTGAAATTCGAGGACTTGCTTCAGCACCTCATGTTCGTTGGTGGCCCAACTTGCCTTTATTACATAAGCTTAACGAAGCAATTCGCGAGACATGAAAAAGTGCCGCAGCTGTATTCTGTCAGCCAAATATCTGCTATTCCAGGCTTCGTAGCGCAGGTTCCTTCCGTTGGCGCCGTGCTCGCCACCACTCCGCTACCGAAGGGTGTTATCCCCGTCCCTGTCGATTGGGATCCGGCGTCTATTCCTGTTGGTCTTCTTCAAAAACGCGAAACGATTTATCCCTCTATAGCTTGTGAGCAATTAAAGAAACGGATAAAAGAAGTCATTGCCACTCATTACTAATTCCATTTATGATAGATCAATCAATCCTTGTGAGGTGTAGTCGCCATGTCTATTGAATACCGCATTGAAGCTCCAGTTACAGCAGTTCAAGTTGCAGAAGTATTCCGAAGCTCCGGCATCAAACGTCCTGTAGATGATCTTGCCCGCATTCAAAAGATGATCGACAACGCTGATCTCATCGTATCGGCATGGGATGGCGAGCAGTTGGTCGGCATCGCAAGAGCGGTTACCGACTTTTCTTATTGCTGCTACCTATCCGATCTAGCAGTCAGCCAAACCCATCAACGACTTGGAATTGGCAAAGAGCTCGTTAATCGGGTTCGTGAGCATATTGGCGAAGAGGTTGCACTTTTACTTCTATCCGCACCTTCTGCCATGGACTATTACCCTCAGATCGGCTTTGCCAAAGCGGAAAATGCCTTTCTCATCAAACGCAGCAAATAATGGACATAAAAATGAGCTTCAACGAGAACTCGTTGAAGCTCATTTTTGTTTACTTAAGCTTGGCCTTATAAGGCCGTGTTCTTCATAATGTACCAGTAATCTGTCTCATCAGGATAAGCATGTTTCTCAATGGCTTCATAATTCAGCTTGCTATAGAAGGCAATATTGTCCGGAATGGATAAGCGTACACCAAGTCTCGATTCCCTAAGCCCTTTTTCTTTTGCATACGATTCAATAAATCTCACAAGCCGTTTGCCAATTCCTTGCCCCCGATATGAGGGAAGGACGGAAACTCTGCCGATATAAACATGCTGATCATGAAGTACAAATTGCCCGGAGCCTGCTATTGTCCCGTTCACAAGTGCCAGAATTGCTCCGCCACGTTCTGTAATCTTTTTTGTTATATCCTCAACCGTCTCCGAAAGTGCACCAGCTGGAGGAGTCAATTTCCCTCTATATTCCTCGAAGGCCATCAACATGACCTCATGCACAGCTGGTATTTCTTCTAAACCTGCCAACCGGATAACTACCTCCATATGGCCCTCCACCAATCATTTTTCTTTTTATTCTAACACCGTAAAAGACGCATCGTCACGCTCATCTCTACACTTCAATCCAGCCAGCCGTTCTTCTCCGCGATTCCAATCGCATCGATCCGATTCTTGGCGTCCAGCTTCTGAATCGCTTCTGACAAGTAATTGCGAACCGTACCCGCTGAGAGAAATAGCATTGATGCAATCTCACCAGCCGGCTTACCTTCCCGTGCCAGTCGAAGCACTTCCCGCTCCCGCTCGGTGAGCGGATTCTCCGCTTCCCAGAAGGATAAAGCAAGCTCCGGGCTGACTGCCCGTTTCCCAGCATAGACATTACGAAGTGCCGCAGACAGCTCGTCAATCGGGGAATCCTTGAGCAGGAACCCTTTTACCCCAGCCTTCATCGCCCGCTGGAAATACCCTGACCGCGAGAACGTCGTTAATATAACAACAAGGCATGGATGTTTATCTGAACGAAGACGCTCTGCTGCGTCGAGTCCAGTCAGCTTTGGCATCTCGATATCCATCACGCATATGTCGGGCTTCAAGCTTCGGATCATCTCAAGCGCCTGCTCGCCATCTTCCGCTTGTCCCACGACCTCAATATCTTCTTCCATATCCAGTAAGGCGCTAAGCGCGCCGCGCAGCATGCCCTGATCTTCGGCTACAAGTACTCTCATTTATGTGGACTCTCCCTTCTTCGATGACGAGCGTACTCTAGGTACAATCATGGTCAAAATACTTCCTGTACCTTTCGTGGATTGGAAAACCAGCTTGCCATCCACCAGGTTTAACCGTTCCTGCATTCCTCTAAGTCCAGTATGAGCAGGACCCTTGTCTGCCAAATTACAGCCGACTCCGTTATCCCGGATTGCAAGACGATACTGATCAGGTGTCATGGCCCACTCAATCACGCACTGGCGTGCATCGCTATGCTTAACCACATTCGTTACCGCTTCACGCAGACACATGCCAAGCATATTATCGATAAGCGGACTTAGCGATGCAGAAGCTGGATCACCTTGCACCTTAATCGTGATATACGCCGCTGCAAGAATCCTTTTGGCATTTGACAATTCATCCTGCAAAGTTACCGTATTCATGCCGGACACCAGCTCGCGAACCTGCTTCAGTGCCGCCCGGGAGGTAAGCTGAACATCTCGAATTTCCTGTTTGGCCCGCTCCGGATGTTGAACAATAAGCTTCTCGGCTAATTCACTCTTCAGCGTAATCATTGTCAGCGTGTGACCAAGTGTATCATGCAGCTCGCGGGAAATCCGCTGCCTTTCCTCCTGCTTGGATAAACGGGAAATCTCATCATTGGCCAGTTGTAACTGTGTACGGAGCAGCTTGGAACGACGTCCAATAAACATAACAAACGGCAATAACAGTACCGCAAGCATAGCGGGAATCAAATCAAGCAGCGCATCCATCCGATCAAGTGCCTCATAGTGCCACACCTCGAACCCAAATAACAGAAGTACCCCCGTCAGCGCAATTCCTACCTGACGCAGTTTGGGCAGCAGACCAATCATCGACGCGGTAAAGAAACCCATATACATAAAATCCTCATCATATCGCCAACTGAAATAAGCAATGATACAGAGGTGGAGCAGGACAGCCCATAACCGCCATTTTCTGCTCAAATGACCAACAACATAGCTGACAATGAACAAGATAATAAGCGGAAATCCAACCCATTGTTCCACCAGCGACTGCTCTCCGATGGAAAAGATCGGAAACAGGATGTAGACAAGCCATAACAACATAAAGAAAATTGGCGGCCCCCCGTCAGGGGGCCGCTTTGTTATAAATCGACGTAAAGCATGCAGTAAGTTTTGCATTACACCGCTTCCTGTTTTTTCATGATATAAGACGAGATTGCAAGGAATACAACCACATAAGCAACTAGTATCCCAACACCGCCCCAATCGATCGACACACCGGCAACCGCATCCCATGCCCCTTGGCCAAGACGATAGGTTGGTGTAAGATGGGCAATTGTCTTCATGGTGCTAGACATCGTATCCGTTGGGAACCACAAACCGCCCAAAATAGAAAGGCCCATATAGCATATCATGGAAAGCACCTGTACAAAATCCGCATTTTTGATCGAACCAATCAGTGTACCGAGACCCATAAAGGAGAACCCGCCGATAAAGATAAACAAGCCGCATGTAATCCACGTCGATACACTTAAGTCCACACCTTTGAACAGCCCACCAACAAGGAACATAACAATAATAATGGCAAGGTTAATAACGGCTTGCGACAGCACTTTAGACAATACGTAAGACCATGATGGAAGAGGTGTGATTTTCAGCAAAGATAACCACCCTTGGCTACGCTCTCTCGACAAACGCTGAGCATAGGATGTAATGCTCGCCCCTACAACTCCATATACCGTCATTGACATCAGATAATAGGATTTCCAATCCACATTGCCAACTTGCGTATTCCCGCCTACAGTATTGGTGAATATAAAGTAAAACACAACCGGCATAATAAACGAGAAAATAACGAATCGGCGGTTACGCACCGTGCGGAGCAGCTCCGCTTTACATTGGGCAAGCGTTGCTTTCATATTTGTAGATTGACTCATTAGAAAATATCCCCCTTTAGTTCGTGGAGTGGACGATTGCCTGGAAGGCATCTTCCAGACCGCCACTTTGGATTTCAATATCTTTCATATCGATACGCTGTTCAATCAACGTCACAATCAATCGGTCCGTATCCCGGCTTTGCAGCTTCACGCGTCTACCGTTCCATTCCACATCAATCACGCCTGGCAGCGCCAGCAGCTGTTCCGAAGTAACGGAAGTACCAGCTGTAAACGAAATGACGCGGCCTGTTGTTTCTGCTTTAATCTGACTTGGCGAGCCATCCGCCACAACTTTGCCTTGATTAATAACAACGATGCGGTCTGCTAGGCTGTCTGCTTCTTCCAAGTAGTGCGTCGTCAGGACAACCGTACGTCCTTTGTCAGCCATGGAACGGATCGTATCCCAGAACATCTGGCGGGATGTTACGTCCATACCAACCGTTGGCTCATCGAGGAAAATAATCTCGGGATCGCCTGACGCTGCAAGTGCAAATCCCAATCGGCGCTGCTGTCCGCCGGACAGTGAGGCAGCCATTTTGTCTTTCTCCTTCTCAAGGCCGGAGATGCGAAGCAGCTCCTGCAGGGAAAGAGGATTGCTGTAGTAGTTGCGGAACAGTTCTATCGTCTCCGCCACTTTCAGGTTATCGATGACACTAACTTCCTGCAGCATCGCACCAATCCGATTGCGTACCGATATATCTTTTGGACTTCCGCCCAGCAGCTTAATCGTCCCGGAGGTAGGCTGCTTCAGTCCCAGAATCATGGAGATCGTCGTCGTCTTACCAGCACCATTTGGCCCGAGCAACGCGATAACCGTTCCTTTTTCCACCTTCAACGATAAATTGTCTACAGCCTTTTTGCCTTGGTAGATTTTCGAGACATTATTTAGTTCGATTGCAAAACTCATTGTTTTGTTCACTCCCACTATCTATAATTTGCATGATGTTATCGGCATTTGAAGTTGTTGTTGCCCTTGCTTATGTATTCATCTTACCGTTTCCGGATCTGTGATCCTACGCATGAACGTAATCTCTTTCAGATGACAAATGTCATATTGTGAACATGATAAGTTACAATAAAAGCCGTACATACAAACAAAAGGAGCTCACCGACATGATTGATTCCATCTTCGAAACCCATCTGCAAGTGACAGATCTGGACCGTTCCATTCGATTTTATACTCGTCTGGGGCTGACTCTTGCGTTACATAAACCCGAGCGGAGATCAGCTTTCTTCTATGTAGGAGAACGTAGAGACCTGCTGGCATTAAAAGAGGTGCAAAATGGGCAAAAGCTGCAGCCTCGCCACTTCGCGTTTGGCGTTGAGCTCAACCAGCTGCTGCAGGCCTCCGACTGGCTGATTGAACGGGGGCTTTACCCGCTTCCGGGCTTTGGGAAAGATGCATCTGAGCCATTCGTCCATGCGTGGATGCCGGCGGCCAGCATCTATTTCAACGACCATGACGGTAACGAGCTGGAGTTCATGGCTTGGCTGGACGATGAGCCGCACAATTTGGACTATGTTCCTCACTTAAGTGAATGGAATAAGATCAAAAATACGCTGACGTAAAAAAGACCCCCGTCGGGTCTTTTTTTCTTGGATTGACGGTCACATCAACTATTGAGTCTCGGACCGGCTGCGTAAGTTGTAGTTTGTACAGGATATGAGAGGACTTTCGTCTGTAGGGGATGCTGCGTTGTATTTTGTGCAACATAATACCCCTTGCTCGGGCTATTCAAGATTGCACACGCCTAAAATACTGTACGAAATACAACGCAGCTTCTATATAAGGAGATTCTGATGAAATACGTTGCACAAAATACAATGCAGCTTATGTAGGCTCTAACGGTTCCCGTCCCACTCCTCGTAAAACTGCTCCACATACTGCTCCATATAACGGTGACGCTCCTCCGCTATCCGTTTGGCTGCGTCCGTGTTGACCAAATCTTTAAGCTTTAGCAGCTTCTCGTGAAAATGATTAATAGCCGTGCTTTTCCCGTTCCGGTATTCCTCCGTGGTCATCTCGCTGCGGGGTGGAATAGCCGGATCATGAATTGGATGCCCTTTCCAGCCGGCGTATAGGAATGCTCTCGCTATAGCGATGGCGCCAATAGCATCAAGGCGGTCGGCATCCTGCACAACCTGTCCTTCTAGTGTACACATTGGTGGATTAGCCCCCGCGTTATAGGACATATTCGAGATGATGTCCATGACATGGCCCCGCTGTTCTTCATCAGGCATATTCTCTTCAAGCCATGAAAGAACCTTTTGAAATCCAGCTTCCTTCGACGGATTAAGCTTCTCGTCCGCCACATCATGCAGCAGCGCCGCAATCGTACAGATGAAAGCATCCGCCCCTTCCTCCTGGGCTATACGTTTAGCCATCTGAACGACCCGGTGGATATGCCACCAATCATGGCCGCTAGCATCCTTTTCCATTTCGGTACGACTGAACAACTCCGCCGCACGAATGATTTCCTCTTGTTCCGTATTCGTAATTCCCATCGTTACACCTCTTGTGTTAATGAATTTGTGGCATTCTTCGCTCTAGAGATAGCTGCACCTGCCAAACAAAGCTTTACCAATAATAAGCCTATCCCTATATAAACAATAACTGTCCAGAAAGTAAAAGCATTAGGATGCTCGGTAACCCAGAACCATTGGGGAGGTGAATCCGTACTCCAAGAATTCGCCATGTTCGGATCAAACCCGCTCTTCCTATAGGCTATAGCCCAGATCTGATAGATCTTTGCAATCGCATATCCTACGATACAACCAACATCCCACCTACATGATAAAAAGGATTAACCTTCTCAAATAGATAATCCAACATTTTCACTACGCTCCCTCCTACTGTAAATATTTGTATACCACCTAAAATGATTATACCCGTCTCTTCCCTTGTAGACCATGATGGAATTCGAGATGATGATAGTGGAGGTGGCTGCAGCTTGATTACTATAAAAAAGATAACGGCAGACAACTGGTATGCCTGTACATTGCTTGAACCAACCGAGGAGCAGAGAGTGTTGTTCCCCGCTCCTGCTGTATTCTGGCTGGCAGAAGCCGCTTATTGCGGGATGAACGCGCTAGCTCTATATGCGGAGAAGAATATCGTAGGATTTGCTGTCTACGCCATTGATCCCGAGGACGAACATTACTGGATTATGGCTTTTATGATAGACCGGAGATACCAGAGTAAAGGATATGGACGTTTTGGCATGCAGGAGCTGGTCAAGCATATCCATAACGAGCATCAATGCGAGGTTATTCGATTAGGACATCGCCCCAATAATGAGCGGGCAGCGCAATTATATGCCTCATTAGGCTTTACGGAGATTAACCAGACAGAGTACGAGGTCATTCGGCAGCTCTCATTCGAATAAAACGCGAGAAAGGCCGGTGCTCTCATTCGGAGCTCCAGCCTTTCTTTTTCCTTATAACTGCTTTTCATAACATAAGCTAGACTCACAATCCACATACTCATCAAAACGATCGATCGCGTAATACCCGTGTTTTCTATAAAAAGCAAGCGCCTCCGGCTGAGGAGCACCTGCTTCTAATCGGATGACCGAATAGCCAAGCTCCTTCGCCCGATTCTCCAGCTGTCCAAGCACCTCGGCTGCAAGCCCAAGTCTGCGAAAAGCCGGGTCCACGTAGAACCGTTTCAGCTCTACAAATTCGCTTCCATGCGGCTTAATACCACCACATCCAGCCGGCTCACCGTCCACATAGGCTACGATAAAAGTCATCGCCATTACAGCCGGATCATTAAAGTCGACTGTGAAAATCTCATCAGGCGACGAATATCGCTGTCCCAAGTCCTCATCCAGCTTGCGGATCAGCTCATGTAAATGTACATTGTCATGCTGCACTTGCTCAATTGTCCGTTTCATCCCACTCTCTCCATTTCTGCTTATGCTGTCTTTTCTCTTATTTTAGCCAATGAACTAGAAACACAGCAAACCCCACTCTCATAGAGTGGAGCCCGCCGCTATTCATCGTATTATTGCTTCCCATTCATTCCGAACGTTATATCCGCACCAAATTCGAACAATCACTGGGTATTTCCCCTAAGCTGTACGGCCATATTATTCGATTTCAACGCACGCTTGGCGCCATTGTCCGTGGAGGCTCCACCCTTACCGATGTGGCCATGGAAGGCAGCTACTTTGATCAATCTCATTTCATGAAAGAGTTCAAATCCTTCAGTCAACTCACGCCAATTCAGTTGCGAAAATATCAAAAATCGCCCTCCTAATTCCCCGGGAAATCGACAGATATCTACAAATAATCATCCCTAATCCATTATTATCCGATATAATGTTCATAGCGTCTGACTTCTCTGTGAGAGGAGAGTAGTATCTATGAATACAGATATACTCACCCGCAATAATGTTAAAATATTTGGCCAGGGCAAACAGTCCATCGTATTCGCCCATGGATTTGGCTGTGACCAAGATATGTGGCGTTACATGGTTCCCTTTTTCGAAAAGGACTACCGAGTCGTCTTGTTTGATTACGTCGGTTCAGGATCCTCGCAAATCAACTATTACAACTCAGATAAATATAACCGTCTGGAAGGCTATGCCGAAGATGTGCTTGATATTATGGCTACGCTGCAAATGGAAGATGCCATCTTCGTAGGACACTCCGTAAGCGGTATGATCGGCATGCTTGCTTCAATCCGGGAATCCAAATATTTTGAGCGGATCATCATGCTTGGGGCTTCCCCACGTTATGTAAACGATCTGCCTGACTATTATGGCGGCTTTAACCGTGATGAGATTAATGAATTGCTGCAAATGATGCAAATGAACTTTATTGGCTGGGCAAGCTATCTTGCTCCAATTGTCATGCAGAACGAGGACCGTAAGGAGCTGTCTACCGAGCTTGAGAAAAGCTTCTGCTCCAGAGATCCGCATATTGCAAGGCAATTTGCCGAAGTAACCTTCTTATCCGACTGCCGGGAAGAGCTTGAGTACTCGTCTATTCCTACACTTATTCTGCAATGCACGGATGACAGCATTTCTCCACCAGAGGTCGGAGATTACTTGCATACTCATCTGAGGAACAGCACCTTAAGGCAGATGCAAGCAACAGGTCATTATCCGCATCTCAGTCATCCGGAAGAGACAACGAAATACATCAAAGACTATTTGGCGATCTCCTAATCTGTGATGAAAGGCAGTTATTTGAATGGATTCCTTATTAAATGAAGCCCCTTGCGGTTATTTCTCCATTACGGCGAAGGGACAAGTTCAAGCGGTCAATCAGACACTGTTAACGATGCTTGGATATGAACGTGAGGAGCTGCTGGAACGGCATATTGAGTCAACCATGTCGGTGACGAATAAAATGTTTTTCCACACCTACTTCTAACCCTATATCCAGCTTTATGGCCAGGTCAATGAGATGTATTTTTCATTCCGAACCAAGGATGGTAAAGAGATGCCCGTTCTACTAAATGGGATTCGCAGGGAGCGTGACGGCGTAACCGTTATCGACTGTGTCGCTCTCCAAATGCGCAAGCGGATCGAGCACGAGAAGGATATCATGCAGACGAAGCAGCGGCTCGAAGCTTTGTACCAGGAAACGAATGAAGCGAATCAAAGACTAGAACTGCTGCATACCCAATACGAGAAGAAGCAGCAGGAATTACTGGAATTAAACGAAAAGCTGGAGACGTTAGCCTCAACAGATCCATTAACTGGCCTCAAGAACCGCAGGTTCTTCCAGGAACAATTACAGAAATGTATGGCTACGTCTCAAGAAACCGGGGAAGCCTTCTCCCTTTGCATCATTGATATTGACCGATTCAAATCCATTAACGATACATACGGTCACCCTGTTGGCGATCTCGTACTCTCCCAACTGGCGGAACTGCTGCAGGAGCAGTCGGCGGCGGATTCCGTCGTTGCCCGGTTCGGCGGCGAGGAGTTCGTTATTTTGCTGCCGGAGCTTGAGCAGGAGCAAGCACTGCTGGCTGCAGAAAAGTACCGCTTCGCCACGGAGTCTACACTACTTGGTGATTTGCATATTACCATCAGCATTGGCGCTGCGACCTATTCACCAGAGGAAACCGATCAATCCTTACTCCAGCAAGCAGACCAAGCCCTATATCTCTCGAAAAATAACGGGAGAAATCGGGTTACCCACTACAACGCGTAACCGAAAAAGAGCAGTCCCAATGCTATGGCATCGGAACTGTCTTTTTATGCTTCGCCTGCTGTGAGTCCAGCCACCCTTAACGATGCGCAGCATCGTTAAGGTCGTTAAAAAGTCGCACTAGAGGCCTCTATACGATGTGCCACATCGTTAAGACACCTCCAAACTCCCATTTTTGGACGAATTCACGCAAAAGGAACAACCTTAACGATGTGCGGCATCGTTAAGGTCGTTAAAAAGTCACGCTAGAGGCTTCTATACGATGTGCCACAGCGCTAAGGATTCGCAACTTGGGCTGTGCAGGATGACTAATGACGACTTGGTCTATTATTTGAATATCTTTTGTTTAAGTACAAACCGTATATAAATAGGAGCAGGAGGATTAGACCCACGGCTAAAATCAAGCCGAAGAAAAGAGTAGAATAATCAAACTCTCTGTGAAATGATATATTAAGCCAGATAAAAATAGCACTTAATCCGAAATGCTCTCTATTGTACTTGGTTAGTTTATACTTGATGAGCCGGAAGATAAGCAGTAGAAACGTAAAAGCCATTGCGGTGAAACCAAAATACATCATATTTACTGCCTCCTATCACTCATTACCTTTTCCAGTTGTACCCAAATAGTACCATGATATAATAGGAGCTGTCTTATATACTTTAATGTTAGCGAAGGTTGTCTCGAGTCGAGTGTGGCTTTTGCGCGTTTGTTTCAACCATTATTCAATTGATCAAGAAACAAACCGCAAGGACCGAAACAGCCGAAGCAGCGAAAGGAACTCGTCTCCATGTCATCTTCTCATACCCTTCACACCCCGGCGGCACCAGCAACGAATGCCTCTTTATCCAAGGGACTGCTGCTCCTGATGGCATTTGCCGCTGGTATGTCCGTTGCCAATTTGTATTACAACCAACCGCTGCTTGCAGATATTGGGCGCTCATTTGGGGTACAACCCGATGAGATTGGCCTTGTCTCAACCTGCACCCAGATTGGTTACGCGCTTGGGATGTTCCTCTTCGTTCCGCTTGGCGACATTAAGGAACGCAAAGGACTTATTACTGTCCTGCTATCTCTTGTCTGTCTCTCCCTTGTTGGGGCAGCCGCCGCACAAAGTCTTGCCTGGCTGTATATCGCCAGCTTCGCCATTGGCATAACGACAATCGTGCCGCAAATTCTTATTCCGCTCGCGGCGACACTAGCTTCCCCAGGCCAGCAGGGAAAAGCCGTTGGTACTGTCACAAGCGGACTGCTGCTTGGCATCCTGCTCACACGAACGGTGTCCGGTCTAATCGGTGGAACCTGGGGCTGGCGCTTTATGTATGGACTTGCCGCTGCAGCGATGCTCGCCCTGCTTATTCTGCTCCGAATGAAGCTGCCCGTCAGCCGAGCCGCTGCTAGCCTCAAATATGGACAGCTGCTCTCCTCCATGGGACAGCTTGTAAAACGATATGCGACATTGCGGGAATCCGCATTAATTGGAGCTGCTAATTTTGCGGCCTTCAGCATCTTTTGGACTGCTTTATCATTTTACGTGGAGGGTGAACCTTATCACTACAGCAGCCAAATCGCCGGATTATTTGGCCTCATTGGTGCTGCCGGAGCATTAGGCGCTCCATTCGTCGGAAGAATGGCTGACCGTATCCCTACCAAGTGGATGATCGGTGCCTTAATCTCGCTCAACATTATCGCTTATCTACTGTTTGGCCTGTTTGGAAGCATGTTATGGGCGCTCATTCTAGGCGTCATATTATTAGACCTTGGAGTGCAGGGCACACAAGTCGCCAACCAAACCCGCATATATGCGCTTGAGCCTCCAGCTCGAAGCCGTCTGAATACGGTCCAGATGGTAACCACCTTCCTTGGTGGAGCGATCGGCTCCTCCGTCGGAAGTTATGCCTGGCATATAGCGGGCTGGACTGGAGTGTGCTTTGCGGGTGGAATCGTTGGATTACTCAGCTTCTCCGTATGGCTAATTCATCGTATAAAAAATTAACCTGCCGTATTAAAAAAAGCGCTGAATAGCCCTCCCGGCTATTCAGCGCTTCTTATATTTACGGGCGCATCCGCTCGAACGCGCTTTTCTCAGCCCGCTTATAACTCGCGGATGGACGGGAGCATATACGCCCGGCGTATTGATCAAACACCTCCACCAGCACCTCATGCTGGAATTGCAGCTTGGCGCGTTTATAACCTTCGCGTACCAGTCTCTCCCTCAGCGGTGTATCGCTGGCAAGACGCACAATGGCATCCGTAATGCCAAGAAGCGATTCGGGTTCTACAAGCAGTCCCGTCACACCGTCCAGCACCGCCTCCGAGGCTCCTCCGGAACGTCCTGCAATAACGGGCACACGGGCGGATGCCGCCTCAAGATAGACGATACCGAAACCTTCCGCATCCCCTTTCTCAAGCTGTCGGCTAACCATAATGAACTGATTCGTCAGATTATAATAATCATTCAGCCGCTCCGAGCCGCTGACTCCTCCTACGAAACGAACCTTGCTCGTAACACCAACCGTCTCCGCCAGCTTCTCCAGCCGGCCAAGCTCCGGTCCATCTCCAACGATCACATAGACTGCGTTAGGAATATGACGAATAATAGCTGGCAGTGCTTCAATAACTCGATCATGTCCCTTTCGGGTAACAAGCCGCCCTACGGATAACAGAACATACTTGCCCTCCAGATCATGCTGCCTTCTTAACTCTTCATCCATTGGCTTTTGCTCGAATAAGCTTTCTACGCCAGGGTGAACAATCCCGATCCTCCCAGCATCAACGCCATATTCCTCTACCAATCTTCGTGTAAACTCGCTGTTTGCAAGCACGCCATCAGCCTTGCGCAGGATCAGCTTTACGAGTTGATTAAGGCCTATAAATCTGCGGAACATGAGCATATCCATACCATGAACCGAGATCATATAGCGACGCCGGCCAACTATTTTAAATAACAAACCTATAAAGCCAATTAGGACATAACCATATACGGTTACATCCGGTTCTTCCTTGCGGAGTGTTTTCTTTACCTGACGGAACAGTCTCCCCCAGCTCGTTACATCTACTTTTTCCCCACGCATGAAGGAGCCTCTAACAATCCGGTACGGCTGCCCCTCGTCGAATGCTTCGCTGCCTGGATATTCCGGAGCGATAACGGTCAGATCATGCTTCGTATGTTTGGACAGATTATAATAATAATTCTGCATACCTCCGACACCTGGCGGAAAAACCCCCGCAACGAGCACGATCTTCCTACGTTTCATAAACCTTCTCCCTCCTAATCAGCATGCTGACAGCCCGAATAATCACCCAGAACAGTACCTCAGCCATAATGTTCCACAGCCTTGCAATCACTGAAATTTGAAGCGCTGTTTCCGTTCCAAGCTTGAGAGACAAGAAATAGACGAGAAAGCCTTCGCGTACCCCAAGCCCGCCCGGCAGTGGACTAACAAGACCAAGAAGCCAAGAGGTTGCGAACGTCCCTGCGGCATAAAACAAGCCTACTTTCCCTTTATCAAAGCTGTTCGTCAGCATCCAGAAAGCAATCCCCATTATAAAATGGCTGCCAAGAAAGCAGCTCAAGTAAACGAAAAACTGATTGCGAGTGAGGCTTACCTCCGAACCAGTCATCTCCACGCCGCCGAACGACTTCGTCATCTTCCCGATCATCCGCTGCAGAAATCTCCAGCGTGAAGCACGGACAAACAAGTTTTTGAAGAGCGCTGTCAGCGGGGTATAGAACAAGTAAATGACCACAAATATAACAACCAGCAGCAGGCCTACCCACAACGGTACGATATGCAGACTAACAATCAGCATCATCGCATATACAAGTGCCGCCGCAATAAGCAAAATATTCTCGTATATGATAGCCGCAAATTGTGCATCAAGCGGTATCCCTGCTTTGGTCGCCATAACGATCCGGCCTGCCACGTTCCAGAAGCCTCCGGGTATGTATTTGCCGAATTGTGTCTCAATAAATATACGAAGCCCTTGCAGCATAGGCAGCCCTGTTGTTCCACCCGCCAGCCTGCCGGAATCGGATAAGGAGGCATTAACGATAAGCACCCAGATTCCAGCTTGAAGCATCAGAAAAATCGCAAATAAGATCAGTGACAAATAGAATCGGCCGTTCGCATTCACCATAAACGAAGTAATGTCCTCCAGCTTAAGTGGAATGTTACGGGCAATAAATACAACAACAACGGCGAGTACAGCGATCTTTAGCACCGTAGGCACCCACTTGCGGTACGCAGGCAACCATCAACACCTCCCAGCGGGATTACAGCCATCTTCTCATTATAGGAATGTTCTGTTATCCGTGATTCATCTAGAATGCCGAATTTGGTAAAAATCATACGTTTTTACTACGAAAACAGAAAGAACCGGTTGCAGCAGCAGCCAGTTCTTCTTTTTTATCAAATATTATTTATTACCCAGCGATAATCCCGCCTCCAAATGTGCCAATGCCTCGTCAACCTTGACCATAAAATCGGCTTCCTCATGTTCGAGGCAATACATTTGAACGGACATCACCGCTCCCATTATTGCACCGGAGAATGTAAGAACCTCGAAATCATCTTTGGAACGTCCCGTTCGTTCAGACGCAATCGTCGCTAACAACATCAGCGTATCATTCATTTGAAGCAGTGAAGCCGCACGCAGCTCAGGAACGGATACCATCAACCTCATCCGTCCCTGCATGGCCTCCCTGTCATCTGCTGGAATCTCTTCAAACCCGTCACGCAAAGCCGCTCGAAACGCTTGAATTAAGGTTAGTTCAGGAGGCTGATTCTGAAAAGCACGAATGAGGATCGGATCATAATCATCCTCAAGCACAAGCGCTTCTTTCGTCGGGAAATACCGGAAGAAGGTACTTGGCGAAATCTCACATGCCTCCGCAATCTGCTCAATTGTCGTCGCCTGATAGCCTTGCTCGCGGAACAAGCGCAAAGCCTGCTGCTGCAGCGTCAAACGCGTCTTTTGTTTTTTCTTCTCGCGAAGTCCGATTTTCACCGGTTCTGATTCTGAATGACCCGGGGACATGGCAGTAGCTCCTTATCTCTAGCAAAATTAAGCTTCAACTGTTGCTGCACCCTCTTCAGAAGGGTTACTTTCTTTATTCTCAGATATAGTCAGTACTTCTTTCTTCAAGAAGAAGCAGATGACGATAACGATTAGTATGAAGAAGAAGGATATCCAATAAAGATGCTGGAAGGCGTCTGAGAAGACCCCTTTAATCTGTTCAACAAGACCGGCATCAAGCCCCTTCGGAATACCACCTTGAGCGGCATGACTCAGCTCTTCGAGACTGTCAGCCGGCACCGAGCCAGCAAGCTTGCCCATTCCCGAAGTAATGCTGGAAGCAAGCAAGCTGCCAAATACACTGACGCCAATAGTAAATCCAAAGGATTGGAACAAGCTGACGGACGTAATCGCAATCCCGCTATTTTCCTTGTCAACAGACTCCTGCACAATCAGATTGTTATTGAATATAACCCCGAAGCCAAGACCAAGAATAAGGAAGAAGACAATGATCTCAATCAGGCTGGAATGCATCGTTAAGCTTGTCATCAGGTAGAAAGCGATCGCAGGCAACACCATTGAAACGATAAAAATATTCCGGTAAGGAAGCTTTGTCATCATTCTACCAGAAATAATGCTGGACAGAATAGCCCCGACCATTAGCGGCAAGGTGATGTAGCCGGATGCGATTGGTGTCATGCCAAGCACGTTTTGAGCGAAGAAAGGGAAGGATGAGAATGAGCCCATCAAACCAATCGCCATTACAAAGATGATTAACGAAATGACGACAAACGTGCGATTTTTGAATAGATGCATCGGCAGAATCGGCTCTTTCACCTTTCGTTCAACAAGCACGAAGGCTACAAGAAGCACGGCGCCAAGCACCCACAAGCTGATCAATACCGGCGAGCTCCAGGCGTAGCTTTCCGTTTCGTGAAGCACCGGCGTGATAAGCAGCGAAATAATCGCACCTACAAGCAATAATGCTCCAGCCCAGTCGATACTTACGTTCTTATTGCCTTTCGATTCACGCAGTCCCGCAGACAAGACGATAGCCGCTAAGACACCAACAGGAATGTTCACCCAGAAGATCCAATGCCATGAAATATGCTGTGTAAAATATCCTCCGATCAGTGGCCCAAGCAGTTGCGGAACAAACATAATAGCTCCGAAGATACCTTGCGTCTTGGCGCGCTGCTCTACGGTGAAGATATCCCCGAAGATAACCATGGCAAGTGGCATTAATCCACCAGCGCCAACCCCTTGCAGGCCGCGTCCGAGAAGCAGTACCTGCATCGTATCAGCAAATCCGCTGATGATTGACCCAGCAACAAACAAGCTCATGCTGAGAATATAAATTTTCTTGCGTCCGTATAGATCGGCCAGCTTACCGAGAATCGGCATGAAGGCTGTCATCGTCAGCATATAGATACCGGCTACCCAGCCGTATAAGGACAATCCATTCAAATCCCGGATAATGGTCGGCAAAGCCGTGTTGACTACCGTTTCATCGAGCTCAGAAAATACAAGTCCGATAATAAGGCCTGTGACGATTAACGCTTTGTTATTAGTGCGTGTCAAAGATGACCCTCCCTTGAATAATGTTCATAGTGAGAGTCTATATAAAATGAAAGTGACTGTCAAATTAAATTGACATCCACTTTTTAGTTATCCTTTTAAACCAGTTCCCGTAATGTTTTCTTAAACCCTTGATTATCACTCGAATAGCCAAGCGCACGATAAAATTGATGAGCACTCTCCCGATACCCGCTTGATACGAAGATAATATAGCTGCAGTCGCGTTCACTTGCAACTTGCTCAAGGTGGAGCATCAACTGTTTGCCCACGCCTTGTCCTCTATAGTCTGAGCTGACAATAACATTCTCGATGACCAGGAATGGATAACAGTTTCCTACGAGGTCATAACATTCAATGCCCATTGCTGTTCCAATCACTTTATCCCCATCACATGCCGCGGCGAGAAAATAATGACTGTCGCTTGTGATTTTCGCAAGCTGCCGGCTCATAGCTTCCTTATTAGAAGGAACCTCCATCAGTTCCTCGAAGAGCGTGACTAAATCATCTAAATCCGTTAAACGTGCTTCTCTTATTACAATCGTTGACATGCTGCTGAATCCTCCTAGTTCCCTTTTACAATAGCCTATTGTAACATTCCCACATGCAAAAAGCCGAATCCTACATAGAGCAAGATCCGGCCTTTCATTCCTACTCCGCCGCCCGCCAGCTGATCATTCTGGAGATGACCGCAAACGAAAAGATGAGAAAAGCGATCAATATTATCACATCAATCGTCACCGCTTCCGTCCACCCTTTGGTCAACAACTCTCTTAGAGCAGAAGCCGAATAAGTGGTTGGGAATATATAACCGATATATCTTAGAACCGGCGGAAGCTGACTCGCTTCCATCATTACTGGCGACAGAAACCCTACGAACATCATCAGTCCCTGCACGAGCATATTGGTCATTTGATGATCCGGAGACCAGAAGCCAATCCCCGCCCCGACCCCAACCATACTAAGAACAGCCAGAAGGAACACCGGAATAAGTCCCCATTCGTAATGAAGATGGATGCCATAAGCGAACTGCCCGATAAACGCCATAATAATCACCGAAGGAAGTGTGGTCATAAGCCCTCGTGCGAGCTGAGTAACAACAAAGACCGCTTTCGAGATCGGAAGAGAGGAGTAGAAAGTAAAATAGCCGGCATGCTTCTGCCACGAGATTTCCGTGCCTAGTGCATTAAATCCCATCATAATAATTGCAAATACGATGTTGCCGACAATGACATTCACCATGATCTGTTCGGATGTCACGCCATACATAAACTTCATCGATAGCAGTGTCGTCAGCGGGAAGATTGTTGCCATAACGAAAATCCACATCCACTGCTCACGTACAATGGCGACTTGAATCCGGAATAGAATGTAAAGCTCCGTCCACATCCTGCCTTTTACAAAAGCCAGCGCATTATCCAACGTAACTCCCTACCTTCTCCGCATCTTCTATTGCATTCGCCGCTCGCTCTTCCGCAAACTTCTCTTTCTGGCCATCTATATAGAGATAGACATCCTCGAGATTTGGAGGAAGCATGGCATACTCATCAATAGGCAGATCACTGGTATGCACCATCCAGTCAAGCAGACTGCTCGCCCGGTTCTTGTCTATAAGCAGCCGCAGCCGGTTCTCGCCTGTCTGCTGGATATCGCCCCATTCTTCAAAGCGCCTCATTAAATAACCCGCTTCTCCTTCAACAGCCGTCAATTCCAGCTTCAGCCGGCCATCCACCCGCTGCTTCAGGTGAGGAACGCTGTCAATTTCCAGCAGCCGGGCGTGATTAATAAAAGCAACACGGTCGACAACCCGCTCCGCTTCCAGCACATTATGCGTAACGAGAATAATCGTCGCACCTTTTCGGTTCTGCTCCACGATAATATCCCATACCAGCCGCCGGTTTAGAGGATCGAGTTCATTCGTAGGCTCATCAAGGACAAGCACTCGGGAATCTCCAATAATCGTTGTGCCAATGCCAATCATCCGTTTTTGCCCGCCGGAAAGCTTCTTAAGTGGTCGTCCTGCCAAATCAGCCATACTGAACCGCTCGAGCAGCCCCATCGTTTGCTTCTCTGCTTCCTTCTTAGCGAGCCCTCGTAGTATCCCTGTGAATAATAGAGCTTCCTTAGCAGTCAGTGCGCCTAGAGCATGAGGCTCCTGCGCATAGTAACCAAACTCGGAAGCCACCTTTTTCGCCTGCTTCAGCACATTAGTCCCTTTGTACCGGACTTCACCGGAGGTTGGAGCAAGCAGCCCAACGATCTGCTTTATCAAAGTGCTTTTACCCGCGCCATTAGGACCAAGCAGACCTAGAATTTCACCCTCTCTGATCGAAAAGCTGATATCGATATTCGCCTGCTTTTTCCCTTTCTTATACACCTTGTTCACCTGGTCAATCTCGATCAATTCCACTGAAACCTCACCTCTTGGCTCTCAAGATTATGGATTCGTTACAGGTACAGGTGCAAACATATGAATGCCTACTCTGCGCATGGAGTCCCAGATTGGTGAGGTAGCTTCATCGGTGTTCACTAGCCCCACACCTTGAATAAAGCAGATGTAGCCCCATGCCACCTCTCGTGCATCCAGCTTCTGAAGCTGCCCAGCAGCCTGACCGTCTTCAATGACGGAAGTCAGTCTATTCATGCTTTCTTCAGCGAAATGGTATAGCGCTTCGGCTTCTTGTGGAAAACGTTGATGCTGACCTAATACATACTGAACCAAGCGCAAATAAGATGAGGTGCTCGCCACCATCTGAACATGCCAATCGATCATCGCCAGAATTTTCTCCAGAGGCGTCCCTTCATAAGTGGAGAAAGCAAGGAATGGCTCCCTGAATCGTTCCAGCGGCTCGATGACGGTACAACGGAACAACTCCTCTTTGCTCTCGAAGTAGAGCAGAATGGTTGCCGGACTGATCCCTATCTTTTTCGCTAACAAAGCAAATGTCGTTCCAGAAAAGCCATGCTCCGGGAATACAGTGACAGCTGTTTGTATGATAAGATCCCTTTTCTCTTGTCTTGCCTGAGCATTGACGGTTCTAGCCATTCGTAGAGCAACCTCCCTGCCATTAAATATATAAACGTTTATTTATATAATATGCCGATATCCTGAAATTGTAAATACATCCAATTAAAAAAAGTGACCGCCCCTTTTCAAACGATAAGTAGTCTGTGGTCCTGCAGTTCTTCTATAATATTTTTATAGAATTATTGACTTGAAATATAACGATTAAATACACCATTTAATAGATTATTTCTAATCTAAATATTCGATGGCCTTTACCATTAACGAGCTTTACCAAAAACTCTCAAAATCAGTTATACCTTATAATTCCATCAGAGGTTGTACTATTCTTTTTAATCTCTCCAACTCTCACATAATTCCAAATTATGGATTAAACATCCCTGTCGAAAAATTGGATATAATTAGCAAAACTCTTGTTGACGCTGTCATCTTCCGTCATTTATAGTTATTTAGTACTAGATTGGTGTCGAATAGTAGGGACTATTAACCTAAAATTTGACACATCGAGAACCTACTATAAATGAAGAAAGGATGTGAGTCTATGTTGGCTCGATCATCTGTCTTTACAAGAATTGCTTTGTTGCTTCTTGTACTAGGCGTCATGCTCGCTGTCACGCATCCAACTGCCACTAAAGCAGCCGTGAATGTCGTGGACATTAAGAGTAACGCGATGAATTTGGGTACCCCTACCCTACTTACCGGCACTGCCGGAAAAAAAGACGCCGTCTACAAGTATACGAACGTCATTACTAGAGACGGTGTTACGATTGATGCCAAAGTTACCATCAAGGAATTAACGAGCGGAGCCTCACTTGCAAGCAATGTTCTGGACAATCCCGGAACAGGCTTCGATAGCCGCTTTAATCCATGGGTAACAACTACCTCCGGAAGCGGTTATCTGACTTTCCACTTTGATTTTATTGACCAGGCAACCGGCAACCCGGTTTCCATCAAGAACTTCTTTGTGACGCTAATCGATATTGACGGCAGCAGCGCTTCAGCTAAGGAATTTATCGAAATGTCCGGCTTTGCAAGCTATTCTGTGAATAATCCTACACAGCTTGCTATTGGCAATGGAACGAATGGCAGAACTCAGTTTGCAGGAAGAGACTCTTCCCTAAATGGAACTACCTTCGACAACACGGCATCAGCTATTGTTAACTATACCGCGCCTATTAGCGCACTGGATCTAGTAATCGGCAATACCGCCAGCCTGAATCAACGGCAATTCTCCATCAACTTTGGTGCTGCGGGTGGAACGTTTACTAATCCGGTACAACATGACAACAGCTCTGCCCCAACCATCGACGTTACCATTGATGACGGCGGTGACGGCAAACTGACAGCTGGCCAAGATAATATGGGCTCGGTTAAAATTTCTGGATCTACAACTGCAGGTGTTGGACAGCCTGTCACCCTGACGGTGAAGGATTCCTCGAACACTGAGCGGAACTATGCAACAACCGTTGTGGCAGGCGGAACCTATTCCGTCCAGCTTGACTTCTCTGCTCTTAAGTACGGTACGATCACCGTAGCCGCAGATATCGTCAATGCCCAGGGCAATCCGGCCAAGACGGCAACGGATACAACAAATAAAGTAAATACGGCGCCAACCGCGGCGAGTGCTACTTTTGAAGGTGATGAAGATACGACCTTCAATAAATCCCTGAGCGATAAAGGCAGCGACATTAACGGTGATTCGATCACCTATACTCTTGTCTCGGGAACATCGCATGGCACTTTGACCCTGAATCCGAATGGATCTTTTACATACACACCAAGTGCGAATTACAACGGTCCGGACAGCTTCACTTACAAAGTGAACGACGGTTCGCTTGACTCAGGTATAGCTACGGTAGACCTTACGGTTAATTCAGTTAATGATGTACCTGTTGCCAATGATTCCAGTACAAGTACGATGGAAAGTACCCCAGTAGATGGTACGGTAACGGGTACGGATCTAGATGGCGATTTATTATATTTCGAAAAAGCTGATGAATCGCAACACGGCACAGTTAAATTCGATGAGGTGCTAGGCACATACACCTACACGCCTGACGACGGTTTTATCGGAACAGACAGCTTTACCTTCACAGCCAACGATGGCACTGACGAGTCTAACACGGCTACCGTCACCATCACTGTAACGGAAGCACCTAATGCTGCACCAGTGGCACAGGATGGCAGTGAAAGCACAAATGAAGATACTCCAGTTAACGGTTCGGTAACCGCAACAGATGGCGATAACAATCCATTGACTTATTCCGTTGTTACATCGTCGGTTAGCGGCACAGTAACACTGAACCAAGACGGTACCTTTACGTATACGCCAAATGCTAACTTCAACGGAGTGGACAGCTTTACCTATAAAGCAAATGACGGCAAAGCTGACTCCAATGTAGCAACCGTTAGTCTGACGATTAATGCAGTCAATGACGCGCCTACTGCAAACAATTCGAGCAAGACAACAGACGAGAACCAGCCGGTAAGTGGAACTGTGACTGGACAGGATATTGATAGCAACTCGCTTACTTATAGTCTTGATACAGCTCCTATTAATGGTACAGTCGTCTTGAACAGTGACGGCAATTATACGTACACACCAAATCGGAATTACTCCGGATCTGACAGCTTTACTTTTGTAGCTAATGACGGGGCACTAGACTCCGATCCCGCTACTGTAAGCATCACCATTAATGAAGTAAACGAAGCTCCTGCTGCACAGAACGACACCCTGCAAACCGAGGAAGACAGACCTCTTGATGGCAGCGTTCATGCAACAGACAATGACGGCGATAACCTGCAATATTCGGTAGTTGGCCAGCCTTCCCATGGTGATGTATCCATGAACACAAACGGTACGTTCACCTACACGCCTGATGCTGACTACAATGGTCCGGACAGCTTTACGTTCAAAGCCAATGACGGCTCGAAAGACTCGAATACGGCATCCGTAAGTATTACTGTAACACCGGTGAACGATGCCCCAACCGCTGATGCTTCCAGCAAGACAACTGCTGAAGATACTGAGGTAAGCGGCAGCGTAACTGGCCAGGATATTGACAGCAGTTCGCTGACTTATGCTCTTGTCACTGAACCTGAGCATGGTACGCTCGTGTTCAATCCGGACGGCACTTATACGTATACACCTGATTCGGATTTCAATGGTTCCGACAGCTTTACGTTTAAAGCCAATGACGGGTCACTTAACTCCGTTCCGGCAACCGTGACAATCACCGTTACGCCGGTGAATGACGCACCTTTCGCGGTAAACAGCGGTGTTACAACAAACGAAGATACACCAGTTCAGGATTCGGTATCCGCTAACGACGTGGATAAAGACACCATTACTTATACGGTAGTAACTGAACCTGAACATGGCACGTTGACCCTAAATCCAGACGGTACTTATACGTACACACCAGGTCCAAACTTTAACGGCGAGGATACCTTCACCTTTGAAGCGAATGACGGCCATAACGGCAAGTCCACCGGCACCGTTACGATTACTGTAAATCCAGTAAATGACGCACCAGTTGCTCATGCAGATGATCAAACAACAACCGAAGATACACCGGTAGACGGTACGGTTACTGGCCAAGACGTCGAAAGCAATACACTGACGTATACGGTAGTAACTGAACCTGAACATGGTACGTTGACCTTAAATCCGAACGGTACTTATACGTATACGCCGGATCCAAACTTCAACGGTTCGGACAGCTTTACGTTTAAAGCAAACGACGGTACAAAGGATTCTGCTCCTGCTAAGGTCGACATCACGGTCACTCCAGTGAATGATGCACCTGGTTCGGAGAACAGTACCGTTAGCACTGCAGAGGATAAGCCGGTTAGTGACAAAGTGAAAGCAAGCGATGTGGATGGAGATTCATTGACCTATACGCTTGTGAATGAGCCTGAGCACGGCACACTTACTTTCAACGAAGACGGCACTTTCACTTATACACCTGACCCGAATTATAACGGTCCGGACAGCTTCACTTTTAAAGCCAATGACGGACAAGCTGATTCTCCAGAAGCTACCGTCAGCATTACCGTAACACCAGTTAATGACGCTCCAACAGCAAATGCAGGAACCAACACAACGCTTGAGGATCAACCGGTAACAGGTACTGTAACCGGCGGTGATGTGGATGGCACAACGCCAACCTACGTTCTTGTGACGGAGCCTGAGCATGGCACAGTAGTATTGAATCCAAACGGCACTTATACGTACACACCGGATCCTAACTACAACGGCCCGGACAGCTTCACATTCAAAGCTAATGACGGCACTGCGGATTCTGCGCCAGCAACTGTGGACATTACGGTTACTGCCGTGAATGATGCCCCGACAGTATCTGACGACTCCGCGGTTGTTGATTCCGGCTCCAGTGTGACGGACAGCTTTAATGCTCAAGACGTTGATGGCGATACCCTCACCATCTCGGTTGTGACCCCGCCGTCGCATGGTACGGTTGTTATTAACAACGATGGCACTTACACGTATACACCAGACGATGGCTATGGCAGCACAGACAGCTTTACCTTCAAAGCTAATGACGGAGAACTTGACTCCAAAACAGCTGCAATCACTTTGACCGTTCGTCTTCTTGACGGCTGGGTTGGCGACCGTGCCGTTACGGATATATCCGAGTGGACGGTAGCGCCTAACAAACCGCTTAAGATTTCTGCTATTACAGAAGTAACCGCAACTGCAGTCAAAGCAACCTTTGACTTCGATGGTCCGGACAACGGAACAGAGAATGATTCGGTTACTCTGACTTTGGCTAACAGCGAGACCTACCAAACAGACGGATTCAAGAAATGGGAAAATGTGCAATACCGTCTTCCAGCAGAAGCTGCAAGCGGCGCACATGCGGTAACCTTCACCTCTTCGAAGGGTGAAACAACATTACCGGCAGAACCTGCTTCCAAGCTGCAAAATAATAACTTTACGGTAATCCGTACTGTCTCCATTGACGGAACGGTTAAAGACCGTAATACCCAAGCCTCTATTGAAGGGGCAAATGTAACCCTGTATGACCCGACAGGAACCAATAAAGTAGCAGACACAACAACAAACACTTCCGGTTACTACAGCTTCCCGAATGTACGTACCGAACATTACCTGGTAGTTGTAGAGAAGCAAGGCTACGCAACACGTAATCAAGTGATTAACGCCTTACCTGGACAAGCAGCTGAGACTACTATTCATCAAGACTTTGCGCTGGTGAAATATATCTTGAAGCTAAGCGCTAATCCTAGCTCCATCGTAGGTGACGGCCATACGATTTCGAAATTGACGGCTATTCTGACTGACATTGATGGCAACCCGCTTAAGGACGTCAATATTACCTTCTCCGCATCCCTTGGAACATTCCTTGGAGGTTCCCCGAACGCGGTGACGGATGCAGCGGGTAAAGCAACAATTGAATACCAATCGTCCAAGATCGAGGGTATTTTATCGCAAAGCGTACCGGTAACGGCTACTGCTAATGACGTAGAACGCAGCATTTATGCGCAGGAGCAGATCATCATTACGTTTGAGCCTGCCTCTGTAACAGGTGTTGTAGCAACAACGGATAACGGCGCACGCACAATCGTTGCTGGCGCAGTTGTGAAAATTACAAAAGACTTTGACGGCGACGGCATCATCGACTTCGCAGCTGAAGCGATTACCGACGCAGACGGCAAGTACAGCATCGCCGTTCCTCGCGGTGACGAAAGCTACAATATTGAAGTAATCAAGACGGTTCAAGTAGGCAATGAGACCAAAGAGGTTTCCTTCAAGCAAACCGTTGAGGTTGGTGCAGTTAGCGGAAATGCTGGAGAGGTTTTTGAATCAACTAAAACGATTACCGGCCTCCTTACACAAAAGCTTCCAACCGGTCAGAATGACATGCTTGAAGAAGATTTCATGAACCAAGTGACTGTGAAGCTGATTGGTCCGGCACCGGATCATCATGAATACACAGCACCTTTGAAAGATGGCGTATTTAATATTCCGGGCCTTGAACTGGATACGGAGTATCAGATTGCAATTATCTTCAAAGTTCCGGATGCAGAACACGGCGGCTTCAAAGACATTATTATTAACGCATTAGACAACAACGGTACACTCCCAACAATCAAGCTGGCAGCCGACGGCGAAATGAACATTCTTAACGAACTCATTGACCCGTACGGCGACATTACCGACATCAATACCCATGCTGCCATTGACGGAGCAACCGTAAAACTGTATTACGCTAACACAGTGCGCAATATTACAAACGGCAATACTCCTGACACGGAAGTTACCCTTCCGGCTATCGCTGGCTTTGCTCCAAACGACAACGCGAACCCGCAGACAAGTAAAGACGGCGGCAAATACGCGTACATGGTTTACCCAACAACCGATTACTACATCGTTGCAACGGCTCCGGGCTATATCACTTATACGAGCCCAACGATCCCTGTTGAGTTTGCAATTGTCCGCCATGATATTCAAATGTCCAAGGCAAGCGTTTCTACTGGCAAGCCTAATGTCGTTGTTAACGTATCGGTAGACAAGGATAGACAGGAAGAAGGAACAGCGGGCAAGGTTAAAGTGGAGTATCTGAACAATGGTACTAAACTAGCAGCCGGCGCTACTGTTACACTCACTCTGCCAGAAGGCACAACGGTAACCAATGCCGACGGTGGCAAGGTAGAAGGCAATAAAGTAACCTGGAATGCCTTAGACCTCAACATCGGAGATAAAGGTACTCGTAATGTAGAAGTGAAGTATCCATCGATTGATAAGACTGAGCTTCTTGTGACGATCTCCGTGGAAGGTAAGGCAAGCCAAGCGCTTCTTAACCCAGAGGCAGCAAAAGCTTCTGTGAAAGTATTGCTGTTCAAGACCGGAGATGAGACTGTTGAGCACCAGCGCTACATTCTTGGCTTCCCTGACGGCAAATTCAAACCAAGCCAGAAGCTGACCCGCGGTGAGCTCGCAGCGATTATCGCACGCCTGCTTAACGGCGGCTCAACAACGCTGAAAGCCGATTACAAGGATGTACCATCCACGCAATGGGCAAGTGGTTATATTCGTATCGTAACGGACAGCGGTATCTTCAAAGGCTTTGCAGACGGCACTTTCCGGCCGAACCAACCTGTTACTCGTGAGGAATTGGCTACGGTGATGGTCCGCTACTTGCAGATTGAAACCTCCATGCCGATTACACCACAATTCGGTGACAGCGAAGGACGCTGGTCCTCCTCTGCAATCGAGGCATTGTTCCGTAACGGCCTGACAACGGGTTATCCGGATGGTACTTTCCAACCGGGCAAAGACATCGTTCGTCTTGAAGCGGTGACCCTCATCAACCGCCTCTTGTACAGAGGTCCGCTGACTGATGTTGAACCATCGTTCCCGGATGTCGCGAAGAGCAACTGGGCCTTCGGTCAAGTTGAAGAAGCAACAAGAAGCCACGAGGCAACTCGCACTTCGGATGGCAACGAGCATTTCGTTAAGGCAATAGAAGACAATGTGAAATAACAAGATTAGGCCGGCACTCCCACCCATCGGGGCTGCCGGCCTTTCTTTACGAATAATTATTGACGTTAATTAGGTATTTAGTCTAAACTTACTGTTGGTTTATACCGAAATGGAAGTTATACAAAAAAATAGGAGAGTGTTTTTTACAATTATGAATGCAACGTACTCGGAACTACGCGCAAGAGCAAGAGAGAGCCTGCAAGGCAACTGGGGCATAGCAGTTGGTGTTACTGCCATCTATGCAGCACTGGGCCTGGCTCTCAACCTGATCGACAAAATACCCTTTTTAGGTCCAATTGTGAATTTCTTGTTTTCCGGGGCGCTTACTTTAGGAGTTATTATCTTCTTTGTTGGCATCGCTAGAAAAGAAGGCCCGCCGATCAGCGAAATGTTTAACGGTTTCTCTCATTTTCTTAAAGCATTCCGGCTTTATTTTTTAATGATGCTCTTCACACTCTTGTGGACATTGCTTCTTATTATTCCGGGCTTTATCGCCATCTATCGCTATTCTCAAGCTTATTTTATTCTGCAAGACAACCCAGATATCGGTGCTCTTGATGCTATCCGCAGCAGTAAAGAACTAATGAAAGGCCGCAAGTGGAAACTGTTTGTCCTGCATCTAACATTTATTGGCTGGGGCATCCTTGCTATCCTTACCATTGGCATCGGATTTTTGTGGCTTTATCCTTACTTCCAAGTAACACAAGCTCATTTCTACGATGAAATTACAGGCAGAACAACGCCTCCTCCACATCCAGACTCCTTCTAACGAAACGTAGAAAGCTTATTTCCGGCAGGATTCGTTAGCTATGACTAACGGCCGAAATTGGCCAAATAAGAATATGACGGTTCGTTAGCTTAGACGAGAATAGAGCAGTTTCAAATCCAAACGGTTTTTGAAACTGCCCTATTTTTTTCTCCGTCTATTACTTTTGAAGCGAATCAAGAATGGCTTTTACCCCGTAGTTGTTGCCGATTGGACCATAACCTAGTGCCAGCTCGCCGTTAATGCTGTACACATGGTTATTCGATACCGCCTTCAGCTTCTTCCACACTTCGCTGTTTTCCCATTGATCTGTTGCAGCAGGAAGTGTCTTGTCACTGTAGTTAAAGTAGCCAAGGAACAGATAGTCAGGATCCAATGCGCTAAGCCCTTCCAGGCTGAGCTTCTCCCCTTCTGACATCGCGTCAGAAGTTGGGGCTTTCAGTCCCATACCTTCGTAATAAGGCTTCAAGTATGCTGTTCCTTGCAGGTAGACTTCATTTTCACGAACCTGTACGAAGGCTACATTGCCGTCCAGATCAGCCAGTTTTTCTTTGGCGGCTGCCAGATCCGATTAGAACTTCGAATTGCCCGGTCATAAGCAGCTCATACGCCTTGTTGATCCGATACTGAATCAAATAATCGATAGGTCCGATGCCCGTGTAACGTTGGAATAATGACGAGAAGTATTTAGGCTTGAGCCCAAATCTGTCAGCCAGCTGATACAAGGTAATTGGTTCGTTAAAATGATCATGAATATACACGGTTGCTTCTTCGATCAGCGGATAACTCGTTTTATTCTGTTGTGTGCGTTCCGATTGCAGCACCTTATTAATCAGATGGTAAAATAACGATTTCTTCTCCAGCAGCAGCATGCTGTCTGGTGAGGATGAAGCCTGCAGCATTCGACCCAGCAGCTGCAGCAGCTCTGGGCTTTGCGGTGCATGAAGCATATTCACATCTATTAATTGCTTTGCATCATCCATCATTGTACGAACAGGTACATAATGAACAAGCCCATATTCGAATCCTTGCTCGCTTGTATGAATCTCTAGCCTCTTCTGCATCCCGCCAAGCAATATTTTCCCCGGTTCAAGCAAGTAGCGTTCCGTCTCGTTATAGATAAATTCAGCTTGACCGCGAAGGCTTATAAGAACGGCACACTTTGTCGTCGGGCGATCCACATGGCCATCGTAAATGACACCAGGCTCCAGCTCTGTCCGATACACACCATGCACTTCAACAGGGATCTTCACGAATGCTTGCGCCAACTCTTCATGCGGAAAAGCCATCTGATCACGCTCCTTCGAATTCATGAGATTTCATGAGAAAACAGTAAAGCCGGTCATCCCTCGGCAGAGGTCTAACCGGCCTGCAATGTTCATTAGGTTAACCTTTAGTCCGGAACATTAAGTATAAGAAGTAAGGTGCACCGATCACAGCGACAACAATACCTGTCGGTATTTCCGCAGGCTGCAGCAACCATCTGCCAAGTGTGTCCGCTACAAGCACAAGGAATCCTCCTGCAAGCGCCGTTGCAGGCAGCACGACTTGATAGCGATTGCCTACTAACCGGCGGGCCAAGTGAGGCGCTACAAGTCCAACAAAACCGATACTGCCGCTGACGGCAACACAGGAGCTGGCTAGACCAACCGCAGCTGCCAAGAGCCATATCTGCTGTCTTGCAACAGCCGCTCCAAGTCCCGTTGCCATTGGCGCACCAAGGTTTAACACATTAATGGTCTGCGCTTTGAAGAACACGTAAGGCATCAGAATGATAATAAACGGCAGCAAGGCATATACGTAATTCCAATCCTTACTCCAGATACTTCCCGCTAACCATGTCGCTACGAATTGATACTGCTCCGGATTAATGCGCAAAGAGACCAGAATCGTAACCGCTGAGAAGCCTGAGCTTATCGCTACCCCATTCAAAATCAGTCGATTAGGCGATAATCCCTTTTGCCTGCGATAAGAAATAACAAAGACAAGAAATGCCGCAATGCCTCCACCTAACCAAGCAAGAATAGGAAGTAAGTATACCGGAGCCGCAGCAGGCGTTGTATAAAACGCGACATACAGCAGGATAACCATCCCTGCCCCAGAGTTAATCCCGATAATGCCAGGATCAGCTAGTGCATTACGGGACAAGGCTTGAAGTACAGCACCGGATATGGCAAGTCCCATCCCAATCAGAATGGAAATGATAATGCGCGGCAATCGGAAATCGAATAACACCATATGCTGTTGGGCCGTTCCAAAGCCAAACAAGGTTTTTAATACATCAAGAGGAGTAAGCCGGATTACACCGGTATTCATACTAATGAGGAAAGCGATAATGATCCCAACGAACAACACGGACATAACGAGAATGGCGCGACGACGTCTCTTCTGTTCCACGGAGGAAATTAGACTATTATTCATCTGTTACAGCTCCCTCTTTTCTTTGTTTGCAAGATAGAGGAAGAACGGAACGCCAATAACTGCGATCATTGTCCCAATCGGTGTCTCGAAAGGAGGATTGACCATTCTAGCAGCCAGATCGGCTAATACAACGAGCAGAGCACCAAGTACTGCCGATGTTGGAATAATCCATTTGTAGTCGACACCAACAAGCTTACGGGCAAAATGCGGGACAAGCAGTCCGATGAAGGATACAGCACCCGCTACAGACACGGCCGCCCCTGCCAGCATAATAACAATAATGACACCAGCCAGCTTAACAGGTCCCGTTCGAAGACCAAGCCCTTTTGATACCTCTTCACCAAGGCTAAGCATCGTAATCGAACGAGATAATACCATCGCCCCAATAAGAGCAACTATCACCCAAGGGAACATGATTTTTAGCTGCTCCCACCGAATGCCGGCCACGCCGCCCGCATACCAGAAGGCTAATTCCTGACCAATACGGAAGTAGAGTGCAATCCCTTCACTAAGCGCAGTTAGCAATGCCGATAAAGTAACCCCAGCCAGAACCATTCGGGTTGGGGTAAGCCCGCCCCGAACCGATGCACTTAAGCCGACGACAACAATAGTGCTGACTGCGGCTCCAAGGAAAGAGAATAAAATAATATAAGGGTAAGGAAGTCCCGGTGCAAAAGCAAAACATAAAGCAAGCGCAAATCCTGCGCCGGAATTGAGACCCAGCAGCCCTGAGTCGGCAAGCGGGTTACGTGTCATCCCCTGCATAACCGTACCTGCAACGGCAAAAGCACTGCCGACGAGCATGCAGCCGAGTACCCTAGGCAAACGAAGCTCCCAAATAACCTGATGCTCTTTCAGATCCGGATTGAAATTAAAAATAGCTTCCCATACCATCGTAAATTTAATATCCATCGCACCAAAGGATACGGATAATGCCAAACTGAACACTAGCGCAATAAGACCGCCAAAGATAATAAAAATCGCTGTAACGGGCCTTGAATAAATTCGTTCAACCTCTGAGCCGGCCGAAGCGGATTCAGATTGAATATGAGAATGATCTGCCATAACTCCACTCCACCTGATTGGTATATTCAACGGAAAAAAAGGGAGCAGCAGCTCCCTCCTTTCCTACTTCTTATTGTTTCACAATATCTTTTAATACATTATCGATCATTTGGGAGCTAGCTACTGGTCCGTAGTATAACCAGCTGGATGAACCTTCACCATCGTATTCATAGACATGGTTGTTCTTAACGGCCGGAATGGATTGCCAGATCGGATCCTTCAGCGCTTCAGAGCCAGTAGCTTTGTCGCTATTGATCAGAATCAGATGGTCAGCGTCCAGATCAGCAAGCTTCTCAAGGGAAATTTCATTCCAGCTGCCTTTTCCAGCAGCGGAGATCTCTTGCACAACAGCGGGAACTTTCAAACCAAGGTCATTATAGAGAACTGCGCCGCTTGACAGCTTATCGCTAACAACAAAGAATTTGTTTCCTACAAGCCACAGTGCTGCAACAGATTGGTCTGGAATAGCTGCTTGAAGCTTAGCTTTCGCGTCAGTTGCTTTCGTCTCGTAAGCGCTCAGCACTTCTTGAGCCTTGTCGCTCTTCTGCAAAACTTCACCGATCTTCAGCAGGGCTTTTCGCCAGTCGCTGTTCACTTCATCACCAAGTACGAAGGTTGGAGCGATTTTATTATATTGCTCGTATTTGCCGCCATCAACTGTGCTGTTTGAACCAAGGATCAGAAGATCAGGAGCAAAGCTTGTCACAGCTTCGAATGGAAGGTCATACGAAATTGTTGGGATATCTTTCAGATCCGTTTGCAGGTAGTCTTGAATTCCGTTTGGAACACTCCATTGTGCAACTGGCTTCACGCCAAGAGCAACCAGGTAATCTTCCAGGTAAGAAGCAATAATTTTTTGCGGATTAGCCGGAATCGTAACTTCGTTACCAAGGCCGTCAGTCAGCTTTTGTTCCGTTGGTGCTGCTGCATTCTCAGTCGCATCTGCCGAAGGTGATGCACTTTCCGCTGCTCCATTATTCGTATTATTTGCGTTATTCTCTTTATTCCCTCCGCATGCTGCGAGGATAAGTGAAAGTGCCATTACACTTAGAAGAACTACAATTAGTTTTTTACTCTTACCGAACACGAAAACATCCCCCTACAAACTATTATGTTGTAATCTCGTTTTTTGACTAAGGTGATGATAACAATTCTCATTATCAAAGTCAACAATTAATTATACCCTATTCCTTTAGAAATAAAAAACCTCTAACGCGGTCTCTCAAAGATGAGCGACCGCGTTAGAGACAGGTGGGTTTTATTGTTATTCCTTTACAGCACCAATGACAACACCCTTGACAAAAAGCGCTGAAGAAACGGATATACAATTAGAATCGGCAGAGCACCGATAAAATCTGCGATGCGCGGAGTGTCCGCTGCAGACGCTGCCCTTTGGGATGAAGGCAAGTCTGCCGAAATCTGGACAAAGGGCAACGCAGGCGTCCTGCCTGGCGCGAACTGGGTTCCGGACTGGCCGGCACCTGACCTGCTTAAGAACGTTAATGGCGCGAAATATAAAGCCTATCCGGTTCCAGCAGGTCCAGATGGCAAGATCGGCACGAAGTGGCAAAACTCCGGTGTCAACAGCAGCTTCATGATTAACAAAAATGCTGAGCATCCAGAAGCTATCATTCTCTACTACAACTACTTGCTGGATAACCTTGCGAACCCGGCCGTTGGCAGCGAGTATGAGTATGGCTTTGCCAAAGGCTACGACTGGGATGTCGTCGATGGAGAACCAACGAGTGACGAGTCTAAAATCAAGGAATTCAACAACGACTTCCAGTTCATCACTGGCCCTGCCCGTATCCCGGACTTGTACATGAAGTCGCTTGTCAAGCTAGCCGAAGGCAAACAGCCGGAAACACCGTATGAGAAACAACTGTTTGAATTCCGTAAGCCGGAGAACTGGTACGCTGCAAAGGTCGTTATGTCGCAGATCGACATCCGCAAACAGAACTACTTCACAGGTGCAGCAACACCAACGATGATCTCCAAGTGGAACCTCCTCCGTCAATCCGAGCTGGAGACGTTCAACAAAATCATTTACAACAAGCTTCCGATCGACGCATTTGATACCTTCATCTCCAGTTGGAAAGCCAACGGAGGCGATCAAATCACGCAGGAAGTTAACGACTGGTTCAAGTCGGTATCACAAACGCAATCCTGATAGGCATACGAATGAGGCTGTCCCAAAAGTCAATTTCAAACGACTTTTGGAACAGCCTCGTTTCCTTCTCAGCGCGCACTGGATTTAGTCCAATAAAATCATGGTGAAACGATGGTTTACTAATTTACGTTGGATTCACTCCAATACAAAGGTCCACAATGAACCACTATCGTACAAATTAGACTGATTATACTGCACAGACTCCAATGTAGAGTAAGTTGTCTGTTAAAAGCACTCCGTTATCCTGCAACAAATCCAGTGCAGCTTGCTACAATGAGAAGTCAGTTTTTACGCTAAATGGCTGTCCCGAAAGTCTTATAATGGACTTTTAGGACAGCCATTTTGTTTGTTAGGCTCCTCTATCTACGAGGACGCTTCCTCATGAGGAAGCTGCAATCCCGCTACGGATGCCCGGAAATCGGGTCTTCCGTCCTCGGTCCACAACAGTTCCGTTACAAAGGTATGACGGTTAGGATCGTACAGCGGATCACCAACAATCTCTTTGTACGTTCTTGCGTGGAAGACGAATAAAGCGGTTTCCCCATCTTCAGCTACGGTAAAGTTGTTATGGCCGGGACCATACATACCAAGAAGCTCATCAGTCGTCAGTACCGGTACCGGTGATTTGTCCCATGACGCTGCATCAAGCAGATCTGCATCTGCGGATGCTTCGAGCAGCCCCATACAGTAGTTGAAGTCAGTCGCGCTTGCTGAGTAGGCAATAAAGACACGATCTCCTCTGCGGATAAACGCTGCACCTTCATTAACCTTAAAGCCGATTCTCTCCCAGTCCAGATCTGGCATGGCGATCATCGTTTGTTTGCCGGTCAGTGTCCATGGGTTGCTCATTTTGGAGATATAAAGATTGGAGTTTCCTTCGATGTCAGGATCCTTCTGCGCCCAGACATAATAACGATCGCCATTATGTTCAAAGGTTGTCGCATCCAGTGCGAAGCTCTCCCAGGCTGTACGGACCTGCCCCTTCTCTACCCACTCGCCTTCCAGCGGGTCAGCATCTCCACATTCCAATGCGTACATCCGGTGATCAAACAAGCCTTCATTTGTTTCTGATGTATGTGCCGCCGCGAAGTAAACGTACCATTTTCCATCGATAAAATGCAGCTCCGGCGCCCAGATGTTCGCACTGAGCATTCCCGTTTCATGCTTTCGCCATACAACTGCAGGCACTGCCTCTGAAAGCCCTTGTATCGTACTCGCCTTGCGAATTTCAATACGGTCATACTCTGGAACAGAAGCAACAAAGTAGTAGCAGCCATCCGTATGTCTATAGATGAAAGGATCCGCTCTTTGCTCAATAAGTGGTTTAACTCCGTTAATTTCTGATTGGTGGACTCCCATCCTGTCACCTGCTTCTTTAGTATTGGTCTTTTAGCCTTTAACGCCACCCACGGTTAGGCCGGAGACGAAATAGCGTTGGAAAAAGATAAAGACGATCATAATTGGTACAATGGCGAGCACTGATCCGGCAATGAGAATATCGTAGTTGTTACCATACGGGGTCACGAGACTCGATAGACCAATTGGCAGTGTTAGCTTTTCACCCGAGTTCAGGACGATTAACGGCCATACGAAGCTGTTCCAGCTGGCAAGCGCCTGTACGATAATCATCGCCCCGAAGGCCGGTGTCATGAGCGGCACGAAGATTCGGAAGAAAATCCCGTACTCCGAGCAGCCATCGATTCTTCCAGCATCGAGGAAGTCTTTCGGAAGACCTGCTGCGTACTGCCTGAAGAAGAAGATAGGCAGCGGCGATACGACAAACGGTAAGATGACACCGCTGAACGTATTAATCAGGTTCATAGCAATCATCTGCTTGTACAGTGGCAGCATAATGATCTCTACCGGTACCATCATGACCAGAAGGACGAACAAGAAGATAATATTACGGCCTTTGAAGCGGTACATCGCTAATCCATAACCAACCATCGAGGAGAGCAGCATACAGAAGATGGTATAAACAACGGTGATGACTAAGCTGTTCTTATACCAGATCAGGTATTTCTCTGCTCCACTTGAGAAGATGAACGAATAGTTATGGAAGGATAATAAGTCCGGCTGCAGACTAATGTTTAGCCCGAAGCGTAACAGTTCCTTTGACGGCTTAAAGGATGCTAACAGCAAGCTGTAGAAAGGAAAGACCGACAAGGCTGCAAATAGAACGAATAAGGCGAGTAAAAGCCACGTTTGAGGACGATTCCATTTGGCGCTCATGTTTAATCCTCCTTCTTAAACAAACCGAATAAACGAAGTTGTACAACATTGAGAATCATCGTGAGCATCAGCAGGATCATACCAATTGCAGAACCAAGCCCAAGCTCATTTTTCTCAATCCCATTACGGTATAACAGTCCGATCATCGTCAGACCAATGTCATTTGGCGAATGGTTGCCGCTCCATAGAATGAAGCTTTCCGTGAACATCGAATAGCCGCCATAAATGCTGATTGTAATGACATAGATCGCAATCGGTTTGAGCAACGGAAGCGTAATACGCCAGAATTTGTTCCAGGTATTCGCACCGTCAATACTCGCCGACTCATAAAGCTCACTTGGGATAGCTTGCAGCGCCGACATAAAGTAAATGATGTTAATGCCTGCATAACGCCATGTCGCCAAGATTACCAGTACAAGCATGCCTGTCGTACTGCTGCCAAGCCAATTAATCGTTTCAAGACCAAATGCATGACGGAATGTGTTCATGACGGAATTATCAAGCGAGCCAAACACGAGCCGGAAGACAATCCCCGCCACTACCACTGAGGTCAAAGCCGGTAAGAACAGGGTCGAACGGAAGAACGCGCTCCATCTCATAAGCTTGGAGTTAAGGAACACCGCCAGCACTAACGGCAACGGAATAAGAACTAGGATGGTCCAGAACGTATATTTCGAGCTGTTCCAAAGCGCGGTATAAAAGGAATCGTCCCATAGATTCCTGTAATTGTCTAAGCCGATGAAATGGGTCTGTCCAGGCAGCACTTCCTGAAAACTCATAATGAAGGTCGAAAAAACTGGATATACGAAAAAGATAGCTAATGAAAGCACGAACGGCAGCACGAAGACATAAGGGGCGATTCGCTGATTGTATAAAAGTTTCTTCATAAGGCGCTTGCTCGCTCCTCTCCAGATAAGGATAACTTTGCTGAAGGGCTGGCTTGCGAGCCCTCCAGCAAAGCGGTGAAGCTTAATTTTTTTACCCTTTAACTTGGCTAAACGAACTCATTACTTGATGCTTGCAGCTGAATCATCCAATACTTGCTTCGGATCTTTCAGATCATTAAGCGCTTGGAACATGGTTTTTGTTTTGAGCACATCAGATACTGCAGGTGTTTTCTCTTTAATGTTTGTTGGAGCGATTTCGTCTTTCAGGCTGCTCAGGAATGTAAAAATATCTTTGCCGAAGTAATCCGTGTATTTGTTCGACTCGTTCATAGCTGGATCCGTCCAAGCATCCGTACGGATTGGATCAAAGCCAAGCTGTTTCCAAATCTCAATGTTGCCTTCTTTCGATACTTTAGCGAATTCAAGGAACTTCTTCACAAGCTCTTGGTTCTTGGACTGGTTCGTAATAACGGTACCTGTACCGCCCATACCCGAAGAACGCATTTCACCTTGTTTGAAGACAGGCAATGGCTTAATGATGATTTTGCCTTTCAAATCAGCCATGTAATCCGTGAAGCGGCCCATGTACCACATAGGCATCCAGACCGAAGCTGCTCCGCCGCCGTTCATAAATCCGTAGTATTCTTCAGAGTGATGGAAGCCGCCTGGAGCAACAACCGCCACTTTTTCGTTAACGAGTTTTTGTAGGTACGTCAATACGTCAACATTCACTTGATCGTTCAACGTAACATTGCCGTCTTTATCCAAGAAGTCGGAACCATGCTCAACAACAAGCGGCCAGTACGACCATTGGTCAGTTGTCTCAACTGTTGTCATTGGCTTGCCTGTTTTCTCAAGTACTTGCTTGCCGGCTGCTTCAAAGTCATCCCAAGTGATGATTTTATCCGCATCTACGCCAGCTTGATCAAGAATCTCTTTATTGTAGTAAATCACTTGGGCGCCTACATGGTAGTCGATGCCGTAGTATTGGCCATCTTTCGCATAGTTGTCGAGGCGGGACATAACCAGATTGTCTTTATTCGGCTCTACGATATCGTTGAGCGGTACGAGCTGCGGCTCGCCTTTCAGGAAGTTACCGATCTTACTGATCTCAATGTCTGCCATGTCAGGAGCGCCTTTGCCGGATTGCAGAGCAACCTGCAGCTTGTTGTGGTTGTCATCATAAGGGAATGTTGTCGCTACCAATTTGATTTGTTCATCTGGGTTAGCTTCATTCCATTTGTCCGCCATACTTTCGAAAAATTTCTGATGCAGTTCATTAAAGGTCCAGAAGACCACCTTTGTTGCTTTCCCCGAAGAATTATCGGAGCTGCAAGCGGATAAGACCAACATGAGTGCCAATGCTAAGGTTGCTGTTAACGTAATCCCTTTTTTCATTTGACGATTCCCCCTCACATATTGGTTAAGCTTTTTTCTTGCTTGAGTCATTGTAAGCGCTTCACAATTAGATTATAATAGGCGTAAAGTATTATTTATATACCCAATTGGTTATAAAAGCATATTTATTTATTGAGAGTAGGTGTAATAGTGAAAAAGACAGCTTTGTATAAACAGATCCAACTTGAGATTAAAGAAAGGATTGCTTCGGGGCAGCTTCGGCCGCTTGATCGTATCCCTTCTGAGCAGGAATTAATGGATGAATTCAAGGTAAGTAAGATTACCGTCAAGAATGCACTGACCGAGCTGGCTGACGAGGGACTGGTTACTCGTATTCAAGGTAAAGGAACATTTGTCGCAGCGGATCTCAAGCCTGTTGAGGTCAAACCACCTGCTCCCGAGCCGCCAAAAGTACCTTTCATCGGCTTCATTATTCCTACTATGAAGACGACCGTCATACAGAAGCTCGTCGATTATATGGAATTCTACTTAAAAGAAGCTGGCTACCAGATGATTCTCAGCATCACCCGTGAGCATGCCGCCGAAGAATCACGTGCGATCAGCACGTTGGTAGAGGCGGGTGTTCAGGGGCTTATTGTATTTCCTACCGAGGATGAGAAATATAACGAGTCTCTGCTCCGTTTATCGCTCGACAAGTTCCCTTTTGTATTCATAGACCGTTTCTTACGTAATATCGAGACTTATACGATTACATCGGATAATGACGGCGGGGCCTACCGGACGGTGACCCATCTACTATCCAAGGGACATCGCCAGATCGCACTCATCTCTCCTGAGAATTCCAATACTGCTATTGAAGACCGGACGATAGGCTTTGAGAAAGCTTATATCGATCAAGGTGAATCCATTGATAAAAGCCTCTGGTGCCATGTTCCGCTTGAAGTACTGCGGAGCGAGCGGGCGCTCGACTATATAACTGATTTCCTGCAGACGCACCCAACAGTTACAGCTGCCTTCACCCTAACGGAAGAAATCGCCGGCTTAACCTGGCAGGCTCTTCAATTAATTGAACGACGTACGGAAGTCGAGCTCTTCTCCTTCGATAATCCCGACATCCCGCATGTCCCTTACGTCCAACAGGACGAGCAGGCGCTCGCCCGTTCGGCTGTTATGCTAATGTCTGATCAGATCAAGCACACGTATGATCCACAGCATATCGTTGTGCCTGTGGAGCTGGTGTTTCCTTAGGGGGCAGAGCAGGCGTCCGGGAAAAGGATAGCTTAACGATATCCGACATCGTTAAGCTGCTGGTAGAGTTGCTTTTTGGGAGGCTTAACGATGCGTTGCATCGTTAAGCCTCTGATGAGACGTTAAGTAGTTAGCTTGAAGATGGCAGGAATGAGCTCTATTAGCGGGCAGTTTGCAACAACCTGTTAATGTACAGGTAAATTTGATACACAGCGGCACGACGGACCATCATCATGCAAATGTGCAGGTCATTTACTCAATGTACCCCAAAACTAGCCCAATTCACTTAAATGACCTGCACTTTTACAGCAGGATTCAGCTAGTTTTAGAGTTACGTACTCAATCACATGTATTTTAGCATTATGTTTAGACTCGCATGAGCCGCTGCGGTTCATAATGAAATAGTTAGTTTGAAGATGGCAGGAATGAGTTCTATTGGCGGGCAGTTTGCAACAACCTGCTAAAGTACAGGTAAAATTGATCCACAGCGGCACGACGGACCATCATCATGCAAATGTGCAGTTCATTTATTCGTTGTACCCGATAACTAGCCCGATTTACTCAAATGGCCTGCACTTTTACAGCAGGATGTGCTAGTTTATGAGTTACGTGCACAATAACCTACACATTTGCATTACGTTGGACGACTAGGAGCTGCTGCGGCTCATATTGAGCTGCATAAGGCAGCAGAGATCAGTCGATTAGTTACTTTTTCGTGCGGCTTGTGCGGCGCTTGGTTCACCACTCGAGGTGCTAAGTTACGTCACACTGCCTGCTCACGAAGCCGCTTAATCAGTCGTAATCTTCATCCAAACGTAAAAAGGCTCTCCCTATCTATCGGGAGAGCCTTTTTCACGATGAAACCCTATTAAATATTAGCAAACACCTTATCGTAGCCGGCTTTCGAGCGCTGGAGCGCCTCTTCTACAGATGGCGTAACGCTGTCGCCCGGTGTCAGAATTTCCTGTGTAACTGCACCAGTATAGCCGATACGTTTCAAGCTGGTTAAGAAGCCTGCCAGATCGATGACGCCTTCGCCCGGATACAAGCGATCGTTATCCAGCACATCTTCTACTGGAATATCCTTCGCGTCGTTAATATGAACATGGACAATCTGCTCTGGAGTGAGCTGATCGAGATCCTCTGTTGTAAGCCCATTCGTATACCAGTGGTAAGCATCCAACAGAAGGCCAACGTTTGGAGTGCCGATTGCATCAGCAAAGGCCAGCGTATCCTCCATAGAATAAATAAACGGATATTTCCATGCCGTACGCAAATGATGCGGACCAACAAATTCGAGTCCAAGCTTAATGCCGTAAGTATTTAACACGTTTGCGCATTCTCTTAAGCGCAGAACGGCTTTAATCGTGAACGTTCCAGGTGATAGATCGGTAGCCGGCAAAATATAAGTACAGCATGCTGTGCAACCCAGCACGGAAGCTGCTTTGGCAAGCTCCTCAAGCTGCGGCAGACCGTCCCGGAATGCTTCATCCGAGCCGCGCCATTCTACTGGAAGTCCAAAGGAACCAATAGATATGTTGTTGGCAGCAAGCAAATCCTTTGCCCCATCTACTCCGTACGTTTGAATCAAGCTTACTGGATCTAAATCGACCGATTGAAAACCATACTGTGCCGCTAATTCTATAAAAGCTTTGTCATCGCCGATTGCTCCAAGTCCTGCACGAGTTAACCCTTTCAGCAAATAAATCAGCTCCATCCTATAAGTTCCAGTTAGTTACTAGATTCATTATACAAGAGACATCCTTCTGTCTCTATTATAAAAAGGCGCCATACTTCGGCGCCTTTTTATAATACTTTATGACAGCAGTCTATCGAGCAGACGTGCTAGCCCAACAGCAGCTTCTGCACGTGTAACCTCTTTGCCTGGCGCGAAGTTGTCGCCACCGACACCATTCATCAGACCGGAGGCAAAAGCCTTGTTAATCGCTTCGAGTGCCCAGCTGGAAATATTAGCGATGTCGTGATATTGATGTTCATCAGCGTTAACTACCCCATGCTTCAACTCATAAGCGCGGATAATAAGAGCAGCCATTTCTTCACGACTGATATTATCATTTGGCGCAAAAGTATCTGCATCGCGGCCATTAATTAAACCGGCCTGTGCAGCTGCTGCAATCGAAGCTGCATAATAAGCTTCTGCCTTCACATCCGTGAACGTCAGCTTCTCGGCCGCAGGCAGCTGCAGCACTTTCGCCAGAATGACTGCAAATTCACCTCTTGTAATAGAGCGGTTTGGTGCAAAATGCTCCGCATCAATGCCCTTAATAATTTGCAGAGCTGCAAGCTGCTGCACCGCGTCACTTGCCCATGAATCTGCCGGGATATCTGCAAAATGCTTCGCTCTTGTGAGTACAGCATAGCTTCCGGATTGCGTGATGAACGCACGGATTACAGTTCCCTTCGCATCGGTACGGCCGCCAGCATAAGTCCACCCGCCATTAGCACCGCTCATATAGATGCCAGCTAGCTTCGGATTAACGCTTCCACCTACTGGGAGCTGAATCGAAATCGGATACGCCCAATTTTTTAAGGCTTGCTTGCTGCCAGCTGCAGGCCAGACGCCGACCTGGATATCGTATACTGTTCCGGCTGCCTTCCATTCCTCACCTGCTGCTTGAGGAACGGTTACCGTTCCATTCGAAGAAGTTAAGGAAATATATAAGCTTGCTGTCCCGCTTTGTCCGCTTAGAGCGAGCAGTTGAGAAGTAGCCTTCAGCGCTTCTGCGTCAACCGTAAGGACTACGTCACCAAACGAAATGTGAAGATCACTTTGTCCAAGCAGCTCTCCTGCCTGCAGAGGCAGCTTGAGTGTGGTTACACCTGCTGGCGCCTTCAGTTCAACCGGACCTTGGCCAGTTGGCTTAAGCTGCCCTGCCGATACCTCAAGGATCGTCTTATCTTGAGGCGTACCTGGATGAGATGGCCCCGTCTCTTCTTGATAAAGACCAATGGAGTCAAAGTACAAGACACCTTCATTTAACTTACTTTCTCCTTGATTGACATACAAGGAGAACTGGGAGATTGCATCCAGATCTATCTTCCCGTTGCCTGCCGTATTCCAAGGTGCATGAACGAACTGGTCAAACGGCATTTTTAATACTTTAGGCTCTGTACCGTTAAGGGTGACGTAATACTCCCAAGCCTCGCCGTCAGATTCTATGAACTGTACAACCAGTTTGTTGCCCGTACCGTCCGGCGTGTACCAGAACCGGATACCATCCTGACCGTTCCAATCTGCTGATCCCAACAGCTTGGTAGCTCCGGCAAAGGTTACCGCATCTGGATACTTGTAGGCATATTTCACTCCGTAGCGGCCGCTTTCCTTATGATCCGCATCAGGCGTCATCGTCAGTTCGCCGCCCCAAGAGTTACGAGTATAAGCCTTCTGCCCGATAAGCTCTGAACCGTCGTAGTAATCGAAGTTGTCGATGACCGGAATCGTCGTCAGTGTAACATCGTCCAGACTTACAGAATACGTTCCTGCTGAACCGCTTCCTTTATTCACATAGAATGAATACTCCGCTACACTCGACACATCCAGAACGCCATCCCCCGTAGACCAACGGGTACGGCTAAAGCCTGCTAGAGGAATGGTGACCAGCTGTTCTTCTGTGCCTGCCATCATAATCTGTGCTTCCCAAATATCGCCGTCTGTCTCTTTGAACTGGAACGTCAGTCCTTGATTTGCTCCATTAGGCAGCATCCAGAACTGAACCGCATTACCGCCTTCTGACCAATCCATCGCACCAAGCGCCTTATTCACACCGGCGTAACCAACAGTATCAGTTAACGTGTAATCTAGCTTAAGAGCATAACGGCCGCTCTTCTTCCAAGTAGAATTAAGAGAGGCAGCGATATCACCACCTTTTGTATCTCGATTATACGCAGCACCTGCAAGCGAGGAGGACCCTTGATAATACTCAAATGTATCAATATCCTTCAGCTTAGCTGCCTTCATATCATCCAGATAAATAGCACCGGTACCCGCTTCTCCTGCACCGCGGTCTACATATACCGAGAACTCTGCAATCGAGTTAATATCGAGCTTCTCGTTATCTTTACTGCTAAAGCTTGGCATAGTGAACAAATGGAAAGGTAGACTGACCGTCTGCGGAGCCGTCCCGGAAGTTGCCACTTTGGCCTCCCAATACTCGCCGCTTGTTTCCTTCACCTGAACGGTAACTCCTCTGTTCTGACCATCCGGCTCCAGCCACAGCTGAAGACCAGTATTACCAGTCCAGTCAATTCCGCCAAGTGATTTGATCACACCAGCAAATCCTTTTGCCGTCAAATCATAAGCCAGCTTCATTCCTTGCTCGCCTTCGCTCTTATGTCCAGCGTCCAGAGAAATCGTAACTGGGCCGCCGTCCGGGTGTACGGTGTAGCTTCCTGCCAGCTTGGCATTATCGCCATCGTAGCTTTCGAAGTTATCAACCGTTGGCAAACGATAAAGCTTAATATCATCAATAATTAAATTCGTATCGCCAGCCGTCCCATCGAAATATAAGCCAAACGAAGCGGCATCGCTTAAATCAACGACACCATTACCCTGACCAACATGGTCTTTCTTCCACCAGTCTGGTATATAGAAGTTGCGGAATGGGAGCTGTACAAGTACTGGCTCGTTACCGCTGATGCGTGTATCCGATTTCCACACTTCGCTCTGCGTAGTCATCCCTTCGGTCAACTGCAGAGTCAGACCAACATCCCTGCCACCTGGGTTCACCCACAGCTGAATACCGCTGTTGCCTGACCAATCTGCGCCTGCCAGATCCTTCTCCATCCCACCCCAGCCTTTGCTGAGATCAGTCGACAGCTTCATCGCGTATGTGCCGCTAACTTTGCCTGCTGCATCAAGCGTCAATGTAACTGGCGAACCACCATCTTGGTTCACTTTGTACGCTGCTCGCAGCACATTGTTTGATCCTGTGTAGCCTTCAAAATCATCGATAACCGCTGATTTAGTTATCTCCGCCGGAGGATCCAGCTTCGCACTGCCCACACCAATCTGCAGGCTGCTGACCGCAGGATTCCAGGTCTGGCTCGCAAAATCCTTTGGCAGAACCGGGAACTCAAACTTCACATAACGTGTACCAGCCGGAAGCTGATAAGCGATATATTCGGTTCTCGCCCAATAGCCTTCGCCCATCGTGCTCGACTTCACAACATTCATAAACTCGGTATAATCTGTTCCATTCGCCGAGGTGTAGAACTTAAAATCCGGCAAGACAAACTCGGCTGGATTCTGACGAGCATACTCTAAGAACTTGAAATAATTCATATCGCCGTCCGCCTTATAGGCGAACCACTCATGCTCATTAGACGTACGAGCCAAACGTTTCGTATCCCCGCCGTAGAATTCCGTCGAATCCGATGAAATAGTAAGATTCGCTGACTTCGAATCCATCTTCAGGAAGTTGTTCAGGTCATCTGTTAAAATCCCGTTCTTAATACTGCCTTGCTGAACGGAATCCGGGAAGGTCAGAGCAGTTCCATCGTGCTCATACTCAATGGTTACCTTGCCGAGTTGTCCTGCCGTAGAAGTGGCCGGGTAGTCAATCTTTAGCAGCTTAACACCATCTGCAATTTCTCCGGTTGTATAGACACGCTTCTTCCAAGCACTGCCCGACTCCGTCACATCCGCTTCAACCGCTGTAAATTCGGTTCCATCGCTGGAGGCTGACAAGCTGAAGTTCTGATCGCTTTGGCCCGCTGCAACATAACCTTCCACCTTCACCGACAGCACCTTCACTGGTGTGCCATCTGCACGAAGCGGAATCGCATATTGCACGCTCTGATTGTCTGCCGCTAATGCTTTCATTCGGGATACATCCCCGCCAAACGAGCTTGGGTCATGGCTTTCATATTCCAGATCCGATGTATAGCTGTACATATTGCTGAAATTTCGTATTTCATCTAAAATCACATGCTTGGCAACAACAGGCCCTACCGCTGCCGAAGAAATGGATTCCCCTGCACTGTTCTTTGCTGTGACACGGTAGTAATAAGACTGTCCTGTTACTGCGGTCATATCGTCGAATAGCTGTGATTCCGTTGGAACGGCATCATAGACGTCTTCGCCAATCGTTGTCCACCCGCTATCCGGCTGCTCGGAACGTTCAAGCCGGTAGGATGAAGCTCCAGCAGAGCCAAGCCAGCTGATTGTCGATACGGAATCAACAGGCAGCATAACCGCAGGCGCTGGCTTCTCAATCGCAGGCGGATCACTAATCCCGCGGATCTCGAACGCTTTGTCCCTCAGCGTTTCCAGCATATTTGTCTCGTCAAAGCCATCGCCGGACGGGAAGCCCGGATAGCGGTATGCGCCGTAAAATACACCGTTAAACGTTGATTCGGTATGCGGGTAGAAGCCGCCATCTCTGCTGTGATAACGCAGGCTCCAGATCATGGCGCCGGATGTACCATTTTCGATCGCATTATTCAAGAAGGAGGTAACCTCATTCGTTGGCTTGAACCCAAACTCCCCAACGATAAACGGCTTTTTGCCTAAAGCTTTATTCCTGTCGACATTCACCTGGGAAGCATAAATTGGGTAATGATCCGGGTAGTAGTGATTCGATACGATGTCGATCGCATTATCATTAAGAGAAGCATCGTCGATCCCGTATTTACCGTCCAGAACGAGATGGTTGCTGTCCAGGCTCTTAATATAAGTAGCGATATCATGCGTCCATATTGTCGTCGCTGGTACCAGCTCATTGCCGGTCTCCCAGGCGAGAATCGTCGGGTCATCCTTATAAGCAACATGGGTGAACGTATTCACGCGGTTAAGCGTGTATGCAATGACCGATTTGAAGTCCGCGATCAACTGCGGGTCGGTCCAGAAAGCTTCTTTGTTTTTACCGCGGAAGGAGGCATATTCACTTATCCCGCCCTGCCATTGATATTGGTCAACAAACGGCAGAATGAGGTGTATACCGTACTCACCAGCGAGCTGGATCATTTTATCGTAGGCAACAAACGCTTCTTCATTAAAGATCAGCTTGCCGTCCGAACCAACGCCCATAATGTGGCGAACCGTATCTGCCGCATCATCCGCTTTCTTCACGGACAGAACATACGGCCTTGTTACCGTACCGCCCATTTGGACAAGCGTCTGGAATGCGTCCGCCTGCTCCCACTCGGATGGCGTCCGCCAATAAATATCCTCTACCATAGACAAGGTTGGAACGTTCGCTGAGATGAACCGGAACTCCTGATCGCCATCCATCAGTTTATCGCCGCTGCGTGTGATAAAAGGTGATGAAGCTGTAGGTACTACTTCTTCTTCCGCGTATACCTTCGTCCCTTGGAGACCCGGCATACAGATAGATGCGGCTACAAGCACCGCGAGACTTAATGAGAGCATCTTCTTGCGTATAAACATAAGTCCACTCCTTCATATGAAATGGTGACTTTAAGTTATTTAACCGAACCGCTGACGATTCCCGAGAAGATGAAACGCTGCATGATGAGATATAGAATAGTCGTCGGAATAAGAATGATAAGCAATGCCGCACACACCACGTTCCACTGCGCGCTGTTGACGCCAACAAAGTTCATAAGCCCTGTGGAGACAACACGAAGCTTTTGCGATGGCATATACAAATAAGGGATATACATATCGTTGTAGATCGAGATGCTTTTCAGAATAATCGCAGTCGCTGTCGCCGGTGCAAGCAGCGGGAAAATAATCGAGCGATAGATTCGGAATAAAGAAGCACCTTCAATCATGGCATTCTCATCAAGATCGTAAGGAATATGGCGTATGAATTGCAGATACAAGTAGATTTGAACCACGTCCGTGCCAAGATAGAGCAGCACCGGACCGTACAAGGAATTAAACAGACCAAGCTCTTTAATGATGCCGAAGGTGGCCACCTGTGTTGTAACGGAAGGGATAAGAGTAGCCGCTACATAAGCGCCAAGGATCCAGGACTTCAGCTTAAAATTAAAGCGACCCAGCGCAAATGCCACCATCGTACCCATCAGCACGTTGCCAAGGACAGACAGGACCAGAATTACACCTGTATTCGAGAAAGCCTGAAGCATATCCCCGCGGTGAAACACGGTCGAGAAGTTTTCGAGATAAGCAAACGACTTAGGAAAATCAAAAACACTGGATTTGGCATACTCCTCATTGCCCTTGAATGCATTCAAGATGACGACATAAGGAGGGAACAAGATAACAAATACAGCCACCAGCAGCACCGCGTACTTCAGTACATTAGCAATCGTACGGGACATTTTTTATTCCTCCCCCCGTAAGATCAGCTTCCGCTGTACGAAAATAACCAACACCACGATACACAGCAGCACCATCCCCATCGCCGAAGCGAGACCATAGTTGCTGAAGTTGAAAGCTGTCTCTACGCTTTTCGTAACGAAGGTTTGGCTTGCACCAGCTGGACCACCTTTGGTCATTACAAACGGCAGATCGAATACTTCAAGTGCTCCGCTGACCGTAAGCAGCATGCTTAGTTCCACAATCTTGATAATGCTCGGCCAAGTAATGTAGAGGAAGGACTTGAATGGCCCTGCTCCATCAATCTTCGCCGCTTCATACAGGTCACCCGGAATGGATTGTAAAGCACCTAAATAAATAACCATATTAAAGCCCATGAACTTCCACATCGAGATGAAAGCTAGTGAGTAGTTGACGATTCCAGCGTCTCCGAGCCAGCTCTTAATCCAGGATTCCAACCCGATGGAAGTAAGCAGCGCATTAAGCGAGCCGTTCTGTGCGTCGTAGACATAAGTGAACATATAAGCGATCGCAACACTGTTCAGAATATACGGCAGGAAGAGCAGCACACGGAACGTATTGCGTCCTCTTAACCGTGAATTAAGCAGCACCGCGAAGAACAAAGCAAGAATGTTCTGGACAATCCCGCCCATGAAGTAAACAACGTTATGGGAGAATACACTAAAAATATCCGCATTCGTGAAAATTTCCTTGTAGTTGTTAAAGCCTACCCAAGCCTTCTCCGGGCTGTAGCCGTCCCATGAGGTAAAGCTCAGCCAAGCCAGATATATTGCTGGATAGAAGGAAAATACCGCAAGCAGCAGCAGCGGAACCGTCAGGAATGAAAATAAGATGACATAACGCTGTACCTTGTAACTCATTGCAAACATCGGCAGCCCTTCTTTACTTCGTGATAAGGAGGAAGAGAAAACGTTATCGAAGAATACCGATAATCATCTTCTCTTCCAATGACGTACTTATTTAACTAATGCAGCCTTAGCGTCTTTCCACTTCTTGTTGTAAGAAGCAAACACTTCTTTCATGTCTTTGCCCATAATAGCGTCTTGTGCAAATGCGCTTGTGTCGAATTGCATTTTGTTCGCGATCGCCAGGTAGTCATCGTTCTCAGCAGCCATCTCAATTACTTTTGGATTAGTCGCCATAAACTCGTTCAGTTGAGCAAGCTTAGGCTGTTTGTCTTTCAATACTGGAATGAAGCCAGCATAGTCGTCATAACCGGATTCTTCGATTAGGAACTTCAAGAATGCTTTTGCTGTATCCGGATTTTCGCTGTTCTTATCAATGCCGTAGTAGTAGTCGGAAGCCAGGATAACCTTCGCTTCACCACTGTTGTCGAGCGGCAATGGGAAGAAGCCTACATCTTCAGCAGCAGCGCCGTTATCTACAACTTGCGGTACTACCCAGTTGCCAAGCAGGAACATCGCAATTTTACCGGAAGCAACGTCTTTCTTCGAACCTTCCCAGTTCGTCGACATCAGGTCCTTCTCCACATAACCGCTGTCTACCATTTTCTTCAGGATCGAGAACGCCTGCCAGTGAGGACCGTCAACGGCGAATGGCTCGTCCTGTGTAGCCATTGTGTTATGCAGCATTGGGTCACCGGCATAAATAAACGCCTCTTGATCCCAGCCATACAGCGGCCATTTGTCTTTAAAGTTTGTCGCGAGTGGTGTAATGCCAGCTGCTTTCAGCTTTTCTGCATCAGCATAAAACTCATCAAGCGTTTTTGGTACAGCTGTAATGCCAGCTGCAGCAAATGCTTTTTTGTTGTACGTTACGCCCATCGCTGCGCTGCCGGAGGAAATACCGTATAGTTTACCGTCTTGGCTGCGATTGTCTTTGAAGTAAATGCGGTCGTTCAGTCCCAGATCATCAACCGGCAGGTAGAAGTTCGGAAGATCCGAGTTTTTCACCGTGCCCGGGATCAAGCTAATATCGGCCAGCTCGTTGGACGCCATACGGATTTTTGTCGTTTGGTCATAATCCTTAATCGCTTCAATCTCAACTGTTGCATCCGGATATTTCTCGTGGAATTTATCTGCGTAAGTTTTAAGCTCTGTATCTACGAGGTCAGTCCGGTTTGTTGTGAATACAACCTTGCCGGCAATCTTCGGTGCAGCTGGCTCTTCTGTAGCTGTATTCGTTGCTGCTGCGTTGTCTGCTGTGTTTGTTGCGGCAGCATTGTCCGCCTTGTTGTTACTTGCTGGTGTACCTTCGTTGTTACCATTGTTCGAACCGCACCCTGCTGCCATTGACATTGCAAGGCCTAGTACTGCTACTGTGGAAAGCAATTGCTTTTTCTTCAAACTCGACGCCCCCTCGAATATGTGTTGAATGCGCTTACCTACAAGAGCAATTATAGGGAATGCGCTTTCATAATTTAATGTCGTAAGCTTATATTTATGGTCTTTTTTTTGGATAATTTGAAAAGCTTCCGAAAGTACTTTCACAGAAAAGTTTTATTTATTCCGATACTCCTTCGGCGTTACGCCAACCATCTTCTTGAACACCTTATTGAAATAGATAGAGTCCGGATAGCCGACCTGCTCGCCTACCTCATACACCTTCAGGTCCAGACGCTTCTTCAGAAGCTCCTTCGCCTTCATCATCCGAAGCTGCAGCACGTATTGCGTAATCGTCTGCCCCATCTCCTGCTTGAATAACGTACTGAGATAGCTTGGATTAAGGAATACCCTCTCCGACAGCTCTGTCAGCTCCACATCCTTATCATAATCCTGTTGAATAAGCTGCTTTACCGTCTCGATTACCCGGTTGCCGCCTTCTTTGCGTACAGAAGCCAGCCGGTACAATGACAGCTCAAGCAGATGCAGAATCCGCTCCTTCAGCTCGGCAAAATTGAAAAAGTCCGCAACCGACTGGTACACTCCAATACCCGGCGGCGTCAGCTTCACAAGCTCATCCAGCAGTCCATCAACCTTCTGCACAGCCGTATACAGCAGATTCGCCATGAATTGAACAATATCCGCGTAAGGTGGTTTTACCCTTTCTATTTCCACAAATAAATCATGAACAGCTGCTCCGATCCCGTCTACATCCAGCCGTTCTAGAGCTTTCGTAAATTCCCCTTCCATCAGTCCAGTGAAAAAGGCAGGGTCAACCGAGGCATTGGCTCCTTCTTTTACCGTCACAATTGCAAATGGCTCACGCTTGTAAATACCAGCATAGGATAATACCAGTGCTTCGTTATAGGCTGTTGCTGCCGATGCGCTCCCCTTATAACTGCTGCTAATTCCGATCACAAATTTCCCTTTGGCGGCAAATTGCAGCTCATTAATAAGGCGAAGTGCTGTTTTATGGGCTAATCTTCCGGTATCCTCTTCCTTCTGGCAGGGAACAAGCAAAGCAACAATCTGCGCTTCCATTACTGCACACTCTAGACCAACAGATACCATCGTTCTTCCCCATTCCAACAGCTGCTCCTTCATCCCTTGACTGGATGCACGGATGGTCAGCACCGCATAAGACTGCTCCAGCACAGCGGACATGGAAAAGCCGCCCGCCTCACCAGCAAACGGGGCTTCGAGATCACCGCCAAACAGCTTGCGCAGCTGCTGCTCTTTCAACAGCAGATCGCTAATTTGAGCTTTTTTGCTCAGCAGCTGTTCCTTCTCCTTTTCCTGCTTGGCAGCCTTCAGCTCCTCATGAATGTGAGACAAGTTGGCAAGTAATTCTTCCTTATCGACGGGCTTGATCAAATAATCCTTTACCCCATATTGCAAAGCTGTCCGTGCATAATCGAAATCATTGTAGCCGCTTAAGATCAGACATCTTGTATCCGGCAGACGGCGTCTAAGCTCCTCTATAAACTGCAGCCCGTCCATATAGGGCATTTTAATATCGGTAATCACCACATCCGGCGCCAGACGATCTAGCTCTTGGGAAGCCTCGAAACCATTCGAGAAGCTGCCCACGACAAGGTAATCCTCATTCAGCTTGGAAATAATCTTCTCCAGTCCACGGCGAATCAAATCTTCATCATCAATAATCATAATGCTAAGCATCGCTAGTCACCTTGCCTTCTAGGTAGTTTTAAATAGACAGTTGTGCCTTCTCCCCACTTGCTCTCAATCTCAAGGCCATACATCTCGCCATAATGCAGCTTGATTCGTTCATTCACATTACGCAGCCCTACCCCTGTCTTTGAGCCTCCTGCATCCCGAGTGCCGTTCATCGATTGACGAAGCAAATCCAGTGTCACGCCGTCCATGCCTGCTCCTTCATCCTTAATAGAAAAGATAATGAGCTGCTCCTTCATCTCAGCAGATAAGCGAATGGATACCTCATTTGGCTTACCCTCCACGCCATGGATGATTGCATTCTCTACAATCGGCTGGAACGTCAGCTTCATCACAGGGAAATTCAGCAGCTCCTGCGGAATTTCGAAAGTCATATTAAATCGGTTGTTGAACCGGTAACGCAAAAGTTGAAGATAACGCTCCAGATGCTGCATTTCCTCCCTCAGCTCTACCGTCTCGCGTCCTCGATTAATGCTGTATCGCAGCAGCTTCCCAAGCGTGAAGGTCATCTCGGCTACTTCCTCATCATCATTGATCTCAGCCGTCATGCGGATCGTTTCGAGCGTATTGTATATAAAATGAGGATTGATCTGGCTTTGCAGCGCCTCCAGATCTGCTTCCTTCTTACGCGACTGGATCACGTAGATTTCCGAGATGAGCTCCTTCATCCGCCTCAGCATGCGGTTAAACTCCATGCCAAGAATACCGACCTCATCCTTTTGCTTCACATCAAAACTGACGTCCATGTTTCCGCCGCGCACGCTGCGCATCAGATCCGTCATCTGGCGGAGTGACCTCGTCATCATAAACGACAGCACTACCGAGACAAGCAGGGCAAAGCCGATAATCCCAATCGTCGTCGTAAGCGTCACATTCCGCGTCAGCTGGGCATCATGATGCAAATAATTAACGGGGATGAACGCAAATATTTTCCACCCGGTATCCTTCGAGACGGAGTAAGTGCAAATATAGGAAATATGGTCGACCACAATATTAAAGCTGCCTTGATCGCCAATAGCCTTCTCCACAACCTCATTACCCGTAATATTGCTGGCCGTCAAAATGTGGTCGCTGTCATAAGCAACATTATTCTCGCCGTCGATAATGAGCGTCTTCCCGTTCGTTACCGTGTTAAGCTCCTGTACAACATTTTCAATGATACTAATATCTGCATCAACCGCCACAAATCCGATATTCTCCAGCGTGCCGATATCCCGGATACTGCGCAGCACCGTGAATAAATATTGGGGAGAACCATTCGCACGTACAACCCGCTGCGTTGGTATGATGACTGGATCACCGTTTCCTTCAATCGCCAGCTCCTTCCATTTCTCATACTGGCTCATCATATCCTCACGAATGGCATCACTCTTGATCCGATAGAACACGTTCCCAAAATTATCATAGATATACGCCGAATAGAGATCCTTCCTCATGCTATCAAGTAATCCGATATAGAAGTCCATCTGGCGCTGCTTCTCAAGCGTCATTTCCTGATGGCTCAAATATTGCTGCATCGAGACCGAATAGAGAGGGATTTTGCTGACGGTCATCATATCTTCCAGATGGTTATCGAGATTGGTCTGCATATTGCTGATTAACTCGGTGACGTAGTTTTTTGTGTTCTTATTAATAGACTGAATATAGTTCTGATAGGAAATAAACCCCGTTGCCGAGATCGGAATGATGATAAGCACCACAAATACGATAATCAGCTTCTTCTGCATCGTCATACTGCTGATTCCAGTAAAATGGAAAAACCCTCGCCTCTTTTTCATTTATGCCCTGCCCCTATTCATTTCTAATATGTAAGCGTTTACTGTGATTCTGACATAGAGCTGAACAACCTGGCAACCTTTTCTTCCTGTAAGTCGCATAGGCCTAAACAGAATGCAAGAAACCTAAAAATTAGCCAATAGTCAGGAGAGAAATAAGGCGTTAGATTAATAGCACGCGGCATGCGTATTTGTGATGGAGAGGAGGTAAAGCGCTTACATTTTCTAGGAGATGGCGTGTGCCGGTACTGCTTTTGAAGGATGAATTGCTAGAAACGGCATTTGGCGTGCCGTTGAACGAATGACAATTTTAATGCTTACGAAGTAAGAATCATCACAATTGGCCCGACTAGGCCAATTGGGTGACAATTCTTTTTAGGAGGTAATCATGTGATCACAACCAGATTCCGTATGCTTTCCTACTCACTCGCTCTATTGCTCGCCTTTATGTCTTTATTAGCCCTTGTTGGTCCTCCGGCCAAAAAAGCTTCCGCAGCCGTATCCGGTTTTGTTACCCGCTCCGGCAGCCAGCTTATGCTAAACGGCCAGCCTTTCCGCTACAGTGGACCTAACCTGTACTGGATCGGACTTGATGAGAACCCTACTGATTTCCCAACTCCATTCCGTGTAAATAATGCCTTCCAAACAGCTAAAGAAATGGGCGCGACCGTTGTCCGCTCCCATGCAGCCAATTCCTTTGGATGCGCCAAATGTATTATGCCAACGCTTAATACATACAACGAGGAAGCCTTCCAGAAGCTTGATTATGCGATCAAAGCAGCTGGAGACAACGGACTGCGCCTCGTGTTGCCGCTTATCGACCAATACGATTACTATCATGGCGGCAAAAAATCATGGACACGCTGGTTCGGCTATCCCGATGACGGAATCAGCTATACCGGTTACGAGTTCTATTACAAACCAGAAATTATTAGTGCTTTCAAGCAGCATTTGAACGTCCTGCTTAACCGTACAAATACCCTCACAGGTATTAAGTACAAAGACGATCCAACGATTATGGCTTGGGAGACCGGTAATGAGCTGGGCTGGTACGACAACCCAACAGCCATGAAGAACTGGACGCAGGAAATTGCGGACTATCTGAAAAGCATCGACAGCAACCATCTCGTTGTCGACGGGACTTATGGCGTGAAGGATGCTCATCTCTCCATTAACAGCGTGGATATTTACAGCGACCACTTCTACCAATGGCCAGCTGTAGGCGCATGCTGCAAAGGCTTATCTGTCACGCAGCTCAACACGCAAGCTGATAAAGTGCAAGCCGCAGGCAAAGCGATGATTGTTGGCGAATTCGCCTGGAACCTCGAGACTTACGGTTCCCTTGCTAACTTCCTGTCTGCAATCGAAGCACATCCGGCGATTGCCGGCAGCGCTTACTGGGCTCTTTTTGGACAAAATGATGATTACGGCTACAAAGTGCATAACGATGGCTTCACGATCTACTATCCAGGCACAACAACAGATATGCGGGCTAAAGCCCAACAGCTTCGCAATCACGCTTATGCTATGCGCGGAATAGCGGTTCCTGCCGCAGGCGTGCCAGGCGATCCACTGATTACCGGACATCAGGCAAATGGCGGCAAGGTGCAGCTCAAGTGGAGAGGTGTAGCCGCAGCAGACAAATATACAGTGGAACGTGCAACAGCTGGGGCAAGCGGACCATGGACTGTCGTATGTAATCAATGTGCAACAGATAACGACACCCCTTGGACTGATCCAACTTCCGTATCGGGTACCGCCTACTGGTATAAAGTTAAAGCACATAACCTTGCTGGGGTTGCCGGAGCTTACTCTCCTGTCTATGCAACCGGCGGAACGGCACTTCCAGCTCCTGGTGCTTTTACACTGACTACACCAACGAGCGGAGCCACGAATCAAAGTGTGCTGCCGACATTGGCATGGAATACTTCCAGCAATGCAACGAGCTACACCCTTGTTGTAGCAGATAACAGCTCCTATACGAGCCCTGTTATTAATGCCAGCGGACTGACATCAACATCCTACACGCCAGGATCCTCCTTAGCCTATAACAAAACCTATTATTGGAAAGTAACCGCGGTGAACGGAACCGGTTCTACTACGGCATCGAATGCCGGACTTACCTTCACAACTGCGGCTCAAGTGTCATCTCTTACGATTGACTCGTTTGACTCTTATGCTTCAGACAGCGCACTGCAAAGTGCCTATGTCCGCAACACGGACGGCGGAGCGTTAACGGTTACTCGGGATACTACAAATAAAAATGGCGGCACTTACGGCATGAAGTTCAACTATACCATTGCAGCTTCCCCTGCCAACTTTGCAGGTGCAACTAAGCAGCTTGGTACCGCAGACTGGTCCGGAACTACAGGCTTGTCGCTGTGGCTGAAGCCGGACGGCTCGAACCGTACCCTCACTATTCAGTTCAAAGAAACAAACGGAGAGTTATGGGAAACCTACTTCACCTTATCTGGGACAACAGCAAGCGTCGTTAATCTGCCTTTCACCTCCTTTAACCATCCGAGCTGGTACAGCGGCGGCAATGGTGTGAAGGACCTGAATCAGATTAAGGAATACAGCATCTACGTCAATCAAGGTTCCGGGACGACCGGCAGCAGCTCCATCTACTTTGACTCCGTAACAGCGGGTCAAGTTGGCGGGGGCACACAACCTACAGGTGATGCAATTGACAGCTTTGACAGCTATGCTTCTAACAGTGCACTGCAGTCTGCCTACCCAGCTAACTCTTCTGGCAGCGCGATTACTCCTACACTTGATACAACTGTGAAAAGTGATGGTACAAACAGCATGAAGCTGAGCTACAGCATCACTACGGCAGCTAACTATGCTGGTGTTGTTCACCCACTCTCTGCGAATTGGACGGGTAAAACCGGGATCTCACTATGGGTGAAGCCTGACGGCTCGAATCGCACGCTTACTGTACAGTTCAAAGAAGCTAGCGGTGAACCATGGGAGACCACTTATGTGTTGTCCGGTACAACGGCAACCACGATCCAGGTTCCTTTCAGCAGCTTCGCCCGTCCAAGCTGGTATAGCGGCGGCAACAGCACACGTGATCTTGGCTCCATCTCAGAAATCAACTTCTATGTGAATCAGGGATCAGGCAGCACAGGCAGCAGTACAATTAACATTGATGCGGTGAAAACGTATTAAGCCTATTTAATTGTAAAAGCCCCCTCAAGTCGGCTAGGTGCCGGTTTGAGGGGGCTTTTCTCTTTTTCTACTACTACTAGGACAAGTACGCGTATAGAACCAGCGTCCCAATGCTGCCAATCCATAACATAGGTACGCAGTTCGTTATAATAGCCGCTCTCTTATAGCGTTTATGGATACACCAGGCGACGATTGAGCTCGTAATCATGAAGATGGGATAGACTCCAATCGCAACTACAAATAAGACACTCCCTACACTAAAACCGCTGTCAAAAGCAAAAAACGATACCCCAAACGTGAACAACCACGGAATCAGCGCAAGCACATAAATGATCTGACTGATGACTAAATACTTCTTCATTCTTTTCCCCCTGTTATCTATATGACATTAATTATTCGAGGAAATGAATAAATATCCTTTAGCTTGTACAGCAGGAATGTTCATTCCGGTCCCCTCGTATATTTAGATGGCTAACGAACAACAATCTTTGTTGTTTGTGTGAACATTCTGTTTAGGAGGTACATATCCATGAATGCATCTTACTCGGAACTAAGGGCCAGAGCTCGAGACAGCTTGAGGGGTAATTGGGGAAAAGCTATCGGAGGTTTTGTGCTGTCCCTGCTGCTCGCTGCTGTCGTAGGCATGCTCAACTACTTGCTCCCGATTGTCGGTAATCTGATTGGCATCCTTGTCAGCGGCTCCATTTCTTTAGGAATGATCAGCTTCTTCTTAGGAATTGCGAGAAAAGAAAACCCACCTGTATCGGAAGTATTTAGCGGCTTCTCCCTTATTATCAAAGCGTTCTGTCTGTATTTTATGATTGGTTTATTCACTTTCTTATGGACGTTACTGTTTATCATTCCGGGTATCATTGCGGCTTTCCGTTACTCCCAGGCTTATTTTCTTCTTCGAGACAATCCTGACATCGGCGTCATGGAGGCCATTACCGAGAGCAAACGGCTGATGATCGGTCATAAATGGCGCTACTTCGTGCTTCAGCTTACGTTTATCGGCTGGGCCATCCTAGCTTCCATCACTTGCGGCATCGGCTATCTGTGGCTGGCTCCATACATTAGCGTGACACAAGCTCACTTCTATGATGATCTGATTGGCCGCGCACCGGCTATTGATAATATTAATTAGGTGTGACAGCTCCAGCTGCCTCCGCTTTCCCGGTTACCCAGTTGCTGCACACCTCAACACCAGACTGGATTTCGTACAACATAATCTAACTATACTGTAGAGCAGCTTGGTCTACATTGGATTAGTTACAGCATAATCTGTACTTTTCGGCGATAATAGGCATGTTTCAGTGAAGTATACTGGAGAAAATCCACTCTAGCTTCAGGTTAGCTCCTTACCTCTTAATATCGTTGGACCAAATCCAACATAGCGCTGAGGTTTCCAGCTACTAACGAAAAAAAACGTCCTCTCCATGCGGCTCACTTGCCGTACGGAGAGGACGTTTGACGTTTGGTTGTTAGCCTGCGAAATCCTCCGCATTAAAATGGAACTCCCACGGTCCCCGGATAACCACATAAGGCCTTATAATATGCAAATTGAGATGCTTGCTCCCAGCCTTTATTGTACATTCCATATAGACAATTTCCCCAGTCTGTTCGTTCAGCCTAGCCATCCCACTCTCTTTAGCACTAAACTCATAAAGTGAAGAGCGTGCCTGTTCATCATAGTGAAGATCCGTATACAATCGAAGCGTCGTTGCCGAAGTCTTTTCCACCTTCGTAATGGTTACCGGATAGCCCGCGATCTCAAACGTTTGGTTCAAGTGATCATTGGTATCAGTCGGTACCTTAACAGTTACCTCATCGTTATAGGCAACACTTATTTCAGGCAAAGTCAGCTTATAGGAGCCATCATTCGTAACGGATAACGGGAAGTAAAATTCGCTTCGTGGACTACTTAGACCTTCCACATATCTTATATCCAGGTTATTTCCAGCTTCATCCACCACATGAAGTTTACGGCTCTCCTCATGATTATTGACACCCAATATCCCGTAATCGAGGATTCTGTAATTCTGCTCTGAAGGCGAGACCAAGGACACCCTTGCTTCCCTATCTACCCGATCGGTAACAGCGGTAATAGACAAGCCGTTAACGGTTGAAGTTGGACCAAGGTCGGAATAAGTGGCAACAGACTTTGCTGCAGAAAGACGAATAGGCACTTTAATATCTGGCTCCTGAGGAATAATTAAAGTTAGATCACCTTTAACATCCAATTTCCCTTTATGCCAAAAGGAAGCCGTCCACCATTGTCCCGGAGCCGCCAAAGCCATTGATCTTTCGAAAGTAGTTGCAGATCCTTGAGCATGAATTAAAGTAACACTTTCAATCCGAGGTGTGTTCTTACCAGTCATTGTAATATACGTCATCTCGTCATCGGACAGGATACCGGTAATAACAATGCTTCCTTCTTCTCCAACCTTTAAAGTAATTGGCTTACTCAGAACATACCTCTCCTGTGATGACTCCTCCTCTTTGACCATTCCCATACCGGGCACAAACTGCAAAGCATTCTGTATGGCCGCCCATACTTTGGTGTGGTTAACCAATGCCGTTGACAATAGGATGACAGCAAACACAACGGCAACAGCAGCCCATCCCCGACTGAAACGTTTTGCCCGTTGCTCCCGCTTTGCTTGCTCTATACCTATCCGCCCTCTTTGACGAAGCTCAGAAGGGATGGGTATGGCCTCTATCTGCTGTTTCAAATTATCGGAATCCATAGCCATAATCTCCATCCTCCTCTACTCTTTGCCTTAACTTCTTTAATGCCCGATACAGTAAGGTCTTCCCTGTCCCAAGCGGAATATCCAACACTTCCGTTACTTCCCGAATCGTTAGATCATAATAAAAACGTAAGATGATAACATTTTTTTCTTCAGGCTCAAGTGCTTCGATGAGTTCCTTCAACGTCAAGGATAAAGGAAGATCCTCATCATCCTTTATCGTTATGGATTCGATATAGTCTGGCTTCCACTGGATTTGCCGTTTTCGTTTTCGCAGCAGATCGATGGAGCAGCTAATAGCGATCTTAATAAGCCATGTTTTGAAGTACTCCGGCTCCTTTAATTTCTTTATTGATTTGAAGGACCGATAGGCTGTTTCTTGAACAACATCAAGTGAATCTTCTTCATTGCCCAAATACACATAAGCCACTCGGTATAAATCTTCGTCAAATTGCTGAAAAAGCTCCAGGTATGCCGATTCATCACCACGTTGAGCCTTCCTCACCAGGTCAATAATGCCATTCACCTACTTTGCTTGAACAGTTACTCTCATACAGATTAGACGCGTAAATCGATCATTTGGCTCTACTGATGAAAAATAAAAAGCATTCCCTCTAGTGAAGGAATGCTTTTTGCTAGTTAAGCTACAGCTTACCTTTAAGAAAAAGTAAAAGTTATTATTACTAAAAGGAACAATAAAAGTATTCCATACCCAATCGTCCCTACAATTCCACAGACTAAACCCGCGGTTGCAAAGCCGCGCCCTTGTTCTCCTGTTTGATTTATTTCATTCTTTGCTTTCCTAGCGAACACAATCGCAATGATCCCTAGAATAAATCCCAAATACGGCACTACAAGAGCCAAAATACCAAGTACTAGGGCAACAATCGATTTATCGTTAGTCTTGTTCGCTCGAAATGAACTTCCCTGCATTTCCATTACCACCACCATGTTCCATTTTATTCTATATTATATGATCCCTAGTACTTCTGGAAGACTAATAAAAAAAGAGCCAGATCCCCTATAAAGGAATCTGACCTCTCGTCTCAACTATTTTAGCCCACCATCGGTGCGGTCTCGACATGTGTACCTTCGACTTCATTGCCTTCTTTTCTCCAGTACTCGATGCCTCCCAGCATCTCTTTTACTTTAAAGCCCAAGCCGGAGAGGCGTGCTGCGCCTTTGGTACCGCCGTTGCAGGCAGGGCTCCAGCAATAAACAACAATGAGCTGATCCTTCGAGAAGCTTGCCGTTGTCTCGGCGCTGATCTGGTTCGATGGAAGGTTAATCGCTCCAGCAACATGGCATTCCGCATAAGCTTTTTCACTTCGTACGTCAATCAGCAGGAAGTCGTTCAGACCATGCTTCATATCGTAATAAACATCCGCTACATCGGTCTCTACCGAGAGCTTGTTCAAGTAATGGCGGTGTGTCACTTCCGGCGATGCTGCAGGAGTTTCAAGAACGAGAGAATAAGATCTGTTTGTCATAATCGTTGCCTCCAATTAGGGGATTCAGCCAATGGCCTTGGCTTGTTGAAAACAATATAACATGACCCCTTCTAACGGAGTTATCGATCAATATTGATGCGATACTTCAATTATTCTGATGATTGCCCTCGCCGATCAAATCAACGAAACCTATGAAAGCTTTCGACTGCCATTTCTTCTTGGAATAAACAAGCTGCGTATAGAACCGGCACTCCGGGTGGTTAAAAGGGACCGCGATCAATTTCTGCTTCTGGATATCATCAGCTACAGCAATACGCGGCAGCAAAGCAACGCCAAGTCCATATACCACACATTGCTTAATTGCTTCCAGATTGCCGAACTCATAAGAGGGTTTAAAATCGATCTCGCTATGCCGCAGTACTTTGAGCAGCATCGCCCGGTACGAGCAGCCATCCTCTGTCAATATAAGTGGTTCACCAGCCAAATCCTCCACCTGAATCTCACTTAATTGCGAGAAACGATGTTCCGGATTCGCAATAATAACAAGCTCCTCTTCCCGTAAAACCTGTGTATGAAGCTCGGGATCTGCAAACGGCGGGTCCAAAATAATTCCCACGTCCAGCGTTCCCTCTTTTACCGACTCAATAATAAACGGCTCATTCGCCGGCTGAATCATGATGCTGATGTCCGGATATTGCTGACGGTAAGTCTGTAAGTAAGGCGGTAAATAATAGGCAGCCAGTGTCTCAATCGTTCCGATCGAGAGCGTCCCTTTGGACTGCTTGGAGACAACTTCCTTGGACTCTTCATGCAGCCGAATGACTTCCTTCGCATAAGGAAGCAGCGCTTCACCGGCGATTGTCAGTCTCATACTTCTGCCAAACCGCTCGAAGAGCACGGCCCCATACGATTCCTCAAGACGTTGAATCTGGGTGGTAATACTGGACTGTGCATAACCGAGATTCTCGGCAGTACGAGTGAAGCTCCCCCATTTGGCAACTTCACAGAAGGTTTTCAAATAGGTAAGCTCCATCTCAGGCACCTCTTCTTCTGATATTCCAATTCTCTTATCTCTTATAGCACATGCTTGCGATATTGGTTCGGGGGCAGCCCCGTTATTTTCTTAAACGCTGTACTGAAATAATGCTGCGATTCATATCCACTCTTCTCTGCAATTTCATGAATAGCAAGCTCTGTTTCATTGAGCAATCGAATGGCCTCTTTCATTCGAGCGGTTGTCAGCATACTGATGAAGGAGGCCCCCACCTCCTGCTTGAAGATCCGGCTCAAATAAACGGCTGACACATTCAGCTCATTGGCGATGCCTTCAAGAGAAAGATTCTGATCCTCATAACGATCAGCAATAATCTCCTTTGTCCGACGAACGAACGGGCTCAGGCGGGTTTCCCGCGTGACGCAGGCTCTCGCCTCTGCATACAGCGTTGGCACATCTCCCGCTTCATTCGGCTGATAACTAGCTACAATCTCAATTTTCAAAAATGCCGCAACATCTGCTTCAATCTGCTTAAAGACAACTTCCCGTGGTTTGCCCCAGATCAGAACAACAATTAACCCTACTTTATCTCGGAAATGGACGAAAGTAAACGACTGGAGATGCTCCTCCATTATATTCTCGATGGCAAACAGCAGCAGCTGCCGATCCTTCTCGGAGAAAAAAGCTTTCCCTTTCGACTGCTCCGGCCACCTGACAACCCCTACATAATCCGGTGCTTCGGCAGGCATCCGCAGGAAGGATAGCTGCTCCACAATCTCCTCAGCTCCAAGCTCACCCTTGATCCATTCCAGGCAAAATCTTTCTCTCAGCAGCGTAAAGTTCTTATCGATCTGCTTGGAAGCCATCTGCAGAAGCTCTGCATTAACCGTTGTCTCCTCCAGCTTTTGAACGACCTTCGCGAGAACCTCCGTCAGCATTCCCGGATTTACCGGCTTTAAAATGTAGTCATCGACCTCCAGCTTAATCGCCTCATAGGCATAGCTGAATTCATCATGGCCGGTAATGATAATAATCTTACACTTTGGAAGCAGTTCACGGAGATGGCTGATCAACGTCAGCCCGTTCATAATCGGCATGCTTAAATCTACTAACAGAATTTGTGCTTGCTTCTCCACGGCAAGCTCCAACGCTTCCTCCCCGTCCTCCGCTTCGCCAACAACCTCCAGATGAAGGTCCTCCCAAGAGATAGAGCTTCGAATTCCTTCCCGGATAATCGACTCATCATCCGCGATTAGTACCTTCCATTTGCGTGTCATGTGCGCTTTGCCCCTTCCGAATAATAGGATGCTTGATCGTCACAGTTGTTCCGCTTTTCTCTACACTGTCAATCGTGATGCCGTACGTCTCGCCATAGCTTAACCGGATTCGTTCCTGAACGTTTCTTAGCCCGTAGCTAGTTGCTTGATTAGGAGAACGCTCGGCTGCCGCACGCTGAGCGGCATTTGTATCGGATACATCCGGCACAGCTTCAAGAACGGCACGTAATGCTGCAAGACGTGTCTCTGTCATACCCACTCCGTCATCTTGAATGATTAATTCCAGCATTTCTTCACTAATAACAGCCTTTATGGCAATCATCCCCGGACCACGGCGTTCCTTAATGCCATGATAGATGGCATTCTCGACAAGCGGCTGAAGGATCAGCTTGAGTACGAACAAATCATCACAGCTTCCATCCACTTCGATCTTGTAATTCAGCTTATCTTTATATCTCGTCTGTTGAATTTTGAGGTAGCTCCGTATATGCTCGATTTCATCCGTAAGCGGGATGATCTCCTGCCCTTTGCTAAGCCCGATGCGAAACAGCTTCGACAAAGCCTCTACCATCTCCGTTGCTTCCTTCGCGCCATCCTTACGGGCAAGCCATTGAATGGTATCAAGCGTGTTATATAAAAAATGCGGCTGAATATGAGCTTGCAGGCTGCGCAGCTCCGCCTCCCGTTTGAGGCGCTGCTCCGACCATACCTGCGAGATAAGACGAGTCATCTGCGACAGCATTTTATTAAAGCTGCGACCAAGTAAACCAATCTCATCCTCCCGCTCCTCCGGAATCCGAATACTCATATTGCCCTCTTCCACTTTGCGCATGAAGGAGGCCAGCTGCGAGATTGGCCGGGAGATCGAATGGGACAGGTAGTACGACGCCGCAATCCCAAGCATACACACAATAAACACAAACGTGACCAAATATAAATTAATGTCCTTAATCTCTTGAACACTGTCCTGAACCGCGAAGACACCTACCGTTGTCCAGTTCGTGAATGAGGATTTTTGATAAATAAATTGCAGCTTCTGATTCCCTATAGTCTGAGCGAACATCCCCGAAGGCTGTTGACCCAGCAGCGCAACATCAAGGCTCCCGATCTTGGAGTTGCGGGGGGCGTAGATGCTTTCGCCTTTATCATTAATGACCATCAGATAACCAGATTTCCCAAGCCTCACATCGCGGACCGTTTCCGCTATGACCCTCAGCTTAAGATCAATCAGCACAACCCCTAACGTCTTTTGCGTATCGGGATCCTGAATGGCGCGAACGACAGAGACGACCTCACTATCTTTATAGTTTGCGTGTGTCGTGACATTGCGATTAGAAGGATGACCGATAATCTTGAATATCCCCTTCGCGCCAACCGCTTCCTGATACCAGGTTTCTTTGGTTAAGCTTTCATTCGTACGGGCATACATCTCGTTGCTAAAATAATCCCCGTTTGGCCGCACGACAATAATACCTGCAACCTCCGAGTATAACGTTGTAAAGCTTTGCAGAAATTTGGACATGCGGTATTCTTCACGATCATCATCAATAGCTGCCTCGCCTTCATTTAAGAAAGCCTGAATTTCCGGATTCATCGAAATGAAGTAAGAGATATTCTGGATATTACCTGCGTAATAGTCCAATGACTTATTGACGTTGTCAATCAGCTGCATCGTGTGATTATTTACCTGCTTCTCCACAATGCCATTAACGATCCACCCCATTAACAATCCAATGACCAGCGACGGCAGAATACTTATGAGCAGAAAATGCAAAATGAGCTTGTAGCGGATCGACCAGTTGTTCAACTGGAAGCTCTTCTGAAGTTGTCTGAATTCCATCTTGAAAGCTCCCCTTTTCGTTTAACAACAACCCTTATTTCGCATAAAACTGATCGACATCAGCAGGGGTCACCACCGTAATCCCCGTATCGATATTGGTTGGCAATGGAGGAATGCTTGAATCCCCGTTTGCCGACATCGGATTAACGATATGATTATGAAGATGGAACAGCTGCATAAGCGACCAATACCCCATATTCCATGTTCCTTGTGCAAGTGTGGCCGAGATGGTGCCGCTCTTGACCATATCAAGTGTCCCTTTATCAGTGTCAAAGCTGATAATTCGGACTTGATCAATCTTGCCCAGACGCAAAATCGCATTCCCCGCACCTACGCCGCCGTTCGCTTCCGTTACAAATATGCCCTTCAAATCCGGATACGTTTCCAGCAGCTCACGAACCTTCTGCTCGGATACCATCTGATCACCTTTGCCATCCTCTATTCCAATCAGCTGAACATCCGGGAATTCCTTCTGGAGTGTCTCTTCGAACCCTCTTGTCCTCTCCTGATGGTTCAATTGCTTAGGGAGCGTAACAACGCCAACCTTACCGCTTCCTCCTGTCAGCTCGGCCATCTTACGTGCGGCCGTAACCCCCGCATTATAATTGTTGGTTCCGATATACGAATAAGCCTTGCTGTTAGGAGCATCAGCGTCAAACATGACAACGGGGATACCCGCTTCTACCGCTTTATTAATCGCTGAATTAAGTGATTCCGAATCAATCGCGCTGACGGCTATGCCCGCCGGTTTACGTGCAATAACCTGCTCGAGCACCATCACTTCTTCCTGCACATCATATTGTGTAGAGCCGCGGTACTCGACCGATACACCAAGCGCCTCCGCCGCATCCTCGAAGCCTTTCAGCCCGTTTTTCCAATAATCAATGCCTGCCAGGAAATTGACCATGACATACTTCTCGTCCAGCGTACCATGCAAACCTTCTGTTTCATTTAACAGCTCGCTGTTGTCTTCTTTGACAAAAACCATGTATAAATAAGCCATTAACGTGCCAATCAGCACAATGTATACGAGCAGTAGCTTTTTCAAACTGATCCTCCTTCAACTATGCCAATAAACGCAAAAAACCGCTTTCATTAACATAGCAGTTAAGCGCGTATAGACACAAGCTTGTGTCTATACGCGCCGAGTTAATTAAGCTGATTTATTTTTGTTATAGAGGTCAAAGGCTACCGCGAGCAGCAGCACCAAACCTTTGATGCCTTGCTGGTAATCGATTCCGAGACCAATTAGTGACATACCGTTATTCATAACGCCCATCACAAGACCGCCCACAATCGCTCCGATAACCGTACCAACGCCGCCTGTAGCTGATGCCCCGCCGATAAATACCGCCGCGATCGCATCCAGCTCGAAGTTAACGCCTGCTTTTGGAGTTGCTGCATTCAGCCTGGCTGCAAAGACAAGGCCAGCGAGTGCAGCAAGAACACCCATATTGACGAATACCCAGAAGGTCATTTTCTTGGTCTTAACCCCGGATAATTTAGCTGCCTTCTCGTTGCCGCCAAGTGCGTAAATATGACGACCCATAACGGTCTTACGCATCACGAACGTGTACAGGGCAACTAGAATGAACAACATAATCAGAATGTTCGGCAGACCTTTGTACGAAGCAAGTACATAAGTGAATAAGTTCGTAATGATCACAACCGCTGCCAGCTTGATTAGGAAGAATGGAAACGGCAGAAGCTCAAGCTTGTATTGCTTCTGGATGATCCGTGTACGCCATTCCATGAAGATATACACAACAGACAAGGCAATACCAATCAATATCGTAAGGAGGTGGATATCCCAATTCCCAGGAAGATCCGGCAGAAATCCTGTACTAATCGAGCGGAAGCCATTCGGGAATGGAGCGACCGATTTGCCGTCCAGCACGAGCATCGTTAAGCCTCTGAACAAGAGCATGCCGGCAAGCGTTACGATAAAGGATGGTATCCGGACATAAGCGACCCAGAAGCCTTGCCAAGCTCCAACGAGTGCACCAAACACCAGCGACAGGACCATCGCAACCGGGAAGGACATCCCGTGCTTGACCATCATAATCGCAGAGACGGCACCAACAAAAGCGGCAACCGAACCAACGGAAAGATCAATATGCCCGGTAATAATAACAAGCAGCATCCCGATAGCGAGAATAAGAATATAACTATTTTGAAGAATAAGATTCGTAATATTAAGTGGTTTCAAAAGAATGCCGTCGGAAAGAAACTGAAAGAGCAGCATGATTAAGATTAGTGCAATGAACATGCCATACTGCCGGATATTGCTGCGGATCAATTTCAGCGCGGTTTCCATGCTGTTCTACCTCCTGCTTTTGGTCATAAACTTCATCAATGTTTCTTGGTTGGCCTTTGCTCTTGGCACTTCTCCTGTAAACCGTCCTTCACTCATCACGTAAATGCGGTCACACATACCAAGCAGCTCAGGCAGCTCCGAGGAGATCATCAGAATGCCTTTTCCTTGTGCAGCCAATTGATTAATAATCGTATAGATTTCATACTTAGCCCCAACATCGATACCCCGCGTTGGTTCATCCAGTATAAGGAGATCTGGACCGGTAAAAATCCATTTGCTGAGCACGACCTTTTGCTGGTTTCCTCCACTCAGGTTTCCTGTTTTCTGATGGATGCTTGGCGTCTTAATATTGAGCTTCTTGCGGAAGCCTTCAGCCTCGTTAATCTCTTTGTAGTCATCCACCACAAACCACTTGGAAATGCCATTCAAATTAGCAAGGGTTGTATTCCGCTTGATATCATCCATCAGAATAAGACCATATTCCTTCCGGTCTTCGGTTACATAAGCAATGCCTTCATCAATCGCTTTGCTGATATCAGGCAGCTTCGTTTCCTTGCCATCCTTGAACAGCTGTCCACTGATTTTTTTGCCATAGGACTGACCAAAGATACTCATCGCAAGCTCCGTGCGGCCTGCCCCCATCAGCCCGGCTATACCCACAATCTCGCCGCGGTTAATATGGAAGCTGACCTCATCGATAACCTTTCGTTCCGATTGCTGGGGATGATAGACATTCCAGTTCTTCACTTCGAATAAAATGTCCCCGATGTTTGTCTCCCGCTCCGGATAACGATGTGTCAGATCACGTCCTACCATGCCTTTAATAATCCGGTCTTCCGTAATCTGGTCCTCCCGGACATTTAACGTTTCGATCGTCTTGCCATCACGCAAAATCGTAATCGAATCGGCTACCTTCATAATCTCGTTAAGCTTATGCGAAATAATAATCGAGGTAAGGCCCTGCTCCTTGAAGGCCAGCATCAGATTCAGCAGATTCTCGCTGTCCTCTTCATTAAGGGCGGCCGTTGGTTCATCCAGAATCAGCAGCTTTACTTCCTTTGATAACGCCTTGGCGATTTCAACAAGCTGCTGCTTGCCGACGCCAAGTGTCCCTGCATGGATATTTGGTGATTCGGACAAGCCTACTGTTTTAAGCAGCTCCCGTGTTTTTACAACCGTCTCGTTCCAGTTAATAATGCCGCGGCTTGCCTGCTCGTTCCCGAGGAAAATATTTTCCGCTACCGATAGCTGCGGGATGAGAGCAAGCTCCTGATGAATAATAACAATGCCTAACTCTTCACTGTTACGGATATCTTTAAATTCGCAGGCATTGCCTTTGAATAAAATGTCGCCCTCATATGAACCATGTGGATATACGCCGGAAAGCACCTTCATCAGCGTCGATTTGCCCGCTCCGTTTTCTCCCATTAAGGCATGAATCTCGCCTGCTTTTACTTGTAAATTAACATTCTCCAGCGCCTTAACGCCCGGAAAGGTTTTGGTGATTCCCCGCATTTCTAGTAGGATATCAGTCAAAGCTATCACCACGCCTTCAATTAGATAAATGGAAAATGATCTAGCGACGGTTTTGTGGCCGTCGCTAAACCATTTGGCTGCCGCAAATGTAAGAGAATTGCTTATTTCAGTTCGTCTTCGCTGTAGTAACCCGAATCAACGAGTGTTTGTTTGTAATTACTGCTGTCTACGGATACCGGTTCAAGCAGGAAGGACGGAACAACTTTCACGCCGTTATCATAGGTTTTCGTGTCGTTCACTTCAGCATCTTTACCTTCAATAACCGCTTGAGCCATACCAACCGCTACCTTTGCAAGCTCACGAGTATCTTTGAAGATCGTGGACGTTTGCTCGCCGGCAATGATCGATTTCACCGATGCAAGCTCAGCGTCTTGGCCTGTAATAATTGGCATTGGCTTATCAGCTGTGCCGTAGCCTACACCTTTAAGGGAAGAGATAATACCGATACTGATACCGTCATAAGGGGACAATACTGCGCTTACCGTGTCGCTTGCATAGTTTGCGCTGAGCAGGTTATCCATACGGGATTGTGCTGTTGCGCCATCCCAGCGGAGAGTAGCAACCTGTTCCATTTTGGTTTGACCGCTTTTTACAACCAGCTTGCCGTTATCGATGTACGGTTGAAGAACAGACATCGCACCGTCGAAGAAGAAGTAAGCATTGTTATCGTCTGGGGAGCCGGCGAACAGCTCGATGTTGAACGGTCCTTTTCCGTCCTTCAGACCAAGCTTCTCTTCTAGGTAAGAGGCCTGCAATACGCCTACTTTGAAGTTATCAAAGGTTGCATAGTAGCTGACATGCTCGGTATTTTTGATCAGACGGTCATAAGCGATTACTTTAATGTCCGCGTCTGCTGCTTTTTGCAGAACATCCGTCAAGGATTCGCCGTCGATAGCTGCGATCACGAGTACTTTAACACCCTTCGTAATCATGTTCTCGATTTGAGATACTTGGTTCTCAATAACGTCCTCTGCATACTGCAGATCTACTGTGTAACCAAGCGCTTCGAATTCCTTCTTCATGTTGGCGCCATCGCCAACCCAACGCTCCGATGACTTCGTTGGCATCGAGATTCCGATTTTGCCCATTTCAGTAGTTGCGCCTGCATTGGTACTTTCCGTGCTGTCGGCGGTGTTTGTGCTGCCGGTGTTGTTAGCTGCTTTGTCGTTGTTGTTCGTGCCATTGCTGCTGCTGTTTGCCCCGCAAGCCGCAAGCACAACGATTAGTGCCGTTAACATTAAGATCGATAACATCTTTTTCATTTCTGTCTATCCCCTCTCGATTTGTGGAAATGAATTGTTGATAGACAAATCATACAGGGGCGAAAGAACATTATCTTTGCACTTCGTTTACTGGTTTTTATAAAAAAACAAACAAAAATAGGGAGCAATGAACACTTACGTTCTGGTCATCGCAGGATTGGAATTTTGATAAGACCCTCGCAGGGTCTTATTAGGGATGAGTTAGGCTGCGGGCGTGAACTTAAGACCCTGTCAGGGTCTTATTCACTCGGAAAAGCGGGAAAACAGCGGGGTTCGAGGGCTTGATGGCGCAATAAGACCCTCACAGGGTCTTATTCACTCCGAACAGTGGGAAAACTGCGGGGTTCGAGGGCCTTGATGGGGCAATAAGACCCTCGCAGGGTCTTATCAGCGAGGAGTTAGGCTGCAGGCGTGAACTTAAGACCCTGTCAGGGTCTTATGCACTCGGAAAAGCGGGAAAACAGCGGGGTCCGAGGGCTTGATGGCGCAATAAGACCCTCGCAGGCTCTTATCAGGAGAGAGTTAGTCAGTAGGCGTGAACTTAAGACCCTGTCAGGGTCTTATTCACTCGGAAAAGCGGGAAAACAGCGGGGTTCGAGGGCCTTGATGGGGCAATAAGACCCTCGCAGGGTCTTATCAGCGGAGAGTTAGGCTGCAGGCGTGAACTTAAGACCCTGTCAGGGTCTTATATAAAATAAGGACTGTCTCAGAGTGTCATCATAGATGACTTCTGTAGACAGCCCTTATCCTCTTACCTCAGAGCGATATCGCCCTTGCGGATATCTATCGTTTCCCGCATGAATAATTTAATGGCCATTATGGCCTTCTCTTCAGCCTGACAGGCTTCATCGAGTAGCACGATAAGCCGCTCAATCGCCGGCATATCATCGCTCTGCACAAGACGATTCATTTCTTCGAGGGCTTCTGCAACGCGCGCATACTGCAAGGCTGCCTCCCTCAGTGATGGCCAATACGTCTCCAATACGGTGAAATAGCTCCGAATATTCTGTTTCGAAGCCGCGTAGCTGCGAATCACTGCCAGCCATCCTTCACGGTCATATTCGCCATTTTGAAGGGCAGAAGTGATCGCCGCATACGCTGACTTCCCGCAAGCATACTCGCTCTCAGGAAGCATCGGATCATGCGTTTCCCATCGGTACACTGCCTGCATCAGTGATTCCCGGCATACTTCCAAATGGTCTAGTGGGATCCGATTCTCGAGCACCTGATAGTACCAATACGGATTACAGCCGAAGGAATGGTACGGGAGCTGCTCCATCTCCTCTTCCCTGCCATTCGACAGAAGGAGGATCTGCCGCTCATCATCGTAACCCGCAGCGACAACAAATCGATCCTTCCATATGACCGCGCCAGTGCCGTCATCTATGGCCTTTTTAATCTGAAGAATGGCCGCATCTCTGTAAAGAGGAAAGGTCGCATCAAAGGTAAAACCCGCATTCGACGAAGCGGCAATACCAATAAAATCGGCGGCAAGAAAATTTTCCGCTATCCAGTTGTAAGCGGTAGGACCTTCTGCCGTTAACCTCCGGTTGACGGTAAACCGGAACGCCGCTGATGTCATACCAGCCAGCATAGGCTTGGAATAAGTCGTCCATCCTTTATGAGTTAAAACCGCATGCATAGCATCGATATAAGATTCCGATTCAATTGTCATTTTTACATTCGTAAGGATTACCGTCATAGGTTCACCTCTCATCTTTTAAGATCATTTCGGTGTATGAATTCCCCATCTAGGAATAATGGATCTTCGCGGATCAGGGTATCGTTCGGATAGACTACGGAATACATCTACCGTGCGATCCTCGAGTTGCTGCGCTGCGGCGAATTGCTCGGTTAACAATTCGACTTGATTACGGTCAACCTTCCGAGCACCACTCGTTTCGATAATGCCATCCCGGATTAGCGGTAGTATACCAATAAGCTCCTCATACAGCCGTGAAGCTTCACCCAACTCAGGATAGACTGCTCGTGCTTCTTGCAAATACGCGCAGATCTCTTCCCGCGAATAACAGTAGGAATCCAGAATATACACCGCTCCGCCCTCATCATAATCTCCCTGCTTGAGCGCTCTAATCAGAAAATCATACGCAAGTCGACCGGAACCGATATCCGTATTGGGTAAGGTTTTATGAGGAGTATCCCAGTCATAGATCGCTAGCCGCAGCGATTCCAGAATCATCGCCTCAAGAGGAATGTCCACTTTGCCGCCAAACGCCTGACAATACCAGAACTCCGTAAAGTTAAGGCCGAGGTTATCGTACAGAACAATCTGCGACTCGCCCGACCAGCCATCCTGTACGAAAAACACCCGATCCTCTTCATCATAACCGTCAATAATGCCAAACTCCGGTATCCAGTAAATAACGCCAACACCCCGGTTAAGACTCTCCTTCACCCACAGGACCGCATCCTGCTGGTAATGGCGGAACGTTGGATGTCTCGTTCTGCCCGCATCAAGCACCGTATATATCCCAAGATTGTCTATGCCGGGTCTATGCTCGTTAATCCACTCTCCATAAGCCGAGACCGATAATGGCAGCAACCGTTCATGAACGGTGAATTTAAAAGCCATCCCGGTAAGTCCGGACAGTCGGTATTTCGGCCCCCCGAACAATCCGGTTGCGGTGAGTATGGCATACAAACTATCAATGTAGGATTTGGCTTCCCGCTTCATATCGAGTTGTAATCGTACGTTAGGCAAGGTCCATCCTCCTGACTAAATTATTCTGTTCCTCTAAATCGATTCGTGATCTGTTCACACTTGATTTGAAGATTTTGCTTGAGCCACTTCGGAGCGATCAGCTCCTCCCACTCGGTCACAAGCAGATGCTGCAGAAAGCTGTCCGTATCATAAAAAGCTACTGTATAGATAAGCTCATTCCGAGATTGTATAGCAAAGCCTCTCCAACTGTTCCCATCAAGCGGAGTGCTTAATCTTATCTTCGCCAGATAAGGAGCACGGGCAGGCTTGCTGCCTTGTTCAAACTTAGAGAACGATTCACGATCCTCAATGCCAAACGCTGCTCCTGCAATAGAGAGATGCGTGATGCCATCCAGTCTCAACAGAATTGGGCGTACCTCCGCCTCGCTATGTACCGCCACATAATCCGCATGATAACGGGATACGAACCGAATTGGACTGACATGCAGCTGGCGTTCGCCCTCTTCATCTTTATAGAGCGCATAAACCGACTTTTTGTCCGTAATGGCCTCTGAGAGTAGTTCCATATGCTGAATAGCCCGCGGGCTGGCGTCAAAGATCGGCAGTTTGGAAAAGCCTTTCTCTTCGAGGTTCTCCGAAGCCTCGAATCTGCTCAGCAAATCCCCTACACGCCTAACTGATTCGGCATTGTCATAATTATAGTGACGATAGCGAAGTGCGAGGTACTTCAGAATCTTCTGCTCTTCTTCCGACAGATATAGATGAGGAAGTACAAAGGCTTCATCCTCATAGCAATAGCCACGATATTTGGCCACATATTTAAGCGGTGCACGAAGAGACATTTCCATATATTCAATGTCCCTCGCAGCCTGACGCTTCGAGATTTCGAATTGTTTTGCTAGAAGGCTGCTGTTTGGATAAAAACCTGCACGTACTTGCTGATCAAACCACCCGATGCGATGCATATTGCTCATCCTCTCACAGCCCCCCTTGTCTATTTATTTCTATTACAGCATTTTCTGGAGATAGACCGCAACCAGAATGTATCGTATTACTTCACGGCTGCGTCTACTCTCTCTTGTGATGCAGGGATGCATCGCTTACATACTTTCAAAGCTTTACCTTCCGACGTCGTATGGGTGTAAAGCAGTTTAATTCTCGTTCTGTTGCATACGGGACAAGTCCCTCTGCCGCGGGATGGAAGATTCCAGAGTACACGGCCCCTTTTTGTTTTCGCCATTATTCATGACCTCATTTCTATGTGATGTGCCCATTATAGAACAAGTGGTATGACATAAAATGTCATACCACTTAAGAAATATATCATCCTTCACTTGGCTTCACTGGTGGTGACACTCTAAAGAGGTATGACACTAGTGCTGTCATACCTCTTTTTAATGCTTGTCCATTTGGGGTATAGTGGAATAAGGAAATGCCATTTTCAGAGGAGGGGTTCGTTCATGCCACAGGAGATTTGGATTAACTTGCCGGTCAAGGATGTTCAGAATTCAACTGCCTTTTTTAATCAGATTGGATTCCAGGCGGTAGCCGTAGGTAATGAAAGAGCAAAGCTTAGCATAGGGAGTACAACGATATTACTGTTCCCGGAAGCGGCGATTGAACAATTTGCAGGTGCGAAAGTAGTGGATACCTCCCAATTTACAGAAGTCTTGTTTTCCCTTGGGGCTGACAGCAGAGAAGAAGTGGATGAAATTGTCCGAAAGGTAGAACTTGCTGGCGGAACCATCTTTGGCAAACCTCAAGAAAGCCAAGGCTGGATGTATGGTGCTGGCTTTGCCGACCTGGACGGGCACCGTTGGAATTTGCTGTACATGGATGAGAGTAAAATGCCGCAGGGCTAATAGGAAACGCCGGTAACCTCCTTAAGGTCACCGGCGTTTTTTATACCCCATATAGTCTTCGGTAAGCCGTAGGCGTCATCCCTTCATGCTCCATAAACCGCTTGTTGAAATAGCTGACGCTGGGATACCCCGCTTCCTCTGCAATTTGACCGATATTATCGTCCTTTCTCTCGAGCAGCCACTGCTTCGCTGCCTGCAGGCGGCAGCGGGTGATGAAGTCCATAGGCGTCATGCGTGTTGCACTTCGAAACAACTTGCAGAAGTAATAAGGCGTCACACCTACTATATCTGCCCATTCCTCCAGTATAAAAGGCTTCACCGCCTCCTGCTGCATCAGCGGGAGCAGCTCCATAATCCGTTCGCTCGATGTACCTGTCTTGCTTCCTTGCAAGGCAACCGCCTGTTCGACGAAAATCGTCAGTAGCATATAAGTCAGCATCGACAAATGTGCGGGCCGCAGCATTCGGTACGTCACCGCTTCGTTAAGCAGTTCTTCATGAACCTGCTCCCAGACTACAGGCTGGCGAATTTTCCACAAGGGGCTTTTGTGAAATCCCTGCTCGATGAGATAGTCCCTTAAGCCCGTCCCCCCGTAAAAATGAAACCAACGTACATCCCACGGTTCATCTTGGCTGCTGAAATAACGCTGCTTCTGCAAGGGGAAATAAAGGACAGCCTCCCCTGCGCGAAGCTCATGGATAACTCCGTCAATTTCGGCAAAACCCTTGCCCGAAACACAGTAATGGATATTGAAATTGTTAAGTGCTCCCGCTTCCCGTTCTGCACTATGCTCCGGGTCATTACGATAATTACCGACCGATTCCGGCAAGCAAAAGTAAGGCATATTCGGAAGAGTGAGCAGCAGGCTTTGGCGTTTCATATCGCACACCTCTTATGACAATATTGTTTTAACGGAACACAAAATAATATCATTTTAATTTTAATTATCTTCTCCTATAATCGCAATATAGTCATAAATCATTTAGACGAAGCGAGGGTGAAGCATGAGCAAAAAGTTAAAATGGGGCATCTTGGGATGCGCCGGAATTGCAAAGCGCGCAGTAATTCCAGGTCTTCATTTATCTGAGTTGAATGAAGCGGCCGCAATCGCAAGCCGTGACGGAGAAAAAGCGAAACAAACAGCTGATGAGCTTAACATTCCAACTGCCTATGACAGCTACGAGGCGCTTTTGGCCGACAGCTCCATTGACGTTATTTATATACCGCTGCCGAATCATCTCCATAAGGAGTGGGCGATTCGCGCAGCCGAAGCAGGCAAGCACATTTTATGCGAGAAGCCACTCGCCTTAAACGCGCACGAAGCAGCGGAGATGGCCGAAGCAGCAGATAAAGCAGGCGTTCTTCTGTCTGAAGCTTTTATGTACCGCTATCATCCTCGTTACCAAACGATAAAGGATTTAATTGCATCCGGTGCCATTGGTGAGGTTCGCGGGATCCGCAGTGCGTTTACTTTTAACAACCCGAATGATTCTAAAAATGTTCGCTTCCGCAAAGAGTGGGGCGGCGGCTCGATCTATGATGTAGGCTGTTACCCGCTAAACGCGGCTCGACTGCTGCTGGGTAAAGAGCCACAAGCGGTTACCGTTAATGCCTTCTTCTCTCCAGAACATGATGATGTGGATATGATGGCTTCTGGGCTTGTCGAGTTTGAGGGAGATGTATCCCTTACGTTCGATTGCGGCATGTGGGCTGCCTTCCGCAACCCGCTGGAGGTGCTTGGTACGGACGGAATCATTGAGGTTCCCTCTGCCTTTGTAACACCTACGCCAGAAAGCAGCCATATTTATCTGACTGCTAACGGTGAGCGCCGTCAAATTGAAGTACCGTATGTCAACTCATATACGGCGCAAGCAGATTCTTTGTACCACTCGATTACAAATGGAACTCCACTTACCTTCCAGACGTCAGATGCGATTAGCAATATGAAAGTCATTGACGCTTGCTTGTTATCTGCCCGTGAACGGACAAGAGTAACTTTATAATCTAAGGAGGCTGACTGATATGGAATTCTTGAACTTAAAAGGATTGGACAAACCGGTATCCCGCTTAATGAAAGGCACGGACTATTTCTACAATGACTCTTATGAGAAAGCTGCTGCCAACCTGGACGCTTACTTCGCCATCGGCGGCAATTGCATGGACTCTGCCCATATTTATTGCGGCGGGCAAAGTGAGGTAGTAATGGGACGATATCTGAAGGAACGCGGCAACCGCGATCAGTGGGTCATTCTGACCAAAGGCGCCCATCATGATCAGAACGGCCCTCGTGTCAGCCGTGAAGCGATTCGCAGCGACCTGATGACAAGCCTCGAGCGTCTGCAGATTGATACGATCGATATGTACGGCCTTCACCGCGATGATCCAAACGTGCCTGCTGGTGAAGTCATTGAAATTCTGAATGAGCATATTAAGTCCGGTGCTGTGCAAACCATTGGCGTTTCCAACTGGACTTGGCAGCGTATTCAAGAGGCGAATGATTATGCAGCGGCAAAAGGTCTCGTTGGCTTCTCATTCAGCAGCCCTAACCTAAGCCTCGCCAAAGCAAACGAGCCGTTCTGGGCAGGCTGCGTATCTGCTGATGCAGAGACCATCGCATGGCATGAAGCGAACCAAATGCCTCTGTTCTCCTGGTCTTCCCAAGCACGTGGCTTCTTCACAGGCCGCTTCACTCCAGAGGATCGCAGCAATGCCGATCTGGTCCGTGTCTTCTACAGCGACGACAACTGGGAGCGTTATGAACGTGCGAAGCAGCTGGCGGAGCAAAAGAATGTCACGCAGATCCAGATCGCTTTGGCTTACGTGCTTAACCAAGCCTTCCCAACCTGCGCCCTCATCGGCGCCCAATCACTCGAGGAGCTCCGCTCTTGCGACGAGGGTTCGCGAATCAAGCTGACCCGAGAAGAGATGGATTGGCTGGATTTGAGCTCGGATAAGAAATAAGGGTAGATGAAGAAAGCACGCTCCTGTTTGAGGAGCGTGCTTTTTTTGAAGAGAGGATGAATAAAGTTCATCTTGAATATTTAAATAAAACATTTTATCGGGGAGGCTCTAATGGCACTTATCCATGATTTTATATTAGTAAAGACTGATCATGAACCCCCATTTGATTTATTCTATTTACTCATGCTTAAAGATGAAGCTAAACGGGATATGGTTGTTCATATTCCTGATGACCTGATTCTGTATATTATGGATACAATGAAGTGGGTCTGCTCGTACAATCCTTTTAACAACGAGAAACAATATGGCCTTTATTATCACGGGCTCAGCTTACTAAAAGAAGATGGTATTAGAACGTTAAATAGTATCGCTCAAGCATGGTTAAGCCTATTTACAGTTGCTCCCGATATTATCACATTAACTGGTCCATACGTTACAATTGAGGGAGAGCCGGATATTCCCGGAGAGTATGAAATTATCACGTTTAGTAAAAACGATATTATTACAAGAATTAACAAGCTAGTTGAACTAACCAGTAAGGCTATGGATTCAGAAGAGAACTATATGATTCTACATCATGGTATCTAGCCTCAAGGCCTTTTATTCATAAATCTATCTGCATTTCTCCTGAACCCAAATTGCTCATACAGCCCATGAGCATCTAAAGTACCAAGCAGTCCCATTATCCCCTCGTACTGTCCAACAATAAGTCCAACCAATTCCTTACCCAGCCCATGTCCTCTATGCTCCTCATCAATAAACACATCCGCCAGATAATAAACTGTCGCCCAATCCGTAACAACCCGGGCAAAGCCAACCTGCTTGTCCTCCTGATAAATACCATAACAAATCGAGTTTTGGATGGACTTTTCGATCGTCTCTATCGACCTTTGATTCGCCCAGTAGCTTCGGCCTAAGAAAGCACCAATAGTCTCTATGTTGAGCAGTGACTTATCATCGCTAACACGGTAGTTTTTATACCATTGTTCCATACCTCAGCCCCCATTTAATATTTTCATAAAGGTAACCCGATGATAACCTTCTGTAAAAAAGTCTTGTTCCTCTTTGATTAAATCAAAGCCTATATTCCGATAAAAGTCGATCGTCCCCTCATTCCCCGGATGACCCAGCGTGTACAAAATCACTTTCTCTTCGTTTAGCTCTCTCAATCTATCACAAATCGAACTGATCAGCGCTCGGCCTATACCCTTTCGGGCAGCGCTATTTTTGACGACGACACCAACAATTTCGTAGAGGCCAGCCTCATCGTTATAGATAAAACCTGTGTGCCCACAGACTATGCCATCCTCCTCCGCAATATAATACTCACTTTTGTATGAGGAAGTTGTAAAGTACTCCCTCCACCTTACAGGATATCTAGCAACGACAAATGATGGGAATTGCAGTGGATATTCCTCGAAAATATGGATCACATCTTGCTGATCATTTTGCTGCAAGCGTCGGATATGCATAGGATTTCCTCCTAATAGGGAGTGGCTATTACCATAGATTGTTATCCATATTTTACAAGTAACTATCGTTAATCGCCATTACTTTCTGTAAGGCTGTTTCCGTCCAATCCCTGAATAGGTTACTTTTTCACCATCTCCCCCCCCCTCCTCCGTACACCCTAACGATGTCGTACATCGTTAAGACCTCTTCCCACATACGATTTCACCTTCTTAACGATGCGGCACATCGTTAAGCTCAACGATTTGGCTACTTTCACTCCTTTTTCCTGTGTTTTCTGCCGTCTTAACGATGTCACGCATCGTTAAGACCACATAACTAAAAAGCTGATAACGGTCCATAAACCGTCATCAGCTTGTTTTAGTTTATAAGGCCTGTAAACGCTTAAAGCCCTCTTTGAAATTCTCATGCGTCCACTTGATATGGTCCTGATTCTCATATTTGCGGTAGGTGCATTCAATCACGAATATGAGATCCATATAGAAATCATACAGCACCCGTCTTCTCTGCTCAGCTTCGGTTAGACCGTTAATACCGTATCCAGCGTAAAAAGCGTTCGACCACTCCTGCGTAAGCCGGCCAAAATAATATTCACATAACGGATCGCCCCAGAATGCCCGCTCGAAATCGATAAGGCCGGAGATAGCTCCATCCTTCACAAATATATTACCATCCCACAAATCCCAATGGACTAAGGAGGCTTCCTTTACATCCGTCAGAAGCCCACTTACCCGAGCGAGAACGGTCTTCCGGCCATCCTCCAGCATGATGGAGTAAGCCATATTAGCCCAGCCGTCCGTAAGCTCACTTGCCGAGTGAAAGCCCTGTCCAAAAGCCTCATGTACAATTTTTCCGATCTCTTGGTTGCTAAGCCTGTACTTATTCGCATTTTCCATATCTGCAGAATAGCCTCCGCTCCTTGGATTTGGTATTACCGGTGAACCTTGTATACGCCTGCTTTGCTTAAACGGCGAATAAGCTGAACTTCTTCTCCTGTTAGTGCTGGAGCTTCCGCTGCAGCAATGTTCTGCAGAAGCTGTTCACGGGAGCTGGCTCCCGGAATCGCCACTGCTACAACCGGATGGCTAAGCGAGTAGCGGATTGCAAGCTGCGAGAGACTTCTCTCTGTGCTCGTCAACTGCTGCAGCTGTTCACGGAGCTGAACCAGCTCGCCCAGCTCATAATCTGAAATACCTTTGGATGGTTGTCTGCTTGCCGCAAGCGCTCCACTTGCAACAGGACCACGCGCAATAACGCTAATCCCTTTCTCCTCCAAGAGCGGAAGAACCGTCTCTTCTGCACGTCGGTCTACGATGCTATAAGGATTCATCACGCTGACCATAGAGGAGCGAGCAGCATATTCACGAATCACATTTGGACGAATCGACGATATGCCATATTCGCGAATGACGCCCTCCTGCTTTAACTGCTCGAACGCTTCGATCGTCTCCTCGATCGGATCCTCAATCGTTCCGCCATGCAGCTGGTACAGATCAATATAGTCTGTGCCTAGTCTGCGAAGGCTTTCTTTTACGGCTGATAAAATATATTGTTTCGACGGATCCCATGTCCATCCTTCTTGACCAGGAATTCTCCGGTTGCCAACCTTCGTCGCTAGCACAACCTGATCACGCTGTCCACTGATCGCTTTGCCTACCAGCTCTTCATTAAGTCCGCTGTCATACAAATCTGAAGTATCCAGCAGGTTAACGCCCCGCTCCAATGCTTCATGAATAAGGGCTGTTGCCTTCTGTTCATCGGTTCCAAGCGACATGCAGCCTAGACCAATTTCTCCAACGAGCAGCTTTGAGCTGCCTAACTGATTTTGTTTCATTCGGATCTCACTCCTTTATTGTAAAGCTGCAAACGCCAAGGCTTGCAGCCTTCAAGACTATACTTGCAGCTTAAGATTGTTTACTTTCTTCTTTATCTTCCAGCAGCCATATCCTAACAAGGCAAACAGTCCAAGATAGAGGATCATCAGCGGAACACCTATCGTCCAGAGCCCCTCTGTAAAGAAGGTATTCAAGTTAACCATGTTCAAAATCATGATAAAGAGATTGACGAACAACATAGCGCTAATAACTCCCAGCAGCCTTTTATAGAGCATAATTAAAGATTCACGGTCTGTATATAGCTGAGGCTCTTCACCCGGCTGCCACTCCCTTCGGAAGTAATGCCAGGTCAAACCGAATGAACTGACATACTCCCAGCCCGCATCTTGATACAAATCAAGATACTCCTGAAATTTCCCGTTTTCCCGAGACTGTCCGGTCTGATAATCCATCCTATACGTATACCGAACCGATTCATCACGCACGAAAGAGCTGCTTATGAGTCCGCCTTTTTTAAAATGTAATCCTTGGCTCGACAACTCATTCATCCATTGCTCTCCTTTCTCATAATTCCAGGCCATAATCATTCGATGACGCTTTACCAGCTTTTCACTCAACTGCCTCACCCCTTCTTCGTAATCAGAGCCTGACGCCCTACGCCCAGAAGCTCCTCCAGCCTTGCGACTTCCGCAGACACAACCTGCCTGCCATTCTCCGTAATGGCATACATCTTACGCCGGGTATCCGTTCCCTCAGGTACAGGATAAAGTTCAATCAACCCTTTATTGAGCAAGGTATTAAGCGCCGTGTATAAAGTGCCGGCACCAATCTTGACCCGTCCGTTACTCATTTTCTCGGTATCCTGCATAATTCCGTATCCATGCGAAGGCTCCGTGTATAGAACAATTAAGATATAATAAAAAGCTTCCGTCAGCGGCAGCATCTCTTTCACATCGTTCAGTCTTTTCCTCTCCCCTCTAATATATCGACATGCGATACATCTTATGACTATATATTACAACTCGATATATCGGGTGTCAATATAGTTATGGTATTTTTTTCTTTTTGCATGAAAAAAAGGGCATGTTGGATTGTCCAACATGCCCTTTGAATAGCGGGTCTCTTTGTGCTGTTTTACACGAATTCGTGCTTTACCTTCGGACAGCTGCCACAGTAGCTTTGCTCGTCAGATGTCGTCTGGTAATAATAACAGCAGGTTTTACGTATGCGGAACGGATCTTCATAAGCTTTTGTTAGTCTTTTCTCCGTATAGAACTTGGTTAATGGATTACGCGATTCACCAAACAGATAGCCTGGCGCCTCCTGCACTAAGAACCGGAAGTCTTCTTCCATACGTGCTTGCTGTCCAGTCGTCGCCCCTATAGCAATGTCATTCTGGTTAAGCATCAAGCCCATCATGCTTCTCTCCAGTACAAGTTTATTTAATGAAAGTGATTATCACCTTCAAGTATAGGGAGAGATACCCAAATTGACAATTGACGTTTTAATGAATGGGAATATAGACCGTCATACTAATTTTCTCCGGAGTGGAATTCATCACATCCGTTACCTCAAAGTCTGGTCCCTCTCCACGCTCATAATTGCTGTTAGGCAGCCAGGTGCCGTAAATGTACTTCCATGTATTTTGCCCAAGCTCAGGCATACTGCTGTTTCGAAAGGCTGCGTATTTTCCAGCAGGAAGCTCGAAGCAAGCAAAGCCCTCTTCTACTTCAGCAAATGCTGTGACCTCCTCGCCAATAAGGAAGGAAAAAGCGCCATCCTCATGGAAGGAGTGGGAAATACCATAGGCAAAGGCCGGCCGGGCTTTGTTTGGGATACGCATAAAATATTCATTGCTGCCAAAATGCCCGTAAAATCCCGGAATCTCCTCAAAATACAATTCGTTATTCAAATTCGTTGCGTAGTTATACCCGATAATACGAATGGCAGGAAGCTCTACTATGTCCGGTTTGTACATATTCAGCCCTCCTCGAATATTGGCTGTTAGAGCAATGAAGTCGATTGGATGCTGGGAAACAAGTGGTTGCTGCCGTTTACGATACTTAGCTGGTGTTGCGCCAAAATAACTACTGAAAGCACGAGTGAATGCCTCCTGCGAGCCGTATTGATAAGACACTGCGATGTCTAGTACTGTTTTCTTGGTAACCAGAAGCTCCGCAGCAGCGACGCTTAATCTTCTCTTCCGAATGTATTCCTGAACCGTAAATCCAGAAATAGCGTGAAAGATCCTTTGAAAATGATAGACCGAAAACCCCGCTTCCATGGCAATAACCTCTAAGCTAAGCGGCTCCTGCAGCTGATCTTCCATAAACATGATGGCTTGTTGGACTCTCGTATAATGTTCCATTGGAATTGAGTTACCCAGCTCCTTCGTTTACATTTGCAGTTATCTTATCATTGAAGTGGCTTGCTATATTTGATCAGGAATGCTTTCTTGGCGTCCAATCATATTCCATCAGCCTCGCTGTCTTTAGGGCCCGCTCCTCACCATGAAGCTTGCCGATTACATACAAGGACATATCTATACCAGCTGATACACCCGCAGACATAATAATCTTACCGTTATCTACATACTTCACATTGTCCAGAATCTCTGCCGATGCAGGTACAACCTGTCTTAATTCCTCAATAGCAAGATGATAGGTGGTGAGCTTCATTCCTTCCAATACGACAGCTTTAGCAAGGAGTAACGCTCCCGTACATACGGACAAAATGAGCTCAGCTTCATCCGCGCAGCTGTGGATCCAGTCTGTCAGTACTTGATTGTTCATTTCTTGTCGAACACCACGGCCGCCAGGGATGAGGATAATATCGGGTTTCGGGCAGTCATGAATGGTATACGCCGGATTCACGCTGAGATTACCTAATGCCGTGATCGGATGGTTATGCTCGGCTACCGTGTAGACATGGAAATCCTGTCCGTAATTACTACCCGTAAGAAACACTTCGTACGGTCCCGTAAAATCCAAGATCTCTACATTGTCATAGATCAGAATCGCTACATTCCGCTTCTTCTGCACCGTTTCCATACCCTCATCCTCCTAAAAATAAATGAAATTAAAAAGAGTATTTGTCCCACGGGAACAAACTCTTCCCAGTGAACAAATACTCTGCCCAGGCGTACGGCTGATGACATATGTGCTCCCTCGTGGTTATCCACGTTTACGCCAGTCGCACATACCAGATATTTACTTATTATACTATTCCGAACATCGGCCGGAGGCAAGAGTGAATTTGAAACAATTAATGGCAGTATATCGTCTATAAAACTGGAATGTTTTGTAAGTCTAGTATTCTTTGAAGGAAGTGTAGCCATGAAGCTAAAAAGATGGCATAAAATAATCGCTGGGCTGCTGCTGTTACTCCTTACTGCCGGAGTACTAGAATACAAGGGGATCATCTGGCACAACAGCTTGTTCGCGGCCAAATATGATGTAAGAGGAATCGATGTCTCTCACTATCAGGGGGATATAGATTGGAAAAAGGTCGCTGACAGTGGAAAGTGGCAATTTGTTTACATCAAAGCTACCGAGGGAAAAGATATGACCGATAGCCATTTCAGGGCTAATTGGGAGCAGGCGAAGAGCAATGGCATGCTCATTGGTGCCTATCATTTTTTCACCACTCAAAGTACAGGTTCTCAGCAAGCTTCACATTTTATTGAAGAGGTTCCTAATGAGGCTGCCAGCCTTCCCCCAGTCATCGATATTGAGATCAGTCTGGATAAAGATGTTCCACTCATTCAAAGTGAGCTAACCACCCTAGCAGATAAACTGGAGCAGCATTACAAGCAGAAGCCCATTCTGTATGTCACCTACGATACTTTTAACACCTATATTGCAGGAAACTTCGAGGATTACGAAATCTGGATCAGAGATATTGTGAAGCATCCATCCCTGAAGGACAACCGGGCTTGGACGTTCTGGCAATTTAATAATCGCGGAAGAATCTCCGGTATCGATGCCTACGTGGACATTAACGTATTCCATGGGGATGAAGCTGTCTTTGCTGCGAAGTTCAAGAGATAAAGTTCAAGAAATAAGATATGAAGGAAGGAGTTGTCCCAACAGCCCCTCTCTGTACAATAAGACCCTCACAGGGTCTTATCGTTACTAATTGCAGGCTGCAATCACCCAATAAGACCCTCGTAGGGTCTTATTGCATCTGAATGCTCAAGAAAGCTTGGTTTCCTCCCCTTATTAAGCAAATAAGACCCTCACAGGGTCTTATCAAACCGCTGCCAGTCTTAAAAGATAGTCCCAGTTTGAGAGAACGGTTTTTTATATCTACTTTTGAATCTTAAAGGTAAATTTCCACTCAGCTGTGTTCCCGGAATACCTGCCACGATTTTCTGTGACGACTACTTTCAAATTTTTATTTATCGTTTTAGTTATGTTGGAGGCTTTAATTGCAGTATTGGATGAGTTGCTATCCGGTATTTTATCCTGTTCCTCAGCATAAGCCTTAAGCTTTACACTATCGGTTGATTTCAGATTTAAGGTAACACTGCCGCCCTCCTTCACTTCTTTATCGTTGATATACGCCGTTGTTAACCACTCATTACCAACATGATTGTTCTCAACCAGCTCTATACTAACCAGAGTGACCTTAAACTTGGTCGTCTTACTCGCTGCAGAGACAGGTTGAATAAGCAGAGTAGAAACGAAAATAACAACCATAACCAACTTCAAATACTTGTACATTGAGAGTGCCTCCCTCAAACTTTTTTTCTATCTAAGGGTTACATACTTCGCTGGATCACTCACTTCTCCTCCTTCATCCCCCTCATTTACCGGGAGTATCCGAAGATCGATATCCATCCCCAAATACACGTCAAGACGTCAAGATTGATAACCACGGTCTATTCAACTAGTCGGAGGACAATGCTTCCTCAATAGCCAACTCCAAATCGGTCGGCTGTGTCGTTGGCTCGAATCGGCCGACGACTTGTCCCTCTCGGTTAATGAGAAACTTAGAGAAGTTCCATTTTACGCCATCGCCGTCATATAAGTCCGGATGATTCTGCTGGAGAAAATCTTTCATCCACATCTCAGCAGCATTATCCGGATCATATCCTTGGAAAGGTGCCTGCTCCGTAAGATATTGAAAGAGCGGATGGACATTTTGTCCACGGAGCTCTACCTTTTCAAATAACGAGAAGGTTACCCCAACATTGCGCCGGCAATGCTCCTCTACTTCCGTATTGCTGCCGGGCTCTTTGTCATTGAACTGATTGCATGGGAAGCCCAGTATCTCTAAGCCATGCATCCAGTATTTTTCATACAGCTGCTGAAGACCATCGAACTGCTTGGCATATCCGCATTGGCTTGCTGTATTAACGATTAGAAGAACCCTGCCACTGAAAGCAGACAGATGAATAGGCTCTCCAGTAATCTCATTAACTTGAAAGTCATAGATGGACTTGTTCATCTTATTCCTCTCCCTTGTTTTATATTTAATCCATCATATAACCCAGAATCCTATTTGAATAATATATAAAAACAATAATCTTAATAGGCAATTCCAATAATGTATTTAATGGAAAAAGGACTTAAAATAGGTCCATTTTCTCCAGCAGCTCTGCGGCTTCTTTTAGTATCATTCGATCACGCATTAGCATAAAAAGATTGCCATAATCATCAGCGCTGCTATTTGCATCCTTTTCCATAACTTCAATTGCTTGACCAATTGTCATCCATTGAACGGACATTCCGAGCTGCTCTTCAGCTTCCGTTAGGGACGTTTGTTCTGTGCTTCTTTGTGCTTTCGCCAAGTAACAATAGGAATATTGCAGAAAGCGGTTTCTGTTCTTGTGCTCCTCAACAACTCCTAGTTCGCGAACCACCTCTGCCTCATAACCCGTCTCCTCTATAATTTCACGCAAAAAAGCTTCCTCTGGTGACTCACCTTCCTCTATGCCGCCACCCGGAAGTTTATAAAGGTCCAATTCAGCCATATACATCATAGCAACCTGTCCAGTGTGATCAACAAGCACCCCTCGCGAAGCATATCGGGAGACCGTATCGATATATGCTGGGGCTCCTCCCAAAATATCACTGTCGTTTAATCTAAGATTTAACGTCATCATTAATCTCCTTTATGTTAATTTAGTAGGTTAGTTTCTATTGGCCATGAATCTCTAACCATGTTGGATTATGTACAATCGTTTGGAGCAATAAAGTTCGGTATACGCCTCTATACTGTATTTAATACAGTGAATTCCACTCATATTGCCCCCACTTAACCCCTAGAGCCTATTTTTGCTGTATAGAATACAATCTAGCCTCAGACACCTCACCCACTTCTGATTTTTCCTGTATAAAATACAACTCCTGTTTCAAACAAGTTAATAGAGAGGACACTCTCCTCTTACATTCCCATCAGCATCTCATCCAACTGCTCGTGATGCTCCGCAATCCAGATCATCTCCTCAGCAAAACGTGCCGGAATCCGATGATGATTATCCATCTCCGCGGTAATCCACCATTTGCTTTCCAAATACCAGAGTAACCGGATGATATCCGATAAATAATTAACCTCAAAACCTGCAGTCTCTTGATAACCTTGCAGGAAAGCCTTGGTCTTACCAAAATCCAGCTGCCCCTCCAGAAATGCCCCGGATAGGATGGCACGGGCTATATCAAAGTCCAGATAGTCAAAGTTCAGCCGATCAAAATCAAGGACAGCCGATACGGTTTCCTCACGGAATAACAGATTATCCATCCATAAATCCCGATGTGCCCAGCCTTGCCGGCAAGCTTGCTGAAGCGCAGGCAGATTCAGCGATTGAGTCATTTTTTTCTGCAGCTCCATAATCGGAACAAGGTGGGGTTTATTCATCTGAACAGCTTGCTCAATCACATCATCCCAATGCGCAAGTCTTGCCTCCACTGCATGCGGCATGAAATCCGGTTCACTTTTGCCTGACAGTGTACCATCATTGAGGTGGTGATGCAGCTGACCGATGATTCGCCCCAGACTATACATATGAGAACGATCCGCCATACCTGGCGCAATCCCGCTGCCTTCGCAATATTGCATCAGAATATAACGTTCGCCGGATTCATCGGCATGTAGAATTTCTCCCTCCCATTCAAGAAGCACGGGCGAAGGAAACATCATCTGTGACAGCCTGTGCTGCTGAGTCAGAGCTATACGTAAAGTGTCCACACTCTTAAATCGGTTGTTGTGATACTTCTTCAGCACATATTTTCCTTTATTCGTATGCAGGATCCACTTCTTATTTAACCATCCTAATTTAATCGGCTCAGCCGCATGAATCTGAAAATTAAACTGCTTCTCACAGCGCGCAAATAGATCCGCGTATTCTATCATTTGAATCCCGCTCCCCATAAATATCTATATTTAAAATATCCATAGCCTATTTCTATTAATTAGATTAATATATAAACGTTATAAATGTAAGATTTTTCATATGCAGTCACTTTCAAGGGGGTTAATATGCTTCAAGCTTATTGGTATATAACGAAAATGAAGCTCCTTACCAATCTGACTTACCGATTCGAAGTATTCACTTCCGTGGCGACTAACCTCATTCTTACGCTGGCATCCGTCTTCTTATGGCAGACCGCCTACAAAGGCGGCTCCGGAACGGTTGAGTCGCTTAGCCTGCAGGATATAACGACCTATACCATTCTCTCGATCACCATCTCCACCATCTTCGTTTGTGACGTACAGAACACCATCTATTACAAAATACGGGAAGGACAGATCGTCACTGACTTCTACCGCCCGATTCCCCTTCTTGCCTGTTATCTGGCTGAGGATATCGGAGAGATGTTCAGCTCTTTATTAAACCGAGCCCTTCCGCTAATTGTATTCGCTTCCATCTTCTTTGGCATCCCTTGGCCCGCTTCCATCCAAGGCTTTCTCCTCTTCCTCCCAAGCTGCCTGCTAAGCTACGCCATACTTTGGCTTCTCAGTGCACTCGTTGGATTGATCGCATTCTGGGTCATGGAGCTTGGCAACATGGGGAATGTGAAAGACAGCATTGTCCGCGTATTATCCGGCAGCATTGTGCCGTTATGGTTTTTCCCGGACACCGTTCAGACAATCTCGAAGTTCCTGCCTTTTCAATATACGTACCAGACTCCACTTGGCATTTATATCGGCAATACCAGCATCAGTGATGGCTTCACCGCCATGGCTGTTCAAGCAGTATGGGTTGGATTACTCTTCCTCGTCCTTGCAGCCGGATGGTCCCGCACGAAGAAAAAAACCTTAATCCAAGGAGGATGATACAGCCCATATGGTATCCTCATTCAAACATTATGTATCCGTCGCTTCCTGCTGGGCACGGCTGGCCATCCAACGCCAATTGGAATACCCGCTCTTCCTGTTCAGCTGGCTTCTGATGATTCCTATTCAATATTTCTCAGGCATCTGGATGCTCAAAATCATTGTCGACCGCTTCCAGGCGCTGAACGGCTGGGACTTCCCGCAGCTTACCTTCCTTTATGGACTAGGGCTGATCAGCCACGGCATCTTTGTTGTTTTCTTCATTAATACTTGGAGTATGGACCATATGGTCATTAACGGCGGCTTCGACCGTCTCCTGCTTCGCCCGATGAACGTCTTCTTCCAGCTGGTAGCCAGCTATGTGAACTTTATTGGTCTTATTGACTGCATTCCTGGCGTTATTATTTTCCTCTATGGCTGTGAAATTGCCGGCTTTGAATGGTCTCTCGTCAATATCGGCAAGCTCATCCTTGTATTGATCGGTGGTATTCTAATCCGTGCTGCCTTGTTCACAAGCCTTGGTACAATTGCCTTCTGGACGAAACGAAACGGCTCAATGGTTGGCTTCGCCCTCACCATGCTGGAGCGTGCCACAATGTATCCGCTTAGCATGTACCCTTTTTTCCTGCAAGCTCTGTTTACGTTCATCATCCCCATCGGGTTCATCAGCTTCTATCCTGCTGCCGAGTTTCTTGGTACAGATAATGGCGGGCTTGAGCTCCCGCTGAGCTTCGCTCTTTGGACGCCGTTAGTCGGGATCATCTGCTTCTTGATTGCGAGTGGTATTTTCAGATTCGGAATGAAAAATTACGAGAGCGCAGGCTCTTAAGACTTGGGGGCAATGACGAGAATGGATGCCGTTATTGAAGTAAATGATCTCGTGAAAGAATATATCATCGTGAAGAAAGAAAGCGGGCTGCGCGGCTCGCTCAAGAGTCTTCTCTTCCCTAAGAAAACGAAATTTAACGGCGTAAATGGGATAAGCTTCTCTATCGCTCCTGGCGAAATCGTTGGCTACATTGGTCCAAACGGCGCTGGCAAAAGCACCACGATTAAGATGCTGACCGGCATTCTCCATCCAACCGCTGGGTCCATAAAGGTATGCGGCATTTCCCCGCAGGCCGACCGAAAAGCCGTTGTCCGCAAACTTGGCGTCGTATTCGGACAGCGGACTCAGCTTTATTGGGATTTGCGGCTTGGCGAATCGTTTGAGCTGCTGCGAAGAATCTACCAGATCAATCAGGCGGAATATGAGCAGAATCTCGCGATATTGACGGATGTGCTGAAGCTGCAGGATTTTATTAATACACCGGTGCGCCAGCTTTCCCTTGGTCAACGTATGCGTGGTGATATTGCGGCTGCCATGCTCCACTCTCCATCCGTATTGTTCCTAGATGAACCTACGATTGGACTAGATGCGGATGCAAAGCTGGCTATTCGTAATTTTATTAAGGAGATTAATCGTACGCGTGGGGTAACCGTTATTCTAACTACCCATGATCTCGATGATGTTGAGCAGCTCTGCAGCAGGATTATCGTCGTGAACAATGGCAAAATCGTAGAGGACGGCCCCATCGAGTCCATCATTCACAAGTTAACGCCTCACCGCATGCTAGTTGTCGAGCTTCAGAAGCCTTGCGCTGATCTGTCCACCCCTAACGCCATCGTGATCAAACAAGAGGGGCTCAAGATATGGTACCAATTCGAGAAGGAAGCCATCTCCGCCTCAGAGCTAATCGCCGCCTTATCGCAAAAGCTGCCGATTCAAGATATTAGCGTAAAAGAACCAAACGTCGAAGACGCAATACGGGAAGTTTATAAGACAACGTCTTCGGTGTAGGGTTAAAGCAGCAAGCTTTCTGCAAAGAAGCTACATCGTAAGAATAAACTCTGCTTCTCCAGAATCATTTGAAATGCTCCGTTTGAGGTTTAACCCGTATTCTTAAATGGTAAAAAACAAGTAAAAAAAGCGGCTGTGCAGGGTTTAAGCCCGCACAGCCGCTTTGCGTAGAAATGCTTTTACAACGACAAGAAAATCCCAATTATATTTTGAACCAAGCATTCAAATACCCACAGTTGAGAAACGTCAGCAGCCGGTCAATACTGACCGGCTGCTGCACTGTTTTTATTGAGCTAACGTTCCCAGATAGCTTAATAAATCGTGCATTTTTAAGTTGACAGCTGTACACATCTTCCACCAGTTTCGATTAATTAAGACGATAAACCGATGCCCTCATCGCAGAAACTCCGAACAATCTGATCGTTTTCAAGCTTAGAAAAATACAGAAACTCAGTTCAGTCGAGAATGAGATCCGGTTCACACTTCGAAGCTCATTCGGCTGCGCTCTAGAAGCCGAATCATTTCCGTAATTTAATTCACAGCCATATTGAAGTCCTGCATCTCGAAGCAGCAGGTAAATATCTCCACACCAAACTTTTTGCCGGCATGGAACGTTATAGTTTTACGTCCCTTATCGTAAAGGAGAGTTTATTCGTCATGTTTGCTTCCCCTTCTTCAAAGGAAGTGTTGCAATGCATTTTACAACACAAAGATAACGCTTATCGTTTGGCATATACATACGTCAGAAATCCCGATGACGCACGGGACATTTTTCAAGAAGCCACTCATAAAGCTCTAGCAGCTTCGAAGTCACTCAAAGATGTTTCCCATGTAAAGAGCTGGTTTTATCGAATTGTGATAAACACTGCGTTAGACTTTTTGAGAAAAAGGAAAAATAGTGTTCCTTACGATGAAGTGACACTCGAAACTTATGGTTTAAGTACACATGATGCCTATAGAGACTTTGATTTGGAGCATGCGATAAATTTGCTCCCTCCTCTATATCGAAGTGTAGTTGTTCTCCGCTACTTTGAAGACATGAAAATTGAAGAAATCGCACATGTCTTGAACGAAAATGTTAACACAATCAAAACACGATTGTATGAAGCTTTACGAAAATTACGGTTATTCATGAACGATGAAAACTTGAAAGGTGGATGGCAATGGATAACAAGATGATTGAACTAAAGCGACAATATAGCGAAATACCTGTCCCCGAGGGTCTGGACATCATTGTAGAAGAAGCATATCGCAAGCATATCCATAAGAAAATGCTGCGAATTCGATGGATCTCTGCTACTGCAGCAATTGTTACCTTGTTTATTTCCGCTTTAAACATAAGTCCCTCGTTTGCAAATGCATCTTCGAAGTGGCCTGTAATCGGCCCCCTTGCTAAAGTACTTACTATCCGAGAATACAAGGTTAATGAATCATCCTATAAAGCCCATATTCAAGTACCGGCAATTTCCGATCTTGGTGACAAGTCGTTAGAAAATCAATTGAATGACAAATATTCTGTGGAGAGCAAGCGGCTTTACACGGAATTTATGGTTGAAGTAGAAGACTTGAAGAAAAACGGAGGTGGAGAAGCTGGTGTGGAAAGCGGTTATGTTGTCAAAACAGATACGGATCGTTTGTTATGCGTTGGACGCTATGTCGTAAATACCGTAGGTTCTTCCTCTACAACATTCAAATACGACACGGTCGACAAAGAGAACCATGTGCTCATCACGCTCTCGAGTCTATTTAAAGACGAACAGTATATCGAAATCATCAGCAACAACATCAAGGAACAAATGATAGCGAGAATGAAACAAAACAAGAACTTGTTTTTCTGGGTTTCCGGAAATGGACAGCAAGAGTCAGACATGAATTTTAAATCGATTGAGAAAGATCAAAATTTTTATATTAATCATGATAACAAACTGGTCATTTCCTTTGATAAGTACGCTGTCGCTCCCGGATCGATGGGTATCATTGAATTCGTTATACCGACAGAGGTATTAGCTGATATTCAGGGCGATCAAGAATATTTAAAATAATTCCTTATCGGAGAAATCTACCAAACTTTATCATAAGGCTACCCGTTATAGCTATGTACAAACCACAATAAGCTTACGGAGGTAACATTTATGATGAAAAAAACTGTTATTGCTGCAGGGTTAACAGCGACCATGACGTTAGGGATCGCGGCTGGTGTATACGCATCTGGTCAATTGACCCAAGTGAAGGCATTCTTAAACCCGTCCGTCAACATCAATGTAGGCGGTAGCCAAGTCGAATTAAAAGATGACAACGGCTCGGCAGTGACGCCTCTCGTTTATAACAACCGCACATATTTACCCGTTCGCAGCGTAGCCGGACAACTCGGTTATGACGTCTATTGGGAAGGATCATCACAGACGGCATATTTCACCCCAAAAAGCGAATATCTTGAGTATCGAGCAGATGAACAATTGATTTTGGATAAGTACGGTTATTCCTTGCAGATTCCAGCATCGTTTGGCGGCAAGCTTCGTCCGACAGTATGGCCGGCGGAATCGGTCGCGGACGGAATTATGTCTGGGGCATTGACGGTGGGCACTCTTAGCGCAATCGACTTACTTTACTTGCCTCAAGATGTAGCATCACCTGAAGCACGAATTGTTGCTACAGTAGAGGTTATTGATCAGGCAAACTGGAATACTGAGAACCATGATGTTAAAGACTCTTTGTTGGGAACCAAAGGAGAGTACGCGTACGTCCTTCGAGTAAAGAAGGATAATCCATTTGGAGCAGGCACACCAGATAACGCAAGTTACAAGGCAATCGTCGAGCATATGACAGCTAGAGGATATGATCTGGTCCTATCTCCTGCCGTTTCGGCAAGCGCGGATATCGCATCTAAGCTAGTCGGCTCTTGGACCGAATCGAGCAAAGGAACAGTAATGGAGTTGACCACCGACGGTGTATTATATCGCGCTGGTCAAGCGGCTGGGAACTACTTGATCGTTGACTCGTCCCATATTCGTATCGTTGCGGACATGTCTAATAGTACGGTCGAATTTGTTGTTAACGGTGATACACTAGAGTTGGCTGGTCAAACGTTCACTCGTATTAAATAGAAACTCAATAACAAGAAAGGTGCTCAGTTCTAATGGAATTGGCACCCTTCTTTCGGCTTGCCTTTAGAGCCCAACCGTTAGTCTGACTCCAACCATCACGGTGCATTAGTTGAATTACTTTTTGGGCTTCTTTTGTCGCTGGCGCAGTATATAGGGATTTTTACACCCAAAAATTACCATAAATAATATACGTACAAATGAAAAAGAACCTTGATTTTATCAAGGTTCTAAAGCGGAATTATTATGTCGTTGTACTCGTCCCCATAAAAGGACTAGAGTTGCGGTTAAGCGACTTCATGTAGTGATACACGATCTAGATCCGTAACAGAGGAAATGGCACCATCAATTGAAAACGGCATGATCGTTTGGATTCCTTCGGCTGAAGTCACTTTAAGACAATGATCTGTTGTAATAGCTTCGGTTGAAGCAACGGGATGGCCACTACCATCTACAACGGAAATCGTCTGAACACCATTCAGGGATATTAACTCGTCCAACACATTACCAGCCGTTGTCCCAGCCTTAATGTCAATTGCACGGCTTGAAATGGAATTAATATGCGTGCTTGTATAGGCAATATCTACGGTTGTGTCAGAGACAATGCTCGGGAAAACGTAGGACTGCGATAAATTTGCCTGTACGGAACTATCGAACTTGGTACTGCCATTTGCATCAGGATACACAGTTGCGGTTTGCGTTTTATAGTTTTTATTGAACGTTTTAACACCGATATTGCTAAAATGATAACTTGAGGTACCTCTAACTTGTACAGCACTGCCGATTAACCCGCCTTGTAAAATATTTAGGTTGCTTAAATTAACGTCAGTTCCATTATCAACAACAATCGCAAATCGGTCATTTTTTAACGTGTCTTCATATTTTATTGAACTGTCTTGAATCGTGACATGGTCGACGTATTTCATAAGTATGCCATATGCAGGGAATGAGCTCGCATTTGAATAGGACGATGTTCGATAGTTCCCCCCATTTTTAGCTTCGGCTATAACTTCCGTCGTGTTTGATAGCACGGGCTTGGAAGCAGGTTTAGCAGGATTATAGGATGCAGTAAGATCAAGGTTTTTAATCGTTATATTTCGAACGGGATACGTTTCTCCATCTACAATCGTTCCTACGGAACCAACGTCAACCTGGCCTGCGGATCCGGTGCTTGGAAACCGTTTATATCCTTGAATCACAATGGGGAATGCCCCATCTCCTCCTGCGTTCTTGGATAAAACAGCCCCATCTACCGTTACGTTTGAAATTGAACCGGGTCTTCTTATTCCAAGAGGCAGCCTTGCTGTTTGAAGACTTCCATCTTCGTCAAGTCCGGCACCTTCAAATCGAGGAGACACGCCGAAAGCAATACCGCCGGATGTGTTTTCTAAATGTAAATCGGATAAGGTTACGTTACTTACGTTTGAACCGTCGTTAACCCAGATGGCAACACCGGTTTTGTTCGCATTTGTTGTAAGACTTAAATTTTTTGCAGTTATATTTTCCATATCTCCAACGGTTTCCGAGCCTAACTGGAACACATTTCCGCCTGCGATGTCACCAGCAACGATTTTTTCAATATCGATATTAGAAACATGTCTAATAAATCCTAAAGAAAAGTCGCTTCCTAATTTTGCAACGTCATTGCTGGATTTCAGAGTTGTAATGTTATAAGCGGATGCGTCGCTATTTTGCATAAAGTTGAATGTGTCTCTTTGACGACCGGAAGTAGAGTCAGGCAATAATATATTTTGAACTCTAATGTTATCGCATCCGGTTGTTAGTACAGAAAACCAGCCGCCTTGTTCGATGGTTAAAAGATGATCCTCGTCCATTCCGCCAATCACGATATTTTTGGATAGCTTGAGCGAAATGGTTTTGGTTCCGTTACCAGCAACATAAGGATCGCTATATCCCGTATATAAATTCATATTTCCGTAAATTTTGGCCGAATTGCCGATGATTTTGATATTCTCTACGCGAATGCCCCACATAAGAGCGTCTTCCCAATAGCCATGACCGTCATCCTGCCCCAATGCGAAGGGATAATTTAAAGGAGCTTCTCTTGCGTCGATATGGTCTAAAGCGATAAGCTGAGCGTTTTTGTCCAAATATAAATGTACGTTGCTTCTTAAATGGATGCTGTTAGAGGCGAAGTTCGAGTCTCCTTTGAAGTAAACCGTTCCGCCGCCATTTTTACTTGCTGCAACAATTGCCGCATTGATAGCGGCAGCATTATCTGATCCGGTATATTTCATAATGTCACCCGCGCTGTCCGATACCTTTGCGTCGGCAACTGCACCAAAATTCGTTACGTCATATTGACCTGAATAATAGCTTACCATGTTTGAACTTCCATCGGATGTGACTAGCTTAAAGGAATAGTTTGTCTCCGGTAATAGGTTCGAGAGTACCGCTTGTTGTGATTTGAATACGGTTCCTGTGTTCACCCAAGTTAAACCTTTGTCTAAACTTGCATAAACGCTTGCTTGTTTATTCAATGAATCAGCTTCCAGCACAACGGTTGTTGGGGTGTTATAGGAGACATCAGCTGCTTTTCTGACTAAATTTGTTACATTAGTAGTGATATTGAATTTTGCCGTTCCTGTTTCCGTATAATCCGCTTCGCGGGGTGTTCCTGAATAAGCCTTGCCGCTAAAAGTTGCACTGAAAGTTCCGCCATGACTTGGCATTTTTTTGTTTTTCAAAACAAGTGTAACGTCAACGCCATTGTATGCGCTAAAATCGGTATCCTTTATAGAAACCGTTTTTCCACCGTCCGTTATGGCCACTTTTGTTCGTAAATCTTCATTTGAATTTATATCTCTAACCCAGTTTCTTCCCGAATGGTTATAGTCTTTTGCGGAAGCGATAGCCGCATCATTTAATTGTACGAAGCCGCGGCCAATTAAATCGAACGTATCGGTAGGGGAAGCTGTTATTCCGTCCGGCAAATGAAAGGTTAACGTTCCGTATAAATATTTTCTTTCCGGAGTGGTTCTATTGATAGAATATTCCAATATTATATCTTGGGTTTGACCTGCCGTATATTGCTGGAGGTTGGCTTTTAAAGTTGATAGTTGGATGGTATACGATTTGGATGTTCCGTCTTCAGCAACTACAGTTAGTCTATCATTATTCAAGATTTCATCAGATATCCTTTTTTCGTTTCCCGAACGATCTGTAACGGAATATTGTTGAATCGAATTGTCCGTTGAGTCGATTTCAGCAAGCAATTGTTCAACATCATATTGAGGTATCATATAAATTGAGCTATTTGCGTTGTCGATGCTTGATAGGTGAATGGCGTTATTTAGCATTCTCAGATTAGTGTTTGAAGAATTAGCCGGTTTAAAAGCAGCTTTTTTCAAAGAAATTTTAGAATTGCTAATTTGCAACTCGTAGGATTTAGCTTTATTTACGGCAGGTAAATTCGTTATCGCGTAAGCTATTCCATCAGTGCCTTTGAGCACACTAATTTTAGCATGAGACAAATCTAGTTTATCCTTTCCATCCGTTATAGTGATATAAGGTGGAACACTGCCGCTGGTAATATTCAATAGATCAATCGTTGAAGATGTCTTAAACGAAAATGTGTCCGACGCTCGTACGGTAGACGAAAATCCCAACGGAGTTATTTTCTTAGACTGTCCATGATTATCCTGTTTCACTTGTTTCGAGCTGTCGTTAAGCTGCGGATTAGATGCAGCCCAGGCACCGTAAGCCAGACTAAACATCATAGTTAGAGCAATAATAGTGGATATAAGCAACCTTTTTTTCAACTTCACTCTCTCCTCTTTCTATTTAATTGATTCAGTACTAGCATAGTTCAGTTTTGTTTGATGATTGTTAACTAGTCAATAATTGAGTACAAAGTTGTATTTCGTGACTTAACAGCAACATTATCCCATAACATCAAAAATCCGCGATTTACGCTGTCTTGCCGAGATAATTGCCATCCGATAATGATTCAACACCCTTCAAAAAAAGGACAGCTGATCTTGTGATCGGCTGTCCTTTTTTAGTTCAAAGGTAATAGCTTTAAAGTGTGTCTACGACCCGGTCAACCAAATCACAGGATGGCATCGATGTTCAGTGAAAATAAAGTATTAGACTGACCCAAAAAAACGAAACAGCAGCAGCCATGGACGAGAAAATAAGTCCTAGACTGCTGCTGTTTTATTGAAGTATCGTTCCCCTTTAGCTGAACAGGCTACCTGGTCAATCCCCAACACTGGTATCCTTCTTTCATGGAGTTCTGTCATTGCATACGATGCTCCTGCTTTTTTACAGCACCAATCCAAGCAATCTACGAAATCTAATGTTGCAAATCCTTAAGCAGGCTTTTCTTATTCGCAATTTTATAATCCAGTACACCCAAAATTTTTTGTAAGTGATCGATTTGGTCCTGGATCTTCTTTCTGTACCCTAGAACTTTATCATACACTTCGGGTACGGACACAATATCTTCCACATAAGAGAGCGATGCAAACTCTTTGATATTTTTAAGAGGTACGCCCATCTTCTTCAGGCAAATAATGAGCTCCATTAACTGTATATCTTCCTGGTGATACATTCGCCGACCGTTGTCTCTTCTTTTCGCCCTAGGAAGCAATCCGATCTTCTCGTAATAGCGGAGAGCATCCTCTGTTAATTCGGTCATTCTTGAAATTTCCTTGATTGAAAAAGCGGCTGAATTGCTCATCCTTAGACCTTCCCATCTTCTTGAAATAAAATCACCAAGGAATAACGCCTTGCTCATTGAAGTATCCCCCTGTGGGTCCCTCTTGTGCAAGAGTAGCGTAATGGACAATGATTCGGGAACCTTGTTCCGGCGTTAGGTCACCGTATCCGTTATTGAAATCGGTAGCAACAAAACCTGGGCAAACGGAATTTACTTTAGCAGGAGTATGTTTCAATGTAAAAGCAAGATGAGTCGTAAGCTGATTCAGTGCAGTTTTGGAACAACTATAAGCCAATGCCTTAAAAGGATATACGCCACTGGCCGGGTCGCTATGCAGCGTTATAGATCCTATGGAGCTGGAAATATTGACAATCCGCGGGGCATCCGAGTTTTCGATGAGGGGGAGCATCGCTTGGCTGACCGCGAATGCGCCAAAAAAGTTCGTATCGAATGATCTCTTTAAATCCGCTACGCTCAGATCCGTAAATTTATGAATAACACCAATTCCTGCGTTGTTTATCAACACATCCAGTTTTCCATACTCTGTTGTTATTTTTCGGGCTGCAGCGTCAATGGTGGCTTGTTCGGTCACATCCAGTTCGATACAATGCGCATCAATTTCTTGGTCTTGCAGTTTTGCTGCCGCTTCTTCCCCTTTTTCCTTGTTTCTCGCTCCTAGCAACACCGTATACCCTAGACTCCCCAATTGACGCGCCGTTTCAAAACCAAGCCCTCTGTTGCCTCCCGAAATCAACGCTACCTTCTTCATTTGTACGGACATTTCTTCTCACCTCTCCTTCTATTTTTTGAGCGTAATGACGTTACATCATTACGCTTTTGATCATTACTTCACTCATGTTACAACTTGGTGTAAACACCAAGTCAAGCGATAAAAACAAAAAAAAGGCAGTAACCTGCCTCCCTCTATGGAGAATCACTTTGCTCTTAAATGCTCTCATTTTCTCAGATATAGACCATAATTGCTTCTTAGCAGATAACTTTTTAGTGGAATTAATTAAATTGTAGGTAAAGAAATATATGGGTATCCAGAAGTGCAAAAAGCCCGTGAAGTGGTAATACGTTCAATACGTTGATTTTGTCCGTCTGATTGCTTAAACTTCATAATAAGAGCACCTCCTTGATGGTGTGGGTATTTACCCTTCGACAAACCTATCATACCGAGGCGCTCCTTTTTTGATAAAGCCCATTTCTTAGGCTATACAGGAATGTTTAGCGCAACAAAGAAGTGGCATTTAAAGAGCTTGACGTTCTATCTGGGAGATAGATGGACTCTGATGTGTATTTACACAATTGATAGTAATTTAATGACAGCTACACAGCCGCAGTCTGTGTATTGCTAGTTCGCAATGATCCGAAAATCCAAACAAAAAGCTACCGAATTTCAAGCCGGTAGCTTTGGGGATCGCCGACAATCTATGCATCACCAATCTTCGATCTCCGTTTTCCGATATACATGTCTACTTTACTTTATTTAATAAGTTTGTCACCATTCTACTCAATGTACCTTGATCGACGAAAGGAGCAAGACTTGCCAGCAGATCCGGGCTAAGCTGTTCAGCTTCGACTCCACCAATCAACTTCTCGAGATTTTCCCTGTCAAGAAAAGGTGCGAGACTTATGATCCGGTTCGCATCGATGGTGCCGTCTACAACCCGGTCTACCAAACGACTTAATGTTTCTCTGCTAATAAAGGGTGCCAGACCTTGAACGGTATGCCAGCTCAAGCTGCCCTCTTCGGCTTCTAGTACCAACCGATCCACTTGCTCCCTGTCAAGAAAAGGTGCGAGACTTATGATCCGGTTCGCATCGATGGTTCCGTCTACAACCCGGTCTACCAAACGACTTAATGTTTCTTTGCTAATAAAGGGTGCCAGACCTTGAATGGAATGCCAGCTCAAGCTGCCCTCATCGGCTTCTAGTACCAACCGATCTACATGTTCTCTTCTAAGAAACGGGGCAATTCCAACAAGATTGTGAACTTCTAAGGAACCGTCAATCGATTTATCTACCAGTCGGCTTAATGTGTCGCTGCTGACGAACGGAGCGAGTCCAGTAATGGCATTCCACACAATTTCTCCTTCTTCTGCCTGACGAACGAGTTCATCCAATGTATCTGTTCCAAGGAACGGAGCCAGCCGCATGATCACGTCTAACTTAAGGACGCTGCTGTCTAATCGTTCTGTAACCTTATGCAGAGTGCTTGCCTTTACAAACGGCGCTACTTGTACAAGCTCTTCCACCTTCACCTCTCCGGTATTGACCATCTCTGCAACTTGTACCGGTCTGTTCTCTGCGATCTCCTCAACGATCGTTCCCAGGTGATGGTGCTCCCGAATTTCTGCGTTGTCTCCTGCATTTAAAATGTCGTCTACCGTTTTGCCGAATAACCTCGCTAACTGCGGAAGCGTTCCGATATCCGGTAGCGAGTCGCCCCGTTCCCATTTCGATACCGCTTGATGACTTACATTCAGTTGATCGGCAAGTTCCAATTGGGTCAGATCCTGGTCTTTGCGAAGCTTCGAAATATAAGCTCCAATTTTACGCAAGTCGAGCATCGTATACCTCCGATAAAACAAAATGTACAGTGCGCACTGTCGGAAACAGCATAGCATTTCCGCAAACGCAATCCTATCAAGCGTTGGTTGAATTGTCACATCCGCTTTATTCAACTGCCGGTAGAATTGTCCAGACAGAAAATCGCCAGAGAGGGTAGACATATGATCCTGCATCATCTGCGAGATCTGGAATCCACACCCCACTACTTTTGTCACTTTCATGTATAGGTTTTTTCTACAAATCAATTCCGTTATCCTGCTTAATCGTTCAATGAAAACAGCTGCCGATTGATTGTAGGCAGCCGTCTTATTGTTGAGCTAAAGTTCCCAGTTAGCTCAATGAATGCCTATCATAAAGAGTTTCCTTCAATGTACCGAAGTATCCGAAAGCCTTGTCTTATGCGGTCGTGTTGTAAAGGAGCCGAGTACTTGCGTCCACATACTGTACTGCATAGCGTAGTGGCTGTTCGATTCGCGGAATGAGGAGACAGTCACACCTGTCTCGAGTATCTCCTGAATCAGATACGCAGCCCCTGCCATACAAAACGCTTGCGCTCCGGTCCTACACATAACCGGGCGCTTCCTCGACCAAAATCATTTTGAGGGCATACCATGTGTTCAGCAAGTACATCAGCGATGTATATTTTTCATTAGCCAGGGTAATATTTCTTACCGTCGCGTTGTAAAATTCCATTTTATGAAGCTTGTCGTTTCGTCGAGAGAACCGTATCATAAGTTACATTGCTAATATTCAAAGAATAAGAAGAGCAGGAAGGATGACTGATATCATGAACATTACTGAAAAACAGATCGTCGTATCCTTGGAGCCCGAAAATGAAACCGAATACTTGAAGCTTTTGAATAATTACTTTACGGCTTCCGAGCGAAATAGCCGGGCCTCCTCCATTCATGAAAAAAAACAGCTCATGGCGATTAAAGAGCAAATGGCGCTTATGTGCAACCAGAATCCGCAAAAAATGAACATGCTGAGGTCCATCATCCGAGATGTAAGTGACAGAAGGGAAAAGGCGGTCGTCATCTCCAAATCGAATGCCGTCACATCCCTGTTATTAGACGAGCTTTCTGCGGACGAGGACATCAAAGGCGTTTTTATTATTACGACACAGCTTTCCATCCATGAGGTCAATGAGATGATTGACAGATTTAATAAAATCCCGGAATCCACCGTTCTGCTTATTACGGATTCCGTCAACACCGGTCTCGACGTTACGGCGGCAAATCATCTTGTGCACTATGATTATCCGGCCCGCTACTCTGATATTCTGCAGCGCAACAACCGCATATCGAGACAAACTTCATATCATAAAGAAGCGACCATATATTATCTCCTAACGTCGGGCAAAATCGACGAGTTCGAATATCGGGAATGCCGGAACCCATAGTGTAAGCAAGGCTGCCAATCAATTCCGCGGCAGCCTCATGCTGTTGTATCCTACTCAATCTTTCTTTGTTTATATCCTTTAAGGGAAAACTGCTCCCACCAGCTCCAAGGTGAAGGATCGATATGAATACAAATTATCATTTTATTGTCGATAAGAATCGAGAACGTTTCCTCGTCTTGGTCAGGAATCCATTCAAGAACATACGCAGTCTACATATCGCTAAACTGCCTAAAAAGGGATCGCCTCACGAAATGAAAATAATCGTACGCTAAGCAATTCATTGCATGAAAAAAACCGGCCCCTTTACTCCTACAAGGAAACCCGGTTTTTGTAATCGCAGCTTAATTGAAATTTAACTATCGTTCCTCTTAACGTAAAGTCTGCGAAGATGTACCTAAAAAAGAAGAAAGACGCTTTAGCTCGACTTAAAAGTAGCCTTCCAGAATCAAAACTGAATGTTACCTGTAGTAGGAAATTCCTATCTCTCACTTTCATTTGCAGTTGTTTATCCGGAAAAGCGTAAATATAGACTTTGGTATTTTCGAATTTCTCTAGAACAATTGACGGACCGTATTTGCTCTCAATCTCGTCTTCTGAATCAACTATGTGGAGTCTCCGAATAGTTTCTTTTATTCCAATCTCAGTCACTTCATCAGAGATCATATTTATCTTGAAGGTATCATATGTTATCCCGCGATATGAATCCCCGTATAAAATGGTACTGATCCTAACTGCATTTGTAGTAAATGTAAAACGGATGGTGAAATTGGAGGATGGACTGCTTTTATTTAGGGATATCTGTTTATCAATTCGATCTGTATTTTATACCAAGGCATGGTTTTTACAAGGCTCTTCTGTCAGCGCCATGCTACAAGCTTTTCTATATCACTTCTCGTTTTGGAACGCTTTGGCTCTTCTTGCCGGTAGCCTAACGCCATCATAACAGCACTTTGAAAGTTTCCGTTCTCCAGTAGGCCTTCATCTGCCAGTATGCGGTCAACTTCCGCATTATCAAATCCCTCAATCGGGCATGAATCAATTCCGATTAACGCTGCAGCCGTCATCATATTGCCTAATGCAATATATGCTTGCTTTGCGGACCATTCATACAGTAGCCGCGCATCGTCCAGCAATCCGCGCACTTGTTGAAACTCCTTTAAAAAACCGGATATATATTGTACAACCTCCTCCGGCATTTGCTGTACTTGTCTCATATGATCCAGCACATAAGGGGAATTATACTGAACATTTGTTCTGGCCAAAATAATAACAAAATGGCTGGCAGTATCCAGTTTTCCTTGTGCCCCAGGCGCTAACTGCTTGAGCTTGTTCCTAAGTTGACGATTTTGCACCACGACAAATTTCCACGGCTCAAGGCCCAAGGAACTTGGCGATAATCTGCCTGCTTCCAAAATATACTGAGCATCCAAGCCGCTTATTAACCGGGCCGAGTCAAACACTTTTGTCGCATGTCTGTTCTGCATTGCTGCCAGCACCTGTTCTTTGCTGATTTCTCTCATGATAGCCATATCCACACTCTCCCTTGTTTGTTGTTTTATCCCGCGGATACCGAAATATCCGCTGCTTCTTCAGTTAAAACCATATCTCCTTTATTTATAAACAACAGGTTCTACGGCAGCCAAATGGTTGACGTAAGCGGCCCGGCTTGCTGCCAGCTCCTCGTCTGTCACGTTATTGACGCCATGCAGAACAAATAGCGGGAGATAATCTGCATGCACGTAATTGGCGATCGAAGCCATCGGCTTCGTAAGGTCCTGGATGGTAAACAAATTGTGACCCCCGTCCTGATAGGCTGCGGCAGTTCCGCCCGCCGAAATAGCAATGCCGATTTGTTTGCCGCGCATATGGTCCCCGCCTGGGCCAAACGCCCAGCCTACTTCAAGCACATCATTAAACCATTGTGTGAGAAGCGGCGGCGTACTGTAAAAGTAAAATGGATATTGAAAAATCACCCGGTCATGGCTGTCCAACAGTTCCTGCTCGTGTTTGACGTCAATTGCTCCGCTCGGGTATTCATTGTAAAGGGAATGAACCGTTACATTCTCCTGCTTGGACAATTCCTCCACCCAGGCGCGGTTAATCCGCGAAGCCTGCAAATCGGGGTGTGCAACAATAATTAAAGTTTTCATATAGACACTTCCTCTCAAATGTAAATTTATTTTCTTTGTGCGGTCAGCCATTGCCTCGCTTCCTTCAGGCCTGCTATTCCATTTTCAGGACCCGTCTGTAGTTTACAGCGCTTCTTGCATCACGTAAAATGAATATAAACGATAGTATGTTTCGTTTTTAGTGATACAAGTGAGGGGGAGTATGAAATGGAGAGCGCAGAGCTGAGAATATTCCGGGCGGTTGCCCGGGAGGGAAGTATTACGAAGGCAGCTGCGATTTTGGGTTATGTACAGTCAAATGTGACGGCCCGTATACAGCAGCTGGAGTCGGAGGTAGGGACAGCGTTATTTTACCGGCAGCGCGGCATGATTCTGACACCTGCAGGCAGCAAGCTGCTGACGTATGCCGAGCAGATTTTGCATCTGCTGGACCAGGCTGAGAAATTTATGGCCGAGACGGAATTGCCTTCGGGCAATCTGGAGCTTGGTGCGTATGCCAACATTTCCTCGCTCCACCTTCCCAAGCTGCTGACCCAGTACTACAAATCCTATCCCGACGTGAATTTGTCCCTGTTTACTGGAGAGGCGGAATGTTTGCTCGGTAAGGTGCTCCATTATGAGCTGGATGGCGCTTTTGTGAGGCTTCCGGAAATCAATGACAGCAATCTCGTAAAAGAGCTGGAGATCACCGAAGAGCTGGTTATCGTTTCACGTCCCGAATACAAGAATATCAAAAGCCTTTATGCCAAGCCTTTTCTGATGAATCCAAGCGGCTGTCCCAACCGGAGCCGGCTGGAAAGCTGGCTGAAGTTTCAGGGAATCAGTCAGGTCCGGTACATGGACTTCAACTATCTGGATTCGATTATTCAAGGCGTGCTTGCCGACCTTGGTGTCGCCTTCCTGCCCCATTCCGTGGTCCAAAATTATGAGGAAAAAGGACTGCTCAAGACCTTTCCGGTTCCGCCGGAGTTCGGCAGCACCAAAACCTTTTTCATCCGCCATAAAGATTCGCTGCTGACCGGTGCACTGGCAAAATTTATCGAGATGCTGAAGGAGAACAATCCGCTTTACACGCCATCCGCTGCCAATTTTGAATGGTCACTTTGAACAAAGAGCGCAGTTGCTATCAGCCTTCGTCTCGAAAATTCGAAGAATCTGCTCCGGCCGCTCTTTGTTTCGGCAGCTGATCGTATGCTGGACCTGGTGCTGGAGAATCTGAAGGAGTCTACGCGAGGATTGTACGAGGAGCGTAGAGGCAAAGGAATAACGGCGGATTTAGAGCAGAGAAAACGGGATCTTTTTTGAATACGTGTTAAACAGTCTAATGCTTCTGTGAGCCCAATAAGGGTCTGCAGAAGCTTTTTTTTTGGATCCCCCAGCTCATACAGTCGGGCCGGCCGAGCGAACAACTGGCTCTAAGCCTGACGAAGAGCAACCAGGCCAAGAGCTCGTAGGTTCCATCGGCCAGCTTTCCTCCTTGTGTTCCGAAGCCCTTCGGGAAGACCCCGAAGAAGGAAAGTTCCCGGCTGGCGCCAGGAACAGGGAGGCGGTACGTTCCTGGCATGAACCAGGAACGGCGGCCATTTGGGCAATCTCTTTCCGCTGTGCTTAACGATATCACAGCCCTTCCGGGACCGTGTATGATAATCACGGATCGGTCGTTCTGCGTCGAGTAAAGGAAAGAAAACCCGCTCTGTATAACTTCGTCTGGCGCATGGAGGATGGACTTCCGACAACGATCATTCGCGAGCTTTCTGTGGAGGATGACTTAAGTGCACTGATCAGCATGATTCTCGGATCATCTACCGGCGGACAATGAGCTAGCAGTGACTATTGACTACCTTCTGCCCTGCTTTGCAATTGCGTGAACAACGTCATTTGGCTCCAACTTGTTTGATCGTGTCCCAAACTTCATTTAATTCATACTTAAGTGGCCATTTAGCGGGGTTGGAGCTATCCGCAATTACACCCTCTATAATGTTAAGGTAATAGTTGGATTTCGCTTCCAAATAATCAACTGTTTTTCTCGTTGCCTGCAATTGAAAGTGGGCATGTTCTTTTTGCCTTATAATGATCTCGTAGCGTTCCTGAATGGTAGAATCGCCTTTTATGCAAAGATCTGCATAGGTTTTAATATCTTCGATAGACATCCCGCATTGTTTTAATATCTTTACTCCAATAAGCCAATTGACGGATTCCTCATTGAATAGCCGGTTGTTATTTTTATCTCGCAGTAGGCTAGGTATCAATCCTTTATCCGTGTAGAACCGAATGGCATGCTCGCTTAAGTCAAGCATTTTCGCTACTTCTTTTACCGTGTACATGAAATTCCTCCTAATAAAAAAATAATCAGATTCCTCTTGCCTTCGTGTAACACGAAGGGTGTAATATGCTAATTGTAGCAGTTGAAAGACCAATAAATCAAAAAAATTGGAGGAATTGAAATGGAATTTGTTACTTTAAACAATGGAGTAAGCATGCCAATCTTAGGCTTTGGGGTTTATCAGATTCAAGATCCAGAGGAATGTGAAAGATGCGTACTTGATGCGATTAGCGTGGGTTATCGTTCCATTGATACCGCACAGGTCTACCAGAATGAAGAAGCAGTAGGCCGCGCAATCAAAAAAAGTGGAGTGCCAAGAGAAGAGTTCTTCATCACCACTAAAGTTTGGATTTCCAATGCTGGTTATGACAAAGCAAAAGCATCCATCCAGACATCCATGGAGAAACTCCAGCTTAATTATCTAGACCTGGTCCTGATCCATCAACCATTTAATGATTACTATGGAACGTACCGTGCGATGGAGGAACTCTATAAAGAGGGTAAAATCAGAGCGATCGGGATTAGCAACTTCTATCCGGACAGATATGTAGATCTAGTTGAGTTCAGCGAAGTGGTGCCAGCTGTGAATCAGGTGGAAACTCATGTCTTTAATCAGCAGGCAGCAGCACATGAGCTTATGAAAAAATACAATACGCAGATTGAATCCTGGGGTCCTTTTGCAGAAGGAAAAAACAATTTATTCACGAACCCAACCTTACAAGAAATCGGTGATAAATATAACAAATCTACAGCTCAGGTTGCTTTGCGCTTCTTGATTCAGAGAGACGTAGTAGTTATTCCCAAAACAGTCAATAAGAATAGAATGGAAGAAAACTATAAAGTATTTGACTTTACTCTGACAGCGGAGGAAATGGAGAAAATAGCTGCACTCGATACAGGAGAAAGTTTATTTTTCTCCCACTCTGATCCGCAAACCGTAGAGTATATCATTAGTCTCGGCAAATAAAGGCGAGCGACTCGATACTTACAGTTCGGATCTCCGCATTGTTTGAAACGGCAAACTTTTGGCCATCCTTGGCGGGATGGCCTTTAACACGTATTAGATAGACCATTACTAGAATGAACAAAAAAAGAGTTGCCGCGGAGCAAGCTCCCTAACTACCGTTCCCAGTTAGCTCAATCTATCTTTCTTAAACTTCAATCCCATACCTTTGGCCGCTTTAATCCGGCTAATCTTAAATAATCTAAAAGTTGACCTGAATGGACTGCTTCATGGTAAGCAATTCTCAAAAGCATGTCGCCTAATGATCGAATGTAACCTACGTCTTTTCTATCAATCTGGATTCTTGTTAAATCCTCTTGTGTATAGGATTTTACTGTATCCATAAATTGATTCCGATAGGATTCTGAAAAGTTGAGTTCCTCTTGGATTGTTGTAAAAGTACGAGCCTCATAAGGGGATTCATAAGCGGTTAGACTTCCTTCATTCAGCAAGGCAAGATGGTAATAATGTTCACTATCCAGGACATGGCGGATCATCTCTTTTATACTCATTGCTTCTGAATCCGGTCTCCAGTCCAAAAACTCATGCGGAATACTTCCCCAAATAATCATGCTTCTGCGTCGAATCTCATTTAAATTCTGAACGATAGCTTCTATAGCGTTCATAGCTGCTTCCTTTCGACTTCAATTTATCGTTACATTATATCAGAACTTACGTTCGCAATACAATTAAAAGATAGTTGGAGTATCCTGCCCTTAGTTAACAAAACGGCAGCTCATGTATGATGGGCTGCCGTAGTGTCTTTCTTGATCTAATGTTCCTAGTCCCTCGCAACGATATGGTTTCTTATTTATGAGTATTGCAGGTTTCCGTGTACCATTTTCTGCTCCTTCGACAAAGCAAAAACTTGCCCTTAATACTGATAAAGCTCTCCGTAGCATCTTTAAAGCGAAATTAAAATGCACCTGACTCCGAACTTATCTTAGATCTCACCGTAATAGGCTCCTCACGGCTGTAATTCAAAAGGATACTTTACGGTACCATCCTGAGCAAACTTCTCGAAGGATAGGGGGGCATCCGCTTCATTGCCAATAAAGCAGCTGTGTATTTTTCCTTCACTGGATTATGAAGTCCATTCGACCTTAGAGAGTCTGGCTAGCATTCGCTCCTCAACTCACTGCCTGGCGAATCCCTTCGGTCATGCCTCCAGAATCATCACCACGGGAGCGGACCATCCTCGTTCGAGAATGTGCCCGTCGGACCGTTTGCGTCAAGGAGCGCCAGGCGCACAGGCTCGCGTGCAGCTTGTTGGACGGTTCGAGTCCCCGCGAAGTTGTTAAGGTCCGTCCCTGTGAAGCCCGGGCACGCAGCGTTAACCTTAATGCCTGTCGACTCGAGTTCGATGGCGAAGGCAAGCGTAATCGCGTTAAGGGCGGTTTTCGACGGGCTGTAAACGGCACCGAAAACCGACCGATGCGGAAAGTTCGGGTCCGAGTTGATCGTTAGCGATCCGGAAGAGCTCGATAAGTTTACAATGCGTCCCGCCGGCGCTTCACGAAGGAGCGGCAGCATTGCTTGTGTGACGGCGATAACGCCGAACACGTTCGTCTCGAACACAGCACGCGCTTCGTCGAGAGACGCAACGCTAGGGCGGCCCGAATTCGCAACCTCCTCTAGTGGCCTGCCCGGCTTTCCGGCGTGCGAGATGCCCGCGTTGTTTACAAGCACGTCGAGACGGCCGAGCTCGCTCCGGATACGTTCTGCCGCGGCGACGATAGAGACCTGATTCGTAACGTCAAGTTGGAGGGCTTGGGCATTCGCTCCGATGCTCTTCGCGGCCGTCTCCCCATGCTCGAGGTTGCGTGATCCAACGAGTACAGTAAGGCCATTGGCCGCGAGATCCTTCGCGATTTGAAGACCGATTCCTTTGTTGGCCCCGGTGACCAAGGCGACTGGTTTGTCATGCATAGTGACACTCTCCTTTTCGCATCGATGTAGGATATTTGTCAAACAGTTTTGGTTGACGTGTCAACCTTTAGTGACTGTAACATATTGTGGTTGACGCGTCAACCATGCTATTATGTTCCTATGGACAAGAACGAGTTAAACGAAGAGGAAATGCAAATATGGCATTTGTGGAAAGGCTCCTTTCAGAGCATTTTCGGTCGCGTAGTTAAAGAGATGTCGGAGCACACAGGATTATCCGAGGGTGATTATGGAGTATTGGATCGGTTAGTCATTTTTGGGAATGGCAACCTTCGTCAACAGGAGTTAGCTGACTCGATGGACTGGGATAAGAGCCGATTGTCACATCATCTGACGCGGATGGAGAAACGCGGGCTTGTAACAAGAAAACCATTAGAAACAGATCGCGGTGTTCAGGTCATCATCACTTCTAAAGGGAAATCCGCATTGGATGAAGCCCGTCCTATCGTGGCTAAGGCAATACGCAAATATTTCCTTGATCAATTAACAGCTCAAGACATGGAGTCGATCACTATGTTGGCGGAAAGAACAAAGACAGGTGTCCAGTGAAAATAAAGTTTTAGACTGCACGACTTTATTTAAAGGGGCTTATAAGGTCAAAAATAGTTAGCTTTCAAAATTTAGTATTTGACTAACATAAAAAATAAAACAGCGGCGGACCAAGACTGAAAAATAAAGTCACTCTTAGACTGCCGCTGTTGTCATTCAACCAACGTTACCCGTTAGCACAATGAAGGTGGTCTGCATTCATAAGAAAGGCAACCATCTCTGGTTGCCAAAATGTATATATTCTACACGTTTACATTATAATTAAGCTGGAGTTCATCGCCAGGTAATCCCCTAATTCCCCAATTTGATTTAGGAGTTTCAAAAATCGTTATTTCGATATCTTGAGAAGAAATTCTTAGTTCTTTTTGAATGCGTTCAAAAAGCAATCGTATCAAATGTTTTTTCGATTCCACCGAACGCCCTTCAAAGATGCTTACTTCAATTACGGTATAAGCTTCGGTACGTCCAGGTGCAAATTGAAAATCTTCCTTATCCATTGGGAAAAAACGATGGAATTTTTTATCTGAAGGTAGTTTGAATGCCACCACCACACAAGAATGAATTACCTCGGAGAACCTTTCTTTAATCGGGTTCAAATGTTCCCGTAAACCAAAAATCTTTACTTGAGCCATTTCCCTCATCTCACCTTTCTATTCTCAGCTCTCTCGGTTAAGACGTTTGCACCAAAGACGAAAAGTTTAATATCGCGCCCTCCGTTATCCATTCTTGCCATTAGCTCTAAACCAATTTACAGTATCCCAAATGGTTTCCTCCAGGGGTCTGCAGGTAACCTTCAGATGATGGACAGCCTTTGCTCCGCTTGTTCGCTTCATTTCCGTCATAACGCGAAGCTCATCTACTGACATATCCACCTCTTTGTTTCGGAAAGCGGCTATTCGTTCATTGATCCATGTAGATAGATAGACGATTGGAATCGGAAATGTTTTGGACGGTGCTTGAACGCCGGAAACCTTCTGAAGAACGGCGAACAATTCTACCAAATTCGTATAATGACCGGAAATGATATACCGCTCGTTGCCTGTGGAGGTTTCGGCAGCGATTATCATCGCATGCGCGACGTCCCTGGCATCCACGACATCTATACCGGAGGGGAAAGATCCCGGCAGCTTCCCGGCGAGAAAATTCAATACCATCTGGCCGCTTCCGGTCGGTGCGGCATCGCCGGGGCCGAACATCCATGCGGGCAAAAAGGTGACGACCGGGGTTCGGTGATTCCGCGCAAATCGATCGATTTCCAGATCACCGACCACTTTGCTTTTCCCATATAAATTCAGCGCTTCCTCTGGATTCATCCGGTCGCTTTCATCGCTGGGCATTCCGTCCTTACGTTTACGAACCGTCGCGTTTGTACTGGTATGGATGATTTTCCCTACGCCGTACTGTTCGGCATATTCAAATAAGCGAACGGTTTGGGTCACGTTTATTTGCTTTAATGACGTCCAGTGATCTCCTCTCCGGAACGTTTCGCGAAAATAAGCAGCCGTATGGAAGAGAACGTCGCAATCCTTCAAATGATGCGCCCACGGTTCGATATCTGTCAAATCTCCTGTTACAACCTCGACATTCAATCCGTCAAGTAACTTCTCGGCTTTCTTTGCCGTCCGGACAAGCGCCCTGACCTCATAACCTTTACCCGCAAGAAGCCGAACCAAATTGCTGCCGAGCAATCCCGTACCTCCGGTCACAAAAGCACGCATCTTCCCTCTCCTCCTCATGTACATAATTGGTTTACAGCAAATATACAGCAAATTAGTAACGAAGTAAACTAAAATTAATAAAATAGTTAAATTAGTAATAAACATTAAATATCGTTTACTTCATGCCGGATGTACGTTACGATGGAAGGAGACAGGAGGCTGGGAAGATGGAGAAGGACCAGATTAGATATAAATATTTCGAAAAGATAAAGCCTGTGTTTAGAAAAAAACGATTCAGCCAGCTCAATATGGACGATATTGCAAGGCATATGGACATCAGTAAACCGACCATGTATAAATACTTCTCTTCGAAAGACGACATTGTCACACTATTTGTTGAGAGTTGTGCGGATTACTTTAAATCCGGCGAGAACATGATGGTAGACGAGGAAATATCTTATGTAGAGCGATTTCAATTTACCTTTGAGCAATCATTGAAAGCCGCGGTATATGTGCCTGATATTCTATTGCAGGATTTACGGGAGGCATATCCTAAACTTTTGGATACTCTTTTGTTCGCGGAACAAGAACGCCTCCTCTGCTTCAAGCAGTTTTTCGATGCTGGCGTAGCCGAAGGCGTATTCAATCCCATTGATCCCGCATTATGCTTCGTGCAGGCGGACGTCGTTCTTAGGCGCATATTGGAGCCCTCGTTTTCCATCCAATTCGATACCACGTTGAAACGGGCGTTAATGGATTTTTACGTAATGAACAAATATCAGGTGATTACGCCAAACTTCCGGGATACGATAGACGATTCCATCATGGAGAAGAAAATCTTGCAAGTCATTCAGCACATTTCTTGAAATTAGCAGAAGGTTTGTGGATTTGAAGAAACGTTATCGGAGTCTGATCAAAAAAGAAGCAAGGCGCTGCGCCGTGGGAATACAGGGAAAGCTTAGAGCAGCCCGTCGGCGCGTTACCTTGATGACAAACTGCGCCTGGATGGCTGAACTAACGTTTCGAGGGAGCTTAAATTCCAATGTAAATGATGAGATATTCACCAGTTTCAACCATCGATGAAAATTCAGTTAATCGATTTAATAAATCAAGGACTTGATTGTTGACCTTCATCATCTTCACTCTACCATCTTCGAATTTATGTAATCTCTAACGACTACTTGGATATCAGCTGCTTCATCGTTCCATTGAACTAATCTTCCCTGATACTGACTCTTATTGTAAATCCTTTGACATATGACAAAAATTACTATAGTTTAATATTGAACGGTTGAACCAATCAAAAAAAATATCATGAGTTCATCTCTTTGGAGGGATTAGTTTATGAGCGAGATCGATGCAACACCAAGTTCAGGGCGGGCCATTATTATCGGAGGAGGAATCGGTGGATTATTAAGCGCCAAAGTGCTTTCTGAATTCTACGACGAGGTATGGATCGTAGACAAAGATGAGTTTCCTGATAAGCCCGCGAATCGCGCAGGCACTCCGCAAGATTTTCAACCTCATCGTCTAACGCCGCGCGGGAGCATGATCATGAACCGTCTCTTTCCTGGATTTAACGATGACTTGCTTGCGCACGGAGCTCCCTCTTCTCTTAATAAAATCGCGCATTTAAGCAACCCTTACGGAAGTTTCGATATGCCGAACTCGGAGAATGAAGCTACGTTTAGCAGAGCCTTATTGGAATGGGTGTTTCGCCAAAGGGTGGAGCGGATTTCGAATGTAAGATTTATTCCCAAGACAGACGTAATCGGTTTGGTGACAAACAAGGATCAAACCGGTGTCACGGGGATCTCCGTACGAGATCGCGCACAAGACAGACAGCTGAAAACACTGTCGGCAGATTTGGTATTGGATTCAAGCGGACGTTCTTCCAAACTAGCGACATGGCTTCGGGATATCGGTTATACTGTACCTCAACCGGATGTTTTGAAGGTCTCTTTGGGGTATAGCACTCGCCATTATCATATTCCTTCCCATTTATCAGATGAATGGGATGTTATACGGGTCGACGGGGATTCCGTCAAAAACGAATTCACGGGCGTTTTCTCCGTCGTTGAACATAATAGAGCAGAAATGTTGCTTTGGAGCGCGGGCGGGCATTATCCTGCCACTGCCGTACAAGAATTCGAACAAACCGTTGCCCGACTTGCAGACCCGCTAATCGCGGAGGTGCTGAAGAAACTAGAACCTCTCTCGTCGCCCAGAGGATATCGAATATCCGAATTGTTCCGCCAACATTTTGAACAAATGGATGAATGGCCAACGGGGCTGTTAGTATTAGGAGACGCCTTCTGTAATTTCGACCCGATTTACGGTCTTGGGATGACTATGGCTGCAATCGAAGCAGATATGTTAGAGCTTTGTTTAAGAGAACAACGCATAAATCCTCACCCCTTTTATGAACGGACCGTACTCCAAAGGCTTCAGGATGTTGTTGAGCCTGCTTGGTGGTTGAATTGCATTTCCGATTTACAATGGTCGGGCGTAGAATATGAGGGCCAACCATTGGTTGGGATCGATTTCGTTCAAAAATACTTTAATGTGTTCCTCCAACAGGCAACATCAAAACATAATTTTGAGCTATTTTTACTCTATTGGGGCGTGAATTCATTATTGTTCTCTCCAAGCGTCATGACCGATCAACAGATGGTCAGCTCTGTTATTGCTGATGCATCAAGCGAAGACAAGCGATGGTTTACTGCGTTTCTCCAGAAGAGAGGTCAAACACTGGAGGAGTATTTGAACCAATTACCTTCCTTTTCTAAAGCAACCTTCGTACCGTTTCCGCCGGAATAGAAAAGAATCAAACAAATATCGTAAAATCAAAAGGAGCGAACATATTGTCGCCTTTAAATGGGGATCAGCTGCAAATTATTCGTGATGAACGAAAAGAACAAATTATGATAGCGGCTCTTCAAATCTTTGCCAGGAGAGGCTATATCGGAACAAAACTCAGCATGATCGCAACGAAAGCAGGCATTAGTCAAGGTCTGTTATACCATTACTTCAAATCTAAAGACGAGCTTTTTATTCTGCTGATTCAGCAAGCGATTCAAGAGTCGATCGACGGCATGAAAAGCGTCTATCAATTACCCGGTTCTCCCATTGAAAAGCTAAGGGCACTGACTCGGCTTGATAATGAGGGTCAGCTTTACTTCATGCTCATTCATCATGCTCGTACTTCGGACGGAATACCCGAAGAAGCAAAGCAACTTATTGAACAATATTCCATGGATTCTTATGTAGTCGACATATTGGAGCCATTATTCATTGAGGGACAGAAAGCTAACGAATTTACGCAGGGTGATCCCCGGCAGTTAATATCCACCTATTTTACCGTTGTTTCAGCATTGATGACATTAAATATTCACGAAGATGAAGCTTATCAAATGCCAGAGGTTAACCTGCTTTTACGGATTGTAACGGGTCGTCCATAGCATCACTGGACGTACGCGGCATCTCCACCCTGCCTTTTAGCAAAACCAAGCGATTGCTGTCCTCCCCGGACCAAGCATCGCTTTTTTGCGTTGGGATCTCATTTTGCTCTCCCTCTCCTTCACGCCTATTCGCACATTGACGACTCGGGCAAGCGTAATCGCGCCTCTGTCATGCCACCAAAATCAAACAAACCGGTCCCCTAAGCACCGGCTTGTTTGTAATGGATTTACGTAGATTCGTTGTTTCTAATAGACTTCAGTCAACTCTCGTTAGGGGCGGCTTCATCGACCATCTTAATTTTCCGGGTAGCGGGCACTTAATTGAGAAGATGCTGTCACAGCAGCGTCAGGGGCAATATTTCCCGGCGTTCTCTAGCCTTTGGCCGTTGTAGCGTTGACTGCATTACTCGAGGCCGAGAGATTGCCTGCTTGATCATACGCCTTAACGGTAAAACCATAGGTCGTGCCGGGCAATACGGTTATATCCAGATAACTGTTTAGCGCTGCTAGAACATCCGCAATCTGGACGCCATCCCGATAAACTGGAGCACATCCAACCGGTGTACTTTGTCGTACAACGCATGGAATTTTCTGCGCTTGTTACTCTTGGCAGCATGACTAGCTTCTCTTGGAGTTGTTGAACTTTTTCCTTAGGTGTCGCTAGCCATTTGATTCACTCACTCGTAGCTCCTTGAAAAGCTTGAACAAAGCAGGGCGCCTTCCCTCCCGCAGGTTGTGTTGTCCTGCGTTCCTCGGTAGTATACGCCCCTCGGACTCACTTCCTGCAGATGGCTCACTTCGCTTCTTCCTTATAGAGCATCTTGCTACGAAAGGTTGGTACCAAGAAGAAGGAAAACCTGCTCATCACGATGAATATGCCAGTTATTTCGGCATCCCGGTTCAAAGGTGACATTCCCAAATAAACAGCCAGTTAGCTTAACGAAAAAATGGAGCAACTGCCGCCGGCAAATTGCTCCGAGATGTGTTGAACTAGCGTTCCCTGATAGTTTAGTTATTTATAGCTATAACCTATAATATTAATACGTTTTATATATTATAACTATAACACTTTCTGCTTTAAAATAAATTCAACAATAGATCTTGATTGGTGAAATACATTTGACTGGGGGAGAAGTATGAAGATTTCGGCAAATAACCGCTCAGATCAAGATGACTCTTATCTCGCCATAGTACTTGTTGCTGGGGTAGGTATGTTTCTTACAACCTTAGACTCAGGAATTCTTAACGTTGCGATCTCTTCTCTTGTTCAAGAGTTCCATTCTTCTGTCACAATGGTAGCCTGGACCATATCTCTTTATTCCATTGTCATATGCAGTTGTATTGTAGTCTTCGGTAGGCTAAGCGACAGTTATGGACGTTTAAAAATTTATTCAATAGGATTAATGTTATTTGCGCTTGCCTCCCTGTTTTGCGCTTTTTCAGAAACTGTGATACAGCTAATTTCATTTCGAGTCTTACAAGGGATAGGAGCTGCCATGCTTCAAGCAACCTCTGCTGCTCTAATAACAACCTTAGTATCCCCTGTCAAAAAAGGTGAAGCACTGGGGGCTCTAGCCGCATTCTTTGGACTCGGGCATGTCCTCGGACCTGTGGCTGGTGGGATCATCTTATCCTCAATAGGATGGAATTGGATATTTTTGATTAATATTCCTATTTGTCTCCTTTGTTTACTTGCATGTCACTATGTCTTAAAAGGAAAAGTAGTACCGGTAAGCAAAAAAAAGCCGTTAAATTTGTCCGGCAGCCTTTTGCTTTCAGCCTCTATTCTTTCATTAGTATATGGATGCACTCAGCTAGGTTCTTCTCATTCCAGGATGTATATCAACTTTCTGTTTTTTGCAATCCTTATGTTCCTGTTTATCCGAAGAGAAAAAAGGGTGGCTAATCCCATTGTTCCTTTATCGTTATTTCAGAATGGTTTTTTCACAGTCTCTTTATATACAATTTTTGCATATGGGGGTGTTACACGCCTTTGTATGGTTGTCGTACCTTTCTATTTGGAACAAGGACGTAATTATGCCCCTTGGAAATCCGGGTTGGTAAATTTACTGTTGCCCTTGGGCCTTGTATTGACCTCTAATATAGCCGGCCGACTGATGAACAGTTGGGGCACGTTCCGATTAATGACAGTCGGACTTTGCTGTATGTTAGTACCACTGCTGATTCTTGTCTTTGTGCTCCCGAACGGACAATTACCTATAGTTTGCTCATTGCTTTTTGTTTATGGTATAGGTGCCGGGCTTTTCCAACCGTCAAACATTGCGGCTATCATGGAAACCGTTGGTCCCTCGCATCAAGCAACGATTGGCTCTGTACAAAGACTTACACAGAACATTGGAATTTCATTGTTCACTGCAGTTACAGCCGGATTTCTTCAATCCCCCACCCATGATATATGGATAGGCTCACGCAATTCATTCTACTTGGCAACTGCAGCCACTTTCCTAGGCATATTAGGGTTTATTATTATAAAACAATATGAAAAATGTAGGCGAGAAAAGGCCAACGATGTTACTGGCAGCACTTAGAAACTGACACTAGGGAGTAATGCTCTGGAAATTATCATTTTACAACACTTACCGGCAGCTTTTTGCTGTTAAGTTATTGTCTCCCGTTCAGCGTAGTACCCCAATATTCGGTGGCAATAACTTAATCCATTACAAATCCGAGTTCATTACCATGTAAATCGGAGATAGTGAATTTTCTTGTACCATAAGGCGTGTCAAATAATGGTTCAATAACTGTAACTTTATCCTTTATTGTCTCCCATAGATCATCTAAATTACTTACTGAGAAGTTTTGGATGTTCCTTTGGCCAAGTTTGTAACCCGGAAACCAAGAAAATTCTCATACCAGTCAATTGCACGGTTCAGATCAGAAACATTTGCCCTGACATGTAGTAATCTCGTTTTCATAGTCATGTCTTGTCTTCTCCTTGACATCATTATTTTCACTAATAAAACATTCGTGAAGTCATTAGACTATCCTCCCTCTATGGAGAATCGTTTTTCTCTTAATTTCGTTTGTTTTCGTAGGTTTTGAACGTTTTTCTTTTGTGCCAGACAACCGTTGAATGGAACAAGATTGTAGAAGATGTAAAATATGGGGCAAAGAAAGTGCAAAAACACATCCACCCAGACCACTGACTTTAAAAAGTGGACATTCTGGATATATATGGTCGAACCTTTGGATCTCCACTTAGGCTCATGGCGTCAACCCTCCCATGTCTCACAGAGTCTTCGCTCCCACATTCCTTCATTCAACCTGTCCATGAGGTGGAGGTCGGATATGCTGCCCGACAGGATCTTCGTCCGTATGATAGTTCTGTTCCGACTCATCCGTGCTTCAAATGTCTGTACCTTTTATTGATGTTCGACTTCTATGAAAACATTGAATCTAAGCTGCTAACGACACTGCCGTGTACCTTGGGATATCCTGCAACATCTTTTCTTCACTGAACTGATGCCCCTTTTTCAAGACCCCAAAGAGAATTCGAATCAGCTTGTTGCATAGTGCAATGAGCGACTGCATCTTTTTCAAGGGATTATCTAGCCGTTTGGTATAGTATTGATGCAATGCCTTAAACGCACAGTTCTTAGCCACCAGTGGCATCATGACGCGAAATAGTTACCAACAGAACGGCTTGCCGCTGCTTTCAGACTTCTCATACGCTCGATGCCGAGACCCCGCTTGGCAACCTTTCTGAGGTGACTCAGCAAGGCTTCCTCAGACTCAGAAACCAGCTCATGCGGCAACAATCAAAGACTGAGCATTTGGCGTGTTGACTTGCATTCCCAGTCCTTAAATACCGTGAGGAACTCTGGAAAGTACCGATCCAACCAGTTATGAACGCGGCCTTGCACCACGCGCAGGTCAGTCGACAGATGATCGCGAATTTTCATCGCTTCCCTTAGTTCGGCATAGATGCCCTGGGGAAGGTTAGGTAAAGCATATCTTCCGTCTTTGACGAGCTGTGCGATGACTTTAGCATCTTTGATGTCGTTCTTGGTAGGTGAATTGTCATCCAATTCTTTGCTTTTCTTCACGTGTAGCGGATTAACCACAGCGCACGTAACATGCTGTTCTCTTAAAAAATGGGCCAGGTTCAGGCAGTAGTGACCGGTCGGTTCCATGCCAACGATAACGTCTTGGAACCCTTTCTCCGTCGCAAGCTTTCTGAACCAGCTAACGAACATTTCGAAGCCTTCACGGTCGTTCTCAAACGTAATTGACTTCCCGAACTCGACTCCGCGGTAGTCTTGTGCTCGAGCGACATGTTTGAATTTAGCGATGTCTACACCGACAATTAAGGTAGAAGAAGTAATTTGATTAATACGTTCATTTTGAGTAGAATTCATTTTGTAGTCTCCTTGGTTTGTATTTGGATCCGGTCGCTGGCGAGCATCTGGGACCCTCATACATCATACCAAGGAGTTTTTTTGTTTCTCAAACCTCGTATTTCTTCATTATAGGAATGCTGCCCTTTAACTTAACGAGGCTGCCAGTTATATTTCGTGGCAGCCTTTTAGCGTAATTCTTTGAATAAGATCGTTGTAATTCTTAAACCTTGTACCTTATAACGGTCCCCGCAATAAAGTCATATGCAGTTTGTTTATTTTTACTAAAAAATGGACTTATCAAGTAGATGAGAGCCAGACCGTAGACTATCGCCAGAATTGAATAAATTAATGAATCGGAGTAATCAGAAGGAATAACCATGTGCCAAATGGTGAAATGGGCTAGCTCCCAAGGAAGGAATTTAAGGGCAGAACGAAAAAGAGAGGATCCGAGTCCAATTGAATTGCCGTAAATGCTGGTCACCACAATTCCCATTTTTCGTTTTCCCCATGTCGCATGCGATTGCGATCCCTCACATACGGCAAAATAAAGATATACGGGCAGAGTAATGAATAGAAATCCATTGAGCTCCGCCAATAATGGATTTGTCGTAAACAATGGAATTAACAAAGGTCGTAAAGGAAAAGATATGCCGATTAGCAGAATGATGTAGCCTGTAATGATTACATAATCCCATAAAAAGGCGATTATGCGGGTGACTAAGGATACGTTTGTTAAATTTCCATGCCTATGCATAACTCTACCCCTCTTACCAATTAAGAAAGATAACACAATTTAATTATTCGGGATTCTATTCAATTATCCTGCCCGTTAGCGCAATGAATACTCCGTTTCGTCTTTCATTGCGCATACCATTTTACAAAAGACATCTTCCCAGTCCAGATTCATATTTTCAATCGCATGGGTTGGGAAAGGAAGCGCATCAAGCAACCCTAATTCGATCCGTTTACGGTTCTCCATAAACTTAATATTATGTTCCGTTGCGAAGTGCGGTTTAGAACGGATGGATGAAATCCAAACCTGCTGCTCTCGTACACTAGGTTGGGTTAAATAAATCAGGACGGGATTCATAGCGGAAATTTGATTAGCGATTCCATGAATATGCTGCTCAATTTGGCTATCAGAAGCCTCATAGTGCCTTAGCAAGTCATGAATTTGATGTTGAAAAAACACAGCTTCAAGTACAAAAATGGTATCTGTAGTGCTGGCAAGTTCAGCAAAACGAGCCCAATGCCTCTGAACCAAATATGTTAACTCCGACAGTGTGGCGCTGGGTGAATCCGTCCAGCATAACTCACGGGACTTCAGCTCGGCATAGAGTGCATTCAGCTCGCTGAACTCCTTGACCCCACGATAAGGCAGTAAATAATTGCTACCATCCTTTATAGCCCGCGAACGGTTAGCTGTGATCGGATAGCGCTCCAGAAATTGCTTATATTCCTCTTCTCGGAAGAAAGCATGCCAGTTTAAGCTCGCTGGATGTCCTTCGGCACCTTCATCATAAAAACAAGATGACTTGCCTTGTTGTACCAGGTACTGATGCAATCGCTCCGCTAACGTAGATTTACCCGTGCCGCACAACCCTTCGACCAAAATCAATTTGCAGTCCCTCTGCATGCGATTTTCCCCTAACCACCAAGTAACTTTTATATTCATATATTTGACATCAACTTACGCTTTCCTGCCCGTTTAACGTGATAAAGCTGCCGATAATGCCGGCAGCTTCGTCGTAGGTGTATATTCAGCTATCGTCCCCAGTTAGCTTAATACATGATATCCCTGTTACTTAACAATGTCCTGCCAATGTGGGGGAAGTTCATGTGTTTTTACGTGAGTGTATTCTACAAGTTTAACCTTGGGGCCTGATGAGATTTCAAACGTCAATCTGTCTTCACCGACAGAAATATGAGGGCCCCACAACAGGCGTTACATCGAGTGTTAATGATAAGATAAACCCGCGAAAGCCATTAACCCTGTGGGACTCAATTACATCAACGAAATAGGGATAAACATGTGGAGACTCCCTCATAAGATGCTCGTAATAATCTTGTACAGCATCTTTTATATAGGGATTTAAAAAATTCATTAGCATATCCTGCAATCTCAGCTCGGTCGAATCTTTCTCTGGAAGACGAAAATCTTTTTATTTTGGGACATTATACTTTTCGAGAGTACGGACCAACTTCCTTCTGATAGCTTCTCTTAATTCTTCCGGTTGGAGCACGACCGCTTCAGCGCCGAACGAAAAGAAATATTCAGCAAAAAATAGTATTTCTGAGGGGAAAATACCCATCTCTAGTATGCCTGTGCCGTTATCGGAACTATGTACTTCTCCCCAAGGGAAAATCCAGCACTTATCTCGGAATAACTCAATCCCTTTTGCCGTTAATTTCACTTTGACATCTACGCTTTCTTCTTTGGTGTAGAAATGATGACCCCAGTTCGTTAAATCCACCTCTGAAACATCCACTGTAGTCGTTAACGCTTCCGCATCCGCCAAAACGGCTGACCGTATCCGATCTGCCCGAAACAATCGGTAGGCTTTTCGTAGATAGCAGTAGGCTGGGCAAAACCAATATCCCTCATGGGCATATATACCGATGGGTTGAATCGTTCTTTGATTGATCTCATTCTCCCGAATTCCATAATTAATTGTCACGGGCAACCTTCTAATGGATGCTTGGAGCAATATCTCAAGGTAGTCGGCTCGTTCTTGGCGGGTTTGCGTAAAGAAGTCAACACGATGTCGCATCTCATCTATCTGACGTTTCACATCTTCCGATAAATACCTGTAAAACTTCCGAAGTGCGGATTCTGCAGATGCCTTGAAGGGCAGTGAACTAAAGTGTCGAAGAGCATGGGAAGCAAAAAATATTGAGAATGCCTCATTCTCCGTAAATGAAATCGGTGGAAGGCTTCGCTCTGCAAGAACTTGGTATCCACCTCCTGCACCAACCTGAGAGTATAATGGCACTCCCATTCCACTCAGCTCCTGCAAATCACGCAGCATGGTTCGGGCAGACACACCAAATTCTTCAGCAAGCTCTTTGACGGTGAATTTCCGCTTCCGATTTACTGCCATCATTAATTCAATCAGGCGTCTCGACTTTCCCATTATATTCACCTCCCCCAAAAATATAGTGACAGGTTTTGTCACAATTATATTATACACTATGAATAAGCCGGATCGCCGGGAGTGATTACGGTAGAAAACGATTAAATAAGGAGAAGGAGAACAACATATGAGTAGAGAACAGCGTAAGAATCTGGATGAAATACTGCGGAGTCCCAAGCCCACCAAGCCGAAAAGCGTCGAGGAGATGCGCGCGAACTTCGCTGCCTTGATGGCAACGATGAAGGTACCTGACGGCATTCGAACCACGCCGACGACCCTGGGTAATCGGCCCAGTGTGACCGTTGACCCTGAACAGGATGCCCGCCCAGGAATCATCCTCTATTTCCATGGCGGCTCGTATATTGTGGGTTCCCCCTACACTGCCATGTCCGTTACCGCAAATCTGGTGAACAAAACCCGTATCCGGTCCGTCTCTCTCGATTATCGACTTGCTCCGGAACATCCGTTTCCTGCAGCTCTTGACGATGCTCTCGCCGCCTATCGTGAGCTTCTGGACAACGGAGTTGAGGCGGCGTCTATTGCGTTTGCTGGAGACTCTGCCGGCGGCGGTATTGCTGTCTCGGCTTGCCTGATGGCACGGGACGCAGGTCTGCCGATGCCAGCAGCAGTAGTGGCTTTCTCGCCGGGGGTGGATAAGACGCGCTCCGGAACAAGTATGGATAGCAAAATGGGGATCGACCCATTCTTCACTCGTGAGGGCTTTACATTAACGGATACGATGTACCTAGCCGGACAGGATCCGAATCATGAACTCGTGAGCCCCGCCAGGTTCGCCGATCTTACCGGATTCCCACCACTCCTACTACAGGTCGGAACGAACGAGCTACTTCTTGACGATTCCACGCAGTTAGCTGACCGTGCACGGGCAGCCGGTGTGGATGTAATCCTTGACGTTACTGCCGACGTCCCGCATGTTTTCCAGGCGTTCACTGGTATTCTCGATGAAGCTGATCAAGCCCTGGACCGTGCTGCGTTCTTCATCACACAGTATCTCAGATGAACATTTGATCCTAACGAATACGAATGTTGAAAACATATAATAGGAGAGAGCCATCATATTCTGATGGCTCTTCTTATTAAATTGCTGGTTCTATTTCGTTATCTTATCAGGTCGAAGTTCATTGGTTTGCTCCACGCATTGAACTCGGATTAACATTTGCGTCATAATATTACAAATATTGCGTTTTCTATTTAACTCAGTGTTATCACTTACCGGCACGATTCTATAAGATTTAGTAAAGGTTAAACGGGAAATAAAATAGAACATAAAAAATGGTGATTTTGGAAAACAGATACCCCGTTATCCAGTCGCAATTCAAAGCGAAATACCGGTCTAATTTGCCGAGTATCCCCTCTTAATTACCTCGAATATTTAGAGAGTAAGAGAACGTGCAGTCAAAATTAATTGCTCATGAAAAAAACTTATACGTGCTACCTTATTGGCCACCGGCTTTGTATAGAAGTTCTTGTCCTAATACGGTTATGTATAGAAGTTCTTGTCTTGAGCAAACGACAGGAACTTCTATACATAAAATAAAAAAGCCGCAATATATGCGACTTCGATTGTATAGATGTTCTTGTCGTCCGACAGGTATAAACACTTAATATCCCCTGCCAGGAACCAAAATCAGCCTCCCATTCCTGGTTCATATACCGTTTATCTCGGTCCCAATGTTCTCCATTACCTCTTTTGCTCGGTCTACAAGCTTTGCTCTTCTGGAGCCTTTATAGTAACGCATCGATTATTTATTAATCATTTATTCAAGATAGTTTCCACGCTATCCTGCCCTTTACTCGTTTTAATTCAATTAAACTATCAATTACGACATCTGTTTAATAACTCGATCTGATGCTTTTGGGGAACACGGCCTTGTATAGAAGTTCTTGTCCTAATACGGCTTTGTATAGAAATTCTTGTCTTGAGCTCACGACAAGAACTTCTTTCAAAAAATAAAAAAGCCGCAATATATGCGACTTCGATTGTATAAATGTTGTTGTCGTCTGACAATATTGTTTCAAGAGAACTGCAGGCGTGCTTCAAGTTCGATCGCCTCCAACTTCGCTCCCTACCTTGATTGCCGCTTCACCATCTGCAACCCTACAGCGGCAAGGAGAATCAACCCTTTTACTGAATCGTTCAACAACGCATTCATTCCGACCGCCGTTATGATTTTATCGATCATTGTGAATGACATGGTGCCGAACACGATACTCGCCACTTTCCCTCTCCCGCCGGACATGCTGATTCCGCCGATGACAACGGCAGCGATGGCATAGAGCTCGAAGTTCTGACCGGACGTTGCCGGGTCGAAGGAGGTATCTTTCGCAATCTTCAGGAACGCTGCAAATCCCACCAATGCGCCGCTAAGCAGGAATACCTTGATTCTGGTCCAATGAATATCGATACCGGCTAGCTTAGCAGCGCGCGGATTGCTTCCGAGCGCATAGACACGCTTCCCGAATTTGGTAGAGGACGATATGTACGTGAGAGCCACTGCGATACAGATAAAAATAATGCCAATAACGGGGAGTGTTAACAATTCTCCATTGCCGAGCTTAAACAGCGCCGAATAGCTGGATAATGACCCGTCCACGCTGTATCTCGTTTCACCCCGCTCATTCATCATATATTGCGAGATCGACCTAAAGATCAGCATCGTTGCCAAAGTGACTATGAACGAAGGCATCAGCAGCCAGCCAACAAGCACGCCGTTAATGAAGCCGCACACCATTCCGAGCAGAATGGCGATGATCAGCCCTGCAAAGATGTTATCCACTTGGTTGTAAACGATAATGGTCAGCCCGCCGACAAGGACGAAGGAGGAGCCGACAGAGAGATCGATATCCCCGGTAAGAATGATGAATCCCATTCCGAGCGCAATCGTCCCCAGAATGGCGCTGTGAAGCAATATATTCGTCATGCTGGTCCAGGATGTATCCCTGCCATTCGTAAACAAGAAGGCAATGAATATGCCGATAAAGACGATAATGTAGTTGTAGTTGGACCACAGATGCTTATAGTTGACGCTCATTATCCGCCGCACTCCTCTCCTCCGGAACAATGGCGTTTGTCGCATGGAGCATGACGCGTTCTTCGTTGATTTCTTCCCGGTTCAGAATCGCCATAATGGTCCCGCGATAAAACACCGCACAACGGTCCGCAATTTTCTGAATCTCTGTCATCTCGAGTGTATTGACAATAATTGTTTTTCCTTGCTTGGCCAGCTCGAGAATAAGCTTATATATTTCGTGCTTCGCGCCGATGTCAATCCCCTGCGTAGGGTTGTCGAAAAGAATAAGGTCCGCGTTGGTGCGCAGCGACCGCGCCAGGATGATCTTCTGCTGGTTTCCGCCTGACAAGCTTGTGATCATGTCCCGATAGCTGCCCGCCTTGATTGCAAGCTTTTTTCTCAACTCCTCGTAGGTTTGAAGCTCTCGTTTTTTGAATATAAACTTCTGTCTGGAATGAATCGCGTGCTCGGAGAGGTAAGTATTTTCGAGCAGGTTGAGGTCCGGGATGACGGAGTTTTCCTTGCGGCTCGCGGGAACCATCGCTATTCTTAACTTCATCGCGCTTCGGATGCTGTGAGGCTGGAGGCTTCGGCCATAGATGAGAAGCCTGCCGCTATGAGGCTGCAATACGCCGAAGATCGTCTGCAACAGCTCCGAGCAGCCAGCGCCTTCCAAGCCTGTAAATGCAATGATTTCGCCCTTCTTCACGTTCAAGTTGACGTTGTGAAACCGCCTGCCGGAGAGCTGCTGTATCTCTACGATTGCAACACCTGCCGTGCGCTCTTCATACCCTACATCGGATGAATACCGTTCCCCGACCATATGTCTGGCGATTTCCTCCGGCGTGGTGTGCTTGATGTCATTCGATACAACCAGCTTTCCGTTGCGAAGCACGGTGAAGCGGTCCGCAATCCGGAAGATCTCCGGCATCTTGTGGGAGATAAAGATGAAGCTTTTGCCGGCATTTTTCAATCTTCGGATAATAAAGAACAGCCGCTCAATCTCTTCGTTGTTCAGCGCTGTGGTAGGCTCATCCAGTATAAAAAGCTTCGCTTCCCCCTGAAGCACCTTCGCGATTTCCAGCAGCTGCTTTTTTCCCGTATCCAGGCTGCCTGCGTATTCCATAGGGTCTATATCGACACCCAGTTTACCCATCAACGCGCATGTCTGATCAACCATCTCTTTCTTTCGCAATCTGCCGAGGGGACCGGTCAGCTCCTTGCCCAGAAACACATTCTCGTACACACGCAAATCGTTAAATATATTCAGTTCTTGATGAACAAAGGCAATCCCGTGCTGCTCGGCCGACTTGATGCTGTATTGGGTGATCTCCCTGCCGTCGAAAGAGATCAGGCCGTTATCCTTGCTATGAACGCCAGCCAGGATGTTCATCAGTGTGGATTTGCCCGCACCGTTCTCTCCGAGCAAGGCGTGTACTTCTCCCCGGTTAACGCTCAGACTAACGCGGTCGAGCACAGTAACTCCGTAGAACGCTTTGGTGATGCCGTCCATCTTCAGCAGTTCCATATGCCCCCACTCACCTTGTATATTAGGATAATCCGCTCATAAGCACGATCATCTCATGAGCGGTTTATTTACCGTACTATTTCTCTTCGTACGTGCCGAACGCCTTGAAATCCGCTACGTTGCCGGCATCGACGACCTTAACCGGAATGACGTGATCCTGCTCGACTGTTCCTTTTTTCATGAGGAAGTCCGTTATCACCTGCATGGCCTCTTGAATCATAGCCGGATCGTAGGTTACCGAAAAGATATCGAATGTGGACGGGCGTGCTATTGTCTGATGTTTGTCTTTCAAAATTGCATGCATTTCGGCAAGACCCGAAGAGGCGCCCAGTGCCTTCAGCTGCTTCAGAAACGCTTCCTTCTTGCCTGCATCAAGGGCTGAACCGTTCAGAGATTCCAGGACGCCGATAGCGATTTCATCATCGTGCGTGAAGATCCAATTCTCCTTGGAGGTATCAAGCTGGGCGCTACCGAACCACGATTCGAACAGCTCCTTCCCTGTATCGCGGCTCCAGCCGGTGGCTGCGGATTTCACCACTGTCTTGTCGATCTCTTCTTTTGTCCAGCCTTGCTCGCTTAGGTATGTCCTGAATCCGTTCGAACGAAGCTCCGGCACGGAGGAATTGTCTCCGATCATTTCATAGACATAATCGTCCTTGGTGAGACCCTTCTCAACGAATCGCTTAGCCGTCTCATAACCGATGCCTTCGTTATCGCCCTTTACGTTCGAGACCACCTTCTCATCGATCATCGGACTCGTTATGACACGGTCGAATTGGACAAAGGGGATATCTGCGGCCGCAATTTTCTCCAGAGTCGATTGAAGACCGTTATCGTACGGAAGAATAACAATGCCGCCTATGCTGCCCGATTTACTCAAGAGGTCATCCACTTGCTTAATTTGGTTCTCCACATCCGTCGCTGCAAACACCTTGACTTTGAATTTCTCCTTCACCGCATCGTCCTTATTCAGCTCATCTGCCTTCTCCTGTGCGTAAGTCAGAACAGCCCCCGTCCAACCATGATCCGCGCTCGGCACCATGACGGCAATTTCCTTCCCGGAGCCGTCGCTCGTGCAGCCGGCTAGTCCCAACCCGGACAGCACCAGAATCGCGAGCACCAGCATTACTGAAACTCGATTTCTAATCATACCAACCCTCCATTCTTGATATATTCCCTTTGGTCTCAATCAAGTGTATTCGTTTTCAACTACAATCATGTCAGGGTGATAAAGGGGATTGTTGTTTCCTAAATCGTGTCTTTTCGGCATGGTCTAACAGGTTGGTTTCCGGCAAGTTTGAAGGGCCACCTTATAATGGATGGCCCTTTATTGACTACTATTATAATTCATGAAATTTGTTGAATGACTTGCAAGATTTTCTCCTTCATGACTGCATCGTCTGTTCAGATGTTTCAAATTCAATAAACAATTCTCTTAAATCTCCTTTGATTTTCAGTATTTCGTCCACTCTCCCCACAGCCATTACCGTGCCGTCCGAAAGGAGACCAACGGAATGCCGATGACCCGCCGCTATGGTATTCTTTGGCCACCGTTTCATTTTTAGCGCCGTTTCCGGCGAAGTATGATACATAGTTCACTTCACTCCTCAAAACAATGACCTATCAATAATAGGTGTCATACCCCTTGCAACTTTGCAAGTAGCTCACCTTTAATATATTTCACTAATTCATTAAACTAACCTGCCCATTAACGTAACAAAGCTGCCGATCGTGTACCGGCAGCTTCATTCAGTTTTGCTATTCAACCCCCTCGTTCCACATTAGTTGAATGCTTATTTTCTTTATAGGTTCTCAATTGCTGATTTGATTTCCTTACTATTCCTTATGAGGAATAAGTGCTTCCAGCAATTCATTCCGATACTGATTAGCTATCGGGTCGAATACGCCGAAGCCCGAGCTATATTCCCAATAAGCCCAGCTGAAACCGCGCTTTTCCGCTTCCTCTCGCACAAAAGTCGTCCACCGTGCTCGTGAAGGCATATCGGCTTTGTTGTACGCACCGAATTCGCCAAGATAGATCGGGCGATGGTGCTCCTTTGCCCAATTGCTCACCTTATCGAATGCTTCCACAATCGAATTGGGACCTGCCGGATTCGTTTTCACCGGTTTCGTATTGTAATCTTGGAACCAATCGTCCACCCACTTCACCTGCTTGGCGGCAGTGATCGGTTCCGTCTTCTGCGCCGGGGGACCTGGCCAAATGACGCCGATGGTTCCGATTTCCGGACCTGCCCATTCTGCTCCCTGGTGAGTGAAGAGAAAAGGATCGTAATAATGGAACGTAACGATAACGTTGTGTTCGTTAACCGGAATGTCTAGCGACACAAGATCAGCATAATTGCTCCAGTTGACGGAGCCGATAATGACCGTATGCCACTGATCCTCGCTCCGAATCGTATCGAGCGCTTTCTTCAGCGTTCTATTCCATTTTGACCAGGTCAGAGAACCGTTTGGTTCATTGAGCAGCTCAAAATACACATTGCTGGGAAGCTCTTTGTACCGTGCCGAGATTTGCTTCCATAGCGCCAGAAAACGAGCCTCCTGCTCATCTGGATTCAAATAGATCTCATCGAAATGGTGCATGTCAAGAACTACGTTCAGCCCCTGCTTCAGCGCCTGGTCGACGACCCAATCAATGCGCTCGATAAACTTGGAATCAATAGCGTAAGGAGCTTCCGCATCCGCATGCGCCGACCACTTGATCGGAACACGGACCGTTTCGAAGCCAGCATCCTTGATCGTCTTGAAGTCGCTTTCCTGTAAAATGATTCCCCATTGCCCTTCTATCGGAGCCTCAAGTGCATTGCCAAGATTGACTCCTCTCCCAAGCTGTTTAGCCTGTTGAAATACGTCAAGCGGCGCTGACTGCGGGTCACGCTTCGGCAGCTTCTGGTCCGGCGTAGTCGCGGGCAAAGCAGCCATAGTCGGGTCGGGAGACAGTGTATTCTCCGCCGCTTTGCTGGCCGCCGGCGTGGCATTCTCCTCCTTGTTCGATGCCTCTTTGCCTAGGTTTTGCGTTCCACCTGTACACCCCGTTTGCAAAACAAACATGAGCAGCGAGACAATGAGTGCAATACTCCATTTTTTCAATGTCACAGACCCCCTTGAAGTAACTCATTCTAAATACTTTTCTAAAACGAAGATCACTTCTCTTGGATTGTATTTACGTCTTAGTTCTTCTCTTCGTAAAATCCCGCTTTCATAGTCATTTACTCGGACTCTCTCAATTTCCTCCAGCTTTGAACCTTTGACTACCAATTCCGTTGTTTGGTTTCTAACTAACTCTTGTTGCCAACAAAAAACACCTCCAAAGTTGTCCTCCATATCTTACGACATGGAAGCTATCTCTTGAAGGTGTTTTTAATTTGTCTCAAGCCAGGGGGGCAGTCCCCTTTCGCACCAACTTTTTTTGTTTAACTACATTTTTCAACTACATTTACGGAATCGTTGTTAATCGTTACATTCGAATGTCCAGACAAAGACTCTGTATACGAACAGATTGTTTTCTTTATTGTTTCTCCACGCGAGTCTGTAAATTTCAAGTAAATACCGCCTTCACCGGTTAGATGAAGATCTGGTTTAATTGTAACCTTTCTTCCGCTAGCAAGTTGATACTCTTGTACTACCTTTGATTTTTCTTCACTCTCGGATCCTTGGGATCCACCCATAACACCTGTTTCTATTTGAGTAAGGTCATAATCTGATTGATTATCAATCATTACAGAAAAACTTTTGAATTGATTAAAAAAGTCTGAATTTCCTTTGTAGATGCCGATGACAATCATAACTACAATCACAACACCTACAACAGACAAAGAAATAAGTATTGATTTTTTACTCAAACTTCCTCCTCCTTCCTGTATGCCTAAGAAACGTAAATAATTGTAGAAATGTTTCAATGAAAAATGTGATATAGATAATTCTAAAGCATTACAGGGAGGTAACAAAGTGTCGAAGGATGCAAGTCGTTGCTATCGCCTAGTTCTTGAATTGGGAGCTATTATGTCCGTTAACGGAATAAAGCTGCCGGTTGCACGCCGGCGCTCTATTCGTTTGGCTTTTCAACCATCGTTTCCCAGTTAGTTGAATCCTCGACCTCCGTCGCGATTTATGTTCCAGCAGTTTCGCTACGCTTCTCGCCCATCTTTGCGACTTCCAGCGGCAGGCTTCGGTATCCACTTATGTCAACTCCCCGCATAATTCAAGCGGTGAGCGCTTAAAACATTAGTAAAGGCGATCGCGCTTCCCTAAGGGATTTAAGCACGATCGCCTTCAACAATTATTGCGTTATTCTGTTTGACTGACTAGAGAACGGTTATTGACTGTCGAGGTAACCGTAAGAAAGATGAGTACCAAAGCGAACGAGAACGCTCCCAGCCACATCGCGCTGGTTACATTGATCGTATCGACTGCCAAACCGCCTATTAAAGCTCCCAAGCTGACAGACAACTGATAAATACCTACATAGATCGGACTCATGGCTTCTATAGCATTCCCAGCAGTTGAAAAAAACAATAGCTGCAGGCCCAAGGGAGCCATTCCCCAGGCGATTGCCCAAATAATGAAAGCAATGATTGAAATGACAACGTTATGTCCAATCAGTGAAATGCCCAGCAATGAAATAAGGAAAATAACTACTGTTCCCACTAACAATCCCTTGAGGCAGCGTTCGGCTATGAAACCCAGCGGCAAAATTGCTTAGGAAGGAAACAATCCCGTAGACAAGCAGTATCGCGCTAAGCAGATTCGTGCCGATTAAAGTCACTTGCTGGAAAAGGGTGTTATATGAGTGTAGGCTGCAAATTGACCACCCACAATGAGAATCGCAATAACAAAGACCGTTATTACATTCTTCATTTTCAACAGCTCCAAAAAATCTTTTCCACGAACCCCCTGTTCCATCGGAATTCTCGGAAGCAGTATGAGCTGGATGATAAAAACAGCAATCGCAAGTATGCATCCTACCATGAAAACGCTTCTCAAATCAAAATATGCGGCCATATAAGACGCAAATGGAACACTTATGACCGTGCCAATCCCAAATCCTCCGAGGACAATCGAGATTGCTTTTGCTACCTTCTCTTGCGGAACTAACTTTGCTTGAGCAGTCATAGCCACAGCCCAGAATCCTCCAACACTTAATCCAAGGATGATTCGCGCAATGACTAGCACAAAGAAATGGGTTGTAATCATCGAAAGTACATTAGATACAATAAGCAGCAACGACAGTCCGAGAACCACCACCCGGCGATCCAAACGTCCGATAGCTATCGTAAGAATCGGACCCGCAATGGCCGCCAGTATAGAAGTGGACGTCACTGTAATTCCGGCAGTACCCTCGGATACATCAAAGCTTCGGCTAATTTCATAAAGTAGACCAACTGGCAAAAACTCAGCAAGAGAAATTGAGATTTTTGCAGGTATGAATCCGGGGCTTTAGAGAGATCAGTAACTATGAAATCGAAGACCGAAATGCGCACCGGTCTGGTTATAATGTTTCATTGTGGCTTCGAATTGTACAATTCCGCCCAATCGGCCGGCATCACCTTGCGGAAGGCATTTATATCAGAGTGGTATGCAGACTGGCCGTTCTATCTGGTACCAGGGACAAATCGCGTCAATAATTACGTATTTCATATAAGTAACGGCTTAACCGTCGTAATATGCCGTACATAATCTTTGCTGCTTTGCTCCAAGAGCGTTTCGTCGAGCGTGTTGTACGCAAAGTGAGGCAGGTATACGGCGCTGATATAGTTGGTAAGTGCTCGGAAGGGAACCAAAATTTCTTCCAGCGTGAAGTGATTGGAACCGGTCGGTTGATACGCATCTTTAGGCGCGCCATACGAGAACGCGACCCCGATTTCTTTCCCGGTTGTCTTCGTCCCTCCCGGACCGTATGCCCAGTTGTACAGCAGCACGTTTTCGAACCATTTTTTCAGCAATGGCGGCGCGGTGTACCAATAAAGCGGGTATTGGAAAATAATCCGCTCATGGGCTAAGACTAACTGCTGCTCCCGATGGACATCAATGTTTTCGTCCGGATATTCTTTGTACAATTCATGAATCGTGATCTCATCATGCTTTTTCAATTCATTCACCCATGCTTTATTCCAGACGGACGATTCGATATTCGGGTGGGTAACGATGACTAGTGTTTTCACGTGCATTCGCTCCATTCATCTTGTAAGTTTAGTTTTGAGCCTGCATTCCTACCCTTTTATAGGATCCATAAGCGATATCACTTGCCGTGCATTTGTTTCCTTAACTTAAAATTGTACCTACTTGTCGGTACAGAATCGGCAAAAAAAATGAATGCCAAGCATCTGGGTACCCCTTCCTTCATCAGCGCAGTTTCTATTCTATATTGTACCTACCATTAGGTACAGACAGATCATATCAAAATCGCTTCGCATGCACAATGGAAAAGGATGGAGGCAATCGGGGCTCAAGAAAGGCGATATTGCGAGCGAATGATCGCGATGGCGTTCGTGAGAAAGCTGACTTCTTTTTGGCTCTTCATTAATAAAATGGCGCCTTCGATCATAGATACGATGGCTTGTGAATGCTGTTTGGCATCGATGTCCGACGGTAGATGCCCCTGTGCTTTCAGCTCGCTGAGCGCGCCTTCGATCGACAAAATCCACCGGTCGAATATATAGTGGACTTTTAGCCGAAACGTCTCGTCGTGTTCGCTCATCTCAATGGCGAGGTTCCCCGCGGGACAACCCGATTTCCCTTCTTGGTCTGTATGGATGGTCAACGTCCTGTTAAGCATTTTATTTAATTTCACGATAGGATCAAGATCGGCTGCGAAAATGCCTTCGAATACATCCCTTTCCCATTCCTTGACCAGATCATCGACGACGGCCAGGCCAAGGTCGTGCTTGGACGAAAAGTAATGATAGAACTGTCCTTTTCCGATGTGAGCCTCGTCCATAATATCGCTGATCGACGTAGCTTGGTAGCCCTTATAATAAATGATTTTTCTGGAGATTTTAATAATATCTTGGAGTTTCGACATCTCGACACACCCTTTTTGATTTCTTTTGCTCGAGCTCAGTATCTGCCTAACCGGTTGAAAGGTGACAAATTAATTTTATCACAGTTTGTATAGAATGAATAATGTTAGAGGCGAATCTCTCCACAGGTTGAACTAGCGGTAGTCTTCCCTACGATGGCTATGTTCATGTCGATTGGCCGGAGGAGGACAATATAAGCTCTTTTCCTTGGAGGAGTATTGTATTGTTGTTGTCCATTGACACAAACTACTGATCAAACCTCCTAATGAGCGGATCCGTCGGCGCCGCCCTGTCATAATTCGATGATGATTGCGCCCATATCATCGCTGCCGATCGTGTACCGGCAGCTTTGTTACGTTTGGCTATTCAACTATAGTTTCCCAATTAGTTCAATGCTAAGTTGTATCTTTACAGCTTTTCAATCGCTGATTTTATCTGATCATTAAGAAGCGGTTTTTCTTTTGATTTAGCCCAATAAATAGTGAGTATATTTCCTTTCTCTTATAAAAAAGGATACGTAGTAAATTGGGCATTTTTCATTTTCTCATTAAATTCTTTTGTGCCGGATTTACGAGCAGCTTCTGTATTAAAAATATAAATATAAATCAATTCAGGATCAGAATGATCTACAGCTGCTACATCGTTTCCCTTTTTCTTACTTTTGCAAATAAATAAATTGATTCAAAATAAACTGGGAAAATCACTAATCCTGCAAATGCAATAAGTAGTGCAATAGCAAGACGGTTATCATCGTTCCATGCATCAACATGCCCTATAGAGTAAACCACATAAATTAACCAGCAAACCATCTCCTTTTTAGAAAGGATTCCCATTATATAGACGCCTCTACACATGCTCTTGTTGCCGTTGCCTAACAGCTTAACGACACAAAGAGCTGCTGTCACAGTGGCAAACTGCTCATGTATTGTTGAACTAAAGTTCCCAGTTACTTCAATGAATCCATATGTACTAATTTTTCTCAAGTATAGCAAGTGAATAAACTGTACCACCAGACTCAGAACAAGACATAGGATTCTGGCTTACAACTTTCCATCCATCTTGCAACAGTTGATTTAGCTCAGCTAAGTTATTCTTTTTTTCGTTAAAATAATGAACGACGATTGCCTTTTGCATGAAATACACCTCCAAAAATTGCAGAAATGACTTTATCGGGTTCCAACGTCACGAACACCAGCATTCTTTGATATGCTTAATAGGCAATTTGACATCCGTTTTCGATCCAGTTAACGATATCTGCAGATACAAGGACACCGTTGGAGGGGTTCATATCTCCAGCATCAACAGCAATTATTACTGTTGAGTCTTCTTTAAATGGCATCAGTAATACTGTACCTCCGCTATCATCCCCAATTGCAATGAACTCTTTTGCATAAACAGCTACTTCCCAGGTGGAGTTACGTTCACTCAAATCTTCAGTGCCATAAAGACACACACCATCATCAAGTATAAATCCGTTCATTCTTTTTAAGATCATTTTGTAAAGAATCGGGAGCCTACCTCCTAACTCTTTCTCAGCTTTAAGAAGGTCTAATTCTCCTGCACCTTCATTTTTCTCGAGTCCATTTAATTTTGAAAAATCCATAATTACACTCCTATATGAGAATTCTGCCGTTTTAACTACCGGATATTTCTTCTCTTTTGTTGTTACACTATCCTCCCGCCGCCGTTGTATTAATTGAACTATTGTTCTTACGTTAGCGTAATTCGGTTCGGTAAAGTAAATAAGAGTTATCTTTTAGGATGAAATGTTCATCTGGGAAATTGTCCTTTAATGACCGGTTTATTATGATGGCCAGAAAATTTTGTAGGCTATCCTTGAAATTAAGATTTGCTAAGTGATATTTTTCATTTGGCCATCCTTCACTAACATCAAACAAACCCTTAATGTCTTCTTCTATGGCTAAACCGCCCACGCTAAAATCTAATTCCATATAGAGAGAGATCAGAAGACTAATGAACTCGTCTAACTCATCATCTCTCACACCTAACTGATTCCACTCTGGGGCATCAAATGCATCTCCGTAAAAGCAAATCGAAAATGACAATAATTTTGAACTGATTTTCTCAACGAAAAGTAAAGCCCTCCGTAGCCGGGTAGTATGAACAGTTATGTTGAGTGTTATTTGATGAATCATTACACTGTGAGGATCATCCTCATCATAAGGATAGCCCTCGTAGTATTGTTGAAGGTATTCCGGAGGGTTATGAACTTCTATTTTAACATCTAGATTCTTCAACTTAGAGATGACTCTTTCTATCTTAGTTGGTTCATTAATTATAAAGCTAAGTTCTAAAAAAGGTCCTCCTTGTAACCAATTCATAAGTAATCACCTCATTAAAGATAGTACCATATATTGGTAATATCCTGCCCTTTACCTAATAAAAAAGAGCAACTGCCGTTGTGGCAAACTGCTCCTAGATGGCTGAACTAACGTTCCCAGTTACTTCAATAACCGCACTTTTATTTATGACAAGGTTCACCGTAATGTATCTAAGTACGAATTTAAAGTTTGATCACAAAATACATATCAATATATAAGACAGAGCCACTCCAAACAATGGAGTGGCTCTAGGTATGTTACTTAATTATGATCTTGTAGCTTCATAAACGAATTGTTGATTTCCATTGGTCGGTATCTTTCCGAATTCAAAATCGGCAGATACAGTTACATCGGTAAAACCAATACTTTCTAGAATTAACTTAAATTCTTCCACTCCGTACCACCGCTTTGCAAAACGTTGTAATTCAGTTTGAATTAGTGTTCCGTTACGCCACTTTTCATACTTTATATAGTCTACTCTGTACTGGTTAAAGAATAAATCAGCTTCGACACACTTCCCTTCCATAGTGATTATGTCACCATTTGGTAAGTGAAATGTCGATGAACCGTTCCAGTGCCCATTATCAGAGCTGTTGTAATTATTTCCAGGCAAATGTAGGTCTAGTATAAGACGCCCACCAATATCCAGATGATCGTACAGTCGTTTTAAGACTTCCTTCGCTTCAGACCGTTGTTCTATTAACAAAAATGAACCCGCAGGAATAATGATTGCTTCATATTTATTGGACAATGCGAGTTCCTTTAAGTCAGCTTGATATAAATTGGTTTTTAAATCATGAACCTCACAACGTTGTCTGCATGAATCCAACATCTTAGAAGAGTAGTCTACTCCATCGACAACAAGACCTGATTTAAGAAGTGGAATAATGACACGTCCAGAACCTACCATTGCCTCTAGAATCCGTCCGTTGCAATGTTTAAGTCTCTCTTGATAATATTCAATATCTCCGTTAAATGAATGTCCAATTTCTTTGGTCAGATCATAAACCTCTGTACACAGTTCTCCGTAATAACTAAAAGACATATAATTTTTACCCTCCGTGGTTTTGGTTTTTTTGCACGGAAGGAGATAGTTTAAATGATTATCCCTTCCGCACCTCTAAAATAACTGTTTTACCACCAAATTGAATTGTTCTCACTGTAACCACTCGCTTTCTTAGTAGGATAAAACCAATATAGTTTATAAGGGAAATATTAGCAATAGTGGAAGCGGCTTCTGTTTGAAGATCATTATTTATTCTTTCAATCATATCTGTCATTAATTGAACTATTCTCCCATTAACGTAACAAAGCTACCGATTGTTCAACGGCAGCTTTATCAGTCTGGCTTTTCAACTATCGTTCCCAGTTAGCGTAATCACATGTCGCTTATCGGTACATTTGAACAAACCACATCTTAAAACCGTGCTTTTCGTAAAAACCAACGATTTTTTGCCACTGCTTACTTGCGGAATACACTGTGGAATGAGTTATACCATTGCTTTCAGCTGATTGGAGCAGCTTATCAACCATCGCATGCCCGATATTGTCACTCCGATAATCTGGATGAACATAAACCTCATCGACCTCAAGGTAACTTTCACCTTTTCCAATGACAGCCAATCCATCACTTTCATGGACTGTTCCTGTTATATATCCTACTACTATAGAGTCAATCTCTGCGACCCAGAAGTAATCCCCTATGTAGTTCCTTAAAATTTCTTCGGTATTTGCCCCCAGACCGTAAGTGATACCTTCAGTAGCCCATAATTCAGATAATTTAGCTGCTCTTGATAAATCACCTTCATTTGCTTTCCTAACAGTAACCATTGTACTATCACCACCTAATTTACAATGTCTAGCTACTACGTGTGTTATTGAACTATCAAATTCTCCTTAGTTCAACGGATCCTATGTGTAACTATTTTTAATAAATAAGGTCATCTCTAGGTTCAATTCCATGTAGACCGCAATAAACTTTATATTTATTCAGGACAGTATAAATGTCGTCTTGCCCAATAATTTGATCGTTCTCATCAAAATACTGAAGAGAGCCGCCCCATATAAATAGAGTTACTACTTCTTCCTCTTCTGTAATAAGGGTATGAATGTCGCCTGGAGGCTCAAATATAAAGGTTCCTAGAACAGCAACCCATTCGCGCCCTTCATATCTCCATTTGCCCTGAATATTATAGCCAATTACCGATCCTCCAGTGTGTCTATGTCTTCCCAAAATCTGATTACTCTTAATCTTAAATAAGTAAATCCATGTTCCGGTGTTTAGATCAAAGCGTAAAGGTTTGAAATAAGAAGAGTGATTATCAGTAAACGGAACCCAGGGTAGATCTTCAATGTTCACAATACGTTCTGGTAACTGAAATTTCTCTGCGAGTTTTATTACTGATTCTTTAATAAGGGAGTTCATTGAGAGCACCTTCATTCAATTTGTTTGGTCATATTTAGTATTCGAAACCCGCCTCAATTTTTCCTTTATTTCCATACTCTGTCATCGCGCTAATCTGCCCTTTACTTCAATAAAAATGGCAACTGATCATCCAGTGATCGGCTGCCATTTTTATTGTTCTCAACTAACGTTTCCCGTTAGCTTAAGAGTATATTCCCTCACAATCTTCGTTGTATATGATAAAACTAAAAATTCCTATCTAACAAGATTCCCACCTGTTCTGCCACAACTTGAGTTGGTTCAGATAATCCATTGGCGATCCATGCTTCTACTGTCTCCACGATTGCAGCTCCAAAAAAATTTAGAATCAAAGACTTACTTAATCCTTTATTTTTCCCTTCGGTTACATCTACTTCCCCCTCTAACTCTTCGATCACAAGTTTTAGGAAATGAATACGAAAAGTAGGGGCTCCTTTACTTTTTAGCATTGTTGAAAAAAATGAATAATTACGTTCGAAGTATTCAAACCACATAAGATTTCCCTCAACAAAGCTCATATCAGCCGTCGATTCACAGAGGTTCCTTAATTCATTAATATGTTCTTCAATTAGCTTATCCAATAAATCAAATTTATCCATGTAATGATCATAAATGGTTCTTCGACCGACATTTGCCCTGTCGGAAATATCTTGGATTGTAATATTATCAAAACTCTTCTCAGACATCAGTTCAATAAAAGCATTTTTTATTGCCTTTTGTGATTTTTGAACTCTTCTATCCAACATAGACATTTTTTAATAACCACCAAACTTCCTTAAAATTTACCGTACAATTTTAATTAACTTGTGCAATAACGCACGAAATAAGCATTTTGATTATTGCTGACAACCTCATTTCATTTTATATTATACACAGATGTGCGGTAACACATCAATGTGCGATTAACTAGCGCATCAAATATTATTACCTTTGGAATAATATTGAAATCAAATACAATCAAGGAGGAGTTTGAATTATGAACCGTATTGAAAAGAGCAAGGAAAAGTTCAACCAGCTATTTGGTGAGGGAGTAACCGCTGTACGTGAAACTGATCCTGATTTTCAGGACATACTGAACCATTTCATTTTTGGGGAAGTCTTCTATCATGGCAACCTTGACGACAAAATGCGTGAGTTGATTACCCTGGTGGTGCTTACAACCAATCAGACGTTGCCTCAACTAAAGGCACATGTTAGTGCAGCACTGAATGTTGGGCTAACACCTGTAGAAATTAAAGAAGCTGTTTACCAGTGTGCTCCGTATATCGGATTCCCAAAAACGTTAAACGCTATCAATGAAGTCAATGAGGTTTTCAAGTCCAAGAATATTTCATTACCAATTGAAAGCCAAAAGCAGGTTAATGAAGAAAATCGCTTCGACAAGGGAGTCTCAGTGCAGGTAGAGATCTTTGGAGATATTATTACAAAAATGCAAGAGAGTACCCCATCAAATCAAAAGCATATTCAGGAATATCTTTCTGCTTTTTGCTTCGGAGATTTCTACACTCGAGATGGACTCGATTTGAAAATGCGTGAGTTGTTAACGCTCTGCATCATAAGTGCAATGGGTGGGACTGAATTCCAGATTAAAGGCCATGTGCAGGGTAACAAAAATGTGGGGAATAACAAGGAAACAATGATTAATGCCATCACCCACTGTCTTCCATATATGGGCTTTCCAAGAACACTTAATGCATTAGCTTGCGTTAATGAAATTATTCCTGAAAATTAGAAAGGTGTTGCTTATTATGTCAAATATTAAAAATAAAGTAGTCGTTCTTACTGGAGCTTCTTCCGGAATTGGAGAAGCTACTGCAAAAGAACTTGCATCTAAAGGTGCAAAGTTGGTACTCGCAGCTCGTCGTGAAGACCGTTTAAAGAAACTACAAGATGAGATTCAAACCAGTGGCGGACAAGCTATTTATAAAGTGACAGATGTGTCTTCTCGTCAACAAATCGAAGAACTCGCTGCGTATGCTCTTAATGAATTTGGAAAAATTGATGTGCTAGTCAACAATGCCGGCATCATGCCACAAGCTTTTCTTGCTGAAAATAAAGTGGATGAGTGGGATAAGATGATTGATGTGAACATCAAAGGCGTTCTTTACGCCATCGCTGCTATTGTTCCATCTATGAGAGAACGTAAATCCGGTCATGTAATCAATCTTTCTTCAGTAGCTGGACATAATATCTACCCAGGTGGGACGGTTTATAGTGGCACTAAATTTGCGGTAAAAGCCATCTCTGAGGGCTTACGTCAAGAAGAAGCGATAAGTGCTACAAATATCCGTGTGACCAATATTTCTCCTGGGGCTGTCAACAGTGAATTATTAGAAACTATAACAGACCCAACGATGAAAGCAGGATTAAAGGAATTTTACCAAGTTGCAATTGATGCTGACGGCATTGCTCGTGCAATCGCCTTTGCCATTGAGCAACCATCAGATATAGCGATTAATGAAATGATTATTCGTCCAACTGTTCAAGTTGGTTAATAAAACAAAATATAGTATATTGGAGAGGATAAAATGGTAAAACATGAAGAAGTAAAGAATGGCGTTATTTTTCCAGTGGGTGAAAAAAATGAAGCATATGCACAATATTTTGTGGGACAAAGTTTTCTTAAAGGATTAGTTGCTGATCCTAAAGTGAGTGTTGGTGTTGGGAATGTAACTTTCGAACCAGCATGCAGAAATAACTGGCATATCCATCGTGATGGATTTCAAATTTTATTGGTAACTGGTGGCGAAGGTTGGTACCAAGAAGAAGGAAAGCCTGCTCAATTCTTAAAAGCAGGCGATGTTATTGTCACTCACGATGGTGTGAAACATTGGCATGGTGCCGCAAAAGACAGTTGGTTTGAACACATTGCAATCACTGCTGGTACACCTGAATGGTTGGAACCAGTATCAGATGAGGAATATAACAATATTTAGGTTAAGAATTGAATTAAAGAAGGCAGAAAATAGACCAATAGCCAAAAATGGTGGTGCAGGGATCACACCCTAGCACCGCCATTTTTTAATTTGACTGATTAATTCAATCAGGTGAACTGCTGGTTCATCAAGCGAGCGAAACTCTTTTGAGACAGCCCCTTTAAACTAAACTGCCCGTTCGTATTATGAGGTCACCAGATCTTTCTGGTCGACCTCTTTTTTGTAGAGTCGTAAGATTGCAGTAGCCGGGGATCGAACGTAACTGCCCGTGGGACTCGGATCCCGTAAGCTATTCTGTTCGTCCCCCCTACTTGTTAAACCATGTTTAGGCTGGTTGGGACATTGATCCCGTATCACATGCGATAGTGTGGACAACAAGAAGGTTAGGGGTTGCCGGCGAATTTACTCTAGGAGTGATGAAATGAATCCAGTCATTGGTGTGGATATTTCTAAGGGAGAGAGTCATGCACAAGCCTTTTTAAAACGTGGATTACCTTACGGCAAGGTCTTTAAGTTCCAGCATAATCTTGAGGGTTTAGCATCCTTTCTTGACTACATCAGAGACGTAGAGTCTGCTGCGGGAATACGTCCCTCCGTTGTTATGGAGGCTACAGGACATTATCATAGCCCTGTTGTTCAGTTTCTGGATGAGCACCAGTATATAACCATCGTCATTAATCCGTTAATCTCATTCGAAGCCAAAAAAACCAATTTGAGGCGGGTAAAGACGGATGCTGCTGATGCCTTTCAACTCGGGATGCTATTTTATAAAGAAGAGTTTGAGCCCATCAAAAAGCGTGGCCAGCATCTCATGAATTTGCGCTATCTCACGCGGCAATACGACTCTTTAACAGGTATGTATGTCCAAGTGAAATTGCAATTCCAGGCTATACTCGATCAAGTTTTTCCCGAATACCGTGGTGTGTTTGGTGACCTGTATTCAAAGGTTTCCCTTAAACTTCTGGCCAAGTATTCAACATCCAAAGATGTGCTAGAAATGACCGAGAACGAAATTACAGCAGCAATCCAAAGCCTTACCGGACGCGGTCGATCCGCTTTATGGTGTCTAGAACGTGCTCAAATTCTAATGGCTGCAGCAAGGCGAAATCCATTCAAAGAGACGGTTTTCCCAAGCCATTTAGTTTCCATTCAGTTGCTCATTAAATTGCTTCTTCAGTACCAGGAGCATCTAGCTGACCTCGTAAAATCGGTCGATGCCCTGGCTGAAGAATTGCTCGAATATGAATTAATCCAATCAATACCCGGCATTGGTACTAAGATTGCTGCAACAATCTTAGCAGAGATCGGAGAGATCGATCGGTTTGAACACGCTAAGAAGTTGGTAGCTTTCGCTGGTGTCGATCCAAGTGTTTTCTCTTCAGGCAAATTTGTATCAACCCAAAATAGAATCACGAAACACGGCTCAAGGAGGCTTCGCTCAGCTCTATTTCAAGCTGTGCGATGTGGCATTCGTAGTAACCGAAACAAAAAATTAAGAGCTTTCTACGATAAAAAACGGGCTGAAGGAAAGCTGTTCAGGGTAGCCGTAATCGCTTGTGTAAATAAACTCATCCACTGGATCTTTGCCATTTTGACTAAGAAAGAATCGTTCCGTTTAGATTAAGTAGCAGGCTATAGCAACATATGAAATATCTTCCTGTGCCTGAAGGGACGGTTATTTGCTATACCCTTTTTTCAGTATACCACCTCGTGAATATGCCATTAATAATTAAATATTGACAAGCTATTAGCTGGAATAGCTTAATAAAGTCTTGTCTGTCTTCATTTTATTTTCTCAGTTTAACTCGCTCAAATATTGCTCATACAACACATAATAATGTGATTTTCTTGTCGCTAGCGCTAGCTTAAGGGATTTTTACATCAAAAAATAAATGACAAGAAAATACGTACAAATGAAAAAGAACCTTGATTTATCAAGGTTCTAAATCGGGATTATTATGTCGTTGTATTTTTTAATTCAATATGCTAATCCTGTATCGTAATACCACTCGGGTTAACAGCCACCTTTAAGCGGTTCACCACTTGGTTTGTCTTGCCGTCAATAATGGCAACTTCGCTGCCCAGAGCAGCATAAATCCGGTTTGTTCTTGGATGAACAGCAACTGCTCTTGGATGGCTGCCAACTGGGATCGTCGCTGCCACTGTATTCGCAGCGGCATCAATAACGGATAAAGAATCGCTGCCGAAGTTCGATACATAGACGAGATTCGTCAACGGATTAACCGCTGCTGCATAAGGATTAACCCCGATGCCTTCCGTAATGGTCGTCACTAAGGAATTGGTTGCTCCATTCATCACAGAGACGCTATTACTCTTGAAGTTCGGAACATAAATCAGATTTGCAGCCGTATGAATGGCAAGCAAACCGGGATCTTGGCCCGCCGGAATATCCGGGAATATCCTTGTATGAGTCAAACCATCAATAATCGATACGTCGTTATCTGGATCGCCGTTGGCGACATATATACGATTCGTAACCGGATTGACGGAAATACCCGAAGGAATATTACCCACCCCTACCGACCGGATGATGGTGTTCGTATCCCCATCCAAGACATCTACTGTATTCAGAAGAAGACTGGTGATATAGACATGATTAGTGACCATATTCACCGCCGCATGGCATGGAAAAGGGTTGACCGGGACGACTGTAAGGACGTTACCTGTCGTACCATCAATAACCGAGACATTATGGGTGACGCTGTTAATCGCATAAATACGATTCGTTATCGGATTATGGGTAATGCCTCGTGTGGATGAACCAGCCGGAGATAAAGGGATCGTCCGAATAACGACTTCCGTCTCTCCGTCAATGACGGTAATCAGACTTTCCTCTTGTGAGGTAACATAGATCAGATTAACATCCAGCTGATCAGGCTCAAGCTCAACCTCAACCTCTTCTACGAAATCCTCCAGCTCCTTCATACCATCCCGTTTATGAGGCTTTAGCCTTGTTCGGTATTCCAGTCTGACTCGACTATTGGTGTTGGTGTTAGTGTTAGTGTTGGTGTTGGTAATGGTGTTTGTATTGGTATTGTTAACGATCGATTTCTGCTTTTTCTCGCTGCTGTATGGTTTCTTCCTTTTCTTCTTTGGCTGATCTATGTTGTTTGTTGGGGGGGACAAAAAACCTGACTGCTTCTGAGACATATATAGCAGCAATGGAACCGACTCTCTCTTGCTCCGGCCATATAATTTCATACCGATCTCCTTTCCCAATCCTGCATAACCGCTTATTTATTATAAGAAGCTGGGACACGGATGGCTTGGGTATATGGCATCGGTCATTTGTACGCCGAACATTTGTCCCACAGTGATTCTCGCTACAGGACTCGCGCAACGATACGTGCAATCGATGAATCGGCTCGGATTTTCAGGGGCAGTGCAATGATTTCGAATGCTTGTACGTCCAAAAGCTTGTCTACATTCATCAAATTCTCAGCAATAAGAATACGATTTTCGAATAAACGAGTATGTACTTCATAGGGGTCCCGATCCGGTGACGGTGTATCCAGAGCAACCATCTTCGTTTTTTTCCGAACGAGCAGATCGGCAAACGCTGGTGTAAGAACCGGATAATCTGTAAAATAGCCGGGTTCACCAAATCTGTGACTATGCCCCGTATACACCACGATAATCTGATGCTCTCCGATATGCTGCTCATACTCGTCTTTATAATCAATAACATCCTGTCCTCTTACATCTAACAGACATCCTTCGCCGATGAATGACTCAAGAGGAACCTCATTCAAATACTCGTAACAGTCCGTTAAATGCATAGGCCCATCCATATGAGTTCCCGCATGCATGTTGATATTCAACTGGTGATTATTGTAACCATCCGCCTGAAAAAATCTCGATTGCACGAGCTCCGTCTCGGCATCTCCCGGGAATGGCGGCAGCCCGTTTACAATCGTATGGGTAAGGTCGATCAGCATCTTTTATTTGCCTCCTCTAATTCATTGTCCTATGTACTCTCCTTATACGCCAAGCCAATTACCGTGTCAATCAATCACTCTCTTTATTCCCATGCCGCCATTTGGTACACTTTCCTTGATGTTACTTCCTTACAAAGGGGATTAGTCCGTATGCTGGCAACCATTCGAAGAGAAGGCTCTGGTTATACAGTGGTGTTCGAGCGCAAGCTGAGACATCCGAAGGAAGAGGTATGGTCTTATTTTACCGATAACGAAAAACTGCCAAAATGGTTCTCCGAGCTTCGGGTAGAGGATCTGCGGGAGGGCGGACACCTAAGCTTCAACATGGGTGACGGTTCTTATGAGACGATGAGAATTACTGCCTATGAGCCATTATCCGTGCTCGCCTTCACTTGGGGTGAAGACATGGCTGTAAGGTTCGAGCTCCATGAAAATGATGGCATCTGTACGCTTCAATTAATCGAGAGTATCCTTAATCCTTCCGAGCATACGCCAAAGGATCTCGCAGGCTGGCATGTCTGCCTTGATGTCATTCAATCCTTGCTGGACAATGGACAACCTCTTGCCGCACGCCGCGAGCATTGGGAACGCTGGTATCCGAAATATCAGGACGCCTTGCAGCAGCTTCAATCCTTAATAGTTGAATGCTCTATAGATATTGATCGGCCCATTGATGCAGTCTGGCAAGCAGTCACAGAGGCTGAAGCCTTATCACAGTGGTATTCACCCGGCTCCCCGTGGGAGATTACTGAGCACAAGGAAGGAGCATCAGCTCTATTCCATCACTCGCCTGGCAAGTATCACTCCGGTACAGAAGTGACTACTCTGCGAGCTGAGATAACGGCATTCGAGCCTCCACATCGCTTTGCCCTTCGGTGGGACTACACAGGTGCAAACGATGTTCCGGTCACTACTACCTTCCGCCTCCATGAAAGCAATGGTGGAACACAGGTCACAATGGCGGAGTCCGGTTATGAGAATGCAGAGCAGGCCGAACCAGTCAAACAAGGCTATACGATGTCGCTTGAGAATCTAAAAGCACACTTGGAAGGCAATCGTTTACCTCATTAATAAATGAGAAAAACTCCTATCGGAGTACTTCGAAGATGAGCGACCGCGTTTAAGCGGAAGTTTTTATCGCCAATCGGAATGATTTTCTTTACGTTTTATCGCTTTAAAGAATTTAAACATTCCAATGTGGTAACAAAAAGGACGGGATGCCCCGTCCTTTCCCTATTCACCCTATAGCTCCTTCAGTTACTTCTCTCTACGGGAATAAGCTCATATAAATCATTAACCGTACAACCTACGGTATCAGCGATCGAGATTGCCGTCTTTAACGGCATTAACCGCTTATTATCGATATAATCCGCAAGCCGCTCCGGTTTATAAAACAAAGCCCCTGCCAGCGCCTCTCTGCTCATTCCCCGCTCTTCTAGCTGTTCCTGCAGTAAGCATCGACCTAGATCATATTTCATGGCGTTAATCTCCCTCAAATTATGTTCCGCAGAACGTCCGATAAGGACGTGGGGATTCATCCGGCAGCAGAGTATATTCCGCCTGTTCTTCCGAGTAAGCATACGGATTGCTAAGTGCCTCCAGCAGACTGTTCATGACGCATAAATCCCCTTGCTCTGCCGCTTCCAGCGCTGCTTCTACCCTGTGATTACGCGGAATAACAGCCGGATTGCTGCTTCTCATCAGTCTCAAAGAATCCTCTTTCGACTCCTCTTGTCTATCCAGCCTTGCCTGCCACTGCTTCTGCCACTCAGCAAACTCCGTTATCCCATGTAGTGCCGTATCTTCCGGCTTATCCAGCGATAAAGCACGAAACGTATTTGTGTAATCGGCCTTGTTGCTCTGCATAAGCAGTAGAAAAGCTTCAATCAGAGCTTCATCCTCAGGCTCATCATTGAAAATCCCAAGCTTCGCTCTCATCCCTTGCAGCCAATGTTCATGAAACAGTTCGCTAAAATCAGATAACGCATCTTGGGCAAGCTCAATTGCCCCTTCCTCATCTTCATCAAACAGCGGTAACAGAGCTTCAGCTAATCTGGCTAAGTTCCATGAACCGATATACGGCTGATTGCCGTAAGCATAACGGCCTTCCCTGTCAATCGAACTGAAGACCGTAGCCGGATCATATGTATCCATAAATGCACATGGTCCATAATCAATCGATTCTCCGCTGATCGCCATATTATCGGTATTCATAACACCATGGATAAAACCAACCAGCTGCCATTTTGCAATAAGTGAGGCTTGCCGCTTGATTACTTCCTTCAGGAAGCTGACATAACGGTTGTCCCCATCCTCCATATCCGGATAATGTCTCTTAATCGTATAATCCGCCAGTGCACGAAGCTCCTCGAGCGTTCCCCATTGAGCGGCATATTGGAAGGTTCCGACACGGATATGACTTGCCGCAATTCGAGTTAATATAGCACCCTGCAGCAAGCTTTCCCTCACAATCTCTTCACCTGTTGTTACAACAGCAAGGCTGCGTGTGGTCGGAATACCAAGCGCATGCATCGCCTCACTGATGATATATTCGCGCAGCATTGGTCCAAGCGCCGCCCGGCCGTCTCCACCGCGGGAATAAGGCGTCCGGCCTGAACCCTTAAGCTGAACATCCACTCTCACTCCGTGCGGTGTAATCTGCTCGCCAAGCAGCACTGCCCGGCCATCACCCAGCTTGTTGAAATAAGAGAATTGATGTCCGGCATACGCTTGTGCAAGCGGCTCTGATCCCTCTGGAATCTGATTACCCGCAAATACATCTACACCATCACTGCCTCGCAGTGCATCAGCATTTAGTCCAAGTCCAGCAGCAAGTGATTCATTTAACTTGATTAATCGCGGAGCACGTACAGGAATAGGATTTTGCTTGGTAAACAATAAGTCCGGCAGGCCAGCGTAGCTGTTCTCAAAGTTCCAGCCTATTTGCGATTTGTTATCCGTCATCTTGGTCTCCAATCCATTTTCATATTTAACCTTATTATAACCCTCCTTCCACTCACCATGAAGAAACTCCAAATAAAAAAGAGCCCGTGACCAAATGGTCAACGGACTCTGCATGAAATCTTACTCTGTGTACATGGCTTTCAGCTTCGCACGCTCTTGCTTCGTGATGCCAAGACCTTTTTCAAGGAAAGCATCGATCGAGCCGTATTTATTTTTCATTTCATCGATTGCCGCTTGCAGGAATTCCTTCTGAACACCCATCATTGCTGAGATAGCTGCAACAACGTTCTCATCTTTCACCTGAGCTCTGACAGCATCAACCGCTTTTTTGTTAGCTTCTGCACGGTAAACGTTGCTCAGAAGGTAGTCGTCCATCACTGTTTTCTCATCTACACCAAGTGCCAGGAGGATGATTGCGGAACCAAGGCCTGTTCGGTCTTTACCAGCTGTACAGTGCTGCAGCAAACCGATGTTGTTCGGATCGTTAAGCAATTCCATCAGTTGAACATAGAATTTCGGGCTGTCAACCATTTGCTTGTTGAAGCCTGCCATCATGGCAACTGCACTTGCTTCATCTTTCATCATACCGGAAGCAATCATGGAGTTCAGGTCTGCTGTCGAACCAGCATTACCTGCATCGGTACGGATATTTGTGATACCTGGGATAATCGGATCTGGCATAGCGTTAACTTCTGCATCGGTACGGTAGTCAACGTTTGATTTGATACCCATGGACTGAACAATCTTAATATCAGCATCTGTCAAATGTCCAAGCTCTTCGCCACGGAACAGCTTGCCCCATTTTACGGTCTTGCCATCAGTTGTTTTGTAACCGCCCAGGTCTCGGAAGTTGAATGCGCCTTGCAGGTTTACTTTGCGTTCAGCAACCGTAATTGTCGCGCCGCTGCTTGTCTTAATGTAGAAATACAAGCGGGAGCCTGGCTTCGGATCGGATGTTACATAACCGTTATAGCTGGCGTTGATGCGTTTCAGCTGCTTGCCGTTTTTCACGATATTATCAGGGGAAGTGCTGTACAGGATTTTCGCAGCGCCAAGATCCACATTAGAGTTCCAGTTAATTTTCAATTTGCCGTCTGCAGTACGTTCAACGCTTGCTTGTGTGAATACGGCTTGCACTTTCTTCTGGGATGCAGCAACAGGTGCTGCGAAGCTTGCTGCTGGTGCAGCTACTGCACCAAGTACCAGAGATGCTGCGATTGCAGTTACTGCGTAAGCTTTGGATAATTTCATTGTTATTGTTTCCCCCTACAAATTGGTTGTGTACTGGATGTGTTTTGCTCGTATACGACTTGTATTCAAGTTTTTATTGTAGGGGGGCTTTATAAAGGGAATTTTAAAATTTGGTGAAGAGTTTGTAAATGCAGCTTTCCGCATATTTCCGCTCCGATCTAACCATATTATGGCTATCTGAAAAGAAACATCGGAGAGGATTAATCATTCATGTGGAGAACATTTCGGAACTGGGTGAGCAAACGTTCACCCGCACAAGTCATTTCTGGTTATTACATTGTGGCCGTGCTGTTATCTATCCTGCTATTCAGCCTTCCTGCCGTACGGAAGCCGGGAATGAAAGTATCCTTCTTTGACACCATCTTCACGGCTGTCAGTGTCGTAAGCGATACTGGACTAAGTGTATTTAACGTAGCAGAAACATATAGCGTGTTCGGATATTTCGTTATTATGATCGTTCTGCAATTCGGCGGCATCGGCATTATGGCGATGAGTACATTCTTCTGGCTGCTCATTGGACGAAAAATCGGCCTGCGCGAACGCCGCCTCATCATGGTCGACAATAATCAATTTGCATTGTCCGGGCTTGTCCAGCTGGTGAAGGAGATTCTGCGGATTACTCTATTGACCGAGTTGGTGGGGGCGATCATATTTGGTCTGCGTTTCCTCCGCTACTTTCCGACATGGCAGGAAGCTTTTCTGCAAGGCCTGTTTGCATCCGTTAGTGCAACGACCAATGCCGGAATGGACATTACTGGCCAGTCACTGATTCCGTTCAAGGATGATTATTTCGTGCAGCTGGTCACGATATTACTTATTGTTTTTGGCGCGATTGGATTCCCGGTGTTAATTGAAGTGAAGGCGTTCCTGTCCCGGAAAAAGCTCGATCTGAACTATCCCTTCCGTTTCTCCTTATTTACAAAGCTGGCGACATCCACTTACTTCATTTTGCTTGGAATTGGTACCATTCTGATCCTGCTCTTCGAATCACAGCATTATTTCAAAGGCCTGTCCTGGCATGAAAGCTTCTTTTATGCCTTTTTCCAGGCCGCGACTACCCGCAGCGCAGGACTTACGACGATGGATATTACCCACCTGACGTTGCCAACTCTCCTTCTCATGTGCGTGTATATGTTTATCGGGGGTTCTCCTAACTCGGTTGGCGGGGGGATCCGAACAACGACCTTTGTACTGAACATGCTGTTTGTGTACCACTTTGCCAGAGGTCGGCGGGATTACAAGGTATTCAAGCGGGAGCTTCATCCAGACGATGTTCTGAAGTCGCTCGCGATATCGATGCTGGCTATTGTCATGTGCAGCTTATCCGTCATCGCAATCAGCTTCTCTGATAAGCAGCATCAGCTCGTTGCGATCATTCTGGAGGTATGCTCTGCTTTTGGTACAGTGGGCCTGTCGACAGGCATTACACCGGACTTAAGCATATTTGCCAAATGTATTCTCATGCTGCTGATGTTCATCGGAAGAATTGGACTAACCTCCTTCCTCTATATCATCGGCGGACAACAAACGATGTCGAAGTACCGCTATCCAATTGAGAGAGTGATCACAGGCTAATCAGAGATCAAATAATCCTATCGTAGTCTTGCCCTAACGCCTTTCTCGCGTTATGCTGAGTGTAATCAATACCATACGATAGGAACTCATAATCTATGATGATCGGTATTTTCGACTCCGGACTCGGAGGACTTACAGTACTGGCAGAAGCGCTGAAGCGCCTTCCCGCCGAGAATTATCTCTATATGGCTGACACGAAGCATGTCCCATATGGCACGAAGTCAGAAGAGGAAGTACGCTCCTTCGTGCTTCAGACCGTTGAACAGATGGTAGAGCAAGGCATTGATGCGCTTGTTGTGGCCTGTAATACAGCGACCAGCATTGCGATTAATGAGCTGCGTGAGCGGTATTCTTTTCCGATCATAGGGATGGAACCAGCCGTTAAGCCGGCTGTGGAGATGAACCGGGCAACAGGGAAAAAGGTTCTTGTCTGGGCAACTCCCCTTACCCTTCGGATGCCAAAATATTACGCACTTGTCTCCCGCGTCGATGAAGAAGGCATTGTTGACTCCTTGCCGATGCCTGAGCTTGTCCAATATTGCGAGTCGCTTCAATTCGATACGAATGTCCTTCGCGATTATTTCCTGGCCAAGCTGGCTCCTTATGATCTTGAGGATTACGGCATAGTCGTGCTTGGCTGCACGCATTTCCCGTTCTATACGTCTATTCTGCAAGAGGTCTTGCCGCCGCATATTCAGATTGTGAACGGCAATATGGGAACCATCCGTCGTTTATCCGCCATGCTGAACCGTTACGGGATCGGAGCTGGGCGCGGCAGCGGCCATGTACAGTTCATGTGTACCGGCGGCGAAGAAGCTTATATCGAAAAGATGCGCTCTGCGCTCAGCTATTTGAAGGAACAGGATATGTAAGATATGATCCAAGAAGACCGGCGGCCACTCTAAGTGGCTGCCGGTTTTTGTTTAGAAATGATACATAGAATCACACATGTTCATCGTAGGAATACATCTTCAGCTTAATCGGCAAGTGCATTATGCTAAGCTCATAGTTCGGACAATAACCTCATGAACAGACCTCGATATGGCCAATACCGCGAACCAATAGGAGCTTTCGGTATTGGTTTTTTGTTTCCCCATGTTTAATGCTACGAAGCAAGAATTACCCAATGTCATAAGTTAGTCCCTTTACTGCGCAATTCTTTTTAGGAGGTGGTTGAATGTAGCTTTGCGCCAAAATGTAAGCGCATTAATTTTTAAGCTCGCAACATATTCGACTAGCTAATGCTTTCGAAGCAAGAATCATCACAAACGGCATAATCCTAGCTGTTTGTGTGATCATTCTTTTTAGGAGGTTTCTTATGTTAGGAATAAGTAAAAGGTTAAACCGCAATCCGTTTGTGATGTTCTCATTAGCGTTCGTCATCCTTTTATCCCAGCTTACGCTCTACCCTTCTACCTCTTCGGCGGCAGGCGGTTCTAACCTTGCTATAGGCAAGACCGTAACAGCGAGCGGCTATGCCGATGTATACGTGGCCGGCAATGTGGCTGATGGCAATCAAGCTACGTATTGGGAAAGTGCGAACAACGCCTTTCCGCAATGGGTTCAAGTCGATCTAGGTGCCAGCACCAGTATTGATCAGGTTATAATCAAGATCCCTGCTGGCTGGGAAACCCGCACGCAAACCCTCTCTGTACAAGGCAGCACCAATGGCTCGACATTTACTAATATCGTTGGCTCAGCCAGTTATGTCTTTAATCCTACGGTGAATAACAATTCGGTTACAATCAACTTCTCGGCAGCCAGCACACGTTATGTTCGCCTGAATATCACCGCTAACACTGGCTGGCAGGCTGGACAAATTTCCGAATTCGAAATCTATGGGGCAGCTGTTACTCCACCACCATCCGGTACTTACCAAGCTGAAAGTGCAGCACTATCAGGCGGTGCCAAAGTGAACACAGACCATACCGGTTACTCCGGTACAGGTTTTGTTGACGGTTACTGGACGCAAGGTGCAGCAACGACCTTCACCGCAAATGTGGCTTCTGCAGGCAGCTATGATGTCTCGCTCAAATATGCAAACTCCCAAGGAGCTTCACGCACATTGAGCATTTACGTCAACGGTACTAAGATCCGCCAAACGACATTGAACAATCTGGCCAACTGGGATACTTGGGGAACCAAGACAGAAACGCTGACGTTGAATGCCGGCAATAACACAATTGCCTACAAATACGACGCAACCGATTCCGGCAACATTAACCTGGACCAAATTTCAGTAGCTGCTTCGGCGACTCCGACTCCGACGCCGACTCCAACTCCAACGCCTACACCGACACCGACTCCTACACCAACGCCTACACCAACGCCTACAGCGACGCCGACTCCTACACCTACACCTATACCTACACCTACACCTACACCTACACCTACACCTACACCTACACCTACACCTACACCTCCTGCAGGCTCATCAAATGTAGCATTAGGCAAGACCATTACCGCTTCATCCTCTACTTTTACTTTTGTAGCAGCTAACGGCAATGACGGCAGCACAGCTACTTATTGGGAAGGTGGCAGTAGTCCTAGCCAATTAACGATTGATCTAGGTGCTAATCATGACATTACTTCCGTCGTTGTGAAACTTAATCCTGCGACCGAATGGAGCACGCGCACCCAAACGATTCAAGTGCTGGGTGCTAACCAAAGCACAACAGCCTTGAGCAATCTGGTTTCCGCACAGTCGTATACCTTCAACCCAACTTCCGGCAACTCGGTAACCATTCCGGTCACTGCTACTGCTAGCAAGGTTCAATTAAATATTTCGGCCAACTCTGGAGCACCAGCTGGTCAGGTGGCAGAATTCGAGATTTATGGTACACCAGCTGCTAACCCGGATCTGACAATCACAGGCATGACCTGGACGCCTTCCGCTCCGGTTGAAACGGATGCCATTACCCTCAGTGCAACGGTGAAAAATATCGGCAATGCCGGCTCCCCAGCCTCTTCGGTTAACTTCTATCTGGGCAGCGAGCTTGTTGGATCTGCTCCTGTTGCTGCACTCGCCTCTAATGCAATAGCTACTGTATCGGTGAATGCCGGAGCAAGAAATGCAGGCAGCTATCCGGTCAGCGCCAAAGTCGACGAGAGCAACACGGTGATTGAGCAAAATAATAACAACAACAGCTACAGCAACTCGGCTGGTTTTACGGTAGCAGCTGTACAAAGCTCGGACCTGATCGTCTCGACGACCTGGAATCCAAGCAATCCAAGCGCAGGTAATTCGGTTACTTTTACAACGAATCTGAAAAACCAAGGCAACATCGCTTCAGCCAGCGGCGCTCATGCCATTACCGTTACACTGAAAAATGCAGCCGGAGCAACTGTTCAGTCGTGGAACGGTACTTATAATGGCTCCCTTGCTGCAGGCCAATCGGTCAACGTTACAATGGGCACTTGGACAGCTGTTAACGGCAGTTACTCGGTAACGACTACGGTTGCGGCTGACGGCAGTGAAGTCAGCACGAAGCAGACCAATAACACCAACGCAGTAAGCCTGTACTCGGGCCGCGGCGCAAATATGCCGTTTACGATTATGGAAGCAGAGTCGACTTCGAATACAACCAACGGTACGAAATTAGCTCCTAACTTCAAGCCAGGTGATTTTGCCGGTGAAGCTTCCGGACGTTCCGCTGTTCAGCTTGATGCAACAGGTGAATATGTCGAGTTTACACTCACGTCCCCGGCGAATGCTTTTGTCCTCCGCAACGCTGTTGCTGAGAATACAACTGGTACAGTAAGTGTCTATGCAAATGGGGTAAGCAAAGGGAAGTTTAACGTCTCTTCCAAGTTCTCTTACCTGTACGCAACACCAAGTACGCTTGGCCGTCTTGGCTATGACAATGCATCTGGCGCAGGCCTCACTGCTTACTGGCTCTACGAAGATTCGCAGCTTATGCTGGATCAAGTGTATCCCGTTGGAACAAAGATTAAGATTCAGAAGGATGCAGGAGATGTACCTTGGATCTATGTTGACATGATCGAGACGGAAAATGTCGCACCGGCGCAAGCGAACCCGGACCCTAGCAAATACGTCGAAGTATCCTCTTCCAAATCGATCGAGCAGGCTTTGAACGAATTTAGACAGGATACTACGAAAAAAGGCATCTACATCCCTGCCGGCAATTGGACGATTAACAGTAAGATCTTCCTCTACGGACGTGCAACGGAAATTGTAGGCGCTGGTCCTTGGTATACGAAGCTGGTCGCTCCTCAAGACCAATCGAATACAGATGTGGGCTTCAACATCGGCTCGGCGGCAAACGGCTCGACCATCCGTGACCTCTCCGCATGGGGCAACTACATTTACCGGACTGACGGACCGGGTAAATTCATTGACGGTAACGGCATGCAGAACGTAACGGTTCAGAACATTTGGGTCGAGCATTTCATCTGCCTCTACTGGGGCGTGAACTCCTCCAACAATACGTTCAAGAACAACCGGATCAAGAACACATTCGCAGACGGTATTAACATGACGAATGGTTCCTCCAACAATGTCATCGACAACAACTATGCTCGTGGAACGGGGGATGACTCCTTCGCCTTGTTCAGCGCTGCCGATGCAGGCGGTTCCTACAATGTAGGCAACAAATACACCAACCTGACAGCAACTAACGTCAGACGTGCAGCTGCTTTTGCCGTATACGGTGGATCGAATAACCTATTCCAAAACCTGTATGGTGCTGATACTCTGACTTATCCAGGCATCACAATCAGCAGCTACAGCTTTGGCTACAATACACTTGGCTTTGGTGATCAAGACACCGTTATTGACGGAGCAACTCTGGATCGCACCGGCGGAGACTTCTGGACCAGCGTTGGCGCCGATGACAAAATTAACGATTATCAGAACTTTGGCGCGATCTGGATCTACGGTGGAGACCGGGCAATCAAGAACATTCTGATCAAAAATGTAGACATCAACAATCCGGTCTACTTCGGCCTTATGTTCCAGTCCATGACGCCTAACAATATGGTGATGCAAAATATCCGCGTCGAGAACGTCAACATCAACAACCCGACCCGCTACGGCATCAAGCTTGTGTTACGTGCTGAGCAAGGCCAAGGCCCTGCTTACGGCGGCGCAAGCTTCACGAACGTGAAGGTCAACAATCCAGGTATCTCCGCGATCTACGGCGAAGCCGCAAGCCCGAACTTCACCGTAACGAGAGTATCAGGGAACAACTGGTAGGCAATAAATGAAGAGGCCCTCCCATCTGTCATCCAAGATGACGATGAGAGGGCCTCTTTTTTCTCGTTCGGTCTTGCTGGGACAGCTTAACGATGCGCCGCATCGTTAAGACCACACTAACGCTACTTTTCTACCGCCTTTACGATGTCGGACATCGTTAAGGCGTGTGTAAAGAAAATATGTCCTTCGCCTTCTCGACATCAAAGTCAGCTGCCCGTAAACTTTCTTTATACCCCAAATTAATCCTAAAGGAGCTGATCCAATGAGCTTAGTAGATATGGCTATCGAGTTTGCCGCTACAGCCCATCAATCCCAATACCGTAAAGGAACAAATACGCCATATATTTCCCATCCGTTTGGTGTGGCCATGATCCTATCGTCGTATCTCTGCAGCGAGAAGGTTATTATTGCCGCCCTGCTTCATGATCTTCTGGAGGATACCGATGTTACGGAACAGCAGCTGATTGAAAAGTTTGGCCATGAAATCACTTCCATTGTGAAGGCTTGTTCCGAACCGGATAAATCACTCACCTGGGAAGAAAGGAAAACCCATACGATCGAGAATATCCCTACTGATCCGCTCGAAGTACGCTTAGTTGCCTGCGCAGACAAACTGCATAATCTGCGAAGCATGAAACGGGATTATGAAGCATTTGGCCCTGATTTCTGGTCACGTTTTAAAAGAGGCGAGAAAGAGCAGGCCTGGTACTACAAAAGCCTTGCTGATACATTCGTAAAAGCTGAAGATAGCCAACAGCATCCGCTATTCGCCCAGTTTATTTATGAAGTAAATGATTTCTTCAATTAAACATAAACCTCATTTCAAAACAAACTGTCCATCAACATAACCGGGGTTTTTCAAATGCTTTTTCATAAGCTCATTGGATATCTCAAGAGCCTGCTCCCGGTTCATTGCCGGCCCAGCAAACATCAAGCCATCTTCTCCATTCCAGCCGCTTCTGGTTGAATTGTCCACAGTTGCAGCTTCCTTCATTCTCAAAAAAGTGACTTTACTGAAATCCGAGCTCGCGAATAAAACACCATAACCATACGTCAATGGAACCCCAATTCCTGACACTGACTCATCGAAATAACCATATATAATTGGCCCATATCCATTTTTATCAAAGTGGATCGTCGTCTTCCTGCTATCCTCTGGTACAGGAATCGTATCGTTAGCGAACGTAATTGTCCCTTTAAATGTTCGGAGACCTTTTACATTTCTAGACCAAGAGCCCTTTAGTGTTACGGTCTCAGGTTGAGTGTTATCCGCATTTGTGCCTCCAAGTTGATAATTAACTCCAACAATTGTTGTATCAACTAAATGACTTCGTGTCCAAGCTATATACCAAACAGAGATACCACCAATAACGAGTATAAGTAAGGATAAGATCCATTTTTTAGTGAGCAACTGACATTCCACCTCCCGAACAACCATCCACCCACATATATAGAATAAATTGTAAAACATAATACATCAATGACTAATCATAACTAAAAGAAAAACACCTTCTAAGCACTCCACATCCTGAAATGATGGAGCTTCCTTGAAGGTGTTTAATAATATTATTATTTTCTAACGTTAACTCCTGCCTTTAAACCTACACGCCAAAGCGGCGGAAGCTGCGGCACGATCATGCCTACCAACATGAACAAACAGCCAATTCCCGCGCGAACACCAAGTATCTCATCAAGCAGCAGATATCCTCCAATCGCGGCAAATACCGTTTCCAAGCTTAGAATAATTGCCGCTTGTGTAGGATGTGCACTTTTTTGCCCAACAATCTGCAATGTATACGCAATACCAACCGAACAGATCCCGCCGTACAAAAGTGGAATTATCGCATCGGACAACCCAGCTAGCTCTACTGTTTCTGTAGAGAAGGCCGCCATGAAGCTTAACAGCGAACAGGTCAAAATCTGCACTAACGATAGCTTCAGCACATCCGTCTTTCTCGAAAAGCTGTCGATCATCAGAATATGTACGGACCAGAATAGTGCACCCACAAGCTCGTACAGATCGCCTTTACCAAGTGTTAGTTCATCTGTCATACATAATAAATAAAGGCCAATGACCGCGAGTATCGCACCCACGGCACTGTTTATCCCAAGCCGCTGCTTCAGGAACAAACCAAAGAAAGGTACGATAACAATGTACAGCCCCGTAACAAAAGCTGCTTTTCCCGCAGTCGTGTACATCAGTCCAATTTGCTGCAAAGATGCGCCAGCGAACAAAATAAGTCCCGAACAAAGCCCGTACATCGAGGCACTCTTAAATGATGAGCGAAGCTGCATTGGCGTCTGATCGGATTTTCGATCCATCACCCATATGAGCGGAACCAAAGAAAGTGCCCCTAGTGCAAATCTGACCGCATTAAAAGTAAAAGGCCCTGTATGCTCCATTCCCTGCCGCTGTGCTACAAAAGCGAATCCCCATATTAAAGCGGCGATTAATAATAGTAAACTCGATTTTAATTGCCCTTGTTGTTTCATCAATTACGTCTCTCCCGGCTTCACACGATCTAAAAGTTAATTATACAAAAACAAAGCACAGCGGTCATCCGCTATGCTCTGTTCTGCGAAAAGCTTTATTCTTCCATTCCACCGTCGGATACCCGACAAGCCACTTGATCAACTTCCATAGCCATCATAGCTGAAGGCTCAGCTAAGCTGCGTAAGGGTACTTCAATTTCTTGATCCGGCTCAGCAAGAGGATAAATCCGGGCTGTCCCTTTTTCTTCATCCACATGCTGAATATAAACCGGGATCCCGTTATAACTCACATCTGCCATAATCGGAGATGCCGCAATCTCTGTTGCCCGATTAACATCCATCGCCATAACCTCCTCTGCTTCAAACTCATTACAGTATGAGCGGAGGAGGAATGGAATATGCACCCAATTAGGCGTTAGATCTCATCTTTCCCTTTTGCAAACCGTTCATAGTTGAACCTAAGAAGCTCAATCGCATGTGCAACATCTTCTTCGGTATTTAAATAAATTGACACCCATCCTGAATCGGGAAGAATATGATGAGCTTTCGCTTTTCCGACATTCACAGCGTCATCACGCTTGCCCTTTGGCAATAGCAGGTCAACAAGCTGCTCGCCATGAAGATGGCCAATTTCTCTACCGTCAACAACGAACTCAATTCCTCCGAACCGATGCGGCCCCGACGTTACCCCTGGCCAGGACAGCAGTACTTCTGTAACCTTCCCCATCAAATAGTCCCTCCGTTCTACTACCTTAATGGATGTTATTACAGCTTAACTATTCGTATGTCTATCGTGTTATGACCTGATCACGTCTTGGACCAACAGAAACGGTTGCGATCACAACGCCAATCTCCGACTCAATAAATTCTACATATTGTCTGGCTTCAGCCGGCAGCTCGTCGTAATGTTTGATCCCCGATAGATCACACTTCCATCCAGGCAGCTGCTTGAACACCGGTTTAGCAGAGGCCAGTCTCGATGTGATTGGAAACTGATCAGTGATGCCGTCCTCCATCTCGTAACCGATGCATACGGGGATTTCGTCTAAGTAACCTAATACATCCAAATTCGTTAGCACCACCGAGGTCGCTCCTTGCAAACGACATCCATAACGGGTTGCCACAGCATCAAACCAGCCTACACGTCTCGGCCGTCCCGTTGTTACGCCATATTCCCCGGCGTCCCCGCCTCGCTGCCTGAGTGCTTCAGCCTCTGCTCCATCCAATTCAGAGACAAAAGGTCCCGCGCCTACACAACTGGAGTAGGCTTTCGTTACGGCTATCACCTCCGAAATGGCGTATGGGGGAAGCCCTGCTCCAACAGAAGCAAACCCTGCTAGTGTAGAGGATGATGTGGTAAAAGGATACACACCATGATCTGGATCTCGCAGTGCTCCCAATTGACCCTCGAGCAAAATATTTTGGCCATTCATATAAGCCTTCTGAAGTAAAGCCGTAGTATCGCCGATATATGGAGCTAGAAACTCTGCTTGCTTATGCAATTGCGGCATCCACTCTTCAGCTTCTATTGGTGATTGTCCGTAAAAATGCTCGAGGAGTACATTTTTAGCCTCCAGCAGCCGAGCAATACGTTCGCGCAGCCGATTGGTCTCCAGCAGATCCGAGGCCTGAATGCCAAGCTTCATATATTTATCTGCATAAAAAGGGGCAATTCCCCGTCTAGTCGAACCAAAGCTGTTCTTACCTAGCCGCTTTTCTTCAAGCTGGTCAAACAGCTTATGAATAGGCAGTACAATCTGAGCTCGATCGGAAATCATTAATTGTGGAAGCGGAACTCCTCTTGAGGATAAAGCCTCGAGTTCTTCCGACAATACGTCGATATCCAGCGCAACTCCTGGTCCAATGATATTCATCACATTCGGATTAAAAACACCTGATGGAAGCATATGCAGCGCAAACTTGCCAAAGTCATTAATAATCGTATGCCCCGCATTGCTCCCACCTTGATAACGGACTACATAGGAAGATTGTGCAGCAAGCACATCTGTCATTTTGCCCTTTCCTTCGTCTCCCCAATTTGCTCCTACAATTGCCGTAACAGCCATCTTCTCAACCCCCGGTCATTTATTACTTACAAAGCTAATGATAAAGGCAAAGAAGTGTATTAGAATAATTCATATAACTAATATCCGATATAAATGTGAGGAATACCTATGGAAGTTAACTTGGAATGGTATCGTGTCTTTTATTGGATTGCGAAGACAGGAAGCTTATCACGAGCAGCTGAACAGCTGCATATTACGCAGCCTGCAGTTAGTCATACGATTAAGCAGCTCGAGAGTACATTGGGAGGGCAGCTCTTCTTCCGAACACCAAGGGGCGTAACCTTAACAACGGAAGGCTCCGTTTTGCTGCAATATATTGAGCAAGCGTTCCACTCTGTCGAAATTGGTGAAAAGGCTATTGCTGAAATGAACAACCTGAATAGCGGTGAGATCACAATAGGAGCCAGCGACACGTTGTGCAAGCATTATTTGCTGCCCTATCTGGAGCAATTCCATAAAGAGCATCCCGGCATACCGAATTCGGATAACGAATCGAACAACACCAGAAACACTCGGGCTGCTAAAAGAAGGGAAGATTGATTGCGGTATTGTAAGTACGCCGCTATCAGATAAACAAGTTGATATTCGTGAAAGCACACCTCTGCAAGACTGTCTCGTTGGAGGCACAGGATACCAAGCACTAGCAGCAAGCTCTCCAATGCCTCTTGAACAATTAAACGAATATCCTTTGCTTTTACTCGAGAAAGGAAGCTATACCAGGCGTTACTTGGATGACTATGCGGCATCGCACGACATAACGCTGTCACCGGAATTTGAACTTGGCAGCGTAGATCTTCTTGTCCAATTTGCGAGAAGTGGGTTTGGTCTTGCGTTTGTCATTCGTAACTTTGTACTTGAGGAATTGCAGCGAGGCGAGCTGGTTGAAATTCCATTAAGCCCCTCCATACCTGCTCGTCCGATTGGAATTGCAACCTTGCGAGGAGTTCCTTTATCTGCGGCAACGAAGTCCTTTCTTGGTTTATTACCTTAACTTTACGAAAAAACACAAAGGCCGGAGCACTCCCTAAGGGAGCTCCGGCCTATCATATCCGAAGATACGCAGTCCTCTCTAGCGGCTCGAACTGCTGCATCTGTGAGTCTTATAGTTTACCTTTCAAGTCCATCAAATACTTAAACAGTACAGCGAGGGCGCCCACGTAGTAGCCGACCAAAACTAGCCAGCCTGTTACATCCATTGCAGCAAGGCCTGCAAGAAGGAGCAGCGGGAGCACATAGTAAACCATGTCTTTCAAATAGCCTAACACGAAGTCTGTTGAGAATTTTCCTCCTGTTACCATTTTGAACAAATCAACTAATAAGTTGGCTGCCATTGAGCCCATTACGACCCACATTGCGACTTCCATCCAAAGTGTAAATGATCCTAGCACTTTTCATCACCTCCGAATTAGAGGAATGTGATACGCTTACATTTTATGCAGGCAGCTCGCAAGTTGTCTCCACCATCAGCCTGTATCAACGTATATTCTCGAAAAATAAAAAAGCGTGCTTATTGGATACAAGAAAACCTGTGAATGGGACGGAGAAGAATGGTAGGCGCTGCACAAAAATAAGACCCTGCAGGGGTCTTATCAGATAGAAAAGTTGTTGGTATGTAAGTGATAAGGCCCTCGTAGGATCTTATCGCTGTCAAAATGGCGCGTAGACGGGGTGAAATGATGGGACTAGCGCGAAATAAGACCCTGCGGGGGTCTTATTTCGTGAAAAAGTAGCTGGTATGTGGAAGATAAGACCCTCGCAGTGTCTTATCTCTTGTATGTGGACTTTTCAGCTCAGCGAACAGGTGGCTTAACAGGCGGATAGGCCAGCCGTCCGTTCTTCGGAGCCTCAAGTGTTTTAGATTTCAAAGTAGCAACCCTATACCACGTCAGCAAAACTACGATAACACCTGTCGACCAATACATCGCCTGAGCCCATGGATAATGGGAGTCTGAGCCGATCAGGAGGCCATGTGTAAGAGACAGAAAGTAACCGGGAAAAGCCAGCATATGCGTCATTTTCCATACTTTTTTGCCAAGCCTTTTCATCAGATCAGAAGACAGGATTACGATGAAGGTGAAGTAAAAAGATAATGTGCCTAGGCCAGTCAAAATAGGATGCGAGTCAGACGTGAAAGGAATCAACACATCGCTGATTGAATAGCCTACATATTGATCAAACCACAGCACCGAGCCATGAATCATTCCGAATAGAAACCCAAACCAGCCCGCAGTTTGATGGATGGTAAGTACGATTGGTTTGGCTTTATTTTTGACCAGACGAAGTCCCATTGTTATGCCTGCAACCGTTGATAGAAACAGAAACAAATACGAGGTAATGCCTGAAGCACGTGTAGTCGTCCATACAGTAAAAGCTTCAATAACTCCATGCATGAAGAAGCTCCCCTTCCTCCACATACTGCCCAATCATACCAACTGTCCGTATGGAACCGTCATGCAGAACGCCTATTGCCGCACAGGAAGGATGATGACTAGCTAACCAATCAAAGCCTTGCTCCGAACCAAGAATAAGTACGCATTTGGCATACACTTCAGCGTCTACAAGATGCGGGGCAAAGAGCGTAACCTGAGCAAGATCACAGCGGACAGAGGCCCCTGTATGCGGATGAATAATATGATGATGGGACTGTCCCAAATGATCCTTCCACTGCCGTTACACCGTGCTGCTCGTGACGATTCCGGCTGGGTAACGCACGCGAAGTGTCATCAAGTCCCGGCTCGTCTCCCACGGATCACCGATGCTGACTGTCCAGCCCTCTTCCGGTACTCCCCATAATGTAATGTCGCCCCCCGCTCCAATTGCCCCAGAACGAATGCCTGCTTGCTGAAGCATGAGAGATAGTTGATGGGTACTCCAGCCTTTTGCAAAACCGCCCAGATCGACAGCAAGCTTCAGGTTAAGTCTAATGGCACCTAGATCCGGATCAAGAATTACGGGAATATCACACTCGAAGGGCTTTGACTTTATGTCGTGAATGATGACCTCTTCCTCTAGAAGCTCATAAGACTTTGAATAACCAAGCTGGCGGATCACATGTCCCAAATAGGGATTAAACAACCCTTCTGTTGCCTCATAGTATCGATTCACTTCGTTCATCACTTCATACAGCAACGTTGATGCAAGAAAAGGTTGTCCTGCCGAACGATTGAATAATGACAACTCACTATGTGGATTAAATCGGCTGAGCTTTCCTTCTACGGTGGCCATCCAGCCTTCAGACATCTCCTGCGCTCCAGCTGGCAGTCCTTTGGTAAAGAACTGCGTATTCATAGCGTAAAATCTATGCAAAGTCATGTCGAGTCCCCTCCTCTAAGATGCATGTGTCCGCATGCCTTCATCTGTTGACCCTGAGCTCGAGCCACGGCCGCGGCCTCCTAGCGGACGCTGCTGAAAGCTGTCTGTGCTGCTGCCGCCTTGTATACTCTCGTCCATTGGACTGCTGTTTATGATATCACTGCTGACCGGACTAGCCGCAGTTGTTGTCTCGGAATGATTAATTACGCCTACCATACCTGTAAATAACGCTACGCTGGAGATGCCGACAACCCACTTCACCCACTTTGGATTAGCCATCTATGTAGCCCCCTTCATCGCTTCAATGGTAATTACAGCCAGTGTATACTTCATTCCTTAAATCAATCTGAAATGGGATGCAACGTTATATCTGGTGAAAAAGACCTACTTTTTACACACAATCACTTCCAAGTGTTTCCTTTGACCTGATATAATCGACAATAACGGACATTCTTCTCGTCAGGCTGGTGACTATTATAAATATAATGCTCGATTCAACTACGATCGTTATTTTTCTTGGAATCGGATATCTGTTCACGTTTATTGTTATGAGTGCTTACTGGCATGATCTGATCAAGGCTTTACCAGTCAGAACATTCTTCGTAGCTAAATTATTGCAGTCCATCTCCTGGTTCTGTGCCGTATTACGTGGAGATATATCAGACTTTCTATCCATCACCGTTGCCAATTCATTCATGTTTATCGGAGCATCTCTGGAAATTATCTCTCTGTTACATTTAAGGAACGAATGGCATGCTGCCTTCAGAAAAATATATCTATCATTCCTCCTCCTTAGCATCGTTGGTTTTCAATTACTCCTTCATCAGAATGAGGACATACGAATCGCCTACTGCTCCATCATCCTTGTATTCCTTCTGGCACCTGTGTATCGGTTAATTAAAGGACCATCCTCATTAATGAAAGTTATAGGCTATATCTATCTATTCGTTATAGCGGCGAATATCTTCAGAGGGGTAACGGCCCTCTTTACGGATATCTCAGCAAGCTTTTACACACCTGGTATTTATCAATTGTTCTACCTGCTGACTATATACCTTCTTACCATTCTTTCGATCATGGGATTTCTACTGATGTGGAAGGAGAAAATCAATCAGGATCTGATTCGCTATGCTAGTTATGATGATCTGACCGGCACGCTTAATCGAAGAACGTTCACCGAGCATGCCAAGGATTTTCTTACTCGCTCTGCGAAGAAAAGGGAGGCTGTATCGTATTTGCTGTTTGATATCGACAGCTTTAAGGACATTAATGATACATACGGCCATCATATAGGAGATCTCGTGCTTAAAGATGTTACGAACCGGATTAAGCAGCAATTAGGGGAGAACGATCTGTTCGTGCGTTATGGAGGAGATGAGTTCGGTATCCTGTTACCCGGTAAAAACGAGGCCCAATCAAACGAATTGGCCGAGCGGATCAAGAAACTGCTCGAAACAGTTCCAAGCAGCCTGCCTGTCACTTATACCATTAGTATAGGAGTACTCACGGTTGTCCCGGATCAGCACACTCATCTGGAATCGATGTATACAAGATGTGATCAAGCCCTGTATACGGCCAAACGCAACGGTCGAAACAGCATTTTCCGCAGTCAGGCTGGCTAGATAACACTCCCGAATGCTTTTGAGGTAAAATAAAGTTGTTCTTTTATTCGGAAGCAAGCAGGTGAGCGCAGCATGATAATCATTGACCGCAATGAAGTATTCGAGCTATTGTCCATGGAATCATGCATTACTCTCATGGAAGATGTATTAACTGACTTATCTAGTGGACAAGCTGAGCAGCAGCTCAGATCTGTCGTACCCGTCCGTCAGGGCGGCTTAATGGGACTCATGCCTGCTTATCTCGTCCGCCAAGAAGTTGTCGGAGCGAAGCTGATCAGCGTCTTCCCGCATAACCATGATCGTGGACTGCCTTCCCATCAGGGCGTTATTGCCTTATTTGATGCGGAGAATGGCGCCATGAACGCCATTGTTGACGGACGCCGGGTTACCGCGATCCGCACAGCCGCTGTTAGTGCAGCAGCAACCAAGCTGCTGGCAAGAGCTGACTCGCGAACACTTGCATTGATTGGTACGGGCGAACAAGCCCGCAGCCATCTAGAAGCGCTGCTTCTCGTGTGCCCTATTAAGCTTGTCCGTGTGTGGAGTCCAAACACGGCACATGCGTTTAAGTTTCAGTCGGAGATGAGTGCCCTTTACCCCGATTTGACCATTGCAGCTGCGGACTCCGCGAAGCAAGCTGTTGCGGATGCCGACATCATTTGTACCATCACCTCTTCGACAGTGCCTGTCTTACAAGGCAAGTGGATTCCAGAAGGTGCCCATATTAATGCCGTTGGAGCCTGCCGTGCTCAAGATCGAGAGCTCGCGACAGACGTTGTCGAGAAGGCGAAGCTTTACGTCGACCGTCGTGAATCCGCTCTGAATGAAGCTGGTGATTATCTGATCCCGCTTCAAGAGGGGGCTATTAACAGCGAACACATCGTCGGAGAGATTGGCGAAGTGTTACTTGGTCATGCTCCAGGAAGAGCATCAGACAAAGAAATTACGTTGTTCAAATCACTTGGTCTCGCCGTAGAGGATTTGGCAGCAGCAGCTTACATCGTTGAGCAAGCCAAGCTTCAAGGCAAAGGTATAACTATCGCAATCTAGGAGCGTGTCATCATGAGAGATCATCAAGGATTGTACAACTTTAACCTGACTCCAGAACAAGAGCAGCGGGCAAAGGACATTCACGAGAGCAGCATCATCATTGACCTGCTGTTCCAAGGCCCTCTTTCCCCTAGCGTTGTTCCTGCCGAAATATCGGCGCAAATCAAACAAGAATGTGAAGCTCTGAAGGACGACCCGATGGCGTACAGCGCCCTTCCTGCCAAACGACTGCGTCAGATGTCTGTACGCGGTGAACAAGCTGCGTTCAAAGATGAGTGGTATCGCTCCGGTATCACAGCCGGCAACCGGGAAGTAGACTTATCCAGCCCGGAAGCAATTATGACGAGTATGGGTGAGGTCCAGGAGCAGTTCGACCGAATCGATTGGCTTGTGAAAGCTCTAACGGCAGCAGATATCCGCGAAGCCAAGAGCAAAGGTCTTAAGGCTGGTATTGTTACTTCACAAGATCCAACTGGCCTTGGCAAAAACCTCGATCTTCTTGAAGCCCTTCATGGCTTTGGCCTGCGGGTCCTTCAATTAACTTATAACAATCAGAACGCTATCGCATCCGGCTGTATGGAACTGGCGAACGGCGGAGTGTCCAACTTCGGCGTAAAGTTCATCAGCAAGATGAATGAGCTTGGCATCGTTGTAGATACAAGTCATTGCGGCGAGCAAACCACGCTGGACGCATGCCGTCTGTCAACGAAGCCGGTTATCGCTTCCCATACAGGAGTAGAAGCGATCTATCCGCATCGCCGATGCAAAAGCGACGCAGAGCTTCGTGCGATCGCCGCTACAGGTGGTGTCATCGGCGTCTTCGCTATGCCATGGTTCGTTCACGAGGATCCAAAAGGAACAACAATCGACCATGTGCTTGATCATATCGATTACATCGTCCGCTTGGTAGGCGTTGATCATGTCGGTATCGGAACAGACTGGCCGATGAGCGACGTTGACTGGTCACTCGTTTATTTCAAGGAGCATATTGCACCTAAGCTTGGTTTTGCCAAAGGCGATGGTCCATCGACCGAGCTCGTTGCAGGGCTTGAGCAATATGGCATGTTCATCAACTTCACCCGTGGCCTTGTGGCCCGTGGTTATTCCGATGAAGAAGTAAGCAAAATCATCGGCGGCAACTGGCTGCGTATATTCGAACAGGTGTGGGGATAGGAGGGATACGTAAAGATGACAACTTTTAACTTTTACTGCGCTGGTGTGTACGAAGGTAAGATTCGTTTCACAGATACGAAAGTGATGCACGCCAAGGTCGATACAAGAAGACGTACGCAAATGCAGGAGCATGTACTGGATGACAGAGCAAAGTATGTTTTGCCGCTGCAAAAGATCCACGAAAATCTGTCTCTCTATCGCAAAGCAGAATGGTCCGGGGACCGCGTCATTGTAGACAACGGTGAGACGTATCACCGCCACCTCACCTATTCCGATGATCAAGGCCGTACCTCTCAAGTATGGGCGAAGCGCGGCGATACAGCAGTTGATATCGTAACCTTAGATGGCGACATTATCGCCTTCCTCTGCCCTAACCGCTATGGGATGGAGCTGATCGTTCAAGAGGGATTGGAGAAGCTGACGCCGCTTGTTGTATATGATGATCCTCTTTTATCCAAGTCTGAGTATGGCATTAATGATCTGGGTACTTTCCTTATTCCAATGAGAGATGGCCTGAGGCTAGCAACTGACGTTTACCTGCCGGAGGGCATCAAGCCGGGAACACGTCTGCCTACCATTCTGATCCGGACCTGTTACGACCGGAACGGTAAGAAAGAAAACCTTATCCGCTGGGCGAACAAAGGCTATGCCGTCGTGAACCAGGATGTACGGGGTCGTGCGGATTCCGAAGGTGAGCTAGTGCCGTTCTACTATGAACGGGAAGACGGCAGTGACACCATCGACTGGATTATTTCCCAGGACTGGTCGAATGGTGATGTTGGCATGTGGGGCGCTTCGTATCTCGGTTATGTTGTCATGGCGGCTTCCACAAGCGGACACCCGAACCTGAAAGCTGTTGTTAACGAAGTCAACGTTGGCTCTCCGTTTGTAGATACGGTCCGCTGAGGCGGTACGGTCTGCTCCTGGCCGCTCCTTTCCTGGACATTAGCTCAATCGGTTGGCACACGCACAGATTTCCAAATCTTCGGCGGCATTACCGTTGATCCGGCCAAAGCGGTTGAAGCGCGGCCAATCCGCGACATTCCGCAGCAGATGATCGGCAATGCTTCCGGGCCATGGGATTTCTGGAGCCAGCATCCAGAATACGATGAATACTGGGCGAACTGTACCCATTCGGAGCGAGCTAACCAGATTAAGGCACCAATGTTCGTCATCTCCGGCTGGTACGATGGCGACAGCCCTGGCGTGTCTGAGACATGGCGTCTGCTTACGGAGCATGATGTTCCGAACCGAAAAATCTGGCTTGGTCCGTGGGAGCATGGTCCAAACCGTGCCCGCGACCTCGAAGGCACCGCCTTCGGTGAAGATGCAGTCGTCTACGACTATGACGTCAACGTCCTTCGCTGGTTCGACCATTACCTCAAAGTTGTGCAGAATGGCATCAACGAAGAGCCCCGTGCCCGCTACTATGTCGTCGGCGAGAATAAGTGGCGTACATCTGAGGATTGGACACCGGAAGAAGCCGCAGTTACGCCTTTCTATCTCGGTAGTGACGGACGAGCGAATTCCGCCTTTGGTGATGGTAAGCTGAGCATTACTCAACCACAGCAAGACAGCAAGCCTGATGTTTATGTCTATAATCCATCCGATCCAGTGGTTGACTCCGGCGAGCGTATCCCGGAAAATCGCCGCACAATTGAGCTTCGCCAGGATGTGGTTTGTTATACGAGCGAGACGCTAGTTGAGTCGATTACCATCGCCGGTGAGCTCTCTGCCATTCTGTATGCCTCAAGCTCTGCTGTGGATACCGATTGGGTTGTGGCACTCAGCGATGTGGATGAGGCGGACAACTCAATCCTGCTGTCCAGCTACATCTTCCGGGCGAAATACCGCCACGGCTATGATAAGCCGGAGCTGCTAACGCCAGGGCAAGTGGAGCGATTTGACATTTTCATGCCAAACATCGCGCATCAATTCCCGGTTGGACACCGGATCCGCTTCTCGATTACATCGTCCAGCAAGTTCGTCGCATTCCCGAACTCGAACACAGGCCTTAACCCGTACGATGATCCGGAACCAATCTTGGCTACGCAGACAATCCATCATTCCGAACAATATCCGAGTCATGTCCTGCTTCCTGTGCTTGGAGCTTAAGATAATCATAAAGGGCCGAGATTCTCCCATGTGGAGATTCTCGGCCCTTTATTCCTATTCCAGCCATCGTCTATCTAACTCTTATCGCTGTCGTATCCTTCTCTTGCCTGCTTCACATCGTCATAATGGTCGACCGCCCAGATCTTAAGCATATTCATAATGGGAAGAAGCGACTCCCCGAGTGGCGTAAGTGAGTATTCCGTTATCGGCGGAACAGAAGGTATAAGCTTGCGGCTTACTACGCCATCCCGCTCCAGCTGCTTCAGCGTTTGAGTCAGCATTTTTTGCGAGATACCTTCAATACGCCTCTTCATTTCCCCGTAACGAATGGTGCCATCCTCCATCGCATAAATAGCCAGTGCCGTCCATTTGTTAGATATGATATCCAGCACATGACTATACCTGCATGCTTCCAGAGAGATATCCGGCAGCTTCTTCATGACTGCTCCCCTCCCTTTGTACGCACCTTTAAGTTCGTAACCGACTTTAAAGTGCCGTGTTACTAAATTTTATGACGTGCGCTATATTATGTCTATATTTTACAAAGGAGTGTGCTTGAGATGAAAGCATTTGTGTTACAAGGCGGTTTTGGACTTGATCATGTGATGGAGGCTGACCTCCCTATTCCTTCTCCTGGACCTGGGCATGTTCTGATTCAGATACAGGCAGTGTCTCTTAATTCCCGTGATACAGGAGTGATTGACGGGTTTTATGAACCAAATCGGACAGAGCCTCTTATTCCCGTCTCAGATGGTGTCGGCAGGATCATTGCCTTAGGGGAACACGCAGACAAGTTCCAAGTCGGAGAACGTGTCAGCGGAATATTCACGCAAAGCTGGACAATAGGCGAACCTACACAGGAGAACTGGGTATCGACACTAGGAAGCCCGCTTGACGGTATGCTTGCTGAATATGTTGTACTGCCGGAGGAAGGACTTGTGCGGGTACCCGAACATCTCACTGATGAGGAAGCTGCAACTTTAGCCTGTGCGGGTGTCACGGCATGGCATGCGATTGCGGAGGAAGGTCAAGTGAAGGCTGGTGACATCGTTGTTGTGCAAGGAACGGGTGGTGTGTCCTTATTCGCTCTGCAATTCGCCAAGCTTCTGGGAGCCACGGTTATCGTTACATCCAGCAGTGATGAGAAGCTGGAACGCGCAAAGGCGCTTGGCGCCGACTATGGTATCAACTACAGAACAAATCCCGAATGGGATCAAGCTGTTCTAGCCTATACACAAGGACGCGGAGCCGATCACATCGTTGATCTAGGTGGTGCCTCTACACTGAATCGTTCCATCTCAGCGTTGAAAGTCGGTGGACAAGTAAGCATTATAGGCATCCTTTCTGGCGCAGCAGTTGAGGACTTTGCAATCGTCCCTGCTATTATCCGCAAAGCCAGACTTCAAGCAATCAATGTCGGCAGCCGGGAAATGTTCGAAAGAATGAATGCTGTCATTGAGCAGCATGGCCTCCGTCCAGTCATGGACCGATCCTTCCCCTTCTCCCAATCCCTTGATGCTCTCCGCTACTTGGCGCAAGGATCTGCATTTGGGAAGATAAGCATTGTATTCTAAGCTTGTGGCAGGATAAAAATACACCGCTGAAGCCCTGAGGGACGAAGCGGTGTATTTTTGTTTGCATCTTTATAAATGCGACCCGCCACTTACATCCATGCATTGCCCGGTAATCCAGCGGCTATCTGAAGAAGCCAGGAAAGCTGCAACATCCGCAATATCTGAAGGATCTCCCCATCTGCCGAAGCTCGAATATTCAGCGCCAAATCTATACCCGGACGCATCCTGCAACAAGGCATTATTCATATCTGTGGCGATAAAACCGGGCTGGATGGCATTAACAGTAATCCCGCGATGTGCAAGCTGGGTAGATAAAGAAAGCGTAAGCGTATTGACAGCTCCTTTGGTCATACTGTATGCCGTAACCCCAGGCAGGGAAATCCTCGTTGTAGCAGAGGACAAATTAATAATCCTGCCGTTATCTCTTAGGCGAGGCAGCGCTTGCTGAATGAGGAAGAAAGGAGCCTTTACATTGGTGTTCATAACGTGGTCGAAGGCATCCTCTGTAGTATCCTCAATAGCAGCGGGAAGCCCCACACCTGCATTATTGACGAGAATATCAAAGGACCTCTCACCCTTGCGCTGCTCCAAAGCCTGATCCAATTGTTCATAAAGCTTAGCAGCACTAGCAGCAGTCCCAAGCTCCTGCCCTATTGAAAAAGCTTCCCCTCCGTTTTGCTCGATTTGCCGTACAACATCAGCCGCCGCCTCAAGATTAGCACCATAGTGAACAACTATCATTGCTCCCTCCTGGGCAAGTCTCAGCGCAATAGCACGGCCAATCCCTCTGCTTGCACCTGTAACCAAAGCAATTTTCCCATTTAATCTACTCATGCTCCGTTCAACTCCTTCTAATTTTTTACACTATTAGTTGTATCATAGGAGCAGTTTTGTAATGTTGCTGTTTCATTTTGCGGAATTCCTTGTGGCATTTACCTATATGCCGAATAGCCTAACTTAAGAGGTATTAATCATAACGAGGAGAATGTAACATGGCACCAGAGAGACCCTTCAACAGGAGCAGCGCCTGGCCCATAAGCCCTGAGCTTCTTCCGAAAGGCCCTGTTAATCTATTCGCAAGATTTATTAGCCCAAACCCAATAACATCGGTGAATCCGGTTCAGCGCTTTCCTTCCATCCATCCTACCGCCTTTCTGAGTCCGTTCTCCACGGTTATTGGTGACGTGATCATCTGCGACAACGTATTTGTAGCACCCAGCGCTACTCTTCGCGCCGATGAAGGTACTCCTTTCTTCATTGGCAAGAGTTCCAATATTCAAGACGGAGTAATCCTTCACGGATTAGCTAATCAAGGTATTCAAGTAGGGAGTAAAAGTTATTCTATCTTTATAGGCGACAGAGTTTCCATTGCTCACGGGGCTATGGTCCACGGTCCTTGCCTCATCGAGGATGATGTATTCGTGAGCTTTAAAGCCATTGTATTTAATGCTTATGTAGGGCGTGGTTCTTATGTTTCGATGGATGCTATTGTGACAAACGGGGTACGAATCGCTCCTCAACGATTTGTTCCGCCTGGTGCACATATTGATACACAGGAGAAAGCTGACTCTCTTGGCTCAGTACCAAAGGACTCCGTGGAATTCGCCGAACAAGTCATTCGAGTCAACCGGGAGTTCCCTCCCTCCTACGATGCCATGTTTGGCAGTCACCGCTGCTCCTGCGGAATAGCTTATAACCATGCGAACTTATTACATTAAAGCAAAGACCGGGAACCTCACATAGGAGATTCCCGGTCTTTTGATTATATTTTCGCTAATAATTCATCAATAAGTTCATTCATATTGCCCCGCACCAATCCGCCGTGATAACAAATAATTGCTTCAATATCAAAGTCCTTGAACTTCTCTACAGAGCGAAGTGCCTACTCCATATTTACGGTTGAATATGGCGACGAAGGCAGCAGCTCACCGTTATGGATAACCAAAGCATCCGCGGCGATCAGCGTCTTGCTGGCATGATGATAGAGGCTGACATGACCCGGCGTATGGCCTGGCGTATGGATGACGGTTAGACCGCCGCCAAACGGCAGTGTCTCTCCGTCTGACATCAGCTTTGTCACATTCGGCTTGGACCCCTGCATAAATGCATTTTTGTACTGCTCACTTACTTCACTCGGCAAAGCCTCAAGCTCAGCCTCTAACCGGTCCGCCGGGAACTTGAGAAGCGGAGATTCTCCATCAATGACGGATCTATCTTCTTCATGGGCATATATCTCAATCGGTATCGTGCTGCCTTCCTTCTCCAGGAATGACGGCAGGCCGCCAATGTGATCGATATCCTGATGGGTCAGAATGATTGTCGTTAATGGGAGCCCTGAGATTCCCACTTGTTCTGCAAAAGCACGAATATCGTCTGCATTGCCTGGCATTCCAGTGTCGATCAGTATCCAAGTGTCTTTATCATGCAGGATAACCGGATGAATCATCATCGAACGTCCGGCCAGCTTCATTTCAATCTCGAGCATTTCTACTCCTTCTGCAATGCGCATGAACGTACCTCCCCATTTCTCATTCCATAGCATTGACATACGTGTTGATTTCTTTCGTTATTTCCTCAGCGGCATAAATAACTTTGCGAGTTAAGCTTCTCATTTCGTGTTTCGGCATAAAATCGCTGTAATCCGCTGCAGCAATAGATGCGACAACCTTATTCCCGCTAAACACAGGGGAAGAGATACACTGCACACCCTTACGAAATTCTTCGTAATCTGCTGCGTATCGCTGCTGCTTGATGACTTCCAGATGACGGAGGAATAAATCCGGATCCGTGAAGGTTTGATCCGTTATCTGCATCGGATCGATTGACGAAAGGAATAACTCGAGCTGTTCCGAACGTTCCAGCTGTGCCAATATCACTTTGCCCACAGCTGTTTGATAGGCAGGTACAGATCCGCTCGTCTCCCTGTCGACCATCTGCCCGGTATTCGCCTCATATACCTGACGGACGATGACATCGCGTCCATGAAGCGTACCAACAAACAGATCTTTTCCGCACTCCGCCCCCAGCCGGCCAAGTGCCTGAAGCTTGGACCATTTTATCGTCCTTCTTACAGCCTGTATATCGTTGAAAAGCATCGGATGGAGCTCATAGTCCCTGCCCAGCTTAATGATGTAATTCATCTCTTCTAAGGTGTGCAGCAGACGGAACACTGTTGTCTTGTTCACTTCAATCCGGTTTGAGATTTCAGTAAGATTGAGGCGCTGTTGCTCCTTAAGCAGATCTAAAATCTGGAGTCCTTATTTCAGGCTGGAGACCTCATAGCCTGGCATGAATGCTCACCTCTTAACTAGCATAAAGCAGCTATTTTCCTCGATCAATGAATGCATGGTTTGTTTCAGTATGTGAAAATCGCGCTCAAAAATTACTCAATGAGCTGTAACAACGAATAAATGAAACGACCACTTCATTGAGTGGTCGTTTCATTTATTCTAATCACTTCGCCCGCTGCACGGGCAGTCCTTTAACCTCCAGCTTAACGCGGAACAATGCCCCGGCAAGCGGCTGTTTGCTGAGCTGTAATTCGTCATTTCCAATTCTTGCTGTTGTGATGAATAGCTCGTCCAGGTTCTCGCCGCCAAAAGCGCAGGACGTAACATTACTGACGGGAAGCGGAATACTTGCCAACTTTTTACCCGTCAAAGGATTCCATCGTGAGATCTGCCAGCCATTCCAGTGACCAACCCACAGCATTCCCTCTGAGTCGATGCACATCCCGTCCGGACTGCCCTCTCCTTCCGGGATCGTAATCACAGTTCTTCTGTTTGAAATCTGACCGGTCGCTGCATCGTAATCGAAGGCATAAACGAAATTATCGAAGGTGTCGATATAGTACATCACCGTTCCATCTTCATTCCAAGCAAGTCCATTCGAACAGCCAACTTCGGACAAGAGCGTAGACAGCTTGCCATCCTCAAGAACGTACAAATGTCCGCTTCGCTGGTTCCATTTGCTGCTCATTGTGCCCGCCCAGAATCGTCCGTTCGGATCGCATTTGCCATCATTGAGTCTATTCGGACTTTCCTCTTTGGTGTGAGCAATTAATGTTGTTGTTCCTGTCTCGAGGTCGAAACGATAGAACCCATCTGCTAGCGCCAGGATCCATGATCCATCCTCTGCAGGAACTGCTGCACCTACTTTCTGATCCAGCTGATATGCGACTTGTCTGCCATCACTCGGACGATAACGGTGAAGCTTGCAGCCTTCGATATCAACCCGGAACAGCTCCTGCAGCCGTTCGTCCCATACAGGGCCTTCGCCCAACTGATCTTGCCCTTCCAAAACACATTCCAATAATAGTTCCATATACCTATACCTCCATAGGGAAAATTAACTGAATAATATAAACATTTTTTAATATTGCGTCGATAATTGTATATAGCAATTGCAATGATTATAACTTGAAAGGGATGAGTATGATGAAAAAGAAAATCGCAGGCATTGCATTCGCTCTGCTCTTATGTACCTATGGTTCATTGAGCTTTGCCGCCACTACAAAGACATCTGCAGATTTCACCGACTTGAAGGATTTGGATGCAGCAACTAAAGCCAAGTTCGATGCTTTGATCAGCGCGGGAATCTTTGACGGCGTCTCCGACACGAGCTTCGGACTCAAGGAAGAAATGAACCGCGCTCAATTCGCTAAGGTTGCAGCTTTGCTAACAGGGCTGGAAACCGACTCTTCATTGAAGACATCCAGCTTCTCCGATGTAAGCAGCGATGATCCTGCAAATGGTTACGCCTTGCCTTATATTGAAGCACTTAAAACGGCAGGTATTACCGATGGCTATGGAGAAGGCACTTACAATCCTGCTGGTAAAGTAACCAAAGAACAGCTCGCTACGTTCTTGGTCAGAGTTCTTGGCAAAGATACCGAAGGCAGAGCAGCCACTGGGAATGACACAACTGTATCCGATTGGGCACAAGGTTATGTCTCGATGGCCCTCGAATTAAAAATTTTGTCTAATGGAACTGATGGAAAATTTGGCGGACAAGCCAATGCAACACGTGATTTGCTCGTTACAGGTGCATATGAGGCCAAGCAGCAGTATGTAGCGCCAACACCAAGTCCGACACCAACACCAACGCCGGTACATACAACGACACCTTCAACTCCTTCGCAGTCGGAACAACCTACAAGTGAAGAACCAACTACTCCAGTAACCGAAGAGTCGACTACTCCGGTAACTGAAGATCCTTCTCCTACTGACACTGACACCGAGCAGACAGCTCCTCCATGGGTAGATGAGACAACTCCTCCTACTGATACGGAAGAGACATTTTCTCCTTAAGCAACACCGCTGACTTTCACACCACCAGCTTTTACATGCCCGGATCCAACGTTAGTTTTCCCGCGTGCGTACCAGCACCATAAGAAACAACAGTGCGGGAACTTCCCCCACTGTTGTTTTCTTTTTAACCCTCCCGATAATACGACAGCACCCAGCATACGCCATTCCGATCGGTGACAATCGCCAGATAGCCATTAAACGGTGCTTCGTACATAGCCGCTTGAATCGTCCCGCTCCCTGCAAACTCCTCATAGATTTTCCTGAACGCTTCCTCCGTATCAATCTTCAGAAACACTCTAACATAATCGCCTTTCACAGCCGGCTTCGCCGCCTTAGTATCTGCGAACTTAAGAGAAGTTCCCTCTACATGGAGATCCGCATTAAGAACCGTGTCCCCCTGCTCGCGCAGGATCACAATCTCACCGCCAAAGACGCTTTGATAATACTTGATTTCCTCTTTGCAATTCTCCACTACGATAAAAGGCTGTGCAATCATCTTATTCATCCCCCTCCGTTAGATTATGAAGCACATTTTTTAACAGGGTTAATAATAAGCCATACTCATCATCGCTGATTCCTCTTCGGGTCTTACTTTTGATCCGATTCAACGCCTCCTGCACCTTCGGTACTACCTCATGCCCCGCTTCTGTCAAATAGAGCAGATGGTAGCGGTTATCCGCCGGATCGGCCTTCCTACGCACGTACCCTTCCGCTTCCAGCTTCGCAATAGCCTTCGCCGTTGTTGTTTTATCAATAAACAGCTTCTCGCTTAGGGCCTTCTGTGTAACTGGCTGCCTTGAGGCAATCGCCATGAGAAAAATATACTGCCCGCTTCCAATCCGGTATGGCGCCAGCTCTGCTGTAATCAAGATCTGCATATGGCGGTAGATCGCCGAAATATATTGCCCATGTGATTCTGAGGCATTATCATGCCCTTTCTTCCAATGCCCGCTCAGATTATTTCCTCCTCCATAATAGAATGTTATTGCAACTAATTTTATTCTCATCTTATGCCAGATAGAATGCTATTGCAACTAATTTTTATTAAAATTTTCCAGTAGGGCGAATTAGGGGGCCACCCCCCCTTTTGAGAACGATCAGTAAAAATAATTCTTTACTGATCGTTCTCAATATGATATTCTGATTTCGAAAGGAGGCAGAAACGATTTGGCCAGGAGCAAAGAATTTGATGAAGATGCTGTACTGCTGAAGGCAATGAAGCTGTTCTGGGCACAAGGCTATGAGAAGACCTCTATGCAGGATCTTGTTGAGCATATGGGCATTCACAGAAGAAGTATCTACGATACCTTCGGCGATAAGCACGCCTTATATTTGTTAGCTTTGAAGCGCTATAGCAACACGGTCTGGAAGTCCATTGAACAACGGGCCAACAGCTCCTTCACAGCAAATGCCGCCATTCGCTCTCTCATGGAAGCAACGATCGCTCAAGATGAGGAACGTCCGCAAGGCTGTTTAATGGTGAATACAGCTGTGGAATTAGCCGTTCATGATACCGAGCTTGAAGCTTATGTCAACAGAAGCTGGGAACTTACCGAAGAGCTGATCCGTGATCTGATCGTCAAAGGCCAGCAAACTGGGGAACTGTCTGCAGCACTTGATGCAGAGATGTTATCTGCCTACTTCAACAATGCACTGACGGGACTTCGGGTGATGGTGAAGACCCAATACAATAGAGAGAGATTACAACAGATTATTGCGACAACAATGTCTATTCTAGATTAAATTTTTTTGCATATTATAGAATGATCGTTCTCATATTAAAAAATAAGGAGTTGTGTTTATAATGAGTAAATTAAACGAAAAAGTAGCATTAATTACTGGAGGTAATAGTGGTATCGGGCTGGCTACCGCCAGAAGATTTGTAGAGGAAGGTGCAAAGGTTGTTATTACAGGCCGCAATCAGGCTTCTTTAACAGCAGCAGTTAATGAGCTTGGTCAAGAAAATGCCTTCGCTGTACAGGCGGATGCAACCGAACCTGCTGGTGCAGAGCAAGCCGTTGCTGCTGCCATTAAGCAATTTGGCAAACTGGACATCGTCTTTGCGAATGCCGGTGTAGCCGGCAGTACACCACTTGGTGATACGAAGCTGGAAGACTTCGAGCATATTCTGAAGATTAACGTGACTGGTGTATTCTTCACCGTACAGGCAGCGGCACCTTATTTGCAGCCTGGTGCGTCGGTTATCCTTGTCGGCTCAGTGCTTGCCACTACCGGCGGATTTGGCTGGGCAGCTTATGCCGCCAGCAAAGGTGCTGTTAGCAGCATGGCCAAAGTACTCGCCTCCGAGCTGTCGCCGCGTGGCATCCGGGTGAATACGGTTGTGCCGGGCGCGACCAAAACCCCAATCTGGGGAGCTTCTTCACCTGAGCAACTGATGCAGCTGGAGGCTGCTCTCTCCCACTCCATTCCGCAGAACCGTCTCGGAGAACCCGAGGAAATTGCGAATGCTGTTTTATTCTTGGCCTCGGATGAATCCTCCTTTGTTCAAGCTGCTGAGCTTCAAGTAGACGGCGGAGCTGACGGAGCACCATTTGGCGCTCCAATCTATCGTCAATAAGTGAAAAAGAGCAACGGTGCTATCAAGGCCGTTGCTCTTTTAATTGCTATTCTTTTTTAGCTGAAGTGAGTCCCTGCGTAATCGTCACAAGGACAAGCCCAATGACCAAAATAACGGCCCATGCTGCAAAGGATGCCCAACCGTCCGGAAGTAGTCCAAGAAACTGATACTTCAGCGGTTTGCCAAAGAGCGCTCGAATAAGCGGCTGTGCAATGGTAGCAATACCGACCATACTCAGGACGATCCCTAAGATTTGCAGCCCGTCATTTTTAATTTTCTTCATGACCTTCTCTCCTTGTCGCAAAAGTAAAAGTTCGGATCGTCTCCTTAATGGTTCCATCAAGATCAGCAATTTCGTTCATCGCAATCCGTCCGCTTAACGTGTCTATTGCGCTTCTAACGAGCAAAGCCATTAACTCAGGCTGAAAATCCCTAAAGCTTTTCTCTTCATCTTGTCCGTATTGAAAAATTTCGATAAGCGGCTGGTGAAGTTGGTTATCTTTATCCGAGAAAATCAACTCTCCATCCTTGTTACGATGATTTGCAATAATGTGAATGATGGCCAATGTCCCGAGCCGATTCTCAGCCACATAACGCAGATTGCTATCGATATAAGACTCCAATGCTTCAAGCGCCGTTTTATCAATAACCATATGCCTGCCCATATACTCCGCTGCATGTTGAAAGTAGCCTTCCACAAGCTCCGCCAGAATAAGATCCTTTTGCGGAAAATGGTACGTTACTACGCCCTTGCTGATGCTCAAATGCTCGGCTATCATACCTAGCGAAAAGCCGGCGTAACCGAGTTTAGCTATAAGCTCTTGTGAGGCTTGCAGTATTTTTTCCCGTGTTCCCTTCATGCTCTTCCAACCTCGCTAATCATTGAGACCATTGATATCCTTTATTTTAGTACGATCGAGCTAAAATCACAATATAAATTCGTACGATCGAGCGAATTCGCCGTCTTATGAGGTAAGCCCAGAACGCACCCATTCTATAAATGCTGCCGCCGCCGGCCGAAGCTGCTTGCCTTTCAGATAGATAAAACCCTGATGAACAGGTTCTGGCACAGGGAAATCCATTATAATCAGCTTCCCTGACCGCAGATCCTCCTCCACATTCACCCTGGGCAATAAAGATATCCCAAACCCCGACTGAACCATCCGCTTAATCAGTTCCACACTCGGGAAGCTTCTGCGATCATGCACGGTATATCCCGCTTCACGAAGGGATGACTCGCCTAGCTCGTGATACAAGCAAGCATTCCCATAACTGATGTAAACCTGTTTCCCGCCACCTCTTGCATCCGGACTACCTACCCACACTAATTCCTCTACAAGCAGCGGTTCGAATACGAGATTGTCATTCTCAGGATCACGAGGGACGATCCCTAGGTCATCCTTCTGATCAAGTACCCTGCCGCAAATATCCTCCATAAACCCTGTCGAGAGCTGCAGCTCAACATCCGGGTACTGCTCTACATAGGAGGCAAGGAGACCAGGCAGTCTGGTCACGCAGTAGGCTTCTAATGCCCGAACCTTAAGCACCCCGCGAGGCTGCTCCGTACGAAGAAGATCATCCTCCAAGGCTTGACTTAATTCCGCAAATTGTCTCGCGAACCGCGCCAGCGCAGCTCCTGCTTCTGTTGGCTCAACACCTCTTGGCAGACGGTCGAACAGCTTCTTGCCGCTGGCCTTCTCCAGCTGTGCAATATGAGTTGTCACGGTGGACTGTACATAGCCCAATTTATCAGCTGCTCGGCTAAAGTTCTTCTCTTCCATTACCGTCAGAAAAGTTCGGAGCGACCTCCCATCCCATTGATCCAGCACTTTACCGCCTCCTTAGGTATTTTATTTCGAAATGACAGTTATCATATATATTCGTTTTTCAAATGGTTAAGCATATGATACCATCGAAGCATTCGATCGTAAAGGAGATGATGCTCCATGTTTGACCGTACTATCCGCTTCCTATGGCCCGCTATAGGTGCTTTTGCTGCCATCTTTCTCTTATTCCTGTTTGAAAATTCGTTGGGACTAGCGCTGTTAATGGCCCCCTTTGGTGCTTCCTGCGTTATTGTATTCGCCCTGCCAGATAGTCCTTTGGCTAAACCTCGCAATGTAATCGGCGGCCACTTTATTAGCACATTGACCGGTCTCACTTTCCTGCATGTGTTTGGTCATCATGCCTGGACCATGGCTGCAGCGGTAGCATTATCGATCTTCTTCATGCAGTTAACCAAAACCCTTCATCCCCCAGCTGGTGCCGATCCACTTGTCGTTATCCTGTCCGGAGCAGGCTGGTCTTTCCTGCTAACCCCGGTCTTGGCTGGGTCTCTGCTGCTAGTCGGATTAAGCGCTGCGTATCGCCTTCTTCTTAGAAGCTCGCAAGAGCGGCAAGCCACAGCGAGGGCTGTTCCTGTTCCAGATAAAGGAGTGAAACCTCAATAGCCATTTTGACGTAAAAGAGGTACGGCTCGAATCCCGCATAAGCTCAGTAATGGCAAAAGCAGATAGAATAACGAAGGGAGGCGTCATTCATGAGAACAACACATTCTGCAGGTCGTTTGACGCTGCTTCTCTTCCTCCTTGGAGCATTTATTCTGTTCAGCATGCCAACCATGATGCTTGGCAACTTCGATGCCTCGAAATCAAGCAGAGCCCACATCGAGCACAGCCTTCCGAACAGCATGAAAGCTGTTAAGAGGGTCACGGTGTCTCCTGCCAGCAAGCTGCTTCTCATGGCAACACTGCTGGCTGTGATTTACTGCTGGATCAGCTACCCTCGCCTGTTCTTGCAGGCCAAGCGTGTTTTTCTACTCCCCTTCATTTTCCTGCAGCGGCTCAAACGCCTGCTCATGCCCCTCAAGCTGACGACATCCTATTCGATCATTTAAGGCAACAACAGACGAATAGAATTTCGATCATACTCGAGGAGGAATTCCCTATGAATATCCGTGAAATCGACTTGCCCGGTATCGGTAAAAAATTTCAAATGAATACCCGCAGCGGCGACCAGCTTGTCATAATTGTGCATAATGACGGCCGCCGGGAATGCTACCATTTCCACCACGATAACCCCGAATCCAGCATCTCCATGATTACCCTTGATGACGACGAAGCCCGTATGGCTGCCGCTATGATCGGCGGTATGACGTATAAACCAAAGATGCTTGAGACGATCGAGGTCGCACTCGATGAGCTCATTATTGAATGGTACAAACTTGAGGCGCATTACGCCTGCATCGGTAAATCGATCGGAGAGCTGAATATCCGTAAAAATACAGGAACGACGGTTATTGCTCTGCTCGCCGCCAATCATGCCAAGCAGATCAATCCTGGGCCCGAGGTTATTCTGGCCGCTGATAATACGATTGTTGTTGCCGGAGAACGGGCGCAGCATAAAGAACTGAAAAAAATCCTCATGAATGGATGTGATTAATCGTCATGGATCACATCATATTAGAGGTTGGCCTCGCTATTGCGCTTATCGCTGTGGCTGGTTTGCTGTCGGCAAAAATCCGGTTTTCCGTCATTCCGTTCTATATTCTGATCGGAATGGCCGTTGGTCCGCATTCGGTTGAACTCTGGCATTTCGACTTCCGTTTTATCGAAAGCGCTCCTCTAATCGAGTTCATGGGCAGGCTTGGCGTCTTATTCCTGCTCTTCTATCTCGGACTGGAATTCTCCGTTGGGCGCTTAATCAAGTCCGGCCGCTCTATCGCGGTCGGCGGAACGATCTATATCGCCATTAACTTCACACTTGGCCTCCTGTTCGGCTGGCTGAGCGGCTTTCCTTTTCAAGAAACACTCGTTATTGCTGGAATTACTACGATTTCCTCTAGTGCGATTGTCGCCAAGGTGCTGGTTGATCTGAAGCGCACCGCCAATCCGGAAACGGAGATGATTCTTGGCATCATTATGTTCGAGGATGTATTCCTCGCTGTTTATATCTCGATCCTATCCGGGCTCGTCCTGAGTGGTTCAACCTCGATCGGCGGCATTGTACTCTCTACGGTTATTGCCCTTGTCTTTATGCTTGCTCTTCTTACCCTTGGCCGCAAAGCGGCGCCGACACTGAACAAGCTACTTAATATTCGTTCCAATGAGCTGTTTGCACTGGTCATCTTCGCGGGGCTGTTCCTTGTGGCAGGACTCTCCGAGACGATTCATGTCGCCGAAGCCATTGGTGCCTTATTGTTTGGCCTCGTACTTGCTGAGACTGAACATATGAAACGGATCGAGAAGCTGATCCTTCCCTTCCGGGACTTCTTTGGCGCAGTATTCTTCTTCAGTTTCGGGCTAACGATTGACCCAACCGCCTTAGGCGGAGCGGTCTGGCTGTCACTGGCTGCCGTTGCCATCACGCTGATCGGCAATCTGACTGCCGGGATGCTGGCTGGGCGCAGCGCAGGACTTTCGCCTAGAGCTTCCGTTAATATCGGACTGACCATCGTATCACGTGGAGAATTCTCCATCATTATGGCTAATCTCGCTAAGGCAGGTGCACTGATGGCGGTGATCCAGCCGTTTGCTGCCCTATATGTTCTGATTCTGGCCATCCTGGGGCCACTCCTCACAAAGGAGAACAAAGTAATATTTAACGTACTAAACCGTTTATTCCGCTGGGACCGCAAACAGATGACGAGCACGTCACAATCGAAATAATAGGAGCAGAAAAAAGAAGCCGTACTCCTTGAATAGGAGCACGGCTTCTTTGCATGTTCTATAGTTTTTTGTACATCCCAACGGAGTTCGGAGCTGTGTATTCAAATCCAAATTTCTTGTACAAGCTATCCGCGGGTATATCGGCGATCAGACTGACGAAAGCCCCTTTTTGCCCATGGGTATTTAGATAATCCATCAATTCCGTCATAATCCGCTTGCCGTAACCATGGCCTTGATAGTCGGGACGAACGGCGATGTCCACGATTTGATAAAAACAGCCGCCATCTCCTATAACTCTCCCCATCCCAATCAGCTGCTGGCTTGAATCTCTCAAGGTAACCGCAAAGATGGAATTGTCCATGGCGATCCTGGCACCGTCCACATCTCGTGGACTTAATCCCGCTGCAGCTCTTAGAGCAAGATATTCTTCTGGACCCGGTGCCTTACTAAGAACATCAATCTTCTTGTCCATGATTAATCCCCCTAATTATCGAAAAATGGTCGATCCAAGCACATGCAGTGCTTCAGATATTCGGGACAATTCCTCATCCGATACATCCTTAACCTGCTGCATAAACAGCTTATTCATATGATCGAATGCTAAGGCCATTCTCTCCTCGCCCAGCGAAGAAAGCCGAATGTACTGTTTTCTGCGATCTTCCCCATCCCCGGTCTTCTCGCATAACCCTTTTTCCGTCAGCTTTCGGATTTCCCGGCTTGTGTTTGGCATCGAGATCCCTGTGCAATCGCTGATTTCACTTAAGGTCATCGGCTGCTTCACCGACAAAAGCTCCAGCATGCCATATTGAAGAGGCGTAATATCATCCATCGGCAAATCCTTGGTCATGTCGTAATGCAATTGATGAGAGGATGCAATGAGGGAGACCAATTGTTGAAAGACGATTTCCTTGGAGGCCATACCAAAACATCTCCTTGTATTAGGCTCAGGCGTATAATTGTTATCAAATAACAATTATCTATTGACAACTAATTTGACCACATGGTAACTTCTTATCAAATGATAACAAAGAAGGTGCCCTATGAAAACCCTTATTATTTATACGCATCCGAATCATCATAGTCTAAGCTACTCATTTCTGCAGAGAACAATACAAGGTCTGGAAGAAAATCCACATGTAGATGAAGTCCAAGTACTGGATCTGTATGCGGAATCCTTTGATCCGCTTCTCGTGTTCAACGAGGACAAACGAAGAAGAGATATGCATAGGGATCCGGAGCTTACGAAATACCGGAATCAGCTGCTTTGGGCGGAAAAAATCGTATTCGTCTATCCAATCTGGTGGGGACGGCCCCCTGCAATGCTGCTTGGTTACATTGACCGCATGTTCGCTTCCAATTTCGCTTATCGCGATAAAGGCGGGATGCTTCCGGAAGGCTTACTGAAGGGTAAGACGGTTGTATGTGTCTCCACGATGAAGGGTCCCACTCTCTATCCGCTGCTCTGGCTGAATAACGCTCATAAGGTGCTTATGCGAAAAGCCCTGCTCAGCTATGTTGGTATTAAGAAAGTGAAGTTTTTCGAATTTGGCGGCATGGAGAAAAAACAAGGCAAGCAAGAGCAGAAGCTGGACCGGATTTATCAATATTTTAAGACGATTGCGCAATAAACTAAAAAGGCAGCATGCGATTCGCAGCTGCCTTTCCTTGAGCAGAGTCAACAAACTCTCTGCTATACATCATACTCTAGTTCCTTCCGTGCCCGAGCGATCCACTCCAGAGGTGTAGGTGTTTCTTCGGCATTATACTCGAAGGCACCCATTCTAAGGTTGAGCTCAAATCGGTTGCGGCTTGATCTCTCCGTCTCGTTCATCTCAATCATTCTGCTCCGGATCCGATTCATCACAATATCTGCGCCGTCCCGGTCCGTGAATAGGAGCAGCCCCCAAGTCGGGTTATCCTGCGTCAGCATATACAGCGAATCATTCGCCCGAATGCTGGTCTGGCTGATCGTTGTAATATTGTAGACAGCCGCATTAAGCTGCTCCTCGCCGATCATACGTCTCAGCTCATGCCAGTATTTGACGTTCAGAACGAGCAGCGTTAATGGAATCTTGTAGCGATCTGACAATGCCATGAACACTGTCGTATCCTTCTGGAAGGATAGCATATTTTTCAGATTCGTACTCTCATCCATCGTTGCGAGAGAAGCATTTTTCTTCGTCAGCATGTCGTTCTGCTCTTGAAGCTGTTTGCTCGCCTGGGTGAACATCCAGGTTATCGCGGTAAACACCGGCGTCATGAACAGCCAGAAGTAGCTTTGGGCGGTCACGACATCTCCCTGCACAACCGTCTGATAGATCGTGAACGTACCATACCCGAACACAAACAGGATGTTTAAAATAAGCCCCGTCGTAATCGTCGTAAAATACGTGATGATCGCGATCAGGAACGCCACATTCAAGAAGATAATATTTTGCAGATAAAGATTCGGATCACGCGCCGTAAACATGATCGTGACGAAGCACGCAATGAACAGAAGCAGGAAGCCCCCATCCGATATCAGGCTTGAGTTACGTCTCATGATTCCTACCTCCTTCTTCTCTTCTTCCGGTGCTTACGAACGAGAAGCACAAGCGATACGAGCACCAGAACAAGCACAAGCATGATCACGACGATGAAGCTGACAACGTCGCTGCGATCAAGTACTTGGGTAAGTGCAGCCGGCTCTTCTGACTCAGCTACCTTCTTGAATCGGAAAGCGTTAACCTGTCCGTTTTTATCGACCATTGCCCCGTCACCGAAAATTTTATATAAATTAGCCGAGTTACCGACCAGCTTTGATGCTAAATAGACGTATTCCGAGCTGCTCCCCGTTATAGCCAGAAAGCCATGTCCCTTGCCATAATGAGAGTCGATAAGCTGCAGCGTCCCAATCCTCCGCCCGTAGCCTTCTTCAATACTTACTTTCTCATTAGATTGGAAGCCTTGGCCTTTCTCGTCATATTGGAAATACAACTTGTCGTTATTATCCCGAATGTAGCGGTTATCGGCGTAGGATCCAATCGCGATAACCTGCCGGTCCTTCAGTTCACTCTCCGCTACTTCATCCGTATAAAACCGGATTTCACCGGTATTAGAGGTCGCGAATTGACCCATGAGATTAAACAAATTCGAAAGTGCCGCATACGTGTAGTCGTCGCGGGTTTTGGGTAATACAACAGCTACCCGGTTAAAGCTGCCGTCCCGAAGGAACGGATACGGGTAATTATTGAACAGCATATCCGTACGATCCTTTGTATTCAGTTGAAGCACCGAATCCTTGGAAACAAACGCCCAAGGCATCTGATCCTGATTACCAGTGCATATAGCGTTCTTCAACTCCAAATCAAAAGCCGTCGTAATCGTGAAGTTACCGGAAATACCAAGGTTCTTCGGAATCGTTAATTCGAGATTGTCGCCTCCCGCACGCTCGGCGGTCAGCTTTTTGCTGCCGATTGGTACATTGTTAACAAGAACCGTAATCATCGAACGGTCAAAGTCCAAATTGGTAGCATAACGGAAATCCAGACTCAGCTTGCTGGCTTCCGCAATGGAGCGGTTACTAGGCAGCGTGATGAAATAATTTTTCTCCCGATGCGATGAGCCGGTCAGCTTGTCACCCGAATCCGTCAGCGGAAAATAACGACTGATGCTGGAGACTGGCGTATTGACCTCTGTCGCCTCGTCCACAAGCTTCGACGAGCCCTGTAATTGTTCCATCAAAGCGGAATTGCCAATGAAACGGCCGGCTTTTTTCAGCATTTCCTCATTGTCTGACGTTACGACGAGTAGAGAAGATGTTCCGCTTTGGATAAGCTGGATAAGCGCCTTATCCTGCAGGGATGTCTCATTCAGCTTCGCGCGCAGGTCTGACGAAAGGTTTTTCGTAAGTCCAACGAGAATACCCAGCGGTTTATTTTTCACATTATCCGCACGGTAAGGCAAGAGTGGAATGTTGTGCGCGGTATTCTCACTTACACCTGTTAATCCGGACAACGCGTAGATGGCAGCCTCCGTTTCATTCAGATCACCTTTCTCCGGTACAAATACAGCAGCAAGCCCATCCTGTACCGTATCCAGTCCAATAAAATGGCGGCTGAAATCGCTGATACTTGCACCTACAGGCTTCAATCCATATTTCACATCAACACCTGAGCTGTTGAAAATTTGCAGCCAGCTGCCCTGATCCTGTGTTGGGGTACAGATCTGATCCGTGTTATTTTTAGTCTGAATAACCCCTTCAATCGTCAGCTCATTCACACCGCTCTTCAAGTACTCAAGCGGAAGACCAATGGTTCGGGTCACCTTTTTATTCGTATCGGTCCCTGGCCTTAACGTGTAGAAAGGCTTGCCGTTTAGTTTAAGCGTAACGGTCGATGAATCATTGATCGTAAGCTGTGATACTTTATAATCCAGCCTAAACGCTGCACTTTCGACCTTCCAATAATTCGGCACCTGAAAAAACTGCTGAGCATACGCGCTGGTGCCCAAAAGCGAGGTTTCCGTCATTGGTGTTTCGTATGTCTTCTGCACTTCCGCTGCCGCTGCGGTTCTTGTCCCTGCGCCCGGAAGAAGCAGTGCGGCAAGCAGAGCAACTACCGCCCATACCGCAATTCCTGTTCTTCTATTCATGTGATCACTTCCTTCTCAGAACCGTTCCGTTTTGTACCATTTGGCTTCGCGTTTAAAAATAACGTCCTTCACATATTGATAAAGGCCGTTGGCAGCGACGAGCATCCATAGCTGACAGTAACTGATGTACATAAGTAAAATAATACCGAGATTCGAAGGACGCATTTCGCCCTTCTCCGTAATAAGCGTAACAAACGTCCCAACCACGAACAGTGTGATGGCGAGCATCCACAAGTAGAGGCTTAGTCCCGAAATCGTCGTATGGACATAACCTAGAGCATGCAGGACGAGTAACAAGTCCGATGTTAAGAGCGATGTGACAAGTAAGAAATAGATGGCTAGAAAATACAGGATATCAAAGCGAATGGTACGCGCTTCCGGACGGAAGAGCAGCGGGATGTTTTTGACAATCACATAAATATTGCCCTTCGCCCAGCGTGTTCGCTGCTTGAACCATACCTTAACCGTCTGGGGCTCTTGCTCCCAGGTAACCGACTTGGGCTGGAACTTGATCCGGTAACCCATCATGTAAATACGGAAGCTGATCTCTGTATCTTCAGCGATCGCCTTCGTGTCCCAGCCTCCAATCGCCTCAATAATATGCCGGCGCATGATGAAGTTGGTGCCTGGAATCGTACACAGCTTGAACAGCTTCCACCTGCCGGCTTGTGCCATCCACTGAAACGATAAGGTCTCGATATTAATAAATCGGGTAAGCAGGTTCTCATCCCGATTCCGCGTCCGAAATTTGCCGATAACCGCGCCAAGCTTAGCGTCATTAACAATTTCGGCTACAAGATAACGAAGCGCAGTCCGCTCCGGGGTATTATCTGCGTCGTAAATGGCGATCAGCTCCCCCTTGCTGCGGGTGAAGCCGATATTAAGCGCGTTCGATTTCCCTTTACCTCCGGTAATATTATCGGTATTAATGATGATCAGATTGCGGCTCTTATATTTCTCCTGCAATTGACCTAGCAGTACACTGCTATTATCTGAAGAATTATCATTAATAACGATAATTTCATACCGGTCATGCGGATAATCAAGTGCGAGTAATGACTCTACCGTTTTGGTAATCACTTTGCCTTCATTATGGGCCGGTACCATAATGGATACAAAAGGCGCTTCCCCTACGAGCTCGGGCGGCATCTCACTCTCCAGCTTCATATAGTAGAAGTAACCAGCGATGATCAGCGCTATATTTACGAGCAGTAAAGACCAGATACATAAAACGCAAATAACCATTAATATATCCGGTATCGTCATAAACTCCCTCCCGACTTGTAGTATTTTTTCTTATACAATCGATATCCCACCGTTAGGAAGACGACGAACAGCATTAATGTTGTTACAATCAGTACAATCAAGACCCTGTTCTGCACCGAAAATAATAAATGAAAGCTCTCTTTTTGTACGGGTGCCTTCACTTGAAGCGCTTCCTCCGTTGGATTCGACTGATCCTGCAGGTCAACCAGCTTGCCGTCGAGAAGCAGTGCCCCTTGTAAAGATTCGGCTTTGTGCGAACTGCTGCTCAGGCTATGCTCACCGGACTTAAAGTCGGCGAATGGCAGCCAACTGCCCGCTATAGAATGAACAGCCTCCTCCTGCTTGGCTTCACTCTCAAACCAATCAAAAGTGATCGCCAGATCAACTGGAAAAGCAGGCCATATTTTGTCTGCACGATTAACCTGGAGCAGCTCTTCTCCCCGCATACTGTAAGGTGATGAAGTAAACGGCTGAACAGCCTCCAATTGTTCCTGCATGAATGCTGTTTCATTTGGGAACAAAATCGTTGTATCCGAGAACGCAAAGCCCGCTTCGCGTCCACTCTTCTCCTGCGCTCTCTTCATTTCACCCGTCATGCCAAGAGGGGCAATACCCACTTCGGCCAAATCATTTAAAAACCCGTCCATCTGCTCCTTTAGGATCGAAGCATCCTGTCCCATAGACGTTGGTGCCGGTACGTTGACAAGTACACTGCCGTTATAGGACTGCACGGTTTGCAGAGCAGCCAGGTATCGCTTCATTGCCGGATAATCCGTATTGCTGAACAGTGGGCTAACACTAACCAGAAACGGAATGCCGGCCTCATACAATTGCTTCGAGAGCCCCTCAAGTCTATTCAAATCAATGAACGGCGTCACTCCACGAATGAGCAAATACGCCTGTGTGGGAGTATCTGCAGCTTCTATACCAAGCCATGCTCGCAGAACGTAGGTAATCGCCACTTCACTCATATTGCCCGGCTCGAAATACGGCACATAGGCATAGCCGCCAGCCTTAATAGCGAATGGACCATTAATAGTCCCGTCCGTAGACGTCATTCGTCCGTAAGTCTCGCCCTTTCCTTCTGCAATGAAATCCAGTCGACTGACGAATACATTGTCCTGCGAGAGTCCATCAACCGACAGCTTAAGCGATTGCCTCGTTCTAGTCTCCGTCTGCAAAGCGAGCTTTCCGCGAAGAAGGTCGGAGGGATTGTAACCGATATGCAGCTGGTCTTTTTCTGTGTATAGTTCAGCCCCATGCTTGGTGGAGTCACACAAATCCTCCGTGTTACATACCGTGATCAGCTTCTCGTAATCCGCTGCCATCTCCGGCTTATAGTCGTCAGAAGCCAATGTCTTAACTGCCATCCCAAACGATAGAAGCAGCTGCTGTAAAGCCTCTACATTACCAGCCGCAGGTGTATCAACCCCCAAGCTGTCATAGACGAGCAGTACATTCGTAGGCTTGGACTCCTCTTGTGCAGCCGCGGAAGCCGGGAGCAGCAAAGCTCCCAGTAAGCTGAGACATACCGTATAGAACAACCAAAGCTTAATTGCTGCTAGTCTGCTCATTGCTGTCCCTCCTGCTGCTGCAACAACGATTGTTCGTCGTCTTCTTCGCCTGCATTTCTCTGCGCATTTGGTCCCCATAACCGGCGGCAGACGCAGTCGGCTACCGTCCAGAAGGTTACCAGATCAAACGCCACCGCGAATAAAAACTCATGCTTTGCGATGTCCGCATCTCCGGCACCAATGACGGCTACCCCCATCGCACAAAGCCCCGCTGCCATCATCATGAGGATAATAGGAAGACGAAGCGCCCTTCGAATTGCACGCGCCTTAACAGCTTTATAGAACGAAGGGGCATACAGTCCGGCAATCACAATCATCCATAACACTACGAACCCCGATGTCTTGGGAGCCGCCAGCTCCTTCAGATAGCTGTATCCGGAAAAGGCCACCGTACGTGCCCCAAACGACTTGCCCGCCGCCTTTTCGTAGTTGCCAAGCTTCGTTCGGTTCGAAAAGGCATTACGCGCTGCTGTCTCGAAAATCTTGCTCGCTGCATCGGGATGGGACAAGTAATACCGCGCGATAGATGGGAATCCATACTTGTCCAGGAATTGAGTCTGCATCTCTTCTGATTCGACGGGAATAGGTGAGAACTGATCATAATAAATCTCACCGGTAAGGACGGCAAACTGCTTGTCTATGCCAAAAAAGGCCAGCGCTTCTTCCGGATTATCCGTCGTCATCAACACACCTCGCGTCATTGCGTGGTATTTGTTTATGTTTACGAACTGCTCCGGAATTAGAGCATACGTCCCCACTGCTGTAAGAAGCAGAACAACCGCCTGTAATCCGGCGATTACCCGAAATATCCTCTCCCGCCGCAGGAAGACGAACAATACCCCAACAATCGCAACGATTAGACAAATAGGCGCATTCTGTTGTTTACTCGTCGTGAGTATGATCGCGCTAACGCCAAACAGGAACAGCAGGAAATAATCGTTGTACTGCCGCTGGTAAAGCAGCATACATGCGCTGAACAAGAGCAGAAGCATAATGAGCACGACACTCTCACTATAGAAAGAATTGAAATACGCGACATACCCGATGTCCCCAAATACGAAAATCGCAGCAACTGCCAGCCCGTAGCCTGCTCTGCGTGAAGCCTTCCAGGTTACGGCCTTCACGAGCAAATACACGGCACCAACATACAGCACGCCGTACAGCGCTGCCTGTATTCGTATATCAAACTGCTTATCATAACCAAACCACTCACTGATCTGAAGAGATAAGCGGACAAATAGTGTCTGCGAAGACCACAACAGCGCACTATTCTCATTATAAAATTGGAAAATTCCGAAAGTTTTGACAAAATATCCGAGAGTTTGGCTCGTATAATCCGGCACATTAAAGTACAAGCCGTTGCTGTACAAAATCCGGTAATAATCCCCGTTATCCGCCATGCCGACATAAGGAGGAATAAAGAGCTCAATCAGCAAAATAAGCGCAACGCCAAACGCTGCCAGCGAGGCCGGAGATATGTACTTTTCTAAGAAGAAAAGCGTTTGTTTCAATTTCATCCGCTGCAGCTTATTCATGCTATGCCCCTTTCCGCACCGTTCCTATGAAGTCTTAATAGGCATAAGCCAATAAAGCCAACAAATTATCGAACGAATAGACCTCTTCAGTAGCAGCATTCCCGAAGCTTCCATTAATCGGGCTTGTCCCATCCTCGATTCGGTATTGCTCCATTCGGTGAATGCTGTCCTCATAAAGCCCTTTATCCCCAATCGTTGAGCCGATCATCGCCGCAATGGCATAAGCGGCTGTAGATTGGATATCCGTAACCGGTTTACCTTCACGATCATAACGGCCGTACAGCGTGCCTGCCTCCACAACCTTTTTAATGTACGTGATGCTTGGGGCACGCTCCTTGCCGATTTCAGCGAGAGACAACACCGTCAGCAGTGACTCGATCGTACTTATTTCACCCTCATGGTCACCGTATGTATCTGTTGCGTACTCATAGCGGGTTTCATAGAACGGGAACTTATCAGATAAATACCCACCCGAGACGATTTCCAAAAGCTTGTTTTCCAATTTCCGTTTATCTTTTGACGAGGCGTCTAACAATCGAATAGATTGAAAATCGGCATAACATAAAGTTAGAAAATCATTAGTCGTACCATAGGTTATATCGTAGAAATCAAACAGCTTGTCCTGCTGGACATTATGTTCAAATACAAGATCACCGTAACGATCAGCTTCCTGTCCGTACGCATCTCCAAACGCAGTTTCTGCCTCATACAGCGCGCGGTTAATCCGCAGATCGTCAACGACGGCATTAACCGGGTATTTCTTGTCGAGCAAAGGACTATATCGATAACTAAAGCCAGCTTCCGTTGCCAGCGTCTGCTTTGCCCGGGACCACACGGTGTCAAAGGCATCCTTCTGCCCGGTCAGCACATAATAACGCATAAGCAGACCTGCAGATTCACTTAACGTCTCGTGCCCAGTTGCGACTTCCGCGGCTTCATCGGTTTCCTTATAATTCGTATAGACACCAGCTTCGCCCACCAGCTTCTGCTCAATGAACCGCTGCAGCTCCAGACGATGTGGCTTAAACCCCAGCGTATCCCCGTATCTAGCGGGAGCCGCCTCAACCGCTTTGCCATCGCTTCTGCTGTCACCCAGACTGCTAAAAAACCAGACCACTCCCAGCAGTACAGCTGTCAGGGTCGCCAGAAGAGTAATCCGCTTTTTCACCGTCTTCAACTCCATCTATATATTCTGCTATTCTATCATCTTTTGAATATAAAATTTTAATATTTTTATTGTATGATGATTAGAATTTAATGGAAATTTCAAAAAAAGTCTATAAATAGATGATTTTACTTCATAATAACCTAAAATTGTTTCTAAAATATGAAGAACTGAGAATTAGTTACACAAAACTAAGCTTAAAGTCCCAAAGAGGGATATCCATGACCATTTATGTTAAATATTTACACAATTAATTATGATATAGGATAATAGTGCCAAATATATCCTATAAAAAAGAGACTGTCCCATGTAGGGAAATTCAAGGAGTTCCCCTACATGGGACAGTCTGGTAAAACTAGTTACGTCCTATAAGACCCTACGAAGGTCTTATTTAATGTTCGTTGTGCGAAACTAATACTCATAAGACCCTGTGAGGGTCTTATTTTCATAATATTCGTAGAAAACCTAGCTGTCATGAGCACTTCGAGGTGCAATAAGACCCTGCGGGGGCTTTATACAATGGTAGTTCAGTGAAATTAGTATTCATAAGACCCTACGAGGGTCTTATCGTTGTATTACGTACAAAATGAATAAAGGGGGCTGTCCCATCGTCATTTAATGACGATGGGACAGCCCCCTTTTCTCTTTTCTCTTTTCTTTTTCTCTTATTTTCTGCTTAGCGTCGAAGCTCCAGCACGTTGACGGAGTGAGGACGAAGCCTCACCCGGAGGTGACCGTCATTCGAAATTGCTAGCGACCTTTCAGTTGCAAGGATCCGTTCTGGCTCAAACACGGAATTAATCACCTCGTAATCGTCAGCACCAATCTCCCAAATCACAGCCTGCTCCTGCTCAAACGCTAGGGCATGGATATCAACCTCTTCGGGTTCCAAGCCTCTATTAACAACAAATACGGTGAGCACCTGCTTGCTGTCATCAATACATGCCGCTACATCTAGCGTCGGCAGCGGTGTGGCCGCAAGTCCAAACTGTGGGCGGCTTCCTTCCCAAGGATAAGAACCACATTCCGTCTGTACCGGTACGACCGACGCAATCGGCCGGTTCGCATACAGCTGCATGACATGGTAGGTTGGCGTTCCGTATACCGTCTGGCTTTTCCCGCTCCAGCCAGCAATCTTACCGCGATATTGATCGGCATAGTGGTCTCCTACCCGAATGCAGCCACCGAGCCAGCCGTTGACGAGATCAGAGTAGCTGCCGATCTGAACCAGATTCGACTGACGGATAAATTCATTCAGATTCGCTGCATTAGCGACCGCTGCTTCAAGTGTATGCTCGTTTGGCAGCCCTTTGCGAATCGTGTTCGGATAATACATGGTATTGTACTCCGTAATCGCCAGCTTGACGTGGCCATAACGAGTATCGCTGTTAATCAGCTCACTTGCTTGATTAATAATGGCTCGAGATATCTCTGGGAAGGAGGATACAGCAGCATACCTTGCTTCCTTCGACGTATCCGGATGAATGCCAACCGTAGCAGAGCCATGGTAAATATGTAGCGTCAGCATATCAATATGTTCTGCTGCTGCGGAGAGCAGTGTACGATTCCAGGCAGGATCAACATCACCACAAGCGAGAAGAACAACCTCCGGATCCACCAGCTTCAAGGCTTCAGAGAATCTAATGTAGCGCTCAGCGAACTGCTCAGCGGTACAATGCCCATGCTGCCAAGGTCCATAAATTTCGTTGCCGATCTCCCAATAACGGACCCGATATGGCTCCGGATGTCCGTTCTTTACACGCAATGCCCCATAAGGTGTACTCTCGTCACCATTACAATACTCCAGCCATGCTGCCGCTTCCTCTGGCGTGCCCGTTCCGGCATTTACGCAGATTAGCGGCTCAGTATCTGTTGCTTGGCAGAAGGCAAGGAACTCATCTGTGCCAAAATACTTGTTCGTCCATCCACCCCATGCCTCATTAACCATATTTGGGCGCTCAAACACTGGTCCAATCGCATGCTCGAAGTGATAGGCACTAATATAGTTGCCGGCCAGCCGCATCATGCCCGGCTTCAGCTGCCGAGTCATCTCTACGACCTCACGTTTCACGAAGCCTACACTATCTTCCGGCAGCATCGATACATGATCGATCCACAACATACCCGAGCCGGTAGAATCTCTCCAGACCTCCTCTTCCGAGGAGATAAGAAGTCGAAGCTCTGCCCGCTCGTGCGACTTCAAAGCCGTAAGCTCGAACTCATAGGTCTGCCAATTATGGTTCCTCAGCTCAAGCTCCGCCTTGCCTAGCTGATCTCCTGTTTCCGGGTCAACTAACTCGCAGACGAGCGCTTTCAGTTCAATCGCTGCTCTCGCAACAAGCGACAGCCGGTACGTCATACCACCCTTGACTGCTACACGCTGAGCGATTCCTCCGTAACAGCGGTCATCACTGAGGATACGGATCCTCTGGCTGTGGCCGGAATGCTTAGGAGCGGCCGGCTCCAGGCTGTATTGTGTGTTCTTCCCATTCGTCACCGGGTACCAGCCCGCCGATACACCATGGCTTGCGGCCTCTTCCTCAAAGTCCATGTCCTTAAGTGTGAAGGCGAGCATCGCATCCATATGATCACGGATATCCTCCACAAAGTGGCCGAAGATAAACGGGTTAATCCGTTCTTCACCGGCGGCTGCTGTATCTATAGTAATAGTCGAAAGATTGTTCATTTTTAAATGTCCTCACTTTCCTCTTAATTAGCCTTTAAGGGTCGACACCTCATTGCGACGAATGATGCTGCAGACGATAGTTACTAGGTGAGATGCTGTAAAAGTTATAGAAAGCTCGGGAGAATGCATACACATCCGCATACCCAAGCGAGAGAGCAATTTCGGTTACCGTAAGTGTTGCTTGCAGCAGCAGCTCACTCGCCTTCTCCATCCGCTTCTGAATCAAATAATGCTTAGGCCCCATCCCATAGCTGCGGGTAAATTCCATGTATAGATGAGAGCGGTGAACGCCAGCAATCTCTGCTACATCGGATACACTGATTGGCTCCATATAGTGGCTGCTTATGTAGTCCTCGCATTTTTTCAACCAATCTACCGTCTTCTTCTGACCCTCATTAGGCGGAAGAGACAGCATAGCGAACAACTGATAAAGGGCTTGCTGAAGCTGAAGCTCTGCCCCTTCATCAGCCATCCAGCCGAAGATCTGCTGGACGAGGTCATGAACCTCAGCGGAAGCTTTACCGTGAAGATAAGGTCTCCCCTCGGTCAACCCGATTCTCTCTAGAAGATGGAATGCCTGCGGCCCGTCAAAAGCCAGCCAACACATACGAAGAGGCGAATGTGTTGTATATTCAGCAACCTGATAGCTATGTTTTCGGCCGGGATACAGACAGAACAAATCTCCCTTCCTGAGACGTTCCTTCCCTTCCTCGAACGTAAAATCTACTGATCCATTCAGAACAAAGTGAATAGAGTAACACTCGATCATACGAGTGCCTATGGCATAATTGGCTTTCGCCACATTGTTGCCGGACCGGATGGGCCATAGCCCTCCCAGCTTCTCGAATTCGGACGGTGTATAATAACGGAAATCCACATATTCATGAGCGTGCTCCTTCAATCGTCAAACCTCCCCTAGGATTCTGACTCTTACTTAAGGATACTTAACTCGCTCTTGTATAGCTACACGTTATTGTCCCGGATCACGCATGCCAAATACGAGGCATCGGCATTGGTTCCTTCCCAAGCTCTGCCCAAACGTATTTCAGCAGCAGCTCTGTTTTTAAAGCTTGATGCTCGGGGTCATCCCACAAATTACGCAGCTCGCCAGGATCTTTCTCCAGATCGAAAATCTCGCCGTATGTCTGATTGTAGTACACGGTGATTTTATAACGTTGATTCACATAAGTTTTCTGATGGATGGTCGTTGGCTCATGCCGGAATTCACAGATTGCATGGTCTCTCGCTGAAGAGCTTTTGCCACGCCAAACATCACTTTGATCAACCCCTGTGATCTCCGGACGAATGCCCAGACCACTCATAGAAAGGAAGGTCGGAGCCAAATCAACAAGAGACTGGATCGCAGACGACTGCTGCCCTGCGGGAACTTGACCCGGATAACGAACAATAAACGGAAGCTTGATTAGATCTTCATAATGGAAGCCTCCCTTATATTGCAAGCCATGCTGGCCAAAAAAGTGACCATGATCCGTCGTAAACACGACAATCGTATTGTCAGCAAGCCCCAGCTCGTCGAGCTTATCCAATATACGGCCGATATACTTATCCATAAGGCTGATCATCCCGTAATAGGTCGCTACTAGCTGCTTACGTTCCGTTTCCGGCAGCAGATGTGATTGATAGCCATGAATCGCCCGCCCTGTCTCCAGCAAGTGAGAGAAGTCTGGATTCTCCTGCTGTGTTTGCCCAAAATGCGGTGGATTCTGATCATGCTCCCCTGGGATCACTCCCGGAATCGTCAGCTTATCGGGATCGTACATACGATCCCAAGGCTCGGGTACAAGATAGTCAGGATGCGGATCAAAGAAGCTCGACCATAAGAAGAATGGCTCGTTAGCCTCCTTATATTGTGTAAGAAGAGCGTTGGTTCGTTCGGCAATCCACGTATCATAGTGGAACTCTTCTGGGATTGGCCAAGTGTGTGTAATTGATGGATCCATCGTCCCTGTTGGTGCTAGGAAGTAATCCCGCCAGTTATCGCAGCCTTTCTCCTCCAACCAGAGGGTATAATGCTGCCCTACATGTGCTTCGTTCGTATGATTACGCGCCAGCTCGACATGGTCAAAGCCATAAAACGGACCATTAAAGTTACGCCAGAAATCCAAATCCTGCAGCGTTGGATAGGCTTCCAGCGATGGATACTCCTCCGTGCTGTGCAGCGGTTGAAAATGAGCTTTGCCAACCAGCGATGTCTTATAGCCCGCTTCTGAGAAATCTGCCCCAATTGTCTTACGGTCTTCGAGCAGCTTTGTACCAAGCGTCCACGCCCCATGCTGACTTGGATATGTCCCGGTAATGATGGATGCCCGTGTAGGTGTACAGGTCGGATTTGGGCAATAGGCCCGAGTGAACGTCGTCCCTTCCTTCGCTAACCGATCCAAATTAGGCGTATGAAGCTCTGGATTAAATGCCCCTATCGTATTCCAATGCTGCTGATCGCTAGTAATAAGCAGAATGTTTGGTCGATCCACTGTAATACCTCCCGTTACTATAGTGACTTTGAGGGTATCATAGCTCAGCCCGGCCCCAATGGGAATGTCCTTATGTATTTGGCAAAATGTTGGGTCGTAATCAACAAAAAAGGGAGGCACATCACGGATTCGTGACTGCCTCCCAATTCCATCTATTTTTTATCTTTGGCTCTGCATAGCCCAAGATTCAACATCCCATGTTTTTGTTACCCAATCTTCATAGAAATCAGGCTCGTGAGAGACGAGTACGACTGTACCTTTGTAAGCTTTCAGAGCGCGCTTCAATTCGGCTTTAGCGACGATGTCCAAATGGTTCGTCGGCTCATCGAATAGGATCCAGTTACTCTCTCGCATCATCAGCTTGCAAAGTCGAACCTTCGCTTGTTCTCCACCACTAAGTTGATTCAGAGCACGTGTAATATGCTCGTTCTTCAGACCACAGCGGGCAAGCGCTGCGCGAACCTCATGTTGGTTCATGAAGGAGAACTCATCCCATACATCCTCCAGCGGAGTCATCGTAGGCGCCTTCGCTTCCTGCTCGAAGTAGGCAGGAGTCAAATAATCGCCAAGATAAGTCTTGCCATCCAGTGGTGGAATAACACCAAGAATCGTCTTAAGCAGCGTCGACTTACCAACGCCGTTGCAGCCTACGATTGCAATCTTGTCGCCTCGCTCAATAACCATATCCATCTTAGGCAGCAGCGGCTTGTTATAGCCGATGACCATTCCCTCAGCTTCAAATACCGTCTTGCCGCTGGTTCTAGACTCTTTGAAGTTGAAGGTTGGCTTTGCCGCTTCCTCCGGCTTATCGATACGATCGATCCGGACGAGCTGCTTCTCACGGCTTTTCGCACGTCCAGAGGTTGAAGCACGAGCTTTATTTTTCTGAATAAACTCTTCTTGCTTCTTAATATAATCCTGCTGCTTCTCGTATGCGTCGATATGCTGCGCTTTGTTCAGCTCAGACATCTCCAAGAACTTCTCATAGTTGGCCGAGTAACGCGTCATCTTCGTAAATTCAAGATGATAAATCACGTTAACAACCTGATTCATAAAGCCAGTTTCATGAGAGATCAGAACAAACGAGTACGGATAGTTTTTCAAATAATTGGTCAGCCAGTTAATATGCTCTTCATCCAAATAGTTGGTAGGCTCATCAAGCAGCAGAACGCCTGGCTTCTCAAGCAGCAGCTTGGCAAGCAGAACCTTCGTCCGCTGTCCGCCGCTTAGTGCGGTAACATCGCGGTCAAGCCCGATTGCATTAAGGCCTAAGCCGTTGGCCATTTCATCGACCTTTACATCGATCAAGTAGAAATCGCCGATTTCAAGCTCCTCTTGAATTTCACCCATACGTTCTAACAGCTGCTCCAGCTTATCCGGATCGGCATCGCCCATTTGCGCAGCAATGTCGTTAAGCTCCTCTTCCAATACGAGCAACGGCAGAAATGCATCCTTCAGAACATCACGAATTGTCTTCCCTGCTTCAAGCTTCGTATGCTGGTCCAAATAACCGTAACGAATACGCGGCGTCCATTCCACCTTGCCTTCGTCCTTGAGCAGCTTACCTGTCAAAATATTCATAAGCGTAGATTTACCTGTACCATTCGCACCAACAAGCCCAACATGCTCCCCCTCAAGCAGACGGAAAGACACATTCCTAAACAACACCCGATCGCCAAACGTATGCGATAACTGCTCTACTGTTAACAAACTCATTATTATTTATCTCCAATCATTTATATAAACCTTAATTAGCACTCACAAAGCATCATTGTAACACAGATCCGTTCATTCAACTCCGGACATTAGCGGATATTCCTAAAATTTACTTGCCGCTAATAAAGAAGGCCGGAATCCTCAGCGGGATCCCGGCCTTCTTGTCTATTTGAAAAATTTAGCGATATCTTTGTCTTCTCATCCATTGGGTGGCGACCCATTTCTCTCCGGCTGCTACAGGATGACCCGCATGTAACGTTAATTCGTTTAAGTGGGCATCGTTGTAGAAATATTCGAAGTAAACGGCACTGCCTTTCTTAGGTGTGACCGAAAAATGAAGCGATGGGAAATACGTCTCCCCGCCTTCTTCCACATCATTCAGATACATCACCAGCGTACTGATCCGATTATTAACGTCATTACCTTTTGTGAAATAGTCAAAATGAGGATGATACTGTTCACCAGGCTGATAACGTAACACTTGCAGCGGCTCCGCATGAGAGACCGGAATATTCATCAGCTCAGCAACTCGGGATTCCACTTGTTTAATGCTTTCATTTTCACTTTCCTCGAAGAACATGCTGCTGCTAGTTCTAACGTCGCTAACATCGTGAGAGTTCCCTATTTTGGCTCGCTGCATTCTAGCTGTAGCCAAGTCAATCATCAAGTCGCATTCCTCGGAGCTTAATACATTTTCCAGGATCAAAATAAGCGGTTCATCCATTTTCCCAACGATACGAATCTCTTTATCCTTGGTCAGGATTTTGTTGCCCGTAGACGCTACGATCGTCTGCTCTTTAATGGTCATCGTCTCGATCCTCCATATGGAATACTGAGGTCGTATTCGATTCGGCATTTTGTCAGTCGATTAGTCATTCTCCGTCCAACGGGCAAAACCCTTTATGGCAGCAATCCCGCAATCTGCAATACGGTCAGAACAACCTCAATAACAATAAGGATAACAATGATCCATTCTACAAATAACCCCCGTATCGAATGGCTGATCGTGGAGAACCCCTCCATGATGTGATGTAAAAGATCTGTTTTACTTTTTAAAATTTTATATCGATCATTCAGCTCAAAAAACTCCAGCATTTTATCATAAAATTCGCCGGCATGGCTAATACTCCATGTTATATCAGGCTTGTCCAAAATCATGATATAACCAAGGGTGTTGTACTCGTAACGCAAGATGATGGCCGTCGTCCTGGCCAGTTCCTTGTTGCCGATTCTGAGCCTTCCTTTTTCCAGCCGTTCAATCATGTTCTCAAGCTTGTCATGGATCTTCCCAAGCTGCTCTTCAATCTTCTCCAGCGCAACCGATTTCGCCAGTACCGTGGCTATAAGCTCAGGATGAAACTCCTCATATTCAGGTACTTCCACGTATTCATCGGTTAACTCCATCGTCTCGATCTCGCCGTAATGAAGACGGTAATCATCGGTATATCGGTCTATATTCGAAATATTGATGTCCGGCTCGAAGGCCTGGACATAACTCAAAAAACTCTTTATATCTTCAGGTCGTGAATAATTAACGAAGACAATACTGCCGAAGGAAAACACTAGTACCTGCTGTGAACCGTCTACTGGACGTTTCAGGATGGCCGCTAGAATATCACCTTTCAAGATCAAAGGCTGCTCCCAGGTGTATTTCTTAGGAATTCCGCAATGGATGGCGATTTGGTTCAAATCAATTTCATTCGTAATCGCATAGGCTTTAAAGGTAACTTCCTTCATTTCTATCACTCATTTCGATGGACAGTATTACAATATTATTCCCCGCAGCTTAGCCTTATAACCATAAGAACCGGGACATCTCCATCAAGGAGACTCCCGGTTCATAACTTCCTCTTTTATCCGCCGCTACCGGCCTCATCCATCTCAAGGAGCCGATCCTTTACAAGAGGCCACTCTTTTTCCAAAATACCATAGAAGACATTATCATGAAGCGTACCTCCGTCGGTTGCATCAAGTCGATGCCCGCGAAGCACACCTTCCCTTATTGCCCCGATTTTCTCCAGCGCTCTTTGCGATCTTACATTTTTGCCGCTGGCGGAAAATTGAACCCGGATCACACCCAGCTCCTCGAAACAGTACTGAAGGAGAAGCAACTTGCAAGCCGAATTAATCCCCCTGCCCCAAAACTCTGGAGAAAGCCATGTCCATCCGATTTCAACGTTTCGATTGGATAGATCCAAATCACCAAGCCGTGTCGTCCCTGCCAAACGTCCACTGGCTCTATCGATAATAGCGAAAGGAAGCTGCGTTCCTTCTGCTCTACTTACCAATGCAGATTCAAGAGCAGACTCAATCGCTTGCTCCGTATTGTTTTTTCGCCAAGTCAGCTCCCAAACTCTCGGATCACTGAGCAATTGAGCTAACTCCTTCACATGCCTGGACTGCAAAGGCTGAAGAACAACTTTGTGGTTTTCTAGAGTGAGGTCGTTACGAAAATTCATGATTACCCCTCCTTTTCTTCATCCTATCAATTGGCCAGGACAGCATGAATGTAGGAAGGCACCAATTATTTGCAGTTATTGAACGATTCATCCTTCAGCGGCTGCCCCTTTTCACTTCCTCCACGATCACTCTAACCCCTTCATCGATATGCTCAGGTTGTGTCTGGGAGATGCTGATCCGCAGGAACTTCTCCCGCTCTAGATAATTTTCTAAGTAGAACCCTTTACCTGGCACAACACTAATATGACGCTCAGCAAGCCGTTTTAGGAGACGGTCAACATTAACTTCCGGCCTCAGCTTAAAATGCGTATAGATGCCTGATCGGATATCAGGCACTTCCATCAGCCCCGGTTCATTGTACCGCTCCACTGATTCATTCAAAGCCAGCATGCGTGACGCGTACAGGCTGCCTATTTTATGCTTATGCCGCTCGTACATGCCATTCTTGATGTATACTTCAAGCGCCGCCTGGGATAACAGCGAGGTATCAGGATATATTTTATAAGCATAAAAAGGCTTCAGCAGCCGCTCCGGCAATACGATTGCACCTACTCTTAAGCCTGGAAAGATGATTTTAGAGAAACTCTTTACATAGATGACATGCTCTCCCCCATCACTGGCATAAATGGGATCCATTTGCCGGTCTGAGCCCAAATCCGCCATGTAATCATCTTCTAGAATAAACACATCATATTTGCCAGCCAGCTTCGCTATAGCCTTTCGCTCATCCACGCTATAAGAGGTGCCTAGCGGATTATGATACCTGGACATGGTATAGAAAAATTTGATTTTGCCGCTCTTGAACCATCGCTCCAATTCCTGCAGATCTATACCTGCCGCCGTACGAGCGATGCCATACACGGGTGTGCCCTCTCTCTCCAAAAATCGCAAATACCTATCATAGCTCGGCTGCTCTACCAATACCGCTTCTCTGCCATTTGGGAAAGGCATTTTCGCTAATATTTCAAGCGCCTGCTGCGCTCCTGAGGTGACGATAATACGCTCCGCTTTGGTGAATACCTGATCATTGGCCAAATGAGAAACAAGCGTGTGACGAAAGGACTCCAGTCCTAGCGGATCGCCATAAGTAAACAAATCGTACTTGTAAATATCAATCGCTTTGTTAAGACAATGCTGAAAATCCAAATACGGGAACGCGTCCAGATCCGGTAATACTGTAGCAAAGTAGATCATTTTGCTGTCCCGGTTATCGCGCCAATCTCCCGGCTTCACAACGACATAAAAGCCGCTTTGCGGAACCGAATAGATAACGTGGCGCTTCTCAAGCTCCGCATATGCCCTCGTAATTGTACTGATGCTGCATCCATAGACTTCCGCAGCACTTCGGACAGAAGGCAGTTTTTGACCGGGATGATAGGTCCCCTGCCGAATCTTATCCTCCATATCCGATAATATCGAAAAGTATTTTTTCACTCTGTCCCCCTATTCCCTCCAGCCAACTGTATCGATACAGTTCGGGTAAAATGACATTGTTTGGTTTACTATTATAACTTATCTTCTAATCAACGGATTAAAACGTTCGCGAACACGCTTCCGTGAGTTAGAGAGGATGATGCACCATGAATCAAAAGAAAATAAGACTTCCTTATTTCCTCGCCGTGCTTAACGCGGTCATTATCGGATTATCATTTTTGTTTGCCAAAATCGTACTCGATTACGCCAGCCCGCTCGACACGCTGGCCTTCCGCTTTGCCATTTCGTTTCTGCTTATGTCCATACCGGTAGCTTTTCGCTGGGTTAAGCTTTCATACAGGAACAAGCCGCTATACAAAGTACTGCTGCTGGCAACGATGTACCCGCTTGGATTCTTCACCCTTCAGGGGTATGGGCTTCAGCATGCCAGCTCAGCGGAAGGAGGCATTTTGTACGCGTTCACCCCGGTCGTCACGCTGATCATTGCCTCCCTATTTTTGAAAGAGGCAACTAACGTTTTGCAGAAACTATCGATCTTTCTGTCGGTGTTTGGTGTTGTCTTTATCTTCGTCATGAAAGGCAGCAGTATTGATCTGTCCAACCTGCTCGGGATCTCGTTGTTATTACTGACTTGCGTTGCATTTGCAGGATATACCGTTCTGGCCCGCTCGCTGTCGAAGCAGTTCAAGCCGGCTGAAATCACTTATTTGATGATGGGAATTGGCTTCGTCTTTTTCCTAATCACTTCGTTCACCAGCCATGCGTCCGCGGGAACCCTTCATCACTTATTCGCACCTCTCACCAGCGGCACCTTTATCGGATCAATCCTATTCTTAAGTGTAGTATCCTCGCTGGTCACAGCACTAACGTCCAACTACATTCTGTCCAAGATGGAAGCGTCGAGAATGAGCGTATTTGCCAATCTCTCTACCATCGTATCCATGACGGCCGGAGCGCTATTCCTTGGAGAAGAAGTGACGGTATATCACCTGATCGGCTCCGTACTGATTATAGCTGGGGTAATTGGCACAAATACATTAGGCCGAAAAAAAGAATTAGATAGTCCGATACAGGCGAATTAAAAAGGGTATCGCTATATGTTACAATTCACAAAGCATAATAATAAAGGAGAAAGATAGGAATGAACGAGACGGTGAACTGGAAAAATGGTGCTCACGGGCATAAATTTATAGCTTCATTTAGCGGGGGAAAAGACAGCGTCCTGGCATTGTATAAATCAATGAAGGTTGGAGAACCAATCGGACTTATCGTCATGATGGAGGAAGAAGGAAAACGTTCCAGATCCCATGGCATGCCTCCTGAGCTTATCCGCGCTCAAGCTGAATCAATTGGCTTGCCTGTTTATACAACTGCTGCAAGCTGGGATGATTATGAGAATAAATTTATAACTCTATTAGAACAAGCTAAGCGTCAAGGTGCTGAAGTGTTAGTCACAGGAGACTTAGATATGCCTATCGACAACTGCTGGCATGACAAGGTTACTCAAATCGCAGGCCTTAAACTTGGAATGCCGTTATGGGAAATGGATCATCTAGACGCTGTCGAGGAGTTTATAAATCTCGGATTTACCTCCATTGTGGTCACTGTCAATTTGTCGCTCGGAATGCGGGAAGAAGATTTGGGACGAACATTAACTCACGACTACATAAAAGAATTACAAGCCCGTGATATTGACCCTTGTGGAGAAGGCGGCGAGTTCCATACCACCGTCATCGACGGCCCTCTCTTCAAGTGTCCTATCCCTGTTCGCAAAGGCGACATTCTGAGGCACGGGGATTACGCCTTTTTACCTTTGGAACTGCTAGAACAATCCTTTTAAACTGGCTTAAAATCGAAAGCACCCTGCAGACCAGAGTCTGTAGGGTGCTTTCCTTTTATCCTTGCGGATTCGAAATTATAGTGACTTCATTAACAATTGATACAGAATAACTGCCGCCTGAGCACGAGTTGCTGTTCCCTTAGGATCAAACTTGTCGTTGCCGACGCCTTTGATGATGCCTGCCTGATTCATAACAGTCACCGCTTCTTGGGCATAACTTGCAATGTCTTGCGCGTCGCGGAAGCCAGATGCCGGATTCTCCTCATACAGCATAATTCCTGCTTTCTGAATCGCTTGATATGCCATAGCAGCCATCTCTTGACGAGTAATCTTGTTGTTGATGCCAAACGATCCATCAGTCAGTCCAGACACGATACCAAGCTGCTGAGCTGAAGCGATCGAGTTATAATACCATGCGCCTTGCTTAACATCCGAGAAAGTACTTATTGAGTTAACCTGGTTCAGGTCAAGCACCAGCATTAACATTTGGATAAACTCGGCTCTTGTAACCGAATTGCCTGGTGCAAATGAATCTTTTGTAACTCCATTTACAATTCCACGTGCAGCTAGTCCCTCAATACTTTCACTTGCCCATGCGACTGCTTTTGCATCGTTGAAATGTACGGGATTGGCGATGGCGGTGTATTTACTGAAGTGCTTCGCGTTAAATTCCACCATGCCCGTATCCTTGTTGTAACGGCCATTCTTGATCACTTCGAGCTTGCCATCATCCGTCAAATAGTAGATCACGACCTGACCCGGGTTTTCACCAGGCTTAAGCGTGTAAGGTACCGCTACTTTCACCGGTTGACCTTGACCGAAGTCGGTGATTTTCACACCATTAACGCTCAGGTTGAAGTCATATACAGTGTTCATCCCTACGACTCCGCGCACTTCTTGGGGCAACGTACTGTTGTCCACCTTAGCTATGGTTAATTCAACATTTGCATGACTTGCCGTGCCTTCGAATAACGATACAGGCAGCTGTACAGACGCGAATCCGGAGGAAATCTCGATACGTTTAATGCCTGCTTCTTTGGCTGCTTCCACCTGATCAACCGGTATAGAGACCGTAACCTGCTTCATATTCTGGACATCTTGAACTTGTAACTTCAGGGTACCAGCCTGCGCTTCAGATAGAGCTTTTTTCACATCATCGGCTGTGACTGAAGCTTTGGCATTACCATTTGCATCAACTTCTGCCTTCACTTCACCAGGCTTCACAGGAGTTTGATCTGTAGGTGTTGATGGAGAAGTCCCCGAATTCGTACTTTTATTCGTAGTCGCTTGCGCTGCAGCGGATAGCTCGGATTCACCTGCCTCATTGACAGCCATCACCTTGTAGAAATAGGTAGTCGATGCGGACAAGCCGCTATTACGGAGATTGGTTTCGGTAATCAACTTTGTATTCACTTTGCTATATTCACCATCTGCGAAAGCAGAACGATAAACATTGTAGCCCGTTGCGTTGTCCGCAGCTGTCCAGCTGACTTCAATCTCGCTTGTGCTCTTCGCTTGTGCGGAAACATTAGTCGGTGCTGCAGGTGCAGCTGGAACTTCGACTTTTTTCGGCCAGTCAACCAGAAGTTGATCAGCAGTGCCGCCGGCACCAATCTTCTCCACTTTAATCCAGTTGATCGTATAGGCATTGCCACCGCCGCCGCCACGGATGGCAATATTGCCAATCAGGCCATTGGCAGGCTGTGAACCATCCAATTGGATTTCTGTTGTTAAGGTGTAGCTTCCCATATTCACCATGCCGCTGTTGAAGTACGCAGGTAGTGCTGCAGCTACTTCGCTAGCTGAATACGGATGGCTATTGACGGCCGCTCCATCAGCCTCGGTGTAACCGCCGTTTGTATCATCTTTGCTCCAACGAACACGAAGGGCAGTCGTCCCTTTCGCGGTGTAGTTGAAGCTAAGACGGTATTTCGCATCCTTCTCCGGTGTGAAGGCTGCTTTGCCATCCTCACCAGCCGTCGACCACGGCCACGCATTCGCGTCATTGCCTAGGATGATATTCGCGCCGGTCCAAGCATCTCCATTACCAGCGTCATAGACATGGACACCGTCAAGCGGCTCTTGCTTCGGACCAGTCTCCGGCTCAATGTATTCATGAGTTCCAAGATACGCAGCAGGATCCAGAACCGCCACCAACGCATCTTTGGCCAGCCCTTCCGAAGTAAACAGCAGTGCAAATTCGCCAGCACGCCAGCCAGTTGTTGCATCTCTCACACCGCAAATACTTATGCGATCGATAACTTTCGGGTTGTCCGTCTTGTTGGCTGAACCTGTCGCATACTTTTTGTAAATCTGGAACAACTCAGCAAACTTCATAGCCTGGTTGTTCTCATTCTCTGGAGTGAGAACACCAACAGGCGGGCTGCCAATATCCATCTCAGTAATATTGATACTGACACCTGGGAGCGTCGCGAACAGCTTAATGGAATTCTCGACATCTTCCGCACTTGTGGTTAGGTTGTAATGCGATTGCATACCGATGACTTCAATTAAAGGCTTGCCGTTTGGACGAACGCCAGCGTAACGCTCGTTAATGTCCTTAACCATCTCATAGACAACTCGAGCTTTGCTCGGTGAATCAAGACCAAAGTCATTGTAGATCAGTTTGACATCCCAATCTGGATGACTGTCCACCACGCTGGCCGCTTTCAAGAATGCGAGCTCAACCCACTCCCAGCCTAGCGCCATGTACCAGCCCTCTCCTTTAGCAAGCGAGGCTTTCCAGTCGTTCGGATTCGCTGTGCCAACAGCTTCATTAACTACGTCGATGCCTGTAAGACGTCCACCGTAGTAACCAAGTACATTCTCAATGTGATTATTGAGATTGGCTAAGGCGGTGTCTTTGTCGAACGTGCCTGGCTGTCCATATCTTGCAGGCGGCGCGTCCCACATCCACGTAGGTGTCTGCGAATGCCAAGCCAGCGTATGCCCATAGAACAGCATGTCCTGGTTCTGGCTAGTAAGGTTGTTGAACATATTGTCTGTGCTGTCGTACGTAAAAGTGCCCTTAACATTTTGCGTGCTTTCAGGCTTCATCTGATTGCCAGGCGTAAACGAGGCAAAATTGTGGATCAAGGCATTATTCTCGCCTGCGCCAAAAATCCCCATAGTGAAGTAATCTTTGTAGACATCCTTCAGCGCCGGATATGCTTCATAAGTTTGGCCCGAAGGCGGGATTACGATCGCAGGCTCTTCGGTTTCTCCAGGCTCTGTGCCTGGATCGTCGATTCCTTCCGGCCAATTAACAAGCAGCTTATCAACTGCACCGCCGGAACCAATCTTCTCTACTTTGATCCAGTTAATCAAGAAACTGTTGCCGCCTGCTCCTCCGCGGATGCCGATGTTGCCAATCAGGCCATCAGCAGGCTGGGTGCCATCCATTGTAACTTCACTAGTTAACGTATAGGTTCCGGCATTCACCATACCACTGTTGAAGTAAGCAGGTATTGCAGCAGCAACTTGGCTGGCTGAATACGGATGAGCGTTAACTGCTGCGGCATCGGCCGAGGTGTAGCCTCCGTTTGATTCATCTTTGAGCCAGCGCACGCGTATAGCATTTGTACCCATCGAGGTGTAATTGACGGAGATCCGATACGCCGAGTCTTTCTCAGGAGTGAAGGCCACTTGGCCATCCTCGCCTGCCGTTGACCATGGCCATGCGCTCGCGTTATTGCCTAGAACGATGTTCGCACCAGACCAACTGTCTCCGTTATTCGTGTTGTAAATATGGACGCCTTGCGTTCCGGCCTTTGGCATACCATCCGGCCAATTAACCAGCAATTTATCGGACGCATCGCCGGTACTAATTTTCTCCACTTTGATCCAATTGATAGAGAAGCTATTGCCGCCTGCCCCTCCGCGTATAGCAATGTTGCCAATCAGACCATCGGCAGCTTGGGAGCCGTCGAGCTTGATTTCATTCACTAAGGTGTAGCTGTTGCCAGTCGACATGCCACTGTTGAAGTAGGCAGGTAATGAAGTGGCGACCTGGTCAGCCGAATAGGGATGACTGTTGACTGCTGCCGCATCGGCCGAAGTAAAGGAGCCGTTTGTATCATCTTTCAGCCAACGCATACGTATAGCATTAGTTCCAAGTGATGTTAAATTAACCGAAATACGATACGTCGCATCTTTCTCGGGTTTGAAGGCTGCTTTGCCATCCTCGCCCGCCGTTGACCAAGGCCACGCGCTTGCGTTATTGCCCAAGATGATATTTGCGCCGGACCAAGAGTCCCCTTTGCTTGTATCATAGACATGAATACCGTCGACAGGCTCTTTTTGCTCCTGTTCAGGCTCATCTACAATAGGATTGCCCGCAAGATAAGTGTCGGGATCAAGAACCGCTACCAGCGCTTCTTTGGCTGTTATGTCCGTTCCGCTCGGAGCGTTGAAGAGCAGCGGTAAGCCGTCATGCTTCCAGCTGTCTCCATCATTTGAGCCCCAGAACGTCACGCGTTCGATAACCTTCGGGTTATCCGTGGTATTCGCCGGACCCGCGGCGTATTTCTTGTAGATTTGGAAAAACTGTGCGTATTTTTGGGCTTGCGCCACAGCCTGCTCCGAAGTGAGAGAACCCAGGTTAGGCCATTCCATATCAAGCTCAGTGACACTCACATTCACGCCCGGTAAGGTTGCGAACAGCTTAATGGAAGCTTCTACATTCTCGGGCTTCGTGCTGCTGTTGTAGTGCTCCTGCATACCAATGCCTTCAATTAATGGCTTGCCGTTCGGACGTGTACCGGCGTATTTCTCGTTGATTTCCTTAACCATCGCGTATACGGTTTGGGCTTTGGCTTCGCTGTCGAGGCCAAAATCATTGTAGTACAGCTTAGTGTCCCAGCCGTTCTCGTCAATTACTTTAGCCGCCTCTAGGAAAGCAAGCTCAACCCAATCCGAGCCAAGAGCTAGAGACCAGCCCTCCCCTTTATCCAAGGAGGACTTCCAATCACTTGGGATCGCCTTGCCAATGGCTTCGTTCACCACGTCAATGCTGTAAAGCTGACCGCCATATCTGCCAAGGACACTGTCGATATGGGTATTAAGATTGTCCAGCGCGGTATCCCGATCGAAATTAGGCGCATCCCACATCCAGTTTGGTGTCTGCGAATGCCACGCCAGTGTATGCCCAATTAGTGCAATACCGCTGGACAAGTCGGTAACATTGTTCAGCAGCTCGTCCAAGGTATCAAAGGTATAATTGCCTTTGACGTTCTGCACGCTTTGGGGCTTCATCTCGTTCTCTGGTGTGTACGCATTAAAATTGTAACTAATAAGGCCCGACCTAGGACCGGCCAAGGAACCGACCGTACCAACCTTGAAGTAATCCTTATACACGTCCTTCAACGCCGGGTATTGATCGTAATTCAGCCCAGCTGGAGCAAGCTGCGACTCGGACTCGGAGTTAGGCTCACTCGCAACAGCTGTTGTTGCAAAACTGACGGATGAGGAAACCATCGCAGTAATGAGTGTTAGAGAAAGACATCTTTTCAAATTTCGCAAAATGGATATAGCCTCCTTTTTCTAATGTTTACACAGCACAAACTATGAATGCGCTTTCATAAGTGTAATTGTACTCATTATCCTAACAAAACTCCCCAAAAATGTTACTATATTCTTCTCAAATATTGCGATATCTCAAGTATTTATCGTGAACACCCAAAAAAGACTGTAACAGCCTGCCAACGGCAAACTATCACAGCAGTATGCAAGAAACATACAAAATTGTATTATTTAATTAATTATATTAAATCTCCCAAAGGAGTCCTTATGAAAACAGAAGAACGCTCGCCTGCTGGAAGTATCATTTATCGCCATCAACCATCGAACCACTCTTTTACTTTTGCTCAAGCTAATGAGGTCTCCATTGATTTAATTTCCCAGCATGTTGAGAAGCATATCGGGCCAATTCAAGCTGTTTTCCATGAAGTTATCTCCGATCTCATTCATCTGGATATCTTGTTCGTCGCTCCAACCAAAGAGAGAAACTACATTACCTTAATAACCTGCGGAATGAGTAATATATCAATGACAGTGCCTGATGGAGCAGAAGATTTCCGTTATGCCGAACTTATGATTTGTCTCCCTGCTTCTTGGGAACTATCTGAAGAGAGCTTCAAAAGCGAAGAGAATTATTGGCCCATCAGAAGCCTAAAGACGCTTGCGCGTTTTCCGCACGAGTATAAAACTTGGCTGTATGCAGGCCATACGATTCCAAATAACAATCCTGTAGAGCCCTATGCAAAAAATACAAAGCTGTCGGGTATGATGCTTACCCTTCCCACTACAGTCCAATCGCCTAAAGAGTTCTTTACGCTACCGATTTTACCTGGCAAGGAAGTACACTTCTTCAACTTAATGCCTCTTTATAATAGTGAAATGAGCTTTAAACTCAAGCATGGCTCAGATGCCTTATTAGAGAAGCTTGATAAAGCTGGCGTAACCCCTATAGTCGATCCAGGACGCAAAAATACCTGCAAAAAGTGGTTAGGCTTGTTCTAACAGACTAAGAAAAGAGCAGTTCCTTCAATTAGAGGAACTGCTCTTTTAATGAACACTAATGTATTCCGTAGCTCGGTGCAGCCGATTTTGACTGGCGTCACGCTGCCTATTGCACAACCGCTTTTATTTCCCTTGGATCTTACATTGGATTTCATCCAATATTTACACTAAATTGGGGATAGCTTCGAACCTTGATTGGAATAAATCCAATAAAATCCTCCGCGTATCATTCTATTGGAGATAATCCAATGTAGCTCACGTCTTTAGACAGATCCAAGAGATCCTATTTCAGTTACACCGTCAAATACTTCTTAATGACCTCATCACTCAGCGCTTCAAGGCCGCCTTCCCATGCGATAGCACCCTTCTCTAACACATAGAAATAATCTCCGACGCTCTTCACAAAATCAAGGCTTTGCTCCACCAGCAAAATCGATGTCTTCCCATCCGCCTTAATGGATCGGATTACATCACGAATGTCATCGACGATAGATGGCTGGATGCCCTCGCATGGTTCATCGAGCAGTAACAAGTCCGGCTTTGAAGCGAGCGCTCGAGCAAAAGCCAGCTGCTGCTGCTGGCCGCCGCTTAGATCACCTCCGCGCCGAGTGTACATCGTGGGCAGCACCGGGAACTTGGCGATTGCCTCCTCCGGAATGGACTGGAGCTTATTGTCCCGCGAAGCCTCAAGGCCGACCAATATATTCTCATAGACGGTCAGCTGTCCGAAGATTTCACGTCCCTGCGGCACATAACCGATTCCACTCTTCGCGCGGCGTCCCGGTGCAGCCTTCGTAAGCTCTCGCCCGTTGTATGCGACCGTTCCTTTACGCGCTTTAAGCAAGCCCATAATACTCTTCATCAGTGTCGTCTTCCCGACACCATTACGTCCAAGCAGGCAGACGACCTGCCCAGGCTCTACCCGCAGGGTCACGTTACGCAAAATGACGCTTTCCCCATAACCCGCTTCAAGCTGTTGAACGGCTAACATCCGCATCCCGCCTTTTCCCTAGATAGACTTCAGCTACACGGTCATCCCGCTGCACCTCTTCCATCGACCCTTCCTTCAGCAGCTTCCCTTCATGCATGACCGTCACCTTGCTCGCAAAATTACGAACAAACTCCATATCATGCTCCACCACAACGATTGAACGATGCCGGGCTATCTCAATTAATAGCTCGCCTGTTTTATCTGTTTCTTTATCAGTCATCCCTGCTACAGGTTCATCCAGCAGCAAGACTTCCGGTTCTTGAAGCAGCATCATGCCAATCTCGAGCCATTGCTTCTCGCCATGCGATAAGCCGCCCGCCCGCCAATCCGCCTTATCCTGCAGCCCGATCATAACAAGCTGATGTTCAATACGTTCCCGCTCCTCCGCCTTCATCCGGGCAAACATCACCGTAAACACGCCGCGCCGCTGGCGCATGGCAATCTCCAAATTCTCAAACACCGTCATTGATGGGAAAATCGACGGCGCTTGGAACTTGCGGCCGATGCCAAGCTCGGCGATCTGATGCTCTTTTTTCTTCGCGATATCGATGGATTGCTTGAAGGTAACCGAGCCAGTCGTCGGCTTTACCTTACCGCAGATCACGTCCAGCATCGTTGTTTTACCAGCACCATTTGGTCCGATTAAAAAACGAAGCTCTTCTTTCTGCAAATGCAGGCTCATGCCCTGAATCGCTTTGAACCCATCAAACGCCACTGTCACCTCATCACACTGCAGGATGCTCGATTCCGTCATGCTCCGCCTCACTCCTGACTTCTCTTGATTTGCTGAACTTAAGCTTACTGACCAGGCCCGCCAGCCCGTTTGGCAGAAAGACAACAACAAGGATAAACACGCCACCGAGGAAATACGTCCATCCTTCCGGATAGGTCGTGCTGAACTCGCTTTTCGCCCAGTTCATCAGCACTGCGCCAAGTGCGGCACCAATTAATGTGCCACGGCCACCAATAGCAACCCACAGCACCATCTCAATCGAAGGTACAATCCCCATCATAGAAGGAGAAATTATACCAACATGGAGGACAAACAGCATCCCTGCAATCCCCGCAATCGCAGCCGACAATGTGAAAATAACCATCTGATAAACAGCTGGATTATAGCCGATGAAGCGAACCCGGTTCTCTCCGTCACGGATGGCACGAAGCACTTTGCCGAACCGGCTTTTCACGACATAACGACACAAGATAAATACCGCCACCAGCACCGCCGCCGTCACCCAATACAACAACCTTTTCGTATCCGGCGAAGCAATGGATTCCCCTAATATTTTGCTAAAACCCGTAACGCCGTTCGTCCCGCCAGTATAGGCTTGCTGACCAACAAGCAGCGTTGTCGTGATGATAACAAGAGCCTGCGTAAGAATCGTGAAATAGACGCCGCGAATTCGATTACGGAAGGTAAAGAATCCAAGAAACAGCGCCAATGCAGCAGGTATGAGAATCCCCATCAGCACTGCAAATCCGAAATTCTCAAACGGCTTCCAGAACCACGGCAGCTCGCTTAATCCGCTCCAGCCCATAAAATCCGGAAGTTTCCCGCCGCTTGCCTCAAGCTTTAAGTACATCGCCATCGCATAGGCGCCAAGACCAAAGAAGATACCATGCCCTAAGCTCAGAATACCGGTGTAGCCCCAGATGAGATCGAGGCCAGGCGCAACAATCGCAAAGGCTAGAAACTTGGCGAGCAGATTCAGCCGGAAGTCGTTTAAGAACATCGGGGCTGAGAACATCGTAGCGGCAGCCGCTGCATATCCGGCGAGCAGCCATAAACGTTGGGGAGATAATTTTCTTAGTGTCAACATCAATTCTCCACCTTTCTCTATGAATCAAGCGAACGCGAGCGCATCGCGATGAACCCCATCGGTCTCCATTGCAGGAAAGCAACGATACAGATGAATACGAGTACTTTGCCAAGCGATGCATTCGTCCAATATTCGAACATCGTATTAAACACGCCGATCCCAAGCGCACCAAGCACGGTCCCAACCAGCTTGCCGACCCCGCCAAGGACCACAACCATAAAGGCATCTACAATATAATAAGTGCCAAGCGAAGGTCCAATTGGACCAAGCAGCGTAAGCGCACATCCGGCAATGCCTGCAATCCCCGAGCCAATTGCAAATGTCATAGCATCAACGCGGCGAGTCGATACGCCAAGGCATGAGGCCATGTCGCGATTTTGCATAACCGCCCGCATTCTGCGCCCTTCAAGGCTGCGGTAAATATAGAAGTACATCGCCAGCAGCGTGAGAGCGACCAGCCCGATAATAAATAACCGTTTGTATGGAAGCACCGATCCAAGGAAGGTAACACCACCATCCAGCCAGGAAGGGCTCGTCACTGCAACGTTTGGTGCTCCGAAGATAGATCTCGCGAGCTGCTGCAGCACTAGACCAACACCCCAAGTAGCAAGCAGGCTGTCGAGTGGTCTGCCATATAGAAACCGAATGAGACTCATCTCAAGAATAAGGCCGAACAAGAAGGCAATTAAGAAGCTAACAGGGATCGCTAGCACGAAATACCAGTCGAACATCGATTTCGGCAAATAGTCGTTAAATATATTTTGCGTCAAGTACGTGGAGTAAGCGCCGATCATAATAAGCTCCCCGTGCGCCATATTGATCACCTTCATCAAACCAAACGTAATGGCTAAGCCAAGCGCAATCAGCAGCAAAATCGAACTAACGCTCAGCCCATTAAACAACTGCAACACAATTACTTCCATACACCCTCAACTCCTTCATGATTTCCGCCACAAAAGGAAAAGGAGTATCCGAAGCAAAAAACTGTCGAATACTCCCCACCTTAATCGCTGCCGCTTAGCTGAAGCTCACCCGATTAATCCGTCGGTTTGATGCTTGCTGCCCAGTCGTAACCTTTCAGGAATGGATCTGGTTTAACCGCATCTCCGGAGTTCCACAGCTCTTTAAACTGTCCGTCCGCCTGCACTTCGCCGATCCGCACGGTTTTGAAAATATGCTGTGTCTCTCCATCAATTGTCACTTTACCTTCAGGAGCATCCCATTCAAGCCCTTTTGCCGCTTCTTTCACTTTATCCACTTCGGTCGAGCCTGCTTTTTCTACTGCAGCCTTCCACAGGTATACTGCGGTGTAGCCTGCTTCAATTGGGTCTGCCGTTACGCGGTCTTCACCGTATTTCTTCTTATAGTTCTCAACGAAAGTCTTGTTCGCTGGTGTATCCGTCGTTTGATAGTAGTTCCATGCAGCTAATTGTCCTTGCAGCACGTCTACGCCGATGCCGCGAATTTCTTCTTCGGCCACCGACACGGACAATGTCGTCATATCTTTAGCCGTAATGCCTGCATCCTGCAGCTGTTTGAAGAATGCAACGTTACTGTCACCGTTTAGTGTGTTGAACACAACATCTGGTTTCGCTTCTTTGATCTTACTGATGATTGTGCTGTAGTCGGTATGGCCAAGCGGCGTATATTCCTCTCCAACCATTTCTCCGCCTTTTGCTTTCAATTGCTCTTTGATGATCAGATTTGCTGTACGAGGGAATACGTAGTCCGAACCAAGCAGATAGAACTTTTTGCCGCGATTCTCAAGCAGCCAGTCAACCGCCGGAACGATTTGTTGGTTGGTTGTTGCACCTGTATAGAAAATGTTAGGGGAAGCTTCGAGACCTTCATATTGAACCGGATACCATAGTAAGCCGTTCAATTCTTCAAACACCGGTTTCATCGCTTTACGGCTGGAAGACGTCCATCCTCCGAACACGGTTGCGACTTTATCTTCCGAGATCAGCTTACGTGCTTTCTCAGCAAAGGTTGGCCAGTCGGACGCACCGTCCTCTTGGATTGCTTCGATCTTCTTGCCAAGCACGCCGCCGGCTGCGTTTATCTCTTCAATCGCCATCATTTCAGCATCCCGAACGGATACCTCACTGATTGCCATCGTTCCGCTTAAAGAATGCAGCACCCCTACCTTGATTGTGTCGCCGGTTGCAGCTCCCGAGCTGCTCTCTGTTGTCGTGGATGCTGGTTCTTCATTGTTGCCGCAGGCTGCAAGCAGTAAGCTAAGTACCACTGCAACGAGCCCCATCTGATAAAACCATTTCTTTTTCATCTCTCCACTCCCCAACTCTTCTTTGTTTTTGTTCTAATCACGAACATTAAATTGGATTGCATTTCCATCGTTCGCATCATCATTATAGGAGGGGGCAATTTTCATGTCAATATACATGACATTAAAATTAAAAAATGAGGAAATTCGTCTTATTAATTGAGTGGTTTTTGGCATTTTTCGATAAAAAGTGTCATAGTCCGCAGTACGTTAATCAAAATACCAACATTTTATACCATTAAATTAACAAATTATGTTATGTTCATTGCATTTAATCTGCCCTGTAGAGACCACAGAGATGGCTCCCGAGTTGTACATGTGATCACAAAAAAAACAGTGCACGATATACCGCGCACTGTTGCCGTGTTACCCTAGCCTATGAAGCCCCTGACTGTTCCGCAGGCTGCTGATACAAGAATAATACGTAATCGTTCATCGTAGAAGCATGCCCCAACTGACGCAGCATAGTAGAAATATTGCCTCTATGGTAGCTTCCGTGATTAGCCACCTGAAGCACGATCTCTGATAGGCGTGTTTCACGTATTCCGGCATATGGATTGTTAAGCGTAATGGTTCGGTCCAAATCGGACTCACTACCGATCCATTTTCTGAACTGTTCAGATAGCTCGGTGAAAAGTTTGACGTACTCATCAACCGTCTGAAGGATACGCCCATTTAACGGCATGCACTCTTGCAGCGCTTCTCCCATATCGGTGCCCGTTAACACCATATACCACATTTTATCAACGGCATAAATATGATTAAGTGCATGGGCAATCGTTGGGAAAGAGCTATTCACTTCCTGATGCAGTACAGCGGTTGGCAGCTCCTTGATTCTTCTAAGGATCGTCTGGCTTGCCCAAGTGTGGTAGTTAAACATTTCTGATGGATAATTCATCATGTATATCGTCTCCTTTTTGACTGGTCATGTTGTCATTATAAAAAAAGTAGTATGACAACAGTGTGTCATACTACTCATAAAGTTGGAGGGCTTTCTGGAGCTCTTGTTTTAAGATATCTCTTAGTCCACTAGGCTCGAGCACTTCGGCGCCGCTGCCGAAACTTAGCAGAATGGCCCATAGCCAGCAGGCTTCCAGAGGCTTATACACCGGGATTCGCATCATCATGCTGCCGTCCGTATGAAAGGATTTTTCCACATGACCGAACTGATCCATCGCTTCCGCTAAAGCCTCTTGCCCGACCCGGATTACCACATCTTCTACATGAATCTGCTCCCCCACAAATGGACCAGCCTCCTCAGGCACCTCCTGGTGCGGCTGAAAGGTATGCTCTGTCAGGGATAACTCCACCATCCGGGAAAGCCGAAACTCCCGATAATCACAGCGCGTTCGGCAATAACCATACATATACCAGTTGCCATACTTGAAATGCAGCCTGATTGGTTCCATCTCACGGTTTGTCCGCTCATTCTTCCCACTAATGTAATCAAACCGGATAATAGTTCTTGCCGAAATGGCTGTGCGTATTAGCGGAAGAACTTCGGGATCTATCCGGCGGGTTTCAAAATCTACCGCTAAGCTGGAAGTCTGCTGTTCCGTTCCGACCGTTTGCAGTCTCTCGATCGTCCCCTGCGCACGCTCGTCCTCAAAGACGGTGGAAAGACCCTTCAGTACGGTGATCAAAGAATCGACGTCATACGAGCCAAGCAGACTTCTATCCATTTTGAATCCGTCCATCATGCCAAAGCCGCCCTTGTTCCCCTGATACGACACAACCGGAAATCCCGCCGCACAGATCACATCGATATCCCGATAGATCGTTCTCTGAGAAACTTGGAACTCTTCTGCCAGGGTGGATGCCGGCAGCACATCGTTATTAAGCAGCTTGTAGATGATGGAGATCAAGCGCTCTAATTTCATAAATACCTACCTATTTCATAGTGTTGCTCACTATCATACCATTAAGTCCGTTAACGGCTCCAGCCATTTGCCAGAACTCGACTTCCAAATAGCTCCTCATCAAAATCGAGACCAAAACCAGCCTTATTAGGAACGTAGAACTGGCCATTCTCCACCCGATAAGCCGATGTATCCATGCCTTCGATTGCGATATCATCGTATTCGACGAACTCGAAATTATGAATCGCAGCAGCGATATGGCTAAGTGCGAAGATGCCGTAGGCATTACCGTAACAGTGAGGTGCAGAACGCAGTCCCGCTTGGTCCAAATCCGCGCCAAGCTCCAGCCAATGCGTAAAGCCCGGATAAATAATGTCATATTGCAGTACGTCAACAAGACCTTTTTTCGCCCAATGGACGAGATGTGGAGATGCAAGCCCCTCTCCATCGGCAATGAGTACATTTTGTCCACGTTCACGAAGCCACGCTTTCAAATCCGCATACAAGGCATCATCTTCGTGAAATGCCTCTTCGATCCAATGAAGATTCACATCTTGGACGGCTGCCAGCACTTCTTTCGTCAAATTCAAGTTATAAGCATTGTTGGCATCAATCATAATCTTCCCCGCTGGTCCGGCAACTTCGGCGACACCATGAATGATCGCGATATCCCGCTTCGTCCCTTCCCACAGCGGCATGTGCCTGCCTCCGCGGCCGACTTTAATTTTGAAATTCCGATGACCTTTGGCGAAGCCCTGCTCCGCTTCCTCTTTGAGCAGCGCCACTGCATCCTGCTCATTCTGCAGGTGAAGATCATCGAAATACAGCGAAGTATCATAACAAGGGACAACAAGCGGCGAACCCGGCTCGCGATTGACAGCGGTTATTAATTCGTATACAGGAGTATTCTGTCTGCGCCCCAGCCAATCCAGAATCGGATATTCAAGCGGAATACGATACGGCTCAAGCACTTTGCTGTTCTCGTCGAAGAGATCGATCAGCCTCATGCCAACAACGGCCTCCGCCAATTCCTCCGACAATGATCCTGTGTGACCAAAGCCCGTCTCACCATCAATTGTAATTCGCGCGATACGAACGGAACAATTTTTACCGTGATCTCCAAGCCTGCCGTTCGAACCCGCGCTTCTCGCACGCTCACCTGTAAGAGTCGCAACCTCAATCTTCTCTACTTTCCACTCGGGCTGAAGCTTTGAAATATCCATTCATATCACTCCCTATTATTTAGTCAGCTTTATATCAATTCCATCTTCATCCAATATATTATGCGAAGAACTAATATGTCAAAATAAAATATATTCATTATATTATTTTGATGATTGGCCAAAAAGAACACTAAATAGGGCTGTAACTGGCAGCATGTTGCTACCAATTACAGCCCTGCTTATGGATATTCACTGTATCTTATATTGAACGTGCAGCTTAAATTTTAATTAACTTCTTGAGGTCAAAGCCGCCCTTAATCGTCGCACCGGCCGTACCATCCGCTTTTAAAGCAGTGTAAGACATGTTAATAGATGAATAGCCGACTTTTATCGTTTCAACGCCACCATCAAAGCTATAAGAATTTAATACGACGTCGGTCAAGTCAACCGTCAGGAAAGGCTTCGTACCTGTTGCACCTGCCTTCACGAATACAATCGATGCGCTCTTAATAACCGTCGACATCGCAGCTGCCTGCATGAGTTGAATAGAGGCAGAATCGGTCGGCTTCGTGAATTGAATTCCATTGAAGGTAGGTTTACTAATGGCTATACCGGTTCCTGAACCAGCAACTACGGATGTGTTTTCCACCCCAAACTTGACGTTGTCATTTAGTGCAATCCACTTCTCATAACCCTTCGTAACGGAGTCTCCGCTAAAGCCTTCGAGCTTCAGATAAACATCATAGACGTGTTCCTGAGGCTCTGCGCTCGCGAATGGTCCTCCAAACAACGCGACCACCACCAAAGTGATCGCGGCGACGAGCAATAGCGTGACGCTTTTTTTGAATGTGCTTCCAAATGAAAACGTAATAGAAATCCCTCCTAAAAAGAATTATCACCCAACTAACCATGATCAATGGTTAATTGTGATGATTCTTACTTCGTAAGCATAATCCATAAATGATTACCCAACCAAACACACTACATTATTCTGCCAACCCAAAGAAGAGAACGATCAAGCTCATCCCCCTTTTAACGGATTAATAGGCCGTCATACATTTGCATTATACAGGATAATGACTGTTATTTGATACGTTTTGTATCAAATATTTTCTAGGTATGTAACCTTCTCATGTGACATCTCATTGTTTGTCATGTGATATAATTTTCAGCAAAACTTATGGCGGGGGAAAGTCATGTAACTTTAACCCCTACACCGCGTCTAAGGGTGTTGATCTAGCGAATTTCAACACAGAGCTAGTCGTTACATTCGAGGTGGAATAAGACTGATGACTGCAGAAAGGGTACATCGCATATGCAGCGATGTACCCTTAAAGTTAGATATAAATCAAATCTGGGCCCTTACTCAGTACTTTAAGACTGGGCATACACATACTCCACTTCGTTGCGCTCTTGATACAGCTCCCAGTACTTCTCGGCAATTTGATCCGGATCATAAAACGTGCCTTTAGCTACATACCCGCCAATTGAGACTGTACCAACGTAGACATTGTGAGCCTTCAGCTCCTGAGCTAAAGAATAAGTGAGCGAGCGGACCCCAGCTTTACCGATCGATAACGAAGCATATTCAGGATTCGGAGTGATCGCAATTCCACCACCTGTAATAAGAATCGTCCCTTCTCTGCGTTCCACAAATGCCGGTACTACCTGCTTAACGCTCGTCAACGCGCCAACGACATTTACTTTAAATTCATCAATTAATTGCTGTTCGTTTAAGTTAGAAACCGTGGATTGTGAAATGACAGCCGCATTGTAGAGCAATACATCCGGCGTGCCGAACTGTTCTCTAATAACCTGAAATGCATTTTCGACCGACTCTGTGTTCGTTGCATCCGCAGTTATAGCAAACGCCTCGACAGCCTCATCCTTAAGATTATCCACTAACGTATCCAAAGAACCTTGATTACGTGCGATAAGTGCAACCCGGAACCCTTCGGATCCAAATTTACGCGCGACGGCGGCACTCACTCCCTGTCCTGCTCCAACAATAACTAAAAACGGCTTACTCATTCCATCCACTCCCTTACATATTTTTCTATATACTATCATCCCTATCGGAATTTAACAATATAAACATCGAGGAATGCCCGACGTTTTTGTCTTCCAAAGCCCAGTTGAATTAACTATATTAAAAAAACAAAAAAACAGAGTACAGCGTCTTTTCTCGCCGTACTCTGTTTTTCGTGCTTTCGCCCCTACTGACTACCTCTTACACCTGTACCAGCATAAGTATAATAGAGGACAAGCCCATGCATGTGCCCATTAAGCACAGTACCATTAGAGCCTGCTTATGATTAAGTCCCGCCCTCAGCAAACGATAATGAGCCTGACTAGCATCTGCCTGGTAGATCGCTTTTCCTTGCAGAAATCGTTTGATCATCACATACAGGTTATCGAATATCGGTACGCCTAATGCAAGGATCGGAATGAAGATAGAGAGAGCCGTTGCTTGCTTGAAAGCCCCATCTAATGAAATCACAGCGAGCATGAATCCGAGGAAAGTAGCTCCCGCGTCGCCCATAAATATTTTAGCCGGAGGTTTGTTGAATCTTAAATACGCTAATGTTATACCTACTAAAATAATTGCCATACTAGCAGAGTTCGACTGCCCCATCGTTAACGCCACAATAAACAAGGTCATCGCAGATATAGCAGACAACCCGCCCGCTAGTCCATCCAATCCATCCGAGAAGTTGATGACGGTCGTAACCCCAAATATCCACAGCGTGGTTAAAATAAACTGCAAAAAGACAGGAAGCTCAATATATTCACCAGAAAACGGATTAACGAAGCCGGTAAACACAACACCTGCGGCATAGACTAATATAGCAGCGGAGAGCTGAACAATCAGTTTGGGCAGAGCAGGGAAGTCCTTCCCTTTTGTCTTATACCAATCATCTAGTGTACCTATCGCCAGCAACAATAGCCCACCTAGAAAAATAGCCCCTGTTTCCATAGAGAAATCCCGAACGACAACTAAGTAAGCAACAAAAAAGCCAATAAAAATAGCATAACCAGCCGTAAGTGGAATAGGCTTTCGGTGCAGTTTACGCTCAACATTTTTTCTAGGCTTGTCCACAAAATCGATTTTAAACGCAAGCTTGCTGAATGGAGGAATTAACACGAGAACCGTCACAAAAGACAGCAGAAAAGCAATCAAATATAAAATACTATCACCACCATTTGTAGAAATACCTCATTTATTAATTATACCTTTAGCTCGAAGACTGTCGACTGATGTTTCACTGACTATCCACTGACGCCAATAAGTATCTGCAATGTATAAAGATCGACAGGAGGTGCGATTATTGATTTGGAAAAGAAACCTATGGTGCACTTTTATCCTTCTATTTGTTGCTAGTCTGCTGCTTGCTGCTTGTTCCCAGCATGAAGATCATCCCGCAGAAGCAAGAGCGATTGTCTCTAATGTTGTAGTTACTGATAAGGGAACAACGGATGACGGGCACTATTGGATTCTGGCTGTATATCCGGATAAAAAGAAGTTCAAAAGCACCGTTAAACTTAATGTGAAAGAAACACTCTGGAGAACGGTTACGATCAACCGAAAGTACACCGTCCATTACGTCCAACAAGCGGATGGAACTTATGATTTGCTTGAGATCCGACTGCTCATAGATTAAAGGGAGAGCCACCAGATAGGTGACTCTCCCTTTTTGCACTAAACTGTTGTTATAATTTCATTACTCTATAAGCTGACGTCTGATTATGATTAGTAACGATTTTTGCCGGATTCTTAGGGTCGATGATCGTCTCCATACCATTTCCAATCATCCCATTCACGTTATCTCCCCATGCCCATACGTAACCATTCGTATCTAAAGCGTAGAAGCTTCTCGAAGAGGAAGCTGCTACATCAACAACGCCGGTTAACCCGGGAAAATGAAATGGTGTTGTTCGACTGCTCTTCCCGCCACCACTCTGTCCAATCTCGTTGCCGCCCCAGATATACACCGCGCCGTTCTTGGTCAGTGCAAGCGTATTGCCCTTGCTGGCTGCAACCTTAACAACACCGCTGATCCCTTGAACTCTGGCAGGGCTTTTCTGAACCTGCACAGCGGAGACGCCGCCATTACCAAGCTGTCCGCTGCCATTTACTCCCCAAGTCCAAACCGTTCCATCCTTTTTCAGCACGACCGTATGCGGAGATGAACCGCTGGCTACTTGCTGCACGGAGGAAATATTTTTCACCTGCAGAGGCTTATTCCGGTTAGTCTTTGTTCCGTCCGCTAATTGATAGCCTGAATTATCTCCCCATGCCCACAATGTACCGTCATCACGGATCGCATAGGAGGTCTTATTCCCGGCATAAATCGAGATAACATGTGTTAATCCCGGCACTTCTACCGGCTCCCGGCTAAGTTTATTATTCCCTGTGCCAAGCTGACCCGATGTATTATCTCCCCAAGCGAGTACAGCGCCTTTTTTCGTTAAGGCCAGATTATAAGAATTACCTCCGCTAATAGAAACGACGTCTTTCAATTGCGGGATTAAAGTCGGCTGCATAATGTATTCCGCTCTGGAGTCAATGCCTACTTGTCCTGAGTGGTTGAGCCCCCATCCCCAGACCTTGCCATTCGCCATTGCAAAGGCATGTGATCCGCCGGCGACAATTTTGTTAATGCTCTTAATCCCTTTAATTTGGATTGGCAGCGCCGATGCCTTCTTGGAGATTTGACCCGTTGCTAATTGACCCGCAGCATTACTTCCCCATCCCCATACAGTACCGTCACTCTGCAAAACAATGGCAAAGGAATCCCCTGCCGACATGCCAACTTCCCGTTTCTCCGCTCCGTTCGCCTTCTGTAACACGAGTGGCGAAGAACCTAACACAAGTAAGAAGAGTAAAGATAACGCCGTTAAACGAGTCCATAGCTTAAATGCCATGCTCGATCCTCCTATGTAGGTCCGTTTTTACTAGCACAATAGCTTTTTAAATAGATTGGCTAGCCCAGTTTCACCAGGTTTTCCGCAGTACGGAAAGCCAAGGCCATAATCGTCAGCACCGGGTTAACGCCGCCGTTTGTTACGTGAACGGAGCCATCACTCACCCACAGATTGTCATAGCCGTGCACGCGGCCAGATGGATCAGTAACGGATGTCGCAGGATCATTCCCCATACGAAGTGTACCTGCCTGATGTTGTCCTCCACTTAACCCTCCACCGGGCTTGGTTTGCCACACTTCACGCGCTCCGGCAGCCCAAAGCCACTTCTCAGCCTGCTCTCCATTTACTGCCGACGCTCGAAGGGACTCGGGATGAACGCTGCCAGAAAGCGCTGCAACCGGTATGCCAAAACGGTCCTTAACCGACTTCGACAGCAGCACCCTGGAATCGGCGTTTGGAATCTCTTGAATCGGGCCTTGAATTTGACTCGTGCGCAAGAAAGTATCGCGCATTGTCTCCTTGCCTTTGATTCCCCATCTTGCCGCATTCGGCGAAAGTGCCCGATACCAGTGAATAAGAGGCAGCCGGGTAAACTCGTTTGCCAGCAGTCCCCCGCCAATAATCCCCTTATTGCTATGTTCAGAGCTGAAACTCGCTATGCTGACCCCTGGACCAAGGCCGTCTTGAACGATCTCGTCAAAAATCCCATAAGCGCCGGAATAAACATGACCTTGCAGGTTCCTGCCAACTTGGCCGTTCCGATTGCCGATTCCGTCTGGCTCCGCATCGCTTGTGGAATTCAGAAGGAGCCGCGCACTTTCTATCGCTCCCGCAGCAACGACAATATGCCCTGCCCGTATTTGCCGCCGATGGGTCGAACCATTCGATTGCTGCACAAGGCGAACACCGGTCGCATGCCTTCCTCCTTCGGTGTCGATATGCTCGACCATCGTATCGCAGATCAGATCGCAACTGCCTGTAGCTAATGCTCTTACCAGCATGGTGTTGTGCCCGCCGTTCTTGCTGTTCGTCGGACAAGCAAATCCAACGCATTGACCACATCTGCCGCAAGCCTGCCTGCCATCCCTTTCAACGGAGTTAATAAGAAGCGGTACCGCCCCGTAGTGCCATCCCAGCTTTTGGGCAGCGCGGGCTAACCGCTCGGCTTCCAGCGTCAGAGGCATAGCCGGCATGGGATAAGCATTGTGACGTTTGCCTCTCCCAGGATGGGCATTCCCATCACCGGATACGCCAACCTCCCATTCCGCACGCTCGTAATAAGGTTCAAGATCTTCATAATGGATCGGCCAATCGCTTAATGAGCTCCCTTCTGGCACTCCGTAACGGCTTGCCATACGGAAATCATCCGAATGAAACCGCCACGCCTGCGCCCCATAAACCCGTGTACCTCCCCCAACCGTCATCGCATTATTGTGGTAATCACCATCAATAGGCAGCGTCATTCGCTCGCTGCCATTCGCGAGTGCAATCGTGCGAGGGTTCCCTTCCACATCCGGTCCTGTGTTATGCCCATATTTGCTAATCCGGTGATTCCGCAGGTGATCCCTGCCAACCTGATCGTATTGCAGCCAGCTGCCGCGCTCGACGACAAGCACCTGCATTCCCGCTTCGGCAAGGACAGCCGCAGCTACCGATCCCCCTGCTCCGGATCCAATCACAACAGCATCATACCGATCCCGCAGCTGTTCAAGTGATTTTTGCGGCAACTCAGCTTCAGGAGCTGGCGCAGCCGCTCCTTCCACGGGGCCTGGACGAAAACCTATCATATCCCATGACTGACCATTTATATTACCTCCCGCTTCCGGAGTTCCATAGTAACCTTCTGCGGATAGATTCAATAACGTATCAAAAAATAGCTTTGACGAAACAGGCCAGTCCTGAAAAGCATCAAGCTCCGCCTTCTTTAACAGTTCATCTTGCTCATTAGCCGATAAATTTGAAAATGGCGTTCCATGAAGCTTTAATGCTTCCTCCTCCATGGAGCGGAGTCCCGGTTCAATAACCTTCGTCCAATCTGCTGCACCTGTCGCGGCATATTGCTCCAAATAGGTTAAAACGCCAGCTTCACTCGCTGACTGCCAATCATCCTTAGGAATCATTCTATCCGTAATCGCTTTCAACAGAGAATCTGCATCATATTGACTCATTCCCTTGACCCCTCCCTGATTCTAGCTACCTCTCCATCATAATCTGTTCTTATAGTTTTTCAATGCCTATATCTACTAATTTCTGCCTTGCGCTTGCAAATGTAGCGAGGAGTGGCTAAATACGATATCCTATGAACACTGCTATTTAATATCTCTATATTGTTATAGCAAATAAAATATGCGGGAGATCGATAAATGAATAGAGTTATCGCTGTACTGTTTTTAATTACGACCCTTTGTTTGAGTTATCCGGGACTAGCGTACATGGAGCCATCCAGCGAGGAGCCAACCTTTTATGACGCCAATCTCGAAAAAGCCATTAGATTGTCTTTGGGTAAAACAAACGACGAACCGCTTACTCAAGCGGATATGCAATCCCTTACCGTTTTAACTGCAAACCACAAGAACATTAAGGACCTGCGAGGACTAGAGTATGCTGTTAATTTAACAGAGATTCATATGAGCTATAATGACATTACAGATCTAACACCGTTAAAGTCTCTTACCAAGGTTCGCACACTCATGCTTCACGTCAATCAAATCTCCTCTATTGAGGCTCTATCGTCGTTGAAGGATTTGCGATTTGTAGATATTAGCTACAACCAAGTTTCATCATTGGATGTCATGAAACAATTACCCAACATGATTGATCTAAATGCCGAAAATAATAAAATTTCGAATATAGAGGCGCTTTCCGGGGCTGAGAATCTAGCATCTTTAATTGTAAATGGAAATGCGATAGAGAATATTGCACCGGTAAGCAAGTTGACTAAACTGACTTATTTGGAGATCTCTAATACCAAAGTCAAAGATTTAACTCCTCTTAAGTCGCTTGCCAAAGGACTAACCCACCTGGCAATTGACGGTAATCAGGTTTCGAATCTTAGTCCTCTGACAACACTCAATCATCTTATGAGTCTCTCTGCCATGAACAATAATATCGAAAGCCTTACTCCACTGGCTTCATTAAAGAGCTTGGGTTTATTGTATTTATCATCCAATAAGATTAAAGATCTGGACCCTTTAAGAAATTTGACCAATCTTAGTACACTCTATCTGGACAATAATTGTGTCTGGAATTTGGAACCATTAAGGAATTTAAAATCCTTAAGCACCCTTTACTTAAGCAACAATCGGGTATGGGATTTATCACCGATTCAAAATCATAAATTTGAAAACTTAATGGAATACGGTTCTCAGTTGAAGCTTGACGGCAACTATCTGGATTTATCCCCGAAAACTCCAACAAGCCAGATCTTTGACAAACTTGACGCAGATTACGCCGGATCGCAGAGCCTGGCACAGCGATTGGTTATCGGGAGCAAAACGGCCTACTTAGGCGATAAGCCTTACACCATAATGTCTGCTCCATTTATTCAAAACAATCGAACCTATGTACCGATCCGTTTCATATCCGAAAAACTTGGGGCAACAGTAAGTTGGAATCAGAGCACGAAAATGGTTACGATCAAAAAAGACGGAATTACCATTCGATGGGGCTTAGGCAGCAAAAAAGTTCAAGTGAACCAGCAATCCATCACGTACGATGCTCCCCTATTGCAAAAAAACAACACTTCGTTTGTGCCGGTACGCTTTGTGTCGGAGCAGTTGAACGCCTCTGTTGAGTACCTGGCCAGCAAAAAAACGGTAATTATTTTTAAGAATGTCTCAAACTGAATAAACCGCTTATGAGCAGTAGAAAGCCGCCGAATCCGCGAGGATTCGGCGGCTTTCAGGCTATATCAGAATCAATTAGGAATCTCCGCAACGGTCTAATCACAATTGCGTAATAGACGAGTAACCATATTCTAAGTATGAAAGAAATGAGGTTCACAGGCATGGAATTGATCCTACAAGGAATGACAAAAAGCTTTGGGGATAAGAAAGTGCTCCAGGGCGCAGGGTTCCATTTTCAGAAAGGTAAAATATACGGACTGCTGGGTCGAAACGGCGTAGGGAAAACAACATTGTTTAATTGCTTAAGTGGTGAAACCAAGATCGATAGCGGACATGCGTGGTTGAAGGATGAGGAAGACGAGCGGAAACTGGTCGAGGAGGATATTGGTTACGTGTATTCGCTGCCGATCCTGCCCGAATTTCTGACGGGTTATGAATTCATCAAGTTCTACCTTGATATTAACCGCGACAAGCGTTCGGACTCCAATATTGACGCTTACTTCGATAAGATGAGCATGTCGCAGGAAGATCGTCACCGGCTTATTAAAAACTATTCCCATGGCATGAAAAACAAAATTCAGATGCTGCTTTTTCTCATTTCAAAACCGCCGGTCATTCTGCTTGACGAACCGCTGACCTCCTTCGATGTGATCGTAGCACATGAGATGAAAAATATGCTGCGCGAAATGAAACACGATCATATCCTCATTTTCTCTACCCACATTTTGCAGTTAGCCGCCGATTTATGTGATGAGATTGTCGTACTGAACAACGGTCAGTTGTCCGCCGTGCCGGCCGATTTGCTGCATAGCGCGGAGTTCGAGCAAAACATAATTTCATTGTTAAAGGATGACAGTCATGCTGACAACATTTAGCACGCTGTTTTCCATTCGGACTTCCTCAACCGTCAATCGTCTGATTTTTTATGCTCAGAAGCTGCCTCTGGTCGGCAAAGCAATTAAGGATACGCAGTATGCCAATTTGGGTGGGAAAAAGGCGATTGCTGTCATCGCATTCCTTCTTCACGTCATTTGGGGCTTCGTTTCCAAGCTGGCTTTTCTAGGGCTACTAGTTTACATGCCGGCTGTCACCATGAACGGGACCCTGTCAAAGGAGGATCAGCTTTCACTATTTTTGCATATCTTCTTGCTGATTAGCTTTGGGGTGGCGGGTGTCGCCAGCGTCATGGTGCTCGAGACGAAACGAGAGAAGTACATTGCCGTAAAGCTCATGCGGATGAAGCCTGCCGCCTATATGCATGCGTCGCTGGGCTATCGTTATTGCTCTTACTTTATCTACTATATCCCGGCTATGCTGATCTTCACCTCCTTGCTGGATGTCCCGATTCTTAAAGGGATGGCGCTGGCCTTGTCGGTCACGCTTTGGCGGGTATTGTGCGAATATCTACATCTCAAACTGTTTCAGAAAAAGGGAATCGTGCTCATCAAAAATAACGTGGCAGTGTGGCTTGCGATAGGACTTGGCTATGGTGCTGCTTATGTGCCTCTTTTGCTAAATTGGACGCCAACAAGCGGCGAGCTGCTGCTCCTGTGGCCCGTTACGTTGGTCATTGTGGTGCTTGGCGCAATAGCTGCGTTGCAGTTAAAACGATATTCTGACTATCGAACGGCAGTTGATGCTGCGACAAAAAGGGATGATCCGCTGCTCGATCTTAGCCGTATGTTCGTGGAAGCAAATAAAAAGCAAGTGAAGTCAAAGGACGTCGACTATACCTCTATAGCAGGGCAAACGGCACAATATAACAACCGGGAAGGTTATGCGTATCTGAATGCGTTGTTTTTCGCAAGGCATCGCAGTCTCCTGTTACGACCTCTGTGGAACAGAATGGCGATTATTGGTGCTATTGGGGTAATCGGCATAGCATTTGCTCTCTTCGATCCGGAAAAGGCCTCCTCCCTGGCTGCAAAATGGAGCACGGGACTTCCTTGGTTGATCTGGATCATGAACTTTCTGTCCGTTGGAGAAAAAGCGTGCAAGGCTATTTTCTATAACTGTGATCTCAGCCTGATGCGCTACAGCTTCTATCGAAATGCCGCCGAACAGCATTTCCGAGAGCGGCTGTACCGCATCTGCGGGTATAACTTAGCGCTTGCCGCCTTACTTGGAGCCGCATTGACCGGATTTGCACTGACTGCCGGGGGAATATCATCGGAAGAATTGCTTCTGACATTAGTCTCTTTAATTGCTCTGTCTGTGTTTTTCTCCATCCACCATCTATTCCTGTATTACATTCTTCAGCCTTATTCGACCGAGCTAAATATGAAAAATCCATTCTTCTTTGTCGTAAACTTTGTCGTTTCCATCGCTTTCGTATTGGCCCTCATCTTGGAAGCTGATGCAATGGGACTCGCGATAGCCATAGTTTCCATAACAATCGTTTACTTCGTCACGGCGCTTACTCTTGTTAAGAAGTGGGGACCTCGCACTTTCAGAGTGAAGTGAGCAATTTACTAGTGATAGGAGAGGCTATAAAAAACACAGAGCAACGGCATTCCTCTCGCCGTGCTCTGTAACGCCCTCTATTTCGTAGCACCTGGCCCAAATACTGGGGCCAATCGGGAATTAGAAAGCTGTTCACTTAGGCCGAAATATTCACAGAAGTTCATAATCATTGGATTCCATTTGGACGGATCAATGTAATTGGGATGGTCTTTCATCGTCAGATTTTGATTTACGTGAATTTTCTCGATGTGGACCTCTAATGCAACCAGTGAACTCGGTTCTTCGAACGGATGTACCTTTATAAGCTTTGCCTCTAAATGAACAGGACATTGTTGTACGCGAGGTGCCTTGACATCTTGAGATGGTAAGGGAGTGAGCTTCGACTTACCGAATTTGTCCGGCTCGAATTGATAACCCCTAGCTGCCTTGGATTCCGGAACCGGGTTTCGTCCGGTTACCAAGGTGAGACTTTCAATAGCAGGAATCAGGTCGATAGACGGCATGTTCAGCACGCATTCTCCCTCTCTAATCAAATTCAGAGCGGTCTGAGATCTACTACTTAATCCGAGCATACAAGATCGATTCAGCCACCACGCTGACGACATCGGCGCCAAATTGGGTGTTCCGTCTGCATTCATTGTGCTAATCAGCACGACAGGCGAGCCGAAATACAAGATTTTAGGTTCGATTTCCAGATGTATGGTCATGTGTTATGAACTCCCTTCCGAGGCTTAATATGATCCTAATGTAGCACAGAACATTAGGCGCTCATACGAATTCGGAATGAGACAGCAAGAACACGAAAGAACAAGCGCTCCAGAGCTGTAGGATTGACCTCGGTAGCCGTTAGTTAAAAAAGTCCGCCTAAACGATCATCGGCTGGAGGCGGGTGGCCCAGATGTCTAGCCATCGATACGATTTGACCCTTGTGATGAAATTCATGCGTCTCCACATGTGTTAATAGCAGCAAAGGAGTTGCTGTCTTCGGGTAACCCTGCCAGCTCTCATCTTGTTCGATAGGTTCAGACCAACGATCGCAATATTCGTACAAGAACCGTTGTACGAGTTCATCTACTTCCGCAAATCTTTCGCGGACGTTCTTTACATCTGCACGTTCAATTTCGTGTACGGAAATATCCCTATGCTCGTTGATCTTCTTAAACGCAAAAGATTCCAACCAGAACCTGTAACAGTCAACGACATGAATATGGGTTCGTATGATTGTTCCACGTCCAAATTCGGAAACTGTTTGGTGTAATATTTGAGGAGGAAGTTCCTCCAAGAATACAAACATGTTTTGTCTTGCCAATCTGATCCAGCTGTATTGTTGCTGCAAGATTTCCAACAACCGCAATCACTCCTCGAGTTTCGAAAGATACTATCCGTCTTGCCATTTCAACTTCTCTGTTATCGTCAATAGATTGCCGTCGGGATCGATGATTGTAAAATAAAGCGTATTGCCGCGTAATTCGATCCGATCCACCGTGGCGCCATCGTCTATCATCGCCCTATATGAACGGAGTATTGCATAGGGGTCCGCACGGCGAAAACCGTCAACAAGCGCTTCGAATACCTCGATGCTAAGTCCGCGGCGCGGAGCCATAGACACAGAATCATCCCAACATTCAGGATGGCGTTCGACGGCCGTCTTCAGCCTCGTCCTCGCCCGCTTCAGAGCCGCCTTCACCGAGCCCTCGGATTGTCCGAACAGCTTTCCCGTTTCCTTCGCGGTAAAGTGAAAGACATCGATCAGCAATACCAGAACAACCTGCCTCGGTTCAAGCCGATCAGCCAATAGTTCGAGCGCCTCACGCACATCCCACTTACTCCATTCATCATAGGAAGCGATCTGTTGTTCGTCGAGCTGTCCGACTTGCGGCTGCAATTTACGGCTGCGGCATATATCTATCCATGCGTTTGAGGCAATTCGAAACAAAAACGGCTTCGTCATTTCTCTATCCGGAAAACGAGTATGCCAGCGATAGGCCTTAAAAAGTGATTCTTGCAGCAAATCATCTGCGTCCCAAGCCGAGCCGGCTTTTGCCAGACAATACCTTCTCAGATCGTTTTGTAGCGGAAGCGTCATTATCGAGAACGCCTCATATCCTGCGTCCGAATTGTTCCCCTGTGGCACTATCGTTGTTTCCTTATATTATCCTTGTGAGTGAAATACGGCGTATGCCCCGTCTCTTCCACGACACTTAATGGATTGCTATCAGGATCAAAGGCTTCGAAAAATCGATATCCATCCTCTTCGTGAATTTCGCTTAACTTCGCACCCTTAGCCTTAAGCTGACTATACGAATGGTTAATATCGTACGAAGTAAAATTGTAATAAGGCATCCTATCTTTACCCGAATCGAACTGGACAGGCTGCGGTTTTTCGACTTTCCATAATAAAACCAATGTTTGACTGTTAGGGAACGCGAGTGCAACTCGATAATCGGTCCTTTCAATTGGTTCCAGATCGAACATTCGAACGTACCACTCCGCAGAACGTGTAATGTCTGTTACAGGGATAAAAATGCTTGATACAAATGCGACGATTTTTTCCATAGATTGGCCACTCTCCTTTATCCTCATTTTCAATCTATTAACGATAAAAATCCATAATAAGATACGGGTAAACAATGATAGGCAAAAAAAAGCGTCCGAATCGATTATACGATTCAGAACGCTTTGCTAAGTTTGCTTATGATGGGACCGGTGGTTTGCCATTGGATCAGCTTCTCAAATCCGTTTTTAAGCCTGCGCCTCCATGCCGTTATCCGAAACGGAAGCCGGCTTCACTAACGCTTTCTTTTCCCAGACTCGGCTTCTCCAGCGAAGCAGCATCATGACTCCTCGCAGCCATTCGTCAACCGTAAAGGCAATCCATATGCCAAGCAGTCCAATTCCGAAATGAACGCCTAGCAAATAGGCAAGTGGTACTGACACTCCCCACATGGATATAGTGCCCATCAAGACAGGAAACCGCGCATCCCCGGCGGCACGCAGCGAATTGATGACGACCGTATTGAAGGTTCTGCCTGGTTCAAGTATGATGGAAAGCAAAAAAATACTCGATCCAGCAGCAATGATCTCAGGATCATCTGTAAACATGCCAACTAGCTCATGCCGGAATAACGCTGCCACACCGACGATCACTATTGTTAATAAGAAGCTAACCTTCAAGCTTTTCATCAATCTCTGGTAGGCCGCTTTCATATCCCCCGCACCAACCATTTGTCCGACGATGATTTCCGTCCCCACCCCGATCGCTAACCCCAACGCCATAAAATAGTTCGATATATTCATAACATAAACATGCGTATTTAATGCAGTGATACCAATCATATTAACAAAACTAATAATCATCAGATACTGCGACTGATAAGAGATATGCTCCCCCGCGGCAGGCAAGCCAATGCTCATGATCTGTTTTGCATAAGAACCGTTCCAGGTCACGTAATCCTTACGACGAATGGGTTCAGAAATCCGGCGATACAAAAGGATAAATAAAACGATAATGCCGAGCAAACGGCTCACGACCGTTGATATAGCCGCTCCTGTAACCCCCCATTCCGGAAAGCCCAAGTTGCCAAAGACAAGCAAATAGTTTCCTGCAATATGGATAATGTTCACACCTAGCGTGACATACATAACGCTCTTCGTGTTTCCGCTTGAACGGATGACTGACGACACTGCGTAAGAAAGCGCCTCGATCCAAATAAAACCGCCAATGATCTTCAAATAATGATTAGCAATTCCAATTTGTTCAGGATTTAATTTCAATAGCTGCAGCAGAGATTCCCCAAAACTTACGAGAACGATGCTGACGAGGATCCCGAATATCAGGTTCATCGTAATCGCCAGCGCTGAAATACGACTCGCCTCTTTCGCCCGCCCTGCGCCGATATACTGGGCAACCGCAACACTGGTGCCTACTCCAACAAAGCCGAACATCAGAATACAAAAATAAATAATTTCATTGGCTAAGCCTACTGCACCTGTCGCCTTGTCGGAGATGCGGCTTAACATAAACACATCCACTGTGCCCAGCAGCATCCGCAGCACGAAGTCAACGAATATGGGCCATGTCACAGCATAAAGACTAAGTTTCTTCCACGATGGAGTACTATTGGATAAGGTCACGTTTACAAGCTCCTACTATGTTATTATTCTCTGTTGCCTTCCCTAGTGTAGCGCTCGTTAGTGGATACGTCTATGCCTTGGAGGATTACTCAACAAAGCAAAAAAGCGGCTCCGCAAGGAACCGCCTTTAATCAAATACAACCTATGTTATTTAAAATAGGGTCTTTAGCGCTTCAGGCGTGAATGGCACCAATTCAGCCAATTTACCTTCGCGGATTTTGCTGGCCCATGCTGGATCAACAAGGAGTGCCCTGCCAATCGCTACCAGATCAAACTCATCATTTTCGAGCTTTTGCACAAGCCCTTCAATTCCTGTATTGGCAGAGCTTTTTCCTTCGGTGAAGAAGGTCATGAAATCACTGTCGAGTCCAACCGAGCCTACGGTAATCGTCGGTTTGCCGGTGATCCGTTTCACCCAGCCCGCAAGATTCAAATCCGATCCGGCAAATTCAGGCTCCCAGTATCGGCGGGTCGAGCAATGGAAAATATCCACGCCTGCATCCACCAGCGGTTGCAGAAATTGCTCCAGCTCTTCAGGACTATAAGCCAGCTTCACGGTGTATTCCCTTTCTTTCCACTGCGAAAGCCGCAGCACAATCGGGAAATCAGGCCCCACAGATTCGCGGCAAGCCCGGACGACCTCTTCGGCGAATCGGGTACGGGCTAGCAGACTGCCCCCGTAACGGTCCGTACGCTGATTGCTTTTCTCCCAGAAGAACTGGTCGATCAGATAGCCGTGCGCACCGTGGATCTCTATGCCGTCGAAGCCGAGCCGCTTTGCTTCAAAGGCCGAGTCGGCGAATGCTCGGACGATAGCTGCGATCTCGGCTACGGTATAGTCATTCACCTGCTTCTTCGTGCCCATATGCCAGATTTGCGGCATTATTTTCCCGCCCGCAGCATGAACCTCGGCTACGACGTTAGCCCAGCCCTTTAACGCTTCTTCACCGTAAAAGTGAGGCACATCATTGGAGTTTGAGGAATCGGGATGATTCACCACCGTTCCTTCCGTTATGATAAGGCCCACGTTATTCTCGGCTCTCCGGCGGTAATAAGCGGCCACATTTTCTCCCGGTACCCCATCCGGAGACATAGCGCGCGTCATAGGCGCCATCACAATGCGATTGGCCAGTGTAAGTTGACCAAGAGTAAACGGACGGAACAAGGATTGTACTGCTGTTGAAGTTGACAATGTATTAACCTCCGATCAAGAGTTGAATCCATTAAAAATTAGCAAACGCAATTTTATTATAACATCTTGTCCCATGAGTATGTGATCCCCTATCACCCGATAAGTTGTCGGTTGCTTTTGTCTGTTAGCGTTTTCAATGCGCCATTTTGTGTTATTATTTAGGAGGCTTAAAGCACTTACATTCAACCTACGGAGGAATCATAATATGAAGAATTCAGGAAACCCGATTTTCCCGGGATGGTATGCCGATCCGGAAGCCCGCGTTTTTAATGATACATATTGGGTGTATCCTACTTATTCCGCTCCATACGACGAACAGACATTTTTTGATGCATTCTACTCGAAAGACCTCGTCGAATGGCATAAAGTTGAAAAAGTACTGGACCGTTCAACGGTCAATTGGGCTAGGCGAGCTGTGTGGGCACCTTCGCCAATCGAACGGGATGGCAAATTCTATTTCTATTTTTGCGCTAACGACATTCAGAGCAACGATGAGCTTGGAGGAATCGGCGTAGCGGTGGCTGATCAGCCGGAAGGCCCGTTCCACGATCCACTAGGCAGACCGCTGATCGACAGGTTCCATCACGACGCGCAGCCGATTGATCCGCATGCATTCATCGACGAAGATGGAACAGCCTACCTTTATTTCGGTGGATGGGGCCATTGCGTAGTAGCAAAATTGAACGAGGACATGATTAGCCTTGGAACATTCGAAGATGGAGAGACATTCAAAGAGATCACTCCGACAAACTATGTCGAAGGTCCGTGCATGATTAAGAAAGACGGAAAGTATTATTTCATGTGGTCAGAGGGCGGTTGGGGCGGACCAAATTATTGCGTCGCTTACGCAATATCCGATAATCCGCTGGGGCCTTTCGAGCGGCTTGGTGTCGTGCTCGCTAAACAGGAGGACGTCGCGACCGGCGCAGGTCACCACGGATTTCTTCAGATACCTGGAACGGACGAATATTGGATCGTCTACCACCGGAGGCCTCTTGAAGAAACGGATGCCAATCATCGAGTCACCTGCATAGACAGAATGACGTTCAACGAGGATGGCACGATCATGCCTGTTCGGCTTACATTTGAGGGAGCTCCTGAAAGAGTTCTTAAATAAGGTATGCGTATAAAAAAACATCCTTAAACGCCCGGATCCATTAGGCGCTTAAGGATGTTTTTTTATTAGGAGGCACTTCAGGTTTTAAAGCCGGAAAGTGCATTGGCGTACAGCAATGGCTTAGCAACTTGCTTAAGGTATAAGTCCCTTTGCTTTGCATACAACGCCAGATGATGATCGGGTAAAATGTTTACTTCCAACACATAAATATGACCGTTTTTATCCACCATCACATCGACACCAATATCGGCATAGTTCCCGCCTTTGGCATCAAATACTTTGCAGGCCTTGGTGCAGATCTCTATCATTCGTTGCTGCGTCTGCAGCGACTGACTTCGGCTATAGCCATAAGTGCCTTGTAATGCATTCAAACCTTTGGATGCAAAGCCGGCAGAGGTAAAGTTTGTAACAATGCCGTTTTTCTTGCCGAACCTTGCAATGACACCTGTACAGGACCACTGAAGCTGTTCGTTTTTTTGCATAATCACCCTAAAGTCGATGCCTCTGCTGTCCTTTCGTTTCATTTCTATCCCTTGCTGCACGATATACTGTTGTTCTCGCAGGAGATTCGCTAGAAAACCAGCTGCCTCCTTGGTTCTAACGGGTACAATTCGATAAGCGCTAGCCTTTTTATTATTTTCAGGGTAAATGAACTGGTAGCCATCCCCCGAACGAACCGCTTTTATAATCCCTCTGGCCATAGATTCCATAGTAGGTTTCAGATAGACGGCGTTATATCGGGATAACATGTCATCCAGATCTTTGCGGCTCTGCAGCTTTCTCGTATGGGGCAAATGCTTGCGGATCGCCGGATTTGGGGAAAGCCATTTCCATAATTTCCACTTATTAAAATGGTCGCCCAGGAAATAACCATTAAACAGACGCTTGCCAAGCACCCGTTTGAGAGCTTTGTAAGTAGGCGGATTCAGCGCTGCTCTTCTATATAAAGCGGATGGATACGGGAAAGTACCAAGAGTCCAATTTGATTTTTTACCATTTGGAGAATAATAGTACCCTCTAATCTTCCTCGCCTGCAAGGAAATATCGTCAGCCCCGCAAACAAAGATTAAGCCCTGTATATGAGAATAGGGACGTAAATAATCATTGTAATTCTTTACTTTCTCTATTGTTATATCCGCGCCTGGTTTAAATACGACTATACCCAGCACTGGACCGATGTGGACGTTTTTTCCCTTGACCAATACTTTATATTGCAACGCAGGAAGGCTATACCCTTCCAGAGATGGCGATGAAATACCGATTGTATTGCTTGGCAGGCTTTGAGATACTCTCACCTTTAACTGCCGGCTCCAGCCTCCGAAATGCACCTGGACGGTTGATGGTCTACTTACGAATTTCCGCAAAAAAGCTTGGTTTACGTGTAAGCTGTCTTTCTCTGCATGATTCAGCTTTTTAACATACATAGCCATTATCACTGCCTTCCTTTCAATGGATGGCTTGTGCCGAAGCCGGCTAGTTTTTTTGCATACAGCATATTAGCTTTAATTGTTTGGTGAAACATTTGTTTCTCCCCTGCGTCCAAAGCGATGGTAGGATTGGGATCATTATGATTAACCTCGATAATCCATAATTTGTTCTGTGTATCAAGAGCAAAATCAAAGCCCAAATTAGCGGCATGATAGCCCGATGACACCAGCTGCATAGCAATATTCCGAGCAACCTTTTCCATCCTGCGGCAAGTAGCTCTAGCTTCAGCTTCTCCCCTATGCAGAATCCTTCGAAGCATTCGTTTCCCTTCTATTGCCGTTCCACCTTTGGATATGTTGCTTACAATCGATCTCCGAGGTCCAAGCCTTGAGATAATCCCCATCCGCTGCCAATGCCCATGTCCGTTTTTCACTAGGATTAACCGGAAATCAATTAGACGCTCCTTGGAAGAGACCAGCTTTATTCTTTCTTGAATTAAATAGCCGGAATGATGGGTTTGTTTCTGAAGAAATTGACCCAGCTCCTGCAAATTGTGAAAATGCTTCTTCAACGAGCCTTTATGCGTAACCGTTATTCTATTATTTTGTTTTGACAATTTGAGAATATGACTCCCAAATGATCCTTGGACAGGCTTCATATATAACTCTTCACTGTGTTCAAACATTCGGGCGATATCCTGCGGCCTTTGATACAGAATGGTTCTAGGCAGATGAGTTCTAACGCTTACGTTCCGGGAGAGAAGCTTGTGCATGCTCCATTTATCCAGCCGAAAGTCATTAAATATGGTTTTCCCAAGGTTGTGTTGAAAATGGCTCATTAATGGATGACTGGTCAACGATTTATTGAATATAGACGAAGGATATCGGTATTGACCGGATATCCATGTCTTCTTTGCAGGCGAATACATAAACCCGCGAATCGTCTTCGCCCGAAGATTAACATCCTCAGGAGAAAAAGCTAATAGTGCTCCGTTTATGTGACCGTACATCTTCGTGTAATGGATTAAATTCTGAAATGGGAGCCTGCCTTTTATCTTATCAACAAGAATGCCGATATAAGGACCCACGATCAGCGTATTTCCATCCTTGCGTACTTGAAATCGTCCTTCTGCCGGTATCTTTAATTGGTTCATACATGCATCAGAGACGAGCAATTGGCCTTGCGCTACCTTCTCTGAGGTCGTCAATTTGATTGGAATGGTCGTAATGCCGAATTGGAGAAGGAGACTTTGATTCCGAGATAAATTCCATTTCTTCAGGAATGCTGGGGCGACCAGGACCGTATCGGACGGTAGAGAGGTTCGACTGCGAATTTTGATCATGGTTAGGAACCTTTCCTTCCATTAAAAATCAGCTATGCATCAGTCTATTATTCGTGTACTACATTGTTACTTTGTTAATCACAATTGGGCTTTGTGTCCTTTCCATTAATCATTCATACACTAAAATTAAATCAAGGAGGGGAGGCTTTATTTGTGGCAACTCTCGGAATCATGTGGGATCGAATGAACAGGGGAGTTTTTAAATGGCAGGCCAAGGCCATTCAGGCAGCTGGGTTTGACAAGTTATTATTGTTTAAGCCTGACCATGTCGATCGAAGATCTCGAACCATTTCCGGATGGGTATATGAGAATAATCATTGGCGCTATGAGCCAAGATCCCCGTATCCTGCTATCATCTATGACCGCGGCATCTATAGCGGCCGAATGCTCCGGGAAGCTAGACAAGTGAAAGAAAACACGGGCATTCCTTTTGCAGGGGATTGGCTGGAGAATGATAAATGGAACATTCATAAAAAGCTCTCGGTAAATAGCAGGCTCCGTCCATATCTCATCCCCACCCTGCTGTTAAGCCATAATCAAGCCGCGCATAGTATGCTGCATAAATATAAAAAAGTCATTATTAAACCTCTTGGCACCCACAAAGGAACGGGAATATTGAAGCTGTCTTATATGAACGGGAAATATGTTTTAGAGGAAAATAAAAGGAAGAGAATCCACTTATCTAAAGAGGGATTGCATGGGAAGCTTGCTCAACTGAGCAGCCAAAGGAAGTATCTCGTTCAAAAATGGGTAGATATAACCGACTCTGCGAATAGAGTCTACGATATTCGCGTACTCATTCAGAAAAATGCACTTGGACAATGGCATCTGACCGGGATGGGTGTACGTTTAGGGAAAGCGGGTAACATTACTTCAAATTTGGCTACTGAAGGCAGCGCAAAGGAGATTATCTCTTTCTTATCCAGACAATTTGGTCCTACGCGGGCATTAAAGCTTGAGCAAAAGCTTCGGGAGCTTGCCTTTGAAATTGCCGTACAATTAGAACGGTCCTATCAAAAACGGCTTGTAGAGCTTGGACTTGATTTCGGGATAGATCATCAGTCCCATATTTGGATTATCGAGGCTAACGCCATACCTGGAAAAGAAGTGTTTAAGCAGGCTGCCACTCCCAAAGTGTTCAGACAAAGCCTACAGCTTCCGATTTATTATGCAGGCTTCCTGCATAATAGGCTTTCGGGAGGAAAAACTCGGCGCAAGCCATGAATGGCCCCTTCTAGCATTCGGAATAGAGAGCGACGGCGTTCCTCATGCCTCGCTCTCTATTCATCCTCAAGTAATACTGCGCTTCTTCGTCCCCCACCGCAATCGGATCAATCAATTTCTGAATTCCGTAGGCGTCAAACTAGTCTCCTCTTTAAAGTTACGGGAGAAATAATGAACGCTTGCGTAGCCAAGCCGCTCTGCGATCACTTCCATCTTCTCGCCGCTGAGCAGGTAATATTTCGCTTTACGGATACGTTCGTTAATGAGATATTGCTTCGGACTATCGCCGGTACATTTGCGAAATAGCGATGAGAAATAGATGACGTGATAGCCGCACAGCGCAGCGAGCTCATTCACGGTCCAATTCTTCTCCGGCTGTTGGTTAATTGCCTGGAGGGCAGGATCAATCTTGCCCTGTTCCGGCGACCTCGGCCGCTTCGTCAGCTGATTGCGAACAATGGTGGCAATCAACTCTGTCATTAATGAACGCAGCACGATGCGGTAGCCCGGCTGCTCGTTCATGTATTCTTTTACAATACGCATCAAAATCGGCTTGAGGTCGGGCTTGGTAAAGAAAGGCGGTAACTCCAGCAGCTCTTTGTTGTAGAGCTCAAGCTTGTAATTAGGGCGGATACTGGCTTTAAGCTTCTCCTCGCTGCATGCTTCAATCGAGAATGCAGGGTGGACAGGCTCTAGCGATGACTGGCGATATGCAAAATGGATGCCGATGAAGACGGCACCCGTTCGCGTGATGATCCGGTGCGGACAATGGGGTCCGTATAGCGCGCTATCTCCTGCTGCTAGAGTATATTGCTCCTGGCCGATCCTTATTTCGGCTTCGCCCGAGAGCAGGCAGAACAGCTGATAGTCCGGGATGATGCGAGGCCCCCATTGCTCGAAGGCAGGCACTTCGGCCTGGCTCGCAAAGTTTACCGTTGGCTGCAGATCATCGATCGCGCCCAGGACGATATCCGGATTTGAATACGGCGGATGCGGCGGGTCTTGGAACATACGGCGGAATCACCTCATGGCAGGAATGATTAATGATATTTGAAAAGTGCAAAGACCTGTTTCGTATCTGTAAATACACCGCTTACAAACTCCGTTATGCTTAGCACATCAAGCAATAACGCAAGTTCGAAACGCATCTAATCCACTGATTATTAAGGTGATCGCTTTCGAAGTAAGAATCATCACGATAGCCCGTACACGGTCCATAGTGGTGATAATTCATTAAGCTCACGCTTTCGAAGTAAGAATCATCACGAACAGCCATACGGCTGTTTGGGTGACAATTCTTTTTAGGAGGAATAGTTCATATGTTAAGTCAAGCACAAATCGCGGAGTTTGAAAACAACGGTTTTCTAAAAGGTGGGGTTGTGCTGAGCGAGGCCGAGGTAGATGAGCTTCGCGAGGAGCTCGACAAGGTGATGAACGGCGAGACCGTCAATAAACCTGCCTTAAATCACAACATGCTAAGTTCGGATTCCCCGTATGACAATATGAAAATGATCACGAGCGAGAGTGTCGTCCAGATCGTTAATATCTGGCTCGCCAGCGATCGTTTCCTACAACATGCCGCACATCCGGTCATCTGCGAGGAAATTGCCCAGCTTTGCCATTCCAATTCACTTCGCATCTGGCATGACCAAGTGCAATATAAGCCGCCTATTACAGGTGGACCTACGCACTGGCACCAAGATCACCCGCTATGGCCGATCATCCAGCCTTCCGACCTCGTCAGTGCATGGGTCGCGCTTGACGACGCCGTCATCGAAAACGGCTGCATGTGGATGGTGCCGGGCAGCCACAAGTGGGGCAATCACCAGCGCTATCTGGCGAACACGCCGGACTTCATGCCGTACCATAAACAGCCGGAGATGCTGCCGAACAACGCAGTAGTAAATGCCGTGCCTTTCGAGATCAAGAAAGGCCAAGTGGGATACCACCACTGCCTGACTTGGCATGGCAGCCCGAACAACCGATCCGAAATGAAGCGTCGCGCCATCGCCGTACACTACATGCCAGGCCACACCCGCTACGAGCCTGTGGGAGAGCATGTCATGCTCTCCTACGTCAACGTAAAGCCGGGCGAGCTGCTCATAGGTGATCATTTTCCAGAGGTGTACCGAAAGCAGGGGGTACAGGTTTAACGATTTTCAGGTGGGAGCCGCGCGGACTGCGCGGCTCTTTTGTTTTGTGGCGCATGTCCGGCTCGTATGGTGTATAGAAACAAACACTAAATAAGCAATATTTTTGCTCCACTTATAATAAGCCTCTCCGTAACGGTTAACGACGAAATATTGAAATAAAAAAAGCCGAGATCCTCGGCTTCCTCTGATTAAACTGACACAGTTGTTTCTATTTTATTTGATATAACAGAATATAAGTCAATTGATTGTTCAGGTGTTTTAAGTGAAACTACAAGTGAATATCTGACTCTTTTGTTCCACCGACCAAGCCAATGTCGCTCTCGCCACCACCCAACAGCAGGGTATATCCCTATTAGATTACTTGTTGCTAATTCCGCCGCGGTTCCCGTCCAGACATCAGAATGTATTGATCCCAAATGTCTGTTCTGTTTTCCTATTAACCAGTTTACGGTTGTACCTTCAATTTCGATCTCATCCTCATCTGTCTCAGCCGCTGCATTAATCCTTCTAAGAAAAGTCTCCTTTGTATCAGACCCATTAATTTCAAATCGCAAGCCACACGATGGATAGCGATATCTATTCTTCCAGCCAACCTCTCCTGGTCCGGGCTCAATGAAGTACGATAATGTTACCTTTAGTTCTACTTCTGTATTACCTAGTTCTAAAAGTTGATCTTTAGGCCAAGGTAATTCATGGAAGTGCATATCCTTGGTCACGTATCTTGAACCATTTTTTTCGAAAGGTTGTAAATCAGACTGTATTATCATGTTTACACTATTTTTAGCACACCATATTGCCCGTTCCAAGTTAGGAACCCCGTAACCACAAATTCTCAACATATTTCGATAATCTCTTTTTGAATTGCCTCTAAGGAACTGGTCTTTCAGTGTCTCAGTCCATTCAGCAGAATGTACCATTAATGCACGAATCGTTTCTGGCCATGCATCAGGGTATTCCACTTGAATCTGTGCAGCCATCCAGGCAGCCTTTGCTGTGGCAGCACTTGTTGCATTCATATAATCGAATTGCCTCATAAGTACTCTATGAGACGTTGTAAGCTGAGATAAATCATCACAACTTCTGAGATCACTCGGATCATTAAGTATGTTTCCGCCTTCCAGTAATATCTCTGGTTTTATGGGCCATTTATTATCCCAAAAGTATGACGTAGAGCTGGTTGGAGATAGTCCCCCTCTTGGGGCCAATGCTTCAAAATCCCCATTCTCTACTTTATTAATAGATACTTTCTCGGTAAATGCTCCTACGGTTAATGAGTTCCATGATTGTGCTGGATTTTGCACTGGCATGTTTAAATTACTTGTTGGATACTCTCTCCATAAAGTTGGGTCACTAACATTTCCTGCCGAAACAATGAATAGCTTTCTCTCTTCATCTAAATACCCGGACGTTATTTCGTCTATTGCGGCGGACCAGGAGGAAGGCTTCCCATCTGTTGTCTCGTAATCTGGTGCCGTTACTGCCATGCAAAGAATTCGCTTAATATTAGGTTTATCTATTGTAATATCACTTATTGATTGTGATGTTATTGCCCCATACAGTTTGGGTTCATTCTCACCAGGAGGTGGCGGAAGAATCTTATATGACTCCAGGTTGTGGAAAACTTTGACCCTCCCCCTAGTCTCAAGTGCATCCTGCAAATCTCCATAACCAGCAATCCCTGCCATGTTAGTTCCGTGTCCGTTGTGGTCATTGCTACCCCATTCTCTATTATAGCTCCTTTTATCTTCATCCTTTAGTAGAGGATTCAATAAAATGTGACCGTTATTGACACCTGTATCAAGAATACATATAGATACAGAACTATCAGCTATTACATCTAATCTCTCCATAAGATCCTTTGCCCAAGCGACCTGTTCTGAATTATCCAAAGTGGTGAAAAAACTTGCCAATTCGGCAGCCCTTCTTATTTCTGCGATATCGGGACTCCTTAGTATTATTTCTTTCAGATTTGTACTGTTTGCGTAAACCAAGACCACTGTACGCTCCGGAAATCTTAACGATTCTGGTTGCATCGAAAGACCCGTTGTTAATACCATTGAACGAAATCGCTCTTCTACATCCTCACTATCGCTACTAAGCCAAACCTCACACCATTGAGGTGAGTCCTCGGGCATATATCTATGGTCTCCCACCCAGAACGATTCGAGGACTGCAATTTTAATGTTCTCAATACTTGCAATGAGTTTTTCGTTTTTCGGCCTACCTGATGGAGTATCCGACTGAAGGTACTCCTCGACTTTTTGTAAATAATGCTGTTCTTGACCTTCTGGAATAAAAACAGTTGCTTTCTTTACTGGCAACCCGTCTTGCTCGATAGCTTGAACATTTAGAAGTCGTATCCCTGAACGTCTCCTTTCCAAACTACTGAGCTCCAATTCGTAATCCGGTGAACTTAAAAATTCGATATAAGTTCCTTCCTTAGTAGGAAGAGAAATAGCAGTTCTCTCAGTATTAATACTTCTAGATTCTTGCCATGCTTCTCGTAGTCTTCGATAAATGTAAGCACCATGCTCTTCCCTTTGACGAGGTGGATAGGTAGCTCGCTGCCCACCGGATTGTCTAGAAGTATAAGGAATTAATCCCCCATCTTGTGTAATGAAAATATTTTTTAAGCGCAATTCACTCATTTTAATCCCCCCGCCTATAAACGGAAATTCTCTCATTAAACATTTTTCCTAATAACTTCTCATTAACCTCATTTGTATCGTTTAAGATTGCTTCTTTTATCGCATCATCACATGCTTTTGATATTTCAGCATGACTTAAATGCAAACTGTTTTCAGCTATCTCATTCAAGTATAGATCTTTACTAGAGAACTGGCCTAACCGAATCTGAATTAATTTAATAATTTGCTTTTTGTCAGGTAGTTGATACTGGATAACATCATCAAACCGTCTAAATAGGGCTTGATCTAATAGTTTAAGATTGTTTGTGGCTGCAATAATAAAACTTCCCGAATTTTCATTCTCCAAGAATTGCAAGAAGGAGTTTAATACCCTTCTCATTTCTCCTACATCATTATCAAGACTTCTTTCTGAACCAATAGCATCGAACTCATCAAATAAATAAACTGCCTTCACTTCACTTATATTTTCAAAAATCTGTCTAAGTTTTACACTTGTTTCACCCATAAACTTTGTAACTAGTCGATCCACCATTATCGTACAAAAAGGTAACCCTGTTTCAGCTGCTATAACTTCAGCTGTCATTGTTTTTCCTGTTCCAGGTGGACCTGTGAATAGTATTTTTCTTCTGTTATTCAGTCCGAACTTATTAAGTTTTTCCTTTTGCCTGTATTCTAATAGAATACGTTCAATTCTAGATTTAATTTCGTCGTGTAAAACTAAGTCCTTAAGATAATATTCACTATTGCTAAGCAAAATCATTTCATTAAGTTCTTTATTAATGGGAACTATCTTTTTATTCAAATTCCTTCCCTTTTCAAGGATGTCTCTAATTTGCCTAGCAAAGGCTTGATGTCCTTTATTGGCTTCGTAGGCGGCAAGTTGTAAAACTATTGTATTAAAACGATCATTATCATTCTCATAATGGGACTTTATTAACATTTTTATTTGCTCTGCAGTTGCCACGATATTTTCGCCCCCTTCCTTAATATTATCACATCACTCAAAAGTGGAAATACTTGATAAAACGTAGAATTATATAAATTTAATCTTATTACCATCTTATTACTAAAACTCATTGATTATTTCAACATACTCTATTGATTGCGCCATTTTTGATAGAGTCAACTTCAAATAATTAGCACCATAAAGCGGTATAACGGCATTGATGATCTGGAGTAAAACTTAATTGTGCCATAGGGTAATCCAGCAAAAAGGTGCCCATAGGCACCATTTTATAAATACGTCAGTCTTCATACTTCTCCACTTGATCGCGCTGAGTGGAGATAGGGTCATTTAGAAAATCAATCATTTCTTTCAAAACAATCAAGTCCATCTCTCGTTGGCCAGTAGTAACGTTCGTCATTACATGGGTTAATCCATGATATTGACGTAGACTTATATTGTTTTGGTCTAGCATAGAGGTGATTTTATAGTTTCCTTTATAGCTCTCACCTGTTTCCCAAACTACAACTAATCCAATATCATTTGAGTTTTTGGAGCCATCATGAATATTTTCTATTAGCCCGTCAAGTGAATACTTGTACTCTAGAATTTTAGGTCCTGATATGAAGGGCTTATCTCTTAATTGATCAGTATTTTCACGTAATACACCTAATGGATTTATTTCATTATTATAAATGTGGTTTTCTAAAGGCTCAGCAATTATAATGCGGTATAAACCATCATAAGTAAACCGTTCGTTAGTTGACATAATTCTAACCCCACGTATTACTCCACCTGCAATTAACTGGTTAAACAATGCAATAACATCTTGTTCTCTGGTAGGTTGTGAAGTGATAGAAATTGTTTTTAGTGGAAGAAAGAAATGCTCACTAATCAAGGTTAGAGGGTTCTCATTTTCATATCGCATCATTTCATCTTTCCAGTCTTCGACTTTTTTCTCCCTTAATAAATCTGGTGCGACTCCTGTATTTGATTTCAAAGCAGAAGTTACCCTCTGTAACGCACCTTCAATTAGTTTTCTGGATACCTCCTTCGAAAACTCCACAATTTCACTTTGGAATCCTTTCCTCCCCAGGTCGGCGCTGCAGTTATCAAAATGAAACACTGCATGAACCTGATGTTGTCGACCAATGTATCTTTTTAATGGTATTTGAATTACTTCTCCTTGTGGCATATTGTTTGCAGCTAGTTGAATTCCGCCCTGAAGAATTTTATAATTGCTTCGAACATTAAGGTTTTGATTAAACTTATCCCAAACTTTTGTAGTGTAGGTATATGCAAAATAAACAGATGGAGAGAACTTAATACATACTTCCATTTCCTCACTATCTGGATCTATTCCTGCTAGAGATATTAAATCCTCAGTTCCCCAATACTCGTAAACCATATCTAAATCATTTAAATAAGAAGGTAACCTATATGGATCCTTTCCTTTATCAAACAATTCACTCCTTTTCGATTCTATTTCACGAATAGAAGCAGATTTTCTTACAACTGTATGTGGCCATAGATAATTAATGCCGGTTATTGAATCTGACGTTATTTCCCCTGAGCGAGAAAAAACTGTTAGTTCCACTCTAATATCCTTATTCTCTCTAAATGCACCTAACCCAGTTTTTACTGAGAGTATTTGCATCCAGGCCGAAGCATTATCTACTTTTAGCCAACCTAAGTCTTTTGGATGGGTATATTTATCAAATTTCAGACAAATAGATACGCCTTTATCGATTTCCTTAAACTTATCGTCAATTGCTCCTGTTTCATCGTACCTTACTTCTGGATTTCCAGAAGGACTTTCATCTAATATCCACTTTCTTGCATCAACAAGTTTTCCTACGGCCGAAAAATCAGGGGTTTTAGTGCAGACTTGCATAAAATTAAAGCCATATGCTAAATATGTTGCCCCAACGCCTTTATGTCCTCTCGTCTTGCCTGACTTAAATGAAAAATCGGGAGCCAAGAATGACTTATATTTCTGCTCATCTAAGCCGACGCCATTATCAGTTACAAATAACATTTGATTTTGAATGTCAATAGTAATGAAGATAGAGGGTATATAACTAGAATCTTCAGATTCTGCTCGTTCCTCTATAGAATCCAACGCATTTTGTATTGTTTCTGCAAAAGGATCAAACCAACCAACATAGGAAGCCAAAATATTAAGAATTTCCCTTTTAACAGATCTTGTTGCCACATCAGAACTTACAATATGCTTAGCTTCCAACGGGTCAAACGGTTCAAATTTGTTCAAGTATATCCCCTACCTAAATAAAATTTGTCTTTTAATAGTATCCCCATAATATGCGAGTTCTAATATTGATCTGGTAATAACAAAAATTACTATTATCCTCCCAATCATAAAACAACTACTTCAACAGCTCTTATTTTTTTCCTTCTTTTCCCTATATTATTATTATTTAAAATTGAATTCTTCTTACTTGCTACAATTCCTTAATTTACACCTAATAGTCTTCAAATATTGATTCAATGAACACACTCATACAAAGTCATGTTGTACTCATTTCCTAATTGCTGACTGTTGAACTGGTATTGACAACGAAACATAAAAAATACAGAGCAACGGCATCCCTCTCGCCTTGCTCTGTATCTCAACTCACTTCTATTCAACTCTCTCCCTACTCTTCCCCAACCTTCACCGGATTCCCCTCATAACTAATCCAGTCACTCCAACTCCCAGCATACAGCCTTACCTTCGTAAAGCCTGCATCCTGCAAAGCCAGTACATTCGGACAAGCCGTGACACCGGAGCCGCAGTAGACGATTGTCTCACGATCTTTATCTAATCCCTCAAAACGAGCTGCCTGCTCGTCCGCGCTTTTCCACTTGCCGCCTTCTCCCTTGCCTTCGGACCAAAGATAGTTTATGGCTCCAGGGATATGGCCGGCTTTCTTATCCAGCGGCTCAACTTCTCCGCGGTAGCGCGCACCATCACGGGAATCGATGAGCGTAATGTTCTCATTACCAAGCTTCTCATGGACTTCGTCCATCTCAACGAGCATGTTGTGCTGCACCGTTGCAAGGAAGCGTGCTGGGATCAGCACTTTCTGATCGGCATTGACTGGGAAGCCGGCGTTTTGCCAAGCCGAATAGCCTTCATCCAGCACAAATACTTGTTCATGGCCCAAATATTTCAGCAGCCACCACAGACGCGAAGCGAACGCTCCTCCTTGATCGTCGTAAGCAATGACGCGAGTTTCATTACTGATACCAACTTTGCTCAGGGCAACGGTTAACGCCGTAATGTCCGGCAATGGATGGCGTCCGCCATGCTCTTCAACCGGAGCGGACAGATCTTTTTCCAAGTCAAGAAATACAGCACCTGCAATGTGGGAAGCTTCATAAGCTTCACGGCCGAAGTCCGGTTTACCAAGCTGGAACCGGCAGTCGACGATAACGATGTCTGTTTCATATAAGCGGGCAAGAAGCCATTTTAATGATACGATATTGTTCATTTAGGAATAACCGCCTTTCGTATGTATGCTATATGTGCATTATACATGAATCCGGCCCCTATCTTCTAACCAAGGTGGCTTCCGTTTACAAATATCGCATATTTCCATAATCATGTAGAAATACTTCATAGATAAAATCTTCTTTGGACAGGTTTGTCCAACATTTTATCAAAGGAGATGAATTTATGTTTAAACGTGTCATCGGTACGGCGGCCATTATTATCGCACTAGGTGCAGCGCTCGTTACGGAGGCCGGGGTTGCGCCATCAACAGCTCATGCGGCTAGTAACATGGTTCCGGATTATGAAGTGAAGCTGCTTATGAATCCAAGCACCACACTAGGCTCGGATTATAAGCTGACAAGCTCCGTATTAAGCGCCTTCTCGATGCCAACAACCGTTACGAAGATGAACGTAGCTTTCCTGGATACCAACACCAAAGACATCTACAACAACGGCTGGAGCACTCGAATCCGCAAGACGGAAGGCGAAGATGACTTCGAATTGTCTTATAAGAAGCGCTACACCATCACCAATAACGATACTAATGCCGCTCTGACGCAGGCAAACAATGATGGCTTTAACTCCGGCGATACCAACTATGAGGCTCAAGTGGAATGGGGCTACCAGAAGAAAACACTCAGCATCACTCGGACCAAAAGCGGCAGCAAATCCGGTTACAGCGGCATGGATCTCCCATCGATTAGTGACTCCCGCAGCTTGATGATTAACAACGCACCAGACAAATTTAATGATTGGCTGTCTAATGATTGGGGCACAAGCAAACTGCAATCCTCCCGTTATTTCGGTCCGGTACTTGCCAAACGTTCCATCGGTACATGGAGCGGCATGCAGATTTATATCGAAGTATGGCCGATCAAGAACGCTGCAGGCACTGGCACGGAATATGTGGTTGAGGCTTCCTTCAAAACAACCAGCGCCACAACTGCTTCCACTAAACATGATGAGCTGGTCACTTACCTGCAAAGCAAAGGCTGGTTCCTCGCTCAAGATTCGCTGAAAACGCAGTTAATTATGGATCGTTATTAATCTAATGAATTAATCGCCTGTCAACCTGTCAAACAGCTTTCCTCTGCTTAGCTATTAAGCGAAGGAAGGCTGTTTTTTAATTTAGGCTCACTAACGTGTAAAGTTTACTTGACATCAAGTATAGTTTGGATTACATTTTGTATATAGAACTTAACTATATTTACCATTTAAGGAGGTGCAGGCTTGACCTACCAGGAGAAGAAAAGCATCACCACGTTAATCAGTGCCGTACTTATTTTCGCATCCTATTGTTTGTACATGTATGTGCAGTACCCCGAGGAGGGGCTGGAGCTCGAAGAAAGCTTCCGTTATTGGGGCTCCTTCGTCCTTGTCTTGACGTTGGTATCCATCGTGGCTCATATCATCATCAGCATCATCTTTAACATCATTTTCCGGATCACCACCGGGGAGAAGGAACCCACCTTCGCCGATGAACTGGATAAATTAATTGAGTTAAGAGCACACCGGAACTCTTTCTTCCTCTTTATCCTCGGCTTTCTGCTTGCCATGGGATCACTGGTCACCGATCAGCCGCTATCTGTCATGTTCGTCATTCTTATCGTTTCCGGCTTCCTATCCGATGTTACCGGATCTATCACGAAACTTTATCACTACAGGAGAGGAGTCTAAGCAATGAGCAAAAATCTTGTCGGCAATCACATCCGCAAATTACGTTTCAATCATAATGAAATGACACAGCAGCAATTGGCTGACAAGGTTGGCGTAACGAGACAAACGATTGTAGCGTTGGAAAAGGGCAACTATTCCCCGTCTCTCGAATTGGCCTTCCGCATTTCACACGCCTTTGGCTTACCACTTGAGGAGGTATTCTTTTACGGGGATGAATCTAATTAGGGAGGTTAACTATGAGATCAGCTATATCAACAGGGAAAGTGACAGGTGTACTATTTATCCTTGCGGCGGTTTCTTCCATCATTGGACTTCTGTTGTACGACCCCATCCTTAACGGCTCTGACTACCTGGTAAACGGCGCTTCACATGCCAATCAGGTGATTACCGGAGCATTAATGGAATTAATTCTTGTCATTTCTGCGGTTGGTACATCCATTACGATGTTTCCACACTTACGCAAATACAATGAAACCCTTGCACTAGGGCATGTCTGTTTTCGTTTTCTTGAGGCCATTATTATTACGATTGGTATCGTCAGCGTATTGTCCCTGCTGACTTTAAGTCAGGAATTTACCGCAGCAAGTTCCCCAGATATAGCGACATTCCAGGCTTCCGGCACCGTACTAAAAGCGATCCACGACTGGACCTTCCTGCTTGGCCCCAACTTCATGCTTGGCCTTAATACTATGCTGTACAGTTACATTTTCTATCGTTCCGGTCTCGTACCGCGGCCAATCGCTATTCTAGGTATGACCGGTGCAGCCTTAATTTTTATCGCAGCCGTATTAGAGATGTTTGGCGTATTCCCTCAGCTTTCCGTATGGGGTGCCCTGCTCGCTGTTCCCGTTGCGGCGAATGAAATGATTCTAGCTGTATGGCTGATCGCCAGAGGATTTAATAAGTCTGTACTCTAACCAAAAAGGCCGGAATTCCACAAGGGATCCCGGCCTCGATTATATATTGGGCTTTTTAGCTCATAAGGTTCCATTCGTATTGATGACCGTAGCTGTAAGGCACCGGCTATTCATTGCCCCTCCGGCTAATTGCACTTGTGATGTGGCAAGACCTGTTACGGTAAAAGAGTAGGTATACGTTCCTGGACCCGGATTATCCACCCAAGTTAGATTAGTCGTTACAGTAGCTTGAGAGAAGTCCGTCTGATTAGCTTGCTGCATAATCGCTTCGTTATTAGTAGTAATAACATCCGCCGGGTTTCTGGACAGGAAGCTGTTAACGGAATAGCTTTGGACAATGGTAAAATCAACGTTTGTAAAAGCATCCAGCTTCACGACCTGGTTAGCTCCGAGAACGATAGGCGTTAAGGTTAACTCCACCGTGACCTGGTTATTTACTAGTGGAATCGGTGTATTGCTGCCTGCGAACCGGATATCCACAATACCTGGAGGACCAGATAGACCCTGCACACCTTGCTGCCCCTCTGCACCTGCTGCTCCTTGCGCCCCAACCGCCCCCTGAACGCCTTGCACACCTTGTACGCCCTGCGCACCTTGAGTGCCTTGAGTTCCTTGAGCTCCTTGAGCTCCCTGTGCATCTTGTGTTCCCTGCACTCCCGCTTCTACCTGTACACCAGAAATATCTGAAGCCACCGCAGCCCCTCTTATATTCGCCGCCTGAATGGCCTGCACGAATGCCGGGGTTGATACAAGCGTGGGCAGCACAGACCGAACAGCGTTATCAAATACGGGATGGGCTATCACTTGCGGCAGAACCGTACGAACGACCCTATCAAATGCAGGAGTTGCTAATACCTCCGGTAAAGCAGAGACGATCGATCGGTTAAAACTCGGGCTCGCAATCAAAGCGGGTATGACGTTTGCAGAAATTTTGCTTGAAGTAACCGCATTTCTTGCTAATTTAGTGGTCGTTATTGCTCTTGGTGCAATCCGTCTAGCGGTTATGGGAAGCTCCAATTTGCTGACCCTCTGTTCAATAGTAAGCCTTTTGCTTCTAGCCAAAGCGCCATTCCTCCTGCCATCCAAACTTAACTGCCCTGGTTAACAGTGTATTGGATGGTCAACCGTCATGGCACGATATTTGCCCCTGAGCAAAGCGTCTATTTTAGTACACCTTGTTTCAAGATATTCTTACACCCAAGCATCAATATCATATCCTCGCTCTTCCCAATACCCCACATGATCCTTGTCGATCAGCTCGATTCGGTTCAGCCACTTCACCGACTTGTACGCGTACATCTTCGGTACGATCAACCGGACTGGTCCGCCAAGATCATTCGGAATCAGGTTGCCGTCATGCAGCACCGCGACCATAATGTCGTCCATCTGCGCCTGTTCAAGCGTGAGCGAATCGGTATATACGCCATCTCCGGAGTAAAACTTAACCGTCTTCGCGTTAGTTTTAACCCCCGCCTCTTGAAGGAACTGCTTCAGCGGAATGCCTTCCCATGTGTTTTTGTATACGGACCAGCCCGTCACACAGTGAAAATCACTCACCTGTACCTTCCGGGTCAGCTTCACGAACTGCTCCCAGTTCCATGTCATCGGCTTGTCGACAAGACCGTCAATCTTGAAGGACCATGTCGCATTCGAGAATGACGGAATTGGTGTCACCGAGTAGATGCGAAAATCTCCTTTCGCTCCCCCACCCACCGGAGGGGCAGATGCAGGCATTGGCTGCGGAAGAGGAACCATTTGATTGCCATCCCTCGTCACAATCTCATCATAGGATGGGCTGCCGATGCTAACCCCAAGCGTATTCACGGTCCATTTGAGAAAAGACGGCCCCACCGCTATCGCAATGCCCCCGCCTACTGCCCATTTTACGAAAGCTCGCCGGGATAAAAACGATTGCGGGCTTGCCGCAGGATGAATGACTGCTGCTCCACCTTCTTTTACCTCTCGCTCTATCCGCACGGTCCGGCGGTTTGGCTCCTTCAGCCATTTGGCTCTCGTAATCGAATGATAAATGATGTAAGGAAGCCCGACCCAGGTCAATAGATCATGAACCGTCAGAGCATGGTTGGACCACCACGGACCAACCGTACGGAACTGCCACAGCAGTAAGCCTGAGATCAACCATCCAACCAGTAGACCAAGCACAACAAATACATTAAATTTCTGCCAAGGCTTACCCTTGAGCTGCTTCCAGTGCTTGGCCGCGAGCAGGAGATAGAAGATGACCGGTGCCAGAGAGAGCAGTCCTACGATAATATGAAGCTCTTTCAACCACACCCGGCCTTCTCCAAGCGTACCCCGCCAGTAATTCATGAACAGCATGACGCCGGACAATGCCAGGATTACGACAATCCAGCCGTTTATCGTGTGCAGTACAACCAGCTTCCTGCCAAACCCTTTACGCAGCCGCTTCAACAACTCGCCCACTCGTCTTCCTCCTTATTGGACCATCTTCACTTCCTGCACGGTGAACCAGAACCGACTTCCTTGCCCTTCCGCCTGCTCTACGCCAATACGTCCGCCATATTGCTCGACCAGCAGCTTGGCAATCGACAACCCGATTCCAGCCCCGCCGCCTTGACGACTTCGAGAGCGATCCGTTCGATAAAATCGTTCAAAGATCCGTTCGCGTTCCGCTTCCGCAATACCCGCTCCTTCGTCGATGACGGATATTCGAATGAGTTCTCCCTCAAGCTCTTCAGCTGCAATGACGATGATCCCTTCCTGAGGGGAATAACGAACCGCATTTTCGATCAGATTTTGCAGTACACGTTGAAGATGTCTCGCCAGCATATTCACTCGAAGTGATCGATCAGGCAATCTTACCCTCAGTTGAAGCTCTTTCGCCTCAAGCTGAAGCGAAAATCTCGGATGCAGCTCTAGCAGAACATCCTCTACTACCGCCGGCTGACTTTCCTCTCTGCTCCTCGCCCCAGCATCCAGCGTCGAGAGCTCAAACAAATCTTGTATAAGCTCGCTGAGCCTAACTGTCTCCGAACGAATTGTCGTCACATAACGGCGATACGTTGCTTCGTCCTGAATCACGCCATCCTCCAGCGCCTCTGCGTAAGATTGCATGGAAGCGAGAGGCGTACGCAGATCATGTGCCATATTCGCAACAAGCTCACGCTGAGCTGCTTCTGCTGTTTTCACCTGACGAAAGCTTTGCTCCAGATTGGTTCCCATTGTATTGAACTGGTCAGCAAGCAGCTTAAACTCCGTCAAGCCGGTATTCTCAACTCTTGCCTCTAAATCACCTGCAGCAATCCGCGCCGCACCCTCACTCACTCTTCGAACCGATGCTTCTAGCGGGCGAACGAGCAAGTAGAATAACAGCGCCGAGACGATACCTGCCCCAACTGTGGCAATACCAAGCCAAATCAGCTGTTCCCGCGTCACAAGCATATATTGAAAGAAAACAAGCAGCAGAATAATAATAAAAGCGATACTAATTGTGTTCGCTAGCAGCAGATAGGAGCGGAGCTTCATGGTGCAATCCCCTTACTATCGAGCTTGTACCCGATGCCCCACACCGTCTTGATCCACCTCGGATCAGACGGATTTGGTTCAATCTTCTCCCGCAGACGCCGGACATGAACGGTCACAGTCGTCGTATCGCCGTCATACGCGATGTCCCACACCTGGTTCAACAGTTGGCTGCGCGAGAATACTTTTCCCGGATATGTAGCTAATAAATAGAGAAGGTCAAATTCCGTGACTGTCAGCTCAATATCCGCTTGCTGCACAGTGACTCTTCTCTCCTGCGGAAAGATCGATAATCCTTCATAATGGATAGCCTTCTCGCCTTCGGCTTCTTCCAAAGCTTTGCTGCCAACATCCCGTTCACCGACCGCAGCATCGTTCTTCCAGCCCATTCTTCGTAAAATATTATTGACCCGAAGCACAAGCTCCCTCGGGCTGAAAGGCTTTGTCATATAATCGTCGGCGCCCATCGTCAGACCAAGCAGCCGGTCCGCTTCCTCTCCGCGGGCTGTCAGTATAATAATAGGCGTATCATCTGTCTGCCGGATCGTATCACAGACTTCAAGTCCGTCTACCTTCGGCATCATCAGGTCGAGGACAAGCAAGTCCGGGCGATGCTCTCGCCATAATCGGAGTGCTTCTTCCCCGTTCTCAGCAACCCATACCGTATTGCCCTCCCGCTCCAGATACCGTCGGCACACGTCCGTTATATTCCGTTCATCGTCCGCGACAACAATACATGCGCCCATCTTATGTCCTCCCGTCAAAAGTAGTACTAGTTCATTCTATTATACGACCTGTTCGTCCCGGATACGACTTTCCTCCTTAATGCAGAACAATCCCCCGCCTGGCAAGGCGAAGGACTTGCTTACTGGACCTATTTGCTGTCATCCATCATCTTGTCGTCGTTCATCGCTTTATCGTCGTTCATCATTTTGTCGTCGTTCATAGCTTTCTCATCATCCATCATCTTGTCATCATTCATAGCTTTATCGTCATTCATCATCTTGTCGTCATTCATTTCCGTCGCCGGCTTGTCGTTCTTCATTTCGTTGTTGTTATTGGAGTTACAAGCACTGATCAGCAGCATTCCTCCAATAATTAAGGTACTCCATAGTGTTTTCTTCATTATCATCTCTCCCTCGAAGTGTTCGTTTCGCCCTTAACTTGCCTACGAGAACTAGCTTAGCGGACAAAACTAACCATCCAAGAACGAGCTCCTTGCAAAAGCATTATCAAATCCTTACAAAAGAATTACATTTTCCAAGCACAAAAAAGGCTTTGCATCTGTATGCCACAGATGCAAAGCCATCTTTACGTCACTCAACTGACCGAGGAGTTTATCTTACCCATCTCGTCTTCCACTAAAATTGTTAATTCATCCTCGTAACCACCCGTAATTCTGTACTTCCGGATATAATCCTTTACAAACTTACGCGGGTCCTTAGGTTGAAAAATTCTCGTGAGTTCCTTCAGGCTTTCCTTGACCTCATTCTGGCTATGCTTCGCCATGAAATCTCCTCCCCTATACGTTGGATGGTCGTCCTAAACAACAAATCCGAGAACGGATGCGGCACTTACACCGCAATTACCCCCATTCGGTGCAGGCAACTCCATGGTCAATGAGTCACAATGTTTGCATTTTTCTTACTATTATAACATTTCGGGCAAGATTGTAAAATAAACAAATATTAATCCAATCCTTACCTTCAGCTCTCCCCGGGCGGCTTCACAGCAGGGACTACTTCCTCTGTAGGAGCCGGTTTCACGGGTGTTGGAGGCGGGATGTCTGTAGGTGAATGATGCGTCTCGTTTCTATTAAACATTCGTAAATAAGCAAAAACACCGATCAATGCAACTGCAATACCGAATATCAACACAACTGCCGTAATCCAACCGTCGACCATTTTCCCGCCTCCTCTCTTCTTATATTTATCGGCAAATCGATGCTTTCGTTACAGTTCATTCGCCCATAAAATTTTCTTCCATATATAGGATATATTATATCGAAGCAGCCGCTCGACAGCAACTCGGACTATCAGACTATTTCCGTGTTACCTCGATACAATTCGGTAAGAACCGCTGCCCCATGCGATAAATTTTTCGTCCTCATCTTTCACCGTTGCTTGAAGCGTAATGGTCCTGCCGATGCGATGTATAATCTCGGCTTCACACACCAGAATCCCACTTCTTGAACTCTCCAAAAAATGCGTATTGAGCTGGGCGGTTACCGTCTTCTCCCGACAAGCGACCATTACCACCAGCCCCATCGCATTATCCAGCATAGACATTAACACTCCGCCATGCACGATCCCAATCAAATTCAGATGACGCTGCTCTGCGTGCAGACGGATCGCCGCTTTTTCAGCATTTGCATATACGACTTCACAGCCAAGCTCACTCCAGAAGGTTCCACGAGCCAGCTCCTCCAGTCTTGCCAAGTGCTCCTCGATGTCCGCCTGCTTCACGACAAAATCCTCCGACACGCCTCGCTCACCGCCTTTACTATTACTGTTCCTGTTCCTTTTCCTTTTCCAGCTCTTCAAGCAGCTTGCGCCTTAATACTTTGCCGATCATTGTCTTCGGAAGCGACTCCCTGAATTCATACAGGTGAGGCACCTTAAACGCAGCAAGCCGTTGTCTGCACCAGACATCCAGCTGAGCAGCCGAGGTGTAGGAACCTTTTTTCAGCACAATGTATGCCTTCACGGTTTCGCCCCGATATGGATCTTTGACTCCCAGAACAGAGGCTTCCATCACCGCCGGATGCTCATACAGCACTTCTTCAATCTCACGCGGATAAATGTTGAAGCCGCCTGCGATAATGATATCTTTAATGCGATCTACGATTGTAAAAAAACCATCCTCATCCATATAACCAAGATCGCCGGTATGCAGCCAGCCATCGCGCAGCACAATGGCGGATTCCTCGGGATTGTTCCAATAACCTTTCATCACCTGCGGTCCCCTTACAACAATCTCCCCAACCTCCCGTATAGGGAGAGGCTTGCCTTCCGGGCTGAAGATTGCTGCTTCCGTGTCCGGGAACGGAAAGCCAATCGTACCGATTTTGCGTTTGCCCCAGAGCAGATTACTATGCGTGACAGGTGAAGCCTCCGTCAGACCATAACCTTCAATCAGCTTGCCACCCGTCATCCTCTCGAACTGCTCCTGTACCTCAAGCGGCAGAGCCGCAGACCCGCTTACACATATTTCAATGGAGGAAAGGTCTGTGCTTGCTGCGTTCTTATGATTAATTAGAGCAATATACATCGTTGGAGCACCGGGAAATATAGTGGGCTGCTGCCGGCTGATTGTCTCCAGTACAGTCTCGGTCTCGAAGCGCGGCAGCAGGATAAGCGAAGATGCGCGCAGCACCGAGAAATTCATGATGACGGTCAAACCAAATACATGGAATAACGGCAGTGCCGCTAGAAATCTTTCGTATCCGTCCTTTGCTTTGTAGCACCATGCCGCAATTTGCATCGTATTGGCAACAAGGTTCCGGTGTGTTAACATCACCCCTTTCGGCGTTCCCGTCGTACCACCTGTATATTGAAGCTGCGCAAGATCGCTGCCGTGAATGTCCGTTATGACAGGCAAGTTAGAGCTGGAGGAAAGCAGCTTTTTGTAAGACACAACACCTTGGCGGCCATAAGGAATATCTGCTTTGAAGCCTTCTTTGCGTTGTTTGAGCGGGTAGAGCAGGTTTTTCGGAAAAGGAAGTCCATCCTTAAGTGACGTAATGATCACGTTCTTAAGGTTTGGCAGAGGACCTGCCTCAGGGAAATCACCACGAACGCGCGCGAGACGCTCATAGAACAGATCCACGGTGATAATAGTCGTTGCACCGCTGTCGGACAGCTGATGCTCAATCTCCCGCTCGACGTACAGCGGATTCGTCTGTACAACAACAGCTCCGACCATTAGAGCAGCATAGTAGGAGATGACCGCCTGCGGACAGTTCGGCAGCATGATGGCGACGCGGTCTCCCCGCTTCACACCAAGAGTGATAAGACCGTTGGCGATGCGGCAGACATGATCATATAACTCGCGGTAAGTGATGGATTTGCCTAGAAAATGAACAGCTTCATTAGCCGGATACTTCTCTACGGCATTGATCAAAAATTGAGGAATGCCATAGTTCGGATAATCAAGAGTAGCCGGAATCTCCGGCGGATAATGGCGCAGCCATGGTTTTGGGATTTCTGCTGCAGCGGCGGGCTCATCCGTAGGTGTAGCCGCGGATGAGACGACTTCTTCTGCTGGGGCTTCCGTGGAGGAATCCTCAAAAAAGGATGCTTCGGCGGTTGAGTCGGACGTTAGTACGAGTTGGGCGGCAGGAGTTTCATCGAGTGAGTTTGCCTCGGTGTGCGAAGCAGGCTCCGCTTCTTGCATTTCATCAGATGAAGTTGCTTCAACGGTTGTGTCTGACAGCGGTTCAGCCTCGGCATTAAGAGCAGCAACGAGAGGCTCCCCGCTTGGGGCAGCCTCCTCGACAGTCTGCTCAAAACCTGCTTCAGCAGGCTCCTCGTCTGAAGTTGCCTCTGCTAGTACGGTATCTTGCTCAGGCTGATCTTCTGTTTCCAACATTACAGATAACTCTTCTTCTGGCTGCGCTGCTACTACGAGCTGCGAGGCTGCGGCTTCCTCCTGCTGTGACGGAAGTGACGTTTCGATAGGTGTGGAATTGGTCGGCTCTTGCCGATCCTCGGGTACAAGCGGGCGTTCCGGATTTGACGGATCCATAAGGCGTTCCCCCTCCTACACAATATATTGCTCCCCGCGAATGACGCGTGCGGCAACTTCTCTCTTAGCGGCAATCGTATCCACCAGCGGAGCACGCATCAGTTTCTTCAAGACAGACAGTTGCATTTGCAGGGCATCCCCCTTGGCGAGTGCTGCCAGAGCAATCTTCGCTATCGATTCGATTTTCTCCAGTGCCTCCTGTACAAATATTTCAGTCATTTGAATCGGGTTCTTCGCTTCTGCTCCGCTTTGCACGAGCTTTTGCGTACGCAGCAGCGCGCTTTCGGCAGCGAACAGCTGGATCATGATATCTGACAGCGAGCAGAGCACTTCCTGCTCTTGATCCAGACGAGTTCCAAGTTTTTGCACGGCGAGGCCGCCGACGGCAAGAAATGCTTTTTTCCCTTGTGCAACGCGGTACGCCTCACGACTCAGCGGCTCATCAAACGGCGGCACCGGCATCGGTTGAAGCAGCTCCGCCTGCAGGGCTTGCGCTTTTTCGAGGAGTGGAAGCTCGCCTTTCATTGCTTTTTTGAGCAACGTTCCTGGGATCAGCATCCGGTTAATCTCGTTGGTCCCTTCGAAAATCCGGTTAATCCGCGAATCCCGGTAAATACGCTCGACCTTGTACTCCTTGATATAGCCGTAGCCGCCATGAATTTGCACGCCTTCATCCGCCACAAAATCCAATGTCTCCGACGCAAAAACCTTAATAATTGAGCATTCCAGCGCATACTCACTGATCGCTTTCGCAGCCCGCACGCCAGAATCCGGAGCATCGGCTCCTGCCCCTTCTGCACTGAGCATCGCATCAATCCAGCCAGCGGTACGATACACCATGCTTTCGAGCACATACGTCTGGATATTCATATCCGCCAGCTTAGCGCCGATCAGAGGATAGAAGGATATGGCGCGGCCGAATTGTTTTCGCGTGTTAGCGTATTTGGAGGCCAGTTCAATCGTTTCTTTCGACCCGCCAAGGCAGCCCGCTCCAAGCTTGAACCGTCCGATATTCAGAATGTTGAAGGCAATCTTGTGCCCCTGACCAATCTCGCCCAGCACATGTTCTACGGGGACGGCCACATCTTCGAAAAATAGCGGGCGAGTCGATGAGCCTTTGATCCCCATCTTGTGCTCTTCGGGACCAACACTGAACCCCGGCATATCCCGCTCCACAATAAACGCGGTGAAAGCCTCCCCATCCACCTTCGCATACACGATAAACACATCCGCGAATCCCGCGTTTGTAATGTAAAGCTTGGAACCGTTCAACAGGTAATGACTGCCGTCAGGCGACAGCCGAGCTGTTGTCTTCGCACCTAAGGCATCCGATCCGGAGGCTGGCTCCGTCAAGCAATAGGCTGCAATTAACTCACCGGTTGCAAGCTTCGGCAAGTATTTGCGTTTCTGCGCAGCTGTCCCGAAAAAGACGATCGGCAGCGTGCCGATCCCCGTATGTGCACCTACGGACAGCGCGAAAGAGGAGGCGCGGGCAAGCGTCTCCGACAGCAGTGTTGTACTTACTTTATCGAGCCCAAGTCCACCATAGGCCTCAGGTACATCAGCTCCGAGCAGCCCAAGTTCCCCTGCCTGGCGCATCAGCTTCACGGTTAGTTCATAATCTAAGCCTTCAAGCTGTTCATCAACCGGGAAAATCTCTCCCTCCATAAACTGCTGTGCCGCATCCGCCATCATCCGCTGCTCTTCATTGAAATCCTCCGGCGTCACCGTTGCGGACGGCAAAGCGTCTTCAATGACGAATCTGCCGCCAAAACGAATGTTTTCCCCCATGCCTTAAGCTCTCCTTTCAGTTGGCCTTCCTGCTTCCTCCACCTTCGCTCTATCGCGCTATGCTATGCGTACACTTCGAACACTCCTGCCGCACCCATGCCCCCGCCGACACACATTGTGACTACCCCAATACCTCCGCCGCGTCTCTTCAGTTCATGAATAAGCGAGACCGAAAGCTTCGTCCCTGTGCAGCCGAGTGGATGGCCAAGTGCAATCGCACCGCCGTTCACATTCACACGCTCCGGGTCGATGCCTAGCTGCTCAATAATCGGTACACATTGGGCGGCAAAAGCTTCATTCAGCTCGAAAATATCAACGTCATTAACCGTTAAGTTAGCGGCTTGAAGCGCTTTTGGCACGGCCTCGATTGGGCCAATGCCCATCACTTCCGGGGCTACCCCTGCAACACGGTAGGTGCGGAAAGCAGCCAAAGGCGTCAGCCCAAGCTCCCTCGCTTTTGCCCGGCTCATCACAATGACTGCCGCTGCGCCGTCGCTCATCTGCGAGGAGTTACCTGCTGTTACCGTTCCTTCCCTTGCAAAAGAAGGCTTCAGCGGAGCAAGTGTCTCCGGTGAAGTCTCTGTGCGGACTCCTTCATCTGTGTCGAAGGTGAAGGTTTTTTCGATTGGACGTCCAGCTGCATTCACATCGGATCGTGTAGCGGTTACCGGTACAATCTCGTCCTTAAAGCGTCCTTCCTGGATCGCCGCTGCCGCCTTGCGATGACTCGATGCTGCGAACGCATCCTGTGCGGCACGCGTGACGTTGTAGCGACGGGCCACTTCCTCGGCGGTATGGCCCATACCCATGTACACTTCCGGCATGGCATCTACTATGCCCGGATGAGGCGACAGCTTGAAGCCAGTCATTGGTACATGGCTCATGCTTTCCACGCCGCCAGCCACCAGGATGTCGGCTTCGCCTAGGCGAATACGTTCCGCCGCATAAGCAATCGACTGCAGACCCGATGCGCAGAATCGGTTGACCGTTACGGCTGGCGTTGTCACAGGAAAGCCTGAATAAAGCGAGATGATCCTCGCCATATTCAGCCCCTGCTCTCCCTCCGGCATCGCGCAGCCGATGATCACATCCTCGACATCCGCTGCGTTCAAGCCCGGTACCCGCTCCAGCGCCGCCGTCAGCACGGCCCGTCCAAGATCCTCGGCCCTCGTCTCCGCTAAACTCCCCTTCTTCGCCTTGCCGACCGCGGTACGCACCGCGGATACGATAACGGCATCGCGGTCACTATCCACAAACTTGCCCGCTGCTCCCATAAGCGTCCTCCTTCTTGTTGGCGCTGCGCGGTATTCACACGCAGCGCCGTGTCATTCACCGGCCGATTCACTCCGAACGGCTTGATGCGTTGCAGATAAGATCCTCGCGTGGCCTTATTCGCTCCACGGTCCGCGTTTTCGACTACCCTTCTGCTTGAGTTCGGGAGGATAAGGCCCTCTCTGGGCCTTATCTCACTCCGAACGACTTGGTGCGTTGCAGATAAGACCCTCGCGGGGCCTTATTCGCTCCACAGTCCGCGTTTTCGACTACCTATTTGCTTGAGTTCGGGAGGATAAAGCCCTCCCAGGGCCTTATCTCACTCCGAACGACTTGGTGCGTTGCAGATAAGACCCTCGCAGGGTCTTATTCGCTCTACAGTCCGCGTTTTCGACTACTTTTCTGCTTGAGTTTGGGAGATAAGGCCCTCCCGGGGCCTTATCTCACTCCGAACGGCTTGGTGCGTTACAGATAAGACCCTCGCAGGACCTTATTTGCTCCACGGTCCGCGTTTTCGACTACGTATCTGCTTAGCTCTTGAGAGATAAGGTCCTTTAGGGACCTTATCGTTCTTCGGATGAATAGGCCCCTAAAGGGCCTTAAGTACTTGGAATGGAGCGTTTACTGTTGCTTTTCAGCGTGGATCCTGTGTGTTAAGGTCCCTCAGGGGCCTTAACGTGCTCCAAACAGTGAACTTCAGGGTACTTAAGGTCCCTGAAGGACCTTAAGTATCTGGAAGCTAACACTTCTCTCCCCTTTACTGCCTGGATTCATAGAATGGCGTTGACCTACGTTGGAATTACTCCAGTAAAAGTCCAGCAGAAGCTCGTATGACGCACCTACGTTGGATTCTCTACAGTAACATTTGCCCGTTCAGACCATCCCCGCAGAGAAGTTACTGATTATGCTGGATGGAATCCACTGTAGGGCTAGTTACTTGTTGATAGCGCGGCATTAGGCTGTACGAAATACAGTCTGGGTCAGGAATGAGCTTTGAAGTTAGCGTATATATGAGTGCAGATTTGAGTGTGAATATGAGTGTTGATAGGAATGTAGATGTAAGTTTAGATGTAAGTTTAGATGTAAGTGTGGATGTAGATACGAATGTAGGTGCGAGAGTAGGTATGAGAGTAGGTGTGAATGTTGCTAGGAGTGTGAATGCGAACGTACCTCTGAGTCTGGCATGGGCTCAGGCAATTCCGCGCCTCACCAGCCTAGTTCCGCAGCGGCTTGCCGGTGGTTAGCATGTGGCTCATGCGATCCTGCGTCTTCTGTTCGCCGCAGAGACTAAGGAAGGCTTCGCATTCTAGATCGAGCAAATATTGCTCGCTCACTTCTGCTCCTGGCGCGGCATCACCGCCGGCCATCACATGAGCGAGCTTATTACCGATCAGCGCATCGTGCTTGCTGATTTGGCCACCGAGCAGCAAGCTGTGCACGCCCATGCGCAGAACTGCTTTGCCTTCGCGGCCTGCCACACGGACGCGTGATTCCGGTTGCGGCGTATAGCCCGCACGGTCAAGCTCGAGCACGGCCCGCTTGGCCTCAGCTATGCGGGCATCCTGCCGCATAATGACACTGTCCTGCGGACGCTTCAGTCCAATGCGGCCAACATCAAAGCCGCTTGAGGAGGTGCGAGCCATCGCGACCGTCTCGAACAGGGTGTTCAGATGCGGCTGAATTTCGCCGCCTCCAGCACGCGCTGCTGCCATAACGGCGGCTTCCTTCGAGCCGCCGCCCGCCGGGATCAGGCCGACACCGGTCTCGACGAGGCCAAAGTATGTTTCCGGCGAGAAAATAATCTGATCCGCCGGTAAACAAGCCTCGACACCTCCGCCAAGCGTCATCCGATGAGGGGCGGCGACGACGGGGCGGTCTAATTTTTTAATCGAGAGCATGCTGCTCTGGAACATCCGGATGATGTCTTCGACTTCATCCCATTCGCCGTTTTGCGCCTCCATGAGCAGAAGCAGCAGGTTCGCGCCTACGCAGAAGTTGCGTCCATCGTTAGCAATGACCAGTCCGCGCCAGTTGCGGCTTACCTCATCGGCTGTCCGCCTAATGGCTGTCAGTATCTCTCCTCCGATTGCGTTATTCTGCGAGTGGAATTCGAGGCAGACGACGTCGTCGCCAAGATCGATTAAGCTGGCATCTGAGGTACGCAGCACCGTCCTGCCCGCTTCTTTCAAAGCAGTAAGCGATATTTCATCCGGCGATTGTTCCTCTTCGGCAAATCCACTACCACTCGCACCTGAGTAAACCAATCGCTTGCCCTCCTGCACCGCGTAAAAGCTGCTATGACCTCCCGCAATCCATTGCTCCACCCACTCCGGCACCACGTCCCCTTCAGCCTTCATCCGGGCAACGGATTTCTGCAGTCCCAGCGCATCCCACAGCTCGAACGGTCCAAGCTCCCAGTTGAAGCCCCATTTCATCGCTTTATCGATATCCGTGATGGAATCGGCAATGACTCCAACAAGGTTGGCCGAATAGAGCAAAGTCCGCTTAATGGTCTGCCAGGCAAACTGGGCATAAGGATGGTTAGGATCAGTGCCAAGCAGCGCCTTCACTTTCCCACCTGTACCTTTGGCCGCCTTCGCGGCATCTATGATCGGCCCCTTGACCGAGCTGCGCGCCCTATAAGCAAGCGATTGCAAATCTAATGATTCGATCTCACTGCTGCCCTTTGGCCCCTTAATTTTCCGATAAAAGCCGCCTCCACTCTTCTCTCCTAGCCTGCCTGCAGCTACAAGCTGCTCCAGCAGCGGAGGTCTGGCGAACGTCTCGCGCTCCGCAGGATCTGAGCTTTTATCCCGGACGTTATCTACGACATGAAGCAGTGTATCAAGGCCAACCAGATCAAGCATCCGGAAGGTCGCCGTCTTTGGACGGCCCATAGCAGGACCCGTCAGTGCGTCGGCTTCCTCCACCGTAAGTCCGTATCGCAGAACCTCCTCCAGCGTTACGAGCATGCCGTAAGTGCCAATCCGGTTCGCGATAAAATTCGGTGTATCCTTCGCTACAACAACACCTTTGCCAAGCCGCTCCTCGCAAAGCGCAGCCAAGAGAGCTGTAACCGCTGGATCAGTATCTGCCGTTGGCACAACCTCCACCAGCTTCATATAGCGAGGCGGGTTGAAGAAATGTGTCACTGCAAAATGCTGCCGGAACGCCTCACTCCTGCCTTCCACCATCTCAGCCACGGATAAGCCCGACGTATTCGAAGTCACAAGCGTTCCCGGCTTCCATACCGACTCCACTTTCTCAAACAGACTCCGCTTCACATCCAGCCGCTCGACCACCGCTTCCACAATCCAATCCACCTCGGACAAGGCGGTGAGATGATCCTCCAGATTACCTGCCGTAATCCTCGCGGCAAAAGACGGCTCATATAGCGGTGCAGGCTGCGCCTTCACCATACGGCCAATTGCTGCTTGTGAATGGCGGCTCCTCACCTGTGGGGAAGCAAGGGTAAGACCTCGTTTCTCCTCCTCTGGAAGAAGGGTTTGCGGCACTACATCAAGCAGCAGCACACGCATACCGGCATTCGCCAGATGCGCAGCAATCCCGGCGCCCATAACGCCAGACCCAATTACCGCCGCGCGCCTCACTGTACCCGTTCGATTCATCGACATTTGAAAGCACCTCCTAAAAAGAATGACCACGTAAATGGCGTTTTTGGCCATTTGTGGATATTCTCACTTCGTAAGCGTGGACTTAAAGAATGACCACGTAAATGGCCGTTTTTAGCCATTTGTGGATATTCTTACTTCGTAAGCATTGGCTTAAAGAATGACCACGTTGATGGCCGTCTTCGGTCATTTGAAGAAATTCTTACTTCGTAAGCATCAAAAAGAATTGCATTATGAGCGGCTAATCTAATTCAGATTGAGGCAATTCTTACTTCGTAAGCGTAGACTTAGAGAATCGCCACATTAATGGCTACCTCTAGCCGCTTAGAGCAATTCTTACTTCGTAAGCATTGCGGTCTCCCCGCCAAACACGCTTGCTGCAAGCAGCTCTGCAACATCCCTGGCTGACGTTTTTTCATCCGCTTCGAGCAGCTTTAATCCATCTTCCATCATCGTTAAGCAGTACGGACACGCAGAACCGATAATCGTCGGACGCACCTCCAGCGCTTGCGAGACTCTCGCCCGGTTAACGCGCACACCACTTTGTTCCTCCATCCACATGAGCCCGCCGCCTGCACCACAGCACATACCGTTCTCGCGTGAACGTGCCATTTCTTCAAGCTCAACGCCAGGAATGGCCTTCAGCACTTCCCGAGGTGCATCATAGACACCGTTATACCGTCCCAAATAGCAGGAATCATGGTAAGTAACCCGTTCTTTTAACACATGCGTAGGCTTCAGTTGACCTTCCTTCAAGAGACGGGCAAGCAATTCCGTATGATGCTCAATCTGTATGCTTTTTGGCAGACCGAAGTCGGGGTATTCCTTAAGGAAAGCGTTGTACGTATGTGGACATGCCGTAACGATCCGGGTTACCCCGTAACGAGCGATGGTCTCGATATTTTCGCGGCATAACTCCTGGAATAAAAGCTCGTTGCCAATCCGCCTTGCGGTATCACCCGAGCTCCGTTCCTCCAGACCTAGCGTAGCAAAGGACACCCCAGCCCGGTCCAGCAGCCGCACAAGATCATAGAGCACGCGCCGGCTGCGTGTATCGTACGCCCCCATCGATCCTGCCCACAGGAGGAACTCCGGCTTGGCGGCTCCTTGCTTTTTTATCTCCTGCATCGTCCGGACACGGATGCCTGTGCGGGTCTCGCAATCATAGATCCATGCTGCACGTTCCGCTCTTGGCAGCCCCCAAGGATTACTTTGGCGTTCAATATTTTGCAGGGCGCGCTGGCCGTCGAAGGGCATCCGTCCTTCCATCAGCACGAGATGGCGGCGCATATCGATAATTTTGTCGACATGCTCATTACCAACAGGACACATTTCCTCACAGTTGCGGCAGGTCGTGCAAGCCCACAGCTCCTCTTCCGTCATCACATCCCCAATCAGCTCCAGCTCTTCCACCTTCATGGTCTCCCGAACACCCCAGGCCTGCTTTTGCGCCGTCATTGTTGGAATAATGGAAGTGACACTGCCTTCAGGGCTTTCTTCCCAAATCGGAATAACCGCGCCCATCACATGGGCTCCTGCCAACTGCCCGCCCATAGCTGACGGGATCCAAGGTGACTTCGACGTAATGGCAGCTCCTTTTTCCGTCAGGTGATCACGAAGCTTAGTCATCAGATGCATCGGCGACAGCAGCTTGCCGGTATTCGAGGCAGGGCACACGTTCGTGCAGCGGCCGCATTCGACGCAGGCGTACAGATCGAGGAGTTGTTTTTGCGTAAAATGCTCTACCTTCCCCACACCAAACGACTCCGCATCCTCATCCTCCAAATTAAGCGGCACAAGACGACCTACCGGCGCGTTCCGCCCCAGCCACAAATTAACGGGAGCCGTTATGAGGTGAAAATGCTTCGACTGCGGCACATACACAAGGAAAGACAGCAGCACCAGTAAATGCATCCACCAGAACAGCTCATAGCCGGCTTCCGCTGCGATACCTCCTGTCGGCATGCCAAGCTTCCCGATCCAGTCCGCAAGTACGGAGGAAACAGGTGCGTAACGTTCAGCTACAGAATGAGCGTCCCCTGACAGCCGCTCGAAGGTTAGGGTCAGCAGAACGGTAAGCATCAAGCCGCCAATAAACCATAGAACAAGAGAAGGCTTCCAGCCTCTCTTCAGCCTTGGCAGCTGCTCGACATACCGGCGGAATGCCCCGTATAAAACAGCAAGGAAGACAAGGGAAACGGTCAACTCCTGCGACCAGGCGAACTGTCCGTAGAAGGGAAACGGTATCGGGTGACCGCTGAGTTTTTTCCAGATCAGATCTGCCGCCCCAAACTGCAGGATAATAAAGCCGTAGAAGTAAATGAAATGCATGACGCCGCTTCTAAAATCGCGCAGCAGCTTGCGATGCCCAAGTACTTGACCTGCTACGGAAGAACGGCCTTTCTTCTTGTGTCGCTCATCAGCCGGTATTTCTTCAAGCGGAGCCGCCCGGCCAAGCTTCATATACCCGACTCTGCGCAGTACAACGGTTGCAAAAGCAGCCGCAGCCAGCCCTGTTACTACAGCGAAAAATATCCATCGAACTCCCGTTGTTACCTCATCTGCCGACCACCAATCCAGCATGCTCATACGCGCTTCGCCCCCTTTTGCAGCCCTTCATTCGGACAAGTTCATAAGCGCTTTCTTTCAAAATACCGCGGTGCTCCAGTATATGAGCCCGTTAGCATGAACATGCGCCCCTTTCGCCGCTTTGGACGGTCTATTTGGCCGTGTTGCCTCATATCGTAGCACTGATGGAAGTTGGGTAAGCCGAGCCTTGCGTCTTCGGATTGTTAGAGTGATGAAGAGGTTAGAATTACAGTTTTGAAGGAGGTTATGCTGCGGTGCTGAACATTGTCGTTCTACTAAAACAGACGTTTGATACGGAAGAAAAAATCGCGGTAAAGGATGGCGCGATTTCGGAGGCAGATGCCAAACTCGTCATTAATCCTTATGACGAATATGCCCTCGAGGAAGCGTTGCGCCAGCGGGAGCAGCATGGCGGTGAGGTGCGTGTTGTCTCCTGCGGCGGAGACCGGTCGGAGGAGGCGCTGCGTACAGCGCTAGCGATGGGCGCGGACGAAGCTATTCGGCTGGATATTGCTACCGTGCCGGGAGATGACAGCTTCGCATTGGCTGCTGCACTCGCGAAGGTGATCGAGCCGCTGAAGCCGGACCTGCTGCTGGCCGGCTTATTCGCCGTCGACAGCGGCTCCGGCAGCGTTGCGCTCCAGGTCGCGGAGCGGCTTGGGCTGCCGCATGCTTCATCTGCGGTGAAGTTAGGCATTGTTGGACCGGATGAGGCTAAGGCATCCGGTGAGTTGCCGCCAGGAGCTGCAGCGGCGGCACGGTTCGCTGTCGTGGACCGCGACGTGGAAGGCGATACGGAGACGGTCGTTATCCCGCTGCCCGCGCTCGTCACGGCGCAGCAAGGCTTGAACGAGCCGCGCTATCCGTCGCTGCCGGGCATTATGAAGGCGAAGCGTAAGCCGCTCGCCAGGGTGGCGGCGGCCGCGAGCGCAGACGAAGGCGCGAGAACAACACGCGTTGAGCTTTTCCCGCCGGCGCCACGTGCGGCAGGCCGGCGTATCGCCGGAACGCCTGGCGAGCAGGCGCTCGAGCTGGTCCGCCTGCTGCAAGCGGAGGGGCAGCTGCCACAGTAGGTGTTGGTGCGACGGGATTGTAGCGCTCGCTTGGTGCATGCCACCGTTAATAGTTAAGTCGATTAATCGGCATTCAGTTTGCGGGAAAAGACCATTTGGGCGACAACATTGCTGCTGTGGCAATGGGTAAGGTCCCTTAGGGACCTTACCATGGCTCGCGCAATGCTTTTTCAGCTAGTTAAGATCCCTGAAGGACCCTATGATCGCGTAAACAGACCACTTTGGCGGTAATATTGCTGCTGTGGCAATGGTTAAGGTCCCTAAGGGGCCTTAACGCGGCTCACGCAACGCTTTTTCAGCTAGTTAAGGTCCCTGAAGGACCCTATGCTCGGGTGAACAGACCACTTTGGCGGTAATATTGCTGCTGTGGCAATGGTTAAGGTCCCTTAGGGACCTTAACGTGGCTCGCGCAACGTTTTTTCAGCTAGTTAAGGTCCCTGAAGGACCCTATGTTCGCGTGAACAGATCACTTTGGCGGTAATATTGCTGCTGTGGCAATGGTTAAGGTCCCTTAGGGACCTTAACATGGCTCGTGCAACGCTTTTTCAGCTAGTTAAGGTCCCTGAAGGACCCTATGCTCGGGTGAACAAATCACTTTGGCGGTAATATTGCTGCTGTGGCAATGGTTAAGGTCCCTTAGGGACCTTAACATGGCTCTCGTCACGTTTATTCGGGTACCCTGAAGGACCTTAACCTCGCGGACACAGGCTACTAGTCAAGCGTCCCTCCGTGCAATGCCAGAGATAGTGATAAGACCCTGTCAGGGTCTTATTGCCCCATTCTTCTACTGGTTCCACTCAGATAAGACCCTGTCGGGGTCTTATCTCGACCTTACAGCCGAGAATACATCGAATACTAGAAGAAACTAATGATATAAGACCCTATGAGGGTCTTATTCAACACAATGACTACCCGATCTGAGGCAATAAGACCCTCGCAGGGTCTTATCCTCCCATGAAGACAAGTGACTAAATAAAAGGTTACTTTAGCAACGTTTGAGTTCTGAGTGAAGCTGCAGTTATAACTGCAACAAAGGAGGAATTACGAATGGGAAGAACAATACTCGTCTTCGCCGAGAGCCGGGACGGCAAGCTGCGCCGTGTGGCGCTTGAGGCGCTTGGCGCAGCCCGGCGCCTCGCAGGCGGAGACGGCTCGGTGCATGCCGTCCTCGCCACAGCCGGCGGCGCGGCCGATGAAGCGGCCGAGCTGGCTGCGCGAGGGGCGGACGTCGTCCATGTCGCGGACGACCCGGCCCTTCGCGCCTTCGCGCCCGAGGCGTACATCGCCGCCTTGCGCGCAGCGATGGAGGCGGTACGGCCGGACGCGCTGCTGCTCGGCCATACCGCTATGGGGCGCGAACTCGCGCCCCGCGTGGCCGCGGCTTGCGGCGCCGGCCACGTCGCTGACGTGACCGCCATCGATGAAACTGATGGCGTATTCACGCGGCCGATCTACGCTGGCAAGGCGTTCGAGCGGCGCAGCTTCACCCCGGGCCAGCCGTGGGTCGTCACGATCCGGCCGAACAATTTCGAGCCGGCCGAGACCACGGCTGGCGAAGCCCAAGGCACCGTGCAGGCGCTGCCATTCACGGTGCCGCCGCTCCTGACCGCCGTGCGCTCGCTTGTGCGCCGCGCTGGCGGTCAGATCGATCTCGCCGAAGCCGACGTGGTCATCTCCGGCGGCAGAGGCGTGCGCAGTGCAGCGGGCTTCGAGCCGCTGCAAGAGCTAGCGGGCCAGCTCGGCGGCGCAGTTGGCGCCTCGCGCGGCGCCTGCGATGCCGGCTATTGCGGTTATGCCCTGCAGATCGGGCAGACCGGCAAGGTCGTTACGCCGCAGCTCTATATCGCCTGCGGCATCAGCGGCGCGATCCAGCATTTGGCCGGCATGAGCCAATCGCGCGTAATTATCGCTATAAACAAAGACCCCGACGCTCCCATCTTCAGCGTCGCTGATTATGGCATCGTCGGGGATCTATTCGAGGTTGTTCCATTATTAACAGATGAGTTCCGCAGAACGCAATCTGGTTAATCATTCTGTAAGTTAATCATCCATCAAGTTAATCACTCTGTCAGTTAATCATTCTACAAGTTAATCGCCCAACTCTAACGAATCCTCAGTCGCTTATTCCGCCCCAAACGCCGCTCGCGGAATTCTAACGAATCGTAATAATGCTATTTTCGTGATAATGCCCACCAGATTCACCTAAATCACCAAATAGCGATATGAGGATTCGTTAGATTCCAAAAGCTGCCCCAAATGGGTAAATAACGATACCAGGATTCGTTAGCCTACCCAGACCAGTCCGATGGGCTATGGGCTAGTCAGACGGCCTGGTTACTGCCTACTCAGACCAGTCCGATGGGCTAGTCAGACAACCTGGTTAACCGCCTACCCTGCCCAGTCCGACGGGCTAGTCATACGCCCTGATTAACCGCCTACTCAGCCCATTCCGATGTCCTAGCTAGCCCAACTAACCTGCTCCACCAACAAAAAAAAGGCGCGTCCCCCCAGGGAACGCGCCTTTTCATCATTCAGGCAAAATCCGGACGAATCTCCCGGATACAATCCGGCGACTCATAAGCCTCATCGCCAACCGCGTTCGTCACCGGATAAGCCCGCATCCGGTAGCTGTCCATCGGCTCAAGATGCTTGCGCAGCGAGCGGAAATCCGAAATACGTGGATTGAGCCAGTCCTCAATGCCCTCTTCGTCCATAATAATCGGCACGTTAGGCTGCCATTGCGACATCGTCCCCGAAGCCGGCGCCGTAATCATCGTAAAAGCGCGCACCTCTTGTCCGCTGTAATTCCGCCATACGTCGAAGAAGCCTGCGATACCAAACAATCCCTGATTCGGCACGACGATATGCATCGCACGGGAATCCTTTTCTTTCTGGCCCTTCTGCCAGCCGAAGAAGCCGCTGCAAGGGACAACACATCTTTGCTTCCGAAGCATCCGCTCGAAGAAAGGCTTGTTCGACAGCATCGAGCTGTCCGCATTCACCGAATCTTTTGCCCAGAACGGGAATAGTCCCCATCTTGCATCATGCATCGTGCGCAGACCCCAGCGATCCGTCATTACGATCGACACCGTTTGGGTCGGTGCCACATTAAATCGGTTCGTATAACAGTTAATTAACTGTTCCACCTTAAAAGACTCAATCATATCTCCAACATCTGCTGTAATGGAATAACGTTCTATCATGCAATATAACCCCCTGTGCTTTTTACCCAGTATTTGCTTAAGCACAGGTCGATTATGCGTTAATATCCCATTAATTCGTAAAACGTTTGCGGAATTTAAGCGGCGGCATGCCGGTCTGAGCAGCAAAAAGTCTTGAAAAATGCGGCGTCTGCCTGAATCCGGTCTCCTCTGCCACCCTTGCGATTGGCCAATCTGTCTTGATCAGCAGAAGCTTCGCTTGGTCTAAACGGTAATACAGCAAATATTGCTGCGGCGTACAGCCAAATACCTCCGTCATACAACGGGTTATATAATTGGTATGAAGCTGAAGCGCTTCGCTCAGCATCGTATTCGTAATGATACTTCGATAGTTCATTTTCAAATAAGCGGCAGCCCGCTCCGCAACGGAGACGCCAGCTTTTGCCGCATCCGAACGCCAGCCCTCATCAAGCATCTGCAGCAAGTGAAGAAAACGCTGCTGACGCTCCCAGAAAGCGCCATGCGAAGAGCTTTGCGCTGCTTCATGCAGCTGGGAGAACAGAAGCTTCGCTTCGTCCGGGAACGATAAATGCATTTTTTTCGGCAGGCGGATGGCATAGGTGTAATAATCTCCGCGCAGCGAGCCTTGCTGACTTCCTTCGGTTTCCTCCCAGGCCCCAACGGTCTGAAAATGTACCCAGTCAAACACTGTATCCTCTTGGCAGGGCTTATAGGAATGATGCCAGCGGTCTGGCCGAAGAATGAGCACATCCCCCGCATTAAGCGTCCACCGTTTGTCCTCCTCCGCGATATAAAGCGACCCCTGCTGGACAAATAACAGATCAAACACGCCTAGATTCGTCCGGTTCGGATGCTCCTCCCCCGCGTGATAGGTTCTTCTATTTGACTCTATGAAAAACGGCAGCGGCGGCGACCGAAAAGTCAGCAGCAATTCCTCCGACACAAAAACCTCTCCTCGTTGTCTAGTTGTGTGTGTATGTATGCAAAAAATCCTTAAGGCTATTGCCATGTTACATAAATCAACCCTATTTGTCTACAATATTCGACAGATGCGCAAGAAGTCTCCTCATCCCTGTCATTCTATGAAAAAAATAGCCCTGCTCCTCTATTAGAAGAGCAAGGCTATTATCTTTTACATCATAACGGCTTCAGCTGTCTCTGCCGGCCTTATGCATTCTTCCAAAAACGGACAGCGGCGGCATTCTGCCGATCCTTGTGTTTTACGAATTTGCATCGGCTCCGAAGCCACCTCAGGCATTAAGCTTGTAACAAGCTTCATGTAATCAATTGATCCTTGGAGCGATTCTGACGATGGATTCGTCACGAGCCTATTGCCGCTTAGTACAGACAACACCTCGATTTGCATAGGCAGCCTGCCAAATGCACTCGCGCAAAAAACAGTCGTCAAATGCTGAAACAAGGCAATCATATCCTCGTCCTCATCGACGATATATTTGCGCACCATATAATCAGACGGTTCTCCATCCTCAGTTCTAAGCACAAGCTGCAAAATGTGCATCAGCTCCACCTGAAGCTCCTGCACGAATACTTGATGCTGTTCGAACAGGATAAGGGGGGAGTCGCTCTTATTTTCCATTAATAATAAATGAAGGCCATCGAGAAGGCGCTGCTTAATTGACCAATAATGCTCTTCCGACTCAAACTTGGATATTTTGTTCGTCCACCAGCGCTCCAGAGTTGCGGGGATGGAGAACCAGGGCCGCTCCATCTCTGGCGTCGAATAAAAAGCATTCACCACATGGCTGACGGCAAGCTGAGAAAGCTGCATCCAGTTCACTTCCGTCTTCATTGACGGTACGGCACCCTGCCGTTTTATGTATCGGTAAGGGCATTTTAATAACTCTTCCAGCTTATAATCCTCGATGATCGTTCCTTTTGCTATCGCGCTAATAGCCGGTCACCTCTTCCAGATGGATCTAATTCAACGCCGGCACAGCGCCTGCAACCAGTCGCCCAGCCGCTTGGCATTTCGTCAACTCTTCCTTCGACGGGGTGAACTCTACCTTCACGCCCTCCGCTACTAATTCCGCGCCCAGCTCCTTCAGCTTCTCCTCAATCGTATCAACCGCTCCGCAAAAGATCGGGTAGGATGAGTCTCCTGAGCCAAATACAGCAGCCTTTCGCCCGCTTAGATCAAGAGCGCCCATCGCTTCATAGACATCAAGGAATTCATCAGGCAATTCGCCGTCTCCCCAGGTATAGGCTCCAATGGCAATGCCGTCATATTTTACAAGCTCAGAAGCTGTCGCGTCAAAAACATCCCGCAGGACAACTTCAGCCCCTGCTTCTCTTGCCCCAACGGCAACCGCACCTGCCATCTCTTCGGTGTTCCCCGTCATACTTGCATAAAGTACAATGACTTTCGCCAATCTCCCGTACCTCCTATTTCCCCTGTAAGAAAGTAATTTAAATATCTAAATATTGAATGCCTTGAAATAAGGTCGCCATATACAGCCTTCCATCATGAAGCTCTACATCCGTCACAGGAACTCCAAGCTTAACCGAGAGCAGCGAGAAATGACTTTGAATCTGGCTGAGCCGGAATAAACCGTGATCCGTACACACATAAGTATCGATACCAATAGAGACGACGGAGAAAATAAACTTGCCGCTGAAGCGGATTCGGTCGAACCGGCCTCTTTTATCCCCAACCAGCAGCTCTCCCTTATCGCTTGCCCCAATTAGGTACCCTCGAAATACAGATAGGCTTGTAACCGCACGATTCAGTTCGAACTCCGCCCATTCATCCATAAACCGGTCATAGAGCGAAATACCGCTCTCATGAGCAACAACTAGGTATTGCGGCAAATTCATAAAATCATACACCCGTTTTTCCGGACAGGCGAACTTTTGCCATTCTCCGCTAATCTCCGCCCATAGCCCGTATTCCGTCGCCGCATAACCGGTCCCGCCTAGCAGGCGATATTGGGAGCAAGGGACAGCTAGTCCCGTATCTACCCATTCTTCCTCATCGAACACATACAGCCCTTCGCTCGTGCACGCATGCAGGACACCGCTGTGCAGCTGGAGCCGGTTCACAGTGGCATTCTCCGGCATTCCGACACCCAGCTTGTTCCACTCTCCAAATTCATTGATCTCATACACTCCGTAACCAACAGAGGCAGCAAGAATGGATTCCTGGCCCACCCGCACGGAGGAAAAGGGGAACAGCATCCAGTTCCATGGCTTCCCCTCGTGATTAATCACTTCTTCTGTTTGCTCCGGCTGCTGCCCGTTAGCGTTAAATCGACTTTCCTTCATTATTGAACCAGCTCCAATGCTATGTGATGCCTTATCGATTAGGCTTACTTATTATGTTCTTTCCGTTCTTGATCAGCTGCATGAATCGTGATCGACTTCACCGTCCATGGGCTGCTTACCCGCTCCTCATGTTCTCTACTTTGGTTCGGCTTATTTTGCGTCATCGACTGTCTTTTCTTCACAACCATTTCATACAACAAACCCAATGTCAGAACCTCCTTTATGCTGCACCTAGGCCTCTGCCCGATAAGTAATTGCTACATTAGTTACAAGCTGCATGCTGTCTAGCAACGCTCCAGTTTGTCCTCTTGATCTCTGTCGACTATCCACTGGGACCAAACTTCCATTATATGCTATTGATAATGATTATCAGTATCGTTATATTCATGATAACCATTCTCAATGGCACTGTCAACTGTACCCAAGTACCTATTCCTATCGGCAATTATTTCGACGCGAGAAGCAGCAATGCATATAGCGTGACTACTCCCGCTCGCAATTGCTGTGCGTAATGTTACAATGTATGCCCGCTCCCGCCAAAATATCTGTCTTCCTGACAAATTTCATTAAGAACTTGTCAGCCAGGCTGCATTTTATGCAGTATAATCACCGCTATCGGGTGACGTACGCGTGCTGCGTTGCATTTCATACAGTCAATTTGCCACACTCAGCACCTGCCGTGCTCGTTCGGGCTGATAATACTGTATAAAATACAGCCGAGGCACTAAAGCCCGCCTCCAGGGCGAAGTGTGCTGTATAAAATACAACACAGCCCATGGGTTTGGGGTTTGGGGTTTGGGGTTTGGGGTTTGGGGTTTGGGGTTTGGGGTTTGGGGTTTGGGGTTTGGGGTTTGGGGTTTGGGGTTTGGGGTG
>NZ_JAASRW010000003.1:0-333090 GCF_011761355.1 Paenibacillus lupini | reverse complement strand
TGGGGTTTGGGGTTTGGGGTTTGGGGTTTGGGGTTTGGGGTTTGGGGTTTGGGGTTTGGGGTTTGGGGTTTGGGGTTTGGGGTTTGGGGTTTGGGGTTTGGGGTCGAGCAACGCCCCTTGGGGAGACTGCGCAGAACTACAATACTGTGATTACATACAAAAAAGGCCGATCTTGAACCTGGGGTTCAAGATCGGCTTACAACTTCTATTGAATCCAGCGGTACGTGCCAACTGTGCCGGCTGGGAGTGCTGCGATGAACTGCTGGCCATCGCACAGTACGCGGAAAGACTGCTCTTCTTGCGTCTGGTTGATCACGACTGTTACAAGGCTGCCGTCCGGATTACGGAAAGCAACGTTGGTTACGGTCTCCGTTGAGCCGTAGGTGCTGCCGATCCGGTATGCGCCTGGTTCAACAAACCGGGAATACTGGGCAAGCATGTTAAACTCCGGTGTCCGCCAGTAGCGGTTAGGCTGGGCAGCATCCTGCACGAACATGGTTGGTCCCGGCTGTCCCAGCCATTGGTGAGTGCCAATCTGACTGTCCAGCATCGTCACCCATGCGTTGTAGCTGCTGGCATAGTTGCGGAAATACTGTGCCATACGGTCAGCTCCGGCTGTGCCCCACAACGAACGCTCAGTCAAATAGATCGGCTTCTCTGGGTAAGCGGCATGAATCTCGCTCATGACTTCCGGCGAACCGTCATAATCATGCAAAGCGATCCCGTCTACCACGTTATATCCTTCCGAATCATTCAGAATCGGCGTCACATAACCCATGGCATCGGCAAAATTATGATCGAAGATCCACAGCTTTGTCGATAGGCCATGCTCGTCAAATTCACGCTTCAGTGCAATCGCCAGCTCAAGCTGACGTTCGGGCGACATATAGCAGCTTGGATAATCGGTCTCAAGAAGCGGCTCGTTCTGCATCGTCATCGCACCAACAGGAATCCCCTGCTCCTCAAAGGCTTGAATAGCAAGGCGGTAATACTTTGCCAATGCCGCCGTATACTCCGCACCTTCCTTCAGGCTTCCCCGCTTCAAATCACCGTTTGTCTTCATCCAGGCAGGTGGACTCCAAGGTGAAGCAAAAATCTTCACATTTGGCGCTGCCTGAAGCAGTGCCTGCACCGTCTCTATAATAGAGAGGTCAACATCCTTCTGAATAGAGAAATGCTTCATATCGAAGTCCGTCTCTCCTTCAGGAAGATCATTGTACGTATAGAAAGGCTGAGCCGTAAAATCCGACGTCCCGATTGTAATCCGAAATAGATTAAAGCCAAGACCCGATTCCTTATCAGCGAGCTGCTGAATAAAGCTGGCACGGGTTGCCGCATCCATTTTCGATAGATTATTAATCGTGGTGTCCTCTACCGATGTACCAATCCCTAGCATTTGCTGATAAGTGTGGGCAGGCGTGACGAGAATGGTTGGCAGATCCGATGCAGAAGGTGCCGTTAACTTAAGCTTTGGCTGCAAGCTTAGAGCATACGCAGGATCTGCAGGCCCTTCAAACCAGCGGGTGTCCCCTGGAGTCATTTCTGAACTAAGCCATGCTTCAACTTCAAGCGTTGTTACGGCAGATTTGATTAAAGTAGACATTCCGTTTCCTCCTCTAGCTTATAAATATTGCTGGGTAATAACTCCGTAATCACGGCGTATGAGCGAAGCTACCGGCTTCTCGGTCTTGCGATCCATATGAATAATGCCAAAGGTGTCGATCCAGTTATTGTGGTTCACATACCAGTCATACACAATCCAGAAGTCGATCCCCGCTACATAACCATCCGGATTCACTTGTCCTTCTGCATTGACCGTCCCTTGCTCCATCAAAGCCCGCATCGTCTCTTCATAAGTAACAACCTGCTCACCTTCATTACCGCCGGAGGACCAGTTCCCAAATTCCGTATTCAGAATCGGCTTATCAGGGAAAATGCGATGCGCCTCTTCAAGGAAGTGTTTTGTACCTTCGTAATAGGTGCTGCCGTGGAAAATACCAAAGTACATCGTCCATGCTGCTACATCCAGAGGAGCCATCGACGGATCATGTGGACCTGGCTGATCGGCCGCCGAGCTTTGCGTCAGCAAACGTCCATCGTTGTAGTTCTCTCTCAGATCCGCTGCAAGACGCTCGTTATAAGCGAGACGCAGCCATACATCCTTCGATTCATTTTGCGTACTCCACATAACGACGGATGGGCGGTTGTACTGGGAAAATACCATCTCCCGCCACATTTGATCAGCGAGACGTTTCTCAGCTTGTGCTTCATAATGCTCGGTCTCGAACTGCCACAGCGGAATTTCGCTCATCGCAAGTAGTCCCATCCGATCCAGAAGCAAATACGTGTAGACATGGTTCGGATAATGCCCCGTTCTTACCATGTTAACGTTCAGAGCTCTGATCTGCTCCAAGTCTTCCCGGATTCGATTCCACGCTGCTGTCCGGCCTGTGTCTGGCCATTCTTCATGGCGAGCAATACCAGCCAAAAAGACGGACTGTTCATTCAGCAAAATTTTTGTCTTATCCGTACCCACCGTCCGAATGCCGAACTGGGTGCTGAACATATCCTGTGCCAGCAGGTTCGTGCCAACGGACGTCAATGTAAACGTTGCGACATACAGATTCGGCTGCCATACCGACCATAGCTTCGGATTCTGTACCGTTACTTCGAACCGTACAACTCTCACCTCGCCCGGCTGAAGCAGCAGTTCACTTGTCATGGGCTGGTCCGTAACCGCCGTCACGCCGGTCAGCGTGGAAGCCAGCGGCGAACTAAGGAAATTCGGTGCTTCCGGATCGGCTTCAAGTAAACTGCCGTTTAGTCCCACCTGCACCGCATCGTTCCCTCGGTTATGCAGCACAACCTTCACGTCCAACTTGCCTTGCACATCTTGTGGGATAATATCTGCCCGAACGATTGAAGCCTTAGGCGTTACTTCAATATAGAGATCATGAATAATACCGGTGTAATTGAAGAAATCTGTACCCGCAACGGCAGGAATGGTATCGACTCTGCTGCCCCATGGCGGGTTATCAACGCGAATCCGAATCTCGTTATCACCTGCGCGGAGCAAGTTTGTAATATCGAAGGCAAACGGAGTAAATCCGCCCTCGTGATTGCCGATCCATTGCCCATTCAGCCAAATATCTGCAACATAGCTAATACCAAGCGCCTTGAGCGTGTAGGCATATCCTTCATTTTTACTCGCAACCGTGAACCTTCTGCGGTACCAAACGCCGTCTTCATACGTTTCAGCTGCATTTGCCTCCGGCAATCCAGTCAATGCATTTTCCGGTGAAGGTATTGCGTGCTTCTGCCATTGCGCTGTAGAAGCCTCGCCTACATACTCCCCTTCCCTCTGCTCGAGCTCAGCCAGCCAGTCCGCACTACGTGGTGCCATTGAGAAATCATGATCCATAGCCAGGCGGCGTTTCAGCCACTCCCCATTCAAAGCGATATTCGCTCTTGTTTGTGGTTCAAAGGAAGGCACAGGCATCCCATTCTGGAACGGAATGTTCACGCCGTTAATCGTTTCTAACGTTAAAGTTGTTTTCAGCATGATGTCTCTCCTATCTCTATGGTTCAAAATAAAAAGGGGATGAGGACGAATGCGCATGGACTTCTCGCCCTACGCACAGGTCACACATCCCCTTTGGTCATGCAAAGCCTATTACTTTATTCCTTGTGCATCAAAAGAAGCGTTTGCTTGCTCTTGAACATATTTCAGTACTTCATTCACGCCAGCCGCTTCAAGCTGTTTACGGTACGTCGCAATCGCCTTATCCACGTCCGGAACAAGACCCATCATCAGAGGCATGCCGTACTGCTGGATAACCGAGTTTACAGCAGCTTGCTGCGATTTAACCGGATTGTAGTCCATGATAACTTGAGCGAAGATGTTTGGTTTGCTTTGCGATTTGAATTCTTCCAGCAAAGCGTCAAAGCCTTCCCAGCCGCCAGCTTGTTTCTTACGTTCCATCGACTCTACACGCAAGCCCCAAGTTGCAATATCATAGCCGATAAAGCCTTTAGCAGCTACGCCTGCAGGAGGTGTAACGATGTGTTTGCCATCAGCGTCCATCGAGTAGTGAGTACCTTCAAGACCGTAGTTGATCAGGTCATAGTACTTCGGATCGTTACGCAGTTTGTCCAATACCATCAGGGAACGTTCTGCATTTGGTGCGCTTTTCGGAATCGCCATTGCATTGTTAACCGACAGTGTAGGCATTGTCAGGTTTTTGAAACGGCTGAACGGGAAGTAGCCCATTGTAATTTCAGGGTTCGAAGATTGCAGACCTGTAATGAAGCCGCCTGCGCCTGGAGCATTACGCCAGTATGCAGCGCCTTGACCTGTTTTAATGGCGTCACCAGCTTCTTTTTGGTCCGACAGCGTATCGGATTTCCAGAAGCCTTTTTGTGCCCAAGTTTTCATTGTTTTCGCCCACTCCTCAAACTCTGGAGTGAATGGATAAGCTACGATATCACGAGGAGTATCATATGATTTCGATACGATGACGCCGCTGTCGCCGCCGATTTGTTGGAAGCCTTCATAAGATTTGAACATGGTAAAGATTTCGTTGTATGCTTTGCCATTGATTGGCGTTATGTTCTTGGATTTCTTCACGCCTTCGAGGTAAGCCTCGATGGAAGCAAGGTCTTTAATCTCAGGAAGACCAAGTTCTTCTCTCCAGTCCTCACGGTACACAAGGCCATCCGGTGTATATTCTGGATAGGTTGCTGGAACGGCATAGATTTTATCGTTAACTGTTGCTTCTTTCCAATCTTGCTCGGATACGCTGCTCCAAGTTGTAGGAGCGTAAGTTGGCAAGAGATCATTCAGAGGCATAAACGCACCTTGGTTCGCGAATTTATAGAAATCCGCCCACGAGGAAGCGAAGAGCATATCAACTTTCTCTCCGGAAGCAAGAAGCAGGTTGTATTTCGTCTGCCAGTCTGTCCAAGTTGTAAAGTTCAGCTTAATCGTTGTGTTCAGATCTTTCTCGAGCATTTTGTTAAGCTCAGCAGTAACCTTTGCTTGATCTTTTGCAGGATCGCCGAGCAGATACCAGACTAATTCAACCTTTTTCGAAGTATCCGGTGCTTTTGCATCAGCCTTGTTGGAACCCGTGTTTGCACTTGCTTCTGTACCTTCGTTTGAACCTGCATTCGTGTTGTTGGAATTGTTGGAACCGCATGCTGCGAGCATGCTAGCCATCACAGCTGTCGAAACGAGCAGCGTGCCCATCGTTTTTATCTTTTTCATGGTAATGACTCCTCCTTTTATTTGGTACGCCTATATGTCAGCCGGCTTAAAGCCGGTACTAACCTTTTACCGCGCCGATCGTGAGGCCCTTAACGAAGAACCGCTGTACGAACGGATACAAGAATACGATAGGACCAGTTGCGATAACAGCTGCTGCCATCTTGAGCGTCTCTGCCGGTGGTTGGAAGTCCGGCGACAAGTTGCCTGCAACGTTCGTCTTCAGAACGGCTGCACTTGCCAAGATTTTGTACAGCAGGAATTGCAGCGGGTAATGCGACTCACTTGTAATAAACAGATTCGCCAGGAACCAGTCATTCCAATAACCAAGAGACATGAACAAACCGATTGTGGCAAGACCAGGGCCCGAAAGCGGAAGGATCAGCTTCAGGAAAATCGTAAATTCGCCTGCTCCATCAATCTTGGCCGATTCAACGATCGAATCCGGTATCGATTTCATGAAGTTCTTCATCAAGATAATGTTCCAAGCGCTAAGGAGCGACGGGAGAATAAGTGCCAGATAAGTATCTTTCAAATCCAAGTGCTTCGTAATCAGGATGTACCATGGAATAAGGCCACCGCTGAACAGCGTCGTGAAGTAGATGAAGAATGAAAGCTGATCCCGGTATTTGAAATCTTTGCGCGAAAGAACGAATCCGCCCATTGAAGTCAGGAACAAACCTACTATGGTACCAATGACAGTGATCATAATCGTGACACGGTAGCCGTCAAAGATTTGCTTCGGATTACTGAAAGCTGCCTTATAAGCATCCAGAGAGAATGTTTCCGGTATCAGCTTAAAGCCCGCTTTCACAATCTCTATCTCCGGCGTAAATGAGCCGGAGACAATTAGAACGAATGGCAGCAGGCACAGCACTGTCAAGATGGTAATCAACACGTAACCAATGATATTAAAGACGACTGTTGCTTTTTCCATTTTCATTATGTCGATCCCCCTTCTAGAACAGTGCGTAGTCTTTCTGCACCTTCCGAATAATATAGTTAACCACAAGAATTAACACGAACCCAAAGAGTGATTGATAAAGGCCGGCTGCTGTACCCATACCGATATCGAAGTTAACCGCGAGTGAACGATAAACGTACGTATCGATAATGTCCGTCGAGTTGTAGAGCATACCGTTGTTACCGATAATTTGATAGAACAGGTCGAACTGTCCTTTCAGGATACCGCCCAAGCTAAGCAGGATAAGCAGGATGAATGTTGGTATAAGCAGCGGAATCGTAATATGTTGGATGCGCTTGAAAATGTTCGCGCCATCAATCTTAGCTGCTTCGTGGTACTCATCGCTGACACTCATAATCGCTGCCAGATAGATGACTGTACCGTAGCCAAGTCCCTTCCACACATGGAAGAAGACGATAATGTATTTCCAAGGTGCCGTGTGCATGTAGAAGTCGTACGTTTGAAGTCCCATCGACGTCAGCATCGTATTGATTACACCGCTGTTCGAGAAGAGGTTAAATACGAAAGCCCCTACTAGTACAAAAGATACGAAGAAAGGCAGGAACATAATCGACTGCGTCGATTTCTTGAACCATTTGCCCGGAAGTTCGGCAAGGAAGATTGCACAAGCTAACTGCAGAACGTTACTAATGATAATGAAGGCAATATTGTAGAGCACCGTATTCTTCGTCAGATTCCACAGTACGCCCGAGTTGAATAAAAACTCGAAGTTTTTGAGACCAATGAATTCGCCTCCGAACAATCCTCCGTCAAAGCTGAACCGGGTGAAGGCGTAATACACGCCAACCATCGGAGCGTAGGAGAAGACTACGAAGAATAACAAGGCAGGCGCAATCATAAGGAACAAAATCTTATTCCGGACGAGCTCCTGGAAAAAACCTTTCATACCGACATTCCTCCGTGACATCAAAATAAACTGAAAATGTAATCGATTTCTTTTTACCTCGTGAAAATAGTTACTTCGTTGCTTCTTGACCGTTATTCGTACGGATGCGATTAAAGACCGAGGATTCCCGAATGAGCAGCTTGGATTCTACTTTGAAAATCCGTTTGTCCTTAAACACATTGTTGTTCATCTGATCAATCAGCTTCTCGGTGAGCAGAGCTCCCATTGTGTATTTCGGCTGATCAACTGTGCTTAGACGCGGCGTAATGTATTTCGTGAGCCTAATATTATCGACACCTACGATGGCCAAATGCTGGGGTACCTGAATCGATAGCTGCTTGCATGCTTTATACACGCCTAATGCCATCTCATCGTTAGCCGTAAAGATTGCCGTAAAGTCTGCATTCTTCTCGCGCAGCCTCATGAAGCTGAGGTAGCCGCCATCTTCATTAAAATCTCCATTGTCGATAAGATCAGGTACAAAAGGCATGCCTGCATCTCGAAGCGCTTTCATATACCCTTCAAGACGTTCGTAGCTGTCAATCGCATCTGCATATCCGCTAAGGAACGCGATCTTCTCATGTCCCTGCTCAATCAGATGATTCACAACTTCCCTTGCCAGCTTCACATTATCCGTAAACGCGCATGGGATTAGTTCATGCTCGATATTCCTCCCGATCACGCCAACACTGTAGCCATCCTCCACCAGCCCGATGATTTCTTTGTTTGTCATCTCGGGGGTAACGAAGATCATACCGTCCACGGTGCGGTTCTGCAGAAGCGAAACATACTCGAGTTCCTTCTGCTTCTTGTTCTGCGCATCGCAGATGATGACGTTGTAGTCGAGAGAATTCGCCATATTCTCGATGCCTTTAATAATCTCAGCGAAATAAGAAACTTCAATGTCGGAGACGACGACGCCAATCTTCATTGTCTTCTTGGACCGCAGGTTCTTGGCCATCGCATTCGGAGTATAGTTCATCTCCTGAATGGCTTCGATCACCCGCTTCTTCGTCTTCTCACTAACCAATTCGCTTCGATTCAGCACTCTTGATACTGTTGCTACGGATACTTTCGCTCGATTTGCTACGTCAATGATCTTGCTATCATTCATTTACATCACTTTCTTTTTGCCTGACTTATATACACCGATATTAGCATGGACTGAAATCGATTTCAATCATTTATTTCAGAGTTTGTCCGATATTTTTCGTGAAAATCCCGAGAACCGCGTAGAATCAAGGCTTTACAGGTGCTTTAGCCCTGTATTGTTATACGTTGTCGCACATCATGTTTGTGAAATCGTTCTCAGAAACAAAGCAAAATGGAGCATAATTCACAGTAAACAGGTCTAATTCAACAGCAAAATGATCGATTACATGCCGCACATCATTACACAGCATTTCATCCAGAAATCTTGCATCTCCCCCGCTCTACATTGGATTTCATCCACTCCATTTCGCAATAGCCGCTTAATGGAGCCTTTAGATTGGATTTCTTACAGCAGAATGATCCTTCAACCCGCGGTTTGAGCCTTCATGTACAATTTCTACTGGATCAAATCCAATGTAGAGATGGTTCTGCTACCCCTGAGCGAATTTCACTGTACATCATCCTACATAGCACCGAACAGCAGACAGTAGATGGTAGACGTAGACAGTAGGCCGGATAGAAAAAGATAAAAAGGACTGCCATCGGCAGCCCTCTTTCTGTAGCAGTAAGCTATTAACCTTTACTCACGCAGGTAACTAGATGATTCCCGAATGATTAACTTGGAGTGTATAACATGTTTCTTCTGTGGACTGTTATCATTGCCATGCATCTGATTGATTAGCATCTCCGTCAATTGGGAGCCCATCTCGTATTTCGGCTGCTCCACGGTACTGAGCGCTGGCAGCAAGTATTCCGTAATCCGGTTATTATCGACGCCAACAACAGCCATGTCTTCCGGGATTCGAATCCCTTTTTCCCGGCAAGCGCGATAGACGCCAAGCGCCATCTCATCATTGGCCGCATAGACCGCAGTGAACGATTGGTTTCGCTCTCTTAATCGACAGAACGCCTGATAACCGCCGGTCTCCTCGAAGTCACCGTTATCAATCAAGGAAGGCAGGAACGGAATCTTCCCATCCTTGAGTGCCTTCATATACCCTTCCATCCGCTCATAGTTCTCAAGCGAATCGGAATAGCCGCCAATATAGGCGATCTGCTGATGCCCCTGCTTGACCAAATGACTTACAGCCTCAGTCGAGAACTTTACGTTATCTGTCTTGCAGCTTAGTATTTCATCGTGTACGACTGCTCGGCCAACGACGCCAATGACATACCCTTTTTTCACATACTCCTGGATCATGTCATCACTTACTCGCGGAGTAACAAGAACCATACCGTCGACCGTGCGGTCCGGCAGCAGGTCCAAATACTCCATTTCCTTCTCGATCTGATTATCCGAGTCACAAATAAGGACTTTGTATTTATGAGCATAAGCTTTGTTCTCAATACCTTTAATAATCTCAGAGAAATAAGACACGTTAATATCCGGTACGATAATACCTAGTGTCATCGTCTTTTGGGAACGCAGATGCTTGGCCGCCGCATTAGGATGATAGTCCATCTCCTCAATAGCTTGGAGCACCTTTACTTTCGTTTTCTCCGATACAAGACTGCTCTCATTCAGCACACGCGATACGGTAGCGGCTGATACGCCTGCCCGTTTCGCTACATCCACTATTTTTTTGTCCACGTTATCTTCCCTACCGTAACGTTTTTACTAAATTATATGAATAAAGTCTAACAAGTTCAATACGAGGTTTCTCTGTCTAAATGTAAAACAATAACCTTCGCCGCTTAAGCGAAGGCTATTTACAAATGGAGCTGAAGCTTTATAATCATCTGATCGTCTAAAAACTGCATATCTCGAACCGTAATAATACTCGGCAGCTCAATCGGGACTACAATTCTGTCTAATCGATCACGCCCCAGATCATAGTCTTTGACCGTGAGAGATTGGGGCTCGAGAATAAGATTTGGAGACTTCCATGTCATTTTATAGGTAGCAAGCATCCCAAGCGGCAGGATATTGCGATAAGTCATATTCAAATGGGCAAGCAGCTTGTTGCCGCTAAGCTCAAAACGTGCTCCGTCCAGCGTCATATCCGGAGGCAGCGACTCCGAATGACCACCTTGTAATTGGCTCTTGATCAGATTGTTCACGTCGGCTTCCGACAGCACAATTTCCGGCTTCAGCTTCTGCACCATCTCTATCGCCTTATCCTTAATCGATACCTGAGCATAAGCCAGATCAAGCTTCTCCGTAGGAGCGACGTAAGATTTCAACCAGAGACCTGCCCCTGCAAGGATGAGAGCAAACAGCACAATAATAACGACGAACCATTTCAACCAACGCACAAAGGCTTCCTCCTTTTCCCCTACATAAAAACAAAGTTAGTGCTATAATGAATCATCAATGTTTGTCGAATCGCGACTATTTACGAGGTGACTTATTATGGAATTTCAATCATCCTATTCCACCAAGATTGGGCTCGAAGATATCGTCCATGCACAAATGCATCTTAAGGATGTTATTACCCGCACTCCTTTACAATATAACCGTGTGCTCTCCGAGCGTTACGGCTGCAACGTCCTGCTAAAGCGTGAGGATCTGCAAATTGTCCGTTCGTTCAAAATCCGCGGTGCTTACCATCTCATGCGCTCTTTGCCGCCTGAACGTCTCGCAGCAGGTGTTGTCTGCGCAAGTGCAGGCAATCATGCGCAAGGAGTTGCTTATTCCTGTCAGGCACTAGGCGTGCAGGGTAAAATCTATATGCCAAGCACAACTCCACGCCAGAAGGTGAACCAAGTTTCCTTCTTCGGCGGCGAATTCGTAGAAGTTATCCTTACCGGTGATACGTTTGATGATGCCTATGCAGAGGCTATTGCCGAAAGTCAGCACAGCGGCATGGCCTTCATCCATCCATTCGACGATCCGAAGATCATCGCAGGCAACGGAACGGTTGGCCAAGAATTAATGGAAGCTGCTGAAACGGTTCCCGATTATGTTCTTACTTCCGTTGGCGGAGGCGGGCTTGCAGCAGGTGTCGCTTCGTATGTGAAGACCGTATCACCTCAGACAAAAGTCATTGGTATTGAGCCTGAAGGTGCTCCTTCACTCCGTGAATCCCTTGATGCTGGTCGAGTAACGCCACTCGAGCATATCGACAAATTCGTCGATGGTGCTGCCGTTAAGCGGATCGGCGACCTGACATTTGCCATCTGCCGTGAGCTGCTTGATGATGTCGTTATCGTACCTGAAGGCAAAGTGTGTACAACCCTGCTTGATCTGTATAACGAGAACGCGATTGTTGCTGAACCTGCTGGCGCCTTGCCGATTGCTGCGCTTGATCTGATGCGTGAAGAAATTGCCGGCAAGACAGTTGTCTGCGTCATCAGCGGCGGCAACAACGATATTGACCGGATGCAGGAAATCAAGGAGCGCTCGCTCATCTATGAAGGGCTGAAGCATTATTTCATGCTTAGCTTTCCACAGCGAGCTGGAGCGCTCCGAGAATTCCTTGATGATGTCCTTGGACCAAACGATGACATTACCCGCTTCGAATACACGAAGAAGCATAATAAAGACAATGGACCTGCACTTGTTGGCATTGAGCTCAAACAGCGTGAAGATTATGCTCCGCTCATCGGGCGGATGCAGAAGAAGGGCTTCCAGTTCGTTGAACTGAATAAGGACCCTGTCTTATTTAACATTTTGATCTAACAAGGTGAAACGGCTGTGCCGTCCATCGATGGTGAGAATTTTAAATATGTAAACCCTCGGCGCGCCGGAGGCTTACCGCTTGCGTTAATTACCAAGCGTAGGCTTTCGGCGCGTCTCCGCCTGGGCCAGGGAAAATTTCATCGATACGTTTCAGTGTCGACTCATCAAGCGTAAGCTCTACCGCACGAAGCGAACGTTCGAACTGCTCGAGCGTACGTACCCCGATAATTGGAGCTGTAACCGCCGGATTGGCCAGCAGCCAAGCCAGTGATACGAGATCCTCCGTTTCACCTAGCTCATCACATAATGCCCCGTAAGCATCCAGTTGATCTTTTACCTGTCCAAAGCGTTCGTTCTTCTCACCACTACGTCTTCCCGAACTACCACGGCGATGACCGCCAGACAACAATCCACCATCTAAGGGGCTCCATGGAATGACACCAAGACCAAGCGCCTTCGAAGCAGGCAGTACTTCCAGCTCAGGCAGACGGCAGAGCAGGTTGTATTTATGCTGCTCGGATACAAGACCAAGAACGCCTTTTGCCTTTGCTTCGCCCTGCGCCACTGCAATATCCCAGCCTGCAAAGTTACTGGAGCCTACATAACCGATTTTCCCTTGATGAACGGCTGTCTCGAATGCCCCCCACAGCTCGTTCCAGTTCACATTCCGATCTACGTGATGCATTTGGTACAGCTCGATATGATCCGTTTGAAGACGGCGAAGCGAACCTTCCAGATGACGGCGAATTTTATAGGCAGAAAGACCTGCATCACGGTTTGGACCGTCATAAGGATCATGCATGTCGCCGTATACTTTGGTAGCGAGCACTGTTTTCTCACGACGTCCTCCGCCTTGTGCGAACCAGCGCCCGATAATTTCTTCTGTACGGCCGGAATTCTCGCCCCAGCCATAAATATTTGCTGTATCAATAAAATTAATGCCGGCATCAAGTGCCGCGTCCATAATGCGGAATGCTTCCTTCTCATCTGTGTCCACACCAAAATTCATCGTTCCCAAACACAACCGGCTTACACGAAGGCCTGACTGACCAAGATAGGTATACTTCATTGTCCCGTCTCACTCCCATTAGTGAGTTTTCCCCATGCCGTATGAACGAACCAGGAAAATCTCAGATCAAATTTTGGATACATGTCCCATTATACAAAATTAACATGAGGGAACCAACATCATCACAATGCGTTGACATTGGTCCGCTATACTTGCGGCAGGAGGTGTGCGTTCATTGGTCCGATATAACAACAGCCATCAGCCTAAGGTGTTAATTCTGTACGCATCGTACGGAGAAGGACATTTGCAGGCCGCTAAAGCTATTCGTGACGCACTGGAGGAACAGGGTAATCACCGGACTGTCATGGTGGATCTGATGGCCGAATCCCATCCTTGGCTTAACGAGATGACAAAACGTGTGTATATGAAAAGCTATACGCATATCCCCCATCTATATGGCTGGGTATACGGGGTTACTCGTCCGATGAAGCATAACTCCTTGTTTGGAGGGTTTCTACACTCCTTTGGCCGCGACAAAATAAGAAAGCTTCTCCAAAAAGAACAGCCCGACGCGGTGATTCATACCTTTCCCTCCTTTGCTCTTCCTGCCCTTCACCGCCGCCGCCTCAAAAAGAAAGTCCCGCCGCAAACATCCATACCTGCTTACACCGTTATTACCGACTTTGATCTTCATCGCCGCTGGGTGCATCCCGGCATTGACCGGTATTTTGTCGCTACCGATGATCTGAAGCAAGAGCTAGGTACACTTGGTATCCGTCCGGAACGCGTAACTGTCAGCGGCATTCCGCTGGGACGCGGCTTCTGCTGTCCGAATCCCACAACGGAGCTCTATGCCAAATACGGACTACAGCCGGATAAACCGGTCGTTTTGCTCATGCCAGGCGCACAAGGTGTTATGCCGGACTGTGATGAGCTCTGTGCCCTGCTGCTGGAACGCCACCGCGATGTACAGATTGCTCTCGTCTGTGGCCGTAACAGCCTGCTGCAGGCCGCCATAGCAAGCCGATTCATGCAGCATGAGGCAGCAGAACGCCTTCACCTATTCGGCTATGTAGAGCAAATTTATGAGCTTATGGCTCTAGCCACCTGCCTCGTCTCAAAGCCTGGCGGCGTGACCATTGCAGAAGCGATTAGTGCCGGCCTGCCATTATTCCTTTATCGTCCTGTTCCTGGTCAGGAGAAGCGTAACGCTCGTTATCTGCAAGACAAGGGCGCTGCCCGTATTGCCAGCGATCCAGAAGAATTAGCAGATGCGATTATAAAGCTGGTTAATGATCCCCAGCAGTTGCAGCACAGCAAGCTTGCTGTTCAACTCCTGCAGACAGAAGATGCGGCAGCGGGCACGATTGCTCATCATATTTTGCAAGAATGCGGTTGGAATACAAAATTTGGTCAACGCTATAGTTAAGGGAGAATTTGCAAAGGGGCTTGACCACAAGTGAACAAGATTGGGATGCGTTTGACATGGCTTGGAGTGGAGATGCGGCTTATCTCTGTTATATTGTTTATCGTTGAATTCGTGCGGGGCGCGGTGCTGATCAGCCTGCTCCCCATTTATGGGGCGAAGGTTCTTCACCTGTCGCTAGATATAATTGGCCTTGCGATTACAGCTCACTATTTGACAGATACTCTGCTCAAATTGATTTTTGGTTATTTGCTGGACCGCTTCTCTATTCGATTTGTCATACGGACAGGCCTGTTCGTGTCGCTTATCGGAGTGTTTCTGATTCCTTTTGCCACTGTGCCTTGGCTGTTCATTATGGCTGCAGCCCTTTATGGGATTGGTATTTCACCGATTTGGATCGTCTGTCTGACGAAGGTATCCAAGGATAATCGGGCGACGCAGATCGGATTTCTGTATACCGTCTGGCTTGTCGGACTAGGCTCTGGACCCATTGTGTGCAATATTTTGCTCGACTACTATTTGAACAAGACTTACTTTCTGCTTCTTATCCTGTCGGTTATCGGAGCGTTCTTGGCGTTCTTCATCAGCAGCAAAAGATCGGATGAGCCTTCGGTTCAAGCTGTGCCGTTAAATCGGCAACTATCGACCTTAGTAGAACGTATAAAAGCTATGCGAATGATTCTGCCCGGAATGATCATGCAGACAGCAGGCGCCAGCATGCTTGTCCCTGTCCTCCCAAGCTTTGCTGAGAAAGGGCTTGGACTAGCTGGAACGCAATATTCTCTCTTGCTGACTGCAGGAGGCGTATGCGCAGCTGCCGGACTGATTCCGATGGGCCGCTTGTCGGACAAGCTTGGCGGGAAGCACTGGTTTCTAATCATTGGCTTCGCCATATTTGGGATCGGCTTGTCTTTGTTGGCATCGCGGCTCCCATTTTGGTATTGTTTAGTTATTGTGGTTATACTCGGGTTATCTTATGCAGCGATTCTTCCAGCTTGGAATGCTTTGCTTGCTTCCTTCGTGCCTCCGAACCAGGAAGGTTTAGGCTGGGGACTGCTCGCAACAGTGGAGGGTATTGGCGGCATGGTTGGTCCTGTTGCAGGCGGGCTTATTGCCGCTAGCTTCAGCACGAGCTCAGTCATCTGGGTTAGTGCCGCGTTATTTGGAGGTATAGCCTTTCTGTATCTCATAATCCCGTCTTCCAAGTTGATTGGTAAAAGTGGATAACAAGTTCGAATTATTTTCCCGCAAGGGGTGGAGTGGGGTTGTATTCAACAATGTATATGATGGAAAGTATGGAGAAGCTGTATGTCCAGATGAGAAGTCTGGATCTTGAGCATTTGCAGCGGACGCTGGAGAGCTATTCGCAATTCGGGATATTCCCCGGTATATTGCTGCCTCTTCTCGAATCGTTCCTGCCCTTCCTACCCTTGGTCGTTATCGTGGCGGCAAACGCGAATATATTCGGCTTATGGCTGGGCTTTCTGCTTTCTTGGATCGGTGTATCCATTGGAGCGATTTGTGTATTCTGGATCAGCCGTAAGCTTGGGAAGAATGTAAAAGCCAAAATTGAGCGGAGATTCCCTAAGACAGAGAAGTTCTTCAAATGGGTAGATCAGAAAGGATTTACGCCGCTTTTTCTGCTGGCCTGCTTCCCATTCTCTCCGTCATCCATTATTAATATTGTCTCTGGGTTCAGCAAGATCCCATTTCGTACGTTTGTCCTTGCGACTGTACTTGGCAAAGCGGTCATGATTCTAAGCATTTCACTCATTAGCTTCAATATCAGTAGCTTCCGCGAGGAGCCATGGCGCATCTTCGTTACTTGTGCCGTTATTATTATCATGTGGTTCGGCGGCAAGAAGATCGAATCCCGTTATCACGTGAATTAAGCTGTAATTTGTTCCTCTTGCTCCTGCCTGCTCATACAAAGCCTCCTTTCGTGGCAAACTGCTAAAGGATTAATTGCCGAAAGGAGGATGGCAGTATGTCAGGTGAATGGCCGTCCCATAAACAAGTCGAAGCCAGCAAAGTGCAATCATTAGCCGACCGCACTGGTCAAGGTAAGCAAAAGGCTAGCCAAAAGCAGTCCGAAGCAGATACAGCCGCGGTGCCGAAGCACGGATTATAAGCTAAGGGAAGGACGAGTGGCCATGAGCGAGCAAGAGCATCAGCATAATGAAATGGATCCAATGTCGGGCGAGCATGTTGAGGTGTCCGGTGTTTATAAAAATGAGTTAGGCCGCGTAGAAAAGCTTGAACGCGGAGCCGTATTCCCTGCCGATCCGCAGGCCGGAACAACCGAATGGGAGCTTGTCGAGCTTGACTTCGACAACCACCATGAGGGCCGTACCGATCCTCGATTGATCTCAAAGGATGGCGATCATGATCCGGAAGCTCATATGCAGCATCCTCGGCGCCATAAGGGGAGTAATAAGACGGACTCCTAGTTTGTGGTTGGTGTGGGGCGTAGGCGTATGCAGCTGGGGGTCGGGGTGACGGGAATGTACCTCCTTTGACTGCTGTTGCCCATGGAAAATTTGAATATAATCTCTAATGAGATTTTTCATGGGCAAAGGCAGACGCTCCGCTTCTTCAGGAGATACATTCCCTCTACCACCTCCCCTAGCTGCACAACACACAAAAATGGCCTCCCTCATTATTGAGGGGGCCATTTTATTTTTGTTGTCGGCTAGTTGCCAGCCGACCGTCTAACCGAACGCTTAACGATGTCGTACATCGTCAAGGCATCAACTAACTCATGTTTTCGAGCCCTTAACGATGCGGCGCATCGTTAAGCTCGCTCATTACCCTACTTTTCGCCGTCTCACGGCCAATTTCGTATACCTTAACGATGTCGCACATCGTTAAGACAATAACTAACCTATGATTTCTTGATCTTAACGATGCGGCGCATCGTTAAGAACCCTAACCCATCAGCACCTGCATAAGTCCGGATCGCCCACGCATTCACCTTCAACCCACTGTAACACGGTTTTCCGACTTATTGGGCTACTCGTACCACACATTGGCACGTTCAGCCTACTGTAACACGGTGTTTGCGACTTATTGGCTGCGGCACCTCAGTCGTCTGCCGGACAGGCTAGTCTATTCCCTTATCGCAGCAGGCTCCTCTGCTTGGTCGGCGCCTCTGCGTTCTTCCGCTTCGCCGAGACCGGGGGTACGCTGCGTGTGATCAACCAGCTTCTCCAGCCGGCGCAGATGGTAGGCGTATTCGAACAGCGCGGAGGCGACGAAGATCAGCCGTTTATGCTCATCCGGATCTTCGCGGATATAGTCCGTGAGGTCGGCAACAAGGCGTGCTTCCCGCTCCTCGCCAGGCTCCATAGAGATGTTTGGCTTCATTTTATTCTCGAGCTTCAAAACAATGGATTCATGGTACTTCGTCAAATCTTCGATCTGTCGGTCAAACCGGACTGCCCAATCCCCAGCCTTTGGTGAAGAGAAATAATGCTCCTCCACCACCTCCAGCAGATCCGAGCCCTTCTGCAGCGCTCTAATCATTTGCTTGGATACGAGAAGCTGGCGCGCATGACTTCTCTTCGCTCTTGCGAGTACCTTGCGCTCTTCTTCGAACAGATTATAGCTGTCCTCGAGCTTGCGCAGCGTTTTGTGCAGCTTCTCTTTTTCCTTACGGTATACTTGCTCCTTCATTTCATTCGAAATAGCCGTTCGGAGCAGCAGCGACATCTGTGAGAACGCATGATTCCCCTGCTCGGTGAACTGCCGTCTCGGACGAGGCGGAAACACAAGTACATTAACGACGAATGCCGCCCCCATCCCCGCTAAAACCATCAAAAATCGCTCAAGCGCCAACGTAATCCCCTGGCCATGAGCCTCCATAATCGCTACAACGGTTACGAGCGTAACGCCAATGGTGGTTTCCATCTTCAATCTGATACTTACTAAAATAACAAGAATACATACAAGTCCAACAGCAATCGGCGTTTGCCCAAACAGCTTCATGGCAGCCAGCGCCATCACGGCGCCAAGCAGATTAGTCTGGAGCTGATCCAGCACCTGCTGCCACGAGCGATAAATAGACGGCTGAATCGTTAGAATTGCAGCGACCGTTGTAATAAGCGGTGATGCAAATCCAAATAATCCACTTATGTAAATGGCTAAGGCAACGGCCATCCCTGTCTTGAGCACCCGCGCTCCAATCGTCATACCAACTTCCCCTTCATGAACTTCTTTCCCTTTATTATGCCACAAACCTTAAATTAGCCAAGATTTAACCTGCCCTGCTCCCCTCACCGGGCATAAAAAAGCCCGAGACGCCTCTCTCGAAGCATCTCGGACCAGCTCAACCTCTCACCCGAACTAAATGGTCCTGGCAATCAGATCAGACAACTGACGGGCAATCCCTGCCGGCCCCGCCTGAAGCTGCTCTTCGGTAAATCTGCAGCGTACGAACGTCTCATCCATATCAAGCGCCTCTGCGAACAGCCCACCCAACCCGCGAGCTCTCCGGTCAACCTGGAGCAGCAGCTCAAGCTCACGATCTGAAGAGAAGAACATCACTTCCAGCTCATCCAGCTGGCCGCGGAACTGGCTCGTTGGCACAAACTCAAATTCCTGCACGAACGGCATCCCACCGCCGTGGCGAGGAGAATATTCGCATTCGGCATTCCGCAGACGGAACCCGAGCAAATCGAGAGCATGAAGCACCGTATTAATACCGCTTGTAGGCAGTACATCAATTCGGTCGTTATCCCCTGGATCCACACCTCCGCGTACATCCAGCTCCGTCTTCACCCAGACTGGCGCACGGCCGATGGTAAGCGGCGTTTGATACGGCAGGCGGAACGAGAACGGTACCTCTTTTGTCTCCCCAGCCTGCAAAGTGAATGGAGCGCTGACATGGAAACGTCCGATCTCCCCATGCGCTCTAACTTTATGATCATTGCTTTCACGGATGTATTCAGTCATGACCGATAATTGTATCGTGTCTATGTTTTGTGCAACGCTGCCTCCTCGAATATTGACTACACCACGAACCTCTTCACCAGGTACATATTGCGACTTCTCCAGAAGTGTATCGAGCTTGGCAGAACCAATTCCAATACTGGCCAATAAACGATTAAACATGTCATCCATCCCCTCATTCGCAAAAATAGGATTTATTAAGATTGCTTAAGCCTATTACGGGCAATCAGTGACGGAGGTTGCATTTTTTCGGCATGTTATTTGGCTCTTCCTTGGGGCAGGCTTTCTATCAGCCGCGAGATCGTCTAATATAGTAGAGTAGATTTTATAGAGTTAGGCAATAGTAGGAAGCAGGAGGGATTTCTTCATGAAAAAAATTATTCAGGAATTTAAGGAGTTCGCCATTAAAGGGAACGTGATCGATCTCGCAGTTGGTGTCATTATTGGCGGCGCCTTTGGCAAAATCGTCACTTCGCTCGTCAACGATATCATTATGCCTCCCATCGGACGGATGCTCGGCGGCGCGGACTTCAAGGATTTATTCATCAATCTTGGCTCTGACAAGCCTTTGCCGGAAGGCGTTACGATGGATTCCATACATACCTTGACCGATGCGACCAAAAACGGCGTAGCCGTTATCGCTTACGGCCAGTTTATTAACGTATTGCTTGATTTCCTTATCGTTGCGGCTTGTATCTTCATGCTTGTAAAAGGAATTAACATTCTGCGCCGTATGAAGCCGGAAGAAGCCGCTGCTCCCGCAGAACCTACCGAGAAGGAATGCCCGTACTGCTTGTCCCAAATTCCGATTAAGGCTACACGCTGCAAGCACTGCACCTCGGTCTTGGAAGAAGGAACAGCCGTCAGCAATTAATTTCATGGCAAAAAGGTGGTTCTCTCCATGGCAGAAGAACGCTTCGATATCTATGATGAACAATTAAATCCGCTTGGCACAGCCAGCCGTTCTGAGACCCATGCGCTTGGCTACTGGCATCGTTCCTTCCACTGCTGGCTGACACGCCGCGAAGGGAACCGCCAATACGTGCGGTTCCAATTGCGGCAAGCCGGGAAGGATACCTATCCCGGCTGTTACGACATTACGGCAGCCGGTCATCTAACGGCCGGCGAGACCATGCAGGATGCTGTACGCGAGATCGAAGAAGAGCTTGGCGTAGCTGCCCGCTTCGAGGATCTGATTCCGCTTGGTGAGGCACGCAAGGAAATGTCAGGCGAAGTAAGAGGCGTGCCCTTCATTGACCGCGAAGTCAGCGACGTTTTTGCGCTTGTATGCTCCTTGCCGCTTGACGCCTTAAAGTTGCAATTCGAAGAAGTGGCGGCTGTATTTGAGGCCGACGTTGAACAGATGATCCGCTTGTTCGAGGGAGAACTGGCGGAACTGATTTGCGAGGGCGTTGAGCTAACGGCTGCAGGTGAGCGATCCAAGGTGAAGCGAGCCGTCCGAGCTGCTGAATTCGTGCCTCGGGAATCGAGCTACTACGCGTTGATAATGCGGGCATTGCGCGATTGTACGTAACGGACACACCACTTGGAAGCTGCGGCTTGCCGCGGCTGTCCGACCGGACTCCCCAGGCTGCTTCCCAGTTCCGGTACCATTGATCAACCATGCCATGGATGTTGTAGAACTCGGTCTGCCTTGTGCAGAGGTCAAAGTTATCGATCTCCGGGTTGTTATACAATCGCGCAGCGGTGGCGTGGATACAGCCGTGAACACCGCTGTACTCTATAAACCGGCCGAACTCGTCAAGCGTGCTGAAAGAGCGAGGATTATACATGATCCGGTACAAGGCCTGCTGGTTCATGCACGGTGCCTGCATAATGCCCGCAGGCATCTGCGGCCAGCCGGCAACAGCCCGTTTGTCATATCCCACACGGTCAAACCAATCATACACCTTATTAATAAAGTAGCGGTGGAACCGTAAAAACTGCTCACCGAACCCCGGCGGCGGCATTGTTCCCGGCGTCACATGATACTGATGATGCCATACTGTATGCTCCTCCAGCCATTCTCTTGGGAAGTTCGGAATAATAGGCATGCTCATTCGCCTCCAGGCTTGCTTGTTACAAGCGATATCTTACATATCGTATGCATAGGCTGATGAATGAGTGTAAAAGCACAAATTTACGTAAAAGAAAGGCTGCCCCGTTATACGGAGCAGCCTTTCATCATTCCTGCCATTAGAACCAGCAGCAGCCGTTATGGTGCGGACGATCCTGACGATCACTAATATCATCCACTGCACGTCTTACGCAAATATCGAAGGACACAACTACATCTCTATAAGGACCAAAGGAGCATCTGACACGTACACAATCAGCATTTCTTGTACGGAAGAAATCAACAACGCGGCAGTCGCAGCCAACGATTTGTTGGACGGCTCTAGCATCATGACGACGAATCGCTCTTACAAGCCTTTCAGCAACTTCTTCATCTTTCAGCTTGCCGAATACTTTGCTAAGCTCTTTACCCGCATCTTGAACACCTGCAACAGCCGGATCTCTGCGCGAACTTCTATGACAGTCATGATCACGATTGGAATCCATTTCCCCACCAACACGATCCCCCGCAGCACAACCACAGTTCGATATACGAGCACCTTTTTTAGTTCTACGTTTTACATTTTTAACGTTTACTTTAAATTTAGCAGACATTACTTTCACTCCTCTCGATCGATATGCTTTATACTATTCCGCATTAAGAGAGAACGTATGGACGAGTGGACACCGTTCAAACGTATAAATTTAATAGACATATAGATTTATAGAGTGAAACATTTATGTGGGTAAAATGAATAATTCCTATCCTCATGGTAAAAGCTAACTTGGAAATTACGCCCAAGGAGGATAACATGAACAAACAAATTATGCTCAGCTCGCTTGGCTTCCTGATCGCAAGCTGCGGGTTCGCAAGTATGGCAGCAGCCCATGAGGCGCATGGCCACCACACACGTAGTCACGTGATGGAGGCAAAAGCAGCTTTTATCGATACGAAGGGTAATCAGATCGGCAATGTCGTACTGACAGAGGAAAAGGACGGCGTGCACCTGAAAATTGAGGCCAAAGGCCTTACTCCAGGCGTTCACGGCATTCACTTCCATAATGTCGGCAAATGCGAAGCTCCTACGTTCGAATCGGCAGGCTCGCACCTGAATCCGAAGAACAAACAGCATGGCTTCGATAATCCGCAAGGCTTCCACGACGGTGATCTGCCGAACATTACGGTCGGGAAAGACGGCAGCGTTACAGCCGAGATTATCTCGAAAAATGTATCGCTGGACAGCGAAGCGCCAAACTCCCTGCTCCCAGCCGCTGGCACTGCGATTGTAATCCATGAAAAAGCGGATGATTACAAAACCGATCCATCCGGTAACTCCGGCAGCCGTATCGCCTGCGGTGTTATCCAGCATTAAAAATAAGAAAGGCACAGCCGTCCGTCAGACGGACAGCTGTACCTTTCTTTAGTTTCTTTTCGTAAACGTCTGCTTCACCAGCTGGCTTCCATACACAGAAACAGCTCCGCATAATACACCCTGCAGCACGCTCTCAACATGAAAACCTAAGATGAAGCAAGTGCTGATGATTGCAACCGCCGTAACCGCATACACAATGGTCCAGTCCGGTACAAATGGCGTCTGCTTCAGCATATAGCCAATCACCCAGCAGGCTGCCACAACAATCATCAATTTGGGGTCAATGAGATCGATGATATCCTCCCATGTCATACCGCCACTTCCTTCACTCCACACTATGTTCGTGTTATATCCTATGAATCTACGAATCATAATGATAGAGACAAGAGCCGTATTAGCGTAAGAAAAAAGCGCGGCATGGTTCATTATTTTACTTTGGGGTTGAATATACAAAGCACATACTATTTGTGGTAATATTTGGTCGTAGTGGATACTATTCTTTTACTTGCGCTCTATAAAACCAATAACCCTGAAGGCAGGTATTGTTAATGAATTCGGTAAAGCACATCGTTGAATTATTGGTTATTGGTATTGTCATATTGGCGGTTATAGCCTGTGTGAATTACTCGAAGGATACGTATTATCCCATTAATAATAAGGTTGTAGCGGCGGACACCAAGCTTAAGGCAAGTGATTTGACGTTAGAAGTACGTGATGCTATAGCGGATGCATATGCCACGCTGAATGATTTAATAGGTTGGGAAAGAAAGGTTGATTTTTATAATAGCGCTGACGTGGAGGAATTAAGACGTATAGTTACGAGCATTGACAATATAGCACAGTTACCCAGTGACACCGCCCTGCACACCGATTTGTATAACGTGCGTGACCTGTTATATATCGGTATAAGGCGTGAGGATGAACAAGCCCTACTATATGCGTTCCGTATTATCACTGATTTGGATACTGCGTTTAACGACCACTTTACGTTAAAAGTATGGGACTATTCACTTGCTGGCGCTGGTAACGGTAAGCATGTTGATAAAGTAGAAAGCTATATCCGTAGGTCTACAGATTAGTAACCATCTCCCCTCAGCTACATCATCAGAATTCGACATTTTGCAGCTTCATTCGTTATTTCCCGCGGAATAATCCGCTAATATATGCGCAAGCTCCTGCTCACATTCAACAGCAGTACGCCACTTACTCTCAAACAATCCTTTTACCCAGCTTTTCACCCTAGGCTGAAGTGACAGCTCTTCTTCCCAGCTTCGCTCCTCCTGGCCTTCTTCCGGCGAATAACCCGCATACATGAGAAACAAGAATATATGGCCAAGCCCATATAAATCACTAGTAGGGTCGGGCATACGCATACGATATTTAATTGGTCCCCAGCTGTCTGCAAACCCGCTTGGCTCCCCTTCTCGTCTACTTGGATCTTCCTCACCTGTTCGGCAGGCTAAGCCAAGATCGATCAGGTGTACCTTATCATTTTTTAACAGCACATTAGGGATTCGTACATCGCGGTGTACATAACCCGCTTCATGGAGATGCTGTAAGGGACGCAGCAAACCAAGAATAAGAAGCATTGCTTCTTGCTCGGTATACGTTCTTCCCAGTAATAGAATGGCCTGCTCCATGTCCTCGCCTTCAACATAAGCCATCACTAGCGCCTGCTCCCGTCGATGGACAGCCCAGTCCAGCCAAGCCGGTATTTGTGGATGATTGAGCTGCTGAAGAATTTCACTTTCCCGCTTTAGCAATCTCCGCCCAATCTCTCGCTTACTTGGTTTTGCCCGCTTCAGAAGCACGGCAGTACCATTCTTAAGGTCGGTACAGCGGTAGGTCTGTCCATAGCTTCCCATACCTAGAAACTGCTCAATACGGTATTGCCCAGCCCATACCACGCCTGGCCTCAGCGGATAGTCCATCCAATTATTCTTCCATCGCTTCCACCAGATAGGAATCCCTCCTTGCCTTCACATACGGGAGCAGATCCCCTTTGGTTCCTCATTCCAAACGCGGAATAGACGAAGATGAACGAAACCTGCTTTTTACAAATGCGTATTAACTTATAAGTCTCAAGTGTTTCAAATGAGCGAAACAGACTTAATTAAAGGTTAAAGGTACACGCTTACGAAGTACGAATCATCACAGATGGCCTGAACGCGGCCACTAGTATGATAATTCATTTTAGGAGGTCATTAACGTGATTAGACACTTGTTACAAAAACTCCTCGGTTCCGTTACCGGCAAACATTATAATAAACATGGTCATCAAGGAAACTATGGACATGGACACTACGGCCGCAGCAGCAGTGACTATAAAAAAGGCAACTATTATCCACCTCAGCAAGGACATGGCCACGGCCACTACAAGAAAAAATACGGCAGCTACAGCAGCAGCTAATTGTTAAGAAACTGTTAGTAAACTAAACAATAACCTTATGACCATTTTATAAGCGGCTAAAACGTTTCTAGTAAACTGGAAAAAAAGACGAGTGGAGGTGTGAATGGTATGATGAAAATCATTACATTCAAAGACCGTTCGGTTCCCGTTTATTACGTTAACGAACAGGCAGCTTCCGTTGAACAACTTCATCATAAATTGTATGAGATGGAATTGAACTTCGATTTCCGTAAGAAATGGAAACGTATTTCGAAGGTAGAGGTTGTCCGCGATGTTGCGATATTCCAATATAATGACGGAACCAAGCTGTATCTGGAAGTAAGCTAACCCAAACTAAACCTATACCCTGACCCTGCAAATACGAAAGCCCTGAATATTCGCCTAAGGCGAGATATTCAGGGCTTTTAGATTTAATCCTCTTAAAGGTTTATGCCGTTTGTGGTGATTTGCGAATGATCGACATGTCCAGCAGATCCGGCTTGCTTGGAGAACCAAGCAGGAAGCCTTGTACAAAATCGCATTCCCACTCACGCAGCAGCTCGTACTGCTCTTCGTATTCAACGCCGCCTGCAATCACTTCGATCTCCAGCTTATGCAGGAGCCCAATCATGGCCTCGACGATATGACGCTCTACACTAGGTACATCAATCTGCTTAATGAAGGATTTGCTGATCTTCACGCTGTTAATCGGCAGCTGCTTCAAGTTAACCAGAGAAGCGTACCCTTCCCCGAAATTGTCCAACGTAATCCGTACACCTAATGCTCGCAGCTGGCTAAGCACGGATAATGTTTTGTCTGTGAAGTGAAGAATGACGTCCTCCTTCACTTCCAGCTCAAGCGAGGAGGGCTCGATCCCAACTTCACTGAGCACATGGGACAACATTTTGCAGAATGCCCCATCCATTAGCTGAACATGAGACACATTAACCGAAATAACCAGTTCCTTTTGGCGGTACTCCTGCATCCCAGCAAGCATCCGGCATGCCTCCTGCAGCACCCATTCTCCAATCGGTACAATAAGTCCGTTCTGCTCTGCAATCGGGATAAATTCTGCCGGCCAAATCGTACCCAGCTCAGGATGATTCCATCTGATCAGCGCCTCAAAGCCGCGAAGCCGTCCGCTGTCTGTGCGAAAGATTGGTTGGAAGCTCAAATGGAACTGGCGTAAATATAGGGCTGGACGAAGGGCTGCACCAATCTCCAGCCAGCGGTTCATCTGCTTGGTCTCTTCTTCGCTGTAAAAGGTAATCCGATTGCCGCCCTGCTCCCGCGATTTGAAAAGTGCTGTCTCGGCATGACCAAGCAGTCTTTCACTTGTCCGCCCATTTTGCGGAAACAGGCATGTTCCAATACTTGCCGTAAGGTTGAGCTCGGTACCTTCATACTCAATCGGGTACTGCGCTGCATATTTCATCGCTTCTACCGCACCTGCACATTCCGCCTGCGAATAGCCGATCTCTCTAGCCATTAGAAAAGTATCGCCGCTGATTAAAGAGACGAATGCTACATCCGATCCCGCCTGCATTAATCTTCCGCCGATACTCTCCAGTACTTGATTGCCTGCTTCTAAGCCTTTAGCCTCATTCACACCATAGAAACGATCGATCTGAATCAACGCCACTACAAGCCGCTGGCCTGACGCCCGCGCGCGACTCAAAGCCACCTCCAGCTGAGCATAAGCCTCCTGCCGTTCAGGTAAACTGGCCAAATGCACGATTGCTACACCATCCTTTTATCATAACTGTTAATCCTATAGTCCCATATAAGTATTAGAAAAATAGTGGATTGTTCTTTAGAAGTATGTTAGGTATTTGCATGCGGTCGCCGGATAGACACAAAAAAGATCACCTTGCAGCGGAGGTGATCTTCCAGTCGCTTACATTAATCATGATCCTGACCAGAATCCATGTTATCGGCTGTATACTTGTAGCCAAAGCCCCATACCGTACGAATTAAACGGGGCTCTCTTGGATTTTGTTCTATTTTTTTACGAAGGTTTACGATGTGAACGTCAATCGCTCTATCCGTCACAAAAGAATCAAACCCTCGGATCGTATTTATTAATTCTTCTCTGCTGAACACCTTACCCGGGTGGGACAAGAAGAGCTTCATCATCTCAAATTCTGAGAAGGTCGTCTCAATCAGCTTGCCTCTTACAAGGAGCATCCTGCGCTCGGCATCGAGTTGTATCGGTGCAAAGTCGGCTTCCACCACTTCTTCAGCGCTCGCAATTTCAGCGTTACTAAAGTGGGAACGCCTGATCAAAGCCTCTACTCTTGCCGTCATTTCGTGCATGCTGAACGGCTTGCACATATAGTCATCTGCTCCCGCTTTCAGAGCTTGAACGCGTTCGGATACTTCACTCTTCATCGATAAAATCATAATAGGCACATGCGATCGTTCACGAATAGAAGCGCAAACCTCCATACCATCCAGATCGGGAAGCATCAAATCAAGCAGAACGATATCAGGAACAAACTCCTGAACGATCCGCAAACCCTCTTCAGCAGTCCCTGCTTGCCTAACCGAATATCCTTCTTCCGACAAGTACATCGACAGCATATCCCTCATCATGACGTCATCTTCAATTACTAAAACTTTATTCACCGGCGCCACCCCCTTAGGGAAAGAAGATTCCTGTCAAAAAATATAAATCTATCTCTACTATACAATACGGATAGAAAGGTTAACAATAAAATGTTAGCAAAATGTTAGGAGAAACTGTCGAATTGTGAAATCGCTTTATTCTGTAGCCCAGCTATTACAGTCCCTAGTTCCTGCTTCAGCTGTTCTGCAGCTGTCCGCCAATCCTCTTGCTCATCCTCCCGCTTCAAAATCTCATTTAGCAACGCTGCTGCCTGTACCACATCATTAGCTGACAAATGGCTCGCTGCTCCCATAAGGGTATGAATCATTCGTTTAGCCGCCACATACTGACCATTCTCCAGTTCATGAATAAGCTTATCTGCAAAATCCGCGTAATCCTTCTCGAAATGGTCGAGCATATGCCGCAGAATGGATATTTTGCCGCTTACTCTAGCAAGTGCCGTCTCGATCTGAATACCTGGCAGAATCGGCAGCGGATTGCCTTCCTTACGCCATGATGTATCCTGCAAAACAGGAAACTTCTTCTTAGTTAACAGATTCGTGATAGCCAGATACAGCTGCTCGGAATCAAGAGGTTTGGTTACTACGCCATTCATACCAAGCTGCAGATAATGCTCATGATCCGCTCGAAGGGAGTTGGCTGTTACTGCAATGATAGGCAGCTGATCGTATTTGGAATCCGCTCGAATAAGCTTCGTAGCCTCCATGCCATCCATCTCCGGCATATGAATATCCATCAGCAGCAGCTGCCAGTTCTCTTGCTCCAGCTTCTCCAGCACTTCCCGGCCGTTCTCAGCAAGCCCAATCTCGAAGCCCCGCTCCTTCAGCATCTCAATCGCAACCAACTGATTAATATGATTATCCTCTGCCAGCAGAATTCGCACTTTGTCATTCGAGTCTGCCGCTGCTGCCGTCTCAAGCGCACCGATGTCCCAATCATTAAACTTAGCCTGCCTCTGATCGAGCGTGCCGCTTAAAGCGTGGAATAACGCGTGTCTTGTCACCGGCTTCGTTAAAATGGCGTAAGGCCGGCCTGAGTCCGGCATTTGCATAAGCTCATCCCTGCCGAACGAGGTCGTGAGGGCAATCGTCTTCACCCCGGCCGCCGAAGCTTGCTTGTGGAACTCCAGCCAGGTCTCGGCACCGTACATATCTGGCATCTCCATGTCCAGCATAATCAGCTTCGGCATGGTTCCAGCACCCATCCGGCGAAGCTTCTCCCTTGCGCTTCCCCAAGAGGAGAAAGGGACTGGTGTTAAACCAAAGGACTCCGTTAGCTCACTCCAATGGAGACGCATCTCGTCGCTGTCCTCTACGATCCAGATTGGCTGATCCACCAGCTCCTTGCTGATCTGCAATTCCTCTTCTACAGCTGAAGGCAAGACAGGGAACGTTAAGGCAAAGCTGAACCGGCTTCCAATCCCCGGCTCGCTGTCTACTTGCAGCCTGCCGCCCATCATTTTTACCAAGGCGTTGGCGATTACTAGACCTAATCCGGTACCTCCATATTTACGGGTCGTAGATCCATCTGCTTGTGTGAACGGGACAAACAGTTTGTCGATCTGCTTCCTGGTCATGCCGATGCCCGTATCCTCGACCGTGAATTGAAGCTTCAAACCATCTGGTCCCTGCTCTACCATGTTCATGATTAGCTTCACATATCCACGCTCAGTGAACTTAATAGCATTCATACACAAGTTAAGCAGAATTTGCTCTAAGCGCATCTGGTCACCGAGGAGAGACGACGGCAATTTTTCCGGCACTTCAAAAATAAATTCAAACTGCTCTTTTCCACCCATAAAGATGCAGAGCTGATCCGTCAGACGGCTAAGCAGCTCCTGTGGATGGAAGGCAATCCGTTCTACCTCAACTTTACCCGCTTCAATTTTCGAGAAATCAAGCAGATCGTTAATGATGCGAAGAAGGGATTCGGATGAGATGCCAAGCTTGTCCATATAGTCCTTCTGCGAAGCAGACAGCCCTGTGCGGCGCATAAGCTGCGATAGGCCAATAATGCCGTTAAGCGGCGTACGTATCTCGTGGCTGACCATGGCGAGGAAGCTGCTTTTTGCCGCATTCGCTTGTTCGGCTTCCTTTGTTGCACGAATCAGCTCTTCTTGAATGTGCTTCTGCTCAGTAATATCACGGGCAATACAAGAGAAGTAGAATTCGCCGGTATTCTCATGCGCATGCGCAACGATAACCAGGGATACGTTGATCTTCTCCCCTGTCTGCGTCAGAAGCTCGGCCTCCCCTTCCCAGAAGCCTGACTTCACGGCAATTCGGGAGCCTTTTATTAAATACACATACATAGAAGACTCTACGTAACTCTTGTAATCTTTGGGCTTGTAGTTTAGCGGAAGGCCAAGCATCCGTTTACCGGCTTTATTAATGTAGATCACACTTCCGTTATGATCGATGGAAGCGATCAAATCCTTGGCCGATCCGATGATATCGAGCAGAAGATTGCGGGACTTTTCCACTCTAACCTCTTCCGTAATATTGTAAGCCATGCCTAGAATCCCGGTCAGACGGCCCTGCTGATCCCTCAATCCGTTAGAGAAGTGGCGAACCGGAATTTTGGTTCCATCCTTATGGACAAAGGTCCATTGCCGCTCATAAGAGAACTTAACATGACGGAGCATCTTGAACACTTCCAGCCCCGGCTCTACATGAACACCCAGCTTTTCAGACAACAGCTCCGCCTCGCGGCGAATTTCATCTGGATCCATGAACAGTAGCGGTGTCGCATGGCCCATCAGTTCCTCCGTCTTGTAACCGATCAGCTTCTCAGCAGCCTGATTCAAGTAAGTAACACGATAATTCTCATCGAGCAAAATAAAAGAGTATTCGTTCTGCGTAATAATCGCTTCAAGCCGGCCAAACATATCCTTCAGATGCTCCATCATGCCGTTGACCGATTCAGCCAGCTTGCCAACCTCGTCACCCGGCTCCTGTGACAGATGCTCTGCCTCGAACTGGCCGTCGGCTGCTTTCTTCGTGACGATAAGAATCTCTTTTAACCGGTTAATAATCGTGTTGAAATATAATGAGAAAAGAATGACAATAACGATCTCAGATAACGCAATCGTTGCGAACGTCCACCATAATACTTTCGACAAGCCCTTATTCAAGTTTGCCTTCGGAATCTCCAGCGCGGCATGCCATGGAGCGGCACTATCCACATCCATATAAAACAAAACATGTTTCTCTTTCCCGCGCATGACCTCCGTTTTGCCGGAAGGCTGGAGCAGCTTATCCAGCTTGAGACCAGACTCTCCGTTAAGAAGTCCTGCGCTTAACTTAACGCCTGCCGCTGTGGAATAAGAGTGGAACAGCACAACTCCCCGCTCGTTGTAAAGCCAGAATTCAGATGAAGGATCTTTATCTACAAAAAAATAAGGCGACATCGTAGACATTGGCATCGAGGCATACACCACGCCACTAACCTTGTTTTCCAGATCATAGACCGGAATAACAATCAGGGATTGTTTCAATTCATCAAAGGACGGCAGGAACAAGTCCGTAATCGTTGAAGTGCCTTTGAGCGCTCCCTGGAAAAAGGCTTGTCCGCTCATATCGACCGGCTCGCCATTTGTACGAATGCCCCATCCGTCCTTATCTATGTAACCTATCGCATGATAGGTATAATCGGAGCGGAACAGCTCCTGTCTAAAATATTTCAGCTTATCCGAATCACTGCCGAAGCGAACCACATCCGTCCGGCTCATCACAACAACCTCAGCACGCCGGATCTGCAGCCAGGATGCCAAGTAATTGGCACTAACACTCAGACGGCTGGCCGTTCTCTCAGAGGCGGTGTGGATCATTTCTTTCTTAATAGATATGTAATTAATCACTCCCGCGATGCCGAGGGGAATGAAGGTGATTAAGACGATGATCAGCAGGCCCTTGGTCCGCAGTGATAAGTTGTTCACACGAGTGATCCCTCCTAGTAAATCTACATGTATTATATCGTCAGGAGGGGGCGATATCGATAGACGATTTGCGGGTGCTTATTAGGATCGGTTGGCTCATTGCGGGAATGTATCTCCTTCCGGCTGCTGTTGTGTACACTTTGCTTGAACAGTATTCAATGGTGGCAAAGTGTACACAAAGGCAGGCGCTCCGCTCCTCCAGGAGATACATTCGCCTCCAATCGTCCTCGATTCTTTGGGGAACATAAATAAGCCGCCTCCGTTCCTTGGCGGCTTACAGCCAAAACCTTCAAAACCTTTGAAGGCTATGAGTCTGCCTTGAATTGACAACACCCAAATCTACGCAAAACCAAGCCAACCTTATCAAAACATTATCTACTCAACGACGGTACTGACAACTATTAGCTCCAGCAACCGTTATCTCTTACCTGCCACGTTGCAATAAATCCACCATCACAGCAATCTACTTAACTAACACACCAACTATGAGTCTGCCTCACCAATTAGTGAGGCATTTCGCCGTTAAAGTAGCTAATTACTTCTCTTTTAGGCCAACAGTGAGTCTAGGCTCACTCTTAGTGAGGGTCAACGTGAATAGAGTGAGGCTTGGCTCACTAATCTTATAACTAGCTAGTTTTGGAGAAGTATTAGTGTGGTTTAACTCACTAATTAATGAGGTAGCCTCATTAATGGTTATTGGGAGCGCAACCGAACACACGAATAATGCAGCCGGACTCTCCTACTATGAACCAGTGTTACTCTTAGTGAGCCAACTTCACTAATTAGTGAGGCATTTCGCCGTGAAAGTAGCTGATTACTTCGCTATTAGGCCAACAGTGAGGCTAGACTCACTCTTAGTGAGGGACAACGTGAATAGAATGAGGTTTGGCTCACTAATCTTAAAACTAGCTAGTTATGGAGAGGTATTAGTGTGGTTTACTTCACTAATTAATGAGGTTGCCTCATTAATGGTAATGGGGGGCCAACTTGGAGAGGTACGCTGTACAAAGTGCAACGGCAATCCCGAAATAAAAAAGGCTGCCAAGTATATGGCAGCCTCACTACTGTTTTATAAAAATATCGATGAGAGGTAAGAGGAGATGTATCTCCTGTAAGAGCGGAGCGCTTGCCTTTGTCTGCACATAGATACCATTAAAGTATCAATCAAACTATGTGCAGACAACAGCAACTGGAAGGAGATACATCCCTCAAAGCCGCTCATCGATATTCCCTACGCCAGGATTGTTTCGATAGCCTGCAGCTCGTCCTCGGAGAAATCGAGACGGTTGAGAGCCGCAACGTTGTCGTCGATTTGCTCGACGCGGCTTGCGCCGATCAGGGCGGTGGTTACACGGCCGCCGCGAAGTACCCATGCGAGAGCCATTTGAGCGAGGGATTGGCCGCGGCCTTGAGCGATTTCGTTCAATGCGCGGATTTTGCCCAGCTTCTCATCTGTAATGGCATTTGTGTTCAGGAAGACGCTAGGTCCGCCTGCACGGGAATCTGCAGGAATACCGTCCAAGTAACGGTTCGTCAGCAAGCCGCCAGCCAGTGGAGAGAAGACGATAGAGCCGATACCTTCTTGATCCAGTACATCTTGCAGGCCATTCTCGATCCAGCGGTTAAACATCGAGTACGATGGCTGGTGAATCAGACAAGGTGTACCAAGCTCCTTCAAGATTGCAGAAGCTTGAGCTGTCTGCTCTGCACTATAGTTGGACAGACCAACATAAAGGGCTTTGCCCGAACGCACGATATGGTCAAGCGCGGACATTGTTTCTTCAAGTGGTGTTTCTGGGTCTGGACGATGGTGGTAGAAAATATCTACATATTCAAGGTCCATCCGTTTCAAGCTTTGGTCAAGGCTGGAGACCAGATATTTGCGGGAGCCCCAGTCGCCGTAAGGACCTTCCCACATGTAGTAACCCGCTTTAGTCGAAATAATCATTTCATCGCGGTACGCAGCCATGTCCTGCTTCAGTACTCTCCCGAAAGTCTCCTCTGCGGAGCCAGCCGGTGGACCATAGTTGTTCGCCAAATCGAAATGAGTAATACCAAGGTCAAAAGCACGGTGGATCATTGCACGTCCGTTCTCCAGACGGTCAATCCCGCCAAAGTTGTGCCATAAGCCAAGCGATACAGCCGGCAGCCGAAGACCGCTTTTACCAACGCGGAAATATTTCATACCTTCATAACGAGATTTGTCTGCTAAGTATGTCATTTGTGTAATTCCTTCCTTTCTATGCAGAAGAATTTCTATGTAATAACCCCTCTATCATACACCCGTCAACTATGGAAATAAACCCGGGCTATGCGGCCTATGCCTTCCCTCACTCCGATCAACTGGCCGAAGCCTTAAAAGCCCAGCCCTTCTCACCCGCAATGCGCACCAGTGCATCCACACATAACGGGTCAAAATGTTTCCCCCGCTCCTTGCAGATAATCCCCATTGCTTCCTCATGCGACAAGGCAGCACGATAGGAACGGGATGAGGTTAATGCGTCATAAACATCGGCTACGGCCGTTACTCTGGCCAGCAGCGGAATATTTTCTCCACTCAGCGCATCAGGGTAACCACTTCCATCCCAACGTTCATGATGAGACCGGATGACGGTCAGCTCCTCCTGCATAAAGCCCAGCCGGCGGCAAAGGTTAAACCCAGTAACCGGATGTTTTTCGATGACCTGACGCTCTTCCGGAGTCAGCTTGCCTGGCTTGTTCAGGATATGATCAGGGATGCTGATCTTTCCGATGTCATGCACAACACCACCCTGCGCAATAGCACGCAGCTGGTCACTGCTTAGCCCAAGCTCTTCCCCCAGCTGAATGGCATATAGCGCCACACGGTAATTGTGTCCTGCCGTATAAGCATCACGTGATTCCGTCGTGCGGATCAGCTCGTGTACCGCAGGTGACATATAGCCATGAATCCATTCCTTCGGGTTGTTCTGGAAAAGTTGCTTAAGTGAATTCGTATAGGAGCCAGCACTTTGGTACTGCCGGTAAATCCCAACGATCATCGAGACAATAGAGGCAAGCAGCAATAAGTGATAGATCCACCAGCTCATCATCCAAAGCTTACCTGTTATATTAATAATCTGTGCTGCAATCATCCAGCCGGAGCTGTATACGATTGCAAGCTGCAGCGGAAACCGCGTAGACATATAGGTCTCCAAATAACGATACATCGTCCATAGATTTAATCCTGTAATTAGTAAGGAAACGGACCATCTCGCAACCGGCTCTTCTTTTAACTGAAGCCATGGCAGCTGGTCGGAGAACAACCAAAGAGCAATACAGATAGCGCCAAGCGATAAGGTCCAGATCGGCAGCAGCCAGCGCTGATGCGCAGAGAGCCAGCTAATTATCCGGCGGTCAGACGACATGGACGACATCCAAAGCCACAATACAGCCAGTAAAATACTCAACTGAGCCGCATTACTTGGCACCGCTGACGAATGAGACATAGGCATCCCATCCATCGGAGTGGATAACCCATGGACAATAAATAAGGCCGCTAACGATACAAAAGATAACGATAAAAAGCTGATTTTCAAATTACGAAGCCGTATAGCTGCAACCCCGATTGCAACTGCAAGAGCAAATGCCGCACCAGAAACTGTACTGACAACATAAAAGTGAAAGTTTGGCGAATTAAGCTGATAATCCCATGAAGAATAGGCATTAAGCATACAAAAAATGATGAGTGGGACCGCCATCGATAGAATGAGATAAGTATAAGTTCTCGTCTGACTCTGCAAATTCCGCGCCCTCCTTGGCTTACGTTATCCGAACATGCTCTGCGACGTTTGAGGATGACTTACGAACATCGACTGCTGTAACCAAAGATCCAGATCAGCACGCGCCATTGGCTTGCTGAAGTAAAACCCCTGCATCATACTGCATCCAGCGGATTGCAGGAAAGCAATTTGCTGCTCATTCTCTACCCCTTCGGCGATCACGTCCAGATTAAGCTGTTTGGCCAGCATAATAATCGTGTGGACAATGGCGCGTTTGGAAGGCGACTCACTTTGCTGCATGTATAACTTGTCTATTTTTAACGTTTGGAACGGGATAAGATCAAGCGAGCCTAAGGAGGAATAACCTGCACCAAAGTCATCCATAGAGATAAGCACACCTCTCTCCCGGAGCGGCTTCAATTGTTCAACCACATCCTCCACGTTATGCATCACGATCGTCTCTGTTATTTCGAGCTCCAGCAGCTTCCCTTCAAGACTGGAATGGAGCAGGGCCGAAACGACCATGTCCTCGAGATTTTTGCTGTCAAAAACACTAACAGACATATTAACCGATACACTTAGGGGCACTTCTCTGCCTTCGTTCCATTCAAAGCAGTCCCGGCAGGCTTGTCCAAGCACCCAGCGGGTGATCGGCACGATTAGTCCAGTCTCCTCAGCGATCGGGATAAACTCATCAGGAGAAACACGGCCAAAGCCAGGATGATTCCATCGCAGCAGAGCTTCCACCCCGATCGGACGGTTGGATGACGCGTCCCATTTCGGCTGATAATGGACGACAAATTGATCCTTCGCCAGCGCCATTCTCAGATCCTTCTCCAATTCCATACGACGCAGAAGCTCCCGCTCCATTTGCTTATCGTAGAGGCAGTATTGATTTTTGCCCCGGTGTTTGGCCTGATACATCGCCGTATCCGCTGCAATCAATAGCGACGAACGGTCCTGGCCATGCTCTGGCGACATACTAATCCCGATGCTTCCAGTTATGTAAAGCTCATTGCCTTCAAGCAGATAAGGCTTTCGTATATCTTCCAAAATATTCGTTGCAAGCTGTTCCACTTCAGATAATTCCATTCCTTTGGTCATGAGCAGGAATTCATCCCCGCCAAGACGGAAGGTTTGTGCCCCTTCATTCTCATGAGACCGCAGCCTTGCCGCAACGGCTTGAACAAGTAAATCGCCGACATCATGACCAAGCGTATCATTAATGATCTTGAACTGATCCAGATCGAGGAACAATAAACCGTAAGACCGGGCATTGTCCAGCCTGTTGTCAAAATAGCGGTTCATCGCATGGCGGTTAGCGAGGCCAGTAAGCGGATCACTGTAAGCCATTCGTTCCAGCACCGTACGGTCGAGATAGATCGCAATCCAGGTAACGAGCATAATAAGCAAGGTAACCAAGGTTACACTTATTAGAAGAAAGAGATTAATGGGGATGTCTCCCGTGATCGCATTTGCTGCTATTTCACCACACCAGAACGATGCAGCTCCCATGCCTGTGTAATGCATACCACATACGGCAAGGCCCATTAACGCGGCAGCTGCCCATTTGGACCATACCGCTTTGCTGCCATCCCGGAAATTAACAAAGAAGTAAAGCGCAGCACAAGACGTAATCACAGCAATCACTGCGGATAATATCCACATATATGGGTTATATTGTATAGACATTGTTGGATAATGCATCGAAGCCATACCTGTATAATGCATAGCAACGATTCCGGCGCCCATAACAAAGCCTCCGCAGAGGAGTTTAAGGCGGTTAATTTCTTTTGCCAGCGTTAAATAAAAGGCGACATAGGAAGCACCTATGCTTGCCATGATCGATAAAAGCGTAATAGGAACGTCGTATGTAATCGGGATACCGATATGAAAGGCCATCATTCCTATGAAATGCATGGTCCATACGCCGCTGCCCATAACAAAGGCTCCAGCGAGCGTCCAGCCCAGCTGTACCTTCCCCTTGGAGTGGGATATTTTATACACTAGATTCAAGGCAGAGTACGAAACGAATAAAGCGATGATGAAAGAGAGAAGTATAACCCAGCCGTTATATTCTCCGTGTAATGTGACCAAACGTCCCCCACCTCTCGTCACTAGTTCTTTAGTCACACCTCTGTGACTAAAGTCTAATATTGTATACATATACCATTATACGAAAAGCAGCCGAATGCAACATATTTTTATTTTGAATTAAGGTTTTTCCCGAATTGTTTTGTTATAGTAGGTGAAGATTGTAAAAATAGTTCGTTTTTGTCGAAGGGAGTTTTATTGAAAAATGGAAAACAAAGACTCGCAGCACAAAAGAGAAGATGAAGAACGGGACACGGCTGCTGAGAAAGAAGTACAGTACGCTTATGAGAATGACAACAATGATGAAATCGTAGAAGCAGCAGAGGACAATGAGGTTGAAGCGGAAGAGAAAGAGCAAGCTCCTACTTCCCAAACTCCTGCCTCGGCAGCAGGCGGCCGCAGCGGCGGTAAAGCTTGGATCGCGGTTTCGGCGATTTTGGCCATCGTGCTTATTATCGTATTAATTAAACCACCTTTCGGAGGCGGCACAGAAGCAGTTGCTACCGTTAACGGTGTTAAAATTTCGAAGGACAAGCTGTATGATTCCTTAGTGAAGCAAGGCGGCACATCTACACTCGATAACATGATCACGCAAGAACTGATCGACCAAGCAGCAAAAGATGCAAACGTAACGGTTACTGAAGCAGATATCGATAAAGAAATCGCGAACCTGAAAAAATCGTTTGGTTCCGAAGATGAGTTCCAACAAACACTGGCACAATACGGTATGACTGAAGACAGCTTGCGTGAAGATGCAGGTACTCAAGTGACAATCCGTAAAATTCTTGAGCCGCAAGTGAAAGTAACAGATGACGAGATCAAAACGTACTTCGATCAAAATAAAGCGTCCATGGCTACACCTGCACAAATCCGTGCTTCGCATATCCTCGTAGCTACGAAGGAAGAAGCTGAAGCTATTCTGAAGGATCTGAAAGGCGGCGCTGATTTCGCAACGCTGGCTAAAGAGAAATCGACGGATACAGGTACGAAAGACAAAGGCGGCGACCTCGACTTCTTCCCTAAAGGCACAATGGAAGCTGCATTCGAAGATGCGGCATTTGCCCTTAAAGTTGGCGAGCTGAGCGGCGTTGTACAAACAAGCTACGGCTACCACATCATCAAGAAAACCGATGAGAAAGCAGCTGTAACACCTACGCTTGAAGACAAGAAAGAAGATATCAAATACCAACTGGTTACACAAAAAGTAAGCGAGCTGTCCTCGACTTGGCTGGCTGACCTGAAAGCAAAAGCAAAAATCACGAACAAGCTGGATCCAGCTGCAGCAGCTGATGCATCTGCTTCCCCAGAAGCAAGCGCTGATGCAGGAACAAACGCTGAAGCTAGCCCTGCTGCTGACGCAACGAAGTAAGACGAAAGGCTGTCCTTCACGGGACAGCCTTTTCTTTATTTTGTGGTATGATGGAATCAGAAAATAACTATTTAGGAGGGCCTTATGAGCCAGTTTCAAGTCAACAGTTATACAGATACATATAAGATTTATGAGCTAATCGAGGAGAGCACTTCTTCCCGTATTCGTGTATGTCCGGAACGCGGCGGTATTGTTATCGGCTGTCAGCTTAATGGACTCGAAGTCTTTTACCTGGATAAAGCAACATTCGATCATCCGACGGCTAATATCCGCGGCGGCAATCCGATCCTGTTCCCGATCTGCGGGCAGCTCGATAATCGTACGTATATTTGGGACGGCAAGTCGTATGACATGGCCAACCACGGCGTAGCACGTACTTCCGTATGGGAAGTAGCCGGAACAAATACAGAAGGCGAAGCGTCCATCACGATTGTACTTAAAAGCAGTGAAGCGACAAAAGACAGCTATCCGTTTGATTTTGAATTAACCTTCACTTATGCGTTGGTGAACGGTGAGCTTCATATCCGCCAGCAATACCACAACCTGACCGATGTTGCATCGATGCCGTTCTATGCGGGCTTCCATCCTTACTTCTTGACGGATTCGAAGCGTCTTGCTTATGAGACGGATGCGACTCGCTACCTGGATTATAACGATATGGTCGAAAAACCATTCACCGGCGAGCTTGATTTGGACGGTATGGTGGAGTCAGTGACACTGCTTGATCCCGTGAAACGTGAGATCACGTTCCCGGTTATCGAAGGCGCTCGTGTTCGTATGACGTATGATGATGTTTTCAAATACGTTGTCCTCTGGTCCGTACAGGACAAGCCATTTGTCTGCGTCGAGCCATGGATGGCAATGACCGGCGAATTGAACCGCCAAGAAGAGCTCTACATGCTCGAATCCGGCGGAACACTTAACGCGAATCTGACGATTAGCTGCGAACGATAAAATGTTGCATTGAAGAAGCCCTTCCTGCGGGAGAGCGCTGAAAAACGATGACAGAATCTGTTAAAGAGGCCGGTGAGTGTTTATCAGTCTCTAATACCAAAAGTCGTAGTTCTATTGCCTAAGCAACAGAACTACGACTTTTTTCTGGCCATTTAGAGAAACCGATCAAGCACCTCGATCATCGCATCTTCATCATTGCTTCGCGCGGTCACCCAATCCGCGGCCTTCTTCAATGACGGATGGGCGTTATTCACTGCAACTCCGTTGGGAAGCAAAGTGATCATCTCTATATCATTCAGATTGTCCCCGACTCCAGTGAGATTGGCGATATCCAGCCCCAGGCTGTTGATCAACTCCTTGCACGCGGTACCTTTATTGATGTTGGAAGGAAGAATTTCAAGAAGTTCCGGTTCGGACGAAACGGAGTGGCATGCGGCTTCGGCCGGCTGCACGAATGCTGCAAAGCATTGCTCCTGAAAGGAGATGACCGACTCGGGACTGCCTAAGAACATGATTTTCGTGGACTCTTGGGAATGCACCATGATATCCATTAGAGACTTCTCCGTGATCGTAACTTTGTCTTTCTGCATATAACGCTCTACGGTGTTTGTTATAGCAGGGGTATAGATCTGCTCCTGGCAAAAAACCAACACGTCCAGCCCCATCCGTTGGCCGAATAGCTCGTATCTATTCACGGCATACCGAAAAGAGGACGGAGACAAAGCATGTTCCTTCATATATCTTTCTTGAACCGGATCATATAATTTAGCGCCATTGTACAAAATGACAGGCACTTTGATTTCAAGCTCATTAATAAATGGCAATGCGCTTGTTAACGATCTGCCCGTTGACAAGGTAAAGGTGCCGCCGTTTGCCTGAAACAGCCGTATGCGCTGCTTAACGGCTTGCGTAATTTGTTGCCGTGAATTCAACAGTGTACCATCGAGATCAGAGATAATCCATTTGCCTTGCAAAGCAGTTTCCGCCTTTCTCTCGAAACATAAGATGTCCATTAAGGACAAAGACAGGCCGAATAGAGTGTTCGTCCTGTCTTTGTTTATTGAAGTAACGTTTATTGCGAAAGCAAGTTATTTATTTGTGTCATTATATTTCTGAATGGCTTCCGTACTGCTTTTCGCTGCTTTGTCCAACGCTTCTTGAGGCGATGCGCCGTTGATTGCTTCTTCCACAGCAGTCGAATAGAAGTTTCTCATCTCCTGGAATACGCCGAGTGAAGCACCTTGGGAAGCATAGTTGGATTTCGATTGGTGAAGCTGCTCTACAGCCGCATTAAATTGCGGATATTTGACGAGATTATCTTTGACGATCTGCTCATCGTATGCTGCTGTTGTGGTCGGGAAGTATCCGGTGCTCACGTGCCATAAAGCTTGTACTTTAGCGCTGGACAAGTACTTGATGAACTCCCATGCCGCATCTTGTTCTTCTTGGGACTTGTCGTTCATAATCCAGTTGCTCCCTCCGCCGATTGCCACGCCGCCTTCCTTAGAGGAGCCTGCGGGAATTGGGAAGAAGCCTGTTCCGACTTCGAATTTGCCTTTTGCACCTTCAACCATTCCCCGAAGAGCTCCTGTCGAACCGGTCAGCATAGCGACTTTGCCGGCAGTAAAGGCTTTCTGAGCATCGGCGGAGACTCTGCCGAAGAATTGCGCATTCTTGTTATCGATCATGTCTTTCCAGAAGGACAGCGTCTTGACGCCCGCTTCGCTGTTCATGAGGGATTCCGTTGCAGCCTCTCCGGAACGTCCGTTATCGTTGTTGACGTACAATTCTCCTTGCTTGGCGAACGATTGCTCCATATCCCAAGGCTCAATATAGAAAGCGTAGCCGGTAACGCCGTCTTTGGTAAGTGCTTTAGCTGCTGCTTCTACTTCTTCAAACGTTGCCGGCGGTTTTTCCGGATCCAGGCCTGCCGCTTTGAACAAGTCCTTGTTGTAGTAGAAGATGTCGTTTGAAGTGTTAAACGGCATCGAATAGAGCTGGTTATTGACCGTGTAGTAATTCAGAATATTCGGTTCAAGCTCGGAGATATCGTATTTATCGCGATCGATAAGCGTTTGAACCGGCGTAATGGCCTGGGAATCAATCATGAATCGAGTGTTAACGTCGTTCATCTGAACCAACGCGGGGCCGCTTTTCGAACCCATCGTTGCTTTCACTTTATTCAGCAATTCGTCGTAGGCGCCTTGGAAAGTTGCTTTGACAACAACGTGAGACTGGGAGGCATTAAAATCTTTTACGATTTGATCCAGAACCTTACCGTTTGTTCCGCTCATGGCATGCCACCAGTTTATAGTGACGGGAGCTTCGTTTGATGTATCCGCAGCATTCGAGGAAGCTGCCGAATTGGGGGTGTTTGCAGAGTTTGACGTGCCGCAGCCCTGGATGACAAGAACGTTTGCAAGTGCCAATACAGGGAGTGCCATTTTCCAGTTGATTGCTTTCATTGATAAGCCAACTCCTTAGTTTGTTTAAATAGAATCCGAAGGTTCTCGGTCATTATTAAGATAGACACTGGCTGCTCAGCCTTTAAGCGCACCCATCGTAAGATTGCCGACGAGCTGCTTTAATCCGAGAACGAGCAGCAGCAGCGGTGGCAGCATCATGAGCGCCAATCCGGCCAACACGAGATTCCATGACGTGAAGTCTTCGAACTGCAGCATCGTAACGCCGATCTGTACAGTCCGCATGGACTCCTCGTTCGTAATTAACAACGGCCACAGATACATGTTCCACGCTCCGATAAAGCTGTACACCGCAAGCGTCACAGAGGCAGAACGCGTTAACGGCAGCGCAATTCGCAAGAAGATTCCGAAGTGTCCCATTCCGTCCATTTTCGCTGCTTCGAATATATCTTTCGGCAGTTGCATGAAAAATTGTCTAAACAGGAACGTGCCGAAGCCGGTGGCAAGGAACGGAAGAATCAGGCCCCAATACGAATCCGTCCATCCCCAGCTGCGAATCGTCAAGAAATTAGGAATCATCGTGACTTCCCATGGGATCATGATCGTAGCTAGAAACAGGGCGAAGAAGAAACTTTTGAGCGGAAACCGGATAAAAGCGAAAGCGTAGGCGGCAAAGCTTGCCGTTATCAAATGGCCTACCGTAATCGCTATGGCGACGACAAAGCTGTTTAACAAAAACTGGGCGACGGGAACGACCGCAAACACCGATTTGTAATTGTCCAAATTAAAGCCGGAAGGGAAAATATGCGGTGGATAGGAATCGATCTCGGCCGACGTCATCATCGCCGAAGCGAAGGCGTAAAAGATCGGATAAATAATCGCCGCGGAAGCCAGAATTAGAATAATCAATACCGCTGTTCGCTGTATTTTACTCATGAATAATGCACTTTCCTTTCCGAGAGACGGAACTGGATAATCGTAAACAGCAGAATGATCAAGAACAAAATAATCGCTTGAGCGCTGCCGGTTCCAAATCGATAGTTGACGAAGGCTTCCTGGTACAAGTCATACACAACAACATTTGTTGAATTTACCGGTCCCCCCTCTGTCAAAATGTTGATCTGAGAGAAGCTCTGAAGGGCGCTAATAACGGAAATGACGCTGATGAAGAAGAGCACGGGAGACAATAAAGGCAGCGTAATTCTCCGAACAATGGAGAACGATCCGGCGCCATCGATTTTCGCACTCTCGTACAAATCTTCCGGAATGCCTTTTATCCCGCTGAGAAGAAGCAGATACGTAAATCCGATGCTGATCCACACCGTCATCATGGAAACGGATAACAGGGCATAAGCGGGATTAGTCAGCCAGCCGACAGGCGATATTCCGAACAAACTTAGGAAATAGTTGAACATGCCGGCTGTAGGGTGAAACAGCAGTTTCCAAATGACGGAAGCATTACCTATTGGCACTGCAATGGTACTGGCAAAGATAAGCTGAAAAATAAGGTTTATTTTATTTTTCTTGTATGTCAATAACGCAAGGCATACGGCAATGAAGATGCATGCCGGTATCGTCAAGAGCGCAAAAAAGAATGTCGTCTTGAGGCTTTGGTAAAAATGATCGGAGGTCAGGATGTCGATGAAATTATCAAATCCGACAAACTCCACGATCTGTCCCCGGGGGTTCATGCTATGAAGGCTTAAATAGAACGACTTCAGAAACGGGTAGAACAAGAAGACGCTGAATCCTGCCAGGGACGGCAGCAAAAACCCGTATCCGAAAGCCGCCTCCTTGAATTTACGTAATCTGCTGGTCACGAAGCGTTCACTTCCTTGTTTTGAGATATCGGTTCAGATCTTCCGGATAATCCGTCAAAATCATATTGGCTCCGCGATTCAATAGCCATTCCCAGCCAAGCGCCGGATTCGATAGAGAAACATCGTCCGTGTGCCCTGCGCAATCCCAAGCAAACATGGTGTTGACCCAAATTCGGAATGGGTATGACTTCAGTCGGGAAAGTACTTCCGAGTCCATGATCTTGCTATGGCTGAACAGGAAATTGACTTCGATAGCTTTCGGTTTAATTCGAGTGGCGATTTGTTCTAGTTGATCGAGCATATGCAAATTGGCCTTTGGAACTTTACGAAGGAATTCCGCCCGCTTGGCACTGTCGCTCAAAAATGCTTGGATTTCATCCATTCCCGTGGCGTTGTCGAACAGCTTCCGGAATTCAGCTTCATTCTCGGCGGGAATCTGATAATCTTGAATTTTTTGAATAAATTCAGGACGCTCGGCCTTGCCGTTCAGGAATTCCTCGACCTCGTCAATGCTTGCATCGCTCTTGAACAATCCTTGTCTTACTGTTCCGGTTTCAACAAGAACCCGATAGACATTCTCGCGAATGTTCCAGCATTTATCCAGGTTGACCATTATACGGTCTTTGGCCAAAAGCATGGCCTCCTGCAGAGTGGGAACAAGCTCGTCGGTAACGGAGGCGCCTGGGCCGCCTCTTCCCTGTTTCAGGCGAAGCGAACGAATTTCTTGAAACGTGAGCTCAGAGATTTTCCCGGAACCGTTGGTCATCCGATCAACCGTATCGTCGTGCATGAGCACTAACGCTCCGTCCTTCGTTTTCCAAATGTCTAGCTCTACGATATCCATGCCAAGATCGATAGCCGATTGAATGGATCGGAGCGAATTCTCGGAGGCGCGTCTCCAATTTCCCCGATGCGCGGCGAACATCACACTTCCATTCGCATTGGAATAATCGGAATAAATGGTGTCGAAATGATTGTGCGAATGTGAATTCATATCCATCATCCTCCATCTATGAATTGTCATATTTTCCGTTAGGTTCTCCGGATGTAAAACCGGATCAAATCGTTCCGCATGAAATCGTAGGAAATGTAAATCGGCTTCGCTTTGTCGTCGTAATGCACTTGAATCGTTTTTAGCAAAGGCGGGTCGCTTTGCTTCAACCGGTAAGGGAGTACGTCGTCTTCGCGCACTGCTTGAATCTCCATAAGTGATTCGATAATGTGAACTCCGCATTTCTGCTTGAGATGCTTGGACAGGGAACCTGGTTCGTAAAGTTCCGCAAAATCTTTTCCAACAATGCTCTGGGGCAGAATGTTCCTCGAATAGACAATCGATTCTCCGTTTGCGGTCCGAATTCTTTCGAGGATGAACATGGAATCCTGCTTGTTAATGTTCAACAGGTTCATTTCCTCTTCATTCGGTTTTCTTTTGAAAATCTGAACCTCGATATCGCCCTCGGACAGATTGGCATTGCGGATCAGATCCGTAATGCTGGAAAATTTGTTTAACGTGCTGGCCATATGAAGGCCATTTCGCCGCAAGTAATAACCAGAGCTTTTTACGTTATAAATCTTGCCTTGCTCTATAAGATGCTTGAGCGCTTTGCGGATCGTCTCACGGCTGACCTCAAAGCGGGTTGCTAATGATTTTTCAGTAGGCAGCTTGTTGCTTTCGGCGAACAGATTCTGATCGATTTCATCGGAGATCACTTTGCTGATCTCTACATATTTGTTCAACATATCTGAGACCTCCTCCCCGATAAGCATTTCTCTTACCATCTGATGACTTAAGTTTATAAGGGAATTGTTTGGGGTTTATTAAACGAATAATAAATAGTGTTAAATAAACGAGGGAATAACAGGGGATTGTCTAGTCTAATTTATCGATAATTAAGCCAAATTGGATAACCTTCCCTGTATTTCAGGCGAAATCCGCTCCTATCAAGAGGTATGATTAGTACACTTATAAAATATTGTCTAGATCATCCTGAAGCGAAGGAGGCAGATTCCGAAGGTGATTCCCTTGACGACTATTGATTCCAATATAGCCTTAATCACGAAATCCGCAGGCCGAAAGTTGGCCTTTCACTTTACGCGGGCGAGCAACTTGCAGGCGATCGCTCACTTTGACTCTTTATGGTCCAGCCAGCATTTGCTGCCGGATTCGATGGGCGAACGCCGAACTTCCGCTGAAGAAGTAAGGCATGAAGGAGCATCCATTACGGTCAATTCGCATCTTCGCATTCCTGCGTCTATGATGGAGGCGAATTGTACCGTTGAAGAGTTCAGAGCCTTTATTGACCGACATGTCTTCTTCTGGCCAACAAGGCGGGAATGTCTCAAGATGCTGACCACCTACATGAAGCGAGAGCCTTCCGAGCGATTTGCCGTACTAGAGCTGGATGCGAGCGAGCTGCTCCGGGTGCATGAAAAGGCCGTCCGCTTCTCCAAGTATGATTCCGGCAGCTCTCCCCGCTTCCCGAAAAACTGCACCTATAAGAAAAGCCCTAGCATGTTTGTTTCTCTTGCTGAGTTTGGCCGCAGAACCGATCATGCTGTACCCGTTAAGCCTTCTGAGATCAAGGAGATCCTCATTGAAGAACAAGCACGCTCCATTACGCGGCTGTTGAAGTCGGTATATGTGAAGAATTCGGATGACGTACCTTCGGAATGGCTGAAGCATTACAAACCGCTGGATAACCTTCTGGAAGATTGATCTACCCCTGCCCATACAAAAAAGGCTGCCCCAAGGGGCAGCCTTTCAGCTTTCTTCACTAACCTTATTACACGCCAGCAACGGTAACTTGTTTACCGTTCTTTTGCAAACGTTCGACTGTCTTGCGGACAGCGAGGTTGGCGGTATGATCCCATACTTTCGTGCCCGTCAGGTCGATGTGGACCTGTTCGGCGTCGCAGTCATGCTCGATTCTCTCCTCCAGCTCGGAGGCGGATGCGAAGAACAGCTGCCCTTGAACACGGTACGTTCTCGTTGAGCCTTCCCACTCGCTGTGTACATGCACTTTGGAGGCTTTGACCGCGAACCAGATAATGCTCACAAGTACACCTGCCAGTACACCAATCGCGAGGTCATGCGTCAACAGTACGGCACCAACCGTCACGACCATCACTCCCGTCTCGCCCATCGGCAAACGGTTCATGCGGAATACGGAGTTCCAATCGAAGATTGCGATACATACCATTAGCATGATCCCAACCAGCGCAGCCATCGGCACCAGCGACAGCAAATCGCCAAGCAGCACAACGAGCAGCAGTAGGAATAGTGCAGCAACAAGGGTGGACAAACGATTTTTCCCGCCCATTTTCACATTAAGAACCGATTCCGCAACAAGCGCACAACCCGCCATTCCGCCGAAAAATCCAGCTACGATATTGGCGATCCCCTGCCCTCTCATCTCGCGGTTCTTATCCGTCCTCTCTCCAGTCATCTCATCGAGCAGGTTATGTGTCAGCATCGTCTCGGTATAACCAACAACAGCAAGCGACAAGGAGTAAGGGAGAATAATCCAGAGTGTATCCCAGCTAAACGGGATATCCGGCAGCAAAAAGGATGGCAGCGATGCATCAATCTCGGCAATATCGCCGATCCGTGTCACATCCCCCATACCAAATGCCCAAACCGCCAGCGTCAGGACAACTACTGCAATAAGCGGTGATGGAATGGCCTTGAAGAACCGCGGTACCAGATAGATGATACCAAGAGTGACGGCTACAAGCGCGTACATCACCCAAGACTCGCCTTTGAAATAACGAAGCTGCGATAAGAAAATCATAATCGCGAGCGCATTAATGAAGCCGGTCAGTACACCAGAGGGTACAAATCGCATCAGCTTACCAAGCTTGAAGACGCCCATGAAATATTGGATCACACCCGTCAGCACTGTTGCTGCGAATAAGTACTCGATCCCGTGCTCCTTCACCAGCGTCAGCATCAGTACAGCCATCGAACCCGCTGCTGCCGAGATCATCCCCGGTCTGCCGCCTAAGAACGTAATAACTAACAGAATACAAATCGAAGCATAAATGCCTACGACCGGCGGAACTCCAGCCATAAACGAGAATGCAAGCGAGTCCGGTACAAGGGCCAGCGTTGCTGTAATACCAGCCAGTACGTTCACACTTACGTTACTCGTCCACTGCTCCCGCCAAGAAGTTTTAATGCTCATGTTTCACCTCAAATAATCTATGATAACGTCCGATCAGGCTCTCCCGATCCGGCACCTCATCTTCACCCTAAATCATTGCAATAAAAAAACCAGCTTCACCGAGCCGGCCGTTCAACTAACTTTCTTAAGTGTACCCTGCCTCTCCGCAAAGGGTCAATCCCAAATGAAGGGACAGCCGCAATCGGCTGCCCCTCCTAGATCTAACTTATTAGTACCCTTCGCCAGTCCCGCCAGTTACAATCGCAACACTTGAGCTCGCACCAATACGAGTCGCGCCTGCTTCGATCATTTTGAGCGCTGTTTCCAGATCACGAACGCCGCCGGAAGCTTTTACACCCATGTCGGGACCAACCGTACGACGCATCAAAGCGATATCTTCTGCTGTTGCGCCGCCTTTACCAAAGCCCGTCGAAGTCTTCACGAAGTCTGCTCCTGCTTCTTTACAAATCTCACAAGCGCGAACTTTCTCTTCATCCGTCAGCAGGCCTGTCTCCAGGATAACCTTCATAACTGCTTTCCCTTTGCACGCCTCAACTACGCCTTCAACATCACGCTTTACGGCTTCAAAGTCACCCGACTTGATCAGGCCAACGTTGATGACCATATCTACTTCAGTCGCTCCGTTCGCAATCGCGTCCTTCGCTTCCGCTGCTTTCGTGAATGTTGTCGTTGCGCCAAGCGGGAAGCCTGCTACCGTCGTAATTCCAACGCCAGAGCCTGCAAGCTCCTTCGCCGCAAGAGCGACATAGCCCGGGTTCACACATACCGTTGCAAAATGGTACTGCTTTGCTTCCTCACACAGTTTGATAATCTCTTCTCTAGTGGCTTCCGCCTTTAATACAGTATGGTCAATGTAAGCAGCAATCTCGCCCGCCGACAAATTTTTATGATTACTCATATCCAATCCAGTCCTCCTAAATAAATCACGTAAATATTTATCTACTTTGCTCTGCTTTAAAATCAAGCAAATGCTGCGCCGTAATCTGGTCGGTAATTAGCGTATTCGTATACTGACCACTTAATGCGCCATATATCGCTTCGACCTTGCTTGGGCCTCCGGCTACAAGAACGGACCATTCTTTCTTTTTCAGCTCGTTCAAGTCTATGCCAATTGTCCGGAGATCCAGCTCCTCGCTGCATAATTGTCCATTAATATCGATAATTCGGGAACAAATATCACCAACACCCCGTGATAAAATAATGCCCAAATCCTCGTCAGAAAAATAATTCGCCCGGATCAGAACCGAATCTTCCGTCGGCGCTCCTACCGTAACAACCGCGATATTAGCCTTTTTGCCCATATCGAGGATTTTGCGAATATGCCTGTCCGCTTCGATCGCATGCTTCACAACCGCATGGTCAACGATAGCTGGCAATGGAATCAAATACGGTGACGTCTGGTAAGCCTTCGCGAATAGCTGCGCAACTCATACGCATACGTATTCGTCTCAGAATGACTCACGCCGCCGTTCAGCTGTACAACCTTAATCTTCTTCGCGTGCTTGTTAGGCAGACGAATGGCCACTTCATACAGGGTTGTTCCCCAAGTGACCGCGATCGTATCGCCATCTTGTACGGTTTCGTGCAGGAAGTTAGCCGCGGCTTCACCAATGACCTTTTTGACCATCGCGTCCTCATACTTCGGAACAGAAGCAATAATCGCTTCCTTCAGGCCAAACCGCTCCTTCAATAATCGAGCTCGTTCCTGGTTATCGGAGGACGGGTCCATAATGCGAATTTGCACGATGCCGTCTTCCTTCGCTTGCTGCAAGAATCGCGATACCGTTGGACGCGAAACGCCCAATTTCTTCGCAATTTCCTGTTGATTATAATCGAGCTCGTAATACATACGGGCTGCTTCAATCATTTTTAACCGCTTATCGCTGAGCTCCTCCATCCGTATTCCCCTCTCCAGAGTCGCGCTGTTGTTTAGTATGAGAATATGTTCATGTTAATGTGACAATATTTCAGGATTATTATACGTGTTTGCGCTAACCAAGGGCAACATGACATGAGATATAGCGCCAAGTTTGGACATCTGTTCAACAAGACCCGATAACGATTGTGCACAAGCACAAAAATTCGATGTCGAAAAGTCGGGGATTAAGACGATCAAAAAGGACTTCAGGACTAATTTGCTAAATTTTCAGATAATTTACACAAAATTGAAAGGAGATCTATGGCAAAGCACCGAATACCTACACTCGAAAAACGAAAAATATATTGTGGAGGGATTCGATGCTTACCAAGCTTAGAAAAACGAAGTGGGCGACAGCAGCCCTGCTTGCTGCCTCTCTTCTTAGCGCTTCCGTTAGTGCGGCCGCTGCAGAAGAGCCGGCTTTGCCCGCTTCCGCCAAGCACATCACGCTTCTGCATACGAACGACACGCACGCTCGCGCCGTGGAGGGAACTTCAGGAGAAATGGGCTATGCCAAGCTTGCGGGCATTATCGACAGCTACCGTACTGCTAATCCAAACACACTGCTTCTTGATGCCGGGGATGCTGTACATGGCACCACCTTCGCCACGCTGGTGAACGGAGACAGCGTTGTTCAGGTGATGAACAAAATGGGTTACGATGTAATGGCTCCAGGCAATCATGATTTCAACTACGGATATGAACGGCTGCTGGAACTGGAATCTCAGATGAAATTCCCAGTCATCAGCGCTAACGTGAAGGTCACCAAGGACGGATCGGACTTATTCAAGCCTTATATCATTAAAGAAGTTGATGGCGTGAAGGTCGGGATTTTTGGCCTGACGACTCCGGAGACTGCCTATAAGACGCATCCGAAAAATGTAGAAGGACTGACCTTTGCCGATCCAACAAAAGAAGCCCAAGCTATTGTTGATGAGCTCGAAGACAAGACAGATGTTATCGTCGCTCTCGGCCATATCGGCCAGGATGCTTCGAGTGTGGATACGAGCCTGAAGATCGTCAAAGCCGTTGATGGCATTGATGTCTTCATCGACGGTCACAGCCACACGGTGCTCGAGCATGGTCTGACCGCCGACCATAACACCTTAATTGCAAGTGCCGGTGAGTACACGAAGTACCTCGGCGTTGTTGATCTGTGGGTGGATGGCGGCAAGGTCATCAAGAAGGAAGCGAAGCTCGAAAATAAAGACACGGCAGCGGCTATCGCGCCAAACGCTGAAATCGCAGACTTCGTCGCATCAATCCAGAAAAGCCAGGAAGTGCTCCTCGCTCAAGAAGTAGGTAACGTCAGCGTGAAGCTTGATGGCGAACGCGATCAGGTGCGTACCAGCGAGACGAACCTCGGCAATCTCGTTGCCGATGCCTTCCGCGACGCTTCTGGTGCTGATGTAGCCATCACGAACGGCGGCGGCATTCGTGCCTCCATTGATGAAGGAACAATTACGAAGGGCGAGATCATTACGGTGCTGCCATTTGGCAACCAGATCATCACGCTCAAAGTAAAAGGTGCCGACATTAAAGCTGCACTCGAGAATGGCGTTTCGGATTATCCAAATTCGAAAGGCGGCTTCCCTCAAGTATCCGGCATCACGTTCAAGATTGATGTAGCTAAGCCAAAAGGCGAACGCGTGCATTCCGTTACCGTTGGCGGCAAACCACTCAACGAGAAGGCAGACTATTTGCTCGCGACAAACGACTTCATGGCTGCAGGTGGCGACGAATACACGATGTTCAGCAAATACCCGCAAGCCGGCATGTACGGCTCGCTGGATGAAGCACTCATCAACTATATCGCCAAGCTGGGCACTGCTAATCCGAAGGTTGAAGGCCGTATTACAGCAGAAGCAACTCCTGTTGTGGTACAACCGGAACCAAAGCCAGAGCCAAAACCAGAACCAAAGCCAGAACCAAAACCGGAGCCTAAGCCTCCAGTAAAACCTGAACCGGCTAAGCCTACTGTTTATGTCGTGAAGAGTGGCGACACCTTATGGGCAATCGCCAAGAAGTACAACACAACCTGGCAGAAGCTTCGCGACCTGAACCATATCAAGAACGCGAACCTCATTTATCCAGGGCAAAAAATCAAGCTGCCCGCAGCGTAACAAAAGGGCTGTTCCCACGTGGGAACAGCCCTTTTGTATTGTCCGCTCGAGGGGTCAGCCTATCCCCGCTCCCACTCGGTGTCCCCCGCTTTGCAGGTGGATTTCACCAGTATACTAGTTCGCTGCTGGCTCCTTGCGCCTATACTTGCACACCATCGCTCTGCAGGTTGGATTTCCTCCAGTAGATTGCTCCAACCCACCTTGCTCCTCAAGCCTCCTCACGCTCGCAGGTTGGATTTCATCCAATGTAATCTGCCTTTGAGTTACTACAACGATCCTATGTTGGATTTCATCCAACAGAATCAGACCTAAATCATGGTTACTGGGCAGTGGGAGCTCATTCTACTGTACGAAATCCAACATAGGCGAGCATGTGAACGTCCAGCTCACTATTACGTTGGATGCAATCCAACGCAGCGCCTAGGTGATGCCGCTCGATGGCGCCTAGATAACAAAAAGACGGTGCCCGCATGCACCGTCTCCCCTTATCCCTCCGCTTTTGCGCTCCTGCGCAAGTAAGCGAAGTATACGACCAAAAACACCACGTACAAGATGCCTGACAGCAGGAACATCGTTGTATAGCTCGTCATCGTAACGACTACTCCGAGCAGAATCGAGCCCAGCCCGATTCCGATGTCGAAGAAATTATAATACGTGGCCGTTGCCACACCGCGGCGCTCCGGCTTCACTAGGTTAATGACCCAAGCCTGAAGTGCCGGGAACAAGGCGCCAAAGCCTGCGCCATAGAACACGCCGGATAAGAGCAGCATCCCCATCGAGTCAGTGAAGTACAACAGGACACTGGCGATCATACATAATACAGCCGTGGGGAACAATACCCAGAACGGACCCTTACGGTCGAATAATGGACCACTCACGAACCGGATCAGCACTTCGCTGATCGCAACCACAAGGAAGAAGTAACCGGTATGTTCAATACCGATATCCTTACTAAACAGAGTCACGAAGCTAAGCATTCCGCCGAATGCAAAGCCAACAAGCGACCCTAGAATAGACGGCACAAGTGCCTTAACTTCCAGCACCTCCGACAGTGGAGAAGCCTTCTGCTCTAACCCAGCAGCTGCTTCAGAAACAGCTGCCACTCCCACATGAGTGCGAGGCTGCCGAACGAGCAGCGTGAGGACCAAGGTAATGAACAAGAAGATTACTCCGGCTCCGAATAAGCCGAGATAATCATATTGCTCCAGGAGCCATAACCCCATCATTGGTCCAACCGAGAAGGAGACGGCATTGCCCATTGCAAAGTAGCCCATCCCTTCGCCCCGGCGTGTTGCTGGAATCGCGTCGGATACTAACGTGCCGTACAAGGCCGTTGCAATACCAAAGCCAAAACCATGCACAACGCGAAGCGCCATCAAGGCAGACAGCGATGCTGCCGCATAATAGCCGGCCATGCCGAGAAGGCAGATGACGACGCCGATCAGAAGCATTTTCCGCTTACCAAACCGTCTAAGTCCGATCCCTATCAGGAGCCTCGATACGACGGCCGAGAAGGTAAACACACCAAGCAACAGACCGATCTGCGACCCGCTTCCCCCTTGCTCATCTGCGAAGAGCGGAAGCGTAGGCAGCAGCATCTCAATAGCTAGGAATAAGAATAGATTAGAGAATGTCAGCAGAACGAAATTTTTCGTCCACAGTTTATCCTTCTGCAGCATTAAAATTTACGTTCAATCAATTTGAAGTCATCGTAATGGAAGCCCGGTGCTACGATGCACGATACAAGAACTGGCTCATCGCCAAGCGGGCGAGCTTTTTGCCATTCTGTCGCTGGAACAAGAGCCTGCGGATGCTGACCATTCGCCACATCTCCACCAACAATAATTTCTTTGCGTGTCTCTGGCTCATCTTCCGTGCCGCCTAGAGTCAGAAGCAGCGGGCTGCCCGAATGCCACAGCCACAGCTCATCGGAATAAACCGTATGCCAATTCGAGGCTTCTCCCGGATGAAGCAGGAAATAAATCGAAGATGCCGCAAAACGTGGACCGGAATACGGTTCACCCAGCACAGCCTGTGGAATTTCAAAATTCGCTTTCCAAATCTCCTTGTACCAGCCGCCCTCCACATGAGGTTTCAAATCTAGTGCCGCTACAAGCGGAGACAGTTCTTTCACCATTGTTGTTGCTGACAATACAGTCCTCTCCTCTCTATTACATTTCTCGACATATTGAGTCAAATGTACTATGCAATACCCTTTCCGTCAATGAATGACCGATGGACAAACGCCCTCTTTCTCCCAAGCCGCCTGCATAAAGATCAGGGGCTGTTCCAATTTGGAACAGCCCCTGATCTATGATCGATATTGAAATACGTTATTATTGATTCACGTCTACGTAAGGCTGACCGTCCTTGAAGCGTACTAATCCGATGCAGGTTTCACGAAGCACGCTGGTTTCCGGCTCCGCGAGCCGATGATAGATCAGGTACCATTCGTTCTCATATTCTGTAAGTGAAGCATGTCCTGTACCTACCGCGTTGACTGATTCAAGCGTCATCCGGTTATTCTCATGCACCTCGTAAGGACCCAGAATATGATCGCTGAATGCATAAGCAATCTGGTATCTTGGATCACGCGTATCATAATTGCTCCATGTGAGCCAATAACGGCCATCACGCTTTTGCATATGCGGTCCTTCATTATATACCGCAATGTCGCCCGCAATGGCATCGCTGCCTTTGGCGTTATGGATCTGCACGGACAATTGCACCGGTTCAGATTTGAACGTCGTCATATCGTCCTCCATCGGAACAATCCAGCACTTCCCTTGCCCCCACAGCAGATAGGGCTGTCCATCGTCATCGACGAATAAGTCCGCATCAATCGATTGGCAGTCATATTGATTACGGGTAATAAGCGGACGGTCCAGCATATCCTTGAACGGTCCAAGAGGAGAGTCCGCAACGGCAACGCCAATCTGCGCCTCCGCAGAGAAATACATATAATATTTCCCCTTATATTTGGCGATGCCGGGAGCCCATGCCTGCTTGTCAGCCCAGCTGACATCGTTTAGGTCAAGCGCCAGATAAGGCCCGTCCCAGTTAACGAGATCCTTGCTATGGAACACATGAAACTTCTCATACATCCAGCCGGCACTGTCCTTAGTCGGGTATAAATAATAGTCGTCGCCATCGCGCAGGATAAAGGGATCTGCCCAGAAGCCCGGCAATATCGGATTGTTGATTTGCATGCTGCATCTCCTTTTTGTGAATGCTTATTCCTTTACGGAGCCAAGAGTAATGCCGTGAACGAAATAACGTTGCAGGAATGGATAGATGATCAGGATCGGCAGCATCGTTACGACGATTTTGGCTGCGTTAAATGTCCGCTGGGAGAAGTTGATCAAATCCTCCGGTCTCGTGGAAGACGTAATCGATGGAGCAACCACCAGTTGCTGGATATACGTTTGCAATGGAATATTATGCTGCTTGTTCATTAGAATCAACCCGTCAAAAAACGCGTTCCAGTGACTCACGATACTAAATAAAGTGACTGTTGCGATAGCCGGCATTGCAAGAGGAACGGCGATCGTAATGAGCGTGCGCCATGGACCCGCACCGTCCATTTTGGCCGACTCATTAATTTCCTTCGGCAAGCCTCGGAAGAAGTTCATCAGCAATATCACATTAAAGATGGGAACGGCCGTCGGGAGCACAAGCGCCCAGATCGTATCCGTCAGATGAAGGCTCTTCACAACCATATACCATGGTATTAACCCGCCCGTGAACATCATCGTGAATACGATGACCCACATATAGATATCTCTTCCCCGGAACTCTTGCCGTTCCCTCGCAAGAGGGTAAGCCATCATAATCGTTAATACGAAATTGATTGCCCCGCCAAGCAGCACCCGCTTAACCGATACGCCGAAGGCATCAAAGAACCGGCTGTCCTTAAACATATATTCATAGGAATAAAAGGTGAAATCAACAGGAAACAAGGTAACTGCGCCGGATGCTGCCGCAGACTTGCCGCTGAAAGACAATGATACAACATTAATCAACGGCAGCAAGCAAAGCAGTGTAATGAGCAACATAACGAGCGTCAAAATAATATCAGTAGTCCTGATTCCGCGTTTACCTGTGAGCGGCATGGGACACTTCCCTTCTAATTACAATAATGCGTTCTCTCGGTGCTGCCATGCTTAGAAAATGCGATAACCCGCAAACCTGGAGGCCAACTTGTAGGAGACAAATATAAGAATGAATCCGACAACCGACTTCAGCGCTCCAACCGCAGTAGCTAAACCATATTGATATTGGACGAGTCCGATGCGGTATACATAGGTGTCGATAATGTCTCCCGACTCATAGACCAAGGGATTGTATAGGTTATAGATCTGATCAAAGCCCGCGTTAAGAATGTTACCGATGTTAAGCGTGGACACGAGAATGATCGTCGGCAAAATCCCCGGAAGCGTGACGCTCCAGATTTTGCGGATCCGTCCAGCCCCGTCAATGGAGGCTGCTTCATAGAGCGACGGGTTAATCGCCGTTAAAGCCGCTATGAAAATGATCGTGTTAAAGCCAAATTCTTTCCATACATCACTCAATACTACAACTACCGGAAACCATTTATTGCTTCCCATGAAAAAGATCGGTTCGCCCGTAATGGCGGTTACCACTTGATTGACAATGCCGTTCTGCGAAAGCATATCGGTCAAAATACCAGCCAGAATAACCCACGAGAGAAAATGCGGCAAATAAATAATGGTCTGCATCCATCTTTTCAGTCGGCTAAAGACGATTTCATGAAGCAGCAAAGCGGTGAACACCGGAATGAGTACGTTCATGAGCATTTTCATTACAGAAATAAAGATGGTGTTGAAGAAAATGGTTTTGCTGTCATCAAGCTCAAACATGTACTTAAAATTTTCCAAGCCAATCCATTTGGAGCCGAATATTCCTTTGACGGGAATAAAGTCTTGAAATGCAATCGCCATTCCAAATAGCGGAACTATTCCGAAAATAATAAGGAGGATCATGCCCGGCGCCAGCATCAGATGATAATGTAACGAATTTTTGGAATCTCGCAAAGCTCCCACTCCATCCTTAAGCAACTCTAATTTCACCGGAACCTAAGCAAGTCTGCCTGGCTTTCGCTTAGGCTCCGATGCCCTGCATTTATTACTTCGCTGCTTCAGCGATTTCTTTCGTAATTTGATCGCCGCCTTGCGACTTCCATTTGTCTACGAACGAATCAAATGATTCCACCGGCTCATTGCCCATAATGATCTTGAGGAAGGTTTCATCCTCCAGCTTGCGAAGGTTCGCCCATTTGGTGCGCATCGTATCGGTCTGATCGTAATAGATGCCAACCTTGCGATTGATTTTATCGTCTTGAATCAGAGGAAGAGCGCCTGTCAGGAACGCATGTCTTTGCGACCAAGCAGCTAAATCTTTTTTCGGATTTTCTTTATCCTTCAAGTAAGAATTATAAATTTGCTTCGCCTCGCCTTGCAGGGTATCTGCATTAGCTTTACCGTCGATAACGTCTTGAACGAGCTTTGCCTTCTTCTCTTTATCGTCATAGTTGCTTAGAAGCAAGGAGAACGGCATGTTCATCCAGTTGTAGCCATCCTTCTCTACGATACCTTCGCCTTGCAGCTGATCGGCATCAAATTGCATGTTTAACGTTTTCAATACCGCCTCTGGATGCTTGAAGCCTTTCTTCACGACCAGATATCTTGTTGTCGGAGAGGCCATATGCGTATTCATTTTCCCCTCTTGACTGAGCGGCGACAGGTACGATACCCATTCCGCTTTGGAATCCTGTGCAACGGAATCGGCCAACATGCCAAACGGCAGCCACCATGGTCCGAAGAAAATACCTGCTTTGCCACTGACGACAAGCTCATTGACCTGCTCGTTTTTCTTCACGGCGAATTCCTTGTCAATTACACCTTCTTGCACCCAACCTCTGATTTTGGCCAAAGCATCCTTCACCTCAGGCTGAATCGAGCCATAAACGGCATTGCCGCTTGCATCCTCGGTCCATAGCTGTGGGTATGCGTTATAAGCGCTGAAGATGGAATCGAAGCCAAATACGCTTGTACCGATGTTAACGATCACTTGATTTCCCAAGAGACCAACGGACCCTTTTTTATCCATAAAGGTTTTCGTTACGTTAATGATGTCATCCATCGTTTGCGGAGCTTCCAGCTGAAGTTCGTCCAGCCAGTCTTGACGAATCCACAGCATGTTTTGCGCATCTGCACCGGGGCTGACGTTAGGGAAGGCCATAAGCTTGCCATCAAATGTTGAAGATGCAAGACTGTAGCCATCCGTGGAATCATAAGCCGCTTTGAGCGCCGGCGATACGAAGTTCTCGTAAGTAGAGGTCAGATCCTCAATCAGGTCTGCATTTACCAATTGAACAAGCTGCTGCTTGTCTACAACCATGACATCCGGAATATCGCCGGTCGACAGCGTTAGTCCAACCTTCTGCATGTAGGAGTCACCCGTTGCCTCCCATTCATTCGTATACTTCACGTTCAGCTTGTCTGCGAAATAGCGGGTGAGCTCATTATCTTCAATCGTCGAACCGCTTGGCAGCTTCGGATCAACCGCTGCTTCCTTGCCGATGCTGATCGTTACTGTCTCTGACATTGGCGCGTAAGGATCAGCAGGTTCAGTTGTCCCTCCAGCAGAATTATTCCCGCCTGTGTTATTGCTACTGTTATTTGCATTACCGTTATTGCCTGAGCATGCAGTCAGCACCATCAGTGCACAAACGATTAATATGCTTAATGTCTTTTTCATTTCTGCTTTCCCCCTGCATATCGTTTATTGTTACATCCCCAGTATAAGCCTGTTTTGCGGATGTAAGGGTCGGACCGAAGTTCACAACTAGGTGTGATTTTGTATCCGCTCTCATCAGGGATATTTGCCGCTAACAACATTAGTCTACGTTCTGGCTAACAAACTTCTTACCCCGAGCACTTCATTACTTCTCCCATTGCTTCCGGAAGTCTGAGGGCAGTACTCCAATTTCCTGTAAAAACAGCTTACTGAAATATTTCTCATCCTTGAAGCCGACGTGCTGAGCAATTTGATAGATAGGTGTATTCGTGTGCACAAGCAACTTCTTCGCTTTGGACATCCGAATGTCAGTGACGTAATCATTAAATGACTTCCCTGTTACATTCTTGAAGCATTGGCTGAAATACGTCCGGCTCATATTGGCAATGCCCGCGATCTCACTTTGACTGAAATCCATCTCTTCCTGTTCATGCATGTAACGAATCGCTTTATAAATAACCCGCAGGATATCGTCGCTATATTTGGTCTTGCATACCATGCTGCGGAGCTTATCTCTCTCCTCCTCAAGCACTGCCCTCCATTCCTCCCACATGCGAAGCGGCTCCAAACGAAAGATTAGCTGCATCGACCATTCAAGCATGAGCAGCCAGCGGCCATTCTCAAGAAAAGCCGGGAACAGCAAGCTCTTCAGCTCACTCATCGGCAATCTCATCGCTGCAGTATCCTGTAGCAAATTCTCGTATGCCTCATTACTATAGATCCATTCCGGACTGTTCCATCGAGAACTAAGCTGAGCCTTCTCCGGGTTCAGAGATTCTTTCTCTTCGTCCGCCTTCCACTCCCAAAAGTTCAGCATTTTCGTATAATCATATAATAAGCCTGTAGCCAGATAGCCATGCAGCTTGTCCACCGTAACACTTAACGATACATGGCCTAAGCCGTGCACCAGCACCGGAAGGCAGTTGGCCTGTTTAATATCGTTAATCAATGATTGTTCCTCTAATTCTCCAAGACCGTCCAGCGAGAGAAACCAGCAACGTCTCTCTAAATAGTGAATAACATGGCTTGCAGAAAGCTTTTGGACCAATTGGCCTGCTTTCTCTTCGTCTTTAAGTTCAAGAACAACCATAACCCGGTCGAATACCTTCGCCTCATGCGAGATTCGTATTTTCACCTTATCCTCATAGCTGTGTGCAATGCGTTCCAGCACATCATCCATCACGTCGGTTTCCAGATCGTTTTTGACGATATAATCAATAGCTCCGAGCCTAATGGCCTTCTGCGCGAACGAAAATTCCTCGTGGCAGGATAACACAACTACCGATTTGGCCGGGTATTTTTCATTGATTTCCTCGATCAGCTCAAAGCCTGACATCTCCGGCATCATTAAATCCGTAAAAACAAGATCAACCTCGAGCGTCTCGAGCAGTTCTAACGCTTTTCTTCCGTTCCCCGCTTCGCCGACGACCTCCATATGATATTTTGCCCATGGCATAATTGAGATCAATCCACGCCTGACCAGCTTCTCATCGTCTACTATAATGACCTTCATTGCTCCGTCGCCTCCTTATGCATTGGCATGTGAATAGATACAGTCGTACCTTCGCCTATTTGGCTGTTTATTTTCAAATCGCTGGCACCACCCGTAAAGTTACTCAATGTCCGCACGACATAATTAAGGCCGATTCCCAGACCCGAAAGGTTATTTTTCCGCGTATCCGACTCCAGAAGCTCCTTGATTTTCTCCGGACTGATTCCGTTCCCGTTATCCTTAACCATTAGAACCAGCATTCCTCCCTGCTCCTGTGCAGTGACCTCGATGATCCCCTTCTCGTCCATCATTCCGTGATATAAGGCATTTTCCACGATCGGCTGTAAAATAAAGCGCGGTAGCGGCGTCTCCAGAAACGGCTCTGGGATGAAGTATCGTACATCAAACTCGAAGTCGTATCTAATTTTTTGCAGCTCAACATAATCGTTCAAGGAGTCTATCTCATCCTTCAGCGAAACGATGGTGCCGTCTTTCGCCAAATTGTATTTCAACACCTTGGTGAATAGCGACAGAAACCGGTCGATCTCATGCTGACCCTTCAGTCGTGCAAGCCATTGGGCTGTATTAAGGGTGTTGTACAAGAAATGCGGGTTGATCTGAGCCATCAGCTTCTCCATCTCAATTTCCTGCTTCTCACTCGCTTCCTTCGCCACTTCTTTAATCAATCTCTGAATCTTAAATTGCATATCACTAAAGTTTTGAATGAGAAAATCAAACTCCCGTAATCCCGTCATTTGAAAATTGTCATTGGGTTCCTGACTGATGACGGCAGATATACCCTTGCGGATGCGGTGCAGCGGTGCGATAACGACCTTCCATGTCCGAAAGGCAGCCCAGATGCTGATCAGCAGCCCCAGCACAACGATGTAGGCATATTTGACGAACCAATCACGAATCTCCTTCTGGTATTCGCCCTTCTCAACAAACACACCAAGTCTCCACCCTTGACTGCCCGTCACCTCGTGAAAATAGTATCGCTCCATCGGTTTTGCATCATAAGTGCTGCCGATCGGAGTCAGCTCAGGTTTGTCGCTATAGAGAATGGTGCCGTCATTATTCATAAGCAAATGAGATACATTCATCCCGTATTGCTCTTTGTTCAGTATATTTTGAATGACCTTCACATTCGTTTCCGCATACACGATCAGAGGGTTATTGGGATCTGTGATGCCGCCTACGCTTCGCACAATGGAGAATACAGAAATGTCATTATATTTATAAAGAGTTAAGTGCGGGCCATTGAAGACATGGTCGGATTTGACGGAGAGTTTCGGCAATCGGTCGAAATCGGGGTGCAAATCTCGGGTTATATAATTGTTATATTGGATTTCTCCAGTGATCGTATCATAATAAAAAACTAATCCTATCGTTGGATTCGATGCATTAAGAATACCCATATCACTTTGAATAGCCGCTACCAGCTGTGACTTCTCATAATTGTCCTCACTCGCTTGCAGCGCTTCCACATCCTGACCCACAAAGCCCTGGTAAGACATTTGCTGAGACACATCATAGAGGTTTTGTAACGTCTCCTCCAAAGAACCGCTTACCCGCTGTAAATTTTGCTCGATGCCCTTTTCGATTTTGTTAGTTAAAATATTGTAAATCGAATACACCGTCAGAATACCAACTAGGACCAGCGGGATAACGGAGCTGACCAGCAGTGTCCAGTAAAGCTGACCACGCAGCGTATCCCAGCCGAAGAACCGCTTTATGTATGAACCATCTCTCTCATCCATCATTTCCACCTGCTCGTGATATATTTTGAACAACCACACTATATCACAATTTGCCCAAACAGAAATGTTCAACATGGACTGCACAAAAAGGCGCACAGGTGGAAACCAGTGTTATTCATTCTTTCATTTGCAACAAAAAATCCCCCATGAATGATTCACGGGGGATTACCTTTATGCCATTAAATCTTACCAAACTGCGCTTGGTGCAGACGGCTGTAAATACCACCTGTTGCCACAAGCTCTTCATGGAGGCCTTGCTCGGATATACCGTTCTCGGTCACCACCACGATGCGGTCGGCATTCTTAATCGTAGCAAGACGATGCGCGATAACTAGTGTTGTCCGGCCAACGGACAGCTCAGCGAGTGACTGCTGAATCGCTTGCTCCGTCTCGGTATCAAGCGCCGAAGTTGCTTCATCAAGGATCAGGATTGGCGGGTTCTTCAGGAACATCCGGGCAATCGCCATACGCTGTTTTTGACCGCCGGACAGCTTAACTCCCCGCTCTCCAACAACCGTATCCAGACCGTCAGGCTGGGAAGCAATGAACTCTTCTAATCTAGCACGGCGTGCTGCCTGCATAATGTCGGCTTCGGAAGCGCCAAGCTTACCGTACGAGATATTGTCTCGGATGGTACCAGCGAACAGGAACACATCCTGCTGAACAATACCGATCTGCTTACGAAGCGATTCCAGCTTCAGATCACGAAGATCATTGCCATCAACGGAGATGCTGCCTCCGCTAATTTCATAGAAGCGAGGAAGCAGGCTGCAGAGTGTTGTTTTACCCGCACCGGATGGTCCTACGAAAGCAACCGTCTCCCCTGCTTTAATCGACAGGCTAATATTATCGAGCACCTTCGCTTCGCCTTCATAGCCAAACGACACATTACGGTACTCAATATCACCATGCAGACGATCAACTTCCTTCGCATTAGGTGAATCTGCTACATCCGGCTCGGTCTCAAGCAGCTCCACATAACGGCGGAAGCCTGCGATACCACGCGGATAGCTTTCGATAACGGCATTAATCTTCTCAATTGGCTTAAAGAAGATGTTCGTCATCAGGACGAAGGCTACGAATTCGCCATACAGCAGATCGCCTTCAATAACATACCAAGTACCAGCCAGCAGCACGAACAGCGTCACGAGTCTCATCAGCATGTACGTAATGGACGAGTTAAACCCGATGATTTTGTACGAGATCAGCTTCGCCATACGGAATCGGCTGTTATTCCCTTCGAACAGCTTGCTCTCATGCTTCTCGTTCGAGAACGCCTGCACAACGCGGATACCACCAACGGTATCTTCAACGCGGGCATTAAAGTCCGCCATATCGCCGAAGAGGCGATCAGCAGCTTTAGTCATTTTTCCATTGAAATAGAGAACGAGCAAAATAATGATCGGCACAACAATGAAGGTCATAATCGTCAGTGGCAAATTAATAAACGCCATAATGCCAAACGCACCAACCAGTGTCATCACCGCAATAAACATATCCTCGGGACCATGATGGGCTACTTCCCCGATCTCGAACAAGTCGTTCGTCATACGGGAGATCAGATGGCCAGTCTTCGTATTATCGAAGAAACGGAAGCTCAGCTTCTGCACATGATCGAACAGCTTCTTACGCATATCCGTCTCAATATTGATCCCAAGCATATGCCCCCAATAGGTGACAACAAAGGACAAGAACGTATTCAGCACGTAGACTGCAAGCAGAATCGCACATGCGCCAATGATATACTTCAGGTTCCCTTCCGGAAGAAGTGTATCAATAACATGGCTGACAGCCAGCGGGAAGCATAATTCCAATACAGCAAGAATAACCGCACAGCAGAAATCGAGTAAGAATAACTTGCGATAAGGCCTATAATAAGCAAAAAACTTCTTAAGCATTTAGTACTCCCTTTTAACTAATTGATAACCATTATCATATACAGGATGCACAAGACTGTCAATTATACAGGGTTTACCTATCTCGCGTACATCGTTCTCATCCCCTTATTGCAAAGCTGTTTTTTCTACTTCCGATTGCAGATCCGAACGAGTCGTCTTTGCGTAATTCATCGTTGTGTCCAGTCTATCGTGTCCCATAATTTGCGCCAGGCGGTGCAACGGGGTGTTTGCTGCCATCACGTAACCGAACCGGTGCCGTAGATCGTGAGCGCTCAAACCTTCGAGCTGCGCCGATTTCATGTATTTTTGAATCGCATGGCGTAAAGCTCGTTCGGTTAATCGATCGCCAGTTTTCTCCGATGGAAACAGATAAGGACTATCCGAAGGAAGGACTGTGAGATATTTTTCTAAAGCAGCTCTGCAGGTAGCGTTCAAAGGTACTTCCCGCTGTTTATTCCGTTTTCCAGATCGAACCGTTAACTGACCGTCTTGTTTACCGAGTTGAATATCTTCGAGAGCCAGATCGCATACTTCCATTGTTCGTAAGCCCGTGTGAAGCATCACGATAATAATCGTCTGATCCCGAATGGAACCGCCGTGCTCTGCCGCAGCGATCAATGCAGCTTCTTCTTTGTCTGTCATCTGCCTGGGACTTACCTTTTCTTCCGGAAGCAATTTGACCGGCTTCGCAGGGTCGCGGCGAATCTTTGATTCCAACAAGGCCCATTCGAAAAAACGTTTCAGGGTTATTAGCCGCCGGTTAATGGTCGCCGGTTTCAATTCCATTACCTTTTGAGTGGCTTCCCGGTATCTTGTTAGTGTTGGAGTAGTGACTTCTTCAATTCGAAATATCACTTCATCCTCTTGGTCGCCGGATGTCTCAAACCAACCGATGAAGTGTTTCAGATCGCTTGCGTATTCCTTTAGCGTTTTGGGATTCAAATCTTCGTTGGTAGTGAGAGCGTGAATGAAGTCGTGAATCGTCTGCTCCCCCTGTTTAGAAATCCCGGTCGTTCCACTCATTAGTGAGACCTCCAAATATTGACTTACATTAGCGGACATGGTACTCTTATATTAATCAATACATTAGCGGACATCAAGTACGAATTCTGAATATGCCTAATAACCGCTAATCTTAATTAGTGGCCATTGATATGATTGTGTTTAATAATTTAATTTTTGGAGGAATCCTATGCAAACAGGTACAGTTAAATGGTTTAATGCTGAAAAAGGCTTCGGTTTTATCGAGATTGAAGACGGAAACGATGTATTCGTTCATTTCAGCGCGATTGAGGGTGATGGTTACAAGTCGTTGGATGAAGGTCAACGCGTCCAGTTCAATGTAGCCCAAGGCAATCGTGGACCACAGGCTGAAAATGTTTCTAAACTTTATTAAATCTTTAGAGCTGCCCTAAACGTGGGGTAGCTTTTTGTTTATTCCTGCTTTTACATCCATGCACGAGGACTGTCATTTAAATAATTAAAACAATATAAGCGGAGGTATCCTAAATGAACAAAGAACAATTGATCGAAGATGTGGCTAAATCTAGTGGATTTTCAAAAAAGAATGCTGAAAAAGCAGTAACACATGTGCTGGACTCGATTTTTGAAGCACTAAAGCAAGGCAAAGAAGTTCAGCTAGTTGGCTTCGGAAAATTTAATGTCCGTAATCGTGAAGCGCGCCTGGGAAGAAGCCGCATAACCGGTGAAGAGGTGGAACTTCCGGCAGGTAAAGTTCCTGTATTTACGGCAGGAATCACTCTGAAAAAAGCTTTAAATTAAGCTTAATATCACCAAATGCTAATATAAAATAAAGATGTTACAACATCAGAAAAGCGGTTTTTTATAAGTACACATGATTCGAACGTTAGTGTCGTATTTTCTACCATGGATGACATTATTAATTTTTACACCAAACAGAGTTTGCAGAGAAAAGCAGCCAATCTGAGCAATTTAAAGAATGATACAAGCAAGGAAAGGGATGATTTATCATTATTTACAACCGACCAGTAAGGACAATTAAGAAGAGTTCGTGGTTGATAATGATTTCCTGCGTTTTTTCTTCATTTTTCTTCACTGTTTGGGGGGGATGCCTTTTGTTTGGTTGCCTCCTTTACTTGGCCTTTTCGAATCGAAAGGTCAGAAGCCACTTGGTGAGTTTAGGGTTTCGGGGTCTCAAAGGATAAACAAAAGGCAGATCGTAGTTTCTTACGATCTGCCTTATTTCATTGCCTGTTTCAGTAAACAATTATACAGGGTTTACCTGTACCGTTGCCTGCTTGCCGCTCAGCTGAATTCCTGACTGTTTGGTGCCATAGGACTTGAGGTCAGTTAGCAGCTGTTCCAGCAGCTCCTTCGCCTTCGCTCCCTCTTTGCCTTGAATCCGAATAACGAGCTGAACCGCGTTGCCGGATTCCAGCAGCTTCACGGCCTGCCGCTGCTTCGTCTCATAATCATGCTGCTCGATATCTACGCTAAGCCGAAGCTCCTTCACTTTCGTCGGCTGATCCTTCAATCTCTCTTCGCGCTTCTGCTGACTCGCTTGCTGCTTCGCACCACCGCGAATAATCAGCTTACATGGCGGCGGGCTGCTCATCAGCGATTCGCATACGAGATCCACCTTCAGCTGCTTCGCCATAGCAAGCGCCTCATCCCGCGACACGATCCCAAGGTCTTCACCGTCAAGACCGGTGAGACGCACCTCGGCTGCTTTTATTTTCTCATTCATAATCATCATTGTACTTGTTACCCCCGTCTATTATCTGTTAGATCTCTACTGTTGCTGTCGAACTGTTTGATCCGCTTGATGAGCTCGCACTCGCCTTAACGGTCGCTTTCTCCATAAACTTCTTCTGTCTCCACCGCTTAAGCACCCATAACCCGCGAAGATATTCGTCCAATATCATACAAGCATAGATGCCAACGAGCCCCCAGCCAAGTGTAATACCAAAAATATAGGAAAGAACAGTCGCAATCAGCGTCATGGAAGTGACCGATGTCCACATGACATACCGAGTATCACCTACCGCGTTCAGCGCATTGCCAATGCCCATGTTGAGCATTTTACCAGGCTGCAGCAAGAGATTCATACCGAGGAGCGTTCCCCCTAGCGCGATAATCTCCGGATCCTTCGTGAAGATCTCGAGCAGCTTGCCCCCGATCAGATACAATACCAGCGCATTCACCGTCACGATAGCAAGACCAATCCATAATGCACGGTACGAGGTCTTATAAGCATCCTGCACCTTACCTGCACCGAATAGATGTGCGATCATAATCTGGAGCGCCAGCGCAAGGGAGTAGCCCAGCATGAAGCAGAACGACTCTAATGTATTCATATAAGTACGTGCCGACAGCTCATTAGCCCCAAGCTGCGCGATATACGTATAGATCAATAATTGAGAGAACACCCAGCACGACATGTTAATGCCTAGCGGCCAGCCAATCTTCAGTATCTCCTTAAACAGCTTGCGATCGAACAGCTTGAAGTCTCTTAATGTAATCTGGCGTTCGAAGGCACTAAGGAACATGATCAGCAGTACAATAATCGCAAGCAAACGGCTGATGTCTGTCGATAGAGCTACCCCTTTGAGTCCCCACTCCGGAAACCCGAATTTGCCGAAAATAAACGCATAGTTCATGCCGACATGAATGATGTTCATGCCAATGGCTGTATACATCGGGCCTTTCGTATTGCCCGTATTACGAATCGCATTACTGAGGGCTGCCATAATCGCAACCAGGAACATCCCGCCGCCAACGATCGAAATGTACGTTTTCGCAAGTGGCAGCAATTCATCCGGAAGCTGCAGCAATGAAGCAATCTGCCCCGGCATCAGGTACAGCAGCAAGCTGATCCCAACACCAATAATGGCGCTGACTTTTACGGACATAATCGCGATTGTTCTGGCATCTTCATTTTGCCGTGAACCAAGCCGCTGCGCAATCAGAATACCTGCCCCACTCGCTACCGTCATGAACAATGTCATTAAAGCGCTGAACAGCTGGGTGGAGAAACCAACAACTGCAACCGCATTGTCTGAGATCTTGCTGACCTGCAGGGTATCGGCTGCCCCTAATAGAAATTGTAAGAATAACTCAATAAAAATCGGCCAAGCCAGCATCCATAGCGAAAACTTATTCCGTTCACGCTTTTGCATGATACAAATCCTCCCGAGCGCTGCAGCCGATAAAAAAAGGTAACGGCAACCAGATACGCCACTATAATAGTAAATTCGAATGTCTTTTCATATTATAGATGCTATACTTCGGATATTGTATTAGTTTTACAACCGAAACTTTCAAAATTCAAACCTCCATGAGGCTTATAAAAAGGTGCCACTATGACACTATTTCACTTTACCGTTCCACCCCTTCCGCACTATATTGCATCTGGCTACACCGAGACGTCTGCAGGGTTCAAGCATCCAAGCCGGCATCGGATTCAAGTGTTCGATCTGCTTGTTGTGACGGAGGGCTGTCTCTTTATGGGGGAAGGCGAATCATCGTTTGAGGTACGGGCAGGAGAGGCTTTAATTCTAGCTCCGGACAATCATCATTACGCGACAAAAGAATGCGAAGAGGCCTCCGCCTATTACTGGCTTCACTTCCAGACAACAGGATACTGGGCCGCTTCGGAGGAATATGCGCCAAGGATAATCCAGGGCAGGGAGCCCCATGGTTTAAATCCCCAAATTTTCACTACACAAACTTTCATCAAGCAGGTTCCGCAATACACCAAGCTGCTGCAGCCGGCCAAAGTGATTGAACAAATCCAGCAGCTGATGGAGCTTGGTCATGGCAACCATCTGAGCAGCGTAAGCTGGAAGCAGCAGATCATTTTCCAGGAGATTATGGAGCAATTGTCGGCTTCTATTGAGATGCAAGGCTCGACGCCTACCTTACAATGTGCAGAGCTTGCCGCTTCTTACTTAAGGAAGAATTACCGCGAGGATATTACCGCTCAGCAGCTTGGCGAGAGCATCAACTTCCATCCGGTCTACATCGCTAGATGTATGCAGAAGGAATTTGGCTGCTCTCCATTCGACTTCCTGCTCCGCTTCCGGATCCAGCAGTCGAAGCTGGTGCTTCTGCAGACGAATTACACCATCGCGCGTATTGCCGAAGAGGTCGGCTTTAACTCAGCGGCTTACTTCACGTCTTGTTTTGCCAAATACGAGGGCATCAGCCCGCGCAAATACCGCCAGCGCTTCTCACACGGCTGACGGTATATTCGATCTCTGAGATCGCTATTGCTACTGCTGATGCGACTTAATAAGCTCCATCTTGACCTGCCAAGCCTGCTCGCTGAGATGGACCGGATAGAGATCCGGGTTCAGCTTACGCAAAATCTCCGGTCGGAACAAACTAAGCTGCTGCTCATGATAGCTGCGAATTTGCTCCAGCGGAGGCAGCTTGTACACAATCTCACCTTGTACCACAATTGGCTTCAGGAGCGGCACCGCTTCATAATCGTTCACATAGCGGTGGATATACGGATGAATCGGGTCAAACAGCTTGATTCGCCCGCCTTGCTGCATATCTGTTTCATTGGAAAGAGAGATGTAGTCCGCTTCCGCAAGACCTGTACTGCGGTTCATAATCCGGTACACATTCTTCTTGCCGGGAGCGGATACTTTCTCGGGATTAGCTGAGATTTTGATAACCGGTATGTATTCCCCGTTCCGCTCACGGGCGGTCAGCTTGTACACACCGCCAAGCGATGGCTGATCAGCCGCTGTAATGAGCTGCGTGCCAACACCCCAAGTATCAATCTTGGCTCCTTGTGCTTTCAGGTTAAAGATGAGTGTCTCATCCAGATCATTCGAAGCAACGATCTTCGCATCCTGCAGCCCCGCTGCATCAAGCAGCTTACGCGCTTCCTTGGAAAGGTATGCAAGGTCGCCGCTGTCGAGCCGTATACCAGCCAGCCGTTTGCCTACACTCTCGAGCCAATGTGCCGTCTTAATCGCATTTGGCACCCCGCTCCTCAGCGTATCGTATGTATCAACGAGAAGTGTTACCCCGTCAGGCAGCGCCTGGGCATACGCAAGGAAAGCTTCCTCCTCTGATTCATGCCCCTGCACCCACGAGTGGGCATGTGTACCCTTCGTCGGGATTCCAAACATCATTCCGGCATGCATATTCGATGTCGCATGGAAGCCCGCAATATAAGCTGCCCTTGCGCCCCATACTGCTGCATCCGCTTCCTGCGCACGCCGCGTGCCGAACTCCAATAAGATATCACCTGCTGCTACCTGCTTAATCCGGGAGGCTTTGGTCGCGATCAGCGTCTGGTAGTTCATGAAGTTAAGCAGAGCTGTCTCAATAAGCTGCGTCTCGAAAATCGTTCCCTCTACCCGTATAATCGGCTCATTCGGGAAGACAAGCGAGCCTTCCTCCACCGCATGAATCGTACCCTTGAACTGGAACCGGCGCAGCAGCTCGAGGAAAGCCGGATCATAATTCTCCTCCTGCTTCGCGAGATACGAGAGCTCCTCTACCCCAAACTGTAGATGACGGATGAAATCCACAATTCTCTCCAGCCCGGCAAAGACCGCATACCCATTCCCGAACGGCAGCTTGCGGAAGAATGCCTCGAAAACCGCCCCCTCACCATCCGTCCCACTCTTCCAATGCGCATACATCATATTAATCTGATATTTATCGGTATGAAGCGTTAAGTTATTCGCACTATTCACTGCTCGTGTACACACTCCCCAAGTAAAATCTCTATTCACAGCATATCCATTTCCAGCAAAAACAACAGCCTCCCGCTTCAATCAGCGAAAGGCTGCTGCCTTTAGAACTTTCTGACGAATCGGTATTCCGACCGGCGCCGTCTGCGATCTAAGAAATAGCTAATGGTGATACAAACGATAATGCCAATACACGCACCTGTCGAATCTACGATCACATCCGTTGGATTCCCGGTCCGTCCAACCGAGCTGAGCTGATTCCGTTCATCCAGCGCTGCGGTTCCTGCGGTGAGGATGAGCGACATGATGACCGGCAGCACCATCTGTCTGCGGCCCATTAACGCACGAATCAGCATATAGAGGGCAGCAGCCAGCACAGCGTACATAAACACATGAGCTCCTTTGCGGAATAAGAACTCTACGAATCCGTAAGGATCTTCTTTGGCTACGACTGTAACTCCCCGATATGTTATTGAAGTGTTAGGAAGGGACTCTGCTAACTGCTCTTTCGCTACCCACTTATTCAAGGTTGGTTTGATGCTTTGTTGATTATACGATTCTGAAGATAATGTAAATATAAAAAATATCCAACATATTACGACAAAAAACCATAAAATAGTATTTTTTTTATCTTTTTTCAACATTAATCTTCAACACTCCTTCGACACTATCCGATCCACCCTTATTCTTTCTCTGGTCTGTTATTGTAGCAGATCTATGAAGGAAATGGAAATCCATAGAGAAATAGTGGAAATTCAATACTTTGGTATTATTAAAATGATCTAATAGTCCTATAAACTCTTGTTTTCATCATCCATTCTTTGTTATTATTATATAAGAAAAAACATTAGAAAAATGCTAGAGGAGGTTAGAGAATGGCTGGTTATTTAATGTTCTCCGAGGTTTGGACACCATTCAAGATGGTAGGCATCCGAGTATTTAAAGACGAGAACGGCGCCTATTGGTACAAATACAGAAACAACAAGCGCTCACGGCTATTCAGATAACTCATCATGGACTTATACAGTCATATACATAGCAAAAAAACTCCCCCGACGATTGTCGGGGGAGTTTCTATTATTACTTCAACGATGCAGCAACCAGATTAACATAGGCCATATCATCTGCATATTTCTTATCATATGCCGCAATGATTTCCAAGCTATAACCATACTTCGTCAATTCGGCTGTAACGTCGGCTTTAAGCTTATTGAAATCAACGTTACACTTGGCGATTTCTTGCTGCCCTTGGGCTTTCAGACTATCCTTCACCGTTTGATCTGTCGCCGCTTGATATTGCGTAAGCAGGCTGCCCAGTGAAACTATGCAACTATTCTCTAGCGAAGTAAGTTTAGCAGATCCTGCCGCTTCGATTGACTCTTTAGTAGGCTTCGTATTATCTACTGGATCAGTGCCGCCTGTACCGCCACCGGTATTGCCACCAGTTGTACCGCCACCAGCTTGCGCCGCTTTGTATGCCGCGGATTCACCAGTGATGCTGTTTGTCTTCTGATCCCACTTAATATCTGTGCCTACCGCTTCAGACATGAAGCGCAGAGGAACATAGATGCTATTGTTATACGAATAGAGCGACTGACCAGTAGGAAGAGCTTTCGACTGTCCATCGAACACGAGTGTTGCTTGAACCGGCTTAATCGTTAAGCTCTTACCAGCTTCCGGCTGCTTACCGCCAGCTGCCGCACCCGCAAGCAGCTTCGCAAGAGATTCCTTCTCCGCAGCTGTTGGCTCAGATACAGTTACTTTAGATGTCTTCTGATCCCATTTCACTGATTTCTGCAGCGCGTAAGAGATGAACCGAATCGGAATATAAGTGCGGTTCTGATAAATGAAAGCATATTGTCCGTCTGGCAGTAAGAGTGATTGTCCGTCAAACTGCAGGCTAACGGCTTGTGTCTTGATATTGACTGAGGTACTTGCACTTGCAGCACCTGCCGTAAGCGGCAGGACGGTACATAATGCTACAATTAAGAGCATTAATGTGTAATGGCGTAGATTTTTCATTAAATTGATTCTCCTCTTATTTATGATTTAATAGCTTTAGCAATAGCACTGATTGCGGATGCCCGTACACTTTGCTTATTTGCTTCATACTTGGCATTCCAATCCGGCATCGCGGAGCTATCAATACCTGCGTCAGCATAACTAGAGGCCGCTTGGCTCATGATGCTCTGGAACTGTGTATCACATGAGCCCTCGGCATCCATTACTTTCCCTAGAAACTTACTCTGTAGATCAGCTAAAGATACGCCATCTGCACTTCCGACAATTTGATTCAGAATGGTGTTGCTCTTGGCTTTGCAAGAGCTGGATAGTCAGCTTAGACTCAGTTTGTGAGTCAATTGCTTGCTTCGTTTTCTTTTGATCGGAGGCGAGCTCTACTGCTGGCTTCTTGTCTGGCTCTGCTGGCTTTTCTTCCTGCTTAACACTGGAGTCAGTAGGTTTCGTTGAACCATTAGAAGACTGCTGGCTCATTTTTTTCCACTCTGCATTATGTTCCTTGATCTTCTCAGGATCTCTTTCACCAACCCATTCGATTGGAAAATCGGGATTAAGAATATTAAGTGCAATACCATATTCAGTGGTGATGGATTTTAACAATTGAATTTCTTCTTCCGAGAGCTTAGATAATAACAACTCGCGAATTTTTGTTTTCTCTTCAATTGATAAATCTGTCGTGGCATTACCTTGAAGGTAAGAGATCTGTTTTAGACTTAATCCAGAATTCATAAGAATAGCTACAACATCAAGGGCATCTGCACTATCGATCTTTTGCCCACCTATTAGCTGACTCGCCTTCTCAACGGGCTTTTCAATAATAGCCGGCAACTTAGTCACTGGCTTCTCACCAGAATCAGCAGTTTCGCTACTGTGACGTGAGGCAATATCCTCAATATCAATGCTCTTGATATAATAGTAGGCTATTCCTGTGAAGATCAAAGCCAAAATAACAAAAAATGAAGCGGTACCTATCACCCACTTCATCCACGGTTTTAGCTTTTTCTTTTTTGTTTTTTTCTGAGACATATCCTTAATGACCTGCCTATTCATAATTTTAGAAGGATAAGATCGGATTCGTTTCTTTCACACCATTGTTCATCTTCGGACGACCAATCGAGTAGTAAGCGAAAGGCGTTGCTTCCAGATCCTCTTCCTTATAAATATTTCTACCATCAATCAGATTAGGTGTCTTTAGCCATTTTTGAATATCTGTCAATGGAATATCAATAAACTCTTTCCACTCTGTAAGAATACAAAGTGCATCTGCATCTTGAGCAGCTTCCTGAGCAGACTCGCAGTATTGTACTTCGGAACGTTTAAAGATCTTCTCGAAGTTATTAGAAGCAATCGGGTCATAAGCTTTTATTTGTGCTCCCCGCTCCAATAACGCTTCAATAATCTCAAAGGCTGGTGCATCTCGCACATCATCGGTTTCCGGCTTGAATGCCAATCCCCAGATACCAATGGTCCGCCCAGCAACATCCCCTAATAGATCATCTAGCTTACGAATCACATTAAACCGTTGATCACGATTGACCTCCACTACGGACTTCAGCAGCTTAAAGTCATAATCCATCTGCCCAGCAATTTGAATAAGAGCTTGCGTATCTTTCGGGAAGCAGGATCCACCGTATCCAATGCCCGCCTTCAAGAAAGAAGAACCAATCCTCCGATCCATCCCCATACCTTTCGCAACTTCCTCTACGTCTGCCCCTACCTTTTCACAGATATTGGCGATCTCATTAATGAAGGAGATCTTAGTTGCAAGGAATGCATTTGAAGCATATTTAATCATTTCCGAGCTACGTACATCTGTAATTGTGATTTGATCGGTTAGTGGTCTGTGTAGCTCAGTAAGCAGCTCCGCCGCTCGATCACTTGCCGTCCCGATAATAATGCGGTCAGGATTAAGCGTATCCCGCACAGCCGTTCCTTCTCGTAAGAATTCCGGAACTGAGGCGAAATCGAATGAAGCTACTGAGTGATTTCTAATAATGTCGGCAACCTTCTCATTCGTCCCTACTGGCACCGTACTCTTTACAACTACCACTTTATAATCATCAATAGCTCGCCCGATCTCTTCTGCAGCCTGTTCGATGTATGCTAGGTTTGCCTTTCCATCCGGCAATGAAGGCGTTCCTACCGCGATAATAATAATTTCTGAGCTGCTGACCGCAGCAGCCAAATCTGTCGTAAAAGACAAGCGCCCCGCGGCAGTATTACTAGCAATGAGCTCCTTAAGACCTGGTTCGTGAATTGGGACTTCACCATTATTCAATAATTCAATTTTTGATGCGGCATTATCTACGCAGATGACCTCATTGCCAAGCTCTGAGAAACATACCCCCGAGACTAAGCCAACATAACCAGTACCAATAACAGCTAGCTTCATCCTCATCCACTCCTTACAATTTGATTGAGATAAGCAACAATCTGAGTGATTTCATTCCTTAGCTGCTTATCTGCAAATGAGTACTCTCTATTTATAAGGTCTTGCATATTACCCCCTATTAACTGCTCCCACTCTGCCATTTGGTAGGGGTGAATAGACTGAAGAACTCGAATCGTATTCTCATCTTCCCTCATCGAACTTCGATGCAGCAGGATCAGCGGTTTCTGAAGTACAACGGCTTCACCAACCGTACTCCATCCAGGCTTACTTATAACAAAATCTGATGCAGCTACGTAATTCTGCGACTCTGTATAAGAAGCCGGAATAGATATGACGTTCTCATGAGTGACCTTCATATTGCTCGATACAATAAAGAGATAATCTTTGTTCTTCCAAAGCTTCATCTCGGCAAGGTCCTGTACATTTATACTCATTCCAATGCCGAAATAGACGATTCTCTTCCTGTTACCAGGGTTAATCGTCTGTTGGATTCTAATAACTTCTCGCTGATCTATTTCTCTGCTGAAGAAACCCACTTGCAATGAACCTCTTCTACCCCATTCAGGTTCATCTGCTCCTTCCAAGCAAATGAAGTAATCCATCATAGAGTATGCTTTGTATAGAGGTAATAAAGCAGACCGTTCAATCATTTCTTGATAAGCGGTATACCATGTGAAATTAGACAGTCCAACTGATGTCACCTCAGCCTTATTGGCTGCAACAAATGCAATTGGAGAAATGTCCGAGATAACGAGATCCACTTCGTTTGTGCGTAGAAAATCCACCTCCCGAGCAACCTCTAGAGATAGGGCCATCATATACTCGTTGTACTTTGTTCTAAAAGCCGGCAAATCTGGTTCAATTGTTCCGACCTTTAGGACATAGCCAACATCTGAAATGCAACTACGATAGACAATAACCCCATGATGCTCGTGTAACGAAGTTCGCAAGAAAGACAACACATTGTCAGAGGAACAAACGATAATCCGATAACTACTGCTTGCTTGACGAAGTAAGGTACGAATAACAGCGATACTGCGAGTGGCATGACCATACCCATAATCGGAGATATAATAGGCGATTGTCTGCATTATCTCATCGATATATTAAGGCAATGTTCGGTCATTTCTGACCATGTCGAATACAATTCCATTACCTTATCCTCTTCCGAGTAACCGCTATGAACAACAATCATCTCCATGTCCGTAATGGCTTTCAGACCATGCAGAGTCTTAATAGGAATATGCAGTACGTTACCAGCCTTCACCTTCATTGGAACTCCGTTCTGAACGAATTCCCCTTCACCCTTCACAACAGTCCATACCTCTTCTCGATACAGATGCATGAGATAATTAAGGTTTTTGCCTTCTTTAATAGCAATCCGTTTCGTAATAACCGTGCGGCCATCCTCATAACGCTCGTCATCCAGGATCCGCGCCCAACCCCATTCTCTCTCTTCGAACATCGGTCCTTGATCGTAATTAATGAAATCTTTAATCCGTGGGCTGGAACTCTTATCTGTGACAAGAATTCCATCGGGACTCACGGCAACAACTACATTGGATACCCCAAGAATAGTAACCGGTATTTCGAGTTCATTAACCAGATGCGTATTGATACAATCCTCACTGATTGTCCCTCGCCCAATCTGATTCTGTCCCATCTCTTCCGTTAGCGTATTCCAAGTACCAAGGTCCTTCCAATAACCATCATAAGGTACTACTACGATGTTTTTTGTCTTCTCAACAACCTCATAATCAAAGCTTATCTTAGGCAGCTCATGATATTGCTCTACAAGCTGCTCGTATTGCAATGGATATCCCTTTTCCTTCAGGATGTTAATGAGATATCCCAGTTTAAAGGAGAAAACCCCGCAGTTCCATAATGCTTGTTTTTCAATTAATCCGACAGCCGCTTCTTCTGAAGGCTTCTCTTGAAAATGACTAACTTTTAGTACACCATTAGTCGCAGAATATCCGTTCTCAGGAATGATGTAACCGTACTTTGCAGAAGGGTACGTTGGCTTTACTCCAATAAGTGCTAAATCAGCCTTTGTTGTCTGGATAGTCTCTTCTAACTGTTTAACGGCATAAAAAAAGTGGCCCTCCACATAAGGGTCCACTGGTAAAATTGCTATGACTTCATCCAAGTCCACATTGGCTACTGAGTATAAATACGAAGCTGTTAAAGCAATAGCCGGGAATGTATCTCTACGTTCAGGCTCGATAATAAGCGGTACTGATGATCCGATCTGATTATGCATCATCTCAATTTGAGCTTTGCCGGTTGCGATATAACTCGAATCCGCAAAACCGCTCTTACTGATCTGTTCCCATACACGCTGTACCATGGATACGAGCATTTGTTCTTCGTTTTCTAATACTTTCAGAAACTGTTTGGACCGGGCATCGTTAGATAACGGCCAGAGACGCTTGCCTGAGCCGCCCGAAAGAAGTACTAACTTCATTTTATCCCCCCGAAAAGAAGGCTATTTCGCCAAAGTATATTAATAAATTTTCTTTGCTAACACTCATAGCCCTATATCAAATTGTTTTCCAGACCGAAGTTTTTTCCCTCTAACTAAATGAAGCACCATTGTATGCTGTTTAGTTACAAATAGACCTAGAGTAAATGCCGTCAAACATATTGTACCCTTATATAAGATAGAAAATATCAGACCATCAATCTGTACTAAGGTTGCTATAAACAAAGCAACAGAAGTAATTAATACAACTATAAAATCTGGTATCATCTTCTTTATAAATTCCAAGTAATTATTTTCAAGCCCATATTTCACGAGAACATAGTAAGCGATAAAAAAGTGTAGCATGTATGCAATTGTTACATTCATAGCAACTACACTAATATCCTTATACAAAATTCCGATCGTAATTGCTATTATTGTAATTAAAGAATTTATTAATCCTGTCTTAAATAATAATTTTGTATACCCTAAACTTTGAAAAACAGCTCCAGTGCTAGAAGTTATCATTTGTGGCCAGACTGATAGTGCCAAAAATTTAAAAACAGTAACAGTACTTAACCATTCCTTACCGAACATTATTAGAATAATTTCCCTCGCACTAAAAAAGCAAAAAATAGTTATAAAAGCCCCAACTAGAGAGAGAAGCTTCACTACTTTCATGTATTGTTTAAAAATATACTTTTTGTTATCTTGAAAATCTGACAATATGGGAAGTAATATTGGATTAATTACTCCTGTCAACATACTCAACGGATATAACATAAGCCTATAGCCTTTATCGTAATATCCTAATGCCGCACTACCCAAATATCTACCTATTAATAAATTATCTAAATTTCTTGAAAAATAATTAACAAAATTAAATGAAAATTGAAACATTGAGAAATCCTTTATTTTTTTAATACTAGAGGTGTTAAACTTTATACTTGGTTTCAATGGGACACTAATGACATTCCAAATGAATGTAATTAATGCAATAAATACTGAATTGTAAACAATAGCATAATATCTAAAATCCAAAAATGCTAATATTATTGTCAGAACTGCTCCCAGAATTGATATTACAATTGTACGAATTCCTAAGGAAAAGAAACGTTTGTTTTTTAATAAGATAGCGTTAGGAACTATATTTAAAGTATCGAAAAACAATGAAAGCGAAAGAATAGCTCCTATGCTAATATATACATGATTAGAATAAATATGAGAAAGAGGTATTGAAAACAATGAAAACAAAATGGATAAGGCAATAGCCAAATATACAGTAAATGAAAATATATTATTTATATCTTGATTAGAAAGTGATTTATTCTGTATTATAGCTGCACCTAAGCCCATATCTGCAAACATCATAAAAAACGTTGTGAAAACAGTTATTACTGCCACAACTCCAAAATCATCAGGAGTTAATATTCTGGCTAATATTGAAGTAAATAGAATCTGTATAGCCACACTAATATATCTTGAACTTAAATTTATTACAGCTGCTTTTTTAATGGACATCTCTGTCATTAATTCATTTCCTTTTTTACTTTTCATATAATTAACGAATTAAATGATAAAAGTATTTAATTGAATTATAAAATGGTTTGGGTAGTCTCTTAACAATACGGGTAATGTATGATTTTTTCAAAGAAGCATTATAAAACGAAGATATAATTGAATTTTTGTTAAAAAATTCATTTGAATCGACACAGTAAACCGGTTTTTTTGTTAGCTCATGAATTTTTATCGCTTGATTACGATCACTTTCATAAAAAAGCTCCTGACCAGATTTTTTATAGACCTCGGCTTTAAACGAAGCATGTGCACCTAACCTTTGTCTCTCCTCTTTAGTAGGAAGATCCAGCATTAGTAGGTTTTCGTAAACTACCCCATTGTTCTTTAACCATACTTCAGTTTCTGGTCTATATTTCTCTAGTCTACTTGTTACTAATGAATTTATCTTCCCCGTTGGAATTATGTAAGGCAAAGCATTAAGCAAGAAGTTATTATACTTCTCTCCATCATCATTTTCCTCCTCTGTAGGATCAATACATAATACTCCATCAATATCAAAGCAAGAGTTCCCAACTATTGAATGATGGAATATATTCCATTCAAAAATTCTTGGTGTAGGGACATATTCTAAAGTAATATCTACATCGTCCCGCACTTTTTCACTGGTATAAACAGCTAAGGTTGTAATCTTTTCTCTAATATTAAAAGGTATCTTTGATATTTCATTCGATAGAGATTTCCCACTACAAATGCTATCATCTATAATTAGTATTTTTTTCGCATCACTTGGGTATATAATCTCGTCTTTACTATTTCTAGTGGATCCAGTTTTAAGTGCAATATTATTAATTAAGGAGTCAATATCACAACACTTTTTATTTAGTATTAGTGAGATCATATACGCAGGTAACATCCCACTTCTCGGTATACCTACAATTAGATCATATTTTGATGTTTGAAATCTTGAAACATTTTTTCGAATTAAACGATTCAAATCAGAGTAACTTCTGTATTCCATGAAATTTATACCTCCACTTCTAATCCAAATGTTTCATTTACTTTTTCTCTAACTTCATGCTCGATAAAATACCTCTTCTTTCTAAACAAAGAGAACAGTCGATTAACTTTTTTCAAGCTGTTAAAAGAAACTAACTTTATAAACGGGTGAAACTCTAAGTACATTATTAATTTTTCTTTTTTTGTCAATCCTCTAAATTTCTCGAGATTATATTTAGCCTCATTTATATATTCTTTATTCTTTGACTTAATAGCTACATCGAGTAAAACTCCGTAATGATAACCGTAAAACATATTTTTTTCATTTTTATCAAGCGCATCTAGAACATAATTAAACTTCGACCAGTAATGCTGCTTAGTAGCCAAAAAGCCTTTATATTCAGGAATATTGTCGGTTCCGTTCTTTGCCTTAACGATAAGAGGTTCATCAATATTTTTAATTTTAAAAATCTCTAAATATCTTAATAAAAACTCTAAGTCTTGATGCCTTCTAAAACTTTCATCAAACCCGTTTAACCTTTCTAATGCACTTTTTACAACGAAAAGATTACTACCTGTACCAATACTATTTTCATTTAATAAAATATCTTTCTGCACTAGCTCCTTGTCAGCATGAATAACACCTGATATTTCCTGGAAAGAGTTGGTCAATATTACATTACAATATACTGCGTCATATAAGTGATTTTGTTCAAGAACTTCGACACTCTTTTTAACCCTATCAGGCAGATAAAAATCATCATCATCTAGAAAACAAATATACTCACCTGATGAATGAGAAATTCCAGTGTTACGTGCAGCTGAACCATTTTTATTACATTCATGCTTAATGTATTTAATATTTTTAAAGTCAAACTCTTTCATAATTTTCTGCGTTTTTTGCCTGTCTTTAGACTGGGGATCATTATCATCTACTACAATAATCTCAATAGGACTGTACGTCTGCTTAATAATACTTTCAATTGCACGTGAAAGCTTATCAGCCCCTCTATAGGTTGGGACTATAACACTAACTAACTGATTCAATTAATATCCCACCACTTCTAGCAGAATGAAGAACTATAATAAAAGGCGTTACGATTTTCTGGATAATTATTAAAGTTAATGGAACTTGCTATTTGATCTTTTTTATCACTCTACCTGGATTTCCTACAATAATACTATTTTCTTCAAAATGACCACTCACGACTGCCCCAGCTCCAACAACACAACCGTCTCCTAACACGGTACCTTTTAAAATTATACTGTTACAACCAATAAAACAATTTTTACCTATGTGTATTTCTTTGGAAGGTATTAGATCATCCTCTTCTGTTACTTGATAACTCGTCATTAATTTATTTCGTGCCTCAATCTCAATTGGATGAAAATCATTATCAAGAATTTTGCAATTCCCACCGATTAAAGTATTATCACCTATATAAATAGCCTTTCTAGAATATATCGTAGCACCTGATATACCGACGTTATTCCCAACTTTTATTACTGCCTGTGGAGTCCGTGTCACAATTATTGTACGACTATAAAGACCCACTAAGTTTGATAAAAACGATGAATTAATAATTACATTATCACCAATAGTAAGATTAGCACCACGTTTATTGAAAATAAGAGGAAATCCATGAAGGGTCAACTTATTCCCATATCTAATTCTTAATATTTTTAAAATAAGCTTATAAAAATTTGAAATCATTACAACACTCTCCATAAGAATCATAATTTTAATTTTGATTCAAATAATTCATCTCCTATATTTACATTAAATATCATAATTCACTCTATAAAGTTAAATGACCCTTTATACGGAATAAAATAGTTAGAGTCATTAGATGTAAACTGGCTTAATGAGAGAATGAAAAATCCTAACATGCAATAAATGCAAATTACCCCTATTAATCTTCGATCACTAATATTAAAGTTCTTTATAAACGTATATGGCAATGTAGTAATAAAAGGCATAAATGTAAATGCTAAGCGACTAGATACCCCAGCATGTGCAAGCATAAAAATTAAACATAAATACAGCATTTGTCCGATTTGTAATATTTCAATTATTTCATTCTTCTCAGCGGCACCACGTTTAGATATAAGGAGTTGTACGATAAATATTAGTAGTAGAACATAATCCATAACTCCACCAGCATTACTATAGTTTCCTCCAGTTGTAGTCGAATAGTTCTGATATGATATTGGAAGATATTGATTTATCTGCCCTATTAATTGACCAACTACATTCACAGAACCTAATAATACACAGAAAACTGTAATGAAAATTTTCATACGATTTGGAATAGACTTTTTCATAATTAAAAACAAAAAAATTGGAATGGCTATACTAGCCCCGTAATGAAAACAGGAAGCGAGAATAATAAGTACTAAAGACCTCTTAGATTTTCTTTGCTCTATATAATAAGCTAATGCATAAAACACTATACAACCTGCTAAGAATTGTCTCATTACCGACATTGATGTTATAAAAACAACTCCGTAAAAGGCTGACAAGAATAGCGCTTTCTCAAAATTGCTTTTACAATACTTCTTTACACCGTTATATAAGAAAATGAATGACAAAAAAGCATAAATAAAGAATACTGCTTTATAGCTCATTCCCATTTGATATACTAATTTTGAAATCCAAATATACGTAAATTCAATATCGAACTTCCAGCCCTTATTAATATATTCAAATGCATTAATGTATACACCGTCATCTACAGCTAAAGAATCTCTAAAAGCATAAGTTGAACCTAATAACAAAAAAGCAATTACAACAAATCCTTCTTTTTTTGAAAATAGAACTATGCTCACTGTTAATAAAAATAAACAAATATAAAAAATCATAATTAGTTCCTTCCAATGAGAAGATCATTCTTTGTTCTACTGATAAATGTTTTTGCGCTTAGAATGTTATATTTAGCAGAGAATGCCTCAATTGAATCTACCTTTGATTTTTTGAATATATGCTTCATATAAACAATCATAGCTATATATTTAATACAACGCAGAAATCTTGAGATTATAAACATTCTATTATTAGAAATAAAATCGTATCTACCATTAGTTAAACCAATTATTAAGCGCGTCATATATTCGCTTGATAATCTACTCGCAGGAATTATATGTTTTAAGCGCATATTGTAATTACAAACATATTTATAACCTTGAGCAAAAACTCTATTGCTTAACTCTGTATCTTCACCAGAAGATAAACTATTTTTAGTCCTTCCAGTTAATACAAGCCACCCTTCCTTATCAATAACTTTTAGCGCCTCAACTTTAACACACATCCCTGCACCCATTGGAATCAAATTAGGTTTAGAACCCTTAATATCTTCTTCTTTTAAATGTGTACATGCAAGATTATGATACATGGCATGAAGACAGTGAAGTTCCTCATTAGTTAATTCATCTATGCAGCATGCAATAACAGCGCCATTTATTACTCCAGCATTCGGATTCTCTTCTATTGTTCTTTGTAACTCAATTAACCAGTCACATTGCAACAAATTATCATCATCAACAAAGATAACCCAATCAGTCTGAGCCTTAGATGCGTGTCTTCGTGCATTGGAAAGACCTTGTTTTTCCTCAAAACAATAGTTTATTAATGGGTGTTTTAGTGAGTGTTCGAGAATAATATCTTTCGTATTATCTGTAGACTTATTATCCACTATCATAATTTCATGAACTAATTCGTGAAGATTATTTTGCTTCAACAAAGCCTCAATAACAAGTGATATAAATCTACTTCCGTTATAAGTACAAACAACAATTGTAAACGGTTTACTCATAACTCCACTCCTCGGATCTCATAACAAATTTCAATATTCTATGCGCTTGGGATATATTATTTTTATTATTTTTAATGAAATCTCTCGCTTCAGCTCCCAGTCTATCTCGATCAACTTCTGACATTTTTAATAAATTTAATATAGATTCTGTAAGAGATTCATTGTTTTTTATAATACTCAGATGCTGATAATACTCATCCGGTATCCCATCTAGTTTGTAAGTTAATACTGGTGTACCAGACGCCATGTATTCAAATAGTTTTGAAGGAAAACAATACGCCGAAGCTGCTTCATCTGGAAGTCGCATATTAATTAACATAGTTGCTTCTTGTTGTTTTAGCAGTACATCCTCTCTTGAGGGAAGAAATCCAAAATACTTTATTCTCGAATCCTCTTGTGCTTGCTCTCTGATATATTCACTATCTTTTCCTCCGCCAGTAATCCATAATTCAAAGTCTGGTTCATTTATCGTTCTAAATGAATTAATTAACCGATCCAGACCATACTTTTTATCTATCAATCCAGAATATAGTAATGCTCTTGTTGAATTGCTTCTTTCTAAAAAAGAGAGTTCTTTTGTATCAAACGAACCCTCCATAAGAATCCATTTCTCATTTTCAATATTCAAATATTCAGCCATTTTAGAGGCATATAATATAAAGCCATTAAAGTCCTTTTGCATTTTCTTTATTTGGAGCCAATCAATTTTCTTTAAAAATTCTTTCACTTTGCTTTGTCCTAAATCCATATACTGCGGCAAATCAGTTACGATTAGAAATATCTTTGCAGAAGGTATTAGTTTTTTCACTTCACAAGCTGCAGCCATCACTGAGGACCTCATGGAATATACAAAAACAATTAATTCTTCATTTTGATATAGCTCTTCAACCCACTTTCTAGCTGCTTTAATCATTTCTTTCTTGCATGTAAGTCGATTTATGTACTTCCTGTTTTTATATCCTACACTTACATCATAGGCGCCTTCTTTATGCGACCATACCACTTCTTTTACTATTTTATCTTTATAAATTGGATATGGAGGAAGGACACTTCCATTAATAGAATCAAACACTAATCCTGTTACTTCTTCTAATCCTGATAGTATATTCTGTTGCGAGACTTGTGCTGACGCTAAACTGTAACCTTTCTCTGCTTTACTTTTGAACTCCTCATCACTCTCAAGACAACCTATCCATAGTAATCTTTTCATTTTTTATCTTCCTTAACAGGACGTTATTTCCTTAATATATTTTCTTATAGAAACATCTTTAGTTAAATTTTTAGTCAAATAACCTCTTGCATGTTTACTCATCTCAGCATGAATATTATTTTCTTTTTCATTTAGAAACTGTTCAATAATCGCTTCGACCTCACCGTAATTACCTGGCTCAGTTACATAGCCACATCCGGTCTCTTCAATTATTAAGCGTGCTTCTGATCCTTCTTCTAGCACACCTAATATTGGCTTGCCCGCTGCCATAATTCCGTACAGCTTACTTGGAACAGATACTCCCTTAATTCCCTTGGCATTAATACACCAATGAACATCACCAGCATTAAGACTATAGATCAGATCTGATTTCTTCTGATAAGGGATAAAGGTTACATTAGTTAGATTGTACTCATCCTTGTAAGAGACAAGATTATTTAACACCGATCCTTCTCCAATAAAGGCAAATACAACGTCTTCACGATCCTTGAATTCCTTAATGACATGCATCATATTCTCAAGATCGTAGTAGAGACCAATATTACCGGAATACATAATAACGAACTTATTTTCTAATCCGTGTTTCTTCTTAAATGCTAGTACTTGCTCATGATCAGGTGACAATGGGTAAATTTCCTTCTCATCAATCCAGTTATTAATGAAGGAGTGATTAGGAACCTTCTTCCCTTTGAATCTTTCTTTCACGGTTTCTACCATATCACGGCCAACAACAATGACTTTGTCGGAAGCTTTACAGCTAAATTTATCGAACCATAACATCGCATTTAGAATCATTTTGTTCTTGCTATAGCCAACAGCCATGGTCTGCTCTGGGTTGAAGTCCTGAATGTTGTAAATATACTTGGCACGCTTCATCCATTTGCCCCAAACCCCGATAAGGCCTCCAAGTACAGGCGGTTGCGAGATCGAATAGACATAATCCATCTTGCCAGCCTTGAACGTTGCCATCATTGCACCCACGAAGTACGCAAGAATGTTCTTAATTCTGCTTACTTTGCTGCTCTTTGTGAATTCTGGTACACGAATTCGTATCACTTTGACGCCATTAATTTCTTCGAAATAGAAGAATTTAGTTTTATATTCGTCAGCAACTGTACCTGTATACGAAGGAACCACACAAATGACTGTAATATCGAAGGAATCCAGCATCCCTTCGGCCAGTTCCTTCAGGATCTGGCCTGTCGATGCTACATCCGGATGATAATAATGAGCATAGATAAGCAGCTTTTTCTTTACTTTTGATTCGAGGGTAGCCATTGTCTACACTAGCACCCCATCGAACATTTTTCTGCTTCCTTCTTCCGAGGTTACTTTGGCCATATCGTATTTCACCATGATGCTTACAAGCTCCTCGAAAGAGGTCTTCGTTGGGTTCCAGCCTAGCAATGTTCTTGCTTTGGTAGGGTCGCCAAGTAATTGTTCTACTTCTGCCGGTCTGAAGAAAGTTGGGTCTACTTCAACAATCACTTCGCCTGTGTTTTTGTTGATACCCTTCTCGTCTACCCCATTACCCTGCCATTCGATATTGACCCCCACATGCTTGAATGCCAGCTCTACAAACTCACGAACAGAGTGCATCTCACCTGTAGCAATAACGAAATCTTCCGGTTTGTCATGCTGAAGAATCAACCACATACATTCTACATAATCCCTTGCATAGCCCCAATCGCGCAGGGAATCCAGGTTGCCAAGCATCAGCTTCTGTTGTTTGCCTTGTGCAATGCGAGCAGCAGCGAGGGTGATTTTACGAGTAACAAACGTTTCACCGCGGCGTTCCGACTCATGATTGAATAGAATTCCGTTAACGGCGAACATGTTATAGGATTCACGATAGTTCTTCGTAATCCAGAATCCATAAATCTTCGCAACGCCATACGGAGAGCGAGGATAGAACGGAGTTGTTTCTTTCTGAGGAACTTCTTGAACTTTGCCGTAAAGCTCAGAAGTAGAAGCTTGATAGACGCGGGTTTTTTCTGTTAGACCCAAAAACTTTACCGCTTCAAGAATATTCAAAGTACCCTTGCCGTCTACATCTAAGGTATAGCCAGGCATATCGAAGGATACACGTACATGCGATTGTGCTGCCAGGTTATAGATTTCATCTGGTTGAATCTCACTAATAAGGCGAGTAATATTCAGTCCATCTGTTACATCGCCATAATGGAGATGGAAGTTTTGGTTATTCAGAATGCTCTTAGCTTCCTCTTCCGTAAGGAGATCTTCCAGACGTTCTTGGTTATAGGACGAGCTGCGGCGAATAACGCCATGTACTTCATAACCCTTCTCCAAAAGGAATTCTGCCAAATAGGAACCATCTTGTCCTGTTACACCAGTAATTAACGCACGCTTAGTCATCGTTTCCACTCCTCTATTATCTATCTCTAATTTTATTGTCTAACAAGGTAATCATTCTGAAAGGTTTCGTAAACCGCCTTGATCCCGTCCTCAAGAGGAATGGATGCCTTCCAGCCAAGCCCATTAATCTTAGTGACATCAACCAATTTCCTTGGCGTGCCGTCAGGAGCAGATGTATTAAATACAATCTCTCCTTCATATCCAACTACCTCTTTGATGAGGTAAGCTAACTCTTTGATAGAGATATCTTCACCTACACCAATATTGACAATCTCATTCTCTTCGTACGTATTCATCAGGAAGAGACAAGCATCTGCCAAGTCATCGGAGTGCAGGAATTCTCTGCGAGGTGTTCCGGTTCCCCATACCTCTACTTCTGGTGATTGATTAACTTTCGCTTCATGGAACTTACGGATAAGTGCAGGAAGGACATGCGAAGTCTTGAGGTCGAAGTTATCATTAGGTCCATACATGTTCGTTGGCATAACGGAGATGTACTGGGTACCATATTGACGGTTATAGGATTGGCACATTGTAATGCCTGCAATCTTTGCAATCGCGTAAGGCTCATTCGTAGGTTCGAGTACACCCGTGAGCAAGTATTCTTCCTTCATTGGCTGTGGAGCAAACTTCGGATAGATACAAGTCGAGCCTAGGAACAGCAACTTCTTCACATTATTGCGATATGCGGCATCAATGACATTCGTCTGAATCAAGATATTGTCACGGATAAAGTCTGCCGGATACTCATTGTTTGCTACGATACCACCAACCTTAGCAGCCGCTAGGAATACATATTCGATTCCCTCTTCCTCGAAGAAAGAAAGAACCCGATCTCTATTCAATAGATCGAGTTCAGCACGGGTGCGATAGACAAGATTGTGATAGCCCTTAGCCTCAAGAGCTCTTAGAATGGCAGAACCCACCAATCCTCTGTGTCCTGCTACAAAAATCTTAGAATGTAATTCCACTCTCTATCCACTCCTTCTCTCTAGTATGCGTCTTCCGATCCGACCATGGCTTTCGCCGTCTTCATGATGATCTGCAGATCGAGCAACACATTTCTTTTCTCTATATACTCAAGATCCAGCTCCACCATTTCTTTGAAACCAAGCTCATTCCGTCCGCTTACTTGCCACAGTCCGGTACAGCCTGGCTTCACACGAAGGCGGAGTTTATCATAGCTGCTGTATTCAGCCACTTCTCGCGGAAGAGGCGGGCGAGGGCCTACGAGCGACATATTGCCTCGCACCACATTCCATAATTGCGGAAGTTCATCGATGCTGGTACGACGGATAAACCTGCCAATAGTTGTAATTCTTGGGTCATGTTTCATCTTGAACATGTGACCTTCTATCTCATTCTTATGTAAGAGCTCTGTTAATAAGTCCTCTGCATTCGGAACCATAGAGCGAAATTTAAACATTCGGAAATTCTTTTCATTGATTCCAACCCGATTCTGATAGAAGAAGACAGGTGCTTTCGGGTTCTCCAGCTTAATCAAGAGAGCTATAACAAGTAATAATGGTGATAATATCATTAGCCCACATGCTGCACCAACAAGATCAATCATTCGTTTAACCATAAGATAAGTCCGCTTGGCACTTCTGGTCTGAGCTTGAGCTTTATGTGCAATAGATACATGGCTGTCAAATGTCATCTCGGATTCTTTCCGAAGAGGCGATAACGCCATACAATAATCTCCCCCGTATTAATTCGATTTATGGATAAGCTCTTTCTGTAATATCTCTTTCATTGCTTCCAGCAATGGACCTTTTAACGATTCGTTCCGCAGCGCAAAATCTAGTGTTGTTGTAATAAAACCTAACTTCTCGCCAACATCATAACGTTTACCTTCGAATTCATAAGCATAGACGCCTTCGGATTCATTCAGCTTCTGAATAGCATCGGTTAGCTGAATCTCGCCGCCGGCACCTTTCTCTTGCTTCTGCAAAAACTTAAAAATTTCCGGAGTTAGAACATAACGGCCCATAATAGCAAGATTAGACTTTGTTGTACCAGGAGTCGGTTTTTCAATAAATCGATCAACCAGGCTTAACAAACCATTCTTCTCGCTGTACTCCACAATGCCATATCGCTCGGTCTCGTTCATCGGAACAGGCTTCACTCCGATAACGGATCTTCCTGTCTGCTCGAATTGATCCATCAGCTGTCTTGTACAAGGAATTTTGGCATCGACGATATCGTCACCAAGCAGAACAGCAAAAGGTTCATCTCCAATGAAATTGCGGGCACACCATACCGCATGACCAAGACCCTTCGCTTCCTTCTGGCGGATGAAATGGATATCGACCTTCGAAGATTTCTGCACTTCATTTAGCAGAGTGAACTTGCCTTTCTCAAACAGGTTCTGTTCAAGCTCGAAGGCGTTATCGAAGTGGTCTTCGATCGCACGTTTACCTTTACCCGTAACGATAATAATGTCTTCGATTCCAGAGGCAACAGCTTCCTCCACAATGTACTGAATGGTAGGCTTGTCGACAATCGGAAGCATTTCCTTCGGCATTGCTTTAGTTGCCGGCAGGAACCGGGTTCCTAAACCTGCAGCTGGGATAATCGCCTTCTTAACTTTCATCATTGTTTTTTCCCTCTCTTTTCTTTCTTCTCTCTCTAATTTGTCTATGTATGTTGGTATTGATTGGATAAACATGAGGTATAAATATACGAGCTATGCCTTCCTTCGGCAGGAAAACATAGCTCGAACATTTATTACATATAAACGGGGCATTAAACCCCTCCTCACATCACACCCTTGGCAATCATGCCTAAGGTCTAATAAGACCCACAGTGTGACCGAGTACCTGCAGTGATAAAGGTGCAGCAGGCATTACCTTAAGCCATTCAGCTTACTTTACTTCCCGTCAGCACCGTAGTAATAGTAATAAGCCTCTTCATTGGAACGGCGCTTCACATTGTTTAGTACAACCCCAAGAATGCGGGCATTTACATTTTGTAAATTCTGAATCGCTCTTTGTGCGAATTGACGTTTTACTCTGCCTTGATCAACGACCAGGACAACACCATCACTCTTAGCTGATGCAATCTGTGCGTCAGTCACTGCCAGCAGGGGCGGCGTATCGATAAGTACAATATCGTATATACCTTTTAGTTCATCGAGCAAAGCGGTCATCCGCTTGGACGCTAGCATCTCAGCCGGATTCGGAGGAATCGGACCGGACGTCATGATATCCAGATTCGGTATATCCGAGGATTGAAGAGCCTCTTGCAGGGTGCATTGCTGTGAGATCACCGAGGACAAGCCAAAGCGGTTAGAAATTTGGAACGACTTATGTGCTGTAGGCTTTCGCATATCGGCATCGATCAGTAAGACCTTGCGGTCAGATTGGCTGAAAGCTACAGCCAGGTTCGCGATGGTGGTAGACTTCCCTTCACCTGGACCGGCGGATGAAACCATAATGACCTGCAGCGCTTCATCCACCGAAGCGAATTCGATATTCGTCCGAAGAGTCCGGTACGTCTCTGATACTGGGGAACGTGGATTGACTACTGTAATGAGCCGACGTCTACTCTCCGATTGTGACATTCTCGAACCCTCCCGCCTGTTGTCTGTCTGCCCTACGACCACTATTTGTACCGGTAAATTCATTCGCATCTACCCGTGCAACCATCGCTAATGTTGGCTGACCCAAGTAACGCAGTACATCGGCTTCCGTCTTAATTGTGTCATCCATATACTCGAGCAAGAAGGCTAAGCCAACTGCTACCATAAGGGATACCACGAAACTGATGATGACGTTCAGCACCACGTTTGGTCCGACAGGAGCAGGCTGATCATCTACCACCGCTTCATTCAGGATGGATACGTTCTCGATGTTGAAGATATTCGGGATTTCCTTCTGGAAAACAATTGAGATTGCGTTAACGATCTCCGCCGCTTGCTTATATGACACATCCTGAACAGCTAGTGTCATAACCTGAGTATCGTTCACGGAACTCACTTGAATCTTCTCTGCAAGTTCCTTAGCCGATAATCCAAGCTGTGGATACTGCTCAGCTACCTTACCCAGAATTGCAGGAGTCTTGATGACCTCTTTATAGGTATCTATCATCTTAATGTTAGAGTTAATTTGATTCAGATCCAGTTGACCAAGAGAAAGCTGCTGCTGACTGTTCTGATTCACAACAATCTTAGTCGAAGCCTCGTAGATTGGATCCTTAAACAACTTGGTATAAACGCCTGCTGCTACTGTACATACCAGAACAAAAATGACAATCAGTGCCATTCTCTTCCTCACGATTAGAAAATACTCGCGTAAATCTAGTTCCTCAGACACTATATACCTCCTTCTGTAAGCCTAGTTGTCTTATGTAATTTTACTACTATAGTCCTAAGTTATAAAGGTAAAAATTGTTAATAGTGCTTAATTCTTAATATTTTTCAATAAAAAACCCTCTTCCCATCAACAGCAAGTCTGAGAAGAGGGTCTATGGTCCTATTAAACTATTTGAAGTTAACTGCGCGGTAGATCATAACTGCAGCTTCAGCACGTGTTGCCGAGGCATTAGGAGCGAATTTACCGTTATTACCGATTACGATTTCGTGTTCCGAAGCGAATGCTACGCCTGCTTTGAGTGCTGTACTAATCGAGCTTGCATCTTTGAAGTTCGCAAGAGCTGCATTAACGTCAGCAACGTCAGTAGCACCTTTGGTTACTTTCAATGCACGAGCGATCATTGTTGCCATCTCAGCACGAGTGATTTGCGCATTCGGATCGAATTTCGAAGCCGAACGGCCTTGGATAATACCAAGTTGCGAAGCTGCACCGATGTAAGGAGCCGCCCAGTTGGAATCCGCAACGTCAGCGAAGCTTTCTTTCGCCAGGCTGTTGTCCAGATCAAGTGCACGAGTCAGCATCTTCGCAAACTCAGCACGAGTTACGTTATCTTTCGGAGCGAATACGCCGGCTTTCTTGCCTTCGATTGCACCTTTTGCTGCGATAACTTCGATTGCGCGGCCTGCCCATGCTTGAACAGATGCGATATCGGAGAAGGTTACTTTGTTCTCTACAACAACATATTGGGAGAACGTATCACGGTGTTCGATAATGCTGTTGCCTTGTACGGAACCGCCTTGGAATACAAGTTTGCCGTCAACGATCTTCGCAAGGGACAACAATTCTTTATCAACGCCATCTACATTGCCAAGCGGAACGCTGACAATTACAGGCTGTGTGAACGATGTTACGGATTGACCACCAATCGACAGGCCAAAGCTGTATACATCGGAAGCTGCTTGAAGTCCACCAGTTGTAGTGGAATCTGCTTTGGATTTGTTGATTTTGAAGTCAACTGCTCCATTGAATTGACCACCAACCGGAAGTACTGCGCTCAGGCCGTTTACAGTCAGGTTAATGCCGCTAAGACCTGCTTTGATCGCTTCTTGAATAACCGCGTTGTTCAGGCCGATGTTCACATCGTTCTGAGCAACGTTACCCAGGCTAATGTTCAGGACTACTGGAGGTAAAGCTACGCCTGGTGCCAGTGCTTTCACGTTCTTCAGAATCTCGCCGATACCTGCGATTGCGGACAGAATAGACGAACCGCTAACTTGCAGAGTAGCTTGACCGTTCGATACGGTTACATTGCTGGAGAGATCGAAGTTCGATAATTTATTAACCAATGCTGTCGCTTGTTGAACAGCTTGTGCAATGATTGCAGCTTTCTCAGCATCCGTTGTTGCAGCAGCCAACTTCTTCTTAATGTCATCGATAAGGGCTGTTACTTCCTTTGGAACTTCCACAGTACCTTCGTCAACCGTACCGCCACCGATACCGCCAGTGCCGCCGGTGCTTGTTTCGTTCATTTTCAGGTAAGCGCCGTATAGAGCTGCACCTGCTTTAAGAACAATATTGCTGTCAATTTTCTCTTGAGCACGAAGAACAACATCTTTCAAATCTGCAGTTGTAATGCCATAAGCTTCAAAGACATCTTGAACAACAAGGCTTTCTGCCGCTAAAGCATTAAATGCATCTTCAATCAGTTTCGCTCTCTTAACTGGATCATTCAGTACTGCCAGCAGTGCGACTGGATCAGCAGCCAAACCGTCAAGCAGACCAGCCACTTTCTCTTGTAGAGTGAAGAAGTACTCGGCAACATCGTCAACCGTCAGGTCGTCAACTTCCTGTTCAGAGAAACCAGCACCTACAGCTAGTTCAGCCAGAACGCCGCGGTATGAATCCGTGTTACGAATTCTTTCCAGCTCAGTCAGATTTGGATCATATGTAACCGAGATGACATCAAGAACTAGGTTTGCTACTGCAGTCTTGTCAGTATCATCGAAGTTTGCACCAAGCTTAGTTGTCACTTTGCTTGTAATAGGCTGAGCAACGTATTTTAGATCAGTATGATTAGCGTCATTATCAAGTTCTTGGATCGCTTCACGCAAATCTTGCACTTCATCAAGACCACCTGTTGATACAAGTGCAGCACGTAGCTTAGTTGCATACGCCACGATATCTGTGCTCGGGAATGCTGTGCTTGCCGCATAAGCCGTTGCATTAAAACCTAATTTTTCTGCCAAACCTTTGTTGCTCAGTGGAATACCTGCAAATGCAGTTGCTGCCAAGCTTGCCGCGATAGTTGATACGATTAGTTTCTTTTTGATCGTCAATTCGGTTCACCTCATAGTTTGATAGTTTTTACATTATGTAACTCTTATACTTCTCATACCATAACCTGGTATCTACAGACACAAAATAACGAGACAAACCTACTAGAGCTTAAGGTCCAGCTCCTTGTTGATTTCCAATTCGTTATCCATTTCTGACAGTTGCACCCTATTAAGGGAACGATCATCTATGGGTTCCGGCCGATAGAACATGTATCTGTATCCTTTACTGCTAAAATGTACCTAGTAAATACTCGACCCTCAGTATAGCACGATAGATCCATGGAATCAGCACTTTCGCAATCTTTCTTATAATTCGACAAAAAATGATCAATTTGTACTATATTCATCCTGAATTTTCCTTGAATGACAGCGTTTTCAGTCGATAATTAATGCTGGAAATTATATTACCTACTATTTTTCGACAAATTAAAAACCGTGCCCACAGCCGTTAGAGGTCCTAATTTGTCTAAAATAAGGACTTCTGGTCGGCCGCGAGCACGGTTATGCCAATAAATGTAAAACTTTATTTATTTGCGATGCATTTTAAATTCAAGGAATAGTTCGTTGTAGTGGGAGAGCATTCTTTTTCCGAGATTCTGGTAGACCTCAAGCTTCTCGGTGAGCTCTTTGTCCGGATAGAACCGTTTATCGCCGGAAATTTCCTCTGGCAAATATTCCAGCGCCTTGGCGTTCGGAGTTGAGTAGCCGACGTATTCGGCATTCTGCGCTGCATGCTCCGGATCAAGCATGAAGTTGATGAACTCATGCGCACCCTCAATATTCCTCGCTGTCTTCGGAATAACCATATTATCGAACCACAGGTTCGAGCCTTCCTCCGGTACAACGTAATCCAGCTTCTCGTTCTCGCTCATGATCTCCGAAGCGTCACCGGACCATACGAGACCAACCGCCGCCTCTTCATTCGCAAGCAGCAGCTTGATCTCATCACCTACGATCGCTTTCACATTCGGCGTCAGCGTACTCAGCTTCGCCTTCGCCTCCTGCAGATGCTCTTCATTCGTATCGTTAAGCGAGTAATGCAGGCTGTTCAGCCCCATTCCGATTACTTCACGTGCACCGTCGAGCAGCAGAATCTGGTTCTTGAGACTTGGATTCCACAGATCCGCCCAGCTCTTGAAGGTGAGATCCGTCTTATCTGGGTTGTAGACAATCCCTACCGTTCCCCAGAAATAAGGAATAGAATATTTGTTATCTGGATCAAAGCTAAGGTTCATGAAGCTTGGATCAATGTATTTGAGATTCGGCAGCTTGCTCTTATCGAGCGGAAGGAGCAGGTTTTCTTGTTTCATTTTATCAATCGCATATTCAGAAGGAACGCTGACGTCGAACGTCGTCCCGCCCTGCTCGATCTTCGTCATCATCGCTTCGTTGGAATCAAACGTCTGGTAGATGACCTTGATGCCCGTCTCCTTCTGGAATTCATCCAGCAGCTCAGGGTCGATATAATCGCCCCAGTTGTAGATCGTGAGCGTATCTTTACCCGTGTAGCCTTCGCTCTTATTGAGGTAGGAGGTCAAGTACATGAGTCCAAAAGACACGATCAGCACCGCGATGAACGTCTGAACTAATGATTTCATCTCCGTCCCTCCGATCGAGCCGAAGTCCGGTTATTCCGCTGATTGATGAAGTAGTAGCCAATAACTAGCACTATCGTGAACAGGAAGATCAACGTAGACAGGGCATTGATCGACAGCGCAATCCCTTGGCGAGCCCGCGAATAGATCTCAACCGATAAGGTGGAGAACCCGTTGCCCGTTACGAAAAAGGTTACCGCAAAGTCGTCCAGCGAGTAAGTTAATGCCATAAAGAATCCGGCAAAGATGCCCGGTTTGATAAACGGAATAATAACACGCGTCAGCACATGCCAGCTGCTTGCACCAAGGTCGCGGGCCGCATCGATCAGCGTTGGGCTCATCTCCTGCAGCTTCGGCAGCACCATAATAACGACAATTGGTACACTGAACGCGATATGCGACAGCAGCACGGACACGAAGCCAAGTTTAATGCCAATAATAGTAAACAGGATTAAGAACGAAGCACCCACAATAACATCCGGGCTAACAATTAGCACATTATTAAGGGACAGCAGCGCGTTCTTCGGTTGGCGTCTTTTTACATAATGAATCGCAAGCGCGCCGGCAATGCCGAACAGGACCGAGATCGCTGACGACAGCAGCGCCACGATGAACGTGTTTAGCACAATAATAAGCAGGCGGGTATCCGCGAACACCTCTTGGTACCACTCGAAGGTAAAGCCTTCAAAGTTGCGCATCGCTCCGCCGCTGTTGAACGAGTAGAAGATCAGATAGAAGATCGGCGCGTACAAAATGATAAATACCGCGATCAGATACACATTAGACAGCTTTCCGGTTTTCATTTTGCAGCCCTCTCTTTCTGCTGCTTCCTGTTAACAGCATAATGATCACCATCGCGATAATCAGGAACACCGCAATTGTGGCGCCCATTCCCCAGTCCTGGGTAACGAGAAAATGCTGCTCAATCGCCGTACCAAGTGTTATGACTCGGTTGCCGGCAATAAGCCGCGTAATCATAAAGAGCGACAAAGCGGGAATAAAGACCGCTTGGCAGCCGGACTTCACGCCGCTTAGCGTAAGTGGGAAAATGACCCGGCGGAACGCCCCCCATGGTGATGCTCCGAGATCCCGCGCCGCGAAGACGAGCGATGGATTAAGCTCCTCCAGCGAGTTGAAGATCGGCAGGATCATGAACGGGATAAAGATATAGACCGATACGAATATAAAGCTGAAGTCGGTAAACAGGATTTGCTGGGTACCGATGCCGATGAATTTTAAGACACCGTTCACGAAGCCGTATGTACCAAACAGGCCAAGGAAGGCATATGCCTTCAGCAGCAGGTTAATCCAGCTTGGCAAAATAATAAGCAGCAGCCATAGCTGCTTATGCTTCGTCTTCGTCAGTAAGTAGGCCGCCGGATAGGCGACTAGCAGGGAAAATGCCGTGATCAGAAAGGCGTACCAGAACGAGCTTAGCGTCATTTTCAGATAGACAGGCGTGAAAAATTTCTCGTAATTTCCGAACGTAAAGTTCCCCTCTACATCGAAGAAGGAGTAGTACACAACTAGCACGATTGGCGCAATAACGAACAGTACAATCCACAACAGATACGGGGCGAGATAAAAGTTACGTGTATTAGTTCTCATCTTGACCCTCGCTGTAGGCGTCCAGCCGCTTATCGAACTCTTCCTCCGTCTCGCCAAGGCGCATTACGTGAATCGCTTCCGGATCAAAGTACAGCCCGATCTGCTCGCCTACTGTTGCTTTCTTCGTAGAGTGGACAAGCCATTCGTTGCCCGCTTCGTCGTAGCAGGATATCTCGTAATGGACACCACGGAACAGCTGCGAATCGACACGTACCTGCAGTTTACCCTGCTCCGACTTCGTGATTTCCAGATCCTCCGGACGAATGACGATCTCGACAGGTTCGTTGGGATTAAGGCCTTGGTCGACGCACTCGAACGTACGTCCCGCGAATTCAACCTCGAAGTCCTGCTTCATACGACCAGCGACAATGTTGGATTCCCCGATAAAATCAGCCACGAACCGGTTAATCGGCTCATCGTAAATATCGTTAGGCGTGCCGCTTTGCTCGATCTTGCCTTGGTTCAGGACGAAAATCTCATCGGACATCGCAAGTGCTTCTTCCTGGTCATGGGTAACGAAGATAAAGGTAATGCCAAGACGGCGCTGCAGTTCTCTGAGTTCATATTGCATCTCGGTGCGGAGCTTCAGGTCCAGCGCGGAGAGCGGCTCGTCCAGCAGGATCACTTCCGGCTCGTTGACGATCGCCCGTGCGATCGCCACACGCTGGCGCTGACCGCCGGACATTTCGCTAATATTACGTGTCTCGTAGCCTTCCAAGTTGACGAAGCGGAGTGCTTCTTTTACTTTTGCCGTAACGGCTGTGTTCTTGAGCTTCTTGATGCGGAGGCCAAAGGCCACATTCTCGAACACATTCAGATGCGGGAAGAGCGCGTAGTCTTGGAACACCGTGTTCACTTGGCGCTCATTCGGCGGAATGCGGTTAATGACCTTGCCGTTAAAATAAATCTGACCCTTGGATGGTTCGATAAACCCGGCGATCAGCCGTAGGATCGTTGTTTTGCCGCAGCCCGAAGGGCCAAGCAGCGTGTAAAACTTGCCCTTTTCAATCTCGAAGCTGACTTCGGCGAGGACCGTCGTCTGGTCGTCATATTGCTTCGTCACTTGCTCGAATCGGATGATCGTTTGATCCGACATATTTGCAGCACCCCTTCACTACCCGGAGGTAAACATAGTCAATGATTTAGTTACCTAACGTTTGCTATCAGCAATTGATTATACAGGATGGATCCGTATACGCGCATGACTTTTTGAGCTTCCGGGGATATAATACAAGAATAAGTTTGTATCTTTCAAAATCTTATTTACCATAAAAAGGAGTGTACCTACCAATGGCACAATATCGTGAGATTGATTCCATGGACAGCTGGAACGAGGTTTTTGAAGCTTCGAGCGAGCGTCCTGTCGTAATTTTCAAGCACAGCACAACTTGTCCAGTAAGCGCAAACGCGTACCGCGAGTTCAATGAATACTTGAACGGCAGCCCGCGTGAAGATGCTGATTATGTACTCGTTAAAGTTATCGAATCCCGCCCAGTGTCGCTGCAGATTGCAGATGACACAGCGGTTAAACATGAATCGCCGCAAATCATGATGATCGACAAGAAAGCAAAAGTATGGTCCGCTTCCCACTGGTCCATCACGAAAGAGCATATTGCAGCAGTGTTGGACTAACTTTTGGTATGATCGGCAAGCACATGTGCTTGCCGATTTTTTATTTATGTGCAACTAGTATGCCCCAGTTGTTGGAATTACCTCTAATGAGGCTAAATTGGACTACTTGGCCTGATGGACTGCCCCTTATGTTGGATTCTATACAACTAAGATATCCACTGTTCACCGCTGTCCACCGCTCACCCTACGTTGGATTTCGTCCAACCAAGCTCCGACTTACACCCTATGTTGGATTTCATCCAACTTAAGGCGGCGTATCGCAGACTGCTGCGAGCTATGTTGGATTCTGTACAGTAACTTTCGCCAATTCGAGCTTCTTTCGCCTATATGAGCTGATTCTGCTGGATGATATCCAATGTAGCTTTTGTTACCTTGGCGTGGCGCATCATTACGTTGTACGAAATCCAATCTGCGGCGGGCAGATATCCCCTACTAACCTCTATTACCTGAATATTAGTCACCTTAACCACCACACGGTGGATTTCACTCAACTAGGATCCCACCATTCTCCCTATGTTGGATTTCATCCAACTTTAGTTGGCGCATCACAAGCTGTTGCAAGCTACGTTGGATTCTATACAGTAACTTTCGCCAAATCGAGCTACTCTCGCCTATATGAACTCATTTTGCTGTATGATATCCAATGTAGCTTTTGTTATCTTGGCGTGGCGCATCATTACGTTGTACGAAATCCAATCTGCGGCGGGCAGATATACCCTACTAACCTCTATTACCTGAATATTAGTCACCTCAACCACCATGCGGTGGATCTCATCCAACTATTATCCCACCATTCTCCCTATGTTGGATTTCATCCAACTTAAGGCGGAGTATCGCAGACTGCTGCGAGCTATGTTGGATTCTATACAGTAGCTTTCGCCAATTCGAGTTGCCCTCGCCTATATGAGCTCATTCTGCTGGATGATATCCAATGTAGCTTTTGTTACCTTGGTGTGGGGCATCATTACGTTGTACGAAATCCAGTCTGTAGTAGGGTGAATAATCGACTGAAGATTACAAGAGGTTCTCTAAAGCACGCTCGGTTAATTGATAATAGCGAATAGAAGCTCCTCTCTCGACAGGCTTTAACATTCCTTTGTTCGTTAAAGACTGGAGTTGTTTACGGGCAGTCCGAAAATCTATTTGAAGATGATCAATTACATCCTTTGGCCGGATCCAGCGACCAAGCCGATAGGCGTATCGCAGTACTTCTTTTTCAGGAAGAAGGAGCGAATAATTAGGAACATCACCTCGAATGATACGGGGACTGATCACATTCTGAAGCAGCATTTTGCATATATCTGAACGGTTCAGCACATCATCGTAAGAAAAATGAATCATCGTCCAACCTAGCCCAGTAAGGAAGGTATCTCTGTTGAGAGAATAACTGAACCTCTCGCGGTCCATATCTTTCACATGGCTCTGAAAACCATCTACCTCTATGCCAAATTGGCCATACGGAGGCAGGAAGGCAAAGTCGAGAAACTGCGATTTGCGGTTCCAGTCATAGATTTCATATTCAGGATGCAGGTGCTCGAGATTACCAAACACCGGCCACCAGATGTTCTGCAGCAACAGCTTTTCTGCATGATTATGGCCTCTAACGAGCCGCCCTCTCCTCTCCCCTGTACGTAACTCCGTATGCTTCTCTATAAATCGTTTATGCGCCTCTTCAAAGCCAACCATTTAAGTAATCCTCCTTTAAAATAAAAAAAGAACGCCCAAGGCCATATGCAAATGGCTTCGGACGTTCTTCGTCTGGAAGTAGTTTACCATAATTTAGTTAGACGTAATAGATATTCTCATCATTAGCCGATGAAGTATCTATCTACAAGTTGGATTTCATCCAACCTAAATTCCATGATCACTGCTTACTGTGGGCTAAGTTGGATTTTATACAGTAACTTTCGCGGGAATGAACTTCTACCGCCCCAATGCGCTGTTTCTGCTGGATGATATCCAATGTTGCTTCAGTTACTAGGCGCGGCGCATCAATTTTGCTGTATGAAATCCAATGTAGGCGTGCCGTGGTACTTGAAACAACTAATTACTGGGATTACACTCTCCAACCCGCTGCTCCATCTTCAACGTAGGCACACGGCGGTACTTCAACTAGCTAATTACTAGGCTCGTACGCTCCAATCTGCTTCTCCATTTGCAACGTAGGTGCGCGGCGAAACGAGCAAAAGGCCACCGGGATAACCCGTGGCCTACTTTACTACAGTTGGCGTCTAGCCAACCGTCAGCTCAAACAGCCGCGCGGTGCGCAAGTTTGGCAGCGTGACGCGAAGCTCGCCTGCGGATGTGTCCCAGCTGCAGCTGCTATCGGTTGCTGCTGCAGGGTAAGCGCAGCGCACGGATACAACCTTGCCGCCGAGTTCCGGCAGCGGCAGTGCAAGATCGGGCGACTCGCCGTCGATGCGCCATATGGCGAGATAGAGCTTGTCGCCGCGGCGCAGGCCGAGGCTGATCCAGTCGTCGCCGTGGGCCGGCAGGCCAAGCGGCCAGACTGGCAGCGCTTCGCGGATGTCGCCGCGGATCGTTTTGTAATAATCAAGCGCCTCTTTCACCAGCTCGCGGCGGCGCGGACTCAACTCCGCTAGGTGGCCGGACTGGTGAACACGAAGCAGCAGAGCATTAACCATGTTAAAGATGACTTCCTCGTCATCGCCTTCGCGAAGCGGATAGGACCATACAGCAGCTTGCTCTGGTGTCAGCACGGCAGGCGAACCAGCTGCAATTGCAGCGTATTTGATGTAATCCTCTTGGTCACTTGTAGACTGAATGCTGTAACGGCTCAGCATTGCATAGTCCATGCGCATACCGCCGCTTGAGCAGTTTTCGATGACCAGCTCCGGATAACGAGCGAACACGCCGTCGAGCCAAGCAAGATAAGCACGGTTATGCTGCAGCAGGCCATCACCCATGCTGTCTGCATCCGTCTCGGTGCCAATCCCTGCATTTATGTTGTAGTCCATCTTGATGTAACCAACGCCATAGTCCTCGACAAGTCGGCGAATGACTTCATCCGCATGCGCGATAACCTTAGGGTTACGGTAATCCAGCTGATAACGGCTGCGATCTTTAACCCGCTTCCCATGACGCATAAAGAACCAGCTGTCATCGGTCTCCGCCAGCTTCGGTGAGTTGATGCCCATCACTTCAAGCTCCAGCCACAGTCCAGGAATCATGTCTTTGCTGCGAATATAATCTAGCACATATTTGATTCCTTCCGGGAAGCGCTCCTCCGACGGAAGCCACTGGCCAACGCCATCCCACCATTCGCCCGGTGCGTACCAGCCTGCATCAATACAGAAGTATTCGCAGCCCACGTCAGCAGCGGCATCAATAAGCGGGAGCAGCTTCTCGGTTGTTGGCGAGCCCCACAAACAGTTCATATAATCATTAAAAATTACACGCAGCAGTTTGTTATCATCATTCTCCCGGCGGATCCGACGACGATACGTAGTCAGCTGTTCTGCCGCCTCTTCGATCCCACCTTCAACCGCTCCTACTGCAACAGGTACAGATACAAAACGCTCGCCCGGCGCCAGCTTCAGCCACCAATGATTGTCATGCTCGGTAGGGCCGCTGATAAGAACCGTTAGCCGATCTACTTGATCAGTAAACTCCCAATGCCACGAGCCATTATGCTCGATCTGCCAGAACAAACTCTCACCAGATGCCGTATTCGACAACACAGCCATTGGAATCAGCTCGGCACCTGACCATGAACCCGTATTACTGAAGGCTACACGCTTAGAACCTCGATCAATGAGATGAGACATCCCGAGCTCAGGCAGTGTATAAGTCCGCCACTGCAGCTCGCTTTGCCAAGCATTATGCGCAAGAGTAACCGTCAGCTTCTCATCACGGTCGCCTTCGCCTTCTTTATCAAACCCTGTCAACGCGAACGATGAAACATACTCAACGCCAACTTCCTCAGCACCACTATTCCACAGTTCCGTCCAACAGCGGGCAATCGATACGCCGTCATAGAACTGAACATGCCACTCTGCCGCCACTCCAGTCACAGGGTCCTTCAATCCAACTACTAGCTTCCGACCCAAATCATTACGCACATCAAACAATGAAACGAATACCATCCGCAATCCCGGATAAGAAGCACGGTGCGTACGGCCGTGGTATTCAGCTCGATCTTCACCTGTTAGCTGCAGCTCAAGCAGACGGTATCCAACCTTTTCAGCATCGGACACCAGCTCCTCACGCCAAGGCAGCGCGCCAAAATGAAGCAGCAAAACATCGCCGTTCTCCCGCACCTCAAACACCAGATTCAGACCATTTTCTTTTATTACGTGTATCCCCATCATACTTATTACCGCCTCTCAGTTCGAAATCAGAATCGTGTATGCAAAAATGGTTGTTAATTAACCCAACCACAGAAATTTAATACTTCGGTGCCAAGCTACATTGGAGTTTATCCATCGGAATGATGCGTACCAGCCCAGTAGCTATAGCTACATTGGATTTCATCCAGCAGAATCAGCTCGTTTAGGCGATACAAGCTCATTGTGAGTGACAGTTACTGGATAGAATCCAACCTAGCTCCCTCCACATACCCCTGTACTGAATTACATTGGAAGAAATCCAACGTAAACCCGAGGTTGTACTCCCTAGAGCGGAATTGAGCCGAAGTGATAACCTCTCGAACCTTCTCCCTAGCCACATTGGAATTTATCCATCAGAATGATGCGTACCAACCTAGTAGCTATAGCTACATTGGATTTCATCCAACAGGACTAGTTCATTTAGGCGAAACCAGCTCATTATGAGCAACAGTTACTGGATAGAATCCAACCTAGCTCGCCTCCAGCTGCCCCTGTGCTGAATTACGTTGGATGAAATCCAACGTAAGCCCGAGGTTGTACTCCCTAGAGCGGAATTGAGCCGAAGTGATAACCTCTCGAACCTTCTCCCTAGCCACATTGGAATTTATCCATCAGAATGATGCGTACCAGCCCAGTAGCTATAGCTACATTGGATTTCATCCAGCAGAATCAGCTCATTTTGGCGATACAAGCGCATCAAGAGCAAAAGTTACTGGATAGAATCCAACCTAGCTTGCCTCCAGTTGCCCCTGTGCTGAATTACGTTGGATGAAATCCAACGTAGGCCCGAGGTTGTACTCACCAGTGCGAAACCTTCTCCCTAGCTACATTGGAATTTATCCATCAGAATGATGCGTACCAGCCCAGTAGCTATAGCTACATTGGATTTTATCCAGCAGAATCAGTTCATTTGGGCGATACAAGCTCATTATGAGCGAAAGTTACTGGATGAAATCCAACCTGACCAGCCTCCCCTGCCCTTTTGCTGAATTCCGTTGGATGAAATCCAACAGAGCTTACAGCATCCCGCGAATAGCGGTCTTACGTTGGAAGAAATACAACGCCACAATACCACAAAACAAAAAGCGGCCGTATCGGTTCATCACCAACACGGCCACTTTTGTTTAATAAAGGTCCAGCTTATTCGGCCGACCCGAATTGCTGCCATGCAGTCTGAATTTCGCTGATTGCTTGGTCTTTCGACTTGCTCTTACCGATGTAAGCCTGCATGATCTCACCGAACTTCTGGTGGAACGTATCAAGCGAGTAGTTAACCGACAGATCGCCGGATTTACCCGTTTTCAGGATCTCATCCATCTCTTTAGGCATATCCAGGTCAGGAAGCGGAGCGTCCTTGATTGGCGGGATAACTTTAGCTACGCTCGAGAACCATTGTTTGCCGTAGTCCGAAGTATACAGCCAGTTGAAGAAGTCAATTGCTTCTCTTGCCACTTTAGAGTCCTTGTTAATGCGAAGCGCTTGGTCTGCACCTGTTACTATCAGCGCTTGCTCTGGTTTTTCACTTACAGGGTAGCCAGCGATTCCGATTTGAATATCCGGGCTGATTTTCTTAATTGCTTCTTCATCCCATGCGCCTTTACCAGTCATGAATGCCGCTTTGCCTTGTGCGAAGTCACTTACTTCAGCATTGCTGTCGCGCTCAAGTGGTTTGTCTGTACCGTTCTTAACCGTCAGATCGATGAAGTTGAAGAAGTTATCCTTCAGAATCGGATGATCGTTAAACGTTGTTTTGCCATCGATGAATTGTTGTACCAATTCTTTAGGTGTTGTACCTGCATCTTCAGCAGCTGCATTCACGAAGTGTTGGAAGATGTGCTTCCATACCCACCACTCTTTATAAGCGTTGGCGAATGGCGTAATGTCTTTTGCTTGGAGCTTCGCAATATCATCGTTCAGTTCTGTTAATGTCTTAGGTGGTTCTGCAATACCAGCATCAGTCAGAAGCTTCTTGTTGTAGATCAGCGTCATCAGGTTGCCTTTAATCGGCAGACCCAGCACTTTGCCGTCAGAAGAAGTCATGTTCGTTCTAACGCCATCTGTCATAGCAGCTGCAAGTGGTTCGCTTGTCAGATCTGCACTGTACTCAGCGAATGTATCAATGTCGCCGCCAGCTGTTGTTTGGAATACGTCAGGCGTGCTGCCCGAAGCGATCTTGGATTTCAATACTGTATTGTAATCGGCTTGCATGATTTCAAGGTTGATTGTTACGTTTGGTTTTACCTTTTTGTACTCGGCGATATATGCGTTGAACGCGTCCGTGTACTCCGGCGAAGCTGTGAACATGTTAATCGTTACTGGCTTGTCCGAAGCTGCTCCACCATTATTTGTACCGCTGTTGTTACTTGTATCGTTGCCGTTGTTGCCGCCGCATCCAGCGAGCATACCGCCGACCAGCGCAAGGCTGAGCGACACCGTTGCAATTCGTTTAAACATTGTAACGCCCCCATTTCTCATAGTTGTCAGCGTTTCTGGCATCCCATCTTGTTCGAGGGTCGACATCAAGCTAACCTTATGCACACGTTTATCATAATGAATACGAATCGGGATAAGAATGCACATAAGTGACTAGTTAAGGGTAAAAAAGCGGAGTGTTGCATTTGTTCACTTTTTATCCTTCTTTGCTTGCTGCCCGATATTCCGTTGGCGATACAGAGAAGTAATTCCGGAACGCTTTGCTGAAATAGTTCTTATCCTTGTAGCCCAGCCGCTCGGAAATATCCTGTATTTTCAGGCTTGGATCATCCAGCAGCTCCTTCGCCTTGTCCATCCTGATCCTCTGCACATACTCATGAATGCCGCATCCGAACTGCTGTTTGAACAGCTTCATTATGTACTCTCTGCTTAGAAAATATTTATCAGCAAACATCGAAATTTTGATGTCTTCATAATAACGGTTATCGATATAGGCTTTAATATCCCCAATCTCGAAGGTCGTCTGCGTCATCCGAATCTGCTCCAGATAGAAGTGAAGCGCATCATCCAGCAGCTTACTGAACTGCTCATAGTTTACGAAATCCTCAGATAACCGCATAAAACGAATCGGATGCTCTTCCATAATCGGCAGCTTATCCCGCGGCACACCAAGCTCCAGGGACATATCGTTCATCATAATGATGAACCGCGCAATCATCTGATCCGCCTCTCCAATGGTGAAAAAGCCCTCGCTGCTCCATTTCCGCAGCTCCTCGCTTAGGATGGATTTCGCCCCTGCTGAATTGCCCGCTTCAAGCGCAGCGCGGAACAATTGAATCCGCCCCGTGATTGGAGAAATCTCCTTGGATGGTTTTACAACGGTATTCGTAACGGAATACCCTTTCAGCTTGAGCAGATCAATGCCGCTGATAGCCGCCTTAGCCGTCTCATAAGACGATGCGATTTCCATAATTCCTGTGCACGGCGTCCCGATACCCGCTACGGCAACAATACCTAGAAGATCCTGCAGAGCAGCCAGCGCTTTATTCATCTGATGCAGACAGCGATAAACGATATCCTCCTGGTACGCGCCCTTCATCGTCAGAATGACAATGAGCTCACGGTCCTGACGCGGGCTAGCGAAGCTGAAAGCTTGAAAGTACTCCCCTGCGATCTCATTAAGCATATTCGCCACGGCAAAATGAAGCAGGTCAACGTCCGAATGGAACCTTGCCGAGCGTACCTTTTCCATATTAAGCATCCTAAGAACAACAGCCGCAAACCGGTTCTCCGGATCATCCGCTCCGATCAGCGGCAGGAACGCTTCATTCGTCTGACTGCGGAAGCTTCGGTCGATAATGGACAAATACATTTTCTCCTTCAGCTTCGGCAAGGACATATTAAGGGTAATATTGCGGTTAATGAACTCGCTCTCCCGTACGCGGCGCGCCTCCAGCAGATCAACGGCCTTGCGGAGCGCAGCATTCAGGTCATGGCGATTAATTGGCTTCAATAGGTAATCCACGACCTTGGAGCGGATGGCCTGACGCGTATATTCAAAATCGTTATAGCCGCTGATGACAATAGCAGGCAGATCCGGATAGTCCCGCTCCAGCGCCTGCAGCAGCTCGGCCCCGCTCATTGTTGGCATTTTCATATCGACCATGACCAGATCCACTTGATGCTTCGCAATGAGCTCCAGCCCCATCTGTCCATCCGTTGCTTCCAATACTTCTCCTACGCCAAGCCCCTTCCAATCGCCTAATATGCGAATGGCTTCACGAAGGGGTTCCTCATCATCTATAATCAGCACTCTATACATATTGCCCGCCTCCTCGCGGTATTAGCATTTCCATTTCTGTTCCGGAAGGACTGGTCCTTATGACAAGCTGCGAGCTAGTCCCATACAGCAGCTTGAGTCTTGTATTTAAATTCACCAGCCCTACACTGCCCTCTTCCTCTGCCCGTTCATCCCAGTCGGCATCAAAGGATTGCATCACCTGACCAAGCCTGCCTTCTGCAAATCCCGGGCCATTATCGCTGACGGTTATAAAAGCATATCCACCTGCCGCGCTCGCGCTAATCTTGATCGTAACTGGAGTGGATACCATCTCTACTCCATGCTTAATCGCATTCTCAACCAGCGTCTGAATAGACAGCTTCGGAATCTCCAGCTCCTTCAGTTCTTGCTCCCAGTCCATTACAAGCTGGAGCCTGCCGCCGAACCGAGCTTTCTGCAGCGACATATACCGCTCGATATGCAGCAGCTCTTCGCTCGCGCGAACGATATCTTTGCCGCTGATGCAATAACGAAGCGTAAGGGCAAGGGCATCCACCATGTCTGCAATATCGAAACGCTCGGCCTTGAGCGCTTTCGTTGAGATCGCCTGCAGCGCGTTATAGAGGAAATGCGGATTAATCTCCGCCTCTAAAGCTTTCAAGATTGCATTTTTCTCCACCAGCTTCATCTTGTACCGTTCTGTAATGAGTTCGTTCGTCCGGCTAACCATCTGGTTAAAATGACGGGATAGATAAGCCAATTCATCTCGCCCAACAACCTCCGTTGAAGCTTCAAAATCACCGGTACTGAACCGTTTCATCTGCTGCGACAGCAGCTTAAGCGGCTTCGTTACCGCATTCGAGAAGTAGGTAATGAGAACAACGGCTAGCAGCAGGAACAGGAAACCGATGATGAAGTTCAGGTTCCGTGTTGCTTTGGCCGCCGCATACAATTCCGTGTAGGGGAGGGGCTTCACCAGCTTCCATCCCTCCTGCTCCCCAACGTTGTAGACGACCAAATATTTGCTGTCCTCCGGGGATTCCCAAGTTAAGCCGTCATTATTAGCGTTAGCATTAGAGCCACCCGCCTTCAACTGCTTCAGCACGCCATTGCCTTCCATCGTCTCATAGAAGGACCGATCATCCAGCACGAACGGAGTGTTATCTGGACTAAGGAGGAAAAGATGCTGCCCCTTGTTGTAAGGAACATCCTTCATTATCTTGTTCATCGTGCTCTTGTTGTAATAGAAGGAGACAACCGCCTGCGGCGCTCTTGTCGCAATGGAGCGAAGTACCCGGTGATAAGCCATAAAGCTCCGGCTTGGATCCATATCGTAGCCGCGTTCGGCATTCGACATCAGGAAGGATTGATACGCCTGATTTTTCGAATTATCCATCGCCTGTTTGTACCAGGACATCGACGGAATATTTTCCGCCTGACCCGACCGAATCTTAATATCGAAGTTCTCCTTGGAGATCGTGTAGTACGTCCCGCTGCTTACAAAATATAAATAGATGGCTTCCAGATCCTCATTGCTGCGGGAAAAGTACATATTACGCAAGTAATTCTCGATATACATTTTGGACGCGTAGTTGGTTGCCGCATGGCTGATGGCAAAAGCCAGCTCATCATAATTAATTTGCGGCAGCGACAGCTGCTCCATGCCAAGCAGGTAATCCTCCAGATTTTTATTAACCAGGAGAAGGTTATTCGATGTACTTGCGATGCTGTTATTCAGCGCTTCCCGCTGCAGCATTTTGTACGAGATAAAAGTCAAAGATCCTACAACAAGAATAATGATCGTCGTAAAAAGCAAAATAAGCTTGTTCACTAATCGGCTGGACACACGCTCGGTTAATGCGGTCCACCCTTTTGCTATGTAATTTGCGATTGCTAACACTCCCCACTGTCTTCGTGCTTTCGTTCACCTTTTTACCCCTAACAGTTTTCATATATCCATTTTGGCTGTCAGGCGGTCCAATTATAATACACAGTATATCGAATAAGGTACTGATGTATAGTCGGCTAATCACACCAAGACTACCCGTAACAACTGACGACATCGAGAAGAGGTGCACATATGTTTAAGAAAATGGGGAGAAGATGGAGCGAGAAAATCGAGTTTGGCTTGTTCACACTGCCAGTTCTCATTTGTATCGCAATTGCCTTTTATATCCCGTTCGCGATGACGATCCGTTATTCCCTGACGAAGTGGAACGGTATCTCGAAGCATCCTAAATTTATCGGACTTGATAACTTCAAGCAAATTTTCCTGCATGACACGAACTTTACCCAATCCGCATGGTTTACGATAAAATACGCGGTACTCTACATCGTGCTTGTGAACGTGCTTGCTATTCTGCTCGCATTGGTTCTCGACATGAAGCTCAAATCAACAACCTGGCTGCGTGCGGCATTCTTTATCCCGTACATTCTCAGCCTTGTAATCGTCGGCTTTATCTGGAAGTTCATCTTCATGCAAGGCTTCGAGTCGCTTGGAGCTAGTACAGGCTGGGGAATCTTCAAGCTTAGCTGGTTAGGTGAACCTGGACTTGCCTTTATCTCCATCCTGCTTGTCTCGATCTGGCAGTCGGTTGGCTTCTACCTTGTTATCTATATCGCTGGTCTGCAGTCGGTTCCAGATGATCTGAAGGAAGCAGCTACCGTAGACGGAGCTGGCCCGCTTCGCCGCTTCTTCAACATTACGCTGCCGTTGCTTGCGCCTTCGATTACGATTTCTGTCTTTATGGCGCTTACGAACTCGATCAAAGTATTCGACGTCATCCTGTCGCTGACTGGCGGCGGTCCTGGCGGAACGACCTACAGTATCGCTTATGACATTTACCGTGACACGTTCCAAAACAATCTATACGGCTATGGTACAGCCAAAGCGCTGATCCTGTTCGTTGCCGTTCTTATCGTAACTATTGTTCAATTGACGATCTTCAAACGCAGGGAGGTTGAGGCATAATGAACCGTCAATCGAAAGCTGGACGCATCATACTCGAAGTTGTGATGGTCCTCCTGTCTCTGTTGTTCCTGTATCCTTTGTTCCTTGCCATTAACAACTCCTTCAAGAGCTTTGGCGAGGTAATGACAGACGTTATTGCCCTGCCGAAAAAGCTGGCGTTTGGCAACTATGAGCATGTATGGTCCTTTATTAACTATCCGAAGCTGTTCCTGAACAACTTCGTTATTACAGGTGTTGGTCTGATCGGGATTGTGTTCGTCTCCTCGATCGCAGCTTATAAGCTTGCTCGTACGAAAACAAGATGGAGCGGCTTATTGTACCTGCTGTGCATTTTGCCAATGTTGATTCCGTTCCAATCTATCATGCTGACGGTTCTTCAACTGTCGAAGGATCTTCACATTACGGAAAGCACTTGGGGACTTGGCCTTCTGTACTGGGGCTTTGGCGCACCACTGGCCGTGTTCATCTACCATGGATTTGTAAAAGGTATCCCGAAAGAAATTGACGAGAGCGCAACAATCGACGGCGCTTCCGGCTTCCGCCTCTTCTTCAGCGTGATCTTCCCGCTGCTGAAATCGGTAACGACAACAATCATCATCATCGACGTTATGTGGATGTGGAATGACTTCCTGCTGCCGCTCCTTATGGTTAACGGCTCGCCGGATACGAAGACTCTGACCCTTGCGGCTTACACGTTCGTTGGCCAATATACATCAGACTGGCAGTATGCAATGACCGCCATGGTTATGGCTGTTCTGCCTTCGATCGTAGTGTTTATCTTCTTGCAGAAGTACATTGTAAAAGGCGTTGTAGCTGGCGCTGTAAAAGGTTAATAAAAAGGAACGCCCATCTGTTCTCCTTGGCTTCATGCGGGAGGCAGATGGGCTTTTTACTGCGTTTTAGAATGATTATCGATACTTTCGACAAAAAATGATACACTATCGATTAGTAAGAATTAGGAAGGAGCATATTTTTACAATATGACCTACAAGATCCGGCCGCGCAGAGGATTCAAGCTTTCATCTATTATTTCATTTGTTGTCATCCTATCTGTTCTTGTTACGATCATTATTAGTACCATTATCGGCTATAATACCGAGCGAAAATCGCTCTTCAATAATACAATCGAAATGAACGGTGTTGCTGCGCTTAATTTGAGCAAAACGACGGAGTCTCTTGTGATTTCCATGCAAAAGAGTCTTCAAGTAACGGCAGATTACTTCTCTGAGGTGGAGCTGAGCGATCAGAATGTGCTGTCTCAGCTTGATTTTTTTATGGGGACAAGCCCGTATTTCAACTCTCTGACTATCGTGAACACGAGCGGCGTGATTGTCTCCACCTCTCCAAACAATCTGAATTTGATCGGAAGCAAACCGGATTCGGAAGCCACTATGGAGGCACTTAAGTTGAAGAAGCCTTATATCTCCAAGCCGTTCCATGCGATAACGAATCGATTGATTGTGCTCGTAACTGCTCCGATCTTCGATCATGCCGGCAACTACAAGGGTTTTGTCGGAGGGTCGATCTACCTGCAGCAGGCGAATATTTTTCGCGATATTCTTGGGGTTCAGGCAAGCACGACCAGCGGTTCCTACTTCTATGTCGTCGATTCTTCCGGCAACTTGATCTATCATCCCAATAAGGAACGTATTTCTGAGAATGTAAGCGATAACCCTGTCGTTCAAAAGCTTATGAAAGGACTAGCAGGAGCTCAGCGGGTTATTAATGTGCAGGGGCAGAACTTCCTCGCTGGCTTTGCTCCTGTACCTGCTGCTGGTTGGGGCATTGTGTCTCAAACCCCGCAGGATCATGTGGTGAATATTTCGGAGAATGTCGTTAGAGAAATGATGAAGTTCTCGGCGCCATTTGTTCTGTTGCTGGTCTTGCTGTCCTTCTGGCTGTCCCGTAAGCTGGCGCATCCTCTTAATCGTCTGGCTACTTACGCCTCCCGCCTCTCCAGCGGAGATGAGAAGCTGAAGCCGCTGACAGCTGATATTAGCTGGAACTATGAAGCGAATCAATTGATGAATACAGTGGCGGTTGCCTTCAATAAGCTGCGTCAACAGAAAGAAGAGCTTCATGCCGAGGCGAACACCGATGCGTTGACAGGTCTGACGAATCGCAGAACGATGGGCGCCATTACAACTTTGTGGAAGGAGCAAGGCACTCCGTTCTCGGTCATTCTAATGGACCTTGATCATTTCAAGAGCGTAAATGACCGGCACGGCCATCATATGGGCGATGAAGTGTTAAAGTTTGTCGCGGATGTGATGCAAAGCGAAAAAGGGCCTGAGGATTACTGCTGCAGGTTCGGCGGAGAAGAATTCACGATGCTGCTGCCTCATGCTTCGGAAGACGAAGCGGTTCAGGTGGCCGAGCGGATTCGTGAACGGATTGCTCACGCCATTACGCCAATCGGCGAGAGAGTGACGATGTCACTTGGCGTAGCCACCTTTCCTGATATAAGCGATGAAGTATTCGAGCTTTTCAAGTACGCAGATCAAGCGCTCTATCAGGCCAAACGCGACGGCCGCAATCGTACGATTGCGTTCAGCAGTCTGGCTAATATGGCAAGAATCTAATAGCTATACTAGCTGTCCTCAGAAGTCATGAAAGTGGCTGCTGGGGGCAGCTTTTTTTGATGCGCTGCGCGCTGCATGCTGCGGATGTGCTCCTACCACTGCCTTCCTTATCAGCCGCACCCCGTACGCCGCATGTTGGATTTCATCCAGTATAATCGCTACTTGTGTGACTGTACCGCCCCTCTGTTGGATTTCATCCAACAGAATCGGACCTATAGCTTGGTTACTGGGCGAATGGAGCTTATTTCACTGTATTGAATACAACATAGGCGGCTATGTGAAGTCCACAAACGCTGTTACGTTGGACGAAATCCAACGTAACAGCCCTCTGTCGCATGTGCTGCATGTGGGATGCATGCACGTATATGGGGGATGCATGCACAGATTGATACCGTGACTCCTTCTTGCGCCGCATGTTGGATTTCATCCAGTATAATCGCTCCTTCTGTGACTGCACCGCCCCTTTGTTGGATTCTATCCAACAGAATCGGACCTATAGCTTGGTTACTCGGCGAATGGAGCTTATTTCACTGTATTAAATCCTACATAGGCGGCTATGTGACGTCCACAAACGTTGTTCCGTTGGACGAAATCCAACGGAGCAGCCCTCTGTCGCATGTGCTGCATGTGGGATGCATGCACGTATATGGGGGATGCATGCACAGATAGATACCGTGACTCCTTCTTGCGCCGCATGTTGGATTTCATCCAGTATAATCGCTCTTTGTGTGACTCCACCGCCCCTCTGTTGGATTCCATCCAACAGAATCGAACCTATAGCTTGGTTACTCGGCGAATGGAGCCTATTTCACTGTATTAAATCCAACATAGGCGGCTATGTGACGTCCACAACCATTGTTACGTTGTACGAAATCCAACGTAACACCCCTCTGTCGCCTGTGCTGCAAGTGGCGTATGGGAGGATGCAGCTGCGAGATTGAGATAGGTGCTTCTTTCTTCTAACAGGTCGTTCTGTCTCATACCTTTACTACAAGGAATGAATTTGGCGGAAGAAGGAGAATGTCACATTGAACTATTATGTGGATGTCGAACCGGGGGTCAGTCTCTACGTAGAGGATACGGGAGTTGGACAGCCGGTCTTGTTCGTTCATGGTTATCCGCTTGATCACCGTATGTATGAATATCAAGTTAATCAGCTGCCCAAGTATGGCTATCGTTGTATTCAGCTGGACCTGCGCGGCTTCGGCAAGTCGGACTCACCATGGGAGAGCTATAGTCTTGACCGGATGGCGGATGATGTCCGATACATCATAGATACACTGGGATTCAAGGAGATTACGCTTGCTGCTTTCTCGATGGGCGGAGCCGTTGCCGTCCGCTACATGGGACGTCATGCTGGGCATGGTGTAAGCAAGCTGCTCCTATTCGCTGCGGCTGCTCCCTATATTACGAAGCAGCCTGGTTTCCCGCAGGGTATGCTCGTTGAGGGTCTAGATGCGCTGATTGCACTTGCCAATCGCGACCGTCCACAAATGCTGCAGGAGTTCGGCAAGCTGTTCTTCCATAACGAGCCGACAGCTGCCTTCCGACAATGGTTCGATTCGGTGCAGCTCGACCAATCGCCCCGCGCCATTACCGCCTGCGGTCACACTCTGCGGGATGAAAATGTACTCGCAGATCTGAAGCGGATTAAGGTACCGACTTATATCTTCCACGGGGTGTACGACCGCATCTGCCCGTTCGAGCTCGCCATCATCATGAAAGATACTATCCCGAATTCCGTCCTGCTCCGCTTCGATAATAGCGGGCATGCGATCTTCTATGAGGAACTGGATTTATTCAACGCCTGCCTGCTGGAGGCGTTGAAGCATTAGGTACGCTGATAACTAACTAGCTTACTCGAGCCTCCGCTTACCAACGCGGGTGCTTGTTTTATGAGGTCACCTCATTAATTAATGAGGTGAAACTCACTAATTCGCAGCCTCCCACAGCTAATCTTGTGATTAGTTAGCCTAGCCTCACTATATTTACGTTTAGGCTCACTAACAGTGAGCCTACCCTTATTTTTGGCTGCTCAATGGTGTTTTCAAGCTACTTTCACGGCGAAATTCCTCACTATTTAGTGAGGCATACTCACAGTCCGCCACCAGAGTGTGGCAGCAATTTCAAGGACAAAAGTATCGTTTTTCCCGCTCAACATGGAGATTCTGTAAAAATAGGTTTACAATAAAAGAAAACGACGCACTTTTTAGGATGTGACTGAAATGACCCAACCTTACTCGTGGAAACGCAACTTGATCATCTTATGGATTGGCGTTTTCTTCTGCAGCACGGCCTATTCTGTATCGATTCCGTTCATTCCGTTGTTCTTACATAATGATCTGGGTGTCGACAGCCATTTGGAAATGTGGTCCGGATTCGCGTTTGGTATTACGTTCCTGGCCAGTGCGCTTATCGCGCCATACTGGGGATCACTCGCAGACAAATATGGCCGCAAGCCGATGCTCATTCGTTCGGGCTTCGCCTTGGCGGCTCTTTATTTCACTACGTTCTTTATCCATGATCCATATGTGTTCCTCATTCTGCGGGTATTCCAAGGCCTGCTCGCCGGCTACGTGCCAGCTGCAATTGCATTGGTAGCAACTAATACACCGGAGGATAAATCCGGCTATGCACTTGGCATTATGGCAACCTCTGGCGCAACAGGCGGCATTATGGGTCCGCTCATCGGCGGTACGGTCAGCCATTACATTGGTAACCGGGAGTCTTTTATTTTCTCCGGCTGTATCGTGCTTGTGGCAGCACTTATCGCGACCTTCTTCGCTACCGAGCAAAAGTTCAACCGCACCGGCGTACGCTCTTCCGTCATCGATGACTTGAAGCATGCCACGCAAAACAAAGCATTTATGGCGCTGCTTGTCATGTCCGGGCTTGCGATGTTCTCGGTCATGATTCTGGAGCCACTGCTTACCGTTTATGTCCTGCAGCTCGGAGCGAATCCGGATGATGCCTCCTTACAATCAGGGATTGTGTTCTCGGCTGTCGGGATCGCAACGCTTATCGCTGCTCCGCAGTGGGGTAAGATAGGCTCGAAGATCGGCTTTTCAAAAGTACTCTTTATCGGTCTGTTAGGCGGCGGGATCGGCAACTGCCTGCAGTTTTTTGTCGGGCATATTACCGAATTTGGCATTCTGCGCTTTGCGTACGGTCTGTTCTTTGCCGGAGTAACTCCTTCAATTAACGCCATGATCGTGAAGTCGACGGAGACCAGCTTCCGGGGCAGGGCATTCAGCTTGAACCAGTCTTCCACGCAGTTCGCAACGATGCTTGGACCGGTGCTTGGTGGTGTACTCGGCGGGATCATCCCGATCAAATGGGTGTTTATTATTAATGGCCTTATGCTTATCATCGCCGCTATTCTGGTGAAAAGACAGCATATGGAGGATAAAATGGCTTCATCCAAAGCAGCCGCCGAGCAATCTTGATCTAGGTATATCGAAACTAGAATAATCCCCCAGACCGCATATATAATGGTAGAGTGAGCTATTATTTCATTGAAGGGAATGGTAAGATTGTTCGGAAAAGTAGCTGCCGATCTGCTCGGCCTAAGTGATATTGGAGCGGTCATCCGACCGGAGAATTATGACAAAGTAGATTCTGACGATTACGTCATGCACGAAGATGGGGAAAAAATTTATTTTCTAATCAAATCGAAAACAGATGAGTACTGCTTCACGAACTATGCACTCATTCATCTGGATGGAACAAGTGCCGTAAGCAAGAAACGGATGCTGCACCGTTATTCGTACGCAACGAACAAGATCGCCAGTGTAGCGCTGGAAACAGCGGGTACAGTCGACCTTGATGTCGAGATTAAATTTACGATCGGCTCCGTTCCATTCAGCATTGATGTGAATAAGAAGAATATCGAGCAAGTAAAGGACTTATACAAATCCTTGATCAAAATCGCCGAAATTAACCACGAGAACGACATCAGCCTCAGCTTTGCACGTCAAAGCCTGGAGCTTGCCTCCTCTACATTAAGCCATGCGCACAAAGGTGACTACGATGTAGCTGATACGTTCGACAAGCTGAACAAATCGGCATTCGCTTGGCTCGAAGGCGCGCAGAAGCAATATAAAGTGAAGGACTTCGGTCCGATCTTCGAACGATACATTAATCTGTAATCACAAGGCAAAAAAAAAGCCGTCCCTTGAGAAAGGGGCGGCTTTTTTGTATGGAACGCTACACCTGCAGCTCCATATGGCGGATACGCGAGCTCTCGACTTGAATCGTCGAATGCTGAATGCCAAAGCGCTCTTCGATGAGCGCAATAGCTGCTTGCAGCACCTGCTGGCAGTCCGTGCCGTCTGCAACCTGCAAGTGGCAGCTTAACGAATCAAGTCCGGAAGTAATCGTCCAGATATGCAGGTCATGCACATCAACTACGCCTGGTAGCTCACCAAGCGCCGCACGAACCTCCTGCTCATCTATATTCACCGGGGTCCCCTCCATCAGGATATGGACGGTATGCTTCAGCATTCCCCATGCACTTTTCACAATCAGCACAGCAACTACGATCGAAATAATCGGATCAGCGATATTCCAGTCGAACCAATAGATAAGAAGCCCCGCTGCAACCGCCCCGACTGAACCAAGCGCATCGCCCAGCACATGCAGATAAGCGCTTCGTACATTCAGATTGTTATGGACATCCCCTTTGCGCATGAGCGCCCAAGCACTCGCGAGGTTAGCCAGGAGGCCAACTGCCGCAATCAGCATCATCGAACCGCTTGCCACATCAGGCGGGTCAAACATTCTTCCGACTGCTTCCCATATAATAAAAACAGAAATAACAACAAGGGTAACCCCATTAAATAATGCCGCTAAAATTTCAAACCGGTGAAAACCATACGTACGAACCGCCGAAGCCGGACGGGCCGCGAACCATACAGCAACTAAGCTGAGGATTAATGCGCTGACGTCGCTAAGCATATGTCCGGAGTCTGACAGCAGCGCTAGGCTGTTTGTCACCAATCCACCTACAAACTCCAACACCATAATACCTGCAGTAATGATTAATGCAATAAATAATCCGGTTTTGTTGCCAGACATATCAAAATGATGATGATGCCCATGGTGGCCATGATCATGACCGTGATGACCGTGATGCGCGTGACTGTGGCTATGACTATGATTCTGACCGCTGCAGCTGTGCGCCTGCTCCCCTTCGAAATGGGTATGAGCCTCAGAACCGGTATGTTGCTGTTTCCCGTCGCTATGCTCATGACTCATAAGACTGACACCTCACTTTATACATATATGAGCAACTATTCATATGTTTATGATGCCGTAACTCCTATCTTTTGTCAATCCATGGATAAGTCTTAGCTCGTATTCATAAAATCCGCCCGCTCTCGGAATTTGACCGATAGTCGGGCGAATCTTGGCTTATTGCTATGGATTGTTTGTATGCTGCACGTTTTGCAGCTTTTGGGACGGCTTGCCTTTTCCATAATTCTTATTCTTCCGCTGCTTAGCCTGTGTGTCATGGACCTTCGCTACAAATTCGCTTGTCGATTCCATCGCTTCCAATCCCCTCCTTTGCCATTAGTAGGGTATCCGCGAAGATTTCACCTTATGCGTGTGTAGGCCGTTTACAATACCTTGGATAAAAAAGCCCTCGTCCGCTCCTGCTTCGGATCATCAAATAGCATCTGAGGAGTACCTTCTTCGACGATCACTCCCTGCTCCATGAACAACACCCGATGACCAACCTCACGGGCAAAACCCATCTCATGCGTCACGATGACCATCGTCATCCCCTCCGCCGCAAGCTCCTTCATAACAGCAAGCACCTCACCAACCATCTCCGGATCAAGCGCCGACGTTGGCTCATCGAACAGCATAATCTGAGGCTCCATTGCGAGCGCCCTTGCAATCGCAACCCGCTGTGACTGCCCGCCAGATAATGAAGCCGGATAATGGCCAGCCTTCTCAAGAAGACCCACCTTGCCAAGCAGTGACATCGCAAGCTCCTCTGCTTTTATTGGTGTTTGCTTACGAACCTGCACAGGTGCGAGTGTAATATTACGAAGCACATTCAGATGAGGGAATAAATTAAATTGCTGGAACACCATCCCCATTCGAGAACGGATCTCCGTTATTTTGACCCCTGCCTGCATCAAGGAACGATCTTCGATTCTGATGTCACCGTTCTCCGGCTTCTCGAGCCCGTTCAGGCAGCGGAGCAGTGTCGACTTTCCCGAACCTGATGGTCCGATAATAACAACAACCTCACCAGGTGCAACCTGCATCGAAACATCCCGCAGGACGATATTTGTGCCAAATGACTTGTGGAGATTTGTAACCTCGATAATCGGAGCCGTGCTCATCCCGTCACCCCTCTCTTCTCCATCCAGCCCAACAGCTTGCTAAGCGAATAGGTCAGAATCAGATAGATGAAGGCAGCCGTCAAATACGGCTCCCATACACGCAAATATTGACCGCGCATCACATTGCTCCAGTACATCAATTCCGGCGCCGCAATAAGCGCTACTAGCGAGGAATCCTTGATCAGAACGATAAATTCATTGCCAAAAGCCGGAATCATCCGTTTCACTGCCTGAGGGAGTATGATAAACCGCATCGTCTGACCACTCGTCATGCCAAGCGATTGCGCGGCTTCCGTCTGCCCTTTGTCAATGGACTGGATACCCGCCCGATAAATCTCTGCCGTATACGCCGCCGAGTTCAGCGCAAGTGCAGTCACAGCCGCAACGATGGCATCGGTATGTCCGATACAGGCGGGTACAAGCCCAAAATGCACGATCAAGATTTGCACATATAATGGCGTCCCTCGAAAAAAATGAATATAGCCGCTTATCGGCCAGCTGAAATACCATCTGGTGGACATTTTGCCAAAGCTGACAACAAGCCCAAGAATAGAGCCCAGCACAATGGCAAGCGCGGAGATCCCGATCGTCAGCGCAGCGCCTTTGAGCAGAAGAGGAATATAATCGAAGATAATTTCGAATCGAAAATGCATGCGCTCGTCCTCCTAGTATGAGAAAAGGCATGCGCAACTTGTTTCATAACGCACGCCTTTTGCCGCCTTACTTCGCGTTTAGCACATTGTCGATGTTCGGCTCTTCACCGAACCATTCTTTATAAATCTTCGTATAAGTACCGTCCTCAAGCAGCTTCGTGACTGCCGGATCCAGCTTCGCCTTGAGCTCACTGCCAGCGGGCAGCAGAATCCCGTAAAACTCGGAACCAAAGCTCGCCGTATCCAGAATCCCCTTCAGCTTGCGTTCCGGATTGTTCTTCATATATTCACGGACAATCGCGATATCAGCTACTACCGCATCCACCCCGCCGGAATCGAGCTCCAGCATCGCAACCGCATTGCTGTCGAAACGCTTCAGGTTGCTGTTGTCATTCCCCATAATACCAGCCATCAGTGTCTCTGCCGTGGTTGCCCCTTGCACCGCTACCTTCTTATCTTTCAAATCAGCCGCACTTGCGATTGTACTGTCTTCCTTCACCATAATCATATTTGTAGATTCAAAGTAAGGAATGGAGAAGTCATAGGTCTCTTCCCTCTCAGGCGTGATCGATACGCTGGAGATGCCGGCATCATACGTTTTACCGGATTCCACTTCCGTAAGCATCGCGTCCCAGCCCGTGTTCTTCAGCTCATATTCCAGTCCTGCTTCCTCCATGACCGCTTTCAGAAATTCCACGTCAAACCCTGTAATCTTGTCCTTATCCATAAATTCCATTGGTGCGTAAGCCGCATCTGTTGCGAACTTATACACCTTCTCGTTCTTGTTGCTCTCGCTGCTGCTGCCACTGCTGTTGTCACTCTTTGCTCCACATGCTGCCATCGTCATGATGAGAATACCTGCTGCCAGAAGTACGGATAATCGCTTCCCCATCGTCCATTCCACCCTTCTCAACATTGGTCTAGCACAAATTGAGCTGCTCAAGCAATCTATCAATCAGCTAGCAATTTATCAAGAGTTTAGCAGGTTAGGAAGACGGTAAGCAATATAATTTTCACAATATGTAAAATATTCTGACATTTATCCTACGCATGAACTAAAAGTCCAAATGGGTCAGTGCTGTATTCACGCTCATCGCTGCTTTACTGCCGCCAGCCGCGGCAACAATAAGCTGGGCGGGAGAAATCGTCGCCGCATCTCCGGCTGTATACACATGCTCAACCGTTGTTTTACCGTAGTCATCAATCGCAAGCCCTCCGCTTTCATTCACCCGGCAACCTAATTTCTCTGCAAATCGAATGGCGAGATGCCAATTCGACGTTACAAAACCTCCCGTACGCGCCACTTCTGTTCCGTCCACAAATACGATTTTTTGCAGACGGCCGCTCTTCCCTTTGAAGCCAGCTATCCGCTGCTCGTAGAGTCGAATACCTCGGCTATGCAGCTTCGCCCGCTGCTGGTGATCGAAAGAGCCAACTCCATTTGTACATATAATCAGATCCTTACTCCAGTTGTACACCATCGAAGCCATCGAATAACGATGTGATTCATTCTCCGAAATGACAGCAAGAGGCTGATCTCTCAGCTCCCAGCCATCGCAATAAGGGCAGCTGAACAAAGAAGTACCGTAATAATCGGTTACTCCCGTTATGTTAGGAAGCTTTTCCTTCAGTCCAATGGCCAGAATAATCGTCCGCGCCTGAAACACCTCACCTGCGCTCGTCTGCACCAGGAACAAAGAATGGCCCCGCTTCACCATATCAACAACCTTTGTCCGAGCGAGCTGGACAGAGGGATACTTGCTTATATCTGCATGCGCAAGACGACGGAACTCTTCCGGCTTAACGCCATCTCTTGTTATAAAACCATGTGATTCATGCGTGACCGCATTCCTCGGCTTATTATCGTCAAACAGGATGACGGACCGCCTCGCCCTGCCAAGCACAAGCGCCGCATTAAGGCCAGCCGGTCCACCGCCAATAATGGCGCAATCATAGAGTTTCATCATTTATCACTCCTTAAAAGAATTGCAACACGCTTTTTGTTGCGATTCTTACTTCGTAAGCATCATTACTTCTTAAGCATTATCTTAAAGAATTGAAACATGCTTCTGGTTTCAATTCCTACTTCGTAAGCATTAGCTTAATGAATTGCTTGAAACTCACTATTCCTTCAGTATGGCATCTTTATATAGAAACAAAACCGCGTAATGGATGAAGTCTTGCTCTAATCCTGACCACAACTATACGGGTCAGGATTAAAGTCTTGCTTCACTAATTACGCGGTTTGTTTGGTATTTATGCTATTTTATTTTATGCGCAGATTAATGTCCCCATGAATCCGGGCCGGATAATCTTCAATGGTGAATGTCAGCGGGCTTTGGTAATTGTTCTTCTCAATATAGAATTGATATTCATCTCCGGTCGATCCCGTCCAGAGCATATCGAAAGATTGGCTAGAATCATCCTTATACTTCATATTAAATAAGCTGTACATTCGGTCCTGATCGAGAGGGTCCTCATTCTTCAATTCGAAGACGAGCTTATCTTGATCTTCCTTATCGCCAGCTCTGATATCTTTCAAAATGAGCAGGCCATCCGGTCGGGAAATCAGCTTCTTATGCTCCAGATCCACTTTCACCTCCAGCTTATCTTTATCCAGCGCCCGAATGCTGCTTGCCCGTAGATAGAGATGTTTAGGCTGACGGAAGTAATTGCTTTGGAAGTAAAGCACCTGGCTATTCTCACTAATCGTAGAACCAGATACACCATTTGTAATGGTGCCGAATTCTTCTCCCTCCTCATCTTCCAGCCGGAGATCGTCAAAGTAAAAGAGTTTCTTCGTATTGGCTGGATCGTATGCTACTTCAATTCCGATTCTTGTTGGATAAACAGTCATTTTCCCAAAGGTAATCTCCTGACCCTCAACCGTAACGGTCTGATTGATGTCATAGATCTCCTTTAACCCTTCGAATCTGGCTTTATCTACAGGAATAGCAAATTTCCACTTTGTGTTCTTACTAGCTGTTTCCGTCTCCAAATTAAACTCAAGTTTCAGGTTCAAGGTATCCGGGATATTTCCCTCTTCATTAGGATAAAAATCTATTGTTCCTTGTATATTCTCCCAATCCTCGTTGTTTGCTGAGAAACCGTATGAACTCGACATATTCTTACTATTCGTTAAACTCGCTTCATGAAGATTAACAATGCTCCTCTGTCCGTCCACGTTCTTTAACGTATAGAACACAATAATTCTCGAGTCGTCGGCAATTAGACCGTCTATGGTCACCTTCATTCCATCATGTTCTTCGAACAAACCAACAGGCTGCATATAGTCGTTATCCAGTGCAAGCTCAAGCCCCTTATCATAATGAATCAGCTCAACGAGCGACCGGAGACCAGGTATTTTCTCACCTACATAGGCTGCGACTTCAGGAGAGAACCGGACGGAAGCTACCGAAATAAGAATTAATAAACATGCCGTGTAAGAAACCATTCTGGTCATCACTCTGCGCCTTTTACGCTGCCTGCCGGCCTTTATGCCGTTCCATATTTTTTCATCAATTACGCTTGGGATTGGAATGTCCTCCGTATATCCCTTCATCGCCTCAAGCCGCTGCAATTCCTGCCCCTGCTGATCCGGAAACTCACTCATTTGGTTCACCCTCCTTTGCTAGTCGCTGCCTGAGCCCGCCAAGTGCTTTATGCAGCCAAGTTTTAATTGTTCCTTCCGGCTTCTCCAAAGTTCTCGCAATCTCAGTTATAGTCAGATCATGATAATACTTAAGCTGTATGACGGTTCGAAAATTCGGATCCAGCTGCTCGACCGCTGATTCGAGCATGACCCTCTCTAATAAGGCCGCTTCACCACTTGCCTGTGAATCCAGAGCTGCAGCCACCGCTTGCTGGCCATCATTTCTTCGAGCCTTCCGCTTAACTTCGTCTGAGCAATAATTCATCAGAATACGGATCAGCCAGCTCCCGAAATACTCCGGCTCCTTCAGCTTGTGAATCTGCATATAAGCCCGGCAGGTCACTTCCTGCACGGCTTCGAGAGCATCGGTCTCGTTTTTCAAATACGAATACGCCATCCGGTACATTTTTTCTTTGTGCTGCGTAATGAGACTATAGAAGGCAGCATCGTCGCCTCTTTTCGCCGCGGCCACCAGTAATTCGTTTCCCACACGCTTCCTCCCCTGCCATATTGCATCTATATCATTAGACTCTGCAGACAACCAAACAGTTTTTCTGAAAACAAAAAAAGCAGACGGATCCCGCCTGCTCCTAAGGTTAGTTCAACAGCTTCTGAATCGCTGCATAGCTCTGATCGTTTAATACTTCCTCATAGCTGCCAAAGTTAAAGTCGAGAAAATCACCATTTTCGAGCTCGTATTTAATGATGTATCTTCCAGAACCAATATCCTTGCTTTGACCTAACGTATTTATAACCTCTTTGTATGTCATATCCTTTGTTATTTGACCTAATTGAGCTGCAGTTACTTTTCTAAACTCATGTGATTCAGCTCTCTGATCATCTACGGCTGGATTTGAGTTCTGTTGACTTGTACATCCCGATAAGAAGATAACCAATACGACCACTATCATATAGATTTTGTTCATCGCTTTCCTCCGATTTGCTAATCTAGCCATCAAATTCATGACGAATATATAGACGGGATAAAATGGAAATCGTTGCGTTGCAACAAAAAAATCCCGCTTCAGCCAAACGGCCAAAGCGGGATCTCATTCTTTACTCTAAATAACCGGAGCCGGCATACCAAACTCTGCCCACTGCTCTTTCGTTGGACCGTAAAGGTCCGGGGTACGAAGGCCGGCCTGACGCATCAGGACTGTCATTTGACCACGATGATGAATCTCATGCTTGACGAGGATATCCAGCGTTAAACCGTTTGGCCATTGTTCGCCGTACATCTCGCTTAAGTGTTGCAGATTCTCATCCTTCCAACTGGACTGTACAGCATCAAGGAGTCCTTGCGAGGTCCGCTTATAGGCTGCCGCAATGTCTGCTGCAGAAGTTGGCACCGGCTCATCTTCCCTTGGTCCTTCGAAAGACAATCCCGTGCGCGTTGGCATTTCGTGCACCGTCTGTACTAGGTGCCATGCAAGACGTCCAAGCGTACGATTCTCGCTTGTGATCTGTTGGCTCAGAGACTCGTCTGTGAGCATCTCCAGCGTCCGCAATGTTGCTGCCGTTTCATGCTGCCAAGTTGCCACAAAATCCTCAATATGCTTAAACATAAAATAACATCTCCCTTTATGTAGAGTAATGAAACATAGAACTCATTATAACATGGTTTGCTTGAAATATTTGTAAGTTAGCTATTCAGCATGGTACATAAAAAGCCCGTATTCCGTCATCACAGAGGAGTGTCCCATTTGGTGAAGCATAGCCGATATATTGCCACGGTGGTACGTACCATGATTAACAACCTGTATAACAAATTCTGAATATCTGGTGTTCAATATTCCAGCGTAAGGATTATCCAGGACAACCTCTTTCTCAAGATCTTCATGCTGGCTAATATAGGCTCTGAATTTAACGGACAATTCATCATACATAGCCTCCAGTTCTTCAAGGCTTTTTGCTTCTGCATCCGCCTCGATTGCAACCGATGCTTCCATAGCCTCCCTCATACTTTTACCCATTAAGATATCAAGCCAACCACAATCAACCTTGTATATATGCACCATAACCTTTGCCACTGATGGAAACACACTTTGAATTTCCTGTTTGTATAGGTGACGCGGAAGCTCCTTTAAGTGATTAAAGATTCGTTTATTCCCCCATACGTGAAAGTCGTAAAATCTCAGGCAATGCGTGTTCATATCCGTCATTTGTATTACCTCCGGTTTCTGTAGTTAACTTATACATTCATCTTACAATGGTCACCCTGACAACTGTATGTCAGGGACGAAATATGAAGTCAAAAAAAAGCCGCCGATCATGTCGGCAGCCTTTATCGTAATTTCTATAGTTTTACCAGTATTACCCTTGTGAATCTTCCTCACTTCTGTATTCCAAAATATCGCCAGGCTGACAATCTAAAGCCTTGCAAATCGCTTCTAAAGTGGACAATCGGATCGCTTTGGCCTTTGCATTTTTTAGAATGGAGAGATTAGCCATCGTGATTCCGACCCTGTCCGAAAGCTCTGTAACACTGATTTTCCTTTTAGCCAGCATGACATCAATATTAATTATTATGGCCAAGTTAATCACCTCAGATCGTTAAGTCGTTTTCTGATTTTATATCAATAGCCTCTTTCAAGAGCTTCTGGAGAACGGCAGCAAACACGGCGATCACCATGGAGGCAAAAATTATGACCATTCCTACTAATATGACACCTGGGGCATCGTCTCTCTCAGCAAAAAGATAGAAGAGCGGCAAGCCTAGCACATATATGCCACTGATTATTATCGCACAGTATTTTATATTCTTTAAGACTTGCACAGATAATTCAGAGAAAGCTTGATCCTTATCAATATAGCCGAGCAGTTTAAATGCTTGGTACAAAGCAATATAAAAAGGTATCGCCGCGGCATACAAATCGATAAACACAAGATATTTGAGATAAGTATCATCTGGGTATAATTCGGCTGTATAATTGGCAATCTCCGGTACCGCAAATATGCACAAAGCCAGAATGGGGATTCCAATGAGAATAACAGCGACCTTTAAAAAGAGTGTTGTCCCTCGTTTCACAACATGCACCTCACTTCATTATTTTCAAATTGAACTTACCACAAAATTTATCGTATTACAATATATTTAGATTGTTTTGAAATATACCCATGCAAAAAAAGCCGCCAATCCCTCGGCAGCCTTTTGGAAAGCTATTTAATCAGATTAATAATATACCAGGCATCACAGGCAAAATGCTCTGAGCCGGCGAGTGGAGCAGCAAGTGCTTCGAAGCCGTGTTTGGCGTAGAAGCGGTTAGCAGCATGCATATTTTGCAGTGTTTCTAGATAGCACTGTTTATAATGCAGCCTCGCAAATGTTAATGCCGTGTCCAAAAGCTTTGCAGCAATTCCTGTTCCGCGGGTATCGCGGGAGAGGTACATTTTCTGCAGCTCACATACTTCATTAGACCCGTTAAATTCCGCAATCCCGCAGCCGCCAACGACCTTCCCCTCCTGCTCAATAACCCAGTAAGCACGGCCCTCTTGATTATAGTAATCGGATAGGTGACTTAGACTCTCGTCTGCCCACGCCAGCCCTTCCCGGTTGCCTCCAAATTCAATCAAGCATTCTCTGATGATTTGTTCAATCGCGGCGTTATCCTTCGCCTGCAGTTCTCTGATGATCATTACGATAACCTCCATTTCCGTACCTATTATAGCCCTCTTCCTGTTAATCGAAAAAGAGCATAGAAAAAACCGCGCAATAGGTCGCCCCATTACGCGGTTCTTTTAAGTACGGTAAATGTTATTTACCTACGATTGCATTAAGCTGTGCACGTCCGGAGATGATTTCTTCCGAGTACCGTTTTTGCATCGGTTCAAGGATAGAAGGGTCACCTTTAAGAGCAGTGATTTGCGCACTAGCATTGTTCATGATCGTTTTGTATTGACCTGTGCAGCTGTTGAACGCCGCTGTACCTGTCTTATACAATTCGGTCTTCTCATGCGTAGACGTCAAAGTCGTGAACTCTACAGCGATGTCCGTCAAGCCTGCTTGACACTGGTTGCGCAGCTGGAACAGCTGTGCTGAAGTATCATTGTAGACTTTTTGGATTTTCTTCTCTTTGTTGCCACCGTTGCCGTTGTTACCGCCATTGCCGTTGTTACCGCCATTGCCGTTGTTACCGCCGTTACCGTTGTTGCCACCGTTACCATGGTTGCCATTGTTGCCGCTGTTGCCATTGTTGCCGCTGTTGCCATTGTTGCCGTTGTTACCATGGTTGCCGCTGTTGCCATTGTTGCCGTTGTTACCATGGTTGCCGCTGTTACCGCTGTTGCCATTCTGAATGTTGCTTATTGCCTTTTGCACCTCTTGTGCAAGGTTCTGAAGCACCTTCTGAATGAGCGTATTAGCAAACGGTTCGAAAGACGACTGCGAGAAAAATGACGAAACTTTCGCCGTCTCAGTTGGCACTTTCGATGCCGCTGCTGCGGAAGACGCATTAACGATGAGCGTCGGCACGAGCAAAGCCGTAACAGCCAGCGTAGTTAGCGCTCTGAATTTCTTCTTCATGTTTTTCCTCCTTGAAAAGAATTTCCACCTAAATGGACGTAATCTGACATTCGTGGTCCTTCTTACTTTGGAAGCATAGCCTCCTGCATTTCCTGCATTTTCGTTTATAAGGTAAACCTGGATTCCATCCGCCCGGCCGAAGCGGACTGTCATTCAAGCGCTCACCCCCTTTCGAGATCAGGATCAGCAGATAGCGCCCTTTAACTTACTTTGGGCTATGTTATAAATTCACAGATTTGCGCTCTGCTTCAAGGCGGTTCACCGGACGGCGACCTACCGAGTAGTACACAAATCCGTGCTGCTCCATTACCTTCGGATCAAAGCTGTTACGCCCATCGATAACGATTGGCTGCTTCATCCGCTCGCGGACCTTCGCAAGATCCATAGACAGAACTTCATTCCACTCTGTCAAAATCACACAAGCATCACAGCCTGCCGCAGCTAGTTCAGCTGATTCCATATACGCCACATCTGCAGGCAGCAGCTTGCGTGCAACTTCTGTCGCAATGGGATCAAATGTCCGAACGATCGCCCCCTGTTTCAGAAGCTCCGGAATAATCGTTAGAGACGGCGCTTCGCGCATGTCGTCTGTGTTAGGCTTAAACGCCAGCCCCAGCACCGCGATCTGTTTGCCAGCTAGTCCGCCAAGTGTCTCACGAAGCTTGTCCATCACGACAAAACGCTGGCGCTGGTTCGTCTTAATAACAGACTTGAGCAGCTCAAAATCATAACCCGACTTATCCGCAATATGCGCCAACGCATACGTATCTTTCGGGAAGCAGGAGCCGCCGTAACCGATACCCGCCTGCAGGAATTTCTCGCCGATCCGGCTGTCCATACCCATCCCTTTGGCTACGTCTTCGACGTCGGCGCCAACTTTTTCACAAATATTCGCAATGGCGTTAATGAAAGAAATCTTCGTTGCGAGGAACGTGTTCGCCGCGTACTTGATCATTTCCGCGCTTTCCAGATCGGTCTTGAAAATCCGCGTGTTAAATGGTGCATGAAGCTGTGCGATTTGCTCCGCCGCCTCTGCATTATCCGAGCCGATGATGGCACGGTCCATGTTCATGCAGTCCGATAGCGCTGTCCCTTCACGGAGAAACTCCGGATTGGACACCACATCAAAGCTTGTCCAAGGGTATTTCTTATTCGCCTGGACAACCTCGCGTACCAGCTCACCAGTACCGACGGGCACGGTGCTTTTGTTCACGATGATTTTGTGACCGTTCAGATGTTCGCCGATTTTCTTCGCCGCTGACATGACATAACGCATGTCCGCTTCGCCAGTCTCCGACATTGGTGTACCAACTGCAATGTAGACGATATCCGAAGCTTCAATGGCTTCACCAACTTCAGTCGTAAACAGCAAGCGGCCTTCCGCCTTGTTACGAAGCGACATCTCTTCGAGACCCGGCTCATAGATCGGAATGACACCATCGTTCAGCAGATCGATTTTACGCTGATCAACGTCACAGCAGATAACCCGGTTACCCACTTCTGCAAAACAAGTCCCCGAGACGAGACCCACATATCCGGTACCGATAACTGTTATTTTCCGCATATTAGTTCGCCGCCTTTGTAATAAAATGTTTCTCGTACACCTGCTGCAGGTAGCCCAGCACATCCTTCTGCAGATCATCGCGTTGCAGCGCGAAGTCTAGTTGTGCCTTGATAAAGCCAAACTTGTCGCCTACGTCATAACGAACGCCTTCAAAGTTATAAGCAAGCACGTTGCGCTGATCATTCAGCTTTTTGATCGCATCAGTCAGTTGAATTTCGTCACCTGCGCCTGGAGATTGATGCTCGAGAATATCGAAGATCTCCGGCGTTAGGATGTAACGGCCCATGATCGCATAGTTGGAAGGAGCGGCCTTCTTCGAAGGCTTCTCAACCAGACCATCAAGGAAAAAGACAGACGGCTCGATCGACGATCCGCGAGGAGCGATGATGCCGTATTTGGATACATCCTCATCAGCTACGCGCTGCACGCCAACAACCGAGGACTGATAACGGTCATGAACACGAATCAGCTGGCTGAGACAAGGCTCCTCGGACTGGACAATATCATCGCCAAGCAGAACGGCAAACGGCTCGTTGCCAACAAAGCTGCGTGCGCACCAGATTGCGTGGCCGAGACCTTTTGGTTCTTTTTGACGGATGTAGTGAATGTTCGCCATCTCGGAGATACCACGGATTTGCTCAAGTTCTTTTGTCTTGCCTTTCTTCGCCAGCATATCTTCGAGCTCGAACGTTTTGTCAAAATGGTCTTCAATCGCCCGCTTGCCGCGGCCGCTGATGATCAGAATGTCTTCGATGCCAGAAGCAATCGCTTCTTCGATAATGTATTGGATCGTCGGCTTGTCCACGATCGGCAGCATTTCCTTCGGTTGAGCTTTCGTTGCAGGCAAGAAACGGGTACCAAGACCCGCAGCTGGAATTATCGCTTTACGCACTTTCATGTGACAACATCCTCCTCGAATTAGCTTGAATAGTTTGCTTGATACAGATAATAACGCGATCTTGCTCTTCCAAAGTGAGACTGGAGCCGGACGGCAGGCAGATGCCTTGCTCGAACAGCGTGTCCGACACGCTGCTGCCCTGCTCATGCGGATAATAAGGGTAATATTGCAGAAGCGGCTGGCGGTGCATCGGCTTCCACACCGGGCGCGCTTCGATATTTTCATCGGTAAGCCGTTCCAGAAGATCGGCTGGTGTGCAGCCTGCAATGATTGGATCAATCGTCATTGTAGTCAGCCAGCGTGTTGCCCGGCCGTATTCGGCTTCAGGCATCATCGTTACGCCTTCGAGTTCAGCGAATGCTTCTTTGTAACGATCGAATACGGCACGACGTGCATTCACCCGATCATCGAGCACCTGCAGCTGTCCGCGGCCAATGCCTGCAAGTACATTACTCAACCGATAGTTATAGCCGAGCTCCGCATGCTCATAATGAGGTGCCGGTTCGCGAGATTGCGTTGCCCAGAAGCGTGCTTTGGCAAGCGCTGCTGTATCATCAGAGACGAGCATTCCGCCGCCTGATGTCGTGATGATTTTATTGCCATTAAAGGAGTAGATCCCGAACTTGCCGTGGGTTCCGCTGGATTTCTGCTTGTAGGTTGTACCAAGGGATTCCGCTGCGTCTTCAATGACCGGAACACGGTATTTGACGCAAATTTCGTTAATCGCATCCATGTCGGCGTTCTGCCCATACAGATGAACGACAATGACAGCTCTAGGCAATTGCTTGTTGCGATGTGCTTCTTCGAACGCCCGCTCCAATGCTTGCGGCGACATTGTCCAGGTTTGTGGATCACAATCGATAAATACGGGGATACCTCCCTCGTACAGTACCGGGTTAACGCTTGCTATAAAAGTAAGCGAGGAGACGAAGACGCGGTCGCCGCGTCCAACGCCAAGCAGCTTAAGCGCCATATGAATTGCGGCGGTGCCAGAGGACAGCGCTACTGCCCCTTTCGCCCCAACCCGCTCGGCAAGCTCGCGCTCGAATTCGTCGACATTTGGTCCAAGCGGCGCGATCCAGTTCGTGCGGAAGGCATCCTCCACATACTCGCGCTCCCGCGTTCCCAAATGCGGCGGGGATAAATAGATTCGACTGTTCACGTCGTGATCACTCCTCGAATTGTTGTTGCTTATGTGCCGCTGCGCGCAGCGGCGTTAGAGTGCTTATGCTGTAAGGCGGATGTCGGCCTTACAGGTTCTGATTATCGCGGCGGGGCCGGTTGTAATGCCGGTTTCGGTCTTACAAGTTCCGTTTGCGCTAATCGTGAGCCCGGTTTGGTTGCTGTAAGGCGGTTTCCAGCCTTACAGCTTCAGATTGACACGGCGATGCGGGCTGTAAGACCGGTTTCGGCCTTACGAGTTCCGTTTGCGCTAATCGTGAGCCCGGTTTGGTTGCTGTAAGGCGGTTTCCAGCCTTACAGCTTCAGAGTGACACGGTGATGCGGGCTGTAGGGCCGGTTGGTTTCGGCCTTACACGTTTCCTATTCATGCGCCGCACACTTGGTTGAGTCGCTGACAGGTAGTTTTCAACCTCTCAACTCCCCACTTCTCTCACCACGCGGCTGGTTTAGGTGCTGTTAGCACATTTTTGGCGCTTGCAGCGACTGTTCCCCCTGTGGCGGGCAGCTGTTAGACTACTTTGGAGCTTACAGCTGCCTTTTCACCGATGTGGAGCACAGTTTGTCGTGCTGTTAGCACCTTTTGGAGCTTACAGCGGTTTTTGAGCTCGCTGCGGGCAGCTGTTAGACTACTTTGGAGCTTACGACTGCCTTTTCACCGCTGCGGAGCACAGTTTGTCGTGCTGTTAGCACCTTTTGGCGCTTACAGCGGTTTTTGAGCTCGCTGCGGGCAGTTGTTAGACTCCTTTGGTGCTTACAGCTGCCTTTTCACCAATGTGGAGCACAGTTTGTCGTGCTGTTAGCACCTTTTGGAGCTTGCAGCGACTGTTCGGCCCACGGTGGGCAGCTGTTAGATTCTTTTGGCGCTTACAGCGCCTGCTCGATGCTGCGGCGCGGCGTTACGACTCGTGCCGGGACACCCATGGCGGTCTTGCCACCGGGGATATCCCGGACGGCGACGCCGCCGGCGCCTAGCACGGACCAGCTGCCAACACGGATACGCGGAATGAGCACCGCGCCGCTGCCGATATGCGCGCCTTCCTCAGCGGCGGCGGCACCAGCCATGGTCGCGTTCGGCGATACATGCGCGAACGGACCAACCAGCGCGTCGTGCTCAACGACAGCGCCGGAGTTAATAATGGCGTGAGCGCCAACAGCGGCGCCAGGCCCTATAACAGCGCCGGGCATTACGACGGCGCCAAGCCCGATGCGAGCATCCTCCGCGACAACAGCCGCAGGATGCACAAGTACCGCGTAAGAGGACTCGGGCAAAGCGAGCTTTTCCACGATAGCTCTCCGAGTCCGGTTATCACCGATGCCGATCACAACATGCATGCCCGGCTCATCTGCTAGAAAATGCTTCAGCGTTGAGATCGGACCATAAGGCAGTCCGCCTCGCAGCTCCACTCCTGAGAAGCGGTCATCCAGTACGGCCGCCAGCCGGTAGGTCTGTGAGACGCGGGCAATATCCATCAGCACTCGCCCATGTCCGCCCATGCCCACAACGATAAGTGGACGCCTCGCAGGCTCCTCCATTACCCGGTATTGCTCCGTATGACCGCTAATCATGATGCATTCCCCATTTCCCTTGATCCTGTAAATTTTTGAACGGTGGCCTGACCCGCGCTTGAGATTCCATCACGCTTCAGCACCTTCCCCACAGTGCGTACCAATATGCGAAAATCAAACCATATACTTTGCCGCTCGACATACGTCAGATCAAGCTTGAACTTGTCCTCCCAAGAGACGGTGTTACGTCCGTTCACCTGCGCCCAGCCGGTAATACCCGGCCGAACATCGTGGCGGTGTGCCTGCTCTTCCGTATAAAGCGGAAGATATTCCATCAACAAAGGGCGCGGCCCTACCAAGCTCATATCGCCGCGAATCACATTAAACAGCTGCGGCAGCTCATCCAGGCTCAGCTTGCGAAGCAGCTTGCCGAAGGACGTCAGCCTTGCTTCATCCGGCAGCGGTTGCCCCGACCGATCGTAAGCATCCCGCATCGTGCGGAATTTCATTACATAGAACGGGTTGCCATACCGCCCAGGCCGCTGCTGCCTGAATAGTACAGGCGAGCCAAGTTTTATCTTAACGAGCAGGGCGACAACCGCAATAACCGGCGACAGCAATAGCGCTGCCGGTACACTTGCTACCAGGTCAAACAGCCTTTTGCCAAATGCGTTCAGCTTAAAAGACATCTTGCGCGCACGCTCTTGCCGCCGCTCCGTGCTGCGGTAGAGCTGCATCAGCCGCTCAACTACCCGCGTCTCAGTGAATGCCGCTTCCACTCGGCGGCGTCCAGCTTCACCCATTTTGAGGCGAAGTTCCGGGGAGTTCATTATCGTCCCAAGTGCTTCACCAAGCTGCATCCGATCACGATAAGGAACAAGCAGCCCCGTCTCGCCATGCGCCACAAGCTCCCTTGTGCCAAGCACATCTGTGGCAACAATCGGTTTGCCAAGCGCCATCGCTTCCATCAGGGAGCGAGGAATGCCTTCTTTTTCAGAGGTCAGTGTAACCGCATCGGCCATCACAACCCACGGAATAATAGAAGACTGCTGCCCAACAAAGATCACATCATCAGACAGCCCGCTTTCCTCCACATACCGCTTCATGGCTGGCTCCAGCGGACCTTGTCCCGCCAGCACGGTCACCCAGTTCAGCGCATTCGCACACTTCAATTCAATCAGAGCATCCAGCAGAAGAAAATGATCCTTCACCGGCTCAAAACGAGCCGCCATAAACAGTATCTTTTCCTCCCGATCGATGCCGTTTCTCATCTTTAATTCTGCGACCTGCTCTGCCGTAACCGCATTCGAAAGCTTATCGAGCCGTTCGAGGTCAACACCGTTACCCTCTACGAACACCGGCCGCCAAGGCGCCAGCTTCCGCAGCACGCCCGCGTCCTCCTCGTTCTGCGAAGCGAGTGCATGGCTGCAGAACGCGCCAAACTTCTCGAGCATTTTATATACAAAATACGTTTTCTTCGGCTGCCCTTCATAGAAAGGCAATCCGTGACTCGTATGAATAACAACCGGAACACCGGCAAGCTTCGCTGCAATACGTCCGATCAGCCCCGCTTTCGCTGTATGGGTATGTACAATGTCGTACCGCTCACGGCGGAACAGCTTGTACATCGCGATAATCGAACGCAGGTCTGCAGCAGGCTGAATAGTACGCGCCATCGGAAGGAGCTTCCACTCGAATGGATAGGCTTTTTCTTTCATCAGCCCTTCATCCACCCCTTCAGGGGAAGTGATGAACGTCACCTCAACCCCTTCCTGCTGCTGAAGCAGCCGAAGCTTGTCGCCCATAATTTTGTGGCTGATGCCGGACGTGCATATATGGGCTATCTTTTGCGTCATCTTCCCGCCGCCTTTACCGCCGTTTCCAGGCTTGTCGCTTCGCTGCCATAGTACGACTTGTACCAATCAGCAAAACGCCCGATTCCTTCCTCAATCGTCGTCTCCGGACGGAAGTCCACGTCTGCCATCAGACCGTCAATATCCGCATAAGTCGCCATTACATCACCTGGCTGCATCGGCTTAAACTCCATAACCGCCTTATGCCCCAGCTTGTCCTCAATCGTATTGATGAACTTCATCAGCTCAACTGGCTGGTTGTTGCCAATGTTGTATACCTTGTAAGGCGCATAGCTGGTTGCCGGATCTGGCTGCACACGGTCCCATTCGGGATTCGGCTGCGGCGCGTGGTCCAGCAAACGGTAAATGCCTTCCACAATGTCATCGATGTACGTAAAATCACGCTGCATCTTGCCGTCGTTAAACACTTGAATCGGCTGGCCAGCCATAATCTTCTGTGTGAAGCTGAAGTACGCCATATCCGGGCGGCCCCATGGACCGTATACAGTGAAGAACCGAAGGCCCGTCGTCGGCAGGTTATAGAGATGGCTGTAGGCATGAGCCATAAGCTCATTAGATTTTTTTGTAGCTGCATAAAGGCTGACAGGATGATCGACATTGTCGTTCACCGAGAACGGCATGCTCACATTTGCACCGTAGACAGAGCTTGAGGAAGCGTAGATCAGATGCTTGATGCTCGCTTGACGTGATGCTTCCAGCACATGGCCAAAGCCTTGCAGGTTCGTCTCCAAATAAGCAAAAGGATTCGTAATGCTGTACCGTACTCCCGCTTGTGCAGCCAAGTGAACGATCGTTGTTACTCCCTCTGCACGGATGAGGTTAAGCAGCCCTTCGTAATCAGCCAGATCCTGCTCGGCACCTACAAAAGATGGCGATTCGAGCAGTTGGGCAAAACGATCCCGTTTCAACTGCACATCATAGTAGTCGTTGAAATTATCTAATCCGACGACACGCTTACCTTCCTTCAGCAATCTCGCGCTCAAATGGAAGCCGATAAAACCAGCCGCTCCCGTTACCAAAATCGTCATAACGCCTCCACCCTTTCTCTGCTGTCGCTTTGTTCAGCACGCTCTACACGTTCAACGCGGACTTGCTCCGCTGGAATGGTTTCATTGATCGAACCTTGCTTTACCGCATCGCCAAAAGACTGCCAAAACGCCTGCCGCTTCGCATCCAGAAGCTGCTTCGTGAACTGCCGTGACCGGCCAAAGTTCCGTTCCGCTTGTTCTATCAGCCATCTGCGGTCAAATGTTGCCCGCTTGATCTGCTCTGAAAGGATGCCGACCTGGCCCGGACGATGCAGGCAGCTCTCATGAATCAGCTCAGGAATACCGCCGGCTGTTGATCCAAGTACTGGGCATCCTCTGCTCATCGCTTCAATCGTTGCCCGCGGCAGCCCTTCCTGATAGCTCGGCTGTACATACAAGTCGATGCCATCGAGCCATTCGAATACAGCTCCACCACTTGGAAGTACACCCTCGAACGATACAAGGCTGCCGATGCCAAGCTTGTCCGCCATCGCTTGCCAGCGAGCCGGGTCTCCGTCGCCAAGGACGCGGAAGCGTGTTGCCGGCAGCTGCGATTTCGCTTTGGCAATTGCGCGAAGAGCAATGTCAATTCCTTTTGTACGGCCGTTCAGCGAGCCGATCAGACCAATCGTAAGTGGTGCATCCGGACTCATCGCCTGAAGACGCTCCAGTCTCCGTGTCAGCACTTCATCACCTGGCTCAGGAATTTCCACGTTCGAGCAGGATTCCGTTTGTCCACCGTTGTTTGGGTAACGCTGCTGCAGGAACTTCTCCGTTACATAGAGCGCGTAAGGTGCGTCTTTAACGATTGCCCGTGTCTGATTCAGCGAGAACGGTGCATACAATTTGCCCTGCAGGTTGCCATAATTCCACAAGCCGTCCCAAGCGCAAGCAACAACCTCAACGGCGTAAGGCTTGCCCATTAGACGTGCAACTCTAATCGCCTCAGCACCAATCTCACTTGGTACACGTGCAATAACGGCGTCGACCTTGCCGATTGCTTCCTTCAGCAATTGCTCGATGTAGCCCCGCTTCGTCATTTTATTGACTGGATTGCTGAGTGACGGGAGTACAAGGAAGTCAACGTTTGGTCCGCTTGATAACGTTTTGCCCGCCATATCGGCATCTGTTGATGCCTTTTTACCCCGACAGGCGACCGTAATCTGGTCGAATACGCCAAGATACCGTTCCCACACTGCATAAGGCAGCTTGCCGCCAGAGAAAAATTTCCCCGATTCGTTAAAATAAAACGTATGGTCATGTGCCCAAAGCACGTTCATTGCTGTTCCCTCCTTCTAGTGACCTGCGCGGGGCGATTAGCGCCCTCGCAGGGTCTTATTTGCCTGCCCGGCGGCGGGATTGCCGCCTCGGGCTGGCCTTGGGGCCGCGATAAGACCCTGGTGGGGTCTTATTAGCCCTGTTCTTGTCCTGCGCGGGGCGAATAACGCCCTCGCAGGGTCTTATTTGCCTGCCCGGCGGCGGATTTACCGCCTCGGGCTGGCCTTGGGGCTGCGATAAGACCCTGGTGGGGTCTTATCGCTCTGTTCTTGACTTGCGCGGGGCGAATAGCGCCCTCGCAGGGTCTTATTTGCCAGCCCGGCGGCGGATTCGCCGCCTCGGGCTGGCTTTTGTACTCCGTTAAGGTCCCTCAAGGACCTTAACTATCCGAAACAGCTTCTCATTCTGGAGCTTAAGGCCCCTAAGGGACCTTAAATCTCCTCAAACAGCTGCTTTTCTACGACTTTTGCGCTTTTCTCTATGCGTTAAGGTCCTTCAGGGACCTTAACTACCCAAAACTACTAATCGATTTGGAGTTTAAGGTCCCTTAGGAACCTTAAACTCCGCCCACAGTTGAAGTGTTAGCGCACCACCTAGGCGTTGGCGCGAACTTTGGCTTCACTAGCTACCTCTATCGTTGGTACATCATTGAGTCTCTAACTAGCTACCTCTAACGTTGGCGCACCAGCCAGACTCTCACTAGCTACCTTTAACGTTGGTGAACCACTCAGTTTCTCACTAACTACCTCTGACGTTGGCGCACCATTCAATCTCTCACTAGTTACCTCAGACGTTGATGCACCAGCCAGTCTCTCACTAGCTACCTTCTTCGCTTGCGCGAACTCAGACCCTCGCTACTATCTCAACATTCTGGCGCTCTGGCCTTAGCCGCCTTCCGCGCCGCCATGCGGCGCGGAACCCGCTGCCGACCCGATGCTCTTCACGGGGCGGGCTGGCACACCGGCTGCCAGCATGCCTGCTGCGACCGGCTTGGTGACAACGGCGCCTGCGGCAACGACCGCTCGTGCGCCGATCTCTACGCCGGCGAGGATGCGGACGCCGCAGCCGATCCAGACATCTCGGCCAATACGGATGGCCGAGCCCAGCACGGGATTGTCGCGGATCGGCAGCGATGGATCGTTCCATGTATGCTGGAACGAGACAAGCGACGATTGATGCGCAATAGATACTTCATCCTCGATGATGAGCCCGCCATAAGCATCGATGTAACATTGCTTATGGATACTCACATTCGAGCCAATTACAAGCCGTTCCGGATAACGGAGCTCCACGGAGCGTCCGATCAACACGTTATCGCCGCAGCGTTTGGCGAGTCGTCTCAGCAAAACGTAGCGCATGGCCACACCTGGCAGATCCGGCAGCCAATCGCTTAGTACCCACATCCACTGAAGCAGCGGCCTCGGCAGCGGCTTTAGTACCTTTTCCGTCAAGCGAAGAATCCCCCGAAACTTACCGAACTGATCACGGCCCCGTTTCTTCGTCTTATGCACGCTGCTGCGTTCCAAGTGCTTTCTCGTCCATTCACCTGCCCTATGTTGTTCTTGTTCCTGCATGTCCATCGCCCCCCTTTCCTCCAGCAAGCCGTCCATGCCAAGCAGGAGACTTTGCTCCTCCAAGCGGCATCCCAGCCGTATTAAGCTGCGGCAGCTCACCTTTTTGTTCAGCTTCTAATAACTGAATTTTCCGATGTTTCAGAATAAAGATTTTGCGGCACCATACAAGTGCATAACCGCTGATGGTGTAGATCAGTGGCAGAACAGGAAGCTTCTTACGCACCATGTTATCCCCGATTGTCCCTACGCCGTAGTCGAGCTCACGGCCCGTAATCGTCACGTATCCGACCAGCACCAGCGCACAGGCATAAGTGAAAATAAGCACCGCCGCCATCAGGTAAAACTTCCGTGTTTCTTTGTACACAATAGCCTGATAGACCGAGATCATGAGGACAATCCCCATAAATACGGCTTCCAGCGTCCGAAGCAAAAGCTCTGGCTCCCAGTTGCTGAAATTAATCGGGTTCGGACTAATGAACAGGAAGACCGACAGCATCCCGGCATTAATGATGCCAAGAGGTCCAATCTGCATAAACAAGAGCCCCGCCGCAGCAAGCATGACGCCAATTGCAGTACGTATTCGCTGCGTATATAAGAAATAAAAACAAAGTGTGTATATAACCGCGTAATCCCGCAGCCCCGTGGAGTACAGAACAACGATGATGAACAGCAGCCACCTTTTACGAAGCAGCAGCATCGCCCCTAGCAACCCCAGCCATACGCAGGTAATGTCTTTTGCAAACAAAGAGGACATGTACATCAGCGATGGGCTAAGCATAAGACCAATGACCGAGATCAGAATAAACGGCTGTCTCGCATTGTCCGGATCAGGAAGCGTGTAAGCGAAACGGCTTTCGTTCAGCTTATAGGCGTTATTCACGATCAGGATCAATATGACGGTATTAAACAAAATAATCGCCAGCGGATCATCCAGCTCCAGCCATTTGAAGAATGGCATATAGAGCATGCCGAATACCGGATAGGCGGAAATGTTCATCCAGCCGTTCTGTACCTGTTCAATCGCATACGGCATAAATTGCGACAGCTTCTCGAAGGTCGTTACCTGCTCGTAATAGTGAATCTCATCCGGTCCGGCTAGCGGATTAACCGTTGCTGCATAGATCGCTTTCCCCGCCAGCGTGGCGGTAAAGCTTACCATCAGCAGCACCGGCGCATTTGGCCAGCGCATTAACACGAAGAACGGAAGCAGCAGTCCGCAGTATAAAATCAGCGACAGTCTTTCATCCGCGGCAAAAGCCCACTTCGCCGTCAGTATCAGAAGGACGGAGTAGCCGAGCAGCATGACCTTCCGCGAATCGATAAAACGATCAGCCTGCATACAATCGCTCCAGCTTCGCCGCGCTTACCCGAATATCGTAGCCGCGCTCTCCTAATGCTGCCGCTCTTGCCTGCCATTCCCCGCCGCCATTGCCTTTGCGTTCTGCTAGACTAGCCATTGCTTCTGCCCAGCGCTCTGGTGAATCATTCACCGCAAGCCGCTCGATTAGACCAATCCGCAGATCCGCTTCACGTGGTACACCTTCCGAGATCAAGCATGGTACTCCTGCCGCCTGCGCTTCAATGAGCACAATGCCAAGTCCTTCATAAAGAGATGGAAGCACGAATGCGTCCAGCGCACCTAGCAGCTCCGGCACATCCTTACGGAGGCCAAGGAAGCTGACTTTGTCCGCTACTCCAAGCTCCTTCGCCTTACGTTCCATCTCGGGTCTTAGCGGACCATCACCGCAAAGCAAGAGACGCGACTTTGGACGCTTCTTTACGAGGGAAGCAAAGCTATCAAGCAGCAGCGCATGATTCTTTTGTTTGCTGAACCGGCCGATATGACCAATAAGCAATTCATCATCTGCTGCCCCAAAGCGATTGCGAAGTTCCTGACGGTTCTCCTGAACGAGCGACTCATAAGGAGCAAGCGTTATCGCGTTCGGAAATACATCAACCCGTCCGTCCTTCCAGCAGCTTGAGCCAAAGAGCGATTCACAAGCAGCGCGTGAGCAGCCCAGCATGTCCGTAGAGTGACGGCGGATCAATCCTCGCATATACGACCGGTAGATATTGCGCAGCGGCGAGGACGACTTGCTGTCGCTTGTGTTATGACTATGGCTGATCCTCACGGGTACACCCAGCTTGTCTGCCAGCTTGAGCACATAGCCGCTGAAACCAAATACATGACTATGAACCGCAGCATAAGGCCCGTACTTGTTCATGTTCTCCATCAGCTGTTTGCGGAAGGAACGAATACCGTCCTTCGGCGGCGGCTGAACAAAGATTGTCCCGCCAAGCTCCCGGATCTCCTCATCGTAAAAAGAAGGCTCCGGCGACTGTACGGCAAAATGGAATTCGTACTTGTCCCGATCAATATTCCGATACACATTCATCAGCAGCGTCTCGATGCCGCCTGGATGCATGCGTCCAACGACGTGCAGCACTTTGATTTTGTTATGGCTCATGGCAGTATTCTCCCGATATGTTCATAGAGCTGCAGTTTTTTATCATTAATGGCTTCTGCCGAATCCGCCATCCTGCCTTCCACTGCTGCAGCAAGCTGCTGCCTGCTTTTACGGAAATCAATTAGCTGGCTGGACATGCCGAGATCGGCAAAAATATTCTCAAGCTTCCTGTCCCAGATAAGACCGTATGTCGGCTTGCCCATCGCAAGCGACGGGATGCAGGCATGAAGACGCTGCGCAATAACGGTATGGCAGGCGGCTATCGTGCCAACAAGCTGCTCAACGGTTGTTGGATACGGCGTCATCTCGACACCCGGCACACCTTTCAAACGAGGCTTCACAAATTGCTCAACAAAAGCGTTATCTGATGCAGCACCGTTGGTGAACAAGCTTACCTCATGACCGGCTGCAAGAGCTTCCTTCGCTGCAGCAGCCCACCAATCGGCACAGTCTTCACGTTCCCAGCGGAGCTCACAGTGACGATTCATCTCATGTGGATCCATAATACCGAGGCCAATCTTCCGCTTCCCTGGTCTCTCAGCACCAGCAGAAGCTTCGGTCAAACCAAAAGCTTCTGGTGTGAATAGAGCAGGGTCAGCTAAAGTAACTGTCTTGCTCTCCAGCTTTGGATCCAGTTGAAGCAGAAAACGCCGCGAGTCCTCATCCCTCACAGCAATAGAAGCGGCATACCGGCAAACCCCAAGCAGCCAGCGTTTGGCTTGCGCACTCCAAGGTCCACGTGCACCAACAAGCAGAATATGAAGCGGCTTGCCTTGACGCTTAGCCTCTTCCGCTACACGACGGACTGCCAGCGGGAAGGTCCAGTACGTATCGATCAGCAGATGTCCGCCCCCGATAAATACGGCTTCCGACTCGCTAACCGCTTTCCTCAGTTCGCCGTTCAGCTTCTCGTTCTTGCTGCGATGCAGCCAATAAGCCTTCAAGCGGCGAAGGGCGTCTGGCGTCATCTTCTTGCTGGAGCCGGCACTATTCAGCTTAAGGGCTGGTGCCGAAGCAGCTTGCGCTGACTTTGCTGCTGGAGCACCAGCAATTGCATAATGCAGACCACCACGAGCCGAGTAGATCGGCATCGATTGATCACATCGGCCATCCAGCAGATCAAAATGGATAACCTGATGTTTGCCGCGCATAGCGATAATGCGATTTAACGTATAGGCAATGAGGCCGTCTCCTAAATTTGGCGACTTCGGAACCCCCGCCAGCAATACCTTCTTCACGAGTAATTCCCCCTCTTTCTAACAAGTGATAATCTTGGCGCCCAGGCAAGCGTCTGCACACCAGGCTTACGACTGACGAGCAGCACAGCCGCTGAGTTCCACACGATAAGCGATAAAGTAGCAGCAAGTGCGCCGCCCAGCATGCCAAGCTGAGGAATAAGCAGTGCATTAAGGGCTGCATTCACAATCGCTGCGGCAATAAGTATTTTAGTCAATGAGTTCTGGCGTCCGGTCATTGTAGCTACCGTACCGTTCTGCCCGCAGTAAGCACTGAACAGCTGACCAAAGGCCAGAATGAGCAGTGACGGGTACGCCTTCGTGAACTCGGCGCCAAACAATCCAAGCGTCCAATGTCCGAAGATGACGAAGTAGGCAAAAACGACAGCCGCGAATGCAAAACCAATTCGGCCTGTCCGTCTGCACACCCGCTGCAGCCCGTTCATGTCGCCTTTTGCGTACATTTCCGATACAAGCGGCGAAGCCGTCATATTAACCGCCGTCAGCATGAACGATACCAATACGGCCAATCTAACCGCTGCGGAGAATAGGCCCGACTCCGTCTCTCCCCGCATAAACCCCATCATTAACACGTTTAATTGTCCAAGTATTAAATACATGCCGGCATTAACCATTAACGACGATGATAATCGCAGCCAGCCTCGTGTCTCAAAGCTAGGGACAACTGACGCAGTCTGAGTACCGATCCGTTTCTTCAGCACAACCGCACCAATGACGTAGGTGACGGCCGTTGCCAGCAGATAGCAGAGCAGTGCTAGAGCAGCGCCAAGCTTCACGCCCGAAGCTCCAAGTGCAGCAACAAAGCCGATCGTCAGCACCGGCCGGATGATCTTCTCCGGCAGCTGTGCGAACAATGCGTCCTTCATCGCTTGCAGTGCACTTTGACGTAAGGTTGCAAGCGTCAGAAGTGGAATCGCAGCAAAACCAGCGATATAAGCAATCGTCTTCGCATGATCAGCGGTTTCGCTTTGTTTCCCACTGCCCCAGTCCATCCAAGCCACAACCGCAATGCCAATGATCGCAGTAAGAATGGAGAGGGTGAAGCCAATCTGATTGCTGCGGCGCAAGAGGCCTTTAATCAGCGGCCAGTCTCCCTTTACCCGGTAGGCAGAGACGAGCTTAACCGTTGCCGTATCAAAGCCAAGCTTAGCCGGGAACACCATAAACGTAACGACTGTCGTTACGAAGGCATAAATACCGTAATCTGCTACACCAAGAAGTCGTGCCAGTGCGATCTGCAGCAGCATCGCCAGTCCCATGCCAATCGAATTGATCAGGAAGCTGGCGCCTCCTCCCCGGCTAAGCCGAGTTGTTATAAGCGTTCGGACAGACTTGATGGCTGAAGCGCCCGATTTTTCGCCGTCCTTCATGCTGCACTCTCCTAAAAAGAATTGCTTAACTTAATCATTAACCAGCAGCTGTCGCGCCGCCGTTCCGGTAAGTTGGCACCAGATGCTGCAGAACCGCACGGATATCATCCGGATGCTGTCCAAGCACCTTTTCCATCTTGCGAATTTCGAAATCAAGATCTTTACGGTTGAGCTGTACAGGTCTGCCGATGAAGATTCGATTGTGTATCGTTGAAGTAAGGCCTTCTTCATTTGTCAGCAGCTCTTCGTACAGCTTCTCGCCTTCTCGCATACCAGAGAACGTAATGTCGATGTCGACATGCGGCTCGTAGCCGGATAAGCGGATCAGGTCAACAGCCAGATCGTAAATTTTAACTGGTTTACCCATATCGAGAATGAATACCTCTCCGCCTTTGGCGAATGAGCCTGCTTGGATAACAAGCTGAACGGCTTCCGGAATTGTCATGAAATACCGCACCATCTCTGGATGCGTAACCGTCACCGGACCACCCTTCACAATTTGCTCCTTGAACCGCGGAATAACGCTGCCGCGGCTGCCAAGCACGTTGCCGAATCGCACCGCTACAAACTTCGTATTACTGTGCATGTCGAGACTTTGAATGAACATCTCGGCAATCCGTTTCGTTGTTCCCATAACGCTTGTTGGGTTAACGGCTTTATCTGTGGAGATGAGCACGAAACGCTCTGCTCCATATGCATCTGCGCATTCGGCTACATTTTTGGTACCAAATACGTTGTTTTTAATCGCTTCTGCAGGGTTACGCTCCATCAGCGGCACATGCTTATGGGCTGCGGCATGGAAGACAACCTGCGGCTTGAATTTAGCAAATACACTATCGATACGCGTCCGGTCCTGAACATCCGCAATCACTGTTTCGATCGGCAAGTGAGGGAAAAGACTGCGCATTTCCATCTCAATCGTATAAATACTGTTCTCGCCGTGACCAAGAAGCAGCAGCTTGCTTGGTGCGAAAGGAGCGATCTGGCGGCAAAGCTCGGAGCCGATTGAACCACCCGCACCTGTTACGAGAACCACTTTATTTTGAACATAACCAGCAATATGCTCGAGATCCGTTCGGATCGGGTCACGCCCGAGCAGGTCTTCAACGCTGACATCACGCATACGGCCTGCCGCACCACGGTTATCAATCATATCCTGCAGATCCGGAACGATCTTCAGCTTGGCTTTCGTTGTTTTGCAAAGGTTAACAAGCTCAGAGATTTGTGACTTCGATACCGACGGCATCGCGATAATAATCTCGTCAATATGGTGTGATTCCACGACACAAGCAATCTCCCGGCGGTTGCCTAGAACAGGTAGACCAAGGACATCCATCAGGTGCTTATAAGGGTCGTCATCAATAAAACCTACCGGCGTTACGCTAACTCCGTCGTTCTGCTGCATTTCCTTCGCGATCAGCGTACCGCAGCTGCCTGCACCAATGATCAAGGCGCGGCGGCTATCAACAGCGGGCTTACTTACACTGTATTTATCGCAGAAAATACGCCAGGTAAGGCGCGGGCCAGCCATAAGCAAGAAGATGCCTGCTGCGTGATGCAGCATCAAGAGCGTATGTGCTTCACCTTGCATCACCCACCAAGCCGCAAAAGGGATAACAGCCGCAGCCAGTGCGACCTGCAGCAGGCAGAGCATGTCGGAGATGCCAGTATATTGCCAGATCCGGCGGTGAAGCCGCATCCGATGAAGCCTCCAGAACCCGACGACTGCTGCTAAAGCTGCATAAGCCAGCCAGGCAATAGCCCCGCCTTGCGGAGCTGATGGTTCAAGCGCATACGCTATAGCGAAGCTGACAAGCATAGCTGCCAAATCCCCCGCTACAATGACTTTTGTCCGATAATGAGCCAGCACAATGAATTCCTCCTTAAAAAATTTGTGAGGCAATTCTTGCTTCGTAAAGCAATTCTTGCTTCGTAAGCATCAACTTGTTCTAAACAGGTTTATACCGCTTTAGATTGGGGTCGTCTCACGTCCGATCTACGTATTCGTAATAAGGACCCGCATCGCGGTGAGCGGTTTGATTGAGGGCAATACCAACGATTCTTGCCTGCACGAATTGCAGTGCATTCCGTGCTTTGATTGCATGCTGTCTTTTACCAGTACGAGCATTCACGACAAGCAGCACACCGTCACTTTTCGAGGACACAACCTGCGCATCCGCAACTGCAAGCACTGGCGGCGTATCGATCAAGACGATATCGTACTGCTCACGAAGCTGATCAAGCAGCGCATCCATTCGAGATGAACCTAACAGCTCCGAAGGATTTGGCGGAATCGGTCCGGAGGTCATCACATCAAGCCCCGGAATACGACTTTCCTTTACCACTTCTCTCAGATCTGCCTGTCCGGACAGGACATGCGACAGTCCCGTTCGATTAGTTAGACCAAAAGTGAAATGGGCTGTTGGCTTTCGAAGGTCCGCGTCAACGAGAATCGTCCGCTTTTCCATCTGAGCATAAGTAACCGCCAAATTCATAATCGTTGTTGATTTGCCTTCCTTTGGTCCCGCCGAAGTCACCATAAGCAGCTGCAGCGGACGGTCCGTCTCGGCATATTGCAGATTCGTACGTAAGGTTCGGTACGCTTCTGAGATCGGAGAAGTCGGATTTGCGTCGGCTACAACCGGGCGAAGTTTAAGATCACTGCGTGACATTCTTCTCACCGTCCTTCCCTGTACTCGTCGTCTTACTTATAGAGAGTGTCTTCGGCTTCAGATCGCCTTGCTTAATATTCGGTATGGCTGCCAGCGTAGGAAGGCCAAGATACCGTTCCACATCCGCTTCCGTGCGGATCGTATCATCGAAATAGTTAAGGGCCAGAACAAGTGTAATCGAGAGTAGGAATGCTGCGACAAAACCGATTGCCGTGTTCAGCTTCGTATCCGGCTTTACCTTCACAGGCTGATCATCGAGGTCTGCTGTATGAAGGATGTACACGTTGTCGACCTTCATAATGAGTGGAATTTGCTGTTGAAATACATAGGAGACTGAATTAACCACTTGTGCTGCTCTTTTGTAGTCCGTGTCCAAATAAGAAATGGTAACGACCTGCGTTCCATTTACCGAGCTGAACCGGATATTATGCATAAGCTGATCCGTCGTCAGCTCGAGCTCAGGATGTTTCTGTACCACCAGATCCATAATGGCCGGGGTACGAATAATTTCCTTGTACGTATTAATTAAGCTTAAATTTGTGTTGATCATATTCAGATCCAGCTTGAACGATCCCGCCTGACCCGCTGTCGAGTTGACGATCAGTTTCGTATAGGCTTGATAGACAGGCTTCATCACCCATGCACTATAGGCTCCCGCCGCTGTCGCACCAATAAGGGTCACGATAATGACGAGCCAAAGCTTTTTCCGAACGAGCCACACTATTTCCTTTAAATCCAATTGGCTGCTCAAAACGACAATAACCTCCATCCCTTTCCATCAACATTCGACTTTGATTATGTCACAAGGGTCCCCCTGACAATGAGGGAAGAAGGTAATATTTTCAATTAGGCGGCTGTTATCATTTTTTGATTACTATTGCATGCTGAATTTCCTAGCTTTTCATATTTCTCATCATGAATTAATGTAAAAGAGAGAATTATTTCCAGTAAATTCATGTATTATTCGATCAAAATCGATGTATTTCTAGGTATCTAAAACACATCCATTGGCATAGAGTCAGGATTTTGCAAAAATCGTGATTTTCCGCATAACAGCGGGCTCTGCGGAATATGGAAGCAGGAGGAAATAATGTGTGGGGAGGTTAATGCCGAGTAGAATGCAAGGACTTTTGCCACAGACAGTAGCAGAATCGGGATATTGCCCGGTAGGTCAAAAATGATAAGAGTATTCTCATAAAGGACAACCCTCCCGATTTCCTGCCAGTTGGCCTAGGTTTGTCCTTATTTTATAGTCTATTGACCCTGATTAGGCAGAATCAAGCAGTAAATGATGGCTTGAGCAATGGCAATTCATGAACATTTGATGTCGTTTTTCATCATAAAGGATACTAGTGATTGAAAAATACCGTTATTACGCTAGTTGCTTGCCATCTCCTTTGAACTAATTGTAAATAACCTAGTCCAGCGGTAGGACATTGGACAATTGGTTTGAGCGCAGCAGCAACCCATTTTGGGGGTCCCCTAGGCCGCCTGTAGGATGGGTTTTGTGATAACAATCATCATGCTTTCGCGCTCATTCTCACTCGTTTGGATGCTTTTCTCACTCAATCACCAGCCGTTTTAGTGCGATTTGATCCATTTGTCATAGCATTCAACCGCTTTCTTTTCTCCGTTATCAACCCCGTTATATCCTCCATCGGAGCGCTAATTCCGACCACCAAACGTTCTTATATTCGAACTATCTGCCTTTTCACCTACCTCTCTCACATTCCAAATACCTGCCTCTTTACCCATCCATTCCGTTATCTATTCCCACTCCCATTTGTCCCTTTCACCTACCTCAATCGAATTTCAACCACCTGCCTACTCACTCATTAAACCCGTCATATATTTCAACTACTATCTGCCCTTTCACCGACTTCTCCCGCATATCACTTAACTAGCGCTATTAACACTCCAAGTATCTGCCCTCTCACCTATCCAACTCATCATATATCCCTACTACTATCTGCCTTTCACCGACTTCTCCCACATAACACCCAACTAACACTATTCACACTCCAAGTATTTGCCCTCTCACCAATCCAACTCATCATATATCCCTACTACTATCTGCTCTTTCGCCTACTTCTCCCGCAATTCACCTAACTAGCGCTATTCACACTCCAGGCAACTTTCCTATCACCTATCCAACTCGTCATATATCCCTACTACTATCTGCTCTTTCACTGACTTCTCCCGCAATTCACCAAACTAGCGCGCTACGTTGGATTTTGTACACTATATTTACTCTCTGGGACGTTCTCCTGAAGCTAGACTGGATTTCATCCAGTAGAATTGAATCAAAATACTTTCGAGATGCGCCAGAATGGAGTTTATATTGGAGGAAATCCAGTCTAGAGGGTAAGACGATCGGTTTGGGTTTTGTTTCACTGGAGGAAATCCAACATACGAAAGAAGCCTAGTCAGATCCAATTGGACCTGACTAGGCTTCTTTCGAAATACAAAATATTAATTGCTAGTTTCGACTCGAACGTTGGTCGTAGATTCCTTTGAGGAGGACTTATGTTTTCCTCTAATTAGGATAGCAACCGACAAGAAGCCCAAAGCCAGCATACCAGCCAGCACGAATAGTGCAGGAACAAGATGGTCACCAAAAGCTTCCGGAGAAGTGATTGCTCCGCCACTCTCAAAGACAAGACCACTAATCGCTACGCCAAACACACCGCCAAGCTCACGCGACGCATTGCTTAAGCCACTTGCTTCACCTGCCGCATTTTCCGGAACAGATGTAAGAATACCGTGGGAAAGCGGCGTAAAGCTGAAGCCCATACCTGCGCCTGCCGCAACCATTGCCGGGACTAGAATGGCAAACGGGATGACTGCGCCTTGATTGATAATAAGCACTGCAATATAGACCATCGCAGCTATCTGCAGCAATAGTCCAAAGAGTAGGATTCGTTTGGTACCATAACGTCCGACTAATAGACCCGCAACCGGTGCACAAATCATCGTACATACGGTCCATGCCATTTCCCTTACACCTGCTCCAAGAGCTGAATAACCTTGAGCTTGCTGCAGGAACAACGTTAGTAGGAAGATCGCACCAAAGATCCCCGCGTTCATCCAAAAGCCAGCCGACAAATAGGCGCTGTACGACCGATTACGGAAATACTTGAATTGCACGAACGGCTGCTTCCGGCTGCGCTCCCATAGGTAGAACGCCAGCAACAGGACTGCCCCGCCTGCCATCGATCCCCACACATCAATTGTTCCCCAGCCTTCCGAGTTGCCGCGCATTAATCCGAATACAATGCCAAACAAGGAAGTGCCCAGCAGTACAATACCCGGCAGGTCCAAAGGCTTGCGCTCTCCCTTCGATTCCGTCAACCAAAATGCTCCGAAAATTATCGCAACGATCCCAATCGGCACGTTAATCCAGAAGATCATCTGCCAAGGCGCTCCGTTTACAATAATACCGCCGACCAAAGGACCAATGGACAGCCCTAGTCCGGATATGCCGGACCATAGGCCGATAGCCGCGGCACGTTTTTCAGGAGGAAAAGCTGCATTCACCAGCGTCAAGCTAAGCGGGATGATCGCCGCACTGCCAATACCCTGCAAAGCCCGTGACAGCGAAAGCTCAATTGAGCTGGTACTAAGCGCGGAAGCAAGCGAGCCTAAGGTGAATAGGACGACGCCGAGCAGGAACATTTTTTTACGGCCAAATCGATCCCCCAGCACACTAAACGGAATGAGCAGTACGGCAAAAGCTAAGGTGTAGGCATTGAGAAACCATTGCAGATCGGACATACCCGCGTGAAAATCTTCCTGGATGGATGGCAGCGCCACCCCAATAACCAGATTATCGAGCATCGCCATAAACAGGGCAATACAAGTGACAACAAGCAGCCTAACCCGTGAACCAGTAGATAGCATGTGAATTTCTCCTTTTATTGGAACTTTATTTATTGATAAATAAATGAATCCAGTAAAAAAACCTCTACCGTGGTCTATCGAAAATATGCGACCGCGTCTAGAGGTGAGAATCCGTGCACAGCGTGTTACTGCATTCCTGTTTGCCCAAGCTGTCCTAGTACAGGAAGCTGCAGGACTTCGGACATCGTAATGACCATTCCACATGCAATAAAGGATGAAGCCTGCGCGCTCGGATTTGGCAGACCGGCACGTTCGAAGCGTTCGGCGACAACCGTATGAATTTCAGCAAATTTGTCTTTCACGATCTCCCGAATATTCGGCTCAGGTGTCGCAAACGACTGCATACATAACAGAATCTCATCGCGGTGTGTTGCCATCAGCTCGTTAAATGCATTGCCCATCATATAAGCAAGTCTTTCCGGCGGAGCGTCAACCGTAGAAAAAGCATGCATAAGCCGGCTCTGTGCTCTCTCGAGTACGGCGAGGTATAACTCTTCCTTCGTCTTGAAGAAGTGGAACACATAAGGCTGGGTCACCCCTACCTCTGCAGCTACCATAGCCGTTGTCGTCTTATAAAATCCATTGTTTGCAAACAGTGAAGCGGCAGCATCCAGGATCTGATCTTTTCGGTTCGATATAGCAGTGAAGTCTTTTTCTCTTGGCGTCATAGGCTACCTCGTTTATTTATTTATCAATAAATTAATCTATTTTACTGGAAATGTCAACTACTTCCATGCGGAATTTTTATTTGGATTGAAAAAAAGCCGACGCGAGGTCGGCTTTAGGTTATCGCGTTGTATGTAAACTGCTCGGCCTACCACTGTAGTACGGGTTAATCGACTTATTGGACTCGATGCGCCGCCTAGACTACTCGTTTCCCGCCTGTAGTACGGTTTTTCCGTCTTATTTGCTCGAGGTTTGCCGTGGGGTTAGCTAGTTGGCAACTCAGCGAGCAGCTCTTCGAACCAGTACGCTACTTTCAGTGTGCCGTCGATATCGCCGACGCCGTCTTCATCGCACCATGCGGCTGACAGCACCGCATGGGCGAACCCCCACGCCAGTAACCTGGCGTGGTCAAGACCAAGCGCGCCGCATAATAGCTCTACGCGGCGCCGAATCACATCCAGCTGCCCCTTCGGCGGCAGCTGGTTCAAGAGCAGCGGAATCGTTCCGTATTCCGCCTCTCCAACCACACCCTTCGGGTCAATAGCCAGCCATCCCGGCTGCCCATCTCCCGAAGACAAAATATTCCCATGGTGCAAGTCACCATGGAGCAGCAACTGCATCCGGCTGCGCTCTCCGAGCAGCCGATCAAACACTGCCTCCGCGCGGCTGACCACGCGCTCCGGCAACGGCCCCGTGCCGCCGCCATGCCGCTGACGCAGCCGGCCAAGGCCCGCGGCCCAGTCCGCTACGGACGGGAATTCTCCCCCGTCCGGCGCAGGAACATAAATCCGCCGCATCACCTCGGCGGCCGCCAATGTCCTGTCGTCGTCACCAAGCTCCGACTCCGCCAGCATCATACCCGGGCTCACGCGCTCAATCAATAGCGCGCCCCGCTCCTCATCCGCGGCCAGCACACGCACCGCGCCGCGGCCATCATATAATCGCAGCGCCGCAAGCTCCGTACGGAATTCCCGGCAGGGCACGCAAAGCTTCAGCACGGCAGCCGTCCCATCCCGGAGCACACCCGGAGCTACAAAATTAAACGATAACGTAAAGGGAGACGGCAGCTCTACCGTCATCCCCCACTGCTCTTCACATTGAAGCAAAAGCTGATCGAAATCTGCCAGCCACAGCTCGCCTTTTTCGCCATGAACGGATTTAATCGTCTCGCTCAAATGCTCAGGAATCTGCATAACCGACCTCTCCCCCTACGCACGCAATATTAAAGCTGAACAGGAATGACGCACACCGGCCCAGCGATCTCGATCGAATAACCCGTATATACCGGCATACCCGACTCCGCAATACGGAACACCGCAGCATTATTCGTATCCTTGTTCACCGTAATCGCAAATTGACCACCTGGTACCAGCGCAAAATGACGTGGATGTTTGCCTTCCGTCGACACATGTCCAACCAGTGTAAGCTGACCGCTTTCCCCATCAACCGCAAAAACAACAAGGCTATCGTGACCACGGTTAGAGCCGTACAAGAAACGACCATCCTCTGAAATCGCGATTTCTGCGCAGCCATTCGCTTCCGTATAACCCTCAGGCAAAGTGGATACCGTCTGCAGCGTTTCCAGGGCACCCTTTTCCGCATCGTAACGGTAAGCAATGATTGTCGAGTCCAGCTCGTTAATGACAAAAGCAAACTGACCGTTCGGATGGAACGTCATATGACGCGGGCCTGCGCCAGGATGCACAACGGTCTCGCCATGGCGAACCAGCTTGCAGTTTTCTTTATCCAGGGTGTAAGCCACAATCCGGTCAATGCCAAGATCCGGCACAAAAATATATTTACCGTCCGGGCTGAAATTCGTGCTATGTGGATGCGGCTGATTTTGGTTCGGATGCGGGCCAGTTCCTTCATGCTGCTGGATGTCGAGAAGCTCGCCGATCTCACCATTTTTCGTCAAGGAAACAAGGCTGATCCGGCCTCCATGGTAACTGCAGAGCAGCACAAATTCGCTGTTCGCATCACGTTGAATATGGCAGGAAGGTGCTGTAATCGCAAGCTTCCGGTTTAACTCAGTAAGTCCACTTCCCTCGATCGAAAAAGCAACGCTATCACCAACCTTCGCCCCTTCAGCGTCCACACCTTCTGCGATCGCGTATAGTCTGCGGTTAGCTACGTCTACATTAAGGAACGTTGGGTTCTTCAGACCCGATGCTTGATTCAGCAGCGTAAGCGTCCCTTCCGTCGTATCAAATTCATACCGGTACACGCCGCTGGCCGAAGCTTCTGCGTAAGATCCGATAAATACAGTAAGTTTTTCATTATGTAAGGTCATGAATTATTTCCTCCCGCTTCTATAAATGCTCTCTATATTGTACCCTCTTAGGATACATAAACCAAGCTCTGTGCTCCGCATGGACAACGGCCTCATTTAAGCCTACACTGTTTTTAACGAATTCATTAAGCACGAAAGGGGAGAAAAGAATAGTGGCTATGAACCGTAAATTGTTTACCGATCCGGACTTCGAAGAGGCCGTTAAACGGCAATATCCGGTACGCGTCTTTAAGGATGATTATATTGTGAACAGCGGCGGCTCCGTGGTCCGATTCGACGACAACATCGTTGTGATCCAGTCCAGCGTAAGCGACCTCGTCTACTACACCAGGCAGGAATGCGAGTTTTTTGAGGTTCGCAAGCGATAACAGCCGTTCGAAAAAATGACAACAGCCTTCTAAGAGGTCTATAATTACTTTAGTAGTGAGAAAATCATTATTGAAGCTTATCCGCAGATGAGCGACCGCGTTACGAGGTAGATTTTATCGCCAATGTGAAATGTTTCGTCGAACTTTGGCGACGCGTTTCATTATTAAAGGAGTTTGCAGCATGAGCGAAAATGGAAAAATACTCGTCATGACCGCAGTAGCGGTTGAACGAGATGCCGTCCTGCGCGGTCTACAAGGAGACAGCCGCTTCGAGGTGATGGAAGCAGGTGTTGGCCCGGTTGAAGCGGCTGTCAGCACAGCAACGGTGCTTGCACTAGCAGGTCCCGGTGCTTATCGCCTTGTAATTTCCGCCGGTATCGCCGGTGGATTCAAGGAGCGTGCCTTGGTTGGTTCGCTTGTCGTCTCAAATACGATTATCGCCGCCGATCTTGGTGCTGAAACACCGGAAGGCTTCCACAGCGTGGACAAGCTTGGATTTGGCTCCGCTGTTATTGAGGTAGATGTAGCGCTTGCTGAGCGCTTAACATCGGCGCTTCAAGCTGCCGGGTTACAAACAACACTAGGCCCAGTCCTTACTTTGTCTACAGTAACCGGATCAGCCGAGACAGCTGCTGCGCTCACCGAGCGTATTTCTGGTGCTGCCGCGGAAGCGATGGAAGGCTTTGGTGTTGCCGCTGCTGCCCGCCGTGCTGGTCTTCCAGTGCTGGAGCTTCGTGCCATCTCAAATCCGGTTGGCCCGCGTGACCGCAGCGCTTGGCGGATCAAGGACGCTCTGCAGTCTCTTGAAGCTGCAAGCTCCGTATTACGGGAGGTTATCGAATGAAAATTGCTTTTTCCCCGTGTCCCAATGACACGTTTGTGTTCCATGCCTTGACGCATGGACTGATTCCCGGCGCGCCGGAATTTGAAGTGACATATGCTGATATCGACATTACAAACAACCTGGCTGCCAGCGGCGACAGTGATCTGGATGTGCTCAAAATCTCCTACGCTGCTCTGCCATGGGTGCTCAAAGATTATGCTCTTTTGCCATGCGGCGGTGCACTTGGCCGAGGCTGCGGCCCGCTTGTCCTGACGAAGGAGAAGCTTGAAGATCCGTCTACTTTAAACGGTAAAAAGGTAGCCGTACCAAGTGAGCGTTCGACTGCTTATCTGCTGTTCCGTCTATGGGCCGCTCAAAATGTGCCCGGCGGCGTAGGCGAAATTATCGTTATGCCATTCCATGAGATCATGCCTGCTGTACGCGATGGCAAGATTGATGCGGGGCTTGTCATTCATGAAGCACGCTTCACTTACCAGAACTATGACTTGTCCATGCTGGTTGATCTCGGCAGCTGGTGGGAGTCTGATACCGGACTGCCGATCCCGCTTGGTGCCATTATCGCCCGCCGATCGCTGGATCTGGCATCCATCTCGAGCTGGATCGAGCAATCCGTCGAGTATGCCTGGAAGCATCCGGAAGCGTCGAAGGAATATGTGATGCAGCATGCGCAGGAAATGGACCCGTCCGTTGCCCAGCAGCACATTAACCTGTATGTGAACGACTTCACCGGCAACCTCGGCAGCAGCGGTTATGCCGCAATCACTTCCCTGCTCACCCGTGCAGCCGAAGAAGGCCTCGTTCCTGCCTTCGACCCATCTCTGCTCGAGTTCAAGGGTTAATAGGAAATATCTAAAGGGCAGCTCGCTAAGCTACAGGCTTAGGGGTAGCCCTTTTCTTTTGATTTCTACTGCTAAAGTGCAACTTAATCCGCTGATAGAACCTAATTTTAAACATCCTGATGCAAAAGTGCAGATAAAATGCAGGGAACGAAGCTAATTGGTGCAGTGACAGTAAAATTACCTGCATTTTCGCATCACATTAACCATACGAGCACCAATGCAGTGTATTTACATGTACTTTTACAGGTTGATCATACTCCGCCTCCACCCGTACTACCCTTAACGATATCCCACATCGTTTAGCCCAACTTACCAGCTACTTTCAGACCACTTTCGCAAGTTTCCGCCTACCTTAACGATGTTCCGCATCGTATAGCTCTCTCCCTACCTGCCTTTTCCGCTCCTTAACGATGTCGCACATCGTTTAGCCCAACTAGCCAGCTACTTTCAGACCACTTTCGCACGTTTTCGTCCACCTTAACGATGTCCCACATCGTATAGCTCTCCCCAACCTGCCTTTTCCACTCCTTAACGATGTCGCACATCGTTTAGCCCAACTAACCAGCTACTTTTAAGCCACTTTCGCACGTTTTCGTCCACCTTAACGATGTCGCACATCGTATAGCCCTCTCCCTACCTGCTTTTCCACTCCTTAACGATGCGCCGTATCGCTAAGCCCGCCGCCCCAACAACGAAAAAGAGCTGCCCCAGTGAACTATGTTCACTTCAGGCAGCCCTTATTTATAATAGTGCGATCTGACTAGACGTCGGAGTCGTCCCATTTTTTCGAATATGCTTTCTTTGTGACCCAAAGGGTCATCCAGGTGAGCAAAACAACGATGATGCCGGCAAAAATCCATACTCCAACAGGAACGTTCATCTGTAACTACCCCCTTCTCGCTATTACCTCTATATTAACGGACAATAGGGGGTTGTATACGGCGTAAATATTAACATTTTGCAACGGTTTTCACTGAAATCTGCCAACTATGGGCATAGTGAGCGTCATATCAAGACATGCTACCTTGTGACCACTCAGGCTTTGTCTCTAGCGAAAAGCCCGCAGGAACTGAACTGCCTTACGGATATCCTCTTCCGGCTGCTGCCCTACCTCGCGCTCAATCGTCAAATAGCCGTTGAACCCGATATCCTGAAGCGCCTTCAAGTAACGGTCAAAAGGAACACTGCCTTCGCCAAGCGGCACTTCACGGAACAAAGCCCCGTCCGTTACCATATCGGCGATCACATTATGGTCCATCTTGTTATAACCCAAGTAGCCGTACACCTGACGAGGATCCACTTCAGCCGCCAGCTTCAGCCCATCCTTCGCATGGGTATGCACGATGTAATCCTTCAGCAGATACACACCTTGGACCGGATCATCTCCCGTTACCATCACCATATTCGCCGGGTCAAAATTGACCGACACGCCGTTTGTCGATAATGAATCGAGGAATGACTTCAATCGTGCAGCAGGCTCTGGTCCTGTTTCGATTGCAAAATACGCCCCCATGCTGCTCGCATAGCTGCTCAGCTCTTCACATGAGCTCTGCATCGCAGCATAAATCGCCGATTCTGTATCCTCAGGTACAATGCCAATATGTGTAGTCACGATATTCGTTCCAAGATCAAGCGCCAGCTCCAGAATACGCTTCGACTTCTCGATCTTAGCCGGATTCGCGGACGCGTCTTGAAAACCATGCCCGCCAAGATCACCGCACAAGGCGGATATGGTTAATCCGAGCGAATCAATCTGATCCTTCAGCTCACGCCGTGCCGAAGCCGATAAGTTTGCAGGATCGGTCTCGCCGCTGACCGCGTAGATCTGTACGCCTTCTGCGCCAACCTCTACTGCCTTCTTTAAACCCTCTTGCAGACCAATTCCGAAGCTCTCGACAATAACACCGATTGGATTGCTAATCTTTGTTCTCACCAGATCCGTCATCGTTTATACACCCTCCTTCGTCGCAGCTGCTACTTCAACCACTGCATCTGATTCCAATATAATCTCTGCCCCAAGCTCCGCCGACAGATAGACCGCCTCCAGCATCCGCATCAGCTCAACGCCATCCTCAACCGGACTGATTGGCTCGGCTTTTCCGAAGCAGCAATCTACAAAATGCGCAATCTCCTGATTAAAGCTGTCCTGGAACTGGAAGTCCAGATGATCCAACTGCGGCTCGATATTCACGATTTTGTTGAACTGCTCGGTTACGATCACCAGCTTTGGATCAAGCTCCGCTCCGCCTTTGGTTCCGTAAATTTTGCTGCTCATCTCGTTCTGCGCTGCATGCAGCGTATAGCTGATATCCACGTACAGCGAAGCACCGTTCTCGAAGCGGATCAGCGCATTGGCCATATCCTCGACATCGTTAAGCGAAGCATTGTAGTCCGCTGCCTTATAGAAGCTTAAACCTTCAATATGCGACCGGTTGCCCAGCTTCCGGTACGTATTCCCGCTCACGGAGACTGGCTTTGGCTTGCCCATCAGATACCAGCACAAATCAATCATATGTACTCCGATATCAATCAGCGGGCCGCCGCCCGAACGCGTGGCATCCGAGAACCACCCGCCAGGATTGCCAAGACGGCGGATAGCGGATGCTTTCGCATAATAAATTTCTCCAAGCTGCCCGCTCTCTGCATATTGCTTCACAAGCTGTGCCTGATCGGCATAGCGGCGTACAAAGCCGACAAGCAGCATTTTACCGGAACGCTTCACCGCTTCCTGTACGGTTAGTGCTTGTTCCACGGTTTGGGCAAGCGGTTTTTCGCATAGCACATGCTTGCCAGCGAGCAGCGCAGCTACAGCAATTTCCGCATGACTATTGTTCCAAGTACAGATGCTTACCGCATCAATATCCGGATTAGCCAGCAGTTCTATATAGTTATCATAAACATGAGGGATGCCATAAGCTGCAGCCTTCTCCTGCGCACGTTCTCCGTTCATATCAGCAATTGCTGTAAGCTCCACCTCAGAATGAACCGAATAAGCATGCAAATGTGAACTCGATATTGACCCTGCTCCAATAACTCCAACCTTTAATTTCGCCATTGCCCGCATCTCCTCCATGTTTCCTATAATCAGTTGCAATCAGATCTATGTTCAATTTATCATGAGATTAAAAAGAGAGGAATGAACAGCATGGCTCAATTCATGGATTATATGATCAGTCCAAAGCCCCTCCGCGTTGTCGATTTGACGCTTGATCCCGCCAAGCTGTCCGTTCGTTCTCTCGTCATTCGGAATGCAGGCTATTTGCCAGGCCGGACTCATTACCGGCAGGGGGCTGTTTTCACCCATTGGGCGATCGTTTATATTGCAGGAGGATCTGGCACCTATCGGGTGAACCATGGAGAACCGCAAGGCGTGACAGCGGGCAGCCTCTTCTTGTTCCAGCCTGGTGTCCACTATGATTATGGTCCGGACCCAGACGGTTTTTGGGATGAGTACTATTTTACAATTGAAGGAACAAGATTGCAGGAATGGCTGGACCATTGGCCATTTCAGCCGAATACGGTCATGCATCCGGGCGAGGATGCCTCGTCGCAGAACCGAATCGACCGGATCTTCGCGTTGATGGAAAGTGGTACACCCGCCAACGCCGACCGTGCTTCCCTGCTGCTTGAATCACTTGTCTACGAATGGGTGCAGCTCTGCCAAGCTTCTCCTTCCGGGAGCAAATCAGCAAGGCTTGCCCCACTGTTAGAAGCCTTGTCCGCTACGCTGCATGAGCCATTCGACGCTGCAGCTTTTGCAGAGCGCCATCACTGGGCATTGTCGACACTTCGCCGTACTGTCAGCGAATACACGGGCTTCGCCCTGCATGAATACGTCCATCGCCTCAAGATGGCGGAAGCCAAAAACCGCCTGCTCAATACCGAGCAGACGGTTAAGGAAATCGCGGGAGCGCTTGGCTACAGCGATGTATTTTATTTTTCGCGGCTGTTCAAAAAAATTACCGGTGAAGCGCCTCAGCTTTTCCGCAAAAACATGCGCTCGGTACGCTGATTCCCTTACAAATTCCCAAGTCTTAAAGCAAAGCGGCTTTGACGGGAAGCAATGGTCTGCAGATGCTTGAAGTTCGGATGAACGACCAGATCGTCCAGATAGGCCGACTCCATGCTGCCAGGCTCACGCATTTTATTAAGGGCTGTAATAATCTCTTCACCTGACTCGATCCCAATGCCATGACCGAAGAAGAGGTTTTCCGACAGCTTAACGACATTTTCTCCTTGCCATTCAGGTGTATCCCGGTCAAAGTCCGGATTACGGAAGTACATCACATCACCCGGCAACGCTTCATTCTTGTTATGTGTTGTAATGAACCACAGGTCACTATCGTGATTCCAATCCCGCAAATATAAAGGGTTGAACAGCGAGTTGAACATCTGCTCTCCAATTGTATCCAGCACACCTTTATACAATACGATCACGATTGCCGTTGCGCACTCGAACCCATATTCCTCACCATTTTGAAAAATATCATTAATGGCATCCGATGGCCGAACATCTGGATTCATCTGAAATCCGCCGTTGTCCGTACGTGTCCAGTAACGCGGATTACATCTCGATTGACGGAATACCGCAAAGTCTGCCCGGCTGTCCTGCAGCATTCTGGATGCATTCACGATACGATCCCTTAAGCGCAGCTCGAAATAAAGCTCATCCATTGAAGCATAGCGATAGACGACTGGACTGTTTTGCTTACCCTGCAGCACTTCACGCTCCACCGGCGTTAACGCAAACGGGTTAACCTGTCCGGCGTCACTGCCCGAAATCAGAAGCATTGTATTACCCCTCCCATGATCATGCCATGGGTTATTGTACGTGTGAGGGGTTTGATTGGTGCTCTGCCGCTGCTTGCTGCTTAGTGGCTAAAGAATGCAAGCTGGATAAAGAACAGTACCGCAAATACGTAAAAAATCGGATGAACGTCTTTGCCTTTGCCACGGATCAGCTTCAGAATCGGATACACGATAAAGCCAACGCCAATCCCCGTTGCAATGCTGTACGTAAGCGGCATAAGAACAACGATCAGGAATGCAGGGAATGCTTCTTCGATGTCATTCCATTCGATCTTGCGAAGCACGTTGATCATCAGGAAGCCTACGATAATCAGTGCCGGAGCTGTGATAGCCGGAATGCCTGCCAACACGGCTACCGTAGGTGAGAAGAAGAGCGTCAGCGTGAGTAGCACACAGACTGTAATCGCTGTGAGACCTGTTCTGCCGCCAACGGCAACACCTGAGCTGGACTCGACATAAGCGGATGTTGGGCTAGTACCCAGAAGGGCACCTGTTGTTGTTCCGATTGCATCGGCAAGTAAAGCGCCGCGCGAACGCGGGAATTTATTATCTTTCAGCAGGCCAGCCTGCTCGGCTACGCCAAGCATCGTACCTGTTGTATCGAACAGGGTAATAAGCAGGAACGTGAAGATAACGGCATAAAGACCATTTTTGAACACACCGCCAATATCCAGTTGGAAAAATGTCGCATTAAGTCCCGTAGGAAGCGAAGCCCAGGTATCCGGCAGATGCATCTCACCCGTGATCGCCGCGATAATCGCGGTAATGATCATACCGATGAACAGGAAGCCTTTGACCCGGTAGGCCATCAGGACAAGCGAAATGATAAGGCCAACAATCGTAAGCAGTGTCATTGGCTGTGACAGATCACCCAACGTAATGAGCGTTGCTGGCGAAGCGACGACGATTTTTGCATTTTGCAGACCAATAAACGTAATAAATAAGCCAATCCCAGCTGTAATTGCATGCTTCAGGCTTGTAGGGATGGCATCCAGCAGCATATAGCGGAAGGATGTCAGCGACAGCAGAATGAAGATAACCCCCGCCACAAACACGGCGCCAAGCGCTGTCTGCCACGATACGCCTTCTCCTCCTACTACAGTAAAAGCAAAATACGCGTTAAGGCCCATACCAGGTGCCAGTGCGATTGGATAGTTCGAGAAAAGTCCCATAATAAGCGTTGCTACGATACTTGCAAGAACCGTTGCGATAAAGACGCCATGGAAGTCCATTCCCGCTTCACTTAATACGCCGGGATTCACGATTACGATATAGACCATCGTTAGAAAAGTCGTTACTCCGGCGAGCAATTCCGTCGTTATCGAAGTGCCCCGCTCTTTCAATTTAAACAGGCGTTCCATTGTTCGTTCCCTCCGAGTTGTTCGTAATGTCTGGGTACGCTTTTTACCTATTGTCTCCTTGTTGGCGGCGAATTAGTAAATATGGGAAAACAAAAAAATCCTACGCCGCGAATTCAGGATAGTAGATACACGTATCCCTTATTCGTAGTTAGGATTTTTGGCTCCTTGTAGAGACCCTCACGCCATATTGATGAGGATATACGAATGTAGCTGATTAGAGTTGTTCAATTAACCTTCATAAGATTAAAGGAGTGGGCAGACGGTGTCAATCCTTTTTTGCGAAATTTGTCGTCTATTCACGAACTATTGGATTAGTGGAGTCGAAAATGTTCGCCTTCCTGACAAATCGTCGAACTTCCAGTTCCACAGTCCTCTGCGGCTGACGAATCGTCCCTGTTTAGGCGAATTCAATCGGATCAACACTTCTTTTAGCGATATACCACTACCTTTGTCAGGCTGGCAGGGAGTTGGCTCGCGGGGACGAATAAGTCTCACTAGTGACAAATGAATGAGGTGATGAAATGACGTTACTCAAAACAAAAGAGGCTGCCCAGCAGCTCGTCGTCAGCGAAACAACCATCAGACGTTGGGTGTCCACCTTCCCTGCATCCTTCCGGAAGGACATGTTCGGACACTACATCTTTGATGCTCCCGCGATGAACAAGCTTCGGCAGGTAAAAGGCCAGCTCGATGCCGGCACAGCGTTATATGACATTAAGCTTCCTACGCTGGCAGAAGAAGAAGCATTGGCCGCATTAGCAGCAGAAGTGGTTGGAGCTGGGGCTCCAGTTCAAGCTGATACGTTGGCGGATGGTGCTAGTGTCAGTAGTAACGCTGGTTCTACTGTAGAACGTGCCGTTGCTTTAGGTCGAAATGCTAACTCTAGTGTACTCGTCGTTGATCGTGCAGGTAACGTTCGTAATGCTGGTCCTGGTGAAGTTGATCTAGCAACAGCAGAGATTACTACAGGCATTGAGCATGCTGCAGCAGGTGCTGGAGGGAATAGCGTTATGACTCTTGCCCCACAAGCAAGCGATACTGTTCAATCGCATGAAGCTACGCAAGTAACCGTCCCTTCTGCCCCTACCCGTCCTTCATCTCACCTATTCGATGAACCAGATCCGATGCTCGAGCGTCTTAATGCCATAGAGAACGCCCTGTCCCAAAAGGCCGATGAAGTCGTTACCGTCCAGCTGCTCCATCATCGCAAAGAATTAGAGGAGCTTCGCAAGTCACTGACTGAGCTGGCCGCAAGTATCGAAGCGATCCGTAACCCAGAGCAGCCAAGTGCTGCCTTTGAGATTGCACAATCCACTGAAGCAGAAGGCAAACGCAAAAAACGCGGCTTCCGCTCGTTCTTTTTCTTCTGAAACGGGTAAAACAAAGGACCTAACTCCCTCCACTCAAGCTGTCCTCCGCATCCATTCCGCGGAAGTCAGGCCGAGTGAAACCGGGTTAGGTCCTTTTTGGCTTGTCTATTTGTCCAGCCTGCTCGATGGCCTGCTGTAAGCCTGTTTTCAGCCTTACAGCTTAGCACGCGGTGACTTTTTGCCTCTGTACGGCGGATATCGGTCTTACAATGCCTCAATTAAGCCTAATTCCTGCTACTATCTGGCTTGTAAGGCTGATTTCGGCCTTACAGCCAACTTTATGGTGACACTCTGTCGCTGTAAGGCTGATTCCGGCCTTACAGCGACAGAGGTATAATCAATTAGCTGCCTTACCCCCAATCGATAAACGATCAGAGTAATCCATCGCAGCCTGGGCGATCTGCACTAAGTCATGTCCCTGTGCCAATAGCTGCTGATTATTGAATAGATAATAAGCGGGATAACTCATGTCAGTCTGCAACTGCTGCGCAACCTTTTTCCCTTCCTCTGTCTGTACGTCGTAGATTACTGGCGTGAACCGGCCGGCCATGGCTGCCACCATATCATTAACGGCCTTTGTTTCTTCCTGCACTTTCTCCTTCACCAAGACGACAACCTGTAACTCCCCTTCATCTGCCGTCAAAAACGGCGTATAATCCGGCGCTGCTGCCGGAGCCTTTTCCTTACTCTGACCGCAGCCTGCAAGCATCACAACCATTAAGCATGCGACTATCCACACTCTAACCATATGTATAACTCTCCCTCAGCAAAAATAGAAAAGAGCCGGCCCCCGAGCAGCGCCTCTTGTCAGATGGTATCTAACAAGAGGCGCCGTTCACCAATGATGGGCCAGCCCTATTTATTACTTCGTCAGCTTCACGTCTTGCGGATGCGGCTCACTTGCGAGCTGTGCAGCAAGCGCGTTGGACGCTACCTGCTCCGGATCTTTGCAGCCCGGGATAACAGCCGTAACGGCTGGATGCTTGAGGCACCAAGCCAGCGCCCAGCTTGCCATGTCCATGCCTTGCGGCAATTCTTCGCGCTGAATACGCTCAACCTCCCGCAGCTTCTCCTGTGTACTCTCGACATCATGCCGGTGACGCACGTCGGTGCTGCTGAACACCGCTCCCGGCTTGTACTTACCGCTCAGGTAACCGCTGGCGAGCGGAACACGTGCAAGTACGCCAAGGTCCTGGCGCTGACAAGATGGGAATACCTGCTCTTCCGGCACACGGTCAAGACGGTTGTACACGACTTGAATCGCGCGGGAGCCTACTTTGGAAGAGGCTTCCGTCTGATGAATGTTCGCGTTGCTGCCAATCGAGGTACCGAGGAAGCGGATTTTTCCCGCCTGCACCTGCTTGTCCAATGTCGTCCACAATTCATCGTTATCGAAGAGGTGATCAGGTCCGGAATGGAACTGATAAAGATCAATGTAGTCTGTTTTTAATGCCTTTAAGGATGCATCCAGCTGCTCGATTACACCCGCCGGATCGAACACATCCGTACGAGTAAACCGTTCATGGAAATGATGACCGAACTTCGTTGCAAGTATCCAGTCTTCACGATTGCGGCGGCTGATATAGTCGCCAATAAGAGATTCTGAGAGATGATCGCCGTAACATTCTGCTGTGTCAATCAGGTTGATGCCAAGCTCATGCCCTTTGTCGAGGATCGCATCCGCTTCACCCTGCGTATATTCACGTCCCCATTCTCCTCCGAACTGCCATGTTCCGATGCCAATGATAGATACGTTAAGATCTGTACTTCCGAGTCTCCGATATTTCACAATCGCCACTCCTTCCAATTTTCACTAAACTGCATCCTTTATCATAGCATTACACGCCAGAGTAAGCCATAAAGCCGCCGTCGACCGGAACTGTAATACCCGTTACAAAGCCGGATACACTGTCATCAGCCAGCCACACCAAAGTGCCAAGCAGATCTTCCGGTTTGCCGAAACGGCGCATCGGCGTGTGCGTGATGATTTTATTCGAACGATCTGTCAAAGAGCCATCTTCATTGGTGAGCAGCTTGCGGTTTTGTTCCGTCAGGAAAAAGCCCGGAGCGATCGCATTCACACGAATGCCAACATCCGCCATATGAACGGCAAGCCATTGCGTAAAGTTATTGATAGCAGCTTTTGCTGCGCTGTATGCAGGCACCTTCGTCATTGGGCTTGGTGCGCTCATCGAGGACATATTGATCACCGTTGCACCTGGCTTATTGATCATTTGCTTCGCAAATACTTGCGTCGGAATAAGAGTGCCTAGCAGGTTCAAGTCGAATACAAAACCAAAGCCTTCTTTTTTCAGATCAAAAAAGGTCGTAACGTCCGGGTTCTCCAGATCGTCTGGATGGAAAGTTTCCTTTGTCGTAATGCCGTCCGGATGGTTGCCGCCGGCACCATTGATCAGAATATCGCAGCTGCCAAGCGACTCAAGTACAATCGCACTTGCCTGCTTCACGCTCTCCGCATCCACCACGTTACAGGCAACAGCAATCGCTGTTCCACCGGCTTCGCGAATATCACGTGCTACAGCCTCACCTTTTTCCGCGGTACGGTTCAGGATCGCAACCTTCACGCCCTGGCGTCCAAGCTCTTTAGCCATCTCCGCACAGAGCACGCCGCTTCCTCCAGTAATGACTGCAACTTTTCCAGCTAAATTCTCATGATTAGGTACCATGTTAGGCATTCCCCTTTCTATTCCGTTCGAGTCCATCCCATACGCCCCACAGATACATGATGCCAAGCGCGCGGTCATACAGACCGTAGCCTGGGCGGCACTCTTCATCCCAAATATGACGACCGTGGTCAGGACGCACATAACCTTGGAATCCACTCTCATGGTACGCTCTTACGACTTCGGCAATATCAACAGTACCATCGCTCGATTTGTGGGAAGTCTCGATAAAATCACCATTCTCATACACGCGAACGTTACGGATATGGGCAAAGGGAATACGGTCCGCAAATTCACGTACGAGCGCTGGAATATCATTGTCCGGATTCGCGCCAAGCGAACCGCTGCAAAGCGTCAAGCCGTTCGAAGGGCTGTCCACCAGCTTCAGCAATCTTGCCAGGTTATCGCGATTCGTCACGATGCGTGGCAGACCAAATACCGAATAAGGAGGATCATCCGGGTGGATGGCCATCTTGATATCATGCTTCTCGGCTACAGGAACGACCTGCTCCAGGAAGTATTGCAGGTTGTTGAAGAGGTCCTCTTCTGTCACGTCTTTATACGCTTCGAACAGCGGTGCCAGATGCTTCAGGCGCTCCGGCTCCCAGCCCGGCATCGAGTAGGCGGAATTGCCAGCGATGTTCTCAACCAGCTCTTCTGCGCTCATGCTCAGAACTTTAGCTTTGTCGAAGAACAGCGCAGTAGAGCCGTCTTCCATTTCTTTAAACAGATCCGTCCGCATCCAATCGAAGATCGGCATGAAGTTGTAACAGATCACTTTAACGCCAACTGTCGCCAGCTTCTCAATTGTACGTTTGTAGTTCTCAATATATTTGTCTCTTGTAGGCAGACCAAGCTTAATGTCCTCGTGTACGTTTACGCTTTCGACTACTTCCAGATGGAAGCCATTCTCGTCAGCAAGCTTCTTGTATGCCATAATTTTGTCCATTGGCCATTCTTCGCCTGCCGGAACGTCATGCAGTGCCCATACGAGGCCCTCAACGCCTGGAATTTGTTTAATTTGCTTAAGTGAGACGGAGTCATTACCTTCCCCATACCAACGAAATGTCATTTTCATGTCCATTCATCCTCCCCAAGATCGTTCGTTATCGTTAGTCCATAAAATAATCCGGATGAGCTTCCCGCAATTGCGGCAGCTCGTTGTCCAGCTTACGGATATGCTGCGCAAGGCGCTCAGCCACTAGCTGCTCGCTTCCCTCGCGAATCGCCTCAAACAAGAGACGGTGCTCTTCTATTACACGATCGGTGTGGCCAAATTGGTCCATAGCCAGATATCTTGCCCGATTGAGATGCCCACGCATGTAATAGATCATCTGCAGCAGTGTATCATTTCCGGCAATCTCAAGAATTGCGCGGTGAAAAGCCTCGTCCAGCTGCAGAAACTGTGCAATATCTTTCGCATCTGATGCAGCCTGCTGCTGCTTCAACAGCGTTTCGATCGAAGCGCTTTCAACGGTTCGGTCACGTTCGCCCCATTTGGCTGCTGCAAGTTTGAAGGCTCCAAGCTCAAGCTGCTCCCGGATAAAACGGGCCTCGCTAACCTTACGCGCCGAGATAAGCGCGATTCGCGTGCCCCGCTGCGGCAGCACCTCCAGCAGCTGTTCGTTGACGAGCAGCCGGATGGCTTCCCGCACCGGTGTGCGGCTTACCTTCATCGAATCGGCCAGCTCATTCTCGTAAATCATCGTGCCCGGTGCAAGCCGGAATGAAACGATGCTCTCCCGGATCGATTCATAGATCTGGTCGCCTAGCGTCTTGCGCTGCTTCTGCGGCTGCAGCGGCGATAATAACGTCATCTATGCCGCCTCCTTTCCTGCATGTTTCCTGTCTTCTACTTTACTTGTATTCTTGTATACAAGTAAAGACCTAAATTTTTTTGTTTCTCGGGAGGCTGGAGGGGAGCTCTCACTGCGGCGCGATCTGGCACCAGTTCGTGCCCCCTTAACGATACGTAGCGAGAGCGTAAAGCTCGTCCTCCCTGCTGCTTTTCGCCCATAACCACCTGTTCGAGCACCTCTTAACGATGTCGCGCATCGTTAAGCCCCTCTCAAACCCACTAATTAGCTACCTTAACGATGTGCGAGAGCGTTAAGCTCGTCCGCCTGCTGCTTTTCGCCCATATCCACCCGTTCGAGCACCCCTTAACGATGCCGCGCATCGTTAAGTCCCTCTCAACCCACTAATTAGCTACCCTAAACGATACGCCAGAGCGTAAAGCTCGTCCGCCCTGCTGCTTTTCGCCCATATCCAGCCTGCCGCTAACTAAACTCCGTCAGAATCAAAATGAGTGTGAGAGCCGATATACAAATAATTCCGCCAATAATAGAAAACAGCATGCTGCCAACTCTTCCCCGCTTGGCGTCCTCATAGCCTTGAATAAACAGGACAATGCCTAACAAGATCACAACCAGACTAGTCGATACACGGCTCGGAATATTCCCCGTTACGCCTAATATGATCAAAACAAGATATGCGGCTGTTGCAGCGTATTTGATGGTCCGCCACCGTTTCAGTCTCATCCCGCGATCAGATCCCCCTTGCCAAAGTTTCCACTTCCACAAGCATGTACCAAAGATTATACAGGATATGGAATCTTCCCGCGACAGAAAAAAAGGACCGCTGCCGGTCCCCTTCCAAAAGGAATGTCAGCCGGACTTCGGCCTGCCATCCCCTATTAATCACCCGTAATAGGTTACATCCACTGTTGAACCAATCGGCATCAATTCTTCGGCATAATAACGGATTTTGCTCTTCGCATTATCTGTGAAAGGAGAGTGGCTGTAAGCAGCCAAATGCACGGTTCCTGTACGAACATCATACCGGTTGAAGGAGACAACAACCCCTGCGAACAAATTGTTCAAAACCGTAAACACGGCCGACTGGTCCAATTTGCCCCGCAGCGCAGTCTTTCGGAGATCCTCATCAGGTGAATCGCTGGGCACTTGATCCTTCGCCGCTTCGTTATAGGGCTTTACCATTACGCAAATATCAGGCGACATCCACTCGCTTGCATAACGGTGCAGCTTAGCGGCATCTTCTTCGGACAACGCAAGCTGGTCGTCCCATGCGTAAATGATCGCTTTATGATGACCACAGCTGCGAATGGTGACATATCGAATATGCGGAAAACGTTGTCTAACTGATTGTTCCCACCAAAGACGAGTTCCCATCGCAATACCACCTTTTCCCGAGTATTTTGGCATCCTCCACAAAAACTGATAGCGCTTACAATATTGTATGGCTCACCGTTCAAACTATGCCTCTAAGCAGGGAAAGGTTCGACCTTTCCCTTTCATTTTACCTGCGGTTTAATAAGGATTCAATACACTATCTCGATTATGAATCAGGTCCGACACCGTGACCATCTCGAACCCTCGCTTCTGCAGCTCCGGCAGAATCAGCTTCAAGGCTTCCACGGTCTGCATCGAGCGCGGAACATAGTCGTGGAGCAGAATAATGTCTCCGTTACGGGCATTGTTCAGCACTTTGTTTACGATTTTTTGCACGCCGGGAGCACGCCAGTCATTCGTATCCTGATGCCATGACCATAACACTGTGGTATAGCCGTACTTTTTGGCGACGGCAATCATCTGCTCATTATAAAAACCGCCCGGCGGGCGGAACAATAAGGGCTTCTTGCCGGTCAACTGCTCTAAAGCCTGCTCTGTCCTGACGATTTCACTTTGCATCGTTTCGGTGTTCTTTTTCTGCAGGAAATACACATGGTTAAATGTATGGTTCGCGACCTCATGCCCCTCAGCGATTTCCCTCTTCACCGTCTCCGGGAAACTTTCTACCCGAGTACCTACAACGAAGAAAGTAGCCTTCGCATGATATTCCTTCAAAAGATCCAGAATCGGTTCCGTTGTTACCGGATATGGACCGTCATCAAACGTAAGCGCGATCTTCTTGCTCTCACCTGGAACTTCCCAAATGATCTCACCGCGGCTTTCATAATAAGCTCTGTCTTTGGTCACTTCCGGGGCAGTAAAACCGCATAACAGCGCCGTTACCGCCGCACCCAATACGAGTCGTTTCATAGCAATAGCGTTACTCCTCCTTAGGATGGCATCACAGGTATTATTCCGCAATTGTGCCGCCATATCCCTATCCAGAGAAAGTACTTCACGTGATTATTTCCCTTGTTCCTTTGCAAAGCGAGTAACTTCGTCCTCTGTTGGCATACCGGTCTGCGCGCCGAATTTGGTAACCGCCAGCGCCGATGCCATAGATGCGTATTCCACAGCATCCCTTAGTGTCCGTCCGGAAGCCAGTGCTACGGCTAATGCAGCATTATAGCAGTCTCCTGCTCCAGTTGTATCAACAACCGGCATCCGATAACCTTCAACCCGCACTAGCTGTCCTTCGACTTCATCCAAGTAAGCCGAACCGCTAGCACCAAGCGTGGTTACGACATGTGCAGCGCCAAGCTCCATCATTCGGTGAATGGCCGGCTCAAGCGAATCTCCATCCGCACTCATTGCGGTATATCCGCTAAGCTCTGTCCGGTTTGGCGTAAAGTAATCGACCAGACCAAACAGCTCCTCCGGCAGCTCCTGAGCAGGTGCAGGATTAAGAACAACAAGCTTGCCAAGCGACTTCGCTTTACGTGCTGCATACAGCACCGTCTCCACCGGAATTTCGAGCTGCAGCAGCACGATATCTGCTTCCTTCAGCTTGTCCTCACAGCGATCGATATCTGCCGGATCCACAAGACCATTTGCCCCAGGAACCACAACAATACTGTTGTCACCCTCTGCCACATAAATCGACGCAATACCCGACGCTGTGCCAGAAACCCGCCGTACACCGGCAATATCTACACCGTCCTTTTGAAGACTCGCAAGCAGCTCCTCACCAAAAGCATCATCTCCTACTGCGCCGATCATTGCCGTATGAGCGCCAAGACGTGCTCCCGCAACCGCCTGATTCGCCCCCTTACCGCCAGGAATGAAGCGGACACGCTCTCCAGTGATCGTCTCGCCTACCTGTGGGTAAGCTTTGGTCTCCACAACAATATCCATATTCAAGCTGCCTATGACGACAAGCTTTGGTCTGCTCACAGCTGATCCCTTCCTTCTTCTTAATTGCGGCGACTATACCACAGCAAATGGAAAATAGCAATCGGACTCCCTCCCCCTAATAAATAGGCGGGTAAAACGTCCATTTCATAGATTAGTGGTCTCGAATCTAGTAACTTTTTCTGCGCTGAGCATAACTTAATAGCATAGTAGAATCCATTTTCCTGTCTAATAAAGGGGATTAATGATAGGCCGGCAATCAGATTTTCGATTATTCGCGGATGATGGAGGCTATTAATCTTCAAATGAAAGGTAGTGATAAAATAATGGGATTCATCTATGTATATTCTACTGGTCCAGTTGAAAACACAATTGGCGGCGGCGCCACACCTGGCGCTTCTGAAACGGTGTATGCTAAAGCGCTAAACAACAGCAACTGCAAACGTGCTAGAGTCATCATTCGTCTGTATCGTCTGAACGGCCATAAAAAGCTTGTTGCAACAAGAACATTAAGCCTTGCTCCTCTTTCTTCAGGCTTTGCCGTTCTTGATGTAGCTGAACTTGTACAATACGAAGTTCGTTTCGTAACGTTCAGCAAAAAAGTTCTTGTATCCGCTTGGGGCAAGGACGCTGAAGGCAACCTGGTCGCTGCTCAGCGCTTCACACAAGCTGAACTGCACAAAACGGTTAAAAAAGCTCACAAAAAACACTGCAAGTAAGCAAAGAGACCCGGAACCTCCGATCCGGGTCTTCTTTCTATAGAAGCAGCTGGGCTAATTGTTCATAGGTAACCGCCGTATGAGTTGGGGCATGCTCCATCGATTCAGGATTTGCTCCGCGGTGGTTGAACCAGATGACTGACCAGCCCGCCTCCAATGCACCTATAACGTCATTTCGCCAGGAATCACCGATATAGATGCTGTTCTCCGGCCTTGTCCCGGTCATTTCATTCACATGGGCAAACACTCTCGTATCTGGCTTGTCCCATCCAACCTTGCCAGATATGAACTGCCTCTCCGGCGGGATAAGATGATCCAGCTCCATAGCTCGAATCTTCTTCAACTGATGATTCTCTGCACCATTGGTCAGCAAACCCACTACATAACCGAATTTCACCAGCCTCTCTATCAGCTCCTTGGCACCTTCGAACATCGTAATGTTAAACTGACAGCCGATATAAGCTGCCTGCATGGCAGAAGCTTGCTCCTCGCTCAGCGTAATCCCAAATTCCGCAAGGGATAATTCGAATCTGCGGCGGCGCATCAGCTCCGTGCTTGCCCCGCTCTCCATGACACCTGCTCCGCCCATCTCCAGTGACAGCATATCACTGTAATAACGCATCCGATGATACGCCTCTTCATAGGAGAATCCTTCCCGCTCGCCGACAATCGCCGTTACGGCTTGACGGAAGGGGGATAAATGATCGTACAACGTATCGTCTACATCAAAAAATACACCTTTTATCAAGTTACAACCGCTCCTCTCTTGCTATGTCCCTTATTGTAACATCGGAGCAGCAAAAGACCCAGCCGCGTGAGCTGGGTCTTCTTATCAGTTACGATTCAGGTTCCCGATGTTCAGGCTCAGAATCCGGATCTTCCTTTTCCTCTTCCGCTTCTTCTTCCTCAATCAGGTGGGCAGGTGATGGTTGAACTTCCTTGACCGAAGCTGTGACGGTTAACTTGACCTCGGACGGCTCCGGACGGGCTCTGCCGTACAAATCCTTATAGATCTGCTCGATCTCCTCACCGGTCAAATCACCATACCGCAGCAGATCTTCAGCGATGCGATGAACAAAGTCGGCATGATCCTTAACCAGCTTCTTCACTTGCTGCATCTGATCCTTCAGCAGCTCATTAATCTGAGGACGGAGTGCCTTGAGCGCATCCAATCTTGATCCGGCTGCGAGGAAGCTGTACAGCTCATCGCCCATCCCAACCATGCCAAGATAAGCCCCCGCACTTTCCGTTGCCTGCCTGAGATCAGAGGTTACTCCGTTCAGTTTCTTCCCGAGGAACTCTTCCTCTACCGCACGGGCAGCAAGACAGACCTGGATATGCGCCAGAATCTCACTGTCGCTCCGATTATACCGCTCATGCATCGGCTTCGTAGCCGCAAGCCCAAGCGATCCGCCCCGGCGGATAATGGTAACCTTCCATACCCGGTCATGAGGCTTAAGCAGAAACTGGGCGACAGCATGCCCGGCTTCATGATAAGCAACGTTCCGCTTCTCATCATCCTTCATTGAGCGAAGTGGCTGCTTGAGCCCCCATTCATAGGTCTCCATCGCAGCACGGAAATCTTCATAGCCCGCTTCCTGCGCACCCCGCTGATGCGCAATAACGACTGCTTCATTAACAATATGCTTGATCTGCGCCGGACTGTACCCGATTGTATCAAGCGCGGCTTTCTCTGGTGTAAGCGTCGGATCGCATTTCACCTTTTTGAGATAGTAGCCAAATACGTCTACACGTCCGTCATAATCCGGCGAGTCCACCCATAGCTGACGGTCGAAGCGTCCTGGGCGCAGCAGGGCCTGATCGAGCACATCGGGCAGGTTCGTTGCCGCAATAGTAAGGACAGGCGGACGTTCTGCCTTCTTCCGCAGCAAGCCGAGCTGCCGAAGAAATTTCTTGAACTTCGAGCTGTCGAGGTTCGGAGGGTCCATCTGCAGAAGCAGCTCGTTGAGGAGTCCTGTTCCGCCGCCCATACCGAGCATCCCCATACCGCCGCCACCGCCGCCTTGCCGGCTCATGCCAATGGCATCCACTTCATCGATGAAAATAATGCACGCCCCGTACATAGTGGCAAGCTTACGGGCTTTTTTGTAGATGCGCATGACCTTCATGTTGCCGACGCCAAAAAACATGTTTTGAAAGCTGGGAGCTGAAGCGTAAGCGAACGGTACCTGTGCCTCGTTCGCAATCACTTGCGCCAAATAAGATTTCCCCGTTCCTGGCGGTCCGCAGAGCAAAAGGCCCCGAATGGCTTCGCCGCCCATCTTCTTGAAATCCTTCACGCCTTTCAGCAGGCTGACAATCCGCTTGGCATTCTCCACGATCTCCGGGTTGCCCCGATAATCATCCCAAGTGGCGCCGGTCTCCCCTGGTAAAATCCAGTATGTCCGCCCTCTCGCAAGGAACCAGAATAAGGCAACGAACTGGATGATCATGAAGAAAACGGCATACAGCATACTGAGCACAAAGCCTGCAATGCTAAGCGTGACTCCCCAAACCGACGGTCCTCCAGCCCATATAAGCGAAACCAAGATGACGAGGACTACGAGCCTGAGGAGGAATCTACGCCACTTGATCCACTGATAACTCCTCATGGCTTCACTTCCTTTTACGGTATGCCATATTCTATGAAATGACATTCCGCGCCATGACTAACATTCTCATGAAGCATCAAGCGGAAGAAGATTAACATCCTTCGTCAGAAGGACGAACATCTATTAATAACCAAGCTCTTTCAAAATACGGGACAACGTCCGCAGCCGCTCACCGTTCAGCTCATCATCATCACTAAGTGCCTGGCTGAACAGCTTAATATCTTGATTAATTTTCTCATTATCCGTGCATACCTCTACCGTCATCGCGTCTCCCTGCAGGCCAATCCGGTCCAGCGTTGGATTGTTTGGATCATATAGATTCTCGTACCGATACGAGTCCTCACGGAAATGCTGCATCGAACGTGTGACAAGGATCGCAAGATCAAGGACGCGGTGAAGCGGCAGTTCTTCGGATTGACGTGACCATTTCTCCCCCGTATAACGCCATACCTTGGCCGAGATCTCTACCTTTCCTCTATCATTCCACTGGGCAAGACCAAGGGACAGCCCCTTCGCATCGGTATTTTCGGCATACCTGCCATCAACCTTCTCGTAATTTTCGGATACGATAACTGGCTTATGTTTTAAAGTAGTAGGGATCTTCATCTTTATTCCTCCGTCTATTGTTCATTTATGTTATTTACTAAATTACTAAATTAGTAGTTCGATTATACTGTACCTGCCTTACCATCGTCAAATTTATGTATGCCTAAAATAACAGAGCATCCATAGCCTCAAAAGACCATGAATGCCCCATATATACTGCCCTATTTTAGCAGAACGTTGATTAGTGTCTCATGAATTCGCCTCTTAATGCCAGCATATGTGGGTGAACATGGATAGACTGTTTGAATGCCTACCCGCTCACAAAATAGGCCAAGATCGCCCATTCATACCCCATATAATGTAAGAAAAATATACCAATGGGATCGGATATCCTTTTTTACAAAAACGTACAACTATGGACCAGTCTCACTTAGTCTATTTGTCTGAAGTGATCATAGTTATCAGTATTTGCGTTCATTTGCGTACAAAGGAGGCTCAACGAGGATGCCTTTTGTGAATCGATTCTTTCTTAATCGGACAGGAGCCGCAACTTTTACAGGAAACACCTTGGGTTTAAGCCGATCTGAGACGGTAGGTGCACCGGGTACCGTGGATAGTATCGGGGCTTTTGTGACGACCAATACGGGACTCACCTTCGGTACTTATCCAGCCGGGACTACGGGAAACTTTACGCTGGACAGTTCATCGGCTATATTGATCCTTCCGCCAGGGGCAACCGTGCTGTATGCCGAGCTGATCTGGGGAGGTACGTACATTAATAACGGTGTTAACCTGAGTGCATTCATTAATAATGCCGTCAGCTTGACGACCCCTGCTGGAACCTTCAGCATCGTCCCTGATCCGGCTACAGCTCAAGAGGTTACGCTTAGTGTGGGAACAAATGCCTATGTCCGTTCAGCGGATGTCACATCGCTTGTATCCGCTGGCGGCGCAGGAACGTATACGACAGGCGGAGTGGTGGGAACGATTGTTATTCCTGATCCCACCTCCAACCATGCGGGATGGACCTTAGCCGTCTTCTATCAGGATGCGACTCAGCCGCTGAGAAATCTCTCTTTACGGGTTGGGGCAACCGTCATTCAAGCTTCACAAGGACCGGTCGATACCGTCATAACCGGTTTTGCAACCCCATTTGCCGGAGCCCTTAATGGCCGGGCTTTGGTTGGAGCACAAGAAGGAGATGCGAACAAGTCCGGCGATCAAATGCTGTTCGGACCAACTGCAGGCAGCGTAGTGGTCCTATCCGGACCAAACAACTTTGCCAATAACTTTTTCGCATCGCAAATTAATAAAAACGACGGTACGCTTGATACGACTGGAACCTTCGGCACACGTAACCAGGTGAACGGCTCTCCAGGCTCCAATATTATAGGGGGGCGGCAAGGCTGGGATATTACGAATGTGACGGTATCCTCTACGCTGCAAAACGCCCAGACCTCCGCCGTATTTCGGTTAACAACAAGCGGGGACGGTTATCTGGTTGATTCCGTCGGCCTGCAAATCGATATTCAGCAGCCTCAGATTACCGTTGTTAAGACGGCGGATTCCATAGCTACTGTCATTGGCGATATCGTTGAATATACCGTGGTTGTCACGAATACTGGCATGGTCAATACAACTTCTGTCGTTATGTTCGATACAGCGATTGCCAATACGGAGCTAGTAGCGGGAAGCGTAACGGTAAACGGAATGGTGGTCGATGAAGACCCTGTGCTTGGTGTGCCGCTTGGTACCCTTACGGCAGGGCAAGTCGTTACCGTCAAGTTCAAGGTACTGGTTGTCTCCTTGCCTACTCCGCCTGTTCTGAGAGATCAGGCAACGGTTGCTTATACCTTCCAAGCGACACCGGATGCCCCGCCAATCTCAACGGTTGTGCCTTCCGATTTCGTAAATATCCCTGTCTTCCTGCCCCTTCTTGTGCTGGAAAAAGAAGCGGACCTGGCAGCTGCTTTGGTGGGCGATATTATTACGTATACCCTGACGATTACCAACGTTGGTAACATTCCGTTTGCCGGGATTGTCACCGATCCAATTCCCGTAGGTACCAGCTTCGTCAGCGGAAGCGTATTTGTAGACGGTGTAAATGTGCCTAGTGATAATCCGAATATCGGAATTGATATCGGCGTTCTTGCTCTTGTTCAAGTCGTTACTATTACGTATCAGCTTCTTGTTGATACCGTTCCGCCTAATAACCTCATTTCCAATCTGTTTAAGACAGCCTATGTCGTTACTCTGCCCGACGGTCGTACGATAAGTGGTGTAACTCCATCGAATCAGGTTAATATTCCGGTCAGTTCTCCAATGCTCACGACGGTCAAAACAGCTAATCTTCCAAGCGTTGTGGTAGGCGATATCCTTACGTATACGGTTACGGCGACCAACAATAACGCAACTCCTTTGACCAACGTTATTTTAACGGACAATATCCCTGTCGGGAGTACCTTTATACCGGGAAGTGTAACGATTGATGGTGTGCCATTCCCTAGTGCCAGTCCTATAACCGGTATTGCCGTTGCTGTTCTGCCTGCCAATACAACCATCATCCAGACCTTCCAAGTCAGAGTCGACTTCTTGCCTGATCCACCTGTGCTTGTCAATCAGGCCGTGGAAAACTTCACCTCAGGCACCTTTACAGGTACCTCCTACTCCAACGAGGTCACGGAACCGGTCGTGCAGCCTGTTATCACTCTAGTCAAGCGGGCCGGCGTCGCCGAAGCAAACGTGGGAGATATCGTCAATTACTCGGTCACCGTAACGAATACAGGCAATATCGAAATCGTTCCGGTCTTATTTGATCCGCTTAATGCATACAGCTCCTTTGTAGCAGGGTCGGTTTGGATTAACGGTATTTCGGTTCCGGCTGTCAGCCCAATCACGGGTATCCCTGTTGGACCTGTTGCACCAGGCGATGCTGTTGTTGTCTCTTATAACGTCATTCTAACAGCCGTGCCGCCATCCCAATTTTATGTCAACCAAGCGAATGCGACGTTTACTTATACACCGCCGGGCCGAACACCGCTCGCAGGAACGGGTACTTCCAATGTTGTACTCATAGAAAATCCACTGTTTACACTTGATGTGGTGAAGTCGGCAGATGTAGCAACCGCAATCGTAGGTCAAATTATTTCTTATAGGATTGATGTCACGAATAACGGAGCTATTTCGGCCACCAATGTTATTGTTACAGACAGCGTTACTTCGGGTACGTCTGTAGTTCCAGGATCCATACGGGTAAACGGTGTTCCTGCTATTGGAGATCTTACAACTGGCATTAATATCGGTACACTCGCACCGGGAGCGACTTCAACGGTTACCTTCCAATCCCAGGTCACCTCGATTCCTGTACCTTTCCCAAGCATCGACGATGTCGCTACAGTCCGATTCGAGGAAGATGATGTCGACGGTACCCCAGCGGTATCCAATACGGTATCAATTGGGGTTACACAGCCGGTCATTACAGCTAGGAAAAACGCACTTCAGTCTACCGCCTTTGTGGGAGAAACCATTAACTATACGATCGAACTAGAAAATGCCGGTTCCTATAATGCCTTGGCTACTTGGTTTGATACTTTGCCGCCGGGCTCCTCCTTCGTAGCAAACAGCTTGACTGTAAACGGGTTCTCCGTGCCGGGAGCCGACCATTATAAAGGGCTGTTTCTCGGAACAATGATCGCTGGGATAACGAATATCGTGACTTTTATACTGAAAGTTGAGTCTTATCCGCCAACCGGCGTGCTTGTGAATCGCGGCGATATTTTATTGCAATTCGAACTGCCGAATGGTCAGCTCGTGGACCAAACCATACTCACAAATCCAGTTACCGTCACCGTGCTGAGACCGCCAACCGTTACTAAGTCCGTCAATGTCAGTGAAGTGTTTGTTGGTGATTCGGTCATCTTCACGCTTGTCGTTAACAATCCTGAATTTACGACGCTAAGTAATGCAGTACTGCAGGACATTGTGCCTGCCGGCTTGTCGTTTATCCCGGGCAGTGTCACCATTGATGGAGTAGGCTCACCTGGCGCCAATCCTGCAATAGGCATTCCGCTTGGCTCAATCGGAGGCTTCCAGACGATCCGCGTAACCTTTGCCGCTCAAGCGGTGTTTGAACCAGAGAATCCGCTGACGGTGAATAGAGCAAGTCTTGCCTTCAATTACGTCTCACCTAGCGGCGCACTCATTCCAGGCACGGTCCAATCAGATCCGGTTACGGTACTAATCTCGGATCACGAGGAATAACGTTCACTTTCATAACAGCAAAAAAGGACGAAGCAGCCTGCTTGAAGGCCGCTTCGTCCTTTTATTATTAATCATCTAAATTATTAAGCACGTTATCTTCTAACATAGCTGCCTTACTGCCGTATTCTTTAATAATATGATGCTCGCCCCAATTGCATAAGGAATCCAGGATCGGGCGAAGACTATCTCCATATGCCGTCAGTTCGTATTCCACTTTTGGTGGAACCTGATTATAGACAATCCGGTTCACGATGCCGTCCTGCTCCAGCTCACGTAATTGCTGTGTCAGCATCTTTTGTGTAATGGAGGGCATCAGCCGTTTGAAGTCACTGGTTCTCTTCTTCCCATGTGTCAGATGGCACAGGATCACGCATTTCCACTTACCTCCGATGACATCAAGTGTGGCTTCTACGGAGATGTTGTATTTTTTCTCTCCCATTGCTGTTCCTCCTACTCAATAGGCACTTTTAAGTACCTATATTACTTTTTGGTATCTATATTACAAAATAGTGCGTACTAGTCTTATTGATGCATTGCCTCCATAATAGCACTTACCGGCCGGTCAATACAACAATACGAAAACGGAGAGTGCACATATGGTTACCGCACAGAGCCGCACAGCGCTGGCGCTTCTCGCGCTTGCCATCAGCTCATTTGCAATTGGAACAACGGAGTTTATCAGTGTTGGACTATTGCCACTCATTTCGGAAGATCTGGACATATCCGTTACAACAGCGGGTTTATCCGTTACTTTATATGCAGTTGGCGTAACCGTAGGGGCTCCGCTGCTTACTGCCCTTACTTCAAGGGTGCCGCGCAAGACGCTGCTGATCGCCATTATGATCGTCTTCATCCTTGGCAATGGACTAGCGGCCAGCGCGAATAGTATTACGATGCTGCTCATTGCCCGCGTTATCTCTTCCTTCTCGCATGGTGTGTTTATGTCGATTGGCTCCACTATTGCCGCCGAGCTGGTCTCGGAGGATCGCCGGGCGAGCGCTATTGCGATGATGTTCTCAGGCCTGACGGTAGCTACCGTTACCGGGGTGCCGCTTGGCACATTGCTTGGCCAGCATATGGGCTGGCGGACTGCTTTTATCGCTATCGCGGCGATTGGCGTAATCGCCTTAATCTCAAATATGCTGCTTGTCCCATCCAATTTGCGCAAAGGAAACCGGACGAAGCTAAGTGAGCCATTCAAGGTGCTGAGGAATGGCAGGCTGCTGCTGGCTTTTGCCATTACTATGCTTGGATATGGCGGCACATTTGTTGTGTTTACTTATCTATCACCGCTGCTCCATGATATCACTGGGTTTAAGGATAGTACGATTGCGGGTATTCTGGTCCTGTACGGTATTGCGATTGCCATTGGCAATCTGATCGGCGGCAAGGCAGCGAATCGCAAGCCTCTTACGGCGCTGCTTGTTATGTTTGCACTGCAGGCTGTTATCCTGCTCGTTCTGACGTTCACTGCACCGTACGCCGCTGCTGCATTAGTAACGATCACACTGATGGGCTTATTAGCCTTCATGAATGTCCCTGGTCTTCAAATGTATGTCGTTCTGCTCGCAGAACGGTATATGCCAAAATCCATTGATGTCGTCTCGGCCCTTAACATCTCGGCCTTCAACGCCGGTATCGCCATCGGAGCTTATATCGGAGGTATCATTACCGACGAGCTTGGCCTTATCCATACCCCTTGGATCGGCGCAATTATGGTGTTTGGCGCTGTTATTCTAACAGCCTGGAGCCGTTCGATGGAAAAGAAAGAAACAGAAGGTGAACAACAGCTTCAAGCTTCTTAATGATGCGAAGTACTTTATGATTCATCAAAATTATCTAGGAGGTTATTTTAATGACAACAGCAAAGCATTTAAACGATAAAGTAGTTCTTCATAACGGTGTAGCTATGCCTTGGCTTGGTCTTGGCGTATTCAAAGTAGAGGATGGCAGCGTAGTTGTTAACTCCGTTAAAGATGCGATCAAGAACGGATACCGCAGCATCGATACAGCTGCTATTTATGATAATGAAACAGGCGTAGGTCAAGGTATCCGCGAGGCAATGGCCGAGTACGGAGTGGCTCGTGAAGATCTGTTCATTACATCAAAGGTATGGAATGCCGATCTGGGCTACGAGTTAACGCTGGCTGCTTTTGAGACAAGCCTGAAAAAGCTAGGTCTGGATTATCTGGATCTGTACCTCATCCACTGGCCAGTTGTAGGTAAATACAAAGAAGCATGGCGTGCACTTGAGACCCTCTACAAGCAAGGCCGCGTTAAAGCGATTGGCGTCAGCAACTTCCATGTCCATCACCTGCAGGATCTGATGAAGGACGCTGAGATTGTACCGATGGTCGACCAAGTGGAATATCATCCGCTGCTGGCGCAAAATGATCTCCGTGCCTTCACTCGCGAGAACAATATTCAACTCGAAGCTTGGTCCCCGCTGATGCAAGGCGGTTTGCTTGACCATCCAGTATTGACGGAAATCGCTGGTCGCCACGGCAAATCTGTTGCACAAGTGATTCTGCGCTGGGATCTGCAGAACGGTGTCGTTACAATTCCGAAATCGATCAAAGAAGCTCGTATCATCGAGAACGGCAGCGTATTTGATTTCGAACTGTCGTCTGACGAGATCGCTCAAATCGACGCCTTGAATGAAGACAAACGTGTTGGTCCAGATCCGGACAACTTTGATTTCTAATACTTGAGAAGCAGGGGTTGTCCCAAGCCAATGGCTTTGGGGACAACCCCTTTTTTCATGTGCTCGACTCTACATACCTGCATTTGTCTTATTCACCATTTGCTCGTTTTCTCTCTTTCGCACCTCTCGCCAACTATGTCCCCTCCCCGCCAGATTACCTTCCTCAGTACCTCGCACCTCTCTTCGTGCAAATATTCCCGGCACACTTATCGCCCCTCTGCAACTCGCACAGTTTCACCAACTATCTCCCATTGCCCTCCCTCTACACGCTAACGAATCGTAGTATGCTTATTAGCCTCATTAAGGCTGCTTCTGAAATCTAACGAACCACAGTATCGTTATTTGGCTAAATCGGGCTGATATGAAGCGCTTTTTCACCGAATAACGTGTCTACGATTCGTTAGAATCCTGGGAGGCTTTATTTGAGCGAAATAAGCATTCTAGGGTTCATTAGTACAGAAGAGCATTACGATCTTAAAGCTATATGTGACTAATGCTTGAACTCGCCGCTATTTGCTTGCTTTTTAATTTATCAATTGATAAGATCTATTCAACAACTATAATTTATCAAACGATAAATTAACTACTAAAGTATTTCTGTCAGAAGGGAATTCAGTTATGGCACGAAGAAAAAAACAGCCTCTTGACGAAGCAACCCGCTCCTTGATCATCAAAACAGCACATGACCTGTTTATGGAGCATGGCTACCGATCGGTAACGACCCGCCAGATCGCCGAAGCCTGCGGCTTAACACAGCCAGCGATGTACCATTATTTTGCGGACAAAGAAGCGCTTTATACCGAGGTATTGCGTACCGTTACGGAAGAAACGAAAATAGCAATGAATGAAATCATTACCGGAGACGGGACCGTGCGGGATCGATTAATCAAGCTTGTTGCCTACATCCTGCAATACATGCCCGATGATCTAAGCCAGATGGAAAGAGATATCCGCAATGAGCTTCGTCCGGAAACGCAGCAGCTTATTACAAAGTGGTGGCAGGAAAGCTATCTGCTGCCGATTGCTGCCTTGTTTGAAGAAGGGCAAAAAAACGGCAGTCTCCGGGGCAGCAAGAGTTTTGGACTCGACCCGATTCCATCTGCTTTCTTCCTGCTTAGCGTCATTCAACGCAAACCGGGAGGCAGCAACAATCCTGTTCCAAAAGGCAGCGTCAGTCCTGTTTCGATAGAGGCATTGGCTGCAAAGACGGTCGATATTCTACTATTCGGGCTCGCTTCAGAAGAAGGAAGACAAGAGAGAAACTAATTTATAGCTATAGGGAGATGAGAAACGATGAATGGATTAAAACGTATCGCTGACGGTGTCAGCGGCAAACGCGGACGATGGATTACGCTTGTATTATGGATCGTAATCGTTGGTCTCGCGAATGCTTTCCTGCCGTCATCAAGCGATCACAAGGATGATGCCGCTGCCAATCTGGAGAGCAGCGCCCCCTCCGTTCAGGCTGATGCCCTGAATGAACATAACGGGATTCCGGCAATTATAGCTTGGCACCGGTCAACGGGCCTGTCCGATGAGGATATCGTACAGATCCAAGCTTTATCGAAGAAGCTTGCTGATGAGCCATTGCCTTATCAGACAGAGCTGCCACCTCTTCATGAGATGCCGCTTCCTGCTCTGAAGGCCATGCTGTCTGAAGATAGTACAACAATGCTTCAAACGGTAGTTTTCGATAAAAATGCTTCCTCCGATGACTTAAAGATCAGCTTGGAGCAGCTGGAGGCTGACGCGAACACCCTTTTTACGACCAAACCGTTTGATATGGACTTGGAAGATGAAGGACTTGTCGGACGCATCACCGGACCTGCCGGGATTGGCGTAGATGCGACCACTTTGTTCAAAGGTGCTGACGTCTCCCTGTTGATTGCAACCACTTTACTTGTCCTGATCATTCTATTATTAATCTACCGTTCTCCTATTCTTGCTCTTATCCCTCTTGTGGCCGTTGGCTTCGCTTATGGTTTAACTGGACCGATTCTCGGCTGGATGGCCGATGAGGGTTGGATATCTTATGATTCACAAGGCTTATCCATTATGACGGTGCTGCTGTTCGGCGCAGGAACAGACTACTGCCTCTTCCTTATTGCCCGCTTCCGCAGCGTTTTAACAACAGAGTCTGATAAAAAGAAAGCACTGCTCAAAGCGCTCAGCGATTCCGGCGGTGCGATTACGATGAGTGGTCTGACGGTTGTGATGTCCCTGCTCGCCCTACTGCTGGCGCAATACGGTGCGATTCACCGCTTCGCTGTGCCGTTCAGCTTGTCTATTCTGATTATGATGATCGCAAGTGTTACGCTTGTTCCGGCTCTGCTTGCTATTCTTGGCCGCGCCTCCTTCTATCCGTTTGTACCACGTACACCGGAAATGCAGGCTGCCCGTGCCGCACAGAAAAACAAGCCGCTTCCTGCGGCCAAAACAAAATCCAGCTTTGGTATGCGCTTAGGCGAAGCCATTGTGAAGCGGCCAAAAACGATCGCGATCTCAACGCTAATCGTGCTCGGAATAACGGCAGCTTTTTCGACTCAAATCAAATTTACGTATGATACACTGTCCACTTTCCCAGAAGATATGCCATCACGTGAAGGGTTTACGTTGATTGGTGATCATTTCTCGGAGGGCAGTCTTGCGAAGGTTCAAGTACTCGTGCAAGCAGATGGCAAGGAGCTGCCGCTTGATCAGAAGCTTGGGGAATTAGCGAATATCAGCGATGTATCTGAACCTGTTCAGAATACGCGTGATGCCAATATCGTGTCCTATAATGTTGAGCTTGAGATGAACCCATACTCTATTGAAGCGCTGGATATGATTCCAACGATCCGCACTGCTGCTGAACAAACCCTTGAGGAAGCAGGCATCACGGATGCGTCCGATAAAGTATGGATCGCAGGCGCTACGGCTGAACAGTATGATACACGTCAGGTGACTGGCGATGATGCTTTCCGAATTATTCCCGTTATTATCGGGATGATCGCTCTGCTCCTGCTCGTCTACCTTCGTTCATTTATAGCGATGTTGTACCTGATGGGAACGGTGCTTCTCTCCTACTTCAGTGCACTTGGAATCGGCTGGCTTGTTCTGCATTACTTCTTTGGCGCGGATGCGATTCAAGGTCTTATACCGCTTTATGCCTTCGTCTTCCTCGTTGCACTAGGTGAGGACTACAACATCTTTATGGTGTCGAGCATCTGGAAAAAGAGCAAGTCGATGCCGCTTAACCAGGCAATTACCGAAGGCGTTGCGCAAACAGGCGGCGTTATCACTTCAGCTGGACTTATTCTGGCAGGCACCTTCGCCGTCCTTGCCACTCTGCCGATTCAAGTACTCGTTCAATTCGGCACGGTAACCGCTATCGGCGTCCTGCTTGATACCTTTATCGTCCGCTCCTTCCTCGTACCAGCCTTGACGGTGTGGATCGGCAAATGGGTATTCTGGCCTTCGAAGCAAGGAAGAGTTGGTGAGGTTAAGGAAGAGAATTAACCTGGCCTGCTCCACTGCTTTCAGCATGAAAAAAGCCTCAGCCCCGGAAATCCGGAAGCTAAGGCCTTTTGTTATTTTTTCAAATGGTAAGGCACCGTCGTGATCACGACATCCTTGCGGTAAAGAAGCTGGGTGCGAAGCATTAAGCTTGTTTGGTTATGCAAAATGTTCTGCCAGCCCTTCTTCGGAATAAACTGCGGAATAATAACCGTTACCTGGTAGTTGTTCTCGCTGGCCTTGCGCTGCACCGTATCAATAAACTTGAAGAGTGGACTCGTAATCGAACGATATGGTGAATGCAGCGTCACCAGTCTGACGTCCGGCTGGAATTTCTTCCACTTCTCTTCGAAGATCGTCTCATCCTCTTTCTCGAACGGGACGTATACGGCAATAATCTGCTCCGCCTTTAAGGACTTCGCATATAGAATCGAGTGCTCAACGACATGCGTGATGCCAGCCACCGGCAATATCATGACATTGCCTTCAATCGGGACTACAGGCTCGCAGGTCGCCAATCGCAGCTGTTCGCCAACAGCCTCGTAATGCTTCTTAATCCGGTGGAAGACGAAAATAATCAGCGGCAGGAAAATCAGAATCGACCACACCTGCTCGAACTTCGTCAAGAAGAACATCATTGATACAATAAAGCTAATCAGTGCGCCAATCGAGTTAATAATAAACTTGGGAACCCAGCCCTTTGGCCGCTGACGGATCCATTTTACCAGCATGCCCGTCTGCGACAAGGTGAACGGTACGAATACGCCAACCGCATACAGCGGAATCAAATGCTCCGTCTTCCCTTGGAAAGCTATAATCAGAATGATGGACAAGATACCAAGGCTGATAATACCATTCGAATAACCAAGACGGTCACCGCGGACCGTGAACATTCTCGGAATGAACTTATCCTTCGCAAGGTTAACCGCAAGCAGCGGGAATGCCGAATAGCCGGTATTCGCTGCCAGGATCAAGATCAAGGCCGTTGTGCCTTGGATAAAATAATACATAACGCTGCGTCCAAATATACTCTCTGCAATTTGCGAAGTAACCGTTACATCTTCTCTTGGCGCAACACCGTAGTAGTAAGCAAGGAAGACGATCCCAGCGAACAGAACCGACAGCAGCGCGCCCATAGCCAGCAAGGTTTTCGCCGCGTTGTTTGGCGCTGGATCCTTGAAGTTAGGAATCGCATTCGAGATCGCTTCCACCCCGGTTAAAGCCGAGCTGCCTGAAGCGAAGGCCCGAAGCAGCAGGAACAAGCTGATGCCCGCTACCGGTGTGCCAAGCGACGTATGCAGTGCAGGTGATACATCACCTGTAGCGATTTTATATACACCGACGCCAATCATAATGAATACCGCCAGTACGAATAGATAAACTGGATAGGCGAGGATGGAAGCTGACTCGGTTACGCCCCGCAGGTTCAATATGGTGATACAAAGGACAAAAAATACGGCGATCAACACAGTATGGGTATGCAAGCTTGGAAAAGCTGAAGTAATCGCATCCGTACCGGCCGATACACTTACCGCTACCGTCAGAATATAGTCGACCAGCAAGGCGCCGCCAGATATAAGCCCTGGAAATATCCCGAGATTTTCCTTCGATACCACATAAGCTCCGCCGCCATGCGGATAGGCAAATATAATTTGCCGGTAAGACAAAATAAGTGCCGTTAATAAGACAAGCACCCCGATACCAATCGGAATGGAATACCAAAACGCCGCAGCGCTCACGGTCATCAAGACTAACAAGATTTGCTCAGGACCATAAGCAACGGACGATAAAGCATCCGAAGACAGGATCGCAAGGGCTTTTGTCTTAATAAGTTTCTGTTCCCCTAATTCCGCGGACTTTAGGGGACGCCCGATCAGTAATCTTTTGATAAGAGTAAACACACAGGTCACCGCCAACAATGAAGTTAAACAACATACGCTTGGATACTTGGGCTACTCATCACTTATCAGTGGTAATGTAACCATGTTTGCTTTTTTTTACACGAAAAAAAAACCGCAGAGTATCCTCCCGCGGTCATAAAAAACCGAAGTTCACCCTCTCTATCAACGCTTACAAGGTTAGCTGACGGATTCGGGCGTCTAGAGAATCGCCCTACAGCACTCTGCCTGAACGGCAGTTATGCTGATTCACCCCGGCGGTAACTATAATGGCAGTTATCGCAATTGGTTCCCCTGCTTTCCGACTACTTCGGAAACTCAGCGAATATGAACATATGAAGTTGCTAATTGATCATAGTCCTCTCTCTCCTATCTGTAAACCGCGATAATATTTCAAATAAACGCAGAAATCAGGGTTTAACCGCCATGAATGCGGATACATTCTTGAATCGCTTGCAGAATGTCCTAAAAAGCCAGCCATGCTTTCTTTTACCCTCTCCCAAGGAGATAATTCCCTAAATAAGGGAGTAGATCAGCTGTTATGCTGAAGACATGATCCTATAAGGTCATTAAGCTGCAAAAAACAACGAACCAGCCATCTGGCTGATTCGTTGTTTTTTCGAAAATCTTCTATTTCACGAGGCGGAAAGGCTTTGCTTCCAGGTCGCGGCTGTTAGGACCAACAAAGACATGGAACTCACCAGCATCACTCTTCAATTGCAGATCCGTGTGGTAATAACGAAGCTGCTCTTCGGTAATCAAGAACGTTACCTTCTCCGTCTCACCAGGCTGCAGCTGCAGCTTACGGAAGCCCTTCAGCTCCTTAAGTGGGCGAACGACTTCTCCAGCAATATCACGCACGTACAGCTGGACAACCTCTCCCCCAGCAACCACGCCAGTATTAGTCACTTCAACCGATACTTCAAGCGTGTCTTCAGCATGCAGCTCGTCTGTTGACAGACTCACTTCGCCGTACGAGAAGCTTGTGTAACTGAGGCCGTAGCCAAATGGCAGAAGCGGTGCATTTGGCATGTCCAGATACTTGGAAACATATCGCTCATTCGCGTTCTGCGGTGTGAGTGGACGACCCGTATTGTAGTTGTTGTAGTAGACAGGAACTTGACCAACCGAGTACGGGAATGACATCGTCAGGCGTCCGGATGGATTCACGTCTCCGAACAACACATCGGCAATGGCATTGCCGCCTTCTGTACCTGGGAACCAAGCTTCAAGAAGCGCATCCGCCTCCTCGATAACACCATGCAGATCCAATGGTCTGCCGTTGAACAGCACAACAACTATCGGCTTGCCAAGCAGCTTCAGCTTCTGGATCAGCTTCAGTTGGGATTGCGGCAGACGAATATCTCCGCGGCTTCCCGCTTCGCCGCTCATCTCAGAGCTTTCACCCAGCGCCAGAACGATAATGTCAGCATCGGCTGCGGCGTTGATTGCTTCCTGAAGCTGCTCTTCCGAACCGGAGTCGATGTCGCAGCCCTTCGCAGTAGCGATCAGATCTGTCCGAGCAGACAAACCGGCATGAAGCTGAACCGCCTCGTCCTGTTTACCCCAGATCGACCAAGGTCCAAGAATATCGCCGCTCTCGGCGAAAGGTCCGATGAGAGCCAGCTTTTGCCCGCTGCGGAGCGGCAGAACTTGCTCGTTCTTCAACAAAACACAGGATTTCGCCGCGATCTCGCGTGCAGCAGCACGATGCTCGTCGCAGAGCAGCACTTCTTTTTCACGCTCTTCACTTGCTGCGCGGTAAGGGTTCTCGAAGAGACCCAACTTGTCCTTCAGCTTTAAGACACGGAGGACACACTCGTCGATAAGAGTGATGTCTACTTTACCCGCTTCTACGAGCTCCTTCAGATGATTCGCGTAGTTAGACGTCATCATTTCCATATCAACGCCCGCTTCGATCGCTTTCTGAGCAGCTTCCGCACCATCCGCCGCGACACCATGAGGGATCATCTCGCTCACTGCTCCCCAGTCGGAGATCAGCATGCCATCAAAGCCCCACTCATCACGAAGCAGATTACGCATCAGCCACTTGTTACCGGTCGCCGGAATACCATCCACCGTGTTAAAAGCCGTCATAACCATCTCGCAGCCTTCATCTAGAGCAGCTTTATAGGCTGGCAGATAAGACTCACGAAGCTGTCTTTCCGACATGTTCACCGTGTTGTAATCACGCCCGCCTTCGGCAGCACCGTAGGCTGCAAAGTGCTTCACGCAAGCAGCTACCCGGTCCATATCACCAGCGAGATCGTCACCTTGGAAGCCACGGACGAATGCCCGTGCATATTCGCTGTTGAGGAACGGGTCTTCACCCGTCGACTCCATAACACGGCCCCAACGCGGATCGCGGACCAAGTCCACCATCGGCGCAAACGTTACATGAATGCCGGTAACCGCAGATTCTTTGGCCGCGATAGCAGCGCTTCGTTCAGCCAGCTCCATATCCCAAGTACTCGCAATCGCCAGTGTAACCGGAAAAATCGTGCGATAGCCATGGATAATATCCGCCATTAAAAGAAGTGGAATACCCAGACGGCTGTTCTCCATATATTTTTTCTGCAGGGCAATCGTTTCTTTGGCACCAACGGCGCTAAGCACAGAGCCAACATTATTCACCATGCTCTCCGTTACGCCCATCCAAGCCAGCGGGCCAGTCAGATTCGCATCATCTTCACTTAGGAAATTCGGGGTTAGCTGCATCAGTTGAAAAATCTTTTCTTCCAGCGTCATTTGCTCGAGTAATGCCGTAATCTTGGTCACGTGGATACCCTCCAATTGGATCATTTCTGCTTCTTTCACCATTATATCGATTGCCATTATGGAGCAACATAGCGATTGTAGCCGAAAACATCAACAATCTGGCTGCATACAACAACTATTGACAAATAGGGCATCTTACCACTAACCTTTGGTAATGCCTTGCTCCGTGAGTATCTATTAGAATGGCAACCAGAATGGAGTATTATTGTGATTAATTCCGTTACAAAAGAGGATGAAAAAAGAAGTCGCCTGCCCGAAATCCAGCTTGTCCGCGCGCTTCTCATTATCGCCGTCATTATGATCCACTCAACCTCCTTCGCCACTTTGAAGATGAAGGAATCAGACTATTATTTCGTTTATCATTTCTTGAATATATCAATGTCTTTTGCAACACCAGCATTCGTATTTTTAAGCAGCTTTGTTCTGTTCTACAGCTATTACCCGCGTCCGCTTAACGGCGCTTTGATCAGCAGTTTTTATCGAAAACGAATCACTTACGTCATCATTCCGTATGTACTGTTCTCGATCATTTATTTTGTTTTGTATTACAATACCTACACGCCAAATATGCCTGCAGACGAGACCTTCCGAAGCTTCTTGATCAAGCTGGCAACCGGCAAGGCATATACGCATCTTTATTACGTCTTTATTATGGCTCAGCTATATGTATTGTTCCCGCTGCTGCTGATTGTGTTCCGGCGTTTCCCTAATCTGATCAAGTGGGCTGTCCCTTTGGGGCTCGTTATCCAACTTGCCTTCTTTACATGGAATGAGCAATTTCTGCATCTGACCAATCTGATGAGCTGGGCACCTTCGTATACCATGCAATATATGCTCGGAGCTATACTTGGCATCTACTATCCGCAGCTGCGCGGATGGCTTCAATGGTCGAAGGACGGAGCGACGCCTAAGCGTGTATCCTTGTGGCTGGCCTCTTTTGGCGTATGGCTCGGTAGCCTGATCGCGATGCTCATCGTCTTCTACGATATCCGGATGAACGGGACTATCTATTCGCCACTCATGCTTGATGTGCTGAAAATGTTCTATTCGATTACCAGCGCCATCATGTTGCTTCATATCGCGCCAAGCTTGTATCGATTCCTGCCGAAAAAGGAGCTCCGTTTCTTCGATTCGATCGCGGTATTTTCGTTTGGCATCTACCTGATTCATCCGTTGCTGCTGTTCTATTATCGGAAGTTCCCGCCTGAGAGCGGCATCTCCGTGTATTATCATCTGTGGTATGCCGCAGGCTTCTGCCTTGCGCTTGGCGTTAGTTGGCTGATTGTGGCGGGGGCTGCACGTTTCATGCCGGGGGCGGCTTTGTTGTTTGGGGAGTTGCCGCGGAGGCGTTAGGGTTTGCTCGGGGATAGCTGCTTCGCTGCGCAAGAGACATACTCTTTCGATCGCTGTTGTGCCCCGGATTTCTTTGAATTTTACCGCTTCGGCGGTAGAAATCCAGGGCACAAAGGCGAGCGCTCCGCTTCTCAAGAGCATGTCTCTTGCTCCGCATCGATCCCCTCGCGGCCAAGCACCGCTTCAAAAACCCAAGACAAAAAGCCTTTATTTTACACAGTAAAATATCGCTTTCGCACGATTCGCTCAAGCTGGACATAACCTTGCTTCGCTGCGCTAGACCGCTTCAGTCCCCTCGCGGACGGTCTACTCAAGCTGCTTCACTTCAACATCTTCTGCAACCACCAATACCCTATACTCACCCACACCCTCCATGCCACCCCAAATTCAAGGCACCTATACTGTAATTTGTACAACATAAGTCCCTCTATCACGTTGTTCGCGCGAGCTAGACTGTATTTTGTACAGGATATTTGCCAAATGGTAGCCCCATTTGAGCATTCACGCATCAAATACGTTGGATAGAATACAACATAGCTCCGACGCAGCAGACCTTCAGGCAAATACACTGCACAAAATACAACATAGACTGCTACGCCCTCCAGTTGACCACCTTCCGACCTCAGTTTCTTTCTCCCTACTCTACTGCTTACCTCATCAGCTGCACCCTACATCGTATTAACAATTAAGCCCCCTATTTTCACTCCCACCAGCATATGCAATTTATCGGGTTCATCTATCGTTTTATTGGTTAAAGATATACATATGGCTTCTGAGTTTTACAGGAATTTGGGATTTTCTTATGAAGAGATTGGCGGACATGTCCATGTATCAAGAGGTAACGTTACTTTTATTTTGCACCCTTCCCTAAACAAAGAGGATGTAAGACCCTCATCTGCAGCAGCTGGCGGCTTATACTTTGATGTATTTGCGTATACAGATGCCGTCGATCTGCTCGTGGAAGAGTGCCGAACCAAAGCCGTAGAAATCGTTAATGGGCCCCATTATTCGGATCAGTGGAGCGAGTTTACGATGAAAGATGCTGACGGTTACCGTATTGCTTTTGGCGGCGGTATAAGCACAAAGTCGGAATAATAATTAACCTTGAAACTTTTTTTGCTCCTCTTCCGTCTACTTGGTGTCTTCATTCTTCGAACATACCTTAGGAGGCCACTCGCCATGAAAAAACCTTTCAAAATGCTTACAATTGCTGTAGCAGGATCTTGCCTGCTCGCTTTCACTCCTGCACTTGCTATGGCGCAGGAAACAGCTGTCGTACCTATCGCTGCTACATCCGGACCGATTACAGCCGTGCCAATCAGCGCAACGCTTCCAGATACACAAGCCGTTAAAGTTACATCCAATGTTATTGAGGAAACTTCCGATCTGCTTACCGTAAAAATTTCCGTACCTGTTATAAGCGGTATGCTGGATACCGCCTATCAAGATAAACTCAATGCAACTATTAAAGAGAACGCAACCAAAGAACTCGATCGGCTGAAAGCTTTAGCTGCCGAAGATAAAAAGGATGCGGAACAAAATGATTACCCTTTCCATGCTTATGAATTAAACGTATCCTACGAGCTGAAAGCCGATGGCAGCTCATCCGCTAATGGCATTCTTTCGTTCACCGTTGCTACCTACGAGTTTACGGGAGGCGCTCATGGCGGTACTGCCGTGGAAGGCTTCAATATTTTAAATGGTAAGGAAGCTTCCGAGCTTACGCTTGAGCAAGCGCTTGGCGAAGGCGGTATTGCAGCTGCAAAAAACGCGGTCCGTTATACCATCAACAAAAATCCAGAGAACTTCTTCTGGGATGCAATCACAACCTTCAAAATTGATGCCGATCATACTTACTTCGTAGACGGTAAAGGGATCGTTAACCTGGTCTTCCAACAATACGAAATCGCACCTTATGCCGGAGGGATCATCAACATTCCGGTAGACGAAACAACAACGACAGGCCCTTCCCTTACCTTGTCCAACAAAGAGCTGACTACTGGCCCGAACAACACACAACTCGTCCCACTGCGTAAAACAGCTGAAGCCCTTGGCTACAAAATAACCTGGAGCAATAAGTCGCAAAGTGCAGAAGTGTCCCGTGATGCACAATGGACATCCGTTACAGCCGGCAAGAACAGCTACTTTTTTAACAAAATGGCTCCTATTAAATTAGGCACCGCACCAAGCCTGATTAAAGGCTCCTTGTACGTGCCGGTTGAATTCTTCGGTGACATTCTTAAGCTTCAAGTAACTGAAAAATCGGCAGACGGCTCTGTTGTCATTCGCGGATAGTTCAAATTCAAAATCGTTTAAGGCCCTTAAGAGCCCTTAAACACCCCATTTTTTCCTTCGAGAGCAAGTTAAAGACCCTTAGGGACCCTAACTTCTCGAATATAGCCAAATATGTTCGGTTTCCTGACGTAAAAAAGCACTTAGGATCCTTTAAGGACCTTAAGTGCTTTATTTTTGCCTTCGCACAGGAAGATAAGGCCCCTTGGGGACCTTATCTTCTCAAAAATAGCCTTGCCTGATCGATTTTCTATGAACCTAATCGGTCAACGACAAATCCCCATGGAGAATGCTCCATAGGGATTGGCGTTCTTAACTCTGCTGACAACGACAACCCCAACCAAGAACTGTGAAGGCACGGTCCAGCAAAGCTATTGGATTAGCAGATGGCTTTATTTTTGACAAGATTAGTCTTCTTGGTCGGCGAAGCCATGCTCAACAAGATAATCCATTTCCATATCGAGGATCGTCTCAATTGTAATCTCATCCAGCTTCACATCGCGCTGCTTCAGCACATAATCAACCAGCTCATCGCTGTCGATATCAACGACTTGCCCTTTCGCCGAGTTTTGCGCTTTATCAATAAAGGCAGCCTCATGCTTCAGCACCAGGCTGATTGTTTCCGCAGACACTTTCGAACGCTCTGCGAGATATTTCACTAATTCCTGCTCATTTAATTGTTGCTCACTCATCTGACTCTTGCCCCCTCGGATACATTTAAGCTCTATTGTACCATTCAAAGGGGCAGAATCAAAAATTGCTTATTGCGCTGTATAGCCGCCGTCTACAGTCAGCGTTGTTCCTGTAACGAAGGACGCATCATCACTTGCGAGGAAAAGGACCGACTTCGCGATCTCCTCAGGCTTGCCAAGGCGGCCCATCGGATGCAGACTTTCGAGGTATTGATGTGCCTCTTCACTGCTGCCAGCAATCAGAGGCGTCTCGATATAACCCGGACAGATAGCATTCACACGAATACCCTTCTGCGCATAAGCAATCGCAGTGCTCTGTGTCAGCAGTTTCACGCCTCCCTTGGCAGCCGAGTAAGCCGGAATCGGACCACGAGCCACATGGCTATGGATCGAGCCGCAGTTCACGATCGCTCCGCCTGTACCCTGCTTTAACATTTGATCAATTGCATACTTGTTGCAGAGGAATACACCTGTTAGGTTAATATCAATCATCCGCTGCCAATCCTTCGTGGACAGCTCATGTGTAACACCTTGCCCGCCGATGCCTGCATTAGCGAAAAGTATGTCAAGCTTGCCGTATTTCTTTATGGTGGCTGCAACCATTGCTTTCACATTGGCTTCGTCAGCAACATTCGTCTTTACGAAGAAGGTATCAAAGCCTTGTTTATTCAGCTCATCCGATACTGCAGCTCCACGGTCTGAAAAATCTGCGATGACGACTTTTGCACCTTCTACTGCGAATTCCCGAACAGTTGCTTCCCCAATACCACTTGCCCCGCCGGTTACAATTGCCACCTTATTTTGGAAACGCATGAGATAACCACCTTTTATAGATAAATAAAATAAACCTTACCCAGCCATTGCTCCGCCGCCGATCACCACCCCGTCATATAAGCCCGAGATGGAAAAGGCCAGGCCAGACATATAATCAACCATAGCAGTATTTAATGTACCCAAAAACCAGCCGAATGCCTTCACTATTTCGTCACCGATATGAATTTTGATCCCAAGTCATGATAAAAGGAAAACAGCCAGATCAGCTACAGGAACAGCTTCACAGCTTAAAAGTAAAAGTGAAGTATGTACCAGAATTACGAAAAAGAGTACCTCCGGCGGGAGATACTCTTTTTCATTAAAATATGAATTAGTGCACGGCGGCAGTGGCGAGAATTTCGCTTTTCCGCTCTTCCCGCTCATCGCTTGTCATACGCGGGCAGGTGTAACATTTCGTCCCGTTCTCACGGCGGTCATACATGCAGCAGGACGAATGCATCAGCCACTTCTCCTCCGGCTTATACGGATTCTCCACATAACGAGGATTTTGCAGGACATAAGGATTCCGTCTGCGGTTGAACAAGGCTGGGTCCAGGAATTCCGTCAGCAGCTTGCCGTCTGCCAAGAATTGTTCCGTGAGCTGAGGCATATTCATGTGCTCGGCAATAAAGTCCTGCGTCATCTTCAGATGACCGCTGAACTGCTGCCAGATCGCATCCGGTTTCAAATCGCCAGCTAAAGCGATCAGCTCCACCGCAGGTGTAACAAAATTAGTGAAATACTCCTCCCAATGCTGGAGCAGGAAAGCCTTGCGCTCATCCGGTTCGGTTGGAACCGCTACAGAGCGGAGTTCTTTTATTTTATAACCAAGATGGGCATGATCATCATGCATCTCCACCTGGTAGTTGATATTATCCGGGTACATATCCAGTAAACGATTGTACATCGATACGAACAACAGCTGAACAATACTCACTTTACGTTACACCTATTTATTCTATGTATTTAGTCCTCTAATATGATAAAGATTCTCATACTCACTGTCAATTTAATCCGCATAAGATAGACACTTTTGCCTAAAACTGTAAGGAAGAGGTGAATAAGATGAGTATTATGATTGGAGCAGGGTTGGCAATAGCAGCCATCCTCGTTGGCTGGATCAGTTATCGGAGTGAGACGGGCAGAAAATTGCTCAGCAGCCTGGCCGCAATCGCGATTTTTCTCGCTTCTACTGTCATAGCAACAGCAGCAACTCGAACGATTATGGACAACACTGTGTATATGACAGAGATTCATTCTGTGCTGGAATCGCCAACTTTTATCATCAGTACGGGATACTTGATGATTTATGGACTAGCTCGGATAGTTGTGGGGGTAGGGAGAAGTGCGGCAAGATCATGAGAACGCAAAAAAAAGCACCTCATAGGAGATGCTTCCTCTTGTTCAGCCTGCTAATGGGCATCTATTTGCGTTGACTGTAGCTTGTATTATCAACAACAGCCAGCATTCTTTCTTCTTTGATCATAGGGGATTGGCACAGGAAGCATACGGGAGCTTCGGACAGTGAGAAATTATCTCTCATCCATCCCTTGCATTGCTCACTCGAGCATGACCATACCACTGTTAGCTCAGTAGGCAGTTCTTCGACCGTTTTTTTCCGAGAATACAATATAATCCCTCTTTTCTTCTAATCTGTAATGGCAATGAAAAAAAGCCCCAAACCGGAAGTTCGGGGCATTCTTCAGCAATACTACAGTTTTACAACGTTTTCTGCTTGTGGACCACGGTTGCCTTGAACAATGTTGAATTCAACGCGTTGACCTTCGTCCAACGATTTGAAACCGTCGCCTTGAATAGCGCTGAAATGTACGAATACATCGTTGCCGCCTTCAACTTCGATAAAGCCAAAACCTTTTTCTGCGTTAAACCATTTTACTGTACCTTGTTCCATTTGTAATTACCACCTTATATATGATTTACATGACATTCTTATTCTTTGAACTAACAAATAAAAAATTCACATATCGTACAAGATTATTTCATTTCGTAAAAATAACCCTCTACGAGATGTGAATTCAGGTCACGTTTATAAATACATTGTACCACATCCAAATGGAAATAGCTAATACCAATGGGTCCCTTTAGGAAAAAATTTTTTATGGCGAACTTCATCCACTTGGAACCCCATTCTGAGCTGTATTTTCCAAAGCCTTAAAGGAAGAGCAAGACTCCTCTCCTGCTCTCCCTTCTGGCTTATCTTTATAATTCCCTTCTCGCCCAAGTACATTCATCGTCATCATTAAGTCCAAGGGATAAACGGATCATTTGCTCTACGACCGAATAATCAGCTGGATTCTCGCGGTTCAGCTTCATTCGCTCTTTGGTCGGAGCTACCCGGTTGCACATAAAGCGCGGCACCCCAAGCTCATTATTGGAAGGAGCGTGATACAGAAACGGATGGCAGATGACAATATCCCCTGGTCCACCTGTCGTTTCTACGACACGAAGTGAATACCCTTCTGGATCTTCGTAAGCAGAATCCATAAACGCTGTGAGGTATTCCTTCTTCTCCTGCAAGCTGGCGCCAGCTTTGTTCTCAGATGCCTTATGACTCGCTACAAGCTTTTCCAGCCATGGGTGCTTGTTGCATTCTTGAATCGCTTCTCCAAGACCAAGGCCTTCCGGATGCTGCTCCAGCATCTTCGCTACAATATGATGAGAGCCTTCTGCCACTAATGTGCCCGAGCCGCCTTTTCGCACATCCGAAAACAAACAGACAAGAAGGAGCCCTTGCTCCCAGCTGTCTAGATAATGGCGGAAGTGACTGCCGTCATAATGCCAGCCGCCCGGCACCTCCGGTCCGAAGTTAATAATGAAGCCGCCCCACATCGCTTTATGCTTCGTCCGGCCAAGCTGCCACCGGTCTTCTCCAAGCAAATCCTCAATTGCTCCCGTCAGCCGGTCCGTATTGCAGCCATCCGTCACCGACTCGTAGTAATCGCCAAGACGAATGACAGGCTGTGTCCAGGTACTAGGGTCATCGCGTTTCACATCATGCTTCTCCAGCAGCTCATTCCATAGAAAATCCTGTACCTTAAGCGCTTCCTCCCTTGGATAAGCCTGCTCGACCTTTACCCAGCCTTTTTCTTTAAAATGTTGGACCTGCTCATTCGTCAGCACTTTCGGCATGTTAAGCACTCCCTTATTCATTTAGGTTTGATACGTTTCTTCTATATAAAGAAGAAGCTGCTACTCTTTCACCGAACCGATCATAATGCCGCTAATAAAGTATTTTTGCATAAACGGATAAATCAGCAAGATCGGGACCATCGTAATGACAAGCTTGGCCGCCGTTAAGCTCCGATTGGATACGGTCAGCAGGCTCTTCACTTGATCCACATCGCGGATCGACATATCCAGATTAACAACAAGCTGTTGAATATAGGTTTGCAGCGGGTAATCATCCGTATTAATGGAGTAAATGAGACCATCATAATAAGCATTCCAGTTGTTGACGACAACAAAGAGAGCAATCGTCGCTACAATGGGCTTGGATAGCGGAAGGTAGATCTGCAGCAGTCTGCGCCAAGGGCTCGCTCCATCAATGCTTGCCGATTCCTCCAGCTCCATCGGAATGGACCGGAAATAATTAATCATAAGAATGACATAGAACTGGCCTACCGCACCTGGAAGAACAAGCGCCCATATCGTCCCTAGGAGATGCAAATCTTTCACAGTGAAAAACATCGGGATCATACTTGGTCCAAACAGCATCGTTCCGACAACAATCCACATGTAGACGCCTCGGAAAGGAAATACTTTGCTGCTTCTGGATAACGGGTATGCCGCGAGTACAACCAGAACCATATCTACAATTAGAGCAAGAACAACCCGCTTGAACGATACGCCTATTGCGGTCAATATCGCATGGTCTTTGAAAATCGTCGTATACGTCGTCATATTGAAGCCTAACGGATAGACCGTTACAAGCCCTGCTGTTGCCTTCGCACTGTCACTGAGAGATACTGCGAGAATATTAAACAGCGGGATAAGGGTTGTAACAGCCAGCAGAATCAAGATGAAGTAAATGATGGTATCTGTTATATAATCCTGCTTCGTTTTTTTTATGGTCAGCATTAACGTTCACCCCGTCCTTCTAGAACACCTTATAATCGCCATATTTCTCAGCCAGCCATTGCGATAAGAAAATAAATATAAAGGCAACCGCTGATCTGAACAGCCCTACAGCAGTAGCGAATTCATACTGGTTGTTCTGGAATCCCATCCGATAAATGTACGTATCATAAATATCCGAAACCGAGTAGACGAGCGGATTATAAAGGTTAAAAATCTGGTCAAAGCCGCCGCTCAATATGCCTTGCAGACTCAAGATCAAGATCAGGATGATGGTTGGTCTTATGCTCGGCAGCGTAATATGAGTCAATTTACGCCATCTTGATGCACCGTCCACCTCGGCCGCTTCGTAGAGACTTGGATTAATGCTTGTTAAAGCTGCCAGAAAGACGATCGCATTAAATCCGAAGCCTTTCCACACGTCGGTCAAATAAATAATGATCATGAACCATGATTTGCTGGTGAAGAACAATATCGGCTCGTTGTCGGACAATTGCCCGATAAGCCCGTTGATTAACCCCTCTACGGAGAAGAAATCTTTGAAAATACCGGCCATGATGACCCACGACAAGAAGAAAGGCAAGTAAACAACGGTCTGTACCGAACGCTTAAACCATCTGACTCTCGTTTCATTCAACAGCAAGGCGAACGCGAGTGCACAGGAGACGTTTAAGATGATCTTCACGACAGAAATCGTTATCGTATTGACGGTAATCCGCTTGAAGTCCGGAATCTCGAACAAGCTTCTGAAGTTTTCCAAACCAGCCCATGGCGAACCCCATATGCCTTTGGTTGGATCAAAGCTCTTGAACGCCATAATTGAGCCAAGCGTCGGGTAGATACTGAATATGACCAGAAATAAAATAACAGGAAACAGCATGATATGATAGTGGATCACTTCTTTATTTCGCGTTGGCTTTAGCAATTCGCTCCACCTCTATTCGTACCAAACAAGTGCTGAGCGTGCCTCCCAGCACTTGTTTGAATGGCTATTATTTGCTGGCGATCGTATTCACCTCAGCCGTAATTTCATCGCCGCCCATGCTTTTCCACTTCGTTACGAAGCTGTCGAAGTCGTCTACCGTTTTTTTGCCAGTAATAATCTCGAGGAACGTCTGCTTCTCCAGATCATCAAGCGCTGTTTTCTTCTTCTGCATCAGATCCGTCGTACCGATAAAAGCTGGCAGCGTCTGTTGAACCGGATTTTTGGCTAGGCCGGCAGCACCTACATAGAAATTGTTCGCCCCGCTCCAAAGTGCCATATCGGCGAATGGATCCGCTGCCGCCTGATACGTCTGAATGGTCTTCACCTGCGCCTGTGTCTCGGGCTCAGCTGTACTTACATCCTTCTCACCGTTCAGCACAGCCATAATATCCTTATAACGGTTGGAAATTTCATGCGGGTCCTTCGCGCTTATGGATACTGGGAGCAGCCCCATCTTCGCATCCGTGTATTTGCCGCCTGCTTCGAAGGTAAGCTTGTTGTACCAATCCAGCTTCTTCGCATTAGCATCTTGGGCGACATTAAGTACCTTCATAATCGCTTCTGGGTGCTTGAAGCCTTTCTTAATGACGACAAATGATCTGATCTTGCCGTATCCTCTTGCATGCGCGATACCATCTTCGCCATTCAGGACAGTGTCCTGCCAAACGGCGTTGTGATCGTTCTTCACCGAATCCGGCAATGGATACCATGGCGCCCACCAGGAACCGTCAAAAATGCCCGCCGATCCTTTGGCAACCGCCTCCACGGCTTTGTTGCTGTCGTTCATCATGAAGTCTTTGGCAACAAGTCCTTCGCTGTACCATTTGGCCAGACGGGCTAAAGCATCCTTCACTTGAGGCTGGATCGAGCCGTATACGATACTGCCGTCCTCGCCTTTTATCCACTGACCCGGATAGGAGTTATAAGCGCCGAATACAAAATCGAACGAAGCCGTATCTGAATTGTAGATATTTTGCTGGGTTGGCAGCTGGCCTGACTTGCCCATTGCCTTGAAGGCCTTTAATGCCGTCTCAACATCGTCAAGCGTCTGCGGCTCCTGAAGCCCGGCTTGATCCAGCCAGTCTTTGCGCGTCCATACTACTGGGATAGCCGTTTCGATATCCGATAAGGAAGGAATGGCGTATAGCTTGCCGTCAAAAGTAACCGGGTCAAACACATCATCGCCGCCAAGCTTCATGCTTTCTTTCAAATAAGGGGAAGCGTAATCGCTATATACCTGCGTCAGGTCCTCCACCATGCCTGCTTTCACAAGCTTGCTAAGGATGTTCAGGCCATTTGGCTCTACGTTAATTGTCAGGACATCGGGGATGGTATTAGCTGCGATCAGCAAATTAACTTTTTGCTCGAAGGCGAAGTTTTGATCACTTGTTGTCCAGGCCAGCTTCGGCTTCACATTCAGATTCTCTTCGAACCACTTCTGCACATCATTGTTCTCAAAGCTCTCTCCTGCCGGCATATTTACCTCTGTTGATACCGTATTGCCTGTCGTAAACTCAACCAATTCCGGCATCTTACTGTAAGGATCCGGCTTCTCAGCCGGCGCTGCAGTTGCCGTTGCGGCCGCATTATTGGCTGTACTATTCTTCGGTGATTCTTCGTTTCCTTGATTATTCGAATTGCTGCATGCCGCTGACAACATTAGTGCTACGAGCAATGAAGTTGATACCCCTGCCTTGAGCGTCCGTTTCACCTTAATCCCCCTTTTGGAACCATTATGGCGTTTCACACCTTGATTATAAGCGCTTTCATTTCTGGTGAGAGATAGACAACGATCATTAGAAGAGGGGGAAAATGTAGCCGGAATTCTCCAAAGAGATGACAATTATCCTACTAAGTCAGCATAAAATTCTCTCCCTGCCGGTTATACACCAGCTTCATTCATGGCTTGCCGCCTTGCTCCCGATATTCGGTCGGCGTCCTGCCAATCTGCTCACGGAACAGCTTGCTGAAGTATTTCTCGTCCTGGAAGCCAAGCTGATCAGCAATCCAATAGATCGGTTTGGTCGTCTGAAGCAGCAGCTCCTCCGCCTTCATGATCTTACGGCTGCGGACATAATCGCCAAACGGCGTGCCGACAATATCCTTAAAGCAGGTGCTGAAGTAGCCTCTGCTCATATTGGCCGCACGGGCTGCTTCCTCCTGATGAATGCCTCCCAGCACATGATCATTAATGAATTTCACTGCATGGCGGATGCTACCGACCACTTCGTCGGAATACTTTTTGCGACTCTCATTGTTGTGATCCGGGAATAGATCATGGTGATGATGGCTTGGCTGATCATGTTTCACTCGTGCCGCAATCCGCTCCAGCACCTCCTCCAGCTTCTCCTTCTCTAGCTGGGTTTTCACAATATAATCAATCGCACCAAGTCTTAATGCATCTTGAATACAGCCAAAATCCTGATGGCAGGTCAGCACAACAGCCTTTAATTCACGATGCTCCTTAAGCGCCTCCTTCATAAATTCAAAGCCCGACATGCCGGGCATAGTCAGATCGGTAAATACGACATCCGTCTCATGATTACGGAGGAATTCCAACGCCTTCTCGCCGCTGCTTGCTTCACCGATGATTTTGAACCCATGCTTCTCCCAAGGCAGCACAGATATTAATCCTTTTCTAGCGTATATTTCGTCATCCAAAATTAACGTATGAATCATTAGGCGCCTCCTTCTTATACGGACCGTATATGGGAATCCGCAGCTCAAATGTCGTGCCGCTGCCTTTCATGCCGATAATGTTCATCGAAGCTACATCGCCGTAATAGACATCAAGCATATGTTTGACATAGCTCAGTCCAATGCCCATCCCTACTTTTTTATGCGCATCTGACTGCTCCACGAGTAATCGCCTAATGTCCTCTTCACTCATTCCCTCCCCGTTATCCTTCACCACAATAAGGAGGAAGCCTTCCTCCTGATAGACGTCGATACGAATACAGCCGCTCTCGTCCTTCAGACCATGATAGATCGCGTTCTCCACGATCGGCTGCATAATAAAGCGGGGAACCTGAACATCTGAAAGATTCCGATCTACCTGAAGCTGCACATCGAAATGGTAGGCGTACCGGATACGCTGCAAATCAATATAATCCTGCAGCACAGCAATCTCCTCACTCAGTTGGACGATACCGCCTTCCTTTCCGAGATTGTAATGCAGCACACGGGTGAACAAAGCAACCAGCCGGTCGATTTCGTGCTGCCCATTCATGCGCGCTAACCACTGCACGGTATTCAAGGTGTTATGTAAAAAATGCGGATTGATTTGATGCATCAGTTTCTCGACTTCCACAATTCGTTTCTTCCGTTCCTTCTCCTCCAGTTCCTTGAACAGCTCGGACAACCTGCCCCGCATCAAATAAAATTGGTCGAGTACGCCGTCGAACTCGACAATGCCCGTTGTTTTCGCTTTTGTATTGAATTTGCTGCGCGTCACTAGCAAAATTTCCTTATTAATCATGCGAAGCGGCTTGTACACAATTCGCCAGATCGAGAACCCAAGCAGCAAGCTGATCAAGATGGAGAGCAGCGACAGCAGAACGAATTTATTCATCCATTGGTACACATCGGCGCTATATTCTTTTTTATTGACGGCAGCTAGTATGTACCAGCCCTGCTCTCCTTGCTGGGAGTAGACATAGTAGCCTTGCTTGATCGTCGCCGACTTGCCGGCTGCATTCAGCTTTTTCACTGCTATCTGCTGCCCGATCGGGAACTGATCCTTAAGCTGACTGTACATAACGCGCCCTTCCTGATTAAGCAAAATGCTAGAGACCGACAGCTTGTACTGCTGCGACTGCAGCAAGTCCTCAAACAGCTTCAGGCTTGTCTCCATATAGACGTACATGTCTGCCCCATCGATTAAATTCACCTTCCGAGCAATAGAGAATACCATCGAATCTCCCGAGGCTCGCCCCGTCTCATGTGGTCCATAATAGGTAGCATTAATGCCGCTCCCTAGTTCAGGAAGAATCTTCGGACTAAATGCTTCCTTCACGCTCTGGTTCTCGAACAGAACCTGGTTCTTATTCGCATAATAGAAGAAAATGAGACCAAGATCGGGCTTGGCAGCATTGATCGGAGAGATATTGTCGATAACCGCCTTTTTCATCTCATACTTGGTCATAAAGTCGTCCGTATTCATGAACGTTTCGATATCGTCTGCGACCTTGCCGTTGTACATGGCGAGCTGAAGCGCTGCATCCTCCAAGTTGTTGAACACATTATTCATACTGATCTGAAGCTGCTTCACATTACTGAGTACACCGTCGTCGATATTCTCGTTATGAAGGGAATAGAGAGAGAGATAAGAAATATAGCCGATCAGGGAAAGTGGTATTAACGAGCTTAAGATGAGAAAAAAATACGCCCGCCTCTTGAGCGAGTGAGATTTTTTGGCGCGCACGTCTTCCCCTCCTCTCTATTTCATCTTCTGCAAAATAGAAAAGGACCGATGCAGTCCTTTTATGAAAGTGACATGCCGGTCCTTCTTTATCTACTTACGTTCGCTGAAGCGCTTCCATAATCATCCCAAATACTACTAAATCTTCTCTTGCATCCTCTGGTGTTGTCTTGGGCGTACCGTTATTTACAATCAACTCATGCAGAGCCTTAAGCTCATGCGTATATGGGTCGGTAAAGGTTGGCCGAATGACCGTCTCCTTGAAGACTTCACCTTCCGTCTCTTCTATATAAAGCTTCGTCGGCAGGTGGCGGATATACGGGGTATCGTACTGCACTTTCACAGACTTGCGACTGCCGTACACTTCCACATGCGCATCAAAACGGCCTTGCTGGTCGCTCCCCGTCTCATAAGTCACCGAGAAAGTCCCATAGTCGAAAATCACATTCAGAAACATGCTCTCCGGCTGCATCGCCAACTTCGCCCCGATAACCGACTTCGGCATACCTATCGCTTCCCGCATCGCGGACAAATCATGACTGCCAAGTCCCGCAAGGAATCGGTAAAAACCAAATAAAGGATCATCCGGCGTTAGTCCGGTCGCCTCTTGTCCCAACCGTTCTGCACGCTGCTTGCGTTCTGCCTTGTTTGGCTCCGGAATGTCATTGAACATGACCGTATGACTGCTCTGCCGGACGAAAAAGCTGTTTGGGCCAATTATGTCCCGTATTCGGGCATAACCGATATGTTCAATGCCGCCGATCTCCTTCACCGCCTGGACGAAAGCAGGCGCATAACGGCGCATGTAACCAATCATGATTTGAATTTGGTTCCGATCCCGTGCTTCGATAATCGCATCCGCTTCCGCAAACGTCAGGCACATCGGCTTCTCGATCAGCACATGCTTCTTCTGATTAGCAGCAGCTATGGCGCAGTCCGCATGATACTCATCACTGTTCAGGACCAATACGACGTCTATATCCTCCTGCCGCACGAGATCGTTCATATCCGTATAGAGATTCTCTACACGATACTGCTCTCCGAGATGCTGGAGCAGCTTCGGTGATACATCGCATAAAGCGGTGATGCGGTAGTGCTGAGGCAGCGACTGCAGTACAGGCAAATGGATAACTTGCGCAACCTCTCCTAATCCAATAATGCCAACGTTTAGCACATGATTTTGCTCCATCATCTACGCTCCCGTTTCCTGCAGCTTCGTTTCAGCAGCGGCATGCTCTAGCTTCCGGAAGAGATCCTTGAAGATACCATCGCGGTGTACTGCGCTGGCGCAGCGGATCAGATGCCTGCGTGAATCCACGCTCCACGTTACCTGATCGGTCAACACAGGACTGTGAACGAGATCAGCAGGAACCAGAGACGGATCTACCAGATATGCGACGGCAGATAAATCCCAAATAACGCGGGAGTAGCCGTAATGATCATCACTGCAGCCCTCGTACCGTTCCGCGAGGAAAGCACCAATCTCTCCTTGGCCCTGCACAAAGTGTTTAATTTCTGGCAGCGTCGTAATCAAATGCGAAGCAACACCATGGCATGGAACAAGAACAAGCGGTACTCCGCTGTCGAACATCACACGCGAGGCATGAATATCTTGAGCCAGATTGAACTCCTTCGTATCTCGCCAGGACAGCTGATGGCCGCCGAGCCAGATGACAACGATCTTACTTATAATAGAAGGCTCCAGCAGAATCGCCGATGCTATGTTCGTTATTGCTCCAATTGCGATTACATAGAGCGGCTCATCATCAGGTGCTGCAAGCGCCTTTTGGACAAGATCCCGGGCTGCCGGACTGTCTACAGGAGTTGCTGCTCCAGGCAAATAGCTGTCCGAACCGCGGAAAACATAGCCTTCTTCTTCTTTATGGCCTAGCCGAGTCAGGATTCTCCCTATCTCTTCATAGCTCTTCTCCATGCCGTCCTTCGGTCCATCGGAGAGATCATTCCAGAATGGCGCCGCGTAGATTGCATCCAGCTTAATTCGTTCCGGTGAGAGCAGCGCATAGACAAGAGCAAACTGATCATCAATCTCGTTAAACGTATCGGTATCGAGTACAGCACGTACTTGGCCTGTTGGAGGCGCAAGTCGGCTTAAACGCAAGGAATCAGAAATGACAGGATAGTTCATGGCAATCACTCCATTTTGCTTAAGAATAGTACATCTATTCTCATCATAAATAGAGAGGCTGGCTGAAACTAGCCGAATTCGGCTGTATTCTTATACGATCTGGTTATCCATTCGAAAAGCACGGGGAGCTACACCGGTATGTTTGCTGAACAGCATACTGAACTGCGGTGCGTTGCTAAACCCGCATTCATGCGCAATCTCAATCATCGACTTCTCGGAGTGAAGGAGCAGCGCCTTGGCATTCTCCACCCGCTTCCGTATCACGAACTGGTTAGGTGAGTAGCCGGTCTCCTTTTTGAAGAAATGACGAAAATGGTCATAGCTATACCCCAAGCTGCTGGCGATCGCCTGAAGATCAATGGATTCCGACGCATACTGCTCCAGAAAATTTTTAGCATAGTTAACTTTATCGTTAGTTGTTCCACTGTCCGCGGGATCCACCAAGCGGCCGATCTCCGCAATCGCCTGGCAGAGAAGGCCATGCAGCGTCAGATGATAATAATTTCGCTTGCTGCCAAGCTCCTCCTGCATCGCCCGAAGCAGCTGCTCCAGCTTGCGGTCATGATCGATATATAGTCCATTAATGAGGTTAAACATAGCGTTATCGTAGGAGAAGCAGACGAATAACACTTCGCTTTCGGTATGGCGATATTCATTATGCTTCGTGTGTGGGGGAATGATCGTAAACGTTCCGGGTGCATATGTATAGACAGATTTACCGATTTGCGTCGTGCCGCTGCCGCTGATGTAATAAACCACCTCATAACTGGCATGCGTATGAAAGTCGATAAAGCTGTCCGCCTCCCGGACAAAATGATACAGAAAATCAAAGGAGCAGTTCATGAGGGTCCTCCTTGTATTCGGAAGTTAGTCCCAGTATAGCAAAAAAGAGAAAGACCGGGGTTTTTCTCTTGGGGTAGGCCAAACATTGTAGAAGGAAATAAGCACAGGCTTCGATCAAGGGAAGCCCGTTTCCTTGAAAAAATGCCTGAACCAAAGGATGGTTCAGGCAAGATTTACTCAGGCTTAACTGTCACTTGGAACACGTAGCTGCCTGAACCAAGAACGATAACCACATCGTTCGTATCCAGCCTCAATTGGATTGAATCGGCCATATTGTCCGAATCATCAGGTCGAGGCCAAATGGTCTGGTCGCTTCCTTGCTCGATAATCGAAGATATAAGGGCATCACGACTTTTTAGTGGAAAATAGACCTCTGCAGAGCAATTAGGCGGTATCTTTAACTCGCATTCCCAGCTGCCCCTGTTTTCCGTGGACCAACGAACGGCATACTGCCCACGAATGGTATGGATCGAAGCAGATGCATGGCTTAAGCCCTCAACGCGAAACGGCTTGAAGACAGCTTGATCGAAAGCAACAGCTTCAGGGTGCGGCGCTAATCCAGCCAAATGCTTGTAAAACCAAGCACTGACACTTCCGAACATCGGGTGATTATGGGAGTCGTGACCATCCCATGATTCCCATAGGGTGGTGGCACCTTTTTCGATCATATATCCGTAGCCGGGATAATCTCTAGTCAGCACCATTCCCAATGCTAAATCCGTCTCCCCTCGTTCACTCAGCAGGTCGAACAAGAAGGAAGTGCCGAATATACCCGTATCCAAATGCCCATTCAGATCTTCACGGTAATGCTTCAATACCCGCTGCCACACTTTATCTTCATACCCTTCGGGAACACAACCCAGAATGAACGGGAACAGATCGGCCCCCTGCCGCCCAATGGAGTAGCAAGCCGTTTCAGGATTAAAGAACGTCTCATTAAACGATGTACATATGTGACCAAACAGCTCCTTGTACTGCTCTTGATCTTCTTTTTGACCCAGCACCCCAGCAATCTTGGACATCATATTCACCGTATAAGCATAATAGAAAGTGCTCACGAGTAAAGGGGGAAGCTTATTCTCCCCAGGGATACACCAATCCCCCAAAAACCAGCTGTCAGGCTCTTCGTACTCGACCAGATAACCTCCTTGATTGCGGGTGCCCAAATAACTGATCCAGCTTTTCATACCTTCATAATGTTCAGCGAGCAAGCGACGATCTCCATATGTGTGATACATCATCCACGGCATGATGACATAAGCGGACCCCCAAGCTACGCCACCTCCGCCCCCATTAAACGGAGCCGTATGTGGGACAAAGCCTGTCTCCTTGTTCTGCGAATCACTAATATCTTCAATCCACTTCGTATAAAATGCAGCCATATCAAAGTTATAACCAGCCGCTTCAGCGGTTAAATGCCCATCACCTGTATATCCTAGCCGTTCACGATGCGGACAATCACTTGGCACGCCCCCATGCATATTGGTAAGCTGCGACCAACGATAAGCGTTCTGCACCTGATTCAGTAATGGTTCAGAGCAAGTGAATTCACCGATAGGTTCAACAGCTGCATGTACAACGATGCCATCGAGATCCGTCAGCTCCGGTATGCCGGGATAGCCGGTGATCTCCACATAACGAAAACCATGCCAGACGAATCGCGGCTCGTATTGCTCTATTCCTTGCCCCTTCATGATGTAGGTATCAGCCTGAACTTGGTCGCCTCCTCCGCAGCTTAACGTATCAAGTGCGCCATCATCGTTGCAATTCTCTGCAAACCTCAGCGTGATCTGATGCCCGGCACTCCCTTGCTGCATGCGAACGCGCACCCAGCCGGAGAAGTTTTGACCGAAATCAAATACATAGACATGAGGCTGCACTTCGATACGGGAGACAGGAACGATAGTGCTGATTTTTTTATCCGGAGGAGACATTTGAGCCGTTAACAATCCGCGCGGAGCACGGACAAGACGGGCATTGTTCCAAGAAGAATCAGCAAAACCAATTCCTGACCAGCCAGGCTGTTCAAGTCTCGCATCATATTTTTCACCGTAGAAGACGTTATTGAATACAATCGGTCCAGAACTGCTCCTCCAGCTGTCATCGCTGCGAATGCAGTCTACCGTACCATCCTCATACGTAATGACTAGTTGCAAAATCAGCCTAGGAGCGCCATAGCTCATCGTTCCTTCAACGGTTCTTTCCGTCTGATTGTAGAAACCATTCCCCAGCATAACTCCAATCGCATTCTCACCTTGCTGGATATTGCCTGTCACAGCATATTGCATATAATTGATCCGCTTGGAAGTTCGATCATTGAAAGGATACAGCAAACCTTCGATTTGGCGGTCATCATAATCCGTCCAGTTCGGAACAAGGACGTGGTCCCCCATCTGATTGCCGTTCATATAAAGCTCAAAGTAACCAAGGCCAGACACGAACACGGTAGCCTGCTTGACTGCCTTTTCAATATGAAAGGTATTCCTGAATAATGGAGCTGCGATCGTCTCGTCTGCCCCAATCCACTGTGCGGTCCATTCATTCGGGCTGAGGATACCCATCTCAAAAAATGCAGGTGTGTCAGCCTCGTACAACTCTCCATCTTGATCCCAACATCTGACCGTCCAGTAACAACGTTGACCGCTAACCAGTGCCTTGCCCGCATATGCAATATGGAAGGTATCCGCAGAATCAACTTTTCCGGAATCCCATAGCTCGCCGATCCCAGAGAGGCCATCCTCAGCATTCTCGGATACGATAATCTGATAGGCAGCCTGCCTGCGACCGCGTTTGGAGCTGTTAAGTTCCCAACTAAAACGAGGCTTCCTTGTTTGCACGCCAATAGGATTGTAATTATACTCGCACCGCAATCGAATAATCTTTTCCATGATCGTAGTCCCCTTCTACTGATTAAGGATAAAAGAAATGTATTCGCTTTCAAAAAAAAGATAAGTTAGTATACACATATGTTGATTAATACCCACATAATAACATACTAACTTCAATGGTTAAACCATAAAACGTATACAAACTAAAAAATGTCACGCGAACCAGATCTACTGATTGCGTGACACTCTATTATTATTTCGACTCTCGTAGTTGTATTCATGTCGAACTATCTGACTGTTGTGATGATGGATAAGCGCACGTAATGAATAATCCCTCTAGAGAGATAAGTTAATCAATTACTCTAATTTATTGAATGATTTTTGCCTCAACGAGATCTACTGCCGCAGAATCATTATCACCATTCATATTAATGCTAAATTCAATTTTAAGTTTTGCGACTCCTTTTAAATCAATATCTACAGGTACCGCGTAGTCTCCTCCTACCAGGCCATTACTTTTATACAATTCTGTATCATCCCCATATATAGTCAAATAGCCCGAACTAGCTGAATTTTTAGAGATATCGTCAATTCCGACAAATCCTGTTAATTTAGAGTATTTGCCATCTAAATTGTAATAGAGGGTTGCAGTCTCATCCTCATAAACACGACCTAGGTCTGCTGCGAAACCGTGAAGATACTCCTTACTAGCTATTTTCAAAGATCCGTGCTGACTATTAAAAGTATCATTCCAATGATCGACGAAGAATTGTTGATAAAAGCCTGACGTATCCATCTTTGTTGCAATGCCCTCTGCTCTAGCATAATCCATTTCAGATAAATATTTAAAGCTTCCTACTTTTTTTCCTATCCAAATGGTTTTGTTCTTGCTGTCATATTGAATATCTTCCCCTGTAGCTTCTGCTGCAAATCTTAATGGAACATAAGTTGATCCCTGATAGAAGAATGGTTGTCCCGTTGAAGGCTTCTTTTGCACCCCATCTACCATAAATTTAAAATTGTCAAACGTAACTTGAATACTCTTAGTGCTTGCAGCATAGATTGTGCCACCTGTAATCATTGTCCCCAATAGCAAGCCAGCAAATAAACCTTTGAATTTGTCTTTCATTTTAACTCCCCCATAATTTGTATTCACAAATAACTATCGGCTAATTACTGGTAAATTTTTATAGGAAATTACTTTATTCCTTAATAACTCACGTGTAATGTTTATAACATTTAAAATAAACAAAAGCCTATTGACAATTGTCAACAGGCTACTCTGCAATAAGTATGTTGCTATTTTATTGGTAAGCTCCTTAACCTCCATGCTACTCCCCTTCTTCCAGCATCTCTACGAACGGAATATCTGCCGGGGCAAAAGTAAACTCCTTGAGCTCCGCGATATTGATCCAGCGGTACTCATCATGATCGACTAATTCAATCTCACCGCTCATGAAAGTCGCTTTGTAAGCAATAAGACGGATATGCGTGGAGCCGTAGTGGTGATCATTGACCCCGAAATACGCGTAAGGGTTGATCCCGATGTTCATCTCCTCAAGCAGCTCCCGCCTCAGGCAATCTTCTGTTGTTTCGCCCACTTCAATCTTGCCGCCGGGGAACTCCCACATGCCCGCTTGCGACTTCCCTTGCTTCCTTCTCGCGATTAAAATCTGACCTTGCCCATTTTCTATAATAGCTGCAGCAACCTCAATCATATCCTTCACGTCCTAAACAATCGCTTTGTTCGCCGCTGGCACAAGGGCTGGCGGCATTTCTGTCTTGAGCCTCCACACGAAGCTCATTGGCTTATTGCCTTCATGTCTGACATACTCCGCTTCACCCAGGAAAACAAATGGAGAAGTGTAGTTATTCTCTTCCTTGTATTCCCGAACAAACAAGCAAATACGAGTCCCGAGCTGACGATGATGAATATATCTTTGTGCGGTTTTCGACTCTTCAGACGTACGGCTCTGTGTTTGCCAATGGAACAACCGCTCGTTAATCGCGTAGTCCTCATAGAGCGTAGAAGGCGAAAAATCTTTATCTGACTTATTTAATGTGATGAAGAAAATATCCGTTTCTTTGTCGTCGAAGTATTTGACCCCCTCACGAAAAGCTGGTGACTTCTCCTCATTCCAATAACCAAACGCGGCAAGCACCTGATCCGTAGAATAGCTGCAATGCACATCTAAAGGACAAGAATATGGGAAGGCATTCGACTCATCAACGAAACTAATATGCGACTCGTTATATTGAAGAATCTCTATTATCTCCTCACGGAACTGTGGACAGGCCACAATGGACCGAATGCCTTGCTCTATTGTCTCGAAGCCATGCTTCTTAGGCTCAGACCGATAAAACGTATAATAGAACAGATTCAGCATAAGTTGCTCTTCTTCGGTAACGGCTTGTTTTTCCCCAGAGAGATACGCAATAAGAAATCGCAATAGTCTCCGTGAATTGAGGCTTAACAGGGCAGGAATTCGCTTCGTTAAATACTCACCGTTTTCGAATTCGAATGGCTCCATAAGTTCTGCTTCTACCATTAAACCACGGAAGGTGCGGTTACCTGTCCGGCCACCATATAACTCCTGAATGCTAAGTCCGTGATAACGCAGGAAATTGGCGATGGTAAGCTTTTGCCCCGTGTCCCCTTCAAAATACTTCATCTTATGAATTAAGCTTCGACGGTTATTAGTCGCTTGCTTCAAGCTCTTAAGGATGTAGTCGCGAGCAACCTTCTCCAATTGAATAAAGCTGCCTCTCGGGAGACTAGAGAAGCCATTCTCCACGTAGTGTTGAACAGAATGCTTCGTCTTGCCGAGTAAGGCTCGAAGCTTGTCCTGGAAGTTATATTCCTTATGAGCTTGTCCGATAAAATCTAGCACAGTTAAGCACTCTTTGCCTTCTGCCAGACGTAATCCCCGACCTAGCTGCTGAAGGAATACGGTTAAGCTTTCCGTTGGACGAAGAAACAGAACCGTGTTTACTTCCGGAATATCTACACCTTCGTTGTAGAGGTCTACGACAAAGATCATTTTGATCTCGCCACGGACAAGCCGGCCCTTTACCTGATCCCGATCCCCATCACTCGAACCACCATGCAAAGCAATGGAAGGAAGACCAGCTTCATTGAACACCTTTGCCATATAAAGTGCATGCTCGACTCCAACGCAGAAACCAAGCCCTTTTACCTCATCAAGATCGGTCACATACTTCTTCAAGCTGTTAATGATTTGGGTCGCACGGATTTTGTTGTTGGTAAACAGGTTCTCCAGCTCGGACTGGTCGTACCCACGTCTCGTCCACTTCACCTGCGAGAGATCCACATGATCACTTACGCCAAAATATTGAAAAGGACTTAGCAGCTTACGATCAATGGCATCGGTCAGCCGGATCTCGGCCGCAATCGTATCATCAAAATAGCGTAGAAGATCCTTGCCATCCATCCGCTCCGGCGTAGCCGTTAAGCCCAATAGGATTTGAGGCTGATAATGGGCTAGCAGCTTCTGGTAAGAAGGTGCTGCCGCATGGTGGAATTCATCGACGATAATAAAATCGTAGTAATCCGGCGTCGTAATCTCCGTTAACTTCATCGAGTTCAGGCTCTGAATACTTATAAAAAGATGATCAAGCGCCTTCGCTTGATTCCCGCCCACGTGCAGATCCCCAAAGTTCAGATCCTTCAAAATAAAACGGAACGTGTCCAAGCTTTGCTTCAGAATCTCCTCGCGATGAGCAACGAACAGGAGTCGCGCACGTTGCGGATTACGCTGAGCAAATCGTCGATAGTCAAAAGCCGAAATGACCGTTTTGCCTACGCCAGTTGCTGCTATAAGCAAATTCTTATGCCTGCCATATAACGTCCGCTCCGCCTCAAGCTTCTCAAGAATCTCCTTCTGGTAATCATAAGGCTGGATACTGAACTTGAAGAACATCGCATCTTGGGCTTGGTCTTTGGAGTGATTTTTGCCCAAGGCTTGTTTAAGTTGTTCCTCATGGATAGGGTTGTCTCCTGAGAATGCAGAGAATTCTCGATCATTCCAATAACTCTCGAAAGTAGCTTCGATCTTCTTGAGAACGTCATAGGAATCCTTCTCGGTCACCTTCAGGTTCCATTCCAGACCACTTGTAAGAGCCGGATTGGAAAGATTCGAAGAACCCACATATGCCGTCGTAAAACCGGTATCCCGCTTGAAGACATAAGCCTTCGCATGCAGCCTCGTCCGAGTGGAGTCGTAGGAGATTTTGATCTCCGTATTCGGCAGCTTGCTCAGCTCCATAATTGCCTTATAATCTGTCGCTTCCATATATGTGGTTGTAATGACCCGAAACTTCCCGCCTCTAGACGTAAACTGCTCGAGTTGCTCAATCATACAACGGAGCCCACTCCACTTGATGAAGGACACTAGGAAATCAATGCTATCCGAAGTCAGGATCTCATGCTTCAGTTCGCTTAGCATGTTGGGCTCGGCATGTGAGCCTGTAAAGAGCGAGCTCTGTGACAAAGGAGTTGTCGGGCGAAGCACCTTCTCTTCTTTAACAGCACGAATAGAGTTGAGCTTTGCATAAACATAGGTCAACACTTCCCCTTGTTCAGCGAGCTGCAACTCTTCATAGTCTTGCTGGTCTAATGTTTTTTTGAGAGTAGAGATAATGTCGTTACAAGCACGGACCTGGGCGAGCACAGCTTCTTCGTCAGTGTCGGAGTTCTCCCGTACGGCTTTTAAGGCCCTGCGTGTAACGGTAGCAATATAGTTGGAAAGCAGCTTTCGTGCTTCTTCTGGATCGAGTGCTTCTTTACCAATGTCATAAGCAGAGGTGTCCAGTGAAGTTAGCTGCTGTAAGGTTACGTTGTTGATGAGTTGTTCGTAGAGACCTTGTTTCATGGGGAGCACCTCAAAAATAGTTTTAATTATTTTCAAATATGCAGTAGAAAATAAAAAAAACTTAATACCTTAAAAAACAAAACATCTACTGACCATAAGAAGAATCAGTAGATGCTAGAGAAATAATACAGGAAATAAAAAAGCAAATTAAAAAACAATCTCTTTTGTAATAAACAACTTCCCTTTTAGGTAATATTCAATTAATACATTCCTATTTACAGCGTTGACTTCATAATAAACCCCTAGTCTGTATCCACAAACATGCTCGGGAAAATTTGTTCCATCAAATGCCCATATGTCATCAAAGCTATCTTTAGTTAAAGCAATTAACCTATTCTTATCTTTAATTTTTTCTTTTTTTCCACTAACTGATTTCTTCATCTCTATAGCAATTAAATTATCTTTATTGATGTTTTCTCCCCTACTATGAATTATTATATCGCAATTTATCCGTATAACTTCAACATTCTCATTTATAATCGTCTTTAATTTCCCATTGTTTCTGTTATACTCAATATCCACATAATAACCTGAGTACGTTGTTTCTTTAATTTGATCATGAAGATAAATCATTAATGCTCCACATAGTGTTCGTTCAGAAACTCCACTTATGATTAATTTACTCTGCTCTAAAAGAAATAAATTATTGGCTTTCTCAAACATGGTTATTAATTCCTTTACAGTCCCCACCTCAAATCTATTGTTTATCTATTTAGTTAATCCAACTGCTCTCTAATGCCTCAAAATCTACTTGGCTCCAAGGCTTTTTCCATTCTTGCAAATAATTTATATCATTCGACGAAGGTGTTTGTTCACACTTATCAATAGTAACAAGTGAAGGCATTATAATGGAATCACCAATTAGTATGGCCTCACCTTCTTTTAGGGTCGCAAGTGAATCTGTAAGAGGGCCTAAGTTATCTGGTAATAAACGTTTAACATAGTTTTGATCATCTGGGTTGGTTAATCGCATTGCAATAAAATTATTACACTGAGAAAATATAGTCTCCGATATTTCAGAGGGTCTCTGACTAACTATCATTGCTGAGACACCATACTTCCTACCTTCTTTCGCTATACGTTCAATAGAGACGCGGCAAGAATTATACCTTGCTGATTGGACTTTCGGAACATATTTATGTGCTTCTTCATAGACAAGCAACAAAGGTGTTTTATCAGTATCATTACTAAAACTCTTTTTGAAATAATAACCATATTCAAATAATAAACGAGAAATAAGTGAAACAGTAATACTTAAGACCTCAAAAGGTACTCCACTTAAATCAATAATAGTCATATTATGATTGTTTGTTTCAGATCCATTTTTTACATCATACCCTAAAAATTGAGTAATCGCTTCTCTAAATCCGATGGCCTCGGCCTTATTCCTTAATAAAAAAGCTAACCTCTCATCATTAAGCTTATTCTCCATCCTAGAGATAAAATTTAAAAAATCCCCATAATTTGGACCATTGGAGCTTGCAGAGGAGGCAGGTTCTAATATATGTTCAAACATCAAGTTAATATTATCTTGGTTTATTACAAGTTCTTCAGTATCATCGATGCCTTTCCAAACAATTTTATTAGATTTATTTTTACGATTATTATTTTTGTTTTGAATATAGATGAGTACTTCATTAACACTAAATTTATACGGAGCATCATATGTAATATGTTTAGGATTGACTGTTGGGTTATGTTTTATTTTGTTAAGTACTACAGCCTCTTTAAATACGTTCCGTTGGTTATGGTCATTTGCCTCTGTATCTATAAATAATTCTTGTAGTTCTTCACTGTTCATGAGCCAATATGGGAGAACTAAATTGTTAATGTCAATGTAATTAGCCTGAGGGAATGCAGTTAGGTATTCCGAATGTATATCAAATAAAACTATGTGCGAATTATTTAAACCTTGGAAATCATTATCTTCTTCTCTTGCGGAAATAGCACTCTGCAGAATTTTTGCAACAGTATGCGATTTCCCCGAACCAGTTGAGCCTACAACTGCAATATGTTTATTAAAGAATTTATTTCCATTTACCGGAACTTTAATATTTGAATCTTGGGACAATGAAGAAAAACAAAATCTTTTTTCAGTTTCAACAGCCTCATATATAGCTTGAATTTCACTCATTTTAGCAGGTTCAACATCTGTGGGAGGTATTGCAATATTGTTCCCCCCCCTTGTAAAAGTACCATCTGAATCTAAAAAACCAATAGGCATTGCCTCTAATATATACTCATTAATTCCTCTTTCAGTTTTTTGAATTGAAAAGTTCTCTATAATACATATTAGTGCACAATCTTCACTATCAGATACCCTTAAATAAGTACCAACTGAAAACCTTTCACTTTCCAATTTAAATCTCTCGATATCATTTACTTCAATTTTAATTTTATTAGGAAGTACAGAAATAACCCTCGCTAGTTTATTTGCCACTTCAAAATACTCCATTTAAATATGCCCCCTATGTTATCATTTTAGTTATTTGCTCGACTTCATCTATCTGTATTTGATAGTGTCTTGATTTCTTAAGATTTTCTTCATTAATCATTGTTAAAGAATCAAAATAGAATTGGTACACTTCTTGAAAAGAAACTGCTGACATTATCTCTTCAAGTTCTTTATTTTCAACAATTTTTACCATGACACTTTTATCATGCGAAGTTAATTTGTTTAATCTAAACTTATCACCATTAAAGTAAGTACCATCATTAAATATGATTTCTCTATCTATTAAAGTTCTTTTTATCAAGTTTAACTTCTCAAGTTTTATGTTTTTAAACACAACGTATGGTGGTGGAGATTTATCAGGACGATGAAATTTTTGAAAAATTCTACCAATGATAGTTAAAAGAACTATTTCATTGCTCATGTCATCCACTGGGATAATAAATAGTCTCTCATAATTATCAATATTCATTTTTTTTAAAGTAAAAAACATTTTTTTAACAATTCCCTCATACTTCTCTTTGCTTAGATAATCAGCATATGCAGCGTGAAATACAACGCTTTTGACGTTACTTAAAAGTGAACTTAACAAACCGCTGTTTAGCTGGCGCTCGTCTCTATTTTGTATAGCCATTTCCAACAGCTTTGAACGAAAAATAGAGTGATAGTAAACAGCCGTTTCATTATCTTTGCAACTATATGTTTTTTTAATTAATTCTATAGTTTCAAGGAATTGTCCGCTATAGTCGTGCGAAAATTTTATTACAAAATTTTGTATAAACTTAATTTTTAATGGACGCTTATAATTCTTTTTTTCTGCTCCTAAGATACTATCCAGTTCACTCAACTTTAAATTTTTTTCTAGTATTGGCTTATCCTTAAAATAACAATATAAAGCATATTTTTTCTCAGTATCTTTTTGAAATAAATTCATTAGTTGTAACACGGGTTTTCTAATTTTACTATCTGAATAAGTTTGAGATTCTTTATGCTTAACTTGTATAACATAGTCTTCATATGAAATATCCTGAACTTGTTCAAATTTTACATCAATATTCGGATTTTTAAGTATAGTCAATAAAGTTGAATCAAACTGATAAAGGAAACCTTTTATGGCGTAGTATCCACCATCATAATTATCTTCAACAACGACACTATCATTTCCCACTTTTATACCTCCACATGTTATTACCCTCCATTTTTTTCTTAGTTCTCTCTCTTATTTGTTTTTTACCTAGGCATAAACTTAGGCCGGTCACTAAAGCGTGCCCGACCTTTATTCCAATTGCTCTATGCTAAAGCGATATTGATATGTTAGTAACTTTTATATATTTTTATATCCCTTCAAACCCATTTTTATAGCAAATACTAAAGACGAAAAAAAGAAAAGTAAAGAGACAATCCACGTTAGAAAAAAGGCAGTCCTAACTGTTTCAAAATGAAAGAGACTTAAATTAGATTGTCTTATTATAGCCACTACAATCGGGGACATCGAATATGTAGGAATGAAGGATAAACCAACCACCGGTAACCACTTAAGCCACAAAGTACGTCTGATTTCCTGTCTTTTGGTCTTAAATTCTATTGGTTTATAAGGATCTAATATAAAGTCTAATACCTTGATAGCTTCGGGATATCTAATCCCAAATAAAATAGATGAAAATGCTAGGAGTAAACTAATTGCATCAAACGTTTTATCTAGAACCTGCTCTATATTCATGAATGTTGTTGGTTTGCGGCTGCTGTTTGTGCTGCCGGAAGAAGTCTTGTTTGTAATAGGTGATATGTATCAGGCATAATTTTATATTTTTTTGCACTTCCTCGAACATGGGCTATTGGATCAAGATGAGGCCCGTATTGGTCAATAATTCGATTTAGTTCTTCCAGTACATTATTAGATTGTATAATTACATGATATTCGGTCTGTGTCGTATCTAGGGCAGCCTGTTGAAGAATATCTCTCAATGTATTTTGTATATGGCCATCAAGTTGATACCTAAACCTCGTTCTAACATTCCTAATAAGTGCTCTAGCCTCTGACTCAGTTAATTGAAACATAGAACTTACTTCTGCCTCATTTGGTAAGGTATTTTGAAATAAAAATACAATTAAGTGAAATAATCTATGCTGTTTTATCTCATCTGCTCTTGTTGGTAACCCTTTACCTAATAGCATTTCTTTATATTCTGTCAGTGCAGCAAGACATATTTTATTAAGAGACTGTTCGAAATTAGCATGATCGGTTGATCCAAATAGCATATATAGCTTAGTCTGTTCCTCCGCATTAAAGAAACTATCTGGTATAGTAATAGTATAGGGCAATATAACACCTCCATTGGTCATATAAGCATGCAACTAATTACCTAATTCGACATTTTCCTTAAAATTCCTGTTATTTGCACCAAATTTTTTTAATCTGATTTTCAACAATGGACAGCCTATTTATCACTCACTTTAAGCAAGTTATATCATTGCTTTTATCAATCATTACGCTTTCATAGCTTTAATAGTGCTATCTCATACCCGCTTCGGCAACAACTTCGAATACTTCCTTCTCAACCGATGCAGCTCCTCACTCCCAGCAAGCGCAGCTTGCTCTCTCTCTTTCCCCACCGCAACAATCAGAGCCTCGATGACGGCGATTGGAGCCACCATCGAGTGGAACTCCCAGAGCTGGCCGCGGGCGGTGAAGAGGGAGATGGTGGCTTTGGTGAGCATGGGGCTGACGGCGAGGTCGGTGATGAGGAGGGTGCGGCAGCCGCGGTCGTGGGCGAAATCCAATAATACGGCCATCTCCGGGGATTCGGAGACGAAGCCGAAAATGACGATGACGTCCTGCGGCTTGATTGGCACCATGCTCTCGAATAGCTCATGGCCGCCGCGATCTAAACGGCGAACATCAGCGCCAAATCGAGACAATCTAAAGTCCATTAACGCCGTTAAGCATTCAGCCGAGCCTGGCCCGTAGATATAGACGGTGCCCGCCTCGGCCAATAATCCCACAGCCGCATCGAACGACTCCTGATCGATACGATCAGCGGACTGCTGGAGGTAATCCGCCACTCCCAGCACATTAGCAGCTGCACCGCTTTCTCCGCCTACTTTATCAAAGGCAGACTGCAGCTTCCGAGCAGGGGAAAGCAGCGCCTCGTCTTTGACGCGCTGCTTGAATTCTTTCAGGTTCTTCGATCCTACTTCTGCCCAGAAACGAGAGACGGTGGAGATGCTTACGCCGCAGGCTGCTGCAATATTTTCTTCTACCATAAATGGTACGTCGTCCATGTTCTTACTTATATAATCCGCGATCCGTTGATGACCGCGGGTCAGCTTCGTTTCATCAAATAGCATCATCGCCATTGCTACTCTCCCCCGTCCGCTCCCTGTTAGACTACCACTTCAACTTTCTTCTTCAGCAGCTTCTTCACGTAGTTCGCCGCGCGAACTTGCAGATTGAGGTTTGGCGAGATCACCCGCTTGTAGCCGCCAGCACGAATTGCTTCCTTAAGCTCCGCTACGGTTTCAAAATCCCCCTCGAACTCGTTATACACACAGCCCACTTGGAACATCTGGTGTGCATCACTTCCCGCGATAACAGGTACACCAAGCTCTTCGCCGAGCGTCAGTACTTTTGCGATATTTTCCTGAATGCCGATCTCATAAAGATCTTTTCCGTTTAAATCAAACGCGTCGAAGCGTTTCAGCAGCTCTTTATCGATATGATACAAATGATTGGATTCACGGAACGGATGGCCGCCGATAACCATGAGACCACGCGGATGGCAGAGGTCGAACAATTGCTCCAGCCCGATAAAACGATCCGCTGTCAGATGATGCTCCTTCAGCACCGCATGCACTTCGAGCAGCTTATCCTTTGGTCCGCTGACGAGGATATGACCACCTTCGGCAACATCAACTTCCATACCAGTGAAGAGCTTAAACCCAGCTACATTATAATAGTGGTTATTACATGGGTAGAGCTGATCTAGTGTGCCGTATACGTCCTCAAAGCGGTGTGTGTTGAAGTGCTCGGTGAGCGTAATAGCATCGAGACCATGTGCTTTTGCTTCATTAATCATGCTGTTGAAATGCTCGATCTCGAAATTGGTTTTTTTCGAAAGTTTAACGTGAATATGAAAGTCGATCTTCATGACTTGATTCCCCCAGTTGGTTGTTGGTAGTTGCGTAGCTTAATTCCATTAGAAAGCCTGTCTTCTTATCATATACATTCATCTGCTGCTCGCGCAGCACCGCGAACAAAGTATCTCCCGGCTCGTATTCGGTCTCCCCAATTACACGGGCCATGAGCTGCCATCCTCCGGCATCCAGCTGCACCAATGTCTCTGCTCCAGATGGGAATACAGCCGATACACTTACACCAAGGCTTCCCGCTTGGTTCGTCTCATACAGCTTGATATCCTCGGGCCTTATTGTCAGGACAACTTCCTGCCCTTCTTCAAGCCCTTCGTTCACCCCATCACCTTCCGCTAGTGGCATAACGGCAATTGGTGTCTCCAACCGGTGGCTTCCCCATACTCCGCCTCCTGCCCGGATGACCCCTTCCAGCTGGTTCATCTGCATACCTCCATTACCGATGAACTCGGCAACCTGCAGCGTCTTCGGATGTTTATACAATTCACGCGGCTTATCTAATTGCACAACCCTTCCACCGAAAAATACCGCGACCTGCGTCGACAACGTCATTGCCTCATGCTGGTCATGCGTCACGTAGATCACCGTCGTGTTCAGCTCCTGATGGAGCCGCTTCAGCTCGGCGCGCATCTCTACACGCAGCTTGGCATCGAGGTTAGATAACGGCTCATCGAGCAGCAAAATATCTGGCTCTGTCACGATCGCCCTCGCAATAGCAACCCGCTGCTGCTGTCCACCGGACAACTCGCTTGGGTAACGCGCGACAAGCTCGGCGATCCGCATTTTATCCAGCGCCGCCTCTACGCTCCGCCGTATGTCGGCCTTCGCCAGTTTCCGCACCTGCAGGCCAAACGCAACATTCTCGAATACCGTCATATGCGGCCATAACGCATAGCTTTGGAAAACAAGACTTAGCCTTCTAGCCGACGGCTCCATATGGAACCGTTTCTCCCCGTTCGCAACCTCTCGACCGCTGATTGTGATTGTCCCGGCATCCGCATGCTGGAGCCCGGCGATGGTGCGAAGCAGTGTTGTTTTGCCACAGCCGGAAGGACCAAGGAAGGTCATGAAATCCCCTTGCTTAATGGTAAGATCAATATCTTGAAGAACCTGCTTCCCATCCAGCGCAACGCGGATGCCTTGCAGTTCGATTGCATTCATGTTCATTGTCCTCCAATCCCTTGCGTCAGATCGGCTTTGCCGAACTTCACGGCGAGGAAATATACCGTAATGACAATCGCGATGATGATCATCAGAATAACGTTGGTCAGCTGCTCATAGCCTTTTTCGGCATAGTAAAAGGTAATCGTCGTCAGCGTCTCCGTTCGCGGTGTGATAAGCATGATGATCAATTCCATCTCTTTCATCGCACCGATGAAGACGAGGAGGAAAGCCGACACTAAGCTCTTGCGATTAAGCGGCAGCAGAATCCTTCGGAAACGTGTGAACCAGGAAGCTCCGCTGATCTGCGCTACTTCCTCCAGCTCTTTGCCAATCTGCATCATTGAGGCGCTGCCCGCCTTCACGGTGAACGGCAGCTCCTTCACAACCGTAATTAAGATCAGCAGCGTAACTGTTCCGTACAAGGCCGGAATAATAAAAGTAGGCTTCGCAAACATCGAGATATAGATAGCCGCAAGCGAGATGCCCGGAATGAGATATGGCAGGAAAGATACTTGATCCACTGCCCTCCCGAGCCAGGTTTGTCTGCCTCGCGCAACCACATAGCCTAAAATAAGGCCAATAACTGCAGCGATAATGGACGCTATTCCTGCGATTTTCAGAGAGTTTTTCAGCGCGAGCATGAAAATAGGATTTTGCAGGACACCCTTCTCCCCCGTATTAATGTCCGGATTGGAGCCGCCCCACCAGTAATGCATCGTCAGGTTACTCAGTGAATAATTGCCCTCCTTCAGCATGAAGGATTGAATCAGCAGCACAAGCAGCGGTACAACGGAGATGATAATCATCCCTATTGTCGTCGCGCTCGCCGCCAGGTAACGCCAGCGTCCAAGGGACGTTAATGTCCTTGCGCTGTCTTTGCCCGTGACGGTTACAAAGCTCCTCCGCCTTCCGATCACCTTCTGGTTTAGATAAATCGTCAGAATCGAGATGATCATAAGTGTCAGGCTAAGGACATTCGCTTCAGTCGTCAGCCGCGAACGCATGCTGGAATACAGCATCGTCGAGATCATATAGAAGTTCACTGGCGTGCCAAGCAGTGCCGGAACCCCGTAAGAGCTGATCGCCTTGGTGAAAATAAGGATGAACCCCGACAAAATCGACGGTATCACTAGCGGGAAAACAATTCGCCGCAGGATCGTCATTCTTTTCGCCCCGGACACATTAGCTGCTTCCTCCAGTTGACTGTTCATCGAGCTTAACGCCGCCCCAACGATCAGGAAGAAGAACACACTGTCGTGAATTGATAGGCTAACAACAATCGGTACAAAGCCATAAGACAGCCAATCAGGCGGAGACACATGGACAAGTGCTTCAAGAATGCCGGGTGTCCCGCCGATTTTGCCATTTTTGAAGAAGGTGAGCCACGCTTGCGAAATAATCCACGAAGGCAGCAGATACGGAATGACCACGAGGAAGGAGATCGTCTTTTTCCAAGGGATATTCGTTCTAACCACCAGCCACGCAAGCCCGCATCCAATCAGCATGGAGAGCGCAGAGACGGCGAAGCCAACGCCAAGCGAATTCAAGATCGGCTTGTAAAACAAGTTCATGCTCATATCACTGGCCAGAACGCGGTCCCAATGATACAGCGTGAAATGCCCCGGATTCGCTTCTCCCGTCAGACGGACATCCTGCTGTCTCCATATGAAGGTCGTATACATGATTTTCAGGACTGGCCATACAATCGTATACGCCAAAAAGAGGAGGGCGGCGATCCCGATCAGATGAACGGGATTCGCCAGCCAGTTGCGGGCTTGGTTATGGAATCTTGTTCGCTGCGCCAATTCTCTCTCCACCCTTGCTGCCATTATTTTTGTTTAATCCAGAAGTCACGTACTTTCGGAGCGGTGTTATACAGCTTATCGCCGTCGAACAGCCACAGGTTTAGATCTTCGAATGAGATATCATTCTTCGTCTTCACATCGGAGCGCGGAACCCATGAGCCTACTTCGTTGAACGGATCTAGACCAGCGCCCGTGCCGTCCTTCTCGCCCATCATCCAGCGGATGAACAGCTTCGCAGCCGCTTCATGCGGCGCTTTGTTGGCAATAAAGAAGTAGCCGGAGTCCGGAACGGACGTCTTTGGCTTAATATCGTAGATCGGCGCGATCGTCCAGCCGTTCTCTTCGTTCTTCGATACGTCGCCGGATACGGCTAGGCCGAGGGCGTCGCTTTTTGTTTTGCCAATCGCATCAAGTACATCGTCGCTGCCTTTGAGGACGATCAGACCGTTATCGAACAACTCTTGGATGAACTCGTAGCCGGCATTTTCCGTCCCGTTCAAGACAATGTCTTTACCAAACTTCTCTTTGTAAGCCGCCGCCATGTCGTCACTATTGATGACCATCGTCGTGAACAAGTCCATGAAAGCTGGGGAGCTGAGCGGATCAGCCGTGTACACTTTGCCTTTGAACTCAGGAGTCGTCAGATCCCACCAGTTTGTTACTGGAGGTGCCGAGTATGTAGACTCGTTATAGAAAAGCGTGCGGAATTCCACATAGTTGGCGTAAGCTTCTGCTTGTGTGCGGTAAGGCTCATCCACCATTGGTGCGATCTCTTCCGGCAGGTATTTAAGGTAGCGGCCTTGCATGACCATCTCTTCTTCAACCGCCCCGCTTACTTCCTTCGTAATAATGACATCCGGGTTGAACTGACCTGCGTCCTGCTCCTTCGTCACCTTGTCCATCATCTCGTCGGACTTAACCTTGCTCACTTCCACTTTGATCTCCGGGTATTGCTTCATGAAGGTCTCGGCTGCGTCGTTCGCACGGCCCGAGGTGGAGTAGACAATCACTTTGCCCTCTTCCTTCGCCTTCGCATATAGTTCATCAAGCGACTCTGCTGCTGGAGCAGTTGACTGTTCGGCTGGTGCCGCCGAGGCATTCGCATTGGTGCTGTTTTCTGTGTTAGCTGGAACAGCGTTCGATAACGTGTTCGAGCTTTTGTTGTCCCCACAAGCGGACATGATCGTCATAGCGGATACGACCGTAAGCAGGACCAGAGCTGGCTTCTTCTTCGACATGAACATAAGGATAACTTCCTCCTAGATAGATGGGCTCTCTATGGTTATGGCCTCATCCTCGTATGTTTGTTCTCTCAAGGAAGATCATAGTGCTCAATTGTAAGTGGCATATTACGGCTATGTGGAGTTTTAGTAAAAAACTATTATTTTTCACGTTATGAAAGTTTTTCTTCATTTGAGTGATTCACTGGAAAACCGTATGCGTGCTGACGTCCAGCTTGAATATTAGATATAATAGACTTCAAAGATGGATGCCCGGGGGAAATCAAAATGAACAAAACCGATCGGCAGCTCGCGATCATGCTTGAACTGCAGCGGAGCAAGGTAGTGCGAGCGGAGGATTTGTCCGCATTGTTCGAGACAAGCGTACGGACCATCTACCGAGATATTCAAGCTCTGAGCGAAATGGGAGTTCCGATCTTTGGAGCTCCGGGTCACGGCTATTCCTTAATGGAAGGCTATTTTCTACCACCAATCGGGTTCTCGGCTGAAGAGGCGGTAGCTTTGCTAATGGGTGCTGATTTTATCGAACAGCGGCTGGATGGCGATTACGGAAGAGTGGCTAAGGCTGCCAGGAGTAAAATTGAAGCGATTCTGCCGGAGCCGGTGCGGGATGAGTCGGCGCGGGTTCGGGAAACGATGAAGCTTCTTCACGCTGGCGAACCAAAAACCGGCTTAAGGGAAAAGGACAATCTCGGTCTAGCTCGACGCGCCATCTTAGATCGGCGAAAAATAAGCTTTTCGTACAAGAAAAACACACCAGAGCCGGACGGCAATCGGAAGAGCAAGCGCGAGGTCTCTCCGTACGGACTGGCGCTCGTTCAAGGCCATTGGATGTTAATCGGGCACTGCGACCTGCGGCAGGACATCCGTCATTTCCGGTTGTCGCGCATGACAGAACTAGCCGTGCTCGACAAACCATTTGCCTTGCCGCTCGGGTTTAACCTCAGCAGTTACCGTCCGCGCGACGACCGCAGCGAACATGTGCTGATCCGAGCTAATCCGGAAATCGCCGATAAAATCGCCGAGACTGGTCATTTCTACTTCGAATCCGCTGAGGAGCACAAGGATGGTCTGTTGGTCCGCTTTCGCGTTAGAACGCCGGAGGAGCTGCTGCATCTTATCCTCAGCTGGGGAGGAGCCGCTGAGGTTCTAGAACCGGAGTCCTTACGCAACCGCATTCGGGAAGAGGCCGAAAAAATGTTAAAACGCTACTGACACACTGTTGTCAGGAGTGTTTTTTTATAGTGGAGTTATCCCGAAACAAATGAGGAGTGTTGTTGATATGAGAAGCACAACGGAAGCATTGCAGGCGTTTGAGGCAGCGGTTGAACGGTATATAGATGAACTGGGTAACTTCAATATGGAGCAGTTACTTGCAAAACCAAGCGAGGAGGATTGGTCGATCGGCCAAATGTATGTCCATTTAATCCGGTCTGCTCAAAACTTGCATCTACGCAACGTGGATCAATGTATCGCAGGAAGCGATGCGGCGCCCGAGGGCACCGGGAAAAAAACAGAGAACGGAAAGAAAGCCTTCGAGCTTGGAAGTTTTCCACCCATTCGGATACGAGTCCCGGCTTCGCCTCAATATACACCGAGTCAGCCGGAGAGTATGGAACAGTTGATCGAAGGACTTCAAGGCGTAGTGGAACGGATGAAACGTACCGAGCCCACTTTGAATCAAGCACCCGAAGGAAATACAGTCCCCCATCCTAATTTCGGGGCGTTAAACGCAAAAGAGTGGTTCCTGTTAGTGGAGATGCATTACAGGCATCATCTCTCGCAGCTGGAACGGCTGAAAGCCCTAGGAGCCTGAGTTTCGGACGATAAGAGCTTCTGTCCATGAATGCGTGTCACGCTTAGCAATTTACTGGGCCTTCCGGAAACAAATCAGCGTTACCATTCTAATATGGGAACGCTGATTTGTTTTTTGTTTTATATTTAGTCCGCTTGCATTGCCTCTATTCGCTTGCGTTTATGGAATTGCCCTTCGCAAAGAACGCCCGCGTTTCCTTGCGTGTCTGCGCAGGCAAAACACGATCCAACTCTTCCTCCAGCCAAGACAATTTCTTACTTCGCAAATAATTCTGCATAGTCTCTTCGGCTTCGAGCATTACTAAATTAATCGAGCAGGAACTCGTGGATACTTCACAGCCCGAACAATCGCGGTCGCGATAGAGATAGCCCTTATCCTTTATGTTCTGGCACTGAAAAATCGGCTTCTTTCCCTCCACGGCCTCGACTATATCCCAAAAGGAAATATCGTCCGGATCGCGTGCAAGTTTAAATCCGCCTTTAACGCCGGGAACCGACGAAATAATACCCGCCTTAGTAAGTTTTGTGAAAATCTTGGATAAGTAAGTCTCTGGAATGCCTTGAAAAAATGCAAGTTCCTTGATACCAATCGTTGATTCGTTTGGAATTAAGTAAACTAGACAATGCAATGCATATTCTACTCCGACACTATACTGCATAATGACTCCTCCCATTTTTGCATGGGTAAATACTAATAAATTTAAAGATAACCGCGCCTATTGTCAACCTTGGGCTTGCCATAAAAAATGGATTTGACTTCGCCGACAAGAGGTCGTATATTATAGTCAAATTATATCGACGATTAATTTTGTCGCCAATATGATAATATATATATTTTAGGAGTGGAAAAATGGAAAAGCTGCTTGTTATCAATGCACATCCTACTGTGGATTCCCCTGCTTCTGTCAGCCTTCAAGTCGGCAATCATTTTATTGAGAATTACCGCAAGATGAATCCCAACGATTCGATTGAGCAAATCGATCTTTATAGTGAAGAAATCCCGGAATTAAACAGTACCGTGTTAAGCGCTTGGGATAAATTAGCCTCCGGCGGAGAGTTAACGGACGAAGAGAACCGCGTCACCGGCAAGATGAATGACATTTTGCAGCAGTTCAAAAGTGCAAAGAAATATGTCATTATCATGCCGCTTCACAACTTCAATATTCCTTCCCGATTGAAGGATTACATGGATAACATCATGATCGCTCGCGAGACCTTCAAATATACGAAAAACGGTGGCGTAGGCTTATTGACTGACGGCCGGAGTTTACTCGTGATTCAAGGAAGCGGCGGCATTTACACGAATAACGACTGGTACACGGATAACGAATTCTCACACAAATACCTTAAATCGATGTTTAACTTCCTCGGCATCGAGGATTATCAGATCATTCGGGCGCAAGGCACAAACGTGATGGACAAAACGGATGTGCTGGAAAAAGCAAAAAAAGAAGCCCAAGAAGCAGCAGCACGTCTAGCAAATAAGGTAATTGCTTGAAGTGAATGATTTGGAAGAGAGGGGAATAATCCATGTCCAATTTTATTGCAGATATCAAGATTCCCGATAGTAAGCTAGCTGTTGAAGCAGCTGAGTTATTGCGGGAGCATGGCGACGATCTATTGTGGAACCATTCGAACCGGGTATTTTTGTTTGCGGCTATGAAGGGTAATCTTAATCAAATCAAATATGATCCTGAATTGCTTTATATTAGTTCGCTTTTTCATGATATCGGACTTACCCCTAAATTCCGGAGCGATGACAAACGCTTTGAGGTCGATGGAGCTAATGCTGTCCGTGATTTTCTTAAAAGCCGCGGCGTTCCGGAAGAGTTTATTCGGCTGGCTTGGGATGCTGTAGCTCTTCATAGCACAATAGGAATAGTCGAATATAAGGAAGCCGAAGTTGCACTTATGAATTTTGGCGTTGGATACGATGTCGTAGGGAAGAACTTCGATCTCATCTCAACAGAAGCGCGGGAGCAAGTTGTCAAACATTTTCCTCGCGACAATTTCAAACATGGGATCCTGCATGCCTTCTTGGAAGGCTTTAAGCACAAACCGGAAACCACTTTCGGCACGATTAACGCCGACGTGTGCGAGATGCTGCTTCCGGGATTTAAAAGGCCCAATTTCTGTCATAGCGTTCTTCATTCCCGTTGGGATGAGTAGTAGACATGACTCTCTGCGTGAAAGATAGCTAAAAAGTTAAAAAGACGAGGATTACAATATTTACTTTGTAAACCTCGTCTCTTTTGTAAAAGCCCCATCGGAGCGAAAAAAAAGACCCCGTTTGGGGCCTTTTTATTTGAGTTTGTGATTAGTCCTTATCATCATGCTCTTCATGTTTATCGTATTTACCATGATCGCCTTCATGGTCGTGATCCCGATCACTGCGAACCAATTGCTTTTGCTGCTGCTTCTTTGCTTGCTGCTCTTTATGAGCCTTTTGCCAGGCTTGCTGCAGCGCTTTTTTCTGTGCAATCAAAGCTTTTTTCTGCTCTTGTTTCGTAAGCTGAATAAATTGAGTCGCTTCACTGCCTGTTAGATATTTTTTCTGATCCTCGCCAAGTTTAATTTCTACCTTGGACTCGGTCTTCGATTCTTCTTTTTCGAGCTCGATCTTAATTTTCACGTTATCACTATCAATTTTAATATCCAATGCTTTCAGCTGTTCAAGCTGAATTGGAGCTTCACTGGCGCTCGGTTGAGCAGTCGCAAGCTTAACCGCCGCCGCATCAGTCCTCAAATTACATGCATGTTTTCGTACTTGGCAGTCAATATAGGTTTTCGATATGTTGGGTTGTTTTTAAGTCCGTAGAGTAAGAAACGTCCAATAAACAGTCACAGGACAAGAGCAGCACTACTGCCCGTTACTCATCTGCCCCTATGTTAATTGATGTTCCCTGTAGCCTTCCTTGACCGTCGATGTCCAAGGTTTTGATAATCGAACTGTAAGATCTACCCGCATCGATTGCCGCAGAATCAGCTTTAAGGTGGAAGTTATTTGTCGCTTGATTCACAAACTTAGGATCGGCAAATATAGAGTGTTCATCATTTCGGGTACTGGTCCTATAAGAGTGGAAACCGACATACTCCTTGTTTTTCCAAATCCAAGTTGCTTTCGAAACTTCTCCGGGAGCGTAATAAAGATTGTAGTCTACCACATTTTCCGAGTTTTTCGTGTATTCGTTATAGATGAAGACATTCGATGAGTCCGCAAAGATGATATTATTTGTGATCATATTATTCTTGGTATCGTACTGTAGCAGAATTTGACCACTGCCGTCATTCAGCGAATTATTCTGATATAAGGTATTATTGATAATCTTGCAATTTATAGTTGCGCCTCGTTCGCTATCGTAGCCGCCTAACGTTATTCCCGTATACCGATTACTGTGGACGATGTTGCTTCGCACGGTAATATCGCTTGTGGATTTCCCTGCATGTTCACTGGCAATTTCAATGCCAATGTCGTTCTTGTAACTATAATTTCGTTCAATAATGCTGTCTTTCCCCCCATCTACATAAATACCGCCTGCCGCATTGCTATTGTTAGGAAGTGATTTACCGTAAGACGGGTTGAAGTTGGATGTAATGTTATATACTGTATTGCCACTGACTAATCCGTTTCTCACTTGATCGTAGGATGGATGCGGCGCTGTTCCTTCGAAGCCGATGAGATCGATGCCGATATTGTCATTATCATGAATGAGATTGTTCATCACGGAAAAAGTATCGACATTGCCGTTTAAAACTAGGGACTCGCTTGAACCAAGTACAAGCTTGTAAAGTTCATTCCCTTCTATCGTTACATGATGAATGGAGTCGGGTGCATCAGTACCATACACAGCGATCCCGTGAGCATCCCGGCCAAGCAGGTCTCTGCCGGTTGGTGCAGCGGTATTTTTGATATCATGTACTTTATTATTCAGAATCTTAATATAGCTTCCTGAGCCGTGGACATATATGCCTATAGGCAATTGCTCTGTTTTTGTTGTGATAAAATTACGGATTTCAAACCCCTTTATCGTAATATAGCTGGCATCTTCAATCTCAACAATGCCTTGTTGTCCCGTGACAGAAAGTCCACTTCCATCAATGATTGCCCTTTCCTTCGGAAAGTTTGAGAACGTGATCGAACCACCCCGGGCTGAGCCGGAGCGGGTTATTTTTAGTTTTTGATTATAGACGCCTTCTCTTACATACACCGTGCTGCCCGGTTTTGCTGCGTCTGCTGCATGCTGGAGAGTTCTCCAAGGCGACTTTTTGGTGCCCGCATTATTATCGTTGCCCCTGGAATCTACATAATAGGTGGGAGCGGCTGTTGAAGTAGAAGTAGAAGTAGAAGTAGATGTAGATGTAGAAGTAGATGTAGAAGTAGCAATCAATTGCCCCATCATAATGACTACAGTTGCAGTTATAACTACCATACCTAGAATGAGTAATATACTTTTGAGTCGCATGGAGATGGATTTGCCTTTCCTTAATGTTTTCTTTTCATTATACTACGTCCATTCGGATAAAGGATCTTAAGTTCCAATTAACCGATTAACGACCGAGCCAGTCATTTCTCCCGGAAGCAATATATGATTATCCGTATGATTCCTCTTTTCATTTGAACACTCCCTTCGGTTGTTGTACTCTAATTCTTCCCTTTAGATTAATAAAAAATGGAGTAGCTATCAGCGGCAGCTCCTTTTTTGGTTTTTTGATTCCTCCTTTACGTTGGATATTGTCCAGCATAATCGCCTGCCTCGTTTGACCCTCTTTCTCGCCTTACGTTGAATTTCACCTAGTAAAAACCCAATCAATGGCGTTCCAGCCTCATTCTATTAATTTCATTGAAGCCCTTAAATATTAATGTTATAAAACTTAACATTTATATTATAGGTTTTGCACTCTAAAGAGATCACTCAAGAGAAAACGATTAAAACGTATAAAACATAGCATTTAAGCGGTTTCTTCAGCTTTCTATCGGTTTGATTTACTTAGCTAACATAACTAATATAAGCGATAGACTGATAGAGAGATTCAAGGGAGGAACATTTTATGTAATGTTAATGTCAGATATTATAGAGATTTCTTAAGCAATTTTATCTACCAAGTTATTATATTTGACATTAATAGACTGGCCTGTGCCAATCCAAGGAGGACGCCATGATTAAACCGATTATTAAATTTACCAGTCTTCTGCTGCTGGGCAGCATGCTTATCTATTCCACTCCGCTCCTGAACACAACCGGCGCATACGCCAACGCTTCGACGAGCACGTCTCTCGTTCAGGAACAGACTCAAGCTCAGGCGCCAACTGCGATGGTTCAGCTATCCGGCCCTGTGCTCACTTCGGTTGGTGACAGCTTCAACGTAACCGTATCGTTAACGGGCGCGACCGGCGATGCGACCGCGGGAAAATTCATTTTCGAATATGACCCTGCTCAGTTTGACTACATTTCCGCTGCCTCGGCCAACTCGGCAGTCAGCATTGCCGGCGTAAACGCCGAGACCGGCAAGGTCACCATTGTAACAACGGATACAACGGGAACCTTGACGACTGTCGGCTCCATCCTTACCTTGACTTTCAAAGCCAACGCCGCCACGGACCTTAGCGGAATCAGCGGTACCGTAGAGCTCGGCATGGACGACGGCAGCACGGTTCAAACGCCGGAGGAATCGGTGGCCGTCCAAATTACCGACGCCGCCCAGGGTGATCTGAACGCCAACAGCGTCATCGATGTCGGCGATCTCTCCGTCCTGATCAAATACTTCGGCATTCATTCGGATGACCCGAACTGGCCTAAAGTCGCTAATGGCGATTTCAACAAGGACAACACGATCGATCTGCAGGACCTAGCTTCCTTGGGCAAAAAGGTGCTCTACGACAACGGCCAGCCGTTCCAGCTGATGGAAGCCGATATCATGAGTATTCAGAACGCCATTGCCGCAGGCAAGCTGACTTCGGAGCAGCTCGTTCAGATGTACCTGGACCGGATCAACGAATTCGATGATGACATCAATTCCCTCATTACGATCAATCCGGATGCGTTGGCGACTGCGAAAGCGCTGGACGACGAGCGCAAGGAGAAGGGCCCGCGCGGTCTCATGCACGGCATCCCTATCATCGTTAAGGATAACTACGACACCCTTGGCATGCCAACGAGCGCCGGTTGTACCTGCTTGAAGGATAACCAGACGGTCAGCGATGCCTTCATGATCAAGAAGCTGAAGGATGCCGGAGCGATCATCCTGGCCAAGGCCAACCTGAGCGAATTCGCGATTAACACGGACACGAACAGTTCGTTGGGCGGACAAACGTGGAATCCTTACGATTTGAAAAAAAATCCGGGCGGCTCCAGCGGCGGTACAGGCGCATCGCTTGCATCCAACTTTGGCGTAGCCGGTCTCGGCACCGATACAGGCGGTTCGATCCGCATCCCTTCGTCATGGAACAGCATTGTCGGCATCCGTCCGACGATCGGATTGACGAGCCGCGACGGCATTATCCCACTCGCGCTGTCGCAGGACGTCGGCGGACCGATGGCCAGAACGGTATCCGACGCCGCCGTTTTGCTCGACGCGGTCAGCGGCTATGATCCGAACGATATCGTCACGGCCGGCAGCTTCGGCAAGAAACCGGTCAGTTATACCAAATTCTTGGACAAAAACGGACTAAAAGGCGCACGCATCGGCCTCGTCCTGGATAGCAGCGTTGTCGGAACCAACCAGGAAGCGCTTGGTCTTCTGAATAACGCCGCTCAGGATATGCGGGATCAAGGTGCAACAGTAATCGGCGTCAACATCCCAAGCGTCGCCGATATCATGAAATACCCAAGCCTCAGCGGCTATGAATTCAAATTCAACCTGAACGACTACCTGTCCAACGCGCGGATGGTCGACCCGGCTGTGGTCCGCTATCATTCGCTGAAGGACATCATTGACTCGGGCAGCGATTTCCTTCCATCGCTGAATAGTACGTTGAATACACGCAACAACGTCGAGTCACTCGATACACAGGAATACAAGGATATCGTGCTGTTCCGTACGCGCACAACCCAGCAGTCGCTGCTCAGCTTGATGGCGAGCAACGATCTTGACGCGATCTTGTATCTTTCGACTACGGGACCTGCGGGTTCAAGCTCCGGCAATGCCAACCGACTGAGCCCCTTCTCCGGCTTCCCCGCTATCAGCGTTCCGGCCGGATACGTGTCCAGCGGCCTGCCGGTCGGCATCGAGCTGCTCGGACGCCCTTACGAAGAAGGCGAGTTGATCAAGCTTGGCTATGCTTACGAACAAGCGACGCATCACCGCGTAGCGCCGAATTCGGTTCCAGCTTTGTCCGGCAAATAAGATCCAAGGAACGTGACTGTAGAGCGGAGAGGCGGACAGAACATGTCCCCCTTCGCCTCTTCCCCCGCTTCCGCATTCGCCGGCGTTTTACTATACGAGAAAGGACGAACCTGTTATGGCGCGTAAACGACTTTCCTTACTTACGACGATCTGCTTAGCGATAGCCATGCTCGTACCACAATATGCATTGGCCGCGGCCGATTCACCCTCCTTTACCGTGACATCCGACAAAGGCACCCTGAACAGCGGCGACGAAGTTACCATGACGGTAAAAGGAAATGAGATGCAGGATGTGTATGCCTACGAATTACATGTGTACTACGATTCCGATCTGCTGACGTTCAAAACGGGCAGCGAGAAGACGGACGTTGTCGGCTTCAGCACTCCTGCCCAAGTCGTCGCCGACGGCGGAGGCGAATCCCATCTCGTGTTCGCCCACACCAAATCGGGAGTCTCGCCCGGCGACAGCGGCGAGCTCGATCTGGCTTCCTTTACCTTCAAGGCAGCTGCCAAAGGAAAGGCCGACGTCGAGGTCAGAAAAATCCGGCTCGTCGATTCAGGGCTTACTTCGAGTACCGTTGAAGACCATTACGGCACCTCGATTCAGATCGGATCATCGGGCGGCTCGGGCGGTTCCGGTGGCTCGGGCGGTTCCGGTGGCTCCGGCGGTTCCGGTGGTTCGGGAGGCGGCTTGCCCGTTGAATCAGCGGGTACGTTTAATGTGACGGCCGATCAATTGAAGGCAGACGGCACGGGCCATGCTACAATCGCGGTGCCGGAATCGGCCACCGTAATCAAGCTGCCGGCCAATACGGACGAGCTGCTCGGGAAAGCCAAGCTGAACGTCGTCACCTCCGGCAAAGCTGTATTGGAAATTCCGGCGGGCGTGTTCACCGAGCTGAAGAAAGGATTGATCGCTGCGCAGCTGCAGGGCGGCTCCATCTCCCTGACCGTCAAACCCGTCGCCGGTGCGCCAGCACTCGGAACGGATATCAAGCTGAGCGGACGCAGCTATGAGCTGAAGCTGCAAAGGATTGCGGCGGACGGCACATCCTACGATCTGCACCAGTTCAGCGAGCCTGTGACGCTTCGTTTGCCGGTTGACGCCTCAATCAATCCGAAGCTGGCGTCCATCTTCTATCTCCCGGATAGCGGAACTCCCGAGTTCGTAGGCGGGACGTACGAGAATGGCGTATATGTCGCGCAGCTCTCGCATTTCAGCTCTTACGCGGTACTCGAGATCGACAAGAATTTCTCCGATGTCCCCGGCAGCTATTGGGCTTCCGGCGTAATCAAGGAGCTATTCGCGAAGCAGATCGTGACCGGCACGACAGCCTCTACCTTCGAGCCGAACCGCAGCATTACCCGCGCCGAATTTACGGCGATACTCGTCAGGGCGCTTGGCTTGAAGGCGGAAGGAACGCCTGCCTTCACGGATATTCCCACGGGCGCCTGGTATGCGGATGACGTTGCCGCCGCTTATAAAGCCGGTATCGTTCAAGGCGTAAGCGGTAAGACGTTCTCACCTGGCGCCAATATTACCCGAGAGGAGATGGTCACGATCGCGATGCGAGGCTACGAATTGCTGAACGGCAAGCCTGCAGTTGCGGCGGCCGAACCGTTCAAGGACGAAGCCACCATCTCCGCTTGGGCGCTGGATAACGTCAAGAAGGCCGCATCTCTTGGTCTCATTCAAGGACGGGCGAATGGTCAATTCTTCCCGCTAGGCACCTCCACCCGCGCCGAAGCCGCGCAAATGATTTACGGGGTTATGAAATAAGCTGTAATTCCGATTCACGGCGATTCGGAGCTTCAGCAAAAACGGAAGGGAACCTGGTTCCCTTCCGTTTTTGCGTTTATTTGCATGCAAAGCAGTCATTCGTGCCCCAGAGCGAATCCGCGAACCCCCCCTCTAACAATACCCCCCTAGAATTTTTTACAAATTATATTCAAAACGCCGTTGACATGACACCGAATGGTGTCATATACTAAAAATCGTAAACAGACACCAAATGGTGTCGGATTAAAAATCAGTCACTCATGCAGCTTGCATAAACTTAAAGCCCATTTCGAGGAGGAAACAAAAATGAGCAAAACAATCGCAGCGGTAACAACCGCAAAAGTTAACGCCACGCCCCAAGGAAAGAAGATTGCCTATTGGTCAGTAACAGCACTACTCGCGGGAGCTCTTACGTTAAGTGGTCTCGGGCAGTTGATGGAATTAGGAGGTAATGTGGATCTTGTCACGAATCTGGGTTACCCCTTATACATCATGCAAATTCTAGGGATTTGGAAGCTGCTGGGAGTGATTGCTATTCTCGCGCCGCGATTTCCGCGGCTGAAAGAATGGACCCACGCCGGAATCTTCTTCCTCATGACGGGCGCAGCTTTCTCTCACCTGCTTGATCACGATTACGGCGATGGCGGGTTTAATGTTATCCTTCCGCTCTTCTACGCTGCTCTTAATATCGCCTCGTGGGCGCTGCGTCCGGAGAGCCGCAAGCTTTAAGGAGGTGATGAACTTGCGTGAATGAGGAAAATCCGCTTCGGGATGTATTTGACGCCATTGCAGATCCCACCCGGCGCCAGCTGATTCGACTATTAGCAGAGACGGAAGAGATACCGCTGCACGTAATCACAGCACAGTTTCCGATAGGCCGGACAGCGGTATCCAAGCATTTGGCCATTCTTAAGGAGGCCGGGCTGGTGACGGACAGAAAAGTCGGCAGAGAAACGCGATTCAGGCTTAACGCCTCCCCTATCAAAGAAATTCAAGATTGGGTAGCTTTCTACAGCAAGTCCTGGAGTACGAATATGAAACGCTTGAACGAGCTATTAGAGTAGCGTATGCTTACGAAGCTACTTATTCTTTCATAACTATTTATAGGAGGAAGTACAATGAGTTTAGCCTTATCCCTGGATTTTCAATACAAAACATCAATCGAGAAGCTGTGGTCTGCCTTGACCGATTCAAGCAAGCTTGGCAAGTGGGTGGCCAACATCCATACCGGCGAAGCGATGGAAAATAACTTCAAGCCCGAGGTCGGATACCATTTTCAATTCCGTACGCAACCATCGGAGTATTGGGATGGCATTATTGACGGCGAGGTGCTTACGGTGGACGCACCTAACCAGATATCCTACACATGGAACAGCGGAGGTATGAAGCACACCGTTACCTGGACGCTGCAGGATCTGGGAGACGGCAAGATCAATCTTCACCTCGAACAAACCGGATTCGCTAATGTTCAGGCCGTTAATGGGGCTAAATATGGCTGGAGCAAATGGTGCGGCGAGCTTGAAAAGGTCGTTGCTTAAGGTGATTAGGGTGTGAGCGTTCGGCAGCTTGGGCTACGTTGGATTATGTGCAGCCAAATGCGGAATATTTGACCAGCGGCTTGGGTTACGTTGGATTGTGTACAAGATAATCAGTTTATTTCGTCCGACATGGCTCTTCTCAGCCATTTTTACTGGATCGAATCCAACGTAGCACCGCGCCTCCTCTCCTTTTTGGCTTATTTTTAGTGGAGGAAATCCAACGTAACTGCCTTGTTTAAGTGGTTAGATGTCCGCGTTGTACGATTTAAAGCATTAAACTAAACAGCCCCCGGAGAGCATCACGCTCCCCGGGGGCTGTTTGTTTTCACACTTTCCTATTTCAAGATATCTTCTTGAATTGTCTTCTGATCCTTCACGATCTGGAAAATATCATCCGGCATCAGCACGGTATCTTTATTCGCGGTATACCATTCTTGGTAGAACGCATCAATCTTCTCACCATTGTATTTCTTCCAAAGACCTTGCATCTCGGTTATAGCCTTTTCAGGTGTATAGCTTGCGCCGCTTACAATTGCTTTCGTGGTGAGGTTGCCAATCTCAGTAGTCGCATTCTGTTGGTCCACCAGCAGGTCTTGCGGAACAGTAGGCAAATGCTCTACGTGTGTCAGGCCAGGGAACTTGGCACCTTGATCAATCATGTTATAGAGAATTTCCATGTTTTCCTTGAACTTATCCTTCGCGAGCTTCTCATCCGGCTTATCCGGATTAAAGCTGCTTGCGATGAACGAACATTTGCCGCCGCTTACAACAGAGAAGATCATATTATAGTCTTGACCCAGGTAGCCCAGTTCCGTCTTGTTCTTCTCTTGATCAATTGGATTCGGACAGCCGGTTGCCCCTGCTTGCCAATGCTCGCCCTCAATGCCGTTCGTCAGCGTTCTGCCAGTCTCAGGTGTTGACAGGAAGTCGACATATTCCATAATCGCTTTCGGATCCTTAGCATTGCGATTCACAACCGCTGTCAGCTGCACCGGATTGTTAATCCAGACTGTGTACTGGCCAAGCGGAGATTTTGGATTTGGTACAATCTCAAGATCTGCTCTTGGTACGTTTGCCTTCAACGTCGCATAATCCGTAATCCACAGACGGTTCCACATATTCGTGTTTGCCTGTACGAAATAGATGCCTGTCTTCCCGTTCAGGAAGTCCTGGCGAGCCTTTGCTCCGTTGTTGTCGGTAATAAAGTCTTTATCAATAATTCCTTCATCATACAGTTGTTTAGCGAAAGCAATGTATTGCTCGAAGTTATCCCATGTACGCACCAGCTTACCGCTTTCGTCTACATAGGAGTTATTCATGCCAGTTCCGCCGAAAATATCCGTAATACCTGGGCCGATATTCAAACCATACGTATCCTTTTGGCCATTGCCATCCGGGTCCTGCTCAGCGAATGCCTTCGCCACCTGATACAGCTCCTCGGTTGTTTTCGGAGTTGTTAATTTCAGCTTGTCCAGCCAGTCCTGGCGAATAACGATAACATTTTGCGGAATTGCTTCATTTAACTTGCCGAACTCATACATCTTCCCGTCCGACTTGGTAGCTGCTGATTTCAGAGCCGGATTGTCCTCCAGAAGCTTCTTGTAAGTCGTGCTGTATTGGTTGATCATATCGTCCAGCGGCATCAGCTGCTTCTGATCATATAGCGGGTTCTTAATATTTGGGTCGAATTCGAAGATCAGATCCGGTGCACTGCCGGATGCAAACAGTGTATTCAGCTTTTGCTTTGACTCTGTCCGTGGAACAGCCGTAAATTTCACATTCGTTGGACCGTTCTCGTTAATCCACTTGGTCCAGCGGTTTTTCTCCATCGTGCCTTCGGACGCTGCAATCAATCCACGGTCGTAGACCGTTGCGCTGATCGTTGGCTTTTTACCGCTGCCACTGTCGCCGGACTGTGCACTGTTATTCGTATTGTCATTATTTCCGCAAGCTGCCAGAACCGCAAGCAGTGTTAACGATGTACCTGCTATTAAAGCATTTCTCTTCGTCATCTTTACCATATATCTATTCCCCCATCGCCATAATGTAAAGTTAACCTTTCACAGACCCAAGCATGACACCTTTTACAAAATACTTCTGCAAGAACGGATAGATTAGAACCATTGGCAGAATCAGTACAATGATACCAGCCGACTTGATTCCTTCAGGCACAAGTGCCAGAGCAGTCGTATCATTCGCAAGCGATTCGGTCAGCAAGGACTGACTTGCAATCATCTGCTGAATAAGAACGGTAATTGTATATTTTTCGGTCGAGTTGATATAAATGAGTACGTTCATGAAATTGTTCCAATAGCCTACGCCATAGAACAGGACTAGTGTTGCAATGACCGGCATGGATAAAGGAAGAATAATCCTGAACAGCAAAGTCATTTCCTTGCAGCCGTCAATTCGTGCCGCCTCTTCAATCTCCGGTTCAATGCCTTCAAAGTAAGAACGCATAATGAGCATATTATACGTGCTGACCGCCCCTGGCATCCAAATCGACCAATACGAGTCTATCAGACCGAGGCTCTTCACAACCAGATAAGTAGGAATTAAGCCGCCGGTGAAGACCATCGTGAACAGCAGCATCAGCGTAAAGGTTCTTCTGCCGTAGAAATAGCCCTTCGACAGCGGATAAGCCGCACAGATGGTAAAGACCATCGAGATGATGACGCCGCCAACTGTCATAACAACCCCGTTCCAAAGTGAGGCCAGCACCCGCGTTCCTTCAAAAAGAGCCGAATAGCTCTGTAGCGTGACATCGATGGGCCAGAGCAATACTTTGCCTGACTCAACGGCCTGCTTGCCGCTGAAGGATATGGACAGAATGTTGATCACCGGTGCTAGACACGAGATCGAAATGAGCAGCAGGAGAACCGAAATCCCTATTCTTGTTATTTTATCTCCAGTAGATTCTCTCATCCTCGCTCACCTCAGAACAAATTGTTATCGAACTTCTTAGCCAACAGATTTGCGGCCAAAATAAGAATAAAGGCTACAACCGATTCGAACAGGCCTAGCGCCGTTGTCAGGCTGAACTGTCCACCCTGAATACCAAGTGTATAAATATAAGTACTAATAACCTCCGAAATATCGGATACCATTGCGTTACGAAGGTTGTAGATTTGATCGAAACCAACCTCTAAGACTCGTCCCATGGAGAGAATTAGCACTAAGATGATTGTGCCTCTAATTCCTGGCAGCGTAACATTCCAGGTTTGTTTCCATTTGCTTGCCCCGTCAATCGAAGCCGCTTCATAAAGTGCTGGAGAAATGGATGTAAGAGCTGCCAGATAAATAATGGTGCTGAAGCCCATCTCCTTCCATACACCGGAGCCTACAAAGATCGTGACCCAGGAGAGGGTTTTGTACAGGAACGGATACGGTTCGCCGTATTTGTCTTCAATCCAATGGTTCAGGAAGCTGGATTCCATCGAGAACAGTGTGATGACCATGCCGCCTACGATAACCCAGGAGAAGAAATGGGGCAGATAAACGACTGTCTGGACGAATTTTTTATACCATGTACGTCTAACGCTATTAATCATGAGTGCCAGGACAATCGGTACCGGGAACCCTACCACCAGATTGAGCACGCTCAGCCAAAGTGTATTCCATATAATCCGAAGCGTTTTATCATTGCTGAATAGCATTTCGAAGTTTTTAAAGCCTACCCAAGGACTGTGGAACACCCCATCAAAGAAGTTGTAGTTCTCAAAGGAGATGATCAGCCCTCCTATTGGCAAGTATCTAAAAATCAAGTAATATGCAAGTGCCGGAGCGAACATCAACAGAAGAGGCACATTTTTTTTGAACTTAGATGCTGATTTCATGTTTTCCCTCCTTTCGAGTTTCTGTTAACCTTTGACCTGTAACTAGTGTATCCGTTTACAAAATGCACTTCTTTAACTTTAATTAGAGGAACCTTTGTTTAAATTAGATCTTGTGTTAACGGAGGACGACATCTATGTTCAACTTACCTTTCCAAACCCGAAGTCTTGTCGTAAAGCTTATTCTCAGTTTGTCGCTCATCGTTATTCTCACTTCCTCTATTACCGGAATTATCGTATACCGGTCCAATCAGAAGATGTTCCGAGAGGAAATCCGAAGCCAATTTCTGCAAAATAACAAGCAGGCGCTTCAGCGAATCAATCAGAATATTCGCGAGGTGGAGCGCGTCTCGCAGTCTATCGTCTTCCATCCTACCGTTGTGTCCATCCTGACGAATTCCTTGAAAAACGAAGATAAAGTCGAACAGCTTCAGCTTATGTATGAAATGGTCTCGCAGGCCAAGCTGGATGCACCCCATGTCCGTGCGATGTTCATCTACAATCTGCGCGGCGAAAGCTATTATAATGCGAATTTCGGAGCTGTGTCGATGCTGGATCAGCCTACTCGCAGCCTCATTAATCAAGAGCTGGCTGGGACGAACGGGGCGTTGACCTGGTTCAGGTTGAAGCTTCCGAGCACAGCGGATCCAAGCGGTTACAGGAACATGATTATAGCGGCACGCCAAATGAAAAGTACCTTCCAGCAAACGTACGGGACACTAGTGTTGGTGCTGGACGAAGGTTTTTTCTCCGAGGTGATCGACGATATTGGACAAGATGACAGCATTGTCTATCTGCTTGACCGAAAGGACCGCCTTTTGTTTAGCGAGCAGAATCAGGATGATACTGAGGCCGAGCCAAAGCCCGAAGCCATTCCGCTGCAACACGACGTGGATGAGCAGGTTTCTGTTGTTCAAGCTACCGATCAAGGCAACTATCTGTTTGTGAAAAACATTTCCGATTCCGGTATCTTCAAGCTGATCAGCGGCTTAGGGCTCGATGCGCTGGACAAGCGGAACGCAGATATATTGAAGACGATCGCCATATCCGGCCTGTTCAGTATTCTGCTGACTAGTCTGCTTCTGACGCTCACCAGTACCAGGTTACTTCGTCCTCTGGGCAATCTGGTGTCCGGGATGAGGCGGCTCCGTTCAGGTCACATGAACGCCCGCGTTGAAGTTCGCTCCAAGGATGAACTTGCCTTTCTCGGAGAGTCGTTTAACGATATGGCCGACCATATTCAGAAGCTGATTGATGAGGTGCTGCTGAAGCAGCTGCGGGAGAAGGAAGCCGAGCTGAGGGCGATTCAGGCGCAGTTGAATCCGCATTTTCTATATAATATATTGAACGAAATCTACTGGAAGCTATATCTCCAGAATGTGAAGGACACAGCTGGCATCATCCAGTCGCTGTCCAAAATCCTGCAATATTCCTTGAAGCCTATCGAGCAGACAAGCACATTACGGGAGGAGCTTGAGCAGCTTCGGAGCTATATTAAGATTCAGATGGAGCTGTTCCATCCCGAGCTGGAGCTGGATATTCAGACGGACGAGCATCTGCTGTCGACGGAGATTCAAAGACTGGTTCTACAGCCAGCGGTCGAGAATGTCTTTGTCCACGCCTTTGCCAATAAAACAAAAGCGGACAAGAAGCTGCTGCGAATCCATGCTTATCAGGAGCAGGCTCATCTGAGAGTAGATATAACGGATAACGGCAGAGGTATTGAACCCGAGATGCTGCGCAAATTAGCGGCCAGTGAACGGGACGTTCATGGCAATCATTTGGGCATTCATAACGCGGTGCGGCGGATCCTGCTTGTGTACGGGGCACCTTACGGCCTTCAGTTCGTAAGTGAGGTGGATAGCGGAACAACTGTTAGTTACATTTTACCGATCAGTAGTAAGGGGGGATTCGTATGAAGGGAACCGTCTTAATTGTCGAGGATCAGCCTAATTTTCGTGAGGGACTGAAGTTTTTTATCAGCCAAAGTATGGCGAACTGGACCGTGATTGGGGAAGCGGAGACCGGAGAAGAAGGCTGGAATAAAGCCGTGGAGCTAAAGCCTGACCTTATTCTGATGGATATTCATATGCCGGTTATGAACGGAATTGAGCTGGCGGAGCGTATTCACAGGCATAACCTCGATATTCTGTTCATTATCATCACTGGCTTTCAAGACTTTCAATATGCGCAATCTGCTATTCGGTACGGTGCGATGGACTTCTTGTTAAAGCCCTGCTCAGATGAAGACATTTCGGGTATTCTGGACAGTGCATTTAAGAGGTTGAGAGTGAAACGCAAGGAGCAGCAGGCCACCAAGGAGCATCTGCTCCGTTCAATTTTGCTCAAGTATCAGAGGAATCAGGAGCTGGCATCTCATTTCATTCAACTGTTCCAAAGCAGCCAGTTGTGGCTGATTACGATAACGGATTACTTCCCTGCAGCGAAAAACTACCGGGCTGACGATCTGTATGTACTGCAATACGGGATCTATAATATTATTTTGGAGCTGGCTTTGAGCGAGGATGCGGATGCCAAGCTGCTCATTCTGAAGGAAGACCAGTTTATCTTATCGCTGTCCTCCTCTGAGCACACAACCGAATCTTGGCGTGAAAATGCAGCGATTGCCGTTCGGGAGTATCTCGGAATTGAGATCGATAGTATTCTGCTTGGGACAAGCTCGAATATCCCTCAATTAATGTCTGTTTACACGGACTACTGCGAGCATCTTACACTGCCAACGGGAATTCCGCAGCCTGAGGGCAAGAGCAACAAACATCAAGCAGTGGAAGCCGTGAAAAATGAAGTAATGTCATTAATTATCTCCGGCGACCATCTTGCGCTGCAGGATTATTTCGAGAAGGTGGGTCAGCAAGTAGGTATTCTTCATCTTACTGAAGGTAAGCTTAATGTGATTAACCATACCCTTGCGCTCGATCAAATCTCCGAGGTACTCGGGCTGTTCTCCCATCAAAGCAAACCGGTGGAGGTGCTGCTGCAGATGATCGATCAGCTTCATAATAACGGCGAGTTGCGGAACTGGTTCAAGGATACCTGTCGCGATTTTACAGCCCGGCTCGAGCGGTGGAAGCAGCAGGCTAACCCATACGTGAACAGTATCCAGCAAGCGATTGACTATATTGAAGAGCATTATTTAGACAACGACCTGTCGATCAAGCAGGTAGCCGAATGTATCCATCTGAACCCTAGTTACTTAAGTACATTGTTCAAGAAAGAAACCGGCGAGACGTTCACCGGCTACGTCACCAGGCTGAAGCTGCAGAAGGCACAGGTGCTGCTGCGCAATACCGATATGAAGATCTCGGAGATCTGCCAGACCGTAGGGTTCGACGACTCCACCTATTTCTCGAGCGTGTTTAAAAAACACTTCCAAGTCTCGCCGAGCGAATTCCGGCAGCATCATTAAGAGCGCAAAGGCGTAAAGAGCAGCGTGCCCCTAGGAGGCTGCTGCTGCAATGGAACGGAGCTTAGATAAAGCCTTTTCAGTTACCTCGGATCAAGTGATGCTAATTCGGGATTCCGACGGCGCACATCTACGTTGGATTTGATCCCGTGCATTTCTCGTGGATAGGCCGCTTCCCTTGACTAGATTGGAATTTATCCAGTATTTTCGCAGAGTTTCGAGCTGCCAAGACTTATTTCGAGAATTATGCTGGACGAAATCCAACGTAGCCAGCGGTACGCTTCGTTTGAGCGATTCAGGCTCACTGACTGTCTTCTTCGATATACGAAAAGGACCCTCTCAACGGTAATAACGGTCGAGAGAGTCCTTTTTATACTTTTCTATTAAACCAGATGGCAAGCAACCAGATGATCGGTGCCAATGGTCCGAAGAGCCGGCACCTCTTCCTTACAGCGTTCTGTCGCATAGGGACAGCGGGTATGGAACTTGCAGCCGGATGGCGGATTAGCCGGGCTTGGGATATCGCCGCTCAATACAATTCGTTCCCGCTTCAGCTTGGGAATCGGGATCGGAACGGCTGACAGCAGTGCCTTCGTATAAGGATGCTGCGGACGCAGGAACAAGTCCTCCCTCGAACCCGTCTCCACCATGGAGCCGAGATACATAACGCCGATCCGGTTGCACAGGTGCTCCACAACGCTTAGATCATGAGAGATGAACAAATAAGATAACCCGTTTGTTTCCTGCAGCTTACGGAATAGATTGATGATCTGTGCTTGGATTGATACATCCAGCGCGGACACCGGCTCATCGGCAATGATAAGCTCGGGATTAAGCGCAAGCGCCCGTGCTATGCCAATCCGCTGACGCTGGCCGCCCGAGAATTCATGCGGAAGACGGTCAATATGATAGTCAGACAAACCGCATAGCTCCAGCACCTCCAGCACCTTGCTGCGAATCTCCGACTTGCTGGCCAATTGATGATCAAGCAGTGCCTCGCCTATCGCATCGCCCACACGCACCCGCGGATTCAAAGAGCTGTATGGATCCTGGAAAATCAGCTGCAGAGCCGGCCGCAATTGCCGAAGCTCATCCTTCGGAAGCGAATAGATATCCGTTCCCTTGAACAGAACGTCGCCGGACGTCTTCTCGGTCAAGCGGGCAATCGAACGGCCGACGGTGCTTTTGCCGCTGCCCGACTCGCCCACAAGACCAAAGGTTTCGCCTTTGCGGATCGTGAAGCTGAGGTCATCAACGGCCTTCACATGACCAACCGTCCGATTCAGAAGTCCCGACTGGATGGGGAAATATTTTTTCAGATTGCGCACTTCCAGCAACGCTTCAGGCATACCGTTTCTCCTCCTCATACAGCCAGCAAGCCGCTTGCTGCAGATCGCCTACCGTGGTGAGCTCGGGCTGCTTGGTCCGGCAGATGGCCATACATTGCTCGCAACGGTCATGGAAGTAGCACGATTCCGTGAGTTCAAGCGGATTCGGTACTTGTCCGGGAATGGAATAAAGCTCATCCTGCAGTTGATTCATGATCGGCTTCGAACGCAGCAGTCCCTTTGTATAAGGATGCTTCGGATTCGCAAAGATCGCCTCCACTTCCCCCTGCTCCACGATTTTGCCGGCGTACATGACGGCTACATAATCAGCCATTTCCGCCACTACGCCAAGATCATGGGTAATGAGCAGAATCGACATCCCGCTCTCTTCCTTCAGGCTGCGAAGCAGATCGAGAATTTGCGCTTGGATGGTCACGTCGAGCGCTGTAGTTGGTTCGTCGGCAATAAGCAGCTTAGGCCCGCAGGAGATGGCCATTGCGATCATAACCCGCTGCAGCATGCCGCCGCTTAATTCATGCGGATACGCATCGACAATCTGTTCCGCCCTGGAAATGCCCACTTGCTTAATCAGCTCAATTGCACGCTTGCGCGCCGCCTTCCTGCTCAGCTTCAGATGTTCCATCAGCGGTTCAATCACTTGCTCGCCGATCTTCAGAACGGGATTAAGCGAAGACATCGGCTCTTGGAAGATCATCGCGATTTCATGACCGCGTATCGTACGAAGCTCATTACGGGACAGCTTGAGCAGATCGCGGTCCTGAAACTGGATACTGCCGCCCTCTACCTTGCCGCCCGCATTTCCTATAAGCCCCATTACCGACATGGCAGTGATGCTTTTTCCGCTGCCGGATTCCCCTACGATACAGACCGTTTCACCCGGCTTGATCCGCAGGCTGACATCGTCCACGGCACGGACAGTTCCGGCTTCCGTCTTGAAGAAGGTCTGGAGATGATCAATTGTTAGCAAATCCTTCATGATAGAAGCTCACCTACCTTTTCTGTTTCGGATCCAGCACATCGCGCAGGCCGTCGCCAAATATATTGATGGCAATGACAGTCGCAAAAATGGACAAGCCCGGCGGAATCCACAGCCATGGCCGCTCCTGGAAATCAATCATGTTATTCGCGGCATCAATCATATTCCCCCATGTCGGCGTCGGAGGCATAACGCCCAATCCGAAGAAGCTAAGCACCGATTCGCTCAATATCGCGCCGCCGATATTCAGCGTTGCAATAACGATAATAAGCGGCACAAGATTCGGAAGCAGATGCCGGAACAGCTTGCGTCTATCGCTGAGGCCAAGTACGATCGTCGCCTGCATGAACTCCCGCTCTCGCAAGGACAACATCTGCCCCCTAATCATCCGGGCTAATCCCGGCCAACTGACGATGCTAAGCATCAGCATTACGATATACATCCGGTAGTCCGGCGGCACTTTCCACTCCGATAGCAGCGCACCGATAATGAACAGGAGCGGAAGGCTTGGTATCGTCAGCAGCAAGTCCGCCAGCCTCATAATGAGCTGGTCGACAACACCGCGATAATAACCGGCAATAATGCCAAGTAAAGTACCGATGAAGACGGACAATACCATCGAAGCGAGTCCGACCGTAAGCGAGATTCTCCCCGCCTGAAGCACGCGGGTCAGCACATCCCTACCAAGCGTGTCAGTACCAAGCCAGTGCTTGGCATATGGAGCGTGATTCATTAACGCCATATTGATTTTGTTATCGGCATAAGGCGAGAAGAACGGTCCGATAAAACAAGACAAAAACATAATAATGACAACAGCAAAACCCGTTATCGCCAATTTGTTGCGCACAAGTCTCCGGAAGGATTGCTGCCATAACGAAGAACGGACATGCGATTGATTCTTATTGACTTTTACTCCCTGAGCCATTTCACCACTGGCAATCGTCATCTATAAGCCCCCTTCCTACAGCTTCACGCGCGGATCCGCGAGATGATACAGAATGTCGGACATAAGCGTACCGATTACCGTCAGCACGGCGATAAACATCGTAAAGCCCATCAGCAGCGGATAATCGCGCAGTCCGAAGGACTGCATATACAGCTGCCCGATACCCGGCCAGTTAAAAATCTTCTCAATAATAAGAGATCCTCCGAACAAGGCCGGAAGCTCGAAGCCAACCAGCGTGATGGCAGGCAGCAACGCATTGCGAAGCGCATGGGTGAATAATACCTTGCGTTCCGTCAACCCTTTCGCCCGGGCAGTTCGTATATAGTCCTGTTTAATGACGTCAATCATGTTGCTGCGGAAGTAACGCGTCAGCGAACCAACGCCCAGCAGCGTCATAACAATTACCGGAAGCGTCATATGATGAATCACTTCCTTCACATAGGCAAATCCTTGGGCGTTGCTGCCCGTCGTAATCATTCCTCCTGGAGGCAGCCATTTCAAATCAACGGCAAGCACCTTAATCAGGAACAGCCCGATGAAGAAGGATGGGATAGACATCGCGGCAAAAATAAGCACCATCACCAGCGTATCAAACCAGGAATATTGTTTATACGCCGCAATGACCCCAATCACGACGGCAATAAGCCAGGTAAAGAAGGTGGAGATAGCCGCAAGAAGGAATGAGTTCCAGATGTATTGATTGAACAAGGTGAGTACCGGCTTCTGCTGGGCAAGCGAATAGCCGAAGTCTCCATGTATGGCATTCTTCATCCAAGTGAGATACCGCTCGATCAATGGCTTGTTAAGCCCGTAAATTTCCCGCAGCTCCGCCTTGCGTTCCGGGGTTAATTTAATATTGCCGGTGATGAAATCACCCGGCGTCAAGGCGTACAAGCTAAAGATCAGAAAGGAAGCGGCGAGCAATATAATAGCCATGTAGGTAAATCTCTTCACGAAATAAGTGCTCATATCGGCTCCTTAACCTCACATCCCCTGCCCGGATTTGCTCCGGGCAGGGGACATTATTTTTACTTCAGGTTCCAATTCGGCAGGCTTGACGCCAGTCCGTAGAATGGGCTGAGGGACAGGTTCTCAATTCTTGCGTTATAAGCATAGACACTTTTCTTGTAGTTGGTAAAGATAACCGGCAGATCATCGTTAAGAAGCTGGAAGATTTCTTTGTAAATCGCCTTGCGTTCTTCCATGTCGGTTGTAGCAAGCCCTTTCTCGTACAGCTCCTTGAACTTCGGATTATCATAGCCTTTAATCTCGCCGTCTACGAATTGCAACAAACCGTCGGAAGGATCCGTCAGAAGCGGTGTCGAGAAAGAAACCATGTCGTAGTCTCCGCCTTCTACCTTGGAGACCAGCGAGTTGAAATCGGCAAATACTTCAGGCTCAAACTCTACGCCAAGCGCGGACAAGTTTTCTTTGGCAACCGCGATGAAAATATCCGTGTTCTTGCTCTTCGTGCCAAGATAATGGATTTTCAGCTTCTCGCCGTCTTTCTCGCGAATGCCGCCTGCTCCAACGGTCCAACCGGCTTCATCGAGAAGCGACTTCGCTTTTTCCGTGTCGAATTTGTAAGGGTTAATGTTATCTTCCGTATAAGCCCAAGAGATTGGCGAAGATGGAATATTAGCCACAACGCCTGCTCCCTGGTTGGCATCGACGTAGATGCTTTGGCGGTCAAGACCGTAGGTTAGAGCTTGACGCACCTTCTTGTCCTGAAGCGCCTTGTGCTCAAAGTTTAGCTGCAGGTAGCTGTAAGTGCTTGGCGTATATGGAACGATATTAACGAAGCCGAGCGACTTCAGCTTGTCTATATTTTCGGTAGTGGCGCTGAATGAGGCATAGTCAACTTCACCTGTCTCCAGGTATTGCCACGTATCGCCTTCGGATGTTTTATAGATGAAGTTTTTGGTTTTCGGCTTCTCGCCGTAGTAGTTCTCATTAGCCGTAAAACGAACCTCTTGGCCAGGAATGAATTTTTCCAGCTTGTACGGGCCGGTGCCAAGCGGCTTCGAGCTAAGCTGCTTCATATAATCCAGATTGCCTTGCTTGTAGTCCTTGCCGTAGTAAGCCTTGGACAGAACATCGGAACCAAGCAGCACCAGGGCAGCCGCATTGGGCTTATCCAAAGTGACGGAGATAGTCTGCGGATCTGTCACCTTGATTCCCTCAATAGAGGTCGCGCTTCCGTCTTTGTAAGCCGCGCTTCCTTTAACACCCAGCGTATTGACCTGCGAATCACCGTCATACGACTTGTCATTCAGGATCGTCCACGTGAACGCTACATCCTCGCTTGTAAGCGGAGAGCCGTCGCTGAATTTCAGATCCTTGCGCAGGTGGAACGTATAGGTCAAGCTGTCAGGCGATACTTCCCATTTCTCCGCCAGTCCTGGCTGAGGAACGCCCTCGTCATCCACGGTTACAAGCGGGGTATAGAGAAGCGAAGAGACGTTGCCGTCATAACCGCTTTGCTGGAAATAAGGAGTAAATGCACCGCTTGGGTCGGTGAGTCCGACAATAATCATATCCGTCCGCTTTTTTGCTTGATCAGGCAATTTGCTGATGTCGCTGGCTAGAATCGTGTCCGTTAATCCTTGCGAAGCAGAGCCGGAGTTATTGCCGCTGCCGGCTTGAACATTGGTATTGCCGGATGTCGGTGAATTCGCGGGCGCCTCATTGCCATTATTAGAGCAAGCAGCAAGGAACAAGGTGCCGGCAAGCACAACCGATGTTGTGGCTAAAGTTAACTTCTTCATAAATACCCTCCCATAATGTACAATACTGATATCCGATTAATTCCGATTAAATGACTATGAATTGGAATCTTTAGTCCCTATTATAGAAACTAGATACAGTTCTGTAAAGAGAGAACTAAAAAATATTTCTTTTTTCAGAGAAATAAAGGGAATAACAAAAATGCCGCTTTCCCCTAATTGGGGCAAGCGGCATTTTCAATGTTGCTATTTTCCGGTTATATAATCCATAATGGCATGCTGCAAACGATCAAGCGTTCCGGCACGCAAGCTGTAAACCGTCAAGTTCTCCCCTTCAAAATGGGCATGAATCAGTCCCGCGCTCCGAAGCTTCGTAATATGATCATGCGTAATTCCTTTAGACAGCTTTAAATGGCGGTGAATCTCTATAAAGGTTCTTGGGCCTTGATGCAGATAACGCAGGATCTTCAGTCTGCTCTTCTCCCCCAAGCTTCTTAAGATGCGATAATCATGGGCGGATAAAAAATCCCCTTCGCTAAGGTCCACTCTCGCTGAGTAGTAGCAAAGCGTTAGCTGATTAAAGTGCGATATCACATTAATGGGCTGAAAGTGATACTGCGGAATCATCACAAGCTTACTTAAACTCGCTATAGGCTCAAAAATAAGTCCGTTTGTCGTCTCATCTATGAATTGCCAGGCTGGCGTGGCTGACTTGGCGTTCTTTCTCTCCGCTGCAACCTCCTCCAGGCTGCTCAATATTCGCGGGCTGATATGCTCGAAATATTGCTCCTGCCACATGGTGAACAGCTTGAGGATCTTCTCTTTGAATGCGCTCATATCTACCGGGAAGTTGCTGCTGTACGGAGACATCCTTTCATACAGTTCGCCCATACCCTGCTTGGACAGCCAATTCACAAAGGCCGGAACATCCGTTTCCGGACACAAATGAACAAGCAGAAACGCATATTTCCATTCCTGATCAATAGATAGTTGATCCAGCCATTCCGCCAAATCCGGAGTCAGCTTGATGCGGGTTTCCTGTGCCCAGCTAGGTGAAAGATCGAGCTTCTTATGTGATTTTCGGCAAATATAGGTATGCAAACTACTGATCGCTTCGTTCAGCGGTTTAAATTCGATGTCTATATGGTAATCCATCCACACCCACCCTTCGCCTTCTAGGTCGAAATACCTTGACTTGGGCGTATTCTACACGGAAATGAATACGATTGCAACATGAAGAGCAGCACCCAAGGAGCATAATGCTCCCCGGATGCTGCTCTTTTATAATAGTAGATTCTAATTATTGGCTAACAATGGAACCCATCGATGCAGATGCCAGCGGAGAGAAGCCTTCCGTTGGCTCGCCTACCGGCTGATTCACTTTGAACAGGAAGCTCGCGCCGTCAACCGTCTTCACGATGACTTCCTTCGTCAGTTTATCGCCCGCGGCTTTGAGCATCAGGTCGAAGTCGCCAATCATGGAGCTTGAGTCCTTCGGATCAATCGTCTGCACATCACCTGTAGCTGCAAGCTCTTTCTCCGCATCTGCCTTAATATCGTCCAGCTTGAAGCCTTCCGGCAGCTTGCTGATCTCTACATAATAGTTGTTGTCGACATTCATGATCAGCTTGTTCGCAGCCGCATCGAATTTGAACTGCTCGAAGATATACAGCGCATAACCTTCGCCTTTCGCCAGCGTGCCGGTACGGGTCTCTTCATTGCCTTCCAGCTGGAATTTGAAGTCCTTCGTAGCTGGGAGATCCTTGGCTGGCGTATCTCCTGCCGCCTTCTCGATCTTCGTAATGGTGAGCACTTTGACTGTTGCATCACCTTCAATCGCAGCCTCCGTGTACTCGAACGTTACGGCATCGCCTTCCTTCAGAGCGTTTGCCGCTTCCTCTGTTCCCTCTCCAAGCTGGTAGGCAGCTGCCTCGCCATCCACTGTAATTTCAACCGTATGGGAGTCGGCCAAGCCGACAAACACGCCATGACCTTGTTTGGTTTCTGCATTTGGTGATTCCGTAGGCGCCGGTGTTGCCGATTCCGTTGGACTCGTCGTAGGAGCCGCATTGTTATTGTTGTTACCGTTGCAAGCGGACAGTAGAAAAGCTGCCAGGACAGTACTGCTAAGCAGAATAGTCCATTTTGTCGTGATGTTCTTGTTTTTCATTTGTTACCTCCTATAAAGAATTGCAACGCAATTCTTACTTCGTAAGCATCAGCTAAAGAATTGCAACGCAATTCTTACTTCGTAAGCATTAGCTAAAGAATTGCAACGCAATTCTTACTTCGTAAGCACTGCTCACCATTACAAACGAATTCTCTCCTGTAAAGGTTACATTAATTTTATGAATAACATCCCCCAAGATAAGGGAAACCTTGTAATATCCCGCCATAAGAGGGGGTTCCTTGCATCGACAGCACTACTATTTTGGAGCATAATGAGAGAAATATAATAAATCCTCTATCGAAGCTTATTCACGATGAGCGACCGCGGTTAAAGGAAGGATTTAGCGCCAAACAAAATTTTTGATTTTGAAAATTTCAGTTGTGGAAATTAAAAGGTTGTAATTCCGAGTAATCCGATGTAATATAAATTTCATCAGAACAGCTCAGACAAAACTGGAGGATGGAATCATGCGCAAAAGCATTCCCGCTTTACTTACCCTCATTATTCTAGCAGTAGTAATCAGTGCTTGCAGTGGTAACAACAATGGCAATAATGCAGGCAACAACTCCGAAGCATCGCCTTCGAATACGGCAGCAGCCGATCAACCAAAAGACGGTGGCAGCTTGATCCTTGGTGTACAAGCCGACCCTGTCATTCTTAACCCAATCTATGCAGGCGACCGTGTCAGCCTGACAATTGACCAAGCCCTTTACGCTCCACTGTTCCAAGTGAACAACGGTGAGAAAACATTCTACCTGGCTGACAGCCTTGAGCCTTCGGCTGACAACCTGACTTATACTTTGAAGCTGAAAAGTGGTCTTACTTGGCATGATGGCCAGCCGCTCACAGCAGACGACGTTGTCTTCACTTTCGATTCGATTCTTGACGAGAAGCAAAACAGCTTCTTCCGTGAGAACCTGATCATCGGCGGTAAGCCGGTCAAAGCAGTGAAAGTTGACGATACAACAGTTGAATTTCAACTGCCGCAAGTTAACCCGGCATTCGAAGCAACACTTGTGCAATTGACTCCGATTCCTAAGCATATTTTCGAAGGCGAAGCGAATATTGAGAAAAGCACAAAGAACAACACACCAGTAGGTTCTGGTGCCTTCAAATTCAAAGAATACAAAACAGGCGAGTATGTAACGCTTGAGCGTTTCGATAACTACTTCGCAGGCAAACCGCATCTGGATTCGATCACTTACCGTGTAGCAAAAGATGCGAACGCAGCGAACCTGGCTCTTCAAAATGGCGAAATCAATGTGAAATACCTTGATCCGCAAGACGTATCGACAATCGAAAGCACTGGCAACTTCGATATTCAAGCTTACAGCGAAGGCCGCCTTGCTTACCTGCTCTTTAATGAAGACAGCGACACTGGCGCTATGAAGAAAAAAGAAGTTCGTCAAGCGATCTCTTACGCCCTGAATCGTGAAGAGCTGATCCAAACGGTATATGGCTCGAGCGACTATGCCGACCAAGCCAAATCGTTCGTAACACCGGACGGCCTGTTCCACACGAACGACGTTACTTCTTACGATAATGATGTAGATAAAGCAAAAGAACTGCTGGCTTCCGCTGGCGAAAGCAACCTGAAGCTTCGTTTCATCGTATCCAGCGGCAACAAAGCACAAGAAGCAGCTGCCCTGTACATTCAGCAAAAGCTGAAAGCTGTTGGTATCACGGTTGAACTGCAAAGCATGGACGCTTCGGCTTACGGTCAGAAATTTACGGACCTGAAATCCAAAGATTATGAACTGACCTATGCAGGCTACATCATGGGTTACGACCCGGATGCTTACCGCATTCTGTTCACAAGCGGTTCCAATTCCAACTACGCTCGTTACTCGAACCCAGAAGTAGATACACTGTTCAACCAAGGTGCTGGTGAAGCAGATGCAACTAAACGCGGCGAGGCTTACCAAAAGCTGCAGCAAATCATCGCTGATGATGCTGTTGTATACCCTGTAGGCTACACAAAAACAATCGTAGCTATCGACAAACGTTACGGCGGCCTCGATCAAGCGGTTCTGAAACCAGTCGTTATTTTCGAAGATCCGTCCAAGCTGTACATGAAATAAGAAAACCTCTGCTCTCTGCTTTAAAATTAAAGTGAATATTGATACAGGCAAAAAATAGCTGAGTTTTCTCAGTTATTTTTTGCCGTAAACAGCATAGGAGACAATCGTATGAGACAACTCATCGCTAGACGCTTACTGCAGACGATTCCATTGCTGCTCTTCGTCTCGATCGCCTGCTTTGCCTTAATTAAGCTGGCTCCCGGGGATCCTGTTCTTTCCTTCGTGACGCCTAATATGCATCCCGAAGACATTGAACGTATTCGTCATAACTTAGGGCTCGATAAGCCTGCTTATATGCAATATTTGTTATGGATCAAAGAGCTGTTCCAAGGCAACCTTGGTTATTCGCTTGTGAATCATCAGCCTGTTATGGACCAAATTCTAGACCGTTTGCCGGCAACGGCAGGACTGATGGGCTGCGCCCTTGTCCTTGCTGTTCTGTTAGCTATTCCGCTTGGCCTCACAGCCGGTGCGAACCGTGACCGCTGGCAGGATAAGCTGATTAACATGATCTCTTACGTCGGCATTTCGGTACCGCTGTTCTATCTCGCTATTTTACTTATCTATTTATTCGCAATTGAACTGCACTGGCTCCCGATTATGGGTATGCGGACGATTGGTGTCCACTCTGCTTGGGATGTCATTAAGCATGGCATTCTGCCTTGTACAGTTCTCGCCTTTGGCTTCTTGTCGGTCTATGTACGGTACATCCGTTCCAGCACGATTGGCCAGTTGAAGGAAGACTACGTTCAGATTCAATACGCCTTTGGCGCAACTCGCCGGCAAGTGTTGTTCCGGCATGTGATGAAGCATGTCCTGCTGCCGGTTATTACACTGCTTGGGATGTCGATGGCGGACCTTGTTACCGGCGCGATTGTGACGGAAACGGTCTTTTCCTGGCCGGGCATTGGCTCGCTTGGCATGACAGCTGTAAAAGGGATGGATTATCCCGTTATTATGGGTATTACACTCTTCTCCGCCTTGTTCCTGATCATCGGCAACTTGCTTGCGGATATTTTATACGGATTCGCCGATCCGAGAATCAAATCAACGAGGTGAGCTCATGAATCGGACCAAATGGCGAAATGCGGGCCTCGAGCTCGTACGCAGCAAAATGGGGATCGTGTCTATCGCGATTCTCGTTATTTTTATACTAGGAGCGGTCTTTGCTTTCCTCTCCTCTCATGATCCGAATGCTCTGGACGCCTTGCAGCGACTGAAGTCGCCAAGCGCCGAGCATTGGTTCGGCACAGATGACTATGGCCGTGACTACTTCGCCCGTGCGTTGTACGGCGGACGAGTATCCCTCATGGTTGGTTTCTCGGCTATGATTCTGGCGACTTCAATCGGCGTGATCGTTGGCGTTGTCAGCGGCTACTTCGGCGGTTGGATCGACAATCTGCTGATGCGTTTTTTGGAAGTCATTTTGTCCATCCCATCGTTCCTGGTTATGCTCCTGCTCAGCGTGTTCCTGAAGCCGAACCTGACCAGTATCGTCCTCATTATCGGACTCCTGATGTGGATGAACATGGCCCGTATCATACGAGCGGAAACGATGACGATTCTGGAGCGCGAGTACGTGCTGTATGCCAAAGCCTCCGGCCAGAATCACTGGGGTATTATTTTCCGTCATATCTTCCCTAGCCTTGTTCCGGTCATTATCGTTGGCGCTACGAACAACGTGGCATCCGCGATTATGATGGAATCATCTCTAAGCTTCCTCGGATTTGGGGTACAAGCTCCTAATGCAACTTGGGGAAGTATGCTGAACAATGCGCAGGGCTATATTGCACAAGCGCCTTACCTTGCGTTGTTCCCAGGTTTATTCATTCTGTTGACGGTGCTCAGCTTTAATATTCTAGGTGATATACTGCGCGTTGGCTTCGAGCCAAAGCTGGGCAAACGTTAATCATTTCTTGCCCCGTGCGCGTCCGAGAGGAGTGAACGTTAGATGGCAGACAGGCTGCTAACCGTCAATAACCTACAAGTATCATTCCATACCCGCAGCGGAGAAAACAAAGCGGTTCGCGGCGTCAGCCTTCATATTGATCAAGGCGAAACGATCGGCATCGTTGGTGAATCCGGCAGCGGCAAAAGCGTTACCGCCAAAGCTATCATGGCGATGATCCCGCCTCCAGGCCAAATTGTCAGCGGAGATATTACATTTGCCGGAGAGAACCTGAGCGGTTTATCCGAGCGCAAATGGCGTCAGATCCGCGGCAACCGGATCGCAATGGTGTTCCAGGATCCGATGACCTCGCTTAATCCAGTCAAAAAGATCGGTCATCAGATGATCGAAGTCATTCGACGGCATCGTGGTCTTAGCAAGGAAGCCGCTTTAAAAGAAGCGGTCGAGATGCTTCGGCAGGTTGGTATTACCGAGCCTGAACGGCGCGTCCAGCAGTATCCGCATGAATTCAGCGGCGGTATGCGTCAGCGCGTCATGATCGCAATGGCCTTGTCCTGCCAGCCGGAGCTGCTTATCGCCGATGAGCCAACAACCGCTCTAGATGTAACGATTCAAGCGCAGATCCTCGATCTGCTGAAGGAATTAAAAGATAAAACCAGCGCATCCATTGCGCTGATCACCCATGATCTTGGTGTTGTCGCGCAAGTATGCAGCCGCGTCATCGTCATGTACGGCGGCATGGTCATGGAAGAAGGTACGGTGGAAGACATCTTCTATCGTTCCAAGCATCCATACACCCAAGGCCTGCTTCGTTCGGTTCCGCAGCGCCAAGGCGGTTCACGTGAGCGGCTTGTACCAATTGAAGGCACTCCGCCGGATCTGCTTAACCCACCTTCGGGCTGCCCATTCATGGAGCGTTGTCCGCATGCGATGCCAAAATGTGCGGAGCTTCCTCCGCATTTTGAAATCAGCGAAGGCCATCGTGCCCTCTGCTGGTTGAACGACGCTGAAGTTCAAGCCGAAATCGCGCGCCATCCGGAGCTTGAAGGGAGCGCTGCACATGTCAGAGGATAAAAAAGTGCTGGTGGATGTCCAGCAGCTTAAGAAACATTTTGTAAAGAGCCGTGATGCTTGGGGCCGTACTTCGGAAGTATTGAAGGCTGTTGACGGTGTCAGCTTCCAGATCCGCCAGGGCGAGACATTTGGTCTTGTTGGCGAGTCGGGCAGCGGTAAATCAACGGTTGGCCGATGCATTCTGCGTCTGTACGATTACACGGATGGAACAGTTAAGTTCGACGGACATGATCTAGCTAAGCTTGGTGAGAAACAGCTAAAGCCGTTCCGCCGGCGTATCCAGTCGATTTTCCAAGATCCCTATTCCTCGCTGAACCCCGGCATGAGCGTGCTGGACCTGATCGGCGAGCCGATGAATATTCACGGTCTATATAAAAATATGGATGAGCGGAAAGAAGCCGTTGGCGCATTACTCGAAAAGGTTGGTCTGAAGCGTGAGCATCTGACCCGTTTCCCTCATGAGTTCAGCGGTGGTCAACGCCAGCGGATCTCGATTGCCCGCGCTTTATCCGTACGTCCCGACTTTGTTGTCTGTGATGAACCAATCTCAGCGCTGGACGTATCCGTACAGGCACAGGTTGTTAACATGCTTGAAGATTTACAGGCTGAATTTGGCCTGACGTATTTGTTTATCGCACATGACCTGTCCATGGTTCGGCATATCTCGGATCGGATCGGCGTGATGTATCACGGCCGTCTTGTGGAAGTAGCGGACAGTGATGAGCTGTACGAGAATCCCCTTCATCCGTATACAAAAGCGCTGCTGTCCGCGATTCCGGTACCGGATCCACGTGCAGTGGTCGAACGGGTTATTTATACACCGGATGCTGCAGCCGAAGAAGCTGCGGTGCTGAGAGAAGTAAGTCCGGGGCATTTTGTAGCACTGCCGTAAGGCATACGAGCTAGCTAAGGGAGGCTGAAACCTAATGACGAATATCGTGAAGCTGTCGCAATGGGATGCATTACTCGTGGAGTCGCTCCGTAAGGGACATGGCTGGTCCAACGACGAGATTATTGCAAAAGTAACAGGTGGAATTGACCTCCCAACGGACGATAGTATCTTCCAATTTAACTACAGCGATCTGGCTGCTTTTGCTCAGAAAGATCGGGAGACGTTCGAATCTGCGGTACGTAACGGCTACCAGATTAAGTACAATACCGTGCGCGGTATTCGCAGCTGGATCTGGGTTGCCTTTGGCGAAGAGCCTCAGCTTGAGCTCGAAGCCGGACAAGAAGCCGTAACGGCACAGCTAACACCAGAACAACTGGAACGCGTTAAAATGGCGCTGTCGTTCGGCTGGTCGATCGAGCCGATTAACGGCAAGGCTGGTTCGTACCGGATCGAACCTATACAGCGGTAAATAGGGTTGATGAGAGCAGCTTTCTCCTTCGAGAAAGCTGCTCTTTTATTTTTTAGTTTCACCAACCTGCCCTCCAGCTCTCGCAGCTTCCTCCGCCTCCCGAGTGAAGGAGCCATACTAATTAGTGAGGCTTTTCGCCGTAAACGATGGTGTTCGAGTAACTTTTGAGGCAACAGTGAGGCTAGACTCACTGTTAGTGAGGGGCGACGTTTGAATAAGGTGTAAAACCTCACTATTCCAGATAAAGAGACGATTTAGACAGGTCAGCTCGAAATAGCAAAGAAAACGCTCAATGATGGTATAATAACGGGAACTAGTTAGCAGCTAAATGGAGGTCACACGAAACGTGGATACAACAACAGAGAATCAAATTGCCGAATGGATGATTAACGAGATTAAATTCCGGGGGATGCTTCGCCAAGAGGAAGCCATCGAGCACGTCAAACAACACTTCGGAGAACAATATGTATTTGTAAATGAAAAGGGTAACGTCTCTCTCGAAAAAGAAGTAAAGAAGGCCTTCCGCAAGCAGCATGGCGGCCGTATCGCTTGGGATCGAGACGGATTCTTTTGGGCTTGGACATAGCTGGAAAGTAAGTTATAGCTATAAAAATTGGCGTCAATGACTATAGTCATTGACGCCAATTTTTAATATTATGGGTTTTTTGTTTGAGCCTCAAAGTCCCAGTGCAAAGTAAGGCTATCTCTTTGGAATTGGTTTTGCTCACCGTTCTCATTTACGAATGTGAATCGTACTGAGAAGTCATTGGATTCGCCATTATTGATTTTATCCAATCCACTATTGTCAATCCAATCCGTAAGCCAGCCAAGCTTATCTTTTACAACATCCGGATCTTGTGAGTTAGTCAGAGCTTGCAATTGATTAAGTGTCATTGATTCAATGATATATTCTCCAGGCAAGTCGTTTGTGGTATTACGTAAGAAATCAACTTTGATGTAATTGCCAAGATCTAATGTATTATTGCTGCCATAATCTCCAACTTCATAAGTTGTGCGCAAAAGAACTTTTGCGATATCAACTGTTCCGGTATTTTTAAGGGTGAATGATTTCGTCCAAGAATCACCTGGCTTAATGTCAGTTACATTAATTACCGTCGTTGGATTGGCAGTCAAGTCGATATACCCTGCGGCGAATGTACCTGTTGTATTCTCAGTAGCCGAGAAATATGCAAACGTACCGCCGCCTACCAACGAAATACCCAGTGCTGCTGTTGCCATACTCAGACCCAATTTAGCTTTGATTCCCATTTTTTTGTTTCCTCCCAAGGTTTCCTCATTTTGAGGTTTGTTTTTTATATTGTTATCCTTGTGCGCTGGCACAAGAAGGACAATCAGTTTACGATAAAGCTTCTGGATTCGGGTTAGGTGTGCTTGGTTCATTCTTCTTTTTCTCCAGTTCAGCGAACGCCTTCAAGATGTTAATGATGGAGTAGAGAATTAAGAGAAGGCCAGGAACAAGTAGGAGCATGAGGCCTCCAATCTTAGAGTTGGCAAAGTTCATCCCATATCCCACATAAGGAATGGTCAATCCGGAATACTGCCCAACGATACGATTGGCCGGTACTGGTGCTGTGTCGGCCGTAGGGTTATTGTCACCCTTGGTCGTATACACTTTTTGTCCATCCTTCGTATCAACGGCTGCAACTCTGTGCGTAATCAAGCGATTTTCACTATCTTTATAAGTAACGACATCGCCGACATTAAAGCGGTTCATATCCCCGCCCGGCTTGATCGTAATGATGGAGCCTGTATGGATGCCCGGTTCCATGGAGCCAGACAATACAATCTTGATCTCGTAACCCAGCAGCTTAGGCTCTCCGCCTGATGCCTTGGAGACAATCACGGAGAAGGCAACTAGAAGGAATACGACCAGCAGCAATAGCGTTACTGCCTTACTCATGATTGATTTCATTAGTTTCATTCGATACACCACCTGGTTCATTGGAGTTTGATGGACTTTCTTCTGCAATCTCTAGACTTGGAGTATCATCAGGTACCTGCTGTTGATCTGGTTCAGAGATTTCTGGATGGCTCTGAGGATCAGCCGTTCCATTTGGACTTTTTTCTACAGCTTGTCCTGTCTCTTGATCTACAGCCTGCTCTTCTCCCGGAACAACTTCGCTCTCCGGCACATCTACTTCACCCGCTGCTTCAGCTTCGGCTTCCGCCTTTGCTTTCTCTCTTGCTGCTATTTCTGCATTTACCTGTGCAAGCTGTTGCTGTAAGCTTGTTTGCTGCTGTATATAAGAAGCGCTGGCATCATGAATAGAAGCTTGTGCAGCTTCATAGCCGGCTTCGGCTTCTTCACTAATGGGTGATACTGGCGACAGGACTGCATGTGATCCTGCAATGGGTTCTGCTGAGACGGTATATACCGGGCTGCCGGATAACGCTTCGTAGACTTCCCAAGCTCGTGACTCCAATGCCTCTGAAGCCATGCTGCTTCCATTCATCGAGGCAAGGAAGCTGGACAATACTGATGGATCTCTAGGTGTGAGACAGCTCAAGCTGACACTCGACATATAATCGGAAAGTTCAGTGAGGACCACCGAAGAGGAATGAAGCTCACCTTGTGCATCCTCCCATGCGGATACGTTCGTGCTCGAACGCTCGGCTAGACGATTTAACTTTCCTGCAATACCGCTGATTTGCGAGTTAATTCCATCACCTAATGTCCCTAACTGCTCATCGGATACCATTGACAGATCCAAATCCCCAGCAGTTTCATCCAGTGATCCTGTATAACCCGATATTTCTGCATATTCCGCATCACCTTCATGGACATGCTGTTCAGCTTGTCCTAACAGCTGCTCCACTTGATCCGGAAACACCGAGCAGATCCCAATCTCTCCTGTTACCTCAGCTGTTGCTGTGAAATTCCCGAAGGTCGTACCTACTTGGCTCGCTGTCATAATGAATAGCAGGAACACGATAGAGAGGGTATTCATGACTACAAAAAGGATCTTCGGAATACGCTCTTTCCTACTTCGCTTAAACCTGTCTGATCTTCGCTGCAAGAGCACACCCGCCTTCACTAAGAACGTTTTTGTTCGTTATTAAGAACGTTTTGTATACTCAATATATCCTATATCTCCCATATTTGAAAAGGTGGAAATAACGCCCAATATTCTCTTTTAAGAACAAATGGGTCACTTTTAACCCGAAAATCACTTATTATCTCATCATATCTCCTTATTTCGTTCTTAATAATGAACAGCTCCTTATCAAATGTCCCGATTAACAAAAAAAATCCGGCCCCATAGCCGGATTTCATGAAAATGTTACATGTTTCTTTACAAAAATAGTTAATGTCCGTAAGATGATAATAAATACAAAGCAATTCCTATTATTTTTTAAGATAAGGATGCATGAACATGATTGATGAGATTGGAAAACGAATCCAACAACTGCGAAGCGACAAGGGCATGTCCATATCCGAGCTTGCTGAACGGGCTGAAGTCGCTAAATCTTATATAAGTAATGTAGAACGAGGTTTACAGTCTAATCCTTCTATTCAGTTTCTGGAGAAGGTAGCATCTGCCCTGGATGTATCGATTCACTCTATTCTGTACAATGATCCCACGCAGACTGAGCAATTGCTTGATAACGACTGGCAGCTCCTATTACGAGAAGCAATGGACTCGGGCATTAGCAAAAGTCAATTCAAGGAATTTCTAGAGTTTCAAAAATGGAAGAAGAATAATGAAAATCCGGAATAGTCCTATGACCATTCCGGATTGTTTTGTTGTATAACCGTATAAGATTGCAAGAACCTTCTAACTTCCTCGATGGATACCCCTATATCTTTTGCCTCCATCAATAAATGGATCCAATCCTGTTCACTTGCAACATCCCTCGTTGTCATCGATAGCATGTTATCCGGCCCTCCATTGAAATTATATCGCCTTTCGCTCTCAAACAGGACTAGAGGCCTACACTCTATAGTTACTTCCAACCAATATGATACAGATTGTATCCTAAAAAGGTTGTCGAACCTTGACAGACTATTAAAATATTTTTCCCAACCGGTTCTAAAGTCTTACATCCACAATAAGCCTTCAATTCCACGTAATCGCAGCAAAAAAATAACCCTCAGTCATCATACGATGCCGAGGGTTACTTGTTAATCAATTAACTTATGCCGATACCACTTCTTGCCGCGGAAGCGCCAGAGGAAGATCATTCCCCGCACGCCCCACTCCAGATTCATCGCAACCCAGACGCCGATGATTCCGAAATCGAAGACGATAGCGAGCAAGTAACCAAGTACAATCCGGAACAGCCACATGGACAATAAGGAAACGACGGAAGTAAACTTCGAGTCCCCAGCTGCGCGAAGAGCCGACGGCATAATAAAGCTGATCGACCAGAACACCACTTGCATGAGGGCATTAATAAGCGAAATGATCAGGATATCATCTACAATCTCTGCTGGGGGATGGAACAGCCCTACCAGCGGATAGAATAGTGGAATCATAATAATCGTCATGAAGAGCAAACAGGCGGCGGACAGCCACAGGAAAGATCGTGTAAACTTCCTGGCATCCTCAATATTTTGCTGCCCAATACATTGACCAATGACCGTAATCGTCGTGATCGCCAAGGCATTCGAAGGAATTTGAAGGACATTCGCAAGCGAGCCGCTAATCGCATTGGTCGCTATGGCATAGGTGCCAAGGCCAACGACAAACGTTTGGGTGACGATTTTCCCGCCATTGAAGAACATCTGCTCCGCTGCAAATGGCATACCGATGAACAGAATCTTTTTCAGCATGGTCAAATTAAATGCCAGCAAATCGCGAATACGCAGCCGCAGGCTAGTATCAATCTTCACCAGATAAATAATAGCGAGAATGGCCGCCGCATACCGGGAGATATTCACGGAAATCGTCAGTCCAAGCACGCCCATATGCATCAGGTTAATAAAGACAATATTCAGCAGTACATACGACAGGTTCATAACGAGGGACAACATGAGAGAAGCCCGGCTTCGCCCGATACCACGCAATGCTCCACATACAGCCTCCATCATCGCAATCCCGACATAGGACAAGCCGCTGCCGATCAGATACGTCTTGCCTTCTGCGAATACTTCCGGTGTTGCAGCACCAAACAGCAGATTCAGCATTGGATTATGGAAAGCCACCACAATCAAGCTGATCGCAAGAGCAACTAGTGTAACCGAGGATACGGAGCTCGCCGCTGATTTGGATACCATCTGATCGTTCCCGCTGCCTTTATACTGGGCAACAACAACCGTTCCCCCGGTCGACACCGCGATAAAGACACTGATCAGGAATATATTAAGCGAATCCACCATATTAACGGCACTAACCGCGTCAACACCAGATGAACTAATCATCGCTGTATTCACAAGGTTCAGACCAACGAGGAACGCCTGATCGATCAGAATCGGAATAAACAAGGATATAATCTGTCTGTAATCAATGGACACTCCGGTAAAGTGTCGATTCAGGAAAGCTTCACGCTTTCCTAGTTGTCTGGGTCGTCCTATACCCATATCATCACATTCTTCTTGTTGGATTGGTAAAGCTTCAGTTATCTCTTACTATAGCAGAGATTTGTCCTTTGTGGATTGCTCCCAAAGACATAAAATCCACAGCCTAAGCGGCTGTGGATTTCGATTCATAAGCAGTCGCACGTCTGCTCTCGACGAGCCCGGCGATGTAGAGTACAAGCATAAGGCCAAGCAGCGCCGCACATACGGAGAGCGGAATAGCCCAGTGATGAGCCGAGTGTGAAAAGAACGGAATAAGCGCCACGGCCACAATTGGCGGGGCATTCCACTTGAATTTATTAATTAACCAGATCGTTATAATGACGTTAATAAATAACGAGATTGTGCTTGGATAAATGTAATACAGCAGTGTTCCAACTCCGGACGATACGACGGCACCAAAGGTGACTTTTCCCACTTCGGATATGGTCGATGAGCGGGATAGGAAGAGAAAACTAAACGCACCAAGCGTTGGGAAGAACAGTGTATCCAGGAAGGAGAAATGTAGAGACAGCCAATAAATAAGCCCTACATAGAGACAAATCACGATTGTTTTCAAGTTCATGAGCTTCTTGATTACCTCCTGTCAGCGGCCGTGCAATTTTGCGCCTGCTCCATTGTAAAGAGTTTTGGATAGAGCGTCAATCTCTAAAATTATACTCTTTATTTCCCACCAGATAACTATGATTTAGTGTATACTGAATATAACCGATTTTATAAATCGAACCTTGAACGGAGGATGTTCATGTCCCAGCCGGTCGTTAACTTAAGTTATGAATGTGTAGAGGAAGTGCCTTTACACCGTGTACGCGGCAATCAGCTTGGCATTCTACTGAGCGTGATCGCAACCGTCCTAACCCAGCAATGGTGGATTCTTGCCCTGCCCCTAGTCGTGCAATTAATCAGTCGTACGTATGGAGTAAAATATAACGTCTTCGTCCGCCTATTCTCGCCGTTACTACCGGTAAGCCCACGGACCGAAGCACGCGAGCTGCTGCGTTTCAACAATCTGCTCGCTATTCTTTTTCTCGTCGTTACACTCGCAGCTCACTATCTCGGCTTGACCGTGCTGTCCTATATCAGCCTTGGTATGCTCACAGCTGCTGTTGTGGCTGCCTTAAGCGGCTTTTGCCTTGGCTGCTTTATGTACTTCCAATACAAACAGTTTCGTCTGCGCCAGCAAAGACATTAACCATGAGAAAGAGCCCGCCAAATTTGGTGGGCTCTTTTGTATATAAGCTTAGAGAACAATATCAGAGATAAACCGTTCTAGAACGGTCACGTCCGTAATGTTCTTGTTGCAGCTGTCGCTGTTCACACACATATAGTTGCCAATCGCCTTGTAGTAATCTGGCGAAGCATTCGCCGGCTTCGACTTTGTAATCGCCGAGACTAACGCCACTTCTTCATGCTTGTTACATAAGAAGCATACGCTTTTCTTCTGCACAGGCGTGAATCTAGCCTCTACCCCTACCAGTCGACTGTTCAAATGATAAGCGAGATACATCTTGTTCGTGCCAATATCCGTCCAGCCCATATAAGTGATATAGCGAAGATCCATCGCCGCGAGGTCAGGAACCTTCAGCTTCTTTACCTTCGGGAACAGCTTCTTCAGCTGCTTCTCCTCGACCTTCTCGAATGGCAGAACGTACTCTTCAAGTGAACGCACATAGCCCTGAAATTCCTGCGGGGAACTTAATGACGCAAAGCTTCCAAGCAGCTGCTGCTCTTGCTCCGATGCCCCAGGGAAAGCTTCCATGACTTTAAATGACGTGTTTGATCGAACCGATTCAATCACCTTCGGATCCGATACGGTACTGCAGGCTTGCTGCAGTTGACCTGCTTGCTTTTTAATGACGTTCAATTGATGGTTTCTAATAAATGGTGTATACATTGCTTTGTCAGCCCCTTATTTGGTATAAAATCATAAATCAATAAGGTGCAAAGCCCATTATTAGAAACGATAGCCGGGCGACCATTCTTTCAAGTACGCCCCATGCAAAGTATCGCCCCTAATTCAGGCTCTGCATGAAGCTGATTCGTAATCCGGCAAATTGATTTGCCATTTTTACCGCCTCCCTTTACTACTAAGATTATAAAATAAACGCTGCACCGTCCGCAATCCTCGTTCTTATTGTTCCAACCATTCCCGGAGCTGCGGCATCATCCGCTTCGCATCCTCGTATCCCTGCCTGTAAAGCGCGTCTAGCTTCGCTGGGTCCCGCTCCATCCGCCCGACCACAAGCGTCTCTTGCGGCCGAATCACAAATGCCAAGCCCGTGCGCTCCTGCTCCGCTATATAATCAAGTGTCTCATTGTAACGCTCATGCCGCTTGAACATCTTCTCCACCAGATTCGGATATTTCCGGTAGGCACGCTGAACAATCCAGCCAAACCGCCCCGGCGACTTCCGGTAATCCTCATTCCTTGTCAAAATAAGAACATTCCGCTTACAGCCATCAGTCTCGGCTTTTCGCAGTGGAATCGGATCGGAGATCCCGCCATCCAGCAGCTTCCGGCGGCCATATTCGACTATTGGTGCAATAAAGGGAAGGGAGCTGGATGCCCTGAGCAGCTGCAAGAGGTCGAAGTCTGGATCGCTTTTCCGATAATAGACGGTCTCGCCCGTTACGCAGTCAGTCGTGCCGATGACGAACTCCTCCGGACTATTCCGGAAAGCTTCGTAATCGAATGGAACATGTTTATTTGGGATTTCATCGAAAATAAAGTCCATCCCGAAAAGCTGCCCTTTTTTCCAAAGATTGTTCCATGAGATATATCTCGGATCGCTCACCCACTCTACATTCACGATCCGGTTGCGTCCAAGCTGTCTCGACAGATAACTAGCCCCCATGCAGGCACCCGCCGACACCCCGATCATATATGGAAAATAAATGTTATGCTCTGAAAAAAACTCCAGTACCCCGGCCGTATAAACGCCGCGCATGCCTCCACCTTCCAATATGAGTCCGATCGAATCTGCTTGGCTCATGCCCTTTTGCCTCCCTATAAGAGGCTCTGCCTCTATTCGTTACTGTAATTGTAGCCATCGCCGTTCGTGTTAGTCAATTTGGCATCCGGCCTAAAATGGATAGGCGCAGAGGCATGGCTAAAAAAACTTAACAAACTTCCCTAAGTCCTTGTCTTGAAACCGCTTGCCAACTATGTCACAATCAAAAAGGTTACATATGCGATTTATAGCGGATGCTTACGAAGCAAGAATTGCTTCACAATTCTTTAAGCAAATGCTTACGAAGTAAGAATTGCTTCACAATTCTTTTTAGGAGGACTTATCAATGAGAACGATTCAACTCGGAAACAGCACGCTCGAAGTACCGGTAGTTGCGGTTGGCTGTATGCGTATTAATTCCTTGGATAAAGCAGGGGCAGAGCGTTTTGTCCAAACGGCACTTGAGCAAGGGGCAAACTTCTTCGACCATGCGGATATTTACGGCGCCGGCACATGCGAGGAAATTTTCGCAGAAGCGATTCATATGAACGACAGTGTTCGTGAAAATATTATTTTGCAATCCAAATGCGGCATTAAGCCGGGCGTTATGTTCGACTTCTCGAAGGAGCATATCCTTGCTTCGACGGATGCGATTCTGAAGCGTCTGAACACCGACTACCTCGACATTCTTCTGTTGCACCGTCCAGATGCATTGGTTGAGCCTGATGAAGTTGCTGAAGCCTTCGACCGTCTGCAAAGCTCCGGCAAAGTACGTCACTTCGGCGTATCGAACCAGAACCCGATGCAAATCGAGCTGCTCAAGAAATCGGTGAAACAACCAATCGTTGCGAACCAGCTTCAACTGAGCATCACGAACGCGAACATGATCTCCAACGGCATCAATGTGAACATGGAGAACAGCTCCGCGATTAACCGTGACGGCAGCATTCTCGACTACTGCCGCCTGAACGACATTACGGTACAGCCTTGGTCGCCATTCCAATACGGCTTCTTCGAAGGTGTATTCCTCGGAAGTGACAAGTTCCCTGAGCTGAACCAAGTGATCGATGAGATCGCTGGCAAATATGACGTGAGCAACACAACGATTGCGATCGCTTGGATCCTCCGTCATCCTGCGAAAATGCAGCCGGTTATCGGTTCGATGAACATCGAGCGTCTGAAAGACTGCGTTAAAGCATCCGACATTACACTTACCCGCGAAGAATGGTACGCGATCTACCGCGCGGCAGGCAATATTTTGCCATAAGCTTCGAAGGTATAGCAGCAGCCTCTGGTCTTAAATGACCAGAGGCTGCTGTTTCATTTCATAGAGCAAGAATCATCAAGAACGGGATCATCCATTCGTATACAATGAGGTCATCGAGAACGAGGAGGTCAGTCATCCGAATGAAGCAGGATTATTTGAGGCAGATTCAACAGACGATTGATTACATCGAAGCCCATATTTCCGAAGAGCTGTCTTTATCGCGGCTGGCGCAGGTTGCGAGGCTTTCGGACTTTCATTTTCACCGTGTCTTTCAATCCATGGCAGGAGAGACCGTGATGGAATATGTGCGTAAACGTCGTCTGGCGATATCCGCTTATCAGGTTGCATATTCGGATGCGAAGCTGATCGATATCGCGCTCGATACGGGGTTTCAGAATCATGAGACCTTTACCCGAGCTTTCAAGCGCATATTCGAAATGACACCGGGCGACTACCGTAAACGGGAGATTAGACCCCCGGCATACTCCAAGCTGAATGTGCTGCAGCGCAAGTACAATCCCTATTTAGGAGGAATACGAATGGATTACAAAATTATAACGAAGCCTGCCTTCAAAGTGATCGGCTACGAGATCCGTACAAGAGCAAATGGTGACAATCATAGAGAGATCCCGACCTTCTGGCAGGAATATATTCAAAAAGGGCTGTCTAAAAACATCCCCAACCGTGTGCATAAGGACTCCCCTGTCGAGCTTGGTATCTGCCATAAATTCGATATGGACTCCGACAGCTTCTCTTATCTGATTGGTATGGAAGCGGAAAGCTTTGAAGGTGTAGAGGGCGAAGACCTCGTCTGCAGCGAGTTTGATGCCGCGGAGTACGCTGTATTCACCACGCCAAAGGTTCCGCGTGAACAGTTCTCCTCCTCGATCCAAAGCACCTGGATGACAATCTTCGGGGAATGGTTCCCTCATTCCGGCTACGAGCATGCAGGCAAGCCAGAGTTCGAGCTGTATGATGAGCGCAGCAACCATGAGCTGTCTGAAATCCAGATGGATATCTATATCCCGATTAAGAAAAAAGCTGAATAGCTTGGGACAACGCGAGGGCTTATGCTCTCGCGCTTTTTTTTGCAATCGTACGTTCGACGCCCCCTGTAATACGGTTTTTCCTCTTATTTCGCTTTTCGTACCCGTTCACCCAACTCCTTCCTCTATCTTTCGTCCAAAAATACTTTATTACTAAAATTTACTGCAACACTCTCTTTATATGGTTCGTCTAAGGGGAGGAAGGTTAAGCTATATCTATAAACCATTTAGGCGGTGAACATCATGATTAAGAAAATCAGCACCCTGCTTCTCCTCGTGACGCTCAGTTTATCCCTGCTCTTGGCAGGCTGTTCGAAAGCTGACAATACTTCGAATAATACGCCAGCATCGGAAGAAGCCGGGAACAACTCCTCTGCTCCTTCATCGAACCCTAGCAATACAAATACGGACACGGATACGGGTACGCCTAGTACCAGCCCTGACGAAGGCACTTCTTCTCAGCAGCCCGGTAATACCGGTGGCGGAACCTCAGGAAATCCAACTCCAGTTAGTACTGGTGAAAAAACCGTTCAAATCAGCACCGTTACAGCCCTGCGCCTTGCTGACTCCAAGACCGGCTGGGTTGCCGGCAACGGCCAAATTGCAAGAACAGAAGACGGTGGTGCTCACTGGAAGCTTCAATACGCAAGCAACAAACCGGTTAACCAAATTTTCGCTCTGAGCAGCAGCAAAGTTTGGGCAACCATTGGCGACGAGAGCGCAAGCAGCCTGACACTGATTCAATCTACTAACGGCGGCAAAACATGGACGAAAGCAGGCACTGTGCCTAACCGCGGCTATCTCCATTTTACTAATGAAAAAACAGCCTTTAGCGACGATGCCATGTCCAAGGATGGCGGTAAGACCTGGACAACATTGCAAACACCTGGCAAAGAAATCGGCGAAGTGTACTTCCATGACCTCAACAATGGCTGGGCCGTACAAATGGTGAATGGCAGGATGCTCTTCATGCATACAGGCAATGGCGGTAAAACTTGGGATACTGTTATGACACGCTCAACAGAAGAAGCCCCTAATAACGTCATCATCCGCTCTACGGCAGCAAACGATGCTTGGATTGAGCTCATTGGAGGCTCAGGTATGTCGCAAACCTCCTACTCGCTCTTCCACACAACCGACGGCGGCAAAACTTGGCTCCCGGCAATCGTGAAGAACGGCGCAGGATCCGGTCCAGCCCCAGGGTTTACAATGGATGATCCGAAGGTTCCAAGCGGCATGACCAGCACAAGCCCGGGCACGTTGTATGTTGTCAATTCACAAACAGCGATTATGGGCGGTCAATGCCAAGCTTGTGATAAAGCCAACACTTTGATGGAAACCAAAGACGGCGGTAAGAGCTGGACGATCAGCAAGGCCGAATTGACCGGTTACGGCACCCAGGTTATTGGTGCTTCTGACGCGAGTCATATCTGGTTCATCACTACTGATCATACCGATCCATCTGTCTTGTACACTTCTACGGATGGCGGCAAGACCTTGCATAAGGTCTATACCTTCAAGAAGCCATAAGCAGAATAGCCAGAAAAGCCCTCCTCATACCCGATAATCAATCGGTGTATGATGGAGGGTTTTTTTTATATAAAACTATATGACATTAATGATTCACATCCTTAACGCCAATGAGCTCCTTTCGATGCGAATAGGAAAGCAGAATAAAGTTAATAACGCCAAGCAGAACAATGGGCCAAGAGTAATGATCCAGAACCAAATAAATCGACAGCAGGAGCATACCAAGCACAACATGAAAAGCATCCGTTTCTGAGGAGGTTGACCTGCCCTTGTTGATCAGTCTCGTTACCGAGAGCAGTACAGCAAGTATAATCGCATACGCAAGCGATACCGCAAATCCAGTCAGCCCGCTCCATACGCCAAACGTCACTGCAATGGCCTTACCGCCTTTCCAGCCCGTAAACGGAGAAAAGATATGTCCAAGAATAGCCGCTGCTGCCGGAAAAACAAGAGCAAATCCAGTAACATCGCCGCTATGGTGAAGCCAAAGCATCGGTAAATACCCTTTCAAGAAGTCCAGTGCAATACCGGCAATGCCGTAGGTATAACCCGTTGCTTTCCACAAGTTGATTGCACCGGGATTACCATCACCATATTCTTGGAGATTATGATTTTTCGCTAAACCAATCCAATACGAGAACATCAAGGATCCTGCCAGAAACGATGCCGCTGTCCATAAAATAATCATGGATTGCCACGCCCCCCAACCTTAATGCTTCTGCCTTTCCAAGCAACCTGCCGTAGAAACACCACCTGATAAAGCGAATACAGCATGATATAGAGGAAAAAGACCGTGCTCAGTATATGGACGATCGGCAGCCATTTCCCGAACCTTCCGGTATAGCGGACAAAATAATAAATCTGCAGCGTGTACAGCACATATCCAATAGCAAACGGCAGCAGATAAGAGGTACCTATAACAAAAGGCGCTGCTTCTGCAGCAATTAAGCCGATCAGCCAAACGGCAACAAGTAGCGATGTACCGATATTCAACTTACTTGTACTAAGCACCGCTCCTTTACTGAAGCCTTGGATCTCACTCTTGATACCACCTGGATACATTCGGAAGGAGACCATATCGCGTCCGATGTAATTGGTCACTTTTACACCGGCTTCCATAAACCTTGCCCCTAAGTTGAGATCATCCAGCACTTCAGCCTTTACACCTTCATGGCCTTTTGCCTGCTCATAATCCGTTCTTGTGGTGAGGATGCAGGAGCCATATAAGCCTTTATTCGGGTTTGTCCGCTCCATAGGGGACGTGAAGGCAAATAAGCCTAATACGTTCACAATCAACGCTAACCGCTCATAAAACCTCTCAGCAATATGGAACGGCACAACAGAAATTACCCCTCCCTCTTGTTCTCTTGCAGTAAGAAGTGAACGAAGTGCATGTGGTGCAAGACGGACATCCGCATCCAGAAAAGCAATTAAATCACCGGTAGCCTGAAGGTAACCGTTCCATACCGCCCAATTCTTGCCTGTCCATCCCAAAGGGAGCTCGGGATTCGTAATCACCTTGATTCCGTAACTTTCCGCAATTTCTCTGGTCCGATCCTCCGAATGGTCATCTACGACGATAATTTCCAGGTCCGTGTAGGTTTGAGCTTGAAGTGAGCTCAGCAAAAAAGGCAGATTGCTTTCTTCATTCCTAGCCGGAATGATGACAGACAGCTTCCTCTGCTGAATGGGACCTTCACGATAGATAGGGATCGTATTTTTCCGAAACAACACCAGCCCCATGGCACAAGCGCATACGAGCAATGCTGTGATCAACATCCCCATATCCACACCCCCATTTTGCATATATAACAAATATATGGCCCCTGCTGTTGTTCTAAGAACGTTTATCTGCCCGCGAGGCAGGCTTGGACCTTTCATTTTTTATGACAATCGCTTGAAATAGGATCGTTCAATGAAAAATGTCTCCCGTTAGCTGGCCGATAAGACTCTCGCAGGGTCTTATCCCGCCAATTCTAACTGCCCTAACAAGCGATAAGACCCTGGCAGGGTTTTATCGCTTCACATAATAGCCAATTCGGCTTGTTTCACGCCCATTCACTGACGGATAAGATCCCCGTAGGATCTTATCTCAGCCAAAATTAACCACTCAAACAACAATAAGACCCTGGCAGGGTCTTATTGTTGTTTGAGCAGCTAAAACATCTGCACCTCTATGCAAGTTTAATACTCCTTAGTTCATCCTTGAGGGCTGTACGATACGGATAAGCAAGTATGAGCTGTTCAATTACTTCCTTCGCTTTTAAAGCTCCGCCTGCCTTAATAAGATGCTTAATTGTACCGCAGACCTTTTTATATTGATTCCTGCTCGAAGCCTCTGCAGCGGATTCTGTAATCCATTCCTGGAATAGCTGATATACTTCATCGGCATATTGGCTAATAAGATGAGGATAGTATTCGACGATTTCCCTTTTTCTGCTCTGGACATACTCGAGAAGCCTCGTTACTTCCTTCTCCTCAATGAGAATTCGAGTGTACAATCTCTCCGTGGACCAGTAACCTTTGCCGCCATTAGCCAAACTATTCAATACCCGATGATAGACAGGCTCCCACTCATCAGGGCTACACAATTCCTTCAACTCGAGGTAATAGGCATACTTCCCTGACAGGACGAACTCTTCCGCGAGTGCCAGCTGCTGCTCCCGTTGATTGGTGGCTTTGTAGACCTCATAGCGAAACTCTTTCCATGTCGCAACAAGACCTGGAAGGCTATTCTTACCATCTTGCTCTTCTCCGTCCTGAGCCAGTTGCAGCGCCCGTTCAAAGTTTGCATTCTTTATAGCATGCTTGATAGCCATCTCTCGGAAAACAGTTAAGCTGAGATGCTCTTCTAAATAACGCTCAGCCTCCTGTTCGCCGTCATATGACTGTATCACCAAATACTGAAGATTAGCAGCATGTTCCTCAAAATAGGAAGAATTGCTGTTCTTGTCTTTTAGCACCATCAACTGCTTTTCCCAAAGTTCTCTCTCTGTCTGAGATGTTAGGAATAACATAGCACTCTCCATAAGGGATAATTGCCATTCACTCCAACCATCCAAAAGAGGATGAAGAGCTTCCCTAAGAATCAACCGGAATAAAGCTGTCAGGTCCTTCTTCACATCCTGCTCAATATCGAGATTAACAGCAATATGATGAATGACATCCAAGCACTCCCTAATCATTCCACCAACAATACCGTCGGAATCATCTGAGCACTGAAGCAAATCTCCCATTTCATGCAATATACAAAAGACAATTTCGGCAGCATGAAGATACTGTCCTTGAGCTAAGGCTTCCTCTGCTTTCCGCATTACTTTCTCGGCACCGTCGATAGCACCAGATACTTGCCGATAAGCTACAAAGCCATAACGATCTGCATTGTCCTTAATAGAGGAACGTATAATTTTCTTATATGAAGCCATGTTTGCTTTCGTGTCCATACTCATAAACCGCAACACGAGCTCCTGCTCCACTTCCTTCATTTCTTTAGAAAAATGAATCAACAGCGCTACCAGCTCATCTTTCGTCAACTTGGACAGTTTATCCGCTAAACCCGCTTTACCCATTGTAGACTTTGTTTTTGTCTCACTTTTCTTCATTGGCTTTCCTGCTTTCCTCTCGTTGATTATCTATCTCTCATAGTAGCAGGAAATCAGGTTTTACTCAGCTATTAACTTGTACCACGTTCACTCTACTTCTTCCTCCTCCAGCTGTAACTCAGGAGGCCCAATCGAGACCCGCGTTAGAATGCACGTCACCTAATCCATCATTCGCAGGAATAACACAGCCAAACGTAACTAGCTGCTCTTTTCTCCAACGTAGGGTCCATTGGGGACCTTATCCCACACATCCATGCTCATTTCAACGTCCAAAACTGCCACTCCGCCCGTTTTAATCCCTAAGGGACCTACTGCTCTTTTCTCCAACGTAAGGTCCCTTGGGGGCCCTATCCCACACGTCCATGCTCATTTCAACGTCCAAATCTGCCACTCCGCCCGTTTTAAGATCCCTAAGGTACCTTAATCATCCAACTAGCTGCTACTTTCTCAAATTTAAGGTCCCTTGGGGACCTTATCTCACACGTCCATGCTCATTTCAACGACCAAATCTACCACTCCGCCTGCTTTAAGGTCCCTAAGGGACCTTAAACACCTAACTAGCTGCTACTTTCTCAGACTTAAGGTCCCTCGGGGACCGTATCTCACACGTTTATGCTCATTTCAACGTCGAAATCTGCCACTCCGCCCGCTTTAAGGTCCCTAAGGGACCTTAAACACCTAACTAGCTGCTACTTTCTCAGACTTAAGGTCCCTCGGGGACCGTATCTCACACGTTTATGCTCATTTCAACGTCGAAATCTGCCACTCCGCCTGATTTAAGGTCCCTAAGGGACCTTAAACACTTAACTAGCTGCTACTTTCTCAGACTTAAGGTCCCTCGGGGACCTTAAGACGCCATAATCGCCCGTAACACACCAGTTTCGCCGTCCCCCATACAAATAAGACCCTGCCAGGGTCTTATCACCTCACAAGTTACTCCATTAACGCCATATAAGACCCTCCGAGGGTCTTATTGATTGCGCATGATCCCATAACACACCGGTTTCGCCGCCCCCTCATGCAAATAAGACCCTGCTAGGGTCTTATCCCAGCCAAGTTTACTCCGTTAACATCATTTAAGACCCTCCGAGGGTCTTATTGATTGTGCGTGCGCCCGCGCCATGCCAACAAAAAAAGCCCTTAAGGCTCAATGGCCTTAAGGGCTTTCCTAGTATCAGATTCGTCTGTTATTTCGCGTAGTTAAACATCGATTGCACAGCAACCAAGCCCGGTACAGCAGGAACAAATTCAATGCGATCCGCCGTTCTCTGCTTGAACTGAACAGTGACCGGAATGCCTGGAATCAGATCGAAGAAGTTATCCGTGAAGATGCCTTCTTCCTCCGCTTGAACCCATACATGCTTAGCCAGATGTTTTGCCGTCAATACAAATGCCGATCCCCTACTTCCTTCTACGGCCTCAACTGTAATCTCAGGATCAATAAGGTCAAGCTGTCTTGTATAAACAAAATAATGCTCCGAACGCGCGAGCTCCTGGTCTGCCTTCACAATGCGTCCAACCAATACGGTGCGGCTCGGATCGTAAGAGCCCAGCTCATCAGTCGTTAACGATAACGCGACTAAAGCCGTACGCGGCGACACCGCAAGAGCAACGGAATCCTGCTTCAGCAGCTCCCCGTCAAAAGTATACAAGCTCCACTCCAGCGTACCTTCTACGGACTCCCCAAGATCCGAAACAACGTGGAAATTAACCGTATTATCCACTTGGTCAATCGACAGCAATAGATCCTCGAAGCTATTCATGATCAGGTATTGTGCTGCCTTCCACCGGCCGTAGTAATCCATGCTTGCCCAGGAAGCAACCGGCCAGCAGTCATTAAGCTGCCAATATAACGATCCCATACAATAGTCCATACTCCGGCGGTGAGCTTCGATAGCCTGCTTCATCGCTTCGGCCTGCAGCACCTGGCTGATATAAAGGAAAGAAGGGAAATCCTTCGAATCCTTCATATAACGGTCCGCATAATCCTTGATCAGGAAGTTACCTCTGCCATTCTTCTGGTGATGCAGCATCACCTCAGAATCCAGCGCCATATCCTTTTCTTCCGCATAAGCACGTACGGTCTTATATTCCGGGAACGATTGGAAGCCGTATTCGCTCATGAAGCGCCCGATATTGTGGTTGTACTGCTCGAATGGCTCCTGCGCATGCCACACAGCCCAGTAATGAATATCGCCGTGAGAAGAGTTGTTCGTAGCATGCTGATCGGCATTGCCTGTTACACTCTGCATAGGGGAAGATGGCCAATAAGCGATGTCCGGTGCCATTGCCTCTACAACCTCCGGCAGAAGCTGATGGAACACCGCCTCATAATCTGCCCAGATCCGTTCCCGCTGCTCGCTCGTATATAGCTTTTTCCAGCCCCAGCCGCCATCTTCCACATATTGCGACCAAGCCGTATCGATCTCATTATTTCCGCACCACAGCGCGATACTTGGATGATTACGCAGATGCCGTACGTTGTCCTCAGCTTCCGCCCGCACGCTGCTTAAGAAAGCTTCGTCCCCGGGATACATACTGCAGGCAAACATAAAGTCCTGCCAGACAAGAATACCGTTCTCGTTACACAGCTCGTAGAAAATATCCTGCTCGTAGATTCCCCCGCCCCATATACGAAGCATATTAAAGTTGGATTCGATTGCGCTCGCAATCTCATGGCGGTAACGCTCAGGCGTTACTTCGCTGAAGAAGCTGTCGTTTGGAATATGGTTAGCGCCCTTCGCAAATACAGGGATACCGTTTACTTCAAAATAAAAGGTTGACCCCTTCTCATCCGGCTTGCGAATGAGCTTAATGGAACGAAGGCCAGTCGTAACCGAGGCAGTCGCCACTGCCGTCTCTCCTTGCGAGAGATCTGAAGTAAACGTATACAAATTAGGATCACCAAGACCACGTGACCACCACAGCTTAGGCTGCTCAATGGTAAGCGGCACAGGAATGACTTGTATACCTTGCTCTAACACAACCTGGCTTGTCCACTCCTGGCCAGCCGTACTCAGACGAAGCTCGAACTCGCCTCCTGCTTCTGATTCAATCTCCAGAAGGGCTGTCACTTTAGCCTCTGCTGCCGAGATCTCATCCTGGCGAATATACAAGTCAGAGATTCTTGCCCCACTCCAGCCTCTTAAATATACAGGCTTGCTAATGCCACTCGTTACAAACCGTGGACCCCAGTCCCAGCCATAATGATAAGGCGCTTTGCGCGAGAATACGCTTACTTTTTTGTCTTCTAAACCGCCAGTTACAGAGTCATCATTAGATGCCGGAAGAATCGGGCCATACGCATCCAGCCTAGCTAATCCCTCTTCGATTGGGGAACGGAAGCGAATAAACAGACGGTTACCTTCTTCACGAACATAAGGCTTAACATCAACTGTCCAAGTCCGGAACATATTATCAGCTGACAGAATCGATACATCATTCAAATAAACGTCGGCATACGTGTCGAGGCCTTCAAAAACCAGCTCCAGCCGGGAATGGCTAAGCAGCTCAGCCGATACGTCAAATACGGATTCATATTCCCATACTTTCTTATCAATCCATTGCAGGTCCTTCTCGTTTGTCCCAACAAACGGATCGGGAATGAGCTCATTCTTAAGCAGGTCCGTATGCACACAGCCGGGCACAAATGCCGGTCTCCACTCTTGCTCATCCCTATTTTTAAAAGCCCAGTTCGAAATTTGCCACTTCAACTCACTCATTAGAATCCTCCTAAATATAAGGGCCATTAACTAGTTCCCTAACGTATATGATTCTTGCTTTTTCGTGAAAATAGTGTATTTAAATGTAGTATAACGGAGTATATACACGAATGATACCTCAGTTATTTATACTTTTTTCAGACTTATTTTATAGAAATTCAGTCTTATCCTATAGAGTTATTCTGATGCTTTATACTTTTTTTAGATTTGGTTTACGGAATATTTGAATGCACACGCTACAATGGAAGAGAAATGAGGTGCTTTACGAACATGTCGATTCGAAAAAAGCTGATTCTGTCCTATGCCGCGATGGTCGCTGTTCCGGTTTTAATGTTTGGCCTGACGTTCGCGCTGCTAGGAAATCTGATTATAAAAGACAACATGCCGGGAGCCGGCGGCGGTGATAATAAGTTCGAACATGCTTTTCCATTCTCATCGATTCGTGATCTGTTCATGGGTCGTACCGAGCTGTCATCCGGATTAAAATTCGTGGCGCAGTATGATCCAAAGCTGCTCTCCGATCCCACTTTCCTTAAAAACACAGAAGCCGAGCTTGAGCAGGTAGAGTCCGGTATTATCGTTGTTCATAACGAGGAAGCCACCTACGCCTCACCCGGATTATCCGCAGCTGCTATTCTGAGCCAAGTCCGCAAAGGAGCAACCCGCCAGGAGACTAATCATCCCGGCCCGCCAAGTGGCGATGAATGGGAAGCAATTCCCTATACAAGCCCTGATGGAACGATCGGCATGCTCATTATTGTGACTGATATGGACCCGGTTGCTAATTTCTTCAAACGGCTGTTTCCACTCGTATTGCTCACTCTTCTAGCGGCGCTTGCTCTAACCAATGGCCTGCTGACTTATCTCGTTTCTCGCAGCATCATTAAACCGCTGTACGCCTTGCAAGAGGCAGCGGGTCGGATTCGCGAAGGTGACCTGGATCATGCCGTGAAGCTTCGAAGACAAGATGAAATTGGACAGCTTGGATCTGCATTCGAAGAGATGCGCGTACGCTTGCGGTCATCCATTGGCGCCCAGCTTCAGCTCGAACAGAATCGTAAAGAGCTGCTGGCCAATATCTCTCATGATCTGAAGACACCCATAACAGCCATCCAAGGCTGCACAGAATGTCTTCGCGACGGCATTGCCGATACAGAAGAGAAGCGGCAGAAGTATGTGCAGATGATTGCTGGCAAAACAACCGAGATGAACCGGATGATTGAGGAGCTGCAGCTCTATTCGACCCTCGATACCGGCAAGCTGCCTTTCCACTGGGAATCGGTTGATTTAACCTTATACCTCGACCAGATGGTCAAGGAATTAAGGCATGATCCTCGCTTAAGTGGTGTTCAGGTATCGCTGTCGCTTGGCATCTGTAGATCCGAGTCTGAGTCTGTGATGATCCAATCTGACCGTCAGAAGCTGCACCGGGTCTTGATGAATCTGGTAGATAACAGCCTCCAGCATATGAAGACTGAACCTAAGAGCATTCAATTCGTACTCGGCCAACAGGCTGACGGCATGATTGTTCTTGAGTTCCAAGATAATGGCGAAGGCATTCCCGAGGACGCTTTGCCCCGCGTGTTCGACCGGTTCTTCCGGGCAGAATCCTCTCGCAGCCCAGGTAAAGGCAACAGTGGACTTGGCTTAGCCATTGTGAAGCAAATTATAGAAGCACATGGCGGGACAGTGGAGGCAGCAAGTTGTAACGGCGAAGGAACGACTATTCTGCTTCGATTCCCCCCTGCTACAGAAGGAGGCTTATGATGAAACGAATCTTAATCATTGAAGATGATCCGGTTATTGCTGAGGTGCAGAAGGATTATCTGCATGCTCATGGTTTTGATATATCTATTGCAGAGCGTGGTGATCTGGGACTCGAGATGGCCCTGCAAGGCGGGTATGATCTTATCCTTCTTGATCTGATGCTCCCATCGATGGACGGCTTTGAGGTATGCCGGCGGATCCGAGAGGCAAGTAATGTCCCCATTCTGATTGTCTCGGCCAAGAAAGAGGAGATTGATAAAATTCGAGGCTTTGGACTTGGAGCCGATGATTATATTTTGAAACCGTTTGGACTAGGTGAGCTGGTAGCCCGCGTGAAAGCCCACCTATCGAGGTATGATCGGTTAGTTGGACAAGGAGAATGGCGTAAGGACGAGCTGCAGCTAAGCGGAATCCGCATCGACAAACAAGCCCGGCGAGTGTTTGTGAATGAACAGGAGGTTTCTTTTACCGCAAAAGAATTCGACCTGCTTCTCTTTCTCGTGACCAATCCGAACCGGGTATTCCGCAAGGAAGATCTGTTCGAGCGTATTTGGGGCATGGACGCTATTGGCAGCGATCATGCGACAGTAACTGTCCATATCAGCAAGCTGCGGGAAAAGATCGAACGTGATCCGTCCAAGCCTCAATACGTCGAGACGATCTGGGGCGTTGGATACCGCTTTAACATTTAAGTCAATGCTTACAAAGTAAGGAGGCTCCTGTTTTGAAAAAGATCACTTTGCAGCAGCGTCGGATTTTATTGCTCCTTCATATTATTTTTGCGGCGATCATGCTGGGTGTGCAAGTTGCCTTTATTATTCTAGGCTTAACAGCATCTGTGACAGATGACGCTGATGTACTGCAGTCCTGTTACACGATTATGCATCTGCTGGCGGATACAAGTGTACGAGCCTCGACGATCGGGACGACCATAACCGGTATTATGCTGTCGGTGATGACCTCCTGGGGGCTGTTCCGCTATTACTGGATTATTGCCAAAGAAGTACTAACCTTGCTAGCTATCGGAATCGGCCTTATCGGAATGTACGAATGGACTCTCCGCGGATTGGATCATGGCACCTTAACGGTGCATCATACCTGGTTAATGATTGGTATTGCTTTGCAGACCATTTCAATTGTTGTGATGTACATTCTGTCCGTCTGGAAGCCCGGCGGCAAACGCAAAAACCCGGCGTCCTTATAAAAGGAGACCGGGTTTTTGACTATTCAGAAATAATCTTATAATAAATCATCGTAGCATCCAATCCGCCGTCCGCCGATCTCGCAAAGTTAGGGATTTTACCAGCTAAAAGGTATCCAACGGAAGTATAGAGCAGGTTCGATGAATCCCCTTCCCTTGTATCCAGCACCAGCAGTGACCGGTTCTCCTTCCGGGCAATCCCTTCTGCCATCTCCATCAACACTCGGCCAATTCCTCTGCGCCGAAAGTTCTGATGGGTCATCAGCTTGGCGATTTCTGCACGATGAGAGCCGTTAGCTTTGCCGCATAGCTGGAGCTGAACGGTTCCCGCGATATGGCCGTCAACTTTTGCAACTAAGAGTACAACATCAGAACTCGGAACATTTCTCCAGTAATTCTCCGCCTCTTCCCTGCTTAAAGGCGGCAAAAAACCGATAGATGCTCCATCCTCCACCACCTCAATTAGCAGCTCCGAAAGCTCTTCTATATAGGTATCTATCGATGATAATTGTTCGATAATAACCGATTGATTCATGTTGATTCCCTCCATCTTGAAGTGTGCTCCAAACTTTATAGCCCTATCATAGAAGCATATTGATCATTTGTATAACGAATAATATATGTTACTATAATTGAAATTTTCGATAATGAAAGGGCGTTAAGAAATGGACTCTTCTCAACTTGAAGCATTTATCGCTATCGCTCAAATTCTCAACTTCACCAAAGCCGCCGAGCATCTTCATATTTCTCAATCGGCCATTACCTCACGAATCAAGGCTCTGGAAGCTTCTGTCGGCAAAGAATTGTTCGAGCGCGACAACCGTAATGTCAGCTTGACGCAGGCGGGTATTGCCTTCTATCCCTATGCCGAACGGATGCTGAGGCTATCCGAGGAAAGCAAGCTGATGTTGTCCGACATTTTCGAGCATTCGCTCATCTTAAGCGGTCCGGGGTCAGTCTGGCATTACCGCTATCTGCCTCATATTCTCGCCTTTAAACGAGAGAATCCGCAGGTAGCGGTCAAGTTTCTAAGCAATATTGATCCCAGCTATATGATTCGTGATCTGCTGCTCGACGGGATCGTCCACCTATCTATCAAGTTTGATCCGCCAGATCATCCGAAGGTGACCAAACAGCTGCTATTTGAGGATGATATCCTCCTTATATCAAAGACGCAGCACACTTCACCAGTTACAGCCTCCGATTTTCTATCGCCAGATTACTGCCATCTTGCTTGGGGTGCCCCTTTTCCGGAATGGTTCGCGGATATTGTAGGTGCAGGCTATGTCCCTTCGCTGGAAACCGACCATTCGACTATTATGCTGACGATGCTTCTGCAGGAAGCAGGGTTTGGTTTTCTGCCGCGTTCTATCGCACAGCCTTACCTCGATTCACAGACCTTATTCGAGCTGACTTGTGCGTTTGAGATCCCGTCCATCAAGGCATACGCCCTCTATTTAACGGACCAGCATGATCATAAGAGCGTCCAGCTTGGCCTCAAGCTGCTTGGTCTTTCTTGATACAAGTGTCATATCCTCGCTGCTTTCTTCATATAGTTAATTTGCTGACTCCTTACCCGAATATTAAAAGGAGGATCGCGATGTGAGACACGGGGAGCCGATAACGGCTGGCTATGCCATGATTGTAAGAGAAGATATCCCGACGGGGCTTCGCTATGACGCGCTTGTTGCTGCATTCGAACGGCAGATGGGAAGATGGGAACCTGATTTTGGAATCGGAAATCAGGTCACTTGGGAGCAGGTAGAAGCTGCTGTCAAACAATTGGAAGGCCCCCATGGGCTGATGATTATGTCAGAAGTGAATCAGGGTGAACTTCTATCGCTTCATGGTGGCATAAAACGCTGCCGGCTGTATTTGGTAGGCAATCCGATCATCACAGAGCCCATCCTATCCATTGACCGGAGAGCCAGCCTGTATGTTCCTTTCCGCGTCACCCTGTACGATAACGGCAGCCCGCATGGCGCTATTATTTCGTTCGACCGGCCTTCTTCCTTCCTCGGAGCGCTCCATCAGCCTGACCTTGTGTCGTATGGACAACTGCTCGATGCCAAGATCTACAGTGTTGTACGCTCGATCCTCATGTAGTTATATGGTCATTTCATGAGAAAAACTCCTATCGGAGTACTTCGAAGATGAGCGACCGCGTTTTAGCGGAAGTTTTTATCGCCAATCGGAATGATTTCCTTTACGCTTTATCGCTTTAAAGAACTTAAACATTCCGATGTGGTAAGAGCAAGGAGGACACTGCATGACGCAGTGTCCTCCTTGTGTATGCTGCTATTATCATCCGAACGGCTGCGACAGCTCCGATTGGCGTCCACGGGCGATGAAGTCTGCAGGTGATAGATCGGTATGTTTCTTGAACATCCGGAAGAAGTAAGAAGAATCATAATAGCCCAAGTATTGTGAAATGCCCGCGATGGTCATATCGGATTCTAACAGCAGATTGCAGGCTTCGCGCACTCGCAATTGGTGCATGAACTGGATAGGTGGATACCCAAACACTTCTTTGAACAAGGCTGTCGTATAGTTAGGCGAGCGGTGGATAAGCCCGGCCAGCTGGTCAATCTCAATCGGTTCACGGTAATGCTCAAGCAGATAACGCCTTAGCGTCTGCGCGAATTGCATTCTGCCCGGCAATACTTCCGGCTTGTCCAGCTCCCGCGACAAAATGCCAATAAGCTCCTGCGCGATACCAAGGCAAATGAAGGAGCGGAAACGTTCACTGCTCCGCATCTCTTCATGAAGGCGCTCGAATCGCCGCTTGACGTATTCAAGGTTTGCGAGCCGAAAACGAATGAACCGCCTGCGGTCCAAAAGGGGAATGCCTGTTGCGGCGTTATGGTCGAATGTGAACAAGACGGTATATTTGCGATGCGTACTTCCTTCGTCATTTCCGCCTCGGCGAAGGGTCGATGCCGGGATGTACAGCAGGTCCCCCTGCTCGGCGATCAGGTCTTCCCCATTAATCCGATACCTGACCTTACCTTCCATGACAAGCACAAGAACGTTATACGTAAGCACGGCCTCCGGTGTACCCCACTCGGGAATCCGATCATCGAAATGTACATTGACCAATTGCATCCTACTATAACCCTCCGTCCCACAATGAAAAATTCAAAAATAGAAATGTACATCCTTGAATTGAATTGTACATGACGCTCCGAGCAATCGAAACCTATAATATTGCTAAATATCTACCCTATTCCTAATCTTGATCGAAAAAGGAGCGGATACGCGCATGAGAGTGTTATTGCTGGATTTGGATTCGACGAGGCCCGACCATTTGGGCTGCTACGGCTACGGCCGGAATACCTCTCCGAACATCGACCGAATTGCCGCCGAAGGCGTGCGCTTCGATAATTATTACACGTCGGATGCACCTTGCTTCCCGTCCCGCACAGCACTGATGACCGGCCGATTCGGCATTCATAACGGCGTCGTGGGACATGGAGGAACGGCCGCAGATGTTCGACATGAAGGAGCAGAGCGACAATTCCGCGACCGACTGGCATCCGAGAGCTTCCCAGCGCTCTTCCGGCAGGCGGGCATGAAGACAGCGCTCGTTAGTCCATTTGGCGAACGACACTCTGCATGGACGTTCTACGCGGGCTTCAACGAAATCCACAACACTGGACAAGGCGGATCAGAATCCGCTGAAACGGTCACCCCCGTCGTATTGGACTGGATCGAGCGCAATGCAGCGGAAGACAATTGGATGCTCTACGTCAACTATTGGGATCCGCATACACCCTATCGGGCACCGGCGTCCTTCGGCAATCCGTTCGAGAATGATCCGCTGCCAGCATGGATTAACGAAGAAGTGCTGGACGGGCATATGCGCAAGGTGGGACCGCATAGCGCGAGTGAAATCAACATGTACAATAGCGAGACATCACCGGACTATCCTCGCCATCCCGGGGAGATTCGATCGATGGACGGCTTGCGTACCATGATCGACGGATACGACTGCGGTATTCGTTACATGGACGAAAATATTGGCACGATTTTTAACCTCCTGGAGCAAAAAGGAGTAATGGAGGATCTGGTCATCATCATCACGGCTGATCATGGCGAGAACATGGGCGAGCTTGGCATCTATGGCGAGCATGGAACGGCGGATCAGGGAACCTGTCGCATCCCAATGATTATTCGTTGGCCGGGCATGCAGCAAGGAACGGTTGACCAAGGTCTGCATTATCATCTTGATCTTCCGCCTACAATAGCTGAGCTGCTTGACCGCGCTCCAGCGCCAAGCTGGGACGGAAGCAGCTACGCAAGTGTGCTAAAAACCGGCGAAGAAAGCGGCAGGGATTATCTCGTTGTCTCACAATGTGCCCATGTCTGCCAGCGCAGCGTACGTTTCGGGGACTGGCTGTATATCCGCACTTATCACGACGGTTATCATTTGTTCGATAAGGAGATGCTGTTCCATTTGGCAGAAGATCCACATGAGCAGCATAACTTAGCCAAGGATCGGCCAGACCTTTGCCGAGAGGCTGTTTACCTGTTGAATGAGTGGCATGACAACATGATGGCAACGATGCCGCATGACGTCGATCCCCTCTGGACGGTCATTAAGGAAGGAGGGCCTTACCATGCCAAGGGCTTCCTGCCCCAGTACACCAAGCGGCTTCAGGAAACAGGACGCGGAGATGCCGTGGAGGAATTAATCCGCCGCCATCCCCGAGAAATGGCGAAGCAGACACGTTCGTAGCTTGGCTGTTGAGATATTAAACAGGGATGCCGCGGGCGGCATCCCTGTTTGTTTTCCGAAGCTTAGTCATTCTAAGGACAAGTAAAAGGAATATTTGTCCATGAAATAGAATTACAATAATAAAAAAGGTAATCCAGAAAGAAAGCGGTGTAATGAGCATGGCTGGAATATTTGGCGTGTCTGGTCTATCCTTCTTGCTTGTAACGTTCTTCACACCATTACTCATTTGGGGGCTGCGTGTTCTTAAGCTAACGCAACCAATCCGCACGGAGCTGCCTCCTGATCATCAAGCCAAACGGGGCACACCGCTGATGGCTGGCCTGATCCTGCTTATCGGCGTGGGAACGTCTCTACAGTTTCATCCCGCCCCATTAATGACGTTATTGTGCGTTACCTTCCTGCTATTCAGCTCAATTGGTTTTATGGATGATTTTAAAAAGGCAGCATGGCAGGATCCATCTGGTATTTCCGGTCGGACCAAGCTGGTGCTGCAATTCGCTTTTACTGGCGTGCTGCTGTTCACCTTGTTCCATTCTTTCTCCCTAACGAGTGATATTACGTTGTTCCAAGGGTTTCAACTACACCTGCCCGTTTACGTGTACATCGTCATCATGCTCCTATTTGTAGTTGGTTCAGCGAACGCTATTAATTTCACCGATGGTCTGGACGGGCTGTTAATCAACGTTGCAATCCCCACTTATTTTTTCTTCTTCCTGATTACAAACAAGCCTGAAGTACAAACCTTCTCGCTTGTTATGATTGGCTGTCTACTTGGTTTATTTCTCTATAATATTTATCCCGCCAGGGCATTTATGGGCGATACCGGATCGCTAGCCATCGGGGGCTCGCTTTCCATTCTAGCCGTTATTGAAAAGGTTGAGATTTTAATCCCTATCCTGTTTTCCGTCTATCTGGCTGAACAATTTTCTGTCATGCTGCAGGTCTGGTACTATAAGCGCACCAAATTGCGGCTATTCAAAATGGCTCCAATTCATTATCATTTCAGTCTAAAATATGGCTGGAGCGAGAATAAGATCGTCATGGTATTTGGATTCATTTCTTGGGTTTCTGTCCTTATTTGCTGGTTGCTGTGGAAATTCATTCTTTAACATCCCGCAGGTGCTGGCCACACAGACCAAATAGCCTGTAATAAAAAAATCCCCACGAGTGTGGGGATTTTTCAAATTCTTTATTAACCTATTTAAGCCACATTCGCCTTCTGACCACATGCGATTTCCCTGGCCCTCGGACGATGATGCAGCATGTAATAACCAACGGCACAGATGACCGCTACGAAGCCCGCTACGAGATACATCATCCGATAATCCGTGAAGGAAGCAATCATCCCCATGAAATACGAGCCAAGCCCATAACCAAGGTCGAACATCAGGAAAAAGGTTCCGTTTGCACTGCCCCGCCGATGCTCAGGAGACAGCTTAATCGCAAGCGTCTGGAAGCATGGCAGCAATGCGCCATAACCAATCCCCATAATTACTCCTGCGATCAGCACCATTGCTGCCGAATGAGCCTGACTAAGCAGGAACATACCAACTGCAAATAGACCAATGCCCGGATAATACAAGTAATGCTCTTTATATCGGTCAAATACTTTGCCAATGACAGGCCGGAAAGCAACAATCATAACGGCAAACACCATAAAGAACGTGCCCGTCACTTGTGACTGATGTATTTCTTCGGTGAACGAAGCCATAAAGCTGGATAAGGAACTATAGGCAAAAGAAAGAATAAAACCAACCAGCGAGATCGGCAGTGCCGCCGGTTCAACAAGGTTGCTCCAGCTCCAGCCTTTCTTGACTGGCTCAGCATCAACTTCTGCTGCTGGTCCAGCTTGAGTGGCAGCTTCCGCCAAGCCGCTCCCCTTCTCTCGTGGCATTTTTAGTCCGATTGCAGAAACCAAGGACAGAGCGGCAATAATACAGATCGCGATCAGCAGGACGTTAATGTTCTTATCTTTCCACAAGAACAGCCCAAGTGCTGGCCCCACAACCATCGCGATGCTCATAAACATCGTGTAGTAGCCCATTCCTTCCCCTTGCCGGGAAGTCGGAACAATTGTTGCAGCAACTGTACTCATGGCCGTAGATGCAATCGCATAGCTCATGCCGTGAATGAAACGGACAATAAGGAACAGAATAATTCCTTTTGTCCCAAAGTAACAAATACAGGCGAGCAGGAAAATAATCATCCCGATAATCGCCATTTTTCGTTTGCCGAAGCGGTCGACCCACTGTCCGGAGAACGGCCGGATCAGCACGCCGCCAATTACATAAATCGTAATGACGAGACCCATCTGCTGCTGGTTACCATTTAAGCTGTCTCGAATATACAGTGGAAAAGCCGTCGTTAGGACATAAAAGGTCAGGAACATAAAAAAACTGCTCACACAAATGACAATAAAGTTTCTCGTCCAGATTTTCTCTCTAAGCAAGATTAACGCTCTCCAATCCCTATTGTATCTTTCTATATGTTGACTCATTATAAAATTAGAAACTTATAAAGTATAATACTAATTTTATAATGAAATCATCACATTCAAGTTATATAGGAGAGGACGAGCTCTATGGAATTCCTTCAATTAAAATACTTTCAAACCGTTGCACGGTTAGAACATATCACGCAAGCAGCCAAAGAGCTGAACGTTTCACAACCGTCGCTCAGCAACTCCATCTCTCGGCTCGAGAAGCGACTTGGCGTTCCACTCTTCGAGCGGCATGGCAGACATGTGAAGCTGAATGCTTTTGGCAAAACGTATCTGCGCCGCATCGAACGTGCCTTTCTAGAATTAGAAGAAGGTGAGCGGGAAATTATCGATATGGCTGGACTGGAGCATGGCGTCGTCTCGATCTCGATTACGCTGCCCTATGTGCTGCCTACTCTGCTGAAGGAATTTCTGACTGCACATCCCCATGTCCGGATCATTCAGCGGCAGTTGGGCTCCGCCCATGAGATTAGAAGTGAGCTGGAGAACGCCGATATCGATTTCTGCATCACTTCCACTGCCATAACCGGGCCGGATATCGAGTGGCAGACCCTTGCCCAAGAAGAACTATGTCTGACGGTTCCGAAGGGACATCGTTTCGCCTCGAGAGAAAGTATTGCGCTTAGCGAAGCGGCTAATGAGCCGTTTATCGCTTTATCTCAGCGGTCAAACTTCAGGAAGATTACCGACGACTTTTGCCGTAAAGCCGGCTTTGAGCCACATATTGCATTCGAGCTGGAGGAGGCGAGCTCTGTCCAGACCCTTGTCGAGATGGGTCTTGGTCTAACCTTTGCTCTTCCCCTTTCACTTGGCAAACGAGCCTCCAATCCAGATACCGTCCAGCTGAAAATAACCGATCCTGTCTGCCAGCGCACCTTCGGCATCGCCTGGAACAAGAAGCATTACCTTTCCCAAGCTGCCCTGCACTTCCGTGAATTCGCAGTCGCGTTTTTCGGGAAGCTGTAGCCAGACAACAAAGACCCTCGATCTCAAGTTATAGAGGTCGAGGGTCTTTCTCACTTATTCATACGAAGCTTCTACAGATAACGGATCGACTTCAGGATCTTCGATTTGAGCTGCCGCTTGCAAGCGAGACATAAAATGTGTCCAGCCTTTAACATGCGAAGCAACCTCTTCTTCCGGCAGGTCATAATGGGTTAACACGAGCAGCGTGCCATTATCTTGAGGAGTGAGCGTAAATTCAAGCGTACTCGATCCGGGAGGAACCATCTTCGACTGCTCCCAGCCCCATGACATGACGATTTTTTCATTCAAAATAATCTCCTTATACTCCCCCAGCGCAATGTTGGTGCCATTCAAATCAATCCGAAATTTGCCGCCGATACTCGGATCGAGTAATACTTGGCGACCCATCCATCGAACTAATTTGGCAGGGTCCGTAAAAAAAGAGAATAACGTCTCCGGACGGCATTCAATAAATACTTCCTTCCTAATCGTGTTATTGTTGCTGTTCACGCTCATATTGCTTCCTCTCTTCCTCTTCGGCCGCTTCCTTAAGGCGCAGCAAGCTGTCATCCCAGAAGCTCTCCAAATATTGCATTAACTCTGCGAAGCCTTCTCTCCTGAGGCCATAATATCTTTTGGTGCCGGCACGCCTAACTACGACAAGTCCTGCTTCTTCCAGAACTTTAAGATGTTGCGATATAGCTGGTGCTGAAACGTCAAACTGCGACGCAATGGCGCTGGAGGTCAGCTCCTTGTCACGGACGAGATTTAGAATATCTCGGCGCCTTGGTTCCGTAATGGCTTGGATGGCTTTATCTATCATAATATTAATTTAGCATACACTTAATTAAGTGTCAACTTAATTAAGTGTCAACTTAATTAAGTGTCAACTTAATTAATGATTTTACACAGGTATTATTTGTTTAAACATGAGAATCCGATAGCTACAGTGGATTACATACAGTAGAAAGGACGTACAGAAGCGTTGGAGGAAAGCTGCGTTGGATTCTATACAATAAAAACATTCCCTTTGAGGCGTCTACATCCTTTTGAAACAAATTCTACTGTATGAAGTACAGCCTAGAACCTCATACACTCCTCCAGCCAAACTTTTGCTGTACAAAATCCAACGTAGCTTAATATTAGAAAGCAGCCCCTCTCTACAAACATTGCATATGCAAATGAAGACAACAAAGAGGCCGGCCCACTTGGGACAGCTTCTTGTTGCGAGCTATTTAGTCAAAGATCCGCGGCAGGAATAAGCGGCTGGGCGTTTGGAATTTGAGCAGGGTAACCAGCATGAAGGTTGTCCCGCGGCTTTTCATCCGGACGATTGCCCGCACCTAGTTAGGGAACCCGCTTCAGCAATTGGGTTCATTAAGTGAGTCGATTTAGAGAGAAAGCGAATACATTATCGTATAAGCCAATCACGAGGGAAGGGGTGGTCCCAGTGAACATTGCAGTTGCTGTCATTCATGGAATCGGTCAAACCCGTGAGGATTTCTATGTTGATTTGGCGAAAGATCTGCATACGCAAATGGCAGTCGTCAATCCGAACGTAAAGCTGTATATCGAGGGCATTTACTGGGGAGATATTGTGAACCGGCTGGAGAAAAGGTTATGGAGCCGGCTTCAAGGAAACAAGCTTCGTTGGACCAAATGGATAAGGCTTCGTTCCTTCTTCGTTAATATAGTAGGCGAGGCCATCGCCTATCAAGCGATTCCGCGGGATAATGATCCTGCTCCCGATGATTATATTTACGACGAGATTCATGGGCGTTTCGCAGCCTGTTTGCAGCGTCTGTCTGATCAAGCCGGACAAGATGCACCGTTATGTATTATCTCTCATTCCTTAGGGTCCATCATTGCCAGCAACTTTTTCTATGATCTGCAAAACGATAAGCTGGCACCAAAGGTGCTCCCCATTATTGAGGCAAGTAACTCCAAGCTTGTGCGGGGCGAAACGCTGACTCATTTTTATACGATGGGCAGTCCCCTAGCCGTATGGGCTATGCGCTTTGAAGACCTTGGAGTCCCCATCACGGTGCCTGCTCCTCCAATTCAGGGAAGTGGTATAGGAGAATGGGTTAACTTTTATGATACCGATGATGTCATTGCGTACCCAATCAAACCGTTAAACGCTCTATACAAAAAAGTCGTCACCGAGGATATGGAAGTGAAATGTGCAGGCTTACTAAGCTGGACACCGTTCTCTCATCGTAAGTATTTCCAGACCAAAACTACACGGGATCGAATTGTGATGGCGCTTAGTGCTATGCAGCATCAAGCGGACGCCTGATTGTAAGGCGCCGTACATAATGAAAAAGCCCTACCTTCTGAAAGGCCGGACTCCCTGACATTCACCACTATTGAGCTTAAACTTGCCAACCGCTGCTTCCAGACCCGTACTTCTCTCCTTCAGTTGATCCGTTGTATCGGCAATTCGCTTCGCCGCTTCCACCTGATGTCTCGACATCTGTTCAAGGGAAGCCGAGCTGTCTGCAGTTGTTCGGGAAATCTGAGCAATCTGCTCTACCGAAGCAGCCACCTCTTCGGAACCGGCCAACACCTCTTCCGCAGCCGCGGAAATCTCCTGAATCTGACTGTTCACGAGTACAAATTGATCCAATGTCCGATTAAACAAAGCCTCCACCCGGCCGGACAACTCCGTTCCCTTCTCAATCTCGATGCTTCCTGCCTGCATTCTTTCCCCTATATGGATAGATTCCTGCCCAATCTGCACAAGCAGCGAGGTGACCTGTGCAGCCGAGATGGACGATGCTTCCGCCAGCTTCCGAACTTCTCCCGCTACAATCGCAAATCCTGCGCCATGCTCGCCTGCCCGTGCTGCTTCTATAGAAGCATTTAGAGCCAGCAGCTTGGTTTGATCAGAGATGCTGGTAATCGACTGCAGTACCGGCTCAATCTGCTGCATGTAGGTATGAAGCATCTCAACAGATTCTGCCGTTTGCTTCGCAACCGAAGACATGAGTTCAACCTGTTCCCGTAAACCATGAATCGAATCTCTTCCTTGCTCAGCAGATTCCAGCGCTTCATGAGACACACTTGAAACTTGCATGGAGGCTTCCGATACCCGCTGAATCGCTTGCGTGATATCTTCCATGGAGCTTGCACTTTCCTCTGCTCCAAGCCGTTGATGCCTCGCACCATCCGCCATTATAGATACCGACTGCCCAAGCTGCTCATTCAGGGCAACCATCTGAGCGGCCTCCGTGCCAAACTGCTTCGTGGAGTGCACAATGCTTCGGGTCGTAACAGCCATATCTCGGACAACACCCTCCAGCGTTACCCCTAAACGTTCACTCATCTGAATCATTGCTGAATAAGCTTGTCCAATCTCATCCTTTGACTTCACTTTGGCTCCGCCAAGACGCTGTTTCGCTTCCGCAAAATTTCCTAATGCTATCGCTTCGGCACCTTTTACAATAACGCCTAGTGGTCTCAGTGTCCGTGCCAGGAAGAAGGCAATGAACAGAAAGACAACAAGAGTGAGTACCCCCATGATGATAAAGAGCGGCATGCTATCCTGAATAACTTCCTTATAGATCGTCTTGGACACCGAGACATCCGTATCGATCCCAATCAAGCCAATAACGGCACCGCCAGAATCATGTAAAGGAGCATAAGCCGAAATATAATCGCCGTAATCTTCATTATGTATAATGCCGGACTTTGCTGACTGTCCTTCTAATAACGCTGTAATCGCATTTTTTGGTATATCCGTCACTTCACCTATAGGGGAAGCGGAATCTGAATCCTTCGGTTGACCGTCGATCAGTAGAATCGGTTCCCCTTTATCATTAATCTGAACGGAATAGACGTACATCGCTCCAATACGCTCACGGTATTGATTCATCTGCTCCCGAATCGTCCAGTAAAGCTCGGATTCCTTCTGATCTTTCAAAAATTCTGCATAAGCGCTTACATCAAACTGCCCGGCATAAGCCTCCGCCATATGAATATTAAAGCTGCCTATCGCCTCTTCACTAGCCTTCTTGGTGTTCTGAACCTGGATGTAGATTAAGGAAGACGACAGAATTACAAGGATGGCCAATATAATAACTGCTAACTTTAGGACTAACCGGCTCCGAAAAACAAACATGATGTCTTTCGACTATTTTTTGAAAAGTCTTCCTACAATTTTCCCTAATTTTCCTTAAATTTCGACATGTCCCTTCCAATCTCCTCCATCTGGGCAAAAACACCGGTAAAGGGCGAGGGGTTGAGGTCATTATTTGCTGCGAACATTTGATTAGTCCACCAAATATATGGTCGATTTTTCCATTTAATGATATAATAGACCTATCTACCTTCGGAGAGGATCCGTTCATGCTAGAGATCATTCTATTTCATGGAAATACTGAATCTGTTATTGATCAAACTGTAGATTCCCAATCATTATTACCAGCATATAAATCCTCCGGAGATAAACATTATCTTGGCGATGGGTATTACTTTTACCACGATGAAGAACAAGCTAAAACTTGGGCCATGATGAAAGTGACTCGCAATGAAAAGTATAAACATGAGAATTGGGCCGTACTTAAGTGTAAGATTAGAGTAAATGAAGAGAATTATATGGATCTTGATTTACGGGAAAATCAAAACTTTTTCTTTGAAGAAATGCATCGTTTAAAACTACTTCTCTATAACAGACAAATTTCCATTCAAGAATATAATGATGCATTCATGTGTAATCACTTGGCTAATATCTTAGTCCTAGAATTGATTTCAAAAACCTTTTCATACAAAGATAAACATGATAGTTTTCCCCCACTCTTTTCGAATCAAAAAAGCAAGCCCTATGGAATTACAAGACACTTCCGAACCGAGAAACAGTATTGTATTGTAACACCGCATATTGTAAGTTCATTCGAGAAAGTGGCATACGGGGGAAATCCTCTTACTAAATGAGGTGAAATCAATGAGCAACACTATACGTTGGAAATATATAATGGACTGTTATTATACGGGGTTAAGTACCGACTTCTTAAAATCGGACCTCGCTACTGCCGGATTTATAGTTGAACAAGATGAGACTACTATAAATAATGTCAATGTTGGCTCTATTGAAATTGAGGTAAGCTTTAGAGAAGTTGCCACCTCAAATGAGACTGAGGTTATAGGAGAACCGCTCCCCCTTCCAAAGACACAGACGGCCAATTAATAGAAAGTAGTTCATGATTAAGCCTTCTTGGGTAAGGTAATACTAGTAATCTAGTATTATTTATCCGAGGGGGATTTTTTATGTCCAATTCCAATAACAAGATTACATCATGGAAAACTAAAATGGATTCCTACTATAAAAACGTATCAGAAAAGAAGCTTATTAAAGATTTAACAAAGGCAGGATTTAAGATCAATAAAGCTCGAAGTAAATAAACCTTATAAATTGAATCAAAAAAGAGCGCAGCATGCAGCGCTCTTTTTTGATTTTGTTATATTATTAACCGCAGCATTTCTTATACTTTTTCCCGCTTCCGCAAGGACAAGGCTCGTTTCGCCCGATTTTGCCCGCAGCAGCTGGCCGGTTGAAAGGTACAATATTATCAACAGGAGCTTCTCCTGAAGTAATTTGGCGCAATTCGACAGGTGAATACCCGCCATTCGACCACACTCTTGTATGGTTATAAACATTAATGATCAGTTGAATGGTCATCTCCAGCTGATCTCTTGTTTCGAACTCAATTCCACGCCGCTCGAACTCCGCCATAATGACTTCAACGGGCTCTTCCATTGAGCAGGCCAGCTGAATGTCATCCATCAAATGTGTAACAAGCTCTTTGTCCTTACATACAAACTGTAAGATATATTGCTCTAGCCCTGTCAACTGAGGCGTTTGTTCAAAGTAGCCAGGGTCAGCATATTTCAAGAGCTCCAACTTAGCTGGAATATAATAAGGCTTGTCTTTCATTCGCTCGAGCAGAGCATCCAACTCTTCTTCATTATCCGGGTCAAAATAATCACTGATCAATCTTTCACCATCAAAATGCCAGCTTTGCTCTCGTCTGGTGAGCAGATCCGTGATCTGATCAAACTCATCCTCAGTTAACGGCTCTTCATTCTGAGCATTAAAGATGTCCCTGAACTTATCGACAGGACAGACCCCATAAAGATTCATCGCGGCAAGAATGTACTGATGCACCAGCTGGCAGCGCTCACGCTCTTTAAGGAACGATGCTACGACTACCTTCGCATACGTTTCCTTGATTTCCTCGGGGAGGACATAATACAGCTTGTCTTGATCGTAGAACGAGTACAACAGTCCCGCATTCATCAAGAATAGATAAGTTCCCGGGAACAACGTATCATCCTGCAGGGCCGGAACAGCAAGAAGCTCCTTCACCAGGTCCCATTCCTTTGCCGTTGCAATGAGCAAACCCATGCTCATCTCACGAACGTCCAATATGGACGAATAAAGCGCATCGGCCAGCTCCTGCTTTTTCAGCTTGGAGCGCCCCTTAATCTCATAGTTGCCGGCCAGAAGATTCAACTTCTCTTTCGTAAGAAGCGGCAGAATCTCGGCTAATTTCGTTATAACCCCGCCTTTTATCGCGTTCTGAATGTTCATCTGTTGCAGTTCTGCTACATAATCCAAAGCTTTACACCATTCCTTTAACGTATAATTTCAATAAACGATCCATACCTATGCTGTTTCTACCATACACTTACAGCTGACTAATTTCAAATCAGCCTCAAAAAAAGGGATGCCCTGAAGGCATCCCTTTCGCGTTAATACCGCTCTTCCTGAACAAATTCAATCCAATCAATCTGCATGCCAGGCTTCACAAAATCAAGCTTCAGTTCGTACAGCCCTTCCGCCAGCTCAACCTTCACAAGCTTCTGGCGGATCCAAGCGCTTTCGGTACCATTCGTTTGTACCGTTGTCATCAGCTCATCGTTAATCAACACATTACACGCGCTTTGCGCCCACGCAAATTCGGTCGACATGAGATGAACAGTAATTCGGTAAACACCACTTTGCTCGACTTTCATAACAACAGGCTCAGAAGCAGTGAATTTCACCTGTGCCTCTGCCGCTAACGACTGTACATGCTCGGAAGACAATGCAGCATTTGGATTAAACCGCTCTGCCTTTTCCTCCGTCACCAGCTCTCTCGAGAATACAGGTGCTTTCATAATGAAATCGCAGATGTTCATTGCACTGCGCTGCAGTTCGCCGCGGGTCAACGTACCGTTTTCCAGTGATTCCAGCGTGTTATCTCCCCACACATTCGATTCCGCGCCGTAGTTCGAGACGACCATGTACAGGTCGTTCTGGGAGCGGACCATCCAGTTCGTAAACTTACGATCTGCAGATCCTCCTTCAACTACATCATTCATCACAGCCCACCAGTCTGTCATAACGATGCCCTTGAAGCCCCACTCACCACGAAGAATCGTCGTGTTCAAATCATAGTTCGACGCTGCCCAATGCCCGTTGACCGGGTTATAAGAAGTCATGATGGAATTCGCACCGCCCTCTTTGACGGCAATCTCGAATCCTTTCAAATAAATCTCCCGAAGTGCACGTTCCGATACGACCGCGTTCACACGGTGACGGTATTGCTCCTGATTATTGCAGGCAAAATGCTTCAGTGTCGCATTCGAGCCGCCCTTCATAATTCCGCGTGTACATGCGGCTGCAAACGCCCCGGAAATAAGCGGATCCTCGGAGAAATATTCGAAGTTACGTCCATTCAGCGGACTACGGCGAATGTTGAGGCCAGGTCCAAGCAAAGCGTCAATATCATTGCTCAGCAATTCTCTGCCTTCCATTACATACAGCTCTTCGATGAGATCTGTGTTCCAAGTTGCAGCAAGCAACGTACCAATTGCCACTTGCGTAGCCTTATGTCCGCTGTCCATCCGAATGCCAGACGGACCGTCTGCTGTGCAGGCTACCGGAATACCGTAACCAAGAAGATTGTCGCTTACACCACCAAAGGCCGAAGCCGTACCCGGCGTAACTTTTGGACTGCTCATGCCCTCGCCCCGTACTATAGCAGCCAGGTCGTCATCGCTAAACTGCGCAACAAATGCCTCCATGCTCACTTTGCCGTCCGCAACATCCTGCAGCTTATAGCCTTGATCGCCTGTTGGCGTAATTGTCGCAGGCAAATTGCTCTCAATCCGATCAGCCAGCGAAACCTTGCGCACCGGAACCTCTGCAGAGATCAGCTCATACGTGCCGTCTTCCTTCTGTGCCCCCGGCTTCATGCGTGTAAAACCAACCGTTGGCGCCATTGCTTCCGTCAGTTGTTCCACTACTTGAAGAATGTCCAAGATGTAGCCATCTTTTCCTTCAACGCCTACTGCCACTACCTGCTTCACACTGTTCCCGACATAGAGACGGTACGTACCCGCTTCCAGTACATAGGCAGATGGATGTCCTGTTACACCGGCATCATCATAAGAAGCCATTGCGTGAACCGGAAAGCTAAGGATAAGCTGCTCTGAGTCGCCAGGCTGAAGCTCTTTTGTCTTCGCGAATGCTGCGAGTGCTTTAGCCGGTTTGCCCAGCTCGCCCTGCGGCGCTTCATAGTAGACCTGTACCGTTTCTTTACCTGCATAGACCGAGCCTGTATTAGTAACGGTTACGCCGATTTCGAGGTATGGTTGTCCTTGTTTAACCGTCAGCTTAGCTTGCTCCGGTACATTCGTGAATGAGGTATAAGATAGACCATAGCCAAATTCAAATTGAACCTTCTCCGGGGCGAACGTCTCAAAATAACGATACCCAACATAAATATCCTCTTCATACAGGTTGTTCAGCTCATTGCCATAGTTGCGGGTCGACGGATAATCCTCGATCGAATAAGCTATCGTATCCGTTAGTTTGCCGCTTGGCGTTACTTCACCGGCAAGCACATCTGCAATCGCATTGCCGCCTTCCATCCCGCCCTGCCAAGCATAAATAACTGCTGGAATCGATTTCATTTCCGCTTCGTTTAACCAGCTCATATCAATGATGTTAGAGACATTCAGTACAACAACCGTTTGCTCGAAATAGGCCGATACTGCCTTAATCATATCGATCTCTTCATCCGTTAATTGATAGCTGCCCGGTTTATCAGCATTATCCTGATCTTCACCAGCCGTACGCCCAATCACTACGATTGCCTTACTCGATTGGCTTCTTGCCTGTGCTACTAATTCTGCGGTTAAAGGCATTTCTTTCTGGTGCCAAGGTTCAGCCGCCCATCCGCCTCCGCCGTTATCGAATGGATTTTGTTCAATCCACTGTTCATATACAGCTGCCAGCTCTTCATTTACAGTAATCGTTGTCTTGCTTCGCAGACCTTCCAGCAGATTCGTCGTATGAGTGACGTTAACGCTTCCGCCTGATCCTGTACCGCTGCGATAATAGTTGACCTGCGTCCGGCCAAAAATCGCAACATTTTCGCCTGACTGAATAGGGAGCACTTGACCGTCATTCTTTAATAGAACAGCACCTTCTGCTGCTACTTTTCTGCTGAATGCAGCAAAACCTTCTAATGGAATGCCATGTGTATTCATATGATTGCTCCTACCTAAGTTTCTATATGCACTATGTATAATCATAACAAATTCTATATCTCGAAAATAGAATAAACATTTAATTATTTTTGCTCAATATGCAATTATTATTATCCATTAATCCTTCCATGCAAAAGAAAAAACACATAACTATGTGTTTCTTCATTTTTCGGCAGTTAAGCGGCAGCAGGCGGGACCTTCAGCTTTACTTTCCTTCTATAGCGTTCTTAATATAAGGCGGTAATACAAAACTCGACCGGTATACATCAGGGGTTATATACTTCGTTGTCTGCCACTGCAGATTATTCAAATCGGCCGTAAGAGGATCCCACTTTTTCGAGGCAATCGTAAAGCTCCATATTCCACCGGGGAACGATGGGATCGCGCATAAATAAGTCCGTACGATGGGAAAATGCTTTTTCAAGTTACGAATCGTTTTGCCTAAGCTGCCCGCATTATAATAGGGGGAGCCGGACTGGAACACTGCGATACCATTACTCGATAAGCTGTCATGCACGTATTGATAAAACTGTGGCTTGTACAGACTGACAGCAGGTCCATAAGCGTCCGAACGGTCAACCAGGAGAACGTCGAATTTATTCTTTTGCCCCTGAATCCATGCATAACCATCCTTAAAAATCGTTTGTATCTTGTCCGATTCGGCTTCTTTCGTCAGCCATGTCTTGCATACCTCGATCACTCGTTCATCAATTTCTACGACGTCAATATGCTGCACACTCTCATATTTCATTGCTTCGCGGGCCGGCCCGCAATCGCCTCCACCAATCATCGCAACCTGCTTTGGCGCAGGATGAGTAGTCATCGCAATATGCGTGATCATCTCGTTATAAATGAAGCCATCCTGAGAAGTCACTTGTGGAGTTCCATCCAGTACAAGCATGCGGCCAAAGCCTTTTGTCTCCACAATACTTAACTCTTGAAACGGAGATTTCTCGTAGTGAAGCAGCTCCTGCACTTTATAGCCGACTTCCATATCAAGCTCAGGAAGATCATCCCACAGCCACAATTCCTCATTTTCTTCTTTATTGTAACCTGTTAAATTTGTTTTGTTCTTCATATTCATCCCCTTCTAATCCTTACTTGCGCAAGCGATCGAGCAGAAGCCCGTCCGATTTGTCATTCTCGCCAGTCACAAAATGCTTCATATAATAAGTGAGATACTGACCATATCCGGAATCCGTTTGAAGCAACAGCTCATCTACATAATAAATACCATCTGGGATGTCATCCAGCAGAAGTGTCGATAATGCCCCATAAATGCCGCATGCCACCTGAAAATACGTCGCATTGGTCTTGTACTCGGCAAAAATCTCCTTATTGCTCATCACGTTGTACATATACCGTTCCTTATCCTTGTACACGAGCAGAACACCAACCAAATCGGATCCATTCAGCTCGCCATCCAGCGGATCAAGCACTTGATGATTCCAGTTCCACAGATCATTGGCGTTACTGAGATTATCCAGTATCACATTTGTTGTATAATCATTAACCCGATAAATAAAGCCAAACTCCATATCGAAAGCTTTGCCCAGCGTCACAACCTCTTCATGCGGCATCAGGCAGCCGTTAAACTGCTTGTCCCCCAGCGCCACTTTGAATTCAAGCTCATATACATCGTTATACAGAAACATCGCCATATGCTGCTTCATAAACATCGGATAATTCAAGATCGCCTCATCAAGAAAACATTCCGGTGACCATGTCGTATACACCGTTTTCTTCTTAACCTTTGACAGATCGGCATAAAAAGTATCGTCATGCTCAACAATATAACAACCGATAGGAAGCTCGTCTGGCACTTGCTGCATCATCTTAAGAGCCATCCATTGCACGACACCCGGATTCATTCCGGAGCCAATGATCGCCTTCGTGCCGCGAAACCGTATTCTGTTTTCCTCAAAAATCCGGTATCGTTCGAGTAACGTAAAGCCTTCAAGCTCCTCCTTCTCATCCACCATCGTATTTTCCAAAGCCGTATTGATATACTGGACTCCAAGTTCATCGCAGCATTGCAGCATCTCCACGGTATCGGCCCAGGACACATCAATAACCATGGTTGTGTGAGTATCCTTCAGATGCTGCCGGAACCTGTTCAGGTTACCCAAATCCATTTGATGCAGCGTAAAGCCCACATGCGGAATAAATTGCTCGTAATATGACTTGTCCTTCTGCTTCTTGTCCACCAAATGAAGATCAATCTGACTGATGTAAGAATGAATCGGATCATTCGTATCCTGGAACGCTTTGTCCAAGATGGCGAGAACCGATTTAGCTACACCCCCTCCACTTCCTAAAATAGTGAGAACTAACTTTTGATTCACTTTGACCTCAACTCCTTTATTTAGGATATTCAAGGTGAGTGAAACCGAACTAGCCTATCGACTATGAACTCTATCAATTTTTGCAGCCCTGAAACTTCCAGCCGGGCGTTAATGGTCCCCTAACAATCCGGATCTATACTGAACTTGTGCAGCAGACTAATCTAAATCCAAGAAAGGACAATAACTTATGGGAATTCATACGTACTTTCAGTCACTGACTGATCTGGAAAGAATTATCCGCTGCCCAGGTAAATTTAAATTTCAGGAGCATAGTGTTTCGGAGCATTCCTGGAAGGTCGTTCAGTATGCGAAGACCTTAGCGGATATTGAAGAAAAGAATGGCGTCACTGTCGATTGGAAGAAGCTTTACGAAATTACAAGCAGTCATGATTACGGAGAAATTTTTATCGGGGATATCAAAACGCCCGTGAAGCATTATTCCTTGGAGCTCCGCTCGATGCTGCAGCAAGTCGAGGAAGGAATGGTCGCTCATTTTATCGATGACAATATTCCTGAGGAGTTCAAATCGATATTTCGCAGACAGCTGCGTGAAGGCAAAGACAATTCCGTGGAAGGTCAGATTCTTGAGGTAGCCGATAAGCTGGATCAAATTTACGAGGCGTTCACTGAACTGCAACTCGGGAATACCGAGAAGGAATTTATCGTTATGTACCGGTCAGCTCTTATCAAAATCAAACAAATCCCGCTTCATTGCGTCGATTACTTCCTGGAGCACATTCTCCCCGACCTCGTTAGCGCAGGGGCCAAATCCCCGATCGATATTGAAACCATCACCAAAGAAGCATTAGCTGAGTAATTCCTCTTCGTTCGTTCCTACCCTACTTTCTAATTCAAGCACATAGCAAAAAGCCAGCTCATACGGCTGGCTTTTATTTATATAAGATGACTATTTCCAATATCCTTCATGGGCAGCTACAGCCTCTGTTTCAACCTCCGGGAAAGGTCCCATCACTTCAATCGCTTTAGCGCCTCTATTAAATACTTCTCTGCATGGTAAATCCAGCATCGGGTTCTGATCGGCATCACCGGTCAGCTCCATTAAACGTTTCTCGGTTATGGCATATACAACGCGTCCAACATTCCCCCAGAAAATCGCTCCGGCACACATCGCACAAGGCTCAGTCGACGTATATAAGGTGCAATTCCAGAGCTCCTCCTTGCTGTAACGTTTGGAGGCGGCCTCCATTAAGGTCGTCTCTGCATGTCCCGTGCAGTTCGATTCCGTGACTTCGATATTGCCCTGTTCTAATAAAATGTCACCCTCTTGCCCAACAAGCAGCGCTCCAAACGGGGTATTCCCTGCTCTTCTGGCCATCCAGGACAATTCTACACATCTTTGCAAATAAGCAACATGTTCAGCACGGTTATTCTCCACAACGGCCCCTCCTAACAGGTTCTGAAAGATTTGTCATCACTATAGCTTTCCAGCTCACTTCCCGTCAATTTGCCTGGCACCTTATTAGTGAAATGAACAAATTCTTCCCGTTTCCTTGTGGAGACTGCATACAAAGTAACTCCTATAACAAGGATTTATGAAGCCTTGTCACATGATGATGCACATCTTCCTCAGCAAGCTGCTGCGACTTATGCCTTTCGTACCAGCCAATGAAATAATGATAAAGCAGCCATGATTTATGCTCTGCGAGGTCCTCAGGCATACCGGTCTGTACGAACAACTCTTTGGCGAAGTTCATTCTGAATGTCTCCAGCCGTTCAATCACTTCCTGATAATCTGCCTCTTCCAGGGACAGCTTTCGGAGATAAAATAGAAAATCGCCCTTCTGTGTCGTTGAGAACATATGATGCATCAACACGGATAGTTTCTCTTCTGCTGTCATCACCTTTGATGAAGCCGTCATCACCTGCTGCGTGAGAATCGTATTCCAGTAGTCCACGATCTTCCGAACGAATTCGCTGCGATTGGAGAAATACCAATAAAAGCTGCTTTTGCTGCATTTCAGTTTTGACGCCATCTTCTCGATCACTAAAGCTTCAATCCCCCCTTGTGCAAACCGCTCTGCTCCAAGATGAATCCACTGTTCTTCAGTCACAATTATGCGTGGCATCGTCCATCACTTCTTTCTGCTGTACGACAGCGTCTAGATAGACCAGTATATGTTAATTAATTTCCAAGTAATACTTCTGTACGGTATCGTTCATAAAAAAGAAAAAAAGAAAACCTGACCATAAATGGCCAGGTTTCCTATGAACTACAACACGACTCGAACGGTCTCACCAGGGCCAACTTGAACCCGCCTCCATTCTACATGACCGCATGAACCAAGCGGTATCGCCGCTTCTTCCTCTGTTTCCGCAAGCAGCTTCACTTCTGCCGGGTAAGCTGTTGGATTCGTCACCACGAGGGCTAATTCCGCACCCTCTTCCAACCTGCATTTTACTTGGTCGATCACCGTGATATCTCCGCTGGTTCTATTCACATAAATGCCAGGAAGCTCCGCATAGGAAAGCATAAGCGATACCTCGCACCAGCAGGAAAGAGGCAGGACCTCGCCGACAAAAGATTCGCCTTCCCAATCGCTCATATTAACCCGTTCGCTCATATAACCAGGCGGCATATCTCGTCCATCCCAGCCCCTAACTGGTCGATCCTCCCGAGACAAATATTGCGGCAGGTTGCCGGCGATTTCCCGCAGCAGCTCTAGATAACGCTTATTGCCGGTAGCCCGATACAGCTTAAAGAGTGAGTCACCAGACAGCGTACAAATCCCCGGTGCACTATGCTTATTCTGAACATTAGCAATAACCGAACCTGTCGTACGCATACCCAGCCTCTCGAAGGTCGAGCCCTTCGGAAAATCGAAATCATAGGAAACGCACCATGTCATGGCTTGAAGCGCAGCCTCTTCAGCTCTCTCGATCCACTCCTGGTCTTCACTTGTCTCGTACAGAACGATATACGATTCGAGTAAAGCAAACGCAGACTCGCTGTCCGGGCATTGCAGGATTTCCCCCGGCCCGCCTGTCGTGATCCCCTGAGAGGTGAACTGCCGGTAATATTGTCTGGCGGATTGTTCCGCTACGAACGTATAGCAGTCCTCATTAAAATATTCTCCGCATAGGGCAAGACCTGCTGGCGCAATACCTCCGGCTGCCGAGCCGCCAATGATGGTATCCCCTGTTCCGGTATGGACCCATTGGCCAAATTGGCCATATCGGTGCCATAATCTTACGAAAGCGTCAGCAAGCCGTCGCGTGCCGTCCAGCCAGTCTGCCGGGATTTCAAAATCCGGCCGTACCTGTTCAAGCGCAAGCAGATGCTTCATGATGAAATACAAGGCATCGGCACTTTTTCGCAAAATATGCCACTGCTTCGGATACCTGCGATCAGGATCATCATTAAATTCGTCGCCGTACCATTGCCCGTTATGACAGACGCCATGGAAAAAGCCCGCTTCCGTCTGGCTGCTGAACAGGAAACGAAGCGTGTCTAACGCCCGGCTCACCGAGAGTTCGCTGCCCTCTAGAAGCAAGGCCAGACTCGACATGCCGCCTCCTACCCAGCCAACCTGCCAATCCTGATGCTTCATATCAACGGTGCCAACCGCGTAATAACCAAGCTCATTATTCCAGTTCATCGCATTGTACTTCGATTCTTGGATCTCCCATGCAGCGGAGAATGGCAGACTTGGTGCCAAGCTGGCTGCAGGCAGTCCTTGCCTGCGCACCGCCGCAAACCGTTCGAATAAATCCTGTACGCTGGAGCAAGGAAAACGGTAGAGCCTGCAGCTCAGCTGGACCTTGTCTCCAGGCTTGAAGTCATGCCCTCTATCGGCGCTTGGCACTTTGGTAGTTGTCATCTCATATTTCGTAGACGGTCTGACCCCTGGGGCTTGGAATGAAATCCGCACTGAGCTTCGATCCTCATTTTCCACCACATGCATCGAGCTGTCCCCAAGGGCTGTACCTTGCTTGGTTACGAACAGCCAGCCCGTTGCTGACTTCTGATCGATAATCCCAATCGCAGGTGTTGCAGCATCCCCCGTCAAGAGATGAATAGCTGAAGGTACTCCCGCTTCATTCGATAGACGCGGAACATCCGTAATCAAATTAGGGACATCAGGTCCAGCATCATCGATTCGAGACCAGCAGGGCGCATAGGATAATTCGCGGACCTCAAAGCGATTACCGGCATATACGGCACCAGGCACAAGTACGTAATTCTCTACGGACCACCCACTTAAATGAAAAGACAACGCAACAGTTGATTCGTTTGAGATGCTGTCTGACTGAAATTCAGCCTCCAGCATTTGTCCATTCGGATGGTCGATAGAACCCTCACTTCTCACCGTTACGGACCAGTCTGAGGTTAAAGCTATGTTATCCATTCCCTGCCCGGTCAATGGAATATCAAAGGACTTAAACACTTCACTGCCTCTATATTTTGTCACAACTAGACGTGGTTCCATCTTAAACATGCTATAGTTCCCCTTCCTCCATAGGCATTGCCGCCACTTTATTGAAGGTTAACTTATCATGCTGCTCGACGGACGGTCTATTGTGAAATAAACGAATCACTGTACAATATCGCGATCAACTATTAAAATAAAAAACCGGCCTCGATCAGGCCGGTTTCCACTATCTACAGCACGCCAATTGCAATCAATACCCAGCCAATCATAAAAGATAATCCGCCAAGCGGCGTGATTGGGCCAAGCAGCCGTACTCTCTTCATACTTAATACGTACAAGCTTCCCGAGAACAACAGAATGCCTACGGCGAGGAACCATCCTCCCGTCACAATCATTCCGGAATCCGGATAACGGTCCACCAGAAGGCCAACTCCAATTAATCCTAAGGCATGAATGATGTGGTACTGCACGCCAGTCTCATAAACTTTGAGCTTGTCCGGCTCAATCTTGCTTTTGAGCGCATGCGCCCCAAACGCACCAATAGCAACCGCAATGACCATCAAAATACTGCCAAGCACAACAAACGTCTGCATCTAATTCCCTCTTCTCTTGTGATCTACTATTATGCTTACGAAGTATGAATAATCACATATAGCTCAAACAGGACTATATGTGTGATTATTCATTTTAGCATACCATGATCCACAATAATTTCCGATTGCTTTACGGTTGGCACAGGAGTAATGTTGAAGGTTGGAATAGCATCAGGAGGCACTTACATCATGAAATTCATTCAATCCACCACCGCAGAGTGGAATGGCTGGTCCCGCAACATTCGTCTATTCTTCCTAGCGAACATGTTATATCAATTCGGAACGGGGCTTTTCTCGGTATTATACAACTTATATATCCATGAGCTTGGCTACCCCGATGCCATGAGCGGAACTGTTGTCAGCATGCAGTCACTTGCCACGGCTTTATGTTTTATCCCAATTGGCTTATTTGGCGATCGAGCCAGCCGCAAGCGATTACTCGTCATTGGCGCCTTATGCAGCGGAGTTGTACTCGTTGGTCGCTCTTTTTTCGAGTCAGAGAGCAGCCTTCTTATCACCGCCGTCCTAACTGGCTTATTTGCTACCATCTTTCAAGTACTCGCGATCCCCTTCCTTGCCGCCAATGTGGCGAAGACGGACAGGCTGCGCATATTCAGTATCTACTCTGCCTTTGTCCTTGCTGCCCAAGTGGCCGGAAGCCTTGGCGGAGGTGTCATATCCGATGTCTTGCAAGCTGCGGGATTAAGCGAAAGGCTTTCGTTCAAGCTTGTGTTACTTGCAGGCAGTATAGCGACAATAGCGTCCTTCCTGCCGCTGCAGGCTATGAAGGAAACGAAGCATCCCGAGAAACCTGCCGTAACAGCGACCATCAACCAATCTACTCCGACAAAAGGGGAATTTAGCTTTATCGCAGCGTTTGCGGCTGTAGAGCTGCTAATCGGAATTGGTTCCGGACTTGTCATTCCTTATTTAAATTTGTATTTCACGAATCGATTCTCGACCTCGTTAAGCGGGATGAGCTTCCTGCTGGCGCTTGGACAAGTCATGACGATCTTCTCCATGCTGATTGGTCCAAAGCTGGTCAACCGGGTTGGACAAGTGAAAGCGATCGTGATTTTCCAGACCCTGTCGCTTCCATTCCTGCTCATAACCGGCTTTACGAATATGCTTATTGTAGCCTCAATCAGCTTCTTGTTCCGGCAGGCTCTTATGAACGCAGCTAATCCGCTCCTATCCGCTACTCTTATGGACCGGGTCTCGGTCAAGAAACAAAGCTTAGCTAATTCCTGCATGCAGACTGCCTTCATGATGGGATGGGCCACCATGGGTCCAATCCACTCCCATCTCATTACGGCTTATGGCTACTACTGGGGATATGCCATTACGTTCAGCATTACGGGGTTCTTATACGTAACGGCTTCGATGCTGTTCTTTCTATTGTTTCGGGAGAAAAAGAAGGTTCGACTATAAGAACGCGAAAACATGACTTTTAAAAAGAAGCCTTCCCCCCCACGGCAATGGGGAGGAAGGCTTCTTTTTTTTGTGATGTCTGAACTTACATTAATTTAAACAATCCGTAAATGATAACTGCTGCTTGAGCGCGCGTTGCGTTGCTGGCAGGGGCAAACGTCCCGTTCTCCATACCGCTCACGATTCCGGCTTGCTGCAATGCTTTAATTGCTTGTGCTGCATAGGCCGAAATGCTTGAATCATCGGCAAACTTGAGTTCATTAACAGAATTCGGAAGTTTTACATTTGTCTTCGCTATGGCACGATACAGCATTGCGGCCATTTCCTGCCTGCTGATTGCATCGTTGATGCCGTAAGATCCATCCGCTTTCCCGTTAACGATACCGAGCTGTTGGGCCGAAGCAATGGCCTGATAATACCAGGCGCCTTCCTTGACATCTGTAAAGGTGCTGGTTGCCTTATCAATGTTCAGATCAAGTGCATTCATCAGCATTTGGATGAACTCGGCTCTGGTAACCTGATTGTTGGGCGCGAAAGTTCCAGTTTTAACTCCGGAAACAATACCCCGCGCTTCGAGAGCTTGGATGCTTTCCACCGCCCAAGGTATATTGTTCACGTCTTTGAATGTAGAACCATTGACCTTGGCGACGTATTTGCTGAAGTGCTTCGGCGTAAATTCGATTTTGCCCGTCGCTTTGTTGTACTTCCCGTTTTTGACGATTTCCAGCTTGCCGTTATCATCGATGTAATAGACAACGACATTGTTTGGATTTTCACCCGGCTTCAGGGTGTAATCCATGCTGACTTTAACGTCATTTCCGGTAAATTTCGTAATTTTTGTGCCGTTGACGCTTAAGTTGAAATTATAGACGGTATTTCCGCCTACTTGGCTCCTTGCCGCGTCGGACAGCGAAGCCGGGTCAACGACGGATACGGACAATTGAACGTTACCGGTTCCGCTCGCATCGCTGTGCTTCAGCAAATTCGGATCGATTGAAACAGTGGCCAAACCGGTGTCGATGGCGATCGATTTGATCTGATCCGACAGCGCTAGAACTTGATCTGTCGGCAGGTTGACTTGAACTTCTTTAACGCCGGCAGCGAGTTGCACTTGAATCGTCACGGATTTGTCTGTTGATTGACTGACTCCTTGATGGAAATCACTCGAACTGATGGTTACGGAAGCTGTACCGTTGCTGTCCGGCTGAGCCTTCGCAGTGATATGATTTTTATCAACTGTGATGTTAGATCCCTGCGATGTTGTACCGCCGCTTGATGGTGGAGTGATCGACCCTGCTGCAGCAAATTGCAACGTGCCAATCTTGAATAGATCCTGATAAGCCGTTCCGGTAGCGTCGTTCCAAGCAAACGCGCCAATGCGCGCACCGGCCTTCGCGTCATTCACCTGAACATCAAGGCCGATCTGAGTGCCAATCTCAGGCGTAATCTGGATAAATGGAATCTTCATCTCGACGGTGTAGGAGTTCGTCGTCTCGTCATACGTCGTCGCAGAAGTCATCTTCGTTGCAATACCCTGATTATCCGTCATGGCTGCGTCTACCGACGCAAAGCCGTCATACCGAACGCGATAATGCCCGGAAGCGTTCGAGTACATGGCGCTGGAGCCGTTCGTCAGGTCAACAACCACTTCCACTGAATCCTGCTCCCAAGGGTTTGCGTTCCCCTTGTCCAACGGTTCGGACGGATCTTTGGTCACCTGCGCGATTACGTACAGGTTCGAGTTATCCCACAACATGCGAGCGGTAGCCGCAGGCATGTGTGTTTCTGCCTTCGTGTTGCCTGCCTGGGTTACATTGATATCGATAGGCGTTGCTGTATTCCAAATGCCGTCCATATTGCCGTCAATGGTCGGCGTTCCCTTTGCGGCTGTTGAGGTTTTGCCCCCAGCAGGTTTTGTCGGAGCTTGGTAATCCGCAAGATATCCGGCCGGGTCAATCACGGCGTAAAACGCGTCTTTCGGGTACAGGTTGCCGTCGAACAGCAACGGACTACCGGAAGCCAACCAGCTGTTAGTGTCTGTCAGCCCCCAGAGTGTGATGCGCTGCACTGTGTCCTTGAAAGCGGGATCGGTATAAACTTGCATCAACCGTGCGTACTGTGCGGCTTGGGCTGTTTTCTGATCGGCAGTCTGCGTTCCGCCCGTGCCAGCGGAGATGTCCAGCTCGCTGATCGAGACTTTGACGCCAATATCCTTGAACATCTGGATCGTCTTGCGCGTATTGTTAGGGTTGGTGCCGAGGCCGTTATGCTCTTGCATGCCGACGCCCTGTATGAGTTGCTTGCCAGGGTTATCCAAAGCCCAACGGTCATTAATGTCTTTTACCATGTCGCGAACTGCCGCGGCCTTATTCTGGTCGTCCATGCTATAGTCGTTGTAGTACAACAGGACGTTGTAATTCGGCTCCGCTGCACGGGCGTACTTGAACGCCTGTTCGACGTAGTTCTCGTCCGTCGCCTTCAGCCATGGGGTGGATTTCAGGTAGCTGTGCCAGTCTGTCGGACTAAGAGAGCTGTCACGGACGGAGCCCCCCATCGCTTCGTTGACGACGTCCCACGAGATAATGTTCTGCGTGCTCGCGTTGAACTTGTCGTCAAAATGCTTGAGCACCGTGTTAATATACGCGTTCATGTTCGCATAAGCCCCATCCGCGGTCAGACCTGGGTTGGACGGAGTCGAGTCGGAGTCGGAGATCTTATCGTTGTTCAGCCACGGAATCGATTGCCCTTCCCAGACGAGCGTATGCCCATGTACTTTTAGGCCATTGTCGATCGCGCTCTGAAGCTCCGTGTCCGCTTCGGTATAGTTCAGATCCGCAACATCATGCGTAGAGGCGCTGGTACCGATCAGCGAAGCCGGCTTCATCGCATTTTCAGGCGTCACAACGCCGAACTGGGCTTTCAGGACGGGCATGATTGGGTCATGCATGTAATAGGGGCCGATGATGTTGCCCATCAAATAATTCGGGTACGTATTCTTAATGCTTTGCAAGGTGAGTACATCTGGGTTGATCGTTGGTGTTGTTACAGCACCAACAGTAGACAGTGTAGCATTCCCATTTGGTGCAAAACCATCAGTAGATTGGTCGTCAAAGTCGGCAGTGTAAACAATATTGCCGGTTGTAGTGTCTTTAACAACAAAGTTGTCGATGTAGTAAGTTATATTCTTTGCATCCGTAGCACCGCTATCACCGCTTTTAACAAACTGAATCTGTGCGCCGCTTGCGGCTAAGTAATCATAATTCGCAGTGTATGAAGTCCAACCGGGGCTTGCAGCACTTAAAGCTCCCGTATTTTTAATCCAGTTGTAGTTTCCGTTGGTCTGCAAAACAATGCCCGCCACATCTTGGTCAGGGGTGTATAAGTCATATGAGAAGGTGTAGGTTGTGCCGGCAACGAGGTTTAAGCCGCTTGCCCCTGTGTCTATTTGCGCGCCATCCCACTGGTTCCCGCCTGTGGTTTGAACTTTTAAAGTATAATTTTCATTCGTGCTGCCGGAACTATCTGCCGCACTCGCCTTCTGGGCGATCCCAAACTGCGGCAACAACAATGTAACCGCAAACACTATCATCAAAATCTGCTTTAACCTTATATTCATCGCGTTACTTCCCCTCCAAAAATATTATAAAGCCTCTTGGCCATTCGCCGAGGCTTGCGGAACAAGGGTTTTCTTTTACCACCAAACCTGTTACGAGAGGAATGAGCACATTTCACATCCATTCTGTAGCTCCTTGTCATGACAGCGGGACTCACAATCTTATTGTCTAGTCATACCCGGAGCGCCCAACATGTTCGACTCCATCTACCAAAGAACCGTTCTGCCGGAACTGTCAGCCGCCGCTACTGTCAACGAGGCGAAGGGTATCGATGCAACGACCAGCAATAGGCTGCATAGCAGCGCCAAAATCCTTTTGGACATGTTGTATCTCCCTTAAATAAGGGTCATCTCAAGGTAAAGCGCTTACACTTACATGATAAAAAAAGGGGCCCCCTTTCGAATCTTTACATAGTATCACGATCATGTCCTCCTTGCGTGATAGGTCAATTCAATGATAATCCACATGAAAGCGCTTTACAGTATACAAATTAAAGAAGAAACTACTATATTTTATAGCTCAACATTCGGTGCGACTAAGCTTGGTTGTGGAGTTTAGTAGGTGGAAATCCTGCTTGGAAAGGCTAAGGGCAAGCCCAGTCTTGGACGGTTGAGAGCAATTTCAGACGTTAAGCATAGACCGCCAGAGAACAGGCTTGAAAGTGATTGAGCCTCGAAAAGAGTATTTCGGAGAGGCCGACGAAAGCCATTATATCGCCCTTCTTGTAAGAGCACCTGAACTGCAAAAGCAATGGCGGCAAGCTTGCACCAACAGATCAACTCACTCGTGCAGAGCAGCAGTCATTCTGTACCGCATCTGGAAGCTGTAATTTCCTAATTCAAAAGACGCTCCCTTCACATGTTAAGTGTGGCGGGAGCGTCTTTCCTTCATTTTATTCTATTTCTTTTTCCAGCTAGCAATAAGGGTATTCGCATCGATATTTAATACACTTTTAGCATGATCCGAAACGTCCTTTTTACTTGCCTTATTCAGCTGCTTCATAACGTTCTCCATCTGCTTGATCGCCTGATCCCGCTTCCCTTTGTCCAAATGCTGCTGAGCTTGCTTCAGACTAGCCGAAAGCTGTGAAGCTAGTGATTTACTCACCTCATTCGAGGCTTTGTATCGATCAACCAGATTGTTCATGCTCTTAATACTCGTCTTCACCTGGACATGAATCGTCTTCTGAAGCTTGTTCCCCGCTGCATCCTCTACTGCAATGGCAACCGATTTCTCTCCCAGATGACCTGCAAGTTCAATGCTTAGCTCCCGTGAATTCTTAGGAGTTACTGTATACGTCTTACCATCAAAAATAAGACTAGCCGATTGAATCGCGGTCTTGCCATCACCAACCTGGAAGCGCAGATACGAATCATCCTCAAGCACCGCACCTTCCACCAATTTGGACCCGTTAGCCGTCAAAGAATAGACGGGAACTGCAGGAACAGCAACTGTCACTCCTGCCGATTCATTACCGGACTTATCTGCAGCGCTTATAACGAGACTATAGCTCAGATCGGCTTCGATTCCAGTCAATACGGTCGTCTGAACGCCACGCTTCACTTCTTTAACTGCGCCAACCTGCTGACCATTACGAACCAGCTTAAGGTGGACAACATCCCCATCCACCGCATATGGTCCATCCCACTGTACCGTCAGCTCGCTGTTATCTCGGGTAACATGAACATTCTCTACCTCTCCCGGCGCAACATGATCTTCGACAGGTTCAGGCGCAGGAGGTTCTGCGGTAAAGACAGAGGGATCTCCAAAGGTGAATTTGTCGAAGTTGTATAACCAGTCATTCCCCTTAAATAGGAGGTAAACGAGATGTTTACCCGTTACAGGAGCGGTTACATTACCGGAGAATACCTGGAACTTCTGCCAGCCACCTGTGCCGCTTACTTCGGCCGTTGCAATGACAGGTCCATTGATACCGTCAATACGAGCTTCAATTGTTCCTCCTGCCGTATCACTTGCAGCCTGAATGTTGAATTGAGTAGGGCTCGCATCGCCAAAATCAATATAATTGTACATCGCGTAAGGCTTATTCGGACCGTAGATACCTGCGAGGTACGTCTGATTACCGCCATTTTCCGTACCTGCGTTTATGCTGTTCGTATAATTTTCTGCTTCAAGCTTTCCGTAAGCATCCCTTGATTTACCTTTAATCGTAGAGAAGGTGAACCAATCCAGATTACAAGGGTAATCGCTGCCGTCTGCACCGTGGAAGATTAGATATACATCATGAACACCAACAGCCTTCGAATCATCGATGATGGAAGTAATGTCGACCCAATCATTCCAGCTGCCTAATGCAGGAACCTCGATAACTCCTGCCGTCGGACCGTCCAGACTGTCCAGCTTCACCTCAATCGAGCCGCCCTGACTGCCACTGGTGAGATGTGCCGTAATTCCAGCAGCGCCGGAGCCAAAATCAATATCTTCATAAGAAGCATAAGCGTTATGATGAATGCCGTCTGTATATTTTCCGCTTGAGTTAATACTCAATCCGTCACTGCTTACAAAGTCTTCTGCTTGTAATTTGGCATAAGCATCCGTCTTTGTTGGATCTGTCTTCGTAAAGGTAAACCAGTTCAGATTAAACAAATACGAATCATTCGTTTTTTTGAACACCAGATACACATCATGGACGCCTGTCACAGCGCTTGCATTACCCTGATCATCCTTCAGCAGCGTAACCGCATCAATAAAAGTATTCCAGTTGCCGGTACCCTCGACATTCAATGTACCCACTTTCGGCCCGTCTAGAGCATCCAGCCTGATCTCAATGTTACCGCCGCCGGTTCCGCTTGATGCCCGTGCAATGAAACCGCTTGCACCATCTTCCGAACCAAAATCTACATTTTTATAAGCGGCATAGTTACTGTCTTGGATTCCTCCAAGCTGAAGCGAGCCTTCGATGCTGCCTTCCAGGCCAGGACCATTTACGATATTGAAGTTTTCCGCTTCCATTCTGCTATATGGGTTCTTAACGGCATAGGTCAGTTCCCCCGCATTCTGCGGCTTAAGAACAGTCAATGCTTCCACGGCTGCAGCAGAACTCCACGATTCAAAGGTCCCGGACAGCTGCTGACCTGCCCAGTTGCTGTCAACCAGATTATCTGCATTTCGATGACTCCAAGCCATATCGGTATTTAAAGCAAGCCATTCATTATAGCTGTCGGCAAAGGTTTTGTACTGACTCTCCGTTCTTTCGTTTACCGCCTTCTGAAGATAACCGAGATTACGAACGAGTATCGTTTTGCCGCCCTTTAAATCGCCGTTTGGACCTTCATAGCGCAGCAGCTTGTTCACATCAACCATCCGCTCTTTCGTAAAGGTGGCCCCTTTAAGCGCATCATCCAAGTACACCTTGTCTCCCGTAACCTGATAGAGACCTACTGCCGCTCCAATAAACGTGCCTTGATTATAGTGAGTCGCATCTTGAATAGATCCGTTTTTTGTTTCAATCCGGTCGAATACCTTGCCATTTCCATCCGTCAGCATCGTTTTACTCCAACGATAGATGGTTGCGGCAGCATCCAAATAGTGTTCGTTATGTGTTGCGTTGTATAGGAAAACCGCGGCTTCGGCAGCAGGGAAGTTAATGCAGGCATTTTTCGTCGTACGGTCATCGCTCTTCCACCAAATACCGCCGCTCGCAAACTCATCGTCCCACTGCGTATCATAGACGTAGTTAAAATAATATTCCGCTCTCTCGAGGTATTTCGCATCATTCGTAATGGTATAGGCTCTTGCACTCGCCATCGCCCACCACATAATGTCGTCGTTGAACGTGTTATTCGTCCAATCCTGGCCGTACTTCGCAACAGCACCGTCGAACACCTCATCAATCTGGGTACGCAGCTTTGCTTTTAATTCCGGATCTGAAGCCTGGAGATAAGCATCCATCACGAGCTCCCACAGCTCAGCCTCCACCCAAAAATCCTGATATCCGTCATGATTGGAGTTTTTCCAGAAATACTTGGCGCTCGCATCCCAGAATGTGTCGTTGTAGGCTTCAATCGCTGTCTTCGCATCTGCTGCATCGAAAGCATGGGCTTGAGGTATTCCGTTTGGAAATAAGGGACTAATCGAGAGTGCAAAAACAACGGGCAACACGATAAGCTTTGACCTTCTAATTTTACTAGTCACTAACATCCCTCCTCTATATTGGGCAAAAAATAAAAGCCGATTCGCATGCATGTATACGATCGGCTTCAGTCATTCAATAATATAATGTTTGGTTAATATTATGTCAATATATCATAAGTATTTAAATCCTTTAGACTATAGATTAATGATATATCATGTTATATTAAATAAGTTAAAAGAACTACCCTTACCAACGAATTTGTCGAATCAAGGAGATTATCTGGACTTTCTCGTTTGTGCTTATTGGCCATTGATCTATTTCATGCTGCAGACGCTCCAAGCTGAGAAAACCCTTCGCCACTCCATTTAATCGGGCCGCCAAGGTCGAGTTCTCCAGCTCCTCGTCGGATGTGTAGAGGGTGCTCAACTTCGCAACCGCATCTGGGAATCTTTTTAAATAATATTTCTGATGCCTGGTTTCAGCTGGGTAAAAGGTTTGGAACGGCGCTAATTCAGTATCCAGACTACCCTTGTCCCGCTCCATCCTGCTCTTAATCCTACGGAAAGCCTCCTCTTGCTCCTCGTCATGATAGAGAAGAAGCGATTGGTATTGCCGATCCTTATATCCGTTGATGTTATAGGGATTATGGTTGTTCCAGAATGTTTCTAACAGCGTGTCGTAAGAGACGAGTGCAGGGTCAACAATCAGCTCAACTGTCTCCGTATGGTCGCCCATATTACGATAGGTTGGCTCGTGTGATGTCCCCCCGGCAAAGCCGACACGTGTCTTGATCACACCAGGCATCGCACCAAATAAAGCCTCAGGGCTCCAATAGCACCCCATGCCAAGTGTAATTGTATGAAGGTTATTTGCCTGCTGGTTATCGCTCATCTTGTTGCCCTCCAATTGAATTATCAGCATCTCATACTAAACTATATTTCTATAAACCGTTTAGATCAAGCAGGGAAGGAAAGCCTAATTAGAGAAAAAGATTAGGAAGCCAAAACCTGGGAGGGTATCATGGGAAGAGTAATTCATTTCGAGATTCATGTCGATGATGTGGAACGTGCAAAGAAGTTTTACGGAGAGGTATTTGGATGGACCTTCGAGGATTGGAGCGACTATGCCGGAATGCCTTACTTCGGAGCCGTAACGGGTGATGCGGAGGCCATGGGGATCAATGGTGCTTTGATGAAGCGCATGGGACCTGCTCCACAGCCGGGTCAAGCGATGAACGGCTTTGCCTGTACAATGGGCGTCGAAGACTTTGATACGACGGCTGCCAAAATTCTCAGCCTCGGCGGCGAGTTAGCCTTGCCGAAGCACGCTCTGCCAGGTATGGCGTGGCAAGGATATTTCACGGACACAGAAGGCAATGTGATTGGCATCCATCAACCGGATCTTAATGCAAAATAGAACAAAACCCGACCTCACTTGGTCGGGTTTTTCGTTGCATCCGTCTTCATACGAAGCTGGGTTAACAACTGGTTCTTATCTGCAAGTTGTTTGGAAGATTGTTTGAGGAAACCGTTGATCTCCTCAATTTCTTTTTTCAGCTTGTTCTCACGCGTTATCTTATTGCTCAAGTCATTAGCATTTCGACTTAATTTCTGGTCACGCTGAAGCTTATTAATCGTGGACAACGCCTTTTGACGTTTGGTCTCACTCTCGCGGACAAGCTTCTGTATATCAGCAATTTCTTTCTCTAACCGAGTAATCGTAGGAGCAGTGAAGCTAAGTGCCATTCGTACACCTCTTAATGATATAGTCTTGCCTTGTTATCATTTTACTACAATTCTCTTTACTATAGCGAGAACATTGGAATCCCATTATTAGATTAACTAATTGTTTTATTTTAATTCACCACAAAAATGACATAAAAAAAAACCGACCTCAAGGGGTCGGGGTTCCATACTATACGACCCTGTTCTCTAAAACCTGGTCGATTTCACTCTTTAGCAACAAGTATCTATGAACATTTCTCATGATAGGAACTTTGGTGAGATTATTTTTATCCACGAATACCTTCATTTGGTCTTTAGAGAGACCAAGTAACTTGCCTGCCTCCGTGACAGTAAATACATCTACGATGCTCGTTGCGTTAAAATCTCTTTTTAATTTTTGGTTCCAGTCTTCAAATACCTTCATGTATCGGTTCCTCTCTTGTTCCTAATCGATCGGATACTTCATTATAACATGACTTCACGCAAATGCAGTTATTGAGCAAGGATATTACATCGATTTCCACCGTATGAGGGATAATAAATAGATGACAAATTTCGCCACACCGCGAAACATAGGATATTTCGCCGCTTCGTAATTGAGATGACATACTTTTTGTTATATGATAGGAAATGGTTTAAACCGTTTAATTAAGCTTATGACACATTGTTCATGCGATGAGAGAGGAATACTACCCTATATGAATCCAAAACAATTGAATTATACAATGCCAGCTGAATGGACGCCGCACGAGCGTACCTTCATCTCTTGGCCGATCCAAGACTCCATGGTGTATCCGGAGCATTATGAACAGGTGAGCGCCGGCTATGCCGAGCTGATCAATGCTATTGCAGAATTCGAAGCTGTAACGGTTGTTGTTAATCCTGCAGATATGGAGAAAGTAAGCAGCTTGTTCGCAAATAATACTGCGGTGGAATGCCTGCCGATCGAGCATAACGATGCGTGGCTGCGCGACAATGGCCCAACGTTTGTCGTGGGTCCTGACGGCGAGCTGGCCGGAGTGAACTGGAAGTTTAACGCATGGGGCGGCAAGTACTCGCCATGGGATTTGGACGACGCTGTAGCTCCACAGATTCTGAAGCATGTTGACGTCAAACAGTTTGATGCTCCACTCGTCATGGAGGGCGGATCCATCCATACGGACGGTGAAGGCACACTGCTCACAACTGAGGAATGTCTGCTGAACGTGAACCGTAATCCGGAGCTCAGCCGTGAGCAAATCGAAGCGTATGTAAAAGAATTCGTGAACGTGGACACCATCGTATGGCTGAAACGTGGTCTTAGCGGGGATGAGACGGACGGGCATGTTGATAACATCGCCTGTTTCGCAGCACCTGGCAAGGTGATCCTGCAGGTATGTGATGATCCATCTGATGACAACTACGCGATCACGCAGGAAAATCGCCGTATCTTAAGTGAAGCAGTTGATGCAAAAGGCCGTAAGCTCCAGATTATCGAGATCGAGCAGCCGCCACTGGCGGAATACGAGGACACTCGTCTGACGCTCAGCTACCTGAACTTCTACTTCGTTAACGGCGGCATTATCTTGCCTGTATTTGGCGGAGCAGCAGAGGAAGCCGATCGCAAAGCGATCGAGAAGCTGCAAGCAGCGTTCCCGGATCTCCGCATTCGTCCAATTGACGGCATGGCTGTTATCCGCGAAGGCGGCAACGTGCACTGTACGACACAACAGATGCCCGCTCGACGTGCATAGAAACAGATTAAACAACAAATTAATGAGATTCGGCTTACAAGGAGGCTGGGCATACCCATGAGAACTGTTAAAGTAGCAGCGACACAGATGAGCTGCACATCCAATATAGAAGAAAACATCCGCAAAGCGGAAGAGCTGGTCCGCGAAGCGGCGGCGAAAGGCGCGCAAATTATTTTGCTGCAGGAGCTGTTTGAGACACCGTACTTCTGCCAGAAGGAAAAAGCCGACTATTACGTCTATGCAACAGAGCTTGAGGAAAACAAAGCGATTAACCATTTCCGTGGCATCGCTAAAGAGCTTGGTGTTGTACTTCCGATCAGCTTCTACGAGAAGAAGAACTACGCACGTTATAACTCGCTTGCAGTTATTGACGCCGACGGTGAAGTACTCGGCAAGTACCGCAAGAGCCATATTCCGGACGGACCTGGATACGAGGAGAAGTTTTATTTTAATCCGGGCGATACTGGCTTTAAAGTATGGAAAACGAAATATGCCAAAATTGGCGTTGGCGTATGCTGGGACCAGTGGTATCCGGAAGCAGCACGCAGCATGGCCCTTATGGGAGCAGAGCTGCTGTTCTACCCAACGGCTATCGGCTCGGAGCCGCAGGACGGCACTGTCGACTCTAAAGACCACTGGCAAATGTGCATGAGAGGCCATGCGGCCTGCAATCTGATGCCAGTTATCGCATCTAACCGTATCGGCGAAGAGATCGACGAAGACTCGTCGATTAACTTCTATGGTTCATCGTTTATTGCAGGCCCGCAAGGCAACTTGATTGCAGAAGCTGGCCGCGATGAGCACGGCGTGCTTGTTGCTGAATTCGATCTCGATCAGCTCGAGTCGCAGCGCATCGAGTGGGGCATCTTCCGTGATCGCCGTCCCGATCTGTACGGCGTAATCGCCTCGTATGACGGCGAGATTCGGGTTAGATAATCCGTAATAACAAGAGGACCCTCAAGCCAAATGGCTTGAGGGTCCTTCTATTATAGGGCTCTACACCAGCTTCATGTAGAAAAGATTTGTAACGCCATCTTTTGTAATCGTGTGTGCTCCGGCCGCAAGAGATACCTGGACAATACCATTGGTCATGGCGTAGCTTGTTCCATCAATCTTGATTTTTGTGCCGTCTGCAGTATTAAACACCAGTGTTAAAGTTGAAGCTGCAGGCGCCGTAAACGAAATACTCGTCGCACTCTCGATTTTCAAACATTGTGTCAGGGTTAGACCATTATAAGTCACAGTCCCCTTCGAGGTAGAAAGATTGCCTTGAATAGTGAAGAAGTCACTTGCTGTTCCATTCGTAGTAAAGTTATGAACTTTTTCTCCCGGTGTTGGAGTTTCCGACGGGGTTGGGGTTGGTGTCGCTGATGGGGTAGGCGTCGGTGTTGGTGTAGCTGTTGGACTTGGTGTTGGAGTAGGTGTCGGTTCTGTCGAGACGGAGTTGCCTCCAACCGATACAAGCTGTGTAGTGTAGCTGGTTATTTTGGACATCAGGGCTGTATTAATCGTATACAAAGTGTCATCAACAGAGTCATTAAACTCCCATGTAAAATCTCCGTTACCCAGGCGTCCCGCTTCTGCTGTAACCACTTGCTCAACCGTGCTTGCGCTATCAATATTGGATACATTAACTCCCGTATTGACACTCGTATCAAAGTTATTATAAGCGGTCCCGCCAACTAATGCTTTGTAAGAGCTCGGAACCGATTCCGTTCTAGACGAAGCTAAGTATGCATCAAACGAGGTTGCATTAGCCGCAGCAGTTCCGGTATTGGAGTTGGCATAGATCAGACTGTCAGCATTAACAATGATATTGTTATAAGCTTTAATCATCCCTCCGTTCTCGCCCGAGAACGTGCCTTCCCCTAATGCATCCGTACCTTGCAGAGAGCTCATCATTGGATCTTTCGTATGTCTAAAATAATTCGACTCAACAAATGCGGATGCTCCTGTTGTAACACCAACTCCATATTTGGAGACACCATCGTAGAAGTTATTATAAATATGTGTGGATGCCACTCTTATACGAGGGTGACGAGAGTCCGAATGATCAAACCAGTTATGATGGAAGGTTACAAAAAACTCGGTTGACTCGCTCAAACCAACAAGAGCTGCTTTTCCGGAGTCCCAATAGTGATTGTATGAGATGGTAATATACGTTGAACCCTTCTTGAGGTCTGTGGAGCCATCGCCTTTTGCCTGATCCGCATCTCCCCCAGCTGTTCCATAGAAGATATCATTGTTATGCACCCATACATTCACATTACCTGTATCCATCGAAATGCCATCGTCAGGGAATAACATCACCCCTAGATTTCTGACCTCTACGTTACCGACGTAGCGAAGAAGCATTCCCCAGCCATATGCGTAAGCATCTTCACCAATACCTTCAAATGTCATGTTCATTTCCGCGTAATTGCTTTTCCCTTTGACTTCAAGATATCCGCTTCCGTTAAGCTGTCCACTTAAGTCATTCGCAGTAATCTTCCCGATCAATCGGATGGCCAATGGAGTTATATCATAGCCTTTTTGTCTGAGTGTCATAATTTCACCTAGACCAACAGCAGTTTGTACCGTACCGGAGCTGCTGACCTTCACATCAAGAGAGACGGTTTGGGCCGTATCCGATGTGACGTAGATCACTTGAGCGCCATTCTTCAGTGTTCCATTATCGTTATAAGCACCTGAGCCCGTACCATATTGCGAGTTGGACGAAAAAGCAAAGCCAGATCGATCAAATGCCGTCACGGTTAATGGACTCGTAACCACACTTTCCTTTGAACCGCCTGATAATAGTGCTTCTACCTTTAAAATATAGCTGCCAGCTGCCAAGCCTACGGCATCCGCTCTCCAATTAGATGGATATTTCCGTATCAATTCATTGTCTAATTGTTGATATCCTGCATCCGATGCACTGGCAGGCTTCACATAAACATTATATCCCTGAGCATTGCTTACAGGTGACCATTCTACATAGGCCGTCTCATTCCAGCCCCCACTGTCCGTTACCGCGAGGCCAGCAGCATGCAAAGTTGGATTGAACACTCCCAATAAGGATAATGTAAGCACCATCGCCATTACAAAACCCGTTACACTTGCTAATCTTTTCTTCAAAATTAATTCCTCCTCAAAAAGAATTTTCACCCTTGCGGCAAACTCCCCCTTCACCTCCCCTAAATTCCGTTTTTAAGACAACAACCGTTCTGAAGCACTCAGAGCATATCAGTCTAAACGGCGGTTCCGATACAATCATTTGCTCATATCGTCCTTTTCCCACAGCGTTTTCTGAGCTAATGATTATAAGACGGAGGTGAAGACACTTATCGAGGCAAAACAAAAACCACATCCTCATATGGATGTGGTTTTTAGTGGTTGAGGGGTGCCGCCCCACTCAAACCTAACCCTTACTCCTTCACCGCACCAAGCATAATACCGGAAACAAAGTATTTTTGCAGGAACGGATAGACGATCAGCATCGGCACCATTGCGATAAACACCTTCGCTGAATTAAGCGTCCGGTTAGACAGCTCAGAGAGCTTCTTGTACTGCTCCGGCGTTAGGTTCGTGCCAACCGGAATGTTGACGACAAGCTGCTGGATATAAGTTTGAAGCGGATAGCTGGATTGCGTGTTACTGAGCACCAATCCGTTAAAGAACTCGTTCCAGTGGTATACGCTGATGAACAACGCTACGGCAGCAAGTACAGGAATCGAGCATGGGATATATACCCGGAACAGGACCGACCATGGACCAGCACCGTCAACGACAGCCGCCTCATTCAGCTCCTTCGGAAGATTTCGGAAGAAGTTCATAATCAGGATGACGTCAAATACCGGAACACCTGCGCCAAGCACTAACGCCCAGATCGTATCGATCAGATGATAGTTCTGAATGGTCAGATACCACGGGATCAATCCCCCGTTAAACAACATACAGAAGACCAGGATCCACATGAACATATTACGCGTTTTAAAATCTCTCTTAGGCCTTGCCAGCGGATAAGCCATTAATACCGTTACAAACAAGGAGAACGATGTACCAAGCACGGTACGTTGAATCGAAATCCAAAACGCGTTAAAAAACATACTGTCGTTAATAATTTCCTTATACGGCGTCAAGGAAAATCCGATGGGATAAATCGTCACCAGGCCCGCATTAGCCGCCGATTTCTCGGAAATCGATACACAAAAGGTGTACCACAGAGGATATACGCAGCTAATGACCAGGAGAGCGAGGAGGACAATATTAGCAATATCAAACGCCCGTGAACCTAACGTTGTATTTCTGACCATTGCAGCGTCCTCCTCTTAGAATATCGTGTAATCGGCATAACGATATGCCAGACGATAGGATATATAGATCAGCGCAAAGCTAATGACCGACTTGAACAACCCTGCCGCCGTTGCCAGCGAGAACTGGAGATTTTGCAGGCCTAGCCGGTATACCCATGTATCCAAAATATCTCCGGTCGAATACACAAGTGGGTTATACAGGTTATATACCTGATCGAAGCCGGCGTTCAGCACGTTGCCGAGGCTCAATACCCCAAGCAGGACAACCGTAGTTGTCAGTGCAGGCAGCGTAACATTACGGACCAGCTGCCAGCGGTTAGCCCCATCAATGGCGGCTGCCTCATACAGATTAGGATTGACGCCTGTCAATGCCGCCAGGTAAATAATCGCGTTATAGCCAAATTCCTTCCATACATCGGTTCCGATGATCAACTGACGGAATATGCTCGAATCCGCCATAAACAGCTTGGGGTCAACACCGAAGTAACCGATAACTGTATTTACAACGCCATAATAGCCGAAGATTCCAATGACAATCGTGGACATAATAACCCACGATAGAAAGTGCGGCAGGTAAACAACGGTCTGTACCAGCCTCTTGTAGCGAAGGCTGCGAAGTTCGTTCAATAGAATGGCAAAGACAAGTGGTACAATCAGATTCATCACGATTTTGCCGATGGCGATAATAAAAGTATTCACGATAACCGTTTTGCTGTCATTCAGCTGAAACATATACTTGAAGTTTTCAAGTCCTACCCACTCAGATTTGAACAACCCCATTCCCGGATTAAAATTCTGAAATGCCATCAGAATTCCGAACATAGGCACAATACTGAACATTACAAGCCAGACCATTCCCGGCAGCAGCATCAAATAATAGTGCTTCTGATGGCCTAATTTTCTCATCAAGGATAACCTCCTGTCTCTCTACCAGGATGTAAAGCTTGCGAAAAGCACTGACACATATGTGCCCTCCGCAAGCTTTACGCATCGTTATTTCTTCAAGAGCTCTGCAACTTCCGCCGTGATTTCGTCCCCGCCTTGAGACTTCCAGTCCTTCACGAATTTGTCGAAGGAGTCGATAGGCTGCTGGCCAAGGATGATTTTCAGAACGGTCTCATCTTCCATCTTCTTCAGGTTGGCCCATTTGGTTTCCATCGTTGGCGTCTGGTTGTAAGTGACGCTGTAGACCTTCTTGTCGATTGGAGTTGTTGCAAACGGACGATCGCCAATCAAGAGCGAATACAAACGCTGGAAGTCGCCGAAGTTGGCCGTGCTGAAATTGCTGACGCCAAGCTCGTCATACGGAGGCTTCACGACGTCTCTTACTTTTTTCGCATCCGCATACATCAGTTTGTACAAGCTGTTCGGTACGTTATAATCCTCTGGTTCTGCCTCGCCCTTCAGAACTTTCGTCAGCTCGGTGTACTCGTATTCCGTCTCGTTAGCCGCAGCCATTACGTTACGGAGCGGATACCACCCCACTGCAACGGACAGGTCAAATGTCGCTTCATCGCGCACAAGGGCATTGTTCATGATCATAATCGCTTTCACGACGTCCGGCTTCGCATTTTTGCTAATAATGGTGTAAGTACTGCCCGTCGTTTTCATATGCGTATTCCATTTGCCGTCATCGGAGTAGACGGGGTAAGCCTGCCAGTTCGCAGTAGGATCGTTCTTGAAGGAGTCGCCATTGCCATAGCCGCCGTTCCACCAAGGTCCGAAGAAAATGCCCGTTTGGTTGGCATTGATCGGATCCCCCGTGTTATCGCGAGTGCCCACTTCAGGATCGATAAGTCCTTTTTTGTACCAGTCAGCCAGCACGGCCAATGTTTTCTTCGTATTCTCCGACGTTGTTCCGTACGATACCGTCCCGTCGCCATTGTCGAGCCAGTAGCCTGGATACGCATCGTTTGCGCCAAAGATCGGGTCAAATCCAGCCATATTGTTGGAAGATACGAGGAAAGTGGAATAAGGGAATGTATTTTTGGAAGGGCCGGCAATACCGATGGTTTTGTCCCCGCCCAGCTTGTTATCCATAAACGCTTTAGCCGTTTTCTCGAGATCGGCAATCGTCTTCGGCACCGGCAGACTCAGCTTATCGAGCCAGTCCTTGCGGATCCACATCACGTGCACGCCGTCGGTGTCTACCGTAATGTTCGGGAGCGACACCATTTTGCCTTTATAGCTGGCGTTTTCCAGGGCACGTCCTTCGGTACTTGCCATAATATCTTTAACCTGTTTGGACGCATATTGATCAAAGAGATCGCCAATATCGTACAGCAGCCCTGAACTTGCGGCTTTCGTCATGAAGGAGCGGTCGTCGACCACCATACCGTCAGGCAGCTTGCCCGATGCGATAGTCAGGCTGACCTTCTGCTTGAAGTCGTTACCGGTAGCAGCGGTCCAATCCACAATAACGTTGATATTGTAATTATCCTTGAGGTAACGGGTATATTGGTTGTTGCTTACGCTGTCGCCTTCTGGCAGCGTTTTGTCCGTCGGGTCCACCACCATGCCGATGTGAACATCAACAGGCTTCGGAAATTTGGAGAAGGCCAAGTCATCCCCAGACAAGGCTGGGCTTGCGGAACTATCTGAATCTGGACTTGAAGACGCTTTCACATTGTTGTTCGATGAATCATTGGAAGAAGAACATGCTGTCAAGCTTACGCCAAGTAATGCAGCAGAAAGCAATAATGCCAAATTCCTTTTCATCTAACCCCTCCTAAAAAAATTCTTACTTCGTAAGCATTAACTTAAGATTTGTGAAGCCATTCTTTGTGAACCATTCGTTCTTTGCCTACTCATTGTACAATGTAAGCGCTTAAAATGAGTCGGACGATTGTGCCCTGTTTTGTGAGAGATGTAAAAACGAAGGTAGGTATTTGTTCGGTCAATTGTAATCAATCTTCCCCCCTATGAATTGCGCTCGGAACTCGGAGGGCAGCAAGCGGGTCTGTTCATAGAAGAGCTGGGAGAAATATTTGGAGTCGTTGTAACCAACGGCATGCGCAACCCATGCGATAGACTGATTCGTCTCGCACAGCAGGCGCTCTGCGGCTCTGATCCGCTCCTGCTTCAAGTAATCATTAAACGTCGAGCCTGTCAGCTTCTTAAAGCATTGGCTGAAATAGCTCCGGCTCATGTGCACATGATCGGCGACGTCCTCAGCATGCAGCGTATTTGAAGCCTGTTCGCGGATAAACAACACGGCCTTCAGAATACTTGTCGTCGTATTGGTAAATTCGGCGGAGGCCGCAACCTGCGCATACACCCGTGTCCTGTAATCGCGCAGCCACTCAACCGTCGAACGGATGTCATCCGCATCGGAACGGAGCTCGGCACGGAGTGCCAGGTCACTCTCCAGCTGCGACAGCAGACGCATAAACAGCCCTTCCACACGGCGAAAAGATACCTTCGTAGCAACGGTCTGTTTGCATAAGCGCTGAAAGACCGGTTCATTAAAAAGCCAGTAGTGAGTGCGCCATTCTTGCTCCAGCTCACTCCACTCCTCTTCCTCCTGTGAACCGACGTTTTGCTCGGAAGCATGTAGAGGCTTCTCCGTCACGAGAGGCTTGGACGACGTACGAAGGATCACCTCTCCTGCCATTTGCTGCTGGATTCGGTTCAGGATTTGCTCGTCATCTTCCGATTCCAGACGCACCTTAGAGATATAGTCAAGCACGCCCATTCGGTAGGCCGTCTGCACGTTCTCGAACTCCTCATGAAACGATAAAATGACGGAACGAAGACCCGGGAATCTCTGACGCGTAACCTGGAGCAGCTCCATTCCTGACATTACAGGCATCGAGAGATCCACAAACATAAGATCCACCTCATGCTGCTCCATAAATTCCAGCGCCTTCGCGCCGTTTGCTGCTTCTCCAACAACAATCATATCGTGATTAGACCAAGGCATAATGGAAATGAAGCCTTTGCGCGCCAACTTGTCATCGTCAACAATGAGTACACGTATCACATGGCTCTCTCCTTTCGTTGGTCAAGAAAAGGAAGGTTTAACGTAACCGTAGTGCCTTGATTTGGAGTGCTGTCTATACCCATATGAGCTTTGTAGCCATAAAAGGATTCCAGCATGGAACGGACATAACGGAGTCCAATTCCCCAGCCCGTCTGCTGCTGATCAGGTGTATCGCGCTGCAGCAGGGCCAGCGTCTCCTGACTAAGTCCTTTGCCATCATCGCGGATTATAATACGCACCATCTGCGTTGCCTCGTCAGAGTCAATGCTAATTTCCAGCATGCCGTTATCGTCGAGACCGTGACAGACGGCATTTTCCACGATTGGCTGCAGGATGAACCTCGCGACCGGGCTGTCCAGATAAGCTCCCTCTGCAATGTCCAGCTTCACTTCAAAATCATGCCGCATCTGCTGCAGCTCTAGATAGGTTCTCATGACCTGAATTTCTGAGCGGAAGGTCGCTTTTTCCTCCGATTTCCCCAAGTTATAGTTCAGCAAAATAATGAGAGAGGATACAAACTTCTCAATCTCCTCCTGCTTATGCATGACCGCCAGCCAGCGCACAGAGTTGAGCGTATTCATCAGAAAATGCGGATTGATCTGGTAGGCAAGCTTTTCGATCTCCAGCTGATGCCTGCGCTTTTCCTTCTGCTCCACATCCAGGATGAGCTGCTGAATCTGCCGCTTCATAATATTAAACTGATCGAATATCCGGTCGAATTCATCAATCCCCGTATGGTATTGGCTGGTGCCCATGTATCCTTTGCCAAACGTCCTCATTTCCTTCTCGATTAACAGAAATGGCCTGTTGATGAGGCGGCGCAAGACAAGAGTAAGGATAAACATCATTAAGAGGGCAATAGCGAGAATCCAGTACATATGATTTTTCCACGTATAGAGCTCATGGTTGTAATAAGAGACGGGAAGAAGCAGCGTAATGTCATAGCCATAATCACCCGTCATTCGATTCCATACATAATCATCCGTTGTGCCCGATTGCCCCTTAAGCTCAAGATGCCTGCCTGCCTCAAAGGCTGTCGGATTGCTGCTATAGGTCACCGTGCCCGCTGTATCGGTAAGTATCAGTGAATACGGCATATTTAAGCTCTCTGTAAGCGAATTCATATCTGTCGTGATATCGGTCTTTGCTTCCACATATACAACGAGCTCTGTACCGTCCGGAAATTCGACCTCCCGGGTTACCGACACCACCAGATCATCGCTGAACCGGCATAAGGATTTATGAGGAGACTGGTATTTTAGCTCTCCCATACCGGCGACATTAGGCAAAGATTGCAGCGTAAAGTCCGCGCGCAGCGGCAAATTCGAATAGGACGCCCGTCCGCTTGCGGGATTATAATACATAACCAGCTGCATAGCCGGATTTGAGAAAGTAACTAATCCAATATTATAGGAAATATCACGGGAGAGAACACGCTGACTATAAATGTCTTCAGTAGAGATATATGTCTCCATCAGATGACCCACCGTGCCTTCCGGCGTCATTTGTTGCGTAACCTGAAGCAGGTTGTTATACACCTGGTTCTGCTTAGTTGTTTGTTGATACAGATCAAAAGCCATAGAGGTCTTTATTTTATCGCGTTGCATGGTGTAGATCGCATTGTAGGAGACGGAAGCCATCAGAATGGCGCAGCCTACAAAGCCCACCGTCAGCAACACCATAATACGTTTGCGAAGAGAGGAGAAAACAAACCGATTACGCAGCATGGACAAAATGCCTATTTTCTTATGAACCGTTCCGGGAGACTTGAACATGCGTTTGCCTTGCACCTCCATCACCTCACACACAAGTATGGAACAACACAATATTCGCTGCCTCTCCTGTTTATCCTGCCTAATGGAGGGAGTTAACAAAAACCAAAAAAGGAAGTCCCCTATCTATAACTAGATAAGAGACTTCCGTTAAAAATCAGGCGTTACGCCCGCTATCATGCAAAATGGTCGGGATGACACGATTTGAACATGCGACCCCCTGGTCCCAAACCAGGTGCTCTACCAAGCTGAGCTACATCCCGAAAAATGGAGCGGAAGACGGGAATCGAACCCGCGACCCTCGCCTTGGCAAGGCGATGCTCTACCGCTGAGCCACTTCCGCTTATGGTGCGGTCAAGAGGACTCGAACCTCCACGTCATTGCTGACACTAGAACCTGAATCTAGCGCGTCTGCCAATTCCGCCATGACCGCAAAAAAATATGGTGCGCGTAGAGGGACTTGAACCCCCACGGTCGCCCGCCAGATCCTAAGTCTGGTGCGTCTGCCAATTCCGCCATACGCGCATGATAAAAACTTGTAAAAGTGAGCCATGAAGGACTCGAACCTTCGACACCCTGATTAAAAGTCAGGTGCTCTACCAACTGAGCTAATGGCTCTCAAAAAGAAAAATGGTGGAGGGCGATGGATTCGAACCACCGAACCCGAAGGAGCAGATTTACAGTCTGCCGTGTTTAGCCACTTCACTAGCCCTCCAAAAACTATGGTGCCGGCGATAGGAGTCGAACCCACGACCTACTGATTACAAGTCAGTTGCTCTACCAACTGAGCTACACCGGCATATTGAAATTTTGAACCATCTTACATGGTGGCTCGGGACGGAATCGAACCGCCGACACGAGGATTTTCAGTCCTCTGCTCTACCAACTGAGCTACCGAGCCTGATGTTTGATAAAATGGCGGAGCTGACGGGATTCGAACCCGCGGTCTCCTGCGTGACAGGCAGGCATGTTAGGCCTCTACACCACAGCTCCACATCGTGTTCTCGGTATAAACCAAAGATAAAGTTTTGGTTGCGGGGGCAGGATTTGAACCTGCGGCCTTCGGGTTATGAGCCCGACGAGCTACCGGGCTGCTCCACCCCGCGTCATTGAAAAAAATATTATATGGTGGAGGCTGAGGGGATCGAACCCCCGACCCTCTGCTTGTAAGGCAGATGCTCTCCCAGCTGAGCTAAGCCTCCATATTTTCTCCGGTATCCCCGAAAAGTAATCGGAATAGCCTTCGAAGCACTTCTTCACTTTTTGGGATGAAGTAATTGGTGACCCGTAGGGGATTCGAACCCCTGTTACCTCCGTGAAAGGGAGGTGTCTTAACCCCTTGACCAACGGGCCTTGAAATTTGCCAAGCAAGATCTACATTGTAAGAAAAGTTAATGGCAGAGAGGAAGGGATTCGAACCCTCGAGACCCGGTTAGAGCCTACACGATTTCCAATCGTGCTCCTTCGACCACTCGGACACCTCTCTATATGGCTCCCCGAACAGGACTCGAACCTGTGACAACTCGATTAACAGTCGAGTGCTCTACCAACTGAGCTATCAGGGAATAGTAGATTGAGAGCAGTAAAAAACCCACTACAATGTGGGTGCTTCTTCATATAAAAAGATAACACCGTAAAAACTGAATATGATTCATGCAAAACTTAGCTGGTCAATTCTTTCCCGATCTTACACCGGGGTCCCCGCAAAGTACTCGGAATAATCCTCGTAGCAATTGCTTCACTTTGTGGGGTGATTGTAGGATAAGCCCTCGACCGATTAGTATTCGTCAGCTCCACACATTGCTGTGCTTCCACCCCGAACCTATCAACCTCGTCGTCTTCAAGGGGTCTT
>NZ_JAASRW010000002.1 GCF_011761355.1 Paenibacillus lupini | reverse complement strand
GCCCAATAATTCCGGACAACGCTTGCCCCCTACGTATTACCGCGGCTGCTGGCACGTAGTTAGCCGGGGCTTTCTTCTCAGGTACCGTCACCTTACGAGCAGTTACTCTCGTAAGCGTTCTTCCCTGGCAACAGAGCTTTACGATCCGAAAACCTTCATCACTCACGCGGCGTTGCTCCGTCAGACTTTCGTCCATTGCGGAAGATTCCCTACTGCTGCCTCCCGTAGGAGTCTGGGCCGTGTCTCAGTCCCAGTGTGGCCGATCACCCTCTCAGGTCGGCTACGCATCGTCGCCTTGGTGAGCCGTTACCTCACCAACTAGCTAATGCGCCGCGGGTCCATCCATAAGTGGCAGATTGCTCCGCCTTTCCCGATTCGGCCATGCGACCAATTCGCGTATCCGGTATTAGCATTCGTTTCCGAATGTTATCCCAGTCTTATGGGCAGGTTACCCACGTGTTACTCACCCGTCCGCCGCTAATCTTTTCCCGAAGGAAAAGATCCGCTCGACTTGCATGTATTAGGCACGCCGCCAGCGTTCGTCCTGAGCCAGGATCAAACTCTCCATGAAATGGTTTGTTTGACTTGCTCAAACTTTTATACCGCATTGGAAAACAAGTTTTCCAATCGGCGTTTTGATCAACCTCTAATCGCGGTCGCTCATCGCTGAGTTACTTCGATAGAGATCAATACATCGCTTTTTCCGTTATTTCTAACGGGGCAGTTTTGCTCGTTGTTCAGTTTTCAAAGAACAATTTATTTCACAACGCTGTGTATCTTATCACGTTATGAATTTTAGAGTCAAGCTTTATTTTTCATCGATCATAGTTTCTATCAATCAATGGTGTTCAGCTTTTTCTGTCCAACCACATGTCTCTCTCGGCCGGAAATAGAATATACCACGGTTCATCTAGTAAGTTCAACAGGTAATAATTTACTTATCATAATGCTGCCTTTTTACGAATCACACCAATAATCCATAAGAGTAACGGTATCCCTACAAGATTTACAGGGAATATCACATCATGCCAGACAGACTTGGCGTAATCCATAGTATCCAGTGTGTTTCTTGGCAGCAGTGAAAGAATGAACACAATTGGCGCAATCCACCAAATCGTATGCTTCCATTTTTTAATATGAAATAATTGAGCGGTACCATAACTGGTGATGAACATATAAAGTGACAACTTGATAAAAATACTGATGATCCACAACAGTACAATTAAAACATCAACGTTCTGGATAAATTCCATAACCGAGATATAAGACACTATCGAATAAAGCGGATAAACAAATTTAGCCGGTAAATTCGGTCCAAAGACCATAATTACAATTAAGGTCATCGCTAGAACAGCAATTGAGGCAGCTGCAACTCCTAGTAAAGATGAACTCATAACACGCTTTGGTGTTTTCATAAAAGCTACTAACATGACTACCATAAAGGATTCTGCAAGAAAAGAGGCTGGTGTGAGGCTTCCTTTCAGAATAGGTACAAATCCTGTGTTGGAGTATACCGGTAGCAGTCTTAGCCAATCCCAGTCCTTCACACTAAAGAAAAAGATGAGAATACTGCCTAATGCGGCTACAGGACCAATGATTTCGCCGCTGCGGGCAATACTTTTAAGTCCCCCGCTGCTGGTCGCATATACGACAGCACATAACATGATGAGAATAATACTCCAAAGTGGCGTCGAGCTAAATAAGGTGATGTACACAAAATCCGCGAATTCCCTCAGAATTACACCAGTCACAGTAATCCACATCACAAAGTAAGGGATCAATATGATTTTCCCAAGCCACTTTCCGAGGATCAGTTGACTCGATTGAATAAAGGTCTGTTCCGGATAGAGGAGACTTAGTTTAACAGCAACGAATGTAGTAGCTAAGGCTATCAAAGTTGCGAAGATAATTGAAATCCAAGTGTCTTGTTTAGACATAAATACGGCGGGCGAAAGAGTAAAAATAGCTGTCATCCCAAACTCCATCGTAAAAATAAGCCAAAACAGCTGATAACCGGAGATTTTCATTATTTAATCTCACTTTCTTTATAGAGAAGCGATGGTCCCACTAAACCAACGTATTTCAAGTTGATGTTGACATGGACCGTAACTTCGATGTCTGGAAATATCGTATCCCAGTGTCCTTTGATTTTGTTCCATTCAGCTGGATGTTGACGATTCACAATTTGATTAAATCCCAATACATCGGTGCCAAATTGCTTTTGAACTTTAGTAATCATTTCAAGAACATGCTCGCTCGTCTTCATGTTAATCTCATTCTGAACAAGCTTCAAATTTTGTGATTCGTTTAGGTTGAGATTGGTATTGTTCTCCCCAACATGTCCCGCTCCCGTTAACTCGATCTCTATTTTCACCTTATTAGTTCCTAAAATGCTGCTCTTTACTTTGCTTCCGAAGCTGTTAACAATAATTCCGACACTCCCACCTGCTTCGGGTATTTCTTCAGCTATATCCAAATAAGAAATTCTCTTCAGAATCCACTGTCGATAAGCACCTTCCACAAAGTTCAAATAGCCAACAAGTTTATAGTCATGGTTAAAAATAGCGCGGCCATAAAATAGTATTGTCTTTTGCGGAGAAGCCCCCTGAACGATATCAACGACAGGCAGGGTTGGGCTGCTCCCCTCGTCACTTGAAGCCATCATAAAGTCGAGGTAAGACGTGGATGTCGTCCCTCCAATTGCCCTATGAATTTTGGAGGAAGCAACAGATGGAATTTTCTCCAGAGGATAATGGACCTGCAAAGCTTCCATACCTCTACTTCCCTTAACCACCCAAATGTCTAATCGGATACGATTACCTGGATCTCTTGAAAATCCATCTAGCAGCTCTTTAATTCCATGCTTAGCCAGATCTTCACCAATGTAATAATTCCGCCGATGACCCCGGGTTATAAGCCTGGAAAGCTTTTGCCGCGACTTTTGAATGGCTTCAAGAAGAGTTTTACCGTTACCTGTCTCAACAAAATAAGGCTGTCCATTACTTGCTCCTCCTGAAATCCTCGATGGAATAATAAATTGAGCCGCAGTCAAATAGCTCCCGTCTTCTAACAGATCAGTCGATGCTGCAAGATCAAATGCCCGGTCGGACAGTTCAACACGATCCCAACAACCTGTCGTTATTACGATACAGAGGATTACACCAATAAAAGCTTCCAGGCGATGTTTCATGATACTTCGTCTCCTTCGCCACCTGGTTTTTGACCTTTGGGAATTCGTAACTTATTGCGCTTGGAACCCGATAACGGGAGCGTATTCATAGCCCATCTTGGCGCACGAATTAATACATCCTTTAATTCAGTTCTGGAGAGTGGAGAAATTGGACTTAAATAAGGTACTCCGAATGACTCCAGATTTGTAAGGTGAATATAAAGGAAAATCGTCGCCATCGTCATGCCATATAATCCGAACATCCCTGAGAATATGAGCATCGGAAAACGAAGTACACGAAAAGCAATTCCCATACTGTATCTGGGAGTAATGAGAGAAGCAATTCCTGTAATAGAAACGACTATGACCATCGGAGCTGAAACGATTCCTGCCTCAACGGCTGCTTGTCCAATAACGAGAGCACCTACTATACTGATTGCTGAGCCAGTCGGACGCGGTATCCGAATCCCAGCCTCGCGCAAGCCTTCGAAGAGAAATTCCATCAGCAAGGCTTCAATAACCGCTGGAAAAGGAACTCCCTCACGAGCAGAAGTAATACTAAGCAGAAAATTAGCAGGAAGCAATTGCGGATGAAACGTTGTGATGGCCACGTAAATAGAAGGCAAGAATAATGAACCTATAATCAATATCATTCGAAGCCAACGTATGAGAGTTGCGTATATAAACCGTTCATAATAATCATCGGCTGACTGGAATGCGCTCCAGAAAGAACATGGAACGATTAAGACAAAAGGCGAGCCATCTACGAATATCGCTACTTTTCTTTCCGCAAGATAGGAAGCAACGATATCCGGGCGTTCAGTGTTCTGCACTTGCGGGAATAACGTGAACGGATGATCCTCTATGAATTCCTCGATAAAATTTCCGCCTAGCACGGTATCGATCTGGATGTGGTTGATTCGTTTCCGAACTTCTTCGATAACCGAATCTTTAGCGATGCCCTCCAAGTAAGCGATGACAACTGTTGTTTTGGAAAGATTACCGACCGTTATTGACTCCATTTTAAGCTTTGTACTCTGGATTTTTCTGCGCACCAAGCTTGTGTTCACATTTATGTTTTCTGTGAAGCCTTCTTTTGGTCCCCGTATCGTTATCTCATTGGAGGGCTCTTCAATGCCTCGTTGTTCAAAACCTTTCAAATCTGCAATACAAGCATGGTTTGATTTATCCGATAAAATGACCACCTGAGCAGATAAAATGCCTTCTATTGCGTCATTCATTTTCTCAGTCATTATTGTTTTTGCGATAGAGGCCAGCTGCTGCTCTAATATCAAATGTGGATCGTTCTGCTCCCCCGATTCATATAGAGGAGCTCCTGACATCAAAATTTTGAGCAGCGAGTTATCCAATGTTTTGGCATCAGCCAAACCATCCATGTAAACCAATAAGATATTCAATTGTCCGAAGATTCGAATAGGACGAAAGACAATATCATAGCAGTTTCTAAATGCATCTCTAAGGAGTTGTTCATTCTCATCTAAAGATTTGCTAATGGGAGCATTAATTTCAGATTTAGAGCTTGTTTCCGCAGACATGATACCCCTCCCGCCATTATGAAAATGATTATGCTCATATTTTTCCTTCTCGCGGGAGTTTTAAACGTTCCTTGTTTCAACGGTATTGATGATGAATTAGGTTTCAGCGGAATAATATTTACCTTTTAGATGGAACTTAATGGTACAAAGGATGACTCGAAAGGAACATTACCATCTATGAACAGCAGCAAATACTTTAGCTTTGCAATTCTTCTAGTCCTGTCCCTGGGATTAACGGCCTGCGGCACAAATACCATAGTCGTTAACGGGAAACCACAAGGTACCTCTCAACCTACCGCAACGAACGCCATTCGTCCGTTTCAAGTGAGTATTCCAGAAGCTGAACTTACTGAGCTCCGTAAGCGTATCAACGAAACCAAATGGCCTGACCGGGAGACTGTCCTGGATCAATCTCAAGGCACGCAGCTAGAAACAATGCAGGAGCTCGCACGTTATTGGGCAAATGATTATGACTGGCGCAAATTTGAAGCAAAGCTAAACACCTACCCACAGTTCATCACGAATATCGATGGTCTGGACATTCACTTTATTCACGTTCGTTCAAAGCATAAAGGTGCTCTGCCGATTATTCTTACTCATGGATGGCCTGGTTCTTTTATTGAGATGATGAAGATTATTGACCCACTTACTAATCCCACAGCCTATGGTGGTAAAGCTTCAGATGCCTTTGATGTTGTGATTCCATCCATGCCTGGATATGGATTCTCGGAAAAACCAACCACGACTGGCTGGGGCCCCGACCGTATTGCACGTGCATGGATAGAGCTGATGAAACGTCTTGGCTACACGAAATATGTAGCACAAGGAGGAGATTGGGGAGCGATCATAACGGACTTGATGGCTGTACAAAAGCCCGAAGGACTGATCGGTATTCACTCCAATATGCCAGGTACAGTTCCAGCAGATGTCGAAAAGGCACTACAGTCCGGCGGTCCAATGCCATCAGGTCTCACCGCTGACGAGAAACGCGCTTATGAACAGCTCGATTTCTTTTTCAAGCATCTTGGATATGGCGATATGATGGGAAGGCGTCCGCAAACACTTACCGGACTGGCCGACTCGCCAGTTGGATTAGCAGCCTTCATGCTTGATCATGATGCTAAGAGTTTAGCTATGATCTCCAAAGCGTTTGCCGGCAAACAGGAAGGACTATCGCGAGACGATGTCCTCGATAACATCACGCTGTATTGGCTAACGAACACCGCGATTTCTTCGGCGCGCCTCTATTGGGAGAACAAGTATCCCTTCTTTGGCGTCAAAGGTGTCTCGATACCAACGGCAGTAAGCGTCTTCCCTGACGAGCTTTATGAAGCACCAAAAAGCTGGGCAGAGCAGGCTTATCCTAAACTCTTCTATTACAACGTGCTCGATAAAGGTGGCCATTTCGCAGCGTGGGAACAACCTGTGTTATTCACGAATGAACTCCGTGCGGCATTCAAGTCTTTACGCTGATTCTAAACAAAACAAATAAAGTGCCTGGCATTGATTTAGACAATGCCAGGCACTTTTTTGTATAACGCACTTAACTATCCTCAAATCCCCATACGCTTGATGATTTACGCATCATCTTCATATCCTGCAGAGGAGGCTGGCCAAAGAGCCTTCGGTATTCCCGATTGAATTGGGAAGGACTTTCATAGCCAACAGTCATTGCGGCCATCGTTGCCCCTACGGGACCACTTAACATCAGCCGCCTGGCTTCTTGAAGCCGAAGCTGCTTTTGATACTGTAAAGGTCCCATAGTTGTAATCGCTTTGAATTTGTGATGCAGGCCAGAGGTACTCAAATTGCAGGACTTTGCCAACTCCTCAACGGTAAAAGAACGTGTGTAGTTTTCTTGAATCCATTGGATTGCCTTACCAACTCCATCTGCCCTTTGATCAAACAACATCTTTTGCATAAATAAATGTCCATAATCACCTGACAGCAAGTTAAATATCATTTCCTTTTTGAGCAGCTCGGACATATATCGAACCTGATTGGGCTTGTCCATTAGCTTCATTAAACGGTAAAAGATATCGAGCAGATCAGCATCCGATTTGCCAATGAATGCTCCGGCACTCGGATTTTTCTCCTTTGGCTCCGTAAGGATCTCTGCCTCCATGACGACAGAAGCAATTTCTTGCGTAGTAAAATCGATTCGCAGCCCAATATACGGGGATTGTTCTGCAGTCCCTACGACTTGGCCAGAAGCCGGAATATCAATTAGCGATGCCAAGTAATCTCCCGCTCCATAATGAAAAATGTCTTGGCCAAGATATAGCTTCTTCGCCCCTTGAAGGATTAGACAAAAGGACGGGGTTAATACACCTGGACTACGAAAGGTATCGTGACAGCGTCTGACAATAGAAAGAAACGGTACGATGGTTGGCGTCCTTCCTTCTGTCAAGGTAATCCGATCCGTCATGGTAATAAGTTGATTTAGCTGTTCCAACATTCCTTTCATCACTCCCGTCTTGTTTCTTGATTATATACATCATTTTGCAGCTTTAGGCAACTTTTAAGCAGGAACGATCTACTTCTTTACGCTGATTCCATCCATAATGTTTCTCAGAACCACTATCTTTCATTATGGAAAGGAACATGTAAATGCATCAGTCCAAATGGATTATTCTAACCATTATTATTGCATGCCAACTAATTGTTGTGCTTGATGCTTCTATTATGGTGACAGCAATTCCTCAAATCGGCCGCTCGCTTCATATGTCGACAACCAGCTCGACCTGGGTTCAAAACAGCTACATTTTAGCGTTTGGCGGTTTCTTGTTGCTTGGTGCTCGGGCTGGAGATCTATTAGGGCGGAGAAGAATGCTTGGTATAGGCATAGGGTTATTTTCGCTGACCTCTCTACTGGCCGGGCTTGCTCCAACAGCTGAATTTCTGCTAATCTCCCGTGCTTTCCAAGGCTTTGCGGCTGCATTAGCAACACCTGCTGCACTGGCTTTACTGTCAGCAAGCTTTGTTGAAGCCAAGGAACGTGCCAGAGCAATTGCGATGTATAGTGCCGTTTCAGCTGCCGGCGGCAGTATTGGTCTTATTCTTGGTGGATTTTTCACCGATTTTATATCGTGGCGTCTCGGGATGTTTATTAATGTTCCTATTGGGATCGCTCTGCTGTATTTGGTACAGAAGTTTATCCAGAAAACAACTATTCGAACAGGGCGGTTTGATCTATGGGGTGCGCTCACATCTGTCATTGGCATGACGGGGTTAGTATATGGCTTTGTTCAAGCTGCAGATTACGGTTGGGGGAAGCCTGAAACATGGATTCCACTTACAGCAGGTATTGTTCTATTAACAGCATTCGTTCTTACTGAAGCTCGAGCTGCTGAGCCAATCATCCCGCTCCGATTGTTTGCAAGCCGCCACCGGTCGGGAGCTTATCTAGGACGATTTCTGATGGTAGGCGGGAATTTTTCACTCTTTTTCTTTATCCCTCAATATTTGCAGAACGTCGCCCACTTCAGCTCATTTGAAGCAGGTCTCGCCTTCCTGCCATTTACGGTCGCCCAATTCGGGATGATGTACCTGATGCATGGGCTCGTACAGCGTTTTGGAAACATTAAAGTTCTGATGGCTGGTTTAATAATCGCAATCATTGGTACACTGTTGCTCAGTCGAAACATTTCCGTACAAGGTCATTTCTTCCCTGAAATGTTCATCCTTCTCGCGATTATGGGTATTGGCGCCGGAATGGTATTTCAGCCGCTCACAGCAATGGGACTTACCGATGTCGAGCCTCAAGATACGGGTGCAGCTTCGGGTCTCATTAATGTCGCACATCAAAGTGGTGCATCGTTAGGTTTGGCTGTTCTCATAACTGTATTTAATCAATCAAGCCATACAGATCAACCTTCCAGCTTACAATTTGCCCATGCTATATCAACTTCCTTGTTAGGGTCCGTTGTATTTATTATTGCCGCACTTGCTGCGACTCTTCTCTGCATACTTCCAGCACGGCAAACTAGTCGAAAACAAACATTACAAGTGGATAAATAAAACTAAAAATCATCAGTGAGCATAAAAAAAGCCCCAATTGGGGCTTTTTTCTATTAGTTATATGTCATCCAAACCGTGTTTCCAACAACCTCGAACTGCTGTTTAAACCAAAAGTTTTGTGATTTATCAAGCGAGTATACATATATCCGTTTATTCGGATATTTAGCTTTCAGCCAATTCATGAAAAACGCTGCATACCCTCTTCCTTCATGCTCCTTCAGCACATCTAATACTTCAATAAATACAAAGTTGGTTTCATTCTTAATCTCAATATAGAAATCCCTCTGCAAATACCTTTCATCCGGGTGAAAATAATCCTTCTCCGCCTTCTGAATTAACTGGTTGCCTTGTGCGTATTCTCGGATGACGCCATATCCAACCATTTCATCATCATTCTCGATGATATAGATTTCTTCGGTCAATTCCGACGGATCTTTCTGGCTCAATTCTCCTGCATGATATCCTGAGCTTAATTCACCTAACAGGTTTTGCATTTCTTTATCAAATGGTTTAGCAATAATTGAAGGCATTTGTATCTCCCTTTGGCTGTTTCGAATGTCTGTTCCTCATTGCAGAGTATAGCACTACGCAATTGTAGTCAAATCTTTATATTAAAAAAGCTGCCATATCCGGCAGCTTTTCATCATGCAACTTATTGCTTCTTTTCAAAAACGGTCTGAGTCTGATCGACAAAAGTTTCGACATCCTTCATCACTGCTTGTTTTTTCTGGTCTGCCTGCTCTTTGGTAATATCTCCATTAGCTTGAACCTCTGTGATTTTGTCATTCACATCGGACATAAGCGCGTCAATCAACTGCTGGCGGGAAACACCATGATCCTTGGCAATGTCGGCGAATGTTTTACCTGCTTGGACTTCCTTCGCGAACTCCGCTTTGTCAATGCCAATCAGCTCGAAAGCGGCCTGGATATTCATTCCTCCTGAACCATCCTGCTTATCTTGTTCCTTATTAAGCGGCATTGTGAAGATACGCTCCGCTTCCATAGAAGCCTTCTTCTTCACATTCTCCTGCTCCTCAGAAGTAAATTCTTCCGATCCGCGTTTTAAGTTAATGGCTTCAATTATTTCCTGTGTCAGCTCAACAATCAGTGGCTGAAGCTCAATTCCTTTCTCTTTTGCAATATCAGCAAGCGATTCGCCATCTTTCACGGCTTGTTCCAAAGCCGATTGATCCAAGCCAAGCTTCGAAGCTGCAATTTCCTGAACATCCAGCTTAATCCCTTTATCTTGATCCCGCTTCTCGTCTTGACCGCCAACCGAAGTTGATTTCTGTACAGCGGAGCTCTCTTTCTTAAGATCGGCTGTCGCTTTGCCGTTCATGTTGTCCGCCGCATAGGCGGTTACCGGTACAGCGATCGCGATCAATAATGCTGCGCCTGCGATTTTCCAATTTTTCTTCATCGTTAGATCCCATCCTTAGTCAGATTACCGTCCTTATTCCGGAGGCTGCATATATTAAGATAGGCTAACATTCTGAAAAGAATCTGAAAGGTTTGGCAGCGTGACGCGAAATGTTGTCCCCGATTGCGACGTACTCCATACTTCGATCTTAGCACGATGAGCATCCACAATTTGTTTAGCAATCGCAAGTCCAAGGCCAGTGCCCTCCGAACGACGAGTTCGGGCTTTATCCATTCGATAAAATCGTTCAAAAATCCGAGGCAAATGCTCCTCCTCAATGCCAATTCCCGTATCGCTCACGGTAAAGGACGTCTTATAAGGGTTCACATCCAGCGACACCGTAACTTTGCCGCCTTCCCGATTATATTGAATCGCATTCTCGATCAAGATAAGAAGAAGCTGCCTTATACGCACTTCATCTGATTGGATCATTACTTCGTCCATGGCCGCAGTGTCTTCTCCACCATTCCATACTAGCTTCACAGTCCTCGATGCTGCAATCGGCTCAACCTGCTCAATTACTTGGCTAATCGTGTTCCTTAATGAGAAGCGAGTTACTGCCAGTTCAATCCGGCCGCTGTCACTTCGAGCTAGTACAAGCAAATTATCGACAAGCCGGCTCATATGATGAATTTCACGTCCCGACTTCATAAGCACATGACGGTGAAAGTCGGGAAGCTTATTGCTTTCCTCATCCAACACTTCATAGGCGGATTTCAAAATGCTAAGAGGTGTCCGAAGCTCATGCGACGCATCAGAAGTGAACTGTTCCTGTCTGTGGAAAGCTTGCGCAATCGGACCCATTGCTCGTCCCGCCAGAATATAACCAGCAGCCCCACCGGCAGCTAGCAAGAGAAGGGCGAAACCTGCGAACGCCCATCGCAGCTGATTCAATAACGCGGTATCACTTGTCACTTCCTGTGCGACGAGGATCCGATAATCTTTGATCTCACCTGTTGCAATGACTGTCCCTCCAATACGAAAGGTCCGGCCATAAGCTCGAACATTATGAAAGTCGTTGTCCGGTTTCGATAGAAGGCTCGGCAATAAGGCTGCCGTAGGAAACTCCTCACCTGATACACCAAGCTTGCTAGTTGAAGGAGATTCGAAAATAATCTGCCCGTTAGGATCGATCAACCACGCCATTTGATTCAACTGCAAACCGCTTGGAGCAAAAGAAGCGTTGACCTTCCCTTGGCCAACTGAAGAGTCGTACAAGACTTCCCCCTTAGGCGAAGCGAGAAGCTTCTGCAGCTCTGTCTCATATTGACTGCTTAACGCCTTAAGCTGATTATCCTCTGTTGTCGTCAGCATATGCTGCACCATCCACAAGGAGAAGAGCGCAGATATCATCAGAATAATACCAACGGTTAGCGAGAATTCGCGCGTTAGCCGGGTTCGCGTACGTTTGAACATGACTTCTCCCCATCCATCAGCAGCCGATAGCCTGCACCATAGACACTTTGGATACATTTTGACTGGTAATGCCCGTCCATTTTTTTGCGAAGTAATTTAATCGTTGCGTCTACAACGTTCAAAGTCACATCCGATCCGATTCCCCATACATGATCAAGCAATTGCTCCCGTGACAACACTTGGCCTGCATGTCGCATCAAGCAGACAAGTAATTGAAACTCTCGCCGCGTAAGCGCAATTGCTAAGCCTCCCCGTGTTACTTCGAACCGGTTCAAATGTGCTGTTATATCCCCCATGCTTAATGTATCCGACTGATAACCCCGCTCCTGCCGCCTGAATAAAGCAATCAAGCGCGCTTCCAGCTCCTCGAATGCAAAGGGCTTTATCATATAATCATCTGCACCTGCACGCAGCCCTTCCACCCGGTCTTGAACGGCATCTCTTGCCGTCAATAACAGAATGGGGGTATGATCTCCCTTGCTGCGGATCTCCCGCACGAGTTCCATGCCGGTCATCTCGGGCAGCATCCAATCAAGCACATATACGTCATAACGGCTAGCTACAATAGCATCCCTCGCCTGCTGACCATCCTTCATCCAATCGACAACATGATATTGCCGCTTTAGTTGATGCTCGGTTAACTCGCCAAGCGTTTCATCGTCCTCCGCCAGCAAGATGCGCATGATTCTTACCTCCTGTAACTTCATAGAACTTTAATATATCAATAAACTATGAAATTAGCATGAAATGATAAGAGTTATGGATTGGTTACAGAATGTTGCTGTTCCTCTATCTTAGCCGGAGCACCACCTCGAATGAAAACAAGAAGTACGATAATAACGAATAAAATTAAACTCACACTTCCTTTGCCATAACCTGCTCCCCCATCGGCATGCGAAGCAGATAACCAGTCTGCAAACGATGCACCAACAGGCCGCGTCATAATATATGCAAACCAGAAAGCAGCTACTTCTTTCATATTAAACAGCCAATAACCAAGTGCAGGTATTACGAGAACAACACTAAACATAATTCCTGATGATAAATAACCTAAATGCATATTGGAAGCGGTCATGTCACCTGCCGCTGTACCAAGCGCAAACGTAGTCGAAACAGTCAGCCAATAAAAAATTTCTCTTCGGCGGGAATTTATATGATGCACGGATAAAGTTCCCTCTTTTATATACCAGGTAATGAGAACTGCAGAGAGCATCACAGCAAAAAAGATCGTAGATGCCACATAAGGTATTCCCAAGCCAACACGAACAACATCTGCTGCCGTTGTACCAAAAATACTCACCATGATAACAACAAGCCAATATAGACTGGGCACATAACGTCTTGCTTTGAACTGAAGAATCATTGCAGCAACAAAAATTGCCACGCTCAGCGGCAGGGAAATTAAAGGATTTAAACGCTCAAATAAATAATCAGATGCCACTTCCCCCATACCAGTGGTAATGAGCTTCGTAATCCAGAAGTACAAGGTGATTTCTGGCACTTTCACTAACAAATCAGCTGCTTTAGACTGATGTTCAGTTTTGTAGATGTACATAAACTGTCTCCTTACTATTAATCGAATTGATTACGACTTTTCACGAAACAGTCTAACTAAAGCCCATGTAATTATGATTAGGCTAACAATAGTTATCGACTTATATTTCAGGAGCTGAGTACGACGGCTGCTCCCGCTGTGAGATTGGAAATCTTCCAGACCAGATTGACTTACATCTGATTTGGTTATCGAAAAATCAAACTGATCCTGATTGGATTCCTTTAAATGTCGAAACTGAATATTTGCTCTATAATCACCTGACTTCAGCGCAGGAGCATTCTGAATTTCAAGAGTTTGATTCCTTCCAGGTTCGAGAGTAACATCATGTACGGCGATGGCATTTCCTACATGTTTATAACCCCATTCATCTTGACTGGTATTAAAAGCACGGTCCAATTGGTCCAAAAGATCACCTGTTAATACTTCCGGACTGTTATTCGATACTTTGAGATGAATAACCGGCTCAACCCTCAGACGTAAAGCTATAATCATAATGTTCGATTATCAGATTAGAGACTGATGCATGAATCGCTGCTGGCTGTATCATACCCAAGACCTTTTTTTTCTGAATAGCCAGTATACAAGCAATCCGACCAGAAGAACGGCAATGGCATAACTGATAGGATGCATGTAGCTCTCTAATCGATCAGCACTTTCTCCCCACTTATACCCCGCATACGCTAATGCCATATTCCACGGAATGCAGCCTAGAAAGGTATATATGATAAAAGTAGAGAACTTCATCTTCGCAATACCTGCCGGCAGCGAAATAAAAGTTCGGATAAATGGCAGATTCCTTGTAAAAAACACACTTCCCTTACCATAGCGTTCAAACCAACGTTCAGCCTGATCAAGATGCGAGCTTCTGAACAACACATATTTTCCGTAGCGGTTTAACAGCTTTCTCCCGCCTAGCACTCCAACATAGTAGGCCATTACTGAACCTGCAACATTGCCGAGCACCCCCGCAATGGCTACCTCCCGCCATGACATCGAGCCGCTGGCTGCCGCCAATCCACCGCTTAACATAATGACTTCACTTGGAATTGGGATACATGCACTTTCCAACAACATTCCAATAAATATTCCATATAGACCAATCGCATCAACCAATTGAACCCCTATATTTGAGATATACTCGATAATACTTTGCATATCATACCCCCGTTACCAGCAGATAAATGAGAAAAACAGCTGCGAGTATAAATCTGTAATAGGCAAATGGAGCAAGCTTGAATCGTTCCAGGAGCTTCAAGAATGTAATAACGGCAAGTAATGCAACGACAAACGCAACAATAAACCCAGTTATGAAAAATGCAGCATCTGAAGCCGTTAATGTGTCATAGTTCTTTAATAGTTCATATCCGCTTGCAGCTACCATCATTGGGATTGCGATTAAGAATGAAAAGTTTGTAGCTGCTTTGTATTCAACGCCTGACAATAATCCTCCCGCAATCGTTGCTCCAGAGCGCGAGAAGCCCGGCCATAATGCCAAGCATTGAAACAATCCGATATATACCGCTTGTCTATAGGTAATCTGATCAACACCAGTGGATTGAACGGAAGCCTGGCTGCGTTCGCCAATCAGCATAAAGATCCCCCCCAGCACCAATCCTGCGAGCACGGTGTATGCAGAGAATAAATAGGATGTAATAACGGAGTGCAGGGCTAACCCAAGTACCATCGCTGGCAGGCAAGCAAGAATAACATGAATCAAATTTAGTCTGCTATCCTGATCAGGTTGCAGCTTCCCCATACCAAGCAGATTTAATATCCTGCGCCAGTAAATAACAGCAACTGCCAGAATCGCTCCAAGCTGAATAGTAACTTCAAAAGTATCCGCTTTGTCACCAGTAAAGTTTAGTAATTTACCGGTCAAAATCAAATGTCCCGTCGAAGACACGGGAAGAAATTCAGTTAGTCCTTCTACAATTCCCTGTATGACGGCTGTGAATATATTTTGCATAATGCCAAACAACTTCCCTTCTCGCTATCGCTTGTTATCCTCATGTGGACCTCCCCTACTTTATAGCCAAGACCTCAACGAGCCGTAAATATCTCATTAAAATTTTATTAACTATTATGAACTAAAAATAAAAAAAGCCTGATCGATGATCAGACTTCTTCTCTAGCTTCTACAGCGGTAACCCGCTCCCCATAATGTCTCAATATAGACGGGATTAGCCGAATCTTTTTCAATTTTCTCGCGAATTTTCCGGATATGCACGGTTACGGTTTGAATATCACCAAGTGCATCAATGCCCCAGATCCGTTCAAACAGATGCTCCTTGCTGAAAACTTTATTGGGATGACTGGCGAGGAAATACAGCAAGTCGAATTCTTTTGTCGTAAGAATGGTTTCCTCATCATTAACAAATACTTTGCGTGTATCCGGATCGATACTTAAACCACGAATTGAAATCATGTTCTTCGTGTCCTTTACACCCACCAACCGCTCGTATCTTGCCAGATGAGCTTTCACCCTTGCGACCAGCTCAGCAGGCTTAAACGGCTTCGTAATGTAATCATCCGCACCGAGACCTAAGCCCCGTATTACATCAATATCTTCGTGGCGGGATGTTACGATTAGAATAGGAATGTCCTGCTTCTCGCGGATTTTCTTGCAGACTTCAAATCCATTCATCTTGGGAAGCATCAAATCCAGAATCACCAGGTCATACATACCAGAAAGACTCATTGTAAGACCTGCTTCGCCATCAGCAGCCACCTTCACTTCAAACCCGTTAATCTCCAAATAATCTCTTTGAAGCTCTGAAATCGTTGTATCGTCTTCAATGACCAGAATGCTTTTCATTGCTCTTCCTCATTCCTTGGATTGGACAGGCATGGAGATGGTGATTGTTGTACCCATCGTCAATTGACTGGAAGCTGTTATCATCCCGTTATGTCCCTCCATAATTTGTTTCGCAATAGCAAGGCCTAGTCCGCTCCCCCCAGTCTTGGCACTGCGCGATTCATCTACGCGATAGAAGCGATCGAAAATATGTTTGACCACGTCTGCCTCCATACCAATTCCATTATCCGTTATCGCAATAACAACTTTATTCCCCTGCAAATATGCTTTCATTTGTATGGCAGGTAAAGGTTTATCCATATACCTGACACTGTTTTGAATAATATTATTTAGCACGCGTTTAAATTGATCCCTGTCCATTAAGACAGATGGTCCCGCGCTCATTCGGATATCTGGTTCGAATATTATCGACTTTTTCTCAAGTTCGAATTGAAGTTCTTCCGATAAATCATTGAGAAAAGGCAGCAGTTCAACTGATTCAAACTGGAAGGGCTGACGGTTCAGGTCCAACTTAGAGTACAAGAAGAGCTCATTAATTAGATGCTCCAGTTCACCTGCTTTGGCTGCAATCGTCTTCATGTATTTCATGCTCTTCTCAGGCGTATCCGCAACTCCTTCTATAACCCCGTCAATATAACCTCGGATGGCTGTAAGAGGTGTTCTTAAATCATGGGAGATACTTGCAATCAGCTCCTTGCGGTTCTCTTCATATTGGGTCTGAACCTGAATAGATTCCTGCATGCGGGAGCGCATATCTTCGAATGCCATACCTAATTGGCTAATCTCGTCTTTTCCTTCCATATTAAGCTGAAAGTCCAAATTTCCGTTTTTCATCTCTCTTGCTGCTTTACGTAGTGCTTCAATGCGACGGATAATGCTTTTGGACATATAAGTCGTCAGCAGCAGATGTGTGACAATCAAAATTAATAATAAACAAACAAATAAGGTAGGGAAATACTTGCGTATGAAATAGGTAAGCGGGTCCTCCTTAGAAATAATAAATAGGCTTACCTGCTTGCTTTGAAAGTCAAAATCAAACTGCTGGAACACATAGTTCGTATTCCCTTCTTTCCTTTCTATATAGTCGTTAACGGAATTTGCCTGATGGTATGGCGGCAAATCTGTTACAAGTTGATCATTTTGTTGAATGCTTGACGAACGGTAGTAGATAGAGTTTCCGGTTCTTACAATGATGCCTGAATCATTAACTTCCAGATCTTCCGACAATTCATCAAGATAAGAAGAATCCAGTAATAATTCTGGATGACGTGTGGACGAGCGTTTAATCTCTTTTGCAGCATGCTCGACAGCCTCGTGTCCAAACCTGTTTTCTGTCGTCTCATAAACACTTTTTAAATTTTGGATATCACCCTGGTAAAAAACGACCAGAAGAAGTGAAATAAGCAGAATTGATATGAGCGGAATGATAAGCATAGCTGCATAAGATAACAGCAATTTTAATCGTATGGACATGCCCTGTAAATCTCCTTAGGGGAAATAAGTTCTTTTCAATAACATACGGGAGGTACATCATAAATACAAGTTCCAGGTTTTTCGATCTATTTTTCTAAGTTTCGGTTCAGACTTATCCCAATTATGCACCAAGTCATCGGCTAGTTGTTATTGAGGCAGAATATCGTATAAAATAAATATTTTATTAACTTGATATTAAAATCCTAGTGGTGAACGAAAAAAGCTGCCGAAGTCGGCAGCTTTTTAGTAAGCGTTTCTATTTAATCCTCTGTGACCTGATAATCAAACCAGTCAAAATAAGCAGGAGAAATGGAGCGTACACCGTTACCCGTCGCATACATAGCGATAAACACACCTGTGAATCCGCCTGCTAATTCCGTGGCCAGCATTTTGCATTCACCTTGTCCAAACCGAATAGGTTCTTCTTCCTCCCTTTCGGCATACTCAAAGACATAGTTTATTTTGTCCGCATGGACACTTAGAATAACCGAGTCAGCCGACCAAGGCCTTTCGTTTTCGATCTTCCAGAGTGAACCTATTCTTCTGCGGAAGATAAGCTTACGCTCTCCAGCAATTTGCTTAATTGCTATTTCGTAATGAAACCGTTCATTCATAAATACCGTCATTCCTGCTTCTTCACCATCCTGCTGTGGTGCAAACGTAAGATGAGCCGATGTACGACATGAAAAATGCTGCTGTCTTCGACCAATAAAAGACGGTACGCCAATTTCATTCAAGGTGGCCTCAGAGCCGTATAGCGTCAGACAGCTTTTCTTCTCGGAAAGCGACCAATTCTGAGAATCTGATGAACGAAGAAGGTTCCAGTATGGAGCTAACTCAGTCTGTTCGAAATTATCCCTCACTTGGCGATTTGGCTTCGGCTGCAAAGGAAGATTGCCCGCCTGCATCGTCTCACCAACCGTTCCGTTATCCCCAATAATTGGCCAGCCATCTTCTGTCCAAGTCACTGGCGCTAAGAAGGTCTCCCGTCCCAAGTAGTGATGATTAGGATATCCAGCAGGGCGAATACCAAGGAATACAGCCCACCAGCTGCTATCAGAAGCTTGAATGAAATCAGCGTGTCCCGTTGCTTGAATTGTATTTAGTGTGCTTCGATGGGTTAGTACAGGGTTGTACGGACAACTCTCGAATGGACCATCGGGTCTCCTGCTTCTCGCAATTGTTACCATGTGCCCGTACTCCGTTCCTCCCTCAGAAATCATAAGGTAATACCATTCGCCAATTCGATAGATATGCGGAGCCTCCGGGTATTGGCCGCCGGTTCCTTTCCATAACAGAGTTACATCCGACAGACGTTTTCCTGTCTTAATGTCAATTCTGCTTTGATAAGCGCCCTGCCCCTTAGCATCATGGGAGGTTGTATAATACACGAAGCCGTCCTCATCAAAGAAGAGATCAGGATCGATTCCCGGCTGGTCCACATAGACTGGATCAGACCATTCACCTTTAGGATCATCCGTAAATACATAAAAATTGCCCCCACCTGACACGTTTGTCGTTGTCATGTAGAATGTTCCGTTATTAAACCGTATGGTTGGCGCAAAAATCCCGCCAGAGCTCCAGGCTTTTCGCAGATCCAGCTGTTCCGTCCGCGTCAAAACATGGCCAATCTGCTCCCAATTCACAAGATCTTTACTATGAAAGAGGGGAACACCTGGAAAATATTCAAACGAACTTGTGACCAAATAATAATCTTCCCCTACTCGGCAGACGCTAGGGTCTGGATGGAAGCCACTAATGACGGGATTACTATAATTCATATCTCTGATCTCCTAATCTATTTCTCTATTCATTCCATAGTTTTACGCGATCCTGAACATATTTGGTAAAGCCCTTTTCCATTTTCTCAACACCAGCGTCGAGCAGCTCTTTCTGATAGCTGTCCCACTTTTGATCGAACTCTCCCGGCTTCGCCATAATGGCCTGCGGAATTAACTTCCAAGTAATGTCCTTCATTTTGTTCCCCAGGATTGTAACATCGTCATCACCTGGTACGGCTATATTCCAAGCAGCACCCCAATCTTTAACGGGGAACGCTTCCTCTTGTGGGAACAGGTCTTTCCAGGTTGTCGCGTTATAGGCTTTAAGTGTTTCCTTATCGGCACTTGTATAGGTGTCAATAATGAGCTCTGGGAAATTCTTCGTATAATAGTTACCCGTAGAATCCTGTACGCCGTCTCCGTAATGTGCACCCAGGTTGGAATAAAAACCAATACCTGATTCCTTACTGAATGCCGTATTATCATTTATAATTCGATCCTGAACATCATCCGGAACGACACGTTTGCCGTCCTGCATCGTATAATGCTTCCCTTCAATACCCCAATTATTAAGAACCTGGGCTTGCTCGGATGCTAAATAATCCAGGAATTTAATTGCTCTTACCGGATCCTTGCAATCTGTTGTTATGCCTACTCCCCAGCCTGCCATAAAGCCTGTTGATTGGAAGCGGTTGTCTTTGTAAGCGTCAGATAACATAACCGAGTAATGCCCGTAGGTTTGGTCTAGCTTGTTATCCGCTTTAAGTGACTTCTCTCCATCTGCGTAACCCCAATCTGCATCAATCAAGCCAATGACCCGTCCCGATGCAACCTTAGCCAAGTACTGATCATTCTTCTGAACGAAGCTTTCTGTATCCACCAAACCGCTATTGTACATATGATTCAACCATTTAAAGTACTCTTTCTCACCTTCTGAACGGTAATGATAAGTAGCCTCATACGTCTTTGGATCGATAAAATACTCGCCGTCACCTGACTTGCCGGTTGTTTCTGCTGCTGGGTTCGTAACGGAAATATACGTATGCCAGTCATCTGCATTGAGGAGCAGCCCAATATTTTTGTTTCCGTTCTCATCTGTTGGATGCTTATCCAGATAGGATTTTATGACATTCTCATAATCTTGAAGGGTCTTGATCGCCGGATAACCCGCTTCTTTCACCGCACGGTGCTGGAGCTCGAACCCGCCTCCTGCAACAAAAGATTTGCCGCCCACCGCTGAGTAGGTTGGAACGACATAGATGGACTGGTCGTCGTTACTATAACGTAGACGATTCATTTGGTCACCGAACAGCTTTTTCAAATTTGGAGCATACTTCTCAATCAAATCAGTCAGATCAAGCATGGCTCCAGCATCGACTAATTTGTTCAAATCCCCTTTCGGGCTGATGAGATCCGGATAGTCACCGCTGGTTGCGATGAGTGCTACCTTCTGTGAAGGATCACCAACGGCGAATTCGGCATTAAGAGTTACACCTGTTGCCTTTGTGATTTCTTTCCCTACATCATCCTGCATTTTTCTCCAGTTCGGATTTGGGTCCTCACTAAAGAAAGAGAAGGTGACTGGAGATGTATCATTTTCAAGTCCGTTACTTGTGTTATCGCTTACAACACTGTTGTTGCTGTTGTTCCCAGAGCATCCAGCCAGTACACCTATTGCAAGCGTAAAGACAATGCCCAGCTTTGACATTTCTCTTACTTTTTCCATCTGTATCCCCCATTTATGATTATTATTGTGTTCATCTAGCATTATAATGGAACAAATTATCCTTAATCCTTGATTTTAGGGTCCAAAACTAGCATGATTAGGACATCAATCAATTGCGAGCCATAATTAGAGGAGAATCCTAATGCGAAGTGTCCATTTGAATTGGTTTACATCCGACGAGCAATTTTTATTCTATATTGGGTATGGTGGGCATGACGAAGACATGTATCTTCATGATCATGTAGATTTTTCTGAGCTTGTCATCGTGTTGAATGGTCATGCTACCCATATCGTAAATACAGAAGCATCTTTCATTAAAAAGGGAGACGTATTTGTTATTGACGGCGCAACCTCTCATGCTTATAAAGATCCGCATGATTTTCGAATCTGTAACATTATGTATCGCCCTGAAATACTAGCTTCAGCCGGCCCAGACCTTAGAACGTCTATCGGCTACCAGGCCCTTTTTGTGTTGGAACCGTTTTATCGCAATATACAACCTTTCAACAGTAAACTCAGCTTACCGATCTCGAGTCTGGAATACGTTTCTTCCCACGTTGCCTTCATGATTAATGAGTATTCGGACAAGCTTCAGGGCTATCAGACCATGCTTCGCTCACGTTTCATGGAACTCGTCGTCTATCTGTCCAGACAATATCAGAATCAGGATCGACAAGGAATTCAGAGCAACTTCATGCACTTGGCGAATGCCATTTCTTTTATGGAAGATCACTATCTTGAACCACTAACGCGAGAACAGATCGCTGACAAATCGGATATATCAGTGAGACATTTAAATCGGATTTTCCAATCTTATTATCAAACGACCCCCTTCGCCTATCTATTGCGACTACGCTTGGAGCACGCATGCCATTTGCTGAAAACAACAAATAGTCCGATCACAGAGGTTTCTTATAAAAGCGGCTTTAACGACAGCAACTACTTTACCCGTCAGTTCAACAGAGTTTATGGCATGTCTCCCAAGGTGTACCGTCGAGAGCACTAGAATTTCAAAAAAACGATAAAAGCCCCACCAATAGGCGGGGCTCTCACTACGTATTTTCTTCATTAATAGTTATGCTGGCGAGATAATCAGTTAATGCAAGCTTTATATGACCCAATTCCCGATCAAAGTGATGAAACCGATTATCAGATTAAACCAACCAATAAATCGGGATACTTTCCATTCCTTTTTTTGTTTCGCCTTCTGAAAATCTTTGACATCGACATATAGAATGAACAAACCGCTCATGATAAACAACGTGATTACATAATAAAGATAGCCGATTGTGTAACCACCGAGCATCTCTATTTCCCTCCAAGCTAGACGAATTATTTGCCCTTCATCCCGATACGACGCAACTTCATCGATACTTTTACATCGAAAGTACAGTCTTTGTACATGTTTTGCCATGCCTCTGCGGTCTTGATTTGTTTATTCCAATACTGCGGCTTCTTCGCTCTGACAATTTCGCCAAATCCGAAATAATCCGATCCTTTCTCTTGTGATTTCTTAATAATGTCGGAATAAAATTTGACGGAAGCCTCTTCTTGTTTGTTTTCGATCATTTGCATGACGGCCGGATCATCAATTTGAATGGCTTCGCTAACCTTGCCTTCCAAATTAAGCTCGATCCCGATATCGATTGTGAAATGGGGTACATCATCCTTGATTTGGACGCTAATCTTTGACCGGCGATGTGTTGCGGTTGTCATGATAGTTTCTTCTGGTCCTCCCAATTGGATGAACACCCTATACCCTGCAGGATTTATTCCTTTAACGGCTAAGTAGCCTGCGATTTCTAAAGGCTTGGTGACTCCCACCATATGGTCATCAACAAAGTAAGCCAGACCATTTATCTCCACATTTTGTTCTTTCTTTATTTCAACATAAGGCAAGAAGCCCTCCTGCCCCTTTTTAGACACATCGCTCCAAAACATTCCGATAAAGTCTTTAGGGAACTTCCCCATACGAATGCCTTCATCCAGTGTGGACATTAAATAAAGCGTAGGCACTCGTTCAAGTGGTGGAGCAGCCAACATGAGCTTCCGTGCTTGTCCTTTTGCAATCATCAGCCAGGCCATTCGGCGCACCTCAGAGTTACGGCGGAAATAATCATTTACGTTTTCCAGCCCTTTTCTAGCAAATGCTTCAGACACGACGATGACACGTAAATGCCCGAAAAAGAGCTTGCTGGATACCTGCTGCTGCAAATTCATGAATGCATCATTAATGCTGTGGCCTACTACGTCGATCACCCACACCGTTTCTCCAGCGGAATTCTTGGCTCCTCCTCCACTTTCACCTGGCCCCAGCGGAATTCTGCCGGGAAGAGCGATTTGCACGGCAACTCGCATCATCCCTTTCTTGGGTGCAGGTATCGTCCCGCGTATATGGGAGATTTCATCTTCTTCCTCTTCCGCTTGTTCCGTGTCTACCGTATCTATGGATACCCCAAGCACCACTGCCCTCTCCTCAATTTCAAGCCGATCCCAGCAGCCCGCAAGAAAAGGCGTAGCAATAATAACCACGCACAGCATCTTAATCGTTTTGATCCACTTTCTTGTCTGCAATGCGATTACCTCTCTTCTTGCGAAGGATTGAAACGATAAGCAATAAACCAGGATACCCTGTCGTGATGATTAAGCCGATACGGCCGACATTTTCAATAATCTCATACATCTGAACGATGTTTGTAGGCAGCATGGCCATTACAAATACAAAGGGCAAAATAAAATAAGAGAACAACTTATGCTCTCGTAACCGAAATAGATGGCTCATGGCATAGATGGTAAAAAAGTAACTCGAGAAAAGAGTGGTAAACACGGCAGTTACCCATACCGCAAGAAAGGCAGCATCTAAGCGTTCCAAAATGTTAGCGGGCAAAGTCGTTGCTTTCGCCAATTCTAATGTAGGCCAAAGCAGCTGCTTGATCTCCTCAGAGCCAAACACGCTTATTGTGGCCGCAACAATTATGATGTAAAGTCCACCTGCAATTACCATGCCCCATACACTTGCCTTCATCGCCTTCTCTGGGTGTTTCATAGAAGGAATGACTGCGGTCAAAATAAATGCTCCTTGAAAAAGAGCAGCTATCGTTAACGTACCTTTCAGCATGCCGCTTGGTTCATTCCCCAAAATCGGCAGTAAGTTAATCGCTTCCGCATTTTTAAGGGACAACGCAACGATAACCAGTACAGGAATTAAAAGAAACGGTACGTAAAAGGTATGGATATGTGCAAAAGTTGTTATCCCGTGACGGGTAGAAATCGTCGCTAGCAGCAGCATGACAATAACCGTCACCTCAACAGGAGTTTCTTTCAGAACCGAGGTAACAACCACTTCGCCGAATTCCCGCGCAGTCAGCGAAGTTAACACGGCAAAGAAGAGAATAATCAACATACTCCCTATCCATGCAAGCCATTTCCCGATAATGACTTCGCTATAACGGATAATCGTTTGATCGGGAAACCGTATGCCAAGCCAAGTGATCAGAGCTAATCCAACAAACGCGAGCAGCACAGCAAGAAGAGTAACTAGTGGCCCTCCAGAATCCGCCGCGCGTACGGCAAACAGAGGAAGGGCAAGCACGCCTACACCAATAATGGTGCTGACTAGAACGGCCGATGCCTGTATGACGGTAATCTGACGGGGCTCCATCTAACAAACTCCTCCTACTGATTCTTATCGTTTAAAGGATCCAGCACGTTAGTTGAAGCTTTTTCCAGCTCCTCAAACATGGTCTCTGATACTTTTGTTTCATCAACAGTCTTTAGAAAAGCCGGTCTCTTATTCATCAGCCATAACGGCCCTCTGATCAGCAGATCCTTCAAGCCCTGAAAGTCAACTGGGATAAGTGGGCTTAGGTAAGGTACGCCAAACGATTTGAGCGACAAGAGATGATTGGCAATGAGGATTAATCCAATCATGACCCCATAAAGACCAAAGATTCCTGCCAAAATGATGAGCGGAAAACGAAGCAGTCGAAGCGCAAGTGCTGCGTTATAAGCAGGTGTTGCAAAAGATCCAATTGTCGTTAAGGCAATAATAACTACCGTAATGGGACTGGCAAACCCGGCAGCTACGGCGGCTTGTCCAATGACTAGCACACCAACGATCGATAAAGCGCCGCCGACTTGCTGCGGCAATCGGATCGTAGCCTCCCGCAGCACTTCCATCGATATTTCAATAATAATTACTTCAACAACAGCCGGAAAAGGAACTCCTGCTCGTCCTCCTGCTACGGCAACCGCAAATTCAGTTGGAATCAGCTCCGGATTGTAGGAAATAATCGAGACGTATATAGCCGGAAAGACCAGCGAAAAGACTAATGCGATCAACCTGGCGAGCCGGATTGAACTCATTAACACGAAGCGCTCCGTATAATCTTCCACCGTCTGATAGAACTGGTTAAACACCGTTGGAACAACTAAAGCAAGTGGCGATCCATCTACAAGAATGGACACCCTTCCCTCAGCTAAATTCGCAACTACTTTGTCTGGACGTTCCGTATACTGAACCTGCGGAAATGGCGAATAATGATTATCTTCAATAAACTGCTCCAGGTAGCCGGAATCCATCACCGTATCGATATCAATTTTGGAAAGACGATTATTGACCTCTTTAACAAGCTCCGGGTTAGTAATGCCCTCCATATAGCAAACGGCTACCTTTGATTTAGTTCTGCGGCCAATCTCCATCGTCTCTATTCGAAGATCCGGGGATTGTAACCGATAGCGTATAAGAGAGATATTCGTGCCTAATGGTTCGATAAAACCTTCACGAGGACCCCGAATAACCTGCTCGGTAGCAGGTTGTTCAATCGAACGTTTATCTATGTATCGTGTATTAATAATCACGGAATGACTCAGGCCTTCAACTGTTACGACTGTCTCCCCTCGCAGAAGACTATCGACGAGAACCGTTAATTCGCCTTCCAATCTGCTCTCGCTATGATAAAGTGCGTCATTCATCAGTACATCAATCAACTGATTAATCTCTATGGTTCTTCCTATAAGATGTGGAGGAACATACATAAGTGCTTTCACAATATCCACATTGACGGTAGACTGATTTACCATATTAGAGAAGTACATGATAACGGCTTGATGCTGTCCAAACACATGGAATCTTCGAATCGTTAAATCTTCATTCATTCCCATTATGCCTTGGATAAAAGTAATCGTACTCTCAATATTGGTGCTTATTTTTTCACCTTTATGCTTATCCAGAACTTTGCTTGGCCCTGATACAAACGGCTTCGTAACCATCCGTTTAATTTTTCTTGTAGGCATTACATCACCAGCCAATCACCTTAGTCTGACTTTTACCAGAAGTATGTTATTTCTTATTTCCATCTTTTACAAATGACGTCGAAGTTAATCATTAATAACCTGTTCCTGCAGGTAAAAAGAAAAAGCCTAGTCAGAGTGAGTCTGACCAGGCTTTGATAGCAGGCAGGTTTCCGTCAATGCTGGTTTCAGCAGATCCGAATCATATTCAAACGAAGTTAGATCAATTTGAAGATTTTGAAGTTCCTTTAGATGTACATCAGATATACGATGCAGGAGCTCGATCCCTTTATCCGTTAATGCAATAAGAACACTTCTTGCGTCGTCCGGATTGGGCCGTCGTTTAATCAAATCTGATTTTTCGCAGCGGGATACCAACCCCACACAAGCATGATGTGTGATATGAAGCTTTTCCGCCACTTCGGAGATGGTAGCATAATCACGTCCTGGATATCCTTGAATAACAAGCATTAATTGGTGTTGTTGTGGGGTTAGTCCTTCCTCTTTGGCGGCGTTTTCACTGAAGTGCATAAATACGCGAAGCTTATACCTAAAACTCGCTAACTGCTCATATACGGATTTTGTTAAGCTTTGATTTGGCATTTATACATGCTCCTCTACATATTTATATCGTATTGCGATACAAATGAAAGAATTTCACAAAATCCAACTTAGATTTGGAGATGAGTATGATGACAGTAGGTGCGATTGTAAAATCCATTTGCTTCGGATTATTATTTGCTATTCTTGCTATTGGCCTCTTACCCTTTTTAGTCGCATTCAGCTTGGCTGACATATCCGAATTAACGGAGTATTACGAATGGGGAGGAACGCCTTCTCTTTTCCTATTACCCAGATTAAAAAAACATGACAAAAAAGAGTAAGCTCCAATATTCATTTTTAATAAATCCAAAAAGCTGGACCTCATTTGAGATCCAGCTTTTCAATTTCCCTATTTCGCAAGTGGAAGCTTCACTGTAAATGTAGTTCTCCCTTGGTCGCTTGCTGCTGAAATCGCCCCTTGATGCAGCTCAACGATGTTCTTGGCAATCGCGAGCCCAAGTCCCGAGCCTCCTGTATTATGGGAACGGGAATGCTCGGCGCGATAAAACCTTTCGAATAACAACGGGATAACGGCTGACGGCAAAGGCTCGCCATAGTTCGCGATCTCAACGATGGCTTGTCCGTTATCGCTCCAAACCGAGATGTCGACCTGCCTGCCATCCCTTCCGTATTGAATCGCATTGACGATCAAGTTTTCGAATACTCGAACAAGCTTATCTCCATCTGCGTCGACGATAATCGGATGATCAGGAAGTGTTAAGCGGCTCTCCATCTCCGCCTGTTCGAACTGCAAGCGGAATTGAGCTGCCAATTGCCCAAGCATCTGGGTCAGATTGATTGGAGACAGCCGAAGCCCCATTCCCCCGCTCGTCCTCGTAAATTCGAATAAATCGTCGATCATCGTTTTCAGACGCATCGATTTCTCATAGGCGATTTGAACATAATGCCTCAGCTCCACTTCATCCCGGTAACGATCCTCTTCAATCAGTCCTAAATATCCGACAATAGACGTTAAAGGTGTACGTAAATCGTGAGAAACGTTCGTAACCAACTCGGCCTTTGCCTTCTCGGCGCGGCGCTCTTCCTCGATGGACCATTTCAATTGAGCCGTCATTTTATTGATATTGTCCGCCAATGCCCCAAGCTCGTCTCCACCTTGTACCGGTAAGTGGGATTCAAAATCCCCCTCGGCGATCCGTTCGATTCCTTGTGATATTCCCATCAAGTAGCGAATGGTCGAACGGCTTAAGGCGAAGAAATAGATTATAAATAATACCAGGCTGGCTGTAACAATTGTAGCCGGAAGGCCGAAATTATCCAGTAGCTCCCGCAATAGATCAGGAAAAATAAATAAATCACTGCTGTAAACAACTGCGGCAGCCAAATATAGGAGGCCAGTCGTCAGGAGAGAAGCAAGCGCGCTTAACCCAAACAAATATAACATTTTGAAACGCAGACTCTTCCACGGTTTACGGATCAATTTTATAACCTACTCCCCATACGGTCTGGATCAGCTTGACACCGCCCAGCTCGCTTTCCAATTTATCTCGAAGCTTGCTTATGTGAACCATAACCGTATTGTTGGATTCCAGAAACTTGTCCTTCCATACCGCTTCGAAAATAGCCTCCGCGCTAAACACCTGCCCGAGATGGCTAGCTAGCAGATACAAAATATCAAACTCCGTTGAGGTCAAATAAACGTTCCGGCCGTCTACTGTAACCGTATGCGCTTTTTTGCTTATATTCAGAGAATCGATCTGAATTTCTTCCGGGTCCTGCACGGGTTGAATCTGTGCGTTCAAATATATGGATCTGCGAAGCAGCGACTTCACCCTGGCGATCAGCTCGAGAGCATTAAACGGCTTGACCATATAATCGTCCGCACCTGTCGTCAGCCCCATTATTTTATCCATATCTTCGGCTTTGGCACTCAGCATCAGAATTGGAATTCCATACTCCGCACGTACCGCCCGGACGACCTCAAGACCGTCCATTTCCGGCATCATAACGTCGAGAATAATCAATTGAATAGATTCCTTGGCAATCACGTCCAATGCTTCACGGCCATTATTGGCTATGAGCACCTGGTATCCTTCATTAGTCAAATAAATTTTGATCAAATGGGCGATTTCAAGGTCGTCGTCCACGATCAGGATTTGAATGGTCTTCATGAGATCTCTCCATCTTTCTTTCGTAAGTTGATTAACGTGGCTCTAGTGTATCAGAAAACTTCTCTACAACCGACTACTTAAAATCACAAATAAGGAATTCTTAAGGTTTCCTTTAAGATGTTTTACGATCCTCCCAGGCCTTAACCGTTATCTTTGGAGATAGAACTACGGACAAGAATTCTACCTGGAGGTTATTCCTATGAAAACAAAGCTATATGTACTATACGGCGGCAAATCCGTCGAACATGAAGTTTCGTTAAAAACGGCGGTTACCGTCCTGCTTTCCATTGATGAAGCCCGCTTCGAGGTTTATCCCATTTATATTACGCCTGATGGGCTGTGGTGTACGCCAGGACATCTATCTAAGGAGGCTTTGACGATCGAGCGGTTAATTGCCGAGCCTGCGTTTCGCGACCCGGCCCGTTCTATTGGTGAAATACTGTCAGGTGTTATGGCTTTGCCAGGTCCAAAGGTCGTAATGCCGCTATTACACGGCTCGAATGGTGAGGACGGTACGATGCAAGGCTTGCTGGAGCTGCTAAACGTTCCATACGTTGGAAATGGCGTACTGTCGGCTGCTCTTACTTTGGACAAGGCGATGTCGAAGCAGATCTTAGCCCAAGCCGACATTCAACAGACGAAATATATGGTGTCCCGCTTCGAGGAATGGAGTATGGATGAGGCAGCGGTTCTGCGTGATGTTGAGCATTCAATCGGATATCCGTGCTACGTGAAGCCCGCCTCTCTTGGCTCAAGCATTGGCATAAGCAGATGTATGAACCGGGGGGAGCTCCTGTCCGGTATTCGCGAGGCTTTCTCTTACGATAAGAAGCTTGTAATCGAGCGCGAGGTGGATGGCAGAGAAATTCAAGTAGCCGTTATCGGCAATGAGAGGCCTCTCGCTTCATTCCCCGGCGAATTCATTCATGAACATTCTTTCTTCGATTACGAATCCAAGTACATGGATAAGCGACTTACGATGTCGATTCCGGCTAAGCTGGCGGACGGCTTGACTCCGCGAATCCGTGAGCTGGCAATTAGGGCTTATCAAGCTCATGGCTGCGAAGGTCTCGCCCGTGTCGATTTCTTTCTCGATAGCGAAGGTGAATTGTTCCTGAACGAAATTAACGCTTTACCGGGGTTTACGAATTTCAGCATGTATCCGGTCATGTGGGAACGCACCGATGGAACGTCCTATTCCGAGCTGATTGAAAAATTAATCGGGCACGCTATCGCCCGTCACAAAAACAAACAAACGCTTAAATATACAAGATGAGTGAGGTGATCGGCATGTTAAGAGACACTTGGGCTGAAATTAGTGTGAGCTGCATTCGCGAAAATATGCTAAACATCCGCCGCTCACTACCATCTTCAGTGAAGCTGATGGCCGTCGTGAAGGCAAACGGCTACGGGCATGGCGATATCGAGTCTGCCACAGCGGCAGTGCAGGCGGGTGCAGATTATTTGGCGGTTGCCTACCTAGAGGAAGCGTTGAGACTGCGCGATGCCGGAATGAAATTGCCTATTCTCCTATTGGCTCCAATTCGACCGGAACAGGTGCAATTAGCGCTGAAATTCAACTTGATTTTAACGGTCACTAGCGCCAAATGGTTCTCCGAAATGAGAGCTTACAAGCCATACACTTCCCCTGGAAAGCTTCGGGTTCATGTGAAGATGGATACGGGACTCGGTCGGATCGGTATCCGGACCAAAGAAGAATGGGACGAGATCGTACCATGGCTTCGCGCTGAGGATGTCGAGGTAGATGGCTTTTACACGCATTTCGCGACGGCCGGGCAAGCCGATACCAATTATCTGGAGCAGCAAGCTGAACGCTTCGCCCAAATGATGGATTGGGGATGCTCATCTGGCCTCACGATCCGGCATTATCATTGCGCAGGAAGTATTGCTGCGCTGAGGTTTCCTCATCTGGCAATGGATATGGTTCGGATTGGGGCTGCAATGTATGGATTTTATCCAGAAAATCTTTCTTGTTCGGTAAAGCTAGCGCCAGCCTTAAGTCTCCATAGCCGTTTGATTCAGGTCAAGAAGCTGGCTAAAGGGGAATATCTCGGGTACAACAATTCCTACCAGGCTGAGGAAGACGAATGGATCGGAACAGTCCCGATCGGTTATGCTGACGGCTGGTCGCAGCGAATGCAAGGCACTGACGTGCTAATCGAAGGTCAGCGCGCCCCCATTGTAGGCAAAATCTGCATGGACCAGCTGATGATCAAGCTTCCAGGGCCTTATGCGGAGGGGACGCAAGTAACCTTTATCGGTCAGCATGGCGAGCAGCGTATTACGTTTACAGAACTTGCCGCCCACATCGGAAGTGTCGCGCAGGAAGTATCCACGTCACTAGGAGTCAGAGTGGCAAGAACCTATATCGATATCGAGGAGGTACGTACAAAATGGGACAAACAAACGTGGCCAAACCACAACAATCAGGCCGTCATTTAACTTTTAACACGATTCAAGCTGCTAATTCCGAAATCCACCAAGGACATCTCGTCTTGATCAATCGAGAGAATCCCATTCGCCAGACAATTTCTAACAGTCGGCTATTACCGCTTAGCTCAATTCCGTCTATCCATACTCTAAGGGATGGTATGCTGCTTGAGCGGACCTGTTTACGACAGTTGGCTAATCTGCTTGAGGCTTGTCATGGAATAAATGAGATTATCGCTGTCAGCGGCTATAGGACCAAATTGGAGCAGGAGCAGATTTATGCATCCTCGCTAGTTGATAATGGTGCCGACTATACCGCACGTTATGTCGCATGGCCTGATCGAAGCGAACATCAAACGGGACTCGCTATCGATGTCGGCAAGTTAAACAAGAACGTGGATTTTATCGCACCGGCATTTCCCGACACCGACGTCTATAAGTCTTTTAAGCAGCTTGCCGCAAGCTTTGGCTTCATTCAACGGTACAAAGAAGGAAAAGAATTCATCACTCACATCTCTTGCGAGCCGTGGCATTTCCGCTATATCGGCTGTCCACATGCAGAGATCATGGAACGAAATGAGTGGTGCCTGGAAGAATATATCGATCAGCTCAAAAACTACCCATTTGAAGATGATCATCTTGTATATGAGGATGAACATTCATCCGTTCAGATCTACTATGTAGCGGCAGATTCGGGGATTGTTACAACGATACCCCTTGTACCCTGCGATCGATACCTTTTATCCGGAAATAACAGGGACGGATTTATTGTTACTGCATACCTGGATAAAGGTAAGCAAGCTCATGTCTAAACCGAATTACAGCGGACTGGATTGGATCAAATTTGGCGCTGCCCTCATGGTTGTTGCCAATCATACCAGCCCGCTTCTTTCTTACAGCGCAGCTGCCGATTTTCTAATTAGCAATCTTTTTACCCGTATTGCCGTACCGATTTTCTTCATGACAGCCGGTTTTTTATTTTTCCGTAAAATGACTGAGGATCTATTGACGGACCGAAGTGCATTGCGCGGCTACATGCTGAAAACCTTGAAATTATATATAACTGCCATACTTATCTATTTGCCGTTGAATATATATACAGGTTATTTTTCCGAGTCATTCACGGCTTATTCCTTAATCAAAGACATCATGTTTGACGGTACCTTTTATCATTTGTGGTATTTGCCAGCGTTAATACTGGGCTTGTTTATAACTTTCTACATGTATCACAAAATGACAATGAAAGCCATGCTGGTTTCTGCCAGCCTTTTGTATATCCTAGGGCTTCTTGGGGATAGCTACTATGGAATCATGCAAAGCAGCAGTGGGATCATCCATGTCTATGAGGGCATGTTCACTGTGTTTGATTACACGCGTAATGGACTGTTCTATGCCCCTATTTATTTGGCAATCGGGGCTTGGGCAGCAAAGAGACAGCTTCCTGACCGTAAGCCTTTTGTTCATGCAGCCTTGTTTGCTGTCTCGCTTGGAATGATGTTTGTCGAAGGCGCACTCCTGCACTCGGCGGGAATTCCGAGGCATGACAGCATGTATATTTTCGCGCTTCCCACCACCTATTTTCTATTCCAATGGTCATTGCAGTGGAAGGTCCAATCAAATAAAACGTTCCGCGAGTGGCGAGTATGGGTTTATATTCTTCACCCTCTCGCTATCGTACTCGTTCGCGGAGCAGCGAAAGTGACCCATTCCGAACAGCTATTTATCTCGAATAGTCTACTCCATTTTGTAGCTGTCTGCCTGGTGGCGATTGGCATGGCCGCAGCTATAGTATGGCTAATAGCGATCAGCCGTAAAATCCAGCCTTCCCGTTTCAGAAGATTGTTTGTAAATAGCTAGTACACACAAAAAAACCCGATCATTGCTGATCGGGTTTTGATTAACTTATTGATATTACATGCTTGTAGCGTTAGTGATCATCATAGACTTCTTCTTACCCAGAAGTAAGTAAGACAGCATCGCTGCAACACTTGTCATTAGAATGATGACGCCAAGTGGAACGGCTGTGTCTTCACCTGCGATACCAACTAGAGGTGAAACAACCGCTCCTAGCAAGAATGGAATGACACCAAGAAGTGCAGCTGCACTTCCCGCCATATGACTTTGGCTCTCCATTGCCAGCGGGAATGCTGCCGTTGATGTAATACCGATTGACGCTACGAAGATAAACAGCGGAATCACCAATGCGAACAACGGTCCATGCAGGAATGCGACCACCAAAACAACAACGCTTGCCAATAAGGCAAGCAATAAGCCGATTACCAAGAAAGTCTGTTCAGATACACGGTGCGACATTCGACCGACAATTTGGGAACCAATGATCAGACTAATACCATTGGATCCGAATAACAGAGCAAATCCCGTTGGTGAAACTCCATATATATCTTGATAAATAAACGGTGTTCCGGAAACATACGCGAAGACACCAGCAATCATAATACCTTGTGCCAGCATATAGCCAACAAACTGGCGGTCTCGCAAGAGTGATCCGTAGTTCTGCAGCTGCTGCACGAAATTAGCGGAACTCCGGCGCTCAGCCGGCAGAGTCTCTTTCATCCCCCATTTTGTCATCACTGTGAGATAAATTCCGAGCAGGGACAGCGCTATAAATACGCCTTTCCAATTCGAGAAAGCAAGAACGCCGCTACCCGAGACCGGTGCTACTAGCGGCCCCAAGTTACCAACTAGCAAGAGCAGCGAGAAAAATTTCGTGAGCTCATGCCCACTATATAGATCGCGAGCGATTGCCCGTGAAATGACAATACCCGCCGAAGCAGCAAACCCCTGTATGAATCGGAATGCGATCAATAGACCGATATTGGGCGAGAATGCACATGCTAATGAGGCAATCAGATAAGCTGCCATGGAGATAAGTAAAGGAATACGTCTTCCGTGAGCGTCACTGAGTGATCCCATGACGAGCTGTCCGATGCCAAGTCCAAGTAAGCAAGCAGTCAGGCTGAGCTGTACAAGCGAAGCCGTTGTGTCGTATTGCTTCACAATCTCCGGAAACGCTGGTAAATACATATCAATTGTAAAAGGGCCAAGGGTCGAAAATAAACCAAGCAGCAAAGCTAGTCCAAACACTTTCTGAGTTTTCTTTGAGGTCATTATGATGAGAATCTCCTATTCGTCTAATGTAAGCTCTAATTGTACGATGTTATTCTGTGATCGTAAACCATTGACCTAGTACCTAAATATTTTTTCTTTGTTAATCCTGAATGATATAAAATTTATTCCCGTTTATAACGGTGACACCGTTCTCCTGTACAACAGCATTTTGGCTCATCTTACATCCTGTTTCGTCTTGACGTGTTCGAATTCTTTGCTCTTCCGCTGCTGGTTGTGATGAACAAACATTTGCCATACACCAGGCACGTCTATTAGTCATATCTATTTGATTCTCCCTTTGATTAATATAGTAGAAGTGGTTCTCTTTATCGGCAGCTACAGATCACCACTATTAGATCTTACAACCTAGAGTGAACTCCAAGTCAAGCAAAAAATAATCCCCCTCTTACGTACAGAGGGGGATTATTTGATGTTTATGTTCATTTGTGAGAATCAGATGATGAACTAACTTGCTCCACCTTGAGCACGTCCAGCATAAACATAAAGATTGGAATGCCAATCAATAGCCCCCAGATGCCCATATAATGCTCTGACAAAATGAGAATGAAGAACGAATAGAACATCGGTAAATTTGTTTTGTTCGCATACAGCCTTGGGTTCAAGAAATACGTTTCCAAGGCATGGATGACAAGCACAAGTACGATTACCCAAATGACAGTTGTATTACCACCAATCTGGTAGCCGATTATGGCAATCGGGATAAAGGATACCACCACGCCAGCAACTGGAACAAGGCTTAGCATAAATACCATAATGGTTAGCGCAAACAGGTACGGGAAACCCATAATCCATAAGCCGGCAATGGTGAGCACCGTATTAATGACGGCGATCATGAGCTGGACTTCAAGCACCTTGCCGAAGGATGCAATAAACTTTCCGCCAAAATAGCGGAATTCCATATACAGCCATCCTATTGTGCTATTGCTGAATTTTTCCGTAAACTCAACGATCTTACGTCTCTCCAGCTGGAAGAAATAGCTAAGTAATATAACGAGCAAAATAATTTCGAGCCAGCTGCCAATTGTCTTGGCATAAGTTAGTGCACTGTTCAAGAAGGTCTTGTATTCGATCTTGTCGAGTGTATCGGCGACGACCTGGGCGATCTGATCGTTTTGTGAAGAGCCTAAAAACTTTTGCACATTATTTACGATATCCACGATCTCATTGATCAGCTTGGGCACGTAATTGACCAGACCGTATACGAGACCAATAATAAGCGCGACATATAAGACCGTGGTGACGACAACCGGCGAAATTGGAATCACCCGGCGAATTTGCTTAGTAATAAAGCTTTGAAGCCGGATCATTACAAAAGTGACCATAAAAAGAAGAAGAAGCAAATTCAACATGTCTCTGAGACTATAGAGCAAAGCAAAAACCAGTAAAACAAACACAACCCTTTTGACAATCGAATGGGCAAAAAAAGTTTTGAGCGTTTCCACAAATGTCCCCCGCAAAATTAAAGTTATAAATAATAATACCTTGTTTTACCTAGAAACGCACCTTTCATTGCCCAACAGATGAAAGGGCTGCCCCAAATTGACTTTGGGACAGCCCTATACGAATTGCATAATTTCCTTTTGTACCTCTTTATCCCTATTCGATCCCATCAAGCACGAGGATCCAGTCACCATCTCTGCCGCTTGTTGGCGGTTGGTACTCCACTTCTCCATCATTCGCATATACACCGGCATCTGCCCATGCTCCGTTACGCGGATCATACCAGGAAGCCTTAACGGAAGTGCCGCGAATCTTACCCATTACGACTCGGAACGGAATGCCGTTCGGGGAATAGATCATGGCATAATTCTCTCCTCGTGTAGCGGTCATACGGTTGGCACCGCTGTAATTGTCCGCGATCAAGCTTTGGTCGGGTATTCTTGTTAGAAATGGCCGCGATTCTATCAAGCTGCGCAAGTGGGACATTTGCTCTGCTCCTGGCCGGAGAATGGCATCCTTCCATGTCATGATAAAATAGGTATCCGGTTCAGTCGTCATCGACCAGATAGAGTGATGGCCGTAGGTGTGACCAAATGCTCCCGCGAATACGGCGTTGTAGGCGGCTTTTCGCACATCAGCGGCATCAAAATAACCATTCTCCGCCTTAAAGTTTATCGGATGATCCTCATAACACGGCTCCCCATCTACTACCGGTTTGATCGGCTCGCGATTATAATCGGCAGCAACTTTCTCAAAGTTCGTGCGAACCCACTCGTGATGACCGGATTGAATCATATTAAATGCCAGCCACGGCTCGTTATGCATGTGCAGGGAGGAAGATTGACCGCCCGGAGGGTGGAAGGTCATCAGATTAGCTCCTCCGTCTCCTTCACGGAGACCCTTTGCCATGGAGCAAATAATATCGAAGTGCTCACGCGTATGCTGAGGACGATCACCGCCCAGTACCCAGATTACATTGTCTCTGTCCTTGTACCTTTCCCCGAGCCACTGTCCGTATGGCCTAGCATTATCCGAGTTAAAAATCTCCGGTCCCTTGCCCCACATCAGATTGTATTTGTCTCCCCAAGTCGGTAAGAATGCAATATAAAGGCCTAGTGCTGCTGCTTGATCGACAATATAGTCCACATGATCCCAGTAGCTGTAATCTCCGTCGATATCAGGAAGAAGCGGATCATATTGGCCTTGTTCGTTCTTCTTCAGCGGGAACCGTCCGTAGGCGTTGCCTGTTGTAAGACCCTCATGCTCGGCAAGTCCTACGGCCTGAATAACGGAAAACCTGCGCTCTGCGCGATTGCGAAGATACAGCTCGGCATCCTCGCGGTTGAGTCTATGAAACAGCTCCCAAGCCGTGTCCGCCAGCCAGAAAAAAGGAGTTTCATCTTCCTGTACAAGAAACCTCTTATTCTCACTAACTTTCAAACGTTGAATGCGATAGGTCACGATTACAGCACACTCCTTCGTATTTGGATTATGTCAGCCTGTATACTGATTGCGCACTTCTATATAAAATCCATTCCTGTTCTTCTTCCGTCAAACCACATGTCTTGACCTTCGCCAATTCCGTGCCTGTGTTATCCGCATGATCGGTTCCAAACATAAACCGGTTCGCTCCAAATTCCTGCGACCAATGCCGCAAATTAAACCCGGCGGTCCAGGTGATGTCGGCATAAAGATTGGGGGCTGCCTTCAGTGCAATCGCTGTTTCACCTGCCATGATCATCATGCCGCAGTGGGCCATCACGATCTTTACATCCGGGAACTCAAGTGCAGGTGCGATCAAATTGGTCGGGTTGGCAAACGGAATACCTGCTCCCGTATGCACCATTACGGGTACGTCCAGCTTCCTTGCAAGCGCAAATACTTTCCTTCCGTCACGTCCTCCCGGATGAACGGCATGAGCGAATGTATGAATCTTAATCCCAACAAAACCAAGTTCCTCTACACATCGTCTGATTTCCGCTTCATAAACCGCGTCTTTTAAATGAGGGTTCGGATTGGCCATCCCGTAGAACTGACCGGGAAAAGCCTCCGTCACTTGAGCAATCCGGTCGTGCTGCTCTCGTACCGTCTCGATATCGTGGCAGGAAGCAGGCTGCAGAATGGTCTTTGCAATGCTGTATGTTTCATGCTTCTCAAGCTGCTCTTCCCATGAAAAATCTTCATCAAATACATAGTCCCATCCTAAATGAGCATGGACGTCAATAATCACGGGTTCTTCCTCCTATTTTGATTGGCTCGTGTTTGGCAGCGCTCTCATATACCCCAAACACCATGCTCAAGGTGATTAAGTTATCGCTTCCCTCGGTTGCGAATACTTCGCCGCTTTGCAAGCATTCCAAAAAGTGAGCTTGCAGCCGAATATGGCTTTCCTCATGATCGAGTTCCATCCTATCTGCGAAAATTTGCTCACCCACTCCATCCTTACTGACCACTACAATTCTGCCCGACGTATACATTTTGAGCGTTGCCTCGGAACCATCAATAACCAGCTGCTCCAAATGTACAGGTCCAACTTCTGTACCAAGCGGGCGGTCTAATTTCTGCCTGGTGGCCCAACTGGCATCGAGATAGCCACAGAAATGATCATAGCCCATCACGACAATTCCGGAATCTTCGCCTGCTATATGTGGGCTGACACGCTGAATTTCTGCATAAAGCCGTTCTGGTGTTCCGAAGAGAAACCGCCAGGTATCAAACCAGTGAGGTCCCATTTCGAGAAACAGAAGCTTCGGCATTTCTCTGAAAAATGGCTGAGGCAGTATCGTACCTGGTTCCATCCTCGGTGTATAGTAATCGGTGTGTATGTATCTCGCAGCATGCAGAGTTCCGAGTGTGCCTGCCTCAATTAGCCTTTTTATGATTTGAAATGGCTGAAGCCATCTCCAGTTTTCCGTTACCATCAGCCTGACGCCGGCCTCTTTGGCGATCCGTACCATCTCTTCGGCTTCCCGCATGGAAGCAGCGAATGGTTTCTGGCATAAAATATGCTTCCCGCTTGCGGCCGCACATCGTACAAGCTCAAGATGCGTGTCCGGCCCCGTTACGATATCTACAATATCGATGTCCGCTTTCTCAAGCATTTCCGATATGCCACGGTACAAATGATTGCTGGATACACCGAATTCAGCTGCTCTTGCTTGCAGCCGCTCCTCATTGGTGTCACATAGAGCCTTGATCTCAGCACCAGGAATATGGCTCCATGCCTTTAAATGTTTCTCCGACCACCAGCCTGCCCCGACCAATCCAATTTTCCAGACTGGCATGTCAGGTTTCCTTGAATTGGAGGGTGTGCAGTTTCTCGGGATGAAGCATGACATCCACTTGCTCATATACCCTTTCTGGCCGGAACAACTCTTTCCATCCCTCTTTAATCATAGCCTTGCGGCCATATTCGATGGCGACCAGACAAGCGTCTGAAAACGGATTCACTTTTTCAAACACGATCCCCAGCTGGATGTTGATATGTCCAAGCAGAAAGTCTTTGGCAGCTTCATAGGGAACACCCTGCTTTACGGCTTCCTCCATTGCCTCTCCTAATACCGTAACCATCATCGAGCTGATGGTCTCCGCCATCGTAGGCTCAAGGATAGCCATTTGCTCCACCGTAATCCGGTGAGATCTCATAACAGGAGCGAACATTTCCTTTGCCATCTGCTCCCCAAGAGTGTAGTGCTCCTCAGGGCCTTGCATTAATGCACACACAATCGCTTGTTTGGCCGCAACCCCGCCAAAGAAATCTCTCTTTGCTTCCAGGGTAATCTCATCGTTAAACACTGGGGGATGACAAGGATGAGCAACAAAGTAAGAAACATCATCCCTAGCAGGAAGTTCTCCCAGATAAGCCGCTGCCGGATCTAGTAGCATAAGCAGTGCTCCCGTCTTCATAAGAGGAACGACCTCTTTAGAAATCTGTCCGATTGCGACATCAGGTACGGCGAGAATAATCACATCCGCATCCGCTATTGCTTCTTCCTGCTTGACCGGTACAATTCCACGTTCAGTTAATCGTTCTATTCCTCTACTGCCAATCTCAACGTAAGAAACGTTGTGACTCCCTTTTTTTAAGTTGTCTGTAATTCGGCATCCCATTTTACCACCTGCACCAATGAGTGCGATTTGAACCAAAGCAAGCACCTCCTGAAGACGTTTACTTCGTATTTGGAATGAAATGACTTCGTTCTAGGGTCAGACTAACACACAACTTATCAGCACACAATATGTATACAATAAAAAATTTTAAGAATATATTTTGTATACAATGTTGTTTACAACACCTTTCTAGACGCTTATACTTTTCTATATACACATGAGCATTAGCTTAAGCTTTCGAAGTAGAATTGCCACCAAGAGCGTGTGGCAATTCTTTCAGGAGGGGTATATGAAGCTTGGAATCAGTACTTATTCTTTGACATGGTCAATAGGAATACCGGGTTATCCCGCTCCCCACCATCCGATAGGCGTCATTGATCTGTTCGACATCGCACACAGCAATCATATTAAGCTTGTACAAATTGCAGATAATCTTCCACTTCATCAGATGAGTGAAGCTGAGCTGTTATTCATGAAGGAATACGCGGATTCTCTAGGAATCGAGATCGAAATCGGTACCAGGGGAACTAACCCGGAACATCTCCTTCTCTATTTGCGTATTGCCAATTTACTTGGCTCTACTCTTTGCCGCACACTGATTGTAGAGGAGAATCTAACCAATCCTTTACGCGAACTTCAAGAGGTTTTGCCTCTCTTTGAACAAGCAGGAGTTCGAATCGCTGTTGAAAATCATGGTCTGCATACTACGAAACAGCTCGCTTCCCTATTTGATGCCTGTAATCATCCCTTTATCGGCTGCTGTCTGGATACCGTCAATTCTTTTAGTGCGCTTGACTGTCCAAAAACCGTTATTCAGGATCTCTCTTCTTATGTCATCAATCTCCATTTGAAAGATTTCGACATTACAAGAGTAGATCATCAAATGGGCTTTATGGTTTTGGGTAAACCGGCAGGGTATGGTAAATTGGATATAGACGGACTATTGCAGACATTTCGTAATAGTCAAAGAGACTCAAATGTTATTCTCGAACTCTGGACCCCTTTTACCGATACGGTTGAAAAGACCATCGCATTGGAGCGCCAATGGCTGGAACAAAGTCTTCATCATTTGCAAACGAACTATTTTTCTGAATAGGAGAATTTTATAATGTCAGGTACAACAATCACATTGAAAGAAAAGGCATTTATTCATCTTCGCAAACTGATTTTGAATGGTGAACTTAAACCTGGAGAAGTATTAACGGAACGAATGCTTGTGGAAATGATGGAGATGAGCCGGACTCCCATCAGAGCTGCTCTGGAGCGGCTTGATGCCGAAGGATTAGCTAACTATACGCCTAATAAAGGATTAGTCGTAGCCGAGCTGTCTCTTCGCAAGGCCATAGATTTATATGATTACCGGGTTGCGATGGAATGTTTTGTCGTCCGTAAGCTCGCTTCCATGGAGCTCGAAAAAAGTGATCTAAAATGGTTCGAGCAGAATTTGCGGCAGCAGCAAACCCATGTCGAAAAAAGCGATTACGCCCTTTTTACAGAAGCAGACACACAGTATCACCGCAAGCTTGTCGAAATTTACGCAAATTCGGAAATCTCTCAAGCGATGGAGCGTCTTCAGGATCAGCTGTATCGAATTGCTATGGGCGTTCTTCGTAAGGATCGGACAAGGATCAGCGTTTCCTATGACGATCATCTTCGGATTTTCCAGTTTATTCAGGCAGGAGAGGCAGACAAAGCTAGTCAAGCCATGGAGGAGCATCTGGAATTCGGTAAGCGGATTTTGATTATGTGATGCAAATAAATCCCCTTCATTATCCACTGCGGATAATAAAGGGGATTGCTAATTTCCGATTACTTTATCGCCCTCCTTAAGCAACTTATTAATCATTTCAAAGCCAAAGCAGCTGCTTACACCTGTAATTAGCCAAGTACATCTTATCTTCTTCCTTATCTCTATTTTACTGTTGCTTCATTTACGCATCGGAGAGCATTCAAGCTGCGCGGATAACCAATGAAAGGCAAACATTGAGAAATAACTTTGATAAGAAAACTTTTATCATTACCTAGCCTTATATTAGCGGCAGCATGGCTGATCAATTGTGGTTCACATCCACCCTGAGCTAAAAGAAAGCAGAATGTTATCATCTCTCTTTGTTTGTAGTCGAGTCCTTGCCTTGTATAGTAATCCCCAAAACAGTTTGCTGCGAGCCAGTGATTGATATGCTTACTCTCTTCCGGTCCTGATTTCCAGAATTCCTGCATGCTTTCTCCGAATATATCTACCTGTGCTTGAATCCCTGCTTCCAACCGAGTTTCCATAGTTGTAGTTGCTTGTCCTGGTAAAGGCAGCTCAACCCCTCGTGCTGTCAGAATCTCATTCACGGCATGCAAAAAAGGAAATACCCTTCCAATACCCAGATAAGGTACGGACTGATAAACAATTTCTTTTGCTTCTACTGGAGTCACACCAAAGTTGAGGGCTGCTGGAAGCATGGCTCTAAACTCATCGATACCTTGACATCCGATTAATACAGACAAAATGGCCATCAAACGGGTTCTGTCATCCAAATCATCCTGATTCACAACTACATCAAACGCGAAGTTATCGAACCTCTCTATAAACTCAGGGTCTGTTTCCAAGAACTTGGATTCGTAACCTGGAAACATTTTTTCATAATATTGCTTTGCTGCTTCCGTAATTCTCATCGAATATTCTCCTTTCAATTGAACAACCTAAGTGTATATTCTGGAGTTAACTCCAAGTCAAGCATGCGAAAGTACAAATTAAATTAACGATAAAAGCCCCTCGATTATCCACTACGAATAATTAAGAGGCTTTCTTCTATTTCTCCAGCGAATCCCACAAATTCAGGGGCTCGAAGCATGTTATTGGATGTCCAGTTACGGAACTTTACTTTCACTTTTAGAATGGGCTTTATATATACAAAATGTCTATCTTGACCCGTGATAATAGATGAAGCTGATTTATAGAAAGCTTTCTTGGCCTCTTGGGGAATTGCTAATTCTACACATCCAACAGGTCTGCCTTCATGTTCAATAAGCCATCCGAACTCATTCCGTCTATAGCCGCTTATGGCAACTTCAGCATGCTGATAGTTGATTATTTTAAGCCAGTCCACAGAACGTTTACTAACATATTGAGAGTCCCTCTTTTTGGCCACAATACCTGCTAAGCCATTATCTTCGATCATTTTATATAATGCCTTACCCTGCTGCCCTATAAATAATGTTGAATGGTAATAGGCGTTGGGTATAAGTATTTGTGCAAGTATTTCTTTACGCTCTTCGAGTGGTAAATGAGTTAAACTCTTGCCATTAAGGTATAGGATATCGAACACAAAATATTGTACGGGCTGTATTCTTGAAGCTTCTTTAATTTTCGTAAGCTTACCCATTTGGAATCTCTGCATAAGTCCATCAAAATCATTTGTACCATCTTCTCTAACCCTTACTACTTCACCGTCAAACACCACATCCATATTATTGCCTACTGGAACATTAAATAACTCAGGGTATTGTCTGGTTACTTCATTATGATATCGAGTAAACATATTAACTTGTCCATTTATAAAGGAAACAATAAGACGATGGCCTTCAAATTTAGGTTCAAATAAGTATTCATCGGAGTCGAAGGGTTCTTCAACTTTCTCAAGTAGCATAGGTGAGATGAACATAAGCATTCCCCTCTCATCCCAACATTATAACATCGTTTAAAGTGTTATCCGATGGTAAGTGATGTGTGAGATGGAGGGGAATTGTTATGTGCTTATTATCTTCTTGAATTGGAGAATGTTGCTCCACTTAAGGATTGTTCAGCCATTTGAACAAGACGTTTGGTGATATTACCACCAATTGTGCCTGCGTCACGAGTTGTAAGATCTCCATTATACCCCTCGGAGAGCTGGATACCGTGTTCTGTAGCCACTTCATATTTCATGCGATTCAAAGCTGCCTGAGCTTGCGGTACTACTAAATTGTTGGATTGGTTAGCCATAATAGTCAACTCCTTCTTGGATGTGAGGTTATTTTGTGGAGTTGTTGGAAATTTATTCGTTGTATAAAAATGAATTTGAATAATTGCTCTAAGGTTGACGGAACAGGAGACTTTCAGTACCATCATTAGAAAGTGTGGCTACAACCATGTTTACAAAGTAAGAATTGTCACAAACGGCCTACCAAGTCCTTTAGGATGACAATTTTATGCTTACGAAGTAAGAATTGTCACAAACGGCCTACTAAGTCCTTTAGGATGACAAATTTACGCTTACGAAGTAAGAATTGTCACAAACGGCTTACTAAGTCCTTTAGGATGACAATTTTATGCTTACGAAGTAAGAATTGTCACAAAAGGCCGATAACGGCCTTTAAGGCGACAATTCTTTTTAGGAGGAGCAATGAACTACATCAAAGATCTACTTAACGAAATGGGAATAAACCCCGATCTGTCCGTCTATCTGGCCAACATCATTCTTGTCATCATTATTGGGTTATTAGGGATGGCCGCCAACTTTATAACCAAAAGAGTTGTCCTTCGCGTTGTAACCCACTACATTCGGAACAACCGGTTCCAATGGGATAACTACTTGCTGGACCGCAAGGTGTTCCATAAGCTGTCCCATATCGTACCTGCTGTCATTATTTATTATTTTTCATTCAACTTTCCAGCTTACCAGCACTTGATTGCAAAAGGGATTGCGATCTATCTCATTGTCGTTGCCCTTCTTGTTCTGGATGCGTTCCTTAACGCGATCAATGATATTTACAGAACCTTTGACATTTCTAGAAGCCGTCCCATTAAAGGGTATATTCAGGTGGTCAAGATCTTTCTGTTTATCATTGGCGGGATTCTGGCGATCTCGAACCTTATTGGCCAGAGCCCAGTTATTCTTATAAGCGGTATCGGCGCCTTATCTGCTGTCATGATGTTAATTTTCAAGGATTCGCTGCTTGGTCTGGTTGCAGGCGTGCAGTTAACAGCTAACGACATGGTGAGGGTTGGCGATTGGATCGAAATGCCGAAGTACGGTGCAGACGGGGACATTATCGATATTTCCCTGAATACGGTCAGCGTGCAGAACTTTGATAAAACCATTACCAGCATCCCTTCCTACGCCCTTATTTCGGATTCATTTAAGAACTGGCGGGGCATGCAGGAATCTGGTGGCCGGCGCATCAAACGCTCAGTCTACATCGATATGAACAGCATCGGTTTTTGCACACCGGATATGATTGAGAAATTCAAGAAAGTCCATCTTTTGAGCGACTATATCCTCGATAAAGAGAAAGAAATTACCCGCTATAATCAGGACAATGAAATCGACCACACCGTTCAGGTAAACGGCAGAGCGATGACGAATATCGGCGTGTTCCGCGCATATATCACACGGTATATTGAGCAGCATCCGAAAATCCACAGCAGTATGACGCGAATCGTCAGACAGCTCCCCCCGGGAGAGACTGGTCTCCCCATTGAGATCTATTGCTTCATAAATGACATTAATTGGGCAACTTATGAAGGTGTACAATCGGACTTATTCGATCATATTCTAGCTGTTGCCAAGGAATTTAACCTGCATGTCTTCCAGAGTCCTTCCGGTAATGATTTTAAGAACATGCCAAGCACCGGTACTTATTAGCATCATATTAGCCATTCAAAACAAAGAGCGTTCGAAGGGAATCCTTCGAACGCTCTTTACTATTAAAGACCAGTTACCTCTTTCCCGTCCACATCTACGTGAAGGTCATCGCCGCTTTCCGGAACCAAAGCCCAAATATTAGGCAGGTAACGAGGGATATTATTTTTGGAAGAAGGAATCGTAATATTATCACCGTTAAAATACATCGAAGAGGAAGAGCCGCCATCCATACACATCGCATTTATAGCTCCACGCTCATACAGTAAGTCCTGTACTTCTTTGATACTTGCTCCAACGGAACGGGTTTGACGGCCGTCAATAACAACAAATATGATACTGCCGTCTGCTTTCTGGCCAATAGCCGTACGTGGACCCCATCCCCAGCCGCCATCGCCTTCGACCATCTTCTGACCATTTACGATGAGCTGCGGTTTAAAGCCTGCTGCAGATTGGACACCAAGCTTAACTAATTCATTTGCACTGTATTTACCGGTTATCATAACACCATCTTTTGTAATACCAGCTACAAACTCTTGTTTATTTTTATTCCCGCTTTTAATCTCGCCATTCTCAATAACTACACCAGTAGAGGCTCCACCATTGCCATGACCGTTCAAGTCCACAAAACCACTCGCATTGATTGCAGCAAGAGCTTTCGCACGCTTCGCGATCGTAAAGATCTGCTCACCATGATCACTAAGCTGCGAACTTACCAGCTTTACCCGATTCGGATTTGAGATCGTAATGATTTTCCCTTTGTAATAATGCGTAGGATTTGTATAACTCTCAATGGACTCAACATGTACGTACAGATCCTTCTCTGACTTTACGTCCACCAAGCTATCTAAGTCATCTTTGCCTGATGCACTATTTATATAATTCGGATTGTTTATATTTTCTAACATTGCATCCAATTCACTTTGAGGCAAAAAGGTGTATTTCGCCCACTGCCGATGTTGAGATGATAATATACTCTCAGCCGCCATCGCTCGAAGCCGATAACCGTGATCAGTAAAGAACATAAAGATACCCGATATAACTGCCCAAACGATAATAAAGACGCCAACAATCCCTATAAATTTCTTCACTTATTACATCCTTTCTGTGCGGTATTGAGTTTTCATCTAGCGATCGAAGTTGAGTATTGATGAAAATCTCTCTTTCACCCTTAGGATGAAAGCCCATTATAAATGTAGCAGCTACGCAAATGATAGAAGCAAATATTATCAGCTACTTCTTAATAGACGTAACAAAATGAAAAATAAGTGCAGGTGAACGCAATTTTTTATAATTAAAAGTTTTCCATATTGGTATCAAATCCCCGTTAGCCTTTATGACTGCGGGTTTTTTATTTTATACATGGTATCTGCCGGGGCTACTTTTATTCAAGAAGTGCATACGATGAATGAGGAAATTCTATCATTCTATCAATGTGCAGGGGGATAACAGTGGCAAATAAACTGGTCTACTACAGTCAAAAAGATAAACGTTGGTCGAATCTTTCATTTACCATTACCGGCAACAAGAAGCAGACAATCGGGACAAGCGCCTGTGGACCTACAGCCTTTGCTATGGCGGCAAGCTATTTTCTAAGGCGGGCTGTTCTGCCGACAGAAGTGGCAAAGTTCGCATTAGACAAGGGATACCGCACACCAAAGAAGGGTACAGAGTGGGAATTCATTGTGGCGGCTTCGAAGTATTATAAATTGGGTTGTATTCAAACCGATGCATGGAGAACCGTACAAAAAGCGCTCTCAGGCGGGGCCCTTGTCATTGCAACGATGGGGCCAGGACACTTGACAAGTGTAGGTCATTTCATACTTATGGTAGGTGTTTCGGGCAAGTGGGTTCATGTTTTTGATCCTAACCATAACAACAAGAAATACGGGAATGATGGTCTGATTAAACAAATTGTAAAGAATAATGGCAAGATTTCCGTACATCTCTCCGTGTTACAAAAAGAAGCTCGGCAATATTGGATCATTACAAAAATGCTTGGATAAGAGTAGCAATGTAAATTAAGGACATAATAAATTTGAAATTTATTCCTGCGAGGAGAACAACCGATATGGCAGCAATAGATGAAGTAAACGTCTACTTCTCTTCCTACCCGGATTTCGTGCATCAGAAATTGCAAATTGCTTCTGAGACTTTTACGATCGCCGGTCTAAAATCGTTAATTAATTTCCCTCAAACGATGTATATGGTTAGAGATCCACTGCTCTCAGCTGCCATTAACAGGCTGGAGCTTCTTGATATCTTCACTGGACTTGGCCAAGCAATCGCATTGGATACGAATACAATCATCTCTGAAATCAGTGACGGTATGCTTATCGCTGTTCATGATGCTACAGGTAAGGTTATCAGTATTTATCCTGTACCTCAGCCAAACAGCAGGTCTATCTCTTTGCCCACAATGGAGAATAATGTAGGTGGTTCTAATAGTGCGTTTAACGAGGACCTAAATTCCAATCTTGTTCTGCTTCGCAGCCATTTGAATGACAATGACCTCAGAATAAAGACTTATTCGTTTGGCAATGACAAGAAAAACACAGTGATGCTGTGTTTTTCGGAACAAACCATTGATCCAACCCTACTGGACACATTGACACAGAAGCTTGAGGCTAATCTAAATACGGAAATTTCAAATCTAAAGGAGCTTTCCTCGGTCTTTCAGTTTTCGAAATTTTCTCTGGTTACCCATTATATGACCCACGAGCTTCCACAGAATGCCGTTCGAGCCATCAAAAACGGAAGAGCTGTTCTTTTCATTGAAAGACTGCCGTTTGCCATTATTTTGCCAAGCCTTGTATCCGATATGTTCATTACGGAAGATGATTTGAACCATCCGCCTGTATTTAGCTGGATGCTCAAAATCCTGCGCATAATCGGATCACTAACAACGTTAATTTTTCCCGGCCTATATGTTGCTCTGGTCTCGGTTAACCCCGATGTATTACGCTTTGAGCTGGCTCATTCCATTGCAAGAAGCCGCCTTGATGTGCCGTATCCGGCAATCATTGAAGCCCTTCTTCTGCTCGGTATCATGGAGTTAATTATGGAAGCTATTATTCGGCTCCCTACCAGTATCGGGCCTACCGTTACCATGGTTGGCGGTATAGTACTTGGACAAGCCGTGGTCGATGCCAAATTAGTAAGCAATCTTCTCATTATAGTGCTTGCCGCTGCTACTATTGCTAACGCCACCGTTGTAGGGTTTCAAAACTCCTATACACTCCGATTATCTAAGTATTTGCTTTTGATTCTGTCGGCGTTCCTAGGGGTGCTTGGCCTATTGTCAGGACTTGTCATTCTATGTGCTTACTTGGCTGGTGTCCGAACACTTGGTATTCCATATTTGCAATTGATCCGGGCTAAAGGAGATTGAAATGTCAAACCTTCAAGTTTCCACAACTTACATTTTGACCCATCTGGGGTTAATTTTTTTCTTATACCCCAGCGATGTAATCGATAGTACGAACGAAGCACAATGGCTGCCCGTACTTACTGGGTTCGTGTTTCATCTTTTAATCATATTCGTTTATCTCAAGGGGTTACGTTATTTTCAAGGTGAGAGTATCGTGAACATTCTTTTGAGAAAAAATAAAATAGTGGCCTGGGCTGTTTTATTACCTATGCTGCTTTATTTGTCATGGATTATGATAATAGCGGTTCGTTCATTTTCAGAAGTCATTTCTATCGCCTTTTTATCCAACACTCCGATATGGATTCTAATATTGCTCCTTCTCCTTGTCCCAGGCTTTATGACTTTGCACGGGAAGATCGGAGGCTTGCTCAGATTGTCGATCATGTTTAGCTGCTTGTTCGTTATACCCATTGTTTTTGTACTTGCAACTTCATTCCAGAATGTCGATTGGCATTACTTGTTTCCGTTATGGCCTGGTCCTAGAGCGCTTCATTTTCTGACGCATCCTTCCTTTTACAAAAGCTTGTTTGCTTATTCGGGCGGATTTTTACTGCTTGGATTTCTTCCGTCCTATACGGTTTACAAGCCAAAGGCCGTTTTCTGGGGAAGCTTAGTGATTCTCCCTTCCTATTTGATTGCTGTATATGTACCGGTTCTGACTCTAGGCGAAGAAAGCGCGCGCCAGCTTCAATTCCCTTATCTCTTTATTGTAGACACAATCTCAATCAACTGGCTCATGTTTGACCGGATCAATGTGTTCTTATTACTCAGTCTGGTTGCTTTCTGCATGTTTTTCATAGCTGCAACCATGTTTCAGATTCTTGAAATCGTTCGGCTTGGTATAAAGGACATTAGCCCTAACTTTCTGGTGCCAATCCTTATCACTTACTCTTTAATCATATGCCTGTTTATTCCGGATTGGAAAACCGTGGATCTTCTCTTCCAATGGAATACACCCTTACGACTATATGTAGCCTGCGTAACTCCTGTCGTTGTACTAGTAATAGGATGGTTACACGCAAGGAAACTAAAACGCGAGTTGAACAGCACATGATACTGCGAATCTTAATAGGACTTACATTCATGACTATGCTTAGCGGATGCTGGGACAACAAAGATATTAACCACCGCGCCTTACCAATTGCTATGGGAATTTCTTATCAGAATGGAAAATATAAGATATATCTGGATATTCCAAAGGTAAGCGAAAGGAATGCAGGGATTCAGGTTATTACAGCCACAGGAGATTCCGTTAGTTCAGCCGTCGATAATATCAGCATGAATATGGAGAGTCAGCTGGATTTGCTTCATTTGAAGGTTATTATCGTGGATAAAACTTTTGCACACCGAGGATTGGATGAAATAGTAGACAGCATAATCCGTTCTCGTCACGTTTCACCAAAAACTATGTTTGTTATTTGCGATGAACCGCTTGACCAATTTTTTAAACGAATTAACAATCCATCTAACGGAGATGGTAATGAAATCTACGATTTTTTCCAAAAAAACTCCGGATGGAATCCTGAAATTGCCTATACGCCCGTGTGGAAAGTGTTCAGAAGCATCCATTCTTATACTCATGATGTTGTCCTCCCTGTCATTCAATCTGGCGAGACAACGGCAATCCAAAGTAATGGGTCCGGAATTCTCAAGAACGGTAAGATGGTGGGGCGTTTAAGTAATGAACAAACCTTATTGTATAACGTATTTAACGGGATTAGTTTGGATGGAAAAATCGAGGTTACAGGTAAAGCTACCCTTCAACTTGTTAACAGCCATATCCGACATCAAACTAAGTTAGATAATAAAAACCCCGAGATGTATTGTACGCTCCATCTAAATGTCATTATTCTGGATGCAACAGGACACCCATCTACAAAAGAGATCAAATTGGAGCTACAGACTCTTCTGCAGCGCAGGTTAGAGCAGCTTCTCCAAAAAGTCCAGCGTACCCAAGCAGATATCTTTGGCATTGGCCAGCATTTCCGTAATGATCTTACGAGGACAGAACTGGCAAATTGGCGTACGGAGTATTACCCTCACGTCAAAATTAATCTTAAAGTAATAACCACGATCCGTAATACGGGCAATCTGAAGCTGCCTTGATTGCTTGAAAAGTGTCAAAACCCCGTAAGCCCTATGGCTACGGGGTTCTGTATAAGGCGCGGAGCCTATCCTGCGGTTGCCATTACCACGCGTAAGCTTGCGGAGCGTCTCCGCCTGGTCCTGGGAATATTTCATCCAGATGTTTCATCGTTTCTTCCGTAAGCTTGATATCGACCGCACGCAGCGTATTTTGGAATTGCTCCATTGTCCTTGGCCCAATAATTGGCGCCGTCATGGCTGGATGCATCAGGGTCCAAGCCAGTGCGACATTCGCTTCACTCTCGCCGATTTCCCGGCATAGGTCGGTAAACCGCTCCAGCTTCTCCCGGTTAGCTTCCACCCGTTCCTGGGAGCGCGTGCTTCTCGCGCCGCCCGACGCCTTCAACGCATTTCCACCGAGCAAACCGCCGTCGAGCGGACTCCAAGCAATGACGCCAATCCCGTGCTCTAAAGCAGCAGGAAGCACTTCCAACTCGGGCAGCCTGCACAACAGACTATATTTATGTTGTTCAGAAACGAGTCCCAGCATATGTCTTTCTTTTGCTTCATATTGGGCTTTCACCAAGTCTCTCCCGGCAAAATTGCTGGATCCTACATACCCGATCTTCCCCTGATTCACTTGCACTTGAAACGCTTCCCAAAGCTCGTCCCAGCTTACGTTGCGGTCTACATGGTGCATTTGATACAGTTCAATATAATCCGTGTTTAAGCGGCGAAGCGACTCCTCCAAGTGGCGGCGAATTTTGTAAGCGGACAATCCGCCTGGTCGATTGGGTCCGTCCAAACCGTTTTCCATGTCGCCATATACTTTGGTTGCCAGAACCACCTTTTCCCTGCGGCCACCTCCCTGCGCAAACCATCGCCCGATGATTTCCTCGGTCCTACCCTTGTTTCCTTGTCCGCCGTAAACGTTCGCGGTATCGAAAAAGTTGACTCCCGCGTCCACCGCGGCGTCCATGATCCGGAACGATTCCTTCTCATCCGTTTCAGGACCGAAATTCATCGTGCCCAAACATAATTTGCTAACCTTCAAGCCGGATTTACCCAGGTATGTGTATTCCATGTACTATTCCTCCCGATTCCCTCATTTTAATCCATTCGTTTACTTGTCTGGAGTGAACGCTTAACCTCGCCTCATCCGTTATGCTAGGGTGTGTATAGATCCTGCTAGAAATCCCACGCCTTCTAAGGCTCAACTATTCATTAAATAAATCTGATTATTTTGACAACCTTGATTATAGAGAATCCAACTTGACATGAGAAGAAGTGAAATATTTTATATATAGTTACTTCAAGTTAACTAGCAATACTCTCGTGCATCCGAGAACTGCTGCATTGAATCACCGGAAGAAAAAAGAACTGATCGACACGTTCGACAATTTTTCCGTTCTGTTCGGATTTTTGTTTTACGTCATTCCATTCCATGTCCTGAGCAAAAGTTTCCCACTGTCTTATCCGTTCTTCCATGCTTTCGTATTTCATCATGTATAAATCTTGAGCCGTCTCATTCGCGAACAGGAGTCGTAACAAATTAGAACATCCTCCTCTTCCATAGTACCAACCCGATCCAAGCAACAAAAATGAATGCTATGATCAGTGTTAGAATCCAAGAGAAGGGGTCTTTATCCGCAATAGGCAAGGCCACATTCATACCAAAGAAACTAAACACAAGTGTAGGCAAAGTTAGAAAAACGGTAAATAACGTAAGAGTTTTCATTGTTTTATTTAATTCATTGGATATGAGTGAAGAATACGAACCTGTTATGCTGTTCAAAATTCTTGTATATAATTCTGTCGTTTCAATCCCTTGATTATTTTCAATTTTTAGATCTTCTAGAAGATCTTTGTCTTCGTCATATAATTTCATGGAACTGGTGCGAAAAAGCTTGGTTATCACATCCGCATTAGCCTTTAAAGAGGTGAGAAAATAAACTAAACTTTTTTCAATCTCCATGAGGTCATAGAGCTGTTTATTCGTTAAGGAATCACGCAAATGACTCTCGATTTTAAGACGCTGCTTGTTGAGAAGCTTTAATTTCTCTATATACTGAGTTGAAAATAATAATAGCATCTCTAATGCAACACGATTCTTCATCGCGGTGTTCACATTTTTCTTAATTAAATGATCTAAAGAGTTAGTGGATTGGTTACATACCGTAACAATGTAATCCGTTCCTAAGATGATTCCAATAGGAATCGTAATATAAGAATCAAATTGAAGATTACTACCATCAATAATGGGAAAATCATTAATAATTAATGTACAATTCGTCTCTTCATCATATTCAATCCGTGCACTTTCTTCTAAATCTAACGGATCTTCTAAAAATTCCATGGGGATATTACAAAGCTGAGCCACCTCTTTAAGTTCTTCCTTTGACGGCGCAGTAATATGTATCCAGCTATTCTTTTCAAAGTTTGCTATTGTTTCCAGAATGCCATCAGGAGAAGACTTATAAGTAATCAACATCATATACACTCCCTCACATTTAGAAAATGATTGCTGAAACTCATAAGTTACCTTAAACACAGTATCTCCAACTTTAAGTGAAAACGTTACATATTTGATGTCGAATTTCGCTTAAAGAGGAAAGAACAGGACGCACCTGTTTCTTCCCTTTTCATTTGCTTAGCCAAGGTCCAAAGCGCTGTTCAGCAGCTGTACATCATCGACAAACAAGTCTACCGAATTGGCCAGCGAACTGTTCATGATGAAAATTTGAGCAATGGTCCCTCCCGAGAAGGCAGGTGCCACGTTGAAGTAAGCAGTCTTCCAGTTATTCGCTGTGCCGTCCGGCAGTCGGGAAGGCACTGTGGCTATAAGTCCCGTATTCTGAAAAGCGAGTCCGGTTGTGAAGTAAAAGACACCAATAGTGACGGATGGTCCGAGACCAGAGCCGTTCTTCGATAACGCAACCATCAGCTCGAAGCTGTTGCTGTCAGGTACACTAACGAGCTTATAGATATAAGAACCGGACGTCCCTCCTGCAACCTGGGCGGAGTTCGAGCCGGTATGGCTGTAGGTTGAATTGAGGCCAACTGTCCCGGAGGTCACCCACCCTGTCAGTCCCGCTTCGAATCCGCTATTTGTGACATAATTTATGATGCTCATGCATGTTTCCCCCTCTCATAGATGAATTGTGAAGCTAACTCATTCTATGAAGGCTTGTACGGCTTGGTTCTTCCAATGGCCTTGCTCGAAGCCTATTTCATAGAGTAAAGAGAATCATAGGATAGGCTGGACTTCCCTTTCTTCTTCTTCCATTTTCATTTAAAATAATTACACTAAATAAACCTAGACAAGTTTCGGTAAGTTGAAACCATGTACTCGGCCTAATTTTTCTATCTCTCATTCGCACAACAAGAAAGGATGGCTTGTCTTGAGTGTAAAAAGTTCGTCCGTCCTCCATAACCGCTCGTTCTTGCGTTTATGGATCGCACGGATTTTCTCAGCTAGTGCTTTTCAAATTTTGTCCGTCACTATTGGTTGGCAGATGTACGATCTGACGGGCAGCGCCTTTAAACTTGGCCTCGTTGGCCTGGCTCAGTTCTTGCCCATGCTGCTGCTGACTCTGCCGGCGGGGCAGACAGCGGATCGCTACGATCGCCGTACTATCGTCTTTCTTTGTCAACTAATGGAGAGCGCCGTCGTCGTCTTGCTCGTCATCGGAAGCATGCAGGGCTGGCTCGATCCTATCCATTTATTGATCGCCGCCGCTATTCTCGGCGCTTGCCGTACCTTTGAAGGCCCGGCTTCGGCCGCGCTCGTGCCGGACATCGTGGAACGCGAGCAGTTGCCTAAGGCAGCAGCCTGGTCCGCCTCGGCGATGCAAACGGCAATGATCGTCGGCCCATCGCTTGGAGGTGTCCTCGTCATCTGGGGCATTTCTTTTGCTTACATGACAACCCTGGTCGCACTCCTGGTATCCGCCTTGCTGATTTTCTTCGTCAAGACCGTCCATTTCGTGAAGAAGCTGGAAACCATCAGCATGGACACCTTCTTCAGCGGACTACGGTTCGTATTTGCTCGCAAAATCATTCTGGGCACCATCTCGCTCGACCTGTTCGCCGTTCTGCTTGGCGGCGCTACTGCTTTGCTGCCGATCTTTGCCGAGGATATCCTGAAGACCGGTTCGCTTGGTCTAGGCCTGCTTCGCTCCGCGCCGGCAGTCGGCGCGATCGTCGTTTCGCTGATCCTAACGCGGTATTCGGTTGAGAAGGCCATCGGGAAGACGCTATTTGCCTCGCTCGTGATTTTCGCGTTAGCAACAATCCTGTTTGGCGTCTCCCGTAACCTCTGGCTATCGCTCTTCGCGTTGTTCCTCACGGGCGCTTCAGACGTCGTCAGCGTTGTCATCCGTTCGACGCTCGTACAGGTTAACACGCCACAAGAGATGCAGGGCCGCGTCAATGCCGTCAATTCGCTGTTCATTGGCACATCGAACCAGCTCGGCGAATTCGAGTCCGGCACGATGGCTGGATTAGTTGGCGCCGTGCCTGCGACCGTCATCGGCGGCGTTGGCACCCTAGCCGTCGCTATCATCTGGATGTATGGGCTATTCCCTATTCTAAGGACACAGAAGACGTACTCGGTCAAAGATGGGAAAGAATAATGATTTTTTAACCGCATTTGCCGTTTATGGCAGTGCGGTTTTCTTTTGTCGTATCAGTCAAACGTAACTAAGTAATCATTGAAACCGATTGATCGCATGGATAGAATTAGAGCAACTGCTGAAATGCAGTTCAGCTTGGAAGGAGCAGCCCATGAATCGATTTAGGAAGATGATTAAAAGTAAACCATTTATCATTATTGCATTACTCGTTGTATTAATTTTTTTGAATAATACCTCCTTGTTTAGCCAACCGTCAGGCGGCAGCCCGGTTTTACTTGCCCATCGCGGACTGGCGCAAACTTTTACAATGGAAGACATTCAGAACGATACCTGCACAGCTGAGCGAATCTATAAGCCAGAGTACCCATACTTAGAAAATACGATTGCCTCAATGGAGGCGGCTTTTGCTGCAGGCGCAGATATCGTTGAATTTGATGTTCATATTACAAAAGATGATCAATTTGCTGTTTTTCACGACTGGACGTTGGACTGCCGGACAAACGCTAAAGGCGTGACCCGGGATTATACGATGGATGAATTGAAGCAGTTTGATATTGGCTATGGGTATACGGCTGACGGAGGCAAAAGTTATCCTTTCCGAGGCAAAGGAATTGGTCTAATGCCTTCGTTAACAGAGGTATTAACTCATTTTCCGGATAAATCCTTGCTTATTGATGTAAAAAGCAATGATCCTCAAGAAGGCAGGCTCCTGGCTCAATATTTGACTGATTTACCGGAAGATCAAAGAAGCAAGCTTGCCGTTTATGGAGGAAATGAACCAATTGCAGCCTTAAAAGAGAAGCTTCCCGATATGCGGGTGATGTCAAAAGCTACAATGAAGAAATGCTTGATTCCTTATCTAGCCGTCGGATCAACGGGTTATATACCTGCCGCATGCAAACATACGGAATTACATATTCCCGAGAAGATTGCTCCGTTCCTGTGGGGATGGCCAGACAAATTTCTAGATCGGATGAAAAAAGCAGATACGCGGGTTGTGATTTTAGGTGGGGATGGCAGTGATTTTTCCAGCGGCTTTGATACCATGGAAGATCTGAGACGCTTGCCTGACGGCTATTCGGGCGTCATCTGGACCAATCGGATCGACCGGATTGCTCCAGCCTATAATCGGTAGTTGCCAATTTATCAACTACTCACTTCACAAAAAAGCAGCCAATCAATTAATCGGCTACTTGATGTTTTTTAAGCTGTTCTAATTCAAGATATCCTGTCTCGTAAAGACGGAGAACGAAACGACCAGGGAAATAATCCCCCAGCAGGCCAAAATGACTAACGAGAAACCGAGCGACATGCCCGTGATCGGCGGCGGCGATCCTGCCAAATAATCCGTCAGCTGCAGATTGACAGAGAAGATGAATTTCGCACTGTGCCAAGAAGAAGCCATGCTCGATAAGATCGTTCCGGAAATGACGGCCGCCATCATCGTCACGATGCTCCCGGCCGTGCTGCGCACGAGCACGGACACCATCAGCGCGAGCAAGGCCACCGTCATGGCCGACACCCAGATCAACCCGGCTTCCATCAGCAGATAAAGCCATTGCGGAATCGCGTGCACGAGACCACTTTCGACTGACGAACCATTGATGAAAAAACCTGTAAATACGGGCATTCCCCACCCATTGTAGCCCAATAGCGCGCCTGATATTAGATAACAGAGAACGGCGCTGACCACTACAGTCAATGACACGTAGAGGCTTAGCGCCACGAGTTTGCTGAACAGGATCTTCCATCGACGCACGGGCCGCGTCAGCAGCATCTTAATCGTGCCCGACGTGCGTTCACCCGATACAAGGTCGGAAGCGAGGGCAAGGACGAGTAGCGGGAAGAACAGCGTCACCGCGTTCGATAGGAAGATTCGAGTGAACGTGACGCCGTCCGGTGAGTTCGGATTGACATCGTGATCCAGGTAATACTGAAGCTGCTGCACAGCGATCTGCCGCGAACGCTTCCATTCGTCCGGGATCCTGTCGCTCGAGAGCGTGTTTTGGTATTCGCTGATTTGCTGCACGAGCTGATTGCGCCAATCCTTGAAATTCTTCTTGTTCGTTTCGGTGATGCGAAGCTGCGCATACGTAAAGATCGGAATGAGGGTCAGCAGCACGAGCACGATGACGAAAAACCGCTTCTTCTTCCAGATCTTGAGCGTCTCGTTTTGTATGAGCGGGAGCAGTCTATTCAATGCTTTCACCTTCTGTCATCCGTAAAAATAACTGCTCCAGCGTAGGCGCGATGCTGTGCACCGACACGATGCCGATGCCGGCGCGCACCGCTTTCTCGACCAGAGCCGAGATCCGATCCGGGTTCATCGCCGTTATGAGCGCCTCCTTCATCCCAGCGAGCAAGCTCTCGTCGATCCGGTGCTCGTGCTCCAGCACGAGTTCAACGTCGCCCTCGCCGGCGAGCAAGCGACGCCCCGCCTCCGGCTGCTCGAATTGCCAGACGACGTAATTGTCCGCGCCATGGATCAGCTCATCCACCGTACCGACGGCCAGTACCTTGCCGCGGCTAATGATCGCAACGCGGTCGCACATCATCTGGATCTCGCTCAGCAGGTGGCTCGAGATGAACAGACTCATACCCTGATCTGCCAGCATGCGGACGAATTCCCGCAGTTCCTTGATGCCTTTCGGATCGAGCCCATTCGTAGGTTCGTCCAGAATGAGCAGCTTCGGCTGACCGAGCAGCGCCTGCGCGATGCCGAGCCGCTGACGCATGCCGAGCGAATAGGTTCTTACTTTATCGTGGATGCGCGCGTCGAGGCCAACGATGGCTGCAACTTCGCGAATGCGTGCATTATCGATGCCGCGCTGCATGCGCGCGAAATGCTCGAGATTTTCCCAGCCCGTTAGGTAGGAATAGGCTTCAGGATTTTCGACGATGCACCCGACGTGACGCAGCGCGGCTTCGGGATGTCGGCCGATATCTTCGCCACAGATCAGAATCTCGCCCGAAGACGGCTTAATCAAATCGACGAGCATGCGAATCGTTGTCGTTTTTCCGGCTCCGTTCGGCCCGAGAAACCCGAAGATTTCGCCGGCACGGACCTCGAACGTGATGTCGTTGATGATCGTCTTGCCGCTGATTTGCTTCTTAATATTGCGCACGAACAGCACGACGTCCTGATGGGCTGACTGCCCTGCCTCCTGTCTTTCGTATTGCATGCGCGTTCCCTCCTATTCCAATGACTGCACGATACGGGCGGCGATTTGTGCGTACCCGTCGTGATTGGGATGAAAATGATCCGACGACAGGTACCGTCCGATCGCGTTCTCGAACAGATCGAACGTCGGGACCATCGTCATGTTGGGGTATTGGTGAAGCAGCGCGTACGCCCGTTCGTTCCACTGCTGGATCTGAAGCGAGCCGCCACGATATTCCGGGATATCGTAGAACGGATTGTACAAGCCGACGTACACGACCTGCACATTGGGATTGATCGCATGCAGCCGCTTCAAGACATGCGCCAGCCGTTTTAGATCCTTTGGCAGCTCGGCCTTCAGCTTATTCAGGTTTAATTCGCCCGCTGCCTTGACCGGACTAGTGCCCGAGGCGATCTGGAACAGATCATTCCCGCCGATGGTGAAGACGATTACATTCGCCTGCCTGAGCGCGAAGCTGTAGCCCTTATCGGTTTCCAGCAGTTGCTCCAGCCGATCGGCTTTCAAACCGTTGACGGCCAAATTGTTATTGAGCCGCACGGACGTGTCCGGATATTTCTGCTTCAGCAGCGCGACGACCTGCTTGACGTAACCCTCGCCAGACGCGTCACCGGTTCCTTTCGTCAGTGAGTCGCCGATGGCCGTGATCGCAATGTCCTTGCCTTCGCTCAGCTTTCCTCCCGCCGGCAGCGCCGGCACGTTCGCTCTTCCCTCGAACACCTCACCTTTCGGATAAAGCATGTCCTTGACTGCGAATCCAAACCCCGCGAGCAGCAACAGGGTCGACAAAACGGCGGAAATGCCGATGATTCTCCATAAGTTTTCAGAGGATAACGGTCTCATCTGGGTGGTCTCTCCTCGATTGTTTGAAATCAATGGCTTTCACAAATGCTTAGTCTTTTTAAAGTAATGCTTTCTAGATTAATTTGCAAATTTCGCCCATCTATAGAAATAATTGAACGGCGAATAAAAATCCGTGCACGCCAGCGGCTGATCACCCGGGAATTCCGGGATACGGTCGAATCATGAATGCTCGGATAAAATCAAACGGTGCCCGATGGACAAGATCGAACCGATCTTAGCCACTTTCGTTTTGGAAGAGTTGGCAAGCGCCCAAATGATAGGCTTTTGCATTATAGTAATCTGTCCATTAGCTACCCCATCTTTGTTCCTTCCTATTCTTAATATTTGCTCAGGATTTTGATTAACAGTTGATACTGGAGAAATTAGGAAATATAATCTAACCTGAAGTCTTGTTGAGGCGTACAAAAAAATTTCTCGGAGGTAGAGATGAATCGATGGTCGATCTTAATCGTTGTTACCTTAATCGTTTTCCTTGCTGGCTGCAGCAATGAACCGGCAAAGAATGTCCCGATAAACCAGAGTTCATCAAATGCAGATCAAGATGAACCGAGCTCAGACACCCTAGCCCCAGTGGATGCCAACCAGAGCGAACCACAGACGTCCTTAACAGCGGAAGAGCAATTAATGAAAGCTCCAGGAAAGTTTGCCGGTGCGAACTACAACGAACAGAACGTCCAAGCGGCCTTGGATCAATTGCCAAGCGATTTGACAGCTGATCAATACGCAGAAGAACTGCTGCTCCTTTTAGCCGAAGACTATCGCCCTTATGTGACCACGTTCATCAATTTTGAAACTGAAATTAGAGTTAATAATGAACGACCAAATGGCAATATGACATTACCCGAAAGCAAGAAGCTGCACATTTCAATCTTGCTTGATGCCAGTGGCAGCATGCAGGCAAAGATCAACGGAATTTCGAAAATGGATTCCGCAAAAGAAGCAATTCAGAGCTTTGCAGAAAAAATGCCCGATAATGCGGAAGTATCTCTACGAGTTTATGGAAATAAAGGCACGGCAAGTGAAAAAGATAAAGAAGTATCATGCAACAGTACGGAAGAAATTTTCCATGGTCAAGGCGACCAGGCGGATCAAATCGGCAAGGCTCTTGAACCAATAAAACCAGCCGGATGGACACCGATTGCCAATGCCCTAAAATCCGTCAAACAAGATATTAATCCGGAAACAACTAATTCCCTTGTCTATGTGGTAAGCGACGGTATTGAAACCTGCGGAGGCAATCCGGCGCAAATTGCCAAAGAACTCAATCAAGCTAAAGTGAAGACCGTCGTGAATATTATTGGTTTTGACGTGGATACCGAAGGACAGAAACTACTTAAGCAAGTTGCTGCAGCCGGCGGCGGCGAATTTACTTTCGTCGATAACGACGAATCACTCAAAAATTATCTAGATAAAGCCTATGATAAATTACGCGGCGAGTGGATCAGATGGAAAGAACAAGGAGAAGGCCAGGCAAACATACAAAAGGAGCAGAAACAAGGGGAAATCAATGTAGCCCAAGAAACAATGCAAGGTTTGATCGTTACAGAAAATACGAATCTGCTTGCAGCTTTGAGATATCTAGAGACCAAAAATGACATAAACGTCCCCCATAGCGAGCTCTTACAAATGATTACCGAGCGTAAAAATTTCGCCATGAACTATGCTCGCGACACCGGGAAACGCCTGTATAATGAAGTTACGAAAAACGGAACTAACGTATATGACGATATTAAGGATGAAGGAGATAAACAAATCGAAGACCTGACAACTAAGAAAACAAAATGAATGCGAGTAAGCATCCGCACTTAGATTTCTAAGTGTGTATGCTTCTTTTTTGTTGCTTATATTGCAAAAAAAGCAACTACCCACCAGAAAGGTTGAGTAGCTGCTTACATTTTGATTCACCTAGTTAACCGTTACGTTATCCACCGTTAACGTCGCCTTATCCGCATACCATACTCTAAACTCAAGATTCTTGTTTTGAGTATGGTCAAAGGACAAGCTGAAATCTTGGTATTGGTTCACTGATGCGAACTGCTTCCTTGTAATCTTCTCCTGTTTCACAACGGATTTAGAAGCTGGATCCCAAACATCAATAACGGCCACTACGTCTTTGTCGGATGTGTTGTTATCGATCTTCATTCGATAAGTAATCATATGCTTCCCAATCGAAATATTCGCATCATTAGGACTGATCAGCATATACCCTGTACCATCAAGCGATGGCGCTGCCTGCCAGCCGTCCCCGCTCGCATGTCCCTGTTCATGTCCCACGATAGAACCTTCGGCCTCATACTTGCCAACCCTTTTTGTTACCGTCACATTATCAATACTAATTGTTGCTTTATCCAGGTAATCAGCCTTGAACTCCAGGCTGCTTCCGGAAGGATTGTTAAAGGACAAGCTGAAGTTCTGATACGTATTATTTGCTTTGAACTGGTTGCGGTACACATCAACCGAAGCAAGGGTCTTATTAGACACATGATCCCGAACAGAAAGCGTAACAACATTATCGTTAATACCTGTATTGGAATCAATCTTCATCTTGAAGGTGACCGTATTGCTGCCAGCCGGAATGGTATTGTCTAAATTGCCGGACAGCATGCTGCCAGCAGCGTTATCGCTTACGTTTGCCGACCAGTCGCTGCCGCTCGCGGCACCTGTTTCATGCGAGAAAGCCGTTTCCGCTTCATATTGCTGTACGACTGTAGACGGATCGATAGGAAGTTGGTTATTTTCGCGCATTAATTGGAAATAAGTATCCGGTCTAACAAACACGATATCGCTGTTGCTGCTGAAGTTATTGACCGCATTTTCGATCATTTGATAGTTAACATCCCACGGATTAGATTGAATGCTCACAAAACGAGGAGCAGCTCCATCCCAGCCAGCAATCGCGTGATTAATTTCGGAAATAATCGTAGCCTCGGAATAACAATACGTTGCGCTTAATCCCTGCGTTGGCAGCGAGTTGCCGTAGACTTTAATTGGGCTGCCTGCGTTTTGACCCGTTAAGCCTAATAAAGACGGCGCATATTGCGCAAAGCTTTCACCTACGTTTGGATTAATGCCGCCGGTAATGGTATTCCAGATCGTAGCGACCTTTAAGCCTGCACGATCCATATAATCATTCGATATAGAAACAAATTTATCTAGATAGGCTTGATTCGCCCATGCATTCGGATAAGTATAACCAAACCCGGAAGGCCCCGCAATAAGCGCATCATTAGGCGTAGCGGTCTCATACAAATAGTTCAACACGCCAGGCATCGCATCAAGCATAGCCGGCGACACTGTCCAGCCAAGCGGTACTGTTCCGCGGTTAGGCGAGTCCCAAATTTTCTTGAAGCGGTGTTCCATATACTGCAGGTTATCGCCATCGCTCAAGATGAGCGAGACGTAAATTTTGTTCTGAAGCGGCGGTTTATCCGGCACCGGCTTTACATTAACCTCCCTGGAAGCACCTCCGAATACCGTCAAGTTGGAGGACCAGTCGCTCGCAATCGTAGAGATACCATATTCGGAAGCGGCTTGAACGCCGATCGCCTCATCCGGCCACCAGCCCATGTATACACCGTTGCCAGCAGGCATATCCGAGAAGAAGCTTTGCAGCAGGGTTTTCTCTGCCGGGACAGACGGATTAAGCCAGATGACTGCCGCGCCGGTTGCCGTAGCATAATCGCGAAGAGCGCCTTTGATTCCAGGACTCAAACCAATAATGAGGTTATGAGAGAGCGAGGACCAATAATGATCATGCAAATATTGATACACTTCAAGCTTCGTGCTGAAATCCCCGCGCAAATCATCCAGAATCGGCAGATTGTACGGCGCGGAAGTCAGTTTGCTGACCAGACTTGGCGGTGCAACTATTGCGCCGGATTGGGCAGCAATTGTTGTAGCCAGGTTGACCGTATCCTGTAAGGCATCGTCATAAACGACAATACCGTTAATCTCGCTGGCATATTTGGTAAGCAGCGACCAGTTGTCCGCCACATCCACATGTCCCATTCCCAGGTCATTCAGCCATTTATCTTTGCCGTCTTCGTTTCTGACGTTATCATCATACGTGTAGATTCTTGGCTGCGTTTTGTTAACGAGCCCTTTGAGTGTAGTAAATAAAACATTTTCATCCGATTTGCCTTGCTGAATAGAGCCAACAGCGTCTATTTTGGTGTATGCCCGTCCGTACCAGTAGACTCTGAATTCTAACTCATGACCGGTGGTCGGATTATTGTAATCAAGCGTAAATCGTTCGTAAGAACCCACCTTCGTCCATTGCTTCCGGGTAATGTCGCGGCTTGCCAATACCTCCCCCGTTGTATTGTCTCGGACATCAACCGTAACAATGAGATCATTGTTAGCCGTATTATTGTCGGTGGTCAAATCAAAATACGCCTGATTTGCTCCTGCTGGGATATCCTTAGCATAAGGCCCGGTCACCATGTACTTATTTGAAGCATCGATCGATGTTTGCGCCAACCAGCCGTTACCTTCTAAACGTCCGGTTTCATGTGCGACCTGTTTTCCTTCGGCATCATAGCGATACTCTGCCACCAAATTCATAACGTCAAGCGTAGAAGCAGGCTCCGAGAATGAAGGCAGGATTTGCTCTGCCGGCCAGCTTACTCCGGCACCGGATGCCTCTGCTTTAGGAAGCCCTGCGAATGGTGAGGAAGCAGCAATAACAACTGCCGCAAGCAATGCTGCACCCATTTTCTTATTCCATTTCATTTTAAATCTCCTTTTCTCTTATCATTTAAACAAGCACCCACATATCATGGCAAATGAGCATAAAGATGTAAGCGTTTATTTCATTGAAGATTATATCGTTCATATTATATATATTCAATATATCTAATTTACTAATTTTTCCTCTTCTTTTCGACATGGCAGATGCATGTTTGAAATTAGAAAAGGCGCCGCTATTAGCACATGTCATTCATTTAAACAATGACATTGCTATAACGACGCCTTTTGTGTTTGTTCCCTCTTATAATCTCTCACTTATTGGCTTGCCTTTATTTGCTTGCATTCATTTCCCCGTACAGCGTATTGATCTCTTCGCCTAACCAAGCCCCATGACGGACAAGCCTCTGCTGCAGAGCGGCAATATCAATGCCGCGCGTTTCACGCGAGCCTTGCTCGGCTAGGATCGCAGCAGCCGTTCCCGCAGCTTCACCCATTGCAAAGCAATTTGGCATTACCCGGGTAGAGCCTTGGGTTGCTCTGTCGGTCGAGATGGCTCTTCCGGCTACGATCACATTCTGAATTCCAATCGGAAGCAGCGACCGGTACGGGATGCCGTGTGACTCTCCAGGCGGAAGATGTACCATAGTCATCCTGCTCGCTGCATTAGCCATATGAATATCAATAAAATAAGCATTGCGTGCGATATCGTCGGGGAAGGAACGACACTTCAAAAAATCATCCGCCGTAATGACATAATCGCCGACAATTCGGCGGGTTTCACGTATGCCAACCTGTTCTCCTGTTAAAGAGAGGTAAGCGTTCTCAAATCCAGGGATCGTCTCCTTCAGCCACTCCGTAATATGCGCAACCAGTGCACGTCCTTCAATCGCTCCTCGGGTCAAATCATCCGTATTCGAGCCATCGATGCCAAAGACATGACCAAAGTTAAAGCCAGCCGTATGATCGTTAAGCCATGAGATTCCTGCCCAATCACGAGCAACCTTTAATCTCCCTTCACTTTTGGCTTTATTGATCGCATGCTTCAAGTCCCTTCCGTGAATATCCGTACTAGAGAGAAATTTTTGCCGATCCAGATTGTTTAATACGAAGCACATCGTACCCGGCTGCAGCTCGCCATCATTTCCACCCTTCTTGAGTTGACCTCCGGCAAGATACGTCAGATCTGCATCACTCGTAGCGTCAATAAAAAGGCTGGCCTTCACAGCCTGAGTCCCTGTCTTATTGTGAATGATTGCCGCTTCGATGACACCATCCTGCTCAAGCACATTTCCAACGAACGTATGATAGAGAACCTTCACGCCAGCCTCTGCTATCTTCTCGTCCAGTAGTCTCTTTAATACCTCGGCATCGATCGGTACCCAATCGAGCTTCTCCTGCCATTCCTCCTGGAACGTTCTCTCCATGGCGCTCTTCATATCATTCAGAATCTCCAGCCCGATGCCGCGAATGACCGGCTTGATATGATCGGTATAAGGACAAAATGCGGGAACCTGCGAGACAGTCGCCATGCCGCCCAGATAACCTCTTTGTTCAATTAGGAGCACAGATGCGCCATTTCTTGCTGCAGCAAGCGCTGCTCCTATGCCTGCCGGACCACCACCGGCTACCATAACATCAACTTCCGCACAGACCGGAATTTCTTTCTCAGGCACTCGAATCGTTAAACCTGTATTGCTCATTTAAGACCACCTCCAATGGATTTGCCTTCATTGTATCGTTTATGAAGCTTTATTTTTAGTTTCATTTTTATTGCATTTTTCCTATAATGAAAGCTATTGAAAGTTAGTTGAGGTGGGTCTCATGCCGAATAAAAAAAAAATTACCTTACAAACCATCGCTAATCAATTGGGGTTGACGGTTCATACGGTGTCCAAAGCTTTACGAGGTTTACCGGGGATGTCAGAGCTGACCCGCAAAGAAGTCATTGAATTGGCTTTGCAGCTGGGATACAGGACGAAGAGTCAAGAGCAAGGTATGGCAGTGGAGCATATCCCCATCTATACTTCGAAATCGCGGAGATTCACCTTTATTGTACCGAATACAGGCATGGTCTATATTCACCAGTCCCTCTATGAAGGAATCCAGTCAAGGCTTGCGGAATTCGGGCACAAACTCGAGATGCTGTTCGCACCATGCGATACGGCTTCCGATGAAGAGTTTAAAGAATGGGCGGACAAGCACAGTTTACATTTTACTGACGGCCTGTTCCTAACCCCGATGATCACGGCAAGGATTGAGGAGAAGCTGCTCCGTCTTCCGCTTCCAAAAGTATTGCTTAATTATCCTCCTCCGGCGGCACAGGTTGACAGCGTCATGTGGGACGTCTCTTCCGCTGTCCATCAATCCGTACAATACCTTCTAAGCAGAGGGCACCGGAGAATCCTATACATCGGCGACATTCGCATGCACCGCGGTTTTCGATTACGATGGCAGGCTTTTCAGGAAGCGATGGCAACGGCCGGTTTAACGGCGGAAGAAGAACATCACTTGACTGACACCGGCTCACCAGACACCTATACCCTGATGTTAACGAGTATTCTAGAGCGAAATAAGCCTACAGCGATTATCGCCGGTATCGATCATGATCTGAGCTGGGTGTATTACGGATGCAGCCTGCTTGGACGAAAAATCCCAGCAGATTATTCGATCGTCGGCTTGGAGCACTCCCCTAATACGCATATTCCGGATTTATCCCGTCCTATCCTGCCAATTAAAGAAGTAGGCTTACGGGGAGCGGATCGTATGTTATGGAGACTGGCCAATCCCAATCTTCCCTTTGAACATATCCGGCTTCAAGGTAGCTTTTGTGAAGGTGGAACGGTATTAACTATACCTGTTGAATGAGAAATACATGGAAATTGGCAGTAACGAACCCCTGTGAGTTCATTACTGCCGATGTCATCCTATTGCCGTTGGTTGAGCATAGGCCGAACTGCCGTCCTTTGCGCATGAAAAACTGCTTTGCGGATATCCTTTCCCCTTCCAATCCAAATAGACTGTGTATTCTTCTTCCTCCACTCGATACAACGGGATGAATTTCACTTGGCTGCCTCGATCATCACCAACGACAAATTCCAACTCTTTCGTAGGAAGCTTAATGAGTTTCTCGAGGAGAATACGCTCGACTATGCCCTCCGGTAGACAATGCCGCCCAACCTGAGCGAGCAAAATATTACCGTACATGACCGCCGAAACGCCTTCGGAGCCTTGAAGAGGAACCAGATACAAGTCGACATTGATATCAATATCAATGATATCGCAATCCTTAAAAATACGATCAATGACGATATATCCGTTGTCTTCCATTAAATCGATAGGTACGGAATTGATTTTCACAGCTTTAATGGCTTTTTTCTTCAGTAATAGTCTTAATCCTGTAGGACTGGCAACTTTGAAGTCGAGCCTTGTTGTCGGTCTGTCGGGGAATTCACTTGTTTGTGAGATGATCACATTCTTCTCTCTCCAAGTAACTGTTGAAGAAATAAAAGCATTAAGAATGATTGTACCTTCGCTTTTAAACCAGATGTTTTTCTGAAGTTCGCTCATCGCTTCGATTCCGGAAGCGGTGCAGCACCAGAAAGAATCATAGGGCTCACTGAATTTCTTAACCACACAGCTGCCCATAGGTTGATGGTACTGAGAGAGTCCTGTTTTCGAGCTCGCGCTATTCAAAATGGCGTTATACTTCAGCGTCTCCAGATGATCCAGATATTCAATCGCTCCAGACCAACCAAGCAATCGCTCCAGAATCCTCTCCGTATTGTGAGCACAACAGCTTTCGCTTTCTCCGCCAGTTAACGCATCCCCTAGCTTACCGTGGCCTCCCCAATGCTCCGACTTCTCAGAAACACCGCCTTTAATATACGCTGTAGCCTTTGAGCTATTATTACCGTTGGCAAAGGTCCTTCCCTGTAAAAACGGATAGAAATTCAAGGCCATTTCCTTATATTTCGCCTCTCCACTGATCGAATACCGGTGCATAGCGGCAATAACCATGGGAAGGTGTGTGTTGGCGTGCAGATTTTCAAGCACGTCGTGTCCAGCACCAAGCTGATCGACAAAATAGGCCCTGTCAAACCTGCTCGCCAGCTCAAACAGTCGAGAATCCCCCGTCAACTCATACAAGGTGTAGACCGTATCGCCAATACCCCCGAACTCGTTCACTGGATTCACCTTCGTGCATCGGAGGATCCCGTCGATTTTCCAGTAGGAAAGCTTTTCGAATCGATGGTGAATATAAAGGGCTAGATTTAAGGCAAGAGTCAACGACTTGGAGCTGCCCAAATAGAGATAACCATCAACCAGACCTTGCATAATTTTGTGCAGAGTATAATAAGGAGCCCATACATTTCGATTTTCTTCGAATTCCAATATATCCAGTTTTCCCTCTTCGAACGCGCTTAGATAACCGTTTGGTTGTGCGCATAATTCCATAATATCGATTATCTCAAATGCTTTATTCGCCAACAGTTTGTCCCCATCAGCGTTGGCGAATTTCGCACAAGTTGAAAGAAAATGGCCTGCAAAATGCCCTCTCAGTCCGCACTCGATGTCTTCCCAGCCACCCAAGGGCTCGGCGTTCGACGGAATACCTGCATTGATCTTAAAGGTATGCATGAGGCGATCCACGTCAAATTCGGATATATAATTTTTCACGAGTTCTCTGCGGCGAGCAAACACTTTGTCAGTCAGCTTGACTTCATTCAAGTTAAAGTTTTCAAACACATCTGGCCACCCCTTTTCTTTCGTTATCTTTCGTCACTGATGTAAGCAATATCTCTATTTTAAAGCGGATACTCCGCTTTTTGAATTCACTCACTTTGGATTGCATATATTATTTTTGGTTTTTTAAACTTATGGACATATCCAATATAGACAGCTTACAATTAGCCATATCACTTAAAAATGAAGGGAATTTCGACTGTGCAGACAGTAATGTTACGCTTTGATCAAATTCTAAAAATACAAGAATTTGGATTTCACACGACAAACAGTCTGTACACACATCCGAGTCGAAATCTTGACTGGGATGTCTTTCTCTACATCGCTGAAGGCCAAATGGAAGTATGGGAAGACGACATTGAGTATGTCATCAAAAAAGGGCAATTCCTGTTTTTGAAAAGCGGACTTTCTCACTGGGGAGAGCCAAAAACTCCTGCAGGCACATCCTGGTATTGGATTCATTTTACCGGTCATTCGAATATAGAAGCCTTGCATGAATTGAATATCAATCTGTACGCCTCCCCTGCCGTCTCGGATTCGCAAGAAGGTTATCAGAAGTTTATCACTCTGCCCAAATATGGAACGCTATCTCAGCCTAAAATTATGGAAAATAGACTGGATGCTCTCGTTCAATTATTCCATTCGAGCGACCCCTTTCGGACAATCGCCCTAAGCTTGCAATCAATGGAGATGTATGTGAATCTATACAAAGATTCTATGCAAGAACACCAGCCAACCAAATCCGACCGTACGGTACTGCGGATAATCGATTACCTTGAGCATAAGAACAACTATGAATTAGATTCAAAGGAGCTTGCGGCTAGTCTTGATATGAATTACAGCTACTTATGCGAAATCTTCAAACTGAAAACCGGAAACACGATTCAACAGTACAACGCCCGTCTATTCATGAATAAAGCTATCGAACTGATGAAGGACTCACATCGCAATGTATCGGAAATCAGCGAACTGCTTGGGTTTAAAAACCCCTTTTATTTCAGTAGGGTATTTAGCAAGATTATGGGTTGTTCTCCATCGGAATACATGAGCAGGATTTATAGAAAATAAAGAAGTGAACTAAGTTAAGCAAATGTCGCTCCTCCACCACAAAACTACTAAGATTAGTGCAACTGGCGGACTTGCACAGCTTGAACGAGACGTTATCCTACACGCGAGATTCAATCATTGTTCCCGAATGTTCAAGACAATAATGTAAGAATAAAAAAATGACCGTGCGTTTTCCTCGCAAGGTCATTTTTAAATTGCACTTTCTGTTCACTTTTAGAGAACGATTACGGGTTCGTCGACCAAAGTCCGGCATGCTTCAATACAACTCGAGGATGAAGTTTCAACTGCATTACGATTAAGTCCGCCAAGTCTTCCGGCTGCATGACCTTCTCAGGGTTGCCGTCCGTCAGCTTGAGTTCCAATGCCATATCGGTTGCGACCGTGCTCGGAGTCAACGTGGTTACTCGAATGTTTTTCTTTCGAACCTCAAGCATTAAGGACTCGCTTAACCCGATAACAGCGGCTTTGGATGCGGTATACGCGCTCGTGAGGGGAGCCCCTCTTTGACCAGCCGTGGACGCAATATTAATAATATCGCCCGCGTTGCGCTCCATCATTTCCGGCAATACCGCGCGGGTAGTGTAATACACACCTTTAACGTTGACGTCGATAATATTCGTCCACTCTTCGGGCGTTAACTCCATAAAGCCGCCAAATTTGCTAATTCCGGCATTGTTGACGAGAATGTCAATAGCACCCAGTTCCCCCCGAATGGATTCGACCGCTGCTGTAATGGAAGCAAGATCCGCCACGTCGGCTGTTGAAATGGCTACCTTCACGTCATACGGCTTGATTTCTTCCGCTACCTTCTGCAAGTTTTCAAGCGAACGTCCCACAAGACCGACGTGAATGCCCTCTTGAGCAAGCGCAATGGCTGTTGCACGCCCGATACCGCGTCCCGCTCCAGTAATTAATGCTACTTTCCCTACTACTGATTGCATAATTTTCCACTCCTTTAATCTCGCTATGTATAGCATGATACAACAATGTTTTAGCGCAAACAAGAATTAGACTAGAATCGATATTCGACTTTGAATGAAATAACGGATACTACTAGACCACCAATAACAACGCCAGCCGAAAGGCTGTCGTTTGGTTAAAGTATTCTTTCGGTTAACCACAAGCCACCTAATAAAAAAGCTATTGCTGAACATACATTGACTACTCTCAATGAATATCTCCATTTCTGAATCAAGAGAAGAAGCGGCAACAAGATGGCAAGGATTCCTAGCTGAGCCACCTCTATTCCTAAATTGAAACTAAATATATTAAAAGCTAAATAGTTTTTTGCCAGATGCATTCCTTTTAATAAATCGGCAAACCCCATTCCGTGAATTAAACCAAATACAAAAGTAATCATCCAACGATTCTTTACATCTTTTTTGAAAATATTCTCAATAGCAACATAGCAAATACTAAGAGCAATCGCTGGTTCGACAATAATTGATGGGACATCAATAATGTCAAGTACCGTTAAGGTCAAGGTTAAGCAGTGCGCGATTGTAAATGCCGTAATAACCGCCGCATATTGTTTAATCGTTTGCCTTGCAATTAACAGAGAAAAGATAAATAACAAATGATCGTAACCGGTTAATATATGTTCCATGCCTAGTCTTAAAAACGAAGTGAAAGCCGAAATCACCTTATGAGCCCCCCTGATGAGCTAGTAGTTTTATTCTGGAGAAGACAAAACTAGTAACGGCATTGATAAGTAAAACCGCAATGACAGAACCCCACATTAGCCATAGGGATAGCGTTGTCAGTGGATCTGCATAAATTTCTATTAACGCGTTAATACTTGTCTGCCTTCCACTGTAAATCGTCACGTAATAAGCCATAAACGAAGCGGCCGCCATATGCAAGCCACTCATGCTAACATAAGCTACTCGGCCTGATTTCAAGAAGAACGGGGCGAACAGTCTTGTAAGGATCATAAAAAAGACAGATAAGCCAAATAGCCAGCAGAAAAACCGAATGTGCGTTTCCGGTTCTCGCGTCATGATCAAGGTGAAAATAGGACCAAGCGTAATGAGGGCAAGCAGCTGCAACGGCCTGGCAAGCTGCCTTGCATAGCTGCATAAATGAAAATGCCGCCAAAATCGAAGCGAAAATAACGATACAACCACCAAGAAAGCATACACAAGAGTACCAATAAATCCATACAGCATGTTCCGCTGCTTAATAATCCCGCTTTTTTTTAACGCGTTATTAAAGTCTTCCCCCGGGACATTCAGCGCAATTGCCTGATCCACAGCCCGAATGGCCTTGCCGAAACGATGCTGCTTAACGAGAATGTCGGCATACAACTGCAAGGCTGAGGCCCTGTCCTCACTTGATATGACGCCCTTGCCGAAGCTATCCATGTATTGCTCCACATGCTCTCTCGCCTCTTGGTAGCCGGCCGTTTCATAATACTTGTTAGCCAAGTAGAGCTGCAGGTCGGGCGCAATCTCTGAGTCCTTATGCTGCGAAAGTATGGTTTCCACTTCCTCCAATTTTGCTTGCATGGTCATATGATTTTCTTCCAACTGAATGCGACTAAAACGTTGCAAGATCGGCCAATCGGAACGTCTTTCATTGAGATAGGCTATTCTGTCCTGAAATTCATCCGAAAAAACACCTTGGGGGAAGTGGTTCAGATACGCTGTATAAAAAACAACGCCTTCTCAAAATCAAATAAGTAATCGTCGTAAATATGGGTTAATTGCTTGTACACCATTTCATTATTCAAATCCGGTTCCCTAGCGAGCAGCTCTTCCAGCGTCATCGCCGCCTGCTCATAGTCCTTGGCAGCAAAAAATTGGTTTGCTTTATTGCTGTATTCCTTTACGAGTTCATCGGAGCTGCCTTGAGCCATGCTGGTGCCGGACATCGTAATGAAGGCTATAATCGTCATCACCATTGAAGCAAGTACGTAATGCGCTCTTTTCTTATTCATGAAGTTCTCTCTTCCTGTGCTTAGAATGGTACAAGATGCAAATTGAACATCCGATCAACGAACCAAAGGAAACCCATAATAAAAATGGCTGCGGAAGATACAGCGGTTATTTTTCTAAGAGAGAACTTTTTCTTTATCACATAGAGAAGAGGAAGCGTGATTAATAGAATCATCAGTTGTCCAATTTCTACGCCGACATTAAACGAAACGACAGATCGAACAAGATTCGATTTATCCGCGACATATTCCTGAAGAACGCTGGCAAAACCGAAGCCATGCACCAATCCGAACATAAAAGTGACCAGCCATCGATAATTGATCTGCTTTAGGAACAGGTTTTCCACCGCGATATAACAGATGGATAGAGCAATGACGCTTTCCACAAACTTCGCGTTTAGATTGACAATATGCAAGGCAGCCAGCAGTAAAGTAATACTGTGCGCCACGGTAAATGCCGTAATAATTTTCAAGGCCTCTTTGGCGGACAGTCCGATCACAATCAAAGCAAGCAAAAATGCGATATGATCATACCCGGTTAAGATATGCTTGATTCCAAGCATGAAATAGGTAGAGATCTCAGATAAAAATGCGGCGGATTTGTCGGAGAATTCCCATACGGTATGGTTGGAATCGAATATATACTGCAAATCCGGCTGGGTCTTATCGAAGACCCCCTGAACCGAATCGTCATCCGCATCGGTATAATAGATATAGCTAATATTCACATGCATACCTTTGGTTTCTTCATTTAATAGATGGTACTTAATTTTTACATTGTTATTTGTCCAATCAAAATGGACATCATTGATTCTCAGCCAAATAACCCAAAATGTTCCTTCTCTCTTTAAATGGTCCACCTTTATCGGATATTCTCGGTCATTGATGGAAACAGACAGCCTCTCATCGATATAAGGTTGAAGAATGTCGTTGGTTATAACGCCAAGCTGGTCATCGTTCAGATTCTCAAGGTCATATCCAAGCTCCTTAATCCCCTTCAATTGTTGGAATATAGCGGGGTCGAGCTCTATCGTGGACAAGATTCGATCCTTGCCAAAGGCCCATTTTGATGCTCCAAGGTACATGTCGTGAGCAAAAACGGGAGCACCTCCGACAAGTAATAAGGCGATTCCCAGGATCAATGCCGCTAGTTTTCTGAATCCTTTAGTAAACATCACGATGCACTCATTTCTTCATTATGTTAGGATGCGGCCCATAACCACTTGCCAATAGGCAATTCAGGCTAAAACCAATATCTTTGTACCTACTTATTAATACTATTAAATATATGTGTGCCGAACGTTAATTTCATATTAAGGTCTCGTAAATTCTAAGGCAGCAAATTCAAAACATACAATGGCGGCGAAAGGATAGACACCCTAACGCCGCCATTTAGATTAATTATGCTTCTGGTTTAATTATTCAGGCTGCCTTACTTCTGCAGCAGCAGATAGAGACGATAGATCATTTGCGCGGTTTCCGCCCGTGTTGCCTGACCGGTCGGATTGAGCGCCGAAGCGTTGCCCTGTACGATGCCTGCTTCCACCATATCGGCAGCCGCATCGAGCGCGTAAGGCGCAATCTTCGACTTGTCCTTGAAGCCGTTAAGCTCTGCCGACGTACCGTTTAATGTCAGCTTGCCGGTCACTTCCATCGCGCGGCTCATGAGAACCATCATATCCTGACGCGAGATGTATTCGCGCGGATTGAACTCGTTGTCTCCTGTTCCGTTCGCGATGCCGAGTGCCTTAACGACACCAAGCGCATGATAATAATAGTCGCTCGATTTCACGTCGCTGAAGTTGGACGTCACGTCAGCCTTCAAGTCCAGCATGCGGACGAGCATTTCCATGAAATCGGCTCGCGTAATTTGCTTGCCCGGGGCGAAGGTTGTGGACGTCGTGCCGTTAATAATGCCTTTATCGGCAAGCACTGCAATTGCGTCTTTCGCCCATTCGTAATGCGAGTCGACGTCTTTGAACGGGTTAGCCGGAATGACAGGCGTTCCGCCGTTGCCCGGAGTACCGCTTCCGTTACCTGGTGTACCACCATTGCCCGGTGTTCCTCCGTTACCTGGTGTACCACCGTTGCCCGGTGTTCCGCCGTTGCCTGGTGTGCCTCCGTCACCCGGAGTTGTCGTATCCGCATTTGTATAAACAACATACAGATGCGCTACTTGATCCGCGTTACTGCCTGCGCCTTCAAAAGACTCAGCGGTTCTTGTACCTTTACCGGTGAGAAGGAATGTCATGGCATTCCCTTCCTTCCAGTCATCCATATTTACGATTTGCTGAACCAAGGATGCCAAGTTAGGAGTTTGTTGATTTGGACCGGATTCATGCTCCACTGTCCACTGCGGGATATCCTTCCAGCTTACAAAATTGTCCGACTTCACACGCGATGAAATATTGCCTGGTTTATCCGAAAGCGAATTGGCAACTGCCTCCGCATAAATGTTCACGTCAAACGGATCGCTGTTTTTACCTGGCTCGTCAACGGAAAACTGAACATAGGCATCAGTAATCTTTGCCCCTTTAGGAAGATTCAGGCCGGCAAAACGAAGTCCGATCTGTTGCACGCTGTCTTCCACTACAATTTCCAAGTCGGAACTATCCATATCGAGCGAACCGTCTGCACGTTCTTCCATATCGTCATATGGGCTTTTGATTGGCGATACGAGCAAATGGGAATCACCATTCGGCAACGAACCGACAAGGATGGATACCTTATTACTATTAACGGTTTTTCCTTGCACGGTTACTTCCGCCTCAATCGATACGGACATAGCGCGAAGAGGTTTATTTTTCACCGTAACAATGCCGTCAGCAGAGATAGCTACGATATCATCGGCGCTGGAAGTGTATTTGACCTCGGCCGAAGAAAGATCCATGGCCGCTCCCAAATTGTCCTTCGCCGTTAAGCTCAGCTTAGCTGAAGAATTCGCGTCGCCAGTCAACGTATCATGATCCGATGCTAGCGTTACTTCAGCCAGCCCGTCCGGATTTTTGACATTGATCGTTACCGTATTGGATTTCACAATCTCGCCTGCGTTATAGATCTCAGCCCAAACCTGAACCGATTCATTAAAAACAGGTTTCTTCTTAACGGTCACTGTTCCGTCTGAAGTAATGGAAACCAAATCCGGTTTATCCGTTTTGTAGCTCAGATTGACATTTGACAGATCCACATTGGCATCCTTACTGTCAACAGCCGTCAAACCAAGCTTAACGCTGCTTTCAGAAACGTCCGTTTGCAGCGTATCTTTATCCGCGGCAAGAGTTGCCTTGGCAATATCCAGCGCTGCCTGCGGTGTGTTGTGAACCGTGATCGTCTCGATTTCCGTACCATCAATCCGTTTGGAGGTCACTTTCATGGTATCCCCTTGAACATCGAACAAGGTCAAGAAGTAAGACTTATCGGCCTTGACGATATTCGGCCAGCTTGGGTCTACATCGTACGATGGAGCGCCGCCGCCGCCGGAAGTAAGGTACTCAATCCCATCAACCTCAGCTCGGGCATAGTTATGATTGTGTCCGTTAAGATACAACGGCACCCCGAACTTCTTCAGGAGAGGGTGAATGTATTTTTGGACATCGGTATTGTTCTCGTGCGTACCGGCACCCCAGGCAGGCTGATGGCCCATTACGATTTTCCATGGCTTGTCCGTAGTGGCAAGATCGTTTTCAAGCCAGTTATACTGCGCCGAGCCTTCCTTAAAGTCCGCATATTCGTCGATTACCGAAACATGGACCGGACCATAATCGAAGGACCAGTAGAAGTCATTCACATATGGATACGGGTAGTACTTCTCATAAACGGAGCCAACGCCCTCATGATTGCCCCTTGCCCCCATCATTGGCACCTCTGTTTGGAGAGCGTGCATCTGCGGGTAGCCGGATTCAGGTACAAAATATTGAGCGGTCCAGTTGCTTTCGGAGTCGCTTGAAGCAATATCTCCGCTGTTCAGGAGAATCGATTGATAGGCTGGGTCTTCGGCATAAGCCTTCCGAGCCAGGTCGGCTACCTGATCCTGATAAGCCGGTTGGGTACGGCTGTCGCCGTAAGAGAGAAACTTCACGGAAGTAGCGTCATCCGCGGGAGCGGCGACGAATGAGCCTGCTTGACCTTCCACCTCATAGTAATACTTCGTACCAGGCTGCAGCCCGGTGATTGTGTACTTGTGCTGGTTGTCCGTACCATAGGTTTCGACGGACTGTTCCCCTAATGAATAAGAGGTATCCGTCCCCCACTTGATCGTATTCGATTGATTATCGCTTGTCTGCCACATGACGCTCATCGAGCTGTTCTGTCCTTCAAACAGCAAATAAGGTCCCTTGATAATCGTGCTGTCAGCCGACACGTTGTAAGCACCTATAGTAAACACAACCGTACATACAAATAGAGCCAATGTTAAACCTTTCCACTTGGCTTTTAACTTAACCTTCACTTTGTCATCCCCTTCTCTGTCATTAGCAGTCAGAACGATGGAACCCTGCTCGGTTTCTTCCATGCTCAATCCAAAACCAATATCATCTTCCTCCTTACCCCGCTGACTTCCGACACACCACCAAATCTGTTGTAATGCTCACTCTCCCTGTGTAACACGAAAGGATTGCGGAATTCACAGATAATCCTGTTGTCCAACTGCCAAAATCATTATACTAGTAAAGTATTGTTTTTAAATTTAAGATAATGTAAATTTTCAAGAAACCCAATTTTAACCATTTAATTCATCAAGCCTGCAATAAAAACATAGCAATGACAAAAATAACGCTACATATAACTCTCCGATCCATGACTCTACATTTACAATTTCGTAATCTATCATTAACATTCCTCTGATAATACTTTTCTACAATAATCGACATCACATCCCAAGAGAAAAGAGATGGACAGCCGATGAAATCAATGTTCACTGCAAGAGATTTGGCGGTTACGCAAGCGAGCGTAGCCGCACTGCTTTTTTTATCGATCCCTATGTTTAATGTCATCGGGCTCAGCAATCATAAGCTGGAAGCCGTCCTGCACGGATTAGGCGCAACCGTCACCGTGATCATGAGCTGCCAAGCGCTTCACCTGACCTACCCCATGCTGCGGGGCAAGAAAGGGGCCGCGGCCAATCTGGAATGGGTGCTCTGGCTCACTAGCCTATTGGTTCTGGTAACCATCGCGCTTGGCAATTGGCTTTACATTCCTTACCGCGGACCGGACGGTCCCCAGCAGTGGCTGATGTACCATAGCCCCGAGGTGCATTTAATCGTGATGGAATACAAGGAATTCGTCTCGTTGTACCCGCTTCCCTTGGGAATCGCGGCGGCCTTTTTATTGCGCCGGTTCCGGCATAATCTAGAGGCAGGCTCGACGCTATCCGGAATCATCGCTTTGCTGGTCACGCTATTCTGGATTTGTTTATTAATCGGATTTGCGTGCGGAATCGGCATGACCAAACTGAAAATGGTGTGATTTCAATATAGTCGTTAGGCGATAGGAGAGAAAAATGTGAAAGAATCAAATCAACGAAAAACAGGCGAAGTCGCCGCCATTCTGATGTCCGTATGGCTTGGCATCGTGGCGACAACGGTCACTCATTTATGGAGTTATTACAATCCGCTGCAGGCTAATCCTATTTTGCTGAAGATGGGTTCCTGGATCCCCTCTTGGTGGGCCATCGGTCCCTACACCGGAAAAGAAACGGCGGGGCTCGTCGTTTGGCTCTGCACTTGGGCGATACTCCATTGGACGCTCGGACGAAAAGAAGTCAATCTGAAGCCGTGGACAATCGGATTTACGATTGCTTTTATTGCCAATCTGATCATTCTCTGGCCTGCAGTCTACCACACTATATTGTGGTGGCCAGCCCTGCCGAACACATTACCGGGAGGAGAGGGTTAGGCTTATGGCGTCCTTATATAAATTCAAGCTTTCATTATCGATTCTCGTGCTGATTGGGATTCTGTTTTGCTCGTTCTATTGGACAAGGGTACCCATGGAGGGTTCCAAGTCAGCCGCCGCGGCCGCGGCATCGTTTCGGTTTGGCTATTTCAGCCAGCAGGAAGGAGAAATCGGGGATTGGGTCAAGCAATTCCGGGACGTTTCGTATTTTGCCGCATCCAACAAATTGCTGCAGCAGCATCCGGAAGAGCAGTCGTTCCGGCTTTACCCTATCTATGACGGTTCCGCAACGGAAAAGAGCTTTAACCAGTCTTACCCTCATGTACCCACCGAAGCTCTTTCGGGCTATGGGAAATCGGTCTACTCGATTACGCAAGGAACCGCAAGACTCTTCTTCCTCAATGCCGATCGGCTGCAAGCTGCCGGAGACGGACAATTGGAATGGATCCGCAAGACGATTAATGGAAATAAGCAAACGTTTGCCCTCGCTTGGCTAAGCGAAGATCCGAAGCTTCCCGAGGTTTGGACCGCGCTCAGACAAGCCGGAATAAGCGCGGTATTCATCCGCAATTCCGTGTACGTGCTTGATTTGGGGGTTTCACAAGAGCCGTCCAAATATCAATCTACCGGATATGAGCACTGGAAAATATGGGACTTGTCCGAGCTTGATGAAAAGCCATTAATTACTATACTGGAGGCGCACGGTAACGCGCTGACCATGATGGCCGAAAAGGAACCAGGGAAGGTCCTGGATCAATTGGAGCTTAATGCGGATAACCTTGCTTCGTGGGACTTGACCACATTGCGGGAAAAACAAGACATCTCCCTCGTGGGCATTCAATCCTTATGGCAATATCATCTGGGTGACGATTCTATTCAATCGACTATACCGGAAGGGGTGGACCCGGTGGGGGAAGGTCCGATTATCGAAACCTCCCACACGGAGCCGGTTCCCCTGCCGTCATCCGATTGGCGTAGTCCGGAATACGATGATTCCGGCTGGAAGACCGGCAGATCTCCTTTAGGGTATACGTCCAGTAAAGAGCTGCAGAGTTATATTCAGACCAAATTGGAGTCCGGCTCGTCTCCAACCTATTATTTCCGCAGGATGTTTGACTTGAATGGCGATCCGAAGAAGTTGACCGGCTTATTTTTGCATATCGCCTACGAGGACGGTTACGTAGTTTATTTGAACGGCCAGGAAGTCTCGAGAGACGCCATTATATCGGGGGTTTTAACCGACTCCTCGCTCGCGTTCCCGAACGAATTCACCTCCTATCGAAGAGTCGATCTAAAGGCCCATTTGAACAAGCTTGTCGAGGGAACGAATGTCATTGCAGTTGAAGTGCACCGCGGCCACCCCGGAGCGCCTAATTTATTGTTTGACCTCGGCCTGTCTGTCGAATCCATTGGGGAGGTGTCCAGATAATGCGGACCGTTCTGTACAGTTCTATCAGAAAGTCAACAAAGAGTAACGTTGCATTATGCTTGGCAATTGTTTCTCTTGTCTTGTTAATGACTGGATGCGTCTCTGCTCCAAAAAGCTCGATTCCGCTTGCCGACATCTCCCTAACGAATAACCATCTGATTGTCCAAAACGAAACCGGATTTGTATGGCATGATGCAAAAATTACGATTGACCACAAATACACCTATGTAGCAGCGATGATGACTTCAGGCAAATCCAGCGTGCCGTTAGCGAAATTTATTGACGATCAAGGCAATAGTTACAAGCGTGGACGGTGGAGTATGCGAAATCTGACAATTGATGTTACCGACACGTTGGGTGTTAAAAGACATCTTAGTTGGTAAAATTAGAATTAATAGGTCCGGAGCGCTTGGGGCTACCGCAGCATGTATGAATCTCCCTCGGCACACCAGAGGAGAATAATACGTCTTCAACAAAAGACGCCATAGAGGGAAGCACTCCCGCCCCGATGGCGTCTTTACTTATGGATATGATTCCGATCAAATTTTGGCCAAATACTCGATCGAGGTCACTTGATCATTTTCGATGACGAACCGCAATTGGGACTTGCCTTGGTCATAGACGTACAAATTCAAGTTGTTGGTGAACTTGTCGCCGTAGGCTTTGATCACGTCGCTTTTCTTGTTGAACAAGGTGACGCCTTCCTTGGTGGCCACCGTATCGTCGAACAGAATGACGGACGCGATATAATCGACGCCGTCCTTCTCGTAGGCATACACGTCGAAGCTGCTGTACTGGTAAATTTTATTGAGTCCCGGGAAAGCGCATGCTTGCGATTCGAAATAACTTTGCGGTTTTCCCAATTGCTTCAAGATCGGCGCCGCTTCGGCATGCATCGGAATCGCGATGCCGTTTGCCTCGAACACGAAGCCGTCGCCGCTTGCTTGTTCAGGCGTCTCGGAAGCCGGGGTCGAAGCAGCCGGCGAAGCAGCGGCTCCTTCCGTCTGCGTCAACGCGCTAGGCGACGTGGATCCCTCCTCCGTCGTTTTGCTCCCGCAACCGGATAGCACCAATAGGAGGGCGATCAGCCCTATCATTGTTTTTTTCAACGTAAACACTCCTTCATCCATTCGTTATCACGTTTCGACTTTATAGCGTTTCAGGTATCCGTATTTGGCGAGCTCGTCCAATTGATCCTGCTTCATCCGGTCGTAAAAGTCGATTTTCTTTTGCCAGATCCCGCTCCATGTTTCGTCGGTACGATGATCTTGCAGACGGTACGTATCAGCCAGGAATGCTCCGAAGTACGTAGCCAGCTTTTCCGCTCCGTATACGTTCAAGTGCAAGCCCGCGTCATAGGTATCCGTCTGCAGGTCGATTCCGGCGTCGTCCATGTGCTTGAGAAAATTGATGTAGGTTAAATCGTGGGCCGCGGCGTATTGCTCCATCTGGGTATCCCACTCGTCGTACCAATGCGGGTAGATCGTCGGCGCTTTGACCAATACGAGCTTGATTCCGTTTTCCTTGCACAATTCCGTCAATCGATCCAGGTAACTATAGGCGTTGGAACCGAATCGGTAATCGGGCAGCCTCGGCGCTCTCGGAACTCTCCCTGCCGGCTTCACGTCTACTCTCATATAATACCCATTGTGGAACAACTTCTCCTTGCCGAACAAGTTCGTGAAGTCGTCTTCGCTTAATTGATCCCATCTGGAATGAAAACGCAATAAGGGCGCAAGGTAATCGACGAGATGCTCGCTTTTCATCATGGACGCTTGAATGCTCTTCAGCTTGATTGCCGAGAGTTCCATCCCATCCAGTGTCATTCGGTTATACTCTTCTTTTTGCGGTTCGTTGTACTGCATGGCGAGAACGTTAAAGACGACGACTTTCGGCTTTTCGTATTTCAGCGTCTCTTCCAGCAAATAGTACGACTGCCAGATCAACTGTTGCGCGCTGCCGCGGATATAGCTCGTAATCCCGTATTTCTCCCACAGCTTAACCGGCGAGAAATTCTCGTACACTTCGCAGTCCCCGAGGAATACGACGTCGAAATCCTTGCGGTCTTCTTTGTAATATTCGCCGATGAGCGAACCCTCGACGATGCCGGATACGTATTTGGGCATCAGCAAGCGTTGCAGCACATACAACGAGCCGAGCAGCAGAACGATCGCGACCGCTCCGATTATAAGCTTCTTTCGTACCAATGTCCCCTCATCCCTCCGTAGAAATCAGAACTGATTATAGATAAATTGCTTCGCGTCATAGCCGACGCCGTAAGCGCCGAAGACGAGGATCGAGAGGATCAGCATGCCGTAAAGCGAATACCTTATGCCAATCGGCTGCGCCTCTATCTTCTCCCTCACGCTTCCGCTTCTTTGCAGCAAGCTGACGATTCCGACGACCGTTAGGCTCGACAGGATCAAGACGTAGTGACTAAAAGAGATGCCCAAATGAAGCAACGAACCGTCGAATAAGACTTGATAATTGAAGGTCGTGAACATGGACCCGAACATCTTAAACGTCAGCGGCACGTCCATGTAACAGTCGAACAGCCGGATCGAGCTCATCAGCAGCAGCGTCCGCACGACTTGGAAGGAGCGGAATCCGAACGTATGCTTCACATTGAACTTCCCATGGAACCAATCGTAGAACGGTTCCAGTTCTTGCGAGATAAGGATGATGACGCCGTTGGCCAGTCCCCAGGCGATGAAGTTCCAACTGGAGCCGTGCCAGATGCCGGTGGCGAACCAGGTCGTTAAAGTCGCGAGATACACAGGCGCGCGTTTGCCAATCGCGTTGCCAAACCGCCGGCGGGAGAACTTCGACAGGGCAAGCATCGGCTTCGAGACGGACATCGGGAAGAAAACGTAATCCCGGAACCAAGCACCCATCGAAATATGCCATCTGCGCCAGTAATCCGTGATCGACTTGGCGAAATACGGTCTGCGGAAATTTTCCTGAACCGTGACGCCGAGCACCTGAGCAATCCCGATCGTAATATCGATACCGCCAGAAAAGTCGGCCAACAGTTGAAACGCGTATAACAGCATGCCAACCAACACGAACGAACCATTATAGTGATCGGGATCGTCGATAATCGTCCGAACGGCGACCATCAGTTGATCGGCAATGACCAGCTTTTTGAAAAATCCCCATGCGATTCGCTGCAAGCCGAACTTTACGTTACGGCCGTCGAAGGGGTGATAGCCATACAACGTCTTACCCAATTGATCGAATCGGCTAATCGGTCCTTGTATGACTTCGGGGAAAAAGGAAACGAACAACGCGAACTTGAACAGATTGCGCTCCGGCGGAAATTTCCCCCTGTAGACGTCGATCAGGTAGGCCGCGCTCTTGAACGTATAGAAGGAAATACCGAGCGGAACGGCGATCGTCCAGAAGGAAATGCCGCCTTCGCTTCCGAAAGCCCGGGCGATGAGATTGATGTTCGCGATCGCGAAATCGATGTATTTGACGAAAGCAAGAATGCCCAAGGCGACGAACAAGGCGAGCAGCATCGGGATCCGCTTTCTTGCTTTCATCTTGGATTTGTATTCGTTGATCTGGGGCTTGGCCAATTCCTGCTTATTTTCCCGCAAATACGCGGATTCGGTCTGCACCAAGTCGCCGATTCGGCGTCCGGCATAATACACGCAAACCGTCGTCGCCACGATATAAGCAAGAAATTGAAGCCCGGATAGCGCATAGAACAAATAGCTGGCGCCTAGAAGCAATGCCCACTGGTATTTTCTCGGAATGATGTAATAAACGACGAACAAGGCAACGAGAAAGAGAATGAAACCGTATGAGGTAAAAAGCATGGTCTCCCCCTATAAATCGTCGGATAGTCTGATGATTAATGCGTACAACGCTTGGGCGGAATTGAAGTTATCCGGCGTGATTTCCTCCACGGGAATCGTCACGCCAAATTCGCCGTCGATCTCCGCAAGCAGCGTGACGATGTCGAAAGAATCCAACACTTTATCCTTGATTAACGTATCGCATTGACGAAAATCGACGTCAGGATGCATTTCTTCTAATATTTTCAATAACTCATCCATGTGCTTAACTCCCCTTCTTGACGCAAGCTTCTTTGAGGTAAACGCGATCGATTTTTCCGTTCGTCGTGAGCGGCATTGCGTCTAACGGCTCAATCCGATTGGGAATCATATACTTCGGCAGTAGCAGCTTCAGTTCCTTGACGATCGATCTGGCGTCCGTTTCGCCTACGAAAAATAAGACGATCTTCTCCGTGGTTTTGTCGTAAACGCAGCAAGCGCTCTTGATGCCTTCCAGCCGACTGACGTTCGCCTCGATTTCTCCGAGCTCGATGCGATACCCCATATGCTTGATCTGGTAATCTTTGCGCGAGACGAACATCAGCTCGCCGTGCTCGTTGTATCTGCCCAAATCCCCTGTCCGGTAGATCAGTTCGGGATACAGAGCGTTCAACGGATTTTGTACGAAGACTTCGTTCGTCTTGTCGAAATCCCCGTAATAACCTAGTGTCAGGCAAGTGCCCCGAATGCAAATTTCTCCGGCTTCCCCGGGAGCGGCTTCGCGATCGTCCGAACCGAGCAAGAGGATTTCGGTATTCCGAAACGGCCTGCCGATTGGTAAAATCTCGTGTTCCTCGAACGCCCGTTCCACCTTGTAGTAACACGACATGCCGGTCGCTTCGGTAGGTCCGTATAAGTTAACGAACCTCGCATTAGGCAACGCGCTTCTCCACAGATTGAATTGTTTCACCGGGAATACTTCGCTGCCGAACGCGACGGTATGCAGAAATTGCGGAACCAGCTTGTCCAGCACTTTGAAGGAAGAGATCATCGTTAACGCCGATACGACCCAGCATATGGTGTTTATGCGATACTCGTTCAGGAACTCCACCAATTTGAGCGGGAACATAAACAGGCTCTTCGGGATGATATAGGTCGTCGCTCCGAACTTCAAGGACGGGAATAGTTCTTTAAAGCAAGCATCGAGATACAGCGGCGTCTGGTTCCCGAATATCGTGTCTTCGCTCAGCGAGAGCACGTCGGATAAGTTTTCGATATAATCGATAACCGATCTATGGTTGGCGATGACGCCCTTCGGAACGCCCGTTGAACCGGACGTGAAGACGACGTACAAAGGATCCGTGTCCAAGGCGGAAAGGCGTATTCGGGTTAATGCCTCGTCGTCGACAGGACATTGAATCAGGTCGTCGAACAGATGAACGTTCCCTTGAAAGTTGATGGCATCGGCGGTTTCCTTCGTCGACTCGTCGCAGATGATCGCGCTGGGATTTATCTTCCGAACGATCGTCTCGATGCGGGTGCGGGGCATCTCTTCGTCGAGCGGTACATAGAAATTGCCGCTGTAGATGACGCCGTAATAAGCCGCGATCGCTTTCGGACTCCTGTTCATAAATACGACGATCGGTTGCTTTTGCAAATTGTGCCTGTTCAGAAACGTGCCGATCGCTCTGGACTGCCCGTACACTTCTTGGAACGAAAGGCCGATTTGGTCGTTCGCGTAAGCTATTTTGTCTGGTACTCTTCGTACCGTATGCTCTAAATACTCCATGACGTTGAACTGCATTGGCAAACCTAGCCCTTCTTATTTAAGATACTTGCTTCTTTCTTTGAGCGGTTTGGTCGGCGTTGCCGGATGTTTAGTCTTATCGAAAAGGTAATAGTTCTTAAATTGCTTATTGAATAACGCCAGCTCTGCGTCCGTAAGCAGGAAAGTCGTATTCTTTTTGATCGTGGGAGTTGTATCGAAGTGATACCAGACGTCTTCGACTTTGACTAAGCTCCAAAAATGTTTCGTTTTTCTGCCTTTATCCCGGATCACGGTTTGCGTTTCGAAGCCGCTTCTCTCCATCAGCATCCTTGCGGTGGCATAGAAGACAAAGCAGTCTCCCGTACCTTGTTTAAACCCTTGAAGCGCGCCTTTTCGCCAATCGGTATGACTGGAACTGTCGATATAGCCAATGTTGTACTTCGTCCATTTGAAGATTGCCCATAATTTGTCGACTTCCGTCATGTCTTCCGTCACGATCTTTGCGAGTACGGTATCCGCCAATTGATTCAGTTCGTCTTCGTTGAGGGGGCTCGCAGGCTTTACCTTGACCGTTACCGTAGCCTCCGCATGGGCAACGTTGCCTGCGGCGTCCTTGGCCATATACGCAATGTTGTAAACGCCGACTTTCTTTAGGTTGACGCCGCTCGTGTCTACGACCAAAGCGATGTTCGTATCGTGATTATCCTTAACGGTTACTCCGGTCTTGTAGGAAACGCGGTCTCCGATAAAGACAGTTACATTTTTGACTCCCGTGATTTTGGGTGTCTCCGTATCAGCATTGGTGTCCGACGTGGCAGCAGACGTGGCAGTCGGTGTGGCAGCCGGCCTGGCTGCGGGCTTGTTATCCGCCGCCAATATGCTGTCAATCGAAGTCCAAATAACCAACGCGGCAATAAAAACGAAGGCAACTCCTAAGATAACCCTTCTAAGTCTAATGCGTCTAATTCGTCTAGTGCGCATGCGGCAACTCCATTCCTGTATAAACTTTACGAATAATTTCAATTCATTTCACTATACTATAGCCAAAACCGGATTTCGGGATTCAAAAATTTTCATTTAATTGAATAATTTCGGTTGGATTTTAGTCGAAATTTAACGTAATTTCCAAACCATCTTGCTACACAACCCGAATTCTCATAGTATAAGGAAAAAGATGACATTACAAAATAAGGTAAATATAATGAAAAGATCCCAATTAGGCGTGATCGGCGGGATGGGGCCGAAGGCGACATCCGTTTTTTTCGATAGAGTTATTGAATTCACCGAAGTGGAAGCGGATCAAGACCATGTCGACATGATTATTTTGAATCATGCGTCATTGCCGGACCGAACGAGCTCAATTCTTGAGCGGAAAGATCAGCAATTCCTGCAGCTGATCCAAGCGGACATCGCGCTGCTCGAGCATGCGGAAGTGTCGAACATCGTGATGCCTTGCAATACGGCGCACCGTTTCTTCGACGACATTCAAGCCATGACGGCTATTCCGATCGTCAACATGGTAAGAGAAACGGTCGAAGAACTGCTCGCGAAACATAAAGCGAATCGTAAAATCGGCATTCTCGCGACAGACGCCACCCTTCAAACCGACATCTATTCGGATGTCCTGCGGGAATACGGCCTTGAGCCGTTCATCCCGAACCCGAGCATGCAACAAAGCATTATGAACATCATCTATGAAGATATCAAAAAAACCGGACATTCGGATGCTCGTGTGCTCGAAGGTATTATGACGGAAATGCTCCAGCGGGAGAAATGTGACGGCGTCGTTCTCGCGTGCACGGAATTATCGTGCATAGAATTAGGCGAATCCGTGCGGCCTTACTTTATCGACGCTTTGGACGTGCTCGTGCATCGGTCCATTACGGTGTCCGGCGGTACGGTCAAGCCTGCGCGCGCCGAACGGCTGTTCAAAGAGAATCATGTATACCGATCACACACCTAAAGATAAAGACGCATCTGTCGAGAAAATAGCTGCCTTTTTATTTTCCAACGCTTCCATGCCAATGCCCCCGACGCTGTACAGAAGCGCCGCGATTTCCGCCCACGAGACTTTGCGGTCGGGAAGCGGCGCCGCGTCCCTGCGGAAACTAAATTCTTAGCACCCATCATTCATTATCTAGTGTTTTAGGAATAATTTTATAACCAATTCCGTTAATCGTTTGAATGAGCCCTTGCCATCTTCCCAGCTTCTTGCGGAGCCTTTGGATATGAATATCAACCGTTCTGGTTCCCCCGGCATAATTAATATCCCATACCTTCTTCAGCAGCACCTTTCTGGAATACACCCGATCAGGATTACATGCAAGCTCAACAAGAAGATCAAACTCTTTTAGCGTCAAGTCTAGTTCTTGACCATCCATCCTAACCGTCCGACTATATAGTTCAATCGACAAACCACCCATCTCAATATTTACTTTCTCAAGTTCACTATTATTGAAATATGCAAAATTCCCCCTCCGGTACAGTGCCTTTACTCTGGCCACCACTTCCCGGATATCAAAGGGTTTGGTCATATAATCGTCCGCACCTAATTCCAGCCCAAGTACCTTGTCTACGATATCGTTTTTCACGGTCAGCAAAAGCACTCCTGGCCGTTCTTTCTGATTAAGCTTACGGAAAACCTCATATCCGTTCATTTTAGGCATCATAATATCAAGAATAATTACGTCGGGTTTAAATACCTCTGCTTTCTCAAGAGCTTCCTCCCCGTCAGCAGCGGTTCTGATCGTGTAGCCTTCTCGCTCAAGCGCATATGTTATGGCACTAGAAATGCTGAAGTCGTCTTCTACAATAAGTACTTTTATCATAATAAACCCCTTTGGAACAAACTCTTGACTCCATTAAATCACTGAAGAAGTTCTATCTTTCCGTAATGCATGTATTATGAAAATCAGAAGCTATAACTCTTTTACCTGAACGAAGAATTGATTTCTCTACGAGTACATCCATAGCATCAATGCAATGCCTTTTAATATTCTGCCGCAATGGTATACCTGATAATTCCGTGCAAGCAATTACGACACAGTCACAACCGAAGTCGCTCAGCAGCATCTCTATTATCTCCTCGATTTCTGCTGGCTCAACATGTTGATTTTTCTTCAGTTTCTTATAAATGATACTCATGATACGTTTCTGTATTTCTTCATTCGGCTTATATAGTTTAAGTTCCAAATTTTCACATTCTTTGCTATATATCCCGTTATGCAAGGTTCCATCAGTCGCCAAAATCCCCATTCTACTGCCTGATCCAAACTTATCCACGACAAGCTTAAGTGTCTCGTTAACCATATTTATAATCGGAATTGTGGTCATTTCTTGCATCTCATTATAAAAGCAATGTGCTGTGTTACATGGTATTGCAATATTGGATACACCGGCATTATGAAGGAGAGCCATATCTTTAGATATTTTGTCTAAGAATAGATCCCCTTCCTTCTTTCGAAGAACATCGGTCCGGTCAGGAAGACTTGTATGATTAAGAATAATGATATTAATGTGATCCTGGTCAATATCCGCACTCGTTTTGTTTATTATTTTTTCAAAAAATACCGAGGTAGCTTTGGGACCCATTCCCCCAATAACACCTAAGCTTCCATGTTCCATCTTCGTTCACCTACTTAGTCACATATGCAGTAATAAGTAAAATTTTCGGCAGTGGCCTTGATATGTCGGCAATTAGAATGACATCACCAGTACAACATCAGTATGAGCGAAATCAACGATTATCCAGTCGATCCTCAATTTTTCTAACTGCTTCTATACATTTAATAACATGTCTGTACTCCTTCTAGTAGTAATAGCTCTTTGATTAAAATCACTTCATTTACGCCATTCCAATTTCGTTCAGTTAATAGCACTAAACTAATCATGCAAAAATCATATTTCTAAAATACATACAAAATGTAACTTTCTTGTAACAACTCTAATAAATAAGATCAATGCTCAAAAATATTTTAAAATTTATATACTTAGCCTAATCACAGTAACAACAATAACTGTTTATAAAAGGTCACGGGCCAACTATAACAGCTATTGTCTATATCCTAAAGAAGGCTTTTTTTTTATATATGCTTTATAAAAGTAAAGCCATGCTTCTAGCACCGCATAAGATCAATATTCCAAAATAATGCAGCTTTATGAATAGTGATTTAGTTAAGCAAATCATTCGCACAAAAGATTATATAGAAACAGCCTGCTGAGCATTCAGCAGGCTGTTTCTTATACCTTGAAATATGAATTTGATTCTATGGCCTTAATTTTCAAATTTTGAACCTATCAACTGCTCACTTAACATCCATAAGCGATCAGCTTCCTTGGGATCGACAGCCCACTCAAATACACCGGGAGTGTGTGGCTTGTCCGTTATAACTGCAATATCTCCATTTTCACAATAGACCCCACCCTTTCCGTTGAGCTGAGGATGGACTGCACACCAGACTAAAGTGGCTGCCCCTTCATTAATCGTTTTGATTTCATTATTATACTCGGTAAAAGCACGTTCACCTTGTTCGTTTAAAGCTCCCATTGCACGCAATTCATCATCGGTTAAATGACGAGATAAATCTGTCACGATCGTACCTGGATGAACGGAAAATGCTCGCACTCCATGAGGCTCTCCACGCTTGTCCATTGCTACGGCAAATAAAGCATTTGCTGTTTTGGATCTAGCGTACGCAAGCCATTTGTCATAATCGCGTGAATTAAAATTTGGATCTTCAAAATCAAAAGCGCTGAGTTGCAGGGCACGCGATGAGACAGAGACAATTCTTGCGCCTTTTGCCTTCTTAAGCGCGGGCCATAACCTTAACACTAGCTGAAAATGTCCCAGATGATTGGTTGCAAGCTGGGATTCAAACCCCCTCGAATCGCGAACAAGCGGAGCAGCCATTATTCCTGCGGCATTAAGAAGAATGTGTAAATGCCTGTCGGAAGCAAGAAAACGTTTTGCAAACTCATCGATCGAAGCAGGATCCATAAGATCCAACTGCTCCAGTTCTACACCAGGTACTCCCTCAAGTGCTGTCTGTGCTTTTTCCAGAGTGCGAGCGGGTACAATAACCTTTGCCCCTGCAGAAGCAAGGGCTTTGACCGCTTCAAGACCGAGTCCAGAATAACCACCTGTCACGATAGCAATCTTACCAGTCAGATCCTGTTCCCCAATAACCATCTTTGCTGTCGTTCTTGGACCAAACCCGGATGATATAGGTGTTTGAATTGTGGAGTGCTTTTGAATTGTCATATGTGTACCTCCATGATGTTAAAAATTGATAGGGCTATATCGTGCCTCGAGACAACTATAACAGGACTTGATTTATTTCATAAGAAGGCTCTTTTTTTAAAGTTGCTTTATAAATCTAAAGTGTCTGATTCAAATGAGAAATCAATAATTCGATTATTTACCACTTTTTATATATTTGATATTTGAATAAGTAAACAGACATGAACGAATAATACTAGGACAATTAGTCATGAATTTAATCACCCTTGTTACATTTGGCATTTAACTTCCAGTGACATCCACATTTTTTAAACTATACTTAAATTAGATGCTTTAATTATTATTCTAACATTACATTTGATTGTGAGTTGATGAAAGTGGAGTGCTCAAAGTTTGATATTGATTGTATTACATCAATTTCTGAGGTGTTACAATTTCTTTCAGGAAAATGGACATTTCTTGTGATAACTGAATTATTAAAAGAACCTCAGCGGTTTAATCATTTGCGAAGAAGTTTAGGGAACATCAATACAAAAGGGCTAACGGACACCTTACGCAATTTAGAAGTACATCAAATGATAAAAAGAGAAGTGTTTTCTACCGTACCCGTCACAGTGGAGTATTCCATTACAGAAAAAGGAAAGGCTTTTACAGACGTGTTTAATGAAATACGCAGATGGAAAAACGAATGGGAAGCGCCAGTTAATAGTAACAAATCCGTCAAGCTAAATTAGTTGACGGTTTTTTTGTTTTTCCAATTCACGATCGGCAAACTATTTCAAAATAATGATTCAACGACTTAAAAAAGAAGGTCTCCTAAGGCCAAATTTTGTTGATCTCTAGGAAACCCTCACATTAATAAGGTCTTATACGAATTGATCCAATTGCTGCATAGAACGCCTTGTTTTTTGCACGAACCGGTTCCTTTGATCTGTACCGGTTTAGATATGCATTTCTTGTGAAACAGAAACCGTGTCTTTACTTTTCCCCCCGCTCATTAATGCAAGAATCACAGCAATAATAGCAAATGCGCCACTTACGATTAATGCCGTTCGAAAGCCTAGTAACACTGCATTGTTTGCCATTTCATGATGCTCTGCTGATGCGGTTACCGTAGTTGCAACTGTAGCTAGAATGGATAAACCTAGGCTTCCTCCTAATTGCAAGAAGGTATTTACAATCCCTCCGGCAATTCCATGTTCCTCGGGCTTAACATCCTGAACTGATCCGACTATTACCGCTGTGTAGGATGCGCCCACAGACAAACCAAGAATAATAAAGGCCGGAAGAACAAATGACGCGTAACCTTTATTCATATCCATATCACTTAACCAGAACATCCCAAGCGCATTGACAATCTGTGTGATAACCAGAACTTTTTTTGCACCGAATTTACTCATGAAGAACGGTGTGATTTGTGTTACTACGATAGCAGTCAAGCCGAGCGGCAAGAAAGCCAAACCAACCTTTAAAGAAGAATATCCAAGTTCATGAAAGTACAAAGTCGAAAAGTAATTGAAACCACTAACGTAAGAAAACATCAGAAAACCAATGAAATTTGATGTAAGGAGCGACCTGAATTTAAAGAGACGAAGCGGCATAAGCGGATTTTTGGCATATTTCTCGATCACTACAAACAATAGTAATACCAATATCCCAACAATCAACATAGTGATTTTCGTTATAGGCCAGCTTCCGTTGACATCCGGCATTGAAATGCTATAGACCAGGATAAAAATCCCCGCTAATACAGATATTAATCCGATTAAATCAATGGATTGCTTTTCGACTTTGGCTGAAGGGCTTACTTTGACAAATATCAATCCAACGATAAGCAGTAACGCTAATGGAACATTTAGATAAAACAACGATCTCCAACCTGCAGAGTCCGTTAGCAAACCGCCTACGATTGATCCTGCTGCAGCTCCCCCGGAACCTAATGCACCAAATATCCCAAACGCTTTGTTACGTTGTGCTCCTGCCGGAAAATTATTACTAATGAGCGACATTGCTGCTGGAATAGACAGCGCCGCCCCTATTCCTTGTATGGCTCTACTTGCGATTAACCAAACTGGATTCATTGACAGAGCACCTGCTAAAGAAGCTAGTGCAAATACTGTTAAACCTACCAGTAAAACACGTTTTCTTCCAAGTAAATCACTAGCACGTCCCCCAATCATCAGAAAACATGCGAAGGTAAGCACATACGAAGTGACGATCCATTGTAAGTCATTTGCTTGCATATGAAGAGCTGTTTGAATGGAAGGTAGCGCCACTACGACCGTAGAACTGTTCATTACTTCGATGAATTGCGCAAAACATACAATTATAAGTAAAAGCATATTTGCTTTTGAAATACGATCACTCACTTTATTCACTCCTATTTTATCTGTATTTTAATTAATAAGTTCATCAGTCCGATTAGAAGATAGAATAAACGGACCGTAGTCCGTCAACAAAAAACTCATATCATAATTCCCCTACATGTAAACAACCTCTTCTCATTAGCCTAAGATCCAGGTTTTTATTGCCTTGGCGACAACTATAACAGGATTAATAAATATAAGTAAGAAGGCTAATTAATTATATATACTTTAAAAAAGTAAAGTATTTTACTCCTAGCTTTCAGCTCTTGCCAGTGTTCGAACGACTTTATTCTAATAAAGTATGTTTATAAAATTAGCCTTCTTATGAAAGAAAATAAGACCTGCTATAGTAGACCTCGAGGAAAAATGAATTCTTAATAAAGTCTTAGATGAGAAGAGGTTTTTCAACAATGTTGGTACAAAGTTTCAATCCTTAGTGAGCTTTATAATGAAGTGAGAAGCAGTTGATTACATTTTAGTAATTACCTAAATGGTGCAAGGTATAAATTATAATTGGTTTGAGGAAAATACGTCTCATGAATGCATCAGGCAAACAAAACCGCTCTAATCCAATGGTTAATGTAGAAGCATTAAACAATACAAACAAAAGGTCGTGAATCAAATGTTGAAAATAAACAAATCTTCTTTATCAGTCATCCTAATAATGGGTACGATCATCCTAACTACTGTACTTACTGGATGCTCGGATCAAAAAGACATGGAAAAGCAAAGCTCTCAATCAGCACAAGTTATACAGGCGCAGCAACAAACGGCCAATGTCAATGTCCAGGCACAATTAGCTAAATTAGCCGAGCTTGAAATCAAATATCAACGATTGCAAGATATAGAACAAATTAAACAATTGAAAGCTCGTTATTTCCGTTTTGTTGATGAAAAAAAATGGTCAGAATTCGGGGGATTATTTACAGCTGATGTGAAGATTATTTCTGACGGCGTGGATTATTCAAAGGGCGGCGGCGCGGCTTACGGTAAAATGATTGGAGATCTTGTGGGTAAGGCGCCAACAGTTCATCACGGGTATATGCCCGAAATACAAATAATCGATAAAAATCATGCTAAAGGTATTTGGGCCATGGAGGATTTATTAACCTTCCCTGATAAGAAAGGGGCATATCCAGGGCATCATGGGTACGGCCAATACACAGAAACCTATAGAAAAGAAAATGGTCTCTGGAAAATCAGCAGTACGGAACTTAAACGATTCCGTGTGGATCCTCTTAAGAACTGGAATCCGAATACAGATCCTGTAACAGGCAAACCTACAAAATAAACTCAATATCCTCTTACTAAACAAAACCCCTTCAAACACTCAAATTGAGTCGTCCGAAGGGGTTTTGTTTCCTATTGATACATTTATATTGAATTATCTCCTATAAAATTGAAGGATAACGGCATTAAACTTAGACTAATTTGCTCTTCCACACACCATTCATGGGACGTGCTTATTACTTTATTTTTGTAAAGCATGTTTAAAAAAACTGCCTTCTTACAGCATTAATTGATACCTGTTATAGTTGATCTCGAGGCAATTGAATATCAATTACCATCCTAAATGAGAGGTTGTTCCAATATGTGGTATAGAATATCATTCCCTTTTTTGTAGTTGAATTTTACCCATTCTTTTCGGGCAATCTAACACGGAATTCATGTAATCATTCTGAGCATTATTCACAGCTGCTCAGAGAACAATAAACAGGGACAGGTTGTTCTTAGCATTAATACCTTCAAGATATAAATAAAGTAAATACCAACATTTATAAATTAAACGATTAAGGACGTGATCATATGTCAGTATATACAGATCAACAGCTATTAGATAAAATCACAAAACTTGAAGAGAAGTATCAACGCCTAGAAGATATCGAACAAATCAAACAGTTAAGAGCTCGTTATTTCCGGTTTGTTGATGAAAAAAAATGGACTGAATTTGGGGAGTTATTTACATCGGATGCTAAAATCATTGCCCAAGGTCAAGACTTTTCTGAAATGGGCGGTATAGCTTATGGAAAAATGATCGGAGACCTTGTGGGCCGTGCACCTACGGTTCACCATGGGCATATGCCAGAAATCGAGATAATCGACAAGAATAACGCAAAGGGGATTTGGTCCATGGAGGATTTGTTGACTTTCCCTGATGCAGAAAATGCATATCCAGGACATAATGGATATGGACAATATCGTGAAACCTATCGTCGTGTGGATGGCGTATGGAAAATCAGCAGCACAGAACTGTTCCGTTTCCGCATGGATCCTCTGAAAAACTGGAACCCTAATACGGACCCTGTTACTGGAAAATAATTAAGTTTGGTTCAACCTGCATAAGAATTAAAGGCAACCAGTCTTAGAAGTGAACTGCACCCGTCAACTAGACACTACAAATAAACAAAAAATATCTAGGCGGCCTTAGTCCTGAATTCAACGGGACTGAGGCCGTTTCATTTTGCCTGTAAACGCTCATGGTTGTAGAAGTGGATATGTTGAGTTCTTCAAACGTGCCGTATGTATTCAAGTAATACATCTCGCATTTCAAGGTTCCCTAGAAGGCTTCCATTGGTCCATTGTCAATAACCGTCCTACTCGTGACATGCTCTGGGTCATTTTTAATTTATCCAGTTTCCTCTTAAGCTTCTTGTATGACTTCTTCTTTCCTGCGGATTACAGACTGAATTCCCGCGAGCCGCATGAGCCGCAGGATCCGTTTGTGGTTAATAGGCTTGTCCGTGTCTCTTCTAAGCTTCATGGTGTGTCTTCGGTAGCCGTAAATCCCTCGCACTTGTGCGTGGAGCTCGAGTATTTCTTGCGTCAACCGTTCATTTTCGCACTCCAGCTTCTTGAGCTCCAGCTTGTGGCGCTCAGTCTCTGTTAGTTCCCTCAGGAGCTTTGTTCCGCCCACGACCGTCCTGAAGCGCATCCTGCCCGCCGTTCGTACTTCTTGACCTATTGGTACACCTGGTTGTAAGTTTGAAGCTGCTATGACTATTATACTTGTTGCCCCAAGTTCGAAGTTGAGTTCGGCTTGCTATTTGGTATTTGTCGATGAGATCATTTTCCATATCTGTGCCTCTGGTCATCAGTGTACTTACACTAAGGGTTTCCGAGTGCTTTCGTTTAATTATAGCTTCCCCAAAATTCATGTATTCTTACCAAATTAAATACTCCCTTCCAAGAAGACGGTTTATATCCTGTCTACTCGAATGGGAGCATATCATAATTTTAGCAAACCCTCTATGAATGCAGAGAAATCAATCTACAGCATGAAATCACTGACTACTTTTGCGAATTCATCGGATATGTCCGCCTTTTTCGGATCAGGCTTACTTTAAAAACATTGGTGGTCCGATAATCACTGTGTCATTATCTGCCGCGACTTGAACAATTTCCTCGAGAGTATGACGGCCAATTTCACGGAAAAAATCGTCAATTCCCCCAGGTGTGAAGATGAACAGCATCCGCCCCATTTCCGGACCTACGTTAGCCCACGTGTGTGCTATACCGCGAGGAACCAAGACGCTTGTTCCAGGAGTCGCATCAAATTCCTCATCGCCAACTTGGAAACGGAAAGTCCCTTCTAGAACTTCAAACGTTTCTTCACGTTCGTTATGAATATGTTTCGGTGGGCCTGATCGAGACGGTACACGTGCTTCAATTACCGTTATAGATCCTCCAACCTGATTGCTATGAAGGCGCACGGTCATTTGCTCGCCAGGCATTGTGTCGAACCATACGAGATCCTTTGCGAAATTTACGATTGGTGTACTCATGTTGTCATTTCTCCTTTAATCACTTGGATTAATTAATTAACTACTACGGCTTCGATTCCTCATCTATCGACTGCCATGAGGTCACTATAACAGATATTAATATCCTCCATAAGAAGGCACTTTTTTTAAATATGCTTTATAAAATTAAAGTTTCGCTCTTTGACCCGAGATGAAAAATGCGTACTCTTCAGTCCTTAGGCTTCAGCGAGTCTCACCAGCTCTCCTGTTTCAGAGCTTCTATAATACTGGCCTTCTTGACTTTGGAGCTGGCCGTATAGCATAGCGGTACTGACGATGAACAACACCGTAGAAATCACGCAAAGCGTACTAATCCATGGAAAGTTGAAACCGTAATCGAACCGGTTCATAAAGACGCTAGAAATGCTTATTCCTTTGTCTTCCCTCAAAAATCGTTATGCACAAAAACATTGTTGTCCCGCTTTTCAATTTGATGCTGCGTATCCAGCGGATCCATGCTGTTGAGTTATAAGTTCATTGATTGAGCATCGTCGGAATCCTTGCAGAGTATTTCCGGCCTCTGATTTGCTTCTGACTACTGTCATTTCCTTATTTCTAGAAGAAATTATCTTCTAGCCGGTATCTGACAAGACCATTTATGGTCGTTATTGTTGATATAACCTTTGAATTCGTACACGGGCTGGTAATATCCTTTGGTATCGTAAACGTAGGTCAGAGCATACTCATTCACGACAAGCTTATCACCCTTGTGAAATGGCGCATACATATAGAAATTACCCGCCTGAACTTGTTCAAACGCCTGTTTGGAGGAGATAAGTTCCAGCTTACGATCAAATTTGTTCCAAATTGTTTGATTGAAAAGATCACTCAGGGTACCATCCTTAGCAAATTGCACCATGATTATTCCGGAAACAAAATCATTTTCCTTATGGGCCAGATCCTCAGGTTCTTTTGCATCCCATCGTAAAAAGTTGTTGTCCTGTATGCTGAATACAGCATTGTCAGGCGCCAGACTGTTTTGTGAATACCATTGCTCCATCTCTGCCCTCAATGTGGCTGCCTGGTGTTCCGAGAGACTCCCCCCCTCGTTCTCAGTGCTGAAGTGCCAGCCCCCATCCTTATATTGATAATACAAGTCGGCCTGTTGACTGTCCGATGCTTTCCCCATAAAAATGCGATTGTCATCGCCTTCTCGGCGAATGGTATCGGAAAAATTAACTGCAAATTTCCGAGATAGCTGCTCAGCAATATCTCTGCCTCGTTGCATATTGTTTGCATATATATTTCGGTATACCGATGCCGTATCTGTGTCCCTATGCAAGAGTAGTTTATTTTCGACCGTCACTGCATCCATATCCTGCTTCATCGCAGGAAGAATCGGCATATTCCCAAACTCCTTCGCTTGGTACATAATCATTGCACTGCCAATTAACGCTCCGAACAATGCAGGAATCATTATACCCCGTAGAACAGATTGAATCGCAAAGCGTTTTTGCCGGATACACACCAGGATCGCCATGACCAAGAAGTACCCAGCCAGACCTCCGATCAAGTTATGAAAAATATCATCCAGCTCAAAAATCCCTTTCCCTGTTACGAGCTGAATGATTTCTATACCGCCCGTCGTTAACAATGTAACAAGGAAGGTTAGCCAAAATGTTTCTGCTCTGCGCAAGAGCAGCGGCAATAGAAAGCCCAATGGAACGAACATTAGCATGTTAAATAGGACCAACTGCAGCTCACTAACGGACCATTTATTCCATGCATTCACATAACCGCTGAATAAATGGAAGTTGACATCACCCGTATAATTTGCACCCCTGCTGATTGTAGTTAATCCTAGTACAACTAAAAACCAGGCAACAAGGAGACCGAGCATAAGCCAGTGTTTTTTAGACATGTTTCTTTTTCCGCGAAAGACCTTTTTATATATAAAATAGCTGCCGCCCAGCAGCATAATGACGCCAACGCATCCGATCAGCGCTACAAACGCCCATTTGAGCAGTACTGAAGAAACAGTAATTAAATCCATATATCCATCACTCTCCCCGTCCTTTTTGAAAATAGTCACTTACTTTGATGGTATAGATGTGAGCGGGTTCCCTCCACTGCTCCAATGAAAAAGAAACCCCGGAAGGGGAAGTTTGTATTATCCAGGAACGTCTTCCGTCAATTCTTAGATCGAATGATCGTTTTAAATATCTCATGAAGGATTTGTACTTACCCAATCATCTTACTAATGCGTTTCCCGGCAATAACTTTCTCATTATCAGTTAATCCTAATTTCGCTTGTTTTCTGCTCAGTTCGTTTATTCTAGCAAGAAAAGGGATCATTGAACTCATCTCCGCTTCTAATATTTTGCATTTTTATTTTTTTAGGTAGTGTAGTTACTTTATATCTCGTAATCGATAACCATACCCTGTGTCGCTTCTATTTTCCAACGATTATCCTCAAAATCATCATGCAGTGGATGCGTCACATACGTTTGATAATCCTCTTCGCTGTCGAAAACCATAGAAATACCGTAATCCAAAGGGTTATTCGGTTTCAGCCGAAAAGCATGGAACTGCTTTACGACCGGGATCATAGTCAGTTGGCTCTCCACATCGCGCATGAAGGCTTCAGCCTCCTCCGAACCCATTGCATGCTTCAGACTAAAAATAACCATATGATGAATGCTTGTTTGTCCCATTTGTCTCGTCCTTCCTCACTCATTTTAGCTCCCATTACTATTCCATGCTCAGCCCATGCACAAATGGACATTAACAAAGCCCGCCTCTGCAAATGTCCGAATCTGATTCATCTTGGGAAGCATTAGCTTCTTTCCAAGCAGACTCAAGCACTTGAGTAATCGCGCTGGCTGGTTGGGCACCGGAAATGGTATGCCTGCCATTAACCAGGAAGAACGGAACACCTCGAATACCTAATTTGGTGGCAACAAGCTGGTCATCTCGAACGGCATCCACATATTGTGTGCTAGTAAGTATAGCTGATGCTTGTTGGCGATCCAGCCCTGCTTGTTCGGCCAGCGACACAAGCGTTTCGTGTTGTCCGATGGGAAGAGATTCCGTGAAATAAGCCTTATATAACAATTCGAGCAATTCTTGTTCTTTGCCCAATTCTCTTGCGAAATGAAGCAGACGGTGTGCGTCATGTGTATTGGCATTTTTCACGGTATCGTAATTAAAAATCAAGTCTTCTTGTTTTGCCCTTTCAGTGACGGATCGGCTTTGCTTAGCCACAGTTTCTTTCGAAATGCCGTACTTTGCGGCTGCATATTCCAAATAGTTCTGATCGGTATGCAAAGGAGAAGCAGGGTCCAGTTCAAAACTGCGATGAACGACTTCGACTTGATCACGGTGTGCGAACTCCTGCAATGCCGCTTCGAAACGCCGCTTTCCGATATAACAGAAAGGACACATTATATCAGACCAAATTTCCACTTTCATATTTACTCCTCCTGTATGCTGTGCTTTAATTCGGCTAAGCCATATATAACGTGAAAGGGAATGTCTTAATATTTCGATTGCCTAGGTAACTATATCAGTTCTTCACACTTTTCATAAGAAGGCATTTTTTTTATATATGCTTTATAAAAGTAAAGTTACCTTGAATATATAGACCACTACTACAGCAAAAAAAATCCAACAAAAAATCCCGATCAGAAAGTTCTGATCGGGATTGATAACTTAAATTAAAGGTTTTAATCTTGATTATACATATTAAGCTAAACGATTTAAATGAGCTGCCAAGGCTTCAGGATGAGAAAAGAACGGCGAGTGATCTGAATTCATGCTTATGACCTCTTTACACGGCTTGTCTGCAAGCATCTGCCGTTGTAAACCAATCGAGATCGCTTTATCCTTCAAAGTTTCAATATAAAATCGAGGTATGGATTCCGCATGCTGGTCAGTAAGGTGTACAGGCTCGAAAAAAGGTGCAAGTGGTTCAAGGCAAACCCTTGCTTTCGCATAATTCACGTCACTTTCCGAACAATCACCATAGAAATTCGCTTGGACTAAATCTTTATCGAGATCCATAAAGACGTGATCATTACTAAAAATGACGGCAGAAGGCGTATCGGATGGTTTATCCTTTTTCTCGCTTTGTGAAATTTGAAGCAATGTTTGCTCGTTTTTTGGCAAGTATGCGCATAAATAGACGAGCGATTTAATCTTCTCCGGACGATACTCGGCGGTTTGCGTGATGACAAGTCCGGCCATACTGTGTCCGATCAAAATAACTTGCTCCGTTTGGCTATCTAGAATACTGGTTAAACTGTCTGTGTAGTTTTTTAACTTAATTTCTTGAACCGGTGATTTATCAAGGCCATGACCAGGTAAATCAAAAGTCACTACTTTGTGTCCTTCTTTCTCCAAAAGTGGAACTAGTTTAGTCCAGCACCAGGCTCCGTGCCATGATCCATGAACAAGAATAAAAGTACTCAATAACATAACCTCCTATTTGCAAAAAATAATTCCTTCATCATACTTTTCAATAATTCCGAGCTACACCATCACGAATATAAGCGCGATCAAGGCAGGTAAGCCCTGCACTAGCCAGATCGATCGCTTCGCTGTCGCGCCTCCGTAAAGGGCTGCGACGAGTACGCAAATCAGGAAAAACTGTTGGATTGACTCTCCCGTTTGCTTATCGGAATAAAGCAATCCCCAGATCAGTCCTGCCGCAAGAAATCCATTGTACAGTCCTTGATTCGCGGCAAGCGCCTTGGTAGCCGCCGCCTCCTCTATCGACTTCATACCAAAGGCTTTTATCGCGCGAGGAGTCGTCCACAAAAACATTTCCAGGATCAAAATATACAAATGTTCCAACGCGATTAATCCTACGAGAATAGCGGCCAGCATATAGATTCCTCCTGTGTTTATCGAAATGATATTATGTTCTCCGGTTCTAATTTTCGCCTACCCTTTCATTCGCGCAAGTCATAACATCTTCCTCTAAAAGAAAGAAGAATTCGGTGTCCCAGGCAACTTGTCTTTAATCGTTATAAGCATAAGAATAACCTCCCATTAGAGCATTGTTACTAGTTTGCTTCTAATAGAAGGTTATACACCTTTTTAATAAGCTAGGGTTTCCGATTAGCCATCCATGCAGCTCACAAAACGGCGCCGCACCACAAACCGGTTTAATCCGCTAACTGAATTAAATGCGAAGTTAATTCTTCAGGATGTGAATAGAATGACGAATGATCAGAATCTATGGTAATGACTTGTTCACATGGCATAAGAGAATACATAGACCTTTGTAATTGAATTGGAATTGCCCGATCTTTAAGCCCTTCAATATATACACGAGGGATAGAACCGAATCTTTCCTCGGACAGCTGGACTGGTGTAACCGATGGAATCAAAGGCTCAATACAAAGCTTTTGTTTTGCTGCCATATAGTCCTCCTCCGAACAATCAGCAAAAAAGTGGCTTTGTATATCTTCTTCTCTCAAACCAATGTAAGAATGTTCTTCATTAATAAAAACAGCAGTCGGAGCATCATCTCCTAAATCTATATTTCCAAAAGCCTGAAACAAAGATTGACCATTTTGCGGAAGAAATGCGCATAAATAAACAAGCTTCCCGATCTTCTCTGGAAGGAATTCAGCTACTTGACTGATGACAACTCCAGCCATACTGTGACCTACCAAAATAACCTTTTCAGTTTCCTTTTCCAATATTGCACTTAGGCTGTCCGTATAGCTCTTTAAATTAATCTCAGCAACTGGCGTATGATCGTCCCCGTGTCCGGGTAAATCAAAAGCAATAACCTTATGACCCAAATTTTCAAGCATCGGTGTTATTCTTTCCCAGCACCATGCCCCGTGCCAGGATCCATGTACAAATACAAAAGTACTCATTTCTATCACTCCTATGATTTAAAAGCAAATAATTTCACTCCGTTAACCAATATCGATAATAACCTAGTTTTCATTTACCGGAATACCTTGAAATGTATTGGAATAGGAAATTTCCATTATACGTATTGAACAAGCTCATCCATCGGTCGTCTAGTTTTAGCACGGACAGGATCTTTTAGTCGATAACCAAATGCTGTCATTACGCTCAGACTGAATTCACCGTCACCAAGCAATCCCTTTTTGTCCAGAAGATCATTAACGGCATCCAAATCGAAGCCTTCAATAGGACATGAATCCACGCCGATATGAGCTGCTGCCGTCATCATATTGGCCATTGCCAAATAGGTTGACTTCGAAGACCAATCCAATAGAGCTCGTTCCGTATCCAGATGGAGATCATCATAGAATTGAGCATAAGCTTGCTGCATGCTTTTATAAACTTCTACGGGCATTCCTTTTACTCTCGTTTGTTGATCTATAACATATGAGGAATCAAAAGTAAGTCCTTTTCTAGCCAAGATAATAACAAAATGGCTAGATGTTGGAAGAGAGCGTACCGCACCTGTAACAAGCGGCGCAAGTTCTTTTCTAAAATCTGCGCTTTGAATAATTAAGAACTTCCAAGGTTCATTACCTCCGGAACTTGGAGAAAGTCGGCCTGCCTCGAGTATAAATTTGAAATCCTCTTCGGGGATTTTCTTTGTTGGATCAAACTCTTTAGTGGCATGCCTGAAATTGAAAGTGGACATTAATTCCTTTTTTCTAATTTCTGTACTCATGATAGTAGTCTCCTCTTGTTGTATTTTGTCATTATCATTACTTGTATAAGATACGGTGAGATATAGTGTCAGTTAGGCTTAACTTGCCTCGGGGAAAACTATATCAGGTATTCGGAATTTATATAAGAAGGCTATTTTTTTTAATATGCTTTAGAAAACTAAAGTGCCCATCTTTTTTTATTACAAAACTGGGATCAGAAAGATCATGCAGCAGGAAAGTATTATGCTCCTCTAATAAGAAAAAATACGGCATCTGATCAATAATAAGATGCCGTATTTGCTATGTGTGTACTCAGGTTTGCAAATTAAAACAAAAGAGAATGAAACATTAATAAAAAGGAAAATATATACCACAGAGGTGATCTCCCCGTGTGGTTTGAAGGCTTGAATAAAAATGAGGACTTCCTGAAACGTGAGTTCAACAACCGAAATTTTTCTATTCTTCTTTATTATTTATCAACAGTTTGTAAAGAAGACGATATTTTTGATAAGCTTATTTCTCCCTTTTATCATACTGAATTGTCTGATGACTATCTGAAGTACCTACTGTCTTTTCCAAATGGGTTAAAAGTGACACAAGAATCTGAAGCCGCAGAGCAGATCCTCGACGGAAACGTTATGATCTACATTAACGGGCTGTTGATCTCCGTCGGTATGAAGGACTTTAAGTCTCGTGCGATTATGGAATCGACCGAGGAAAATGTTCTGCAAGGCCCTAAAGACGGCTTGAGCGAAAACATAAATGTGTCCATTAATTTGATACGCAGTCGTTACAAAAGAGAATCGTTGCGTACGGAGAGCCACTCCGCAGGCAGTAAGTCAAAAATCAAGTTAATGCTTATTTATGATGCTCAAATTGCTGATAAACCTGCACTGCACGAGCTTAAAGAGAAACTCTCTAACATTCAGGTTGATCTCATCCAATCGGCTGGTCAACTGCAAAAAAATATCATTCGAAGCACATTTAATATTTTTCCGCTGTTTATGACAACCGAACGTCCGGACCGCGTTGTCAAGAACTTGTCTGAAGGTAAAATCGTTGTTTTAATTGAAGGTTCATCTTGGGCTCTGATAGGACCAGCAACGTTTTTTGATTTTTTTGAATCCATGGATGATCCTGTGCAGATGCCATTAATCGGACAGTTCTTGGTATTTATACGCTATGTTGCTCTTTTAATTACGCTTGTTTTGCCAGCCTTGTATATTGCGATTATTTCTTATTCGCCTGATTTGTTAAAGATTCAATTTGCACTGCTGGTTGCAGGAAGCCGGATGTCTGTTCCCTTTCCCTCGTATGTAGAGATCATGTTCATGCTCATTATGACTGAGTTTTTGATTGAAGCGAGTATTCGTCTGCCCAAGACAGTCAGCTCAACGGCCACAACGGTAGGCGGGCTTATCCTAGGACAAGCTGCGACCGAAGCAGGCCTTGTAGCGGAGGTGATGATTATCGTCATTTCAGCTGTTGCCATCTCCAACTTTGTTATTCCCGTTAACTCCATGCATCAGGCCATCCGGGTCATTCGTTACCCATTAATCATTATGGCTAGCTTACTCGGGACGATTGGGGTCGTAATAGGCTTACTGGCTCTTATCGCCTACCTTTGCAATCTGAGGAGCTTGGGAAGGCCATATATGAAACTTCTTTGATTACTAATGATTGCAGGTGTTGTCAATGCTCCGAGTCCGTTATTACTACTATCTCCTCTATTTGAATTTCGTCGTCTGTATTATTGAGTTTACTCCAAAGCTCATTTACTCAAGGCGTTACACAAGTAGCTTGAGCAGCTCACTAATCTCGTTGATTGCTACATGTCTGTTGATAATGCTGTTAGAGAAACACATGAAACCGTTTCCAGGACAATCAATTGCCCAGATTATGAATGGTACATTGACGCATTTTTTTCAGAAATCCCTGTTCTTTTGCTGCTTAGTTCTGTCTTATGGGGCAGGACTGATCTTTCTTATCTCTTACACGCAGATCATACATAGGTTTATCTGTCCGGATATTTCATTCGGGCTCTTATTTGGAGTTTTCTTGTTTTTTACCGTTTTCGTTTCCCTCCTGGATCCAAAGAGTACTTTGTTCATGCTAGAGATCATTGTATTATTTCAAATCCCGGTAATTGTCATCATGATTCTTCTCTTCTTGCTGGATGCCAACATTCAAGTTGATTTCTTAGTGGAGGCTTCAAGTTATCTCCTTCATTGGCCGAGTTATCAGATGATTGCTGCCGGTGCCTTCCTTTTCAGTGGTTATATGAATCGATTAGTTTTTAATGAGCATCTTGAAAGCAGCAAACCAATGAAGCTGCTGACCATTGTTTTTACTGTTGGCCTCCTTCTTCTTCTCGCTTATTATTTCATACCAATCGGTTATTTTGGATTGGCCGGAATTGGCAACGATAATGATATATGGTTTACAACAACAAATAGTATAAGGCTTCCGCATTTTTTTATAGAACGATTTCTTGTTATTTTTTTGATCATGCAGCTTGGGGTTTCTTTAATGTTTGTGATTATCTGCTGGCACACTTCCTTGCAATTCCTTAAGCAAGCGAACCTGTTCAATGGAGGAAAATTAAAATGGTTCTGGGTATCGTTCTTACTTGTTATGTCCTTTGTGTTATGGCTATATATGAACGATTCCACGGTTCGGAACAGTCTCAGCTGGTTACTAAACATCAAACTGTTATTCGACATCGTTTTGGTATTTACCATTGTAAGGTGTGCGCGAAAAAGAAAAGCAGTCGTTTAACTGCAACAAATGCCGTCCTCATTCTCATACTTCTATCCGGATGCGCCTTCGAAGATATCGATAGGCGTGCTTTCGTGACCTCAATTGGCGTAGACGCATCCGAAGTGAAAAATAAGAAATATGCGGTTGTTATCAAAATCTCGATGTCTAAAGGTGACGTCAAGGTAATCGGTAGTGATTTTATTTTACTTAAAGTGAACTGTAACTCAATCTCTGATGGGCTTGACCAGCTTAGAGCTATGAGCGATAAGAAGCTGGAGTACGGACATGTCAAAATACTGTTATTTGGCGAGGGGGTTGCGAAGAAGGACATTGCCATGGCTATCGATTATTTCATGAGAAGGCCCGATATTCAGAAAATCGCCTATTTGGGAATTGGCAAGCCTAATGCTTACCAACTATTGAAGTTTAAACCGAAAGAAGAAGCTGTTGCCGGTAGCTATTTTTTCTATACTTTTCAGCAAAGCCTTAAGCATTCCCCTTATGTCTATGCCGTTACCCTCTATGATGCGAGTAGAAGGATAATGACCCCGGGTCTTGATCTAACTATTCCCGTCATGGCATTTCAGGGTAAAGATCTTCAAATTAACCAAATTGCTTTGTTCGATAAGAAACAGCTTGAGGTAGAACTCAGTTCGGAAGAGTCAAAGATACTTAAAATGCTTACTTCCGGGCTATACAATGATACTTTATCTTTAAAAACCAGCAATGGTGTATATTCCGTCACAACAGAAAAAGGTAAGGCCAATTACAAAATTACTTTAAGTCAGGGTAAACCTATTGTTATCTTTTCGATCAAGCTTAAAGGTGGATTAATAGAACGACTGGATGATGCGGAAGTCATTACGGAAGACATTAAGAATTCTCTAGCCAAGATAGCTGAACAACAAATTCAAAAGAAGGTTTATGAGCTTTTAATCAAGCTTAGAGAAGAAAATCTCGATCCAATCGGCTTTGGCCTCCGATATCGTTCCAGACATTTTGACCATTCGAATGACACCGAGTCCTGGTCTGCCTTCTATCCTGAATTGGATTTCAAGATTCAGGTTAAGTATAAGTTCAAGGAAAATTGATCTACAAAATGCCGACAAACTATTTTGAAATAGTTTGTCGGCATTTTACGATTAGCGTTCAATTCGAACAGAGTCATTCCATTTTTATCATCATGTCCAGGAATTTATTAGCCGAGAGTGTCGGTGTTCCGGCGTTCAGACGGAAGACCTCATCAGAGCCCTGACTGTTGATACCCGGATGTGTTGTGAAAAACAAAGTGACACCTGCATCCACTTCAAGCTGTTTCGCTGTCGAGTTAAAAACCCCAAATGGGAAAGCGAGCATCTGATAGGTGTTGTTCAGTTCTTCCCTCAAACGTTTTTCAATCTGCACAGCATCGGCTTCAACTCGAGCCATGTATTCCTTCTTCGTCTCAACCCTGCCCTTATCAGGCAGATAGATGGGGTTACTCAGCTTAGGTCCTGCTTTATGTTCATTTCTGTCTAGCGGAGCATAGTCATGTTGGTTGTAAGTATGACTATAAAAGCTGAAGCCTTCCTTTTTAAGCTTACGCATGGTATCCCAGGATAAGTGCTTTGTATGAACATTTTGATTATCGCTGCTCGTTCCGATGATGAAATCGGCAGCAACAAATTTATATTTATTCATAATTGGGACTGCATATTGATTAAAACTTTGGTACCCATCATCAAAGGTAATCACAACCGCATTATCAGGTACCTTCCCTTTATTCTGCATGAATTTCGCGAACTGTTCGATACTAATAACCCTGTAGCCCTTCTCCTTTAGAAGTTTCATATGTGTTTCGAACCTGCTAGGGGAAATCGTTGCCCCGCTTTCCTTTACATCAATATGATGATACATAAGGACGATAACTTTATTCTTATAATGCGCAGTCTTATCAGCAGCTGCTTTAAGTTGATTCTGCGACACTTGCCAAGTGATCGTTAATGCGATAATGAGTAGTGCAGCAATCCCTTTCACTCTCACCATTTATTCCTCCTTTAGTTGAATTACATCTAGTTGTCTTTCTGGATAAGCCTGATGTACAGAATGTTTTCTCGGCTTTGACAGATTACCGAAGATTATCCAATTAAATGGCACATAACTGGCGAAGAAGCCAACCTTGATCCAGGATCCAGCGAGATTCAGTATAAAAAATAACCCATGGATATTCCACACGAGATCTATTATCCACTCTTTCAAATTCGGAAATCTATCTTTAAATTACTTTGGGGTCAACTATAACAGCAATTACTTTTTTACATAAGAAGGCATTTTTTTTAAACATGCTTTATAAAAATAAAGCCCCACCCGAAAAAACTGGTGTGCTTGCTTTGCGCGCCTCCGCCTCCTTTGTTACGTCATAATTAAACAGTATAAACAAAATAAAAAATCCCGATCAGGACTACTGATCGGGATTTTGACAAGTGAATTTCAAAGTTAAATTACTTTTAAAACTCTCTACACCTTATAATTTCTGCGGATAATCCTTCTGATATTTTATCACTCAAAAAACTTAACACTCATATTAATAGTTTTCATTTTCGGTGTGCTATCACTATCAATTAAATTTAATATTTCAGCAGTTGACCGCTATCTAACGCCACACAATTTATCAATATTAATTCATAATTTCCCGAAGTAATATGGGAATGTCTTCCCTCATACACTCGTTTGCTGAATTTGTGAAGGTACATCCTTCTTCTAAAATTGGGGAGATTTCGAATAAGCTGGCATTCTGAGAAACTGCATTGTACCGAGGGAGTTAAACAGTCTGCAGAGCGGCAACCAACTTTTGTAAAGTGAATATCAAAAGGTAGGAGCAGGTAATTCATCGATTTTAAGACGAAGTAAACTATAAGGTTTTTGACGCAGATCTTTTCCATAGTGAAATCTTGCCTGCCGATGTAGTTGGTTCACAATAACATATAAGTATTGATCCGGACCAATAGAAAAAGTATCCGGCCATAAAATTCTCGGATCATGTGCGATGGTTTCCATTATTCCATTCGGCAATATCTTTCGAATACTATCGTTTTCATAATCTCCAGCGTAAACGTTTCCTTTTGCATCGGTTATCAATCCATCGGACGCACCTTTTTCGCCCCAATACTTTACATGAGAACTTAATTCGAAATCCGGTATCGTTTTGTCTCTTAGTGCTTCTGCTGAGATTGAATATAGATGACGACTGGTTAGTGGACAAAAAAATATAATTTTACCATCTGGGGAAATCGCTAGACCATCAGAGGCCAATCGAAAGGGAGACGTCGAACCATCTGTGTTTCGATTCATCAAAATTTCACCTTCCACTTTCGGTAAAAAAAACGGATCGGGTGAAGTTGAATTTGCTCCATTTAACCGTCTAAACGCATTTCCATTATCTAAATCGACGACTATAATAGCGCCTGGACCTTTTGAAGAAGAATCCGTTATATAGGCGTAACCTGATTTACCAACACGAAAATCAAATCGGACGTCATTCAGATACGTTGTTGGCAAGACCACATCTTCTGCAAACGTATATACTTTTCTTATTGTATTTGTTTTTAAATCTACAGCTACTAATTTTGCCCCTCCTTTAATAGGCTCAGAAAAATTTGGTGCTGCCGTATCCAATACCCACAGGGTTCCTCTTCCGTCAGCAATTACACTTTGGACACTAATGAAGGACATAGTAACATTCAAAGGGTTTATCAAATTCGTTTCTAAATTTGGGTAAGGCTGCAACCGACCCTCGACAATTTCCGCTACCGTAAATCTAACGTCATCTCCCCACTTCGGAAAGCAAATGAAGATACGTCCGGTTTCTGATACACTAACGCCTGTAGGCATAGCCCCATAAAAAGTGTAAACGAGTTCTAAATTACCGAAGTATTTTTCCATAGGTAGCATAAGTTTTTTGATATCCTCCCCAACAAACTAGATATTACCTATATATGTTTAAAACTTTTTCTAATGCCTGGCGCTTAACTTTCTCTACCGAAGCTTAGCTTCAAAATCAATATATGGAAACCTAAAATGAAGCAGGTGTTCAAAAGAGACTACGTATTGAAATGTCCAAAACCTCTCAAAAACAAAAAAAGCTTCGGCACTAACCGAAGCTTTCTGAGTGAATCTCCGTTACTTGTTCCTACGAACGTCCCCGCTCGACACGTTCTATTGTTGGTCCGGGAGACTTAATGCGTTTGCTGAAGTTTGTGCTTGATCTAAAAATTCCTCTGCTTGGGTCAATTGCTGACGGGCCGTCTCCAAAGTTTGTGAATTTGGAGCTGCACTATATTCACTTATCGAGCTTATCGCCTGATTTAAAGCGGTTTTCGCCTCTGAAACCGCGTTAGATGCATGCTGCTCCAGCGCATTGCCATTCGAGTTTAGTGCACCTTCTGCCGGCTTTCTTGCATTTTCAGTGGCTAAATCAATTTTGTCTTCATTGGGCAAAGCGAGTCCTCCTCTCTTGAGCAATAAACATTACTTTAAACAGAAATAAGTATGCGGTTGAGATTTTGTTTATATTCCTGCAACTGCATATAACATTACCGGCAAACCATTTTAGTATAAGATTCGATATGTCGGAAAATCTAACGTTATGAAAAAAGGAGTTGATGATTTTTCAATGAATACGCCAACGCTAGCACCGCACGAATCGTTGGAACTGCATGAAGCGTTAAACTTTAAAACACTCTGCCTCGCTAAGTCAAAACTTATGCAAGGCTTAGTATTTGATCAAGAGCTAAAAGCGCTAATGCAGAAAGATGTCATTCAATCCACACAACAGATCACCGAGCTGCAAGCCATTTACGCAAGAGCTCCTTTCCAAGCGCCTGTTCCTAATAGCCCTACACCTATAACACATTGAAGGGAACGCAAAGCAAATGAATACCGATTATTTAGACCCAATTAACTCGTTAAATATGCCGGAAATGGCAGATATGACTTTTGCAATGGACTTCCTTATTCGTGCCAAGGAAGGTGTGCGAAATTTGTCCATCGCCTTGACGGAAACGGCTTCTCCGGATGTAAGAACGCTGCTGCGCAAGCATCTTAAGCAAGGGATCGCATTGCACCAAGAAATCACAGAGCTCATGATTCGCAAAAAATGGTTCCATCCTTACGAGCTGAATGAACAGTATCAACTTGATCAGCTTTCTGCGAAAAATACGGTGATGATCGGGAAGATGAATTTGTTTCCGGATGATACGTCGCGTAAAGGGATGTTTGATCGGACCCCAGATGAACATATCGGAGGACATTACGCATGAAGGCAGTAACGTATCAAGGGATTAAAAATGTAGTTGTCAAAGAGGTACCGGATCCGAAGATTGAGAAGCCGGATGATATGATCATAAAGATCACCAGTACCGCTATTTGCGGTTCCGACCTACATCTTATTCATGGAATGATCCCTAACCTTCAGGAGAACTATGTCATCGGGCATGAACCGATGGGGATCGTAGAAGAGGTAGGCCCTGGTGTGACAAAGGTAAAGAAAGGCGACCGTGTGATCATCCCGTTTAACATCGCATGCGGAGAATGCTTTTTTTGCAAAAATCAGCTGGAAAGCCAGTGTGACAATTCAAACGAACACGGGGACATGGGCGCATATTTCGGCTATTCCGGAACAACCGGCGGATATCCTGGCGGACAAGCCGAGTATTTACGAGTCCCGTTCGCAAATTTCACCCACTTCAAGATTCCCGAAAACTGCGAACAGCCGGACGAAAAGCTAAGTTTAATTGCGGATGCGATGACCACGGCTTTCTGGAGCGTAGATAACGCAGGTGTCAAGAATGGAGATACGGTCATCGTACTCGGCTGTGGTCCAGTCGGACTTCTGGCTCAGAAATTCTGCTGGTTGAAGGGAGCAAAGCGGGTCATCGCCGTCGACTATGTCGATTACCGCTTACAGCATGCAAAGCGAACCAACAATGTAGAAATCGTAAACTTCGAACATAATAAGAATATCGGCAACAATCTCAAGGAAATGACAAAAGGTGGCGCCGATGTTGTAATTGATGCGGTAGGAATGGACGGCAAGATGAGCGATCTCGAATTTCTAGCCAGCGGTTTGAAACTGCAAGGAGGCACCATGAGCGCGTTTATCATTGCCTCTCAGGCTGTCCGCAAAGGCGGCACCATCCAAGTCACTGGAGTATACGGTGGACGCTATAACGGATTCCCGCTTGGCGACATCATGCAGCGCAATGTGAATATCCGTTCCGGACAAGCTCCCGTCATTCACTACATGCCGTATATGTACGAGTTGGTTACGTCGGGTAAAGTGGACCCTGGAGACATTGTGACACACGTCATTCCGCTCAGCGAAGCCAAGCGTGGCTATGAAGTGTTTGATACGAAAACGGACGATTGCATTAAAGTCATCTTAAAGCCTTGAATATGGATAGATACACGGGAGGACAATCCGAATGAATTCCAATTTCGCTTTGCATGAGATGCTGGAGGTTCATGAAATAGCTGCGTTTAAGACGGTTTGCGTAACTAAAGCCAAAACCATGCAAGCTCTGGTAACCGACCCGGAACTCATACAAATTTTGCAGCAAGATGTGCAATTATCACAGCAGCAGCTTCAGGAGCTCGGTGGAGTGCTGTCTAAAGTAACCCAATAGGAGATAAAAACATGAACATAATATTAGAACACATGACAGGGCTTCATACGATGATCGACGACGTGATCGCAATGGATTTTTTTATGAACGCCAAGAGTAGTGTCAGAAACTACGCCATGGCCGTGACCGAATGTACCACACCCGAAATCAAGCAAATGTTGATGAAACAGCTCGACGAGGCCATAGATTCCCATGAAAAGATAACAACCTACATGATGCAGCGGGGCCTATACCATCCCTACCATATTTCAGAGCAAATTCAGCTCGATCTGAAAAACATTCAGACCGCTATGAACATTCCGTCCTGACACCATATTTAGTCCCGACAAAACCGCAAAACCACTAAGGCTCAACAAAAATGGCAGCTGATCATTCGGATCAGCTGCCATTTTGTTGTTCTCAACCAACGTTACCGGACTGAAATCCAAGGATAATTCATCCAAATACCTTTACTAAGGCTCTATGAACGTCTTGGTCATAATAAAATCTATTTGTTCTTCATCTCCCATATAAAAGGAGTGAGCTCCCGTTTGAACAAACCCCATTTTCTTATAAAAATTAATAGCATCTACATTCTTTTCCCAAACGCCTAGCCAGATCTTCTTTTTGTTTTGTCTAATGGCTATTTCCATTGCTTTATTAAAGAGATTTTTGCCAAGCCCTTTCCTCTGATATTTGCTGCTTATATAAATCCTCTCTATTTCGAGTGACTCATCACCCATCTTTTCACATTGAGCATCGTTCCTATTCACCTTCAAATAGCCAGCAAGTTCTTCATTGAAAAGAATGAAATAGAATTCAGAAGAGATATTTGATAACTCCTTCTCCAGCTGTTTAGTGTTAAAGGCTTTTTCCAAATAGGCTTTCATATTCTCGGGTGAATTCTGATCTTTAAAGGTATCGTTGAATGTTTCAACACTTATTTGTTGGAGTTGCCGCAGATCTTCACGAGTACATTCTTTTATTATTACAGTCATTTTTATATCGAGCTCCTTATATAAAATCAATAATCCCTCTTGTTCCCCTTCTTAACAAATTCCCAGTCAATTTCAATATTTTTTCTTACTCTTTGAAGAAGATGAAAAATGGTTTCTTCTTCGCTCTCGGAAAACCCCGCTAATGCAACACCATTAGAGTGGTCATTTTCTCTTTTAATAAAAGAAAACACCGTCTCCCCTTTCTTTGTTGGGAAGAGTTTTTTTATTTTTTTGTTATATTCATCATCTTTCTTTTCAATAAAGCCATTAAGCTCAATCTTTTGAATAGCGCGAGCTGCGGTTGTACGGTCTACCTTAATCATTTCGGCCAGCTTTTCTTGAATGATTCCAGGGTTTTCACATATACGGACAAGGTATAAGTATTGTCCTTTTGTAAGGTCAAATTCTTTAAACTCTATATTGCTTATAGAATCTAACGCCCTGGCAATCATTCCAATTTCACGCAGGATTTCCTTCATATATTCAACTCCATCATAACTCTTACTAGCTATCTTCATTATCCAATATTAATTTAATTTTGTTGCATTTGCAACAAAATTAAATTAAAGCTTTATTACGGTTATAGCCCCATTTTATAGCCGATACACGACATCATCAATGGATCCTGGAATCTATAATTTGCGAATGATTTTCTCCGAAATTCGTTGTATTTGCCTCGTCTCTCCACTGATTTATGATGAACATTAAGAGAAGGGAGGGACATGAGATTTATTATTGCAATTTAAGAAAGCGCATTCATGTAGGCATTAAATTCATCACTGTATTCGATTATTTTAGACAGGTTTGAAAGCGTTTACTCGCATACTGCGCCGCTCAAATACTTGACGGCAGCATCTATTTCAAGGGGTGAATTATGTGACAGTTTCGTGTAAAAGATGGTTATCCAGCTTTCTCAGTTTGGTCCTATTCCTAAGTTTATTATTATCGATGGAGTTAAATCCGGTCTCGGCTTCTTCTACCGATTTGCCTGGCGTTACTTCGTTGGTCGTCAGCTACAAGGATGCCGTTCTTAATGGCTATGGAGTACAAAAACTTACAGATCCTCAAGACAAGGATACGATTTATGATGGGGATGGCTATATCTCTTTCTTTTTTAACGAAGACCCGAGCTCAAGCCAGCCTGTTGGAACAGCCGCATTTAAAATAAATACGGCGGAAGCAGGTCTCTATAAGCTAACACTTGGATATTACATTCCGGAGAGCTATGGCTCCAAGGAGACCGGCATCGAAGTTAATGGGAGTGGTGTCGGCAGTATTACTCTGGATACCCCGCCTGCAGGAAAAGTGACAAACGAGAAGATGGTAAGCAAAATTATGCTGAACGCTGGTGCAAATGAAATTACCTTTAACCGAGGCTGGGGTTATTACGGAATCGAATACGTGAAGATTGAATCTGCTCTCCCGCCCGTTGCGAGCGACAAAATGGAAGCCGAAGACGGACTTATGACCGGTGACGTAAGCATCGACACGGCTGGCACGGGTTATTCCGGTACAGGTTATGCATCCTTTAAAAGCTCGGGATCGTTAACGTTAACCTATAACGCAGCCACTAGCGGACTTTACGATCTTGCAATCGGTTACAGTTCTCCCAATGGGGACAAAAAAACCCAGTTAGGGATCAACGGCCAGACAAACGAAATATCCCTTCCGGCATCTGCAGCTTATACCGAGGTATCAGGTGGTAAAGCCCTGCTCAATGCCGGAAACAATACGATTCAGTTTAATCCCGGCTGGGGCTGGTATAATATCGATTATATCAAGGTCTCGTCAACAGGTGCCCGGGAGCAGCATAATGTCGAGGACAAGCTGGTCAACCCTAATGCGACCGTGGAGACCAAGGCGCTTATGAATTACCTGGTCAATCATTACGGGAAAAATATTCTTTCCGGTCAACAAACCCTGGAGGATGCGCAGTGGATTAAAGACCAGACCGGTAAATATCCGGCCATCGTCTCTACGGACATGATGGATTACTCCCCTTCCCGTGTTGAACATGGCACCGCTTCTACGGAGGTAGACAAGGCGATTCAATGGGCCAAAGAAGGTGGCATTGTCTCATTCGTATGGCACTGGAATGCCCCTAAAGGGCTGTACGATATTCCGGGGAAAGAATGGTGGAGTGGATTTTATACGGACGCTACATCATTTAACGTTCAATATGCGCTTGAACATCCTGAGTCAGAAGACTATCAGCTTATTTTGAGAGACATAGATGCGATTGCCGTACAGTTGAAACGACTTCAAGATGAGCACATACCCGTACTATGGAGGCCGCTGCACGAGGCTGAAGGAGGATGGTTCTGGTGGGGTGCAAAAGGACCTGAACCAACAAAACAGTTGTATCGGCTCATGTACGACCGTCTTACCAATTATCATCACCTGAACAACCTGATCTGGTTGTGGAACTCCGAGAATCCGGAGTGGTATCCAGGGGACGATGTTGTAGATATCGCTAGCGTAGACATCTATAACCAGGCAGGCAATTACGGACCAAACATCGCCAAATACGACAGCTTAGTGAATCTCGTGCAAGATAAGAAGCTGGTCGCTTTGCCCGAAAACGGTCCTATACCCGATCCAGAGCAGCTTCAAGCTTATTCAGCACATTGGCTCTACTTCAGTACGTGGACAGGTGATTTCATTCGCAATGGACAGTATAACTCTCTTGACCATATTCAAAAAGTGTTTAACAGCGAATACGTTATCACACGAGATGAACTCCCGCATAACTTATATACTTCCTTTAAATTCGAAGCAGAGAAAGGCACCTTAACAGGACTAAATGTGTCTACGGAAAATGGCGGGTATTCAGGTGACGGTTATGTAACGGGATTCGATAACGAAGGCGACAACTTGGTTGTACCTTTGAACGTGCCTGTCAGTGGAACGTATCAATTGTCTTTACGATACAAAGCACAAGGCGATAAGACTAACCCCGTGATACTGAATGGAGCAAAGCTGGCGGACTATATTTTTAGTAACAGCCAATCATGGACGGATGGTGTAGTTGGTGAATACGAGCTTAAAGCTGGCAGCCACTCATTAACCGTTGGCAAAAGCTGGGGTTGGATCGACGTGGATTATGCAGAATTGAACTATATTGGGCCTATCCCGCTAAAAGCAACTATCTCGTACAGTCAAACCGTTCCAACGAGTAAGGATGTAATAGCCACGCTCGCCACAAACAAACCCGTCACTATTGAGAACAACGGAGGATCCAATCGATATACATTTCATAAGAATGGCGAGTTTATCTTCACCTTTGTGGATGAGGATGGCAACCCCGGCACGGCAACAGCAACGGTCTCTAACATAGACAAGACCGCTCCATCTTTGACCGTTTCAGCCAGTACTACCATGCTCGCAATACCCAATCACGCATTGGTCCCTATCGAGTTGAAATTAAACGCTGCGGATACCGGATCCGGAGTGGCCGGAATAAAGCTAATCTCTGTAACAAGCAATGAACCGGATAATGGCTTAGGAGATGGAGATAAGCCAGGCGATATCCAGAACGCGAATATAGGGACAGCTGATACTTCTATCCAGCTCAGGGCCGAGCGTTCGGGCAAGGGATCGGGAAGAGTCTACACGATGACCTATGAAGCGTCCGATTATGCCGGCAACCGGACAAAAGCAACCGTAGACGTGACTGTACCACACAACGCAAAGAAATAATGTAGCTTGCATAATATGAAATTATAAGAAAATCGGCCGTCTCCGGTAAATCGGAGACGGCCTGTTTAGTACTTAAGCTGGATTAATACAATACGGGTAATTTCTCGAGTGTAATCGCATATTCATGATGATACGCCTGGAGTAGTTCCTCCTCGGAAGTCCACTCTGCAGTCGATCCGAAATCATTTGACCAGGTCATGTACCAAACCCACGGGATTCTAGTTAATGAGAGTTGATTTATGCCCGGCAGCACCCCAATCTCTCCTAATGCAACTAACTTCGGTTCTGAGGTTATGCGCACGAGCTCTTCATATTCGGGCTGCAAATCCGTATGCGTATGCTTGGGAGGGTACAGGTCTCTTGATATCACATCAGTCACATCATCACCTACATATCCTTCCGCCAAAGGTGAGTTCCAGACCCAGATCAGATTATTCAGAGCATGAACGCGTGTATATCGGTCATACATAATGCGGTATAACTGCTTAGCAAACTCCGGCCCTTTGTGACCCCACCAGAACCATTCCCCCTCGGCTTCATGGAAGGGTCTCCACAGAATCGGAATCCTCTTCTCGCAAAATGGTTTCAAGATATCGGCCATATGATCCATATCGGAAATCAACGCCTTATACTCCTCCGTTCCTTCTATTACAGCCTTGGAGGCGTCAAATGTTGTATTATTCGAATAGAACCCCTTATCCCAGCTTCCAAAAGGAGAGAACCAATGCCAGGTGAAGGTGATCAAGCCTTTTCGGTCTGCCCATTCCCAAGCCCGGTCAAGCGTGTTTCGGTTCTCATCAATCTCAAGCAGGCACTCTGCACTGCTGTTCTCATAATTAATATTCGGCGAATAACTTAACAGCTCAAAGCCACAAAGTGCAGGAAGCTTCCCCGTAACCTTTTCGATGTACAGGAGTTCCTTTTGCACATTGGTTTGCGTATGTTGACCGGTAATAATAGCTTTGCCAGCAATTCCGCTTAAGTACTGTAGTACTGCTTTGACTTCGTTGATAGCATTCGGATTGCAAGGTGCCATAGCAGCGATATTCGGATTATCCATAGGTCACTTCCTCATTAGGTATAGATTCGGTATCAAGCAGTGCATAAAAAAGAAGAGCCGTTCCCCCTCCGCTGGGATGGAGAACGGCCCTTAACTTTTCAAACAAATTAAATTACTTGGAAGACCACAGCTTGATCCGGTTTTGGATATGCTTCGTATAAGAGTCTTCCATTTCTTTAACGCCTGCCTTCTCGAGCTCCGCCATATAGGCATCCCAAATCTTGTCAAAATCTTCTGGCTTGGACATGACCGCTTCAGGAATACGCTTCCACGTAATATCCTTCATCTTAGTCCCCAGGATAATAGCTGGGTCGTCATTTGGAAGGGACATCGTGTATGCCGCTCCGTATGCTCTCGGTTGGAATTCTTCTTCTTTAGGGAACAGGTCTTTCCAATGGTCAATATTATAGGCTTTCAGAGCTTCTTTTTCTGGTTCGCTATAATTCGCAGTGAGCATCTCTGGGTAATTGCGAGTAAAATAATTTCCAGTTGAATCCTTGATGTCATCGCCGTAATGTACCATCAAATTCCAGTAAAGTCCAACACCCGATTTCTTTTGGAACGCTGCGCCATCTTTGTTCATCTGTTCTTGTATTTCCGGCGCAATTGTCCGTTTCCCGTTTTCTAAGGAATAATGCTCTCCTTCAATTCCCCAGTTATTCAGGATTTGTCCCTCTTCTGAAGCTAGATAATCGAGAAACTTAATAGCCCGTACTGGATCCTTAGTCTTGCTAGAGATTGAAATCCCATACCCTCCGTCAAAGCCAGCAGGCCAGAAACTGGTATCCTTGTACTCCTTACTCAACGTAACCGGATAATGACCATAGGTTTGATCGAATTTGCCCGCAGTCTTAAGAGCGTTTTGTCCGTCGCCATAATCCCATTCCGGATCGGCTAGACCAAGAATTCGGCCGGAAGCTACTTTCGCCTTAAACTGATCCGTCTTCTGCACGAAGCTTTCCGGATCGAGCAGGCCAACGTCGTTCATGTGATTCAGCCAACGGAAGTATTCTTTTTCTTCCGGACGGCGGAAATGATAAGTCGCTTGGTAAGTCTTCTGATCGATGAAGTATTCACCGTCATCTGGTCCTCCGGTCGTCTGGAAGCCCGAGTTGGTTACCTGGTACATATGCCAATCATCAGCATTCAGGGAAAACCCGATATTTTTGTTGCCATTTTCATCTGTCGGATGCTTGGTTAAATAATCCTGAATGGCTTTCTCAAAATCTTTTACCGTACGAATTTCAGGGTAACCCGCTTCCTTGACGACGCGATGTTGGAGTTCAAATCCTCCATCGGCTTTAATTTTCTTCTCATCGACCGAAGACCAAGTCGGTATAGCATAGATGGCTTGATCGTCCAGGCTGAACTTTGTCCGAACAAGTTTATCTCCCAGCATCTTTTTGATGTTTGGTGCGTACTTGTCAATCAAGTCCGTCAGATCGAGAACAGCTCCAGCCTCGACAAGTTTACCAACATCCGCCTTTGCAGCGATCAAATCAGGATAATCTCCCGTTGCTGCAATCAGGGAAATTTTTTGTACCGGATCACCAACGGCAAACTCAGCATCCAATGTTACACCAGTTTTTTCTGTAATAATCTTACCTACTTCATCCTGCATGTTATTCCAGTTCGTGCTAGGGTCTTCCGAAAAATAAGTAAGCGTGATGGGTTCCATCCCAGACGTTGAGTTTCCTTCTGCTTTTGTTCCTTCAGTCGTGGAAGAACTATCATTTCCACTGCACCCAACAAGCGTTGCCATTAAAGATAGCGCTAGAATGGAAGAAACGATTGTCCTTTTCTTTTTTACCTCCATGAAACGTAACCTCCCCTTAATAATAAAAATAGATATGTTTGTATGAATACAGGCAATGCCTGGACACACCGGAGAAAAATTAACTCTTTACGGCACCTAATGTCATACCTTTAACAAAATATCTTTGCAGAAAAGGATATACAACAAGAATGGGCACCGTAACAATGATCGTAATGGCCATTTTCACGGATTCTGGTGAAACCTGTGACAAGCGCTGGGCCATATTGGCAGCATCCTGGGAATTCGTTGCACTGGTAGTCGTGCTTTGCAAGATTTTCATTAACTCGTATTGAAGGGTTGTTAAGGATTCGTTGGAACCATTAAACAGATAAGTATCGAACCAAGAATTCCATTGTCCTACTGCCAGGAAGAGCGCTACGGTTGCTAACGCCGGTTTGCAGAGAGGAAGTATAACCCGCCAATAGATTGTAAAGTCGTTGGCGCCGTCTAACTTAGCTGATTCTTGGAGCGCAAATGGCAGCCCGTCAATGAAAGACCTTATTACAAAGACATTAAACGCACTTACAAGGCCTGGTAAAATGTAGACAGCAAACGTATTAATTAAATGCAGATCCTTAATCAGGATGAATCCCGGAATCAATCCCCCGGAAACATACATCGTAATAGCAAGGAAGGCGGAAATGTATCTCCTTGCCTTAAACTCACTTCGCGATAGCGTAAAAGCCAGCATTGAACCGCTGATTAAGCCTGCTATGGTTCCAATAATAGTCCGCAAAACGGAGATCTTGAATCCTGTGATCAAACCTCCAAAGGTGAATATCAATTCATAATTTCGCAGCGTGATTTCCCGCGGCCAAATCGTGATTCCCCCTCTGATGGTATCCACCGAATCGTTAAAAGAAATAGCCAGCACATTTAAGAAGGGGTAGATCGTTAGAACAGTTACCCCAGCCATAAAAACATAAACAAACACTTCTAAAAGTAAATCCTGTGCAGATTTTGCCTTAAGCCCCATGTCATCCTTCCTCCTTACATAATGCTCTCGTTTGTAAAGCGCTTAAATATTCCGTTAGCAACAAACAACAGGATCAAGCTGATCACGGAATTGAAGATATTAATCGCTGTTCCGAAGGAATAGCGTCCCATCCCCAGGCCATAATTAAGCGCATACAAATCAAGCACCTCAGAGTAATCGATGACCAGATGATTCCCGAGCAGAAATTGTTTCTCGAATCCAGTGCCGAGCAGGTGACCGATGGACATTATTAGAAGGACGATTATTGTCGGCCGGATACCCGGCAATGTAATATGCCACATTTGCTGAATACGGCTTGCGCCGTCCACTCGTGCAGCCTCATACAACTCAGGACCAATCCCAGCGATGGCAGCAAGATAAATAATGGCGCTCCATCCCGTTTCCTTCCAAATATCCGCACTAGTTACAATTCCCCAGAATAAATTCCCTTTTGCCATAAACTGAATCGGCTCTTCAATAATGTGCAAGCCCATAAGCAGATCGTTCACGATACCACCGTCTGTTGAAAGCATTTTCGTGACAATACCTGCAGCCACTACCCATGAAACAAAATGCGGCAGATAAGAGACGGTTTGAACGAATCGCTTCATAAACTGAACACGGACCTCATTGAGCAGCAGGGCAAAAACGACCGGTACAATAAATCCAGCAATCATGCCCATCAAGCTCATAGCCAGCGTGTTCCTCAGCACTTGGTAGAAATGCTCGTCCCCGAACAAAGCACGGAAATGTTCCAGCCCTACCCATTTTTGTTCAAAGAAACCGACTCCGGGCCGATATTTCTGGAAGGCCATTGTCCATCCCCATAGAGGCAGATACTGAAAGACAAAGACCCAGAGAACGAATGGAATAGACATGTAGTATAGATACTGCTGATTTTTAAATACCTTCCAAGCAATTTTCGGCGACTTTTTGTATGCGTTTTCTACAGTAAGCGTTTGTGTTTTCATCGCTTCTCCCCTCTCCTATATTCCATATTAAATCAGTGGGAGGAGAAGGCACATACAACGGATTTCGGAGAAAATCATCCACAAATTATAGATTCTTATAATCCGATGGTGATCGGCCTTCATATTTTTTGAATTTGCCGTGAAAGTAGTTGACGTTCGCATAACCAACGCGTTCAGCCACTTCGTAGACCTTCATGCCCTGGCTTAGAAACTCTTTAGCCTTTTGAATTCGAACCTTGTCCAGATAGGTATTAAAATATTCCCCCGTCTTGTTCTTGAACAACTGTCCCAAATAAGCGGCACTGTAATTGAGCAGTCCGGCTAATGTTTCAAGCCTCAGATTATCTGAGTAATGCCTATTAATAAAGTCGATCATTATCTTAAATTCCTGCTCCTTACCCCCAGATTCCGAGTCTTCCGCAAACGCAAGCAGGAAACGGTTCATTTCCTCCACAAGATCCTCCAGATACTCCTGCTGGAAAATCCCGTTTAAAAAACGGGATACTGCCCCCGTTTCTTTCCATACCATACGGGATCCGGCAGTCAGCTTATGGACTACTGCATTAGACAGAAAAAAGAATGATTCCTTGACCGTTTTCTCCTCTTGCCCCCGGCTCAGAAAATAACCTGCGGCTTCTTTCAACAGTGGAAGGATCATAGCCTTGTTGCCTATATCCAAACTGTAATAAAGTTTGAAAATGAACTCCTCCAATCGTTCTGGGTTATCTTCGATCATCCACAATGATTCCGTCGAAGAGAGAAGAGCAGGAGAATTCGGTCCAAGAAGCTGGTCCTTCTCACTAAAAAAGGCTTGCTTCACCGCTTTCTGAGCATTTAGATAAGAGCTGCATATTTCTTCGGGAACGGACACCACTCCTCCTGTTGCAGCGATGAACCGAAGACCGCCCGAAGCGCTTCTGAGCTCGTTATACAATTCCTCGCGCCGTTGTTTTCCGCGGAGTGGCTCATTGAGGAGAAGGACCGTGTAGGGAGGAAAGACGGTTACAATCCCCTTATTTCGCCCCTCAATGATTGGTTTAAGTCCAGCTGAAAGCTGATTTAACGCATTGAAACGCTCCGCATCGGAAATACGCAGGGAGATAATGACGACTTCATACCCGCTCCACAACAGATCCGCATCCTTAGCCTTGCTTCTCCATTTATCAGGGTCTTCAATTTTTGCCTGAGGGACCAGCAGGCTATGCAGGTGTGCTTCTCTGTTTACCCCGCCTGTCTGACTTAGCTCCGCCTGATGGCGCTCCTTTTCAATCTGCTCGCGTACCCGTTGTAAACTTGCCGACATTTCGCGGATGTCCACCGGTTTAACCATATAGCCGGCAACTCCGTATTTGATAGCTTGTTTGGCATACTCGAAATCGGCATATCCGCTGAGAATAATAAAATGTAAACGACGGCCGGCGGCTGTCAGGTGCTGAATCATTTGCAGCCCATCCATAATGGGCATTCGGATATCGACAATGACGACATCGGGAGTTACCTCCTCGATAACGCTCAATGCCTCTTTCCCATTAGTTGCGGCAGCCGTAACCGTAAAGCCGAGGCTTTCCCATGGGATCAATGTTTGAAGGCCATTCCTGAGCTTCGGTTCATCGTCTACGATAACGACCTTTATCATTTAAGTTCACCTCCGGGAATAAAAAACGTGATACAAGCGCCGTTCCCTGGTTCGCTCTCAATACTTAAGGCACTGGATGGCCCATACAGCAGGACGAGCCGATCGTTTACATTACGCAGTCCGATTCGTTGTCCCTCCTGATCATGCACGGATGCAGTCAGCTCCTCCCGTACTTTAACCAGCCGATCAGGCGTGAAGCCCGCTCCGTTGTCAATTACTTTAACTTGTACTCCCCCTGGAATTCTCTTCACTTCCAAGTCAATGACAGCTCCTTCTGCATCGTAATCCAACCCGTGAACAATAGCATTTTCTATCAAAGGCTGAATAATCAACGGCGGTACCGGCATATCCTCCAGTTCCGGATCAATGGTCAAGCGGTAATTCAAACGGTCCTCATACCGGAACTTCTGAATATCAAGATAACAACGTACCCGCTCAAGTTCTTCTTGCAGCGAGATCTTGCGGTTATCAGCCTCAAGACTGCTGCGCAGCAGCTTGCTCAGCATCCATACGGCCTCGGCAATATCATCCTGCTTGCGAATATGGGCCTCCATCCGGATCGACTCCAGAGAATTGAACAGAAAATGCGGATTAATCTGGCTCGCAAGCATCTTGAACCTGATCTCGTTTTGTCTTTGCTCAATAAGGTTTTTCTGATCGACTGTTTCTTTGACCTCTTGAATCAAATGCTTGACGTTTCGGACAAGCGCATTAAATTGCTTGGACAGCAGCCCAACTTCATCTTTTCCGTCAATATGGATAAACGTCTCCAATGAACCCGATCCCGCTTTGGAAATATGCTTGCTCAAGCGTAAAAGCCTACTGGATAATAGCGAAGCGGAAGCATAAATAAGTAAGACTGCAAAGATCAGGCTGGCCGTAATCACGATTACACCTAAGCGGATCACTTGATTGGCATCCCGGGTGATTTCTGAGATAGAAAAAATAGAAATGATGCGAAGTCCATTCCAACTGTTTTCTGGATTCAGATTTGCGATTACCACTTTGGACGCTTTACCGTTAACCAACGTGTTGTAACTTCCTTCCTGACTGGAAAGTATAGTCTCGTCGGCATGGATTTCAGAAAGATTTTTCCCGAACAAGTCAGCCTTATTGGATGCGATAATCCGATTACGGTTGTCCACGATCAGGGTTGGGAATGACTCCTGATCAAGAATTGAACTTAACTGCTGCTTGTCTACATTAATGACCAGAACCCCTTTTGGCTCCAGAGTGTCCAGTGAAAATGCGCGAATCAGACTTAGATACTCGGCACCTTTTCGTTCATCGGTGATTAAGTTCCATCCGGCAAGTCCTTTCTCTGCAATAGCCTCCTGGTACCAAAATTGATTGGCTGTCGTCTCATCCGGCTGGATAAATTCCCAATTGTTAAGCGCTCCTGGATTCGTGACATAAACACGGATGCCGGATATTTCTTTGTACAGCTGAAGATAGTCGCGAATATCCGTATATTCCTGATATGTCTTAATGACTTCGACGTAGCTGTCATACTGTTGACTGGCCACCTTTTTCATCCGGTTATCATTGGTTAACCGATATGAGATGTCCAGCGGTACTCTAATCAGCTCTTCCGTACGCTTCTGGACGCGCTCAACATTGGCGGAAACTTGCATGGAGGTGTCTTTAATGACGATTTCCTTAAGCTTCCCTGTCAGAAATATGCCGCATAGCAATAAGGGAAGAACGGCTACCGAAATGAACGTAATTGCCAGCTTCTTCTTCATTTTCATGTCATTCATTACTCGGATAAAAAACATGTTGTTGTACCCTCCTAAGCGCTTTCATTTATCCGTTGCGCGCAAAATGCCCCTTTTCATAAAAAAGGGGCATCAGTCAATTTCATAGTTTCTTCATGGAGCCCAGCTTTACTCTGCCTTCACTGCTTTAAGTCTGAACCATCCGCTTTCATAGTCTTTCTGCTGATAAGCAAGATGAAGTCCCAACTGCATGAGCCTGTCTCCCCCATAGCTAGACTTTTCTCCACGGTCACCTGACCAAACTTCGTACTCAAGTTCCGGGTTAAGCCCATCTAGCCGCAAGGTTTTTCGCGGTGCGTTCGGCACGGCCATCACTTGGAAATAGTATACGACGGCTTCCTCTTTGTCTTCGGATACAAACATCCAAGCCGATTCGTTCCCTTCAAACGGACTCTTCAAGCGATACAAGTCGCCCTTCTGAACTAATCCACGAATCTGCTTGTAGGATATGACTTGGTTTTTTACCATCTCTTTTTCTTCATCGCTGAATTTAGTTAGATCAAGCTCATATCCGAAGTTTCCGGACATAGCGACGTTCCCTCGAAAATCAAGTGGCGTTATCCGTCCGACTTGATGGTTCGGAACGGCTGATACATGCGCTCCAATTGCGCTTACAGGGTAAACAAGGCTGGTACCGTATTGTATCTTTAACCGTTCCACCGCGTCGGTATTATCACTAGTCCAAGTTTGAGGCATGTAGTAGAGCATTCCGGGATCGAAGCGGCCTCCTCCGCTTGAGCAGCTCTCAAACAGAATATCTGGATATGCCGTGGTGATGCGTTCCAACAGCTCGTACAATCCTAAAACATAGCGATGGGCCGTCTCCGATTGACGTTCAGAGGGCAGTGAAGCGGAACCTATTTCAGTTAGAGCGCGGTTCATGTCCCACTTCACATAAGAGACCGGCACGCTGGAGAAGATCGCTGAAAGGGAGTCGTAAATGTAATCTCGAACTTCCTTTCGAGTATAATCCAGCACAAGCTGCCATCTTGCTTCGCTGCGCCTGCGCCCAGGAACATGAAGACACCAGTCCGGATGTTTTTGGTAAAGCTCGCTGTCCGGTGAGATCATTTCCGGCTCGAACCAAAGCCCAAATTGAAGACCCAGCTTATTAATGCGTTTTGCCACATCCGCAAGTCCTTCCGGCAGCTTACGGCGATCCTCATACCAGTCTCCAAGAGATGAATTATCGGAATCCCGCTTGCCAAACCAGCCGTCATCCAATACGAACAGCTCTATGCCTAGCTTTGCTCCCTCATCTGCTATTGCTACCAACTTATCGGCATTAAAATTAAAATAAGTCGCCTCCCAGTTATTGACTAGAACCGGCCGTTCTTCATCCCGGTATTTCCCTCGGCATAGCCTTGTCCGGTATAAACGATGATAAGTACGCGACATCTCTCCCAATCCTTGCTTGGAGTAAACCATAACGACTTCCGGCGTTTGGAAGCTCTCATATGGATTTAGCAGCCATGAAAAATCAAAGGAGTTTATTCCCATGCTCATTCGCGTAGAGCCGAATGAATCCACTTCCGCTACTGCTTCAAATCCGCCGCTGTATACCAGGCTGAAGCCGTAAGCTTCACCATTATGTTCTGTCGTTTCCGGAGTGACTAACGCGGAAAAGGGGTTTAATTGATGGCTGCTCATGCCTCTCTTACTATCAATTCGGGTCTCGCCCTGATGTAGCGCTCTACGGGTCATATTGCCTTCCCGAGCCCAGGCTCCGGAAAGATAGACGATCTCCAAGTCTCCTTTGCCACCGAAATCCACGCTTGCACTTAGAGCACGGAGAAGCCGAAGCTTCTTACTCCCTTCATTGCTCAAGCGTGCAGATCGGACGATGACATTCCGATCTGCGAATATCGTATAAATAAGGACAACTTTTAAACCTGAATAAGCATCCCTCAGCTCCAGCTCCAATGTCTCTGCTTCGGGTTCACTCTCTACATAAACGGCCGGAAGTCCAGCTAATAAAGGCTTTCCCTTAATGAGCTTGTAGCCTGCGTACTTTAACTCTGTAATTCGAGTTCCATCCTCAAGCTCTACTTGATATGCCGGGTTGCGAAAGTCCCCGCTCCCGTATTGAGGGTATTCTTGAAGCAAGCGATCCAATCCGGCCTTCTCGGGAGTGTGAATGAATAAATCCGCCATGGATTCCCGGTGCTTCAGTTTGTCTCCCCAATGTACATGAACAGGATAGCCGTCCACAATTTGAATAAGATAACTCATGCCAGCCGACTGCAGGTGAAATAGCCCCGTATTTTCTTGAACAATGATGCCCATTAAAACTCCTCCTATTGCCCTATCCATTCAAGTTAATGTGCTGAAAATAAATATGGTTTTAAGCTTGGTATAGATTAATAGATACTCGTCAACTATACAGAAATAATATACCAATACTTAATAATTCGTATATAGCATGGTGCTCACTAAGTATGGTATAATGCTTGATAATTTATATTAAGGGGTTATTCCATGATTGAGTATTTGCCACGAAGCAAGCAGCACACTGAATTGCATTTAACTCAATTTGGCATCGAGGAATGTATACCGAGTCATTTTTTTGGGCCAGCAATCAGAAGTCACTTTCTGCTCCATTATATTTTGGAGGGAGAAGGGTTCTTCGAAGTCGACGGAAACAGATACCGGCTTCAGAAGGGTCAAGGCTTCCTAATCTATCCTGATGTCGTTACTTATTATCAAGCCGACTCCATGAACCCTTGGTCATATTGCTGGTTTGGTTTTGAAGGGACAATAGCGGAATTGCTTCTTAAGCAAGCAGGATTAACAAGGGAATGCCCAATCCTCAACTATAATGAAGACGATAAAATCTATACCTATTTGAAGTTAATGGCCGAGTCCAAAGGAAATCATAAAGCGAGAGAAATCAGACTGACAGGATTGCTTTATTTGTTGTTATCGCTACTTGCTGAATATGGTCCAGTAATGCCAACAGAGCAAAAGGAAAGTCGCGCGGAAATTTACGTTGATAAGGTCAAGGAACTCGTCGAAACCAACTTTGCTCAGAAAATGACCATTGAGGACATTGCTCGCATAGTCGGACTAAATCGAAGCTATCTTTGTTCGTTATTCAAACAGCAAATGAATACTAGCATTCAGGAATACTTAATTCGTATGAGGATTCATAAAGCATGCGAGATGATGGAAAATGTTGAGCTATCGATAGGGGATATTTCACGTTCCGTCGGCTACAATGACCCTTTGCTCTTCTCCAAAATGTTTAAAAAGATAAAAGGAACTTCCCCTAAACATTACCGGTCAGAAAATCGATAAAGGATAAAGGGCTGCCCTCAAGGTTTCAACCTTGTGAGACAGCCCTTCGCAAAGATGCAAGCCGCTGATCTTATAAAGTTAGAACATCTACTCCCAGAGCTGGCAGCGTCATCTTCTGCTCCAATCTCTCGCTCGTCAACAGACTGCGATAGGGAACGTCAAGCGTTACCTCACGCTTCTCATTCGTCAAATTGATCAGGAACAGGAAGCTTTCCTCACCCTTCGTTCGAATCGACAGCTCGACACCTTCCGGCAGCTGGAGCTTGGATGCCAAATTCTTTTCCTTCAATATGCCTTCGAACAGCTGATAGAAATACGATGGCTCCGGCCAAGTGCCGACATAATACACTTCACCTTCACCAAGCTTATTGACAGTAACCGCCGGCACACCTTCATAAAAGTCGTTGTCATACCAGGCAATCGGTTCTGCTCCTCGCAGTTCAAGCAGATCGCACCATTGCTTGGCAGCGAATGTCTTTCCCTCCGCGTTCCGAATCCGATGCTCGCTGTTGCCGATTGCATCATATTCACTAACGACAACACCGGCCGCTTCCGCGAGCAGCCCCGGCAGAGGCAGCATCTCACATACATTCCTCATGTTCTTCACGCCTGTCCGATTGGTGAGGATGACCGTGCCGCCCCTGGCTGCGAATCGCTCCAGCCGCTTCGCTACTTCTTCACTTAACAAAAAGAGGGAAGGGACAATAACCAACTTGTAGCCATCGAGCTCCTCCGTCCAGTTGATAACGTCCGTACCGACGCCCATTTTCAGAAATGCATTATGCATTAAGGACAAGTTGTCCATATAGTGCATTCCCCCCTCCGCTTGCGCCTGAAGGGTAAGCGCCGTGTGCTGATCATGCGAATGCAGAATCGCAACCTGGGTAACGATTGTCGAGCCGGCTAGCAGTTCTCCTAGCTGATTCACCTCGCGAGTAAGCTCCGCGAACTCCCTAAACCTGCGTCCTGGAACATTACTATGGTCGATAAGCCCATGCCAGAACTGTTCGGCTCCGACGACAGCACTCCGCCAGCGGAAATGAACGACCATATCGGCGCCGCGGGCGATTGTCTGCCAGGAACGAGCTCGGATCAGTCCCGGATAAGGGGTGCGCTGAATCGGCATCCAAGCGCCCTGTGCTCCACTAAGCTGCTCCATTACCCAGAAATTGCGGCGCTTGATGCCGCGAACCAAGTCCAGCGACAGCGCTCCGTTCCTTGGAAACCGATCACCATAATCGCGATACAGCTCATTCGGATAATAATCGACAGAGACAAAATCCAGCTCTTTGTGTAGATCATAATAGTCCAAGCTATTCGGGTATTGCCACATGTTATGCGTCACGAATTGGCCTGGACAGTTGCTGCGTAGAATTTCAAGCTGCCATCCCAGTAGATAGCCTACGCTGTCCGAGCAGAACCGCTTGTACTCCAAAAGATAGGAAGGATTCATCGGTTTGCTGGTACCAAGCGGCGTCGTTAACTCGGCCCAGCTGCTGTACTCCCCGCTCCAGACGACCGTGCCCCACTCGCGGTTCAACTCTTCCAGACTGGAATAACGCTTCTGCAGCCAAGCGACAAATGCACGATTGCATGTATCGCAATGGCATTCCTGGTAGTGCATCTCGTTATCGATTTGCCAGCCGATGACGGCGGGATGCTTCGCATAACGCTGAGACATCGCTTCCATAAATTTGGAGCCCAGCATTCTCAAGGAATAGCTGTTGTTGCAACGATGTCCTCGCACACCAGGCCGGATTATTTGACGTTGTTCATCCATTGGCAGCACATCCGGATAACGGGTTGTCATCCAGTTCGGCGGGGTATTGGTAGGTGTGCATAACACGATCTCCATGCCGCGCGCAGCGAATACTTCTATAGCTGCATCCAACCATTCAAACCGATAATCACCCTCGGTCGGTTCCATTCGGCTCCAGGCAAACTCTGCCATTCGTACAACAGCAACACCCGTCTCTTGCATAAGCGCTGCATCCTTCTCCCATAGCTCGGGAGTCCATTGCTCTGGATAATAATCAATTCCGATCTTAATTGTCATCCTGTATTCTCCTTTACCCATCAATATATTGCGATTATATGCTATATTAATTGGAGTGAATATCTTAAATAATTAATACGATATAATAATATTAAGATAACAGGAGAGTTGCCCATGCCTCATCCCAATCGTGCTTTCCCTGTACTTTCCGCCCGAGACAAGCTGCTCCCTTTTTATTTGCTTGGCATTGGTTTGCATCATGAACAGGAGCATATACGTCGAGACTCAGGTATTCAGGATTATCAGTGGATTCAATGCCGCAGTGGCGAGGGCAAGCTCAAGCTAAGTGAAACGGAGCATATCGTCAAACAAGGCATGGGCATGCTGCTGTTCCCCGGCCAGAAGCACGAATACTATGCTTTATCGAAAAGCTGGGAAGTCGACTGGATCATCTTCGATGGCAGCGGGTCAGTGAGCTTGTTCGAAACAGTCGGCATTGTAGACACATGCGTATTCGCGCTCTCATCGCCTGAATACCTTCTATCCCGAATGCGGGAGCTGCTGCAAGCTGCCCTTACGCCGCAGGAGCAAACGTTAAACAATTACGCCTGCTCCGCGATCCTCTATACCTTATTGACGGAGATTATTCAGCGCGTCTCTGTCGAGGGCAGCGATACCATCGGACAGCAGTATGAGCGGTTAAAGCCGGTCCTGGACTATATTGACCAGCACTATGCCGAAGAGATTACTTTGCAGACGCTCGCCGGACTGATGCGCGTAACTCCGGAATACTTTTGTCATTTGTTCAAGAAGACGACAGGCATTCGTCCCATCAGCTATGTCAATCAAGTAAGGATCAACAAGAGCAAGGAACTACTGCTGGACAATGTGCAGCACGAGATGCAGGATATTGCTCATCAAGTCGGCTTCGAATCTGCCAGTTATTATGGGGCAATCTTCAAAAAGCTGGAACGGCTCACACCCGGCGCCTTCCGCCGCAGCTATCAGAAGTCGTAACATTTGTACTGTCCAAGTGCATTCGAGGCGTGTACCTAATCAATTTGGAAGCAAAATCATTGGACATAAAAATCGCGTTATCCAAATGGGATAACGCGATTTTTATAGGATTTCGGTATGAGTAACTCCAATATCCTCGATATATTCCGGTGGATTGCAGCAATCACAACAAGGGATAGGCCCTACGAAAAGTGTGTTGGATTAGTTGATAGTCAGCATCATCGGCATTCTTACGTTTCTGCCTTACTGGTTCCGCTTTAAACCAAGCATAATATCCACTGCGGCTAAGACGCGCATAAATAGGCGATTAAACCCTTTAGCTGATACTTACGAATAGTAGTCTCGATGAGCTCGAAAGCTTCTGAAGGAGCTAACGTTTGCGCTTCGCCTGCCTTTCTAGAGCTTCGAGCTTTTTTAGAAATTCATTCTCTGCTTCTAAGAGCTTACTTTTTGCCTCAGCACGTTTTAGTTTTTCTTCTGTGCTTAGCTCCTTAGACGAAGGTCTTCCCGTACTGCCTTTGCCTCTTCGTCCATAAGTAATCCCTCCTCCCCAAACTTGTCTTACTTTGCTCTCCAACGTTTCAAGCCTTTCTTAGGCGTTACTCCGATAATGGCGACGTCAAATCCAGCTTCGAGAAATATCTGCATGGGTTGATAACCCTCGTTGTATGACTTAACAGCTTGTACTTTGAACTCAGGTTTGTAAGTTATTGCTTTTTCAGTTTCATGAACAACATTGAGATTTGACTCGAGCAACCTCATTAGCGTTGACGTGAAAAGACGTTTTGACATGATGTAGTTACCTCATTCACTGTAGTATTTTTCATTAAAACACAAAACCCGAAAGACAGGCACTTTTTTAAGTGTCTACCTTTCGGGTTACAGTTCAGTGAATACAGGGATCATCTTTTGACAGTCGTTGTATAAAGGCGTGTTTTAGTGGAGCACGATTGAATGTAATGAAAAGGCTTCCTACATTCGGATGCGGAGCGGATCGCCATAACCCCCTCTAGTCCCATTGCACTCCGCCACAAGTCTTTCGTGATGGCGAGACCGAAAGTGTCCTTTTGGTTGTTGCCGTCCGGGTATTATTCCAAGGTGAATGAAGCCAAGCTAGCGCCACCCATGCCCTTATACGTGAAGTACAACGCTTGAATGCCATCCGGAATGACGATATTCGTTGAATACTCCTTCCAAACATTCGTAAATTCGACCGGAATTCTTGCTAGAACGGGGCCGTCCCAAGATGTTTTGATTTCGAAGTCGCCGCGGCAATAGCCGCGCACTTTGATTTTGATTTTGCGGATTCTCTCGCAGCGGAAATACTTGAAGCCCGCCGTAGAGGAGTCCCTCATGTTGGCGATATATCCTAACTCCTCATCCTCGTCTTTACCGTCTTGGGTTATCTTCGGAAACCGGCTGTCCAGCCATTCTCCGGGAGCTCCCGTATACAACGCCTCGTCTCGACAGAACAGATTACAGACTATGTATGCGGGATATTCACCTTTTCCTTCAAGCAGTTCTCCATTTGGTCCAGAAGAAGTCATCTCCGCCTGAATAATCGTGCCGTCCTCTCTGAATTCGATCGGCTCGATGCATCCCTGTCGGCTGAAATTCGTACCGTTCGTATGCCGGTGATAGAAGATGTACCACTTTTCATCCACTTCTATAATACTGCCGTGGTTATTGCCGCCATAGAACATCGGTTTATCCGCCGGCTTGTAAGAATCGATATGAAGATCGTTATTGCTTATAATGACGCCTTGATAGACAAAATCACGGGTCGGAGATTGACTGGTCGCATAGCACAACTCGTGCATGACGACGGATGAATAGATTAAATAATACGTGTTGCCTCTCTTCCTAATGGAGGGCGCCTCAAAGAAGGCATGTCCTTCAAATCCGCTCCCCTTGCAATAAGGTTCGCTTGGCGCGACAATTACCGGTTCTTCTATTACCGTGAGCATATCCGAATCGAGCACTGTCACCATGGCGCCATGCCTTGATTTATCGCCGACCGCGCAGAATCCGGTGTACAAATACGTCCGTTCGCCTTCCGTGAGCACGCCCGGGTCAAATTGAGGTTCGTCACCTTCTCTCTCCCCCAGACGAGTGCCGTCGGCGTACCTGACGTAGCCATAGAACTCAAACTTACCGGCCGGCTTGTCGCAGACCGCTACCGAAACTATGGAGACCTTATCGAGAACATAATAAAGGTAATATCGTCCATCGGGTCCAACCGTGACGTCCGGCGCATAGAGACACATGCTGGCGTCCGGATTGAGCGGATCGTCTGTTTTCTTGTAAATCACGCCTTCATAGCGCCAATCGCCCATATCCTTCACCGGTGCCGACCAGCACACATAATCGTTGAGGCAATATGCATGTCCGTTAAACCGGTCGTGCGATCCATACACGTAAACTCTGCCGTTAAATAAATAAGGTTCCCCGTCTGGTATGTATTCCCACGACGGAAGATATGGGTTAAATCCTTGTTTTCTCATATCCCTTGCACTCCCCTTCCGAATGAATCATAGATACGGTTTCTCTTGGCCCTCTCCTCCGGATGGAGCTTCTGCGCATCTGCGATCTCGTAGACGCCGAAGGTGTCGTACAGCCTCGAAGAAGGATCGACTTCCACATAGGTGCACCAGGGTAGCCAGTGGTAATGACTTTGCAGCGTTTGGCTCGTAAAGTTGCCACTCTCGTGCCCGAGGCCGGGCATGACGTAGCCTATGCTGCCGTCCGCATCGGTAGACTGCCGAGTATTCTTATGAATGAATTCGGCGAAGTCGAGGTAATGCTCATCGCCAGTAATGACATACAGCCGGTAATAGGTGTACGAGCAAGCCGCCATGTAGACATCTGCGCCGCCGCCGATCGTGATGATGCTCTGACCGCTGATCCGGAACTTGTTGAATGGATGTTTCGGCCAGAGGGTGCGCACGGGGAACGTCCAGGCGTATGTCCATGTCTCGGTGTAGTTGGCCGCTCCGATCGCGCCTTCGAGCCATTTCTGCTTGCCGGTCAAATCGTACAAGGCCAGGAATCCGAATAGGGCATAGATGCCCGCCTCTTTGTCCTGGATGTCCAGATTGTCGCAGGTGCCGCCCCGGTACTCCAGGTTCCGGTAATTGTTATCGTAAGACCACTCGCCTGCTTTGGTGGCAGTTGTCTTATATCTTTCATCGCCGGTCACGAGATAGAATTGGACCAGGAACCGAATCACGCTGGGTGTATTGGACTTCGAATCCATGCGGATGGAGCTGTCGGCGTTGTACGCACGATAGAAGCTGCCGTCTTCGTTCTGAACACTTACCAGCCAATCGGCCGTCCTTCTGCAAAATCCCAGCCAGTCTGACAACTCGTCGCCCTTCCTTCGCATATATACATAGGCGTCCAAGATCGCCTCGATCCCGTCGGCCAGCATCCGAATATAGTGGGGATACGGCTCGAATCCGTTGATATTGGGATTGTAACACATCTGCGGCAGTCCGGATTCAGTCATGGCCGTCCTCACCCAGAAATCGATCACTTTCACGCCTTTCTCAAACGCTTCAGGCACGTTCATCTTGTCGCCGTAACGAAGAAGCTGATAGCCGATGCCTGGCTGCTGCCCGACGAAGCCGAACTGGAAGGAGACGCTGGAGATATCCATGCCGGGCAGTTGGCAGGCAAACGGCAGTCCGTACGAATCGCCGTACTTCCTCGTGAATCGGTTAAGAATGTTCATACCGTTGTGGAAATGGCGTTCGTTATCCACCACAAATAGCTTGTCGCGCAGCCTGGCATACGTCGTCCGCCATACGTCTCTCATCATCGGCTGAAAGTCCTTGTATTTCCCAAGATGGATGGCGACGGCGTAATGTTGTTCGAAGCCGACTTCCACGGGATGATTCACGCGTTGGAACGTCTTCGATCTCCGGTTGTAGTCGAGTCCCCCGTACGAACGTTGACCGGGCATCTGTCCGTCGGAGCCCGGATACACGTAATCGATGGACAGGCCTTCGATCTTAGTATCGTGCTCCTTGCGAACAGCAAAGCCGTAATACATGTAATTCAGCGTCTTGCTTTCCGGCTTGCTCATGCCGATGGCTCCGACGGTGCATTTCGGGTCCGCGATATTTTCCGATCTCACAATGTCCATAGACGGCAGAGTTGCGTCGGCTTCCCAGCGCGATAGCGCCGCCGTCTCCCCCGAAGAGATGTTTTGCATCGCGAACAACGGCAGGGCGTAACCGGTCTCCATCCGCCAGAAATATTCGTTATCCAAATCTTTGCCCATGGCGGAGACGGGGGCGAATTCGTTCTGCTTGTACCAGACGCCGGGCGCAAAACAATTGTAGTCATGAACGTCATCGGATTCCGCCATCGTCAAAGAGAATTTGGTGGAGAACCCAAGGTCGTCTCCCGCCTTCAACACCTTGACGTTCCGGCTAATCTTGAATCCTGCGCCTGAGACTTCAAATACGTCCGTAAAGGAAAAGGCCGAACCCGAAGGCACGGTTAATGTGCCTTCTGCAATGATTTTGTCTTCGGAAGCGCTGATGTCGGAGTATGCATGGTCGTAAAATTCGCTGACGGCGAAGGCAGTCTTCACTGTCACGAACATCGGTCGCTTGTTTGAATAGAGAAGTCTGTCGTTATTGCGTACCTCCATGCCGCCTTCCTTAAAGCTCAGAGTATAGTCGTCGCAATTCAGCTTCATTGAATGTCTCCCCTTTCAGGTCGGTCCTTCCGGGTTCAGCTATTCTCTTTGAAAGAATGCTTCAGAATGCTCATGAAAAAATCTCCTCAGAATTGATCTCAAACCCTATATACTAAAATAAAACTAAATAGTAAAGGTGAGAGGCATAACAAACATTTATTATGTCGAGTATGATGCGGCACATAACAGTAATTTTATTTTTAATATTCCTGAAGGTCATAACTACTGGCTGCTGGTCATTACGCAAACCCCCGCTCAATTTTGGGTAGAGGGAAAACAAAGAAAATTTTGACAACTGCTTAGTGTTGGCACCTTTTTGTAGTGATAGCGGTTTCAGTTGTTATCTCAAATGTAAGGCTTCTGGCTATTTGATACAATGACATATTCTAACTGTTTATTGATCAATAATCATTTTCATCTTTAGAACTCGATAATTTGCAAGAAAAACAGCATCGTTTTTCGCTGTTTATGCCAAATTAGAGTCGTCTATTTCCCTCAAGGTTCTCTTCTCTCACCTACAACATAAAACCAAATGACCCTCACCAGCCTAAGTATTCGCAGGCAAAAAGCACGGAGTAGCGGAAGACTTTAAATAAAAGGGCTTCGGATCCGTTCCGTCAGAAAGAGACGTCCATGCGCATACTACCTTAGATCCCCTGTACCAGCTAAAATGGCCGTGGTGAAGATCTTGCCCAGCCTTTTTATAGTGCGAAGCTGCTGCGCCATAGGAATCTCAGAAAGAAGAGCCTCGATGTCTTTTTCAATCTGTTTAAGCATGCTGACCACACCGGCATGGTTACGGAGCTGAAATATACGGATTATAAGAGTGATTTTGTCGCAGATCCGAACGCAGGGAATAAACCGAAATAATGAATAAGGGGATGGCTGCAGCCATCCCCTTATTCATTATGAACGAACCCCTGCAGCTTTTTGTCTTCCGGAGAATAGCCCATTTAGAAGCTTTCTTTCTCAAACAATGAAGATGGCTTTCAAAATCTTCTTCGTTGGATCCACTCATTGCAAGTAACTCATAGCCTTAGCGCGCAATCGTGGGTATGGAACCTACCAGTCATTACTGGCTTAACGTCTCGAGATCTCTCTCTGAGCGTCAATTTGAAGTTGAATCCTGCGATGATGTCTCTTCCAATCCCATCCCATCCCATGAAAATAAAGAAGACGTTCAGGCGTCTTCTTTATTTTACGCTGACATACATCGTTGCTTTGTTACTTCTGCTTATCGCTAGCTGCTCGCAGCCTTGCTTTTCTTCCCGGTATTCTTAAGAACCACATCATAATCGTAAGGCACGCTGTTGCTGGTGCCTTCGGGAGAAGCATACGTCGTCATCATGATAATTCGGTCGTACTTCGAGTTGTGGAGCATATCGGCAAGCTCTATACGATCGGATTCTGATACATGAATAAGATCCGGCAGACGGATGACTTTGACCTGGTTATCATGCTCTTTTTCCTTTTGCTTGTCGTAGTTCTTCATGAAGCCAATGAATTCAACCTGATAATTCACGTACTGGCCGGTAGTCTGCTCCAAGCTCTTAAAGCCGGAGGTGCCAGTCATCGGATCGATCACAATTCCGTTCAGCCGCAGATTGGACAAGTACCAGCCGGCTTCGTTGTAGCCCCAATCCGTCAAGTAGCGGAATCCGAGCAGAACCTTCTTCCCGGCATAAGCGGTTAGATCAAACGTCTCCGTCTTCCAACCGTCAGAGTTGCCCGTGAAGCCCGGCAGATTCGCTGCGATCTTCGGATAGCCTTCTTCGACCGGATCGCTGCGGGTATCCCCATTGGATAGCGACTTCCAGGTCTTCCCTCCGTCCTCAGATACCTGTACGGCGCCGAAGTCCCACTGCTCTTCGATGTTGTAGCTGGTATCGAAGCTGAGTTCAGGCGCAGATTGACCGGTCAGATCCAGTTCCTTGATCAGAAAATTGTCAGCCAAGTCGCCTCGATTGCCCCAAAGAACCGTTCCGCGTTCGGGATCTTCCACTGGCTTCCAGTTAGTGCGCAGGAAGTCGAGCCCCTGGAAGTACAGATGATCGATCTTCGAATCCGGCGTGATCACTTTGAAGTCTGTTCCCCATGCAGGAGAAGTATTGTCTGGCAAGACCGAGGAGGCAAAGTCGGGAGTCAGGTCGATCGAGTTGAACTTGTACGTGGAGGAGTCGCCTTGATACCCGTTGTCGAGCACAACTGCCGTCATGTAGTCGGCGTAAACTTTAGCAAACGTTTTGCTGATACCGGCTTCGGCGAGCGCATCTTCCACGCCCCTCATGCCGGTGTACGGATCGTGGAACAAAGTCTGGATAAATGATTCTCCATAATGGTCGTAGAGATACAGCTGGAACAGGTAGGCGTTACCGTAATCGGCAAGAATTTGGAGATCAGACTGATCACCCCATAAGGTAAGAGAGTTGCGGAGATTCGACAAAAATTCGTTCACATGGTCGGTGGAGTGGCCGTATCCAACCATGTATTGGGCAAAGTCGGACAAGCCTTCATTAATGAAGCTTTCTTCAGCCGGATCGGTATCCCGGTGCAGCAAATGCTGAAACTCATGGGCGAATACGCCCTCATAGAGATATGGCTTAGCGGCATTTGGTCCGGTCCGGTTCAACCAATCCAAACTGTCAATCGTCATGACATTGCGGTCAGTAAAATCGCTGATCGTCGGGGAGAAGTAACCCGCGATGTAGCTCGGATAGTTCGGGTCGTAGTAGCTTTGGTCCTTGATGTTGTCAATCAAGATAACGACGCGTCCGCTGTCGTCCTTATACAGGCCGTTATAGCCGTCATTGCCTTTGCGTTCGGCAGGCGGTGCGAAATACTCGATTTCTTTGGGATAGATGCGGGTTTCGAATTCGTTCAGCAAATACTGAACCTGCGCGTCGGTAATTTGAACAGAGACGTTCCGAGGATCCCCGTCTGGGAACTTAAGATTGTTCGCCACCCATACTTCTCCGTTCTCACCGACGGCGCGGAGAGTAAAGTTCGTCAAATAATACTGGCCAGTAACGTCGTTGTTCGTCAGCCATGGCTTAATGGTACCGACATTTGCTTCCGTCAATCCGGCTTCGCCCGAAGAAGAGCCGGCATCCGCCGCCGCTTTACTGCCGGACAAGTCAAGCCTGCCTTCGGCTTTAACACTCTCAAGCGCATCGGCCCTCAGCTTCGTACCAACATCCCGTACACTGGGATTCGCATTATAGCTTGTCTGCTTGACCGGCGCTGCCGTTGCCGCAGCTGGCATTAGAAGTCCACCAACCAGAATGAACGACGAAATCAGACTGAAAAGATTGCGTTTTACCACATACACTCCTCCTCTGACCTATATGGCTTGCCCGGTGAAGGGCTATGTTAACTATCATAACAAGGTGGGAAATATTAGAAAGTGCTCCAACTACCGGATATTCACATATCAGGAGGACTTAAGCCATGCAACCTTCGCCCCATCCACTGTCAAATCTGGTCGGTCATTCCGCCCAACTATTAAGGAACTCTAGCTTAATAAAAATGACAAGCTATTAGCTGGATTAGCTCAACAAAAGCTGCAGCTGATCCTCAGATCTACTGCAGCTTTATTGATTGAACTATAGTTCCCAGTTAGCTCAATCTATCTTTCTTAAACTTCAATCCCATACCTTTGGCCGCTTTAATCCGGCTAATCTTAAATAATCTAAAAGTTGACCTGAATGGACTGCTTCATGATAAGCAATTCTCAAAAGCATGTCGCCTAATGATCGAATGTAACCTACGTCTTTTCTATCAATTTGGATTCTTGTTAAATCCTCTTGTGTATAGGATTTTACTGTATCCATAAATTCATTCCGATAGGTTTCTGAAAAGTTGAGTTCCTCTTGGAGCGTTGTAAAAGTACGAGCCTCATAAGGGGATTCATACGCGGTTAGACTTCCCTCATTCAACAAGGCAAGATGGTAATAATGTTCACTATCCAGGACATGGCGGATCATCTCTTTTATGCTCATTGCTTCCGAATCCGGTCTCCAGTCCAAAAACTCATGCGGAATACTTCCCCAAATAATCATGCTTCTGCGTCGAATCTCATTTAAATTCTGAACTATAGCTTCTATAGCGTTCATAGTTGCTTCCTTTCGACTTCAATTTATCGTTACATTCGACTTTGTCCAAGTTTGCAATTGATGATAAATCCTCAACCTTAAATTCATAAAAACTTAGAGAGCTCACATTAAAATATTCAACAGCTTTTTCATAGTGTCAAGGTTTATGGGTAACGTTGTAAAGAAGTTATGACAGCAATGTCCATGACCAAAGTCATCATAAATAAATTTGTATTTGTATAAGTACTTTCATGTACTTAGAATGAAGTTCAAAGTTATGAACCTGTTCCAAGGATATTCACTTATTGACCGCGTAATCCTTTCTCTAAACCTCTTCGCCGTTGGCTCAAGTTTGTGAAAAGAACAAGTTAAACCGTTTTATAAAGACTGTTGATGTTCATTGTTTTAGCAAAGGTATCTTGTAAGGATGCCATAAAGGTATCATGAACGGTTTTTGCGGGAATTAATGTGTCGTTCCATATTAAATCTTTGGTGGCGCAAGCTTCACTCAGCAGAATGACTTCAAAACCCAATCGATGTGCCGTTCTTACAGTCGAATCAATACAGATGTGGCTCATCATGCCGCAAATGACTAACCGCGTTACTTTAATCGATTCAAGATATTGATGTAATTCAGTTTGAAAAAAGCTATCCGGAGTATGTTTCACTATAACTTTTTCGTCAGATCGGGGTTGCACTTTTTCATGAATTTTGATTCCTTCGGTATCTGGAAGAAAAAATGTTGCATTCTCATCAAGAAGAATACACTGAATATGTACAATGGGTAAATTTTTATTTCGGAACAGTGTCAATGCTTCACGCGCATGCATGACCGCCTGATCGCTATTGAATAATTCATTTCTACCTCCTTTGAAATAATCCTTTTGAATGTCTACCATTAATAATGCTGTAGTCATGTTTTACGGCTCCTTTACCTGTATTTATGCTGGTTCTAAAAAGTATTTTAGTCTCAGATAAATGAAGCGTAAATTACCCACTAATTTGTGGGTATGGGTGTACGAAGCTACTTTTTATAGTTTATGCCTTTACGATCAAGGAGGTCGGTTTGTCCCCATTCCAGCATGAATTCAATACCTATCTCTTGCATAATCAGTACTGCTTCCAGGAGCTTTCTCCCGCGGTCAGTAAGAAAGTATTCTACATGCAACGGATAACCTTCCGTTTTGATTTTATCCACGATCGCACAAGATTGAAGTTCTCTAAGGTGCTGTAACAACATCTTCTGGGTGATCCCGTCAATATCTCGCTCAAGTTGAGCTAAAGAGGTATTGCCATTTTTTAATTGATATATGATCATGGTTTTCCATTTGCCTTTTATAATGTCGTGAACGATCTCTAATGGGCAGGTACATATCTCTCGAATTATGATATAGCTCACCTCTATGTGATGGTCATATTGGCCAGTTGAGTAGGCTCTTCCTTACTCATTGATCTTAAAACTCCGTGTTACCCTCAGCAATCAAATGTCACTTGATCATAGAAGATCATACCACATTGCCAATCATTGGAACTATCCTCCGCTGCCCGTTAGCCATCCATGCATCCACATCTGCATCATAGAGCAACAAAGTCATTACGTTCTTTCATGGTAGAGTTCCCAGTTAGATTAACAGAGCGTGTGATTCTCAAGACTATAATAGGGGCATAGAATTTTTCTCTTACTAAATTTAGAGGGATTTTTCTCTTTATACATCCATTGCCTACTTATAAATAATAACCTTAAAAATAACCCAAAAAGGACTGATCGGGTTTCAATAATAAACTATTATTAAATAACTTTTAAAAATTCACTACTTCCAAGAATTTCTGCTGATATGCTCATCGAAATAATGTCGCATATAATTAACATTTAGATATCTCAAGAGTTCAAATATCATCTCACAATATTTCTGCTAGTTTTTAATTCTTGAATATTATCTAACACTATGTGTGTGATTTTTTTTATTAAGTTTTCGGCAAATCCCCTTAGCAGACTACAGCCCATAGAAAGCAAATGTCAGAAATTTTTCGTCTGCAATATTTGAAGTGATTATTATACAAGCTGCAGGAGGGCGGTTCCGCTGACGCCTCACTCATTTTTTTTAGAATCTAAGTTTAGCTTTTTCTTAGTCAGTCCAGCTATCCATAATAATAGCGGGATGAAGATGCCCATAGTAAGAATATATGGCGGAAATATAGTAGAATCCCAATATTGCATATATACTACATCAGGATAAACAACAAGAGAGAAAACGATCATTATGATTCCACAAGGCAAAGTGAGAGAACGATAATTGTTCAATTTCAATATTTCCGATAAACTCGATACCCAGCCGTAAAAATAAAAGGTGGTTTTAAGAAAGGTTGTAACAAACCACAATCCGGCCATAATGACTTCGACCCGTTGAAAAAAATTGCCGATACTGATTTTCTTAACTAAGGCATAACTGGGAAACATGCTTCTCGATGTAATATTCGGACCTAGAATCATGATGCACAACAGGGTGATCAAAACAACGCAAATCCCTCCCATGATGGCGGCAAAATACATGCCGATTTGGGCCTTCTCCACATTGAGGACACTAGGAAAAACAGCGAATAAAAACACGATAGGCATGTATGCCGTTCCCGCGAACGAAAAGCCCGCCCAAAATAATGATTTCCATCCAAACTCGAAAACAGGCAGCATATTCTCCGTGTTAATTTCCGGTGCGAGAGTGAATACCAATACGGCCAAGAGAATAAGAACCCATGGAAGCATGAGTTCCGAAGTCCTAGAGATTGTCTCCAATCCCATCCGCACGCCAATGACGACTACGGCTGCAAAAAGGATGTTGATAAGCGGAAACGGCGTATGCGGCAGAAAATTGATCTTGAAGAAGTTACCTGCATAAAACAAAACGGTTACTGAACCGATAAATGAATAAAACATAAACATGATCGACAGCAAAGCCCCGATCCATTTCCCAAGAACGGCCTCACATATACCGACAAAGGTTCTGCCAGGGAACAACCGCCATAGTAAAATATATAACCCTACCGTTACCCCTCCCATAACGACGCCAACTAACGCTCCGATCCAGGCATCCTGCTTGGCTATCGCGGCCAAGCCAGAAGGGATAATCAAGATGGTGCTGCCGATCGTATACAAAAAGACGAGCACCATCAATTGTCGATTGGATATCTTCTCGATTTTCGGCAATCCCCTTCACTCCCCGAACTTATTTAAAATAATTCTGCATCCAATAGCCTGCCGGTTTAAATATAGCCGCTATCCAATCTAACGGATTTGGAATATGCCCCTGTAAGGCCGCGACTATACTTAATGCGGTTCCGAGCAATAACAAGAGAGAGAAAACCCAGAGATCCTTCTTGTATGCCTTTAACGAAGGAATTTCATAGGCGGCGCAAACACCTGCTGCTGCAAGAAGCCCGGCTACCATCCACATATTCGTCTATTCCCTCTCTTCCATAAACGAATTCGTCACTGTACCGGTCCTTTTAATCTTCACCTTGACCGTGACATCCGTTTCAGCATCCTCAAAAATTTCATCCCAATCCGTCTTTAATGATCTCCATTCACCGGGATTACTGCGATGAAGGGCGTTGCCAAACCCTATGAAATCTGATTTGTACTTTTTTTGTGACACTTCCAGCAAATGCTCCAGGATTCCCTGCAAAACTTGCTCCGCTTGTTGTTCCAATTCCCTAATAACCTGCATATCGGTCAAATCGATTTGGCATTTGACCTCCCCTACATTTTGTTCAGTTCGCAGCTCAACGGCAAGACGAGGTCGTCCGTTCTGGAAAGAGCTTTTTATTTGGGCTTCCGAATGTATGACTTCAAGTGCGACTTGGCCGCCATGAGGGCAGTCAACATGGCCTACGGTGCTGACGATATTATTAAGAATGTAGTTGTATCCCTTGCTATCTTCCTGATTTAACCATCCGATCAATCGATCCTTCCGGAATACCGCCAAGCCATTATTTTGTATGCTTACAGCTGGCTGAGTGGTCTTCATATTTCCTAATGAGCCTCCCTTCTCATTGCTTCCGCTTACCTTGATGCCGCTTATGACCGGATTCTTGCCCTTGCTTTCAATATCGTTGATAAATTTATCCAACGTAACCGATATCACGGGTGCCCACACTTTTTCGGAGGTTTGGATGGATTCATATATTTTATTAGCCGGAATTTTTTCTAAAGGGGTTAATATTCCCAGGGTATGAGCTGCAGTTGTCCCTTTGGCAATGAGCAGAAAAGAATCCGAGCGGAGTTCGTAATCTCTGGACAAAATGTCCAAGGCATCGCCAATGCCTTCCCGGGCCAGCTCTTCTCCAATCACGATAATGCGAAGATGGGCCGCATAAATTTTTCTGGAGCTGACAGTCGTCATTTTGCGGATAGCTTCGAAAATCGTGGTTCCCTCCGCTTTATATAACGTAACAGGGGTCATGCCCTCGCTTCCCCCTTTTTGCATAGCGACTTCCCCCGGTTGAACGACCTGAACCGTTACTTGATACTGGCTGCCAGATTTGTCGATCCCCATAGCGACGGATATAGCAAGCTCGTTTAACTCCCGCCTGTCCCAGCAGCCCGCAAGCGGCAAGACGAGGGAGATTGCCAGTAACAGTGAAACCAACTTTCGGATCATCATTTGCCCTTATTCCTAGCGCGACGTTGACGAATCGGATTTAGTTTGCTGAACATACTGGGCCTAGTGTTCATGCTATTATGGGGAACGCGCAGAATGACATCCTTTTGATCGCCTATGTTAATCGGGCCGACCGGAGCCATGTAAGGTACGCCAAAAGAGCGCAAGTTGCTCAAGTGAAGCAGCAGGAGGCTCATTCCTACGAAGACTCCGAACATACCAAATGCAGCGGCGAGTCCCATAAAGATAAATCGGAGGATTCTTACGGCAATCGACATGTCGAACTCCGGGATCACATAGCTTGATATGGCTGTTATAGATACGACAATAATCATGCTTGCGGAGATAATTCCTGCTTCAACGGCAGCTTGTCCGATCACCAAAGTTCCCACTATCGAGACGGCTTGACCAACGGCCCTTGGCATGCGTACTCCAGCCTCCCGCAAAATTTCATAGGTTGCTTCCATGATCAACGCTTCGATAAAAGCGGGAAATGGCACACCTTCTCGCTGAGCAGCCAAGCTGATCAGCAACTGGGTGGGCAGCATTTCCTGCTGATAGGTCGTAATCGCTATATACAGCGACGGGACAAGCGTGGCGATGAAGAGTCCGAAGTAACGCAGAACCCTAATCAAAGTGCTAATATCGGCGCGTTGATAGTAATCTTCGGCGGCTTGGAAAAACTGCACGAATAAAGCGGGCACCAAGAGTACATGCGGAGTTCCGTCAATCAAAATAGCGATCCGGCCTTCAAGCAGCGAAGCAGCTACAGAGTCGGGCCTTTCCGTATTCTGCACGGTAGGAAAAATAGTATAGGATTCCTCTTGAATGAACTCTTCAATATAGCCGCTTTCCAGAATAGAATCGGTATCGATGGCCTCCAGCCGCTTGTTTACTTCTTTCAAAGCTTCCTCGTCCGCAATTCCCGCAATATACATGATAGAAACATTTGTTTTGGTCACTTTTCCAATTTTCCTGTTTTTGAGCGTCAGACGAGGATCTTTGATGATCCGACGAATCAATGCCGTATTGACAGTGATATTTTCAGTAAAAGCCTCTTTCGGTCCCCGAATAACCGTCTGGTTGGTTGGTTCGCTGACAGCCCTTTGCTCCCAGCCTGCCATGGAGATGCTTAGACCAGTCAGATATCCATCCAGCATAACAACGATGCTTCCGTTCATTAACGAATCCGACGCCCATTCAAAACGGTCAACTTCACGAATTTGACCGACCGTCAATACGGAGTTCTTCAATCGATCCAGCAAATGATTTTCTTTGGAGTCGCTACGATCTCCTTGCAGATGCCCATATTGCATAAGGGGTTCCATAATAAATTGATTAATCGATCGCTCATCGGTTAATCCATCAAAATACAGGATTGCGATGTCCCTCTCGGCCCTGCCTGACCCAATGCGAAACTCACGAACAATGAGGTCATCGCTCCCGTTCGTGCAGGACTTGATACTCTCTATGTTTACTTTTAGACTTGCTTGCAAATTAGGGTTGTCCATTCAAACGCACCCCTCTAATGATCTATGATGTAGACCATTATTGCCTTGCAGGAAGTCATTTAAACGATAATTGCGGATCATATCAAACCGTCTGGATTGAGGATTATATAAAATGCAAAGAAAGCGGAATGCTTCTTCTCGGGTTATACAGATCGCCTCCTCCGTAATGCTTTCTTCACGAGTGCAGCTTAAGTTCCTACTCGAAACGCTCTTTAAGCGAATCATTGCTGGTTTGAATCATCAAGCGGATTTCATCCCATTCGCCCATCAATCGGCGTATCGATACTAAATCGTACGTCTCGGCGTAATGGCTAATGTCATCCAGCATGGACTGACCCCTAGAAATGGAACAGCAGCAGACATGGACGTGAAAATAAAGTCCTAGACTGCTGCTGTTTTGTTGAACTAACGTTCCCCGTTGAACAATTAATTGTCATATTGTCAGGTTTTTTAGTTTTCCATAGAGTTACTCGTAAATGTTTAAATGTCATCTAACGGTTTCGCAGGAAAGATTGAAGACCTATTCCGACTAAAACACCGGCTCCGATTCCTAATAGCCCAAGCCAAACAGCTCCCAAAAAATCCTTTGAAAAAACAACACCAATCGTCCCAATGAAGGCTCCGAAAGCGAAAGGGAATGAAGCATTAGGTTTTAGATCATCCCCGCCATCTTTATAGGCGTCCCAAATTCCGAACATGTAGACACAAGGGTAGAACATAAGCCACTCCATATTGGTTTGTTCGATCGTTGGAAGATCGCCGTGAAAGCTCGTTATAATAACCCAATTCAAATGGGACTTCAAGTTAATAAGAAATTCCAAGGTGATCAGCAGGATGCCCTTTACATATTTACCGTTAAGGAGCTGACCGAATCCTGGCAAAGCGATACTCCACAATAAAGCCTCGGTTCGGGACGCTCTGGCCATCTCCTACCCCTTTGTTAGCGTATTGCGATCCGCCGCTTGCGGGGGCTGTTCCATCCAACCCAAATCAATCATTGTATTGGCTCCATCCTCTACGTAATTTCCTACTTCGACGATGAATCTTGCGAATGTAGCCGCCACGTCATGTCTTGCGCTAAAGGCCAACGCATTGCCATATGTCCTGACCCGCATGGCAAACATGTCCATTTTATGGGTAAGCATTATTTTATCCGAAAATGGCGATATGGTTGAATCGGTAACGAGGTGATTCAAGAGCGGATATGACGACAAATCCTCTTTGTGCATTAGCCGGGTCAAAATATCGTATTCCTTCAGTGCGATTTCTTTCCCTCTCTTGAAGTAATTCCTAACTTGCTCGAGCTTGGCCGCTTGGCAAAAGCCTACCAATACTGCGCAACTGGTAGCGTTATTTTGAATGTTATCGTAAATATGGGTTATTTCCAGCGATTGAAGCGGACGAACATCCCCGAAGAAACCATCTAAATACCGTTGTTTTTTGACAAAATCGATTCTGTCCGGAACGGGTATATACGGCGGTTTGACCAAAAGTCCTTTCATATCCAGTAAATCATTAACGTCATTAACTAATTTGACTGTTAGTGTGAGGCAATCAGTAAAGAATTCGCGGACGTCCTGCCGGCTCATTAAAGGCACTGCGATTCCGTAAATACTAATTCCCGCTTTACAGGTATACTTCAAGTAATGCAAATAAAATTCATCGGCAAACAACCGGGGAGCTTCTAAATTTACGTCATCTTCCGTGTAGCCGATAGGTACCGGATGACCCTCCCGGGTGAAAATATCCGCTACCGTTCTGGTGAACCGGTCGGCTATTTGAAGCGCTTCATTCAGAACATTTCGAATATCTGCATCGTCCACATTTTGCAAAAAATAGCGCAGCACGCACCGGGCCATGCTGTTCCCCATATAGGTCGCCCATAATTTCCCGATTTCAGCTGACGTTAATTTATTAGACATATTTCCATCTATTTGGCTCTTGTTTCCGTCTTCTAGTTTTTGCATTGGCCACCTCTTATTTGTTTTCAACTGTAACAATCATCCTTTTTTTACAGTACCACGTTATTATTTGATTTTGAGCCACAATAAATACTCAGATAATGCTAACATTGATACCGATGTAATAGCTTCCTAACGGGGGGACAAGGGGAACGACGATGGATAATCAATGATGGTTATGTAATGCCCTTACTTCAATATAAACGGCAGCTGATCTTCTTAAGATCAGCTGCCGCTTTGTTGTTTTGAACCTATTAGAATGGATGTATTCACGAACAAAAAAATAACCCGATCAGCCTGATCGGGTTTGAATAAACAATAATTAAGATAACTATTAGAAATCCACTACCTCCAAGAATTTCTGCTCATAAGCTTACCGAATCCGGATCTCTGTTAGAGTCATGTGCCAGCACTAAAGGTTAGCCTTATAATTAGAGAGCCATTTTACGGTTTCCGGATTGCGATCCGATCCAGGATACAAGCTGACTTTGGTATCCAAAGCAGCAATCCTATTCATGTCCTCCTGACCTAATTCAAAATCGAAGATATTGATGTTTTCCAGGATTCTTTCCTTACGAACAGATTTCGGTATTACCACGACTCCTCTTTGCGTCAACCATCGTAAGACGACTTGTCCCACAGCTTTCTGATGCTTTTCAGAGATGGAAACTAAAACTTCATTCTGGAATATGTTATTTTTCCCTTGCGCCAATGGCCTCCAAGATTTTTTTATATTTTTCCAACGAATTTGGAATGATTCTAAAGAATTAAGGAATATGACATCTCTCTCTCTCATACCCAACTGTTTGAAATTACCTCCAAATATCCCTTGCATAGCGAACATACATTCGGTATATAATAAGATACGAACATACTTTCGTATTTGTATTGGAGTGGGGATTATGGAACGTGTCATTATGCTGATTGACTGCCAGTCGTTCTACGCGTCCGTCGAGAAGGCCGCACATCCCGAATATAAGAACGATCCGGTCGTCGTTGCCGGCGATCCTTCGCGGCGTTCGGGCATTATTTTGGCCGCTTGTCCGCTTGCGAAGCAGTACGGCGTCACGACCGCCGAGACACTTGGCGAGGCGCTTGGCAAATGTCCGCATCTTGTCATTATTAGACCACGCATGCAGGCTTACATCGAAGTCTCGCTTATGATTACCGACATCTTCCGCTCGTTTACCGATCTGGTGGAGCCCTTCTCCATCGACGAGCAGTTCCTGGACGTCACCGGTTCTTTATCTTACTTCGGGACGCCCGATGAGATCGCAACGCAAATCCAGACGAAGATTATGCTCTACACCGGCGTATGGGCCCGAGTTGGCATTAGCTCCAACAAGATTCTGGCCAAGATGGCCACCGACATTTGGGCGAAAAAGAATGAAGCCGGCGTATTCACGCTCCCGAAAACAGCTGTTGAATCACTCTTATGGCCGCTTCCTGTGAACAAAATGTTTGGCGTTGGCTCGCGGATGACCGCACATTTCGAGAGGATGGGGATTTCTACAATTGGAGATCTCGGCAGGCTCCCGCTTCCGGATTTCAAGCGCAAGCTGCGGGCGCGGATGGGCCGTAACAGCGATATTCAAGCCGAATTGTTCTGGCAGACCGCGAACGGCATTGACCCAAGCCCGGTAAAACCAAGCACGCATGACGCGCAGCAAGCAGTTGGTCATCAGATGACGCTGCCCCGTGATTACAGCAAGCCGCAGGAAATCGACGTTGTCCTGCTGGAATTAAGCGAAGAAGTGTGCCGGCGCAGCCGCGCGAAGGGCTATATGGGCAGCGTTGTTGCAGCAGGCGCGCAAGGGGCGGATTTCGACCGGCCAACCGGCTTTTTCCGTCAGATGACGGTGCCGGATCCGACCAATATTACGAAGGAAGTATTTGCTGCGGCGAGGACGTTATTTTATGCGCATTGGGATCGTCTCCCCGTCCGCAAGCTAGGCGTTACGTTATCTAAGCTGGTACCTGACGATCAATACCAACTTTCTCTGTTCGGCAACAGGGAAAAAGAAAGAAAGCTGGATCGCGTCACGGATGCGATCCGTCATAAATTCGGAACGACCTCGATTCTGCGGGCTTCCTCGCTGCTAGAGGCAGCCCAGGCCCGTGAGCGCAGCGTCAAAATTGGAGGACACTACAAATGAGCAAGAAACTGGAAGGCAATGGCCGCTGGGAATCCAGCCGGATGATGCTGCCCGAACATCGAGAGCAATATTTGCAGCGGCGCGAGACGCCAAAAGCTTCCGGACCTGTCCCCGTTCCAAGCAAAGAGGAGCTTGAGCTTATTCGTGACTATGTGCTGCTCCCCATGATGCTGACCATCGTGGATAAGAACTGCAAGGACATTGAATTGTCTCCCTACTCCATGAAGCAGCTGTATATGAAAGCCTCCCGCGTCTTAATGGGTCATATTCACAATGACTTAACCGCCGTCCGCAAGGCGCTTAAAGAGCGAAATATCCGTGTATTTCTCGAAGAAAGCGACAGTGAGCATGGAGCGATCCATTATAAGTTCGTCTGCCGCGGATACGAGGATCGCTTCTCCATGATCCGTGATGCCGCCCGCGCCGAGATTAGCGTCCGCATCGCCAAATACATCTCACACATGTTTAAGTGACTTTCTGCAAGCACCGCCAGCTGACCGTTTCAGCGCGGTGTTTTTTTGTTACTCGGCCCCGTTACATCCACTCCCTGCTCATCTAGTCTGAGCTGCTCGGCAGCGAGAACGGCAAGCTCGATCTTGTTAAGCAGCAGGCCGTACTCATTCGTCAGCTCGAAGCTGCGCGGCAGCTTCAGCCTGCGAAAGTACGGCGCAATGTCTGCGGCAGAGTGGAACCAATCACCTCGTGCCGGCGCCTCTAGTGTCTGGTCAGCCCAGGCGTCACCAAGCTCAGGGCTATATAAAGGAGCTGCTCCCGGCAGCAATTTGCCGCCAAGCAGACGCTCTTTATACAAGGCGGACGGTGGATCGCGGCGCACCCGGGCAAAAATCTGCGGCGCATAGTCTACCCTCGAGCCCGTATGGCGCCCCTTATCTACAAAAGCCAGCGCTCCTTCGCGTACACGCGGTACGCCAAACAAGATTGCGTACAAAGCTTTACCGAACTCAATCCGCTCTGACAAGTCGTCGAAATGCTCCAAAATAAGTCCCGCCAATCGCAGCTCATTGCTCGAATGGTACGGAAACATGACCGCATTAAGCTGCAGCAGCGACTGCATCCCAAAGAAGAACGTATCGACTACATTCCTCCGGAAGTAATCATCCTGCACGACCCGCTGCTCAATAAAATGCTGCTCATTCACAATAAGCGCAACGGTAAGCGGCACAGGATCACGCCGCCGCCAGAACTGCTCCCACACAGGTCGCATAAACCGTGTTACCCCAAAGGCGGGGAGCAAATGAAAGAGCGGCCGCTCTGCATGAATACTTTCTTCATATAGCAATAACTGTGGATAAGCATCACCGAAAATAAACGTATTGGCATGCTCCAGCAGTAAAAATACATCCTTGCGTTTTCCTCCGGGCAATAAATGAGGCAGCCACTCTCCCTCCAGATCGGTCATATTCCAGCCGCCGTTACGGGAGACAAGATGGGCCAGCATCGCCCAATGAAGCTCAGGATGACGCTTATACATCATGCGGTAGGCTTCTGTACGCGTCACATTATTACGGTTAAGGCGAGCTGTCTCCGCTAGAATCCGCTCGATCAGCAGACTCTCCTCCCCGCTCCACCCCTGCGTAGAAGTGATAGCCGCAGCTTTCGCCGGAGCCTCACTATCACTACCCTCGCCGTTTCCGCTGCTAATTACCCCCACATCCGCATCAGCAGGCTGCTTCTCCAGCTTCAGCCAGGCAGCCATTAGCTCCGAAGCAGCATCCTCCGCTATATGCAGCGGTTCAGCTTCGGCGAGCATCTCATGCGAAGCCTCCATACCATGCCACTTGCCGACCGCATAGTCCCATGCCGCGGCAGGCAGCGAGAACAGCTGTTTGATTTTACTGAGGCCGCTCCTTTTCCCTCTACTTTGGCCAAAGTCGCGGCGGCCGCGCCCCCTCTTCCCGCTTAGCATCGACCGCCCTCCTTCAGTATCTTGGTAACACAAGTATTTGCCGATAGACTGCCTGTTCATGCATAATAAAAGGATAAAGAACTTCTTATGCTTACGAAATATGAATCACCACAAATTGGCTATTAAACAGCCATCTGTGAGGCAATTCATTTTAGGAGGACTTGCCATGTGCGGAAGATATACGATCACGGTATCGCTCGAGGAGCTGATGATTCGTTATATGATTGGCGATACGAAGGTACCTTATCATCGGCCCAAATATAACGTAGCACCCGGCCAGCAGGTGCTTGCCATTATTAATGACGGGCAGCGCAACCGCCTTGGTGAGCTGCAATGGGGACTTATTCCGCCTTGGGCGGAAGACCCGAAGATCGGTAACAAAATGCTGAACGCCCGCTCAGAGACGGCTGCCGAGAAGCCAGCTTTTAAGACGCCGCTTCGCCGCAAGCGCTGCCTCATTCCAGCCGACGGCTTCTATGAATGGAAAAAGACAGACGGCGGCAAGCAGCCGATGCGTATTGTCCACAAAGACCACTCCCTCTTCAGCATGGCCGGACTTTACGAGACCTGGCTTGCTCCGGATGGTACAACGACAATCAGCAGCTGCACCATTTTGACGACCTCACCTAATGAGCTGATGGCTCCGATCCATGACCGGATGCCAGTAATCTTACGCCAAGAGGACGAGCCACTCTGGCTCGACCGTTCGGTACAAGACCCGCGGGCGCTAAGCCGTCTCTTCGTACCATACGCAGCAGATGAACTAGACGCTTATCCGGTATCTTCCGCTGTCGGAAGCGTAAAGAACGACACAGCCGACTGCATTGAACCCATAACTCCCGGAGGCCAGCTTCATCTGTGGTGAGAAAACCTCTAAATAGATAGTTTCCAATGCGTCATCACGAAGCCCCTCCCATTTCAACAGAGGTTGGAATTCATACAGTATAATGCGGAGTTGGCGACCGTAACGTGAAATACATTGGATTTTATACATTATATTCTGCTGCTTTTGGCAACAAGAAGCTTAATTCCGCGATTCTACTGTAGAATATCCAACGTAGCGTCAGGATATCTCCATTGCATCCTACTCTCATTGGAGGAAATCCAATGCAGCGCATCATGCAGGGAAATCCCTGTGCAAGCCAAAACCATTTGTTAAAATCCCTACTTGTAAACAAATAAAAAAAAAGCCGACCGCAAGCGGTCAGCGAAACATCCCCCATAGCTTCAGCAAATGGAAGGTGTTGTTTGGGTCTATTTTCTGCCCAAGCACAAAATCAATAATCTGTTCTTCCTGGATATCCGTCAGAGGTTCTTGTAAAATAGCCGTCGCATTTTTCACGAGCTTCCTTACCTTTACCCGGTCCTGCAAATCATACTTTGTCACGTTGCCCAGCAGCAGCCGCATCCGGTCCTTTACGACCGGATTTTTCAGTTTGATTTTGACGCGTTCGACCAGTTGCGGTCGAATGCCGTACTTTTGGTAACTCACTGGCCTCGACACCTCCATCCGGCATTCCGATGATTCGATCGTTTAACTATATGCCGTTGGAAGTAAGATGTTGCTTAGTCGAGCTGTTCCCCTTGAAAAATTTGATCCTTTAGCAGCAGGACACGTGCCCGTTCATACGACGGATTCGTCCAGAAATCATCACGCCCCGTTAATTCTGCTGCATCATCGCGAGCCAGCTCCAGCACTTCAAAGTCCGCTGCCATATCGGCAATCTTAAACTCAGGAAGGCCGCTTTGCTTTGTCCCGAAGAAATCCCCCGGTCCACGCAGCTCGAGATCCCGCCTCGACACCTCGAAGCCGTCATCGGTCTCGGTCATGACTTTCATCCGTTCACGGCCGTTCTCCGACTTCGGATCCGCAACGAGAACACAGAAAGATTGATGCGCACCACGTCCAACACGACCGCGAAGCTGATGAAGCTGCGACAGCCCAAACCGTTCGGCGTCCATAATGATCATCAGTGTCGCATTTGGAACGTCCACGCCTACTTCAACAACCGTCGTTGCTACCAGCAGATGCGTCTCGTTAGCACCAAACGCGCCCATGACCTCATCCTTTTCCGAAGCCGACAGTCTACCGTGCAGGAGACCCACCTTCAAATCGGGAAAAGCCTGCTGCATCTGCACATACAGATCAATCGCATTCTGCACGTCCAGCTTGTCCGATTCCTCGATCAGCGGGCAAATGACATACGCCTGACGCCCCTCGTCGACTTCACGGCGGATAAATCCAAGGACGCGGTCCATCATACTATGCTTCACCCAATACGTCTTGATTGGCTTCCGTCCATGCGGACGCTCACGAATCGTGGACACATCCATATCCCCAAAAGCGGTAATGGCGAGCGTTCTCGGTATGGGAGTGGCTGTCATCGTTAATACATCCGGATTCATCCCTTTGCGACGCAATACACTCCGCTGATTAACCCCAAATCGATGCTGCTCATCTGTAACTACCAGTCCTAAGCTGCGGAAAAAGACATCGTCCTGAATAAGCGCATGGGTACCGACAATAATATCAATCATGCCCATCTGCAGCCCTGCAAGCACATCACGGCGCTTCCTCTCCGTCAAGCTGCCTGTCAGCAGTCCAACTTCAATACCCGTGCCCGCGAATAACTTCTGCAGCGAACGCAGATGCTGATCAGCCAATATTTCAGTCGGCACCATCAGCGCCCCTTGGTGGCCAGCTTTAATCGTGCAATACAATGCGATAGCAGCAACTACCGTTTTGCCCGAGCCTACGTCACCTTGAAGAAGCCGATTCATCGCAGCTGGCTGCCTCATATCGGACATGATTTCATTAACGACTTTCTTCTGGCCATCCGTCAGCTCAAAAGGCAGCGTAGCTGCAAAGTTCCGAATGGTCTCCCCATTCACCTGATGAACGATACCGTCACCACGTTTACGGGTCAAGGCACGGTAAGCCTGCAGCTTCAGCTGGAATAGGAATAGTTCCTCATATACCATGCGCCGGCGCGCCTCCAGCCCTTCCTTCACTTCTCCAGGGTCATGAATACGCTGCACGGCATCACGCCTTGGCATAAGACCATGGCGCTCCACAAGCTCATGCGGCAGCACTTCTTCAATCATCGCGCCATACTGCATAAGAGCCTGCTTAATCGTCTTGCGCATCCAAGCTTGTGTGATTCCTCCGCCTACCGAATAGACAGGCTGCAAAGTTCCCGACTTCACCATCCCGGTCGACTTGTCCGCAAATTCAGATTCCGACACCGTCATGTGCAGACGCTGCTGCTCCCATTTGCCCGTCAAGACGATCTCCCGGCCCGGTGTCAGCTGATTTTGCAGAAAGTGACGATTGAACCAAACTGCCGTCACGAGCATATGCTCAACCTCAACCTTACAAGTCAGGCGGGATTTCCCTTTCCCATAACGTTGCAGCACAGCGTTGCCACGAATGACACCTTGTACCGTTACTTTCTCGCCATCCTTGATTTCAGCAATTTCACGAATACGATAATCCTCATATCGAAATGGAAAATAATCCAGCAAATCGGCGACTGTCTGTACGCCAAAGGCGTGAAGCTCTTCTTCCTTAGGAGCGCTCACGCCTTTAATTTGCCGGACAGAATACTGTTCCAGCGTCATTGTTCTCTACCTCACACTCTGCGCATAAACACAGCTAGCGTACCAGGACCAACATGAGTCCCGATTACTGCACCAACTGTTGTATATTCAACCTCTTGCACGTTGAAACGGCTTTTAATCATCTCGCCGAACTCCATGGCAGCTTCCTTACCTGTCGTACATGCGATCGTCAGAATAACAGGTTCGCTGCCACAAGCCTGCTCCAGCATATCAATAATACGCAGCATCGCTTTTTTCGAACCACGTACCTTATCTACGGCATACACCATGCCGTCTTTATCGAGTGACAAAATCGGCTTAATATTAAGAATAGATCCAATTAAGGCGGAGGCTTTGCCGATTCGTCCTCCTCTTTGCAAATATTCCAGCGTATCTACAAGAAAATAAAGCTCTGTTGACCTCTGCATCCGATCAATCTCAGCAAGAATAGCTTCCTTCGAAGCGCCTTCCTTTGCCATTCTGGCTGCCGCAACAACGCGCATGCCGTATGCGTATGAAGCCGTCTTGGAATCAAGAACGGTAATATCCGGCTCCCCTTCAACCATCGAGCTTCCAATTACAGCCGACTGATAGGTCCCACTGACCGCACTTGATAATTGAATCGAAATAATCGATGCGTTCGGATCCTCTTGCAAAATGCGCTCATATGCCTCTTGAAACTCCATCGGTGATGGCTGGGATGAGGTAGGCAGCTGAGACGATGCCGCTACTTTGTCGAAAAATTGCTCCGTATTCATCGTAACAGCATCATAGTAAGTTTCTTCTCCAAACAGAATCTTCAGCGGAACCATTTCAATACCGAGCTCTTCTCTCAGCTGCAATGGAATATCTGATGCACTGTCGGTCACGATGCGTATGCTCCCCATACGTACGTCCCCTCCCAAATTGTATAACTTCCTTAAATAAAGCTATTCTAAAGCAAACAAATAAGGATATAATGGCTGGCCGCCGACATGAACCTCCAGTTCAACATCCGGATAAGCCTCCTCGATCCATTCACACAACATTTCGATGTCGGCTTCCTTTGCATCCTCACCGGTCAATACCGTAAGCAGCTCGCCGCCATCCTCTACCATAGCTGCCATCAATAACTGACAAGCCTCAAGCAGACTTGGCTTCGAGGAGACAATCGTCTTCTCTTTAATCCCCATGTAGTCGCCTTCTTGGATATCAACACCATCAATGGATGTATTCCGCACGGCTTGAGTAACTTGACCCGATATAACCTGCTCCGCAGCACTCTTCATCCAAGCTGCGTTACGCTCTGCTGATTCCTCTTCCTTAAAGGCAAGAATCGCCGCGAGCCCTTGTGGAATCGTCTTCGTCGGAATAACCGTTACCTGACGTCCGCTCAGTTCTGCTGCTTGTTCAGCCGCGAGAATAATATTGCTGTTGTTCGGTAACAAGTAAATATGCTCCGCTGGCAGTGACTCAATTGCGTTAACGAAATCTTCGGTGCTTGGATTCATCGTCTGCCCGCCGGACAAGACGATATCTACCTCATTGCTGAGGAATATATTCGCAATACCTTCTCCCAGTGCGACCGCTACAATTCCAAATGGTGCAAGCTCATGCAGCTTCTCTGGTGCAACAACATGGGCAGAAGGGCCTGCAAGCAGTTCCGTCGACGAAATATCACCCGCAAGCGCGTATTCTGCAACTGGTGCGAAAGGTGCAGCTGCTGCTTCCTGTTCCAGCAAGTCACGATGCTGTTCCCGCATATTCAGAATGTGGAAATCAGTCAGCTCGCCGTAGGCCATGGCCAGATTCAATACATCGCCAGGCTTGCGCGAGTGGACATGCACCTTAATGATGTCATCATCTGCAATAACGAGGATTGAATCGCCGTCTTTTTCCAAAGCTTTCTTGAAAGCGTATTCATTGAAAAACGGCACAGCTTTTCCGCCAATTTTGCGATTAATAAAGAATTCCATATCGTAAAGGAACTCGATATCTTCGGTTGCTAATCTCGATTGTGCGGATACCGGAGCCGCTGGACGTGGCACGGCAATCCGTTGTGCAGCTACTTCTTCTGGTGCTGCTGCTTCAGACGGGAATGCAAATACCTTCTCTTGAATCGTACCACTTTGAGTCAAATGATGAACAAAGCCCTCGTAGATAAACACGAGACCTTGTCCGCCGGAGTCAACAACGCCGACTTGTTTCAGTACCGGCAACAGATCCGGTGTGCGCTGCAGCGCTTCATTTGCCTTCGCATGAATCTCTGTCATGAGCTCGACAACGTCACTCGTCCTGCGGGCATACTGAACCGCATGCTTAGCCGCTTCTTTTGCCACTGTAAGGATGGTTCCCTCTACCGGCTTCACGACCGCTTTATAAGCCATGTCAACGCCGTTCTGGAATGCGGCAGCAATCTGCTGCGTACCGGCCTCTTCCAAGCTGCCAAGTGATTTGGCGAAGCCCCGGAATAATTGGGACAAGATAACTCCCGAATTGCCCCTTGCTCCCATAAGAAGCCCTTTGGACAATGCTTCGGCTGCCTTACCCAAGTGGTCGGACGGCTTGTTCCGCAACTCACGAACCCCCGAGACAATCGTTAGATTCATGTTAGTACCCGTATCTCCGTCTGGCACCGGAAACACATTCAGTGAATTAACCCGGTCTACATTTCTTTCTAAATATTCCGCACCGAGCAGTGCCATGGCGGTAAAATCAGATCCGTTAATGGAGCGCTTACTCAACGACAATTCCCCTTCCTGCTACGTAGATACCCTTACGTCTTGAACGAATATATGGACCTGGTCCACTTGAAGACCGATTACATCATTAAGGACATATTTAACCTTGTTCTGGATATTATGCGCTACTTCGGATATTTTCGTGCCGTAGCTTACGATAATATGCAGTTCAATATGAAGCTCTTCATTCTCCCGGCGTACCTGGACGCCCTTCGACATGTTTTCTCTGCCGAGCAGCTCGGCGATGCCATCCTTCAACTGTTTACGGGAAGCCATTCCGACCAGCCCATAACAATCCATGGCTGCAGAGCCTGCAATCACTGCAATACAGTCATCATTCACAATTATCTGTCCAAGCTCGTTCTTAATTTGCAGTGGTATGGGAATACACTCCTTTACCGTAAATAATATGGACTAAGGATTATTGTACTATAAATAGCTTCATTATAGAAGGGTGAAAGGTAAAAAGGATGACAAAATCGGTCATTTCTCATACTTTTAAGTTGCTGATACAGAACAATTGTGATACGATAATCAAGTATGTTTTTGTGCAGGCTTGACCAAGTAATTAATTACAGCTTGTGCTAACAATGCAGCTAATAGTTCAAAGCAAACTCTAAGCGCAGGCTTGCGAGGTAGCTTGGCTCTTCGCAACGCACAACCTTAAGGAGGTGTACTCATGTCCCGCAAATGTTTTATTACTGGTAAATCGCCTGGTACAGGCAACCATGTATCCCACGCAAACAACAAAAACCGTCGTTCTTGGGGTGTAAACGTGCAAAAGGTTCGCATCTTGGTAGACGGCAAACCGAAACGCGTTTATGTCAGCACACGTGCACTGAAATCCGGCAAAATTACTCGCGTATAATTCCGGATTCCAACCAGGCGGTAGAGCGCAAACAGCTGACGCCGTCACCTTGGCGGCGCAGCGAACGTTTCGCTATGAAATATAAGCGTCGTATAATTGATTATACTTTCTTATATTTAGACAAAAAGCACCTGAGCTGAGCTCAGGTGCTTTTTTTTCTTGAATTCTAAGGTTATTTATAAGTTTTATCTCATAAAATGGCCTAGAATTCGTCAGAATGAAACGCGCCTCGCCCTGCCAACGGACGGCAATGTCGCCTCACCTTGAATGAACCTCGCCTAGTACGGCAAAACCGTTTCACCTTGAATTCTAGGACTCTATAAGAGTTTTCTTATAGTACGGCCTAGAATTTTCCGGATTGAAACGCGTTTTGCCACTTGAGACTGGCATAACCGTTTCACCTTACCCACGATCATTCGTTAAGACGTGCATCGGACCTAGTTTTTTTGGAAGGTATTCAATATTGCTTTTACGAATCCGCCCAGAAATTTCGGCAGTTTGATCGTGTAAAACTTCATGCCCATCCCTCCTCAGACACGCTCATCGAAATTGGAAGTGTGAACCAATTGTTACACACAAAAAAATGGCTACACGAACCTTCGTTCATGTAACCATCCTATGCGTTCTAAAGCTGTCCTATTCCAAAGCTCCAGCTCGTATTCTATTAGCCAGCAGGCATCGGGTTATCACGCAAATAAATAACGATCGCGATTACGAGAGCCGTAGCGAAATAAACGATTATTGCAGATACGATAAAGGATATACGCGGCCCCCAGGTGGAGAAACGCTTGAAGCATTTAATGGCGACATACAAGGCCACCAGAGAACAAACGTACTTGATAGGCGAGGAGATCGCCGTAAAAAGACCGAGCAGAAGGCCTGCTGTAATCGCGTAAAAAGCGATCCACATTATTTTCTTCCAGATGCTCTGCTCTAACTCGTAATCTTCCTCCATCATCAATTACCGAAGCGCAGCAATCGCAGCCGCGCGATCCCTTTCCCCGAATACTGCATTACCCGCTACGAGCACATTCGCACCAGCTTCTACAACCTGCTTCGCTGTTGTGCTGTTAATGCCCCCGTCTACTTGTACATGAACATGGTCGAGGCCACGATCGCTCAGCATCTTGCGCAGCTGACGCAGCTTATTAAGCGATTCTTCAATGAATGCTTGTCCGCCAAATCCAGGGTTAACGGTCATAATCAGAACCAGATCAACATCACCAAGAACATGCTCCAGCACAGACAGAGGCGTGCCCGGATTAAGCGCAACGCCAGCCGGCAGGCCAAGGTCTTTAATCTGTTGAATCGTGCGGTGCAGATGCACGGTAGCCTCTGCATGAACCGTAATACGGTCCGCTCCGGCAGCCGCATAACTTGGAATCGACAACTCCGGACGCTCAATCATCAGATGTACATCAAATGGAAGCTTCGTCGCCGAACGTACTGCTGCGATAACCGGAGGTCCAAAGGTCAGGTTCGGTACAAAATGACCGTCCATAACGTCAACATGAATCCAATCCGCTCCCGCTTGCTCTGCTGCTTTAATCTCGTCTCCAAGCCGCGCGAAATCTGCCGACAGGATCGATGGTGCGATAATTGCCATAAGTACTAGTACCTCCGCTTTCTCTCTTTCATTTCGGTCATAAACGTCAAGTAGTTCTGATGGCGGCTTGCAGCGATTGTACCATCCGCCACTGCCTTCAGCACCGCACATCCAGGCTCATGCACATGCGAGCACTCACGGAATTTGCAATCCGGTGCAAGCTCCCGCATTTCACGGAAGCAGTAACCAAGATCCTCAATGCCAAGCTCCGTGAAGTCCAACTGGCTGAAACCAGGAGTATCCGCAACATAGCCTCCGCCGATCTCCACCAGCTCCACATGGCGAGTCGTATGCTTACCACGGCCAAGCCTATTGCTGATGGCATTCGTCTCGAGCTCAAGGCCCGGAACGAGTGCATTCAGCAACGATGATTTCCCTACGCCCGATTGGCCAGCGAATACCGCTACATGCCCTTTAAGGCGGCTGTGCAGCTCTTCTACGCCAACGCATTGGCGTGAGCTAGTGCCGAATACTTCATAGCCAATAGCGGTGTAGATACGATTAACAGCCTCAATAGCAACAGCTGCTTCTTCCATTTCCCCGCCATCTTGTTCCAAGTCCTGCTTACTTAAGCATAACACTGGCTCAATACCAGCATGCTCGATATGAACAAGGAATTTGTCCAGCAGCTGTAAATTCAAGGTAGGTTCCGTCACGGAAAAGACAAGAATAGCCAAATCGACATTCGCGACCGGCGGCCGTATTAACTCGGAAGAGCGGGGCAGCAACTCTTCCACCGTGCCCTCGCCGTTCTCCGTTAAGCTGTACACCACGTCATCGCCAACAAGCGGCGTCAAACCTCTCTTCTTAAATACGCCGCGGGCACGGCATTGCACCGTTTGCCCGGACGATTCCGCATCATTCGGCAATACATAATAATAGCCGCTTAGCGCCTTGACGATTCTCCCCTTGGCTTTACTATTGCTGCTCATCTTGGGCGCCTCCGTTGTCATTGCTTTCTTCCGGATCAGCATCTGCAGGCTGGTCCGGGTTACCTGTTTCTTCTGTTGTACCTGTACCTGTATCCGTATCCGTATCGCCGGTTCCCGGTATAGTAAGCGAAGAGGAATCTGAGCCTTGTACCAGGTCCTCATAAGTGATGGAACGATTATCTACAAATTGACCGTCCCGGTATACCGTTACACTCGCATCTGTATTAGGTGCCAGCATCACTTCAACAGGGAAGGACTGTGTATCTTGAATTTGGCGTTTGCCCCATTCAATATCCTTACCACGCGCATCCGTGTATACAATCCGAATCTCGCTTGTCTTGCCCGCTTCGGCAGGTGATATCGTTACATTAAACGTATGGCTTTTGGCATCCTTAGGAGGTCCTGAGCTTACGCGAATCGAGATCTTCGACCCTTTTGGCACAGGATCGTTAGGTTTGAACTGGTCTTGATCAATAACAAGTCCTTTGCTTATTGAATAGCTTGGTTCTTCTAAAATATCGTCATCTTCAAGCGTCAGTCCATTCGCTTTAACCATGTCCTTCGCTTCTGCAACGGTGTGGCCGATCAGATTCGGCATCGGAATTGTTTCACGTCCTTTGCTTACCATGAACGTAAACGTTGCTGTCTTCGGATCAAATTCTGAACCAAACTCCGGTGTCTGGTTAATGACCACACCTGAATCCTCGTCACTAAATACCGGTTCAACTGCAATCTGCTCTTCTGTCACGCCAAGTGCAATCAAATCATCCTTGGCTTCTTGAATCTGCTTGCCCTTGTAATCGGTCATCTTCTCCAGCACAGCGCCGTCGCTGACCGACAATTGAATCCAAGAGCCTTCCTTCACTTGCATGTTTTGCTTGTCCTGATCGAATACTACACCTTGCGGTACATCGCCCATAAACTCATGGATGATTGGCTCCTTCACCCTCAGCCCTTTGGCCTCAAGCATAGCACGGGCCTCATCTTCTGACTTGCCAACCACATAAGGCACGTCCACATCCGGCACATCAAGTTTGTCCAGCAGGGCAAAGAATCCCCATATAATCAAAGCTAACGCCACCAGCGTGACCCCTACAATGGTTGTAGTGCGCTTCCAGCCTTTAGGCTTTCCATTCGGCTTCTCATCTTTCCATTCGACTTCCGGTTCACTCGACGCGGCCGCCGCCCTGCGCTCCAACGGCGCTGCCGATGAAACGGGAGATATATACGACTGTGCCGATTGCTGTGGCTCCGATGGCAGCAATTCTCCCCGAATAGCTGGCATAACCCGAGTCTCGTCAAGGTCGCTGCCGCTGCCAAATGTTACTTTGGGCTCATTAATCCGATTTGGCTTCAGACAAGTGTCCAAGTCCGTAAGCATCTCACGAGCCGATTGGTAACGTTCGCTCGGATTTTTGCGCATAGCACGTAAAATAACATTTTCCACACTTTGCGGGATATGTGGATTCACCTTTCTAGGCTCCTCGAACTCCTCCTGCAAATGCTTCAGAGCAACGCTGATTGGACTTTCGCCGAAAAAGGGAAGCTTGCTGGTTAACATTTGGTACAATACAATCCCAAGAGAATACAAGTCGGATTTCTCCCCTGTACTAACTCCCTTGGCATGCTCCGGCGAGAAATAATGGACCGACCCGACTACCGAGCCTGTCTGTGTAATGGTAGAGGATGTGACGGCACGGGCGATCCCGAAGTCCGTCACCTTCACTCTGCCATTCTTGCCAATTAAGATGTTATGTGGCTTAATATCGCGATGAATAATATGATTTTGATGTGCATGCTCAAGAGCATCACAAATCTGCATAGCAATACGCACCGCTTCATCTGCCTGCAACGGCGCACGCTCGATTATAATTTCATTAAGATTATGACCTTCGATATATTCCATAACGATGTAATGCGTATCTTCTTCCTGCCCTACATCGTAAACACTGACGACATTCGGATGAGACAGCGAAGCCGCCGATTGCGCTTCCCTGCGGAATCTCCGAATAAACTCTTCGTCATGAACGAATTGCTGCCTCAGTACCTTCACTGCGACATTACGGTTCAGCAAAATATCATGCGCCTTATAGACAAGCGCCATACCGCCTCCGCCAATTCTCGTTATTATCTCATAACGTCCACCTAGTTGATGTCCAATCATCCGTTGTCACCTCCTCGATAAGCAGCGTCTGCTTCCTGAAGAAGCACGACAGTGATGTTGTCGTCTCCTCCTGCTTGCAGCGCTAATTGAATGAGGCGATCCGCTTTACCATCCAATTCCAGTCCATCCTCGCAAACCGTCTGCAGCATCAGCTCGTCACTGACCATGTTCGTCAGTCCGTCGCTGCAAAGCAGCAGTATATCGTTATCCGTCAAGGCTGCGGTATAGATATCTACCTCAACATGCGCGTCCGTTCCAACCGCGCGTGTAATTACATTGCGGCGCGGGTGATGCGCCGCCTCCTCGGAGCTGATCTGGCCAGACTTCACCAGCTCATTCACAAGAGTATGATCCTCTGTCAGTTGCGCAATTCCATCTGCGGTAATGAGATAGGCGCGGCTGTCTCCGATATGACCGATAATCAGCTGCCGCTCTTTGTACAAGGCGGCGACGATTGTCGTTCCCATATTGTAGTACTGCTCGTTGCGTGATGCCATATCGTACACGACGTCATTAGCCATGACGAGTGCCTGACGAATTAGCATTTTCCCCTCTTGCATCGACAAATCCGCCTTCGACGCGCTCTTCTCAAGCATGTCTCTGAACGTATTAACCGCCAGCTGGCTCGCTACATCGCCTGCTTGATGACCGCCCATTCCGTCGGCCACAATGGCAAGCGTTATGCCGTTATCCAGCTGTCCTACCCACGAACGATCTTCGTTAATTTGACGAATTCGTCCAACATCGCTTCGGTTTGCCGTAATCAACCGTGATCACCTCGTCGTGGACTCCATATGTTTCGCCCTTAATTGGCCGCATGCGGCTGCAATATCATGACCTTGCTCCCTGCGAATCGTGCAATTGACTTTGTTTTTCTCCAAAATGCGCTGGAATTCGAAAATGTCGTTACGCGGCGTACGAACATAATTCCGCTCAGGCACATGGTTAACTGGAATCAAGTTGACATGGCACAACATGCCTTGAAGCACATCAGCCAGCTCTTGCGCATGTTCAGCCTGGTCATTGACACCGCCAATTAAGGCATATTCAAACGTAATACGCCGGCCAGTCTTCGCAATATGATTACGGCATGCTGCCATAACATCCTCAAACGGGAAGCGGCGGTTAACCGGCATCAGCTTCGAACGAAGCTTGTCGTTTGGTGCATGGATCGAGATCGCAAGGTTGATCTGCGTGTTCTCTTCTGTAAATTTATACATGCTTGGTACGATACCACTTGTCGAGACCGTAATATGGCGCTGGCCGATATTAAGCCCCTTCTCATGAATCATAATACGCAGGAATGTCATTGTTGCGTCATAATTCTCAAATGGTTCACCGGAGCCCATGATAACAATACTCGATACACGCTCATTTGTTGCATCAAGCATTTGTTGAGCAGTAACGACCTGCGCAACAATCTCACCTGCTGTCAGGTTCCGTTTCAAGCCGCCCAGCGTCGAAGCGCAGAACGTACAACCGATCCGGCAGCCTACCTGTGTCGTTACACAAATGCTATTACCGTATTCGTGACGCATAATAACTGTTTCAATCGCATGATTGTCATGCAGGCCAAACAGGAACTTAACTGTTCCATCTTTCGATTCAAACTTCGTAATTTCTGTAAGCGTCACGAACTGGAAGTTCTCCTCCAGCTTATCGCGGAGTGACTTCGGCAAGTTGGACATGTCTTCAAAGCTCTTCACACGCTTCACATAAAGCCAATCAAACAGCTGGCCGCCGCGGAACGCCGGCTCACCATTCTCTTGCATCCACTCTTGAAGCTGATCGAGGTTATAGTCATAAATTATTGGTTTCATCTTCTTATTATCACACCTGACTCTGAACTAGCGCGTCGGCTTAGCCGGCGCTGATGATTTATTTTACCACAAACGCCCATGTCGAGCCACAAATGGACTACTGACGTTTGCTAAGACGTGCAATGAAGAAGCCATCACTGCCAAAATGATGCGGCAGAAGCTGTGCTTGTCCCTTAAACGAGCTGTCAATGATGCCTTTCTCGCGAAGCGGTTGAAGCACTTCCTCCGGCCACTCGGCGTCTAGCTGAAACTCGGGATGCTCCTGCAAAAAGGCAGCTACCTGGTCTTCATTCTCTGTGCTTTCAATCGTACATGTGCTGTACACAAGTGTGCCGCCCGGCTTAACAAGTTCTGCAGCCGCTTTAAGCAGCTTACGCTGTATTCCAGCGATCTCAGCAACATCGCCAGCCGTCTTCGTCCATTTGATTTCCGGTTTGCGGCGGATAACGCCAAAGCCTGAGCAAGGGGCATCCAGCAGCACGGCATCCAATGAAGCCGGAGCGAACCGTACTCCAAGATTGCCGGCATCTTCCGTAATCGCTTCAATATTCTGAAGGCCAAGCCGTATGGCTTGGTCTACGATAAGCTGACGCTTATGCGGATGGAGGTCATTGGCATACACTTTGCCTTTGCCGCCCATCAGCTCGGCCATATGTGTTGTTTTCCCGCCAGGAGCTGCGCAGCAATCAAGCACCTGCATGCCAGCTTTAGGAGCAACCACTTCGGCAACGAGCATCGAGCTCTCGTCCTGCATCGTCCATAGACCTTTGCGGAATCCTTCCGTATCAGCCAGATTACCGCCGCGGCGCACCACAATACCTGCCGGAGCAAGCTTCGATACTTCCGCTTCACTGCCTTGCTCAGTCAGCAGTTGTAAGGCTTCTTCTCTCGTTTCACGAAGAGGATTGATTCTCACACTGGCATGTGGAGCTTCATTGCCTGAAGCACAGATCGCTTCGGTTGTTTCCACGCCGTATGCTTTGATCCAGCGTGCAACCAGCCATTCTGGATAAGAATGTCTTACCGAGATTTGCACGGCCGGATTCTTATCTGAGATTGTGTCGATCGTGAGCTCCGCACGGTTCCGGTCAATGCTGCGAAGAATGCCGTTCACCATTCCTGATATTCCCTGATGTCCTCTACGCTTTGCAATGGTTACCGCCTCGTTCACCGCAGCATGGGCCGGAATTCGGTCGAGGTACAACAATTGATAGGCGCTCATACGCAAAAGCTGATGCACCCAAGGCTCCAGCTTACGCAGTCCCTTAGCCGCAAACTTACTTAGCCAATGATCTAACGTTAGTTGGCGCTGAATCGTGCCATAGACAAGCTCCGTCACAAGTCCAGCATCAGCGCGCTGGAGCTGAGCATCCTGCAAAGCACGGTTAAGCTGCAAATTACTGTAAGCTCCAGTCTCCGCAACCTTCACCAGTGTATCAAGGGCAAGCTCGCGCGGGGTACGGACGCGGACAGTGCGCTGTTCCTTCGGAGCCGACTGACCTTTTCCATGTCCGCCCGGCTTCCGTTTCGGTTTTCCTGAGGTATTGTTCTGCTTCTGCTTCATCGTCTCTTTCTCGCTCATGCTTCGCCTCCGCCAAATACAGCACCGGCTGATAGGCGAGCGCCTGGAAGCCAATCTGCTACCGTCATTACTCGTTTGCCCGAGGGCTGTATTTCAAGCAATGTCAAAATCCCGTCACCGGTCTGTACTTCAATGCCCGAAGCGCTTACGGCAACTACCGTACCCGGAGCAGTGGATCCAGAGCCATTCGATCCGTTAGGCTTCGCTGATAACCATACCTTAAACACTTCGCCGTTCAGGTACGTAAAGGCACCTGCCATCGGAGACAAGCCGCGAATCTGGTTGTAGATGCTGATAGCTGATTTATTCCAGTCGATCCGCTCATCGTCACGAGTCAAGTTTGGTGCATAGGTCGCCAGCTCATCACGCTGCTGCTCAGCTTGTACTTCGCCTGCGATAATAGAAGGCATTGTACGGCCAAGCAATTCAGCACCCGCTGCACTCAGCTTCTCGAACAAGGTACCCGAAGTATCCTCATCCGTAATCGGCACTTCTACCCTGCTGATCATGTCGCCAGTGTCCAACCCTTCTGCCATGTACATAATCGTAACGCCAGTCACAGACTCTCCGTTAATAATCGATCGCTGAATCGGCGCTCCGCCTCTGTAACGTGGAAGCAGCGAGCCATGCACGTTAATGCAGCCAAGACGAGGAATCTCGAGCAAGGCTTTCGGCAAAATTTGACCGTAAGCTGCTGTGACAATCAAATCCGGCTGAAGCTCAGCAATGGCAGCAACAGCTTCCGGGCTGCGCATCCGTTCAGGCTGCAGCACAGGCAGACCAAACGCAAGAGCCGCTTCCTTCAGAGGAGGCGGCGTCAGCACGCGTTTACGGCCTTTCGGGCGGTCAGGCTGCGACACAGCAGCGACTACGTTGTAGCCCTGCTCGATAAGGAGACGCAGGGAAGGAACGGCGAATTCCGGCGTTCCCATAAATACAATACGCATTCCTTTACTCGCCGCCTTTTCTTTGTCTTGCCGAGATGTCATATACATTTTGAGCAATGTCAGTGAACAGAATGCCGTTCAGATGATCAATCTCATGCTGGAAAGCAACCGCAAGGAAGCCGCTTGCTTCAACTGTAAACGGGTTGCCTTCTGCGTCCTGACCATTCACAACGATACGCTCAAAACGATTCACATCGCCATTTAGGTTCGGGATGCTGAGGCAGCCTTCAGGACCAACCTGCTCGCCTTCTTTTTCTACAATGACAGGGTTAACCATAGAGATTAGACCTGTTTCTTCATCGCCAATATCAACTACGATTACACGCTTGGAGATGCCGATCTGCGGAGCCGCAAGTCCTACGCCGTCTGCGTCATACATCGTTTCCGCCATATCTTTCAGCAATTTCTGCAGATTGGAGTTAAATTTCGTTACTTCCTTAGCAACTTCCCGGAGCACCGGATCTGGTTCTTTCACAATAATACGAATGGCCATGACCTAATACCTTCCTTTACGATCGTTATCTATTTTATAAAATGACTTGCGGATCGACGTCGATACTAAACTGCACCAGTTTGAGCGGCGAGCCCTCTATAAATGGGGCCATCGCTTGCCTAAGCAGCGCCGGTACGTCGATGTTTCCACGATATTTTATCACACATTGAAAACGGTAGCGATCTTTCATTCTAGAAATTGGTGAAGCGACAGGACCAAGAATATCCATAGCCCTCGGCAAACCGCCTTCAAGCGGACCAAGAACTCCCTCATCAGCAGCCAGTCCGCGGAGACGCTCGGCAAACTGCTCACTGACCGATGACAGAAGTGGCAGCTGCTCATGCGACATCGTCACAAGTACCAGCCTGCAAAACGGCGGATAGCCCATAACACCGCGATGTTTCAGCTCCTCCCGCACGAATGCAGCATAGTCATGCTGCTGAGCGGTTACGATTGCATAATGCTCAGGGGAGTAAGTCTGGATGACAACCTCTCCCGGCAAATGATGACGCCCTGCGCGCCCTGCTACCTGTGTGAGAAGCTGGAATGTCCGCTCCGCCGAACGGAAATCCGGCAAATTAAGCGACGTATCCGCAGCAATGACGCCTACAAGTGTAACAAACGGGAAATCCAAACCTTTAGCAACCATCTGCGTACCTAGCAGTACATCAGCTTTCCGTTCACCAAATTGCTTAAGCAGCTTCTCATGGGAATGCTTCTCGGTTGTCGTGTCCACATCCATCCGTATGACGCGGATGCCGGGGAACAGCTTTGCCAGCTCTTCCTCTACCCGCTGCGTACCTGTACCGAAGTACCGGATATGCTCGCTGCTGCAGGAAGGACATTCCTTCGGCGCAAGCTCTGCATGACCGCAGTAATGACAGCGCAGCGCCCGCGATTTCTGATGATACGTCAGCGAAATATCACAATGCGGACAAGCTGCCGTATACCCGCAGGAACGGCACATTACAAACGTCGAGTAGCCGCGCCGGTTGAGGAGCAGCACCGACTGTTCCCCGCGCTCCAGCCGCTCAATGAGTGCGGCATGAAGCCGTCTGCTGAACATTGAACGGTTGCCGTCTTGAAGCTCGGAGCGCATGTCGATCACTTGAACGGGCGGCATCGGACGGCTGCCGACCCGCTCGGGCATCGGCAGAAGAGCCGATTCCTTCCCTGGCGCCGGCTGACGGCTGGCTGCTGCGAACGACTCCAGTGACGGAGTCGCAGAACCTAGCACCACGGCTGCGCCATGCTGCCTTGCGCGCCGTACAGCCACATCACGCGCATGGTATTTCGGGCTCTCTTCCTGCTTGTAGGAGGATTCATGCTCCTCATCGATAATGATGAGCCCGATTCGCTCGAATGGCGCGAATATGGCCGAGCGTGCGCCAATCGCAACCTCCACGCGGCGGCTGCGGATCTTGCGCCATTCATCATAACGCTCGCCATTCGACAGCCGGCTGTGCAGCACGGCTACAGCGTCGCCGAAGCGGCCCTTGAAGCGCTCGACCATCTGCGGCGTCAGCGAAATTTCCGGGACAAGCACGATCGCTTGCTTGCCTAATTCTAAGCAATGCTGAATCGACTGCATATAGACCTCAGTTTTGCCGCTGCCCGTTACCCCGTGCAGGAGCAAAGCCTGTGATTCGCCGCGGCTCACCGTGGCGGCAATCCGTTCATACACGGTCTGCTGGCCTGGCATCAGCGGCAGCGGTTCAGTCCGCTGGAAGTTTCGGCCTGCGTAAGGATCACGCTCCTGCTCGACTTCATGCATACCGAGCAGTCCTTTATCTACGAGCGCACGCACGCTGGCAGGCGAACCACCGGCTTCTGCGAGCATAGCCTGAAGTGGCATCGCCTCTCCCCGCTCCAGCATGAAGGCAAGCAGCTCACGCTGTTTACCTGCCCGTGCCGGGAAAGACTGCAGGGCTTCACGTGCCGCAGCTTCGTCTTCTGGCGGGAACACCGTCAGCACCTTGCGAATGGCAAGTCTATCTCGTATAGATGTCTGCTCTAAGAGCAGACCTTCACGGAGCGCTTCCTTGATGGCTGGTGCATAGTCCGGAAAACGCTGCTGCAATGTCTCGAGCTTCACCTGCTTCTGCTTACCAATCCAATCCATCATATCCTCCGGCAGCAGTGCCGTCAGTCCATACTCCTCTGCCGAGAATTCAGGATCATCGTTCAAGCTGATGTAGCGTTCAGCTTTCCCCTTCAGAGCCGCTGGTATCATTGCCTGAAGTGCAGTCGTCCAGGAGCAGCAATATTTATCACTCATCCATTTGGCAAGCTCAATTAGATCAGGCAGCAAAGGAGGCATCGGATCTAGCAGCTCTGATATCGACTTCAGCCGCTTAGGATCAATATCCGCCGTTTCTGCGAGCTCGATGACAAATCCCTGCAGCACTCTTCCACCAAAAGGTACGCCTACCCGGCTGCCAACCTCAACCCAGCTTTCCAAGTCTTTGGGTACTTCATAATCAAACGGCCGATCCGTCTGGCGGCTCGGCACGTCGACAATGACTTTGGCAATCATTCGCCCCGACCTCCGTTATTGGCCGTTCCCTCCGCTATCCGCTGCGCTGCAATCACCAGAATCCGCTGCGCCGTCTCACGCTTGGATAACATCGGCATTGCTTCGATCAAGCCGCTTGGACCGAACAGCTGCACGATATTCGTATCGCCGTTAAAGCCTGCTCCGTCCTGACTGACATCATTGCCTACAATCAGATCGCAGTTTTTGCGAGTCAGCTTATCCATCGCATATTTCTCCAACTGCTCGGTTTCCGCAGCAAATCCGATAAGAAACTGATGCTTCTTCCGCCCGCCTAGGGTTTGCAGGATGTCTGTTGTTTTCTCCAGCTCTAGGGTTAGTGTTTCGCCGGATTTCTTAATTTTCTGACCATGTGTTGTCACTGGCCGATAGTCCGCAACCGCTGCCGATTTGACGACAATATCAGATTGATCGAAGCGTTCAAGCACAGCATCAAGCATCTGCTGCGCCGATTCCACCCGGACAACCGTAACGCCTGCCGGAGCATCTACGGACGTTCTGCCCGCAATCACCGTAACCTCTGCTCCCATGACATTGGCCGCTTCTGCGATCGCAAAGCCCATTTTCCCAGACGAATCATTCGTTAAGTACCGGACCGGATCAAGCCGTTCCACCGTACCACCTGCCGTCACAAGCACACGCTTGCCGGCAAGCTGCCCGTTCTCCTTCGCTCTCAGCAAGGAATGAACGGCGATCACAATATCCTCCGGCTCCGCAAGACGTCCTTTGGCCACATAGCCGCAGGCGAGCTGACCAGTACCCGGCTCAACAAACATCACACCACGCAAAGCAAGCAGCTCCAAATTACGAACAACCGCAGGGTGCTCGTACATATGCACATTCATCGCCGGTGCAACTAGGATCGGGCTGGTTGCAGCGAGAAGCGTTGTACTGAGCATATCATCCGCTAGTCCGTTAGCCATTTTCCCTATCATATTAGCCGTTGCAGGTGCAACAACGATCAGGTCGGCGCGATCCGCCAGATCAATGTGAGAAACGACTGAAGGGTCATTCTCATCAAACGTATCGATATGCACCGGATGACGGGATAACGTCTGCAGCGTCAGCGGTGTAATAAATTTGGTTGCCGATTCCGTCATAATGACGTGGACCTCAGCCCCTGCCTGCACAAGCTTGCTGCAAAGCGCCGCTCCTTTATAAGCTGCGATTCCACCGGTAATACCTAGTAAAATTGTTTTGCCTCTTAACATAAAATTTCCCCCGATTACATTGCTCTTAATCTATGTATTGACGGTTTCGTTCAAGCCCATTCGCACTTTTTCCTATCATACCATAGGTCATCATAATTTGTAGCCCGATTGACTCCCAGATGGAGGAATGGAAATCTTCTAAACAAATCCGTATACTAGAGAGTAGCTTTTATTTTTTTGAGTTTTTCTACTACTAACTGAGGTGAGAGTAACTCCATGGACGAATTGAAACGAGCCTACGAAAAGATGGGTCTCCCTGACAATGCTTCGAAAGAAGAGGTCGATAAGCGGTACACCACCTTAATGCGTCAATCTCGCTCTAGACAAAGAGAAAATCCGAGCGGTACGGACCAAGCTGATTTCGAGGAAGTAACACGTGCTTACCGGTATATCTTGAATGAGGAGAACCGTAAAGCAAGCGAAGAATTCAACCAGCAGGAATATGGCAAGTACAAAAAGATGGCCGGCTCTGCTGAAAAAGTAGACCACTTCTGGCGTTATTACAAGTTCCATGTACTTGGCGGCATCATCGCTCTTATTCTTGTTATCGTAGGCATTAACAGCTATATGGACCATAGGGCTGAGCAGGAGCGCCTTGCCAAGCTTCCTCCGGTAGATCTGTCTATTATGTATCTCGGCGAGTACTATATGAGCGACAGCACGGGCAAACAAACGACAGAGGCCGATATCGAGACCGCACTTCTTGCGCAATTCCCGGAATTTAAGCGCTTTAAAGTTAACTTTACGTATGTTCCGCTTGATGCCAAGGATCAAATGGACATTGCCTCCCAGCAAAAAGCGATGGTTGTTCTAGCAACGGAACGCCCTGATATCTATATTACAGATACCGCTGCCTTTAACTGGGTTGGACCGCAAGGTGCCTTTATGAATCTGGACTCCATAGCAGACTTCTCTAATCTGCTTAAGCCGGAAGACAGCTACAAACAGAAGACGGAAGATGTTCCTGATGAGCACACTTACGGCGTCAAGATTTCCGGCAGCTCGATTCTCAGTAACATTCCAATTCAAGGCAAGGATAACTTTATTGCAAGTGTACGCGAAGGTTCGAAGAACACGGATAAAGCCGTTCAGTTTATCGAAAAATTCCTTGAAACAAAATAATGGGAATCGAAAAAGCAGCAGACTCAACTGAGTCTGCTGCTTTTTTACGTTGTCGTTATGCCCTAAGATACCTATTAACCTGCTTGACCCAGTCGCCTTGTTCATCCGCAAGCAGGGTTGTCCACCCGCGCAAGACAGGATCGTAGAAGTTTTTGGTCTGGTCATCCACAAACAGAATGAATCCTTGCTGCTCACAATGCTGTTCCACCAGGGTATAGATCGCAGCGTCCGGCTTGCAGCAGCCGACAGCACTGGAAATCGTCACACTTCGCAGATAAGGCTTTAGAGGCGTTACAATATGCTCTATCCACTCCACTCTATGATTGCTGAGCAGATGAATGTTTGCATACTTGCTCCAGCGCGGGATCTCATTAGCTGCTGGCAAGGGAGTAATTTCTGATAGCAGTAACTGCCGTGCATCGTCTTTGTCGATTGTAGGAAAGCTTGAAGTAAGCTCATTCCAAAACTCATCTTCAGAAATAACACCTGTCCACAATTTTACACGGATTTCATGTTTAAAATGTACAAGACTATCGTATGGAATTTCATACCGTGACGTAAGCTCCTGCCAAAACTGCGGAGAAAAATTAGCAGCGATAACCCCTGCCACATCAAGCACTAAATCTGGTTTTTTGACACATGCAGCTCTCCTTGTAGATGGAATTATTTTCTAAAAGAATTCGAGACTTCCTGTCATACTCCTGCTAATTCTCTTCCTAACACCCAACTGCAAATAAAAAAGCCCGCATGTTCAGTCCGGCGCTGCAAACGCCAATCCAAACATGCGAGCTTCACTCGCGTAACTATCCAACTATCCAACTATCCAACTATCCAATCAGCAAAGCATAGACCACACCGGGGCCATGAACACCAATCGTAAGATCATTCTCGATATCAGCTGAGCGGCTTGGGCCAGAAATAAAGTGGATACCCGCTGGCAGCTGCTCGCGGCCCGCTTCATCGAAATGAATCAAAATTTCGCCAAGCCTTGTCTTCAGCCTCTCCAGCGGAATGAGCACAAACATAACGGTTGGCAAAAGACTGACCGAACGGCCTTTATCTTTCGAGGATAATACTGTCACAGATCCCGTATAGGCTGCCGCATAATCGGCCACCACAACCCCGAAATCTGCTTCCGCTGCACGTGCTTTCCAGTTCTCATCCGCATCACTGTTCCATACACGAACCGAAGCTCCAGTGCCCTGCAGCGCTTCCTCAAGCCCCAATTCATTAAGCTCCGGCTGGTTTTGCCGAATAACATACCGTGCGCTTAATGATACAGCTTTCTCCGCAATAAACTGCTTTGCTGCATCCATATCCGATAGTCTGGCCACATGTCCGCCAGCGCTCTTAAAGTTCTCCTCGAACCGGTCCATTCGTTCTTCCAGCGGCCACTCGAAGCTTTGCCAGAAGTCCGGGGCTCCCCGGAAAGGATGCTTCGGCGCTTCCATCACTCGTGGACGTTTCAGCTTCTGGGCAATCCCGTTCATGAATGATTCCTGCTTTCGCTTGGAATCCTCCGCCAGCTGCTTCAGCCATTCATCATGTGATTCTGCCTGATTAGCCATGTCCGTTGCCTCCCCCGCTGTCTCTATCCCGCATAATCGCTTCCATCCGGCTTTTTACAGCAGGATCTAACTCCTGCAGCCCATGGCGCAGTTCCTGCTCAAGCGTCCCCCATTGGTCACGGAAGGATTTCTTCGGCAGGCTTGGTGTAACACGGTACGTATTCCAGCCTTTCAGCGGTCCAAGCTTGAGACGAATCCCGCCATCCCTAACGACAAGCTTTTGCCCCAGCTTACCAAGCTTCACCAGGGTTGAATAACGCCTTGCACTGCCCATAACGGCAGCAAAGCCTTTCATGCCAAGCGACTCCGCCGCATTGCCATGGCCTTGCTCCAGCTTTCTCCGGCGCAAATAGATCAGCATTTCATGCAGCGGTATTTTAACCGGACAGGCTTCATAACAAGCTCCACATAGACTGGATGCATTCGCAATATCATCCCATTCGCCCACATTTTTGTTAAGCGCAGGTGTCAGCACCGCACCAATGGGACCACTATAAGTACCACCATAAGCATGCCCGCCAATATGACGATAAACCGGACATGCATTCAGACAAGCACCGCATCGAATACAATTCAATAATTCCTGGAACTCAGGGTCCCCAAGCTGCAAAGAACGTCCATTATCAACAATAATGATATGCATCTCATCAGGACCGTCCGCATCAACGTCACGCCGCGGCCCGGTAATACCAGACATATAGACTGTCAGCTTTTGCCCTGTCGCAGAACGTGGCAGCAGCGTAGCCATCACTTCCAGATCAGACCAGGACGGAATAATTCGCTCCATCCCCATCAGTGTAATCTGCGTCTTCGGAACCGTCGTCACCATCCGTGCGTTGCCTTCGTTCTCAAACAGAACCATAGAGCCCGTCTCAGCAATAGCGAAATTACAGCCCGTCATACCGATATCAGCTTCAAGAAACTTCTCGCGAAGCTTCTTCCGAACAAAGCCAGCAAGAATGGAAGTGTCTGGTGCGAGTGTCTCGCCCGCCTCTTTAGACAACAGATCAGCTACCTGATACCGATTCTTATGAATCGCTGGAATAATAATATGAGACGGCGTTTCCCCGGCAAGCTGGATAATATATTCACCAAGATCAGTCTCAATCGCCTCAACACCAATGGACTCAAGCTCATGATTGAGATGCAGCTCTTCGGTTACCATTGATTTCGACTTCACAACCGACTTCGCTTGCTTACGCTGCGCAATCTCAAGCGACAGCTTCACTGCTTCTGCCGATGTCTCGGCAAAATGTACATGCACGCCATTCGCCCGTGCCTGATCCGCAAATAGATTCAAATAATAATCGAGATGCGCAATCGTGTGCAGCCGGATTTGCCGGCCGCGCTCCCGCCAGTCATCCCAATTGCCATGTTCATCAGATGCTTGTTTCTTACCATTACGAAGCCGCTCCGTTGTAAACTTAACGGCTTTGCGTAAGAACTCATCGTTCAGCGCCAGATCGGCGCGTTCTTTCACTGTGGATGCTGCTCCAGCCGTACTCATGCCTGATTCACCCCTTCATACAACAGCTCCGCCAAATGCATCACCTTCACAGGCTGATTACGGTACCTGAGGTTACCTGCAATGTTCATCAGACAGGCCAGATCGAGCCCAACTAATACTTCAGCTTCCGTCTCCAGTACATGATCAACCTTCTCCGTTACCATCGCACCTGAAATATCCGCCATCTTAACAGCAAAGGTCCCACCAAAGCCGCAGCAATCCTCCGCGAATGGGAGTGGAACGAGTTCAAGCCCCACAACATTACGCATAAGCTCCAAAGGCTCTTCTTTCACACCAAGCAGCCTGCTGCCGTGACAGGAAGGATGATAGGTGACTTTATGTGGAAATACGGCGCCTAGATCTTTAACACCAAGCACCTGAACGAGAAACTGTGTAAATTCATATGATTTGCTCTGCAGCTTGACCGCTCGTGCATGCATATGCGAGTCCGCTTCGAACAGCTTCGGATAATGATGAATCATGCCTGTACAAGACCCAGAAGGAGAAATAACAAAGTCACTATCTTCAAAAGCGTCGAGAATCGTCTTGGCGGTCTCCCGTGCTTCCTTCCAATAACCGCTATTAAAGGCCGGTTGACCGCAGCAAGTTTGAACAGTTGGAAAATGCAGCTGTATTCCGTATCGAGCCAGCAATTTAACCATGGCTTCCCCTACGCGGGGATATAATGTATCGCTAAGACAGGTGATAAATAATGAAACCTTCACCTCGCCACCTCACAAACGTATCAATTCGTTAAACTAACGTAACCGTTATGGAACGCTCAGATAATTGGGTAATCGCATCCTGTGGAAGACGGCGATCTGTGATGATGGCATTAACCTCTGCCAAGTCACCTACATGTGTAAAAGCTTGAACGCCAAACTTGCTGGAATCCGCCAGCAGAATAACTTGTTCCGCAATGCCGAGCATCTTGTGTTTAATGCGTGCTTGAAGCTCATTAGATTCACTAATGCCGCGCTCCAAATGCACACCCTTGCAGGATAAAAACAGCTTGTTCACATGATAGGATTCAAGTGACCGTTCAGCAAGCGGTCCAACATAAGATAAAGATCGCGAAGCAAGAATGCCGCCGGTCGAGATCACTTCGATCTTCTCTTTACTGCTTAGCGCAATGGCAACTTTTATCGAATTGGTCAATACGGTGAGCGGTATATCTGGCAGAATCGATGCCATATACCAAGCTGTTGAGCTGGCATCCAGCAAAATCCGGTCATTAGGCTTAATCAGCTTGACCGCTTCCTCAGCAATACGTCTTTTCTCATCCGCATGCATAATTTCCCGTTCTGCAACCGGAGTCTCCGGTTGTGTATCTTTTATGCTTACTGCTCCGCCATGAGAACGGCGCAGACGTCCAGCTTGCTCTAAACGGTCAAGATCCCGGCGAATGGTCTCCTCCGTCACCTGACAGAGCTCACTCAGCTCCGATACCCGAATACTGCCCCGCTCATTAACCAATCGAACTATCGCTTCATACCGTTCCGCAACCAGCATAGCCTACCTCTTTCTCTTTCATCTCATTTTTCCATTACCTACCGATATTTCACCCATGAAACGACAGCTCCTCCTAAGGACGGCGCAGCCGTTTACACTTGAGGCCAAGCTATTTATTATACAACGAAGGAATGTAAGTCTATTACGAGAATAAGTTAGGCCAAATTAACAAGTATCCCATAACAACTGCTTCATTTTGTTTTCCCCCGTTTAAGATTTGTTTTTGTTTGTTTATATGTTAACATGTTTGTTTGTTTTTGAAAACAACTATTTCAAACAAAAACGGACATAAGCGGATATGTTTGGAGAAAACAGCTTGATCAAAAAAAATAGGATGGAGCCATTGGCCCCATCCTATCCTTCAATACCTCTTATTAGTCGTCTTTGCCTTCTGTTTGTTCAACAATCACGATATCGTGATAGATCTCTTCCAGGGCAACGCCAACAAATTTACGGGATTTCGGGTTGCGTAGTTCGGATTTCTCACCATTACGCAGCATACGTGCACGTCTCGAAGCCGCTACAACGAGCGAATACTTGCTGTCTACCTTTTTAACCATTTCATCAATCGATGGATACAACATTGTTCTTCACCTCGCTCAGGCTTTCTCGGGTTGCAAAGATGGCATTTCTCCCAAATGAGAATAATACCGGTCTCTGCGGCAATGCTCAGCTACAATAATACTTTGAATACGATGACATGCGGCATCAATCTCATCGTTAACTACCGCATAATCATAATGACGGATTAAGTTCATTTCTTCAACCGCAACCGTCATTCGGTTATTAATCGTGTCTTGCGTTTCTGTTCCTCTGCCTGTAATACGCGACTTAAGCTCGTCAAGTGACGGCGGCAGCAAGAAGACAAACACGCCTTCAGGGAACTTCTCTTTCACCTTCAAAGCACCCTGAACTTCAATTTCCAGAATGACGTCTCTGCCACTTGCCAGCGTACTCTCAACGAAATCACGCGGGGTACCATAGCAATTGCCAACGTACTCGGCATGCTCCAGCAGGGCATCATTAGCAATCATATCCAGAAACTGTTCTCTTGACTTGAAGAAATAATTAATGCCATCAATCTCACCTTGTCTAGGTTTCCGTGTCGTTGCCGAAACGGAATAAACAAGCTCAGGCACCTTTTGTCGCAGAACGGAACAAACGGTTCCTTTTCCTACGCCGGAAGGTCCAGACAATACAATCAACAATCCCTTATCCATAATACTCCCCGTACTATTCGTCGTTATCGTCATCCTTAGTCGACAAACGATGTGCTACCGTCTCCGGCTGCACCGCCGATAAAATGACGTGGTCGCTGTCTGTAATAATAACAGCACGCGTGCGTCTTCCGTATGTCGCGTCAATCAGCATATGTCTGTCTCGTGCTTCTTGAATAATCCGTTTAATCGGAGCCGATTCCGGACTAACAATTGAAATAATGCGATTGGCCGAAACGATATTGCCAAAGCCAATATTAATAAGTTTAATAGCCAAGTCAGGTTCCCCCTCCGGTCTTCCTCGTGCAACTCCCATATGAATCAAATCTATTTCTATAAATGTAAATGGCCGACGAATTACTTCATCTACCAAATAACGACAGAACCATTGCACTATTGTTGACGAAAAAAGTCCGGAGCATACGTTCCGCGCCGCGCCTTCACCCGCTGCTGCTATACGCTGCACTGCCTGTCCAGAGCATCATATAGCAGACCAAACAGGTTATGCTCGATCCGTTGTTATATATTTTAAAGGATTTTATAGAAACGAACAAGAGAAAAAGAGAAATCAGACGATTTAGTGTCTTTTTACCCCTGTTTTCGCCCATACATAGTCCGTCAATTGAACGGCCATATCGTAGAACATAAACGGTGTCATGAAGTATATCCCGTTGAAATGCTGAAGTGCTGTATCAAGCAGCTCCTTCGAGATCTGTACGCCCTCCGCTCTTCCCGCAGCGCCTTCCAGACCTGTCATCCGTTTACGAACCAAGTCAGACAATTGGATCCCTGGAACCTCGTTATGTAAGTATTCCGCATTACGCCCGCTCGCAAGCGGCATAATGCCGATGAATACCGGTACAGACAGATGCTTGGTCGCTTCTGCCATCTTTTCAATTAACACCGAATCGTAAACCGGCTGTGTCATAATGTAGTCTGCTCCGGACGCGATTTTACGCTCCAGCCGTTGGACGGCTTTGTCCAAATGCTTCACATTTGGATTAAAAGCTGCACCTACAACGAATTTTGCTTTTTGCTTCAGCGGCTTGCCCGAGAATGCGATCCCCTCATTCAATTGCTTGATCATCTTAATCATTTCGAACGAGGTCAGATCGTACACCGAACTTGAATCGGGCAGATCGCCGAATCTTGCCGGATCGCCTGTGACAGCAAGCACATGGTCGATGCCAAGTGCATCAAGGCCCATCATGTGTGACTGCGTGCCGATCAGGTTCCGGTCGCGGCAGGCAATATGTACAAGCGGCCGCAGTCCGACTTTTTCCTTCACAAGTGCTGCCAGCGCCAAGTTACTCATACGTGTAACCGCAAGTGAGTTATCTGCCATCGTGATGGCATCCGCTCCACAAGCCTTCAGCGCAGCCGCTCCAGCCATAAACTTTGTAATATCCAGATCCCGCGGAGGATCCAGCTCTACGATGACCGTATGTCTTACCTTTACGATATCGACAAGATTAGGTTCCAACAAAATTGGAGCCTCCGGACGTTCCTCCGAAGCGTCTTTCACAACCTCTGTCTGCTCCGATAAGTCAATAACTTCCGGTTCAGGAACAACTGCAACAGCAGCTGCATTGATTTGAGGCTTGTAGTCTTTGAGCGCCTTCGCCATGGCAGCAATATGCTCTGGCGTTGTTCCACAGCATCCGCCAATAATCCGTGCTCCGCGGTCTGCGAAACGTAATGCCATCTCAGCAAAATAATCCGGTCCAGCCGAATAGGTATATTTCCCGTCTACATAATCCGGAATACCTGCATTCGGGAAGATGGACAGAGGCAGGCCTACCGGACCACCAATAGCGTCAACCGCCCGCATAATCCCGTTAGGGCCGCTGCGGCAGTTGAAGCCAACCACGTCTGCCCCTTCATTCTTGAGCAGCGTGAAAGCATCCAAAAGTCCCGTTCCGTCCTGCGTACGGCCGACGTCTTCGACCGCAAATTGACAGATTACGGGCACTTGAGAAACTTTACGGATAAGTCCTAGTGCAAGACGCATCTCATCCAATTCATAGAATGTTTCGAATAAGATGCCGTCCACACCTTCCGAAAGCAATGCATGAAGCTGACGCTCAAATGCATCACTTACTTCGGAATCATTAAGGTCCTTCAGCTTGCCTGTCCGGATTGAGCCTACGGCTCCCACCACATAAGCATCAGAAGCCGCGGCCGCTTTGGCAATACGAGCCCCTGCCCGGTTAATCGCTTCCATTTCGGACTCCAAGCCGTATTTTGACAGCTTGACCAAATTGGCAGAGAACGTATTAGTCTCAATAACGCGAGCTCCTGCTTCATAATACCGGCGGTGGACACTCTCAATAACATCCGGACGGGTCATATTTAATTCTTCGTAAGAAACGCCGACAGGGAACCCCATCTGATACAGATAGGTTCCCATCGCGCCGTCCCCGGTTAAGATACGCTGCTTAAGCTTCGTTCTCAAATCGGGCTTCATATTCATTTCTCCCTATTACCATTCACCGCGGAACACTTCGGCTGCAGGTCCTGTCATATAAACATGATTATCTGCTTCGTTCCATTCAATCGTCAGGTCGCCGCCTTTAAGCGATACAACCGCAGTACGCTCCGTGAATCCGTTCAATACGGATGAAACAACTGTTGCACATGCGCCAGTACCACAAGCAAGTGTAGGGCCTGCACCGCGCTCCCATACACGCATTTCTGTATGTTCACGCGATGTAACGGTCACGAACTCGACATTGATTTTGCGTGGGAACATAGGATGTGTCTCCAGCTTAGGTCCCCAAGTTGCAAGATCAAAGTTCGCAGCATCATCCACATAGATAACACAATGCGGGTTACCCATCGATACGGCTGTGAAGCGGAATTCACGTCCGTCAACTTCGATTGGATGCTCAATCACACGCTCTGCATCAACGGTTGTTGGTACTTGCAGTCCGTTCAGAATCGGTTCACCCATATCAACACGTACGGATTGGACTTTACCGTCCGATACTGACAGTTGAACGGTTTGTGCACCAGCACCAAGTGTTTCGATCTTAATCTCTTCTTTATTCGTCAGGCCGTTATCGAATACATATTTCGCTACACAGCGAATGGCATTGCCACATTGCTCAGCTTCCGAACCGTCGGAGTTGATAATACGCATGCGGAAATCCGCAATGTCCGAAGGCAGGATATAGACAAGTCCATCTGCTCCGATTCCGAAGAAACGGTTGCACAAATTGACTGCCAGCTCTGCTACATTATCAGGCAGCTGTTGCTCACCTGCTACTACGATAAAATCATTGCCTAAACCATTCATTTTTGTAAATTTCATTATAAGGTTCCCCTTTACTGCAGCTAATTAGTAAGAATCAAGCTATCATTTTTTTCTTAGCATACAGCAAAGCCTGACGAAACGCTATTCATAATTCCGATCATGATTTGCACTTTTTCCCGTCAGTTATATTTATACATTTTTATATTTGAACGACATGTTGGCTTGCTTGCTTTTTGGCTTGCTGGTGCCAAGAACGCTGCCAATGCCCATCAGGAATGTTGGGATACCTGCAGCTACAAACACAAGGCACCAGTCACGGAAGTGAAGCGGTACAGTCTTGAAGATTGGCTGAAGCATTGGAATGTACAGAACGCCGATCATAAGAATCAAGGACGACAGAACGGCGAGCACTAAATAACGATTCTGAAGCATATTACGATGGAAAATCGATCGCGAGCTGCGGCAGTCAAAGACGTGAATCAATTGAGCAAGAACCAAGGTGGCAAAAGCAACAGTCTGCGCTTTGGTAAGCTGCTCTGCAGCTGTTCCTGGAGCCATCTTCAGGGTGATCCAGAATGCGGCAAGCGTACAAACGCCGATTAATACACCGCGGCTTATGATTTTCCAGCCTAACCTTCTTGCAAAGACGCTCTCTTTGGCAGAACGCGGCTTCTGCTGCATGAGATCCTTCTCCGCCTGGTCAACACCTAGAGCCATGGCAGGCAATCCGTCTGTTACAAGGTTCACCCAAAGGATCTGAATCGGAACCAGCGGCAGCGGAAGTCCGGCCATCATAGCTAAGAACATCGTCAATATTTCGCCAACGTTGGAAGCAAGCAGGTAACGGATGAACTTGCGAATATTCTCATAAATGCTACGGCCTTCCTCAATCGCCGATACAATCGTAGCAAAATTGTCATCGCTGAGGATAAGTGCAGAAGCTTCCTTCGATACATCCGTCCCCGTTATACCCATCGCAATCCCGATATCTGCTGCTTTGATGGCAGGTGCATCATTAACGCCATCCCCTGTCATCGCAACGACATGTCCTTTTCGCTGCAGTGATTTGACAATCCGCAGCTTATGTTCTGGCGATACGCGGGCATATACATAAATATTATCAACGTGACGGTCCAACTGCTCATCTGTCATATTCTCGAGCTGCCTTCCACTCATCGCTACACCACCGCGAGGCATAATGCCAAGCTGGTTCGCAATCGCTTCGGCAGTAAGCTGATGGTCGCCCGTAATCATAACTGTCTTGATGCCTGCACGTCGGCAGGTAGCAATCGCTTCGCGCACTTCGCGGCGCGGTGGGTCAATCATACCAGTCAGGCCAACGAATACGAGCTGGCATTCCACATCGGCTTCTGTCTCCATAGCTTCGCCGCCGCGAAGATCACGGTAAGCGAGGCCAAGCACCCTCAGAGCAGACTGTGCCATTTCCTCCGCAGCTTCAGCACATTTCTTCTTCAAAGTTGCAGTGAAAGGTACCACTTTACCATCCCACAGTACATAGCTGCAGTGATCCATCAGCACATCCGATGCGCCTTTCGTATAAATGACGCGGCCGCCTTGATGCGATACAACAACGCTCATCCGTTTCCGTTCCGAATCAAAAGGAAACTCTTTTTCCCTCTTATATAAGCCTTCCAGCGATTTAGCGGACATTCCCAGCTTGGCCGACAATACAGTAAGCGCACCTTCTGTCGGATCGCCTTTGAGCACCCATTCCTCTTGTATTTCCTTGCTCTTCCGTTTCTTCGAATCCTGCTGCTCGACTTGTGTAACCGTAGCATTGTTGCAAAGAGCCGAGATCTGCAGAAGCCGCTTCAGCGAAATATCATGCTTCACATCAACCGCAGCGCCTTCCTCGAATACTGCCCCTGATGGATCATAGCCCTCACCAGTTACCTTAAGGTGACGGCCTCCAAGCCATAAATTGGTTACGGTCATTTTATTTTGCGTCAGCGTTCCTGTTTTATCCGAGCAAATGACTGATGCGCAGCCTAATGTCTCCACAGAAGGCAGCTTTCGGACAATTGCTTTCCGTTTGATCATCCGTTGTACACCAAGTGCGAGTGCAATGGTAACAATAGCTGGAAGACCTTCCGGAATGGCCGCAACAGCAAGGCTAACCCCTGCAAGGAACATGCCATAGGCAGGCTGTCCATGCAAAATACCGGCAATAACGACCATGATGGTAAGTCCGATCGCTACGGCGATTAGTATTTTACCAAGCTGCTCCAGTCTGTGCTGAAGCGGAGTTTCCATCGATTCCGTCTGCTGGATGAGTCCTGCGATTTTACCCATTTCCGTTTCCATGCCTGTCCGGACAACAACACCTTTAGCGGTGCCACGAGTAAGCATCGTACCCATAAAGCCCAAGTTACGCTGATCACCAAGCGGCAGCTCAGCCTCATGGATAGCAGCGGCATGTTTGCCTACCGGTACAGATTCCCCAGTCAGGGCGGATTCCTCTGCGTAACAGCTGTTTGCCTCAAGAAGCCGGATATCGGCCGGAATACGGTCTCCACTCTCAAGCAGGACAATATCACCTTTTACAAGATCTTTGGCTGCAATAACAAGCTGTTCTCCTGCACGGAGTACCTTCGCCGTTGGGGCAGACAGTTCCTTGAGGGCACTAAGGGATTTCTCAGCACGGAACTCCTGAATGAATCCGAGAATCGCATTTAGTGCAATGATCGCCACGATCGTGACAGCATCCAGGTATTCTCCGAGGAGGCCCGATATTAGAGTAGCGCCCATTAGCACAAGCACCATGAAATCTTTAAATTGATTCAGAAAAAGCATAACCGGCGAAATCCGTTCGCCCTCCGCCAGCTCATTCCGGCCGTTATTCGACAGTCTTTCCGCCGCTTCCGATGCATTCAGCCCTTGCGCAAGTGAGCTGCCCAGCGTATTCGCCAGATCGCCCGCCTCCATTTGGTGCCATTTCATTTGTTCCATTGTACGACTCCCTCCCGTATATGCCGAGCGCTCTCGGACAGCCTCTCAAGCCTAAATGTATTCGGACAAACTGCAAAATATCCCACTTAAGGACTTAAGTTTTTGCTTTAACTATGGCATGATAGAGAAAGACATATATTAAAGGAGATACAACCTCATGGCCTTAGACGGCATTGTTATACACGCTCTAGTAGAAGAGTTACAGCGTTGTATTGGCGCTCGCATTCATAAAATCCACCAGCCTACGAACAATGAGCTCGTATTCAGCATTCGTGGTGCAGGTGCTCAGGGTAAGCTGCTCTTATCCGCTAATCCGACTTATCCGCGTATACACTGGACAAACGCAACCCACGTTAATCCAATGGAAGCGCCAATGTTCTGCATGCTTATGCGCAAATATTGCGAAGGAGCCACGATCGAAGCGGTTCGTCAAGTGGGACGCGAGAGAATCATTCATATGGATGTAAGGCACCGAGACGAGCTGGGCGATATTTCATTTAAGACGATTGTTATCGAAATTATGGGACGCCACAGTAATATCATTCTGCTGGATCCGTCAACAGGCACGATTCACGACGGCATTCATCATGTGACGCCTGCCATCAGTTCGTTCCGGATCGTTATGCCAGGAAGCCGCTATACGGCCCCTCCTGACCAAGGAAAAGTTGATCCGCTCGATATGATGAATGAAGACCAGTTCAAGGCCGCAATGACACAGGCAGATACTCCTGAAGATGCCGAGGTATTACCTCCTCAGCGGCAGCTTGTACAATCGTTCAGCGGGCTTAGCCCCCTGTTAGCGAAAGAAATCGTATATCGTGCTGAGACTGGAAGCAGTTCGCTCTGGAGCAGCTTCCAGACACTCATGAACGAAGTGCGGGACCATGTCTATAACCCAACAATTGCCGTTGATGCCAATGGCAAAGCATTCTTCTCTATAACGCAGCTTACACATATCCAAGGCTCGTCTGAGTCATACGCAACAATTAGCGAATGCCTGGAAGCCTTTTATGGGGATAAAGCAGAGCGTGACACGGTAAAGCAGCGTGCGCTCGATTTGATCCGTTTCGTACAGAATGAAAAGGCGAAGAACGAGAAGAAGATAGAGAAACTCCAAGAAACAGTTGATGAGGCTCAAGATGCGGATAAATACCGTGTGCTCGGTGAACTGTTAACAGCTTATATGCACCAGATTAACCGTGGAGATAAGTCGGTCGAACTGATCAATTTCTATGATGAGGAGCAGGCTATCGTCAAAATTGATCTTGATGTGCAGCTAACTCCATCCGACAATGCCCAGCGCTATTTCCGCAAGTATACGAAGCAAAAGAACAGTATTGCGGTTGTTGAGGAACAAATGGCCATCGCTCAAGACGAGATCACATACATGGAGACGCTGCTGCAGCAGCTCGACAATGCGTCGCTAGCTGATATCGTGGAAATTAGAGAAGAGCTTGTGGAGCAAGGGTATCTACGAAATAAGGTCAAACGTGGTCCAAAGAAGAAAAAAGCAGCAAAACCGACCCTGCTCTGCTACACCTCATCAGAAGGTGTCAGCATCTATGTAGGCAAGAACAATACGCAAAACGAATACTTAACGAACCGGCTCGCTTCCCCATCTGATGTATGGCTGCATACCAAAGATATTCCAGGTTCCCACGTAGTTATCCGTGGCGGTGACTTTGGTGATGTAACCCTTGAGGAGGCTGCTATGTTATCGGGCTATTACAGCCAGGCTCGGGAGTCCAGTATGATCCCGGTCGATTATACCTTTATCCGCCATGTCCGTAAGCCAAGCGGCGCAAAGCCCGGCTTCGTCATCTATGACCATCAGAAGACCTTGTTCATCACCCCTGATGAGCAGCGGATCAAAGCATTACCATCACGTAGTGTGAACTAAACGAATAAAGGGTCTGTCTCCAAAGTCATTCATTATGACGATGTGACAGACCCTATTTCATTTGGGTTAAAACGGCAGGCAGCGCATTGGAATGTTCTTCCGATCGCCATTGCTCGGGGTTATAAACATCTATTCTGAATCCGGCTTTAACTGTTCAAGCACAGCAGCATCCACGGTCCTGCTGCCGAGTTCACCATGAAATACTTCCCCTTGACGCTCACCGTGAAAATCGGACCCACCTGTCATGATCAGTCCATGCCGCTCAGCAATCTGTCTATACCGCTCTTCTTCTTCGGGACCATGATCGGAGTGATAGACCTCTATGCCTTGAATCCCTTTGCTAATTAACTGCTCGACGAGATCATCACGGTTATATAAGCCGGGATGGGCGATACTACTTGTGCCTCCCGCTTCGCGGATCCATTCTATCGCTTCAAAGGGATGTAACCGAGGAGGATTAACATAAGCAGCGCCGCCTTCAGCCAAATATCGGTCAAAGGCTTCTGACATAGTTGCAACGACACCTTTCCGAATGAGCAGCTCGGCAATATGCGGCCTTCCAATTGTTTTTCCTTTGCCGCTACTAGCTCCTGCTTGTTCTGCGGCAATCTGTTCCACTTCCTGCATGGAGATAGATACGCCAAGCTCCACAAGCCGATTGACGATCATCTCATTACGTCTGCCGCGTGTCGTCCGAAGTCCTGCCAAACGCTCCTGCCACACTTCATCCTGCCCATTCGCGTAATAAGCAAGAATATGAATATCGCGACCATCAGCAACTGTACTCAGCTCAATACCGGGAACAACGATAATCCCTATCTTCTGCCCTTCGGCAATCGCTTCCTCTACCCCTGCCATCGTGTCATGATCTGTTATAGCTACAGCAGCAAGACCAGCCGCCTTAGCACGGGCAACAACTGCTGCAGGAGACATCGTTCCATCGGAAGCCGTTGTGTGGGCATGTAAATCTGCTCTTCCTACAACCATTGCTGCAAATCCTTCTCTCTTAAGAAAGTTAAAAACGTCACTGCCGAAATCGGCAGCAGGGTTGATTTCTGATAAATTGAATAAAACTGTCGTTTAAATCTGGTGTCTGCGATTGGCACTACATGCAGGAGACCTAGTGCTACTTCATGTTTTATCGATGATTCAGAGACGAAAGACACTCCAAGACCTGCTTCTACCGCTGACTTAACCGCCCCTGTACTGCCCAGCTCCATGACGATTTTTAAATCAGCGGGATCGATATTCTTGCGCTTCAGCTGCTCCTCCATAACTAGACGTGTGCCGGAGCCTTGCTCCCGCAGCACAAACGGATAATCCGCTACTTCATCCAGCAGAACCGTAGAACGTTTCGAAAGTGGATGGTCTTTAGGCACGATCAGCTTCAATTCATCGCTCATGACCGCTTCCATCTGCATATCAGGATGGTTAACAGGTGCTTCTATCAAGCCAAATGTAAGCTGATGATTCATAATCTCTTCCATAATCTGTGCCGTATTCATAACCTTCATGCTAATTGCTATATCTGGAAACGTCTGCCCAAAAGGTCCAAGCAGACGCGGCAATATGTATTCTCCAATGGTCAGGCTGGCTCCAAGCAGCAGCCTTCCCTTTAAGTGTGCAGTAAAGGTAGACATCGCTTGGTCCGTGTCACGAATCAGCTCAATGCTTCTTCTCGCATAAGGCATTAACGCCCGGCCTGCTTCGGTCAAGTCAATTCGTTTGGTCGATCGCTGCAGCAGCTTGGTTCCAAAATAGTCCTCAAGCGACTGTACTTGCATCGTAACTGCTGGTTGTGTCATATGCAGCGATTGGGCGGCTGCAGAGAAGCTCCCCCGTTCAGCTACCGTATAAAAAATATGAAGTTGATGAAAATTAAGCGCCATCTTTCCGACCTTCCTCTCTTCTTAGCGGTTATTATACTACAATCGAAAGCAAAAAAGCGCAGCATCCTTAAGTTAAGGATGCTGCGCCAACTGCAATGCTTCGATTATTTTCTCTTACGACTGTTTTTCACCAAGGTCATACGTCTCGAATGACGAAGCCAGGAATAATACGACTTCAGGTCACGCAATTCTATCGTCTCTGACATACGCCCTAGGAAGGTAACAACGATCATCTTATGAAGTTGATTGCCTAGCAGATCCAGATCGGTTTCAGATGTTGCAAACTCCGCTACAAATACGAGATCATCATCTATTAAATAGACATCTTCTTCGTTACGATAATAGGGCTCAATTCGATCTTGCTTCAAACATTCCCATAAAAACTCGGCGATATCCTCATATCCTGTCTTCTCGCTCTCCACCCGATCCATCCACCGGCTCCTGGCATGGTTAGTAATGACGATGTCTGCTACTTTCTTATCGCCTAATTCGACATAAAAAGTTTCATAAGTGCTCCATCTTCTAGTCATTTTGTCCTTCATCGTCCATCACACCCCCGTCTTAGGAACCAGGTCTTTTTTACCAATTTCTTATGTATATCAGTATTTTACCATGTTCGTCCGAGATTTCAACAAAAAAATAAACTAAGACCAAAAATGTAATTATTTGTAAAACTTAATAAAAGAAAGAAGATCGCCGTATACATGGTCACATCGTGTACCAGCGATCTTCCGAGTAATAATATTTTTATTACATGCTATAAAATCTTGTTTTATCTTCATTATCTTTCGTGTACTCGGTTTTCAGTTCATTTCGGTAGGACCGCTCTACCTTACGGACAAATGGAAGACGGCTAATGCTCTTCACTGCTTCCTCCGCACGTTCCGCGTTCATGTAAATGACTACATAATGCATTTTACGTGACATATAATGAACGGTTCCGTACTTTTCCAGCGTCCTTGCCGCTTTCAGATCACTGACCCATATAATATAACCTGTACGTTCCGGTAACAACATCTATTCCCTCCGTCGAGTCGAATCAAGCAAAGGGCTAGCCGCAGCCGCCGCTTCCACAGCTACATGATCCGCCGCTTCCGCAGCCGCCCGTTTTCCCTTCATTGCCCGGTACCTTGATCGTATCGGATACCGATTCCGCAATCGTGCGTGATACATCATATAGCATTGTATCAACCATTTGCTCGGCCAGCTTGAAACGTTTAACCGCTTCGATCTGGTCCAGCTCCCGCTCGATTTGCTTTACTTTGTCCTTAGCTGAATGGTAATCCGGATGAAATCTTCCGAATCGCTGGCATTCCGAGAACAGCTCCTTCGCTTTCTCGAATTGTCTGGACAATTGCTTCACCTGATCGTCCTGGTGTACAGCTTCTTTCCAATATAGATAATCAGCAACTTCCGCTGATTGATTAATCTGATCACCTAGCTCGTACGCACATAGCAGCAGCGACGCCATGTCCAGCGAAGAAACGCCGCTTGCACCATTTTCAGACAGAACCGTGGTCGTTGGCATTTGTTCACCTCATTTTCTTAAACGCTTACTTCCATTCTATCATATCATAATCATTCAACGAATAGATACAATTTTACACAAATCCACTCGCTCCCGGAACAACCAACTTCATCCCCTGCCACATTTCCGGGGTTAAGCAAACTTCCCGATACGAATGATCCTCCCGCAAGATGCCGGTGACCGTCCAGCCCCCCTCCAGCCTTTCCAGCTTGGCAGGAACAAAGGCCACAACAGACTCATCTATGCTTAGTTGAACTGGCGTCTGCCAGCTCAAAGCTTTCTCCAATATTTCAAGACGCGTCGAATGATGGTAGGACCTTAACTGCTGAATCCAGCTTAACGGCACTCGATCCAGTTCGGGCAGGAATCTCTCAATGGTAAAGTCCTCGTGGTTCATAAGCTCATAGTGCTCCAGCGTTTGGAGAGGCGACTTTAAGACAATCTCACTCGCTGATTGAGCAGTTAGCGGCATTGGTGGATACGAATGAAATCTTTCCACTAGCAGAGCCTCCTGGCCTGCTCCCTGCTTCCCCCAGTCTGCAAGGCTGGATTCTAATAAAGGGGATAGTGGAGCATCCCCAGATGCCATATGTAAAAAAGTCATAATCGTCGAAATCGTCCGGCCATATTCTAATGCCCTTCCTATTGATTGGCGAGTCAACTTCCAGATCGAAATATGATCTTCGCTTTTTCGCTCAGCAATGAGCTCCAGCTCCCAGCGAATGCTGTAGTGACAGCCTGGAAGCACGATAATATCACCATTAGGCTCCAGGAGAATGGGTTCAAATGAAGTTTTTCCTTGCTGTTTCTCGAGCAAATCTTGAGGTCGGATCGTCCAGCGCAGCAACTTCTCACTATCTGTATGAGCCAGCTCTATCCAGCCTAGTGCACGCAGAAGGTTCAACCAGCTTGCCCAATTCGATTGAGCTCCCCATTCGTCTGTTTCCATTCCTATACGATTAAGCTGCCTTTCTAATTCCAGCTCGGAATACCATACTCCAGGAGCTAAACGAATAAGAAGAGCAGCCGCATTACGGGCCTTTGTCAGCAGTTCATCCAAACACCACCGGAGCAGATGAGCCTCACGTGAGGCTTCGGATTGATTCATCCATGCAGCAAGAGCGTCCTCCTCCCACTTCAGCCTGCCGTCAGCACAAGTCAGTACTCCTAGTTGGAAGCTAAGCTTCAGCACAAAAGATAGCACCGGCGCGTATGGATCCTCAGGCTCAGCCTGCCATCCAGCTTGTAGTAGATCCGAATCAGCCAATCCAATTGCCTGAGCTACTTTGGCAGCTGTTTTTTTGGGGAGAGTACCCTTTGTCGTCAGCCCTAGTCCAGATCTGCCCAACTCCGCCCAGGCCGCAAGCAGTTGTCTGCCAAGCAATACATTAGGCGACTCCTCCTGCTTCTGTTCCCAGTGCCCATAGCCGCTATTAATGGCTGAGGGCTCTGCATCAATCGGGAACAATATATGATGCCATATCATAAAGCAATCGCTTGGCAATGCATATAAACGCTCTCCCCAGCCTTTGCGCAGTGCAAAGAGGATTCCAGCATTTTGTAATTGGATAAGCCCGTAACGAAATTCCGCACCTGACAAATCCGTTCGGAGTGCTCCTGAAGAAAAAAGCCGTTCCTCGTGAACAGGACCGGCTCCAAAGCAACTATAGAACGCGCGCAAGACAGCGGTACTTGCTTTATCCATCCGGTTAACTGCCGCCTTAACGGTCGGCATATCGATAACAGCCTCTTCCCAGCTAAGCCCGTGTGAAGCAGCGTCTATCCAAAAGGAAGAATTCATGAATTGCTGCTTAGCATGGTTTGTCAGCTTCTCCGACCATTCTTTCACAAACACGAAGTGATTCCTCCCTTAAGGTGATTTCTCGAGCTCGTATTGATAGCCTTGCTCCAGCAGAAACAGCTGTCGTCTCGCGGCATAATCGGTTTCACTCGTGTCATCAGACACAACGGTATAAAACCAGGCCTCATTTAAACCATCTTTCGGACGTAATATCCTTCCAATACGCTGTGCCTCTTCTTGCCTTGAGCCATAGCTTCCTGAGATTTGAATGGCAACAGCTGCATCTGGCAGGTCTACTGCAAAATTCGCTACCTTCGAAACAGCAAGAACTGGAACCTCTCCCGACTTAAATTGCTCATACAAGGTTTGACGTTCCTCCTGTGGCAGCTCACCTGTAATGACCGGCACCTTCAGGGTATCCGCGATGGAATGCAGCTGGCTCAAATATTGACCGATAATGAGGGTTGGAGTGCCATTATGCCGTTCCAGAAGCTGCCTCACGACGGCGACCTTACCGGGATTCTCTGCTGCAAGCCGAAGCCTTGAACGTTTCTCTGCGGAATGATAAAGCTCCGACATCCCTTGATCCAGTGGTACGCGAATTTCTGTGCATTTGACGGTAGCAATATGGCCCTCCGCTTCGACTGTTTTCCATTGCAGCTCAAATTGCTTAGGTCCAATTAATGAGAATACATCCTCTTCACAGCCGTCCTCGCGAACCAAGGTAGCTGTCAGCCCCAATCTTCGAGTTGCCTGGATTTCAGCTGTCATCCGGAACACAGGAGCAGGCAAAAGATGTACTTCGTCGTATATAATGAGACCCCAATCCCGCTCCGAGAATAACTTCATATGACTAAAGGAATCCTTCTTCGATTTGCGGTGGGTCAGAATCTGATAGGTTGCAATGGTAACCGGTCGAACCTGCTTCGAAGCTCCTGTATATTCGCCTACTTCCGATGGCTGGAGCGTCGTTTTATCAAGCAATTCTTCTTTCCACTGCTGCACGCTGGTTGCATTAGACGTCAAGATCAAAGTTGCACTGTTCAGCCTCGCGAGTGCAGCAATGCCAACAATCGTTTTGCCTGCTCCGCATGGAAGTACAATAACACCGCTGCCGCCTTGGATCGTACCTTCTTTATAAAAGAGCTCAACCGCCTGCCGCTGATAATCCCGTAATGAGAAAGGCTTCCCTTGCAAGGTGGCTGGCCGCAATGCAACTGACAAAGCCTCCCCTGTGTGGTAGCCTGCAAGATCCAGAACCGGGTAACCTAGACGGATAAGCTCTTGTTTTAGCTGACCTCGATATTCGGGATTAACTGCCCAAGCCCCTCCGCTAGATCGTTCCCCTAAACATTCCAATATCGCCTTATGAGCAGCAAGCTCATTCAGAAGGACTTCCTCACCAGCAAGCAAAAGCTTGTCTTCGTATATCTGGAGCCGCAGCTTGCCATACCGATCCATAAGCTTACGTATATTAGACTCCATAACACCAGGAAGACCGTATCTGGCATAGCTTCTTAGCGATTCAATAATTATTTGTGCATCCATGCCTGTTGAAGCAGCATTCCATAAGGATAAAGAAGAAATTTTATATGTATGCCAGTTTCCAGGCCGTTTGATCAGCTCGGCGAACAAGCATAACTTCTTACGCGCTTCCTCCGATCGAGGATGCTCGTAATCAAGCAGAACCGTCATATCGGACTGGACGATTAACGGTAGATCTTGCTTTTCCAACATTACAATCTTCCCCCCAATGATAAAAGCAGTGACCACTCCCCTCACAGTATGCAAAATTATCCATCATTTTATACGGAAAACGGGACTCTCCCGTTGGCTGCTGCCCCCGGAAGAATCCCGTCCAATCATTTAATGTACATGCTCTGATATCTTATTAAGTGCTGCGCCAGCTTCCTGTATGAACGAATCCCGAACCGCCAAATCTCCAATCGCTACCACACCAACCAAATGACCATTATTAACTACAGGGAGTCGACGTATTTGATGCTCAGCCATCAAGTCAGCCGCTTCTTCTATAGAAGTATCTGGCGTGACCGTGAGAAGCTCCGTTGTCATTACAGTCTCGACGTCCGTTGAACCAGAATGCTTCTCCGCGTATCCCCTTACAACTAGATCCCGGTCGGTTACAGCACCGATCAGCTTTGTACCATCTACAATAGGAATAAATCCAATATCATTTTGCTTCATTAATACGGCAAGTTCATAAACATTATCCAATAAAGTTGCCGTTATACACGGCGAGGACATAACATCTTTAATCATATTGCTCATACAGTAAGCCTCCCCAATCGAATCTTCGATTAGGATAACCAGCCTAAAGGATCCTCATCCTGCGACAAAATCTTCCGCCATCTGAATAAGCAATTGAGCAGAATGGACCATTGCACGTTCATCGATATCAAAACGCGGATGATGGTGGGCAAACGTTGCTCCAATCTCTTCATTACCTGCACCTACGAACATAAAGCATCCCGGTACCTGCTCCAGATAATACGAAAAGTCTTCAGCGACCATCATCGCTTCCGATTGAATGGTATTCGCTTCTCCGAACAGTTCTCCCGACACCCGGAAGAACCGGCTCGCTTCCTTCTCATCATTCACAACCGGCGGATATCCGATTCGCATGTGATAATCATATTTCGCCCCATGCATGCTGCATGTATGATTAATAATTTGTTCGAGCCTCGCATGCGTAAGTTGGCGTGTTTCTTCATCAAAGGTACGCACAGTACCTTTCATCACACAGCGCTCTGCAATAACATTATTGGTCGTCCCCGCTTGGAATGAACCGATAGTTATTACTGCTGGTTTGAGCGGATCAACATTCCGGCCTACAATAGATTGCACAGCTTGTACCAAGGAAGATCCAATAACAATCGTATCTACTGTCTTATGCGGCATACCGCCATGTCCGCCAAGGCCAATAATCTCTAATGTAAATTCATCAGCTGCCGCCATGAATGGTCCTGGCTTTGTTGAGGTAGCTCCAAATGGAATTGGAGCCCACAAATGTACGCCATAGATCGCGTCTACACCCTCAAGTGCACCATCTTCAATCATCCGGACAGCACCGCCAGGTGTCTGTTCTTCAGCTGGCTGGAATAATAAACGGCGTTCGCCGGCAAGCTCTTCCTTATGCTGTTGATAATAACTAGCTACAGCAAGCAAAGCCGCTGTATGCCCATCATGCCCGCATGCGTGCATCACGCCAGGCACTTTCGAGCTGTATTCGCAGTCTTTCTCATCCTGGATGGGAAGTGCATCGATGTCTGCACGTAATGCCACAACTGGACCCGCCAAATCTCCTTTGATTGTCACAAGCAGACCATGCCCGCCTACACCTTCACGAACCTCACAGCCAAATGCTCTCAATTGTTCTGCAATCCAACGAGAAGTATGTACCTCTTGGAAAGACAGCTCCGGATTTTGATGGAGATGTCTGCGCCACCGGACCATATCCGGATAAAGACGCTGCAGCTGCTCTTTTATATAGCCGCTTGTCTTCATTGTAAGCTTGCCTCCTCAAAGTTTTGTGTAACAAACTCACTTCATAAGCATTAGCTTAAGTTTTGTGGAACAAAACTACTTCGTAAGCATTAACCAAAAGTTTTGTGGAACAGAATTTTAGCGAAGGTTGTTTCGAGTTGAGTCTGACTTTTGCGCGTTTGTTTTCACTGATATTAAGTTATCTAATAAAGAAACAAACCGCAAGGAAGGCTCGACCGAAACAACCGAAGCATCCTTTTCAATCTATTCTAACAGAACGAAGCGATACGGCATAGGTATAGCGATTGCTCATCGAGAGTAAGGCTTGCGCTGACTGGGGAAACATACTATCATGGGAAAAGAATGTAGAAGTAAACAAGCAAATATTAGAAGCAACTTATAGGAGGAAATAACGATGATTATTGAAAACTCGGGCCTTGATGGCCTTCAAAGTGATTTGGCTCATCTGGACGATTCTGCCGAGCAGCTTGGCTTTGTTCGTTGGCAGTGGGAGTACTATCGCGCTACATACGATCTCAAATTAGAGGATCCAGCAACGCAATCTGAGTACTTCCTTCGTATCAATACTCGTGCGGTTGAAGGCAAACTCGAAAATCCTAATGCTGTACTTGCTATCGAACACGTATACATTGGTAAAGCAACTTTCCCTCACGGCCTTGAATACGAATCGCCAGTTCCACAGCCATTAATGGCGATTGCGACTCAACGCCTTAGTCAACTGAAACAGCTTCTTGCCTAGTATGAAGAAGACTCCGCAGAATGGCAGTCGTGGAAGACCGGACTTTCTGCTTCTTATTTTAACGCTTCTGCTAGTAGGCTTTGGACTTGTTATGGTGTTCAGCGCAAGCTCGAACATTGCACTTGTATCATCAGAATTCAATAATGACGCTTTATACTTTACGAAGCGGCAGCTAATGTGGGCGATTCTCGGGATCTTCACGATGCTCTTCCTCATGAATCTGCCTTATACCGTCTTCAAGCGGGGATTTCTAATCTTATTTATCCCCGTACTATTTATGTTGATGATCGTACCATTCACAGCTTCGAACATTAATGGCGCACATAGCTGGTTTAATCTTGGCCCATTTAGCTTTCAACCTACGGAACCGGCCAAGCTCGCAATAATCCTTTACTTAGGAGCACTCATCTCCAAGAAAAGCGAGAAGTTTCGGGACTTCAAGAAAGGGCTGCTGCCGGTTCTTCTCATCGTAGGATTGATCTGTGGCCTCATTATGTTACAACCGGATCTAGGCTCTTGTCTGGTACTAGCCTCATGTGCAGCAATTATGATCATTGCTGGTGGCGCTAATCTGAAGCAAGTAGGCCTTGTTGGCAGTATACTTGGGATTATTGTACTCATCATGGTTAGCATTAGCATGGCAACTAATCCTAATAGCTACCGAATTGCCCGATTTACAGCCTTTCTTGATCCGCTTGCAGATCAACAAAATACAAGCTTCCAGCTTGTATCCTCCCTGCAGGCGCTTGGACATGGCGGGTTTATGGGGGCAGGCTTTGGAGAGAGTGTTCAAAAACTGCACTACTTGGATTATCCTTATAATGACTTTATCTTTTCCGTCATAGCTGAGGAACTTGGATTTATCGGCGCAAGCTTGTTTCTCCTGTTCTTCCTGATTTTCCTCTGGCGGGCACTCATTGTTGCTCTTCGCTGTCCAGATCAATATGGAACCATTGTTGGAGTAGGTATTGTCGGATTATTCGGCATGCAAGCCTTCATTAATGTCGGCGGGGTTACAGGCGCTATACCGCTTACTGGTGTAACGCTGCCATTTGTCAGCTATGGAGGCTCTTCCCTCTTAGTTAGTCTTATGTGCATGGGGGTGCTTCTCAGCATTTCCCGAGAAGCGAATAAGCAGGACAAGCCCGTACGTTCAAAACGCACTCATATATAAAAAAGGCTGAACCGTTCAAATGAACGAATTCAGCCTTTTTTATGTATGTGGGTGCTCTTAGACTATTTCAACCGATGTTGCGGTTCTTCAATTTCTTCCTCTTTGAAAGCAACGCCTTCCACTTTCACATTAACTTCTACGACGTTAAGACCAGTCATATTCTCAACGGACTCACGTACATTCAGCTGCAGCTGTCTGCACACCTCTTGAATCGGAATGCCATAATGAATGATAATGCGAAGATCGATCGCCGCCTCAAGCTGACCTACTTCTACCGATACACCTTTTTGAACGTTTTTACCGCTAAGCCGCTTCGCGAGCCCTTCGGAGATCCCGCCTGACATTCCGGCAATGCCTGGAGTCTCAAGCGCTGCGAGTCCCGCAATCGTTGCCACTACATCGTCTGAAATACGGATAATGCCTGTTTGAAGGTCCTCGTTCATTTCATTCCACTCCTCAATTTGCCATATATCATTATTGTAATGGATGGCTCAGCGTGAAGCAAGAAAGGAAGTTCATCTTCGATAGACAAGTGTACAATATTTATGGAAAAGTTTACATGGTTGTCTTTTTTCGTTATGATTAATAATGATTTTTAGACATAGTTGAAGAGGTGGAATTGGTGAGACAGAAATTGTTTTACGGCGGATTAATCGTAATGTTCGCCTTAAGCGCTATCGGGCATTTTGCCCATTGGGACATGACGCTTCAATTTATCATTTCTGCCATCGCAGTTGTATTCGTGGCTGGCTTTCTTGGCAAGGCGACCGAGAGTGTTGCACACTACGCGGGACAACGGCTTGGCGGATTTCTTAACGCCACATTTGGTAACGCGGCGGAACTGATTATCGCGATTTTCCTCGTTAAAGAGGGCTTGTTCGATACGGTAAAAGCAAGTATTACTGGCTCGATTATTGGTAACCTGCTTCTTGTTCTCGGGCTTAGCCTTCTTGCAGGTGGCATCAAGTTCAAACAGCAGTTCTTCAATAATCAGTTGGCCGAGCACAATGCTACACTTATGATTATGGCAGTAATCGGTTTGTTTGTACCAGCTGTCTTTGTTGGGGCTGAGCATTTCTCCCTGAACAAAGATCATTTCCTCAGCATTACCGTAGCATGTATCCTTATCGTTTCTTATATCCTGTGGCTTGTATTCTCTATGATTACCCACAAGGATGTACTTGCGGACAAAGAAATGAATGCCGATCATGGCGAAGAACCTGCCTGGTCGAAGGGCATGTCCATTGTATTCCTGCTTATCGCAACCGTTATGGTTGCTTTCGTCAGCGAATGGCTTGTCCATACGCTTGACAGCTTCTCTGAGAAATTCGGCTTATCCGAGCTGTTTGTTGGTGCATTCGTGATCGCGATTATCGGTAATGCAGCTGAACATAGTGCAGCGGTTATGCTGGCGATGAAAAATAAAATCGGTGCAGCAGTTGAGATCGCGATCGGCAGCAGCTTGCAGATTGCCCTATTCGTTGCCCCGGTGTTAATCTTGCTTAGCACAGTAATGGGCGGACAGACGATGGACATCATCTTCTCCCCTATTGAATTAACCGCCATTGGCGTATCAGTATTTATTGCGAAGTCGGTATCGAGGGATGGTACGACGAACTGGTACGAGGGTTTCCTCTTACTTATGGTGTACGTCATTCTAGGTGTTGCCTTCTATCTCGTATAATTACTGCTACAAAGAAAAAGAGTAGGCTCCTTAAGGAGTCTACTCTTTATTATTTAATGCTTCATACAATTGAGCGAGGTTACGCTCCAATCGGCTTAACATCTCTTTCCCGCTTTGCTCAGCAATCAACCCCGCGCGCACAGCAAAGTCAATCTCCCGCGAGAATCCATACATTTGCGTGTCCAAAACCTCTTCGTACAGCGGACACTGACGGGTCGTCAAGTTCTCCATCTGAACTTCGATAAGTTTTTCTATTTTACTCGCATCTTCCGTTAGGAGACGAAGCGCTTTCTCATGCAATTGAACCGTGACTTCCGGTGAAGACATCGTTTTCCCCCCTGTGCGTGTACCCGCCGTCGTCTATATCTTTTATATTAGACGAAAAAGAGCTAATACACAAGGACAAAACAAAAAAGCGTCTCTTCTTAATTAAAAGAAGAAACGCATTTTTGTGGTTGACCTAAACGGTCCTATTCGCTAATTACAGATACGTTCAAATTATGTTTTGCGAAAATCTCAGCCATTTTTGCTTTTGCTTCTTCCGCGTCTGGACCATGAACATGAAGCTCATAAGCGTGACCGCCTACCAGCGTCGTAAACAGTCCAAGAATGCTCTTCACGTCGATATATTTGTTATCGGCTTGCAGAACGATTGAGGAGCGGAATTGGCTAGCCGCTTGGGAAATTTCTACGATAGCTGCATTGTTGGACATGGGGAATCCCTCCAGTTAATTAGTAAAGCTTTCCTTGACCTCATGATAACCCGAAATATGTCATCCATCAAGAGAAAAGTTTAAAAACGCTTCAATTTCATTTATTTCAAATTTTCGGAATTTAGCGCTTCCAGCTCTGGCAGTACAAAAACGCCGTCTTTTCGAATCAAAACATCATCGAAATAAATTTCTCCGCCACCGTATTCCGGACGTTGAATCAACACTAAATCCCAATGAATGGAAGATCGATTACCATTATCCGTCTCTTCATACGCTTGACCTGGTGTGAAATGCAGGCTGCCTGCAATTTTCTCATCAAACAATATATCGTTCATTGGATGCAGAATGTATGGATTAAAACCAATCGCAAACTCACCGATATAACGCGCGCCTTCATCGCTGTCCAATATCTCATTCAGCTTCGCGGTATCATTACTTGTCGCTTTGACAATTTTACCGTTCTCGAAGGTAAACGAAATGTTCTGGAACGTAGTTCCCGAGTATACGCTTGGTGCATTATACGTAATTACACCATTTACGGAATCACGTACAGGCGCAGAGAATACTTCTCCATCAGGGATATTACGCTGACCGGAGCATTTTTTCGCACCAATTCCGTTAATAGAGAATGTAAGGTCAGTACCTGGCGATACGATCCGTACACGGTCAGTTCTGGACATTAGCGACTGCAGAGGATCTTGTGCACGGTCCATTTTCGCATAATCCAAATTACAAACGTTAAAGTAGAAATCCTCAAACGCTTCTGTGCTCATATTAGCCAGCTGCGCCATCGAAGGAGTAGGATATCGAAGAACAACCCACTTCGTCCGTTTCACTCTCTCCTCCATATGTACGGGATGTGTGTATAATTGCTCGTATAAGCGCATTTTTTCTTTCGGAACATCGGACAGCTCATTCACATTCGAACCCGAACGCACACCGATATAGCCTTGCATTTGCTCCATACGTTCCAAATCCAGCTTAGACCAAAGCTCAATTTGCTCTTTGGTTGCATGTGTCAGCATCGTACGCAGAACAGAGCGGTCGCTCAGCTCTACAAACGGTCTGCCGCCACGTTTGGTCACTTCTTCAATCAGACACTTCCCAAGCTCCAGCTCCAAACCGATCAAGTCGATCAGTACGTTCTCGCCTGGCTGTACATCAATTGAGTAGCCGACAAGGTTAGCTGCCAGCTTCTGTAATCTTGCATCACGCATATTTCTCAAACCTCCATCTTTTCAAGCACTGTTATGAAAAAACAGCCTTCGAACATATTAGCACGTTGACCGCCTATTGAACAGTTCCCGTCCCATCAAAGGAATCGAATGTCACACTTGTATCCCGCTTCTCTTGTTTATCTTTCCCTGATAAGGAATATTGAAAGGTTGAGTGTTCAGTAAGCTTGAGTGGAATAAGGCTATTTCGGTCGATTAGAACATCATATTGTGACTTTACTTGCAAGGTTTTAAGCATTTTGTCCATTGTCTTGCGTGATTCATTAAGTTCCTTCATCCATGCCTTCTTATAAGCTCCATCCTCTAATGGGGCATTAGACGCAAGTTTGTTCATCTCCTGCTGAAGCTGTTCCTTCCACAGCTTGTTTGCCTCCTGGTCGTTCAACTCAACATGAAGCGCTACTGTATCCGCAGTCGATACCGCATTATCAATACTGACTTGTTTATCAGCATTTTTCACTTTCTCGAGCAGCTCGATTGGACTCCACTGAAGCTCTTCACCATCTTCATTCTTGGCATGCAGCTTCGTATGCTCTTCAATATGACCTTCAAAAGTACGTGGAGCATAAGACCATCCTTCGGCTGTTGAAACCGTTGTTTGCCCTGAGAATGCATATTGGTCCGTTCCCTCAAGACCAGCAATCGATAAGTTCAGCCATTCCTCCGGAGGACGGCTAGCATTCGAGCATCCAGCCAGAGCAAGCAGCAACGCTGCAAGGGTCACCCCAGTCAAGGTATGTTTAATTATTGTCATCTACTACACCTCCGTAAATGCATCCATATAGTCTTATCGTCCCCTTAACAGTCAGTGCCTTATTCGAGCTCATAAAAAGAAAAGGACACCTCAAAGGGTGTCCTTACAAATACGCGGTCAGGATTTAGTTGGCTTGTCCAACGTAAATCCGATTTCTTCCGTTATTTTTCGCCTCATACAACGCCATGTCAGCCCTGTAGAACAACGATTCTACACTTATCTTCTCATTCTCGAATGTCCATTCCGACACCCCGCAAGATACCGTTACGACCGGCTTGGTCTCCGCTTCAACATGTGTCCTGATCCGCTCTGCAATCCGGTAGGCTTGGTCGGAACGAATCCCCGGTAAATATACCGCTAGTTCCTCTCCGCCCCATCTTGCCGCAATATCTCCCTGACGAATGGAGCCTCGAATTATATTGCTGACCTGCACCAAGATCTGATCACCTACTTGATGGCCAAATGTATCGTTGATTTGCTTGAAATGATCAATATCCACAAGAATGAGCGCTCCAAGCGGATCTTTTCTCTGACGGCTCTGAATTTGCTCATTCAGATAATGCCGAGCATGCAGCCCAGTCAGATTATCGGTAATAACCATTCTTCTTACTTCGGCATGCAGTGATGCATTCGTAATCGCAAGGCTGATATGGGTAGACATCACCTGAAGCAGCTTATAATTATCGTAGGAGAAAAAGTTCGCACTCTTATGAGCAACCATTATTACGCCTTCAACTTCAGATTCCACCAGAATCGGCGTAGCGATCAGTGATCTCGCCCCTGTATTATCCATCAACTTCGAATTTACAACCCTCGTATGCCAATAATCCGAAATAATGAGCGGCTCTTTCGTACGATGTACGATGCCACTAAAGCCGTATTCCGGTGAGAAATGCTCATTGGACATGGCTGGAATGTTACTGGACATGACTACAAACTGATTCTTTTCTTTATTAAGCTGCAGAATACAGCAATAATCTGCATCAAATACGCCGAGAAGTTCCGTGGTCGCGAACTTGAATATCTCTTTCAGCTTGAGCGATTGATTCAACCGTTTCGTCAGCTCGTTAATCAGTCTTAGTTCATTAATAAGCAAATTCGATTGCTCATACAGCTTTGCATTCTCAAATGCAGACCCTGCCGTATCAGCAAGAAGCAGGAACGCCGGTAAATCCGCATCATCCCAGCCTTCCGCATTAACGGTCAAGCATAATACACCATAGGCTGCTTGTTTGCCTGTCATCGGCACGGCGAGTCTCTTCGTTCCATCACGGTCTTGCTCCGTCACCAGCTTGCCCTCGAGAAAAGATTTGGCTACCAGGTCATGCGCTGCATTCTTAAATACAAGCGGCCTAACACGGGGATCTCCATTCACATGATCCTGTGACAGGAATAGATGTGCTGCCGAGTTCGGATAAAGCTGCTCAAGGCTGCTTAACATCTCAGATAATACCGATGTGACGTCAAACTGATCATAGAGCCGCTTAGCTGCCAGAAATAACGCATCACGCCTGCTTGCCTCTTTATCAGTACGTTGCTGATGCATGAGCAGATCCTTGATATATAGCTGCTCAAATCGTCGGTAAAAGCATGTCCGAAAATGTATAGCACTAAGCTGCGCAACATGTTTATCGCTGCTGTGTTTTGTTTCCGTTATATAAACAAGTACACAAAAAGGACGATGATCTGAACGAGTGTATACTGGAACGGCCACAGCCCCCAGTGTATGCTCCTCTTCTGTCGTACCTGATGCTATAATAGAGGCTGCCGCCTGCCGCGCAGTGGAGATCACATCGGCTTGCGAGTCTAATTTCACAGTTGAGCTTATCAAATTCATTTCCCAATCAAACAAAACGAACTGTCCATCCTCAAACATAAGCTGCTCTTCCGTATCCTTGCGCCAGCTTGCGAAGCTGTCTTGAAGCAAAGGCAGCAAGTATGGACTGTCTGCAGCTTGAATATCTTCGTTCTCAAACCATATTGTTCGCGTATCTTCTTCCATCCGATGAGCTGCCGCGGCAGCTACATCATTCGCCTGACGATAATTATATCGTTCCGCCATCGGCAACACCCAGCCCTTCCGTGCATTAAAGGAGCGAGTCTAGCAAACTATTATAATGAATATAATCATACTTTATTTTTGAGAATTTTGCACTACTCAAAATTCCAACATTTAGGTCTTTTGAACCGTTCTTGAAGCAATCTATGGCAGTTGCTGGCGCCTTGACAAAGGACCTCATTTTCATATATTATCAATTAATGAATGCATGGGCTTACGGTTTTGTGTCACCCTCGAGAGTACGTTCGCTGATAGACCAGCGGCTGAACTGTATATCAGGCTTCGAGAATTCAAGCATAGAGCGTATTCGGCGAAACACAACCCCATCCTCAAAAATCCAATTTTGAAGGAGTTACACAACTCATGTCACGTTATACAGGTCCTAAATTTAAACTCAGCCGCCGTCTTGGTATTTCCCTTAGCGGTACAGGCAAAGAATTGAAACGTCCATTCCCTCCAGGCCAACACGGTCCTAACCAACGCAAAAAGCTGAGCGGTTATGGCGTTCAATTGCAAGAAAAACAAAAACTTCGTCACATGTACGGTTTGAACGAGAAGCAATTCCGCAACTTGTTCGACAAAGCGGCTAAAATCAAAGGTATTTCCGGCGAAAACTTCATGATCCTTCTTGAAAGCCGTCTGGACAACCTTGTTTACCGTCTTGGCTTTGCTAACTCCCGTGCTGGCTCACGTCAGTTGGTATCGCATGGTCATGTAACAGTTAATGGCAAAAAAGTCGACATCGCTTCTTACACTGTATCGACTGGCGACGTTATTGGTCTGCGTGAGCGTAGCCGTGGTCAAAAATCGATCAAAGAAGCTATGGAAGGCCGTCATCACCTGCCTAACTACCTGGAATTCAACGATCAAGCTATGGAAGGTAAATTCGTTCGCCTGCCAGAACGTGCTGAGCTGTCCCAAGATATCGACGAGAAACAAATCGTCGAGTTCTACAGCCGTTAATCGCTTGACTCAAAAACCCGAGAGCTTATGCCCTCGGGTTTTTACTTGCTCGTATTATAGGTTAAAACTATAAAGAGAATAGTTATTATATATTTTACTTATATGGATATCGGAGGTAAAACTATAGATATAACCAATTGGAGGCGATGTTACATGAACGCTCAAGGCACACAGGCCTGGAACCCCGGTACTTATGATTCGCAGCTTGGATTTGTATCCCAGCTTGGAAAAGGAATTATGGAATGGCTGGATCCTAAGCAAGATGAGCATATTCTTGACTTGGGCTGTGGCACTGGGGATCTGGCTGTTGAAATTGCGAAGGCTGGTGCACAGGTAACTGGGATGGATCAGTCGGGGACCATGATCTCTTCCGCAAGAACTAAATATCCGGATATTCATTTTATCGTTGGTGATGGTGAGCAATTTACCCTGGACGCTCGTTTTGATGCTGTTTTCTCAAATGCTGCCCTTCATTGGATGAAGAATGCATCCGGTGTTATTGAGTCGGTCCACCATGCTTTAAAAAGTGGTGGACGATTTGTCGCTGAATTTGGCGGCAAAGGCAATGTTGATACTTTCGTCCAAGCTTTCTATGAAGTAATGCCTCGCTACGGCATCAATCCTGCTGAGCGAACCCCCTGGTTCTTCCCTTCTATAGGGGAATATACGAGCTTGCTCGAACAGCATGGCTTCCAAGTTCGGATCGCCGAGCATTTCGACCGGCCGACTCCGCTGCCCGAAGGCGATAAAGGTGTGATGCATTGGCTCGAAGGGTTTGGGGATGCATTCTTCAAAGGGTTGAATGATGCAGACAAACAGGCTGCTAAGCAAGAGGTATACGAATCTGCAAAACATAATCTGCAGGTTGTAAACGGTGTATATCAAGCTGATTACAGACGGATACGAATTGCCGCTGTTAAGTCTTGAAATAAAAAATCCCGAAGCGGATCTTGTGTCTGCTTCGGGATTTTTTTTGTGTTTGATTATTCCTTCTTCTCGGTAGGCTCAGCTGGCTGTGGGATCTGTACAGGTGTCTCAGAAGCAGCGGCAGCCGGTGTGGTTAGTGCACCACCGGACACCCGCGAAGTTAAACCTTTCATCAAAGCATTCACGTCAATGCCCGAAACATTCTTAAGCATTTCCGGAGCTGTCGCCATTAAGCTGGTAACATAATTGCTTAAGCGAGCTGCTCCTTCACCATGACCGGTATCAACAACCGTAAGCTTATCAATACCTTTAATTGGCTCAGCAACTTTACCTGCAAGCTCAGGCAGCATTTTCACAATAATATCGAGGATCGCTGCTTCGCCAAAGCTTTCAAACGCTTGAGCAAGCTTCTCTTTTGCCTCAGCTTCAGCAAGACCCCGCAGTCTGATTACTTCTGCTTCAGCTGTACCTTTTGCACGCTCAGCATCAGCTACAGCCATACCGTCGAGACGCTTCTGCTCAGCATTCGCCTTCGCTTCCGCTTCAATGCTATACTGCAGTGCATCCGCTTCACGCAGACGTTTCGTTTTATCCGCTTCAGCCGCCTGCTCAACCGCATAACGATCTGCTTCCGCCTTTTTCTTCACTTCTGCATCATACTGCTTCTCACGACGCAAGATCTCCTTTGCTTCCAGATCAATCTCGCGCTCCTTACGAACAAGCTCAACCTTCATTTGCTCTTCAACTACGCTCTGCTTAGCACGTGCTTCCTGAATGAAATACGCCTGATCCGCTTCTGCCTTAGCCATATCCTGATCGCGCTTGAAGGAAGCAATCTTCAGCTCTTTCTCTTTCCCTGCCTCGGCGATATTCGTATCACGGAGCAGCTCGGCCTTTTGTCCTTCCTCTTCAGCAAGCGCCTTCTTAATTCTGGAGTCTCTTACAGCTTCCGCTTCAGCAATATCCGCATCACGCTTAACAGCGGCGATACGAGGCTTACCAAGAGCATCCAGATATCCATGCTTATCACGCAAATCTTTTATTGTGAAGGAGACAATTTGCAGCCCCATTTTCTTCAAATCCTTAGCTGCTACACCCTGCACCTCTTGAGCGAATTTATCGCGATTCCGGTACACTTCTTCTACAGTCATCGAGCCAAGAATGGCACGCAGGTGGCCCTCGAGCACCTCTTGCGCTTCACTCTTCAGCGCTTCTGTTGGCTTACCCATAAATTGCTCAGCTGCCGTCGCTACATCCTCAACGATCCCGCCGATTTTTATAATTGCAACGCCATCCGCCATAACGGGTACACCTTGCTCCGTATAGACCTCGGGAGTAGAGACATCGAGCTTATGAGAAAGCAATGATAAAAATTCAGCCTTCTGGAAAATCGGCAATATAAATGCGCCGCCGCCGCGTACAATTTTGATTTTGCGCCCCGTTTCATCCGAGCTAACATTACGACTTCCTAGAAAAGAACCGGTCACAATCATAGCTTCATCCGGACTAACCGTCCGATAACGTGCCCAAAAGGCAATACCGAGTATAACTAATACAGCGACAACAATAATAGGAATAATTAAATATTCTGGCATGAATAAACCCCTCTCAGCTTATGAAGCTTCTTAGTATGGATCTAACTTTGATACATACAGCGTACTGTCCTTCACTTCCACAATAACAACCCTTGTTCCACCCGGAATCGCCTCTTTGTCGAAGCTCGCAGCAATTTGGTTCGTATTGCCCGCTCCCACCTTGACTAGTACTTCTCCGTAGCCTATTGCAGGAATGGCCGTAAGTACTTCTGCGATCTTGCCGGTCAAATCTTTCTCAGACAGCGCAATGGAATTCTCGCTTTCACTCATTGGCTTCACGTACAGGAAATAGCCACCGCCGCCAATCAACACTCCACTGATTATAGCAAGCAACAGAACAATAATCGCTCCTATGGCCGTGTAATGCATAAGCAGTAATCCCGCGCCTCCAAACGCTGTAATCCCACCAACAAGTGTTGTTGGATTCATCCACGGATGTCCATCCAGCGATAAAAAATCAAGGATGCCGCCAAGCGCATGACCAATCAAATCTCCCAGCAGGGCGCTAATAATGGCATATAACGCTCCACCGACGAAACATCCCCAGAATATCGCCTCCAATTCCATCCTCCTCTCACAGCATCCATATGCTGTTAATTCATACGCATATACCGCCTCTTTTGTTGCGAAAAAAAAGAGGCTTGCTTTCGCAAGCTTCTTTTAATCATTATTTTTGTTAATTATCCCAGCTTTACTTTAATAAATTTCCGTTTACCAACTTGTACAACGTCTCCGTCTTGAAGCGTAATTACGGCATCAACGTCGGAGAGCTTTTCTTCATTAATACGTACAGCACCTTGCTGAACACTCCGCTTTGCTTCGCTCACGGACGTTTGCAATCCGGTAAACGTAAGCAGCTTCACCAGCTTGATTTGGCCGTTATCGAGCTCAGATGCAGGAATAACCGCTTCTTCAATGTCGGTAGGAAGAGCGCGCTGCTGGAATACAGTAATGAAGTTTTGCTGTGCAGCTTCAGCCGCTTCTTCGCCATGGTACATACGGACAAAGGTTGCTGCAAGGCGCATCTTCGCATCACGAGGATGAACAGTTCCGTCAGCAAGGCCAGCCTTAAGGGCAGCCAGTTCTTCGTTGCTCATATCTGTCGCCAGCTCGTAGTATTTCACCATCAACTCGTCCGGGATCGACATCGATTTGCCGTAAATTTCACCTGGCTCTTCATCAATACCGATGTAATTGCCAAGGCTCTTACTCATCTTGTTAACACCATCAAGACCTTCGATGATCGGAGTCATTATCGCAACTTGCTGCGATTTGCCGTATTCCTTCTGCAAAGTACGCCCCATGAGCAGATTGAACTTTTGATCCGTTCCGCCAAGCTCTACATCTGTCTCCAAAGCAACAGAATCATAACCTTGCATCAGCGGGTAGAAGAACTCATGAATACTGATCGGTTGACCAGACGAATAACGCTTCGTGAAATCATCACGCTCAAGCATACGGGCAACTGTCAGTTTAGCGGACAAAGTTACAACATCTGCGAAGGTCATAGGAGCAAGCCATTCGGAGTTGTAGTACAGCTTTGTTTTCTCCGGATCAAGAATTTTGTAAATTTGCTTCTGATATGTTTCCGCATTACGCTTCACATCTTCTTCCGTAAGCTGCTTGCGCGTCTCGGATTTGCCTGTTGGATCACCAATTCGGCCCGTGAAATCACCAATAATTAGCTGCACTTGATGACCAAGCGTTTGGAACTGGCGAAGTTTATGAAGCACTACCGTATGCCCAACATGGATATCCGGTGCAGATGGGTCAAGACCAAGCTTAATTTTAAGCGGTGTGCCCGTTGCTACGGAATTCGAAAGCTTTTCAACAAGCTCTTCCTCAGGTACGATCTCCACAACTCCACGACGGATAACACCAAGCTGGCGTTCCACTTCTGCTTTTTGATTTTCCGATAACTGATCCCATTTCACCATACAACTTTCCTCACTCTCTAAGCGTCTATAGTTAAAAATAAACACAAAAAATCCTTCCAGCCCCAAGGGACGAGAAGGATTAGCTCGCGGTACCACCCTCGTTAGAGCTCGCCGCCATTATGTTCCACATGGCAATCATTACACGGGCTCTCACTTCATTGCTTGATAACGGAGTTGCAACTCCGAAGCAGACTACTGGCTTCCGATTAAAATCGGCCGTTCCTCCGCTTACTCCGGGCGGTAATTCAACATGCGGCGTGCACCGGTTCGCACCATCCACCGGCTCTCTGATCGACACGATTCGCAGTTTACTAAAAACCCATCAACGCATTATAGTTTTTATACCACAGGGGTAATGCTAAGTCAATGATGTTAGTGCTTCAAATTATTTATTTGTGTTATAATAGGTTTTGGTCATTTAGAGGGGGAGTTCATACATATGCAAGAAGAAGATCGCAAATCACCGCCGCCCCGCGGGAGCGGATGGCGTACATTCGGAATCGTAACATTGATGACTGTCAAATGGCTCATTTATTTCGGTATATTTATTGGGTTATTAACTGGCGGAGCCTTAACCGGTTATGTCGCCTCGCTTGTAAAAGGTGAGGAAGTTCGACCTCGAACATTAATTGAAGAAAAAGTGAACGAGAACTCCATTACTGGATATGTGTATTTCAACGATGAGACGCTGGTCGGACAACTTCGGACGGAAGAAGACCGTACACCGATCGAATACGACGACTTGCCACCGCAGGTCATTGATGCCGTTCTCGCGATTGAAGACAACAACTTCATGAATCATCGTGGTGTTGATATTAATGGCCTGGGACGAGCTGTTAAACAGAAGCTCTTAAATGAAGATACGCAGACCGGCGGCAGTACTTTGACCCAGCAGCTCGCTCGCCGAGTGTTCCTCAGCTTGGACAAGACAGACAGCCGTAAGGTGAAGGAAATGTTCCTCGCTCTGCGGATGGAAAGATATTTGACCAAAGGTGAAATACTCGCCGCTTACTTGAATAAAGTACCATTTGGCAATGGCTCCAGCGGCTATAACCTATACGGCATTAAGTCAGCTGCCAGAGGTTTGTTCAATATCACTGACCTTAACAAATTAAACATTGCACAGTCCGCTTACCTTGCCGGTCTGCCGCAGAGGCCTTCCGCTTACACCGCCTTTACAAGCAAAGGCCAATTCGATGAAGAAGGCTTCCTGCTTGCCATCGAACGCCAGGGCACGGTTTTATCGCAAATGTTAAAGTTCGGCCGTATTACCAAAGAACAGTATGATGAGGCGAAAGCTTTCGATATTCGTTCTTCACTTGCACCACCATCAGAGAAGGCCTATACGACCTATCCTTATCTGATGCTTGAAGCAGAGCGCCAAGCTGCTGAAATTATGCTTCTTCAAGATAATCCGAACCTGACAGCTGCCGATCTGAAGAAGAAAGAAAATGCTCCTCTGATTGAGGAAGCCCGTCAGCATCTGCTCAATGGCGGTTATCATGTCTATACGACGATCGACAAAGATATTTATAAAATCATGCATACCATAGCTGCAGACGATAAAAACTTTTCGCCATTCAGCAAGGAGAAGGGTCTTGAACAGACAGCAGCTGTCATGATCGACCATAAGACTGGTGCGATTCTCAGTATGCTCGAGGGCCGTGACTTCTACGAGGAGCAAATGAACTTTGCTACCCAGATGACACGTCAGCCTGGTTCAACGATGAAGACCATCGCTGCTTATTTACCTGCAATTGATAAAGGCTTGATCCAGCCTGCTAGTATCGTGGATGATGCCCCGGTTGTCTTGAAGGATGGTCAAAAGGGCTTCCATATTCCGAAAAACTCGACTAATCGATATTTGGGTCTTGTAACGGCACGCGAAGCGCTTAATCGCTCACTTAACTTGCCGGCAATCAAAATCTTCCTTGATGATGTCACGATCAAAGGCGCATGGAAGTTTTCCCGCGAGCTGGGTATTACAACGCTTCAACCACAGGATGATAATGCACAAACCGGTGTAATCGGTGGCCTCAGCATCGGCGTATCCGTTGAAGAACTGACCAATGCATACGGCGCTATTCCAAACAAAGGCGTCTTCAACGATGCTTATATGATTCAACGTATTACTGATGCGAACGGCAAACCTGTCTTCGAGCATAAAGAAACACCAAAACAGGTATTCTCGCCTCAAACGGCGTTCCTCGTGACAGATATGCTGAAGACGGTTATCTCGAGTGGTCAAGGTACAGCGCATTCTCTAACATCGGACTTCAAGCAATACGGTAAAATTCCTGTAGCAGGTAAAACCGGTTCAACTCAAAGTTATGGCGATGTATGGTTTATGGGCTTTACACCTGACATTACACTTGGCGTATGGGCAGGTTATGAGGAACAAATTCACTCCTTGTCTACTGATGGCAAGAAACGGGCGCGTTCGATTTGGTCCCTCATGATGAATGAAATTACGAAAGCAAAACCGGATCTCTTCCCTTCAAAAGAATTCGAAAGACCTTCCGGTCTTGTAAAAGCTACTGTCTCGAGTGCAAGCGGTAAGCTTCCTAGTCAGTTGACAAAGGAATCGGGTAAGCTTGTAACGGATTGGTTCAACAAAAAATACTTGCCTAAAGAAACAGATGATGCCTTAGTGAAAATGGCGTACATTCCGTTCAACGGCGTCAATTATGTTCCAAATCCGGCAACACCGGCGGATATGGTTAGAGAGCAAATTGTTATTAAACGTAAGAAACCGCTCGATGAATTGATGGATGAGATCAGAGCTGCACAAGAGAAGATTCCGGCTAGCAGCAGAAAGCCGATTGAATCCTATTTACCTGCTGATGCAGATACAAATGCGCCATCCAAAAAGGATCCACGTGTAGATGATGGCAATGCGCCAAACGCGCCAAGCAACGTGAAGCTTCAGTCAATTGGCTCCGGCGTTGTCATGTTGACCTTTACTGGTGGAACGGAAAAGGATATTGTCGGCTACAGGATCTACCAATCCATTAATCAAGCATCTGCTCAGAAGCTTGGGGCTTCCATCCTAGTTGGCGATGAGCTGAAAGTGAAAATCAATGTATCTGGCAACCAAAGCTACGGCTTCTATGTTACAGCGGTAGACGTTGCTGGCAAGGAATCCGCAGCTAGTCAAGTAGTACAGTTCGGCAATGGTTCATCATCAACTACTCCTGTTATTCCAGGTATGCCTGGTGATGGATCAGGTGGTACGGATGGAGGAACGGAGCATCCTGATTTAGCCCCTCCTTCTGCTCCAAGCGGCTTAGTTGCGACACAAACCGCTTTAAGTGTTCTGTTAACCTGGAACTCGAACTCGGATGCAGAGTACGTAACTAAGTATCATGTGTTCTACAGTGCAAATAACGATGGCAAATACGTCGAGGTTGGAGCAACACAAAATCCAAGCTTTGAATATGCCTCACCACTTACAACCGGATCATTTTATGTCATCTCGGAAAATGACACCGGTAAGTCTCCGCCTTCTCAACATGTGAAGGTGGGGAAATAACGGAGTAGAATGAATAACACATTCGAAAAGCTACTACGTATTTGAATGTTCTTCCGATCGCTGTTGTACCCGGATTCCTTGAACAAGTTACATCTGGGGAATCCGGGTACAAAGGCGAGTCTCCAGAATCATTCAAACTACTCCGTTTGGAGTAGTAAAACAGAAGAAAGGCGCCACTGGGTTATCCCGGTGGCGCCTTTTCTGTAATATTGAAAATTAGTCCTCGATTGTAGATAAATCGCCTGTTGGGAGGTTTAGTTCCCAAGCTTTCAGAACGCGGCGCATGATTTTGCCGCTGCGTGTCTTCGGAAGTTTATCTTTGAACTCGATCTCACGTGGTGCAGCATGGGCAGACAGTCCGATCTTCACGAACTGTGCAATCTCCGCCTTCAGTTCATCCGACGCTGTGTAGCCCTCACGAAGCGCGATAAACGCTTTAATAATCTCACCGCGCATTGGATCCGGCTTACCAATTACACCTGCTTCAGCGACCGCTGGATGCTCCACAAGCTTACTCTCAACCTCAAAAGGACCTACACGCTCCCCAGCTGTATTAATAACATCATCAATACGCCCTTGGAACCAGAAGTAGCCGTCTTCATCCATATAAGCAGAGTCGCCAGAGATGTACCAGCCCTGGATGCGGAAATACTCTTCATATTTTGATGGGTTGTTCCAGATCTTCCGCATCATCGCTGGCCAAGGCGTTTGAATCGCCAGATTGCCCATCCGATACGGCGGCAGCTCATTGCCTTGATCATCAATAATTGCCGCTTTGACACCTGGCAGAGGTTTGCCCATCGATCCTGGCTTAATATCCATTGACGGATAGTTGCAGATCAACTGCCCGCCTGTCTCTGTCATCCACCATGTATCATGGATACGCTGGTTATATACCTTCATTCCCCAACGAACAACTTCTGGATTAAGCGGCTCACCTACGCTAAGCACATGTCGCAGGCTCGACAGATCAAAGTTGTTTACAAGGTCATCTCCAGCACCCATCAGCATACGGAATGCAGTAGGTGCGCTGTACCAAACGGTAACGCCGTATTTCTGAATCGTGCCGTACCAATCGCTTGGACTGAAGCGTCCGCCTCGAATAACATTGGTTGCTCCATTCAGCCAAGGTGCGAATACGCCATAGGAAGTGCCGGTTACCCAGCCCGGATCAGCCGTACACCAGTAGATATCGCCTTCTTTCAAATCAAGAACGATTTTCCCTGTGTAATAATGCTGAACCATTGCATTTTGGACGTGGAAAACGCCTTTCGGTTTGCCGGTCGAACCGGATGTATAATGCAGGATCAGCCCATCCTCACGTCCGAGCCATTCAATCTCCGCCTCATCAGACGCTTGTGCCATCTCTGCACTAAAATCTACAACCGTGTCATCAGCAGCCACATTGTCGCCAAAAACAATAATATGCTTCAAATTAGGCAGCTCATCACGTTTAATACGTCCGAGCAGTGCTGGTGTTGTAATAATAGCCGTTGCTTCACTATCTTGCAGACGGTCCTTCACGGCCGTCTCCATGAATGCCTCAAACAACGGGCCAACTACAGCGCCAACCTTCAACGCACCAAGTACACTGAAATATAATTCCGGCGTACGAGGCATGAAGATAAATACCCGCTCGCCCTTGCCAATGCCAAATTTCCGTAATACATTCGCAAAACGATTCGACTGCTTGCTCATTTGCTCAAACGTGTAAGATTCATCACGTGCGTTGTCACTATAATAAAGGGCAATATTAGCACCTTTACCGGACTCCACATGACGGTCAATGGCCTCGTACGCCATGTTTACTTTTCCTGTCTCATGCCAGCTGAAATGGCGTTCAATCTCTTCCCAATCAAAATCTACTGTTGCTTGTTCATAATTTGGAAGGTTAGGATTTGTTGCCACCGCTGGAATTCGTTCTTGATGTAAGTTGATCATTCTATCACTCTCCCATCAAATCTGTTAAACATTAACCACAAAGAATACGCTTACAATCGCTAGCCGGATCTTGCAGGCAAACAAGCCGGACCTATTATACCGATTCTTTCGGTTACTCAACCGCCACAACAATTATAACATAGTGACTTTCCGTTCGACTACGCTTTTCATTTCCCTTGATGTCTGCTATAACCATAATTATAAAAGGTTTGGGAGCTCACGGCCTCGGAAAGGAGAACCCGTAATTGGAGCATCGCAAAATATATCATGAGCAGCAATTAGAATTGCAAGACGGTCGGATTTGTCTCATTGAAGGTCCTGTCCCTCCAGATTCCTTGCAATTATTAACGATGCATGCTGATCTTGACGCTTTTCGAAGGCCCAAAGACCAGCATGAAGCTCTAGTTGAAATTGCCGGTCTGGAAGAAGGACGTATGATCATTGCTAGAGTCGACGAAATGATCGTTGGTTATGTCACCTTTCATTATCCTGATGAATTAGAACGCTGGTATGAAGCTGGAATGGCTGATCTGATTGAACTTGGTGCGATTGAAGTGGCCGATCAATATCGGTCTTACGGACTTGGCAAAAAAATGATTCAACTTGCCTTCGCAGATGAACAGCTCGAGAACATGATCGTTTTCACAACCGAATATTATTGGCACTGGGACTTGGAAGGAACCAAGCTCAACGTATGGGAATACCGAGGCATTATGGAAAAATTGATGAAATCCGTTGGCATGGTTTGGTATGCAACCGATGATCCGGAGATCTGCTCACATCCGGCTAATTGCCTGATGGTGCGCATCGGCAAAGAAGTCCCTCAAGAGTCTGAGGAGCAATTCGACCGTATCCGATTCCGTCAGCGATTCATGTATTAATTGGGAGGTTAGGAAGTGACTAACGCTATATTCGTTCATCATTCTGACAGTACCCGTTATCAATTCGGAGAGCAGCATCCTTTTAGTCCGATTCGGATGACCTTAACCATCGATTTACTGAGAGCTGCAGGAGCCCTGCATGACGACCAGATAGCATCCCCGTCAATCACCGCTGATCAAGCGCTGCTCTCTCTCGTTCATCGGGATGATTACATAAGCGCTGTTCAGCGCTTAAGCTTGGACAAGCCCTCTGAAGAAGATACTGCAGCAGCTGGACGATACGGGCTTGACACGGAGGATACTCCTTTTTTCCCGGGGATGCATGATGCTGCAGCAACTATCGCAGCCGGCTCCGTACATGCTGCAGAGCTCGTCATGAGTGGCGCGGCAAACCATGCCTATCATATGGCTGGCGGGCTTCATCACGCCTTCCCAGACCGCGGATCGGGGTTCTGTGTCTATAACGACGCAGCTGTTGCTATACAATACATACGTCAGCATTACGGAGCACGAGTGCTTTATATTGATACCGATGTTCATCATGGAGACGGCGTTCAGTGGAGCTTCTATAATGAGCCTGAAGTATGTACCTACTCCATTCATGAAACCGGCAAATTTCTGTTTCCTGGGACCGGCTTTGTACACGAGCGAGGCGCGGATACTGGCTTCGGAGCATGCTATAACGTACCAATGGAGCCCTATACGGAAGATGATTCATGGCTGGAATCGTTCCGAAGCTCTATTACTAAGATTGCAGAGGTATTCAAACCTGATATCATAGTCAGCCAACATGGCTGCGATGCGCATGCCTATGATCCCTTGTCGCATATACACTGCAGCATGCGCATCTATCAAGAGATGCCTGTTATTATCCATGAGCTTGCCCACAAGCATTCAGAAGGCCGCTGGGTGGCTCTAGGAGGCGGAGGATATGATTGGTGGCGTGTTGTCCCTCGTGCTTGGTCGCTCGTCTGGCTTACAATGTCCGAGCACCCTATCGTTCAGAAATTGAATAATGGCGAAGACGTGCCTTTACCGGAAGCCTGGCTGGACAAATGGTCGGGAGCAAGTCCTACCCCGCTGCCAGACTGCTGGCTGGATGATATGAGCCAAGTATTGACCATCCCACGCAGGGCGGAGATCGAAGTGAAAAATCGCCAAACAACAGCTATTGCAGTGCAGGATTTATAAATATAACAAAAACGTCCGTACCATCAGGTACGGACGTTTCCTTTTCTCTATATATGCTGAATCATATCATCGATAATCGCATACGAGTTGTTCGCTGCAGTTACCGTAAACTCTGCATAGTTGACATGCGCTGAACCATCCGCTTTATCCGACATCGAACGGATAACAACAAATGGAACCTCATTCATATCACACACATGAGCGACCGATGCCCCTTCCATCTCCGCACACGCGCCTTGCATCGTTTCATACAGCTCACGAACCGTATCACGACTTGCGATAAACTGATCACCGGATAATACTTTGCCGATCAGGCTTCGTCCTTCGAACAAACGCTCACTTGCTTCCGATGCAAGCGAGATAAGCTTCTCATCTGCCACAAACTCTGAACGCTCCTGAAACGGAATAACGCCTTTGGCAAATCCAAGCGGAGTAACATCCATGTCATGCTGCACGCAGCTGGATGATACAACAATATCACCAATATTAAGACGTGGGTCAAGCGCACCCGCAACACCAGTGAACAATACGGAATCTACGTCCATATCAATCAGGATCTGCGTGCATACAGCAGCATTGACCTTTCCTACTCCAGACTTGCAAAATACAACTGTCTTGCCGTGCAGCAGCCCTTCATAATAGGTGATGCCGGCTTTCGTAACACTGTTTGTTACGTTTACGTTCTGATGCAACAGTTCAATCTCTTCAACCATTGCTCCGATAATGCCAATCTTGTTAAAACCCATTATGCTTGCAAACCTCCAACAGATTGTCTAATGACAATTTCATGCGGCAAAATGACTTTTGCGTTCTCAACTACTTCTTTCTTCATCAGCTTCGTGAGCAGACGCATCGATACGGCACCGATGTCATACATCGGCTGAGCAACTGCCGTCAACTGAGGACGAACCATCGAAGCCATACGTGTATTATCTACGCTAATAACGGAGACATCATCCGGTACTCTCAGTCCGGAATCTTGAATGCAATGAATAGCGCCAATGGCCATTTCATCCGTAGCGGCAAATACAGCCGTTGGGCGTACCGAGAGATCGATGAAATATTTCATTGCTTCAGCGCCGGACTCATAACGGTAATTGCCTGTCCGAACAAGCGACTCGTCATAAGGAATACCCGAATCCTCAAGGGCACGCTTGTAGCCTTGGTAACGGGAATAACCATTTGCCGGATCCTGCAGAGTTCCACTGATCATAGCAATACGTGTATGACCTTGCTCTACCAGCTTGCGGACCGCATCATAGGCCGCTTCTTCATGATTAATATCAACAGACGGAATTTGTCCGTTCTCATCAGTCGTCGCACAAAGTACGATCGGTACATTCGCAGTTTTGAACGCCTGCATATGCTCTTCTGTAACAGCACCGCCCATGAACAAGAGGCCGTCTACTTGCTTCTCCAGAAGAGTGTTAATAACACGGATTTCTTTGTCTTTTTTCTTATCCGCGTTACACAAAATGATATTATAATGATACATATTCGCAATATCCTCGATACCGCGGGCAACTTCGGCGAAATTCGCATTCGAAATATCCGGAATAACGACTCCTACCGTAGTTGTTTTCTTGCTTGCGAGGCCTCGTGCAACTGCATTCGGACGATAACCGAGTCGTTCAATAGCCTCGTATACCTTTTTGCGCGTTGCCGGCTTAACATTCGGATTATTATTAACAACCCGAGAAACCGTAGCCATCGATACTCCTGCTTCTCTTGCTACATCATAAATGGTAACCGTCACGGACTTCTCTCCATTATCTCAAATTTTATTTACGCTCGCTGCATATTAACGTAATCATACGACAAAATATTACTTTTCGCAATGTTAGCGCATGCACAGCCTTAAATAAACCCCTTCATGCTGCAGCAAACTGGAGAGCGATATTCCCGTATGGCTTATGTATGCAAGGACCGCCTGCTAAGTTGAGATAGTCTTTTGTTAATATCAGCAATCCATTCCTCATCATGAAGCGATTGCGCGATTAAATGTACATCAAGTAAATTATTAATCCGCTCTTGCGTCAGCTGTTCGATATGGTACGGATCCGTATGCTTACGGTGCTCGCTTGCTTCAACAAGCAAATCCGCCCATTCATTACATTCGTTAAATAAAAAGGTTTGTTTCGGTGGTTCTTGGCCTAGCTTTGCGATGAGGCCGGTCAGATCCGGCTTCACATCGGGTAGTACTTCGCTGCGGCTGCATACCGAACAAGAAAATACTGGGACGTTGTCAATTTCGACTTTGCCCGAATAGATCACTGTACGCAGTTTCATCTTCATGATGTCACCGCAATGACACCTTTTCTGCACTTTGGCCCACTCCTTTACGCGCGGCTGCATTTCCATTTCAATTTCTTTTTTCGCTGCGTAAAGGATTCGACCTTTTCTACAAAAAATCCTGCTTATCTGCACTATGTAATTTTTACTATGGAGCAACTTTCCGCCAACGTCTTTTGATCCGCGGATAGGCAGCCAATATAACCCATACAGCTGCTCCAATCATATCATTACGGATATCTAGCACGTCAGTCATTCTGCCGCCTACAAACGATTGATGGAACTCGTCCGTTACGCCGTAGAGCCCGCAGCCAATCACTATTAAGCATTTATAGAGAATACGGTCTCCCTTTGCTCCAATTGCATAGTCAAAAGTAACTGCTAATAAAAAATAAGCGAGAAAATGTCCCCAGTCAAAGCTCGACATAGATGGGAAGAAGCGCTGGAAAAACGGCAGCATCGTGTTCATCTCATCACCCGTCCGGGAGGAAAATCCGAATATGACCGCCATCCATAGGACAGCCGGGATAAAACGTATTAGTCGGTGTTTGTTCGTTTGATTCATGAGTTCTCCTTCGTTACAATGGTAAAGAAATAATAAATACAGGAGGAAATCAAATATGTCATTACATAATAAAACCGTTATTTGTCTTCTTGATGACGAGTTCGAAGATCTTGAACTCTGGTACCCGGTTTATCGGGTCCGCGAAGCCGGAGCAACTGTCTTGTATGCCGGTCCTGAAAAAGGGAAAAAGCATATCGGAAAATATGGTGTTCCTGCTGTCGCTGACCTGTCCTTTGACGAAGTGAACAGCACCGACATTGCCGGTCTGCTTGTGCCTGGCGGCTGGGCGCCAGACAAGCTTCGCCGCTATCCGAAAGTACTGGAGCTCGTTCAGGAGCTTGATGCTGCTGGCAAGCCTATCGGACAAATCTGTCACGCAGGCTGGGTGCTTATTTCGGCTAAAATCCTGCAAGGTCGTAAAGTTACCTCTACACCAGGTATTCGCGATGATATGGAAAATGCCGGAGCTGAATGGTTCGATGAAGCTGTTGTTGTTGATGGCAACATCATATCAGCCCGCCGTCCACCTGATCTGCCTCCTTATGCGAAAGCATTCGTGGATGCATTAGAACAGCAGGCTCAAGCGTAAACGTTGCTCTGTCTTAGAAGGAGCAGCATACGTTTCGCGTGTGAAATATAAGCGTAGTATAGGGAAATCTTATACTTTCTTATATTTGAATACAAAAGAAGCCGTCCGCTAAATCGCGGACGCTGCTCCTTTGCCATCAACTGAATCCATAAACTGCTTCAGTTTGTTATGAATATCTGCGCTCGTACGACATTCCATAAGCTGCTCGAGCAAGGAGTGGCTGTCTTCCTGCCTTGTGCAGAGCAGCCGCTCTTTCACTTGCAGAATGGAATGAGAGGACATACTCAGCTCATCTACATCTAGGCTAAGCCAGATCGGAAGTGCGCGCAGGTCGCCCGCAAGCTCACCGCATACGCCAACCTTAATACGATTTCTTTTCGCCGCTTCGACCGTCAGCTTCAGCATACGCAGCACCGCTGGATGGAAAGGCTCATACAAATAGCTGATCTCTTCATTCATTCGGTCCACTGCCAGCGTAAACTGAACAAGGTCGTTAGTACCAATGCTAAAGAAATCAACCTCCTGCGCCAATAAATCAGCCAGTATAACAGCTGCAGGCACTTCGATCATAATGCCTACCTGGATATTCGCATTATAAGGAATCCCTTCCTGCTCCAGCTCCTGCTTCGCTTCAGCAAGCACATTGTTAGCAGCTCTTACTTCCTCCACGGACGAAATCAGCGGATACATGATCTTAACTTGCCCATAGTGACTTGCCCGAAGGATTGCTCTAAGCTGTGTCTTGAACAGATCTTTACGATCGAGTGAAATCCGGATGGCTCTATAACCAAGAAACGGATTATCCTCTTCAGGGATATTAAAATAATCAAGCTGCTTATCGCCGCCGATATCAAGTGTTCGAATAATTAAGGGTTCTCCCGCCAGCTTTTCTGCAACACTTTTATAAACCTCATATTGCTCTTCTTCCTTCGGAAAACGGTTCCGATCCATATACAGAAATTCAGTACGGAACAGTCCAACACCATGAGCCCCGGTGGAGAGTGCTACCTCAAGCTCCTTCAAGGAACTGATATTCGCGGCAAGTCCCAGCACCTTCCCGTCCGGAGTTACGGATTGATGTCCGGCAATGCTGTTCAGCTGCTGTCTTGCTTCAGCCAGGCGTCCTTGAAGCTCCGAATAATGATCGATTAACGCATCTTCGGGCTCAATAAAGAGAAGTCCTTCCGTACCATCAATAATGAGAGATTGACCAGTTTGAATCGGCTCCTCGAGCTTCGCCTCCACCCCAACAACAAGTGGTACACCAAGCGCACGGGCCATTATGGCAGAGTGAGAAGTCGAACTACCAGCAAGCGTTACAATACCAAGCACATTATTCGGGTTAATATGGGCCAACTGGGAAGGAGAGAGCTCTCTTGCAATTAGAATAAAAGGCTGAGTATCGGAAGGCAGTGTAATTTCCGGTGCACCAAGCAAATGCTTGAGCAGACGGTTACCGACATCCTTAATATCAAGGGCACGTTCCTTCATATATTCGTCATCAAGCAGATCAAACATCGTGACGAAATGGTCGATAGCCTCTTTTACCGCAACTTCTGCCGCTTTATACTGGCGCTGGATAATCCCTTGAATCTCATTCATGAAGACTGGATCATCCAATATGGCCAGATGTGCATCAAAAATCTGAGTTTCATCCGAGCCAACAACATCCCTAAGCTCATCCTTGATTTGCTCAATCTCATGCTTGGATGTGCGAATTCCTTCATAGACTCGTTCAAATTCCCGGGCAAAATCAGCTACATCGACACGCTGCTCAGGAAATTCCCACTCCCAATTCGGAAGTACAAACGACTTCCCGATCGCAATGCCTGCCGAAGCTCCTATTCCTTGTATCATGGTCGTTCCCCTCCACCATTTCTCTCTTTAAGTACAACTGACAAGACAGAAGACTGTCCTTTCTTCACCGCTTTGAATGGCGCAAAACGCCAAGAATGGACGAGATCCGAATTCGTGATGACCATTGGCGTTGCAAGCGATTTGCTCTCCTTTCGAACTCTTTGCAGGTCGAATCGAACGAGCATATCTCCTGGATTAACCTCCTGGCCTTCCTGTACAACTGCTTTGAAATACGATTTCCCGGTCAGCTTGGACGTGTCTATTCCGATATGGAGCAATACTTCAAGCCCCTCCAACGTTCGTATGCCTACAGCATGCATCGTTGGATACACAATAATGACGGTACCTTTAACCGGTGATACCAGCTCGCCTTTATCTGGAATAAAGGCCACGCCTTGTCCGACCAGCTTGCCCGCAAATATGGGATCAGGTACATCTTCCAGCGGAATCATTCGGCCTTGTACCGGGGAACTAAAGAGCACCTGTTCTTGATCCCGTTCAATAGCCTTCAGCATCTCAGCTCGTATCAGCTCCGAATACGTACCGAATACCACTTGGACGTTGCCGCCGCCTAGCCGCAGCACACCTGCTGCCCCTAAATTGCGGAGCGAGTTATTATCAAGCAGCTTTTCATTGGCTACTTTGAGGCGAAGCCTTGTAATGCAGGACTCCATTTGCACAATGTTGTCTTTCCCGCCAATCGCCTGAAGGATAAGAGGAGCACGATATGGAATGTCACCTGCCCATTCATCAAGTTGCGAGCCCTCCTCACGTCCCGGCGTCGGAATACGGAACCGGTTAATCGCCCACCGGAACAGTACGTAATAAATAATCCCAACAACAATACCGATTGGAATAAGCAGCCAGCCTTTTGTTGCCAAATGCTCATTAATAATATAGTCAATGACGCCACCTGAGAACGAGAAGCCATGCCGGATGCCAAGCTCATACGTGACCCACATAATGATGCCGGATAACAAAGCATGCACGACAAACAGGTAAGGCGCAACGAATAGAAAAGCAAATTCAACCGGTTCCGTGACACCTGTCAAAAATGAAGCCAGTGCAGCATACATAAACGTTTTCCGGATTTTCGGCTTCAAATCTTCCCTTGCTTCATGAATGATCGCCAAGGCAATGGCCGGTAAGGCAAACATGACGATTGGATACATCCCGGCCATAAAGGCACCTGCGGTTGGATCACCTGCGAAAAATCTCGGCAGATCACCATAAACCATTGCACCGTTTGCCGTCTCATATCCGCCGACCTGGAACCAGAACACGTGGCTGAGCAAATGATGCAGACCAAAAACAACAAGTATCCGATATAAAAAACCGAACAAGAAAACGCCAAAACCACCGCCGGAAGCGACCACATCACCTAAGCATTCCAGCATGCGCTGGATTAACGGTGCTACCCCAATCATCGCCATCGAGAGTACTACGGTAACGAAGCTGACGAACAGAGGAACAAACCTCGGCCCTCCGAAAAACTGTATGTATTCAGGCAGACGTAAATTCTTAAACCGCTCATAGCTGAACCCGGAGATGATGCCGATAATTGAGCCTACAAACACCGTTGGTTCAATCTGTGCTTCCGCTGCACCCGTAACACCAACATATATGACCATGCCCGCTAAGGCAGCCATACCTGCTGCAATGGCATTACTCGTAAGTCCCAACGATACGCCAACAGCAAAAATATAAGGCAGAAACATAAAGATCGCATTTCCTGCCGCTTTCAAATAGTCTGCAGCATCGGGTAATCCAAGAAGATCCCATGGCAGCTGACTAAGAAATAAAAAGATTGCCGCAGCTGGAAGTACGATCATCGGCAGCATAACTGCACGTCCAAGCTGCTGAAACCTTCCTAGAAAATTCACCTTTTCACCTCCTAAAAAGAATTGCGAAGCAATTCTTACTTCGTAAGCATCCATCCAATTGCGTTCTTGCGATAATTCTTAACTTCGTAAGCTTCTACCTAAAAAGAATTGCAAAGCAATTCTTACTTCGTAAGCATGCACTATTGTCTTATCCAAATCTCTATATCGATGGTACGGTGTCTACGCTTTTTTGTCAAAGTAAAAGACGGGCCTGATGGCCCGCCAATGTAAAAAGTATAACGTTGAGGTGCGTCTAGATTGAAGCCTTCCCATGCGGCAGTAAGATGGAATCCTCAACCTTAATACAGCGATCCATGATGACCTGAAGCCCGCCATCAAATGCAATCTTAGCTGCATCATCATTAGCGATCCCAAGCTGCAGCCAAAGCGTCTTCGCTCCAATCGCAACAGCTTCCTCCGCAATAGGTGGAGTATGCTCTGGTCGACGGAATACGTTGACGATATCGACGGGTTCTGGAATATCCTTAAGCGTTGCGTAGCATTTCTCACCCAGAATCGTTTCGGCAGCGGGATTAACCGGAATAATCCGATAACCCTTCTTCTGCATCGCTTCAGATACCATATAAGACACACGGTCAGGCTTATCGGATAAACCAACAACAGCGATATTCGTGCTCGCCTGCAGAATTTCTTTTATTTCATCGCGGGTCGGATTTTGAAATGCCATTATCAACGCCTCGCTTTCATCTGTTTACTCTTATTCTACCCACTCTACGTTCGCACCTAACGCTTTCAGGTGATCGAAATAAATCGGATATGACTTAGCAACATGATGCGCATCGCGGATCCGGATCGGATTCTTCGCACGAAGACCCACGACAGTAAGTGCCATAATCACACGATGATCATAATGGGCATTAATTTCAACGCCGCCTTCTACACCTTCCGGACGGCCATGAACGATAATTTCTGCTTGGCGTTCTTCTACATTCGCTCCAGCTTTACGCAGCTCGTTCAAATAATCCGTAATACGGTCGCACTCTTTGTAGCGCAGGTTCTCTACATCATAGAAACGCGAAGTCCCTTCAGCAAAGACTGCCGCAGCAACCATAGCAAGAACCGCATCCGTAGCTTTATCGCCGTCGAATTCAACAGCCTTCAGCTTGCCATTGCCCTTTACATGAACAATTCCGTTCTCATGAGTCATTGGAACTTCCATCATACGGAGGACGTCAACAACAGCGCGCTCGCCTTGTTTACTATTCTCCTCCAGACGATGAACAATAACGTCCGAATTCGTAACCGCTGCTGCTGCAAGAATAGCTGCCGAACCTGGGTAGTCCCCTTGCACGACATATTTCTTCGCTTCATACTTTTGTCCGCCTGGAATACGGTAGTTCATCAGATCCTCGCTTGCATGAATCACGATACCTGCCTGCTCCAGCACTTCCAGTGTTTGTCCAACAACAACCTTGGATTTCAGATCATGCAGCACTTCGATCTCGCTGTCTTCTTCAAGCAGCGGCGTCAAGAACAACAAGGCGCTCAGGAACTGCGAGCTGACATTGCCGGATACTTGAATTTTTCCGCCTTTTGGTGCTCCGCCTTGAATACGGATCGGCAGCTTACCCTCGTTATGTTCAACCTTCACACCTATTTGGCCAAGTGCGTCGATCAGATCGTTATGTGGACGTTTGCCAAGTGAATCTGGGTAACGGTTAATGAAGGTTACATCCGGGCAAAGCGTAGCAATCGCCATAAGGAACCTAAGGACGGCACCAGCATTGCCTACATCCAGCTGCTCAACTGCCTTTGGATTTTTGCCAAAGCCAGTAATGACGATTTTCTCTTCATCTTCTTCTACGATTGCACCCAGATCACGGATACAACGGCGCATTGCGTCGCTGTCTTCACTGTGAGCTGGATAATAAATCGTGCTTGTACCTTCCGCAAGCGCAGCGACCAGTAAGTAGCGAGTCGTATAATTTTTAGAGGAAAGTGCTTGAATTTCCCCTTTAAGTATTGGAGTAGGTGTAACGATAACATCCATTGTGCTGCAGTTCTCCTTTTATTTAAAGTAGTTGAACGTTGCTCCTGCTATTCCTCTTGCAGAGCTTGAAGAATGACCTCTGCTGCTTCCTGCGGCGTTAATGATGTTGTATCCAATTGGAGGTGAGCAAAATCATAAGCATGCTTGCGCTGCTCCATAATGCGGTGAACGTTGGCAGCTACATCACCCTGTAGTAATGGACGAGTAGTGTCAGACTTCACTCTATTAATGATATGCTCCGCATCTGCCGTAAGCGCAACCACGAATCCATGCTTCAGCATAGCTTCCCGGTTATGTTCCCGCAGAACTGCTCCGCCGCCAGTTGCGATAATAGAGCGTGCATCGACCTCTAACAGCGAATCCAGCACTTTGCTTTCGATATCGCGGAAGCCTGCCTCACCATAGGTTTCGAACAGCTTCGAGATTGTCCCTTCGGTTTGCTCGATGACCTCATCCGAATCGTAACGCGAACATCCGAGCTGCTCTGCAAGCAGTCGGCTGACGGTTGATTTGCCCGTTCCCATAAAGCCTACTAATACAATTTTTCTTGTGCGTAGATCCACTGCAAGAACTCCCCTATTAGTCTGTTCCGATATTATTTACCACAACATCATATCATTTTTTATCCGGAATAGGGTATAAAAAAGTTGCATATGCCGTATGGATGATAATGATGCATATATCATGAATAGGAGTGAAGATGGCATGACCAGTGATTCGAATTTGCCCGCTTCCCACCCAAGCAATGTCCGAATGGATCGTATTTTAAGCCCCGATCACCCGTTATGCCGTGAAGATGTCGTATGGATGCTTGAATATATTAAAAAAAAGGTGGCTGACGAGGACCCTGCTCTCAGGGACCTTTCGCAGCCACGCTTATTGAAAAACTTTCATTATTTCGCCGAAGCGTCAATGCTGCTCATTCGCCGCAAGCATTACTCCGAACAGGAGGCAACACGTTTGCGCCAATGTCTCATTGAAGCGTCTTACGGGCTAAAATAATCAATTCGGATTAGGAGTTCATCCAGTTGTGGTGGAACGAACCTTCTTTGTCCAAACGTTTGAACGTATGAGCACCGAAGTAGTCACGTTGCGCTTGCAGCAGGTTAGCTGGCAGACGCTCTGTACGGTAGCTGTCGAAGTACGACAGTGCGCTTGAGAAAGCAGGTACTGGTACGCCGTTAGTAACAGCTGCGCCAACCACTTCACGCCATGCGCCTTGGTACGACTCAACGATACCTTGGAAGTAAGGATCGAGGAGCAGGTTGCGCAGGTTAGCATCACGATCGTAAGCATCTTTGATGTTTTGCAGGAAGCGTGCACGGATTATGCAGCCGCCGCGGAAGATCATCGCGATGTCGCCGTAACGAAGGTTCCAATCATATTCTTCAGATGCTGCACGCATTTGAGCGAAGCCTTGTGCGTACGAGCAGATTTTACTTGCGAACAGCGCTTTGCGTACGGATTCGATGAATGCCGCTTTGTCGCCTTGGAATGCTTTTTTCTCAGGACCGTTCAATACTTTGCTTGCAGCTACGCGCTCTTCCTTCATAGCGGACAGGAAGCGAGTAAATACGGATTCCGTAATGATCGACAATGGCACGCCAAGGTCCAGGGAGCTTTGGCTTGTCCATTTGCCTGTGCCTTTTTGACCAGCAGAGTCAAGGATAACGTCAACCATAGGTTTACCTGTCTCAGGGTCATATTTGGAGAAGATGTCAGCTGTGATCTCGATCAGGTAGCTGTCCAGTTCGCCTTTGTTCCACTCGGTGAAGATGCTGTGAAGCTCTTCAGCGCTCAGATCAAGCGTGTTTTTCAGCAGGTCATATGCTTCGCAGATGAGCTGCATGTCGCCGTACTCGATACCGTTATGCACCATTTTTACATAGTGGCCGGCACCGTCTGGACCGATATATGTGCAGCAAGCGTCGTCGCCGACTTTTGCCGAGATAGCAGTAAGGATTGGTTCAACCAGTTTGTACGCGGATTCTTGGCCGCCTGGCATAATGGAAGGACCTTTCAGTGCGCCTTCTTCACCGCCGGATACACCAGTACCGATGAAGCGGATGCCTTGCTCTTCAAGAGCTTTGCTGCGGCGAACCGTGTCAGGGAAATAAGCGTTGCCGCCGTCGATGATGATGTCGCCTTTGTCCAGGTGAGGAACAAGAGCGTCAATTGTAGCATCAGTACCAGCGCCAGCTTGTACCATGATCAGAATTTTGCGAGGAGATTCGAGCGATTGCACGAACTCTTCAACTGTGTAAGCAGGAACAAGGTTCTTGCCTTCGGATTCTTTGATCAATTCATCTGTTTTTTCACGGGAACGGTTATATACCGAAACTGTGAAGCCTCTACTCTCAATGTTAAGCGCGAGGTTTTTGCCCATAACTGCGAGGCCGATAACGCCGATTTGCTGTTTTGCCATTTGGTTTCTTCCATCCTTTTTTTTATAGTATGGTGGTCTTCAATAGTTTTATATTACTCTTTTTGCAAAGAGATGAAAACCATTTGTGCGGAATTTGTCGCCAAACACCCATTAGATTTCCTGACCGCATTAGAAAGTTTACCTTATATTACGAAGAAATGCTAACCAGAAAATGAAAAAAACCGGCCAAATGATTCATTAAGAACCATTCAGCCGATTTATCAAATCATTCATTATTAGCCTTATAATTCAAGCTGCAGCATCTCCGAACGGAGCAGCACAAGTTTTTCCTTCGATTCAGCAACGGCCTCTTCATTGTTCTCTTGCAGAGCGTCAAAGAGTACCGTCAGCTCATAATCCAATTCATAACGTAATACCGCTGCGCGTTCCTCCGCCCGTTTGGATTGAAAAGCTTTGATCATTTCCTCTATAGTTACGAATGGCTTCTTTTGATAAATAATCCGATGTTCCATACCGGACACCTCCACAAGTCGTATTATTTCACCAAACATAATGTTCTCAATGACGATCTGACGATCTTTGATCCGCTTGACAATCGCATGTCCACGTGTGTCATTAATAAGCTTTTCAAGCAACTCCGACAGTTTCTCGTCCTTAATGGTGTAATCCCCGACGATCTTGTAACGGTTCTTCATCCGCTGAAACCTTAACTTCACGAGCTTACGACCAGTTCGAATTGAAATGAGGAACTGCCCCTCCGTTTCGCTCCAATACAAGGAGTACCCTTCCTGAATGAGATCACGGATGAGGTTTTGGATTTGCCGGCGATCAAATCGCAGCTCCAAATTACAATATTCGACTTCGTAGCTCTTATTCACGGCAATCCCTCCCTTTTTAGCATTTGACGAAATAGTCTGACAATTTGTTCTTACCTCTATCTTATACTCCATCTTATGTTCTGGCAACTTGGATTATTGACTAATTTTCGCTTAAAGGCCGTCTAATTTAAAAAAAGGGCGGTCAAGCCGCCCGCAAGAGGGGACATGCCCCCTATCGAAGCTGTACCACTGCCTTGGATGTGCTATAATGAACCATTATTATTTGTTTCAATTGTGAGGAGAGAGAACATAGATGACGACTACAACGACGCCAGCAGCCTTTACAGGCTTTGAACAAAAAGACTTTGATACTTTCCTGATCGATGGCCTGGAGCAGCGAATGTCGGCTATTGAGGAACGGATCCGGCCGAAATTCCGCTATCTCGGCGAAAAGCTTGCCGGCGATATTGCCGTGCAGGCAAGTGACGAGATGTTCCTGCATATTGCCAAACATGCGCGCCGTACGGTAAACCCGCCAAAGGATACTTGGTTTGCAATCTGCAACAACAAACGCGGCTACAAAGCACACCCACATTTCCAGCTTGGCTTGTTCGACGATCACCTATTCTTATGGTTCGCCCTTATTTATGAGGCGCCTAATAAATCCCACATTGCATCCATTTACTTAGAACATCTGGACGAGGTCATTGCGGCTGTCCCATCCGATTATGTCCTTTCCCTTGACCATATGAAGAAAGAATCCAAGTCTGTCAGCGAAATGTCCGATCAGGACTGGACTAACGCGCTTACCCGCCTGCGTGATGTGCAGAAAGCCGAATTACTTATCGGCCGCCACATTCCGACCGGTGACCCGCTCCTGCAGGATGGAGATGCCTTGTATAAGTTTGCCCAGCAAACCTATGAAACGTTAATGCCGTTGTATCGCTTGGCATCCCAATAAGCAAAATCCGCTTCCCATGTGGGAATCGGATTTTTTCTTTTTATTGCACTTGCACAGCTGTTACACCTTGCGCAGATTGAGCGCCCGCACGGCGCTGCTTGCGCGAAGTACGGAAGAACATCAACTCATACATACATGGTACAACGATCAGGGTAAGCAGCGTTGCAGCCGCGAGACCACCGATAACAACAATTGCAAGGCTTTGTGATACGATACTGCCCGATTCGCTTGAACCAAAGACGAGTGGAAGCATTGCGCAAATGGTTGCGACAGCCGTCATTACGATTGGGCGCATCCGTGTTGTGGCTGCTTCGACTAAGGCATCGCGGATCGTCATCGTCTCTTCATTTTGCTTCACTCGGTCAATTAACACAATTGCATTCGTGACAACAATACCGATTAGCATGAGAGCGCCAAACATTGCAGTAAAGTCTGGTGTTACCCCGGAGATCAGGAGTCCAATTACAGCTCCAATCGCAGCCAGGGGCAGCGAGAAGAGGATCGCAAGTGGTGCACGAAGCGTCTTGAAGGTAAGCACCATGATCAAGTAAACAAGACCGATAGAGATTAGCGCTGTCATGCCGATGTCTGCAAAGTCACTTGATTGATCTGCAGATGCACCGCCAACCTTAAGCGTTACACCTTCTGGAAGCTCCAGCTTATCTGCCGCTTTCTGAATTTCCTTGCCTACAACAGACAGCTGGCTAGGTTCAGCATCGGCTGTAACCCGAACATACATTTTACCTTCTTTGTGATAGTACAAGCTTGGTTCTTCTGATTTCACAAGCTTAGCTACATTCGTAATCGGAACAATACCGGAAGCTGTAGCAATTGTTAACTTGTTAAGCTCCTCTTCCGTGTCCGGATTAATGACTGGCTGCATAACGACGGACGTTTCGCGGCCTTCTACTTGAATACTGCCAAGCGGCACAGGATTCAGCATACTTTGCAGCTGCATAGCAACTTCTTGGCCTTTCGCCTGCTCCGGATTAACCTGGAAGGTATAGACCGGTTTCTTCTCTTCCTGATTGCTTTGTACTTTCAGAACGTCCTTGATTGGTTTAATATTAGCGATCAGCTGATCCGCAGCTTGTGTAAGCTTCTCTGGATCATCGCCTGTAACATCGATAAAGATTTGTGATGAACCGCCGCCCATCATAAGGTCAGCTGCATTAATGATAAGCTCTGCATCACCGAAATTACTTTTTTGCGTTTTCACTTCATCCATAAATTTCTCGGCATCAACGCCGTCTTTCAAATCAATCGTGTAAGTAACGAGTGTTGGAGAAGAAACAGCACCGTACTTGGCGTTATCCGCGCTGTTGCCTAGCTGCATGATAACCCATTCAACACTTTTGTTATCCTTCAGGAAGGTTTCCAGCTTTGTACCGCCCTGCTCTACTTGATCAGACGGAGTATCACTTGGGTATTGCAAGGATACATTGACATTCTCAGCACTGGAGGAATCAAGCGCACCTTTAGGCATCATCACATAAGCACTGATTGATCCTACAAACAATAGAAGAGCAACAACTAACGTAATCCATTTATGCTGCAAATTCCAACGAATGAACGAAGCAAATTTGCTCGAGCCTTTATGCGGTTTTTCTTTGGTACCGCGAAGCAAGAACGCGCTAAGCAGCGGCACAACTGTCAAAGCAACAAGCAGCGAAGCAAGCAGCGAGTATGCCACAGTCAGTGCGAATGGCAGGAGGAAAGCTTGCAGCGAGCCGCGCAGCAGACCCATCGGCAGGAATACGGCCACAGTAACAAGAGTGGATGATGTAATCGCCGTTGCTACTTCTTTAGTCGCATCAATAATAACGGTTTTGGAGAATGGCTCTTTCTGCAGTCTTCGGTAGACATTCTCGATTACGACTATACTGTCATCGACCAGTCGGCCGACTGCTACTGCAACACCGCCAAGTGTAATGATATTAAGCGTAACCCCTGACAGGTCCAGCAAATACAACGTAATACCTAACGATAACGGGATCGATACAATCGTAACCAGCGTCGCTCTCCAATTACGCATGAAGATCAGAATGATAATGGTAGCGAACAACGCGCCGAGCAGAACTTCACGCAGCATGCTGTCAACCGAATGTACGACCGTATCAGACGTACTCATCAGTACCGAGATCTCAGCACCAGCTACATCCTTACTTAACCGCTCTACCGTCTTCTCGATATTTTTACCTGCCGTAACGGCATTCGCATTAGCTGTCTTTGAAATTGTAAACATAATGGCATCTTTACCGTTCATTCGGCCGATGCTTTCTTGTTCCTTCGCTTGCTCAACAGCAGCTACATCTTCAAGCTTAACCCCTGGCGCGATAGGCAATTTGCGCAAAGTATCTATACTCGTTACTTGATCATAGACATTGATGTTGCCGGATGCGCCGTCAATGGCACGTTCACCAATGGATGAGGACACTCCTCTTCCTTGCAGGACACTAAGAAGGGTTTGAACAGGAATACCCTTCTCTTCGAGCTTATCCGTAAGCGGAGTCACATGCACAGCCGGTGTAGATTTACCGCTGACGCTAATTTCACCTGCACCTTCCGCTTTTTGCAGTTCAGTTGTAATCTCCTTAAGCTTCGCGTCTTTCTCTTGCTCACTCAGTCCATCCTCGAATGTGAGGGTAATCCAGGAGATCGGAATCATCGATGTATTGTATTGGATAACGAAAGGCTTCATAACGCCTTGTGGCAGCTGGATCTGATCAACAGTCCTCTCTACTTCCGCCTTCGCTTCCTTCATGTTTGTATTCGAATCAAAATTCAAATTTACTTGTGCATAACCATTACCCGAAGTCGAGAACATATCGGTCTTGCCCTTCGTGAACCCTACTGCTTCTTCCAGCGGGTTGGTTACTAGCTGTTCCATCGACTTGGCGTCCATGCCAGGTCCAATTACCGTCACCATGACCTGCGGATTATCAGCTTCCGGCAGGAACTCCATTGGCAGCTTCAAATAGCTGACAACTCCCATCACCAAAGCCATCACGACGATCAGGATGACGGCCGCCCTGTTGCGGAACGACCATTCGGTTAACTTATTCATTACAACTACTCCTTCTCCCTATTCGGAATTCTCTTTTGTGTATTTGACAGTTCTAAGCATACCTGCATTGAAAATAATGTAAAAACGTCTGGAGACGGTACTTTACTCTCGCCCCTGGTCGGAGGGCCTCTACGACTTAAGTCCAGTATCTTTTGTGAGTAAGTACTCACTTTACAACTTCGAATAGCATATCTATACTAAAAAGTGAGTATTCACTCATTATGAATAACAAGGGGTGTGAACCATGACAAAGGCTACCGAAACATCTGCAGATTCTGCTATTATCGCTCAACACATTGTAAGACGATTTGGCGATCGGACGGTTCTTGACGATATTTCGCTCACGGTACCACGGGGGGAGTTATTCGGACTGCTCGGACCATCTGGATCGGGTAAAACAACCCTTATTAAACTTATAACCGGCATTGACCGGGCAGATGCCGGCAACATTCAATTATTCGGTGAACCTATGCCACAGCTGAAAATGCTGCAAACCTTTGGTTATATGGCGCAATCCGACGCCTTATATCAGGAGTTAACCGGCAAGGAAAACATGGCATTCTACGGCTCTCTCTATGGACTTAAGGGAAAAGTTCTTGCTGACCGCATGCAATCTGCCGCATCACTGGTCAATCTGACCGACCATCTGGATAAACAGACGAGCGCTTATTCCGGTGGGATGAAACGCAGACTGTCACTGGCCATTGCCCTGCTGCATGAGCCGCAGCTGCTCGTTCTGGATGAACCAACCGTAGGTATTGATCCCGTGCTTCGGAAAACGATCTGGAACGAGCTGAGGACTCTGACGGAAAAAGGAGTTACGATTATCGTGACAACCCACGTCATGGACGAAGCGGAGAAATGTGATCGGCTTGGCCTCATTCGGGACGGAAAGCTGATCGCCGTTGACACTCCTGTAGCGATCATGGTGCAGGCTGGCGTCCATACGATTGAAGAAGCCTTTATCTCGCTTGGCAGCGAAAGGAGTGAGCATTCATGAGAATACGTGCTCTAGTTGTTCGAATTACACGCCAGTTTCTACGCGACAAGCGGACGCTTGCCTTATTATTCCTTGCTCCACTGCTCATTTTGAGTCTGACAAAGCTTGTCTTTGACGGTAATACCGTCTCTCCGGAAATCGGCCTGGTCGGTCCTACTGCCGCTCTTTCCGAGAAGCTGGAGGAGCAGCAAGCAAGCATTACACTCTTTGACTCCTTTGATGCAGCAGATAAAGCTCTTCATGATGGCGATCTGGACGCTATTATTCAGATCGTAGACGGCAAGCCTGATATTACACTAGAAGGAAGCGATCCTTCGGTCAGCCGCAGTACTCAGCTAGTTCTACAGAAAGCTCTGCAAAGCGGCGCACAAGACCTCGCTCCAACCGTTCATTATTTGTACGGTGGACCAGATATGGCCTCCTTTGACTCCTTTGGTCCTGTATTGATCGGCTTCTTCTCCTTCTTCTTCGTGTTCCTGCTTGCAGGTGTTTCCTTCCTGCGAGAACGTACGAGCGGCACGTTGGAAAGGCTGCTGGCTACTCCCATTCGGCGATCTGAGATCGTCCTTGGATACCTAGCCGGCTTTGGTATCTTCACCTTGATCCAAGCTTCCTTAATTGCCTGGTATTCCGTACAGGTGCTGGGCATGTCAATGTCCGGAAATATCGTGAATATGCTGCTCATTAATCTATTACTATCGCTGACGGCATTGACCCTAGGCACTTTGCTCTCTTCGTTTGCAAGCAGCGAATTCCAAATCATTCAATTCATTCCGATCATTATCGTACCTCAGGCCTTCTTCTCCGGATTATTTAATCTGGATGCGATGAATCCGGTTCTGCAAAAACTCAGTTACATCATGCCGCTCTATTATGGAGCAGATGCGATGCGCGGCATCATGATCAGAGGAGAAGGCATTGGCGATATCCAGCTCGATATTTATGTACTGGCAGGCTTATCTATAATCTTCGCGCTCCTGAACGTCGTTGCGCTGAAGAAGCATCGCCGCATGTAGGCTGGTTTTAAGTTCTGCTATAATAGAAGGAATGGACAGGAATGAATAAAGGGAGTGTCAGCATGAGCGAGCCGATTGAAGAATGGCTGGAAGAGCTGGGCAAGCTCGGGGATGAGAAGACGATGACAGAGAAGCAGCTTAGGATCGTTAGAGCAGCTTCCGAGATTTTCGCAGAGAAAGGTTATGCCGCGTCTTCCACCAATGAGATTGCACAACGCGCTGGAGTAGCGGAAGGAACGATATTCCGTCATTACAAAACAAAAAAAGATCTGCTTGTATCCATCGTAGCACCTGTAATGGCAAAGCTTGTCGCACCTTTTGTTATGCGGGAATTTTATAAAGTACTGGATAGCAAATACGACAGCTATGACCAGATGCTTCGTGCGATTCTCGAGAATAGGCTAGCATTCCTGGAGAAGCACATGCACGTGCTTAAGATCTTTATTCAGGAAATTCCGTTTCACCCTGAATTGCAGGAGCAATTCGAGAAACTTGTTCTTGCTAAGGTATTTGAGAAAATCACCCCTAACATCCGTCGGTTCCAGGAGGACGGTACATTAGTGGACTGGTCACCATATACCATCATTCGCTTGACTGTCTCTTCCTTAATTGGCTACGCCGCTATACGTACTTTATACGGAAAACGTGACTTAAGCAGTTGGAATGACGAACAGGAACGGGAAGCGACGATAGCCTTTATTATGAAGGGCTTGGCTCCTTAAGTACCGGAAACCAGAAAACAAGACAAAGCCGAAGGCGTGTGCCTCCGGCTTTATTCCTGTCTAAAGTGATGGTTATGCGGCAGGTTCCAGGTACATAAGCTGGTTGCTACTCCCCCCGCCGCCACTGTAATTAAGGATAGTAAGAACGTATTTTCAGGCAGCAAAAAAGCTCCTGTACCGATAATCAGAAAATCCGTCAGAAAAATAATCACGCCTACATTAAGAGGAATGTAACGGGAAAGGTAATGCGCAAGCAAATCCGTCCCGCCTGTTGTGCTGCCGTTGCGAAGCATAATGCCGATGCCTGTCCCAATGCAAAACCCGCCAATCACAGCGCGAGTAAATGGGGTCCATTCAATATAATAGAGAAAATAAAATCGATACGGGCTTAGCAGGTCGATGACATAACTGGACAACAGCAAGCCGTTAATACTCTGGTAGATCATACTTCGGCTTTGAAACCACGCCAGAGCGAAGATTGGAATGCTGCAAATTAGCATCGTTAACCCAACTTGAACATGAAATAGATAATTTACGATAAGGGCAATTCCAATGAGGCCCCCATCCAATATCATTAATGGCATTAGAAAAAAATTGATTCCGGCCGAAATAAGCAGACTTCCCAAAATAATTGCTGCCCATTTGCGCCAAGACAACATTCCCATACTTCCATTCACCTCTTTTTACCCTACCTCATTTATATGCGGCTTCCAGACAAGCCATTCTCTGGAAAAATCAAAAAAAGCCGGCTCCTCATCAAATGATGAGAAACCGGCTTTAAATTAAAAGCTATTCCTGAACAGCAGTTACCGTGCTTGTACTGTCCATTTTCCGGAATTGCAGAAGCAGCAGCAGAGCTGCGAGGCATAAGATCCCGCCCGATACATAGGGCAGACGCAAATCCATCGTAAACAAGAACGAACCAATAAGCGGCCCAAGAATCCGACCCAAGCTGTCCATTGAGGAGCTAAGACCCGATGCAACGCCTTGTCCAACCTGCGTCTTCTGTGTAATCAAGGATGTAACACAAGGACGAATCAAGGAGTTGCCGATGCCAAATACCGCAAGCGACAGCGTAGCCCACCATAAGGAATGAGCGGCCAGCAGCAGGAAGAATCCGACTGCCGAAATGATAAGTCCAGCTGCAATATATTGCGGCTCCTGTCCTTTCTTGATCCGGCGGCGAACAACACCACCTTGCACAAGAGCACCAACAAAGCCGCAGACGAAGAACAGAATACCTACCTGCAGTGGTGTGACGTCAAAGCGCTGAATACCAAAGAACTGCAGCGTTGCTTCCATACCAGCCAGCGTGAAGGTAACGAAGAAGGCCAATACATACAAGTATTTAAGCGGCCCGGTAAAAGCAGACCAACGGGAAGGCTGCTTCTCGCTTGCTGCTCTTCTCTTCTCTGGCGGCAGCGATTCCTTCAGCTTCACGAAAGCAAGAATTAATGTGATTAATGCCATCACAGATGCAGCATAAAATGGTGTCTCCAGCGTAACTTGGCTGAGCAGTCCGCCAACGCCCGGCCCAATCGTAAAGCCAAACCCGATCGACATGCCGACAAGTCCCATTCCTTTTGTACGCTGGTCTGGCGGTGTAATGTCGGCTACGTAAGCAACAATGACGGATGTTACAGCGCCTGAGAACAGTCCGCCTAATATTCGTGATAAGTACATCATCGTAAGATTGTCTGACGATAAGCCAAACAGAAGGAAACTGATCGCAAAACCTGTAACCCCTGTAATTATAATCGGCCTTCTGCCAATCTTATCGGATAAGCCTCCCCAATAAGGAGAGAGTATGAAGGATACCGCAGAATACAAGGCGAGCATGTAGCCCGTATGTTTTTCCGCATTACCCGGGTTAACTGCTTTAATCATTTCAGGCATAACAGGAATAATAATCCCAAACCCGATGAAGGTGGTCATTAGAATTGCCATTACTATGAGTAGTCGTTTATCTCGCATTATGTTTTCACCCCATTCATAATCGTAACATATCAAGTCAGCGCATTGTTATGAACAAATGGAGAACATTCCGGTTCCAGCTCCAGAATGCATAGCTCCTGATAAAATTGTTACTTGCATTCCGACTTGTTTTTGCTATACTCAACTTTGTTTGTACAAAAGACATTAGAAGATATTCGAAAGGCAGGGACTAAAGCGATGGATCATAACAAAACCCCGCTCTTCAGCGCACTCCGCCGCCATGCGGAGAACGATCCGGTACAATTTCATATTCCGGGGCATAAGAAGGGTCTCGGCAGCGATACTGAGTTTCGCGAATTTATCGGCGACAACGCCTTGTCGATCGATCTTATAAATATTGCTCCGCTTGATGACTTGCATCAGCCAACCGGCGTTATTGAAGAAGCGCAAAAACTTGCAGCCGATGCCTTTGGCGCCGACTACACCTACTTCTCCGTTCAAGGCACAAGCGGCGCGATTATTACGATGATTCTTACGGTCTGCTCGCCAGGCGATAAAATTATCGTACCGCGCAATGTGCACAAATCAGTCATGGCTGCGATTATTTTCGCAGGCGCACGTCCTGTATTCATCTCGCCTGCACGCGATTCGAATCTAGGGATCGATCATGGCATTACAACTCGTTCGGTTAAACGTGCACTCGACCGTCATCCGGATGCAAAAGCTGTTCTTGTCATTAACCCAACATACTTTGGCATCTGCGCAAACCTGAAGGAGATTGTAGATCTTGTACACAGCTACGATATTCCTGTTCTAGTTGATGAAGCTCATGGCGTACTTATCCATTTCCATGAAAAACTGCCGATGTCAGCTATGCAGGCTGGCGCCGATATGGCAGCAACAAGCGTACATAAGCTAGGTGGATCGATGACGCAAAGCTCGGTTCTTAACGTACGCAAAGGCCGCATTAATCCGTTCCGAATCCAAACGATTCTTAGTATGTTGACTACTACGTCAACCTCGTATATTCTGCTTGCATCGCTGGATACTTCCCGCCGCAACCTGGCGATTAACGGACATGAAATTGCAGAACGCGCAATTGGACTTGCCCAATATGCACGTGAGCAAATCAATAAGATTCCGGGTCTGGAATGCTTCGGAGAAGATATTCTTGGCGATGAAGCAACCTATGACTATGACCCAACCAAGGTAACGATTCACGTTCGTCATTTAGGTGTTACGGGTTACGAAGTAGAGAACTGGCTCCGTGATCACTACAATGTAGAGATCGAGATGAGTGACATGTATAACATTCTTTGCCTAGTTACGCCAGGAGATACGTCCGATTCCATTGAAAAACTACTTATCTCGCTTCGTGGTCTATCCGAAGCCTTCCATGAAGGGGCTGAAGCCCGCGAGCTGGTAGTTAAAATTCCGGAAATTCCACAGCTCTCCTTAACACCTCGCGATGCCTTCTATGGCGAGACCGAAGTTGTTCCTTTCAAGGAATCTGCTGGCCGGATTATCGCAGAATTTATCTATGTGTACCCGCCGGGTATTCCAATTCTGCTGCCGGGTGAAGTCATCTCGCAGAAAAACATCGACTATATCGTGGATCATGTTGAGGTTGGCCTCCCTGTTAAAGGGCCGGAAGACCGCAGCATTCAGTTTGTTAAAGTAATTGTCGAGGAAAATGCGATATTCTAACGAAATACAGTCGGCTGCATTCCCTCTTAAGGGGCATGCAGCCGGCTTTTTATATACCTGCCTATTCCACTTATTGTAAACATTCTGATCAACATGCTATGATGAGATGGGGGTGGGACGAATGAGTCAAAGCGCAGTGATTAAGCTTGTTCAAGGGTCTGCCGTAAGTGAACTATCACTAGAAGAACTGAAGGAAAAGCTCCTTCATTACCGTGATCAAACCGCCTTAACAGGAACCCAGCTCGATTGGGATTACGCAGCTTCTGCCTTTCCGTATACGATCGAGTCCAAGCAGGATGACCGATGGTTCTACTTGCAAGGTACGAATCCAGGGTACAAATACATCATCTTTGGTAATGGGACGGATGATCCTTCATCGGTTCAAGTCGTGCTGCCGGACGGTTCAACCCATGGCGACAAGGCGAAGGCCAATGAGCTGTGCAAATATTTAGCTAAACAGCTTCAAGCCGAGTTAACGATGTTTAACGGCCGAACGATTTATTATAATCCAAGGAAATAAGTCAGCCTCTATCGAGGTATAAAAAACACCCGTCTTACCGGCAGCTGCAGGAGCAGTTACTCGGGTAAGACGGGTGTTCTAGTAGCGGCTATTAAGCCTCTTTGTTCTCGTTCTCTGTTTTTGCGATTTCTTCGTAGATCGCTGTTACGCGTTCCCACTCTGCATCGTCTTCGATTCCAACGAGGAATGCTTCTTCGTTCTCTTCTTCGATACGGAAGATAACACCGTCTGCTTCTGGGTCGTTACGATCCAGCAATACTGCATATACGTTATTCTCCGATTCAAATGTATAGACCATGACCATTTCACGCTCTTGGCCTTCGTCGTCTGTCACGATGAACACATGCTCATCATGTTCATGATCTTGTCCGCAACCGCAATCTTCGCCGTGCTCATGTTGATGCTCGCTCATGGAATTACCCCATTTCAGTTAATTATACATACTAACGTATCGTACCATGTGAAGGAACGGCGGTCAAACAAAAGACGCCTTGCTGCTGTACTTACAGCAATAGGCGCCATATATTAACAGCTATTGGGAAGAAATCAGCTTCTCCGACACGACTGTCCAGTCATCTGATGGTGATGTCTTCAAATAAAACCGAACGGCGTATTTCCCTGCAAACTCAAAGTTATATTTGATGTCTTCGGTCCGATACCAGAAGTTATCCTTCGTAATATTTACGTTCTGAGTTTGAATAACCTTCTCTGTGCCGTAAGGATCCGTAATCGATACTTTCACGGCTGAAATGTCCGTTGTCAAGTTATCGATCTGAGAGAAAACGTTAAACGTATATTTATTCCCTTTGTCCACATTGCCAAAGATCACTTTATCCTGGAATAGAATCATATGAACATTAGGCTTAATAATCGTCGCTTTCTTGCTCTGATTATCCCAGTCGACTAGTGCGTGCAGACTGTTTGCCATTTGGCGCAGCGGTAAATACGTCTTTCCGTCTACAACAATTCCACCGTCATCAAGCTCACTGCCATTTACAATTACTCGTACCTTCTGCACTGCCGAATCGGCAAATATGAATGTACCACCACATACCGACAAAATAGCGAGCAGAATGGCTACTTTTTTAAATCTGACCAACATTGCTGATAACCCTCCATCCGTTTTGTCTGGATGAAAAGTTATACTCGGAATTTCGTCCAAAGTTGCGCACAAGCCTAAAAGTTTTTAACAGCTAACAAGACTATCCTAGAGCTGTCAAAAGCTGTAGAATCATGCGCTTGCCCAGGAAATATTCGTCCTTATTTGTACGTGCGAGTCAAGACACAAGGAACACCTTTCCCTACCGCTCCGGGCTCCTGCATCCGCCTCCAATAGTTCATTCCCCGCTCACAAGGCGTTTTGCATACTCCACATGTATCAGACAATACAAGCTTGTAATGATACTGCTTTTTCTCACTTGTCTTTTTCTTCTTGACGACTTTACCTTTGCCTTTGGCCGCTGCTGCTGCACTCATCGCTTCCTTCAGTCCTCCCGCCGTTATGCTACTGCATTATATGTAGGCGCAGGCAAAAGTGCATCTGTTGTTTGTCATCAAGATACTCATTTGATAAAGTGGAAGAAAATGTACCGGGAGGGCTCCAGAATGCAAATTCAAATGTTAGGCACAGGTGGTGCTTTTGCGAAAAAATACGCGAACAATAATGCGCTGGTTGAGGTAGACGGCTTTAAGCTGCTCGTCGATTGCGGCATTACTTTACCACGATCACTGCATGATGCTGGCTATTCGTTTGATGATTTAGACGCTGTACTTATCAGCCATATGCATGCCGACCATGTTGGGGGACTTGAAGAATATGCGTTCCAGATGATGTTCCGCTATGGCAAGAAGCCAGTCCTTTATATCGCGGATACCCTTGTGGAGCCATTGTGGGAACAGACGCTTCGGGGAGGACTTACTCAGGAACCCCTTACGGCCATAACCGATTTCTTCGATGTCCGGCCTATTAAAGAAGGTGAAGAGTATGAGATTCATCCCGGAATTAAAGTAAAGCTTATCCTTACCGATCATATTGCAGGCAAACTCAGCTACTCCTTCCTCTTTAACGAGAACTTCTTTTACTCGGCAGATATGAAATTTGATGGTGCTTTGCTCAGCAGACTTAGCAATGATGGCGTGGAGACCATTTTCCATGACTGCCAGCTCACTTCTCCCGGGGTTGTACATGCAAGCTTGGATGAATTGCTGACGCTGCCGGAGGACATTCAGGAAAAGGTGTGGCTTATGCATTATCACGATAATATGGAGGAGTTTATTGGTCATACGGGCAAAATGCGCTTCGTCCAGCAGCATGAGGTTTATACCGTATAAGCTTTATTAAAAAGTCAAAAGCAGATATCCACCGCGCTACTGGCGCTGCAAACATCCGCTTTCGTGTTAGTGTATGCAAGAGTGATCCAACTGGTCCAACACTTATTCTTCCGATTCATGCATTTCTTCCACCTCATTGAACCATACTAGCCAATGGGAGGATGATAAAAAATGGATCAATCAGAAGAAGTTGTAGCCGTACGTAAAAACGGAGACGGCGATATTGTGGAGCTGCAGTTAACATCCGGCCGTGTTGTGGATTACAAAACCGCACAATCAATGGTTAAAAATAATGAAATTGCCGGACTAAACGTCTTTAGAGGCCGTGATCATGATGAGCATCTCCGTTCAAACGCGGATGGCCGTACAGACAATAATCTCGACAATTTACCTACGTTCTAAAAACCAGAAAATCGGCTGCCGCATATGCGGACAGCCGATTTTTGATTTCCTCATTTTTTTTTCGTTTCAGGAGGCAGTTTTCTTCGCCACACATGTGTTTGATCATAAGACAAGGAATCCTTCACCACAAACCGAGCAACATAAGCGCTCACCGTACCCACGATGCCAAACAAGCCTAGCAGCCATACGGCCATATAGGCATATTCCGTTGCCAAACGAGACCGCCTCCTATTGTGTTGCAAGTGCTTACTATACACGTATGTGTGGTTTTCAGAAATTATGCTGATTTTGTAAAAACTCCGTATCATCTTTCCGATATGATCCTCATACTACCGAGCGGACAAAATTATTCCTGCCATATTTTCCACTCCCATCAAACCGCATTTTCATTTCCTTCGTTACCTCCTATAAGAGACGATTATTCTTTGAGGAGGATAAATGATGACAACTAAACGATTAATGATGTTTATGTTTTTGGCTGTGCTTTTAACCGGCTTATTATCTTCGGTAATAGGTGTATCTGCGGCCGACCAATCACCCGCTTCTGCTTCTGTCACAACAGATGCGGAGACGGCCGCCAAGCTGGGATTGCTGCTCGGTGATGGCAACGGAGTAAATGAACCCTACCTCTCGAAGCAAACCACCCGCATGCAAGCTGCCATTATTTCTTTACGCCTGAACGGAAATCTGAAGGAAGCGATGGCGTTTACCCCAGCATCTAACTTTAAAGATGCAGACAAAGCCGGCAAATCAAATGAACCTATCCTCGCCTTTTTGAAACAGCATTCTGAATTAGGCTGGTCTGGCAATCCAGATGGCACTTTCCATCCTAATGATCCAATCAGCTCCCAACAGCTGTACAAAGTACTGCTCGAAAATATCGGCTTCCATTCCGGGTCCGAGTTTGCTTATTCCGATACCTTGACCTTCGCTGCTTCCAAAGGGATGGCTTCTATTGCAGCGGTCAACCTCTTGACCAATGCTCATTTGGCTACAGCACTCATTGAAGCCTTGGTTGTTCCTACTCTACAAGGCGATTCGCTTTTTGTTGCACTCCAGCAGAAAGGTGTCCTCCCGCAATCGGCAGTGCTCCCCCAAGGCAAGAGAATTCAACTAACAAGCCATAAAGAGTTAGGTACTTATCTAACCGATAACAATGGTAAGACTTTGTACTATTTCGCGAAGGACGCTGATAACATCAACGCTTGCCAGGGACAATGCCTCGTCAATTGGCCTATCTTCCAATCCGATGAACTTCAGATTCCGGCCTTCCTGAACAAAGCAGATTTCTCAACCATCACACGTGCTGATGGAACCAAGCAATGGGCTTACAAAGGTTACCCGCTCTATACCTTTATCCAGGATAAGCAGCCAGGTGATGTTCTTGGTCAGAACGCAAATAAAGTATGGTTCGTCATTGATCCTTCTACCTTTAAAGGAATGGCAGCAGAAGTGAAAACGTATCAAATTGATATCAAGCAGTTCTCGTTCGGGACAGAGCCCTTAACTGTTGAAGCTGGCTCCAAGATCACCTTCACCAATTATGATGAGATGGAACATAACGCTGTAGCCTTTGACGGCAGCTTTAAAGTACCTATGCTGAAAACCGGAGAATCCTACACGATTACGCTAGATAAGACAGGAACATATAGTTACTTTTGCGAGCTGCACAAGTCGTTTATGACGGGAACTATTATTGTGAAATGAGGGATGGACGATGAAATGGAAACAGCAGCATAAAGGTTTACTAACCTTGTTGTCCGGACTAATATTCGTGCTTCTTCTGGCAGCATGCGGCAATTCAGTGGAAAAAGCATCATCATCACCATCACCATCGCAGGAATCGGCAACTGTTACACCAAGTCAGTCTCCTTCGGACTCCGCGGTAAGTGATGAGCATATGCAGCATGAGTCAGTGAAGCCAAGTGAGACGCCATCTGCAACTCAGGAAACCAAACCAACAACAAAGCCGCAAGCTTCAGCCACACCATCACCAAAACCTTCTCCAGCGCCATCATCCTCTCCATCCCATGATGATCATCATGGCGGACGCTCAGATGACGATGATTCTAAAGCATCACCAAGTGCTGCCATCGAGGATCATCCAAAGAGCTCACCTGATGATAAGGCATCCCCTGCTGCGGACGGAAGCAAGGAATATGTCGTTGAGATTTCGAATTTTGCCTTCTCCCCCGCCAAGCTGGAGATCAAGGCAGGAGACCGCGTTACTTTTATAAACAAGGATGAAATTAAACATAGCGCAACCGCAGACGACAGCTCCTTTGACACCGGTCTGCTCGCAGAAAATGAAGACAAAACCATAACATTTGATGACGCTGGTGAGTTTGCCTACCACTGCATGCCGCATCCAGGGATGCAGGCAACGATTGTCGTCTCGGATAAATAGAATGAAATGAGGGATAACCATATGGGGTTATCCCTGTTTTTAGTAGAATAGAGTTATATTATCTTTCAATCGTGGAGGTCATTATCGTATGCGGGAGCTTACGGATCATCAATTGATGCTGCTCGTGCAGAGCAAGCAGAGCGAGGCGCTTTCGATTTTATATGACCGATACTCATCTCTCGTTTATTCCTTTGCCTGGAAAACGTTAAAGGATGAGAGTGTCGCCAGAGAAATCGTACAGGCTGTTTTTATGCGATTATGGACGACCAAATCTGTCTATAATCCCGAACAGGGAAGGTACTCCAGCTGGCTGCTGACGATCACTCGTAATATTACAACCGACTGGCTGCGCAAAAGGCGTAGAGACAATGCTCCTCTCGTTCAGGTCGAACAAGAGCAGCTCGATCGGATTCCAGATCATGTAACGGCCACACCGGAAGCAGCGCTGCTAAACAGCTCCGTGAAGGACCAAATCAGAAGTGCTTACGGCAACTTGTCAGAGCAGCAAATTCATTTGCTTGAGCATTTTTACTGGCAGGGTTACACCATAAGCGAGCTTGCGACCATTTATAATCAGCCGATAGGAACGGTTAAGAATCGCTTGCATCAGACGTTAAAAATATTACGCAGGCATCTTGTAGCCGAAGGAGAGCAATCATGAAGCAGCAAAATGCGACGATATGCCAATATGTTCTGGACTATATATCCGGCGTTTGTTCCGATAAAGAGAAAAAAGCTTTTGAACGGCATCTTTCAGGATGTCCGACTTGTCAGACCGAATTGGAAGAGCTGCGCTTAGTATGGGACTCCCTCCCTTCCGATATGGAATTGATCGATCCACCTGGCGATTTGAAGCAGCAGATCATGGATGCCGCTATCGCTACCGTTACGCCGCCTGCATCCAAGCGCTCCTTCCGGAAGCTGACATGGGGTGCAGCAGCAGCCGCAATACTAGCCGTCTTTATCGCGGGTACGGCATGGAATATAAATCTCTATAACAACCGCAGCAGCACAGCGATCATTCCAATTGAAAAGGCTTTATCCGTCTCAGCATCCCAGATTAATGAGCTCATTTCCTTAAAGCCTATGTCTGAAGACGTGGCCTCCTCCTACGCTGTCGCTTGTATCGTCGATAACGGAAGCAATAAACAATTTGTAGTATATGTATTTGGTGCGCCCGCTTCGAAGGGTGATTCGGTCTATCAAGTATGGCTGAACCATTCCGGCCAGAAAGATAGTGCAGGTACTTTCCGAGTTGACGAGCAAGGCATTGGCGTTTTAGTTATGCCAGTTGCAAGCGAAACTCTTGCTTTTGATTCGATTGGTATCACTCTCGAACCTGATGAACACGGTGACCAGCCTCGGGGAACGAGAGTTTACAGCTCAATCTCCTGAATACAAAAAACCGCCATCCGTACAGCAAGGTACGATGGCGGTTGTCTTATGCAGGGAATCTGTCTCCCCTTGTCGTTGGTTCCGAAATAACGAGAAACTGGATATCGCTGTCCGACTTATTGAACATTTGGTGCGGAATATGTGGAGCAACATGGATTCCCTCATGTTGATGCAGCTCATGCTCCTCACCGGCAATCTCAATTGTTGCCGTCCCCTCAAGCAAAAAGAAAAATTGTTGTGATTCCTCATGATAATGTCTTGCTTCAGCGGTATGTGCGGGCATACGTTCATGGATGATGCTTAGATTCTGCGCTTTAAGCAAATGCCACCCGTCACATTGGTCCCCCCATATGTAGTGCTCTGCGTTTTGTCTGCTCATCTTCATGTCTATTTCTCCTTGATGTCCAAATTTCAGTCGCCTATATTGGCATAATATTATGTAGAAGTGAAATAAAAGTCAATAAAATAGCGGCATGGAGTATGTGAAATTTGTGCTCCAATTCTGTTGACAATCATTTTGGATGCTGATATATTAATATCTATCACTCACACGATCTGTTAGCTCAGCTGGGAGAGCACTATCTTGACAGGGTAGGGGTCAGTGGTTCGAGCCCACTACAGATCATTAAAGAAAAAGCCCGAGAAACGTTGTTTTCTCGGGCTTTTTCATGTCTTGATAATGGTTATAGTTGGTGTCTTTTGCTTCAAAAATACCGATTTGGTGCCAATTTGGTGCCCTTTACTATACTAAAGGCTTTCGTACCCCTTTTTCCCTGATAAACGCTGTGACTAATCCCACGTCTGAACTGTATGCGCGGATGATCCATTCCAATCGTAACCCATGCTCGAATTTTAAGTATCATACTGCCTCTTCCTCCCATGTTCTTCAATATTCATAGGTACAAATCTAGTCAACTGTCTATCACGCCATCCCAGCAAATACATAAAATAAGACATCCAAAGAGGAGGTGTATCCAATGGTATGTCCCATTCCTAGACTTAAAAAAAGTTTGAAAAGAAATAGCCCAAAGAGATGTAAACATAACTCCTTAATTAAAGGGAAACGCAAAAGGCTAAGTATACAAGGGGCTGCAGGTCCTCCTGGTCCGCAGGGTCCAACTGGCCCTCCTGGTCCGCAGGGTCCTGCTGGACTAGCGGGACTGGAGGGAGCACCCGGACCAACTGGTCCGCAAGGTATACCTGGTCCATCAGGAGTTGGACTGCTAACTTTTTACGATTTTTTTCAGATTCCGGATCCGCTACTTACCGGTGGCTCAGCCATTACAACAATCGTAACTCCAGTGACACCTGCTACGATTGGTCCGGAAGTTCAAGTCAGTAGTCAGTCAATAACTTTAAGTAATGTTAATATAAATAGTCGAGTGGTATTAAGAGCAACCATCGTATGGAGCTTTAGCTTCATAAGCGAAGTTGCCCCTCAATTAGCATTGGCAAGCCAAGTTATGAATTTTAATTTTTTCCGAGATGCTCCATTATTGGGTGTGCGTGTTGCCTCAGTAGTAGACTCCGGAAGTGTTACCCAGATTAACTTCTCGGGAACAGGAACTACTCTGGTGCAAGGAACCTTTACAACAACTTTTGCATGTACAGATACAGGAGTAACTGGTCCTAATACAAGTTATTATCTAACTGCAGCAGCTGGCCCAGCCTCAGGCTTTAATGTCATTACGGATGGTGCACCAATCCCAATTACTGATTTCACCAATCCTGTTATCAATGAGGTCCATTTCAGTGGTGAGGTAATAGGACCTAACATCCTCTAACTAAACTGGGGGAGGATCTTGAATTCGAAAACTATTTCATAGTCAGTAAATTAAACACAAATAAAAGCAGCCTCTCCGAGGGAGCCGCACCGATCTGTTTGATACGGGCGGAACTCCCGGCGGGAGGCTGCTTTTTAAGTTGCTTCACTTACCGTTAAGCAGCGTCCTTAACAAGCGTTTTCACGCCGTTTTGCTGCATGCTGGCTACAATCAGATCGGTTGGCTGAAGCATAAGCGAATAAAGAATGGCTGCTTCCTCACCTTTATTTAATACCTCCTTCGAATGGAAATCGACCGTGCCGTCGGCAGCTTTCGTGACCTCTGGACCATAGATGCCAAGTGCCACCATCATTTGGACCGCAGGAACAGCCCAAGGATCGGTCTTGCCGGACAATTTCACATCATTGAACGAAACTGTTGGATATTGCAGGACAAATACGCGTTGAATCATCGCAGCCGCCTCTTCGCGGCTAATCACCTGATCCGGCTTAAAGCTACCCTTGCCGTCTCCTTTTACCATGCCCATCATAGCAGCAACCTGTATGTACGGCGCTGCGGGATGATCCTTAATATCGTTAAAGGCATACGTGTCAAACTGCTGATCTTGTACACCGGACATTGAAAGCACGTCCTGCACGAATTGTCCGCGAGTAACCCCTTCTTCAGAATGGAAATTCACCTGATTCGTATCATTTGGTAAATAACCAAGCGATTGCAGCATGAAAATATATTTGGCGTACGGATGATTCTTGTCCACATCAGCATATCCTGACGCCTCTACGCCTTTTTGGGCATAACCAAGCGGATTTAAATACGGCTCCTTCATATACAGAACCTTGCCATCGCCATCCAGCATAAAGGCGGTGAACTGCTGCGTCAAATCATCGATAAACAAGTTATCGTCTACTTGTTTCAGCGTACGTGGACCTAGATACGAATCGCTGATCGTCAGAGCGCTTTCATCGTCATTAATTCCCGACACCAGCACCTTGGACCGGATATCGGCGTAATAACCTGCGAAACGGCTAAGCTCTTCGGTGCTTTGAGGCTTGTAATCCTTCAGGTCGGCAGGAGCCGCATACTGCGGGAAGAAGGTCTGGATAAATTGCGGGTAAAACAAGTTGCGCAGCGGACCTTGCTTGTTGTAGGTCAGGAATACGCCGGTATTTTGCTCAGGAATAAGGAACATATAAGAGCTGAAGTCGGTCATGTCGCCTGCTTTGGTCACAATTTTGGAGCTTGCGCCCGCTCCCGGAATCTGAAATGGCGCTTCAAAGCCATACGTCGTGTCTGGCAGCAGCGGATGAATATAGGAACGATATTGCTCCATCGACGTCACCGTATCCTTGGACAAAATGCGGCTTGATCCCGCTGCCCCGCCGTTCAGGAACGCGATCATAAACTTGCCTACATCCTCTGCCGTCGTCAGCATGCCGCCTTCCGGCAGGACGGTTGGCTTGAGGCCGTACAGCGGTACCGGTTCTCCTGAAGCAGTATAACCGGTCGCCAGGTTATCCTTCAGCGCGCCTTCTAGCAGAAACCCGCTGTTATCCATGCCGAGCGGCCCGAATAACTTCTCGTCCATATATGTTTCAAATGGAACTCCGCTCACTTTCTCCACTATCAGTCCAAGCAGCAAATAACCAAAGTTGTCGTACATGTAAGCCGTACCCGGCTCGCGGACGACTGGCGGCATATGCTCGCGGGCATAATCAGCCATGCTGAAGGTTTTGCCCAGATTATCTGGCAACATGTCTTCCGCCTGAATTTCGCGATTTTTAAGCCCAGACTTATGGGTAAGCAGATCTGATACGGTTACTGGCTTGTCGAACGGATTTTCGATCGTGTACCCCGGAAGATACGTCAAAAAGCTCTCATTCAGTTTGATCTTGCTCTGCTCAACGAGCTGCATGATGGCTGCAGCCGTAAAGGTTTTGGAAACGGAAGCGATACGAAAGACGGTGGAAGCTGGATCGACGGCTTTCCCGCTTGTTTTGTCCGATACGCCATATCCCTTTTGTGCCACCACTTCCCCGGCCTTGACAATGACAACAGATGCCCCGACGTAATAAGGCTTAGCCGCATCTGATTTAAAAAAGTTGTCCAGAAATGTATTTGCCGTATCCGCGTTTAACGCGACCGGCTGTGTAGCTGCCGTCGTATGCGGCGCTGCCGCCATAGCTGACGAGGAAAGTACAGTAAATGCGGCGAGCGATGCTATTAGTGTTTTCGACCATACGGAGAACTTTGGTTTGTACGATAACAATTTCAATTTCCATATCCCTCCCAATTTATGAATCTATTATTCTACTCCATAATTTGGGAAAAGTTTCGTATAATTGAAAAGCAAATCTAAATCTCTTATTTGAATCCTCTTCGTTTTTTATAGAAAAAAGAAGCGGTGCAAGGATAATCCATCCTTGCACCACTTCTTTCGTTTGGATTCTATTCCAACAAGCTCTCTAAGCCGGCATGCTGCTCCTTATACTCGCTTGGGCTTAATCCTGTATGATCCTTGAACACACGGGAGAAATAATGCTGGTCACAGAAGGAAAGCGCATCTGCAAGCTCCTTGATTTTCAAATCTGGCTTAACGCGCAGCTGTTTGCAGGCTTCCTCGATCTTCAGCTCCATGTAATATTGAACAAATGTTGTGTTCGTATAACGTTTTATGATCCGGCTCACATATGACGCACTGACATGGAATTTGGCAGCCAGATCATTGATGGAAAGCTGCGAAAATTTATGGAGCTGCACGTAAGCATCCATCTGCTCAAACAACTCTTCTCCGCTTTTCCGGTTACGCAATTGCAGCTGTTCAAAGTTGAGGGCACACCAGTCCAGACATTGCTCACAGAATCTCTGGTAGCTGTCTTGCTCAAGCATTTCTTTGACAGCTACTGCCGCTGCCAGCCTTTCCTCCGGTCCGTTGCTCGGCAAAGCATGGACAAAAGCATCTCCGATCGCGGCTACAAGCTTCGCCAAATCGTAATAACGGGTATGCTCGTTATAAGAGATTTGCAGATACTCACGGAGCTTCATCAGGAATGGCTGTGACTGGCGCTGTTCGATCATATCGGTAAAGCTTCTAATAATCTCTTCCTTCCCAACTTGTTCAGGAATGCGATAATCCGTATCCAGCAGCACTCTTTTATCAAGCAGCGTTTCTTGATCGAGTAAATATTTCAATCTGTCATATTGAAGCTGCAGCTGGTTCATATCAACGGGCTGGAATCGGCCCGCCATGGCGATTTCAATACCAACACTTAGCAGCTGACGTTCAATGGATTCCATCCAAGCAATCGTTGTAGCGAACCGCTCCTTCAAAGCGGACTGGACAAAAACAATATAACGGTCCGAATCCTTAGCAGGAAACAGCCAGCAGCTTTGCGGCTCGCAAACGGCTTGGAGCACCGTTTGCAGCGTTTCCGACTTCCAATTGCCCAAATTCGGGCTAAACGGCTGCCTTCCAATCAGAAACAGCGAAACAGATTGTTCATGAAATTGTGGTCCAAGACGCAAGCCTGATAGAGAAGCAGCAGGCACAATCGACTTCAAGAGATCAATGCTATATTCCAGCTTTTCTGCGAGCGAATCAACGATCCGTTCCATAACCTCAATCAATTGGTTCCGCTCTACAGGCTTCAGCAAATAATCAAACACCTGTAAATTAATCGCTTTGCGCGTATATTCAAAATCGCTGTAGCTGCTAATGAGTATAACTTTCAGCGACGAATGCAGCTTCTTCGCCTGCTCGATAAGTCCTAGCCCGTCCAGCTTAGGCATCCGGATATCGGTAATCAGGATGTCGACGGGCTGCTTTTTCATATAATCCAGTGCCTCTTCCCCATTATAGGCGGTTGCGACGATTTGGATCGGCAGTTCCGATGATTCGAGAAGCGCCTTGATATTACGTAGTATCGGCTTGCTGTCTTCTGCAATCAAGGCGGTAAACATAGACTTCTCCTCCTAAAAAGAATTGTTGCCTTATGAGCCCTTCTTGGGCGAATTGTGACAATTCTTACTTCGTAAGCATAATCCTAGAATTGTTGCCCTTATGAGCCCTTCTTGGGCGAATTGTGACAATTCTTACTTCGTAAGCATAATCCTAGAATTGTTGCCCTTATGAGCCCTTCTTGGGCGAATTGTGACAATTGTTGCTTCGTAAGCATAATCCTAGTAAAAATCTTTTGTGAGAGAGGCGATAATTTGTACGGTTGAGCCCTTGTCCTCCCCCGAGTTATTGTACAGGTTGAAAAATAGCCGGTTCTTATACATCAGCTTCAACCGATTCACCGTATTCACAATTCCCATATTTCCAAAGCTTGTCGGCATATGGAGCTCATGCTCCCTCGCTTCGGAATTCGAAATATTATTCATGATTTCATTAATCTTACCAGCTTCAATACCTTCACCATTATCACTGATTTCGATCGCCCAAATCCCGTTATACAGCTTCACCAGAATTTTGATGCGCCACGGCGGATCGGTATTCGTAAATGCATGCTCGATGCAATTTTCAACGAACGGCTGGATGACCAGCCTTGGAAGCTGAATAAGGTTTGCAGCTGCATCATCTGCGATAATTTCCCATTCCAGGTCGTTTTCATAATTTTGTTGGACAAGCGATAAATAGTTACGGATATGCTCCAGTTCTTCCGTCAATGAGACGTGCTGATAGGGAGACGTAACAATATAACGCAAGGAATCGGACAGATGCTTGCACATATCTGATACCGCATTGTTTTTGCCCTCCTGGGCGGCAATGCTAATCAAATATAGCACATTGTGAATAAAATGCGGCGCGATTTGCGATTGAAGAGCCGAGTTTCTCGCCTTCATTTCTTCCTGCAGCGCCAGCTTTTCGTTTTCGATCGATTGCTGAAGACGGCCTAACAGCTCCTGGAAGGAATCACTTAAAGCGATCAACTCGTTGTTATGAGACCGGTTGTCCACTTTGACATCCAGATTGCTATAGTTAATGCGTGAGATTTGGCCTCGCAGCTTTCGAATCGGCAGCAGCAGATTCCGGGTACTGAAATAAATATACACGAATGAAAACAGCATCAGTATGGATATAAACGCAATTGATAAATATTGGACAGAATTGACCGGTCCAAGCACGGCGTGCTTTGGAGTTACAACATAGGTTGTCCAGCCGGTGCTGGCCGATTGATTATAGGCGACATAATTGGAACGGTCGTCCAAATACATGCCGCTGGTCACTGGATCTGCCTCAAGAAGCTCCAGATCACTTGGCTTATCTGCATTTTGTGAGCGGGCAATGAATTGATGCTCCTGGTCCATGATATAAACGTCACCAACCGCAACATCTTCCGTTGGAAGCTGCAGCTCGGATTGATCCAATTGAATGGATAGATAGCCAAAAATCTGGCCATTCTGATTGATGATTGCTCTATCAAATGCCGTTATGCCATTAGGCTGCTGGTATAAAATATAGTCGTTATTATCCATTTCACTCTTCAGCTCTGGTTCGATCTTCACCGGGTTGGTCGGATAACCGATGTAGGATGAAAGCGCCCGCCCTTCGAGATCGTAGATGATCATATCTCGTATATCTACGCTGGGTCCGATAGCCTCAAACATCATCCTTTTCAAAATTCGGCTCTGAGTCAGACCTTCTGCTGAATCCCCTGAATGATAACCTCCAGATAAGGCTGCTGTAACTTGCTCGTTAGACAAAACGCGCTGAGACAGCTGATTCTGGTTTTTAATATATTGGTCCAGCTGTCCGCTGATTTTAGCGGCCGTAAGCTGCTTTTCTTTTTCATTGTTTTCCTTGAGCGGCCTGATTACCTGCCAATTGACATAGGCCAAAAAACAGCATACTACAAACAAAAGCAAGATTAGAAACATAAGAACTACTTTCGTTTGAAGGCTGGTCTGCCTGGGAACAAATCTGATTTTCTTGCTGACGCCTTTCAAGAATGATAGCCTCCGATTCGATATTAGTTCAGAATTTTACACAGCAATGGTAAAGGTCAAACATGTACCTCCAGGTGAAAAAAACCTACAATTGGATTGTAAACGGATTCAATCAAAGATACAACAAAGGGCACCATGAGGGGAGAAAAACATGAACCAAACAACACGTAAGCTATCATTAGGCGCAGTAAGCGCAGTACTAGCTCTATCGCTAGCAGCATGTGGAAGCAATAACTCGAATTCAGAAAGCGGAAGCACCGGAAGCGGCAAAAAAGTAACGATTGAGCTTGCTCTATCCAAAAGCTCGCAAGACTCTGCATTTGTACAGCAAGACCTGCTCGATGAATTCGAGAAACAAACGAACATCAAAGTCAATTTACAGCTGCTTCCAGCAGAACAAACATCAACCGTGCTCCAAACAAAGCTGGCTGTTAACGAAACGCCGGACGTTCTGCAATACAACCTGGCTAGCGCAACAACTGACCTTAATCTCGAGCGTAACTTTGAAACTCTGGATGACCAGCCTTGGGTCAGCCGTCTTCAGAACAAAGACGTCCTGTCCGCATACGGCCATATTTACAGCTTCCATGTAAGCCAAGATACGGGTATGCAAGGGGTTGTCTATAACAAAGATATCTTCAAAGAGCTTGGCCTTGAAGTTCCAAAAACCTATGACGAGTTCCTTGCGGCTTGCGAGAAAATTAAAGCAGCAGGCTACACGCCAATCTTTATGCCATTTAAAGACAACTGGGCGGCTAACGTTATGCCAGGCGCAGCATTTGGTGAATACGCGGCTAAAAACGAGCCTACACTCTTTGACGATCTGAATGCAAACAAGAAAAAATGGACGGATATTCCAGCGTTCCAAACGATCCTTGACCAGCAATATGATCTGTATAAAAAAGGCTACACCAATACTGACGTATTGAGTGACAGCTATGACATGGCTGCAGGTAAATTCCTGAACAAGGAAGTAGCGATGATGTTCATGGGTGACTGGCTGATCGAATCGGTTCAGCAACAGGATGCTAACATGAACCTTGGCCTGTTCGCTTACCCTACGGACAACAGCGGCGACGCTTACCTTGGCGCAAGTCCGCTTGGCGGCCAGTTGTTTATTCCGAAAAAAGCGAAGCATATCGAAGAAGCTAAAAAATTCCTTGACTTCATTGCAACTAAAGAAGTTGCGCAAGAAATTGTGAATAACCAAAGCTATGTATCCAATTTCAGCGACGTAACAACGCCAGAGCTTCCTGCTTACAAGCAAGAAATTTTGGACAACTATATTACACCTAAAAAAGTTGCTATGACGATGGACGCTTTCATGCTGGTTGACCGCAGTGAGCTGTACAGAAGCCTTCAAGACCAGTTCACAGGCAGCATATCGTCCCAAAAAGTACTTCAAGCCTGGAATGAGAAGTTTGCTGAGCTGATGAAGGACAAAGGCGAAGCTGGCTTCTAAGCAACAACAATAAAGCAAGTTAAAGACTTACATGCGGCTGCTGTTCAGACAGCGGCCGCTCCTTCTAAAAAACCGAGCAGAAGAACTAGAACATAAAATCAACAAATTTGGTGGGATGAGAAATGATGACACGCTCCAAAAGTATGTACGGCTATTACCTCTTATGGCCTGCACTGCTTATCTATACGGTCTTCTTCGTACTACCGGCAATTATCGGCCTGTATTACTCCTTTACAGACTGGCGTTTAGATCGTATCGGCATCAAGTTTATCGGCCTCGATAACTTCAACAAAATCTTCACGGATGACACCTTAATTCTTGCCTTGAAAAACACGTTTATTTTTGCAATAGCAACTGTTGTCGGAAAAAATGTGATTGGCCTTGTGCTTGCCATCGCTTTAAATATGCGGCTTAAATCCCGCAATTTCCTTCGTGCTATATTTTACTCTCCATCCATTCTAAGCGTATTGGTAATCTCTATCGTCTTTACCCCTATGCTGCGTACAGAAGGTATGGTGAACAAGTTTTTTGATGCCATCGGCCTTCACTTCCTAAGCCAGGCTTGGCTGACCGATCCTCATATTGTTATTTGGACGGTTGCTCTGGTATCCATCTGGCAGCACGCTGGCTTCCAAATGGCTATCTATCTGGCTGGCCTGCAATCCATCTCGAAGGAATACTATGAAGCTGCAACGATTGACGGTGCAGGTGCTTGGAGAAGTTTTACGAACATTACCGTTCCGCTTCTGCTGCCTGCCATCAATATTAACTTGATGCTTACGCTGATCGGCGGATTGAAAGTTTTCTCTGAAGTATTCGTCTTGACCAGCGGTGGTCCAGGCAACTCCTCACAGGTTATTGGTACGATTATTCTTCGAGCGTTTGGCGAAGGCAACTGGGGCCTTGGCACGGCAATCAATACCCTTCTGTTCCTCATTGTCAGCTTGATTGCAATCCCATTGCTGGTCTTCATGCGTCGTAAGGAGGTTACCGAATAATGAGTTTCTCTCGAAAATTATCACTGCGCAACTACCTTGTAGAAATCTTACTGCTAATCGCTTGCTTAGCCATCATAATTCCGCTTTTGCTTATGATTTTTGGTTCGTTTATGACTAGTGCTGAGGTTTCTAAATTTCAAATTCGGTTACCGGACAAATGGATGTTCTCTAACTATGTGACCGTATTTAAGGAAGGCGGTCTTGCTCGCGCCTTTCTGAACGGTATCGTCATTACTGGGGTATCCGCCATATTGAATATTATCACTTCTTCCGCAGCCGCCTTTATACTGGCGCGACGCGACAGCAAGCTTGCAAGCTACCTGTACCTGTTTTTCTTTATGGGACTGATTGCTCCAATGTCCACGATCACAACGATCAAAGTTGTGCAATGGATGGGCTTCTACGGCAGCATCACGAGTGTCATTTTCATTTATGCAGCTTTAAATACGGCATTTAGTATCTTTTTATACAGCGGTTTTATTAAATCGGTACCAAGAGTGCTTGATGAGGTTGCTTTCCTGGAAGGCGCTAGCCTGATGGGTGTGTTCTTCCGAATCATTACACCGCTTATCATACCGGTAAATGCAACAGTAGCAATCATGGTTTTCATGTCGGTATGGAACGACATCACGATCCCTCTCTATTTCCTTACAGACAGCTCGACATGGACCATGCCGCTTTCGATCTACAACTTCTACGGCAAATACAGCCGTGATTGGAACCTGATTTTTGCCGACCTCGTCATGACGTCGATTCCTGTTCTTATTCTTTATTTGGCGGGACAAAAATACATCGTCAGTGGTCTTACGGCCGGTGCGGTAAAAGGTTAGCTTGAAGCAATCATTCATAAAGATCAATTATTCCTTATAACAGATTAAGCCTTGAGCAATCAAGGCTTTTTTTGTTTCTTCATCCTACATATTTTGCTCAGCCTAAAATTCTTGACCTGTTGCAACACTGTTTCTCTAGACCCACACCCCCTTCATCCTTTATGATAAGGATCGTTGTCTTTTTAACCTGTTAATTGATGGAGGTATTATAGGGTGAGTGGTTCAAAAATTAAAGTTTCTTCTAACATATTTGCAATTTGGATCAGCTTACTCAGTAACTTGATTCTGACGGGTATTAAGCTAATTGTTGGTCTGGCTTTCAAAAGCCAGGTGCTGATTGCCGACGGGGTACATAATGCAGGCGATGTCATAGCTACTATGGCAGCACTCGGCTCAGCTAAAGTTGCGCAGAAGCCTGCAGATGAAGACCATCCGTACGGTCATGGCAAAAGCGAGCTGATCGGATCCGCATTGGTCGCGATCATTATGGTGCTTGCTGCTTTATTTATCGCGTTTCACTCGGTTGAATCCTTCTTTCATACCGCGGGTGAAGCCAGTATGGTGGCCTTTATTGCAGCTGTCATCTCGCTCTTCTGGAAGCTGTGGTTATACCTCTACTGCATAAAAGTTGGCAAGGAAACAAACAGCAAAAGCCTTGAAGCAACAGCTTATGACCATTTGGCTGACGTATATGCTTCAATTGCAGCGGTTGTGGGCATTGGTGCTGCGATCATCGGTGATCGCAACGATATCCCCTTCCTGAGTTATGGCGATGCTGCCGCTGGCATTGTAGTTGCCTTTTTTGTTATGAAGCTGGCTTATGACATGGGCAGAGAAGCGGTTGATGTATTGATGGAAAAAGCCGTCTCCCCAGAAAAGCTCAATGATTATGAGCGGCTTGTCTTCTCGATCCCTGAGGTGAAGCGTATTGACCGGATTCGTGCCCGAGAATTTGGCCAATATGTGATCATTGACGTTCGTGTCGGTATCCCCGCGCAATTTACCATTCAAGAAGGTCATGATATATCCCGGAAAATTAAACAAACGATTCTTACAAATCATACCGATGTGGAGGAAGTGCTTATTCATCTGAATCCTTGGTATGAAGATGAGCTGGAATAACCGCCCTTTAAAGACCTGCAAAGGTCTTTTTTTTGATTCCAAAAAATAGAATTTAGCTATCAGTATTCTCTATAAAAAGAGGTGATTCCCCCTGTCTGAGCACCCAATTGTCAGCTTCGTCGTCCTTGCTTATAACCATGTTGAAATTACAAAACGTTGTATCGACAGCTTACTCTTACATACACCGTTAGACGGTAATGAGCTGATCCTCGTCAACAACGGCTCTTCCGACGACACCAGAACTTATTTTGATTCTATCCCTCAAGCAAGACCCATCCATATTCCTCAAAATGTTGGACCTGTTAATGGATTTAACGTCGGAATGAATGAGGCGCGGGGCAAATATATTGCCTTAATTAGTAATGACATGATTCTGACAGCCAATTGGCTCGACAATCTGGTGACTTGCATCGAATCAGATCCCCAGATTGGCTTTGTCTCGCCCGGGGCCAATTATGTCAGCAACTATCAGCAGATCAATCTTCCCTTCAACAGTCTTGAGGAAATGCAGCAGCAAGCGAGGGCCTATAATGTCTCAAACTCTACGAAATGGGAAGAACGAATCCGGCTTATGCCGGTTATTCTTTTTTCGCTAACAGAAAGACTGCGTGAAATTGGGGGCTATGATTCCCGCTTCTCCTTCGGTGAGTTTGGAGACGATGATATAAGCTACCGATACCGCCGGGCTGGCTATAAGCTCATCTATGCAGGTGATACGTTTATTTTTCATCACGGCTCAGTAACAACGGGCATTGATCAGCGGCAAAATAACTCTCTTCAGATCAGCAGGCAAATTTTTCACAGTAAATACGGCATCGATTCCTGGGCGGAGGGACTGCCTAACATGCAGCTTGTAGAATCCCTTAAGAGCCGCTGGACTCCTAAGCCAACTGTTTCCTTTCTTGCAATTAACTGCTGCGTTGGAGCCACTCCCCTTGCTTTTAAGACCTACTTCAAGCAAAACGGTGCGAGCAACGTACAATTAACAAGCTTAACGAACCAAGAGAAATATATGACCGACCTGCGAACCATCTCCGACAGGACCTTGTATTATCAGACGATGGCTGATATTCATCAGCAGCTACGAGGCGAACGGTTCGATTATATTTTATTCGAGTATGGTTATCCGGACTTCATTCAATCTTACAACCAAGAGGAATTGATCCATGCTTACTTGTCGCCATCAGGACATTTCATCACTTAGGTGAAGCAGTTCGATTCGTACCATGGGGAGGTAAGCAAGTGAAAGCCGTAATCTTAGCAGGCGGACTAGGAAGCCGCTTATCGGAGGAAACGATTTCCAAGCCGAAACCGATGGTCGAGATCGGAGGCAAGCCAATCATCTGGCACATTATGAAGATTTATTCGCATTACGGCATCCATGACTTCATCATCGCTGCCGGATACAAATCTTACGTTATTAAAGAGTACTTTTTTAACTATTATCTGCATCAATCAGATGTTCACTTTGATCTGTCCGACAATCAGGTTACCTTTATGAACTCCAAAGCTGAGCCTTGGAAAATAACCGTAGTTGACACCGGTGATCAGGTCATGACTGGAGGCAGATTAAAACGGCTCGCCCCATATATCGGGGATGACACCTTCTGTTTCACCTATGGAGATGGTGTAGGAGATATCCATATTGGTGAGCTTATTGAGCTGCATCGCAGGAATGGCAGTCTAGCTACTGTTACCGCGGTTAATCCTGGCATGAGATATGGCATCTTGGAAATTAATGACTACAAAGCGGTTTCCTTCCGAGAAAAACCTCATAACGATAACAATTGGATTAACGGCGGATTCTTTGTCCTGGAGCCAAAAACAATTGATTTGATCCGCAGCGATGATACAGTTTGGGAGCATGGCCCTTTGGAATCTCTAGCTTCATTTGGAGAGTTATCCGTCTATCAGCATCACGGCTTCTGGCATTCGATGGATACCCTTCGTGATAAGAACTCGCTTAATGAGCTTTGGAATAAAGGTAATGCACCTTGGAAGGTGTGGAAATGATGGTTTCTTTTTGGACGGGGAAAAAGGTACTGGTTACGGGTCATACCGGCTTTAAAGGAAGCTGGCTTTGCGCGGTGCTGCTGCATCAAGGGGCTGATGTCGTAGGTTACTCCCTCCCCGCTTCTACTACGCCTAATATGTCCGATTGTTTAGCACTTCCCATAACGTCAGTTGAGGGCGATATTACGAACGCCATTGCCCTTCAAGAAGCTTTGACGGAGCAAGAACCAGACATTGTGTTTCATCTTGCTGCACAAGCATTAGTACGTGACAGCTATCGTGATCCGTTGAGTACATTCCATACCAATACTTTCGGCACAGCTGTCCTGCTGGATTGTATTCGAAGAGTGCCAGCTGCAAAGGTCATTATCAACATTACAACCGATAAGGTATACGAGAATAAGGAGTCCTCCGTAGGATACGTGGAAGAGGATCGTCTAGGCGGCTTTGATGCTTACAGTGCGAGCAAAGCCTGCTCGGAGATCATTACGAATAGCTACCGGGATGCCTTCCTGATGCCGCTTGGTAAAAGAGCTGCAACAGCCCGTGCAGGCAATGTCATCGGAGGAGGCGATTGGTCAACAGACCGCATCGTGCCGGACATTATTCGAAGTTTGACGGCCGGTCGGCTGCCCATTCTGCGGAACCCCCACGCCATCCGCCCTTGGCAGCATGTACTGGAGCCGATATACGGTTACATTCAGCTTGCAGAAAAATTATGGCTGGATGCATCTTACAGCGGGGCATGGAATTTTGGTCAAACGATTGATCAAGGGATATCAATCGGCCGATTAGCCGCTCTTCTAACACAGCATTGGGGTAACCTTCCTGCCTTTGAATATGACGACAGTGAGCAGCCCCATGAAACGGATACGCTGCTGCTTAATTCAGCGAAGGCTCAACGGCTCCTTGGCTGGAAATCGAAGCTGACCTTCGACGATACATTGACATGGACTAGAGATTGGTACCACGCTTTCTATCAAGGAAAGGATATGCGTGCCTACACATTCGAGCAAATTAGAAGATATGAGCAATTGGAGGTGAAACCTCTTGCCTAACTGCCGCTCCTGCCATCATCCGCTGCAGCATCTGTTTGTTGATCTTCGCACCTCTCCTTTATCCAATAGTTATCTTCGGCCGGAACAACTGAATTTAGGTACTGCCTATTATCCACTGCGTGTTTTTGTATGTGAGCAATGTTTGCTCGTGCAGCTCGAACAGTTTGAATCACCTCAGGATATTTTTGAAGAGTATGCTTACTTCAGCTCGTATTCTTCCAGCTGGCTTGCCCATGCCAAACAGTATGTCGATACCATAGTCCCGCGATTGTCACTTGACCACTCTTCCTTTGTCGTAGAAATTGCCAGTAACGACGGTTATTTATTGCAGTATTTCAACCCTCACTCCATTCCGATTCTAGGTATTGAGCCCGCGAAGAATGTTGCGAAGCAAGCGGAAGCAAATGGTGTTCCAACCATATCGGAATTTTTCTCTTTGGATTTTGCCAAACAGCTTGTTATGGAACGTGGAACCGCCGATCTCATTATCGGCAACAACGTGCTCGCTCATGTTCCTGAGTTGCAGGACTTTATTGCGGGATTAAAGGAGCTTTTATCTCCTGACGGAACGATCACTTTGGAATTCCCGCATTTGCTCCGATTAATGAAAGAAAATCAATTCGATACGATCTATCATGAACATTTCTCCTACCTGTCGCTGCTGAGCGTCACACATCTATTTAGTCGATATGGTCTAACCGTCTATGACTTAGAAGAGTGGCCAACACATGGCGGCTCTCTTCGGATTTTTGCCAAGCATGCTGAACATGCAACTCTAGCTGTCTCTCCGCATGTAGAGCGGATTCTCCATGAAGAGATTGCTTATGGTCTTCAAGATATAAGTACTTATTCCAGCTTCCCGCAGCAAGTTAAAACCGTTAAGGAAGCAGTCTATAACTTCCTATTCCAAGCTTCTCGTGAGAACAAGCAGATAGCCGCATACGGCGCTCCAGCTAAAGGGAACACCTTGCTCAACTATTTGGGCGTTGGTACAGACTACATTACCTACACCGTAGATAAGAACCCCTATAAGCAAGGGTTATTTTTGCCCGGCAGCCGTATCCCGATCTTCTCCCCTGCCAAGATTCAGGAGACAAAGCCGGACTATATTATCCTTTTGCCATGGAATCTGAAAGACGAGATCGAACAGGAACTACTGTATACGCGTGAATGGGATGCTAAGCTGGTCGTTTGTATTCCGAAGCTCGAAATCTATTGAGGGGGAACTTTATGCTGTTTCATGAAACGTCGCTTGAAGGTGTTTATTTGATTGAGCCGGAGCAATTAACGGATAATCGAGGTTTTTTTGCCCGAGCATTCTGCCGGAATTTGTTCAAGGAACGTGGTCTGGAGGATAATTTCCAGCAATGGAGTATATCGAATAATGTTCATACTGGAACAATACGAGGTATGCATTTCCAGAACCTTCCGTTCGCCGAATCGAAGATGATTCAATGCATTCAAGGCAGTGTGTACGATGTGGTCGTTGATATACGAAAAGGCTCGAAAACCTATAAGCAATGGGAGTCCTTTCAGCTTAGCGGAGACAACCATTATATGCTCTATATTCCTCCCGGTTATGCGCATGGCTTCCAGACATTACAGCCGAATTCTACGCTCTATTACCACATGTCTGGTATATATGATCCAACAGTACAAAACGGCGCCCGCTATGATGATCCTGCCTTTAACATTCAGTGGAAATACAAGGACCCTGTTATAAGTGAACGGGATGCTCATCTAGTGCCTTGGAGCGATGATTATGCACTACATCTCTGAGCAGGCTCAGCTATCGCCGCTTTGTGATCTCGAAACCTCGGTCCGCGGCAGCAAGCTTGTCATTGGGGACCATTCCATGATTGATGCTTTTGTCAAAGTGAAGTTTGCAGGTGGCAGCGGCGATATCCAGCTTGGTGAGCATGTCCATATTAATTCAGGATCTGTCCTCTATTCCGGGAACGGAATTACTATAGGCAATGATGTACGTGTTGCCGCCAACTGCACATTCGCTCCTGTTAATCATGCGTATCAGGAACGTGACCGGCTCATTCGGGAGCAAGGCTTCCTGCCAAGCAAAGGCGGCATCATTATTGAGGACGATGTATGGATTGGAGCTAATTGTGTGATTTTAGACGGAGCCTATATTAAGCGCGGAGCGGTTATTGGAGCTGGATCACTTGTCCGCGGTACCTTAGAAGCCTACGGCATCTATGCGGGTAACCCGCTTCAGCTTAAAGGAAACCGCAAATGACGATGAAAGCAACCGTCATAGGTGCAGCCGGATTTGTTGGATCACATTTGACTGCCAAGCTGCTGTCGCTAGGTTTTGAGGTCTATTGTCCGGAAAAAGGAGATTCGTCTGTTTACACACAGCCTTTGGGTCATCTCTTCTATTGTGCGGGGATTACAGCTGACTTCCGCTCCCGCCCTTACGATGTCGTCGAAGCGCATACCGGTTATATTAGCCGGCTGCTTCAACATGCGGACTTTGATTCTCTCCTCTATTTATCTACGACACGATTGTATCAGCATGCAGCATCAACAAACGAGGAAGCTAACCTGACTGTGAATTCCAATCACCGCGAGGATATATACGCCTTATCCAAGCTGCTAGGTGAATCAGTCTGTTTATGCTCGAATCGTGACAATGTACGTGTTGCACGCCTATCCAATGTTGTGGGAGATGATTTCCGCTCCAGTAACTTTATCTATTCCGTTATGAAAGATATTATGGCACAAGGCTCTGTCACCCTGCAGTCAACGCTAGACTCCGAGAAGGATTATGTGCTCATTCAAGACGTCGTTGACGCTCTCATTCATATTGCGTTAAGCGGCAAACAATTTATATACAACGTAGCAAGTGGTATAAACCTGACGAATCAGCAGCTATTTGACGCTTGGAAGGTAGTCCGGCATTTTGAATATAAAATTCCCCCTTCTGCTGTCCGGGTTTACTTCGAACCAATCGAGATCGTAAGGCTGTGCAGTGAATTCGGATACCATCCTTCTCCCTGTTTGCCGGTAATCCAACAGCTCATTACGAAAAATCCGTATCCTTGAGATGCGGATTTTTTTGCTATATCGCATGAATCTTCTTCTTTTGGTGCAACAATACGATTATTGGCTTCGTTATTATAGGTGCTATAGCAAATACTACACAAAAGGAGATTCGAACATGAAAATGAAAACAGTTCTTTTACTGGCAGTGTCCATGCTGCTTGTCTTTACTTTGGGACAATCCGTATTTGCCTTCAGTGATACCGGTAAAGATCCGAATAAATCAAAGATTGAAGCCCTGCAAAAACAAGGTGTTATAAAAGGCGAAAAAGGTGATAAATTCAATTCGAACGGCAAGCTGACATACGCGGCAGGCATTACGCTGCTCGTCAATGGCTTCAACTTGAACATCGACAACATTCGTTTCATCAAAGAGCCTAAAGTATCCGATTATTACACAAACTTGAAAGACAATGCATGGTATTCCAAGGCGTTCATCATTGCTCAATATAACGGCATTGATGTACCTAAGAATGTAAAAGCTGATGACGTAATGACACGCGAGCAATTCGCCCATCATTTGTTCAAAGCGATTATGAAGCAAGGAGACTATGCCTTCATTGAGATGTTCATGACTCTTAATGATGAGAAAGATGTTAATAAGGATTACATGGACAGCATTCAAAAACTGCTCATTTCAAAAATCGCTTCCCTCGATAAGAACAACAATTTCTATCCGAAAAAAGCGATCACTCGTAGTGATGCAGCAGCTTGGCTCTATGACGGTATCCAATTCGTGAAAGATACAACTACGATTCCTGCCTATCAGGAAATTCAAGACCTTAAATTAACCGTTACTTCTGTTAATAAAGACATTAACCAAGTAACGATTTCCGGCCAAGCACCACATCCGGGTTATGGTCTAAAAGTAACATCGATCAACTTCGTTGACGGCCAAGCGGTCATCCAGGTTGAAACGGTTCAGCCAGATCCGGACAAAATGTATCCGCAGGTCATTACTGAAGTCAGCGCTACTACTTATGTAGATGCGGCTTACAAACCTGTACTGGCTTCTGCTGAAGATGGCGTATCTTCATCTGACATCGCTGTAAGCAGCTCTGCTGTGGCTAGCTAAATTCGAATAGGGGCTTTCCCATCGGTGATTATAATGACCGTGTGGGAAAGCCCCTTTGTGTTTAGGCTAACAACTACCTGCGCATTCAATCCGATCGCCATTGCCTTAACCTGTTCATTAATAACCACTACCTTAAGATTGGTCCGCACGAAATAGCGGTGCAGGGAATAAACCCTGCACCGCTATTTACATATTCCCTCGTTTTTAATCATTCTTCCTCAGCCTGTTCAGGCAAAGCCCAGTCAATCTCCTTGCTGCCTATTAGACGAAGCTGCTCATTGACCCTCGAGAATGGACGGCTGCCAAAAAAACCTCTCCGTGCCGCAAGTGGACTAGGATGTGCAGAAGCGATAATCGGATGCTTATCTGCATCAATAAATGCTGCTTTATCTTGGGCATGCTTGCCCCATAGGAGGAACACTACTGGCTTGTCCCGTTCATTCAACAACTGAATAACCCGGTTCGTGAACCTTTCCCAGCCGATCTTCTGATGAGAGTTTGGCTGCCCCTCTTCGACCGTTAATACAGTATTCAGCAGCAGCACACCTTGCCTTGCCCAAGTCTGCAGAGAGCCATGCTGCGGGATCGGACAGCCAATATCTTCTTTCAGCTCTTTATAAATATTTCGCAGCGAAGGCGGAATGGCGATTCCCTTCTGTACCGAGAAGCTAAGCCCATGAGCTTGCCCTGGTCCATGATAAGGATCCTGTCCAATCAGAACGACACGTGTTTGTTCATACGGCGTATACTGCAAGGCATTAAATATATGTTCGAATTTCGGATATACCGTCTTCGTTTGATACAGCCCATCAAGCTGCTCCGCCATTTGTTTAAAATACGGCTCATCCATCTCAGGCTGAAGAAGCTCTGCCCAATCATTGTTCAGTTGAAATTCCATCTGTCTTCTCCCTTTACTTTCTCCCGAAGTCTGCGCGAATTTCTCCCCATTCTTCCGTATTCCATTTCACAACTTTATTGGAGTACGTATTATTGCGCAGCCAATCAATCGCCCAGTCCGCAAGATCCCAGATCTGCTTCGTAGAAGCATCTCTAACTAGTGTTGATGCGATCTTTTTATTGCGCAGCCAGCTAAGCGCCGTTCTCGAGTCACTGTAAATCGTCTGGCTGCTGCCTTGTTTCTTCAAATAATCCAACGCATGAACTACTGCGATAAATTCACCAAGATTGTTCGTTCCGTTCGGAATTGGTCCTACATAGAACAGGATATCGCCGGTTTGTGTATCTACACCTTTGTATTCCACCGGACCAGGATTCCCTCTAGTTCCCACATCAACCGAGATACTGTTGTAATCGATCTCCTGCTCTTCTGCTGAAGCGGATGCCGACTTAGTGGCAAATGATGCTCCCTTGCTTTTAACAGCTGCAGCAGACGACGTAGACGCACCTTTGCCTTGCCCCCAGTGACTTTTCCAGCCCTCTTTATAAGCCGCTTCAGCCCTTTCCTTGGATTCGAAAGATTTATATTTCGCCTCTGGATAACCGTTCACCTGCGACTGACACTCCGGCCAGCTCTTGTAAACGCCTGGCTGCTTGCCTACCCATACGACATAATGTTTACTACCCGCCATCTAGGAACCACCTTTTCATCAACATTGTCTTCCTATTGTAAAGGATACGAGGACAAGCATCCACTCCTACTTTATAAGCGGAATGCGCAATGTAAAAACCCCTTCCACCTGGCACAAGACCAAGCAAAAGGGGTTTATCTTATAAAGCTATGTAGTTCAATAAAATGGTGCCGAGGACGGGAATCGAACCCGTACGGTGGTCACCCACCGCAGGATTTTAAGTCCTGTGCGTCTGCCAGTTCCGCCACCCCGGCATTTTGTTTTGATGCTTCAAATGGTGGGCCCTGAGGGACTCGAACCCACGACCAATCGGTTATGAGCCGACCGCTCTAACCAACTGAGCTAAGGGCCCTCGTAAAACGCCACGATCACGTTTCAGACGAGTGGTTGGTTGCGGGGGCAGGATTTGAACCTGCGGCCTTCGGGTTATGAGCCCGACGAGCTACCGAGCTGCTCCACCCCGCGATATCCATTTGTTTAAGTCATCAAATTGAAATGGCGACATCAATTAATATACTATACACCTATATACTACGTCAAGCATTTATTTCTCTTTCGAGGAAAAAATATGTACGATTCATTTTTAGGCTTATTGTTGTTCCCTCTCCAACATATCCTTATACAAGAAAACGTACACCAAAACGGCCTTTTTTAGACTTGAATACTTCGATTTCCTGAGGGCATTCATAGCCGTATACCCACCAGTCATTCTCCATCCGTCTTACAAGACATCCTGCTTGAAATTTGGTTTCGTATAACCGTACCCAATATATCCATTTCATAACGAATCCCTCCTCGACACTTATATTGCCCAATTTTATTGCCCAAATTCGGAGAAATCAGCCAAATTGGGTATAATCAGATTATCGAAAAAATGAAGGAGTTGATGAGTATGCTTTATGGTATTGCTGTATTTCCATCACAAGCCGTGCAGGATTTCGCCAACAGCTGGCGTATTCGACATGATCCCCATTATTCGATCATACCGCCGCATATGACTATCCGGGACAAAGAAGAACTTTCTGAGTCTCAGCTGCCGGCGATAACAGAGCATCTGGAAGCTGTCGCATCCCAGACGAAGCCGTTTCAAATTCGATATAACCGCGTCTCTTCCTTTTATCCAGCCAGCCATGTGCTGTATCTGGCACTTGAGGATCCCGCGCCGATGATTAAGCTCCATCAAGCTGTATGCCAAGGTCCGCTCGACGTACCGGCGCCAAACTTCGTCTACACCCCACATGTGACGATCGGGCAAAATATGCCGCCAGACGAGCTCCATGACCTCTATGGCAATCTGAGGATGTCAGAGGTTAATCTGACCTCAACGATTGATTCGCTGCATCTGCTTCGCAAGACGGCAAGTGGTGTGTGGCATGTAGATAAGACGTTCGCACTGAAAGGATAGATAAGCACCTTAACAAGCAAGAAGCCCTGCAGGATTTCTGCTGGGCTTCTTTTCTTATTTTATCAACTGTAATTTAGAATTAACCGACCGGTTTAACGTCTACCGCTACATCATCCAATGGCATTGGTTTGCCGCCACCGTCTATATTGCCAGTCGGGTTGTTCTTGATTTTCTCCAGAACAGCGTTACCCTTCGTTTCCCATTCCTGGAGCGCTTCCTTCGCTGACATTTCCCCTTTGGCCACCTTCTGGAACAGTTCATAACCAGGGGATTGCGCTTCCCAGATACCTGGCTTCTCACGCATCAGCTTTTCTGTATCCGTCGATTGTGGAGGAATCGGCTTCAATGTTGTGAAAGCATCGATATTGTAGCTCATGCCGTTTTTCGGTTTCAAATACTCTTTGCGTGCAACCAGCTCATACGTGCTGCGCGATTTCATTTCCGCCCATTCTGCACTGTTCGTGAATTGAATGAAATCCCATGCATCATCAGCATTTTGAGCTTTTGCATTAATCCCCATCAGCTGGCTGAAGTAAATATTTCCGCCAATGCCCGGTTTAGATGTTTGTGTAGGCATCGTTACAACATCCCATTCAAATGGGTTGAAGTTTTTAATTTTGGAAGCATTGTTCATCGTGTTGCTCAGTTCATTCACATAGCCATATTCCCCGATGGTCATAGCTACTTTGCCATTCATGAACATATCGCCGCCAATTGGATTGTAGGAGCCTGGATTATCGGTTGTAACCTTTTGCTGCCAAGCGCTCATATCTTCCTGGCTTGGAGAGATCTTTTGTTTATACAGATCCGCTACCGTGTTCCATACCGATTCCCACTGCTCGTTATTCACAAGCATTTTCTCGCCTTTGTCATCCCACATTTTCAGCTGCAATGGAGCGCTGTACGTTTGGATATCGCTGAAGCCATCGCCAGCCCAGCGGTTAATGGACAAACCAAATTTGCGGTCTGTACCTTCACCAGAGGATACTAGCTTCGCTTTGTTAATAACATCTTCCCAAGTCATGCCATCCACAGGCAGTTCGACACCTGCATCTGCGAATAATTTTTTGTTATAGTAGAGAGCCGAAGAACTGAAAGTAGGCGTCAATGCGTAAATGTTATTGCTGTCGTCAGCTGACTTGATGCCATCCAGCACAGTTGGCACATAATCAGTCAGATCGAATTTGCTCTTCTGGATGAGCGGATCAAGCTGCTGCAGCAGATTATCTTGAATCAGACGGCGCAGCATGCTGTAATCCAGAATAACAACGTCAACTGGATTATCACCGGTAAGCATTTCCTTCATTTTTACAAAAGGATCCGGCTGTGGAGTTACGCCATCCGGTCCCGGTGTATCGTAGCGCTGCTCATTATAGTCAATCGCACTTACGATTTCGAAATCAATATTTTTATGCATCATTTCGTACGTATCAGTATACTGCTGGCGGACATAAGATTCGTTATCAGCTCCTCCGTACAGGACCCCAAGACGAAGCACATGTTTCTCTGCCGTGCTCTCTGAACCTTTGCTGCATGCCGCAAGAAGCGAAATAATCATAATTAGTGCCAATGATAAAAATGTTGTTTTAGACGCCCATTTTCTGTTCATTCGTTTCTAACCCCCCAGTGATTTCGGCGGCGAAATGATAATCCGCTCACCGTCAAATTCCATCGATGCCTTGTCTTTAATGTTTAATGCATTCAAGTACTCCTTGGGCACCTGTAATCGACCTACACGATCAACAACGACATATGCCTCATGAACAGCTTGAAGTCCTTTCTCTTCTGGCTCCTCACCTCCACCGGGAATCATATTCGGATTTCTTTTCAGAAATTCCGTACTTGTTAGACCATCACGTATAGCAACAACACGGTCTACCTTGCCTGCAAGGGTAAGATCATGAGTAACGATAACGATCGTAACTCCCAGCTCCTTATTAAGCTTACGGAATATGCCCATGATAAGATCGGAGGTTGCGGTGTCTACAGACCCCGTAGGCTCATCGGCGAGCAGAAGCTTCGGGCGATTACATAGCGAGATAGCAATAGCAACACGCTGCTGCTCGCCGCCTGAGAGCTGATGCAGCTTGTTATACATCCGCTCCTTGAGACCAACCCATTCGAGAAGTTGTTTCGCATAAGTGCGGTCTACTTTACCAGAGAGCATCATTGGCATTTCAACGTTCTCTAATGCTGATAAATAAGGCAGCAAGTTACGTGCGTTGTTTTGCCAGATGAAGCCTACCGTCTCACGCTTGTATTTAACCAGATCATCCTCTGAGATTTTAAGCAAATCCCACGGTCCGACCTGAACGGAGCCTGCAGAAGGGCGGTCAAGTCCGCCCAATATATTCAGTAAGGTTGATTTCCCGCTGCCACTGTTGCCGATAATGGCCATCAGCTCGCCGTCTTCCACCTTCAAGTTAAGCCCTTGCAAAGCGACAACTTCCAAGTCATCACTCTTGTAAATTTTAACGAGTCCTTCGCATGTGATCATATGTTGTTACCGCTCCTCTCCCATTTTGACCGCTTGATGCACACGCAGCCTGCGGATATGTAGGAAGAGCAGCACTGCTCCTGTGACCATCATAAATCCAACTACTGCATATAACTGATTCGTATCTTTCGAGTCGAAGACAACCCGGAATGGCGGTACGGTATCTGCTACATTTTCCGCAGTTTGCAGGAATGGCAGGAAGATAAGGCTCGTAATTTTGCCTATCAGAATACCTAGACCAATTGACAGCCCCGCCGTAAACAGCTGCTCCAGCAATAACATGCCGGTCAACTGCCTTCGGGACAGTCCCATCGCCCGCAGTACACCAAATTGTACGACACGTCCCGATAGGTTAAAGAACCAATACAAGACATAACCGGTTAAAGTAACGATGACCGAGACTAGGAAGCCAAGACTTAGAATTCCGAATACGCCGCCTCTTGTTGGAAGCTTCGATTGGGTAATAAGCTCCGATCGAACGTCTTTCACGTTAGCAATCTCGATCCCTGCCTTCTGCAGCTCTTCAACAATCGGAGCGACTTTTGCATCCGGCTTCATCTTCAGCCATACTTCGTAAGGCATGATTGGAAGCTGGTCATACAGGTAATCAAGATTCGTGATAACAAACGGCGACTGATCCGGGTATTGGGTCGGCCAATAAGGCAGGATGCCTACCACGACAAAATCCAGCATACCTTCCGAGAAGCCAACAGAGATCAGATCACCAGTCTTAAGCTGGTATTTTGCTGCCACATTTGATGGGATAAGTGCTGCTTGCTCATACATGCCTAAATAATTCAAATAATTGTATGGATGAATCGGGAACAAATCACTTCGGAACCATCCAACCTTAGCAAAATCAACATTGTCGATCCCCATTACGGTGCCTTGGCCGATTGATTTCCCTGATACAACAACATTGCCTTTCGTCTGCAGGACACGTGCCGCAGCTTCTACGCCCTCCAGCTTACGGAAAACTTCAAACGGTGGTTCATTATATAAAATCTTGGTTGGGACGGGCTGCTGGCCGCCTCCGCCGCCAGCACCTCCTCCTCCACCAGATCCACCGCCAGTGCCACCACCGCCGCTTCCTCCACCATTTCCGCCGCCATTGCCACTACCTCCGCCACTTGGCTGAGAGACCTCAACGGTGCCTTCCCATACCGTCTGAACAGTCACATCCGAACCGTATTTGTATAACGTCCGTTCTGTTGAGTTAAGGTCAATCGTCCGTGCAGCTGATGCATTATATACGCCTAGGCCAAGCGTTAGAATAAGCAGAATCATAAGCGGATAATAGCCTTTGGATGAACGTGATAACTGAGTCAGCGTCAAATATAAAGGTACCGGCAAAAACTTGCGTCCAAGCCAGTTAAACAGCTTCAACAGCCATGGGAACAAGCGCAGGCAGAAGAGACCAAGAGCGAATATGGACAGCGCTGGTACGAAGAACAGAAACGGCTGTACATTTAATTGATCTGTCGTCATCCCTGTCTGGAAGCTAAGCATCTGCCGCTCGTTAAACATGTACCAGCCGTAACCGGCAATCGCGAGCAAGACGATGTCGAGGAACCAGCGCTGCCAGATTGGACCGCGGTCAGAACGTGCAAGGTCTCGCTTGTAGCTGACGATGGATGAACGTGCATATATAACAGCTGGAATAACTGTCGAGAGCACGGCAAGCAATACAGCAGCCGCACCAGCAATAATAGCTTCTGTTGAGAAACCGACCGGAATTGACTTTCGGTTTACGAAGGATAGGAAACCATCCGCTGAGCCTATACTCTTGGCCATAAACCAACCGATTAATGGCCCTGCCACAATCGCCACACTTCCAAGCAGTAAGCCCTCGAGCAGGTAGATCCATATGATCTGCCTTGTTCCCGCCCCTCTGCTTCGCAGAACAGCAATATCGCTGCGCTGCTTATCCAGAGACTGTCTCGCATTCATGGCTATAAAGTAGAACACCATGGCGATCATTGGAGCCGCCAGCGTAAAGAGCAAGGTTTGCAGCTGTAAGCTTTGCTTCTTGAATTCCGTTAAGGTAGACGCGAAGGAAATCTCAACTTTTGCACCTTTAAGTCTCTGATACAAATCGATATTGAGCCGCTCTAATGTCCGGCTAAGCGGAGAAAGCTGACTGGTCTTCACCTGCGACAAATCAAACGCATAATACCAGCTTGCATTGTTGACTGGGACACCTGCTTTTTGAATCAGTGAGCCCATAAACTCCGTTTCGCTGATCTGGAAGGTATTCATTAGGCCTTCTAGACCTTGGTACCAGTAAGGATCCGTTTGATTAATCGGTTTTACAACACCCACAATCTTGACGCGTAGAGTGAGATCAAGTCCGCCGTAGATCGGATATTCCAGCACATCACCAACATGGAGATCATTGCGGTACATCCCTTCCTCAAGCATCACCGCCTCCAGAACGTCATCGACACCTTCTGTGTTTTTGAACCAACGGCCTTGCGTGAGCTCGGTTTTCCCTTCCAGATCTGCCATCGTCATAATCGTCATTTGACGAATACGGCTGGCATCCACCTTGCTCGTATCTTCCGGAACTACTTCAGCTCCCCGGATCGAATAGCTTGTAATATTCGTCTGGTATGGGAAGCCAATCTTGCCTGGAACATCTTCTTTAATGAATCGCTCCAGCTCTTTCAGTGCAGTTGGATCGGTCTTCTCGCCGCCAGGCGCCTGATAACGCATCAGCAAGGATCCGGCTGGAAGTCCATCACTTTTCTCCTGCAGTGATTGTGCCACAACACGCTTTAAGGCACCGTCGGCGTACATCGGGATACTTGTAGCAAATGCGACTGCAAGAATAAGTCCAGCAAGTGTGCTTAAAGTAAGCCAGCGGGTATTCCACATTTTACGGAACAGAAATCGGAATAACGGAATCCCCATACGTTATCTACCTACAACTTTCTGGCCCGGCGTCAGCCCGCTTATAATTTCCACCTGTGTTGCGGTTTGCTGGCCAACTTCGACGTCCACCTCCCGCTTCCCGTCTGCGTCAACGACCTGCACATATGTTCTTGAGCCGATCGTACGAAGCGTGGATGGCGGAATAACGACGACGTTTTCCTTCCTTTTCGTAATGATATTTATGGATAATGGCGTTCCACGGCTAATCTTTTTAGATAGTTCCTTCAAGTCAATAATCATAAAATCTTCCGGACGTTCTTTAGCAGGCTGCTCGCCTCCACCGCCACCGCCGCCATTTGGATCAGCATTGGTGATCGGCAGCGCCTTCACGGTACCCTTGAACTGCCCTGCATTGTTAATATCGACGACCACCGGCATACCAACGGCTATCTTCGCTTGTTCGTCCTTTGTCAGCTTTGCTGCAGGAACAAGCGCACTAGTATCCGCAATAACAGCAATCGGATCATAAGCCTTGATCAGATCCCCCTTCTGAACATTCAGGGTTACAACCGTACCGCTGAATGGAGAGGTTAAGACGGATCGGCTGATCTGCTCCTCCAAGTCGCTGAGGGCCTGTTTTTTCTCCTCGAAGGCGATCGATTTCTCCTCGAATTCAATAGGATCCATCTCATCCTTCATCTGGAGCGCTTCCTTCATAGCCGTCTCTTCCCTGCGGAAAGCAAGCTTTTGATTACGCAGATCTTTCTGCATCAGTTCAACATCAAGAACACCAATTGTTTGACCAGCTTCTACTTGATCACCAGCCTTAATATTAAGCTCCTTCAGACGCATGCCGTCGAGAGTAAAATACAAGGTTTCTTCCTGCTGCGAGATCATCTTACCGATAACCTGCACCTTTGTCTCAAGCGTTGCCGTCGTCACCTCATATTCCGGTTTCTTCGAAATTTGCGGTGGTGCAATAGACGGCAGCACCTCCTCTTCCGGTTCTGCCGGCAGCAGCGAGCACCCGCTTGTAAGCAGTACCGATGCTGCAATCATTACAATTGCAGAACGCTTATACAAATTTCCCGTCCACCATTTCATAGACATGATCGGCAACCTCCAAAATTGTAGGATCGTGTGTAGTCATACAGATAGTCACTTGTTCGGTGCGAATAATATTTTGAAAGACCGCCATGATTTGAGCGGACATGTTCGTATCCAGCTCGGCTGTTGGTTCATCCGCCAGAAGCAGAATTGGTTTATGGGCAATCGCCTTCGCGATCGCAACGCGCTGCTGCTCACCGCCGGACAACTCAAATGGCCGGTGATGCATCCGCTTCTCGAGGCCTACTAATTCCAAGCAGTACGCAACTCGTTCCTTCCATTCGGAGCGTGGCGTTCCTGCCATCCGAAGAGACAGCTCCACGTTCTCCCAAGCTGATAGAAGCGGCATTAATGCAAACGCTTGGAAGATAAATCCCATTTCCTTACGTCGAATAAGCGTACGCTCGCTATCGCTCATCTTATGAAAGGCCCTTCCATTAAACCAGATCTCACCTTTGCTTGGTGTATCAAGGCCACCTAGGCAGTTAAGTAGAGTTGTTTTCCCTGATCCCGACCTGCCCCGAAGCATAACAAGCTGGTTATGCTTAAGCTCCATATGAAGTCCCTTCAGAACACGCAGCGGTGCTCCTCCGGCTTGGAAAGTCCTCTCTACGTCAATTACCGACAGCAACTTGGTGTTATGTAATTGTGCGTCTTGCTGCCCTCCATCTACTCGTTCTTCCTTGTCTGTTGCCGCCATGTACGGATGTGATACCTCCCCTATCTCTCTTTCATAATTCTCATCTAACAGGATAGACGCAGCACGATCATAAAAAGTTCCAATACATTTGTAATTTATTCTAAAATAAATAAAGCTTAGCTCTTTTCCCATTAATCAATTCCGGAAATAGAACTAAGCCTCTTGCATTTTATACTTTTTAATTAACTTTAAATGTGTTTACAGCTTGATTTAGCTCACGGGCGACTCCATCCAACTGGCTTGCAGCAGAAGCGATGCTCTCCATAAGCGCGAGCTGCTCTTCCGTTGCCGCAGCAACACTCTCGGTACGCTCCAAGTTAGCGGCGGCTGAAGAAGCCGACTGCTCCATAGAGGCGTTAACCTGCTCGGAGCTGGCCGACATTTGCTCCGTAATGGCCGAATTTTCCTGCAGCTGTTCAGTCATATTATCAATTGCTGCCACAATAACTGCTAAGCTCTGCTGAAGCTCTTCTATCCGGTTATTGCTGCGATGCACTTCTTCCAGCGTCCGCACCATGTAGCTTGAAGCACCGGTTATTTCTCCTCTAGTCTCAGCCACCAGCTGATGAATGCCATCCGCCGATTCCAGGGAACTAGCAGCAAGCTTACGGATCTCACCAGCAACGACGGCAAATCCACGTCCATGCTCACCAGCTCTTGCCGCTTCAATAGAAGCATTAAGAGATAGAATATTCGTCTGATTAGCGAATGCAGTAATATTCTCGGCTATTGCGCCAATTTGCTGTGAGCGGGTTTCCAATGTCTCAATAGTGTCCGAGAGCTGAGCAATGACATCCTTAACCTCTCCCATTTGTTCAATCAGCCGTTCAAGTGATTCTTGCCCTTGACCAGCTTCAGCTGCCGTTGAGACTGACTGCTCAGCCGAAGCAGATGTATTCTCAGCGAGTCGATGAATACCGATGGCCATCTCTTCAATCGCCTTCGCTGTTTCTTCTGCGCTGCGTGCTTGAACTTCGGTACCACTCGTCACCTCTTGAATGTTTGCCGCCACATGCTGCGAGGCGGAAGCCGATTCTTGAGACACAATGTTTAACTGTGTCGTGGAGCTCCCAACGTCCTTTGCGCTTGATACGATAGAGGTAATGAGTCGTTTCAAGACGTCGATCATATCATCAACCGAGCGTAAAATATCACCTAGCTCGTCCTTACTGCGTTTGAGGCTGCGTTCAGCTGTCAAATCACCATCCGCTACCATTTTCATTTTCACCATGACCGCTCTTACTGTCCGCATGACGCTGCGAATCGAGAAATAGATAAGTAAGGACAGCAGAATAGTAGCCACACTCATGCCAATGTAAATGCTATTTTTCGTTGAGTTCAGCTGCTCCTTGCTTTCAGCTATTTGCTGATCAGCAGAGCTTTCGAGGAAGCTGTTCAGATCGTCCAAACCACCTCGAGCTTTCTCGAATTGCTCACGTACCTCTGCATCTTTGTCCACGGCATTACCTGTCTGAATGGATCCGATTACCACTTCCGCCCATGTACCATATTCGGTATTGAACTCTTCGATAAGCTGCCCGATCGTTCTGCCGTCCTCTCCCTTGATCTCAAGCAGTTTATTAGCTTCAAATATGGATTTAGCCTCATTCACTCGGCCTGCTGCATCCTTCAAATTTTCATTAAGCACTTTATTCCATTCCGTCTTACCGCCCTCATTTAAATTACCTAAGGCCAAATATTGATAAGCCGAGAAGGCTTGATACAAATCACGATCCGCATTGAGAATAAGCGAAGCAGAGCGAGCAGACACACCGTATACATCATGTGACATCGTCTCATTCGTTTTTTTAAGTTCGGTCAATAAATAGGTACTGGTAAACACATAGAAAAAGAGAGGTAACACCCCAATTAACGCCAGTTTCCATTTTAAGTTGAATCTCATCTGCCAATCGCCCCTTAACATCATCTCTATTATGATATCGGTTAAAAAGGGGGTATTCGATTAGAATGAATAACCAATTTTTTTAAAAACTGTGTCGAATTTAATTAAAAAAGAGCAAGTCCACAAGGGACTTGCTCTTTCTATAGCATTATTTCTATTTGCCGAACTCTTCCGGATTGGCACGCCAAGCTTGCAGCGTCGCGATATCATCGCTTTGTACTTTACCAATCTCTACAGCTGCTTCAATCAGCGCGCTATAGTTCGACAACGTTTCAAGCGGCATGTTCTCCGCTGCGAAAGCGTTAGAGGCTTTCTCGAATTGATACGTGAAGATCGCCAGAACGGACAATACTTCCGCGCCTGCTTCACGTACTGCAAGGCCAGCTTTCAGCGAGCTGCCGCCAGTCGAGATCAAGTCCTCGATAACAACAACTTTTTGTCCTGGGTTAATGCGGCCTTCAATTTGGTTTTGCTTGCCATGGCCTTTTGCTTTATCGCGAATGTAAGCCATTGGCAGATTAAGCTTTTGCGCTACCCAAGCTGCATGCGGGATACCGGCAGTTGAAGTGCCCGCGATTACTTCTGCATCCGGATAGTTCTCTCGGATAACCGTTGCGAACCCTTCTGCGATCATATCGCGGATCTCTGGATAGGTCATAGTCAAACGGTTATCGCAATAAATCGGTGATTTCATACCGGATGTCCATGTGAACGGATCGTTTGGACGAAGCGCTACCGCTTCGATCTCCAGCAATTTTGTTGCGATTGCGCGAGGCAAATCAGTTAATGTTACTTTACTCATAGCTAAATCAGCTCCTCAATAATAGATTCCAATGCTTCACGCGGGCTTGCCGCAGCTGTAATCGGACGGCCGATTACCATATAGTCGGTGCCTTGCTGCAAGGCTTCACGAGGAGTCATAATGCGGGATTGATCATTCGCAGCCGCCCATGTCGGACGAATGCCCGGTGTTACTGTTTGGAATTCTTTGCCGCATGCAGCTTTAATGATTTCTACTTCAAGCGGTGAAGCAACAACACCATTAAGACCTGCTTGCTTTGCCAGCTTCGCATAACGGACAACGGCTTCCTCAACTGTGCCTGAAATACCAATCTCATCATTTAGAACCTGTACGCTTGTACTTGTCAGCTGCGTTACGGCAATAATGGTTGGTCTAACTTGACCATTCGTTAGAGCTGCTTCAGCGCCTTCTACCGCTGCTTCCATCATCGCTGCTCCACCAGCTGCGTGGACGTTGAACATATCGACACCCAGCTTCGTTACACTATTTGAGCCGCCTTTGACGGTGTTCGGAATATCATGCATCTTCACATCCAGGAAGACACGGTAGCCACGTTTCTTCAAGCCTTCTACGAAGGAAGGTCCTGCTGCATAAAAGAGCTGCATGCCAACCTTCATATAGCATGGAATGCCTTCTAGTTCACTCAGCAGCCGCTCAGCCGAAGCTGCATCCGCATAATCAAGAGCAACCATTACTTTTCCTGCCGCTTGTTCTCTTGTCAGACTCATCGCTCCAAGTCCCCTTTCTCTTCTAAGGTCGAAATAAACGGCCATCCGCCGGCTTCGGAGACTGAAGCAGCAAAGCTTCATCCTCCGAAAGTAACCGGCGCTGGCCGTACTTTCATCTATTCAATTACTTCTGAAGCACCGGCATAGGGCGCGAAGAGAAGTTGATCGACTCGAGCATCTTCAGCAAAGCGCGAACCGTATCAAGCGATGTCATACATACAACACCGTTCTCTACTGCTTCACGGCGGATACGGAATCCGTCACGCTCAGGTGTTTTACCCTTCGTCAAGGTATTCACAACGAATTGTGCTTCACCTTCACGGATCAAGTCAAGAATGTTTGGAGCGCCTTCGCTCAGCTTGTTCACACGTCTTACACGCATGCCTGTAGCTTCAAGCGTATCAGCCGTTCCGCCTGTTGCAATAATTTTGTAGCCCAGATCGTAGAAGCCGCGAAGCAGTTCAGTCGCTTCTTCTTTATCTTTGTCAGCCACTGTTGCAACGATGGCACCGGACATTGGAATTTTCATTCCTGCGCCGATCAAGCCTTTGTACAAAGCTTTCGCATAATTCTCGTCGCGGCCCATAACCTCACCCGTCGATTTCATCTCTGGAGTCAGCGTAGGGTCAACGCGGCGCAGCTTCGCGAAGGAGAATACCGGTACTTTAACCGATACATAGCTGTCTTCACGCCACAGGCCATCTACATAACCAAGGTCAGCCAGCTTTGTTCCAAGGATCGCTTTTGTTGCGAGGTTCGCCATCGGCAGATCCGTTACTTTGCTAAGGAACGGTACCGTACGGGACGAACGTGGGTTAACTTCGATTACATATACTTTTTCATTGAAGATAACGAATTGGATATTTACAAGACCAACAACATTCAGTGCTTTTGCGATTTTAATTGTAATGTCGACGATCTGGTTCTTGATATCGTCGGACAGTGATTGCGGAGGATATACCGCGATCGAGTCACCGGAGTGAACGCCTGCGCGCTCGATATGTTCCATAATACCAGGGATCAGAACTGTCTCGCCGTCGCAGATCGCGTCAACTTCCGCTTCTTTACCCAGCATGTAACGGTCAATCAGAACCGGATGCTCTGGGTTGATTTTCACAGCTACTTCCATGTAGCTCAGAAGCTCTTCATCCGAGTATACGATCTCCATCGCACGGCCGCCAAGGACGTAGGAAGGACGAACAAGTACAGGATAGCCAAGTTTTTGTGCTGTTTCTACCGCTTGGTCAACCGAAGTAACCGTGCTGCCATCTGGCTGAGCAATATCTAAGCTGCGAAGCAAAGCTTCGAATTTCTTACGGTCTTCCGCTGCATCGATGCTCTCAAGGCTTGAGCCCAGAATGCGTACGCCAGCTTTTGTAAGTGGCGCAGCAAGATTGATTGCTGTTTGGCCGCCGAACTGAACGATTACACCAATTGGTTTCTCTTGCTCAATAACGTTCATTACATCTTCGAAGAACAATGGCTCGAAGTACAGACGATCAGATGTGCTGAAGTCCGTCGATACAGTCTCAGGGTTATTGTTGATAATAACCGCTTCGTAACCAGCGTTTTGAATCGCCCATACAGCATGTACAGTCGAGTAGTCGAACTCGATACCTTGACCGATACGGATTGGACCAGAACCAAGTACGAGTACTTTCTCTTTGCTCGATTCAGTTACTTCATTCTCTGTCTCATATGTCGAGTAGTAGTAAGGCGTCGTTGCTTCAAACTCAGCGGCGCAAGTATCTACCATTTTGTATACCGGATTGAAGCCCAGCTCTTTACGGAACGCGCGAATGTCATGCTCGTTCGTGTGGCTGCCGTTCGGGAAGCCTTCCTTACGGATCTCAGCGATCGAACGGTCGGAGAAGCCTTTGCGCTTCGCTTCATATAGCGTCTCACGTGACAGGGCAACTTCTCTGCGGATTTGATCTTCGAATTCAACGATACCTTGGATTTTGTCCAGGAACCACCAGTCGATCTTCGTCAAATCTTGAATATCTTGCAGCTTGTAACCACGGCGGAATGCTTCCGCTACAAGGAACATACGCTCGTCATCCGGCTTAGCCAGACGTGTTTGCAGAACAGCGTCATCTAGTAGTACAGCTTCCTTCAGGTGAATACGATGTGCGCCGATCTCAAGCGAACGAACAGCTTTGTGCATCGATTCTTCAAAAGTACGGCCGATAGCCATAACTTCGCCTGTAGCTTTCATTTGCGTGCCGAGCTTACGGTTCGCGTTAACGAACTTGTCGAACGGCCAGCGCGGGATTTTCGATACGATATAGTCAAGAGTAGGTTCAAACATAGCGTATGTTTGACCTGTTACCGGGTTAACAAGTTCGTCCAGTGTATAGCCGATTGCGATCTTCGCAGCCATCTTCGCGATTGGATAACCAGTCGCTTTCGATGCCAGCGCCGACGAGCGGCTTACACGTGGGTTAACTTCGATTACATAGTATTGGAAGCTAAACGGATCAAGTGCGAACTGAACGTTACATCCGCCTTCGATGTTCAGGGCGCGAATGATCTTCAGCGATGCCGAGCGAAGCATTTGATACTCGCGGTCGGACAACGTTTGAGAAGGAGCCACTACGATACTGTCGCCAGTATGAACGCCTACCGGGTCAAAGTTTTCCATGTTGCAGACAACGATACAGTTATCATTCGCATCACGCATAACTTCATATTCGACTTCCTTCAAACCTGCGATCGATTTCTCGATCAAGCATTGGCTGATCGGGCTGTAACGAATACCTGAAGCAACTGTCTCACGAAGCTCTTCTTCATTCCCACAGATACCGCCGCCAGTACCACCAAGTGTATAGGCAGGACGAACGATAATTGGATAGCCGATTTCATTAGCAAAAGTTACTGCTTCTTCTACCGTTGTTACGATTACGCTCTCTGGTACAGGCTGCTCCAGCTCACGCATCAGGTCGCGGAACAAGTCGCGGTCTTCAGCTTTCTCGATAGCAGTCAGCTGCGTACCAAGAAGCTTAACGTTCTCTGCTTCCAGAACGCCTGCACGTGCCAGTTCAACGGCCATGTTCAGACCAGTCTGGCCGCCAAGTGTTGGCAAGAGGCCATCTGGACGCTCTTGGCGAATGATTTGCGATACGAAATCAAGTGTAATTGGCTCGATGTATACTTTATCAGCCATGTTTGTATCCGTCATGATTGTTGCAGGGTTGCTGTTGATCAGAACGACTTCATAGCCTTCTTCTTTCAACGCTTGGCAAGCTTGCGTACCAGCATAGTCGAACTCTGCCGCTTGTCCGATGACAATCGGGCCGGAGCCGATAACGAGAATTTTTTTGAGTTCATTATTTTTGGGCATATTGAAGTTCTCCTTTCAATGTTGCCGCCAGCACAGCTTGACGTGGTTTTTGCGGGTTGTTCTGTTTGTGTTCGCGGATCATATCCAGGAATTCATCGAACAGATAGCTGGAATCAAATGGACCTGGTGCTGCTTCCGGATGGTATTGTACCGAGAATGCAGGGTATTTGTTATGTTTCAGACCTTCGATCGTCTTATCATTGTTGTTGATATGTGTAACCGACAGCTCTGTGCTGTTGATCGAATCTTCAAGAACGGTGTAACCATGGTTCTGCGAAGTGATGTAGCAGCGGTTTGTAGCGAGCTCCTTAACTGGATGGTTGCCGCCACGGTGACCGAATTTCAGTTTTGTTGTATCTGCGCCGCAAGCCAGTGCGAACAGTTGGTGACCAAGGCAGATGCCGAAGATCGGGAACTCGCCGAGAAGCTCAGAGATCATTTTTACCGCGTAAGGAACATCTTTCGGATCCCCAGGGCCATTGGACAGCTGAATGCCGTCTGGTGCCAATCGGCGGATCTCTTCAGCCGTTGTGTTATGTGGAACAACTACTACGTCGCAGCCACGTTTCGTCAGCTCGCGCAAAATGCCGCTCTTCGCTCCGAAGTCAACGAGTACGATACGCTCGCCAAAGCCTGGGCTTGAGAATACGGATTTTGTAGATGTGCGTGCTACTTGATCGATCATCAGGCTAGAAGCACCAATGCGCTCTTGAAGCTCTTCAATGCGCTCGTTACCTGTAGTCAGAAGGCCTTTCATCGTACCATGCTGACGAAGAATACGAGTCAGCATACGAGTATCGATGCCAGTAATACCTGGAATGTTGTATTCCTTCAGCAGATCACCAAGGGAATATTGTGCACGCCAGTTGCTTGGTACCGGCTCATAACGGCGTACTACAAAACCGTGAATGCTTGGGCTGATCGATTCGAAGTCATCGCGGGAAATCCCGTAGTTGCCGATTAGTGGGTAAGTCATTGTTACAATTTGTCCACAGTAGGATGGATCGGACAATACTTCTTGGTAACCAGTAATACCTGTATTAAAAACAACTTCTCCCAACGTTTGCGTATCCGCGCCGAAAGATTGTCCTGTAAACAATGTTCCGTCTTCCAACAATAATCTTGCTTGCATCCGTATCACTCCTCAGGTCTTCGTTTGTCTATTAGTTAGCGGATTCGTTATATACGACTTTGCCGTCAACGATCGTTGCTACCGTCCAGCCTTGCAGCTTCCACCCGCCAAACGGGGTATTGTTGCTCTTAGATGCGAAGGTAGAAGGATCTACCGCACGCTCGTTATCCAAATCGACGATTGTTATATCAGCTGGTGCCCCTTGTTCCAGACGACCAGTTGGAAGGCCAAACACGCGAGCAGGGTCACCTGTCATGCGGTCAAGCAGGAAGCCCAGCGTCCATTTGCCTGTCAGCACGAACTTCGTGTAGAGCAGCGGGAAAGCTGTTTCGAAGCCTACGATACCAAAAGGTGCGAGCTGCATGCCGCGAGCTTTCTCTTCCGCGCTGTGTGGTGCATGGTCCGTTACGATCATATCGATCGTGCCGTCTTCAAGAGCCTCGATAACTGCTTCTACATCACGTGGAGTACGAAGCGGGGGGTTCATTTTCCAATTCGAGTCCATGCCTGGAATATCTTCATCCGACAGCACCAGATGATGCGGACAAACCTCAGCTGTTACACGTACACCGATTTGCTTCGCAAGACGGATCAAGCGAACCGATTGCTCCGTGCTGACATGGCATACATGGTAGTGAACGCCTGTTGCTTCAGACAACAGAACATCGCGGCCGACATGAATCGCTTCCGATTCGTTCGGAATGCCTTTCAGCCCATGCTTACGGGCGAAGGCGCCTTCGCTTACATACAAGCCTTCAACCAGTGTGTTGTCTTCGCAGTGTGCAATAATTGGCATATTCATCGATTGTGCCAGTGCCATAGCGTCCTTCATCATTTGCGCACTTTGAACACCAACACCGTCATCCGTGAAGCCAATTGCTCCCGCTTCTTTCAAGGCAGCAAAGTCTGTCAATTCGCGGCCGAGCTGGTTCTTTGTAATCGCCGCGTAAGGAAGAACTTTTACTACACCTTCCGTAGCGTTCTTATCCAAAATGTATTTCACCGTTTCAGGCGTATCTACTGAAGGACGGGTGTTCGGCATACAAGCGATTGTTGTAAATCCGCCTTTAGCAGCCGATCTAGTACCTGTCGCGATATCTTCTTTATATTCAAAGCCCGGGTCACGCAGATGGACGTGCATATCGATGAAGCCCGCCGACACCAGCTTCCCAGCCGCATCAATCACTTCAGCAGATCCTGTATCAGGTGTTACAGAGCCGTCTACGATCTCTGCAATTTGTTCGCCTTCAAGGCGGATATGTTTCTTTTGCAAGCTTCCAGAAGCGTTATCCCATACGTTACCGTTAATAATCCATACTGACATTGTTTTGTTCACCTTCCGGATTTTATTCGTGTTAGCTCAGTGCCCGTTCTACAACTGCCATCCGAATCGGTACGCCATTTGCCATTTGCGGGAAAATGCGTGATTGCGAATGCTCTACAAGTTCATCGTCGATCTCAACGCCGCGGTTAATTGGAGCCGGGTGCATGATAATCGCGTGTTCAGCGAGCTTGCTTGCGCGCTCGACCGTCAGGCCAAACTGCTCGCGGTAAGCTTCTGCCGAGTTCAGCATGCCGCTCTCATGGCGCTCCAGCTGTACGCGGAGCATCATGACCACATCAGCTTTCAGTGCCTCTTCCATCGTTACATACGGAACGTCAAGCTCAGGAGCCTTCATGTTGCCTGGCGAGCAGAACTGAACTTTCGCACCAAACTTGCGAAGCGCCCACAGGTTCGAGCGTGCGACACGGCTGTGCAGAACGTCTCCGATAATGGATACCGTCAGACCGTTCAGATTGCCGAATTGTTTGCGCATTGTATATAAATCAAGCAGTGCCTGTGTAGGATGCTCGTTATTACCGTCACCAGCGTTAATCAGCGGTACTTGAATTTTCGTTGCGAGCTCAGCCAGTACACCAATTGGTTTCAACCGGATGATTCCCACATCGATTCCCATCGATTCAAGTGTGCGGACCGTATCATAGATCGATTCGCCCTTCTGTACACTTGATACAGCTGCCGAGAAGTTCAGCACTTCCGCTCCAAGTCGTTTCTCTGCTACTTCGAACGAGAATCTTGTTCTTGTGCTGTTCTCGAAGAACATGTTCGCTGCGAATTTGCCTTGCATAGTTGTATGCACTTTGCTTGGATGCTGCTCCCAGTAAGCTGCGCGATCCAGAATTGCTTCAATTTCCTCTTTGCTAAGATCTTTTAATCCGAGCAAACTACGTTGTTTAAGTTGTGTCATCGTCGTCATCAGGCCTGCCCCCTCTGGTGTATGATCATGACTTGGTCCTTCAGATCGATTTCCGTTAACGAGACGTCAATTTGCTCTTGCTTGGAGGTCGGTACATTCTTACCAACATAATCGGGCCGAATCGGAAGCTCTCGATGGCCTCTGTCTACCAGTACAGCCAGTTGGATGCTTTGCGGTCTTCCGCGGTCCATAAGTGCATCCATCGCTGCCCGGATCGTGCGGCCGGTGAACAGCACATCATCACACAAGATAACTTTCTTATCATGCGCGGAGAATAGTTCCCCATTCAGATCACCGATAACAGCAGCCATTTCGACACTTGCATCCACAGAAGCTTTTCGGTCGTCGCGGTAAGATGTAATGTCGAGCTCACGGACTTCAACCGGCTTGCCTTCGATATCTTGGATACGTTCCGCAATTCGTCTTGCCAGGTAAATCCCTCTAGTAAGAATGCCGATCAGAACGCAGTCATCAATGCCTTTGTTCTTCTCCACGATCTCGTGAGCGATTCTTGTGAGTGCTCTTCGGATCGCTGTCTCGTCCATAATGACCAGATGCTCTTCCTCCACCGTTTGCCGCCTCCCTCGTTATGGATAATCAATCGCGCACATCAGCAAGGAGACAAAAAAAGGCTCCTCGCTAACAACGCAAGGAGCCTGAGACCAGCCATACATAGAGGGTCAGCTCAGCCGCCGCTATCCCAGCAGGATACGGTTCAGGCTAAGGCCCCTGTTCTATGTATGGCAGATCTGTTATTCACGCTACCTTGCCAGCCTCTCTGGGCTGATTTAAAGGTACTGCCATATATCAAAAGAATTGTACCGTGTTCGACAAAAGATGTCAAGAGGGAGTTAGTTAAATAGCAAACTGCGCATTCGAATGTTCTTTTGGCCGCTGTTGCTCGGGGATTTCCTTGAATTAGTTGTATCAGGTGGAAATACCCGAGCAAAGGCGGTCGCTCCGCTCCTCAAGAATCATTCGAAATGCTCCGTTTGTTATTTAACTGATGGGGAAAGAAAAAGAAAGGCCGTACAGATTTGAATTCTGCACGGCCGTTCATTAATAGATATTAGAGGGACAGGTTACGGATACGTTCTACGGCTTTTTCCGTGTTCTCACGGGAACCGAAGGCTGTAAGGCGGAAGTAACCTTGACCGCTTTGACCGAAACCAACGCCTGGTGTACCTACGATGTTTGCTTCTGACAGAAGCTTATCGAAGAATGCCCAGCTGTCCATGCCGTTTGGTGTTTTGAGCCAGATGTATGGAGCATTAACGCCGCCGAATACTTCAAGACCGATCGAAGCAAGTCCGTCACGGATAATGCCTGCGTTTGTCATGTAGTAGTCAACAAGTGCTGCGATTTGCTCTTTGCCTTCCGGCGAGTAGATCGCTGCTGCACCACGTTGCGTTACATAAGATACACCGTTGAATTTAGTTGTATGACGGCGATTCCACAGATCGTTGATCAGCACTTCATTGCCGTTCGCATCAAGGCCTTTCAGCTTGCGAGGAACAACTGTGTAAGCACACCGTACGCCAGTGAAGCCTGCAGTCTTCGAGAAGCTGCGGAATTCGATAGCCACTTCGTCAGCGCCTTCGATTTCGTAGATGCTGTGTGGTACGTCATCTTCTTGGATGAACGCTTCATAAGCCGAATCATACAAAATAATGCAGTTATTTTCTTTTGCGTAATCAACCCATTTTTTCAGCTCTTCTTTGGAAAGAGTCATACCTGTTGGGTTGTTCGGGTAGCAAAGGTAGATGATATCTACTTTGCGGTCAGGAAGGCTAGGCGTGAAGTTGTTCTCCGCATTGCAATCCAGATATACGATGTTCTCGTAACGGTTAGTCTCTTTGTTGAATTTACCGGAACGGCCAGCCATAACGTTAGTGTCCACATATACCGGATAAACAGGATCTTGTACCGCCACGATGCTGTTCGTGCTGAAGATTTCTTGAATGTTACCAACGTCACATTTCGAGCCATCGCTGACGAATACTTCATTCGTTTGAATGTTGATGCCGCGAGCTTTATAGTCATTCTCGATGATCGCGTTGATCAGGAAGTCATAACCTTGCTCAGGGCCATAGCCGCGGAAAGAACCTGGCACAGCCAGTTCGTCAACTGCCGCATGCATCGCTTTTGTTACAGCTTCAGGCAGACCGCGAGTTACGTCGCCAATACCAAGGCTGATAATTTCAGCATTTGGATTTTCTTGCACAAATTTCGTGCGGCGTTTAGCGATTTCGGAGAACAAGTAGCTGCCTTGCAGCTCTGTATAATTGTGATTAATTGCTGTCATGAATGGTCACCGTTCCTTTTGCGATATGATAGTAAGCTAAGGATAGCTTACTTTTCACGTCGAAATAATGAAGAATTTGCTGAAATGTTTGTACTTTTCCGCACATGCCTCTAAATAGAGTTCCCCACTTATTAGCGCAAACGCAGCGAATTAATGACATGCTCCATATCACCAGGAATAGGTACCTCGAATTCCAGAAACTCCCCTGTCCGGGGATGCTTAAACCCTAATAATGCAGCATGCAACGCTTGACCTTTAAGGGCCACTGTCTTATTGCGTCCATAAACCGGATCACCAGCGAGCGGATAACCGATATATTTCAGATGAACACGAATTTGATGAGTACGTCCTGTTTCTAGCTGCAGCTCTACAATTGTATAATCCACCAGACGCTCCAGCACAACAAAATGAGTAACGGAATGCTTACTGTTCTTTTCCGTTACAGTGAACAGCTTCCGGTCATTCTGATCACGTCCGATAGGTGCATCTATTGTCCCCTGATCATGAGGCAGATTGCCATGAACAAGTGCAATATATTTGCGTGATACCGTATGCTCTTTCAATTGCTCAGCAAGTGATACGTGAGCAAGGTCATTTTTCGCAGCCATCAATAATCCGGACGTATCTTTATCAATTCGGTGAACGATACCTGGACGAAGAACACCATTGATGCCAGACAAATCCTTGCAATGATACATCAACGCATTAACGACAGTACCAGATGAATGCCCAGGTGCGGGATGAACAACCATTCCTCTTGGTTTGTTAATTACGATGACATCCGAGTCTTCGTACACAATATCAAGCGGAATATTCTCCGCTGCAATTGCCGCATCTTCCGGCTCAGGAATACGAACGACTGCTTGATCGCCGGATGACAATTTATAGTTGGACTTAACTATATTTCCATTAACCCGTACAGCTCCAGCCTTAATCCATTCCTGCACCTGTGTACGGGATATCGCATCATCATTCATACTGTCTGTTATAAATTTATCGATACGTTCCCCAGCCTGTTCAGGCGTCGCCTCATATTCCAACAGTTCTTCAGTTTCATTAAATTGGTTGCTGTTCATGCTCGTTTTGGTCCTTATCCTCTCTGTTGCCAATTCGTTTAGAATCTTCCTTCGAATTCAGCAAGGTGTCAATTATAATACAAGCCACGCCTACACAAATAGCGGAATCTGCTATGTTAAAAATCGGGAACGTATAGCTGCCGAAATTAAACATAAGGAAATCAACGACTTCACCATAAACGGCACGATCAAGAAAATTGCCGAATGCTCCGCCAAGCACTAATCCCAGACCGGTCAGAAGCCAAGCTTTACCGGAATTTCTGGAAATGTGAATATACCAGCCGATAGCACTGACAATGATGATGGTAATAATGATGAAAAATGCTCTCTGTTCCTGCAAAATGCTAAATGCTGCGCCGCGGTTCCGATACGAGGTAATTATAAAGAAATTGCCGATCACGCTAATCTGCTCGCCGATTTCAAGTTGAGCAGCAATCATTTTTTTCGTGATAAGGTCCAGCACAAATGCCACTATCGCGATCCAGTAATAATAAAAACGCATCGTATCCCTCCTAGTTTGTACCAAACTATTGTATTGTAGCATAACGTTCGTCTATTGAGCCAGTAGTACTGTTTCCAACGAAGTCCTTTATAAAAAAAGACGGTTTGTGAACACTATAGCGTAGATGTTGAACGACATACCTAATCCATTTAAGGAAGGTGCAATCGATGCCGAATGCAACAGCTGCCCAGCTTGCACATCTCCGCAGCCGTCTTGAAGCTGAGAAAAGGGAGCTCGAGGAACGATTATCCCAAAACGAGCATAATGGTCTCGCTTCTTCCCTGCGTGATAATACAGGTGAGCTATCGCCAATAGATAACCATCCCGCCGATCTGGGGACTGAAATGTTTGAACGCTCGAAGGATCTGGCTTTACTTGAGCAAGAAGATCTTCATTTAGCCCGTATTGCCGATGCCTTGGAGGCATTGGATAATGGAAGCTACGGCCAATGCCGTGCATGCGGCCAGCCAATTCCTTATGAACGACTTGAAGCCCTGCCTGATTCGCTGTATTGCGTCGAGCACGCACCACGCCAAGAACTTTCCCATCACACGCCGGTAGAAGAAGAATTTCTAGCTCATCCATTTGGCCGATCAAGCCGGGATGACGATGATTATAACGGCTTTGACGGTGAAGACGCCTGGCAAATTGTTGAGCAATGGGGTACTGCAGAATCGCCGGCTACGTCTGAGAACGCCAATGTTGGTGATTATGACCATATCGGTATCGAAGCAGATGAGAACGACGGCTTTGTGGAATCATTCGAAAGCTTCGTGGCAACCGATATAACCGGTAATCATGTCTCCGTTATTCGCAATCGCCACTACAAACAGTATATGGACCATAATGAAGGCGATCATGAGCTCGAGGAGCAATAATAAAAAGGCGGCGGTGCTTGGCACCGCCGCCTTTTTGCTGCTATTTTAATACATCTTGCCTTCCAGCTGGCTTTGTACAATCCTAACAATATCCGCAATGTAATCGCCAATGATAGGCAAGTTCAGTGCACCTAAAATTCGCAGCACATACAAGATTGTCGCCGCAAAGAAAGTAAAGCCAATCGCGAGGCCTACACCTTTCGCGAGACCTGCCAGCAAATTACGCCACAAAAGCCGAATGGGATGATTCAGCAAATCTACATATTCTGCAATTTGAGTCCGCTCCATATTCGTAGCGATTTTGCTCAGACGCATATCTAATTTGCTTAATTTACTTTCTAGTGTTTCTTCATCGTCTGGTTTCTTATTTTCATTTTCCGACTCATCGTTCAATTTAATACGGACCAAGTGGCGTCCCCCTTTGCAAAGCGTTAACGGTCGGAACCGGTTAGGAACCATCCGCTTGCTATAAGGAAAAAGGAGCCTTGTGATAAGGCACTCCTTTTTTTGTGGCCATGCTCCTTATACTATATCCCGAACTGTCGTGTTGATATGCCTATCCGCGGACAAGAATGCCGATTTCTTTGTCGCCAAGCTGCACGCGTTCCATACCTTCTGCCGATTCATACGAAACACTGTTTAACAAGACATTGTCATTCAGTACATTGCTGAATGCTTGAAGAGCTGCTTGAAGCTCTGCGTCAACATCAAGTGCCAGATCAATCCGTTTTTCGATTGGAAGATCAAGCTTCTTACGAGTGTCCTGAACCGCACGAATAACTTCACGCACCCAACCTTCCTGCTCAAGCTCTGGCGTAATATCTGTGTTGAGCGCAACTGTAACACCGCTAGCAGAAGCAGAAGCAAAACCGGATTTAGCTTGTTTCTCAACAAGCAGCTCTTCCGTTGTTACGGTGATCGCTTCGCCTTCTGCCGAAGTGAATACAAGGCTTCCAGAAGTAACAGCCTCGCGAGTAGCTTCCGCTGCCAATCCTTTCAAATACGCTTGGATAGGTCCAACATGCTTACCGTATTTTTTGCCCGCCACTTTCAGGTTGAGCTTCAGAGAGAAGTCAACAAAACCGCTGTCGCTATTTTGAACCACAATGGTCTTCACGTTGATCTCGTCTTTGATAATATCCTCATACTCTGCTACAGCAAAGTCACGGTCAAGCGATACGATCAGCTCTGACAAAGGCTGGCGAGTCTTGATACCCGTCTCATTCCGTACGTTGCGCGCAAGCTCAACGATTTGCTTCGCACTGTCCATATCACGTTCCAGTGTCTCATCAATAGCCGCTTCGTCCGCTGTCGGATAATCGGCAAAGTGAACGCTGGACTCTCCTCCAAGATTACCGTATACATCTTCTGCAAGCAGTGGTGCGTATGGTGCGATAACACGGGAGAGCGTCAGCAGCACGTGGCGCAGCGTTTGGTAAGCAGCGATTTTATCCTCCGTAAGACCACTTCCCCAGAAACGGTCACGCGAACGACGGATGTACCAGTTGCTCAGCTCATCAACGAAGATCTCGATTGCTTTCGCAGCGTTCAAGAAGTCATTAACTTCGAGACCTTTTACTACGTTTTTGATCAGACTGTTCAGACGGGATACAATCCAGCGATCCAGCTTACTTGTGGATGGACGCTCTGGATGATCAGCCGGGTTAAAGCCGTCAATTGAAGCGTATAACGCGTAGAACGCATGTGTGTTTACGATCGTATCGATAACTTTCGATTTCGCTTCGCCCACAATGCCGCGTGAGAAGCGTTTGCTGTTCCATGGTGCACTATCTGCAAGAAGTGCCCAACGGAAGGCATCCGTACCGTATTCATTGATGATTTCCCAAGGATCGATAACATTGCCCTTCGACTTGGACATCTTTTGACCGTTCTCATCAAGGATATGGCCAGTCGAGATAACTGCTTTGTATGGCGCTTTGCCATTGTACAGCGTCGAAACAGCGAGCAAGCTGAAGAACCAGCCGCGCGTTTGGTCGATACCTTCACAGATCATATCTGCCGGGTATTGCTCGGCAAACTCTTCCGCATTCTCGAACGGATGATGCTGCTGTGCAAATGGCATCGAACCACTGTCGAACCATACATCAATAACTTCAGAAGTACGAGTCATCACAGCGCCTTCCTGGAATGGCGACTTCAGCTTGATCTCATCCACATACGGCTTATGAAGCTCGATATCTTCCGGCACAAAGTCTACGGCGCGTTCGCGCAGGTCAGCAATGCTGCTAGGTGCATATTCTTTACCCGTTGCTTCACATACCCAAACATTAAGCGGCGTTCCCCAATAACGGTTACGGCTGATATTCCAATCCACCAAGTCTTCAAGGAACTTGCCAAAGCGTCCTTCACGGATATGACCTGGGTACCAGTCTACTGTGCTGTTGTTAGCGATCAACTGCTCTTTCACTTTTGTTGTTTCGATGAACCAGCTCTCTGTCGCATAGTACAGAAGCGGAGATTTACAGCGCCAGCAGAATGGATAGCTGTGCTCATAACGCTCTTTGGAATAGAGCAGTCCACGCTCGCTGAGCATTTTAACAATGTCAACATCGCAGTCTTTAACGAATTTACCAGCCAAATCCGTTACTTCATCTACGTAACGTCCAGCGTTATTTACTACACTCAGCATGCTGATGCCGTTCTGACGGGCTACTTTATAGTCATCTTCACCATGTGCTGGTGCGATATGAACGATACCAGTACCACTTGTGTCGCTGACAAAGTCACCAGGGATAACAATGTGACCTTTTTCAATTGGTACATAGCGGAATGGAGGCTCATAAGAAAGACCAACAAGCTCCGAACCTTTCACCGTCGAGAGTGTCTCATAACCCTCTTTAAGCACGCTCTCTGCCAGGTTTTGAGCGACGATGTATACTTCGCCGTCTTTGGATGCGCGAATATAATCAAGCTCCGGATTTACTGCCAGAGCAACGTTCGCCGGTAATGTCCAAGGCGTAGTCGTCCAAGCAAGAATCGATTCGCCGTTGCTGAGTTTGAACTTAACTGTTGCGCTTAGATCTTTTACATCTTCATAGCCTTGTGCAACCTCATGCGAACTCAGTGTCGTTTGGCAGCAAGGGCAATAAGGGCTTACGCGATGTCCGCGATACAGCAGACCTTTGCTGTGAATCGTCGAGAGGATATGCCAAACGCTTTCGATGTACTCATTTTTCAAAGTGATATATGGGTTATCGAGATCTGTCCAATAAGCAATTGCTTCTGTCAGTTCACGCCATTGCTTCTCATACACGAACACGCTGTCTTTACACTTCTTGATGAATTCCTCAACACCATACTTCTCAATCTCTTGCTTGCCGGAAATACCAAGCTGCTTCTCCACGCCAAGCTCTACCGGCAGACCGTGAGTATCCCAGCCGGCTTTACGAACGACACGGTAGCCCGACATCGTTTTGTAACGGCCGATAAAGTCCTTAATTACGCGGCCAAGCACGTGACCGATATGCGGTGCACCATTAGCAGTTGGCGGGCCTTCATAGAAGACATAGTTTGGTTTACCTGTACGGTTCTCGATCGATTTCTTGAACGTATCGTTCTCTGCCCATTGCTGCAGAATACGCAATTCCCGAGCTCTTGCTTTTTCTTTGACATCTACTCTTTGCATTATTCATGACCTCCTAAAAAGAATTAGAACTTTAACAGCCAAATTCAGGCTGTTCGTGATGATTCTTACTTCGTAAGCATTAGCTTTAAAGAATTAGAACTTTAACAGCCAAATTCAGGCTGTTCGTGATGATTCTTACTTCGTAAGCATTAGCTGAAAGAATTAGAACTTTAACAGCCAAATTCAGGCTGTTCGTGATGATTCTTACTTCGTAAGCATTAGCTTAAAAGAATTAGAACTTTAACAGCCAAATTCAGGCTGTTCGTGATGATTCTTACTTCGTAAGCATTAGCTTAAAAAACAAAAAAGCCCCGTCCCTGTAAAAGGGACGAGGCTTAGCTCGCGTTACCACCCTTGTTCCGTAGTCCACGTTGAATGAATCAACCGACTGCGGCACCTTGGCGCGAATGAACAATTCGCGGTCCCTGTAACGGGGGACAAACCGTCAGCTCTTAATGATGCAACCACCAAGGGTCACATGTTCAGCGCTGCTTCTCGGAGATGATTTTCCGAATCGGTTCGAACGCCGCTTCTCAGCAATCAACGGCTCTCTGGTGGACGAACTTGGAATCGTACTCGTTCTCGTCAATGAAGTTTGAATCAACTACCATGCAATTACTATTATTTATAGCTTATCGCCACTGCGATGTCAAATGTCAAATGCCTATCCGCGCTGTAAATGTTCAGCCGTCAGATGAGTTACCGTAGACGATGAGTGAGAAATCTGCTGACTCTCGGCATTTAACGAATCCCAGCCCTCTTGACCAAGCAGTTCAAGCTGAGCTTCTACCAGCGTACGGAAACGAGCACGATAGATTGAGGCTTGCTTCTTGAGCTCTTCCACCTCAAGCGATACTTTGCGTGATTTGGAAAGCGACTCGTTAATAATACGATCTGCGTTTTTCTCTGACTCTTTTATAATAAGCTGCGCTTCTTTCTTAGCATTACTACGCACTTCGTCTGCAGCCTCTTGAGCGACGATAATCGTTTTACTGAGCGTTTCTTCGATATTCGAGAAGTGATTCAATCTCTCCTGAAGACCCAAAATCTGGTTCTGCAGTTCCTTGTTCTCGCGAATAATCGATTCGTAATCCTTGATCACCTGATCGAGGAATTCATTCACTTCATCCTCGTCATACCCGCGTAATCTTCGTCCAAATTCCTTGTTATGTATGTCCAATGGCGTCAACGGCATTGGCGCACCTCCTCAACGTATTTGCCGCATTCGCGGATGTACTCGGAATTATTCGTTGTTGGAATGGATTTCGACAGTTCTTTCCAAAATCCTGCAACGAATCAAATAAATTTACCAACCTTGACGCGAATTCTTCCCTTTTTCGTCATGCCATCAATTTCCAACACCTTAAACCTTCCAAGCCCCTTAAAGGAAACAACATCTCCCAGTTTGAGCTGTTCTGACGGATTCTCGGATGTCTTCCAGTTAACTCTACATCTGCCTGCACGGATGGGATCCACAATCTTAGTCCGGCTGATACGGTAGACGTCGCTAGCGATTCCATCAAGCCGCATGGAAGCGACTGTGAAGGACATTTCTTGAAGGGCAGGTACAACGGGCTTAAGCTCAGTGATGGGAATTATTTCCGTAAGTACGCTCGCACGATGCACTTGTCTTAAGTGTACATTTAAGTAATCGGCAATTTCGTCCAAAACAATTATATGTGAGTAGTCCTCATGTACATGAATATCTCCAATTCGATCACGTTTGACGCCGAGACCGAGCAATGCGCCCAGGTAATCGCCGTGATCAAGATCCAGATGAGTACCTCCGCCATCTACGGCCAGGACGGATAAACCAATCGGCTCATCATCCAAATAACGGTATTCTGGTCCAATAATGGCTCTGCATCGCTCAGCCTCCGGATAACCGCCTGCAAGGCGAAGCTGTACGTCTGGATTCCGATTTGCAAGCATCTGCACAATCTCTGCTTGTCTCGGATCTAAAAAATCGGTCCGCTTCAGCTCATGAAGCTGCGCGGACCGTTCAACCCACTCCATGGCCCGGTCTACAAAAGGTTTCTCATCCGGATGGAAATGCTCGTATAATGTTGGCTTCATAGAATGCCCTTCCTTAGAACATGTTCAGAATGAAATCGACAACAGCATAGAGACCGTAAGCAATAAAGCGCAAAGCAAAGATTGCTATAATCGGTGAAATATCAAGCATGCCGCCAATCGGTGGAATAAATCTGCGGAAAATACCAAGATACGGCTCCACCAGTTTGCCCAGCCATACACCAATAAAGCTCTCACGAGCATTAGGCAGCCAGGACAACAATACGTAACCAATAATCATAAAGCTGTAAATATTCTGGATGTTCATTATCAAACCATAGACGTCCAAATCAAGGTCACCTCATCTTATTGTAATCAATATCCTCTGCCAGCATTTCTGTAATGGCGCCTTGAATTTCCACGGAATCCGGTGTACATAGGAAGATGTTTGGCCCAAGTTTCGAAATGTGGCCGTTAAGCGCATATACGGTACCGCTTAAAAAATCAACGATCCGCACAGCCAAATCTGTACGCACACGCTGCAGATTGACAATAACCGCCCGGCGAGAACGCAAATGGTCGGCAATATCCTGTGCTTCATCGTATGAGCGCGGCTCGCTTAATACGACTCGGACACTCTTTTGCGAATGAATACTCACAATATTGTTGTTATTACCGCCTTTGGTGTTTCTACGTGATTCGAAAGGAGAAGTTTCAACCTCTTGTTCTTCTGATTGTGGAGTTACCTTCTCACGCTCTACAACTTCTTCTTCCTCTTGAAGGCCTAAAAAGTTCATAAACCGGTTCATGACACTCATCGATTATCCCTCTTTTCCTACTAATATCGTTCCCAAACGGATCCAGGTTGCACCTTCTTCTATCGCAACCGCGAAATCTCCCGACATCCCCATCGACAATTCCTTCATCGGTTCAGAGAGTAGTTCACGCTTGTTCATCTCATCCCGAAGCTCTCGCAAAGCACGAAATACAGGTCTTGTCTCCTCCGCTTCCGTCTCATACGGAGCCATCGTCATAAGTCCGATAATGCGCAGAGATGATAATTCCTTAAGCTCCGTTAAAAGGACCGGCAGTTGCTCCGGTTCAATACCATGCTTGGAATCTTCACCTGACACATTAACCTGGACGAAACATGGAACGGTAATACCTAGCTGGGAAGCCCTTTTATCAATCGCCTGTGCCAAAGACAAACGATCGATCGAATGTATGTATGTAAATTTCCCAATGACGTCCTTCACTTTGTTCGTCTGCAGCGACCCGATAAAATGCCATATGGCTTGTCCACTGCCTTTGCCTGAATCCTTGCCGCTAATGGCTTCCCACTTGTCCTTAGCGTCCTGCCAACGATTCTCGCCGAGATGCTGAAGTCCTAACTGATAGGCAGCCTCCGCTGTTTCCAGCGACACATACTTTGTTACCGCAATAATGTTTACATCCTCACGGCTGCGGCCGCTTCTCTCGCAAGCTGCTGCGATCCGACGCTCCACCTCTTCTATTCTTTCAGATAATGCTGTTTTAATCGTATTCGTCATTCGATCACCTTTCCCGGATACCGATCCAGCTGGCCATACGGCCAGTTTTGCCGCCTTCCTTCCGGTGGGAGAAAAACTGATCACTGCTGCATCCTGTGCACCACTCGGATAATTCGATATGAATCGGCAAAATTCCTGCTTTAAGCATAATATGTCGGTTAATTTGTTTTAAGTTTACCATAGCTTTACCGTTTTCCACCAATGTAAGCATAGATTCAGGGACAGAATTTACTAAGTTTGCGAGTTCTTGTACGAGCGGCTGCAGCTTATCAATGACAAAACCGTCGACTTCATAACAGCAGTCATCAATCGACGGACCTATAGCACAGCGAATCTGTTCGGGCTTTGACCCGTATTGCTTCTCCATCGCTTCAATTGTCCGTATCGCAATTTGCTGAACCGTGCCCTTCCACCCTGCATGGGCAAGCGCAACCGCTTGATGCTCCGGGTCATAGAAATACAAAGGAACACAGTCCGCGTAAAATGATGCAAGCAGCACACCTGGCACGTTCGTAATAAGCGCGTCCGTATCTGCAATGGCTGAAGCTCGTGACAGCCGGCCCATCCCCCGCTCCACTTCCGTAACGGCGAATACATCACTGCCATGCACCTGTTCCCCGCACGTCCAAGCCTCAAATGGCCAATCTATAGCTTCGGCAATTAGCTGACGGTTACGTACAACGTCTGCATCCTGATCACCAACATGCAGACCTACATTAAGAGAAGCCCAAGGTTCTTCACTTACTCCGCCGTTTCTGCTTGTAAAACCAGCAGTCAAATATTCATTTTGCTCCATCCATGTTGGCAATAAAAAAAGCGAAGGTCCCTTCGCCGAAAGAATAGATTTAAACGATTCCATACGGGCACTCACCTCTGTAAGCAGTTTACCCTGTTATGAGCGGGCGTGCAAATCTTCGTCCTCAAGTTTCTTATTTGATTCATCCATTCGGACAAGCACGACGTCTGCCCCGATTTTAACAATATTACGCCACGGGATAACGACCTCTGTCCCGCCGTTTCCGAACACACCTAGAAATCTTGTGTACTGGGGAATAACGATCGCATCGATACGACCTTGACGCAGGTCAAGTTCCAGATCGCTGACTTGCCCTAGCTTTTTGCCGTCCACAATATTAATAACATCCTTCGTTTGAAAATCCGATATCTTCATTTGCACATCACCTTTCACTTGAACGGGATGAACATCCTCTCTTATCTATATGTACAAAACGCCCAAAATGTCCTGTTCGGACAAAAAAACAAGTTAGCTTGTTCACCTGAACAAGCACTGGAACATGAAAAAACGGTGCCAAGTGGCACCGTTCAAGTCTTAACATGTTTTTGCATTTGTTGGATAGCTGATTTCTCCAGCCTGGATACCTGTGCTTGTGAAATGCCGATTTCGTCAGCAACTTCCATTTGCGTCTTTCCTTCAAAGAAGCGCATCGACAAGATCATTTTTTCACGATCGTTTAATTTATGCATCGCTTCACGAAGTGCAATTTCTTCGATCCAGGATACGTCTTTGTTCTTGTCATCACTTATTTGATCCATTACATAAATCGGGTCACCGCCGTCATGATAGATCGGCTCGAACAAGGAGACCGGATCTTGAATCGCGTCCAGCGCGAATACAACATCTTCCTTTGGTACATTCAGCGCTTCTGAAATTTCAAAAATCGTTGGTTCACGCGAATTTTGATTCGTCAGGCTGTCACGCACCTGAAGCGCTTTGTAGGCAATATCCCTTAAGCTCCGCGATACACGGATCGGATTATTGTCACGTAAGTAACGGCGAATTTCACCGATAATCATCGGCACGGCATAGGTGGAAAATTTGACGTTCTGGCTAAGGTCGAAATTATCGATCGCCTTCATAAGTCCAATGCAGCCGACCTGGAATAAGTCGTCTACAAACTCTCCCCTGTTATTAAACCGCTGAATAACACTAAGAACCAGTCTTAAATTGCCGTTAACTAATTTCTCTCTGGCTGCCCATTCGCTCTTGGTTTGTAATGCGGTGAACAGCTCCCGCATCTCGGCGTTTGTAAGGACAGGCAGTTTCGAAGTATCCACTCCACAGATCTCGACTTTATTTCGGGTCAACGTGATTACCTCCCAAGGAGAAACATTAATGTACATTATCTCCCTGGACCCCTATTTTATTCTTCAAAAACAGGGGTATCTGTTGCCCCATAATTGGGTATAACATTACACCATTTTGTTAAATTCCTTACGCAGCCGCTTAATGATACGTTTTTCCAGACGTGAAATATAAGATTGAGAAATGCCGAGAAGATCGGCAACATCCTTCTGTGTTTTTTCTTCACCATCGGCGAGTCCAAAGCGCAGTTCCATAATAATACGCTCCCGCTCCGACAGCTTATCGAGTGCTTTATGGAGAAGCTTCCGGTCTACCTGCTCTTCAATATTCCTGTAAATGGTATCATTTTCTGTACCAAGCACGTCAGACAACAGCAGCTCATTACCGTCCCAATCAATGTTGAGTGGTTCATCAAAGGATACTTCCGTCCGCGTCTTGCTATTCCGCCTTAGATACATAAGAATTTCATTCTCAATACAACGAGATGCATACGTCGCAAGCTTAATCTTTTTCTCCGGATCAAAGGTGTTAACTGCTTTAATAAGTCCAATTGCACCGATGGATACCAAATCTTCAATATGGATACCTGTATTCTCGAATTTTCGCGCAATGTAAACGACCAGACGCAGGTTGCGTTCGATCAGCATGGCACGAATCGCCGTATCGCCGGATGGAAGCTTATCGAGTAAATATTCCTCTTCTTCACGGGTCAAGGGCGGAGGAAGTGCTTCGCTGCCGCCAATATAATAGATTTCTTCGCTTTTTAATCCGAATAAAAACAAAACACGATAATAATATAACTGCAGGGTTAATTTCCACTTGACGAGCATCTGGCCCATCCCTCCCCAAATTGATGTATCCGTTCATCTTCTTTATCCAATCATTGGCTGTTCTGAACGAGTGACGGATGGATTATCGCTTGGTAAGCGCTGTCTGACGAAAGTTTACCGCCGTCGATGCCGACCAGCACCTTCCGTGAAACGTACACTTGCCCTTCCCGCTCAATCTGAACAAAATCCGGCTTGAGTGCCAACATAAACTGTGAACCACGATTGATCCCTCTGTAGGGTACAAGTCGCAGCCGATCCTGCCAGACGAAATTTTCTTCGCCAAGTCCTGCAACCAGTCTATCTACCTGCGAATCGCGTATGCTCTTTAACCATGACTCTGGTAAGTCGTCTTGCCATATGTTCGCTTCCACAACCATAACTGGTGTCCGGGTTAACGGATCATACAGTTGGTTGCCTGTGTCGATCAGTCCGGTGCAGGTATGCTGCCGGTCGCCGATTTGAATTTTCACCTCGGCCAAATGTGTTCTCACCAGCTCCCTCTCGCGCCGCTGAACATAAACAGAGCGGTATATGTAAATGCCGATACTAAATGCAGCGAGCACATAAATAAATCCCATCTTCAGCTCAACCTGCATACCGCCATTTATAAAGGTGATCGTACGCCATACTTCGCCTGAGCCCTGCATAAGCAAGTAATGAATCCCGATGATCGCTCCGGCGGCAACAAAGTTAACCGTGTAAAAGGCGGCGATGTTTCGGAAAAAGTTTTGTATGGAAGAAAATCCAAACGCAACCCATAGCATCAGGAGAGAAATCGGTATTTTGACGGCTAATGTAAATAAAATTGATAGTGGTGGAAAAAGCATAAGAATGACATAACCAGCGCCAATGCTCGCTGCAGTCAGCACCCGCCAAGGACGTGCACGGATATGGCGGACCCAAGCAGTCGTGAGCAATATACTGCCGTCAACAAGCATTTCCCGCACAAACATGACATCGACATAAACAGCCACAGCTTCACCTTCCAGCGGGTTCGAACGACAGATCGTTTACTCTCCCTCCGGAGAGAACGATTGAACCTAGTATATAAAAATCCTATTTCAAAGTCTGTCTAAACATGACGGCATGACATAGCTTTTTTTGTCGAGGGTAAAATGGGAGTTTATAGGGCTGATGGGTTGTTGATTATCCTGTAATATGGTATCTTTATCCATATGAATCGCATGGTCGTGAGGCACACGCCACGTTTTTAGGAACTATTTTGTTCCTGGAGGCGTGGCTTTTTTGTATCTAATTGCGAGGAGCGTGACTAGATTTGTCGTATGAAGAGGTTTATGAAAGCTGGTTTCATGATCATCTTAAGAGGCGAGTCGGAGAAAATAAAAGAAGACTACTGGAAGGACATAGTCACGAAGGACAACTTTTTCTGCAAAAAGTATGGTTCCCCGCCTTCTCACAATTCGACTACCTTCATCCTGAATTTGAGATAGTGGACTTTCGTGATGGGAAAAGATATTTGGATTTTGCCTATATTCGCTCCCCTCTCCGGCTTGCTATCGAGATAGATGGATTTAACACTCACGCTGCTGGGGTAAGCAGATGGCAATTCTCTGATCATCTGGTGAGGCAAAATCATCTAGTGATCGACGAATGGAATGTTCTGCGTTTCTCCTACGACGATGTCAGGGATAAGCCTCGCATGTGCATCCAAATACTGCAGCAGTTTTTTGGATCAAGACTGGGGAGTGCCCTGGATGCTGATTCGAGCGCGGATGATATTCTGGAGAAGGAGATTATTCGTTACGCGCTGCAGCTTGATCGTCCGATACGGCCGATAGATGTTCGTCAGCACTTACAAATTGGGAAAGATCGAACAAAATCTCTGATTAATAATCTCATTAAATCCAATAGACTAATCAAACATGGTGAAGGCACTAAACGTGCTCGTTGCTTTATTGTAAATAAATAATGATTGGCAGAGCTAAACTTGCTTTCGGCACGTTTGACCATCTATAGGGCGGTTTTCGGATTTACAGCGGGCTAGATGGTTAGTTTCTTACCCTGAAAGGCTGCTTTCAGCCTTTCAGGAGCACGCTAGCCTTGCTTTTGGCACATTTGACCTCCTGTAAGGCGGTTTTCGGACTTACAGCGGGCTAGATGGCTAGTTGTGTATCGTGTAAGGCTGAGTTCAGCCTTACACGATACACTAACCCTGGTTTGGGCACGTTTGACCTTCTGTATGGCGGTTTCCGGACTTACAGCTGGCTAGTTGGCTAGGTTAGCATCTTGAATGGCTGGTTTCAGCCTTACACGACACACTAACCTTGGTTTGGGCACGTTTGACCTCCTGTAGGGCGGTTTCCGAACTTACAGCGGGCTATATGCTAGTTTTGTATCGTGTAAGGCTGGGTTCAGCCTTACACGATACACTAACCTTGGTTTGGGCACGTTTGACCTTCTGTATGGCGGTTTCCGGACTTACAGCTGGCTAGTTGGCCGGTTAGCATCCTGAATGGCTGGTTTCAGCCTTACACGATACACTAGCCTTGGTTTGGGCACGTTTGACCTCCTGTAGGGCGGTTTTCGGACTTACTGCGGGCTATAGTTGGCTAGGTTAGCATCCTGAAGGCTGGTTCCAGCCTTCAGGACCACGTAAACCTGGTTTTGGCACTTTTGATCACCAGACGGACTTTCAGAGCTATGTAAACAAAAAAACCTGACCGGCGAGCCGGTCAGGCGAAAGATTAAGAGATTAGCGGTCAGTACGACGATTGCGTAGGAACGCTGGGATTTCGAGCTGGTCGCTCGAAGGTGATGCGCCAAATGGCTTAACTGCCGAAGCTTGCGATGATGCCGACGAAGTTGATGTCGAAGTCGGGCGTGCTTCCGGCTCAGCTTGCGGCTGAGGCATACGGCGTGCTGCAGCGGATGGCTTATATTCGAAGCCCGTTGCAATTACCGTTACTTTGATCTCATCTTTCAAATCTTCATCAATGATTGCACCAAAGATCATGTTTACTTCTGGATCAGAAGCGGAGATTACGATCTCAGCTGCTTCGTTGACTTCATACAGAGACAGGTTACTGCCGCCTGTAATGTTCATGATTACGCCACGTGCTCCGTCAATGGACGTCTCAAGCAGCGGGCTCATGATCGCTTTCTTTGCTGCTTCAGCAGCACGGTTCTCGCCTGTTGCGATACCGATGCCCATCAGCGCCGAGCCACGCTCCGTCATAATCGTCTTCACGTCCGCGAAGTCAAGATTGATCAGACCAGGAACTTGGATCAAATCGGAAATACCTTGTACAGCTTGACGTAGCACGTTGTCCGCCTCACGGAATGCTTCCAGCATTGGCGTCTTCTTATCAACAATCTCGAGCAAACGGTCATTCGGAATAACGATCAGTGTATCTACTTTTTCCTTCAACGCTTCGATGCCAAGCTCCGCTTGCGAGGCGCGTTTACGGCCTTCGAAGGTGAATGGACGAGTAACTACACCAACTGTCAATGCGCCGCACTCACGAGCGATTTCAGCAATAACTGGTGCTGCGCCAGTACCCGTACCGCCGCCCATGCCGGCTGTAACGAATACCATGTCCGAGCCTTTCAATTGATTGATGACAAGCTCTCTCGACTCTTCAGCGGCTTTCTTGCCTACCTCCGGATTCGCTCCAGCGCCAAGTCCACGAGTCAGCTTATCGCCGATTTGCAGCTTATGCTCGGACTTTGCCAGATGCAAAGCTTGTGCATCCGTATTTACAGTAATAAAATCGACGCCTTTAACGCCGTTGTCGATCATTCGGTTAACCGCGTTGCTGCCGCCGCCACCAACACCAATTACTTTTATTTGAGCCAGTTGCTCTAGATCCAAATCGAATTCCAACATCTTACATTTTCCCCCGATCAAATAAATTCGCTAAACATATTTTTCAACCGTTCGAACATACCGGGTTTGGATGAAGCGGTGGTACCCGACTTGCGGCTTGCCGTTTTCTTCCCTGTACTTGTTGATGCTCCACGTACTCCCATATATTTCGACACGTATTGGATCATTCCTACTCCGCTGCTATACGCAGGATCTCTCACACCGATATAATCCGGCGAAGCGACACGAACGGATGATTCCAGCTCCACTTGTGCAAGAGCCAGTGTACCCGGCATTGTAACTGAACCTCCGGTTAATACGTATCCATTCACTTTATCACCGTAACCAAGTCTGCGTACTTCTTGACGAACAAGCTGGAAAATTTCCTGCATACGCGGCTCAATAATGCTGGCCAGATCGACCTGAGAGAATTCCTTCTCTACATTGCTTCCCATGCGAGTTACTTTAAACTTCACATCATCAGCTGCATCATTAACAAAAGCACAACCGTACTTTAATTTAATCTTCTCTGCTTGTTCCGACTGTGTCCGGAGACCGTAAGCAATATCATTAGTTACATATTCACCGCCGATAGGCAGAGTTGAAATAGCAGCAAGGCTGCCTTGCTCGTAGACGGTTATCGTCGTAGAGCCAGCTCCGATATCGGTAAGCACGGTTCCCATCGTTTTCTCGTCTTTTGTAAGCGACATAACGCCTGAAGCAAGTGACATCAGAATAACACCTGATATCCGAAGACCGGCTTTCTCTACGCAGCGCATTAAATTATGTATAGCCGTCTTTGTCCCCGTTACAATTGTCGCCTCAACTTCGAGCCGTACGCCAATCATCCCTCGTGGGTCAGAGATGCCTTCCAAGCCATCAACTAAAAATTGCTTTGGTACAAGATTAATAATTTCACGTTCTGGAGGAAGTGCGACCACTTTGGCCGCTTGAATAACTCTTTCAATATCTTCCTCGCCTATTTCACGATCCTCATTGGATACTGCAACAACGCCACGATTCGTCTGTAGTGCAATGTGATTCCCTTGAATCCCAACATAGACGTCTGATATTTGAATGCCAACCATTCTTTCCGCATGCTCCACTGCGCTGCGAATCGACTGCACGGTCTGGTCAATATCTACAATAGCTCCCTTGCGAATACCCTCCGAGTCGGCAGATCCAACTCCAATAATATTAATGGTTCCGTTACTCACTTCCCCAATAATAGCACGAACTTTGGATGTACCGATGTCCAAACTGACGATGATGTCGTTACTGCTCAACCCGCGGCACCTCCCGTTTCAACGAATAATAAAGACAAGAATAGGGTTATAAACATTCGTCCTTCTACTTATTCAACACCTTTGATATATTCCCTCTTTTTTCAACAAAATTTTCATTTCCCTCATGTTACGTATTAAGCCTTATGTTATGAATGCTGGATTCTCGCTTGAAAATATATTAAATCTGTGTATAAAATTCTACCATTCTTTCTATCTATTGAGTAGTCTCTTTTTGATCAGATTCCATATTTTCTGAGTCACTACTATTAAAAGGAACATAGGTGTCTGCGAGCAGCATCGTAATTTTCCCAGGCTCCTGCGTCTCGATAACCGCATTCAATGCATCGATCTTATCTGCCAGCAAAGAAACAGCAGTGATCACTTCAAATTTGGTTCGAGTGTAAATCTTGATTCGGTCTGGATACGCCTTGGATGGGTCCGGAATAATCTCTGATAAATCAGAAAGCTGCTTCGCCGAGATTTGGCCGAGCTGCTTCGTCAGCTCCCCCCGATTGGGATCGTCTACCTTCCAACCAGAGAGCACCGGCTTGTCCATAAGAAATTCGTCGCTTAATGCCGAAACATTGGTTCCGTTCGACATAATGGCGGACATTTCGCCGCTCGTAGACAATTCAAATGCCACAATTGGGAATTCTTTGACCGTAATTTTTACATCGCCAGGGAAAGACTTCGTAACACTTGCTTCCTGAATCGGCTTCAATTTCTTGATCTGATTCACGACTTTGCTCTCTGAAACACCGAAATAGGCGTCACCAGCATTTATGCCGGCTGCTGATTGTATGTCCGTCTTCGAGGTATATTGTGCGCCCTCTATTGTTATCGTCGTAATCTTGCTGATTGATGAGTTGAAAAATAATACAGATAAGAGAATCGCAAACAGTAGGAAAAGAACGGCCAGCAGTTTACGGCTGCCCTTTCTCTTCTTCTCCGGCTCTTTCAATACAGGCATGAGCTCGCTCATAACTTGTCCCTTCCTTCTAAAAAAACATCCGGTCCTCCTTCTTGGCAGGGCCGGTCGTTTCTATCCAGCTGCGATTCGGTCATCCGTCGATTAACTCTTCGGAACAGGAGAGTAACGCGAAATGCGCGCGCCGATTCTGCTTAACATCGTTTCAATGCAATCATAGCCGCGGTCAATATGATGGATTTGTTCGACGATCGTTTTGCCTTGTGCTGCCAATCCGGCGATAACAAGCGCTGCTCCCGCCCGAAGGTCGGTTGCTTCTACCGTTGCACCGTATAGACGCGGCACTCCTCTAATAAATGCCGAGTTCATGTCAACCCTGATATCGGCACCCATGCGTGACAATTCATCTACATGCTTGAGGCGACCCTCGAAGATCGTTTCCTTCAAAATGCTCACTCCATCTGCCAGCGCAAGCAGCACCATCACCTGCGACTGAAGATCGGTCGGGAAGGCAGGATAAGGAGCCGTAACGACTCTTTCTACTGCTCTTGGCCGCCCAGGACAGCCCACTTTGATTATATCACCGTCAACTACAATTTGAACACCTGCTCTGCGGAGCACGTGAATGAGCGAAGATAAATGTGCGGGATTCGTATTCAATAAGGTAACCTGCCCGCGTGTTGCAGCAGCAGCAACCATGATAGTACCAGTAACGATGCGATCCGGAATTACTGTGTATGTGCAAGGTGTAAGCGACTGTACCCCTTCAATTGTGATCGTATCCGTTCCGGCACCCATGATTTTAGCGCCCATCTCGTTCAGAAACCTTTGTAAATCTTGAATTTCCGGCTCCCGCGCCGCATTACTTATTGTCGTGCGCCCTTCGGCAAGCACGGCTGCCATCATAATGTTCTCCGTAGCACCAACGCTTGGAAAAGCTAAATGGATATCAGCGCCATGCAGTTTTTCTGCCCGGCAAATAATCCGGTTGCCAATTTCCTCAATCTCAGCGCCAAGTGCTTGAAGTCCTTCCAAATGAAGATCGATCTTTCTCTCGCCGATTGCGCAGCCACCAGGCTGATAAACCTGCGTCTCTCCAAATCTAGCTAATAATGGCCCCATCAAAAAGATAGACGAGCGCATCTGTCCCATTAACGATTCCGGTACATGGGAAGTATGTGCGGTTTCTGTATTCAGAACAACCGTATCTCCCACGTGCTCAGCGCGGCATCCTAATTCGCGCAAAATGTTAAGCATCACATCGATATCCAGCAGTCTAGGCACATGTTTAATTGTAGAAGTGCCTTCCGCCAACATACAGGCTGCCAATATCGGCAAAGCGGCATTTTTCGCTCCTTGGATAACAATGGATCCTGAGAGAGGTTTCCCGCCTTCAATCACCAATTTGTCCAATGTATCACCTCCGAATTACCGCTCACCCACCACCAATACTTCCGGTACTAGCTTAACTCCGTAACGGTCTGCTATTGTACCTTGAATGTGAGTCATGAGGGTGAGAACATCTTCAGCTGTCGCTTGCCCAGTGTTTACTATGAAATTGGCATGGAGCTCGGAAACTTCCGCTCCCCCGAATCGAACTCCCTTTAAACCGGCCTCTTGAATGAGCCTAGCAGCAAAATCATTCGGCGGATTGCGGAACACGCTTCCTGCGCATGCAAGCTGCAACGGTTGCGTACGTAACCGCCGTTCCTGATAGGACGCCTGTGTTGCCAGAATTTCACTACGGTCGCCTTCCGCAAGCTCAAACGTTGCTTCAATGACAACGCCTCTTACTTCATGAAGGATAGAGTGGCGGTAAGAGAATTGCATTGCCTCTCGGTCGAATCGAACCAATTCACCTGTCTCCAGCACAATCTCAGCTGATCTAAAAATACGTGACACATCCGATCCATGTGCGCCTGCGTTCATGTAGACAGCTCCGCCGACATTCCCTGGAATTCCCCCCGCGAATTCCAGTCCAGTCAGACCTTCCCTGCCCGACATTCTCGATAATTTCACAAACGAGAATGATGCGCCAGCATGCACGAGCGTTCCTTCAAAACGCACATAATCCAGTCCGTCACGGGTCTTAATCACAACACCGCGGATTCCTTTATCACTCACCAGCATATTGGAGCCGCGGCCTAAATTCGTCCACGGTACACCATGCTTATGAAGAAGGCGGATGGCCGACACGAGCTGATCTTTGCCGTGTGGGATAAACAGAACATCTGCAGGTCCGCCGATTTTCCAAGTTGTATGTTTTGCAAGCGGCTCATTAAATAATATCTGGCCTAGACCTGCTTGTTCCAATTCCGCAATATAATTTTCCATGTTGTCAAGCCTCCTTTAGCTTCTTGTTGAGAGAGTTAGGCAGATCCGCTGCGAGTTCAGTGCTGACTTAACTGCTCGCGGCGTTTGTAACTTACGGCCCGAACCGGGCGACGGTCACGATTTATAGAGTATCTTATGCCCTCTCCATTCCGAATGTGACAATCGCCTATTCTACCCTCAAAACACAAAAATGGACGTCATACGCCGCCTCGAAAGGCAGCGTCATGCCGGCCATTTACACCAATATTTCATCCCTTTATCTCGAATAACGGGATATATTGAGCAAAATGCCAAGTGCTGTAAGCAATAAGGTGAGCGAGGAGCCTCCATAACTGATGAGCGGCAATGTTATGCCCGTTACCGGCATCGCGCCAATAACCACTCCGATATTAATCAGAACCTGCACACCTATAATGCCGGTAATCCCTACTGCGAGCAGGCTGCCGAATGTATCCGGAGCAGAAATCGCAGTCCGAATCCCCCGCCAGACTAATATCATAAATAAGAGAATAAGTGCTGCCCCTCCGATAAAGCCAAGCTCCTCCGAGACAATGGAGAAGATGAAGTCCGTCTGCGGTTCAGGCAGATAGCTGAATTTCTGACGGCTCATCCCTAATCCAAGCCCTACAAGGCCGCCTGGTCCAATCGCGTAAAGGGACTGAATGATCTGATAGCCTGTACCGAGCGGATCCGCCCATGGATCCAGGAAGCCTGTAATACGCTTCATCCTATAAGGTTCGGCTATAACCAGTCCTATAAGTCCCACTAACCCGCTGGAAGCGAGTAAAGACAAATGACTGATTCTCGCACCGGCAGCAAATATAAGGATAAGAGAGGCTCCGACCATAACCGCACCGGATCCAAGATCCGGCTGTAGCATGATAAGTCCAAAGGCTAGTCCAACGAGCCCTAACGGAGGCAGAAGACCTTTCGTAAAGAGCGTAATTGTCTGCTGTTTCTCTGACAGCCATTTAGAAAGAAACAGAATCATAGCCAGTTTCATAAATTCAGAAGGCTGAATACCAAACGAACTGATGCCTAGCCAGCTTCGAGCTCCGCCGCGAACAACGCCAATTCCAGGAATAAGTACGATAATAAGCAGGACGAAGCAGATCAGTAGTGCAACTTTCGCCCAGTTTTTCCATATCAGATAGTTCGCGTTCATCGTAAATAGTAAAGCACCAACGCCAAGAACGGCAAATATAAATTGGCGCTTCACATAATAGAATTTATCGCCAAATTCATGGAAAGCGAGCACAGCGCTCGCGCTGTATACCATTACTAATCCAATTGTCAGGATAAGCGCAATAGAAACGATCATCCATACATCCGGGGCGGACCTGGCTTTGACCATAGCAAACACACCTCTTGATTTGCGTAAAGTAGGGACAAGCCCCCTACTTACAAGGTATGCGCCGATTCTTTAAAAATGCGTCCGCGCTGCTCAAAGGATTTAAACATATCCCAGCTAGCACAAGCCGGCGACAATAAAACAACATCTCCAGGCTCTGCCAAGCTAGCAGCTTCTTGTACGGCCTTCCGCAAAGTTGACTCGGCGTCCTCCTCAGGTTCGACCAATCGCAGATTCGTTAAACCTGCAAGCTCGGCCACCTTCGCCAGCTTGCCTCTCGACTCGCCAAGAACCACCAGTCCTTTGAGACGGTCGCGAAATACCGGAAGAAGCTCCATATAATCGGAACCACGGTCAAGACCACCCGCAAGGAGTATAATTGGCGCGCTTATGGAGCCAACAGACATTATCGTAGCTGTAGGATTAGTCGCCTTGGAGTCGTTGTAGTATTTAACGCCTTTCACTTCACCCGCATACTCAAGTCGATGCTCAACACCATTGAACTGCTTCAGTGCGGGCACGATCACGTCAGGTTCAACTCCAGCAGCTATGCAGGCTGCAATAGCCGCAAGCGCATTACCAGCGTTGTGGCGGCCTGGAATACCAAGTTCAGCAACTGGCAGAATGACCTTCTCAGATCCGTCTTCTTTGCGCCATACGATTACTCGAGCTACTTCTGCATCACTCCCTGCCTCAAACGGCGGTTCTATGCAAACACCGTTGTCCAATCGTGTATAAAGGGAAAAAGGCAGCACCTTTGCCGTCACCTGATCCACTAGCGCTCTACAGGTGGCATCATCCCAGTTCAGAACTGCGATATCGTCGGCAGTTTGATTAGCAAACAGCTTCACTTTAGAAGCCACATAGTCCTCCATGCCGCCATGATAGTCCAGATGCGTCTCCGCAATATTAAGAAGCAAAGCAATACGCGGACGGAACGAAGATGTCCCTTTTAATTGGAAGCTGCTGAGCTCAGCAACAATCCAGTTGTCTTCCTTTGCTTCAGTTGCCGCTTCACACAATGGTATCCCAATATTACCTGCCACGATTGGCTTCAAGCCCGCTTCTCCAAGCAGCTGGCCGATCCATGTTGTCGTCGTTGTTTTGCCATTCGAGCCTGTAATTCCGATAATTGGCGCTGCTGACAACCAATAAGCAACCTCAACTTCCGTTACAATCTCCACGCCATGCGCTTCTGCTTGCTGTACAGGACCTGCCGTATAAGGGATACCTGGATTCTTGACCAGCAATGCTGTCTCACTAGTGACGAGATCGTCCGGATGATAACCGCATAGCACAGAAATGCCCAAAGCAGTCAATTCATCCGCTTCGGGGCATAGTTCACGTTCTTTTTTATCATTTACGATAACTTCCGCTCCCAGAGCATGGAACACTTTTGCAACGCTCACGCCGCTTCTCGCAAGACCTAATACAACGACGCGGCGATCCCGATATGTCGCCGGATGGTTCATAAGTACAACTCCTTTGTATGAAAAGCGGTGTAAGCCGCTAATTCTCGTTCGTTATGTGTAACTTTGGCTACCCTTTTACCAGTCTCACATAGGAGACCGGCTGTAGGGAGGCCAAAGTAATAATGAAACCTTAAAGACCAAGAAGAAGTCCAATTACCGCTAACACAAGACCAACCGACCAGAACGTTGTAACGACACGCCATTCGGACCAGCCGCTTAATTCGAAATGATGGTGAATTGGGCTCATTTTAAAGATCCTTTTGCCTCGCAATTTAAATGATCCTACTTGCAAGATAACAGAAAGCATCTCCAGAACGAACACGCCGCCAACAATAACAAGCAAAATTTCCATCTTCGTCAAGATGGCGACTGCAGCAATGCCCCCGCCAATTCCAAGTGATCCGGTGTCACCCATAAACACCTTGGCCGGATGAGCATTAAAGATTAGGAATCCTAATACCGCTCCTACCATCGCTGCGGAGAAAATAGCCGATTCATGCTCAGATACTTGCAGAGCTAGAATCGTAAATGCGCCAAAAGCGATAGCACTTGTGCCCGACAAAAGACCGTCCAGGCCGTCTGTGAAGTTTACTGCATTACTGGAACCAAATAAGATGATGACAACAAAAGGATAGTAGAACCACCCAAGATCAAAGTCCCATGATGTTCCCGGTATTGTAATCAGCGTGCTGTGATTCATATTATACAGCTCTGCGCATACGATGATGGAGAACAACAGCTGACCGAACAACTTCTGACGTGCTGTCAGACCAAGCGAACGTTTAAATACGATTTTGATATAATCATCCAGGAAACCAACAAGACCAAACCCTACAGATGCAGTTAGCAGCACCCAGAAATCAGCTGTCTTATCGGAAAATTTCAAGAAAGAAATAAGTAGTGCAAGCATAATGATGATGCCGCCCATTGTAGGGGTGCCGCTCTTCTTCAAGTGGCTTTGTGGACCGTCAGTCCGGATTTGCTGTCCAAACTTCATGCGCCGGAGAAGCGGAATGAACAATGGTCCAAGCAGAACTGCTATTAAGAATGATGCGCCTAAAGAAAATAAGATGACCATCGTGTCCATTATCTCACCTCGCTTCCAAAGTTTGGACAATCTGTTCCATTCGCATACCGCGGGAGCCTTTGACCAGTATGATATCATCTGGCTCCACTTGCTCTTTTAACCATTCTCCAAGCTTTTCTTTATCGTCAAAATGTACAATTCTCGTATTCTTTGCTTCTGCCGGGAATTGGGACAAAGCCCCTTCCGACGTATGCAGAGATAAGCTGCCAAACGTGACAACGGCATCAGCCTTGTCCGGTGTAATGTAAGCGCCTGTCTCGAAATGAAGTGACTCTTCATCCGGACCAAGCTCCAGCATATCACCAAGCACAATCCACTTCCGGCGGAAACCGGATAACTGGGCAACTAAATCGATAGCAGCCCGAACAGCTGTTGGATTAGCGTTATAAGCATCATTTAGAATCATGGCTCCATTACTTGCTTTCACTGGCTGGATACGCATCCCTGTCAGCTCAAGCCCAACTAAGCCATTGCGGATATTGTCTTCCGAAATGCCGAAACGGCGTCCGATTGCGATGGCAGCAAGAGCATTGCTTACATTATGCTGGCCAGGCACAGGAATGGTATAGGGTGCTGATGCATTCTCCAGCCCTTTGCGTTTAACCGTAAAGGTAGAGGAAACAGCGCCTATCCCAATCTCTGCTGCCGACCAGTCATTTTGCTCGCCTAAACCAAACGTCTGGAGCTGCATGCCTTCCGGCAGGCTCATCGTCTTAAGCTCAGCTTCTAGCAATGGCTCATCACCGTTATACAGCAGAATGCCTCCCGATTGGAGACCCTGTGCAATTTCGAGCTTCGCCTTAGCAATTCCTTCCCTTGAACCTAATTGCAGCAAATGCGCATCACCAATATTCGTAATGACCGCTACATCTGGACGTGCAATATTCGTAAGCAGCTCAATCTCACCAAAGCCGCTCATTCCCATTTCCAGTACAGCCGCATCCGTTTCTTCATCAAGCTCCAGCACCGTAAGCGGCAGACCGATATGATTATTTAGGTTACCTGCTGTTTTATGAACCTTATAGGAGGTGCCAAGTACAGCAGCAACCATATCCTTTGTTGTTGTCTTGCCGTTGCTTCCCGTAATGCCAATGACACGAACATACAATTCTTCACGGTAGGAAGTAGCAAGCTGCTGCAATGCCTTTAACGTATCTCTTACGAACAGCAGTGGTGCATCCGCCAGCTCCGACGGCACTTCCCGCTTCATCTCCCATAATGCAGCGGCAGCACCTTGCTGCAGCGCCTGCAGTACATAATGGTGGCCATCAAAGTTCTCCCCAACGAGCGGAACGAACAGCTGGCCATCCTTAATACTACGCGTATCAGTACTTACACCAGCAATACGGATCGGCTCACCTTTATAGGCTCTAGCGCCGCACATGACGGCGACCTGCTCCAATGTACGATTTATCAATGTAACAATCCCCTTATCGCTTCTTTCGCCACTAATCGGTCATCAAATGGATGCGTTACGCTTCCGATAATTTGATACGTTTCATGACCTTTCCCCGCAATCAATACTACATCGCCGGAGCTTGCCATTTCAACCGCTTTTTCAATCGCAGCGCGGCGATCGACCAGCAGTTCGTAATGTTCCGGCGATACGCCATCGGCCTCTAGTCCTGCCTCAATATCCTTCAGGATCAGATCAGGGTCTTCTGTTCTTGGATTATCTGATGTGACAAACACATAGTCTGCATAACGTGCTGCAATGGAGCCCATGATTGGACGTTTCGTTCGGTCACGGTCTCCGCCGCAGCCAAACACACAAATAATACGAGGCGGTGCAAGCTCCTTCACAGCTCGCAGAACATTCTCAAGTCCATCCGGTGTATGTGCATAGTCAACAACAACAGCAAAATCCTGACCTGCCTGCACCGACTCAACTCGGCCAGGCACGCCTGGAACGGCTTCGAGACTGGCTTTTATCTGTTCGAGCGTAATATCTTCGATCAGAGCTGCTGTAATGGCTGCCAATGCATTGTAGACATTAAACTTGCCGACCATCTGAAGCGCTATATCTGTTTCCCCGCGGAACGTTGTTAAATGGAAAGTCGTCCCTTGTGCGGAAATTCGGATATTGGACGCACGTACATCAGCTTCCCGGTCAATCCCGTAAGTAATAACTTCCGCTGCCGTCAGCTTGGCGAACTGATCCGACACTTCATCATCGACGTTTAATACCGCGTAGGAACAGTCGCCCTGTTGTGACGGGAACTCATTGCCAAGACGGGAGAAGAATAAGCCCTTCGCCGCAGCGTATTTCTCCATCGTGCCGTGATAATCCAGGTGATCCTGCGTCAGGTTTGTAAAGATGGCCGTACGGAAACGGCAGCCCTTCACACGGCCTTGCTCAAGTGCATGCGAAGATACTTCCATCGCACAATATGCTGTTCCTTCCTCACGCATAGCAGCTAAGTATTGCTGAAGCTGCAGCGCCTCAGGCGTTGTCCCGGACATCGGGAACGATTTGCCCGCATAACGCATCTCAACTGTCCCAATCACACCAGAGCTCCGGCCATTGTCATTCAAAATTTGCTCGATTAAATAAGTCGTTGTTGTCTTGCCGTTAGTTCCCGTAACTCCGATCAAATTCAAAGCTTCGCTAGGATGTCCATAGTAATGATCGGCAAGCACAGCCATTGCCAGCCTGCAATCTTTTACGAGGAGCTGTGGAGCATCCAGCTCCAGCTCACGTTCGACGACGAAGGCGACTGCGCCTTTGGCTGCTGCCTGAGGCGCGTACGCATGCCCGTCAACGGTATGCCCCGGCAAACAAATGAATAGCTGGCCGGGTTCTACCTTGCGGGAATCCGTCTCAATACCAGTCACCTCTATATCGCCGGAGCCTAGCAGCTTCGCTGTAATAAGCCGTTTGGCCAAATCGCTTAATCGCATGTTGTTTTCCTCCCATATGTAGGTCGTTATCTCTCATTATAGTCAAGGAGGATGCATTATATCATCCTCATTGACTATTGTAAGTCAAGGAGTATGAGTTATATCATCCCCCTTGACTATTGTAGGTCAATGGGTATCGGATATATCATTCTCATCGCCCAAATATATTCGGATTGTAGAACCTTTATCCACTCTTGTACCAGCGGCTGGTGCCTGACGAATGACGGTATTGCCTGAGCCTGCTGAAGAAAGATTAAAGTTCATGTTCATATCTTCATAGATGTCTGATACCGACTGGCCGATCATATTAGGCACCGTCACAATCGGAGTTTCACCATACTTATAAGTTCTGTCAATCTGCTTTTCACGCGGCGGCACCTGCAAAATGGTTAGCGCATCTTCCATAATATTATGAACGATTGGTGCTGCGACAACGCCACCAAATTGAATGCCCTGCGGATTATCAACCGCTACATAGATGACGATCTCTGGTTTATCTGCTGGTGCGAATCCGATAAAGGATACGATATGTTCATTAGGAGAGTAACGACCGTTAATTACTTTTTGTGCTGTACCTGTTTTTCCTCCAACTCGGTAGCCGTCAATGAAAGCATTTTTCCCCGTCCCTTGAGCTACGACACTTTCAAGTGCTTCACGCACTTGCCTCGACGTATCTTCCGATATAACCTTGCGTACCTCTTCCGGCTCCACTTGTTGCACGGTTTCCCCGGTTAATGGATTAATCCACGCTTTCGTCACATGCGGTTTATACAAGGTACCGCCATTTACAGCGGCAGAAACGGCAGCGATCTGTTGAATTGGCGTCACCGATACCCCTTGCCCAAAGGCAGTTGTAGCCAGCTCGACAGGACCTACCTTATCCAGCTTGAACAAGATCCCGTTCGCTTCGCCTGGAATATCAATACCTGTCTTCGAACCGAATCCGAAGTTTTTAATATAATCGAAAAGCTTCTCTTTGCCAAGCCGATTGCCAAGGTTTACAAATCCCGGGTTGCAGGAATTTTGAACAACCTCCAGGAACGTTTGGCTGCCATGGCCGCCTTTCTTCCAGCAGCGAAGCCTTGCTCCGCCAATCTCTACGGCTCCCGGATCGAAGAAGTACTCATTCTTCAAATCAACCTTTTTCTCTTCAATGGCTGCTGCAAGCGTTATGATCTTAAAGGTAGAACCCGGCTCGTAAGTCATCCAAATCGGAAGGTTACGGTTGTATACCTCGGTCGGAAACTCTCTATAATTGGCCGGTTCATAGGTTGGCCTGCTGGCCATGCCTAATATTTCACCGTTGTTCGGATTCATCGCAATCGCGATTATATTATCGGCTTGAAGTGCGGTCATAGCCTGATCGAGTTCACGTTCCATTACGGCTTGAATCTGCTTATCAATAGTTAATTCCATCGTCAGACCTTGTTGAGGCGCCTTATAGGTGTCCGATGAGTTAGGCATCGTCTTGCCCGCTGCATCAGATAAATACGATACATTGCCGTTAATTCCTGTCAGCTTATCATTATATTTGGATTCTACACCTGTAAGGCCTCCATCAATACCCGTAAAACCAAGCAAATGTGCAGCAAGGCTGCCATAAGGGTAGTACCGGCTGTTATCTTCGGCAATAACAATGCCGCTCAGATGCAGGTCTCTTACTTCCTGTGCTTCATTCAGCGACATTTTCCGGCCGCCCGGCTTCAGCTCCACAATCCGTTCCTTCTTTGATAACAGCTTAATAAGCGATTCCTCTGTCATGTCCAAATAAGGGGCCAGCTTGGCCGCAGTCGCTGCCTTGTCCGGAATTTGGACAGGTATAGCAAGTACGGATGGCGTGCTCACGTCAAAGGCGAGCTTCACCCCGTTGCGGTCCCAAATCTCGCCCCTTTTCGCCTTATAAGTAATTTCGCGCCGCCAGGAATCTTCTGCCTTGGCAGACAGCTTCTCCCCCTGCCATAACTGAACATAGGCAAGCCGAAAGATCAAACCTGCAAAAGCAATTACACAAATCATTAACACAATAAACAGCCGGCGACGCAATGTTACATTTGATACCTTCATATCCTTTGTCCCCCTCCGCCTCATCCTTCGGCAGAGCGTACGCTGACGCTCATTCCCAACTTATGAGGGACAAGGGGGGGATAGAACAAGCTGTTTATTGATTATTGCGTATTTGTTGTATCTGCCTTGGATGCATCTGCATCAGCAGCTTCATCTTGTCCTGATTCCTGTTGTAATTCAGGAGACAAAGTAAGCTGAAGCAGCCGTTCGCCATTTTTCGTTACCTGCTTTTGACTCACGACATATCCTGCGCCTTCCGCAGTTACACGAATATCAAGAACAGAAGCAATTTCCAGCGCATCCCGCAAGGAGATGCCCGTCATATCCGGTATCTTGAGCTTGTCCCGCTGCTCAGTTATCAAATAAACCTTCTGGGCAGGATGAACAGAAGCTCCTGATGCAGGTACTTGCTGGATGACCGTTTTGCCGCTGCCAACTACCTCGACATTAAGACTACGTGACTTCAACTGGGACTTCGCAGCAGATACGGTCAGTTTGGAGAGCGCTGGCACAGTAACGGTTACTTCTTTCTTCTCGTCATCGGCACCTTGAATCTCAGGTGCGATACCCATATGCTTCAAGCTTTTATACACAATGTCCTTGAAGGCTGGCGCTGCTACTGCACCACCACCAACTGTAGAATCGTTTGGTTCGTCAACTACGATATAAAGGACAATCTTCGGATTCTCAACAGGTGCGTATCCGATAAAAGATACAACGAATTTGTCTGAAGAATATTTGCCGTTGATTACCTTTTGCGCCGTACCTGTCTTACCTGCTACCCGGTAACCTTCGATGTAGGCATTGCGTCCCGTACCAATTTCTTGGTCCGATACAACCTGCTCGAGATATTCGCCAACCTTCTTCGAGGTTTCCTTTGAAATAACATTGTTATTAATTACCTTTGGCTCGGTCTTCACCGTAGTTTGGGTATTCGGATCATAGATCTGCTTGACAATATGCGGCTCCATCAGCTTACCGCCGTTTGCCACTGCAGCTACAGCCGCAACCTGCTGAAGCGCCGTTACCTGTACTTTACCTTGACCAAATGATGCGCGGGCAATATCAGACGGAATAGATAAATTAACATTAATTGCACCTGCGGATTCTCCGCCGAGCTCGATCCCGGTCTTTTTGCCAAAACCAAACCGATTAATATAATCCAGCAGCTTTTCGCCGCCCAGCTGTTCCCAGCCTAGCTTTACGAAGGCAACGTTACTGGAACGCTTCAGGCCTTCCAGATAAGTAATGGTACCCCAGCCAACTTTGTTGATATCCCGTACCGGTGTCCCTGGAACGGCAATCGAACCAGAATGATAAGTCGCATTTGGATTAAAGATGCCTTCCTGCACCGCAGCGGCAAGCGTCACAATCTTAAAGGTAGATCCCGGTTCATACAGAGATTTGATCGAATGATTATAAGCATTCTCATAATTGCTGTCCCAATAAGTATTCGGATCAAATGTCGGATAATTGGCCATCGCCAGGATTTCCATCGTATTGGGATCGGCCGCGATTGCTGTAATGCTCTTCGGATGGTACTTATCATCAATGTCTTGAAGTGCCTTCTCGACATAATCCTGAATATCCATGTCGATCGTCAATGCAATGTCTTGTCCATCCTTAGCCGGCTGGTATTCTACATCGCCTTTCGCGAGCTGTACCCGCTTGCCGTCCTTCTCATACTTAAGCTCTCCGTCAATGCCTCTCAATTTTTCATCGAAGAAGGCTTCAATACCGGTCTTGGCTTCGCCTTCCTTTGTCACATAACCAAGTAATTGGGAAGCCTTTGCATTACGAGGATAATAACGCTTCTGATCATTGCTTATGATGATACCAATGTCTTTTTTATCGTATTTTTTCTTCAACCCGTCTTCGAACTCAACGATTTTATCGGCTAGCGCCTTATCAATCTTCCAGCCTTCCTCGTGAATCTCCCGCTGCTGATAGTAATCGCCATTATCCTTTTGTGCGGTCACGATCTTAAGCAGATCAGCTTCTGACTTTCCGAGTATCTTATGCAATCCTTCTGCTACTTCATCTGCTATATTTAAGGAATGAATCATAGCCGGATTAACCGATACATCATAAGCAATGGAATCCATAGCGAACATGTTGCCGTCTCTGTCAGTGATAGACCCCCTCTTCGCTACAAGTTTCTCTTCCGCTGCCCACCTCGTCTTGGCCTCGTCATACCAAAAGTCACCTTTGACTACTTGTACCCAATAGATTCTGCCGATTAAAACAACAAAAAGGAGGGTCATTATCCCTCCAAACAACAACGTACGAAGCTTAATTCGTTTTATCATGGTCGTCACCTATTCGGTCTTAGCTTGCTGCGTTTTTACCATGATGTCAGGCTGCTCAGTGCTGGCCATACCTTGCGTTTCGGCCATCTTGCGAATGCGCTCCGGATCGCCTAGCATTTCTACTTGTTTCTGTAATTCTTTCATATCAATATTCATAACTGCGTATTGGTTGTTCATTTGCTTGATTTGCACGCGCATATCGTAATTTTTGGCATACTGATTCACAATTACACCAAGCACGATCACACAAAAAACAACGGTGAACATGTAAAGCAGCTTTTCCTTTACCGGAATCGGCTTGCGCTTTACAACGATCCGTTTCGTCTCACGGATGACTGGCCGTTGATCCGGCTTGCGCTTTGGCTGCATTGCCAAATTGCCATTAATATAAGCCAATGAAAGAACCCCCTCTAACCTACAATTTTTCTGCGACACGCAGCTTGGCCGAACGAGAGCGTGGATTAACTTCTAACTCCTGCTCGCTCGGAACAATCGGCTTGCGGTTCACTAACCGAAGCTGTCCTGTGCCACCGCATACACATTTTGGGAAATCCGGCGGACAAGTGCATTTTTCAAGATAACTCGCAAATAATTGCTTGCAGATGCGATCCTCTAGCGAATGGAACGTAATGACAGATACTCTGCCACCTGGACGAACACATTTGACTGCCTGCTCTAACGCAACTTCTTCTGCACGAAGCTCATCATTCACTGCAATACGAAGCGCTTGGAACGAACGTTTGGCTGGATGGCCGCCTGTTCTTCTTGCTGCTGCTGGTATACCGGATTTGATCAGTTCCGCAAGCTCGCCTGTAGACTCCACCGGCGCATTCTCTCGAGCTTGAATAATCTTACGCGCGATCGATCTTGCGAACTTCTCTTCCCCATAAATATGCAGGATCCGGGAAATCTCCCGTTCTTCCCAGCTGTTGACGATATCGTAAGCCGTTAATGCGCCTCCCTGATCCATCCTCATATCAAGCGGTGCATCATGATTGTAGCTAAAGCCACGTTCCGCTTCATCAAGCTGTGGACTGGAAACACCAAGGTCAAACAAAATACCGTCTACCTGAGGAACACCGTCTACCGTTGGAACGTCACACGTGAGCAGCATTTCTTCCAAATAGCGAAAATTGCTTTTGACTAGCGTTACTCTATCCATATAGGGAGCAAGCCTTACGCGTGCGTTCTCCAGCGCTGCATCATCCTGGTCAAATGCGATTAAACGCCCTCCATCGCTCAGCTGGGACACAATCCGTTCACTATGGCCTGCGCCGCCAAGCGTACAGTCGACGTATATGCCGTCCGGCTTGATTGCCAGTCCGTCAACCGCCTCTTCCAAAAGCACTGTAATATGCTGAAACACGCTAACATCCTCCCATTCTTGTTGTTTACTCTAGAAGTTGAAGTCGAAATCGACCAATTTCTCCGCGATCTCATTGAACGCTTGCTCGGATTGCTCATAGTAGCCTTCCCATGTCGATTTACTCCAAATCTCAACACGGCTGGAAACACCAAGCACCATGCAATCCTTGTCCAGCTTCGCATATTCGCGAAGGTGAGCTGGTATGTTTACCCTTCCCTGTTTATCCAGCTCGCATTCCGTAGCTCCGGAAAAGAAAAACCGTGTAAACGCACGGGCATCCGATTTCATCAGTGGCAGCGACTTAAGCTTCTGCTCAAGCACAGCCCACTCACTCATCGGGTAAACAAACAAGCAATTATCCAATCCGCGGGTTGCGATAAAGCTGGTACCAAGCGAGTCTCGAAACTTAGAAGGAATAATAATACGGCCCTTCTCATCAATGGTATGTTGATATTCACCCATAAACATGAGATTGACCCACCCCTTCCCCCGAATCCCCCACTTTGCACCACATTCTCCCACTAAGATACAGTAGTTCGCCACCTAAAATAAAAATCCTGCTCAATGAGCAGGATTTTTAATAAATTTAATTCATATGATTAACCATTTGGATGATTCGGGTCATCCTCCTCGGTTTCTTCTTTAACTGAAGGGGTTACAGGAGTTTGCGGCGGGATGGAAGGCATGGATTTGTTTCTTGCCCGGCTTCTTCCACGCAGCCAATAAACAGGAACACCGATAATAAATAGCAGTAACAGAATGGGCAGTGCGCCTGCAATGAAGACAAGCAGGCCTTGCAGAACGCTGATCATAGCATCGACACTGTCATTGATTGCTTCAGACATTTTATCCCCGATGCCGTCTTCCTTATCTTTCGTCTCTGCCTTCGCATCCGGTTGATACAATCTCAGCTCGATTGTTGAATAAGAAACGTTATTATCCAAATAGCGGATCCGGCCCTTCAGCCGTTCAATATTTTCCTGTACCGTGGATAACTGCTCAGAAAACTTAACCAGATCATCTGCCTTAGTTGCTTTATCCATAAAGGCAAGAAGTCGTTCCTCCACCACCTGCTGAGCTGTCAGCCGTGATTGAAGATCCACATACTCTTCCGTCACATCCGTTCCGCTGATCTGCCGCTCAAACTTTTTATGCTCGATGCCATCCAGCCGGTCTATGAACGCCATGAACCCGGCAGCGGGAACCTTGATGGTATAAGTAGAGCTCTTCTCCCCATTGTACTGCCCGTCTTGGAATTGTAAAATGTAGCCCTCAGATTGATGTATAGCATTCCGGAGCGCTGTTGCGGCTTTATCATAATCAACGGCTTCTATTGTCAGATTCGCTTTATAAATCAGCTTCTGATTCATGGCGGTTCCGGTGCCTTCCGCTGCGATCTCCCCGATTGAACCGCTGCCAGCTTCACCTGCTACTGCAGTCGGCGCCTCTGCCGACGAGCTGCTTGCGCTGTTTTCCGTGGCTACCGATTGGTTTTCAAAACTGTCTGCTGCTGCGGCAGCGCCATTCGAACTAGAAGTAGCACTATCACTATTACTGCTGTCGTTTGAACTTGAACATCCTCCTAGAATAAGTGCAACAACCATAATCATGAGCAAGAACGTATACCATTTTGTTATATTACGCATCTTTACTCCCCCTTTTTTGTCGTCCACCGTTCTAGACGCTCAATATTTGGAAATGTTGCAAAAGGGAGTAAATGGTGATTAATTCCTTAAGTTGCTCAATAATACTTCAATTAGCTCCACCGCTAGCTTCGCTGTCTGATCTGCGCGGTCCAGAAGCGGATTCACCTCTACGAATTCAGCAGATGTTAGTCTTGCAGACAGACCAAGCTGGCGAAGGGCATTCCGCGCTTCCTCTGAAGTTAATCCACCCTGTACAGGAGTTCCGGTTCCTGGTGCTTCAGTCGGATCAACACTATCGATATCAAAGCTGAGATGAATACCGTCAGTATTTGCCCCAGCTAGTCTAATCGCCTCAGCAATAACCGTATCGATACCAAGTTTGCGGATATCCGCTATCCCGAAACAAGCAATACCTGCAGAATGAATGAGTACCTCTTCCGCTGGATCCAGATCACGAGCCCCAATCAGGACAATATTAGCTGGGGAAACAATGCCTGCTCCAGGCCACAAATGCGATAAAGACAGCTGTGCCCTTCCTTGAGCGACAGCAAGCGGAATGCCGTGCATATTGCCGGAAGGGCTGGTTGATTCTGTGTTCATATCAGCATGCGCGTCGATCCATATGACACCAAGTCTCGGGTAATAAGCAGATAAGCCTGCTAATGTTCCCATTGCAAGGCTGTGGTCCCCACCAAGTACAAAAGGAAATTGACCGGCTGATACAGCCGTATATACTTCTCCAGCGAGCGCCGTCCCTGTTGCAATGACTTCTGCTGAATGCTTCATAGGCAGTTGAATGGGTGGTATTTGAATACCGGCCCCTATATCCTTCTGCTCGTCAATATGGCATCCCAGCCGCTGCAGACTCTGTAAAAGACCAAGATGAAGGAGATGGCGGGGAGCTAGTTCACTTCCGGGGTTTCCGGCACCAAGACCAAAAGGAACCGACAACAACGCAATTTTCGGAGGTGTCTTCATATTTGGAACACTTCCTTAATTCGCTCCAGCGCCCAGTCGAGCTCCTCCTTCGAAATAGTTAACGGCGGGGCGAAGCGGATCGCCGTCTCATGAGTCTCCTTGCATAACAGCCCGATCTGGAACAACGCTTCACAATAAGCCCTCGCCTGCACTGACAGCTGCATACCGATAAATAACCCTTTTCCCCTTACTTCGATAATATCTTCATGGCTTATTGCTTCCAGGCATTGCTTAAAATATTGACCAAGCTGTTCGGAGCGCTCAGCCAACTTCTCATCTTCCATCACCTTCAGCGCAGCAAGCGCAACAGCACATGCGAGTGGATTACCGCCAAAGGTTGAACCATGTGAGCCGGGCTCGAATAGACCAAGCACATCATCACCAGCCGCAACGGCCGATATAGGCAGGACACCGCCGCCAAGTGCTTTTCCAAGAATATACATATCGGGAATAACATCCTCCCAATCGCAGGCGAAACGTTTGCCTGTTCTGCCAAAGCCGGTCTGGATCTCATCAGCAATAAATAGAACGTTTTGCTGTCTGCACAGCTCAAAGGCCTGCTTCAAATAGCCGTCAGCCGGAGCGATAACGCCCGCTTCTCCTTGGATCGGCTCTACAAGAAAAGCTGCAGTATGCGGAGTGATCGCATTCTCAAGTGCTTCCGCGTCACCGTATGGAATAATTTTGAATCCAGGTGTAAAAGGACCAAAGCCTGCACGGTACTGCGCTTCCGAGGAGAAAGAAGTAATGGTAATGGTCCGGCCATGGAAGTTCCCTTCACAGACGATAATTTCCGCTTGACCGTGCGGTACGCCCTTAACCCGATAAGCCCAGCGGCGCGCCGCCTTCAAGGCTGTTTCCACTGCTTCTGCACCTGTATTCATTGCTAGAATTTTGGACTTGCCCGTAAACTCTGCCAGCTTCTTGTACAACTGACCTAACTCCTCGCTGTGGAAAGCTCTAGAAGTAAGGGTTACTTTATCCGCTTGCTCCTTAAGTGCACGGATGATGGCTGGATGCCGATGTCCATGGTTCAACGCTGAATAAGCGCTGAGCATATCCATGTACCTGCGGCCTTCCGGATCCTCCACCCACACTCCTTCAGCATGCGTGATAACGACAGGAAGCGGACTATAGTTACGGGCACCGAAGCGATCCATAAGACGTATTGTGTCAACGGAACTTCTCATAGCCTATCCCTCCTAAAAAGAATTTCTGCAAAGATGGCCTAATTGGGCCATTTGCGGTAATTCTTACGTCGTAAGCATTCTCCTAAGAATTTCTGCAATGATGGCCTAATTGGGCCATTTGCGGTAATTCTTATTCGTAAGCATACCCCTTGTTTCATTGTACGGCGATTGCCGCAAGTCCAATGACCGCAAAAAAAGAACGTGCCATTTGGCACGTCCCTTTTTTGTCATATACAAGTGAAAAATAGGTTTTAGTCTTCCTTCCAGCTGTCAAGATAAGTAACTTGTTCAGCTGTCAGCTTGTCGATGCTGATATTCAGTGAATCCAGCTTGAAGCGTGCAACCTGCTCATCAAGCGCATAAGGAACGTTTACGACTTGTTTGCCGATCGCAGCATACTCATCGTTCACATATCTCAGGCCAAGAGCTTGAAGGGCAAAGGTCGTATCCATAATCTCAGCTGGATGACCGTCACCAGCAGCCAGGTTAACTAAGCGACCTTCCGCCAGCACATAAATGCTGCGACCGTCCTTCAGCTTATACTCCTCAATATTGCGGCGAACGGTACGAATATCTGTAGACATGGCTGCAAGCTCCGGTTTGTTGAACTCCACGTCAAAATGTCCTGCATTGGACAAAATCGCACCATTTTTCATTACTTCGTAATGCTCGGCACGGATGCAATCCTTGTTCCCAGTTACAGTGATGAACAATTCGCCGACTTTAGCCGCTTCGCTCATCGGTAGTACAGTAAAGCCGTCCATATAAGCTTCTACCGCTTTAATTGCGTCCACTTCTGTGACAACAACGTTTGCGCCCATACCTTTTGCACGCATCGCAACACCTTTGCCGCACCAGCCGTAGCCGACAACAACAACAGTCTTGCCTGCTACGACAAGGTTAGTGGTACGGTTGATTCCGTCAAAGACAGATTGGCCGGTACCATAACGGTTATCGAACAAATATTTGCAGTAAGCATCGTTAACGGCAACCATCGGGAAGCTGAGCGTGCCTTCCTTCTCCATTGCTTTCAAGCGGATAATGCCAGTCGTAGTCTCTTCCGCCCCTCCGCGAATATTCACACGAAGATCCGGACGTTCTGTATGGAGAATCGTCACAAGATCGCCGCCGTCATCAATAATGAGGTCAGGCTTGGATTCCAGAGATTTAATAAGCAGTTCCTTATATTCTTGTGGATCCGGATTGTACTTGGCAAAGACAGTAATCCCGTCTTCTACAAGTGCCGCGCAAATATCATCCTGCGTAGACAGCGGGTTACTGCCTGTAATTGTTACATCTGCTCCGCCTGCCTTCACTACTTTAGCCAGATAAGCAGTTTTCGCCTCAAGGTGAAGCGAGATCGTTACTTTCAGCCCTTTAAAAGGCAGCTCTTGCTCAAATTGCTCGCGAATCCGGTTTAATACCGGCATGTGTGCACTCGCCCAGTCAATCTTTAAATGTCCTTCCGGGGCAAGGGCGATATCGCGGATAATGCTATTTTCTTGTGTACTCATTCTTTCAGTAGCCTCCTACAACATTCTTCGGGATAACTCATAAATAGACGAGCTGATGACCGCCGCTTGGCTCAAATGGAAGCTCGAGGAGCTTCTCCAGCCAAACGGAACCATAACGATTCCAATAACCGGTCATATTGATTACGCGTTCCTGCGGTTTGCCGCTCGGCCATAACGAAAGCGCAATACGGTCTAGCTGGCGAATGGATGCATCATATTGCTTGTTGAAGGCATCCTTCGTTTTTGATTCCAAATATTCGATCTGCTCCACGATCTTCTGACGATTCGTTTCGCCTAGCTTGAGAAGTCCCGGCTGAACCGAGCCAGCAAGCTCCAAAAGCGGCCCATACATCGAAATAAATGATTGCTTCACTTCTTGGAATCGCTCTTCGATGGACAATTGATCCTGCTCCGTCAGCCACTGCTGTTTGCGAGCATCAAATCTCTTTGCCACATCCTCGAAGGACAGCTCATATTTCATCATATGCTTCGCAATCGTACCTTCTACCAAAGTGAAGGAACTTCGCGGCACAATTATCGGCATTTCCATTTCTAGCTTACGGAAAGCTTCTCCGGTTAATGCCCAATAAGCAACTTCTCCAGGTCCCAGCACCGTGCCAAGAACAGGGAACAGATAATCCTGCATAATAGGTCTAGTCAGCACGTTATTGCTGAATTGTGAAGGTTGATCTTCCGCAAGCTGCAGCAGCTGCTCCTTCGACCAGAAGGCTGTTCCCTTCCGATCCTGGAACTGCCCGTCACGCTTATGCAGAAGTGTCCGTTCATTTCCGCTCTCCGAATTGAACAAGAAGAGGTTCGCACTGCCGTCCACAACATCAGCCTGCAGTTGATAACCAAACGACTTCACTTTCTCAGCAGCTGCTTTATAAGCTTGCTCCAGCTCATCGTTTTGCTCGATCATTCGGCGGAACATTGGTGCTTCTACCTTGCGCAGCTTTGGATCATCCGCATCAAGCAGCACAAGTCCTTCCTTCCCGAACAAAAAAGCCAAAATGCCCGCAAACATGTCCGATAAGGAATGAGATTGTCCTGCAATTTGCTTCAGTTCCTCGAGCAGGCCTGGTTTAAAGTCCGAGTGGGGAAGTGTTTGCTCCAGCTCATCCAGCAGCTTGTTCCAGCTGTCTTCATCAACTGCTGTACGGCTAACGGAAGTTCTTGGTCCTTCCGGGCGCTGCAAGGTAAGCTTGCGCAGCTCCTGTTCTGCGTTCAGCAGGAAGGTATGATTCGCTTCATCCCAATCATGATCCTCGCCCGCAATCCAGAAAACGGGTACAACCTTACATCCAAGCTTTTGAGAAGCCCATTTGGCGCCACTAACAATGGAAACTGCTTTATGTATCACAAGCAGTGCTCCTGACCACAGTCCCGCCTGTTGTCCGCCAATAATAACCGGTGCTCCTTCAGCAATAGCACGAATAGAAGCATCTACCTCAGGTGTTGTATAACGACTATTGTATTGTCTCAGCACTTCGGCAACTTCAGCCGCATTTGCTCTACTTCCAGCCAATTTCTCCAGCCGCTCCAAACGAGTTGTCCAATCCTGTTCCCGTTCAGGATGATAGCCATACAGCAAATCTACATTTGCGTCCGTCCGATGTATATACGCCTCTGTTAAAGGCTGGGCGCTTGGCAAGTCATAATGTTCCGTATTCATAGCGCAGCCAGTTCCTCCTAAATCAATCTTATATTTTGTATAACTGTAATCAATCATGCAACAATTTGATTGTACACAAAGGATAAGCCGCGCGTCAAAAAGAAAAACAGCCTTTTTGCAAGAATAATGTCCCCTTGCGTATGCGCTACAGGCCATCATTCAGCTTGAAAGGCTGCTCTTTCGCTCTATTCTTTCACTACTGTTATAAGTTATGCGGAGAAGATTTTTTGCCCAATTGCGATAAACATGAGGAGCAGGTAAGCCATACTCATTGTAAAGAAACCAAGTCTCCACACCGCCCGGAAAATCCGCCGGACATTTACACTGCCTCGCTTTCGGAATTGCATATTACCCAGCATACCGCCTCCAAGAAGCATGAAGAGAATAATCGCGTACAGCCCAAAGTGGCTGTTGAACAAGGAGTCAAATAATACAGCTACACATCCAATAAGCAGTGCGGTCGTCACGTCCATCGCTAATTGCAACGCTTTCTTCCGGTCCTCCGAGAACAACCCATGCCCGAAATAAACGAGCGCAAAAGGAATGACAGGTATTACAGCCAAGTAGGCATAGACGTATTTAATACTATCCCATAACCATCCCATGTCATCCCCACCTTTCCTCATGTATCCTTACTTACTGTAATTGTTTCACAAGTGCGGTTACGGCATCATTTAACGGAGAAGGAATTCCGTGACGCTTTGCAACCGCGGATATTCCGCCGTTAATCCAATCAATCTCTGTCTCACGACCTGACCGAACGTCACTCAGCATGGACGATACGTTCGCTGAAGTTGCCTCACATACATCCAGTACAAGCTGCCAGCCATCTCCTGCAAGCATCATGCTATCAGCCGTTAAGATGGTTGACGTCTCCTGATACAGTGACTGCATAAGCTTAATTCGTGATGGATGCCGAGGAAGCTCTCCGTTCGTTATATCAAAAATAGCGGTAAGCGGGTTAATCACCGCATTAATAAGCAGCTTTTGGTAAATCCGATCTCTCATTTGATTCGACAGCCCTACGCTGAATCCTGCCGATTGCAGGACATTCAACAACAAATTTTGGAGATTTTCGTCCTTTTTGTCCCAATTTGCAGGTCCAAACCATAGCTGCCCTTTTCCGGTATGCCGCACTCCGTTCTCTTCGATCCGTCTCGCACCTTCAGAAGTAACCCCTGCATAGAGTGCGAGTTTGGGCAAAGCATGTGCCAGCTTGTCCAAGTGACCAATCCCATTCTGCAAGCAGAGCATTGCCGTATGCGGCCCGCTCAATCTCTTCAATCGATCAACAAGCAGCTCATCTATATGACTTTGCTTTACCGTGAGTAAGATCCAGGCAGGCTCCTCTGGGTCTTCTGCCAGCACGGACTCTAGATTAGAGAGACTATGACTATTCAATGCTGCATTCCTCACAGAACCATCCAGAGCCTCTAGCTTGATGCCTTCTTTCTGCAATAACTCCGCTTGAGTTTCTGTTCGGGTCCATACAATAACTTCCTGCCCTGACTGTGCGAGTTTCCCGGCATGCAGGAGACCGATGGCTCCGCCTCCAACTATATGTATTTTCAATCAATGGTCCTCCTAAAAAGAATTATCACTGCAAAAGCCATAACAAGGCCTTGGTGTGGTAATTCTTAACTTCGTAAGCATCAACTAAAAAGAATTGCCACTAAAATAGGCCATATCAGTGCCTTGGCATAAAAAAAGTATGCTCGTATATATAGCATACCTAATCTTGTATATCCCGCAAAGGGGCTGAAAAAGCGAACACCCCGCCGTTATCTTCCCGGCGGGGCATCTACTTACTCAATTCGTTCCAAATTGCCGTTCGCATCCATTTTAAACCGAGGCTTTGCTTCCTCTTCATGCGTTAACACCGCCAGCCGGCGTGCCCGGTCCATAATTTGAATCAATGTTTTATAATCATCATTGACGGCCCGGTAATCGGTTTGAACATTGTTTACTTCTTTAGACAATCTCTCATTTTCATCGCGTAATCGTTCAATCTCGTCCTCTTTTTCCCTCAGTTCTTTCTCGAAAGACTTCACTTGACGACTTACATCCTGATAAGTGGTCTTGAATTGTCTAAGAAAACGAATAATGGAATCAACGGATAAACCTTCTTCCGTCGTTACCGCATTAGCACTAAAGGCTCTTTCTTCTGCATCAAATACAGCAATAGAAGAGACATGAGGAGTTGCGACAATCGCCTGTTTTTTCAAATAATTGCGCTTCTGGCGTTGTTGCTTGGCGATTTGAATCGCTTCTTCATAACGTTTGCGGACACAGCTGTTCCAGCGGAATCCGCAAGCTGCAGACGTCCGTCCAATACGTTCTCCTACCTCTTCGAACGCCGCAAGCTGGGTACTACCTTCTCTAATATGGCGTAGTGTAACTTCGGCGAGAATGAGATCATCGTCCGGACTCCACGCATCTTGTCTGACTGCTGTCATGCGACCAAAACCTCCTTACGTAAAGGCGCTTACTTTATCTCTATGCCCTTGGTAGAGTTCATAGAATCTATTGGATACTAAATTGTATAACCAAATTTTAATGTGCTCATACATAATTCATCTGATTAACGCGCAAACTGTTGTCATAACCGCTCATTTTTACACAAAATAGTTGAATTTGTTCGTGCCTGCTTGTTTACACTGCCAAAATCAACCGTTATAATGTACAATAGAAATTCGGGTCATAACGAAGGGGGGATGGTTTAATGGCACGCATGTATCGGGTACTCGGTTTTTGGACGCTTGTGATCGGCTTGATGGCTACAGCAGGTCACATGACTGAATTCGCACTTCTGTTTTTTGCACAAGCGATTGCTTTCGTTTTCCTGGGTTATCTAAAATTTAGCGAACGTACATACATACTCATGTTCTGGGGATATATGGTCATTTCGTTTGCAGGATTTACTTATTGGACCGTTTTCAAGATGGGCAATCCATTCTAAAATTGTATGCAAACAGCAAAAAGGTGCGGCTCCAAAACGGAGCTGCACCTTTTTTAATATTTATCCAATATGAGTACTTTAAAAGTCTCGCTCATCCCATCGCTGAGCAGCAGCTGGCGAATAGCCCTGTTCTTCCTTGCTGTCTCCCCGAACGGATCTGTCTCCGTATGATTCTGAAGGAGCTCCAGCACCCCATTATCGACCAGGAATTGCTTTTGGGTATCGAAGTAGGTAACCATCCACCCTGCCTCTTCCGCGGCCTTACGGACCGATGTGAACGGCACATGCGCTGTTATATCCTGCTCCCCTATTCGAAGATATGGCTCATCCGCTGCAACATGCTCAGAGTAACATAGAAGAGTCCCCTTCATCCGATGCTTTGCTGCATACTCTTTTGCTTCATGACCATAATCAATAATGATAACTCGGCCTGAGGACATTCGTTCACTGAGCTGACTGAGCCACTCTCCAGCCTCTAGATTCACCTCAGTCTGCTGCCCCTCTGCTAACCCAATGCCATCACTTTGCAGCGATGCAGCGATCTGCTCATCGGACAAGGGCATATACACTTCGTAAAAGCCAGCTTCCGCACTTCCAGCTACACCTAGCTCCACCAACTCTCCATTCTCCATCGTAACGCGATGGACCGGGAAGGCATCCAGCAGCTCGTTGACCAGTACGACCGTAGGCCTCCCCTGCCAAAGTCCGCTAGTTGCACTCAAAGCTTCCTCCGAAGAAAGGAACTTTGGCAAATCATAGTGTGCCAAAGCCAGCTTAGCCTCTTCACGATGGCCAGGATGATCCTCCACTACCACAGGATGGCAAAGTATAGGAATTCCCTTTGCCCGGGCTTTCCATGCCTCCTGAATCTGCACAGACAGTCTGCCAGTGCCTGCCCCCCACTCAACAAGTTGAAAATTGTCATCTCTGATATGCCGCTCTGCATATTGGAACAAGGATGACGTCAGACAATGCGCAAGCACCATACCTACAGCTGAGCTAGTGTAGAAATCCCCCTGCTTGCCGATACGAGTCGAGCCTGACCGGTAATAACCATCCCTCTCGTCATACAAACACATGCTCATATATTGTTTAAACGTAATACAGCGAAGTCGATTTGCAGAAGCTTCATTGCCAGGCTCCCAGCCTACTGCAGGCTGCCTCGCGATATGATCCGCAATGCGTTGAATTAACGTTTTTTTGCCTATTTTCAACTGTTCATCCCCTGCCAATAAGATATAATAAATGGAACTGTCGCATACAATGATTGCTGTACAGGCCTAGCAACATGAGAGAGGAGGCGGCTGGTGGCATTCCATCGCGTTTATGTTCGAGGCAGATTCGTCTTTATCCTTCTTATTATCCTAATGCTTGCTGTATGCAAGCTTCCTGTCATGGCGGAGCCTCAACTGACGGAGGACGAACAGGTCAATCAAATTCTTGAGAAAAGCTTGTCTATTGTTGAAATTGACAAAGAAATAGCTCGGATTCAGACGGAGAAGCAGAAGGTTACAGATGATATGTCGATTACAGACAAGAGTATCCTGGAGAGGGAACAGTTGATCAAGGAAAAACGCGAAGAAGCCGGTAAGGTGCTGCGCGCTTATTATATGGGTGAACGTGACATACTGCTTCGAGCTATACTATCCTTTGATTCCTTACATGAATTGTTTGCTATGCTGGACTATGTCGATATTATTTTCACGAAGGACCGGGATACACTGGACTCCTACACGGACGAATATAAGAGTTTGAAAGAAGAGTACACTAAGCTGGACGGAAGAAAAACAGAACTTGAAGAAATCGAAAACCGTTTAAAGATGCAACGGGATCGAGTCGCACAGCTGGAGCAGCAAATTGATGGTGAGCTTGCCGGACGGTCCGACGCAGATCGGCTTCGCCTGCTTATGCAGGAGTTGACGAATTATTGGGAAACGGCTGGTTTGCAAGAAGTTGAGCTTTACTTTGGCGCTTTGTCCAAAGCCATGAACAAATTGCCGAACTGGATCGAGGATAACAAGCAGTATCTCGATATTGACGGCTTTAATTATACCCTTCGTATTCCGGAAGACGCGCTTAACGCATTTCTAAGGCAACAGGATGAAAGATTTAATGATTTCTCGTTCCGGTTTGAAGATGGCAAAGTGACCGCCTCCGGCAAGCACGACAATATGGATATCGCAGTTTCCGGCCATTATACGGTAGAAGAGAAACCAAAGAACGGCATCGTATTCCATGTCGATGAATTGTTATTTAACGGATTTGCATTACCGGATACAACAAGGAAAACACTCGAACAAAAGTTTGATCTAGGTTTTTATCCAGGTGATATTATTGCATTGATCCAAGCAAAATCAGTCGAAATGCAAGATGGCGAACTTATTGTTCATTTGAAGGTGAAGCTGTAATCGATTGGATAAAGGAAGTGATGTCCGTCGCACCCGACGTATACAGCTTCCACAAAGCTTGCCAGCGTTTCCACTCACTGTGCCAATTTGGTGCTGGCGGCTCATCCATTGGTTCCTCATTTAACAAAGGTAACATCCACGAAGGCGGATATTGGGCTGTTGTGCCCGAATATCCGCTTATTTCGTATATGGAGTTTTTGGCAGGCAGCTTCCCGAAACGCTCGTAGCTGCGCTCTTGCTCGGTTACACTTGTCATTTCTTTTATCCAGCTAAATGAGGCTTCCGTCTTCTCCGAAGCAGCAGACACGACAAAGCTGCGGCTTCCGAGCCATATGTTGCGTAATTTATCCTTATCAAGAACCAGCTTGTCCTGCTCTGATTTAGGAAGTGCTTTATACTCTGACCACGGAAGAACAGAAGCCAGCATCCGTTGCTGCTCCAACTCTGTCCCTAACATACGATTATTAAGATTAAAAGAAGGTATCGTCAAACCAGCCAACGCCTTCAGTCGGCTTGCTGACTCTTCACTAAACAACAAAGCCCCTGTGCCCCGCTGTGCTGAATTGCTCCAGCCATCGAGCCAAGCTGTCGTCAGGCTAAAATCGCTTGGCAAATAAACAAGCGGTTTGGATGCCTCCTGAGGGGCTGACAAATGATCAGTCAAATTCATAAAGCTGTCCCAGTCCTTCGGCGGGGCTGATAACTTTTGCTCTGATAACATGGCCTTATTCCACACGAGCACAGCCGGATCCGCATCATAAGGAAGACCCCATAGGTAGCTGTTCCACTTCAATGGAGCTAGCAGCTTCGTGGGCTGATCGGAAATTGTACTTGCCGTGTTCACACTGTCAACAGGCTCAAGCAGGCCCATAACGGCAAACTCCCGCACCCATCCGCTGTCCATCAGCATAATATCCGAGGAAGAACCCAGCTCCAGCTCCTGTTTCCATGCGACATAAGCCTCTTCCTTGGATTCAACATTGGAAAAAAGCACCCTGATGTTCGGATATTTCAGCATAAAGCGTTGACTTGCTTCTTCCAGGTTCGCGAATTCCGCAGATGTCATGGAAACGGTTACAACAATGGATTCCATAGGCTCATCATCCTGCTCGTGAGTCACAGGTCCTGTATTTGCATCATGGGAGCTGCTGCCGGTAGCGGCCGGTTTATTTGGGTCCAGATTAGGTATAAGCAAAATAACGGACAACAGCACTGCTCCTGCAAGGATCATCATATATCTCCTTGTAGCCACACACGTCTCCCTCTCTGATATATCATTACGCCCCCGCAGTATCTCTATTAAAACCTATCATAGCAATAAAATGCAGAGTTGTCCAAACAAGTCTAGGACTTTGATCCCACCTGCCCTGTAGGTTAATGTGACTCGCTCCGTAATTTAAATGTTCTTCCGATGAATTACTCCGTTCGCCCTATTAACCTGCCTTAAAACAGCAAAATAGCGGTGCTGGGATTTCCCGGCACCGCTACATTTTTAAAGATTACAGAAGATCTGCTGCGAGCTGGGCGAGCTTGGAGCGCTCGCCTTTTTCCAGTGTAATATGACCGCTGATTCCTTCGCTTTTGAAATGCTCCACGATATGTGTGAGCCCGTTGCTCACTGCATCGAGATAAGGATGGTCAATCTGCTCTGGATCACCCATGAGCACGATTTTACTGCCCTCCCCAACACGGGAGACAATCGTCTTCACTTCATGCTTCGTTAAGTTTTGCGCCTCATCGATAATGATGAATTGCCCCGGAATCGAACGACCGCGAATATAGGTAAGTGCTTCGACCTGGATACTGCCAAGACCCATTAATATTTTATCGATATCACCGGATTTTTTCGTATCAAACAGATATTCCAGGTTATCATAGATCGGCTGCATCCAAGGACGAAGTTTCTCTTCCTTCTCACCCGGCAAGTAACCGATGTCTTTCCCCATTGGCACAACCGGGCGGGCAATCAGAAGCTTTTTGTATTTATGCTCATCCTCGACCTTCAATAGACCAGCAGCAAGCGCCAGAAGCGTTTTACCTGTGCCGGCTTTTCCGGTTAAAGTGACGAGCGGGATTTCATCGTTAAGCAGCAGCTCTAGGGCCATACGCTGCTGAGCATTCCTAGCTGTTATTCCCCAGATCGGATCATTACTTAAGAACAACGGCTCTAGGCGTGCGCCGTCATTGCTAACCTTAAGCAGAGCCGATTTGGAGGAGCCCATCTCATCTCGCAATATGACGAATTCATTAGGCTTCAGCCTGATGCCAGCCTGAAAGCTCTTGTTTGTGAGGAATCGATACGTATAAAATTCATCAATGACTGACGGATGGACAAATATCGTTTCATAACCAGCGTAGAAGTCTGTCGTGGATACTGTCCGGTCGGATAAGTAATCTTGTGCCATTAATCCAAGCACATCCGCTTTAATCCGGACGAGAACATCCTTGCTCACGAGTACGACACTACTTACTTGCTGCGTCTCCAGCTGTTCCAAGTGATAGTTGAGCGCGACCGCAAGTATTCGGTTATCATTGGACATTTCACCGAACATCTCTTGCACACGCATGAAACTTCTGTGGTTAAGCTCCACCTTTAACAGCCCGCCGTTAGGCAGTGTTATACCTTCGTGAAGACGCCCATCCACTCGCATACCATCGAGCAACCGGGATATGGAACGCGCGTTGCGCCCTAGTTCGTCTGCCAGCCTCTTCTTGGAGTCGATTTCTTCCAACACCACCGCGGGAATGATGACTTCGTTATCCTCGAAGGCAAATAGCGATTGCGGATCATGAAGCAGCACATTAGTGTCGAGCACGAATATTTTTTTCATGAAAACCCTCCCGGCGTCGGTCATTCAATGGATAGGCATACATAGCCATACTTGGCTGCGGGTACACTAAAGTTTGAATAGACGATGTGCAACAAGACAAAATGAGGTGGAACGAACATGTACCAGAAACTTATTGCGGCGATTGCAATTGCGGCAATTACGGCTGGCTGCGGCACCGTCGCCCGAAACGAAACATCACCCTCTCCTCAAAATAATGGCACTGTTCGCGCTCAGCAGACAAGTCCTCAGAAAAAACACATTGCAGATCCTGAGAAGGTCTCGAAGCACTTGGAACAGCTGGCCATGGGCATCAAAGGTGTTACGAATGCGCACTGTGTCGTACTCGGTAACACCGCCGTGGTTGGGATCGATGTCGACAGCAAGCTTGATCGCTCCAGAGTAGGGACGATTAAATATTCCGTCGCTGAAGCTTTCCATAAAGATCCTTACGGCATTGATGCTATCGTAACAGCCGATATGGATTTGTCACAGCGGCTGAACGAAATCGGAGCTGATATACGCCGCGGCAGACCGGTTAGCGGCTTCGCGGAAGAGATGGCCGACATCATCGGCCGGATTGTACCGCAGCTCCCTCGAGAGGTGTTACCTCAAGACCCAGAAGTGCAGCAGCGGGCAAAAAATTTACAGAATCTTCACTAGCTTGTATACCGCAGCTAAAGACACAAAAAGCCTAGTGATTTACTCACTAGGCTTTCTTCATGACAGCAAGTCCTTCAAACAAGCCTGTCATTATTCTATTCGGTTCCATCCGGATACATACCGAGATCGGCACACAGATGCAGTCGTCAGCCTTAAAACCTGAGAATAGTCTCAAGCTCTCATCACCGCTTCTATTAGTCTTAAATGACGCGGTTACGGCTTTGGGCATCCGCATGACCTCCATCGAAAGGAATCATATCCGTACACCTATTATAGCGGTAAACCAATCCCTAGTCTATGGTTATTCAGCCATTTTCGCCTGTAAAGCTGCACGAGCCTCGCTGAGCTTGGTTTCATCCAAATAGACATAAGGACTTTTCCATGTTCCTTCGAGCGGAATGAACTGAATATCCGAGCTGCTGATGCCGAAGTAGGTCTTCATCAGGTTTTGGATTTCCTTCGGTGGCATATCAATCGACATGTTGTCGCCAACAGCATCGATGACATTGCCCATTTTCGCAATACCGCCAAGTGATTTCATCTTGTCAACAATCTTGGCTACAACTTCACTTTCGCGTTGGTTCCGGTCGAAGTCACTGGACATATTTTTGCCGTCATTCGATTTCCGGTAACGAACAAAGTCAAGCGTTTTATCACCATCAAGAGTTTGCAGACCTTTTTTCAAGTTAATGTTCGTACCATCGTAATTGTCGACATATTTCATATCCATATCGACGTTCACTTCAATACCGCCTAGTGCGTCTACAACATCCTCGAAGCCTTTAAAGTTCACAACAGCTGTATACTTGAGGTCAACACCAAAGTATTTACCAAGCATATCCCGAATGGCACGTTTAGCATCTGCTTCTGCCGCTTCCTTGTCCATCCCCTTGTCCGAGCGGGCTTGACTAAAGAAAGTAGCATAGTTAGCGTTAGCTTTCCGTTCACCATAACCTTCCAGCTCCAGCAAAGTATCCCGAGGAATCGAGATAACAGTCGCTGATTTGGAGTTCGGGTTAAAGACAGCAACCATCATGACGTCGGTGTTCATGCCACCGCCCTTTGCCCTGGTATCAAGGCCAAGCAGTACCATTCCCACAGCTTTCTTCTTCACTGACTCCGCAACTGGAATCTGTACTTCGTTATTGGATACAGTACCAATGTCGTTAATCGCTTTGTTCGCCTTGGTAGCCAGAAATCCGACGTATGCTGCGATTAACAAAATAACAGCCAATAATAGCAGCAAAACTACTTTCAGCACGCGTCTTTTCTTAGGTGGCTTAGGCGATCTTGGAGCGGTCTTGGCATTTACTCCACGAGGTGGCAGTGCAGCCGAGCCTTGCGTCATAAGATCATCACACCTTCATGTCAGTTGTATTTCGGATTCGACCTGATATCAACGAGAAGCTGCTCAGCAGCTTCCCGAGGATATAGTTGCAGCTTGGTGCTTCCATTACGTTCATACTTCACATGAACCATAGTCGCATCTGTTGCTGCAATATGCTGGCCAGATACACCGTGGTCTTCCGACAAAATTTGCGCGAAAAACTCACAGGTATCCATAGCCGCATGATCATCCGGCCGATCTTCGGCTACGATATGAATCTGCAGCCAGTTGAACAAGGCGTCATCAAACGTCATTTGCCCGAATCAGCTTCCTTTATGGCGCCGTTGCCGGCCCTGTTATTTTTCCATTTGTCGTACAGCTGCCGCCCGCGAAGCATAAGCATCATTAGAACGGCGATCCCCATACATTGAATAATAGGAAGTTTGTCGACTTGCAGAACCATAAGGACTAGCGAACCAAACGCCATCAGGATGTAGACAAGCACTTCCTTCAAGATCGGAAGCTTCTGATTGTTCGCCCTGAACACTTTATTGAAGATATAGATCGTAAATCCAAGTATAAGCAAATATGAAACGGCGTGATGGTCGCTCAACCATTGCTGCATGCCGTAACCCCCTTAGCCTGCCCGGTGTTTATACGCCTGCTTGCGCTGTTTTGCGATGTTTCTCTGCACGCTCGCGCTCGCTCTTGTTCAAGATTTTTTTACGAAGACGAATCGACTTCGGCGTAATTTCACAGTACTCATCGTCATTCAAATACTCAAGCGCTTGTTCAAGGGAGAACAGACGTGGAGTTTTGAGTTTAACTGTATCATCTTTACCAGCAGAACGAACGTTAGTCAGCGCCTTCTCTTTACAGATGTTGACGATGATATCGTTATCGCGCGTATGCTCGCCTACGATCATACCTTCATAAATTTCAGTACCTGGCTCAACGAATTGAATACCGCGGTCCTCTACACCCAGCATGCCATAGAACGTCGAAGTTCCTGTTTCGCTCGATACGAGTACACCTTGGTGACGACCGCCAACTCCAGATGCAAGTGGACCGTAGCTGTCGAAAGCATGGTTCATGATGCCGTAGCCGCGTGTCAAAGTCAGGAACGAAGTACGGTAGCCGATCAAACCACGTGCTGGGATAATGAATTCCAGACGAACTTGGCCGTTGCCGTTGTTGATCATGTTGACCATCTCTGCTTTACGTGTTCCAAGGCTTTCCATAACGGAACCCATGCTGTCTTCTGGTACATCAATCAGAAGGCGTTCGTATGGCTCGGATTTCACGCCATCAACTTCCTTGATGATAACTTCTGGTTTCGAAACTTGAATTTCGAATCCTTCACGACGCATGTTCTCAATCAGAATACCAAGGTGAAGCTCACCACGTCCGGATACGATAAATGCGTCCGGGCTGTCTGTTTCGTCTACACGAAGTGCTACGTCTGTTTCAAGCTCTTTGAACAAACGCTCACGAATTTTACGGGATGTTACCCATTTACCTTCGCGGCCTGCAAACGGGCTGTTGTTAACCAGGAACGTCATTTGCAAAGTTGGCTCGTCGATTTTCAGAACTGGCAATGCTTCTGGTTTCGTTGGATCAGCAATTGTCTCACCGATGTTGATGTCTTTGATACCAGCGATAGCAACGATGTCACCAGCGCCTGCTTCTTCGATCTCAATACGCTTCAGACCTTGGAAACCAAACAATTTCTCGATACGGGCTTGCTTAACAGCACCTTCACGAGTAATTACCGCTACCGATTGACCTTGACGAACGATACCACGGTTTACGCGGCCAACCGCGATACGACCCAGGTATTCATTGTAATCAAGCAAAGTAACAAGGAATTGCAGCGGCTCATCAACCGTTTCCGTAGGATGCGGGATGTGGCTTACAATTGTTTCATACAAAGCTTGCATGTTGTCTTCTTGTTTCTCAGGTTCGGACTCAAGGCTCGAAGTACCCATCAGAGCGGATGCATATACAACCGGGAATTCCAGTTGATCATCGTTAGCACCAAGCTCGATGAACAGATCAAGCACTTCATCGATAACTTCTGTCGGGCGGGCATTAGGACGGTCAATTTTATTAACGACTACAATTGGCGTAAGGTTGCTTTCAAGTGCTTTACGCAATACAAATTTTGTTTGCGGCATGCAGCCTTCGAACGCATCAACGACGAGCAATACGCCGTCAACCATCTTCATAATCCGTTCTACTTCTCCGCCAAAGTCCGCGTGTCCTGGTGTATCGACAATGTTAATAAGGTAGTCTTTATACGTAATTGCCGTATTTTTCGCCAGGATCGTAATACCGCGTTCCCGTTCCAAATCATTGGAATCCATTGCACGCTCCTGTACAGCTTCATGCTCTCTAAATGTACCTGATTGCTGCAACAGCTTATCAACCAAAGTTGTTTTACCGTGGTCAACGTGGGCGATAATCGCAATATTCCGGATGTTTTCTCTTGCTTGCATAACTAATAATCCACTCCATTTTCTCTAATTTACTTTCCTTACCTTGCAGCACTTACCAGCGACGACGCGATCGGTTCGTGATTACCATCCAGCCTCCGGCAACCATTAACACAAGCGCAACAATATAGATCCCCCAGCTCCATAACAAGACGAGAAGCAGAAAAACAGCTGAAGCAACGGCTAGCGCTATAGACGCCGTGAGCGCAACACGCGGGCGGGACGAGCCGAACAAATAATATTCGTATAAGCCGACAGCAACGCCGAACAGGAACAGCGGCCACAAATATTTCAGTACATCCCATCCAAAGATGTTACAAACCATAAACAGCAGTGCAGACACAGTTAGTATTCCACCGGGAACAAGGACTGCCGCGGGAAGAAGTCTGCCAAAATAGAAGACATGCAGCAAAATTCCCGGAATGAGGACGAGCAGCGGCCAGAAAATAGCCCCCAAAAAGCTGAATACACCAAGTTTGCCCAGTAAAATAACGACCCCGACTAGTAACACAATAATTCCAGCGGAATATTTGTTATTAGGCATTTGCGTTCCGCTCCTTACAACGTCTACCCCCATACATGACGAAAGACGCCAGTTTTTATCTATCATAGTTTAAAGGAACTGCGATGAAAATACCAGCGGGAACAGAAGGAACATTGCAAAAAAATACCGTTCACCTGTGAACGGCTTGTGAAAATAGATTAAGTTCTTCGTTTTAATAAGCCAATTATGACGACAAACGGTATACATAAAAGAGGTATCGCCTCCGCGGCTGTCCTCGATCCGTTGAATAATAAAGCGTCCATTCCGGGATCATGAACAAGCATTCCGCCAGCAGCATAACCAAGTAATCCAGCTCCAATATATACAAGTGGAGGGAATTTGTGCAGAAGGCTGCCCAGAATCTGGCTGCCCCAAATGATCATAGGTATGCTTATCGCAATCCCGAGCAAAATAAGTACCGTATCGCCATCCGCGACTGCAGCAATTGCCAGCACATTATCCAGACTCATAATGAAATCCGCTGCCACAATGGTACGAATGGCTTGTGCAAGGGATTTCGTTTTTTTGCTTGGCATATGCAGATCGCCTTCCTGCCCTGCATCGGCAAGCAGCTTAGCTGCAATGTAAAGAAGCAGCACAGAGCCAATCGCCTGCAGATAAGGAATTTGAAGCAACGAGATAGCCGCAAGGGTCAACAGACAGCGCAGCCCTACTGCAGCGAGTGCGCCCCACCAAACGGCGCGTTTGCGTTCCTTAGGTGGAAGTTGCTGACTAGCCATTGCGATTACGACGGCGTTATCTCCACTGAGCAGCAAGTTAATCAATACAATTTGAAGAAAAATGAGCACACTATCCACTTTACGTTCGCCCCCTCTATTTCACCTGTATGTGAGGCGGACAAGTTTTATGAAAGGATGTCCTAAAAAAAAATGAATCCATCCCCGTCCTTCCTGCGTAGATAATGAAGACTTCGAGAACAGAAGAGGAATTGTAAGAAGGGAGGGTCAAGAAAAATGGATTTATTCACATTAGAATTCTGGCTGGCATTGCTCAATATCGTCTTTATCGATCTCATTCTTGCGGGTGACAATGCCATTGTCATCGGTATGGCCGCTCGTAATTTGCCTTCACATCTGCAAAAGAAAGCGGTTCTATGGGGTACGGCAGGGGCGATTGGCATCCGGATTATTGCTACAATCGTAGTTGTGCAGCTTCTGGATTTGCCTTGGCTTCACCTGGCAGGCGGTATCTTATTGCTCTGGATCGCATACAAACTGCTTATTCAGGAAGATGATAAGCATGGCGATATTAAAGCTGGCAGTACGCTTTGGCAATCGATTCAAACGATCATTATCGCTGACGCGGCAATGGGCATCGACAATGTCATCGCAGTAGCAGGTGCATCACATGGCAGTATGCTGCTTGTTATACTGGGACTGCTCATCAGCGTACCAGTCATCGTGTGGGGCTCAACGCTCTTCATTAAGCTGATCAACAAATTTACTTGGATTATTTATATCGGTTCCGGTGTCCTTGCTTACACAGCAGCTAAGATGATCACACACGAGAAGATATTTAAGGAATTTTTCGAAGAAAGCCCCGCTTTCTATTGGTCATTCCTTCTCCTCATTATCGTCCTTATTATCACTGCAGGTCTTTATACGAACAACCGTATTCGCAGCAAAAGACAATCCTTACAAGAGAAAAGCAGAGAATCCCACTAAGGGATCTCTGCTTTTTATTTAGAACCAGCGATCCTCTCCGGCTGTCTCGCCTGATGCCTGTGCATCTGGAGTCAGTTCGATCACCTCGGTACGTTCTACAGCCTCACGCAGCAGCTGTTCCAGCTCTGGAATATAGGATTCCGCCCGTTCCACCACATTCAGATTCGGGTTTGTGCTTGGCGATTTCGGCAGGAACAGCGTACAGCAATCCTCATAGGGAAGGATAGACGTTGTAAAGGTTCCAATTCGCTCTGCTTCGTTAATAATCTCCTGCTTATCCATCATCAGCAAAGGCTTAAGCAATGGAAGAACTGTCGCTCGGCCAATGACATTCATGCTTGGCAGCGTTTGACTAGCTACCTGACCCAAGCTTTCACCTGTTACAATGCCGCCTGCACCAGTTTTTTCAGCAAGCTGCTCGGTAATCCGAAGCATCGCACGACGCATGAGGGTGATCATCAGATTATCCTGCTTCGCCTGTACGAGTCTTGTCTGAATTTCCGTAAAAGGCACCATATGCAGCTTCAGAGGCGCCCCAGCATAGTACGACAGCCTTCTGGCCAGCTCAATGACCTTCTCTTGTGCCTTATCACTTGTAAACGGATAGCTGTGGAAATGAACAGCCTCAAGCTCCAAACCTTTGCGCATCGCCATCCACCCTGCTACCGGGCTGTCTATTCCGCCAGAAAGCAGCAGCAACGCTTTGCCATTGGATCCAAACGGAAATCCTCCTGCACCCAAAATAACAGTGTTAAAGATATACGTAGCTTCTTCTTGAATATCCACGCGCAAATCAACTTCCGGCTTACGGACATCCACTTTCAGCTCCGCAATTGCCCGCAGCACATGAGAACCAACCAAATGATTCATTTCCTGTGAGTTATGAGGGAACGGCTTCCACGCCCGCTTAGCACTGACTTTAAAGGTTGCAGGCGGATGATCCAGCTCCTGCATAACCTTAAGGGCAGCGGCCTGGATTTGTTCAAGCTCGTTAGGAACGCCGATAACAGGACTGAAGGAATAGATCCCAAATACATCTTTTAAACGCTCTGAGATAGGCTCAAACGGCTCACCGTTCAAGCTGATGGTAAGACGGCCAAAGGTTTTGGCATAAGTAAGTGCAGGGAATTCTTGAAGGGCCAGTCTAATCTGTTGAAGCACACGCTTCTCAAACTGGTTGCGGTTACGCCCCTTCATGATGAGATCGCCATATCGAACAATAATCTTATCGTAAATCACGTTAAAATCTGCTCCTTTCGAGCGGTTTCAACTGCGCTACAGTCCGGCGCAGCATTTCAGCAAGCTTATCTATATCCTGCTCTGAATGTTCATCACCAAAGCTGATTCGGATTCCACCAGCTGCATGTTCAGAGTTAGCTCCCATCGCCAGCAATACCCGGCTAGGTTTATTGTCCTTTGAGGAGCAGGCCGATTTGGTAGATACAATGGCGCCATGCTGCTCCAGCATATGAACAATTACTTCCGGCTTCATGCCGGGATAGGAGAAATGTACAATATGTGGTGCCATTAGTGCAGCATCTTCACTTCCGTTAAGCTTTAATTCCGGGATATGCATTGCAGCATGCTGGATAAGCTTATCACGCAAGGCATACATTCTGCTGCGGGTTTGCTCTTCTGCCTGCATGGCCATCCGCAGCGCTTTAGCAGATGCGACAATACCCGGCACGTTCTGAGTGCCTGCACGCATGCCGCGCTCCTGTGATCCGCCAGACTGCAGCGGCTGCAGCTGCAGCCCTTCACGAACATACAAATAACCGATGCCTTTGGGACCACGAAGCTTATGAGCAGAACCGCTTAGCAGATCAATACCCCATTCTCTAGGCTTAACAGGCAGCTTACCTATACTTTGTACCGCATCCACATGGAATAAGATCCGAGGATAAGCCGACAAAAGCTTGCCAATCTCTGCAATAGGCTGAATAGAGCCTACTTCATTATTAACATGCATGATGCTGACTAATATCGTCTCATCCGTTATAGAGGAGCTTAATTGATCAAGATCGATATGGCCAGTGGAGTTAACCGGCAAATAAGTGACCCGGAAGCCTTCTTGCTCAAGCTGCCCAAATGCATCGTTAACAGAAGCATGCTCAATCCGGGTAGTAATCAGATGATTGCCACGGCTCTTGAATTGTCTAGCTGCTCCTTTAATGGCGAGATTATTGCTCTCGGTCCCACCAGAAGTGAACAGCCACTCCTCCGGCTTCACTCCAAACTGCTCTGCAAGCAGTGCCCTTGAACGGGCGATCAGCTTATCAGCTTCAGTTCCCGCGCGATGAATGGAGGAAGGATTAGCGTAATGGGCTTTCATTACTTCCGCGAATGTATCCACAACTTCATCATAGGGCGGGGTTGAAGCGCAATGATCGAAATACAGCAATTTTGTCAACACCTTCCTAAAAATGAGAAAACCTCTATCGAGTCCTCTCAAAGATGAGTGACCTCGTTTAGAGGTAGGTTTTTTACAAAACTTACGGATTAATAGCGGGCCTTAAGCACCTTATCTATGTACCGTTGCGTCTCTACCGGCAGCTTGCCTAGACTCGCCTGAAGCTCACTGTCTGTTGAAATGCCTAGCTTATCAACTCGTCCAGGACCGGCATTATAAGCGGCAAGCGCCACTTGTTCATTGCCATTATATTTGCGGAGTAGGTAGGACAAATACTTCGATCCGCCATCAATATTTTGCTGAGGATCCAAGGAATTCGTTACGCCTAAACCGCGGGCAGTAGCATCCATCAGCTGCATAAGCCCTTTCGCTCCTGCCGAAGATACGGCATTGGACTGGAATCCAGACTCCGTACGGATTACGCCTCTTATTAATTCTGGATCAATACCATATTTGACTGCAGATTCTGAAATTAATGCGTCATATTCCGTTGGTGCTGTGCTGCTAGCACCTGTTTCTGTATTAATAACCGTATTATAAAGGCTTGGAATACTAGACAATTTCGCTAAAGAATCGGACGAAACCAGAGAGCTTGTCTCATCCAAGCTGCTAAGGCCGGATAAATCGCCGTTCATAAGCTGGGCCAGCAAAGTATCAAAAATGGATGTATTGCTGTCGCCAGTATTCAAATCAAGCGGATTAACCGCGGATTGAAAGTCCAAGGTTGGAGACAGCTGTAACTGAAGCAGCTGCTTCAGCGTGCGGGAATCGATACTCATAGGTTCCTCCTGTCGATTAAAAGGGTATAAATGATGTATCGGTTTTTATTGTACATGTTTTTAACTATGACGGCTAGTATTACACCTCGAATATAGGGAAAAGCAGCCCCGTATCTTACCGGAGCTGCTTTCTTCTTTAATTATTTAAAAATTTTCACACGCTCATCAATCGGCTGGAACTGTTTCTCACCAGGCTCAGCGGTTGGCGTGCCAAACGGCATTTGCGCGATTAGCTGCCAGCTGCTTGGAATATCCCAAGCTTGCTTTACTTCTTCATCAATCAGCGGATTGTAGTGCTGCAGGGAAGCTCCAAGACCTTGCTCTTCAAGCAATGTCCAAACGACATATTGAACGATCCCTGAAGATTGCTGCGACCATTTCGGGAAGTTATCTGCATAGCTTGCGAATTGCTTTTGCAGTCCTTCGATAACAGTTGTGTCTTCAAAGAAAAGCACTGAACCGTAGCCAGCTTTGAAGCTGTCAATACGCTGTTCCGTAGAAGCAAATTGATCGGCTGCAACCATTTTGCGCAGAGTTTCCTTCACAATATTCCACAGCTTATCGTGATTTTCACCCAGCAATACAACAGCACGTGCGCTTTGGGAGTTAAACGCAGATGGCGAATATTTCACCGCTTCTTGAACAAGATTGATAATTTGGTCATCCGAAATGGTTGATTGTTTGCTAATTCCATAATAAGTGCGTCTTGCTTTTACCGCTTCAAGTAAGCCTTTTGAGATAGTGGAAGTATTTGACATTTTATCCGCCTCCTAGGTGGTTTCATAAGTAACTTTCTTTATGTTAGTAACATTACAATATACCGAAGGCCATGTCAAGCACTTCGATTGTTATGATGTCTCAAGTACTGTTCAATATTAGTGTTAATCATTGCCGAAGAGCAGTTCGAGCACAAAAAAAGCCGCTCCATAAGGAACGGCTTTGATCTTAAAGCTTTATTCTTCAGTTTCTTCAGTAACTGTAATCGTAATAGGAGAATATTCCCCGATTACCGTCTGACCATGAACGGATACGCTGCCTTCCGGTGTTAAATCCTTCTCGGTCATGATGCCAAGAGCCACTGTAAACTGATTAAATTTCACTGGAATATTATGCTCTCTGCGAATTTCCACACCGTTAACATAGAAGACGATCTCGTCTTTCTCCCGATTGTATGTGATTTTATACGTATTAAACTCCCGTGGCTGGAACTCCGTTGATTCCTTAAACACACAGAAATATCTCGTTTTATCCGATTCCGGCACTGGAACTCCAGGGAAAGGTAATACAGCATACACACTTGCATACTTGTCATTGCCCGCGAAGAAATCAAGCGCTCCGCCCGTTGTAAAATCAAGCAGGTTCAAGGATGCGTATCCGTCATACAAGTCGCCAGGGGCTGTATTCTGCGAACGTGCGCGAATTTGCAGCTCGAAGCTGATCTCACCCTTCACCGGCACTTCAACGGGCTTCGCTGAATAATACATATGCTTGGCATTGTCGAGAATTTGAATCTTATCATGCTTACGGCTTAGCGGCGCGCGTACATAAAGAATGCCGTTGCGTACAATAACTACCGCATCCGGCTCGCGGTATTGCCAGAACGATCCGTCCGGCAGCGGGAAGCCGCCAATCGTCCATACTTTACCTTCATCCAGAATGGTATCGAAATCACCAAGAACCCATTGTTTACTCATCATCTATTCCCTCGACTTTCTATGCTGTATATGATCAAACCTTAGATTAGACCTTGAATCACTAACGCAATAATAAGAATTAACCCGCAGCGATTGGTCGCCTTAACGGATCCGCCCATAAGCGGCAAATAGGCATGCGATGGATTCTGCTCCTTCAACTTTCCGTAAACGGAATAGAGCGGAATAGCTGTCAGCACTGCAAGAAGCGCATACCAAGGCAATGCCCCTGCCAGAACACAGATAACGAGCGAAACATACGCCAGAACGAGCAGCCATCTTGAAAAGACCAGCGCCCGCTGTTCTCCCCATACCACGACAAGCGTCTTTTTGCCTGCCTGCTTGTCCCCTTGCCAGTGTAGAAAATGATGATTAAATAATATAAGAGTCGTCAACAGTCCGATCGGAAGCGACAGTAAAAGCGCCCGGTAATCAAGCTGCGATGATTGCACATAGTAAGCACCAGCTACGGGCAATATACCAAACGACAGCAAAATCGCCACTTCGCTATACCCTTTTCCCCGGTAACCAAAACGAATCGGAGGCGCAACATAGAAATAAGCAATCAAACCGCCAAGCCCTCCAAATACAATAACCGGCCAGCCGCTAATAATGGATAAAATAATGCCGCTGATTGCCGCAATACCAAATAACGACCACGTCACGGTTGCAAACAGGCCTATACTCCATGTTCCGTTCGTCAAATATCCGGAATTTGTAGAGATAGCCCCTTCTGCCTGCTTGGCAGCCTCATCTGTTCCGTTGTAGTAGTCCCACAAATCATTAATCATATTCGAGAACAAGTGAGCCGCTCCCGATCCTACTAATGTAAGCAGAAACAGCCAAAAGTTGAAGTTGCCATCCCATACAAACGCGCCAAGTGCGCCAAGTGCAACTGGAATGAGCATAACAGGTAGGACACGAATTCGTGATGCCTTCATAAATTGTTTCATGATGTTGTTCAAGCTGCTTTCCCTCTCCCTTCTCTATCATCCGTCCAATCCTAATCAACCCTAATTGAACCACTTTCGCCAAGCGAACGTCAACTGAAAGAATAGGGCGAAAGCATCAATTTCTGACAAAAAAAGAGCCTCTTCGGGTACTGAGACCCGAAAGAAGCTCTTTAAGAATGACTAGAATGGCTATCCATTCATTTGTACTTTCCGATTGATTAAATAGGTCATCACATAGATCAAGACAATCATTATAACTATCTCGAACACCAATGGTCCCCAGAAATTCGGAACTAACGTTTCCACTTTTACCTCAGCCGGTGTATTGCTAACCTGCTCGCTGACCGATTGAAAAAAATCATCTGTTGAAACGGACATTTGCGGGAACATGAGGTCCTCCAGCCATTGACAAATAACTTGGATAACAAAAAATGCAGCAACCCCAATCCAAACGCCTGCTTTTCCCGCAAATACCTTCGCAACTGTAATACTAAGAAAGATCATGACAATGAGCTGAGCCCCTGATACCAGCATCGCCCAGAAGCCTTTCTCTGCCAAAATATCCGACACAAGCAGTGCTCCTGTATCCAAAGTTACGCCAAGGGTAAGGAGATGAATAACACCAAGCACAACGATGACAATCAAGCTTGCCAGACCAAGCAATAAAGGCGACAAGACTGTATACAAAGCGGGAAGCGGAAGCAAGCGGCGATTGAAGTAACGCAGATTGCGTTCATAGGTCCTGCAGATCGTGACGCAGACAACCACAGACACCCCAAGATACAAGACAAACGAGAACACATAAAACAGCTCATTTGACCAATGATTTATTTGTCCTGTCACTGTTAGTGCAGCCTGAGCGATAATGAAGAGACATCCTACGACAAGCAAATAACTGGAGTTTCTTTTCCAATCATATTTTACGAGCTTCAGCAAATCCATCATTCAGCAAACACCTCTTTAAACAGCTCATCCACACTCTTGCCCCTGGTGAAGCGTATCGTCTCCACTTCCTCTTGAAGCACCACATTGCCGTTCTTAATAAAGATAACCTCATCAAAGATCCGTTCAATATCCCGCACCAAATGGGTTGAAATAACTAGACAGCTGTCCTCGTTATAGTATTTTACGATCGCGTCCAGAATCTTCTCCCGGGCAACAGGATCAACACCACCAATTGGCTCATCCAGCAAATAAAGCTTGGCATTGCGGGACAAAGCAAGCGTTAGCTGCATCCGGTCATTCATCCCTTTAGACAGCGTACTGATCTTATCCGATGGGTTCAGATTCATGAACTGCAGCATTTCATTTGCTTTCGCCTCGTCAAAGTCCGAGTAGAAATCCTGATAGAAGCCAATAGCGTCTTTTACACGCATCCAGGATTCCGTTAGCGGCTTATCAGGCATAAACGACGTCCACGCTTTTGTCCGCGGACCACTTGGCTCACCGCAGACAAGCAGTTGACCGGAGGATGGCTGCATGAGACCAGCCGCTATTTTCATCAGAGTACTTTTGCCGCTGCCATTGCTGCCGAGCAAACCAATAATTTTACCAGGCTGAATTTGAAAGGATACATCCCTGAGCGCATGCTTAGATCCGTAAGATTTCGTCACACCTGATAATTCCAAGATCGATTCCACGTTTCTATTCACTCCTGTCAGGATGTTTGTCTGATCCGCCGTCCTTCACGGCATCTGTTACGATAGCGATGATATCGTTCTTGTTAAAGCCAAGCTCCTTCATGCCCTGCACAAACCGTTCGAGCAGCTCGCCCGCCATCTCTTTCTTAATTAACATAATCGTCGACTCCTCGCTGGTCACAAATCGGCCAAGTCCTCGTCTTGTTTCTACAATGCCTTCCCGCTCCAGCTCCTGGAACGTACGTTGAATCGTATTCGGATTAATCTGAAGCTCAAGGGCAAGGTCCCGTACGGATTCAATTTTGTCGCCGGGGCTTAATTTACCGGTAATGATCTGCTTCTTCACATAATTCATAATTTGGATATAAATCGGCATATTGTTGTCAAATACGATTGTCACGGATGTTGATTCTCCTTTCCTTCGTCGGCCCGGAAACGCCTCGCTTATGCGATATCGCGCTTCTTAAATACGGCAAAGCTGACGGATAGGAACAGCGCCATATATACAAGCAGTATAACAATGGAAAATGCCATCGTCATCCCTTCAATCGGCGGCCCTTCTCCGTTATAGACCGACAGATCCGTATTGCTGAACAATAAATACTTCGTAATGGTATAGCGGGAGAGCAGCATAACAAGCAGACTTCCTACCATCATGGAGAAAATCCCGACACCAATTGATGCACCGTTCGACTTCGTCAAAATTCCGATCATAAAGGTCATGGTAACGAACACAATCGAATAGACTGCAAGGCTCGCGATATTGGTTAGGAAATCCGACCATGTAGACTCCCCAGCTCCACCGCCGTAAACGATATAGCCGGCAACAACAGCAAGCACGGCTGCAGTAAGAACCAAAGTAAGCGTATATACAACCGAAATGATATATTTGGATGCTAAAATTTTATTACGGCTTTGGGCCCGGATCAGGAGAAATTTAATCGTTCCGTAACGATGCTCTTGCGTAACGCTGCCCGCCGCTGCAAGGACTGCAAGAACCGGTACAAGCTGTCCCGCAGCCTGCAGCATGATTGTCCCTGTAGCGAAATCCACTGTCGAGTTAAGGCCATCAGGTGATAACTCATAGAAGGCGTAAGCCAATATACCAAATACAACCGCTAGAATCGCATACGCGACGAAAAATGATCTTTTCTTAGAGAGCTTCAGCCATTCGTTTACCAACAATCCAGTAAAATTACGCAATGCGGTTCCCTCCTGTCAGCTTCATAAATTCTTCTTCGAGTGTTTCACGAACTTCTTCAATTCGGTAAATCTCCACGCCTGCCGTTGACAGTTTGCCAACAAGGCCCGGGATTTGATCCTGTCTGAGCTGCAGGGTAATCCGATTCGTTAATGCATCAGCTCGTGCAATCGTTATATCCTCCATCAGATTGATTAACTCCTGTGCACGCTCTGCATTTCCTACTTGAAGCGAAATAGACAGAAGCTTTTGTGTAGGAGTCTCAGATTCACCAAGTGAACGAATCGTAACCAGCTTGCCTTCCTGAATGACAACAATCCGGCTGCACATCAGTTCAATCTCGCTCAGCAAATGACTGGAGACCAATATCGCTATGCCCTCTGCTTCGGCGATCTGTTTCAAATACTCACGCATCTCTCTAATCCCGGCTGGATCCAGACCGTTTGTTGGCTCATCCAAAATCAGCAGTTTGGGCTCATGCAGTAGCGCTTGTGCGATACCAAGCCGTTGACGCATGCCAAGGGAATAAGCCTTCACACGTTTACCCAGCGCATCCTGCATCCCAACAAGTCTTGTCACTTCCGCGATCCGAGCTTCTGTCACACCTGCGGTCATCCGTTTATACTGCATCAAATTATCGTAACCGGTCATATACGGATAAAACTCCGGGTTCTCTATAATCCCTCCGACATGACTGATAGCCTGCTCGAAGTTTGTACGCACGCTTTGTCCGCAAATCCGTACATCCCCGCTTGTCATTCCAATCAAGCCCACGATCATTCGCATCGTTGTTGTCTTACCTGCCCCGTTTGGACCAAGCAGGCCTACCACTTCACCCTTCGCAATATCAAAGGACAAACCATCAACAATCGCTTTGCCGCCAATCTTTTTCGTTAAGCCATCCAACTGAAGCACAATCGATGGATTTGATATTTTAGCTGTTTTCATCTCGCAGCTCCTTTTGTATTAGTGTTATAGTTGAATAGTACACTAGGTCATTAGTATTGTAAAGAGGTTTTTTGAAAAAATTATCCATTTCCTCTAGAATAGAAAAGCATCTCGATTCGGATCGGAGGTTTTACGATGAGATTGTTTCATTTTAGCGAGGAATGTTCGATTGAACGTTTTGTCCCCAGGGTAAAGGCGAACCGCACCAATATGCCTCCTGTCGTCTGGGCGATTGATGAGGAGCATGAATTCACCTTCTTTTTCCCAAGGAAATGCCCGAGAATTGTGTACACGAGATCAGAAGGCTTAACTGAAGCAGATAACCATTTGTTCTTTGGTCTCACTTCCTGCAATATCGTCATTACGGTGGAGACAGGCTGGTACGATCGAATTAAGAAAGTTTCCATATACCGTTATGAGCTGCCTGCTGAGTCTTTTCAATTGTTTGATGAAACAGCCGGCTATTACATCTCCACGGAGACGATAACTCCACTATCGGTGCAGACACTTACTAATCCACTGGACCTATTGATGGCGAGAGATATCGAGGTTCGATTCACCTCTAATCTACATCCATTGCGAGAAGCTATTTTGCAATCATCCCTTACCGATTTCGGCATACACCAATTTAATCAAGCAAGTGCTCAATAAAACGTCAAAAAGGCTGTTCTCCCATCACGATTAACTGGGAAAACAGCCTTTTGATTTAGCTTTGAAAAGAAATATTACACTTTAAAGATTGCAGCTTTCTCTTTCAGCTCACGAGAAGATTGCTGCAGGTTTTGCGCCATCCCTTGCAGGTTGTCAGAGATATCATTCTGCTCAACGGACAAGTGACCCATTTGCTCCATCTTGCCGTTCACCTCGGAGGAGGTATGAAGCAGCTTGTCCACTGCGGTTACGATGTGGGTGATGCCTGTTGTGATCTCGTTAATAGCTGTCGAGATTTCACTTACCTGCTCAGATAACGTATGGCTTTGCTTCTCCAGTCCCTTGAACACATCACTTGCCGAGATGGAAGCCTGCTTCGTGGAGAAGATCACTTCTGCGAAAGCCCCCATACTCTTGCTGCTTGATGCCACGTCCTCTTGAATGAGCAGCATTTCCTTCGAAATATTTTTCGAGATCAAATCGGTTTGACCCGACAGCTTGCGAATCTCTTCAGCAACTACTGCAAAACCTCTGCCATGTTCCCCAGCGCGTGCTGATTCAATCGACGCATTCAGTGATAACAGATTGGTCTGCGTATTCACATCCTGGATATTACTAAGAAACTTCGAGACATTACTATATCGTTCTGTAATCCGGTTGAAGGCTTCCGTCACCTGGTTAAATTGCTCCACCGTCTGGTTAACCATCTGAACGACACCTTCCATATCAACCGAACCTGTATGGGAATCATCCTTCATTTGCTGCATGTCTTTATTGATGTAGTCGCTTGAAGCCGCAATTTCCTGCGAGCTTGCCGAGATTTGCTCGGTAACTGCCGAGATTGAGGTTGCATCATCAAATTGGGAGAGCAATACGGCTGTACCCAGATCGATTTGCCCTTTTACTTGCTCGGAAGCCGTACGGTTGCGGCCAATCATCTCACCCATCTGGTTCGACATTTGAAGAACGGTCTGGCTGACGCTAAGTGTTGCTTTTACCGTAGCTTTCAAATTATCACCCATGGCTGCAAGTGAGCGATCAATATCGCCAAATTCATCTTTTCGGTCCAGCGATTTATCATATGTAAAATCATTATGCTGATAGGCATTAATACGCCCCATAATCCCTTGAAGACCGGCTTTAATACTTCTTACTAATCCAATTGTGAACAGGAACGGAATAACCGCCAAGATCAGAACGTTAATAAGAATAATCATATTAGCTGTATCAACACTGTCGGACAATTTCTTATCCGTTTGCGCCGCATCAACCGTAATCCGCGCATTCACATTCTGATTCGCAAATTCCAGCTCGTTCAAATAAATATTTACGAGTCTAAGTACAAGTGCTGATTTCATTTCAGCAGTCAAATTTTCGAACTCCGTTACATTAGAGCTCTTCAAATCGTTATACGCGATCTCATAGATGTTACCTTGTCCAATATAATTCTGCTGTTCTTCTTCTGCCGGGAACATTTTGTCCAGTTTCTCGAACGTTTTCTTCAAATGCTCCAGCTGACCAGGCATGTCCGCCAGACGTTCTTTCGGATCTACCACCGCAGATGCTGTGCTGTCATTGTTGTTCTCAATCGAGTTAATCATTAAGAGCAGCGTCTGAAGCAGCGTATTGGATATCCCCTCATACTCGCGCTGCGCACTCGTTAATGTATTTGTTTCTTTTACAGCATGCGATACCGATAGGTTCTGCGTGTAAATAAATACACCAGCCACTACGTTAAAGAAAGTGATAATACTGGTTAACAGGAGTAATCTGACTCCTATCTTCCGTCTGCCTCCCAAAACCCGTTTGCTTGATCCCAGCCATTGTAACGCTTTTCTAACCCGTTCCTTCATCCTCGTCTCTCCTCGCTGTCACTGAATAAACAAAATAAGCTATCCGGCCAAAGACGGGCGGATAGCTGGTTAAGGCACTATGTCCTGCATCCGGCGGTCTGGCAACCATCGCTATATCCAGCATTAGGCCCATAACTTTGCGTCCTTGCCTTTCGGAAAGTTTGCCTTTTTCAGTGTAATTACGACTATTTTCGACACAGGCACTAGTTTAGGATAAATCTACCTTTTTGTAAAACAAAAAATGGTTCTATTGCCATCCCTCTATTACTATCGGCTCAACTCTTTGAAACCATTAGTAATAACGGTATAATAGATTCAGCTTACATTGACAGGAGACGTGCAGGATGGAGTTTCGTTTAGATCTGATTGAAGATAAAGTTGAGTTTTTTGAAGCAGGCGATTTGCGTACACTGGAGCTCAGGATTGACCAGCAAATTGAGAATAATAAAGCTCTGCTGCTGCAAGTTCATCAAGTCCAGCATCATGCTGTATTTAATCCAAATACAGGGAAAATGCAGTACAGTGCAGTCGTTCATTTCAAGGCAAAAAAACATTAAAAACTTTTTTAAAAAAAGGGGTTGCATAATCAGTACAAGCTGTGGCATAATACGTTTTGTGCCCGATACAAAACAATATGCCGGTGTAGCTCAGTTGGTAGAGCAACTGACTTGTAATCAGTAGGTCGTGGGTTCGACTCCTATCGCCGGCACCATCTTTTTTTTCCGGGACGTAGCTCAGCTTGGTAGAGCACCATAGAGCAAACGCAGGAAGCTTGATAGCAATCAGGCTTTTTTTGTTTTTCCTAAACTTTAAAATTTGCAAAAACTTCCTTTAACGTTTCGATAATAAAGGTGACATCCTCATCGGTAGATGACAACGGCGGACTGATCGTAAGCACATTATTGTAGCCTGCGACGGTATCGCCGTTTTTGCCGATTATTAACCCCTTCGCCTTACACTCTCCAATGATTCGAACGACGCCGGCAAGCGGATATGGCTCCTTCGTTTGCTTATCACTTACGAGCTCAATCCCCATTAAGAATCCAAAGCTTCGGATATCCCCTACAATCGGATGCTCCAGCAGCACCGAGAGCTCCTCCGTTAACCTTTCACCCAGCGCTGCAGACCGTTCGACCAGCTGTTCCCGCTCCAAAATCTCCAGATTCGCTAGAGCTAGTGCACAGGATGCCGGTGAACCGCCGAAAGTATTCAGATGTCGGAAATGACTGTACATCTCTTTCCCTTTAAATGCTTCATAAATGTCTTTACGCACCGCTGTGACCGACAAAGGAAGATAGCCGCTCGTCAGGCCTTTCGCCATCGTAACAATATCCGGCTTAATACCGTAATTCATATGACCAAACTTCCGGCCGGAACGTCCAAATCCGCAGATCACCTCATCCATGATAAGGAGAACACCATACTTTGTGCAAATATCCCGCACTTTCTCCAGATAAATCGGCTCCGGAACGATCACTCCACCACCTGTGATAGCCGGTTCCATAATGACTGCCGCTATGGTCTCCTGGCCTTCCCAATGAATGGTCTCCTCGATATCGAGCGCACATTGCAGGTTAAACTGTTCAACGGTCATTCCCTCGGGGCGACGGTAGCTGTCAGGTGGACGAACATGGAGGAAGCCTCCGGCAAGTGGTTCATACATATACTTGCGCTGAGCTTGCCCGGTTGCGGCAAGGGCCCCCATCGAATTGCCATGATACGCCCGGTAGCGGGAGATGAATTTGTAACGGCTTGGAGCACCGGATTGCTCAAAATATTGCCTTGCGATCTTGAACGCCACTTCATTGGCATCGGAGCCGCTGTTGGAGTAGAAGATGATATACTCATCCTCCAGCCATTCATTAAGCTTCTCCGCAAGCCTGATCGCAGGAACATGGCTTTGTGTCAGCGGATAATAAGACAAGGATTTAAGCTGCTCGTAGGCTGCGCGAGCGAGCTCTTCTCTGCCGTAGCCAACATTCACGCACCAGAGTCCCGACATCCCATCCAAATAGCGATTTCCCCGGTTATCGGTAATCCACGAGCCTTTCCCTTCCGTAACAACCATGGGAGGTGCCTGTTCATTATAAGGTGTCATAGCATGCCATACATACTGGCGATCCTTCGCGATCAGATCTGCCTCTTCTTGATTAATCGACATGACTACACTCTCCTCTCCTTCAGCCATTTATTATTAATAACGGGCGGTCACCATTTTCTTGCGCGTATAAAACTCTACGCCATCCCGGCCATTAGCATGAAGATCTCCATAGAAGGAATTCTTGTATCCCGAGAATGGGAAAAAGGCCATCGGCGCGGGCACACCTAGATTGATCCCCAGCATCCCTGCATCAATCTTCTCACGGAACTGGCGAATCGCCTTCGCACTGTCCGTATACAGACAGGCGCCATTCGCGAAGTCCGACTGATTGCTGACCTCAATTGCTTCTTGCAGGGACGCCGCTCGAACGATCGCAAGTACTGGCGCGAATAACTCTTCCTTCCAAATTGTCATGCCTGGGTCTACATGATCAAAAATGGTTGGTCCGATAAAATAACCTTCTTCGGCAACTATATCCAGTCGTCCGTCTCGCAAAAGCTGTGCACCTTCTTTTACCCCCAGCTCAATATAGCCAATCGTTCTGTCCTTATTCTCCTGTCTGATCACAGGACCAAGGAATACGTCTTCCTCTAAACCGTTACCGATCTTGATTTGGTCTGCTGTTTCAACGAGCTTCTGCTGCAGCTTATCTGCCGCATCACCAACGGCAACCACAACGGAGCAGGCCATACAACGCTCGCCGGCTGAACCAAAAGCTGCAGCAATAATATTCGTCACTGCAAGCTCCATATCTGCGTCAGGCATCACGATGGAATGATTCTTTGCACCAGCGAGCGCTTGCACACGTTTGCCATACGAGGTAGCGGCCTTGTACACATACTCCGCGACCGGCTGTGAGCCAACAAAGGAGATCGCTTTTACTTGTTTATTTTGGAGCAGCCCGTTCACCACATCACGTGCGCCATGCACGATGTTCAGTACACCATCCGGCAAACCCGCTTCCTTGAATAACTCCGCCAGACGGTTCGCCAGGATTGGCGTACGCTCAGATGGCTTCAAGACGAACGTATTACCGCATGCAATTGCAAGTGGAAACATCCAGCAGGGCACCATCATCGGGAAGTTAAACGGCGTTATACCGCCTACGACACCAAGCGGATAACGATACATGCCTGATTCTATGCCCGTAGCAATATCGGGCAGCTGGCTTCCCATCATTAAGGTTGGAGCTCCCGCTGCGAATTCAACGCACTCAATACCACGTTGCACTTCACCATGTGCTTCCGTGTAGCTTTTACCGTTTTCCGTAGTGATGATCCGGGCTAGTTCGTCCCATTTCTCAATGAGCAGCTGCTGATATTTGAAGAGAACCCGCGCTCTCCTAGGCACAGCAGCCTCCCGCCACTCCTCGAACGCGAGCTGAGCAGCTTGGACTGCACGGTCAACATCCTCCTGCCCCGAGTACGGAACTCGTGCAATGACCTCTCCTGTAGCAGGATTCGGAACGTCTTCATAACGGCCGCTTTCTGGCTCTACCCATTCTCCGTTGATATAGTTCAGAACCGTAACGACTGCTGACTGAGACTGCGACAAAATGGACCACCTGCCTTTCCTTCCACTTATTATCTATGTCTAGTATAGAGCCCGATATTACCGTTTTCATTAGACATAATGTCACGAAGTGAAGAGGCTTTTTCAACCTGATCGTCACAAACTACGTATTCGAATGTTCTTCCGATCGCCATTGCTCGGGGATTCCTTTGAATCAACAAGGTAAGGTTGGAATCTCCGAGCAAAAGCGAACGCTTCAAGCTTTCTGAAAGAAAGCTACTTCGTAAGCATAAACTAACGCTTCTCCAGAATCATTCGAATAGCTCCGTCTACCTTAAAATCGTCATTTATTATAAATCTAAATAAATAACAATCAAAAAAAGCGGTCATATAGTTTTAGGCAACTATATCACCACTCCTGAAACTTTTTAATTTACGAAATATCTTCCTCTTTATGAGAGGCTCATTGCATACTTTTATAAAAATGTAGAGCTTCTGAAAGCATTGTTTTATCGTAACCAGTCTTGTTATGGATTCGAGTGCACCATTGTTTAATATCTTCAGTTGCGGGCTCTTCATATAATCCTTGAGTTGTGCTTAAGACGCTGCTCCAGTTATAAAATTCCCAATGAGCGATTTCATCTTTGAAAGGAATTCTGCATTCTAATAAAGGCCGTTGCTTAATCGTATTCTGGGAGATCTCTGCAGCTTTCCATAGGTCTGTAATTGCAATCGGTGTTGTAACAAAATCCTGCTGGCTCATTTTCCCGTTTGGTCGATGGTATTGTACCTTAAGTACGTTTCCTTCAGCATTTACTTGGATTTCGGCAGCCGGGAAAAATCCTCGTAATTTATCCGTATGAAAATCCTCACAATCAGAATCAATTAGAACAGGATTTAGCCATTGATCCCCTAGATCACAAAAATAACGGTAGCCGTGTTCACTCTTTGCAATAACTGCCACATGTGCATCCGGCGTCCCTAAATCATGACCAACTGGAAAAGCTTCAATCCCCTCTTGTTCAAACTCATCGAGCAGCCATAAAGAGAGGTCAAAGCAATTGCCTGTTATCCCATATTGCTCGCGATGTTCCTTCATCAGAGAAACATCTCTTTGTTTACTTGCTGTATTTTGCTGATAGTACCAGGCTTTTGTTAACGTCTCCATCGGAAAATGATCAAATTTTCTCCATACCTTTAAAATTTCTTCAGGAGCATTCATACACGGGTCTCCTTCGTTAAGACTTGAAGAATACGATCTCTCGTCTTCTGCAAATGTCTCTCAGCTCCATGAGGCTGAAGAGGCTCGCTCCATGAGAAGCCATCCCCCTTATATCTCGGAATTAGATGCATATGGTAATGCATCAAATCGTTAAAGATGCCGCCATTCTGGCAGATGGTGATGCCATCCGGATGGAATACTTCCTTCAAGGCGACTGATACCTTCTTGGATGCATCCATGATGGCATTACGCGGTGTTCGAGTCAAGCTCCTCTATATCGAGATAATGCTGCTTGGGGAGAATTAAGACATGACCCTCATTAAACGGTCCGATATCAAGCACACAAGTTACAAATTCATTTTCATAAATAAGGTTTAAGTCCGGTTCAATTCCATTCGCGATGCGGCAGCCTAAACAATCCATGTGCTATATCCTCCTATCATGTCTTATATCAAATTGTGGTTTCGTTACATACTCCAAGTAAGGGATTGAGCCGTCAAAATCCAAATAAGCCTGGTACCTTGTCTGAATGGCAGGCGAATGGATCAATTCAAGCACCTTTTCCTTCTGAACCCAGCGGACTTCCGACGTTTCTTCAGATGTCCGTAAGAGGCCGCCGATTGGACGGCATACAAAATCCAGCATCAGCTTTGTTGGAACATCGGTTACCCCGTCATGCCACTTATACATGCCAGTATTGGAATACACGCCAATCAAGTGTGAGACAATGCAGTCGATTCCACTCTCTTCCTGAATTTCACGCATAAGCGCATCGGTTAAATTTTCGCCAGCTTCTACTTGACCGCCAGGGAATACCCAGCCATTATGCTGCGTCTTCACAAGCAATATTTCACCTTGCACATTCTCTACAAATCCACCAACCGCTACAATATGAGTGGGCATCGCCATAGATTGGACCTCCATACAATGGATTAGCTTAAACGACGAACTTTTATTTAGGATTAATATGTATGACAGCTATCTCCGGTCTGCAGTTCACCCGCAAAGGAATCCGGACTGTTCCTAGTCCCCGATTAATGAGGAAATGACGACCTTCTCCCATCAACTTCATTCCAATATGAAAATGCTTGTACGCTCCAAATGTGCGATTGCTCAGCCGGATTTGACCGCCATGGGTATGACCCGCAAGCAATAAGTCATAAGAGATGTTCTGATTCTCCAACTCTGTAATAATGCTGGGAGAATGCGCTAATAACATTTTGAAATCATACGTTTCTATGTCTATGTTGGAATTATAACGTTCATTGCCATAAATCGAATTATCAAAGCCATATACAAGAATGCGAGAGCTATGAATATGTACAACGGAATGCTTATTATCCAAGACCGTTATATTATTACTCTGCAATTGTTGCAGGATCTTATTGTATTGATCCGCCGTAAGCGGCTGCTTCTTGAAACGAATGGTTTGCTCTCGTTCATAGTTGCCAGGTACGAAGTAGACTTGCTTGCATGCCAGACGCCCTAGTTCGTTCAAAACCTTCTCTAACCTTCGTTGGTTACTTACCAAGTCTCCCGTGACCATTATCAGATCTGGCTGAATGTCATTAATAATTCCGCTTATGCTGCCATTAAGAAAACGGATGGTACCGTGCAAATCAGTCAGATGAACGATTCGAATAGAATGTTTAACATTTGACTTTATGTAATAATTAGTGCGTTCGACAAAGCTCCATTGCATAGATATAAGTCCCTTTACTTATAATTTATTGCACCTGTTTAACTAATTCTATTAATTCGGATTCTGTTAATGTATTCATGCCTAAAGGTTCCTGACTACCATTAATATAATAGACGTAACGAGCTACAAAACCTTTTTCATTTTCCCACCAAATAGACTGGCTCGAATCATCTTCTTCATAATAGGTTTGTTTTCCATTAATGACTTCTAGTGGTTTCATACCTTTTACATAAGATGCGGTTTCTGACTCATCAATAACTTTGCTTAAAACATACTTTATCTCTTGAGTAGTCTGCTTATTTTTATAGTGAAATACAAATTGATGAAGTGTATCTACATTATCAATTGCAATCTCCGTGCGGACGTCATTAACTTCAAACGGGAAACTTGTCGGTTCTTGAAAATCATAAAGAATCGAATGAGTGCTATCTTCGGACTGCTTCTCAACACTACATCCACTTATTAAACAACATAATATCAGTAAAGCAACAAATCTAATTCTCACCACGCCCTTTCCTAAATATGTAAACGCATTATTATGCTCTTTGTTGCATCCAGCTAATAAAATATATTCTTATCAAAAATAAACCGAGACCCTTTACCGGGACTCGGTTTCCTTGTTAGTACTAGAAAATATACTCATCCACATACGCATTACGGAACTTCCCGTCTGGGTCACATTTTAACAGCAGTTCACGGAATTCTGGAAGTTTCTCATACAACGATTGCACACGCTCAGCTGACATGGTGTACAGCTTAGCCCAGTGAGGACGTGCATCGAATCGTTCCAGCTTTGCTTCAATCAGAGGTAGCACCTGCTTAACTGCCTCCCACTCCGGCTTCCATGTGAAATGGAATGCAACAGAATCCTGTTTATAGTTCGGGCTGAGCCACAGCTCATCCGCCGCAATTGTACGAACCTCGGAAATAAACAAGAGCGGTGCGATCTGTTCGCTTAGCTCATTGATTGCACACAGTGCATCATAGGCATGATGGCGTGCCACAAAATATTCACTCTGCAGCTCTTCACCAGCACTAGGGGTAAAGTCCATCCGGAAATGGGACAGCCGCTCATGCCATGGTCCCGGAACACCTAGCTGCTCACTGCAATTTTCCGCCGTCTGCCCTGGTACAGGATGAAGTTTTTCCGTTGCCGGAATAGCCTCAAAGAAAGACACTCCCTCTATTGGGCGAGCTTCTCCTGCCAATCTTTTCTGCCACACTTGGTTGAACTTGGATTCCTTCCAATCTGTGAAAAGACTAACACTGTAAGCGCTTGAATATATCGCATCAAAGTTACTCTCGAGCTGCGCCAATGGAAGATTCTCGTAGAGATATTGGCTGATCTCAAACAATGGAAGAATGTCCAGTGTAATTGCTGTTACTACGCCTAGAGCACCGAGACCTACAACAGCTCCATTAAACAGCCCATCTTCATCATCCCGAGTAAATATCGCCACTGTACCATCAGCTTTAACAATCTCAAGCGCATATACCGCTGTTGAAAGATTGCCGTTCCGGTCGCCTGAGCCATGAGTTGCTGTTGCAATAGCACCCGCTATTGTAATATGCGGCAGCGAAGCCAGATTGTGCAGTGCATAGCCCTGTTGATAAAGATATTCGCCAAGTTCCCCGTAACGGATACCACCCTCAACTTTTACACGGTTATTGGTCTTGTCCAGCTCCAGAACACGATTCATCTTCTGAAGGCATACCAGGCTTGCGTTCGTATCCGCTATTCCATTAAAAGAATGCCTTGATCCTAGCACTCTCATTTTGCTGCTGCGAACTACAATATCCTGCACTTCTTCTACTGTTTCGGGATAGAGATATTCTGATGCACTATACTTGTAATTTCCTGCCCAGTTACGATCATTTGCCACAATCCGTACACTCCTTAAGAAGTTATTCAAGTTGAGAAATCTCTCATATAGTCATTATGCGTATTAGCCTTCGTTTCCTGCTAGAGGCAAAAAATAAAAAAACCAGCCTCTTAAAAAGGCCAGTTAATTTGCTAAACTAGAAATATCTTTAAATTCGCCGCGCTCGCACGCTGCCTCGAAATCTTCTTCATCCATGCCATTCATCTCATCAATCCGCGTGATGAGCCGCAAACCTTCTGCTAATAAATCAGGTTGGTAATCAAAAATCTGTTTGATAGGAACACTCGGGTCAATCACTTGATCTATCGTCCATTCACGGCTCTGAAAGCTGAAGCTTAATCTTATGCTTACTTCCTCTTCTATGCCTTCCAACTTTACAGCCAGAACATTGTCGAGCATTTGCAAACCCTGGGGCAGCACATGATATTCAAAGCCTTTATCTATTAACGAAGTAATACGGATCACCCAATCGACTCCCCCCATGAACTCGTCAATATAATACCAAATCTTCGCGAAAAATCAACAAAATTCGCCAAGGTTCTCTGAGCCCATGAAAAAGAGCTGTCTCTTATAAGAAGAGACAGCTCTGCTTTTATTCCGCACAATACATAAAACCAATTGCTCCAGGTCCTGTATGCGTCGTAATAACCGGTGTTGCTGGACGTATACGGACTGGAATAGATGTGATTCGGCTCAGTTCTTCCCGAAGCCGTTCGGCTAAGGTGAGATTATCGGCATGCGAGATCCCTATTTCGGTAATCTCTTTGCCGGCCGTATCACTGTTAAATCGTTCAAGCAGACTCTTAATAATCTGTGAGGACGTCCGAACTTTGGTGACAGGTGTATAGATGCCCTGTTCAAGCATAGCAATCGGCTTAATGCTAAGAATAGAGCTGATCCATCCTTTGGCTTTGCCAATTCTGCCGCCCTTCACAAGATTCTCCAACGTATCCACGACAACCAACAAAGTAGTGTTATCAAGAATCTTCATCAGTCTGGCTTTAATTTGTTGAACCGTTAATCCCTCACGAGCCATCTTCGCAGCTTCTATCACTTGGAAACCAAGAGCTTGGGAGATCATCTGTGAATCTATGACAACGACATTGCTAGAGGACATTTCTGCTGCAGCACATGCAGTGGAATACGTACCACTCATGCCGCTTGTCATATGAATGGAAATAATCGTATCTCCATTTTGCCCAAGCCGATCGTACATTTCGAGAAATACACCAACCGCAGGCTGTGATGTTTTTGGCAATTCCGGGGCAATCTTCATCTTCTGAATAAATTCAAGCGGAGAAATCGTAACATTATCCTCGTATGTTTCTCCATCTACAAATACCGACAAAGGAATGACTTCCACTTCGTGCTGGTCGAGCAGCTCCTTCGGCAAATCTGTTGTGGAATCAGTAACAATCCTGATGTCAGGCATAAATAGCCTCCTTTAAAAATGCTAAATTAGGTACAATACGATGCATTTAATCGTTGGTTTCAAAATAACAGATGGAATATTACACCATAACAAAACAACCCTGCTCAGATTAGCAGGGTTGTTCCTTTTACAGCTTCCTTACCAGTTGTTGCCCGAACCTGTTACTGTAAAGCTGGTAGACGTATTAGAGAATTTACCGGAAGGAGCGCCATTGACCGTATTATTATTAAAAGCTGAGCTGCCGGTTGCTGTACCTCTGATATATACCCCATAAGTCCCCGGATTCGTGATCGTATTCGAAGCATACGTCACCGAAATACTTGGAGCTGGTTCTTCAATAAAAATACCGGAATAGACACTGTCTTGAATTGTATTGCCGGATACGGTTACACTCAGGTTTTGAGCTTTGCCGGTATTATTCAGCCAATAAGCCCAAATCGCACCGATCTGGTAGCCATAATCTTTATGATAGGAACCGGTTCTGATCAGCACATTATCTTGTATGGTCAGCGTTCCCGTCATGGATGGAGGATTAAAGTTAGTACCAAACGAGATACCTGAGCCATTAACCACTGTGTCTGTCAGCAGGTTGCCAATTACCTTATTATCTTTGCCGCCATAAATCGCGATATTGTTCGCAAGTGTAGGAATTTGTACGGTGTTATAGCTAAACGTATTGTTTGTATCCAAGTAAGTATCAGACCACATTGCAAGGCCATCATCACCGCTATTACGAACCGAGTTATTCGTTACCGTTGTATTCGATGTACCATAATGGAGATTAAGTCCGTCTGCCCATACATCTCTAATCCTGGAGTTGGAGATTGTGGCGTTATTCGTCTGATTCGTCAGCCAGAAGCCAACCTTCGTATGCTCGATCCACAGATTGGTAAGCGTTGAATTTGTACCGTTTCCTTCAACACCAGAGACACCATTATAGTCATCTCGAATCAAGTCGTTTGCGCTGATTTTAAAATCGGAAATCGTAACATTGCCGCTTCGCAAATAGAGACCTGCGTAATTGCCGGATAGAGTGGAATACCATACGCCTGCCCCTTTCATCGAAACACCACTGTCTAAGTACAATCTAGTTCCGCTGCCATTGTATCCTGCGCCTTTATTTCCGTTATTTAGGGTAAAGTTACCCGTCGGAATCCATACGCCTTTATACGTTCCGCCGGAGTTTTTGACAGCATTGATCGCATTATTAATTGCAGTAGTATCATCGCCACTGTCATTGGCCACTGCACCATAATTGGTGATGGATACATAGTTAGAAGGCATTGTTAACGCCGTTGGGATTGCTTCGGTCTCGATCAGATCGATTGTTACATTTGCAGTGGAGCTGAAGTTCAGGTTCGCTGCATTCCGCTGCAGCTTAATGACCGTTCCTGCCGGAAATTCCTGACTCAATACAACAGATACTTCATCATACAAATGATGTGGTGTTGTTGGTGTTGCATTTGGATTATTCGACCAGCGAATCTCCCCGCCTTCGGTTCCCCATGCACCATAGTTCCAGCTGTATTTGGAAGTAAGATTAACATCTTTGAACAATATACCACCTACGTACATGCTGATAGCGGAATCAATACCTGTACCTGCTGCATTATCAGGGATCGAGTAGCGGATCGTTATTCCTTTGGCCGCCTTGGCTAAAGCAAACTGCACATATTGACCAGCAGATGTAAGCTGAACGGCTTTTCTGCCGGAAGCTTCAGAAGCGATGTTGCCAAACGTTGTGTTTGGACCAACAACAGCGCCTGTATACGTCACAGATTCTGCTTCATATGTGTCATAAGGCATCGTTGCTCCATACGTGCCGGTTGGTGGTGGCGTGACTGGTGGAGTTACAACAATCGCAATATCGATTTTGTCGATATTCACATTACCACTGTCCGTTGTATCGTATTTGTACATGATCGTGTTATTGCCGGCATTTAAAGATACAGTATCGGCTTTTGTGCTCCAAGTATCCCAATTAGCTGTAGCTGGAAGGGAAGTTTGCAATGCTTTTGTTCCATTCGCATATAGACTAAGTGTCTGAGCGACGCCAGAGCCATTTGCATATTTTAACGTAACGTTATAGCTGCCCGCTTCTGCCACATTCACATTAAAAGTTGCCGAAGCATTGCCTTTATTAGAATCAATAAAACCACCTACAAAGCCGGTACCACTATAGCCTGTATGATCGGCTGCCACAGCAGCGCCGCCAGATAATACCGCTGATTCCGCCTCATAAGTTCCTGCCGGTGAAGTTGGAGGAGGAGTCACGGTGCCCCCGCTTCCATACACTTCGAGCTCAGCCACTTGGCCTGCCGTAGAGCCGGAATTTGCTGTGACGTTCACTCTGACGTATCGTGCAGATGCTGCTGTGAAAGAAATCGTAACCGTATTGCTGGAAGAAGGATTAAAAGTGTAGGTATTAGATGCAGCAGCAGTACTGTAAGTGTTGTTGTCTGTACTGGTTGAGACCGATAAGGTCTGTGTTCTTGTTCCCCATGCAGTCGGAAGCTTCAAGACAACTGCGTTCACGCTTTGCGCGCTGCCTAGATCCACAGTTAACGTGTTTGGATACGAGTTAGCCGCACCCTCATAGTAGGTAGATGTATTCCCATCTACTGCGTTTGCAGCAGAGAAACCGGTGTAGCTATTGTTTGAGGTGATCGACTTATTTAGTGCCAGGTTCGTTCCAGAAGGAGTAGATCCTGTTGAAGTGTCGCTGACCACAATATTGTCTACATTCACATTACCGGTATCCGTTGTATCAAATTTATAAGTAATCGTATTGCTGCCGGAATTCAAAGATACGGTCTCCGATTGTGTCGCCCAGGTGTTCCAATCTGTAGTCGCTGGAAGTGAGATTTGCTTCAGCTTCGTTCCATTAAGGTATAAGCTTAAAGTCTTCGCTGAACCTGTACCATTTGAGTATCTTATTACCGTCGTATAGCTCCCTGCTGCACTAGCGCTAATTGTGAAGGCAGTGGAAGCATTTCCTTTATTCGTGTCCGTGTAGCCGCCTACAAAGCCTGTTCCGGTATAGCCTGTATGATCTGTTGCCACAACAACTCCACCCGTACGAGTCGCAGATTCCGCTTCATAGGTTTGTGATGCTGCAGATACAGCTGCAGAGAACGGCAGTTGAAGAACCAATAAAGCTAGAGTGAGCAAATAAATGAAGAATCGATTGCCTCTTACCACTTTTAACATGTGATTACCTCCATTGTATTAGGATCCGAACCGTCAGCTAACGCTTCCTCCTCCCTTTTGTAAGTAAGCTCACCGCAATTTCCCACAAAAAGTAAGCGGTTACAATTCTCATCTCATGTTCATTCTCAGCTGCTTATAACCACCTTCCATGGATATCGGAGGCGATGTACCACTTCTTAAGCCATTGTAGAAATCTCCCCCTATCCTTAGCTACCACGCAAATGACTTGTAAGGTAAAAATTGTGACTTGGCGAAAGAAAAAGACCATTTAGGCGTTGGTTTAACGCTTGAATGGTCTTTCGAGTTAGCTATTTCTTGAAGGGATCAATTTCATTCCCATTCAAATCAGGATACATTTTGCCTTCACCGTCTTCGTAATTCCAGAAGATTAAACAATCAAGCTGCTTACCGCAAAGCTTGTTCCAATAAATACGAAGCATAGAAGGGCGCCAATGGCGACATTGCCCTTTTGCAGATGCTCCGAAATTTTGATACCTGGAGTAACGAGCTCGAATATCCAATAGGAGATGATTAGTATAAAGTAACCTACTAAAAACCATAACATCATATGCCATATCGATGTATTCGTATAAGCCGAAACACCGATGATCAGGGCTGTTGATAAAAATTTACCGCCAAACGCTAAGCCTACTGCCATATTGCCTTTTTTCAGCTCATCCAAGTCATTAAATGGCGTCATTAAACTAAAGATCAACATGCCGGCCAATTGAAGAATGATAATTACAACTACACTAACTACAAGATTGATAAATATCGTCATTGAGCCCACCCCCGGAATTTCGAATATACTTGATCGTAGTCACTATATAAGTGAACTTGTTCGAGATTTACTTTAACTTTGGATTTTGTCTTAAGTGCTGCATACTTCTCATCACTAATTGGTTGTTTGACTACGTTACCGGATGGAAGGCTGATAACAGCAAAATCACGCGTTTTACCTGCATTCTCTGTCTTATATACACCAACCAAATCAACTTCGGTTTGAATGGATTCTTTTAAAGTAGCCAAGTCCGCTGTAGCATTCTTCTCCGTCTTAAAAGATTTCAACGTATTCCATGTCGACAGTTTGATCTGGCTTCGTTTCTGGTCATCCGTTGTTAACTCTGCATCCATATATTGAAGAATCCAGACTTTATCCCCTGTTGCATAGTTATCGTCATTCGGAAGAAGGATGTTATCCGGAACGATCGTCATATCGCTGCCAACAATATCACCAACCTTCTCTTCAACGATCCGATAATCCCATGGAACCTCCGTTACTAGAGGAGCTGGTGTCGGCGCTGGGGTAGATGAAACGTAAGTATCTTGAGAAGTTGTCCATGTACCAGTATCTGAACTGGTACTAAACACATATTCTGGATTATTGGTTGCACACGAACTGAGCAATATGCAAAGCAGCAAAGTACACATGATTATTGTTATATTTTTCATCTTGTTATAACACTCCAATCGGGATAAAGTGGCTTGAATTACCAGTAATAGGCCCTCCAGCCCGACCAAGAAGACCACAAGGTTCGCAATTGATGACGAACATACCTACTAGCAAGTGGAACTCACCTACTGCTGTATGAATGAGGGATAAATTAGTCCGCTTCTGATAAACAACAGGAAAGAGCTCACTCGTATCAAAGGCTTCTTGATCTTCAATCTCGAGCTGACCAATTTGGTCAAACATTTTTACAGAACCACCTTCACGTCCAAACATCGATTTGGATACAAAATCCCCATCAAATACCGGTTTGTTATAGGTCGGCAGCATATATTTCTCGATTACTTCACGTTCTTGTCTATCGAATAATACGCCTAGTTCATACAATCCCCACGCAGCGGCCTGCAGCCCTTTGGATTGGAGCAGAATACTATGCACCGAGTTGAACAAATGCAAGTAACCCTTCTCGATCGAATAGGCTAAAGCTTCTCCTCCATCATCATGCGCCATCCACTCCTTCGGATAAAGCGCGAACATTCTCTTGATTGGATTCCCCTGCCCGTTCTTCAGAACCCCATTGTCCACCCACAAATTCAAGCAGTCCTCTAACTGAAGCTTGAGTCCGCTATGTTTAGCTAATGCTTCAATCGTCCCGGAATCCTCCAGATGCGTACCATACGCTACACAAGCAACAGTGTCTGGCTTCTCGATTGCCCATGCTGATGCGATCTGATCTTTCATTTTGTCATTAACGGAGTCTATACCGGCTTGACTACATAGCCAAGGTGTAGCAATAGATGCCTCTACGTAACCTGTTGGGGTATCCGCATTTAATTCAAGCATTTTGATACTGCCCTCAGCTGAAATGGCAAAATCGAACCTTGCATATCTGCTCATGAAACCTTCTGCTGGTATAGGTAATTGATCGATTAAGTCCCACAAAATCGTTGGTATACCAATCAGATGATAAAGGTCATGTTTGCCGTGTATGTAACGTGCGGCTTTATCTAGAATTAACCAAAGCTGCCTGGAAGCTCTTTCAAGCTCCTCATAAATTCCTCTATCCATTCCTACAACCTGATCAATCCAATAGGATTCAGTATCCAGGTCCGCCCAAGCGAACCCCATATCCTTTAATTGTTCAACTTTACAAGTTCGGTTCTCGTCAGGCTCTCCAATCACTTTGAATACCTCAGCTGTCATCCTCCGAAGCCTCCAGATGAAACGGAGCTTGAAGAGGAACTAGAAGAGGCGCCCGATGAAGAGGAGCTAAATCCGCTGGATTTGCCGCCAATTCCGCCAGCAGTAGACGAGGTGGAACGACGAGTGATCGAACCTGTCGAATTGGACGTCTTTGGTGCAACGGATGAACCTACAACCGGTTTATTCTGGAAGGATCCATTGGAATAACTCTTAGGCTCATATGGACGGCTGCTGCCATAATAGTAGGAACGATGGGAAGATGCCCAGGATTGTGAAGAATAGGAATTCCCGCTGTTAAACAGCAAATGGTACAACATGAGGTCATCCCATCCGAAACCAGAAGATTGATTAATAATCGTTGTTCCGCCGCCGGTGGAACCGGTTGTTACCTGCGCACTCGGCTCTACGGCTTCCGCTTCTTCTAGTTCTTTATCTGATGGCAATGGCAAATTCCAGTCAACTGCAGGATCATAATATCGCTTTACTGCTTCACTAGACCATTCAACAAGCTTCGGTCCAGCGTTTGTACTAGATATGGCTGTTGGGCTTGGACTTGGAGACTCCGTTGCTGCTGGGGAAGTCGCTTCCGCATGGATAGGTGCAGCTGCCACATTAGCTAATAAAGCAAGACCTAGGGAGGTGGAGAGCACCTTGAGTGGTACTCCTTCCTTGGTGAACACTTTAGATTTTAGCTGGTCCTGTTTTCTCTCTTCTTGCATACCGTGTACCTTCTTTCCATCTATAATGTCTTATTATTCATTTTCACTAGAAGGAGCTCTAATTGCCCGGCATCAACGTTCAACTTCCCTTCCAGTGTCTGGTACTCCTCACCATGAACGGTCAAATAGTTCACATGCTCCAAAGAGGCGATCATCGTAGAATCCCATTCCCGATCATCAATCTGCCTCAATCCCTGCTCTGGATCTTTAACTAAAAGGATGACTCTCATATGATTGTGTGCTCCTCTCATTTATAATTTTCATTCATACGGGTATAACTCCAATGCGTTTCAAGTTTATGGAAACGAAGAGATTATATTGGGTTTATTACAACGTGAAGCAATGCAAAAAAGCACAAATCACCTTAAACGTGATTGTGCTATATTAGCTGTAGACGTTAAAGTTACGGATGACTTCCGAATTGTAACATGAATGATTTGGAAGAATAATAGTCCATATGTACCATTTTACCTTAATTTGGTATTGTTGTTTAGTGGTGAAGTAAATAGGTCGCAGCTCTCAGAAACATCTCTAGTCCACTTCACGTCTATATAGAAAGAGACGGTACAACTGAAAAGGAGGTCGATTGTATTGAAGGAGCAGTATCAGCCTTCTTGTGAGTTTACGATTGAGGTTATCGGTGAGGGAATGACAGTGGCTGTTCCAGACGAGACTGTTGTCACTCTAGGCGTTGCTCAGGAAGGCGAAGGCCTAGGAGAACTTCAGGCGAGTAATGCTGAGAAGATCGAAGCTATCATAAATGCTCTGTTGTCCCAAGGAGTACCACGGGAGAATATCTCAACCGCGCAATTTACAATCGAGCCGCAATACGATTTTATAGACGGAAAGCAAGTTTTCCGAGGATACAGAGCCGTTCATCTATTACGCGTCACGATTGACGGAGCGAAGGATACGGGACAAATTATCGATGCCGCTGTTGCCGCGGGAGCAAACATGGTATCCGATGTGATGTTCCGTTCCTCACACGCAGATGAAGCTCAGCGCGAGGCATTAACCTTGGCCGTACGCGACGCCGGTGCGAAGGCACTTGCCGTTGCCGCAACCCTTGGTGTCTCCCTGTCTGCCATTCCTTGCAAGGTCATGGAAACATCCCGGAACGGCTTCGAGCCAGTCATGTTCAAGGCGGCTTCTATGCCGGCCGGCGACACCGGGACTTCGATTGAACCTGGGATGCTAACCTTTAAAGCCTCTGTCCGCGCTTGGTATGTATATGGGTAAGAAATATTCTTGAATATCTCACCATAATAAACAAACCAAAAAACCTTGAAAGGCACAAACCCTTTCAAGGTTTTTTCTGATTACCCACTATGCCCTCACCTCTACCCTATCCCTTCATCCCACCCTGCATGCCAAAGCCTTTGGACATAAAGCGCTGGGACAAGATATACAGCATCACCGATGGAATGGCGTACATGACGGAGAATGCGGCTAACTTGCCGTAGTCGGCCATGCCATATTGTCCGAAAAATTGGTAGATCTTAAGTGAAGCCGGGAAATTCTCCGGGGATTGCAGCAGGATGTACGGTACAAAGAAGTTCCCCCAACTGCCGGAGAAGGTAAAGATCGCTACAGTACAAATACCTGGAATCATGAGTGGTGCAACCACCTTTCGGATCCCTACGAACACGGAAGCTCCATCAATCCATGCCGCTTCTTCCAGCTCGGAAGGCACAGAGTCCATAAAGTTCTTCAGCATCCATATGCCATACGGCATAGCAGATGCTACAAAGAACAGAATAACGCCAAAGATATTGTTATACAACTTAAGACTCAGGAACAATTGATATACCGGCACCATAACCGCTGTTATTGGCAATGAGGTCATAAACAGGATGGTCAGCATAAATGGTTTCTTATATTTAAGTTGATAACGTGACAACGGATAGGCCGCAAGCAAGCCAAGTATAACGACCAGAACAGCTTGGCCACCAGACATAAAGAGGCCGATCAGAAAGGCGCGCTGATTGTCTTTGTTCGTCAGTACGTCTACATAGTTATTGCCTGTCAGATGAGTTGGCGTCTTCAAGGATTGCATCGCATTTGTATCAACGGAGGCTACTAGCACCCATAACAGGGGGAGCAGGAAGCAGACTCCGATTAAAGCCAATATGGAGTAAGGCAATATTTGAAAAATCCATTTTCGTTGTTTTGCACTCATACAATTGTTCTCCTTGTCCGTTTACTCTTTCATCGAGCGGATATAGAACAAGCTCAGGATGATACCGATGAACAGCAGCAACAATGAAATGGCCGTACCATAACCAAGCTGATAATTGACGAACGCCTGATTATACATAAAGATTGGCAATGTGGTCGTGGATGTTCCTGGCCCCCCGCCTGTCATGGCGTAAATCAGACCAAACACCCCTAGTGTCTGAAGCGTTACAAGCATCATGTTGGTCGTAATGGTTTCTTTTATGTATGGGATCGTTACCCGCATCAATACCTGCCATTTTGAAGCTCCATCCACAATAGCAGCTTCCTCAATCTCGCTTGGTACATCATCTAATGCCGCCTGGAACACTAGCATCGAGAAGGCTGTCCCATGCCAAATATTTGCGAGGATGATCGTAATCATCGGAACGGTATACAGCCAAGTAACCTCACTCATACCAAAGGATTGCAGAATAGCATTCAGAGTCCCTTCATCGCCGAAAAAGCTGTACAAGCACAACGCGCACACGATCTCCGGCGTAACCCAGCCCGCTAATACAATGGTACCGATGACTCTGCGAAACCATTTATTTCTGTGTTTCATGAAGAGTGCGATCAAGAAGCCTAATACCTGCTGACCTATGACAGCTGAACCGATCAGAAATACGAGTGTATTCCAAATGCTGGTCCGTACCGTCGGATCCTCGAACATTCGCGTATAGTTATCAAGCCCAACAAACTGCAAATCCTTGGCAGCTTCTCCCGTTAGAGCAAGGTTAGTAAAGGAATAGAATACTGTCAGTAGAATTGGATAAATAAAAAACACCAGCATGATCGCCACGGAGGGCAGTAAAAAATAAACCCAGGTCCATGTTTTTCGCCGCTTCTCCATGCCTTGAACGGCCAAACTGCTCATTCTCGTCTTCCTCCTCCGCTTGCAAGATGAAAAGAAGACTTGCTCAAGCAGCCACGTCTATAGGAAGGGCTTGAGCAAGCCATTTTCTATTATTTTTCTAAAATGTTATCCTCGCCTACCGTTCGAGTAACGTCCTGGGCATATTTATTCGCTGCATCCTGTGCTGATGTTCCTGATGCAACGGACTCGACCATCGTCTGAATTTGTGTCGATACCTCCGGATATTTATCCTGCGCAGGACGGAACTCGGCATTCTTCAGATAGTCTGTTGCGATTTGGTTAAATGGCATTTGAGTATACTCTGGATCAGTTCCTACGTCCGCACGAACGGTGATATTACCGGATGCAATAACAAGCTTTTTCGAGTTTTCTTTGTTGAGTGCGAATTTAATAACTTCCCACGCCTCATCTTTGTGCTGCGCGTTCGCCGGAATGGATAATGCCCAGCCGCCTGCAAGGGTGATAGAGCCTGGAGCCTGACCTTTGCTTGTAGGCATTGGAGCGAAGCCAAGAACGTCTTTATATTCCGGCCATGGTGCTGCGCCGCCTTCCAGATAGTTGCCTGTAATCCACGAACCGTCGAGCGAAATTGCAAGCTTGCCTTGCGGCAAATATTCACGAGTGGCTGTATTGCCCGCTTGACCATTCAGCACCTTCGACAATGGTGGTCCAAGCTTCTCTTTGTTAATCGTCTGGATAAATGTCAACGCATCAACGATGCCTTGGCTTTTTGTAATCCATTTGCCTGTGTCGTTGTCGTAAAGTCTCTCACCAGTACCGTAGAGCAGCATCTCATAAGTCTGCATGGATGTTGCTTCACCGGTTGCCTTGCCCATATTCATCCAGATTGGCACGACGTCAGGCAATTTGCTCTTGATCGTTCTAGCTGCGTCCAGTACTTCATCCCAGTTCTTAGGTGTCCATTCTTCAGGCAGTCCGGCTTGCTTGAAGAGTGTCTTGTTGTACCATAATCCCCTGGAATCTGTATTGTAAGGGACCCCGTAAACCTTGCCGTCGCTTGCAGTTACCCCTTTTTTCAATGCCTCAATGAAAGAGCCGTTCGTCCAATCTTCCCAGCCCTTCACTTTATCACCCAGCGATTCAAGATAACCGGCACTCGCATCCGAATTCAGAATAAACGTATCTTCCGTCACGATATCCGGTGCGGTATCCTTGGACTTCAATGCCAATGCAATCTTGGCAAAATAGTCGCCTTCTGACGCCTGAATCGGAGTTGCCTTAATCTCTACATTTTTGTCCGGATAATTCGCTGCAATCTCTTGAATCCATTTGTACATCACACCTTCCTCGCCGATTCCGTCATCGCGATAGGTGATGGTAATGACCTTTTTCTCCGTATTTTCTTTTGTTCCCCCATCATTCGTTGGTTTTGCAGTGGTGCCAGCATTATTACTTGGAGTACTGGTACTGTTCGTATTGTTGGAATTGTTTGAACAGGCAAAAAGCAGGGTTGTACACAATACGAGCGAAGTAGAAATAGACCAGAGTCTTTTACCGCGTGCCATCAGAATCCCTCCCTATTAGTCAACCACCCTTGGTTAAGCGCTTCCATGCGGTTATAGTTCATAGATATTTCTCTACCTTCACCTTTATTCAATCTAAATCAGAAGATTCGACTATAATATTACGACATAACACTCTACTTAGATGACTCTCAAAAATCACTTCAAATAAAGGAGTGAATAAAAAAAGCCCCGGCACATGACGTCCGGAGCTCTATCGTATGTAGTTCTATTTTTCGAAAATTAATAAGTTAGTCAAAAAGTTCAATGAATGCCGCTCGCTGCTGTCTAATAGCCTCCTGACGTCGTTCGGACGCCCTCACTTCATTATCTAATTTAACCAGAAGTCCTGTCGCTTCCGATAACTGTGAGTTAACATCACTAATAGATGACTTGATTTGATTCTGTACAATCCAGTCTGTAATTAAATTATCAAAGAAATAATCGGCAAACTTGTCCATTGTCCCAAGTTCAACCGATAGGTCAGCCGTACGTTTGAGATCATTTAATTCAATTTGCAGCTGCCGAAGGTGATGCTGCGCCTCGTGAATATAATCCTGTGCTTCATCCATACGGGAGTGTTTGATAGAGGTGCTGAGTGCTCCGCCGCCCAGCATATCATACGTTCCCCAATCTTTAGCAGAGTCCAGCTTTACACTTGCGTTGCTTAATGCTTCGACCAGTTTTCTGCAGGCTGATGCTGCTTCACGAAACTCCTTCATTTCCGTCTGTTCGCGGAATAGGCTTTCATCCAGCTCAGACAATCGACCGGAGGCAGTCGGATCGCCGCTGCGCAGGAACTGCTCCTTTTGCAGAAGAACTTGTTTATAGGTGTTCATGGCCTCATGGACAGCAGCTAACTTCGTAGATACTTCCAGATTTTCCTGCTCCAGCTTAATGATTGCCGGTTGAGCTTCCTGAAGCTTTAGCGCCACAGCGAGTGCTTCCTTCCGCTCAATCTTCAATCGATCTTCTTTATTTCCCATTATGCTGTGGAATAAGTTTGCCCAGGATTTCCGCTCCAGTCTAGTGACATCCTCCTGCTCCCGGTCATGTTCAGCCGTTAGCTTCGAGATTTTATTCCTAGCATTCCGCAGCATACGATCAAGCTGATCTGACCTGCGCTCCAAATACTCGCGTTCAGATGCCCTCTCTCTTAATGACTCTAGCTCTTCATTCCATTCTCTCAACGTTTTCGACAAGTGTAATCATCCTCTCTATTATTCGTTTAACTTAATAGAATACTGATATAATGCTCCTGGAAGACCTCTGAAAAGTAGTTTCCCGCTGCTGATCATGGTCCAGAATCTGTACTCAATAAAGGAATCATTAATAACTTGGTTAAAGTTTTCGAATATTGCTGCTACGACTTTCCCGGCTCTTATAAACCCTTCTTCGTCATACTCCTCCTGTAACGAAGAAACGGTTGAAAGAAACAACTCGTCCAACTCATTTTCTGCACACCCTTTAACATCTCCATCCTGCCATAGTCGAAGCGTTTGATTCTGGTTCGATAGCTCCTCCCAAGATGAGACGTATTGCTGCCGCTCTTGAGTAGATAATGGCTTTACGCTGTGGAAGCTTCTCACCATTTCTCGATGTACATCTCTTTCAACGTAGGCTTGGGCAATGGGAGGAACAGGCAAGTCGTGAAGAATCTCTGTAAAATTAACAATCTTTATTGACTGTTTATGTTCACGCAATAAGTGCATGACAAACCTCAATCCGGTCTGATCATGTGCGTTATTTGCACACCAAATGATAATGGTCTTATCTTCCGTAAGTTTATCTAATTCATCTATCACGTGCTCGATTTGATGCTCTCTATTCATATTGTTCAGAAAATGGAAAGGAGAGAAGCGTTCTCTCATCCATTGTTGTCTCAACCGTCTGCCTTCCACTTTATCCAACTGAACTATCGGTCCGATGGAAAACGATTCATTAAAAGCCAATACTTTATTTTCTTCTCTCTTACCGGTCTCACTAAGCGCGACTTTTAAGGAACCAGCGTCTGATAGGCTGAAAATAATATGTACATTGCTTTGAACCCGTTCGGCTTCCTCGCGCCGCAGACGTGCTTCCTCTATTTGTTCACCCCAGAGCTTCAACAGTCTGCCCGACAGATCTTGATCCGGAAAACTCTCAGCCTCTTTCAACAAATCATACAAAATAGATGTCGTTTCCCAAAGTTCAAGTTCATTGATAGTACGTTTAATAGGATCCAATGACACACACCACCTTTCCCCTACTCTACCATAAATATACAAAATATAAAAAATGCCGTGGAGCATCATTATAGATGCCCACGACATTTCAAAGGTATTGCAATTAAGCAGCCAATTTCGCCGCATTTTTGTTTGCCACAAACTTAATGAACAAGAACCGTACCAGCGGCCCCATCACGATCAATTGAAGCGGGAAGGCCAGAATATAGTTATGGAAGACGATCGAGAAATAATGTTTGAGTAACGATCCCTCTCCCAAGCTGTCTGCCAAAGAGGAGCTGATCAGACCATACAACGACATGCACAGAACCATACCCGTAACCATGCAGAAGGCAAGGGACAAGATCACATATACTTTCTTCGATTTATCATAAGGCAGCGAAAAGGCAGCTTTCTTTGCAATTGGCCCTACCACAAACATCTCAATGACAAAAGCAACAATAAAGCCTAACACATACTGCAGCACAATTTCTCCTAATGACAACGTTCCAAACAAGTCATTACGTATGAAATTATACGTAATCATGACAAGGGCCATCCCCGTCACCATCATCAATCCAAAATAAAAATCTTCTCGCTTATTCTTCGGCAAAATCATCATCCTTTCTGTTCTCTTTGTCATTATAGAGATTTGAACCCCCTCTTCATAAGTGACAATTTTGTGAACATTTGAGGATGAAAGGTAATGGAAATACAACCTAATTCCCCTTCCGATAATGCAAAGGAACATATCCTGTGACCGACTTGAACACTCTGCCAAAATGCGTCACACTGCCGAAGCCAACCCGCTTCGCGATAAGATTAACCTTCATGGATGATTGCTCAAGCAGCTTCTTCGCTTCCTTGATTCTGACACTATTCAAATATTCGACGAACGTAAATCCGGTAGCTTCCTTGAAAAAACGGCTCAAATAATAAGGGCTGACGTAGAACCTCTCCGCCAGTAAATGAAGCGACAGCTCCTGCATATAATGGCTGTTTATGTAGCGGACAACTTCTGATATTCGCTCATGCATCGGGCTTGGAGACTCGAGCGTCTCTACGCTGTTCTGCTTCACATGGCGGCAGCAGATCATCAACACCTGCAATGCTAAAGTCTGCGTATACATTTCAAATCCAGGCTTCTTTTCCTGCATTTCCAATATGATATTTTGCGCCAAACTTTCAATTGCTAACCGATCCTGTAACGAGCATTTTACTATGAGGTACTCCTTCTCAAACAATGGATGCAGAACATCCATATAAGTGCTGTTCCCAGCTGCCATATGCTTTTCATGAATATTTACAATAAGCCGTTCATGCTCCGGGGTCTCCGTATTGGTCGTCCTGTGCAGGATATTGGGTGCAATGATCACAATGTCTCCTTCATGAATGACCATCGTCCGATCCTTTATAAAAAATTCCCGCTTCCCGGACATTAAGCAGAAAATTTCATATGTACTATGAAAATGGCTTACAGGCATGTTATGACTGCGGGCTTTGCGATAGGATACCGAGTAGGTTCCCTCACCGTTATCGTATTGGAAATCCCCCATTCCTCGCCTCACCCCTTCCAATTTGGATATCTCTCATTATACGCATTCGTTCATTTACAGCAAGATATAAGAAGAATTCATTCTTTTCTGCAAAAAATGTACATTTCCTCGTGCTAGTATAACCTTAAGACGATGAGGGAGGCTGAATAATTAATGAATTCTTCTGAGGCAGTAAATATCCAGAATAACAAGAAACCTGCATATTCCCCTATTAAGTGGGCAGAGAAAGCTTGTGAGGCATTAATGGCTAAGTTTGAGCCGGAGCTGCTTCCACCAGACCGATTTCATTATCATCAAGGGGTTTTCCTATCTGGCATGGAGAAATGCTGGAAGGAGACACAAAACTCGAAATATTACGGTTACCTGAAACGCTGGGTGGACAGCCAGGTTCTTACGGACGGCAGCATCAAAAAGCATAAGCCTGATGAACTGGACGATATTCAGCCAGGCGTACTGTTATATAATTTGTACGAGCAGACAGGCGATGAACGATATAAGAATGCTTTGCACTACCTTGTGCCGCTGCTTAAATCATGGAAAACGAACGCTTCCGGAGGTTTCTGGCATAAAGAGCATTATCCGAATCAAATGTGGCTGGACGGACTATATATGGCGGGGCCAATCGCCGTGCAGTTTGGCAAAGCATTTGATGCAAATGAATATTTTGACATGATGACTTATCAGGCGATCTTAATGGCCAAACATACGAAGGATCCTGTTACCGGACTCTTGTATCATGGCTGGGATGAGACAAAGGAAGCTTCGTGGGCTGATCCTGAAACCGGTCTAGCACCAGAATTTTGGGGCCGTGCAATCGGCTGGTATCCAGTCGCTTTGCTCGAAATGTTCGAACACCTCCCTGAGGATCACAAGGATAAAGCAGCACTCGTTGAGATTCTGCAAGATCTGCTGATAGCCTTGATCAATTATCAGGATCCTGCAACTGGCTTATGGTACCAGGTTGTCGATAAAGGAGATGAGCCGGATAACTGGCTTGAAAACTCCTGTACCGCTCTATATGTACATGCTATCGCCAAAGCCGTCCGGTTTGGCTATCTGGATGCGAAGTATTTGGAGTATGCTTGGAAAGGTTATCAAGGTGTGATCGATACTTTGAAGTTTGATGACAAAGGCAACGTAGTCATCGGACAGATCTGCATTGGCACGGGGATTGGCGACTATGCCCACTACATCGCCCGCCCAACAAGCGAGAACGACTTGCATGGTGCAGGCGCCTTTATTCTGATGTGTGTTGAGATGAGTCAGGCCGCTGAAGCTGGCTAAGTAACTCTACTACCCTTCTTGAGCTAGGTTGGATTTCGTACAGCATAGGAACACTATTATGATAGCGGTCCTCACCTACGTTGGATTCCATCCAACAGAATTCAGCTCCTAAGCAGCATTCTCGGCAAAAAATGGCTAAAACACTGTACGAAATCCAACCTGCCCCTCCAGACATTTCGGATATAGATCTTTCACTGGATGTTTTCCAATATAGACAGCTCATGATAAAAAAAGCTGAAGCCCTAATTAATAGGGGCTTCAGCTTTTTTACTTTTTTACCATTTCACTTCTATCGAACCGTCTGCACTTCTGGAGCCGCGGCAGCAACCTCGCCTTGCGAGTGGCGGTACAATTCCTCGTACACCCCTTGCAGCTCAATAAGCTCCGTATGCGTTCCAGACTCGACAACCGAGCCGTGGCTTAGAACAAGAATCCGGTCCGCATGCATAATGGTGGACAAGCGGTGGGCGATCACAATTGTTGTCCTGCCCTCAGACACGACCTGCAATGCTCGTTGAATCAGCTGTTCAGTCTGAGAGTCCAAGTTGGCGGTCGCTTCATCGAGAATTAGAATTTTCGGACGGAACACGATAATCCGGGCAAAAGAGATCAACTGCCGCTCGCCAGCTGATAAACCGCTGCCTCGTTCGGACAACTTCGTATCGTAGCCGTCAGCCATACGATTAATCAACTGATCCGCCCCTACGAATTCACAAGCGTGAATAACGTCTTCACGCGAGATCGAGTCGTCAAACATTCGAACGTTATCGATAATACTTCCCGCATACAGATATGGCTCCTGCTGAACCAAACCCACAATCCGGTGAAGCTCGGCCTGCGGGATATGACGGACATCATTCCCGTCAATTTGCACGCTGCCCTCCTGCACATCATAGAACCGGCAAAGCAAGCTCATCAGCGAGCTTTTGCCCGCGCCGGTTGTACCCACGATTCCGACCATCTCGCCCGGACGGATATGAAGATCAAGTCCCCGGAAGATCGGAGTCCCGTTCCCGTAGCTGAACGAGATTTTGTTATAGTCCACGCGTCCTTGTACAGCATCATGGTTAATTTTAACCGGCTTGGCCGCATCCTCAACTTCAGGCTCGACATCGAGAACGCCCCAGATCCGGTTGACCGCTACCGTTGCGGACTGGAGAGTATTCCATTGCTGGGTAATCGCATTGATCGGCTGGAAGAACTGACGGATGTACGTTATAAAAGCATACAAGACCCCAAACTCTATCGTATCGCCAAGTACAGCCTTGCCTCCGGTCCAGACGACAAAAGCAATGGTCAGGTTACCAAGTAAATCAAAGGTCCGGTTAAACGTTACTGCGGTGCGGATCTCACGGACATTTGCCTTAAAATAATCCTCGTTCCGCTCCTTGTACAACTCTCCTTGTGCTTTTTGCTGATGGAAGACTTGAATCAGGCTCATACCCGCGAGATTTTCCGCAACAAACGCGACAAGACGGGACAAGCGCGTCCTGGCCATCTGATACGTCGTACGCATGAAGGACCGGAAACCAATGGCGATAAGCGCAATAATCGGCAATAGAAGAAGACAGTAAAGGCCTAACGTAGTATCCAGATAAAACATCATCACCAGTATCGAAACCAGCGTAAGACCATCCCTCAGCAGAGTCAGCAATACCTGGTTAAAGAACTGGTTAACCGCCTCGGTATCGCTCGAAACATGCGTGATCAGGCTGCCGCTGGACGTTTTATCGAAATAGGACATCGACAGCTTTGTAATATGTTCGAACAGCTGTTTTCGGATGCGGGCTACGATGCTTTGACCGGCATCCTGCAGCAGGTTATTTTGCAAATAAGTAAACAACATGCTTGAGAGGGATAAGCCAAGATAGATCGCGCAAATCACAATCAAACTGCTGTAATCGTTCTTGCCCGCCATCAGGTTATCGTCAATCGCAATCTTCACAAGGTACGGCTGGAACAGTTCTGAGGCAATGGCAATAATAGTACAAATGGTAACCAGAGTAAACGTCTTCCTGTGAGGGGTTATATATGACTTCAAGATACGAAAAGCTGATTTGTATTGCGGTTTGGGCTGCTTTCCATTACCCGCCTTCTGATCCATCTGCCAGTTGTTAACGGCCGTCGGCATATTGGCTTCCCTCCTCTTGAATCGCATGGAGCTCGGCATAAGGTCCAGATTCCGCAAGCAGCTCCTCGTGCTTGCCCCGCTGAACGATTTTCCCTTCATCCAACACGATGATGAGATCCGCATGCTTCAAAGCGCTGAGCCGATGCGCGATAATAATCGTTGTTTTTCCTTGACGCTCCTGTTGAATCGTGTGTATAATCTCGGTTTCGGTCACCGCGTCAACGGCGCTGACGCTGTCATCTAGAATCATAAGAGGCGCCTGCATAATAAAGCCTCGTGCCAGACTTGTTCGCTGACGCTGTCCGCCGGATAAGGTTACGCCCCTCTCTCCCAGCTTCGTCTCGAAGCCTTCCGGGAATTCGACAATATTATCATAAATCCGCGCCTGCTTGGCAGCCCCATGAATCTCGCTTTGCCCGGCCTGCCGCCTGGCAAAGGCAATATTCTCGCCAATTGTTGTGCTAAACAGGAATCCGTCCTGCGGCACGTAAGCGATCTGAGTGCGAAGGCTTTCGAACGAGAGCTTCCGTATATCTTCAGAACCGATCCGGACCGCATTAGCCGGCGGATCATACACGCGAAGCAGTTGCTTCACTAGCGTTGTTTTTCCGCTGCCCGTACGCCCCACGATGCCAATCGTCATTCCCGGTCGAACTACTAGATCAATATGATGCAGCGAAGGCTGTGAAGCACCGGGATAAGTAAACGTCAAATCCGAAATGCGAATTGGATTTTCAGACAGATTGACAGCTGTAGCCTGCTCAGACTCCACAATGTCAGGCTGAACCGCTATCAATTCATTAAGCCGCTGCAAGGATGCCCGCGAACGCTGTACCGTATTGATAACGTTACCAATTTGCTGCAGCGGGTTCATCAGCATCCGCACGTATAGGGTTAACGCAACGAAATTACCAAGGGTAATGTCCCCATTGATTGTCAAATATCCGCCATAAGCCAAAGACACAATGATCGACAGGTTGCCAAGAAACGGCACCGTTGCCTGGAACAGCGAGCTGATCCGTACCAGCGACAGTTGATTAGTCTTGATCTGATCCACCTTGGCACCAAAACGATTAATCATAATAGGTTCCACGGCAAACTTCTTCGTCACGCGAATACCGCCAAACTGCTCCTCTGCCGATTCCGTCATCGTGCCAAGCGCCTCCTGCACTTTGCGGGAACGCTTACGGATAACCGGACCAATCTTGATGACAATCCAAGGAATGAAAATGAGCGGTCCTATGGAAGCAGCAATGAGATAGAGCGGTATATCGCTTAGAATCATCGCCCCTACACAGGAAATCAACAGCATGGAAGCCATGGCCGTCTGGTTGATGCCCATTGAGATCGCTTCCCTTACGCCGGTCACATCGTTCATGAAGTAGTTGAGCATTTTGCCGACGCCATTCTTTGAATAGTAATGCTCGCTAAGACCTGAGAAATGGGTGAACAGACGACGACGGGTCATGTACTCGAACAACCGTCCGACGTACATGACCAGATATTGACCGTATCCTCCCAGCAGTGCATATCCCGCTCCAATGAAAACTAACAGCAGGCTGTAATGAGCGACATCGTTGGAGCCAAGTGCTCCGCCCTTCAGCTTATCCGTAAAGTCCCCAAGTACTTTCGGAAAATAAGCGAATACGATACTCGCAGCCGCATGAAGGGTAAAAGATCCAAGGTAAATATGCCAGGTCTGCTTGAAATACGGCTTTAAAACTCCTTCAGATTTCAAGACTCATCACTTCCATTGTTGGATTCAGAATTGATTTCTTCTTCCGCAGGACCTTCTTCCGAAGAAACTTCTTCTGGTGGCAGCTCGTGAAGCTGAAATACATTAATAAATTCTTCCATAATAGCTTCGGTAGCTTTCAGCTCACCGCTGACTACCAGTTTAATTGCCTCAAAATCCGGATCATTCAACTGTCGTTGCAACGTGGAACGAGTAACCGTAAGCTTTTCTAGAAAAGCAAGTGCTCTGCCTCGACGAAAAGTTTGTGCCTTTCCACCATCTCGATTTCTGCACTCCTCCTTAAAATGCTTCCCTCTGTGTCCTTGGCCGTTACGCATAGGTATATGCCTCCTTCAAACAACGTATACATTCGTATACACTTCACTTTATGTATACAAATGTATACCTCGCAAACAATGCTGTCAATATTTAGTTTGGTAGTTTTTCCAATGATTATAAATTTCTCATTTAGCGGAAACCCACTTGGTAAGGTGAAAGCCATGCTGAAGAACGTATTCATGGAACCAATCCCTGAGAAATAAAAAAATCGCCCTATGCGGGCGATTTTTTTGATCTCTTAACTACTCCTCTTAACCTCCGAATAAACGAAGAAAGAGAATTCCTCCAAAAGCACAAGCCATCCCCGTCACTTCAAGACGCGAAAACTGCTCCTTCACTACAAACCGAGTGTACAGCAGCACAATCAGTACATTTAACGCCGTTACGGCCGATACGAGTCCAGCTTTACCGAAATCAAAAGCCGTTACGATCATCATCATGCCCACCGCATTCGTTGTTCCCACCAGCATTCCCGTAAAGAAGGTCCGACGCTCGCTCCAAGTTTTAGCTGCCACTTGGCTCTCCACTGCGGCGGCGACAGTTACGTCAGCTGTAGATGCAGCCATTGCCAAACTGACCCGCTTCATGGCAAGCCGATCCTTAAGCCACCATACACCATAACAGGTGGAGCCAGAAGCAAACATAAAGAACAAGGTTGGAAAGAGCGGTGCGTCCAGCTTTGTGGACCAAGAGCCGGACAGATCATTGCAGGCGAACATGAGGAGGGACAACAGCCCCCATTGTGCTCCCTGCAGATTTTTAAGAGACAAGTCATTGGAATAACGGACAAGCAAGATACCAGCCACAATCACAGCGAAAGCAGCCAATTGAATAGAACTGAGTGCTTCTCCCCATAACACGTATGCCCCCATGACAACCAATACAGCCGGAAGCGCCGTAATGATTGCAACAAGTGAGGCTTTTCCGACAGCAAATCCCTTGAACATACTCGCATTCGCAACAAAGGAGAACACACCCATCTGAATACCAACAAGGGCTGATGTCATCCAAGGCTGGCCGGATATAACAGCAATTATACCGCAGACAAGTGCACCCATTGTAAATGCGCCACATAGCAGCACCGTCCGGCTTAACGGCAGCTGGCTGGTATAATGATATAAAATTCCTCTTAATCCAAAGCATAACGCCGCTAATATTGCAAATAAAATCCACATTACTCTAGAAATCCCCTTTCCATTCTCCTAATCTTAGTCAGAGTAAGGAATTGTTGCAATGCCAGCTGCAAATAATCAGCTGAAAAAATAGCTGTTGCCACACCTGACACACCGTGTTAATATATGGAAAATAGTTTTTCGGAAGGGCTTCTAGGGATCCGACTCCATCAGGATGGCGAACCAAGCGAAGCCGGCTTGTGCGCGTGGCGCCAAGCTACACCGTGAGGAATAAAAGACCTTCGGAAAGTTCCGCCTGTTCATTGGGCGAAACAGACCGAAGGTCTTTTCCCCTTTAGCGGGTTAAATCAAAAAGGGGTGTATAAGGTGCGGTCCATTCAGGTTGAGCAATTGGAAAAGGTGTTCCAGGTTAAAAAGAAGCAAGCCGGTCTGACGGGCAGCCTTAAGGCATTGTTTAAGCCGCAATTTACAGACAAAGCCGCAGTGGAAGGCATTACATTTTCCGTTGAGCAAGGAGAGACCGTTGCTTTCCTTGGACCAAATGGCGCTGGCAAGTCAACTACGATTAAGATGCTGACCGGCATCCTCCATCCGTCCTCTGGCACAGCTGAAGTTCTAGGCTGTTGTCCTTGGACAGAACGGTCAAAGCTTGCTTACCGCATCGGTTCTGTGTTCGGGCAGAAGTCGCAGCTGTGGTACCATCTCCCGCCGCTGGATACGTTCGAATTAATGAGCCGGATCTATGAGCTGCGACGGAATGATTATACAGAGCGCCGCGACAGCCTCATCGAGCGCTTCGAGCTTGGTCCGTACTTGCATACACCAGTGCGTAAGCTGTCACTCGGCGAACGAATGCGATGTGAAATCGCCGCTTCCCTGCTCCATCGCCCACAAGCCTTATTCCTTGATGAGCCAACGATTGGTCTTGATGCAGTTGTTAAGCAGCGGATTCGGGAGCTGATCGTCGAGATGAACCGTGAGGAAGGTACTACCATCTTCTTGACTTCCCATGATGCTGGCGACGTGGAGAAGCTGTGTGACCGTGCCATTGTCATTAATCATGGGGGAATCGTGTTTGATGGGCAGGTTGAATTCATGAAGCAGCAATTTCTGACTCATAAAACCGTACAGCTTGTGCTGGAAAATGACCCTGGACAGCTTTCTCTCGATGGCGTAGCCGTCTTGACGCGCAGCGGCTCACGTCTCACACTCAGCGTGGACACTGGGCATACAACGATTGAATCAGTTATGTCAGCCTTGATGTCGAGCCATCGCATTGTCGATATGACAGTACAGGACCCGCCGATGGAGGATATTATCTCCCGAATGTACGGGACGTTTCGTGCAAAGGAGGCGGTCATGTGATCAGCTTCTCGAAACCAGCCAAATATATTTTCATAGGCAAAATCACCCTGCGCAGCCAACTAGCTTATGTCGTCGATTTTGTCATACGTTCCTTGTTTTTGCTCCTCATCCTTTATATATTCATGCAGCTGTGGCAAACAACCTTCGCTGGCGAAGGTACAACAGCTATTAACGGATACACCTTCAAGCAGATGATGTGGTATCTCGTCTTCACCGAATCGATGGTACTTGCTACACCAAGCCTCTGTACACGAATCGAAGAAGAAGTTAAAAGTGGTGACGTCGCCTTCAAGCTCATTAGACCAGTCAGCTTTCTCGCATTCCACTATGTCGAGTATATGAGCGAGGTTGCCATCCGATTTGTAATCAATCTGCTGCTTGGTTCTACGATTGCCTTCTTGATGGTCGGATCTCTGCCTGTTGGTGCAGGTCTCGCATGGCTGCCTCTCATGGCATTTGGCGGTTTTACCGTTAATTTTATGCTCGGTATGCTTGTTGCATTAAGTGCCTTTTGGGTCGAGGAGACAAGAGGGCTTGAGTTCGTCTATAACAAAATTTTATTTACGGTTGGCGGTATGCTGATGCCGCTGGAGCTGTTCCCAGATAAGCTGCAGCAGATTGGACACTGGCTGCCTTTTCAAACCATTGTCTATTTCCCGGCTCGAACAGCTGTTGGCATGCATCACGGCGAGATAGCTGGCATGCTTGCCGTGCAGTGGCTGTGGGCAGCTCTTATCGGGCTCGTTGTATGGTTCGCTTATCGAAAGGGGGTGCGGAAGCTGAATGTCAATGGCGGATAACAATAGATATACGGTGGGAATATCCGAACATGATCAGCCAGGCAAGCTTCGCCGCCTGATCAGATTTACAACGGCAAGCTGGAGGCTGAATCTCGCAGGAGCGATGGAGTTCCGACTCAGCTTCCTGCTAACTGTCGGAACCATGATGGTGAACAACATTGTCTGGATTATTTTCTGGGATATGTATTTCCAGCGCTTCTCCGTGCTTAACGGTTGGACGATGCAGGATGTGATGATGATGTGGGCAGCAGCGGCAGGTGGCTTTGGGATCATGTCGATTTTCTTTGGCAATGCTACACGCCTTGCCAGTCTGATCGTAACCGGGCAATTAGATGTTTATCTCGCCCAACCAAAGCCGGTATTGCTGAACGTGCTGATTAGCCGCATGTCGGTGAGCGCAATAGGTGATCTCCTGTTTGCCATATTCATCTTCCTAGCGTTTGGGAACGTTACCCTGCTAGGGACTATCAAATTTACGGCAGCTCTGCTGCTCTCCGCACTGATCTTTATCTTCTTTTGTGTTATTACTGGCTGCCTCTCCTTCTGGCTTGGCAACACGGAAGGACTAAGTTTTCAATTGTATAATGCGCTGCTCACCTTTGCCACCTACCCTACAGGTATCTTCAAGGGCTTTGGCCGGCTTGTATTATTTACGGTCATTCCCGCTGGTTTTATAAGCAGTATGCCTGTCTCGTTGATCCGTGAGATCGACCTGAACTTCCTCTTCGGAGCTGTTGGCATGGCGTCAGCTTTGTGCGTCGGAGGGATCCTGATCTTCTATAAAGGGTTAAGAAGATACACTTCCGGCAATATGATAGGACTCAGGCGTTAATAAATCGAGTAGATAGGGGCGCTGAGAAGTTAGACTAAATAACTCTTAATCTTTCCAGAAAGAAAGATTAAGAGGAACGCATAGGAGATATATAGAAAGAGCGTAACCTTGACTGATCAAAGTTACGCTCTTTGCATGATTGCTTGTTTTATAGCATTCTACCAACAGTCGCCCCGATAGTACGGCATTTTCCTCTTATTCAAAAATCGGTTTTCCGTCTGCGCTCCACTGCAGTTTGCGAACGAACGCATGACGGTTCGGATCGTATAGCGGGTCACCTACGATTTCCTTGTACGTACGGGCGTGGAAAATGATAATGTCCTCGCCATCCTCCGACTTTGTGAAGCTGTTGTGTCCAGGTCCGAACAGTCCACGAGTCTCATCCGTCTTCAGCACCGGTTGTGGCGACTTTTTCCACGAGGCCGGGTCCATCAGATCCGCTTCTTCCGATGCTTCAAGCAGTCCCATGCAGTAATGATGATTCGTCGCGCTTCCTGAATAGGTGATGAAGATAAGTCCATTACGCTTAAGAACAGCCGCACCCTCGTTCACGAGGAAGCCGATCACTTCCCAGTCGTACTCCGGCTTTGTCAGCATAACGCCATCTGCCGCAAGCGTCCAAGGGTTGGCCATTGGTGCAATATACAGGTTGGAGTTGCCCTCGATGTCCGGATCTTTCTGCGCCCAAACCAGATAACGGATGCCATGGTGCTCGAACGTCGTCGCATCGAGTGCGAACGATTCCCACATCGTCTTGATCTGACCTTTCTCAACCCATTCACCTTCAAGCGGGTTTTCCGATTCGTTCTCCAGTACGAACATGCGGTGATCGAACAGCCCTTCATTCGTCTCTGCTGTGCGGGCGGCAGCGAAGTAGATATACCACTTGCCGTCTATGAAATGAATTTCCGGTGCCCAGATGTTCGCACTCATCATGCCAGATGCATGCTTCCGCCAGGCGACAACCGGTTCCGCTTCCGCTAGTCCCGCAATTGTAGCTGCACGTCTCACTTCGATCCGGTCATATTCTGGAACAGACGCCGTAAAGTAGTAGAATCCGTCTTCATGCTTGTATACCCATGGATCAGCTCGCTGCAATATAATAGGTTGTTCCGTCTCCTGCATCGTTTTTTGTTCAGTCATCGCTCTCTCCCTCTCTATTTTAAGCACTGTTATCGTCTTGCACCCCACAAAGCAATGCCATCCTTCGACAGGACGGTGAACGTCTCCGTCCATGCCTCCGCGGTTTGATCCCACGACCGGAGCCAATAGCCGTCGTAGTTAACGCCGTCTATTGCCAGCTGTAGACCGGCTTCCCCGTTCAACTTCCACTCACCGCTCACCGCGCCAGTCACGGTACCGTCTTTCTCTAGCCGGATCGCTGCCGATTCCTTCAGCTCAGCCGAAATGTCCTTCCCGTGGTTCACAAGCTCATAATCTCCCGCAACTGTATCCTTCTCGGCTTTCCCGAGTGTCTCGCCAGCGTACCGGAACGGTACAACAACGGGCCAGCCTTCCTCGTTCAGAAAAAACTGATGCACACGAATCTCGTGCTTCTCCCCGCTGTACGGGAACCGCGAATGGAAGATTAAATAATAGCTTCCGTTCTCCTCATTAAAGAAAGCTGAGTTATGACCAGGTGATACGTAGCCGGCTTCGCGTCCCTCATCCGCCGGATCCTTCCACAGATGGTTGCCCATCAACTTTGTGCCGAACGGCTCAACGGACCGGTCATCGAACAGGGGAAGCGACGGATCCGCCTTCGCCTCAATCATATCTCTTCCTTCTGCATCGACGAACGGACCGTCCGGATTTTTCGAACGTGCAACCCGCATGTTGTAGCCGCCTGCGGCATCGAGTCCGCCATACGACAGGAACAGGTAGTAATAGTCCGTGTCCGGGCTGTACAGCATATATGGACCTTCGATCCGACTATGGTTGCCGCCAAGCAGCTTCTTGCCATACCCTTGGTCGGGCAGCGGCATACCTGTCTTCTCATCCATCTCCAGAATGAATATACCGCCTGAATAAGAGCCGTACACCATCCACAGCTTGCCGTCCTTATCGAAAAAGACATCGGGATCGACGACATTCGGATGAATAGTGGCGTCGTAAATCTCGCCATCCTCACTCGGCTCTCCCCACATACCGGACTTAAGAATAATGCCCAGATCCTTATACGGGCCTTCGATGTCAACCGCCACTGCTACACCCATTGCCGAGAGCGGTGAATCGCCACGGCAAGCGTTGTAATACATGTAATACTTTCCATCTGCAAGCTGGATGACGTCCGCAGCCCAAAGCGTATCGGTCTGTGCCCATTCAAACGTTTCACGCAATTCCTCCGTCACATTCGGAATGAGAGGATTGCCGTCAGCAGCGCCAGATGCAACGAGCTCCCAGCTCATCAAGTCGGTTGACTTTGCCGCCGCCAGATGTGAGCCGAATACATAATAAGTACCGTCCTCCGCCCGAATGACGGACGGATCATGCACAGATGCTTCATTAAACACCGGTATTGTATTCTCCACTTTTCCTGCCCCGCTGTTCCCCGCATCGCTGCAACCGGCGAGCAGCAGCATGGCGGTCAAAGCCGTTCCGATCCCCGCTCGCAGTCCGCAGTATCTTCCAGCCGTGCGCGCCATCATACGTCAGGTGTCAGCCGCACGACTGCCACCGATGCCGGAGGCAGCTTCACGGACAGAATGCCGTCCGCCCATTGCGCTTCGGTAAGAGACTGCTGCGCAACCCGATTTGGCTGATCAAATGTGTTATGGGCGTGAATATCATCTGCTGCGAGGAGTGAGCCGCTTACCGTATAACCGGAAGATGAGCCGCGGAGCTCAACGTTCAGCTCGGCTTCATGATTCGGATCAAGGTTCGCCAGACTGACACTGATAACGGCATCCTTAACCGATGCGGATACCGTCACCTGCGGAAGCTTCTTGCCAAATCCTTCGTATTCCCCGAATGAACCATGGATCGCAAGCGCTTCGGCATCCTGATGCACCTTGAACATTTCAAGCACATGGTACGTCGGCGTGAGCAGCATTTGCTCCCCTTCTGTCATAATGACTGCTTGAAGCACGTTGACCATCTGCGCGAGATTCGCCATATGAACCCGGCTGCAGTGCTTGTGGAAGACATGCAGATGAATGGCGGCAACAAGCGCATCACGCATCGTATTTTGCTGGAACAGGAAGCCCGGATTTGTGCCCGGCTCGGTCAGGAACCAGGTGCCCCATTCGTCAACAATAAGGCCGACATGCTTCTGCGGATCGTACTGATCCATAATGATGCTGTGGCGTGTAATTAATTCGTCCATATGGAACGCCTTGGCCATCGTCTCCGACCAGTCCTGCTCATTGAATTCAAGTGCCGATTTCTTCTCTTCCCAGCTGCCCGGGATCGTATAATAATGAAGGCTTAGACCGTCCATGACATTGCCAGCCTTGCGCATAAGCACTTCCGTCCAACGGTAATCATCAATGTTGGCGCCGCCTGCAACCTTATAGATACGATTATTGCCGTATTGTCTGACGTAAGTCTGGTAATTACGGTACAAGTCCGCATAATGCTCCGGATGCATGTTGCCGCCGCAGCCCCAGTTCTCGTTGCCAACGCCGAAATATTTCAGCTTCCAAGGCTCTTCACGGCCATTCTCCCTGCGCAAATTCGCCATCGGAGATTCACCGCCGAATGTCATATATTCGACCCATTCGCTCATTTCCTGTACGGTGCCGCTGCCAACATTGCCGCAGATGTACGGCTCGGTGTCCAGCAGCTCGCACAGCTCGAAAAACTCATGCGTGCCGAAATGATTATTTTCCACAACGCCGCCCCAGTGCGTGTTGACCATCCGCTTACGCAGCTCCCTCGGGCCTACGCCGTCCTTCCAATGGTATTCGTCTGCAAAGCAGCCACCTGGCCAGCGTAGGTTCGGAATATTAAGCTTGCGAAGTGCTTCAAGCACGTCATTGCGAATGCCTTTCGTATTCGGAATCGATGAATCTTCGCCGACCCACAATCCTTCATAAATGCAGCGGCCCAAATGCTCCGCGAAATGTCCATAGATATGACGGTTGATCGTGCCTACCGTCCAGTCCGTGTGTACAACTACTTTGAAAGTGGTCATCGTTGGTCTATCTCCTTTATAAATGTAGAAGTTATTGCCTATCCTTTAATACCCGTGAGGGCGATCCCTTCAATGAAGAAACGCTGTGCGAATGCAAACAAAATAAGCGTTGGTATGAGCGCAACAACTGCGCCCGCCATAATAAGCGTCCATTCCGTTACGTAGTAGGACGAGAAGGAGGCAAGCTCGAGCTGGAGCGTATATTTCTCCGGCGTGTTCAAATAGATAAGCGGTCCAAGGTAATCGTTGTATCCCGCGTTGAAGGATAGAATACCTTGTGTAATTAAGGCCGGCTTTGTAAGCGGAATAATGATTTTCATAAAAATTCCAAACGGGTTCATTCCGTCAATCTTCGCTGCATCTTCAAGCTCGTCGGGGAGCTGCTTAATGAATTGGCGGAAGAAGAAAATCGTCATCGGCGCACCGAACATGCCTGGAATAATGAGTGGCTTCCAGCTGTCCGTCCAGCCGAACGTCTTGAACATAATAAAGGCTGGAATCATCATAACCGCACCGGGAATAACCATCGTGCCGACCAGTGTCATGAACAGCTTGTCACGCCCTGGGAACCGCAGCTTCGCGAATGCGTAGGCAGACAGTGCACAGGCGAACAGGCCGATCACAAGCGTTGGAATAACGACGAACATCGTATTGAAGAAGCCTCGAATCATATGCGCATCAGTGAAAATTAGCTTGTAGTTGTCCCAAGCAAAGGTTGAAGGTATCCACTGCGGCGGATACGAGAACACTTCGCCGTCCGGCTTAAGCGATGTAGACAGCATCCACAGGAAGGGCACTGCCATGATGACACCGCCGATGATCATTAACAGGTAAACGACCGTATTGGCGAGCGTAGCACCTGTTTTCACTTTGCGGCCGGTTGCCGTTGTTGTACTCATGAATTTGTATCCCTCCTAAAAAGAATTGCAACACTAACTGGCTTATCTTAAGCCGTTTATGGTAATTCTTACTTCGTAAGCATAGGCCTAAAGAATTGCAACACTAACTGGCTTATCTTAAGCCGTTTATGGTAATTCTTACTTCGTAAGCATAGGCCTAAAGAATTACAACACTAATTGGCTTATCATAAGCCGTTTATGGTAATTCTTACTTCGTAAGCATAGAGTCTTAGTTGTAGTGGACCCATCGCTTGGACAGCAGGAAGTTGATCAGAATGACGAACATAATAATGATGCCGATGAACCAGGCAATTGCAGACGCATAGCCCATTTCACTGTACTCAAAGGCAATGGTGTACAAGTAATACACAATTGTTGTTGTTGAGTAATTCGGGCCGCCGCCTGTAAGCAGCTGGAACCGAGGGAAATCCTGCAGCGCACCAATGAGTGAAGTGATCAGGACAAAAAACGTTACCGGCGAAATCCCCGGAACTGTAATGTGGATGAATTTGTTCCAGCCGCCCGCGCCATCGACCGTAGCCGCTTCATATAAGGAAGACGGGACATTGCCAAGCGCTGCCAGATACAAAATGATGCTGACGCCCATACCACCCCAGACCCCTTGAATGATAATGGCGAACATCGCCCATTTCTCATCAACTAGCCATGCCGGCGGGTTAAGGCCGAGCTCGCTAAGGTAGTAGTTGAGCAGGCCGAAGTCGGCATTAAAGATCCATTGCCATATCATCGCCAGCGCAACCATGGAGCAAATCGTCGGCAGGAAGAACATCATCCGGAAGAAGTTTCTGCCGCGAAGCTTCCGGTCAAGCAGCAGCGCGATGATTAGCGAGACGATCATACTAACCGGTACACCAAGTGCCGCGTAGAACGTATTCCATAGCGTCTTCCATACGAGCGGATCATTGGTGAGCGCCCGTTTATAGTTAGCAACCCCCGTAAAATCAGCAGGCTGCCCGAAATTAAATGTTGTAAAGCTCATATAAAGTGAATTCACAAACGGATAAAGTAAAAATACAAGCACGCCGATGAACGGCGGGGCGATAAACAGGAAACCCCACCACATCTCACTGCGGTAGAGCGACTTTTTCTTCGCCGGCTTAACGGTATTGGCACTCATCAGGGCTGCCCCCTTTCTTGATTTGTTCCGGTAAAATGAAACTGCAACGTGTCCGCGCGGCGTATGCGTTGCAGCTTCACATTATAAATTACTGAAAGAGCTCCGGATTGCCTTCTTTAAGATTTTTTTCAACCTGCGGCTTCAGCTTCGTGAAGAAGTCGACTGCCGATTCTTTTCCGGTCCAGAACTTGCTGAGGTTTTGGTTAAGGGTATCCAGCCATTTGCTGTTCGGCAGATACGTCCACGTACCTGCCTGTTGGCCTTCGCCAGCTTTAATGAACACTTCCGAATGCTCCGGCTTTTGGCCAGGCTGCGTATATACTTCATCGTCGGACATGGATTTGAAGTTCGGAATTTGGAAGCCGAGCTCCGTCATCTTCGTCTGACCTTCAATACCTGAGAAGAATTCAACCAGCTTGAAGGCTGCTTCCGGGTGCTTCGACTTCGCATTGACGCCGAGACCAACCGATCCTGACCAGCCGTTCGTCCAGCTGCCATTGTTGGATGGGATCGGTGCAACGTCCCAATCGAACTTCAACTTGCGGTATGTAGGCACCATCCAGCGGCCGCCCGTAATCGTCGCAAGCTTGCCTGCTTCGAACATCTGGCCATCGTTCATCGATTGCAGTGCCCTTGAATCTGGCACGACTTTGTGTGTATTCGTAAGATCATAAATAAATTGCATCGCATCGGCAGCAGCCGTCTCGTTCAGTGTGAATTGTTTGCGGTCTTCACTCAGTACTGCTCCACTGTTACCCCAAACGAAGCCTTCCCACCAGATTGGACCTGCACCGTAGATGTCGGTCTTGCCGTCACCGTTCTCGTCGACGGTAAGCTTCTTCCACATCTCAAGCGCTTGCTCCCAGTTCATAGGCGTCTCTGCACTCGGGTATGGAACACCAAGCTTGTCGAAGATCGTTTTGTTATAGTACATAACCGTAGGGCCGATATCTTTCGGAAGTGCATAGTAGCTGCCCGTTCCCGTAATCTTGCCGTCGTAACGGTAACGGTTCAGACCGCCTTCCCACATGTCATTCAAGTCCAGCTTATCGCTTGCTTCAACGTACTGCGTGATGTCAAGGAATGCGCCCTGCTTCACCCAGCGCGGGAAGTCGCCATCGCTTGTGAAGACAACATCCGGTGCTGAGTTGCCGGCAATCATCGTATTCATTTTCGTTGTATAATCGTTAGGAATGTGAATGAATTTAACTTTGATGTTCGGATTCGCTTTCTGGAATTCGTCGAGTACCGCTTCGAACACCTTGCGTTCGTCCGGAGCTCCCCACGACGAGATGGAGATTTCAACCTTCTCGGCTGGTGGCTGCTCGCTTTCTTTATTTGCCGCGGCAGTGTTGCTGCTTTCTGCTGCGCCTGGGGCAGCGTTATTGCCCGCCGTGCCGTTGTTTCCTCCGTTGTTGCTGCTGCACGCTGTAACCGTTAGCGCAGTGATCAGCGTAAGCATCATAATCGAACTCTTTTTCATTTGTTTCAAAACCTCCTCATGATTAGTAAAGCGAATTGATAACCCCCATAACAGCGCTTACATATTCACTCCGAAAAAAAGTATCCTCCCTTCCGAATGCGTTGCTGCTTCCTGCAAATGATACGAATGATTTACAGTTGCCGCTTAAGTACTTTACATAAATGTGAAGTATTTCGTAGATGACTGTGATATTTAGCATGTTAAAACGCATGATTCGTTTTGTCAACGCTTTTCTATGAAGTGTTTCATATTTTTATTAAGTTCTTCGTATTTTAATTCAAAAATTTAAACGATTGTTGTATACTCTTGTCAGAACTCAATCGGATGAGGTATATTTAATAATAAAATGAACTATAAAAAGAGGTCACATGGAAACAATTGTATCGGAGAATAATCTCCCCTTATTCGAGGCTTTGGCCAGCAACGTCCGGATTAAGATCATCGAGCTGCTCGGACAAGAGCCAATGATTATGAAAGACTTGGCCTCCGCACTTGGACTTAGCAACTCGATCATTACGATGCACGTCAAGAAGCTTGAACGGGCTGACTTGGTTCGCACGGAGATGATTCCTGGCAAGGGCGCATCACAAAAGCTTTGCACACTGGTAGCCGACCGGGTCGAGCTCGTGTTCCCGAGCAAAGGAATGATTCCGCGCAACTTCCATATTTCCAACATCTCCATCGGACATTTCACCGATTTCGATGTCAAGCCTACTTGCGGCCTGGCTTCCAAGTACAAAATCATCGGCGACGGCTTCGACGACCCGCGTTATTTCCTCGACCCGGAACGTGTCGACGCGAAGATTTTGTGGTTCTTGAAAGGCTTTATTTCGTATAAAATTCCAAACTTCCTGATGCCCGAGGAAGAGCCTGAAGAGCTTGAGCTTACGATGGAGCTTGCTTCAGAGGCCCCGCTGTCCAACGAGCATTGGCCATCCGACATCTCCTTCACTTTCAACGGCTTCCCGATCGGCAAATGGACAAGCCCCGGCGACTTCGGCGGCACGCGCGGCAAGTATACACCGGAGTGGTGGAATATCGAGATGAATCAGTATGGCTTACTCGTCCATATCCGTATCAATAACGACGGCACATTCATCGAAGGAACAAAGGTATCAGACTACACGATACACAACGTCGACATTAGACGGCTGCAGTGGGACCTCAGGCTGGAGGTCAGGGAAGACGCGAAGAACATAGGCGGACTGACCATCTACGGCTCCGGCTTCGGCAACTACTATCAGGACATTGTCAGTAAGCTTACCTACATCGATCGAAAAAATGTGAAATAAACGCATGTAGTACAACAAAGAGACAGCCCTGCGCGCGCGGGGCTGTCTCTTTGTTGGTTATTCAAATATAGGTGTTACCGTTATTTTCTCTGCACTGCTTTGTATCGCAAGTTCAATGACTTTGATCGATCTCGCACAGCGAAAGCCTCGGGCATCATGATTGGATTAAGACGTTAATAAACATAAAGGCCATCAAACCTGGTTTCCCAGAAACGATGGCCTTTTAAATGAAGTGGATCTATCCCTCCGCTTTGAGTCTACGTTCCAGAACAAATGGACCAAATGGCAGGAAGGCAGCCAACACAGCTCCTGCTATACGCACAATCTTCCATCTGAATAGAACAGCCATCACCACAATGGCTATTAAGTAGAGTGAAAATAAGAAACCATGAATGCCGCCTGTAACCGCTACGGCCTCCGGACGATCAAACATATATTTTAGAGGCATTGCGATACATAATAAAAAGAGGAATGAAGCCCCTTCCAAATAGCTGATCCATCGAAACCACGTTTTAGCTGATTTTCTCATTTTGCAGACACGTCCTAACGTTTCATGATATGAATTTACAACGATTATATAGCGCCAGCCTTCTTTACGTGTACAAGTGTGAGTAGGTTTCATCTAAAGGTGTACACGAATGACAATATCCTGGTCATGGTTGCCGAATCCGGCACCATAGATCGTTAAGCCCCCAACGTTAACGGCCTCCTCATCCACCGTGAAACGAAGCGTCCAGAACGGTTCCTCCAGCTTGATATCCGCGACAGTCACATCCGATATCCGCTCTCCATCCATAAACGTACCGAAGGCATCAATACGAATCGTCTTTAATAACCCATACTGGTTCACATTACGGTGCCACCACTCTGGCGTATATTTGCCGCGTGCAGCTCTACCGAAGTCTGCAGGACTTGTCCAAGTCCCAAGTGAGATACCGTTAAACGCAAACTGGATATCTGATGGCCAATAATCGTTCAAGCCCGGCGCTTCTGAAGCGATTTCCATCGAAATTTCGATAGCTTCAGCTTTTTGATGAGCAAGTAGATAGTTAGGTGTTTTGTACTCTACATAACCTCTTCCAAACCAAAGAATGGCGGCGTGGACCCGCTCAGGATCGAGAAAATAACGCGGGTCATCCCAGACACCGATTTCTTTCTCCTGTGTCCCAAGCCCACAGGTAGGATGAACATCAAAAGCAGTAAAGTGCCCCACAGAAATCATCTGCTCTCTGACCCTTGCATTCCGGCTTGCGGATGGCAGCTCGATCTCGATGCTCTTTTGCTTGAGAAAACATAATTTATGCGTTCCTCCGTTTAGACGCACCCTACGGCTACCGATAAGTTCAGCTTGCTCGAGTTTACGCAAATGCATAGTGACAATTGAAGGACTTAGCTCTAACGCTGCCGCAATATCCTTCACATTCATTTCCCTATCAGCAATGAGGTCCATCATTCTCCATCTGACTTCGCTGGCTAGCGCCTCGTATAACGGTAAGAATCTCGAATCCCCATTCGCCTTAATCATAACCACATATCTCCTGACACCAGTTAAATTCATATAACTATTAATTTAATGGATTTAATCCGATTCATCAACCCTATCCTATTGCAACGAATTGAATGGTATTGTTTAATTCGTATATGAACTTGTCAGCATTGGATTCTTATATACATGAATTTAGAAGATACGAGGTGCAGTAATGAGATACAATAATCCCGTCATTAAAGGCTTCTACCCAGATCCAAGCATATGCAAAGTGGAAGACACCTATTATCTGGTTTGCAGTTCCTTTCAATTTTTTCCAGGCGTCCCGATTTTCCAAAGTAAAGACCTTCTTAATTGGGAACAAATCGGTCATTGCCTAACCCGCAAAAGCCAGGTTCAGCTGGAAACCGTAAACAGCTCCGGCGGTGTATTCGCTCCTACTATTCGTTACAACAACGGACGGTTCTACATGACCACAACAAACGACACTACACGTCAAAACTTCTATGTATGGACCGACGATATTTATGGAGAATGGTCCGACCAGGTCTATGTTGATCAAGGGGGAATTGATCCGGATTTGTATTTTGAGGATGGGAAAACCTTCTTTATGAGCAATGGGATGGATGATGAAGGAATCGGCGGAATTGTTCAGTGTCAAATTGATATTGAATCGGGGAATAAGCTATCGCCAAGCCGTACCATATGGCAGGGAACAGGCGGACGTTATTTGGAAAGCCCTCATCTGTATAAAATTAACGGACGTTATTACCTGCTCGCAGCAGAAGGCGGAACCGAATATGGCCATATGGAAACGTATGCGCGGGGTGACTCCCCTTCCGGCCCGTTCGAAGCCTATCCAATGAATCCCGTACTGACCAACCGCAATATGGGAGGTTACGAGCTGCAAGGGGTTGGACATGGCGACCTTATTCAAGACAATGAAGGCAACTGGTGGCTCTTCCATCTCGGCTTCCGTCAAATCGGGCAGTGGCTTACCTATCATCATCTAGGCCGCGAAGTCTTCCTAACGCCTATTACCTTTGGCGAGGATGGTTGGTTTACTGCCGGACATAAAGGCACCACGCTTATGAGCTTCGATACCGATCGAATTCCAAGCACAGTCATTCAGCAGGAGAAAAAGCTCTATACATTCGAGAACACGAATTGGAACCTCGACTGGTGTTCTCTCCGTCATCCTGCCGAAGAGAATTATTCGTTAGAACACGATAAGCTGCAGCTGAGAGGCACTGAAGTTACTCTTGATGTACCTGCATCCCCGACCTTCATTGGCATACGCCAAAGAGACTTTAATGCCGTAATCTCTTGCGATATATCTCTTAATAGTGGTGAAGCCGGCATCACGCTCTATATGGATGAAAATCATCATTATGATCTTGCTATTCACCAAGTAGAGAACGGATATAAGGTGATCGAGCGCTTGAATATCGGAGATATCAAATCTGTTGAACATGAAGTAGACCTGGGAAGCAACAATCATGCCACTCTGGTTGTACGTGCAACCCCTGAACGCTACAGCTTCTACCTTCATGTTGACGGCAAAGACATCCTACTTGGTACAGCTCAAACGAAATACTTATCTTCTGAGATTGCCGGAGGCTTTACTGGCGTGTTGATTGGTTTATATGCTTGCGGGGAAGGCTCTTTGGCGGAGTTCACGAAGTTTGAATGCAAATATAACTAAAAAGGTAAAGCCCTCATGATGAGGGCTTACTTTTCTTAGAATGGAACCTGTAACTCGATAAATTAAACAGATCATATTGCAATATTTAGTTCTTCATCATTTAAACTCTGACTTTGACGGTACTCAGCAGCAGCCATAGTCGTTATAAATTCCACAGTAGGATCTATGTCCTGCACAATGGATTGTAGCCCCTCAACCGAGCAGTAGAAAAATTCTTTTCTAAGGTTAATTTTATTTACCCTCTGTTTTTCTAGTTCCGAGTGTAGCTTTTGTTCCAACTCAACAGCATCATTACTAAACACTAATGCATGAACATCGAATTTAAACGGCACAGATGCGTCACCGAGTTCATCAACTCTATCCATTGGATTAAGGCGTCTCGTCATACCAACCTTATACATTTGATCGCCAAACGAGCCGAGGTTAGAAATTACATATACATAACCAGCTTTACCATTTGCCCGTTTCACAATTTCTTCCTTCTGGTCTTCTAGATTTTTCACCCCAGCTTCTAGCTCTAATAACCTAGATTCAAGTGCAGCGATTTTCTCTGTATCCATCTCTGTTAAAAGCATTTCCTTATTCTTATTAATTTCTTGTTGGTACTTCTCCTCTTCTTTCTCAATCTTTTTCCGTTCCTCTTCCAATTGACGTTTTTCTTCTGCTTCTTGACGCATGATCTCTTTAATTTTGCGTTGCTCTTCTTTTTCAAGTTCTTTTTGAATGTAATATTTATATTCAATACGAATAGCCATTTCAAAGAGAGGACCTAATTCGGACAAGAAGCGTGTCACAGTAGGAAGGATATTTGCATTACCACCAGCAGATATTGCCAAATATTTGTTTATGAGAGTTCTGGAATTTTCAATAGCCTTGTCGAGATTACTATAGCTAAGTGTATATAGGATATTCTGAAGCTCAGCCTGTAATCCAATAACCATAAGCTCATAAATGGTCATGTTTGCCTTTGTTGTATATCGTGAGCGGTAGCTCTCAAGTAGATTACGTATATCCTTGTTATTGGCATTCATCTCTGATCTCAATGCCTTCGAGTCCATATGATGGAGGTTCAAGTTCACCACAGGATTCAGTACACCTTCAGTCGATATAGCAGACTCCAGATTACGTATATGGGGTTCAATAAGAGAGAAATTAATTGCCTCTGGAAATTGTTCTAATAACTGCCTTACTCCAAGGACTTCAGCTTTCAATTTTCGTGCTGCTTTTTCTTGTTTTGTAAATTCTTTAGTAAGTTTTAGTTTCGATTCATCTAGTTTAGAGACAGTAAAAGTCAGTTCCTCCTGTTTCGCTAAAAGATCTACAATTCCCTTTTGAGAAGTTTCAACCATCGTAGATGCCTTTTGCATCGCTTCATTTAAAATATCATCTGACTTTAGGTTTGCTTCCCGAATCAGCTGAATCCCCTTTTCCTCAGCGGCAAGCGTGAATGGAGCAACTTTTTCTTCAATCACTTTATCGATATCACTTATTTTTGATTCTAGTTCTTTTAGCTCACTCTTTTTCTTCTCTAGTGTCTTATCTAGCGCAAACATTTCCTTGATTTTCTTAAACATTTTAATCCTCCCAATTAGATATACACAACTATTGTACTATCTTAAGTGAGAGAAAAGACGGAATTATTTAATTTCAAGTTTGGTAAAATTTACTCAGTATTAAAAATAGACAAGCATCTATTTAGATGCCTGTCTATTTTTTGATGGTTTAGTAAATAACAGACGGGATCATATTTTTCCTCCGGTATACACTGAGAATGAACCCGATTACGACTAAGTTCAAGACAAGGTTAAATCCGCCATAACTGATCATTGGCATAGTTATATCCATAATAGGCATCAGACCTGCAGTCATAAGCATACTCACTACATATTGGGCAGCGATAATCCCAAACAAACCAGCGATAACATTCCTTCCATAAGGGTCCGCTACGACTCTCGTTACAATCCACACTCTAACCATTAGCGCAGCAATGAGCGAAACTACTAACATCCCTGTTATCCAACCAAGACTATAAATCAGATAAGTAAACATCATGTTGCTATAGTAAAATGGAATTTGATCCATGCTGACGCCAAAGCCATTCCCAATTAATCCAGCTGATCGAATGGCTTCCATTGAACGAGCAGCGATATAGTTGGAATCAACAGAATTGAATTGACGCAATATACGTTCTACCGTATAGCTGAACTTGTCATCCAGCAGTACCAAGACAGATCCAAAAGCCGTCATTACTGTGATATACGACAACCAAGTCTTCCATTTTCTAGAGAACAAGAGCAGCACTGATAAGCCAATCATGTACAATACAAGCATTGAAATATGGCTGACTGTTAAATAAATCCAAGCAGGTATCAGTACATAGAGAAACAATTCAATGATATAGACCACAATTCTCTTCAGTAATGACACGTGATTACCAAGAGCTGGTTTCATCATGCCTGCTATAGCGAGTATAAAGGCATAAAGTGAAACCATCGACACATTAATGGTCATCGTTGCTACTCTGATCCAAGTTTCAATTCCATCTACCTGCAAACCAAATCTCTTAGTGAGCAATAAACCTGATGCTGTTGCTATATAAAGAATAAGCGACCAACGGTTCAACTTGCGATAGTCCCAGAAATAGATGGCTGCCATTACAAGTAAACCTAATACTCCATAAAACAAAGTATTTTCTACAAAATGAACCGCAATTGTCGTTACTGCCTTTCTCATTGCAAACATGGCAACCATTCCGGTTCCGAGAAGCAGCCCTACCAATACAAGTAGGTTCCAGTCTGTCTGAGGCTTATGTACGTTATGGAATTGAACCCCTAGCTTATCCGGATCCCCCATCTGGACGATCGCCTGTTCCACCGCAGCTTCTTCTGACAACCCCTCAGCTAGTAAATCCTCGATAATCGCCTCCAGATGAGCCTCGATTTCCAGCTTAATCTCTGGATGCATCTCTTTTGCTTTGACCGGCAAACATACCTGATCCAAATATTCCGCTACTCTCAAACGATAGGAAGTACTCATACTTGACCCTCCCCCAGCACGAGATCAACTGTCGAACGGAATAGAACCCACTCCCGTTTTTTCTCCTGCATTTGAAGTCGGCCTTTGTCCGTAATCCGGTAATACTTCCGCTTGCGTCCGGTCTGTTCATCCCAGTAAGCTTCAACAAGCTTGTCCTGTTCTAAAGTATGGAGTATAGGATAAAGCGTACCTTCCTTTAATTGAAAAAGTCCACCCGAGCTTTGCTCGAGTTCCTTCGTGATCTCGTAACCATACATCGTTTTCTTATCGAGTATGTTCAAGATGAGAATCACTGTGCTTCCTTTCATTAGCTCCTTGTTAATCGCCATATCGTCCTCCCTAGTTATTCGATGCATCGTATATCTAGGTATAAGTTTAACTCACTCAAATTCCATATTCAACCATATAAAAACAAAAAAAAGCAACGGAACCTGGGACAATCCCCAGTTCTATTGCCATTAATATTATCCCGCCACGTCTCTACGCGTGAACATAAGCCAGGAAACCAGATTGAACAATAGGAAATAGACCGCAAGTACTCCAATGGAGAAGGATAACGTCATCCCGTCGTGGAAAGGCCTCCCTTCCATATACTGAGTTAGATCCGTATTAGCGAACAACAGATACTTGCTCCATTCGTAGCGCTGCAGCGCCTCCAGAAGAATATTGCCTGCAAATACAATACCAATGGAAAATCCGATCGCCATCGCACTGCTGCGGAAAGCAGACGAGATCATAAAGGCAATCGTGATATACATCACAGTAGATATCCCATTTAGCAAATACGTCTTCCATAAATGAAGGATCATATTTTGTTCAACAACCTGCCCTCCTGTGAAATGGAGCAAAGGCAAGTCCATATATTTAAACCCAAACAAAATTCCATTTAACAAGAAGGATATAACAAACAGAGTAAGCAGCAAGACCATACTGAACAATAGCATAGCGAGATATTTAGATAGTAGTATCTTGATCCGACTCGATGGGCGGATGAGCAGAAGCTTGATAGTTCCTGTTGAAAATTCAGCTGCTATAATGTCTCCGGCAATAATAATGGTAAGTAGAGTAATCAAAATCCCCAAGCTGGCGGATTCATTAATTCCATTCCACATCGTACCTTGCGGCGAGCGGATATTATGCTCCAAATGATAATCAATAACGGGAATTCGCTCTGTGTAATACGTCCGGAGCCCTTCATCCAGATTGGATTTCTTCAATTGCTCGGTCCATCGTTCTTTCTCCTGCATTAATTCCGTCCGCCATCCATCGCCTTGTGCACTCTTGTTTTCATGCCACATCACGAAGTTCCCTAGGATTACAAATGCAGCCATAAGTCCAACCAGGATCCACGTTCGCATCCTTCGGTAGATCTTCATATTCTCATTGAGTAGCAGATTAACCAATCTGACCACCTCCCGTTAATTCCAAGAACTGATCTTCCAGTGACCGGCGAACCTTTTGAACACCATAGACGCGAATTTGGTTCTGCACGAGTAGTTCCAATATGGCCGGGACTTGTTCCCTTTCGGTAGTAACCTCTAAGAGGCCATCCTCCGAAATGCTAAGTTCCTGTATTCCTTCAATCCGCCTTATGATTGCTATAGCTTGTTCTGGCATTTGCACTTCGAATTGATAAGTCTGGAAGGTGTCGCTTCCATGGGTAAAATACTGTACGGGCTTCAAGTCAATCAGCTTACCTCGCTGAATGATAGCAACTCGGTCGCACATCAGCTCCATCTCGGATAACAGATGGCTGGAAACAACAACCGTAATCCCTTCCGTCCGGGTCAGAAATCGCAAATAGTCACGCAGCTCGCGAATCCCTTCAGGATCAAGACCATTGGTAGGCTCATCAAGAATTAACAGGGATGGCCGATGCAGTAATGCCTGTGCAACCCCTAGACGCTGGCGCATACCAAGCGAGTATTTACGGACTTTTTCATGAATACGGTTTTCCAGCTTCACCAGAGAAACGACTTCATCTATACGCTCTTTGGTCACTCCCGGCACCATACGGGCATAATGAACAAGGTTATGATAACCACTAAGATACTTGTACATTTCCGGATTTTCCACAATCGCGCCTACGTGGCGGATGGCTTGTTCGAAATCGGTTTTAATATTTTTCCCTTTGATCAGAATTTGGCCTTTGGTAATGGACATTAATCCAACAATCATCCGGATTGTGGTTGTTTTACCTGCCCCGTTTGGCCCTAGGAAACCAAAGATTTCACCTTGCGGCACGTCAAAAGTAAGGTCATCAATAATCGTTTTCCGCCCTACCCGCTTCGTTACATTCTGCAAACTGATGATCGGTTCGCTGCTCATAGATTAACTCCTTTATATTTAATATCCCCTTGCTAGTTGTTCTTAGCGCCAACCTGATATTAACATGTGATTTATCGTTTTTCAATAAATTTTTATCAGTAATAGCTACTTTTTTGTCGTTAAAAAGAACAAAAGAGCCCAGCCTCTGTCCCAAGATAAAGATTGGAAAAAAGACTGGACTTTCATTTGTGCTTACATACATATTTTGGTAACACCTATGTTAAAATGACATCATATAGATAATTCGGAGGAGGTTTTCGATGAATGGGGAATATCTGTATTCGAAAGTACATCCTTATCCTATTAACCTTATCGCTGCTTGGACTATTAATAGTCGGTTGTAGTAAAACAACTGCTTATGGCACTCCTATTCCTATAAAAAAACTTACGTGGGGCATGAATGAAGAAGAGGTTAAGGAAGCTCTCCATATTTCCGAATTAGACATCACAAAATGGGAAAAAATCTTTATTTTCCATAAACAAATGGAGCTATATAATCGAACGGCTGATGTTGCCTTCTATTTTTCTGAATATCACACTTTGTATTATATTGTTGCAACATTCAAACAAGAAGATATCGCATACGTCCAGAAAGCGGTAACGAAGAAGCGCGGGGAAGGAGAATATTCCTTTGACGCTAATGGTGATCCTGTTATGGCCACGGTTAATTGGAATGATGATCTTCTTGAAACAAATAAAAAGTGGTTAACGGAAGTAGAAGAAGTTTATCATAAACTTGGAGCTAAAATTTCCAACGATCCAATGGAAGGTGGCTTTTTGATTCGTGACAGGCCTATAACTAGCTGGAGATTGACATTAAATAAAAATAGTCCACTTTACTCTACGCTTACTTTCGATGGTTCGTTTGTATCTATGTTAAATTATCCAGAACGTTATGTACCAATAACAAAATAGAGTTTCTTTATCATAATGAGTTTGAATGTTTAGATCACTTCAATCAAGAACTAACACGATACATTGATTACTACAATCAAATTAAAAATTAAAAGGCATGAGCCCGGTTCAATACCGAGCTCATGCCCAACAGTCACATAAAGTATTTGTATAACTTTAAAGGGTTGCTTCACTGCTGACTGCCGTTTCATTATATTTATCTCCTCACACGCGTCCCATCGATCAGGAAGCCAGTGCTATTCACGATTACTTCCTGCTGTTCGAACAACCCTCCTGCGACGGATGTAACATATGCGTTGGAGTCAGTAATTTTGATCTGCGTCTCGATGGCATAGTAGGCATTTCCGAGCGGGCCTTCCTTACTCTCCAGCGTGAATACATATGCTCCAAGATCATTATGATGAACGGCTTCATTTGGCACGGTCACCGTCTGTTCCTCGCTGGTCTTCGCGATCTTCACCTGTACACGCTCGCCACCTTTCAGCTTATCGTCCTTGAGAGAAACGGTCACACTGCTCGGCTGACCAGCAGATTCGTTCGTACCAGACGAATCGCCTGTCGGCGGAAGCACTTCTCCTCCAAGCACCCCATCTTCAATAGTCACGAGTGTCCCCGAAATCTGACGACTTGCCTTGCCGGTAACCGTAATTTGATCCAGCGTTTCACCGACTTTAAGCAAGCCGGCGACGTCTCCCGGAATCTGCAACCGGATTTCATAGCCTTTTGCGGAATTGGCTAACACAATATCCGGCGATCCTCCCGGCACGGCACCACCTAGTGCATTAACCTGGGTCACGACACCGGCGAATGGCGCCATGGCCGACTGACCTTCGGCAATACTCTTCTGAAGACTCTTAATATGCTGCTCCTGTAAAGCAATATCAAGCTTGGCTGATTCAATTGCGAGTTTCGCGGCGGCTAATGTCCCCTCGTCACCGTCAGTTACCGCTGCAATATAATTCGTCTGCAGCTGGGTCATGGACAGCTGCTGCTTCTTCAGATTCGTATGCATGTCTTCAAGCTGCAGCAACGCCTCGCTAACGTCGTATTCGATCAACTTTTGGCGGATGGATACCTTGTCGCCTTGTTTGACAAGCACCTTTTTCACCTTCCAGCCTGCCGGATTTGTGATATCCTGCGTCTGACCCGGCTGCACGGTCGCATGACCTTCATATTCGTGCGTTACCGATCCTTTTGCCGCAAGCTGCGTGTAGACCTTCGGCAACGACAAGCCCCGAAGCGTATTACCCGCTAATGTGCATATTGCGAGCAGAGCCAGGAACAGAGCAGCAAAGAGACGTATCTTCCGTTTGCTGAACCCGGACTTCCGTTCTTCCATTACAATCACTCCTGAGTTATCCCTTAATGCCCGAGTGCTGGATGCCTTCCACGAAGTAGGACTCCGCGTATAGGAACAACAACACCATGGGGGTCATATACAATGTGGAAGCGGCAAAGCCGACACCACGTGCCGATTGATTAATTTGCGCCAAATAGAGCGATAGCGGTTGCTTGACTGCATCCTGCAGGAAAATAAGCGGCTGCTCGATCATATTCCAATAATCAACAAATAGCAGTACAGCCAGTGCTGCAAGTCCCGGCTTGGCCAGAGGAAGAACAACCCGTATAAATATCGTTAACTGCCCGGCACCGTCGATTTTGGCAGCTTCGGTCAGCGCATATGGAATATGAGCCATGAACTGTCGCATCATGAAAACACCGAAGGCGCCGAAAATGCCAGGCAGCACAATCGCAGATGAGCGGTTCATAAGACCCAGCATATCAATGACAAGATAGTTTGGGACAAGCGTGACCTGGAACGGCATGAGCATCGTCATTAGATAAACGAAGAACAGCTTGTCCCGTCCGGGAAACCGCAGCTTGGCGAATGCATAAGCCGCCAGTGAACCGACGAGCGTCTGACCGATAACGATCGGAACGACAAGGCTGGCCGAATTCCAGAACATGTTCAGAAATTTCGGGCTTAGGATCAGTACTTGTAAATATTGCTCGAACGTCAGCCAGTCCGGCAGCAGCTTCAGGTTGAGGAACGCATCCTTGCCGCCGTTTGCAGTGTCCACCATTTTTCCGATCAGGTCGTAATTCTGGCTGATTTCCGCTTCCGACATCATGGAGCTAACAAGTGTGAGGCCGATCGGGAACAGCATCGCAGCTGCAAAAATACTGAACAGTACCGATAGTGCAAGGCCTGACAAGCGTAGATAATTGTTCATGATTTCCCTCCTTTCTTCACTCCGTATATTCCCTGAATTTACGTTCAGCGCGGAGCAATCCGGAGGTCATAACCACGATGCAGCCTACCATTAGTGTCGCAGCGGCCGTTAACTTCTGGACATCCAGCTCGAAGAACATATTGTTCATGTAATGCTGAAGCATGTACAGCCGGTCATACGGATAATCTCCGGCCAGCAAGTACGTTTCCCGAAATACCTTGAACGAGTTGATAATGGAGATAAGCAATACGAAGAACATGGTTGGCGTCAAATAGACGAGCGTAATATGCCAGAATTGATGAAAGCGGCCAGCTCCTTCAAGTGAAGCCGTCTCGTAATAATCCTTCGGAATCGACTGAAGACCAGCCAACAGCAGAATCATGTCGTATCCTATGTTTTTCCAAATGTACATCACAACGACGATCGTCATGGACCAATTCGACTGCATCCAATCCACGCGGGCAAAACCCAGCTCGTGCAGCCATGCGTTCAAAGTCCCGTTCCAGTCGAAGAAAATTTGCCATACGGTTACTACGGAAGCGACAGGTACGACAAGTGGCAGCATAAACGACGTCCGCAGCCAGCTGCGAAGAAAGAGCGGCCGATTCAACAGGACGGCAAGCGTCAGCGACAACGCGATGAGCAGGGGTACAGCGATTGCCGTAAACAGCATGGTATTACCCGCAGCCTTACGGAACGAGGCGCTGTGGAGTAGATCCGTATAATTATTCAAACCGACAAACCGTCCCCCGAGCGCGCCGTCAGTGAACGACTCGTAGAAGCCAAGTACGAATGGAATGAGATAAAACAAGGAAAATCCGATCAGGCTTGGTCCAAGGAACAGCCAGACCGCCACACCGTCACCCCGCAGCCGCCGTAACCACCTGCTACTCATTCAGTACAGTCATTGCTTTGTTCTGAATCAACCTCGCAACGTCCTCCGCAGATTTCTGACCGGTGAAGAAGGCATCCGTATTGGCGGCTACAATGTCGAGCACCTTCCCGGATTCGTTCCTCTTGCGGGCGGCGGCGTCCGCAAAACCTTCGAGCTGGTCAAGCTGAGCACTGTCCACTTTGAATGGCTTGCTATACTGCGAATCAATGGATGGAGGTGTGATTGTACCCTGCTCCTTCAACACTTGAATAGCGTCTTGGAAGCGTTCCTTGTTGATTGGAAGACCTATTGACGTGTGATCCATCAAGTATTTCAAGAAATCCCAAGCTGCGTCCTTCACTTTGGAATTGGCATTTATCCCGATGTCTGCTCGCGTTTCGAAGGAAGTGCCGGCAGCCTCTTCGTCTGCATGCGGCTTCACGTAAAAGGCAGTTTCATCGCCAAAAGCGTGTAAGCTGGTCAAATAGTCCTCCGGGGATAAGATCGAAGCATTGATAAAATAACCACGGCCGGCAGAACCAGCGACGCCATCGTCGTACATACTCTTGATTTGCTTCAGCAAGCTGGCGAAGGCAGGTGAATCAAAGCTAGCCTTTCGGCTTGTTTCATCCACAAATCTGCCATAATTGTCCGCGACAATGCTGCGCACAAAATAATCCTTACCGCCTACTTGATATCCTTCACCGCTAACGATAACCGCGTCGTATTTACCCTTTGCCGCGACAAGTTCCCTACCTGTCGTCATGAAATCATCCCATGTCCATGCCCGGTCATCAAACTTCACGCCGGTCGCGGCGATAGCAGCTTTGTCGCCAACCATACCACTTAGGCTAAACGACAATGGGAGGCTGAATTGGCCTGTTTCAGAGTTTCCTCCGTCCAGCACGTTTGCGAAGTAGTTCGTCTTATTAAACGTTTTGTCTCCGTCCATTCTTGATTGCAGATCCTCCAGCAAATGATGTCTTTCATAATCGTCAGCGGCCAAATATCGAAGGTCTAGCAGGTCAGGCCCTTTACCCGCCAGCATGGCTGCGTTCGTGGATGTAGTAAACTTCTCAATGTCCGCATCCGTCTGCTCTCCTCCCCCATCATCGCTATATTCATCGCTCAGCCCGTATTGAAGCTTGATCGTGATGTCCGGATGGGCCTCCTCGTACGCTTTAGCGGCCTGCTCGTATTGCTCGTTCGGCCAGAAAGAAGAGAAGACAATTGTCTTCTTTCCGTTGGAAGACATAGCTTCTTCATCGGAATTTGCGCCTGTTGTTCCGGGTTGACCACTCACCATCCCTGTTCCCTCAGCCGTGTCGCCGTTCCCGGAGGTGCTTCTATTGCTACTGCAAGCTGCCAACGTCAGCACGATAAGGGCAACGGAAAGTAGAATAAGTCCCGTATTCTTCATCTCTATCATTCCTTTACTATTAATTATTCGTTAAGGTAGGTCATCGCTTTATTCTGAACCAGGCTAGCAACGGCTTCAGCTGACTTCTGCCCAGCGAAGTAGGCTTTAGATTCGGTGACGATCAACTCCCGCATCTTATCGGAATCGTCATCCTGTGAAGGGTGTACGGCACCGTTGACATAGGCATCGAGTCCGCTCAGCATCGTGCCGTCCGCTTCAATCATCGCGCCATGAAGAGGCCCTTCTTGGGCCGACTTAAATGACCCTTGCTTCTTCAGCTCATCGATCTGCTTGGCATACGCTGCCTTATTAATTGGAAAACCCGTTGTCGTTGACGGCGACTGTATGTCTTCAGACATCATAAATTTCATGAATTCCCACGCTTCCGGCTTTACTTTTGATTTAGCATTGACTGCAACACTCCGATAGGTCTTGAAGTAACCTCCTGCTGACGTGTCCTGCGCATGCGGCTTCGCATACAACTTCATGTGATCACCTTCTTCCTTATCGAACATCTTCATCTCCAGACCGGAGACCTTCATCGTTTCCAAATAATCCTTCGGCGAATTGATCTGAACACTTCGGAAGTAAGCGTTCGCCCCGCGGCCAGTCTTGGAGACGAGACCTTCGTCAAACATCGCCTTTACCTGCTTCATAAGGCCTGTAAAGGATGCCGAATCAAAATGCGCTTTGCGTTCGTCTGGATTAATGAACAGGGAGTAATTGTCGCTGACAATCTCACCAAGTAAATACTCAGGTCCTTCGTAGGACAACGCAGATGGAAGTCCACCGCTTGCTGTCATCTCCTTTGCCGTTTTCGTGAACTCACTCCACGACCAAGAATGGTCATCAAATTTGACACCTGTCTTGGCAATGGCACCTTCGTCTCCGGCAAAGCCCATGAGGAAGAAAGAGAGCGGCATGGAGTACAACGAATCGCCCATTCGGACATTGTCAAGAACGTTTGCGAAATAATCGCCCTGCTTGAATTGATGATCTTGCTCCATCATCGGACTCAGATCAGCCAATAGACCGTGCTTCACGTAGCTGTCCGATGATAAAATATCCATTGCGAGCAAATCAGGTCCTTTACCAGCCAGCATAGCCGCGTTCATGCTCGATACGTACTTTTCCATGTCCGATTCCAAAGTTGCGTCAGTGTAATCTACATTTTCCAGCTTAATCTCGACATCTGGATGGAGCGACTCGTACTCCTTAATTGCTGCCTCGTATTTGGAATCATGCCAGAAGCTTGAGAAAATGATCGTCTTCTTGCCACTGCCATGCGATGCCCCTCCATCATCTACAGTGGTGGTAGATGATCCTGTAGCTGCAGCATCATTCTCGGGGTTTTCAACCCCATTGTTCCCTCCGCCACCATTACAAGCAGTCAATGTTAGGGCGAGCAGACAGCTCGCCACGATACCGGATCCGTATTTTTTCATGGCCTTATTCTCCTTTTGTTATCGCATTCTATCCTTCTGCCCGCCTCACCGGGCTCTTGTCACATTATAAAAAAGAGATATATCCAAACCTTCATCGTCATGTGAACAAAATGTCTCCAAAATTCAAATAAAAAACAGCAGGATAGACGATAATTCGTCCAACCTGCTGTTATGAGGGATATCTTGCTATTTCTTAACGCCATCACACAGCTATTATTGAAACTGGATGACAAATGTCCGCAATCGTTCCTGGTCCGCCGCTGGTGCCGGAGCAATCTCTTGTGCCGTAGCGGCTTGTGATTTACTCCCGTCGACCAGAAGAGCCCCATCGCTAAGACTCCACAGCATTTGATACGGGACAATGCCCTGGTAAACAGCCGTTTGGTACAGCACGTTGTTGCCCTGCAGCTTGCCGGCATACACCGCCTCTTCATTATTTCGTGTATATGCGATCAACTTCCGGTCTGGTGACACGCTGAAGCTGCCAACCTTCTCCAGCAGAACGGACAGTTCGCCGTTACGGTGATCGTACTGAAACAACGTACCATCCGCGCCAAGAAACATGAAGCGGTCATCGTCTATCCATGTACTTCCGCCATTACCCGATGGATGGTCATATTGGACGACAAAGCTCCCGTCTCCGTTCCGCTTTGCCATTGTAACCAGGTTCCCGTCTTCTATGAGAACGCTGCTTCCATCGTTAGACAGCATGACAGAGGCGCTGCGATTCTCAAGGGAAAAGCCCGGCAGAGGGAATTGTTTTGTCGTTCCCTCCACTACGTCGTAAACGACAACGTTCAATTGTCCCTGGCTATTTCCTGTCACAAGGTAAGAGATGAACCTGCTGTTGTTCGACCAAAGCAGGATACGAGAATGCAGCGTCCTCTGTATACCATTAGAAGAATCAGCGATCGGCTTAACCTGACCTCCCTCCAAGTTCACGAGGGTCAAAGAAGTACCCTTCCCGGATTCCGATAGCCCTGCAATCTTCCTCCCGTCTGGTGACAGGCTGAGTATCTTCAAATCGATGTTCGTAGTACCTGCAAGCTGCTTGGACTGTTCATAAGGAGGAACGAACATCTGCATGCGGTTAGAGGGAGCTATTTGAGGGACGTTATCTTCTAAGTAGCCGATGACGGCTTCCCCGTTAGTCCAGCCGAGAAGCTCGGATGAAGAGGATACAGGCAGCGGATAAATCGTCTTTACCTGAAACTCTTTTCCGAGACTTGCTTCATTTGCCGGCTTCTCGCTTTCTGTCTCCGGAATAACGATCGTCTCGGAACGGGGATTACCCATGCAGCCGGTTGTCATTAGAAGCAGCAGGACAGCCATGAGCGAAGCAGCAATAGCTCGGAGCCGCTTCCACTTTTTAATCTTATTACGCATCGTTAATCTCCCCCTTCTTTCCGTCACCGGGAAGCTCAACGCAAACGGTCGTACACCCTTCGTTGCTTTCTAAACGTATCATCCCGCCGTGATCGTCAACAATGGATTTTACAATACTGAGACCAAGGCCAACGCTCCCTTCTTCCTTAAACTTCCTGTCGCCGGAATAGAAGGGCTCGAACACGCTCGCGATCTGTTCAGGCGACAACGTCTCGCCCGGATTACGGAATGTGAACCGGATAGATTCCGCTTTCGTGGTTCTATCTCCAATAACCGAGATTTCCGCCATTGGTGCGCTGTACTTGATTGCGTTGTCGAGCAGATTGATAAACAACTGCCGCAGCCTGTCCGCTTGACCGAATGCGACAAGTCCGTTCTCCAATTCCAGGACGATACGCTTCTTGTAACGCTTGGCGCGAATTTCCATCGAATCACAGACGTCGCGAAGGAGCGTCCCTGTATCGACAAGCGTAGCTTCATCCATAACGGCATTGCGGTGCGACACTTCAAGCAAGTTCAGTACCATTCCATGCAGCCGCCGACTTTCATCCACGATATGTGTCATCCCTTTGTCGAAGAAAACGCGGTCCGATTCTCCGTTCTCCCGGATAATCTCAGCATACCCAAGAATGGACGTGAGCGGCGTCTTCAGCTCGTGCGTAACGTTATCAAAAAATCGTTTTTCCTGCTCGTTAAGTGCCTTTAACCTGTCGCGGTCGCGAGCAATCATTGCAATCTGGCTATCGATCCGCCCAATCATGTCATTGAAGTTTTCCGCCAACCGCCCAATTTCGTCCTTACGCCTAAACTTCAAGCGGATGTTCAGATTGCCCCTTATAACCTCCGTGGAAGCGTCAGTCATCTTGACGAGAGGAATCGTAATATGCCGGGACAGCATGTACGAGAACAGGAACGCTGTTAGGAAAATCGCTAGCGCAAGATAAAAGAGGATGTTGAGAATTCGTTCCGTCTGCTCATAGAGAGACGAGAAGTCTTTAGCAAATCTCAGAATACCTACCTTTACCCCGTCGATGACGACAGGATAAGAATAGAGCACGGAGCCGGTGCTGCCTTCATACGTAATCGTATAAGCGGTCTTTCCGCCCAGTGCCAGCTTGAGGTCTTCGTTCGAACGACCGGCAAACATTGTCACGTCAGTCGAATACAGTAAAATGCCATCGACCGTGTAGGCGCTGACGTCACTAGAAGTGGCGCGGTGAAGGTCCCAAACCATCTCCTCGGCCATTTGACCGAAATAGAGGTCGTTGTTCGTGAAGTGATTAATGAGAAAAGCTTGCAGGACATAAACGTTGCTGTTATTTTTTAGCTCGACAAGGTCTGAGGTAATCATGTCCCGGTTGCTGGATCGTATATATTCTTTCAGCGTGACGTTCAGAACAAGGAACGACAGGCAAAAGATCAGAAAAAAGCCTATGACGAATTTTGCCCGTAGTGTGCGCAGCATACTGTCAGTCCGTCCTTTTCTCGAACTTGTAGCCGATGCCGAACACGGTTGTAATCAGATCCGCTGCGTCCAGCTTCTTGCGAAGCCGCTGAATGTGGGTGTCAACCGTCCGCATATCACCGGGGAAATCGTAGCCCCAGACGAACTGAAGCAGCTCCGCCCGCGTGAAAATTTTGCCCCGGGCACCAAGCAGCGTCATAAGCAGATCGAACTCTTTCGGCGTGAGGTCAACCGTCTCGCCATGCTTGGTCACAAGCCGCTCGGCTGGAGAAATGATGATGTCCCTGAAGCCGATCACCGAGGGCGCAGCCTCCTCCACAGCCTGTTGGGCTTGTGCCAGCCGGCGGAGTATCGTACGGATACGAGCCACGACCTCCCGCAGATCAAACGGCTTCGTAATATAATCATCTGCTCCTACTTCTAGGCCGAGGATTTTGTCCGTAATATCCGATCTCGCCGTAAGCATGAGTATAGGGATATTATATTTGGCAGTTACCTGCCTGCAGATATCGAGGCCGCTTTGGTCCGGCAGCATCCAATCCAGTACCAGCAGATTAGGCTGGAATTGCTTCAGTTCCCGAAGCCCGTCTGCACCGCTGCCCGCTATACGGGTCTCGAAGCCTTCGCGCCCCAGGCCGTAGGCGAGCAGATCAGCGATTGCCTCTTCGTCTTCGATGATGAGTATTTTCGTTCTATCCATTATGAGGCTCCAATCTGTACAAGTCCAAATCGCGCTTGCGTGAATGAGTCGATAATACCATAACTCGTCTATTGAAATAAAACTTCTCTACTAACTCAAAGTGTACCGTCCAATTGTTATGAGAATGTCTAGAAGTTGTGTTCAACTTGTCTAGAAGATGTCAACAAAATGTGTCCAGACCTTAATAGGTAAGAAAGCAAGAATCAACATTAGTTTCTTTATTATCACCCACTTACTTATCTTAACAACTTCATCTTAAAAAAAATAAAATGCCGCCTATCAAAATAAACTTGATAAACGGCGTTTTTATTAGGCATTATGAATTCCTCGTATTGGACTCTGACCTTCGTTTCCCCTCTGCTTTGGTAGAAGCTGTTCTCCGAGAATTGTTTCTCGTAGATCGGTGTCACTTCAGATTCCACCTCACGATGAACACCCTTGCTCTTGGCTAGTGGTTGGCAACTACAAGCCCCCACATCGGACTTTCACCGCCTAGTTAATCGCTATGCGTGGCACACCAACAAAAGGGACAGCTGAAAATACTCAGTTGTCCCAAATGAAAGGTAAAGTAAGATTAATGCTTGCCTGTTGTTTTAAAACTATATTTCCCGGATTGAACTGACGTTAAGGCATAATGCATTCCTTCTTCGATGACTCGCTCGAAATCGGTTTTCTGTCCATTTTCAAACAGTTCCTCGTCCGAGGAGGTAAGCGGAAGCTTGATGGATGCCGTTGTATTTGCCGGTATACTTACGTACAGGCTCGAGCCGTCTCTGTTATGCGAGAAATCAACTTCAATAAGACCTCTTACCGATTTGTAACTACCTCTTATGTGTCGAACGGAGGTCGAATACATCGGTGCGATGTTAATTTCTTTATAAGCATCTTTCCTTGAAGAAATGCCGAGCATATCTTTATATAACCACTCCAGGATATGGCCCATCATGTCATGATTGCGAGAGCGGGCATCGTCTGTCCAAAATTCTGGCAGCGCTGTCTCGCCTTTCTCTACGAATCGGATATAGCTGGGGTGCTCAGGCTGCATCATCATCTGATAGACAATCTCATTTTGTTTCATGCCCGCCAAGGCACCGAATAAATACCGTAGTCCGATTTCACCGGACAGCAATTGATTAGAAGAAGCGGCTTGTAACAAAGCAGCCTCAACATCCTGCCGATGCCGGTCCGGCACAAGACCAAAGTATAAAGGCATCGCTTGCATGACTTGGTTAGCCGGATGATGGGTTCCATCCCGTTTACAATAAGCATATCGTCGATGCTCCCCATTGATAGACTTTAACAATAGACGGTTATAGTTTGATTTGATTCGTTCAGCCTCAAGGCTATAATGCACCGCATCCTCTGGAAATCCAAGCATCTCCGCATACTTTGCCATCAATACATAGTCATAGCAGTAGATCGCAGTTTCAACATTCTCAATATAGTCCCCACCTGTTTGCGGGATAATTCCCCAGTCCCCAAGTCCATGACCAATGAGTCCATCCTGTAGTTCCATTGATTTCAAATAGTTCATGTATCGCTTCATCGCCGGGTAAGCTTCGATGATAGCCGTCCGATTGCCATAGGTCTCCAGCAAAAGCTCCGGCACAATGACAATCGAACTCCCCCAAGCGATAGAATCCCTGAATGGACCTTCAAATTTGGAATATTCAGGAGCGATATCCGGTATAAGTCCTTCCTCCGTCTGCGCCTCTATCATGTCACGGGTAATCTTCAGCCACAGTTCATCTACATGCTTTACATACATGACAGAAGGCCCCATTAAATGTGCAGTCTCAATCCAGCCTAATTTTTCAATGGTTGGGCAATCGGAGTGGACGCTTTGAAGGTTGCTTTCGATGGCTTTAAGGATAATTTGCGCCAGCTTTGTAATCCGCGGATCATCCGTCTCTAATTCGCCAACATCCTGCGAAGCCGAGGTGACGAAATGTCCCCTTACATCGTGAATGAAAGGTTTGCTTTTATCCTCCATTTCCCTGGTGCAGCCTTCAATCTGTACCCATCTTGCCCCATAGCAAGAAAAATCCGGTTTCCAGACTTCTACTTCACCAGTACCCGCAAGCGTATATTCCGAATAGGTAACGATGTCCCAAGGAGTTGCGACTGTACCATCTTCATTACGCAGTTCCCCCGGCTTTATCGTTACCTTGCTTCCCGCAGAGCCGCTCACGTAAATTTCAAACATCCCTGACATGTTCTGACCCAGATCGAAGACATAGACTTGTTCATGAGGTTCTTCAATCAAGACGGTATCATAAATATGCTTCACAACAATTGGAGGTTGATTCTGACAGCTCAGCGATCCTGTTGGAGGGATTAGACAAGTTCCCTGCTCCCAACTAGAATCATCAAACCCAAGGTCATTCCAGCCTGCTGGATACAGCCTCGCGTCATAATTTTCGGAGCCATATACGTTCGCCAAAGTGGTTGCGCTATCCTTGACGGTCCACTCATCATCGCTGGTACAAATATGGGCTTTCGTACCATCCTCGTATTCAATATGCCATTCCCCGATCGCCATGAGCTCGGTACCATATGCTTCGTAGCCCTTATCCATCGTATAGAAATGTCTGTCACCCGCATCCCCAGAATAAAAGCCATTACCGACAGATAATCCAATCGCATTCAATCCATCACGAATCTGCTTCGTACAATCGAAGCCTACATATTGGATAGACTCCCGATAATTTGTCCATCCGGGGTCCATCTCGTGATTACCAATCTTACTGCCATTCATGTAAAGCTTAAAATGACCCAGTCCCGAAACAAAGGCAATTGCCCGCTTTACGGGCTTGTCTATTCTGAATTCGCTACGGGCATAGAACGGTTTGTTTTTACCGGTACCTATCCAAGCTGCGCCCCAGCTCTCCCCATGTAGGTAACCTGTATAAAAGAATTGCGTTTCACTCCATGAAGCCTTATCATCTTGGTCCCATACGGCAACCTTCCAGAAGTACCCCGTTGTGCTGCTTAGCGGCCTCCCTTCATAGGAAATACCAAGTTGATCATCAGACTTAACCTTGCCGGTGTCCCAGACTGCCTTATCCGGTATTTCAAGCGCTTCTTCACTTTGCGCAACAATGATGCGATAATTCGTCTGCTGTTCTGCCCTTCCGTCTCCTTCTAACTGCCAGGAAAATGATGGCTTACAAGTATCGATACCAAGCGATGAATAATAATTTTGCAAATGAAGATGATGCGGTCTAATGAGAAGCACACTCCCTTTATGATTATTAATGCATTCCATATAATGGCCTACAATGACTTAGAACGGAACTCCTGCGGCGTCAAGCCGGTCTCTTTTTTGAAGAATCGTGTAAAATACCCCGCAGTTGAAAAGCCTAGATTGCTGGCTATATCTTGAATGTACAGATTCGGTAGATTCAGCTGCTCCTTCGCTTTATCCAATTTGAGAGCCGTAATGTAATCGGATAAAGTCACGCCTTCGGCTTGTTTGAACAACCGGGACATATACTCCGGGTTCAAATACACTTGTTCAGATAAGTTGGTTAAAGACAAATCACCCGAGAGATTTTGATGAATGTACTTTTTCAGTCTGCCAATAACATCATTTTTGACCATGCTCATCTGAGAGCTCTGGAATTCAAAGAATAATAGGGCAAGCTCCATCAAAATATCAATCGCTTGCTCCCATGTACGATGAATGATCGGATTCATCAGCATGTTCAATAGCGGCTGGATCTGAGGCTTATCCGAAAGCCCAAATTTATTCAAACCTATCAAGAAACGAAGCGAATAGGAGCTGTAGGCAGCCAAAACCTTGTGATCCTCCATAATAAAGGGCCGCAAGCCCGCCCGCAGCATTTCAATGAGCTGTAACAACGCTTCTTTTTGACCACTCTCCAAATACAGCTCTACTTTGCTCGCTTGCTGCTGTAGCGCAGCAAGCTCCTGATAATTACTGTTCTCATCAGAAAGAGTGACCGAAGCCATGCTTTTCTCCGTTAGAATAATTCGTTCTTCGCCATGGTAAGGATAGAAAAGTAATTTGATAACTTGAATAGCCCTGGAAGTCTCCATCCATCCCATAGGCTGATCCATGAGAGCAAACGATACAGGCAGCTGTAATGTAACTTCAGCAGAACGTTGAATGGTTTCAAAGGAGCCGATAAGAAAGGCATGTATCATCTCTCGCGAAAGCAAGGTATCATCTTTAGGTTGTATGAACAGATAGTAATAACAATGTGAATCCGAATAGCCAGTAATCTTGACAGAAGGGCAGAGATAACGCTGACAGAGTGCGTCTAGTGCAGCGAACATGTAATCCTTCTCGGTTCCTTTCAATCTTTTGGAGCCTTCATCCAATCGAGCGGCGGCAAAATACACTGGCAATTCCTTTTCTAGTGAAATATTCAGATCCATAAAGGAACTATGCTCAAACTCTTCTTCGTTCAACAGACCCTCTGCCAAATCCGAAAGAAACAACGATCGGTAATGCGAGCTCTGCCGCTTCTGGAGTTGAATGGCTTGCTGTAGGAGCGACTCCACGCGCAGACTTTCTTCGAGCTCCTGAATCGTATCTTGAACAACTTCAAAAATTCTGGCGTCACCTTCGCTTTTCAGCACATAACGGACTGAGCCTCTCTTCACTGCTTCATAAATATAGTCAAAGTCATGATAACCAGTTAGAAAGATAATCCTGCAATCCGGCCAGCGTTCTCTTACTTCCTCAGCGAGCTGAAGGCCTGTCATCGATGGCATACGAATATCCGTCAGCAAGATGTCTATCTTTTTCCGCGCGAGAACTGATAAAGCCTCAATAGCCGAGGATGCCTGATAAACAGCCAAATCCCCAGTGCTTTCTTGTGTAAATAATTGAACCAATCCTTCAAGTATCAACTTCTCGTCATCAACGATGAGCATTCGGTTCATCTAAGCTCACCTCCCGCTGAATAGTCATGCTTACTTTAACGCCCCCAAGCTCACTGCGCGATACCGCCAGTCCACTTGTCTCTCCGTATTTAAATTTCAAACGCCGGTGAACATTCAAGATCGCCGTCACTTCCGGACCTTCATCCGACGCTTCCAATAACAGATTCATTTTCGCAACTTCAAGCTCCCCGTTATCTCCGTTATCTTCCACGTCGATAACGATTCTGTCATTCCAAGACGTTACACTTACTCTAAACAACCCATCCTCCAGCTTGTCTTCCAACCCGTGTAGGAACGCATTTTCCACAAGCGGCTGCAAAATAAGCCTCGGCACCTCAACGCCTCGAATATCGTCAGGCACATCACTGAACTCTACGGAAATACGATCTGAGAATCGAGCTAATTGAAGCACAGAGTAATTACGCGCATGGGCAATTTCATCTTCGATTCTTACCGTATCCCTAGCATTCCGGGTAATGAATTGAAAATAATGTGCCAAATGTTCCATAAAATGAACAGACTGTTCTGTCCGTTCTAATTTAATCATTCTGATCACGCTAAATAGACAGTTATATAGAAAATGGGGATTGATCTGCGACTGCAATTGCTTGAGCTCCGCACTCTTGATTAATATTTCCTGCTTATAGACTTGCTCAATCAACGATTTAAGATTCTCAAGCATTTCATTAAATCGTCCATAGATATACTGAAATTCATCGTTTTTGTCATGCTGGATGTTCATTTCGAAGTTTCCTTCTTCCAGGTGTCGAAACGCGCGGACAATCTTTACTAGTGGCCTTCTAATCGTTCGATTAATATAGATTAGGTATAGTGCAATGACAAGTACAGTAAGAATGAAGAAAACAACTGTCCATTTGACAATTTGGTTTACTTTCTCAAATATGAGGTCCTTACGGATGTAATGATCCAGCATGATATCAAATTCAGTTGATTTGGCATGAATGAGCAAAAACTTTTGTCCGTGAAGGGTAACCTCACCCGTTTTGTTCTCGCTGCCCGTCTTGAACCAATCCTTTTGTCCTTCATTGATCGTCTCATCGAACAGCGGCTCACCATTAAGCCGCAGTTGAATCGCTCCCGTATAATCACGCTGTATGGAACTTACCATCGTTTTTTTCAATACGTCAGGTGCTAATTCTATTTCAACAATCAGATCAGGCATCCCGTTTACTACCCTATATTCGGGATAGGCATCCATGAGCAGCAGACCATTATTTGCACGCAGTTGATAGTTTGAGGTTAATTTATCCGGTGTGATAATATCCGGGTTTAATTCGCCGTATCCAGTTACAGCGGAAATTTCTGATTTCATCGTCGGAAGATAAATGCGAACATCGCTGATATCGTCATTGCTGTTTTTCACCGTTAAGAGCTGCGCCCTAATGTTAAGAATTAATTCGATTTTACGGTAACCGTGCACGGTGTCGGATGTGTTAACCAGTTCCTCAAGAAAATCATTATTAAACAGTTGATTCTGCATCATCGCTAATCTTTTTATCTCATTATCCAAGTCCTTCATATAATTGGTCGATTGAATCTGTGCTGAATCCGTAATGTCTTTCTTAATAATTGTTGTACTCCAATTATAGAGAAAGGCAGCCAACAGATAGATTGGCAGCGTCGCTATGATGAATGCAATAATCATTTTTGTATATATCGATGTGCTTCTAGGTCGCATTTTTATGAGTCGCATGAATACGAAGTTCACTCCCAATTTCCCCCGCTCCCATCTGGGAGTGAAGACAATTTGACACTAATAACGTATCAATTCCTAGCTTACACTTCCAAGTGAGCGGTATTCAAATTAGAATGAAAAAGAAAGAACCGGGCGCTTTAGCGCAAAACCCGGTTAATAAAGCTGTTTATAATGCCGCTCGCTTGTAGATATGAATTTGACTCAACAATCCATAGGGAACTGTTACATAATCCGGTGTATATTCGGCTCCAGTGCGACGATAATCCCACCATTCTTTCCAATTGTAATGGGTACCAGCTTGATGCAGCGGCCCCAACACATTGCGAGGGCTTCCTGCGACTTCAATATCGATATGATTTACACCATTCAGGAGTAGTCCGCTAATATCCAATTGCTTCGCAGCGGACCAAGGAATATGTCCGGCATGCTTGCCATTCACCTTGATATCCACTGTAACCGCCTTGTAATCCCCTAATTCAAGGATCATTGCACCTTCCGTATCCTCTGGTACATAATCATACTCCAAGTGATAGATCATGCTTCCACAATAATGTAGGTATCCTTGAAGCCCCCAGTCGCCAAAGCGCAGCTTATCCGGTTCCTTGCGTATGGTTCGGTCTGACATGACAGCGAAATCGCCAATGAGAAATGAATCCTCAATCTCCATATCATGCGAGTAATTGCAGTTTAAGATTAGTGTATTGCTGCCACGCGCAAGCCTTGGCAGGGGAATCGTTCCGATACTACGGTCGAGATACCAGCCTTCGTGCTTACTAGGTACAACATCTCCATTCAGGATTAAATCGAAACGCTCAGCCTCTTCAATACCAATTCGCACCTCTGAATCCGGAACGTCAATAACGTCAAAGACAAATTCAAGAGATACGGGCGTTCCATCGCATTCATGAGCTTCATGAATCCACAAATGTCTTTGTAATCCGCCATTGGCATATACCTGCCTCATCTTAAGCTTCTCTCGAATATCACGCTGAGCCAACCATACATCCATAACCTCGGACCACCAACCATCGGATAACCGATAGCGGCATTTATCGAGTGTTAGTACATTTGGTGCTGTTCTAGTAAATCGAGCAACTGGGCCTAATGCTGCTACAAATTGTTTGCTGTTCGAATGATCCATTTCCGGTTCTACGAAAATGCCTTCTTCTGCAGTCTTACGAAGGACGTAGAGCTTCGAATCTGCATGACCAAACGCAGCACGGAATCTCATTTTCCCAGCTCTATAACTAGCCTTCACTGGCTTAACGGTACCGTTTAGAACATCCCATTCTTCGACATTCCCGCAGCCGCTGAGCTCGAGCTCAACGTCGTAAGCAGAATTCCGATCCTTATTTACGACAAACAGGACCCGACTATCTTCTAGATCTCTCAGCATATAGAGGAAGGCTTCCGCTTCACGTCTATTACTGTTCTTAATGCTGACCTCACGAGGAAGAATTCGCTCCAGTACAGCTGGAACATCACCTTGATCTTCCACTTGAATGAATCCTTCTAGATCCGCAAGCCGCCTCATATCTTCAGATGGAAGGCCATTAATAAGAGCAGGTAACTCTCCAACCGCAATTACTTTTCCGCCGGATCTCAAGAATGCTTGAAGCAAGTCAAACGTAGTGCGGAGCAAATTTTTCATGTTAGGCATCACAGCGACGGAGTATGACGCCAAATTAACATTCAATTTTCCTTTCTCTGCACTGCCGCATTCCTCTAAAATCAGTTCATCACCTAAGTCGTAGTCGTAATGAGAGGCTAATAACAAATCAATAAATTGGCTGAAAGAGGCATCATAATCTTGAACCTCTTTTATTCTGCCAGCTTGATTTGCGTAATCACCCTTCACGTCAACACCAAGCATTGTCCATGCACTAGTAACAGGGTGGAGCACGAGTACGTCACGAATAGCCTCACCTTCACTAAGTACAGCCCCTAGTCGTGCATAGTAGTCCTCAAGCACATGGTTATGCTCCCACCAGTTCGTATTGTAATTGAAAGAAGGCGGATAATCCCTTTTGCGGCAGCCTTTCAACGAATAAAGGGCAAGATGATGCGTTAAGAAATTGACGCCAAGTACAAACTGCCAATCACCAAGCCACCTTCGTCCTTCAAAAGTAAATTCCCATCCCGTTACGCCGTAGGTCTCGGTGATGATCCGTTTCTTCCCGTATTGCCTCGCAACGCTTGCTGCCTGCTTGATCGTTAAACTCTCATCCGTCTGCTCACACAATGTATCGATACCTGGGATATCCAGATAACGATAGTGTGGCATTACCGCACCCGTTGTCTGAATGGAACCGAGCATGCTGCTTTCCGAATGGAAATGGCCGGTAAACTGTAGGCCATTTACGCTGCACCAATCCCCAATTTGTTTCGTATAAGCTTCACAGAACAATTCGGTAATCGTCTTCCAATAGTCGAATCTCGCTTTTTCTGCCCCATCACCCATAAAGAATAGGTAAGGCAGTACATCCCAAATCTCATATCCGTTTTTTTCTTTGTAATAGGCGGGGAAGGCATCCGTCCAAGACATCCAGGCTCGATCGGTAAGATTAACTTCAGCAAATCCACGAATGCTTGGCTCGTCTGTAAATATACCGGGTACGGTCTTGCCGAATTCTTCACCTACCGCTTCCTTGTAGGCTTCATAAGTGGACTGAATGAATAATTCTGTAGAACGGGGATTCAGATTATCGGTATACGTATCACCGTGACACCAGTCATTAGCTGGGGCAACCTCACGACGGAAAACAAGATAGACAACTCCGTCTTTCGTCTGAATTCCTCCATCAATCATATCCTTTTCCAACAATTGAAAGCTTTGAATCCTATCATCATGAACGCTTGCTTCATATACCGCCAGAACTTTTGTATCCACTGTTGCCGTAGTTGTCACTTCGATCGTAAGGGCTTTGGCTCGTACATCATCCCCACCAAGCTTTGGAACCTGTCCGCCTCCCATACCAGATGAATAGCGGTCTTCGTCATAAAGCCAGGCAAATACTCCTTCTTGTTTCGCAGTCTCAACGGTTTTCTTAATTCGCTCCATGAACTCGGCCTGCAGATAAGGGGTTTCTAACCCTTCCCGCACATGCATCATGAAGCCGCCCATCCCCTGTTCCTTGAAGCCTTTCACTTGACGGTCAAGCTCTTCCTGCTGCAGATCATCGTTCCATGACCAGAACGGAACGCTACGATATTCCATCTCCGGCTGTTCGAAAATTTTTTTTATACTCGTATAGTTCATGCCCATTATCCTTTCACACTTCCGAGTGTTAAGCCCTGTACGAAATATCGCTGAAGGAACGGGTAAATACAGAGAATCGGCAGTATGGAGACAAATAACTGCGCAGCCATAACTGTACGGTCCGAAATCGAGTTAAGCACGGACAAGTCACTAGTACTCATACTATCCAGTGATTTCGATACAATAACCGTTTGGAGGTAGGTTTGAAGAGGATAATGGCTTGGTGAATTCATATAAATGAGGCCATCAAACCACGAATTCCAATGCAAAATGACAGAGAAAAGCAAGATCGTTGCTATGGATGGCTTGGAAATAGGCAAATAAATACTCCATAGCGTTCTCCAGTTCCCAGCTCCATCGATCATAGCCGACTCATCCAACTCATGTGGAAGTGTCCGGAAAAAGTTCAACATGAGGATGATATTAAATACGTTGACGGCCGATGGAATAATTAGAGCCCAGATGGAATCCATTAGACCTGTTTGTTTTACCATCATAAATGTAGGGATTAGACCACCGTTAAAGATCATCGTGACTACAAAGAACCAAGAATAAGCGGTACGATAACGAAAACGGCTGTTTGATTTGGACAAAGGATAAGCCGCAAGTATGGTCAGAAGCATACTTATCGCCACACCCAGAACCACTCTTTCCACCGATACAAGGAATGCCGATTTGAAAGCAGGATTATCCAATATATACTGATAGGAACTTAAGTTAAACCCTCGAGGCCATATAGTAACCCAGCCGGCCGTAACAGCCGAGTTGGAGCTGAACGACATCGCGAGCATATGCAAGATTGGAAATAAACACGTTAATGCAAATACGGCAAGTACGATATAGTTAAGCGCGAGAAATGATACTCGCCCGAATGATCGTCTTTCAATCACTGCTGCCAGCCTCCTTTAGAAAATCCGATAATCTGCAATTTTGTAAGCCATGAAGTAAGAGACTGATATAAGAATCAAGGATACAACCGATTTAAAGAGGCCTACTGCCGTAGCTACACCATACTGCATCTGCTGCATACCAATCCGATACACAAAGGTATCCAGAATATCCGAACTGCTATAAACCTGTGGACTATACAAATTGAAAATCTGATCAAACCCTGCGTTAAGGATATTGCCAAGAGCAAGCACGCTCAGCAATACGATAATCGGGCGCATGCCTGGAAGAGTCACATGCCATACTTTTTTCAAATGACCTGCCCCGTCAAGCGCCGCCGCTTCATAAAGCGATTTATCAATACTTAAAATAGCTGCCAGATAAACAATCGTATCAAAACCAACTTCTTTCCAAATATGCGATGCAATTAAGATAAAGCGAAACCAGTGCTCATCCCCAAGGAAATAAATTGGTTTTATGTGCAGAGTGCCGAGAAATACGTTAATTATTCCTCCGGATGGCGATAAAATATCGATCAAAATGCCGGATAAAATAACCCAGGAAAGAAAATAAGGAAGGTACACGATCGTTTGCACGGATCTTTTGAATACCATCGACTTTACTTCATTTAGCAGCAATGCCATTAAAATCGGAAAAACCATCCCGACGACCAACTTCATAATTGCTATCAAAAACGTGTTCTTAAGAACTTGCAGGACACCTGGCATATGCCACAAATATTCAAAGTTCCCAAAACCAATCCATTTCGATCCAAACCATCCGTTAGCAGGAAGAAAATCTTGAAAGGCAATAGCAAGTCCCGCAATTGGTCCATAACTATAGATGATCACGATAATGACGGCAGGCAATAGCATGATATGAAAAGCGGTTTGTGATACCCCGCGTTTTTTTCTTTTTAACGCTTCCATACAATCCTCTCCTGTCTGTGTTGAGAAAGAAGGGGAAGGAGCGATAGCTCCCTCCCGCTACATGAATCTCTTATTTCTTTGCAGCATCCCATTCATTGACTTCATTCGTAATTTGAGTAAGCCCCATGCCATTCAAGTTCGAAACAAATTTGTCAAAGTTATCAATCGAATCTGCACCCATGATCACTTTAGTGAAATATTCGATTTCCGTTTTCTTGATGGTGTCCATACGGCTTTTCATTGTATCGGTTGGTGCACCGTAGAATTGGTCAAGCTGGAACAGATTATTCTGATCATATTCATTCATAATGCGGAACGAGCCCGTTTCGCCAAATACCTTTTCAAACTGAGCTTGTGTATTATCGCCAGCTTGGTATTTCTTGATGTTATCGTAGTAGCCTTGTTCTTCACTGTTCAGTTTAGAAGTATCACCGGATTTGAGTGCTTCTGTTACATTCAAATGTGCGGTTAAATTTTTCTTGGCTGCCCATTCCTGGAATGCCGTCGGATGTTGGCCTGGACCATCAGGTCCAAAGAACTTGTCATACATTTCTTTGTCCGGACCACGATTCGCTTCTGTAAAGAGATTCAGCATTTTGATAAGGGCTTCTGGATGATCGAAATCTTTTTTGACCACATAATAACCACGCACGTTTAGCTTAATTTGAGGTTTAGCAGGCTGATCATCGTTGGATGCAAGAGCAAAGGCCATCCAGTTTGAATCCTTGAAATTGTCTTTCGTTTGTTGAAGTGGATACATGCCGTTCCACATTGCACCGTATTCAATTCCCACTTTGCCGCTTGCAGCAAGCTCGGATGCTTTAGCCGAATCCTTTGCTCCAAAGTCGGTTTCGATCAGTCCATCTTTATACATCTTGTTCAAGTAGGTAAGAGCATCTTTCATTTCCGGCTGCACGCTGCCAAAGGCGAGTTTACCGGAACTATCTCTTACCCAAATATCAGGGGAAGCATGGAATCCATTAAAGATACCAAGTGCCTCTGCAAGACCTGGGTTTAAGAAGTCTTTGTTCAGCATTAACCCATAAGTGTCAGCTTTACCGTTTCCATCTGGATCCTGTTCTTTAAAGGCTTTCATAACGGTATACAGATCTTCCATATTCGTTGGAACTTTCAGTCCAAGCTTATCCAGCCAATCTTGTCGAATCCACAGGAACGAGGCTGTATCGATTGACGAGTCTACTTGAGGGATAGCCAGCACTTTACCGTCAAATGTCGCTGAGTCCCATGGCGCTGCTCCCGCTTCACCTACTACGCTTTTCGTTAAATCGGATGCATATGAGTCGTATACCTCTTTAAGATCAGTGCGGATCATATTGGTCTTCGAAAGAACAGCCAATTGATCTATGCTAACGGTCATTATATCTGGAATATTAGCGGACGCAATCGCAACGCTTTTCTTTTGACTGCATAAGTCATTCCCTTTACAGAACCAAGAAGCATTAAGATTAATACCATACTTGTCCCGATACGTCTGATTCCATAAGTTATTAGGCCAATCTGCTTCTTTGAAGTCTTTAGCCATGGCGTCAGCAACTTGAAAATCAATTGAAATGTTCAACTGCGGATCATACTTTGCATTCGGGTCGACCGTCTCTGCCTTATTCGAGGTATTCTGACTTGCCTCTGTGGAACTTTTGTTAGCTTCTGTGTTGTTATTACCACATCCAGCCAGCAAGCTTGTACCTAACGCTAATAAACAAATAATTGAAAACGCCTTCTTCATCTTATCTAAGCCCCCCATTTGTTAATGTTTCTGCATAAATTAATATTAATGCCCTTAAGCTTTGAAAGCGATATCAAAAGCTTGACATCGCTTACACTCTGTTGACATTTTTTATTAAACATAAGTCCATATGACCATTTCATCTTTCTAAAAACACAAAGGCCGTCCCTCAGTTCCAGGGCAGCCTTTGTGTTTTCCTCATTGCCTAATAGAGATAGTTTTCATAGTAATTCGTTTTTAATTCTCAAAAAAGAAGATATCGTAAAGGATTACTTTCGCTTTTTTAGGTCACGATCATTTAACTTATTGAGCATCTCCATGATTTCTTGCATTCCGTAGGAATCCATGGCTTGAGGCTCTATTTGAATAATAGCGATTGATTCGTCTTTTGTTTTCTTACGAACCCGAGATGCATGCAAAGTTTCATCACATATCGGCCGCTTGATTCACTTATATTTTCACAATGTTTACAGAGGACATAATTTGTTAATTTTTAACTAATGAAAAATTATCTACTCTTATCCAATTACCAGCATTGGCAACTGAGAAGACACCAATTTGAATGGAACCATTTGTTACTTGAATATTAGAAATTGTGACTTGTGTCCAACTACTTATACTGCTATTAATGGCATAGTCTTTCTCGGTTCCACCAAAATTTTTAGCAAAAATTTGAGCCGTTGTTTGGCCACCGCTGCTCTTCACCCATGCTTTGAGCGTATAGGTTCCATTCGGAACGGTAATGTTCTGGTACATGCTAGCATTATAAGCTGATGCATAAGATTGTGTCATTGCCCATCTTCCGGACTGTCCTCCTGTTACATTTGAGTTTGCTTCAGCAGAAGAAAGGTTATCCCAATTTGTCCAGCCAGCTAATAAGTTCTGTGAAACCCGGTCAGCTTCATATCCCGGATTTAACACGTAGTTATTCCCCGATCCTACGCTCCAAGTACCGTTTGCCACGTCGATATTCCATTGACTTAAGGAGTTAAAGTAAGGCGTACTCCCATTGAATGAAATAGGAACCCATTGATTGTAACCTATCCCGTTTCCTGCAAAATCACTCCACCTATCGCCGCCGAACACGACGAAGGATCCAGACGTGCCCGTGACAGTAACTGCTAATCCTGTTTGCGTTACGTGAGAGAAATCAGCATCTGTACCCGACATAACTGATTCCGCAGAATATGTCCCCAAAATGTTAGTGGATTTAATAAAGTAGGTGTGAGATGAATTCCATCCATGTAGATCTGATGAAACCATGTAGTAGTAACCATTGTGTTTGAACATGACATTGCCTTCTCTACCGCCGTTGGCACTTGTATACACTTCAGTAGCAGCCTCGATATGTAGCGAATCCGATGCTCTGATAGGCGCGACATACAGATGGGTTCTGCCGTTTGAATTGCTAAAAATCAGGTATGCTTGCCCATTATCATCCACAAAAACGGACTGATCTCCTGTAGTCGCTGTTACAACATTCGGAATATTACTTTCAACATGATCGAATGTAAATGGACCGCTTGGAGAACTACTCGTTAAGAAAATGACTCCTTCTCCAGCAGGACCACCATATTGACCAATGATCACATACTTACCTGTATTGGCATTATATACGGCGCCAAGTCGTCCAACCCAAGATGCAGGTTCGAACGTTGTACCTGCAGCACCTGCTACAACCGCATTCCCTCTGAACGTCCATGTCGCTAAGTCAGTAGACGAGTAAATTGTTATTGCATTAAAACTAGTATCCGAATTTTTCGCGGTTGGGCTATTCGCATAGGTGACAGCCCCATTATATTTTACGCCGTACCAATAATAAGTGCTTCCTATCTTAAGAATACCTCCGCCTTGTGAGTAAATATTATTATTAGAAGTGTCTTTCCAGAAAACGTCGTTTTGAATTAAACTACTGGCAGCATATGCGGGTTTAGGAGAAAGATATCCTACCTGAATCGATACCAACAGCATGATCAACATCATGAGAATTAGCTTAATATTGCGTAAATTAATCACTGTCATTACATTCACCCTTTTCAATTTGATTTTTGATTCGAGTTCCTCGTAATACAATAATCAGACTTACAATTCGACTGCTATAGCCGCCTCCTTCCTGTCCCAGACTACTTTAATTCTATTTTTAAGTGATAGCGCTTACAATGTGAATTAGCCGACTTTCCTATCACTATGTCGACTAATTAGAATGGTATCCGCAGTCTGTCATTCAGCACGGATAGCGAGCGTATGGGAAACCAATCAGACATCAAAAATTTCAAAGAGAAAACGGCCTACTCTTTCGGAATGGAAGGAGTAGGCCGTTCAGATTATATCGAGATGGATTGTTACACGTATTGGCCCTTAGTACCTGTTGAAGCAACTGGCATTCAACTTGGATCCAATATAACGAATAAAAAAGACAAAGTTCCTTATGTAGCAGGAAAACAATATTCGTTAATGAAAAACAACTATTAATGTACCCATAATATAACAAACAATAGCCCACGCAGAATTAGCTTGGGCTATTGTACTACAAGTTAAAATTACTATTTTGCCTTATATACCTATGCTATTCACATATTGCTCTTGTTAATCCCGCCACCCTGTTTCTTGGCTCGTCGTCTCCGGCTATATTGTTGGGACTCTCTATAGGTCCGAGCAGCGAATCGCCCACGGCTCCTTGTTCCGTCTCTATGACGATACGACTAAATACGATAGAAGCGTCGGAACGATATATCACGAGATCGTGCCAGCCCGGTGTTTGAACGGTAAGACTGAACTCTAGCGACTCGACCATCCGCATAATATTTTCTTCCCATCTTCTCCCACCCCAAGAGGACTGACCATCTAGTTGCGCCCTGGACGGCAGGACTTCGTCCAGACCGATCGCCGTGCGGCAGCTGCGCGGAATTCCGTAATCATCAAAGCCTTCATTCAGCGTAGGGATTCGGTAAAAGGTCCCTTTGAACATCCCTGTGCTGGAAAAATAAATGCGGTATCTCAATTGCGCTGTTTTGGCGAATTCATTATCGACGCGCTCCGCGGTGTCCGGAAATGCTTTCATGGTATCGCCGCGCGATCCATTGGACTTGATTGGTCGCCATTCGCTGCCGTCCTTGCCTTTGCGGTTCTCGGAATAGTGTTCCGCCTCTAAGGCAATATAGCCGTTGGCCTCGATGAAGGACGGGCCGTCAAAAGTAACTTCCGAAACGGTTGCCGTCACGACAAAGGTCGCAATAGGCTCTCCGGCTTTTTTCCCATTATTTGCGTTGAACACCTGAATCAAGCCTGATGCCGAGATACTGAGATTGGACCAGTCGATTGTAACCTTTACACGTTCTTCGGCAGTCGTACTTCCGGCGCTTGCAGACAGAACGATCCACCTCTCCGCTTCGGCGACCCATTCCGCCTTATCCTTGCCTCTTGAGAAGACATCGAAGTAATGCACATCCTTCAATCGCGAATGGAAGCGCAACGTGCCGACGCCCGCAGTTTTCTGTCCTTCAGCCGCCGCGCCTGCCCCCCACGCCGGACTAGATACGTTAGAGTAGCGGTCATCGCCCAAAAGTACAATGCCTTCATTAACTCCACCATAATACGTAATAGGATGGCTGTATCCGATGGCTTTGCGCCATTTTCCATCGCTCAATTCCCAGAACTTGTCCTGCGCCGCTTGAATCCGGGTGCGTCCCTTTCGGGAAAGCTCCGCATAAATCTTAGCGCTTGTGTATCTTCCCTGAGCCGCGGCAAGCCGGTTCTTCCAATAGTATACGTACTCCTCCGCAACGCCGAGATACGAAGTCACATGATGCAACAGTTGCTGATACAAAGCAGCTTGATGCTGCTCATCCAGCTTGTCATAGATCGTGGTCAAGGTTTCCAACATCCAGTTGCACTGTTCCACAAGCAACTGACCTTCATCTCCGTCTCCCGTAACACTAAAGGGAAATGCTAGCTCCTCCCGAAAACCAGTCGTATGAACGCTAGAAGGGTTTTCTGTCCCAAAAAACTCTGGACGTTTCGTGCCGCATAACCGGAAATATTGATCCATAACCTTTGCCACTGTAGTCGCATCAGCCTCAGACAAATGATAGTTCCGCATAGCATAGCTTTTCAAAAACTCAGATTCCAGCTTCTTGTCATCCTGGCCAGTAACATCCCACGAGAGCTTAGTGAAACATTCTAGGACTATCTCGCCAGGCTTTATATCTCCTACATTAAGAATCCAGTAGGTGCCCGCTCCAGTGTCATAGGCACGGCGGAACTGCTCGACCATCAGAGAGAGCTGGATGGAATTGAGCCAAAGGTAGCTCTTGGGACTGCCCCAGTATGAGCTATGGTAATAGATACCGCTACCTGCGAAACGGCTGCGTTCCTCCGAGTTTGGAACCTGGCGTAAATAACCATAATTGTCCTCCGCCCACATCAACATGATGTCGTCTGGAAGGAAGGCTTTCAGACCTTCATTATACAAATTGCCCATTTCTTTATATGGAATGAAAACCTGAGGTGCCGCATCAGCGCGGCCATACACCTCTTCGATGAGTTTGCGTTGCTCTTGAATGACATCGGCCATTATGGCAATCTCTGTTCCAAAGGTTTCGGAAAGATTTTTGTATGCATATTTTCCGTCATGAACGCCACGGATGCCGAGCGCAAGGATGCTCTCAAACTCTCGGTTGGCCGATAAGCGTTCTTTCCAATAGGCCAGTATGGCCTCCTTATTGAGAGTATAATCGAATGCTTCCTTGTAGTTGTCGCCGCTCCAGTCATAATCGTTCCTATGTGCTTCATACCAGGGCTCCCACTCATCAACATTGTTGCGCAGTAGCATCTCGCAATGGGACGCCGACATGATCACGCCGTATTCAGCCGCTTCCTTAGCGTTTACTGGAAAGCCGTTCTCGTCCGTAACCTTGTTAAAAGCTGTTGTTCCCTCATGCATCGCTGGCCACAGTACATTGCATTTCAACCTAAGCAGTAGCTCAAAGACGTGTCGGTAAAAATTCACATTTGGCGTGCCATTCTCTGTCACAAATTTTTCCTTCGCCCAGTCGATGGTGCGTTCTTCGTCGTTTATAAAGATACCGCGATACTTTACATCGGGCCCTTCCTCCACAATCGGCTCGCCAACCAAAACATTCAGAACAATGTGCTCCTGCACAAGCACAGGCACATCGCTGTACCAGTACCATGGGGACACACCGAGCCACTCGGATAGCGTATAGATGCCGAAGATGGTACCACGCGCATCGCTTCCAGCAATAACTAGCGCACGTTCGATGCCCTCGAACGGATGGTCCACCGCTGCAATGAGGTACGCTTCCCACTTACCCTCAATTTGTCTAGCTTCCTCCAGCTTGCCGTCCGCCATCAGTTGTCGGATGATCGGACTGTCCGAGATCGACCCTATGATCACGGCAGTCTCTATCCGTTTACCGCCTTCCACGGTATGAATCAAGGTGGGGACCTTACTCTGGTCCGCCGTGGCCAAACGAACCGCCTGACTATGTGGGTCATCGACCATTTGTTGCTGCACGGTGCCTGCCTTGATTGCCCCAGTAACGATGGCGATGTCTTGGCGCAAATCCCCAACCGCCCGGACGATTTGTCTATAGCTGCGACTGCTATACGGATTCCCAAAATAACCTTCATCCAGCAAGATGGGTGCCGTTTCTTTACCGTCATATAGCACAACAGGAACTGGCAAATATTTGTCCATCAAATAAAATCTCCTTTATGTATGTCATATATCTATCAGTTTACAGATCATTTCTTGCAAATTCATTGCACATCACGCATAATTTATTGCATAAAATGATCTTTACAAGATAAGGTACACAGGAGGAGGAAAGTGTGAAGGACTATTTGTATGACCCGCTACCCGAAGATCTGCTGACTCTGCATAAGAGCGGCAGGAATTTTTCGAGTGTTTTTCATCGGCATGACGGTTATGAGATCTACCTATTCTTGCACGGCAATGTCAATTTCTATTTTGAACAATTTTGTTACAAGCTGAAGAAAGGAGATCTGATCTTCATACGGCCGGATGAATTTCACCGAGCGGTCTGCCTGGACTCCTCGCTCTATGAACGAATAGTCATCAATATTAAGCAATCGTATATCGAACGATTGTCGACACCACAGAGCGATCTACACCGTTGTTTTGAGGGAACACTGAATATGCGAACACATATTATTTCGCTGAATGAGCCAACCATGAGCGAACTGACCAGGCTGGTCCATAAACTCCAGGAAGTTGTCGATTCAAAAAAGTATGGAGACGATCTTCTGGTAGACGTATATCTTTCACAAATCTTAATCATGATCAACATCGCCTTTCAGAGTGAGAAAGCCGAAGGCCCGCTCAATATTATGCCGAAGCTACTGGTAGATATCACCCAGCTGATTGAAGCCCACTTATCGGATACCGTCACCCTTCAGCTCCTCTCCGCAAAATTGTTCTTAAATGGAACCTATATCAGCAGAAAATTCAAAGAATACACTGGACTGACCCTACAGCAATATCTGGTCGACAAAAGAATAGCCCTTGCCAAACAGCATTTAACCGAGGGCAAAAGTGTGACTGAAACCTGTTACCTTTCTGGATTCAAGAATTACTCAAATTTTATACGTACCTTTACTAAACAAACCGGAATTTCTCCAGGAAGGTATAGATCCATTCAAATGTAACCCAAGATAAAAGCCGCGGAGTCGATTCCGCGGCTAATTTTTCACCCTATGGTTAATTGATCTGTTCCATTTCTTCGTCTACAAATATCCTGGTCAAGCCCCCTATTAATGAACAGTAAGGAAAAAACCTGCATTGCAAACTGTCCGGATCCCGGCCATTTATCATTCACTATACTGACTATTGAGACTGAAACACCTAAAATTGTTTTTTCTTCTTTTACTGGCGCTTATCCTATTTCAGCAAGCAGATGAGCAACCCCTTGTCCAGACCACGATGGAGCTGTAGACAGACTACTGTTGATGGGAATACGTATCAGTTTCATTTGTACCTTACCTGTAATACTGGGCTCAGATTCCTTTCTTCATCGGTTTATTTATTCTCTATTATTGCCTGCGGCTGATTGACGCAGGCTTTTTGTTTGCCTCCTGTCCTTGCAACCGCGAACAAATACTGTCCACTGTAACATGAAATGTTATCAATTCAGCACTTTAAAATGGCTTTTTGTATGTACAAAATGTCACCTACCGCATTAATTTATATTATTTCTGTATCGTGGATTGACAGAAATGTATATTGGTTAAAGTTCGCACACGAACCTCTGTTGTGATCTAAACACCAAAATTCCGTTGAGGTAAGTTGGTACTGTATCCCATCCCATCCAAATCGGCACACAAGACGTTCGTTCTGGCAGCTTGTTTATCGATATTTTTCAAAATGTTACCCCTTTGGGGCCTCATTTGAGCAACCACATCGTGAGGCTGTAATTCCCCCAGTTCTTCGGTGTCGGGAAAAGACGGAGTGCAGCCAATGAACCCTTACACATAAGGCCTTTAAAGACTTGTCGCAGTTCTGGGAACACCACGTCAACCCAACGATGGATTTGATTCTTCGCACCTACGAGTCACGTTACGACTGAGTCCCGATTTGAGAGAAACACTCGAAGTTCCTCTAGACCCGTTGCGTACTCCCATCGTACAGAGGCGCTTGTTTTTTGCAAAGCTGTTAATTAACGCTCTACAGGAATGCTATCGTTCTCCGTTAGAGCTTAATAACTCGGATATTTTTAGGCTACGGCTTGAATGCTACGATTTTTGTGTCGTTTCGATACAATGAACTCACTTTTGTGTCACCTAACTCCCACAAGAAAGTTCATACAAAAAATGCTTACCATTGCATTCCAATGGCAAGCATTTAATCATGGATATAAATCGGTGGGATGCCGCATTACCGGACAGTATACCACTCCGTTAAAATTTGGCCTGCGCGCTTGCCGTACACGTCGAACCCGCGGTTCGTCTTTGCTTCCGACAGCGGGTACAGCTTCACGCTCCAATCCCACCAGAAGAATCCGCCGAACCACGGCTGATCCCAGAATACCTGGATAACGGAACTGTAAAAGTTCGCCTGCTCCTCTTCGGAAAACGGCAAGTCCTTGTGCAAGTAATCCCATGGCATCGTGGCGCAGCCATGCGCGCTGCGACAACCGATCTCCATAAATACGACCGGCTTGTTAAACTTCCGGTGCAGCCGTTCCATCTTGTCGCGAATCGGCAGCCATTTGGCGATCATATTCTCTTCCGTATCACCTGGCACACTGCCGACCGGGTAATAAGCGCTTGTGCCAATGACATCTACCTGGTCGAACCACGTCACGCCGTCTTCACTGCCGTGGTTGGCGTTATAGATTAATGGCCCCGAGTAAACCTCTCTCACGCGGGCAATCGTCTGCTTCCATCTAGCCGTCTGCGACTCGGTTTTGACCATCTCGCACCCGACGCAGAACATTTCACAGCCCAAATCCTCCGCAAGCTCCGCATAATGAACCAGAAAATTCGTATACGATTCGAACCAGCGGTCCCAGTAAGAGGGACTGCCATTGTCCTCCTCCGGAAATCCGATATGCGCCCGCCAGAGGCCATCCCGCGAATTGACGACGGGCTTAAGGCAAATTTTCAGCCCGCTCCGTCTAGCTTCGCGCACGGCAGCTTCAATGTCGCGATCGGTTACGGTAAAGCCGTAATCAAACGGGATTTGCGTCGAATGTACCGTGTCCTGCCAGGTCCAGAAAGAGAGCGCAATCCATTCGCTTCCGGTTTCTTTCAGCTTGCGCATGGAGTCCGCTGCTTCTTCCGTCCGGTAGTCGCCGCGCTTTGCGCTCCATCCCCATGTCATTCCCTTGATGAACAATCGTTCCATGCCGTCCCTCGTTTCGGTTTATTACTAAAACTCGCTCCCGCCATTAAAGCATTCGATATCCCCGTACTCTACTGGCGACCAAGCGCCTTGCGAATGCTGATCTCAAGCGGCGAATAATTCGCCTCGTTCTCCCTTTGCAAGTTCAGCCTCTCAGTTAACGGCGTCGTGCGGTTGCACATAAACCGAGGAACGCCAATCAGGTTCTGGGAGGACGAATGGTACAAGAATGGATGACAGAGAATCGCGTCGCCAGGCCCGCCAGTCGTCTCGAGCACGCGCAGCGTAGCGCCGCCCGCATCGATATAGTCATTGTTCATGAACTTGTCGAGCCGGGCTTTGGCGATTTCCTCGGCCGATTTTGCATCCGGTGCCCCGGCGTACTGGTTGGCATAGATATCGCCGGCCTCACTGTCCTTCCCCCTGTCCGCGCCAGTCAGTTCGCGCAGATAGGGATGCTCGCGATTCAACTTCCCAATCGCTTCCCCGAGTTCCAATCCCTCCGGGTGACCTTCCAGGAATCGGGCGACAACCTTGTGCGAGCCCTCCACGATAAACGTACCGCCGCCCTGATGCGTGATATCGGAGAACAGACATAAGCATAATAACCCTTGCTCCGGGCTGTCGACGAAATGTTTGAAGTGGATCCCGTCCCAATGCCAGCCGTTGATCGGAACCGTCCAGGGCTGGTCGGCGTTCAGGGAGAAATTGACGGGCCACCATCCGAACCCACCAAGCCGCTCCGTCTCTCCGTACACAGTGCGGTTCGCCCAGCGTCCATGACCGATCAGATCCTCGATGGCATCGCCGAGCCGCTTCGTGTTGCAGCGGGCAAAGGCCGGCGTCAGGTAATTTTCGTTGATCTGGACCAAGGGCTCCGTCCATGTTGCACGGTCGTCCTTACGCACGCCGCTTCGCTTCTCCACCTCTGTCCACAAAAAATCCTGAGCCTCCAATGCGTCTTCACGGGCGAAAGCGCCCTCCAACTTTACCCAGCCTCTCTCAATGAAATGTTCAACCTGTTCTTCCGTCAGCACTTTATAGGTCATCGTTCATTTCCTCCCTTGCGCGTTGTATGTGGCGGTGAACCTTACTATTGCACTCGGACCATGCGCTCGAGGCGATTGCCTGCAAACGCTATGTTTTTATCCTTCAATTGGAAAAGCGGTTAAATCGGGTAATTCATCCATTGTCAACGTGAACGGGTGCCCGTAATACTTCAGCAGCATCTCCCGCTCAGTATATTGCTCGCCAACGCCCCATCCCCCGTTTGCACTTTTAACGCATACAAAGCCGCCGTACCAGGTACAGTTCCACAGCCATGGCGCACCATCGCCTATCATCTTGTCAGGATCCGGCAGCGGCCCGTTCTCAGAGAGGGCAATCATTTTGTTTGCCGTGGTATAACCAAGCGCTTGGCGAAATCTCTCCACGCTCGAGATGTACGTCCGCTCCGGCGGATAGATGTCCTCTCCGATAATGTCGACATACTCATCGCCGGGATACCAATCGCGATGCTGACCGTTCCACACCCAGATCAGGTTGTTAAGCCCGTGCAGATTCGTCAGCCTATCGTACATCATCTTCCACAGCTTTACGCAAGGCTGAGGACCTTTCGCTCCCCACCAGAACCAGCCGCCGGAAGCTTCGTGCAGCGGCCGCCATAACACGGGGATCCCAACGCTTTGAAGGATCTTCAACTGGATGGCAATGGCGTCGATATCGCGCATCAACAAGTCAAAGTCTTCGGATGACTCGTCGTTCATGGCTCCCGCGATATCGAACGTCGTTGCACTCGTATAGAAGCCCCGGTGCCATCCGTTGTCCGGCGCCTCATCGATCAGATCTTTAGGCGCATTCCAGTGCCAGCAGAACGTTACGATTCCCCCGCGTCTCCACCAGTCGATCGCCAGCGGCGTATCGGTTGGCACGGCACCTCGTTCAACGCGGGACGGCGAATCGTTCATGAAGTCGAAACCGCCGACCGCCGGGTATTTGCCGGTTGCCTGAACAATAACGTCCATCTCGGGCGTCGAGACGACGCCGTACTGCTGTCCGGTCAGCGTCCGTTTGCCGTATATGCTGCACAGATAGGCCATCAACCGTATGGCGTTATCGCTTGCCGCCGGATGGATAAGTTTTGGCTCGACCGCCAATCTTCCTTGCAAATGCTCCTTCATTGCCGGGTTCTCCCTTCCGTATTGGATTCTTGCTGTTAACCGACGACGCCGGTGCGCTCAACGCTCTCTACGAAATTGCGTTGGACGAACAGGTACAAGATAATGAGCGGTGCGATGGCCAGCAGAATGCCGGTATCGACGATCATCGATACATGGTTCGGATCTGCACGAGCCTCTGTTCCCTCGATACCAAGCAGACGAGGAAGGAATTGATTAACGTCTGCCGGGAACGATGCGATCTTGACCGCCATAAGGTTGCTATCACTCATGAACAGCGACGTGTAGAACGTGTCGTTATACTGCCAGACGAACGAGAACAGCAGGACCGTAATGATCGGCGGAATCGCATTCGGCAGCATGATTGTGAAGAACGTGCGCAAACCGCCGGCTCCGTCGATGAGAGCCGATTCCTCGATTTCCTTCGGCAGTCCCCTGAAGAACTGCCGGAAGATATAGATGAACAGACCTGCCTTGAGGCCGATGGCGAGCCCCGAGGTGATTAACGAAGGCCAATACGTGTTCAGTAGATTGACGCCGTCCTTGCCCGTAAACAGCTTAACGAGACCAAGTACGTCAAACTCCCGGAAATGCAGGTACATCGGTACCATAAGCGTGCTGGACGGAATCAGGATCGTCATAATGACGAGAGCAAACAACACATTGCTGCCCGGAAAGGTGAACCGCGCGAAGCCGTAACCCGCGAGCGCACAAGAGGCGGTGGCAAGCAGCGTCGTCGAAATGACGAACAGCATCGTGTTCTGAATAAGCGGCCAGTAGTCCAGAACGTTCATCGCCAGCCGAATGTTCTCCATCGTATAGTTGACGGGAATCATATAGATCGTTGGATCATAAATATCTAGCGGATCTTTGAACGCGACCGAGATTTGCTTCAAGACCGGCAGCAGGATGACAAACGATATACCAAGGATCAGAATGTAGCGAAATATTGACCACAGCACCTCGCTGCCTTTGTTTCGCGCACGCTGGTACCGCAATAGGACCGCTTCGTTTTCCGGTATTTTGGCCGACATTGTCTTTCCTCCTCTCCGAGGATCAGTTATAGTAGAACACCTTTTTGGAAATAACGAAGCCAACCACCACCAGAATAATACTGACAACGATCGTATACATCCAAGCCATCGCTGCGCTGAGTCCGAAGTTCTGGGAAGTGAACGCCGTTTCATAGATATACTGCGTCACTTGGCTATCGGCGAATGAGTCGATAATCGTATAGATGACGTTCGTCAGAATGAGCGGACTGACCATGGGAAACGTAATTTTCCAGAACGACTCGTACGCGGTCGCGCCCTCCATTTTCGCGACTTCATACATCGTGGAAGGAACCGATTGCAAAGCGGCTAGAAAAATGAGAATCTGAACGCCGGAGCTGCGGATAATCTCATAGATCCGGTTGACGGCCGTCACGATATATTCAATGAACCCTAGCGGAATACCGCTGTTGCCGAGAATACTAACCAGAATCATCGGGTCGAAACCATTCTGCTGTTCACCAAGCTCCTGCGCGATCTGGGAGCTGCCGGTTAGCTGGATCAAGCCGGCCGATTGCGCCTCCTCGATCGCACCGGAAGCGAGAATAACGGGCAGGAAGAAGATCGCCCGCGCCAGCGCCCTGCCCTTGAACTTCGAATTCAGGAGCGTTGCCGCAAAAAGGCTGAAGAAAAGGATCATTGGTACGTTGTAGACCATCTCGGTTACGGACTCCGTCAAGATCCGGTTAAAGTTTGGATCGATCCGGATTGCATGATGATAATTGTCTAGACCGATAAAGCTCAGATCATAGCCGTTAGGCGCCACTTTCAATTCACTGAAGCTGAATTGGATGGACTGAAGGAACGGCGACAGGAACAGGAAAAGGAATCCGAGCAGCCACGGCAGGATAAAGAGGATCCCGAGAAGCGACCGCTTCTGTGACAGTGTGAAACTTCTCTTGATCAATTGACCTCACTCCTTACCGCAAAATTCTCCGCTTCGATCGTCATGCCGCCCACTGTCACCGGTTTGTCGGTATAATTGACGTACACTGCGGCGCCATTGCCATAGCGAACCTCGACGACCCCTTCCTGATGAACGATTCGATCCGATATCGGCTGCGTTCGCAGTCCGCCAAGCGCCTCATTCGCCTTTGCGTACATATTCGCGGCATCCTCGATCCAGCTTGTGTATTCGGTAGAGAAATACAAGTCGTACGCCGTAAATTTCAGCTGGGAGGATGGCGCATCTGTCCACAGGAAGTGCGGCGCCGCGCCGTATTCGACCGAACGAAGCAGTTGGTGCTGGAGGTCCTGCTCATCGTCCAGATTGAGCGGCGAGCCCGCATAGTCGATATAGCCGTGAATGACCATTTGGTAGAAAGGCACGGTTTCATCGACAATGTTGAAGCCGCTGTCTCCCATCGGCACGTTAACAAGCTTATCGGCATACGGAAGCGCGTAGGCATTCCCGCCGGTCAGCAGCAAATGCGGGAACTCCTTCTCCAGCTTGCCGAGCTGCTCCGTCACGATGTTCTTGGCCGTGTCGCGGAAAATGACGCGGTCTGCACGGTAGTCCGCATGGAGCAAATCCCCGAGATCGCGCAGCGAGACGGAATCGATCTTATAGTCATCGTAACCGGCCATGAATTGGTCGACGAAGTATGGAAGCTTGGCAGGCGACAGCAGCCAATAGGTGCCAAGATCGTAATCCATTGTATTAAGCGCGCGGTTGTACGGCGTCCGAGCTGCCTGCTCACGGGTAATGAACCTGGCCGCGTCAGAGGCAGGCCTGAACGCGAAGCTGTCGCGCAGCACATGCTGGAAAGCCGTGTCCGGATACAGCATGCCGCCTGCCGCTTCCAGCTTATCAGCCAACTGGCGCAGTTCCGAACCGCTGCCTAGCTTCCCTTCCATATCGACGCTTGCTGGAACGGAATGCTTCATCCCGCCGTTAAACCAGCCGAGATATCGCATTTGAACGTTGGAAACGCCTTTTTCCCTCAGCGCATCCGCAATTTTGCCTGCCTGATCCACCGTTGTCATCGGCACAAGCCCTTTGTAAGGCACACCCAGGAAGGATTTGCGCTTGTCGATCGCGCCAAGCACATCCACGAAGAACGGCAGGCCCTCCCCGGCTTCGATCGGCTTCAGAAGGCCTTCCGCAGCAAGCCGCTCGCGGTAGATCTCGGCCATGCCTGCATAGGAAGCATCCGAACCGTCAAGGAAGTTGTACCGGACCTGAATGTCGCCGGTATAACGCGCTTCGGACAAGAGCTGGATTTCGTCAACCTCATTGCCCTTATACAGCTCCAGCTCGTCCTCGCCGCGAAGCGCGAAGCTGGCGTGGATATGGTTGAACGAATTTTGCCGTCCGCCGATGTCTGCCGTCACATTCGCAATCGATTCGCCCCGCTCGATTTGCGCGAACCAAGCATTGTCGCCGGATTTGAGGCCGAATACCGGCAGGCGGGCACTCTCCGATACCTGACCGCGCCGGCCGCTGTTGTCGTTGTAATCGTCGCCGTAAATGCGCTGCGCGTAAACTTCGGCGTTCGATTTTCCGTTGTTCAAATAAATGAGACCGCCGGATCCGTCGGGTACCAGCATATAGCCTTGCTCATCCGTCCCCGCAGCGCCGAAGAAGTTCAACAGCTCGAGGTTTCGGATTTTGAAACCTTTGCTTTCCGCAATTTGCCCTGCAGGCACATTCACGAGGAAGCTATCTCCGTCGAGACGGTATTCGAGGACGACCGTAAAATTGGGCTTTTCCTCGCCCCCGGCCCCGATTCCGTTCTCTTCATTGTCGAATGCGAGGTCTTCCTCGGTATAACCCGCTTTGGCAAAAGCGTCCAGAACGCGCTGCAGCACGAGCGGACGTTCAACCGCCGTATCCAGCCGCTCCAGGACGTCCGGTTTCGTTTCCGACGGAAGATACGCACGGTTGATGGTAATCTTCGTCTGGTCGTCCAGCTGGCTGAGCACCTTCTCTTCCATCCGCTGCTTGCTGATATACTTCGGCAGCGCATCGATGCCAAGCGACATGTCTCCGATCGTGTACGTCAGGCGAAGCCCATTCTCGATCATCTCGGCCTTGAACTGCTTATTCGCGATCGAATGCGCATAGTTGGTAAACGTATTGAGCGTCCCAATGCGGTCGCGGTAATTGACGGTCACCTGAGAGGAGAGTAATTCTTTCTCGACAGGGGACGCTTTCGCGTCTTCGTTTCGCGCCTCGGGATTAGTCCGCCATACTTTCCCGCTCTTTTTGTCCACCACGGCAAGCTCGGTCGTTTCTTCGTGAAAATACATGGCCAGGGCATCCGTCTCCGCCACAAGCTTCATGCCAGGAACGGCGCTGCCAGTCAGAAACTTGGGCTCGGAGGCCGCAGACGGCTGAGACCCCGTCCCCGCATAAGCGGAAACACTGACGGCCGGCGCTCCTTTCGTCAGCATGACGTAGAGCAGAGCACCGATCCCGACTACCGCGATACTTGCCAGCACCGCATAAATTTTTTTTCTATTGCTCACTGGTGCTGCCCCCTTTACGTACGGAAAATGAGTTCGCGGTAGATATCATAGATGAAATACCAGATCTGGGCTCCCAGGCTGAGCGCAAGAGTCCCCAGAAAGACGACGATCCCCATGGCGATAACAGTCAGAACCATAGTGATGACCGTCTTCGAGGCCGTATACTGGTGCACGGTCATAATGCCGGCGAACAACAAATAAAGGAACCAGATCCCGGCGAAGCTGTTCAGCAAATAATAGAAGGCGGTTTCCTCCTGCACCATGATCCGGCTGATGAACGTCAGGGGTAGGTTGATCAGAATCAGCGGAAGCATCGCATAGCCTGTCGCCATGACGATTTCCTTGAATTTTCCTTCGCCTTCCATCAAGGTGGTAATGGACCAGTTCGCGAAGCAGAACAGGAGAAACGGCAGCAGGGTGTAAATGATGTCGTTCAGACTGTTCAAGTATCGCGGATCGTTGAAGTTGACGAGAAAACCCGAAAACTGCCGCTGCAAAATTAACGTCAGGATGAAAATCGCGAGGATCGTCAGCGCGACCCTGATCTTGCCCTTCTGTTCATACTTCATATCCCAGAACCCGTCGAACGGGTGGACGATGACATGGAGGGGAAACTTCACGAAATCATGCTTCACGTGTCTCACTCCTTCTCACCCTGACTTTCCTTACGATCCGATAAGCAACGAAAGCGGCGATAAGTACCATCAAGGTCGTCATAAAATGACCGAACTGCTCCTGCATCACTTCGCGGCGATATCGTTTGAAGGCCGTCGAATAATACTTGCGGTCCATGCCGAGCTTAAAATATTCCATCGCTTCCTTGTTCTTCTTCTGCATGAGCAGCGAGCGCCCAATACCCCGGTAGGCGATATCAAAGTTCGAGTTCATGCGGAGCACTTCCCGCCAAATGTCGACGGAACGGTCGGTATTGCCATTGTAATGCTCGGTCGTCGCCGCGCTTACCAATTTGCCGAACCGTGTTGGCGCAAACACGACGATATTATTTTTGCCCCGGTCGAGCACGACAAGCTTATCCGCAACCCGTTCGACCGCGACCGGCGTATTGAAGACGCCAAGCTGCGTCCCTCTTCCGCCGAAGGCGTACAGCAGTTCTCCCTCGTCGTTGTACGTGAACAGACGGGCGCGAAGCGAATCAAGCGCGACATACATGCCGCCCCCGAGCACCTTGATGTCCACAAGCTTGGACGGGCCCGAGTTGTTGCCCAGAATCCGGTAACGGATATCGCCTCGCGGCGGAAAATGGCCGAATCGTTTCAGTACATCCTGTCCGGAAGGGTTCAGCCGTTTGATCGTTTCGGTTGAATTGATATCTACGGTCGTCGCATACACGAAGCCTTTGCGGTCGATATCGACGCTCGCGAATTCCGTCGGAATGAACAGCTGCATCTGTGCTTGCTGCGCATCGGTCGCAAGGGCCCGCCACAGCCGGTCCGCCGGACTCACGGTCACCTTGATCGTGCCGACGTAGCCGATAAATTTGCCATTCTCGTCAAACTGCATGATGCCTTCATACATCCCGCGACTGACGACGAAAACCCTGCCCGCCCTGTCCGCGGTCACTTTAAGCGGGACGAATTTGAAGTCGGGCGGCAAAATTTCCGATTGGGGATTATCTACGACTCGAATCAGCTGGCCATCGCTTGTCAGAACGACGACTCTTCCCTTATCCGTGTCGGCGACGTAAATTTCCTTTTTCTCCGATACGAAAATCCCCGACGGATTGGCGAACTTATTCTCCTGCCCATCCATCTCAAAGCCATCGATGGTCCGGAGCACCTGCCACTGGTTATCGAGGACGATGACCCGCGCGTTACCGCTGTCCAGAATGTAGATGAATCCGTCTTCCGTGACAAAAATGTCGTTTGGTTGATTAAAGCTGCCGACGCCAAGACTTTGACCCGAGACAGCTTTCTCCGGCACATATGGCGCAGGCAGCGGCACCGATTCTTCATAAAAGTTGTAAGTATAGGCTTCATACGGAGTGGCGGCAGAAGCGGCCGGAGCCGCTGCGGCGAGCATCGAGATGATCGCCGCAAGCACGAGCGCTTTGGTTAATTTCACGGACGATCCCCCTAATCTTTCATGCCGGATGTCGCCATCGTCTCGATAATGCGGCTCTGCGAGAAAACGAACAGCGTAATCGGCACACTCATTAAAATCAACGCAACGGCTGCACCGACGCCAGCACGGGCAATACCGCCTTGGATTATTTGTCCCGAAGCATAATGAAGCGTTTTCAATTGCTCGCTGTAGATGAATCCATTGCCGTCCGTCCCCCACAGCAGCTGAAACAACAGGATGACCAGCGTAAGCCATGCCGGCTTGACGTTGGGCATGACGACTTGCCAGAAGATGCGGTACTCGCTTGCGCCGTCGATTTTGGCCGCTTCGAGCAGCGAGTCCGGCATTTGCTCCATGAATTGCTTCATTAAATAGAGGCCGAGCGGATAGGCGAATGCCGGTACAATGACCGCCCAATAAGTATCAATGAGGCCAAGCCAGGACATGATCATATAATTCGGAATCGACGTCACGGCGCCGGTGAACATGAGCGACAGCACGACCGTCTGGAACGTAACCGCTTTGCCGGGGAACACATGCTTCGCAAGCGGAAAAGCAGCAGCCGAAGCCAATATGACGTGCCCGAATACGCCCATCCCGGTAATGAAGAACGTATTAAAAATATACCTTGAGAACGGCACCCACGATTGGCCGAGCAGCGTCATGAGATCAACGAAGTTCGTAAGCGTAGGGTTTCGCACGAACAGGGTCGGCGGAAACATGAAAATTTCGTCAAGCGGCTTGAAGGCCGCGTTGATTGCATACACGAGCGGAAGCGCCATGAAAGCGCCGACAATCGCCAGCAGTATAAATAAGGAGATACTCCCCATAAAGGAACGGTTGACGCGCTTATTGCGTCTCGAAAGGATCGTATTCATTCGATTAGTCCCCTACCTTCCTGAGAAGTCGTTGAATGATCAGGTTCGTGCCAAGCATAATCACGAACAGCACGGTCGCGATCGCGGAGGCATAACCCATCTCGAAGCGGATCGTACCGAAGTCGATCAAGTGCGTTACGATCGTCTGCGCGGCATAGTTGACGCTTGGAAATCCGGCCAGGTTAATCGATACATCTGCGACGGCGAGCGATGTTGTCAACTGGATGACTGCGCCGAACATCAGCTGGGGCTTCATCGACGGCAGCGTAATGTACCACAGCTCCTGCCAGCGGTTTTTGACCCCGTCCACCGCTCCGGCTTCGTAAAGCGTCCTATCGACCGTCTGCAAACCGGCAATGAAGGCAAGAAAACCGGTCCCGAGCGACAGCCAGAGCTGCACGAGGATAAGGATGGGCAAAATGTATTGTTCGGTCTTCAGCCACTGTATCGGCTCCAAGATGAACCCAAGCTTGATGAGAAGCCCGTTGGCGATGCCGTAACGATCACCGGAAAAGATGATTTGCCAGATGAAGTACACGTTTCCGGAGATGGATGGCGCATAGAAGATAAGCGTCATGACCGCGCGGAGCTTCGGTCCCAGCTCATTGATAATCCACGCAAAGACAAAGCAGGCGATGTAGCTGACAGGCCCGGTGATGGCCGCGAAGAGGAGCGTGTTCTTGATTGCCGTCAAGAACACGTCATCTTCCAGAAACAGCCTCGAATAGTTCTGCCAGCCGATAAAGCGCGGGAATTCAAGCAGGTTAAAATACGAAAAGCTGATAATGATGGACATGATGACGGGCAGAATCGTAAAGGCCGCGAACAAAAGCATATACGGCGCCATCAGAATATAAGAATGCTTCCTTTTTTTGATCTCGCGCGTCCGGGCGGCCCACCATGTGTGGGAACGTGCCGGTTTGCCGCTTCCCGCCGGCTTCTGCTTTGTATGCTCAATCGTGATATTGGACACGGTCAGTTCCCCCTTTTACTCCGGCAGGCCGAATTCTTTGCGTTTGGCTTTGATTTCATCCTGAATGAACTGCACGTAATCGACAATCGCTTCACGCGGTTCCGTATTGGCGTTGACCACGGTTTTATAAAAGGCATTAAGCAGGTGGCGTCCCGTAAAATACCCGCCCGGAACTTCCGGTATGCCTTTGACGTATTCAAACTGCGCCTTCAGGTTCTCGTACTCGGCAACCGGCCAAGGCAAGCTGTCCAGCGACTCGATGTTAGCGGTCGGGTAACGGGCCGATGCGCCGAGCAGGCCTTCCATCTCGCGCCCGAATTGCGTCTGCGTATCAGCGGATGTCCACCATTTCATGAATTCCCATGCGGCCTCCTTGTCCGCAGCGCCCTGAAGCATGATCGTGCCGCTGCCTGCGCTTGGGACGGACCGGTCGATGGCGCCATCCGCCTTCTTCGTCCCGGGTACCGGCACGAAGCCCCACATGCCGCGAATTTCCGGCGCAAAGACGGTGAGAAGATTGTAGGTCGTATAATCGGCAATGCCGATCGGCATCTGCCCGTTACGGAACCGGTTCGCAAAGTCGAATTCGCGTTCAAGCTTATAATCCGTGTAGAACTCCGTCCACATCTTGAACGTCTCGATGCCGGTACGGGAATCCAGATCCGATTCCTTGCCGTCGTTGCGATAGAATTGGCCGCCATTTTGCATGAGCAAGGCAGCGTAGATCGAATTCGGCGGCAAGTTCTCTCCCGGGTAGGTCGGATTCAGCACGAGCGGCAAACCAAACTCCATATGATTCTTGTTCAGGATCGCCAGCAAATTGGAGACATCCTCCCACGTTTGCGGGATTGCAAGTCCCAGTTCATTCATGACATCCTTGCGGTAGAACAACATATTGAACGTCTGCGTCTCTGGCAGGGCGTACACACCCTTCTCGTACGTATAAGGCACGAGAGCGCTTGGACGGAACCGGTCTGATACGGTTTCAAAGTCGCTGAATTGCGTCAAATCCGCGGCTGCGCTCCGCATCGCGTAGTTCACCGGGATATCGTTGCCGATTTGCATCGCGACGTCAGGTCCTTGACCGGCTAGCGTCGCGGGCAGAAGCGTCTGCATTTGCACCAGCTTCAGATTGACGTTAATCCCGGTCTTAGGCGTAAACGTCTCGTCGATCATCGCTTTCAAGGTGTTCGCCTGGTCGCGGCCGGACCCGATCCAGACCGTGACGGAACGCTGATCGTCGTCAGCGGCGACATTCCCGATTGAATTGTAATCGATTAAGAACGAATAACCGAAGGTGAGGATTTCATGCTTTAACTCCGAGAAGAATCCCATACCCGAACGCGGGAGTTTCTTCTCCGGGGATGCGACGTACATCTCGTCGATCTCGAGCGGCATTTCGCGGGTTCGCAGCAGCCACGTGCCCAGCCCTCCCGTATTCGTCTTAAAGGAGGCGAGACGGCGCGGAATCGTGTCCGGTTCGTCGATCATCTCGTCGAGCTGCGCATACATCGTCTTCAGCAGAGCCTCGGAGTCGCTGCTTCCGCCCGACAGGCGGCGAAGCTCCTTGCTCACGAATTTAAGCCGGTCTCTTTCCGTCTTGAATGTATCGAGCAGATCCGGAATCCTCACATGGACCCGATAGTCCCGGTATTGATCAGGCGCTGTGCCGGTGATCATCAATATTTTGCGGTATACGGTGTTCAGGTTGAACAAACTCTCTTCGATGGAACGAATAAGGGGTGCAAAATCACCGAGGTTATTCTCCAGCCGGATAACGTTCTTGCCCTTGTTCAGCTTGACGAGGTACGGTTCGTCGCCGCCCAAGACGTCAATGCGGTATCCGCTCTTGTATCGGAACGGCACGCGCTCCGCTTCGCTAAACGGAATGGCGCCGTTGACAAGCAATCTGCGCGTGGAATAAATGCCCCGTACGAAATTTTGCTGCGATTTGAAGCCCAGCTTGTAAAGTCCCGTCTCCGGAACCTCGACCTCCCATTCGATCCATTGGCCCGGGATGCGCCAGTTGTTGCCACCGATTGTATTGACGCGTACTTTTGAAGGGCTGTAAGGGTTAACGGCAGGGCTGGAACGTTCCGTTTGCGGATATAGCGTAGGCGACGATTTAAAAGCGGCGTCTTCTCCCTGAACCGTCACCAAGATATCTTGTGTTTTTTGGATTCCTGCTTGTTCGTAAGCAGCCAGCGTTTCTTGATAGGACGCCGGTACTTTGTACTGAAACAGCTTCAATTGGCGGATCACCATCGGCTCACGCTGCGATACGAGGGTAAGCTTATGGCTGCCGGCCGTCAAATAAAATTGGAAAGGCTGCTCGAAATAACCCTCATAATCCTTGAACAGCGTCTCCCGCCATTCGGGCTTCTCGGATTGGCGCGGCCGCAAATCGTTGCCACGATTGTCCTGCTGCACATCCTCGAATTCATTGGCCCAGATACGGTCGAACTGCAGATATGCCGTTTCTTCGAATGGCGCTTGGCCGTCGATCAGGAACGACCGTTCGATGCTCGAGCTTTTGCCTTCGATCGGATAATAGAGCATCGAGATGTGATACAGTCCCGTCTCCGGCACATCGACCACCCACTCGACCTGTCCCTTCTCACCGGTCTTCAGCGAGGGGCCGCTCTGACCTTCGTAGTTGTAGACCTTCTCGAAGCTGTCTCCCTCGATCGCGGCATAAGCGGCCGCCTCGATAACGACTTCGCGCTCCGGCCTTTCTGCGTCTTCATATTTCGCAGCATAAGCCGCATAACTCCCTTTGTCTTGAATCATGGAGAATAGCTGCTCGTCCGCGGACAATTGCTCCTGTGCGTCCTTTGTCTCATCGGTTAGGCTTTCTGCCGAGATTCGGTTTCCGGTCGTCAGCAAGCTCAGCGCCAAGACGGCGCTTAGTGCCGTCAAAGCTATTTTTTTGTGCCGTGATATCCCCTTCAATTTAAGCCCCCCTAATAAGCTCAGCGACGAGTAATGATATGACACAGGTAACCGCTTACATTTCAAAAAGATGGTATCACCGAACCTAACAATAGTCAACAAAACTTTCTAATGTTGTTATTGTTTTGTTAGTATAAAATCGAGGTTTTTCATACAATATTCAATCGAATATTGTCATAATTAATTAGGTTATGTGACTTTTCTGTCGGATTCGGTTGATTTTTTCTTCAAAATTGATTCATTCGAATTAGGGTTTGTTTGCTTGCCATGCCAAAACAAAAGGGATGCGCTACGTAACCCGCACACCCCTTCCCCTTATTTACCGTCTGCTGTGCGAACGGCTTGATCTTATTTTACTTTTTGAAGCGCTGCTTCAGCAGCCGCCTTATGCTTCTCGATTGTTGCGGAAACCGATTGGTTCTGAAGGATGATTTCGTCCATGACCGCGTAGATCGGGAAGTCCGGGATTCCTTCTTCGATTGCAAGACGGCCGGTGCCGTTTACGCTCTTGAGAGCGAGGTCGATGTCGGCTTGATTCTTAAAGCGTGATTCCAGCCAGTCCTGGCCCAAGTATTCTTCGGTCGGCGGCACGTCGAAGCTTTGCTCCCAGATCGAATAGACGGTTTGAGCATCCTTCACGCCTTTCAGCATAAACCAGCCGTTCTGAGCCGTATTCGCGTACGTATACTTGCTGTCGCTGTTAGGGCCGCTCGGGTTCGGTACGACACCAACCTCGAATGTGAGGTCCGCAACGTTCCAGTCGTAATTAATCGACATGAGGACGTCGCCGTCCTTGAACGTGTTCGTTTCGTTCCAATCCATCTTGTTGCCCGACTTGACTTTGACGATGTTCTCCACGTTGTACAGACGGTTAACGAATTCCAGCGTTTCGGCAAATTTCGGATCCGTCATGCCCATCGTAAGGTCTTCGTTCACGAACATCGCATTATTCGTTACGCCAAAGTGACGGGCGGCGTCAACCGGCCATCCGGCGTAGCCGAACGTGTCGTTCTTGCCGTCGTTATCCGTGTCGCGCGTCGCGGCTTTGGCGAGCTCAAGGAACTTATCCCAAGTCCACTGACCGGCGGCGAACAGCTCCTGAGGGTCTTCCAAACCAAGCTTCTTCACGAGATCGCGGTTGTAGTACGTGCCGACTACCGATACGCCCGGTGTCCCGAAGGCGTATTCTGTGCCCCCGAGTGCAGGCAGCTTCTGCATGAGCTTCTGTTCGTTGTTGATGTCGTCCGTAGCCGCCGTGAATTCGCTGACCGGAAGAATGAGCCCTTGCTTCACAAGCGGAATCGCCCGCTTAAGCTCCATGATCGCAATGTCCGCGAAAGGCTCGCCGGCCAGCGTTGATGTCGTAACCTTATCCATGTATTGTTCAAACGGCACATTGACGAATTCGAACTTGAAGTTGTACTGCTTCTCGAGCTCGGCCAGCTTATCGAGGCGCGCTTTCTCCCCCGCCGTGTTGCCCGCAGGCTTCTGGTCCCACCAAGCCGCAACTTTGATCGTTCGCCCGCCAAGATCGACAGCCGCTGGCGTTTCTTCCTTAGGCGGCTCCGTTTCTGCAGCTGGCTCATTCGTCGCCGCTCCGTTTCCTGCACTGTTCGTAGGTGTATTGGTACCCGTATTGTTGCCGCCACCACTGCAAGCAGTGATAACAAAGATCATTGCGATAAACAAGATTGAAAGCCCTTTCAATTTTTTCATTGTCAAGCCTCCCATTTTTAGTTATCGTGTTTCTTTTGGCACCGATTACAGCTTACACAGCTATACGCAGCGGCCAAATCCCCCGAAGTAACCGTTTACAATTTGCCGATTCAGGCTTTCATCACCACCATAATTTTGTGATGTTTGCAAAACAATCATAACACCGACACCTATTACCGTCAATTACCATAACAGGAAAACTCCTATTTTTGTTTTCTATTTGTTATTATTTTGTTTGGTTATGCTGTCTAAACAACATTACCATTTTTTCCAAGAAACAATTTAGCCCTGATGCAACTCCTTTTGATACCTTTTAACTGGACAAAAAAAATCGACACACCGGCTCGCCGAGTATCGATTCGTTATGGTAATTGGTATACGAATTCCTTAAAGGCGCGTCATTCAGATGCCGCTACGCTATCCCGCGTATAAGCATATTGCTCGCGAATAATCGGATCGCCTTGAATGAGTTTTTTCTCGGCCGCCGATTCTGGATTCGCAATACGCCATAGCATCTGGTCGACCGCACGCATTCCCAGCAGCTCTTTATTGACGTTGACCGTTCCGAGGATCGGATGGGTATCGAATGTATTGTCGAAGCCCGTCACCGCACAATCACCCGGTACGCTGATATTCCGCTTGCCGAGTTCATCGACCAGGTATTGGGCAGTCGTGTCGTTGGAGCAGACAAACACCTCAGGCAACTCCTTCAGTTCAAGCTGCGGGAACAATTTATACATGTCGTTTCCATCCGGTCCGATCAATAGCGGGTCTTGATTTAACGCAATCCCGTAGCTTTCAAGAGTTGTCCGGAATGCCAGCCATCTCTCAAAATAACTTTGGGCATCCGATATATTGCCGACGAACTGAAATTTGCGGTAACCCTTGCTGACAAGTTTCGTCATCAAATTCTGCATGCAGCTGAAGTTATCCGTGAACACCGTATCGCATGGGAATGCGGGATCTATATGATCGACCATGACGACGGGTATATTCAAACGACCGATATCGAGTAAAATCGGCGTGGATATCGACCCGACCGTGATGACGCCCTGGATCGCTTCCGGCTTGACGAGCGCAAATACATGATCGTGAGACGGCTCGGTCAATGTCATGATATCGATGCCCTGCTGATTAAGCCTTGCCGATATGCCGTCGAATACGGGCCCCCAATAGACGGATTCCTTGTTCTGATAGCGTATATTAGGAAATAGAATGACAATGGTTCCCGACCGTTTTCGGTCGGCATGCTCTTGCATTTCGCCGGCAAAACGCTTCGGCTCGTTATTCTTGAAATAGCCGAGCTGCCCGGCCACCTTATATATCATCTCCCGCGTTGCCGCGCTGACGCCTGCTTTTCCAGTAAGCGCGCGCGACACCGCGAACTTCGATACACCCGCCATGTCGGCAATTTCTTGAATCGTTACTTTCCCTCTCATGATCAATCATCCAATCCGACTAATTTTCGTAGGTTCTGCCAACTCCTCTTCCCTATAATAGCAGAAAATTTGTCGAAGAAAATGCTGTCTCTCACATTTTCCCATGACTTTCGCGGGATGCCGGAAGAAGCACAATCTTGTCTTCATCCAGCCGCAGTAGTACTTTATCCGCGTTTTTCGCTCCGACAGCCTCTAGGTAATGTTCCGGAACCTGGATGCGCCCGGTACGGTCCATGACGGCATACTCAATATGTGTGTTATCCGATTCGCCTTCCCCGCCTGACCATTCGCTTCCTTGCGCCTCGTCCGCTCGGCGGATCATCTCCGACGAGGTTCGACCGTCGCGGATGGCTACGACGCGTTCGACTTGCCTCGCGAGATCGAGATCGTGCGTGACGATAACGATCGTAAGTCCATAATCGGCATTCAGGCGGCGCAGCAGCTCCATCATCTGAGCCGACGTGCGCGTGTCGAGAGCGCCGGTCGGCTCGTCGGCCAGCAGCAGCTTCGGACGGTTCGCTAACGCTATCGCAATCGCGATCCTCTGCTGCTCGCCTCCGGACAGCTCCTCGAGTCGGTTATTGAGGCGGTGGCCAAGCCCCACCGCCTCAAGCAATTCGACGGAGCGCTTGCGCTTTTGCTTCCGGTCATGCAGGAGCATCGGAATTTCGACATTTTCTCTTGCCGTTAAGTAAGGAATCAGATTCCGGCCTTTATTCTGCCAGACAAAGCCGACCGTCTCGCGCTTATAGCGCGAAAGCTCTTTATCCGTCAGCTTCTGCATGTTGATGCCGTCGATCGTCAGCCTTCCCGCGGACGGCCGATCCAGTCCCCCCAGCATATTAAGAAGCGTCGACTTGCCGCTGCCGGAATTGCCGATGATCGCCATCAGCTCGCCTTGCTTAACGTGCAGATTCAATCCCTGAAGCGCCATGACTTCGATATCGGCCGTCTTGTAAATTTTCACAAGGTTCTCGCATGTGATCATCGCTATCAATCATCCCCCAATTTGACCGCTTGATAGATGTTCATTCGCTTCAGCAACCAGGCGAGTATGACCAGCGCTGCGGCGAGCATCAGGCACGTCGCGGCCGCAAGCCGGACGATGTCGGCACTTCCTGTGATCACGTCAAACGGCGGCACGATTTTCCCGACATCGAAAGAAAGCTGATAGAGCGGCACGAAGATTCGGCATGCGGCAAGGCCCGTTGCGATTGCAATCAGGAAACCCGCCCCCGTCGTCAACAACTGCTCGAAGACGAGCATGCCGAGAAGCTGCCGGAACGAAATGCCCATCGCCCGGTAGATACCAAGCTGCAGCATGCGTCCTTGCAGCGACAAGAGCCAGAAGAGCATGAAGCCGATGAAGCTGATAACGAGCGATACGATAAAGCCCAGACTCATGACACCGTTAATCGCCATTCGGAACGGATCGAGGCGGCTCTGAGCTATCTCGCCGATCGTGTCCTCGAACTTCTCAAGCGCAATGCCATTTTCTTCGACCGCTTGTAGTAGTTTCTGGCGGTCCGCCCCCGGCGCAAGCTTGATCCATGCATCGTAGGGTTCCATCGCCAGCTCGTTTTGAATCTTCTCGAGATGGCCGATGATCAGCATCGGATTCCGGTTATCCTGCGTTTCCTCGACAGAGGCGGGATTCGGATTAAAGGTCGGAAAATAGTCAATGATTCCGTAGACGATGAACCGCGTCGGTCGCAGCCCTTCCCAGCCAATGTCCATAACATCGCCGACCTGCGCCCCGTAATAATCGGCCGCCGTTTTTGATATCAGCACCGCATTTGCGTCGGGCGCGATAAGGTTCAAATACGCATAGAAGTGATTAGGCAGCAGACCCTCCTTCATCCAAGCGGCTTTGCCAAATGCGTCGGTATCGATGCCCATCAGCCGAACCTTGCCGCTCTTGTTGCCGAGCCATGCTTCCGATTCCTCCTTGACGAACACTTTCGCCGCCTGCTCGACGCCGGGAAGCCGTTCAATCAATTCGAACGGCGGCTCCAAATAGTTGATCCGGGCAGCCTTTGCAGCCTGTTGATTTTCTTGACCGGCCTGACCGGGCGCGGGTGGCGGCGGGGCGTCGCTTTGCCAATGCTGGCGCAGCACGATGTCGCTGCCCTTCGCATACCAGATCTGGTCCTCCATGTTGCCGTTAATCGTGCGCGCCGTGTTCGCGTTATAAATACCCGTACCAATCGTCAGGACTAGGAAAACCATCAGTCCATGGTAAAGGCGATTGCGCCGGCTGACCAGCAGCAGCGTGGAATACAGCTGCGGCGACCATCGCTTTCGGCCGAGCCGATAAAGGAATGATACGATGAGCGGGTATGCGCGAATGAGCAGCAGGCTCGCTCCGAGAATGAAGAGTGTCGGCACCGTATAGAGCAGCGGATCCGCCGATAGTGATTTTCCGTCCAGTCCAAGCTTAACCAGATCGCGCATTCGCTGACTGTATACGTAGTATCCATAGAACGAGAGGCACAACAGAACGATGTCCAGGCCGAAAGTCTGCCATTTCGGACGTTTCCCCTCGCGGGCTTTCGCACGATTCTGGTCGACAATCGAATCGCCAGTCGCCAAGAAGACAGGGACCAGGCCTAGAATCCAGGAGACAATCGCAGCTCCAGCGGCGTACAGCCAGCTTTCGGCGGATATCTGTACCTCCAGCGCGCCACGGTCCACGAAGCTTAGGAACGTGCTGGTCGAACCGAGCATCCGCGTAAACGCCGCCCCCAAGGCGGGGCCGGCTGCAAGCGCGAATACAGCGATAAGTCCAAGCTCCATCGCGTAGATGGACATGATATGCCGCCTTGTCGCTCCGCGGCTGCGGAGCACGGCGATCTCGGACTTCTGCCTTTCGATCAGCATTCCCATGACCATATAGAGGTAGAAGCCGATCAGAATAAAAAGTGGCACGTTGAGCGACCAAAGCAAATTGCGAAGCGTCTGTTCCCGGTCGGCATAGGCGGTCATCGCTTCACTGCCGGGTACCCACACCGACGAGCTGACGGAGAAACTGTAGTTCCCCATCATGTCGGCAGCCATGTTTAATTTAAGATCAATCATAAATTCGGCTGTTGGGATATCGAACCTCGTATAATCAGCCGCTGCAAGCGACCCGATCTTCGAGAGGACGAACGGACCTTCTTGCGCGAAATCGCGGCTGAACAATTCCTCCGGCAGAAACAGCGTATTGCGCTCGGGACCGAGGCTTGCGCGGCTCCAATAAACATCGCTCAAATCGCTCTCCGCGATGACAGCGACAGGCTTTACGCGAATGGCTTTCCGGTCCTTCCTCGGATCGTCGATGATATACTCCTGGCCTAGCAGCATCTTCAGCTCGACGAGCGCGTTGTCCGTAACCATCACTTCATATACGCCGTTCACCGGCTCCTTCTTGGGGAGAACGCCGTCTACGACCCGCACCTTGTCTTCGAGTCCGGTACGGGCGGCAAATTTGGCCGAACGCTTCTCCTCCGCGTTGATGCGCGAAGGGTCGGCCGGCGTAAGCGCGAAACGGACGGTTTCCATGATCCGCTGATCGAGCAGAAGCTTCAAACCCCCGCCCTTAATGTGGGAAGCCCAGTACGAGGCCAGCTGATTCATAATAGCAGCTTGAATTTTAGGATCGTCGTCGCGCATCGTAATGTCGATGGAGACGACGCCAGGATGATTGCCCGTTTCCGCGTAGCCGTGGTCCATATCTTGGACCAGCATATAACGGAGCACGGCGTTTTTATAAATCGGCATGCTGGATGTCAGCGCGATGCAGCACAGCATGCCCGCGAGCAGACTGGCAGCTAGCCAGCGGTTTCTTGCCAGCTTGCGGAACAACATGATGAGAACGGACATGGCCTAACGCTCCCCCGTTTCCTTACGTGAACTTACTGCAAAATGATCTTCATGCCATCCTCGACGCCCTGGACGATCTCAACCTCGGTCGCGGTATCAAGGCCGGTCTCGATATCGAGCTCCCTGCGGCGTTCACCGTCGAGCACCTGCACGAAGGTACGGCCGAAATAGGTGCGCACGCCGGCCTTCGGTACGACGATCACGTTATCCCGCCGCGCGGCGACGATTGTGACGTCGGCCATCTTGCCCAGCGCTGCGCCTTCAGGCAAGCTTTCCAGTTCGACATATAACGTCCGGGAATATTCCTCGCGCAGCCTGTCGTCATCCGTCTGCGGAGCGGAGGCGGGAGTTTGTGTCACTTTGCCCGCATACACCTGGCCTTGGAACATCGCTTCAGCCTTCATGCCGACTTTAATGTCTGCCAGCACAGGGTTATTGGTCGCCGTCAATGCCAGCCGCATGCCCGATGGATCAGCGATCGCCGCCAGCACGCGGCCTGGCTCCGTCCGATCGCCCGGCATCAGGTCGGTGAAATAGGAGACGATGCCGTCTGCGTCCGCCTTGATCACCGAGGCAGAAGCCTTCTCTTTCGTCTTCTCGAACATTAACTCTGCCAGCTTATAATCGAGCCGCGCGATCTTGGCTTGCCTCTGGTTGCCGCTTCTAACCGCTTCTTCCAGAGCAAGCAGCTTTCGTTCGTATTCCAGTTCCTTCTGCATCAGCTCAATATCGATGCCCTCATTCTCCAATGTCACGAGAACGTCGCCTTTCTTGACGGCGGTTCCCGCCCTTACGCTGACGCTTTCGATTACGCCGCTATCCTTAAATTGATAATAGTCCACCTTGGTCGGCACGAACGTGCCCGAACCCGTAACCTGCCTTGTGATGCTGCCCAGCTTAGCGTCAACCGTCCGGGCTTCGGTCTGCGCCGGCTTGACGAGCGGGGGCTTCAGCGGAGATTGCTCCTGCGGCAGCAGGCTGCAGCCACTAGACACGGCGGCGGTTGCGACCAGCAAGACGAGCACACTTAAGCGGCGGTTATACCTCCTTGCTGCTTTCCGTTCCAATTCGACCATCCTCCAATGCATATACGTCGTCGACCAGTTCCATAATGTGCGGGTCGTGCGTTGTCATGACAATAGCGATTCCCTGAGTCCGGACAAGCTCGCGGAATACCTCCATAACCTGTTTGCCCATTCTCGAATCCAATTCTGCCGTCGGTTCGTCGGCCAGAATGAGTTGTGGCTTGTGTGCGATTGCGCGGGCAATTGCCGTCCGCTGCTGCTCGCCGCCTGAGAGCTCTGGAGGCATATGATGCATGCGGCTGGCCAACCCGACGAATGAGAGTGCCTGTTCGGCCAGCTTTTTCCACTCGGTAGACGGGACGCCGGCGATGCGAAGGCTGAACTCGACATTCTCGTAAGCCGTCATATGAGGAACAAGAGCGAAGGATTGGAAGATAAGTCCGATTTCACGCTTACGCATCTCATTCTTCTGTTGATCGGTCATCCGGCTGCCGTCTCTGCCGCTGTAAAATACGGTGCCTTCGGTTGGAGAGTCAAGCGCGGCCATAATATTGAGCAGTGTCGTCTTGCCTGATCCGGAGCGTCCCTTCAAGGCGATCAACCGGCCCTGACCAACGCTGAGCGTCGCGCCTTTGAGCGCATATACCATGCCGTCTCCCTTGCCGAATACCCGTGTGACGCTGCGCGCTTCGAGCAGCGTCAATGCGGGATTCTCCATCCCGTTCATCTCCCCACCTCCATAAGTCAGTTGCGGCGATGATTGGCTTTCGTGTGCCGCAATCCCATGCATGCGCTTACATTATTATCATAACAAATCGCGAATGAAGCGCAATGATTTTTATTTAGAATAAACATTTTGTTATGATAATTTTTCAAGCATACTCACTTCCTCCATCCTCTAAAACAGGCTCAAATACGCGTGAATCAACTAAATTCACTTGTTTATCGCGTCGCGTTATAAGATACATCGTCGTCTCCCTCAGCAAACGACAGCCTAACTTAACAAAACATTTGATTGATCTTCAGCAACTTCCGTGTTCGCAATAAAGACAAACATTTTGTCTAACTAGAAAGCCTGCTATATGAAAACCGCTTAATCTATGTAAATTGCGGGTTTATAATAAACCCTATAAACTCTCGATTTTGACGAGTATACGCACAGAAAGAAGAGCGGGTCAAAGACCCGCTCCGATTTTAGAGAATTTTTAATTAGCGATTTCACTACTCTTCTTCCAGCCACAAAATCGTTCGTCTGCTGGCAAGCTATAGATACCTTAACATCGTATCAAGAACAGCTACTCAATTGAGGGAACTCCCACATATAAGATAATAAAAACTTTATTTATATTCTCTATTCCTGCCTGCGGCTGATTGACGCAGGCTTTTTGTTTGCCTCTATCCTGCAACCGCGAACAAATACGCAGCAAAAAAGCCGCATGACTGCGGCCTTTTTTAAACTATTATTTCACCGAATCAGAAGCCTTTGAGCTTACAAATTACTAGTTACACTTACTATACCCACAGTTGCTGCATTGTTTACATCCCTCTACGTTCAGCAAGGAAGCTGAACCACAAGACGGGCAAAGATCACGCGAGGTTACCTCGCCATGATTATGCGAATCAACTGCAGCAGGAGCTGGAGCAGCTGCCAACGCAGGTGCAGCTTTCACTGGCTCATAAGCTGCCGCCTGCTCATTTGTGCTTTCGATATGAATCTCAAGTGCCTTCGCAACCGCGTCGGCGATCGATTCAACACGATTCGCTCCAAATCCGATAGCGCCTGTGCCGCCAATGCCTTTAAGATGCTTGATCAAGAGCTTCACTTTGTTACCATGATCACCATAACGGAGGAACAAGGAGCAGACACGGCCAAGCGCTTCGGCCATCGCAAACACGTCAGATCCCGCTTTGCCTACGTTCAGGAAGATCTCACCTGGAATACCGTTCAGATCATTAATCGTAATATAAGCCATGCCGAATGGCGTATTTACTTTATAGGTTGCGCCGCGTAAAATTTGCGGACGGCGTTTGTATTGCTTGTCAAAGTCCTGCTCCGCTTGAGGCGTGACTTTCGCATTCAAAGTCGTGTTAAGAGACTCGAGTGAATCTTGATCCTCTATCGTCTCAACTGCTGCAGCTGCTTCACCTGACGCATCCGACTTGTCATCCTTCTTCGTCGACAACACCTGTACATCACGGCTGCCATCTCGGTAGATCGTTACACCTTTACAGCCAAGATCAAACGCGAGCTCATACAGCTCTTTTGTTTCTTCGACCGTAAAGTCGCTTGGACAGTTCGCCGTCTTCGAGATCGAGCTGTCTACCCAGCGCTGAATTGCCGCTTGAGCTCGGATATGATCCTTCGCGGACAAATCCATTGCCGTTACGAAGTAATCCGGCAGCTCCTCACCCGGATGCGCATCCTTCCAGGCTTGCGCGATTGGCACGAGCTGCTTGTCGAAGCCAAGGCGGCTTTGACGGAAGTATTCGAAAGCGAAGTACGGCTCGATGCCTGTAGAAGTGCCTACCATCGTACCCGTGCTGCCTGTTGGCGCTTGAGTGATGACGGTAACGTTACGGATTCCTTTTGCCAGAACCGCTTCTCCCACTTCAGGGAACTCCGACACCATGTTTTTCATAAAGCCGCTTTGCAGGAATTTCTCAGCATCAAAGGCTTCGAACGAACCTTTCTCTGCTGCAATCTCAGCAGAAGCCAGATACGCTTCGCGTGCCATAAATCCATATATTTTATCGAGGAACAGTAGCGATTCTGGACTGCCGTAACGGATGCCAAGCTTGATCATCAGCTCAGCAAGTCCCATTGAACCAAGGCCTACGCGGCGCTCGAGCTTCTGGTTCCTCTCGTTCTCTTCAAAGTGATAAGGTGTTGTATCAATAACATTATCCAGGAAACGTACCGACCACTGAGTAACCTTCGCCAGCTCATCCCAATCCACCTCATGCTTGCCTTCATCATAGAACTTGGACAAGTTAATCGCCGAAAGATTGCAGACACCCCAGCCTGGAAGACCTTGCTCGCCACATGGATTTGTACAAATAATCGGGTTGAAGTACCAGCTGTTCGACATCTGGTTGTAGTATTCCATGAAGACAACGCCAGGTTCAGCTGATTTCCATGCCGACTCGATAATCGTATGCCACACTTCACGTGCACGAACTGTTTTGTAAGGAACAACTCGCTTACCAAGCTTCTTCCATGCGTCGAGGTCACCTGTCCAAAGCTCATCATATTCAGGATCTTTAGTATCTGGGAACACAAGCTCCCACTCCAGATCTTCCTTCACAGCCTTCATGAAGCCATTGCTGACACAGACCGACAGGTTGGCATTGGTCACTTGACCCATCGTTTGTTTCACTGTAATGAAATCAAGTACATCCGGATGCCAGTCGTTAATCATCAGCATCAACGCGCCTCTGCGGCTGCCGCCCTGCTCGATCAATCCAGTTGTATAACTGAACAAACCACCCCAGGAAACAGCGCCACTCGACGAACCGTTAACACCTGCTACGATTGCGCGGCGAGGACGAAGCGAAGATAAGTTAATGCCAACCCCGCCTCCACGAGCCATAATTTCCGTCATTTCAGAGAGCGTCGTCATAATCCCGCCGCGGCTGTCCTTTGGCGATGGAATAACGTAGCAGTTAAACAGTGTCAATTCTTCACTTGCACCTGCCCCTGCCGCAATACGACCGCCAGGCACCAGCTTCCAATCATCTAGAATATGACGGAAGCGTTCTTTCCAGAGCTGCTGCTTCTCTTTCCCTGATTCTGCACCAGACATCGCACCTGCGAGACGGTCCCACATTTCCTCAGGTGTCTTTTCTATTGTAAGCGTGAGTTTCTCCACGCTGGTTGTCATCGTATCTCCGCTTCTAAGCTTTACCGTTACTTCAGATCCATTTCGTTCAATCACTTCTCCAACCTCTTTGGCCGGAAATTTCGGATCGTCCTTCGTCAGGACCAGAACTACATCCCCTACTGCTGTTTTACTTGTATCGGCATTTTTCCAAGCATAGCGATCCAAAAATATCTTCTCGCTAAGGCCTTCCAATTTCCGCGTCATTACCACGATTGGTCCTTCCTCCCATGTCCCCTTATACTGCTTTGCACACCTTTTTATTGTATGAACCGGGCACCATATATTGTGTGTACTGATCATTATACTATACTACATATCGGTATACACCCCAATTTTCACCTATTTCACCGCTATTCTGCGCTTACATCGCCTATTCTCTTTCTATTGCTTGTCTTCTCCCTAATTTAGCTCGTTTTTTAGCATAGAGAAACGTCTTCATTTTCATCAAATATTTATATTTCACCATGAAGTGCATGCGGCTTCCTCCAAAGTTCGACACTTGCTTGTTAAGAATGATTGAAAAAGGCCATACTAGTGACAATTCTCTCTAATTGCTGGAAATCGAAAGGAGCTGCCATCGTGACCTCTACTAATAACAATCAGGCAAATGCGAATCCCGCTTCTTCCGAGGACACCATAGTAAGGCGCAAACTGCATCCGCTTGTTGATCTGCAATGCGACCGTACCTGGTTCGACGAGCTGCAAAACCGTGTTGCCAAAAATGGACCTTGGGACGATTGGACGCTCTACCAATTATCGATGGAAGCCGAGCAGGCGAAGCGAGTCGAAAGCTTCGAGCAGCTGCAATGTCTGCGTTCATTGCCTTCCTTCGAACCAATGCCGCATCAGATCGATACGGCACGGAAGGTCGTACATGAAATGGGCGGGCGGGCGATTCTTGCCGATGAAGTTGGCCTAGGCAAAACCATAGAAGCTGGCCTCGTTATAAAAGAATACATGGTACGCGGTCTCGTCCGGCGAGCGCTTATTCTTGTTCCCGCTTCTCTTGTCCTCCAGTGGGTAAGAGAACTAAATTCGAAATTTGGCATCTCCGCCGTTGCCCAGAAGAAAGAGCATACGTGGCAATATGATGTCGTAGTCGCTTCCATTGATACGGCCAAGCGTGATCCACATCGCGATATAATTCTCGGCCAGGATTATGACCTGATCATCATTGACGAAGCACATAAGCTGAAAAACAAGAAGACAACAAACTATCAATTTGCACTGGAGCTTCGTAAAAAATATTGCCTCCTTCTAACCGCAACACCAATTCAGAACGATCTGGATGAGCTCTACAACTTGATTACGCTGCTGAAGCCCGGTCAGCTTGGCGGCCAAAGTGAATTCGCCGCGAATTTCGTTGTCGACAAGCGGCTTCCGAAGAACGAGGATCAGCTTCAGGACGCCTTGTCCTCCGTTATGATCCGCAACCGGCGGGGGGACGGCGGTATTTCGTTTACGAAACGTATCGTAAAAAATATCCCTCTTGAGCTGTCCACGGATGAAAAAGCTCTATATGACGCTGTCACAGCCTTCGTCAGAGACCGCTATAAGGAAGATGGCGTCGATATGATGAGTATGCTTCCGCTCGTCACGCTGCAGCGTGAAGTGTGCAGCAGCCGGGATGCGGTGTTTATTACGCTTGTTAATTTGTTTAAAAAGACTTCAGAGGATTCTCCCATCCGCCCGAAAATATGGGGGCTGATCGAGTTCATCAAACAGATCAAGGCCAATACAAAAGCCGAAAAAGTGATGGAGCTAGTCCAGCAAATTAATGATAAAGTGATTATCTTTACCGAGTATCGGGCGTCACAGGAATATTTGCTGCAGTTTTTCCGCTCCCACAATATATTGGCTGTACCATACCGGGGCGGTATGAACCGAGGCAAGAAGGATTGGATGATGGATTTGTTCCGCGGACGTGCCCAAATCTTAATTGCAACCGAAGCTGGCGGTGAAGGAATCAATCTTCAATTCTGTCACCATATGATCAACTTTGATCTGCCATGGAACCCAATGCGGGTTGAACAACGGATCGGCCGGGTGCACCGGCTTGGACAAACGGAAGATGTGAAGATATACAATCTGTGTACCCTTGGGACAATCGAAGAACATATCGTGAACCTGCTGCATGAGAAAATCAATCTGTTCGAGCTTGTTATTGGAGAATTGGATCATATTCTCGAGCGAATCGAGACCGATGCAGGTTCCATTGAGCAGCAGCTGGCGAAATTACTCCTTGAGTCCGGAGGCGATACTGCCCACCTGGAGCAGAAACTTAACCATCTTGGTTCAACCATTTCCAAACTTCGCGAAGAAGCCGACACGCCTGAGAAGCCACAGGGACCAACGATTCTAGCCCAGATGACCGCACTTGGCCAGAAAGTTGAGGTGAGACCGTGAATTCAAAGCAGGTCCATAAATACGTACAGCGTTTCCTAGAGGCAACGCAATGCTCCATTATTGAGAAGTCACCAGCTCATTTCACCGTTAAGCTCTCCCCTGCTGCTGATCGCGAGCTGACGAACCGTCCTTTCTATTGGAGCTTTGTTGATCGGACGGACACCGAGCCGGAGACGATGACCTATTTGTTCGTAACCGATAAGGAGAAATATGAAGAAATTCTGGCAACGCCAGCTCCGGCGCCAACGCAGGCCAGCTCTGCGGTTGATGCTGCGTTAAACCGTTCTTTTGGGTTCGTTAATAACAATCTGGCCAGCGGTGCACGCACGCCAAGAGAAGATCTATACTTTGGCTCTCGCAAGCTGGAGCAGCTGTTTGGAGCAGCCAAATCATCGGGCAGCTACGTCAATCTATTCCAGGAGCCTGAACGCCGGTCCAATACTCCTTTTCAATCAACTCCATACACAGCATGGTTAGGCGTTAACATGCGTGTCGAATTCGCCTGTGACCGGAAGCGCGAGGAGATACACAGCTATGGTGTCTCCCTCGCAACAGGCATGGTTGTCGAGAATTTCTATGACCGTTTGAAAAACCTGAAGCTGACACCAAGGCTCCCTTCCAATGTTCATTTAACAAGGAACGGACTGTCATATGCCAAAGCATTAGGAATCGTCGAGACTTCCCTCGAACGTAAACTGAAGGGATATGATTACAATTGGGCGGTTGATGCAGCTGCAAGGCTGGAGGAAGAGCTGGATCGCATTCGCCATTATTATGATCCCTTGGTTCAGCATGCAGCTGATGACGAGACTAAGGCAAAGGTAGAAGAACAATTCAATCAACGCCAGACGGAGATCAAATGGCAATATGAACCGCGGGTGACGGCTTCCGCCATTAACTGCGGTATTTTCCACCTGGAAGGTATTGAATAGAGTCATTCAGACGGCATTCGCAGGTTTACGCCAAAATTAGAACGTAATATAAGATGATGCCCGCGACAGGTTCCAACAGCCTTCTGCGGGCTTGTCCAATATAATTGGATCATGTCATTCAGAACGTAATTTATGTAGATTCAAGGAAAGGGTGTGCCTTATGCGTAAGTGGATTCGAAATACAACTATGGCCGCTTTAATCATGTCTACGTTCCTTTTCTCTGTTGCAGCTATACAAGCGGAAGATCTACCGCCTCCTATCTCTCAGGAAGAACAGCTCCAAACCACTGTTCGCGGCTGGATGGACGAGCTAGCGAAGCAGCCTGACTTCAATGATTGGGACAAGGCCGAATTTATCGTGCAGCCACTTGGTCCCGGAACGCATAGCTGGATTGCGATTGTGAAATCAAAGGAGAAATCTCTTGGTTATCTCGTTATTCAAGCGAAAAAAGATGGCGGTTTTGCCCTTGGAGAGTATGGAACGGGGGATTATCTGTTTGACCAGAACACGCTGCAGCAATCGCTGGTGCAGCTTGAACTTATCTCCTCTTTATCAGAGGCAAATGAAGCTTTGTATATCCATCCGTTATTTGCTGTGTGGCATATAAAAGGCGCTGCGGAGGATACTTATCTGGATGGTGCAAGCGGAGAATGGCTGCCGCTTCAGCAAGCAACGTGGAATAAAACAGCAAATGCAGAAGAAGAACTTGCCGCCAAGTATGCTTTGGAAGACGAAAAAGGAAATTCCATTGGCAGAGCTGTTCGAAGCCGTTCCTTTGATCCTTATAGCAGAATGCCATGGCTGACAGAGAAACCACTCGTGGCATCGGCGGATAACATAAGTATTGTCCTGAAGGCTTTAAGCTCCAAGGAGCCGCTCCGTTATGTTGCTGAGAGGTACAATAAGGAAATGCTGTATGTTTGGTCCGTTACCGGCTATCACAGCTGGGATGATAACGGTACTGTCTACGCCGCGCTGGAAACAGACGAGCTCGGCATCAGCAAAAGGTATATCCCCCTTAAGCTTCTTGCCGAGCTCGGATCATTTTACCATTAACGTTTAACGTTCCGAACGACCTCTCCACCATAACAATACACTAGTCGGCCCCCAGCCGAACCAGCGCGTCAGCCAATGTTCCCTTGTTGCCTTGGCTGACGCTTTGGCTTGCTTACGTTCATCTTTAGGCGTATCGATATAGTTCACAATTTCCACGGTCATATATTTAATCAGATCATGTCCATTTGCCATACAGATCACCTCAGGTGAATTATTTGTTACATAAAGTTTGCCCGAATTCGTCAAATCATAAACATGCATGAGTTTTCCTTCATTAAGCCACTCTATCGGTAGCTGCATGATATCGGCTTCCAGGCATGATGAAGGAGGAATCAAGTTGTTGTTCAAAATAATGCGAGTCCTGCTGATCGGATTAATTTGCTGTTCACAACCATTATCAGCTGCAGTACCCGAGGACGAGCAGCAGCTCACACAGGCTCCCGAAGATGGCTGGACAATGCCTTCAGCGGTTGTCTTAATTGATGCTGGACACGGAGGTATAGACGGCGGAGCAACGGCCGGTTCCACCTTGGAGAAGGACATTAATCTCGCCATTGCCCAGAAGCTGTACCTGCTGCTTAACAGCCAAGGTATCCCTGCCGTTCTGAATCGTACGGGAGATTATGCCTTAAGCGAAGATAACAGATGGCATTTAAGCAGATCCCGTCATAAACGTGATTTATCCCAGAGGCGCCAATTAACGGAGGAGATTGAGACGACAATGCTCGTCAGTTTGCATGTGAACTGGACGAGGGACAATTCCAAACATGGTCCAATTGTTCTTCATCAATCCTCCGGCGAAAGTGCATTACTCGCTTTTTGCATCCAAGATACACTGAATCGGCAGCAGCAGACCGCTTTTTATCCTAGGGAAGGCAAGCCATTCTATCTGCTTCGTCGTGTCGATCAGCCTGCAGTTATTGTTGAGATGGGTTTTATCAGCAACTCTGCAGATCGAACGATGCTCACTGATCCCCGTCAACAGCTTAAGATTGCAACCGCAATTGCTTCAGGGATTCGGCAGTATAAATGGATCACCCGATAAAGAAGGCAGCAGACTAGTCAGTTTAACGAATTGTACCTGGCCGTCTGATTGCATCGTTGGAATCGATGCCTTCAGGACGGCCGCCGTTTTTAAGCCGGACGGACCAACATGACCAATTACGATACAAGTTTCATGGGATTCCAGATGTTTTCTGGCAATTGTCATTTGTTTCGCGACATGCTGCTCCGTATATACATCATCGAGGAATACGTCGTTACCCAAAGCGGGTACACCAATCTCCTGTGTCACCTTAGGAACAACGGTCTTAAAGGTCGTACGGCTGTCCAGGAAGAACAGCCCCCTCTCCTTGCAGACGGTCAATACGATCCGCATAATCCGCTCATCAGCCGTAATTTTGGAGCCCATATGATTATTCATTCCAACGGCATAAGGCACATTATCAATTGCTTCCTCTACCCGCTTTCGAATCTCGGCATCACTGAGATCAGCCGTAATCGCTCCCGGGCCAAGCCAACTCTTAAGGCCTTTATTGGGTTCCATGGGCATATGGACGATAACATCATGGCCAAGCCGATGTGCTTCTTCCGCATCTTGCTTCGTCGTTGGCATAAAGGGCATAACCGCTACCGTAAACTTGACGGGCAGCTTCAACATCTCAGCAGTCCCGTTCATTCCGTTGCCGAAATCATCAATCACGATCGCAAATTGTCTCACCGTCTTATCCGGTTCTTCAGCAGCCATCGCTTGTCCGCTGCTGATTGGCAGCATGAGCAGTAATCCAAACATCCATATATTTAATATCTTTTTGTTCATGATATACACCCCTTAGCATCTCCTGTCAGTTACCCCCTTCATTGTTTGTCCAATTGAGGAAAAATATGCTGAATATTGCAACTTTATTGGATAGGTTGACGAATGATTTGGGAACATGCTACCATAAGGGACATATTCATGTATGCGGTCGTGGCGGAATTGGCAGACGCGCTAGATTCAGGTTCTAGTGGTGTAACAGCCGTGGAGGTTCGAGTCCTCTCGACCGCACCATACATAAGAGGTTTCAGCGCATGAGCTGGAGCCTTTTTTATTTGTTCGGCTATACAATCTATAACTCTATCAAACTTATATTCATATGCTGAACTATCACATACGTGAGGAGGCATACGAATGAAAAAAGATGTGCAAACAAAATGTTTTTCGGACAATCTCTCCAACAACGATGTACGTTGGGATCGTGAGGCGTATGAAGAATGGCGCCGTAAATTTTGCTGCAAAGATGATCACCATAAAGATCACTGCGGCGACTCCCGCTGGCAAGACGACGAAGACGTCGAGTAAGGATCTTTACGTTTTGAAGACTCTCCTTTTCTTATGAGGAGAGTCTTTTCTATTTCGCTTTCTTTACTAGATTATGAGCATGCGCCGTTACCTTCCCTTGCAGTCAAATCATATACTGCAACATTAACGAGAGGATGGTGTATGAATGGATATTTGTATCATTGGGGCCGGTTATGTAGGACTTACAACAGCAGCGGTTCTGGCAGACATCGGTCATACAGTCTTCTGCACAGACCGTGATGAAGCGAAGATTGATCAGCTGAAACAAGGCGTCATTCCGGTCTACGAGCCGGGGTTATCAGCCATGCTCCTTCGTAATATGGAGTCGGGAAAGCTTATTTTTGATACCAGTGTATCTGCCTATATTTCTCAATGTCCAATCCTTATGATTGCAGTTGGCACTCCTCCGAGTAAAGATGGAAGTGCCGATCTAAGCGCTATTTACAGTGTAATAAGGAATATAGCAGACATGATTCGTTCACCTAAAACGATAGTTATAAAAAGTACGGTTCCTCCGGGAACAGCAGACCAAATCAAGCAATGGCTCCTCGCGCATTCAGTGAGTCCGGACCTATTCCATATCGTCTCCAATCCTGAGTTTCTGCGGGAAGGAACCGCTATCTACGATACGCTGCATCCCGATCGTATTGTAATTGGAGCTGTCGAACAATCAGCTGCCCTACAAGTGAAAGAGCTATATAAGACCATTACTACCACCTTCCTGCTGACTACTAATCGGGAAGCTGAATTGATTAAATATGCGTCTAATGCCTTTCTCGCTGTCAAAGTATCGTTTATTAATGAGATCTCGAAGGTTTGTGAAGCCTTTAATGCAGATATTACCCGAGTAGCAGAAGGGATTGGTCTCGACAAACGAATTGGACCGCAGTTTCTGCAGGCCGGCCTTGGCTATGGGGGCTCTTGCCTGCCCAAGGATGTGGACGCACTTATTCATGCGGCTGAAAGTAAGCAACTGAAGATGAGGATGCTGAACGCAGCGAAGAAAATCAACCGCTCACAACTGTCTCTATACGTGAATAAACTGAAATCAAAGCTAGGCGAATGTAGCCATAACCAGCGAATTGCAGTATGGGGAGCCACATTCAAGGAGAATACGGACGATATTCGTGCTTCACAAGCCATTGCCTTAATGAAAAAGCTGACAAAGCTCGGGTATCATGTATACGCTTATGATCCCCTTGCCCATCCATCACTTCCTTCAGTTATCTGGTGCGAAAGTGCTTATGAAGCTGTGGAGCAATCAGATGCACTTATTGTCGCAACCTGCTGGCCGGAATTTATGGAGGCTGATTGGCTCACCGTCAAGCAAGCTATGCGGCGCCCTGTGATTGTGGATGCTCGCAATCGCCTTGATCGGGCAATGCTTCAAAGTCTTGGTTTTGAATATACCGGAATTGGTCGACCGGAAAGCACCACATAAAATGAAGCCAATACTTCGATTGTGACGGGAGGAGGTCTCGTGATGAGACTTGCCTTAATCTGTACGGAAAAACTGCCCTCCCCTGCCATTCGAGGCGGAGCGATTCAAATTATGATGGATGGGATCTCCCCCTTCCTTGCCAAAAAACATGAGGTAACCATTTATTCCATTACCGATGAAAGCTTGCCTAACAAGGAGAAACGCGGCGGAATTCAATATATTCGTTTTTCCCGGTATCATTATGTAGATGATGTAGCTGATTCCTTAGGGGAACAACAATATGACGTTGTTCATGTTTTTAACCGCCCCGCACTTATTCCCTTCTACAAAGAAGCGGCGCCTTCCAGCCGGTTTGTCGTTAGTCTTCATAATGAGATGTTTGCATCCGGCAAAATTACGGACAAAGAAGCCAGCCTCACCGTTCGATATGTTCATAAATTAACTACAGTCAGTCAGTACATTAAAAATACGATTACAAAACGGGTCGCCGAAGCCGAGAGTAAAACAGTAGCTATCTATTCGGGCTATGACCCAAGCCGCTACTCGCCGATCTGGTCAGAGCAAGGCAGCCGAATCCGCAGTCGTCTTCGGAGCCGTTATGGCGTGTCGAATAAGAAGGTAATTCTGTTCGTTGGACGATTAAGCGTTAAGAAAGGTCCTCATCTCCTTATTCAAGCGCTCTCCGAAGTGTTGAAGGAGCATCCTGACGCCGTACTTGTTATCGTAGGAGGCAAATGGTTCAGCGATAATACCGTTGATAGTTATGGGGAAAAGCTGCTTGACCTCGCGGAGCCTTATGGCAACCGTGTCATTTTCACTCGTTATATATCGGCTTCCGACATTCCTGACTATTTCACAATGGGCGATGTCTTCGTCTGCAGCTCGCAGTGGCAGGAGCCGCTGGCGCGTGTTCATTATGAAGCAATGGCTGCAGGGATCCCGGTTATAACAACCAATCGAGGCGGAAATGCCGAAATCGTCAAGCATAAAGAAAACGGCTATCTGGTAAAAGATTATACGAGCTCTTCCTCCTTCGCCAGTTCCATCAACCATGTACTTAGTTACCCCGATGAATCCAAGCAAATGGCTATAAAAGCAAGGAAGTTTGTTGAGGAGAATCATACGTTCGAGAAAATAGCCAATCGGCTCGAGAGCATTTATATGGAAGCTTATAATAGCAAGCCAACGGTATTAATCCAAAAAGCAGCAGCCTCTCGTCAAGGGAAAAAGGCAGGCACTGATTATGCCGGATAACGTTCAAGCCGTACTAACCCAATATCCGCTTCGAATAAAAAATGTCTCTCTAATTAGTGATAAAGGTAAAAAAGCCGCCTGGACAGTATCCACTGGTGCAGGAACAAAGATATTAAAAAAGTCCCCCGCAGCCAAACAACGCCTGCTCTTCCTCATCCAAGCGATTAAGCATCTGCAGAACAACGGCGCCCCTATTCCTGCTATGGTTACAACATCTGCAGGTAAAGATTACGCCGAGGATAATGAGGGAAGCTGCTATATTTTATCCGATGCGATCTCTGGCACTCAGCCGTCCTATTCGAACGGGGATCTACTTGCAATTATGAAGGAGCTAGGACGATTTCACCTCGCCTCACGGGGCTTTCAATCCAACAGCACAACCAACGAACGTGCTCATCTAGGCCGCTGGGCGCTAAGCTACGAACGTCATCTCGAAGAACTCGTCCGCTTCAAGAGCCTGATGAAAAGCAGCAGCTCTGAGTTCGAGAAGCTGTACGTCCAGCATGTTGACCATTATATCAGCCAAGGCAAAGAAGCCTTGTCCTTGGTGCAAGGCCCTTATTACGCCAATTGGGTCAATAAAGCGGCCGTTCAGAAAAACCTCTGTCATCAGGACTTCGCTGCAGCTAATCTGATCAAGACGAGTTCAGGGCTTGTCATTATTGACATGGATTCCATTACATTTGATCTGCCGGCTAGAGATATCCGCAAAATCTTTAATAAAGTGATGAAAAAATACGGCTGGAACAGCTCCAAAGCTGCCAGCATGCTCCGCGCTTACCGCGAGGTCCATTCTTTGTCGGAGGAAGAATGTCAGATTATCTATGCTGATCTATTGTTTCCTCATCTGTTCTACGGACTAGCAAGCAAATATTTCAATAAACGAACAGAATGGAACCGTTCGAACACGCTGCGCAAGCTGCAGGGTTATATCTCGTCAGAGAAAGACCGCGAGCATGTATTGGCTTCTTGGCGCTCTATTGTCCGGCAATTCTGAATAGAACAATAAACGCTTGACTACAACTAAGAAAAAATGCTATTATAACCTTCGTCAGTAACATTTGCGGTCGTGGCGGAATTGGCAGACGCGCTAGATTCAGGTTCTAGTGGTGTAACAGCCGTGGAGGTTCGAGTCCTCTCGACCGCACCAACTTAAATAACTCAAGGGTTTTGGGAAGTCTAGCAATAGACGAACCAAAGCCCTTTTTTTGTTAGCTGGATTATATGGCAGCCATTATTACTTCTTCGTACGAAGGAGAAAATAACTCATTTCAGTATCATTATTGGTGCACCCATCAAGTGTATACTGCACTTCTCCTTCCACCTTCTCACTTGTTACTTTCGAGCATGTATCTGTCCGTACACCCTTTTGAGTCCCACCAAATTTATCATTAGAATTATCGTACGTGTAATGAATCACTTCCCCATCATACTTCAAATCCTTAAAGATCGGATCTCCCTCATCGGTATAGCCTGTCACTCGGATACTGCTCACTTTCTTATTGCCGAGGTCCGTTAAGAATTGATTAAATTTCTCGACATTATGTACGTCGTTAAAAAAGACAACATCACCTTTACTTATGGCTTCTTCATAGGAATAAGGTTTACTTCCACCACTTAAATGACCATTTTGATTTGAACAGCCTGCAATTAATAAAGTAAAGACGGTAAGTAAAATGATTGGTTTCATTGTTTCCTCCCAAATACCGTTTAACCTAGAAGACGAGCTTTTTAGATAAAAGGTTACTCATTAAAATAAAAAAGCAGAAACCCTTTACTAAAAGGGCTTCTGCTTTCAAAAGTTCTTTCATATTAAATGGTGGAACCACGTTCGCTTGAAGCTAGCTCAAAACGATAATCGCGGCTGAGCTTAACGACCCGTCTGTTAGCCCGACGGATCACAACCGACGTATCATCCCAGGCCACGAGAATCCCAACCACATCATTTACTTCCATTTCATCACGTATAACGCGGACTAATTCACCGTTCACACGGAATTGGTCTAACTGCTCTTCACTAATCACCGCTATAACCTCCGAACAAACTAACCGACATGCTCTTTCGAATCATTTGTTTCTGTTTCATACCATTCATCGAGCACTCTTGAGGACATGACGCGTTTTGCAATATAGTCAGCCTGACGTTCTGTGAAATGACTTTTCCATTCCTGTTCGAGCTCATCACAAAGCTTAACAATCGTAAGAAGTTCTGACCATGCAACATAACGCTTGTACCAGAAAAATTGCGGATGCTCAATCATATAAGGATACAAATCATCAAATTCCGTATGCTTGCAGTCCAGCGCGCGTTCGAAGTGAACTTTCGCGTCCTCCAGTTTCGCAGACAAAAATTCAGTAGATAACATTGCTGCTGCCTCCCCTCGGTTCCTTCACTCTCTCATTATAACTTAGTCGAATTGAATTTGCCCGTTTTTCAAAGAAGTAACATTTACAAGTGATTCTACACGAACACCTTGCTCACGTAGTGTTTTGGAACCCGCCTGGAATGATTTCTCCAGCACGATGCCCATACCAACCAAGCTTGCACCGGATCTTTCAATGATTTTAATAAGTCCACGAGCAGCATCGCCGTTAGCGATAATATCGTCGATAAACAATACTTTATCTTCCTTCGCTAAGAACTGCTTAGACACCATGATATCAGTGACAATACCTTTTGTGAAGGATGGAACACGTTCCGAATAAGCATCCGGGTCCGCGATTAAGGTTTTCTTGCGACGTGCGAATACAAGTGGTACACCTAGTACATAAGCAGTTGCGTATGCAACCGGGATACCCGAAGATTCAATCGTAACAACTTTCGTAATGTTCTCGTCAGCAAATCGTTTTGCGAATTCATGTCCCATTTCCATCGTAAGAGCAGGATCGACCTGGTGGTTAAGTATAGAATCCAGCCGCAGTACATCGTTTGACAGCACCGATGCTTGCTCTAAAATTCGTTCTTTTAAAATATCCATCTTTATTTCCCTCCACCAAAATCTCTTTTCGATAACTTACCATAGGATGGGCAAACAACGCAACCCGGCTTTTTCAATTTTTTGCAAGCAGATAAGGCGGAATATTTTATATAGAAGTGATATATTAAGGAAGAAACTTTTCCCAGTTATGGACGTTTATATTGATAAGACAAATGGAATAGCGACCCAAAAGGAGCGCAGAGCATGAACAAGAGAACGCGGAAATATGATGTAGCAAAATGGGCAGCTGTCCTTGCCCTCACACTCATAGCAGCAACAGGCTGCTCCAATGAATTAGTTCCTAATTCTAAGTCCTATGTACAACCTTCACATGATCAATCAAGCACTTATTTATCAGGTGATACTCCACAGAAAACGTATCTTCAGGGGCAAGAAGAAGGACAAACTGGATCAGAACCTATGTCGCTTGATGAAGGCGGAGATACAAGCGCAGCTTCAACCGGGGGCAGCAGCACAAAGCAAGCTTCTGCTTGGAACGCCTCTCACCCCATCATGCTTGGCCTGTCCATCGGAGATTCTAATAAGCTGGTAGCAGAACGATTTGGCAAGGCAGATGATATTTACAGCTTGGAGGATGAATCGGAATCCATTGAAGTACATGAATATAAAGGTTTCGCCGTCGGTATTAACGATAAGCATACCATCCAATATATAGAGGTTTATGATAAATCGATCGTAACCGGATTAAGTGGCGTTCATGTAGAAGATCGTTCGGATGCTGTTCTCAAAGCGCTTGGGAAGCCGTCATCGCAAAATAGCTTCATTATTACTTATGAAGGAAAAGACTCACTTTTAAAGATTGATTTGGATCCGGATCATGACAAGATCGTCTCCATCAAACTATTGGCTGTGACCACTTAAGTTGTTAACAAGCTGTCATGCTCGTCCTCTTTCGGACATACCTTTACTATAGAAGGTTATTTCGGGAGGACATGCCATGTTAAAGCGTACAGGTAAGGTACTGCAAATTGCTTCTACTTATATGGGCACAATTGTGGGCGCCGGTTTCGCGACTGGACAAGAGATCTTGCAGTTTTTTACCCGCTTCGGCTATTGGGGTACACTTACAATCGCTGTCGCGACGGCGCTCTTTATATGGCTTGGCGGTAAAATGATGATTATTGCAAGCGAAATCGGGGCGAAATCCTATGAGGACCTGAATATTGCATTGTTTGGCGACAGATATGGCAAATGGATTAGTCATTTCATGCTGGTCGTCCTGCTTGGTGTAACGGCCGTCATGCTCGCTGGTGCAGGCACAATCTTTTATGAAAATTGGAATATCTCGTATCAATCCGGATTACTCATCACGATTGCTGCATGTTACTTCCTATTGCGCAAGGGTATGAAGGCAATCTTGACGGTGAATGCGATCGTTGTCCCCATCATGCTGCTGTTCACCGCTATTATTATGATCGACACGTTCCAAACACCGGAATCCGACAGATTTACAACGATAGTCACAGATCACTCGATATGGGCAGCATGGGCTGCGCCATTTCTGTATACGGCCTTTAACCTTTCGATGTCACAAGCGGTGCTTGTCCCGCTAGGAGCAGAAATTAAAGACCGTAAAACGATTGTACTTGGCGCATGGGTTGGCGGGATCGGTATCGGCTTTATGCTGCTTGCCGGACATATCGCATTATCTGTCCATATGCCCGGCATTCAGCAGTATGCCATTCCAATGGGCGGGATCGCCAAACAACTTGGCTCTGTTGTGCAGTATATTTATATCTTTTTGATCTTTGCTGAAATTTTCACTACACTCATAGCTGATATTTACGGCTTAACCCTACAGCTGCAGGAACGTCTGAAATGGTCTCGTTCCGTGCTGACGATGATTGTGCTCGCCTTCTGCTTCGTGGCCAGCCAAATCGGCTTTGGTCCACTGCTCTCAACGCTTTATCCGATCTTTGGCCTGATCAGCTTAGGCTGGTTATTCCTGGTGATCAGGCGCAAGATGGCTCACTAACTGCCGGCGAGCGCCAGGCAATTGAACAAGCATAGCATGTGGCATATGATTTTGCAGTGCATCCCGGATATGTTCATGACAGGTGAACAGGATGAGCTGTCTACTCTCCGAAAGCTCGCATAGCAGACCAGCAACTGCATGCAGGCGCTGACGGTCGAAGTTAACAAATAAATCATCTAACAGCAGCGGCATGTTCGCTGCTGTTGCTGTTTCTACAGCCAGCGCAAGACGCATAGCTAAGTAGACTAACTCCGCTGTTCCTCGGCTGAGCATAACCGAATCCACCAGCTTATTATCCGAGGTTTCAAGACGTATAGATGGCAAATCAGGTGTTGTTACAACCCGGATATATCTTCCTTCAGTCAGTTGACGGACAAAGCTGCTCGACAGCTTCAGCAGCGCAGGCTGCCGTTCTTCCTCATAGATCCTTTTTGTAGCCCGGATAAGCGAGGCGCTGATAGCAAGCACGGCATAACGCTCCGCATCCTGCGAAAGCTGAGCGATGGTCATTTCCTTCACCGCAAGCAGCTCCCGGTGCTTGTCCTCTTGAAGTAAATCCTCCAGCTGCTGCCGCATTCTCCCCCGTCGATCAAGCCATTCCGATTTGCTCTTCTCCATCTGCCGTACCTTAAGCTGAAGCTCCGAATGAAGCTTTTCAAGCTCTTCTCCGTCATAGGCATCGAGAAGCTGTTCAAGCTCCTCAATCCGCTGTCTCGACAAACCGGCGGTCATTTCGATTTGCAGCTTATCTAGCTCCGCATCGACAGCTTCTAATCGCGTCCGATAAGCTAAGACAGCAGCAAATTCTGTTTCATTCGTAAATGCTGCCTCTTCGTAGAGCTTCTGGATGGAAATAGTGAGCTGCTGCTGTTTGTCTTGTGCTGCAGCAATTGCGATATGTATGGTCTGAAGCCGCTCATCCAGTTGAGCGGCTTCTTCCTGAGCCGCTGCTTGCCGGCGCAGCTCTGCCTGCAGGAGCCGCAGCCCAAGCGCCGGCTCGGCTGGCAGTCTTTGCGCCGCGTCAGGGAAGCCGGCGCACAGCTCCGCCGCTCTCGCCTCGAAGGCGGCGAGCTGGTTGTCCGCGGCGGCTTTCTTCGCCGCGCGGCGGTCCCGCTGCTGGAGCCGGTGCAAAGCTTGCTCGGCGAGCTCGAATACTTCGAGCGCTGCATCCGGCGACATGTCCGGCAGCGCCAGAGCATCCAGCCAGCCGCGCCATTGCCGGGCAGCGGCTGCACGCTCTTCGGCCGCGGCGGCTGCTGCCTCGCGGCGTTCGCCGGCGGCAGCGCGAAGCCGCGCATGCCGGCGCGCCAGCTCGTGGCGGCCAGCGCCGAGCTGCTCGCTGCGCTGCAGCGCAGACGCGCGCGCCTCGGCTGCGGCGCGCAGCTGCTCGCGGGCGCCAGCAGCGTGCGGCGGCTCCGCCAGCAGCGCCGCGGCAGCTTCCGCGGGCGCGCTGACGAGCGCCGCGAGTGCCGCGCGCACGCGCTGCTCGCGCGGCTGCAGCGCTGCGGCTGGCGCTGGCGCCAGGCCGCGAGTGCGCCGCGGCCTGCGCGCAGTAGCCGCGCGGCGGCCGCGGCCTCGCGCCAGCGCAGCCAGCGCGAGCGCAAGCGCGCCTAGCGCAGCAGCGGCGCCTGCTGAGCCAGGGAAAGCGCCGCCGCTTAGCTCGGCGGCGGCCAAAGCCACTGCTGCGCCGCCTGCCAGCGCGGCGCCAATCCATAACGGGCCGGCTTGGCCCCGGCCCGTCTCAACAGGAGCGGCTGATACCTGCAGCCGCTCCATCTCCCACTCGCGCAGCGCCGCATCGCAATTGTTCCATGCCGCGCGCATCGCTTCGCTCGTCTGCGGCAGGAACGCTGCCCCGCCAATTGCTGCACGACTGCTTGCAGCTTCAGCACGCGCAAGCTCCGTTTCCGCTTCTGCCAGCAGCTGTGCGGCTTCGCGCTCCTGCTGCGTTGCCGAGTGCAGATCAGCAGTTAACCGCTCTGCACCTCGGCCTGCTTCTGCTTCAAGCTGTTTTGTCCCTCGTACATACTCCCGGTCCGAGACCGTAAGCTGCAAATCTAAGAGCTCTTGTTCTCCCCAATTTGGAGCTATTCGGCGCATTAATCGGACCAGCGCTTCCTCATCCGCTTCTAGCTCTGCGTGAAGACCAATTCTCTCCTCCCGCAGCAGCTGCATCCTCTCGCTCTCCAGCAGCAGCGATTCTACTTCTTCTGTTCGGGCTAGAAGCTCATGATCTACCTGAATAGTCTCACGCTTTTGCTGCGTCAGTTGCTTCTGTTGTTCAAGCTGCTCAAGCTCATAGCTCCGGCTGCTTCGCTCCTTCTGCAGCTCATTCCACTCCAGATCTGCTTCTGCTGAGATCCGCTTCGCCTCTGCAATCCCTTCCCGTTCGCGGCTAAGCGCAAGACTCTTCAGCCAGATTGGCCGAATGGTATGAGCTTTTCCTGCCAACTGCGCAGCCGACTGTTGAAGAGGCAGCTCCTCGTCCAACTGACTAAGTTCTACCGCGAATTGTTCAAGCTGACCACTTAACTCATTGTAAAGCTGAATCGCATCCGCTTGCTTTCGCAGCTCCTGTTCCGTTTGCTCCAGCGTCTTCAGCTGCTTATTCATCTGCTGATTCGTACCCCGTGGTTTGAATAGCTGTTCCATTTCCTGCTGCAGCCGTTTCTCGGCAGCGATAATCGCTTTGCCATTCTCCCAGCCAGCATGATACAAATATCGTCCCAGCTCGTCATGCGACAAAGCCCCAACTTCCTGCAGCTCGGTTAAAGTAATGGCGTACAGCTCACGAAACATTTTCTCACTAGCTCCGCCTAAAAAACGCCGTTCCCATTCCTCTTGTGTTGGCCAGCTTTCTTCAGTCAGTTGATCGTCGCTCATCCGTCTAAGCTTCAGACGGCCAGCATTCTCATTCGCATACCGCTCAGCGATATAGGTATAACCATCGTCATCCTGGAACACCAATTGCCCGCCATGATTGCCTCCATGAATAGGTTCCTGCCGCTCTGCTGGTTGATTTCGCCTTGCAAAACCGTACAAGATCGTCCGAATAAACCCAAACAACGTGCTTTTGCCGGCTTCATTCATCCCATATAATACAACAGAAGGCGCATCCAACCGGCAGTTCAGGCCCTGCAGCTGGCCAAAGCCGTCAATTCGAGCCTCAAGCAGCCTCACTCTTCCTTCCTCCTTTCTCTGTCATCTGCCGCCAGCATCCCAAGCGTCAGCTCCCTTGCTTGCTCCAGCCAGCGTTCAGGCAGCTCGTCCCACTGCTCACGCAGCAGTCTGCCCAGCTTCGCATGACCAGCCAGCGGAGCAACGGCCGCTGCCGCCTCCTTGTTCCACGCTTCCCGGTCTGCCTCTAATCGCTTCGTTAATCGATACAGTTCACCTGTAAAGCTATCTTCCTCCTGAAGGACAGATAGTTCTATATTGGCCATTGTTCCAGCTTCAATCGCATATATCCATACTCCATGCGAGAAGTGACTATCCTGCAGCTGCTCAAGCAAAGTGCGGATAATAACCGGCTCAATTAGTTTATGATGCAGTGGTCCCTGACCCTTCAGTTGTAAACACGCCATAATCGTTTGTCCGTTACCTTCCAATGAAAGCTGCTCTGCCATTTCTTCGAGCCGGATCAACAGCTCCTGCTCAGAATCCAGTCCGGCAATGGAAAGGACAGCCTCAAGCCATCGGACCTCATCAAGCGGCACAAACGTCATTTGTACAGCACGAGCTGCTGATACCTCAACGATATAACAGCCTCTTGGCCCCGTTTCTCTTGGATTACGTCCCTGAATATTGCCGGGATAAACAACATGCGGGTATTCATGGAGTACCTTCCTCGTATGTATATGGCCAAGTGCCCAATAATCGAAGCCTTTACCAATCAGCTCCTCCAGAGAACAAGGCGCATATGGATCATGAGCCTCATCTCCATTCACATTGCCGTGCAGCATTGCGATATGGAATGGAGCATCCGCCTGTGGAAAATAACCTGCTGCCAAATTTTCAGTTACATGACGCCGCGCATAGGACATCCCGTAAACAAAAGCAGCCAGCTCACCGTTTCTGCAGTAAGCCGGCCGATATTCCATTTGATCCGAACCAAATTGCGTTACGTTGGATGGAAGCTTAAGATCCGCTCTTGCACCATTAAGCGGGTCATGATTACCGTGTATAACAAACACGGCTATTCCATGCTTCTGCAGACGTTCCCATTCCTTCAAAAGAAGCAGCTGCGCCTTAAGCGAGCGGTCTGCCTCATCGTACAAATCGCCAGAAAGCACGATAAAATCTACCTGCTCCTGGATAGCCGTCTCCGTCAATCGGCGTAATGCCCCGAAGGTAGAAGCCATCAGCTTCTCCTTCAGTTCATTTGGAACCTTGCTCATCCCGCGAAAAGGACTATCCAGATGCAGGTCTGCTGCGTGTATAAATCGAAAAGGAACCGTCACCCTTATTCCTCCGGTTTCAACGATAGATAAACTTTCTTCATCTGCGAGATGACACGCTGGAGCGAATAGACCTTCTTCGCTTTATCCCAGCCGGAACGCGCAAGATTATAACGGTAAGTTGGGTCTGTTACAAGCTTCTCGAGCGCATCTGCCAGTGCAGGTGCATTTTCAGGTGGTACTAGAAGTCCGTTCACACCGTCGTCGATTTGCTCGGCGATCCCGCCTACATTTGTACCAACCAATGCCAGCCAGCATAAAGCTGCTTCTGCGAATACCGAACCAAAGGCTTCCGCACGTGATGGCAGCACAAAGACGTCAAAGAACGGCATAAACTCCTCAGGATGCAGCATATATCCGTAAAAAATAATGTCATCATATAGGTCCAGCTGTACCGCAAGCTGCTCCAGTTCTTCCCGAATCGGGCCGTCCCCGATAATATGAAGAACAAACGGATGGCCGCGCCGCTTTAATTCCGCGCAAGCGTGAAGCAGAATATCCAGCCCTTTCGCCGGCACAAGACGACATACTGTAATAAACTGCGGTACGGCATTCTCATGGGCAATCGGCTTGAACCGCTTCTCGTCAAAGCCGTTCGGAATAACTTTAATGACAGAAGTATCCTTCATATATGGAGACAGATAAGTACGGAAGGATTCTGATACGGTCAGCAGCCGATCGAGCTTCGCTTCCAGCTCCCCATAGATCGAGGTCAGGAACCGATGTGCTGTGCTGTTCTCTTTAATTTTCCCATTCAGGACAAGCTCCCGCTCGAAGCTGGAGTGAATCGTCATCATAACAGGTGTATCTGGATACAGCTGTTTCATGACAAGCGCTGCGATGGGATGATGAGCATGAATAATATCATAAGACTTTTTAAGGCGAAGCTTCGTCCACCAAATATAGTCCCGCATCGTCTGCAAATATTTATCGACGATTGGATCGCCGAGGAACGGTGTTATATCAAAAGTTTCAAATACAAAATCTTCTTGTCCTTTGCCTCTAACCCGCTTCGGAAGCGAGAATAATTCCATTTGCCAGCCCAGTTTCAAAAACCGTTCTTGAATGTAAGGCACCATGGAGGACACGCCGCCCGGTTGATCCGGCGGAAAAAACAATGCCTGTAGTATATTCAATGTCCTTCCTCCTAAAAAGAATTATCACACAAGTGGCCGTATGCAGGCCGCTTCTGATGATTCTTGCTTCGTAAGCATAAATTTTTTTACTTCATAAGCATTAACCAAAAAATTATCACACTGCCGGCCTTTTATTGGCTAGTAGTGATCATTTTTACTTACATCATCTTTCATTTTACCATGGCAAAAACCGATATTAATTATTAGATATGACGCTTTATAAAGGCAGATTGGTTCTGCATCATGCTTTTACCATCTTGTAAATCATGATATATTAGAACATATGTTTCTGTAAAGCAACACTCGACGGGATATGGTGATACTCAATTATGACAATTCTAACCTGGCTGACCGGCCCGAATGGCCAAATTATTTCTTCTGCATGTGTCATTATTATCCTGGTACTCATGCTTTTTATGTCGACACGTTTATACACCAGCTACCGGAACAAACGAATTTACCGGCTGCTTACGCTTACGATCCCGCTGTTCATGATTCAGAACGCGATACTCGCTATGCTGGCTTATCCAGAGCAGGAGCTTCCTCCATGGCTTCATATCGTCTCGACTGTATTGCAGATTGTTTCTTTTATCATTATAAACTTTGTGTTCATGAAATTATATACTCATCGTGGAGCACAGATTAAAGTTATGCCGTTCCTTATTTTGATTGGCCTGACATTCGTTATCGCCTTAGGGCAGTCCCTATTCATGGAGCCTTCTTCAGAAACCGTGCTGCCTGGTGGACAATACCGGTTTCTTGCGCTCGATTTCTATTCTTTAATTGTAACCTTCCTCGTTCTGCTTGGCACAAAAGGGGCCGAAATGAACGGCAAATTTTCCGCCAGCCTTATTACCTATTTTGTTCTTGATCTGTCGAGAATAGCAGACGGTTATGTGTTCCACGGCTCCGTAGACTGGCTGGTGCTGCTCAGCTACTTCCTGCCTATCGTCTATTTCATGCAGCTATTCCTCTTGCTGTTTGAGTGGGTGATCGAAAGGCTGATGATGACCTACCAATCTTCAATAACAGATGGTTTAACAGGTCTTTATAACCGGCGTCATTTTACAACGAAGGCTGAACAGCTGATGCGAAGACAAAAAGGATTAGCCGTTATCTTCTGCGATATCGACAACTTCAAGAAACTTAACGATACCCAGGGTCATCATAAAGCGGACGGTGTTCTGAAGCAAGTTGCAGAGATTATGAAGGAAGAATCAGCAGGTATTGGTGCCGCCGGCCGTTATGGCGGTGAAGAGCTTCTAGCCTGCATATCGATGGAACGGGTTAAACCCGAGCGAGTTGCCGAATCGATTCGAAGCCGCGTCGAGAAAGAAACGATCGTAACGGTCAGCGTTGGCGTCAGCACCTCCAAAGACAGCCACGAAATCATCCAGCTCATCAAGCTGGCCGACGAAGCCATGTACCATTCGAAAACAACCGGCAAAAACAAAGTGTCCTTATTCAGCTCCTTACCCTCCAGCAAGAAAAAAGCACTGTCTACTTAAAGCCAAACAGGGTCTAGCCTGAGGTACAGCATGAATTGCTGCCCGGGACTAGACCCTGTTTTTAGTTACTTGCATGTGCCTGCGCTTTAAACTGAACCCGCGCAACTCCGTCCATTTCCGGGGGCATCTTCGCTCCCATACATGCGGTCTACGCTAACTCGTTATGCGGCCAGCGTTGCTTGCTTACACTGTCCCCTGCGTTTTCTTGCCCAACGCATAGGTACCCGCCACATGAGCTACGCGCGTTCCAAGGGCTTCGCCCAGAAGCAGCCCCTTCGCGAAGAGCGATTGGCTCAGCGCGTCATGGGTATCCTCGACGGGTGATGTGACGCCTATTCCATAATAACTGCCGTACAGCGCGTTTTCGGGAATATTGGCCGGCAAACCGACGATCATCATCCCTTGGTGCAGCATCGGCGTAATCAGGTTCAGTAAAGTAGCTTCAATCCCGCCGTGAATGGTTGCCGTCGTGCAGAAGACGGCTCCGACTTTATCGACCAGCTTCCCGTTGGCCCATAAATAGCCGAGTTTGTCGATCCATTCTTTCATTCCGGAACTGATTGTACCGAAGTGTCCAGGACAACCCCATATGATCGCATCCATCTGTTCGAGGTCTTTGACGCTCGCCTTATTGACATGATTAATGATGACCTCTGCTCCTTCAACGCGTTCAGCACCCTTGGCAATGGAGCGGGCAAGTTGTTCCGTGTGGCCTGCTTCGCTATCGTAAACAATGTAAATTTTCATCGATTAATCTCCTCTCTTAGCTCTAAAATCAAGCGCGATTCCTCACTCTTTTTCTTTTAGCGGTCTGCTGAGCTTCTTAAGCGACTCCCGGTACGCCTTATCATTCATTTCTTCCTGATGGTCTTCCTGAGCTGGTTTCCCCTGCAACCGAAGAATCGCCTTCCGGTATTCCTGATCGTTAAATTGGTCGTTATCCTTCACCGGTTCAGGCGCTAGGAACCCGCGAATAGCGTTGCGGAATTCGCCGTCTGCACTTTGCCGATCGGAACGATCCTCTTTCTCTTTGACGGTCAGCTCCGCAGCAGGCGCCGCCTCCATCTCCACTACTGCAGCTTTATCCACCACCTGAATTGCGTCCTCGGCAGGCTTAACCTTACGGATGAAGAAAGCAAGTACGAGCGCAGCGATTGTTAACCACGTAGCGACGACGAACGATTGGTTAATGCCATAAATTGTCGATTGTACGGTGATTCCGCCCATTGCCGCTTTATCGGTCGGATCGATGTTGCCGGCGATAATCAGCTCCTTCGCATGCGACGCGGCTTTGTTCGTCATGATAGTGACGAGGATCGCGGTGCCAAGCGCACCGGAGACGTTCCGAAGCGTCTGGGACATGGCTGAACCGTGCGCATTCAGACGGCGCGGCAGCTGGTTAAGTCCGGCGGTCTGGATCGGCATCATCAGCATGGACATGCCGAACATCCGCAGCGTATAGAAGAGCATCATGTGATTGTACGACGAATCGATTTCCAAATGGCTGAATTCGTATGTCGTAACGGCTGTAATGGCAAGGCCGATGACGGCCAGCCAGCGCGCGCCGATTTTATCGAACACCATACCGGTGATTGGCGACATGATGCCCATCAGGATGGCTCCCGGCAGCAGCAGCAATCCGGATTCGAGCGGCGTGAAGCCGCGGATATTCTGCAGGAAGATCGGCAATAGGATCATGCCGGAGAACATTGCCATTGTGATAATGGCGTTGATCAACGCAGTAAGCGAGAACATCCAATACTTGAAGACGCGCATCTCAAGCAGAGGAGCCTTCATGACTATCGAACGGACGATAAACAGAATGAGCGCAATGGCGCCGACAGCCAGGCAAGTGATAACTTCGGTGGAGTCCCAGCCTTCCGTACCTGCTTCGCTGAAGCCGTACAACAGACCGCCGAAGCCGAGCGTGGACAGCACGACGCTCAAAATATCGAGATTCGGCCGGGACGTCTTGATGACGTCCTTCATTGAGAAGGCGCCAAATACGACGGCGAGAATCGCAAGCGGTAATACGATATAGAACAGCACATGCCAGTCATAGTGCTCGACGACCCAGCCGGAGAGCGTCGGTCCGACGGCCGGTGCGAAAATCATCGCAACGCCCATCAATCCCATCGCTTTGCCGCGCTCTTCGACGGGGAAGATGGTCAAGGTGACGATAGTCATCAGCGGCATCAGAATACCGGCGCCGCATGCCTGAACGAGACGGCCGGCTAACAAGGAGCTGAAGTCGCCCGATAGGGCACATACGATTGTACCGATCGCAAATAGGGACGAGGCGACCAAGAACAATTTCCGGGTCGTAAATCGGTTGATCAGATAAGCACTGATCGGGACGAGCACGCCGTTCACCAGCATGTAGCCGTTGGACAGCCATTGGATCGTGCTTTCGTCGACGTTAAGATCTGCCATCATTTTCGGCAGCGCAACGTTAAGCACGGTTTGGCTCAGCAGCGCCACGAACGCAGCGATGAGCAAGGAGGCCATTATCGGCCCTTTGCGCAAGTGATTGGACACCATTGTTGTCATGGCTTAAGCTTCCTCCTTGGATTGTTTTAATAAACGCAATACTTCGTTCTGGAGCCGGCTGAGCTCGCGGTGATCTTGTTCGGTCATCGACAGCAGCGGACGCATCATATTCATGCGCGTCGCATCCGTTTCGCACCAGAGCGCCTTGCCTTTCTCCGTCAGCTTCATCGTCATCGCCCTGCGATCCGCTTCCGTTCGTTTGCGCTCCAAGATACCTGCCTTCACCATCCGGTCCACGATGCCGCTCATCGTGCTGTTGCCCACATTTAGCTTCTCGGCGAGCTCGGACAAGCGGATTTCGGGAATTTCGTGCAGTACGCGCAGCACCAAAAGCTGAAGGGCAGTCAAGTTATGCTTGCTCGCCGCCTTGGACAAGATTTGGAAAAAGACTTGATTGATTTCGCGATGAGCTTGAAAAATATCCACGATCCGCTGTTCTTCCACTGCAGCTTCCTCCATAAATAGTTTGCGTGCGAATTATTATGAACTAAAATAATATTTTATGTCAATCAGACTTCAGGCCGTTAGTTTTCCGCAAAGGTCCTGCTGCTTATCCCGTAGCCGAATGTTTTGGTACTTCTTTCCCAATCTTGTGAAACGGTGATATGATGGCGGCATGAGACTAGAATTTCCTGTCTTGGCAAACAAAAGATAACGAGGACGGTGATCGGTCATGTGCAGAAATATTAAAACGTTATTCAACTTCGATCCACCCGCAACGGCGGACGAAATTCAGGCGGCTTCCTTGCAGTTCGTCCGGAAGCTGTCGGGCTTCAATCAACCATCCAAGGCTAATGAAGTCGCTTTTCAGCAGGCCATTCAAGAGGTGGCCGCAGCCGCGGAGAAGCTGTTGTCCACATTGGTGACAAACAGCCCGCAGCGCAATCGTAAGGTAGAAATCGAACGCGCTCGTATTCGCTCCATCAAGCGGTTCGGCCCCCCGGAAAACTGACAGACATGAATGCGCATTGGTTTTAAGTTTAGCGAGCCTTGCTTCAGATCTTCGCTCGAGCCGCGTTCGTTAGCGGACGGTGTGGAGGGGACAGCAGGGCTATTCACCGTGTCCAAAGTGCTGATCATATTTGAGGCTCATGACTCAGACTAATGTCGTATGGAAGGAAGTTGTGTTCGTATAAGGGGAGGTTAAAGAGAATGAAAACTAACCTGCAGCGGTTTAATGGGGATTTGCTTAGCGTTGCTTCCAGTGGGAATCAAAGGGGCCATAAGAACCAGTATTCTTCAGGCGACCGACCAGCGATCGCCTTGAAGTTCTTGAAGAATAATCAATTATTTTTTACCAATCCAGCAAGCAGCTTGCCCAGCTCTTCAACTGTTCCCGCCAAATATGTCGGTTCCGCAAGCCTCAATTCTTCTTCGCTGCCATACCCATAGCCCACTCCAATGGAATCCATGCCATGCCGCTTAGCTCCGATAATATCATGCTTGCGGTCACCGATCATAATGGCATCTTCTGATGCGATACCGCAGGTTTGCATAACATGCTCGATTACTTCCCCTTTATCAACGCGGGTATTATCCAAATTGCTCCCGCCAATAAAATCAAAGTACTCACTCATCTCGAAATGCGAGATAATTTTCTCAGCGAAAAAGGTTGGCTTCGAGGTAGCAACAAACAAGTTAGCCCCTAGTTCCTTTAAGGCAGCAAGCAACTCCTTGATTCCCTCGTAGCGCACATTCTCGTACATACCTCTTTTAGCGAAATATTCTCGGTAATACGTAATTGCTTGAGAGCACTGATCATCCGTAAACCCATAAAACTCCTTGAACGAGCCCGCAAGTGGTGGTCCGATGAAAGGATCAAGAACGTCTAGATTATCAATTTCAATGCTAAATTTACTAAGCGCGTATTGGATAGCACTTGTAATACCAAGCTTCGGATCGGTTAGTGTCCCGTCCAAATCAAATAAAATATGCGAATAGGAATGCGTCATAACAGCGTTAGCACCTCGGATAATGTTTTAATTTCAAATTTTGGCTTAATGAGGGTATGATTCGGCTTGTTATTCGGATTGTACCAGCAGGTGTCGATACCGCTGTTCAATCCGCCCTGAATATCAGAGGTTAACGAATCCCCAACGATCAGTACTCTGCTTGGATCTGTGACCCCTAGCTTATTAAAGGTGTATTCAAATATGCCAAGATGAGGCTTCTGAAATCCTGTATCCTCGGATACGATAATATGCTCGAAATATTTGGCCATATCCGCCTTAGCAAACCGGGACAGCTGCACTTCACGAATACCGTTCGTAATAATGGCCAGCCGGAGTTTCTCCTTCAGCTCTTCCACCAACTCCACTGCACCATCAAGTAAGTAGCCACCAGACCCAAGGTAACCCAAATACCTACTGCTGAACTCATCAGCGCCAATAGTTAAGCCCGTACCTGTGAACAGTCGGCTGAACCGCTCTTACTCGGAGATCAGCAAGCGATATCGCGCCCTTCTCGAAGTCATTCCATAGCTCCTGATTGATGGTCCTATAAAGGGCTACAAAATCGGTATCGGGTGATTGTATCCCAAACTCCTCAAATACACTGGTGAGCGCAAAGTCCTCAGCCTTCTTATAGTCGAACAGTGTATCATCCGCATCAAATAAAATCACGTCATAATTCATTGCAGACAAACTCTCCTTGCTTCTAATAATCTAAACTTCTAACGTTCCTTGCATAATCATCTTCGCTTGGCCGGTTAACAGGACTCGGCTGCCGCTCACAGCTACCTTGACGATACCGCCGCGTTTTGAAGCCTGATAGCCCGTCAACTCCTGTTTGCGGAGTCTCCTTGCCCAATAAGGCGCCAGCGCACAATGAGCCGAACCGGTTACCGGGTCCTCCATAATACCTGCACTCGGATAAAACGCACGGGAGACAAAATCATACGGCGAACCTGCAGCCGCTTTTGACGTCACAATGACACCTCTGCCTCCTGCCGCCATAAGCTGCTGCTGGTCCGGCTTCAAACTTCGTACCGTCTGCTCGCTGTCAACCTCAACGACATAATCCATGCGGTTTTTGCCCGTATATCTCGGAATAAGCCCCAGCCCTTGAATTAAGGCCTCCGGCGCATGTACTGGTTGAGGCGCTTCCTCCGGAAAATCCATCGTCATCCAGTCGTCGTTTGAATTGTAAGCAACCGTGAGCACTCCGCTCTTCGTCACAAAACGGGCCGTTTCCTCTGGCTGAAGCCGCTTAGTATGCCACAACGCATAAGCGGACGCAAGCGTTGCATGCCCGCAAAGATCAACCTCCGTCTCCGGCGTGAACCAACGCAGGTCATAGCCGTCATCAATCGGAACCAGAAATGCTGTCTCGGACAAATTCATTTCTGCCGCCACCTGCTGCATCCACCGTTCATCCTCCGGTTGTTCGCAAAGGCAGACCGCAGCCGGATTTCCACGGAATGGCTCGCTTGCAAATGCATCAACGATATATATCGGCTTCATCGCTTCCGTCCTCCTTCTCTCTTGTACAGTATAAGCGAAAGAAAAAAACAGGGACAACCCCAAGGTCAATGTCATTAAGTTAGCTTAAACTTAATGACATTGAACCCATGGTTCCCTGTTTATCATTACTCATCCTGAAGAGGAATAAGAAGCTCCACTTCCTCTTCTTCCAAATGCCGTTCGTCAATATAAAAAACTTCAATGGCAAGTGCGCTGTCATGCTTGTTCAGCTTTCGTTCGTTCATCCAGGTGAATAACTGCTCATACGCTTCGCCGATCCGTTTGTTTGTTGTTGCAACCATTGCATATCGATGCTCTGGGATGGTGAACTGCACCATTCCGCGTGGCAGCTCCTCCATATGATGAACTTCATAACAAGCCCAATATGATGCGAATACTTCGTTCCCAAAGTATGGGCTGTATAATACGGGTGATTTGGATACGGTGTTTAATTCATGTTTGCGTGATTGAAATTCGCTCTGAAGCCGGATCGCTTCATCCGGAAACGAAGAATACGGTCCACAGTAACTAATTCCAGCCAAATGAATAGCAGGCTTCGTAATAATGGAGCAGTTGTCCAAGTGAATTCCTCCTACAAAGTTTTGCGAAGCAAAACTTACTTCGAAAGCATTGGCTAAAAAGTTTTGCCAACGTGAACGGCTTCGCCGTCCTTAGGCGGCAGAGCGCGTTTCAATCCGGTGAATTCTAAGCCAAGTTTATAAAGAAATTTATAAATCCTTAGAATTGAAGCAAAACTTACTTCGAAAGCGACCACTTAAAGCAAAACTTACTTCGAAAGCAATCACTTAAAGAATTGAAGCTGGGATGAGCATTTATTCGCCAATAGTGTAACATGGCTGCCATTTTTAGGATAGTGTTATAATTGTTTTTTTCGGTTGCTCTCATGCAAAAAAACAGCCGGCTCAGTGAGCCGACTGTACAACGATTTACATATTAAACACGAAATCCTCGTCACGTAATTGCTCAATGTGAACGGTACGTACATAACCATTACCTTTTTTCGAGAAGAAGTCATGCTGCTTTGTATGAGTGCTGATTCCGTTGAAGACGATTGGGTTAACCGGCTCTTCAGGGAAATGAGGATCAAAGCCAAGGTTCATAAGCGCTTTGTTCGCATTGTAACGGACGTAAGTCTTCACTTCTTCCTCCAGACCAAGCGGGCTGTACAGGCTGTCTGTGTACAAGACTTCATTCTCATACAATGTGTTCAGAAGTGCATATACCTCTTCTTTCAATTGCGCTTGCTCTTCAGGGCTGAACTCATTAAACAGCTCTTGTGCAAGTACACCTACATATAGACCATGGATACTTTCGTCGCGCAGGATCAAGTCGATGATCTCGCCGCTGCTTGTCATTTTGCCTTGGCCAGCCAAGTATAGCGGATAGAAGAAGCCGCTGTAGAACAGGTAGCTTTCGAGGAATACCGAAGCTGCCATCGCTTTGTACAACTGCTGATTAGTCTCGATGCCAGCGTACCAGGAAGCGATAAGGTTCGCTTTCTTCTGCAGGTGCTCATTCGTCTCTACCCATTGGAAGATCGCATCGATCTCTTCTGTCGAAGCCAGTGTCGTAAAGATACTGGAGTACGACTTCGCATGGATTTGCTCCATCATCGACATAAACGCCAGTACTGCTTTGCGCTGCAGACCTTCTACATGCTCCAAAATTTTAGGCATGCCAATGCCGCCTTGAATTGTATCGAGAAGCGTCAAGCCGCCAAGCACGTTTTTGTATACGCTGCGCTCGATGTCGCTCATTTCCATCCAGTCCATTTTATCATCGGAGAGTGGAATTTCTTCATCTGTCCAGAACTGCATAACGTTCTGCTGCCAGAATGTAAGAGTAAAATCGTCATCTGGACGGTTCCAGTTTACTGCTTTCATCAAATCCTGCTCCTTTGGTAGAAGGCTGCTTTCCGACACGGATCATCCGGCAGCCTTATCGTTAGTTCGAATTATACGGCGCAGCTTGTGCATTCCTCAACGGAAAGACGCTTCGTTCTCGTATAGTAGAGCGATTTCAGACCCTTCTGAGCTGCGTAAATATAGAAACGAGCCAGTTCACGAGTTGTAACGTTGCTGTTTACATGCAGAACCGTCGAGATGCCTTGGTCTACGTGCTGCTGAATTTCCCAAATCAGGTCAATAAGCTTGAACTGATCGATATTATAAGCCGATTTATAGTAGAAGTAGTTTTCCTGAGCCAGGTAAGGCATTGGATAATACGTCGTCGAGTTCGCATACGTACGTGTCTCGATATGTTCTACGATCGGCATAACGCTCGAAGTGGAATTTTGAATGTACGAGATGCTTTGTGTTGGCGCGATCGCCAAACGGTAAGCATGGTACAAGCCGTACTTCTGTACTTTTTCTTGCAAAGCTGCCCAATCTTGTGGCGTTGGAATGTCCATGCCCTCAAACAGAGCTAGTACTTTATCCGATGCTGGACGGAAGTCCGTCTCGATATAACGAGTGAAATAAGTGCCTTTTGCATATTCCGAGCGGTCAAAGTCTTTGAACGTTCTGCCGCGCTCTTTTGCAATTTCCATACTTTTCTCAATCGAATAATAGTTCATCATCATGAAGAACGCGCTCGCGAATTCTTTTGCTTCGTCGCTCTCATAAGCAATTTTATTTTTAGCGAAGAAGCCATTCAGGTTCATCGCGCCAAGGCCGACGGAATGCAGCTCTTCGTTCGCTTTACGTACGCCTGGTGCGTTGTCGATTTCCGATACGTCGCTGACAGTCGTCAATGCTTCGATACCAACGTGAACGGATTCTTTAATTTTCTTGCGTTCCATGACATTCACAATGTTCAGGGAAGCCAGGTTACAGCTGATGTCGCGGCGAATTACATCGTCCATGCCGTAATCATTGATTGTCGAAGTCTCTTGCACTTGGAAAATTTCGGTACAGAGGTTAGACATCTTGATTTGACCGATATCCTTCAAAGCATGGACACGGTTAGCATTCGATTTGTTCATAATGTAAGGATAGCCGGATTCCAATTGAATCGAAGCAATCTTCGTCATCATATCACGTGCGTTCATTACTGCTTTTTTCACAACTTGCTCGTTAGCAAGCAGCTCTTCGTACATAACGTCCATATCCATGTCGTCCAGATGTTTGCCGTATGCTCTATGAACGGAATGAGGTCCAAATACATGCAAAGTTTCGTTCTTAGCAGCCAGCTCATAGAATTTATTAGGAATAATCAGGCCGATCGACAACGTTTTGATACGTGTTTTCTCATCAGCATTAATTTTCTTACAATCAAGGAACTCAATAATGTCCCAGCCGAAAATGTTGTAGTAGCCTGCGCCTGAGCCTTTACGCTGACCCATTTGATCTGCATAGGAGAAGGCATCCTCCATCAGCTTCAGTACCGGCATAACGCCTTTTGCAGCGCCCTCTACACCTTTAATCGCTTCGCCGCGTCCACGCAGCTTCGACAGATTGACTGCAACACCGCCGCCGATCTTCGACAGCTGCATGCAAGTACCAAGCACGTAGTTAATCGAGTTCAGGGAATCGTCCATTTCAAGCAGGAAACAGGAAACCATTTCGCCGCGGCGGCTCTTGCCAGCGTTCAGGAACGTTGGAGTAGCCGGCTGCAAGCGCTGCTCGATCATTGCTTCGGCAATACGAAGGGCTTTATCAGCATCGCCTTCGCCAAGGCTTAACGCAACAATCGCTACACGGTCATGGTATTGCTCCAAGTATTTCGATTTATCGTTAGTCTTCATGGCATAGTCTTTGTAGAATTTCGAGATTGCCATATATGACTCGAATTGGAAGCCGCTGCTCTCTGTAAGCAGGAACACCGCTTCAATCTGCTCATATGTATACTTCTCATATACATTGTCGTAATAATCGTTCTCTATAAGGTGGTCCAGCTTTTCACGAAGGGAAGCGAATTTAACGCTCTTTGCGTCTACTTCCTCCATAAAAGCGACAACCGCCTCTTTATCTTTATCCAATTGATAGAAGCCGTCCGCTCCGCGTTGCATCAATTCGTTGTTCAGTTCGATATGTTTCAATATTTCGCACCCTTTCGACAAAGTATTCCATATCTTGATTGGTACCGGATAATTCAAACTTCGATATTACAGGCACGTCGAACAGGCTCGAGATCGTATCCGCACTCTTCGCAAACCCGTCTCCCCAGTTACGATTCCCACTTGCGGATACCCCGCGAAGGTTCTCACCATTCCGGTTTAAGAAGGACATGACACGTTCCGGTACTTGACCAAATCCAGTCGTATACGTGACCAGAACGTAAGGCTCGTCCACCAAATCAAGCTCACCAATGGGCACCGCTCTCATATTCAATTTATTAATAAAGCGTTTCACATTGCCTGTTCTTGATTCATAGACTACCAGCATGTCTCTCTCTCCTTCAAAGAATTGCGAAGCAATTCTTACTTCGTAAGCATAAACTTAAAGAATTGCGAAGCAATTCTTACTTTGTAAATTTCAGCATTTTTGCCGAAATTCAGCAATATAAAAGCGCTTCTGACAGCAAAGATGTCAAATGCGCTAGTTGACAATTTCGTTGAAATCTGACTACATAACTCAATATGTAGTTGGTAAATTTGATTCTACATCAAGATATAGGCCTCGTCAATGAAAAATATGGAGAAATTATTTATTCGCCCTTTTTCGGCACTCGACTATTTTAACAGATGCGGATATGATGGGATAGTGACATTTTATTGCTAATATGGAGGTTTAAATGGACAAGCAATTAACGCCGGAACAGATGCGTGAAGCCGTGCTTCAACTGTTCCAGGATGCGGGCTACCAGGTACCCGCTCTGCTGCCTTACATAGATAGTTTAACGCAGGAGAATGACCGGTTAAAGCAGGAGTTGAAACGTTTGAGACTAGCTGCCGCTCGTGGAACCTCTTCGTCAGACAGCATGAACAGCAGATTAAAGGACGCATTAAGAGAATAATATTTAGATCGGAATTTGGACTGAAAAGATGAATAGCAAATTCTATATCTAGTGTCGATTTCCGAAAAAACATGTCGAATACCCCTATTGCTTTTACGACTTATTCTGCTAAAATGATACAACCAATCAGTAAAGGTAAGGGATAAGTCATGGATAGAGGTTTCATTACGGTCATTATCGGGCCCATGTTTTCGGAGAAATCAGGGGAGCTCATTAGACGCTGTCAGAAGCTAATGAAGTACGGACGTAAGCAGGTTCAGGCCTATAAGCCGGCTGAAGATAATCGCTTCAGCACGGAGGAGATCGTCAGCCGGATCGGATACCGCCTCCCGGCAACCAACGTGCCAAGGGAACTTCCCCCTGCTTCCATCGAACAGATTCTGCGTGAGACCAAGGACGCCGATGTCGTCGCGTTTGATGAAGCATCCTTTTTCGGCAAACCTATTATCGCTCTAGTAGAAGAACTAGCCTATCAAGGCAAACACATTATTGTGGATGGCCTGAATATGGATTACAGAGGCAAAGAGTTCGGATATATCGGCGGTTTGCTCGCCATTGCCGACGAAATTGTCAAATTAACGTCCTTCTGCGCGGTATGTGGTGATGCCGAAGCCACTTTCACACAGCGAATTGTGAATGGACAGCCGGCAAAACTTGGGCCCGTGTTTTTGGTCGGCGATACGGAGAGCTACGAGCCTCGCTGCCGTCGTTGCTTCGTTCCTCCCCACAAGGAATCTGACGAGCGTACAGATACGATTACGGCGCCTTAAATTCGAAAACAACAACAGGGTTGTCTCCCTCACTTGATGTGAAGGAAGACAACCCTGTTTACTTTAATATCATTTCACCGCTGCAAAGAATAAACGTTCTGAATCATTGCCCGCTGGCTCAAGCTCGAAGTCCGCGTAACAATCCACCGTGCGGAAACCTGCTTTCTTCAAAGCAGCTTCCATCCAGCTTCGGTCGTACGCACGCTGCGCGTGCATTTCCTCAAAACGCTCGAACCTGCCGCTTCTTTCCTCCGCAAAGATCGTCAAATGATGCTCGATCTGAGTGCGGGACTCGTCCAGCTCGCAGGTCCATATATAGGCGACCTCATCTTCGTCAAGCACAAAAGGCTGCTCCTCCGAATAACGAAGGAACACTTTAGGAGCATGAACATCAAATAAAAAAAGTCCACCCTCACGTAAATTGTCGTATGCCGCCTGAAAAGCAGCTTCAACATCCTCTTCCTCGGTCAGGTAATTGACGCAGTCACAGAAGGAGATGACAGTATCCACGGGCTCCGCCAGCGTCCAGTCTCTCATATCCTGCTCCAGCCACGTCGCCGTGCCACGCGCACGTCCTACCTGGGAAGAAGACTCGTCCCATTTGCTGCGGGCAACAGTCAGCATATCTGCCGACAGATCGATACCATAAACTTCTAGTCCGGATAGAGCGAGTGGAATGGCTATACTGCCTGTTCCACAGCCAAGATCCGCCACGGTCTTTGGCATACCATAGCGCTCCCAGCTGTCATGGGCAAACTGCAGCCACTCTTCATAAGGCATGTCCTGCATCAGCTTGTCATAGACTGATGCGAATTGACCGTATGCATCCATTTGCTATTCCTCCGTACGATGCGCCGGAGTGCCTGCCTCGGAATCTGCAGAATCCGCTTCGGCCGAGTCCGCCAGATAGGTCCAGCTTCCCTTTTGCGTAATCAAGCCTTCACGCATCAGCTTGCCTAGCGCGCGTTTAAAGGCTGATTTACTGATTCCAAACCGCTGCTTAACTGTATCTGCCGGCGATTCATCGGAATAAGGCATACCGCCGCCTGGACGCTCCTTCAAGAATGCGAGAATGCGGTCAGCATCCTCAAGCCGTCCTTCCTGCTTCAGCTTAGCCATCGACAGATTGACACGGCCATCCTCTCGAATGAATGTAACACGTGCAGATACACGCTCACCTAAGCGAAGCGGACGTACACGTTCTGGTGCTGGAATAAGACCATATACACCAAATCCTACAACCCCTCCATCAACTAGCACGAATGAGCCCATCTGGAGTGACTTGGTTACCCAGCCTTCTACCCATTGGTTACGCCATGCTTGTGGAGCTTCGAATACTAATGGTCCCAGCTCATCCTCGCCGGCTGTTCTTGCAAGCAATCTTCCGGCTTTATCATGGCCAAGTACAACATGAACTTCATCGCCGGGCAGCGGACGGAATTCAAACTTTTCAGGCAGCTCAGAGATTGGCAATAGCAGCTGGCGTCCCAGACCAAACTCCAAGAAGCAGCCGAGGCGCGGATGAACATCTGCAACTTTAAGTCGTGCCATCTCACCAAGGAGAAGCGCAGGACGTTTCATCGTTGCGGCAATCCGGTCCTCGGAATCAAAGAAGATAAATACTTCAACGGGATCATTGATTTTTGGTTTTTTGCCGACAAGCTCGGTGTAGTGCAGCAGTACCTCCGACTCTTCATCGGTCAAAAAATAACCGTAGGGCGACACTTCACGTGCCACCCTTAATGTTAGAATTGTACCGGCTACCAAACTCATGCGAACTCCACTACCTTCGCGTCGGACCACAAACGCTCAATATTATAATAATCACGCTCATCACGATGGAAGACGTGAACGATGACATCGCCAAGGTCAATCAGTACCCAACGCGCCGAATCCATCCCCTCAATGCCGCGTACACGTACGCCGCGACTCTCCGCTTGTTTGCGGATCTCCGTTGTAATCGCTTGTACCTGTGTATCTGAATTACCATGACAGATGACAAAATAATCTGCCACAAGTGAAATCTCTTTCAAGTTTAATGCCACGATGCGCTGCGCTTTTTTATCATCCGCAGCTGCAACCGTTATTTGCAATAGTTCATCTGAATGTACGGTCATAGCTCAGCCTCCTAGTTTTTCTCTTCAATTAAATCATTACGGGCCTCAACAGTAAGTGGATAAATACGGTTCCCTTTTTCCACAAGAAAGGAGATCGTGGAATCAAAACCTGCTATCAACGCCTGTTCGAGGTTAGTCTCGCTTAGTTCACGAATTCGCTCTACACCCGGGAATTCTCGTCCAGGCTCTATATAATCCGCCAGACATACCACTTTGTCCAGCTTCGTCATTCCGACCCGGCCTGACGTGTGATAACGAATCGCATCAAGGACATCCTGATCCTTGACTCCATATTCATGCTCAGCTACCCAATAGCCAACTTCTGCATGCCAAAGTGCTTTATCATGCGTAAGCAGACCTTGGTCAAGCTGCCGTTCCTGTATAATCTGTTCCATCTTGGCAATTGGCCAAAATTTCGCCACATCATGCAAAATGGCTGCAAGCTCCGCTTTAACCGGGTCTTCCCCGAACCGCTCTGCAAGAATAATGGAGGTCGCCATAACACCTTCCACGTGCTTCCAGCGCTTCTCCGGCATTTGCGATCTGACCGACTCAATCATTTGTTCACGATTCATAAAGCCCTCTCCTCTTTATAAACTGATGAACGGTGTCCGGTACCAAATATTCGATCGAACGTCCCGACTGTACTCTGCTGCGGATATCGGTCGACGATATCCCGATTGCCGGCATCGCAGCCATCGTTACACGCTGGCGGAGATTATCCGGAAGCTGATTCAGCTGTACCGGTATTCCTTCCCGCTCTAGCCCAATGAAAGTAATAAGCTCAGCCAGCTCTTCGATGCGATGCCACTTCGGAAGATCATTGATCCGATCCGAACCAATAATGTAGGAAAAGGCGGCATCAGGATGCCGCTTCTTCAGCTCAAGGACTGTCTCGATCGAATAGCTCATTCCTCCGCGCTGCAGCTCAATATCAAGTGCCTTGAAGCACGGATTGCCTCCCAATGCCTCTTGTACCATCTGAAGCCTTAATTCGCTGCTTACGCCTGGCTGATTGTCTTTAAGCGGAGGATGATAGGTGGGGATAAACCAAACTTCGTCGAGCCCGAGGCTATCACGTGCAGCTTCAGCCGCAATCAGGTGGCCGATATGAATAGGGTCGAATGTTCCACCCATAATACCGATTCTTCTCATTCGCGCTACCTTTCTCTTCCTATAAAGGGGCTGTTATTTCGCAGCCTTTGGCAGCTCGATCTTACGGTTCTTCTCATCTGTTGCTCGCTTGTAGAGAACAATCGTTTTACCGATAACCTGTACCAGTTCAGCTCCTGCAGCTTCCGCTACTTCTGCTCCGATCTCTTTTGGATCTTCCACGCAATTGTTCAGAACAGATATCTTCATTAATTCACGAACTTCAATCGCTTCTTCAATATGACGAACCAGCTGTTCGTTCGTGCCGCCTTTACCTACTTGGAAGACCGGCGTTAAATGATGAGCGAGCGATCTGAGGTGTCGTTTTTGTTTGCCAGTTAACATTTGTTGTTTCCTTCTTTCATCTCTATAGGGTTGTCATTATTCTTATTACCTATTATAAGGCAAGGGATTGTAATACCGTTTCACGCATAGCTGCTACTGGTGCAGATTGTCCTGTCCAATACTCGAAAGCATACGCCCCTTGGTAAATAAACATGCCAAGTCCGCCATGTACACGGCAGCCACGCTGCTCTGCATCCAGCAGAAACTTTGTACGGAGCGGATTATAAATCAGATCGCTTGCGACAGCGCCCGCCTTCAGCCATGATCCGTCAATCGGGCTTGCATCCATATGAGGATGCATACCTACCGATGTTGTATTGATGACAATATCCGCTTCCTGACAAGCTACCTGAAGTTCATCCATCGCAGTAGCGCGGATATCTGCCAGGGTTCGGAAGGATTGTGAAAGCTCCTCTGCCCGTTCTACCGAACGGTTGGCAATGGTGATGCTCTCAGGCTGTTCACCGGCCAGCGCATACACAATTCCGCGTGATGCGCCGCCAGCTCCGATAACAACAATCCGTTTACCTGCCAAATTTGGTTCCGCTTCTTCCTTCAAGGAACGAACATATCCAATACCATCTGTGTTATAGCCGATTAAACGACCATTATCATTCACGATCGTATTGACCGCGCCGATTGTCCTGGCGCCAGCGTCAATCTCGTCCATATAATTCATAATATCCAGCTTATGAGGAATCGTCACATTAACTCCTCTTATTCCCATTGCCCGAATGCCCGCTACAAATTCCCCAAGCTTATCCGGTGTAATATGAAAGGCCATATAGGCTCCGTTAATCCCTGTCTCGCGAAAAGCGCGATTCATCATAATCGGCGACTTCGAATGACGAATAGGGTCGCCAATAACGCCATACAGCACGGTATGGCTGTCAATCCGGTTGCCCGGAATTCCAGTGTCAAGCGCGGATCCCGTCAATGTTCCCGTTCCCCTCTCCTATATAAGCGAATCGCGAAGCACTACCTTGATGCCTTTTGGCGCATAGACGTCAACGATCGCACCTGAAGTACCATTTACTTGAATCCAGCCGAGACCAGACAAGAAAATATCCTTCTTCGCGCCGCGTGGAACACGAATGGAATGACGAGTCCATGGCGGCATTTCATCAAGCTCTTCACGAGATGGTGCACCAAGCAGCTCGCCGCGATGATCCTTATACAGCTCTTCTGCCCGTTCCAGCTTCGTCCGATGTACATTCAGCGCATTCGAGATATAGAAGGTAAACGATTGACGCTCGCCCTCAACAAAGTCGAACCGCACAAGGCTGCCGATGAACAACGATTGCTGATCATTTAGTTGGTAGACAAGCGGCTTAATCGGTTTGTCCGGCAGCAGAGACTGCAGGAAGCCGCGTGGTACAATTTCCGTCATACGTGTCGAATACACAATTCCCGGTGTATCGATAATGGCTTTGCCGTCATCCAGCGGAATATGGACTGCATCAAGCGTTGTTCCCGGATAGCGGGAAGTTGTCAGCTCGCGCTCCATATCGCTGTAGTCACGAATAAGACGGTTAATCAACGTGGATTTGCCGACATTCGTTGCGCCAACGACATACACATCCCGGCCCTTACGATGGCGCTCTAACGCTTCAATCACATGCTCGAAGCCAATGTTACGTTTAGCGCTGCAAAGGACGATATCCACGGTCCGCAGCCCTTCTGCTTTAGCTTGCTGCTGCACCCAATTGCGAAGACGGTTCAAATTCATCGACCGCGGCAGCAGATCGACTTTATTCACCACAAGCACAATCGGATTATTGCCTACAAAGCGCTGCAGGCCGGAAATTAAACTGCCCTCAAAATCAAATAAGTCGACGATATGGACAACCAGACTGTCCGTCGACCCAATGCTGCCAAGCAGGCGTAAGAAATCATCCTGATCGACCGTTATCGATGAAGCTTCATTATAATTACGAATCCGGAAACATCTTTGGCAGATGACCGGTTCCCGGTCCATCGCCGATTCAGGCAAATAACCCGATTCTTCCGGGCGCTCCGTTTGGAGCTGCACTCCGCAGCCTGCGCATGCATGCGACTGACTTTGCTGCTCTTCTCTCACTTTGTCTCCCCCTCATACCAAGTCCCTTTTTTACGCAAACGGGAAAGAACAAACCGCTCAATTCTCCTGTTCACCCGGGTCATTATTCCTTCGTCAGCAGGAGCTATAGGCGTAACCAGAATCGTATACAATCCCATACGATTGCCTCCCAGCACATCCGTGAGCATCTGGTCGCCTAAGACAACCGTCTGTTCCACAGGCAGACCTAATACGCTAAGCGCTTTGTTGAACGATTTATTAGCCGGCTTGCGTGCGGCATGAATAAACGGAATGCCCAGCGGATCTGCGAACTTCGACACTCTCGTCTTATTATTATTCGACACAATCACAACTTTAAAGCCAAAGTCTCGAACTTCATCCAGCCATTTCGTAAGCTGAGGCGTTGCAAGCGGCTCACGTGCTCCTACGAGCGTATTATCTAGATCGGTAATGATCCCGCGGACACCCTTCTTATAAAGCTCGTCCAGCTGGATCTCATACACCGAATTTACGCGTAAATGCGGCAATAATCTCTCGAACATTCTGCCAAAGTCCCCCTGCTCTATCGCTCTTCTCCTGCTATCTTACGAAACTATACCATATATTCGGATTTTGTTGCAAAGAAATACCGCTCCCATTAGGCGAGCGGTATTTCTTACCTTTATCATGTACAATTATAATTCCTCTTTAACCGCTTTAATTTTTAGAATAAATCGATCGGTATCCACACTTGTCGCTTGTACGGTGCTGTACTTCGCGCGTTCAAATTCATCAAGCACCTCACGGAGCAGGCTTTGCAACCTCTTATGACTTGGCGACCATCGCTGAATCGCCTCTCGGAGCGTCTCATGCTCCTGCCGTTCATAACCTTTACGTCTGCAGAGACGAAGAAGCTTCTCTGTCTCCCATACAATCCTGTCATTACCAGAATAAGGACGGCGCCATAAACGTATCCGTGTGAAACGGAACATGACATATCCAATCACAAGAACAAAAAGGACTGAAACGGTGCTCCACAGTATTGCCGACCAATTAATATCCTTGCTGGCAGGCACTTCCTCTGGCGTAGTATCCGTACTCACATCCAGTGTTGGAGTTGGCAATGCTTCCTCCTTAACCTCAGGCATAGAGTACGGGAATGTGAATCCAGCCGTTGGTTCAAATGGAATCCAGCCATAACCATCAAAGTAAATTTCGACCCAGGAATGCGCATCAGAGTTACGAACAGTATAAGTTCCTGCACCATCTGGATTCAGCTCTGCCTCACTTGGGATTCCACCTGCTGAAGGTAAATAATCAGATGCTGGGAGAACCCCTGGGGAGAAGCCCTTCACCCAGCGTGCCGGCAGGCCAACCGAGCGTGACAAGACTGCCATCGCTGTCGAGAAGTAATCGCAATAGCCTTCCTTCAGCTCAAACAGGAATTGGTCAACGAAATCCGTACTGTCATCGCTCAGCTTCGACTTATCCGGCCTATTCGTATACTGGAAGTTCGTCCGAAGATACGTCTCGATCAGCTTAGCTTTATCATAATCGTCTACTGCTTCCGCTGTAACGGTCTCGGCAAGCGCCCTCACACGGCCAGGCAAATCAGATGGCAGCTGCAAATATTTCTTATTTTCTGCTGCATCCGCAAACGCCGCCTCCGTCTTGCGTAGTCCTTCTTCATTTAATACTGTCACTTCAGAAGTAACCGAATAGCTTTGCGGGAATCTTTTGAGTGGACGGTCAGACCATATAAGCTCTTGTTCATCAACCGCCCATTGCAAGCTCTTCGGCAAAGTTGATGCATCCGGATCATCTATCCAATGAACCGATGTAACGGGATATGCAGAAAATAATACAGGATAAATATCATTGCGGACCATTCTAACCTGCTGTTCCACCTTCAACGTCTCCGCTAATTCACGGCTTTGCATGATAGGCAGCTCTTTGTCTTTCCCGACTGTCGAGATGTTATCAAGGTCCGAGTCATCAATCGACCAGCCTGCTCCGGAATATACCGTCTTTGTCTCCCCGCGCCAATAACTGCGATGCGAAGTCGTGATGTTCATCACCGGTGAATAGTCGAAATCAAAGCCTCCGCCTAGCGAGGAGTCGTCCCTTCCATAACCGGAGCTTGACTCGCTGCTGCTCACATCAACGGGGGATGCAACACTTTTATCACCGAGGAACACGTTAACCGTCTCACCCTTGGACTCCTTCCACATCGTGTATGGATCCTGGATGATTGGCGAAATTCCCGGCATCAATATTCCTGCAGTCATCAGGACAGACAGCACAACAACAATCGGCAGCAGCAGCTGCAGCGGATACTCAATTAATTCTCTCCAGCTGCTTGGATGATTGCGCTCAAGCCTGTACAAATGATTGGCTACCAGCCAGATCAGGCTCAAAAATACAATTAAAGCAACCTCGTCCCATAACCAGATCGGAGTAAAGGAATCCGCAATCGTCAAGACAAGGATATTTACGCTTATAAAACCAAATAACCGAGGTCTTGTCGTCACCCATTGTACAAACAAAATATAGAGCAGTAATAAGGCCCCGCTAATCCATATAAAAGGATGAAGCTGCTCAGCGTAACCCCATAACCGCTCGAAGAAGAATGTCCAGCTCGACTGGTCTTGCTCCTGTACAAGTGTTACTTTTTTAAGCTCAGCAAAACGTATGGTGGCAAGCAAGGCAAGCAGAGATTGAACGATAATGCGCATAACTCTCATGCGCTGCGGCAGCAGCCAATCTACGACGACGGCAAGCAGCAGCGTAGAGGTAGCGACAGTAAAGGTCTCCTCCCACCAGAAGCCTTCAAATATTTGCAGGGTATTCATAATCATAAGTGCAATAAACAATTGCGACAGCTTCAAGTACCAATTTGGAGTCAGCTTAACCATTACATATCGACAAAACGTAAACAACCGCGGAAAGACGCTCATGCTCGGCCTCCTTCCAGAACAGCGGGCAGTTCCTGAAGCTGCTTGAGTTCAAATAAAGTCCAGCCTTTGCTGCGAATCATCAGCCTTGACTGCTCTTCAAGACGCTTCACTCCGCCAATATGCATAAGGCATGGCGTCAACCCTTTGCGGGAAAGCCATTCCATTGCGCGGATCGCTTCTTTCCCGGAAGTACCACTTATAATTATCGCGAAGGAACCTGGCTCAAGCCGTGAATCAGCTGCAAGTAAAGTTTTGTACAGACCTTGCTCCGCGTCAGCATCAACAAAAGTCAAATGCTTCAGCAGTGTGCCACGCTGCTCCACACCAGCCTTTGGCGGCATGATCGTCAGCTTCTTGCCGGAAGACATGAGGCCAATTGCCGTATCTCCCTTCGATCCGCTGTCAATAAGAGAGGCTGCAGCAGAGACAGCAAGCTCGAACCTCTCTGCAGCAGGTTCTGGATAATCAGCAGCATAACGATCGAGAATAAGAAGGGTACGAGGAAGAGATTCTCTCTCGAATGCTTTTGACTTCCAATCTCCTGTCTTAGCCGTTGCATTCCAGTGAATTCGTGATAACCTATCGCCGTACAAATATTCACGAACACCATTGATTTGTGTCGTTTCTTTCGCCGCGCGAGGCGCCACGGCATGGGAATAAGGTCCGCGGAAGCCGCTTTGGACACTGTGCCATTGACGCAGTGGAATAATCTGAGGCAGAACGCTGAATACCGTTTCCGAGCCGAAGCTGCCGGAATGTTCGAACAGCCCGAATATATCATGAGAAATACATTCTGTTGTTTCAAAGCGGTATTCCCCGCGCTGCAGCGGCGGCGTTTGGTACGAGACCTCGCCGGCTCGTTTGAAATTAGGAACAAAGGAAGCCTCGAAATGCAGCCGCTGTCCGTTATGCCGGAGCAGCCTGTCTCGAATCAGTACATAGGGAATCGGGTATACACCAGGAACTTTCACCGACAGCTGGACATCAAGCGTACTGCCTGCCGTTAAAGATTGTTCGATATGAGAAGACGCTCCTGTCTGGCGATAGGTCCGGTTGCCAGATACATGACTAATCCCACTCCAGCGGCCTAATGCAAGATAAATCAGCAGCACATTCAAAATCATAAACAACATTAAGGCAGTCTTGCCGCCTTGAAAAAGCAAATAAAATAAAGCAGCGCCATAAATGAACGCGATAAGCCTCCATCGTTTACGTGTCTTCGCGACCGTGCTCATCGGATCAGCGCTCCAGTCTAACCGGAACTTTGGCCGTATCCAGCAGCTGGGCGACGATGTCCTCGGCCCTGAGCCCATTCATACGCGCATCTGTATTGAGCAGCATTCTGTGGGATAACACATACGGTGCAAGATTTTTAACATCATCGGGCGTAACAAATGTCCGCTGCTGCAGGTAGGCGCTGGCTTTCGCCGCTCGGGACAAAGCAATGGCCGCACGAGGACTTGCGCCAAGGACAACTTGCGGATGTGTACGGGTTGACCGGACAAGCTGAATTAAATAATTGCCGACCGCATCATCCATATGAACAGCAAGCACCTGCTCTTGAATCCGTTCAATATCTTCGATAGTGGATAATTGCTCCATTCGATCTGATGGATGAACACCTTCTCTTGACAGCACCATCCGCTGTTCATCTGCTTCATTCGGATAACCAAGCGAAAGCTTCATCATAAACCGGTCAAGCTGAGCTTCCGGTAAGGAATAGGTCCCCTCGAAGTCAATCGGGTTCTGTGTGGCCAGCAGAATAAACGGACTCGGAAGCATGTACGTATCACCGTCGACAGTAACATGCCCTTCCTCCATAGCTTCGAGTAAGGCAGCTTGTGTCTTGGTCGTTGCCCGGTTGATCTCATCGGCAAGCAGTACATTGGTCATGACGGGTCCTGAACGGAAAATAAACTGTTCCTGCTTAGGATGATAGATCGAGACGCCTGTTATATCCGTTGGGAGCAAGTCAGGATTACATTGAATACGGCGGAATTGTCCGCCTATTGTTTTAGCTAACGCTTTTACTAATTGAGTTTTACCTGTGCCCGGTACATCTTCAAGCAGAACATGTCCGCCGCCGATGACGGCTATCATTAGTCGTTCAATCTCATTTTCTTTTCCCAAGATACATTCATTTAAGCTGCTAAGGATTGAAGAACATAATTGCATATCGGCGAGACGAGTTTCCATAGACATACCTCCTGCAGAGTAGTAAGAGTATAAAATAAGGGGATTTAGTACTATTTTACAGCAGTACCTTTGGGTAGCACAAATGAACGAACTGCCAAAAAAAATTGGAGGATTCCACATAATCCAACATCCAAAGAAGGCGTATTTGTGAAAAGTGGGAATTGATAATTTCATATGATATATTGGCAATATCTTCACTCTTATCCCTATATACGCATAAGAAGGTGCAATCGTTGCTCACTCAACTAACCAGCTTTACAAACCGGTTCAAAAATGTATTTAAATTCCTGTTCCCCGTTGTGATCCTTCTCTTTCTGTACACGCAAACCAGCGGCTTTATTAATGAGATCCACCCAGCCGCCGCTCTCCATTTGCTGAAGCATCTGCATTGGATAGATCACCTCGAGCTTGGTATTCTCTGTTTTCTGTCGGTAGCGGTCATGTCAGCTTATGATGTGATATTAATGAGATGGAACCGCGCTAAGCTGCCTAACACAGCCTTATTCAAAATAAGCTGGATCGCTAATTCATTTAATAACGCCATCGGATTCGCTGGTTTAACCGGTGCGGGGCTGCGCTTGATGCTTTACCGCAAATGGGGCTTGCAAGGTCCGCACTGGCTGCGGTCTCTGGTATACCAATCGTTAGCCGGCTTAACAGGACTGTCTATTCTATCCCTTCTGCTGCTTGCAGGAGTGTGGAATGATCACAGCCTGCTGGCTCATCATCCTTGGCTGTTTATAGCTATAATCCTGGTAGGCCTGTATGTCGTGTTGTTCGCATCCCTTGGCAGACTCCCCAAGCTGGGAAATGTACTAGGGCTAACGGTGCAGCAAGAAGAGACAACTATCGCCAAAACTCCGGTATTTAAGATGATTGCTGCCTCCCTCCTTGAATGGATGATGGCAGGACTATCTTTTTGGCTAATTGTACACCTGATGGGTCTGCCTATCGGACTACGTGAATCGATGAGCATCTATGTCATCGCAGCTGTAGCCGGGGTGGCAAGCTTTGTACCAAGCGGATTAGGCTCCTTTGACGCCATTGTGCTGCTTGCCTTCCAACATCTTGGCTTGTCTCCGGACCAAGGACTCGCCGTTATTGTGCTTTACCGGATTTTTTACTGCTTCCTTCCTTGGGCACTAGGACTTGCCTTCGCTACAACGGAATGGATTCCTAGCAAGGAAAAATGGGCACAAACCCAGCAGCAGGTATTAAAACCCGCAATCAAACGCTGGCATACCATATGGAATTGGCCAAGCCAAACAGCCGTCCTAAGTGATATTAGTACCTGGGCTCTCGCTGCACTTGTATTTATTAGCGGTGTACTGCTGCTATTCTCCGCTGCAACCCCAGGCAGCTGGCATCGTATGCATATGCTTGAGCAATTCGTCACTCCCTTTACGATGAAAGGCTCACATCAGCTTACCGTTCTGATTGGTTTGTTAATGATCATGGTCTCAGAAAGTATCCGTTTCCGTGTGAAACGAGCTTACTATTTGGCCTTGATTCTGCTGGTCGGCGGTACGCTGGCCTTAATTCTGAAAGGCTTCGAATTTGAAGAGGCGATCTTCCTTCTGTTCGTCTGCCTGCTTTTATGGCTGTCCAAAGACAGATTTAATCGAAAAGAGTCCATCTTCACTGTACGAAAAACGTTCGCTTGGGCTGGAATATCGTTGCTTGTCATTGTGTTGTACTTATCCGTAGGGCTGTCTACAAATGAAATTCCTCCTGGAGTATTAGCCCATGCCAAATGGTATGCCCGTTATTCGCTAAAGGATGACGAGCTGCTGCGGGAAGCTGTACTCGCACTGGCTGTCAGCTGGATCTTGTTATCGGTAAGAAGACTATTTGTCCCAAGTCTTCCTCCTGCTCCAGCTCCCGGTCCGCAGGATTGGGAGAAGCTGCAGCAGCTTCTTGAACGTCACCCCGGCAATTTCTTGACGCATTTGATGTACATGGGTGATAAGAGCTTTATGTGGACACCTGATCATAAAGCCGTACTCGTATATGGACGTATTGGAAAAACTTTAGTTGCACTTGGCGATCCGATTGGTGATCCTGTGTCCGTTCGACTGCTTGTTCGCCAATTCCGCGATTACGCAGACCGATACGCAGCAACAGCAGTCTTTTATCAGGTGAAAGCAGAACAATTGCCTTTATATCATGAATTCGGCTATCGTTTTTTCAAGCTTGGAGAAGAAGCCATCGTCCAGCTGGATCAATTCCAATTATCTGGCCGGCGTAAAGCGGATTTGCGTGCGGCATGCAATCGTTATGAGAGAAATGGCTTTACTTTCGAAATTATCAAGCCGCCTTTCACTCCTATGCTGTGGTCTGAACTGAAAGCTGTATCTGATGAATGGCTGGGTGATAGTAAAGAAAAAGGATTCTCGCTTGGCACTTTTCAAGAATCATATCTTGAGCTTGCTCCTGTTGCCGTATTGCGGGATAGCGAGAATCGGATTGCTGCGTTTGCCAGCATGATGCCGGTATATGATAACGGTAAATCCATATCTATTGACTTGATGCGTCATCGGGATGGTCTCAGCGGAGTGATGGATGTGCTGTTTGTTCATTTACTGCAGTGGGCTAAAGGGGAAGGCTATCAAGTCTTCAATCTTGGTATGGCTCCACTCGCCAGCGTAGGAGAGTCCATGTATGCCTATCGCGGAGAACAGCTTGCAAGATGGGTATTCTTAAAAGGAAGTCATTTCTACGGATTCCAGGGCATACGCCGATTCAAAGATAAATTCGATCCAGAATGGGAGCCACGTTATCTGGCTTTCCCACAGAACAGTCTTTTCCTGAAGCTGATTATTCAGGTGACAAGAATGATCTCACGCGGCAGAAGTGATTAAGATGAACCTAGTAATAAGCGAAAAAGCAGGGTTACCCTTTATGAAGGTAATCCTGCTTTTTCGTGAGTCTAGCCCTTAGGGCGCACAACGAGCGCCGCCAGGAAGGAGAATATAATCGCCGCGGAAATCCCGGCACTTGTGACCTTGAAGATACCGGAGATAACGCCAATCCAACCTGAGTTCTCCAGCTCGGTCAGCGCACCATGAACAAGTGCATTGCCAAAGCTCGTAATTGGTACGGTTGCACCCGCACCAGCAAAATCAACCAGCGGTTCGTACCAGCCAACCCCGTCGACAATCGCGCCAACAACAACAAGGGTTGCCATTGTATGCGCTGGTGTCAGCTTCACTACATCGAACAACAGCTGCCCCACCACACAGATGGCGCCGCCTATGATAAAAGCCCATAGAAATTGCATACTCGTTACTCCTTTCCGCCGCTGATCGCAACGGCATGTGCGATACATGGAATGCTCTCACCCTGCTGGAAGGAAAGGGGCGACAGCAATGCCCCGGTTGCCACAACTAAGATGCGCTTTAATTCACCTTTTGCAACCTTCTTAAGCAGATGGCCATAAGTCACAACGGCAGAGCAGCCGCAGCCACTCCCCCCGGCCTGTACTTTCTGCCGGTCGACATCGTAGACCATCAGCCCGCAGTCTTTGAACGTCGTATCATCCATCGGTACGCCGTCCCTGAGCAGAAGCTCCTTCGCAAGTGGATGACCCACACTGGCCAGATCTCCAGTTACGATTAAGTCATAATCCTTTGGTGTACGTCCGGTGTCATTAAAATGAGCCTGAATCGTATCTACTGCAGCAGGTGCCATAGCGGCTCCCATATTAAATGGATCCTTGATACCCAGATCAATCACTTTGCCGATTGTTGCATATTCCACAACAGGACCTTCGCCGGTTGCCGCAACGACAACCGCTCCCGCTCCGGTCACTGTATATTGTGCTGTTGGTGGCTTCTGCGCGCCGTATTCTGTTGGATAACGGAACTGCTTCTCTGCTGTACAGTTATGGCTGCATGTTCCTGCAAGCACATATTGGCTGGCTCCCGAGTTAACCATTAGCGAAGCAAGCGCAAGCGATTCCATTGAGGTTGAACATGCGCCAAACACACCAATATTGGGTACCCCAAGTGTTCTCGCGGCAAAGCTGTTGCTGATGATTTGATTCATCAGATCGCCGCCGACATAAAACTGCAGCTGTTCTTTTTCAATGCCGGCATTATTCAATGCAAACTCCGATGCCTGCTCCATCAGCAAACGCTCTGCTTTTTCCCAGCTTTTCTGCTGCATATCGAGCTCTGGGTGGACCAGATCAAAGTCTGCGGCGAGTGGTCCGTCGCCTTCATCGGGGCCAACAACCGTTGCCGCCCCAATAAGGACCGGGCGATTCTCAAATTTCCATGTTTGTTTACCCATCAGCATTCTAATGTGCACCGCCTGTACCAAATATAAGATGAGCGATACCAACGAAGAAGGCGGCTACAGTACCAAACACTACAACAGAACCAGCCAACTTGAACATATTGCCCCCTACGCCAAGCACAAGACCTTCACTCCGGTGCTCCAGTGCAGCAGAACACATGGAATTGGCGAAGCCAGTAACCGGAACGGCTGAGCCTGCCCCCGCAAACTGGGCGATTTTATCATAGACCCCCATGCTCGTTAAAATAACGGAAATGATAATAAGCACGGCAACTGTTGGATTGCTGGCATCCTCAGGCTTCATACCAGCCAAATGAATAAAGAGCTGCTGAATGGCCTGCCCCAATACACAGATGGCACCACCTACAATAAATGCACGAATACAATTGCCGAATATGGAACGCGACGGCTCGCGTGTTTTGGCAAAGGCTTGATACTCCTTTGGCGACATCGACATTTTGCGGTATTTACCGCCGCCTGCGCTTTTTACTGCCATGACGTTACACTCCTTTATGTACACCATATTAAGTACATTATTTGTCAATGGAAGAAAGGATATGTATCAGCGGTGAAAAGAACCAAGTGGGAGCAAACGGATCATTTCGAATGTTCTTCCGATCGCCATTGCTCGGGGATTCCTTTGAACAAGAGGGTGCTTCTCCAAAATCATTCGAAATGCTCCGTTTGTTGAGAAAATAAAAACGACCGTGCGGATTATAACCCGCACGGTCGCTTTTATAAGAAACTATTTAGAAAAAAACATTACCCCTTTGGCTTAACAAACAACGAAGCAAGGAAGGAGAAAATAATCGCAGACGAAATACCGGCACTAGTGACTTTAAAGATCCCTGTAATAACGCCGATCCAGCCCGTCTTCTGGATCTCCTCCAAGGCGCCATGGACCAGAGCATTACCAAAGCTTGTGATAGGAACGGAAGCACCCGCCCCGGCAAATTTGATTAAGGGATCGTATATTCCTACACCGTCCCCGATGGCACCAAGTACAACAAGCAGTGTCATGGTGTGAGCAGGCGTCAGCTTAAACACATCAAAGCAGATTTGCCCAAATACACATATCCCTCCACCAACTAGAAAAGCCCATAAAAAAATCATAGCTTTCTCACCTCGTTCTCGATGGAAACCGCATGTGCGATACACGGAATGGTCTCCCCTTGCTGATAGGAAATAGGAGACAACAATGCTCCCGTTGCGACCACAAGAATACGGTTTAATTCCTTCTCGCGCATTCGGCGCAACAGATGACCGTAAGTTACAGTTGCCGAACAGCCGCAGCCGCTCCCTCCTGCTTGCACGGTCTGCTTCTCATAGTCGTACATCATCATGCCGCAATCCTTATATACCGTCTGATGAATCGGAAACTTATGTTTGTCGAACAATTCATTGGCGATCGCATAACCAACCTTGGATAAATCCCCCGTTACGATAAGATCATAATAACCAGGTTCAATTTGCAAATCCCGGAAATGTGCCTGAATGGTATCAACAGCTGCAGGAGCCATAGCGGCCCCCATGTTAAATGGATCCGTAATGCCCATGTCGACTACTCGGCCCATTGTGGCGGAGGTTACGTAAGGGCCTTCACCATGCTGGGTCAATACACTCACTCCCGCTCCGGTCACTGAATATTGAGCGGTTGGCGGTTTTTGCGAACCGTATTCTGTCGGATAACGGAACTGCTTCTCCGCAGTTGCGTTATGGCTGCAGGCACTGGACATGACATATTTGGCGGAGCCTGAGTTCACAAGGTTAGCGGCAAGCGCGAGGCTTTCCATCGATGTCGAGCAGGCGCCAAACACACCAATGTAAGGAATTTGGAGTGTCCTTGCTGCAAAGGTGGAACTGATAATCTGATTCATCAAATCGCCGCCGATTAGAAAATTGATCGATTCCTTCGTAATGCCGGCCTTTTCGATCGCCAGATTTGCGGCTTCCTCTAATAATGTCCGTTCGGCCTTCTCCCAGCTGTCCTGACCAAGCCTGAGATCGCCGTGCACGATATCGAAATCATGCGCAAGTGGACCTTGTCCTTCAAATGGGCCCACGATAGCGGCAGTCCCAGCGATAACGGGATTATTTTCAAAAATCCAGCTTTGATGGCCTTTCAGCATTAAGACCCTCCTCCAAGCTCATGCGGATTCAGGATAAGATGAACAATACCAACAACAAATGCAGCAACTACGCCAAATACAATAACTGGACCAGCGATTTTGAACATTTTCCCGCCTACTCCAAGCACTAGTCCTTCACTTCGATGCTCAATAGCTGCAGAAGACATCGTATTCGCAAAGCCGGTTACCGGAACAGCCGAACCTGCTCCCGCCCATTGTGCGATTTTATCGTAAACTCCTAAGCTGGTAAGGACGACGGATAGAAAAATCAGAACCGCTACAGTCGGATTGCTGGCTTTTTTCTCATCAAAACCAGCCCAATGCACGAACATTTCCTGAATCGCTTGGCCTATAATGCAAATCAAACCCCCAACCAAAAAAGCTTTGAGACAGTTTATAAGAACGGGGCGTTTGGGCTCATGCTTTTTGGCAAGTGTTTGGTACTCCTGCTGCACCGGTGTAAATTTCTTATCATTGCTCGACATTAGCTTGCCTCCTTATTTAGTGATGCAATAACGGCTTCATCTTGATAATGACGGTTTGCATCTCTTGTGCACATCGCTCATACATATGCTTCGCATCCTTGTTCTTCGTCGATAGACCAAACAGCTCCAAATCCGCTTCAATCTTCTTCAGTAAAGCATACAGCTCTGCTTTAAGCTGAGGCTGGGGTACTTTAATATGATCATCATACAAATCGACGTATAGTTGACGGTACGCATCAACTTGTCCGATAAACACATTGTCCAAGGACACGCCGATTTTTTCGAGCTCAGTCGTCAGCCATCTGCGGTTCAGACCAACTGTGGACAGCGGTTCATCCAAGATTTTTCCATCCATAATAACAGCCTGAGGTTCGTGCTCTGGAGCCACTTTTATGCCTAGATGAGCAGGTGTAATCGGCTGATTTTCTCTAGTGAGTAACACACTAATGTCCCCGCTTGGTTCCATGATGGCAAATTCAACATCCGCCACACGGAAAGCACTTTTTTTACGCAGCTGCTCCAGCAGCTCGTCGGTCGTTAACCGTTCTTTCTTCAAGTTATCCTCAAGTACTTTACCACCTTTAATCAGAACGGTTGCCTTGCTGTCAATCAAGTCGCGGGCTTTCTTGCTCTTTAATTGCAAGAACTCGATCCCAACGGAGACAGCAACCCATACGCCAAGAGAAATCAGCCCCAAATACCAGGTGGCCTCAAGATCAAGCGATACGTATGCAGCAAGGTTGCCGATTGAAATACCGGTAATGTACTCAAAGAATGAAAGCTGGGATATTTGCCGCTTCCCCACGATTTTCGTCATCAAGAATAAAACAAATATCGAGAGCAAAGTGCGAAGAGTTATCTCTAACCAATCCTGCACAATTCGAGTCCCCCTGTCCGCTTATTTCTACGGTTAAATTATTTGTCAAAAAGCCGATGGCAACACGAATAACCATTTTCCACAGAAGGAAAATGGTTCAGGGTCATGGAGGTTTTTCCCATGAATGTGAAGTGTAAAAGCCTGCCATATTAGTTCTGTTGCCCATTCATAAGGAGGTGTTTCACATGACCGTAGCATCCGATGTAAAAACATGCGTAGCCTCTTTGAAGAGCGCGCAAGCTAGCCTGGAGCAATTTGCTCTGTCGACTGAAAATAAATCGGCCAAGCAAATGTTCGAGCAAGCTGCACAGCAAACGCAATCCATTGTTGATCAAGTAGCAGGCCGAGTTAAAGAGCTTGAAAGTGAAGAGCCTCAGTACTTAGGCTTCTAACACAAAAAAGTCGGTACCGATTTAATGATCGATACCGACTTTTTTTTTTGTATTTGACTCTATTATCAGATGAAACAAAAAAACAGCAGAACGACAAGAAGCACATAAAGCACAAGTACAATGGTCGTAATAGACGGCCCGCGTCCAATTGGCGCTGCAATGCTTTTCATTGGCATTCCCCCAGTAGGCTTCTGCCATTAGGATATGCAGCTTGGGCGAAGGCGGTTCTTATTTAAAGGGTAACGTTATGAATTTACCTAAAGGACTGACAGCTCTTACTTGATCATCCTTGATAGTAACTTGGAACAGCTTCTTCCAATCATCAGATTGAACCGCGTCATCCTTGCCTGGCTCCCCGTAAACAGCAGATATTAATACATGGCTACCTGGCTCGAGCTTCGCACGCAGCGTTGGAATCGTAGTCCTTGGGAACATCAGGTTTGTGTTGGATTGGGCATAAATAAGCTCAGCCCGTTCATATCCGTAGATGCCTGTTATCCCGCTGCTGCCAAATCCGGTCATGCCCGATACACTTACACTGTGCTGCGATACGACAAGTGAAGGATTCAGCGGCAAGGCAAAACCACCTTCTGCCGCATCCAGCTCCCTAGCCGTCTCGATTCGATGAATTCGTAAATGCCATGGTAAACCTGCAATCAAATAGGTCGTGATTGTAACATCCCGCCAAGGCTTCCATACCGAAGTAAGCAGATCACCGTCGATGGATGTTTGTTCATTCCGTCTACGGACCCGGTAAAGATTATCGCCTTCACTTAAGGCGAGCATGGAGTCAAAGGCTCCTTGCGATAACCCCCATTCCGCCCGCGGTACGTTGAAGCCAAAGGAAGCTGAGTAAACGAACTTCTCATATTTTGCAGACGTATGGGTATGCTCATTAGAAGTTAAATGGCCGGTATTAAAGGCGGCAATATGATCTCGCTCACTATCTCGACAGATGACTAAATGAGGAGCCTGCTGAACCGATACAGCCGGAAGTTCAGGAAGCGGCAGCTCCTCAACCTGCCAGAACCAATGGTTATCTGGCAATGCCAGCGGCAAGAAGGCTTTCAGTCCCCAATAGACCGAACCCGGAGCATTATAGTTTTCCGCCATAATGAGATTCGGGTAGCCGTAGCCAACTGTTAACACTCCGTTTGAAGCAATAATCGGCTGCTGGAACCACCAGCGCAAATGGCGCAGATACAGACCTTTAATCGCACCTGGCTCAAATGGCTGAACGTCTGCGAAAGCAAAAGCCCCCCATAAAGCGCCCTGCGCAAACCGATAAGTTAAGCTTCTGCCATATGGAATCGCGCGGCCATCCTCCGAGAACCAATGTACAAATTGCTGAGCGAACAATATGGCTCGTTCCTCGAAACGCTCCGCCCGTTTTGGATCTTCTTCCTTCATAAGGGCGGAATAGATTAATCCGCAATAATGGAACGCAAGTGGTACATAATAATCACAGTGGCCCGAAGTACCGTCTTCGTACCAGCCTTCTTCCAGATAGAACTGTTCAAGCCGATCAAGATTCGCTCCGAGTTGATCCTTTGCATACGGAAGTCCCAGCTTATAGAAGCCAACGTTAACGAGTACATGGAAAAATAGCCAGTTGCAGTCATGAACCTTGCGTTCATTGATTTGATTTAACCAGTTATAGAAATGCTGCTTTGTTACTTGGCTGAGCGGTTCCCAAAGACGATTAGGTGCGATCGCTAACGCTAATCCGAGTGATGCCATCTCAACCAGTCGCTGGTCATAATCGGACACCTCTCCCCAATACTCTTCATGCTCGGGATTTGTTCCGTTCGTTATTCCTTTAAGTACAACTTGCAGCAAGTCTTCATCAATCGTGCCGCCGCCTGCAGCAAGAGGAGCCAAGCCCCATATAATACGGGAGAAGCCTTCCATGCCGGCAACGTCGACTGTTTGGCCCGCACCTGAACCGTCCAGCTCCAAGCGTGCTCCACCAGCAGAGTAAAAAGGAAGAAGCGGCTCCGCCAGCTCACGGAATACCTGCTCCAGATCCCTTTTACTTTGCAGAGGATTAGCTGCAATTGGCTTTATTCCCATGGAATCGTCGCGCCCCCTCTTAGCCGCGCAAGACCTTCCACGAAGAAGTAGTCGCCATAAATAAGTGGTACATCCATGTTTTTACGTTCCGGATAATGGCTTGTACCATGTAAAATAAGTCCTTCTTCTTCATCCTGATCAAAGGCACCATAGTTCTGGTACAGAGACTTCAGAATACGTTCCCCTGCATTCCGGTAGCTGAAAGCTTCCGAATCAGGCACAAGCTCGGAGAGCAGCAGCAGCCCGCAGGCTGCACAAGCTCCTGCTGATGAATCACGAAGTACTTTGGTTTCCTCCGGTGCTCGGAAATCCCATACTGGTACGCTGTCTTCCGGTAGCTGCGACAGGAAGAAGTGAGAAACATGCTTCGCCGCATCGATATATTCTTGTCTTCCTGTATGCTTGGCAGCAAGCGCAAGACCGTATACCGCCCATGCCGTTCCACGGGACCAAGCGGACTCGGGTCCAAAACCTTGACCACCGATATATTCGGCTACTTCGCCGGACTGCGGGTCAAACCGCACAATATGGCGGACCGATCCGTCCTTACGAATGAAGTGATTTAGAACCGTTCCCATATGCGCTTCCGCAACATGGCTGTATCTTAGATCCCCTGTTTCACGAGTAGCCCAGTGCAGCAATGGTACGTTCATTGCACAATCAATAATAGCCCAGCCGCTGTTGTCTTCCCCTTCACTCCAAGGATTCCATGCGCGGATAAAATTGCCCTTCAAATTAAAGCGGCCCATCAAATAGTTAGCGGCTTTCAGCGCTCTTCTTCGGGATAATTCACTTCCGTATAGCTTATAGTTAATCACGCTCGTTAACGTCCACATAAAACCGATGTCATGATCCAATCGATCATAGCCGTCGAGCACTTCATCCAGTCTAACTTCACATTCTTCTGCAATAGGACGGAATGTTGTATCCGCACTGCCTTCCCCTTCATGAAGGAGCCAAAGAAGTCCCGGCCAAAAACCAGCTGTCCACCAGTGTGGAGCTTCAAGTACATAAGTACCACCTTGACTTGCATGCGGGAACTCGGCACCAATACGTGCACTTGTCCATTTTACTTTATTAATGGTTTGTTCCCAAGCTTCATTCACCCATGGAGCCGTTTCAATGCGATTCGCAGAAATTGTATTCATCCTCTGATTCCACCTATTCTTGAAATTTGAATGTAAGTTTAAACGTCTTTTCAAGGGATACCTCATCTTTGGAAATGAGGTAAATCCGATAATAGCTTTCTTCCTGGCCAGAATGATTCGAATAAGCGCGCTCAACAATTGAGACATCCAGATGAAGAGGTTCAAAATTCAAAAGAACCGTATGTCGATTGCCCTTCAGTTGAATTTGCCCATCGTGAAGGACAACTGGTGCGCATTTGCTAACGATTACTTCTGTAATGGCACCACCTTGCTGCTCAAACCGGATTGTATCCGTTAACACGAGCTCTGGAAGGTCGGTTTTATTCCACACAAATTGTCTGGTATAGGAATCAAGTCCGCTATCCGGGTAACAAGCTGCAAGCTCAAGTGTAAACCGATCTTCGGTTTCCCCTTGCTCAAGCTGCAACACTTTAGCTGCGCTCTTCGCGCCTACCTCCTGATAACGACCTTTGATAATCGGCAAAGAATGCCCCTGCGCTCCTGTGCAATCATATTCATAGCGGCCATCGCCAAAGTATTGTGCTGTATATTCGCCGCTGCCAAGATCAACGGCAAACGCCGGGTCATCATCCGCAAGCAAGATAAAATGACCTACGTCGATATGATTATGTGGCTCATTATTGTGGCCCCCTTTGGCTGCAAAGCCAAAGCTGCCCCTCTTCCCTGTGCTTCGCGAAATGAACCACTGGGCATCAGGCAAGTACCAGCTTCCGCTTGCCCAATCTGTATTCCTTGGAGCGTCGGGACGGAACCAAACCAGATTGCGTAACGCATGTGCAAAACGACTGCAGTGGTCATCCGTAAAGCCCGCTCTAATCGATAACGGCGCATACTCGACTCCCTCGATCTGAGCAGCAAGATAATCGGACAATCCGATGTTTACGCTTACATGAGAGGAAGCGTCTGAGAAGTTGGCCGGACGATTTTTCACCAGGTAAGCCTTTTGCTGGAACCTAGCGATCGTCTGTACCAGCTCTGAGACGAATAAATCAGCGTTCCCATTCGACGCGCGCTTCAGCAGATCAGCAAAATAAACAAAGTAACCAAAACCGTAATTCCAATAACCCGGACCTTCCGCACAAGCACCATCATCACCAAAGCCGGATAAATAATGGTTCATTGTTCCGATTGCCCGATGAATAATGGCGGATTTCCGAACAGGATCACGTTCCAGCAGCAAAGCTGCCGATCCAATCGAGCCTGCACAAACGGCCGCCCAGTTATGGTCTGCACTCTCCCAATGATAAGATGGGAATTGATCATCCAGATAAGGGGTAAACAATCTCCGCTCCACTTGCTCCATCATTGCTTCACGAAGTGCCGTAGGCAAGGACTGCCCAGTAATCGTTATCATTTCAGCAAGTGCAAAGCCAGTCTCCGAAGCAAATAAATCAATATGGCGATTAATCTGCTGTCCTCTCATATGTGCAGGCAGACACCAGGTTTTCTCTTCGAGAATCGCCTCTATGATCTCTATTAAAGCCTGACGATACCGGTCCTCATCAGGAAAAAGACAATGTAGAAAGACAAATGAAGTAAGACGACGGCGCCGTTCGAAATAAAGTCCTTCATAAATAAGCCGGTTACCATTAGTCTCAAACAACTTGTAAATCTCTTCAGTCAGAACTGGGATAGAACGCTCAAGCAGGCGTTCTCCTTCCTCTCTTATCTCCTTAATCATGCCTGCATAAAGTGAGGACTCTTTCATTTCCTGCCAATTGATCCGGTTCCCGGTGAGAGAATAGATTTTATCCTCCACTTCAGGCTGATCAGCGAGCCATTGTGCTAATTTTTCTTGTTCCCATTCATAGATGATTCGCATATTCCCTCCTACTAACCGCGATATTCGGTTGGTGTTAAGCCTGTCTGCGCTTTGAATGTCTTAATGAAATAGCTCTGATTATCGTAGCCAAGCATTTCACAAATCTCGCTTACATAATAATTCGTCTGGTCGAGCAGCTCTTTGGCCCGATCAATCTTCTGATCCGTTACATATTCAATAAAGGTAAGGCCCGTCTCCTTCTTGAAGAAACGGCTGAAATAGCTGGGATTCATATGCAAATGAGCAGCTACTTCCTCCAGTGTAATCCTTTTGCCCAGATTCATCGACACATATTTGTATGCTTCAGATACCTCACGCCGTTTGCTTACGGGCAATGCATCTTCTCTAGCTGCAATGTAGGATAACAACTGCGTATTAAACCATTGGAACAAGCCCCATAACGAGTCAAAATTAACGATCTCCTTATGCAGCTTTTCGGCTGTTAAAGCCGGCGAAGCAAACAGCATAGCATGAAGCTTCAACCGCATATCAATGAGCAGCTTAAGCACCCAGTCTCTGACTTCTTCAGAAGAATACCGTTCTCCGCGAATATGCGCTTCCCATTTGCCCGCCAAGGAATTGATTTTCTCTCCATCTTTCGCCATCAGTGCTTCACGAATTTCAGCCCCAGCCTGATCGTACTTAGCAAGGAGACCCGATGCCTGCTCCAAGTCCTTCTGCCATTTGGTGATTTCCGCTTGGGATAAATAGAACCGCTGTTCATCAGCCTTCAATAGATTGCATAACGCCATCTTCAGCAGCTGCGGACTGTCACAGCTCGTTCCGATCAGAAAAGCCATTTTCACCTTAAGCACTTGACCAAGCGTTCTTTGGATCGTTTGAAGACTAGTCTGTACTTGATCGAACACATTTTGCTTTAGTCCTGGCTTAAACGCAAACAACAATAACGATTGCCTGCTGCTGTAGCCGATATGCACAACCCGAAGTGGAAGATTTGTGAGCAGTTCCTCCATGACATTGCTAATGGCAAAATGCAAGGTTTGATCCGAATCAAACCGGTTCTTAATGACATTGTAGCTTTCAATAAAGCCGGCTACTGGAAGACATAGCTCTCCGCTTTGGAATAAGCCGTAAGAAGCAAAGTCACGCTGCCATTGCTCCGGAGAGATTAATGGCTGCTGAACGAACTCCCGGAACAGCTTTTCTTTCCGCAGTTCCTGCGTCTCACTGACCATTCGCTGCATTTGGTTTTGTTCATTCAGCCTTTGGCTCTCGCCGTCAAAGCCATCCTTAAACTTCTGCAGCAGCCCTACTAAATCCTCCGGATCAAGCTGATCCTTCAGCAAATAATCCTGTACATCAAGCCGCATCGCCTGCTGAGCATATTGGAATTCACTATGACAGGATAAGATGACGATTCGAACTTTAGGGTTCAACTGCTTCACTTTGGTTACTAGTGCCAGACCATCCATCTTCGGCATCCCGATATCTGTCACCAATATATCCGGCATTTCCTCCTGCATATGTTCCCACGCAGCAAGCCCGTTCTCATGCTTTCCGCACAAGACGAGGCCAAGCTTTTCCCAATCTACCACTTCCGACAACAGCTCGATGACCGGATAATCATCATCTACGAGCATCACTTTATACATGAGGACGACCCTCCTCTCGAATTGGGATATGCATAATAATGCGGGTTCCATTCCCACTATCCACGGTTATATGAAAGGCATCGCCGAACATAATCCGCATTCGCTCTGCTACATTCGCCACGCCAATTCCGGACATGCCAGGTGTTTTCGCACGCCCTGTCTCTTGGCCAGGCTCTATGGCTGCTGTCGACAGACGTTCTCTCAGACTGTGCAGCGCATCTGGATCAATGCCATTCCCGTCATCCTCTACGGCCAGCTCCAGAAAATGATCATTTCTGACTGCCGTAATGCGGATCTTTCCTGCACTTTGATTAAGGCCATGGATAAGCGCATTCTCAACCAGCGGCTGTAAAATAAACCGCGGTACCTTGATATCAAAGGATGTCACTTCAACATCCACAACCAGCCGCGCCTCTTCCTTCTGCCTGAGGTTCATTAACTCCACATAATGCGTCAGCAGCTCAATCTCTTCATGCAGCATAATCGCATCCTCATCCCTGCTGATCGTCATTCGCAGCAGCTTAGATAAGGAAGCAATCATCTTCGCACTGTCCTGATCACCACCGCGCATGACCTTCATACGGATGGAATTGAGTACATTAAACAGAAAATGCGGATTGATCTGAGCTTGCAGCATCGCAAGCTCTGCCTTACGCTTCCGCGCTTGAGTCAACGAAACCTCGGCAAGCATCTCTTTGATCCGGTCAAGCATTTGGTCGAACAGAAAACCTAATCTTCCGATCTCATCAGCTCCACGAATACTCGAGCGGACTTCCAGATTACCCCGCTGTACACTTGAGGCAACTTTACCTAGACGGATTAGCGGTTTCGTCAGTTGTCTCATCAACACCAGCAGCAGTACGAGAAAGATAATAAAAGAAATAACCTGGAATAAAAATACCCGGTTAAAAATCGAGCTGATATTTACAATTGCATCCTGGTAGGGTTCCGTCGCCACAAGATGCCAGTCAATAAACGAAAGATCAGCGGTAGTCAGCAGGATCTTCTTATTCTCATCTTTAATAATGGATGATGCTGCCTGAGGGTCACTTTCCAGCATCTGCCTGCTGTATTGGAACGTCTGGTTAATCTGCTCCTGACGTGGTGAAGACAAGATCCGTCCATCCCCATCCACCAGAAGCACTTCCTGACTGCCAGTCAAGCTGCCCAAGATGCGGCTGAACTTGTTTTCCATCATCGTCACAATGACGTATCCGTAAATCCGGGTACTGTCGAACCTCAACGTCCTGGCCACCGAAATTTGATAAGGACTGCTGATCTTGTCATATGGAAACATCGTTGGTGCTGTGTTCACCCAGTAGGATTGCAGCCCAGTTAACTGCTTCAAATTCTCGAACCAAGGCTCCTTCTGAAAGCGCAGCGGATCCATTTCATCCTTGGAATAGTTCGTAAACGTTTCACCATTGGTCAATATAATCGTGATATAGCTCTTTTCCCCGATATAAGTCAGTGTCTCAAGCTGCTGCATAATCCGGTTCGTGGCCATAAATTTATCGTAGGGATCAATTTGATCCGTATTTATCATTTTAATAAAGCTTGATTTCATATCCGTATTTGCTTGAAAGTAATTGGCCGTATTCAGCATCCCTTGGAACAGGTTTTTTACGGACCCATTGACCAGCTGCATGGAATCGGTTGCATTTTCTTTCGCTTGCTGTTCAACAGCCTCTCTCGTTAGGGAGTTATAAATGAGCATCGTTAATACGGCTGGTATTAGAATACAAAGCACAGCGACTAATGAAAGCTTCCCTCGTACGGAATGAAAGTAGGATCTGATGCGGTACATCCATGGTGTCCCCCTTAGATAGAAAAGGGGGACGTCATACCCGTCCCCTTTGAAACTTATTATACCTGATTATTATTTTTTGTTGGCTGCAATAATTTCGTCAACGCGTTTCTTGGAGTTCGCAACGGTTGTGTCGATATCCTGGTTGCCAAGAATCAGTTTTTCATACTCTTCGTTGATTGCTTTGTACACTTCTGCTTGATAAGATGCTGGTGCGATAATTTCAGTTGCTTTCGAATTAACAAGTGTATTTACCAAGCTTTGTTTGTCAACAAGCTCAGGATTTTTAGTACCGCTTAGGATTGTATCGATAATACCAGCCACTTGGTCGTTGCTTACGCCATTCCATGCTGGAATGTTTTTGCCTTGAACAACTTGACCTTCGGTTGTGTACCAGCGAACGAATTTATAAGCTTCATCTTTGTTTTTGGAGCTTTCCGATACAGCTACATAGTCTGTTGTTACAGGTGTGATGCCGGATTGGTCACCAGCCGCGTTTTTCGGGAATGGAGCAACTGCTACATGGAAGGTCAGCGGAAGTGTATCTGTACCGCCAATTTCCGTGTTCATCCAAGAACCAATTGTCAACATGCTTGCGGATTGGTTAAAGAATTGGTTACGGTAAGCCAGCTTTTGCGAGATCATATCTGAGTACGGAACGGAGGATTTGTCCTCTTTTTCCATTTTCACACGAAGCTCAAGTGTTTTCTTGAAGTTAGGATCATCCAAGTTAGATGTGCCGTCTGCTTTCAGGAACTCCGAACCTGTTGGCTGGTTCTCCATCATCAGCTTCAAGTATTCCATCCAGCCGCCATTTTGCGGGCCATGGAAGTAAGTGCCATAACGTTTGGTCGCGCCTTCACCTTTTGTCAGCTTTTTCGCGTAGTCTGCGTACTCATCCCAGGTCCAATCCGTCGGAACCGCAAGTCCTGCTTCGTCCAGATTGTCCTTGTTCAGAAGAACATACCAAGGGTTGAATTTGCCTGGCAGCGCATATACTTTGCCATTCAAATGCGTATCTACTTTATAATCCTCTTCCACCTTATAGCCGTCTTTAGCTAGGAAGTCATCAAGTGGAGCAGCCATGCCAAGTGCTACACGCTGAGCATAGCCGGCAGCATCACTGAACATCAGGACGTCAATTTGCTCACCGGATGCAACTCCGAGGTCGAGCTTTTTCATCGCTTCCTGTGTATCGCCTTTTTCACTCAGCTGTACAAGCTCTACCGTTATATTCGGATTTTTCTCATGGTAAGCATCAAGTGTTGCTTTCCAGTTATAAGCTTGCTCAGTGCCGTAAGTGTACAAGCGCAGTTTTACTGGATCTCCGCTTGCTGTGTTGTTCAATCCAGCGTCTGCACTTGCCGTAGCATTCGCATTAGCCGATGCATTGGCATTCTTGTTGTTTGTGTCATTGTTAGAATTTCCGCATCCTGCAAGTACTCCTGTAAGCATTAAACTGATCGCCAATCCTGAAACCCATCTCTTTTTCATTTCTTTTGCCCCTCTCTGAAATGCTAAATAGGATGTTGATAGTTTTCATTATAGTGAGCAGATGTCAGGTAAGGATGAAACTATCTTTACCTAAAATGCAACAAATTCGACTTTCTGCTAACGCTTTCATTACCCTTTCACTCCACCAAGTGCAATACCTTCGATAACACTCTTCTGACCAATGATGAATACAATCAGGAGCGGCAGGATCGCAGATACCGCAGCCGCCATAATTAGTGAGTAGAATTCGCCGCTGAGCGAAGTGAACTTTTGCATGGCCAGTGGAATCGTAAACAGATTGTCGCTTCGGAGGAAAATAAGCGGGTTCTGATAGTCATTCCATGTCCAGATAAAGCGCAAAATCGCATAGGTTGCAACGGCAGGCTTCACAAGCGGAAGGCCAATACTCCAGAAAGTCCGGAAATGGTTCGCCCCATCAATTTTAGCTGACTCAATAAATTCCTGATGGACGCCCATAAAGAATTGGCGAAGCATAAAGGTCCCCAATACGCTGAAGCTGCTAAGAAGAATAAGACCCCACAAGCTGTCGAACAAGCCGATCTGACGGTACAAAATAAATTGCGGGATCAGAATTGCTTGGCTTGGCACCATGTACGTCGCGAGTACAATCAGAAACAAGAAGTTGCTTCCTTTAAACTTAATCTTGGAGAAGCCGTAAGCAGCAAACGATGAAAGCAGAGCCGAGATAAACGTAGTCGTAACGCCTACTTTAATCGAATTAAGATAGTATTTCCAGAAGGGATAATCTCCCACCCATACTTCCTTATAGTTCTCTATGGCATGCCAATGTTTCGGAATCCACTCAATGGGATAAACGAATACATCCTTTTCCAATTTAAAAGAGGTAATCAGCATCCATATAAATGGCATCAGGAAAATGATGCTTATAGCGAACATAATGACTGTAATAACGCCTTTGCGCCAGTTGAAGCCTGTGTTTGTTGTTGGCATGAAGTACCGCTCCTTCCGCGATTAATAATTAACCCATTTCTTCTGTGCAATCCATTGTCCAAATGTAATAAGAAGAACGAACACGAACAGCATGACTGCAATAGACGAGGCGTAACCTACTTTAAGATTAACGAATGCTGTATCGTACAAATACCAGACCATCAGCGAGGTAGAGCCAATCGGGCCACCTTGCGTCATAACGGCAATAATATCAAACACTTTAAAGGTTGCGATGACACCGGTTACAAGAAGGAAGAACGATGTTGGCGACAGCAGCGGGAATGTAATTCTTGCAAATTTGACCCAGCCGTTTGCACCGTCAATATCAGCCGCTTCATACAGATCTTTTGGAATCGACTGCAGCCCAGCCGTGTAGATAATCATATTGAAGCCGATGGAAGTCCAAACCACGATCATCATGATGGAAATGAGTGCGAAATGAGGATCGGCAATCCATTTCGGCGGGTTGCTGAAGCCTAAGGTGTGCAGCACCTGGTTAATTGGTCCATAGGATGGTTGGAACAAGACTTGCCATACGACAGCAACAGCAACGATACTCGAAATATAAGGCATGAAGTAAGCAACCTTGAAGTAGCTTTTCAAATAGACATGGCGGTCGATAAGAACGGCGAGCACCATGGAGATTAACATATACACCGGTACAGCCAGCAGGAAGGCAAAGTTATTGCGTACGGAGCGCAAGAATTGATCGTCTTGGAATAGCTTTTTGAAGTTGCCAAAGCCAACCCAGTCAATCCCTTTCCAGCCTTGAACGAAATTCCAATCCGCAAAGCTAAGTACAATTGTTGCTATGATGGGGAGCAGGACGAGAACAAATACGCCTATGAGCATCGGGCTCACGAACAGCAAACCGGCAAGAGTTTCTCCGCTTTGCAGCGAGCGTACTTTTTTCGGCTTCTCCAGCTTTCCCATTACTTGTGGTGAAGTCTCCATATTAAGCACCTCGAATTTCTTAGAATAGTAGTGGTTGTGTTTATTATAAAAAATCAAACCCGACCACCTATGCCGTTATTTTTACTTTTTTCTTGTTAGAATTGACTACTTTGAATAGGCTAAATGGCAAACTGCGCATTCAAATGTTCTTCCGATCGCCATTGCTCGGGGATTCCTTGAACTATTCCAATAGGATTGGAATCCCCTCACAAAAGCGAACGCTTAAAAGCTTTCTGAAAGAAAGCTACTTCGTAAGCATAATCCTTGCTTCTACAGAAACATTCAAAATGCTCCGTTTGCATTTAACCTATCTTTTTTTAAAAAATAGGCACTCCATATATGGAGTGAGTGCCTTCAGTTAACAGAAAGAATAATTCGTCTAACGAATCGTCAGATGCTTACTCTTCAAAAAATAGCGTTACCGGGATTCTAACGAATCCTGGTAACGCTATTTGGTTAGTTAGAAGGGAAATAGAGCACTTGAGCGAGGAATAGTGATAGGAGGATTCGTTACATTTTTAAAACCATTTATTTCGAGCGAATAGCGTGATGAGGGTTCGTTAAGAGTTTTGTTTACAAAGGCTAGGTTATGAAAAAGAGGCTGCCCCAATAGCTTGGGACAACCTCTTTTGTTTGGCGTTTACTCGCTGATCAATTCAGAGGAAACAAGAAGCCTTTTTAATAGGGTTGCTGCTTCGGCACGAGTTACACTGCCTGAAGGTGCAAAGGAGCCGTCTGGTTTGCCTTTTAATATACCTGCGCCTGTTGCTTTGCCAACGGCATCTGATGCCCAATTTGAGATACTGCCCGAATCCTTATAGCTCAGAGCCGCTGCAACCAGCTTGTTGCCTGTTGCAAGTTCAAGAGCTTTCACGGACATGATGGCCATCTCTTCACGGGTTACTTGATTATTTGGCCGGAAGGAACCGTCGCCGTAGCCGTTAATGATACCTGCACCAGAAGCAAGTTTTACAGCATCCGCATACCAACTGCCACTTGTGATATCTTTGAAGGTACGTGGTTCACCCATTTCACGAATACCAAGCGCACGAACCAGCATGGCGGCAAATTCCGCACGTGTTACGGCGCGTTCCGGCTCGAACTTACCAGCAGATGTACCATTAAGGATTCCCTTACCTGCAAGCAGTGCAATATCTGCTTTTGCCCAGTGGATGGCTGTATCCGAGAAAGTGCGAGTGATCTCGGCAGCTGTGTAGATGCTGTTGCCCATACTTTTAATCGTAATTACGGTTTTGCCATCCCTCACCGAAATGACGGCAGGTACGGAGCTGAATGTTCCTGTGACCGGATCATACACGAGTACAGTTAATTTTCCGGTATCTTGAGCTCCATCAACCGTTATTGTCCGCTCGATGTACGAACCGCCGGAGTTTGTAATGACAATCGTCTGGCTGCCGTATTGAACCGATATGCTAAAATCAATTGCGTTGCCAACAGGCTTGATGCCTTGGAGGACTGCATCATTGTTCAGCTTCGATGTAAGATCAACAGCCGGCGATTGAATAGAGAAAGTCCAAACCGCGTTCGCCGTATCCGATATGCCGTTCGCTTGAAGAACATGTGCTAGCAGTTTTAGCGGGAACGTATAGCTTGCCTGTTGATTCTGAATCAACACAGTCAAATCCGGATTAGATGCAGCTAGCTCCAACAGCGTTTTTACAGTAAATGCCGCTTTTCCGGAGACTGCAGCCCCACTGACATCAAATGTAATGACATGCTGGCCAGATTTCACTTCATCCTTTAAAGCCTTGTCGTTATCTTCCGGCTTCGCTGAAGCAGCAACTGCCTTCGATCCTTCAGTGCCTGAGCTGCTCGAACCTGGATTCGTCCCTGTGCTGCCGTCTTCCTTCCCATTAATTTGCAGGGTAAATACTCGAGTCTTGCCATTGTAGACAACCGTTATTTTCACATTACCTGGACGGACTGCTTTTAATACACCGCTTTCCAGATTAGCGATATTTGTGTTGTCTACTGTAATCACCGCATCATTCGTAACCTCTTCACCGTTGCGGTTATATACATGTACATTCTCAGCATCGCCTTTCTCATGAACGAATGGTCCCCTGCTCAGTTCACCTAAGCTGAACTGGAATGGTTGAAGATTAGCAAATCCTTCGTTCAGCTCCTGGAAGGCAAAATTCGGATTCGTATCATTAACTACGGAAATCCGTTCTCCACGGACAATCACATTATCAATTGCGACTGAGCCTTTTACATTTGGCGTGACATCCACACCATTTGTTCCCGCTCCGTCAATCACGGTATTCTCGATCGTTACACCATTTACTTGGAACTCGCCATGAACAATCAATCCGGCATATGTGCTGTCAATGGCTGTATTATTGCGGATGTTGACCGTACCGTTCAAATCTTTTTCGCTAGCAAATACCCAGATCGCACCTAGATTGATTCCATAACCGGAATCAAAGCTGCCAGTGCGGATCAGCGTATTACGTTCCACCACAGTTGTACCGCTGAACGGAACCGGATTAAACCGAGTCGATACCGCTAAGCCTGCACCATTTGTAATCGTGTCTTTTGCAATATTATCCGTCATCTTGTTGTCCTTGCCGCCGAAAATAACCATGTTATCCGCCAGCCAAGGAAGAGATACCGTATTAAAGCGAGCCGTATTGTTGACGCTGGCTACACCTTCTGCAGACCACATGGCAATACCGTCATCACCTGGGTAACGGATATCGCTTTGCTCCAGCATACTGTTGCTCGTTCCTACACAGAAGTTAATGCCATCCGCCATCAAATTACGCATCCGCAGGCCAATCATATGAAGGCTGTCGGTAAATCCTGTACTGCCTTTGAGGCGCGTCAGCCAGAGGCCTGTCTTGGAATGCTCGATCCATACATTTTGAATAACGGAGCCTGGACCAAACTCACCTTCAAAGCCATGTGTGCTTGCTTCGTCATCCCGGATGTTCAAATCGCCATCGACAAGAAGATCAAATACTTGAATGTTGCCGCCATCTCCGATAAACCGTGCACCAAGCAGAGTTGTATACCACATGCCAGCACCACGGATTGTCACATCAGTTACATGCAGCAAGCTGTCACGAAGCTCGAACGTTCCTGCTGGGAACCAGACACCTTTGCCAGATGCCTTTGCTGCTGTCATTGCGGCATTAAAAGCAGCTGTATCGTCCTCACCATCATTAGCCGCCGCGCCATAGTCCGCCACCGAGAGGAAACCGTCTGGCATCACAAACGAACCTGCAACCTGCTCCATGTCGGCCAGATCGATGACATAATAATCAGCCGAGCTGTCTGCATCCTTCTCCAGCCTGATTGTCGCACCAGCAGGAACATCGCCAATCAGCGCATGAATTTCATCAAAGAAGCGGTGCGCACTGCCTTGCGTTGGATCATTCGACCAAGGGTAGCTGCCGTATTCCCATGCATATTTGGAAGTTAAGTGTAATTTCTGTTTGAACTCACCATTGATATACAAGCCTAAGGTTTCTTGCAGTCCGCTGCCATCGGCGCTGTCAAGGATGGCGTAACGTAACACAATGGAGTTTGCCGCTTCCGCTAAAGTAAACTCAACATAATCGCCTGTCTCATCCAGTTCAACCGCCTGTCTGCCGGAAGCCTCGGATGCCATCTCGCGATACACTCTCGAAGGCCCTATGAATGAACCATTCGTGGTAGCATGCTCAGCTTCATAAGTAACATATGGTACTGTCGCACCGCGATAGTCAAGGTTAACATCATTATCTACCGTGAAAGAGTCGATGGAAAGACTTCCGCTTACCGCCGAATCCTTCTGTACCGTTACGGTATTAATGCCTGACCGGAGGTCAAGCGTTACAGCTGCATTTCTCCAGCTTGCAGCTGCTTGGACTGTAATTGAATCCATTGGACTGCCGTTTACAGTCAGCTTAAGCTTGCCAGACTGGCCTGTAAGATAGCGTATCGAAGCCTCATAAGAGCCTGCGTCCTTCGCATTAACAACAAAACGAATGAGATCAGCTTCCTTCGTCATTCCTTCCAAATAGCCAGTGCCTGTATAACCATTGGATAAAGAAGCTGTCGTCATACTTTGACTATGGAAAGCATTCTCTGCTTCATAGATCACCTTGCCGCTGACCGGAATCAAATTCCATGCAGCAGATGATGTAAGGCCTTCTTCACCATATTGAAGCTGATCGTCTTCCAGATAGAGCGCTCCGGTCTTCTCAGCCGCATTCGTAATCACGAAGCGTCCAAGATGTTCTTCCACGACCCACTGCTCAGTATCCGTTAATGCACTGCTGTCTACGAGTGAAAGATCGAGCGATAAAAGCTTCCCTGTTGCCCGGTTCTTAATTAGCTTGCGCCCATTGTAATCCTGCAGCAGCCATTCGGCACTTGGATTACCCGTACCAGAGCTTGCCGTAACAATCGCAGCACCACTAGATTCTGCAAGTGACTTGCCGTCTAATGTAAACATGATATTGTTTGTGTCATCGAATATTGGTGTGCTCGTCACTTCGTTACGCTCTTCGCCCATCACGGGAGTTGTGAAGCTCTCTGGTGCGTTCTCAAAGCTCCATTGCAATGTTCCGAAAGAGGATGGGAATAAGCCGCGTTCCGCGTAACCAGCACCATTTTGCACATTGATATATTCATCGTCAAAGCTTCCATATAAGCTGCGGATCAGATAGCTTGAGCCTTGCGACTCAATAGACCAGTCTGCTCTTGGGGTAACTGCTCCCGCTTCTCCGCTAATAATATACCGATAGTTGTCATCTACGGCGATGTAATGTCCCGTTACACGGTTCGTAATGCGATAAGATCCGTTGTCACCGCTAAGCAGCCAATGTGAATATCCGTTCTCTAAATCCACATTGCCATACAGCACGACTCCTCCATGGTTCTCATATAGGAATTGGCCGGTTGCCGCATTTTTGATTCGGACTGGAACAGCTGGCAGAGGCGCTTCAGGTACTTCAACTTCTTCCACCGCGAATTGTCCTTCATCATTGCCCGCGACAAGCTTGCTTACGAGTGCATAACCTGCAACATCACCGCTTGGCTCATAGACATAGTGGCCAGCCCAAGCGCTCTTGATGTTGATATAGCCCGTACTTGCACTATCTTGCAAATACCATTTGGCGCTGCCCCATTGCGGATAGATTTGTTCAGATGCCAGCTTGAAATCAGGTGCATCCTGCTCTACTGCACCACCTACCCCTTCCATAGATAAATAATGGCCGGTTGAAAGGTTTTTCAGTCGGACAGACCCTACACCATCCCCCGTATCTTCAGGGAACCAGACGGACGAGGTATCCGATTCCGCAAGGTCTTCAAACTTAACCTTACCTAGATCTTCCGAGCTTGCATCTGTTACTTCATACAAGTAACCGCCTGTCAGCTTGCTCTTGATCCGGATGTTGCTTGGCGCTTCTGCAGGAACATTAACAAAACGCCAGCGCGGACTTCCCCAGTTCGGATTAATAATGCCGTATTCAGCGTATTTGGTCAGGTTTTGCAAGTTTATATACTTTTGGGCACCTTCCTCATCATTCGCATCAAGTACGCTATGAATCAGCCGGGAGCCGCCGCCCATATCCTCAATTACCCATACTGCACTTCGCCAATCGTCCTCGACGTCAGTTACTTTAATATGGCCGTCCGTTACATTTTGCAGATTTATATAATGATTCGTTTCACGGTTTTTAATCCGTTTGCGGCCTTGGAAGCGTTCAACCACCCATTGATCCCGCTCATCATCGGTTCTTATATTGCCGTATTTCAAATTGCCCTGCATATCTTCATATAAATACATAGACTGCCATTCATTCATAATGCGTACAAACTGCGGGGAACCATCTGTCGATACTGATGGGTCGGCGAAAAGCCATTGTGCCGGGTTTGTATCAGGATCAATGGTTCCTGCTTGTGCAGCTCCGATTGCACCTGCGTTATGCAGATAAACATTCGTTCCGCTGCCATTCTTAATCGTCTTGTAATCATCATAAATATTCGAAGATGCGATGGTCCATTGATAGGAAGTGTCAATCGTGGAAGCCGCATCGGCCGTTAATGGATCGGTTGGCTCTGAAACACCGTTATGAATATAATGACCGGTTCCCAGATTGCGGATTAGCGTCTTACCATCATAATCTTCTAAAATCCACTGATACACGCCTGCATTTGAATTGTCGAGCGCCCCATATTTTACAACACCGTTGTCTTCATATAAGTACGCAACTCCCGCAGGGTCATCGGAATAACTTGCAATTCGAATTGGCTGAACATCCGTTGCCCTATCAATACGCCACTGGGCACTTCCCCAAGAAGGCTGCGCCCAGTCATTGGCCCGCACATTGGTATCATCCGGGAACTGGGTATTTAACACATAGTTGAGAGGTGTTTCACCTTCAGCTGCAAATACGCTTGTAAAAGTTAGGAAGCCCGCACTAGCCGCTGGCCCCATCGTCCATTCGCTTTTTGTCCCATTCTGAGCTGTTGCCTTAAGCTGCATCCAGCCTTCTGCACCTTGGGTGATGTAATGGCCGGTTGCACGGTTTTTCAAACGGATGACAGATGATCCGTCTTCCTTCTTTACCACCGTCTCGATATACCAATGAGTAGTCTGATCGGTAATCCCGCCGGCAACGCCAAATTTGACGAAGCCTTCCTGATCTTCATACAGATATTGCCCTGCCTTGTATTGGTTGACGATACGAACAGGAATACCCGCAGGATCTACCGGCTCAAGTGCCCATTGCGGGCTTTCGAAAGTAATATTAATATCTCCGCTTACCTCTGCAAATCCGAGCTGATCCTCTTGGTGGATGACCAGATTCGCTGAAGGATCGATGGCATTCTTAATGATGACATAACCAGCCCGGCTCGAGTCGGCTATTATCCACTGATCATCCGTCGTGCTCTCCGTAATGCTGCGACTGAGCAAAGGATCACGGCGCTGATTCGTGTCCTCCATTGCGATGTAATGGCCGGTTGCACGGTTTTTAATTCTAGTTATGCCATTGCTCTCTTCTATTTGCCAATGTGAATTCTCGTTGTCTATTGCAGTAAATCCGTAGCGTACTACGCCATCAGAGCCTTCATACAAATAATTGCTCTTCCATTTGTTCTTAATCCTTACATAGCTGTCCGATTCGCTGCTAACCGTACCCGCTTCATCATCTGCTGCATATACCGGAAACGCTGTAAATAACAGCAGCAGCGCCATCAAAGCAGACAGCATTACCTTACTTCGTGCCATCCGTACTCCCCCTCGGTCTTGTTCAAGGATAGTTGCATCTCTCATCTTAGAGTGTGAGGGGGTACAGGACGAGGTGTATTATTGGGAATATTAGGTGTTATATTAAGTTCCTTACATACATACAAAAAGATTGCTGGATCAATTCTTCCTGCCGGGCATGGAACTAGAGAGAAATATGCCTATAAATAAAATGATTGTGATTAGAATAAAAGCGGCATGCATGCCAGTCATAAATGATTGGCTGCCGCTGAGAATGGAGCCAATGAGCGCGACCCCTAATACCGATCCGAGCTGGCGGCTGGAATTCAAGGCACCGGAAACAGCGCCGGATTGTTCTTTTAGAACAGAGGACATAACTGCTGACATAAGCGAAGGAATCGTTAAAGAAACCCCAAAACCGATTAATAACAATCCAATAAACGTCCAAACATAACTCGTATTCTCATTCGTCCATACTTGCAGTAATGACCCGGCCGCTCCGAGACAGAACCCAGCTGTCATTGGAATACGTGCGCCTACCCTGCCGACGAGTCGTCCGGTCAGTATCGGATTAAAGGCTAGCGGAAGCATAAGCGGAAGAAGTGAAAGCCCAGCTGAATGAGCTGACAGACCTTGAACTTGCTGAAAAAACAAAGGAAAGACAAATAAAATCCCTGACAACCCTAAGTTAATAGACAATCCGCCAAGCAGGCCTGCCGATACGGTTCTGTTTCTGAATAGCTGCAGCGGAAAAAGTGGTGCTTTTCCTTTTGCCTCAATATAGACAAACAAGAAGATACAGAGCAATGCTAGAACAAACGATCCTACTATCTGAAAAGACTGCCAGCCATATCTTTGTCCTTCCATCAGACTAAAAGATAAGGCGGCGATGGCCCCTATAGCGGTCACCTGTCCCCCTATATCAAAGCTTTTCTGCTGCGACCGAGGGGTTTCTCTGACAAGCAAACCTGTCAGCAGCAGGCTAAGCACAGCAACAGGTACTTGAAGAAGGAATATACTTCGCCATCCTGTTGAATCAGCCAATACTCCACCGATTACCGGCCCGGCTGCCATAGCCACACCGGTAATCGCGGTCCATATCCCCAGCGCTTTGGCACGTTCAGCAGGTTCGGGATACATATGAACCATAAGTGTCAGGGAGGCTGGCAGTAAAGCTGCTCCTCCTATTCCAAGGACGGCGCGCAGCACGATTAATAAGCTGATCGATGAGACAACTGCCGATGCAGCCGAGGCTATAAGGAACAGGACCAGCCCCCAAATATATAAACGTTTTGCTCCCAGCTTGTCAGCAAATACGCCCATCGATAACAGTAATCCAGCAAACACAATCGTATAGGCATTAACGACCCATTGAAGATCGGATATTCCTCCACCTAGATCTGCATGGATGGCTGGAAGTGCGACACTAACAACCGTCATATCAAGCAGCACCATAAAATAGCCAAGCGATAATCCCAGCAGCAACAAGCTGCGGCTGGAGAAGCTTTGTTTATTCAATGTAATTCCCCTCTCATTCTATTCCTGTCGAATTCTCTTAAAGTGTATAATGATCCCTATACAAGATTAAGATGAGGGTTTATCCTAGGAGTCGTTCTCCTACGATAGGAATTAGACAAGGAGAGGAAGGTACCAGATCATGGATGATTCCGTAAGATTAAGTGAGCTTGCGCAGTTTCTGCGGACGCGAAGGGCACGCCTTTCTCCCGAACAGGCTGGATTGCCAAGCAGCGGACGCCGCCGGACACCTGGCCTTAGACGAGGAGAAGTCGCACAGCTGTCAGGCGTCAGCGTCGACTGGTATACGTGGCTGGAGCAAGGTCGTAATATACAAGTATCGTCACAGGTGCTGGATAACATCGGGCATGCTCTCCAATTGGATGCTACTGAACGGAAGCATCTGTACTTGCTGGCACTCCAGCAGCTGCCGGCAGAGTTAAATCAGGAAGAGAATGTAATCAGCGATGATTTGCAGAGCTTCCTTAATGGGCAAGGAACAAGTCCTGCTTTTATAACGAATGATCGATTAGATATCATTGCCTGGAACAAAGCCGCTAGCTGTGTCTATGGCAAATATGAAGAAATGTCGGATCGAGAGCTCAATTCGGTATGGCGTACCTTCATGTCGCCGTACGTCCGTGAAGTACTTCAACAGAATTGGGAAAAGCATGCCCGCCACCGCCTTGCTCAATTCCGTGCGGGTTACGGTAAATTCCCCGGAGATCCTTGGTGGATGGATATGATCAGTGAGCTTAATCTGGCTAGTGATGAATTTAGGGAATGGTGGCCTCAGCACGATGTGCTGAACGGACCCGAAGGGATGAAGATTAACTACCATCCAACAGCCGGGCTGCTAATTTTTAACCAGCTTACTTTTCTGGTATCAGATGCTCCCCACTATACCGTCACGGTTAATATGCCGGCTGATGCACAAACGGCTTCCAGGATGGAACAGCTTCTGCTGGAGTAAGTCAAACGTTCACCGATAGTTGAATGATTAGGTTAGTCGTCGTCCGACACGGGTGCATATACAAAAAAAGCTCCTCAAGAGCGGTTACCCGGCAGCTTTAGAGGAGCAGAAGAAAAGGTTATATACCTATGGTAGACAATTCAAGCGCGTTATGCCAATTAGAAAAAACTAAGAGGGATTAGAATCTACTTATTTTAAGTGATATTGTCAGTTAGAATATAAAAAGACAAATATATATTAATCCGACGGCTAATATAATAAGTGAAATAATATATTCTTTTGAGTCTTTCAAATACTTCCATTCCATAAACGCCTGAAATCCAATGGCAACTGAAAAAAATATTAACCAAAACCATTTAATTGTGCTGTAATCCGTTGTATCCAAAACAAAGAAATAAATACAGATAGCAATGAGTACAAGCAATCCTTTTACCCATCTATTCACGTTCTTTCCGTTAGTATCTGAGATCTTTTCTGATCCCTCTGCAAGGATATATTTTCTTAAAATTATGTTTATTAAAACTAATAGTATCAATAATAATGAAAATGCAAATGGCATGAACTCCCCCCTTACATTTATGTTTGCCGGTAATGGCTCACTCCCTATTTTCCAATCATATCCTATACGTCATAATAACGGATATGTTGCGTTAAACCGCCTTTTACTTTAATGGTGGCGGATCTCTTGGAGAGGATCCGCTAAATAAGAAAAACCGCCAGGGCACAATGCCCTGGCGGTTAATTTATCGTTGATCTAATGTATATCCTTTTGTCAGCACCTTCAGACGGTCCGACTTACACAGTTTAGTCATGAATATCAGTTAAACACAATCGATAGTTATTCTTATAGTCTAACCATTATAAAAACTTTTAAACCTCTACTAACAATTTATCCGCAGTTTTATTCTGAAGAAGAGCTATTTTCTTTATAATCATTTTCATTATAGTATCTGTTTATGTATCCATCAGATCCATATATCACCACTAGCCCTGGCTCTGGGTCTGGAAGGTCATAACCTAGATTAAATACGGGTAAGCTCTTAGCTTCTTCTTTAACAGAATCAAAAAATGCATCTTCTTTGGCTCTATCTTCATCATCTTCTTTGGTAGTTTCTGATGGTGTAGGTTTCTCCTGTTTATCGTCTGAAGCGTATGGTACTGGTTCAGCATCAGGTGATGTTATTATAGCTTTGATATCATATGTAATGGCTGGCTTTGTATGATCATCATACTTTAAGATAGCTCCTGGAGCCAAACGTGTTGGAATTGCATTTTCCATAGTTATTTCAGCATCTTTGTCTTGACCAACCGAGTTATTCATGAACACTTCTGTATTTAGCCCTGCTGTCTTGTTTTCCTGCCATTGTCTATACCATTCCCTACCAGAAGCCCAGTTTTTAGAGGCTGGATTCTCTTTTAGAATTTCAGAACAGGCGAGTGCCATAATATATTCCTTCAATCCATCATTGTCACTATTAGCAAATTTACTGAGCATATATTTTAAAGCAGGTTCACCTTGTGAAACAATGAAGTTGTAATCCTTGTTACTATCTGCTCCCTGAATATATTCATATGGATTAGAGGATAGTGATACCTTAAAATCCTTTGGTTTAGTTATACTGTTCAGTTTTTCTTCGATAGTTAACCCCAAAGTCTTATTAATTGAATCTTCCTTTGCAGAATTACCGCAACCCACTAAACCAGATAGAAATGTAACAGTTAGACATATAACCATAACGTAAATTCTTCTCATAAAGCCCCCTTGTTCTGTTTACTTCTAAGGATTTGTCCATGCTATAAGATACTTCCAGCAATAGTGACAGCAAAAAACATGAAAAGCAGCCCTACGCTGGAAACCAACATTAATTATAAATCCCTCCTTAATATGGAATCGTTGTTTATACGCTGTAAAATTCCATATGTTGCACTTAACAGTCCTTTTATAATAAAGAAAGGAGCAGATGCCAGCGGCAAACTGCTCCCTGTTTTCAAACTATTGTTTCCAGTTAGTTTACTCCTCAGGGGCATAGGGTTGCATTCCCCCGGACATTCAACCTTCCATGACCTTCATAACGGAGAGGTAAATGGGAATTAGATAAATACCTTTGAGGCAAATACCCAAGCATCATACTTCCCCATACATATTATAAAGAATACTCCAGACGTGAGGAGGTGTTGTGAATTATGTCAGGGTTTGGCCATGGAAATCAAGTTGGCGGAATTCTTGTACTGTTCATCTTGCTGGTGATTATCGTCTGCGGATGTGGCTTTGTTGGCGGCTGGGGCGGCGGTTACGGCCCACAAGTTGGTGGTGTAGGCACAGGTAAAGGGTACTACTAATCGTTACAAGCTTCTGCCTCCATGACAGTTGACTAACGATATTTCTCTAAATATAAAACAAAAGACCTCTTTGTCGGAGGTCTTTTTAGCTTGCTCTTTCCAATATTATCCCTGCGATATTTTTCTCAAGACAAAGAAGCGATACAAAAGGGTTGGTGTTACTGTTACCCAACCCTTTTTCATGCCTTCAGCCGCCTGCTCCTGTTACTTCACATTTACTACTGGATGCAGGACATATAATATACGGGAGAGTTTCTAAAGCTACCCTGCCTAAATGAGAAAATACCGGATTCAAAGTTAACGGTGGTGTGTTTTTTACTTAAGCTATTGTTCCCAGCTAGCTTAATGATTTTTTCTGTGCTACAAATGCAGCAACAATAATACTCACAGCACCTACGATTAATGTGATCGCAATAAGAACGATATCAAATAAAGTGTCATCAGGTGTATGCACCTCATGAATTGTATTATTAAACATAAGAATTTCAACAAACAAAGCAATAATCCAACAAGCAAATAATGTTGTTAATATTGAACTCTTATCCATAATATCCACCTTCTTATTCTCATCAATTCTAGTCGCCATCTTGTTGAATGGAGTTACCGTGTATTACCGTGTACAGAGAGTACAAACGCCCGGAGATAACACTAATTCTATTTTTCTTTACTCAATTTAAGCAAAATTGCATAAATCCTCACTATGAAAGCTAATATTATAGCGCATCCAATTAATATACCTACATTACTAAGACTAGCTAATATGTAGACTACAATTAAACAAACAATAAAAAGTCAGCAACAAACCTTTCAATAATTTCCCTCCCTCATCATTTTTGATATATAGATAGCAATAACACACTAACATATATTGGAATTATCCTGCCCTTTACTTCAAATAAAGCTGCAGCTGATCCTACGATCTGCTGCAGCTTTATTGATTCAACTAAAGTTCCCAGTTAGTTGAATAATTAATTATTATATTGTGTTAATTGTAACGTCTCACTTTTATTATTCCATTTAATAATAACCAGGATTTTTTCCTCATGATTTCCGACAATATCTTGTATAAAATCACCATCAAACTCAATTAAAAACTGAGCTTTATCTATTTCATCATAATGTATTGTTTTCGGAATGTTCCCCTTTCTCGTACCATATGAGAATACAATTTCTTTGGTTGCTATTAGTTCAGAAAAACTGCCTTTGTAAAAAAAGTTAAATACCACTTTTTCTTTCGCTGTTTGAGAAGAATTTGTTTTATATTGAGCGATCCAATTCTCATCTTCCGCATAGAAAATAACTTCTGATTTATTTTGTTTATCACCTGTACATCCCGAAATAGAGGTAATAAAAGTGACTAATAACAAAAGACTTAAACCTAATCTTATAAATTTCATAAATCCCCTCCATTTCCTTTCAAATATACTACAAACGTGCAGCCATTGTAGTCGCTCATGCCATACTAAGAATCGCTTATTACTTACTAACCCGCAAAGAAATGTATGTAGATCTAGGTGTATGACAGGTGCTCACCTTTAAAAAAACTAAAGTGCGGCGCCCTTCTTTTCTTTTTTAATGTTACTTCAATGAATTTTCATGGTAGTTTAATCCACTTGCGGCGCTATTTTATTCAAATAGCCAATTTATCTCTGTTGAGCCGATGTCTTTTTCAGCTATCACTGGTGTTTTTTTAGCATCGCCTAACTTTTCAATGCGCAATTGATATGGTTTAAGCATATCTTCCCAATTGTTAGAAGTCGACGAGTTTGAAGCAGCATAGCTGAGATAATCAGTAACAATTTGTTTCAATTGTTCACTGCTTATTTGACTCTGGTTATATTCAATTCCAACTTTATATAATTTCTCTTTGGGGTCGGCAGCGAACCCAGTCAAAACTATACCAGGTTGTTTATCAATTTGTTTTATACTTTCAGACAATCTTTGTCCGACTTCAGGAAAAGTATCCTTATTGCTTTCTCCTTGGCAGCCCGCAATAATTGTAACGGACGTAATCATAATAACTAATACAAATAGATATAAAGTGCGCTGCAAATTTTATCCACCCCTTTTCTTCATAGTAAGACGCTTAATGAATAACAGAAGTTGCGTTAACCTACCCTCAGTTGAGAAAACGGCAGCTCATCATGTGTGAGCTGCCGTAGTGTCTTTATAGAGCTAATGTTCTCCGTTAGATGAGGCCTATATTTAAACAAATTCGATTTCAAAAAATGGAGATTTCGTCGTTTCGTTGAGGAACAGCTCTTATAGAATTAATTCTTAAAAACAAAAATGTTTATATTGGCATCTATCATTCTTGACGAAACAATAATTTTATAGTTAGCATCTTTAAATTCCTTAGAGGGAAGCACGTCCTCAGCCCTTGTCTTTGCACTAAGATATTTCATCACTGCGGCCACTGTTTCTGAATCCACCTTCTGCAACAGGATCTCTTCAATCCTTTTATAATTACAGATTTCAACAAAATCACTTCCCTGCTGATTTAATGTGTACCGTTAGATTAGCGTTAGTTATGGCGCATGAACAGTCTAATACTTTAATTTCTCAGTGTATAATTTTGTTTTCCTAGTCCTCAGTCTAACATCTTTATTTTTCAGTTTAACATTTTAGTTTCTATGCACAGATAAGAGTAGATTGCCACAGTCACATAGGAATTTTCCCACACTTAATAAGCACCTTCTATTGATTTACAGTACTATTCGTTATTAATATTCATTTTCCTTTAATTGGGACTAACCTACTATCGTTCTTCGATAGTTCAATTAAAAAGCCCACCTGGTAAACAAACTGGACAAAAACAAAGACTGCCGAGACATTCTCGACAGTCTGAACATTCTTAGTATGTTTTTTTAAATAGATTACTTAATAAGGATGATTTCTCGAATAGCTGATTAAAATCTTCTACTATACTTATCTCTCTTATGCAAGCTCAGTACGACAGGATATCATTATTTACCCATACGAATATTCTTGACTGTTTTTCTTTCTATAATCAGATTTTCATAAATTCTATTGCCGCCGTTTCCTAGCGGTGCCTGTGCCAATAACCCCACTTTGACAGTATTCTCATCCACAGGTAAGGTGAAATATCTCATCATATAAAAGTTTTCTCCATCCGTAGAATAGTGGAAAGCAAATGATTCTCCACTTCTGCACATTTGGAGCCATACCGTATTATTATCAATATTGCAGCCGTTTGCATCATCTGATTCTTCCTTCGTAACAACACTAACTACTGCATGAGTATCAAAATCAGTTAGTTCAAAACAGGCCTTTGCCCAATTGGTCATATCCTTCATTACCATGATAGAAGCAGAATCGTAAGTATCTTTAAAATCATGCGATACTTTCACTCGCATAACGAAATCCCCGGATACTTGGGTATAGTAAAAAGGTGCATTACACAGTGTTTTCGGTGTAATTCCTTCTTCTGAATCTGCTCCGTGGTTACAGAAAAAGTCACTTTTCTCTGTAGCATATATTTCTATTCTACCATCTGTTTCAGTAATTGCGCTTTCATTAATCCATCTAAAATCCATTGTTCTACCTCCTTGAAATAATTTCATTTGCTAATTGCTCTTTCAACAATGCCATCAAGCATGGTAAGCATGTCTTCAATTATTACTTATTTTACCATAAATAACCTGTATTGCGAACTCTTCCGAATGTCCAATATCCTGTTAAAAAATATGAAGCTTCCGATCGTATACCGGCAGCTTCATTCAGTTTGGCTATTCAACGACCATTCCTCGTTAGAGCTTAACAGACTTACCATTTTCTATAAACAGGAAAAAACACATTAAGTAATAAAGTCTCTTTAATTGTTTAAGAGCAAGAAGTATTATTTTCGTAATACAGACTGTCCCTTGTGCCCACATTAAGTTGAAGTGACTATGGTTTGCAGTTGGCGAAATATCAATTGGAAAGAAGGTATAACATTGACCAATTATCGCGACATGAACCGATTGAATTGGAACGATCGAACCGCAGTTCATGCTAAGTCAAAATTTTATAATATCGATGCTTTTTTGGCTGGGAAGAGTTCTCTGTCCGAACTGGATCAGGCTGAGCTCGGCGATGTAGCCGGGCGCACGATGCTTCATTTGCAATGCCATTTTGGAAAAGATTCACTTTCCTGGGCGAGAGCAGGTGCTCATGTGACAGGAGTAGATATTTCGGAGGAAGCGATTGCTTTAGCCCAATCGTTGAACGAAAAACTGGGGCTTGACGCACGTTTCCTACGCTCGGACATTTATGACGCCAAGGAATTGCTTCAGGGAGAGCTGTTCGACATCGTATATACGTCGTATGGCGTTCTTTGCTGGCTTCCTGATTTGACACGATGGGCAGAGTTGATCAGCTCATCCTTAAAGCAGGGAGGCATATTTTATATGGCCGAACTTCATCCTATTACCTTTATTTATGAAGCAGTAGACAACCATCTGAAATTCAGTTATCCCTATTTCGATAACGAAGTTCGGATCTACGATTCCGCTACAACGTATACCGGTGATGAAGATAAGATGGAACATCCCGTCACCTATCAATGGCAACATACGCTTGGCGAAATCATAAGCGCGCTTGTCGGTGCTGGACTGACATTAGATTTTTTGCATGAATTTCCGTACACCGTATACAATATGTTTCCGGGCTTCATGGTTCAGGACGATCAAGGAAAATGGCACTTGAAAGAAAACAACCATTTGCCACTGCTATTCTCCATCAAAGCCACGAAGCGTTAATGTTTTAATATGTAACTATGTAATCAGCCCCTTACCCAATAAAAATCGTCTGAATGAAAGGACCTTGATCCAAGACCTTGATAACAGAAACTAACCCCTTAGATAAGAAAAGGCAGGCTGATTTAATTGATCGCTGCCTTTGTTGTTGCATATTGAACTGTCGTTTTTCGTTAACGTAAATCATTTCATTTACCTACGTTGGACAGCCAGCTTAACAGCCAGTCCTGTCAATACGCCAGACATGATCCAACGCTGTGCCTTAAGCCATGTCGGACGTTTACCTAACCAACTGGAAATCTGACTTGCAGTAAGAACAATAAGGAGATTCACCGTAAAGCTGATTAAAATTTGTGTCAGCCCCAAAATCACACTTTGTGCCAGCAAAGAGCCTTTATCAGGATTCTGAAACTATGGTAAAAGCGAGATATACAAAACGGCGATCTTTGGATTAAGCAAATTGGTTATAAAACCCATCATGAACAATTTGCGTGGCTTTTCAATCGGGGGGAGAGCGACTGGTGTCAGTATAGAGGCAGAACCAGACTTGAGAGACTTCCATGCGAGCCAAAGCAAATATGCAGCACCAGCCCACTTCATCGCTGTATAAATAACCGGTACGGTATTGAATATTGTTATCAGACCAAGCATAGAGGCAGTAAGATATACAACAAAGCCAAGCACAACTCCCATTAAAGATATAATGCCCGCCTTACGCCCTTGAGAAATCGAACGCGAGATCAGATAGATCATATTGGGTCCGGGAGAACAAACCATTCCAAGCGATACAATTCCAAAAGCAATTAATGTTCCTAAATTAAGCAAAGTCGTTCCACCCCCAATAGAAGCTATTTAAATCTAAAGTATATTATCATGATAAAATATTAATGTATACCACAATCTGTACGCACAAGATACAGTGATGCTCGTAACGGAGCTTCAAATTATGCAGAGCATGCTGTACAACCCTCTATATCTTCAATAAATCAAAACAACCTTAGTCCGGCGAACCGCCGAGCCAAGGTTGTTTTTCAATTCTATATTTACTACTTTGTTTTAATACGATGCTCCATGCCGACAAAGAACCTGTTTCACATGCTCGCTACCTGCAGCTTGAGTTGGAAGTTTAGCCCCTGCTTGAACGAGGCTTTCCGCTACCTCGGCATAATTCCCGTCAGGATTTAGAATATGAAGCGATCCCCAGATACAACTGTTCAATGGAGTCCCCCCGAATTCATTTAGGACATCCAGTGAGGCACCATGGTCTATGAGCAGCTGGACGATCTTAACATTACCTTGTCCCGCGGCATGATGAAGGGCGGTCGCAGAATGTTCTTTTCGGCGAGCATCGACATGAAAACCAACTTCGAGCATGAGTTGAACGGCATCCGTTTGATTATTCCATGCCGCATCCGCAATGATGCTCTGCTCTTCCGGTTGAAGAGATTGAACAATGCCCGGATATTCCTTTAATAGGCTATCGACGCCTCTTCGATCTGCCCGCATACAGGCAAGCAGCAATCTCTGCTCAACTGAACTATAGGAAAGTATAAGATCTGTGATTTCTTCATGACCTAGCCGCTCCGCGAAAAAGAGTGGTCTCATAGCTCCGCCGATATTGTATTCATAAATATGCCCTCCTGGAGCGGTGAAGTCCCCTTTTCCAACCTGTACCTGTAACGAGTTCGGATCCTCATTCAACATACGGCGGACAAGCTCGATGTCCCCTAGCTTACAAGCTATAAAAATATCCGTTTGCGCACCACGTTGCACGAGATGCCTGCACCGCTCCAGGTTGTTCACAGCATATTGAGCAGGAGTACCGTTGTGGTCTAAATCTCGCCTATCAATATCAGCACCGTGATTCAGCAGGAAATCGATGATCTCCTGGGAACCGGCATAATGCAATGGAACCTGCCCATCCGGCCCACGCAGATTGACGATGTCCGGATCCTCTTCCACCATTTTTCGAAGAGCATCCACCATTCCCAGTGCAGCCGCAGCATGCGGATCCACAATGGCTCCCCGTTCGATAAGATAACGGGATAAGTCGTAATGATCATGATGCAGAACGCCGAAGCCTCCCGCCCACCAGCTGCTCTTGGTATTGATATTCGCCCCGTACTCCAGCAATACGTCAACCATCTTACGGTCTCCCCTATTTGCGGCACTTACAATCGCAGGCGTATCAAAAGCAAACCAAGGTTCGTCGATTTGAACAGCCAGCAACGGATGTAGTTGCAGTAATCGCTCTACAGCTTCCGGGTCGTTACCGCTAACACCTTGTTTAAATTGTTCAATGATACTCCTATCCAGCTCATCATCTGAAATCACCAAATGGTTATTCTTATCGGTCATAATACGATTATTCCTCCTAGCATGCTAGTTTGAGGCTTGTCATAAAATACTTTTAAAAGAGTCAATACTATCTTCGATGGCTTTGCTCCCGATACCTTTTCGAAATAGTACTCTGCACAAAATTTTAGCTGCACTAATTCAAGTCGCAAAAAAGCAGCCGATCTGGCCGGCTGCCGCGGGGTTCCTATTAACGCGATTTTAAACCTTATTCTAAGATATCAGTTACTGCACCTTTAGATGCAGAAGAAACTAGTCTAGCATACTTTACTAGTACACCTGAATTTACTTTAAGTGGAGGCTGTACCCATGCTTGCGCCCGATCAGTTAACTCCTCGTCAGTTACATCAAATGTGATCTGCTGCGTCTCGCTGTCGATGGTAATAGTATCCCCGTTTCTCAGCAACGCGATTGGTCCACCTACTTGTGCTTCAGGCGATACATGACCGACCACAAATCCATGCGAGCCGCCAGAGAACCTGCCATCCGTAATAAGGGCAACTTCTCCACCAAGACCTTTACCTACAATTAGTGCCGTAACAGATAACATCTCCGGCATTCCTGGCCCGCCCTTAGGGCCGCAATAGCGAATGACCAATACATCCCCTTTATGGATTTCATTTCTCAAGATTGCTTCCGTTGCCTCGTCCTCGCTGTCATACACCTTTGCAGGTCCGGCAAACCGCAGCTTTTTCATGCCTGACATTTTGGCAACGGCACCTTCAGGAGCTAGGTTACCTCTGAGTACAACCAATGGTCCATTCGGTTTCAGTGGCTTATCTAATGGGCGAATAATCTCCTGGTCGTTTCGTAGTGGAGCTGCCTCAGCTAGATTCTCTGCTAAAGTTTTACCAGTGACCGTCAAGCAATCACCGTGAAGAAGACCCTCAGCGAGCAACAACTTCATTACTCCCGGTATGCCACCAACATCATTTAAATCCTGCATGGCATATCGGCCACTTGGCTTCAGGTCAGCCAGGTGGGGAACACGCAGGCGGATTCGCTCAAAATCATCTAATGTCAAATCAACGCCTACCGAGTGTGCAATGGCGAGCAGATGCAGAAACGCATTTGTTGAACCACCTAGAGCCATAACCACAGTAATCGCATTCTCAAACGCTTTTTTCGTCATGATATCTTTGGGGTAGATATCACGTTCCAGAAGCGTTATGACTTGTCTGCCTGCCGCAGCACATTCTTCCGCTTTGTCAGGAGAGATTGCTGGCGTAGAGGAGGAACCGGGAAGGCACATGCCCAAAGCTTCTGCCGCTGCAGCCATTGTATTGGCGGTATACATGCCACCACAGGAGCCCGGACCTGGACAAACGCTGCATTCCACCTTGTGGAGCTGTTCATCAGTCATTTTCCCATCATGATATAGGCCGACTGCTTCAAAGGCCGTAACGATATCAACGTTTTTACCGTCGAGCTTGCCAGGTTGAATCGTTCCGCCGTATACGTAAACGGAAGGAATATTCATCCGCCCGATTGCCATCAAACAGGCAGGCGTGTTTTTATCGCATCCACCGATTGCCACGAGACCGTCAAAGCGTTCAGCTCCTGTTACAATCTCAATAGAATCTGCAATGGCTTCCCTGCTTGGTAACGAGAACAGCATGCCTCCATGCCCCATTGATATGCCATCAGAAACGGTAATTGTATTGAAAATCAACGGAGCGCCACCATGATCACGCGCCCCTTGCTTGGCTTGAATCGCTAATTCATTTATGTGCATATTACATGGGGTTACCTCACTCCAAGTACTAGCAACGCCAATCATCGGCCTTTTGAAATCTTCATCAGTAAAACCAACGGCGCGGAGCATCGCTCTATTCGGTACCCGATTGACACCCTCACTGATTACCTTGCTACGAATACGAAGATCTTTTTTGTTCACCATCTTTGTTTGCCCCTTTCTGTTTTAAAGTAGCCCGTATAGTTCCTGCATCGGACGAATGAAATTTTGCTTTATAATGGCTTGAGCGAGGTCACTATCGTTCTTTTCGAAAGCTGTAATAATCAAAGCATGCTCATCAACTGAAGCTTGTGTCGCAGCAACCGGCTGCTTTAGGAACACGTATTTAAAGCGTCGTTTATGAATCTGAAGCGATGCGCTGAATGAAGCGACATAAGAATTATCGGAAAGCTCCACAATAAGATTATGAAACTGTTCATCCACCTCCATGGCTTGGTAAGCTTGACCACTCTTAATCGCGTTAGCAAATTCTAAATTAATCGCGCGCAGTTGCTCGATCTGCTCAGGAACTATCACTTTTGCGGCAGTTTCTGCTGCTAAAGCCTGAAGAACTGCCATCGTAGAATACATTTTAAAGATGTCGTCCTTCTCAATTTCCGTTACTTTGGTTTCTTTTCCAGGATGCATGGAAACAAGCCCCTGTACTTCAAGTAGCTGAAATGCTTCCCTAATAGGTGTGCGGCTTACACCAAGCGACTCAGCCAATTCAGCATCGATAAGTTTTTCACCAGGTTGCAACGTGCCATCGATAATCCAGCGTTGAATTTGGGAGAAGGCCCTTTCTTTAGCGGACATCCGTACTGGCGAGATAAATCCTTTAGGTACTGGCATTGTTATCATCCTTACTTTTTCGTTTACATATATGCAATATATCGCATACTTATATTAAATGCAAGTTGGAACAAAAAAATGAAGCCACCCGTATCCTTGGGTGGCTTCATTTTGCGTAGAATATACATGTCTATCCTTACGTTATTCTGTCCTAAAATACCAGCGACAGCACGAAATTCTCTTCATCAAACTCTAAGACCAAACATTCAAAGTTATCTTTACGCTACTTGCTTCTTCATCTTCATTTATACTTCTTTTGGTTTGCTGCATTTCTCTGGATCTAACGTTTCCTTTAACGAACCAAGTAAATTTAGAAACTGTTATTGGAATTCTTTTCTACCTTTTTTGTTAAATTTATTATCTCATCTCTAAGCGAGAGAGTTTCTTTTTTAACCTCACCAACAAACTTTAATAATGTAATACCAAGTGCTGTTAGAATGACACCGAGTAATGGAAATACAACCCTCTTTGCTGTTATCGACATATACACACTATTAGGGGTTTCGGATGAGTGTGTATGAGGAAGGTATTGCCATAACCCAAGAATAATTAAAAAAATTCCTGCTAGAATCATTACATACAAAATCTTTCTCATCGCATCGTAATACATAGTTATACCCTCCATTGTAAGGCTTGTAGTTATTGAGCTATTGTTCACGTTAACGTAATGAACTCTGTCAAATCCCCCGAAGCGTGAACTTGGTGTTCTCTGAAGGATACGGTTTCTATGAAACACCAACACTTCTTTTATTTAACTTCTTAAAAGCAGAGCATTCACGATTTGATCTAATAAAATCTAATATCATATTGGCGCATTCGTCTGGTCTCAGGGTTTCAGTATTTAGTTCAATTTCATACTCATTAAAGCGTAATAGTTCTGTTGATATGGATGTCTTTCCGGAACTTGAAGTTCCATTTAGAAAAACGATTAATCCTTGCTTCAAGTTAATCACTTCAAAAGTTCTTTTTTACAAACCTAGTGATATCAGTCATATCTAAGGTATTCGTGCAGTGATTTAGCAATCCTGCCCTTACTTGTCATAGTTATCTGATGTAAAAACAATGTCACCGTCTCCTAACCGGAGAATGACTTTATAATCATGCTTGTTGAAGCTGTCAGTCGTGCTGCCAAACATAAAGGAGGTATTGTCGCTTTCCAGGACTGGTGAAGGCAGCAATTCGCGAGGTTTTACAAGCACACCAATAACAGGCTTGATACCATTGCTGTCTTTTTCGCCATAAATCGTTTCTGTTTTCACAAGCAAGGCTTTGCCGTTAGTAAGCTCCATATTTATTTGCCACATGTCCCCCTTAACGTTGGTTGTATAGATGAGATCTGTCTTGGTGACAGGTGAGCCTATGGCGAAAAAGTAAGTTAACAGGGCAAAAATCAACAGGAGTATTACTAATCCCGTTACCACTTTCTTCGTTGTTATTTTTCGTACCTTCTTTAAAAAATCAATTTCCTTCTTATTTACATGTAAATTGGCGTTGTCTAACGAAGTGGACAGTTTAGCATGAAGCACACGGCATGTTTCGCATTCCTGTAAGTGTTGCTGGATGTCATGTTCAGTTTCCGCACTGAGCAAGCCGTCTATATAACTTGGCAAAAGGTCTTGGACAATATGGCATTTGATCATTTATAACACCTCCATAATTTTTTGTTTTGCTCGGTAGAAAGTGACACGTGCCCAATTTTCACTTTTTCCCAGTATTTCACCTATTTCTGCGAAGGAAAATTCACCGGATATACGCATATGTACAATTTCTCTCATAGGTTCACTCAATTTGTGAATAGCTCGATACAAGTCCATTTTGTTACTTTGGAACAAGGTGGCTTCTTCCGGCGACATATTCGGAGAAGGGATCTCTTCGTGTAACTCTTCGTTTGGATGCCTTTTTCTTTTCCCAAGTTCCTGATACCACACGTGCTTAGCGATCTGGCAAAGCCAAACACTTATTTTGCAGGAGCCGTTGTAGGTATGAATCGAGTATACAGCGCGGTAAAATGTTTCCTCTGTTAATTCCTCAGCCAAATCTTCATCATGAGTAAGGCTAAGTAAATATCGGTAGACACTTTTTGCATAATTTTTATAGATTTTTTCTATATCCTCCGCCACTTCCTCACTCCCTTCGACTATATATCCAATAAATTAATAGTTCGTTACAATTGAAGTTAATTTTTTTATAGCATACGTGTCACTCACGCTTTTGCATTATCGCTGATAGCCCCATTACGCTGAACACCATAAGTAAGCACCTAGTCAATATTTTCCGAAAGCATCGAAGAACAAGAGATTGTCCTTGATATCTGTCCTTTTACACAACAAAGCAAAGCTGCCTATCGTGGCCGGCAGCTTCATCTGTTTGGCTATTCAACTGTAGTTTCTCAGAAAAATAAGTCATTTACTGAAATTATATCCGTTTATTCTGATCGGCATCATCTAACCAATCTTCTTCCTATTCGCCATATGATCAGTCCAGTTGCCCATAGGATCAGAGCAGAGCCAATGCCTGTTATAGACATATATGCATTGATCTGATGTTCCCCTAACGTGAACTCCGCAGGCACGAATAGCCGTATAACGATAGGGAGCAAACAAAGAAGTGCGCCTGTCCAATAATAAAATTTGACTTGGAATAGAGGAGCCAACGGAAAAAAATGAACGCCGACAATAATAGCTATTACAAGAGGGATTAATTCAGTGCTCTCAGTATTATTGCAAATAGCAATCGCGATTGCTATAGCTATTCCTTCCGCCGCGAAAATAAGGTTGAACCATAGCCTTGTACGCTTCCCTAACCTTACGTCAGTTGTGGAGGCCTGATTCGTTAATTGTCGAGATGCAATTATTAGTGAAAATCCGCTGATGAACAGTGACACTCCCATGATTATTGCAATAACTAACAACAATGGAAGCCCCCAGCCCTGCAGTCCCATAATTCCAGTGTACGCCCACAAAGTACCGAAAAGTGCCATAAAAAAAACACCGGATGCCGTTCCAACCACTGCGGCTCTTGGAATCGTACTTGATGTTTGTGTCATAACTGAAAATCCCCCTTTAATTCATGTTGTAGATAGCGATTCAATCGCCAATCCCGTACTGGGATGCTTTTAGTATAAGTAAAAATGATGAACCTATATAAGTATAAAAGTTCATACTTCAACATGAAGATATTCAGATGTTTCGGGTGAACCTTATGAACTTTCTCACAAAAATTATAGGTAAGTATTCATTAGCTAATAAATTGAATAGACCGACCACCAAGATGGTCGACTTCTTTCTCTGTGCAGCATTGCATCTTTCTTCATCTGATATATCTCTTAAAAACGCAATAACATTATTTTTGTTGTGGTCACCAATGAATGAAGGTTTCTCAATCATCTATTCTTAAAATAAAAAATAGCCGTTCAGTGATTAAACCTGAATGGCTATCTATGTTTGTTTTTTCAATATAATAAGGAATTACTTATACCTTCAGTGACCGAGCCTGCTCACGGTAATCGTTAGGCGCGAATCCTGTAACGCTTTTGAATACACGGTTGAAATGCCGGATATTCCCGAAGCCTGTACTCTCTGCAATAACCGTCACTTTCTCATTCGAGGTGACGAGACGTTTCTTCGCATCGCTCACTCTCAGATCGGTCCAATATTCCACTAGAGATGTTCCTGTACGCTGCTTGAATAAGGTAGACAAATAAGCAGGATTCAGGAAAACATGCTCCGCCACATGCTTCAGTGACAGTGGCTCCTGGTAATGCTGATTGACAAAACGAATGACCTTTTCAATCGGATCATGATCGGAATGCCGCTGCCCGTACGCGATACACTCCGACAGTCTGCCAAGATAAGAACGGCAGCATTCAATAAGCTCAGCGCGTGAGTTAAGCGAGCAAATCTCCAGCAGCACAGCTTGAATGGTCCGTTCACCAAGCCAGCTTTTCGTAAGCCCTAACTTCTCTGCTTCCTCGTATCCATGAATAAGCAGCTTGCATATTTGCTGATGAATGATCTCAGGGCTCTTTGCCTGTAAACAAAGACTCGTGATGAAGGTGACAACATGCTGGATCGTCTGCTCAGGCTTTCCTTCGTGAATGGATGACTCCAGCTGTTCGAGCGCATGCTCTCGTGTTGAGTTCCATGCTAGTTCTTCATTACCTTCATTCATCCGTTCATAACTGATAACTCTATCTCCGCCTACAATTAACCGATGCAGCTGCGCGATCTTCGCTTCCTGGAACGAGCGCGGGATCTCCTTGATCCCACTAACCGTCCGACCTAAGCCAATCGTGACTGTCAATCTCGATAACGAAATCATGCGCCTGCGAATAGTCTCCGACAGCTCAAAGAGTGGATTTCCTGCCTCATGCTGACTGGCCACATTCACAAGAGCAACGACTTCTGTCTCTGATAAAATAAACGAAAAACCTTTGGCACGCTGGTCGAGCAATTCCTGAACGATCTGTTGAATATACAGCTGGAATAAGCTTGGATCTGCTTTATCATATCGTTCTTGATCCAGGGCATCCTTGTCCAGCTTGATAAGCATGCAGGCAAAGTTGGGCTCCGTAAAGGTTAGGCCGATTCTTGCTAGAAGCGCCAAATCCCCTTCATTCACGTAGCCCTTCAGAAGCCCGGCAACCAGATGCTCGCTCACATGCTGACGGATCATCCGTGCATCTGCAGGCTCAGCTGCATAAACCTCTGTTGTCGTCTGAACCTTAGCCAGCTCACTTTCGAGTCGATCTAGTGTCTTGAACAACTCTTCCCGCTCCACCGGCTTCATTAGGTAATCCCGAACCCCATGGCGCAGCGACTGCTGCAGGTACGTAAACTCATCAAAGCCGCTGAGCACAATGACGAGCAGATTCGGGAACCGCTTCTTCGTAATTTGAATCAATTGCAGTCCATCCATCCGGGGCATGCGGATATCGGTCAGAAGTACGTCGGGCTGTAAGCTCTCTACCATTTCAAGTGCTTCATACCCATCCCTTGCTTCGCCGACAACCTGCCAACTGCCGGAAGAGGACTCGACGATTTTACGTAGACCCTTACGAAAAATAGCTTCATCATCAACTATAAGAATGGTAGGCATTGGCTTGTCCTCCTAACCTGTCATGGAATAAGCGATTGGCATATTTATAATGACCTTAAGTCCTTGGAAAGGCATACTTTCCAGCTGAAGTCCGTATTGCTCCCCATAATGCAGCCTGATTCTGCGGTGCACGTTCATAAGACCGTTGCCGGTTGTGCCGCCAAGATCATGAATTTTCTCCAGCCTATAACGAATCGTGCTCAGCTGCTCGCTGGTCATGCCAATTCCATCATCCTCAATGACGATGGTCAATACCCCTTGCTCCTGATAACAGGAAAGCCGGATAAGACCCTCTCCGATCCCTTTGTCCAGCCCATGATTAATGGCGTTCTCCACAATCGGTTGAATCATAAGAGGAATAACCGGGCAGCTATACAAGGCTTCATCAACCTCCACACGGAAATCAATTCGTTCCTCGTAGCGCATTTTTTGAATTGTCATATAGCCTTGAACATGATCCATCTCATCGCGCAGTGTCACCGTGTCCTTGCGGCCGCTTAACGAGTAGCGGAGCAGACGGCTTAAATTATTCGTCATCTTAACAACCTCCTGGTTGCCTTCTACCTCGGCATACATGGAGATTGAGCCAAGCGTATTGTATAGAAAATGCGGGTTGATCTTGCTTTGCAGTGCTGCAATTTCGGCATCCTTTTCCCGAATCTCCGTTTCATACAACCGGTAACCCAGCTCGCTCAAATGCGATACCATCATGTTAAAAGCGCTACCCAGCTGACCAACCTCATCCCATTGCTTGACTGGGAAAGATACCTTCAGATCGCCCCGCTCCACCTTGCGCATCAACGTACGCAGCATCCGAAGTGGACTCGTAATCCGGAAGGCGATCACGACGGACAACAGTACAGCTAAGCTGATACAGATTCCGCCAATGAGTAAAATGGAGTTGCGGACAACAACACTGTCCTTCATAAGCTCTGATATAGGAACGACACCAACGGTTGTCCATCCCGTCACTTCCGAATTGACATGAGCAACCAACAGGCTTTTCCCGTCTACTTTATGATGCGAGACCCCTTCCTGCGTAAGTCCTTCTATAACAGGATAAATCGCTGTTTTTTCCTTACGCAGCACCAGATCCCCCACACTGTCAGTCATGTACAGAGATTCCTTGCTTCCAAGGCTTACCTGTGACAGCAGTTTACGGACCGCCGCAGGATCAATATCGATAACGATATAGCCAAGTGTATCTCCGCTGTCAAAGCTGCGGAGCTCACGGGCGATGGAGAACACCTTGTACACCGTTCCGCTTGTCGACTTCACATCATGTGTCGTGATGAAGGTTGGCTGGCCGAATCTTCCCTTTGCTTTATCGAGCCATTCTGGATTACCGCCAAGCTGATAGGTCGTCATATATTGGCTTTCCGGCAGCACGACATAAGAGGCTCCATGTTCACCAAATAACGAAATGCCCATAATATCGACGCGTCCGTTCAGGAATACTTTGGAGACAAAGTTGTTCAGATCATCGATCTCCTGCAAGGTCAGCGCTTCTCCAGGGTCTCGGGAGGTACCGAGAAAATCTAAAATCTCCTGGTATTGATACGGCATGAGCGACAGCCGATTAAGTTCATTCATATAGGTATCAATATTCAGCGTCACTTGCTTCAGCATCTGAAGCTGATATTTACCTACCTGCTCTTCCATTTTGGAAGCGAAGATCGAGAACGACCAGGCTCCAATTACCCCAAGCGGGACAACGATCAGCAGTACATTTATAAGGATGAGCTTGCGTGCGAGTGCCAGGTTTTTGAACCAATGTTGTGGACGCTTAAGAAGATTCATCCTATCACCCTCACTTCGACAACTCGAGATTAATCTGCGCCTCAGTTGCTTGAAGCGCCTGCTCTGGTGTCTGCTGACCATAAATCATTCGCTCGAACTGTCGGATGATAACTTCAATCAAGCTATGCTGTTTCGTATGCTTCGGCCAGAAGGCTACCGCGTTCGCCGCTTCCGCATAATCACTTCTGTAGTCAAGCGCTTTGAAAGCATCTGTGTCCAATATCGCACTTACGCTTGGTACATGGCCTGCCTCTGCCCATTTGGCACCGTGCTCGGCCAGCCATTTCATAAAGGTCATCGCGGCTTCGCGCTTCTCAGGTGTCATCTCGTGCTGAGCAGGAATCGTTAATGTATGCGAATCTGCCCATGCGGCCGGCTTCTCATAGATGGTTGGCAGCGGAACAACGCCGAAGTTCAACTGTTCATTTTTCTCAAGTGCGCCAGTCGCCCATACACCACTAATCAGAACGGCTGCTTTCCCTTCATTAAATAGCTTAAATGCATCAGGAATATTCGGCGGAATGAGCTTGCTTTTATAAAGCCCTTCCACATAGCTTAAAGCTTTCAGCGCTGCCGGATTATTAAACACTGCTTTTGTACTGTCCTCGTTATAAAACTTCCCGCCGCCTTGAATCTGGTTGTACAAACTCCACCACAGCCAGACAGAATCAATCCGTGTGCTTGGCTGGGCGAGTGGTGCGATATCACTTGGCACAGCTTGCTTAATCGTTGTCAGAAACTTCGTAAACCCTGTTTCTCCGCCTTCAATCGCCGGTTTACCCTGATCATCCAGCACGCCAGCCTGCTCTAGAAAGGTTTTATTGTAATACATGACAAGCACATGGGTATCCAGCGGCACTGCATAAGGTTTACCCTGGAATAAAGCGGCTTTCATAACCGATTTGTTATATACATTCCAATCTAGACCCACCTCTTCGGCAGGCTCAGATAAATCTTCAACGTAATCGTTTTGCACAAATTGGGGCAATGAGCTCGCATGGATAATAGCAACATCTGGGGCATTGCCCGATAAAATGGCTGTTCTCAGCCGTGAATAATAATCGTCCAGACGTGAATTCATCTGGACGACCTGAATATCATCATGCTCTTGATTAAACTGATCTACCATTTCGGTCATAAATAAATTATCGCCCCCGCTGAAGGGGGTCCAATAATTGAGTTGAATAGCCTGCGCCTTAGCTTCAGCGGATACCGTCTCTTTATTATCGTTTTGGCTGCAGCCAGTCAAGGCAAGGCTTGCCCCAATTGCAGTTAGAATGATTGTTCGAAAGGACAAGCCTCTCATGACCAGCGCCTCCTAAAAAGAATGGTGAAGCAATTCCTGCTTCGAAAGCATAAGCTCAGAAGAATTGCTAACAATTCTTACTTCGTAAGCTAAGCTATTAGTTAGAAACTCTCTTGATGTCCATATAATCGACGTGTACTTCTTCTGTCGCATTCTCAAGTATAAGGGCGTTCTTGCCAGCCTTCAATTGTATTGTGACAGATTGTGTCTGGTAATTGTTGCGCTTACCGGATGGGAAAATAACCCTTTCGTCTTTTCCTTTGCCATCCTCCACTCGGATATGCAGCTCTGCATCATTACCAGATGAATTCGCGGCGGCTATGCGAATCTCATATTTGCCGCTAACAGGAACCAGAATGTTCTCGAAACGTACCGCTTCACCTTCGCCAGGGGCAATAACAACTTTGCCTGTACCCGAGGCAAACAGATTCTCTTCGGCCGTTCCTTGCGGACCTGTCGAGGCGAATTCCGCTTCATATCTTGGAAGCTCAATCGCTTCAATTGTTCCTTGCCCGCCATCAATTGCAATACTGATTTCGTTCATGCCTGCCGCAAGAGGGATATCGGTATAGGCATAACCCACTCCGCTGCTCTTCGGAAGTGTAACCTCTGATGCTTGCTCACCGTTCACGCTTACTTTAGCTTTAAGCATCTCACCTGTTTCATTCTTATAATGAATCATTAATGGACCCGTTGTATGAACGTTGGACAGAATCAGATTAAATGTTACATCTGCTGCTGCCGGTTCCGCCTTAAATACTCCCATCCCCGAAGGAACTTCAATGGCGGTATCCAGTGAGAGCGGCTTACCAATTTGCAGATTGCCTTCCGCATCCCAAGTCAGCTTCTGGGCACGTGCTTTGCGGTTACCCCAGCCATCCGTCGGCGCTGTTGTCGCATGATAGACGATCCATTGCTCTGTGCCGTCAGGCGACGAAACAAAGGAATTATGTCCTGGACCGTATACGCCTGCTTCTTCGTCCATTTTGAGAATCGGCTGCTCCGCTTTGGTCCAGTTCGAGGCAACAAGCGGGTCGGTTCCTTCTTTCAGCGTTAGCATGCCAAGTGAATAGAACGGCGTCCAACTGCCTGCGCCTGAATAGACGATATGAACCTGGCCGTTATGATGGAGAATGGAATGCCCTTCATTAATATAAGGAGGACCGCCGGCTTTCTCCCATTCCAGATCAGGCTCGGACAATAAGACACGTGGTCCGCTAATGGTGACCGGATCGCTCATCGGCGCGATGTACGTATTTTGCTGTAAATTGATGTCGCCTTCCCAGCCGGACCAGACGAAATAAAGCTTATTGTCGAGCTCCATTGCAAGACCATCAATAGCCCATTTGTTGGAGTCGTCCTTTACCTGGCCTTTGAAGGTATAACTTCCCATCGGATCATCCGTATCAGCTTCTAAGACAAACATCCGGTGATTCTCATTAAGCCCGTCATCAGCAGCGAAGTAGATATACCATTTTCCCTGAATAAATTGAATCTCGGGAGCCCACAGCTCAGCTGAATAATTCGTCCCCATATCCGGGTACCAGACTGTCTTCCGCTCTGCCTGCTTGAAGTCGATTGTACGAGATTTCATAACCATCACATCGGCACCATTGTGCGTAAAGGTCATGTAATAGTAGCCATCCTTATAAACAACGGCTGGGTCAGGCGTATCGATCTCTGCAAGCGTGTTCTTGAACGTACCTCCATGTCCGTTGTAAACGGCTGTGTTTTCCTGTGCTTCCTGCCCTTGATCTTTCATTGTCCACACCCCTATTCCAGCTGCTATAACAATCAGCACAGCTGCTGTTATAGCAGACCATCGTTTTGAGTTCAACTTTCGATTACCTCCTGAAAAGAATGGACACTCTTTTGGCTAGTAACTAGCCATATGTGGTCATTCTTACTTCGTAAGCATTGTCTTAAAGAATGGCCATTTATAAGTCTGGGTACCAGATTTATAGGCGATTCTTACTTCGTAAGCCTATTTGACTCCTGCTTGTGTAATCGCTTTAACGAATGAACGTTGGCCAACGATGAAAATAATGAACACCGGAAGCGTTGCAATAACTGTCATCGACATCAGCTTGCCGTACGCTTGGGTATAGCTGCCTTGTGCCATCATCGCAATGCCGGCTGTAATGGTGCGCATCTCCGGCGAAGTCGTCGAATAAAGCGGCCAAACGAAATCATTGTAAATACCCATAAAGGTAAAGATCGCAAGCGTCACCATAATGGATACCGAAGCTGGCAGCAGAATACGCGAGTAGATCTGCCATTTGTTTGCACCATCAATCCGGGCTGCCTCTTCGATTTCCTTCGGAAACGCTGTGAAAAATTGAAAGAGTAGAAATACACCAAATGCACCACTCGAGTAAGGGAAAATGAGGGCTGCATACGTATTAATCCAACCAAGTGCGTTAAACTCCATGTACATCGGCAGGAAGGTCAATACGCCTGGAATCATCATCGAGCCAATGAACATCGGGAACATCAGCTTGCGAAGCGGCAAATCCTGCAGACGAGCTAGCGCATACGCAGCCATCGACGAGAATAGAAGCACAATAGCTGTACCCGCAGCGCCTACGAATAAGGAGTTCGTAATCCAGCGAGTAATTGGAACATTCATCAGGTTTCCTTTTAAACCGTCAACATAGTTCTCGAATGTTGGCTTCTTCGGAATAAGACTCAACTGTCCTGCCAGAGCTTCAAAATCATTCTTGAAGGAAGTGGACAACATCCAAATAAGTGGAAGCAGGAAAATAACTGCGATTATGACTGCAACAAGAACAAGTAATGTTTTTTTCATGCCGCCTACTCCTTCCTTCCGTAAGCAATCCGGTATTGGACAGCCGAGACAATAATGATAATGATCGCCATCATAATTGCCATTGCGGAAGCTGAACCAACCTGCTTGCCTTTGAATGCTTCATCCAGCACGTTCATGAGCAGAACCTTTGTACTGTCGCCAGGTCCTCCACGTGTAAGCAGGAACGGCTGCGCATAAACGTTAAACGAAGCAATGGTAGAAGTAATGATGATAAACAACATAACTGGACGAATCGATGGTAGTGTAATGCTGACGAACTTCCTCCATGCATTCGCACCGTCAATCGAAGCCGCCTCATAATAATCTTCCGGCACTTCATTCAGAGCGTTGGTGAAAATAATCATATTAAAGCCAATCGTCCACCAAAGCGTAGTCATGACCAGAGATACCCATACCCACGGCATATCCGTCAGCCAAGCCACCGGATCAATATGAAGCTTAGCCAAGAGTCCGTTCAGGAAGCCCGCATTCGTATCAAACATCATCAGCCAAATAACGGCCATTACAGAACCGGAGATCGCATAAGGCATGAAATAAAAAGTACGGAACATCCCTCGAATTCGCTTCGGCAGCTGATTCAGCAGCAAGGCGAGAGCAAGACCGAGAACAACAAGCAGCGGGACGGAATACAGTACGAACTGGACCGTATTCCATAAACCTGTCGTAAATTGCTCGAATAAATAGGAACCAGGTGTAAATATTTTGATGTAATTATCGAGGCCAACAAGCTTATGATCATCCGACAGAAGCTCGAAATCATGGAATGAAATATACAGCCCGTACAAAATCGGGATCAGCAGAAAAGCGCAGAAGCTGAGCAAATAAGGCAGTACAAACAAAGTTGACGTTAAGCGTGATTGCAAAGTGCTCTTAACCAAGTGCAGCTCCTCCATTTCCGGTTAAGGATAAAAGTAGAGAACGAAGAAGCGATTTTATTCGCCTCCTCGTCCTCCCATAATGATCATATTGTATAAAGGTGACGGTTATTTTTTCATCGCTTGTCTGGACTTCGCTACTGCATCATCCATCGCTTTTTGAGCGTCCTTCTTGCCAAGCAGCGCATTGCTCAGTTCGCCCCAGATTGGATCTGAGATCGTTGCCCAGTTCAGTACGTTAGGCGCGAATTGAACATATTCAAATGCTTTCGCTACGTTGCTTTGCATATCAAGAGCTTTGAACTCTTCGGATTCAAGCATTGGCTTGGATGCCAGCGCTTGGCCGGAAGCCGCCCAGTCCATCGAGTTGGTCGATACATATTTCACGAAATCGCCGATGCCTTTTACAACATTTGCGTCTGTTACACCTTTAGGCAATACGAAGTTATGGGAGCCTGCATATACTGCTTGCTTGGCTTTACCGATTTGTGGAACAGGCGCTACGCCGTAATTGATACCCGCTTCGTCGAACTGTCCTTTCATCCAAGGACCGTTAAATTGGATCGCGTTTTTACCTTGCAGGAACAACGTGTTCTCACCGTCTTGCTGTACGTTGCCCGGGGATACACCTTTGTCTACGAGGCTGCGCATCCACTGCACCATCTCTACTGCTTCCGGTGAGTTGTAAGCAACGTCTGTTCCGTTCCAGAGATCGCCGCCATTTTGCCATACAAGTGTTGGGAAAATGAACTGCTGCGGCCAAAGTGTTGGAACAACATAGCCGTATGTGCCTTTATCTTTGTTCGTCAGCTTCTCGACATCTGCTTCGAATTCCGCGCGGTTTGTTGGTGGAGCTGTAATTCCAGCTTGCTCGAACAAGTCTTTGTTGTAGTACATAACGAGCGGATGAATATCGAGCGGAATACCATACCATTTGTTGTCAATTGTCTCGTAATTTACTGGTGCTTCTACATAATCTGTTTTGTTAATGGCGGAAGCTGCTGCCAGATCGTCCATCGGCTGAAGCTGACCTTTGTTTACATAGGTAGGAATTTGGTCTACGTGCATGATCGCCAGGTCAGGGCGGTCTTTGCCTGCGCTCATCGCCACGTCAAGCAGCTTATAATATTCACCATTTGGCTGAATAACGAGTTTCACTTTGTAGGTGTCTTGGGAAGAGTTATACTTCTCAACGATCTTCTTCATGAACTCGCCATCAGCGCCGGAGAATGGCGTCCAGAACAGGATATCTGCTTTTTCAGCTTTAGCGTTTGTGCTATTGCCTGCTGCTGCATTCGTGCTGCCTTGATTATTGCTTTCAGCATTATTCCCGCCATTATTGCTGCCGCAGCCCGCTGCTGCAACCAGGCTAAGTGCGATTAACGAAGTACCTAAGAGCTTAGTCGTTTTTTTCATTTTGCTTCCCCCTAGAATGTGTTTGCTGCTCTTTCTGTTTCTCATTCTAGCTTTCGGGGGATAGCACTCCCATGTCGCTTTTTTAGAAGGAATGGACATATTTATAGATGCTCGTATTAGAGCGGACAAAAAAACCGGACAGCCTTAAGGTCGTTCTCTGGCTGTCCGGGCTTCTGCTGTTACTTGCCTTCGTTGATTGCTTTGATCAGCTCGAGCGGTATTTTCGGCTTGCGGTCGTAAGTGAGGAGCCCGTTGATCTCCTGCTCAACGTCAGTCAGCTGCGTATAGCAGTAGCCTTGAACAACGCCGGAGAAGATAAGCGGCTGAATCACATTACGAAGACGTTCAACGAAGTCTTCATCGTTCGAAGCACCGGAGTAACCCCAGCCTTCCCAGTCGCTTTTCTTGTAGGCGATTCCGCCGAATTCAGTAATCAGAATCGGTTGTCCATCATATTCGTGACCACCTACGCTAAGACGGCGGTTGGCTGGCATAGCCGACACTGCTTTGTCCACACTGCCATAACGATCCTCGAGCACCTCACGTCTCCACTCGTAGTCATGGATGTTGTACAGATCAGTAGCAACCATTTCCCAGCCGTCATTCGAGATGACAGGACGAGTCGGGTCAAGCGATTTGGTCAGGTGGTACATAGCCATCGCATGCTGCTGCTGACGCTCGTCGATCTGGATATTTGGTACTCCCCAGCTTTCATTTAGCGGAACCCATACGGCAATACAAGGATGGTTGAAATCACGGTCCATCGCTTCCTGCCACTCCTTCGTAATCCGGCGGACATACTCCTCAGAGTAGTCATAGGCATTCGCCATCTCGCCCCATACGATAAGGCCCAGCTTGTCGCACCAATACAGGAAGCGAGGATCTTCGACCTTCTGATGCTTACGCGCACCGTTGAAGCCCATTTCCTTCATCAGCTCTACGTCCAGCTTAATCGCTTCATCGGTTGGTGGAGTCAGGTTGCCGTCAGGGAAGTAGCCTTGATCAAGTACAAGCTTCATGAAGTAAGGACGGTTATTCAAGTTGAATTTGCCGTTTTCGATCGAGATTTTCCGCATACCGAAGTAACTTGTCACCCGGTCAACCTCTGCACCGTCAACCGACACCACGTATTCCACGTCATACAGATTTGGACGCTCCGGCCACCAGTACCGGTCCATTCCATGATCGTTTAAGCCGCTGAGCTTAATTTTCCGACTCTCTTCGCCTGCCCGCACTTGATACGTGTCTTCCGATACAATCTCTCCTGCGAAAGAAATCTTGACAGAAAGGCTTACGTTCTTCGTCCCTTGTACAAAACCGCCTACAAACGAGCGGATTTGAATTTCATTCATATCGATATCCGCTACATATTTCACCTTCTGAAGGTGAACCGGTGCTACCGCTTCCATCCATACGGACTGCCAGATCCCCGTTGTACGTGTGTACCAGATCGCACGGGATTTCTCTTCCCAGAACTGTTTACCGCGAGGCAGGAATACATCCGTACCATGATCAACTGCTTTGACAACCAGTGTGTTGTCGCCATTTGCCTGCAATGCGTCTGTTATGTCGGCATGGAATGGTGTATGTCCACCTTCATGCGTTGCAACGAGCTGGCCGTTTAACCAAACCGAAGCCTCATAGTCTACTGCACCAAAATGCAGCACAACTCTTTTGCCTTGGAACGATTTTGGAATCTCAAGCTGTCTGCGGTACCATACCACATCGTGGAATGTTGGATCGCCGATGCCGCTTAATTTACTTTCGAAGCTGAATGGAACCTCAATCCGCTTGGAAAAGTCTTTATTCCCGTTATGCCATCCTTCTTCATTACCAACACGTGCATCATCAAAATCAAATTTCCATTCTCCGTTCAAACATACCCATGCATCACGATTGAACTGGGGTCTAGGATATTCTGCTCTTGGCAAGTTTGTCATCTTGTACGCCTCCGTTAGTTAACCAATAAGTTGTTATATTAACAAATAAATATGATTCTGGAGCTTATTTTATCTCCTGACCGAATTAACGTCAACTAAAAGTTGTTTTATTAACTTAATGGTTATATAATAGCCGAGTAGAAAGAAAGCGAGGAAATAACGTGCATATTCAAATCAGTACCAAATATATGGAAATGCTCGAATGCTTTTCATCTGAAACGCGTGTGAAAATGATCGAGCTCCTTAGTGACCGGTCGATGAGTATTAAAGAGTTAGCAGAGACACTTGGCTTGTCATCCGCTATCGTGACCAAACATATTCAGAAGATGGAGGACGGCGGTCTGATTAAGACAGAAAGCTTGTCCGGTACTCGAGGAAGCCCAAAGATGTGCTCCCTTGCTATTGATTCGCTTACTCTGCAGCTTCGATCTTCTTCTATGGATAATGAAATAGAGAAAGAGTCGAAATACACCATAGAAATTCCAATCGGGCAATACTCGAATTATGCCGTAAAACCAACCTGCGGACTCGCTTCCGACACGAAGATATTAGGTCTAGTTGATGATCCGAGATACTTCTCCGATCCGGAGCGGATGAATGCGGCGCATATTTGGTTCGGCAGCGGTTATGTTGAATACCGAATCCCCAATTATCTACATGCTGCTCAAACGGCTCAGCAAGTTGAGATTTCCTTGGAGCTTTGCTCGGAGGCCCCTTCTTATGACGAGAATTGGCCGTCAGATATCAGCTTCTTTATTAACGATATTGAAGTTGGGGTTTGGACATGTCCAGGCGACTTCGGCAGCAAACGCGGCGCCTTAACACCTGCATGGTGGCAGCTTGGTACGCAGAACGGTCTACTCAAAACCTTAACGATTCAGGAAACAGGTACTTACCTGGATGGTGTCAAGCTATCTGAGGTTACGGTGAATGATGTGGGCATCAAACTAGGGGAAGACTTCCGCTTTAGGCTCGCCTCACTGGAGACAGCCCGCCACTGCGGCGGTATCAGCTTGTTTGGCAAGCAATTTGGCAACTATAAGCAGGATATTGTCGTGCATGTGTTTTATAAAGACCGCAGCAGAGCTAATTAGCCCGAAAAATGTGCATTAAAAAATTATCATAAATCAATTTCATGAGTAAGCGATTGCATTCATTGACACTACCACCCCCTTCCTGTAGGATTGAATTACGCTTATTCGCTGGTAATTCTTTACCAGGGAGGGTCTTGCAATCATTTATTGCTTACTCAAGCAAGGCCCTGTGTACACAGGGTCTTTTTGCTTTTTACTGCCCAAAAGCGACTACGAAGCGCTGAAAGCGCAAGGAGGAGATGCAAATGGCAAAAGCGTTGATTTTCGATTTCGACGGAACGATTCTAGACACGGAGACACCCTGGTACGAGGCATTCCGAGCACTCTATGCGGAGCATAAAGTCGAGCTTACCTTGGAGCAATACTCGCAATGTATAGGAACTAGTCTTCATTTGTTTAATCCATATGAATATTTGATCACGGATTGCGGAATTGCCATCGACCGGGATGTATTCCGTTCGAGAGTACACGAGAAGCATGCTGAGCTGATGAAGCAAGAGACGGTGAGACCTGGAGTGATCAGCTTCCTAGAATCCGCAAAAGCTGCTGGCCTTCGTATCGGTCTTGCTTCTAGTTCCAGGCTGGAGTGGATTACACCTTATCTCGACAAGCTGGAGCTAACCTCGTATTTCGAATGTATTCAAACCGCTGATCATGTCAAGCTGGTAAAGCCTGATCCCTCCCTCTATCTTCAAACCATTTCGATACTTGGCATTCCAGCTGGAGATGCCATTGCGATCGAAGATTCTCCTAATGGCGCCAAATCGGCCATTGCAGCAGGACTCCATTGTGTCGTTCTCCCTAATAAAATCACGCAGTATCTGGATTTCGGCAATATTACGCAGCATGGCCAATCACTCGCCGACATTAGCTTCGAGCATTTAATTAATGATCCATCCGGCTTTTTAGCAAAGCCAGCGGTTTAATAAATTCCCCAAGTCTTTGCCTTATCATTGAGACGAGGCACAGGCTTTCGCTCATCTTAATTATCTGAATATTCAAATAATAATGAGGTGATAAACATGAAAGCCGTACACTTTGGAGCAGGTAACATCGGACGGGGTTTTATCGGGTTGATGCTTGCAAAATCCGGCTACGAGATATGTTTTGTAACGAGAAACTATAAACAGGTCACCGCATTACGCCAGCAGCAGTCGTATGTTGTCACGATGGCGGGCGAAACAAAGGAACAGTGGCGGGTAAACCATGTAACGGCTCTTCATGTAAACGAACTTCGAGAAGTAAAAGCTCGAGTCGCGGATGCTGACCTAATAACAACGGCTGTTGGTGCATCCTCCTTAAGAAATGTGGCGGCGCAAATTGCACCCGGAATCGAGCTTCGGCTTCTTAACGAAAGCAAGCCGCTGCACATCATGGCTTGTGAAAACGCCTTAAAAGCCAGCACGCAATTAAAAAAATGGGTATATGCGCTGCTACCAGCCGAGCTTCATGAAGCAGCGAACCGTCTCCTTTCTTTTCCCAATACAGCCGTGGACCGTATCGTTCCCCATCAGAAAAATAAAGATCCGCTTAGCGTTGTGGTAGAACCCTTCAGTGAATGGGTTATACATCAAGAGGCGCTGCTAGATAGTTTCCCAGGCATCCATGGCGTCAAATATGCCAATTCCCTTGAGCCCTACATTGAACGCAAGCTCTTCACCGTTAATACAGGCCATAGCAGCGCCGCTTATCATGGTTATTTGAAGGGAATCTCAACGATACAGGAAGCAATGCAGGATGATCGAATCCGCGACCGAATAGAGCAGACTTTGGATGAAACCTCTAAATTGCTCGTTGATAAGCACGGCTTCGACGAACAAGAGCAGCAACAGTACGTAAACCAAACGCTGCGTCGATTTTCCAATTCTGCGCTTACCGATTCGATCACCCGTGTTGGCCGTTCTCCCCTGCGTAAGTTGTCTGCAGCAGAGAGATTTGTGAGACCAGCCATTCAGGCTTACAATCTGGGTCATGGCGTAACTAATCTGGCATCTTCCATTGCTTCAGCGCTGCATTTTGATTACCATGCCGATCCGGAAGCTGAAATTCTGCAGCTGGCAATCGGGCAAAAAGGGGCAGATCATGTCATTCGAAGACATATGGGCATACCAGAGGAGCATGCACTGCATGACGAGATCATGAAGGAATATAAACGGATTCAAATCTTTAAAGTATAATCTCTAACTTGCTGCACAAAAAATGGCCTAATGCCCCCGCTAGGAAGGGCATTAGGCCGACTTTAAGAAAGAACTATTATGGAAGCTCGCAAAGAACCGGAAACTCCGCAACTCTCAGCCTCGCACAGCCATACGGAACAAGATCGATTTCTTCTAGCGGCTCCTTACTAATAACTGGACTGACCGGTGGTGTGCCTGCGGAATTCATCTCCATTGTCCACTGAGGAAGTCTGCGTGCCTGAACACTCATACGGATCGGACAATTTTCTGCAGCAAATGGCTGCTTCTGGACTTCATCCTCTATTATTCTGGCTTTATCCGAAACAGACTGCTCACTAAGCTCTACACCATAATTCCATGGAGATCTCGGATAGAGCTCCCAATCATGAAAGGGAGGATAGGTCCGATGCTTCTGCCATTGCTCCTTGACTGGAATAGCCAGCATAATTGGACCATATTGAACACCAACTGCACCGTTTGCACGTGGAACCAGCCTCGCCTGCTTGGGCAGCGTAAGCAAGAACTCATCCTGCTCCCTCCATAATCGGTGAATCGAGGCGAACCCCTGAACAGCTTGCAAAGGATAAGGCTCGCCATTAATCAGCAGTACCGGCGCCTTGCACCATTCCGGAATTCTGAACTTCATGGTGAATGTCTCCGGCGAGCTTAGCTCAACCTTTATGTTGACCGTATCCCGGAACGGATACGAGGTCTCAACTTGTACAACAGCCGAAGTCCGCTTCTCCGCACCAACTTGCGCGGTTACCCGGCAAGGTGCATAGGAGATGGCAGCAAGTCCACCTTCCTCAGCTGCCATCCAAAGCCTAGCCGCGTATTTCGGCCAGCCTTGATGCATATTGGCAGTGCAGCATCCAAAATGCGGTTCGATGCCAAACAGATTGGCCTCATTATTATTTTCCGTCCAATTCCGCTTGGCATGTGTACACATGATCTGATTCGCCTGCTGATCATACTGGTGAACCTTCCAGTCCGAGCTGATCGCAGCAGGCAGCGCGTTATACGCGACCTTCTCCAGAATATCCCCAAAATAACCGTCCCCGGTTATCCGTATGAGATGTTCCAGCGAATACATATATTCAACAACAGCACATAACTCCGTCCCTTGACTTGGATGCGTTCCGGCCAGCCACTCATCACCAGAGAACATGCCATTTACTTGGCCATGGTAGGTCATGACGCTTCGAATGCCTTTATATACAGCCGCTTTATCCAGTTCATTCCCCGTCTGCAAATAATGGAGCGCTGGCTGCTTGAATGACATTGCTACATTAACGACATGAACACGGTGATCGAAGGAGGTTTGACGGTTCCAATACGGGAACTGCTCGTATAACCCCCTCCAATTCTCGGTTTGTTCACTGATTATTTGTGTCAGCTCCAGCAGAAACGGCTCACTAGTACGGTTGTACAGCCAATACACGCTGATTAAGTTCTCTCCACCCCTCGCCTTTGCCCATTCTGCAAGCGGACGATTCGGAAGATGCTTCAGCTGGTATTTGAAGTAGTTGGTCATAAAAGGAATGACTCGTTCATCGCCGGTATATTCAGCATGCTGAATGAGCACCTTCAGCATAACCATCCGGCTCCACCAATCATCATTCGAGGATGGGCCGAACTGTCCGTCTTCCCGAGCGCTTGCAAGCGTCCATTCGATCCAGGGCTTTACCTTCGCTATTAATCTCTCATCTTCCAGAAGATAGGCCAGTGGAACAAGTCCATCTAAATAGTAAGGTCCTCTTTCCCAGCTTTCTCCCGTGCCGCCAAGCCATCCACTGTTTGGACCGACATGGCTCCAGAACTCATCCAGATGCCCTGTCATCCCTTCCGCCTGAATCTGCAGTTGATCTTTGAGCCAGCCAATCGGCCGGATGGATCCTAGTGGCAATTCCTCAAAGGCAGTTTGCTTTAGAGGATGAAGTACCGTATTCATGAAATTCCTCCCTATGCTGTTGATGACTAGAAGCTCTTCAGAAAATGGCTCATACTTGCCCGCTCCGACAGAGGAAGCCGCTGCTCTACTGGCAGAATTTGAGGAAATGCCTTATGAGGCTCCCTTTGGTACCAGTATGCAACCGAGCTGTAATCATTGGATTGGCAATTGCCATGGCCGTGCTCAATGCCAAAGCGTATCGACTTCCGGAAAATAATCGGATCTACGATATGGAATCGATACGTTGTCCATTTGCCGGAGTAATCCATCTCCGTAGGAATGAGTGTTTTCTCCGTCCAGGCATGACCATTCGCACGTATTGGCGCAGCCAGCGAGATGCCGTGATAAGGACCGTCATATTTTCCCGAAGGATAACACCAGGCCGCGCAAAAATAATCCTCTGTCCCCGTCCCATGAAGCCGCGGAGGCCACGGCTCGCCATCGATGAAGAACATATCATCGCCTTCACCAAACCAGCTGTTTCCGGGGATCGGATCAAGATGGTCAATACTCAAATTACAGCCTACATAATGTCCTTCGCCTTCAGCCTCAAGCAATATATAATTTTCAGCCCCATCTAGATTTTTAACCGCATTGACGATGTCATTCGCATAAAAAGGATGATCATACTTGTCATGCTCCGCTTTCAATCCCTCTAGCTGAATAAGACCCTTCGTTGGCATTTCCCGACGGAACTGGGCATGGAATCGGAACGCGTCCTCCGGCACCGGCTTCTCTACATAGTCTACATAATAATAAAAGACGATTTCCTTCTCGCATTCATTCTCGATTTCAATTCTTGCGCCATTGCCAAAAGGCATCTCGAAAAAGCAGTTCATCGCCGCTTTATCCTCGACCATCCCTTGAGTTGTAATCATATTAAGCGGCAGAGAGACGTAATGGCTTGCCACACCGTGACCAACGCCAAAGAAATCGCCAATAGGTGCCTCCACGCTTGGCTCTTGCTCGCCATCCCAATACATACGCATGACGATTTTGCGGAAATAATGACGGTCAGAGGAAGCGATCGTAATCCAAATATGCTGGATGACACCTGAACCGGCTAGATCTGCAATCATGCTGGTATCTCCCGGGCCTATTATAATGTGGTCCGTATTTCCTCCGGTTTGGTCCCAGCTTGAGCTTCTTCTCGAGATACCCTCTTTGCGCATATAAAGATTGTTCATCGTCGTTCCTCCCTAATAAAGTTAATAAAGTAAGCGCTTTCTACAAATATATCATTTATTACAAATATAATAAATAAGGCTTTTCAAGCCTGACTATTTCGTCGCCCGGATATTTCTTCAAAATCACGCCAAGTAGCTGTTTTTATATCTAATTAGATATAAGCCCTCAAGACGGTCGCCTGTTATACTACGTTTTGAAAACGCTTACTAAAGCGTCTATTCCACTATTTGAGGAGATGATCATTGATGAAGAAATGGAAAACCCTGCTCCTTGGCGCTGCAGCTTCTGTTATGCTGATGCCGCTCCAGGTGAGCGCGTACAGCAATCCGATTACTATTTCAGATTCCTGGCATTGGGCAAACAATGATTTCTATGGTGAAGGCGATCCGTATATTCTAAAATTTAACGGCACCTATTACCTTTACGTCAGTACCGTTGATGATCAGAGCGGCGTCAAGGTATGGTCCACTACTAATCTCGTAGATTGGTCCTACCGCGGATTGTGCACGACAGAAGCGGTCACGAAGGCTGCTTATGCACCTGAAGTCGTCTATTGGAACGGCATGTTCTACATGTACACTTCCCCGGGCGGCGGCGGACATTATGTACTCCAAAGCACCAGTCCAACCGGGCCTTTCACCGTAGCAACAGGCAACCTTGGCATGGGCATTGACGGTAATGTCTTTATCGATGATGACGGCAAATGGTACTTCTACTCGACCGGCTCTAACACGATTAACGCACGTCCAATGACGAGCCCTACAGCCTTTGGTACAGCTGTGGGCACAGGATTATCGATGGCTGGCTGGACAGAAGGGTCTACTACTTTCAAGCGTAACGGCAAATATTATATGACCTACACGGGTAATCATGTTTGGAGCACAGCATATCGAGTTAACTATGCAACAAGTACAAGCCCTACCACCAGCTTCGCACCGGCAGACAGCCAGAATCCCGTTCTGATTGATACGGAAGGTTCGAATGTTGGCCTTGGACATAACAGCATGATCAAAGGACCTGACCTTGATTCTGACTTCATGGTGTATCACAGTCACGCTTCAGGCGGCAATCTGGTCTATCCTGGCCGTAAAATGAATTTGGACCGCGTTGTCTGGAACGGCGACAAGATGCTGCTGCTTGGTCCAACTACGGCTTCCCAGCAAAATCCCGAGCTGGCCGATTTTGAAGACCGCTTCAACCGGACATCGATTGGGACCGGCTGGACGAATATCGGCGGCGGTACATGGGGGATCTATAATCAGGAGCTGATGTGGCAGGACACGATTGGCAGCGCAACTACTTACCGCCAAGTGACCAGTACAAGCACCGCAAGCGATTATACAGCGGAGTTCAACACGAAGCAGATCAAGCAAGGTACAACCAGCAACCCGGTGTATGGCGCTGTATTTTCCTACACGGATGAGAACAACTACGGTACAGCGGTATTGAACCGAAGCTTGAACCGACTGGAGACGAATTATGTTGTTGGCGGCGTCAGCCAAGGGTGGCAATATGCAGCTCTTCCATCAGGATACGACTATACCAAATGGCATCAGATCCGCGTGGAGAAAGAAGGTACCAGCTTCAACGTTTATGTGGATGGAATGAAGAAACAGACTCGTACTGTAAGCGGAATCGCAGGCGGCAAGATCGGGTACACCACAACGGATGCTCATGCCGACTTTGGCTACACCGCTTTTAGCAACAAAGTGAACGGAAGCAGCGCATGGAATGCGTACAAACCTCTTCCAGGCAAAATTGAAGCTGTTCATTATATGAATGGGGCTGAGGGAACAGCCTATCATGATTTGACCGCAGGCAACACTGGCGGCGCCTACCGCATGGGTTTGGTAGATATCCGCAGCTCAGCAGCGGAGGGTAAAAATGTCGTAGGCTGGAATCAAACCGGTGAATGGTTGAAATACCGCGTGAATGTTGCTGAGACTGGCTACTACGATCTGGATGCGCGCCTTGCTACTACCTACACGGATGCAAGCTTCCGCGTATGGGACGCGTCAACCGATCTGACCGGCATTGTAAATGTACCAAGCTCTGGCGATTGGGAAAGCTGGACAACGGCGAGTAAAAAAGGACTTTATCTAACAGCCGGTTATCACGAGCTCCGGTTCGAGTTTGTTAAAGGGGAATTTGATTTCTCTGGGATGACCTTCTCCCGCGGCGATGCAGTCACCAGCCTGACTGACGACTTTAATGACGGCAATGACAACGGATGGACAAGGTTTGAAGGCAACTGGTCTGTTAACTCGGGTGAGCTGGATTCTGCAGGAGCAGGCGTATTTGGCAAAACGACGATTGGTAATGAGCGCTGGGCGGACTATACCGTTGAGTCAGATATTAAGCTTGTGGACACTACCGGCGATGCCGGCATGCTGGTCCGAGTGAATAATCCGTCAAATGGTACTGTACTGGTCAATAATCCAGATTATCTCCAAGGTTATTATGCCTTTATCAAGTCCAGCGGGGTTTACTTAGGCAAGATGAATTATAATTACACGGCTGTTGGCTCTTCGCCGATCTCACTGGCAGCGGGGACCTGGCATCATATGAAGGTTACAACCTCCGGCACAACGATCAAAGTATATGTGAACGATATGACCACACCAAAGATCACCTATACGGACAACAGCAGCAACCCATTTACTCACGGTAAGGCAGGATTGCGTACAATGAACAACCATACACGATTCGATAACTTCAAGGTCAATCCATAAGTGCGAAAAAGGCAGACCCCTGACGAGGTCCGCCTTCTTCTTTTTATGAAGGGAATATGAGCCGTGTTGGAACAACATGTCTGCCTTGCAGCTTCTCCCCGCGAAGGATACGGTTCATTAGCAGCGTCACCGCTCTCCCACCGATTGCCGTTTCATTCTGACGAATATAAGCGACCTCCGGGATTTCCGGATCATCGAAGGTGACCAGTTGTTTACCAGACATCAGATACATCCGCTTTAAAGCATGATAAGCTAGCCTGGCCAGCTCTACATCAGTAGCTATTAGTCCGGAAAATTCGGCATGCCGCTCCCGCATCCAATGCTCTATCCACTCCGCCCCTTCTCTCCTCGAAACATTAAATACTTCATATGGAACGGTATAACGTAGAATAGAAGATTCCTCAATCCCGTATTCGATTACCGCATTGTCGAATCCGGAAAGCCTATCCGCCATAACACTATGTTCAATTGGCGGCGTAAGTAACGCGATACGTTGATGCCCTCTACTTGCCAGATAAGAAACAGCCTGTCGTGCTCCAGCTTGATTATTCGAACTGACGCTTACTAGCGGTATATCCGTATAGTAACGGTCAATCAGAACAACCGGGCACTCAAGCTCCTCTGCCCTCACTACCGTCCGGCGCTCATTCTGTGCCCCAATCGAGAATAAGATGAGTCCGCTGATACCAAGTGCACCAAGATCTTCAAGCGACTGCAGTTCCTTCACGGCACTGCCTCTCGACACACGAATCACCAGCGTATAGCCGAATCCGTCAACAGCCTTCTCAATAGCGTCAAGCAGCCGCTGTTCGACTTTCGTACGCATAGATGGAATAATCATGCCAATTAATTGATGCTTCATCGGCATCTGCAGCTTCCTCCCGCTGCTTTCCTCCTCCGAAAAAAACAGCTTGTAAGGAGCCTGTCCGGCAACAAAAGTACCCCTGCCCTTGGAGCGGACAACAATCCCCTCTTCTGCTAGGCCGGCCAAGGCATTTTTTGTTGTCATTAGGCTTACATGAAACTGGGCAGCCAAGTCGATCTCTGATGGAATTCTGTCACCTGGCCGCAGGTTTCCAAGTGATATTTGATTTTTAATAGCTTCTTGAATTTGTTTATACAATGGAATATCCTTCAAGGGCGATCACCACTTTTACTATACTTCGTGAATGCCCCGCAAAACAACAGCAGCTTTAAGGGGAAAACTTGATTCCATGTTATTGACACCTCCATCCTATTCCAATAGAATGAACGAAGCTTTCTCTTCTATTAAGTATTCCAATTGCTACTAACGCAGATCTGGAGGACTATCTTCATGGACATTCGTTCCGAATTTGGACAAATCGTCAGGGAATTACGTGCCCGCAGCGGGATGTCGCAAGAAATGCTGGCCTATCATTCCGGGCTCGACAGAACGTACATAAGTGGTGTTGAACGAGGAGAACGCAATCTTAGTTTGGTTAATATTGAAAAGATCGCAGCCGCTCTTCGTGTCTCCATTCAATATCTTTTCTCAAGTGAGAGATTCTCGTGTAATCTTGCCTATCAACCCAGTGATTTTACAGTACCTTTTAAAGAAAGATTCAGCTATCATCTGGACCATGATAAGAAAATATTAGCCTTCCAGGTTAACGGCTTGTTTGGCGGTAAGCAAGATGTCGATTATTTAACATCGACCATATTAGGCATCTGCTCAGCATATGGCAGAGATGAGTTAAATATATTAGTCGACCATCGCAACATGAAGGCTGCAGATGGTGAAGTTGTCGTTTATTCTCCAGAAATAATAGAAGCAGCCGTGGAGTTTCAACAAAAGCTAACGATATACAGCAAGAAGGTCATTGCCTTATGTAACTCTGAATTTATGGTGCAGCAGCTTAATCATGTGTCTACAACAAGTGGAATCCGCGATAAAGCCCTTCATTTATTCGAGAAAGATAAAGCCATGGTCGATAAAGCTTATTCCCTTTTTGATATTCATGGCAATGAGCTAATCAAAACTTTAGGTTAATACAGGTAAATCCCCTCACGGCAAGACCGGAGGGGATTTTTTTACATCTTACTTCAGCAGATCTTCGATCGCCTTGCGAGTATCGGCACTAAATGATTTGAAAAATTTGATTAATTCCGCATTACATAAGCCTGCGTTATACAGCATTTGAATCGTAATAAACTCCGGCATCCCTTTATCGTTTACCGAGGTGATAATACCTGCCTTCATAGCAGCTGAAGTCGACGTCTTCGTCCAACTCGGCGGCGTCTGGTCACCCGACAAATTAACATGCTTCTCAAGAGCGGCGATCCGCTCTGAAAGCTCCTCCATTTGCTGTCTTTCTGCATCTGTCATTGGCTGATCCTCCTCTGGCCCATATGCTTTCAGCAAGTCCTCTTCCGTGCCTGCATATTCGTTCAAATCGACATTCCCGCTAATACCCGCTATCCTCCGGCTGCCGTTTGGCAATGTACCACCGGAGCTTCCGTCGCTGTACTGCCAAAAGGTCCATCTTCCCCATGCCTTTGCATCGTCAGGTGGTGTTGAAGCATTATATCTGGCGATCCATAGCGGATAGCTGCCAAGCGAGGTATCAAAATGTTTCGCAAAGGCGTTACCGGTATAAAAGATTGGCTTGGCCCCAAATAGCCGTTCCGTCTCCTCCAGAAAAGCTTTTGCTACAGCACTCATGCTTGCGTCGCTAAGGTTACCCGAATTCGTCTCGTAATCCATCACGGGAGGCAGCAGCAGCTTGTTGGCTTGTGAAGCGGTTTGATAAAAATACTGCGCTTCTCTTTTGGCAGCTGCCGCAGATGTTGCCCGCAGAAAATGATAAGCACCGACCAGAAGCCCTGCTGCTGCCGCTTCGGAGGCATTACGCATGAATGTTGGATCCTTGTAGGTCTCACCCTCCGTTGCTTTGACAAAAGCAAACGAAATGCCAGCACCCGCTACTTTCTGCCAATCAATGTCTCCTTGGTAATGGGATACGTCAATGCCTTGGGCGTTGCCTTTGGTTCTTCCTTGCATGACATCCCCTCCTTCGAGTCTGTATTTACCTTCCCTTCCTATTAATAAATTCAGACTCAAACAGATAGGACACGGCATTTTGGCAGAAAGTAGCCTCCTGCCCCTTAAGTAATCGGACGCTCCGCTATCAATTCAATGAGCTTTTGCGCGGCTTTGCTTAGATAATGCTGCTTCAACCAAATGATTGCGGAGCTTGAGGTGACATCTGGTCCTTCAATCGGGAATACGCGAATGCGATGATTCTGATACCGGTTAACAGAGGTCCGCGGCAGAATGGAAGCGCCAAACCCGGAAGCTACAAGCTCCACAAGCATACCGATATCGGAGCACTCCCCAATAATGGACGGCGACAATCCTCGTGAATGAAATTGATCCAGAATCAAATGATAAAGACCAAGACCTTCTGTACTCGGGAGGACTAACGGATGCTCAGCTATGTAATCATAGGTTATCGCTTCGTGCTCCTCGTTCTCGCTTCCCGTTCCCGTTACAAAAAACAACGGCTCAGCACCAAGAATGACATGATCAAATTCCTCAAGGTTAATCGGAAGGCGGACAATCGCCAAATCAAGTGCTTTATCCTTGATAAGTCTGGTTAAGGTGATCGTCTCATTCTGCTGGATTTTGAAAGTAACCTTCGGGTACAACATGCGGAAAGCGCTGAGAACGCCGGGAAGCCGCTCGTCGGACAACGTATTGATGCCAATGGACAGCTTCCCTCTTACTCCAAGCCCGGATTCTTTTACTTCTTCCTTCGCTTCCTCCAACAGCCGCGTAATGGTAAGAGCATGCTCATACAACGTTCTGCCTGGGGCGGTTAATTCGAGATAACGTCCGCTTCGAATAAATAACGACACGCCGAGCTCCTCTTCCATCAGCTTTAACTGCTGACTAAGCGGAGGCTGAGACATATGTAGGCGATACGCAGCTGAAGTTACTTGAAGCTCTTCTGCCAAGGCAATAAAATAACGTAATTGTTTGATGTCCATCTTCAGTTCCGATCCGATCTGCAAACCAGCTATATGATTTTCATATGCTTTCGCAATTTATTTAATATTTTTAATATAGTTATGCCCATGATACCATATACGGAGCATTCGGGAGAAAATCAAAGCTCGAAACGTACGGATATTATGTGGAAAGCTGGGAAATAACATGTTGAAGTCAAAAGATTCACTTACTGTACTGCTTGCGGGCATGCAGTGGCTTTTCTTTATATTTACCAATACAGTGATGGTACCGCTCTCGATCGGACATGCACTGGGACTTGCACCGGAAGATATCGCTTCCTCCATGCAGCGCTCCTTTATATTGACCGGTCTGCTCTGTATCGTTCAGGCAATCTGGGGGCATCGATATGCACTAATGGATGGTCCGGCTGGCGTATGGTGGGGGCTTGTGCTTAGTATCTGCGCTTCTGCCCCTGCAATGGGCATGGATATCGGCACGGTTGCTGCCAGCCTAAGTACTGGATTTATTTTGTCCAGTGCAGTCGTTATTGTACTCGCCTTATGCGGTTTTCTGAAAGTACTGAAGCGGACCTTTACCCCAATGGTAATGGGCGTCTTCCTGCTGCTTCTTACATTCCAGCTCGCCAATACATTCTTCAAAGGGATGATTGGTTATGATCAAGGCGGCAAATGGGATTTGCAATTAGCTGGCTTGTCCTTGTTTATTATCGTGGTTGTAGCGCTCATTCATTTGAAAGGCAAGGGCAAATGGGGGCAGTTCTCGCTGCTTGGCGGTATCATCGTCGGATGGATCGCTTATGCCTTATTGTTCGGAAGCGAAAGCAGAATAGGTGCAGCAACTGGAAGCAGCAACGGCATTTGGCATTGGCTGCCCTGGGGAACACCTGGATTTGAACCTGGAATTATGATGGTTGGTCTTCTAGCCGGTCTTGTGAACATGACAAATACGTTGACCAGCTTAACAGCTGCAGGCAGACTCTTCAAAAGAGAAGCATCAGATAAGCAGTTTGTACGATCGATTCTATTCACAAACAGCTTCTCCATCCTGGCTGGCTGTCTTGGTCTTATTCCATTTGGAACATTTGCATCATCTATTGGTTTTCTTGAAAATACAAAGGTATTACGCCGTGCCGCACTCATTGCAGGCTCTGCCATGTTTATTATCGTCGGGATCTTCCCCGCACTAGGTGGATGGCTGGCACAGCTGCCTTTATCCGTCGGGAACGCGGTATTATTTGTTGCTTATCTGCAGATGTTTGGCACTGCGATTCGCTCCTTCCAAGGAACAACGTTTAACGCCAAAACGATCTATCGAGTTGCGCTTCCCGTATTAACGGGGATCAGTATTATGAACATTCCCGCTTCAGCCTTCGCGGAGTTCCCTCCGCTCTTAACGCCAATTCTCTCTAACGGCCTCATTATTGGCGTGTTGCTGGTCATTATTTTGGAGAATTTCGTCAAATGGGAGAAATTCGAAGTAAAACCGGTAGTTAAAGAACCGGAATCCCCTTCACAGCAACTCGCTTTGCAGCTTAATAAATAAAGTTGTAAGTCATGTTTGGTTCGGAAGTCCAAGTACTGCGTAAAAGGTTTGGACCTCCGATCGCTGTTGTTCTCGGATTTCTTGATTACAACTCGCTTAAGCGGTTGAAATCCGAGAACAAAGGCGAGCACTGCGTTTCTCCGGCTCAAACCTTTTACTCCGCACATTGGCCCCTCACAAAGCAAAAACTAACCTTAAGGATCCAGCCTAATCTTTCTATTATGGTACTTCTATTCTCACAAGGAGTGGACTTCGATTGGAAGAACATTCGTTACTGAACCTATAGGGGCATTCCCATCGTCATTTTATGACTTTTAGGATAGCCCCTTCATTCATTTATCTCCATTATGAATACCTCTTGTTCTGTTAATACTAGATTGCATAAAAGGAGATGATTCGTTTTGGTTCCTGAAACATTGCTAGTATTAACGTTATTTGCTCTTGGTTATTATGCTTTCCACCTCTATTCTCTAAAAGATAACCAGATTCGATTACAGCAAAACAAACTTAGTGAATTCCTTAAATCAAAAGAAGATGTACATAAAATTTTATTAGCCGGAATGTATCAAAGATTCAAAAAAGAAGAAGGAAAGACAGAAGATACACCTTATGACTTCGAACGTTTTGTCGCAAGAACCATAGAAGTTGTATATAAGGGGAAATGTACAGTGACACCCTCCAGCAATGACGGAGGGATAGATATATTGCATGACACGAATGACGGCGTTGAGCTTATTCAAGTAAAATGCTACGAGCCTAATGTGAAGCTTAATTTTGAGCCTGTAGCTATATTACATAGTCAAATGATTAAACAACAGGTACAAAAAGTAGCAATCATTGCGACATGCTCTTACAGTGATCTTGCCATCAAATATGCAGATGAGGTCAATGTCCGTTTAATTGATGGAACCGCTTTTCTAGAAATGTGGATTCAAAGCATACACATACTGGAAGATGAACTATCGGTATTCTCCTCAGTGAAACCTGACTATGCTTGAGCCGTAAAAAGGCTCTATTCCCTATAAAAACACCCATTCGGGTCCAGCATTTTGTCCATAAACTATGAGATAAGCCACCGCTATGAGGGGATGCGAGTCTTACATGTTTTGCTGGATCGGTAAGGTTGTAGTCGTAAACAATAGTGGTATCATTCATTTTGGATTTGTGAAACAGATCGCCCCGGAATCTATCTCGGTTGGATCAGGTAATGGCTCGACAACGTCAGAGCAGGACATGGAACAAACGGGGAGAGAAACTGAAGAGCAAGCTAATGGCAATACAACTAATAACACTAATGGCGGCAATGGCAGTAAGAACGTCAAGGGCACGAATGGGAAAAGTAAGGGCAGCAACAAGGGTAACAACATAAGCATAAGCAAAAGCAAAGGTAAAGCAACTGCTACAGCACCTGCAGCATCGAAAAAAGCATCTCCCTCTGCGCTTTCTATTCCTTCCCTGCCGTTTGGGAAATCACCTCTTGGTAAAAATAATCCGTTAAGCGCATTATTAAAAAAAGGGTTCAAATAAGCCAACTGACTGGCTTATCTGAACTCTTTTGTCTATCTATAAGCCGGCGTAACAAGCCCGATGTCCGACATCGTTACGAAACTTTCCCCAACAAGTACTTTCCGCTCATTGCCTTTGATTGTAACCTCGTAGTCTTTCCCTTCATGCTGAATCGTTCCTTCTACCTCGCTTGCAAGCATTCCGATGATAGCGATTAACTCCCCTTTGTGATTCGTGACCGCACGAACTCCATATGGAAGCCGCAAAAACACTTCACCATTACGATACACCGTTGAACGCTGGCGTGTATTAACCAGTTCAAATTCAATCCCGCCTACCGTACGGGAATAGGCAGTCTCCTCCGCTACCTCTTCACCGTGATCCATCGGATAAGGGACAAGCCCAGTAAACCACAGTTCCACATCTGGAGTAGGCACGATACCGCATAAACGTTCGATGTAATCCAGCATACCCAATATAGCCGGAGAATAGGTATCCGTATAGCCTTCTTCACCAGTCCATGGGTTTAATGTTTGCGAGAAACGAGTCATCCTAGCCATCGCGCTTATGATTGGGAACATGATCCACGTCAGCTCCACATACCGCCCATGATATTCAAACGCATGTGCCGTACGAATGATCGTCAGGAAGTTAACCGGTCCTCCCCAGCTGTTGTAAGCAGAAGAGGGATCAAAGCGTGGATCGTCCATCGCAATAGAAGTGAGCGGATACTTGGCGAAAAACTTACTCGTATTCAGTAAATAACGCTTCAACGCTGCATCAAATCGGTTTCGATCTCCTACTTCGCAGGCCAATACCCGCAGCAGCACATCGGACTGCACACGAACAAATTCCCCGTTCCGATCCCGGTCATAAAACATCTCATCCGTCTCGTCATAACAATATTGATAGAGGCTACTTAAGCTTTGTTCTGCTTTCTCGTTCCAACGCATTTGATCAGCATCTAGCTCGCCAAGCTCAGCCGCGATAAGCGCCAGATATTTACGCTGACAATAAACATTTGCGGTTAAATCAGGAGCCAGAAACGGCAGGATTGGTGATTCTGGGCTGTATAAACGAGCATCATTCAGATGAGCCGTATCTGGAACATGCCAGAAGCGCGGCGACAAATCATGCCCGGTATCAAAGGTACAAAAGGCTTCCACACATCCGGTTCTCCGCGTATTCCGGTATCGGACAAGCCAATCATCAAATCGGGACATCGCCTGGTACATTCTTCGCAAGAACGAAGCGTCACGACCATTCATCAAATAATGATTCCAGACGCTTCGAGCAAGCGGCGTGACCATCTGAATTTGCCGATAGGCTGGTCCTACTGCTGTAATCTTATAAGGAATTAGGCCATCTTCTCTCTGAAACTCAGCAAACAAGAGATAAGTAGAATGGGATACACGAGGGAGAAAACGAGACAGCAGTTCCGCGTTAATGGTGCCCGTGCTCTCCAGCCAGCAGCCTGCGTACGCCCCTCCCTCCTGAAGCACGGGATGCTCCTTATGATTAGGTACAATGCAGTCAAGAAGCTTACGAATGCCCGCATAATATACACTTTGAAGCCGTTCTGAAGAAGCAGCGAACTTAACCCCGGTACTCCGCCAGTCAGCTATTATTTGTTCATCAGCCTTTTTGGCCGCCTGTCCAACTATATTCTCGAAGTCAATTGCACGAAGTTTTTCTAATAGCAAGGTCATTCGCCTCTTTTGTCAATTAGTAAGTTTCGGGCTTACAATACAGGGCCATAATAAGCTACTCCTAGCCGTTCCCCAAATCTCCCCACCGTGTTTGCTAAAGCTTCTCCATCTTAACTCTTCCCTCCTGACGGCTAGATGTTTAGCCCTTCACGCTGCCCATAACAAGGCCTTTCATAAAATATTTCTGCAGGAACGGATACACCAGCAATACCGGGAATGCTGCGAGGAACACTTGCGCCGCTTTATAAGTCCGGTCACTGACATCACCTGTATTAAGCAGCTCGTTCGAGGACATTAAGCTTGGATCCGTTGTAATAATAATCGTCTGCAAATAACTTTGAAGCGGATAATGGATGGGCTGATTCATATAAATTAAGCCGTCAAACCAGGAGTTCCAATGGGTCACAATCGTAAACAGCGTAATCGTAGCGATCGCCGGCATGGAGAGCGGAACATATATTTTCCACAGCACACGCCAGTAACCTGCCCCGTCTATATAAGCAGCTTCTTCAATTTCCTTTGGCAATCCGCGGAAGAAGTTCATAAGCAGGATGACATTAAATACCGGTACTGCCCCTGGAAGCACCAATGCCCATATCGTATCGAGCATATGTACAGACTTGATCGTCATGTAAGTTGGAATCAGACCACCGCTGAACAGCATGGTTATTATGAAAAACCATGCGTAAAAGTTACGCAGAGAGAGTGCTTTCTTTTCCTTGGAAAGTGGATAGGCGACTAAGATGGACAGCAGCATGTTGATCGCATAACCTAAACCAACTCTTTTTAAAGATACAAAAAATCCGTCGACAAACTCATGCTTCTGAAGCGCGTATTTATACGAAGATAAGGTGAAATCAACCGGGAGAAGCTTGACGAAACCGGCAGCGGCTGCCGTACTGGAGCTAAAGGATATCGCGAGCACGTTGATCAACGGCAATATACAAACAAAGGCCGTTAAACCAAGCAGGATATAATTGAAGATGAGAAAGCTTTTTCTACTGAGCGTAAGCTTATGCATGATGTGCCCTCCTTAAAAGATCCGATAGCCGGCATAACGTCCGGCGAGCTTATTGGATATAACGATAAGCACAAAGGAAATAACCGATTTAAACAGACCAACTGCTGTAGCTACCCCATACTGTGCATCCAATAAACCAATCCGGTAAACAAAGGTGTCCAGTATATCGCCCGTACTGTAGACCATAGGGCTATAAAGATTAAAGACTTGCTCAAACCCTGCATTCAGTACATTACCGAGGCTCAGCACACCCATTAGGACCACGATTGGCATCATACCAGGAAGGGTCACATGCAGCGTCTGCTTCCATCGGTTAGCGCCATCCATCGTTGCAGCTTCATATAAGCTTTGATCAATAGCAGTCAATGCCGCCAAATAGACGATCGTGCCATATCCGAAATGCTTCCAAGTATCTGTTAAGACCAGTGTGTAAGGGAACCACTTCTCATTACCCAAGAAGAAGATTGGTTCGATTCCAAATATCCCAAGCATTTGATTCACAATACCACCGGACGGGGATAAAATATCGATCAAAATGCCGCCTAGGATAACCCAGGACAAAAAGTAAGGGAAATAAATGATCGTTTGAATCGTTCGTTTGAAGAAGGCTCCCGCAATCTCGTTGAGAAGAAGTGCGAACACGATTGGCACGATCATACCAGCAATGATTTTTAACACAGCAATAAAAATGGTATTCCACAAAATACTCGTGAAATTCGGCAGCTCCAGCATATAGCGGAAGTTATCGAGGCCAATCCACTTGGAATGGAAAATCCCTTTAGCTGGTGAGAATTTCTGAAAAGCAATCACAATGCCCATAATAGGCACGTAGCTGAATAATAGTGTCAATAGAATGCCGGGCAGCAACATGAGATGCAGAGGCCATTCCTGGAGCTTTTTCTTTAATTGCATACTGTGAAACCTCCGTTATATGGACGAAGAAGTGGAAAGCGGATGTAACCCCTCTTCCCACTTCTCCTTCACCATCTTATTTATTTTTTGCTGCCCACTCGTTAGCTTCTTTCGTAATTTGATCGCCGCCGAGCTTCTTCCAGTCTTCTACAAATTTATCAAATGTATCGATAGATTGACCCATAATAATCTTAGTAATCACTTCTTCTTCCATCTTTTGCAGAGAAGACAGCTTTTCTACCATAGTAGGAGTCAATGCTCCATAGAAGGCATCAAACGTATAGTTGTTGTCATTGACATATTGGTTAATAACGTCGAAGCTGCTTGGGGAGCCGAATACGCGCTCTGTCCCCCAGTTCTCACGATTGCCACCGCGGAAGTCTACGATTTTGTCATAGTAGCCTTTCTCTTCCGTTGATAATTTGGATGGATCTTTGGATTCCAGCGCTGCTATCGCATTCAGATGGGCATTCAGGTTTTTCTTAGCAGGCTCTGCACTAATAAGGCTGTACAGGTATACCGGGATGTTATTCTTGCTGTAACCAAATCCATTATCAACCGCATCCTCTTCAAAGCCCTCCATGCTGAAGTTCAAGAGCTTAATAATCGCTTCCGGATGCTTGCTGTCTTTGCTGACTGCAAAATAACGCTGGATCGGCATTTTACCAATTGGTGTTGCCTTCTGATCATCAAAGGAGACGAGAGGGAAGGATTTCCACTCTGCGTTTGGATCGCTGTTTACATTCTCTTGGATAACCGAGAGTGGAGCAGACATCGTACCGTAGAACATGCCAAGCTTGCCGCTAACGATTGATTCCGTCACCTTCGCACGGTCCTTAACGCCAAATTCTTTATCCAGCAGACCTTGCTTATACATATCTTGAAGCTGCTGCAAAGCAGCTTTCATTTCAGGTTGAATACTGCCGTATGCAAGCTGGCCGGAAGCATCCTTCACCCATTTTTCTGGTGCAGCATGATAACCGGAGAAGAAGCCGGACCCGCCGAACTGGCCGTCAGTCATAAAGGTTTTCGTCAGACCAAGACCAAACGTATCCGGTTTTCCGTTGCCGTCCGGGTCATTTTTTGTAAACGCTTCCGCAATTTTGATCACATCATCCATCGTTTTTGGCTCCGGAAGATTAAGCTTGTTTAACCAGTCGGTCCGCAGATAAAGGATTGGCAGGCCATCCACAGCTGATGCCGTACTTGGGATCGCCATCAGTTTGCCGCCGATTTTCGCCGTATTAAAGCTGGCTTCGTCCTGCAGCATTATTTTCTTTGTAATTGGAGAAGCATACTTCTCGAACAAATCCGTCAAATCATATAGCATATCGTTCTCAGCAAGATCGGTCAGCTGCTTGTTCTTCAGCCACATAATATCAGGCAGATCACCGGACGCTATGGATACATTCAGCTTTTGATCAAATTGTTCAATCGGAACCGTCCACTGGTATTTCAGCTTAATCCCTAGATCACTTTCATAAGCTTTCGTGTAAATGTTGTTCTCTATCGTATCGCCATTCTCGTACTGATAGGTGGATTCCGTATAACGCCAAGCTGTAATATCAATAGGAGGATCATATTTCGCCATTGGATCAACAGCCGGTTCTGTGGAATTTGTTGCTGCTGTAGCTGTGTTATTATCAGGTTTGTCAGTTGCATTATTCTCATTATTCGAACCACCGGAGCTGCAAGCAGAGAGCATCATCATCGCAGCCATAACGCCAATTGCCGTCGATTTCACTTTATTTTTATTATTCATATGAACCTCCCTGGAATGTTTATTTTTAGTAGGGCCCCTATATCTCTAATGGTAGTTGTCCAGCGAGAGGGAAACAATATTCATGTCTTTACCTTTGAATCAGCTGTTTACTTAAGCATGAATGAAGACCGATACTCTTGTGGTGTCATTGACAGAGCCTTGCGGAAGGAGCGAGTAAAATTCGTCGCTGTACCGTAACCAACCATTTCGGCTACTTCCTGAATTTTCAGCTCTGGCTTCTCGAGCAATTTCCTCGCTTTCATCATTCGAGCGGATGAAATATACTCAGATAAATTCTCTCCTGTTACTTGCTTGAACAATCGAGAAAGATAAGAAGGATTGAAATAAACAAGCTCCGCAAGCCGGACTAACGACAGCTCATCCGGGTTATACAGATGCTCCTGAACATGCTTTTGAATGAGTGTAATAACTGCATTTGCCCTTCTCTCTTCCTCCTGATTCTGGAGATTAAATAACATCTCACCTACATGCCCCAGATAGTCAAACGCGGTTTTCCAACTGTCATGCTCGCCCGGCTGCATCAGCTTGTGCAGGCCAATCTCAGCTGCCACTGTTTCTACCAAATGCCAGCGATTCATATAAGAAAGATAGATAAGGGCAATCGAATAATAAAATTCTTGAGTTGGAACATCATGCATGCTGGATATGTGCTGCATAGGCAGCGCACATTCTTGTAAGCTGTTATGGAATTCGGCTCGATGTCCATTATCCAATTGATCAGCAAGCATTGTCAGTTTGGATTGACGGACTTTATCCCGATGGTTTCCTGAGGACTGCTTCTCAATGACAAGCTTATCTAGAAGCAGCATTCCGGATCCTTGACCAATCCGATAATTCATCATCATGTTTAGCGTTGCGAACCGATCGGCTACATTCGCCCATTCTACTGGGCTGTCATCCAAGACGAACGATACAATCTCACCAGCTGACTCTCGGCAACCCGCCTGAATAAGCTCCAGATGACCCTTCACGAAGGTCAGCATACGTTCCCATTCCCTTTCACCACTCTGCTGCTCCCTGAGAGGCTGGATTAGCCAGATGAGATCCATATTCTCATTCACCGCAGCGATAATGGAGGCATGTGTAGACAAATACTGCTCAGCAATTAACTTGATTTTGTACAGCTGGCGGGATTTCTCCGAAAAAGTCAATCGTTCAGATAAGCTGTTGTTCCGTCCCAGCAGAATAAGGACAGGCCAATCGGCACGCAGCGGAATAGTCAGCTCGTCGAACTGCTCCTGATTAATTTCCTGCAAATTAAGCTGCTCCTTCAAGATTCTTAATACATAATCGTTCTGAAGAAGACCTCGTGTCGCTTCCAGCTGCTCCTGAGCTTTTTTGAGTAAGGTTTCCGCCTTTAGCTCAGTTTCTATTTCCGCTATTGTCTGCTCGACGATTCGAATCACTTTGTCATAGCCTTCGGTTTTCAGAATATAGCTGACTCCCTCGTATTGAATAGCGGAGTATACATAATTGAATTCGTTATAGCCGGTTAAGAAAATAACCTTACATTGAGGCCATCGCTCCCGGATTTTCTCCAGCAGCTGCAGACCATCGATTCCCGGCATACGAATATCGGTCAACACGATATCAAACCGGGTGCGGTCAAATAACTTAACCGCCTCATTCCCGGAATAAGCTTTATACACATCAAGCTCCAGATGAGCAACATTTTGAAGAACCTCGCTGACCCCATTTGCAATAATCACTTCATCATCCACAACTAAAAGTCTGTACATTTATACGCCTCCATCCAAGGTATTCATTGTCATCGTGATCTTCAGGCCACCCTGCTCGCTTGGTTCCACTGTTAATCCACTGTCTTGTCCAAATTTCAGCCGTATTCGTTGATGAATATTTAATAAACCCGTTGTCTCTGTAGCCTCCGGATAGTTTAAGCGATTCTTTAGTTCTTCAAGATTTCTAGCCTCAACATGTCCGCCATTGTCTTCTACAATAATTTGTATCCCTTGATCATTCTTCTTAAATTGAACCATCAGCAAGCCATTTTCTGCTTTCTTCTCAAGTCCATGCTCAAAGGCGTTCTCAATAATCGGCTGTAAAATAAGCCTCGGCACCATGATGTGTCCGGTATGATCCGGCAGCTCGCCAAAATCGATACGAATCCGATTGGAGAAGCGCATTTCTTGAATTTCCGTATAGACCCTCGCATGATTCACCTCTCGTTCAAGCGGCACTTCATCGGAGCTGTTACGAGTGACGAACTGAAAATATTCGCCAAGCTGGTTCGAGAATTGTTCGAGATTGTCATAGTCCCCAAGCCTCGACATCGTGTTAAGAATAAAGAGGCTGTTATATAAGAAATGCGGATTAATCTGAGACTGCAGCTGCTTCAGCTCCGCCTTTTGAGTTAGAATCTGCTGCTTGTAGGCTTGATCAATTAAGGAATTCAAATTGTCCAGCATGACATTAAACCGGGTGTAAATATATTGAAATTCATCATTGTGCTTATGACCGATCTGAACATTAAAATCGCCATATTCCACTTTTCGAAAAGCTTTAACCAGCTTGTCGAGCGGCTTATGGATGTACTTATAGACGTATAATGAATAGATAACGATGATAATCAAAGAGACCGCTGCCAGCATGAGGAACCAATTCCGATACTTGCGAAGCGGCTCGAATACGGCGTTCTCTGGCACATATTTGCTCAATACCGCCCCAAAGTATGGAGAGGATGTGTAAACAGCAAGATAGTGTTTGCCATTAACGCTGACGGATTTAGTGCTTTTCTTTTCGTTCATATGGGCAGAAATGGCATTGTTTACAAAGGGCTCCTTACTCGTTGTCATAACAAACTGCGGGCTTTGATAGATCAGTCCCTCTTCGGTGGAGTTCACCATCGTTTTTAGCTTTTCTGCAAGCTTGCCCTCGTCTAGTTCAATCGCGATAATGAACAACGGCTCCCTCGTACTATTTGGCTTCGTGAATGGATACACCGCACTTAGGAACATCCCGCCATTCAGATTCATCACAGGAGAGTCTTTCTCGAATGGGAATTGACTTAAAGCATCAAATTGATTCTGATCAAAAGTTGTGATCGTAAGCGCAGAAACATTTTTCTGGATGGCCGGAATATAAGCGTATACGTCTTTTATATAAGTGCTGCTGTTGCGAATGGCGTTAAGCCGCTGTTGAAGCCTAAGGATGCTTTGCATCTTTTCGATGTCATTAAGCGAATCCGGAATCGCTCCAAGTCGGTTCAAATTATCATCGTTCAGAGCATCATATTGCAAAATTTGAATTCGCTTGAAATCCTCCTCCATCCCGCTGAAATACTGAGACACTTGGGAGATCATTGATTTCGAAATCTCATCCTGCAGCGTTCGGACTCCCCAGCTGTAGATAATCATACTTAGAATATAGAGTGGCAAAAGAATACAAATAAACGAGAAAATCAATCTTCTTAACGCATTTTTCTTCCACGGATATTTCTTAAAAAACATAATAACGCCCCTTCTAAACATGATTGCGGTTTCATGAAACTGAATTGACGTTATTATAATACGAGCATTTGAAGAATGACCAGCAAATAAAGAAAGACTAGTCGTATAGTCCCAGGGACAAAAAAGCAAAACTTTAGTTAAACAGCCAACTTCGCATTCGAACGTTCTTCCGATCGCCATTGCTCCGTTTGCTATTAACCTTCTTTTACTTTTTAAAAACAAAAAAGTGGCCGTGCAGATTTGGATCCTGCACTGGCCACTTTTAATTAATTCATTCATACAACACTTAAATATATGTCGATAAACGGGATACATTATTTTTCGAGAATACGCTGCGACCTTTGGAATCGCCTTTTACCGTATCCTTCAACTGATCGCTGAGCTCCATAAACCATTCCTGATCCTGCGTCTCTAATGCGAGATCAATCAGACCACGAATGTCTTCCTCTTCAGGAGACCATTGTGCCTGCTCCTTCATATGATGAAGCTTGGCAAGCGCGATTCGACCGGCAGAATCCTCGTTATCTGACTTTACAACATAAACCTTTGCAACACCTTGCTCCAAGTCGATCTGCTCGACATAGCCGAAAATAAATTCGCCACTGATCGTTTGACCTTGCACCCAATCGCTGACTTCAAAATTCACGGTCATCACCGCCTTTAATCGAAAGTGAGTAACTGTAACTTAAGTTATTACTGTTATAATAATGTATACAGTTATTGCTGTCAACTGGTTTACGCCTGGTTTATTATTTTAGCAGTGATTCCGTTAGAAATTCTTTCAATTGGCTCCAATAAGGAGTCATCAGTACGATCCCATCTGCATCAACAAGGACATACATCGGAAATTCATTGACGCCGATCGCCTTGGCCCACTTCCTATTCCGTTCTTGATAGTGATCCCAGAACTGAATTTTCACAATCGCCTTGTTAATCGCTGGATCTGAGTTTTGGAACAGATTAACCTCATTTGTTTCACTACCAGGAAGACTGTCCTTGTAAAATAAATGGATGGCGTACTTTTCATTCTCGGCAGGTTTTAGTTCCTTTAAAACATCTGCTTTCGATGGACCTTTGCTGCAACCAGACAGCGAGATAAGGGTAAATACGGCTGCCACAAGTAAAAAGATGAATTTCCTCATTTTCTCCTCCTGATGGGTGATAACCATTATACGTAAAAAACCGGAGAAGGTTTTACTCGAAATCACCTAAAAGCATCTCATCTAAAGCAGTACCCCCAAGAACCATTGGATAAACATTTTCATCCATCGGAATCATAAACTCAACAAGCACTGGCCCTGGTGTCTCTATCGCTTCCTTCCAGGCAGCGATTGCCTCTTCCTTATTGCTCGCTCGTAGTCCTTTCAACCCATAAGCCTCAGCCAGCTTAACGAAATCAGGGCTTCCAGCAAGATCAATCTGACTGAGACGATTCTCATACATCAGCTCCTGCTGCTGCCGCACCATGCCAAGTACTCGATTATTAAGAACGACGATCTTAACCGGGATCTGATGCACGGCGCAAATCGCCATTTCCTGCGCACACATCTGCATCCCTCCATCCCCGTTAATCGAGACAACCAATCGATCGGGATTGCCAATCTGCGCACCAATCGCCGCCGGGAAACCAAAGCCCATCGTTCCAAGACCGCCGGAAGTCAGGAGCGAGCGCGGGTGATTAAACTTGTAAAATTGTGCTGTCCACATTTGATGCTGTCCAACATCCGTCGTTATAATTGCATCGCCATGCGAAGCTTCATGAATCATCTCAAGAACAAACTGCGGCTTCACTTCCGTGTCTGAATCGTTATAGCGTAAAGGATGCTGTGACCGATATTGCCGTAATTGATCCATCCAGCCTGCCGCTTTAGAAGGTTTTGCTTTCGTAGAGGCATAAGCAAGAATGTCCTTCAAATCACCTACTATGCCAATATCTGCATTAATAATTTTCCCAATCTCCGCTGGATCAATATCGATATGAACGATTCGTCTCGCCTGTGGGGCGAAGCCGTCGACCTTCATCGTCAGCCGGTCATCAAACCGTGAACCAAGTGAGATAATGAGATCGGCCTGCTGAATGGCCATATTCGCTGCGAAGTTGCCATGATGGCCGGCCATGCCAAGCCCTAATTCATGTCCGCTGGGAAATCCGCCTAATCCATGTAAAGTTGCTACAACAGGAACTTGTGTCTGATTAACAAATTGGATTAACTCATCGGATGCATTCGAGTGGACAATCCCTCCGCCAGCAATAATAATTGGTCTTTTAGCCTCGGTGATTGCTTCCAGCCACTGCTCAATTTTCTCGTTATCCAAAGCCGGCTTCGACACGTATCCACGTAATTGAACCTCTGCTTTGTAAGTCTCATACAACAGCTTCGCATTGGAAATATCCTTCGGAATGTCGATGAGCACGGGACCTTTCCGCCCGGTAGTGGCTAGATAAAAGGCTTCATGCAAAATTCTAGGAATGTCCGCAGCATCTCGTACGGAAAAGCTATGCTTCGTAATTGGCATCGTAATACTAATAATATCAGCCTCTTGGAAGGCATCCGTCCCGATCAAAGATGTCATGACATTAGCCGTAATAATAACCATTGGAATGGAATCCATATGAGCTGTCGCGATGCCCGTTATAAGGTTAGTCGCCCCGGGTCCGGAAGTGGCAATACATACGCCAACCTTTCCCGTCGACCTTGCATAACCGTCAGCAGCATGCACAGCGCCTTGTTCATGCCGGGTAAGAATATGTTTGAACTCCGCATTGCGAGTCATCGCGTCATAAATATATAAGGCACTTCCGCCTGGATAACCAAATACAGTATCTACACCTTCATCCAGTAATCCTTGCAGTAATGCTTCAGAACCTGTCATCCAGGTTTGTTTCGTTTCTGTTGCTTGAGTTGCTTGAGTTTTTTGAATGGTTTGTTCCATAATCGGCAGCCCCCTGTAAATTAAAATAACCCCCTCATCCCTTATCGGCTGACGCAGCTAGGCTGCTAGGCCAATAAGGGACGAAGGGGTTTATTCTTCGTGGTACCACCCTGGTTCACCGGATATCTTACGATGCCGGTCTCAAGAGGTAAGACTATGCGCTTACCTGCAGCACGATAACGTGTGCTACTCCGGTTGAACCTACTCCGACTCTAAAGAGACGTTTTGATCAACAGCTCCGAGATGACCGCGGACATTGCTTATGGCAAAGGTCTCAGCTTTTCCTTTGCTCTCTGGGCATAAGCAGCTTGTCGCTATTTCTCTTCATTGCTTCTAAAGTCATATTAATAATAAAAACCCCTTTCTTCCCTAGGCGTCAGCTGCATAGCTGATCTAACCTAGGGACGAAAGGGGTTAACTCTTCGCGGTACCACCCTGATTTACCGGTTATCTTGCGATGCCGGTCTCATGAAGTAAGATTGCTCTTACCTGCTGCACGATAACGTGTGCCAGTCCGGTTGATCCTACACAGCTGAAAATTCTGAGCTCAGCCTTCAGTCAACAGCTCCGAGACGACTCCATACATCGCTTAAGGCAAAGGTCTCAGCGTTCCCCCTGCTCTCTGAACATAAGCGGCTTGCATGTATTTCTCTTCAACGCTTTTGCACATCATAGCATACGCAAATCTTGTTTTCAATCCTATTTTCTCCCCAAATTCATCCTAACCCGATAAATAGGAACAGCTGTTATGTCGTGGAAAAGAGCAATTTTCTCGCCTTCGAAATGCTGCTCAGCAGCCATATTATTATCATCTGAAAAAGTTGTCTTCCCAATCCGAAGCGGCGTTGTCTCTAGGATAATTTCACCTGCTTGCAGCACATGAGGGAATCTCGCGAGGCCAATCTCCCAAAGGTCTCCGTTATGGAAATGATCATGAAATAGCTGCCCTTCAGAGAAGGCATAACCCACATTTCCTGTGTATGAAATGTTCAGAATAAGATCCTCCAGATCGTCCATGACGTCTGGTGTAAAGCGTACAGCCACCTTATGATCATGAATGCGGACAATTGAAAGCTCCGACTTTTTCTCAGGTACATGAAGCTGATAAGAAGTAAATCCGTTTTTGCTTGCTCCATCATACTCCCGTGCAGTGAATGAGCTGCTCGTCACAAATTCAATTCCCTTATCCGAACATACGGGTACAGCCGTCGAGAACAAAATTTGCTTTTCACCGTCTATAACAAGCTCCCACATCAATGCCATTTCTGCTGCTGTCATCGCATAAATCCGCACTTCTGAACCATTTTCACGATAAATACGGATCAGGCTGGAAGTATCGGAAGACACCGTTATGATGTATTCCCCGCTCTCTTCCTGCGCCACAACTCCACGGTCTGCTTCTATCGATGCAACTCCGTGATCACCAAGAACAAATTCACCCTCATTACCTTCCAGCATTAAGAAGAAATAGGTATTCACATCACCCGATTGCTGCAACGTCACTGGCTGCGCGGTTGCGCTTCGTAATTGAACGCCGCTTAAGTTCATGTTCAATGGCAAGAAGAATGAAGCATTAGGACGGACCGTAAGAGGCTCCGTTCTTGGGAACACCAACGTCTCGCCGCCAAGCTCGACAGCAAACCGAACACCTTCGTGCTCGGACATCTCGACATGATCCTGATAGTTATTTACGAATAGAAATCCGGAATGCCCGTCTGTTCGAACGGAATAACGAAGGGTGTTCGTATCTTCCGGTCGCAGCCCGCTTGCACCTTCCGGCAGAAGCGTGCCCATAGGAGCGAGTAGTCCGCCAAAAGTCTGCAGAAAATAATGCAGCGGCCGAATCAAATGATTCGAAGCCCGAATTTGCCCAAATTCGCCAATAGGAGCTTGGAAATCATACGTAATTTTTGGAGTCGTGCTTTCATTCAGATAGCCGGTCTTGCCAATCGGATTGGTCCCGCCATGGAACATATAATAGCCGATAAAATTGCAGCCGCTGGCGATCTTGACCAGGCTCATTGCCAGCACACTTTCAGGATCCACTTGGAATCTGGCTAAATACCAAGCCTGCATGCCTCCACCCATTTCACAGCAGGCAAAAGGATATTTTGTCCGCGCATAGGGAGGAGCGAAGTCTCGGGCTTCATTCGTATCGTTATGGTAATCCGTAAATAAATACTCAGCAGTAGGCTTTTGCTCCGGCTGCTTCTCGTTCACGGTCCATGGCGTATAGGCATAACCGCCATACAGAGGAAGCACCTCATCCTCCGGAACTGGAGCATTTCCCCAGCCGGTAATCGAATAGATTGGGGCTGTTAATCCTGCTTCCTGTGCAAGCTCCTTCAGGCGAATAATATGCTCTGCCCCACCTGTGCCTCCGCTCATATATTCGTCCCCTTGCTTTGCCGTTATCTCCCATAGAGCTGCAGCCGCACGGAACTCATTTTCCAACTGAATGCCGATAACCGGACCACCGTCTTTATACAATAGACCAGCTGCCTGCTTACCGATTTCGTTGTACAGACGAGACACATAGTTCAGATAACCTTCGTCATTCGAACGGACATCAAAGGCTCTGCCGAACAGCCAGTCAGGTAAACCACCATTACGGACCTCACCATGACAAAATGGACCAATTCTTAGAATGACATAAAGACCATTCCGGCCGCATACCTCGACAAATTTGCGAAGGTTCAGATTGCCCTCCCAATGAAACTCCCCTTCCATCTCTTCATGATGATTCCAGAAAATATAAGTCGGAATAACCGTAATCCCCGACAGCTTCATCTTTTGTAATTCGGTATCCCATTCTGCCTCCGGATAACGGGAGTAGTGAAACTCACCGCATACCGCAAAATATGGCTTCCCGTTAAGTTCCATGTAGTAATTTGTAAACGAAATATGGTCACCTTCTGGATGAGCTCCTCCAAGCTTTAAAGAAGATGGATAGATTTCTTTTGGCTTATATGAATCGGTTTGAATACGATATACCTTCTCGTTTTGCACCAACTTGACTGCCTCCTCCAATAATCGTTATATCCACTTATCTACTTTTGATTATAATAAGAAGTAGTCTAATATCCGTATAACAGTTACACCAAGAAATCGTACAATCTTAACATAAGAGGAGATTCCATGCCGTTATGATGCCCTTCCTGCTTGCCCAATTTGCCAATCTGGAACAGCTTTTACCGCTCTATGTTTGCTGTGTCGGCAGCCATGCGCAAAAGCATCTGGATAGGCCCGAAGGTTATCCCGCTCATCAAATTTTTCTGTCCCGAAGCGGCTATGGCCGATTCCGTATAGACGGACGTCAGGAGCTAAGATTATCACCTGGAACCATCTTTATTTTACCTGCCAATACACCTCATGAATATTATCCTGAACGAGATGAGGAGAACTGGGAATTAGACTTTGTTGCATTCCGTGGTTATACAGCTGAACCTTTACTGCTGCAAATGGACGAGCTGATTCTGAATATGGTAGCTACAATTCATTTCGACAGCTTATGGGATCAACTAGAATCTCTGTGGTATTTGATCAGTCAGAACGGAGAGCATGCCTACTGGGAATCGTCTAAACGAATGTACAATATGATGCTCACGATTCTGGAAGGACAATCCGCGTCAAAGAAAGCAAGCAAGAACGAGTCTCCCTCCAGACAGGCCAATGCTGCGCTCCAAACGGCTGTCCAGTTAATGCATGAACATTACAATGAGCGTCTTGCGCTGGCTAATGTCGCCCGATCGGCGGGTTATTCCGTCCAGCATTTTCACCGGCTGTTTGTTGAGCAATTTGGGGTAACGCCGCAGCAGTATATCCTGCAGCTGCGTATGCGCAAATCGATGGAGTTGCTTCAGGAGCAGTCTGGCATCACGATTGAGAAGGTAGCCGAAATTGTTGGCATGGAGACAAGCTATTTTATCCGAATGTTCAAACGAACCTTCGGGAAGACGCCAAAGCAATATCTGTTAAATCATTGATGTAAATGTAAGCAAATAACCCCTCTCAGCCTTTGAGCCGAAAGAGGTTATTTGGTATGTCTTTTATTTAGCAATTTATGCAAAATCAGAAAAATCACAATAGCCAGCAGGACACCAAAGAGAGAGCATGTCATATCCTTCTGCGCATCAAATGGATCGCCCTCAAGTCCAATGTATTGGGCAGCCATCTTCCGGTTAAACAGATACGCCGACCACATTTCGAGCAGCTCATATAAGGCACTTGCCGTCATGATCATCGTGAACGTCACGATATAGGGAGGCCATTTCGTGCGGAGCTTGAGAAAATACTGGACAGCTTCCCGCACAGGGAAGGCGATTAACAGACCAAAAGCAAAATGAACGATTCGGTCATAAAAGCCTCTTTTAATATGAAAGGCCTGCTTCAACCATTCGTCGATTGGTGTATTCTGATACGTATAATGCGCAGCATAAGCATGCATGGCAAGGAAAAAGGCGATAAGCAGATACGATAAATTACTCTGCGGGTATTTACGGTATACGATAGCCAGAACAATGATGAAAACAAGCAATAGCGCGTTTTCGACCGCCCAGATTTTCCAGTCTGAGGGCCGGATCGCCATGATGATCCAAAACACGATGAACACCGCGATAATAATCTGCAATAGTCTATTCTGCTTGAAAGGAATCAGATGGCTTCGCAGCCATTTGGACCAGCCTGTCATGCGTAAGTCTCCTTTATCCATAATTAGGATTAGCTTTCCCGAAATGACGAGGAAGCATCCTGTCATGAGAAAAAGGAGAGGGATGTCCCTCTCCTGCTGTAGATTAAGCTTATTTCTTAGCTACATGTGCCCAAAACTCCACAATGCTGTTCCAGCCATTCAGCTCATTGCCGTAGCCAACATATTTGATGTATTTAGCCTTGACCGGCTTAGGGAAAACAAAGCTTTCGGCTGCATTAGGTGAAGGCTTATTGCTCTTCTGATGATCAAGGATTTTCTCATAATAAACACCATCTTCGGATACCTCAATATCAAAGGTACTGTAGCGAGTGTTGCCATTATAAAACAAAATGCTGACCTGATCGATCTTCCTCAACTGCTCCAGCTCGACCAGCAAATATTGTCCGCTGCCGTCGGCCGACCATCTGGAATCCGGATCACGATCCATCGTATTGATTGGCAGGTTGCCATCATTCGCACTTGCCGTCACTTGCTTTATTGCTGCAAGCTTACCTTCCGGCTCAGCCATTGCATCCAATACCGTAAACGTTTTTGAAGCCGAAACTTCAGTGCCGTTCATTTTGCTTGTTGCCGTAATTTTCACCGTTCCAGGCTTTTTCGCTTTAAACACGTTACCTTTCTTTATACTGCCTAATTCTTTGTTATCCACTTTATATTTTACTATGAGACCAGCCTGAACCGGATCGATCGTCTCTCCGTTATTCAGCGTAATAAGAGACTTCAGCGTTCCTTCATGACCCACACTTATCGCATCACTAGTGACACGCCATCCAAGAGTCGATCGGTCAGGGGAGAGCGAGATACTCTTAGGAAGAGCGGGATTAGCAGCAACTTGGAACGTTACTTTATAGTCCTGCGTCTGCCCATTCTTTGTGACATGAATTGTACCCGTGCCGTTAGGTGCTGCCGACTGTTCAACTTTGACGACCGCATCGCTGGCAAGAGCTGTAGCCTCAAGAGTTGGCGTATCCTTTGTTCCGTAAGGCAAAACAACCGTATATGCCGTTTTCAGAAACTGTACGCCATCCAATGGTTCACCATTCACGAGCAGCGAGGCTAGTCCTGTTGCCAGTTGACTTTCCCGCCTTGTATATTGATCCTCGAATAAGCTTTGCGGTGATAAACGATCTCCTTCACCAACACCTTCCGCCATATCAAACGGCTTAGTGTCTGCTTCAGGAATCGAACCGGTAATCTGAACATTAACACCGTTCACCGGACCTTTGGTTCCAATGACATAACCGTTCCCGAATTGCTCGGATTCCACAATAATGCCGTTCTTGCTGCTGTGAGCGGCAAGTCCTGTCGTATTCCAGAACACACTTTCCGTCGTAACCACGCCATGCCTATTGGTAGCTGACGAACCATAATCCCGCGTAATAGCCGAAATGCCATCGCCGTTTACCGTCATATAGAACGGCTACACTCCATCTGGGTATGGGCAAAACCTTCATTCCGATTGATCATTTGGAAGATAAATTGGCAAATCAGGGAATTTTATTGATCATTTCTGTCTTTGAACACAAAAAAAACTGCCCACATGAGTGAGCAGCAGCGTTTGCCTCTATTTAACGTACAGCATTCTTATTCGCAGCCTCGGCTACAACCTCTTGCCACAGCTCCTCGGCAATTTGCTTCAAGAGAAGCGCCTGCTGCCAGCGGTCAGTCGTTTCGATTTCCCGGCCATTCTCATCCAGGCGCGTAATCGCATATCCTGGGGGACCCAGCTCAGGAACAAAAGAGAGAATATCGCCAGGGACTGCATTCGCATACCAGTTCTGCATCCCTTTACGCCACCAGCGTTTGAAATTCTCCACCATCTGATGTTTGCCGCTCTTACCGATATCAATCTGAACCTGCTCCCCATTCGAGATGCGGGCATGAATACCTGCCGTTCGTTCCAAGAGAACATTAAACTCTGCCTCGGCGCGGCTGCCGACACCACCGTCTAATTCACCGGCGACGATGTAATGCGATAAATCAATAATCAGCTGTAACTGCGGCAATGCCCGTACATAGTCTGTCGTCCGGAGCAAATCCTGTGTGATCCTTCCCCGATGTGTTTCGATAAAATGTGGAATACCCGCTTCATTTGACGCTTCAAGAAGATCTTGCAGCAATTGGACTGCCTCATCACCAACAACAAATGAATCCATGACCTGAGAGTTAATATATTGCACCCTGCCAAATTGCTTCACTGTGTCCAAGATATCCCTCATGTCGCTCTTACTTGATGGGAAAGCAACCGTACTGAAGGTAAACTGATACTTATCCAGCAGACGATGCCATTCCGCATAATCCTGTTCAGCCGGCATAGTTGCACTTATACCGGTGAACCCGGCAGCCGCAATCTGCTCAAACTTCTCTTCCATCGTCCACTCCCGGCCATTCTCTCCAAGGCCGATCATGGCCCACCAGGACTGCTGCAGCTCTAGCCTTGGTGCAAGTGAAGAACCGTCATTTAAGTGATAATTATTCGTTGCCATATTGAACACACTCCATCCTAGTAGTTGTTGTTCATTTCCTGTTTGCTTACCATATCGATAACAGCTTGATACAGATTAGGCGGATATTCGGCAATTCGATGACATAAATACAAATACCATTCCTGTCCGTAAGGAGTATAAATACGTACGGGTTTTCCGGATTTTTGAAGTCTACTGGCCAGGTCCGGGCGAATACCGTACAGCATTTCGATTTCAGCATGATTATTTTCCAGCCACTCACGTTCCAGTACAGAGTTAATCATAACTTCGTCATGGGTTGCGATAGAAACCCGATGCCCTTGTTGGACAGCTTTTTCAACCAGTTGCAAATAACGTTGATTCAACTCAGGTGACCGGGAGATTGAGAGATTGTCCGGTTCTTGATAAGCCCCTTTCACAATACGAATCCGACAAGGCGATGTGAGGGTTGCCAAATCATCCGGTGTTCGCAGCAGATGTGCCTGCAATGTAATCCCAATACCGGAATAGACAGCTGCTGCCTGTTTATAGACGGATAATATGTCATCTGTTTTCCCCGACTCTTCCATGCTGATAAACAGCTCAATATCCGTATCTGCTGTCTGTCCGGCCAAATCTATCAAACAGGAATATGCGAGCGACTTGCCTATGGACAGCCCGATATGTGACAAATCAAACGATACCCTGGCCGGGATTCCAGCCTTCTTCAATTCATAGATAAGCGCTTTCATCTCTGCTGCAGCCTGTTCACATTCTGAGACGCTTAGCGTATTCTCCCCAATATATTCGATGGAAAGAGAATAACCCCTTTCTACAAGTTTTGTCCCGGCAGCAATTCCGTCTTGAAGAGTATCTCCAGCCATATACCGCAAAGCAGCCTGACGCAAAATCCGGTTTAACTCCGGGGTTTTCTCTACATAGGCTTTTAGATCCGCGCGCCTTGCCATTTTTTTAAATGCAGTTGTAAATTGCTGTTCCAGTTCCAAATGTTGAACCATGATGCCACTCCCTTTCTCAATTGCCCTCATTGTACTTGAGAACGGAGCGGCGGTATTGTATAAAATTGCTCTTTCTATTACATAGATATGGCGTACTTTTGCGGGGTAGCTCCTACGATCCTTCTAAAGGTTCTCGAAAAATGGCTCTGGTCATAGAATCCCGCTTCCGCCGCAATATCTGCAATCGGCCGCTGCTTCTTCATGAGTTCTGTCTTAGCATGATTAATTCGCAGCAAGTTCTGATAGGCATGCGGCGGCAAATGGCTCGATTGCTTGAATAAACGAATGAGATGAAATCTGCTGATACCCGTTATACGCTCGAGGTCGTCTAGCGTAATCTTTTCCGTATAATGCTCATGCAAATATTCACTTACTAGATTAACGTATTTCCGGTCTTGTTTGATGCTGCGGCCTCTATGCTCAAAATCGGACATATTAGGACTTACAATAGCTTGCATCAATTCGATTAGCGATGTTTCTATCGCAAGTGGTGTACCTGACCCTGCTAATGCATCCATCGTTTGATTTAAATAGCGTCGGCAAGCTTTGTTTTTCCCCTCTCCAAGTAAAAAAGGGATATGTAGCTGGTCAAGCTCCTGCTGTTTCAAACCTTGAAGCCACTCCTGCTTAATAAACAGCATCTTGTAACTCCAGTCTGCGCCTTCTTCCGGATGACAGGCATGGAGCATCATTGGAGGAAAACTAATCATTCTCCCTGCTTCCACCCGGTGCATTGACCCATCGCACCAGGCATATGTCTCTCCTGTATCAATCAACCCTATCGAATACTCTTCATGGAAATGCTTTTGATAGGCAAGATCACTCTTCAAACAATGCTTAGCTTCCAAGAATGGAAGGGAATGATCCCGGTAAAACATTACATCCGGCATGATCTATGGTACACCCCCTTGATATAGGGCCTATTATAACAGCTTACTAAAAAAGGGCAATCCAGCAGATTGCCTGCTTCTGGATTGCCCTCATACTTAACTCCTACAGGTGTATGGGTTGTACTGGAGCCTCAGTCCTTTTTGTCGGAGTTTCCATGGCTCTTTGCAGGTACGATTACCGCAATAGAAACCGTATCTGCTTCTGAACCATCTGAGATTCTTGTTACTCGAAGCACGAGATAAACCGTCGTGTCTGTTTTTTGAGGAGTAATTTTACCATTCGTTTTGATTACTTTGCTGTCTGATGATTGGATAGCAAGCGTGAAGCCCTCCGGTACTTCTGGCAGCGTAACATACTTAGCATTTGTCGCTGGTGCAGCGATTGACGTAATGCCGTCTGCAATTTTCTGTGCCGTACTTTCACTTGCAGCTGGTATGATGACCGTAATGGCTGCCGTATCAGCGACTGTATGATCCGAAGTACGAGTTACACGGAGCACCAGCTGAACCGTTGTTGCAGCTGCTGGTGGCGTGATAACACCGTCCGTCCCTATTACAGCGCTGTCAGAGGATTGGATGGCAATTGTATAACCTGCTGGTACTTCAGGCAGCTTCAATGTTGTCGCATCCTTTGCAGGTGCTTCGATTGACGTAATCCCGTCTGCGATTTCCTGTGCTTCTGGACTCTTAACTGGCACAACAACAGAGATGGCTTCTGTATCTGCAGTCGAGTTATCCGAAGTTCGAGTCACACGCAGTACCAGTTGAACCGTTGCTTCAGCTGCTGGCGGTGTAATAACGCCATCCGTGCCGATCACTTCACTGTCCGAAGAGAGAATGGAAAGCGTGAAGCCAGCTGGAACTTGTGGCAGCGTTAGTGTAGCTGCATCCTTCGCTGGTGCTTCAATTGCTGTAATACCGTCAGCAATTTCCTGCGCTGTACGTTCAATCAAGATACTTTGTACACTGGACACAGCCGACTCCGTGCTTGAACCGCCAATCACACCCACTTTGTAGTAATAGGTATGTTCTGATGGTAATTCAGTATCGGTGTAAGTTCCAGCTGTACCGCTGTACACTTTCGTGTACGGGCCTTCTTCACTGTCCGCACGATACAGGTTATAGCCAAGTGCACCTGTTGTTTTATTCCAACTCAGCTTAACGCTTGTCGAGGACGCTGCCTCAGCCTTGAGGCCCATGGAAGTGTCCCCGGATGGTGCTAAATCAGGTTTAACGATCATAATCCAGCTGATCATTGGATCCTGTGCAGCGGTATTTCTTACGGTTACATTCAGTGATCCGTTTGTGATATTAACGCCGGTATAAGCCATGACATTACTTGGCGTAAACGTGACAGCACCTTTTACCGTATCGTTAAACAGCAGATTCGCTTTTCTTGATGTGTTTGTCCAAGGGTCGTTAAAGCCCAGGTAAACATCATATGAGCCATTCTCTAACGTGAACTTATAAGACAAATCCGTGCCTGCTGCAGAATTAGCTACATTGCCTCCGTTCAAATAACGGACGGTTGAGAAAATGTCACCGCTAGTCGACCCGGAAGGTGCAGAGTTTGTCCCTAAGTAACCCCATGGCGTTATGTCATCTTGATTATAGGCCTGTTCTACAGTTCCTTTGTTCGCTAGTGTATCTTGCATATAAGATGCAATCAGGTTGTAATCGGGGGTTGCATACCCACCCGCATTAACGAAATACAATGTATTGTCCGGAATGACAACCAGCTTAACGCTTTGTACTTTATTGTGATAATTCGGAAGCGTCATTTGTACTGTAATTGGTCCGGGCTTCGAGAAATCTGCTGCGGATAGCGCATGGGAATCGATTGACCAGGTTACCGGAGTGGAGACTGTTTCACCATTCTCCAGCACATCAACATTAGCTGGCAGATTAGGCACTTCACCAAGAGTAACGGCTTCAGGGAATTTTGTTGTCACATTCACCTGACCCATCGCATCAAGCAGATCTGTTGTCCAGCTGGAGTACCATTTGATTGCAATATCAGTACCCATTCCAAATTCGATTGGAAGAAACACATATTTCGCGCCATCATTAGCGAAGTTGCCGCCATTCCAGATGTCGCCGACATAAATGAATTTCCCTGCCTGCGCATCAACCGGAATAACATAGGTAGATTGTGTATTAAAAGCTTTGGTCGGATCTGGATCACTTGCCGATGTACGAACGAAAGGATCCGTCATCGGAGACCACGTTCCAAAGATGTTGTCTGCAACCGTGTATTTGTTCTGGTTCGCTGCCCATCCTGTCGCACCAGATGTGATCATATAATACTTGCCTTTATATTTGAACATCGCTGGTGCTTCGCGCTGAGCACCTGGGAATACTCGAACATAATCGACGCCATAAACGGACTTGTAAGTGGTATCCCGAACAGGATTTCCATCTTCATCCGTTAGTCCGTCCTTATGCCAGCCTGCAACGTCCAAGTAATCCGGCGTAAGCTTCGAGATGTAGATCGTCAAGTTCTCTTCAGACGAATAGATGAGGTATGCAGTACCGTCATCATCCTTGAACAGGTTCATATCCCGCGCCATACCTTTATCGCTCGGATGATAATCCGTTTGCCCTGCAGGTGCCATGTCCATCCGATAGCTTCGTTGGTAGACGAATGGTCCTGTTGGCGAATCGCTGATCGCGACGCCGGCTTGAGCTTTTCCATAGTTCTGGGCATCATTGTCAGCATTCTTGTCGCCATCGATATGAGCCCACATGACGTATTTCTTTGTTTCATCGTTATAGACAACTTTTGGTCTTTCAACGATTCTTCCTTTACGGATATCCGCCCAAATGTTGTCCGTGTCTGTTCTGTCTTTATACAGGTCATAGACTGGAGAGTTTACATTCGTGAAATCATCCTTGGACTGGATGAGTGACAGCGCCATGCCTTCATCTTTCCAGTTCAGAAGATCAGTGGAAGAATATACTCGAACACCGCCAGATGGCCATGCACCCTTGTGATATTCCCCGTACCAGTAGTATTTTTGCGTCTTCTCATCGTACATAAAGCCTGCACCATGAGCATCAATAGCAAGCCCCGTTGTATCGGTCCAAATTGCACTCGGAACAATTGCCGTTCGAGTAGCGCTGATACCAAGCGGAGTGGACTCCGCTGAACCTACGCTGTCAACTACAGCACTCAGCTTATAGAAATACCCTGCACCTTGCGTTAAGCCGGTATCCGTATAGGTATTGTTTGGTCCAGTGTACAATGTGGTGAATGTACCCGTTGCGCTTGTCGATTTCTTAAGGGTATAGGTGACTGCTGTACCTGGCATCGCATCCCAATTCAAGGTTACAGTCGAAGCAGTTGGGCTTGCTGTAAAATGTGCTGGGGAATCAAATGGATAGGTTGTAGTCTGTGCCGAAGCTGCTGGTGAATCGCCAAACGTGTTATAGGCAATAATTTGATACCTGTATTCCGTGTTTGGCGATAAATTTTTATCCTGGAAGCTAACAGCTGTCCCTTCATAGATCTTTGTGTAGGTTTGACCTGCATCCGAAGACCGGGATACTTTGTAGCCCGTTGACTTGGCCGCTGCAGTCCAGTTCAGATTAATAGTCGAAGAGTTAACAGCAACAGCTGTCTGCCCTGTTGGCGCCACTGGCGGTACACCAACCGTCCGTACACTTAGCTCAGAAGACCACTGTGATTCGGTCAAACCGCCGTAAAGATAAGCTACCTTATAATAATAACTGGTATCCGAGGTTAATCCGGTATCTACATAACTGGTATTCGTCGTATTCCTCACAAAGGTGTAGCCGCTGCCAGAAGTTGTAGAGCGATAAAGGTTATAGCTGGCAGCACCTTCTACCGAATTCCAACTCAAGGATACGGACGAGGTCGTTTTTGCAGCTTCATCGGATTGAATAGCAGATGTGTTTGCAGCAGGGATGCCGGTCACTTTGACATCATCTACTTGAACCGCCTGCCACTTATTTCGGATGCCGATCTTGCCGCTGGAATAAGTCGAATCAACGGCATCAAACAAAAGCTTATCGACACCATTTTCAACGACATAGCCTCTGATCGAACTGCCATTCAGCACCAGCTTCAGTGTGTACCATTTATTTTTGCTTAGCGTATACGGAACTGTTTTGATCGTTGTATCTGTTCCGTTAATCCGTTTGGATAATACGACACCGGTTGTTGTCTGCATCTGGAAATAGTAGAAGTTCTTATAATCTTGAACACGAGCCAGAATACCCGGATAAGCTCCGCCATTCCCCGTGTAAATTCGCATCGTTACGGTTGAATTGTCCCAATTCTCACCCGTTGTAATAATGCCCTCGCCTGCATCCGTCTGGTTCAGCACTTTGTTGTTTGCATCTGTTGGATCCGAAGCAACGACCCAAGTGCCAATAGGTTTGCTGGTAGCAGGATCGATGGCGACAGTCCATGTCGGAGAAGCCGTATAATCGTTATCAGAGAAATCATCTTGGAAATCAATAGCACTAGCTGCCGAGACCTTCGGCATGGATGAGAAATTAAAGAAGGATACACAAATGGATAAGACAAGAAGCCAAGCAATCGGTTTTTTCCGCACTTTCATGATCTCCCCTTTTGATTAAAGTAGAGTACGAGCAAACACGACTAACACGTAAATCCCCTGTATTACGGCGACTCCTTCTGCAGTTCACCCCCATTTTCAGAAACCCGTTTCATGAAACCGGTTACATGAAAGTCAAAATAAATAAAACCTAAATTACCTTCAACAAGCAAAAAACTAGAAGAAAGCGGTTTCATGGAGACATTGTACTCCTTCCTCCATCAAATGGCAACCGCCTATCTTCTTAAAAATGATAAATATATTTCGACTCTATTGTCGGTTAGTGCTGGAATAATAGATTGATTATTAATAGATCTATTAATCTTTATCTCAAATAGAGCATCAATGGCTGCAGGCGCATCGCCTTCAGCTCTTCATACACCAGCTTCGCGATTTTAATACCTCCGAGCTGCTGAAAATGCGTATTGTCCTCGACTCCGTCAGGGAAATTCATAAACTCCCCAGGTGCCAGCCACATGAACAGGTTCTTTGTTGCTTCCGGACCTAAAGTCTCATATAACGCTTTGCTAGAGTTGGCCAAATCAATGAGCGGTACATTCTCTTCTGATGCAAGCTCTCTTACAGCCGTTAGATAGTCGCCATGTGTATCGCGAAGGGAGCCGTCCTCCTCAAAGAACCTGCGCTGCACGGATGTGACTAGAATCGGAACTGCCTTTCTCTCACGTGCCCCGTCAATATACAGCTTGAGTGTTTGTTTATAGGTGGTAAAAGGCTCCGTGTAACGTTCTTCATCATGCTTCTGATCGTTATGACCAAACTGAATAAGCAGATAATCATAAGGCTTGATTCTGCTCCAAATTTTGTCCAGCACGCCTTCACTTATAAAGCTTTTGGAGCTGCGGCCTGACAATGCGTAATTCGCTACTGCCGCATCCTGCTTCACGAACATTGGCAGCATTTGTCCCCATCCTGCATATGGATATCCGTCATCAGGCTGATCCGTTACCGTGGAATCCCCTGCCAGAAACAGCGTGCAGGCTTGAGGTGCCGGCTCGATCTCCATCGCATTAATTCGCGGGGCAAGCCCTGAGAAGGACAGTTTAAGCTGACCATCCGTCACCCAGACAGAAAAGCTTAAACGCGAGAAGCTTCCTGGCGTTGTTCGTTGCTTATGTACCATAAGCCTGCCAGCACCTGCTTTAATCGTTGTTTCCGTTGCAGTAATTTCATCTCCCAGCAGGACAGAGACGCGATAGGTCCCATCCTCTACATCGAGCAGAAAAGCTGTTTCAACCGGGATACAAAAATCTCTGCGCAGAGCACCGGGTTCTACACGGTCTTTGGCATTCACCTTATCTGTCCGAGTAAAGCCATATCCCGTAAAGGAATCATATACCGATTGCGGGGTTATCTTCGTATATCCCTCTGCCGGGGCTCCAGTTCCAAAATCAAATCGATAGGATTGTGTCATATCGCTGATGTCTCCTTTATTATATTTCTCCGCCGGGGTATAACGTTGAGCTGGATAGCCGTTTTGGCTGCGGAAGCGGAGCACCCGTCACGCACTCACTAAGAATAGCAGGCTTGCTGGAATAAATATCAGCCGTTCCCTCGTTATAAATAATTACCTGCTCTGTACCGCTGTTCCATAAGTCAGCATGGACAACATATCCTTCTGTAGGAAACTCTACTATCGGATTCATATTTCCTTCATACAAAGCCGGGAACAATCCACCGCCGCGCCGGAAAGCCAGAATATAGTCCGGAGCATCCTCAGTCCAGCCGCGCAGGGGCTCGATGATTGTCAACCAGCCCGGCGTTTTACGGTCTTCCTTCCATAGCTCCTGACCGTCGCTGCCGAGCAAGAACAAGGCATCCTTGCCAACTAGTCCTTTGCCGTCATCCTCTCTGACGAGCCGATCCAGCCCTGCAATCTGCAGACCAGGAAGGTCATTTCGGAATCGCCCAAGTGCGATATGCTGCGACTCAACCGAACCCTCATAGCGCCATAATTCTTTGCCCTGCTTGTCATACATCACAGTGACACTGCCGCCGATAACGAGTTCAGGTTCTCCGTCTCCATTCACATCGCCAACCCATATGCAATCGGCATGATCCTCCAGATCGCGGCAGCTCCATAAGAGCATGCCATCATGATCCAGCAGATCATAACCAGCCATCACTTCATCGCAACCGTCACCGTCCAGATCATAAACCCACGGGAAATGACCGGGATTACCCTCATACGTCCAAATCAGATTCATATGGCGGTCAAGCGCCCATAAGCGGTGATAACGATCCTTCAAAATAATCTCTCCAGCATGTGTTCCGCCGGTCAAATTGGCGACGATAATGCAGTCATGAGCATGAGGATGAGGAAGCTCATGAGAAGACCGAATTGTTCCGTCGTGACCGTTAATAATGAGAAGTCGGCTATCCATAACGCAGAGAACCTCAAGCTTGCCATCACCATCAATATCGGCGATTTGGGCGGGGTAATCCGAGCCTTGACGGCCTGCACCAGGATCAGGCTTACCGGTCTGCCAGAGCAGATTTCCCTCCAGATCGAAGGCGGTCAGGCATTGGACCTGATGAGGAATATAACGCACGTCCTGTCGGTTGTCCGGCTGAACAAGCAGCACCTCCATCCGGCCGTCACCGTTCAAGTCACCTAACAGCATTTTGCAATGTGGTCCTGCCGACGCGATATCTATCTTCCCGATAAGAAAAGGTTCTTTCATCGTTACTAGAGTCATCCTATTCCCTCCTAAAAAGAATTGGCACATGCTGTTTGTGATGATTCTTACCTCGTAAGCATTGGCTTAAAGAATTGGCGCATGCTTTTTGTGACAATTCTTACTTCGTCTTAGAAGCTGATCTGCTCTCCGCCTTTCACTTCAACCGCCCGCCCGTCTACATTCAGCCATACACTTAACGTCGAAGGATTGTAGACGAAGCTAAGTCCAGCTGAGAACCTCAGCCCTTCGAATGCCTTCGTATAGTCAACTAGCTCAATATTGGTACAATACCAAATATCTGATTTACCGCCGATATATTGGCCGAACTGCTCCATTAGCTCCCAGTTGTTATCCATATCAAATTCGTAACTGTGTCCCCATACGTACATGAGGTACAAATATTGTGATTTCTGAAGGCTGACGAATTCCTCTGCATGCTTCATCAGATCGCGGTTATGATGACAGGTCGGCTGCCATTCATACCAGTCATCTGGCATCCCATAATTCCCTGAGCTTGGAACAACACGTGCATATTCGATCCCAAGGCCGGGCATTAGATCCTTAATTCTACGGTTATAGGAGCCGTTCGGATAGGACATGCCACGCACCGTATACCCGACGAGACTTTCCAGATTACGCCGGTCCTCCATAATCTCATATACGATTTGCTCATTTGGACAGCGAGCGATGGTTGGATGAGTCAACGTATGAGCTGATACCTCATGTCCCTCGTACAGTGACTTCACCTCATCGGCTCCTACCTTGTCTATTGGACCAAACAATCCCGAATTCAGATGAAAGGTTCCTTTCAGCCCATTGCGGTTAAAAATATCAACCAGCCGCCGATCTGCCAACTTGCCATCATCATAGCTAAGAGTTAGTGCTTTGTGCCGCCCTTCGGGAAAGCACATCAAAATTCTCGACATCGCATATCCTCCTTTCCCTTACGGGGCGTACACCTGTAATTTCCCGTATTCTGCAATAAGCGGAGCCATCTGACGGAAACCAAGCTTCCCTCCTCCAAGCAGCGGTCCCCATGTTGTGCCGTCATCCTGCCAGCTGAATAATACCAGATCGTTAACTGCAAATAACACAGATGTCCCCTGTTTCATCAGCAGCATCCGGTACGGTCCGACAGCATCCAGAGCATCCGGTATCGGGTCCGCTCCTTGTGCGACAAGATGAAAGCCGTAGCTTTTCCGTAAGTTGCACGTATGGAACTGTCTCTCCTCCGGATATCGCCTGCGAAAGTAAGAAATATGAAAAGCGTCAATATCCCCATGATGATATTGATCGTATATCCCGCTTCGATTGGCAAGCCTCGGATCAAACAGATCCTGCCCTTCCTTTCCTATCGCACAAAAGAAAACAATAGCCAGCCCCGGCTCCCGCACCGGCCAAAAATCCCAGGTTACCGCGAGGTTCGCCGGGAACTGCTCCGGGCACCAAAATACGAGATTAGCTGCCTGTCCTTCAGCAGCATCTCTTGTACTTTCCAGTCGCATCCGACCCATGGGAAAGGAAACCGCTGCGTCTCCCTCCATTCGGAACTCCCGTACATCACCAGCTGTTTGCAGCGGATTGTTATAAATCACTCTCCACTCGGCGGGAATGAGCCTGCTTAATTCCGTCATTTGGACTGCTCCTGCAGCTTCATCTCCTGTTTCTCAGGAAGATAATCCGCAATAAGCTCCAAAGCAATAATTGTATTCAGCGACCATTGCGCAGCCTCGTTTGTATTCATCCAGTCAATTTCCCTGAGTGTATCAACGTGGGTCACTATCGAGGCTTCCTCTTGCAGATGAACGGTCGCAAACGGATTGCCCTGTAGAATCTCCCAGCATTTCCTTGCGGTTTCTTCATCCTTCTTATAGTAAGCGCCATAGGCGACGATCGCCACGCTAAGCACCGGATGCTCGAAGCGCTTCGTGCTGATCTGTCCATGGGTCAGCTTATCCTTTTCTTCCTGGGACTTGTTATAATACACGCCTAACTCGGCCATCATTTCTTCCCACTGTGGATCCTTCAGCATACCAGCAAGCTCGAACCAGACCTGTGGACCACCCATACAAATGGCCAAATGCCGACCCCAGTTGTCATCACCCATCGGTGTTAAGACACCTGTCTTCGGATCGTAGCCGTAAGTTGGACCTGAGATCAGTCCGTAATTAGCTCCTTTGATGGAATGGATTCCGACTAGTATTTTATCCCGGTATGCCTTATCCTCGTAACGTTCCCAGCGGGTCATCCAATTGGAGCTGAAGGCCGCCCAGTCGGGACCAACCCGAACATGCGTTGGATGCTCATCTTTCGGAAAATAATACCGCATCGGATCCAGATTAACCGTTGTGTAATCCGAGTCTCTTACTTCATCCATCATATCGCCGATCCGCTCATCCGCTGTCAAATAATAAAAATATCGGTGCAGGCCGGCCATTCCGATTCTTGCTTCTTTACAGCCGCAGCCCCAATGAACAACGTTATGGCGCGAGCCTAATCCCGCATATTCGCCAAAATGATAGACATCCACTTCGCTTGTATGCCTGGTCATCGCCTCTGCCATCCGGAAAATATCTTCCCTGCCCGAACGCAGAAACATCATCCACAGCCACATATTTGGTGCAAGCTCGGTGTTCTGCCATGCGCAGCCGCCTAGATCGTAGTTCCAGACATGCCGGACAGGATCATAGCTGTGCATAAAATCGCCGTAATCCCATAACCCATACCACTTGCGCTGCTCAACCTCATCTTGGTAAAAGGAAATAATACCATCTAGCCGCTCCTCCAGCTCACGCTTCGCTTCGGTTGAACGATCCGGTAAGCTCCAAATCCCAAACGCCCCAGCCTCATGATAATAGGATGGCTCGCACACTAGCAGTGATGAAAGATCTGTTTCCTGTCTCATTTGTTCCAGCAGCTCTGGAGCCGGAGTCTCCTCTGTACACCACAAGGTCAGTTCATTCGTGTTGGCAATGCCATATGGCGTCGCGCGAAGCTCTTCCGCCCCCTCATACGAGGATTCCACATGTGTCTTCGTATCGTAATGTCGTAAATCCATCGCTTCGCCATCAGGGGACCACAGCCAAACCGTAAGCGAAGCTTGATCCTGTGCGGTTCCATGGACTTCGAACCCGGAGGGATGCTTTTGCCAGAAGTTTCTTAGACCACAAGCGAGGCCACCACCAGAACCACCAACATAAGCCACACCACCTGCACGCCGTCCGTCCGTCACTTTCACCCAGCTGCAGCCTTCACTTGTCCGCTTCCAAATTCGGTAATGCTCAGATGATTGCTGCATTACCTTGAAGCTGTCCCATGTTGCGGAGTCATCTAATAGACTAAGGAAATAGGCGTCCTCCTCAGGATCAAAGCTGACAGAACGTCCTAGGGTCTGCTCCTCGAACAGATCCCGGTACTTCCCTTTTGTTCTTCGTGTATGGAGGGTTTTGGGGGATTCAGAGAACAGTCCGCTATCGCCGGCAAACCGGACATGACGATTGTAATGCTCACCTCTCATTGGTACAGCAAAGCGAATTCCTAGACCTTTTATAAAATCCTCATTCGGATTACCGTCGTAATAGAACGTATGAACGATCCGAATCGTTTCTAGTCCCGCATAGACATACAGTCTCATGGAGAAGGGCAGCCATTCTCTCGAACTGCCGGCTGCACGATGTCTCCCATCGATTTTCACAACAGCTCGAACCGGTCCTTCCTGCTCTATGGTCATTCGGTGTACCTGGCTCTCGAATGGTTCTGTCCGAGTCGTCTTGATGCCAGATGCTTCGCTGCTAGTTTCCTTCAAGCCTATCAATTCGCCTCCGCTGCACACCTCGGCACCGCCACGGGTAATACTGCGCAGCCACTGACTGCCGCTTCTGCCAAGCGTTAACACCATGACACCTGTATCAAGCAGAATCGTCTCGTCTGTCTGCGTAACTATCATCTGATGCCTTGGAGATGTGGATTCGCCTTTGGTCAGCGAATAAGCATCTGCTCCGCCTTCTGTTTCTGCCGCAGCATGGGCGGTCCATTTCACACTTCCATCCGGCCAGTAGGCGGTTGCCCAATGCTGCATGGGAACGGCCGTACCGTCTTTCGTTCTCGTTAGACGCAAAGCTTCATCCCGGCTAAGCTCGCCTTCCCTCCAAGGAACACCCCAAGTCATACCAACCGGCATTGACACCTTTTGTGATAAACTGTTCAACCGAATCGTTTTGTCCAAAGCCATGCCCTCATCTCCTTCCATATGGTCTCATTTTAGATAAGCGCTAGCTAACGCTCAATGAGACATTATTGCAGGAGTACCCAGATGCGATTTGCACAATATTGCCCGGTTTGCACGATCTTGTTTTACAAGTGCTGACTCTGCTCCCGATAGCTTGTTGGCGTCATGCCTTCAAGCTTTTTGAATATCCGGTTGAAGTAGCTGTGCTGATAGCCAACCTGTTCCGCCACATCGTTAATTTTCATTTCCGAATCACGAAGGAGCTCCTTCGCCTTCTCAATACGAAGCTCTGTCAGGTAGTCGATGAAATTTTTCCCCGTCACGACTTTAAACGATTTGCTGAGATAAAACGGATTCGTACCGACATGCTCCGCACAGTTATCTAGCGAAATATCATGTCTATAATTTTGCTGCAAATAAATCATCGCGCCTTCAATTAGGCGTTTGACTTCAGAATTCGAGCGGCAGCTCAGCTCCTTCTGGAATGGAGCAAGTACTTTGTCCTTGAACCACAACTGCATCCGCTTCGGCTCACGAATTTGCGATAGCTGCTCATACATATTCACACCTTTGAACAGCCGGTTCGGATTGACGCCGGACACCATAATCGCATGCTGTACATTGCCAAGCAGATGAAGCATTCCTTGCTGGACATCAATTTCCTTGGCGCCTTGGCAGGATAATGTACCGATAAAAGCTTGCAGAAGCTCAGACGCTTCTTCCTCTTTGCCTGTCCGAAGTGCCTGAATAAGCTCACGCTCCAGTGCAAACGGATACTGCGGTTCCGCCCATGCTTCTCCATCCAGCACACCTTGCTCCATATCAATAATCTGATTGGCGTTATCAAAGTTGCGGTAGCTGACCGCCTGCTTCACCCGTTCGAATTCATTCGGAAGATCAGAAATTTGTGCTGTTTGTCGACTGATTGCCATCGTCACCCGCATTCTCAAGATGCGGTTAACGGAAGTCGTTAGCTCCTCACTAAACGCCTCGATTTCTGCCTTATGAGAACAACCTTCCGGTATAAGCAGAACAATTCCCGCCGTCAAATCATGAAAGTTGAGCGTATCACTTTGTTCAAAATGCTTAGAAGCAAGCTCCTTCATCATATTAACGGCGGCGAAAGTTACCAGCCCTTCATCTCCGCTGCGGAACGTTTCGTCCATATTCGCTATCCCATTCAATTGGATGAACAATACGACAAATTGACGGCCTTGTACCTCCCATTTAAAATGCTCCATTCGGCGCAGCAAATCTTCTTCGGAATAGGCGTACATGTAGCCTTGCAAAAGCTGATGCAGGAAGCTTTCCTTCACATGTGGAAGCTGCTCCGCAAGCTTCGAATTCAGTTCAAGCCGCTCCTTATGAAGATGCTGATATTGCTGTTCGATCAGCGTAAATTCATCATCCTGCCTGCCCCATGCGGTTTCCCCAGAATGACCGCCAAGCATGGTAGCCAGCCTTTTCACAGGGGAGTAGATCCGATGAGAAGCCAGCCAAGACAGCAATGCTGCAAGGAGCAGCGCGATGAGACTAACCGTAATAATCAATTTGGATATGAACATCACCGGAGACATAATGCTTGTAATTGGCGAAGCCGATACATACAGCCATTCATCCGAAATTCTGGACAAGCTTCCGTAGGAGACGGTGTAAGTCGAGCCCTTCCATTCGAAGAAGAATGAACCTCTCTCCTCCTTCATATTGTCGATCTTGTCACGAAGCGCCTGCACAAATGGAGAATTGGAAGCGCTTCCGTTAGCGGAAACATAAAGATCCCCTGATTTCTGCAGCATGAATGCTTCACCCTCGTAATATGGTGTCATCGTCTGCAGCAAGCTGGCGATTTTGGCACTATCGAATCGGAAGACCAGAACGCCAAACGGATTTGGACTGCCGCCGGGAATATGATGAACAAGTGTTAAATCCTTCTCATCCGGACGAGCAGGATCAAAAGCCCATTGCGTCCAGTAAGTAACGGTTTTACCGTGAATCAGCTTATTATAGATGCTTAAATCCTGCTGGGTTTGCAGCGGTGTATATTCAGGGTTAAACAAAACCTTGCTGTCTCCGCCAACAAACAGCTCTGCCTTCTTCACCAAGGCATTCGAGCCCTGCATCGCAATCAGCGTCTTTGTAATGTCATCCGTTCTCTTAAACTCATGAACAAAATCAAGTCCATTCAAGCTATAGTCAAATTTATTATCAAAAGCCCAGTGGGAAAGCAGAAGCTCCAAATTGCTTAATTGATCGTCTAATTGCTCAGAGCGCTGCTCAATCTGCTGGTAATGAAGCTGCAGCAATTCACTTTCTATACGGCCGCCGGCCATCCAATAGACAAGAGCTCCAATAATAAGTCCGGGAATACCGGAAACGATGAAGATCATAATTAAGCTTTTTCTGAAAAACCGTCCTTTACCGCTTTCAGTCCGGTTCCGCCATATTTTTCTTCCTTGGAGCATCCAATTCCCCCGTTTCTTTTAATTATAAACTTGACCTTATAATAAATTTGGAATAAATGGAAGCAGGAAATTCAGACTATTTTGTTCGAAAATCAGACATTCTCATGCCAAAACACCCATCCTCCAATTGGAGTTCTGATGGGTGTTCTGACAAAGCTTATTTGGTTTATTTCGCAGAAGCAGTGTAAAGGTCATTCATTTCTTTTACAAGATCGTCGCCGCCGGATTTTTTCCAGGTTTCGAAGGCAGCTTGAAGGCCAGCTTCATCGGTTTGGCCAACGATAAATTTGATACGTGCGTCGTTGATGATGTTATCCAACTGCTGTCCTTTTTGCGAATAAACATTAGAGATGAATGGCTCGGCTGGATTTGGAACGATGTATTGCTCAGCTTCCTTCTGAATTTCGGTTGTATGAAGACGAAGCGGCGTTTGCTGTACAGTAAGTCCTCGTCCTGCCGGAATGTATGGAAGCATTTGGTTGAGTCCCTCTACTTCAGATTCCAGCAGCGCTGCATCTTTGCTTGGAACAAGAGCTTCGCCGTCCTTCGTATAATGCTTGCCTTCCATGCCGTAGCCGGCTAGGGTTGTTAGGTCATCGTCATTCATTTGATCAAGGAATTTCAATACACGCTTAAGTTCTTCCTCTGTCTTAACCGTTGTCTTAGGAATCGCAAGCAAGCCTGCGAAGCCGGAAGTCGGCAGTGCTTTTAAAGCACCATCCGTACCTGTTACCCCAATCATATTGTCCATGAACTGCGCATCCGGATTATCTTTGTTCTCCTTCGCTAGTGCCGCATGAATTTTATCTTCAATACGGGCGGCAGTATCGGTAACATCAACTATGACACCGGCTTGGCCGTTGACGATCGGATCAACCCATTTCGCTGAATCAAATACGGCAAAATCCTGATTGATCAGCTTCTCATCATACAGCTTCTTCATAAATTTGAGCGCTTCCAAATATTCCGGTGTTTGATGCTCCGGCACAAGCTTCCCATCTACAACACCCCATTTGTTTGGTGCGCCGAACCACAGCTTGATCGTATCAAAGGCGCTTGCCCAGCCGCCTGTCCATTTGACCAACACCATACCGTAAGTATCATCCTTACCGTTCTTGTCCGGATCTTTCTCCTTGAATGCTTTCAGCATGTTGTAGAAATCGTCAATGGTCTTAGGCTGTGAGAGGCCTACTGCTTCCAGCCAATCCTTGCGATATACAATACCGTTACGCCCTAGGGCACGGCCTCGATAAATGCCATAGTTCTTTCCATCGATTGAGGAGTTATTCATAATAACCTCGTTCGCCTGGCTCAAATTCGGATAATCCTTCAAATAAGGGCCAAGCTCCCAAAATGCGCCTGATCTGACGGCATTCACAAAGCTGGGATCTTTGGAACCAGGTACATATATGATTTCAGGCAGCTTGGTAGAAGCCAGCGTGATGTTGAATTTATCTCCATAAGAAGCATTTGGCACCCATTCAAAGTGAATGTTTGTATTGGTTTTATTCTCAATCTCCGTAACCACAGGACTATCATCCTTCGGGAAGTTTGTCTTGAAGATCGGGAGCATGATGCTGATTTTAAGCGGCTTCTCGTTTGTCTCGGCAGTTGCTGCTGCCGAAGCTTCTGTCGTCGCTGCGGAGGATGCTTCGGGATCTGCGCTCTCTTCCTTATTGCCGCTGCAGCCTGCAAGTGCTGATACTGCCAATGTTCCAAGAGCTGCTGTTGCTACCCATTTCTGCGTCTTTTTGTTCATTCTTATTAGCGCCTCCTTTAATAATTACATTAATAATTACTTTAATCATTGCTTATATCGTAATCCGTATTACCCCTTGACCGAACCGATCAAGACTCCTTTAGCAAAATGCTTCTGAAGGAACGGATAGACGAGCAGAATCGGGATGGTACCAATGACGATAACCGCCATCTTAATGGATTGATCCGGCGGTGCCACGAAATTCGGATCCATCGAATTGATGTCGCCAGCAGCCGTCTGCGACAGGAGTACGATTTGTCTCAGCATGACCTGAAGCGGCCATTTCTGCGGATCATTGATGTACAAGAGCGCGGAATAGAAGTTATTCCAATGCCCAACTGCATAAAACAACGTAAAGGTTGCCAGCACTGGCATCGAGAGCGGGAGCACTATTTTCCAGAGTAGTCCAAGCTCGGTACATCCATCAATCTTTGCCGCCTCCTCCAGCTCCGCGGGCAGCTCCTGAAAGAAGTTTTTCACAATGATCAGGTTAAAGGCGCTGATTGCACCAGGAAGGATTAAAGCCCAGTAGGAATCTAGCAAATGCAGGTCACGTACAACGAGATAAGTTGGAATAAGACCGCCGCCGAACAGCATCGAGAAGACAATCAAATTGAGCACCGTATTACGTCCCATTAGATTCCGTTTCGATAACGCATACGCCATCGTTACGGTAAAGAACAAGTTGACTAATGTCCCAAGAACGGTAACGTACATGGACACTTTGACACTTTGCAATATCGTATCCGTTGAGAAAATAAACTGGTAAGCCGCTATCGTGAACGTCTCAGGTATGAGGAACACAGCTCTCTTCGTTAATTCCGCATCAGATGCGAACGACCCCGCTATGATGTATATAAAAGGCAGCACAGCAAGCAAGCTGATTACGCTTAGTACGATCAGATTGGTGATGTCAAACGCCGTTCCAGAGACACTTCTATATTGTTTTGCCATTTGCTTCTCCTCCTAAAAAGAATTGCCACACTTGTGGCTCAGTTGCAGCCATAGGTGGTGATTCTTACTTCGTAAGCAAAATCTTAAAGAATGCAACCATAGGTGGTGATTCTTCCTTCGTAAGCACCCTAGTAGATGCCGGACTGTCCGAAACGCTTGGCAAGCCAGTTCGCCCCAAGCACCAGGACGACACCGATAACCGCTTTGAACAAACCTACAGCTGTACTGTAGCTAAATGCGCCTTGCGTGATCCCCATCATGTACACGTACGTATCGAACACTTCCGCTACGTCCCTATTAAGGGGGTTCAGCATGAGGAAGATCTGCTCGAATCCATTGTCCAGCACGTCCCCCATCCGCAAGATCAGCAAAATAATAATCGTGCTTCGAATCGATGGGAGTGTAATATGCCACAACTGTCTCCAGCGGTTCGCTCCATCTGTAATCGCTGCCTCATATTGCTCTACATCAACACCGGCCAGCGCAGCTAGGAAGATGATCGTACCAAAGCCGGTTTCCTTCCAGATGGTCTGCATAATAATCATCGGCCGGAACCATTCGGGACTGGAAAGGAAGTCGACTTTGCTGCCAAAATACTTCTGCAGCATTTCGTTCACTAGACCACCTTCGGTCGTCAGAAACACGTAGGTCAAGCTTGCTACAATAACAAGCGAGATAAAATGCGGGATATAGATGAGCGTCTGAACGATTCTTTTGAAGAAAGCCAGCCTAATTTCATTTAATAGAAGAGCCAATATAATAGGTGCCGGGAAATAGAACACCAGATTGTATAAGGAGAGTATTAAAGTGTTTCGCAGCAGCATGAAAAATTCAGGATTGGTGAAGAAAACATGGAAATGATCAAGTCCTACCCAATCACTTTTCCAAAAGCCCAAAAAGGGCTGATAGTTTTTGAATGCGAGCATTACGCCCCACATCGGCACATATTTGAAAATAATGAAATATAACAGGCCCGGAGTTAGCAGCAAGTACAACCACTTATCTCTCTTGAGCCTCCCCATCACGCTAGGTCTTCTCAATTTGTTTGTAGTCGTCTCCTGCATCATCTCGATCGGGCTAGGAGCAGCCGCCTGCTTCATCCACGTTCACCTCCAAGTATTGGTTGCCTCTCATGCCCTTATTATTGAACCGATAATGCCTTTCCGCCAATCAGACATTTTTGTGTAAGCCCTTCCAAACCCTGGTTACAGGTACAAATCAAGATAATGCAAACCCGTCAAAATAGTAGAAAGCCCAGTCAAACCGAGCAAAATTGTACGATTGTTCAGGTGTTGCCTAGCGCCTATAGTGAAACTGCAAGAATGATGAAGGATAGGTGATGAACATGGGAAAGAAGCTTTACCACGGTGCTGCATGGTATCCGGAGCTTTGGGGCGAAGAGGTTCTTGAGGTTGATATTCGACTAATGAAGGAAGCCGGAATAAATGTCATTCGGATTGGTGAATTCGCCTGGTCGACCATGGAGCCTCATGAAGGCGAAATCGATTTGGATTTTTTTGTCCGCATGATTAAACGGTTGTATGAGAATGGGATCGAGACGATTATGTGTACGCCAACTGCAACACCACCAATCTGGTATAGCCACGGTCATCCCGATCGAATGTATGTGAATGAGCAGCTGCAGACAATGGGACATGGCTCCCGGCAGCATGCTTGTACAAACCATTCTTCCTTCCGGGAAAAGGCTGCTGTCATTACAGAACATATCGCAAGGGCAGTTGGCCGCTTGCCTGGTCTAATTGGCTGGCAGCTCGATAATGAATTCAAAGCCCATGTAGCCGAGTGTATGTGCGGGACTTGTCTCACGTTATGGCATCACTGGCTGGAGAAAAGATATGGAACGATCGAACGGCTTAACGATGCTTGGGGAACACAAATCTGGAGCGAATATTATCATCGTTTCGATCAGGTTCCACAGCCCGGTCCTGCGCCTTTCCTTCATAATTCCTCCCTTAAGACGATGTATCAGCAGTTCTCGATGGAGAAGATTTCGGAGTTTGCTGATGAGCAGGCAGCGATTATTCGGATGTATTCCGATGCACCAATTACCCATAACAGCAGTATGGCTTTTAGTGTAGATAATGAGCGACTATTCCGCGGATTGGATTTTGCCTCCTTTGATACTTACGCCACAACGGATCATGTGCCAGCCTTTTTGATCAACAATGATTTATTTCGCAGCTTCAAGCGTGGACGGGATTACTGGATTATGGAGACAAGCCCTTCCTTCGCAGGGTCGCTTGAGAGCTACGCAAAACCACATCCAAACGGCTACTTACGGGCAGAGGCTGTTGCTGCTTATTCGCTTGGTGCCGAAGCTTTCTGCTATTGGCTCTGGCGGCAGCAGCGTGCCGGCTGTGAGCAGCCACATGGCTCTGTGATAAGCGCTTGGGGTAAGCCAACAGTCGGATATACGAATGTGCTTGAAGTTGAGCTAGCTGTGCGGGATATTGAAGCGGTGATTTTGTCCACACGACCGGCGCAGGCGGAAGTGGCTTTAACCTACTCGGACAGAGCCAAGGTATTCCTGAAAACAGAGCCGCACCGCAAGCTGAATCATCGCGGACTCATGACGGACTTCTACACGCGGATCTTGAACACAGGTATTCACCGGGATGTTGTGCCTGAGGGCTCGGAGCTCGGCGGGTATAAGCTGCTATTCACTCCATTTCTCCCTTACGTGTCAGAGGAATTTATCGATCGGGCAACGGAGTTTGTAGAGGACGGTGGAATTTGGGTCATCGGCCCTCTCACTGGCGGTCGTACGGTGGAGCATACGGTTCATACCGATTCCGCCCTCAGCAAGCTGGAGCGGCTTGCTGGTGTCGAAGCTGTCTTCACCTACCCGATGGATGGCAGTGGCACTATTGGTCATGCCTTTGGACATTCAGCTACTCTTTCCTTTTGGAGCAGCGTGTTTAAGCCCGAAGGAGCCACTGTGATCGGTACCATTGAAGGCGGATTGACACCAGGCCTAGCATTTATCACCGAGAAAGCACATGGTGAGGGCAAAATCGTTATGCTCGGCTCCATGCCAACAGGCGACGAGGGGCAGCATTTACTAGAAACTCTCATCCAGCATTATGCAGATGAAGCTGGTGTGACGCTCCGCTCGCATGTGACACCCGGCACAATTGTCGCGCCAAGACGCGGCGACGGATACGAGCTATGGATTATCGTCAACATGGATGGCATCGGCGGCAGTGTAACCATCCCTCGCGCAGGCGTCGATGTGCTGTCAGGTGAGCCGATTGTCCTTGGAAGTAAACTCGAACTCGGAAGATACGAGTATAGGGTTGTAAGATTCTAGCTTGGTTGGTTTCGTCCACCTTTCATAACAAACAGAGGATGCCCCATGGGACATCCTCTGTTTGTTATTGCAATATTCCCTATGTGTTTCTACCGAGCCGCTCTAACGAACCGTATAAGCCTTATTCGACCAATACAGGCTGCTGTCCAATTCTAACGAATCCATATATCACTATTAATCTGTTTGAGGCTCAGAAAACACGAAATTTGATGAAATAGCGTTACCAGGATTCGTTAGTTTTTGAAATGCCGCAATTACGAGCAAATAAGATGACTACGATTCGTTAGCCTCTAGCTCCTATTGTTCTGCTAGCTCTGCAACCTGCACAGGACTCAGTGCTCCTTCATATACCTGCAGCTCATCAAGCTGTCCTTTGAATGGAGTATCCCACCAGTTCACACCAAGACTGAAGACCGAATCGGTTCCGGTGAAAATATCCGGGAAGTTCGAACCATTAAACTTCAGTTCCCCGTTAACATATACGGACAAAGTTCCGTTATCTACGGAATAAGCTAGATGTGTCCACGAGCCTGTTGGAATAGTTAGACCTGCGATCCCGTCATACCAGACATTGCTGCCCGACCATACCATGGTGTTATCGCCAACCGGCCCTTTAGGGAGCAGGCTGACCCAGTTGTAGCCGTCTTTTGCTCCAAAGAAAGTTGTTGTATAGGTCGTCAACTGCTCAGGCTTCACCCACAGCGATACCGAATACTGATTGCTGTCAATCAGCTTGTTCGGCAAACGTACACCAGACGCTCCATCCAATACCGCAGCATTGCCTTCAACGCCAGCCGTATACGAAATAGTGCCTCCCGTATTGTCGATCCGATTACCTGTAATCGATCCTGCACCAAAGCTGCCCGTGGAGTCAGCTAAGTCATTCTCAAAGGAATACTTCGCGACAAGTGATGCATCTTCATAAGGAAGCACGGTTAAGTTAAAGCTCCTCGAGCTTGTCACGGTTCCCTTCGTAATAACAGCGGTCAGCGTTACGGTTGCTGCACTTGAACCAGATTCAGGACGAACAACCACACCTGCTGCCGACACGACATCCGGATTGCTGGAAGTCCATGTGATAGAGGCATGACGCATGCCTTCAGAAGGAAGATTCAGATTTGCAATGACACGGCTGGTATCTCCTATATTCAAATCTGCCTTAATATCCGCAACGATCTGTGAGTCCTTCAGATCCTCCTGCTTACTGCCCCAAATAGTTACCCCTTCATTAGACATAGCTGTAAATGTCATAACAAATTGTTCGGAGCTAGGATCCCATCCTTTCACGAACACACCTTTGTACGTTTTGCCATCCAAAGTGAGTTCTGCTTCGTTATGACCCGTCGACATCCAAGTCCCCGATACATCGCCAGTCACCTTATTATTCTTATTCAGCGTGATGTAGCTGGACTCTACTAGGTCAGCCGTTGTTCCTTTGCCATGATTAATAAATTTATATTCGCCGTTTAGATCTTCGCGCTTCACTTTCTCCAGCGATTCGCCCGAATAACGGTATGGCGCAGTGACAAGCCAGCCGTCTTTATTCATAAACATCTGATGCACACGAACTTCGTGAACCTCGCCTTTCTGCGGGAACCTGGAATGGAAGACTAGAAACATTTTCCCTGTATCCGGATCCTGGTAGAAAGAGTTATGGCCTGGCGAAACATAGCCGTAGCCGATGCCTGTTCCAGGGTCGCCAACTTCACGCTTAAAGAGGAAGTTCCCCATCAGCTTATTTCCAAATGCGGACACATCCGTGTCGCCTGGAAGTACAGCGCTTTTCCCAGAAGCGTCTACAAAAGGACCAAGCGGATTCTTGGAGCGGTACAATCTCATATTGTAGCCGCCGTCTGCACCCAGCCACCCAATCGTTTCAAACAAATAATAATAGTCCGTTTGCTTGTTATAGACCATGTAAGGACCTTCTCCGGATTTGTAGAAGCCGCCAGCGATCTTCGTTCCAAAATAACGGTCAACTAGTCTGCCGTCCTTCGTAACGGAGTCTATCCCCGGATAGATTGCTTTGCCTGTTGCCGGATCAATCTGCAGCGTGAATATGCCGCCTGACCAAGAGCCGTAAGACATCCACAGCTTACCGTTCTCATCAAACATGAGCTGCGGGTCAATCGCATTTGGATACGTAATATTGGAGAATGTGCCATCGCTATTAAACCATTTGTCGCTGGAGCCACTTAGTTTCCCGCCCTCGATCAGCTGCGGGATATTCGTGTTTGTCCATTTCTTATTAATAACACTGTTGGCATCATAAGCCTCACCAGCTGTAAATCCGGAATATACGAGAGTATCCACATACGTATACGGACCCTCGATGTTTTGCGACACGCCAAAACCAATTGCAGAGCGGATGTAAGTTGATGAGGTGCAATAATAAATCATATAAGCGCCCTTCGTTCCATCTGCATTGACATAGCTGTCATTCCAGAAAACGTCCGGAGCCCAGACGGAGAAGCCGCCTTTGCTGTCGGAATCATTTTCCCCGGCCCACTTAAAAGATGTCGCGAGATTCTGTGATAGATTCCCGTAAATCACATTGTTTGGAGTGGTATATCCGTTCGTAAACGTCTCCCAATTCATCAAATCCGTTGATTTGGCAGCCTCTATATGGGAGCCAAATACATAGAAGTTGTTTCCGTCTCTGACGATCGAAGGGTCATGGACCGATACATTGCTGTACGTTGGTGCAGCCGGCTCGCTATTTGCGCCAGGCTTCTTGTCAGATGCAGTGGTTGCCCCGCTCCCCATTACAGTTACTGGAATTGCTAACGTAAGAATTAACGTGGACAAAATCAACTTATAAGATTTTCGCATTCTTCGAACATTCTCCTCTTCATATGAGATCATCCTTTAACCGAGCCGATCATAACCCCTTTCTCGAAATATTTCTGAAGGAACGGATATAACATGAGAATCGGTAGAGACGACACGATAATGACGCCATATTTGATCTGGTCCGCATACCGCTGGGCATAACCGCCCGACGCAGCTCCACCACCTGTACCCGCACCGTTTTGGAACACCTGATTAGACAACAGGATGTCACGAAGTACGATCTGAAGCGGCTGCAGGTTGTTATCCCGAATGTAGATCAAGCCCGTAAAGAAATCATTCCAATGACCTACTAAGTAATAGAGGCCAATAACAGAGATTAGAGCCTTGGAGAGTGGCAGCGCAACCTTGGCAAAATACATAAAATGCGAGCAGCCATCCATTACAGCGGCCTCATGCAGCTCCGCGGGCAGCGCCGTTTCAAAGAAGGTACGTGCAATAATCAAAAAGAAGATATTAACGCAAAACGGTAAAATAAACACCCAAAACGTGTTCGTCAGATGAAGGTCTTTCATTAACAGGTAGGTTGGAATAAGACCTCCGTTGAAGAACATCGTGATGACAAATAGAAACATGATTGGACGTCTCGCCTTAAATTCCTTCCGTGACAGCACATACGCAGCTGGCATCGTAAACAGCATGTTTACGAATGTGCCAAATACGGTATAAAACAAGGTGTTCCGATATCCGATCCACACACGGCTGTCCTGGAATATTTCCTTATACCCGAATAGACTTGACCCCTTCGGAAACAGCAGCACCTTTCCCGTCGAGACCAGTGTTGAATCACTAAAGGAAGCGATGATGATAAAGTACAGCGGATAAACGATGATTAGAAAAATAACCGCACATAAGGCATACAGCACAATGTGAAAAGCCAATTCCTTTCCGGTTAAACCTTTAAGTGCCAAGGTAGACCCCCTCCTTTCCGAGAACTGTCTTAATACAAGCTTGTATTAGACATCTTCTTCGATATGGCGTTCATCGCAAACAAGAATACGAAGTTAATGACCGTGTTAAAGAGCCCGATAGCAGAAGCATAGCTGAATTGATTGGATATGATCCCGATCTTATACACATAGGTGGAAATTACCTCTGAGACGGGCAAATTAAGCGAGTTTTGCATCAAGAAGATTTTCTCAAAGCCGGTGCTAAGGATATTCCCCATACTAAGAATGAACAGGATAAGGATTGTTGGGATTAGAGCAGGAATATCTACATTCCGGATAAGCTGCCATCTGCTCGCGCCGTCAATCTTGGCCGAATCATATAGCTGCGGATCAACTGTTGACAGCGCTGCCAAATAAATAATGCTGTTCCAGCCGCAATGCTGCCAAATATCTGAGAGTACATAGACCGGAATAAACGTATTGGTTGAGGCGATCAAGTTGATATGACCTAAGCCAAGTCCCTTCATCATATAACCGATGACACCCGTCTCCGGTGACATCAGAACGTTCATCATCCCAACGAGCACGATAATAGATATAAAATGCGGCAAATAAACGGTCGTCTGCATCAACGTTTTCATCCGCTTACGGCGGATCTGATTCAAGATTAAAGCGAGGATAATAGGTGCTGGAAACCCAACGATAATCGTCGCTAGGCTGATCAGAAACGTGTTGCGCATCAAATCCGAGAATAGATAACTGTCAATAAATTGCCGGAAATAGTCTAGGCCACGCCACTCGCCACCGGTCAGACCTTTCGAAAAATCAAAGTCCCGGAACGAAAGCTGGATCCCGTACATCGGAATATAGTTAAAGATTAGAACAGCGGCAATAGCAGGCGCGATCATGATCCAAAGCTGATAATCCCGCCGTAATGTCCGAAGTCCTCCTCCACGTGTTCGCATAGGCTGATATCCCTCCTTAACATGCCGGATCTGCTACGCCGCTCTGGAAAGCCGCATAGCAGATCCCCTGCTTGTTATTGCTTTTTGTATTCGTCGTAGTATTTCTGCATAATTTCAAGATTTTGCTTGAGACCTGCTTTCTCGCTTTCCTTCACATAGCTGTCCCAATCTGATTCGATGCCGCCTTTTGTAACCCATTTGGCAAAGTTGGTATTCGCCAGATTCATGACATTCGTATTATTGAGTCCCATCGTGCTGTTGTCTGCACTCGAATATTTGAGGAAACCTGGGAAGACGTCATTATCTACGTCGATCTGAATGGCGTCAATTGGCTTCGATTGCTCAAGAACCTCCTGCATATCTTTGCCAAGCGTCAATTGAAGTGTATCCGGGATATAGAAAGCACCGTTATCAGCCATCGTAGATGTCCATTTCCATGTACCTGGATCCATTTTCGTATCAGCCGGCGGCAGTACACTATAGCTGCCATCTCCGTTATCCTTAATGTTTGGTCCAAGGGATCCGAAGAGAACCTGCATCCCCATATCAGGAGCGTACAGCTCGTTAATGAAGCGCATAACCGCTTCCTTGTTTTTCGATTTGGCTGACATCACAATTTGGTTGATACCATAGTTCAAAGAGTTATAGTCATAGCTCCAAGATACTGCACTGTCCGGAGTAGCTTTTATTGGCGACATCGAGGTGTATTGCGGAGCAAGCTGCTCGCCGAACCGGTCGGAGGCTACCCATCCGAACGTAAAACCAACCTTCGCCATATCCCCTTCGCCGCGGGCAACGGACTGGTATTTCGTATAATCATGCGTGAATACTTCCGGATTAATGAGACCTGCTTTATTCAGCTTGTTCAAGAAGGTAACCATCGTCTTGTAGCGCTCATCAACGAGAAAGTTTTTCACTTTACCATCTTCAACAAAGTAGCCTTGCGGACTGCCATCTGTAAGGGTCATCCCCGTACCGCTCAGTAAATAAGCAGCGTTGAAATAACCGCCGATTCCGCCCGGCCAGTCCATCGGAATTTCATCATTTGGATCACCGTTGCCATTTGCATCCTTTTCTTTGAATGCAACAAGCACATCATATAATTCATCCCACGTTGTAGGCATGCTCAGACTCAGATTATCGAGCCACTTCTGGTTAATGTACATACGTGAAGCCGTAGATGGCCAATAACGCTGATATTTCGGTAGACCAAAGATTTTTCCGTCCGACTGCTCGGCAATCTTCTTCGTCTCCGGCTTCGCTTCGAACATCGCCGTAACATTAGGTGCTTGATCCAGCATACCGGACAGATCTTGGAACAAGCCTTGGAATTGTGCGAAGTCCGCATCGGTGATCACGTTTGGACCAATAAAGAGATCAGGTACATCGCCGCTCGCCAGCATTGTCCCCTTCTTCTGATCCCAGTCAGCCGTAATTTCCTGCCATTCGATCTCGACCCCTGCTTTGTCTTCTACTTGCTGCAGCCATTCCATTTCTTTGAGAGGTTTCGTCAAAGGATGCTTCGTCATAATGGCGGTCAGCTTAACTTTCTTCCCACTGTCCGTACCTGTGGAACTGTTAGCCGTTGGACTACTTCCCGTATTCGTATTGCCATTACCATTGTTGCCGCCCGAGTTGCTGCATGCTGACATCATTGTCGTTGCCGCCAGCAGGACGGAGATGAAACTGACTACTTTTTTCCGCATGTCATTGCCCCCTCATATAAGTAAGTTTAATAACTTGCAGCAGCATCAGTCTGAAGCGCTGCGCCAGGACTTTGGCTCCCGGTACAATCACTCTAATCTCATCAGCACGAAGCCGTATACGGACAGTATTCGAACGATCAGCAATTTTTGAAAGCGTTTGCTAAATTCAATTATTGTATATCTTCAAAAATTGCCCCTTGCCACTAAACAAACAGAAAGCCTGCCGATCAATTCGGCAGGCCGGGGTATACAGCAGCAACTTCAAGTCAGGAAATAAGCTTATGCGTTTCCCGGTACTGCCCTGGAGTTGTTCCTACGATTTTTTTGAAGCAGCGAATAAAGCTTGAGGTATTGGAGAAACCCGTCTGCTGCGCAACAGCATCCAGCGTCTGATTCGTACTCCTCAGAAGTTGAATGGAGGTCTGAATACGGAATACATCAATGTATTCTTTAAAATTCTGACCCATCGTTTTTTTGAAATGATGACTGAAATTCGAAGCAGACATCGTGAAGTGATCGGCGATGAGCTGGAGGGAAAAATCGGCATGTAATCCCCTTTGCTCAATAAAGTCGGTTATCTCTTCTTGTGATGCATGGCGCACAGTCGGGAGCATGTTCTGAATGATTCCACAGAGCCGTGTACAACTGTCGCTGATAATACCGGTCATCTGTTCAACCGTATAACGGTACTGATAAGCTGTATCGGTAAGTCTAAGCAATCCATCATCATTAGGGCCAAACCGCTGAAGACCATTTAGAAGGGCACTCACCGTGTTAATATATACACTTCTTACCATATGAGGCGGCATTCCCTCACTTCTAAGCTGGCAATTAATTCGCTCCGTAATATTCTGGACAGACCCCGCATCATTCTTAAGAATCGCCAGTTCTAGCGATTGCAGCAGCTCAGCGAAATAGGAAATCGACCCGGCTTTGGGTGAATCAAGTTCATCAAATACGAGTACAGGATTACCGCCGCGCAGCCGCAAATGCTCGATAGCCCGCATCGCCTGCAAATAAGCAACATGGACAGTATCTGTCGTGTCTGGCTTGGTGGTTACTCCAATGCCTATATGAACCTTGGCTTCCGTCTTTTCTTCCAGCTCCCTGCAAAGCTCTATTAAGAATGGTTTAATGGAATAAGAGAGCTCATGTGAGCATACGAAGATCATTTCATGACTGTAAATACTCTTAAGCATATAGCCTGTCATCTCGTCTGAATGTCTTCCTTCAATTGAACGTAAATATTCGGCTGTACAGTCATCACTTACAGACGAATCCATTGCGATAACAGCCACTGCAATCGAGTGATATGGAAATTCAATGCCATATGTAAGGGCTTGCTCGAGATATTCCTGTCCGTATGCTGTCTTCCCGCTGACCAGCTCAAACAATAAATTATCCCGCATCGTCTGCTTCACCCGGGCATCTAATGAGCTGTTGGCTGATACAAGCTCGCCAAGTGCATAACGGATGGTCTCAAACTCATTCATTGGCTTCCGCTCCACTGTCTCGAATAAGTTGGCAGCGAAATCGACCAGCCGTTTGATCGGTTGATAATTTCGGCGGATGGATATGTAGATGATCAAAAACTCAAGCAGCAGCATTAAACCAATAAGCAGGATTGTGTTACGCTGCACAGACTGAATGCCCTGCAGCATTTCGGTCACAGGCAGCACACTAACGTATTGCCATCCATTTTTATCCGAGACGGTGTGAGAGACGATAAAGGAATGACCATCCTTTTTATACAAGCCGGCTCCTTCCCCATTCTCTACAAGACCTGATAGAAATTCTTGAAGCTCATCTGCCGGAATGTAAGCTGACTGGTTAGAAGACAACAAGGAGCGTCCATCGGTGTCTATAATAAAAAAGTTGCCGCTGTACATCTCAGACATGGAATTAAGCATACGGATTATCGTATCCTCACGAACCATGATGAGAACAGCTCCTGGAGTTTCATAGCCGCCAATCGGCAGCGGAAGCGCAAAGGTAAGCATACGGACATGATTACTGCCCGGTATGATAACATCCTCTACTGGCCTCACGATAGGTGCTTTCAAATGACTGAGCTGTGCAAACATCTGTTTTTGCGGCCAATTCTCGTAGTAATATCCAATACCCGGCTTCGAGAAATCCTCTTCTTTGTAAGCGCTTCCTGTTTTGGCGAATAAATAACCCATGTTTTTCAGATACAGCAGCGTATTGTCAATAAAGCCGTCTGTTGCATTATATTTGCGCATTTCATTAGCAATCATTACCCGCTGATAGTCTCTGTCATCGGTATTGTACAATTTGATCTCCCGGTTCTTCACGAGCTCGAACGGCAAATTGTACACATAACGCGTAAACGTATCCATAGAATTCATAACTTGCTCTGTCAGATGAGTGTTCCAGTCCATCTCCTTCTGTTTGACGACAGCTGTAGAATGTGGGTAATAGTAAGCTAATATGATCAGTACAGGAAACAAGAGCACCAGCAGATAAGAGACAAGATGCTGAATCAGCAGGTTCATGCGGTTCTTTTTCACGGGATGCCACCTTTCGTTCCAATAACAAGCTACCATACGGAAAGGATGGAAAAAGCCTCTTTAACTGTTTTATTATACCACCCGAAAAGATTGTGGACTACGGCCTAAAGCAGGAAACGTCGTAAAAGTGGAGGACAAAACGGTATAAAAAAAGAGCTGCCCACGAGGACAGCTCTTCTAAATCTTCTATTAACCTTTTTGAACAGCAGCTTTATTTACTATTGTGTCTGTGCTTTTCTCCTCTGTTGCTTGTGGAACACGTTTAAGGAAGAAGGTGAGCAAGAGACCTACAACACCAATACCTACGATAACCAGATAAGCATCATTCATACCACTGATCGTAGCGTTCGTAATCATTTGCTGTTGCGACACACCTTCTGTTGCACCAGATGCCATCGCATCCGTTAAATGCGATTTCGTTTGGGTCGTCAGGATGGTAACGAGCAACGATGTACCAATCGCACCAGCTACCTGTCTGATTGTATTGGAAATTGCTGTACCATGCGCATTCAGACGGTTAGGCAATTGGTTGAGTCCTGCCGTTTGAACTGGCATCATCAGAAGCGCCATGCCAATTCTGCGGCCTGTAGACATAAGCACCAAATACGTATAGGAGGTTGAATCTGTCAAGTTAATGAAACCAAGTGTTGTAGCAATGACAACAACCATACCCGCTATCGACAGCCATTTCGCTCCGAATTTATCAAACAGTCTACCTGTTATTGGCATCAGTAAGCCCATGACAAGCGCGCCAGGAAGCAAGAGCAGACCCGATTCCATAGCTGTATAACCACGTGCATTTTGCAGATACAACGGAAGCAGTATCATATCTGCATACATAACCATAGTAATGGCAATGTTGATGAAGGTTGTTAAGGAATACATATTGTACTTGAAGACACGAAGCTCAAGAAGCGGATTGCTTGAGGTCAACTGCCGCCAAGTAAACAGCCCCAGAGATAAAAGGCCCACGATAATCGACAATAGTACTTCTACGCTATCCCATCCGGCACTACTTGCCCGACTGAAGCCAAATAATACTGCACCAAAACCAATAGTGGACAAGATAATACTAACGACATCAACCTTAGGATAAGAACGTTCCGATACATTGGTAAGGAAGATATAACCGCACACTATAACAATAACTGCAAGCGGGATCATACCGTAGAACATCATTTCCCATTTATAGTTCTCCAGAACCCAGCCAGCAAGAGTTGGTCCAATCGCCGGGGCGAAAATAATTGCAGTACCAACCAATCCCATTGCACCGCCCCGCTTCTCAGGAGGGAACAAGGTCAAGATAACCGTCATCATAAGAGGCATAATAATACCAGCACCAGCCGCCTGAATTAACCGACCGATTAGCAGTACATTAAAATCAGTTGCAATAGCCGATACAATGGTACCGATAAGGAATAAAATCATCGACGTCTGGAATAACTCACGCGTCGTAAATCGCTGCATTAGAAAAGCAGTAATCGGGATTAAAATACCGTTGACCAACATATAACCCGTTGTCAGCCATTGTACCGTTGCCGCCGAAATACTGAAATCGTTCATCAATTCTGGACCTGCAACACTCATAATCGTTTGGTTCAGCGTCGAAATAAAGGCGCCTATAATCAAGACGAATAAAATTGGCCCCTTCTTGATAGAACTGCCGCTTGAATTTAAACTTTTACTCAACCGCTCCATCCTTCTTTCTTGTCTCTCTAGACTAAATTTACAACGTGTCGTATAGTGAACATTGTATAAATTAAATTATAGCTCGTGGCGCCTTCTTTACAAGCGACGATTCCATTCAAAAGTGTAAATTAGTAGACAGTTACACAAATAACTGTAGTTTATCCTTCGAAAATAATACATTAAAAATGAAATTGTAGTTCACAACTAAAGGAATTACTACTAAAAGAAAGGAATTTGATCAATGGACAAAACAACTCGGACAGATCCTCGTATTCTACGGACACGCCAGCTGCTTAGAGATGCTTTTATTGAGCTGCTAGAGGAGATGGAGATAGAGAAGATTTCTGTCAATCGCCTTGCAGAGCGCGCTACAATTAACCGCGTCACTTTTTACCTTCATTATAAGGACATCCCGGATATGCTGGACAAGATGGCAGATGACATGATTGACGATATTCATCGCGTATTGGATCAATCAACTGTAAAATCAGATTCACCGGAATTAATTAATTCTACTTTGCTTGTTAATTTACTCGAACATATTGCGGAGCATTCGAAATTTTATAAGGTCATTCTTGCATCCCATCGTACAACAATCTTTACAGATCGATTATTGAGACTGTTGACTAAACTCATCTCGGATGGAATCGAAAAGCGGGGAAACAGCTCTTTTGTTACCAAAAACAATATTCAGAAAGATATTGCCGTCTGGTACAGTTCAGCTGCCTTAATTGGAACAATCGTGTCTTGGCTTCGGGTGGACATGCCCTATACCCCAATGTTTCTTGCCAAGCAGTTTCTTATGCTGCGCAAGCTTGAAGATAACACAGAATAACGACATGTAAATCGCCTCCACCCTGGGAATACTAATCAGGTGAAGGCGATTTTCTACTACCGCTGTTTTTTTAAATCTTATATCCATCTGTTACTGGTGCCGTACTTTGTCTAATGACAAGCTCCGGCTCCAGCGAGTACACCTTCTTGACCTTTTCTTTACTCATAAGCTCCCGCAGCACTCGAACCGCTGTACGTCCAAGACTATTCGCTTGCTGCGAGACCGTAGTTAATTCTGGAATAACATGATGAGCTAACGGAATATCATCAAACCCAACGATCGAAATATCATCCGGCACACGCAGACCTTGTTCAACGGCTGCCTTAATAGCACCAATAGCAGTAAAATCATTCACACAGCAGACAGCTGTAGGCTTATCTGTTAACTTCAATAAAGCCTCCATTTGTTCACGCCCCGAATCTACCGAGAAGCTGCCCGGCAGGATCCATTCCTCATGCAGCTGCAATCCGGCATCCTTGATCGTCTTCTTGTATGCCCGAATTTTCACCGCTGTGGTAGACATATGACTCTCGCCGCCGATAAATCCGATCTTCGTATGGCCGATGTCGATCAAATGTTTGACAGCAAGAACAGTGCCCGCATATTCATCCGTAATTACACGTGTTAAACCGGAATCCTTGAGATTCCCGTTCACGAGCACCAAAGGAATTTTCTGCGCATGCTCGACGACCTCTTGAATTAAAGCTGGCTTACAATCCTTCAAGTTGATACGCCCGCCCATAAAGATAATGCCGTCCACCCGTTTTTCCTGCATCATGGTTAGAAATTCAGATTCCTTGTCATGTAGGCCAATGGTATTACAAAGGAAAAAGGTATGTCCGAACTCTCGCCCCTCCTGCTCTGCACCGGAAAACACCTCAGGGAAAAAGGGGTTCGTAATATCCGGCAATATAACGCCAATAATCCCCGTCTCTTTCTTCAGTAAGCTCCTCGCATTCGCGTTAGGCTGGAACTGATATTTCTGCATAATCGCTTCGACTTTCTCCCGCGTGGAAGCGCGTACAGGAGCAGTGTCATTAAGCACCCGGGAGACCGTAGCAACAGATACTTTGGCTTCTTTGGCTATATCGTATACGGTAACTTGCTTCATCGTCTGGTTCCCTTCTAGTACAACTAATATACCTAAAATTATACCAAAGATTGTATGCTAATGAAATTGATTTCATGAGCGATTCAGCCTTAAGTCGTGCTTTCTATGAAACTATCGTACTATGTTCTAATTCACTTTAACAAGCGTCCACTGCTGGTTGTTCCCGCCATTATCCGCCCATTGGATTACCGCTGCTCCGCTTGCCGTTGAGGCCGAATTGACGTCTGCCGTCAATCCGCTGTTCCGGTTAACCAAGATGAGTGACCCCCCTGCGTCTACCGGCAGCCATTGCTGGTTGTAACCACCATTATCCTGGTACTGAATAAGTGCAGCCCCCCCTGTCGTGGAGCTTTGATTGACATCAAGGAGCAGGCCGCTGTTTACATTTTTGATCTTATAGTAGCCATTGCCTGCGGAAACAAGCTGCCAGCGTTGATTGTTGCCGCCATTATCCGTGTATTGAAGAATGGATGCACTATTCGCTGTAGATGCGTTGTTCACATCCATGACGAGCCCGCTGTTCTTGTTTACCAGCTTGTAGATGGCAGTCGAAGGATAACCCGTTGTTCCGGTGTACGTCACATTGGAGATGACATACGTGGTGACCGAGCTTGCCTTAGCGTTAGCCGTGAACGTCTTGTTCGTTACACTTACGTTCGACAATTGGGTAAGATCCTCGGTGGAGGATGTACGGTATACTGCTGCTGAGCTGCCTGTTGCCGTAAACTTGCTCAGATCATAGGTAACTGACGTGTCCGTTGTTGCGCTGTTAGTCGTTACGAGCACCAGCTTGCTGGATGCCGCATCATACGCCGCAAGCGTATTGGCATCGCTCATCCCAATAATTTTGTAACCCGGGCGAATAAATTTGCTGTAATTACCCATGACATAATATTTCTTGTTCACGGTATAGCTTGTGGTTTGAGTATTGTTGAGAACATTTTTGAAAAAGCCCCAGCCATCTGCGCTGTCAACGGCTTGCCAATAAATCCAAGCGGTTACTCCCATGTTCTTCATGTCCTTCAAGATGGTGCGGGACATCGTCAAGCCGCTGGCATCCCCGTCCCCATATTCCGAAACCCAAGGAGTCTTCCCGTTCGAGGCAGCGATATTACGGAAAGCCGCCCTATTCGTCCCACCATACGTATGGGTATTGATTTGCGAAATAGCAGATTTTACGGCACTCGTATAGCTATTGTAGGAAACCGAAGAATCATCAACGCTATATTCCTCCGGAGCACTTAGCTTTGTCCCTGTAAGTCCCTTTGCAACCAGAGAAGAGTTGACCTGGCTTAGAATGGTGTTCTGATTCGCCCGATCAAAGTGCATGCCTTCCTGATTGTTGCCAAGTGACCACCATGTCGATACCGGCTCGTTGAGCGGGGTTAAGGTTTTGAAAGTAATGCCCCAGTTGTCGCGGAAATGCTTGACGACCTCGGTCAAATAATCGGCAAAATCATCATAATAATCCGTTTTTAAATTGTTAGCACCGCCGGAAGCTCCGGTAACACTGCCGCTATTAGTCATCCAGTAAGGAGCGGAATTAGAGAAGGCTTCGAATACATTGGCGCCTCTGGTTTTGGCTGCTTGCAGCATATATCTCTGGTTGGCATCGGCTGTCCAATCATACACACCTTGTGTCGTCTGGAAGCCAGGCACTGCTTTACGGTATTCCAAGTAATTCAAGCTTGGATTTTCGCCGCCTCCAATATTGTATCTAAGGACATTTAGGCCAATTCCGCTTGTCGTGCTGAACATTTTGTCCGCATACTCATCCTTGTTCGAATAGCCGCCTACTACTTTGCCCCACCAGGCGAGGGATGTTCCCCAGCCCTCCACCGTCTGATACTGCTGAGATGGATCAGCAGCTGCTGTGTAAGAGCCTGCCGCAGATGCAGTCATTCCAAAGCTACCCACAAGCATACCGCCTGCCGCAACTCCGGCCAATAATCGTTTCATCTTTCTCATGTTTTCCTCTCCTTATTTGAGATTCCTCAGTCTTATGACGATTCTCGCTGAGATGGACGTTTTGGCATCACCCCTTTCCATGTAAACGGTTACAAACTAGTCAAACAAAAACCGCTGCCTAGCAGATTTATTCAAAATAATGAACATCATCTAAGCAGCGGTTTATAACTTATTAACTATGCTTTATCTTATTGGAGCGAAATCCAGCGTTTATTGGATTGTTTATCGTAGAGCAGACGTACCTTGGATGGACTTGCTCCACTTTCATCAAATAGAACCAGTTCATTGCGATCTTTAAGCCATGCCATTGGGATCTTGTAATCCTCTTGAGGACCTACCTGCCAATATCGGCCTAGATTGTAGCCGTTAAGCCATACCGTACCTTTGCTCATTCCCGTTAACCGAAGCTTTAACTTGGCGTTAACTTCTTCAGGGAGCGACGGTTTAGCAAATTGTACCGTATGCCATACCGGTATGCCTGTTTCGCCACCATACGCTACGCGTTTCAGCTTCTCGACATCAGCGATTCGCCAGTTATTTATTTCCTTCTCCGAGGAAGAGACGAGTAGTTCAAGCCTTTGGAGTGGTGACTTCACATAGGCCATAGCGATCTCATTTACACCATCCTGAATATAATCAGAAATATCAAGCGTATGGTGCAGGAACCAATCTTGATAACCTTCAATTATAATCTCTCTGCCGTTAATGCTAAGCTTCCCGCTAACAGCTCCTACCAGGACAGCACGGTCGTAATCGCCATCCATCGTGAACGTTCTGCGGATGATCGTTCCGCTGGCAAGTTCGTTCACTTCATTCAGCTCTAGAGTTGTCTCCTCATGCTTCCAATTCGGAAGGAGATCATAAGACTGCCCGTCTGCAAAGACTGCACCGGCTACCCCTTTTACCTCACCTAAATTTGGCGAGAAATTGAGGCGGCCCATATTTTGCACTAGAATCTGCACACGATTGCTGCTATTTGGCTTCACTTGAAGCTTAACTGCTGCAGCACCTACTTTCTCTACCAGCGCTTGTTCCGTACCATTCACATATACCCGAGCCGTATCCTCAAGCCTCGAGATAATGAGAGTGGCTTCTGTCTGATCTCCTGCCACAAAATCGCTTTCGTATAGCAAATGTCCATAAGGCTGACCAAGCTCAGAGAATGCTTTAGGCTGGGCAGCTTCCTCACCTTGTGCAGCCGATAACTCACAAGTCTCCGAGCTCCACTCCTCTAGTGAAGGAGCCTCCAGATAAACGTAAGGAGCGACCTGATGGCTTGGTTCCATGTTCCAGTCTCCAAGGAGAATTGGTTGCTCCACACCATCTTGTAATGCTGCCTTGAAGGTGCCGTCCGCCAGCAAATCAAAGTCAGCATAACCAATTGCCCACTTCGCACTGTTCTTATCGATGATACGCCATGAACGGTCGGCCGTCTCTTTGTTAATAGCAATAATCTGATAAGGCTTATTACCAATGGTGAGTGTAACTATCTGTGCCTCTTGGAAATGGCAGAGGTCAAAAATCACCTTTTTATCTCCATTTAATAGCTGCTGCCTTCTAACTCCATCATACTCAACTAGAACGGGCTGCTCCGACTCGATCTCAATATACGAGCGCTGGCCGTTGTCTGCCGACACGATTAAAGTATGGATACCGTCGATCTGCTCATTGGCGAGCAGATACGTATTACATGTCAATTGTACACCCGGCTCCAGCTGCAGCCTGTCGATAACCGGAAGGATTGCTCCAGCATTGATTGTAACAGGGATCGTACGGCCACCTTGTATCGTCATGCTTGTTGTCTCGCGCTCATCCTTCGAGCTTTCGACGAACCAGATCCGTTCATTACCGTTCTCTCTTACCCGTGCCTTAAAGCCTTGTGGCAGTGCAGCGAGAGCAGAATCCCCTTCGACGGTATTAAGCAGCATCCGTTCTACAGCTGTTACGAAATAGGACATTCGCTTGGCTGTATTATATTTGTCCGTTACCCGATTAAACTCACTCAGCGGTGCATCATAATCGTAGGACGTCACCATAAAGATATCGCTTGCCCCTACTGTGCGGCCGCCGTAACCGCCAAAGTTGGTACCGCCGTAGAACATATAATGGCTTATACCGCTGAAGCCCGTTTGCAGCGTTTCGAGCATTCTTTTCTCATATAAAGCTGGCGTCTTCTGAGTAGCGGAAGAAGCTCCCCAATGCTCAAACCATCCCGTCCAAAACTCCGTTACAATCTTAGGTGTATGAGGCTGCTTCTTAACGAGGTTTCCGTAATGATGATCAGCGCCTGACCAGAAGTTTGCACCTTCAATCGTTCCTTCAGCGCCGCCCACGCATGTAATCAGTGGTACAGTTACTCCACGCTCAAGCATCACGTCCCGTAGATGGTGCATATAATCTCGTGCTGTTTCATCGTCTGCGAGATAACCGTATTCATTCTCCACCTGCACAAGAATGACAGAACCGCCTGCGCCTATCTCCCGCTTACAGATAATCGGAATAATCTGATCCATATAGCGGTCCACATAAGTCAAATACTGCTCATCGTAGGACCGGAATTTTATCCCGCCTTTGTTGTTCAGCCAGTAAGGGAATCCGCCGAAATCCCATTCTGCGCAAATAAAAGGACCCGGACGAGCAATTACCCAAAGCCCCAATTCGTGACACAGGTCAAGAAAAGCGCCGCAATCATTGTCTCCTTCAAAGCTCCATTGCCCTTCTTCCGGTTCATGAACATTCCAGGCGAAGTATGTATCTACGCAGTTCATCCCTGCAAGCTTTGCCTTAACAAGCACTTCCCGCCATTCTTCCTTTGGCATACGGAAATAATGTATGGCAGCACTATTAAGGAAAATCTGCTGTCCGTTAATGTTATAACTGAACTTGTCATATTGAACGGCTAAGTTTGTATGAGCATATACTTTCCCATCCGTACTGGATAACGTTTCCTGCATCTCTCTATTCCTCCCCTAGATCTGGTTGGTGAATGCGATATTCGACAAAACAACAGTTGTTACAGACTGTCCGTCAAGTTCTAACGTAAATCCGTTACTGTACATGGACAGTTCAGATTCAGCCAAGTTATCACGCTGTGACGTACGATATACTTTGGCTGCACAGTCATCTATCTGGAATGCGCTTAGGTCGTAACTTACTTCTCTCGAATCACCGGTATTACAAGTGACGATTGTAAGCTGTTTGATTGCTGCATCATAGGCTGCAATAGAACGCTCATCACCAGTAAACAAAATCCGGCTGCCCGGTCGAATAAACTTACTGAATTGAGCCATCGCGTAATACTGCTTCGTCAGCTCATAGCTGCCGTCTCCATGCCTAAAATCCGTATGTATAAAGCCCCAGTTGTTCTGTGCGCTTTCATCTTCAATCGCCTGCCAATACACCCATGCCGTGGGCTGCAGCTGATGCAAATCTGTGATGACTCGCTCCGCCAGCTCAAGCACACTGCTCAGATCCTCATGATTATGAGGCTCGGTTCCGCCGGTGCCGTACTCAGACATCCAGAGACGTTTCCCTTTCTCCTCCGCCAACTTGCGAAGCTCCGACAATTGAACGCCGGTGTACGTATGGGTATTGATTTGAGCAAGGCTGTTAAACGTCTCTTCATCATAACCATGCAGCATCTCAAGTGTTTCATCCACACTGTTCTCATCCGGTGCACTAACCGTTGTTCCGCTTAACCCTTTTAATTGAAGAGAGTTAGCCGTTTGCTTAATAATCTCCATCTGTTTATCTATTGTGAAATGAGCGCCTTCTTGAATATTGCCTTTCTTCCACCAATTCGAGATTGGTTCATTGAGAGGATTAAGTGTCCGGAATTCGATACCGTAAGCTTCTTTGTAATGCTGAACTACTTCTGTCAGATAGTCTGCAAAATCCTCATAATACTCTTCCTGCAAATTGTTGCCGCCATCAACTGCGCCAGTAACCGAGCCGCTGATCGTCATCCAGTAAGGAGGTGAATTGGAAAAAGCCTCTGCAATGGTTGCTCCTCTATCGAATGCAGCAAGCATGACCAAACGTTGTCCTTCATCCGCATTCCAATCCCATACACCCTTCTCCGGCTGAAATCCCGGAACATCGCCGCCAGGGCGCAGCGTATTCGGCTGGATCGACGGATTCTCTCCACCGCCAATATTGTACCGGACAATATTGAGGCCAAGACCTTTGTCCGCGTCAAATACAAGATCCAGAACTTCTTCCCGTTTGTCTATATTGCTCCACTGACCAACAATATGTCCCCACCATGCCAGCGAAGTACCCCAACCTTCAAAACCTTCGTAACCATCTGCAGGCACGATAGATATGGCCTTAGACCCGAATGAATGATTCATATATCCTCCTATTCCGAATTGGCAGCCAAGATATAAAGAGTCATACCTGAAACCTATTTCATGAAACGGGTTTCATTAAGTAGAAAAATAAATACCCTGATGCGGGTACAACAAATAAACAGCCAATCACCAATTATGAAAGGGCTTTCATCCGTCTGGTTTTTATTATATTCCCGCGTTAACATAACTGTCAATACTTGTTTATTGCTTCCATTTGGAACAACGAGACTGCCCTAGGGACAGTCTCGTCAACAACCTTATTTGATCCAACTATTTCACCGTAATCTTCATTTTCTCACTCTTCGTTTCTCCTGCAGCATTAACAAGCACAGCCTCATACTCATATTCACCTGCTTCTCTGCCTGTAAGGCTCGTTACTGCAGACTGAGCATTTGGCGTGCCAGCTGTAAGAGACTGAGTATCTACCAACTGACCGTTCTCATATAAACGGTATTCGCTTGCATTGGTTCCCCACCACATATTCATAGTGATCTTGTATTCCCCATCTCTATCCCAATTATCATTGGACAAAACCGGCTTACCAGGGCTCGCTTCTATGACCGTTACAACATGCGGATCGCATGCCGTCGTACCAAACGAATTGATTAACTCGCAGGTATACTTATACGTTCCGTTAGCTTTCCCCGTAACATCGGTCTTGAAGGTTTGCGCCTCAGGCGAGTTGTCCGTCAGCTTCTGTGTCTTGATTAATTCGCCGTTCTCGTACAGCTTGAATTCGGTACCGTTATATCCCCACCATAGATTCATTGTGACGGAATAGTCGCCATCCTTAATGCCTGTATCATACCCGTTGTTATCGGACAATACAGCTTTACCGGGAGCACCTTTTGCGAGAACGGGTTGCTTTTTCAAATTCGATTGAGCTTGCCGAAGCTTTGCAGCCTCCGTATCAATCTCCTCCTGCGTTACAGAAGGTTTGTTAAACATCTCTTTCGCTGCCGTTAATTCCGTCTGGAAGGCCGTGACACTATCAGCTGTATACGGGTCAAGATCTACAGCTTTGGCTTCTTCAATATACAACTCGAGCAATGTGCGATCTGCCACTTTCTCATGGAATTCAATATCCCCGATATTGGCGTAACCACTTGGTGTGTTGTATCTCAAATAACGATAAGCTTTACTGCTGTTAATGAGCTGAGAATACCATTTCAAATCCGTTATTCCGTTAATCGTAAATAAGGTCTCGTAATTCATTCCATCGTTAGAGCCTTGAATCTGAGCACCGTTAATCCGTGGAATATTACCAGCACGCGGTATAAACCGGATGCTGCCGATAACCTTTTCATTGCCTACGCCCAAATCCACTCGAGCCCAGCCTGATGCGGTTTTTGTATCCGGTGAAGTGGCTGCATCTCCGTCAAATGCACGCCAGCCATTCGTTACAGCATCAGCTGTTCCATCCCAGGAAACAGACGAGGCGAGCGACATAGACGATGTAATGGTGATCTTCGGATAAATGTCTGCTAGAGACACTAGAAGATTTCTTGCTTTCAGCAGTTGGTCAAGAATGTCCATTTTGTCTGCTCCAGGCTCGATAGAAGCTTTCTTGATGTTGTCGATTTCTTTCAAATAGTTATAGTAGCTGGCTTGGGTATAGCCATCTGGGGCAACGACCTTCGAATTGATGTCATAGTCGTAATAACCGAAAATCTCCACTTCTGCAAGGTTTCCATACCAGCTCTCTGCATTATAGAGTCTCAAATAACGATAAGCATTATGGTCCACAATCTTATCTAGTCTAAGATCGGTCCAGGTATTGGATAACGCACCCGAAATAGGATTCGTCAGATTGGTCCAGCTGGTATTATCGTTAGAGCCTTGAACGACAAGTCCATTTAATCTGCTGCCCATCGTCCCTCTTGGGGAAAGCTTGATTTGGGTCAGATTAATCGAAGAGTTCGTACCGAGATCTATCGTGTAATATGAACCTGGGCCAGTGATCAGATCACCATAGGTGGTTGTATTACCGTCAAACAACAAATATCCTACTTGTTCCTTCGTCAGGCCGGAACCCGTTTTCACATACTGATTATCTGAGGCCGTAACGGTTGCCAGCCCCGTGACATCGATTTTGATTGGAGCAGATTTACCTGGTACTACAACAGGAATTACACCTGTATTTGCTGTAGAACCATCCGCATCGCTCGTTACAGTCAGAACCACCGAGACAATCGTGTCCATATTAGGCTGAGTAATTGTACCGTCTGTCCCAATAATTCCTTCAGGTGCCGTGGATGCAAGAGAGATCGAATAACCTCCGGGCACTTTAGGCAGCGTTAAGCTGGTAGCCCCTTTTGCCGGTACAGCAAGACTTGTGATCTTGGATGCCACGACTTCAGCAGATGCCGTATACGTGCCATGAAGCTCAACTTCTGCTACATTACCACTCCATGCGGTGCTATTATAAAGCCTGAAATAACGGTAAGCTCGATGCTCCAATAGCTGATCCTTACTTATATCTAACCATTTGTTAGGCTGAGATGAGGCTACCGCTTTCGTAAGATTCGTCCAATTCACATTATCCTTAGAGCCCTGAATAATAAGTCCATTCATTCTGGCAGGATGAGTAGATCTTGGCATAAGTACAATTTCATTCAGCTCTACGGATACGCCTTCTCCAAAATCAACGGTATACGTTCCTGTACTATTGGTAAGGTCCCCATACGTAGTTGAATCTCTATCAAACAACAAATAACCTACTTGATCAGCAGTCAATCCGGTTCCTGGCCACTGCGGATCGGAAGCTGTTACTTTGGCGAGCTTGGTCACATCGAGATAAGTCGTCCCATCCACAAGGAAAAGAGAAGAGCTGTCCGTAGTTGAAAAAGCAGTTTCTCCGTTTGTACCATCAGTCTTCAGATAATCGATTGTAAATTTGACAGGACCGGTTGGTGCACCTGGTTCCATTTTAGCTTCCGCCGTCCAATTCTTATCATCAAGCTTGCTGACGGCAGCATCTTGACCTTGGATACGAACCTTCACGTTCTGAATTTCTTCACGTGTTTGGATGTTTAATTTGACCGAATCCCCTGTTGAGATCTTGCCATTTACGCCCTGATCCGAACTCATGGAGACCGATTCGAGTTTATTGTCAATCTCATAACGTGTGCCATAAATTCTGAATTCGGGCAGCTCCAGGAAATTTCTGACGATGCCATACAGAACATCAGGCAAAGGCTGAATCATTTCCAGCTTGATAAACCGGTATTTTTCATTCTGATAAGCAGCATCCACATCAAGTGTTTGGAATTCCTGCGTCAGACGTGTGACACCCGGTGTCAGACGTGTCCAGTTCTCCCCATCGTTCGAGCCATATACGGTTGAATTGGCTAGACGATCGGCGAAAATATTACTTTGGAATCCAAATTTGTTCGCAGAAACCTTATAATCCGGTCCGAAATCAAGAATATGGTATAGATGCGGCGGTGTTCCAAGAGCGAGTCCATAATAGCCACCTGTATCATAGCTTAAATCATCTTGCTTGGTCACATCTGCCCCCCAGCTGGACCAGTAAACAACGTCGGAGTAATGGATACTGCCATCCGATCTTAGAGGAGTTGTTAATTCCAGGTTCTCAGCTGCATTTCGAAGCTCTCCCAGCTGCTCGTTAAAGTCTTCATCTGATGCTGTTCCGATCAAGTTCATCGTCTCATCATAAACAGACTTATAATGAGCAAGTGAAGTGGAGACGTAAACTTCATCTGAATCATATGGCGTTATAGCTGCTTCTACTGCAGACGCCCTGTCGCCAGCTGTCACTACGGTTACTTTCTTAGTTGTCACGGTTACACCGTCTGATGCGGTAACAACAAAGGACAAAGTCCCAGCTTGCTCCGGCTGCCAGGTAAATGCACCTGTCTCATCATTAATCTCCGAGCCTTCAGGAGAAGCTTGAAGCTCATAAGTTATAACGCCTGTGCTGCCTGCATCCTCAGCAGACAAATCCAGGCTAAGAGCTGTTCCCAAGTAAGTAAATACGTTCAAATCAGAGCTGCCAGATCTAAATACCGGCGGTGTCAATTGTGCCCCTGCCTGTGCATTAATATGATCTATATCGACGGTTGTACCAGTTGCCCCTTTTACCGTCAAATAAGCAATGTCACCCATCGTTCCCGATACCGTGAAATAGGTCCACTGTCCTTTCGTATCGGGCAATGTCCATAACGATCCAAGCATATCCAATGTCGCTGTACCATTCGTCCGGATCTTTAATCCAAAGGTTTGTGATGCAGCGTAACCGGAGCTCAGGAAGGCAATCTTTGTTCCAGCTTCTGCTGCGTTCATTCTGATGAAGGAAGTATCTCCTTCCTGCACCGTTTCCGTACGATGATCTAACGAGGTATACCGCTCTTCCACTTCAAGCAAGGATGCGCTTGTCTGCTGCTTGGGCAGATTCACTTCTCCTTCTGACTCGGCTTCCTTCGGTATATAAAGCCAAAAATCACCGCCGCCATCTACGTTATCCCAGTTGTTATTAAGAGCGCCGCCGTAATAGAAAGTAAGTGGGGTTCTCTTCTTAAAAGCCTCATAATAATACGGAGCTTTCTCGGCCACATTTTCCCCTTTCACATAAGTATAGTAATAGTAGAGATCCCAGAAGTTTGCGGTATTAAACCTGCCTCTGTAGCCGCTCGCAATATGGGTATAGGTATCTCTAATCGTGCCGTCCGGTGAAATCGCATACGCCACCGGTGTCCAAGGGGTATCATAACCAAGCATATACTGCCAGAAATAATTAGCGGTTGCGAGAATACGATTATCTAAAAACTCGAAAGGCCCTACTGCATCAGCGCTTTCAGATACGGTACCATCTTCCGGATCCACCTTTGTTCCTTGAGCCAGGAGCATTCGGGAAATCGTCACAGCATTCGTCAAGTCTCCGCCGCCATGCGCCTGATCACGTCCCATCTCCAAATGCTGGACATGCGGCGTTACCGGTTCACCTGTCAAATCATTCGTATCCACCATTCGGAACATCTGGCGGATTGATCCATTAAAGCCTTGATCATTCGCAGTCTTATTCACGGTGAACCATTCAACTGCCTCGTTGTACCTCTCTTTATTGTTGGTAAAGATATAACCGGCCATCGCTCCCATCAGTGGATACGTATGCTGGTTCATGAAATAGTTATTGCTGTGCTGGAACGTTTCAATGACCGGATTTATCAGGTTGTTCGTGAAGCTCGTCGTATCTTGCTCCGTCCATTCAAGTTCAGGCGTCGGGCTGCTTGTATATCTCAGAATTTCTGCTGCCGTAACCATTCGGTTCAGCGGTATTCCTGTATGAATATGAGCATCTGTATAATATGCATACTGTGCAGGATCCATCTGGGACCAGATCCGTATCGCTTGCATGGCATTAGCCCGGTAAGTTACATCGCCAGTAATGAAATACATAATACTTTGCGTATACGCCAGCAGCGCATCGCTAATAAATCGGGATTGGATGCCCTGGCTGTTAAAATAATTAGCTGCCGGCTTTGTAGGATCCGTTGTGCTTTGATTTTTAATCAAGACCGTTTTGGAAGCCTGGGCTGATGCTATCATACCTTTATAATAGGAATACCATGGCTCCTTATGCGCCAGTACCTGTGTCCTTAAGTTCTCGAGCGTCTCCTTCGTTAGTCCAACACCTGGGTGAGTAAACCCATTGCTGCTGATACTTTCTTGAATGTCTACCGTATAGCCGGAACTGATTACCTCATCAACCTCTTCTGCCGCAGCAGCTGTACCTTGTGGAATAAACGCTGTTACCATACTCACGGTTAAGATGACGGACATCAAACGCATCCATACTTTACTTAAAAGTAAATCTCGCACAAATAAACTCCTCCTCGAATATAAATGACACCGCTTTCAATTAGGCTTATAAAATGTAATTTTGAAACAGTAGATTCCCTCCTTCGTTCCATCTATCTTAACTATAGAGTGCCGCTTTCAACGCTCCTATCACAATTTTGCAAGATTCCTTTAACTTTTCGCTGTTAGAATATAGGTAATAAAAAAGGCTATCCCTATGGAACAATGTCATTAAGTTTAGCCCTTAATGACATTGTTCCATTGGATAGCCTTCATTCGTTACAGTTCCCTATTTGCTTTTGCTGAGCTTCACCTTATCCAGCTGCGCTTGAAGCTCCTTCATATACGTATCAATTCCCGCTTCCTTCAGCTTCACCTTAAGAACCGCAAGGTCATGATCGATGTCCTTGCTAATCCCTAGATTAAGCGGTTGAATGTACTGCTCCTGTACCGTCACCAGATTCGACAGCTGTTCGAAAAGGGATGACGTATCAAACAGGAAATCCTGATACGGATCGGCACCATTTTTCTCCGCAAGCTTAGGTCCTTCCGTTACTGTAAGCTTATCGACGGTCTTCTGCCACTCCTCAGGATATCGAATTGGAACATTCATATAACCGTCTAACACGCCGGTCCAAGATTGCTTTTTATTCTCATCCTTAATTCCTTCGTAAGAAATCTTACCATCCATTAAATGATAATTCTCCCCTTCAACACCATACGTCAGCAGATTGTAGTAGGCTTGGTCTGTATGGGCTTTTTCAAGAAATTTAAGCGCTAGATCAGGATACCTGGAATTGGATCCTATCGAAATCTGTGTTGTGGCGTTAACAGACGTACTTGGCATAAAAACAGTGCCTGGGAACATATCAAACATATAGTCAAACCAACCGTATTCTTGCTCGGGATAAGTAGACTGCAGGGTTGAAACATAAGAATTGCTGACCGCTCCAAAATGATTGTTAAATTCCAGCGGCTTCTTATTTTCCTTCATTAAGCCTAATGTCTTTGTTGTTTCATTCTCTTGCGCCCCAAGAATATCATGGTCGACGATTCCGTCGTCATACCATTGCTTTGATTTTGCTACCATTTGCTTATACTCTGGGGTATCAAACATACTCGTCACGTTATAGGGGTCATCAATCGGTGCAACTGCGAGCTCGGTCACCTTATAATATTTATCCCCGGTTAAGGAAAACCACAAATTATCACTGTATCGTTTATCAATAATCATTGGTGTGTCCGGGTATTCCCCTTTTGCTTTATACAAATACTGCTCCATTATTTCAAAGTTCTTAATTGGAGGTAATCCCCACTTCTTTCTCAAATCTTCCCGATAAAACATGCCTTCACGGCCTGCCCCGGGTACATTTAATTGCGGAATGCCGTAGAGCTTCCCATCAATCTTCATTTTTCCCAATATACCTTGATAGTGATCGACCAGCTTTGGGACCTGATTTAATAAAGGGGTCAAGTTAACGAATGCATTTTTGGCGGCAAAGGACTTGAAGTCTGACCAGGAGCCACCCACGTAGAAATCATATTTCTTTGAGGCAATCGCCATGCCAATGTTGCTCTTCTCTTCATCCCAAGGGATAAAGTCAAACCGGATTGTCATCCCAAAATCCCGTATGGTCAATTCATCAAGCTGCTTATAAAAGGAATCCATACCACCTGCAGGCGGGCTTCCCATCGTAATCGCATTGAGCTGAATAACCGGCTTAATAACCTCGTTTACATCTGTAACATCAAGCGCATCATTCGCCTGCCCCGAACAACCACTCATGAATATTGGTATAGCCAGCAAAGCCGGCATTAATCGAAGTAATCGCATACTATACTAACCCCCTTGAAACCAACCATCTCTCTATCGGTGAGTGACCGGAACATCAATCGTGACACAAGTCCCCTCATCTGGCGTGCTTTGCAGCGTGAGCTCTGCAGTCTGACCAAAATATAAATCCAGCCGCTTCATAATATTGCTGATGCCATAGCCGCTTCCGCGATGTCTGCGCTGCTGACTGCTTCCCTCTTCCGACATGCCAACACCGTCATCGCATATTTGTATAATGAGACGTTCGTTGTCTATGCGGCCTGTGATCCGAACCGTTCCTCTTCCACCTGGCTTTTCAGAAATTCCGTGAAGGATCGCGTTCTCGACAATCGGCTGAAGAGTGATCTTAGGAAGCATGCAGTCCATCACCTGCTCATCAACTTCCACTTCAAGCTGAATCCGGTTCTTGAACCGTTTCTTCTGGATTTCCATATAGATTGTGCTCAGCTTGAGCTCATCCTTGACCGTTACAAAATCATGACCTTTGTTCAAAATCAGCTTGTAATAATCAGATAAGGCATAAATAATCTGCTGAATATTGTCCCGTTCTTCCTTCTGCGCCATCCAGTTAAGCATATCAAGCGTATTGTACAGAAAATGGGGATTGATCTGGGATTGGAGCGCCTTCAGTTCCGCTTGCGTCTTCTCCTGGCCTAATTTATATTGCTCGACCATAAGCTCCTGCACGCTATTAATCATATAGTTATAGCTTAAGATCAGCTGGCCAACCTCATCCTTGCTTGGACGAATATCCAGTTCATTCAGACGGCCCTGCCTCACCTGGCTCATTTTGTTCATTAGCAGATAAATCCGGCGTGTAATAGACTTGGCAACTGGAAAAATAAATAAGAGAAGAACAAGACAAATGATCAAATAAACCATGACCATTTGATATTTAATTTTATTGATGCTCTCTGCCGCAGCGCGGTGGGAAATGACAGACATCAGATACAGATTGGTATTCCCAATCTCTTGCCCTCTCGCCATATAGGATCCGCTTGCAAGTGATACGTTGACATAGGAGCCCTTACTGTCAAAAGGCCCCTCGAGCCGCATCGTCTCAATCTCCTTCTTCCCGCTGCCTGCGACAAGCTCACCAGCTGCGGTCTCGACATAAACGAGTTGTTCCGGATTGGATTTGGTCAAACTCTGCTCAATCTGCTTTAATTCCACATTTAGAGATACGATGCCAATCGCAGAGGTATAGTCTTCCGGGTTCCACAGCAGCTTGTTCAGCGACAGGTAGGACAGGCCTGTACGGATATCTATATCTTTATTTAACGTCCAGGTAGGGCTGCCTTTATTTTCAATAACCTTCTGTGCCCAGTCCTGCTGCCGAATGCTGTTCATGCGCCGGAAGAGGGTATCTACACCTGTAAAGGCATAGTTGTCATCCACAAAATAAACGATGTTGTCGATGTCCGAGCTTGATACCATGATCTGTGTATAATCCACGATATTGCCGTAGACCTCAATCTGATCGGCTACACTCATACGGGCAGCACCTTTGGATAGGATCGTTTCCATATCTTTGTTGACGATCAGCATCGAGGATAACTCCTCAATATGCTCCAGCTTGCGGTTTAAGGTGGTCAGCGTCTGCTCATAGCTCTGATTCTCCGCATAGTTCTGTCCGTTCACAACAAGCTTGCGAATTTCTCCGTAAGAGATAAAGAAGGTGATAATGAGCGGTACAATCCCGATTAAAGCAAATAAAATAATGATCTTCTTGCGCAAAGGCATGTCATTGACGGTATGGATAAGGTTCATCCTGATCAGGTCTTCTTTCTATATTCAAGTGGCGACAAATCGGTAGAAGCCTTAAACACCTTGGCGAAATAGCTCGCACTGGCGTAGCCGCACAGCTCAGCAATCGTATTCATTTTATAATGCTCACTCATGACCAGCTTCTTTGCCAGACCTATTCGGTAATCGCTAATATACTGTTTGATTGATGTACCTGTCTCCTGCTTGAACAGCATCCCAAGATGAGCCGTCGACAGATGCATCTGGTCAGCGATGGTCCTCAAATCAAGGTCCGGATTGCGGTAATGAGCTGCAATATACCCAATCACATCCTGCACGAGACGGGAATAAGGAGAGGACTCCTGAACCTCCTCCATATAGGTCGTACAGATGATCCGCATCATCATTTCCAAACTATCAAGTGTCCTGCATTCACGCAGGCTTTGCTCCACATTCCGAATGCCATAATCATTCTCCAGTTGAATAAGCAGCTTCTGATTTCCGCCAACCAAGGCTAACGCAGCGGTCTCAAATAAGGTAATAATTCGTGCACGGTCTGTATATTCATGATCTCTCAGCATGCTGCATGTGGTATCCACCCAATGCAGAAGCTGATCGGGATGTTCTTCTTTAACTTTATAAAACTTGGGCAGCAGAGTCGTGAAGAAAGCTTTGCTCTGTTCTCTCTCCTCTTGCTGCGAGTAGAAACGGATCTCTGGATAATAGAAAGATCGCTCCGCTGCAATACAAGCCAAGCGATAGCTCTCCGGAAGCTCTTCCAGCCGGTTAGCAGTCACTCCCATTCCAATGCTGTATGTCTCATTTTTCCGGACAAACAAGTCTGCCAAGTAATTTACCCGCTTATAATCCTGTTTGTCATAAGCGGCGATAACAAAGCAGCGGTATCGGTCAAGCTGCTCTCCGATCGCCATTACCCCGTTACTGCTCCAGTAGCGGTTAATGAGATCCAGATCGGCACGGCTGCTCTCATCCTCATTCCTGCTAAACATAATCATCCCCACGTAACGTTTGCCAAGGGGAAAACCTGTTTCCTGGCATAGCTCCTTAATGGTGTCCTGATCAGCTCCAGTATTACGTAATAAGCCGACCAGCCGCTGCCGCTCCAGCTCATTTTTTTGATTCAGAACCGCCGTTTGCTTCTGTTTACTCTGAATGCTAAGAACGGATTTGAGAATAGCTTGTTCTACCTCAGCAAGCTTAAGCGGCTTCTCTATATATTCAACAGCGGACAGCTTAATGGCACTCTTCAAATATTCCACATCCATATAGCCGCTCATAAATAATAATTGGCATCCCGGAGATGTCTCGGCAAGCTTCTCAGCAAATTCGATACCATTCAGCTTCGGCATACGGACGTCGGTCAGAACAATATCCGGCTTCTTAAGTGCAGCCAGCTTTAATGCCTCAGCCCCGTCACATGCGAGGAACACTTCCTGTATGCCAAATTTCTCGAAATCGATCGACTCGCTTAAACCTTCCCGGGTGTAATCATCGTCATCTGCAATTAGCAGCCGCATGAGTCATCCCGCCCCTTTTCTACCATGATGATAACGCTTGCAACTTCTTAAAGTTTATATGATCTTGTCGCAAATTTAAATAGAAAGGATAGATTCTCACATCTATCCATAAACCTGCAGTAATCTCTCATATTCCAGAGCCGTAACCGGAATAACTGAGCCATGACGCGGCCGATCCGGCAAGGAATAATGAGCGGGCATCTGCCAGGTACCCGATGATAGATCGGAAGTCACAAGCGGAATATACCCTCTGAATCCAAATTCATCGATAAACAGATACCATTTCTCCTCGACATTGGATTTGAAAATGATAGGCCCTTCCCCTCGAACCATAAAATCCAGCTCTACCTGATGATGGATCATCGTATAGGAATCATCCTCAAAGTATTGTCCCTCCTCCTGGATAATGTTCTTCCCTTTGGTAAACCGATAGATTTGCCCATGATGTTCAATTAAAGTCGCATCAAGAACGGAATAGCCATAATCCATATATACCTTCGGCTTACTGAATTGCACAAAATCTTTTGTTGTTACATACATCATCCGATGATAACGGCCAGGGAAGCTGTCTGCCATAGAAGCCCAGAATACTTTAAAGTGCTGATGCCTCGCATCATAGAAGATCTCCGGTGCCCAAGTGCAGCCTGCATCACTCGGAGCAACCTCGACCATTCGCTGATCAGACCAATGGATAAGATCATAGGAATTCCACACCATAATAGATTTGCTGCCTGAGGTCACCGCGCGGTTCCAGCCCGGATTTCTATAAATACTCAGATCAGTTGCCACTAGATAAAATTTATCCCCTTGCGGTGACCTTGCCAGATACGGATCCCTTATCCCTCCTTCTCCTAATCTGGAGGTCAGAACAGGACGTCCGCCATTTAGCTCCAGCCAATGCAGTGGATCATTCCCTTTACTCAGCGCAAAGTATACCTGCTCTTCATCTGCTGTCTCATTGCCCTTGAAATAGGCAAACAAATAGCCTGCATAGTTATCCGCCACATCATCTACCCTCTATCTATTGTGAAATTTGAAAGGCTGTTAAGCTGCAAAAAAGAAGACTTCTGATCGTCCAGAAGCCTTCCTTTGGCCTATTATTTCAACGCTGCTTGACGCTCTTGATAAACTTTGGTCGCCTCATCCAGCATTTGCTGACCGCCGGCTTTCAGCCATTCCGCTTTAAAGGATACAAACTCCTTGTCCACGTCGCCTTTCGTTACCATCACTTTGGAATAGAACGAATCCTCGAGTGTATTCAAGTTAGCCAGATATTGCGTTTTCGATTCCAAAGGTGTTGGTCCAAGAAGATCGGAAATGATCTCGTTACCAGTATTCAGCTTATCCGAGAATGCTTGTTTGTCGGCAGGCATTTGGAACTTCGCATTGGAAAGCGAGCGATCTACGAATGGATTATAGAAACCACCTGTACCCAGGTCATTCTGAAGCTGCGGAGTATCCAAATATTCTTTTTTCCACACAGGAACACCGTCTACCATATCGTACGATACGCCTTCTTCACCGTAAGTCGTTTTGAGATACACTTCATCATTAGTTGCAAGATCTTCAAGCATTTGCAGGATTTTAATCCGTTTCTTATCATCCTTCTCCAGCTGCTTGCCGAACATAAGCGGAGTTTGCAGAGGACCATTCGACATGACATATGTCTTGCCTGCCGGACCCATCAGACCTTTGCCATATACAACCGGGAATCCATTTGCTTTGTCCTGCTCCAGCATGCCAAATAGATGATGGTACATGAAGGTGTCTTTTATTCCAATCTTCTGGCTGTTCCATTTCGTCGTAATTTGATCGTTATCGTCTGTCAGGAATTCCGGATCGATCAGGTCAGCGTTATACCATTGATTAATTTTCTTAGCCGCTTCCTTGGCTTGGTCTGTAATTCCGCCCCAAGTGACTGTACCGTCCGCTGCCAGCATGAATTGATAAGGGTTAACCCCGTACGAAGCGAAAACTTCATTAAACAGCTGATTTCTTGCCGCTTTACCGCGGCCTGTCATGCCATAAGTATCTTTCTTGCCGTTGCCATCCGGATCGTCATTACGGAATTTCGTCAGCACATCCTCGTATTCTTCTAACGTTTTTGGTGCTTCTGTATAGCCAATCTTGTTCAGCCAAGCTCCATTAAAAGTAGGGATAAATCCATATCGGCCGTTCAACCAAATTCTTGGTACGCCGTAGTTTTTACCGTCAACAAGTGCAATTCCCCATGCCGCGGTGTCAATTTCATCGATATCGGCCGAATATTTTGGCATATATTGCTTGATCTCATCCGTAGAGATTGTTGCGATAATCCCTTGTCTTGCGTAGTTGGCCATGTCTGCTTCTTGAAGTGTACCTGGGAAAATATCAGGAATCTCGTTGGAAGCAAGCTTCAGCTTAAAGCTCTCATCTGTAAGATTCATGTTGATGAATTTCACATTATATTTCTCTTCAAGATATTTCTGAGTTGCGTTGCCGTCTGCCGATGGCAGATTCCATGTCGAACCGATGGAGATCTCGATAAGTTTTTCATTCGCTGTATCCGTAGCTTTAGCATCATTCGTCTGTGATGCATTATTGCTAGTAGTGCTGTTTGGTGTATTGTTCGAGTTGCTGCTGCAGCCTGCCATAAGGGATAATGCCAATACGGACGCTAATACCACTTTTTTGCCATGCTTCATTTTTATTGCTCCCCTTTATCATGTAATAGACTATTATTTAAACGGAGTAAGAGATCCGGATAAACCACACCGTATTAACCTTTCAGAGAACCTACCATCGTCCCTTTAACGAAATACTTTTGCAGGAACGGATACACGATTAGAATAGGTACAACAGCGAAGATGACAGTAGCTGCCTTGATCGAGGTCTCATACTGAAGATTGGCCGCCCCCGTAACCCTTCCGAATATTTCGGCATCCGCGCTTGTTACGACAACTTCCCTCAGAAAGAACTGAATGGTCTTTAGATCTGTGTCAGTGACGTAGATAATGGCATCAAACCAAGCATTCCAATTGGCAACGGCTGCCCATAAACCTAAAGTAGCTAGAACCGGCTTTGAGAGTGGAAGAATGATACTCCATAAAATCCGCATATCGTTTGCACCGTCGATTTTGGCTGACTCTTCTACTTCAACCGGAATTGTCATAAAGAAATTGCGCATAATGAGCATCGAAAACGTTGGAATTAATCCTGGCAGAATGTACACCCAGAAGTTGTTAAGCAGGTGCAGATCTCTAATCAGCAAGTAAGTTGGAATTAATCCACCGCTGAAAAACATCGTGAATACAATGATCATCGTATAGAAGCTGCGATGCGGCAGATGCTTGCGTGAGAGCGGATAAGCCGCCAGCGCCATTGCAATGAGGCTGAGCACAGTACCAATGACCGTACGAAGCGTTGTGTTACGCATCCCGATCCAAATCTTCTTCTGCGTTAGCAGCTGCTTCCAGGAGAAGAGGTCAATGTCTCTTGGGAACCAATGGAACCCAAAGCGGCCAGCTTCCTTAGGAGCACTGAAGGATATGGATGCAATATGGATGAATGGATAGATGGCTATTGCACAAAGTATTAATATAAACACGAGAAGAATTACTTGGAAAATTTTTTCACCGCTTGTCATTTTCATCTTGTCTTGCTCCCCTCCTTACAGAACGCCTTCCTGACCCATTTTTTTCACAATATAGTTCGTGCCAAGGACCAGTGTGATCCCGACCACATTTTTGAATAAGCCAACTGCTGTTGTTAATCCCATCTGGAAGTTAACAATACCCTGCCTGTAAACATAGGTGTCTATGACGTCCCCAACCTCAAAAACAGCTGGGCTGTACAGGTTGTAGATTTGATCAAAGCCAGCGTTCAGAATGCCGCCAAGTGAGAGAATAAACATAATTGATATAATTGGCAGCATCGATGGAAGAGTGACATGCCACGTTTGCTTCCAGCGGTTCGCCCCGTCCATACGCGCAGCTTCGTACAAGGTCTGATCAATACTCGACAATGCAGCGAGGTATACGATTGTTCCCCAGCCTACCTCTTTCCAGATGTTGGTCACAACTAGACTAAATCGGAAATACCTCGTATCCCCAAGGAAGTAGATCGGATCAATACCAAACCATCCAAGAACATAGTTAACTGGACCAGTTGAAGGCGAAAGCATCAGGAAGACGATACCTGATAGAACAACCCACGAGAAGAAATGCGGCAGGTACGAGATCGACTGCGCAATTTTCTTAAACCAGGTGATTCGCAGCTCATTAAGCAAAAGGGCTAAAATGATCGGTGCTGGAAATCCGAATAAAATATTTAGACCGCTTATGATTACGGTATTTTTTAAAATTCGAGGAAACTCTGGTGACTGATTGAACAAGTAATCAAAGTAGGCAAAGTTGTTCCAAGGGCTGTCCCAAGTTCCCAGAACTGGACTAAAATCTTTAAAAGCAATCAGAATGCCGTACATAGGTCCGTAGCAGAAAATCGCATACCATACCAGGACCGGCAGCAGCATCAGGAGAAGATATCTGCTCTTTTTATACTCTCTCCAGGTGTGTCGTAATTTGGATTGCTTCGCAGAAGCGCTTTCAATTATTGCAGGATGTGCATTTTCCATTACGATGTGCTCCTTTCCATATCACTCTCATCTGATGCTTTCTTCTACCAAATGAGCACATGCTTGCCTTTCAAACGCATTACTGCTTCGATGAAGAAGTAATCGCCGTAAATAATTGGAACCTCTGTATGTCTCTCGCCGTGATAAGCTGCCGTTCCGCCGTCCACGATAGAATCTTCGCCTACGTTCCAATTGCAGAAGCGTTCATCCGTTGCACAAAGAATGTTAATTGCTGCATGCCGGTATAAATCCTGTTCAAGCTCCGGAAGTGCATCTGCTAATTCGAGCAGCCCGCAAGCTGCACATACACCTGCTGTTGTATCCCATTTCACTGGCTCCTTCGGCGAACGGAAATCAACGACAGGAACAAATCCTGTGGCAGATACGTTAGCGATGAAGTAGTGTGCGATACGTTTTGCTGCGTTCAGGTAACGTTCATCCTTCGTGTAACGGTAGCTTAATGCGAACCCATATAATGCCCATGCCTGACCTCTCGACCAAGAGGAACCACTCGCAAAACCTTGACCACCTGGCGTTTCCATTAACTCGCCGTTCTCAGGACTCAGAATTGCTATATGATTGCTAGAGCCGTCTTCCCGTATTGTGTGCCGGAGCACTGTATCCGCGTGATCGATTGCGATATATTGAAACCTTGGGTCAGCTGATTCCTGACTCGCCCAATATAGGAGCGGAATGTTCATCATGCTGTCGATAATGATCCAGCCTGTGCAGTCATCATTCCAGGCTCTGATGAATTTGCCCCGGGGATTGTATCGTCCGGCCAGCAGATTCGCAGCGTGCATGCCTCTAGACTTCGATCTCTCATTCCCAGTAAAGCGATAGTTCGCTACTGCGGAATGCAGCCACATAAACCCAACATCATGATGTAATCCGTCATATCCGTCAAACGCCGCATCCAGTCTGCGTTCCACACCTTCAGCTGCAGCTTTATATTTGTCTTCCTTCGTCGCTTGATACATGTGCCATAGCATGCCCGGCCAAAATCCGTTCGTCCACCAGAATACGTCGCTCTCTCCCATATCCTCACGGTATACCCCACCTTCTGGTACATAAGGGATTCGATCACCGATCCGGTCACATTGCGCAGACATCTTAAGCTCGATTTTGTCCCATGTGCTGTCAATCCACTGCTGAATCTTGTCTTTATCCATGCCCATTCTCCTACTCTCTGTTGTTAACATTTCCTCTTGCTAAACTAATTGTAAGCGCATCAAAAAAATGAAAATATCACACTTTTACAAGATTCCTTGTAATTTTCCGTTCAAACTGCGCAATCGAATGTTCTTCGACCACTGTTGCTCTGTTATTCCTTGATCTAAAATTAATAAGGTTGGAATCCCAGAGCAAAGGCGGACGCTAACGCTTCTTCAGAATCATTCGATTGCTCCGTTTTCACTTTGTGAGCGAACAAAAAATGGCTGTACGGTCTTAATCCGCACAGCCATTAAAAGATAGTAAGTTAAAACCTAACTAAACTTAAGTCGATTCACGTGCTCTCCCAGCTCGAAATTACCGGAGGTGGGATCGGTGACTTTAAGATTGTTGATATAGAAATTCTGGATTGTGACTCCGTCGATGGAACGTTCTGCATCGAAACCACTGAGGCGGGAAATCGCGTTGTCGCTGCCATTGTAATAGATACCATCGAACGTTATATGCTCGATTCGATTACCTGGGAATGGATTGTAGTCAGGATTCCAGATGACACGGATATCGATAATCCGTCCGAGCTCAAATGGCTCGATTCGGATGTTGCGGTAAGACACTTGGCGCACCGTATTTTTGTCACCGGCGTTGATGGTCAGGCAGCCCTGATAATTATCCTGAGGCTCATGATGCTCGAGGATATCGATATTTTCGAAAATGATGTTTTCGATTAGAGTTCCATCTGCATCATAATCCCCATGTGTTCCAATCATAGTCGGATGGGCTACATCGGCCCATAGGGTTGAATTTTTTACCGTAATATTCCGAGTGTTACCATAGTAACACCAGCGATGACCGTAGATGGCGATACAGTCATCCGAATTACGCATGAACACATCATCGATCTCAACGTCGCAGCAGGACATCATATCGATACCATCTGACCAGCCCCGAGTACTAAATGATTCAAAATTTGAGATTCGGATATGTTGGGATTGCCCAAGATAAATGCTGTAATGAGGCGGATCGATAACGGATATTCCAGAGATGTCGATATGCTGAGCGTACATCACCCGAACTCCACGGAAGGCAGCGAAGCGTCCAAACTCCGCCAAATAGATCATGCCTCGACCTGAGATTTGCACATTCTCCACCTTATCGCAGACAAATGATCCAGCTACATAAGCGCCGCCTTCGATGTAGATCTTCTTGTTGGAAGGAATGTTAATGATGACCTGCTCAATATGGTGCATACCAGGTTTGAAATATAACGTATGAAAGCGATCCGACGTTAGTTTCTCTTGCAAGTCTTCCACACGATGAATTCGAGGTTCAATGACTGCAATACCAGGATCGGTTGGATCAGGGTGATCCTCCTCCAGCTCTTTCGCAATGAGATGCAGGTTATGGAATCGATCTCCGTTGATCTCAATGGAAAGTTTTTCGGGCTTGGTTAAGATGAACTGGATCACTTGCTCATCAATCACTTTTGCAGATATGCCCTTTGAGAGAGGACGGATCGCAGCTTCTTTTACCAATCCTCGGTTACAATAGATTTTCACCTCAACTTCACCACTGAAATCAAATTTTACCAGCGATGCCTCCCTGACGTTATGCATATCCACTTTTACAAGTAATACCTCCAGCTCCGTCCATTCCCCGTCCGATGTACGTACTTGCACATTAAAATCTTTATTTTTCGGTATTGTGTCTGGAATAGAATACGTTCTCAAATCGTTAACCACTATTTTAGTCAATTGAACATTCCTCCATACAGCCTTATTGCCTATCCATTTATTCCTTCATTCTACTCATCCCAATTAGCGTGGACTATCGTAATTTTGCTAGATTTCTTGTAAATAATGACACGTAAGGTTGCCTTGTTAAAAACGTTAGATAATTCACTCGAACTATTGAATTACTTTACGAAGGAGACGCCTCAGTGGGGCGTTCGGGAATTGGCGAAAGCAATGGAAATGAACCATTCTATCGTATTTCGAATTTTAGCTACCTTCGAACAGCATGGATTTCTTATGCAGGATAAGGATACAAAGAAGTATTCCTTAGGCGAAATCGTGGAAAGCTCGCAAACGATCCGTTATGGCGTTACAGTAGGAAGCCGGTCTCCACTTTACACAGGGGCATCGAACAAAGTCATTATGGCTTTTCTCCCGAAAGAGGAGCAGGAATCGTTGATGAGCAACGGACTGCAGCCATTTACCAACAAGACAATCGTTTCTGAGGATGCGCTTCGCCTTGATCTTGAGAAGATCCGCGCTGCGGGATGGGCCTATTCAGTAGGGGAATATACGGAATCCGTATTTGCACTTTCCTTGCCTTTATTTAACGCTTCCCGAGAAGTTGTATCTTCATTAACCGTAGGGGGACCGGAATTTCGAATGTCACCTGAAAAGATCGAAGCTGCTTTACAGAAGTTAAGCCAAGGACGACAATTAGCTGTTATTACCGTGCCGAGAGAAAAACTAATTCTTAGCACAACGATGCGTAATCCCAAGCTGCTTAAGCCAGTTGAAGAGATTATCGGCAAATCAATTATTTAAAACAAACAACCACTTCCCTACTGTATGGGAAGTGGTTGTTTTCGTTTTATGGCTGTTAAGGAGCAGTCCCAACACTTGAGACAACCCAGAACGGCCCAAATTTTCTAAGATAGAAAACAAATAATTCATCACCAGTAACTCTGTCTACATAATTGGTTACATCATACCAATGCCCATAATGACGGTCATATTGCTTCATATCAGTTATATTTGATGTAAATACACTTCCAAGGTGAATGCGGATCAGCATATACCTTCGGATTGTCAATTCCGGGGTTAAGAAGCTAACAACCCACATCATAACTAAAATAATGATGGCTATCCTGGTTATCGTTCGTTTCTGCAGCTTGATAATGACTCACCTCTACGATTGATAGATTCCATTATAAGGGATTTAATTCTAGTTGTTAGACGACAGAAATACGTGATTAGTTTCGTTTATAGAAAAAAAAGCACCAGTTGCTAGAGTTATCTCTACTCAACAGGTACCTTATATAGTCTCAATCAACCTGCAAAAGTGCAGGCCATTTAGCAGTTGATGCTCATTTCCATTGAATCTGATGCAAATGTGCAGGTAAAATCTCAAATTGGTAATAAATTGCTCAAGAATGGCTAATCTAACTGTATTATCGCATTATATTAAGCGATTAGCTCTTGTCTCTCGAGATTATCATGTATTCCAGCATTTTGATCGAGATCAATACGAGCTTGTGAACCATACATTTCCTAGTACGTTCTTACCCAATCAAAAGCTCTACACATAAATGCGAAGGTATCATGCTCTTCTTCTTTTACCCTAAAGCTTATATCCTCAAGTTGTTCCTCTGAAATATCCTGAATGTTTATTTCTACACGGAATACTCCCTGGAAGCTGCTTATTTTTAGATCTTTAACATCCTCAAAAGTAATGATTACTTTTTGCCCCTCTTCCACTAGCGGAAGTGAACTAAGCGTTATGATTAAGTTATCTGTTAAAATCCCCACTTCATTCTCACAACGTACCAGATTAAAGGATTGTATGTAGCAAAGCTTGTAATGTTTCTGATAAAAACCTTGTATTCTATCAGCCGTATTTTTCATTTAGAGCTCGCCTCCTTGTTTTAAATATACGAGTTTCTATATACAAATGAAAAGGACCATCACGAAAGATGGCCCTCTAGCACTAATTATCCACTTACCCCTTTACCGCCCCAGCCGTCATTCCTTCAACTAAGAATTTCTGCAGGAATACGAAGATGAGCACAACTGGCAGCACGCTCATAACAGAGGAAGCCATCATACTGCCCCAATCTGGTTCAATGGGGAATTGTTAGTACTGCGCAAGTCAATGTTCTTTCGATCGCCATTGCCGCCGGATTGTTTTGAATTGGTTAGCCCGCTGAGCGGGTACAATCCGGTCGGCAAAAGCGAGTCTACAGAACATTCACTTGCTCCGTCTGCCCACTTTCTCCCTCTGCTAAGAGGGGGGCGGGCAAAATAAAAAAACCACCATTGGAATGGTGGTTTCGAAAATTTAATTACTATTAATATTTCCCCAGCAATAATTTGATCAATATTGAGGGTGTTCGATTTGGGCTCTGATTTCATTAGCTAACTGTTGATCATGGGCAAGCTGAGGGTGAAGGACAATCCCTTTTGAAAGGATGATTAATCCTTTGCTATAGTAAACCTGCAAATGTAATGCTTCGGCAATTGTACGAAGCGGAACAAATGCGCGGTCATTGCGAATCTCAAACTTGTTTACCGAATCTTTTAGTTTAAATACTAGATTATGAGTCGGCATACTTTCCAAATATGCATGTTCAATCGTAATTTCCCCCTGCTTCTTGTCATAATTAACGGTAGCCCCTAAAGCATGGGAGATAAAGACCAACGGAACATATGTCGTGCCGTTTTTGACATAAGGTGCGACTTTAGCATTTGATGAGTCAACCGTTTGCTGCTGACCAAAGACTAATACGTGTGGTTTATTTATAATCAGTCCGATCGAGTTATTCATTAGTTCTGTTACTTCGTCGCGACATCCTGCATCCTTTTTATAGAGATCGATATAATCTGTAATAATATCAATGGCCTCTTGCCGAATATCTTGGACCAGGCTTTTATCGGCAAGTACCTTCTCCATATAACAATAACTAAGCGCCATAGCTTCAGACGACCCTTGCGATCTTGCAAGAGAGTTAACCAGAGCTATAGTCATGCTGTTCGGCAAAGCTTCACTGGCTTGTCCAATCCAATTCGTATCCGGGTTCATGTAATGATCGAGCACCTTCAGATACCCAAGGACAAATATTTCATCTCCACGAAGCAGATTAAAATTAAGTGAGTTTGCTTCCTTTCCATAAATTTCTTTTGCATATTGATTCATAATATCGCGGTCATCCCATTGACTGTAGCTAGAATAGATCGCATTCATCACTGCGGCCTTTTGATCAAGAGGATTTTTCTCAGCTGCTAAAAACTCAGCAATCTCTTTGCTGTAACCTGAACTGTGCGCTGCGGCTACAATATCAATATCGAGATAAGCTTGATAAAAGGGAGTCGATGTTATAGGAGAATCAGCAAATGCCTTCTTCTCTCCTAATTGCATGGATAGTAGTAATAATAGGAATGATAAAAGTACTGCTGTGTTTCGTTTGATCGTTATTTTCATCCTTTCCGCCTCCTAAATCATTTCATTTCCATAATTTACAATCTAGCACCCCCTAACTCTACCATATGTTGGAACTCATATACTCCTAAAAATTCTCTCATTTACTCTCGTCAACGAGCCACTGTTCAATTTCAGAAATCCGATCTGCATAACGTGCTAAAGCATTTATGGTTGCTGTAACCTGATCCGTTCCCATCTGCTGTTCTTGCTCGTCTGTGCATTCCAGCCATAATGACCGCTTTAAATTATATTCCAGCCAGCCTAACATTCCTGCGAAGCCGGTCTTTAATACCTGATTCCAAATTGCTTGAATGGCTCCGTATCTCTTTTTATACCCTCTGACAAAAGCCATGAATCTCTCTTTATCCAGCGTTCCTGTATCATCCTCTGACCAGTAAACTGCGGTTTCAGTCAAGCTTTGCATTGGATGGATATGCCCTGATGCTTCCCAATCAATAAGGATGGGATTGTCTGCGTTCCACATCACATTCTTAGCATCCAAATCTAGATGGCTAATCACCGTATTGGATTCTAGTTGTTTTACTGCATCATTAGCTTTTGCATTCCAGTCGTAAAGCCGTTCTAGCGTTTCGCAAAATAAAGGAGCCCATACTGCATGATTTATTTGGCCCTGTTCAAAGTAATAAGTCCAATTTATTAATTGAGCAACACCTGACTCCTCTTTGCTGAGACCGAGCTCTGTAAAATCCGTCCTATGAATGTCTGCTAGAATAGCACCTATTTTCTCACAGTGGACCCTATTCATTTCATTTGCTTTCAAACTTCTGCCATCAACCCAATCGAATACGAGATAACATTGATTATCGATCTGCTGTACTGAGGTTCCGTTAAATTGCTTTGCTGGAAGTGCAGGAACATGATTGGCAGCCACATTAGCAATTCTTTCGGAATTACTTATGTTTTGCATCGCCTTAGGTCTGATCATAACTTGAGGATTTAATGCTTTAATGGCATATTTCCCCTCAGTAGTTTCAACAGTATACATTCGATGTAAAAGTCCGCCAGTCAGCACCTCAGGTGTACCAACCAATTCACCTAGTTGTAATGTCGTACACAGTTTTTCAAAATTCAGATTATACTGTCTGTCACTCAATTATTTATCCCCCCAAATCCATTTAGATAAGTCAATCCTGGCTTGTGACAAGGCTTTTATGCTCGAATCGTGTGGAGAGAACAACGTTAGTTAATGAAAATCCAAATGTATTACAAGTTTCTAGAAAAGCCTCTAAGGTTTCACTTGTTTCGGTAATAACCTTTAATAGGTAATTATATTCCCCACTCGTTCTGTAGAAATCGACGATCTCTGGGGAAGCTTCGACGAAGACTTCAAACTCTTTGCAGTTATTTGATTTGAAAAGAACAAAGGCGGTCGTATATTTGCCTAGCTTAGAAGGGGAAATCTCCGCTCGATAGCCTGTTATAACCCCCTGCTCCTCCAGCTTCCGAAGTCGTTCCGTTACAGCAGGCTGTGACATTGCGATCATTCTGCTCATCTCGGAAATCGTAATCCTGGCGTTATCGTGAAGGATTGATAATATTTTGTAATCAATGTGATCCATATTCAGAGCACCTCAATTTTATAAGTTTAGGTCGGACATCAACGATAGAATTAAGTTTTCAAGCACCAAACGCCTTCATATTCCCATTCAAATTGTAAGTCGGTTCCAATAAAATGTCACTAATAACCAATGAAGGGGATTGAGGACGATGAAAAACATAATAAATGACGAAAGCAGAACAACGGCGGGGGTAAACTTTTTCAAGACTGGTGATGGTGTTCGGATTGCGTATCGAATCGATGGCTCAGCAGGTAAACCAGTACTGATGCTTGGGAACTCCATTGCCACTTCGATGAGCATGTGGGATGGCCAGCTAGCAGAATTATCTTTGCACTTCCGAGTCCTTCGCTATGATTATCGGGGGCACGGCGACTCGGATACACCTGACGGTCCATATTCTTTCGACAGACTAGGGCGGGATGTAATCGAATTACTTGATGCCCTTCAAATTGATCGTATGCACTTTCTTGGTCTGTCGCTTGGTGGTGTTATCGGACAATGGCTTGGTATCTACGCTCCAGAGCGGATTGACCGGCTAATCTTAAGCAATACTTCCTCTTACCTTGGGCCGGCTGATCAATGGGAGAGTTTAATCACCTCTGTACTTCAACCGGGGAAACTACCTGAGTTCGCCGATATGTTCATGAACAATTGGTTCCCTTCGCATATGCTCGTGTCAGATAATGCGCTCGTCGCATCATTCCGAGAAACGGTACTCGCTACTCGCCCACAGGGAATTGCAGGCAGCTGGGCTGCGATCCGCGACATGGATATGCGCCGGACAGCCGCACTGATTAACAACCCCACACTTGTCATTGCCGGCCAGTATGACACCGTAACACTTCCAAGCCACAGCGAATTACTTGCCGAGACAGTACCCAATGCAAAGCTCGTTATACTTCCTTCCGTTCATCTCTCTAATGTGGAGTACCAAGCCGAATTTCTAGGCGCTGTGCTCGAATTCCTGGAAACCAAATAAGATAATCCATATGAGAAAGGAGCAGTCTGCTGTGGCAATCTGCTCCTTTTATGTATCTCTATGATTTCAGCAGTCTAAAAAGTTAGATCGCAATTTCCATCTGAATTTTTGGATGGTATTCGTAATCTTTTAAAATGAAATCATTTATTGTAAAATCATCGAACCTTTTTATTTCAGGATTGATCCAAAGTTCAGGGGCTGGATAGGGATGACGACCGACCTGTTCCTTTAAAGGATCTACGTGTCTTTCATAAATATGTGCATCATTAATATTGAACGTAAGAGATCCTAGGTTGTATCCCGTTACTTGAGCTATCATTCGTTGTAAAACGTAATATTGGAAGACATTGAATGGATTACCTAATCCGATATCATTTGATCTAGCATTAACCACTAAATGAAGTGCCCCTTGTTTAATAAGCCATTGGTTATTCCAAACACACGGATATAACTCCATTTGATCCAGGTCATCGATGTTCCAAAGTGAAATGACATGTCTTCTTGATGCAGGATTATTAATGAGTTGATCAATTAGATTATGAACTTGATTTGTGATTTTTCCGTTTATCATAATGGGTTTTCCTAACTGATAGCCATAGGCCTTCCCAATATGATTATTCGTATTCGTCCACTCTTTCCATATCTTCACGTTGTTATCATCCAAATAGGTACAATCACTTGTTCTCTTTACATAAAACCATAACAATTCATGAATGGCCGATTTCCATGGCACTCTTTTTGTTGTAAGAATTGGCACTTCTGAGTTATCAAATATTAACTGCTTAGAAATTAGACTTTTTGTATAGGCTGGGGAACCATCTGCCCATGTTGTTCTAACATCCAAATCTTGGTCCCAGTACCCATGTTCAAGAATATCATTTACTAATTCATTATAAATCCAATCAGCCTTTCCCATCATTGAGCCCCCATATCAATTATTGTCTGCGTTTTCTATTCAGCTATTGCGGAACGTAATTCGACTGGGATGACGGGATCTTTTACACTTATTCCCTCATACACCCACTGTCTAGATTTATCCAATCCGTAATGAGCAATAATGGTCTGTTCAGCCTCAGATCTCCACTTGCTATCCCCTATAAAAGCAGTTATCTTCACTTCTAACTTTTCTTTCCGCTTCGTCATCGTCACTTCACTATCATCGATAATCAACGTAGACAATAGAAATTTCTCATCGTTCCCCTTTGCGATACCTAAATATATATTATGAGCAGACCCTTCAACATCTTGGATCACTTCATCAGAAGTAATCATCGTCGGCTCACTATTATTACCACACGCTGCTAATCCAAGAAGCATGAACAGTAGAAGGCAAGACGTACCAATTATTTTCCTCAAAAGTTTAAACTCCTTAATTACAAGATTGAACTGAATGCAAACATAATTTCAGCTTCACAAACTAATTCATTGCTTACCGTGGCGATGCCCTTTCCTTTAACGATTTGTCCCTTTACTCGAGTCACTTCAAATACAAGATGGAGTTGATCTCCCGGTTTCACTTGTTTTTTGAAGCGGCAATTATCTATACCCGTCAATAAACCTATCTTAACGATACTACTCTCACTATTTGACATCACGATACCACCTACCTGTGCTAGTGCTTCTACAATTAAGACGCCAGGCATAACAGGATAGTCCGGAAAATGACCAAGGATACAGGGTTCATTGTAGGTTACATTCTTAATTCCAACTGCCCTCTGCCCTTCAACAAGTTCCAAAATTTGATCAACCAATAAAAAGGGATATCTATGAGGAATTAGCTCTTTAATTCTATTAATATCAAGCATGGATGGTCTCCTCCTAGTAAAATTCGTGTCATAATTCCCCCCTTGTATTCATTTAACGCTAAATCCACTACGGAGGTTGCGCATATTTTGCATACTATACCAATTATTAGTTGGTTATTTTCCATTTTATCGTGAGTTCGCCTTGCGCCTGATCACCGCTAACGACGATGCTCACTGTTGATGGCATCTCTACTTGATAGGTGATCCAATCTCCACTATCAGTGGTATTGCTAGTGTAATTGCCTCCCTTTGCATCTAAGTAAGTGCCATAGCCGCCTCCATTCGTGACCTTCCAATTTATATGATAGGACAATGTTTGCCCCTTTTCGAGGGTAATTGGAATCTTTTTTTGCCCATTAAAAAAAGCGAATTCCGCATGATAACCATCTATAGTTCTCGTCTCTGACCACAGCTTAACTTCCGTGGAATCAGTCACAGATACATAGACCGCAACGACTAGAAGCAATATAGCTGCAACTGCTTTGTAGAGCCGCCATCTGCGAAATAAGTAAGTCGCAACAAGAAACGCAAGCGAACAAGTCACTCCACACAGCCCAGCGATTAGACTCAACATCCACTGATTTGGAAACCAGAACAAAAAAGGAACATACCCTCCGAGTATATAAAGCAGCACCATGATTATCTTTTTATACGGGGCTGGTTTACAATTGTATAGCGCTATGTCCACCAACACAGAAAACAAGATGGCATAACCATATATATATTGCCACACTGGTAATTCGTGAGTTAGCTGAGACATCTGATAAGCATCAAAACCGCCGACTATAACGAGAAATCCAAGAAAAACTAGTCCTGCAGCCGCTATTTTTGAGGTCGCATAAGCTGCAGCCGCCGTCGATCTTTGCATCATAGGAATCCCCCTCTATTGTTTCCTTACTTCTAAGTTATCAGCACGCTGATCTGCCAAACAGTTCTAACTTTTTTAGAACCCTGCTTGCAAAGCGCAATAAAAAAGGAAGCAGCTGCCGTGGCATCTACTTCCTTTAATTACAACCTACTCTTTCGTTAGTTATGTAACGATGCTTCGTTCGTCTACCTCAGGGCTTATAACTATCCGTCATGATCCCGTCATCGTTAATATGTACCGAATAAAGTTCCAAATCGGGCTATTTATGAAATCCAGGAACAAAAGCATAAAGTTTGTCCGCATTGTGACAGCCACTTTGTTGTGCGATTTGGAAAGTACGTTATTAAAACTCGTACTGGAGAGGTCAAACGTCAACGTTACCGCTGTAAATCCTGCCGTCTAACCTTCAACGATCTCACGAATACCCCACTTCAACTTACCAGAAGACCTCATCTTTGGGTTCGATTCGTCGAAATGGATGAGACGTATTTCTTGTTCTCTGAAAAGGGCAAAAAGAATATCTCTGATCGCAAGTCTCGTAAGCATGGTGGCAAAGCTAAATATCGTGGCATTAGCAACGATCAAGTATGTGTTTTGGTTGCTCGTGATCGTCAAAAGATGACTTTCTCAGGTGTTCTTGGACGTGGACGTATTCGGACATCGAAACTGGATGAAGCTGGTTCAGTTACTTAGACAGCAAGGAATACGAGAATACAACGTCGAATAAGAAAAATATGCTGGTCGCCTCTTGTCTCTTTACTGTAAATGAGACAAACACCAGTCTTCGCCAAACATCTTTTTCTTTCTAAACGAATGGGAGGTTTTTTTGTGGATGAAACCATAATCATTGCTTGTGAAGAACGTCTTCGGTCAGCAATGCTATCCAGCAATGTAGAAGTGTTAGATGAACTGATCGCTGACGACCTTATCTTCGTTAATCATTTCGGAGAAATTTTATCAAAAGAAATGGATCTTAAAGCCCACCGTTCAGGAAACTTGAAAATTACTGAAATTGATATTTTGGACCAAAGAATTAGACTCTTTGATATGTTAGCCGTAACCGTTACACGAGTGACTTTAACTGGTATATTCGGAACTCCATTTGAAGGCGAGTTCTATTACACTCGTGTTTGGCAGTGTCGTATCGGGAAATGGAAAATTGTCTCAGGTCATTGTAGTTCCGTAGCATGATGCTCCAGTCATTGCCCTTCACAGGCAATTATAACAAGCTCCCTCGGTAAACAATAGTTAAATTAACCGCCTTTCAGTGGGTGGTTTTCTTTTTAATCAAAAATCAACAATAAACGAAAACAGAGCCTAAAACTAAAATAAACTTCTTCAATTTTATATGTTTTATCGATGTATGTCATTTCTAGATAATGACTAGCATCATGTTTGAATTTATATTTTGATATTGGATTCCCATTAAAAAATGAATATACTCCATATAAAGTCTTCAGGCTTCAAACCTCCCTTATGACTCTGTTACCGATTCCTTCCTATATCCAAAAAACGTCATTTTCCCTTCATCATTCTTAGCAATTCTATACGGATGGATCTGATCCGAATATCTGCGGGCAAATAATCCTTCGCCTACGGGGTAAATCTCGATATGATGGTTTCCAGCAAATCTAGTGAAATATAGCTTCTGATTAATAAGTTCAATCTGGATCTTATCCTTCAAGTAGGTTCCGCAATATGGTTTAAGCATATTTTCGCTGATTGGAATCTCTTTATGTTTAGCAGGAGCCTCTACCTCAACCTGATGTAAAATATCTGAAATCGCGTTACCGAGCCTATATTGATTGCTCTCCTCATTATTAGAAAGAATGATGATGCAAATATCTTCATCGTAATAATGCTGCATGTAGGTGGCTACTCCGAGATGATCTCCCCCATGGGAATACCTGTCCGTACCATAAATGTGGTGATGCTCCAAGCCATAGCAGTAATGGCTGCTATTCTCCTGGAAGAACCTCGTATACGTATTCGACGATAAAAGCTTACGATCCCGCAGACAGTTGTACCATTTCAATAAATCTTCGCAGTTAGATACGATAGCGCCTGCACCAATGCTGAACTTTTCGTTATGATAGGGAATTTTAACAGTGAAACTAAAGTCTTTCGTATAATTACTTGCCCTGTTCTTAATTAGTTTGCTGCTATCATCAACAACGCTGTTCCTCATTTCCAAGGGAGCAAAGATATGATTGTGAATAAAATCATCAAACTTTTCTCCGGATACGTGTTCAATGATCCATGCAAGCAGATTATAGTTGGAGTTGTTGTAATCAAATGCCGTGCCTGCTGATTTTACAGGCTGTTTACTGATATATTGCTCATAATAATCATGTCGCGAGTATTCCAACTTGTTGTATGCGGCGAAGAAATCATTTTCAAAATTATAAAAGTTATACAATCCGGAAGTATGCGACAATAAATGATGTACGGTAATTGATTCATCGATCTGCAACTCTGCAGGAAGGTACAATTGCGCAGATCTATCTAGATCAATTAATCCCTTATCGTATAGAATCATAGTGGCAAAGGCCGTAAACTGTTTGGATATGGAAGCAAGAGCGAAGCAGGTATGGATGTCATTTGTAATCCCCCACTCCAAATTTGCATAGCCATACGATTGTTCAAACAGTACTTCACCTCTTTTAATTACCTGAACAACACCAAAGACATCCCACAATTCCATGTAGCTGCTAATATATTGTTCCAGCTTCTCATTGACAGACAACATTTTGATCTCACCTTTCTATATTATTTTCCACTTAAACCATCGGCCGTGACCCTCTGTTTCAGCAAGTGTGATCTTATGTTCTGTACCATTAAAATAATAATCGAGATGAAGGTCCGTATCCCACATATTGTTATAAAGGTGAAACACATCTCTTTGTTTACCAAGCGCCTCAATATACTCACATAGCCTAATCTTCTCTTCTAGTGGAATTTGATTAGCAACATGTGTATGAAAAATACAAATGGTGGAGTCATCAGATATTTTCGAGATCATGTGTGGAAGAAGCTCAACCCCATTTCCCTCTACTAATTCAACTTGGTAACTCGTTAAACATTCAGCTGCTGCTTGAAAATAAGCAATTCTTTCTTTATGCTCCGGCCAAATTAATGCTTTTAGCCAAAGATAATCTTCTGCGTGATTTAGGTTATTTACATGGAGATCGATCCCGATTCTGGAGGCTACAGGAGGACTTTTTTTGAATAGAAAAGGCTGTTTGTTGCCTTTAATTTCTGATGTGATGTTCAGAGAGGTATGCTCATTACCATACACTGGTGATGAGTGATAGGAGTAGCTGTATTTATCCCAGAGCAGCTGTAACCCTGCACTAGTACCAATTTCTATAAGCGATAACGGCTTTCTTGTGAGCCTATGAATATAGCAAAAACTAGGATACAAATAAGCGCAGCGTCGTACTTCATTAGTCTGTACCAGCTTGGTTTCCAGGATAGGAATAATCTCATTCTCATACTGTTTGCAAAATAGTCTAAACCACTTAAAGGCACCGGAAGATTCCTTCGGTTCTTTTACAAGGCTTGCATAATACTGAGCAAGTTCATGTTCCGTCCCCTTCAACAGCAAATAATGAACAGCCCCAAACAAGAGATTAGGTATGGGTTGCCCTGACTTCGAATGAGCGGCAAGCTCTAGAAGCCAGGGTTCATTAGCAATATGTCGTGCCAAGTGTTCATATAAACGACTTAAATCCTTGCATTCTCTTTCTGCAAAAAGTTTAAATCGATCGGAAAGTCCATGGAGATCCATAACACACACCACCTTTTCCAGATAGTGGTATGATATCATGTTTGGTTGATAAACAATGCTTTAATGTTTTTATCTCAACTATAGATATTGTTTATCAAGTTTTAGGTTTATTCCAAGAATCCTTCAAGGATACGATCCGATTAAACACTATTCGATCACTATCCCCTTCCTTCCTATCGACGCAAAAATATCCATGACGTAAGAACTGAAATTTTTCCTCGGGACCGGCATGTTTAACCCATGCTTCCATAAGAACATCCTTTTTTCGTACCAATGATTCAGGATTCAGCTTTGTTGTCCAATCTTCGCTGTCTTTTGGGAGGTCTTCATCTAGAAGCAGTTTCTCATACAGATTAACATCCGCCTTTACACAATGGTTGGCCGAGATCCAATGAATCGTCCCCTTCACTTTACGCCCAGTGAATCCTGATCCACTCTTTGTAGCTGGATCGTAGGTACAACGCAGCTCAATAATCTCACCTGTATCGGGATCTTTCATTACTTCTTCGCATCTGATAAAATAAGCTCCTTTAAGCCTTACCTCACCATTTGGACTAAGCCGGTGAAACCCCTTGACTGGCTCCTCCATAAAATCGTCCCGTTCGATATAAATCGTTCTTGAGAAAGGAACCTCTCTCTTTCCCAGTGCCTCATTCTCGCTGTTGTTTTCAATCGATAACAACTCTACTTCCTCTTCCGGGTAGTTCGTAATGACAACCTTTAAAGGCTGCATAACAGCCATGATGCTGACCGATTTTCCTTTCAGATCCTGCCTGGTAAAATGGTCCAGCAGCGAAATGTCTACGGTACTTTGCGTTCGGATACTCCCGATTTCTTCAATAAAGGTACGTATGCTTTCTGAGGTGTAACCTCTTCGCCTTAAACCTCGAATGGTTGGAAGTCTAGGGTCATCCCAGCCTTCCACGTAGCAACCTTCCACCAGCTGCCTCAAAAAACGTTTACTCGTAACAACGCCTGTTAAGCTTAGACGACCAAACTCTCTTTGCCGCGGAGGCTCTGCAATCTCCAATTCATTCAGAACCCATTCGTACAAGGGCCGGTGATCTTTAAATTCAATCGAACATAAAGAATAGGTGATTCCTTCAATCGCATCTTGTATCGGATGGGCAAAATCGTACATCGGATATATGCACCAATCATGCTTGGTTCTGTAATGCTCGGCGTAAATAATCCGATATAAAACCGGATCTCGCAGATTCATATTCGGCGAGGCCATATTTATTTTTGCGCGTAAAACCTTGGATCCAGCAGGAAAAGCTCCATTTTTCATACGCTCAAACAGCTCCAGATTTTCCTCTACCGAACGATCCCGATAAGGACTGTTCCGCCCCGGCTCCGTTAATGTTCCGCGATACTCTGATAATTGGTCTGGGGATAGATCACAAACATAAGCTTTACCTTGCTCGATTAACGAAATGGCTGCCTTGCAGATCACGTCTGCATAATCCGATCCATAGTAAATGTGATTTTTCGGATCGTATCCAAGCCATTTGATGTCCTCAATAATCGCGTTCACAAACTCAATATCTTCTTTAAGTGGATTGGTATCATCAAATCGTAAATGAAAAGCTCCGTTATAGTGTTCAGCTATCTTATAATTCATATGGATCGCATACGCGCTCCCTATATGAAGATAGCCATTAGGCTCAGGTGGGAACCGTGTACACATTTCCCTGCTGAAAGGCTTTTGCTCCAGCTCCTCATTGATAAGTCTAAACATGTGGTGATCCGCTAAATGTTCGTTATCCATTGCATATTCCTCCTTTTGGAATAGAAACAACTGAGACTCAGAAAGAAAACAAAAAAAACTTCACCTCCAAGACAGTTATGTCTTGGGGACGAAGTTTCGCGGTGCCACCCCAGTTTATTAATATGTTGCCATATTAAACTCTTCAAGTACGGCATTGCTTGCAATGCTTATACTCTAGCACTGTAACGGGAGCTCCCGTCATGCTATCACCAGTTACGGATCCAGCATGCTGCTCAGAGACTTGGTTCGGGGAACGGTTCTCTGCTCCTTCTCAGCTGCCGGAGCTCTCTGTATGAGTACGCTATTCCCTTACTCTTCTCGTCATTGCATTTGAATAGTTGCTTATTATAATACGAATAATTCCCTTTTTTGTAAATGCTGTTCCGCTCATTGCCCTTAACCCACCGGCAGAAGCTCGATCTCGAACGATTCATCGCGGTTACATACAAGAACACCGTCTACAACGTCAAGCCGGGCAGCCTGGATGGAGGAGCGGCGGCTTTCGTACCTGCCTTCCATTCCTTCCTGCTTCAGCTCTTCTTTTCTTCCGGGATGTGTGAAGTAGAAAATGAAGGCTTGCGCTCCTTGCACAACAACATCTGCATGTAGGCCGATTGTTCCATCATCCTCGCGTGTACCAGGCTGATCAAGAATAAGCCCATTCCGTTCCCACGTATCTAGATTGTCAGATCGGAATACGCCTTGCCCTCTCCACTCGTCCACGATCATCCAGTAGAAGCCTTTGAACCAAAACACATTTGGCCCTTCGTGGCCACGCTCTGTAATGACCGGTCCAACAACCTTCCAATGGTACAGGTCTTTACTGTCTGCCGCATAGGTATGCGATTGGTTCGCCTCATCCTTGTACCACATACGAAAGCCGCCGCCAGTCAGCTCATGAATGCAGGCATCGATCACCCGATCCGAGCTCAGTTCAAGCTTGGAGCAGAACGTCCAATTCAGCAGATTCGGGCTCGTATAATGCATCATATCGCGCTTATGGCCTGACCATGTAGTTGGTACTCCCTGTATATAGCTGACGTACATATGGTACAAGCCGTCATGCCAATAAATCTCCGGCGCCCAGAATGTATTGCTGCCCCATTCAATATCCAGCCCCTGCAGTGTTCCACGGTACAGCCAGCTGCTGCCGCCGTCCCGAGAAGAAGCAACACCAAGGTCCGTGCCATGCACCCAGGCGAATGTTTCTCCTTCTGCTGTCGCTCTGCGGTTGGTATAGATCATCCACCATTCCTGCGCTTCCCTGTTCCATACAACGACTGGATCAGCCGCGCCGTCAAATATCGGATCCCGAAATAAAGGTGCTTTCATTTTATTTATTCCTCTTCTCCTATCAGCTTTTAAACTTTCCATTTACCAACCCAATAGATAAATTCACTTGAATTCAATAAAACCTTACCTATCATGCTCTGGGAGAAAGCCCTTCTTTCATTCGGTTGTACTCTTCCATCGTAATAGAAAGCACGGTGCCGTGCTTGAATCGGTATGGGAAACTGAAGCTTTCATCGGATCGGATAAATACCCCGCTGTCCATCTCATCTGCTACAAAAGGGACATAGCCCTGCCCTTCACCTTGGACACCAAAGAAGTCGAGCATCAGGCACCATTTGCCATTCTTGAGCTTATAGGCAGTAGGAGCTTCATAAGCACTGCTGCCGAGCTTTCTCATTTCCGCATTAAAAGCATCAACGGTTATGTACTCACCAGTCAGTGAATCTCCCTTTTGCAAAATAACGCCATGAGGATTTGCTTCACTTTTCACGAACCGATAGAACTTGCCGTTATCTTCGTAAACAGCAGAATCTATAACTCCGCTGTCTTCCTTTTGGTACAGCAGCTGTGGTTTCGTAAAGCTCTCAAAATCCTTTGTCCGGGAGTAATAAATCGATTTATGCCCGTAGTCATTGGAGGCATGAGACGAGGACCAATGAAGGACATAATCTTCCTCACGCTGATCGTACAACACATCCGGTGCCCACAGACAGCCAAAATTGTCATCGCCTAAATGAATCATTCGCTGCTCTGACCAGTTCACGAGATCATCCGATTCCCACAAAGAAAGGCATTTACTTCCCTCTCTAACGATGTTCTCCCAGCTCCCTTTGTACTTGCCATTAAAATGATTCGCTAGGCTGAGGTCGGTCGCAAGGATAAAAAATTTACCGGATTTGGTTCGCACGATGGTATGATCCCGAACACCTTTATCTCCTTGTTCACTCCAAAGAACAGGTTGTCCGCCGTTTATCTGTTCCCAGTTAAATCCGTCCGTACTAAGTGCAAAGTATACCTGCTCGCCGTCAGGGGTTGTCTTTTCCTTAAAATGCACGAATAAATAGGCTTCCATAAGCATTCGTGTACTCCTCTCGATGTCCGTAGGACGATCTTCAGATATTCACCCAGATTATAAACATCCATTTACTCAACAACAATAATCTATATCGTCTAAAAACTAACCTATTGTGCTATCCGCTGTAATCTACTGCTTACCCATTGTCTTCACATGTGGTTTGGACCAGCTCAGCTTGTGTAATACTATATCGATACATAAATTTCAGACGAGGTGATGAGAATGAATACAAACACAAACCACCAAGAAGCGGTTGAGAAGGTCCGTGAGTTAATTAAAGACATAGAAATCGCAATGCTCACAACGGTATCGGAAGAGGGCCTCGTCTCGCGCCCGATGAAAACGCAGGATGTCGAGTTTGACGGCACTCTGTGGTTTCTTACGAAGAAAGACACTGGGAAATTCCATGAGCTGTTCCGGAACAAGCAAGTTAACGTAGCTTATGCAGACAAATCCTTCGTATCTATCCGAGGTGAAGCCGAACTCGTGGAAAGCGCCGAGAAGGTAAAAGAGTTTTGGAATAAGGCTTACGAAGAACTACTGGAAACCACCTATGATGATCCGAACCTCGTTCTGATCAAGGTCAATGCCGAGACAGCCGAGTATTGGGATTCCGGCAATAAGTTCAAGATGGTGAAGTTCTTGTTCAATAAACTGATGGGGAAAAATACAGAAGGTACGGAGCTCAATCAGACTGTGGAATTATAAGCTAGGCAGACAAACAAAAGCTTGTTGAGGAGAACTCAACAAGCTTTTGTTTGTCGTAAACTACAATTCTATAACCATTTCACCCTCATCTCTTGGTTCCTCAAACCCATGAATATAAGAGGTTAATATCTCTTCGGTTATAGGGAAGGCTGCATTTGCATCAAAACGCTGGCTTCGTATCTTAAGACGTTTTCGTAATTCGTCAGGATGTACTTTTAGGTAAATAAGCTTCCATTTTCCTTCATGACTTTCTATGAGACGTTTGTATTCATCCCTATTGGATCGGTTCCAAAAGCTAGAATCAATCACAATCTGCTTTTTATCTTTCATTAACTGTACCAGCTTATTACGTAATCGTTCATGCGCTTCATCCAAGTGCTCTCTATATTTTCCAGTGTCATAATCAATTCCATATCGGCCATTTACAGACCACACTTCCTCATCAATAGATAGACGTACATATCCATTCTTTTCTAAATATTGTGAAAAGGTTGTTTTTCCCGAACCAGCTATACCGCACATTAATACAACTATCGGATCTCGTGATTCGTTAATCAGATCCACCATATTTAACTCCTCGAACATCACATCCCCTCCCCTTCATAATAATTATGAGAATAGAATTCTGTAGGCTTCCCACCAACTCCTTTTATTATCACCTATCTACTATTAATTCGTAGGAGCGGCAATCGCGATCTTATCAATATCCGGCACATAAGTGGACGCATTAGGAGCTGGTTGAAAAAATTCACTCCAAATAATTAAAGAGGCATGTGCGGGTTGCACATGCCTCTTCCTTGGTGATTCCATCTTACTTCTCGATCTTAACCCAGGCGATCATCGGCTTGGAGTTGCCTGCTTTAACCGCTTTTACAATAATCTCGCCGCCAGTCACGGTAATATTATCGTATTCTTTCGATTCACGATTCGAGCCAATGACATAATTGGTCAATACCGTTTCTCCATTAATCGTAAGGTTCATATTCCGGTCGCTGGACTTCCACGGATCATAGAAGCCAACTGTCACCTTGTACGTTCCGTTAGGCAGTTGGAAGCGGTAAGCGATCCCTTTGCCATTCTCATTGCCGTCATATTGACGGATCGTCTCATAAGCATCTACAGGAGAAGTCTGAGCCCATGTCTGTCCGTTATCCGCCTCGTAACCCCACTTCATACCCGTGATTGGATCAACGCTGTATTCCTGTTCTTCTTGCGATTGAAGAATGCCAAGCACTTCGCCGTCCTCAATCTGACTTGGTGTTCCGTCACCAGCATCGGCGTAGTATACGACATTATTATTCTGATTAGGTGTTGCATCCATTGCTGCTGACTCCGACGCTACCGCGCCCCGAATCGCAACGACTTTAAACGAATAAGCCGTATCGTTTTGGAGATCCGTTACAATAGAAGACCCCGGAGTAGCTGCAACTTCTGTGGAGGCTCCTCCAGAAACTGGAGCATATCTAATCACATAGGAGTCTGCTCCGTCGACCTCTCTAAAGTGCAAGACAACTTGCTCAGAGCCCTCTTTGATCTGGTAAATTTCCGGGCTTGAAGTCAGGTTTTGTGGTTCTCTTGCTGCTTGCAGATAAGCGAATTGTGCATCGGCCCAGCTATGAAGACCAACACGTCCACTCGTGTACACCGAATCTTTTACATCAAAGATCAATTTCCCGTCGAGATAAGCCTGAATATGCTGACCATCCAACCGGACATCCATTTTATAATACTCACCTAATTTTGCTGAGAAAGGAACAGCATCGGCTAGGTTCTGGCCATCCCGGCGAAGGACCAGAATGCCGTTCTCGTAACCAAACATGTAGCCTTTCGAGTAGCTGCCGCCGCGGAAAGTAACGCCCCAATCCGCTTCACCTAAAGCATGCTTCGCAACTGCTGTAATTGTCCCGTCAATCACCGTCAGATTGTTAACGCCTATCTCACCACGGTTATTACCGCCGGAAACATGCTTCAGCAAACCATCTTCCATAACCCACTTGCTTACATCCTGCTTGTAGCCAGTGAGATTACCACTTGTAAAATCATCCTTGATGCGGATTTCACTATTAGCTGGTGTCACCGACGTTTCGGCATAGCCAGTACCTTTACCGCCTTTGCCAATTGTCGATACACGAATGGTTGCAGCTTTACCGTTTGTTAGCCCGGTCAGTACCATCTTATTCCTGCTAATCTGCTGGACATTATTGTTCAGCGAAGTTTGTACCGTGTAACCAGTCGCTCCATCGACGGAACCAAAGGTAAGAAGAGCCTCCCCATTGCCTGGTATAACGACAAGCTTACCTGGCGCTGCAATATCCGGTTTTACTTTAAACTCGGATGTTGGTTTACTTGTGTTCTTGCCGTCTACCGCTTCCACTACGCCGTAATAAATGGATCCGTTTGTAAGTCCGTTAATTTGAATTTTTCCATTGATTTCTTGCGTCACATATTGCTTGTCATAATTCCCTTGCTTGGTGCCATAACGAACACGGTAAGATGGTACACCGATTTGTGTATCGTACGTAACGGTAAAACCACCATCGTTCCCCGCAGCTTCTACACCTGTAGGAGCAAGCAGCTTAGGCGTTCCATATACACGTTTGGATGGAGGGCCAAATCCGTCGTCATTGCCCGCACGGACTGTCACATCATACTGTTCATCATTCTTCAGACCTTGCAGAACAAACGAATCCGTCGTCATGTTCGCTAATTTCAGTACCTTTTTATCATTCTTGATGCCATATTCCACTTCGTATTTATAAGCACCTTTTGGAGCTTTAAAATCTACCTTCAGTCCTTTGTTCAGTGTCTGAACATTCACAATCTGCGGAGCATCCGGTTTCTTGTTCTCTTTCACAACATCGCCATTCAACGTTACGATTGAACGAGCAGGAATGACAGCATCAAATGAACCGTCTGCCGAAGCAGGGATATCTGCACCTCTTGTTAAATCTTTGTCAGCCGAAGTCACGTACGGCTTCAGCACATTAACCTCTTCATGTTTATCGATGCCGCTTAATTCCACTTTAATATGCTGCTCTTTTGCACTATCGTTGACGAATACCGTCGTGACTGTATTTTCTTTGTCATGTTTGTATGCCGAACCCAATAATGCTCCGTTACGAGCATCTTCATCGAGTCCAGTCAAAGCGATACGCTCAGCACCTGGACGGATAAATTTACTGTAGTTGCCAAGCGTCCAGAACATTTTGGAAGTAAGAATATTTTGTTCATCGCCTGGGTTGTGGTAGTCAGTATAGATCAGACCGTCCTTGTAATCCCCTGCAGATACAGCCGTCCACCACTGCCATGCGGAGGCATTCGCTTTGGACAAATCAAAATGAATGGTCTTGGCAATATAGAGAGCAGGATCAATGCCGAGGTCCCGTCCAGGACCGTAATCCCCAAGAATACAATATTCGCTCATCCAATAGACCGCTTGTTGATCATATTTGTTCAAATTGGAGAACAGCAGATCTCTTAATGTCCCATATCGGTCATCACCCGGTTTGCTGTAATCACCCCAGTAGGAATGAGCAGCAATATGATGGCCAACCGCTTCCTGCAGCTCTGGATCACCAAGCAGATCTTTAATGTATTCACGGTATTTGCCAACGCCAAGGCTATTCGAACCACCTGTATATTTCTCTTGCCCTGAGAACGATTTGAAGACTTCATCATCTAGCAGAGCCGTAATTTCGACACCATCCGGTGCACTGATCTGTGTATTTATCCCTTTAGCCTTCAGTTGGCTGTAAAGTTCAAGAATTACTCGCTTTATATCGTCATTGTTATAACGGTTGCCTTCCTGGCCGGCTTTATTCCAATCCCAGGTTGGTTCATTGATCGGACTGATGTAGTTAAGATTAATGCCTTGCTTCTTGAAATGTTCAATAACATCTGTCAGGAAGGTAGCAAACTCATCTTCATAGCCTTCCTTCAAGTTCGTTGAACCAACTGTTGAATCTGGCTGGGCATGGCCATTCTTCGTCATCCATACCGGCGGGCTGTTAACGAAGCCAATAAGAGTATCAACACCTCTATCTTTGGCTGCCTTCAGGAACCATTGCTGTCCGGCCTGCTTGCTCCAATCATAAGCTGCGTTCTCCGCAGATTTGAAGGTTTCCACACGACGCCATGGATCTGTGATAATGGTTTTGTCCGTCTCCGTAGAGCCTGCGCCAATATTGAAACGCCAAGCAGTTAAGCCAATCCCCTTATCTCTTGAGAAAAGCAGATCCGCCACACGTGATTTATTTGCTTCTGTCCAATTCTTCCCGAGCTGTTCCATCGACCATGCGTCAGATGCTCCGAAGTTATCAATCGTTTGGAACGTTTTTGAGGCGTCCACATTAACCACAGCATCATACGTGACTGACGGTTTCGCTGCCTCTACAGCATAAATTGGACTTCCGAATGAGGTAACACTGATTACAGTACCGAGCAGCGCAGCAGCGGTGCGTTTCTTAAGCTTGAACGGTTTCAATCGTCTTCCCCCTTAAATGGATGAATTCGTACGTTTAAGAAAACGGTTTCATGAAACCGGTTTCTTAATCCTTCAAAAAGGTGGAGCACTTCATCTGATAAGGGCTCCACGCTCTCGATTTTACTTCCTGCACTTCTCCTTCACATCCTACTTAACTCCCAAAAATACCAGTATGAAGTCGCTATTTTTGTCTATTTTTGGGCTTTTGTGCAGAAAAAATAAAGAAAGAACAAAAAGAAAAAGCAGCCAATGGCTGCTTTCAACCGACCTCTTTCGTTAAGGTCTGGATAATGTTTTCTCTGTTTCATGTAACGATTGATCATAATTCTGGATCTTGGAGTCAAGCCGCCCCATCGTTTGGACCATCTCTTCTATCCGGAGACGAAGCTGCTCCCGCTGCTCGATCAGCAGCTCTTTTCTTGCACTTAAGGTGCTATCCCCTTGTTGAAACATGTTTACATATTCAATTAATGCCTCGATGGGAAGACCTGCACTCCGCATACATTTAATGAATTCAACCCATCTTAAATTATCTTCGTTATATTCTCTAATGCCATTGTTATTGCGGTTAACAGGAGGAATGAGTCCGATCCGCTCATAATAACGGAGCGTATCTTGTGACAGCTCATACTTAGCACTTACCTCGGCCATTCTCATACGGATTGTCCCCCCAAGAAATAATCTATTTCTTATAGTTTACCGCCTGGAGTGGACTCCAAGTCAAGACTTGACCGTCAATCCCCTCTGTTTCCCAGCTTATAGCGTAGAAATATCAATAACAAACCGATAGCGGACATCGCTCTTCAGCACACGCTGATACGCTTCATCTACTTGATCCGCGCTAATCCGCTCAATTTGCGGCTTGATGCCATGCTCAGCAGAGAAGTCGAGCATCTCCTGCGTCTGACGGATCCCGCCAACAAGCGAACCCGCAAGATTGCGGCGCTGCATAATCAAGGAGAATGCATGATAGGTATCTGCTTCGCTAGGTGCGCCTACATTAACAAGCGTGCCATCCACGCGAAGCAACGAGAGATAAGCATCCACGTTCAAATTAGCGGATACGGTATTCAGAATGAGATCAAAGCTGTTCGCCAGCTCTTTAAAAGTAGTAGGGTCACTTGTTGCATAGTAATGATCTGCACCAAAGACCAGTGCTTCTTCTTTCTTGCTCATCGACTGACTGAGTACAGTTACTTCTGCGCCCAAAGCATGTGCGTATTGAACAGCCAGATGACCTAGTCCACCCATGCCTACGATAGCTACTTTTTTGCCTGGACCAGCATTCCAATGCTTAAGAGGTGAGTATGTTGTAATGCCTGCGCATAACAGTGGGCTTGCCACATCAAGCTCCAGAGCATCTGGGATACGGACAACAAATCGCTCCGTCACAACGATCTTTTGGCTGTAGCCGCCATGAGTTGGCTGGCCATCATAGTCTAGTGAATTATAGGTACTCACCACACCTTTTGTGCAAAATTGCTCTTCGCCTTGGAGACAGTATTCACATTCCCCACAGGAATCCACAAAGCAGCCTACACCAACACGATCGCCAACAGCAAAGTTTTTAACTGCAGAACCAACGGCTTCTACAATACCAGCAATTTCATGACCAGGTACCAGCGGGAAAATCGACTCGCCCCATTCACCAAAAGCGGTATGAATGTCAGAGTGGCAAATACCGCTGAACTTGATATCGATAAGAATATCATCCGGACGCAAGGCTCTGCGCTCGATGGTTGTTTTTTCAAATGGTGCTTTTGCATGTGAGACACTTAAAACATGAGATTGACACATGGTTTCACTACTCCTCTATTTTTAAGAATAACTGCATCGAAAAGTGTTACAGATGAAGTATATATGCTGGAGTGAACTCCAAGTCAAGCCGATTAGTAAAAATAGCGACTCAGGGACTATCCATCCTAGTGTCGTGGCCACCCCACACTAACGAATCGTCAGATGCTTATTTGGCGAAAAACAGCGGCTTCACAGATCTAACGAATCCTGGTAACGGTATATTTGGCTAGTTAGTGGTAAAAAGATGAGCTAATGCAGAGAATAGCATTATGAGGATTCGTTAGAAATTCAAAACCATCCATTTCGAGCAAATAACGTGATGTAGATTCGTTAGCTGCTTCGATGCAAAGAAAAAGTTTCTCTACACGCACAAGGGGCTGTCCCGATGCCATAAATGGCTATTGGGACAACCCCCATCAATCTTAACTATTGTTTCACCGCACTTATTGACTGCCGATAGACCAGCTCGCCTAGGATCATAAGCTTCTCAAGCGGATCTTTCGGCCGTTCTATTCGTTCAAGCAGCTTATCGACAGCACGTGACCCAAGCCATTCCTTTGGTACATTTACGGTTGTTATGGTAGGGGAATGCCTCGCAGAATCATCAATATTATCAAAGCCAGTCACAGAGATATGACTATTCGTCTCAATTCCCAGCTCACGCATCGCTCTATATGAGTCAATTGCAATGGAGTCATTAGCACAGACCAAGGCAGTTGGCAGTTGCTGCTGTTTCTTGCGGCGATGCAGCCATGCTTGGATAGGCTCGTCATAATGCTCCATGATCTCAAGCTCGGTCAGATGATCCTGCTTGTCCCAAAGATTAAATTCCTCCATCGCTTGGCGGAACCCGTTCCAGCGGTCGAAGAAGCTGCGGGAGTATCTTTCATTGCCGATAAAACTGATCCTTCGATGACCAAGTCCAATGAGATGCTTTGTCATCCGGTACATACAATCATAATTGTTCACATATACCGTATCGGTCGGGATTAGTGCATCCTCATGATCAACCAGCACCATCGGTACGCCAAGGCGATGAACTTCTAACAACATGGATGAAGCAATCTCGCCAACCCCAATCATGCCCAGAATACCTTCCGGCTTCAGCAGTTGCATAAAACCTTCGACTTTCTGCTCCATGACGATCACGACACCGATGCCCTTTTCCTCCAGCCGGCTTGCTATCCCGTCCAGAATACGGCCCCAATATACCGACTCTCTTGTCTGGAACCGGATATTCGGCATAAGCACAAGTACGGACTGCTTTATCGCTGCTTCTGGAAACTTGTTATCCTCTTGCCCGGGCTTGCCAGGCTTTACATACCCACTGTTCTGAGCAAAATAGCCAAGCTGGGAAGCAACCTCAATAACCCGCTCCTTCGTCGCTTCGCTGACGCCTCCTTTACCAGAGAGCGCCTTGGAAACCACATATTTAGATACCCCTATATGATCCGCTATTTGCTGCATCGTAACTTTTTTCGTCACTTTCACTTTCCCCCGTCGCTTGATCCGTTCTTTCCATTATACGATAAGTTGTTAGTATTCAAAGGACTTTGTTATTACTGTTAGCAAAGTTAGTTCGTTAGCACGATTATAACAACAAATAATAACGAATCGACCTCAGTCTATCGATCCACTCGTTAAATTTTCTAAAAACCTATTGCCAAACCTTATTTAATACGGTTTAATCATAATAACAAATATATTTTTGTTATGCTAACAAATTTAGGGGGAATCAAAAGCATGACCTTATCAACACAGAAGAAACAGCAATGGGCGGCCGAGATTCAGAAGGAACTCGACGAGAATATCCTCTCTTTCTGGCTGAAGCATACGCGTGATGAGCAATTCGGAGGATTTGTTGGAGAAATCATGCAAGATATGACCTTTACAGCTGAGGCTGATAAGAGCCTTGTCTTAAATACAAGAATCCTGTGGACCTTCTCTTCGGCTTATCGACTGTTCGGAAAAAAAGAATATTTAGCTGCTGCTAATCGGGCTTATCAGTATATTAAAGAACATTTTATCGATAGGTCTCATGGCGGGCTTTATTGGATGCTGGATAGAGAAGGCAATCCGGTATCTTCCAAGAAGCAGATCTATGGTCAAGCCTTCGCGATCTACGCCTGGTCTGAGTATAACCGGGCAACTGGGAACACAGAAGCGCTGGAAGAAGCAGTTAGCTTGTATCAACTTATCGAAAAGTATGGACGGGATTCCGTACATCTTGGCTATATTGAAGCACTTGCCGAGGATTGGAGCGAGACCAGCGAGCTCAGCCTCAGCAACAAAGACTTAAATGAGAAGAAATCGATGAATACTCATCTCCACGTGCTCGAAGGGTATACGAATTTATACCGAGTATGGCCGGACGAAGCGCTTCGTCATTCGCTCAGCGAGCTTATTGTGGTCACAATGGACCACATCGTAGATCAAAGCACAGGCCATTTCAAGCTCTTTTTCAACGAAAAATGGGATAGCAAATCCGGGCATATATCCTATGGCCACGATATTGAAGGCAGCTGGCTGCTGCACGAAGCGGCAGAAGTACTTGGTGATGAAGCTTTACTTGAGAAGGTTAAAGCGGTTGCCGTACAGATGGCCGAAGCAACACTTCGTGAAGGAATCGATGAAGACGGCGGTGTCCCTAATGAAGCTGACAGCTCTGGGTTAATCGATTCGAATAGAGATTGGTGGCCGCAGGCAGAAGCCGTTGTTGGTTTCTACAATGCCTACCAATTAACAGGAGATGAACGATATGCCGAGGCAGCGAAAGCTTCTTGGACATTCATCCAGAACTTCCTGATCGACCGAGTGAATGGCGAATGGTACTGGAGCGTCACAAAGGACGGTACTCCAACCGATGGTCACCAGAAGGTTGGCGCTTGGAAATGTCCTTATCACAACGGAAGAGCTTGCTTTGAGATGATTGAACGCCTTGCCCATTAATCCAACTATTATATAATCTGGAGGAATCCTATCATGAACAACCTGTTTACGATTCGCAAAGAAAACCTTACTTCCCAGTATGAAGCACTAATCTCCCTTCCGAATAAGAAAGCTGCTCTTGGCAACGGTATCTTCGACCGTTACGAGAATCCCGTACTAACAGCGGAACATGCTCCTCTCATCTGGACATATGATTTTAATCCGGAGACCAATCCTTATTTCATGGAGCGCATTGGCGTTAACTGTGTATTCAACCCTGGTGCTATCGCGTTAAACGGTAAATTTTATTTGGTAGCCCGTGTGGAAGGCAATGATCGAAAATCGTTCTTTGCCGTTGCCGAAAGCTCTACTGGCGTAGACGGCTTCCGCTTCTGGGACCATCCTGTTGTGCTGCCGGAAACGGAAGTTCCTGATACGAACGTATACGATATGCGTCTGGTCAAGCATGAGGACGGCTGGATTTATGGCCTGTTCTGTACGGAGCGTAAGGATCCGCAAGCTCCTCCCGGCGATCTCTCAAGTGCAATAGCCCAATGCGGCATTGTCCGTACCAAAGATTTAAAATCATGGGAGCGTCTTGCAGACTTAAAAACCAGCTCCAATCAGCAGCGTAATGTTGTTCTCCATCCCGAATTTATTGATGGTCAATATGCCTTCTATACAAGACCGCAGGACGGATTTATTGATGCCGGTTCAGGAGGCGGGATTGGCTGGGGGCTGTCCCATTCGATCGAGAACGCTGTTATCGAGAATGAGATGATTGTTGATCAGCGTCATTACCACACTATTAAGGAAGTCAAGAATGGACAAGGACCTGCACCAATTAAGACTGACAAAGGCTGGCTGCATATTGCCCACGGTGTCCGCAACACCGCTGCTGGCTTACGTTATGTCTTGTATGTATTCCTGTCTGAGCTGGATCGTCCTAACATTGTCAGTCATCGTCCAGGCGGCCATTTCATCGCACCTGAAGGCATTGAGCGTGTAGGCGACGTTTCGAACGTTGTATTCTGCAACGGTGTCATTGCGCAGGATAACGGTGATGTGTTTATCTATTACGCTTCCTCGGATACTCGCTGCCATGTGGCAACAACAACAGTTGATCAGTTGCTGGATTATGCTATGAATACACCAGAAGACCCGCTTCGCTCGTATGCTTGTGTCGAGCAGAGAATAGCACTTATTGACCGTAATCTACAGTTAAAGAACTAATAGAAAAGGCTATCTTATACGTCATGCAAATGACGTAAAGATAGCCCATTTTTATGTTACGACCGTCACCTACACCGGAACGATTCGGTACGTACAGCCCTTCTCCGCTTCCCATTTCGTTATTCCTTCTGGACCTTCCTCTGCTAAGATGACCTGTCCATTAAGTAACACCTGAATAGGAGCTTTCGTTCGAAGCGTACATACACCAGAATGTGCAGCATGAATTTCCGCTTCAGCCAGCAAAGAGTCTGCCCATTGCAGACGAACCGTATAGCCGCCGCGGGCACGAAGACCACTGACCTCTCCTTCTTTCCATGCAGATGGTAGAGCGGGCAATAAATGCAGCTCGCCGGCATGGCTGTGAACCAGCATCTCGGATACGCCAGCTGCTCCACCAAAGTTGCCATCGATCTGGAATGGCGGATGGTTATCAAACAGATTAGGCAGTGTAGAATGCGTAAGCAGCGCCTGCAAATTCTCGAATGCCTTCTCTCCATCTTCGAGTCTTGCCCAGAAATTAATAATCCAAGCTCGGCTCCAACCGGTATGTCCGCCTCCGTTCGCGAGACGCCGTTCCAAGGTTACCCTTGCGGCAGCACTCCATTCCGGTGTTCTTCTAGTTGTAATCTGGCTGCCCGGATGAAGAGCGAATAGGTGAGAGATGTGGCGATGACCCGGCTCCTCCTCCTCGTAATCAGCAAGCCACTCTTGAAGTTGACCATACTTGCCAATAGCTGGCTTCGGAAGCTTGTCCCGCAGCTGTGACCATTTGCTGACTTCTTCTTCATGTCCGGTTAGGCGCCCTGCTTCTATACATGCGGAGAATAACTCGTATAAAATTTGGCTGTCCATTGATGGGCCGATACATAATACTCCGGATTCTCCATTCGGGAGAATATACGTATTCTCAGGAGAGAGGGAAGGTGAGGTAACTAGCTTCCCATCCTGCGTTTCGGTAAGGAAATCTTCGAAGAACAAAGCGGCCTCCTGCAAGATCGGGAACGCAAACTGTAAAAAGTCTTTATTGCGGCCAAATTCATAATGCTCCCACAAATGAAGAGATAACCATGCAGCCCCCATCGGCCAGTACGTTGCCGGCAGCCATATATCCTGAGGAGCCGTGTCCGCCCAAATATCTGTATTATGGTGGGCCGTGAAGCCTCTGCTGCCATACATCACCTGCGCCGTATGCCTTCCGGGCTCACGCATGCGGTCAATCAGCTCAAACAAGGGTTGATGACATTCCGATAACGCGAGTGGTTCAGCCGGCCAATAGTTCATCTGAGTATTAATATTAATCGTAAATTTGCTGTCCCAAGGCGGCAGCATCTGATCATTCCATATGCCCTGCAGATTGGCAGGAAGCGATCCTTGACGACTGCTTGAGAGCAAAAGGTAACGTCCATACTGCACATATAGCGCTAACAGGCTGTTATCGTCCAAGCCCTGCTTCATCCGCTCCAGTCTCACATCAGTAGGCTGATTGTCCAGTTCTTCCGCTTGCACGGCATCTCCCAGACGAATGGAGAACCGATTCATAAAGGAAATAAAATCTTGGATATGGCGTTCACGCAGCTGTGAATAGCCGAGCTCCGCAGCATCCTGCAGCCTAGCAATGGACCATTTCTCTGGATCCTCTTCGCGGAAGGTGGTAGCAGCCGAGAATAATAAAGTAACAGCGTCTGCTCCGCTGATCACCATATATTCCCCGATAATACGAACCTCTCCACCATTCGCATCCGCCTGTACAGCAGCCCGGAATGAAAGGCTGCCTGCCCCGCCGCTTTCACCACGCATAACTAGGGTATTCGCATTCGCCCGTCCAATCTCATCCATGTACCGGTTATGCCCACGGGTTAACCGAACAGTCAGATTCAAGCTTCCCGGCGTTTCCGCCTCGCAGCGGATAGCCATGATCCGATCAGGGTAGCTGCAGAAGATTTCCCGTTTGAAGGTATGTTCTCCAGCACGGTAGAATACCGAAGCAATCCCTTGATCCACATCTAACTCTCTACGGTAGTCCGAGATTGGACCGCTATGATCAAATTTTAACCGGAGATCACCAAGGGGCAAATAGTGACGTTGGGTATCAGGAGTTGCAGTTAATGCCATTACCGCCAGGTCTTGCGCTTCTTTTAAACGTCCTGCCTTAAGTGCTTCCCGTATACGATCAAGATTCTGCAACGCATCCGGATTATTCCGGTCACGAGGTCCGCCGTACCAGACACTATCCTCGTTCAAAGCGATCCGTTCCGTTAATGGATCTCCAAAAATCATTCCGCCGATATAACCGTTCCCGACCGGAAGCGCCTCATTCCACTCTTTCGCCGGCTTGTCGTACCATAATCGATTCCCCATCTTTATTTCTCCCCCTGACTGATTCCATAAAATTCGGCGCAATTGCCGCCTAGTATTTGAGCTTGAGCTTCGGCTGTGAACCGATTGATATATTGCTTGACGATGTTTATCGTTCCTTCATAAGTTCCGCTAAGTGTACAGACCGGCCAATCGGAGCCAATCATCAACCTGTCCGTTCCGAAGCATTCGAATACAAGATCCAGGTAAGGCTTGAAATCTTCTTCCTTCCAATATCCCCAAGCGGCCTCTGTCACCATGCCAGAAAGCTTGCAATAGACATTCTGATAGGCAGCCAGTTGAGCCAGCTCTTCCCTCCACGGCGATACAATTCGGTGAGCGATATCCGGCTTCGCGATATGATCCAATACAAATCGCTGATTAGGAAATGTTTTCACAAGATCTACGGCATAGGGGAGATGCTTCGGGAAGATCAACAGATCATAAGTTAAGCCAAACCTTTCAAGTGCTGCAATACCTCTGCGGAAATCATCCCTTAGCAAAAAAGCATCTTCTGGCTCGTCATGTACAACATGACGCACTCCTCTCAGCAGCGGATTACGGGCATATCGCTCCAGCTGCTGTTCCACTTGTGTGGAGCATAAGTCCACCCAGCCGACTACCCCTTTCACTTCGGGATGCTCGCCGGCCAGTGAGAGGAGCCATTCGGTTTCTTGCAGTGACTGCCTGGCTTGAACCGCGATAGAACCGTCGAAAACGCTTTTCTGCAATAATGGCTTTAAATGCTGCGGAAGAAAGTCCTGTTGAATCGGCTTATGTTCCTCAGACATCCAGCTATAATCCTGCTCATTATAAATCCAAAAATGCTGATGGGCGTCGATTCTCATCCCGTTGTCCTCCTTATACCCGAAGGCTTCAGTCTAGTTCAACCATCGCTTTTATCACTTTGGAGGCTGGATCCAGCCAGCTCTCGAATTGATCAATCATCTGCTCAAACGGCACACGATGAGTGACATAACGATCTAAGTCGATACCGCCTTCCCTAATCACACCAAGCACGTGCTTAAAGTCCTCTCTTGTTGCATTACGGCTCCCCATGATCGTTAACTCACGCTTATGAAACTCTGCATCATTAAACGAAAGATCACCTTTTACCAGCCCAACATAGACAAGTGTCCCACCATGGGCAGCATATTGAACGGCACCAGACATCGACTGAGCATTACCTGTGGCATCAAATACAACTGTTGGATACTCTCCGTTTGTTAATGCTTCCAGCTCAGCAGCCGGATTTTGCAGCGCATTAACCGTATGATCCACCTGCGCCCACTGCTTACAGAAGCTTAATCTCTCATCATTAATATCCATAGCGATGACCTTTGCACCAAGATGCTTCGCTAGCGCCATAACACCTAATCCAATAGGACCCGCTCCAATGACTAGCGCCGTCTCTCCTGCAGAAAGTCCTGAGCGTCGGATGGCATGTGCTCCAATACTTAATGGCTCGATGACTGCAGCTTGCTCCAGTGTTAACTCGTTTGTCAGGAGCAGATGGGAGATTGGAACGGAGATTTTCTCCCTCATCCCACCATCGGTATGTACGCCAAGCACCCGAATAGAGGTACAGCAGTTTGTCTTCCCGCTTCGGCAAGCGACACAGGAGCCGCAATGCAAATAAGGAATAATACTTACCTGATCTCCGGCTTGTAACCCCACTTCATTCGCTCCAATCTGTTCAATAACCCCAGAAAGCTCATGACCAAGAATACGCGGGTATGTAAAAAAAGGCTGGTTCCCTTTAAAGGCATGCAGATCTGTCCCGCAAATGCCAATCCGTTTAATCCGAACGATTGCCTCGCCTTGAACAAACGTCGGCTCTTCGAGCTCAGTGAATGTAAATCTTTCAATATCTTCGCATATGATCCCTTTCACAGCCTGCATCTCCTTGTTACAACTTCAGATTGGTATTATATCTAGCAATGCCGCTTTCCCATGTCCGATCAAATACTGGCTCCAAGATTCCTCTAACTTCTGTGAGCAGCTCCAAATTAATAGATTCATCAACCCAACGGGCATTGTTCTCAATGTTCGAAGGATTAGCTGTACTTACCAAGGTTGTTGGAATCCGACTGTTCATCGTTGAGAACTGAACGGCTAACTTTGCGATATCCCCGCCCTGCTCTGCACAATAGTCGGCCGCTCGCTTGCATACCGCCTTCACCTCCGAACTTGCCGGATGCCACTCCGGAGTGCCGCGTGTACTAAGCAGCCCCATCGATAAAGGAGAGGCGTTCACAAGTCCAATCCGATGCTTTTCCAAGAGAGGCAGCAGCCTCTCCAGTGTTGTATCATTCAAGGAATAATGACAATACGAGATAATGGCATCGATCTCCACCTTGGGCAGGAACTCTTCGAACAAGTTCAGCGGCAAGCCGCAAATGCCTGTATGGCGGATTTTCCCTTCAGCCTTCAGCCTCTGAAGTGCCGGAATCGCTTCCTCATAGATGACCTGGGGCTCCACGAACTCAATATCATGCAGGAAGAGAATATCCAAATAATCCGTATTCAATCGGCGCAAGCTTTCATCTACACTCGCCGTTATTTTGCCGCTGGAGAAATCGAAGCTTTCAGCTCCATATCTGCCCGCCTTGCTTGATAAATAGAACCGGTCACGCGGAACCGTCTTAATCGCTTTTCCCAGCACAGCCTCTGCTTTCGTAAGCCCATAATAAGGGGACACGTCAATGAAATTAATACCTGAATCCAGCGCTGCATGAACGGTACGAATACTCTCGCTTTCATCTGTTTCACGGAATACGGAGCCAAGAGACGAGGCGCCAAAGCTGAGTACCGATACGTCGAGATCTGTCTTACCTAGTTTTCTATATTGCATATTTGTACCTCCAAGATGAATTAATTCCATTTTACACTAGCATAATCACACATGATAACGCTCTAATTCTGTTATTTTATGCTCTTATTTGCTATCATCTAAAGAGAGGTTATAACAAGGATGGTGATTACAGCTGTGAAAGCTGTACAGAAACGATTCGAGGACCCGGCCAAATTCCCGTTCAGCCTTGTGTATCAAGACACCAAGTCACCGCAGACGGAGCTTCCGGATCATTTGCATGACTGGTATGAGATCGTCTATGTCTATGCGGGTACAGGAACCTTTTTCATCAACCATACTTTCTATGAAATGAACCCCGGAGCCATGTTCCTCATTCCAGGTAATACCGTCCATCGAGCATTTCCTGATGAGCAATGCCCAGTAACATCTAGCGCAATCTTTTTTGCTCCGCAATTAATTCAGCCTATGGAGCTGGGTGAATCTTATTCGCTGCTGCGCTGCTTCGAACAAGTTAGAAAGACAAAAAGCTATAAGATGGAACCTTCGTCTGATCAACAAGCTGTGCTTATCCAGCTCATTGAGGCGATGAAAGAAGAACAGAATCAGCAGCTTCCGAATTACCGGGTAGCGATCTTAATACGGCTTCATGATTTTCTATTAAGATTAAACCGTATGGTTTTATCCGATCCAGAACCTGAAGGCCACCGTCGTCGTGACTCAAGCTCGGAGCCTGCCTGGGTCAGATCCATATTAGGCTATATCGAAGCAAATATAGGGTCTGATGAATTGAATCTTGCCGCGTTGTCTTCTAAGGCAGCAGTCACCTCTTCCCACTTCTCCAGAGTGTTTAAACAATGGACAGGTATGAACGTAACAGAATATATTCTCGTGAAGAAGATCATGCTTGCGAAGGAGCTGCTTATGGATACTGAGGATACGATCAGCACAATTTGTGTCCAATGCGGATTTGAAAGCGAGTCCTATTTTTATAAGAAATTCAAGCTGGTCACTGGAATGACTCCGTCAGATTATAAACGTAGTCATCGCTAAACTAGCAATTACTTTTACAACACCATAGGAGGATTAAATATGAACGCTATACGTTTTGGAATTATCGGATTTGGATGGAGAACGGAGGCTTACTTGCGGATCGCCAGCCAGCTGCCTCACTTGTTCAAGGCGGTTGGCGTCGTAGTCCGTGACCAAGCCAAATATGAGGAAGCCGCGGCAGAATGGGGTTTAAAGCTATATCAGTCACCAGAAGAACTAGCTGAGCATTGTGATTTTCTCCTCACTGCCGTCTCCAAGACATCCACGCCATCTTTATTGAAGCAACTCGCTTCAATAGGAAAGCCAATCATGGCCGAAACTCCGCCTGCAGCCGATGAAGAAGGAATAAAGATCATATCTGCTCTCATCTCGGAAGGCGCACCTATTCAGATTGCTGAGCAATATCCGCTGCAGCCGTACCACGCAGCTCGTACCGCCCTTATCTCCTCAGGAGCTATTGGTGAAGTAAGTCACGTACAGGTATCTGCAGGTCACGGTTATCATGGAGTCAGCCTAATCCGCCATTGGCTGTCCCTGCCGCATTCGTCGAGCTGTGAAATCGTTGCCCGGCGCTTCAAGTTTCCTATTCAAGAAGTGCCGCATCGTGGACGGGCTGTACAAGGCAACCTGGAGACCGATCAGCAGGATATTGCCATCCTTACCTTCCAAGATGGTAAGAGTGCGGTACTCGACTTTGCTGGATCCCAATATTTCTCCCCACTTCGGCATAACCGCGTCTTGATCCGCGGCTCCCATGGGGAAATTAGAGATAACGAGGTTACCAGAAGTCTTGGTGCTGTGGATTATGAGACCATTACTATTAGCAGGCAGCAGGATGGATTGGAAGGAAGCCTCGCTCCGTTATCGCTGCGCGAGCTGCGTGCAGGCTCGGAATGTTTGTTCCGCAACCCGTATTACCCTGCATCGCTCTCCGACGAGGAGATTGCGATTGCGGAAGCCTTGTCCCGTATGACGACTTATGTCAGAGAAGGAGTAAGCTTCTATTCCTTGTCCGAGGCCTTAATCGACGTCAAGCTAGCTATGGCTATAGACGAAGCGATAGCGACAGGAGAATCCGTGAAGGTCATATAACGTTGGTAGTCCCGATGATTCTTGTAATCATCGGGACTTTTTTCTTTACTTTAAAACAAATTTTTACAGGATAAGCAATATGAATAATCCCAACTCATAAATCTATGTAAGAATAGTATTCACATTTTTATGCGCATTGTGGTTTAAAAGGAAAGTAACTGCTCGAATCTGGTTGTTCGGTTGATCTTTAAAGGAGGAGAAAACTTGATACCAAATGAAACAAAACGTCAGGTACCACTTAGGGAAGATTGGCAGTTCCCGATGACCTTCATTGAAAATGCCGGGCAGGCTCGTACAAATATTCATTTTATTACGAATCAGCCAGGATTTAAAATCGGTTTTTCGTCCGAAGAAGTTCTTTTTGCTTTTACCGGAAAGCCTGATCGAGAGGATGGTATGGCTCTATTCCTGCAATTTCAAGGTGCGAATACAGTAGCAATAGAAGGACGTTGCCAGCAACCGGAGAAAGTCCATTATATGATGGGCAACAATCCGAAGGATTGGCATACCAACCTTCTGACATATCGGGAGATTGTCTATCGTAAGCCATGGCCGGGTGTTGACCTGATCTTCTATGAGGTTGATGGTGATTTCAAATACGATGTCAGGGTACAACCAGGTGCGAGACTTGGCGATATCCGGTTTGTCTACAGAGGAGCAGATAAGCTCACCTTAAGCAATGAAGGAGATCTTCACATCTGTACCCCGCACGGCATATTGTCAGAAAAGAAACCAGTTAGCTATCAGGTCATTGACGGCCTCACGGTTCCGGTAGAAAGCAGATTCATTCTGCCTGAAGGACAGGAAGCATGCGTTTATGGCTTCGAGGTTGACAGTTATGACCCGAATTATGAATTAGTTATAGACCCAGTGCTTACTTACTCCACCTTTCTTGGAGGAAGTGATACCGATGCCGGCTTCAGCATCGCGACAGACCAATTTGGCAATGCCTATGTGACAGGGCAAACCGTATCCTTTGATTTCCCGATAACCCCCGGGGCCTTTGAGCCTTTTATCGACGGATCGTCAACCGTATTCGTCTCAAAATTAAATGCATTTGGAAATGTCCTAGAATACTCCACCTTTCTTGGCGGCAGCAGCGCTGATCAAGGAAACGGCATCGCGGTGGATGATTTTGGCCACGCCTATGTGACCGGGCAGACCCTTTCCCCCAATTTTCCAACGACACCGGGAGCTATTCAACCGTTTAATGGCGGCAATCAAGACGTATTTGTAACCAAATTAAGTCCTGACGGCAGCTCGCTTGTCTATTCTACCTTTCTTGGCGGACAGGGAGAGGATATCGGTTTTGACATCGCTGTTGATGGTATGGGAAATGCCTATGTAACAGGTACAACAAATTCCTTCGATTTCCCAATCACGCCTGGTGCACTGCAGTCAGGACTTGCAGGCAATCTGGAGGATGCTTTTGTTGCGAAAATCAATGTTGACGGTACAGTGCTTGAATACTCCACTTTTCTTGGCGGCTTCGGCAACGATGAAGCATTCGGCATTGCGATAGACAATTTTGGCCACGCCTATGTAACCGGAATGACTACCTCCGTCGACTTCCCAACAACTCCCGGAGCTTTTCAAATCTCATTTAACGGTGTCATATCCGCTTTCGTCTCGAAATTGAATGAGAATGGATCTGCACTCCTTTATTCCACCTTTCTTAGCGGCAGCGGCGATGATGAAGGCCGAGGCATAGCTGTAGATGAGTTTGGTCAGGCTTACGTGACAGGAACAACTACGTCGTTCGATTTTCCGGTTACGCCGGGATCCTTCCAGCCTTTTTTTCATGGGGGAGCTTCCGAAGCCTTTGTAACGAAACTTAGTTCGGATGGCAATTATCAGGTCTATTCCACCTTTTTAGGCGGGGAAGGGTCCGATTCAGGCAATGGTATAGCTGTTCGCTCAGGCTTCGCTTATGTGACAGGGAATACTGGATCATTTAATTTCCCCATCACGCCTGACGCGATTCATCCATTCCCGGAGGGCGGGGATGGTTTCCTTACCCAATTGAACATTGACGGCGCTTCGCTTGTCTTTTCTACCTTTATTGGAGGCAGCTCGAGTGATACGGATAATGCTATCGCGGTCGATCAAGAAAGCAACGTTTACTTGACCGGCCAAACCTTCTCCCCTAATTTCCCGGTCACGCCTGGTGTGATTCAGCCGTTTTTGAGGGGAGGCAGCGATGCTTTTGTCATGAAGTTCAGTTTAGGGTTTGAGATACTGGTCAAAAAGTTTACCGATCGGTTTGAATTGCAGCCCGGCGAGCAAGTGACCTACTTTATTGAAATTCATAACCCTAGCGGAGTCATCCTGACAAATGTAACTATTGAAGATCCATTGATTGGTATTTTTCATTTCATTCCTGATATTCCTCCCTTTTCATTTCAAATCTTCGAATTCGCCTTCGATATTCCTTTGGACTTCCCATTAGGAATATTCAGAAATACGGTAAGGGTTATTACTGATCAAACCAGCAAGCCGATCGAGGCAGAGACAGAAATTCTTGTGACAGGAACTCCTATACTGATAGCCAGAAAAACCGTTGAACCGCCTGCAGCAGCTCCCGGAGATACGGTCATCTTTATCATCGTACTGGAGAATATAGGAAGTGCCGACCTGATCAATGTTCACATTTCCGACCCGTTTATCGGACTTGATGAATTTATCGGAGACATCCATGTTGGAATGTCCCTCGAGATTCAGTGGCCTTTCGTTATCCCTCCAGATGCGCAGGCAGGATTTACGATTGCCAATATCGCAACGATTACTGCCGGTAATTTGCCTCAGCCGGAGGAAGTCGGAACCGTAGTGGAGGTTCTGCCAGTACCGCGGCTTGAGATCAATAAATCTGCTGATCGAAACGTCGTTCATCAGGGAGAAACGGTGAATTTCACCATTACGGTCAGCAATACCGGTAACACAGAGCTTTTTAATGTATTGGTGACGGATGATCTTACCGGATTTGAAACGGTTATTCCCGTTCTCTTTATTGGGCAAAGCGAGACCTTCATTGTAACCTTGTTTGTTCCCCTGGAGACTCCGCCTCAAACCTATACAAATACGGCTGCTGCTGTAAGTAATCAGACAGATCCCGTACTCGCCAATGAGGAAGTTACGGTACTTGCTGATCCGCTTCTTGGGATTAAGAAGACTCCTGCGGCGCTTACCGTGGTGATTGGACAGACGATTGAATATACGGTCACACTGGTGAATTTCGGCAATGTACCGTTGACTGGTATTCGTATCATTGATGAGCTGCTCGGGATTGACCAGCCTGTTCCCGATCTGGCGGTAGGTGAAGAGCTCGAATTTGTGTTCACATTCACCTTCCCGCGGCAAACTCCGATCGGTTCGGATATCGTCAACATTCTAAGCGTGGTATCGAACGAAACCGGACCTCAAGAAGTGGAATCGGTTGTAACGGTGACGGGGGCTGGTCTGTCGCTGTTAAAAGAGTCTGACCGTGCGACAGCTATACCTGGGGAAACAGTCGTATACACGATGACCGTCACGAATCTGCTTGATGTTCCTCAGACCAACGTCGTACTGAATGATGTGCTGCTTGGACTCAGCGAGACAATCGACGTCCTCCCTGCAAACGGCTCTGTAACCCGGACCTTGTCCTTCACAATCCCGGTAGATGCGGCAGCTGGCAGCATTATCCGAAACACGTTCACAACTTCTTCGGATCAAACGCCGCTTCTCGAGACAATTGCAGAAGTTGTCGTGCTGGAGACTCCAGGCCCATCTCTTGTTATTCAGAAAATACCAGACCGCAATGCGACTGCTCCCGGAGAGACAGTCATTTATACGTTGACCATAACGAACCTGCTTGATGTCCCTCAGACGAATGTCGTTCTGACCGACACGCTGCTGGGATTCAGTGAGACGATCGATATCCTGCCTGCCAATGGGTCCGTTACACGGACGGTTTCGTTCACGATTCCGGCTGATGCCGTAATTGGCAGTATCATTCGTAATACATTTACAGCCGTATCGGAACAAACACCGCTGCTTGAGACCGCAGCCGAGATTGCCGTTCAAGCGCCTCCTGCCCCGTCCCTTGTCATTCATAAGCTGCCTGACCGCAATACAGCCGCGCCTGGAGAATCAATAAGCTACACACTAACCGTAACAAACTTGACTGCAGTGGTTCAGACAAATGTGGTACTTAGCGATGTTCTCTTAGGACTAAACGAAACAATAGCTGTCCTGCTGGCAAATGAGACGATTACAAGGACGGTAACGTTCACCGTACCGGCGGATACCGTGATTGGCAGCCTCATCCGTAATACATTTACTGTTGCATCGGATCAAACACCATTGCTCGAAACAATTGCTGAAGTCCTTGTACAAACCGCACCTATTGCAGAAACAACACTAAGCGTGCGGAAAAGGCCGGACCGGAACACAGCAGAACCGGGTGAAACGATCCAGTATACCGTCGAAGTAACGAACACAGGTACTAATCCTGCATCCAACGTCGTTGTACATGATTCGCTCACCGGTGAACAGATTATCATTCCGGTCATAGCACCAGGACAGACGGAAAGGGTCAGCTTCGCCTTCCTTGTGTCGGCAGGCTCAACACAAGGAACCCTGATTGCAAACCGGGTTACGGTCACGTGGCTGGAACAGCCTGCCCTTACACCTCCAGCACAAGATGAAGCAAGAGTAGTCGTTACGGTTCCAGCCGAGCTGCCGGAAATCAACATCGAAGTGCAGCCGGAGAATCCTGTACCTGGCGGAACGGTACTTAAAATCATTACCGTCACAAACGTCACAGCTAACCCGCTGACCAACGTCCGAGTATTTGATCCGCTTCTTGGCTTCCGTACGACCATTCCATTACTCGCACCCGGAGAAAGCCGCGTATTCACGCTGCAGCTTCCGATATCTGCCGGGACGCAAGGCGGAACCGTATTGCGGAACACGGTAACCATTATTTCCGAGGAGACGCCGCTCCAGCAAGAGGAGGCTGTAATACAGATACAGTCCCTCCCGGATGCATCGCTCATCGAGACGGTTGACCGTCCCGTTGGACGGCCGGGTGAAACGGTTATCTTCACCATTCAATTCCGTAATACGGGTAATGTTCCGCTATTAAATGTCCGATTGACTGCTCCTCTTCTCAATCTACAGCTGCGGCTGACGGAATTCGACGTTGGAGCAAGAGAGACGCTTCGGGTACCATTCGTTCTCCCTGAAGTTGAGGAAGAGAGTGTCCTTGTAAGCCCTGTTACCCTACTATCGGATAATGGACCGACCCGTACAGCAAGTGCGTCGGTAACCGTTATCCCTGAAGATGAGGAATAAAGTTTGGCAACTGAAACGGCCGGTCCCATGTTATTGGGCCCGGCCGTTTTTATTCAAGAGTCCTATTGTTTTAAATACTGCTGACAACTTCCTGATTCTGAATCAGAGCTACAAGATAAGCCAGGGTTAGTCCTTGACCCCATCCTTGCACTCTCTTCTTGGAGATGACCTTATAATCATCAACCGAATACATAACTGCCGTACCCGCAGATACATTGCGGACCGAACCGTCTTCATCGATGTTTGCCAGAATGCCTTCATAGGCTTTTGCCATGTAGTTCTGGTGCAGAGGATGTGCATAGATGGTCAAGGCAGCAGCAATACCTGAAGAAGCTGACGTTTCCTCATAGGAGGTGTCATCATTTAGCACCGTACGCCACAAGCCTTTTGGTGATTGTAGTCTGACGAGAGAACTTAATTGATCGCCAAGTGCCCCTCCAAGCTGCATCCACATCGGCATAAACGGATTCAGCATTTTATGAGCTTGTGCCATCGTATAAGCCGCCCACGCATTTGCCCTGCCCCAATAAATACCGGAGAGATGATCCCCTCTAACATTATCCCAAGCGTGATAGAACAGATTTGTCTTATTGTCCTGCAAATATTCTTCATGCCAGTAGAACTGATTCAGGGCATCATCAATATATTCCTTCTTGTCCAGCTTGAAGCCAAGGCGCAGCAAGAAATACGCCGCCATAAACAACGTATCCGCCCAAGCCTGCTCTGGAAAATCATTTTTGGACGATACCGTATGCTGGAATACTTCTTCTCCAAACCGGATAGCATCTTTTCGCAAATACTCCGCCTTCATTAGAGCTAGATCAAGATACTTTTGATCACCTGTCGCTTCATGCAGGGTCAGCATCGTATGCCCCATCGCACAAGAATTGACCATCATTGCCGGCAGCCCAAGCTCCAAATATTCATCCACCCATTTGACCAAAAAATCAATATACTCCTGATTCTTCGTTACTTCCCAGGCTTTGCTGATTCCATAAAAAGCAACTCCGCAGGACCAGTTCCATGTAAAATCCATATTCATCGTTCTGCGGACGACGAGGTCAATTAGATCTTTTACTTCTTCTTCGTTGACAACAAATTTTTTCATCGTTTAACTCCTCCGATTGAAATCGCTCTCATACCGCAAGAGTAACATGAATATAGCGATTAAATCTCCGCAATTATAAACAAATACTCCATAAACCCCGCAATTATTGATATACTCGTAATACCGTCCATCTCTGAAAGGAGCCCTCCATGACCATTCAATCTCTGCCTGATATCCTTCGATATGGCTCGATAAGCGAACCATTGTGGATCGAGTTCGACCGAAGAATTGGCTATCATTCGATGGATACGACCCACTACCACAGATCCTTTGAATTTTTTTATCTATATAGCGGGGAAAGAAAATTTTTCATAAGAGACTCCGTCTATCCCATTCAGTCAGGTGATCTGATTCTTGTGAATTCCAACTTCGTTCATCGAACCTCCGAGCTGAGCCAGCCAAATCATGAACGAGTTGTGCTTCATTTTGACCTGCCTTTTTTTGATGGATTATCGCGTGAGGAGACGGAGCTGCTTCAGTCCCCCTTCTTGGATGGCTATCCGATCGTTAGACTGAACCTCCAGGAACGATTGCACTTGGAAACCCTATTCGAGTCCCTGCTGCGAGAGCTAAACGATCGTCCGCCTGGTTATCAGCTGCATATCCGGAACATGGCTACTGAACTGCTTTTGCTCACAGCTCGCCACATGCAAAAGCGCAAAGCCCTTCCGAATGTTGAAGTTACTCCGGTCCAGCGTAAAGTAACCGATATTATCCGTCATATTAATCAGCAATTCCGGGAACCGCTGCATCTGGACGACCTTGCCAAGCAATTTTATATAAGCAAAGGCCACTTAAGCCGTGTCTTCAAAGAAGTCACTGGCTTTGGCTTCAGTCAATATATCAATATCACCCGGATCAAAGAGGCCGAACATCTCCTGAGGGAAACCGATTTGAGTATTACCGAAATATCTGAACAGTGTGGCTTCGAGAACTTTTCCCATTTCGGCAAAGTGTTCAAAGAGCTTTCTGGTCTGTCCCCTAGGGCTTATCGGAAGCTTGAATAGAACCAAAGGATGTGAATACGATATCAGGCCACTGATGAGCAGCGGACGCGCTATTCTCAGCCACAAATAACTCCCCATTCCGTTTGGTGCAGGTGACCTTAACCTGTCTGGATTCACCAGGAAGTAGGGTGAAGAAAGCATCATCCGCTGAAGTCCAATAGACATCCGTCCGTTCTTCCGGCCGGACATGGAGAGCTGCTTCATGGCCTTCATTGGTCACCATATAACTGCGCACCAAGACACTTCCGATCTCACCGCCAGGAAGCGATTCATAACTCCATTCGTCCTGAGCCTGCACATTCAATTGAGCACCTTCAAGCTGTAAGGCAGACCGATAAATCTCTTGATCATTAGTAGAGAAGAAATAATCATTGTACTCTGTCACCTGATTCATTTGCGTTACGCCTAACCTTACAATAAATAACCCATTATACGTATGAGGAACAACAAATCGTACATTACCCAGCTTCGTTACAGAGGCGTTCTGCAGAACGGTATCAAATAATTGCGAGAATAAGAGGCTGCCTCGTGTATCCCATACTTCAACGGCCACTTCGCAGCTTTCGCTTGCTTGATGCAGGTAGATTCCTGCTTCCATCCACTCTCCAGCAGCTGCATTGAGACTGCGGTAATCAAGCGATGCGTGGCAGTGCCTAAACGCGTTACGCGTCCAATAATAAGCCATCTTTGGCTCCATATAATAATCAACTAGATTCGTACAGCTCGCATTAGGCCAAGGCTCATTAAGCTGCCAAATGATACTGCCGCTGTTCTGGAACTGACGTCGCCGGTTCGCCTCAAGGATAAACCGCAGCCCCTCCGCTTGCATCCATTGGCTTGCATCCGAGAACTGCGAGAGTGATTCGAAATGTCCGAATAATTCCGCATCACGATCGTAGGTATCCCACCATTCACCATGATGCCGCCAGACGAGGTTATCGCGCATGGAGACTGGCGTAAGATGTTGTAGGGACAAAAATTTACGAAGGCTCTTCACGCCACTTACGCCATCGACACCAAACTCACTATGGAACAGATGATCCGCTTCACCGTATAGGCTGTAGTGATTCGGATTTCCTTCATACTTCCAATGTCCGTGTACATCATGGCTGACGCCTTTTTCTCTCGTAATATATTGAACCGGCCCCGATGCAGAAGTGGGCAGGAACAGCCGCTGCGGATCATATTGCTCTACAAGCGACTTCAGATGTGACAAGTTTGAATCTTCGTAGGTCGAAGGCCGATTCGGCTCACTCATCAGCTCATTGCCGCCACTCCATACTGTTAGTGACACATGGTTGCGACGAGTCTTTAATGCAGCAACAGCATTCTTATGCAGCAGTTCAAGGAACGACGGCTTCTGCGATGGCTTATTATCTATGCCAGAACTTGATTGAATGAACTCCTGCCAGATCATGATGCCATGGCGGTCACACAGGTCATATAGATACGTTTTCTCGATAACACCGCCGCCCCATATGCGAAGCATATTCAGATTCACTTGCTTCGCAAGATGAACCATCCATTCATAGCGCTCCCTCGTCACATTCCCATAGAGATGATCAAGAGGCGTCAGATTGGCGCCTTGTATATAGATCGGCACACCATTCACAACAAACGTATACGGCAGCGCATCCACCGGACTTCCCTCGTTCTGCCGATATTCCAATTTGCGAATGCCGGTATGATGTACTCGCTGATCGAGAAGCTTATTATCCTGAAGCAACCGAATTGTCACTTGGTAGAGCGGCTGCTCGCCATATCCATTCGGATACCAGAGCTGCGGGGTCGGAACAGGAATATCGAATTGAAAACCGTCCTTGTCTAATACTACCTGAATAGAATTAACGAAATCACCATTTGGTCCCGTCACTTCCAACTCAGCCCGCACATCTGCGTAGTCCAGCGTTTCTGCGGAATCACCAGCATGATGGTTACGAACACCTGCAGCAACACGAATGACTCCATGGCCATCCGTAGTTACATCCGAATGAAGAGCAATCTCCTCTAGCGAATATCCTTTGGAGACACGTAACAGCACATCATCCCAAATCCCTACGTTAACGAGTCGTGTAGAAAAATCCCATTTGTAGTTAAACCGGCTTTTCTGCGTGAACGTTTCCGACGTCTTCCCGATCTGCCCCATCTCATCCGGCGCCTGCTTTAGCACAATCTGAAGTTCAACCATGTCACGTTCCCCCAGCAGCTCCGTGATATCATATACGGCAGGCTCATACATCCCAGCATGCTCGCCAAGCAACGTGCCGTTCATTGAGATTATCGCTTCATAATCAAGACCCATGAACACAATCTCGACCTTATCTCCCGGCTCAATAATTGGCTTCTGAAACTGCGTCCGATATACCCACCAACGGTTTTCCACCCACTCGCAATGCAGGCTGTTCAAATCTACATAGGGGTTATTAATCAGTCCTGCTTTATAAAGATCCTGATGTACACCGCCGGGTACCGTTGCCGGCAACCATTCGGTTACCCCCATTAATTCATTGCCAATTTCCATACTCGTGCCTTTGCAGGGGACCCATGGCCAAAAGCCTTTCAGCTCCCACTCTTTATCGTTTAGATTAATCTCCATCATAAATACCCGTCCTTTAGCTATTCTCATAGTAAGCTATCATAACGAGAAAATTTTAACATAATGAAACGTTTAATTCAACAAAATTTAAGTGTTTAATTCAACAATAAAAAAGCACTCGTTCCAAAGGAACAAGTGCTTAACCATTACTATTGCGGACTCATGACAGTATCCCGCTCGATCAATTCCGTTTCCAGCTGGATAAGTTCAGATACCGTATCCGGATGCTTTATCCGATCGAGAACAGCCCTTACCGCTCTTGAGCCGATATCCTCTTTAGGAACCCTGACTGTGGTCAGCTTCGGAATCATAAATTCGGCCAGTGACAGATCATCAAATCCAATAACTGAAGCCTGTTCTGGACAACGATAACCCCAGTTGGATAATTGACGCAGCACTTCAATCGCAAGCATATCGTTCGCACAGAAAAAGCCGGTTACTTTCTCTTCGGTTATTGCAAGGCGCAGCTTCTCCACAAATTCAGCATTCGTATAATTACCTCGCCCGCTTACACCTAACCCTCGAACCCATGTTACGCTGACTTGCTCCAACGATCCCTTATTATGCTCTCTTACCGTATCCTCAAAGCCCCGATCCCGTTCCCTGAAGCTCCAGGCCGTCTCCATATCCCCTACAAATGCCAGACTGCGGTGTCCAGCCTGCAGCAGCCGATTTGTCGCTTCACACGCTCCCAGATAGTTATTCGCTAATATATGGTCATGTTTGCCGTTCTGAATATTAGAGTCAACTAAGACACAAGACATTCCTTTTGCATCTAACGCCTTCACATAGGACTCAGGCATATGCCCAAGCAAGAGTGCTCCATCTACCTTTTGCTCATTAATACTTGAAGGAAGGCCTTCTTGAGGATCTACTGAGATATCAACACCTGATAAAATCATACTGAAATCATGTGACTGCAGCTCTCTATCGATGCCGCGAATAATTTTGCCCCAATACTCGATATCACTCAAATAAGCTTCCGGCATCAGAACGGCGATATTGCCAGTCTTCGCATAAACGGATGATTTCCGCAGCTTGTCAAAGGAATAGCCCATCTCATGTGCTGTTTTCCATATCTCCTCGCGCGTTCCGTTATTTACAGCCGGATCATTGGACAATGCTTTAGACACAAGAGCTTTCGAGACGCCAACCTGGTCGGCAATCATCTGCAAGGTTACCTTTCGCAATGGCCATACTCCTTACCACTTTTTTTGAACTTATTATAATTGTTTTTTAAACTCTCTTCAACTTTTATTCTGCTGCAGGTAAAATAGAAACAGCGGTACAGATCTCTGCACCGCTAATGTGTATTAAGGAGTAAATGGCTCTGACACGATAACTTCAGAATAGCCGCTAGGCCGAATAGATACACCAAAAGCTTGCAAGCGATACCAGGTTCGAACCGAATGAGCTCTTGTTGGATCAATCCATGGCGCTCCGTAATCACCGGGACGTTTATCATACACCGTCACCCACGGCCCTTCGCTACTTGCCGTCGATTTCTCCAGCGAATAGGAGGCTGCACCAACAACGCCTTGGAAATATACCATACCTTTTTCTATCTTCATAATCGGAACATCCGGCTGAATCGGTTGCGGCACCTCTCTTCCACTCATCCTATAACCATGGCTTCTCAGCTGCTGGATACGTGCTGCCAGATCCGGATTGGTACCACTGCTTGGATAATGAACGGAAAATCCATCAAAATGATGAACGTATCCACCTTCATCCGCATGTGGGAACAACGACCAGAACGACGTTCCGGATACCGCTTCATTCTCTTCAGCAGCTGCAATGAATTGCTCCAGATCACAATCCGGCCAACCAAATTCGCCTGCAATATATACTTTCCCCGCTTCAACGACTTGCTTAGCATCCCTCACCAGTGCTTCGGCATTGGCAGGATAATAATGAACATCGAGAATATCCAGGCTATCAACCGCTAATTTATCTGCATCGAGCTGAAACTGCTTGCCATGTGCAACAAGGTGGTTGTTATCGATAGATTTAATATAGTCGCAAATCTCCTTCACCCATTCAACAGGCGCAGCATTAAGTTCATTGCCCAATTCCCACGCCATGATCGTTGGGTCCTCTTTATACGCAATACCGCTGTACGTATTTACACGATTTAGAATAACGGTGATATAGCTCTTGAAATCTTCAATGACATCACGATTGGTATAAAATAAATCTCGAACCGTTAAGTCACGCCACCCGGTAAACGTTTCTCTGCCGCCATGATAATAAGCCCAGTTGCAGACGAAAGGAATGATTAATCGCAGCCCACGATCTTCCGCCTCTTTAATTGCATAATCAACACGTCGAAACGCTTCTTCATTATACTCACCAAGCCTTGGAGACAAGGATTTGGGATCACCTACTGAAGCACCAAGCGTATGAGAACGAACGACATTCGCCCCCATCTCAACCGCTGTATCTAGTGCGTTGCAGACACGAAATGGTGTAGGCCAATCTACTCCGCCAACATTCTCATCAAGGCCCAGCCAATAAATATTCGGCCCAGCGAAACGAAATGGTAGACGACCCTCATAGAGAGAGCTTCCCGCTCTCGTAATAAATGGCTTCTTTATCGTCATTTAGATACTCCTGCCTTCTCGTTTAATTCATTCAGCTGTTCCTTACCCTTTCACTGCACCACTTGTCACGCTCGAGAAAATATATCGCTGCAAGAACAAATACAAGACGACAGTTGGAATCATGATAACAAGAATAATGGCACAAATATAACCCCACTGCGCTTGGTTATTGCCGGCAAACCGCTGGATGGATGTCGCTACGACGACCAGCTCCGACTTTGGCATATAGAGGAAAGGTATATACAGCTCGTTGTAGATGTTAATCGTCTTCAGAATGACCAGCGTAGCTGTAGCTGGACCGAGCAGCGGCAAAATAATCGTCCGATAGATTCGGAATAAATTCGCACCATCCATCATGGCGCTTTCATCCAGCTCATAAGGAATGTTCTTAATGAACTGCAGATAGAGGTAAATCTGCACAACATCCGCTCCAACGAAGAGCAGGATTGGACCATAAAGGGTGTTGTAGAGCCCCATAGTATGGATGATGGAGAAGACAACAACTTGCGTCGTAATGGCCGGGATCAATGTAGCGAAGAGGAATGCGCCAAGCAGTATTTTTCTCCCTCTAAATTCAAAGCGCCCTACCGCATAAGCCACCATCGTCCCCAGCACAATGTTACCTAGCAGCGAAACGATAATGATGATAAATGTGTTGCCAAACGCTTGCCAGATATGTGCTCTTTCCATTGCTACCCGAAAGTTCTCAAAGTTAAGGAAGCTGCGCGGTAATGCAAAGGGGCCGCTGACCTCATCCTCCTGCTTGAAGGCATTAATGAATACAACGTAGGGAGGGAAAAACACGGCGAATGTTCCCAAGAGCAGCAGCACGTATTTGATCGATTGTATGGGATCGAATTTCTTCATGCTTATCCCTCCTTTCTCTTGATGACAAGATTCTGCAGCCCAAGTATAAGAATCGTAAGGACCAGAAGCACGACACTCATCGCTGATGCCAAGCCAAAGTTATTGAATTGGAACGCTGTCTCTACCGTCTTCAGAACGAAGGTTTCACTCGCTCCGGCTGGCCCGCCATGCGTCAGAACAAATGGAAGATCGAATACCGCTATAGCTCCGCTTAGGGTAAGGAACATATTGAGCTGAATGATCTTTGTCATATTCGGTAAAGTCATATGCCAGAGGGTTTGCATCCGCCCTGCCCCGTCAAGCTTAGCCGCTTCATACATATCAGCTGGAATCGACTGCAAGGCTCCCAAGTAAATAACCATGTTATAGCCCATAAACCGCCAGAAGCCGATGGATGCAAGCGAATAGTTAACTATGCTTGTGTTGCCAAGCCAGCTTTGCTTCCAAGAATCCAGTCCAAGCAGCCCAAGCAGTGAATTCAAGGAGCCGGTTGTTGTATCAAAAACATATTGGAACATGAACGCAACCGCTACCGCATTCATGATAAATGGCAGGAACAAAATAACACGAAATACGTTACGCCCGCGCAGCTTCGAGTTTAAGATAACAGCAAAGAGCAGCGCGACGATATTTTGCACAACACCTACAACAACGTAAGGGATCTGATGGACGAATACTCCAAATAGATCAGGGTTTGAGAAGATTTCACGATAATTATCAATGCCGAGCCAGCTCACATGATTGTTGAGCCCATCCCAATCGGTGAAGCTATAGTAGATTAATCGAACTGCCGGATAATAAGTGAATGTAAGCAATAAGAGAACAGGGACTGCCAAGAATCCGATAATAACAAGCTTTCTTTGCGTTTTATACGACATACCGTTCATTGTTCACCACTCTTTTCTATCTTCTGCTTCTATATAAGCAAAGTGGATTATCGTAAAGTCTCGGGATAATCCACTTTGCTGTTTGAATCTTATTTACTTACAGCCTTTTTCGCTTTTGCCCATTTGTCATTGTATTTATCAAGAATGGATTGTGGATCCTTGCTCAGAACAAATTCTTGTACAAAGGCTTCTTTTGTAATCTGTGCTTGGTTTACGATCTCCGTCGATTCCGGGGTATCCGTTACCGCTTCGATCTTAGTAGGATTAAAGCTTTCGAATTCAGCCAGCTGCGGCATATCCGATTGTCTATCCTTCAACACTGGAATAAAGCCTGCGAACTTATCAAATCCGGAATCCTCCAGCATCCATTTCACGAATGCTTTTGCCGTTTCAAGATGTTTACTATTTTTGTTAACGCCATAACCCCAGTCTGGTGCAAGAACTACATTCACTTTACCTGAGTTGTCATAAGGCATTGGGAAGAATCCAACATTCTCCGAAGTCGTGCCGCTGCTGATGACTTGTGGAATGACCCAGTTACCAAGGAAGTACATCGCAAATTTGCCGCTTGCTACATCCTTCTTCGATTGCTCCCAGTTTGTTGAGTTAATATCAGGCTCCAGGTAGCCTTTCTCGTTCATCGTACGAATGATTGTCAACGCTTGTCCGTAAGCATTATCCATCGTATAAGGTGCATCGGAATTGACGCGTTCATTGTTCAAATTGGCGTTACCTGCAAGGGAGGAAGGAAGCTCAGAGCCCCACGGGTATAAAGGCCATTGATCTTTAAAGTTGGATGCGAATGGAATGATACCTTTTGCTTTCAGCTTCTCGGCTGCAGCATAGAATTCGTCCAGCGTCTTTGGAACGCTTGTAATACCTGCGTCAGCGAAGGCTTTCTTGTTGTATACAATACCTGTTGTTGTAGCGCCTACCGAGATTCCGTACACCTTGCCTTCAAAGCTCTTATAATCTTTGAAGTAAATTTTGTCATTCAGACCAAGATCATCAAGCGGGGCGAAATATTTCGGCAAATCAGAAGCCGTGATCGTTGGCACCAAAACCACGTCAGGGAAGTCGCCGGTCGAAAGACGGATTTTCGTATCCTTATCAACATCTTTTACCGCTTCAAATTTCACTTCTGCATTCGGGTACTTTTCTTTGAAGCGTTTCGCGTAATCGACGTACTCCTTGTCAATCATGTCCGTGCGGTTTGTAAGGAATGTAATTGTTCCGCTGATTTCGGAAGCTGGATCAGCTGCCTCAGTTGTCGTTCCATTGTTGCCCGTTTTTGCGTTATTTGCCGTATTTTTCGCGTCATCATTATTTCCACAAGCAGACAACATCGTGATCGACACAGCAGCAGTTAGTAACAAGCTCAAACTTTTCTTCAACTTTCTTACCCCCTGAGTTATATGTTTTGTTACCGTTTACAACTAGAGAATATCACCAATATCAATTTATTTCAACTATTTTTTAAAAATATTTAAACTTTTAATTTAAATTGAATTAAACATTCCCTTTAGCGGACTACTGCTCATTCTATCGCCATATCAAGACCAATCAGCTTTTTGGCCACAAAAAAAGCCCTTCCACAAGGAAGGACCGTGTAATAAATATTTAATAAACTAATTTACCACTTTACCCGAAATCTCCAGATCACTTGGAACATTCGCTGTTGAACCGCGCTGAACAAGCGTTGTTGAGATCATAACCAGCTCAGGAAGCTTATCCAGCGTATTCAGCCGCTCCAGAATAAGCTGCGTCGCTTTAACCCCAATCTCTTCCTTAGGTACACTAATGGTCGTAAGCCCCTTGATATCTGCGAGTGTCAGGTCATCAAATCCCACTACAGACAGCTGTTGTGGATACTCCACTTCCCAATCCGAGAAAAAGACCATCGAATCGATTGCAATCAAATCATTTGCACAAAAGACCGCTGTTACCGGATTATCCGACATCAGAGAGCGCTTCAGCTTAACTACGTACTCCGGCTTCGTATACATCCCGTTACCGCTTACACCCATCCCTTCGATGGTTACAAAGCTGGCCTCTTCTTTGCCATTTGTATTAAAGCTTTGAATGGCTGCCTTAAAGCCTCTGTAACGTTCAGAGAAGCTCCAAGTCGTCTCGACGTCGCCGAGGAATGCCAGCTTGCGGTGACCAAGCCGGAGCAGCAATTGCGCAGCCTGATAAGCACCTTGATAGTTATTCGCCAGCACGAGATCCACTTCAGGATCCTGTTCGCTTGGGTCAACCAGGACAAACGGAATTTTCCGTTTCTTAAGCTGATCTGTATATTCCTTCGGCAATTGTCCAAGTACGATTGCGCCGTCCACTTTGTTTTCCGTAATGCTCGTTGGCATCCCGTCATTCACCCGCAGCGACACATCGATCGAGGACAACAGCATGCTGTAGTTGTATTCAACCAGCTCACGGTCAATACCCTTAATGATTTTCCCCCAGTATTCGGGATCATCGAGATAAGCTCTTGGCATTAATACCGCGAGGTTGCCCGTGCCGGCAGATATCATTTTTTTCTTTGATGATTTTATTTTATAACCAAGCTCTTCGGATGTCTTCCAGATCAGTGCCCGAGTCTCCTCGTTCACAGCTGGATCATTCGATAAAGCTTTTGAAATCAACGCTTTAGAGACTTTCAATTGATCTGCAATGATCTGCAAAGTAACCTTTTTAATGGTTTCCAACTCCCTTAATCAATCTCTTATCCCTACTATATATTTTTTTTCAACTTATTTCAACTTATTGCTGAAAATAAAACAAAACGGGGTATGACATCGCCGTCATACCCCGCTTCGAACCGTTCAACAACGGTACTTCTTTCTGCTTTTTACGAATTCAGCTTGTTGAATAGATTGTAAATCAGCTGCGCAGCTTGCGCTCTTGTTGCATGACCTTGAGGCATAAAGCTGCCGTTACCCATTCCTTGAATGAGACCTGCTTGATGAATCGCTTGTACGGCTTCAGATGCGTAGCTGCTTACTTTATTTTGATCCGGGAACAGCTTCGCTTCAGGATTACCTGCTAGATCCAACCTCACCAATTGAGCCGCACGGTAGATCATCACCGCCATCTCCTCACGGGTGATCAGATCATTTACGCCAAAGCTGCCGTCTGATTTACCATTCACAATACCCAGCTTTTGCGCGCTAAATACCGCTTCTGCATACCATGCACCATGTGCTACATCAGAGAACGTTCCTGTTGCAGCCGGATCATTAAGCTCTAATGCCTCCATCAGCATTTTCAGGAATGCCGCACGAGTTACATTGTTATTAGGCTCAAAATGTCCTCCACCTACACCTTGAATAACGCCGCGGGCAGCAAGGAACTGAATGCTGTCCGTTGCCCAAGCAGCATGCGCGAGATCAACGAAGGAGACCTTCGCATAAGCAGCACTATACGCACTGAAATGTGTGGCCGAGAATTGCACTTTGCCTGTATCGGCATTGTATTTCCCGTTTTTGATTACTTCGAGCTGTCCATCGTTATTCAAATAATACACAATCACTTGATCTGGGTCCTCATTTGTTCCAAGCTCATAAGGCATCTCTACCTGGATGCTGCCCAGCTCCATATCCTTCAGTTTAACGCCATCCAGACTTACTTCAATATCATAGACAGCATGACCGCCCAACAGCTTTCTTGCTTCAACTGACAATGTACTGTCATCGACTTTCGAAGCTTTTACCTGCAGTGTGGAAGCGGCTTGCCCTCTCTCCTTAAGCAGACTACTGCTTACTGTAAATGTCACGAGACCGGTATCCATTCGAATGCCTTGTGCCGCTGTAATAAGCGGTTTAACAGGAACGTCTACGGTAACGGAACCTGCTTTAGCACCTGGCTTCACGACAATATCAACTGTTTTATCGTTGTTTTGCTTCAACGCTTCTAGAATATCCTTCTCGTTGATCTTAATCGACACTTTGTCTGAGTCTTTATTAGCAGGCTGTACCGTCAAATGTCCGTTCTGAACAGACACTGAATCAACAGGATCAACCGGTGTTGTAGGCTGTGTCGGATTCGTCGTAGTTGTCTTCGTTACCGTCACAACAGCAGAAGCCACTTTACTGCCATCTGTAGTTGCAGCAGTAATATTTGCCGTTCCAATGCCAATAGCCGTCACTTTGCCCGATGCGTCCACCGTAGCAACTGCTGTGTTATTGGACGTCCAAGTCACCTGTTTATTCGTTGCATTTGCTGGACTTACCGTCACAGTCAGCGTTTCCGTTCCGCCAACGTTTAAGCTGATTTCATTTTTGTTCAGCGTGACACCAGTAACGGCAACATTCGGCAGTTCTCCTGTTTTCACAAGCTCAACATCATCAACCCCAATCCAGTGATCACCAAGATCCTTGGAATGGAAGCCAATCGAAACCTTTCCGTCTCTTACTTCAATGCCCGAAATTTTCAAATAAGTCCACGAGCTCTCACCAGTTGGAATATTAACTTTTTGTTCTGAAGGCTGACCCTCATTCACGATCATTTCCGCTGCCTGCTGGCCGCCTTTGGATTTGGTCCAAGCCCGTGCTTCGTAGATGCCATCCGCCAGATCCGTTATTTGCTCAGTCGATGTCACCTCATAAGACGCATTGTTCCAATGGACAAGCTTGTAAGCACCGGTACGCGAGCCGCTTTCCAGCTTCACAATTCCGTTCGTCACATCATTGCCCTCAGCATCTTTATGCACCCAGTGAGTCGGCAATACTGGCCATGCAGCCGGATCTACCGGTTCGTCAAAACTGCCATTCAGCACATAGTTCGTCAGAACAGGTCCGCTTCCATTTTCCTCTGTGTAAGGATTGTTAGGTACATTCACATTTACTGTAGACGTATCAGAACTCATGACTGTACCGTTATACAATTCAACCGATGCCTTAATCTCTACTGCCCCATTAGCCAGCTTGGAAGTGGTATATGACCATTCACCATTTGGCCCAACAGGAGCATAGAAAACTTGCTTGCCAGCACGAATCGTTACATCCGTGGCATTTGTTGCTGTACCGCTGATTGTGTAAGGCAACGAGGTAATCTCGGACTCGGCAGCGCTAATCATAACGGTGGAAGCTTGCAGCTCATCCATAAACTTCGCACCATTAATATCATCAATGTAAATCGTACCTGATGTCGAGATCGAATCATCCACGCCTCCGATATAGAAAGATACCGCCGTAATGTTCACACTTGCATCTGGTCTAGCTGTTGTATCACTGCTATACCAGGATGGGAAACGGAAATCATCAAACGGCACGTACATGAGACGAGGCTCACTGCCCTTGAACACCGTTTTAGTCTCCCAGAACTTGCCGCTTGCGTCCGTGAACTGAATGGCAAGCTCATTACCTGAGCCATCCGGCTGGAACCAGAACGTGAAGCCGTCATAGCCAGTAAGGTTCAAGAAATCAGGATTAAAGCTGCCGCCGGCATAGCCTGGGCCTGCATAGTTATAATCAATCCTCAGGCCATAATTGCCTTCTGATTTATGTGAGGTATTCAAAGACAAATCAAATGCGCCGCCTCCCGCATTACGCGAGAAAGCCTTGTTAATAAGCGCATTATAGCCGCCATAACCTTCGAAGTTATCCAGCTTGGAAGCATTCGCCATGCGGATATCATCCAAATAAATGACACCTGAATTAGCTGCCGCATTTGTTCCACTGCTGACATAGATCGCAAATTCCTTTACATGCGACAGCTCAATCGCTTTGCTGCCATAAGCCGTCACATTCCATTCAGGCTGAACAAATTCGGATAATTTGATCTCAACTGTCCGCCCCGCATTACCTGCGAGCGTCAAAGGCGCTTCATATACGTGATTGTCCGTCATTGTCAGCTGGAACGACAGTTTATTCGAGGATCCGTCCGGCTTCACCCATGCATGTAGCGAGTCAAATCCAGACAAATCTACATCGCCAAGCGAACGGGACAAGCCCGCATAATAAGAGGAATCAAAGGCATAGTCTACTTTCACCCCGTAATTGCCATGGTTCTTATTTGTTGTATCCAGGGCGATGCCGATGCTGTCCCCGTTCGCGTTAGTGGTATAACGCGCTTTGATTTTATCATCTACCCCGTAGTCGTATTCCCCATCTTCAAACACGTTAGCAGGGGCTTTGTCTGTAAGCGGAATTAGGTTCGAACCATACCCGATCTCCACTTGGCTAATAGCTGGTGATTCGCCATCTGCTGTTGCCGGATAGACAGCCTTCAAATATCGCGTAGATGCCGGCAGAGCAAAGTCGGTATAGATCACCTTATTCCAGCCTTCACTAGTTGCGGTTTGGCTGACAATCGGATGAACCGGTACATAATTATCGCCGTCAATGGAAGCAAGGAAAGACAGCGTACTGTTGGAATTGGCATAGGTCGTAAACCGATATGAGGTCATATCTCCGCCTACCTGATAGACGACTTCACCAGTGCTTCCGTCTGTGCGTCCAAGCGTCTTGTTGTTATCCGTGTAAGGCTGTTCGCCCTTCATCACGAGATTGGAAGTCTGACTAAAGGTCGTCCCAGCAAAAGTATGATCTATAACAAATCCGTTTCGCTGAATTGGCGAAACACTTTGGAAGTCTGTTCCATCGTACGTATACTCCATTTGAATGTTATCAATCTGCACCGAGTTGCTCCCCGGAATAACAAACTTAATGAAGCGTGTATCAGCCGGAAGCTGATCGACAGATGATACCGAACCATTCACGACAGGCTGAATTTCCGTATAGTTGCCATTCGAAGAAGAGGCAAACCAGCGGATTGCTCCCGTGCCCGTAAAGGTAACCGAAGCTTTGTTCATCGGAACCGGAGAAGCGTAGATCAGATAGCCTGGGTTGGAAGTCGACACATATGCTTTGAACCCTATCCCTACTTCACTGCCAACCGAAGAACTGGTCTGTACATTCGAAGACTGATCATACACATAAGTTTTGCGTTTCTGTGCATCCCTCTGCAGCAGACTCATCTCATCAATAATGACATGCTCTGCTGTTGCACTTACTTCATTAGACCAAGGGGACACACCTGATTCATTTACACCACGTACGCGATAGGTGTAAGTCACACCGCTTAATGCTTGTTCATCATGAAACGCAGGTGTTCCGGCGCGTCCGCCATCCGAGAAGTCAGTCGTTACCGTTGTCCAGTCGTCGCCGTTCTCGGTACGCTGTACTTCATAACCCGAAGCACCTACCGAGCCTTGCCATTTGATATCTGCTACCGAAGTAATCGGGAACAGCATTGGTGCATTAGCAGGCGCAGGAATGGCAGGAACGTCTGATGTCATAGCCACATCGTTCTCATTCATATAGTGCGCATACTTGTATACCGTACGGATAATATCCGTTTCCCCGTAATAATCTCCGGACGAGAAGCCCGGCCAGTGATAGGAAGCCCAGTTACCCGGATCTTCATCATGCCAATAGAAGCCGCCGCTGTCCTTATGAGGACGAAGCGACCAGATCATAATGCCGTCTGTGCCATTTTTCAAAGCAGCATTGTAAAGCGCTTCGACAGGAGCACCAGTCGTATAAAGTCCAAATTCACCAAGAATATAAGGCTTCTTGCCGGCAGCAGCTGCGCTGTCCGCATTAATACGATCGATGAAGTTACCTGTGTAGAAGTGATCCCCTACGATGTCGACATTCGGATCTTCCAGTGAATCGTTATTCACTGCGAACCGGCCATCCAGCAGCAGTTGGCTAGGGTTCTCCGTATTTCTTACGTAGTCGGCAATTTCCGTTGTCCATGCTTGCGGGAACTTATCCTGGTTGTAACCGCCCAGCTCATTCCCCGTCTCCCATGCCAGAATGGCCTTGTCATCCTTGTATTTCACACCTGTAATCGTGTTCACGCGGTTCATCATGTAATGAATCACTTGCTTGAAATCAGAGATCACAAGCGGATCGGTATAAAATTTCCATGCATCCGGATCATTAGCAGCATCACCGCTGATTGTTCCCGGATAGCGGAAGTTAACGTAACTCTCAATTCCACCTACCCATTGCCATTGGTCAACAAACGGAATCACAACCCTTACACCGTACTTATTGGCTAGCGCCAGCAGATTATCGAGCTTAACGAATCCAGCTTCATTAAATTGCATGACACCTTCTTCATCCGGACCAAGTACAAACGCGCTGCCTGCATTTGAATTATCGTATCGCTTAACTGACGGCACATAGGTCCTTGTCACATTGCCGCCAATTGCTGCAATCGTACGAAGTGCATCCTCTTGAGAGAAGGCCGGATCACTCATTCCTCCCGGATAGTTCAGCGAGGCAAAACGAAACTCCTTCGTTCCATCCATCAGCTTGTCGCCATCGGCTGTAATAAAATCCGTAAACACGGATGCTTCGCCCTCATCGCTCGAAGCTTTCGCTGACTGACCACCAGCAACCGGAGCCAGCATACCAGCTAACAGCGCCGTAACGAGCAGAAGCGGCCATTTGCGTTTCGACTTGCTTTTACGTTCGTTCACATCATTCACTCCTAATAAAATAATAAATAAATCCATCAATTTGTTAACGCTTACAATTCAATTGAATAGTGAAGCGGCTGTCTTGCATTTGACCCTCGCGAAATAAATTCAGCATTTCCAGGATTTAATTTATTTCAATTTTTATTATACTTTTAATTAAACTTTAGTCAATATTTTATTTAAATTTAAATTAAAAATTATCGGCTGATATCCATATCCTTTTGCCCCCGAATTTTATAACCCGAACAACAAACCTAATCCAATTTGTCGAAATCCCATTATTCCCGCCATAAAACTGTTACCACCCAATGAGGGGATCTGGGTATTCAAGCCCAATCCCCCTCTGGAAAAACAATAAAAACCTAATATAAAGTTGAAATTTGTTGAACAGCTACTATTTCAGAGCAGGTAATTCATCTCTCGTAATCACATTAGATGCTCCATACAACGCTTGAATCTGAGCATTCGTATTGCTGCTGAACGTAAGCTCCGCCCAACTCATTGCAAATACCCATTTCGGTTGAGCTGCAAGCTGGCTGGTCGTCGGAAGCACTGCACACTCGCCAATCGCAATTGGCTTTCCACCTGCAACGCTTAAGGCCGTATTGTACTTCGTTGTCGTGAAGCCATCCGAGTTATAAACGTCCAGTGCAAAGATATCCCAATAACCGGCTCCAGGGTTATACCCGCTCCAACTCAGATCCAGATCCTGCATGTCCCATACCCAGACTAAATTGGTCAGTCCTTTCGTATTCACAAGATAGTCATGCGTCAAGCGGTACAGTGCAGCTGTCCCATTTGATCCCGAACGCCCTGCCCACCAGAACTGGCTCTGGTTCATCTCGTGGAACGGACGGAACAGAACCGTTACCTGGTTATCCTCGAGGTATTGCAGATAAGTCGCGTACGTATCCAGCCGCGCTTTCCATGCATTATTCAGCGTGCCGCCATTCGTAATTAAGTCCGTCCATTGCGTATTGGAAAGCTCGCTGACAACACCACCATCCCAGCTACCGGCATCGGATTGTGTTGGCGGGGTGACATGCATCATCAGCTGGACGATCGCACCGTTTTTGAATTGATTTTTCGCTTCTTCAATCATAGTCCAACGATTACTTACATCACTGGATGAGAAGAGAAAATCACCGCTCCAAAGTCCTGGATAACGCCCAGCAACACTATTAGCCTGATTTGTTTGTACAGCTGGGTTCGAATTCGGTTCACGATTATGGATACCTATGACCGTCTTGCTGCCGTCAATGCTCTTCAAATAGTCGAGCACACCAACCTTATCTGTTGAAGCGCTTCCATAGATTTCGAATTCGATGATCGAGAAGCCATATGCTGTCGCTCGCTGAATACAGTAGATTTTCACATATCTCGCGGTTGTAGCCATAAAGTTAATCGTATTCTTGCCGCCTGTTCCGCTGTAATTGGAGTAGACTGTCGTCCAAGTTGAATTGTTCGTAGAAGTCTGAATTTGAAATTGTGAGGCATAAGCCGCTTCCCATGCTACCGCAACACTTGCTACGGTCTGATTGGAACCCAGATCAACAATCATCCATTGCTGATCAGCGTAAGACGAAGACCATCGCGTATTGCCATTTGCATCCACCGCATAAGAGCCCGGATAACTGGAGGATTCTGTCGAAGAGACTGTTACCGGTCTGTTGTATGCGATATTCGGCGCTGCTGATGCATGATCTGAACTAATCCATGAACTGCCGATAAAACCCGTTAATGCCAAACATAATACGACCCATGTCAAACCTAATTTTTTAATCATTGCTACACCTCCGTTTAGGATAAAATCATACAAACATCCGAATTGAGCTGTTCATAGACCACCTCCTTTCGAATAGCACAGCAAATAGCCCCCTCTCTTCTAGCTATAAAGCTTTATCTCAGGGGGCTATTTGTTATTTGCAATAAAAGCCAGTCAACTTCGATTCAGACGTTCACCTGCGCACCAATCCAGCTCACGCTTCAGCAGCTTTTGATAAGAGGGATGCTGCCATACTTCTACATAGTGACCTGGTGTCAACACAGCGACCCTCCCGAGCCCCTGTTTGCGACGCCATCCAGCGGGATAGCTGCCGCATGCAGATTCCGAGGTCAGAAATACGTCTCCTGATTCAAATGCCATTTGGTAATGTTCATCATGGACAACGAAAGGCTCGAGTTCGGCCGCAGGTCGAAGTACAACCTGATCGGGAGCAGGATGCGAACGGAATCCTCCGCCGATTAGGCTACGGAACAACGGCTCTTCAAGGTAGCCAACCGTACCCGCATGGATAACAAAAAGCCCCTTCCCTTTTTCAACAAAAGCCTGAAAACAGCCTTGCACCTCCATCGTTAACCAAGGCGTACGATCCGAGGCCGAAACACGATTGGACTTAGCCAAAACGATCAACTCACATTGATTCATCCATGCTTCCGACCAATCTTTTGCATGCTCGATATAATCAAACTCGTATTGATCATTTGCAAGCTTGGTGAAGCCTTGCTGAACGACCTCCGCTGGATGCCACTCATCATGACAGATTACCCCAACACGCATAACCTTAAATCCCCCCATCCCTTACTTCCGTAATGGCAGCCAATCCACCGCCCGCCTCACATACTTGTCCCAGAACTCCCAATCATGACCCGCACCTGACTCCACTTCATATAATAGATTGATACGGTTATGAAAGATTTCGTGGAAGGACTGATTAATCTCGTAGTTATGATCATTGGTTCCGCATGCCTGATAAAAGGAAGGCATTGTCACACCTTCTGCCAATCGCCGCTCCAACAGCTGCCCGATATTGTTGTCGCTGCCCACATATTCCTCATACGAGCCAAATGTCAACATAGCCTGCTTGGAGAAAACCGTATTGTTGAACAAGGCCTTTCCCTCAAGACGCGTACGCTGATCGAGACTTCCGGACAAGCTGGCGACTGCAGCATACCTCTGCGGGTAACTAACACCTAACTTAAATGCTCCGTACCCGCCCATCGACAAACCAATCGCAAATGTATCCTCCCGCCGCTCTGAAATAGGGAAAAACGATTTTACGATCTGCGGCAACTCTTCGGCTATATAGGTAAAATAATCATAGCCATGCTTCATATCGGAATAGAAGCTGTACTGCACAGAAGGCATAATTACCGCTATTCCCTTTTCAGCTGCATACTGCTCAATCGAAGTATTACGCTGCCATGCGGAATGATCGTCTGATGCGCCATGAAGCAAGTACAACACAGGATAGGGCTGCACAAATGGCTCAGACGGACGATGATACCGCTCAGGCAAGATTACATTCATAGAGCATCCCTGCCGCAGCGTTTCGGAGAAAAACTGAACTTGTAAAAAAGCCATCACTATCCCCTCCTAAGCAACTACCAATGCATTTCATTGCCTGCATAATCAACAAATGGCGGATGGGCGGTTTCGTTCTCCTCCAACGCGTAACGAATAATAATATCCACGATTCCGCTGGCAGCCTCTTCAGCTTCTATCGCGGCATTCTCATTGCGTTTGCCGCCCATATACGTTTTCATCCATCCCGGATGAATGGCGATCGCTTTCCCACCTCGACTACGCAGCTCATTATGTACGATGTTCGTCTGCACGTTCAGCGCCGCCTTCGACATACAGTAGCCATACCAGCCCTCCCGCCAGGTCTGGTTGATTTGGCCTGCTTCTGACGAAATATTAACGACAAGTTTGTCATCACCTTGCACAAGTAAGCCGCTTAAAGCCTGCGTCATGCGCAGCGGTCCAAGCGTATTCACTTCATACATTCTGCGAATCAGCTCATAATCGATACCGCCAAATACAGAGCTGTCGTGGTTGCCTGCAATCCCAGCATTATTCACAAGCAAATCCAGCTTGCCGTACTGATCCTCAATTGTACTTGCGGCACGCAAAGCACTATATTCATTTGAAATATCCAATAAAATTGGCGTGATCAACGAACTAAGCTCAGCCGGAATATGATCCAGTGCTGTCCATTCCGTCATATAACGGCCAGCGAATACCATATACCCTTTTCGAGCCAGCGCAATCGCCAGCTCATAGCCAAGCCCGCGGTCTGCGCCAGTTACGCATGCGACTTTCCCCTTCATTTACACTCCTCATTCCCGCTCAATTGTCCGCTCCGCCAGTTATGAACCGGCGCCCAGCCAAGCAGCTTCTTCGCCTTTGCATTACTCGTCCAAGCCCGATGACCGGAAAAGTCTTGTTTAATATCGGTCACATTCGGATAGTACCGATGAAGCAGCTCCGCATTAGGAAGCAAAGAGCAGGTATCATCCGCAGCTATATTCATCGTTTCACAACCAAGCCCTTCTGCCTCAACAGCTAATCGGCATGCGGCTGCCGCATCGCGCACATCAACATGGCTCCACAAAAACCGCTCAGCACGCGTATAAGTGGACAACCAGTCGTATTCATCAGGCAGTGCAACATGGCCGAATCGGAGATTCACAATTTGCATGCCGGTACGGTGAAAAATCATGCTAGCAGCCTGTTCTCCTGCGATTTTGGACAGTCCATAACTGTCTTGCGGCAGCAGCGGATGTGATTCATCAACTGGAAGGAATCGCGGATCGAACCTCTTTTCTGCATAACAATAACCATAAATAGATTCGCTGGAAGCACAAGCCGCTTTCCTTATACCAAGTCCAGCCGCCGCATCCAGTACATGATAAGTAGAAAGTGTATTGTTCATAAATACCACTTCATCCGGATAAGTGCCCGGCGCATTGATGCCTGCAAGATGGATAACTGCATCCATTCCCCGCAGTGCTCCATACACTTCACCCAGCTTAGTCAGATCTACGATCTTCGTTGGGCAAATCCGTTTGACTGGCAGCTCCCGGTCAATACACACAGCTTCATGGCCAAACGCGAGCAATTCGACAATGACCTGACTGCCGATTCTTCCATTACCTCCTGTAACTGCAACCTTCAAAAGCCCACCCCTCCCTCACTGCATCCACTCTTCAGCAATGGACATGGAAGTGAGAAGAACGAAGCTGCATGCCGGTATCGTGACCTTGATGCCCGCATCCAGATTTACATCACTGCGCAGGCTTGCAGGAACAGGAAAACCATCTCGATCAGCAGGACGCAATGAATCGGCATATACATATTCCGTAAGCGTTCGAATCTCATGCACGCCAGACATCACAAGGGTGAGCTGCATAGACTCAGAACCTTCATTCACAATTGCTACTGTTACACCATTATCCGCAAATGCCGCAGCACCTCTCACCAGCGGTCTGTTGCCAAGATCTACACGAACGGTTCGGCATCCTCTTGGCATGTATCTGGACAATAGCGACATTGGATAATACCACGGTCGAAGTGCCTGCTCTTCTACAGGACCAATCGTATTCCAGAAGCCCCATGTTTTCAGCTCGCCCGAGCCTCTTGTGTAACCCGGTGCCCGATGCATCGAATCATCCAGCATCCAAGCAATCATCCCTGCTTGCCCGCCGAGAATAGATTGAATCGTAAAGTCAGCCATCAGGACGCCGTACTCAAACGTCTTTACACGTGGCTGCTGATCATGGAGCTCATCCTTCCCCTCCACAATCCCCGCTTCAGTCATCAGATAAGACTTCGAAGCTCCTTCCGGATCATGCTCGTCGATGTAGCTGCGCTTCATTCGAATCTGCCGCTCCATTTCTCCACTTCGAATATCCTCATCCATGACATAACGATGTACATCATAAGCTGACAAGATCGAACCATGCTCATGAACAGACCAATCTACCCACTCATCCTGATTAGAGGAGTCCGGACCCAGCAGCTCAATTCTGCCCCATAACTGACGCTTTCTCATAATACCCTCAAGGTTGCGCAAACCTCTTGACCAAATGGCAAACCGGTCACCGTCTTCCGTTGCCCAATAGCCATTCGGCTCATTAATGAAATTGTAATAACGCAGCACCGTATACCGTCGAACATCAAGCATATACGCCAGAAAATCACCGATTAACTCTGCCCAGACAGGATTGTCGGAAACAGTAATACCAATTTCGGGACTACGGCTCCATTCGCCGATAATGACGTCGATCCGATGCTCCTCGCAAAAGTCGAGAATACGATACACCCTGCGCATATGCGCGGACTCCCAATCATAGATCGGATTACCCGCTTCATCCCAGCCTGTAACATAGGAAGCCGCTCGCAGCATCAGCCGAATGATCGGAACACGCGTGTACGCGACCCGCCGAAATATCGTCTGCCACTGCTCTTCTGTATAATCGTGATCGTCAGACGGATCCCATTCGAAGCCGACGCCACAATAATAAGAAGTAAGTACATTGTCGCTATCGACTCGAACGACTTGCTGTGTATCTGTTTGCACCCCTCATCACCCCTTTACCGAACCGATTAGTGCACCTTTTACAAAATGCTTCTGCAAGAACGGATAAACGATCAGAATCGGTAATGAAGATACGATAATGGAAGCCATCTTAACGGTAAAAGCATTCACCTCTTGCTGTACACTAATCGCAATACCAGCCTGAGAGATTGCAGCAGAAGTGTTGCTGATCAAATCCTTCAGTACCATCTGCAGCTGCCACATATCCTTATTTGTCGCATACAGCACGGAAGAGAAGAAATCATTCCAATAGCCGACGGCGATAAATAGACCAACGGTTGAAAGCACAGGCTTGGAAAGTGGCAGTACAATTCGGAAAAAGATCCCTAGATCATTCGCTCCATCAATCTTTGCAGCTTCCTCAACCTCTTCCGGAAGTCCGCGCATAAATCCAATCATGACGAATATGTTCCATGCGCTCATTAATCCAGGCAGGATCAGCGCCCCGTAGCTGTCAACCATATGAAGCTCTTTTACCAGCAGATAGGAAGGAATCATCCCTCCGCTGAACAGCATCGTGAACAAGACAAGGAATAGAACGATGCCCTGACCACGAAGCCGTTTTTTGGATAAGGCATACGCCATTGCCGCCGACAAGAACGTCCCAAGAAACGCACCTGCAACCGTCGTTATCAGCGTCACCTTAAAGCCGGACAAGATCGATACGTTCTGGAATACAGCCAAATAAGCCGAGAAGGAAAAACCTGCGGGAAGGAGGAATAATCCCCCATCCGCCGTCAGGGAAGAATCACTAAGCGAGCCCATAATCATATACCAGAACGGATAGACCATGATCACCATTAACACGATAAAAAATAAGACGTTTGCTGACATAAACCATTTCTCGCCTCTTGTCATGCCCATTCAGAATCCCTCCTTACCATAGCCCATCCTGTCCTGTCGCCTTCACGATCTTATTCACAGTCAGAATAAGGATCATCGCAACGGCAGATTTGAATAATCCGGCAGCGGTCGCATAGCTGTAATCCGCTTGCTGAATACCGACCCTATAAACGTACGTATCCAGAATGTCTGCAACATCGTAGACAAGCGCATTATAGAGCAGGAAGATTTGCTGGAAGCCTGCTTCTAGAATATTGGCCAAGCTCAAAATAACTAGAATAATAATAACTGGGCGAATGGCAGGCAGCGTAACATGCCACATCTGCTTTAATTTATTTGCTCCGTCAATTCGCGCTGCTTCATACAAATCTGCACTTACACCAGCTATTGCGGCAAGGTAAATGATCGTCCCCCAGCCTACTTCTTTGTAAATATCGCTTAGCACCAGCACAGAACGGAAATAACGTACGTCACCAAGGAAATCGATTGGTGTTCCTCCAAAGTTGCGAATGATAACATTCACCATGCCGTCCACTGGATTCAGGAAAGTGATAATAATGCCCGAGAAAATAACCCAAGAAATAAAATGCGGCAAATATATAATGGACTGCGCTATTCGTTTAAACACAACGTTCTTAAGTTCATTCAACAGGAGCGACAAGATGATCGGCAGTGAGAACGATGCCGCTAGCTTGTAGAGACTTATGACAATCGTATTCGTTAATACCTCGGTGAAATCGGGGGAACGAAACAGCCGCTGGAACTGATCAAATCCGACCCACTCACTTCCGCCGATGCCTTTGTAGATGTTGTAATCCTGGAAGGCGATCACAACACCATACATCGGACCGTAGCGAAAGAGGAGAATGAGCAGCAGCCCGGGCAGCAGCAGCAGGTACAGGTATTTATCCCGCACGATATCCTTCAGCAGCGTGCCCTTCCGATTCAAGCTATGTCTGGTTGGCTTCGTCATTACAAGCTCTGCTTGTTGCTCCATGAGCTTCTCTCCTTTCTCATGCCGCGTTTACTTGTAAGGAACAATATTCGCTTCATACCACGCATCGTAGGCCGTACGTTCTTCCTGCTGCGTGTTGAACAAGCTAACTGCTTCCTCATCAATCTGCTTGCCGCCAAGCTTCAAATATTGCTTCTCGAAATCGTCAAATGCAGATACCGGTGTTTTGCCTGTGATGATTCCCCAGAACAATTCATCACGAACTTTCTTAATATCTGCCGAATATTTATCCCATTCTGGACGATCAATCGCTTTGAACACGACAATCTTGTCGCGCATTGGCTGCGAAGTCTCGATCTTCTTCGTGAACATCTCCGTTACTTCAGGTGTATTCTTAATGTTTGCTGCGTCCTTACGCTGCATGATCCAGCCAAAGTTGCCTAGTCCAAGCTTACTGCCTTCTTCTGGTTGAATAGTTGGCACGAACTCACCCTTGTTCATCGTGTAATGCTCGCCTTCCTTACCAAATGCAAGCTGCTTGAACACTTCAGGCTTCGCCATTGTATCCAGCACTTGAACAGCACTGTCGGTATCGATCGTGTCGGTTACAATAAGGTAGCACCAGCCAATCTGTGCATCTGGCATATCGGAACTGAAGCCATCCGGTCCTTGGATTGGATCAATTGAGATGTACTGACCTGTAGGATTCAGCTTCTTGAACGAGATCGTTGTCGAGTTGCCTGGATTGAAATAATCGACCCAACGATAGAAGGAACCAACTTTACCAGAAGCAAAAATGTCATTAACCTTGCCATCATCATTGTTCGCACTCGTTGTCATTCGCGGATCGAGTACACCTTCTTTGTACAAGCCTTGAAGTAATTCAAGCACTGTTTTCACTTGCGGCATGAGTGCACCAAACTTGATTGAACCATCATCCTGCTTCATAAAGTTCTCCACATCGATGCCATAAGCATAGAAGAACGGCGCAAGGCTCCGGTAATAGTTATCGCCGGACAAGCCGTATGTATCGTTCTTGCCGTTCTTATCTGGATCATCCTTCGTAAATGCACGAAGTACGTTCACATATTCATCAAGTGTCTTCGGCTCTTGAAGACCGAGATTATCAAGCCAGTCTTTACGCAAAATCGTCGTCATATAGCTCGCTTCCGGCACGTCTCCGGGAACTCGGAATATTTTGCCGCTCTTATCCCAGTGGTAGAACATCGTATCTTGTGTGTAATAATCCAAAATGTCTTTCCCGTATTTTTGCAGCGATGGCGTCAGATCCTGGGCAATCCCCGCTTCCACCCATTTCGAGAATTCCTTCGTATCACCAGTCCATAAAATATTAGGCCGCGTATCTTTCGCACTCATCATCAGGTTGATCTTCGTATTCAGCTCTGACCAGTCAGGGAGGAAGATCGGCTGAACATCCACCTTCCGATTCATCGCCTTCGACAACTCTTCTTCAAGCGTATGCTCCGCCCACGAATCCGGCGTTTTGGAACCTGCCATCAGCGTCATAGTAACGTTGAGAGGTTCCGATGAAACTGTTTCAGTATTCGATGTCGCATTGGATGTCGTATTCGTCGCCTTCTTATTCTCAGCATCGGATTTGGTATTTTCGTTTCCGTTTGAACATGCTGCCACAGCCATTATTGCGGCCAGAGAAACGGCCAGCATTGTTCTCTGCATCGTTTTATTCAAGTCGATAACCCCCAAAAGATTAGTAAAGGTAAGCGCGACATCGCATTTCAACATTTTCAACAAGAATACGCTTACATTCCCAAAAAGAGTATATCCTAACGATTCAACAATTGTAAACATTTAAATTTAATTTAATTAAAAATAATTTTAAAATCGTTTTCCGTAGGACATTTATCCTGATTATATCCCTAAATATCTGTGTTTAGGACTTCCGGAGTACCACCAAATACCAATAGAACCATTAGTAAATCCCTGAATTTGTTTAATTTTGTTGAAATTTATAACCTATTTTTTTCAGCACTAACTGCTGACACATGTCGATGTGAGCTGCCCAGCCCAGCCTCTCCCCTCGTGCTTACCGGAAGCTGGAGTAGAAAAACAAAAATGGCTGAGCAGGTTTGATCCTGTTCAGCCATTTTTATTTTAGATACGCGATATACTCGTATGCTGTTGTTCCATATACACTTTTAAAATGCTTATTCAGATGAGTCAAATCAACAAAACCACAGGCAGCTACAGCAGAATAAATGTCTTTGCTTTGTTCAATGACCTGCTTGGCATGTTCAACCTTGCAGTTAAGAAAATACTGATAGGGTGAAATTCCTGTCTGAGCCTTGAATAAACGAATAAATTGATATTTGGACAGCTGAAGCTCCTTGCATATCTCATCCAGCTTCAGAACATGCTCCAAATCGGCATGAATCATATCCTTGGCTTTTCGGATTAACACATGATCTTTCCTCATGTAGTCTGTTGAAAGACTGGAGTGATCAAGGCGATCGGTGAGTGACAGGAATAATTCACTGCACAAAGCCTCATCTTTTTCGCTTAATATAGCATTGGACAGATTTAATACTTTTTGTTCAAGCATTCGGTCATACACGACAGGACTTGAGAAACGCATGATATCCTTCTTCTCCATTACTTGTAATAGCAGCTCAGGACTAATATAAAGCATGACATAGTCAAGCCCTGACTTATCATGTGCCATTCCGTCATGAGTCTGTTCCGGGTGAAACAGCATAATGCCATTCTTATGGGATAATTGCAGACTGCCGTCCAAATGATAATGTTGAATTCCACGTAAAGTGACCCCTATCGCGTACTCCTTGTGTGCATGCTTCTTATACTTGAACTCCGTCATACTTGCTGATAACGCCGTAATACCTGCCGATTTCTTATATATAAATTTTTCCATTTCGCACACCTCTGCATAAGTTACCTATTCCCATATCATAATGGCTGCGTAAGCTAAAAATAAAGCCATGATCAGATTCGCCGCCGTTTGATGCTTATGTAAAAACTCCTTAAATACGGCACCAAACACAACCCAGGTAATAAAAGCAGAAAATCCGATTAACGTTATCCCTGCGATATAGACTGTTACCATTGGGATCCCACTGGCATAAGGCATGATAAAAGTTGGGATAACGGTCAACGCGAACAAGACGGTCTTGGGATTCAGAAACTGCAGCACAAAGCCGGATCGAAATGTTGCCTCTTGGTTTACCGCTGCTTGTGAAGTATTCTTCTTAATCATTCGATACGCGAGATAAACCATATACAGGCTTCCTGTTATTTGCATGAACACCAGGATCTTAGGCAGCACTGTCATGAGCATCGTATTCATGGCAGCAGAGAGAACAAGCAATAAACAAAAACCAATCGCCGAGCCATACGAGAATTTCATCGCTTTCTTCGCCCCGGCATTGGTCGCCGTAGACAAGATGAGTATATTCGTAGGCCCGGGTGTAAACGTAGCAATCATACAGTAAAGAAAAAAGGATGTCATATCCATGAGAAGCCGCTCCTTTCATGCTCTCCTCATATCCTACATCCGAAAAGGAATTGCCTATAGTACATTATTGCAGATGTTCCTCTAGCATGAAAATAAGCCCAAACATGTGACACTGTTTGGGCTTTCCTAAACGAACTGCCTTATTAACTTATTTCACAGAGGCTTCGCTCTCCTCAATAATGACAAAACCCCAGCGGTCTAACTCGACTGGCTCACCCGGCAGGATATTCCGGCCAGATAATAGCTCTATCCCGCTCCTATGCGGATACGAGAAAGACTCCGATTGACTTGAGTAGTTAAAGTAATACCGAATGGTCTTACCCGCTTCATTCACTCCCGACTTAACGATTAACGGGAAACGAAGCTCTTGATCCAGGTCATATAACCCTGCAGCCTTACAAGCTCTCTCTAATACTTTCCCTGCAACCTCTGGACTTGGCACATAACCGATGTAAGTGGCTGTACCACGACCATATTTGTTTTCCGTTATCGCTGCATAAGTCCCCCAGTGAGGGTGATCATACCAGGCAAGCACCTCCGCTGTTGTTGGTGTAAGGAGCTCCATCCAGACCTTAACTTGATTAGACTCCTCTTCAACTTCAAAAGGATTTCCCTTAAGCGAAACCTTGTTGGGCTCTACGAACTGACTATATTGAATGCCGCATGCCTTTTCGATTATACCCGGCTGAATGCCCGTTCGGACCTGAATATGCTCGTTAGCAAACCCGCTCTTAAACGTATAAACTACATGACCGCCCGACTCCACATATTGATTTAGCTTCTCCAGGAGATCATATGAAGCTGCATACAGTGCTGGAACAACAATCAGATCATAGTTCTTGAACCTGTCATAAGAGCTTGGGTGCAGCAAGTCACAACCTATATTCATTTCATATAACCGATCATAGAGAAGACGAACAATTTCGTTATAACGCACTTCGCCTCCAGGCAGCTTGAACCATTCGATAGCAGTTAACGCTTCGTTACTGACAAGCATTGCAGCCCGGTTTTCTTTTTTCAAATTAACTAGGTTAGCAGACAACTTCTTGAAATCTCGACCAATCGTTACCGCTTCTTCGTATGTTGGATTGCTTCCCAGATCATGACTGAGAAGACCCTTCCAATAGGTTTCAATAGAGTTATGAATCGAATGCCAGTGCCAATAAGCGACCATATTAGCCCCTGAAGCAAGATGGCTAAACGCTTGAAGCCGAAGCTGACAAGGATAAGGCGTCCAATTCGGAAAGGCCTGCGCTTGTGTCTCGATCACGAAATAGTTTTTCCCCTTGAGAGAACGAGTGGAGTCTCCTCCAAACGAGATTTCCTTCCCTGTCAGCTCGTCCTGTGAGGGATGATAGATATCGACACCAGCGATATCGAGTGCCTTTGCCGCTTCAAAGTGGTCTACATCCTTCTGGACACCAAATGAATATCCGCGCCAATCAAAGTCGAAGTTATGCGTCACGAACTGATCAGGCTGCTTATATTCATTCAAAATGGATACTTGCCAAGCTAGGAAATCCGTAACCAGCTGACGCTGGAATCGAGAAAATTCTGCACCAAGACTGCCGTTAATAGTACCTACAGCCGAAGGGAAGTCCTCCCAGCTATTGATTCGGTTACTCCAATAGTCGAGGCCAAATTCCTTATTCAGCTGCTCCACTGTACCAAATTTGTCTTTCATATATTTAATGAACCGATGCTGAACATTAGCCCCGCTCGTCCCGTAGTGCTTCGTTTCGTTATCTACCTGATACCCAATTACAGCGGGATGCTTGCATACTCGCCCAATCAGCTTACGAATGATTCTTTCTGAATAAAAGAGATACGTCGGATTAGAGATATCCATGATCTGCCTTGCCCCATAACGCCCTGGCCCACTTGATGTCTCTGCCAGTACATCCGGATGCTCCTTAACCATCCATGTCGGCACAGCATACGTTGGCGTTCCGACGATTACATGAATGCCCGCTTCATACATCGCATCTAGGACACGATCAACACTAGTAAAATCGAAGATCCCATTTTGAGGCTCATGGGTACTCCATGTCGACTCTGCAATGCGGACAAGATTAATGCCGGCAGCCTTCATCATTCGAATATCTTCTTCAAGTCTCTCATAAGGCATATATTCGTCGTAGTAAGCCACACCATAGTATAATTGCTGCATTTTTGAGCTCTCCTCTTATTGAAGTAAAGTAAACTCTTACCTTCATTTTAGAGGACGGGCTGACTTGTTTAAACGACAAAAAGATGCGACCTGTATCAAAATATTGTCATCCAACTTTTGAAAGACAGCTAAATTTTAAACACCCATAACTAATTAAGAATAAAATCTTGCGAATAATCTCGGATCATAATCTCAACTATGACTAAAAACTCTCTTTAACGGTCGAATGACCAGACTAATGATTAATAGCAATACTCCGATTTCAATCGCATGATCCGCCATATTGAGCACACCGTTACCGGAACGTGACACTAAAAAATCAGTGACCTCCCCAAACAATAGACGATCGATGCCATTTCCAGCCGCTCCGCCTACTAGGAAAGCTAAACTAATCTCTAACGTTTTCCCATTAAACATCCCTTTTCTTCGATTGTAGATCACAACCACAATAAACAGGACAGCTAAGATCCCAAAGAGACGACCATAACCTTGAAAATGGCTTCCAGCCATACCACTGTTCTCAATATGAGTCATTGGAATACCCCATAGGGAATAAGTTTCGTCAATCTTTACGTGAATACGGATTAATATTTTTGATAGTTGATCAACTAATACAACAAATGCTGCAATGATATAAAAAAGCATAGACTCCTCGCCTTTCCTCGTTCATTTACCCCACTATTTAATACCTCTACTCCTCTTAATGATATCCTGTTGGGCCAGTCAAGTAAAAAAAAGACATCCGAACCCCAATCAACAGGGATCGAATGTCTCTTTTCTAAAGTCTAATTATTGTATACTTCAAAATCCCACAAAGAGTAGCCCCACCCTGCATTCACTCGCTGCGTTCCATACATCCTGACATACCTGCCGTTTACTGCATTAAAAGTGATGTCATCCAGACCACCATCTCCTGTTGTAGTCGAATAGACAGTCGTCCAGTCAGATGCGTTGCTCGATACCTGGATCTGGTAGCTCTTCCCGTAAGCAGCCTCCCAATTCAACTTCACATGGTTGATCGTTTGAGAAGAGCCGAGGTCCACATAAATCCATTGCGGGTCGCTGTATGCTGATGACCACCGGGTACCTGAAATACCGTCAACAGCCTTAACCGCCGTACGGTTCGAGGCATCATCAGTAGACGAAGCTGTTGCACTTTTATTCAAGGCTAAGTTGCTTGACCCTAAATTTAGATTAACAAACCTTGGTCTGTAATCATTCGTATTACTTGCTCCGCCCATACGATTAACATTATAGGAGATAAGCAGCTGACCAGGGCTCGACAGGTGAGGATGAGCTTTTGCATTATAGGTGTAACGCTGACCAGAGCCTACTCCTTCATATTCAGGTGCGGTATAAAATTTAACCGGCTGCGCAAACGGACCTGTCGGGCTGTCGCCTATGGCATACATCATATCAGCGCTCTGTACGGCATTAGTATAAACAGCAATATATTTGCCATTATACAGCCCGCTGGTAACAGGTGTAACACTAAGCTCTGTCGAGACATTACTTAACAGAGCTGCTGAATCCGTTATGGTGGAGCTCCAGCTGCTTCCGTTCCAATATTTTAAATTGTTAAAATTCGGGAACTCGGACCGGAGCACTCTGGAGACGATCAAATCCTTCTGTCCCCCAATAAGCGCATCCCGATATCCATACAGATAAATGTACCCGTCGGGATTCGGCGCTCCAGCCTGGGAAGAGTTATTCATGATGCCGACACCATAATCATACAAGTAGGTCGTATTCTTATAATAAAGCTTTGAGACAGCCGAGGTTTTGGTAAACCCGGCGTAATTAGGCTCGTTATTAACGACTGGTATAGTAATTAAATCAACTTGTGTAGGCTTCCAGGTTCCATCAAACGGAATGCCAAAGACGTACACATTCCCTCCGAGTGCAATAGCTTCCTGCATCCAGGCCGTATACCCGAAGAGGTTGTTCCCCTGGGAAGTATTCATATTTGCCTTATCCCCATACTTGAAGCTGATGTTACTAACCGTAGGAGTGTTTCCGGTCAAAACAGCCGAGGAATGGTTCTGATAAGTCAGATTACTAATAGCACCAGCAGCATTAGCAGAGCCAAGGATCGTATCACTAAAGATGAAAAACGTTTTGGAATTACTGCTGGCACTTCCAATCGAGTCCACCTCATTAAGAGGTGTAGAGTATATACCGTCTGCATTTAGCCAAGTGTTAGAATAGCCTGCTCTGTTGAACAGATTGGTCCAATTATCCGCCGTTGAGGCAGAGAGTACAGGGTCGGCTGCCGAAGCAGGAGACGGATCATTAACCAGGCCAGATGACAATACCGTTGTCACCCCTATTACGGCTGTAAGCATCACTTTTATCCTCTTTTTCATCCGATTTACTCCACCACCCGTTCAGGAGCTTCTTGATCTTCTGCCTGCCCAAACACTTTAAACTCCCATAACGAATAGCCGTACATCGTACCTCTGGATGTACCGTACATCCTTACATATCTAGCTTCAGTTTCATCGAAGTTGACGATATCAGTACCTCCATCTCCGGAAGTCGTGCTATAGACATCGGTCCAATTCTGCCCGTCATTCGACACTTGAATTTGATAGCCCTTGCCATAAGCCGCCTCCCATTCCAGTCTGACACGACTGATGAGGCTAGGAGCGCCGAGATCAACCTGAATCCACTGCGGATCGGAGGAGTCAGATGCCCAGCGTGTTTGGCTGTTTCCATCATTGCCATCAACAGCTTGGTGTGCACTCTCCGAGGAAGAAGAAGTAATTGCTTTTCCTTTAGCTAGTTCAATAAGTTCCGGACCTGTTGGCGGTGTCAAGTTCAGCACCGGGTTAGCAAGGTCAAGCTTATACATCATCTGATTATAGTTGTAACGCGGCATAGCCGGAGCGTCCGTAAACGTATTGGTGAAGGTTGCCTCGAAATAGAGGTAACGGCCATCGTCCTTGATGAAGTATTCATGCTGGGAAGGATTATAGAACGAGTACTCGTTGTGGGTAATTATTTTTTTCGCGACCTTCCATGGTCCGTTGGGAGCAGGTGCTTCCGCAAACCAGAGTTCGCCGAGCAATGAGGTCTTGCCGAATTTCTCCTGTCCAATCATCACATAGCTGTGGCGGTATTCATTCCATTCGACGGAGCTTTGAGCGATTTGAACGTCATCTCCTGAATCCACGTCTTTCAGTTGGAAATAACGCTCATCATCTGCATGGAGGACACCAAGTCCAATTAGCTCTTTCTCCTGTTCCTGCGTAAGCATCTGCGTGTTTTTCTTCCAGCCCCATACCAGCTTGCCATCAGCATCACGCTCAAGCTGTGTGTTTACCCCGGCATAAGTCGTCCCTGGCGCAAGCGGGGTAAAATACTCGTATTGGGTGTATTCTACAATGGCATCCATCTTCGCCTCTACCCGAATATTTGGATACTCGTGCTGAGTGAATATATAATACCCTTTGCCGCCATCCTCATAATACGTTCCTTGCCCGCCCATTCCCGCGTAACGCCAGTCGCTGACACCTGGGAATTGGACCAGCTGCTCGAACTCTTGCTTCTCATCATTAAAGATCAGAATGCCAAACGAATGAGGGTTAGGATCATGTGTGCTGTAAGCAGCCAGCAACCGTTCTTCACCGCTATCGTCCTTTACCGTCATTAGTCCAAAAACCCAAGCGATGTTCGCTCCATCGGATAGAGGCGGAACGAGACTTTTCACAAAGCCGTCCTCACGTGTAATATAGTCGAGATCTACACCAACATCGAGATCCAGACCTTGGCTAGGGAGCTTCGAGGTGGCACCTGTCACACGGAAATTTCCTAGTGGATAGGAAGGCCGATCCGTATCGCCCCAGAACCAGTACAGCTTATCCTTGTATTTGATCGTCTGAACCGAATCCTGACCCATGACCTTCCCGTTAAGAAGCGGCTCTTCGATTGGAGTTGTCTCACCAAGCATAACACTGTCCCTGTAAATCCCTTGTCCGGTTACCCGATACAGCCGTTCAGCGATATTAATCCGATTCATCTGAATCGTCACGTTCCCGCCAGGTGTTACATTGACCGCTTGACCACGATAGCCGAACATGTCCGTTGGTACTTCATACCCGCTGCTGGACAGATGGAAAAAGACGGTTTCATTCATAAGCCCAGGCTCGTCAAAAGCAACATTACCGGCACTATCCGTGTAGAAACGGATGTTATTGGTTGTCTTCAGCTCCACGGCTGGAATACCTCTGCCCGTCTCGGCGTCTACTACGTGAATTTTGAAGAGCTGTTGAGTATAAACCTGACTTTGCGCTGGCTTTCCTGCAGGATTACCGTCCGATGCGCCTGCAGATGCGATAGTGCCAGGGAATATGGCCACTGCCAGCATAACTCCCGCCATTAGTCTAGATGCTTTGTGAAAATGAAATCCCATGTATTTTTCTCCTCCAATCAAGATTTATTAGGTATTCTGCGGCGTTCCGTACACTTCGAAATCCCGCACAGAATAGCCATGAGAGCTACCGCTTGATGTTCCGTATAGCCGTATATATCTTGCCTTTGTGTCCTTCAGCTTTATTTCTTCAACACCACCATCACTTTTCTTCGTGCTGTACAGATCGGTCCATTTCACTCCATCGTTTGAAGCTTGAATCTGGTACGCTTTGCCGTACGCAGTCCCCCATTTCAACACCACTCGTTGAATAAGACTTGGAGCACCAAGATCAACCTTCAGCCATTGCGGATTTTTTTTGGAGTCAGAAGTCCACTGTGTCGCAGAATTACCGTCAATAGCGAGATTGGCCTGATGATCCTTCTCATACGAAGAAGAGGTAATGGCTTTGCTTTTTGCCAAATCACTCACTACCGGCGTAAGCCCAAGCTTGGGATTGGCAAGATCGAGCTTATACATCATCTGATTGTAGTTATAGCGCGGCGTTGGTTCACTATCCGTAAATGTATTCGTGTAAGTAGCTTCCAGGTAAATGTATCTGCCGCCGGCCTTGTCGAAAAACTCATCATGAGCCGGGTTATAGAAGGTGTAGTTGTCATGTGTAATGATTTTTTTAGCCGTTGTCCACGGCCCCTGCGGCGCAGGTGCCTCCGCGAACCACATTTCACCAAGTCCTGATGTACTTCCGCCCATTTGCTGTCCAAACATGACATACTTCTGGCGGTAATCATTCCATTCAACGGAGCTGCCTGCTAATGTTACGTCAGCGCCAGTGTCCACATCATTCAGCTGGTAATAACGTGTATCGCTTGCCTTAATTAATCCCAGGCTGATGAGCTCCTTCTCCTGATCCTGCTTCAGCGGTGGAGTATTCTTTTTCCAGCCCCATACAAGCTTACCCGCGGCGTCCCGTTCAAGCTGTGTATTCGCACCGTCATAAGTCGTCCCCGGTTTGAGCGCCGTGAAAGACTCATATTTCGTATAGTCCTTAATCGCATCGTAAGTCGCAGGCACACGCAGATTTGGCATCCGGTGCTCAGTGAATACCCAATACCCTTTGCCATTCTCTTTATAGTAGCTCGCTTGACCACCCGGATGACGCCAGTCGTTCTTGTCAGGGAACTGGACAAGCTGCTCGAACTGCTCCGTCTGATCGTTGAACTGGAGAATGCCGAAGGCAGACAGATCCGGATTATGCGTGCTGTAACCAGCAAGCAGCCGCTCTTTTCCGCTTGCATCCTTAGCTGTCATTAAACCAAATACCCACGCGATATTAGCTCCATCAGACAGCGATGGGACAAGACTTTTAACGAAGCCGTCCTCTTGTGTGAAGTAATCTAAATCAACACCTACATCTGGATCGAGTCCGCCTTGCCCCGGCAGCTTCGAGGTAGCCCCTGTAACACGGAAATTCCCAAGCGGATAAGCTACACGATCCGTGTCTCCCCAGAACCAATACAGCTTGCCCTTGTATTTGATCGTTTGAACGGAATCCTGACCCATAACCTTCCCGTTCAGGAGTGGTTCCTCAATCGGTGGTGTTTTGCCAAGCAATATGCTGTCCCGGTAAATACCCTGACCGGTCAATCGATACAGCCGCTCGGCGATATTCACCCGCTCCATCGTCAGCTTAATACTTCCTCCAGGCGTTACCTCAACGGCTTGCCCATAATATCCGAACATATCCTGAGGCACCTTATAGCCGTCACTAGACAGATGGAAAAATACCGTATCATTCATCAGCCCAACTTCTTTGAATGCTACATATCCTGCACTATCCGTATAGTAAATCATGTTGTTCGTTGTTCTCAGCTCCACAGCTGGAATGCCTCGTCCGGTCTCCGAATCGACAACTTGAATACTGAAAGGCAGCTGCTCGTTATAGGCCTGGCTAGACACGGGTACAGGCGCAGCTGTGTCTGCAGCCATCGTCCCCGGGAATACAGCCAAGCTCAGCAGGATTGAGGCTACAATCCCGGATGTTCTCCGAAACTTCAATTGCATACGTTATAATCCTCCGCTTCATATAATGTCCCTATCGCAACTCATCATCTATGATGTCAGAATAAACCTCCTCATGTTTCTGTTAATCATTAACATCAGCTCATCGCATCACCTCCTTAAGCATTCCAAATAAATAAAGCGCTTACATTACTGTTATAAACCAACCTCTTTCACGAAAAAGAGCAGCATGCTGTCGGCAAACTGCTCCTCATTTTCGTGAACTACTTCTACTGCTCTTGCAGATTAAAAGCCGTTCTTATGAAAAAACGCTAGGCTGATCGCTGCACTCTCCAGTGATGATGAGGAGAATGTTTCCTGTTCGACAAAGATGTACTTAATACCCGATGCCTCTGCAATTGGCAGGACACTTTTAAGATCAACAGCGCCTTTACCTACCTCGGTATCTCTATGACCTTCCACAAAATCCTTAAAATGCACAAGTGGTACACGCCCGCTGTATTGCTTCACATAATCCACAGGCGTATATCCTGCCGTATGAATCCAGCCTAAATCAAATTCAGCAACAAGATATTGCGCTGGAACGAGCTCAAGGAAATGATCCATGACTGGTTTGTTGTTAACCAATTTAAATTCAAAATCATGGTTATGATAGCCAAATTGCAGCCCTGCCTCTGACACTTTTCTTCCCACTTCTTCGAAAATAGCAGCCAGCTTCTTCACATCATCCATGGTTGGCTGATTAGGCAGAGGTGCCGATGGCGCAACGATATACTGCAAGCCAATTTCCTGAGCATATTCGATCTGGCGGTCAAGCTCTGCGGATCGTACATCTGCATCTCCGTAATTAATCCCGATATGAGCAGATGGCGCCAGCAAATCAAGCTCATTGAGCAGCGCTCTGACATCCTTGGCAGGTGTATCGTAAAATCCCGCAAACTCAACCGCTTTATAGCCTAACTGCGCAGCTTTCCGAATAGTTCCAAGGAAGTCTTTTTCGGTTAAATCACGCAAAGTATATAGTTGAAGTCCAATAATTGGTTTGGCCATAATCTCTCACTCCCATCTGTAAGAAGCTGTATGAATTACTTCGTTGCACGCGCTGCGGCATCGTTGTAGATCTGCAGTACTTTATCGATATCGCCCATTTTCTTCAACTTATCCGTAAATTTGGACCAGTCCTCAAAGCTGGATTTGCCCGACACAAATTTAGCCTGCTCTTCCGTTACAAAGGTTTTAACCGGGTTCATAATTTCGGAAATCTTCTGGCTTTCGTCCTGCGTGAATTGAATGCTAGGCTCGCTGTACGACGAAGGAACATAATCATTATTAGGCATTGGCAGGCTTGTCAGATAAGGCGATTTCTCAATAGGAACCTCTTCATATTTGCCATTGAAGTAGGTGTAATCCTTCGCTGCGAAGTCTACGAATGCTCTGGAATCGTTAACCATTTGCAGACCAGGGTTATAGTTTTTACTTGCGCGGATCCCGTACTTATCGCCGACTAACCATGGATCTGGTGCAGTTTTAAATTCATCATTAAAGGTTTGAACACCGTCAGCTCCAACTGTATACGTCGTTCCTTCAAGCCCCCAAGTAACGAGGTTGATGATCTTATCCGAGTATTGATAGTCAATAAGCTTAATCAGATCTTCGGGAACTTTTGTTTTAGCATTGATACAGAACTGAGCCCAGCCTAGATCAGGTGTATTGCCGTTTGCAACTTCCTGCCATGATTTGCCGTAATCCGGATTATCCGGGTAGAGAGTTACCGCGAATACTTTTCCGTCATTTACTGTTCTCGTATATTCCGCTGGAGTCGTAAACCATTGGGCCAGCCAAATAAAGTTATCGCCATTCAATGCTTTCCGCTTCAGCGTATCGTCTGTATCGATGGTATACTCCGGATCCAGAAGCTTCTCCGCATAAAGCTTGTTGGCAAATTGCAGAGCATCTCTATATCCGTCCTCAAGGACACCATAAACATATTTACTGCCATTCCAATAAATATCATCCTTTACATGATCCGCAGCGAATAAGGAACGTAAGCTGTTCCATCTAGTAGCAATCGGATATTTATCCGGGTACAGCTCTTTCAGTTTCTTAGCGGCCTGGTAAACGTCATCCCATGTTTCAGGAATTTTAATATTATTTTGCTGGAAAAGATCATAACGGTACGAGGATGTATTTTGAATCAGCATACCTTTATCAGCTGGGTACCTTGGCGTTGAAGTTTCTTTAAAGGTATACATTTTACCTTCAGCATTCGTTACACGCGTCAGACCATTCTTTACCTTGCTCAAATAGTTCATATAATTCGGCATAAGATCCTTGTACTGGCTTAGCTCCAGGATCTGGCCTTGCTCTGCCATTTCAGTCGTATCGTAGAATAGTGGTGTGACGAAGAAGTCCGGCAGATCATTACTAGCAATCATTAATTTCAGCTTTTCATCGTATTCGGAGGAAGGAATATAGTTGAAGTCGATATTAACCTTCCTGCCCATGTACGCTTCCATTTCCTTCTGCCATTCTTTACCCATCATGCTGTTCTCGTTATCTACACCATTAGATGGCAGCGCTACCGAAAAGCTCAAAGGCTTGCTATCTGTCGCACCTGTATTCGAACTAGTATCTGGTGCGTTAGTATTATTTGTATTATTGGTACAGCCTGCTACTGTGAGAGCCAACATGGAAGCTAAAAGCAAAGACGTGGTCTTTCTTTTCATACAAACCCCTCCTGTATAATTATTGGTTTACAGCATGAAATGAGGCTTACTAGATACAACGCGGTGCCATCACCTCCCAAGTAGAATTCCAATTACTACAGCGCCTGCCATTCCCCTAACCCTTAATCGAGCCAACCAGTACCCCTTTTGTGAAATGCTTCTGGAAGAACGGGTAAATACACATAATAGGGAACATCGTGATAATGATGACACTCATTCGTACAGCCTGCGGATCAAGAGAATCACCCGCCTGATTAATCGCAACGTTGCCAGCGCCAACCCTTCCTGCAATAGCATTGGTATCCATGGTGAACAAATAGTTTCTTAATACCATCTGCAGTGGATATTTATCCTGATCCTGAAGATAAACTAAAGCCTCAAACCAGCTGTTCCAGCTTCCTACAAGTCCAAATAAAGCAAACGTAGCAAGCAGTGCTTTGGATAAAGGCAGAATGATTCGGAACAGGACAACAAGATCATTGGCACCATCCATTAAAGCCGATTCTTTAAGCTCGGATGGAATATTCATGAAGAAGGTTCGAAATAGAAAGACGTTATAAGCTCCAATGGCACCTGGAAGAATCATGACCCACACCGTATCTAGTAAATGCATGCTTCTCATAAGCAAATAGGTAGGAATCAAGCCTCCGCCAAAGAACATCGTAATCATGAGAAAGATCGTCAGAAACTTTTTCCCGACAAACCCTTGAACCGTAAGCGGATAAGCAAACAAGGATGTAAACAGCAGCATGAGACCCGTTGAGCCTACAGCATACAAAATGGAGTTGATATAGCCCTTAAATATAAAGGGGTCTTTGAATACCGTTGTATAAGCTTCAATATTGAAGCCTTTAGGCCAGACGGTCACACTGCCTGAAGAGATGAATCGGGAACTACTCACAGACGTCGCTATAATATTCAGGATCGGATACAGCACTGCGACCAGAATCATCAGCATAATAAGAATGTTAACCGTGTCAAACGCTCTGGAACCAAAGCTCATCTTTTTCATTGCTTCTCATCTCCTAGAACAAACTTGTATCTGAAACCTTACGGCTAATCCAGTTGGTCAGATACAGAACAATGAAGGATATAACGGACATGAACAAGCCAATAGCCGTCGTGTACTCATATTGCGCTCCCAATATCCCTTGTCGGTATACATAGGAGCCTATGACATCCGCCACGCTGTACGTTTCAGGCGAATAGAGTAATATAATTTTTTGGAAGTCTGTCCCGAGTACTCCGCCAACAGCGAAGATAAGCAGGATGACGGTTGTAGATCGTAATGACGGCCATGTGATATGTACAATTTTCTTCCACCGATTGGCGCCATCCACTTCCGCTACATCATAAAGAGTAGGATCGATACCGCTTAATGCAGCCAGGTAGATGATCGTACCGAAACCAATCCCTTGCCATATACCCGATGAAATGAAGATGGTTCTGAAATAATCTGGTTCGAGCAGAAACATGATTGGCGATCCGCCAAAAAATGAAATGATATCATTAAAAAGTCCGTCTCTCGCTGTAAACTCCTTAATCATGCCGGCAACGATAACAACCGAAATAAAATGTGGAAAATACGAAACGGTTTGTACAACTTTTTTAAACCTCTTGTTTCGCAGTTCGTTAAATAGTAAAGCTAGAATGATTGGAGCAGGGAAGGACCAGAACAATGTAAATACCCCTAACAATAAAGTGTTCTTGAGCACCCTGAACGCCATCGGATCGTGAAAGAAAGTGTTAAAGTATTTAAATCCAACCCATGGGCTATCCATTATTCCTTTAGCCGCACTATAATCTTTAAACGCAATTAGAATGCCGTACATTGGAAAGTAGCTAAAGATTAAGACCGTTAGAAAACCTGGCAAAACCATTAAGTAAAGATATCGATGTCTCATGATCCTCGACCATAAGCTTCTATTGGTTGTCTCCAAAAAAACACCCCTTCAAAATCCTTTTTTTCAAATTAGTATACCAACTAACCACTTTTCGACTGCAATTTTAAGCCATACAGATGAAATTCACCCCTAATGCGATACTTTAGTTGGAAAAGTTAGGAAACTACCTAGGTTGGAAGCGTATTCAATTTTGAGCCAGTATAAGATGCCTCCTACACGATATTTAAGTGATGACAAGCAAACCCACATGATTTAAGTATAGAAAGGAGCATGGCCACTAAGGGATGCGATTCAATAGGAACGGCTTATCTCCCCCTTCCAATCTTATTATACTATGTTAAAATTAACACATACTTTTTGAGACGTCAATACAGTTTTTATCCTGCATTTTCCTATTATTTAAGTTAAAGTTAGTATAAGTTAGTATGCCAACCTTTTAACATAGGCTAAAAGCCCGATTCGACGACGAATCAGGCTTCTCACATTTTGTCACGCATCATTCTACCGAATTGCCGAAATCGATAAGGCGTCATATGATGTCTTCTTTTAAATAACTCATAGAAATAGCTGACATTCTCAAGACCGGTGTCCAAGCTAATATCCAGGATGTCCATATCCGAGTTAAGCAGCAAATTCTCAGCGTAAGACACTCGCAGTTCATTAATGAATTGCGTAGGTGAGGTCTTCAGATGCAGCTTAAACATTCTGCACAAATAAGCATGTGATTTGCCTGACAATTGGAGTAAGGCTGATGTTCCCCTTGTAAAATGCTCTTTTTTCCTCATCTCCGAGCAAAGCGCCAGAAACCAATCCGGTTGTCCATAAGGATTATCCTTTTCAACTGTAATCCTTATATAACGGGAGAATAAATCCGTCAGCAAAGCCCTCACCTCTGCTTTGACAACCAGCTTCTCGTCCGAAGGAGTTACATTCATCTGGTCGAGCCGGTAACGCACATATTCCTTTTCCGTCTTGGACAACAGGATTGTTGGGGGTAATTCAGGTTCAAACAGTTTTTCACTTGGAAATCCAGCCCCTAAGAAAGTGAACAGCTCATCAATAACCTCTTTATAAAAAGAAAGATTAATGAACTGGCAGTCCCCTTCATTCGATTGCTCATAGCAATGAACATCCCGGTCGCGTATGAACACAAGCGTATTCTCCTGCAGGAGCTGCCGCGTGCCGTTTATCACATGAACAACACTGCCTTTTAAAATAAGAAACAGCTCAAAAAAATCATGGGTATGCATACCAACTGTATCGTTAATGGAAGTGATTAACCGATAGTGAGCTTGAATTTCCGGGTCTATCCCATCTGCTGCAAGAAGCTTTAACATAGCTGCCACCTCCTGTTCTTTCGCATGCGGTTAAATACCATGTCAAAATACCATAAAATATATTAAATATAAACAAGATTTTATGTCCTTCCTTCTATTACGATTAACCTGACTAGACAAAGGATAGAAAGGAGATTTCAAGCAATGAATCTGATGGAACAACGTCAGTTATTCGAAGATAACAAACGCATTTATGAAAGCGCTAAGCTTAGCTTCCTAGGCATCCCTGGCTTCGACGTCTATAATCCATCGATTCCGTTCGAATGGAACGGTAAGCGCTTTATATATGGCCGAGTAGAAAAACGAGATGAATGGGCCCGTTCCTGGGTACGTTTGTTTGAACAAACCGGTCCGGATGAGTGGACTCTAGTTCCGGACAGCATGATCTATCAGCTTGAAGATCCCTATATCAGCATGGTTGATAAGCAGCTTGTCCTAGGCGGCACACATGTCCGTTACAACCTAGGACAATTGGATACGTTCTACGGCTATTTTTATAAAGGAACTGATCTTCAAGATCTCCTCTATTTCACAACGGGTCCTGATCGTATGAAGGATATCCGGCTTGTCCAGCTTCCTGATCAAAAAATTGGCGTATTCTCCAGACCGCGGAGTGAAGAAGTACGTCAAAAATACGGCAGTGAATCTCTCATCGGCTTTACCGTCATCAACAGTCTTGATGAGCTGTCCTCGGAGGTTATTGAGAATGCGCCGCATATTCCTGGACTATTCCAGAAGGATGAATGGGGCGGCTGTAATCAAGCATACCTTCTAGAGAGCGGTAAAATCGGTGTCATTGGACATATTTGTTATAAATCAGACAATGGTACGCTAGCCTATATGAATATGTCATTCGTATTGGATCCGCAAACCAATCAGTTCACCGATCTTAAAATTATTGGCACTCGCCGATGTTATCCCGAAGGACCTGCCAAAAAGTCTAATCTGACAGATTGTGCCTTTACAGCCGGCATCGAGATGCGGCCTGACGGCAGGGTCAATCTTTACAGCGGGATCGGCGATACCGAATCTGGACGTATCGTCATTGATTACCCGTTCGAACAGGAAGGGCCAATCGTAACCTTCCCCCCTATAACCTATGAAGCTCACATAAGAAAAGGAGAATTTTAAAAATGGCTAAAACACAACGAATCGGAATTATCGGCAGCGGCGGAATTGCCGCTGCCCATGTAAGAGCTTATAAGCAACTGGCTGATGTTGAGATTGTAGCGGTCGCTGATGTAATCTCCGGTAAAGCAGAGAGCTTCATTGATAAAGAGCAGCTGCATGGAGCAAGTCCCTTTGAAGATCACCGCAAGCTGCTGGAGCTTGATCTGGACGGCGTCAGCATTTGTACACCAAACGCGTCACACCATATTACAACGGTAGACGCTTTACGTGCCGGCAAAGCTGTACTGCTTGAAAAACCGATGTCCGTTACCTTACAGGAAGCGATTGATATGGTCCATGCCTCCCAGGAATCCGGCAGCATGCTGACAATTGGCTTCCAACCTCGTTACGATCCTAATATGAAGGTCATTAACGACATCGTCCAATCTGGTAAGCTGGGCAAAGTCTATTATGTAGAGACTGGCGGCGGACGCAGACGCGGTATGCCGGGTGGTACCTTCATCCGCAAGGATCTGGCTGGCGCAGGTGCCATGGCAGACATCGGATGTTATTCCCTTGATATGGCGCTCAATGCACTTGGCTATCCAAAGCCGCTTACCGTATCAGCCTATACCTCCAATCATTTCGGCACCAATCCTACTTATCATCCGGAAGCAGCCAAATTCGATGTTGAGGATTTTGGAGTAGCGCTTGTCCGCTTTGAGAATGATCTGGTTCTGCAGTTCAAAATCTCATGGGCTATGCACATGGATTCCCTCGGCTCCACGATGTTCCTTGGTACAGAAGGTGGTCTTAAAGTAAATCCTTTTGGTACAGGGAACTGGTCGGGCGTCTGGGATGGCCGTGTCGGCGATATGAAGCTGTTCCATGATTTCATGGGTAAGCAAACAGAGACTCCAATCCCTGTAACCAATTCGGATACCAACCTGTTCTTTGAGAAGGTTCGTGACTTCTCCGAGGCTGTACGGGAAGGCCGTCCCGCTCCTATTCCTGGAGAGCAGATCGTCATTCAGCAAGCGATTATCGACGGAGTACTCCGTTCCTCTGCTCTGAAGAGAGAAGTCGCTATCGAGCTGCCTTTCTGATCTAATCTAATCTAATCTAATCTAATCTAATAGATTCAAAAGACGGATAATGGCGCCATTGGGAGAAATCCCGATGGCGCCATATTTGCTAGTCTTCCATTCGCTCCCATTCAAACCCAAGAGCCTTAAGCACTGCCCGTGCAATAACCATATGTCCAGCCAAACCAGGATGCACACGATCAGAGGCGATTGCAGTAGGATGAATATATTTGAACTGCGAAGCGAATGCCGCTTGGATATCGACAAAATGGGCACCTGAGCGCTCCGCAACTCTTTTTGCTGCCTGACCGAATTCGTCCATCCGTTTGCGCATCCAATCTTCAGAATTAGGCTCCAAATAGAATGGCGTCATAAGGACAACTCCCTGAAGTCCTTGCAGCCCTTGCTTTGCTGATATTACCAATTCCTCTAAGGTTTGCTCATATTCCTCCAAGAGCACATGTGATTCCGGTATAAACGGCTGATCAAATTGTCTCCATACATCATTGATGCCAATCATAACGGTCAGCCAATCCGGCTTAAGATCTATCACATCCATCTGCCATCTCGCTTTTAAATCGCGTACAGTATTGCCGCCAATCCCCATATTGGTTACTCGGATAGACAGCTCCGGATAAGCAGTCGCAAGCAAAGCATCCACCAAGGCCACATAACCTTTACCTACGCCCTGAAATAGTCCTTCCCCTTGCGGAAATTTACGTTCGCAGTCGGTAATCGAATCACCAATCATAACAAGCCTTTGTCCTTGTCCAAGCTTCATCATTTAAGATACCTCCTTTGATTTAACAAGACGAATGGTCTTCACTTCAAATGGCCGGAATTGCAGATGAATTCGTTCATTAATGACAGGCAGCTCCGTTTGGTTATTTTCCAGCATATCGGTCTCAAACAGAGTGGAATAAGGCAGTCCGGCACGAATGCCGCAAGACACCGAAGACCCTTTGCTTTCATATAGTCGTATAATCCAATCCCCAGTTCCATCTTCGGCAAGCTTAACCGTCTCTGCAATGATATTCGCCTGATCAACTTGGAGGAGAGATTGTTCGATCAGGCTGCTGGCTCCATGCAAAGTATGCATCGGATAATTAAGTTCATAAGCTTCCTGAATGACCCGGCTGTCGTGGAACGCCCCGTCCCAGAATAGGAAGCCGTAAGTGAATTGTTGTGTTCCTTGATCAGATGTTTCATCCGGATAAGACGGTGAACGAAGGAGTGTCAGACTGATCGTTTGATCTTTTACCGCAACCCCATACTTACAGTCGTTTAGCAGAGCAAAGCCGCGGTTCGTCTCCGCAAGCGCTGTCCACTTATGCTGGCTTACCTCGAACCGGTCCGCATCATGCGGCCGGGAAGCGTGATTAGGCCTGCGTACATAACCGAACTGAATCTCCTGCATGGATTCATTGGCATGAACATTAACCGGAAAATCAACACGCAGCATCTTGTTCTTCTCATTCCACTCCACCGTTGTATGGAATTCAACTCTCCGGCTTCCGGAACGAATCCGGATATCCTGCACAATCGTCGACTGATGAAGCTTTCGCTCTATACGGACATTAGCAAAGAGTGGTCCATTAGCTGTGACCGTAATCTCAGCTTTGTCCTCCAGCGCAACTCTGGACGCTTGATAACGGCGATCAATCTCCCAGGCATCAAATGCGGAAGGCTGGTCCCTGTACATCGCAATAACATTGCAAGAATCCGCTGCCCACTCGGTACCTGTCTGTTTATCTATGATACTGATGAATTCGCCTCGATCATTCATTTCAATAGCCAGATACTCATTTTCCAGGTGTGACTCGGTAGCCGTAACAGCTGATGATGCGACTACTGGTACCATTTGATCTTCTTGTATGACGCCATATGTAGACCAACCCATAGACGGTGACGCCAGCTCGGCATATAAAGCACCTTCATGCCACTGTACCGGCACCACATTCCCCGTATAATCTGCAATCGCACGAACGCCATCCGGCAGGGCAACAAGTTCCTTCCTGTCCCAGGAAAGCGAATTAAATACGGTCACATCTGCTGACTCTTTCACTGCCAAAGAAGCTCTAACCTCGTCAGCCATTTCATGAATCGTTCCATGCAGCTTGGTCAGCTCAGCCTGTGCCTCTTCATGAACACGATGAATAGAGGTACCAGGCAAAATATCGTGGAAGTGATGTAGTAACAGCTGCTTCCACAGATCATTCATTTTCTCGTACGGATAAGCTTTTGTCTGAAGCAGCTCCGCCGCGGCACCCCATAATTCAACCTCACGGAAGCCAATTTCCGTTTTTCGATTCAAACGTTTCAACTGCGCCTGAGTCGTATACGTCCCCCGGTGGGCAGGATAGTACAGCTCTCCAACGTATTTCGCATCCGGAATACCCCTAGCAATCTGATCTTCAAAATAATCAATTGGCGAGCCTTGTCTCGTCCGAGGTACACCTTCCAGATTTTCGAGCCGGCGCAGGAATTCCATATCATCCCGGTTAGCTCCGCCGCCACCGTCTCCATGTCCGTATTGCACGAGTCTGGTTGAAATACCGTCCTTCTGCACACGGTCGTTCCACTGTCCGATCAGGAACGATGGATTAACCCGAATCGGATAGTCGCCATAATCCAGCAGATGTGTCAAAACTTCCGATCCATCAATACCCTCCCACATGAACGTGTTGTACGGGAATGGGTCTACCACATTTTCATAGGTCTGGAACATCTTCACCGATGCAAAATAGTTGATTCCGCAGCCTTTCATAATTTGCGGCATATTGCCGGAATAACCAAATACATCAGGCAGCCACAGCATTTGGTTATCCTTGCCGAACTCCTCCTGGAAGAACCGCTTGCCATGAAGGAACTGGCGAATCAGGCTTTCCCCGCCTGCTAGATTCGTATCGGACTCCACCCACATTCCGCCTTCAGGAATGATCCGCCCTTCCGCTACCCTCTGCTTGATGCGTGCATACATCTCCGGGTAAAGCTCCTTGGCCAGTTGGAACAAATAAGGCTGACTCTGAGTGTATTGATACTCTGGATATTCATCCATAAGTGCGAGCTGATTAGACATCGTGCGGGCAATTTTCCGTCTCGTCTCTTCGATCGGCCACAGCCAGGCAATATCTAGATGAGACTGCCCCATTAGGAACAGGAGCGGTGATGTTGAACCGTTGACACATTCCAGGAGCGGCTGCATCAGGTCTCGGCAGAACTTCATATGATTTGCAAGCTCCTCCTCTTCCAGTCCGAAATCAACGGCGGCTATCACTTCCGTCAAACAACGGTTAATTTCCGCAGCCCGCAGCGAGTTGGCATCCGTGAACTTAAGAACCTGCCACAAGCATTCGAGGTCTATGAAAAACTGATAGACATCCTCTTCAAAAAGACATAAATACGACTCACCAAACACGGGCTGTTGGCCGGAATGACCTGCGTAAGCTTCAGCAACGAACTCGAATTGTTCCCCTTCCCGGCTATTACGAGTCAATGTCACATCGTGATGCTGCATATCTATTGCACCGCTAACAACTCCGTTAATGTAGAGGGTCGCTTCCGAGCCAAAGTCCGCAAGGACCACCAGTCGCTTACCCTCCGCTTCCTTCGGAGCAACAATGGTTCCACGCAGCCAGAGATACATCCAATTACTGCCCCAACGATCACCAGGATGTATTGGCTCGAACCCGTAATCACTAATCTCTGAATAGGAAAGGCGTTCTTTCGTGATAAAACCGGTAAATTCGACAGACGATAATTTTCTATAAATCAACCTTTGCTTGGCCCTAAGCAGGTTTTCAAGTTGATACTGAATCTCTTTTCTCGTATTCAAATCCGGGTTCACATCCTATAGATTCGTCTTTGTTGTATCAAAAGTTAGAAATTCGCAGCGTTGCAAGTCCATGACAAGGAAGCGTCAGGCTAACTTTAGATCTGCCGTCCGGCAAGATCATGAGCTGAAGCGCTTCTTTATGTTTTCCGTCAAGCTCAGCTGCAGTGACATCGCACGAATCGGCGTCAATCATAACCGAGAAGCTCGAACACTCTAAGCTCGAATTGTATAATCTTACGAGGATATCCTTATCGTCCCGCTGCATGGAGCTGATTTCAATCGAAGGATCCGTAACCTGCAAAATCGACATGTCTTGAGCGTTATTAGAAGATAACCGAATATGTACTGGCAGGAGTGGTTCTGTCCAACGCTGTGATTCCTGCGGAATGCCTGCGAGGTCCCAACGATCACTATGCGGCAAGATCGCGTAACGCATCTCTTGAACATCCTGAAGCGGACGCTTGCCCCACCAGAAACCGCCTTCCCCGCCCCAGCCTAGTGTAAGAGCAAGCGGTTCATCTTCCCCATGCGAATAATCCGTCGTATGATCGGAGAAAATCGCGAGACCGCTATTGCTCTGCTCATCGTATACATCCACCCAATTGAGGATGATATTATGCTTAATCTCATCCCAACGTTCATAGTAAGTATTCGAATGACGGCTTTCCGTTACATCAAAGGCCGAGTTTTTATACAGCTTCCCATTGCTGAGAGCAATCGGGAATCGAGCCTGCAGCTTAGCGCGGGTATTATGATGTGATTTTCTGCGTTCAGTGCTTCGATTCTCCGGTGCGATTTCCCAAGGGTCACCAATCCAAGTATCGCTCTTATAATGAAAACGTACATGGAAATCAATTGTTCGCCTGCCTTTGGCAACCGATAACGTTGTTACATAATCGGTGTCTGCGAATGTCCCTTTCATCTCGATAACAACACGGAGCGGACCGTTTTCTTTTACATTTACAACAACAGGAGACTCCGTGCTGCTTGCCCATCGCGCTTCGGAGATGAGATAGCCCGTAAATTCATTAAACGGACGATCTGGAGAAGCGATTGAACGGTTTTGTTCCCGGTCAAATAACGCTGTAATGACACCGCCTCTTGTCGAGTCAGTATGAATCTTATATAAATCGGTCGTGATTACGGCATGATCGTCATGTACAACAACACTCGCGTGGTTATCATCCTGCTTAGGGTAAGCATCTGTCTTAGAAGCAGCCTGCTTCACATGCTCAATAACATAATCGCGATAGCCCATTGCAGGAGACTCTGCTTCGAAAAGCAATTTACACGCATAAAGAGCGCCATCTTCCGGGGATACCCGAGTTGGAACAATCTGACTTGGAATCAGGTTGCCTTCGGTATCTTTCACAAGAACGGCATTCGTTGACCCCGCTGCCGGAACTTCAATTTCGACTAATTCCTTCCGCACGGTGCCAGCTGTATTAAATACTCGAATGCCATATCCTTGAGCTCCGCTTCCATCATCATTCGATTCCGGACCAATACTGTTCATCGCCTGGTCTCGAATCTCATTAGCAATCTGCTCAACCATCCAGCTTTGTGCTCCTGCCTGCCACGCCCATTGGTCTCGTCCAACTCTCGTTGTTGCACAAATCCAGGCATCATGATGCTGGGACAAGAGCAATTGATCCCAAGCCTCTCGAAGCTTATCCGTTGGATATGAATAGCCGCTTAGCACACTAGCAATAGAAGCTAGCTTCTCTGCCGCAAGGACCGCTTGCTCTGCCGAACGCACCTCTCGCGACATTCTTTGTAGAGTCCCTTCACCCCAAGGCAATGTACAGCGGATATCCTCCTGAGTGAAATGCCATTCTTCGGAGGGCTTCGCCGCAATTTCATCTATATATTCGCGCCACGTTACATTTTGAATATTATCCGCTTCAAGCCACGGCCTCGCTTGCCAACCAAGATCCTGCAGGAAGCTGCCAACGGGATTTGTTATCCCTTGCGCTATACACTTATCTACAAATTCAGGCTTCATATATCCAGCTTCTGACTCCCAGCAATTAAGAAGCTCTTCGCATGCATATCTCGGTACACATGGGATCGATGATCCATCCGGTCCAACCCATAACACCATTTCGTGATTTGTCCCTGAAGCATAACCGCCCCATCCCGTACCCGGATTTTTAAGCACAGCACGCTTATAACCGAGTGAACGAAGAATTTGAGGATAGCTGCTGCTCCAGCAAGGCTCTTGTGTCGCATAAGTATCTATGATAATTCCAGGAAAATGCTTATTAGTAATCTCTTTACCGCGTATTAGATGCCGGATATTGCTCTCTCCGCCGATCACCCAGCCATAAGGCTGGGCATAACTGCCCGCCACCATTTCAACACGACCGGCGTTGTCCAGCAGATGGCTCTTAATTGCATCATACGAACGGGGATCTGTCCGGCGCAGCGCTTCCCAGGAGATCGGCTCAATATCAAGGCACAGCTTCCATGCCGGATTCTCCTCAAGACGTCGAATGACATCCGCCCAAGAACCTAGCGGCATATGACCTTTTATACCGCCATGATAGCCATCTACGAAATAAGCCTTCTTGACCTGATTCATCCCGATCACCTGCCCTAATCGTTAATCATTCGTTCCGAGCGTACGGGCCTGGACACCTTCAAAACTGATCTCTACGGGACGAATCGTATTGTCCTCATTAAAGATAAGTCTATCGATACACACTACCCGATGATTCGCAGCTGTTTCTGTGAGAGGGCGACGATGATAGACAATATAAAACTCATCCGTATCTGGTATTTGGATAAAGCCGTGATGGCCAGCACCAGTTGCAACGTTAGGATCCTGCTGCAGAATCGTATCCTTCCTCTCGAATGGTCCAACCGGTGAATCCGCCAAAGCATATGCTACGCGATAGTCTGGTCCGCCCCATCCACCTTCCGCCCACATGAAGACGTATTGGCCGTTCCGCTTAATCATACAAGGACCTTCTACATAACCTTCCGGTGTCACTTCCCGATAAAGACTGCCATCCTCGAAAGGAAGCAGACTAATCATATCCACGCCAAGACGGACGACATTACAATGTCCCCAGCCTCCGTAATAGAGGTATCTCTCACCATCTTCATCCTGAAAAACATGCGGATCGATTGGTTGTGCACCATGGTAGAACTGGTCGATCAAAGGTTTTCCTATCGCATCACGGAAGGGTCCCTCTGGTCGGTCAGCTACCCCGACCCCAATACCTCCAAGTTCGTCATTGCTCTGAATATCATTTGCTGAGAAATAGATATAGTATTTTCCATTACACTCAATTGGCGATGGCGCCCACACCGCTTTATGCGCCCATTTAAAATCCTCAATAGTAAGTATCCGTTCCACCTTCGTCCAGTTAACCAAATCATCCGAACAAAAGGCATCCAAAAAAAGCTGCTCCTCATATTTCGCAGAATACGTCGGATAAATCCAGTACCGTCCATCGAAGATTCTCGCTTCCGGATCGGCATACCAGCCAGGAAATACAGGGTTTCCACTTAACATGCTATTATTCATTTATTAATCCTCCCATTCTGTTCTAAGCAAGTATGTATACGAAGAAGAAGAAATTAGATTCGTCGGTTTATACCTTTTTTTATAGAAGGTGAGTTCCTCACCACTTTACTCCATAGGGTTAAGCGCTTACACAAACCTAATCATTTCTACTGACCTTCCCTTCTTCTTATACTATGAATATGACAGCCAAACTTATTATGCTAAGCAAAACAAGTTCACACACTATCTTGGAACCTATAGTAATACGAACTCCTAAATATTTCAAACCTTTTTGTACAAATAGGAGCATATTCCTACTCTATTCCCAAAATACAAAGTGAAATGTGTGGTTAATTTCACTTTCGGACAAAAGTTAGTATACCAATTTCATTTTGGTTAAGTTATAATCAAGGAAATGTTGTTATGAGGTGACTCGAGAATGAGTGAAAAAGAAACGGCACTGCCCAAGTACCAGCTCGTTAAGGACTATGTCTTAGCTCAAATAGAGAATCAGGAAATCACCAAGGATGATCGTATACCAAGCGAATCCGAATTTTCCAAAATGTTGAATGTGAGCTCTATTACGGTCAGAAAGGCACTCTCCGAGCTTGTAAATGAAGGTGTTATTTATCGCATACGGGGAAAAGGAAGTTTCGTAGCGGCGAATCAAACGACCATATCGGAAAAAGCATCCAATTTGGTCGCCTTTGTTATCTCCGGCGTTGAAATGTACGACAGCTCCTACATGCAAATTATGAAAGGCATTCAATCCTTTCTAGGCAAACACGATTGCAAACTGATCATTGAATTTGTGGAGAATAACTTCGAGGAAGAACGCGAGCTTATTCTGAAATTGATTCAGTCGGGTATAAGAGGGCTTCTTATTTATTCCTCAGATCCTGTTGCAGCGAAAAGCTATCTTAATGATGTTCGTAAGAAATCGATTCCATTTGTCATGCTTGACCGGTATCCTCCAGGGTATCCCGTCAATGTAGTGACTTGTAATAATCACGACGGAGCTTATGAAGCCGTAGAATATTTGATCCGGAATGGACATACAAAGGTCGGATTTGCCGCTTACGATTTCCATCTCAGTCCAGAGGTAGACCGTTATAACGGTTATAGCAACGCGATCGCTGATGCTTCCCTGCCTACCAACAAGAAGCTTCTATTTCTGGAGAAGGAATTGGATTACGATGCACTCACCCGCCAAATTCAGGAGGGAGACATTACGGCGCTATTCTGTGCGAATGACAAACGTGCGCTAGAAGTGCTAGAGCAGTTAACCAGCCGGGGCATTCGAATTCCGGAGCAGCTTTCGATTATGGGCTTCGATGATTTTGAAAGCTCTAAATTTGCTAAAGTCGCATTAAGTACGGTTAAACAATATTTCGACGTTCTAGGCTTTGAGAGCGCCAAGCTGCTGTTTGAAATCAGCGAAGGTAACTCCTATGGCAACAAAAAAGTAATGCTTCCTACAAGTCTAGTTAACCGTGACACGGTAAGACCGGTCTAATAGACAAAAATAAAGAGATTCGATATATAAAATAAACAAAGTTAAAAAACAGAGGTGCGGGGAGCTATCATCCCTGCACCTCTATTTAGTGATTTGGATTTCTTGCTGCAGCCGCTGCTTCGAATCAGACAAGCCTTTAGCTCCGTTACGACATAAACATTACGATATCCTTACTCCTTTATTTAAATCTAGTTCCAAGAACGATTCAGGAATAAGGTCGAATTGATGACCAGCTTTTCATCAGGACAAGTCCGCCCTTCAATCCTCCACCCTTGCTTATTCAACTGCAGCTCATCAATAGCTTCATACATGATTTGCCTCATCCCTTCAGCTGTACGAACAGCTACAATAGGATCCTTTGAAGTACGGCTAATCTGCTCCAGAACCGCCTGTTTATTTCTTACTAGACTAGCAACGAAGATTCGATCATAAGCGCTATAATCAAAATCCGAACCATTTATGTTTACAACAGTCACTTTGTTCCTTAAGCCCATACGATTAAGCAGAGTGCATGATGCATCATAGGCCACAGGATTCATCTCCAGACAGATGACCTTCACATCACTTAAAAGATGCAGAAGAATTGGACTTAACGGAAGTGGTCCGCTGCCAACAAAGACAAACGGCTTATTGTCAGACTGCCTAGCCTGCTCAACAATCCCATGAAGAGTGGATAATTCCTCACCAACCAAAGCTATGTAAGTATTCCAATTAGGCAGTTGTTCCACTTTATCCAAAACGGAATCCGGAAACTGGCAGACCTGACGAGAATCGCTTAGCTCTACCAGAAACTCAGCCTCCGACAGTTTATCCTGCAAATTTCGTCTGTTCAATTGAATGTATTCATTGCTTAGAACAGCATGTACTTCTTCCGGTGAATAGCGAGACCTCAGTTGAAGGAAAAGGCGGCCGATGGTACTTGTAACTAATTGATTCACAGGAGACAGATCTATTTCCTTCTGAAGAAGCTCATTAGCTTCTTGGATAAAAGCGATGAAGTCCTCCACCAATTGCATTCTTGGCAAGCGGCCTGTATGTACAACAGTACCATTCGAATAAACGTCCATTTGCCCATTTCCTCCTTCAATCCACATCTACTCGAAATATATTCAAGCGGTCAAGGATGTAGAAGGTTATTGGGGATTGGCCCGTTAATAACGGGCCGTTCTCGATCACTCTCGTAAACGAACGATTATTTCGCTTTGCTTAACTTCTCTGCGAGTGCATTGCCTGATTTGGATATATCATTATAAGCATCTTCAATCGATTTCTGGCCAAACATAACGGCATCCATCGTTTTCTTGTAGTTGTCTACCCACTCTGTCCATCCTGCCGCAGCTGGGGAGAACGGCATCGCTTTATCCTTCGCTACGTCGTACAATTCCTTGCCGAGCTTATCCTTCTCTTCCAAATTAGGCTCAAGAGCTGCGTAAATATCGTCGTAGATCGGAATGCCGAAATTCATCCCATACGTTTGGCCGGCTTCCTTTTCCGTAACGAACCATTTGATGAAAGCCTTGGCTGCATCCTTATGCTTCGCATCGGTGCTTACGCTCAGGAAGATAGTCGGCTGCGCCCATCCGCCGCCCTCCGGCCCGACCGGCATGTTGACGATGCCCACTTTCCCCGGCATTAACTGCGCCAGCGCGCCTACCGAACCAACCGTAGCTCCTCGTGTCATTACTTTGCCGCTTGCCATCGGATCGGCCTGTGGATCATTGTCCTTGAAGGCGCTGCCCATGTCCGCAGGAGGAACGATTTTCTTTTCGCGGAATTCCGCATATATGCCGTAGAACTTCATGAACAGCTCTTTGTCAAGATTAAACTTCTTGCCATCCTCTTGAATAATCGGACCTTTGCCGTACGACATTTGATAGTATTCGTAATGATCCCACGTAGTCGAGTCGCCGATCGGATAGACGCCTTCCGGAAGCTTGGCGCGCGAATTTCTTGCAAAGTCAAAATATTCATCCCACGTCCAGTCTTTCTTCGGCAGCTCGATGCCGGCAGCCGTAAGCGCTTCCTTGTTAAAGGCAATGCCTTGCGCATTACGGCTGATCGGGATGCCGTAAAGCTTGCCGTCTATTTTCAAGTTTTCCAATGTCTTATCATCAATGATGCCGGTAAGATCAATATCCGATAAATCCTCGAGTGTGCCTCTTGTCGCAAATTCCTGAATGTATGCGCCGTCCATATGAAGGACATCCGGCAGCGAATGGGAAGCAGCAAGCGTCGGCAACTTCTTCCAGTAATCGTCCCATGCCATATATTCAGGCGAGAAGGTGACGGATGGATTTAATTTCGTATACACCTCCTGCGTTTTCAGCATCGCCTGATGCCTGGTATCCGGTCCCTGCCACATGATCTTAAGCTTTACCGGAGCATTGGGATCTGCTTTACCGCCGCTGTTTGCAGCATTTGACTCTCCATTATTCCCGCCGCCGTTCCCGCAAGCCGTTAATGCCAATGTAGCTGCAAGTGTCAATAACGTTAATCCTTTGTAAACACTTTGCCTCATCCTCTTTGTCCCCTTTACCTTATAGTTTGAGCTGGACCTGCCATGTTGTTATCCCTTTAAGCCCGTCGTTGCAATTCCCTCGACGAAATGCTTCTGCGCGAAGAAAAACAAAACGACGGACGGCATAACCGAAACCAGCGACATCGCCAGCAGCTTGCCCCATTGGACTTCAAACTGATCCACGTACATGCGCAGAGCCAGATTGACCGTAAAATTGCCAACCGAATTCAGATACAGCACTTGTGCGAAGTAATCGTCCCAGCTCCATATAAACGTAAAGATCGCCACCGTCACCAAAGCAGGCTTTATAAGCGGCAATACAATCCGATAGAAAATACCGTAAACCGATGCACCGTCGATTTTGGCAGCCTCATCCAGCTCCCGCGGGATGCCCCTTATGAATTGGACCAGCAAAAAGATAAAGAATGCGCCGCCGCCGAAGAAATGCGGGAGAATTAGAGGAATATAACTGTCCATAAACTGCAGCTTATTGTAGAGAATATATTGTGGAACGATCGTCACTTGCCCCGGAAGCATCATGGTGAGCAATAGAATCGAAAATAATACGCCGCGGAACTTGAAGTTCAGACGTGCAAAGCCGTATGCGACGATCGCGCTTGTGAGAATGCTGCCCAGCACGTTCCAAAACTCCATAAGGAGCGTATTTCCGAAGAAACGTGCAAAAGTAAATTCTGGAGAAAACTGCCAGCCCTGTGTGTAATTTTCCCAGATCGGCTTGGAAGGCCAGATGGAAGGCGAGCTCATCTCGCCCGTCGTTTTGAGTGAAGCGCCAATCCACCAAATAACCGGATAAAGCATCAGGAGAGAGAACACGATCAGCAGCAGATGGCTGGTGAATTTGTTACTTCTAAGCGCATTGTTCATTTTTGCTTCCCTCCATCCGTCTCGTAAAATACCCAGTAGCGCGATACCAGAAAGTTAATGGCGGTAATTAGCGCTACAATAACGAGTAGAATCCAGGCAAGAGCGGAAGCATATCCCATTTGATAATGCTTAAACGCCTTGTCGTAGAGGAACAGTGCGTACATGTACGTCGAATTGATCGGACCACCCTGCGTAATGATGGAAGCGGCGGTAAACATTTGGAACGAACCGATAATGCCGAGCACCAAGTTGAAAAACATAACCGGCGAAAGCATCGGAAGTGTAATATGGAAAAACTTCCGCAGCTTCGAGGCACCATCGACCGACGCTGACTCATAGAGCTCGTTAGGGATCTGCTTCAGACCGGCCAGAAAGATGACCATTGTAGAACCAAATTGCCACGTATTAAGCAAAATCAGAGTTGCGAGCGAGGTATCCGGATTCGTGATCCAACCGACGCCTTCAATGCCGAACCAGGCAAGAACCTGATTGAAATAACCGTTCAAACTAAACATGTTGCGCCACAGCGCCGCTACGGCTACGCTCCCGCCGATGAGAGAAGGGAAATAAATCGCCGTCCGATAAAGATTTATGCCCTTCAAATTTTTGTTCAGCATCATTGCGACCATCAATGAGAAGAAAAGCTTAAGCGGGACAGAAAACAACACGAAAATAAAGGTTACCTTGAGTGAAGTCGTGAAATCGGTATCGTTCTTGAAAATGTTGGCGTAGTTATCCGTTCCGGTCCAAGTCGGAGATTCAAGCAGCGAATACTCCGTAAAGGACAAATAAAAAGACTGGATGATCGGCCATACCGTAAGCAGCAAGAAACCGATCAGCCAGGGTGAAATGAAAATGTAGCCTGCCAAATTATTATGGTTCGAGCCTTTGAGTTTCTTCGTCATGCGCAGCTTTGCAGCCGCCGGCTTATACACAGCTTCCGCCTTCATCTCACGTTCATCTCCCTCACAGCATCTATAAGGCTCATTTTATTGAAATCGCTTACAAGTGTACATGCGATAGAATTATGAATTTGTTTGTTTTTTTACACTCTTGTTTGGCTAAAAAAGGACCTATCTAACAGAAAAAAGCTATGCAGCCGCAGCATACATAGCTTCCTTCCTCTATAGAACCGCTATCCCGTCTTGACCTCGGCAGACGACTTCGATTCTGCCATTGCCGCCTCCATCAAGCCTTTAATATAACCTACACCATATAGACGTCCAAGCGTTTCGTATCCAGGATTCGTATTAGCTTCCCCTTCCATTGTCGGAACATGGTCCGGTCTGGATGGACCATCGAATCCAACTTCATAATACACTTTCATGGCCTCGTACATATCGGTTTTGCCGTCATCATGGAACGTCTCATGGAACTTGTCCGGCGTTCCGACAACGTCGCGGAAATGCACAAAGAATAACTTATTCTGTCTTGCGAAATGGCGGATGACATCCGGGATATGCTCGCCTGCAGTCGCAAGCGTGCCTTGGCATAGTGTAATTCCGCTATATTCGCTTGGCACAAGATCAATCGCACGCTGCAATGCCTCTGCATTTCGGAGAATACGTGATACGCCGCGAATCGGGCTTATAGGCGGATCATCAGGATGTAGTGCCAGCTTAACCTTGGCTTTCTCTGCAATTGGCACAATTCTTTCCAAGTAATAACGCAGATTGTCCCACAATTGATCCTCAGTCACGATGCCAGCTTCTGTGAGTGGCGCATTTTGCATCAAGGAATGATCATAACTGGATACGAGCGCTCCACCGCGGGTACGCGTCGTTGTCGACGTGCGGAACCAATTAAATTGCGCCATGAAATTGTAGCATAAAACGGGAATGCCAAGAGCACCCATATTCGAAATAAGCTGCCCCATCCATTCAATCTCTTCATCGCGGCCTGGCATGCCAAGCTTGATCTTATTCGTCGGCGGCGCTGATTCGATGACAAGCAGCTGAATACCATGATTCTCATAGCGCTGCTTCATGTGAAGCAGATTCATATAATCCCAGGGCTTCATGCCATTATCTTCCCTCGGCAGCGGGCCAACAGCATAATCAACGCCCATCTGCTTCGCCAAATGCCATAACTGGTCCGGAGAGGAAGTGAAAAACTCAGCTAATTTCATAAGCAAACACACTCCTTCATTCTCGTTAATAACCTCCATTACGGTTGTTTATTTCGTTTAATTCGCATCCCGGAATTCGCTTGGCGACAAACCTACCTTCTTTTTAAAAATTTGGCTAAAGTAACGAGAGTCTTGATAGCCGACTCGTTCGGCGACCTCATAGTTTTTAAGATGCGTTTGCTTAAGCAGCTTTTTAGCGTTGGATATTCGTATACGAGTCAGATGCTCGATAAACGTAACACCCATTTTCGATTTGAATAAGGAGCTTAAGTAAGCTGGAGTAATGAATACTTTATCAGCGACGTAATGCAGGGATACCCTATCGTACTCTTCCTCCATCAATGTAACCGCTTTCTTAATTAAGTTGCGATTGAGGCAGTCGGAGGTATAAGACACTCCCCCCATCCCTTTTAAAGCCTCGCAAACCGCGTCTTTCATTTCTTCCAGCGTGTGCAGCTGCATGAGTGCCGTAATATCAGGCGTACTGCATAGATGTGGTTGACCAAGTGCGGATTTGACCCGAAGCTGCAGGCTGACTAGAAGCTGAAGTGTTGCATCAACGACTTTATTGACTGGCAGCGGACCATTCCGAGTTAACATTTCGTAGAAGCCATCCACCGCTTGACGAATTGTACTAGATTCTGTGATCGAGTCGCTAGTCAGAAGATGCAGAAGTTCATCCTCCATATTTTCAGGATATTCGGCGTCGCTTGCATACTCAGTAATGCTGCTGAAGTAAATCGGCTGTGATTGGTCTTGGTAGAATTGGTATTTCATTGCGAGGAGGGCTTGTTCGTAACCGTGATGCAGATCAGATAGCTGCGGATAAGGATTGCTAATGCCAAGTGAGATCAATTGAGGGGAGAAGCTATGCTCTTGGTTGCAAATACTGCTGTACAATTCTAATAGGGATTCGCGATCATCCCACGAGAAAATGATTCCGACATGTCCCTTGTCATCAGGAAGAATAGCCGTGTTGCCAGGCGCATAACGCTTGATGACAGTATACAGTTCATCGACAACGTATCTTCGGGACCATAAATCCACCTTTGGGGTACTAATGCTAAACAAAGCTATAGCCGGGTAAGCGTAAAAAGCGTGAAGACCGTTCTCTTCCAGGCTCCTCTTCATATCTCCGGCGATGCCGGGAAACAGCTCATTCAGCGTTCGAGCACGAACCAATTCCACTTGCTTCATAATCGGCACTCCTCTCTTGAGAAAGGATGAATAAGTCAATATGGCTCCCGTGCTATTCTCCGGTGTAATTTTTATAGAAATCCAATCCCTGTAGCAGCAGCGTTTCCGTAAGATCGACGTCACCCGATTTGATAAGATTCAAAATATCGGTGTGTGAGTCAGAAAGAGAATAGCCTGGGTGATCTTGATTCGTTACGGTAATAAAGCGCATAATCTTTGTTTTAATGCTGTTCCATATGTTGTACAGCAGCTCATTCCCGCTACGCAAATAAAAGTAACCGTGAAAGAGCATATCCAGCTCAACCAGACGGTACGGATCCTCTTGATCGATTGCTTCCCGCATACCGGCAATGACGCCTTCAAGGTAAGTAATATCCTTCTCATCCAGCACCTTCATCGTTGCACGAAGCGCGTGGCCTTCGACCATTTGGCGCAGCGAGTATATGTCTCGTATTTCCTGGGCCGTTATCTCAGAAACGGCTGAGCCTTTATTCATTTTGCCGACAATAAGACCTTCCTGCTTCAGCCTCTCCAATGCTTCTCTGACGGGCGCTTGGCTGACGCTGAATTGTTTGGCTATATCAAGAACGATCATACGGTGTCCGGGCAGCAGTTCACCCTTCATAATCTGCCTCTTTAAGGTGATATAGACATGCTCACTAAGAGAGATTGGATTTTGCTCTGAACTGGCTGTTTCAATGGACACTTGTTATCACCACCCTTGGATTTGGTATTTTTTAGGATTATCGATAATCGATAACCTGATGCTAGTCGCTTCAAGCGGGAATGTCAAGATGAAAATGATCAGCTTTTTTTCAGTCGCATCAACCGTAAAAAAACAAACAAAATCATAATTTTACGGCATCGCTTTTCGCTTCAATCGCTCGGTAAGATGGTCATGTAACGAGAAACGGGAACCGAAGAGAATCCAGATTTATGAGGAGGTGTACACGGTTTGCCCAGGAACGTGGTCTTCATCGCGGATGCCGACAGCTGGTCTGGCAAGGGCCTTATCGCACGATTTATCCAGGGTGGTACGGATCTGATTCTAAACAGTCTTCAAGACGACAAGGAATGGGAAGACGTGCTCGTTTCCTGCACAGCTGCAGGCTCTAAGGTACTCGTTACCCATGCGGATCTATGCAGCAGCCGTGACTTATCGACTATGCTCGATCAGGCTGAAAAGCTGCTTGGCCCTGTCGATGTTATGATTCACAATTGCTGTGCCATAAGACCTGCCCATGTCGAAAGCTGTGAGGAATCAGAATTTGTCGAAATCATGCAAAGAAATGCCAAATCCGCCTTCTTCTGTACCCAAGCGTTAGGCAGACGGATGGCAGCTAGAGCCGGTGGCAGCATCATCTTCGTCAGCTCCATTCACAACGAGAAGCCAACCGGAGCGTCCTTCACTTACAGCGCCTCACAAGGCGCGGTGAAGATGCTTGCCCATGAAGCGGCATTGTTTCTCGGCCGGTTCGGCATCCGTGTCAATGTGATTGAGATGGGCCCTATCGAAGGTTCGGATGTTACTTTTCAAAGTGAACTTTCGGGACTTTACGACGATTACCGTTACAAGGTGCCAGGGGCGTTGCTTGGAACGGCCACCGATTTGGCCGAGCTTGCCTTCTTCCTTACCGGAGAGGAAGCTGGCTATTTGAACGGAGCAGATATCCGACTGGACGGCGGCTTCCTCCTGCATTATATGGATTACCGTATGAACAAGCCCGCCGAGGGGGAGACGCGATCGCAATGAGCCAAAGCTTAATAGGAAAATCGGCACTCGTCACCGGTGCGGGAACGGGCATCGGTAAAGGTATTGCGATAGAGCTTGCAAAGCGAGGCGCGAAGGTTGCCATTCACTACAATGCCAGCGAGGCCGGAGCCAAAGATACGCAGCATCAAATCGAGGAGTTCGGCGGCTTGTGTATGACCGTGCAAGCAGATGTCGCTGATCGGGAACATATCTTCCGTATGGTCGATACTAGTGCGGCTGAGCTTGGCGGTATCGATATTCTAATCAACAATGCTGCACTGCAGCTTAACATCCATTGGTTCGATTATACAGAAGAACAATATGACCGCGTCATGAACATCAATCTTAAAGGGTACTGGCAATGCATGCAGGCGGTTATCCCTTATATGAAGAAACAAAATTTCGGCCGCATCATTAATATCTCTTCCGTCCATGGCAAAAGACCCACCGATTTCGATGCAGTCTACTGCATGTCGAAAGGCGGCATCAAAATGCTAGGCAGGGAAAGCGCTATCGAGCTTGCGCGTTATGGCATAACGGTCAATACGATTGCGCCCGGCGCAATTGACGTCGGCAAGTCCAGGCAATCACATAGTAATCCCAATCCAAAAAAATTCCCTCTTGGCCGTGTCGGACTGCCTGCGGATGTCGCAGCACTAGCCTGCTACATTGCCTCAGATGAAACCTCGTTTATGACAGGCTCCACCATCCGTGTGGATGGTGCTGGCATGTTAATGTAACTGATTAATAATGACCAATACCTATATCTCTTAAAGGAGCCATGCCCGTGACTCAACAGGAAAGCTATGAAAGCACGTTAGCTTACGTCAACACCTACTCCAAACCTTCGGAGCTTCGTATTACCGATATTCGTTTTGCCGATATTGCAGGTGCTCCCATGCACTGCAGCTTGATCAAGGTGTTCACGAACCAAGGCATCGTTGGTTTCGGCGAAGTACGAGACGGCGCCGACAGAATGTTTGCCCTTCAGCTCAAAAGCAGACTTCTAGGCGAAAATCCGTGCAATATCGACAAGCTGTTCCGCAGAATTAAGCAATTTGGCGGACATTCCCGGCAAGGCGGCGGCGTGAGCGGCATTGAGATCGCCTTATGGGATATTGCCGGCAAAGCCTACGGCATGCCAATCTATCAAATGCTGGGCGGAAAATTCCGCGACCGAATCCGCATGTACTGTGACACCGACGTCGACGGCAAGGATACGGGAAAAGCAATGGGCTTAGCGCTGCAAAAAAGAATGGAACAAGGGTACACCTTCCTGAAGATGGATCTTGGCATCAATCAGATTATTAATGAGCCCGGAACATTAAATGCCCCGCTTGGCTTTCTAGAGGAAAAGAAAGCACTGTCCAAATCTTGGTATTCCCGCAAGCATTCGAATTTCACGGAGCATGAACTGCGGGAAATACGTAATCGTCACTACGATATTTATAACATCGCTCATCCATTTACCGGCATTCATGTTACCGAGAAAGGTCTCGACATGCTGGAGCAATACGTAGCCGACGTTCGCATGGTCATCGGTTACGAGGTACCTCTCGCAGTAGACCATTTCGGACACATCGGCTTGCAGGATTGCATCAAGCTAGGCCGTCGAATTGAAAAATACAATCTGGCTTGGATGGAAGATATGATTCCATGGCAATACACGAATCAATATGCCCAGCTCGCTAGCATGGTGACAACTCCAATCTGTACCGGAGAGGACATCTATCTCAAGGAGAACTTTAGGCCCCTCTTGGAATCCGGAGGCGTATCCGTCATCCATCCCGACGTGCTGACGACCGGCGGTATTCTAGAAACGAAAAAAATCGGTGACATGGCCCAGGAATACGGCGTTGCGATGGCCATCCATATGGCGGAGAGCCCTATCGCCTGCCTCGCAGCCGTACATGCCGCAGCTGCCACGGAAAACTTCCTGGCGCTTGAATACCATTCTGTCGATGTTGAATGGTGGGACGATCTGATTGTCAGCAAGCTGCCAAAGCCGCTGGTCCAGAATGGCTTCATCCATGTGCCTGATGCGCCGGGCCTTGGCATCGAGGAGCTTAACGACGAGGTTATCGCACAGCATCTGCACCCGGAAATCCCTGGACTATGGCTTCCTACCGACGAATGGAACGGCTTTTGGTCTAACGACCGGCTTTGGAGCTAAAGCAATACAAAAGATAAAAGCGAGGTGTTCGATATGAAATTTAATAATGCCGAAGATACAATCCAGCTATCACCGCTGTGGCAAGGAGAGCGCTTCCCGGATGGCCGCCCCAAAGTGCCGTCCAGCGTGCTCGGTCGATTAAGCAGAATTACGCTTGAGGAAGCATGGGGACCACTCTGGTCGAGAGGGTATCATTATCAGTTCGAGGGTGATTTCAAGATCATTCATCCGAACAAAATCATGGTCGGCCGCGCGGTTACAGCCGTTATGGTGCCTAAGCGCCCGGATTTGCATGACACACTACTGAATTACGGTCATGAGCAAGAGGATCGCAGAGGCTTTTTCAATCAATGGGTTATTGATTCGCTGGATGAAGAGGATGTTGTCGTCATCGATATGTTTGATAAAATCTATCAAGGCACCTATGTAGGAGGCAACCTCTCCACTGCTATATCTACTCGCACGAAGACAGGAGGCGCCGTCATTTGGGGCGGCATACGAGATAATCAGCAAATTGAGCAAATCGAAAATATTAATGTTTACTATAGAGGCAGCGACCCAACTGCGATCGCCGACGTCACGATGGTTGGCATGAACGTTCCCGCCCGTATTGGTCGAGCCGTCTGCCTCCCGGGCGACATCGTTCTTGGCACGCCGGCAGGTGTCATCTTTATCCCGGCCCATTTGGCAGAATTAACGGCAACCCATGCGGAGAAGTCGCAGGTCCGCGACGTGTTTGGCTTTGCCCGCTTGAACAGCAGAACTTATACAACGGCGCAAATCGATGCAGCCTGGACAACGGCCATGTGGCAAGACTTCATGCAATGGTTCGAATCCGACAAAGCCGCCGCAGCTTATCAGCATTTGACATGGGAGCAAGAACTGGAAGAAGCGCGCCGCAACGAGAACAACGGTCCTTCCAGTGATGTCCGATTGTGAGAAAACCAGTACTTGCAGTTGCAAGTCTATCAATCTAATGATATAAACAGCTTAGATGTTATAAAGTGGAAAAGGAGCATCAACGATGGACAAAGCGATATTAGGCCGCACCGGATTACAAGTCACGAAGCTGAGCTACGGTGCTATGGAAATTCGCGGCCCGCGTGTATGGAGCGGAAGACCAGTTGAGGATGCTGATGCGGGACGTATTCTGCATGCCGTACTTGACGCAGGCATCAACCTGATCGATACCTCTTACGATTACGGCCGCAGCGAGGAATTGATTGGCCGTTTCATCAGCCACCGTCGGGACGAGTACATTCTGGCAACAAAATGCGGTTGCTGCGTCACCGATCGCGGCGATCATGACGAGACGTCCCATATTTGGACACGTGATAATCTGCTTCATAATATCGATACGAGCTTAAAACGAATGAAAACCGACTATGTCGATATCCTACAGCTGCATGGACCAACGGTGCAGCAAGCCGAGGAAGGCGCGCTGGTTGACGTGCTGAAAGAAATTCAAGCTAGCGGCAAAGCCCGTTACATCGGCGTCTCCTCTTACCTTCCGAACCTTCCTCCTTTCGTGGACTGGGGAACGTTCGATACGTTCCAGCTGCCCTACTCCGCTCTGGAACGCGAACACGAGGAATGGATTTCGAAAGCTGCGGATACCGGGGCCGGCATTATCGTTCGCGGCGGCGTTGGCCAAGGCGAGCCGGGCATCGGGCGCGGCTCGGAGGATCGCTGGAGCGCATGGGATCAAGCAAAGCTCGACGATTTATTGGAACATGGCGAGCAGCGTACCGGGTTTCTGCTGCGCTTCACCTTGTCACACCCTTCCATGACGACAACAATTGTCGGCACCAAGAATCCCGCCCACTTGGCGGAAAATCTTCGTTTCGCCGATCTAGGCCCGCTTCCAAGCGACATCTACGAGGAAGCGAAGAAACGTCTGGATGCCGTCGGGCGGACGGCAATCGCGAATTAAATCATAAACGAGCCTCTGGAATTTAGATTCCGGAGGCTCGTTTATTTTTATATAAGAAGAAGCTTCCACGTCAACCCTTAACCGATCCTGCTGTCAGACCTCGAATAAAGCTTTTCGAGCCGATAGCGAATAGAACGAGCACCGGCAAAGTTCCAATCGACAATCCCAGAATTTGAGCCGCGAGATCGGTTCTGTATGCAGAACCCAGCGTCGTGATGCCAAGCGGGATCGTATACATTTCCGGCTTGTTGATGACGATCAACGGCAGCAGGTAGTTATTCCACGACCAGAGGAAGACAAGCAGAGACAACGTTGTTACTGCCGGATAAATAAAGGCCAGCACGATCCGGAAGAAGATCCCGAGATCCGAGCAGCCGTCGATCCGCGCGCTTTCGATCACCTCCGCTGGTACCGCGCCGCGAATGAACTGCGTCATCCAATATACGCCAAATGCGTTTGCCACCCAAGGCAGGATGAGCGGCATCAAGGTATCGGACAGGCTCAGATAGCGCATCTCGATGACATACGCAACGAGGCCAAGCTGGCCCGGAATCATCATCGTCAGCAGAACGGCTCCGAATATTTTCGATTTATGCCGGAACTCGTATTTCCCAAACGCAAAACCCGCAAGTGCGCTGACGAACACCGACAACACTGTGCTGACTGCCGAAACGATAAAGCTGTTCCAGTAGGCCAGATCAAACCGGCTCGCCGCTACCGTCTTGAAATTTTCCACAAGGTAGTTTCCTGGGATGAGTACGATTTTCGTAAAAAGATCCTCGTTTCTGTAGGTGCCCATGACAACCATAATGTAAAACGGCAGCAAGGCGACGATCGACAGCAGAGCGATACTGACCGTCGCCGTAATGGTACGAGATCGTGTCGTCATTTAAGTGTCCTCCCTGTAGAACTTGGTGCCAATAAACGAGAACAGGGCAATAATGAGGCAAAGCCCATAAGCAATCGCCGCACCTAATCCGTACCGGGTCGTGCTTCCGAATGCCGTATCGTACATATTCCAGACGGTTGTCAGGCAGCAGCGTTCCGGTCCGCCGATGACCGCCGATGCCGATCCCATTCCAGCGCCGCCAAGCAGCAGCATCGGCTCTTCGAGCAATTGGAAGCCGCCGATAATCCCCGTAATGGCAACGAAGGTTGTAACCGGACGAAGCAGCGGCAGCGTTATCGTCCAGAATGATTTCATGCCGGTCGCCCCGTCGACGGCAGCCGCCTCATGCAAATCTTTCGGGATGTTTGCAAGCCCCGCGAGATAAAAGATCATCGTGTAGCCGAATCCCTTCCAGAACAGCATCAGCACGATGACGATACGCGCATAGATTGGTTCGCCAAGCCAATAGATCCCTTCGTCGATGAGACCAAATTCAAGCAGCAGCTTGTTGACGAAGCCAGCCTGCCAATCGAACAGCAGGTTAAACATGAGGCCAACTGCAACCGGCGTGACAATATACGGGAGGAAGTTAACGAGCTGGAAAAAGGCCTTCCACTTCACGAATTTGCTGTAGAGCAGCGCGGCGATCGCCAGGCCAAAGGCCATCTGAAGCGGCAGCGACACGCCTACGAACAGCAGCGTATTCCCGACTGATGTGAAGAAATAAGAGTCTGGGTTAAACAGGAACGCATAGTTGTCCAGTCCAACGAATGATTTTTTACCGATCCCGTTCCAACTCGTCAGACTCACATAGAACGAAAACAGGATTGGAATTAGGCCAAAGGCCACGTAGAACAACATATACGGCGACAGAAATAGATACGGCACCCATCTTCGCTTCACGGCATCCATCATTCTCACTCCCATCGTTTAAATTGCCTTCGGAAAGCGCAAAGAGCGGCCGCCCGGCCGCTCCCAGCGTCTCTGCCGCATCCAGCGAGCCGTTATCCGAACGTGATGTCCGGCAATTTCGCCTTCAGCTCTTTTTGAATCCGGTCCATCGCCTGCTCTACGCCGAAACTTTTATCCTTCGCTAGAGTCTGCAGCACAATGCTCATGGCTTCGTCGAGCACTTGATCGTTCACACTCTCGGCTACGTCAGTCGTTACCCCGGAGATGTCAACGAAGAACTTCTCCCCAATATCCTGGCTGCCGAAGTTCTCCCATGTCCAATTGGAGAACTCTTTATTTTGATACGCTTCCTTGAAATGGGTAAATACACCGTCTTTCTTCTGCGCTTCCGCGCCTGCCTGCGACATCGAAGTAAACTCGATCCATTTCCATGCGAGGTCGGCGTTCTTCGCGCCTTTTGGAATACCGTGCGACGATCCGCCTCGGATATAGCCGCCCTCTGGAGCTACCATAAGCGCCCACCGATCGGGCTTCTTGTCATTTGGTCCGATGACATATTGCGGCATCCATACCGGGCTTGGCGTAAATAAATATTTGTCGCCGCCAAAAGAGGCGTTCCAGGCCGGCGTCCATTGGTCAAGCTTGTCTACAATGCCCGCATCGCGGAACTGGACGAGCCGCGATACTACGCTTTGGAGCAGCTGAACGTTTAATTTGTTATCCTCGAAGTAGGGCTGATCCCGCTGGCCCTTCAAGATATCGTAAACCCCGCCAAGGCTCGGGAACATCATGACCTTACCACCGCTCTTGTCGAGAACTTCTTTGCCCTTATCGATGAAAGCGTCCCAGTTCGGCAGCATCGCTTCCATCTCTTCGGGATTGTCCGTACCCAGATACTCTTTGGCTAACGGCTTGATGTAGGCAACGCCAGCAACGCTCATATCGTCCGGAATAGCAACCAGATGGTCGTTCATGGAGAATGCCGGAGCGTCATACTCGAATAACACGTTTCGATCCGCGACATAGGGGTCTGCTTCAAGATCCTCGAGAATATCCATGCTGAAAATCTTTGCCTTCTGCCCTCGCTCGATCCGAATAACGTCCGGCAGCTCGCCGCCTGAGGCGATCGTCGTCTGCAGCTTTTTCGGCACATCCGCCGCTTCGACCTGCACCCGCTTAATTTTGATTCCCGGATATTTCTCGTTAAAGGCCGCTATCGCCGTTGGATGTTCCGGCTCCCAGGTCCAAAGCACGAACTCCCCTGAAAGCTCCTTATTGCCGCCGTCTTCTACAGCAGCGTTATTCTCTGTTTCTGCCGCTGGGGTGCTTGTCTTGTTGTTTTCTCCGTTGTTGCCTCCACCCGCGCCTGAACATGCGGCAAGCAAACTGATTAGAATCAAAGTAGTCATTGCCTGCGCGATTCCTCTTCCCCATCTCAAACGACGCATCCGAAAGCCTCCCTTAGGTTTTTGATTACGTTCTCATCATATACAAGTCTCTATGAAAGCGTAAACAATACAAAACTGCACTTTTGGTCGGGATCCTGCACTTTGCTTCACCGCCCCAAATATGTAGAGTATAATGGAGTCACTTATGACATGGGAGGCTGCCCTCGATGAAGATCATATTGGTGGATGACGAGCGTATTGCGCTGGATCATATTAGAACGTTGATCCCATGGGAAGAGAACGGATATGAAATCGCAGCGACGGCAACAAACGGGCGAAGCGCGCTTCGCCTCTGTGAAGAGCACCGTCCCCAGATCATGATCGTGGACATCCGGATGCCGGTCATGGACGGGCTAGAGCTCATCCGCGCGGTGGCTGAACGCGGCTGGGGGGTCAAATTCATTGTAATGAGCGCTTACGAGGATTTTAATTACGCCCGTCAGGCGATTTCGCTTGGCTGCGTGTCGAGCTACCTTATCAAACACGAAGTTGATCGAGATAAGCTTATACTGGAGCTTGCGAAAGCAAAACTCGCATGGGAGATGAGCGAAAAGCAGCGTAAGCTCTCCCGCTCCGAGCAGCTGAAGGAAGCGTTTTTCGCAAGCGGTCAGTCGACCAGGAACGGCGGACATATTGCGCGGCCGCCGCTTTGCGCGCTCCTCTTGCAGGCAGATGTGCCATTCACGACAATCCCAGCCGTCACGACAACTCACGATACGAACGGAACTACGGGATGGAAGGAAGAATTTAAGCATGTGGAGAAATCAGCGAACTGGGAGTTAATTGGAGAATTCACGCATGGAGCAGGTCGGCTGGTTGCGTTGTTCGAACAGTGCGACAAAAACGCGCCGTTGCAGCGTGATGCCTTTTTCGCGCTTGCATCGGCCGTGCAGCGAGGGCTTCAAGTCCGGCTTGGTCATACCCTCTCGCTCTATTTCGCTTTTGAATGCAACGATATAGCGCAGCTGCCTGACTTAATCCGTAAACTGGAAGACGCCGCACGACATACCGTATTCTCTGGCCGTGGTGCTCTAGCATGTGCGGAAGATCTTCCTTTGCCGGCACGAATGGCACCTGTAAATATGAATAGTGGTCGCCGGTGGCTTGACGCGGCGGCATCCTCTCTAATGCAGGAGGATTACGGCAGTTTTGAAAGCGTTATCAAAGAGTGGTTCGACAGTCTATCGCGACCGGAATGCGATTTGCACGGTTTGTACGAAGCCATCCGTGCACTGACCACCCTGTATCGCGAACGACTTGCGGCAGCGGGACTTCCCGAAGCAGATCCGCTCGAACCAAGAACGGCCGGTCCCCTTTACCATATAGCTGATATACGCGAGCGGCTTATCCGTGCTTTCGGAGAGCTGCGCGAGCAGGGATCGGCTGCCCACAAACAGCTCTCACCGAAGCTGTTGCAGGCGCTGCGCTACCTCCATGCCAACTTTCAAAGTGAGATTGGGGTAGAGGATGTCTCTTTCGCAATCGGCATTAGCGTTAGATATTTGCACGAACTATTCAAGCGAGAGCTAAACCGCACTTTCCTTGATTACTTGACCGAATACCGAATTAAGCAAGCTAAACTGATCCTCATGCACGAGGACGCCAAAATGGCGGAAGTCTCCGCTCGCGTCGGCTACCGTTCTCCCCAGCATTTCAGTCAAGTGTTCAAACGGCTGACAGGCGTTCTCCCCCATCAGTTCCGTGCGAAGGAGCAGGCCCGATGACCAGACTTCGCACCGTCATTTTTTGGAGAATCGTTATCGTCGCCGCCGTCAGTTTCCTGCTGTCCATCGCCTTTACATACTACTACTATAATCATATCCTGATCGGTCAAATGATGGAGGAGGACAAAGCGAAGCTGAGCCAGACAGTTCGCCAGCTCGACTATATGTCCGATGACATTTCCAAATTCACATTAACGCTTATCATTGCCGAGCAGCTGCAGGAGTTCTACAAAACATATGATCAGCTTGACACGTTTGATCAGTTCAAGATGATGCAGACCACGTTCAAGTTCGTCGATGGCTATAAAGGCCTCCGCAAGGAAGTAACTAGCTACGCGATTGTGCTCCCAGACGGACGCGTGTTTTGGAACGCAGCTGGAAACGACGGGTATTTTAGCGAGCGCTTGAAGGAGCCGTGGTACTTGAACTTCGTCCAGTCAGGTGCTGAGTACGGCTTCACCGAGCCCCACCTTATGCTTGCAGATCAGAAACCAACTTCCGAAACGACAATCATCAGCTATGTCGTGACGGTGCGGGACATCGAGAAACCAGGACAGACGATTGGCAAGTTTATCGTCAATCTCGACTACACCCATTTTCAGTCGCTGCTCGACTTCAGTCCATTCGTGAACATGGCTTGGCTTAGTGATTCCGGCAACGTGTTGTATGCTAAGCCAAACGGCGACAACCAAGAGGTTGCGAGCCTAGTCAATGATCTTAATGATGCCGCGAGTAAGGAAGGAGCATTCCGCGCGAACAACGGTTACCTGCTGGTAGACCGATTCGAAACATCCGGCTGGCGGCTAGCCACCTTCATCTCGCAATCGTCATTGTTCGACCGGGCCAAGATCGTCTTGTACCTGCTCGGTTTCTTCACGCTTGTCAGCACCACGCTTATCCTTGCCCTTATGATTCCGGCCATCCTCCGCATTACGCGTCCGGTTATGCGGCTGTATAGCGCCATGAATGCTGTATCGAGCGGTAATTTGCAGACATCCGTACAGATCAATACAGGTGATGAGATGGAAAAACTGGGAAATGGGTTCAACCGAATGACGAGCCAGCTCAGGACTCACATCGAAGAATCGATCCAGCACGAGAAAGACAAGCGTGAGCTCGAAATGGAACTACTGCTGTCGCAGCTTAATCCGCATTTTGTGTACAATACACTGAATGCCGTTATTTACATGGCCCAAAAGCAAGGGAATGAAGATATCGTCCGCATGGTTGCCGCTTTTATTCGAGTGCTTCAGGATGCGGTGAGAACGGGTGGAGATGATTCGCTTGTCCCGCTCCATGACGATGTCGCGCTGCTAAGGGATTACATTGACATTCAATCGTACAGGTACGCCGATATGTTTAAGGTGGAGTGGGAGTTAGATGATCAATCGCTTCATTGTCTTGTACCGCGCATTCTGATTCAGCCGTTTGTGGAAAACGCGATTTTCCACGGCATATGTCCAAAGGACGAGCCCGGTACGATTCGTATTGCCGCTCATGAATTTGAAAGCCTGCTCCTCCTCACAATCGAGGACGATGGTGTCGGTATTGAGCCGGAACGGCTGCAGACAATCTGGGAAACACAGCAGAAAAAGAGCACCACCGGCCTGAGGCACATCGGGCTCAATAATACGAAGAGGCGACTAGAGCATTTATTCGGAGGCCATGCGTCCGTACAGATTGATAGTGAAGTTGGTCGGGGTACCCGTGTCTCGATTCGGCTTCCTAAGCTGATCCAAAATAACCTGTAATCATCTTGTTCAAATAAAATAAAAATTACCGTAAGTCCTAAGCATGCAAAAAAAACGAGCATGGAGAGGCCACGCCACGTTTCAACGCGGGCGAAGCTCTTCCATGCTCGATTGTCACGCAAATTACATCTACATGCTCGTTGTCACGTAATTCGTATTTAAAGTGTTTTATAAAAATAGTTGTACAGGCGATGCATCAACACAGCCGTTTCCGCCCGCGTCGTCCACGCTTTCGGATTGATGTTCTGATTCGACCCGTTCACCAAACCCGCATGAATCAGTCCGGCAACGCTGTCCCGGGCGTAACCGGCGACGCTGCCGGCATCTGTGAACCCGCTTAACGGATCCGCAGGCGCAGGTACGGCTTTGTTCGCGTTCGAGAGCGCTTTGGTGATCAGCACCATCATATCTTGCCTCGAAATGGCATCGTTTGGACGGAACTCATTGTCGCCGGTGCCCGTGGCGATGCCCATGCCGCGCAGAACAGCTACTGCCTCGGCATAATACGCGTCAGCCGCCACATCGGAAAACGCCACGCCCTTCGCTCCCTGCAAGCCCATCGTTCTGACGAGCAGCAACGCGAAATCCGCCCGGCTCACGGAAGCCCCCGGCCGATATTCGGTCACGGAAACACCGTTGATAATTCCTTTGGAAGCCATCACTTCAATGGCCGATTTGGCCCAAGCGAATTTGCCCAGGTCATCAAACGTCTTCTGCACGAATACGACGGCAAATTTGCCGAAATGCGTGGCCTGGAACAGCACGGACCCCGTCGCCGCATCATAGCGGCCGCTTGGTACCGCAATCGCTTTTCCTTGCTCGTCAATAGACCAGATCGTAATATGCTCCGGATTTGCCTTTTCCTCCGCAGTCAGACGATACGGGATGCTGATCGTCGCCGGCGCGTTGGGATTGCGCCATGAAATCTCCTGTCCGCCGCTGCGAACACTCAATTCGATAACGGGATGATCGCCGATCTGCGCGCGCAGTTTTTCGTCCAATCCGGCGATGTCAGCTTGCTCGATGCGAAATTCGATATTCCCCGCCGGGGGCTTGCCGTCCCGGAACATATTGCTCGGAACGTTTACCGTGCCAAACGGAGTAGAAATCTCGACCTGCACAACATCTGCGGTATCACTAAACGCCACAGCAGGCAGTTCCAATGCATGAGATGTGCTGCCGGGCACCTCGGTCAATGCCAATTGAATCTTTTTGAGTCCACCGCCCGCTGCCGTCATCTTGGCGATAGCCTTCAACCAGGTCGACTCGTCAATTGTCCATACGACCCGGCCCGTCGAGCCGTCGACTTTTGGCGTCGGTTTGATAATGATTTTGCCGCCTTCTTCGGCAATGACGACAGGCGTATCACCTCCGGAGCCGCCATTGCTTCCCGGGTCGGTGCCCGGGCCCGGATCGTTCGGCGCCGCGACCACCTTCAAGCTCGCAATTGCGTTCGCGTCGTGATCGACGACGGTCATTGCACTGTCCACGGTTTTTACTTTTTTCAGCTCGACCGTTCCGCTTCCCAATGCCGTCGCCTCAAAAACCATTTCCGCCAGCACGACCGTCCCGTACTCTCCGGATATCGGTCCGACCTTCGTAAACGCCAATACAATTTGGCTGCCTTTTACGGCAGGCGCAACGGCATAACCGAATCGGTCGCTGGATGCGCTTTTGAATCGCAAATGATCGGTGTCGAACGTCGCTTGAAGCTCCGTTGCGTACACATCGGACAGCTCCTGACCGATCACCTGGACTCTCACTTCACGGCCGGTGACCGGCTCATTGTTCGAAACGGAAAGCGTATACGACGGAGCGGCGTAAGCGACATCAGCCGCCAAGGAAAACCCGCTTAACAGAATCGAGCCGGCCAGTAGAAGACTTACGCAGACGAGTTGGATCTTTCTCAGCGCGCTCTTCCTTTTTGTATGTATCATTTGCCAACATCCTTTCCAAATGGATAGGGGAGGAAGGCGCGTAAGCGCCTCCTCCCGAACAAAATTGCCTATCGTTAAATGATGGACCTGATTCGTTTACTGCGGATTTCCCATGATGCGGTAAGCTACTGCCGCCAGATCCTGCACCCCGATCGGACGCGGCGTTGTAATGCCAAGCGCCTTGTACAGCGGCCAATTGACGTCCGCGCTGCTTTGCCCGTAATATCTTCCGATAACCGCCAAATCTCCGACGGTCAACGCGCTTGATCCGGATAACGTTTTTAACGATCCGTCGAATTCGGTTATCGCTGCTGTCAACTGCGCTGCAGCTTCTTCTATTCCTGCCTGGGACAGGGTCGTATCGGCCAGCGCGGTGTTGGCGGCACCAAGCTTCGTTTGCAGCAGCGCTTTCGAACCAGGCGCATATTGTCCAATGAACGAACCTTCTATCGCGCCGGTCAAGCGGCTGTCGGCCGTGGCAATGGCCGCTCTCAAAACCGTCTTGTCGGTAACCTCGATCGCGACATTATGGCTGGTCGAGCTTACCGGCGTTTCGGTGACGCCGTCCGAGATGATAACATTTTCGACCGTGATGGTGTTAAGCTCGACAGTCGCATCGACGGTTTTGGCCTTGAAGCTCAGCTCCAGAAGATTGTCAGTATTGGAAATGGCCTGGCCTGCGCCTGCGGCAAGGAATCGGATCTTGGCTTCACCGCCGCCCGAAGTGCCTTCCTGGTCAAGCACGATCGAGAATCCATCCACCAGAGAGATGCCCGATACGTATTCCACCTTCGCAGGGTCGTAACGAACGGTCAGATCAATCGCATAAACATCGGACGTCAAGTTGTTCAAGCCAAAGTTCAATTTGAATGGTTCCCCGGATATGACGGAAGCAGCTCCGCTCAGCAACGCGCCTTCTTGACCGCTGATTGTGATCCGTGCGCTGCCGCTCAAACTGGAGCCGACGGCTTTCGCCGTTACTTTCACGACGCCGTTCTTTTTGGCCGACAGCAATCCCGTCTCGCTAATGATCGCCGCATTTGTCTCCGAACCGTCTTCTGCGGTTACCGACCATACGACCGGCACTCTCGCCAGCATTTGCAGCGTGCCGTCTTTCGTCGTAATGGAAGTCGCACCAGCTTCGCCGGAAACCTCCAGCTCCTCTGACAGTTGAAGCGCTTTGAACGCGCTGCGCAGCGCGTAATAGGAATTGTCGGCTGCTTCCTGCCCGATTCCGCCATTCGAAACGGCAGCTTGAGCCTCGCTTAAAGCGCTTGCGAAATTGTTCCATGAATCGATGGTATAAAGCGTATCGTCCAGATTGTTGACAGTCCCTATGAAGGAGGTCATCAGCATTTTGTCGACTGCCATTGGGGTAGTTGGGTTCGCGGAACCGCCACGACCGGCTTTGACCTCGTTAAAGTAAGCTTCTACTTTCGTAATTTCGTCAGCTGTAAGCACCCTGTCGTAGATGAGTATCTGCGCGACCCTGCCCATGAAGCGGAAAGGTGTTGCAGCCGCCATCGTATATCCTACGCCAAGGTCCGATTTGTTCCCGGAAAGCGCCTTAGCGTTAGTTCCAGGGGTGCCGATGACGTTGTTATCAACATAAACGGCTCTATTGGTTCCGTCTAGCTGAGCACGAACGCTGACGAGGCCGTCAGTGGCTGTGGTTGTCATTTGCTGCCCGCCGCCCGATACGCCGCCATCCCCGTTACCAAAGCGGATGTTAACTCGGTTTGTTCCTACACCGAGATTAATGCCGCTCCAGCCGTCGTTGGCAGCCCATGTTTGGTAAGCCTCGTTCAATCCGAAATAAACAAGGCCATTTTGGTCGCTGGAGTTGTTGGCTGTGGTTGTTGGTCTAACCAGCGTGTAAATCGTCATCTGCATACTGCCGTTATAATCTTTAAAGCCTGCAGCCTTCAGCGGCCTTGAGTTCGCGGCGAATTCTATATAGTCGTATACATCCTTCTTTAACGTAGGGTTGCCGGATGGTGTTCCAAGATTATCGCCGCCGCTGCCAGGGACGTTCGCCGGGACAAGCCTCGCTGAGACGCTTCCCATATTTGTCCATCCAGTCACGTTGCCGCTGCTATCTTTTTCCACGCCTTCATCGGCCTTAAGCCATAAGTCAAGACCATTTCTAGGAATATCGGCAGGCGTCTTATCGCTCACCACAACGCGAGCGTGAGACTGACTCAGTACTTCTCCGTCTGCCGCCAGTACGTAAATAATGTACGGACCAGGCAACATGGGCGCGGTCATCCCGAGCATGTCGCCGGAAGCTACGGTTTCATCGTCGCCTCCATCGAAATGTCCGCCGCTCGACGAGGATATCCATATCTTTTTAGTCGAGTCATCCAAATCGAGAGCAAATCTCACCTGCCCGCCAGGAGCTACCGATACATCCGCCGGGAGCAGCCTGTTGGCTACCGATACGGTCGTGGTAAAGTTGACGGTCATGGCATTTGGCTCCGTCGGCGTGCTGGCGACCAAGGTCCAGCTTCCTTCGGTGGCGATTTTGTACCCGCTCACAACGGGATTGCCGCTCAGCGTATAGGTGTAGTCTTTACTCAAAGTTAGTTCAAGAGGCCGTACCGCTGAAACTTCGTAATTTTCCCCGTCTGCCACATTGATCGCTGACGCGTTCTGGTCGACGTATACCGTATACTTGGAAGTGGCCGTTTCTCTGCCGTCTCCGTACTGGATATAGAGTTTGTATTCACCTGCGGCAGACGGTGCTTTGATCGACTTTGCGTCGCCGGCAGCTTTTGTCATCGTATTGCCTTCGTTAAAGAGAGTTGAGTTCGCAGGCGCGAGCCAAACCGTGTCTTGAGCACTTAGCAGACCTCTGCGGTTCAGCTTCTCGCCTTTACCCATGATGACGTTGGAAGCCAGCTCAAACTCGGTATCCGCAATGAGGCTTCTTGGGATCATATGGGTGTATTCGTTCGCAAGACCCGAATTCAAAACGATTTCGTTGCCCTTAACCGGCCAAATGCGGGCTTCGCTTTTGTAATTGTCGTTAATAATCCTAGGAGCGCCGTTCTGATTGTTATTCCCGTCCACGTAACCTTGGGCGGCAATCATATCGCTTTTGCGCTTCCAGTTGTTAAATTCAAAAAGACGGCTTTGTCCTGGGGCATGGGAGAGCTTTGACTGCACGACGTTGCCCAGCATCTTAATGAACGTGCTGCCTTCGTCGGGATGGAATCCGTTGGTCCAGTTGTTGGAGGTTGTAGGTTTGTCAGTTGGATTCGGGTTAAGAAAGTTGTAGTTCATCTCGGTGAAATTCGTCCAGTTGTCGGGATGCCAGTTGCTGTTCTTGTCGGTGACGGGGTCGTTAGTCAAATTATTGACGGAGTCCCATGTCCCTCCGCCCGGCAAATTACCCGGATCACCTTGGCGTCCCAGCGAATAAATGGCTCCGGAGTCGTTAACTACCGTGCAAATTTCCTCTATCCGGTTATAGTTTATTTTGTTATTTCTTGAGGTTGTGGAAATGATCGGAGATCTTGCGACGCTTGTTTCATGCGTACCATGGTAAGGGCCGCCGGTCTTGTTCGCACCTTGGGCGGTAAAGCCGAACCCATCGTACTCGTCCCAGCCCCAGCCGATGCTCATGGCGCCGTAAGTGGTGTCGTAAATGTAGTTATGCAGTACTTGCATGTTCGTTGTGTAGAAAGAGGCTAGTGCATTGGCGCCCGGAAATCCGTAGCAGGTCCTGTACAAAAAGTTATTGGTAATATAAATATTTTCCGGCACGGCTTCCGTACCCGCCGTAAACTTTTCCTTATTAACGCCGGCCCAGTTCCTTATTGGCGTGCCGGAGACGGAAACGCTAGATTCATGCTTAATCGGTTCATCGTTTTCATAGATATGCTGCGGATGTCCGACTACAACGCCCGAAGCGAGTGTATCCACGATATAGTTGCCCGTGACCTCGATATCCTTGACATCGTTTTCAATATGGATGCCATTAAATCCGGCAAGCCCGATCTCGCCGTTCAGTACCTTAATGTTCCTCGCTGCGTTGATCATTACGACTGCAGGCGGTATGTCATACCCTCGGTAAAAAGTCTCATGCCAGTTAATGCTGCTTGGGAAGTAAACTTTGTTCACGATTGAGCCTTGAACGGACGCATAGCCGTGGGAGCTGGTCGTTACTGGACCGGATCCGTCGCTAAGTGTGTAGGTGCCTGTCAGTTCAAACAGTTTGTAGTCGGTATGGGCAAATGTCAGCCCGTTGAAGGTTATGTTTTTGACGCGTCCATCATCCGAGCCCTCAATAGGATTCAACCGATCTCCTACCGGGATTCCTCTAATGTCGAGGACCGTCTCAAGCTTTGGAATGACTACCTCGGCGGTATTAATATCCTCACCCGCAAGCGGGATGTAATACAGCGTGCTTTCTGCCTGGTCGAAATAGAAATCGCCGCGTTTGTTGAAGAACTCGAAGGCGTTGCGGATGACTTGATTGTTACCTGGATTGTATTGCGTGTTATTGCCTAAAGACTGTGAAATCGCCCCATACGGCATCTGGAACCGGAGCATGACACCGCCGGGCTTGTTGCTGGCTGCCGGCGCTTGTTCGATCGACGCGAAAGTGACAAAAGGTCTCGCCCATCTGGCGGTGGAGCCGCCCATGCTTTCGGCCTCGATGTTTTGAGGGTTTTTCGTTTCCGTCGTCAGACCTACGCTGGCATCGAATACGATACCGGCCCGAATGTTGCTGCCGTTCTGCCACGCCCAAGGGTTATCAGCGGAGGTAAAGCTGACTGTAGGGGTACCCGTGACGGTTCTGCCCGTTGAAACGATTTGCGGGCTCGTCGTCATGTTGGCGCGCTTATCGTTTACATAGATCGCGCGCAGCTTATCGCTTCGGTTAAGGGTTGTTTTATACGCCTTTAAGCCGCCAGTCTGGGTAAGGCCAACCGCTTCTGTCCATACGCCTTTTTCCAGCATTTCACCGGCGCTGATTACCGGCTTCGCACCCGGTGCCGCCTCATAGCGAATCGTGCTGCTTGCACTTCCGGAATCTTCCTGTGTAAAAACCAGGGTTTCATTTAGCGAATAAAATCCATCCGCAATTTGAACGACAATATCACCGCCGGTCTTAGGCAGAGTCCTTACTTCCGCTTTTGCCTTGGCAATCGTTTTGTACGGTTTTCCTTGCGTTCCGTCACCTGTGTTATCATTGCCGTTTGCAGCAACATAGATAGTAGTACTAGTCGCACTGTCAGCCGAGACTACCGACCTTGAAAAGGGCAGCATGGAAAATACCATTACGAAAGTCATAATCCAAACGAATGCTCTTTTTCTCACTTCCATAAAACCTCCTTGGATGTAAGTAAAATACTATACACATGTGCCGGCTAATTCACTTCAAAATAGCCCCGGCTGTCAAAGCATTTTCGATCTTCTCGTTGCCTACCAAATAAACGATAATCATAGGCAGACTGGACAGCAGCATACTCGCCCCGATCAGCCCCCAATCCGTAACTCCCACGTTGACAAAGAAACCAAGCAAGCCCACGGTAAGCGGCCGGAATTGATCCTTGGAGGCAATAATAAAAGCTAGCGGGAATTCGTTCCATATCCGAATGAATATAAGGACGCATTGCGTCAACAGCGCTGGCATCACGATTGGAAATATGATTCTTATATACGTTTGATAGACATTCGCTCCGTCTATGCATGCCGCTTCCTCCAGCTCCTTGGGCAACGAACGGAGAAAGGCATACAGCATGAGTACGCAGGAAGCGATAGCGAAGCCGGAATACGGCAGGATAAGACCGAAATAGCTATTTTTGATATGCAGCGTTTTAACCAGCTGGAATAAAGGAATAACGACTACCTCGATTGGGACAATTAATCCCATAGATACATAAAACAGCACAGCCGAATTGAGTTTCCATTGCATGCGGCTGAGGCAATAAGCAAGCATGCTGCCCGTTGCGAGCGTTATGGCAATTGTGCCAACCGTATAAATCAAGCTGTTCTCGAAATACGTATAAAAATGATATTTGGACAACGCTTCGCTGAAGTTCAGCCAATCCAAGGAAGACGGTACGCCAAAAGGATTGTCATAAGCTTCGCTCTTGGACTTCAACGACATCGTTACCATCCAGTACAAGGGAAACAGAAACGTGCACCCGACGGCTACCCAAAACACTCGATTTAATACTTTCAGAAAGCTCCCCCCTAGCTTAAAACTCTAGTTTTTCCCTGGCTACGTACCTTTGGATGATAAAGGAGATCAAAAGGCATTCCAGAATAAAGATAACGGCGATTGCAGTACCTTTGCCAAACTCGGAAGTATCAAATGCCGTATAATACATCTGGTAGATGACCGTCCTGGATAGGTCGCCCGGGCCTCCTGCCGTCATGACTCGCACATGCGAGTAGAAGGCCATTGAGCCTAATGTAGACAGAATAAGTACGTATTTGATGACATTCTGCAGCAAGGGGATCGTAATTCGCAAGCAGACTTGAACAAAATTGGCGCCGTCGATCAAAGCCGCTTCATAGTAGCTCTTCGGTATGGTCTTGATACCTGTATAAAACAGCATCGCGTTGAGACCAATATATTGCCATAAGAATGTCAGCCCGATGCTGGGCATTACCGTTTTCTTTTCCGTTAACCACGAATGCGTCCAGGAGCTCAGACCGAAAGAATGAAGAATGCTGTTGAACAATCCCCAATTTGGTTCGTAGAACGCCAGCCAGATCTGGGCAACAACCGTAACCGACAAGATAGCGGGGAACATCGCCGCCGTCTTGAAGAATCGACGAAACCTTGGTGTTTGAGCGTCCATAAAAAGCGATAGCATCATGGATAGGGGCAGCCCTAGCAATAAGGAGATCGCTACAATAAGATACGTATTTTTATGAGCGGTCCAAAAGGATGGCGAAGCCATCACGTCTTTGTAATTATCTAAACCAACAAAACCCAAATTTCGAAATCCGTCATGCTTATGCAAGCTCATCCAGATCTCCGGCAGCAAGGGGTATACGCAAAATACAGTAAACAGCAGCAAGGCCGGGGAAGCAAAAACAAATATGGACATTTTGGTGCTAAAGTACTTGTTCATCGCTCTCTCCACCATTTAATTTGTGTCTAAATCCCCCCGGGTTTAGCCGAAGGGGATTTAGCTGTTATCGCCTCTTTTTTACTTGTTAAACCACGTATTTTCGCCCCAAATCTTGTTCATCGCGGCATTAAAGTCTTCGGCAGCGTACTCGCCCGTCAATAAGTTCGCTCCTTGCGTAGACACTTCGGCAGAAGTTCTCGCATCTAGCGAATTAAGAGCAAAGGACGCGATTTTATTAGGGATTGGATTGTACCAGTCAACGAACTTCTGCATGAGCGGGCTCCTGTCATTTGCCTGGTTGCCGGTCTGCAAGGATATTGGTGCTCCTGTAGTTTCGAAGTATAACGCATCCGCCATGGCCAGAAATTCGGCAAGCTTAACGGCCTCTTCCGGATGCTCGGTTTTGCCGTTGACCGCATAGCCGTTAACCGGAGAACCCCAGAACTGTACGGTCTGTGCAGGATCATACTTATCGCTCGCGCTTGGGAACGGGAAGAAATCAACCGTTTCGTCTTTTGCCAGATTTGGCAGCTCCCAAGTAAACATCCATAACATTGCCGCTTTTTCAGACGTAAACATCTCCATCGCCGGACCGTAATCCAGGTTGGCTATTCCGTCTGGGAACACGCCTTCCTTGACCAGCGTTTCAATGCGGGCCGCCCCTTCCTTGACGGATGGATTGGTAAAGTCTGTTTTGTTGCTGACGAGGTCCGCCATCGCCTGCGGATCCCCGATTTGAATCATTTGCTGCAGCATGAAGATTTTCGGACCCCACCCGTCCTTGCCGGGAGTAACGGCTGGAACCATGCCCTTGCTCTTGAGTGTCTTCGAGATTTGGATCAGCTCATCGAACGTCGTCGGCACCTTAACCCCTGCTTCCTCAAACATGTCTTTATGGTAAAAGATGACGGGGGTGAAATACGTGTCGGCTCCGGAGGATAGGCTGTAAATTCCGTTATCGACATGCTTTAACGCATCCGGCACCGCATATTTGTCCAAGAAGCCGTCTTTGGAAATATAGGGTGTCAGATCCAAAATGCTGCCCGTGTTCTTCAGCGGGGTAAAGTAGCCCGCATCGTTCCAGAATACGTCCGGCATATCCCCGGACGAATTCAACGTCTTCAATTTGTTTGCCATATCCTCGCCGCCGCCGCCCGGCTCAAACTCGACTTCAAGATTGGGAAGCGCAGCGGCAATGTTAGGCTTGATGAATTTTTCCATGATGTTATTGCGATTCTCGTCGGTCGTAATCGTTATAACTCTCATCTTGATTTTTTTGCCGTCCGGTGCAGCAGTCTCCTTGTTATCTTCCGTACTAGCTGCCGAAGGCGACGGATTGTTGGACGGCTGGTTGGACTTTGTTTCATTCCCGCTGCTGCATGCCGATGAAACTAGAAGAATATTTGCCATAAGGAACATAGCTGCTGCTTTTGACTTCGTTTTCATTGTAAACCTCCCCTATTTGTCGAAACGGATATTGGTTGAGTCTAGCTGTTGAAAGCGGTATCAACCTTGACCTTGAGCTAATTTTACGAATCTTCCTAAATTTAGTACAGAGAGTATTCTCGGGCCAGCAGTAAAATTAACGGCAAAAAAATAGACGATAGAGGAAAGTTCTCACTCTCGTCCAGCGCCTGCTTTAAATAGCTTTATTGGATTTGATTCACATATTTGCTGGGCGTGATTCCCATATACTTTTTAAAGCATTTGCTGAAATAATTGGCGTCCGCATAGCCCACCCGGTTTGCTACGTTTTGGATAACCTTCTCTCCCTGATCAAACAGTTCTTTTGCTTTCATGATCCGTACTTCGGTCAGGTAGTCATTGATCGTGAAGGTCGTTTCCTTTTTGAACACGAAGCAAAGATGATTGTAATTGACATGAACGCTTCTCGCGATATCTTCGATCCGCAATTCCTCGTTGCCGTAATGCCTCGTTATATACAATTTAACCTCCTCTATGACTTTGGCGGCTCTATTGGGCTTGCGACTATGCACATGGCTCATGGCCCTTAGAATTGTAGTACGTGTCCAGTTCTCCAGTTCATTAAAGGTTTTCATCCGCTGAACGTGCTGTATCATATCGGGTTGCGTCGTATTTTGGAAGACGTCTTCAAAGCTTTGCGACGCTTCGGCCAAAAATTCAAGGCAGGTGGATACGATTTCAATCCCGGCGAGGAGCAGCATTTCCATGGAAGCCTTTTGAACGCGAGCATCATGAAAAAAACGGGAGAGCCACTCTTCCGTCTCGGACAAATTTCCGACTCTCATGAACATCAGCAAGCCGCTTCTTTTTTCCACCGAGAACAAACCGACTTTCATACCGGTTTCCGTAAGCATGGAATGAACAAACACCTTGTTGCCTCCCCATACAAAACGTTGCTTCAAGGCGATTAACGCTTCTTTGTATGACACCGGAATGAACTCAAACGCTTCGCAGCTATTCCCTACGCCGATTGTTACCGTTCTGGCCATGTCGTTCTGTACGTTTAATCGAATCCGTTCACAAATCGTTTCCAAGCTGTTGAAGGAGCCGTCAGGGGAGCCAATGATCAAAACTAGACGCGTATCTTGATCGTGACAGCTGACACACGGAAAGGCGCTTTGTATATGGTGTTGAGCAATTTCTTGCACCTTGGCTTTGCGGATCGGCATACCCTCCTCAAGATTCCTCTCCTCGTTTGCATCCAGATCGACGACAACCGCTCGATAATGCAGTCCTTCCAGCTTTATTCCCAATTCCCTTAACCGATCCTGCTCAGCTCCAGAGATATCTTGTCCATTGCCTTGCAGCCAACCGATTAACACTTGCTCCTTCCTGACAGACAAGCCTTCGCTCGCCTGCTTTCTTAAATCGTCCAACTCAAGCTCGCCCCGGCGCTCCGTTCGTATCAGCTCCCTCATATCCAGCAAACAGCCTTGGAGTTCTTCTTCGTTAATGGGTTTAAGCACGTAATTAAACACGCCTAATTGCACGGCTTGTCTGGCATACGCGAATTCGCTGTGTCCCGACAACACCAGAAATTTTGTTTTCCGGCCGAGTTCCTTGGCTTTATGTATAAACTCCAAACCATCCATGATCGGCATATTCATATCGACCAATACGACATCCGGTTCAACTTCAGGCATCATCTCCAGCGCTTCCGCCCCGTTTTTTGCTTCCCCCGCGATTTGAAACCCCAGCTCACTCCATGGCAGCGAAATCTTCAAGGCTTGTCTGAAATAATATTCGTCATCGACGATAAGTACTTTGTACATGTCTTTCCTCCTGTCCTATTTCATCCTTAGCATGCGAATATTAGAAATGAGCCTAATGAATGCTGCAGGAGCTAATGAGAATGAAGAGGCAGTACGATGATAATTTTCGTGTAAACGCCGTATTCGCTTTCAACTTTCAGTCCGTATCTGTCCCCGTACAGCATTCGGATCCGATTAGATACGCTTCTGATCCCAAAACCGCCGGCTTCATTGGGAACCCCGGATCCTGCCATTATCGCCTGGGTTTGATCCTTGTGCATGCCAGCCCCGTTATCGTAAATTTCGATTTCCACATTGTTGCCGCAGCGCCTTCCGGTAATGCGAATGATTCCTTTTTCCTTTTTGAGCTTCAACCCGTGATAGATGGCATTCTCAACGATTGGCTGCAAGGTTAGCTTCGGTATTGAATAGGCCAAAATGTCATTGTCGATTTCCATCGTGTAAGCCATGTATTCCACGTAACGCAGCTGCTGAATTTCCAAATAGCTTTCCGTTAAACGCATCTCCTCGCCTATCGAAATGATATCGCTGCCTTTGCTTAACGAGATCTTATAGAAATTCGCCATGTATTGTGCCGCCGTTATGGCTTGCTTCCCAAGGCCCAGCTTGATAAGGGAAATAATGGTTTCGACCGTGTTGTACAAAAAATGAGGCTTCACTTGCGATTGCAGCAATTTAAATTCGATTTCGGCTTTTGTCCTTTGTTTCTCGACGTTCTCGGCCATTAGCGCCTCAATGCGATCCATTAAACTATTGAAGCCCTCGCTTAAATATCCGATCTCGTCCGTTGATTGGTACGAGCTTCTGACTTGCATCTTTCCCGTTCGGATTTCTCTCATTGTCTTGGCAAGCCGGAAGATGGGTCTCGTGATCGATCGGGACAACAGGAAGGACACCATTAATGCCAGCAGCAAGCATGCAGCCCCAAGCCCGATAATCAATTGATTGATTTCCTCACGCTCCGAAGTAATCTCATCCATGGGGATAGCGCTTACAATTGTCCATTGCAACGGTTCAAAGCGGTAGGTGAGTATCAGCTTTTCTTGCCTTCCGCTGCCTTGGATGAAGCTTGCGTCTTTACCGTCCCCCGGAATGCTGATAGAGACGGCTTCCTTGAAATACCGGTATAACATGGCTTTATTCTGTGAGGAAATAATACGCCCGGCGGAATCGACGATATAAAACTCGCCGCCCTTATTTTTCCCCTCTTCGTAAATCGAGGCAATGGTCGTTTCTTTCACGTACAAAAAAACTCGGCCGATCGTTTTTCCTGTATCTTTGTGAATAACCGTTTTGGAAACCGCAAATACGTTGTCTTCCCCTTCATATAAGAATTTGAATTTGATCAAACCTGTCCAAATGGGCAAATAGGTTTGGTCATCCGCCCCATAACCGTAACCGAATAGGCGGGAAGCGTAGGCGTTGTCGGCAAACCCAACGTCCACCCAATGTTGATTGGAGGTAAGAATGCTGACTGCTTTGATTTTTGTATTAGGCTCCACAATATTGCTAATCGTCTCTGAAAGGGTTTTGTTCATCGAGAGGTTATTTAATCCTTCAACCGGTTTGCCTGCATTAACCTTATTATTGATCAAATAATCGTTATAGAGCACGCTCTGCAATCGATAATCGCTTGCCAGAATTTTGGAATAATCTTCAATGGTGGATAACAAGGTTTGAAGGTTGTTTTTGATGAGCACAAGCTCCCTGGATGAGTTGTTCATGGCTTTCTCTATAATAGCCTTCTGCGAAATCGTGTTGGCGAAGATCGACTGGGTGGAAATAAATACGACAATGATTAAAATATTCGCAACGAATATTTTATTCTTAATGGAAATCCCGCCTATATACTTCGAGAACCCTTTCATCTCGCGATTACTTCCTTTCTCTTCAATACGACAAAAATGATGGTGGAAGGAATGATTAGGTAAGCGTCTTCTGAACAATATCGGACATATATTCATCGCTATTTCTAAATATCAAGCGACTATAATTGTAGGCACCGTTATTCCAAACGTTGAAATCATGGAAACCATCCTTTATCAAAATTTGATAGTAATGACCAAGATGATTCCTCGCTTGTTCTAATAGACCTTCTATCGATTTTGCATAGCTGCCAATAGCGACACCATCGGCATCTCCACAGGTCATATATAGCAAATGAAGCTTATGATCGCATGATGCGAGACTTGCTCCAAGAACGTTGCCGTCACTCGATGTGGGAGCATTTGAAAAAGCTCCGACATAAGCGAACAAATCTAACATGCCTGACGCGAGCACCGTGTTATCTAGTCCGTTGTCCCAGATACTCTTGGTTCCAGTAAATCGTGTCGAATCATATCTGTAACCTCCGAGAGTCAGGTTCAGAGCTTGCATTCCCCCCATCGAAAGCCCGGCAATCGCTCGATGACTGCGATTATATACAATTCCCTCCGGTGATGTGTCTGTTATTTTCGCGTAGGTTTTGTATTTAGATTCTATCAATGGAATCAAATCATATCTCAGCTCATAATCGAAGTAATAGAATCCCAGCATATTGGTACCCTCCGAAGTGAAGGAAGTATCCATCCAGTCATGCGCGCTTCTTCCGTTGGGAAAGACGATGATCAGCGGATCGATATCGCCGTTTGCAATAAGATTGTCGAATAGATTGCAAATAATAAATCGTCCGTCAACCTTACCATTGCTGCTTAACCACTCATAATGATCCCCGCCGACTCCATGAAGTAAATACAATACATTATATCTGACGGCTGTGTCGTTCGGGTCATAGCCCGCTGGCAGGTAGACGTTGCATTTCTTCCATATGGAATCACCTTTAACGGTTTCTCTTCCTGCTTCACTTATAGCGATGTTCCGATCTGTTACAAGCTGTCGCGATAAATGAATATAGTTGCTTACCTCATAGGAAACCTCTTGAATCGTCCCTTGAAGCTCTTCATTAACGGACCTCAAATATTCGGCAGGCACCGCCGTTACATTCCTATTTTTCATGGTTCATTATCGTCCCTTCGGTCGCATTGTTATAGATCAATACTATCATGTCGATAAAGAGACATGTAACCTTATGAATTATATATCTAGCGGTTCAGCAGCCCGATTAAGGAGTCTTCCATGCATTATTGATTTTTTTACATTGCGGCAAAAAAAACCGCCCGCCGTCAGAGACAGTGGTCGGTTAATCTTGAACTATGTAGTTAGGAAACCAAGCATCATCTCCGGCTTCCGCGCCTGGACTTGCGCCGCTTCCCGTATGGGCGGGCGCCTACCATTAGCCGTTTCAACCTTGCCACTCTCCTTCTATCGAAGAACAGGAAGCTCCCTCGACGATTTTACTTTCGATGATTAAATGGTCCGGGTAATCGCCCTCGTTGCTGATGCCAAGCTTATGCATAAGCAGCTTGACGGACTGCGCCCCCAGCTCGGAGGGCTGCAAATCCATACCGGTCAGCGGCGGCATTGTCTGGTGCATCATCGAAAGATCGCCGCATATGACAAACAGGGAGATATCCTCGGGGATGCGCAGGCCCAAATCCTTAATCGCATTCATGGCGTTGAAGGCTGCTCGGTCGTCGTCCGCAATGATCGCCGTCACCTTCTCGCTGCTTTCCCGGATAACGCGGATCGTCTCAGCATAGCCGTAATGCAAATAATGATCCGATTGGATGTGCGGCTTGTAATGGTGCACAGAATCCCGCATAAGGAGCCGATGCTTTGCCAGCGCTTCCATGAATGCCGTTCTTCTCTCCATGGAGACGGTCGTCCCTTTCGATGCGTTCAGAAACATGAGATTCTTATGTCCTCTGGCAATCAAATAATCGCAAATGTCATGCACGATCCGAGCGTTATCGTTGTTTACCGTAGGAGCTTCCTCTACCTGCGCATTAAAAATTTTGCCTACCGTCACAAAGGGAATGCCGTTAAAGTGAAGCAAGCGAATCCTTTCATCCTCCTCCGTCGGCCCAAGCACAATCGCGCCGTCGATGGGGTAGCTGGCCAAGGAAGGCGTCCTCACCTCCAGCATCGGAAGCATATCGAGCAGCACTCTGTAGCCGAACCGGGAGGCCTCCAGCACGACGCCGTTAATAAATTGGTTGTGAAAGGCGCTGAAAAAGAAGTTGCCGTGCGGGATAGTTAGCCCGATCGCCATCGTCTTTTTTGTCACCAGGCTTCTCGCGATGTGATTCGGAACGTAATTCAGTTCCTTGGATGCCTTAAGCACTCTTTCCGTCACTTTCTTGCTGGTCGGCCTCTTTTGACTGAACACGTTGGAGACGGTTCCTTTGGATACGCCGGCAAGACGCGCCACATCATCGATTTTCGCCATGGTTAGCTGCTGCTCCCTTTAAGCCTGAACCCGCTTCTTCAAAGCGAGTTCCTCATTCAAACGATCCGCAAGTTCCACGAGCGCAAGCGGCTGCTCGATCGTGTAATCCGGCTGCTCCGCGGGATCAAGCGATGTCTTCGGGTAACGTGAGGTCCAGTTCAGATGCACGCTTGTAATGCCGGCCTGATTGGCTCCCCTGACATCGCGCGACAAGTTGTTTCCGACCATGATGATCCGGCTCCTATCCTGCTCGCTAAGCTCCATCGCGCCCATAGCCGCTCTGAACATGCGCGGACTTGGCTTCTCGACCTTCAACTGCTCGGAGTAGATCAATACTTCGAAGTAATCGTATAGGCCATTTATCGTTAATAAATTTTTGAACGATTGGGCCAAACCGTCGGCTACGATCGCAAGCCGGTAACCACGCTCCGCTAGAGTTCTAACCATCTCATCGGCTCCTGGAATAACTTTCCCCTCTATAACTGTGCCGTGCTCGTCGCGCACTTCCGTTCCTTCATCGATAATCGTATCTCCACAATCAAGAAAAATAATAAGTTCTTTCAGATCATTGTTCAGCGCTAGTTCACCGTTCATGCCTTGCCCCCCTTAATGTTAATTGTTCTGCGTAATGGCATGCCGCCATATGGTTGTCTCCGATATCCCGCAATGCGGGTATTTCCTTGACGCATTTCTCCGTCTTGTATGCGCAGCGAGGATGAAAGTGGCAGCCGCTTGGCGGATTCGCTGGATTAGGCACCTCCCCCTCCAGGACGATCCTATCCTTCTTCAGATCCGGATCCGGCTGCGGCACGGCGGAGAGAAGTGCCTCGGTATACGGATGTCTGGGCTGCTTAAACATGGAGTCTACGCCAGCCATCTCCACCACCTTGCCCAAATGCATAACCGCCACGCGGTCAGAAATGTTCTCGACGATCGATAGATCGTGCGAGATGAATATATAAGTGATTTTATATTGCTCCTGCAGATCCTTCAACAGATTAATGATTTGGGCTTGAATCGACACGTCCAGCGCGGATACCGCTTCATCGCATACGATAAGCCTCGGCTGGGTAATTAATGCCCGGGCAATGGCGATCCGCTGACGCTGTCCGCCGGAGAAGGCATGCGGATAACGTTTAAGATAGCTGACGTTTAATCCCGTTTTCTCCGCGATGGCCGACACCTTCCGCTCTACCTCCGATTTGGGCAGCTTGAAGTTGGCGATCAGAGGCTCGGATATGATATCGTACACGCTCATCCGCGGGCTTAGTGAGGAGTAAGGATCCTGAAAAATCATCTGAACGTCTTTCCTGAACTTCTTCGATTCGGCGCCTTTTAGTTTAAGAAAATCAACGGCCTCTCCACCCTCCGTACGGTAGACGACTTCGCCGGAGGTGGCATTCATGCCCCTCACGATGCACCGGCCCAGCGTTGTCTTGCCGCAGCCGGATTCCCCGACGATGCTCAGCGTCTCCCCCTCCAGCAGCTGAAAGGAAACATCCTGCAGTACGCGCACGGATACCGGTTTCGCGAACAATGCCTTCTTGGACTTTACTTTGAAATCCTTATTGAGATTTTTAATTTCCAATATGGGCTTCGCCATCGTTATCCCCTCCCTGCTGGTCCGAATATAGGAAGCATCTGACTGTATGGCTGCCCGAAATTTGCGTCACGGGCACGGACCGCATATTGCATACGCCTTCGATCCGGTCCTTGCAGCGTTCGTAGAAGCCGCACATCGGCGGCATATTGATCGGAATCGGAACCGAACCCTCGATCGATTCCAGCCGTTTCGTCTTATTGCCGCCAAGTCTAGGCATCGAGCGTAAGAGTCCTTTCGTATAAGGGTGCTTCGGATTACGGAAAATCTCCTTCATTGGCGCCTGCTCGACGATTTTCCCAAGATACATAACGGCAACCTCATCGCACATTTCCGCGATGATGCCCAGATCATGCGTCACCAGCAGGATCGCCATCCCGAATTCCTGCTGCAGCCGCTTCATCAGCTCCAGCACCTGTGCTTGAATCGTCACATCAAGCGCTGTCGTCGGCTCGTCGGCGATCAGCAGCTCAGGGTTGCATGACAATGCCATCGAGATCATCGCCCGTTGGCGCATCCCGCCTGAGAATTCATGCGGGTACTGGTCGAATCGCTTTTCCTGATCCGATATACCGACCTTGCTCAGCATCTCGAGCGTAATCTTCTTCGCTTCCTTTTTGTTCTTGGTCCGATGGATCAATATCGCTTCCATAATCTGATTTCCGATCGTGTACATCGGCGAGAAAGCCGTCATCGGCTCTTGGAAGATCATTGCGATCCTCCGCCCGCGAATAGAACGGATCTTACGGCCGTTTGGGTCCAGCGTAAGCAGATCCAGCGGTTCCTCCTTCGCCTCGGGTTCTATCGACGACGACCGATAAGAGATCGTCCCGGACGTCTCGCATTCCTTCGGATTAATGCCGATAAGCGCCCGGCTCGTCAAGCTTTTACCGCAGCCTGACTCGCCTACGAGACCTAATGTCTTGCCTCTGCGGATTTCGAAATCGACCCCGTCCACCGCATTCATCACTCCGTTATCCATTTGAATCCGAATTTTCAGGTCCCGAACACGGAGAAGTGGCATTTGCGGTTGAGCGGCTTCTGCTGTCATAGGTATCCCCTCGCTATAACCTTATATTTTGACCTACCTTTTGTATGGATCCGCCGCGTCGCGCAGGCCGTCGCCCAAAAAGTTGAACGTCAAGACGGTGAGAATAACCGTGCCGAGCGGAATGATTTTCCATGGATAAAGAGCAATATTATCGATCTTCTGGGCTTCCTGCAGCAGCACGCCCCAGCTGGTGGCGGGTGACCGAATGCCAAGCCCGAGGAAGCTCATAGCGGTCTCGGCCAGAATCATCCCGGGAATTGCCAGCGTCGTGGCTACGACCAGGTAGCTTATAAAGCCGGGCAGCAAATGCTTGGCGATAATTTTCGCGTCACTGACGCCGGCGATTTTGGCTGCAACGACGTAATCCTCGTTTTTAAGAGAGATAAACTTGCCCCGTACGACCCGCGCTAGTCCCGTCCATTCAATAAACGCGAAGATGATAACGATATAGAAGTACATTCGGACGACCGGAATGCGTGGTGGAATCGCCGCGGACAGCGCCATCCATAACGGAAGCGTCGGGAAGGAGCGTATAATTTCGATAACCCGTTGAATGACGGCATCCAGCCAGCCTCCGAAATAGCCGGAAACTCCGCCGATAATCAAGCCCAATACAAAGCTGATGCCAACCCCAACCAGAGGAATGCTTAACGATACCTGGCTTCCTAGCAAAATGCGGGAAAATAAGTCTCTGCCAAGCGAGTCCGTGCCGAGCAGAAAGAGACGACCGGGCTCCTCGACACCGATTAGATGCGTGGAGGAAGGTATGAGGCCGAGAAACTTGTAGCGCTCCCCTTTAACAAATAACTGAAGAGGATACTTCTTCTTCGTGTCAGCCGTAAAGATTTTGCGCATTGTCTCTGGATCGCGCCCCGACTTCAGCCCGTATACGAATGGCCGAATATGGAACTTTCCTTCCGTATCGACGAATCGCAGCTTCATCGGCGAGGCGTTTACGTATTTGCTGTCGTAGTTTTCCAGTCCGTAGGGGGCTAGAAATTGGGCGAATAACGCTCCCGCATATAAAAGCGCCAGTACGATCAAGCTGATTCGGGCGAGCTTATGCTTCTTGAACCTTACGTACATAAGCCGCCATTGCGAGCTATAGTTCGCGTCCTTGTCCACAGCTGGCTCATCGCCAGACTCTTGTCGTCTTCCGAATACCGGCAGTAGTTTCATTGTCTACGTTCCCCTGAATTCTGTACGGATTTTTGGATCCAGCCATGCGAGCAAAATGTCCGAAATCAATGTTCCGAGCACCGTCAAGAGAGCCATGAACAGCAGCCAAGTCCCCGCCAGATACATGTCCTGTCCAAGCAAGGCATTAAACATGACCGGCCCTTGAATCGGCAAATTAAGAACGATCGCCGTTATCGTGGATCCGGTGAAGATCGACGTAAGCGACCAGCCGAACGTGCTGACAATCGGGTTCAGAGCAGCCCTTGTCGGGTACTTGAACAATATCCTTCCCTCCGATAAGCCTTTCGCTCTTGCCGTAATGACGTTCGGCTTATTTAACTCATCCAGCATCTGACCCCGCATAACGCGAATCAAATCCGCCGTCCCAGACAACCCGATGACGATGACGGGTATGACCATATGCTTTGCCAGATCGACAGCCTTGTCCATTGACCACGGCGCATTTACGTATTCGGCGGAGAACAAACCGAGCAGCGGGTCGCCAAACCAGGTATAGGAGAGGAACATCAGTATGACGGCCATCAGAAAATGCGGCGTCGCCATTCCGAGAAAGCTCAGCCCGGAGAAGAAATAGTCGCCTACCGAATATTGCTTGACCGCGCAGTAGATTCCGATCGGAATGGCCACAAGATATTGGAAAGCCATTGTGACCAAAGATACGGTTAACGTCAGACCCATATATTGTTCAATCACGTCTAGCACAGGCTTGTTATAGTTAAAGGAGAACCCAAAGTCTCCGTACAATACGATGTCCTTCACCCAAATGAAGTACTGCTCGTAAACGGGACGATCAAGACCGAGATCCGCCCGCATCGCATCCATGTCTTCCTGCGTGAATATCTCTCCTGCAACTGAAGCCTCAGCCGCGTAATTGGATACGTAATCGCCGGGTGGCAGCTGTATGATATAGAACACGATAACGGAGATGAAAAACACGACCGGGATAGCCAGCAAAATACGCTTCAACGTATACTGTAGCACCTGTTATCCTCCCTTCCCTTTCACCACTCTTCGTTGCCTGAATGAATTATCTTTAGAATGAACATGCCGCCGCAAGGGAAAGCCACCGCTCCCCCTTGCGGTATGCATGTAAAATAAAGTTATGGATTCAAATAGAACTGCGCGGGGTGGGCCGCTCCAAGCGAACGGAACTCGTCAGCCCAGATCAGATCCTCCGGGATGTTGCCCATCTTGTTCGAAGCGGCGATCAAGGTTGGCGTCGGGCCGGCGTATCCGATCACCCATTGGTTTTTCATATGCAGCTTGACGATCTCGTCGCCGAGCCTGTTAATCTCTTCGGTCGTTCCTGCCGCCTTAATCTGATCCCAGTACTCTAGAATTTTGGCGATGTCACCCTCCGGCTTCATGCCTTCCTTACCTCCCGATGAAACGTACAAGCCGTATTGTCCATACCACGGGGTCAGGACTCGAAGCGGCACAAGCGCGTCGGGACGGTATGCGACGTTCACAACGGAAATGTTCTCAATGCTCACCGGCACCTGATTCGAATATTTCAGCTCCTGCAGCGTCGCCTGATCAACGAGCTTCACGTTTGTCTTAATGCCCATATCCTCGTAATACTTCTTGAGGAGCTCGGTGTAATTGGCGCTATCCTCTGAAGAATCCATAATGGTGAGGGTCACATCCTTGCCATCCGGGAACAACCGGAAGTCGTTCTTGTCGCGCTTCGTTAATCCAATCTCGTCGAGCAGTGAGTTAGCCCGCTCGGGGTCGAAGCTTGACCATTGGTCCGCCCAGCCTTCCTGATAGCCGACAAGCCCTTCCTGAACGGAGGCCTGGATTGGATCCGCGATGCCATTCGTCACGATTTCTGTAATTTCAGTGCGGTTAACCCCAATTGAAAGAGCCTCCCTAAAGCGGATATCCTGGAACAATTTACGAAGATTTGGATCGTCGATCGTTTGGTTGAGCTGGATACCCGAAGTCATCCAAGCCGGCTGCTGCCAAGTGATGACACGGAAATCACCCTTCTTCTCGTTTTCCTTCAGTACGGTGAAATCCTGCGCTCCGAACGTAGATAGGTTAAAGTCGCCCGCCAGCGTGCCAAGAACCCGTTGGCTCGGATCTTGAATTTTCGTTGCGACGATTCGGTCCATGTAGGGCAGCTGATTGCCTTCCTTGTCTGTTTTCCAATAGTACGGGTTCCGCTCCATGATGAACTGATCGCTGTTCGGATCGTTCTTGGCCACCCATGGCCGGAGCGTTGGGATCTGCGGGTAAAGCCAGTAATAATAACCGGTTTCCTTCAGGAAGGCTGTCGTATCCTCGAAGCCCCATTGCTTGGCGATCTCCAGTGCTTTGTCCTCGCCGACAAACTCGGGCAGGATTGTCTTGTGGAAATGGGCCGGCGCGAAAAACCACTTGTTGTCGATCGCGACACGTTCAAGAAACTGTACGCTCGGGTACTTGTGAACAACCTTGAACGTGTAATCGTCCACCTTCGTTACCGTGGCCAGAGCCTTATCTCCCGTAACCGGATCAACCGAATAATAGGCATCATAGATCGCCTTGCCGAAGGTTTCCTTTGTCAACATGTGCTCCCAATAGAACAACACGTCGTCCGCTGTAAAAGGTACTCCGTCGGACCATTTCATACCTTCTCTAAGATGAATAATAAATTCGGTCGAATCTTCGTTGACCTCATAGCTTTTGGCTACGTTCGGTTCTACGCCGCTGCCATCCTTGTTGAAACGGAAAAGCGCCTCCTCCGTCGGCTGTCCGACGGACCACTTGTCGCCAGGCCCCGTCCAGGCCATCGTCCAATCGCCGCCATACCGTCCGATTTCGTTGACCACGGGCTCTACCATGACGTCTGCTTGGACCGGGAGGCGTTCCGCCAGCGGAGGGAGCGTGCCGTCTGCTGCGAGCTTGGCTAGCATTGGCGCTTCTTTGGCTGCTGTCGTGCCCGCACCCCCGCCTCCTCCCTTGTCTTCCTCCTTGTTCGTGCCCTTATTGTCGTTGCTCGGCTCTCCGGCCGAGTTCGACGGCGCCGGTGAATTATTGTTATTCGTGCACCCTGCCGAAATAATAGAAAGGATGACTAATAGAACAGCTAGAAGCTTCCGCTGTCTCCTCACATGAACCCCTCCATTCGTGAACTTTGCTTGTATCGACTATGCTGCGCTCCCCTTCTTTCTTGCTATGAACCGATTCTTGGCTGCTAGTAAGACCCCAAGGCTCACCTCCGATATATTAATTTTTTGTAAATTGTATGCGCTTTATTTGAAAGAATGTCATTTTTTAAAGCGGTTTAAAATATGAATCCAAAAAAATATAAAGCGCTTAACCAACCATTATCATTCATGGCAATAAAAATGAGCCAACCATTGTGATGTCACAACGATTGGCTCATTCCATAGAGGTTCATTTATAGATTTCTCAAAACGTACTAAGTCGTAGTTCATAAAAATACTGCACACTTGGATGCTTTAGCTTTATTGTATCCTTCATGTTTACAATCCGCTTTTTTCCAACTCGTCTGTCAACTAACGCCAGAATATTTAACAAGATATTATTGCTCTCTAGGCTTTCCTCAATAGAACTGGCTAGAAACTTAGTAGCTTCAACTGTAAAGTTTGATTTACTTAATGTTGACTGCGCTGAAATAAGCTCCTTTGCAAGTTCAGATATTTTTCTGCCTCTAGCCATTATTTTTAAACGATCCTCCGGAATCGGCCCCTTGGCACCTTTTCTGACCGCTTCAATTTCTTGAGTGGTAATAGGAATATAGAGATCTGGATCATTCTTAATTTCCATCTCCGTTTGATACCATCTGATTAATGTCGTAGCATCACTCATATTAAGTACGTTCTTTTTGTCTACGGCAATATAACAATGACCTGCTTTATCGGGTGAATAACGATAGCTGGTTGCCGTATATTCGACCTTCCCAATTAATGCAGGACAGAGAAAACTCTCCAATTGTTGCTTCAATTTACTCCAGGACATGTAATCCTCCAATGATGTATAAGAATAATACCTATTAAGGCAGTCATTCTATTATATCCTTTTTACAACAACAAACACATCGGTTATCCCTTAATCCCGTAAGCTCAGGTATTTCATCTCCGCTTCAGTAAAGCGGACCTTATCAGCCTTCAAGCAATCTTCAAGCTGATCATGTGTATGGCAGCCGATGATCGGAATAGTTGGGAACGGCTGTGACAGCATGTAACCTAGGGCAACTTGACTAACCGTAATTCCCTTCTACTCCGCGAGGATACGAATCCGATCAAATTTTTCTCGATTGGAATTCGATCGATAAATGGCTGCCACGCTGTCATTGTTAAAGGAGAGCCGGCCTTCATTAAGCTTGGTGAACAAACCTTGCGCTTGTGAGGAATATGGAATGGAAGTTAGACCTGTGTCGCAATGCAGCTTGAACATATTCTCATCCATGACAACCAAAGTTGGATCTTCATTTTTTGAGGGATCAACGGAAGCTAGACTCCACATCGGCTGATTCGCACTAAAAGCTTGAAGTCCATGAGATTCAGCATAAAGCTGAGCTTCTAGAATCCTTTCCGTTGTCCAGTTGGAACAGCCGAAATATCGGATCTTCCCCTCTTTAGCCAGGTCATTCAAAGTCTCCATAATCTCACCAGCATTGCGATCTCGATCATCACGATGCAGCCAGTACAAATCGATGGTGTCTACCTGCAATCTCCTCAGGCTTCCTTCAACATCTTCTGAAATTTCCTCACGCGATAAACGAGAGATCTGCATCGTCGACATACGAGGATGCGCTCCCTTAGTCGTCACGATCAACTTATTACGGTTGCCTCTCACCTTCATCCAATGGCCAATCGTGGATTCGCTGATGCTTTTTTCACCCGGCAGCCAATTCGCATACACCTCGGCTGTATCGATCATATTCCCGCCGTTTGCCACATACGCGTCCATGAGTGCAAAAGACTTCTTCTCATCCAATGTGCTGCCAAACGGCACACCGCCAAGCGCGAGCGATGAACTCGTAAGCTCTGTACCTGGTATCTTCACCTGTTCCATAAGTTCCCTCCATATTTATCTTTTTATAGTAAGATGTTAACGACATCTTGGTTAAAAACTGATAATTCCAATTATAACGGGATCTAATTCCGCTATCCAGCAGTGTATCGGTTTTGTACTGCGCAGGTTTAAATTGTATACCTTCGGTTATGCTGATCGAGTACTAATTACTTGTTCCATCTATTAATAGGAGATACGCTGCTCATGGATGTAATGAATGACCTGCTGGTCAAAAAAGCCTTTACGAGCCCTAAGCTGAGACCATATATTTTAAATAAAGGAACGATGTTTCTTTATTGCGATTACGCCGGCTTCGCTTCGCGTAACGTTTACGGAGCAGCTTGTTGTATGGTGTTTAATCGAGTGATAAGCATAACAGCCAAGAAACTGCCGATTACACGGGATCAAGGTTCGAACTACGGCGAATTAATGGCGATCATTCTAAGTCTAGAAACACTTGCTGCAGCATTAGTGGAACATCAGCCAAAAATCGCCGTCATATTTACCGACTGTATCCGCATTTCGCATCTCTTAAATCAAGAAAAATTTTCGCAGCACGTTGAAAAACAAGGAAGAGATGAACTATTATCGGTTCTAGACAATCTCAAACGTATGTATCCCGAGGTTGATATTCAGATCAAATATATTAGTAAACATAAGAAAAACAACCACTTGCATAGACTGGCTCACAATACGGCTAGGGAAACTGCCTTAAAAACCTGATTATCATAACATACCCTAATATGATCGCAACTGTTTGGAGGCCGTTGCCATGTATGAAATAGAAGATGATATCATTACGAAGGTTTGGTTTCTTAAAGATGATGAGTAATTTTACGTTACTTTTCACCTTTCTAATCGAGCAAAAAAGGCCGCTCCTCTTGGAGCGGCCACACCTTGTACTAGAGCTTTGAAGGATCTACGATCGCCCAGAATGCAGGCTTCGCCTGCAGCTGCTTGTCAAACAGAAGCGGTGCTTCCGTCCTAGTGACCGGAAATGTGCTTAACCAGGTATGATCGTCAGCGATCCCCCAGAATACAACGGCACTGACCAGTCCTGCGTTGGTCTTTAATGCTTCGAACAGCTCCTTATATCGCTGTGCCTGCTTCTGGAGAATGTCATCCGGTACAGCAGCTCCAAGATCGGAACGGTCATTCCAGTTATAGAGGCTCATATCAAGCTCGGTAATCTGGTTATCGAGCCCCAGCTCCTTGAATTTCTTCATAGAATCAATAATATTCATTACTGACGGGTTATAAATGCTAATATGGGTCTGATGGCCAACACCGTCAATCGGAACACCTTTATCGAGCATCTCTTTTACCAAGGCATACAGTCGATCCCGCTTCTTCGGATCATCGGTTCCATAATCATTAATATACAGCTTAATTCCAGGACCTCCCGCTTCCCTTGCAGCCCGGAAGGCTGTCGCAATATAGTCGGTTCCCGTTATTTTATACCAGTTGCTGTTCCGCATGCCGTCTGGATCTGCAGGCTCAATTACTTCGTTAACGACATCCCAATATTGAATATCATCCTTATAGCGACTAACAATGGCCTGGATATGAGCATCCAGGCGGTCCAGCAGAAGTTTCTTATTGGCTTCACGCTTCTTGGTATCTGTCTCATCTACCATCGCTTTCCCTTGTGTATCCAGGAAAAACCAGTCCGGCACCTGACTGTGCCATACAAGGGTATGGAAGCGGACAGCCATCCCATTCGCCTTGGCAAAAGCGACAATCAGATCCGCCTGATCCCATTTAAATTGCCCTTCTACCGGCTGGATGGAAGCCGGCTTCATCGCATTTTCGGCGACTAGCATATTCACTTGCTTCTTCATCAGATCTGCCGATAATCCGCTCGTCTGATTCGGCTCAAGAGCAGCTCCAATGGCAAAATCATTCTTGAAGGTTGCCGCCAGCGACGGTATATCCTTCTGAATGGAAGGCGCTGCGGCTTCAGCCGGCTGCTTAGACGGCTCTGTACTGCGTTTCGGTTCTTGTGGTGTTACGGAATCTGGTTGTTCCGTGGTTTGAACAGGAGCCTCAGCAGTCTGATCGGTTTCTCCGGATTTGTTCAACGCTAGTACTAGTAGGATTACAGCGAGGAGAGCTGCAGAGAGAATAATAGCAAAAAAAACTTTCTTACGTACTTGAAGCATAAGAAACCCGCCTTCTTCTTTTGAAATAAGAAACACCTAGTGAGAATGCTGTGTCCAGCCATTTCCCACTAGGTGAATCCCCAACCCTATTTTACCCAACAAGTCCTGTCCGCTCGATACTTTCGACGAAGTATCGCTGCACGAACAGATACATAATGATAAGAGGCAGAATAGCAAGCAGAATCCCTGTATCCTGCACCATACTTAAGTAGAACGGATCCTTCGCTGATGCGTCATTCCCAAGAACGATAGACAGATTATAAGGCAAGGACGAAAGCTGCGTTGACATGACATTGCTCGAGGTGAGATAGGTTGTCGTAAAAAAGCTGTCATTCCACTGCCAAACAAACGAGAAGAGCAGTACCGTAATAATGGAAGGAATCGCATTAGGAAGCATAATTCGCAGGAACGTCTGACCGACACTCGCTCCATCCATATAAGCTGCTTCTTCGACCTCCCGCGGAATGCCCCGGAAGAACTGCCGAAAGATAAAAATATATAATCCGGCTTTCAGGGAATTTGCTGTTATGGAGGTTAAGATAAACGGCCAATAGGAATTCAGCAAATTGACAGGTTTTCCGGTAATAAGAGGAATAATCCCCATCAGACTGAAGTCTTTCAGATTCAGATACATCGGTATAAGTATCGTTGTAGGTGGGACCATGATCGTTAGGATAACACCGGCAAACAACAGGTTACTGCCTTTGAATTTCAATCTTGCAAAGGCATATCCCGCCAGCGCGCAAGAGAGAGCCGTCAGAATTGTCGTTGTAGCCGACAGCGTGAATGTATTCAGGAGCGTCTTCCAGTAGTCCATAATGGAGATCGCATTCTTGAAGTTCTCAAGCGAATAATGCTCGGGAATCCACACGACAATGGGTGAATATAGATCCGTTTTTGCTTTTATAGCAGTAGATATTTTCTGAATGATTGGGTATAAAATAACAAACGAAAGTCCGGCAATCAAGACAAGTCGGACGAACGACCAAATCCAGCGCTTCCAGCTTTCAAAGGATAACAATCGGGCTATAATCAACGAACTCACCTTCTTTCTATTCCTGGTAGAAGACCTTCCTCGAAACGATATAGGAACTAATCAGCAGAATCAGCATAATTGACACGAAATAAAGCCAAGCCATTGCCGAACTAAGTCCAAAGTCAAAGTTGGTAAACCCCGTCTCTTTAATGAGATCTGTCATTTCGTTCCTAGAGAAGGAATCAATAATGGTATAGATCATATTAACTAGAATTAGAGGGCTGACCATCGGGAACGTAATTTTCCAGAACGCCTCGTAGCCTGTTGCCCCTTCCATTTTGGAAGCTTCATACAGCTGCGGGGAGATAGTCTGAATGCCTGCCAGGAAGATAAGAATCTGTACCCCTGATTGGCTGACGATCAGGTAGATTCTTTCTACCGCACTAGTCAAATAATTAACAATGCTCTCACTTACGCCTGCATCCAGCATTAGTCCCGCCAGCTCATATGCGCCTAAAGCATGAATAGCACCGCCGGAGCCTTGGTTCTGATCGTTAACCGCTTGAACCAGGCTTGATGTCTCCAGCGTCATAATTACACCGGAAGCTAGGATAACAGGCAGGAAAAAGATCGAACGCGCAATGGAACGGCCAATAAACTTCTGATTAAGCAGAACGGCCAGGAACAAGCTGAATATTACAATTAACGGGACATTAACAACCATGTTAATGATGGACTCCGTCAGCGTACGGTTAAAGCTTGTGTTCACGGTCAGAGCATTGATATAGTTCTCAAAGCCGATGAAACTGATTTTCATACCGGATGAATTTGCTTCAATCTTGCTGAGACTATATCGGAAAGAGTTGACCAGCGGAATAATAAAGAAGAAGATGAACCCTAGCAGCCAAGGCAATACAAACAGAAATCCGAGCAGCGCCTTTTGCTCTGCATAGGTTCTATTCTTCATGCCGAGCTTGGATATCAGTTTCAAGATTGGCCACCACCCGTCATGTAGCTCTCAGCTTCAATGGTCTTGCCTTCTATCGTCACTTGTGAGTGGTTATAGTTGACAATGACATACATGCCATTTCCATACACCGTCTTATAAACGCCTTGTTGCAGCTTCTCATGTCCTGTAATCGGCTCATGTTGGACACTCTTCAGAACCTTGTTCACCTCTTGATACATGCCTGCAGCCTTGTCAATCCACAGCTTGTAGTTCACCGCAAACAGCTCGTTATGATCGGTGTCCTTCACCGAATAATTCGGCTCATAGATCCATTCGAAATACACATTAGCGCCATACTCCAGACACTGCAGAATATATTGCTTCTCATTGGTATAATTGGACAGGTTATAAGGAGCTCCCGTATAATCCACAAATCCGCGGACAACCATCTGATAGAACGGAATTTGCTCATCCTCCAGCTTAAAGCCGCTGTTACCCATCGGAGCATCAGTAAGGTCAGATAAGTAGGAAAGCGCATAAGCATTACCGCCGTTACCCATCACCTGCAGATTCCCATCCTGCAGCTTCGCTAGTGCCGCCTTGGATATCTTCTCGGACTCTGTTCTGTCGATCTGATCATGCTTCCGGTAATCACTGTTCAATTGATCGGCAAGGTCCCTGAGCGAAATGCCATCCGTATTAAATTTACTGATCGCTTTCAAAGTTGAATCTACATAGCTCTCAACAAGCCGAGGCGAAACGATATAAGATGGAGATTTGTTAATATCTCGCCGATTTAAAGCCAAGTCTACCGGATAAATCGCTGCAGGGTTCCCTCTTAGCGTTCTGGATGCCGATTTGGATTCATCAAAATCCGCGCCACTATTTGCCGTCAGGAGCGCTACGTCTGGATAAAGCGTAACCCCGTTGCCTGCAGCAAACGATGCCAAGTCCTTCAGCCCTTTGCTTCCACCGATCTCACTGTCTACCGAAATAGATTTGGGCACTTTATGATCAAGCCCCCCGTTAAACCATCCGGCATACTTCAGCTTAATATTATGAATATCCAGCTGCTTCATCTGATTGATAATCGCTTTAGCTTCACTGAAGGTAGTCAATGTCTCTAGCGCACGATACGGAATGCCCATAAAATGCTTTTTATCCGTAATACTTCCGTCCAGTTGGAGGTAGAATGGAATGTTATCCTCAACTGCAGCTTTCTCCCGAACAGGCAAAGCTTTGTTATTGACCAGGTACTCTTTGTAATAGCTGGCCATTCCCTGATAAGTGGCATCCTTCCCGTTCAGGAAGGCATATCGAACAACAAAATCAGACTTCATCGGATTTTCCTGGAACTTCGGAAGAGAACGCTGCTGACCGTTGGCATCCAACGTTACCTCGCCTTTATTGACGACATTAAAACTTGGGTAAACGTAGTTATAGCTGTTCAGCCTGCCGCTAATATCCGCATTAATCGTTGCAATTGATTCCCCTTGCTCTATAATGCCAAGGAAAGCGCTGTTCTCACGAATGATACCGAATACCGGAAGTCTGACTGCCTCTTCTCTTGCAGCATCTTCTGTTCTTGCCATTGTTTTGTCTTGACCATAGACAAGCTGCTGATAAGAAGGGTATCTGGTTTTTCCGCTGTTAAAGTTAATAAGTGCACCGGAGCCGTCAGGAACAAGCATCGTTCCTTTCTCGTCTGTCCCGCCTGCTCCAAAGAAATTAAGGAAGGATACACTGTTTACCGGATACTCTTTGGGGTAGTGAATATCTTTCACCGGGACGGTAGCAATCAGACTGTTGCCGTCCAAGGTGTACTCAAGTGTAGCTTCGAATATTCTCGGGGCTGTTTTCTCCTGAGAGAAATGAAGCTCCTCCATATCTTTCTTCAGATCTTCCTCCGAATAGCCGGCAGCTTCGATCGCTTTTAGTGCCCGGTCAAGCTGAAGCCCGTTTAACGCGCTGTCATTTCGTTCATACGCCGTCTGTTCCTTATTTTCTTTATAGGCGATTTTTAGCGCACGTTGTCCCGTTTTGTCCAGCTTCTTGTTTAATGCCTCAAACCGCTCAGTAGTCATCATCTTGGGCATATCTTCAAGCGTTTTCTCCGCCTTGCCGAATTGATAGGTAACGCTGAGACCATTCGGAAGTTTCTCCATGTTGATCTGTTTGTTAACTACGCTGTCCGAATAGGAATTAATCGAGTTAAGCTGACCGAAATTATTGTAGAAGTCCAGCTTGATCTGAGCTGATAATAAGTCCTTATTTACCCCGGCAGCAAGAGTATCCCCGTTGCTGCCGGGTGGGTTACTGCGCCAAACATCTCCGCTTTGCTTATTAAGAACAGCGATAGCACCAGTCTGATCATCTGCGAATAACTGAAGTTGATCATTCTCGGCCACCCCTTTCATGTCGGCAAAGCGGGGATCACTGAAGGACGCGCTCAAAGCCTTTCCCTGCGTAAACGCCATTGCGGCTTGCTCGGCTTCTCCCGCCTGTTTGCCCGATGTGGAATCCGAGCATCCGGCAAGCATGATCCCAACCAGACAGCATGCGGTCAGCAGGGCCATTCTGGCCTTATTCATCTTCTTGCCTCCTCAAATGAATGATCACCCAAATGGCCAGCTTCTGGCCATTGTGATGATTCATACTTCGTAAGCATCAACTTAAAAGAATTGTGAAGCAATTCTTGCTTCGAAAGCATATGCCTCATGAATGATCACCCAATGGCCAGCTTCAGGCCATTGTGATGATTCATACTTCGTAAGCTCAAAAGAATTGTGAAGCAATTCTTGCTTCGAAAGCGCTGCTAACGCCTAAGCACGATTTCCTGGTGAATGACTTGTACGAAAGCGATCATCTGCTGAATCAAACTAAAGAATAATAAGCATAAGAAAGCCATAAACGCCATGGCCACAATAGTGAGAATAATGGTTCCGATTGTCTTCGACGGTGAATATTGCTGTACTGTCATATTGCCGACAAACAGGAGATAGGCGCACCAGAGTACAGACAAACTATTGAAAAATTGATAGAAAGATACCTCTTCCAGCGAAATGAGGTTACTCAGCCCGATCCATGGCAATTGAATGACCAGGAGGGGTACCAAGGCAAAGCAAGTCGAGGTAAAGATATCGACAAATTTGCCTTCCCCGTCCATTAAGGTTGTCAGCGACCAATTCGCTACACACCAGAACAGGACAGGCACCACGACATATAACGTCTCCATCAGACTGTTAATACTGTCCGGATATACAATGTTGACAAGAAATCCGCTGTACTGGGTCTTCATAATCTTCATGACGATCAGCAGGAACAAGATGACCAAGGAGATGACCAGATTCATCTTCCGACTGCGTTCATATTTCAATTCCCAGAAGCCATTAAAGGGATGCAGAATCAAATATAACGGATATTTGTACAGCTCACTGTTCCATGAAGGCAACCTTCTTCACCCCTTTCCGTTTCCGGTACTTGCTGATCCCGAACCAACAAACAATGACTAGAAGAACGCCTGTCATGATTCCGGGGAAATACTCGCGGAGCACTTCTTTGCGGTAAAGCAGGAAGGCCTTGGAATAATCCTTCTGATCCATACTCTCCTTGAAATATTTCATGGCTTCGTGATAATCGCCTTGACGCAGCAGTGACTTACCAATCCCCGCATACGCAAATTCCAGATTGGAGTTCATGTTGATTGTCTGCTGATACAAGCTATAGGCTTTATCTTCATCACCATTGTAATAAGCTCTGACAGCTTCATTAAGCGTGCGGCCGTACTCGGTTGTCTGGAATACAGTAATCTCACCAAGTGCTTTATCAAGCACGAGGAATTCATCGCCAAGTCGCTCAATAGCCACCGGCGTATTGAATTGCCCCATTTGATTGCCCATTCCGCCGAACACATACAACAAATGGCCATCTCCGTCGTAAGTAAAAATTCTGCCCCGTTTGCCGTCCAGAATGGAGAAAATCTCGCTGTCACCTACGTCAATATCGATTAATCGGGATGGTCCATCAGCAGTCCTATAGCGAATGTCACCTTCGGGGGCAAAGTATCCGTTTCTCCGTAAGATATCATTGCCCTGGGCATTCAGTTTTTTGACATTCCCGCTTTCCTGACCGTTCGTTGCATAAATAAAGCCTTCCTGGTCGATGTCCAGATTCGTAAATTCGGTTGGCGTAAACATGACCATCTGGCTTTTCTGTGCTTTGGTCGATAGCATCTTCCATAAATAATCCGTCGGATTAAAGAAGACCTTGTTCGCTCCAACGAACGAAGTAAACGTGCCGTCCGGACTAAATTCCATAAATCCGTCGTACACGCCAGTGGACATGACATAAATCCGCTGCGCCTTATCAACAACAACCCGTACCGGCTGAAAATCAAATTTCTCGTTCAGCATATCTGACTTTGGAGCTTCAATAACTTTTATCAGATTATTGCTCTGATCAAGCTGGACAATCCGTTTATTGCCGGTGTCTGCTACTACAAGCTGCTTATTGCCGGTAACGAACAATCCTTGGGGATTATTAAAGGTCTCTTCTTTGCCGCCATGGACAAACGAACTGATCGTCTGTACTTGCTGGAACTTGTTATCCAGCACGACAACTCGGTTATTGCCTGAATCAAGCACATAGATTTGTTGATCCTCTGTCACATGAAAATCGCTTGGCTCTTTGAAAGCTCCTGCTCCTATACTTTCACCGTTCCACAAAACATTTGCCTGATAGGCTGCTGGAGCAACGGTAGTTAACCCCCAATAAGAATAGTTATAGGATTCTGCGCCATCCGCCGCCTGAACCATTGTTCCTCCTGCGCCTATACCCACTAAGCAGCATAGGGCAATGAGGAGGTATATTTTTTTCTGTACCCACATCATGCTTTGGCTCCCTTCTACTCTTTCATCCCGGAAGTGGCCATCGTCTGGATGACACTGCTCTGGGATATGATGAAGAGCGTGATTGGAACGACCATCAGAATGAGCGCAACGGCAGCCCCAACGCCAGCCCTGGCAATTCCTCCGGCAGATATTTGTCCCAATGCGTAATGAAGCGTCTTGAGATTTTCACTGTAGATAAAGTTGCCCCCGTCAGAGCCCCACAGCATAGGGAATTGCAAAATCATAAGGGTGAGCCATGCAGGCTTTACATTGGGCATCACAATCTGCCAATAGATCCGGTACTCGCTTGCTCCATCAATCTTGGCAGCTTCCACTAACGCATCCGGGATCTGTTCCATGAACTGCTTCATTAGGAATAGCCCCAGTGGGAAAGCAAGCGATGGAACAATAATTGATAAATGCGTGTTAATCCAGCCCAGCCAAGACATCATCATATAGTTTGGGATGGCTGTAACCGTGCCAGAGAACATCAGTGACAAGACTACGGTCGAGAAAATGATCTGGGAGCCTGGAAACTTATGCTTGGCAAGCGGATAAGCTGCTGCTGATGCAAGAAGAATATGCCCAAAGGTTCCCACAAGCGTAATAACCAGCGTATTAGCGATATAGCGGGACAATGGAACCCAGGAATTACCCATTAGAGCAAATAAGTCAAAGAAATTATCCAGCGTCGGATTGTTTACCATTACCCTAGGCGGGAAGATAAACAACTCATCCAGCGGTTTGAAGGCATTGTTCACTGCGTAGACTAGCGGAATGGCCATAAACAGGCCGAACACGGCAAGAAGCAGGAAGAGTAAAAAACTGACGGTAAGGGACCGGTTAAGTTTTTTCTGAATACGGAAAACCGCCGTCCAACTGTTCAACGTCACTCACCGACCTTTCTAAGCAATTTCTGGGTCAGCTTATTGGCACCCACCATAATCAGGAATAGAACGGTTGCAATGGCCGAGGCATAACCCATCTCAAAGCGGATTGTGCCATAATCCATCAGATGTGTGACAATTGTGTGCGCTGCGTAGTTAACACTTGGGAAGCCCGCCAGCGCGATGGAAACATCCGCTACGGCGAACGAAGCAGTAATTTGAAGAACTGCGCCGAATAACAGCTGCGGCCTCATCGATGGAAGCGTAATGAACCACAGCTCCTGCCAACGGTTCCGGATTCCGTCAACTGCGCCTGCTTCTATAAGTGTTCGATCAATCGTCTGAAGCCCTGCGATAAACGCAAGGAAGCTGGTACCAAGGCTCAGCCACAACTGAACGATAATAACGATGGTCAGAATATAATTCTCGTTCGTAAGCCATTGGATCGGCTCCAGAATAAAGCCGAATTTGATCAGGAAACCATTCAAGTAACCGTAACGGTCTCCTGAAAATACGATCAGCCATATGAAATACACATTTCCTGCAATTGATGGAGCATAAAAAATCAAAGTCATAATCGCCCGGATTTTCGGAGACAGCTCATTAATAATCCAGGCAAATAGGAAGCAGGCGAGATAGCTGATTGGTCCTGTAATGACAGCGAACATGAAGGTATTCCGCAAGGCAATCATAAAGACATCATCATTCAGAAACAGCCTGGAATAATTGTCCCATCCTACGAACCTTGGGAATTCGAGCATATTGAAATAGAAAAAACTGAGACAGATCGAGAATACAACCGGAATAATGGTAAACAGGGTGAAAATAATCATGTAAGGGCTCATCAGGATATAATAGTGCTTGTTTTTCTTGATCTCTTGGAACGTTTGCGCCAATCTTGATACCTTGACTGGCTGCTTAATGAGATCAGGCACAGGCACGATTACGGTTTGACTCGTTTCAGGCATCGGAATTCACCCCCAAGCTAGTTCGGTAATTTAAATTCTTTTCGCTTAATTGCGATTTCATCATTGATATACAAGAGATAATCCGATAAGGCTTCACGAGGATTCTCACTGCCGTTGACTACTTTCCGGAAGGCATTATCCAGATGGCGTCCGGTGAAATAGCCGCCCGGAACCTGAGGAATTCCTTCCACCCATTGCCACTGGCTTTGGAGGTTCTGATAATCCTTGACTGGCCATGGTAATTCTTCGAGTGCTTCAATATTAGCGGTCGGATAACGAGCGGCTTCTCCGAGCAGTCCTTCCATCTCGCGGCCGTATGCAATTTGTGTCTCCTTGCTGGTCCACCATTTCATGAACTCCCATGACGCATCCTTATCCTTGGCATTCTCCAGCATCATCACAGCGGTTGTATGGCTGGCCACTTCATGATTTACCGTACCGTCAGGCATTTCCGTCCCCGGCACCATCGTAAAGTCCCATAGCCCCTTAATCTCAGGCGCCATTACCGTCAAGTTGTTGTAAGTCGTATAATCCGCAATCCCAATCGGCATCTCGCCGGTACGGAACCGGTTCGGGAAATCCGCAATCAGCGGAAACTTATAGTTGGTATAGAACTGCGTCCATTTCTTGAAAACTTCCATGGAAATGTCCGAATCGAGTGCGCTTTTCTTGTCATCATCGGTATAGAACTTACCGTTATTCTGATAGAGCATCATCGAGAAAGTTGTGTTCGGTATCAGATTCGCATTATTCTTTACGTCGTCGATTGGAAGCCAGAATTCCATATTATGCTTCTGCAGCACGGAAATCATATTGTATACTTCCTGCCAGGTTTGAGGTGGTGTTAATCCAAGCTCTGCCAGCACGTCTTTCCGGTAGAAGAGCATCGGGAAGGTCTGCTGCTCCGGCAAGGCGTATACGCCATTGCTGTATTTATAAGGAACCAAAGCGCTGTCGTTGAACCTGGAGGCAACTTCTTTGAAGTCAGGGAATTCGGACAAATCCGCTGAAGCTTTCCTCATCGCATAGTTGACCGGCACATCTTCCCCAATCTGCATGGCAACATCAGGTCCCTCATCAGCTAGCGTCGCAGGAAGCAGAATATTAGCCGGAACAAGCCTTAGCTTCACGGATATTTTCGACTCCGGCGTGAAGCTCTCATCGATCAGGCTCTTTAATACTTGCGCCTGATCCCGGCCGGTCGTAATCCATACGGTGATTGACTTGTCGCTTTTCTTTGTATTGCCGATGCTGTCGTAGTCCTCCGTGTAAGAAGCAATCAGTCCTCCAAGCTCATGCTTAACCTTTTGGAAAAAGGTTGCACTTGCCCGCGGAAGCTCTGCTTCAGGGGAAGATACGACTAAATAGTCCAGCGTAAGCGGCTGTACTCTGACATTCAATATCCAAGTACCAAGTCCGCCGACATTAATCTTGAAAGCGGTCAGCCGTTTAGCAACCGTTTCAGGCTTTGCAGCCATCTCCTCAAGCTGAGTCACCATCGTATGGAGAACCGCTACTTTATCGCTTTGCTCGCCTGTTGTTTGTTCGAGATAATCGGCAACACTCTTTATCGTAGCTGCCTGCGTCTTGAACACCTCTGTCATCTCCGGAATCCGCTTCTCGAGCTGATAATCACGGTACGGATCAGGCGAATTGGAGGTAATGATCAGAATCTTTCTGTATATCTCATTAAGCTGCAGGACGCTTGATTCAATCGTCTGTAGCAGCGGAGCGATCTCGCCCAGGGATACGGACAAACGAAGCATGTGCTTGCCTTTCGTCAAATGGAACAAATAAGGCTCATCACCGCCCATGACGTCCATTTTCCAGTCCATATCGAAATTAAACGGAATCTGCTTCATTTCTTTAAACGGATATTCGCCATCAATCATCAGACTGCGTGTGCTGAATACACCACGAAGCTGATCCTGTTTTCTTTTTAAAGCAATCTGATATAATCCATCCTGTTGTACATCCACTTCCCACTCCATCCACTGCCCCGGCAGCTTCCAGTTCACGCCGCCGATTGCGTTAATCCGGATCTTGGACACATCATACGGAATAACGGCAGGGCTTGACTTGTCAGACAATGGATATAGCGTAGGAGATGATTTTAGCATCGCGTCCTCCGCTTGAATCATCATAGATTGATCCTTGGCAGGCTTTAAGCCTTCCGCTTCATAATCCTTCTTTAAGTCCTCATAGGACTTGATGGCTTGATCCTGATACAGCTCGATATAGTCGATGGCCATCGGCTCTCGGGAAGCCGTCAGCGTAAGCTTCTGTGTCCCCTTGTCGAAATGGAATAAATAGGGCTCTGCATAATAACCTTCACTGTCCATCAATGGCTTGAGCTGCCAAGCCGGCTTCTCAATCTGCCTTGGACGAAGATCATTTCCCCGGTCATCTCTTTCGATCTTGGCATCACGGTTGCCCCATAACCGGTCAAACAACAGATCTTCTGCTCCTGTAAACGGCTGCTCATCATTAATCGTGAGCTTGCGTTCAATGGCTGAGCTTTTCCCCTCAATTGGATAATAGTGAATCCGAAGATTATAGAGTCCGGCTTGCTCAATAGGAACGTTCCAGCTGATCGAGCCGGCATCTGGCGTAATGACTGCTTTTCCGTTCAATCCTTCCGGATGATCGTCCACCTCAAACCCTTCTCCATCGCTCTCAGCGAAGCTTTCGCCTTCTATACGAATGACTTGAGAAGGTCTGTCATCAGCAGAATAACTTTTTAAATACTCGTTATAACCGCCTTTATCATCCGTATCTGTAATCGCCTGAAATCCGCCCATCGCCTGAGCACGTCCGTTATGCAGCTGACCCGAAGGGTAGAAAGTCCAAATGGACAAAAAAAATACGAGTAGAACCAGTACGGCAATTCCGTAGCGCTTTCTTCTTTTGTTACTCAACTCTTCTCCCCTCCTGCGGCAAGAGATTTCACTTTAGCAACAGTCCCCATTGCCATATTCGAAATGGGGACTGTCGGCATTAACTTCAATTGTTACTTTTTGTAAACCTCGTCAATTGCGGCTTGAGCCGGTGCTTTATACGTGTCGATGACAGTAGATACCGAGTTGCCAGAGGTCAGCTCACCAATCATTTCGTAGTAAGGGAATTTAGGGAATGTGCCGCTGTCCAGCACCAGCATGCCTGCGCCTGCATCACGGGCGTTTTGGATATCGTTCTCATCCGTGAAGTTGCTCTCAAGCGATGCTTGATCCGCATAGTCGTAGATCGAATCGATATCATTGATTTTTTCCCAGATATATACCAGCTGATCAGGATTCTCTACACTCTTCGGAATGGTCAGAGCTTGGAATGCACCCTCAGAGGAATGGTATGCCGTAGCACTTGGACCTTTAGGGAATGGCACAAAGCCGATATCGTAGTCCTTCATATCCGTTTTCAAGCCGCCAATTTCATACATAGCACCGGCATACATAAGCGTATTGCCTTGACGGAAGAATTGACCTGGTTCTGTCCAGTCGCCGCCTTCTGTTGGGCGGGCCACTTTCTCTGTCGCCAGTTTGGAGAGGAAATTAAATACCTCAACGGTTTTTGGATCGTCCAGATTTTGCTTATCTCCATTGGTTAGGCTCGTTTCATTGGATACAAGAGCTGGATCCATAAATCCGCCTGACGCTAGTCCCCATGTATCCAGCTTTCCGTCATTATTCGTATCTTTGTTCGCATCTTTAGCTACTTGAGTGAATGTATCCCAGTTCCAGTTGTCCTCTTTCACATAATCTTGGGGAGACTTAATACCAAGCTTGTTAAGGAGAGTACGGTTATAGAAAATACCGGTAATCAAGTTACCTTGACCTTCAGTGAAGGCGTAACCGCGGCCATTGTAGGACATAAACTCTGTAGCCTTTGGATTAAATACTTTTGTGTTTTTCGTATATTCATCAACCGGCCATAGCAGGTCTTGCTGCACCAAGGTCGGAATGGTGTAGTTTTTACCCAATCTCACAATATCGCCAAGGGGCTCACCAGCAAGCAGGGATGCAACAACTTTTTGCTGGTATTCGCCGTAGTCAACCGCAATGAATTCCATCTTGAAGTTATGCTTCTTCTCAAGCTCCTCCAGGTTCTTCTTACGCTGGATATTGTCCGGATTGTCTTCCCCAATCGTCATATCCCACCAGGATACAACCTTGATTGTTCTGCCGCCCATGTCGAAGTCCATCTCAGGCGATGAAGGATCCTCTTCAGCGTTCCCGGCATTATTTGATGCTGCGGCGTTATTAGAGGCGGCTGCATTATTGCTTGCCGTCGCATCTGTGTTGTTAGCATTGCTGTTCCCGTTACCATTACTGCCGCTGCTACTGCTGCATGCCGTTAATGAAGCAGCTAACATCAAAGTCGAAAGCATCATAACCGTCTTTTTTACTTTCACATTGGTCCCCCCTAATTTGGTTTACAGGGAAAAGTGTAGCGCTTACATTTCTGACCAACAACCTGCCTTTAAATAGGTCAATGACCTGTCAATTTATAGGTTTTGAGGAATAACGCGGATTGTCAGCCAGCTATTAAACCAAGAAGTAAACAAATGGATGATGGATAAAGAAATGCACATTGTCACCTGTCCACTGAATGAACAATAATAAAAACCATAATCCGTCAGAGACGATTCCTTAGAAAGGGAGGTTCAGCCTATGTATAAGGCGTTGCTAGTTCAACCTGACCGTTATTCCAGAGAAGAAACCCGACTTATGTTTCATTGGGAGCAGCATGGCTTCATGCTCCAAGCCGACGCGTATTCTCTCTCTGACATTCAAGACATACTCAGTACACTGTCAGTTGACCTTGTTCTAATAGATCTTAAACACTCGCAGTCCAGCGGCATGCTGCTCTGTGAACGGATCCGTGAGTATAGCCGGGTACCTATTATTCTTCTTGGAGGCAGTCATGATTTCCAGCTGCTGCGGAAAGCGATGGCCTTTCAGGTAAGCGATTACATTGCGGATCCCGTACAACCGGAGGATCTGGCTGCCAGCCTGCGTAAGGTGAAGAAAGAGCTTGACGCTCAATCTGTTCACTCCCATCGGATAACCTTAAGTTATGAGAAGAAAAAAAATCTGAATCCGTCCATCATTGACCTCGTCAAACAATATGTACAGGAGCAGTTACATCAAAACATTACCTTAAAAAAAATCTCCAGCCTGCTGCATTTCAACTGTGCCTATCTTGGCCAGAAGTTCAAAGACCAGGAGAATATGTCGTTTAACGAGTATCTTCTTCAGCAGCGAATGGAGAAGGCAAAAATTCTGCTTGAAAGAACAGACATGCGAATCTATGAGATTGCCAATGAAGTCGGATATACGGAAATTGACTGGTTCTATAAGAAGTTCAAGGAATACACCGGCGCAAGCGCTAATGAGTATCGCAAGCAAAGCACGGTTATTGCATAGTTCGAAATGTCTTTTTGGAAAGCGCTTGCAGTCATAAAAAATAAACCGGCTAAAGCTTTGGACTTATCCATAAGTCCCGAACTTTAACCGGTTTTCTTTGTTGCGATCGTTACTCCGTTCTGCTTTATTGCCCACCCAGCTTCAGTAGTCCAAAGCCGGAAGTATTCGTGTAGGATAGACCGGAACGGTCATTCCATATCGCCACACTGTCACGGTCCCCGTCGCCGTCTTCATCGTTATTTACCTGAACATCAAAGCCGATGATGTCCCCGGCTGCCGGTGGTGTTCCGTTCCATTTAATTGAAGCTTCTACGACATAACCGTTCGCCGTTTGTTTCACTGCAGATACCAGATTTCCACCAAGCGCCACCGGATTTACGCTTTGCTGATTATCAAAGTTGATCCGATATTGACCGTCATCTGCTTGATAGCTGGCAGTCGCCGCTTTGTTCTGATCAACAAATATCTCTAGTGAATCCTGCTCCCACACATTAGGACTTTGCTTGGATAGCAGTGAATCCGTCACTTCCGCGAGAACGTATAAACGTCCTGCGTCCCACAGCGTTCTAACCTTTGCTTTTGACCCATTGGTTCCTTGTACCCAGCGGTCAGTTGTTACAATATTTGCCTTGCTCCATAGGGAATCCATATTGCCGTCTATAACTGGCGCACCCATCAGAGCTTCTGAATATTGTGGCCCCTGAATTAAGGTTAATACGCCATATTTGGATGTATCCGTATCCTGTGAACCCGTTCTATCGTTCCATGAAGTATTCTTTACTGTGCTGCCAGCCTTATCTAAAATACGAACATCAAATCCAAGCTTATCGTTTAGCGATGCATGATCAACCGGAATGGCTGCTTCAATCCGGTATCCATCAGTAAGCTTAATCACTTTATAAGCAGCAGGCTTACCGGGATTTGCTCCACTCCGGCGGAAGGTATATTTCTTGTCATCCGCTTCGTATGCTGTTGTCTTACCGTTATTGCCATCAATGAATACTTCTACTGCATCATTTCCGTTTGTGCTCGCATCCGATACATCAACTGTAATATAAAGATGGTCTGTATCCCATAAGGTCTTGAACTTCGCTACAGCTGCACCTTCGTTTAATATGGATACGGCAGAAGCCTTGCTCCAAGCATCCTCCAGCTTACCATCAATGTCAGCACCTGCATTCGCTGCTGTTGTATTTTGAATGTCCACAGGCAGCTTGCTCGGGTCTGCCAATGCCCAATAAGCATATTTCGCTTGAAGCCGCTCATCAAACAACAGCGGCCAGTTGTTGCGGTCGACTGGGAAGGTTCGCAGCCAAGTATTCAGATCATCCTTGCCCCAGAAAATAACAGCCGTTAACTGATCCGCATGTTTTCTGAACACATCGAATATTTCCTTATACCTTTTCGCCTGCTTAATCTGCAGGTCTAGCGGGAATGTCTCATAGGCATCATTGTCATTGGTGTATACACTCATATCAAGCTCTGTAATCTGCTGTTCAATGTTCAGATCAGTAAAGGCTTGAATCATATCATCAAGCTCTTGAACCTGTGGATTTTCAATGCCGATATGTGTCTGATGACCAACGCCGTCAACAGGAATGCCTTTATCTTTCAGCCTCTTAATCAAGTCATGCAAATCCTGCCGCTTATCCGGTATATTCGTATTGTAATCATTGATAAAGAGCTTCGCATCCGGATCTGCTTCATGCGCATACTCGAATGCCTTCTCAATAAACTCTTCACCTGCAATCTTATACCATAAGCTGTTGCGGAGACCGCCCGGCTGATTATCACCTGGCTCAAGTACTTCATTAACAACATCCCATGCGTAGATCTTGCCCTTATACCGTCCAACCACAGTCTCAATATGACGTTTCATCCTAGCAAACAGCAGCTCTTTGCTTGCAAGGTTACCATTCTCATCGTAGAACACCCAGTTCGGGGTTTGAGAATGCCAGATCAGCGTATGACCACGCATGGCAATACCATTCTCAACGGCAAAATCAACGATTTTATCCGAACGTGTAAAGTTGAACTGACCTTCCTGTGGCTCCGTAGCATCCCATTTCAGCTCATTGCCAGCCGTTAAGCTGTTGAAATGCTTCTTAATCAGCTGTGCATCGGGTCCGCTCTGCTCTTCAATCTCATTAACGAGAATAGCTGTACCGAGTTTGAAATCATCGGCAAATACGTCTTTGAGAGAAGGAATATTCTGCTCAATGACAATCGGCTCCGGATCCGGAAGCCTCTCAATGGAGAAATCATCGACATAGAAGTCCAATGTAGGGTTTGCTGATGCTTCAAAATAAACAGAGAGACTCTGAACCGGCTGCTTCAATAGATATTGACCGCTAAGCTTCACCCAGCCGTCCGCAGTTGCATTCCCGGCATTGACCCCTTCATAATTAGTCGTGCCATCAGTTGTACGCTGTACAGTCATCGATACGGATGAGGCTGCTGATCCTGCCGGAAGCTTGACCCATGCGGTAAGCACATAGGTTTTTCCTTCCGCCATAATGGAGGTCACATCCAGCTGTGGACCATTCCAGCTTTGCGACCTTCCTGTTACCTGCAGTCCGTATGCACCTGAGTGGGCCGCAAGCTCCGAAGCAGTCAGCACTTCATTCCCCCCGCGTCCAGTCCATCCTTGAATCGTGCCATCCTCAAAGTCCGTTGCCATTCGCTCTGTTCCCGCTTCCGCCCCTGCTTGTTTCGGCAGTACGCTAAGCGACAAAGACACGAGCATTACAACAGCGGCCAAAACGCCTGATAGTGAACGCTTCCATCCAAGTTTCTTCATTAACATTAATACACCTCACTTTTCCCTTTTTTTTGAATATTCCATATAAACACCCCTTACGGGGCGGATCATGGCATCATTTCCTGCGGATAGAGGATAATACGGCCTTCCTCCATCTCCACCCGCACCTTATTGCTGTCCTTGAAACCATCTGCGTCCAGATAGCCAGCCGGAATTTGAAGCCGGCCAGCTTTGTCCAGCACGGCGTACTCAATGTGGCTCTCCTGCTGACCAGACATCGCATCCTCGGCATCAAGCCTTGCCAGCTCATCGGCATAGGATTCTCTGCGGATCATTTCAGCAGAGGTTTTACCATCCCTGATTTGGACAACCCGGTCTACCTTACGGGCGAGCAGCGGATCATGTGTGACGATCACAATCGTTATCCCCATCGTCTGATTCAGGGTACGGAACAGATCTAGTACCTGATCGGAGGTCTTCGTATCCAGTGAACCTGTTGGTTCATCTGCAAGAAGAAGCCTAGGCTCGTTTGCCAATGCGATGGCGATAGCGACCCGCTGTTGCTCGCCGCCAGACAGCTCACTGAGCTTATTTTTAAACCGATGGCCAAGACCTACTGCCTCAAGCAGTTCGATGGCACGCGCCCTGCACCTTCTGCCCTTCAGGAGAACAGGAAGCTCCACATTCTCTAGTGCGGTCAGGTAAGGAATCAGATTGCGGGCATTATTCTGCCATACGAAACCAACCGTTTCACGCTTATAGTTCACAAGCTCCTTTTCACCGAACGAAAGCAAATCCTTACCATCAACAAACAACTTGCCTGCAGACGGCTTATCTAATCCGCCCAGCATATTCAGCAGCGTAGATTTCCCGCTTCCTGAATTGCCGATAATCGCCATTAACTCTCCATCGTTCACCTGCATATCCAGCCCTTGAAGAGCAACAACCTCGAGATCGGCCGTTTTGTAGATTTTCACAAGTTCCTCGCATCTGATCATGCTTTACTCCTCCCCCAGCTTTAAGGCTTGAGCAATTTTGGTCCTAGACAACCGATATCCAAGAATAAGCAGACCTATGGTTAGTGTCAGGCCAATAATGGTGTACAGCTGCACATAATCGCTTAGCTTATATACAATCTCGAATGGCGGAACCTGCTCTGCCGTTGCAAATGACATTTCGAATAAGGGTACGAATAGTTCACTCGTCATGTTGCCGATCAGCACACCGATAATAACTGCTGCGCCGGAGGTAAGCAGCTGCTCACTGAGCAGCATACCGATAATTTGTGGGAACGGAATCCCCATCGCCCGAAGAACACCATACTGCAGCGTTCTGCCTGACAAGGCCAGAACCCAGAATAAAAGAAATCCAAAGAAGCTGATCAGCATGGAGATTACAAAGCCCAGCGTCATGACGCCATTAATCGCCATGCGGAACGGATCGTTCCTGGACGTGATCAGCTCCTGCTTTGCATCTTGAAGTCCGGTAACATTGATTTTGGCTGTGGTCAGCTGATCATAAATGGATTGGCTGGAAATGCCATCCTTCAGCTTAAGCCATACCTCATATGGTTCAACAGCCAGCCTGTTCTGAATGGTGCTCAGATTGCCCACGATTAGATTAGGCTTGGAGGCCTTCTCCTCTCCATCCGCGGTAACTGGCAGTGGATTCCAGCCCGGCCAATAATCGATAATGCCGTAAACGGTAAATATGGCCTCATCTAATCCATCCCAATAAATACGAATCGGATCTCCAGGTTTCACCTTGGATGCGTCTGCCAACGACCGCGAGATTAATACGGCCTTCGGATTAGTTGCTATCAGATTCAAATAACTGTTGATCGGATGATCCAGCAGACCATCTTTCATCCATGCGGTTTGACCAAATGCCATGGTGTCGACGCCTACCAGAGTAGTTGCTCCGGATGTATTTTTGCTGCCTGCACTAAATCTTGCCCCATCCTTCCGGAATACCTTAGCTGATGCTTCTATGCCTTTCAGATTTTGGAATGGCTGAAACGGCGGCTCGGTATATTGCACCCGTTTGTCACCCGTGCCTTGCGCCGCCTGTGTCTGAGGCTCTCCCCCCTGCAGGCTTGGCGGAGGTGCATCGCTTTCCCAGCGGGTGGTCAAGGTTATGTCTGCCCCAATGTTATATTGGATTTTACTTTCCATATTATCGTTAATCGTCCGGGCTGCATTGGCACTGAACAAGCCGGTAGACACCGTCAGCACAAGAAACACTTTAATCGTTAGATACTGCCTTGATGAACGGCTGATTTGTATAAGCGTGTTGTATAGTGCTGGCGGCCACCACCTGCGTCCCGCCCAATAAACAAGCAGGATAAACCATGGATAAATTCGAAGTACCAATAGTCCGGCCCCTAACGCGAAGAGAGCAGGCATCAGGAACAGCAGCGGATCCACCTGCAGGGCATCTGAATCCAGCGCCAGACGCTTCAAATCCTCCTGCCGGTTATTGAAATTATAGAGTAGATATAATGCCAGACCGACAAGTACAATATCGATGCCCGTCTTATGCCAAAAGGACATCTTGGTAAGCCTTGCCGCCTGCTGCTTGTGACTTACAATCGATACCCTGGTCGCCAAAAAAGCCGGTATCAAGATAAGTACAATGGCTCCAACTACTGCTGTAACAGCGACTTTGTATGCACTGCTGTTAAGACTGACCTCCAGTGCCGAGCGCTGAACAAATTCAAGGAATCCGTTGGATGCCCCGAGCACTTTGGTAAAGGTAACCCCAATAAACGGACCAGCCGCAAGTGCGCTTGCACCAAGCAGCATGCTTTCCAAGGTATACGCAGTCATGATCTGCAGCCGGCTGGCTCCGCGGCTTCGCAGCACGGATATTTCCGTTTTCTGCCTCTCAATTACGAGATTAGCCGCCATAAACAAATAGAATGCCAGCATGAGCATAACGGGGGAATACAGCGACAGCATCATGACATCAAGCTTTTCTTTCTTGCCTTGATAGGAAGCAATGGTTTCATTCGCAGGAATATTAACCTCTGCCGAACCAAGTCGTCCGCGGAAGTAGCTTCGGATCGCCCGGTTGGCTTCATTAAATTCCTCGATCTTATCAATACTCATCTGCTTATAGTCCATTGCATAACGCCATTCCAGATCGGATACCCTTACTTTGCCATCCTTCGTAATGAATTCGCGCTCGAATTGCTGGAAGGGTATCATAAAACCGTCTGGTTCATCTGTCACCAAAAAAGGCAGGTACGGATCTGCTGACGGGTCCGTATCAATAATCCCAACAGGAATGACTCGAAACAATTGCTTATCCGCCGATTCTGCCAGAAGCTCCTCTCCCAGATCGCGCTTGGTAGAGTTAAGAAACTTTTGCGTTACCAGCGCTTCAAACAGACCATCCGAACGGTCAACCGGCATCCGGCCATCAATGAGACGAACCCGCTTTTCCATATCAGACAGTGACTTGAAGCCGCCTGTCGTCTTCTGTGTCTTGATTTCCTGCTCCGATGCATCCGCTCCATATACCTTCATTTTCTGGGTGAAGCGCTGTTGATAAAAAGATAGATCCTCCAGCCCCATGCGCTCAGGAATCGATTGTATGAATCGGTCCGCACGTCCAATCGCCTCTACTGTTTTCTGATCTATCTTGGAAGAGGAGACCGATGTGCTGACCCGCACATAACCCGGATACTCGGAGTTCTTGCTTTGAACCATCTGAAGTTCCTTCTGCAAAGTCCTCTGCAAGATGGCATCCGAATAAAGCGGCATTGAGCTGAACAGAGCTACACAAACGGTAAGACCAAACCATAAATTCAACTGCAGCCATTTGTTATTTGCCATCTTGCGGAGAATCATTGTCCATAATGCCATGCGTACACCTCATTCTTGCGCCCTGTCACCCGGGCTTTCATAGTACCGTCAGTTGTTTAGAATAACCTGTTGTCCTTCCTCCAGGCCTTTTACAATCTCCACTTCAGTTGGCGTCGTCAGGCCAACTTCAACATCGACTTCTTTTTTACGTTCACCGTCTGCAATTTGCACATAATTGCGTCCCATATAGGAGCGGATCGCTTTCCGCGGCAGCACGATGACATTTTCCCGCTTCTGAAGATCAATCATCATGTCGGCGCTATGGCCGATTTGAATCCCTTCCGGCGGATGATCTATCCCCATTACGATTGTTATAGCATTGCTGTCAGCCTTTGACTGATCTGTACTGACAGGTGCACTCGATGGAGACTGCAGCACCTTACCAGTGTAGTCCTTCCCCTTATACTTCAAGCTGATGGGCATGCCAGCTTCAATACCAAGAACATCTTTGGCATCCGATGCCACATAAGTCAGCTGCATGCTGGAAGGGTCAGCTACCGTTACAATCGTTTGATAGGCATTTACACGGTCGCCAGTTTTAATAGAATCGACGTATATAACCGTTCCCGAGATTGGCGAGTACAGCTGCGACTTGTTAAGCTTGCCTTCCATCGCCTGCAGCGATATTTGTTCCCTTTCAAGGTCAATTTCTTTCAGCCGTTTCTCCGTCCCGGACACTCCGCCCTGCACGGCTTCTTTATACAGAAGCTGCACTCGCTCTACGCTTAGCTTTTGCAGTCGAACCTGCAGTGCCAGATCCTCTGTCTCCAGCTCAGCCAATAGTTCACCGGCCTTTACCTCTTGTCCAAGCTTAACGTTAACGGATTTCAGCTGTCCGCCTGATTCGATAAATGACAGCGTCTTCACATTCGAGGAGACAAAGGTTGCCGTGCCCTTCAGTGAGGTTTGTATATTGCCTCGGGTTACAGCAACCAGATCCAGCTTTTCCTGAACCGGCTGAATTAGTGGGGGCTGCAGTGCCGCTTCCTCACGGGGAAGAAGCGAGCAGCCGGACAAGGCAATCGCTGTGAATGCCACGACCGCAGTCCGCTTTGCAAACGACTTCCAATTAGAATTGATTCGCTGTTTTGGAAACAATTTTCCCATCCTCCAATGCAATAACATAATCAACGAGCTCCATCATTCCCGGGTCATGGGTAGTAAGAAGAATGGTCATACCGGCATGTCTGACTAGATCCCTGAATACCCGCATCACCTGCAGACCCATTCGACTGTCCAACTCAGCAGTTGGCTCGTCAGCAATTAGCAGCGCCGGTTCATGTGCAATTGCACGGGCTATAGCCACGCGCTGCTGCTCACCACCCGACAGCTCCATTGGACGATGCTTCATCCGCTCGCGCATTCCTACCCGTTCAAGCGCCCGTTCCGCAGCTTCACGGTTGCCCTTGACCGGTGTCCCCGCAATGCGAAGACCGAACTCAACATTCTCGTAAGCAGACATCAGCGGGATCAAACCAAAGGATTGGAACACCAGCCCGATCTCTTTACGCCGCAATGCATTCCTCGCCTTACCAGATAATCCGGTAATTTCCTTACCACGAAAAAAAACCTGGCCTTCTGTCGGCTCATCCAACGCACTTAAAATATTGAGCAATGTTGTCTTGCCCGAGCCCGACCGCCCTTTCAGGGCAACCATCGAGCCGGCAGGTACATCAAGCTCAATATCAGACAACGCGGTAACAGCGGTATTACCTTTTCCGAATACCCGCTTAATCCCCGTTGCCGTAAGAAGCGCCTGACCACCTGCTTCTATTTGCTCTTCCTCCAGTGCCAGCACAGCTATTTCCCTTTCCTCTATGCGTTGTTTCCTAATGGCCAACACCCCCGCAATTGCTTTCTTAAAAAGTGTAGTGCTTACAGAAAGAGGCAACAACCTGTCGCTCTTTGGTAGAACACCCGCCAAGCTATAGAAATAACCGGATGACCGCTGGCAGCTTTCACACAAGGTGAAACGGCTTCGCCGTCCTTGGCAGCGGGGCGCGTTTCATTCCGGAGAATTCTAAGCCCTGTTTATAGAATGAAACTTATAAATTCTTAGAATTCGAAAAAACGCGCTCCCGTAGGGAACGCGTTTCTCTCTATTTGTTATTGTCCGATGATGGTTTTGACCGCATCCTTCGGACGCTGATCGGTATCGAATAAGAGCGGCCAGTTTTTCCTGCCTCTAACAGGGAAATGATCCAGCCAGGTATAATCATCTGCCGCCCCCCAGAAGGTTACGCTGGTCAGGACCTCTTTATATTCCCGGAACAGTTCGAAGAACTGCTTGTATCTTACTTCCTGCAGACGCATCATTTCCGACGTAGGCTCCGTCAGATCCGTCCGTCTATCGTCAAAAGCAAACATAGACACATCCATCTCCGTCATTTGCAGCTTTACGCCTAGTGAGGCATAACGCTCAATGGCTTCACGTATTTGGCCGAGAGATGGATCATACAGATTCCAATGCGCCTGAAGTCCGATCCCGTGAACAGGAACACCTTTTTCCAGCAGTGATTTGACCATGAAGTAGATTTTCTCACGTTTGCCGGGATTACACTCATTGTAATCGTTGTAAAATAACAGCGCTTGCGGATCGGCCTCATGTGCAAACCTGAAAGCCTGCTCGATGTAATCCTCACCAATGCCATGCAGCCATTTGGTTGGACGCATCCATTCTGCTCCCTCATCCGTTACCGCTTCGTTCACAACATCCCAGCAATAGATCGTATCCTTGTAACGCGATACTACAGTCTCAATATGTGACTTCATTCGGTCAAGAAGCAAGTCACGACCAGCCTTCCCGCCATTGCCATCGTCAAATACCCAGTCTGGCGTTTGATTATGCCATACAAGCGTATGTCCTCTCAGCTTCATGCCGTTCTCGCGCGCGAACCCCGCAATCCGGTCAGCCTCCTCAAAGGTATAACGATGCTCCTCCGGATGCAGGCTTTCGAACTTCATCTCGTTCTCTGCGGTTAAGCTGTTATAATGCTCCTTCAAAAGATCACTCTGACTGACGATTGTCCGTTTATTTACTGCTGCTCCAATAAGAAAATCATCCTGGAAGGCTTTAGCTAACGAAACCTCTGTTTGCAGCTGTTTTTGATCTGATGTCATGAATCATATCCCCTTTTCTTCAATTGACTTGCTGTAACGGAAATAATCGAAGTCGACATAGCCACCGGGTTGCTTCGTGGCATAGTTATACAGACCAATCCGGTAGCCCATAAAATGATCCAGTGTGTATCTCATCTGCAGAGGACGGCCGATCTGCGTCCACTCCAATCCGTCAGTTGAATAATAGAAATAGGCAAGATCAATGCTGTCGCGGAAATCAAAATTAATTTTCACATGAATTTGGCTTTCTTCGTACCGGTGCTTTTCCACCGTTTCCATACCGCCGTCGCCACGATTAATCCCCATTACGACATAACGTTCGCCGTTATCCTCTGCTTGAACGCCAACCGTACCATATCCGCTTTGCAGGGCGACAAGACCAGCATGATCACCAGCTTTCATATAGGACAAATCAAATACCGTTTTCCCGCTGCATGCCGGACCTTCCGTCCGCTGGGTCAACGTATTACGGGCAAGCACGACACGATCAGTGATTTGACTAGTCTCCAGACGCAGATAACCCGGCCGGGCTGTAACTGACCACCGCTTGTTGTCGGGATTATGGTTCCATTGCCAGTTCAGAGCGAGTTTGTTCTCTTGATAGTCGAATTCATCGCTGATGACAATCGGCTTGGAAACCGATTCCGGAAGATTTGCTTCGAAGGAGATTGGCGCTTTACCATCATTTACGATAACCGGCCAGCCATCCTCCCAGGACATCGGCAGCACGCATGGAATCCGGCCAACAGCATCATGATCCTGAAATAAGAAGGTAAACCATTCACCAATAGGCGTATCGATTATACCGCCTTGCGCAACTCCCTTGTTGTGATAGCCAAGATCATCATCGAGAATGACTTTATGTTCATAAGGTCCAAGAAGCTCCTTCGAACGGTAACACAGCTCTCGGCGGCGTCCATGACCGGTTCGCGGCCAATCTATGAAGAATAAATAATAATAACCGTTCAGCTTATAAGCATGGCAGCCCTCTATCCGCAGCCCCATGCCTTCACGCTCCCCTTCAATTAATAGCTGACGGATTCCGTCAGGCTTGATCTCGGAAGCGTCAGCTGTTAATTCGGTAATATAGATATTCCCGTTGCCGCTGAATACAAAGACACGATCTTCATCAAACAGTAGTCCAGGATCATGCAGAAGCCCATTAATAACCGAGCGCTCCCATGTGCCGTGCTGGATATCCAGCGTCCGGTAAATATAGAACTGCTGACTATCATTGCAGGAGAAGCATACATAATAGGTTCCGTTATGATAGCGCAGGCTGGAAGCCCATGAGCCTTGCCCATAAATGCCTTTACCGTCTGATAGATTGTGGGCATCATTATCTTCGATCGTATCAAAAACATAATTTACGATCTCCCAATCCTTCAGATTATTAGACTTCATAATCGGACACCCTGGCATCGAATGCATACTAGTGCTAACCATATAAAAGGTATCTTCTACGCGAATCATATCAATATCAGGTACATCCGCCCAAATAATAGGGTTCGTTATAACAATGCTGCTCATGTGCAGTTCCCTCTCCATTCATCAAGGTATTGCTATCCCTTGTTTATTGGCGCAACAAGGACAGTGTAGCTCTAGCCGACGGCTCCAGCAACCTGCTGGATTGCGGATTTATTACCTGCCAAGTTATAGGTTAATAGCTTTTAGAATGATAGCTGTATCAGAAACAACAACAATCCATATAAAAGCATCATTAGGCTATAGGCTGATAAGGCACGCTTATGTTGTAATACAAACAGCTCTTTTCATTAAACTCTTAATTCTCGGCATAAGAAAGGATGTATGACTAGTGGACAAGCAGCTTGGCCTTACTCCCGCCTTGGGATGGAATTCTTGGAATACCTTCACCTGGGACATCAACGAACAGTTAATTCGTGATGTTGCCGATCTATTCGTAACGGAGGGCTATAAGGACGCAGGGTATGAATACATCGTCATTGATGATTGCTGGAGCTTGAAACAACGTGACCAGCAAGGGAATCTTATTGCAGATCCTGCCAAGTTTCCGAGCGGAATGAAAGCACTCGCCGATTATATTCATTCGAAAGGCTTGAAATTCGGCATGTACTCCTGCGTTGGCACCCATACTTGCGCGGGTTATCCCGGCAGCTTTGAGCATGAATTTCAAGATGCTCAATTATTCGCCGAATGGGGCGTCGATTATTTGAAGTACGATTACTGCTTCAAGCCCCGGCATATCTCTGGTGAACTGTTGTACAAACGAATGAGTCTTGCCCTGAAAAACAGCGGACGAGAAATCCTCTTCTCTGCCTGCAATTGGGGCGAGGACAATGTCTATCAGTGGATACGTGAGTCCGGTGCCCATATGTATCGGTCAACAGGCGATATTCAGGATCATTGGGACTCTATCAAAAATCTTGCTCTCTCTCAGCTGGACAAAGAATGCTACACCGGATCCTTCTGTCATAACGATATGGATATGCTCGTTGTTGGCATGTATGGAGGCAGCAATAACTCGTTTATTGGCAGTAAGATAGGCGGCTGCAACGACAATGAATACAAAACTCATTTCTCATTATGGAGCTTAATGGGTTCTCCGCTCATGATCGGCTGCGATATCCGTACGGCTAATCAAGCGACAAAAGATATACTGTTGAACCCGGATTTAATCGCCATTAATCAAGATATCGAGAGCCGTGGGGCTTACCGGATCAAGCCAGAGCCGCAATGGTTCCATGCTGAGGATGTCTTTATGCTGGTAAAAGTACTTACAGACGGTGACGTAGCGATCGGCTTCTTTAATCTGAGCGATAGTCAACGAGAGTTGTCGCTGCAATTCTGGGATATCGGCCTTCCCTACGCTTCCGGGTTCTCCTTATCTATGTACGACTGCTGGGAGCATAAGGAGCTTGGCGTGTTCAAGGAACGGTTCGCTCCCGTTGTGCCGGCACATGACTGCCTGATTGTACGGGCGAAGCTTGTCAAATAAAGATGAATAGTAAAGACTGCAAGGCCTGTCAGGCTCCCCTTCAGGCAGATGACAGAGCGATCTATATGAAGCTTGTCTCCAGAACAGCTCAGCACTTTTTATGCATTGATTGTTTGGGGGTCAAACTAGACTGCGGACGTGAGCCTATCGAGAAGCTAATTCGATATTTCCGGGAATCCGGCAACTGCGTCCTCTTCCGCTAAAGCATTCGTGTCTTGGCTATGCAGCGTCATATATTCAGATGGCGTATATGACGCTGCTTTCTTAAATATCTTGGAAAAGTAGAGCTGATCTTTGTAACCTACCGAACATGCGACCGACTTGATGGACAATCCAGGTGACCTCAGCAGCTCGCAGGCTCGTTCAATCCGGTATGCAGTCAAATAGCTTGATATAGACATCCCTTCCGCTTCCTTGAACAGGCGGAACAGGTAGCTGCGCTCCAGGCTGACAGCATGGACAATATCTGATACGGTTAAGGTTGTCCGCCAATAATTAATCATGATATATTCCTTCGCCAGCTGGACGTAATTGATCGAAGGAGATTCTCTTGGATAAAATTCCACATAATAAGAGAGCAGTAAACGTAATTGCGCCTCTGTTCTCATCTTCTCAAAAGGTCTCGCTTCAGCACCTGGCACCACAGGGAAATACGGCTTTAAATCAACCTTACATACAGTGACTACTGGCTTATCCGGCTCAAGCTCCGTCATCGCCACTAAACGCTTCGCTTCATCCCCCTTAAACTCAATCCATACATACTCCCAAGGATCCTCCGGATCCGGATAGTAGTGAATCTCCGTTTGCGGAAAGATCATGAAGCTGTCGCCTGCTGTTAACAGATACCGCTGATTATGCGTCTCCAGCGTTCCCTTCCCGCTTACAATGAAGTGCAAAGCATAAATATCACGTACGCCCGGCCCCCACTTATGCCTATTGGCAGGTTTATAACCGCTGTAGGTGCAAATCAACTGACTACTGTTAAAGGTATCAAAGATTCGAATCTGCTTCATAATCAACATCCGTATCCTTTCCGGCCTGCAAAAAAGACCGCGGCTCTTTCTTGCCGCGATCCTCTGCTTCACAAAACCATACTTATTGGCTGAACTGCCAGCTATGCAGCTTGAACAGCTTGCTGCCAGGCTTGCCCTTGAACAGTAAGTACAAATCATGAATACCATTGGCACCAGTTACCTCAGTGTGATATTCAGCTGCCTCCATCTTTGCAGCAGGAATCTGCAAGGTCCCAATTAACTGGCCATCTGCCGCATCCAACCGCAGCTCAATAACTGCAGCCGAGCTTGATTCCGATACAGATGCAGAAAACCCGGAAGCGCCGTTGCTGTCAAAATCAACCTTGGACAATGCGAGCCAATCGCCACTGTCAATATCTGTTACAGCCACACTGCCGTCAGAAGAAGCCTCCGTTGCAATTCCAGCACTCCATCCAATCGTTGCCGCTTCTACGCGCTCAAATGGATTGAAAGATTGCATTTGCGAAACACCTTCGTAATTAGCCGTAATTTCTTGAATGGACTGGTCGGCATCCTGGAATTTGACCTCATTCAGATGCGTGGAACGATAACCCTTCGGAACCCCCATCGCTTTTGATAAAGTCTGAGCATGATAGGCAATATACCAGGCATCCTTAAACGCGAAAATGACGTGATGGTTGTTGCCGCCTACTCCGAAGAAATGCCCCGGATTTTTTAGAATCGTTCCCCGATATGTCCATGGTCCCATTGGATTGTCACTGGTCATATAGGCGATCTCTCCTGCTGGAGGGCTTCCCTCCGGACGAACGCCGTTATAGAAGTTTGAGCAATACGTATAGTAATAAGTGCCGTTATATTTGTTGATGCCTGCATCCTCGAACATAAACGGAGCCGAGATAACCTGTGCTTCGCCCACTACGCTGGTCATATCTTCACCGAGCTGCATGACTCGTGCTGTATCCGGTCTTTCATCCTTGCCTTCCGGCACTCCTCCGCCAAAGTAGATATAAGCCTTGCCATCATCGTCCACGAGCACGGCCGGATCAAATAACCAGGTAACCTTCTCAACTCCAGGTGTCGATCTTAATATCAGCGCTTTACCAATTGGATCCTTCCAAGGGCCTGTTGGACTGTCTCCCTCGAGTACACCTATTCCACTTGCATTATTCGCAAAATAAAGGAAGAACTTGTCTTGTCCATTAATGACCTTATGAGCGATAGCAGGCGCCCAGGATTGTGTCGCCCATTTAGCCGCTCCATCTGGACCTGCAACATTAATAATGCCATGATCCGTCCAGTTCACTAGATCCGCAGAGGAAATAACACCGATCTTGTTAATGTTTCCGTATGTATTATCCTTCACGGCGCCATCCTCGCTGTATTCCAGCACGTCATTTGTCGTATACAGATAGACACGTCCATCATATACAAGAGCGTATGGGTCTGCTCCAAACTTGTGCGAGACAAGCGGATTGCCTTGAGGCGATATTTTACCTACTGCGCTGGTCAATTTAACCTGTAATTCTTCCATTAGTAATTCCTCCTTAAAAGTATAATCACACAAATGGTCAGGATTAGACGATTCGTGATGATTCTTGCATCGTAAGCATAAGCTGATTCGTTTCGAATGATGGGATATGATCAAGTTTGAGTAAGTGCGTCCCGATATTCCTGCGGTGTCATGCCGGTAGCCTTCTTAAAAAATCTTGTAAAGGAGTGGGCAGCCTCATAGCCAACCAGAGCGGCAACCTCCCGCACCTTCAGGTCATCCTCTTTCAGCAGCTCCTTTGCTCTTCTCACACGACAATTATCTATGAATTCAGATAAATTGACGCCGCACTCCTGTTTGAAAAACCGGGACAAATAAGACGGATTGAAATAATTGATCTCTGCCAGCCGGACAAGCGACAGATCTTCGCTTAAATGTTCATTGATATACTCACATATGTTACCAATGACGCTGGATGTGTTTTCCTTCTTCTCTGAGCTTTTCACTTGAAACAGCTGATCACTGACCTGCTTCAAGTAGTAAACTGCCTCTTTCATTGAAGAGTGCTCATCCAAGCGCATCAGCTTGCTGTAATCATGAATCTCACGGCATAGCCCCGAACGGTTGATATAAGAGAGCAGAACCAGGGCAATAGAATAATACACTTCAATGGTTCGTTTGACAGGACTGTTAACCTGCAGCATGCTCTTGCTTAATTCTTCGAATATTTCCCCAAATTTGTCTGCTTTGCCTGCTTCCAGAAATGCAGCAAGCATCTCTGCTTTAGAGGAGATTTGCCACTCCTCTTTCCTTTGAAGCTGCTCTATGGAGTCCTCTAACTGCTCGCCGCGGTCTGTCAGAATAATGGTCATTCCATCTCCATCAATCTTCATTAACTGCAACTGACGGAGCCGTTCGTACTGCCGGTTCATCGCATTCCAGGCGCAGGGAGTGCCGCTTATCGTAAAGGCAATTGGCAGTCCAAGAGATTGCAGGCAAGTCTCTTGAATCAATTCCAGCGTGCCTTCCAAATAACGGACTAGATGATTGTAGAACTTCTCATCGACAGACTCGGAAGGCTGAAGCAGCCATAAGGGATCACCCTGTTTATCTAGGATACCGATATGCCTTGTTTTCTCCGACAAATACGAATTCCAGATCATTCTTGCGTTTGTAAGCAAGCTGCTTTTTTCTATATAAGTAGTACCATCCGGATAACATAAATGTCCGATGACCAGAAGCACAGGCAATTCCGGATTAAGGCCGATGTTCATTTTACGGAATTCATCTATCAGCCGAGTCTCTTCTAGATTTAAGCTTTCCTGAAGCAAGTGACGGATGTAATCTCCTTGTGCCATCTGTTCTAGGGCATAGAGCTGCTCCCGCGACTGCTCCAGCATTTTGCTCATCTGATTCTCATGCTCAATCTCCTGAATCACTTCTTGCACCGTTGCCGTAACCTTATCGTAGCCCTCTGTCTTCAGCAAATATCTGACCTTCGGCATTTGAATCGCTTTATAGGCATAGTCAAACTCACTGAATCCCGTCAGGAAGATGACTTTACATCTGGGCCAGAAGGCTTGAATTTCATCGGAAAGCTCGAGACCATTCATCCCTGGCATGCTAATATCAGTCAGGACGATATCTATCCTTGTCCGTGACATCCACTGCAAAGCTTCCTTGGCTGAATAGGCTTTGCAGACATCCAGCTTCTCTGGGATCAGCCGGTGAAAAACCTCGTACAGTGAGTCCGTAATAATATCTTCATCATCAACTATCAGCAGTCTATACAATGTCACCGGCCCCTTTCAGCCTGATTCTAATCTCAACCTTCAGGCCATTTAACTCGCTTCTGGACAGAGACAGACCGCTGTCTTCTCCATAGGTCAACATAATACGCCGATGGATGTTGATCATGCCGGTCATTTCACCGGATTCTCCTCTGCTGTTTAATCTTGCTTGAAGGGCTTCAATCTGAGTATCGCTGATCGGATTATCGCCGTTATTCTCAATCACAATTCTTGCTTCCTCTTGATCCATAGCGAAAGATACACGGAGCAAGCCTTCATCTGTCATTTTCTCGAGACTATGCTCATAAGCGTTTTCGATTATCGGCTGTATAATCAGTCTTGGCACCCGAATCCGCTCCATCTCCTTAGGCAGTTCATCGAATTCTACCTTAATTCTTCTGGAGAATCGGAGCTTTTGAATTTCGGTATACATTCTGGAATGCCGAGTCTCTTCCGATAAGTGAACATTATCCTCGCCGTTGCGGGTAATAAACCGATAATACTCACCAAGCATATTCGTGAAAAGCTCAACGCGCTCTAAATCCCCTGTTTTTGCCAATGAGTTCAGAATAAAAAAGCTGTTGTACAAAAAGTGTGGTTTAATTTGGGACTGAAGCTGCTTGAGCTCTGCCTTTTGCATCATCATTGTTTGCTTGAAATCTTGGTCGATCAGCGTCTGCAGCTTCCTAATCATCTGGTTGAACCGGTTATACAAATAGCCGAATTCATCCTTCTGCTCATGGTCAATATGAATGTCCAATGCACCTCCTTCCATCTTTCTGAAGCTCTGTACAAGCAGCAGCAGCGGCTTATGAACAAACTTATAGGTAGATAAAGCATAAATAACGACTGCGCAGCAAGAGGTCAGTGCGAACACCCAAGCCCAGTTATTAAATCCGTTCAGCGGCTTCTTCACAACCGATTCAGGCAGATAGGTGATGACAGATAATCCGAGCGGCTCAGAGTAGGCTTTATCCAGATGATAATTACGATTATTTAACCGCGTGACCATTGTATTATCTTTGGAACGAAGCGCAGCAAATACATAACTCTCTAAGGCGTCTGATGTGCCATCGTTGCTGGCTAGTGTAAAGCCGGTTTTATTCGAGATTAGAAAAGAGCCGCTTTCGGGATAGACACTGATTTGCTGCAAGGATTCCTTAAGCTTGTCCATATCCAGCTCAATCTGAACAATAAATAAAGGATCTCCTTCCTTGCCGCCATATTTGGCAGCACTTAAATGAAGCGAATTATCCCATCGGATCAGGCGTACCTGCTTCTTATCCACTTCTGTACGGAAATAGTCAAAGCTGCGTTGATTGAAATCGTCAACTCCATTACTGGATGAGATAGTCTTCTGGATGGTACGTACATGCACATAAATATCTTTAATGTAAGAGCTGCTGTTTTTAATGGAAGTAAAACGGTGGAGCAAATAATCGATGCTTTCTTTCCTGTCGGCATTGTCCATCAAATCCCAGGTAACCGCTAGTTTAACCATGTCCGTGTCCTGCAAAATATCATATTGTTGAATTTCCAGCCATTCTATCTCATGATTCAAGTCTTCCAGATAATAGGAAAGCTGGGCAGTTGTGTTTTTCGATATTTCATTGCTCGCATTTGTATAACTCCAGTTATACAAATAAACTCCTAGTAAAATAATCGGCAGGATCACAATCAGATTCGTGATAATCAGCCTGACAAACAGTGCATTGCGCCATGAATGAGCTGGCAGTCTAAACAAAAGAATACCTCCGTTGATCTATTTTACGAATATATAGGACACTCTTGGCCGGCATTCACTGTTTCCCGCTTTCGCGCTTCGCATACCACTGATTAACCTCATCTGTAATTTTGTCTCCGCCCATTTTATACCAGTTATCTACAAAACGGTCGAATTCGTTGATAGGTCTGCCCAAGATGATATTAAAGTAGGTTTCATTCCGCAAATCACTTAGAATCTGCTGTTTATCAATCATTGTATCTGTTGGAGCGCCTACAAAACTCTCGTACAGCAGCTGATCATTTTTTTCATATTGATCGATAATAGAGAAAGCTCCCGTAGGACCGTAAGTTTTCAGCCAGCCCCAGCCTGATTCACCGGAATCCTTACCAGACAAATAAGTATCCATTCTCTTTTTAATATACTTGGCTTCATCCTTCATCAAATTACTATTCCCGCTCCTGTTGGCAGCCTCAATCTGACGGAACGCTTCCAGATTTTTGCGGGTTGGTGACGGCGTAACCGGTGATAGCTGCCATACTGCATAGGTCGTGTTGTAATACTTTTCATACTCAGCTGTTTGTCCCCAGTTTTTCTCTAGATGCAGATTAAACAGCTTGACGATGGCCTCCGGATGCTCATAACCTTTCTTGACCACGAAGTAAGTGTTCGTGTTGAATTTAAGTGGAACTTTGGCTGCGTCTCCAGTAGCAGACACGATCGGGTAAGCCTGCCAGTCTGCGTTCGGATTACTATCACGGCTAGTTTGCACCAGGAAGGAAGCCCATTGCTCACCGTAGATCATGCCAATCTTCCCTGATGCTATTAGCTTGTTAGCTTTCTCTCCGTCCTTTAGAGCAAATTCAGGATCAATCTGACCTTGCCGGTACATATCTTGAATGACCTTCAAGGCTGTTTTGACCTCAGGCTGGATCCCTCCATACACAAGTTTGCCCTGCTGATTCTTAATCCATATATTTGGAAATGCATCATACCCGGCCATAAGATCCACAAGCCCCATAACAGGGTCTCCCAAATATTTGGTTGCCGCAATTCCGAAGGTATCGTCTTTCCCGTTGTGATCAGGGTCATCCTCTGTAAACGCTTTCGAAATGGTCAATAGTTCCTGCATCGTTGTTGGCGGTTTCAGCCCTAGTCTATTCAGCCAGTCTGTTCTAATCCATAACAAGTCGGCATCTTCAATGGAGGAACTTGTCTGTGGAATGCCCATCAGCTTGCCGTCAATCGTTGCCGTTTCAAATGGACCATCACCTTCCTCACTGAGTACTCTCTTCGTAAGGGAAGAAGCGTATTGTTCATAGACATCCGTCAAATCCTCGATCAGTCCTGCATTGCTTAGCTCCCGGAGCTGCTGAGCATCCACTGCCACTACATCCGGAATATTGCCTGAAGCAATAGAGGCGCCAAGCTTCTGACGGTATAAATCTCCTTTGGCTGTCCAGTCGTACTTGATCTTGATTCCAAGAGCCTCTTCATCCAGCCTGGTCCAGCGATTATCCTCCAGGGTTTCCCCGGGCAGGCTGTTGATTAGGCTATCCAGTCCTTCCCCTGTTTCTCTTACAAAGGAAAGCTCAATCGGAGGGTCGTATCGGCTGAAGGATGGGTCACCGCTTATTACTGGGGGATTGCTGACCTTCTCCTTCGGCGGGTTGGCAGCGTTTTCTTCGTCACATGCAGCTAAGGTTGATAGAAACATAAATGCTGTAAGCATAAGCTTAGCCTTGTTTGGCCTTGGCCTTGGTATCCGCAACAGGATTACCCCTTTTCACTCGGACGCATCTGCGACGAGCTGTATGATATTCATTATCTTGGTTGACACCTGATAATACAATACACATCTCTTTATGTCGTTACCCGTTGTTTACTTTTTAATACTTTGAAATGTACAGCAATTTCAGGCTGCGTTCAAGTCAAAAAGCCGTGCAGGTTGTAATACCCGCACGGCCATTTCGAGTTAAAACTATTCCTTCACGCTTCCAAGCTGCATGCCATGAACGAAATACTTTTGCATAAACGGATATACCACGAGAATCGGCAAGGCAGAGACGATCGTAATCGCAGCCCGGATCGACACAGGTGTCACCATGTTTTGTACGGCGTTCATCGCGCTTCCGCTGCTGGATACAGCGGCATTGCTGTTAGAGAACATGGAAGAAGATAACAACTTCATTAACTCGTATTGCAAAGTGCTGAGATTCTCCTTCGAGGAGGCGTACAGGAATGTATCAAACCAAGAATTCCATTGCCCAACTGCTACGAACAGTGCGACTGTCGCCAGTACAGGCTGGCAAAGCGGGAAAATAATAGAGATGAAGGTACGGAAATCGCCTGCACCGTCTATCTTCGCCGATTCAATTAGTCCCTCCGGCAAAGTCTGAATATAAGTCCGGATGACAATCATGTTAAAGGCGCTGATCAGTCCTGGAATAATATAGACGTAGAAGCTGTTTAAGAGATGCAGATCCTTGATTAGGAAGTAAGAAGGGATCAGTCCTGCATTAAAGTACATCGTAAGCACGATAATGATCGTAATCGGCTTGCGGAACACGTACTCCTTCCTGCTTACCGTGTAGGCCAGCATAGAGGTGAGGAATAAGCTGAGCACCGTGGCGATAACTGTTCTTGCTACTGAGATCCAGAAAGCATGGTAGATCGCTCCGCCTGCAAATACGGCCGTGTAGTTCTGCTGTGTCCAAACGCGCGGCCATAAGTAAATGCCTCCACGAATCGTATCATTACCGGCATTAAAGGATACAGCGAGTGTATTCAGAAACGGATATAAGGTAACAACAGCCAGCAAGATCATGACAATGGTATTAAACGAATGGAAGACAATCGGTTCTGCTCGAAGCTGCTTTGTTTTCATTTCAGATTGCCCTCCTATATCAGTCTGTCTTCGCCGAAACGCTGGGCGATTTTATTAGCTGCAAAAATAAGAGTAATACTGACGGCTGTTTTGAAGATGCCTGCTGCTGTCGCAAGCGAGTAGTTTCCGAGCTGCAAACCATACTTCAGTACGAAAATATCAATCGTCTGCGACCAGTCTATAACAACCCCGTTACCTAACAGGTACTGGACCTCAAAGCCCGCTTCAAGAATCCAACCGAGGTTCATAATTAGCAAAATAATAACGATGGATTTGATACCCGGAAGCGTAATATGCATCATTTTCTTATATCGGTTAGCCCCGTCGATTTCCGCTGCTTCATACAGGGAAGGATCGATGGACGTAATAGCCGCAAGATAGATAATGGCATTCCAACCAACTTCTTTCCATACATGGGATCCAGCTACGATTCCCCAGAAATAATGAGGCTTACTCAGCCACATAATTGGTTCATTAATAAAGCCAAGCTTCATTAGTACATCATTCACGATCCCGCCATCTACCGACAGCGTATTGGCAACAATGCCAGTTACAATGATCCATGATAAGAAGTGAGGCAGATAAGAAATGGTCTGTATGGTGCGTTTATACAGCTTGTTCTTGATTTCATTAAGCAATATGGCAAATACAATCGCTGTTACGAAACCAAACACCATATTAATAACGCTCATACCAATCGTGTTGCGGAGAACCCGCAGGAATGTTTCATCACTGAACAAAAATATAAATTGCTTGAAACCTACCCATTGCTGCTCGGAGAATTTTTTTGCTGGACTGTAATTTTGAAAAGCCATAGTCCAGCCCCAAATGGGGTAATAAGAGAAAATAACTACGTAAATCATTATAGGCAGCGACATCAGCATGAGCTGCTTCTGGCCACGCATCCGTTTCATTACCGATAACTTGGTGCCGGCTTTCGCAGACGGCTTTGATGTCATTATCTCCGGGGTACTCGCCATCTTTCTCTCCTCCTTGTTCCAATCCTTCATATAGAGTGACTGCCGGAAGCAGCCTTCTTGCTTCTACTTCCGGCACGTCATCCTATTTTCTGTTTATTTGCTCGTCCAGTTCTGAGTCCGCCATTGCAGTTGCTCGTTAATACGGTCTTCGTACGCCTTAACGTTAATTTTCTTATAGTCGTTGACATACTCTTGCCATACTGCGTCGAACTTCTCAGGCTTCGCCATAATGGCTTTCGGCAAAAACTTAAGCGATGAATCTGTCATCTTCTTGTTGGCAACAGATGCGTCCGAGCCGTCAATCAGATCGACCTGCCATGCTGGGTAGTCAACCCGGTTTTCTGGCGGTGAAGAGAAGAAATCTGTCCAGGTTTTGAACTTGTAAGCGTCCAGCAGTTCTTTATCTTCCGGTTTAAGCGAATCATAGAATTCCTGTGGCTGGCTGCCAGCATCTGTTGCATTACCGTCACTGAAGCTGCCTTCCATCTTCGGTGATGCCGCGTAGAAAGCTTCTGCTTTGTTTGCCAGCTTCCAAGTAGGATCCTGTTGCTGCTTACGTTGTTCTTCGGTACGGTAGAACTTTCCATCATCGCCTACCATATAGTCAACGCCTTCTTCACCCCATGACAACGTTTTTTGCCATTCCTCGCTCATAAGGGCATCAAGGAACTTAATAATTGCAACCGGATCTTTGGCATCCTTGCTGATGCCAAAACCGTTATTCAAGTTAGGCAAAGCACGATCCCAATAATAATCTTTGGTGCTAGCATCATAAACAAGCGGGAAACCAACATACGTTTGACCGATCTTGTTCTGAGAAACAAGCGTATCTTCACCCGCCTGGAAGTTCCAGTGCTGGTCAAACATGCCAAGTACGCGGCCGGTCGAGATTTTGGCCAGGTATTGATCGTAGTTCTGAACAAATGCCTCTTTATCCATCAGACCTTCGTTATAAAGGCCGTTCAGTTCTTTATAGTAGCGCTTCGCAGTATCCTTATCGGCGAAAACGGAAGCTACACCGTTATCGACCACAACACCACCGTCATTCGGATGTCCTGTCAGATGCTCAGGTGCATTCAGCAGCCCGAAGGTCCGCCAGTCGAATGCAAGAGTTGTGAAGCCAATAGTAGGTTGACCATCGCTTGTTGTCGGATGCTTGGCCGCATAATCGCGAATGAGAGTAAGATATTCGTCAAGTGTCTTCGGAGTTGGGTAGCCTGCTTCCTTCAATATATCTTTCTGAATCCAGAAGGCCGGACCGGAATAGGAGTTGGAATGAACTTCGCCTTGCTGAACACCGTAGTTTGGCAGCCAATAAATATGACCGTCGCTGGAGTCCTTCATCTTGTTCCATACATCAGCATAATGTGCTTTCAGATTAGGTGCATATTGCTCAATCAAATCCTCCAGCGGAATAACCGCCTTTGCTGCAACCAGCTTCGTATCGGCCGTAATCAGGTCCGGATATTCGCCGCCAGCAATCATAACGCCCAGCTTCTGCTGTAAGTCACCGACCAGGATTTCCATATTGAGCTTGACTCCAAGCTCGTCCTGAATCTTCTTGTAGATCCGATTGTCTGCTGTAGGCGCCTGACTTGGTGCACCCAAAAAGGCCGAAATCGTAATTTGTTCTTTCTTATCCGTTGCCGTGTTTGCGGAACCAGATGCATTGCTTGAAGCTGTCGGAGATTCTTTGCCATTGTTGTTATTACTGCCGCTGCAGCCCGCAAGTGTCAAGCTAAGTGCAAGTGTAAGCGACATCGTGGTTAACAGCGTCTTTCTTTTCATTACCCCCATTTTATTGCTCCTCCTTTAAATTCCTTATGTCCTTGCTTCTTTATTATGAAGAAATGAATACGCTTGCAACATACGCATACTTTAGATTTTTAACCCCCATAATTAAGTGGTTTTATAGTGGCTCCTATAATCTGCCGGCTTCATGAGCACCCGCTTCTCAAACTGCTTCATAAAATATTGATAGCTGCTGTAGCCAAGCTTTTCTCCGATTATATACAAGGCCTGATCCGTTTCGACTAATTGCTGCTTAGCTTCCTCCATGCGCAGATCATGAATGTAATCAACAATTCCTTTGCCATATTTCTTCGCAAACAGCTGTCCCAGATAGACCGGATTCATATAAAAGCGTTCTGCAATATCTTTGATCGTCAATGGATCCCTGTAATTCTGATTAAGAAATTCTGCTACCTTCACCGCTGTTCCGCCCGTATTCTTCTCTTGTAACAGCCGAATCGCCTTCTGGCTCTTCAGGCAAAAGCTGGTCAAGGCAACGGCCATTTCATACAAATTCCCGTTTCCTGAAGCACTTAACCTCTGTCCGAACCCAACAAGCAGTTCATCTGGATTACCTCCAAGCTCCTTATACACAGCCGCACAGCGCATCATAACCTGGGTACAAAAGATACTGACTAGTTCAGGAATTGTTCGGTTAGACTTGAAATTACAATAGGCCTCATGAATCGATAATTCCAAATCTCCCTCATCGCCACTCTCCAGCATTTCAATAATTGAATCCGCTGCTTTCAGAAAACTGGAATCATTGGAGAATCGGCTTACCTGGATATCTTCACAGAGAACAATCTCTGTCTCGCTGAAAAATAAAAAACGGCCGGCTTCCTCAGCGCTCTCCCAGGACATGAACAATTCATCCAGGCTGCTGGCGCTGCTGCCGACCGCTATTCCGACTTTTCCATGGACCCTGTTCTTCACGGTTTGCAGCAGCCGGTCCGCATACTCGTATATGCGCCCTTGCCTGTCAGCGGATTCGCCGTATGTCTGAAGTCCGATTATCAGGCCCAGCTCATCCTTATCCCCATCAATCAAGTAGCACAAATCCTGCTGAACAGAAAACTGGTGGGCTGCCTCACGCGCATTACCTAGACTTTCAGCATCCGCAATAAGCTGCATGCAGATCCATTCATCCACCTGTCCTGCAACCCTCTGCAGCAGCTCTTTAGCCTCAAATCTCTCTTTCTCCACTCTGTTGAACAGAAGCCGTGATAATGCACGTTTAGTTGCGCATCGGTCTGCACTGGCCTTAATTAGGTGTTGACGTTCCCGCTCCTCAAGCGTCTCCTGCAATTGCAGCAGTACCGCATTAGCTTCCTTACTATTAATAGGCTTTGTCAAATAATGCGAAACACCAAGACGAATCGCTCTCTTCGCATAGTCGAAATTGTTGTATCCGCTTGTAATAACGAACATCGTTGAATGATTGCCCATGGTGCGAGTCTGCTCAATCAGCTCCAGTCCATTTAGGACCGGCATTTGAATATCTGTTACGACGAGATCCGGCTTGTAATTCCGGATATGGTTCATCGCATCCTCCCCATTATTACAAGCGGCTTCAATATGAAAACCATACTCTGCCCAATTAATTAGCATCTCAAGGCCTTCAATTGCAATGGGTTCGTCATCTACCAGCAGTACTTTATACATGTATTTGCCTCCTTCTATTCCTTTACAGGCTCAAGTTTGGATAAAGGAATGTGGAATCCAGCTTCCGTTCCGTTATCAGGATTACTGCTGATCAGAAAACGGACATGCTCGTGGTAGAACAGCTCTAATCTACGGTATACATTGCGGATACCGACATGGCCCTCCATATCCTGATCGTTTCTTACTCTATCCATCAGCTGCTGCAGCTTTCTCTCATCCATTCCGACTCCATTATCGATTACCTTGATTTCAAGAGCACGGTCGCTAACCTTAGAGGTAACATGAATCCGTCTGTTCCCTTTTCTTAACTGTAAACCATGCTTACAAGCATTCTCGACAAGCGGCTGAATGCTCATTCTTGGGATTTTCATGGAGAGTGATTCCGGATCAATCTCAAAATGATAGTCGAACTGATCGCCAAAACGGAACTTCTCGATTTGCAGGTACATCGTAGTGAATTGAAGTTCCTCCTCCAGCGTCACAAGACCATCCGCGCTCCGCAGAAGCTGACGCATTAACAGCGACAGATTACTGATTATTTCTGTTACCTCGCAATAGCCTTTCTTCATGCAGACGATCAGCAGTGCATTTAAGGTATTGAACAGGAAATGAGGGTTCATCTGGCTTTGCAGCATCGACAGCTCTGTCCGTACCTGCTCAAGTTCCATACTCTTCTGGCGAATCTCCAGTTTATATACATCATTAATCAGCGTTGTAATTTTGCCAGTCATGACATTAAAGGTATGAATTAAACCTCCAATTTCATCTCGGCCTTCCTTAATGTCAATGAGCTCGAATTTCTCGTTCCTTACTTTCTGCATATGTCTGGATAACTTCTTCACCCGATAATGATAGGAACGGAAAATTATAAATATAAGTAAAGACGGCAGTACCGTGCTAATCACAGCAAGCCAAATGATTGAGCGGTGCGCATCCTCCAGCAGCTTGTCTATCCGCCGCGTATCTGCAATGCCTGTGAGCTTCCATCCCTTTGCATAACTGACATCTCCCAGCGTATGTTCAATGGTATAGTCACTGCTTGCCACAGGCTCTTGAATTAGCAGCTCTTCCCGGTTAGACAAATCAGGACTTTGTAGTCCACTACTAACAGCAACTACCCGGTTCCGGCCATCCATCAGACGAAGCTGTAGACTGTCCAGCTCACGATCAAGAATGTGATTAATTTTATCTACATTTAAGTCAATACGTAAATATTTGGGGTACTTTGAAAATGAAGTGTACGTATTCATCTTGCTAATAACGCTGATTCGTTTGCCAGGACTAAATCCCGCACTCTCGTAATAGGCCGCTACTATAATGTTGCCATTAGATTGCTGAAGCGGCTTGATCCAGGAATCCTCATCAGCCGAATGGTCCATCACATAATAGTTTGCACCAGTCTGAATCGTAGGATTACCTGTATAAATACGAGCCTCCACAATATTCTCAGACATATAACGGGTCAGCCGGTCCCGCAGTAATCCGTTGTACACCTCATAATAATCACTGGGGGAATCATAAGTCCGGTCCAGTACCTCATAAAGCGAATCATCGCTGCCAATGGATCGACTGAGCGCGACGCTCTCGTCAATCATGCCAAGCAGCTCACCGGACGCCCGTTCTATCGATTTGCGCAAATTGTCCTGCTCACGTATCTTAATATCTTCTGAATTCCGTTGATAAAAGAAGAGGTTAATCGTTACGATGGGAAGCAGCACACATAATAGATAAATAAGAAGGAACTTGTATTTCAGCGGGATATCATTAATACCAATAATCCCAGGCTTTCTGCCGTCCATATCGGTCACCTCTGACAAGCATTTTTGTAAGCGGAAGGCAGCTTCCCTGTAAGCGCTTTAAATTTGACGGTAAAATATTCCGTACTGTGATAGCCGAGCATTCTGGCAATGTCGGAAAGCCTCAAATCCGTTCTCCTGATCAACTTTTTCGCTTCGTCAATGCGAAGATTGTGAATAAAATCATGAAAGCTGGAACCTGTCGTACGTTTGAACTGCTGCCCGAAATAAACCGGATTCAGATGGAACAGATCAGCCACATCTAATATTTGCATCTTTTCCTGGTAATGGTTTTTCAAGTAGGTAATTGCTTCAGCAATGATTCTTTCCACTGCACGAGCTGGTTCATTCCGGTGCCTTACATGCACCGATACCTCCATACACTTCGCCTTAAGCCGCTCGCTTGTCCAGTACTTTGTACCTGTCGTTTCCTTGCACCAATTCAGCAGCCAGCAGGACTCATCTTTCTCCTCCTCATACCTGCGCAGCAGTTCACCACAAAGATACTCAAGAGCTCCTTGCAGCCAGCCGTACATGAATGGCGTACCTTCATAACTTGCATGCATTCGATCAACGGTCGACTGTATGCGGTCAGCATCACCAGCTTCTATATGACTAAGCAGCTCTTGAGCAATGCTTGTTATGTCCACCAATTTGCAGTTATCCTGTTCATGTTTGCGACATACTTGAAGACCGGATTTCACGAAAAATTGTGTATTGCGGCGAGATGCTAACATTTGGCTGTACAGCTCATGCAATTCTGACAGCTTGCAAGAACTCGCGCTGCTATAAACCGTCAGCTCTTCCAGCAAGACTGGCTGCGCAGCTGCAACAAGTGATAGAGCTGTCTCCCATTTCTCCTGCTCCAGCTGTTCATTCACGATCAGTAGTCCCGCACGCTCCGGACCATCTTCGAACAGCCACATCCGAATGCTGTCGTCTTGGAATACATGACTAACATATTGTTGGAGTCGGACTGCAATGGACAGAGCCTCTTCTTCAGAATGATCACCGCTACGATTCGTCTGATTAGCAGATTCAGCCATTAGCAGGGTTACCTGTGAATCCCCCTCTAATCCGAGCAGCCGTTCAGCAGCAGTAACAGCAGCAGCTCCGCCGCATTTGGCTAGTCTTAAAATTGTGGCTGCTTCCACCGCAGCTCTCTCTCTGTTAACTTCTTCCTTGGCTAAACGCGCTTTATCCAGCTCCTCCTTCAGTTCCGTGAGGATGCTGTGAATTTCCTTCAGCATTAAAGGCTTGAGTACATAATGATCAACCTGGTATCGCAGCGCTTGCTGCGCATAGGTAAATTCCGAATAACCGCTTACGATAACGGTCCGGGCTTCCAGTCTAAGCTCCTCTTTCATCACACGTACGAGTTCAATCCCATCCAGTACGGGCATCTGAATGTCGGTCATAACCAGATCCGGCTCGTTTGTTTTAATTAAAGCAAGCGCCTCTTCACCATCTTTTGCCGTCCCGCATAATTGATAGCCGAACGCCTGCCAGTCAATCAGCGTTTCCCAGGCTTCCAGCATATAGGGTTCGTCATCCACTACTATCGCTTTGTACATCATTACCACCTGCACTTTATTAAGAAGTCAGCTTACGAAATCTATGCAACCGCTTTCGAGATGATATGTTTAATTATCTGACCAGCAGTAGGGTTAAACAATACACATCTCTTTACACATCTCTTTATTTCCTTACCCGTTGTTTACTTGTTGAGCAGAAAAATGACTGTACAACCGTTCGGGCTGCCTGCCGCTGTTATATCGTTAAGCGGGTTAAGCCCCATAATTAGACAGGTGTTCATCACCTGTTCCCAAGTAGTAAACTCGTTCTTGCAAGCGTATTCAATTGCATCCCCACATGAATCCCCCTTCTTAGAGCTGCCTCCTACTTAGCTGACGCCGCGCCGACCGCTGTATATTTGCGGGGTATCCCTGTACTTCCTAGATTTCACATACAACCGAATATCAAAGGAGTTGGGTATTAATGAGAAAGAGCAAGTCAAGCTGGATTCTGAAGCTGTTCACACTGGTGGCCCTTATATTAACGCCATCCCTGATGAACAGTAATCCGGCGAAAGCATGGTCAGGAATGAACATGTCCAAGCTTCATGTAAGCGGCAATCAGCTTGTGAACAGCAGCGGTCAGCCTGTACTGCTGAGCGGTTGGCATCAGCCTTCCGGTTCATACTGGACGTATCAGGACAGCAGCTACTACCTAGATCAGTATGGCGGGAACAGACATGCGGCAGTTCTGGCATACCTGAAGGACATTACTGATACCTTTACCAGCACATCAAATAAATATGGCAACAATCATGGCTGGTATATGAACCAGGTCCGCCTGTTCATTGATCGTGAGGACATGGGCGATGTGGCGGCCGGTACCTACAATTTTGCAGGCTTACAGTCCGTCACTCAGGATGTTATCATTCCGTTCATTAACTACGCCAAGACCAAGGGAGTATATGTCACGCTTGGACTTGACTTCACCATTCTGAATAACCAAGCGACTACACAGGCTAATCTAGACAAATTCAATCAAATCTGGGGTTATCTGTCCTCCCAGACGGCCATCAAGAGTGCGGACAATGTCATGTTCGAGCTCATCAATGAACCGGTCCAAGCTAATGCCAACGGTTCTTGGGGCGGCAACCCTGCCCAAAGCGACTTCGTTGCCTACTGGAATTCTCTTAAGACGTTCCAGAACTCGATCATCTCAACGATCCGCAATAACGGAGCAGATAATGTAATCTGGGCGTCAGGACTTGGATGGGATCAATATTATCAACTATGCGCTTCTTACCCGCTGACTGATCCGCTCAACAATTACGGTTATGCCGTTCACTGGTATCCCGGTTATGGTGCCCATGATAATTATGCAGCTCTGCAGCAGATCTGGGATGATACCATCAAGCCATGTGCCAACAGTTATCCAATCAATATTACGGAGACGACTTGGTTCAAGACATTAACAGGAGACTCTTCCTATTGGGATCTGTTCAACGGTTCCAATGAAGGCTTTGGCAAGAATACGAAAGCAATCTTTACTGCGGCGGGTAATGTCAGCATCGCCGTTCATATGAACGGCTTCCTGCTGGAGCCAGGTACAAGAAGCTCCTTTGCAGATCCTACGGCCGGATTGAAGTATGACGGCAATACGGCGAGGGACGGCATGGCCCGATTTATATTCGAATGGTATTATGAGCGGGCACAGCTGCATCCATGGAACGGAATCTGGAATGGCATACAGTCCGGATCGACCTACAAAATTATTAACCGGGCTTCCGGCAAAGCGTTAGAAGTGCCTGGCGGGGCAAACACAAACGCTCTGCAGCTACAGCAATACACAGACAATGGCGCAACCGCTCAGCAGTGGGTTATCTCGGATCAGGGCACCTATAACAATTACTACAAGCTCCAGAGCGTCAGCTCGCCCGACAGCAAAGTCATGGATGTACGCAACGGCACAAAAAACAATGGAGAAGCCATTCAGCTTATGTCGGATTACAATAATACCCCGCAGCAGTTCCGGCTCATCAAGCTGAGCAACGGGTATTGGAGCATGATCAACGTGAACAGCAATAAAGCGGTTGAAGTTGCCAATTCTTCCACAGCTAACAATGCTTTGATTCAACAGAATTTGTATCGGGGCAACCTGAATCAGCAGTGGCAGCTGGTGAAGATCAACTAACATAACAATCGGGGCAACCGCTACAAGGTAGCTGCCCCGATTACTTGTTCTATCGTATTATCTGAAGATTAGCTGGGAGAAATGGTACAAATCATTTTTCCAGACCGGCCAGTCATGTCCTCCGCTTTCCTCATACCAGAGATGTGAAATATTCTCCTGCTTCAGAAAGGCGTGAGTTCTGTCGCTGACATGCTTCAGCTCATCAAGCACACCACAAGACAACCACAGCAGACGCAGCTGCGCTGTCGATTTCTCCGGATAAGGCAGCAATTGCTCGGGATCTCTTGTATTTGGCGCGGCAGAAAATGCCCCTACCCATTCAAAATAATCAGGATTATTAAACCCCATATTTAAAGATTGCCCGCCTCCCATGGATAGGCCGGCTAATGCGCGGTTCTCAGAGCCAGTAAAGACAGGGTAATGCGACTCTACAAAAGGAATTAGGTCATGGAGCAAATCAGATTCAAACGTTTCGAATGCTTTTATTTTATCAGGGGCAAATATATCTCCCTCCGCCCGATCATTTTTCATCGCACGCCCATTCGGGAGAACCACGATCATAGGTGAGAGCTTATTATCAGCAAATAAATTATCTAGAATCACTTGCGGAGCACCATGTTTATACCATTCCGTCTCATCTCCGCCAATCCCGTGCAAGAGATACAAGACATTATACTTTAGCTCCTTTGTATACCCAGGAGGTGTGTAAATCATACAGCTGCGTTTGCTGCCAACCGTGCCCGATTCATATTCGACTGTCCCTATATGACCATGAGGAATGTCCTCCCTATACTGGTCATAGCCAGGTGGAGCTGATTCGAGAAACATATTTGCCTTTCCCCTCTCTAAATCTTTCTATTATAAAATAAAGTAGCATCTCCAGCTCATTGACAACAACCTGTTAAAAACGGTTTAATTACCGTACAAGTTATAGGCTGTTTTTTACTTAAATTACTAATTCCTTTTTTGTATATTTGAGGGAGCCCCCTGTCATTATGAACGGAATAATGGGAATATACAGCATGTAAAAGGAGAGACAAAATGAGATGAATCATATTCACTATGTGGAATGCGATGCTACGCACGCAAGCAATTTTATATTTGATATTCCTCAAGGCCATCACTGCTGGCTTCTGGTCATCACTAAGACCCCCGCTCAATTCTGGGTTAATGGTGAACTCAAAAAATACCCGCCCCACAGCGCAATCCTCTACCAAGCACAACAAAAAATCTATTATCAAGCCTGCGCTGATAAATATGTAAACAACTGGATCCGCTTTGAATCGGACGAGCCGTTCGTTTCAAAAACATCGCTTCCATTTGGCATTCCATTTTCTTTGGATGATCCGGACTATTGCCACAAGCTGTTCGAGCTGCTAGTTATTGAGCATAATTTTAATAAAGATTACAAGAAATCCTCCATAGATTATCTACTCCATACGTTGTTCAATAAGCTATTAGAGTCCTATTGCCATGATGGCTTTACGACACAATATTACGATTTATTAAGACTACGAGCGGCTATTCAGAGCAACCCGGGCGATCACTGGACGGTGCCGAAAATGGCGGATTCCCTCCGAATCAGCCCGGGCTATCTGCAGACCATTTACAAAAAGACCTTTGGTATTTCCTGCATAGAGGATGTCATCAGCAGCCGAATTCGTCTAGCCAAAGAATATTTATTTCATGGCTCTCAAACCATTACCGAAGTTGCTTATCGGTGCGGCTATCAAAATGTAGAACATTTCTGCCGGCAATTCAAACAAGTAACCGGTTATTCGCCGCGAAAATTCCAAATGCATATCGACTCTTTCGAAGAGGCTCAGGACATACCGGTCATTCCGTCGAAATCAATTGATTCTCCTTAAAAAATTGTCCTACGAGGAATTTCATCCTATCATTAGGCTGTTCCCTGGCAAACTCAGCTTGATCCGCGAACTTCATGCCGTAAGGTGCATCAGGCGTATAAGGCTCCCAACGCGGCAAATCCTCTCCCGTAGAATCTTTGCCGTTCGGATCTCCTTCACGGATGAAGTTCGCCCAATAATTGCACATCTGACGGGCCAGATCGTAATGCTTGCCGACAAAAGGCCGCCAGCATTTGGCAAGAGTCTCAAAGAAGAACCAAAGATCTACCGAATGAAACGTTCCCGGATTATCCCATCCTGGAATCTCTGCATCGAAATTGTAATAATAAAGACGTGTATTCGCCCCGGTGTCAGAGTTTGCCTGCCCTGCAATCCGGATGGCATATTCGATTCCGCTTACCGAAGCTTTTTTAATAGCTTCTTCAAGGTTGCCTGTTGAATAATCGCATAGCTCCAAGAACGTCTTGGCGTTGTCACCGAACAGATTGACGGCCATCTCTTGAAACTCTACTAAGGATACCGCTAGCGGAACACTGAAAAATTCAGATGATGTATGGCCAAGCATGACCGGTACCTGCAAACGCTTGTTTTGAAGGAATAGATCAAACGAATTCCCTACGCTGAATTTATGATCTACGACTGTCCCCCAAAAGGCTTTATATTCCACGATCTTGTCACGTAAATAGTCGGCATCAAGGCTTCGTGCTTCTTCAAGTGAGGCTACTCCAAGAAAGGAAAAGAACTGTATGCCTTCCTTTTCGGCTTCCTCCAACGTACGGAGAAACCTTGGCATTCCTGGGTTCGGGTATAGCTGGGTGAACAATCCGCTTTGAACAATCGCTCTTTGAAAAAGTTCACTGTTCTGAGGTGAGGTCAGCTGGCTCATCACACTGCCGCCTCCAGCAGATTGTCCGCCAATCGTCATATTTTGCGGATCTCCGCCGAAAGCAGCAATATTACGTTTGACCCATCTTGTAGCGGCCTGCTGATCGAGGTGGCCGAAGTTAGCGGGGGCATCCGACGCTTCTGCCGTAATTTCAGGGTGGCATAGAAATCCAAATGCATTCAGCCGATAATTGATGGTAACAACCACGATACCTCTTCGGGCAATACGTTCGCCATCGAACTCCATTTCAGATGGATGGCCAACCTGCAAGCCACCGCCAAAATACCAGACGAATACCGGCAGCTGTTCATCCGTACTTTTAGCCGGAGTCCATACGTTTAAGTAGAGACAATCCTCATTCATGGCAATGTCCGGCTCTACCGCCCATTCCCGTGTATAGATATTATTATCATCGAGTTCCTGTCTGACTTGTAACGGAATAGGCGAATATTCGTAGGCTTTTCGTACGCCATCCCAATCATTGGCCGGCTGAGGGGCACGCCAGCGATTCTCTCCTATTGGCGGAGCGGCAAAAGGAATTCCTTTAAAACTCGTAATTCGGGGATCTGCCGCCGGCAGCCCTTGTACCATCCCATTTTCCACTTTTACAACTCTAAGCATGTTCATTCTCCCTTCAATCGAATCATTACTTGCCAGCTGTTGCATCGGCACGCATTTTTACGATTTTTTGAGCTTTTTCTGTATCAACAGCAACAACATCATTCCAACCAAGTCCTACTACATCGCTCTTCATCTTTGTCCATAACTGATCGAATTCAGCTTGGCTCTTAGCGAATACCATCTTCCAGGATGTATTTTTTACATAATCCGAAATCTGGCTGCGTTTGTTCTTAATATCTGACGAATCACTTCCAAGACTTGTATTGATATTTGGCACGATATCAATCATATTGTTTTTCATGTAATACTCGGTTGCATTTTCTGCGTTATAGGTATTCTGCCAGTCTGTAGTGAGTGCCGTTTTGTTTGCCTCGATAGTTGAGCTCCAATAAGTGCTGTTATAAAATTCCCCTGTATCCGGATCGACGACAAAATCACTCATAATCATACTGTTAATCTTGCTTTGTCCGTCCTGGTATCCGCCGCCTCCGTACTGATCAGGAACCGGAGTGTTTTTTTGGAAGGCGGTTTGCCCTATTTCGGTAAGCTTCAACTTGCCATCTGCAGTCTTCTCGTAATTAAAGCCTTCAAAGCCGTTTGTATAATAGCGCAAGCCTTCAGGCGAAGCCATCCAATCAAGCAATTCCATAATTCTCTCCGGTTCCTTTGCTTTTGAACCAATGGCGAATACTCTACCATTCCCATAATAAGCATCGCTGCTCTGAATAATATGAGTGTCGGCAATCGGAACTGCCACATTACCATCACCGTTTTTGCCTCTTTCGATAGAGTTATAGAAACCTCTCTGCCAGGAGTACCACAAGAGAAGAACCTGCTTGTTGGTCAGCTTTTCTGAGACCTTGTTCCAATCCTGCGAGGCAGAGTCGGGATCAACAAGACCCATCTGATTGGCTGTAAAATAGAATTGTAATATCTTCTTGTACATACTGTTATCATCTATAAGCGGAACGATGTCCCCTTTTGCATTCAATTGAATGGTCGATGTTCCGTCTGGCTGCTCATAGCCGTACCAGTTACTTAACCATCTTGCATTTTCCATACTCCCGCCATCCCAATCCTTCCATAAGGTAATCGGAACGATTTTTTTGCCATCTGGCGTAGCAGGGTATTTCTTCTGCATTTCTTTCAATACATTCAGAAGATCGGTCAAGTTATTGAGCTTGGGAGCTCCTACTCCTTTGTAATAATCCCATGGCATAATGGGGCTGGAATAAGGAATTTCTTCCGAAAATGTTGTTGGAGAAGTATCGGCTTCAAAAGTCGGCATGGCGTAAATTTTCCCATCCGGGTTCACCTTATCGAAAGCCGCGTTGAAAGGTTTAAAATGATTATCTACGTATTTGGACAGATATTTCGTGTTGTTTACCTTATCCGTGATATCCATCACTAGACCTGCGGGAATTAACTCTTCCAGCTGACTGTTATCAACAATCAGGAGGTCACCCAAATTCCCTGCTGCTGTTCTTGTCTTATACAGCTGATCTCCAGCAACCTGTGGAGCGAGAATGTTAAGCGTGATATTAAACTTATCCTTGATAAGCTTTCCGTACCAGCCCGTCTGCTCTCCTTGGTAATTGGCCGCATTATCGTAAACGGTAACGGTCAGCGGCTTGCTGTGATCGATCCCTTTGCCGGACTGCGATGTGCCCGTCCCATTACTAGGCTCTGATGACGTACTTGGCGATGGATTGGAAGCGTTCTGACACCCAGCTAATGTTGTCGACAACAAGAAGATACCTGCAGCCGATAACAACGTCCATTTTTTATTGCTGCTCTTCATTTACATCCCCCCGAATCATTTCATGTATTATAATGGCGCAAGTTAACCTTTCACTGCACCGATCATAACTCCCTTTACGAAGAATCTTTGGAATATTGGATAAATCAGTAAAATTGGCGCCACAACAATAATGGTAACGGTCATGCGAATAGAAGTCGTGGTCTGCTTTGTGGCCAAGCTTGCCATGGCTGTTGAACCGGCATTTTGCAGGTTGACCATGGTAGATAAGGAGCTTGCCTGATTGATATAGTTAAAGAGAATAAACTGCAAGCTATAAAGCTTGCTGTCCGTAACCAGAAGCAGCGTGTCCTGAAAGGAATTCCACTGATCTACGGCCGAGAATATAGCAACGGTTGCTAGTATAGGCTTGCTTATAGGCAGCATGATTCTGAAAAAGAGAGTCATAATGCCGGCGCCGTCAATGCTTGCCGCCTGCTGCAATTCCTTTGGTGTCGATTCTACAAAGGTCTTTACAAGAATGATGAAAAAGGGAGCTACGATTGTAGGCAGGATATAAGCCAAAAAGTTATTGGTTAGATGCAAAGATCTCATCGTCAAATACCATGGAATAACCCCGGCATTAAAGAACATCGTAACGACCGTAAATCGATACCAGAATCTTCTCCCCCACATATCCTCCTGGGTAAACATAAAGCCCAGAAAAGCGGATGCGCCGACTGTCAAAGTTGTACCTATTAACGTTCTGCTTAGAGATATGACAGCAGCGTCCCATAATCCAGGTATTTTAAATACATCCAGATAGTTCTGGAAATGAATATGCTTAGGGAAAAATACAACATCGCCTCTAGCACTAATATCGTTCGCACTAATGGTGTTAATGATAATGGAATAAAAGGGATACACACATATAAGAGCAAACAGGGAAAACACCGTATAGATCAAGACAGAAATCATTTTGTCTGTGGTGCTAGTCTGTACTTTCACTTTACTCATACGATGCTCTCTCCTCTTAGCAATTTGGATAATTTGTTCACAGAAAAGAGAAGCACCACGCTAATCAAGCTCTTCAGCATACTGATTGCGACCGAAACGGAATAGCTGCCGCCGCCCATTGCCAGGTTGTATACATATAAGTCCAAAGCCTGTATCGTATCTTTGTTAAAAGCATTCTGAAACACGAAATATTGTTCCAGACCATTATTCAGGAAGCTCGCAATTTGCAGCATCAATAAAACAAAATACGTTGGCAGCATGCTTGGCAATACCACATACCAAATAATCTGCATTCGCGTCGCACCGTCAACATGGGCGGCTTCATAAAGAGAATCATCTATCCCCATAATTGCCGCAATATACAAAATGGCGGACCAGCCTAATGCTTTCCAAGTCGACCACATCCACATCGTAATCCAAACGTGGTCGGAGTTTTGAAGAAATAAAATCGGAGAATCGATAAATCCAAACATCTTCAGGAGGCCATTAATGATCCCTTCACTAGAGAACATGGAAAACGCCAAAGAATAAACCAATACCCAGCTGATAAAGTTTGGAAGGGTCGTTACCGTCTGTATAAACTTCCGGAATCGGACCGCTTTAATCTCTGTCAAGAATATGGCAAAGACCATGGGAAGCCAGGAGAAAAGTAGATTTAAGCCGCTCATGCCAAACGTGTTTTTTATAATTTGAAGAAGTTGATCTATTTTCACTTGGTTTTCGACCAAAGAACGAAACCACTTTAGACCTACAAAGGGCGACTGAGATAGAGGAATGGGAGGCGTATAGTCAAAGAATGCATATACCCATCCATAAAGAGGGTAGTAGGCAAAGATACCAAGTAAGATCATAAATGGCAGTATGTATAGAAATTTTATAAATGAAGTTCTACTCTTGTTGTAAGGAATTCGCATCGTTTTACACCACCTGATTATTTAAATTAATTTATAATTATTAATATTCAGAAATCAATGCTTAAGGCTCAAAATAATAGACGCTCCCCTCTGTGAAAAATGATTTAATACTCCTTCTATTCACATTTGGTAGCGCTTTCATTGTTCTTATTGAAGTTAGTATAGAATATCTAATTATTCAAAACAATGACCTATCCTCATTGATTATTGATCTATTCTTAGATGGTTTAAAAACAAAAAAACAATCCCCAGCTAATGTTTCCAGCTCGGGGATATAAGAAAAATTATTGTGTTAGGCCATACACATTCAGTATACGGTAAATCATAACGGCCGCTTCGGCTCTAGTTGCCGTACCTTGCGGATTAAGCCTCCCGTTCCCGCTTCCCGTTACAATACCTTCCTTCACTAACGCCGCTAGTGCTTCTGCTGCATAATCAGCAATCTTGTCCTTATCGGTGAAACCGCTCAGGTCAGCTGCATTACCATCCAACTGCTCATTATTCGTCATTTCAAGTACCCGTGCTACAAGCACCATCATATCTTGTCTGGAAATGGTAGCATTCGGGTGGAATGCATTGTCTCCAGACCCCAGCGCGATACCAAGCTGCTTGACTACACCTAATGCTTCATAATAATACGCATTAGCCGGTACATCGACAAAATTGTCTGTTACATCGGCTTTCAGCCCCATCGCTCTGACCAGCAGCGTTACGAATTCAGCTCTCGTCACACTGCGGCTTGGTTCAAATGTTGTACTAGATGTTCCATTAATGACACCTATTTTCGCCAAAGCGTTTATAGCTTCTTCCGCCCAAGAATAGCCTTTCAGATCGGAAAATACAGAAACTGTTGATGGCTCATCAGGATTCGACGGTTCTGTTGTAGTCGTACCTGGATTTCCATTATTGCTACTGTCACTATCCTTCGTTACGGTAATATTTCCTTCCACCTGCTTCTGCACACCGCCAGCTGTAACTGTCAACTTCAGCTTGCCAGAACCTGCAGATACACCCTTAATCGTAACGGCTGCTTGATTGTCAGCTCCAGCGATGCTGATCGCACCACTTGCTTCCCATTTGTAGACAGGGCTTGTTGCATTTGCCGGAGCGAGTGCAGCATTTACCGTTACTTGACCGTTCAACTTCATTGAGGCTGGAGCATCTGCAAGGCTGATGGATTCTATTGGAATTACTGGTGACGTTGGATTCTTTGAAGTAAACTTCCAATAATCGATTTGAAATAGATTGTCCTCTTCACCACTGAACATAAAGAAGATATTATGAACGCCTGTCACATTCGTGACTTCGGTCTTCAAGAGCTTCCATTGCTGTGCTCCACCAGTAGACTGGACATCCAGCGTGCCAATGACGTCGCCGATTGGACTGTCTACTCGAATTTCGATTTTGCCCCCACTGGTGGAAGCAACATTCGCTTCGAAGGTCGCTGCTCCATCTGTCCCAAAGTCAGCGTTTGCTACCGCTAGCCAGTCTCCCTTATTCACATTCGTAACATCCAGATTAATCTCTTCAACAGGGTTTCCTGGTGCCTCTGACTTCTCCGTAGCGATGCCTGCATTCCAGGCAATCGTTTCCGCTTCCGTTCTTGTATAAGGATTCAGATTAGCAAGCTGGGATACCCCTTTCATATCCGCTTTAATATCTTTGATATGACCATTCTCATAGAACTCCACTTTGTTGATATGCGTAGAACGGTATCCTTTCCCATCCCCAATCATCGCTTTGCTGACGGTTTGAGCATGGTAAGTGATGTACCATTCGTTATTAAATTCAAAGATGGAATGATGGTTATTGCCGCCTACTCCGAAAAATACACCCGGATTTTTTAGAATGGGTCCAACGTAAGTAAATGGCCCCATTGGATTGTCGCTTACCATATACGCGATTTCACCTGCAGGTGGCGTTCCTTCCGGATGTGTACCTGCAAAATTCGAGCAATAGGTATAATAATATTTGCCGTTAAATTTATGAATGCCGGAATCCTCGAACATGTAGGGTGCGTCGATCTTTTCTGCCGAGCCAACCGTGCTGACCATATCATCACCTAGCTTTATGACTCTGGCCGTGTTCGGATGGGCGATTTGTTCAGCTGAAGGATTTGGATCTCCTGGAATTCCTCCCCCGAAGTACAAGTAGCCAGCTCCATCATCATCTACCAATACTGCCGGATCAAACAGCCATACGACACCAGGTACGCCAGGCGTGTTGCCCGATACAAGCGGCTTGCCAAGCGGATCGGTCCATGGACCAATTGGGCTGTCTGCCGTGAGCACTCCTATGCCCCCTGCACCGTTTGCAAAATAAAGGAAAAACTTATCCACTCCGTTAATCTTCTTATGCGCAGCTGCAGGCGCCCAAGAGAAGGTTGCCCAGTTAGCAATGCCATTTGGTCCAGCTACTGGAATTGCGCCATGATCGGTCCAGTTAACCATATCATCGGAGGAAATGACGAATACTCGATTTAAATTGCTGAACGAATTGTCCTTTACATTTCCATTGCCGTCATACTCGAATTCATCACTAGACATATAGATGTAGACTCTACCGTCATACACCATAGCGAACGGATCAGCTCCAAGCTTATGGCTGATGAGCGGGTTCGAATAGCCGGGAATTTTCGCAAGTGCTTCGGTATCGAATAGCTTCAATCCGATGTTTGATAGATGTAAGTTTTACCTGTGTTGTATGAAGCAAACGCAATGTAATATTTGCCTTCATGATAACGAATGCTGCTTGCCCATGAGCCTTTACTGTAATCATTTTTTCCATTTCGAAGAGTTTGCTCATCTTCATCTGCTAGGATGTCATACACATAATTGACGATTTCCCAATGGACCAAATCATTAGATTTCATGATAGGAACACCAGGATTCATATGCATCGTTGTACTCGTCATGTAATAGGTATCACCTACTCGAATGACATCAGGATCCGGAACATCCGCCCATATTAACGGATTTTCAAAGGTCGTATCATCCTGCTGCGCAGCGAATACTTGTTGGCGTGGTACTATGAACACCAACAATGTAACCGCTAACAAAATTGCTAATGACTTCCTAATCATTTTGTTGCCTCCTCTTTTGGTTACATCTAACTTTGATTTGAACCTGTGCTCACCTTAAAGTAATTGTTATTTTTAATCGATGTTTTTTTTTACTTAAAAAGTATAGATTTTTTCGCATTTATTTAATGTCAAACCATATCGAGACTCAAAATAACATCAAACAAAAAATCAATGTTCATCTTTTTACATACAAAAGCATTTCTTTACCTTTTTAAGAAATTAATGTATTGACCGATCTAGATCTACAAGCAGACAATGAGCACCTTTTAAAATTGATTTAAAGCTACAACTTTTTGATTTCAACGAAATTTTACATCCAAGATAGGAGAGAAACAACCTGCTCAAGAATTGACAATATACCTCAGTAATTGTAGGTAGGTAGGTTTGTCCGTACATACCTCAGGTGGTTTTTATAGCGCAATACAAAAGACAACCCTCTTCCCATTGCCGAAGAGGATTGTCTTTTGCCATTCTTATCATTTTTATGAGCTACTTCTTCGCCTTATAAAACTCATGATACTACTTCAAATCCTACTCGCTAATTCGCACCTCGATACCAAGCGCTTCCATCGTATCTACCCATTCCTTGGAGCAACCTGCATCCGTGATCAGCATTGAAATCTCCTCCAGCCTCGATACTCTGGAAAACGTGGACATCCCAAATTTGGAGTGATCCGCAACCACAATAGACTCTTCCGCCCGCTGCATCATTTTCCGCGAGATGGTCGCTTCAGCTAAATGGTAGTCCGTAATGCCATCTACAAGTGAAATGCCGCCCACCGAAATAAACGCTTTGTTCACTTTAAATTGATCCAGTATCTGATCGGTCAGGGAGCCTGTTGTCGCTTGGTACTCTTGATTTACTTCCCCGCCTGCAAAAATAATTTTCCCACGAAACGTTTCCATTGCTAAATTAAGTACCGGGACCGAGTGCGTGATCAAGGTAATGTTCGTTCGATCCTTTAAATAAGGCAAAATCTCAATTGTCGTCGTTCCGGTATCCACCATAATCGTTTCACCGTCTTTAATTAAGGAAGCCGCCAGCTTACCAATGGACATTTTCTCTGTCTTCATCATCTGGGTCCGCTTCAGAAAAGGCGGCTCGACAAGCTCCATGCGCATTTTGACCGCGCCCCCGTACACCTTGCGAAGCTTGCCCTCCTTCTCCAGTCGATCCAAATCCCGCCGCACCGTTTCCGTTGAAACGCTGAGCAGCTCAGACAGGTGATGCACCTGCACTTTTCCTTCCATTTCCAAATGATTCAGAATCGTCATCCTGCGATCTTCAAATGTTAATGACATCAGGGGCCTCCTACTTGACTGATTTCATCCTATTAATGTTGTTTTGTGTTGTTTTCATCATTTTAGAAGCAGGGTTACAGGATGTCAACTCATCAGCTGATTCCTCTTGCAGCGGACATTATCAGAATTTCTGGTTGACAGTCTGATTTAGCGGCGCTACAATTTTCATAAAACAACATGAATACAACACAATTCAACATAATTAAAGAATAGTTACAACATCATTAAATACAAACATGGAGGGCTTATCTTGCCACATTCACTCGTCTTTCGCGAGAATCACACCTTTACGATTGCGCAATTCACGGATTTACATTGGAAAGATAACGGCGAGCTAGATCAGATGACACGCCGTCTCATGGAGGAAATCCTCGATGCTGAACAGCCGGATCTTGTGGTTTTCACGGGTGATGTAATCTATACCGGTGAGGTAGCCCCAGGTGATCTCATGTGCGAGGACCCATTAGGTGCATTGCGAGAAGCAGTCCACTCCGTAGAGACTCGCGGGATTCCATGGGCTATCGTGTTCGGCAATCATGACACGGAATCGTTCATTACGAGAGAAGAGCTCATCCATGCCGTTCTGGAATATCCCCATACGGTTACCCAGAGGGGCCCGGTAGAGATTAGCGGAGAAGGGAATTACCGGCTGTCCATTCAAAATGCTGCAGGGCAAAGCAAATTCAACCTTTACTTTTTTGATTCAGGTGCTTATTCACCCGTTTCCCTTATTGAAGGATATGATTGGGTTCGCAGCGATCAGATTGAATGGTACAAGAAAGAATCTCTGCAGATTCGAGATACTTCAACTGAACAGCCTTTGCCATCTCTCGCTTTCTTCCATATTCCCTTCCCAGAATATCAAGAGGTGTGGGACACCAAAACCTGTTATGGGCACTTTTATGAGGCTAGTGTCTCCAGCAGCCAAGTGAACTCAGGACTATTTGCAGCTATGCTTGAGATGGGCGATATCGTAGGAACCTTCGTTGGCCATGATCATATTAACGATTATTGGGGCGACCTGCATGGGATTCGTCTATGTTACGGCAGAGCCAGCGGCTATAACACATATGGAAAAGAGGGTTTTCAACGAGGCGCAAGAATGATCCGACTCCGAGAAGACGAGCGTAGCTTCGAGACGTGGCTGCGACTTGCTGACGGCACAGTCATTACCGAGCAGCCTGAACACATCCCTGGTACTTAACTTGGAGGTAATGGTTTGATCATCGTCGCTACGCTGCTAGTCATCGCTTCTGGCTTAGCACATGCCATTTGGAGTTTATTCACAAAAAGCAGTCATAACAAAAGCGTCTTCTTATGGTCCATCCTTATGGTAACCACCATCGTTCTTCTTCCATATTTAATAAGAGAATTATGGCTTCATCCTTTATCCTTATCGTCCTACAGCCTTCTGCTGTTATCTGCATGCTTGCAGGCCGTTTATTCTCTCTTGTTAGCACGTACCTACAACATGGGTGATTTGTCGCAAATCTATCCCATTATGAGAGGTACCAGTACTTTATTCGTTCCCATTATTGGTGTCCTGTTCCTTCGTGAATCCTTATCGGTATATGGATGGATTGGACTGCTTTGTATGGTCATTGGTTTCGTTTCACTCAGCGGCATTTTCACCAGAGTAAGATCACGTTCAGCTTCCATAGGGTCCGTTAAACCTTTCTTTATGGCGCTTTGTGTTGGCTTATGCACAACCTGCTATGTCTTCGTAGATAAGCTCAACCTTGAACATATTTCAGCGATCTCTTTACTTGAGGTGACTAATATCGGTTTCGTCGCGGCATTGACACCAACCGTTATAGCCTCCAAACAACTACGTATGGAATGGAAATTAAACAGTAGGATCATTTTACTCGGAGCAATTCTCAATCCAGGATCGTATTTATTGTTCCTATTCGCAATGAAGTACGCACCCGTTGCCCATATCTCCCCAATGCGTGAAATTGGAACCGTATTTGCCACGTTTCTAGGTATTGTCGTCCTTAAAGAGAAGCAGGGCACTTTACGGATATTGTGCTCGGTTGTCATTTTAATAGGAATTCTCACGATTAGTTTTTGGGGCTAGAAGTTATCTTGTTCAAACAAAAAAAACCCTTGATACCCAAGGGTTTTTAACTTTTGTATGGAGTCAAGGTGAATTAATAGTTCACTCAAGCAATATCTCCTATTTGATATTCAATACCTAATTCATGAAAAGGAAACCCTTTTGCTCCACTCAATTTCTTTTCATCTACAGTTACAACATGATCTTTTCGCAATAGGATCGGTTTATCATTCAACTCGAGAATACAATCCCCATCCCTAGAGCGAAGCAATTCACCAATAAAAGCCATTAACTCTTGTGCCCAATTCGTATAGGAAACAATAACGTCAATATAAACATTAAATTTCAATTCAATACGATGATCTTCACTGGCAAACCTCACACCATGCCCACCTTCTTTTATGGAAAGCGTAAATCCATCACAAGATACTGTGAGATTATCATCCGTGTCAACAATCTCGCCGCCTTGCAGCAGTCTTATAATCGTTTTCTTAAATTCACTAAATTCAGAGCTGCCTCCAAAGTAAAAAGAACAAAACATACTTTCCACCCCTATGACTATGGTTTCAATCTCATAATTTGTCCGTCTTTAATAATCATTAACTCGTCTAACGTTGGAATCTCATAATTATTAAATTGTGAATACAACTCATCCATTGAGCCTTCGTACGAATCTAAGTTCAATACAATTCGACTTGCCTGTTGCTCAGTCTTATTCACAACCGTTTGCCATATATTTCTCACTTTAGGTGTCGCTGGAGAATAGCAGTCAAAGGCCTTTCCGTCTATTAGAAAATCGGGATTCGATGTTGGTTTAATACCGTAACCATTTCCTCCCTTTGTAGCCGGCAGCATTTCAATATCGTAACCTTTGTTTGCCAATAAATCTGCCGCATTATTTTGCAGAGTTATTGGAATCGGTTCATTAGGATCAGGGGTTTCATACCTGCCCCTAGGACTTCCGCCTTCAGGAAGTGTTGGTTCCGTTGTACCCGTCCCCTCATCGACATGGTCCTTATTTGGCGTATCTTCATCCGGCTTCTGCGGCTCATCCGGATGATTGTCGGGACCATTCCCATCGTGCTTGGGAGGTTTACCCGGCACATCAACATCCGGCTTCCGTGAGCCTAGCTTGTCGAGGAGCTTACGGGTGTAACGTCGCCCTTTCTTCCCCAGCCATCCGAGTGCTCGGCCGAATGGGATTCGGCTTAATATAACACCGATAGCCACTGAGATCGCATTTTCAGGCGTCAACAGCTTTTTGGGATCGCGGATATAGCCAGCAATCTCATGGCCGCTGCCGGCGATTCCCGACGCAGTTAACGCAATGCCAACAGCCGGCCAAAACTCGACAAACAGCAAAGCTAGTGCAAGTGCTCCTAATAGAATCGCACCTTGCTCGTACCATGCCAGCCGATCCCACCAATTTTGCAAGGAATCGAACATACAGGCGAAGCAAGCCGTTTCATCGCCACCCGAGTAGTAGGCATCCATACCTGCGAACAGAGATACAACAAGCACAACTACAGCAAGTCCAGTAAGCACCTGATAATAAGCCTTCATCCTCTCCCGGACATGCTCCTGTCTGCCGGCGGCTTCCTCATTACCATAAAGCAAATGAAATCCAAGCTCCCGCCGTCCCCTGTAGAAGCCAAGCCAATAACCGAATTTCCCTCGACCCAGGAAAAGGGCGGATATCATGTTCCAAAGCTCAGAGAACGGATTGAGTAACGGCTCGTTCGGCAGCCTCGGAAGGTGTTGACGCACTTTATTCAATGACCAGTAATCTAGAATGAGTGAAGCGGCTAGCATCAGCAGAAATGTCGACTGCGTTTTATAACCATTGCCGGTCCAGTCACTAACCTGAAAAACCCAATCTGGCAGCTTGTATTGGCCGTTATAAGCCGCGTGATCCAGGATCGCCCAAAGCAAAATGATAACCGGGAATAGAAAAACCCAATTTGTCAGTTTTGACCGCAGCCGATAGGCCATTCCGCACGCAAGTGCGATCATAGCGGTATGTACGGGATGACTGACGCTCATTTGAGACGGAAACAGACTCTCTTCGAAACGTCCGGGAAACAGGGAGAAAAAGTCCCAATGAATCGTTTCGCCGCCTAACATCGTAAAGCTATAGCCAAACTTATCAGCAAGAACGCCGGTATTCAGCCACCTACGAGAAAGCTCCTCCATCAGTTGAAAACCAACGCCGGTCGCGGCACCGATGAGCGTGTAGTCACTTAAACTTAAGGCGGAAGCTCGACGCGCGAACAACAGGAAGAAGAAAAGCGGGAGAAGCTTCCACAATTCTTCGAATAATGGCGTGATAAAGGCCATGGACCAAGTGTCTGACGTATTTCCGCCGAAAAGCGCGTGGAGAGTATTGACCGTAAGCGTTGTGAACGGTACGACAATAAATATGCCAGCCAGGACGAACCAAACGCTTTGCTTCCACGGCAAGGTTTTGCTTCGGCACAGAAACCAAAATTGCAGCAGCACATAAAACGACCATAAATATTGAACCAACATGGTACGCGTTTCTTCAACGAAGAACAAGCTTATAACTAACAAGCTTAACGACAACCAAGAATAAATCATATACGCCTTTTTAAAAAACGGATATTTCAACATCCAAGCTCTACAAATTCCATATATGTTCTCAAAGAAATCCCGAATTCCTGTTCGAATGGCCCAGAACGTATTCACTACGGCCGCCTCCCTTGAAGGCCGACCTCGTGCGTGCAGGACGTCTCCCATAACGACGGTCCGGCCATGACTAAAAAAATGCATTCATGTAGGTCACCGATCGGTCAGAGCAGAAGTTTACAACGTTGCCACCCTACAACAACATGTAACTAACTTATTCCTTGCGCAATACCATTATCATAGATACTTTTGTAAAATGTGGCAAAAGCCTTTGGTCTCAATTGTAGCGATGTTATGTAAAAACGAGAATCCAGAGGTTGGATAAAGTCATCGTCCATTCTTTGCTAAGTTAGTAAGGAATGGGATTATATCTTTGAAATAAAAAAAGAGCACTGCGTTAACAGTGCTCTAAGAGTGTCGATATAGTCCTTAGGACTTTTCGGCGCTTTTATTTTTATATGGTATAACTATCTGGAATGAGAGCCTTCACAACACGCTTTACGATATCTTTTGCCGCTTCCTCGATCGAAGAGCTGTTGATAGCAGCCTCGATTGGCAAAAAGGCTTGACCAATGATTTCTTGCGCAATGGCCTGGTCGTTGTCGTTCGTAGAACCGGCCGGTACCAGTACAATAAGTCCCGCATCGTTTAGCAATGTGGCATAAGCCGCGAGTTGCCGCACAGATTCACCTGAGTTGTTATCGATCAGCATCGTATGATAGCCTCTCGCTACCAACTTTTTCTCGACTTCTTTCGCAATAGCCGTATTGCCCACAACGGAACCAGTAAGCCAAATCGTTAATGGCTGCTGCCCTTTTTGCTGGGCACGAACATCTCTGGTGATTTCCGTATCCATTCGGTCAACACTGTAAGAGCTTTGAAGAGCTTCATCAATGACGCCGCAAGCTGATGTCATATTAGTTACACGATCGATGAGAATAAATCCACCGATGCTTTTATTTTTTTCAAACTTATCAAACACAATACCATCCGATAATGAAATTTCACATTTAGCCAATTCATTCTTAACCACATGATCGGCTGTAACCGTATTGCCTGTATTCACATCAATTTTGTAATTAATTGCCGTCACAGTACCAGGAAGAATCTTCGTACCTACTTTCACCAGAACATCTTTGCCCGGCGTCAGGACAGAATCATCCATCCATAGAATCGTGGCGCTAAAGCTGTCGGCTTCTTGAAGCTGATTGTCCTTCGTAAACACACAACCGCGTGAAACGTCGACTTCACGATCTAATTGAATAGTGACAGGTTGTCCCGCATGAGCTGAATTCCTGTCTTGATCTGTGACTAAGATTCGTTTAACCTTCGCCTTCTCATGGCTAGGCAGAGTTATCAGTTCATCGCCAACTGCGATGCTGCCGGCTTCAATCTGGCCTTGGAATCCGCGGAAGGTATGGTCCGGTCGGCATACCCGCTGAATGGGCATCATGAATGGCTTCACTTCATCGCTTGCATGAACATCAACACTCTCCAAATACGGCAGCAAAGCAAGCCCCTTGTACCAAGGCGTATTAGGCGATTTCTTCGTAATGTTATCCCCTTCTGTTGCAGAAACAGGGATTACCTGAATGCTCTCAAACCGGAATTCAGTGGTAATGCGAGAGAATTCCTCTTTAATTTCATCAAATTTATCCGAATCAAAATCCACCAAATCCATTTTGTTTACTGCCAAAACCAGATGCTTAATCCCCATAAGGGCGCAAATTCGGGTATGACGCTTCGTTTGAGTAATAATCCCTTTGGTAGCGTCCACCAGAATAACGGCAAGATCAGCAAAGGATGCGCCTACGGCCATGTTGCGTGTATATTCTTCATGCCCTGGCGTATCCGCTACAATGAACGAACGGTTATCCGTCGTAAAATACCGATATGCCACGTCAATCGTAATCCCCTGCTCACGTTCCGCCATCAGCCCGTCAAGAAGCAAGGAGTAGTCAATTTTGCCGCCACGGCTGCCCAGCCTGCTGTCCAGCTCGAGCGCTCTCTCCTGGTCGGCGAACAAGAGCTTAGCCTCATAAAGCATATGTCCAATCAAGGTGGATTTTCCGTCATCCACACTTCCACAAGTAATAAACTTAAGCAGACTCTTCATCTTAGAAATAGCCCTCCCGTTTGCGTCTTTCCATACTTCCTGCTTCTTCCTGGTCGATTACCCTTGTTGTCCGTTCGGAGGATACCGCACCAAGCGTTTCTTCAATGATAGCATCCAGCGTATCCGCCTCTGACGGGGCACCGCCAGTCAGCGGATAGCAGCCTAATGTGCGGAACCGCATCTTTGCCATTTCAATCTTCTCACCTGGCTCGAGCTTCATACGCTCATCATCTATCATAATCATCTGCCCATCACGGTTGACGACAGGCCGTTCTTTCGCAAAGTAGAGGGGCACAATATCAATGTTCTCTCTGCGAATGTATTGCCAGATATCTTTCTCCGTCCAGTTGGAAATCGGGAATACGCGCATGCTTTCACCCTTATTAATTCTGGTGTTGAAAAGCTTCCACATTTCCGGCCGCTGATTTTTCGGATCCCAGGCATGATTCTTATTACGGAACGAGAAAATCCGCTCCTTCGCACGTGATTTTTCCTCATCACGTCTTCCGCCGCCAAAAGCAGCTGTAAATCCATATTTGTCCAAGCCTTGCTTCAGGGCTTGGGTTTTCATAATATCCGTATATGCGGAACCATGATCAAATGGGTTGATCCCTTGCTCGATCCCTTCCTGATTGGAGTGAACAAGCATTTTGATTCCGAATTCTTTCGCCTTGCGGTCGCGGAATTCAATCATCTCTTTGAACTTCCACGTTGTATCGATATGCAGGAAAGGAAACGGCGGCTTCTCTGGATAAAATGCTTTCAGCGCCAAATGCAGCATCACAGAGCTATCCTTACCGATCGAGTACAACATCACGGGATTTTCACATTCCGCCGCTACTTCTCGAATAATATAAATCGCTTCAGCCTCGAGTTGATCCAGATGTGTTGTTGCATCTATGGAATCAAGCATCAAATTGTCCATGAAAAAGTGCCTCCCTTTAATCCTTACTAAATCTATAGACTATATTCTATATGGTATCAGATTTTCACTTTTATGCAAAGTGGAATAAAGTATTTTCTTTTATTTTTTTGAGCCATTGACTGGTTCAAATCGGCATCTGAAGCTCAAAAACAAGCAAAAAAAGGACGGATCGAGTGAGATCATCTCGATGGCGTCCTTTTGCTTCAGTATCATAAGGTCACTTCTTCGCCTTATAAAACTCATGATAAAGCTTCATCAACGCCCTTTTCTCAATCCGCGAAACATAACTCCGGCTGATACCAAGCTCCTTCGCAATCTCCCTCTGCGTCCGCTCATCCCCACCATGATCCAGGCCAAACCTGCCGCGGATCACTTCCTGCTCCCGCTCATCGAGTATATCGAGGTTGCGGTAGATCTTGCTCTTCTCGATCTTCAGCTGCACCCGGTCAACAACGTCGTCGGCTTCAGTGCCGAGAATATCGATCAAGGTAATTTCATTACCTTCTTTGTCCGTACCAATAGGGTCATGCAAAGAAACGTCTTTCCTAGTCTTCTTCAAAGAGCGCAAATGCATAAGTATTTCATTCTCAATACAGCGAGCGGCAAAAGTAGCCAATTTTGTTCCTTTTCCTGTTTGAAAGCTTTCGATCGCTTTAATCAAACCAATCGTTCCGATGGAGATCAGATCCTCTAAATCCTCACCTGTGTTATCGAATTTTTTGACAATGTGAACACGATCCGATGTAATTTCTAGTCTATAACTATAAATTAAATCTATGCGAGGACGCCCAACTGGGTTCATCTCATGGCAAATTTCTTTTCGAGTAAAACTTTAATCCTAACCTGTGGTACCACGATCCGATGTAATTACAAATAAAAATTAACCGATTAGCTGTCTGCAGACAGTAGTAATCGGCTAATTAAGATCATTATTTCTAGTCTTTAAGTGAGAATCAATATTCTGTACCCACTCAGGTAACAATTTCTCATAATTTTTTATGGTTTCCCGATCAGCTTCCAGCATAATCTCGCCTTCGGTGCTGCTATTATCTATAACAATCAAATGATCAATGAGGTTCAGGTGTTTAAGTAAATTTTTCAATGAGGTATGATGACGCCTTAAAAATATCAGCTGATTCAATATGATGACCGCATTTCGAACCCGAGCTGCAACACGTTCAATGTTAAGACGAACATCACCTAGTCCTACATAAAACATAATGACTTCGAAGCCATTTCGCTCCACGCATTTGGCGAATGACATTGCCACCTGACAAGTGTAGTCTCAACTGTAAAATCTCGCCGATGTAATATGCATTCTCTTACAAGTTTAATTGCGTCTTTCCCCGCTGATACTTTACTACGCTCGGGATTTTCACTATCAATACCTCGAGTTAAGGCATCAGGGTCTATATTTACACTTACACCAAGTCGATCGATAATAAGATTACGGATTGTACTTTTTTCCGCTGCCGTTATTCCGGCGAACACAAACATAGTTGCCATCGGTTCATTCATGATTATTGGCCTGTTTATTCATACACTCGATTCATTATGGCTCACCATCCAGTCCTAATCTTATATCGGGAGTTTAAAATATCTAATTTGTATTATTCGAGAAGTTGTTAACCAAGTACTGATGCAATCGCTCCGCCAACGTAGATTTCCCCGTGCCGCACAACCCTTCGACCAAAATCAATTTGCAATCCTTCTGCATGCGATTCCCCCAAAACACCAATAAACTTTTAAATTCATATATTTGACATCGACTTACGCAATACTGTTCATTAACGTAAAAAAGCTGCCGATTAGTGCCGGCAACTTCTTCCTGCTATTTCTTCGCCTATCGTTCCCAGTTAGTTCAATCCTGTTGTGTTTTGCCAGCTTGAATTTCTAGCGCCTACCGCCTTGAGGACAATTCGAAATCGGATCTCTTTACTGGAGGCAATAATCATTTGTTTCTATTTTGATTATCCGTTTTTTAATGCTTTGAATAGATAGGGTGTGTTAGGAAGCACGAAGAAGGTTACTTGATTCATACGATTTGGAACAATAAATCCTTGTTTGATAAAATCTTGGATATCGATTAAGTTGCCACGATAAGTACAGATCCCGTCTTTATTGCTATTTTTGATGAATTTCATCAACAGTCTTTTTTGTGGTTGGGCTAATTTTTTCATTTCTAGTAATACGGATTGTTCACCATTCGGGATTTGCTGCTCTATACTTCGAGGTTTAACCTGGTCATTTGTAATAGATGTGTTTTTGTATGCTGCCTCATAATTTGGATAGTTATTTTCAGGAAACTTCGGTGGTAGAGTTATGAGGTTTCCAGTACTGCGTGAAACCGCATGTGTTTCCATCCAATTTCGTTGTCTTTTACGCTCAGCATCCTCGGCTCTCCATATTTGTACACGTTTATTGGAATATGGACTTTCCGAATATCTTTCTCGATTTCTTAAGATAAGCTCGCGCTTTTCCTTTGCTATTTTTTCGACTCTTGATTTGTCATGGCAAAGGGCAGCATCAAGCGCGTGGAGCTCTTTTTTTATCTTTTCGATGCACTTTTGTACATCTCGATATATTTCAAATTGTTCGAATCGGAGAACGGATTGAATTCCGTTTTGGATCGTCCACAGATCGCGAAGACTGTCTTTTATTTGTTGGTGTTCTGAATTATGAAAGGGACCATCACATTCTACAACAATTTTATAGGTTTCCCCATAAACAACAATATCAAAAATAAAATAACTGACTTCGGTTTTTGTATAGACCTGTTCATAGAAAAGAAGGTTATTTTTTAATAAAGCATCGCCCATAACTCGTTCTAACGCCGTAAAATTTCCCATTGAGATTCACCCATATCATAACATCAATAAGAATTAGCTAATCCCTTCCTCTCAATCTCTTCCACTGTATACTTCTTTAACTAACCTGCACGTTTAATGCCGCAGCCCAATACCTATTTATAAGATCTTGGGCCGCTAACGCTGCTATAATATTGGAGTCAGTCTATTACTTTTTTCACCGGAGACTTAATGTTGTAAACGACCCTTTCTGACCGAATGAGATGATCGGATATTGTCAACTCGTATCCAAACGTCTCAAGGAAATTAACCAGGGACTTGACATGATTTTTATAGCTTGACCCGATCCGCAATAGCCATTACGATGTTTCGGCCTGCAGCTTTACGTGTACGTGCTTCGACACGACTTCGACTTCACGTCGATCCCAAATGAGTTCAACTACGCCTCGTCAATAGTTTTGATCTGATCAGCGAGCCAGTTATGAGAGAACTTGATGAACTCCGTACTAAGAGAAATGTAATGGACCGATTAAATGGTGCTGGGGTAGTACAATTGATTATGTCTTTCATTGCTTTTATGATCAACCTCGCGAAAGCAGCTATACTCTGCTAATCCAGGAGAAGCTGAAATATTCTGCCCGTTAACGTAACAAAGCTGCTTGTCCCACTTCATGCATATTCATGCCATAACCAGCGCAGGATAATCTACGAAGTTCACCATCCACCCAGCGCTCTCTATATCCGCTACTGCCACAATCCTCACAGCCGTACCTTCGACAGCAAAAATCCCATTCCCATCTCTGTTCGTCACCAAGCGAACAGTTTAAATACATCACCGCGGAATTAAGCAGCCAAGAGATGACCTTCTACATCAAGGTCATCTTTTTTAATTCCACCGGCTCGTTCGACAACAACTGTCACCCCTCATGACAAGCTTGAGTTAAACTAGATCTAAACTAGTCTTAAGGGAGGAGAACGGAAATATGGACGTGAAAAGCAAGGTTCAGCTCTATTTAGATCGAATCGGCTATGACAGACCGCTGGACAGAAGCGCTCAAGCGCTCGCAGATCTGCAGGACTGTCATCTTCACGCCGTGCCTTATGAGAATTTGGACATTGTGCGCGGCGTGCCGATCTCGCTTGAGATCGATCACCTATTCGATAAAATTGTCGTCAGGCGGCGCGGAGGTTATTGCTTCGAGTTGAACGCGCTGTTCGGATGGCTGCTGCGCGAGCTGGGATACCCTGTAACCGATCTGTTCGCCCGCTTTTGGCGCGACGAGCCGTCCCCTCCTCCGAAACGCCGCCATCAAGTGCTGAAGGTTGAAGCCGGGGACCAAACCTATTTATGTGACGTTGGCGTCGGCGGCATCGTTCCCCGTCGGCCAGTCGCCATGGTCGAGGGGCTTCCGCACCGGCAGGGCGATGAAACTTACCGATTGGACAAAGACCCTTACTACGGCTGGATGCTGTGCGAACTGAAGCATGGAGATTGGTGCCGGCTCTATTCATTCACGGAGGAGCCGCAGCTGTCGAAGGATTACATCATGGCCAGCTATTGGTGCGAGCATGCGCCGGACTCAATCTTTACGAAGGCAGAGATGGTAGCCATCCGCACCCGGGAGGGCCGGAACACGGTGGCCGGGAAGGAATTCCGTCTGTTTGCCCAAGATGGGGTCAACGTGTTCACGCCCCAATCGGACGAAGCATACAAGGAAGCGTTACGCCAGCACTTTGGGATCAAGCTGGACTAGTCGTTTAAATACAAGAACTGCCTGTCGTCATTATTCGAATGATAACAGGCAGTTTCTTTGTGTGCGCTAACCCTTCACCGCGCCGACCATGCCGTTAATAAATTGCTTTTGGAGGAACAGGAAGATGATGACAATCGGCAGAATCGATATAATCGTACCGGCCGCGATATAAGGGAAGTTATACGCCAGCGTGCCATTAAGATATTGAAGGGCCGGGCCAAGCGGATACTTGCTTTGATCGTCGAATACAATTACCGGCCAGATCAGACTGTTCCAGAAGGCCATAAAGTCGAAGATGAGAACGGTTGCCACGGCCGGGCGGATCATCGGCAGCATGATGATGAGAAAAATCCGGAATTCACCGGCGCCATCCACACGCGCGGAATGCTCCATATCGTTCGGAATCGTAATAAACGCCTGCCGGAGCAGAAAAATATTAAACACACTGATCGCAGAAGGAAGCACGACGCCGAGCATCGAGTTGTATAAGCCGAACTTGTTGATAATGATAAAGTTGACGATCATCCCAGCCGCATTCGGCAGAATCATCGTGCTGACAATCGCATAGAAGATAAAACTGCGGCCCGGGAACGAAATGCGCGCAAGCGGATAAGCCGTAATCGTACACAAGAGCAGGTTAAGACCGACTCCCAGCACGGTCATATAGACCGTATTCCAGATATAATGCCACAACGGCATAATATTGAAGACATCGATGAAATTATCGAACGTGATCGGGTTCGGAATAAACTGCGGCGGGAAAGCGTATACGTTATCGCCTGTTTTGAGCGCGGTCGAGAGCAGCCAAAGGAACGGCCCCAGACAAATCAGCGCGGTCAGGATAAGCAGCGGGTAAAGGATGAGGGGCGCGATGAGCTTCTTCGCAAACCTTCTCTTCCTCGTTCGACTGCGGTCACGCTCCGGCGATGCCAGGGAGGCGGCTTCACTCATAATAGGTCAGCCCTCCTTTTCGCGTATAACGGAACAGCAGGATCGTCAGGACCATAATGAGCAGTGATACGACTAGACCGACTGCAGCCGAATAACCGAAGTTAAAGTCCTGGAAAGCCAGCTTGTAGGTATAAACGCTGGTGACGAGTGTTGACGATACGGGGTCCCCTTTCGGCCCATGCATGACGAATATCTCGTCAAATACGCGAATGGCGCCCATGACGGACATTAAGGAACATAACAAGACAAAAGGCATCAGCAGCGGGATCGTAATGCGCCAGATTACCTGCAGCCAGCCGGCACCGTCAATACGGGCTGCCTCCTGAAGCTCGGACGGGATCGACTGCAAGCCCGCCAAATAAATCATCATGTAGTAGCCAAGGCCCTTCCAGATCGTGACGCACATGACGCCATAAAGCGCCAGCTTCGGTTCGGCCATGAAGGAGATCGGCTCATCGATTACGCCTAAGGTTTCAAGAAAGTAGTTCAAGATTCCCTGCTCTTCGAACACCCACTTCCAGGCGATCGCCGCCGCAACCATCGAGGTGACGACAGGAATGAAATAGGCGACCCGGAAGAACTGCACGAAACGAAGCTTGTTATTCACCAGTACGGCCATAAGAATCGATAGAATCTGAATGACCGGGACGACGATGACATAGAGGAGCGAATTTTTAAGAGAGATCCAGAAATCTGGGTCGTGGAATGCTTTATCGAAGTTTTTGAATCCGACCCAGTCCGTCGTATCAACGGCGGAATAGTTCGTGAATGCCAGGGGCAGGCCGTAAATAACCGGATAAAAGGTAAATACGATGAGCAGAATCACGCCTGGTGTCAGCATCATATACGCGAACCGGTACCGCCGCTTCCGTTCCTTGGATGCCGCCATCCCCACCCTCCTTTCGCTTCAGCTGTCAGGTAAGAGCGGGCTTAGCGCCCGCTCCCTTAAGAAACTTAGCAAATCAGTTCTCCGCATTAATCTCATCGAGCTTCTTCTGCATGTTCTCCTCTGCGTTCTTCAGCATTTCCTCCGGCGTTTCCTTCCCAGTCAGCATCGCCTGCCAGCCCTTCCACAGGAAGTCCAGCACTTCGCCCTCATTACGGATGCCAAGCGAGAAGTCTTGTGCCTGCGAGGCCATTTGGGCGGTGATGACCTTGGCCATCGACTCCGAATCGGTCCCTGCTTCCGTGAAGAAAGGATCCGCAGCCGCTTTCTTGGTCGAAGGCAGGATGTTGACGATCTTCGCAAACGCTAACTGAGACTCGTCATTCGTAATAAAGTTCGCGAATGCGATGGCCTCCGGATGATTCTTGCTCATGGTAGGAACAACGACGTTCATGAGGCCCGCTTGATACTTGCCGCCTGGCTTGAGGGAAGGCATCTTGGCGACGAGCGTTTGGTCATAGATATTCTTCGCATTCGTCTTCACACGGTTGAGGAACTGTGCGCCGGTGATCAGCGTCGCGATTTGGCCGGACTGGTATTTATCCGTCGCGTAGTTGGCATCCGCACTGATGCTTTCCTTCGGAACGATGCCCTTATCGTAGAGCTCCTTGCTCCATTTCGCCCAAGCGAGCGCTTCCGGCGTATTGACGATAATTTTGGTTTTGTCCTCGCTGATGATCGGCACGCCCTGGAAGTAGAAATCCGCAGGCGGATTATAGCTTGGGACAAAGCCGTATTTGCCGGTCTTTTCTTTGATGGTGATGGCTTGCTGCTTCAGCTCTTCCATCGTAGTTGGCGGCTTGTTCGGATCAAGTCCGGCATCCTCATAGATTTTCTTGTTATACGCAAAGACGGAGAGTCCATAATACCATGGGAAAGCATAGGCGCTATTGCCAAGCTTGGTCGAGTTGTAGAGGTCTTCGAAGTAGATGGAGCGTTGTTCTTCGGTCGCTTCTGCGTTAAGGTCGACGAGGGCGTTCTTGCCGGCAAGCGTCATCGTCATGCCGGTATTCAGATTGACGACGTCCGGAGATTTCCCGCCTGCGATGGAGGTAAGAAGCTTGTTCTCCATGGCGCCGTATGGCAGGTCGGTCCATTTGACGGTAATGCCGGGGTTCTGATCTTCAAACACTTTAATGCGTCCATTGATATAGTCGTCGAAGTTCGGGCTGAGCGAGATCGTCCAGAAGCTAAGCTCAACCGGCTCTTTCTTCTCGGGCTCCTGCTTGCTGCCCTCGCCCTCTTCCTTCGTGTTATTCGACGCGGCACTCGGCGTTGCCTCAGCATTCTGTTTGGTGTTATCGGGGGTATTGTTCGAACCGCTGCAAGCTGCAAGCAGCGAAGACATCATCATCGTAACGGCAAGGATCGTGGCAGACTTACGGATTGTACGCTCCATCTATGAGCTCCCCTTCTTTACGCTAGATTATGAACCGGCCTTGTAACCTCTAACCTCCATGAAGTGTGCAAAAAGCTTCCAAATGCGCTGGACTCGCCCCCTTTACGATGATCGCATCAGGAGCAGGAATGCGGGCATTCCTGCCGTTTACGAACCTCCGGCTGCCTGAATTCACGGTGTGTAAGAAGCGGTTCGCAGATTTGAGTTTCCACCTTTTTCCTATCTTAATGTTAAATGGAGCGAATGAGAGAGTCAATACATTTTAGGAAATTTATTTCTTTTTTTTGAAAAAATCTGAAGGAATATTCCACGCGTGCAAAGAATAGCTAGTAAAGGATGGGTAATTGCGCAAATTATGGAGGAGGCTAAAGAATGGGAAAGCTGAAGGTCGGAATTGTCGGGGCCGGCTCAATTTCAAACATGCACTTGCAGTCGTATGCCAGGAATAAAGACGTCGACATCACTGCTGTTTGTGATTTAAACGAGAACCGTGCGCAGGATAAAGCGCAGCAGTTCGGCGCGAAGTACATCTTCACCGATTACCAGCAAATGCTCGCCAAGGCCGAGCTCGATGCGATCAGTATTTGCACCTGGAATAACAGCCACGCTCCGATCAGTATCGCCGCACTTGATGCGGGCAAGCATGTTCTTGTCGAGAAACCGCTATGCAAGACGCTGGCTGAAGCACTGCTCGTTCAAGAGGCCGTGGAGCGAAGCGGCAAGCTGCTCCAGGTTGGCTTCGTGCGCCGTTACGCCTCCAATACTGCCATCTTGAAGCAATTTATCGATCACGGCGAGCTCGGCAGCATCTACTTTGCCAAAGCAACCTGTCTACGCCGTCTAGGCAATCCCGGCGGCTGGTTCTCGGACAAGGAGCGCTCCGGCGGCGGTCCGCTCATCGATCTTGGTGTGCATATTATCGACTTGTGCTGGTATTTGATGGGCAGGCCCAAGGTGGTTTCCATCAGCGGCAATACCTATCACCAGCTTGGCAACAGAAGCCATATTCAACATTTATCTTTCTATAAAGCGGCGGATTACGATGCCAGGAATAATAACGTGGAAGATTCTGCCAATGCTCTAATTCGCTTCGAAGGCGGCGCATCCCTGCTCGTAGACGTCAGTTTCACGCTTCACGCCAAGGAAGACGAGCTGACGGTCAAAATTTACGGCGACAAAGGCGGCGCCGAAATCGAGCCTAAGCTTGCGATCGTCGGCGAGAAATACAACACCATCGTGAACCTGCAGCCGCAAGTGGACAATTTATCCTTTGATTTTAACGCCGGCTTCCAAAGCGAAATCGACCACTTCGTCGACAGCTGCCTTGGGCGCAAGGAAACGTTAAGCCCTGTCCAGGATGGCGTGGAGATGATGAAAATGCTGTGCGGCATCTATGAGTCCGCTTCTTCCGGCCGTGAAGTTCGCTTCGATTAACCCATCCGCTTGGAGGTATACGTATGAATCGAGAATTAACAAGCGATCTCGTCATCATCGGGGGCGGTATCGGCGGCTGCACGGCCGCCCTTGCCGCAGCCAAGATGGGACTTCAGGTACTCATGACGGAAGAAACCGCCTGGATCGGCGGTCAGCTGACGAGCCAAGCTGTCCCTCCCGATGAGCACAGATGGATCGAATCGTTCGGCTGCACCCGAAGCTACCGGCAGTTCCGCAATCGCGTACGCGATTATTACCGGCGCAACTTTCCGCTCTCTCGGGAAGCTGCCGCAAACGACCGGCTGAATCCCGGCAACGGCAACGTTAGCCGGCTTTGCTTTGATCCGCGCGTCGGTCTTGCCGTGCTGGAAGAGATGCTGGCACCCTATATCCATAGCGGGCGGATCACCGTTCTCAACCACTATCGCATCACTGGTGCGGAAACAGACGGCGACTCGATTCGAGGCGTCACCGTCAACCACACGTTAACCGGCGATAAGCTTCACCTCTCCGCGCCAACCTTCATTGATGCAACCGAATGCGGAGACGTCCTTCCGCTTGCCGGGGTTGAATACGTGACGGGAGCCGAATCGAGAGAAGAAACGGAAGAGCCCCATGCGCTTGCCGGCCCCGCAGAGCCGCAGAATATGCAGGCTTTCACCTATTGCTATACGGTCGAACACATAGAAGGCGAATCTCACATCATTGACCGGCCGCGAGATTATGCGTTCTGGCGTTCCTATCAAGCCGAGTTTTGGCCGGAAAAGATGCTTAGCTGGACCTATCCGCAGCCGATTTCGCTTCAGCCCGTTCAAGTCACTCTGCTGCCGGACGGCTCGGGCCGGTTTCCCTTTTTTCATTACCGCCGCATTACGGACCGCAATAACTTTGTCCCGGGCACGTTCTCCGGCGACACGTCGCTCATTAACTGGCCGCAGAACGATTATTGGCTCGGCTCTATCATCGATGTGAGCGAGGAGGAGCGTGAGCGGCATTTGGAAGCGGCGAAGCAGCTCAGCCTTTCCCTTCTCTATTGGATGCAGACGGAAGCGCCCAGGACGGATGGCAAAGCCGGTTATCCAGGCCTACGGCTCCGGCGTGATGTCGTTGGCACACAAGATGGACTGGCCATGGCTCCCTATATACGGGAGTCGCGTCGGATCCGCTCCGAGTTCACGGTACTGGAGCAGCATATCGGTGCGGAAGCAAGGCAGGGCGCTGCTGCCGAGCTGTTCGCCGACTCGGTCGGCATTGGCGCTTACCGGATTGACCTCCACCCGACCACGGGCGGAAATACGTTTCTGGACATATCGAGCCTTCCGTTTCAAATTCCGCTGGGCAGCCTCATTCCCATCCGGGTGAGAAACCTGCTGCCCGCCTGTAAGAACATTGGCACGACCCATATTACGAACGGCTGCTACCGGCTCCATCCCGTCGAATGGAATATCGGCGAGGCGGCCGGGTATCTGGCCGCCTACTGCAAACGAACCGGAACGACGCCGCACGACGTGCGCGCGAGCGCAGTCCATCTGGCAGACTTCCAGTCCTTGCTCGATCAAGAAGGGATCGAGCGGGCATGGCCCGTAATGTCTCCGTTATAGCAGCAATCGTAAAGAGCCGGACCGAGGCGATCGCCTCGGTCCGGCTCTTTTCTTGCTGAACGAGACGGTTTCTATCAGGTTCTATCAGGTTCTCAAAGTCTATCCAGCAGTCCGCTCACATAGTCCACCGAACGCATCGACCCTTCGGTCGGTTCCTCGCTGCCCTCAAATTCGACCGATAACCAGCCCGGATAACCGTGATCGGCGATCTGTGCGAGAAGATATGGCAGCTGAACGTCGCCTTCGCCTGCAACCGTACCGACATAGCGTTTGCCGCCGAGCGACTGGTAGACGACAGCCGTCGTTTCCCCTTCGATATACTTGAAATCCTTCACGTGAACATGGCCGATCACATCAATCAGCTCATGAACCGCTTCATTCGGAGGCTGATCGACGAGTAGAAAATTCCCGCAGTCAAACGTGCTTCTCAGATGGGGCGAACCGATCTCCGTAATGACCGACATCACCTGGTCGCTTCGGCCGGCGAATACGCCATGGTTCTCCAGACAAAGGATGACGCCTTTCGTCTTAGCGTAAGCTGCGGAGGCGCGGAGGCCTTCCTTGACATACTTCATCCCGGTCGCGACATCCATGGAGCCGTCGTATGGCAGGTCGCCGGAGAACACCCGAACGATACGGGTTCCGAGTGCCACGGCGCTGTCGATCGCATCCGTCACTTCCTTCAGCTGCTTGGCGCGTTCCATAGTTCCTTCGACGGCAAAATTGTTGCACGCGCAGAAGCAGGCAATCTCCAGGCCAAGCCGCTCTGCTGCGGCTAGAATCTGAGGAAGCTCCTGATCGCGGTCGCGCCAGAAAACGCTGAGCAGCTCGACCCCTTGCGCTTTCGTCGTCGCCGCATATTCCAGAAAGTCGATGACGCTCCATTGCCCGGCGTACCAATATTTGTGCACGCTCCACATACTGAGGCTAATTTTCATCACTCGTCAGCCCTTCCATTCCGTTTCCTTCGCTGCCATTCCCCTTCTGCTGCTTGGCAAGATAGACGTTCACCATCGTCTGGGCAACATGAAGGTCACGTTTCATGCGTGCCGCAGCATCCGGATTGACGAAAGCGCTCTTGTCCAGCTCTTTCTCAATTTTCTTGATCGCGTTAGTCACGGTATTCGCTGCGCTTCTGCTCATCGCAGAATCCTTCTCGAGCTTGCGCGCCGATGATTCAAGCTCCTTCACGATTTTGTCCGCATCAGACTTACTAATCCCGCCGAACGGCACATAAATCTCGTTGATCTTGCGGATCATCTCCGTAAACAGCGTCGAGAACGGCAGCGTATACCGGTAATCCGGCTTCACCGCTTCATTGCGGAACACGCCGAGCTTAAGCGGCTCGTCATAGCCATAGTTGAAGAGGCCTTCGAATTCGAACAAGGCGTTGCCGACAGCGCCGTTCTGCACCGTTTCTTTCGCTTGGTCCAGCACCGCCGAGACCGGATTCCCCTGGAAGCTGTCGATCCCGGAAGAAACGAGCGCATGGTCTTTGGCAATATCCAGCGTCTTGTTCAGATCATCGATGACGACGGAGGTTCCTGACGCATACGACATATGGAACAATTCGTCGATCAGATTATGATCGAGCCAGTATTTGGTCTGCTGCGCATGAGAGTCCGGCGCATCCTCGTAATTCGGCCATACGGATGCCGTAATTTGCAGGTCCGGCTTGATATGATGCGCTTCCTGCACGACGCGCTCGACCCATGTGTTAATGATGTTCGCACGGAACTGAAGCCAATTACTCCACATCTGGCCATCGCCAGGATGAAGATTGATCGGATCATTTGCCTCACCGTATATCTTTTTGAATTCCCCGCGTGTATAGTCGTCGTAGCCAAAGTCATTCGAATAATCGCCTGACCCCGGATAACGGGCATAGTCCAGATGCAGGGATGCCACATCATATTTCGTCAGCAGATCCTTATAGACATTCGATACAAAATCCCGTGTCTGCGGGAGCGCCGGATTCAGCCAATACCATGGCACGCCGCCTCCGCCTACTTCATAATCCGTTCCGTCCCGCGTCGTCAGCCGCCATTCCGGATGGTTGACCACCGATGGTCCGCCCGCGAAGAAGTTTTCGACCCAGGCATGAATTTCAATGCCTGCTTTCTTCCCTTCGTCGATATAAGCCTGAAGGACGTCAAAACCGTTATACATCGGATTGAGCTCGGTCAACTTCCCTTTATCATCACTCATTTGGATCGGCCAGGTCGTATAACCGTCCCACCATGTTTCGAGATAGATGGCGTTAATGTTGATCGCCTTGAGCTTCGCCACATTGCTGCGCACCTGTTCGACGCTCGTTTCCTTCGGACGGAGCCAAATGCCGCGCGTTTCCACTTTGTTCGATTCAAAGTTCAGATACATCGTGTTCGTCAACTCGACATTCAGGGATTGGAGCAGATCAAGCGCAGCATCGATCCCATTCTCCGCCAACACCTGCTTGGCTTCCTCGAACAGCGCTTTATCTTCGGACAGCTTCGCTTCGATCTGGGCATACGGCACATCACGGAATTCCCGTTTGGACTGCGTGATCTGCGCTTCGGCCACCGCAATGTTGATCGCCGCTTTATCCAGATAAGACTCCGGCGTAAAAATAACAGTCACTCGTTTCGTCGCCCAGTTAATCGCCACTTTGGCCCCGACCGGCGCATTGTTATTCAGCCATTCGCGCTGAATCCCGTGACCGGACAGTACATAACCGCCCTGCGGAATCACGGTATCATTGCTGCCGTTCGAGATGACGAAGCCGCCGGCATTGATCGCGATCTCGTTCCCCCAGCCGTTCGTGCCGGTTCGATCGCCGTAGGTGCTGTCATAGATAATTAACTGGTCGGCGCCCCTGTAGCCAGGGAAGGGTGTGCCGTCCACGTCGCAGCCGGCCGGATTATCCGTACACGTTTTCGGGTTTACGACATCGAAGGTCGCAGCGGAAGCCAGATATTGAGGGCTGCCGATCACCATTTCGATCGTATCGCCGGCTTTTACCTTACCGACTAACAAGTCATAGGATGCATTCCCGCTCTGAATGGAAAGAACCGCGCCGCCCGCTGGAATCGGCGAATCATTGTCGTTCGGGTAGGTATTCTCGGCCACATGTGTGACGATGCCGTCCACAACGGTGAGCTCCATACCCCACGGATTGGTTTGGGTCGAGGCGCCGTATTCCGGTGTATACAAGATGGCAGCGCCGGCTCCGCGTACCGTGTTCGTCTCCGTAATCGCGGTCGTTACGCCACCTACGGAGAAATATTGATTCGGCAGCACCGGGATATTGATCGAGGTTGTCGTTACAATTTGCCCGACCGTCACCTCTGACAAAGCGGCCTGCATCGTACCGGATGCGGAGATGACATAACCGTTCGGCGGAATGTAGGTGCCTTTGGCCCCAACCGTATTGACGGATGCTACAATATCACCAATAACGAGATATTCCGTAGTAGCGGTGTCAAAAGGCTTCGTTGCATTACCATAGTTCCGGGTAAAAATCGCAAGCGAGTCCGTTGTCCGATCCTGATCGACCAGCTGAACCGCAAGCGGATCCTTGCCTTCGACCTGTAATTGCGGGGTTTCTGCAGATGGATCGGCCGCGGCAGCCGTCCCAAGCGAAGTGAAAAGAAAAATAATCGATAACAAACATGAGAGCAGCGGTTTTTTGTTCAAATCCGTACTACCTCCTTATTTGTACAATGGTTCCGATCTTCAGGCAGGCGATAAATGCGGAAGCGAAGATATGTGCGGTCATTTTCTGGAGTCATATGGGGATCTAGTTGAGGTTGAAAGATACAGCGGGCAATGGAGACCGATCACCTCCTTAATAAAGTAAATTTCTTCACCGGAACAATAATTAACGGTATAATTCTCTTTTCTCAGACGGACGGCAGCCTTATCCACCTTATGGCGCTGCACTTTGTATGAAGCTTGCTTGCGCCAGCCACGCCCGTTTATCATGACGCCGGCCTTTCATTCGGACCTCGCCATCTCTAACTTCCACCAATAGGCTTTCGCTGATCGAACCTGAAAGAGGAACATCCAGCTCGCTCCAAGGCCGGCGAATGGAGGAGCTGTTCAACCTTGCGAAGCCGCCTTGTCCTGCCAGATAGGTTCCGCGGTTTAACAGCTGATGATGCGTGTGCCCCGCAAACAAAATGACTTCCGGATGGGCGGACAGCAGCCGTTCCAGGCGCTCCCGCTGCATGACCTCTTCAAGCGGCTGGTGCAGGAACACGAACACTGGCTTGCGAGACCCTGCTTCGGATTCACCGCTGTTCTCCAGAAGCTTCTGCCCCAGAAACGCCAGCTGGTCATCGCTCAGCCATGCATGCTCGGTCATCCCTTCGGCGTCATCCCGATAGCATTCCCCTCCGAGAAAAATAAAGTGATAACCGTGAAGCCATTTATCATAATAGGGGGCATGCAGCTGGAAACGGTCCAGAAACAGCTTCAGCGCTTGCCTTGAGGACCAGCCATTCGGGAACGTATCCATCGACCACTTGCGCGAAGGCAATTGTTGATACCACATGCGATAGTACTCGTGGTTGCCAATGGTCACATAGACAGGACAAGGCGCATGAGCTGCCAGTAATCGGAGCAAGGTCGAATAATCCTCATCATGTCCCTCGGTAAGATCCCCATTGATGACAATCACGGACGGCGGCTGCGGCAGACTTCCATAATCAAGAAGCGCCGAGATGAGACGATCCTGGGACTCCAGATCCCAATCTTGAACATGGATGTCGGACATGACGGCAAAACGAATCATCCCGCTCCCCCCTCGCCCCGTAATTCTAATACAGAGTAGTGCCACATCTGCAGGGCGGCACCGATCACACCGGCATGGTTGCCCGCGGCGGCCGGCTCCAGCTGCACGGCCTTCCACATCGCCGCAGAGGTTCGCCGCTCCGTTTCTTGCCGGATGGAATGAAGGAATCGCTCGCCTGCCTCCGCTACGCCGCCGCCGATAATGACCGCTTCCGGATTGAACGTATGGATAAAGCCGCTTATGCCCGAAGCTAACGCCCTGATCACGATATCCATGACTTGGTTCGCCTGAGAATCTCCCGCCAGCCAAGCTTCTATGACTTGCCGCGAATCCGCGAACGAGAAGGAGCCCTCTCTGGCGATTCTCGCAATTCCAGGGCCGGAAGCATAAAGCTCCAGACAGCCGCGGTTACCGCAGGAGCATCGGGGGCCGTTAAAATCGACGGACACATGACCCAATTCGCCTGCCCCGCCATATGTGCCGCGTACCAGCTTGCCGTCCGCGATAATAGCGCCGCCGATTCCGGTTCCAAGCGCCAGGCAAATAAAATTGCGCAGCCCGCTTGCCGCTCCAATCCGCTGCTCGGCGACAGCTGCACAATTGACGTCGTTATCCACGATAACAGGTAAATCGGGAAACCGCTCCGCTGTTCTTGCCTTAATCCGGGTTCCCGTCCACCCGGGCAACGTATCGACCGCAAATGCAACGGTACCGGTGGAAAAATCAATCTGCCCTGCGCTGCCGATGCCGATTCCTTGGATCGCAGCGGATTGCGCCGCGCGAGGGGCCGAATCCAGCATGCGCTCAATACTCTGCAGCACCCGCTCCATCACGCTGTCCGCCCCCTTCGCGGAATCTGTCGGCAATTTCTCCTCCACATAGATACGTCCCTGTCCGTCTACCAAGGCAGCATGAATTTTCGTCCCGCCGATATCCACGCCTACCGACAGCTCCAGCATCCTTATCCCCCTCGCGGCAAGGCAGCGGTCCCGCTCTAGTAGAGCTTATCCGCTACCGCATTCGCTGTTCTCGTGATCGAATCGCTTGTTTCGCTTTTCTTCTTCGATGTGATAATGGTCGACAAGATGTCCAGCATGTGAATTTGTGCCATTTTGGTCGACAGTGCGCCTCCCTGAAAGGGCATTTCCCGTGATGGAATGAGCAGCACGGTATCCGCATAGTTCGTAATCGGCGACCTCGCATGACTGGTCAGACAAATGACGGTAGCGCCATTACTCTTCGCCTGCTTGATCGGATCGACAAGATCCTTCGTGCTGCCAGAGGTCGAAATGCCAATGACCACGTCTTCCTTATCTACTAGCGCGGCTGACATCGCAATGATGTGGGCATCGCGCTGCGCTTCCACCTTGAAGCCCAGACGCATGAGCCGATAATGGGCATCCAGCGCGGTAATGCCCGAAGATCCGACGCCGTAAATATAAATCTGCTTCGCGCCTAATATCGATGATACCGCCTGATCAATCTGTTCCAGGTCCAGCAGATCAAGCGTGCCCTTCAGAACATTCTCATTGTTGAGCGTCACTTTGCGGGCAATTTCCATCGGTTCGTCTTCATCATCGATTTCGCCGCTGGTATAGCTCGGCATATTGACCAGATCCTGTGCGATGGATAGCTTGAAGTCATGATAGCCGCGAAAGCCAAGCGTTCGGCAGAACCGAATGACCGACGTTTCGCCAACCCCGGCCGTCTCCGCCAAATCCGTAACCGTGGCAAGAACGGCCTCTTCCGGATTGTTCTGCACCGCGTCGGCGACCTTTTTCTCCGCTTTGGTCATCGAGGAATACACGCTTGATATCAAGAGCAGCGTATTGGTGGAATTATTAAATTTGCGCACTTTTTTCATTATTTCTCTCCCTTGTTCATTTCCGTTTATTAATGAAAGAATAGATGATAGGCGCTGTACTCGCAAGGGATATTCCACTCTAGCCGGATAATCTCGGAAGAAAACTCCTCTATTTAAGAGCATAGTAAGGAATAAGCGGGGGGATGAGTTTAATTGTTAACACGTTTGTGGATTGCTCTGACGAATCTTCTCGTAATCTCCTGCGGCCTCGTAATCGCAGTGCCGACGACAACTCCGTAAGCCCCGGCTTCGAAGCACCGAATCATATCATCTACGGTCCAAATCCGGCCTTCAGCCAGAACCGGCACATCGCTCAATCCCGCCAGCCGTTCTACCAGCTCAATGTCCGGCCCTTCCATCTGGGTGCTGTAAGGCGTGTAGCCGGACATCGTCGTTGACACGACGTCGACCTTAAGCTCCATCGCCCGAACGCCTTCTTCATAGGTCGAGACATCGGCTACAATCGGAATATCTGGAAACGTGCTCCGAATCTGCTCAAGAAGCGCAGAAAAGTCTTGCCCGCCCGGTCTATGCTGATCGGTTGCATCCAGTGCGATTAGATCGGCTCCGGCGGCGGCCAGCTCCTCGACTTCTCTCATCGTCGGCGTAATGTAGATTTGGCTGTCCGGATAGTTCTTCTTATATAAACCGATGACCGGCAGCGAGCAGCGTTGTTTAATCGACGCTACATCCTTCGGCGTATTGGCCCGAATCGCCGCCGCACCGCCTTTTTCGGCTGCAACTGCCATAGCGCTCATAATGTCGGATCCAAACAGAGGCTCATGCTCTAACGCCTGGCACGAGACGATACATCCGTTTTGCAGCTTCTTAATGAGCGATCGTTTCATCCTATCCGCTCCTTTGGCTATGGAAGTAACAGTTACTGGTATTTGTAACCATCATAACACCGTCCCGCCGCTAATGGAAGAATTGTTTTTTTATTTAATTGTTTTTGGATATATTCTCTTTTATTTGGATGCTATAATAAATAGGCTTCCACAATTCGGTATTGGAGGAAATTCATATGTTCCAGGTTGCTTATTTACCTTTAGATGAGAGACCTTGCAATGTACAATACCCGCTTGAGCTGGCACGACTTGCCGGTATGACCGTTAACTCCCCTTCCATCCGCATACTCGGTCAGAAGAAACAACCAGCTGAGCATACCGCAATCGAGCAGTGGCTGCTCGGCGCTGCGGAGGACGCGGAGGCGCTGATCGTCTCGATCGACATGCTCGTCTATGGCGGCATCGTGCCCTCGCGGCTGCATCATTTTACGCAAGAAGAGGCATTAGCCAAGCTGCAGTTGCTCCGCGAACTGAAAGCCGCCTGTCCTTCCCTTAAAATCTTCGGCACGAACTTGATCATGCGCACGCCTTCCTACGACAGCGACGACGAGGAGCCTTCCTACTATGCGCAGTACGGAAAGCTAATCTATCAGTATTCTTGGTTACAGGACAAAAGAACCCATCATCCACTCCAGACTTCCGAGCAAGCCGATTGGGATCATGTACAGAAAGCCATTCCAACTCTTGTGCTTGAAGAGCATTTGAACCGCCGAAGCGTGAATGCGGCAGTCAATGAAGCCTCCATCATGCTCGTTCAAGAGAACGTGCTTGACATGCTCATTATCCCGCTCGACGACAACGCCGAATTCGGCTTCACCGCCTCCGAACGAAACAACCTGATCGCGCTAGCCGACAGCCTGAATTTGAATGACCGCATCCATATCTATCCGGGAGCGGACGAAGCAGGCTGTACCTTGATGAGCCGGGTTTTCTGCGATCTCCATCATTTCGAGCCGGAGCTGTATGTCCGATACTCCTCCACGCTTGGCCCTTCCATCATTCCAAGTCTCGAGGACCGTACGCTCGGCGAAAGCGTCAAAGCGCACGTCACCGCAGCCGGCGGGTTCATCGGTGATTCCGCAAGCGAAGCCGACCTCATTCTTATGGTTCATTCGCCTGCAAACGGACAGAATGCCATCGCCGGCGGCTCGACTCCGGTTTGTGAACGGCATCGTTCGTATTTCTCCGAGATCAATCCCCGTGAGTTTACGACGGCACTCCGGCGATATCTGGGCAAAGGCAAGGCCGTTGCACTGGCGGACGTAGCCACATTGAACGGGAGCGATCATTCGCTCATGCAATCCCTATCAACCCTCGGGCTACTCGGTTCCATCCATGCCTATGCCGGCTGGAATACATCCGGCAATACCCTTGGAACGGTCATTGCCCATGGAATTATTGAAAGTTATTATATGCGGCAGCCGCAGGCGGACAGCGAGGCGCGAGGACGGTACAGCCGGGAGTTCTACATTCAGCGCCTGGTTGAAGACTGGGGATATCAATCGATCGCTCGATCTCAGATTCATACCGCCCATCTTCCGGCAATCGGAGGTACCTATTTCGACATCTCCGGCCAGTACGATCAGGTCGTTGAGCTTGTAAGATCCATGCTTACCGTATTTACCAGCAAATATTTGAAGGACTTGCAGCCGGAGCGGATTCAGCTCTGCGACCTTCGAATGCCTTGGAAACGGATGTTCGAGGTTGGTTTTCATGTCCGGCTGGAGAGCCGGGAGGAAGTGGCGGCCGAATAGCCGCGATATAACCAAACAAGCACACATGAACGATGATTCGCTCGTGTGTGCTTGTTTTTACCGGAAGGAACCGATGAGCGATACGGCAACTAAGGCGACATTGTTATTCGTATGGACGGGATGGGTAATGGTTGAATGTGCGCCATATTTCATCTACCAGCTTCAGCCGGTCCTTGACGCTGCGGGCAATGTCTACCGCCTGCTGAATGTCGGCGGCAAGCCTGCAGGTAGACGGAATTTGGCCAAGGCCGATGGCAATGATCCGCTCGTTATCGGTTTCGGTGAAAGCCGCCCCAATCATGGCCGCGATGAACGCAAGCTCCGGCTGGCCCGCAACCTCAGGCGTCCGCTCTAATTTGCGCGCCGATCCACTCACGGTACGGATTGAGGTACGTGCGCACCCACTCGTTTTTGGTTTGCCAATCGTCCGGTTTATAACTGCTCATATGGCTCGTTACTTGCGCGAAGTTTAAGTACGCCTGCGTCTCCGCCGTACAGACTTGACCGTAGGGCAGATGCTGGTACCAATGCTTGCCGAGCGTGTACGAATCCCAATTATGGCCGTGAAGGAATCCATTCTTCCATAGGGTATCACACACCTAATCAATACGAACGTATGCACCGTACTGCGGCCTAATTCTCTCGGTTTTATGTGTCTAATTTATTGACAGAGGTACAGAAACGAGTTATAAAAAATTCAATTGATGGAAACTCTTTTTCAATCTGAGGAGTTATGTAAATCTCTTCTATAACATTCGGCACAAGCACATTGAAGATACCACCAATAATAATATGCCCTAAAATATCTGTACCAGAAATAACAACAGACTTACTATTCATCCTCTTTCCCCTGTTTCTTTTCAGGTATTATATCTATGAGGGGGATACTTAATAGATTTTCAAGATGCATAACTTTTCTTGAAGTCAATCGATTATTATGAATGTTATCAACTATACTTTCCATGAATTAGGACGGTATACGTGAAGAGTTGGATGGACTCTTGAGTTAATAAAATTAGATGCTGTGGATCTTCTTTTGTGCTATACGATTTAAATTTGGTCATCTGAATGTCGGATAAGATATGAAATTTATTCAACATCCGTACAGTTTGAATATAACTAACTCCGAAGTGATGCTGAAGGTGTAAAATGTTCTGTAAAGTAATTTTCTCGTAGTAATTAATATCAAAAAGAGTTAATGCCTTCCATACGCTTAATCATGTATTGATACTCTTGGTCAGGAAGTTCCTTTAGTCGTATATAGTCCTTTAGGTCACGTAATTATTTATCTCTTCGATAAATTAATGGGTAACTAAAGTTACCCATGGACGAAACAATGACACGCACGCTTTAATCCTTACCTCGCTTCTCTAAGCTGTCCAATTAGCCGCTGAACATATTTATTGTTGTAGCCTTTCCTCGATTCATTCACCATATCAATAATTAAAATGGCCACCAACCCCTCAACTGTTAGTGAAAATTCCGGATCCATTTCTTCCATAGATATAAGTAGCTCTGCTTTGTAAATCGATCGTTTCCTAGCGGGGACTTTTATACGCATCCAGCCTAGTCGGCATCTGAAGCTCAAAAACAAGCAAAAAAAGGACGGATCGAGTGAGATCATCTCGATGGCGTCCTTTTGCTTCAGTATCATAAGGTCACTTCTTCGCCTTATAAAACTCATGATAAAGCTTCATCAACGCCCTTTTCTCAATCCGCGAAACATAACTCCGGCTGATACCAAGCTCCTTCGCAATCTCCCTCTGCGTCCGCTCATCCCCACCATGATCCAGGCCAAACCTGCCGCGGATCACTTCCTGCTCCCGCTCATCGAGTATATCGAGGTTGCGGTAGATCTTGCTCTTCTCGATCTTCAGCTGCACCCGGTCAACAACGTCGTCGGCTTCTGTGCCGAGGATGTCGATCAATGTAATTTCATTGCCTTCTTTGTCCGTACCAATAGGGTCATGCAAAGAAACGTCTTTCCTAGTCTTCTTCAAAGAGCGCAAATGCATAAGTATTTCATTCTCAATACAACGAGCGGCGAATGTCGCGAGCTTCGTCCCCTTACCTGTCTGAAAACTCTCGATTGCTTTGATAAGCCCAATCGTGCCAATCGAGATCAGATCCTCAAGGTCTTCCCCGGTGTTGTCGAATTTTTTTACAATGTGCGCGACTAACCTCAAATTATGTTCAATCAACAGATTGCGCGAATGCGCATTGCCCTCTGCCATCAACTGCAGATGCTTCATCTCTTCCTCTTCATGAAGCGGCTGCGGAAAAGCATTATTTTTCACGTACGATACGAGCAGCGAAAGCTGCTTAATGAACAAAGCAATTGCAGCAAACAGTCCCATATTCCTGCACCCCCATAAGCTGGATTACCAGGGGCATGACATACCACTGGTTCACGATGAAGTCGGTTCTACATTGTATGTAGGCCACGGCCTAGAAGTGCATGTACGTAGAAATTCGTCGAATGACATCTGTTTGGCTTTTCCTCAAATCGGGTAAACTACCTCAAGACCAGTAGCAGAGTGACGTGCAAAAGGAGGCTGTCTAAAATGAGTAAAAAGAAGCACGATGATGAATATAACGAGATGTATAATGAAACATCCAATACCGTTGCAGGTATTAATACGCCAAAGAACCACGAAAGCTCAGGACCTCTGGATATGGTCAGCGATGCTGTTGAAGAAATCGTCGATCATGTTCAAGAATCATTTGATAGCCACTATGAGGAGCTTCCTACTCATAAACACGACTAATCAAGTTAAGGCTGTTCCCAAGCGGAGCAGTCTTTTGCTTATACATCACTTACATAGAGTATTGATTAACATAATGGGGCAGTATAACTGCAACCACACAAGTCCCATTAATCCATCACTATATATGATCTTTATGATCTTCACGAAAAAGTTGTCATTGACAAAAAAAGTTGCACTGGTACAATAAATTTAAAGCAACATTCAGAACATTCCTACATACACCTATGTATGTGGTTTTTTTTACAAAATAAGTTGCACTAAGGCAACATTATTAGTCTAAGGAAAAGACAAGAGGTGATTCACGATGGTAGGACCATCCGCTACAGGCTCGCAAGATGATGCTTGGAGAACAAAAGGCTCTCAACCTTCTCTCCCCGAGGTACATGGCTCGCTTCGCATTCCAATGAAAGGCTCATGGCTCAAAAAATTTCTCGCCTTCGCAGGACCGGGTTACTTGGTTGCGGTAGGCTACATGGATCCAGGGAACTGGGCCACAGATATTGCAGGAGGCGCCATGTTTGGCTACACCTTACTGTCTGTTATCCTTATTTCCAATCTGATGGCGGTCCTTCTACAGGCATTGGCAGGCAGACTTGGGATTGTAACAGGCCGGGACTTGGCGCAGGCTTGCCGCGATCATTACAGTAAACCAGTCGTTTTCGGACTCTGGATCTTGTGTGAGCTTGCGATTGCAGCTTGTGACTTAGCCGAGGTTATTGGCTCAGCCATTGCGTTAAATTTATTATTCGGAATCCCGATCATATATGGCGTTATTATAACCGTACTTGATGTCTTTATCGTACTGCTGCTTCAGAACAAAGGCTTCCGTTATATTGAGACCTTGGTTATCGTTCTTATTTTCACGATTGGTGCGTGTTTTATTACGGAGATTTTCTTCGCTAAGCCAGACACATCCGCCTTATTTGCCGGATTTATTCCTAGTCATCACATCATAATGGATCCAACTATGCTTTACATTGCGATCGGTATTCTCGGTGCAACGGTGATGCCGCATAACCTGTATCTGCATTCCTCTATCGTTCAAACTAGGCGCATCGAGCAAACAGAGCTTGGTAAACGTGAAGCGATAAAATATGCAACATGGGATTCTACAATTGCTTTGTTCTTTGCCCTGTTTATCAATGCTGCCATTCTGATCATCTCTGCTGCAACCTTTAACAAAGCGGGCATGACTGAGGTAGCTGACATTAGCGAGGCTTATGATTTGTTGACACCTTTGCTTGGAACAGCTGTTGGCTCGGTCTTGTTTGGAGTTGCTCTACTTGCATCCGGTCAAAACTCGACCTTAACGGGCACTCTAGCCGGCCAGATCGTCATGGAGGGATTCCTGAACATTCGGATTGCCGCCTGGCTCCGCCGCTTGATTACACGGCTCATCGCCGTTATTCCAGCCGTTATTGTAACAGCCATATACGGAGAAAGTGGTACAACGGATCTACTGATCTTAAGCCAGATTATCTTGTCATTCCAGCTCTCTTTTGCCGTTATTCCGCTCATTCAATTCACCAGCGATAAGAAGAAGATGGGCAAGTTCGTTAATCCACTCTGGGTTAAGCTGCTAGCCTGGTTCGTAGCAATTATCATTATTGGACTGAATATCTACCTGCTGTACAAAACCTTCTTCGGATAAAACAAAGGGCCTGTCATTACGATAATCGTAACGACAGGCCCTTTCTATTTACTTCGTAAAGACATGATTCCCGATCTTCACTGTTACTGGACGAGACTTCATCCACTTGGAATCTGTAAGTTTAGGGTTGTAAAAATACAATGCTCCACGCGTTGGATCTATGCGCTTCGCAGCATCCTTTGATGCATCTAGTGCACTGACTGTTGGCATATCCCAGAACTGTCCGTTACTCACTACGCTGAAAGCGCTAGGTGCAAAAATAACGCCGCGAATTGTACCTGGGAAACCATTAGCCTTGGTCCGATTCAAAATAACAGCAGCTACGGCGATTTTCCCTTTATAGCTTTCGCCTTTCGCCTCTGCATTCACGACTCTCGCCATTCGAGATAAGTCGGAGCGGTCAACCGTAACTTTATGCAGTGCATGCAGCGTAACGGAACCCGCAACACCATCAGCTTTCAGGCCTGCTCCCTTTTGAAAGGCTGCAACAGCCGATTTCGTCGAAGCGCTAAAGTATTTTGTAATTGAACCTTTATAATAGTCCAGCATGTAGAGTCTTTCCTGTAAATCTCCAACCTCACTACCTTTGCTGCCTACGGTTAATGATGCGGCTGAAGCCTGAAATGGCAGACAGAAGATCGATGCCATCAGCATCGTTAAAGCAAGTAATCCTAACTTTCGTTTCATCAAGCAAATCCCTCCAGAATGTAAATAGCCTAAGTTGTTCTTGGGCTCACGAGTATACCATAACTATCCTGAACATCATAATTAACTAGAATATTCTAATCTGTTCTAATATAATTCTCATTCTATGATGTTCTTCCATGAATATACTCGTTATTTAATATATAATTCGTATTATTATTAAGTTATCGGAGGGTTGAAATGATTATTAATATCTTTTAACTTTCCTTCAAGCCTCTTAAAACAACAAAAAGGCCTGCCGCTAATGCGACAGACTTTTCTTGGCTTGCGCCTTGAAAACTGGATGCGAATGAATGAAACTTAAGCAATTTATATCACTTGCGATTAACACGCAAGATTTTTTAGGATAAGCCCTCGACCGATTAGTATTCGTCAGCTCCACACATTGCTGTGCTTCCACCCCGAACCTATCAACCTCGTCGTCTTCAAGGGGTCTT
>NZ_JAASRW010000001.1 GCF_011761355.1 Paenibacillus lupini | reverse complement strand
CATCGTTGGGTAGACATTGTCTTTCCCGAACTTCGTCAAGTTTTTAAAATCCTTACCTGCGCCAGTGCAATTGCAACGCTCAGACTCTTTCCCTTGCCGAGTGAAGCCCGTCGGTTAACGAGGGAGCAAGTCATTTCCGGGTGGAAGCAATTTATGAAGCGTCATGCTGGGATTAAACGAGCGGATCTGCTCATTGCACTCGCTAAATGCAGCGTCGGCACTACTCAGGCACTCCATGCTTACAAGCTTCATCTTCAGCACTTGCTCGAAGAATACGACCTGGCGCAGCGCCAGCTTGAAAAGATTAAGGATGAACTCCAGCTCATTCTCAAGCGTATTCCATATGCACAAAAACTGCTTGAAATACAAGGTGTCAGTGTAACAAGTCTTGCTGGTATTCTCGGTGAAGCCGGTGATCTCAGCGGTTATGCGCACGGAAATGCCCTGTTGCGACATGCTGGATTAAATATAGCCGAAGCAAGCTCAGGGAAATGGAAAGGAAAGATGGTCTTAAGCAAACGCGGTCGCCCTCGACTAAGGCATTTCCTCTATCTTATGACGATGTGTATGGTAATGACGAATCCAGAGGTTCAAGCTTTACATCATTACAACGTAAAGAAAAAGAAACTTAAGAAAATGAAATCTATCATGAAATTATGTGGTAAAGTGGCGCGTATGCTTGTCGGTCTTGCGAAAAGCAACGAAGCCTATGATTCAACCAGAGTTTTCCCACAGGCAGCATAAAAGTTGATTCTACCTCACCGACTCAAGCATTCGCAGGATAACAAGAAGCACGGAGTATCGGGATGCGTTACGCAAAAGGGCTATGACCCGTTCCGTTAGAAAGACCGACCTCCACCCCTTAGTTAAGATGTGACGAAGGAATGAAAGGGCTATGACCCGTTGAGACATGGGAGCGATAATCGCTAAGGCGAAGTGGAGACGTGCACATAATGGAACAATATGGGTAATTTCAATGTACCCTTATTTCCTCATGCCCATTCGCCAATCTTCTAGCCACCGGCTCTTCCCTCATCCTTTTCTTCAATTTAACTATAGGATGAAATCCTGCGAATTCATGAGTCTGAGTGAGGAAATTGAATCATTTCGAGGGAGCTTAATAACTAGTTGTACATTTTGGGCAACCGGCTTGGTATAGAAGTTCTTGTTCTAATACGGCTTGGTATAGAAGTTCTTATCTTGAGCTCACGACAAGAACTTCTATACATAAAATAAAAAGCCACAGATTATGCAACTTTCGTTGTATATATGTTCTTGTCGTTCGACAACATTATCTGATGAATATCAACACAAAAAGGCAGGGTTTATAAATCTCCCTGCAAATAGTATCACACAATTAACAGATTCCGTAATATCTATAAAAGTACGATTACAATATTGTAAATAGCCTTGAACAGCTTAATCACTAAGAGCCCCTCGCAAATATGCATGACTAGCCTCCGTTTTCTTTCGACCTCGATCCTATCAAGTAACCGATTATTGTCGATTCAACAGGAAGTACCACGAGCGTCCACATTTCCTTTAAACCGAAGTCGGGAGAACGATATTGGTCGGGGATCAGTGTATAGACCAGCGCGATGAGAAGCACCCCGAGCGTGATCGTACCGACGATATACAAGCGCACGTTCTCGCCTGAACCAAAGAATTTGCCAAGAAAGCCGAGCTCTGCTTTGCGCTTGTCGTTCTCCGCGTTCGCGGCGATGATCTTACTGGCTACCTTCGGGTCCTGAATTTCGATCTTGTTCATACCGGCACGACCCCCTCTCCTGCAAAGAAAGTAAAGGCCAACGCCCAAGACGTCGCATCGTAATTAATAGTCACTTCATAACGCAACGATAGTTTGCGGTTGTTCAACACGCCGAGCTGAATCATATCTTGATTACCGATCGGCTTGCCTCGCGGAAAATTAACGCAGGCGATGCGGACTTCGTTGTAACGGACCAGCCGAATATCCGTCATGAAGTCGTCTCGTTCCGATTCGTGTTCAATACAAAACACGAATGTCAGCGGATCGCTCTCTTCCGACAATACAATTTCGATCGGATTCATCCCATAGGCCAGTACGCGGCCGTGATACACTGCTTCGAATCCGCCGGACTTAATTTTCATCATTTACACCTCCACGGCAAGCTGTCATCGAACAAGCTCATTATTACAGTGTACGAGCAGGTGCTCGAGTTCATGTCTATTGATCGATGGCCGCGGCAGGAATATTGTCTTGAATGTTTTCCTAATAATTTATTGAATCAAGCTATTTGAGACGAAGGACATTAAGACTCTACTACAGCGCGCTCCGTATGCTCAAAAAGCTCGTTCAGATCTGCCAATTGTTTCTACTTAGGCAGCCAAAAGTTTTTGAGTGAATTTTGTAACATTATTTACTTCTATATAAACATGTACTGAAAGTCGAATTTTGGGACATAAAGATATAATGTATAATAATAAATAGACCATTAATTTGTATCGTTGAACAACTGTGGAGAGGTTATCTTCTTTGTGTCCTTTATAGGAAAGCTATACAACTTCTTGTCTTTTAGAAAGGACACAAAGTTGTATCCATAAAATAAAAAAACCGCGGAATACGCGGATTCTAATGTTTCTATGTTCTTGTCCTCCCACAGTTGCTGCCGCGGCGGCAAACTGCTCCTGGATCGCTCTTAACTATCGTTCTCGTTTACGCAATCGAACATTCAATTTGAGAAACTTGGTTGATACGTATAGTAATCTTGTGCATGTACTGCTTTGAATCCAACTGATTCATATAACCCTAGAGCATGATCGTTTTTCGTTTCGACATCTAAGTGTAAAGAGTATCCGGCCGAGCTTTGCTCATTAATGACTCGGCGCAACACTTTTCTGCCTATTCCTTTGCCTTGGTATTCTGGCAGAATGGCAAATCCATAAATCCACGCTTGCCCTCTTCCCGGCTCACTCTAATTTTCCCTACCGTTCCTTCGTTCACAACAATCATGAACATATCCGTGTTATCCCCCAGGGCCTCCGCAACACGCCTGCCGTTGCAATAAACTACCCCTGACCACTCAAATCTAATTATTATTTTTCTAAAGATAACAGTTGTTTCATCACGGATGACAATGTCTCAATTGAATTTTCTACCTGCCCAGAGCGCCAAGCGACAAAACCGTCTGGGCGGATGAGTACGGCTCCACCTGCTGGGATCCGATAGATTTTGTGCCACCGGTTTTCAGGATCTTGTAAGCTTCCTGTCGGACCAATGGTGAATATATCGATTGTTAGGTTGTTAAAATCAGCAGCCACATATTGTGCTGTATGGATCCATGTGCTGTATTCATCAGCTAAAAGGACAAAGTTTTTGTTGAAAATATCAATGGTGGAAATGGGGTGTCCATTTCGTTCTAACCAGAGATGGGGAGCACGTGTACCAGGTTTTCCATCAAGCTGTTCGACATAAGGTGATAAGCTGCTCTCTGAATCAAAGTGCTCGGCGATAACTGCTGATGAACGATATTGGTACCGCATAATGACATGATTATTATTAGTAACGGGAGCTTTGCTCTCTTTTTTACTAACCATATTAAGCTGTCCTGTATTCGCGATCAGACCAGCTTGTTCGGTGGTAAAGTGAGAAACTGCTTTTCGTTCGATCTCATACGTGCTTAAGAGCTCAGGCGCGGCCATGCCTTTTAGAACAGCAGCTAATTTCCAAGCTAAATTATGTCCATCTGCAATCCCTGAGTTTCCGCCAAATCCTCCAGTAGGTGGCATGAGATGCGCCGCATCCCCGACTAAAAAGGTACGACCGACTTGAAACTGATCTGCCACCTTTACCGCAGCTTCCCAAGGAAGGACACTGATCATCTCCACATCGAGCTCAGGATTACCCACTGCCTTACGGATCAACTGAATACAGCGTTTATTAGGGAAATCACTCAAGCTTTCTCCCTTGGTCGGATCGAAAGTCACATGGAAGGTCCAAAGATTGTCATTATTTATCGATACCAACGTCCCTGTCGCCTCTGGATGATTAATATTACAAATGCTAAACTCGCGACCCTCGACATATGGTTTCAAATTAGCCCGAAAATACAAGTTCATATTATAGCTAAGCGTTCCGCGTCCGTTCATTTGGATCCCTAATACTTGGCGAATCCGACTATTGGCACCATCGGCTGCGATCAAATATTGCGCGTGGATCGTTTCGCGAATGCCTGTTACACGATTCTGGATGACTGCTGTAACCCCTTGTTCATCCTGAGTAAATGAAACCAATTCCCTATTAAATTGGACATCCGCTTGACGTTCTTGAATCGCCTGCAATAAGATTGGTTCCATTAAATCTTGGGTCGTAAAACTACCACGCGTCGGGCTAAGTTGTTCATTTACAGCGACAAGCTGTTGAATCAAGTCTTTCATGGTTGAGAAATCTGCTTCAAGTAATGTATTTGCTTCGAGCAGTCCACCGCCACCTTTGCTTAAGGCTGCACCTGCTGTACGAATCTGCTCTTCGATCTGAAAAGGGCGAAACAACTCCATCGACCGTGTATTGATCCCACGTGCTTTGGGATGAATAGATGTTCCATGATGCCGCTCAATCACGCAATAAGCAATGTTGTGATGACTTAAAAACAAGGCTGTTGATAAACCGACCAATCCTCCGCCAACGATCAATACAGGATATTTTTGTTTTTTCATAGTGTTTTCCTCCAATGTTATTGGTATATGAACTGAATATATTCAGGCTTTACTGGGTGAGAATTTTACATTAACGCAAACCCTTGACATAATGACGATCGCAGGAAAAGTGTCTATTAGAAATTTAACTAACTGAACGTTCGTTGAGTTAAATGAACAAAAAAGAACGGGCCCTATACGGACCACATCTTGACATAGAAGTCGACCATTCGCTCCAGCTGTGCAGAATTTCGTTCTTTGCCAAATAAAATATATTGGAAGGCACCGATCGCCGCATGAGAGATTAGCTGAGACGACGCCATTTCAAAATCCATCTGACGGATCTCGCCAAGTTCCGCACGCCTCTTCAAAAAACTGATTAATGCATCTGAGGGCTGTTCAGCCATACGATTTAACCATTCCAATTGCTCGTTCTCCATCATGTTACGTTCACGGATCAAAATCTGAAAGTATTCCTTGTCGTTCATAAACCGCTCGTTGAAGCCGTGAATCGCATTCAGCAACACTTCCCGCAGTGGCACATCATTACGAAATGTACTTGCAAACGACGTAAGAATGTTGGCCATCCGCTTTTCTTGTGCATTTTGCAATACAGCCTGTAAAATTTCCTGCTTGCCGCCAGGAAAATAATGATACGTCAGCGCCTCGGCCATGCCAATCTCTTTATTCAATTCTCGCATGGAAGTCGCATGAAACCCCTTCTCCGCGAAAAGCCGCCTAGCGATATCGAGGATCTGCTGTCTCCTCTCTTCCGCCAAGAGATCGCGGTTCGTCTTTCTACCAGTGATGACAACAATCCCCCTTCTTTCTTTCACTAAACGTTCGTTGAGCTAATCATAAATTATAAATTTTTCCATGTCAAGTGAATTTATAGTCCCTTCTTCATACTAACCACAGGCGTGAAATTCTGCGAATTTATGAGTCTGAGTGAGGAGACTGAATCATTTCGAGGGAGCTATCCGAGACGGCAATCGTCCGAGATGGCAGCCAATCCAACAAAGTCTCAATTATCCTTCTTGATTCTTCGGTCCCGTCCCATCCGTTTCTTTCCGTCATTTCAAAAACCTCCTCTTAGGAGTAACAGCTACCTCAATACTTAATTATACAGATATTGGAAATATCCTGCCCAACAGCTTAATGACAAAAAGAGCAGGCTGCCGTGGTGGCGAACTGCTCCTGAATGGGTTTTGAATTAACGTTCCCAGTTAGCTCAAACTACACTTTTTTTCGAGCAGTTACAACAGGCTGGTAATAACCTGTTTCTGAGGGCATAGACCATTCGATATCTGAGAACCCAGCCGCACTCAACATATGGGTAAATTCCTCTCTTAATAAAACTCTATATCTCGATTTGTTATGCTTTGTTATCCATTGTCCATTAATTTCTTGTAATAAAAAATGATTTATCTGATAAGTTTTCGCGTCATCTGCCCAATCCCAAACCTGAAATACAATTCGATTGCCCTTTTCGAAAATACGCGGCTCTGTAGCTCTAGGTTTGTCTTTTATCAACTCATTATAATCCCTTATTGTTATGAGAAGCATGCCATCATTTCTGATTTTTGAATACATGTTGCTTACAGCCAGGCATAAATCTTCATCTGTCAAAAGGTGTGGGACTGCATTATCAGCGGAAAGAACAACATCATAAACTCCGGAAACATCTCTTTCTAATGAACGGAAATCAGCTACCCCAAAGTTGATTTCAACTCCTAGAGACTCTGCCTCTTTTGTTGCTCTTTCTATTGATACTGGACTTAAATCAGTACCCGTTACTTTAAATCCGTGATTAGCCAACCCTATTGCTTGTGTACCAATACCACAGGAACAGTCTAAAAGCGTGGCCCCCTCTTTACTAAGACTCGGGTATTTTGAATGAATGAATTTGCTTAAAACCTCACCTTGCCAAGAAGCAGCATTATGCCAATCAGCGAAAATAAGATGGTAATCTTCAGCTAGGCCATCATAAAAATCTAAAACAGACTCATTCAACATAATCGCCTCCTACTATTCGTTTTACTCTTGATTGATTAATTCGATAGCCTCTAAACATTTCCCCCTTTTTATTCCACTATCCTGCCCTTTGTTGAGAAAACGGCAGCTCATCATGTGTGAGCTGCCGTAGTGTATTTGTTGAGCTAATGTTCTCCGTCCCTCGTTTTTAATGGTTTATCTCACATATACTCACTCATTCGCAGGATTTCGTCACCTTGGATCATGTCCAGAAAATATTCCCCAGACTGTCTCTACTGCACGCATACCCCACACAATCCTTGGAGGTTCACCCTCCCACAACTCAATGGGTCAATGCCCTTACATTCCTTCGTATACCTGTCCAAGGTGTGGAGACCGATAGCCATAGCCCTTAAGGGAGACGAATTCGGTCCTCCGTGCTTTCTTTGTGAAATCCCGCGAATGAGTCAATAATATAAGTGATTACTTCTTAATTTAAGCTACTTCTGACCAGGTCAAGACGGTTTTCTCTGGTGTGAACTTTTCTCCCCGTTGAACAATACCGACTAGAATTCTTGCCAGCTTTCCTATGAGCTTAAATATGGATTGCTGTTTTTTCCGCCATAGGAATCTCTGAAAGCAGTACTTCGATGTCCCTTTCAATCTGTTCAAACATCGTAGTTACACGCTCAAATTCTTCGATGAGCCGTCTTAAATCTGCTTTTGCTTCTTCGCTGCTTGTTCTCCGACACTACATTTCGCTTGTGCGATAAGTTGTGCAGCCTTCTCAAGCCCTGTTAAGCCCCCAGCTCGCTGCATATGCACTCTCCAGGCGTCAATGACATCCGGTACTCTATAGTTCTCGAGATCCTGTGTGCATGGAATGGTTTTGAGAGTTGCCAATGATCGTTTACAAGTCCAGTCTTTGAATACAGAATGATATTCGGAAAACCGAATGTCCAACCAACGTACTGATAAACAAATATAGGCAACAATAGAAACAATAGCTCCACGTTCACCCATTTTTAAATTGTCATAACGTTGTTGTTGCTCCATAGATTTTCATGAAACTCCCTTCAGCTGATCTGTAACTTTTTCAATAGTATCAGCCGAAGTTCATGTGGGTCTAGAGAAACGTTTTTTCGATAGGTGAGCATTGTAATCCCGGACAAACTCTTTTTACTTTAGCAATATTTATTGCATTTAGGCAACATGAATATCAGCTGAGGAAAGTACACCTGTGGCTTTTCGAATGGAAATCTTATGTCATTGGACAATGCTGACCTGACATAAATCTCATAAGGCGGAGAAAATATGGGAGGGTGACTACAATTGAATGAATTTGTAACGCGTTCATTAGATGAAGTTCGATTCTGGTCCAGGATTATGAAAGAGCATTCGCTTTTCCTGAAACTTGGGTTTCGTTGTGATGACACCCAGCTGATTCAAGAAGCTAACGGGTATTATTCCATATTTGAACAGATTGAAGCGAAATCTCATCAATATAATGCTAACACAGATCTCCAAAAAATCAGGGAATTCAATGTAGAAGTATATAATGCAGCTGTTCATATATGGGCTTTTAAACGGAAGGTACTTGGGTTAATAATACACTGTAAACTTCCGGGAGGAAATAACTTCCCTCTTTTAGTAGACCACACTAGTAGAGAGGCTAATTATTTTAGAAATCGCCTCGCTGAACTAAATAATGGACAATTGGAGCCACTTCATGATGCTATTATCGATGAGAATGTATTCTTCTTGAAAATCATGGCTGACCATGCCAAATTCATAGGGCATTTACTTGACCCTTCCGAACGGAAATTAGTCGAGCAAGCACGAGAATTTAGCAATGATTTTGATACTCTGCTTTGGCAAGCTCAAGATTTGAGTTCAATGAGGCCACAGTCTCAAACTAAACCCCTATTGAGTCAATTTTTAGATCAAAATCGTATTTCTGTAGTCAGTCTTCGTGATTTCAAAAAGACTGCACGGGATCTTATAGAGGCTTGTCGCATTAAGAGTATCATTCACCCTTTGCTTGCTGATCATGTTTATAGAGAAGCAGAGCGATTCTTAGAAATCATCGATATGTTCGAAAATCATTTGAAAGGAAATAGGCCTTTAGATTTTGATTACAATTCGTTGCATTGAATAAAAAAACCAAAAAGCAAGTAAATAGCTCTTACCCGAAATGTAAGTACATTATGCTTTAGTTTTGCTTTAGCTGAACAAATAGCCGCTAGGCTCAAATGTCCAGAGGCTATTTGTTCAGCTATATAAGCCTAGACATACAAATAAAAAAAGCAGCAGTTTATTGCAACCTCTGTTATACAATGTCCTTACCCGCCGTCCTACCGTTAAAAAAATTTGAGGGCAGCGAGACCTCTACGTCGGATTCCAATTGTGCAACCCCACCTCACAAATCCTCCAACTTTAATGGAACCCAACATTCGATAACAATACGAGATTAACCCGGCTTGAAGCTCTCAAATAACTTCATAAGCGGTTTCGTTCATCTTCGCCTACTGTCAATCTACTTGAAACGTCCTCCTCCTTTTCGAATCATCCAGCAGCGAAAACAAACTCTGTTCTCGTTTCTTCCGCAAGTTCGGTGACAGAAAAATTGCTACATCGCCCTGGACTAATCTGGCAACCGCACATATGATAACCGAGCTGCTTGCAGAAGTATAGCTTCTAACGGAGGTGTGCTGTGAAGAGAAAACGGAAAATCCGTTCGGCCACCGTTAAACGGAGCCGACCTTCGTCTACCACTAAAGCGGCAAAGAAAGCCCGGCGAAGCGCCGTCCGACCGGAATATCCGAAACGCAGATTCCGAACCGCGAAGAAAACGTCGCGTTTAAGGCATCGCTCCGGAGGAAAACAGACGGCACGCCGAAGACAGAAGTCCTTTATATCGCCGTCTGCAGCTCTTCATGTACCCGCTCTACAGCTGCTCGAAGCACAACCCTTCGAAGCTCAGCCCCCCAATGATCGTCAGCAGTTGGGTGAAGGGCTGTCCATCCTTTATATCGTCCATAGCTTTTACCCGGAGTCCTACACCGGAACCGAAAAATTCGTTCTAAATATGGCTAGAAGTATGCAGCAACGCGGCCATCGCGTAAAAGTAGTCACTTACTGCGGTCAGCTTCCAGAGGAGGCCATTATCACGAACGAAATTGCGAGCATAGAATACGTCTATGATGGTGTACCGGTACTCGCCTACCGGAACCAAGCACCGGATCCGGCTCAATCGGCATCGCTTGTCGAAGAACCCCGACTATCGATGTGGGCGGAAGCCGTCTTGACCCAGGAACAGCCGAATTTGATTCACGTCGCACATACCATGCGCGGTGTCGAGTTTGTCCAGGCCGCCCTTAGGATGGGAATACCCTATGTCATGACGTTAACGGATTATTGGTCCGTATGCCCACGAACGACTTTGGTTCGGGTCGATAAACAGCTCTGTGCCGGGCCGGAAGGCGGGCTGGCCTGTATGGCCCATTGCCAGCTTCCGTACGCAAGCGAACGCCTCCTCACGCTCGCCCCCCTGCTTCAAGGCGCGCAGCGCATTTTTTCTCCGTCCGCCTTTTTGGCTTCCTACACGCAGAAAGTGCTGCCTTCACTTCGGATCGAAGTTCTCCCTCACGGGATGCGGAGGGAAACACTCGTCCCGAACGCTAAAATATATCGGTCCGGCGACACACTGACGTTGGTCTACGGTGGATCGCTGAATGGCATAAAGGCGTTCATATCCTACTTCAAGCGATGGCTTTGGTACCTTCCCGCCGACTCAGGCTGCATCTCTATGGTTCCGGTAAGCCGGAATACGCGGAAGTGCTACAGCGGATAGCGTCCGGAGACCGACGCATTTCATTTCGCGGCACGTACGCTGAGGCAGATCTCCCGCTCATTTACCAAGAGGCTGATATCTCCGTTGTCCCTTCCATCTGGTTCGAGAATTATCCACTCGCCCTTTATGAAGCGTTGGCATCCCATTTGCCTGTAATTGCCTCTAACGTAGGCGGAATGTCCGAAAAAATCGTCGATGGACTCAACGGTTATACCTTCCGCGTGGGCGATGCCCGTCATTTGGCGGAGCGTTTTCGCATGTTGCTTCGTAAGCCGGAATTGATCAATACACTGAAGAGCAATATCCGAGAAATGCCTTTGCCTTCGGCGGATGACGAGTTGGCCGCGTACGAGTCGGTTTATTATCAGCATGCACGGTAAGTGGGGAAATACGATATGCTGAGAGGCTGCCGGATTTGTCGGCAGCCTTTTCTTAGAGGACGTAGAACTGGAGGATAACTGGAACCATTCATCAAATTACCTGACTCCGGCAGGCTCATAATGCATATGAACTTCAATTAATTTTTTTCAATTCTTTTTCTACGTTTTTAGCATTGTAGTTATAATGAAAACCTACAGGAATGTTTAGCTTAGGACGTTGTGTATGCTTCATCGTTAGTGTACTGAAGAATCCAAGCTTTAATTTGGCCTGCTACTTCTTCAACATTGTTATCAGTAGAAACAACAGTTGGCATAGGTGGGTCAAATGCAGAATGAGAAATCTCTAGTAATTCTATTGCGAAATTTTTATAATCCTGAATCATCTCATCAGACCAATTTCTCTCTCTCAAGCGTTTTTCTCGCGTCACGATCTGCTGCAGCTTTGTTGATTGAACTATAGTTACCAGTTAGCTGAATGAACTAACCAATACGTCTTCTTTTTCTTCTCCATATGATAATCAATGTAAGAAACACACCGAAACTGCTAACTATCAGTATTATAACCTTCCTTGCTGCAATGGTATCTTTGGTTGTAATAGGAAGTGGTCCATTTGGCGATGCCTTATAATATTTATCATCTACTTTAACTGCGATTACATCGAGAGTATCTACCCCATTAATTTCAAACAACAGGCTTCCGACGGGCTTGTCATTTGATTCTCCGTTCTTCTTTGGCATAGGTGTCCTTAAACGCTCAATCCTTCCAATCTGATTGCCAATGTCTTTAATGTCAATTTCCTCTGTGGAGAGTCCGTATACGAAATTATTCCAAGCAATAGCACTTGGGTAGCTAGTAGCTGTTGCTCCTCCTGTAAATGAGAAAATACCTATTATTACACTAACAAAGACTAAAAGGAGTTTAATATGCTTCATTAATTATACCTCCTATTTGTTAAAAATTTGTTCCCAGTTAGCTCAATAATGCTTAAAATATTTAATGATGAAACAAACGGACACCCGTATAGGCCATCACAATTCCATATTCGTTTGCTGCCTCTATAACTTGGTCATCACGCAACGAACTTCCGCTTTGAACCAAGTACCTGACACCACTTTGAGCAGCCCGGTCAATATTATCTCGGAAAGGCAGAAAAGCATCGGAAGCATAAGAAACTTCATTCAAGCCTGATAGCCAATGTTGTTTCTCAGTTTTCGTAAGTCGTTCAGGTATCACATTAAAATATTGTCTCCACTGCTTTTCTTCAGCAAGTGTAAAATCCTCATTCGTCCATCCGTCAATCGCATTGTTTACTTCAGTACGGGATATTCCGGCACGGAAAACCATTTGCTGTGCAATTGGATGTTGTCTTAACCACCAATTATCAGCTTTTTCAGCTGCAAGTCGTGTACAATGAATCCGTGATTGCTGCCCGGCACCAATTCCAATCGTTTGGCCGTTAAGTGCAAAACAAACGGAGTTGGATTGCGTGTATTTGAGGGTGATCATAGCAACGAGAAGATCCCTTTTTGAGTTATCGGGAATTTTTCGTTGTTTGGATACAATGTTATTAAAGATCTCTTCCGAAATCTCTGCATCATTTCGTTCTTGTTCCATTGTGATACCATACACTGATCTTTGTTCGATTGGATTTGGTACATAGTTAGGATCGATCTCTAAGATGAGATAATTTCCGTTCTTTTTCTTTTTTAAAAGTATCAGAGCATCCTCGTCATATCCTGGTGCAACAATGATATCGGAGACCTCTTTTTTAAGTGATTTTGCTACAGTTACATCAACTTTGTCACTAAAAGCAGCGCAGTCACCAAACGAAGACATCCTATCCGCCCCTCTGGCTCTTGCGTATGCGGCAGCCAATGGAGACAGCTCTAAGCCTTCAACAAAATAAGATTTGACAAGCGATTCACACAACGGGGAATAGACAGCTGCACCAGCAGGACTTACATGCTTAAAGGAAGCTGCTGCTGGTTGACCGATACTCTGTTTTAATTCTCGAACAAGTTGGAAAGCATTTAATGCATCTAAAAAGTTAATGTAACTTGCCTCGCCATTTAAAATCTTTATGGGCAGTTTTTCTCCGGAATATATCTTTGCCTGTTTTTGATGTGGATTCATTCCGTACCGCAGATTAACATCTTCCATTCAAAAAGACTCCTCTCAGAAAATAAAAAAAGTATTCAGACTTAAGTCCAAATACTTTGCCCAGGCGTACGGCTGTATTCTGTGTGCTCCCTCATGGTTTACCATGTTCGCCAGTAACACACAGATTAATTCTTAAGAAAATTTTACACAATAGATTGATTATTTACAAGGTATTGCTAAATTTGAATGGTAGCCATTCTGCTATACTGCTCGTTCGCTTAATAACTAGTTGTTGTCGTCCGACATCTTCGTCGTTGTTGTTTTGTTACAGTTTCCCTCAGCAAATAAACCATCATTCGAATAAGAATGATGGTTTATTTGAGTAATACTTTTTACAATAATCGTCTTCTTAATCGATCTAGACCAACACTTTAATCTTAACGAGTTTCTGAACACCATTGAACGTAATTGTTACGTAGGCAACGCCTGGGGACAACGCCCGTACTTCCCCATCAGTATCTACGCTTGCAACGGCAGGGTTAGAGGAGCTATAGGCAGCACAATTTGAGACATCTTCCCAGTCTCCGTCGCTGTATTCTGCATATACCAGCATGTCTCGCGAATCCCCTACCGACAGCTTCCACTTATTGCCGAGGGTGTATAGCTTCTTCACGTAACCGCCGGGAACCGCTACGTTCACCGCCAGCGCAGTTGCTGCTCCCTCGAAGGAAGCGTTGATAACCGCCGAGCCCATTGAAATTCCTATAACCCCATTAGATGCCGAAGTCAGGGCTGCAACAGAAGAGTTGGAAGAGGTTAAAATAGCTTCGCCAGTGACATTCTTCTCCGTTCCGTCACTGTATACCGCATACAGCTGGAAAGTCTTCTTCACGCCGATCTCGGTATGAAGCTCACTAGGGGTGAAGTACAACAGCTCCACTGTAGGAGCAGCATTCGCTACCATTACAGCTACCGTCACTTGCTTCCCTCCAAAGGACGCGGTAATCTGGGCGCTCCCTGCTGCAATGCCCTTCACGAGTCCGCCCGGAATTACCGTTGCAACCGCAGGGTCTGATGATACATACTCGCTGTCTTCCGTTACCGCCTTCGTCTGACCACCGGCATTTTCAGCAGTTATCTCAAGCTGCTGCTCCTCGCCAACTAGAAGGTTCAGCTCTGCAGGTGCAGCTGTCAGTGATACTAACGAAGGTTCTCCCTCGGACAGCTTGGACACGCTAGTATCCGACCAGAACCACCAGCTGTTATTCAGCCATTTCGCCCCGCCTGATGGAACTTCCACTTCGGCCCGAGTTCCTCCCGCCGCGTCAGCGCGGTTAAGGTAGTAATGGGTCGAACCTGCCTCCGTTAGACTATAGACCACATCTCCTGTAGGGGACAGCGCTAGAAGTTTATACCCAGCTCTGCCAGAACCAATCTTCTCCTCTTCCCCTGCTGGCGAGCGCAGCCACAGCGTTACTTGCTGTTCTTCATCTAATCGCGGAAATGCGGCCCATCCCCCTTCGGTAGCAAGATTCTGCTGGTGAAGAACATTCGCATAGGAACTTACGATATCTAAATAAGGGCCGGATAACGGAATGGATTCCGTATCGGTTATTAGAGAAATGACAGGCTCAGGATTGTAGTTAAGATAGAGAATTGAATGGCCTTCCGCCTCTATGTTATTGTTATCTATCTCCATCTCGCTTGGATATTCCGGTGCTTCCGTCAAGGCTGTGCTTATACCATCCTTGTAACTGAACAATTGCTCCACATAGGAATATAGAACAGTACCATCATCCAGAATCTCTGCCTCACCAAGCGGATAATAATGATTAATCGGGTTAACAATCGTCTCCACCGTATTGCCGTGGCGTAAGCGCAGTCCGTTCGTCCCTGGCTCATCAAGAGAACCGTCTGTTCCAGAGCTGTCATAATAGGCTACATAAGGACCGTTGACCGTCCAATAATAAGCTTGTAGGCTCTGAAGCGTACCGTTTCGATATTCCTTCGATTCCCCATTCACCCCCGGCAGGTGAAAAATAGCCCCCTCCTCCGTAAGCGCTGCCTTATCCGGCTTCGTTGTAATACCTGTTGCAATCTCTAATGATGCGCTCCCATCCAATTGTTCAATCAGCACCTTCTGACTTTGCTCCTTGTAGACCAGTGCCTTCTCCGCGTTGAAATCGAGCAGTTGCCCGTCGGTCTGATAGACCTCAATCAGGTTGGCAGGAGGAGCACCTGCATCCGCGTAAGTCATCGCTGGAAGCATTAAACTTGCCGTGAGACATAGGGAAAGCCACGCCTTGCTTCGCCATAATTTCATAAAAATTCCCCCTCCTGTGCGACAGATGGCCGCAACGATAAATGACGCCCATAATGTATCACAGGAGGTTTAAAAAGAGCTATGAGTATATTCGCCTGATTAAGTGGAGAATACGATGCACTTTTTTTCAGTCTACATTTCATTCTGGTTCCAATTAACCAAAATCGAACGGAGTGAGCAGCTCACTTTCATATATTCCTTTGGTGCATCGGGATGATACTCGCTTACCTCTTCGCTTACCTCTTCGCTACGCGACGAGGCTGATTAAATTGTTATCGGGGTCCTTTATGATCGCATATCGCTCTCCCCACGGTGTATCTCGTGGCTCGAGGAAGCCGTCATACCCAAGCGTCGTCAACTGACGGTACACGTCGTCCAGCGCTTCGTTGCTGGAGAACTGAAAGGCGAGCTCGGTCCGGTAGCCGACAGGATCTTCCCAGCCTTCAAAAACACTCTTTACCGATTCCACCATATCGAATGCAAACACAATTCCTTCTTGCTCCACGTCTACGTGATGCGCTTCGTCGGCGCCGTCCGGAATAGCCAGCCCCAGCACGCGATAAAAATCCAACGCCCTCTTCATCTCTTCTACGTAAATCGCGACTCTTTTCAACTTTACTGTCATACTTTGCAGCTCCCCTCGCCTTGTTTAATTTTCACTCCCATTATAGTAATTGTCCCTCATTGGAAAATAGTAAAAAACGGACTTCCTCACTCCTGCTTGGTCAGCCGTTTGAGTGGAAGTCCGTAATATCGCTTAAAAACGCCAGCGAAGTGCGACTGATCGTAGTACCCGTGTTGAAGCGCCAAATCCGTCAAGTTGAAATAGTCTCCGCTGTACAATTCCTCAAGCACGCTTTGAAAGCGGACAATGTCTAGCATCTCCTTCGGGCTGAGGCCAAGCTCCAGTTCAAAGGCCCTTCGCAGATGCCTCTCGCTGAAGTTCACTTTATCCGCCAAATCCGTTACGGAAAGATTACCTTTGACCTCGTATATATACTGCATGCTCTGGTAAACCAAAGTGGGAGCAGGCGCCTCGGTCGCAGCCAGTATTTGGCTCAATTGCTGCTCGGCGACCTCGATCCTGTCTGGTAACGATTGAGCAGTCAGCAGCTTTTCGACCCAATCGAGAGCCTCTTGTCCCCAGAGATCCTCCAAAAACACACGATTTGCCGGTAATGTCGATATTGGAGACTTCAAGATCGTTCGGGCAGACTCCGAATACAGCCGGATGCCCCATACCGAGCGTGCTTTTGCAAAATGCAAAACTTCGACTTGTGTCGTTAACCCTACGACATAAGCGGCCTGCCTGCTTGATGAAGCGAACAGGTCCACTATAATATCGACACAGCCATCGGGGATGACTCGATGCCCAGGATTTCCCGGTACCGGCAGGAAATCCACCGTCCAATAGGCAGCTACATGCGACGCCAGGCGACGGCTCGGCGCAAACTCCCGGAAATTGTGCGAGTGGATATGCAACTGCGGCTGCAATTGGGGAGCATGCAAGGGTCGGTAAGGATGGCTCATCTGCGCTTCTTCCTCCTATTACGTGAAAAATCTTGACACCTTGGCGGCTATCAAGGATAACGCCGCTTATTGCCAGTTTTATCTGCCCGCTTTGGCCGACACGGAAAAATAACTCATCTCAACGGGTGAGACGGACTTTGGTTTCGGTTCTCCCATCCTTCTCTGTAAGCCGTCTAGTTCTACATCCGAGCAGTCCCGTCGGTATCTCCCCTCCTCCAACTTCATGTCGATAAAATCGACGACCTGCTGCAACGAGGCGATTTGGCTAACAACATTTTTCCGGTGGCTCGTTAAAAGTTCCACCAGTTCGGGATATTCCGCGGGATCAGTATCAGCGGAGACTGCCAAAAAAGGCCGCATTTCCTCTAGCGGCATCCCCGTTTTTTTTAGGCATGCTATCAGCCGGATCGTATTGATGTCCTCCTGTCGGTAGATGCGGTGCCCGTTTTCCTTCCGCTCTGCACGAGGCAGCAGAGCGATCCTTTCGTAATAACGGATTGTATCCTCAGTAATTCCGGTTTGCTCGGCGGATTGTTTTATCGTATAGGATTGCTCTTCCTTCATCCAGTTCCCTCCCGGATATTGTTTATTGTGCATTATACATCTTGGAGCTGGCTTCAAGTCAAGTCTCTTATCCTAAGGAAAAAACTTTGTTTTTGCGCCTTGACTTGGAGTCGACATCAAGTTATAGAATGTGCGCTATCAGGGTAAACATCCGATATCAGGAGGAGATGCATAATGAACAAGAACCCAAGTGAACATATCGCATTGATTACAGGCGCAAGCGCCGGGATCGGGTTGGAATTAACCCGGAAATTGCTGTCGGAGGACTGGCAGGTGGTTGCTTTGAACCGTTCCGACTTTCCCGCAGATGATATGAGCATCCACTATGCAGTCAAGAGTGGATCGCTTCGAATTTACAAAACAGATGATCTTGCCGATTATGCCAGCTTGAGGCGTACTTTGGAAGAGATCAAAAGCAAGGAGCAGCGGATCGATGTTTTGTTCAATAACGCCGGAGGGTCCTTTCCCAAGCTGAGCTATTCGAAACAAGGGCGCGAGAGTCATTATGAGCTGTTGACGGTCGTTCCATATATTATTCTGATGGAATTGAAGGAACTTCTAAAAATTGGTCACTTAAAAACGGTAATCAACACCTCCTCTTCCGCGCTAAAATTCACGAAAGAGTTTACTATCGATATCCTGGAACGTCCCAAAACCTTCCGCAAGCTGCTTGGTCCTTACGCTACCTCAAAGCTAGCTCTTTCGCTGTGGACTCAGGCCATCGCGACGCAGATTGCCAAGGACGACATCAAGATCCGCAGCGTTGACCCAGGCGGCAACAATACGCTAAGAAAAGGAAAACAATCCGGACTGCCCCTTTTGGTTGGAGTATTAATGAAGCTATTTTTCTCACCGCCTACTAACGGCGCCAACAAGCTGTATGAAGGAGCTCTCGGGGAACACCGGAATAAAACTGGCGTGTTTTTGCTGAAAGGTCAGGTTGCGGATTTAAAATTTAAAGACCAGGCGCGGAATGTTTTGGAAAGAATTCAAGCGATTTATGAACACGAATTTTTGCAACGTAATTTCTAAACTTACGGCTGTATTAAGCTGTCCATTACTTCAACAAAAATGGCAACTGATCATTCGGATCAGCTGCCATTTTATGGATTTTTACTGATGTTCCCGCTATAAATGAAGGCAGAATGCACGGCCAGTATCCCCAATGAATACTGGAGTTTATTGTTCAAGCAGACTCATCAACGAGCCGGAAACGACGGCTCCTCCGAATAATACCGCCTTGCGCTTTGCTCGCCGCGCTACCGCTTCCGAGGAGCAGCTAGCCTGAACGAATACGGCGTCGGCCTTATCGCCAACCGCAGGCCACACTCGCTTGCCATTGGCGTCAAGGGGAATCGTGCCCCCGGTGATGAAGCCGAGTGATTCCGCGAGCGAACGTTCGTCGACAAACCGGTACAACTCGGCGAGCAGGCCTGCCTTCTCCAGACAATCCCCGATGCCGAACGGCGACCAATGATCGGTGATGCTGTCATTACCTAATTCTACTTTAACTCCCTTAGCTTTCAGCATTGGAATCGGCATAACCAAGTTGCCGAACGGTACCGTCGAGGTGACGGAAATGCCTAATCCCGCAAACCGGTTCGCTAATTCAGCTGCGGCTTCGCTCGCGCCAGCAAAGCCGAACGCGTGGCTTACGGTTACCTTGCCTTGCCAACCCGCCTGCTCCGTAAACTTTGAAAACTTATATCGAGGCTGCTATCAATCAAACGAAATCTTCATAGAAATGTACTTCCTATTTTTGTTGTGGCAATAACAAAAAAGCAGACCAAACTGCAGTCTTGGTCTGCTTTTACTATTATTCCTCGTTTAGTTCAATTAAGAGGTCCCAGTTTTGAAGCTTTAGAATATTTATCATTTACTTTTACTGCAATTACTTCGTTGGGGTCTCTTCCTTTTATTTCAAACAAAGTGCTTCCAGTCTGTATGCGTAGGTCATTCGAGTTTCCATTTTTTTTCGGCATAGGGGGTGCTTGTCTTTTAATCTTTCCCATCTCCTTACCGATTTCTTCAATGGAAACCTCCTCAATCGAAATTCCATACAGGATATTATTCCAGGCAACGGCACTTGGATATCTTTCCCATCTTTTTTAATTCTGAATTTTGCCTTTGAAGTGACTTCATAACTTCCTTCCCGTAACAAAAGCTCATTATATTTTGGATAAACATGTTCCCCTTCATCATAGCTATAAGAGCTATTTATTTATTCACAATGTAAAGATAATGTAAAGATAGTAACGAATTAAAATTCCATTTAAAGGAATTTGTATTTTCTGAAACCTTTGTAGTAAATATCACGTCTATGGGAATGTAACTGCAAGAAAATACTCCAAGAGGTGAAAAAAATGAAGAAACCTTTAAAGATGATTGCCCTGTCCACCACTGCCGCTGCTCTGTTGTTCGGATTTGCCGGGCAACAAATTACATCCGCTGCATCCTTGAAGGGATCGGTTAATGAGCAAAGTGAAACTCATGCAGCTTCAATGCTTCAGAATAACCTGATCGCAGGAACCAATTCTGCGCAGCTAGATCAATTACTCCATTCATTTGGCTTGGACCTGAACTCGTTGTTCAATTCCCAGTATTCTCACAATCTCGCATGGTACACCAATTTACTCTCCGGGTTCAATAACCCGCATCACCAAATGACCCGCGAACAATTCACCTACCGGCTTGTTACTGAGATGGAGGCACAAGGCAAGCTGCCTATGATCAAACCGGTTGTTATCAAGTTTAAAGATCAGGATAAAGTCTCGCCTCAATACGCTGCTGCGATCCAACGTGCTTTGTCCTATAAAATCGCAAAATTGGATGCTAACGGAAAATTCAATCCGAAATCCGCTATTTCGAAAGCCGATGCAGAGTCAGCAATCCACAATGCTCAGAATTATTTGAAGGCCCACACTTCTCCGGTTGACCAGGTTATAAAGATCACGGCGGAGCAGACCGTTCAATTAATTAAAGAGCTTGTTGGTCCGCAAGCATCGCTTCAAATCAAGATCGATCCAAATGCAGCCGTCACTCGTGAATCGTTCACTTATTTGCTAGTGCACACACTTCAGTCGAGTGGTCAATTGCCAATGATTAAAGTCGTTCCAGTCAACGTGAAAGATGCATCTGCAATGGATGCTTCGAAATCAGGTGCCATTCAAACGGCGCTGGCTCTTGGCTTCCTCAGCTTGGATAAGGCGGGTAAATTTAATCCAAAAGCTTCGCTTTCCTTAGCCGACGCCAGCAATATTACAGCCAGAGCGAAAGCCTACTTGAACAGTCATGGTTTAACGCCTAGCGATCAAACGGCGATTAAACCGGAGCAAGCTGTTCAGTGGATTAAGCAAGTTGTTGGTTCTTCGTCTCTGCAAATCAAAATAGATCCAAACTCTATCATAACTCGCGAGTCGTTCACCTACCTCTTGGTGCACACTCTCCAAACGAGTGGCCAACTGCCGATGATTAATGTCATACCAGTCGACGTGAAAGATGCATCTGCAATGGATGTTTCGAAATCAGGTGCGATTCAAATGGCGCTGGCTCTTGGCTTCCTCAGCTTGGACCAAGCCAGTAACTTTAATCCGAACGCTCAGCTGACTGCTGCCGAAGCCAAAGAGATCGCAGACAAAGCGGCAGCCTACCTAAAGAATCACCCGGTGCCGACCGTTGATAATACGTCGATTACTGCGGAGCAAGCCGTTCAATTGATTAAGCAAGTCGCAGGTTCGAGTCTGCAAATCAAAATTAACCCGGATGCTGTCGTGAACCGTCAGTCGTTCACGTACCTCCTGGTTCACACGCTCCAATCGAGCGGTCAGTTGCCGAATTTCAATCTGATTCCGGTGGAGATCAAAGACGGCAGCAAGATCGATATCTTGAACGAAGGAGCGATCCAAACTGCACTGGCCTTGAACATTGTGCAATTGGACGAGCAAGGTATGTTTAATCCTAATGGAGCACTTCCTCTTGAAGATGCGCAAGCCATGGTCAGCCGCGCTATCGAAGTCGTGAATAAGTATTAGAACCTAAAAGCATAGGATAGCTCATCAAGTTTTGTCATTTTCGGTAAGGGATCAGTTCTTGTCATTTGGTTTTGACAATAACTGATCCCTTCCGTGTTTTACAAGAAAATAAAACCTGGGGATACGAATAATGTTTTGGGCAGGTTAGTCCGGATATCTCAAAGCCCGACGGAGGCGGTCGCAGTAACTGCTGAAGCAGTCGTTCGCGAAACTGATGCGGGAAAAGGGATTTACCGCGATGACAATCCAGGATATTACCGATCGCGCAGATGTACACCGGGGGCCGTTCTACGCTCATTTTCCGGACAAATTCGCGCTGCTGGAGCAGTCCATCCGTGATAAATTTCGTCATATAATAGATCTTGAACTTCCATCGGATGCAGGTTGGAATCCCGAGCATTTACTCAAATGTCCTTTATACTCATAAACAAACTCTATATTTTTGGTATCATTTAGATCGGAAATATCATTCCTCTCAATTCCAGAATAATAATTGTTTTTTACTGTATAACCGCTAAGTAAAATAATAAATAAAAAGATAATGCCAATTATTCGTTTCACTCTATCACTCCCTTTTACCGAATTTCAATTTAATCCTTCTACAAAACATACGATTAAAGATAACATTTGTTTTGTATTTGCCCTTCAATAAAAAGAAGCCGAACGTAATACGCCGGCTGCTCTCGTATTGTGAAGCTATAGTTGTCTTTTGTTAACTTCAATCGTAATAAACTCCGGTAAATAGCTGGGAGTACATCCTTTTGCTACTATTTCATCTTTGTAAAGACCCGTTTTTTCACCAAATTTAATACAACGTGCACGATTCTTTTCATCATAAACGCCTATCCAGCCTGCGGTGAAATTCATAGCCCATTTAACTTCAGGTTCTTCCTGCGTAATTTTAGCTTCTAATATAGATAGTAAATCTGCAGTGTTATCAGGCGGTGTTTGTCCAGTCCATCTCAATCGCGCTTGATAATACCAGAAAGCCCGCCTTTGAAGAGAAGAAGGGCTATTTTCCCATGACTCCATCATTGTAATTGTCTTCTTGTCTTTGGTGAGCTGATTGGCCATTAACCAATCCATTAAGTTATTTCGCTCATCAAAAGTGTGAGTCTGCATATCCTTATCAAGCTTATTTAGAACTTCTTGTGAAAGAAGTTTTTTATCTATAATTAAGATTGCTAATAGTCTAGGCAAAAACTTATCGGTTGACCAAAGTTCCATAGCTAGTTCGTGATCTTTTATAATGGCCTTTGCGATTTTTCGTAAGTCGCCTAGTTTAGTTTTACTATTGATCTGAGATAGAATGTTTTCTGCGTTTGAAGTTTCTGTACCTTTATTTTCATTCATTTTATACAACTCCTTTATTAAAACACTGTTTCATAATTTGTCCTTAATGGGATATATCAAGCACTTAATTTCGTTATAAGTCTTATTGCAGTGGTGTGCCTCCAAAGTTTACCTTCTTAATATTATAACTTTATTAAAGCTAAGTTCTTGTCTTAAGCAAACGACAATAATTTCTATTCATAAAATAAAAAAGCCGCAGTATATGCGACTTCGATTGTAAAGATGTTCTTGTCGTCCCTCCCGCAACCGGAGAGAATGGAGAATTTCACTATTGCGATAATGTTCGTTTTCGTTTTGTCCGCATAATAAAAAGCCGCGATATCGCGGCTTTTTTGGTATATTATTTGCCTGCCAGCTCTGTTTCAGCTTGATCTGCATCTTGATACGCTTTCTGCAAGAAGGCAGCCTTGTCTAAGATTGTCCAGCCTTGAACCAGCACAATCTGTTAATCTTCCGTTAGCTTTTTTTAACAGCCCAATCACACTTCATGAATATATTGATATCGCTAAGCGAGTAAAAAATTCTCCAATTGTGCTATTCATTTTGTGAGCTATTAAGCCAATCTTGGAAATGCGTTTTTGTAATGGTCACGGGTCTATCGCCATTTGGAATGAGGGATTGATCATTCACATCAACGGAACCGTAGTAAGGCGCATTAGCGTCCGTGATCACCTGACGTTTGTCTTGAGTTACGCTAAAGTATTTTCGAACGAATTCGTCCATTGGAATCTGATCCGGGCCAGCAACATCAACAATGCCGCCGACTGGTTCTTCAAGCGTAAAATCAGCTACCGCATTTGCAACATCATCAGAGAAAATAGGCTGCATAAGGGCGGAAGGCAAACGAACGGTCTCCCCTTTAGTAGCTACATCGGCAATGCCGCCGACAAATTCGAAGAACTGCGTTGCGCGGACTATGGTATAAGGAATCTTGGAACTCTCGATAAGCTCTTCTTGAGCCTTTTTAGCACGGAAATATCCACTCTGGAGAAGGCGTTCAGTTCCAACGACCGATAACGCAACATGATGGCTGACGCCAGCATATGCTTCAGCAGCGAGTAAATTCCGAGTAGACTTCTCAAAAAACTCCATGACCGCCTGATCTTCCCATAACGGCGCATTGGATACATCAACCACAACTTGCACGCCGCTAAGCGCTTCCGCGAGGCCCTCACCCGTGATTGTATTGACACCTAAGGAAGGTGATGCCGCAACAACCTCATGACCACGATGACGAAGGTTATTCACAAGTTTTTTCCCAATCAAGCCACTTCCGCCAATCACTACAATTTTCATGTTAATCCTCCTGTGGTTTTCCTGTTTGTGTCTATAATGACCATACAATAATTAAGACAATTAGCGGTTGCAATCTGTGACATCCTATTTCTTCATGCATCGAATATTCCCTACGATTATCCGTTGTTATGCATGGGAAATGAAGGGTATAAACAAAGCCGACATCAATCATACTAGGAGCATATTGCTTGATTCAGACAGGCGGTGACATTTATGCTTCCCAATTTGCTTCACGATTTGAAAGAAAGCACGAAATCTGCTGATTTACTGCAATCATGTATAACCATTAACAATAATCGCATCTATTTTACTTATTTCAGTACGCTTATCAATCAAGAAAAATTTCACCATGATGTCCTTTCGTTTATTCAATTATCCAAAGGCGATTGGAATCATTTGCATTTGCAAGATCTTCAAGCCATGATTCCTCTTGAGGGAATGAAGATTTCGGAAGAATTGGACGAGGTAATAAAAAGTTTGGTACGTGGTTCAATCTTCCTTCAATTGGATCCCCACTTGCACGAAGGTTTAATTATTGATCTTTCAGATCAAAAATCGGGGCTTCGTGATCACAATGATACGGAAAACGAGTTTAGCGTCATTGGTCCAAAGGTTGGTTTTGTCGAGAGCTTGGATATCAACTTATCCTTACTTCGCAGAGGGTTCGGTACCGAGAAACTCACCTTTGAAGAGCTATCAATCGGCAAGATGTCAAAGACGAGGATCGTCATTGCTTATTTGGATGGCATTACGAATCCCGAGTACATCAACACAGCCAGACAAAGGCTCTCGGATCTGGATTTCGACATCGTATTCGAAAGTTCTCTATTGGAACAACTCATCACGGACAACTCGAATTCTCCGTTTCCGTTATTCTTGTCCAGTGAGCGTCTGGATAGAATCATGTACTCCGTGTTGAACGGGGAAGTGGCTATTTTGTGCGACGGCTCCCCATTTGTACTCACAAGACCCACGAGCCTGTTTAGCTTTTTCGTTTCTCCGGAAGACTACTATTTGCCTTGGATTCTGGGATCGTGTTTTCGTCTTATTCGTTATTTCGGAGTTGCCTTTTCGATTCTCGCTTCTTCCTTTTACGTAGCTATTCTCACCTTTCACTATATCGTCATTCCCCGGGAGCTTTTAGGACCGATTATCGAATCAAGATCAAACGTACCTTTCCCGCCTGTGTTGGAGGTGCTATTTCTAGAAATGACGATCGAGTTGCTTCGCGAAGCCGGGTCTAGACTTCCATCAAAGGTCAGCCAAACCTTGGGTATAGTAGGAGGTATTATACTTGGGCAGGCTGCGGTGGCGGCTGGCTTAACCAGTAATATTTTGCTCATTATCGTTTCGCTTTCGGCATTGGCTTCTTTTACCACGCCAATCTTCAAAATCTCGAACACCATTCGATTTTTACGCTTTCCACTAATTGTTTTAGCCTCATTTTGGGGCGGATTTGGCATCATGATCGGGTTGATGTTTATTTTAGGCCATTTATTGCGCTTGAAATCACTTGGCGCACCGTATATTGTGCCTATTTTCCCTTTCCGGAACAATAGCTTCAGCGATAGCTTTATCCGTTCTTCTTTTACCCAATTGAATAATCGGTTTTTCACGACTCGTCCTCTTTCAACGAAAAGATTTAACGTGAAAAAAAATAAGGACATAGGCGACGACTACAATAACGAATGATTTGATAAGATGGGAGAATTGAAATGATGAGAAGGCACGCGGGGGTACTAATTTGCTGTTGCATTTTGTTATCCGGCTGCGCTCAAGAACGGGTCGTCGACAAAATCAATATTCTCCAGTACATGGGCGCAGACCTAGAAGAAGATAAGATTAAACTAAGCGTTTCGTATCCGGAGTATATCAAAGCTTCGGGAGGACAATCCATTGTAACCACGGAGTCTAATGTGGTCTATGGGGTTTTCACGGCTCTGACTGGAAAATCCTCTCAACCCGTTGAAATGGGTCAAATGCGAACTTTAGTCCTGAACAAAAATTTCGCAAAAAAATACATAGCTGAACTTGCCGATATTATCAATCGACAATTCACGAAAAGCACCAAAGCTTCTATTGTGTTAACGGACCAAAGCACAAGCGCGATTATTGCCGAGGCTTCCCGAAAACCTCCTTTCTTTTTGTCCGAGCTGATCGAACAAAACATGGATCACGGAAATACGCCAAATACGAATTATCATTCTTTCGTTAATCAATTTTATGGAGAGGGGCAAGACATGTACTTGCCGGTTATCAACCTTTATAAAGGCGTGTTTCAAATGGATGGTGTAGCCGTCTTTAAAGGAGACGATTTAAAACTTAGGTTAAATGCCAATGAGGGTTTGTATCTGAAATTGCTCAAAGATAAAAAAAAGACAGGCGAATACGATTTCATTGCCAGCACAAATTCCATGTACTCTCTTATTATTTTACACGGCAAATCTAAGATTGACGTTAAAGAAGATGGCAAAACAATGATATCCCTTAAGCTAGACATCCAGCTTAGAGAAATCCCGGAACAAATGAACGTACGGAACCCAAAAGATTTACAAAAAATCAGGAAGCAAATTGAAGAGAGGTTATCCTCGGAGATTACGACGATGCTGATTCGTCTACAGCAAAACAGGGTCGATCCAATCGGCTTTGGAGAGAAATATAGGAGACAGCATCAAACATTCAAAGAAGAAGCGTATTACGAAAAAATCTACCCTCATCTACTTTTTGAGGTCAAAACGAACGTTATTATATCACATGCAGGGGTTGGGCAATAATGCAACAACGGATAAAGGAAAATTACGCGATTTCGGGATACTTTGTATTTTTCTTGATTGCTGTTACCCAGGCGGCCGCGACTTTATTTAATTTCCAGAGCCTTGCGCTTCATGCCGGCCAAGATGCTTGGATATCGATTATTCTGATAGGCGTGAGTCTTCATCTCATCATCTGGATGATTTACAAAATGCTCGGCAATCCAGCCAAAGATGTTATTGACGTCCATCAAACGGTTTTTGGAACAATCATTGGGAATGTTCTTTCTTTAATCGTGGTCGGTTACTATTTCTTAATGGCTCTATTCTTTCTCCGTTCTTATATGGAAGTCATACAAGTGTGGGTATTTCCTTCCCTTCGCACATGGGTTATTGCAGGGTTATTTATTTGTATAATCTACTATGTCGTTTCTGGCGGGTTTAGGGTTGTTGCCGGGTTCAGCTTTTTTTATTTAACGCTGATCCCAATGTTTTTCTGGTTCTATTTCCCAACTCGACAAGGAGATCTCGGATTATTGCTGCCTATTTTCAATCATTCTTTAATAGATGTAATAAAAAGCTCAAAGTCATCTTGCATCATTTTCTTCGGGATTGAACCTTTATTAATCTATTTGCCTTTCTTAAAAGCTGGCCAAAAGCATGAAAAATGGGCTCATTTCGCTCTAATGTTTTCCACTTTCAAATATACTGCGATTATGATCGTAACCCTGATGTATTTCAGTCAAGGACTGTTAAAACATACCTTTTGGCCAACGATGGCCATGACGCAAAACATTGAATTCTCTTTTATTGCGAGGTTCGAATACGTCTTTATATTTATGTGGCAGTTAACCATTATCCCGACGGTTTGCATTCCCATTTGGTGCTGCACAAGAATTATGAAAAGAGTATGTTCAATAAAGCCCGGTCTATCGTTACCTTTTGTGTTGGCGGCACTTCTAATTGCTGCGCTAACCTTAAAAGAACGAGCGCAAATTGACGCTTTTGGTACTTTCATTAATGACTGCGCGATCTACTTCCATTTTGCTTATATTCCGTTGCTGTTTATTATCACGTGGATTGTAGCTCGTTTAAAGGGGAAGAGAAAAATAACCAAAATCGATGAAACTTAAATTTTAGCATACGGTTCAAATAAGTGCCCAACCTAGCAAACCCATGTCGCACGTGTAGTAAACTTAAGGGAGGCGGTCTCCCGTCCTCCCCTTCCCAATCCTTTCGGTCAGTCGAAGTAGACCGGTTTCCCGGTTTCGGCGGAGATATAGACCGCCTCCAGAATCGCCGAAACAATCATCGCCTCTTCAGGCTTCACGAGCGGCTCCGTATCGTTCACGATACAGTCGATCCACTGCTTGGCTTCGTACTCGAAATCCGTTAGATTCTCGCCTCTGAAGCGTTCCCTTGTCTTCGGATCCACGTCGATGACATTCAGGAATAGGCTGCCGTCCCGCTCGCCATTGATTCGCAGGCCGCCGTTGAAGTCCGCTCCACCTTTCGTGCCGCACAAATACGATCCTTCCGTCTTGGCGACATTGAGTGCCCAGCTGGTTTCGATCGAAACGACGGCGCCGTTTTTGAATTTCACATAGCCGAAGGCCGAATCCTCCACTTCGAATTCCTTTGGATTCCAGGAGCCCCACTCGTTCGCCGCATTCTCCGTATGCTTTAATTTATGGAAAACGCTGCCCACGACGCTTTCCGGCTCGTAATTGTTCATCAGCCAGAGGATGAGATCCAGAGAGTGGGTGCCGATATCGATCATTGGACCTCCGCCCTGCTTCTCCTTATCTAGAAACACGCCCCATGTGGGGACGCCTCTCCGTCTGGTCGCGATCGCTTTGGCATAATAGATATCGCCAAGCTCGTCGTTCTCGATCATTTTCTTCAGCAGTTGGGACTGCGCCTTGCTCCGGTTTTGGTAACCGACCGTCAGCTTCTTCCCGGTCCGGACATGAGCGTCATACATGGCTTTCGCTTCGGCTCCGGTCTTTGCCATCGGCTTCTCACACATGACATGCTTCCCGGCCTCCAATGCCGCGATCGAAATCTCAGCATGGGAGATATTCGGCGTCAGAACATGAATGACTTCGATTTCTTCCATGGCGAGCAGCTGGTTGTAATCCGTGAATACCCGGGCGCCTGGCGCGCCGTACTTCTCAGCGGCTTCGCGCGCGCGTTCCTCGATTAGATCGCAGAATGCAACTATCTCTGCCTGTTCTACTTTGGCCAGGCTCGGCAAATGCTTGCCGTTGGCGATCATGCCGCATCCGATAATTCCTATCTTGACTGTACGCATTACTTACATCCTCCCGGCTGCTTGAATTCGACCGTTCTTCGCTCGCGATGCGCAATATAGGCCGTTTCCAGCAGCTCCGTAAGCTTCGTGCCATCCTCCAACCCGAAGGGCATCGGCCCGTCGTTCAGGACGCCATTCACCCATTGAGTCAACGGCAGCGGCTGTGCTTCGGGCAGCCGGTAAGGAGAAATCCAACCCTGCAGAGGAGAATCGGCATTTTTGGATGCGACTTGCACGCTGTCTCCGGAGATGATGAGCGTTCCTTCCGTTCCGTACAGCTCGAACGCCGGCGGCGTCCGGTAAGTGACCAGACTGGTCTCCAGCAGCGCGATCGCATTGTTTGCGAACTCGATCGAGCATTGCGCGTTGTCTTCGACTGCTCGGCCTGTGAAATGGCTGAACATCGACGTGATGCGTTTCGGCTGGCCGAGCAGCCAACTGGCCAGGTACATCGGGTGGCAGCCGAGATCCATCATGGCGCCACCGCCCGCTAGTTTTTCGTCGTACCAATAGTCGGGTAGCCAATTGCGGAGCGCGCCGTCATGGCCGTTTCGAATGCGCAATAGTGTGATTTCACCGAGTTGGCCTTCGTCCAGCAGCTGCTTGGCGAACAGATGATGCGGTCTGGTCCGGGCGGGGAACGAAATGCAGAACTTGACGCCAGCCTGCCGGACGGCAGCCGAGATAAGGTCGCATTCCGCGACGGTAAGCGCCATCACTTTCTCGGTGAAAATGTGCTTGCCCGCGTTCGCTGCGGCAATCATCACATCGGCGTGCATGCTCGTCGGAGCGTCGACGACTACGGCGTCCACGTCTTCCCTGCGGAGCAGCGCATCAAGGTCGGATTCGAACCCGGCTCCGAGCTCTTTCGCCCAGGCGCTACCCCTTTCCTTGTTTTCATCCCATACGGCCGTAATGTTAGCGTTCTCAAGAGATTGCAGGTGTTTGGCGTACCCATCGGCATGAACATGCCACTTGCTGAGCATGGCAACATTTAGCATTCGAGAATCCCTCCAAGTCCATATTATAAAAAGGCGGCTCGCTGCTTATTCGACTTTAGGTGTATGCGTCTTGCAAAGGTTAGGTTAATCATGCGAGCAGTCATGGTGGAAGTGGTCAATTAATGGGAGCAGTCAGGTCAGTCAGGTCAGTGAGGGTAATCAGACAGTGAGCTGTCAATCAGCGGCAGGGGCAGTTAATCGTCTTCTAAGACATAGGCCGAATCTTCGGCATTGAATTGGCGGACGGCCGTCCGAGGTCGGAGAAGTGTACCCGAGGCGGACTGTATATGTAATGCATGTTATAACGGTCGTAATCGCCATCATGCGGTTAGGTGCAGTGCCTTCAAACATAAACGATCAAGCTCGGTGAATGCAACGGCCTCGGAAATGGTACAAAGTCCTTGGTACTGTTCAGTAGTCATGCGACAACCTTCCGACTTCATGAAACGGATGATGGAAAATAGGCATCAACGCCGACCGGATTGTTCGAGTCTAGGAAACAAAAGAGTCTGAGTCAGCGCGGACTTGAAATGCAGCATCTCTCTATGTGAAGCAGGATCACCTCCAACGCGTCACGTTCAACTAGAATATATCATATATATTAAATATGAAACAATATTACATTAGGACAGAAAAACCATGAGATCACGACGAAGAAGAGGATCCTGCGACAACTGTGTTTTTAATATTCATGGTTGCCGCCATCATAAAATGCCTATAAAAAATAGGCTAACCAATATATTTGGTTAACCTATTAATACGAAAACCGCGTATGCAGACTTTCGCTGGTTTTTCATAATTTGATAGATACTGCAGCCTTGTTACTTTATAGGCTTCAAAAGTTGCTGCGAGAGCTCATATGCGCTTCGTTCCACCCAGTTGTGGGCGAGTTTACCATCACGAACCTCCCATACCGCGATGCCTGTAAGCTGAATTGGGCGATCGTCGGGCTGAGAACCAAGTACACCTTGATTATATCCCGTGACTATCCATCGCGAAACAACGCGCTTGCCGTCGGCGCCGCTGAACATATCGAGGCTCTTTAACTTGATGTCGCGGATCTTCGAAGTGAATGTCCGTGCCCACTCCTTAAAGGCAGCGCGACCCACAACGTCGCCATCCGAGTTCGAGAGAACAAAGTCATCCGTACAGAGACGGTCGATGACATCGAGATTCTGTGGAAGGTTATAAACTTTAGCCCATAGCTCCCTGAGAAGCTCTTCACCGATGTTGCTGGATAAATTCATCTGATCACCTCATGCCGATTAAACGGGACAGCCAAAATTAGACCCTAGACTGTCCCGCTTTGATTATTTTATGAAGTCCATTTTGTCAAATTCTAAGTGATTTAAGGGATTACGGGAGCAATGGAGGCCCTATAATCAGGGTATCATTTTGCTCGGCCAGTCGCCCAATTTCCTCGATTGAATGTCGGCCAATTTCAGGGAAGAAATCATCAATTCCGCCTGGCGCAAAGGTGAAAAGAATACGTCCACTATCTAGCCCGATATTTGCCCATGCATGTGGTACGCCACGGGGAACCACAACACTCGTTCCCGGAGTAGCTTCAAATTCCTCTTCTCCCACTTGGAAAAGGAAAGTGCCTTCTAGAATCTCGAATACCTCTTCCCTTTCTTTATGAATATGCTTCGGTGGACCAATCAAACTTGGGACACGCGCTTCAATGACGGTAATCGCTCCGCCAACTTGATTGCTATGAATACGAATAGCCATTTGTTCGCCTGGCATTGTGTCGAACCATTCGAGATCCTTTGCGAATGTAACAGCTGCTTTGGTTACGGCCTTATTTGTCTGTTCCATTTTTGATTTCTCCTTTATATTGCAAATTTTTGACCTATCAGTTGTTCACTAAGGCTCCAGAGCCGATCGGCTGCTTCCGTATCAACCGCATACGGCATCACGCCTGAATCCGTTAAAGTCGATTCATTGTCTAAATCAAAGTCTGACTCAGCGTCATGCCCCAGAGGAGCGATATCACAGTTCTCACAATAGACACCGCCCATATTGTTAAGCTCTGGGCTCGTCGCGCACCATACACTGGTAGCAGCCCCTTGTGCTATCGTCTTGAGATTTTTCGCTGGGTCGAGAACAGGCTGTCCATGCTCGTCAATGACTCCGGCCGCTCGAAGTTCCTCTTCCGAAAGATGTTTTTCCAGACCGGTACCGACGATGCTGCCTGGATGAAGGGAAAAAGCCCGTACACCGTCAGCCTGTCCGCGTTTATCCAGCTCGACCGCGAAGAGAATATTGGCTGTCTTGGACTGGCCATAGGCTGCCCAGCGATCATAGTCACGTCGATCGAAGTTAGGATCATCAAACACGACAGGCGAAAAGTGATGCCCCCAAGACGATACTGACACCACCCGCGCACCGTTCGCCTTGCGCAGCGCTGGCCATAGCCGTGATACAAGGTGGAAATGGCCTAGATGGTTCGTCGCGAATTGCGATTCATATCCCCTCGAATCGCGGGACAGCGGAGACGCCATAATGCCAGCGCTGTTTACCAAGATATGCAGTGCTTGCCCGGTGGCAAGAAACTTGTCTGCAAAGGCATTAATCGAAGCAGGGTCCATCAGGTCCATCACTTCAATATCAACGCCGTCGATGTTTGCAAGGGCGTTCACTGCTCTATTGTAGTCTCTCGTTGGAACAATAACCTTGGCGCCTGCAGAACGCAGTACCCGCACGGTCTCAAGACCAAGTCCGGAATAGCCTCCAGTGACGATGGCCGTTTTATCGGAAAGGTCAATACCTTTAATAACTTCCTCGGCTGTGACAGAAGCTCCAAATCTAGAGCCGATTGGTGTTTGCTTAGTTGTCATAATAAAGTTCTCCTTTAAAGGTTAGTATAATAAATGACTTATCATGCCTTGCTATCTGTATCGAAGCGATAGCCGCAAAGTTCAGCTAATATAATTGGCAATCCTATCGTAACTTTTTTGATTTATACGTTGATCATCATTACAACCTCCCCCACTAGTTACTTAGACAAAAAACGTTTAATGTCTATGCGCCTATACTATACAACTAGACAAAGTTTGTAAAGTGTATAATAATAACATCATGGACGATAAAAAGAGGCTTCATATACTAACCGTAGCTTTGGACGTGTTTTTCAAGTATGGCTATAAGCGTGTGTCAATGAATGAAATAGCAGAAGCCGCCGGCATATCTCGAGCGGGTCTATATTTGTATTTTAAAAACAAGGAGGAAGTTTTTAACGCGACGATTCTTCACTATGGCGACCTTCTTATTGAAGAAATAAAGGAAGGTCTCTCTTTCAAGAAAACGCCTGAAGACAAAATTTTATATGTGTTCGAGGTATGGTCTATAAACAATTTCGATCAATCGTTGAACTCACCGGAAGTGAAAGAAATGACTGACAGCTCATATACATTCGCTCAAGAGGCACTCCATGCGAGCTACAATAAGCTTGAGGTCGTTTTAATCTCTATCTTGGAATCCAAGTCGACATCAGCCAGCAGCCTAAATAGCCTATCTCCAGAGAGATTGGCACATCTTTTAACAAGTGCATCTCGCGGGTTTAAAATTGTCGCCAGAAATTCTTCGGAACTACGCGAAATGATTGAAGACTTGCTTCGAATGCTTTTAAGCAAATGATAAGAACTTCTATAAATAACCGGAGGCCGAAATAAAATCAGCGTAACCGGAATAATCCGGCAACGCTGATTTTTGTTTTATATTTAAATTGATTGTTTTCACTGGTCAATAGCCACATAAAAACGAGCGTTTTTGATGACTTCTTCTACCGTTTCTGAGAGTTGTTTAAGTGTAGTGTCATAACTAAATTTGTTAGTTGAAGGTGAGCTCTCCATTTTGTTTAATAAAAACAAAGAACGTTCTAAGGAATCTATATCCCCTCGAGTTATTAATCTTTCGATTATTTTTTCTTTAGCAGCTTTTAGTACAACATACTTCAAACTCACATTTTTTAAATCAGATAAATGTTTGCAAAACCAATCAAGTTCTTCCTCTACTACAAAGTCAATAACGACATTTAAGTCATGCTGCAAGGAATTCCTCGTCAAAGCCAGTATATTTTCCCACGTGAGTCGTAAACGCTCTTCCCACGAAAGTGATAATTCGTTATTTAACATATCAAGGAGAACATCTCCCTCAATTAAAACGCATTGCCCAACATTTCGTGCAAGTTCTTTCGTAGTCGTTGATTTGCCAACCCCAAGAGGACCCGATATCAGGTAGACTATATTTTTATTATGTTTGTTCAATCTCAATCCCCCATAACTAAAGCATCAAAATCGTGCATGAATTTGTTCTTACCAGAGAAAAAAACCATCACCAGGCTTGGTGATGGTTTTTTTATTAGCACTATGCCGTTATTTGAGCAGCGATGCCGTTCAATTCGGCTACGTCTTCGTCAGATAGCTTCAAGTTGGATGCACCGGCGCAGTTAACGATGTTAACTGCTTTGCTGGCGCCGGGAATCGGCAGAATAATTGGCGACAATTGAAGCAGCCATGCAATCGCGATCTGTTGCGGCGACGCATCATAACTCTTGGCGATCCGTGAAAGCATCTCGTTGCTGCCGATGCCTTGCGCGTTACCCATGCCGTTTAGAGGGCTGTACGGTAGGAAGGCAATACCGAGCTCTTCGCAGCGTTTCAGCACTGGAATGGACGAATGGTCAAACAAATTCATACGGTTTTGAACAGACGCGACAGTTACAATTTCGCGGGCTTCTTCCAGTTGTGCAACTGAAACGTTCGACAGCCCCACGTGAACGATCTTCCCTTCCCGCTGTAATTCCGCGACTGTTCCCACGGATTCCGCAAACGGAACCTTAGGATCCGGACGATGGAATTGATAGAGCGTGATGGCTTCCACGCCGAGCGCACGCAAGCTGTCCTCGCACGCTTGACGCAAGTGTTCAGGACGGCCATCAGTTTCCCAACGTCCATCCGGACGAACGTGGCCGCCTTTTGTCGCGATGACTGCTTCGGGACGATTATGTAAAGCTTTGGCCAGCAGACGTTCGTTATGACCGGATTCGGTCGAATTCAAGCAGTACGAATCGGCCGTATCGAACAGGGTAATCCCTTGCTCCAATGCGGCATGCACCGTTCTGATGCCGTCTTCCTCTGTAGGGCGTCCATTAACGGACAACGGCATTCCACCCATTCCGATTTCCCCCACGATTATTCCCGTCGAACCTAGCCTACGTTGTTGCATTGTCATAGTACAACCTCCTTAGAGATAGTTATGAAGCTTCCAAGAGTAGTGACGAAATATTCTGTTTTAGTATACCAGTTCAGCTTTTTCACCAATAGTACTGAAAAAAAGTACATCTAGTTACTTTGATGTTAGTAAAGCTCGGTTTTCGTGTGAAATTACCGATGACCGTACATTTAGGCCATCCTTTGACTCAATAACCCACCGATTTCCTTAAAGTAAGTATATTTTCCTCAAGGAACGCTTGGTTTTTCTCAATTCCTCTGTTTTTACACCAAACAACTGCGCTGAAAGCATCGTAAATATTATAAAATGGCAGAACTCTTTCCAGAGCCATCATAGGTCGAATCGATTGATAACCTTTAATGTACGGTATCTTTGTTCTCGGATTGACGTCCCAAATATATCGATTGACTTTTGTAAAATCTATTTCCGATGATCCACCACGGGCACTCTCGAAATCAATAATGCCAGTAACCTCGTTACCATCCACCATTATATTACCTGGTCTAAAATCCATGTGAACAATACATGGACCGTCAGGATCCGGTAAAGTAGACAAAACTTCATCAAAGTGAAGAATACATCTATCATACAATTTTGAGTCGAGAATCTCTTTGCATGGCTCTTTCCACTTTTCAAAATTACTTTTGATATGTAATCTCCAATTATTTTGGTCAAGTAATTTATAGCCATCAGTTACATGGCAACCATAACCGGGAGTTTTAACCTCATGGAGCATAGCGTGATACACGCCAATTTGAAAAGAAAGTTTCTCATCAATGTCTCCTGTACAAGGCGTACCTTGAATTGCCGAAAGAAGCAATGCTCCATTAGTACTTTCATCCCCGTACCAAATGTCAAATACCTTAGGAACAGGTATAATATCCTTTAATGTTTCAAGCATCTGAAATTCACGTATTAGTTTATCCTTGTTAAATGGGATTTTTATAAAGACGTTTTCTCCATTGGTAAGAGTAAGTTTGTATACATCAGAACTAAATGACTCTGGAACATCATCTATATTCGAGACGCTCAACTTTAGCTTTTCTATAACGTTAAGAATAGAACTCATATGGTACCTCCAGTTTTAGATAGCAAGTGATAGTTCGATTCGTTTCTCCGAAAGCCTAATATACATAAAATAAAAAAAGCCGCAGTTTATGCGACTTCCTTTGTACATATCTCATTTAAAATAGCCGCCTAATATCCCGTTGATTTCTGTTACAGTGTGCTGGAGGCTTGCTTTAGAAGACCAGACAGCAGGACTAGATCCGGTGTGTCCCCTTCACGCAATTTGATCCATTTCCGCTCGCTCGGCCCTTCGAATCCCTTCGGAAAGTCGATACCGTTTGCATTCATGATCATGAACGCAATGGCGTCCTTTGAAGGCGAAATAACCGCTGCATAATGTCCATTTTTCAGAAAATGCGGTTTCTTGTACTGAATTCGTTCTTCAGCTTCGGGGATCGTCTTATGAATCATATCCCGTAGGGTCGAACTAATCTCACCTTGCCATTTAGACAGATTTTCAATGTAGGTCGTAACTTCCTGATTCAATTTGTTATTCCCTCCTATTTGGATGGTCCATTGGTTATGAAGAAAATATACTACTTCTGGAATATGACTGTAAAGTAATATAAATTTTTCCTAATTTATATCGATTCAACCTGAACTTCACTTAGTCCATTCCGTCAGGACATTTTTCATGTTCAGTCTAATCGGCTTGGAGCACCTCGTCTTCACACTCTTCTATATATCGTTTATGTCGATCTTTCATCGGTTCTGTAATGTACTCTTTACAAAAAAGAGGTTCTTCTTCGATACAAAGGAACTTCTCAACAAGCCTCAGGTTTTCTACCCCCTCAAACTCGACGATATGTATCTCTTCTAATAGGACTGTCGCTTTCGCACTGTCTAGAAAACTAGCTGTGTCAAAGTGAATAACTCCATCATACCCCAACTCCTTCATGTTTTTTTGAAGATCAGAATCCGATTTACGTTTGTTGATTTGATTTTGAACTCTTTTCCCTACGCCACCATTTGCTCCTGATATTCCTATATAAAGTATCTTATTTTTGGAGCAATAACTCGTTTGGCCATAAAAAATATAAAAGCCAGGGAACCTCATGTCGAATATTTCATTTATACTTTGAGGGGATACATCATATACTTTTGGCGGAATAATTGCTTTTGATTTCGAATATTGCTTTTTAAATCCTCCGAGAAGCGCTTCTAATATTTTATCCATGTGAATGATCACCCTCTCCTTTAACTAACCTGCCCATTGCCGATGTTGCCGGCTGTTGATTCAACTATATTTTATTACGCTATCTTGACCATTAGTCTAGAAAAAGCATCCGGTCATAGCGATCGGCTGCTTCCCTCCAACCTCTTAATCTCAACTCATCACCGTTTTTTCGTTTTCAACAAAAAAGATACCCCTCTCTAATTTCAATTAAGGGGTATCTCGTATTTAACGAATATAATTTTCCAAGGCTTTATTCAGATCAGCAAGAACCTGCTCTTCGTTTCCATGATGCACAGCATGTACCACACAGCTTTCTAAATGATCTTTCAGTAGAAGCTTTGCCGCTTTATCCAGCGCTTTCTGAACCGCAGCAATTTGCAGTAGAACATCTGAGCAGTCTCGACCGCTTTCTGTCATTTGTTTGACGGCCCGAATGTGACCTTCTACACGAGCTAAGCGGTTAACGATTTGCTTTCTGTATTTATGAACGTGATCATGGTCATGATGTACAAGTTGATCGTCTTCCCCTTCACTCATTGCATGCCCTCCATTCTTCTACACTAATTATATCCCCCTGGCGGGGTTAATTTAAAGTGTCTATCTGAATACAAAAACACAGAGCTATAAAGTATTGAAATGTGCTTCCTGTGTCTCAACGTTTTGAATGTTATACAGTTTTGCATATGCTCCATCCTGATGCATTAATTGTGTATGGCTGCCCTCTTCTTTGATTTCACCTTGTTCGATAAGTACAATCCGATCAGCATGCGTAATGGTAGACAAACGGTGAGCAATAATGATTGTCGTGCGATCTCTGGCCAGACGTTCTAATGATTCCTGGACCAGATGCTCGGATTCCAGATCAAGTGCTGAAGTGGCTTCATCTAAAATAATTAGTTTCGGATTTTTCAGAAACACACGTGCAATAGCGATACGTTGCTTTTGCCCTCCGGACAGCTTAACTCCTCTTTCTCCGATCTGTGTCTGATATCCTTGGGTAAGTCCTTCAATAAAATCATGAGCATTAGCCGCCAATGCTGCTTGACGAACATCCTCATCCGAAGCCTCGGGTCTGCCGAGCAATATATTTTCTTTAATAGTACCGCTAAATAAGATGTTATCCTGAAGAACAATACCAATCTGACTTCGAAGACTGTGAAGAGTAATGTCCTTAATCTCTTCATTATCCATACGCAGATAACCCTTCTGTATGTCATACAGCCGCGGGATTAAACTGACAATAGATGATTTTCCCCCACCGCTCATCCCCACCAAGGCTACAGTTTCACCTGGCTTAATATCGAGCTCAATTCCTTTTAACACCCAATCCTGGTCATCAGAATACTTAAACCAAACCTTATCGAATTGAACGTGACCTTTCATCTCATTCATCGGTTTGGATTTCAGAGAATCAGCAACATCATATGGTTCGTGCATAAATTCCAGGACACGTTCCAACGATGCACTTGCCTGTGTTAGTTCCGTAGATGCATTCACAATCCGGCGAAGCGGATTATACAGTCGTTCCAAATAACCAAAGAAAGCAACGAATGCACCAATGGATAGATGTCCCTCGATCACCTGATATCCGCCATAGGTGATGACCAGCAGAGGTGCAATATCTGTCAGTGTATTAATAATTCCGTTGGTAAGAGCATTCCACCGGGTATGTGCAACAGCACGTTCAAGAAACTGCTTGTTCTTCGTCCCGAATTGCTGCTGCTCAAATTGTTCTAACGTGAAGCTTTTGATCACGGGTATACCATTTATTCGTTCATGTAAATACCCTTGCATCTCTGCTAATGATTGTGATCTGGATTTCGTAAGTATCCGGAGTCGTTTATAAAGCAATTTAACAGCAAGTGCATACAAAGGAAGAATGGCGATGGAGACCAGAGTTAATGAGGAGTCCATATAACTCATTATGCCTAATGCAATGGCCAAAGTGACCAGATCTAACCAGATGTTCATCATCCCTGTTTCCACTATACTTTTCGTCTGCTCCACGTCATTCATCATTCGAGAAATGATCTCACCAGATTTGTGGTTCTGGTAATAACGCAGTGACAACCGTTGAGCATGTTGATATAAGCGGTTGCGGATATCGAACAAGATTCTTGAAGTAATAAGTTGAGCAAAGTACTGCCGGTAATACTCAATCGGATAACGAATAACCACAAATAATAGAGATGCACCAGAGATGACCGTCAGCAGCATAGTCATCTTTTCATGATTTACCTGATCACTTAACAAGATATCGTCCACCACATATTTCATAAGCAATGGCAAGGTTAACGGTATAGAGAACTTAATGATACCTATTCCAACAGTGATCAAGACAAGATGCCAATAGGGTTTGACGAATGTAAAGTAAGCCTTGAAATTTGACATGATGTCTCTCCTTTCTTACTGTTCAAGGTGACAAGTTCTTTCTCACTGACAGTAAACATTATATCCCCCCTCAGGGGATAATCAAGATATTTTCACTAAATTTAAGAAATTAAGTTAGGGACTTTTTAGATTTCCTCTTCCTGAAGAAAAATATAAAAGCGCCCATCAAATGGACGCTTTAAAAAGATATTATGTATTAACCGGCTGTGGAATCCAGTTTTCTCTGCATATAAATTACAACTTCCGTTTCAATCACTGTATTTCCGTTCTCATCTTTATTTTCCCAGCTAGTTAAGAATTCACCTTGTCCCCAATCTACGTAACCCAATTTCTCATAAAATCTTCTGGCTGCTGTATTACTAACACCTACCTCTAATCCTATACGAGTACATTTTTTTTCTTTTGCTAATCGCTCAGCTTCTTGAATAATTGCGGTTGCAACACCTTTTCTACGATATTCATCTATCGTTAGCCCTGCTTATAAGAAAGCGCTATGTGTAATGTCCAGTAATTTTGTTACTGAATCATTATTAAGACCACTCCATCGTAGTAAGAAATGTCCGATAGGGGAGTTATTATGCCAAGCAATCAAATATAGTCCCTCACCCCTCTTTTATAAAGCAAAACTATTGTACTGATAGATTGGATTATCAGGTGAGAACTGTGTCACAAAGAAATCCAATTGGGACTCTTTTGCTTCTTTTATTTCTAAATATAATTCCTCATTATTCATTTCTTTCAGACCTTTCGAATTAGTATGCTTAATATATTCGTGAAAATATTTGCTTTGCCAGTTAGCTAATGATATCAGTGTAGCCAAATACTAGGGTTTCACTGCCATCATGTTGTATATTGAACTGCCTTTATATTACCACATACTGGGACTTCTCTGTCCTTTAGTGTAATAAAAAGGAGCAGTTGCCGGTGGCAAACTGCTCCAAAATGTTTTCAACTAATAACAGTCGGTTCGTACAGATCTCGCATACCCGCGTCAACCCCTATTCCGACCAGTCGCGCCGTAACGTGAACAGGTCACGCAGCGCGTCCGTCGACAGCTCCGTGATCCAGCCTTCCGAGCTCGTGATGACGTCGTCGCTCAGCTGCTGCTTGCTCTCGAGCATCTCGTCGATCCGCTCCTCCAGCGTGCCGAGTGAGATGAACTTGTGCACCTGCACGTCACGCGTCTGGCCCATCCGGTAGGCGCGGTCCGTCGCTTGGTTCTCCACGGCGGGGTTCCACCAGCGATCGAAATGAAACACGTGGTTAGCCGCGGTCAGGTTGAGCCCGACGCCGCCGGCTTTGATCGATAGAATGAACACGTTCGGTTGTTCTGAGTCCGGCAGCTCCTGGGACTGGAACTGCTCGATCATCCGATCACGCGCCATCTTAGACGAGCCGCCGTGGAGGTATAGGACGGGCTCGCCAAGCTCCCGGCCTAGCACTCGCTGAAGCATTTCGCCCATCCCGATGTACTGCGTGAAGATGAGGCAGCGCTCGCCCTCCTCACGAAGCTCCTTTACGAGATCAAGCAGCCGTTCGAGCTTGGCGGAACGGCTGATGAGCATCGCCGATTCGGCGGCTTCCTCGCGCTCGTCCTCCGGCACCGGCACTGCCTCCTTCGTCAGCAGCACAGGATGGTCGCACAGCTGCTTCAGTCGTGTCAGCGCGGAGAGGATCGCGCCTTTTCGCTGGATGCCCTCCAGCTTTTTGACCTCGTCCATCAATTCCTTCACGGTCTGCTCGTAGAGTGCACTCTGTTCACCGGTGAGATGGATGTACGTCTTCATTTCGTTCTTCTCCGGCAGGTCCAGCATAATGTTCGGATCCTTCTTCTTACGCCGGAGCATGAACGGCTTCACTAGTCGCTGCAGCTCTTGCGTCCGCGTCTCGTCGCGTTCGCGCTCGATTGCCTGGCCGAACCGCTCGGCAAAGGCGCGGGCGGTACCGAGATAGCCTGGATTGGTAAAATCGTAGATCGACCACAGCTCCGCGAGCTTGTTCTCGATCGGTGTGCCCGTCAGCGCGATTCGGTGCCGCGCGGGGAAGCTCTTGACCGCTATAGCCTGCTTCGTGCCGGCGTTCTTGATGTTCTGCGCCTCGTCGAGGCAGATCGCCGACCACGTATAGCCGCCGAGCAGCTCCTGGTCCAGCGTCGCCGTCGCGTACGAGGTCAGCACGAGGTCGACCTCCGACGCTTCCGCGTAGAACGCGTCGCCTCCCAACCGCTTGCTGCCGTAATGGAGCAGGATGCGCAGCGATGGCGCGAAGCGGCGCACCTCCTTCTGCCAGTTGCCTAGCACCGAGGTCGGGCAGATCAGCAAGGCGGGACAGCGTCCTCCGTTTGCGGACGCTTCCTCGGCGACGTGCAGCAGGTACGTGATGAATTGAATCGTCTTTCCAAGGCCCATATCGTCTGCTAGGACAGCGCCGAGCCCGAACCTTCGCAGAAACGCGAGCCAGGAGAAGCCGCCCTGCTGGTAGCTGCGCAGCTCCGCATGCAGTGTCGGCGGCACGGGGACAGACGGCCAGTCCGTCTGCTGCGTCAGCTGCGCCATGACGGTCGTCAAGTGGGCGTTCAACTCGACGTCCATCTCTAGTTCACCTTCGTTCATGCCGTCCTCCTCGCCGCCATTTTCGCTGTCCTTGCTCGAGGCCGCCGGTATAAAGAAGTCGCGGTTGCGGCGCAGATGCATCTGCAGGACGTACTGGAAGGACAAGCCTCGCTGCGGATCGGCTCCCGCCATCGCTTTGCGGATCTGCGCGAGCAGGCCGGGATCGAGAGGCACCCATTGTCCACGAAACTGAACGAGCCGCTCGCCGCGGGCAACCAGCTCCCTGAACTCCGCCTCGCTGAGGTCGGCGTTACCGATAGAGACATGCCAATCGAATTCAATCAGCGCATTGAGACCGAAGAAGGACCGGCTGCCGCCCGCGCTCTCCCCTTCGCCTTCGCCTGGGCGCACCTTCGCGCGCAGTCGCGGCTTCTTGCGGCTCGCCTCCTCCCACCAGGCGGGCAGCAGCACCTGCCAGCCTGCGGCCAGGAGGCGCTGGCTGTCCACGGTCAGGAACTGCCATGCGTTCTCATCCGTCAGTGGGGCATTCAACACGTCTACGGGGCTGCCGTCCAGCCGGTCCGCCGGCAGGCTCGCGCGAAGATGCGCGAGCCAGGCAGCGGATCGCTCGCGCACGTGCGGCGTCCATCCTGTGGGCCACGTCCCGGAGGCTTCGCCGTCCGCGGCCAGCCGAACCGGCACGAGCTTCGCTTGATCGAGCTTATCTTGCAGCAGGAGAGCGAGGCGCCAGCCGGCTTCGATATCCTCCGGCTCCGGCTCTAGCAGCTGCAGGAGCGGCCGGAACGGCAGCGTGTCTGCCTTCCAGCCGGCGGCAACGAGCCAGCCGCGCTCGTCGAGGCCTGTTGCCGCCCCGGCGCGGTCGAATAGTAGAGGGAAGTCGCGGCGTAGGTCGCCTGCGGCTTCCTCCGTGCCGTAATGGCGCTGAAACACTGCCGCGGAGAAGGCGGCGCCGAGGCCGGCCAGCAAGGCGGCATCTGCCTCTTCCGTGCCCTGGGCTTCTTCGTCCCAATCGCCGTCCTCGTCTGGTCCGCTGTGCTCGAGTGCGCGAAGCAACCGGCGCGTCATCGCATCGAGCGCCACCGCGTCCCATGTCCACCGCAGCTTGCCAGCCTTGTAAGCCTCGAAGCTCGGGATGAATTTCCGCTCCTCGACACCGCGCTCCAGAGCCGGTGCGAGCGCGGCGATCCGCGCGGCGTCGCCTTCGAGCTGCCAGGTCATGTGCATCGGCAGCAATTCGGGATTGGCGAAGAACGGCAAGACCATCTCCGCCGGCAGCACGACGAGCTCCAGCTCGTCATGCAGCTTCTCGATTTCGAGCTCCGTGCCATAGAAAGACGGCTCGTGCCGCGCGAACAGCCGCTGCTTGACGAGCAGCCCCGGCGCGTAGCCGGACGCATCCGCGCCAAAGATTAGCGCGTCGCCTTGTTCGGTCAAGCTCGCTTGAATCGTAAGTGTATCAGCGTATGTGTTCATGACAACAGTCCTCCTTTACGCAGTTCTTCCTGCAACGCCCGCAACCGGCTGTTCCGACTCGCGAACGCAATGATGAACTGCTCCCATCGCTCGCCTTTCTTCAGGCGCGCGTACAGCTTGGCGAGCCGCTTCAGCAGCTTCGCTGCTGCTTTGTAGCCGTCGCGGTTTTTCTGCAGCACGTACCGTTCCACCGCCTGATGGTAGAAGGGCAGCAGCAGCTCCGGCGCGTCCTTCTCGACCGGCTTCAGCACGGTCACTCGGAACGACAGCGGATCCTGGCCCATGCACATTTGCAGGTCGATCCAGCGGTCCCACCTGCCGTGAGCCGCCAACGCATCCTCGTAGACGGTGCGCGAGAACGGCAGCATCGCCTGGAGCGTGCGCCACATCTCCGATTCCGCCTCCGGCAGCTGCGCCACGACCGACGCCCAATAGTCGCCGTAGAGCGTGAGATCCTCGCTACGAACGCCGACGAGCAGCGGACCGGTCACCGCGAGCCAGTCGCGCAGCCGCACCCATTGCTCCGCGTGCTCGAGGAAACCGAGCTGCGGGTTGAGATGCTCCGGCTTCAGCATCAGCTTGCTTCCGTCCCGAGCGATTAAAGTCAGCGCTTCCGCGTCGCGCGCGAGGTAGAGCAGGAGCAGGCACTGCGCGAGCGTCCACGGCAATCGCGACAGGGCCGGGCCGAGCTCCGCTTCCGCCACCTGCAGCTTGCGCAGCTCCTTCTCGTACAAAGGTGCAGTTCCGGCCGATCCGGGACCTAGCCAGCGCAGCCACAGCGAAGCATAGAGCTCAGCGAAGCAGCCGAGGGTTTTATCCTCGGTCAGCATGCTCTCCCGGAGGAAATCTGCCGTCTCCATCAACCGGTCCCAATACGCCGAGCTATCGTCCGCCAGCGCCAGCTTGTCTTCGAGCAGGCTTCGCGCATGGCCGCGCAACCCCTCCATCGCGAGCTTTGTATGGTAGCCCATGAATAAGCCCGATTGGCGCGTGTCCGCCTGGGCTGGCTTGATCATCCGCTCCAGCACGAAAAGCAGAGTATGAAGGGTGAATAATTGCTCCAGCGCCCAAGGCAGCACGGGCCGCATCGCCTGCAGGTCGGAGAGCAGCTCGCTGGCCTCCTGTGCCGTGCGGAAATGCAGGTGCATCGGTCCGCAGCGTGCCTGGAACCGATCGTGCCACTTAGCCACGGGGAGCTCGGTCAGCTCCGCCTCCGTCAAGGTCGGCCGGACGGGCCGAGAGGCCTCCGGCACGGCACCGCGGTTTGCGCCTTCGCTTTCGTTGCCAGCCCAGGACGTCGATCCTGCGGCTGCTCCTCCTTCAACGTCCGCGCGGGCACCGAAGCGTCTGCCGTCCGGCGCCGCGCCAGGCTTGGCGCTGACGGCCGCGCTTTTCAAGGCGCTGCGCGCGTTGGCGAGTGCCTGGATCGGCCGGCCACACAGCTCCGCGTAACGCATCAAGGTAGCGGCCATGTGCGTGCAGGAGCTTTTTGAGCAGGCACATTCACTCGCCGTGAGATCGTCCAGATCGACGGCGACATCGTACATCCGGTTATCCTTGACGCGCGCGTCCACGTGCACGCCGTCGTCGCGGAGCACCAGCTCCTCGACCCGTCCCTGTTTAAAATATTGAAACCCCCGTATGATCGTCAGTTCGTCGAAGCACTCGGCGACGCCTTCCAGCAGCCCCCGCCACGCTACGTCATCCAGTATGTAGTCCATATCCATTATCTTTTGACTCCCGTTTACATCGTTATGTATTCTTAAAACTTCGCTCTCTATTATACCATCATCTCTTCTGCCAGCGGGACCTGAACGCCTCTTATAATTCGGCCTAACGTACTTCTATACAAAAAACAAAAAAAAGCCGCAGTTTTTGCGGCTTACCACTCTTTTACGGCCACGGCTCTATGATTAGGGTCGTTTTGTATCCACAATATTTTTTCAACCATATCTCGCTTCTTGTAAAAAGATGTTAGAACTCCCTTTTTATCCAGAACAGCGAATTTTGCCGCATCGTTGTTCTGCATTGCCGCAAACAACTCAGTAATTGTTGAAGAGAGATCTGATGGGATGGAACTGTCAACCACAGGTGCTCTTTCCCCGAACAACCGCGATTCATTAGTAAATACCATTGAATCTGTATATTTTAATTTTTCGTTTAACACCTTGTTTTTTTCTTCATATGCCTTTCTTTCCAATTCTAAATTGTATGTTACCTTAAGAAGTTCTTTCTTCTGAGCATTTATTTCGCTCTTGGTTGTGTTGATTTCATCTTTTTTCTCTTTTAATTCCTGGTTCGTTTCATCTAATTGTAATCGTAGGGTTTCGATTTTTTTGTTTTGTGCCAAGAATACGATTATTAGAACGGCAGCAAGCTAACAGTGACAATCCAACCTTTTTTAGCCATTTCCTTCACCCAAGAGAATCATTTTCATTACTTATCCTCAGTTTTTGGTTAATTTCATTCCAGTAGTTAATATCTCCAGTTTCATATAGCTTTTTACCATCTTTATCGAAAGTTTGAATAGTAATTGGTAAATGAAGTTCATCATCGGATAAGAAATACCAAAAAGTATGAGACCCATTCTTGATTATATTTGCTGATTGATTTCCTTCACTGACAATAATAATTTGAGTAGTTTCTGAGTTCTGAACTTTGCCATAAAGTAAATGTATATCAACATTGGTTTTTTCTGTACCATGCCAGCTTATGTCCTTATCAGCAATAAATTCGGAATTATTGATGTGACTTTTTAATTTGAATCCCGTTAGAGTTTTGCGTAAGCTCACTATACCTATCCGTTCGTTATTTGTTAAATAAAATACTAGGTTGTGTTTATTATCGAAATGAACATCTAATATCTCGCTATAGTTAACGTCAATCGCTCTCATAGATGAATCTATTTGAGTATAGATTGAACGAGTGTTTTTTATCCAAATATAAGTCATTATAGATATAAACACTAAAATAATGACACCAAGTATGGATAGTTGAAGCTTATATTTCTTCATCGTTTCCCCCCTAGTATAAGCACATCATTTGACAAGAGTCTTCAAGTCCTTTGCAACCATTTCAACTCGTTGATCCTTAGGGATAATCGAACCTTCATAGTTATAAAAAATCAAGACATTCGCGATCTGGTATCCATATATAACGAACGAAAGGAGATGGATGTAAGTTGCTACTAACGACGGATCGATTGCTATCCGTTCGAATGTTGACTCGAATCGCCCATTTACACCGGCAGCCGGTTGTGTTATTCTTGTTTCCATAGATTTCGAAATATAAAAGCAAAGGCGGTGAGAATCCATGGTCGAGGACAACGAGGAAGTCAAACAAGCAGTGAAAGTCTACAAAGCACTCGGGGAGCCGACCCGGATCAAAATAGCGATGCTTCTTACGGAAGAGATGAATCTCTGCTGCTCCGACATCGGCAGCAAGCTCGAGTCCGTTGCCGGTTCCACGCTGTCGCATCACTTGAAGCAGCTTACAGAATGCGGCCTGCTCACGCTACGCAAAGACGGCACGTACATTTATTACAGCGTCAATAAAGAAGTCGCGCGAAAGTATGCCCCTTATTTACTGGGGTAGCCCCGTTTTTTTTTGCCCTATATTTCGATAAATTTAGAAATATAAAATTATTATAAAGAGAGATACGGATAAGGAGCTGGAACGTTTGTCATACAATGTAAAAATATATATGCTGGCTTTAGTCAGCTTTCTCGTCGGCACATCCGAATTCATTATTGCCGGCATTCTGGATAAAGTATCCGACGATATCGGCGTCTCAGTCGCAGCCGCAGGCCAGCTGATCACCGTGTTCTCCCTTGCTTACGGATTTGGGACACCTTTCCTGATGGCGGCCGCTGCCAAAGTCGACCGCAAAAAGCTGATGCTATACGCGCTATCAATATTCATCGTTGGCAACGTCGCGGCCTATTTCTTCTCTGGCTTTGGCGCCCTCATCGTTTCCCGTGTTATCGTAGCGCTTAGCAGCGGTGTGTTTGTCGTCACGGCGCTCACGGTCGCCGCGAAGCTCGCACCGGCTGAGAAGCAAGGCAGTGCCATCGCCACGCTAGTCATGGGCTTCAGTACAGCCCTAATCGTTGGCGTACCTCTGGGACGGCTAGTCGCTTCCGCCTATGATTGGAATGTGGTATTCGGTGGCATCGGAATACTTGGACTGCTTGCTCTGCTGCTCATCGCTTTCGCGATTCCGAAGACGGATGGCGAACAGCCGGTACCGCTGAGGGACCAGCTGAAGCTGCTCAAGAATCCGAAAATCGTCGTTGCGCTTGGCATTACGTTCTTCTGGCTTGGCGGCTATTCCATCACTTATACGTATATTTCTCCCTTTCTGCTCGATATTACAGGCATGAGTGAGAAATTCGTCAGCATCGCGCTGCTCGCGTTTGGTATCGCCAGTCTGATCGGCTCCAAGCTAGGCGGATTCGGCACCGACCGTTGGGGATTCAAGCGTACGCTAGTAACTGGTATGCTGTTCCACGCGGCATGGTTGATTGTAATTTCGTTCGCTGCCCATTCGCCGGGGCTGATGTTCCCGCTGCTCATGCTTTGGTCCTTCTCCGCCTGGTCGTCCGGTCCGACGCAGCAGTACCATCTGATCTCGCTCGCGCCTGAAGCAACCAGCATCATGCTTAGCCTTAACAGCTCCGTCATACAACTGGCCATGGCTGCCGGCGCGGGGATCGGCGGGGTCGTCGTGGAAGGAGCTTCGTTGACAGCAATCACCTGGATTGGTGCCGCCGGCGTTGCCATCGCAGCACTCATGTCGGCCGCGGCCTTCGGTTACTTCCGCGTCGGAACTGCTTCCCGGGCAGCGCATAAGGAGGCTCGCGCAGGTAAGATCGGAAACTAAGTAATTATCTGGGCAGAGTCGAATGCTCCTGACCCAGGCATCGCGAGAAAGAAGCCCGCGCCTCCAACAAGCAGGCTGCTGGCTTCTTTTCGCAAATATGCTTCACTCTTCGTGGCTTAATTGTAGATTAGTATTTCTTATCTTACATTATTTAATTAGGCGGTGTTCGACTTGGTTCAATCGGAAGCAGGCATCAAGACCATTAAACTTACCATGGAAAATCGTAACAATCCTTTCTTTCTGACCGTCCTATGGGATGCTCAAGACGTCATTCTCATCGATACCGGGCTTCCTGGTCAAATGGAGCTGATTCGCACCGCGTTCCTAGATGCGGGGATTCCTTTCGAAAAGCTGACAAAAATTCTCATTTCCCATCAAGATTCGGATCATATCGGCAGCTTGCCTGAGTTGGTAGAAGCCTTCGGAGACCAGGTTCAAGTGTTTGCACATGAAATCGCTGTTCCTTACTTAGCCGGTATAATCCCTCTCGACAAGAGCAAGAAATTAGTCAGGACGCCTATCAAAGTCGACGTCACCTTGCAAGACGGCGATATCCTGCCTTTCGCCGGCGGAATCCGCGCAGTGTTTACACCCGGCCATACGCCGGATCACACGTCCTTCTACCATATTCCGAGCAAGACGTTAATTGCCGGCGATGTCTTAAGGGCACAAGATGGCATCCTGCAATCGTACAGCCCGATCTATACGCCGGATCAAGTCACGGCGCTGCAATCTATCGCTAAATTTCAAACGATGGATATCTCTAAGGTAATCGCTTACCATGGCGGCGAATGCACGGATAACTTGCAGGATCACCTGCAGGATATTTTGGACGCGGGTCCGGTCGAGAACAAGTAACCGCTCTCCTGCTCTATGCCGACGTAAACCATAAGCAAATAAAAACTTCCCGCAGTCCTTATTCGGACTGCGGGAAGTTTTTATCGTGTCGGTTATTTCCGGTTGTTGGGTATCATGTCATGTGGAATATTCAGGAGCTCTTCACTAATTGCCCAAAGCTTTTTGGCTGACGCCGGATCAATGGCCCACGGACGAACGCCGCGCTGGAGCTGGCTGTCTGCCGAAACAGCTTCTGCGATATCGCAGTCTTCGCAGTAAACGCCTCCTTTGCCATTTAGCATCGGACTTACCGCGCACCATACCGATGTGGCTGCTCCTTGCTCGACGGTTTTGAAACCGCCGGATGACGAATAAGTGCCATCTTCCTTGCGAGTTACACCCCAAGCAGCCAAATCCTCGTTGCTCAAATGTCGCACCAAGCCCGAAAGGATCGCGCCGGGATGAACGGCAAAGGCGCGAATGCCAAATGCTTGTCCTCGTTGGTCAAGCTCTATGGCAAATAATGAGCACGCGGTCTTGGATTCACCATAAGAGATATTTTTGTCATAGGGTCTTTTGGTGAAATGCAGGTCTTCAAAGTCAATCGGCCCAGTCATATGGCCAATCGATGAAAGTGAGATGACCTGAGCGTTACCTGAGCGCTTCAATGTCTCCCATAAGCGATTCGTCAATTGAAAGTGTCCCAGATAATTCGTCGCGAAATGGGTATCATATCCCCGTGCATCTTTTATTTCAGGCGGAAAACTCACGCCTGCGTTTAGTATGAGCAGGTCGAGCGCTCGATCAGATTTCAAAAATTCGGTTGCGAACTCATCAACCGAATTCGGATCCATAAGATCTAGCCGAATCACCTCGACATTAGGCAGAGGAGCGAGAATTTCGCGCGCATGCTCAACATTGCGGGCGCCGACAATAACAGTTGCGCCGGCTTCGACAAGTGCACGGGTCGTTTCGAGACCGATGCCCCCGTGCCCGCCTGTCACGATGGCCGTCTTACCACGGAGTTCTTGACCCGCTATGATTTCTTTTGCGGTTGTTTCAGATCCGTATCCAGACAGTAACGGTTTTTGTTCGGTTTTCATTGTTGTTTGCTCCTTCGAAGTGATTTTAGACATAAAACATAAAATGTCTATGTGTCTATAATAGACGAGTGGACAAAGTTTGTAAAGTGTATAGAATGGAACTAAGTTAGAAGTGTTTTTTAAATACGGTTACAAACGAGTACCAATGAATGAAATTGCGGAGGCAGCGGGAATCTCGCGCGCGGGACTTTATTTGTATTTCAAAAATAAGGAGGAAATATTCAACGCTGCGATCGTACACCACGGTGATACGCTTATCGAGGAGATTCATCTGATGTAAGGACAATAGACCCCAAGAAAAAAGCCCACCTTTTTTTGGTGGGCTTACTTTTTATAGAAACTGCCATTCCTACTTATCTTGAATAGTTTGTAGCGTTAATTTCATTCCAAAACCAAAAATGGGATCCTTGTGAAACAATAAGGCGCTCAAAGAACAGTTCGAAATTTAATTTAATATCTTCACCTTCACTATCAATTGAATCATAAATTGAACGGTCAAATAAATAGTCTTCCCTACCCTCGTTTACACGATCTCCATTAACGAAAATAACGGTTTGACCATATGTAGCTATTGGATATAGGTGCTCAGGTGTATGATGTATATTCATATAGTCAATTATATCATCAATACCAAATATTTTCCAAGAGGGATTAGATCGACCAGATTCATCTTGAAAAAGAATAGCACCATCATGAATAAGTAAAAATTCACGATAATCTGGTGGGATTTTGAATGCAGTTTCTTCTGTAAATTCATTGATTCTTTCTTCTGTGCATGCATGATAGAAGACAAAAGAACATTCAAACGTATATCCTAGTTCTCTTTGGACTTTTATGATTGGTGTTTTTATTAAACGTTCTTTTAAGCTGGTTAGAGTTAACAACAGAATATTATTCAATGTATCCTCCTCCATTACCGTTATGCCGTAGTCGGCAATCGGTCAGAGATGATCTTCCTATCTTATTTTATTTGCGTTTCCCTAAGAAAAGCTGACTCACTCGTTTAGAGAAGTCTTCTATTCCAAAACTGGCCGTATCAATCCGGTTATACCAGTTCGTTATCGTCTCCAAGATCCATAAAGGTACCTGGACCTCGTTTATCAGAGGATAGAAATGTTTGTATGTCCATACCAAATGTTCCCATCGGTTATCGTTTCCTTCCTTGATATATTCCGATACATCAAGAACCTTTCCTCTTCCTTCATGCAAGAGAACATTTTTTAGATGAATATCCCTTGGGTTCAGCCCCTGACTACGGACAAATTCCCGGGCATTTTCGACATCTTGCATCACTTGCTCTGGAACACGGACACCCTGTAGAAGACAATCATATAAGGTAATCCCTTGTTCGAAGCTTAATACTAAATAGTTGGATCCGGCTCCGTAACATTGGGCAAAATACGATGATCCTTCTAAACGTTTGTATATATCCGCTTCCACGTCCTTCTTCTCTAATGACTGTGCGGAATACACTTTATATGCGTAATTAGGGGTGTCAGGGTAATAAAAAACCGCGGCATCCGTTCCGATACCGATACAACGCAAATCTTCTGCAAAACCGATGATGGAAACAGGCTTATTGTTTTCATGTCCAATGACCTCAATATTTTTTAATGCTTCATCTACTTGTTTCCAGTCTGCAATCATAAACAACGTCTCCTTCTTGTTTAATAGAAGCTGGTTTCATAATTGCTATCCTGTTGAAACCACATTTACGAGGTTTCTAATTTTATTCTATTACCTATTTTAGAGTCTTTGTCTGAAATGCTTTACTGTCTATAAATCGTTGTATGACCGATGATACTGCTGCGTTATGCAACGGCTTGCTGATATATTCGTGCATGCCCGCGCTTATGAATCGCTCCCGGTCGCCGACCAGCGCGTTTGCCGTAACAGCAACAATATGTGGCAACTCGTCCGAACGCAGCATTTGCCGCAGATGTTTAGTTGCTTCCAAACCATTCATCACAGGCATTTGAATATCCATAAATAGGATATCGTATTTCTTCTTCTGAATGGCTTCCAGGACTTCAGATCCGTTGGATACGGCATCCGGACGAAAACCAAGCTTTTCCACCATTCGAATTAAGACAAGCTGATTAATATGATTGTCTTCAGCGATTAATATGTTCAACTTATCATTAGGATCGGGCAGCTGCCCGTGATCCGCTTCCAGATGCATTACATCCGGGAGAGATTCGACTTTCAAAGCAATGTTGAATTTAAAGATTGTGCCTCCTCCTGGATTTGGCTCGCAATAGATCTCACCATCCATCAGCTCAATCAGCTTTCGCGTAATAGCAAGTCCAAGTCCGGTACCTCCTGCCTGTCGCACCATGAAATGATCGGCTTGATAAAATGGCTCAAAAAGAAAAGCTCTTTTATCCGCCGGCACTCCTATTCCCGTATCCTCCACTGAGAAGTAGAACTGGATCTTATCTCCTGCGATTTCGGCTTTATCGATACTGACAGTTATGGAGCCTTCTGGAGTAAATTTAATGGCGTTGCCGATCAGGTTCATTAGGATTTGACGGATTTTGAGCGGGTCGCCGATTACTTTATGCGGAATGTCCGGGTGAATGGATACGTTAAGCGTCAGCTTTTTCTCCAGCGCTTTAGGCATTAGCGTGTCGAACGTCTCCGCAATCGCTTCGCTGAGCTTGAATGGCTCCTCCGACAGTTCGGTATTACCTGACTCCACCTTAGAAAAGTCCAGAATATCGTTAATAATGGCCAGTAAAGTATCCCCACTCTTCCGGATGATGGAGACATATTCCTGCTGCTCCTCATCTAGAGGCGTATCCAGCAGCAAATCGGTCATGCCGATTACACCGTTCATCGGAGTGCGAATTTCATGGCTCATGATCGCCATAAACTCGCTTTTGACTTCATTTGTCCGTTCTGCAGCCTCTTTTTCAATCAACAGCTTCTTTTGCTCGGTAATGTCCTTGATCAGCAGATAAAATCCGATACTGCGATTGTTAACAATAATCGGCGCGATTGTGACCAGAACTTCTACAAGATATCCATTGACATTGGGAACATGATTGATAGATCCTTCAATATCGGTGTAAGGCTCGTTGTCGGCTAATATGCGCACAAGCGTATCCTCTCCGATAATGGAAGCGATACTAGTGCCAATCAGGTCCGATATCTTTTGTCCGATAAGATGCTCTGCCATTACATTTCCGTTCATAATCTTGCCCTGCAGGTCAAAGGAAATAATGGTGTCATGATTATATTTCTTAAGTGAAGTGTATCTCTCCACCGTTTCTTGCAGCTTTTGCTCGATCATTTTATTAGAAGTGATATCGACGATTTGGGCGATAAAATACCAAGGCTCGCCTTCCGCCCCTTCTCTGACAAACGAGACATGTACGGATGTCCATACGACAGTTTCGTTTTGATGAACATGTCTTTTTTCAAAGCTGAATGTCGATATATCGCCCTGCAATAATTGTTTAAAGTAGATTTCATGATTACTTTCTACAGATGAGAAAATCAATTTTTCAGGATCACATTTCATTAATTCGTTTCTCTCGTATCCGAGCAGCTGGCAAGCGGCTGGATTCACGTCGATCCATTGTCCATCTAACGAGATCAGCACAATCCCGACAGGAGAATAATTGAATACATGTGCAAATAGATTCTGTTGATTGAACGTTAGCTCTTCCACTTCCTTGCCCCCTCATTGCGAATTCAGATGTATCCGTAATTATACTATAAATACTTATTCCTGTATAAAAATCAAGAAAGGAGCCGTCAATAAGCGGCTCCTTTCTTTTTGTTATTTAACGGGATACTTCGGATCAATTAAGAGGTAAACCTCATCTTAAGCTTTGCCCGAATCCTGATCTCCATGTCGGGTACAACGGAACCCATCCGTATTCGTTTTGCGCTTTGGTATTCGATGCACCGCGCTCCCCCCTATTTCTGCCAGGTTGATATTCCGGCTCAGGGGCTTGCAGCGCATCAGCATAAACAGGCAGCCACTGTGTTCCAGCAGCAGGCTCGTTATCTACTATATTTACCCAGCCCGTAGGCCAATCCAATGCCAGCATAGCTGCATTTGCAGCATCCTCCACATGAAGGAAGGAAGTGATTCCGTCGTTTGCATGCAGCTGCCTTTGCAACACTTTTTCCGCCATGACCCCTCTTTTATCGTACCAGGTTTCAGGTCCGTAGAGCATCCCATACCGCAAAATAACGTGATTCGGTACCTCCGCTACAGCCCTTTCCAGCGCAATAATACCATTTATAGTCGATTTCCGCGGCAAGGGTGCCTGTAAGTCCAAGGGAACCTCTTCCGTAGCAGGATGATCACCTGGTTCATAAGCCCAAGAAATACTTTGTGCGATGAATCGCTTAACACCTGCAGCCTTGGCGGCATCTACAAGATTCCGAGTCCCTTCTATTCTGATCCTGGCATTGTCCTCGAGATTCCAATTGCTCAGAGAAGTAAGCTGATGAATGATTACATCAGGTCGTAATTCCCCGATTACTCCTAGGATATCGTCCCGTTCAAAAGCATCAACGACGATAGGCTTTGCCCCTAAAGCTTGAATAGATGCCTTGCGTTCCACGCAATGGGTCATTCCAAAGACTTCATGGCCAGCCCGCACCAATTTAGGAAGTAGCAAACGGCCAATTACACCGGTAGATCCAGCAACGAATATTTTCATATAACGACCTCCAATACTGTTCTCATCTTGTGTCAATTTCACATGGTAGTTTCGATTGACTTTTTCACTTTGCGCGGGATTATGAGCACTTGAACCGTCATTAACATTAGTGTAATGATGATCAATCCCAATATGGCCAATCTGAATTGATGGGTCAAATCATTGATCCAACCATTGAGAATTGGGCCAAGCGCGCCAATAATGTATCCTCCCGATAACGGGAGAAATAGAGCTTATCGCCGGGCGCAAATTCAGAGAGGCCAAGAAAAGGGCTGTGACCATAAGGCGGCCAGCCGCCTTATGTTTGGTTTTTCTCCTTGGGGTGATCTCTTGATTCATCGCTTCACCTCTCTGCTACTAAATCCTTAAATTTGTAACTCCCATGTTATCATGTTAGATTGGTATCAATAAGTACCACTTTGGCTTCAAACTTAACATACCAATTATTATAAGGGGGCACTATCAATGCCGCTCCACCCTAAACCAAATATTTCTGCTACTAAAACCAAACATATTTATACTTTGCTGCGTGATCGGTTGTTTCAGGGCTTATATACATCGGGCAGCAGGCTCCCTTCCACCCGAGATCTTGCAAGTGAGTTCGGAGTGTCTCGCGCACTGATTGTAGAAGTCTATGAGCAGCTAATAGCCGAAGGTTACTTAGAAGGCCGTCAAGGCTCAGGTACTTATGTGGTAGATTTGGGGAGACGCAATTCGTTTTCGACTCAGTCCCACGTAAGCGAAGCTTTCGAATCATCCAAGTCTGCGGAATATCCAAATCGCTTCGATGGCATTGACTTCCGTCCGAGCTTCCCTGCTCTGGAGCACATTCCGCGTAAAAAGTGGAAGGAAACCGCCCTTGGCGTATATGAAAGTGCTCATTCATGGGATTTTGGATATGATGATCCCGCAGGCAATATCGAACTTCGCACAAGCATATGTCAGCTTTTACTACATACCAAAGGGATTCAATGTGCCCCTTCGCAGGTAATCGTGACGGCCGGCGCTACTCAAGCTATTGCTTTATTGTGCAAGCTTTTATTAAAACCTAATGATGCCATAGTGACAGAAGATCCGACCGCTACCTTCATCCACTATATTTTCGCATCAACTGGCGCTAACATAATCCCAGTTACCGTAGATGATCATGGCCTGAATGTTGATAATCTGCCAACTCATTTGCATCCGAAGTGCATCTTTGTTACTCCATCCCATCAATTTCCCTTCGGCAGTATTTTGTCCATTGGACGCCGTTTGCAACTTTTAGATTATGCCCGCCAAACCGGCTGTTACATAATCGAGGACGATTACGACAGTGAATTCCGCTACGCCGGAATGCCGCTTCATGCTCTAAGGGAGCTGGACTCGGAGAGAGTCATTTATGTAGGGACTTTCAGTAAAAATATGTTCCCCGCGCTAAGACTGGGCTATATGGTGGTACCACACGAATTAGTCTCTCCTCTTCTTCAGTTAAAGCGGGTAACAGACATGCATTGCCCAACATTGTCCCAAGTCATCCTTGCTAGATTTATTGCCAGTCATCACTTGGAACGCCACATCTCCCACATGAAGCGTATTTACGGCAAAAGAAGAAATCGTCTCATAGCCAGCTTATCCGAAACGTTCGGCAACCAAGTCAAAATATCAGGTGATGCTGCAGGGTTACACTTGATCGCCGAATTATGCGGACATCGGTTTGACTCTCTTCTGACATCGCAGCTTGAGGAGCGGAATATTAAGATATATCCTGCTGAAAAGTACTCTATTGTTAAAGGAAAGTTTGAAGATCGATTAATTATGGGGTTTGGGAATGTAACGGAGCCTCAGATCGATCAGGGAATCAAAACTATTGCCGAGATTTTGAGGAGTTAATAGTGATTGGCCATATTAATGAGCAAGAATGTTGATAAGCTTACCAAATGGATCGCGGACATAGAATCGTCGAACACCCCAAGGCTCATCAACAGGCCCATATTCTATCGGAAATCCAGCTCTCTTCATGCCTTCTAATATAGCATCGACATCATCGACTTCAATTGATAGATCAGGTGTAGGCGTATCTGAGCCACCCTGTGATGCGAAACTAATTTGAATGCTCATTTCCTCGTTTAAACCATATGTTCTAATCCAACCATGATCCATCATTAAATCAAGGCCGAGTACATCCTGGTAGAAGGATTTAGCTGCCATGATATCCTTCGTATTTATATTTGCGACGATTCGTTTGACCTTCATTTCAAACCTCCCATTATCCTTCTAGTAGTTGATAGAAGGAATACATTCCCCTCCTAAATATATCCTGATGAATTGTAACAAAATGTAAGGTTGTATTCAATGAAAGACTGTCCGTGAGAATAACGCTTGAAGAAAACAAAGAGCTATCCTAGAAGCAGACGCTTCGAGGATAGCTCTTCGTTGCTCCCGGTGAACGGACTACTTGCGGGGAAAAATCGACGTCAAGTCGATTGCGCTCGCGATGTCGGCGGCGCCTTTTTTTAAGGCTATTTTTAATCCCGGTCCAAAATGTCCTGCTTTCACAAATGCGATCAGATCCGGCTTCCATATAACGCCGTCCGCATCGAAATCGGCTTTGGGATCATAATGGAACTGCCCTCGTTTCGTCCCGAATGTGCGCAGGAATTCAATAGCATCCTGTCGATTGACCTGGCCATTGCCGTCGAGGTCAGCCGTTGGTGCAGGATCGGTGCCAGGATCTGTACCTGGATCCGTTCCTGGATCCGTTCCTGGATCTGTACCTGGATCCGTGCCAGGGTCCGTCCCCGGCACCTCGTACCATGTGGTGCCAAGGTAAACTTGCCACCGATCTTTCCAATACATCTTCGCTTTATCCGTAACGATCCGCTCGGATGGCAGCCTGCCATCCTCTTGAAGACGGCTCAACCAGATACCGGCGTCATAGGTGTAAGCGGCTTCGCCTGCATCCGAAAGTGCAACAAAATGGCTGTCGGCGGTGCTGGTCGGCGTCAACCGCTCATCCTCTCCGGAAGGCGAACGCAGCCACAGCTGCTTTTGCCCGGCCTCCGTATACACCGTATAGGCAATCCACCCGCCTGCCGTTAGATAATCCCCCTGCACGGCAGATGCTCCGGCAAGATCGGCTGCAGCACCATCCCGCTCGATGACGAGAGTGGAGCTGTTCGTCGAAGTGTCATCCCGTGCGTAGAGCAGTACGCTGCCGTCCATAACCGGTGTGCGGTAGATGAACCCGTCATTAGGCGTAATTTGGGCAGCGGCTCCGTCCGTGAATCGAAACAGCTTGCCAGCTCGTCCGAACACGAGCGTGCCGTGATCGTCCAGCGCATAATCAAACCGGTCGGTGAAGCCGACGGAGACCACTTCCCCGGACGCGGTGTTCTCCAGCGTCAGCTCACGAAGTCCTCCTCCCGGCGCATGGTAGGCTGCCCAATCTCCTTTCACACGAATATCGTCCGCGGCAAGGGATTGTAACTGACTGTTCCGCCATACGAAAGTTGAATATTTCCCCAGCGGGTCGAGACCTTTCCGATAGAAGCCGTCGGGTAAGTCGAATCCGGTTGCATCGAACGCGCTGCCCATTGCGCCGCCGGGAATGAGCCGGACGTTAAGCTGTGTCTGTTCCGGTACGAGCAGCGGCAACATCTCTACTTCGTTCGTATTCCGGTGGTGAATGCGCAGTCGATGATCATAGGCATTCCATAGCAGCGTGCGAGAATCGTCTGTGTCAAGCACAAGGCCTGCTTCCTTCGAAATGGTTGTCAGGTTTGAGACATTCTCGACATAGATCGGATATGACTGCGTGCTGGTCAACCCACTTGCGTCGGAGGCGCTAAGCTGAACAGTAGCCGCCTGGCCAAGCCACTGTTCCGCGGAAAGCGTCTCCATGATAGCGTTCGTACCGGAGGCCAACAGCTTTCCGTTAATGCTAAGCTTCAGACTGCTGCAATCCGTACCGGGATTATCATCAGCGCAAGAAACGTTGACCGCCAGGTTCGGGTCAGCGACTTCGAATGGAAGCGGTGTATCAGGATGAATCACCGGAGCCTTGTTGTGCTTGAGCGCTATGGCGAAAGGAGCGCTAGAGATGCCATCGACGTCAACCGCGTCAAGCGTCAAGGTGAAATCCCCCCAAGGGAGCGAGGAGACATCGACCCAACCAGTGTAATCACAGGACGTTACGCATATGGCGGACTGTTTCGTTAAGCTGACCGCGGGCATGCTGCCAGCCGTGGCCTTTGTTTCAGCGATGGGCACCTGGGAATTGACTGTAACTCGGACAAAGATGCGATCAGGCACGAAGGAATTTGCCGTCGGAGTTGCTACTACCAGTCGCGGTACCGAAGCGGCGTGTGCCGGCTGGACTTGAATACTGAAGAGGCCGAGAAGCAGCATGACGGCCAACACCGCATTAGCGAGCTGTCTTCTATGATTGATTCTAGTGTTCGAATTCTCCATTCTTTTACTTCTCCTCCATGTCGTTCGGAATATTGTCTTGCATGAAAAGCGCCACAAACAAAGTCCTGAAAAAAACAGGTAAACTTTTCCTGTTGGCCACGCAAGACTATTATGCCTGTCCGAACACGGAGCGTATATAGGGAGATGCCCCTATATGGAGGAACCATTTTACAGGGCATAGATCGTCACGGCAACGGGACTTTTCGGATGCACAAGCGAGTGACAAAATTCGACATTATGATGACTCGCTCCCTCCTGCTTCAATTAAAAGTAACTCGTATGTGGCAATGACGCCTCCCTGAATACTGTACTTCTCCTCGTATACCTTATACATTTCGGTGAACAGGCGCCGAGAGCTTAGTCCCTCTATTTTAGTAGCTTCAGAAGTACTTGCGCCTATCGCTTTTACGGATTGAAGGAAATCTCTTGGGGAAGCATACGTTTCCTTATAAATTTCCTGTTTGCTATGAATAACTGAAAATCCAGCTTCTATAAGAACATCTTTCCAATGCTCTGGTGATAGAACCGATAATCCGTGCCGCTGCGGCTCCATCTTGTTTGCATAATATACTGCATCAAAAGATTGATGGAGCTCGCGAAACGTTTCTGGACCGAAGGTCGTGAACAGCAGCAAACCTCCCGGTCGAAGGATTCTCCTAAGATGACTTATCGTTTGCCTCGGATGACTTAACCATTGAAAACAGGCACTGGAAACAATGAGGTCGAAGGAATCAGATGGGGCTTCGGCAGCCCATATTTCCACGTCGGATTGGATAAAACGTAAATCTGCTGCTTGATTTGATTGAAAGCGTTGTTCGGCAACTTTGATCATAGTGGGTGCAATATCTAGCGCCGTAATCGAAGCCTGAGGCCATTGTTTTATCAAAAGTTCGGTCAAAGTCCCCGTTCCACAGCCGATTTCCAACATCATTAGCGGGTCCGCATCTCTTGCGCTAAACCACCCCATGAGTGACTTTGCAAGTTGCGCTGCCATCGTACGCTGTACATCAGCGTGAATGTCATACAAGCCCTCAGCACTACGATTAAATTGTCGCCTAATTGCTGTTGTTCGATTGTTCATGCCACCAACTCCTGAATCGTTTTGCAATCTCCTCTTCCCTTCCCAGAAACGGCGCATGACCACCTAAAGGGATTGTATGTAAATTGGCTTGAGGTACTAATGAAACAAGCTCCAATGCAGCGCCAAATGGACAAATTGTATCTTTGGTACCATGCACTAGAAAAACCGGACAACGGATATGTTGCAATTGAGTCAAGACTTCCTCTTCACGTAAAATCTGTAGTCCTGCTATTAATGCAGGGGTTGTCCAATCATGGCGAGAAGGAATTCTCTGTTCTATTCCCTCCTCGCGTTCCGCTTCTGTAAACATCATTCGTCGAAATTTTGTTTCTACCGCTTCTCGATCTTTCGAAAGACCAGCAATCATCAGTCTCACATACGCATCCGCCCAACCACGGGCGGACTCCTCTTTGGGACGAGTAAATCGTGCAGACGCTGCAAATAACAGAAGGCCGTCAGCTAAGACGGCGAGTTTTAGTGCTAACAAACCACCGAGGGACCAACCTCCGATTATCAATGGATGTTGTATGTTTTTTGCTGCCATCTCCGTAAGATGTATCATTTTCTCATGCGTATCAACTTCACTATAATCAACGGCTACATGATGATAGTCTGGCAACGATTCGCGTAACCTGTTAAATACGGAATCCGATATACCCCAACCGGTCAACCATAAGATAGTGCCGTTCTTTTCAGATACAGTCATCACAGCACCCCCATTTGATGTCCGATGGAACGGATGCAATTGGCTGCATCCAGCAGTTCTGTTTCCGAATGTACGGCTGATAACGAAAATCGAATGCGAGCTGTACCATCTGGGACTGTTGGCGGACGAATCGCAACCGCTGCAATCCCTTTTTCTTCAAGGGCATGGCTAAAACGCAAAGCTGCTTCATTATTACCTACGATTAACGGTACAATTGGAGAGCCACCGTCACCGACTATGAAACCAGAATGTTTAAGCGAAGAACGAAATAATTGGCTTACTGCAAACAATTTCACCCGGCGCCAATGATCCGAAATGACGAGCTCTAATGCCTTTGAAATACCCACAACGAGTGATGGCGGCAAAGCCGTCGAATAAATGAGCGGTCTTACTTCATTAACTAGCCACCGAATCAATGTACGGCTGCCGCAAATATACGCTCCATAAACGCCGAATGCTTTACTAAACGTCCCCATATGAATATCGACTTGATCATGCAGTCCGAGTTCATGACATAATCCCTCGCCGTGCCTCCCATAAATCCCCCCGCTGTGCGCCTCATCCACCATAAGCATCGCTCCGTACTCTTGTTTGAGAGAAACAAGTTCGCGTAAGTGAGCTTGATCGCCATCCATGGAAAAGATGGCATCCGTTACAATCAATTTTCGCCGATGATTACGGTACTTCTTCAACAATGTCCGCAAATGCTCCATGTCGTTATGACGGTACCTGGCATGCTCCGCACGACTGAGAACGACTCCGTCCACAATACTTGCATGGTTCAAACGATCACTGAAAACAACATCTCCTCTCCCAACAAGCGCACCAATAACACCTGAGTTCGCCATATAACCGTTTGCGATTACGAGTGCAGCTTCACATCTTTGCCATTCGGCCAGTGCCTGCTCTAACTGACCGTAAGGGAATCGATTGCCTGTCACTAGACGGGAAGCGCCAGCTCCAACTCCTTCAGATAAGAGGGCGCCTCTCATCGCTTCGATGGTGGCAGGATGGTCGGCGAGTCCGAGATAGTTATTGGAAGAAAGGTTGAGCATCGCTCGTTCGTTGCGTAAGACGTAACCGGGAGTTTCTTGGGCGACTCCACTTTCACGCAAAGAGCGTTCCAATGAGGCTCCTGATAATAATTCGAGTTCTTTTTCCATCCATTCCATGTTGTCACCGCCTTACAGTGCGTTCAACTCGATTTCGAATCCTAAATCTTCGATAATTTGATGATCGGCCGATACATCTTGGCCAGCAGTCGTTAAATAATCTCCGACGAATAATGAGTTTGCGGCGTATAAGGACAAGGGCTGCAGCGTACTGAGGTTAACTTCGCGACCGCCGGCCACACGAATTTCTTTAGATGGACAAACAAATCGGAATAAGGCTAGTACCTTTAATGCCTTCAACGATGGAGTTCGGCCTGCATGCTCTAAAGGTGTTCCCGGTATCGCGTTCAGGAAATTGATTGGGATTGAATCCGCATTAAGATTGTGAAGTGCAAAGGCCATTTCCACGATTTCTCGATGGGTCTCGCCCATGCCGATAATAACGCCGGAACAAGGAGACATGCCGTGTGCCTTTACCTTCTCTACGGTTTCAATGCGTTGATCATAGGTGTGGGTCGTTGTGATGGAAGGATAGTTTGCTTTGCTAGTATTCAAGTTGTGGTTATAACGATGAACGCCTGCCTCGGCAAGTCGCTTAGCTTGATCTTCCTTGAGAATACCCAGGCATGCACAAATCTTCAGCGGCATTGTCTCCCGAATTTCTTTAACGGCGTTAACTACTTGATTAAGCTCTTTATCCGTAGGTCCTTTCCCGGCTGCTACGATGCAATAAGTACCTGCCTTGCGAGCCATCGCTTCTCGAGCACCAGCGAGCAGCGTTTCTTTATCGAGCATAGTGTATTTGCTGACCGGCGCTGTTGAAACGATCGATTGCGAACAATAGCCACAGTCCTCAGGGCAAAGGCCGCTCTTAGCGTTAATGATCATGTTCAGCTTCACTTTTTTACCGTAAAAATGTTTTCTCACCGTAAATGCAGCATTCATGATTAGAAGCACTTCATCATTGTCGGCTTCTAGCACCGAGAGACCCTCCTCTAAAGTTAGGCGTTCGCCACTCAGTGCTTTCTCGGCAAGAAATTGCCACTTCGTATTTGTCATCGTGCTTTCCATCTCCATCATCCTCCCATGATTTGAGCTGCTATTGCATCTCTAATAGGTGCGAGCTCTATTTTTTCTCGAAAAATAGGAATCAACGTTACCGAATAACCTGCGTTATCCAAACGGGGTATTCTACCCAGGACTTTAAGTCCGCTGTATCGTTCAATCAGTTCTGCGTTATGAGCCATACTCGGATCGTCAATCGTCTCTATATGTTCGATGTCGTTCATAATGATGCCAATAATATGTACTCCAAGTTTCTTAAGATAGGAAACGGTTAAAAGCGTGTGATTAATCGTACCTAGTCCAGATCGAGCTACAATCACCGCAGGCATCCGGAGTTCCGCAATGAAATCTGCCACGAAGGCGTCTTCGGTCAGCGGCACAGCGACGCCACCTGCACCTTCGACAATCAGCGCTTGGTAACGATCAACGAGCGGTGCTCCTGCAGCGATAAGCTCTTTTAGCGTTAACGCTACCCCAGACTGTTTGGCAGCGAGCATCGGAGTTAACGGGGCTTCGAATGTAAAAGGTGCAACGACTTCGGGTCGGTCATGGATCCCCGAAAGATGCAAAAGTCTTTCGGCATCGGTCATTCCGTTACCGATCTTTTCGCCTGATTGTACGGGCTTCCAGACACCAACGTCCATCCCTTCGGCACGAAGTATTGCGGCAATAGCGGCAGCCACAATTGTTTTTCCGATCCCCGTATCCGTACCCGTTACAAATAAACCAGGTATAGTTGCTTTAGTAATCGCTTTGTTCATTCCCTTAACCGCCTTCGGTGACGTCAATAATGGATTTTGCCAAAATATCCGTCATAGCATCTAGCTCCGTTTCTGTACTAGCAAGCGGAGGAATGAAGACCATCACATTACCAAGCGGCCTTGTTAACATCCCGAGTTCTCTGGCTCTTTGTGTTGCACGAACGCCTACCCGTTCTATCCACTCGTAGGGCTCACGTGAATCCTTATTTCGGACAAGTTCAATTCCGACCATTAGTCCCTTTTGCCGGATATCGCCAACATGTGGCCGGTCCTTTAGGTTTGAGAGTTTTTGCTCGACAAATGCTGCTTTTGCCTCTACCCCTTCTATCATGTTGCGCTCTTCCATGAGCTTTAAGCTAGCTAAAGCAACCGCGCAACCAAGCGGGTTACCCGTAAAAGAATGTCCATGGAAAAAGGTCTTTTGTTCTTCGTAATCGGCGTAAAATGCATGATATATTTCGTCCGTTGCAAGCGTCGCTGCTACAGGCAAATAACCTCCAGTAAGTCCTTTTCCAATTACCATCAAGTCCGGACTTACATCTTCGAGTTCACAGGCAAACATAGCGCCTGTCCGGCCAAAACCGGTTGCTACCTCGTCGGCTATCAAGAGAACATCATACTTTCGACAGATGGCCGCCATCTCGCGCAAACAGTTTAGCGGCATCGTAACGATGCCACTGGCACCTTGGACAATTGGCTCGACGATAAGTGCTGCAATCTCCTCGGCGCGTGTCTCAAGAAGATCACGAAGAGCGGTTAATGTTGCATCCAATGCCGACTTCTCGCCACCTTCATGACGATAAGCGTAAGGATAGGGTATGACGTGCGAAGGGAATAACATCGGACGGAAAATGTCGTGATAGAGTGGAATCGCACCAACGCTCACAGCCCCGATTGTATCCCCGTGATACGCTTGATTCATTGTGATAAAAGTTGTTTTACTTTTAACGCCTTTATTTTGCCAGTATTGAAACGCCATTTTGATCGCGATCTCTACGCCGGTTGCTCCTGAATCAGAGTAAAATACTTTATTTAATCCTCGCGGTGTAATCTTTGCCAACTTTTCTGCTAGTTCAATCGCTGGTCTATTGGCCATTCCGAGTAAGGTTGAATGAGCAACTTGGCTTAACTGATCCGTAATTGCCTGATTTAACTCAGGTACATTATGGCCATGTACATTAAGCCACACCGATGAGAAGCCGTCATAATAAGCCCGTCCCTGCATGTCATAGAGTTTAATTCCCTCACCACGTTCAATGATAAGTGGATCAGAAGTTATGTAATCTTTCATTTGAGTAAACGGATTCCATAGATAATCCTTATTCAGGTTAGCAAGCCGTTCGTAATCTGTTTGCATAATGTTCACCATCCACTTTTAATTGTTAACCTAGTTTTATGTTTCTTGGTTAACAATTAGCTATACTAGCAGATCGATACTTCGATGTAAAGATAGTACTAGGGACATTTTTGAACATAAAAAAAGATAATGAATAGGCAGGCTAGCCCATTCATTACCTCTTTTGACTTCTATGCATGATTAAGAATAAATCGATTTTGACCGCGATATTTGGTATTTGTATAGTTCGGGCAGCGCCACGCCGATAAGCACGATAATCACACCAATCCACTGCATTCCACTTACATGTTCGTGGAGTACAATGGAGGACATAAGTACCGCTACCGGTAGTTCCGCCGCCCCGATGATGCCTGCCATATCCCCGCCGATATGAGGTACGCCAGCTGCGAATAGTACGGATGGAATGAATGCTCCAAAGACGCCTAGGAGTAGGCCGAACACAAGCAGTTGGCTCCAGATCAACCCATTAAAAAGGAACGTTGGCGGGAACAAAATGCATAGCAGAATTAAGCCGCCAGTTACCATCCAGGCGCTCCGGTATGCAGGATGCGCTGTTGGTACGGCCTTGCCATTAAACAGGACGAACAATGAGTAACTAACTGCGGACATCAGACCTAATGCGATACCACGTACATTGATCTCGCCATGCCCTTGCTCCAGGAAACCTGCTGCAATTAGTGTACCGCCGAACAGGATCAGCAACGTAAGCAGCATTAATTTATTGGGCCGCTGGCGTTTCATTACCGCCGGAATCAGTACACTAATCCAAGTAAATTGGAATAACAGAATAATTGCGAGTGATGCGGGAATATAACGCAGCGATTGATAATATACGAGTCCTGTGATGACCGTTGGTGTGCCCGCAGCCATAAGCAGCAGACATTGCTTCCACGTAAGCTTTTGAAATACCTGAGCAGAAGCAGTTGAACCTTGACTATTGTCTGTTTTGAGTGCCTTGCGCTTTTGTTTGAATTTGGTGAATAATGCAAGCAACCAAGATAGAATAAATCCCGTCATAAGTTGACTTCCGACAACCTCTCCAAGTTGATAGCCCTCTCCATAAGCCAATACCACAATTGTAGATAATACACCATAGCTCATAGCTCCCATGAGCACGGCAATATAATATTTCATTCCTTTAATAACCCCCTGCTTGCAAGAAATACGTCGACTTGTTTAGCATGTCGTCCACGTTCTAGGTCTCATGACAGCCTGCGGACGCAAAAAATCCTAACTCCGTCGCCTTAAACGAGCATTAAGCTCATTCATGGCGTCGTAGTTAGGAAGTAAAGGCTCCCTGTAGAAACCCTCGCCCTGTGTATGGCCTGCGAGGTTATACGATAAGAATATAGAATTTCCGCAACAGATGTTCATGTGACAACGCTACATATATTACATGCCAGGTAAGATCCTGTCAACTTTTAGACCGGCATATTCGAATTCCATATCTTCATACCCGGGCCAGATCTCAACCCTCCATCTCCCCTTAAGACCATAAACCCATAGGTAATATAATGGATCCTGGTCCACGTCCTACCATCGCCTCATTTCACGAATGCCGAGTTTCAATATGATCGGGTTGCGTCTATAATGTTGTTCAAGGTCGAACACAACTTCAAGAAATTAGGAGGTGGTGATGCTGCTGCAGTGCCAAAATGCCGCAATGGGAGGCCGATAACGATGGCAAAATACCGAGCATTATTAATGTGTCTATTGCTTCTAGCTTTCATGGTTAGCGGATGTTCAAGCGGTTCTTCATCTAAGAGTGAGGTGAAAACGCTTACCCTTTGGTATTGGAACCGGAGTCTGGACGATAACTTAATCAACGAGGTCCAGAAGCAGTTTCCGGGCATTCGCATCAACGCCCAAAAAATCGGGGGCGACTTCAAATCTAAGCTGAAAACGACTCTCGCAGCCGGCAGTGGCGGACCGGATATCGTGGCTTTTAACGACTGGGTCACTGAACTGTTCCCAAGCGCCGACCGCTTCTACAATTTATACGACTTAGGCGCAAAGGATATCGAGGGAGACTACCTCGATTGGAAATGGCAGCTTGGGGTGACGCCGAAAGATGAAATGATCGCTATGCCAATCGATACTGGCCCGACCGCCCTATTTTACCGCGAGGACTTGTTCAAACAAGCAGGACTTCCGACGGACCCCGAAGAGGTTCACCTTATGATGGACACTTGGGAAGATTACTTCGCCGCAGGCGAGAAGCTTCAGAAGGCGTTAGGCGGCAAGGTGAAGCTGCTTGATAATATTGGACAGGTGTATAACCAGGTCAATTCGCAGTCGGATAAAGTTTATTTTGATAAAAACGAAAATTTCATTGGTGAGGATCCCTCCTCTTCCATGAAGAAGGCGTGGGACTTGGCTGTAAAAGCTTCGCAAATGGACCTTCTTGCTAATGCAGGAACGTTCTCCACCGAGTGGAACGCGGCAATGAATAACGGCAAGATCGCATCCTACGTAGGCGCCGTTTGGAGTAAACAAATCCTGATGGATGCGGCTCCGGATACGTCGGGCAAGTGGCGCGTCGCGAGAGCTCCAGGCGGAGACGGCAATAACGGAGGCTCTTTCCTAGCCATTATGAAAACAAGCAAATACCCGAAGGAATCCTTCGAGGTGATGAAATGGCTCCTGAATTCCGAGAACCAGGTGACCAGCTTTAAGGATCTCAATCTGTTCCCTTCCGCCTCCAAGGCGCTCGATTCGGATCTCATGAAGATGAAAGAGGAGTTTTTCGGCGGCCAAGCTACTGGTGAGATTTTTACGGAGTCAGCGCGCAACGTGAAGCCTTCCTACTTCGGGACCAAATATTCCAACCTAAATGGAATCGTTAACCGTGAGCTGTCATCGGTTGCTCTTGAAGGGAAAAACTCGGATAAAGCTTGGAAAGATGCGTTATCCAGAGTGAAAAAGGAGCTGCTGCGTTAAATAGTCACACTATTCCGGCAATGGAGGTAGAGACTTATGGGACAACCATTACAGAACAGAACCCAATTCGATCCCGGAAGCTCCATGCAAGTCTCGGAGCGGAAGCGAGGATTAGCATCTGAAATATGGAAGCACCGAAGAGAATACCTGGCCATTTCTCCATTTTATATCTTGTTTGCCGTCTTCGGCTTATTCCCCATTTTGTTCTCTATGTATCTTTCTTTCCAGAGATGGGACGGCATTGGCGTGATGACCTTTAACGGCATTAACAATTATCAATTCATGGTCACCGATCCCGAATTTTGGAAAGCGGTAAGAAATACGCTTCTGATTTGGATTTATTCGACCATACCGATGCTGTTCTTCGCGCTAATCATCGCGTTTTTACTGAATGCATCGTTCATTAAGTTCCGCACTTTCTTCCGAATCGGTTTCTTCGTGCCGAACGTCACTTCACTCGTTGCGGTTGCTATTGTGTTCAGCACTGTATTCTCCAACAATTATGGGCTGCTGAACTATTTCTTGTCCGTCTTCGGAGTTTCCCCCGTGGAATGGTTGAACAAGACCTGGGGCATCCAGCTGGCGGTGTCCATTATGGTCATCTGGCGCTGGGTCGGATACAATGCCATCATTTATTTGGCGGGACTCCAGAGTATTCCTACAGTCCTGTATGAGGCCGCCAAAATTGACGGAGCCACCGGCATTCAGTCCTTCTTCCGCATTACAATCCCGAATTTAAGGCCGATCATTCTTTTTACCGTCATTACTTCTACCATCGGAGGCATGCAGATCTTCACTGAATCGCAGGTGCTCGTCGGCAACGACGGCGGCGTTAGCGGTGGTGGTCTGACCATCGTTCTCTACCTGTACCGAGAGGCATTTGTGAACAATTACTTCGGCTACGGTTCCGCTGTCGGCTGGGGCATGTTCATATTGATTGCTCTTTTCTCGCTCTTTAACTGGCTGGTGGTTCAGGGCGGCGGTGCCAAAGATGAATAAACGGGGTGATACGCATGGTTAAGAGGAAGTCTGCCATCCTGCTCTATATCGGACTGATTATCGGACTTGTCATTTCAATCTTTCCTTTTTACTGGCTTGCCGTCATGGCCACGCGTACGACGGCGGAAATTTACAGCTTCCCGCCAAAGTTTTGGTTCGGTACGCATCTTATTAGCAATGTGACGCGAGTGTTCGATAACGTCGATTTCTTCGGCGCGTTTCTCAACTCGTTGTTTGTGGCATCCTGCAGCACCTTGCTGGTCCTGTTCTTCGATTCACTGGCTGGCTTTACGTTCGCTAAATTCAATTTCCCGGGCAAAAAGTGGCTGTTTGTCCTGCTGCTCGCCACAATGATGGCGCCGTCTCAGCTTTCGCTCGTTCCTTCCTTCGTCATCATGGCGAAGTTCGGATGGGTAGGCTCCTTCAAGGCGCTGATCATTCCCGGTATGGCCAATGCATTCGGCATTTTCTGGATTCGCCAATACGCGCAGGAATCCGTTCCATCCGAGCTGCTGGATGCAGGACGTATTGATGGCTGCAGCTTCTTCCGGCTCTACTGGAATGTCGCCATCCCTATCCTTCGTCCAGCGTTGTCTTTCCTAGGAGCATTTACTTTCATCGGTTCTTGGAACGATTATCTCTGGCCATTGATTATCCTGAACGATGAAAGCAAATTTACGCTGCAGGTGGCGCTCTCGTCCCTGAACGGTATTTATGTGACCGATTATGCAATGGTTGTAGCGGGCACAATGCTAGCGGTTATTCCGCTCATCATACTCTTCTTGTTCGTGAGCAAGCAGTTTATTTCTGATATTGCGGCCGGCGCAATCAAAAGCTAAATATGGGCGTAAAACCAATTCTAATGCTTAAGAAATCCAGGTCTCCTAACAAGAGGCCTGGATTTCTTTTTTGTTTATTGATTTTTCATTTTATCAAGTGTCTCCAGGTACAGCACTTGAAGAAACTTCTTAATATTGACTTTTCGCTTCTCCTGCGGACATTTCTCGTCGATTTCACGCATTTTGAGTCGCACGTCCTCGAAGTCGAAATAAAGCGGCGCGTAATGCTCGAACTTCGGGTGGCTGTAGTCCGTAAGCCCAATGCTCGCCAAGTTGGATAAAGCCGTGATGACGGTCCGGCGAACACGCTGCTCAACCGCCTTCCCTTCCTTCTCCATATCGCCGTTTTTTGGCTTGCTCGCCCGTGCTCCGATATCATACAGTACTTTAAGTGGTGGGAAGCCTCCGCCCTGATGCCGCCCAATCAGCTGATCGATCATCTCGATGATGTCATGGCTTCCACTCTCCCCGATAATGCCCATGTCCATTAAGATCATCCGTATGATTTCTTTGGCATCGTGCTTCTTCCTTGCGCTTGTTGGCTCCGAACTCAGGTCATCCAGCTTCGCGATCGATTGTTTGATTTCCTTCAGATAGCGGGCCATTCGCCATTGCTCGCTTACTTTGCCAAGCACGGCTTTGACTTCTACCCGGTTAATCGGCTTCTGGATATAAAATTCAATGCCTGCTTGATACGCTTTGCTGATCATTGCTTTGTTCTCGATCTGGGAGATCATGACATACTTGCCCTCGTACCCTTCCTGTTTCAGCCGGGTGATCGTTTCGATTCCGTCTTGATCCGGCATCAATAGATCGATGAGCACGACATCGGGATTCTCGTCCAGTACAAGCCGCTTCCCTTCAATGCCGCCCGCCGCCATTCCGATAACCTCGCCTACGCCGCCTTTCTCGATAATCGTCTGCAGCATCCGCCTGCTTACCACATCGTCATCCACAATACAGAACGATAGCATTACGCCTACACTCCCTTCTTCAACTTAACAGTCGGAAAAGCCGCGGCGAACGTGGTTTCAGCGTCCCGCCCCGGTTCCGTCAGGAGGAGTCTGCCCGTGAACGAGCCGACGATATCGCGAACATGCGAAAGGCCAATGCCGGTTGCCGCGACACCTTCCTGATTGAATTTGGTCGTAAACCCGGGCTCGAACACCATATCTAGATCCTGTTCGGCGATCCCCGTCCCCGTATCACTGACAATAAAAAAGGTTTCACCTTCGCGTTCTCGTACATGGATGTGTATCACTCCGTGCCGCTCGATCGCTTCAACTGAGTTGGCTGCCAGATTATTAAGTACGGTGATAAGCGGTATGTAGTGTGCGGTCGAGTAATCGATATCGACGTCTTTCTCGATTCGCACCTCTTTTTTGAGCATTTGACTATATTCGCCATTCGATTTCCCCACAAGCTCGACGATCTCCGACAAGGTCATTTCTGGGGCGCTCTCCAAATCGACAAGCTTCATCAGTCCCGCCAGGATGCGCTGCGAATCCTTCTTCACCTCGTGTATCTGCTGAGTAATCCCTAGAACGGACCTGCCATAGTCATGAAGTCCATCCTTGTTCAATTGACCGTACAGATCGTGGCTCTTCGCGGTAATCTGTTCGATTACATCCATCGATTTGCGCAAATAGAAGACCTCGCCATAGAGCCCACTGCCTACGTTGATCATTTGTTCGATCCGTTTCTGCTGTTCGGCATGAACGCTACGCATTTGGTTCACGGCGATGCTGCTGTAGATTCCAGTCGTAAAATAACTGCGCACCACGGCGATAACCGAAATCAGGAACCATTGATTGGGTTGAAAATACGGAAGTCCGAAAGTGGCGCTGCGCATCAGAAGCTCCACTTCATTGGAGACAACGTCGATCAGCGACACACATGCGCCAAGAATAAGTGGATTTAATTGATGTAATCTGCGTTGAATAAGGGCCATTCCAGCCCCAAAGATGAGGTAATAAAGCATGGCGGAGAAGTGCGTCTTCACACTGTCAATAAGATAGAACGTGCCTGCCTCGGCGGCTCCGTCGAGCGATACCCGAAACAGCAGCACCGTTACGCCTACGGCAATCCCCGTCCGCCAATAAGGCAGATGGCTCATCAACAGAAGCAGGAACAGAAAAGCGCTGCTGCCAAGACCTATACGAAAAACCTCACCGATAAACGGGTTGATCTTGAATTCCCCAGCAACGGCTACGACAATTGCGACGATGGTCATTTGCATGCTTTCGGATTTGGACCAATTTTGTATGGCTATAGGAATGACTCCTATCGGGATTCTAAGTCATCAGAAGATACTTATCCCCATTTATTTTCCAGGCGCCTTGCCGCAAGCGACAACGCGTAATTGACCACGAAATACAAGATAGCCACTAGTGCAAGAATTGGAAGAGTATAGTTGAAATCTTGCGCGATGACGATCTTTGAATTGTGCATCAGCTCAGGGAGCGAGATGACTATAGCGAGTGACGTGTCCTTGAGCAGGGAAATGAACTGGCTTACAATCGGCGGCACCATGCGCCTTAGTCCCTGCGGGAGCACGATATGCCATACCGTCTGCATATAAGTGAGACCCGACGAACGGGCTGCTTCGACCTGACCTTTTGGGATGGAACTTAGTCCGCTGCGTACGATTTCCGAGATCATAGCGGCTTCGAATACCGCCAGACCAACGATGGCAGAGCTCATAACCCCCAGCTTGAGTCCGACGTCCGGCATAGCGAAGTAGGTGAAAAACAAGATCAGCAGCAGCGGCAAATTGCGGATAAACTCGACGAGCACGCCGAGAATCTGGGATACGACAGGAATTCTCATATAACGCAGTGTTCCGGTGACGCTGCCCAGCACGAAGCTTAACACGATCGCTACAAAAGCAATCCAGAGCGTAATGCCAAAGCCTTTCATGATGAAGATGAGATTATGGTAAGAGAAAGCGCCAGCAATGTCCATCCGCCGATCCTCCTAAAAGTTATTTGCGAAGTTTGCGCTTCGCGGCATTTCTGTTGACTAACTATCCATTCTTGGCTAACCTTCGTTCGAGCTGTAGTGCCGCGAAGCTTAAAGGAAGTGTCAGAACGAGATACAACGCCGCGACGAAGATATATGTGTCGAAAGTTGCGTACGTCTTGCTAGCAACCTGATCGCCATAATACATTAGGTCGAATCCGGCGAAGACGCCGAGAATGGACGAATTTTTCACAAGGTTGATGAATTGGTTGCTGAGTGGCGGAATGACGATTTTAATCGCCTGCGGAAGTACGACATGGCGCATCGTCTGCATGTACGTCAATCCCGATGCTCTGGCCGCCTCTGTCTGTCCTGACGGTACACTCATGATACCCGCCCGAATTGCTTCTGCAACGAAGGAGGCTGTATATACCATTAGCCCGACCGTGCCGCAGACGAATCCGCTTAACGTCACGCCAAGCGAAGGCAAGCCGAGATAAAACACAAAAACGACTAGCAGCAGCGGTATATTCCGAATGAACTCGACGTAAGCCGTCCCGACCCACCGGAGCGGCTTGACGGACGAAATACGGAATACAGCGATGATCGTCCCAAGAGCGAAGCTGCCGAGTAAAGCAATAACGCTCGCCCAGATCGTGTTGCCAAACCCTTTCATATAGATTCCGAAATGATCCGTAAAAATCGATATGTCCAGCATGCTATCCCCTCCTGTTATTCCCGATATGCAGAAGATGGGTGGCGCTTGGCCACCCATCCTGTTACTTGTTGACCTCTATTCCCCGGACGGGGCTTTTCCAATCCATTTCTCGTAAATCTTGTCGTATTCGCCGTTGTCATGCAGCTTCTTCAATGCTTCGTTGACACTGTTCAATAGATCGGTTGCACCCTTCTTGATCGCGATACCGTACGGCTCGTCGGTGAACGGCTCCCCGACAACCTCGTAGTTCGGATCCTGAACGGCCATACCGTACAAAATCGCGTTGTCGGTCGTCAGTGTGTCACCCTGACCGGCTTTGAGTGCGCTAAACGCATCCTGATAGTTGTCGAACTCCAGGACGTTTACGTCTGGCACCTTTGCTTTAATGTTGTCGACCGAGGTTGAGCCTTTCACAGCCAATACTTTCGTGCCTTTCTTGATATCGTCGATGCTCTTAATCGGACTTCCCTTCTTTACCAGAAGAGACTGACCAGCTTTAAAGTACACGTCGGAGAAATCGACTTCGTTCTTGCGCTCTTCCGTAATTGTCATCGTCGCGACAATCATATCGATATCGTTGTTATTCAACATCGGAATTCGAGTTTTGGAAGTCACTTCCTTAAGCTCGACCTTGGTCTCGTCGCCGAGAATTTCCTTGGCGAGCGCCTTGGCGATGTCGACGTCGAAGCCTTCAACGTTGCCACTCGCCGGATCCTTCAAGCCGAACAGCTTTGTGTCGTATTTGACGCCGACAACAAGCTTTCCTCGACTCTTAATCTCGCCAAGCGCCGACGCCGCTTCAGATGGCGTATCCCCGTTTGCACCGCCGGTTGCTCCGTTGTTCGATCCTTCTTCTTTGTTGCCGCATCCGGTCAACAAGACCGTTGCAAGAAACGTAAGTATGATACCAAGCGTCATCCAACTTCTTTTCTTCATCGTTTAAAACCCCTCTCCGTTATAGGATTACATGTTTGGTAAGATGGTTCGGTCGAGCGCAAGTCGTTAATGGCGCAGCACGCGATTAAGAAACAGACGTGCCCTATCTTCGCGAGGCTGCTCGAAAAATTCCTCCGGTGGAGAGATTTCGACGATTTGCCCTTTGTCCATAAAGACGACGCGGTCCGCCACTTCCCGCGCGAAACCCATCTCGTGCGTAACGACGACCATCGTCATCCCTTCGTGCACCAAGGCCTTCATGACGTCCAGCACTTCGCCAACCATTTCCGGATCGAGCGCGGAGGTTGGCTCGTCAAAGAGCATGATCTTCGGCTTCATGGCCAGTGCCCTGGCGATTGCCACGCGCTGTTGTTGTCCACCGGACAGCTGCGAAGGAAATGCACCAGCCTTGTCATCGATGCCAACTTTGTCCAAATACATCCTGGCTGTATCCGCCGCTTGCGGCTTTGGGACGCCAAGCGCCTTCATTGGAGCGAGTGTAATATTGTCGATCACTTTCATATGGGGATAGAGATTGAAGTGCTGGAATACCATGCCGATTTCCCGCCGCAGCTTGTTGATGTCGGCTTTCTTATCGGTGACGTCGACTTCATTAACAATCAGACTGCCGCTCGTAATCGCCTCCAGCCGGTTGATGCAGCGGAGGAGAGTGCTCTTCCCCGAGCCGGAAGGCCCGACCACAACGACGACTTCACCTTGCGCGATTTGAAGATCGATGCCTTTAAGTACATGAAAATCGCCATAATGCTTCTCCACTTGCTGAAATTCAATCATCGCAATCCCCCTTTCCCTTTTTGTACTCTTGTTTGTCGGACAGGTTATGTTATGTTAAATCACATACTGTGTAGACAACTATAACGGAAACCTACGCAATCCTAACGAATCCGACATCAAACATAGGATTTTTTTATAAACGAGTGCGATTTTTTCTTAATAAAAACGTCAAAAAAGCCCCCATTGCTGAGGGCTTCTTATACGAGTTGATACTATACTCTTTTTTTATACGCTCTCATAGCAAACACATAAGCCACAAGCATAATGCCAACACACCAAGCAAGCGCGATCCAGATGTCATTGCCCACCGGTTGACCCGACAGCAATGCGCGGATGGTTTCTACAATAGAGGTTACTGGCTGGTTTTCAGCAAAGACGCGAACGGCGGTAGGCATTGAATCGGTTGGCACAAATGCGGAGCTGATAAATGGCAGGAAGATTAGAGGGTAGGAAAAGGCGCTCGCGCCATCGACTGTTTTTGCGGTAAGTCCAGCTATAGCTGCGACCCATGTTAAGGAAAGTGTAAATAGAGCGAGTATACCTGCTACAGCAAGCCAAGGCAGAATTCCTGCGGATGAACGGAAACCCATGAGGAGCGCTACAAGGATGATGACGAGAACCGATATGGCGTTAGATACTAGCGAAGTCAATACATGCCCCCAAAGCAAAGCGGAACGTGAAATCGGCATCGTTTGAAAACGTTCGAAGATGCCCTTTTGTACATCGGTAAACAATCGAAAAGCCGTGTAGGATATTCCACTGGCAATAGCCATGAGGAGTATGCCTGGCAGCAGGTAATTCACATAGCTATCTGTTCCGGTTTCAATGGCACCACCTAATACATAGACAAACAGCAGCATCATTGCAATTGGCGTGATGGTTACCGTGATGATGGTGTCCATACTCCGCATAATGTGACGCATGGAACGTCCTAGCATAACGCTAATATCGATGAAGAAATGCTTTTTTACTATTTCTGTTTCCATTTATATGGCCTCCTTTTTACCGACGATTGCAAGGAAGATCTCTTCTAACGAAAGTTGTTTCTCGACATATTCTACCTTTGTGGTCGGGAACATCTTCTTAAGCTCCTGAAGTGTGCCGCTTGCGATAATTCTGCCTTCGTGCAAAATGGCAATCCGGTCAGCAAGCTGCTCAGCTTCCTCCAAATACTGTGTAGTAAGAAGTACTGTCGTGCCGCCATCGGCAAGTTCCTTGACGATCTTCCATACCTCGATCCGAGCCTCGGGATCAAGCCCGGTGGTTGGCTCATCTAGAAAAATAATCTGTGGTTTTCCAACAAGGCTTAAAGCAATGTCGAGTCTGCGGCGCATCCCACCGGAGTAAGTAGACACTCTACGGTCTGCAGCTTCAGTCAGGCCGAAGCGTTGTAACATATCGTCTGCAACCTGACGTGAGTTCTTGAGGTATCTCAGCTTGGCAATCATGATCAGATTTTCGCGTCCAGTCAAAATTTCATCCACGGCGGCAAATTGCCCAGTCAGACTAATCGTCTGCCTCACTTGATCAGGTTTGGATGCGACATCAAATCCGTTGACGGCGGCGGTTCCACCATCCGACTGGAGCAGCGTAGTGAGGATTCTGACAACCGTTGTCTTGCCTGCGCCGTTGGAGCCAAGCAGGGCGAAGATCTCACCTCGCTTCACTTCAAAATCGACACCTTTTAAGACTTCTGTGTCCTTAAAAGACTTTCGCAGACCTCTCACTTCAATCGTATTTTTCAACCCGATCTCCCCCTTTTACTTTTTTTTATCCGTAACCTTTTTAATGGACTTGTTAACTGCATCGTCAATAGATTCCTGATATATGTCAGCATAAGTTTTTGAATCTTTAATGAGATCATCGCAGAAAGCAGCTACGTCACTGCCTGTCACTTCGAGCACGCCTTTCCCCAAGGCCGCACCTTCTTCAAAAAGATCGACAATCCCTGAGAGTAAACCCATCCCTTCGGTTAGCTCTACAGGGCCAACCTTAAAGAAATATTTTTGAATCTCTTTATAAACAAACTGATAATCCTGCGGCAGCGCTTTGACACGCGCCACATGTGCTCGCCACTCTTTTTTGCCTTTGATCATGTCTTGTATACTCATCGTTACATCCTCCTAAAAAGAATTTATTTACTTAATAAGCCGGACACCGTAAGCAAAAACTATTTACCTAATTTTTTAGCGATATTATTGTTTAGTTGCTCACGCCACTTGTCGCGATAAGACTTTGCCCCTTCTTCGCCGGCCAGCGCTGAACAGAAGCCTTTGATATCGTCACCCAAAACCTCCTGGACACTCTGACCGTCTGCTGCCGTTTCTTCGAGCAGGCCTAGCACACCGTCAAGAATTGGCATGAGGTTACGACCGGTGAAATCCGAGTGATGCCAAAGATTAGCATTAATTTTCCCCCATGCCGCCTGATAATCAGCAGGTAGCTTTTTGACTCGTGATTCAAAGCTTTTAAATTCTTTAGTCATGTCGCTGCCGGTGATTTTCTCCCAAAAGTTCATTATTTTCTCTCCTTTAACTCGTTAATTTTTGATGATACGAACTCGAATTTTTCCCAGAACCTTTGCAGCTCCTCGCGCCCAGCGTTGTTGATCGCGAAAAACTTTCGTGGTGGTCCGATGTCGGAGGGCTTCTTCGTGATCTCCACCAACTTGTTTTTTTCTAGCCGGATCAGTATCGTGTACACCGTTCCCTCCACCACATCTGTGAAGCCGAGGGCGTTCAGCTGCCGCGTGATTTCATAGCCGTAGGTTTCTTTGCGGCTTATAATTTCAAGGACACAGCCCTCAAGCACGCCTTTGAGCATTTCCGTTAGGTTTTCCAGAGCAATCACTCCTTGCTATTCTGTACGACTGGTATGCAGTATTACTTACTACTGCTATAAAGTAACACGTAGTAGATGCATTGTCAAGAGTAATTGCTCTTGCATCATAAATAAAAAATGCCGCTAAAATCGCGGCATTTACTATGTTCTTGTCTAGTTTAGAGATCCTAATGTTCGTTTACGTATTATAAATATTTTCACATTCTTTAACGGTCGGTTGATAAAAACAGTGCTTCTTCCAGCGTCCTACGAACGGTTGATTATACCAAGTTGGCGGACATGGTCCGGGATTATCAAACGAACCTGGACGGAAATACCATAACGAGTACTCGCCTGGCCAATTCCGCTCGCCATTCACAGCCCGTTGCGCAAGACGGCGTTCCCTATCTCTTGCGCTTTGATAGTACATACTATGCTGCAACGCTTCGAACGCATGCGGTTGTTCGACCATTTGAGGAATGGTCCGGATATTTTTAAAATCGGAGCAATTCCCTCTTATTCGGTTAATGCCTACATTTCCAACAAGGAGCATGCCCATTTCACCTTCGGTCTCAGCTTCAGCTCTGAGCAACCTTGCCAACATATCAATATCCCTACTCCTGGATTTTACGACTGCCATTGGCTCACCTCTTTAGATTTCTAGACTCATCATATTGTAGGCGAAGCGGATGTGTTACTTAACGGTGTGTACATCTCCAAAAGAGGAAGCCGAGTCTATTGGAAAGACTCGGCTTCACCTTAATACGAATCAATCATGTCAAGCACCTGCAGCGTTCTAACGAGTACGGTTGCCGCTTGCGCACGTGTCGTAATTCCTTGAGGGCTAAAGACGGTGTTACTTGTGCCATTCATCAGACCCAATCTGACGACGAGATTGATGTCCGAAAGATATTTAATATTTATTCTGTCAATATCCTTGAAGTTATCCAGACTTATGGCTCTCTGTATTATCCACTCCGGTTTTTCCAGGGCAATAACAGCAGCCAGCATGCTTGCCATTTCCTCACGGGTAATCGGTTGATTCGGCCTGAAGCTGCTGCTGCTCACAAAATCAAGCAATCCAAGCACTTTAGCTTTTGCAATAACATCGAAATACCAGGAGCTGGTGTTCACATCATTGTATGGCTTCGTACCACTTGTTGTTGTTCCTCTTCCAAGTGCCCGTACGAGCATGGCAGTAAATTCCGCTCTTGTGACAGATTGTTCAGGAGCGTATCTGTATCCGCCAACCCCTTCGACAAGTCCCTTCGCAGCTGCAAGCTCGATATACGGCCGCCCCCAATGTCGGTAGACATCGGAGAATACGACATCATTCTGTGCCACGACATAGACACCGTTCGTATTGGAGCGGATCGTCACATACCAAATGCCGTTAATCTGCATCTTGGTCGCAGCGACGAACTCGAAATTGTTCTCGGATCCGTTATAACGGAATGCCCCCCAATACTCCGGCATACTCTTCATGCTTGCTGGCATTGGAATAATTCGTGTCAACGATTGACTGAATTCATCAGCTGTTCCTATCGTTTTCCCTGTCTTCGTCTCCACAACCTCAACGTTAAAGTCAACAATTGAACCTAATACCCAGCCTTCCGGCAAGTTGCTGGCGAAAGCCTGTTTAATGCTTCGGTCTGCCGACTTGTCAGACAGCATAATCCTAAAGCTGATTTCACTGCTATTAACATTATTACGGTTAAGCATACTGTTTAGATCCGGAATAAGCGAGGCTAGCTTTACAGGTATATTATAGGTGCCATAAGGTGCCTTAATCTCGAAATAAAAGGCGCTATTCCTGCTGGCGATCTCGGACAGGATGCTTGCCGGGATAATGACGTAAGCTTTGCCGTCCCTTGAATTGGTCTCAATAGTATAAAACTTATTGCCGGTATTAATAACGGATGGATCAAGTGTCGTACCGTTGTTGTTAATGACAGGCTTAACAACTGGTGGATTTGGAGCTGATGCTCTACTTACCGTAACGGTATACGTTTTTGCAGTTCCATTCTCGGCAGTTACAACGATAGATATTGTATTACTGCCTACATTGAGTTGCAAGCTGCCTGATTCTTTACCACTTGTCACCGCAGTGCCGTTCACCTTCACGGTTGCTTTGGAATCTGCAACGACTGGTGTTACTTTTATATTGCTGTAGCTGTAAGAAACACTAGAGCTGTATTTTACGGTGCCGGATGCAAAGGACGGACTCAGACTCCCTATTGATAAGCGTAGGCCGCTAAGGTCGGCGTTGCTCGACTGAGTTGACCGAGTAACTGTAATCGTATAGGACTTGGTACTGCCATTCTCCGCAATAACAACGATCGGAATCTCGTTGCTTCCAACTTTCAGATTGATAGCGCCGGATGCCGTTCCGCTTACTGCTGATTTTCCATTCACCGTCACCTTTGCCGCTCCATCTGCAACTGTAGGAGTAACCGTTATCCTGTCGACGTATTTATCTACACTCGCTGTGTAGCTTGTTGTCCCAGCTGCAAATGCTGGACTAAGTGAGCCGTTCGATAGACGCAGAGCGCTCAAATTAGCATTACTGGATAGTGGTGCCGCTCGTGTAACGATGATCGTGTACGATTTGGTGCTGCCGCTCTCCGCGATCACAACAACAGGAATAGTGTTATTTCCTATCTCCAAATTGATAGCGCCGGATGCAGAACCACTTGCTACGGATTTTCCATCCACCGTTACCTTTGCAGCTGCATCCACAACAGTAGGCGTAACCGTTATGCTGTTGACACTATTACCCACAATTGCGGTATAGCGCGTAGTTCCCCCTGCAAAAACCGGACTAAGCGTACCGCTCGACAGGCTAAGGTGACTCAGATCGGTATTAAAACCATCATCACGAGTTACCGTTACCGTATACGTTTGGGTAGAGCTGTCTTTGGCAGTGACAACAATGGTGATCGGATTGCTGCCCGGCTTCAAATTTATTGGCGCTGAATCCGTTCCATTCGCAACCGCTGTATCATTTACTTTCACGACAGATGTGCTGTCTGCCAGTGTTGGTTTTACGGTTATGCTGTTCACACTATACGCGACATGAGCCGTATAGGTTGTAGTTCCAGCAGTAAAGACTGGACTAAGCGTACCCGCTGACAGACTTAATCCGTTCAACTCCGCTTGAACACCTTGTACCCGTCTGACTCTCAAACTTCCATCAAGGATATAGAGATTACCCGAATGATCCCTAATGACATCAAGCGGATTACTTAATCGGGCAGAACCAGCAGGTCCTCCATCACCTGAGAAACCAGGCGTTCCAGTGCCGGCCACTGTACTGATTGTTCCGGAAGCATCTACTTTGCGTATGGCATGGCTCTCTGTATCGGCGATATACAGATTGCCGTCACTTCCTACCGAGATGTTCTTAGGATGTGATACATTTGCTGATGTCGCTGATCCTCCATCACCGGAGTATCCCGACTTTCCGGTACCAGCCACTGTATGGATCGTTCCAGAGCTGTCAACTTTGCGGATTCTAGAATTACCTGTATCTGCGATAAATACGTTACCGTTGCTATCTACGGCGACTCCGGTTGGACCTCTTAATTGTGCCGCAGTGGCCGGACCACCATCTCCAGAATATCCCCTGTTCCCTTTCCCTGCTATGACCGTCTTCGTTTCTGACTTATCAACCTTATACACCTTGTTAGCTGCGGAATCGGCAATGAATAAATTGCCCGCGTCATCCACCGCAACATCGACCGGACGAATCAAATCTTTTACTACTGTACTGATCTGGCCGTCCGTATTTACCTTGCGTATGGTTGACGTATACGCATCTGCGATATACAGATTCCCGTTCTTGTCAACTGCCAGCCCGCTTGGGCGTGCTAATGCCGCTGATGTCGCAGGCCCTGTATAAGTCGTATTTACTCTTCCTCTCTCTCCACTGCCTGCGAAAGTCGTGATTTTTCCACTGGAATCAATCTTCCGTACCCTATAATTATAAGTATCTGCGATGTATACATTGCCATGATCATCTGCTGCTATTCCATTAGGATTGTAAAAACTTGCCGCCGTTGCAGCTCCTCCATCACCAGAGAAACCGGATTTCCCAGTGCCGGCAATCGTTGAGATTTCCCTTGGATGCGCAGCCGCATAAGCAGCATCCGATCCATACAGTGGAATCAAACCGATTGCCAGTAAAACAGCCAAAAATGTAGCCACCCATCGTTTGGTACTCGTTGCCAAACAATACCACCTCCTGAAATTTGTGAAGACAAATCATAGAAAGGTCAGGTACTAACTAAACACTTGAAGTGTTCACTCTAGACGAATCAGCATCCTCACAAGTTGCACCTCCTTCTTGAATATATAGAAAATATTGTTAGCGCTTTTTCGACAAAATGCAAATAGCCATCCCCCCAATAAAGATGATGGGGAAATGGCTTATATTCTTTGTTCGGCCGATTTAGCGCTTATTTAAAATACGCTGTCCGCAACATAATAAATCTTCTGCGAGTCTTTCTTATTTACTGTATCTGTAACGATATTAAAATACACGTTACCGTCCTTCGTTTGGACTCCTTCGATTTCATGGGTGCCTACATTCGTTATTTTCACGAGGGTTTTGTATGCGCCTGTGTTCGACATCAACGCAATCTGCGGTGTTTCGCCTTCCGCGCCGCCAGAGGTGTAGATTTCCGAACTGCCTAGCATATCGAAGCCCTGGAAAGAACCGTTTGGTCTGACGATAGCGCTGCCCGACTGAGTAATGCTTGTAACGTTTGCGTTTACCGCTGCTGCGCTGTCCATTCTCACCTGTTCGTTGGCGTCGAGAAGTTTGTTTAAGGCAACCGTGTCATAGATGGACCAGGTTACGCTTCCTTCAACGGTTTGTACCCGGAAAATCGTGTAATCGCTGTTGCCCCCGCCATCGACGCGGTAGGTTTCGCCAAGACTCGTACCGGTCTCATCCGCGTAGTTCATATAGGTGAACCGATGAAGATCCGTATAATCATAAGTCGCGCCAGCCGAGTATTGAAGTCTCGCTACCTGTAACGACCAGTTATTTGTTGTAGAAGGATCTGCTTTCGAACTGAAATAAAAGTAATTGATGCCATTATACGTGTACATATCCAGTGTTTGTCCATGACCTGCATTGGTAATGGTCATTTCGTCAACGTATGTAGCGTTTGTTCCGTTCATGAGCAATCTGGACAGATAGACCGTTCCTCCTGACCGCTGAGTGACGTAAAGATACGTGGATGCGATATAGGCTTTCTGAACGGCCAGATTGTGATTGAGTCCCTTGAGATTGTAGGCGAGCGTTGCCGATGCGTTTACTGTTTTACCCGGAGTTGCCGCGAAAACGGGCAAGACGTTCATGCCGAAAATAAGAACTGCAAGACTGACGGAAGTGATTAGTTTCAATTTCCTTTTCATAAGTCTCGTAACACTAAGCATTCGAATACCTCCATTGCTATATTTTACAAGTATTTGAGCACTACCTGATTATCAAATAATCGGTTATCGATTTGAATAGTCTGCAAGAATCATAAAATGTTAATGTTATTTAAACGTTTGCGCTCACGATAAAACATGTTAGACACACAAAGCTTAGCAACTATTAAAATGGTGCGGTATGCACCACTGGCACACTGCTCCATTTTTCTATTTGAAAAATGTTTAAGTTTTATTTAAGGTTTTACCCACTGCAATCAGGCAACTCCCTTCTGCTTCATATCTGGTACGCCGGAGGGCTTGTGACTGCTCTTGTGTGCTCATGGATTGTTGTGAAGTTAGTTCTTCTCACACAGCTATCATCAGGCAGGAATCTATATAGCCTAACTAAATCAAAAAGTGCCGTTTTGACAAGTTGTCAAACGGCACTTTTTATCGCTTACAGCACATCATCACTATTTCTGCGGCGCTTGGATTCCCGCATTTTGCGCCATACGGTTACAAGAATAATACATCCTGAGAGTATGCTATTCATCCAGATCGATAATATAGTCACCACATATTGACCACTGCCTGGCTGGACAGCTGTCAGGGATAAGAAGGAAAGCAGCAGCAGGACTATCGACATCGAGAGAACAATCTTGGATAGTGCTCTGAAATCACCCATCACACGTGTTTGATGGCGCTAATGTCAGCCATCTTACGCTGCCAGAGTTCATGCGCCTCCTCCGCATAATGACAGGCGGTTAGCTCTGAGCCTACTAAACGGAGCTGGGGTTCTTCCGAGGTACACCGGGCTGAGGCCATTGGGCAGCGCGGGTGAAAACGGCAGCCGGACGGCGGTTTGGCCGCGTTCGGCATCTCCAGGCTGCGCAGCGGCAGCTCCGTCATCGCCCTGGCGATTTCGGGATCGGGAGTCGGAACAGCTGACAGCAGTGCCTGCAGGTAAGGATGTTTCGGCTGACTGAGGACGTCATTGACTCCGCCTAGCTCCATCACGCGTCCAAGGTACATGACAGCCATACGTCCTCTGCCAGCGATATAGCGGGCAGTAGCCAGATCATGCGTAATATAGATGATGGCGATGTCTAGCTTGCGATTCAACTCCGCCATCAGGTTAAGGATCGAGATTCGCAGCGACACGTCGATCATGGAGACAGGCTCATCAGCCACGATGATCTTCGGATTTAACGAGATGGCACGTGCCATCAGAATCCGCTGACGCTGTCCGCCTGACAGCTGATGCGGATATTTATCAAGGAAGCGTTCAGGTGGTGTCAGGCCAACAGTCTGCAGCAGCTCGATAACCCGAGCCTTGGCTGCTTTGCGGCCACGGACGATTTTGCGCTGCAGAATGGGAGCGGACAGCGACTGGTAAATGGTCCTCATCGGGTTAAGCGCGGCGTAGGAATCCTGCTGCACCATCTGAACCTCGCCGCGGAACTGGTTTGCTTTGTCACGGCTAAGTTTCGGCACCTCTTCCCCTTTGTACAGCAACTTTCCTGATGTTGGCTTTTGCAGACCCGTGATGATGTTGCCGAGCGTCGTTTTGCCGCATCCGCTCTCGCCAACCAAAGCAATAATCTCGCCGGGGTGGATATCCAGGTTGACATCGACCACTGCGCCAACTTTCTGGGCGGAGCCAAACATGCTCTGGCCCCGTTCGAAATACATGCTTACGTGATCAAGCCGCATGAGCACCTCAGAACTCGTCGTTCTGGCGGCTCCTCGCGTCCGTTGTCTGAGCTCCGCTTCATAATCTAAATTTCTAGCATTCATGATGTTCGCACCTCCGCTACAGACTCGGGATTCGGGTATAAATGGCAAGCGACTTCATGCCCAGCAGGTGTATACACCTTGATTGGATTATGCTTCCTGCACTTATCATGCGCATAATCACATCGAGGATGAAAAGGACATCCCGGCGGCATGTCGAGCAGATCCGGAGGGGATCCGGGAATTCCCTTCCGTTCCGAAACATCTTCATACAAGCTAGGAACGGCTTTCATGAGCTTCGCGGTATAGGGATGCTTCGGCCGCTTGAACATATCGAAGACATCGCCGGCTTCAACGACATTGCCGGCGTACATAACGCCAACCCGGTCGGCCGTTTTGGCTACGACGCCGATATCGTGGGTCAAGAGCAGCATAGTGATATTCATTTCTTTGTGGATTTTTTTCAAAATATCGAAAATATAAGCCTGTGTAATGACATCCAGCGCAGTCGTTGGCTCATCAAGAATAACGAGCTTGGGATCAAGCAGCAGGCTGAAGGCGATCATGACCCGCTGTTTCATACCGCCCGATAGCTCATGAGGGAACGAATTCAGCACTCTGTCTGGATCAAGCCGGACATAATCGAGCAGATTCCTCGCTCTTTCTGTCATTTGTTTCTCTGTATACGGTTTGGATCGGGCATGGGCAAGGAACGTCTCCATGATCTGTTCCTTGATGCGCACGACGGGATTAAGCGCATTTTGCGCCGCCTGAAACACCATCGATACCTGCTCCCATTTATACGCCTGCAGCTCTTTTTTTCCGAGGCTCATCACATCACGGCCATCAAACGTTATCGATCCTCCCGACACAAGTCCGGGAACCGTAATCGCGCGCATGATGGCGGATGCCATCGTAGATTTTCCGCTGCCGCTTTCCCCGACCAGCGCGGTAATCTTCCCCTTGGGGATGACAAAATCTGCTTCATTGACGGCCCGCAGCAGACCTGAGCGGACCGGGAATTCGATCGTAAGCCCTTTCACCTCTACCAATGGTTCAATAATGTTCCCCTCCTTCATCATCAGCCTTTACGATCTCAGTCTCGGATTAAGCGCCTCTTCCAGCCCGTTGCTGAAAAAGATGCACGCCATTTGGAACAGACCCAGGCACATAATCGGAGAAATTAGATAAATATAGCCTTTTGGGTTAAAGATGCCGCCTGTGTTCTGAACAGCAAGCTGGATCATCATCCCCCAGTTTGTTGGGGAATATGGGGCGAGACCAAGCATCATCAAACCAACGCTGGCAACGATAGCTCCTTGGGCCGCCATTATAAAATTAATCGCCAGGTATGGCGTCAGGTTCGGAAGAATTTCCCGAAACAGAATATAAGGCGTTTTGAGACCCATGATTCTGCAGGCTATAATAAACTCGCGATTTTTCAGAGACAGCAGCTGCGAACGGATTGCTCTGGCGAGCGGCGCCCAGGACCAAGCCGCCAGTATAAAGGAGAACATAACCGGATTTTTGATCTGCACGAGCGCAGCCACGATCATCAGCACAGGAAAGCTTGGGACCGTCAGGAACAGATTGGTGATAAACATCAGCACCGTGTCGGTCTTCCCTCCAGCAAAGCCCGACAGCGCTCCGATTACGAAACCAAGTACTAGTGTAAACAAAGCGGCGATTAATCCAATCGACAGCACGTCCCGCGAACCGTATACCAGCTGCAGGAATGTATCCCTGCCGCCGTAGTCAGTCCCCAGCCAGTGGGCAAAGGACGGACTCATGTATCGACCTTCGAAGTTGACCGTCATGTCCAGCGCCTTCATCATCGGTCCGAAGATGGCCATAAAGATAAATAATGCCAATATGATCAAACCTGAGAACGCTTTCTTATTGCGGTACATCGTCTGCCAGAATTCGATAAAGCCTTGACTCATCCGTCACCCCTCCTCCAGCTTAACGCGCGGATCCAGCTTGGCGTAGATAAGGTCCGAGGCCAGATTGGCCAGAATGACCGCTAAGCTGGTCACGAGCAGCAAGCCTTGCATCAAAGTATAATCTCGCTGCTGTGTTGCCTGCCCGATGTAATATCCCATACCGGGATAACTGAACACATTTTCGATCAGCGGGGATCCGCCAAGCATAAACCCGAAGCTGACGGCCAGTGTCGTAATAAGCGGCAGCATGGCGTTGCGCTTGACATAACGGTTCATAAGCGTCCGTTCGGAGACTCCTCGGATGCTGGCGGCGATAATGTAATCCTCGCCCAACACGTTGACCGCACTTCCCTTCATCGTCAGCGCCCATGTGCCGATCGTCGTAATGACATAGGTTAGTATCGGCAGCGCGCCGTGATAGAGCACGTTAAGTAAGAATGGAAAGTTGAAGCCAGGGTCCACGATCGGGTCATACGCCCCGTTAACCGGAAACCAGCCGAACTGGAAAGAAAAGATGACAAGCAACAGGATGCCAACGATGAAGTTGGGTACGGAAGACGTCAGAATCGCATAGATCGAAATGATTGGATCTAGAATGGTCTTACGCTTGAACGCCATCATGGCACCTAGATTAATACCGATCAGGAAGCTGATGATGAGTGACACGCTGAGCACGAACAGCGTCCATGGCAGTGCATTAGCGATAATTTCGTTCACCGAAACGTTCTGATAAATCATGGACATGCCCAGATTGCCATGCATCAGTCCTCCCAAGTACCTTCCCAGCTGAGCGAAGAGCGGCTCTTTCGGATTATAGTTGATCATAGCAGTGATCTGTCGGTAAGCTTCGTCGAGGCTCATCCCTCGCTGAGTGGCATAATCCCTTGCCCACGTATCAATCGCGCTGCCCGGCGTCATCCGCAGCAGGAAAAACGTAAGCAGCATCGCGAGGAAGACCGTAATTAGGGATACGGCAATTCTTTTCAAAACCCCTTTCAGGCTCATTCCGGTCACCTCCAAGTGTTTATCCAGCTCGTACAGCCGTTATCGCGGCCAATATTCTTCCGGCATATAAGACGAGTTAAATCCGTGATTCAAGTGGGTAATGGCAAGCTGTTCAACCGGATCAGTCGCAAGCGGCATATCCCGGTTATATTGAACGATCTGTTCCATCATTGGGAAATCCCCTGACATCATCTTGGTGTTTATCCAAGCGCCTGTAGCATTTTGGAAGAAGTTTACACCCCAGCAGTTTTCGTTGGCGATCCAGGCTAGGTTATCAATAATTTGGCGGCGTTCCTGTTCATCCTGAACATAAGGGAACCGTTTCATTTCCTTATCGATATCGTATATTTTGCCATCAATGCCCGGAAGCTTCAGATCAAGCTTGCCCGTATCAATTTCGTTCCCTTTCTCGTCCTTCTTCTTGATGTTAGAGAAGCCGACCTTCGTTTTTGTACCTTGCCAGAACAGTACACGCATTGAGCTCCACGGATTCTGGAAGCCCCATGAGATGTCTACCCAGTCCATGGACATATCGTATTGTCCTTTATCAGCGTTCGCGAAATAGATGGTACTGTCGACTGCTTTCAGCTTGGTTGGAATGCCGAACTTGGAGAACTGCTCGGCGGCGATCTGCGCTGAGTTCACTCCAGGCGCCCAGTTGTTCGGCGCACCAATGATGAAGGATGGCACCTTGCCGTCCGGATCACGCCACTGACCATCGGAACCTTTCTTCCATCCGATTTCCTTCAGCAGCTCGGCCGCCTTATCCAGGTTTGTCGTGTAATCGGTCATCTGATCAAGCACGGAAGCGTCGATTTCTTTGTCGAGTGAAGAAGGCATGACGCCTGTCATCGAAATTTTCGGATATTCCTTTCCGTAATAGTTGCCGATTTCCCGCAGCTTTGTCTTATCCAACACATAGGTCATCGCTTGCCGGAATTTCACGTTGTCAAACGGTTTGTTGCGGATGTTGTACATTAGTCCCACACTCGCCGGGTCATACATTCGGTAGTGCAGCAGATTCTTGTTCTGCTTCAGCAGTGATTCCAGAATGTCCTTAGGTGGCGTACCGTCATACCAGTCCAGCTTGCCAGCTTTTACGAGCGCGTATTGGGCCGACAGCTCCGGCACGTTTTTGATCCAGATCTTATCGAAATGGACCGCATCCGGCCGCCAATAATCCTCGAATTTATCAATCAGCATATCGGTAGTAGTCACTTTTTCGAACTTATACGGACCGGTGCCGACCGGAATCGCCGGGCCTGAACGGGTGAACTCATTCCAGTTCAGAGCAATTTTTTTACTAAGCTCCTCTGTAATATCAAGGTTGAAGGGTCCGTCCTTGGATTTATCTGTAAGCGGTTTCGCTTCTTGCAGCAAAGCGTCAGCCTTATCCACGTATTTCTTGTAGATGTGATAAGGAATTTGGCCTTGAAGGTCTTGGGCGAGAAGCAGTTTTCTCAATTCTGGATACGGCGCAGGGTTCATCCAGTGAAAAACGATGGTATAATCGTCCGGAGTATCGATTGAGGTCAAATACTTCGTCACCTCAGCCCCGTTGTTTAGCCGGTAATACCCCCACACATCCTTGCTCGTAAAAGCTTCTCCGTCATGCCATTTCACGTTTCGCTGTAGATGTACGGTTGTCGTAAGGTCAGTATCCTCGGAGGATTCCGCTAGACGGTTGTACACGTTGTTCATTGATCGAAGAAAGAAGAAAAGTCCCTCGTACATGTAGCGGGTATTGGTATCTCCGATTCCTCCGGAACCAAACGGATTACCTTGATACAGCGGAGGTTTAGGCCATCCGCCTAAAACGTGGAAAATTTTGTCCTTATTGTACTTGATCTGCGCATCTGGTATCAGCTGCTGCATATCCTGCACATCTCCGGCGCTCAGCCGGTCCACCAGGCCGGGAGTTGAGGTGCCGCAGCCTGAGACGAGCATAACGGCTCCTAGCACAGTGCTTATACAAAGACCTGATATTCTTCTGCGTCTACTCAAGAGGTTCATGCAGTTCCTCCCGTCTAGGGTATCTTCTCCGAACAATGAATCGCTTCCGGAGTATTCCCTATTATAGCGAACGATTCCAGAACCAAGTTCATAAAAACGCTTACAAACTCTTCTGAAAGCGGATGGAATCGTCTCCTATTCGACGGTTGAAAACAGTTATAATCATTTTCCCCCTTATGTCAGAGGGCGGTTAGGCAGCCTTAATAAACAAAAAAGGCCCTATTAACTAGGACCTTTCATGCCTATTTGTGTGCATCAGCGTTCTCCACTTCGCCTCCACTCCATCGGCGTCATGCCGACATGTTTGACGAACAAATCATGAAAACGGCTGGACGAGCTGAAGCCAACTTCGGAAGCAATAAACTCAACGGGTTTACGAGAGGTGAGCAGCAGCCGCTTGGCCTCATCAATTCTCAAAGTAATAATGTACTGTTTAGGCAACACGCCGACATGTTTAATAAACTTTTTGCGGAAAATACTTTCAGACAAGTAATGGCTCGCTGCCAAATCCGATACTTTCAGAGACATATGGTAGTTTTGGTGGATTTCTTTCAGCGCGTCCTCAATCAATTGCTCCTCTGGATGTTCCGAGGAGACTTTTCCTGCCTTGTCACAGGCTCCAGTATGGTAAGTCAGCAGAAGCGTTTCCAGCGCATTGCGAAGCAAATCATAGGAATATTCAGTCTGCTCTTTCCGCTTGCACGTTTCCTCAATCTGATGCATGGCGGCTAAGGCTCGCTCGACTGCTCCAGGAGTCAAAGACGCTTTCAGAATCGGACCTTGCCGCTGCGTGAAAGCATGCGACATCAAATACTGGCAGTAAGCGGGAATGTTCTGATCGTAGATGTGCAGTGAATAACCTTCCCACGCGTTGATGCAAACGTAGCTGTGCTTCAGATTCGCTGGAATCAACAGAAGATCTCCAGGAAGCGCTTCAACGTTCTGTTCCCCGGCGGCATAATAGCCTTCTCCTTTAATTAGGAGGGTGAGCTCTGCGGATTGATGGGAATGGCATTGAAATAGTCCTTCCTTGTTCTCCGTGTCTCTCGGATTTGTATGAAAGTTCGCGATGCAGTCCATAAATCCGATATCCATCAGGGCTTCCTTTCCTTTTCAATATGATTGGTTTATATTGGTAATTATTAGGATATCACAACTACTACAGTTTGTAAGTCAGTCGGAGGTATGGGGACGAATGGCCCCCGCGAGTCTATCAGTCTTCGATTGCCTGATAGACCGTGGTCCAGAAGTCGTGAATAAGCCGTGGTGAATCCGGCGTGGACATCCCGACTTGAGTAAGCAGGATTCCGGTGAGATGTTTGTCCGGATCGGCGTAAGTTGAAGTTCCGCTTCCCCCATCCCAACCGAACTGGCCGATGGACGCGTAGTCACCGCGGTAGGTGCGTACCGCCATCCCCATGCCCCAGCCGCCGTGCTGACCTTGGCCGAATGAGATATGGACATTGTTAGTGGCCATAGTGTGCCGGGCGGCTTGTTGCTCTGGCGTGAGACGGTTGGTGGTCATCAGCTCGACAGCGGGACGGGACAAGATTCGTTCGCCTCCATGCATCCCTTGATTGAGCAGCATCCGGTAATAGGCATGGTAATCATCGACGGTAGAAACCAGACCGCCACCTCCACCTTGGAATGCCGGAGGCTGGCTGTAACGTCCTCCTTCAGCTTCGTCCCACACGAGGAACTCTCCGTTCTCCGGGTTTGGAGCATAGAGGGGCGGAAGCCGATCGATCTTGTTGGCGGGCACATGGAAACCGGTATCTTTCATGCCCAGAGGTTCGAAAATGCGTTCTCGCAGGAACGTCTCAAACGATTGGCCCGTGACTCTGGAAACGAGTACGCCGAGTAGATCGTTACTGATGTGGTACTGCCAGCGCTCTCCGGGCTGATGCATAAGCGGAAGCGTGCCAAGTCGGCGCATCCACTCATCCGGCTCTGGCATTGGTACCGGCAGATCGGGCGTAAGCCCTTGTTCGAAGATCTTGCCCATGATTGGAGTGCCCAGTGATGTCATATCCATGCCAAGCCCAAATGTAGAGGTCAACACATCCCTTACAGTGATTGGGCGCCGCGCAGGCACGGTGTCGTCCAGCGGGCCGTCGATCTTCTTCAGAACCTGCCGGTCGGCGAGTTCCGGCAGCCAGGTCTGTACCAGGTCATCCAGCCGCAGCCTGCACTCGTCGAGCAGGATCATCGCGGCCGCGATCGATACCGGCTTGGAAGTTGAGGCCATCCGGAAAATCGTATCCCGATCCATTGGCGAACTGCCATCGTGGCTCATCGTACCGATTGCTTCGACGTGCGTTTCACCGTACCGGCTGACCAAGGCAACGAGCCCTGGAATCTTCCCGGATTCGACATGTCTTGCCAGCACGTCACGCATTTTGCGCAGCCCTGTTTCGGAGAAACCGCTGTTGATTTGTTCTATTCTCTTTTCCATGTAAATTCCCTCACTTTACTTATTTATTAGTCTTATATGTTACCAATTCTCCTTTGCTATTCGTGGTTGTAAGTTGAATGTCTAATTGTGTAATCATCTCCTTTCATCGTCACTTCATCCAAATCCATTCTATAAAATGCTAGCAGTATTTACTAAATACAGCAATGTGAGTAAAGGCTTATTCGTTTGGCAGGCTATGTCGATTTCACTCATGACAAACTAAAAAGGAGGAAGCTCTAATAAGCTCCTCCCTTTTCTGAACAAAACATTAGTCCTTTTTTTGAGTCAACTCAATGATCTTTATTAGAAGCGTGAGCAAGGCGACAATCTCCAGGAAGCTCATGCTATCTCCTCCGATCCTGATAAGATGACTCTTCATCCGGACCTTCCTCTCCCATGAGGAGTATTCTGTTCTATATAAGGTTATTCAGGTTTATGAGGAAATAGAATACAAGCTCATCCAATTAGAAATGAATCACAATTGCGGTTTTATCATCCGATTTCTTAAAGCGGACATGATCCATACATTCGGGATCACTTTCTTCAAGTTCTATTAACTCTTGCGTATAAAGTGTTAAACCCTTACTCAATATGGTATGCGCAACAAAGCTCCAATACGAGGTTTGTTCAGGTACGATTGTTGTAGGCAAGAACATCCCATCCGTCAATAAAATAATATGCTTTAAGCAAGTCAGATTAATTTTCCCGTATTCGAAAAAGCGAACGGCAGCCTTTTCCCCATTTAATACGCCGTAACCTCCATCCATATTCGATTGATATCGATTCTTTTTAATCCTATCAATAACGGTTTCATGAAGATCTTTCTGGTTATTTAAACCTTTATCTATTCCGTCCTGCCATTTAGCGAATACTGGAGCTTCTAAGTGAGACACTTGCTTCCAAGTTAATGGGCGAACCTCCTTATTATCGTACACCGCTAGAATCATGCAATCCCCAGTCTGTATAAACTCCACACCATCATCCAGAATACGAATGATTGCCACAGCTGTTCCCCAAAGTTCTTCTTTTTTATCGAGGTCAATATTTGCGAGTCTCATTTGTTCCCTTAGCAGATCATTCGCCTCAGCCAAATGATCCTTTAAACTTCCGGGCTCAGTAAGGGATTCGAAATAGTTTTTGGTAAGATTAGCAGCAATAAAGCCACCGGTTTCCTTTTTGGCATTAACATAGGGTACTAAGGATGAGACTCCGTCCAATGCGCCATACATATTAGCAAGGGGATGAGAAATAATAGCATCTTCATGTCGTATCCCTACGCCTTTCCTGGTGATCTCCTCAAAAGTTACAATCAAATCTCCCACTCCATTCTGTATGACAACTTCTTACCTCTTTTTTCTTATTTCTCCCAGAGCTCAACTAGTCGACCGTCAGGATCTTCAATCCAAACAAACTTACCAAATTCACTAATCTCCATTTTCTTTGCAAGAGGTACACCAATATGTTCAAGATGCTGAATAATCTCGTCTAGATTATGTACTTGAAAATTTAACATCACTTGTTGATCTGTTGGGAAATAACTGTCCTCCTCGGTAAAGAAAGAAAAGATCGTTTCATTTCCTGATTGAGGTTTTATGACTGTCCCATTCCAATTATTGATTTCAAGCTTCAATACTTCACTGTACCACTTTTTTGTTGCCTCAAGATTGTTGGTTCTCCAAAAAATGCCTCCGAAACCTTTTATCATGGTATCTAACTCCTATCTTTCATCACATTTTTAGTTTCCGATTACTTTAGATATTCGAGATTTAGATATAAGTTCCTTTTTCAACTATACTCCTTATAGTAGAGAAAACGGCAGGCGTTCATAATGAACGGCTGCCGTACTCTTAATAACTGAATCTTATTCCTTCACCAAATCCCGTGTACTTCTTACTGTATCAATCGGGCGAACTAACTGTTCAATTTGCTCACGCTGCGGTTCTAAGAATGGAGGCAGTGATAATTTTTCGCCAAGTGTTTCGTAAGATTCATCACCCATAAACCCTGGGCCATCTGTCGCAAACTCGAACAAAATTTGAGGAGCTACTCTTGCGTACAATGATTCGAAAAAGTGGCGATCAACATAGCCCGAGGATGGAATTCTGAAGGTTTCTAGACGCGTAATCCATTCCTCCAGCACACTGCGATCTGCTACGCGGAATGCGGTGTGGTGAACAGTGCCGAAGCCTTGTTTGGCCGGGGGAAGCACAACATTATGCTCCACCACGACTTGAGCTCCATTACCGCCTTCGCCCATTTCGAACAAATGAAAAGATCCTTCTTTGGCTATTTCTCTAAATAACATAACTTTCTCCAACATTTCTTTTAAGTGATCAAATTGAGCGATTCGAACAAAGACAGGGCCGAGGCCAGTAATTGCAAATTCTAATGGAATAGGTCCCTTCTGCCACGGTGTTCCGGATGCGATACCTACATTGTTTTCATCGGAAATCAACTGATAGTTCTGATCATCAAAGTCGACGAACGATAATGCTTTTTTACCAAACTGCTCTTGAATTCCAGTATGCTTAACGGCTAGACGATCAAAGCGCTTTTCCCAATAGTCCAGTGCTGCATCATTTGGTACTCGGAATGAAGTTTTATAGATCTCATTATTGCCATGGACACCTTTTGGTATGTTCGGAAAATCGAAAAAGGTCATATCCGTACCGGCGCTGCCTTTATCATCTGCGAAGAACAAATGATAAGTTTGAATGTCATCTTGGTTGACTGTTTTCTTAACTAAGCGCATTCCTAAAACATAAGTGAAAAATTCATAATTTTTCTCTGCACTGCTTGTAATCGCCGTTACATGGTGGATTCCTTTTAATTCATTCATTGATAATTCCTCCAATTCAATTTTAGCTTTCTCATACACAATCGAAACTATTAATTTATATATCTTTAAATTAATAATCTATAATTTAAGATTATTGACCTGTAATAAGAGCTTATTGACTCATTGAGAGCCAACTGCTCAAGATTACTTTAAGCTTTGTGCTCCAAGGCCAATTTTCTTTAACAATTCAATGAGCACAACTTTTTCTTCGTTGCTGATAAATGATAAATTATGAGAGATCGTGGATACGTGTTTAGGGAAGATTTCATTAAATTGCTCTTCGCCTTTTTGAGTTAGTATCACTTGAAAAGCTCTTCGATCATTAGAGTTCTGTTGTTTCTCCACCAAGCCGAGTCTTTCCAACTTATTCACCACGTAGGTAATACTTCCACTAGGTATGGAGAGGGTTTCGCTGATTTTTTGAACAGGATGTGGACCTTTACTGTACAGAAATTCAAGAATCATAAAGTACTCAAGATTTAAGTTATAGCTTTCGATATCCTTCAGAATATTTTTAGATAATGCTGTATTAGCCTTCATCCAGATACGGAATAATCGTAAGTCCAATTGGCTTTGATCCTCTTTATCCCCCATTTAATCAACTCCTTGCGATCTTTCTTCATATCCTCGATTAAGGATATTATTACCCTAACACTAGGATAATGGGATGTCAACTTTATTAGCTATAAAAAAAGCCGCAATATATGCGGCTCATGATTTTTGATTTTAATTAAATTGCCAGCAGCTCAAGCCTAGATTACCGTATTGGTAGCTTCGATGAAGAAGTTTCGCATTACGGTTGGCGTCACCCGTTCCCATGGCAAGAAGAAGCGGTATAAAGTGTTCACTCGTTGGTACAGCCTCTTGAGCATAAGGAGCAAGATCACGGTAATTAAATAGAGCTTCCGTATCCCAAGATTCCAGCTTAGTTTGAATCCAGTTGTCGAATTGCTCCGCCCACTCGTCTATTCCCTCAGACCGCCAGTTTAAATTTCTTAAATTATGAACGGTTCCTCCGCTTCCGATAATAAGCACATCCTGCTCACGAAGCTCCGCCAAGGCTTTGCCGATTTGATACTGCTGCTCATTAGGTAGATAACGATTTACGGAGAGCGCCACGACCGGAATATCTGCATCAGGATAAAGCAATTTCAGGACGGCCCATGCCCCATGGTCCAAACCTCTTTCTTCATTTCGAACGTTCTCAATACCATGCTTAGTAAATAATTTTTGAATCTGCTCCACTAGGGATTGGTCACTTTGGGCAGGATAAGTCATCTGATAAAGCTCGTCTTGGAACCCGCCAAAATCATAAATCGTTTCATACGTGCTTGCAGCGCTAACCGTCTGTATCGATTCCTCCCAATGAGCGGAAAATAGAACAATCGCCTTTGGTCTTGGTGTATGGTCTTTAAATTGCTTCAAGATCTTTGTATATTCGTTATCCTCAAGTACGATTGATGGTGCTCCGTGTGCGAAAAAATAGGATGGCATCATACGTTCTCACTCCTTAATTAGGTATGAATCCGAATCAGTCTTAATCCACTGTAAAAAATCACTTTGGTTCTCTTCCGAAACGCCGTGATCCGTTGGATATAACTTGAAAGTTAATCGACCCGTTTGGTCGTTTAAGTAAGCTGCTGTCTCGTGCCCGATACGAACCGGGAACACGGAGTCATATTCTCCATGTGAGACAAATACGGAAACGTCCTTCATACTTCGAAGTGTATATTCCGTTTTCACAAACTCAGGAATATATCCGTTTAACGCTACTATGCCCTTTAACTGTTCTCCCATCGTAAGCGCAAGCGTGATGGATAGGATTGCCCCTTTGCTAAAGCCGAGCATATATCGTTTGTTAGAATCGATCGGGTACGTCTCCGTCGCATAGTGAATAAATGTTTCGAGATCTTTAACCGCCTGGTCGAACATTTCCCGAATTGGATTTCCTAGGCTTTTCAAATCGTAATACTGATAACCAGCACCAAGCGGCAAATTCTGATTCCAATAATGATGAACTCTTCAGCTAACGGTGCGACTAAACCGAACATATTACGTTCATTTGATCCTTTGCCGTGCAAAGTGAAAATGGTCGGATATTTCTTGCCTGGCTCCAGGTTAGCCGGCATGTGAATTTCATACGAATAACTCATTTGAACACCTCCGTCTGTCATTATGCATTTCGTTTATTCATAAATAGACGGTCGATCGAGAGCGGCGTTTCGGCAACCACTAAATGCAGCAAAACTAAGATAAATCCAAGATCCAACTCATAACCGGCCATCTGACCGTTACCAAGAAGTCCAACTGATAATTTTGCCGTAATAATAGCACCGAGGAGTATCACAACAAGCAAACCCGATACATAACGAGTAAACAATCCTACAATCAACAAGATGCCACCAACGAGTTCAACTGGTGCTACGACATAAGCCAAAAACCCCGGGATACCTATTGAGCTAAACCACGCATCTACATTACTAAGTCCCATTTGAAACTTATCTACACCATGAAATACAAATATGATGCCTAGCACCACTCGCATAATAATGGAAACCACTTTAATCATTTTGATTCTCTCCTCCAAAATATTAGTAATAAGAATATAATTTCTGTATGTGTAATTTAACTCGAGTTACATTGACTTGTCAATAAGAAAATTGATAATATGAAATTAACATTTGTATTACAAATATTTTAGAGGTGTGATCAGGATGGATATTGGCTCTACGATCCGAGCGATTCGGAAGCGAAAGAATATTACAATCGCTCAAATATGCGATACAACCGGCCTGTCCCAAGGATTTATGAGTCAGGTTGAAACGAATAAAACCTCCCCCTCGATTGCAACACTGGAAAATATCGCGCAAGCCTTGAAGGTACCACTCGCCTATTTGCTTTTAAAGAAAGAAGAGCGAATGCAGATTGTTCGGAAAGACGAAAGAACCATTACAACAAGCGGTTCAGAGCATCTTAGGGTGGAGCATTTAAGCTCTACGAAGAATGTACGGATGAATATCGTAACTTTCCCTCCGGGTGCTTCGACTGGGGCTTCCCCCCATGCGCATGAAGGCGAGGAAGTCCATGTCGTTATTAAAGGGAGAATTTACGCGGAGCAAGGAGAAGACGGAGCTGAATTCGGAGAAGGAGATTCCTTTAGTTGGAATGCTTGTACGCCACATTTAGTACGAAATATTGGCGAAGAAACGGCTATCGTGCTGATATCTATCTATACAGAGAATGAGAACAGCCAGGACCTTATTTAAACTAAACATGCTCAAAACAAAACAGCCGATCGAATCGATCGGCTGTTTTGTTTATTTATGTAGCTAAATTAAATCGTTGGCATAACGTTCCCACCGTTGACTGGGATATAAGCTCCAGTAATGAAGCTGGCCAAGTCCGAAGCTAGGAATGCGACTGCATTCGCGATCTCCTGATCGGTGCCGCGTCTCTTGAGTGGAACGTTCTTGATATAATCTTTGCTTTCATCCATGCCATTCGTGCGCTCGCGTTCGCTGATCGTCCATCCTGGGGCTATCTGGTTGACGGTAATTTGATGTTCGCCGACTTCCTTCGCCAGCACGCGATATACGCCGTCCATACCTCTTTTGCCTGCTACGTAAGCCGATTGATTCGGGAAGTTCTGCATCGAGCACTCCGTGTTGATACCGATGAAGCGTCCGCCGTTCTTCTCAATCATAGCCGGAATGAAGGCTTTAGCCAGGTAAATGCTTTGCATGACGCAGGACTCGAATTGGCTCGCATAGTCTTCTGCCGGCTGCTCCAGTACAGAAGTCCACTTGTACTGCACAACCGCATTCGCGACAACGATATCCACATGACCCAGGCTTGCTTCGACGGTTTGCTTCAGCGCTTCAATGGAGTCCTGCTTCGTCACGTCAGCTTTGACGGCAATGGCGCGTCTCCCAAACGCCTCAATCTCGCTCTTCAATTCAGCTGCTTTGGCTTCGTTACTATGGTAATGCAAAGCGATATCTGCTCCGCTTTCGGCGAGCGAACGAGCGATGACACGGCCGAGTTCTCCCGTCGCTCCCGTCACCAAGGCTGTTTTTCCAGAAAGATCAATCTTCATATATCAGTGCTCCTTGTCCAATTAGGATGTAATCTGACAATCAATCTCTTATAACGAATCAAATATATCAAGTTCTCCGCCTGGAAGGCAACACATAATCATTTAAAGCTTTTTCATTGATTCTGCTATTTTAATCATGTTGTTTTTTGATAAGTATACTGTATCTAGTTCAATACATGTGCCGGAATCGATCCATGTTAATTTACCGCCTCTACCAGTCCTATTTATGTAAGCTTCATACCATCCATTTTCACCATTTATGGAAACTAATTCACTGTTAGGTCGAGGCTTGTATGAATAATAATATTTTTCTCGTCGTATTGTTAGATTGCCTGAAGACCCATCTACTTCATGTATTTCTTTAGTTACAAAAGTATTGTTTTTTTGCTCGTGAACTCCAAATACATAATCATCCTTAGCGTCGAAATAATTGACTAATATATACTCTACATTTTCTTTATGATCTGGTTCTGGAAATTTCACTTCATAATGTAACGCAGTTTCGTAACGAGTTGGAATATAAATATTAAACGCTGTTAGATCCTTTAGTTTCTTGATATCCGAATGATTATCTACAACGGCAGCAATGAGAGTAGCCGCAGCAACAGCAAATATTTTAAACAACATTCGTCTGTACCTCCTTTTTAATTGAGGTATTATAACCTCAACATTTTTTAATCATGTAATACAAGTAAAATTAAAAAGGCTCTAACTCTCCATAACGGAGAATTAGAACCTTTATGTTTGTTCCCTATTCAATGACTCATTAAAAGACACGTCCAAATTTCTCTCGCATTTCATCCTGTAATTGTGCAAGTGCTGCCGAGTGTTTTACCAGGTTTTCTGTATGTTTTAGCCGCAAGCCCTCCACATATTCACATGGCTGCATTTTATCAATTAGAGTCAGCATCGCCCGTTCAGAGTCACATCGGCGCATTATTCGCTCAATATGACGCTCTAGCACGACTTCGGCAATCGATTTTATCTCCATCGATTTCCACCTCCACCACATTATATGCGGAGGTATGCAATGGGACAATATACAGGTAATTTAAATATACGATTTACTGTATATTAGCCTGTGTGTTGTCATCAATACTGGTTTAAATCGCCCTAACCTGTTGCCTCATTCAGTTGAATATGCAAGCCATCTTCCTCCGACCATTCGGCAAAATAGACGTCCTTGATGCACTCAACACCTTGCTCCCCGAGCTGTGACAGCAGCCATTCCTCGCTGCGGCCGATTTCACGAAGCTCCTCACGCTGCAGCGTGCCCTGTTCGATGAGAATGCGCGGAAGCCCGGCTGCCGGCTCCTGTACCCGCAGTTCGGCTCTGGTTGGAGGTTCTTGGCTGGGATTTTTCATCACACTAAGACTGCCGTTTGGCTCTAGTACCGCAAACGCGACTTCGCGCACGGTGAAGATACCTTGTTCTCTCAGCAGCATGCTGACCTGATGCATATCCAGCCGATTTCGCTTCATCGCCTTAACGTCGATCTCACCGCTGTGGATAATGATATCCGGTCTGCCGCTAAGCGGCACCGACAGCCGTGGCATCAGCTGAACAGCCTTTTCCAAGGCAAGCGACAACGCCGTCCAAAATACAAGAGCGTAAACGAGCTTCACAAAATGTATCTCACGATCGTAAATCGTATTGCCGACGAGTTCACTTAACATAAGCGATGAGACGAAGTCGAACGGCGTTAGTTGGGAGATTTCTTTCTTCCCGAGCAGCTTTGTCATGAACCATAGACCGAAGAAACCCGTGACGAGCTTCAACGAAATTAATGCGTAATCCATCGATACTCACACTCGCATTCCTCGTCAATTTTATTGAAATATACCCTGCTTGTAACATGGTGAAACGGGTAATCAATTCGTTGACGAAACTCGGAAACTATCGGTGTGCTACTTTATATTCTTATCATGCTCAGTTGGATGAAAAAAAATGAGGTAGAGGAATTGTGCTCAGAAATAAAAATAGCCGTCCGGTAAGCGGACAGCTATAAACCTAAATCAGTTGTATGACCACTAGTGGTGTTTAGTAACCTCCGCTAGTGGATCTTTCGGCGGGATGCGGTTATTCCTGCGGAAACCATAGGTCCGAACAGCAATGATCTTGATGATTGCATAGACGGGAACAACAATGATCATCCCAAAAGCTCCAATAATTGAGCTGGCACCAATGACAAGCAGCATGACGGTGAACGGATGAACGTTCATTTGCTTTCCAATAATCCGTGGGCCGATTAAGTTCGCTTCAATCTGGTTAGAGACGACAAGCACGATGCCGACCAGCAGTACCGTCATTGGAGAGACAGTAAGCGCTACGACAGCCGTTGGAATAAAGGCAATCAACGGACCAATGTACGGAATGAAGTTCGTAATGGCGGCGATTAAGCCCAGCAGCAGCGGATAAGGCATATCAATCAGCAGGTACCCGATGAAGGTCAGTACACCGATAAGCAGCGACGTGAGCACTTTACCCAGAATGAATTGGCCGATCGACGCATCAATATCCTTAAGCGCACCACTCACCTCACGATGATAACGCTCCGGCAGCATCCGCAGAATGTGACCGGGGAGCTTATCTCCTTCGCTCAGCAAATAATAGATCATGAATGGAACAAGACCAAGCAGGAAGAAGAAATTCATAATCAGATTAAAGATACCACGTACACTTCCGACGACGGAATTAAGCAGTTCATCCAGCGATCCGGTCAGCTTGTTCGTCAGATTTTCCGAGGAAAGAGCGTCCTTCTGCCCGATTTCCCTTATCCACTCGTGCTGCTGCACGGACTCTAGCCATGTTCGTACGGAATCAACGATCTGCGGAAAGTTGTTTACTAGGGTAATGGACTGGTTCCGAATTGGAGGCCAGATCATCCAGAAGAACAAGTAACAGACACCAATCGCGCCGATGTAGACCAGTAGAATGGCGAGTGTCTTCGGCAGCTTTTTTGAGAGCACCCTCACGAACGGACGGAACAAATAATAGAACATGCCCGAGATGAGCAATGGCACGAACAACGCGGCCAGCACTTTACCAATCGGATCGAACACGAAATTGACTTTGGAAGCCAAAAAAGCAATCAATAAGACAACGATAATACCATAACCAATGCGAAACCACTTGCCTTGTGGCATACGGACAAGTCTCCTTCGTAATAATATTTTCTCCTAAATCCCTTACCATCTTAGCCACATACGCCACATGTTATTACTTCGTTACTAGCTTTATCATTTTAACTAGACCCCAAATGAGTAAAGACAGAATAACACCTGCTATTAAAACTTGAATAATAAGATTTTCCCAATCTTAAGTTAATGCAATCATCTCAAACTAAAAGGAATCTTACAAGATTTAACTTAGGCTGTAGCCATTAAAATAGTGCACACCATCGTGAGCGGTGTCACCTGGTTTGGTTCTTCGATTGGTACTGAACCAAAGTTTACCCCCATTGGAGATACCAACACCTTCGATCTCAAATAGGTCGGAATAAGCAGCTGAAGTAATGCGGAAAGATAGATTACTATCTGCCTTTATTGTCCCTGTGGCCTTAGATACATTTCGATAAACGAGTACAACGCTGACGTTCTTATAAGTTAGCGGGACATAAATGATATTGTTACTGTAGCCGAGGCCTTGAGATGCATATGAGGTGATGTTGGATATTGTACTTCCATTAACCTTTGCATCTTTAATATTTAGGTTAAAGCTGTTGGTTACTTTAATGGTACCGCTATTTGAAGTCAATGGGATCGATCCCCTGTAAAGACCCAGGCCGGATTTGAAGAGAAAGTTTATTTTATTCGCGTCTTTGCTCGTAATTTTCACACCTGACATCGCTTTGTTTGCACCATTGTATTTGAACGTGTATTGACCAACTTTGTAAAAGGTTGTTCCCACATATTTCAGCTTCACAAGACTCATACTTCCGGCGTTCATCGTGACAACAAACATATAAAATTTTCCGCCTATCGAACTGAGAACTACATCATTAGCATGGCCGAGGTATGTAGCATACGTTGTCCCGTTATCCCCGTTCTTCATGAGTGTAGTGGATCCGTCGCTCATTTTGGTACGGTAAATGACCGCTTTAGTATTGCTGCTATTAACTTTTACCGAATAAACATACGCAGATCCTACAGCAAATCCTTGTGCGGCGTAACATCCATTTGCATTGTTGAGTTTTGCGACTGTGCTGTATGTGTTGTAATAAGCTGCACTTGCTGTGATGGGAAATAGCATCGCTGTGCAGAGGAGAACGCCTATAAATAGGGTTAACCCTTTCATCATTCTGGTTTTCCTTGGAACTATGCTCTTCATTTGTGAGACACCTCCATCAAAATTTGTATATTAAATATAAATTATTAACCTAAATCCGATATCATTCAATCAGTTATTTTGAAAAATGTATTCATCAGTGAGCATAGCTGCACGTTACTGCAATAAAAAATGGCAGCTGATCAAGAGGATCAGCTGCCATTGTGATGTCCGAAGTATTAGCCACGCCTACAGGAGTGTCTCAGCTCCATCGATGTAAATCTCTGTGCCAGTAATGTGACTAGACTGAGCGGAAGCGAGGAACAGAACCAAATCGGCCACCTGCTCTGGTTGTCCCGGGCCATGCTCCAGCGGTTGTGATCCTTCCGGATACTCAACCGGGATTCGAATTTTGTCTACCGCCTTCGTACTATTGGTGTTCTCACCGATATTCGTCTCGATTGCCCCTGGGCAGATGGCGTTAACGCGAATACGGTAACGGGCTAACTCCAGTGCGGCCATCTTTGCGAAGGCGACTTGCCCGGCTTTGGAGGCACTATAGGCAGACATGCCAAACCCAGAAAATTTCCGGTTACCATTGATTGAGCTGGTTATGACAATGCTGCCCCCCTTTGTTTTCATATGAGGAACTGCGTATTTGACCGTTAGGAACGTCCCCCTCAGGTTGATCCCAAGCGTCTCGTTCCATGACTCAGGCGTTAAATCCTCAATCGGAGCGAGCGTGCCGTTGACCCCAGCGTTGGCGAATATGACGTCAAAACAACCAAAGCGCTCTGCCGCGGCGCGAATAGCGCTCTCCATTCTGCCTGGATCGGACACGTCGACGTCATAGAACTCGGCTTCTCGGCCCATGCCGCGAATCTCCTCCTCGACGTCCTCAGTACGCCCGTCGATCAAATCGAAAAGGCAGACATTCGCTCCCGCCTGAGCGAGTTTTAGTGCGGCTGCCCTGCCAATTCCCGACCCTGCTCCCGTTACTAACGCCGTCTTACCTGCGAGTAGAAGTCCTTCGGTTGGCGTTCCAGCTCGTTCCTCATCATTTAATCTTTGACTCATCACGAATCTCTCCTTTCAACCTTGGGTATTGTCATTTATTGTATACCCGACATTGAAAAGGACTAATCAAGTAATTGCTTAAGGAGATGATAAACCTTGGTTATCGCATAGCATCGAGCATGGCAAGATTAACTCCATCCTCAGCAGGAGGTGCCAAATGCGCGGCATTCCCGATAAATGTTACAAGATTGTTTAAACGAAGGTAACCAAGTGATTGTAAAGAAATTCTTGTCACAGTATCTTATCCATCACCATGACATCAACAAAGTTACCGTCTAAAATACCATGTTTATAGAAGATTCCAACTTCTCGATATCCTTGTTTACGGTATAATCCTTGTCCTTTACCGTTGAATGAAAAAGTAAAAAGAACAATCTTATAAAAACTATTACGTAAAGCAGTTTTTTCAAGTTCAGTTAGCAATATGCTTCCAACACCCTGTCCTCTATGTTCTCTTTCAATATAGATCGACAATTCAGCTACACCATCATATGCGGAACGTGGAGAATACTTATTTAAGGATGCCCAATTCACAATTGCATCTTCTTTAATAGCAACAAGTACAGAATACCGTTCACTACGATTATTGAACCAACCTTCCATGTAGACTGTGTCTTTGGGTTCAACTTCTAGAGTAGCAATACGATCTTCAATACCTTGATTGTATATGGTTAGAATCCTTTGTACATCCGATGGAGTTGCGCCCCTCACGAGTATCTCAGACATTAGTTTCCCTCCTGCTTGTGTTATAAAATCGATTATACATATATACTTGCAAACTGCAAATAATAATGTTATAAATAACTCAGGAGGTCATGCAAATGGAAAATGTGAGGAATATGTTTCAGATCTTGTCCCGAAATTTCGGTTTGTTAAATGAACAATGCTGTGATTCCTGTTGCGGTCAAGAGGTATCGCTAGTACAAAGTCACATCCTATATGAAGTTAATCGACAGCATAATCCCTCCATGCAGGATGTTGCAGGTGCACTGGGAATGGACATCACAACTTTCAGCAGGCAGGTTAAAACATTGTCTGAAAAAGGATTATTAAAGAAAACCCCCCATCCTTCTGATAATCGTATTAATATTTTGTCACTAACGCCTGAAGGTTTACATGTTGAAAATGCTATTAACCTTACCGTAAATGCTCAGCTTAACGGTGTCCTTTCCACGATGAGTGAATTTGAGCGAGAAACAGTACTACGCTCCATTGAATTGTTTAATGATGCAATGCGAAAATCACCTGATTGTTGTGTGCCTCCAAAATAATGGAGGCTTACACATTGAGTTATACTTGCAAAATGCAAATAAAAAATAAGGAGGAATTGAAACATGAATAAACAATTGCCTACAGCTATTATAGGTGGAGGTCCAGTAGCGTTAGCTGCTGCTGCTCAGCTGGTAAAGAGAAACATGCCTTTTATTTTATTCGAAAAAGGTGCTCAGATCGCATCCTCTGTACTAAGTTGGAAACATGTAAGAATGTTTTCCCCTTGGGAGTTTAACATGGATTCAGCTGCAAAGGAGCTTCTATTAGAGACTGGTTGGCAATCTCCAGCGAAAGGTCATATGCCTACTGGGCAGGAATTAGTAAATGAGTATCTGTTCCCACTAGCACAATTGAAGCAATTACACCCCCATATTTATCTTAATTCAACGGTTAAAGCCATTTATCGAAAAGGATTCGATAAAATGAAGACAGCCGGCCGGAATCTTGCCGCTTTTATTATCGAATATGAGCAACACGGGAAATTATTACGTATAGAGGCTTCTTCAGTTATAGATGCCACGGGAACATGGCTTACACCTAACCCGATGAGCACGAGTGGTCTTCCTGCAGACGGTGAAATCGATTATAAAGATCACATTCAGTATGGTATTCCAGATATTTTAGGTGTGTATAAAGAACGTTATGCAGGGAGAAACATCGTTGTTGTTGGTAGTGGCCACTCCGCTATACAAGCACTTACCTTATTGAATGAATTGAAAATGGAGATCCCTGAAACAACCATACATTGGGTGCTAAGGAAACATAAAGTCGCGGATGTCTTTGGTGGAGGAGAAAACGATGGTCTTCCGGCACGCGGGGCACTAGGCACGCTGGCTAACCACTATGTACAATCAGGTAATGTACAAGTACACACCCCATTTCTTATCGATCAGATAAAGAGAAACCTTGATACCTTGTCTCTGCATGGAACAAAATTAGATAAGACTTATGCTATTGATAAAATTGATGAGGTCATAGTAGCTACAGGGGCTAGGCCAAACTTTAGCTTCCTTTCTGAGTTACGTTATGCAGCTGATACCGCTGTGGAATCCGTCCCACAATTAGCTGAATTAATTGATCCTAATATTCACAGCTGTGGCACCGTTCGCCCACATGGTGAAGCGGAACTTCGTCAGCCTGAGAAAGACTTTTATATTGTCGGATCAAAAAGTTACGGCCGTGCCCCAACATTCTTATTGGCTACAGGATATGAACAAGTTCGCAGTGTTGTGGCAGCATTAGCTGGCGATTTTGAAGCTGCACGTGAAGTGAAACTTCATCTATCGGAGACAGGCGTCTGTTCTGTATCCAAGTCACTAGAAATGAATGAAAACAGCAGTTGCTGCACTCCATCCCCTAAGAAGATAACTATTAGACCAATCGCAATAACAACTGTTAAGAGTAATTGCTGCAGCACAAAAAATACATCGGTATCAAGTGATTCGAATACAGAATGTTAAGGAATAGAGAGGCTTCTGCACAATGCAGAAGCCTTTTATTGTATCCCCTCTTTGTTTTCACAATGTTAACGTTTGTTAACTCATTTTTAAATTAGTATTCACTAATATAATTATTTACTTATATAATTAACCGCGTATATAATAACCCTATGATCAGCAAGCTAGTTACTGAAAGGGGGCAAGAATTTGCAAACGATTGAGGAACTCTCCGATACTCTTAAGCTTCTCTCTGATAAAACCAGGTTGACCATTATGGCGCTTCTGCGGCATCGGGAGATGTGTGTCTGTGATATCGTTGAAATTTTAGAAACTACTCAACCTAATATTAGCCAACATTTGAAAAAACTTAGAATGGGCGGTCTAATTAACGAGGAGCGCCGAAGCCAATGGATTTATTATTCTTTAAACTTAGATGATAAAGATTATTTGAAGCAGCTTATCGATCAGCTTCCATCTATGCAAGAGAAAATTAACGCAGTTAAAGGCTGTACTTAAACCAGGAGGCTTTTATGCTGGCTATCGCATCAATCATTTTTTTAGTTACGTTAGTTTTCGTCATTTGGCAGCCAAAAGGTCTCAATATTGGTTGGTCTGCATGTGGCGGTGCTGTAGTCGCACTCCTTTTTGGTGTTGTCAATTTTCATGATGTGTGGGATGTAACTCAAATGGTATGGAACGCTACTCTAGCGTTCGTTGCAGTTATTCTAATCTCACTCATTCTTGATGAGATTGGTTTCTTTGAATGGGCAGCACTTCACATGGCTAGAGCCGCCAAAGGTAACGGTCATTTGATGTTCGTGTATGTCATTTTATTGGGTGCGGCAGTTGCTGCTTTTTTCGCAAACGATGGTGCAGCTCTTATCTTAACACCTATTGTTCTAGCCATGGTCCGGGCGTTGAAATTTGATGAACGCATGATTCTTCCATTTATTATGGCAAGCGGATTTATTTCAGATACAGCTTCCCTTCCACTTGTCGTTAGTAACTTGGTGAATATCGTGTCATCAGACTTTTTTGACGTAGGATTCGCGGAATATGCTAGTCGTATGATCGTTCCTACCCTCTTCTCTGTTGCGGCGAGTTTACTTGTGCTCTTTCTCTTCTACCGGAAAAGCATACCGAAGCAATATGACTTGGCACAATTAAAGAAACCGGTTGAAGCGATCAAGGATATGCGACTATTCAAAATCTCCTGGATTATCCTTGCTGTTCTTCTAATCGCTTATTTAACAAGTGAGTTCATTAACGTACCGGTTTCTGTTATCGCTGGAGCTGCAGCTATCATCTTCTTGCTGCTTGCCCGCCAAAGTCGTGAGATCCATACCTGGAAGCTCGTAAAAGGTGCGCCATGGGCAGTTGTCACCTTCTCTATCGGGATGTATGTCGTTGTATACGGTCTCCGAAATGTTGGATTGACAGATGAACTAGGCGATGTATTTAAATGGGTCGGCGATCAAGGCTTATTTGTAGCCACAGTTGGATCTGGATTTATAGCCGCTGTCCTCTCTTCGATCATGAACAACATGCCAACAGTAATGATAAATGCACTTGCAATTGATAATACGAATTCTACAGGCGTGCTTCATGAAGCATTCGTGTATGCGAATGTGATTGGCTCTGACTTAGGTCCAAAAATCACTCCTATTGGTTCGCTCGCTACCCTGCTCTGGCTGCATGTACTGTCCAGTAAAGGTGTTAAGATTTCCTGGGGAGCTTACTTTAAAACGGGTATTATCCTAACGGTACCGGTCCTGTTTATTACTTTATCTGGGCTCTATCTCTGGCTTAAAGTTGTAGGTTAAATCAAATTAAAATTACATTCCAAAGGAGTTTTAAAATGTCTAACAAACCACTTGTTTATTTTCTATGTACAGGTAATTCATGCCGCAGCCAAATCGCTGACGGCTTTTTGAATGCCATTGGTGGAGATAAATTCGAAGTAAAAAGCGCTGGTCTTGAGGCTCATGGATTGAATCCTAGGGCAGTCCAAGTGATGCACGATGCCGGTGTAGATATTAGCGGTAATAGCTCAGACGTTATTAATCCAGAAATATTGAATCGTGCTACGTATGTCATCACACTTTGCGGTCATGCTGATGAACACTGCCCTGCCATTATGAACCCTAATGTTATCAAGTGGCACTGGGGATTTGATGACCCTGCCAAAGCAACAGGTACGGAAGAAGAAATCATGGAACAATTCCGCACCGTCAGAGATTCCATTAAAACACGTATTGAACAATTTGTGATCAATGGTGAGTAAGCAACTCCATTTTCAGTGAACAGTGCTCATTTTGCATAAAGCTGCCATCCTGGGATGACCTTTGCATAATCACTTTCCCATTCAATAAATCGTTCCTCATGCAAACGCTCCAGTGCCTTTCGAATCTGGCCGGTTTCCCGGCCAGCTAAACGTGCCAATTCAGGGATAAGTATACGTGTATTCTGATGGCCGTTCCGGTTGAAAAGGATCCGCAGCAGCTTACGCTCCGTGTCGTTTAACATTTTAAGCCCCCTCTATTCTTTGTGCTATTTCAAGGTCCACAATGCGATCAAGATTAAAAATACGAATGGCTAGTGCCTGGTAGCAATATGCCTTTAGCTGGCCACCTTTAACCGAGATAACACGCACGTTCCGAATACTAACCTCACGTTTCCGATCGATATAAATAAGCTGCACAACCTTGCCAATAAACTTCTCCATTCGCTCCACCTCGCAAGAACGTTTGTTCTTATTATACACCAAACATACGTTCTTGTTACAAGGTATAAAAAAATCCAGCGCCACCGCTGGACTGAAAAGAAAAAAGCCGCAGAATATGCGACTTTCATGCGACAATTAACTACCGTATTTCAACTTCCAATTTTCAGAACATACTCCGCCACTCAGGAGGCAGAAGTCTGGCATACTGCGGTTGTGTGTATCGGTCGTCGATGAGTAATAGCGTTCCATGGTCTTGTTCCGAGCGGATAAGCCGGCCTCCCGCCTGCAGTACCTTGTTCATGCCGGGAAATACATAGGCATATTCGAAACCGTTTTTCCCTTGGTGGTCGAAGTAATTTTTGATAATATTCCGTTCCGGCCCAACCTGCGGCAGCCCAACGCCGACGATAGCAACGCCGGTCAATCGGTCCCCAACCAAATCGATACCCTCCGAGAAAATGCCGCCCATAACGGCGAACCCGATCAGTGTGCCTTTATTACCGGTTGCGAATGAGGCCAAAAAAGTCTCTCGCTCATCCTCAGACATATTTGACCTCTGGACGAGTGTACGACCTTCTACCTTTTCGTTATCCCACAAATCCATAAACCGTTCATATACACCGTTCAAATACGCGTAAGATGGGAAGAACACGAGAATATTGCCCTGGTGACGACTGGCCATCTCGTGAAGTAAACGAACGACTTGATCCATCGTCCGCTCCCGGTCCTGATAGCGGGTTGACAGTCGTTCAATCCGGACATCGAGCTGCTCCGGTGAGAATGGCGATGGAATGACGACAGAGTAATCCGTCTCAGTGTCTCCGCCCAGCATGTCTATGAAATAATGAAGCGGCGACAGCGTCGCGGAGAACAAAATTTGTGCCCGGTAGCCTTTAGCATACTGTCGAAGTAGATGCGACGGATCGAGGCAAAACAGCTTCAACCGAATGTCGCTCCGTTCTTTTTCAGCGTAGGTGATATATCGCTCATCGTATAGCTTGGCTATGCGTAAAAAATGCTGGCAGCCGAAATAGACGTCCGACAACAATGGATCTATATCCCCCGCCGCCAGCTGCTGTTCTACAGAGCTAACAAGCGACTCCAAGAGATCAAGCAGCTCCTCGGGAAATTCACGCTCCGCAGCTACGTCTTCTGCGCTACTGTCATTCTCTTCGATCGATTTACGCAACGCGATGAAATATTTGTTCACTGCCTTCGCCGATTGATACACAAGCGGGCGGATGTTTTTGCTTGCGCGTTGCAGCTCGAGAAAATCCGCTTTTTGCAGCTCGGCCGAATACATCTCGCGCGCCCGATCGACGAGGTTGTGTGCTTCATCAACAAGTAGAGTTGTTTGCCGTTTCTGCTCCTCGAACAGCCGCTTTAGGTTGACTCGGGGATCGAAAATATAATTGTAGTCACAGACAACCGCATCAGCCGCATAGGCAGCATCGAGCGAGAATTCGAATGGACAGACCTGGTGTTTACGGGCATAACGCTCGATGACTTCGCGCGTCATCCCTGTCTCGTTACCAAGCATATCAAGTAGCGCAGGGCCAACGCGGTCATAATACCCTTTGGCATATTCGCAAAATTCGGCACTACAGCGTACCTCGTCTTTAAAGCACACCTTATCCTTTGCAGTGAGCGTAACGGTATGCAGATGCAGACCGCCTTCGCGCAGCATCTCAAGCGCCTCTTCCGCAGCAGCCCGCGTTGTTGTCCTTGCTGTCAAATAAAAGAGACGCTGCAGTAGTCCTTCACCAATCGCTTTCACTGCCGGAAACAACGTTGACATGGTCTTGCCAATGCCAGTTGGTGCCTTTGCAAACAGCTTGCGCCCATCCGATACCGTCTGATATACGGAAGCTGCTAGCTTGCGCTGCCCCTCCCTATATGATGGAAACGGGAAGCCCAGTTCCTTAATGCTGGCATTTCGCTTCTCGGCATGTTGGCTTTTTAACGAGGCGTAAGGATAATATCGATTAACCATATCGTGGAGGAACTCCTCGAGCTCCATAAATGTCATCGTACGTACGAATTGATGACTTTCCCCGTTGTCTATTTGTACGTAAGTCAACTGAACGCGCATCGATTCGAGCTCTCGGTCCTTCGCAACCATATAGGCATAACACTGCGCCTGTGCCCAGTGAACGGGGTACGTCTCTTCCATAAGGGCGGGCACTCGCCCGGAAAAGGATTTAATTTCGTCAATGGTTAGCCCGTCTTCCGTCTGAAGCAGCCCGTCGCAACGGCCGTCTACAACAAACAACAGGTCCTCGCGAGTAATCTCCGCCGATACGTAGACCTCTTTTGCATCCTGCTCGCCATACTGTTGTTGGATCTGCCGATGTGTGCGGGACCCTTCCTGAAGTGATGTGGCAGATCTAAAGCCTGATTCGATATCTCCACTTTGATAGGCATATTCGACCAGCGATCGTACGGATAAATGCACAGTTTTCGTCATACCGCTCTCCTCGCCCTTATCCGGTCCATTATTAGTATTAACTCGACTATACCAAACGGATGTTCGGCAGTAAAGGCTGGTGAACAAGATACTTTAAATTGAAGCTCTCATTCAAAGATCTTATTTTTTCTCAACATATTGCTTTAGCTTTATAAATTTTAATCTCTCTTTCCCAACCCAATCTTGTACCTCTGCAGGACTGGTCAAAGTTTCAGGCTTATCACCAATCAAGTCAACAGCTGCAGGTAATAATTCTTCATGTCCATTCTCTATCTCATCTAGAATGAACGGGATTGCTGGAGTCCCTAGTTCTTTAAGTTCTTCATTTTTGGCTGCTTCTGGATTGTTTGATTCTGCAATTTGCTTGGTTTTAGCAGGGATTTCCTTTAAGTGACTCTTCCATGTACGGGAGAAACTATCTCCAGTAGACCATTGAAAATTGGATTTCTTCAAATCAACCTTAGCAATTTCTTCCACTGCCAAAGAGAGCATATAATCGACCAATCCGCTGCCCGGTGAAGCATCAATTATTTCCTCTATGTATGGTAAAGCGTCATTACCTAAACTAACGATGTTATCGTATTCTTTATATGCTTCCGTATAGTCATATGGACTACTGCTTAATGCCAATTTCGTACCGTCATTAAGTTCATTTTCTAAATTAGTCTCAATAGCCGCTATGTTTGCATTGATTGCACGTTCAAAGGAAGAAGCATCTGTCGACTCATGTAATGAGATAAGCAAAGCTGTAATTGTGGCGCTGACAGCAAATATTCCGGCAAAAGTTTTTTTCTCCATACCAATGACTAAATCCTACCTCTCAAAGTGTACTTACTCGATAGCCAGTTTCAGCGTTATGAGTAAAAGTCCTGATCATACTATTCTCATCAATAAAATATGAACGTACCGATTGAATTTCAGACTCACGGAAGGCAACCATCATGAAATGCTTAAGCAGGAAATTAAATGTCAGAGTGATAAAAGCCTTAACTTTAGATTCGGTCACTTCCATTTCTCGCTCTAGCTCTAGCTCGATCTCGTATAGCTCTACAACCCCAAAGGGTGGAATTTGATCCCAGTAGTCAAAATCCGTATCTTCTATATCCTCCATAACGCTTTGTTCCATTGAGGGAAGCATTGGTGAGTTTTCCTGCCATAAATCACTCAGCTTAAACTTTAAAGCTAGTCCTATGTCACCACATAGAATTTCAATATTGGCATGGTTCATATTGCGGCCTGGACGAACGGAGATTTGGTGGTGTTCGACACAACGTTTGATCTCCGGTCCTGCCTCTTCCCAAGCCTCAAATCTGAAATCTTCCTCTTCTAAAAATAAATAAACCCTTGTTGCCATGACGTTCTCCTTCAAAAAACCACTTTATTGTACGAATGAACGATCTATTCGAATTTCGGTAATTAAACCATTCTTTGACCAAAACTCTATTGTCATGTCCTTTTTCCAATCAACATAGCCTACTACGGGGTCAGACATCTGCTCTTCTCCACGGTTGTAATAAGACCCGCCAAATACTTCCATAGCATCGGATAATTGTGAACCTTAATTCCTTTAGCAACTTCCATACCATCTTTATTTAGAACAATACGAATAAGTTTATGCTCTTTATTAGCAGCCGCAACAATGCCTTGATCTATTTGGTAATAATCATACATAGCATTATTAATCTTAGTCATTGGTTTCCCTTTAAAAGCGTCATCATCTAGACTTTCGCCCAAATAATATCCATATGGCTTAGCTATCGATAAATCAGTACTTTTCGTATGCCAAAAAGAGTATTCTCTAGTTAAATAAAAATGAACAAACCAACCCAAACCAATTATATCGAATAAGAGGACCCCTATTAATAGAATTTTAGTTTTAATGTTCAACTACAAAGTCACCTCAATTTCTCAATTGGTCGAAACGTTCCTGTTAGTGAAATACGCTGCCCAGCGGGCCCGTAATATACGCAATAAATTGACGGGCATCCCGTTCAAGGTCTTCAGCCGAAGCGTTCCTTACATCATGCAGCACGAATGAGGGAGCAAAAATACCGTTGCAACGCGTTATTGTCGCTTGGAGTGGTTTGGTGTATTCACTGATTGTCGACCAGTTGTAGCCGCCTGCTTGATATCCTTCTTCCGAGCCGCCAGTCGTAATGGCAAGCACGAACGTCTTGCCTTTCAGCTTATCTCCACCGGGGCCGTAAGCCCATCCCCGCATTAAAACATCCTCGAGCCATTTTTTCATCAGGGCGGGACAACTGTACCAATAGAACGGAAATTGTAAGATGATACGATCGTGCTCGAGTAATAGGCTTTGCTCCTTCGCGACATCAATCTGGTAATCCGGATATTCTGAGTCCAAGTGACGAACCGTTATGTCAGGAACCTTCAGTAACTCGGTCAATCTTCGTTCGTTGGCACGCGATGACGCCAAGTTTGGGTGCGATGCAATAACAAGTATTTTCATAAGTCATTCTACTTCCTTTCGAATACGATTCAATCACAATAGCTTAAGAGCTGCGTTCACCATATCCGATAGGACAAGGCGGTCTTGGTTCACTCTTGCCATGACACTAATACCGTGATTCAAGCCGTTGAACAAGCGCGCTAACTCTACAATATTTTTATCCTTCGTTATTTCCCCTGATTGTTGACCTTTCTCGAGCAATAGGTAAAATTCATTCTCCAGTCCTTCGAATCTTTCCTCAATTAACCGACGTACTTGATCGTCCACTTGATCAAGCGAAACTGCGGTATTGGTGATAAAGCACCCTCGAGGAAGAGCTTCGTCAACAGACATATCAATATGCAGTGTAAAATAGTTCTGAATCCCTTCCTTAACCGACTGCGCGTTTCTTAGCACATCTCGTTTGCGGTCCCCGATATGCTTGTAGTGGTTTAAAGTTTCGATAAACAGCGATTGCTTATCGCCGAAAAACTCATAAAGACTAGATCTGCTAAGACCGGTCTGCTTTAGTAGATCCGGAATCGCAACCGCTTCATATCCTCTTGACCAAAATAAATGCATTGCTTGCTGGAGCACATGCTCACTGTCGAATTCTCTAGGCCGGGCCATATTTTTCACCTCTCAGGTGTATTATATTTGTTTTGGAACGTTCAGTCCATAACTGTTTCAAAAAAAGTGAATACCGTCTTGCTCACAAATATCGAGCACCTTCAGGTATTCACTTTTAGTACCATCACTTTATCTTTTCAGGGCAGCTTGGATATGCTGATTCAGTGTAGACACATCGGCAAGCGAAGTTGGTTGATCCGATAAGTCGAAGCTTTGCTTAAGCTTTGCGATGCGATATACGCTGGCATCAATAACCGATTGCGGAATTTTACCGCTTTTCGCTGCAGTCATTAGAGCATTCAGTACAGCTTGTTGCTGTGTTAAATCATGCCCAACAAGAACAATATCTGAACCTGCCAACACAGCTTGCACAGAAGCGGGACCTATCGCCTTAAACTTTTCTACAGCCCCCATCGTCATGTCGTCAGTGATAACAACACCGTCAAATTTCAGCTCACCTCTAAGGTAGTTTTGAATGACAGTGCGGGACATCGAAGCGGGAGTATTGGGATCAAGCTTAGACATTAGAATATGGCCGACCATCACTATAGGAGCGCCTTCCTTAATTGCTGAACCGAACGGCACGAATTCTATGGAGCGAAGTCGCTGAAGATCGTGATTGACTACTGGCAGCCCGAAGTGAGAGTCAACGGAAGTATCGCCATGGCCGGGAAAATGCTTAACAGCGGGTATAACTCCCTGCGACATTATTCCAAGCATCTCATTCACACCCATGCTGCTGACCACTTTTACAGTAGTTCCAAAAGCTCGGTCGCCGATGACCGGATTGTTGGCATTCGTATTTACATCAAGCACCGGTGCAAAATCGGTATTAAGGCCGACGGCATTCATCGCTTCACCTAGTGCAGCACCAACTTGATAAGCATATTTTGTGTCCTTCGTGCTGCCAACGGTTTTACTCGCGGGGAACGGCGTTATTTCCTTTGGTAAACGAGAAACACGCCCTCCCTCCTGATCCGTGCTCAAGAGAAGCGGCAGCTTTCCGCCAGCATCATGATTGATTTGCTTGAGTTCATTTACAAGCTTATTCGTTTGTGATGCGGATACGATATTATTGCTATATAAAATGATTCCTCCTACTTGGCGTTCCTTTATTAGCGAGCTGATCTCCGGCTGTACTTCCGTACCGTCCATGCCAACCAACACCATTTGGCCTATCTTCTCAGATAAGCTCATAGATGCAACCAGGTCGGCTATCTGATCAGCAGCTGGCTGCTCGTGGACTACAGGCTGCGGAGCTGAAGGCGGCGCCTCGGAAGCATTTGAATCTGAGTGCGTAGTACTACATCCGGAAAGTACGATGAGCAAGAACGCAGCTGCGTACACGAAAAAGGATCGATGGAATCGCATATGAGCCTCCTATCTAAGCTACTATTTGGTAGTATTATTCACCTGCAGGAAGCGAGCTTATACGTTGGCATGCCCGTAAAGACATATACGGTTTCAACCCTTATAAATAATCTTTCTTAGCTCATTGTCTGGTCTTTCGGAATTTCATAGCCTTGACCACTATTAACAGTGTCTACAAGCAAGGCAGTGCTGTACCTTTTGCTCAAGCCTCAAAACAGATTACTAATAATGACGAATTAAGTAGCGACAATGTTTCCATCCAGTTGTTTTCTAAAACTAAGCAGCCTATTCTCACCTCTAGTAAGATAAATTTCAAAATGACCACCAAATTGTACCACTTTCTTGCGATCCTGTGCTTTATAAAAAAACAAAGGCAACCGGTTGTGATGGCCGGCTGCCTTTGTTTCTGGATTCAACTATCGTATCCATTTCATTTCAACAACTACAAAATTTCAATATAACCGTCTGTCCCATGTACACGAATTCGCTGCCCATCCTGTATTAGTTTGGTCGCATTTTCCACTCCGACAACGGCTGGTAAGCCATATTCACGTGCGATTACAGCTCCATGAGTCATCAATCCACCAACTTCTGTAACGAGGCCACTGATAGATACAAACAATGGTGTCCAGCCGGGATCAGTGAATTTGGTGACCAGAATATCTCCATCTTCTAGATAAGCATTGTCCATATTTAAGATGACTCGTGCTCGTCCTTCAATTACGCCTGAAGAAACAGGCAGACCTGCAATAGCTTCGGCAGGGAGATTTTCTCGCTTGTACTCACCTGTAATAATCTCACCATCAGATGTGATAACACGTGGGGGAGTTAGTTTTTCGTAAAATTTATAGTCACCTTTTCGCTCACTGATGATCTGATAATCCAGCTTGTTTGTGCGTACGACTTCGTGAAGCTCTTCAAAAGAGAGGTAGAATATATCTTCTTTTTCAAGAATGGCCGACGCATGTACGAGCTGTTCCGCTTCTTTCAGTAAAGCCTGTTTATAAACGAAATAGCGGCTGATCCAACCATATTTTGGATACTCCCGATAGCCAATGAAGTTGCGGATGAGGTCGATCTTTTGTTTTGTTTCTTCAGCTTTCTGTTCACCATCCGGTAATTGCTTCAATCGTTCTAATAACTCTTGTTCTTTTTCCAAAGCTTCCTGGCGCCCTTGCTCAAACTTTTGATGGCCGGCATTAGGCTCAAAGGCTTTGATGTTACCCAAAATCATGGGAACCAGTGTAATTGGTTTTTCACTCCAACGCGTTTTAGAAATATCGATTTCTCCGGCGCATCGCATTCCATATTTATTGAGATAAGCATTGATTGCCGAATGAGCTTTTTGCCCGCCTTCGAACTTAACTAGTTCATCCAAAAAGTTATCATCTTCAACATGCTGTAAATAATCAATAACTTCCGGATAAGGACGAATGACATCGGCAACATCCATTAATGCCAGACCCATCTCCGAGGTAATATTGTTTGGCACAGATTGAGACAGCTTATCAGCTGCGTTTTTCTCACCTAACCACTCATTCATTTTTTCATTGATCCATAATGAAGCATTGATAGCAGACATAAACACAGCCGTACTTCGTGGGTCAAATAAGATCTTCTTTAATTGCTGGATATCTTCCAAAATAAAATCAAGTAAATCCGATCCTGATTTCGTCCGTATGTTCTGTTTCAGCTCTTCTACCGATGCGCGATTACTTTGAATCAATTCAGCAACGATGTTCGGATTGTTTTCAATTTGTGCCTGCATATCTATATTACTTCTGCCTAGACTTGGTGCTGTTTGATCAGTTGGTGGTAACAATTTTATAAAATCCCGCTCTATTACGGTCATGAGTGCGCCTTTTGTGAGCGGATCGGGCCCAACGGTATTTAATAATGTTTCCCGGCTGACAGATGTTGCCAGCCTTGGCGCAACATCAATAAACAATCTCCCACCGGCTATACGCATAGGTGCAGGAGTAATTAACAGGTAAAAAGACAATCCCATTGGTTTTATGGGATCTGTCATCATTTGTTGATGACCAACAGATAGATAGACGTGATTTTCTTGATCATTTGCTTCAGGGATCGGGAATAATGTAGTGATCGGACGGCTCTGGACAATATAGAAGGTACCATCATCCAAACACCATTCGATGTCTTGGGGGCTGCCAAAATGTTCTTCGATCTGTCTTCCGATGCGTGCCAGCTCTAAAATTTGTTGCTCTGTGAGTGTTTGAGACACCTGCTGTTCAGGATCAAGCTGTATTGTCTCTGTACCGCCTTCTTTTCGTCCATAGATAGCTAATTTTTTAGCTGCTATCCTCTTATCGATGATTTTTCCATCGCGAACTTTATAACTATCAGCCGATACCAAGCCAGAGACCAGTGCTTCCCCAAGTCCAAAACTCGCATCGATGGAAAGCACCTTACGATTAGAAGTAATGGGATCAGCGGTAAACAAAATGCCTGAAGCCTGCGGGAAAACCATCCGTTGAATGACAACGGCTAAATAAACTTGATTGTGATCAAATCCATTTTGCATGCGGTAAATGACTGCTCGATCCGTAAATAGTGAAGCCCAGCATTTGCTGATATGCTGCAGGATTGCTTCTTTGCCGATGATATTCAAATAAGTGTCTTGTTGACCAGCAAAAGAGGCATTCGGCAAATCTTCAGCAGTCGCACTAGAACGAACGGCATAAGCATGTTCCTCTCCAAACTTGGAGAGATAATGAGTGACGGCTTCCACAACCTCGGATGGGATTTGTATATCCAGTATGAGTTGTCGAATATCCCTGCTGATTTCCGTAATTTGAGCACGATCATCTGATTTTAGCCCTGTTAGTCGATTCAGTAAAGCATGATACGTTTCGTTTTGCTCGATGGCATTTTGATACCCCTCTGTAGTAACGCAAAATCCTTCTGGTACATGGATTCCTTCTATTGTTGATAATTCCCCTAAATTTAACCCTTTTCCTCCAACGAGTAAAAGCTGCGTGTTTTCCATTTCCTGAATACCAAGTACGAATGAGGTCATTCAATCTCTCCTAACTACTAGTAAATTGAGAAAAACCATTTGACAAGAGTTTTAACGGCATGCTACAATAAAATTGTAAGATGAACTAACTGTACTCTAACTCAAAAAGACGGTGATGGTCTGATTATAACATTGCGTCTACATATAGGCAATACAAAAAGAACCTGGGCAGCTGCCCAGGTTCTTTTTGTTGATTGTCCGCTCTACTTGCATCATTCATGGCTCGGTAATCTGATCTCAATCCGCGTGCCTTCGTTGACCTTGCTTTGATAGTTGATGCAGCCATGATATTGTTTAATGATTTTATGACTAATCATAAGACCAAGCCCCGTCCCCTTCTCTTTCAAGCTATAGAAAGGTTGTCCCAATCGATGAAGGTGCTCCTCGGGAATACCGCAGCCTTGGTCTTGAATAGTAATAAGGCATTCCTCGTTATCTATTTGCAGGCCAATATGAATTTCTCCGCCATGTGGCATGGATTCGATCGCATTCTTAAATACATTAAGGAACACCTGCTTCAATTGATTCTTCACACATGTAACCGGGAAATACTCCCCTTGGTATTCGCGTTTGAACTCAATATTGTTTAATAACGACTGCGGTGCCAAAAACTCGAGTGTCTGTTCGATGACCTCTTTGACATTCGTTGTGGTAAAGGCATTAGCTTGCGGTTTAGCCATCGACAGAAGCTCGCTCGTAATGATCTCAATACGTTCCAATTCGTCTTGGAGCAAATCGCCGTACTTCATTGTGGGATTCTCAAGGTTATACAATTGGAGAAACCCTTTGATGGTGGTCAGTGGATTACGGATTTCATGGGCTACACCTGCCGCCAATTCCCCAACAATGGACAACTTCTCGGACTGCACAAGAAATTCCTCCGCTTTTTTACGCTCGGAAATGTCTCGGCTGATGATGACGATATGCTCAATTCGGCCACCCTTCCCCTCGATCGGCTTACATAGCGAATCAAATGGTATTAAACGCCCGTCTTGATGCACGAATCGAATTTCCAATGATTGTGTTGTCTTCCGCTCCAATATCTTTCTTACGGTTTGGTTAAACACCATCGCATCATTGGGGCATATGATACGGTCCAGCTCCGCGCGATCCTGTGCTAGACCGGGATATCCTAACACAAACGCATGCGAAGGTGAAAAATATCGTATCGAGTGATCAGGATCCATTACCACGATAAGGTCGGATGTATTTTCTGCGATGAGGCGATACTGATACTCGCTTGCGTTTAACGACAATTCCATCTCATTTCGTTCAGCAATGGTCCGACGCAGTCGTTCATGGGATTCAATTAGCAGCCCACCTAATAGGACTCCTAATATGACGAACAATAAATACTGAATATGAAAGAGTGGCTCGTGAACTAGAATACGGAATGTAAACACGATTGTCATGTAAACGACGATGTAAGCACCTGACAACGCCAGGCTTCTCTTAAAGTGCGGTAACTGCCAACGGGAAAAGTAAGTGTGCAGGATGGAAAAGACGACCATGATAAATAACCAGCCGGCTATTGCCGGGAACCAATTTCCGCTTGAAAGCAAACGGATAGACAATGCGAATAGACCAGTGATAATGCCCGGAACGGGACCTAGATAAGCAAATGTCAAAATGACAGGGGCATAACGGATATCATAAACATATCCTTGCTGTTTCACAGCTAATAGAACGAGAACAATGGAGACGACGCCCGCATAGAGACCGCTCCAAATCAGCGGATGCTTTAACGGTCTGAGGTTGATAAATGAACGGATTACTAATGGTGTACTAACCAAGAGAGAAAAAATCGCCAGATTCACGATGTAATCAAAAAGAAACAAGAAATATCACCTACGCCTCGTAGTCTTGCTATAGCACCGTTGACTTCACCTGCTGCGTTAATCCTTCTGCGTATATGAATACTATGTTTATCCGCGAAATCCTTGTGGTATCGAACTAAAAGTTTTATATTCTTCAAATCCTGCCATTATTTAGACGTTTTCCAATCTAGTTTGTTGCGCAGGTTTGCCATATCGCACTAACACATGCCACATGTATTTTAATTCCTGAAGAACCTCCTCATAGGTTCCCCTATCACTCCAATGATCCGCATTGCGCTTTAAATCATTAACGGCAGCTCCAACGATACTAGCATCAATAAGATTTTCCCTCGCAATTCTTCGTGCCAATGACGGCATAGCTGGCCCCCTGAAATCTGATGGCACTTCATCAGCCTGAATCGTAAATCCCTTATGCCAATGAAGATCTATTGAGTATTTCATACAAAGTTTCTCCAAAGTATTCCCTACGACAGTTCTTTGAAACGAGGGGTCTGCCACAAGGATGTCCACGTCATCTTGCAAAGTAATATCACCGTGAACCTGAGCTTCAATAAAATAATTAAGATTTCGACTAGGCATCTGTTCTAGGCGATTAGTGATCAGGGATTCCGACGCGTTCAATAATCGGTCGAGTACTTTTCTTGGTGAGAGATTGCTCTCTCCAAGGGTGAATTCTCGGAAAAATGCGTCTTTAAGAACAGCAGCTATAATATCATCGAATTCTTGAAAGGTTCCTTGTACAACAGGATAATCCTGGGAGCCTCCATATGTAAATGTAGTACGATAAGATGCCTGTAGAGTTAGAAGGAAATAACATGACCCAAATCTTGGAGATGGACCATCAGAATGATACATGACATCCAACGCTCCGTATTTCGGCCTTTCACTGTGGGTTACGCCCGCCAGCTGATAGGCTCCTCCAAACAAGTCCCTCTCCCAGACATCCCGGGCACCACCAGGAAAGGCAGACACACTGCCATTAGAAATCTGCGTTTCAAACTGACTTTTGTAAATTCCTTGCTCAAGTAATGCTTCCGCTACACTTTTCATGTCTGCAATTGGGCGGTCTGGATGGAAATGCATCGCTACTCTGGCTTGCGAATGCAATTTCGAAACGTAAGCCTCAAAGATCTCGAAGGGGATATTTGACAACTGGAGAATTTCTCGGATTGATTCTTGTGCAGCCGCTCTCCTGATACTAGCATATTGACTGATATGCTGATAAGCCATGGTTTGTGAGTTCGTAAGGCGACGTTCAGTTGACATGTTATCACCATCCTTAAGAAACAATTAGGCATGAGTCCTATTTGCTTGCTGCCTCGATAATAGCATATAAGTTCTCATTCTGTATTCCTGCACAATAAAAAGCTGAATCCATCTTATCTGTGAGGACTCAGCATATAAACTTAAAATAATCGCTCCTGAAATGGCGTAATTAGCGATTGATATGCAGCCTGACGCCCCTCATCCAGCTTATTTATAAAACCTTCACGTAAAGCCGCTGCAGCTAGAACTTTCTCTGTCAGCTTCTCGGCCAATTGTGGATCATCAGAAGCTGCGATCCAATCGGTTAAGTCTAGTCCATGCATTAGATCAAAGCTTTTGAACCGATATCCGATGCAGACAAATGGAACGTTCGCCGCCGCTGATAATAGATTGGCATGCAGCTTAAAGTTAATCGTCGCTTCGAATCCAGCCAGCAGTTGTACATAATCCGCTGCGGAATATACTTTTGGATCAAACGTAACACGCTCATCATGGCCAAGCTTGCGGTAAAGACTGGCCAGCGCCTTCTCGTCAGCCCCCCAGACTGAATACAGATGAATTCTGTACCCGAGTGCTAGCAGTGCTCGGCCCGTTTCGGCTAGAGCGTCCTCCACTCGTTCCTCGCTGCCACCGTAAATCCGGTTATAGGAGGTTCCCCAATTGATGCCAATCGTCCGATGCTGTCCTTCTGTGCTACTACCCAATTGCAAAGCTGGCATAGGCTTCAGCGCGTTCATCAACATCGCGGAATCCCCGCTGATGGTGATATGCTTAGGCAAAGCCCCAAGCGATTCAATATAATCCTTCGTCCATGGCCCTCGGATCCCGCAATAGACGCTTTGCTCCATCACAGCCTTCAGCTTCATGCGATAAGGAGCACTTTCAACGGTTGTCTCCGGCGTAAGCTGCCCATCTTGCGATGGCGCCCACTTATGAAGCCGGTCATGGCCGCTGCCCCATATGATGGTCCTCTTCCCTAACTCCAGCGCCTCATGAACCAGATCGACATACCCCGGGACAATCAGCGATCCACCGCCAAGAACGATCGTATCGTACTGGCTTACTTTCTTCCATTCCACTTGCGGAAGTGAAGGAATAACTTGATACTCGTCGCCCTTTAGATGAGCCTCCGACATGGCTTTGAACATCTCCCACATCCACTCATCCCCAAGGTTGTTGAAGCCAATCCAACCTAAATACAACACTTTTCGCATTACTATCACTCCATTCCTATCCATTCTTCTGAAGCAAGGAATTATACAGCTGCTTCATCTGAAGGGCTTTATCGCGAATATGAAAATTCGCCCGAGCCCATGCTTGTCCTTGCAGGCCCATCTCCTCCAGCTTGTTAGCGGAAGCAAGTGCCTTGCTGATTACCTCCCCGATCCTCTGCTCGGAGGGGCGCTCCTTCGAATTATGGTCACCAAAATAATATTGCCAGGCCTCTTCATATACAGGCTGTTCCACAAGGCCAAAATATCCGTGATTGCCTATTGCGAGCACAGGCTTGCCACACGCCATCGCCTCGAGTGCAACTCTTCCGGTCCCAACGACAAGATCTCCCAGATTGTAATAATCACGCATTTGCAGTTGACTACCAACCAGATGGACAAAGGTCGTATTGCATTCAAGGTTCACTGTCTCTGCCAATTCGGCGATTGTGGCAGCTTGGTTGCCTGAACCTGCGATAACTAAGTGGAGAGGAAGCGATTCATTTAATCGAATCGTGCGTGCTGCTCGCACAAGCATCGCGCATACCGCGGCCTTGTCCCATGCTAGACGGGACGCATAGACCACAATCTTTTCTCCTTCTGGAATCCGAAGACTGGCGCGCAGCGCAGCAGAAGATTCGGAGCGATATTGTTCAAAATTAATGCCATTAGCAATCAGATGTGATGGTATGCCCATGGCATCTAAATATGCTTGCACCGGAAGGCTAACGCTTATGAAGGTGCATCCGCCAGCCTTCATAAGCTGAAGCTGCTCTGGCGGATAGTAAGCACCATGCACGGTAAACACAACCGGGATGCCCAGTTTCCTTGCTGCTTCCGCTGCATATAGACCGGACGGCGTTTGGTGAATATGCACCAAATCAATTTTCCTGCTGCGCATAATCTGAGTAAGCTTGTATACCGCCTTCACCTGGTTCGCCGGGTTCAGCAGCTGCTCAGCCGTCAGCTCCACGCGATGAATCGGGCATCCTGCACGAGCATAAGATTCATACATCACTCCGGTTCCACCTGCGTATACGGGCATGACACCAAGCGATGGGAAAGCCTTCACAAAGCTCAGTACATAGGTTTCTGTACCGCCAACAGCTAAGCTGTCCATTACCATTAACAGACGAATTCGATTACGTGTCATAGCCATGATCCCTATTGGAGTTACCGAAATAATTGCGTGAGCGCTGATTCTGATGTTTGCGGTAGTAATACAGCACCTCCCGCAAATTATCTACGTTTCTCGCTCCTGGCTTAATCACTTTCGCTATAAATTCGTAATCCTCGGCACCTTCTATACGTCTTGTATGTCCTCCGATACGATCAAACACTGCCCCTCGGAACATCGCAGTTCCGTGGCAGATACAATGTCCGCCTTTTGTATAGACTTTCCCGATCTGATCACCGTATTTGAGCCAATGCACTGCCTTCCGGCTGTCCGGCTTTCCATCTTCGAACACTTCGTAATTCGTGCCGAGCAGATCGATCTGCGGATTATTGTTCAGATAAAGGACCTGCCTTGCGAGCCGCTCTGGATGAGATAGATCATCTGCATCCTGGATAGCGATAAATTCCCCTTTGGCCAAATACATCCCAGCCGTTATTGCTCCTGCATAGCCTGTGTTGCGTGGAAGTCGAAGCGTATAGATGCCCTTACCTTCCCGTAATAGCGGCTCGTTGTTGTTAAGCCAATTCATAACCTTTTCGTAAGACCCATCCGTAGATGCATCATCTATGAGAATGAGCTCCCAACTGGGGTATGTTTGATTAAGCAGACTCGTCAAGCAATCCGTCAGATAGGGAAGCTTGTTGTAGACAGTGATGACTATGCTGACCAGTCCCGGCACACGTTGAAACGACAATATTCTCTCCTCCCTTCTTTCGGTTATTGTTAAAGCATTCGGATGTAAGAAATGAAACGCAGCTGAATGATTGCATAGCTGCCATTCTCATAGCCGAAAACCTCTGACGTGCGCAGTGTCACCGCTGTGCCGTCTACCGACACTAGCGTTCCACTAATCGTTTCTAGAGCACTCGCGATCTGAATCTCCTTATTCACGAGCGACTGTAATTCTTCAATCATCGTTCCACCTGCTTTCCTGTTAATTGAAAGGCTACCAGCTGTTCCAGCGGCACCATAACGCTCGTCCCTCCGTGCTCGCGCACGACCAAATAATCTCCGCCAACCTTAGCAATAGTCCCTTCGATTGTCCCGGCTGGGGTTAACAGCTCGGCTGGCTTGCCTGTGTACGGTTCAAATACTGATTTGAGTTTATTCAAGCTGTACGAACCGATATCTCGCTGTTCTTCAAGTCCAATCAAAGTCAATTCCTCTCGAATGGTTTGTCGCAGCTCTGTCATGAGCGTTGACGCATTTAGTGGTTCCAATGCCGGCTCCTGAGCTGATCTTGGCTGCAGCAGGCGAGCCAGTCCGTCGAAATATTCCTTCAGCTCTTTCTCATTAACGATAATCTTCATCGCTTCTCTATCCCTCCTAATCCATAATGAAAACTATTAATCTTCATACTTACTAGGGTATACAGATCATAGGAAGAACGATTGAGACATTAAACTATCATCTATGAAAATTTTCATTTACCTTACTACTAAAAAGTAAAGGCCACCGATCATTATGGTCGGTTGCCTTTACTTTTTTGAAAAAGATTATCGATCGATATTACTTAATAGCATGCACGTTGTCCGCGAGCATCTGAAGAATGAATGGGTCAATCGGAGACAAGTTGGATTTACCATAACGAACCGCTGATCCGAAATGCACTTCCTTTACTCCGGTCTCCTGAATAAAGCCCGTAATGTCTTCCGTTGTAAGACCGCTGCCAGCCAATATGGTCAGTTCGCCTTCGCTGGCTGCGGCAACAAGCCGAGCCATCTCCTGAGCCGACTCAATCGCCGGCCGCTGCCCGGCAGAAGTCAGCACACGTGTGATTTGTGAATACTTCATAAGTGTGTGCAACCCCTCAAGCTGATCTTCCAGCTCATCGAAAGCTCGGTGGAACGTCACTTGCAGCCCTTCGGTGAGCGGCAGCAGACGCTCAAGCGCATGCTCGTCAATATTCGCTTCCGAAGTTAAAGCGCCAAGCACAATGCCTGCTGCGCCAGCTTTTACAATCGCCTTTATTTCCAAAGCCATTGTATCGATATCATGCTCTGCATAGACGAATGAACGGCTGTGTGGGCGCACCATTACAAATACCGGAATGCGGACTGCACGAACGACTTGCTCAACCAAGCCGATCCCAGGTGTTAAGCCGCCTTCCGTAATAGCCGTGATAAGCTCCAGGCGGTCTGCTCCATTCGCCTCAGCCGTCAAAGCATCGTCCATACAAGTTGCAATCACTTCTAATTGCATGAATTAACCTCCTAATTGCATGTACATATGCCATGTGATAGCTCTACTATAGCCGGCAAAGTATGCTTCTTCAACGTTTGGGTATAGTATCTAGAAACACAAAACATTTCCAGTGGTAGGTGCCATAATTGCCAACGCCATCAAATGAAGGCATTCCTTCACAAGAAAATAGCGCTCGGACGGTTAGTTCTAACCTCAAAGAGAACGAACAAACACTCATTTCCATATTTGAACACTGCTCTGATGTGGTCTTCCGTCGTCTAACTCTGCACAATGATGCCAAGCTTCTACTGGTGTACATCGACGGCATGATCGATAAAGATTTTGTTCAGTCCAGTATCCTTAAACCGTTAATATATGAAGGAGTTCCTCAAGGACTTGGGGCATTAGACAGTCTTGCCCAAATGTGTGATCAAGAATTTGTAGCAGCTCTCCAGACCAAACGAGTAACCTCCTTTGAAGAAGCTGCGGATCATATTTTAAAAGGTAGTGTAGCGTTCCTGGCTGATGGTGAGACTTCCATCCTTCTGGCTGATGTCGCGCAGTTTGAAACAAGGTCCATTGAAGAGCCTTCAACGGAGGCTTCCCTGCGCGGCACCCGCGAAAGCTTTACCGAGCATCTGCGAACGAATACGACCATGCTCAGACGGATTATCGTGACGCCGGATCTTAAAATGGAAACCTTTCAAATTGGCAAATTAACGAAAACCGATGTTGTTCTCGCTTATATCCGAGGTCTTGCATCAGACAATTTGCTTGAAGAAGTAAGGTCAAGAATCGAGACAATTGATATCCAAGGTGTCTTGGAATCTGGTTATATCGAAGAATATATTGAAGACACCAACTATTCGCCTTTTCCGCAAATGATGAGCACCGAACGCGCAGATGTCGTATCCGCGGGACTTATGGAAGGACGAATAGCTGTCTTCGTTAACGGATCTCCTATCGTTCTGATCGTGCCGATGACGTTCTGGGATGGACTTCAAGCCCCGGACGATTACTACGAACGCTTTTTGTATGTAACCATGAACCGTTGGATCCGTTATTTGTTCGCTCTTTTTTCAATCCTATTCCCTTCCATTTATATCGCGTTGACCACGTATCATCCCGAAATGATGCCGCCAAAACTTATGATGAGTATCACGGGTCTTAGGGAGCAATCCCCTTTTCCGACGGTCATTGAGGTGTTTTTGATGGAATTCATGTTTGAAGGATTGAGGGAAGCCGGGATTCGTCTTCCACAGCAAATCGGTCCGCTCGTCAGCATCGTGGGAGCATTGGTAATCGGTCAAGCTGCCGTCCAGGCAGGGATTATTTCGGCACCTATCGTGATCGTCGTATCGGCGGCGGGTATTTCCTCGTTTGTTATACCGCGTTACCGTTTCGGTTACCCCTTAAGAATGCTGAGGTTTCCTCTGCTGATTCTATCTGGAGTATTTGGTCTGTTTGGTGTGGCTCTTGGCTTGATTTTGATCATGATCCACCTCATCCATTTGACTCCGCTCGGAACACCATATCTTCAGCCGATCGCGCCGACGAAGAAGAGCAAGTTGAAGGATGTTTTTTGGAGACGGCCTCGTAAGGGTACGAGCTAGCAGATACACCTGATTGTTAGGGGGATCCATTGATGAAGAAAACAATGATTATCATTTGCTTATTAGTCTTCTCTGCCGTAACCAGCAGCTGTTGGAATCTCAAGGAGCCCAACCAACTAGCAATTGTTATCGGCGGAGGGCTCGACTTGAGCCAGGATGGCCAGCTTGAAGTAAGCTCCCAGATTGCAGTCCCAGCTGCTTTAGGCGGTGAAAATAATGGTCCCAGTAAAAAAAGAAGCTTTGTGGTTGTCAACGCCACCGGGAAAAATTTTATGGATGCGGGCCAGAATCTGCAAATGCAGCTCTCTCGCACCTTATTTTATGCCCATCGCCAAACGATTCTGGTCGGACAGAGAATAGCAGAGCAAGGAGTAGCGGGACAGGGATTTCTTAAATATCTGGATATGATCGTACGTAACCCGAAGTCGGAGATGAGATCGGTGATTTGGATCGTGAAAGGCGGTACGGCAAAGGATATCCTTGCTACTGAGCCTACCTTCGATGCTTTGATTAGTACGACTCTGTATAGTGTTCAAATGGCACTCGGGATGAAGCCTTATTACTATAGGGAATTTTTGTGTGAATCGTTACCGAAAGGAGGCGCCGTATTGCTTCCAGCAATTAGTACTAACTCTTCCAAAAAGAAATTCATTTACTCAGGGGCAGCGATACTGGATAAAGAGCATGAACTCCATTTAATCGGTTTCTTGAACCCTGAGGAATCTTATTATGCGAACTGGATTAAGGGCAGACAAAAAACACTTACCGTGACAACATCTGAAAGTCAAAAGGAAGGCAACATCAGCTTAAGGGTTAAGTCACCCAAGAGGCACATTCGGGTGGAGAAGGACGCACAAGGCATGCACGTGCATATCCAATTACATGGATTCGGGAACATTGTGGAAAACAATACATCACTTGACCCTTCAGAGGCTCAGGATCTTGGAGCCATTCAAAAGAAGTTGAGTCAAGAAGCAGAGCGGGATGTCGTCAAGCTAATTCAGAAAGCTCAGAAGCAATACAAGGTAGATATACTCGGACTCGGTGAGCTTGTGCATCAGAAGTATCCTCATGAATGGAAGTCTTTACAGAAGAATTGGAATGATACTTTCAGCAAAATGACGATTACAGCGGAGGTACATCTTCGGTACCATGATCCGGGACAAACGAACGCTTCGATGTGAGATTCAGCAGGTACATAGGAAAGGACCGAGGATATGAAATTAACGGGGTGGCAAATATTCTGGATCGTTGCAACTGTTGAAGTGGTGATGGCTATTTGGCTGCGTATCTCGCCTGCTGTGGAAATAGCCAAACAAGATGCTTGGATGTCCATGCTCTTGTCCTGTGTCCTAGGTGGTGCTATCACCTATCTGGTAGTCAAAGTAGGGATGCAGCATCCCGGTCAAAGCTTAACCCAATTTAGTCAAGAACTGCTAGGTTCTTGGCTTGGCAAAATCATCACCATCCCCTATTTTACAGCGTGGTTTATTCTATCGGGAGATGTGCTTCGTTCCTTTGCAGACTTCATTCATCTTGTCCTGCTGGATCAAACACCAGTATGGGTGCTGATGGTGATGATTTTGGGAGCTGCTATTTATTTAACAAGCACCAGCGGGATTACGGGAATCGGACGCTTTTGCGAAATAGCAGGACCTGTGACGATCATCACGCTGCTGGTCAGTTTACTGCTTAATATATCGAACGCGAAATGGAGAAGTTTGCTGCCGGTCATGGGTGATGCGAGCCTGAAAGAAATTATCAGTGCCTCCCTCGCCCCATCTTCATTTCTTGGCGAATCATTTATGCTGCTGGTTCTATTGTCATTCCTCTCCAATTCCAAGCACATCCTAAAGAAGACTATGGCAAGCGTCTGGATGACCGGAATCATGCTCATTATAACTACGATTATGGTGCTGATGGTATTCGGCACAGCGGTTGCACAGGAGCTCAGATTCCCCTATTTTATGCTGGTTCGGTCGATCAACATTTTAAATTTCATTCAGAACCTGGATATTCTCGTCATCTTTATTTGGATATTTGGCGTGTTCGCGAAAATCTCCTTGTATTTGTTCATGACCAGTTATGAAATGGGGCAGTGGTTTCGGATTAAGTCATGGAAACGCATGATGTGGTTTAGTGCTCCAGTCATCTTTATCATTGCGCTCAGCATCCCCAATGAAGCAACGATAATGCTGCTGCAGAAATTTTGGGAAACCATCGCTATTCCCGTTTGCGCGATAGCCATTCCACTATGCCTGTGGATTGTAACCTCTGCGAAACGAAAGCTGGTAAAAACAGATCAGTAGATTTAATCGCTGCAGGCACAAAAAGAAAATCGCAAGCGACCTCTCGTCGCTTGCGATTCACTCATCCATCTTTTTATTGAATTGGCGCCAGATTAGCCCCGCCGATGACCGAATAGGTGGAGCTGCCAGGTGTCTTCCAGCCAACCGCAAGATGATCTCCGCCGCCCTCTTCTTTGTGCAGGACTTCGACATAGTAGCGTTGACCGGCTGTCAGTGTAATCTGACCGGACTGCTGGCCAGAATTTTGCGTCCAGCTCAGCTCGTTCACCCAGTCGACAACTTCCCCGATTTGAGTCTTATTCGCTGGATTGTCATTCGTGCTGAGGTACAGCACGCTGTTATTATCGCCAGCGATCGAGAATTGGTACGTACCCGTTACGGTTGGGACGATATAACCACGGATGCGCGTGCCGTAATTGTCACCCCAGTTCGAAGGTGCTTGGAAGCTAGTCAACGAGCTGGTGCCCGTAGGAGCTGTGCTAGTTGGGATGCTGGCAATTGTGCTGCCCGTAATATTCGTCCAGTATTCACGCGTAATGGAGCCGGTAGTTGTTGTACCGCCCGACGCGTTTGTCGTCACGTTCAGCGCGGAGCTGGCAGCTGAAACATTGCCTGCAGCGTCCTTCGCTTTCACGGTGAAGCTGTACGCCGTACTTGGCGACAGTCCTGTTACGTTGAACGACGTCGTACTGGTTGTTGTGCCTGCAAGCGTTGAGCCGTTATACACTTCATAGCCTGTTACGCCTACATTGTCCGTCGAGGCCGTCCATGACAGGCTGACGCTGAATGATGTTTTGGATGGCGAAGTAAGTCCCGTAGGAGCTGTAGGAGCCTGCGTATCACCAGCTGATGCATTCGTTGTTACATTAAGCGCGGAGCTAGCCGCCGAAACATTACCTGCATCGTCCTTTGCTTTCACTGTAAAGCTGTATGCCGTGCTTGGAGAGAGACCTGTTAAGTTGAACGAAGTCGCGCCAGTAGTCGAACCAGCAAGTGTCCCTCCATTGTAAATCTCATAACCCGTCACTCCGACATTGTCCGTCGAGGCGCTCCATGATAGATTGATGCTGTTTGATGTTTTTGATGGCGAAGTAAGAGCTGCTGGAGCCGTAGGAGCCTGTGTATCACCGCCTCCACCACCAACCGCCATGTTCACATCACATGATTTATATTGCCCCGGAGCCGGATCACCAAAAGTGTTGTTGCTGCACATTACCCCGTTGGTATAAGTGCCGTAATGGTAGCTGCCTGCTGCACCGTAGCGTACGTCCTTCGTGCCTGTGAAGCTGCATTGATTGTTCTCGCCTGCACAAGGCACCCATACCGGTGTCGGAATCGAGCTAGTCGTCACACTGATCGCGCTGCTCTGCGCCGATGTGTTGCCGGAGGCATCCTTCGCTCTCACCTTGAAGGTGTAAGCCGTATTAGAGGTTAAGCCGCTCACTGTAAACGAAGTTGTAGTGGAACCTACCGTTGAACCAGCCAATACACCATCTTTGTAAACGTCATAACCGGCAATACCGATATTGTCCGTTGAGGCCGTCCATGTCAATGTAACGGTCGTATCTGTTTTCGATGGGGACGTCAAATTCGTTGGTGTTGTTGGCGCCGTCGTATCTGGAGGTCCTGCGTTTACCGTAATCGTCTGTTCCTTCACGCTGGCACGACCGCCGTTATCCCATACGCCGAGAATAACTTGGTACGTTCCTGGCTTCTGGTACGTATACGTTGGGCTGGCAGTTGTGACTGGCAGGCCTTCGCCAAGATCCCACAGATTCTCGACGATTGTACCGTTATCGGTCGACGTGTTTGTGAAGGTCACGGATTGACCAAGCTGCACAGTTAGAGGAGCTGTGAAGTTAGCGACTGGCTTCGGATCACTGAAGCCCCTGCTTGTAAGCTGCGTATCCGTGCCGTTACCACTGACGGTATTGTTGCTCCACTCCAGATTTGACGCAGAGGATGGATACTGGTCAATAGACGGTCCGCCATTATTCGTAATCGTGTTGTTAATGAAGCTGAGGCGATCCGTTCCGCCAGCAGTCGTAATTTCAATTGCTTTGCGGCCGTTGTTCGTAATTGTGTTGCTGTCGAACGTAATATTTTGCGTATTGCCATGAATACGGATTGCGTTGCCGTCATACCCCTGATATGCTGCAGCAGGATTTCCGGACGCACCGTCTTTGAACGTGTTTTTGTAGAAATATTGAAATTGCTCCGTCTGCCCCGTTCCTTCACCCTGCAGCTGCATCCCCCACATCACCATGTTCTGGACCGTATTATAGTTCCAGAGCTGGTATCCCGTACCCGGTGATTGCTGCATGCCAACCTGCTGGCCGCCGTCGACTAAGTTACCGGAAGTGACGCCATGATCGACCATGACTTCGAGACCCATATTGCCCACTGTTGTGCTCGACCCCACATAGTTGTTGCGGACCGCGATATAGGCAGAGCGTACTGTGCTGATCCAGTGGTCGACCGTATTGTTCTCAACTAGAGAATAATCGACGTTGGTATGTAGCTCGATGCCGAGACCTTCCATCTGTTGACCGGTACCGGTGACCGTATTACCACGTACGATTGCATAAGGGCTGTCATCGTTGACGAAAATCCCGCCACGGCCCGTGTCTGCGACATAGTTATTTTCGATCAGAGAGTGATCTGAACCCCAGCCTACGCGCACACCGCCGCCCCAGTCCGAATTGACGCCAATGTTCGTAACGACGTTGTCTTTGATCGTCAAATTGTCTGTGTTGACCCCATACAACGCGAATGGACCAAAGCCGGAAGACATCCCAAAATCTTTTACCTTGAGATTCAATATTTTATTGCCGCTGCCATTCTCCGAAACAACCGCAGATTGCGGTACCGTGCTGTTGTTAGCGTCGAGTGTCATTGAAGACACTTCGGCACCGGACAAGTTGTAGAGAGAGAAGAACGTATTAGCCGTCGAAGAAGAGTATTCGATAATCGTATTATCACGGCTTTGGCCTGTAATTTTGACACCTGACTTTCCGCTCACCGCACTATTCAGGTAATACGTGCCGTTCGGGATAAATACCGTATCACCGCTGGACGCTGCATTGACGGCAGCTTGGAAGGCCGCACTGTCGTCACCTGTGTCGGTGCCGTTAGCGCCATAAGAAGTAACGTCTAAGGATGCAGCATAAGCAGTCGTTGCCGGTATGAGGGGAAGCAGCAAGGCCGCCGAGCATAAGAGACTTACCATTTTTTTGTTCGCCTTAGATGTCTTTAATGACTTCGCTTGTTTCATGAGTTCACTCTCGCTTTCTACATAAGAATAATGACATGCAGACATTTACGGCTAACCCGTAAAGAGCTTCCTCTCTGATGCTAGGCATTATGGTTCATTACTCACCTCCCTTCATTCAAGACAATGGATCCAAGGAGCCGTCCATGATGGTACGGCTTCCTTGCTCCATACGTCTTCTAGAAATCACTTGCCTCGTCTCTATTCGCCGCTGTCGAATACGATGTGGGCATCTCCCCAATCCGCATGATCCCAATCGGTGCCGTTGCTGCCATCTGTAACGACCAGCTTAAGAACCTGCGCACCACTGATATCCAGATCGATCGATGCTGTCTCCGAATATGCGGTCAAGACGCCGCTGTTGTAAGCAAGCACGCCATCAAGCCATACCTCAAAGGATACTGCTCCGTTGCCATACGTCTCGTCGTCCACGCCTACCTTAGCGAGGAAACGGCTGTACGCTCCACCTACCGTGTAGACGATTTCTGAAGCGGCATGCGTGCCGAGTCCTTTAGGGTATTCGACGCCATTTAGTGTAATTGGCCTGCCGTCAGAGGATTTGTCTCGCATGATGCTGCCCCAGCCCGCGGTTCCGCTGTCCCAGTTATAATCGCTCAAATACACATCGCCAAGAGGCGCGGCTTGAACGGCCGTAGCCGGATCACTTACTTCGGAAGTGTTAGCTGCAGCGTCCTTCGCCTTGACTGTGAACGTATTCGATGTTCCTGGCATCAAGCCTGTTGCCTCATAGGTTAAACCTGTTGTCGTCCCGATCAGATTACCGCCTCGATAGACCTCATATCCCGCAACCTCCTTATTATCAGTAGACGCCATCCAGCTCAGGCTGACGCTTGTCGATCCGCTTGTAGCAGCGGTCAGACCAGCCGGCTTGCTTGGAGGCTCTGCATCGGGTGCCTCGGTTACAACCGTCAGCGCTGCACTTGGAGGAGATATGTTGCCCGCAGCATCTTTGGCACGGAGTGTAATGCTGTATGTTGTCAAAGGGGAAAGCCCGTTTACGAGATAGGTCAATTCTCCCGGAGCAGTAGATCCAGCAAGCGTCCCATCCACATACACATCGTAGCTGACGACCCCAACGTTGTCCGCTGCCGAATTCCAGCTCAGAGCAATCGTCTCATCGGTTTGCAATGGCGAGACGAGACCACTTGGAACAGACGGTGCTTGTGTATCCGGCTTACCTGGACGCACGAGCACGATACGTTCCTTAAGGCTGGCGCGTCCTTCGTTATCCCAGACGACCAATGTCACTCGATATGCGCCAAGCCGGTCGTATACGTAGGTAGGCTGTTTGCTTGCACTCGGAAGTCCAGCACCAAAGTCCCACAGCTGATGCGATATGGAGCCGTTGTCCTTCGATTTGTTCACGAACGTAACCGGTTCGCCGACACGTACGAGAGTTGGTGTTTCGAAATCCGCAGTCGGCTTTGGATTGGTAAAGCCGCGCGATACCGGCTGCTCGTTACTGCCGTTGCGAAGTACGATATTCCCTTTCCATTCCAGGTGTCCAGCCGCAGATGGATATGGATCAACGGCGACGTCTTTGTTGCCCGTAACAATATTATTGATGAAGCTAAGCCGGTCGACGCCCGCTGCTCCTGTGAATTCGATGCCTTTACGCCCATTGCCCGAGATTATATTACTGTCGAACGTCAGGTTTTGCGAGCTGCCATGAATCCGTACACCGTTCCCGTCATAACCCGGATACGCAGCGGCAGGGTTACCCTCCTGTGTATTAATAAAGCTGTTCTTGTAGAAATATTGGAACTGCTCGATTTCCCCTGTACCTTCGCCCTGCAGCTGCATTCCCCACATGACCATATTTTTGACGACGTTATAGCCCCAAAGCTGATGACCGGTACCCGGAGATTGCTGGATACCAACCTGCTGGCCTCCGTCTACGATATTGTCAGTTGTTACAGCGTTGTCTGCCATTACCTCAAGACCGATACTGCCTACCCTGCCGTCTGTTGGTTTCACGACGTTTCGGCGAACCGCCACAGTGTCGGAACGAACTGCGCTGATCCAGAAATCAACTACATTGTCCTCAATGATGGAGTTATCCACGTTCGTATGCAGTTCAATAGACAAGCCGTGCTCCTTCAATCCTGAGCCAGTTATTTTGTTGGAACGAATGACAGCACCTGGACTATCGTCGTTGACAAGAATGCCACCGCGTCCTGTATCCGCGATGACGTTATTCTCGACCAGCACATTCGACGAACCCCAGCCTGCACGAACGCCTGCACCCCAAATGGAAGCGGTTCCAATATTAGTGATCTTATTATTCGTAATGCTCACATGAGTCGAACCTACCACGTACAAGGCATGCGGGCCAAAGCCTTCCGTCGCGATAAAGTTCTGAACTTTAAGATTGTTCATCTTGTTTTTGCTACCGCCTTCGGACACGACAGCCGACATTGCAATCTGGCTCTGCCCTGCATCCAACGTCAAGTCTGATACCGAAGCGTTCGTTACATTATGAAGGTAGAACATGTATGTATCTGCTTCTGAGGTGAACTGAATGATCGTCTTATCTCGTTTCTCGCCTCTAATGGAAACGTCCGACTTTCCCATCACCGTGCCTGACAACTGATACGTACCCTTCGGAATAAGAACGGTATCGCCAGCCGAAGCCGCATCCACTGCCGCTTGAATTGCTGCCCTATCGTCCAGACCATCCTGGCCGTTCGCGCCGTAATCTGCTGCTGAGATCATGTTTCCTCCAGCAGGCGCCGCTGCTGTTGCTGCTGCCGGCAACGGGAATGCTGCGGACAACAGAACCAGCGACAAGAACAATCCGGTCACCGTCCGTTTGGATTTCATCACTGTTATCTCTCCTTCGTGCTTGGAATGGGAACGGAGTCAGTCATTCCGTCTCCGCTCTACCATCGTGCACGAAGCCACGGATCATGGAAACTGTTCAATTCTCGAATAACAGCACAACGATGGTGTGATTCGAGTTAATTACTGTATTAATCGTTTTGTATATACTGTACAAAAAACGAAAAGCCCGCAGGTTTACCCTGCGGACTAGGCCTTGCGGTACCTTGTATTTGGTTTCCGATGTGCAAGCATAATGATAAAGAGCAAAAGCGGCATCGCAATTTGGAAGATTAAAAACATTAGGGGCAGTTTCTCTAGACCTAACCAGATGTGATGCGAATAATTGGGCGATAGAAAGGAAGCAGCATATATCATAATTCCTAAAGGTATCACCCACTTCTTTAATCCAATGCCAGTTATTTTTTGTAAGCCAGTCACTGCACCGACAAAAAAAGCAGCCATTTTAATCCCAATCCCCATAAACAGGATCAATACGAATAACACGTCCATCCGCTCAAAAACATCGATGATCTCAATCAACTGGATCACCTGTAAGAGAGGAATCGTACTTTTATCAGCGATATAGGAACCGAGAACAAGAAAGTTCATTTGATTAAATACAATTAAAAAAAGGGAAACCAATATGTATGAAATGATAACTGGCGATCGAAATCTTCTTTTCTCCTTAACAAGAGGAAAAAACACGAGAAAAAGGACTAACTGGCCAAATGGAAAAGCTACAATGGGTACAGTCGCGTTCCATATGGGTTCCCAGCCATGTTCAAGTACGGGCATGATCTGTTCGTATTCAACTAAACCCGTTCCTACGATCATCGTACCTAAAAAAAGATAACTGAGGATCATGATTGGAATCAGTGCAAGGCAGGTCAGAAATAATACGCGAGCGCCATAACGAACGGTATTGCCAACAACGATTACCGTTAACAGCATGATGATAAACAGCGGCGTCTTATTTAACAGGATCAAAGTTGTTAATTCTCCCATATCCCTTAGCACCCGTGACGCTTCATAGGCAAAATAAACGACAAAGGATAAACTAATAACTGTCCCCAGCCTTTTCCCAAGATAATGCCGGAATAGTTCAAAGAGATCCCGTTCCGGATCCCTGTAATAGATTGCTAAATAAAGTAAGGCAAGCACCAATCCGATTGAAGCAGCTATACTCATCGCCAGCCATGCATCCTGTTTAGCCTTTGACCCGATCATGTATAATGTGGTGCTTCCGATTTCGAATAGGATAATGGTGCCGACTAATTCTGGAACCTCGATAGTCGATTTTTTCAATTCCCGCATCTCACTTTCCTTCTGAGTTGAATACCTTACTGAAAAACCCAGGATGTTGAATCATTGCTTTCACGTGAACGTCGAGCTTTATTTCGCCTAGCTCATTTTCTTCCCAGGTCTCTTTCATTTCATTCCAATCTTTGGGGTATTTCCGGTGAACATAGCCGGCAAAGCCCGGAAGATCTGCTTGCAGCCGCTGCACGGCTTTCCAGCCTATATTGATGAAATTTAGTATTTGTTTTTCTATTTCTACTTCCATTTCCCGAGTATATTTTGGATCGGAAAAATCACCTAAACAGGACGATTCTGTCAGTATCCCGCCTGCTTTTACCTTTAATTGCATCGTGAATTCGTTACCCTTCTTTATAGGGGTCACCTTTGTTTTCGCCGATTTGATCTTAAAGGATGAATAATTATTGTTTGATTTGGGCCCTGGGCAACTGAAGGAAATGCTGCTCATTTTAATCTTATCCGACATCCAGGAAATGCCAAAACTCTCCTGCCAGTTCATCCATCCAATTAAGCGGTCTCCATGAAAAACTCCCAAACGTGAAAGCTTGAGCTTTTCACTGGAGGATGTTTTTTTGAAAACATCAAGAGACTCCAGAGACTTCCCTCCATCTCCAGTGACTGTAATTTCCGGTATACCAGCTGACCTTGCATCTGAAGTGATTTTTTTAGCCAGCTCATACATTTTAATTGGTGGAAGATATCCGGACATGTCCCCTTCCTTCTGCAGAATATGAGCAAGGGCAACGCCAGGAAGGCTTTCCGGTGGGATAAGATCTTTCAGCACGTCACTAGCCTTTGTTGAGGTAAGCAGTACGTATACCGACTCACGCGACTCAGTCGTCCGGAGATAAAGATCAATAATTTCATTGATACCTTCCTCAGCCGCTTCTCTTCCGATGACAATCACATTATTATGTGCAAAATAGAGCATACGTGAATTTTCGAGATTACTCTTGTTTAGTGCTTGCTGAATCGTTTTTTCTTTCGTCGAGAAAACATGCACCGCTGATCCTGACCCGCCCGGCCCCCCATTTGTACCGACCGCCATAGCTGAAGGAACAATGGTTTGGAGGGTTACCTCCCATTTTCCATTTGCCCGGTCATAGCCAGTTGCACTAGTTATACTGACTTCATTTAATTCCGTTTGATTCCAGCATCCAGACAAGACCATGCACATCATAACCACAATTAACAATTGGAACTTGCCCATGCGTCATTCTCCTTCAGACTCTTTGTTACGCTTGTTGAAAGTAGACTGCCTAACCTTATTTTGAACACTTATACTTGAAGGCCGCGTCTTCATGGCCCGCCATGGCACCCTTATCACCGTATCTTTAAGGTTCGAAAATCTTAATGGAGCGAACGGTGTGAAATAGGGTACGCCAAAAGAGCTTAACGAAACGACATGAACGAGTATAGGAACTGCCCCGGCTAAAATTCCGAATAAACCGAATACGCCGGCGAGCAGCATTAATCCGAACCGAATAAGACGCACCGCAGAAGCCATATTAAAATTAGGCATTACGAAGCTCGCGATCGCCGTAAAGGATACCACGATAACCATTGCTCCTGAGACGAGTCCTGCTTGGACAGCAGCTTGACCCAATACAAGTGCACCTACAATAGAAATTGCTGGACCGATTACCCTCGGCATCCGAACGCCTGCTTCACGTATAACCTCGAACGTTATTTCCATAAGCAATGCTTCAAGCAGCGCTGGAAGTGGAGTGCCTTCCCGTTGAGCAGCCAGGCTGATCAATAGCGTGGTCGGCAGCATTTCCTGCTGGAAGGTTGTGACGGCAATATATATGGAGGGAAGAAACAGGGCTATAAAGAATGAGAATAAACGTATGATTCGGAGAAAGGAAGTAATATCGTAACGCTGGTAATAGTCCTCGCTAGACTGAAAAAACTTAAAAAAAGTAACTGGCAACACTAAAACGAAAGGTGTCCCGTCCACCATAACAGCTACTTGACCCTCCAAAAGATTGCCTGCAATGGCATCCGGCCGTTCCGTGTTGATCATAGTAGGAAACGGTGAAAATGTTTTATCTTGAATGAATTCTTCAATGTAGCCGCTTTCCAGTACGCTATCAGTATCAATAGAATCCAGTCGGATGAACAACTCATCGAGTACTTCGGGGTTAGCGAGTCCTTCAATATAAATCACTGCCACTTTTGTTTGCGTATATCGGCCTATAGTGCGATTCACGATTCGCAGTTCCGGTGTTCGCAGCTTATTTCGTAACAAAGCAATATTCGTTGAGATCTCTTCTGTAAACCCCTCTTTTGGCCCTCGCACGACGGTCTGCGAGGAAGGCTCCTGAACGGACCTTCTTATCCCACCAGAGATCGAGACAGTAATTGCTCCGGGCAGGCCATCAATCACTACGACTGCTTCTCCAGACAAAATAGCAGTTAGGAGCAAACCTACCGTATTGGCAGCGTGTATACCTCCAATGGGGATAATACTTTTCAAATGCTCTGCAGGATCATGTGTAAATGAGGAGAATTGAGCATGTCCAGCAATTAAAGCTTCGATCAATTCGCTCAATTGCTTCTGGTCAACCAAACCTTCGATATAGCTTATCGCTATCTTGTCTCCCAACTCCCGAATAATGAAATCAGAGCTTAAGCCTATTCTTGAACGAAGGATAGAAATTGTATCGGAAAGCGATGAGCTTAGAGCAGCCTCATCATCTTCTGACGGGCCTAGTTCCCTTTCATTTGTTATTGTCTTCATTTGTTTGTCAGTTTTTTTGGATCGGCGAAAGATACTCATATACATCCCCTCCTTGTTCCCTCATTCAAGAACATGATTTGTTTATCCTTTCCAGATTCAGGTTAGTTATGCTTCAATTCGTTAATGTATAAACACCAAAAAAGGACATTCCTGTTATGGAATGTCCCATTACTCAAACGTGCAAAACCTCCTGTTTCAAAGGAGACAAAGCATGCGATTCGTCAATATGAATAAATGCATCGTACCTATGCGCCATGACAGAAGGAACATAGTTGCCTCGCTCATGCCGGGGATTGTATACCACGCCAATTGCTCTATGTCCAATGGGTTCCATGAAGAGGGGTTCTTTTTGGTCAAACAGAAGCATTTTATCAAAGGCACCTGCCCGGTGCATAAGATCCTCCCAGCTGTCCGGCTGGGCTTCCGGGGCTTTCATGGTCTTGATTTCCCCACCCCACCGATTGGACGCTGTAACGGTTCCTCGATGTGAACCGAAACCGATCGCATATACGCGTTCTTGTCCGTACTTCTCCCGGACCAGTTGGCCTACGTTTATCATCCCATCTTCGAGCATGTCCGTTGCCCGCGCATCGCCAATATGTGTATTATGCTCCCATACGATGACCTTGGCACCCTTGCCGTGAAAAGTTTTAATCCTTTCCAACGCTTCAACCATATGATGGTCCCGAACGTTCCATGATTCGGGACCTCCACGCACCATCGACCGGTAGTAGTTTTCGGCATTGACCGCTACCAGCGCATTCATCTCATCGCTGAGCAGTGCTTCGTCCCGGTAATCGCTTCGCTGTCTTTTGGCTTGAAGCTCTCCCAGCAGCTTCATAACCTCTTCTTCGCAGCCTTCGGATAGAAAAGCGGCGGAGACCCCGTAATTTTGCGGCTCGCGGTTATAAGAATCAAAACAGGTAAAAGCTTTACGTGCTGTTTCAAGTTCGGGAGAACCTGTCTTTTCCAAATGCTTTATTATTTCATCAATGGATTCCCATAAGCTGTACACATCGATGCCGTAAAAACCGACCTTTTCCTTTATGGTTCCAATCTTATTATATTCATAAAGCCACTCAGTAAACTGCAAAATCTCTTCATTTGCCCACATCCAGGTCGGCCAGCGGTTATAATCTCGAAGCGCCTCCCTGGCGTTTGGGGCAGCACCGGCATATTGTTTCACATATCGATTTAATGTATAGCAAGATGGCCAGTCCCCTTCCACCGCGATAAAGGAGAACCCTTTCTCAGCGATCAACCTCTTGGATAATTCCGCTCTCCATGTATAGAACTCAGACGTTCCGTGAGATGCTTCACCCAGCAATACAAAATCTGCATCCCCGATTGTTTGAACTAATTTATCAAGATCGCCCGCACTTTCCAGTGGGATCATGGATTCTTTTATTTTTTCCACTACTTTCTCGCTATTCATTCTTATTTTTGCTCCTATCCATTGATATCGTACGACGAGTTGCCATGGTTCGTAAAAATAAAGAAGCCCCCATAAGCGACTTCGGTTATTTTGAACTACTTGTGAACCAAATCAAGTAAAATATTCGATTTTAGCTTCTGGAAAATGCTCATTGATCTGTTTGTATAAAAATTGTTTAAGTGCGGTAGCCTGATCATCCGGATATACGTATTTACCTTGGCCCCAACGTCCCCACTTGTATTTACGCTTCTCTTCTTCCATCTCCAGCTTGGATTTTGGATATCGTTGCTGAATAATATTTTTAGCCGTTTTCGTAAAACGGTGCTGAATTAATTCAAAGGTTAAATCGGATCTTGCTTCAGGTGGAAGTGCTTTTCTTAATTGACTGATAAGCTCGGCATAACCATCTTCCCAGCCTTCATGCCAAATAATAGGGGCAATAATAAATCCAAGAGGATAACCAGCATGAGCAACCTTGCCGGCTGCGGTAATTCGTTCGTAAAAGTTCGAAGTTCCCGGCTCGAAATGCTTAATGACATAGTCTGCATTGACACTGAAACGAAAACGAGTGTGTTTATTATGCTTCGCATCAAGCAGCGGCTCAACATGGTGATATTTCGTGACAAAACGAAGCCGGCCAAGCGGCTGCTGTCCCATAAACTCGATATATTCCTTCAGCGAACCGGAGATATGCTCGAGACCTACTGGATCAGAAGTACACGCCGCTTCGAATCGGGTAATCTCCGGGGCGCGTTCCTGGATATACTTTTCGGCTTGCTCTAGAATATCTCCAGTATTAACGTAGACACGGATATAAGGCTTTGCTCCAAGAGTAGTCTGAAGATAACAATAATGGCAATGGCCCATACATCCTGTAGCTATAGGAATGGCATATTCAGCAGAAGGCTTTGACTGGTCGAATTTCAAGGTTTTCCGAATGCCAACGACAAGAGTTCTTTTGGCTATTCTATACTTCTCAAGATCACTCTCTCCCGGTAAATTGGTTATTCGGTTATGAGAGGTCGTCATACGTATCGGAAGTCCTTGCTCTACAGCCCATTCATGTATTCTTTGGCCTTTCGGATAGTTTAGCGCATCCGGTTCAAAATATACGAGTTCCGGTACAAATACCTTAGTATCACGTGCTGGTGGAGTTAACACTAACCCTGATGAATTTGACAAAGCGAATCCCCCTCAAAGATCACTTCACAATCATCCTTAGGGTGGACTAATCATTTATTTTCATTCAAAAGGAAGTACCACAGCTGCCTGACCTGAGGAGGATTTAATAATGACTCACGTAGCAGTAACGGTTAAGAATCACTGGGCTCCGATTGTAATTTATTTTTCACTGGATTGGGATGGCGGAGGACATAAAGAAACGAATCGTTTTTTAGAAAACAGTTCAGGAGAATTGTCCGTAGGTGTACCGGAAGGATCTAAAGTTACCGTAACCATCTACAAGCTTATTGTTGGTTGGGAAGGAATCCTACTCGGATACTTATAATGCTAATGAGGTCCCTTCTTGCTTTAAAGTATCGGGAACTGGCGAAGTAAGCATCTGTTAGGAAAAGGTTTAATACGGGGATAAAAACAGGCAAGTTGGGATAAGTTCATCCTAATTTGCCTGTTCTTTTTTATAGTTATTTACTGCTCATCACTGGAAAAGGCTGTTGTCATCAGCTTCAAATGGCAAGGCCCTCTTGAGCCATCCGGACATGTTGTGCCGGTAGTTGTGTTTCCTAGCACTGTAGCGGAATACGACAGTATTACAGGTATAGGAACCCCGTAGTAATCCTTGTACACTTGATTAAATTCGCCCTGCCCGGTCGATACTTGCGCTGACCGCATATCAAGCCCATCCATATTGGCGCCGGTACAGTCTGCTCCACGCAAATCCGCTTCGTAGAAGCTGGCATCAGGGTTAGGGGGCTGTGTAGCGGGAATCAATTGCGCTTGCTTGAAGCTTGCTCCGACCAATATAGCATTGCTAAAATCACTGCCAGCTAGTTGCGCGTTGTCGAATTCAGCTTGAATCAATATGGCTTTATTGAATTTTGCAAGATTCATCGTTGCACTCTTTGCGCTCGCAATACCATCTGGATCCAGAGCAGCATAGGTCATAAACAGCGAGCCCGAGAAGTCTACCCCATCGCAGAAAGAACCAGTCAGATTCGTGTTGATGAGGAAAGCATCATCTACAACCGCCGCTTCATGCTTAACTGGGTCTCCTGGAGACGAGGCATTCTCTGAAATCAGGTAGGCACTGTCCAAATTAGCCATCGATAGATTAGCGCCAGTTAATTTGGCCCCTTTCAGCCGTGCATGGGTGAGCTGTGCCTTCTCCAAGTTGGCATTCTGAAGCTGAATCTCATACATTCGGCTTCCATTGAAAGAAGCGCTGTGTAGATCTTTTTTGCTGAAATCTAATCCATCCGGCAGCAGCGCATAGTTTGCATTCAAATCAGCTAAGGTTTCTGGAATACCTGTGATGTTGGCTTCGGACAGATCCAGGTAAGACCAGTCGTTGCCGAGAAGCTTGTAAGGTACGACTGCCTGGATAAATGTGGTGCGATCCTTCTCGGTTCTGGTGAAATCAGGCGGGTACTGGAAAGAAACTTGCGATAGATCACAATGGTCAAATCGGGTATTATGCATAATCGCGCCGTCCAGCTTCGTGTTCACTAGGGATGCGCCGGTGAAGTCCGCCCCCGATAAGTCCGCACCGCTCAGGTTAGCTCCGTCAAGCATCGCTCCGGTCAGGTTCGCATATGTCAGATTAGACTTCGACAGATCGACCCCCTTCAGGATGGCTTTAGACAGATTGGCGTAGGATAGCTGGGAAGGTGAAGGCAATATCTTTGTTAAATCCGTTCCACTGAAATCGGCATGTGTGAAATTCGCACCGTTCAAGCACAGGCCGTCGAAATTAGCGAGCTGTAGATTGGCATTGACGAATTGCGCATTATGAAAGGATTGTACTTTGGTGAAGTTTGCTCTGCTGAAATTAGCATTAGTAAGATCTGCATTATCCAGGTTCAATCCGGATAAATCTGCACCGGACAGATCCAAATCTCGCGCAGAGTTCGTAATGATCAAGATAGGCAAGAGACTTCCCCCTACCTTGAATAGTGAACCGTCTTCCTTCAATGTTAAAGTGCCATCCCCAAAGGAAAATTCGCGGGGGTACCAGCCGTCCTTGTCGGAATGCAAATACTTCCCTGCATTTTTTCCGCCTGTACATTGAAAGGATACCTGTCCATGGCCTCGATTAATAAGCCGGAACTTTTGTTCATCACCGATATGGTCGGACGTAAAATTATGATCGTTATTATACCAGAGCATCATCACGTCTTCGTAGTGACTGTTCCAATACCAATTCGCAAACGGGTCTTGAATAGCGATCTGGCCGCCGCCCAAGTTATAAATATTAAATTCAGAAGTCTTTCCACCACTACCTATACCTACGATAGCAAATCCACCTGCATAGTAATATTCTTCATAAAAGGATTCTACATATCCAAGCGTGTCTGTGTTGAATGTCCACTTTGTTATAGGATTCATTAGATTTCATCCTTTCTTGGCGTGCTTGGCGTCCATTCGCTGACGGAAGGCTCTGTACAGCCTGTTGGAGAGCTGATTTGTTGGAAGTTCAAGGTATATAGATTCCGCCAGAGGTCAACGGCCATCGACGCAGCGACCAATCCCCTCTGTGTAACCAAATGGCTTCCGGCAGGTGTGTAAATATCCAGATAGTACTGATCTGCCTCATAACCGTTCCCGTATTGACTAAGTACATAGATGTGGCCTTGAATTTCTACGCTCATAGAGAGGTACTTCACATCCTGAGCAGCATCGTGGTTCACCAAGCTAATCCAATACGGATATGCAGGATCGGCGGCAAAAGCAGCTACTGGATGACCACCTCGGCTGAATGCCTGGATTCGCTGGTTGCCTTTCTCCAACACGTACACCGTTTGGTTAGGAGCTATCGCCACGAGCTCCGGCTGCAGCAGCAGTCCCTCCCTCGTGCCTGGCCCAAGCGTGATCATCGCCCATGGTGCTTGGTCGTCCGATTGTCCGCTAGAAGGAATTTGAAGAACCTGCATGACGGGATACGCGGGATTGACAGCAACAACATATCCATTGGAATGATAGGCCATGGATGCAGGGAGCAAATTGAATCGTCCCCAGCTCTCTCCTGCCGAAAGGTCGAATTCTCGATCCGGACTGTTCTGCGGAACCGAGGAGTCATTGATCGGCTTGATCTGTCGGAGGTGATATCCGCTCTCTGAATCTCCTGTTGGATCCAAGTAAAAATACTCGGCAGCTCCGCTTTCCGCTCCTAACTGTGGATAAGCGAGCAGCGGAGCTTTATTGAAGCCTTTTGGCGTATTCATTACGCCTGCATTAGGATTTGGACCATATGCAATATTCTTGAAAGCATACAGCTGCAGATTGTCCCCGTTGTCTCCATCAACTGGCGGAATATTCATACCTGATGCTTGCCAAGCATAGCCTAGCAGCCCCATATTAGAATTCAGCGTCAATCCCGCTAGATTCTCCAGCACATGTCCGCTCCCCCCTGTTCCGAGGTTTTCAGCTGTTTCTGATGGAGGCGCAGCTGTCTGTTGCCATGAATATTGGCCATCCTGCTGGACCAGCAGCTGGTTATGCTGGTAGGTCGTCTGTTCATTGAGTGGATACAGCATCTGCTTTACGTTCACGGAGACGACCAATTGGTCTTTGCCTGGCGTAAGCAGATTATCTATTAAGTCAGATTTTCCTCCGCCAACAAGCCATCCTTCCTTGGAATATACAGCAGCTAGGAAAGTTACTTTTCCGCCGACTGGGACGTTCTTTAGCTCGAATGATATACTTGCTGCCTTCGGATCTGGAATAACACCTCTGTATGTACGGGTTGTATTGTCGCTATATTGCGCTGTGACGATATAATAGGCTGCGGTAGCAGCGAATTCCGGCTGCTGCCCGTCATCTGCTTCGGCAATGAGAGATATCGATGCATCCATTGTAACGGTGAGTTCAAAATCAACCACACGGGGAGAAGCGATAACCTCGCCAACGGTTTGAGCCAATTGAGCGACAGTTCCCTCCAGTGCCAACGCCTTTAGTCCCCAACCTACAACTGGAATCGCTTCTTCGACCTCCTCAGCCGACAATATCGCAGCGAGCTCTGCTGCAAATTCTGAACCAGTGAGAACCGTGGAGACAATCCTGTCCGCAAGCGAGGCAATCATGTTTTTCACATCGTTGCCTGTATTACTTGAGTCGTTGATGATATCCTTGACTACCGTATAGATGGAATAGACGGTTGGAGCGATAAACTTCACTTTTTTGAAGAGCGTATCGAACATCTTGCTGCTCTCAGTACCTACCGTCATGATCAAGGATACGGTTGGGATGACCAATTCCATCAGGGAAGTTGCTCCGATTCCAATCCACGCCGCACTTGGATCCGCATCGGAATGTGAATTGCCGTTACCGAGGCTTCCAATGGATAAACGAAGCTTGCCAATCGGGTCAGCGGATGGCAATTGGAACGAGAACAACGAAGAAGATTCCGTCACAGGTATACCAAGGAAGGTTCCCTCCGGGCTGACGTTACCGATGAACTTGAGCGACTTGGTACCAAGAAGAAGCTGCTCCGCCTCACCAAGTGCATCCATCCATTCCTTTACTTCGAGAAGATTTTCTCCCCTTAGCAGAGCAAGCAAAGCATCGCTATTCATCTCAATGGGAGTAATACCATCCCCCTTATAGAATGTCGCGTAGACTGACATATGCCGGATGAATGAATTAGTCACCTTCAGATCAAGCTCGAACGAATTGGTCAGCTTCTCAACCGCTACTGAAATGCCGTATTGCGGTCCGCCATCCTTCAAATTGTAGTGATATCCGCTCTGACTTGCAGCTAAGGCTGATGGATTTTCCTGATTTTCCGTAATGTGGCTGATTCCTGCCTGTACATTCCAACGGATCCCACGCAAGCTAGGATCACTATAAATCTTGCTCTTGATACTAGCTGAAGCACCTGCAGATAGATTCAACAAGTACGGGTGAAGCTCATAGGTGTAGAACGGCTTTCCTGCCTTGTCCATAACTGGCTGGCCCTTATCGTCCGTTATGATCGTTGCTGTATTCCAGGTGTCCTTCAATTGCTCGAGCATCATAACCATTTGGCGGAGCTCGTCGGTATCATCCATATGATTTAACACGGTGTCTGAGTGGTCAGGCGTTAGGACCGTTATGCTTGGATTAAGAAATAGGATGGCTTTGACTGTATCGGCCGCAGAGAATACTTTCCCGATTGTAGATGTGGAGATGGCTGCTGCCTTCAACGTTGGGATACCTTGATTGTCTGGTGGACCGTAGACGCGAATGAATTGAACCTTGGAAGTGTCGTGGGGGACGGAGACACCATAATGAGTGGGAGGCAGGACTTCGGACTCGTACTCAAAACCATTGGCGCTTAATGAATCGAAATTATGTCTTACAAGTGGATACGATACGCCTCCTGCTCTTAGAATGAGTGGTTCATCTTGTCCCGTGTCACCCAGAAATCGGAGATCATAATGTACATTAAGATTTCTGACTGTCGGTTGGCTAAGTAACATAAATTACCCCTTTCATAATCAAAAAGTATGGTAACATTATCCAGTTACCAACATGCATAGTATAGTCAATGCCATGAATATATGAAATAAGTCTCTAGACCTACCAAAATAACCTCCATTTTCCGTTAAGTTTCTTTCCGGAGGAGCTCTTTATTTAAATCAGGCTGTCTGTTATCTTGCAGCCTCTAGGCAGCAGAACAATCCAACCTATTAATCTTGCATATCCTTAAGAGAATCCATTTCATATTAGGACAAGGAAGTGTTCGATTATGGCTGCTAGGTTGGAACGAAATTACACGGTACATGATATGCGGGACGAGATCCTCTACTTTGATAAATGCTGGAGAAGGTCTTTCTCAGGATCTAAAGCTATCTACACAGCCACTTCCCATCATTCCGTCATTACCCTGAAAAACACCACTGCAAGCGGAAAGACTTTTCCAGTCGTTATCCAAACGTACCCAAAAGGCAGCAAAGTAATCGTAATTGGTGTTGCGGTTCATCTTCCGCCCCACCGTACTAAAAGACTTGTATAATGCAAAAAGGCTGCAGATCCATAATCTGCAGCCTTTTCTTTGCATCGCCTTGCCTTAGCCCATTCACAACGCCTATACAGAACTAAGTATATTGAACATGATCCGCACCATTAGCTTTTGCAAACAATTGTATGGCCTTCTTCACGTTTTTGCGCAGCTGTGCTGTAACGTGAGCTTCAGGTTCAAACTGCAGCAGTTCCACCTTAAGCGAATTTTCTTTCCGGTTCAGGCGCGGGTCCATTCTGCCGATCAGTCTGTCTCCAGCTAGAATAGGCATCGCATAGTAGCCGTATTTTCTTTTATCCGCAGGCGTGTAGATCTCCCAACGGTATTCAAAATGAAATAAATCCTCAAGCCGTTTACGGCTCCAAAGCATATTATCTAAAGGTGGTAAAAAAGTAATCTGCTCAGCCTCCGCATCTAAATAGCTGTTATCCTTATCAGCAGCTTCCTTATGGTGTGCCAGTACCCGTTCCACATCTGAAGACAATACATAATAAGGATGCTTAAGGTCTTCTACCGCCACCTCCGTGATGATGCCGCATTGAATGAATTGCTTGATCGCTACACGGCGCTCAGCAGCACTCAGCTTCAACCAGCCAAAACGAGCGTCAGATGGCTCGAATACGCGGTAAGCACGGAAATATTTAAGCAGCATTAACCGCTCGGCTTCCTCCATATCCAAATCTTCAGCTGTCTGGAGCAGCTCTTCTGGAACGCTGCGACTTACCAGATCAAATAGCCTCTGATTGCCTTCCCTTCCGACAATACGAATGTGAGCTGCATCAGTCAATAGGTTTATCGCATGGGAGGTCGCTTTTGTTTTTGCTTTTGCATTTGTATTTTCCCAATAACCATGTACCCGCATTTCCGATTCAAAAGCTCTGGCAGGCAACGGCCCTTCATCCTGAAGCTTGTCCATTACCTGCTCCGGTACAGGCTGCAAAGCTTCTAACGCGGATAACGTATGCTCACGAATTCGTGTCCGGGTAGGCTGAAATATAGGATAATGCTCCATTGGGATCATACATGCTGCATTAGCAAAGTACTCGAACACTTTATGCTCACTGAGCAATTCATTCAAAAGACCGGGCTCATAGCTAGCAATTCGGGCAGATAACACCAAATGCTGATTGGCTCGAACGGCAGCGACCGGATCGATTTGCACGCATTCCAGTTGTCGTATAACGTCCAGAACCTGCTCTCTACTGGTCGTTTCGTTGAGCCGTGGTTGCAACAGCAGTTGTTTTTCTAATAGAAAACGTCTGAGACCTTGTTTTGTTGTATGAATCAAAGATCGTTTCCTCCCATTTTGTCAGTCTCAATCCTCCACGATTGCGACCGGACGTGCCCAGCCTGCACTCGCCTTCTCCACTTTAATTGGGAAGCAGGATACCTTGAACCCAAACGGTTTAGGAATCTGATCCAAATTGGCCAGCTTCTCGATCTGGCAATATTCCCGGTCCTTACCGACATAATGCGCTGCCCATAGGACGCCTTCCTTAGGCTGCTTTTTGTACGCTTCAGCTTGCAGGTTAAGCGGGATATCCCAGCCCCAGCCGTCAGTACCAACTACCTTGATGCCTTGATCCAGCAACCACAACGTTGCTTCAGCTGATACACCGGCATGAAGGAATGCATAGTGTTCATTATACAAGCGCTTGTCCGCATCACTGCGAATGAGAACAATATCAAAAGGTTTCAATGTGTAGTTTATTCGTTGTAACTCGGCTTTCAGATCGTCCGTCGTAATCTCGTATCCTGGCGGTTTGGTGCTGAAATCAAGCACTACACCATCAGAATAAAACCATTCGAGAGGCATTTCGTCAATCGTTCTTGCTTGCTTCCCTTCCGATGTTGGCCAATAGTGCCATGGTGCGTCGATATGAGTACCGGCATGTGTATTAAGGGTCACGGTTTCTGTTGCCCATGCTTTGCTTTCTGGAAAATCCTCCTGCTTAAGTCCGAGGATCGTCGCGGCTTGCAGTGCCCCTGCTTCATGGCTCGAATATTCAATCTTCGCAGGTAGTGGCTCTTGAATACGTGGACTAATAGGTACGCTTAAGTCGATCAGCTTCATCATCTTTTTCTCCCTTGTCTCCCGAATTTCAAGCCCATTATACCATATTGCTTCAATTTCGAGATCATATGATGGACAACGGAACTGCAATCATTCGTTCTGTCTACACACAAAAAAAGCCGCGATATACGCGACCTTAATTCATCGTTATATCAGATCAGCTTTTCTCGTCTGCATCCCATCGATGTCTGTACTTCGTGAGATTGGGGTGAGCGTCTGGCGGCGGTACAGTTATGATTAGACGAAGCCTTCCGATCCACTCCTCAAAGGAATTAAACGAGGCAAATGCGTTTGCCGTTTCTGGCGATACATATAGGAACAGTGGCTGCGGATAGACATCCATCAAATGACGGATAGCTGCTTCAATAGGTGTGTACTTCTTCCGCTTACCCTCCCAATTCTCTACTGTTATCGTGCCATCTTCTCCACTTTCCCGACGCCAATCAAACAAACGATCTTCTCGCATGTAGTAAGGCTCAATCGGACGTTTCCACATTCGTCTTGCCGTTTCCTCATGCAAGGGATATAGAACAAGCTTCGCGAACGACCGTGCTTTTGCCAATGCCGCTGCATGTGTCAGCTGTTGCTCCGTTACATCCTGGAACGTATCGTAATACACCAGCGTTCCTTTCCCTGAATGGGAGTCCTTTTCCTCAACATAACCAAACGGCACTTTACGGACGCCTCGATCCATAATATCCCTCCAAGCCTTTATTGCCTCCTAGTATACCCTAAAGAAGTCGTTATCTCTACAACGCCTATCGTGCAGCAATTACAATCCTAGATTTTCGATTCGGTTCTGAAAGCTGATTATATTGTTTATGGTTGTTATAATTTGTGAATTCTGAAGTTGATCCAGTGCGAGATGACCATTAGCCAGCGCTTGATTAATCTCTTGTAACAATTCTTTGTTCTTATCAACCAATTGTTGATGCAGATCTTTCGCAATCGAAGGGGCGTCGATCAAATTAAATTGTTCGATTTCAGTTTTTAACGACATTAATTGATCTTCAAGCTTTTGCTTGGTTTCAGGATTCGTGGCAGCATCTTGAATCATTTGTGGTGCTTGTTCTGCAAAATTAGTGAGTGTATTTATATGTTCTGTAGCTTGATCTACATATTGTAAGGAGTTGTTTGCTTCTTGTAAGAAAGAACACGCACTTAACATCATTGTCGAAAGCACCAATAATAGTATCATCAATCGTCTCATACAAGTATCTCTTCCTTCCTGTTCGTTTGAATACCCTTTACGTATTGCAAGAAAAAGGGTTTCATTAACACACCATGTAGTAAAGCTTCATCTTTGCTGCTTCTGTTTCTCTAATAAACTTGTTTCTTCTTCAATTCGACTTATGTCTATACGCTCGAACAGGATCTTTAAGTTGTGAACTTTACGGTTAGCCGGAACGACAATCAACTTCCACTCCGGTTGTTCAATGGTTAGAAACTTTCTAATTTCTTCACAGGAGAAAGGAATAAACGGGTTTAATAATTGGGACAAATTCGCGATAATTTGCACGCACGTATGCAAGGTATACCCACATGCCGCCTTGCTCTCTTTGATTTGTACCCATGGTTTTTGTTCATCAAAAAATTTATTTGCTCCACGAACAAATGCGAAAATGAGCTCAATCGCTTCTTTGAGACGACCTGCTTCTATTAAGGCCCCAGTCTTTAGATACCATTCCTCTATTGTTCTCTTCCATTCCTCACTAAGATTCCCCTCTGGCACCAATCCCTCAAATGATTTGTCAATGAAGGACAATGTACGATTAACAAAGTTCCCAAATGCGCCAAGCAATTCGCCATTATGGCTATGGATGAACTCCCTCCATGAAAAGTCAGTATCCCGGTTCTCAGGACCATTTGCTATTAGAAAATAACGAATAGAATCTGGCTGATAGCGGCTTAGAATGTCCGGTACCCATACAGCCCAGTTGTGACTTGTCGAAAACTTTTTCCCTTCTAAGGTCATATACTCACAGGAAATGATTCGATCAGGCAAGTGCAAATTCCCTGCTCCCAAGAGCAGTGCAGGCCATACGACGGTATGAAAAGGGATATTATCTTTCCCATGTACATAATAAGCTGTTGTTTTGTCTTTATCCGTAAGCCAGAAAGGCTCCCAACTGCCTCCTGTCTCTGCAGCCCACTGCTTGCTTGCCGATAAATATCCGCTGACTGCCTCGATCCATACGTAGATCTTTTTATCCGGCAGCAAGCTTGCCAAACGTCCCAAATGCAATGAACCATTCGCGTAAGGCCATGCACCGCCAATAAAAATATTTTCCATCGTCAAGCCTCCTTTTTTGGACAAACAAAAAAGCCCTCATCCCCGAAGGGACGAGAGCTATGCTCACGTGTTACCACCCAATTTTATTAATGCCTTACGGCATTAACCTCTTCAGGTACGACGCTATCGCGTTTATACCCTAGCACAGTAACGGGTGCGGGTTCCGGCGCAGCCTACATCCACAAAGTGGGTTCGATGCGCAGCTCAGAGACCATGTTCCCACGATTATTCTTTACCCCTTTTCAGCAACCGGGGCTCTCTGTAAAAGACCTTATCATGGTACTCTTTCTCGTCATAGCTATTGTTCAGAATATTCGATTAAATGGAATTTTACTGGATATGATTTTCTAAGTCAAGGGTCAAATAACTCCTCTATTACTGAGATACCCATTCATAATGAATATCAGGTAAATTTTCTTCATTTTCATGTCCTCTGGCAATGACTTTAAATCCATGCTTTTCATAAAATCGCTGCGCAACATGATTAACTTCAAAGGTATATAAGCGTAATTTGCCATTAGAGTTTTCTTTGGCTTTATTAAGTAACGTTTCGCCTATGCCGATTCCTTGATAATCTACATGAATATATAGCTGGCTTATTTCACTCTTATTGAATGCAATAATTCCAATAACTTGATTATCCATCAATACTAATTCGACTTGAAACTGTGTAGGCAATATATGATTTATAAAGTAAATGTGATCCTCAACAGGACGGACTTCTTTCTGCCCAAGTGCTTTTTCCTTACTAGCGCGCCACATTGTCACGGTTTGCTCAGCATACTTGGGGTTGTAAGGAGTTATTATATAGTTCACTGATCTCCCTCATTTCACATTCAAGTTCAATAAAAAATCCCGTGTGACTTGATACGCATCGGTCCATCCCATTTTCGCGTAGAACCGTAGTCCATCAAGTCCCTTGAAATAATAAGCGCCGGTTAAGCGCTCCTTGAAGTTAGGAATTACGATATTGGCTTTCTCTTGATTGTCTTGATATGCCTTAATGATCTCATTCCAGGGCATATGTCGATCAAGAATGGCGAGGTCAACGAGGTAATCGCCGTATATGCAATTGCCGTCTATGATACCAGTAATACGTTTGCCATCCGATAAAATGTTCCATTGGTGAAAATCCCCGTGTACAAAGTTCCTATGCGGTTCGTTATATGGAATGTATGCCGTTAAACGATTATAGATCTCTTGAAAAACGTCCTTTTCCAAGCAAGATGTTCGAAAGAGTTCATGCCAGTTCTCCCAGAACGTTCCCGTCTGATCCTCCGCATTAAAAGCAACTACAAAGTCCTTCCAAGATGTATATACTCCGTTGCCGTCTGGCTCGATCCATCCGTACCCTTTTGTTGCCCCAACATTCACCTCTGCCATTCTGGTCATTATACTGATAAGTTCCGGTATCTGATGGTTTTGTTCATCAACCGAGCATTCAGCGAGGTTGTGCCCATCCATCCGCTCCATGATTGCGTATGCTAATTGGTCGATTTTCCCCAGTGCCAAACATTTAGGAAAAGGTATGCCTTCGCTAGACAACAAATTAGAGACATATCGTTCTGTCTCATACGCACCTTCCAGGTCACTGAACTTCACGACATAGCCTTTGCCATCAAGGGTGAAGGAAAACACATTGGACAAGTTCCCGCCTGCCAGCGGTGTAATCTCGGCTGCACCAGGTCCAAGATGCTTCTGTAACACGTTCTCAATTTCACTCATTGCCAAACTTGGTTTCATATAAGCCGTCATCGTCCTAGCCCCCTTCTCCAAATGATGCGGTATTATCTCACTCATTATTATCAAAAGTATAGCATTATTGATTTGTAGAAAACGGTTATAACAAAATTATCCCTTCAAACTAAACGGCAGCCGATCTTTAGACCGGCTGCCGACGTATAATAGAGATTCATTTAAAAAAACAGACCATCCGAATTAATGGCAGTTAGAATGATGATTAACACTGCGAAAACGATAGCTGGAGCCGTTTTATTAATGGGATCTTTAACTCTTAGATGTGCTAAGCACGCTAGTAACATCGTGATTCCAAGCCAAATACCTGCCCATACGATCATCCAATCATACCAGTATCCCATGATGAGTGCAGCAGCTCCGACTAACTGGACAATGCCTGTGACGACTCGGAACCACTGGGGAATTTCAAGATTCTTGAATATATCGACCCAGTATTTAGCCCCTGAAATTTTTGCACCACCTGAAAAGGCATAGTATAAAATCAACAAACTTTGAAGTACAATCGAAAGAATTGTCATTTAGAGTATCCTCCCTTTACTATTATGTTTTATTGCTTCAAAATATTGGTTAGCTTAATCATCTCCTCAGGTTTGATGTTCTTTCCTTGTCACTAACTATGTCGTAAGACAACATGAGAACGTGACAGATACACTGAAATTTATTTTTAAGATATTTCTTTCACAGCTCTTTGTCACGTTTGATCAATTTGATACGACATATAAATATAAAGAACGAAGGAAGGTATGGGATAGATGAACGATCCAAATGGGCTTGTTGAACAATTCGAGAAGCATCGGAATCACCTGCATGCGGTGGCTTACAGAATGCTCGGATCTACAAACGAGGCGGATGATGCGCTTCAGGAGTCATGGATTCGGCTTAGCCGAACCGATAACAGCATGGTAAATAATATGGGGGGATGGCTGACGACTATAGTCTCCAGGGTTTGTCTAGATATGCTGCGCACTCGCAAATCTCGGCGTGAAGAGCTTACACTGGTTGATATGCCTGAGCTGGTGAATAGCCATCAAGACGGCAGCGATCCCGAGCACGAGACATTGTTGGCTGATTCAGTTGGTATTGCAATGCTGATGGTCCTTGGTAACTTAAATCCCGCCGAACGAATTGCATTCGTATTACATGATATTTTTGCCTTATCTTATTCGGAAATCGCACCAATTATCGGGCGTAATGAGATTGCAGCTCGACAGCTTGCGAGCCGTGCACGTCGTCGTATTCAGGGGGCTAAAGCGACAGCTGATTCCGAGGAGTTCAAGCGAAAACGAGAGCTTGTAGATGCTTTTCTGACTGCTTCGCGTTCGGGGGATTTTGAGAAGCTTATTACGGTCTTGGACCCCGATGTTGTTCTCCGTCAGGATCCTGCATTCCCTCCGGTTGCAGCATGGCCAATTGTGCTTGGTGCGGAAGCTGTGGCTAAGGGCTTTGCCGGTCGTGCTCAAGGTGCACGGTTGGTGCTCATAAATGGCTCTGTTGGCGCAGTCGTCGCTCCTCGAGGTAAATTGCTCTTTGTACTCGAAATTAAAATCGAAGAAGGCAAAATTATCGAGATTGAAATGATTGCCGAAAAATCACGAATTCGTCAGCTCGATATAGCGGAATTGGAATAATAAAATTACGATACAAATCAAACAGGCTGCCGTTCATAATGAACGGCAGCCTGTTAATTAATCTATGTTTATTGTTTATTTACGAAAAGTCTGAGCTCCACCCAGGCTTTGTTCGGCAATCTCGACTAAACGCCGAGTAATTGAACCGCCAATCTTCCCTGCATTATACGTTGTTAAATCTCCGTTATAACCATCTTGCGAGAACTGAATACCAAGTTCAGAAGCCACTTCGAATTTCAAACGATCTAATGCCGCGGATGCTTGTGGTACAAGTAACGAATTCTTAGCCATTGATAAGCCCTCCTGGTGTGAAGTGATTTGTGTTGCTGAAATTAATTTCTCCATAATAAACTAAATTATGCAAAAATCTTTCGAGGATAAATTATGGGCTTCCTGCTTACCTAATTAAGTTAGAGCTTTAACAAAGTTACATGTTCATTTTCATTTATTCTCTCACCAGTATCATGGAATCCAAATTCTTCATAAAGCTTTTTAGCAACAATGTTTTCGTGTACATATGGTATCCAACAATATTGAGCACGACCTACTGGATATGTGCGTATATACTCCACAATTTTAGTCATTGCTTCCCTGCCATAACCCCGTTTCTGGTACTGCTCACTAATCATAAATCGCAAAATACAATAATTGTTGTCCGCGATTTTAGGAACTTCATAACCAGTAATGCCATATACAATCATGACAAATCCAACCATTACTTCATCAGCATAAATGGCAAATGGTAGAGGATTTCCTTCATTTGCACTAAGGACATAACAGGAAGCAACACTAGACAGATTAGATGCAACAAACCGAGATTGGTCTTCTGACACCTTTAACAAGAAAACTTCGCGCCGATTTTCCAACGTGATTTTTCGAAGTGAAATCATTCCAACACCTCCTCCAAAATAGATCCCCGACTTCTCCCCTGGTTCAAATCCTCTTTACTCAACCCCTTTTAATAACCATTTCACCGCATCCAACAAATCCTCTGCGATATAATCAGGAGCCGCTTCATTCCATTCTCCAAAAAATTGATTATTATTATATTTGGTGAGATCTTTTTCTCCTGAACCCGTCTTGACTAACACCTTTATACAACCTGCTCTGTTGGCAGCAATCATATCTGTCCACCTGTCACCAATAACAGCGCAGTTTTTCAGCTCTAGGTTATAATCCTGTGAAGCTCTTATAAGCATTCCTGTGGAAGGTTTTCTGCATAAGCAGCCTTCCCCACTCTGATGTGGACATAGGTATATTTGATCAAAACCAAAAGAAGTAAGTTCATCTACGAAATCTTGAGCTTTAACTTCACCTCGAGATATGCCAGGTTGATTCGTAAATGAGAAAACAGGGATCTGAACCTTCTTTAACAACTCCAAAGATGGTTGCGTAAATTGAAAAACTTCAAATTTATCCGGTAAAACAACCTCATCAGAGCCGCCAATCGTACCATCTCTATCAATAAAAACAGCCTGTAACATCTTCTTTTGTCACCGCCAATGCTTTATTTGGAACCACTTCATATTTGATTAGATTAGTTAGTCAAAAAATAAGCTGCCATTCATTCGGCAGCTTATTTCATTTCGGTTAAATATCTTTATTTGTCCTAGTATCGGCACCCAAATAGCTTCCATCCCGGAAACTAGAGATACAATTGTTCCGGATTCAGGTGAATTCCTTCTCGATTTGGTCAGCATCTATCGTAACTATAATCAGCCGTTCATCAGCTCAACCTAGCTGAAGAATATAGCTGTTCTTTTCTGATCGAGTTTGAACTGAAAATCCTATGGACTGATAAAATAAGTGAGCAATAGGATTGTCCGTCTTTAATACAAGCATTTGATAGTGATTTCTTGCATCAGCAATAACGAAATCCATTAACATCCGACCTATTCCAAACCGTCGTACATTTGGCGAAACATACAGCCTTCGAACTCGCCCTATTTCTTGTCTATCAGAGTATGGATCTTGATTCAAACCGCATACTCCTACGATTTTATTACTATTTATAGCGATAAAGAGTGCTTCCCCCTCCTTATCAAATCTGTTTGTTCCATCCTCATATTCGGTTATTAGCCGAGTGAGGTTACGATGTCCCTCACTCCTGCTTTCTTCAACCAGCTGCATTAACGTATTGGGGTCTATTTGATTTACTTTAGTAATTATAAAATCATTCATAAAACTTCAACTCCCCTGTTCGTCTGCCTCGACAGCATTCAATTTCTCGAGAATTCTACGCTTCCGGTACATCATTCTACCTGTTTCAGTGACATCTTGGAGGGTTGAGCGATTCAGATAGGCACCGAACAGAATGCCTGCAATCGGAATCAGTTGAGCTATCTTTTTCCATCCAAAGTTATCCCGGTAAGTAAGCATAACCTCGCGCCAGCCTTGGAGCTGGGACATAACCTGTGCACTTTGCTCATTTGAATGGAACGCAGCAAGATCCTCTAGAATGGCCTTCTTACCTACAATGTCAGAAGAAGAAAACTGCAGGCACTTCACAATAAAGATACGCTCGGATTTTTCTGTAGGGTCATAACCGTAGCTAATCGCAATCTCCTGTAGTGCTTTAATTGAGATGCCGAGTAGGAGTGGAATGTCGATGGCAAGAGTGAAAATGCCTCCTATTCCCGTTGTAGCACCTTGCACAGTCGCCGTGTTGCTGCTTGATTTCGTAATGCTGTTGGCCATCTCATCCATTCGGCTGAGTGGCAGCTGTCCGATCCGATTTAAATCCATCTCAGAATCACGATCTTCATTCGGGAAAAATTTGCGATACATCTGTTCCTTACTAATCAGATAACGTCCGCCACTCTGCACGTAGCTTCCGAGCTCATCCAGCGCTAACCCTATTTTATCCTGAATAAACTTGGGGGTCAGCCGGTCAAGAATAGCAAAAGGCAGCCTGCCGAGTTTTTCCCAGAAAAAAAGATCCTTTTGGTCCTTTTCCCATTGTTCAATAAGTCTTAATTCCAATTTTAAAGTGTTTATGTCTTCTGTTCTTGTCATGATGGATTGACTCCTCGCTAGAATATTTCCTTTAGCCTTACATACTGTAAAAGGTATCAATACGTTTCATAAAATGCTCCATTTTGTCCCTATTGCTGGAAATAAGAAAACCGCCAAAAGGTGGCGGTATGATCGTGGTGTTATTTAGTTATTTCCAATTACCTCATTTGGTACAAGTGAAACAGCCCGTATGATAGCTTCAGGGTGGAGTTGATTCATGATCTGCTTGGCTTCAGCAACATCTTCTGCTTTAACATTTCTATAAAACACTACTCCATTGGTGTCCTGATACTCCACTGAAAAATCAATTTGTTCATTCTCCATATTTGCCACCTGTAAATTCCTCCTTATAAATAATCTACCCGGTACTTTTTCTCAAGATAAGCGTACTCATTATCTGTATGATCGTAAGTTCTAGTTTGAATGATTAAGAACTCAACTGAATTAGACTCTTCTGCAGCATGGGTTCTTAGCTCTTTCACACGTTCAATCACCTGTAGGTCAAGCTCTAAAGTTTCCTCCAGCTCCTCCTCTGAGACGAAGTGAACAGAGATATCCTTATTGAACTGCTTCCATTGGTTCTCGCTATCTTGAAAACGAAAAGTAACAACGATACGAGCCTCATCAAAGTCAACTGCGGTTTGAGTGTATATCTCCAAGAGTATATCTGTATCGTGCGACAAATTTAAAACAATACACCCTGTTTCATTTTCCACATAACCATTCAAATTTGGTGTTCGATGCAGTCCACTCGGGAGCTCAATGCAAACTTCTGCTTTTTCTATAGTCACTAATTCCTCGGATAAAAACTGGATCCACAAATGGTTCATCCCGTCTTCTTGTTCCATTATTGATTTCGCCATCCGCAGATTAAGCATCATTTCTTATCCTCCCTTATAAGCTGGGAAACAGAATCAATGACTTTTTGTTTTAATTCAGCGGAAATTCTGGGACTTAATGTGATTGCGACATCTTCTGTTATAGTAAGAGTTTCGTTCTCCAAGATCCGATTCGGATCATACAGATGCATCTGCTGTCCAATCTTCACTACTTCTTCTATCGAGAGTATCATTAATTTTTCTTGTATAGACGCCAGTGTTTCTCCCGTTCTTGTTAAGGTTATGATGGCTCGAAAAAAGTGAAGGTGCTTTTCCGTGTACGCCCTCTTATTGCCCACTAGCTCCAGATGCGGTACCATTCCAATTTGAGTGTAGTATCTAACCGTTCTCAAATTCATTCGAGGGTCATCCTGTAGAAGAATTTCTGAGATCTGTTTTGCAGTGTAGCCGCTCATGCGATCATCCCTCCATTACAGTTAAGTGTATTGTGTACAGTTTACTGTAACATATAACAATCGTCAACAAGATAAAATGACTTGTCATCCAACAGCAGACGCAAAAAAGATGGCTCCATAATAGAACCATCATTTCTCCCTAATCATATGTACCTCTGCTAAAGAACTGCTGCCTTGCCGCCATCAATATTGACCGATGTACCTGTTACGTAAGAAGCAGCTTCTGATACGAGGAATGTGATGACTTTCGCGGCTTCCACAGTGCGACCGATTCGTCCGAGCGGAATGTCGTGACGTGGATCGGCTGCGAATTCGTCCCAAGTCAGGTGAGGCGCCATTGCCTGCCACATTCGCTCGATCTGATCGCTTCGGATCAGTCCGATGCAAACCGCGTTCACGCGTATACCATCAGGTGCTAGATCCTTGCTCATCGCTTTGGTCAGCGCGAGTCCGGCTGCACGACTGACCGAAGTTGGCAGCGATGAGCCTGAAGGTGTCTTCCCGCCGATCGCTGTGACATTGACTATCGCTCCTCCCCCGTCCTGACGTAAAAACGGTAATGCTGCACGTGTAAAATGAACCGCGCCGAATAGCTTCAAATCCAAATCTGCTGACCACGCAGCAGCATCTACCGCTTCAAACGGCTTTGCTGCCGAAGTGCCTGCGTTGTTCACCAGGATATCAATACCGCCAAATCGCTCTGCAGTCGCCGCTACCGCGCTGTACACCTCTTCTTCAACGGATACGTCCGCCACGATAATGAACGGCTCTATACCAGTCTTCGCCGCGATCCTCTCTGCAGCTTCCTTTAGCGGTCCCTCACTCCTAGCAACAAGAGCTACTTGAGCTCCTTCGGATGCTAGCAGCATAGCCGTCTGGAAGCCGATACCTTTACTGCCGCCCGTAATGATGGCTCGTTTTCCTTTAATCCCTAATTCCATACTATTCAGACACTCCTTTACAGGTGGATTTTTACCGTATCAAATAATCCTCTGCCAATCAAGTTTGCCGTAACCGGCTTTAGTCCGATTTCTCGGGACCAGACAGACAATTGACCGACGTGATGGATCTCATGAGCAATGACATGCCGCATCACTTCACCGTATTTATGGGGTACCCGTTCTCCTTCATCGGTGATATCAATCATTATTTTGTCTTCCAGACTGTCATTCCACTCATAGACAAATGGTGCGAGCTCCTCATGGCAACGCGCGGAAAAATCGATGATTTGCTGTAAGTTGGCCACTTCTTCGAATGGCGGGATTTCAATCGCCTTATCTTGTATGCCGCCGCAGATCCAGCCATATTCCACAGCCACAATATGATACAACGTAGGAAGAATGTATCCTAGGCCGCCGGTGCGTTTCTTGAGCAGCTCTTCCTCATTCACCGTACTACACCAGTCAAACCAATCTTTGCGAACCTGCCAGTTGTACTCGAAAAGTTTCAACATAACTCATTTCTCCTTTCGAACATCGTTATTGGGATTCCTTTCTGTATATTCCACTAGGCTAATAAACTATCCTGCTAGTAAGTAGAGAAGGTGCGCTATATATAAATAAAAAAGTCGCGATAATTCGCGACTTTTGCGTACTGTAAAAGGCTTATTTCCAAATCTCTTCAGCAAAAAGCTATAACTGAGTTCTTTTACCGTATAGCCTTCGTCTCTTGGTAGCATCTATTAATGGCACATCAGATAGTTGTAGGATCTGATGCGGTATTGTATCAGATAAACGGATTAGATCCGTAAATGAACAAACACTCTCCAAATAAGGTTGTAAATTTCCCGATTCAATTAATTCAATTAAGCTCTCGAGCCCTTTTCTTGCACCAATACGCTCGTCATCTGAGAGTAACCCTTGATTAACGACATTTTCAAAATCATCCTCATCAATGACAATATAATTTTGGCCGTCCTGATTGACCAAAATGTCTAATTCCAAATCCAAATTATACAACTCAGTTCCGGTACTAAAGCAAGGAGTACAGATATCACAATTATAGCTCCAATCAATCGGACCACGTTCAGTTATTAACTTACCGCTTTCATCAAGAGTGATGTTAACCTCGAACCATTTATCATAAAAAGAATAATGTCTGAAGATGAAATCGTTGCCTAGGGAATCTTTCATTTTAACATCGTAGACCATGTAATTGTCATCCCACACACGAATATTCTCTCTTGGAATCTGAAATACTCTAACCTCATTGGGTAAATGGAGATTATGAAACGCAATGATTTCTTCAGACATTATTAACCCGCCTTTCTGTTGATAGCCATGTTGTTTGCCCTCAGACATCCTGTTATCATGAAATAAACATTGTCCTTTCAGGAGGGAACAACTTGGTAGAATTTGAAGAGTTTTTAGGAAAGATGGATAACCCGGACCAACGAGCTCGAGCGGAGGAAGTTTTTGATTGGGTAGCTAAGACGTTTCCAACTCTAGTACCCAAAATCGCATGGAATCAGCCTATGTTTACTGATCACGATACCTTTATCATTGGTTTTAGCGTATCTAAGCAGCATTTGGCTGTTGCACCTGAACGGGCAGGAATGATTTTTCTCGCTGATGAAATCGTGAAGTCTGGCTATGACCACACCAACCAGTTGGTTCGTATCCCGTGGAAGAGTCCGGTTGATTACTCCTTATTGAAGAAAATGATTACTTTTAATATGGAAGATAAAGCAGACTGCACTACCTTTTGGCGAAAATAGGAACTCAAACGAAAAAAGGGAGCCGTTTAGCTCCCTTTTAGTCATTTAATCCTTTTCCATCGAGAATTTGCTGCATATACTTTTCAACTCTTGATTCTCGTGTTTTGGATTGTTTCGGTTGTGAGAAATGAAGCAGATATGCTCTTTGACGACCTGGTGTTAAGGATTCGAATGCCGTTTTTAAGCCGTCGACTTCCTCTAATTTAATCTGGAACTCTTCTGGTATCGTATACTCATCATTCTTTTTATACTCTATTTCAAGTCCGGCCTTCTCAACTTCAATAGCATCCTGAATATAAGCTTTCAAGATGTCTTCCATCTCTTCGATTTGCTTGGCACTGGTGAACCGAATCTGGCGCCCTGCCTGCACATTCTCCGTCTGTTGGATTAGGATGCCATTGGGATCTTTCATCAAAACCCCTTTGTGAAACAGAATCGCACAATATTCTTTAAATCCATGAATTAATAAGATGTTTTTATCATTTAACGTATAACAAGGATGCATCCACTTATAATCTTCGGTCAGCTCAAACTCAAGAATGATCGCTCTAAGCTTCTCATATTCTTCTTTCCAAGTCTTAGCCTTACTAAAGAAAGCATCTGCTTTCGTGAACAAGGTTTTATTTATCATAAAGGAGTACTCCCTTTCAGGTGAGGTGGCTAGGCTGCAAGCAGCTTCTCAAGCTGACCGCACCATTGTGTAACGCCATATCTAGCGCCTTCCAGTCCTTGAACATTGGAGAAGCCCGTTTGTTCAAGATGAAGGTTAACCTTCCCGTCACCCAAATCCTGCAGCGACCAGACAACGGTATGCTTTTCAGCACCTGTTGCTGCTGTGTAAGACAACACGCGTTTTGTTTCGTCTACGACCAAGACTTCGCAGTTGATAATGCCATCCCACCACTCGTTTGGCTGAGCACGGAATTGAAAGTGATGTCCAACAGTAGGCTCAAAATCATTTTCCAATACCCATTTGGCAAGCTTGCTTGAATCGGTTAATGCGGACCACAACTTCTCGATCGTTGTTTTGTACTGAAAATCCAATGTTAATTCTAAACTCATAATTCATCCTCCTCGATTAGTTGGTTTAAACGCAGCATATTCATACTCCAGAACTTACTGTAGAAAGCTACCCAATCCTGCACCTCTCGAAGTGGAGTAGCGTTTAACCTAAACAACGTTTCTCTGCCTACTTTGCGGTCAAGTACGAGTCCGGCTTCTTTCAGGATGGTCAAATGCTTAGATACAGCTGTACGCCCCATCTGAAATTGTGCTGTTAATTCATGGAGAGGTAACTCCTCTGTCTGAGCTAACAGTTGAATCAGCCGGCGTCTTGTCGGGTCTGCAATCGCGTCAAACACATCCCGCTCTTGGTTGTTGTCGCTCACAACACCCACTCCTAATTGTGTGAATCTCCCTTAATGGGACACCGTTCGGTGACATTTTTATTATAAGACACCATTTGGTGTCATGTCAATAGCAACTCTTACCGAAATAACATTTAGACATCTATGTAGGATAACGGATGTTATTATACCCTCTTTGAACCTTTAACTAAGCATTGTACTCATTGTATAGAAAAAAAGAGAACCGACAGAAGTCGGATCTCCACTTGATCAGCTTGCTTCACAAGGCTATTTAGTTAAGGCCAGCTTTAGACAATCCGAAAGCAGCATCAGCCTCTCAGCAACTTCCCATTAAATAAATTTTGTAGTGTTCGAACAAAAAGAATGACCAACACGATACTGAGCAAAGCCAACAGGAGTCCAGAAATAGCGATTAACAGCCAGGAATCAACGAAAAGTGCGTATTTCAATGCGGCATTGCTGAGCGCAGCCATCGGGAAGCTTACAGCCCACCAGGAAGCGCTAAACGGGATGGTCTTTTTAAACACTTTGAAGAACAAAACGATAAATAAGAACAATCCGAAGTAAAACAAAATCGATCCGAACGAATCAATTCGCTGCTGGAGGTTTGTAAGCCCAAGGAAACCAACTTCAAACGGTGCAATCATAATCATCATGGAAGGTACTAATCCGGCTGGCAGTGGTGCCTGATGAATCAATCGATATAGGATCAAGGTGAAGAATACTAAAGCTATAATTCCACCTATTGCAAGTGACATCAAATTAATTTCGTGAGCCCAAGGAAAAGGCATTGTCCCGCCAGCAACAGAAATATCAAGGGTACCTACTACCGGAACCAGCAAAGCCGGAACGATGTTTCCGGGCTCATGATTTCCATTCAATAAACGTGCAACAAAAACATAACTAAGTACTAATGTTAATACCGTGCCGATGATCCAAATAACCTGTCCGAATACTTCGTTGTAATGACCAACTACTGAGGATAACAGCAGCATGGCAACCGTAATTGAACCAAAAAAGTTACCCGAAATCGGGTGCATAAATTCATTTTTTACTTTCTCTGGGTATAAGGCCCATTTAAAAATATATCCGACACTTAATACGATAAACATAACAATGGCAACAATACCGCTAATATCGGCAATAACGGTGGAAGTGCCAAATAACTTGTTAGCTTCTCTCCAAGCCAATGAAAGACCTGAGATACCCATTACTGAAGCAAACAGATTAACGGGTAAAAATTGTACAGATCCGAGGCTTCTTTGTTTCTCTATGATAGCCATAGTTTGCTGCATGGACGGACACCTCTCTCCTATCTTTGTTGCGGAGGACTTCCTCCTCTTTGCCATTGTATGAAAATCAAAATGATTGATCAATATGATTATTTCTATCAAAACGATAGATAACAACTATGATAGGAATTTTTCATACGGACAGTGAATAAGGGTCCGAGAACCGTATAAATAGATAGCGGGACGTCAATACTTGGAACACCTTTGCTAGGAAACGGAGAATTCAAGATGCAGGCAGCGATTGAAAAAATATCAGGAAAGCAATTGAGCTTTTTAATATTTACTTTTATCATCTCCACGAACTTATTAACTTCTCCTTCCTTAATGGTCACGTTCGCTAAGCAAGATGCATGGATGTCAGCCCTGCTAGCCTCTCTTACGGGATTCATCAGCATTTGGACGATGATTGTGCTTGCGAATCGATATCCTGGAAAGACGATTATCCAGTATAGCTCGACCATCCTTGGAAAATGGTTCGGGAGATTAGTCGCGGTCAATTATATTTATTATTGGCTTATTTCAATTTCGACAATTACAATGCAGCATACTGGGTTTATTAATACGCTTCTGCTTCCAAAAAGTCCTACCCTCGTTACTAGCCTCACCTTCTTAGTCTTATGTGGTATAGCTGCTTATTTAGGTATCGAAGTCATCGCCAGAAGCAACGAGTTTCTTACGATACTCCTGCTCGCTTTTTTTATTCCGCTTTTAATTCTGACGATTATGGAAGCCAATGCAAATCAAATTAAGCCGATTCTAGCTGAAGGAATAATCCCGGTATTACAAGGGGCTGTTAGTCCAGCAGGCGGATTTATGAATCAGCTCTTTATATTGGGATGGCTTTTGCCCTTTTTGAATCAGCCTAGCAAAGCCCGCAAAGCTTCAATGATTGCACTTGTTGGCATCACTCTTATAACGGTAAGCATTGTCATGCTTACCGTTATGATTTTTGGTCCGATGACAGAGAAATTAACCTATTCCTTTCTAAGCGTTGTCCAATATATCGGAATCGAGGGATCTTTCGAAAGACTGGAGGCCATTGCCGTATCAACGTGGGTGATAGGCTGCTTCGTGAAAGTTTCGGTGTCCGTGTTTATTTTGAGTTTGTGCGTAAGCCAGCTGTTCGGAATTCGGAATTATCGGGATCTTGTACCTCCATTGACCCTGCTATCCCTTATTGGATCTTTCTGGATCTTCAAAAATGGTGCAGAACTGCTTAATTATCTTGCCTTTACATTCCCGCTCTTGGCTTTTATCAACCAAACTCTAATTCCCTTATTGCTTTTGGTGATAGATTCGATAAGAAGAAAACCCGAACGTTCATTGCATTAGCAACTGCTTTCCCGCTGGCTCAAGAAGGACTTGTAGGACATGAACAAAGCTTGGCAGTTTAACCTGCGCTATCAACAAGGAGCCGATTAACAGGGAAATACCTAAAATACCGCCATTCACCATCGCTTCTTTATTTTTTTGCTTACTCAGCATGAATCGTATTCGAAAGATGGACCAAACGACCACAAAGAGTACATAGCCCAATATGTAAGCAATCATTTCTTAATCCCCTCTTCATTTAGCTGTAAAGGTGGACCCACCATCCCAAAGCCCCCGATTGTCAGCGTCACATCAACGGTAACGTCTGCTTCGGCAAAGTTCTGGTCCCACTCATTTCGTATCAATTTCCAATCATTTGGCTTATCTCTGTATAGTTCACGACCTAAACCGATAGCATCAGCTTTGAATTGCTTTTGAAGTTTATTGACTGCAACATGAATTTGTTTCTCTGCCGATTTCTCCAAGGCGTCCTGAACCAGAGTAAGATTCTTCGGCAGACTGACATCCAAATCGGTATTATTTTCGATTAGAGTCCCTTTCCCATGTAAAATGATCTTGAATTGTATGCGATCTCCCTGTAAATCTGTCTTGATCATACGGTTAGCATGAGTAACAACCATTCCGACGTTCCCTTTGCCGTCCACCAATTCGGCATTAATTCTTCCATCCTTCATATGACCCCTTGCCCAATTCAGTCCATCCGTTTCATTACCATCCAATAGACCGACTAACTTTAAATCCTTAAATACGGCCGATCCCCCCAATTTAAATACATTATTTTTGCTTGGATTACTTCCTTCCGAATCCGCTTCAATAACCCCCACTATCGGGTAAATCCCTGGACTCGATGCTGCCATGAAAAAATCTCGCAATGAAGTAGCGATTTCGGTTTGTTGTGATTCCATTTCTTTGACGGCTTCCATTGGTAGCTGATCAAATGGATATCGCGTCTGCAGAACTTTCCTTGCCTCTCCTCCTTTTACAAGCATGATATATGTTTTTAATCGTTGACGTGGATCATGCGAGAATACGTCGAGCAAATCGTTTATCCCTTGCCGCCCCAGCGATTCACCAATCAAAATGACGCTGCGGTGGGCGGTAAACAGTTTACGGGAATTTTTCTTCTGAATTTTCTCAAATGCTTCGTTTGCATTCTTCCCTGTAGCCGATAATACGAAAAACTTTTGCTGCTGTCCTCCCGATCCCCCATTCTGCGAAGAAGAAGGAATAGCAAATTGCAGGGACAACAGATATTTACCATTATCCGTTAAATCGAACGCCGTACCTGTAATAAATGCAAGATCGTTTATTTCCGTACGGTCCCAACAACCGCTGGTCATGAAGATTGAAAGGATCAAGCAGATCCGCAGGAATGGTTTCATGTTAGTTCCCTTCTCTTCCCTCCCGGAATGGACTTGGTTTCTGCCCTGCCTGTTCCCGAACCGAATCAGAATTCCCTGTTGCCAGAGGTCGTGGTCCTCTTGCCCAGATAGGTACGCGAATAAGGATATCCTTAAGACTTGTAACCGTGATGGGGCCAAGCGGTGCTAAATACGGGACCCCAAATGATCGCAATGAGGCAACGTGTAGCACAATGCATAGAAATCCAAGAACTATTCCATAAAGACCAAGTGTTCCCGCCAAAAACAGGATCGGAAAGCGAAGCAGCCGAATTCCGCTCGCAAAGTTATAGCGTGGAATCGCAAACGTGGCAATTCCGGTTATCGATACGATAATAACCACCGGTGCGGATATGATTCCAGCCTGCACGGCAGCCTGCCCTATGACTAATGCCCCTACTATACTGATCGCTTGCCCGATTTGTTTCGGCAGTCGAATTCCCGCCTCCCTCAGCGCTTCAAAGACGATTTCCATAGACAATGCTTCGAACATAGCCGGGAAAGGAACTGCTTCCCTAGAAGAAGCAATACTCAGCACCAGATTTGTCGGAATCATTTCCTGATGGAAGGTTGTAACCGCTACGTATAAGGAAGGAGCGAAGATAGCGATAAAGATGAATAAGAATCGAATCCAGCGCACGAAAGTTGCGATAGGCCAGCGAACATAATAATCTTCGCTCGCTTGAAGTCCGGTCCAAAACGTCATGGGGACCATTAAAACAAATGGACTATTATCAACAAGAATGGCAATTTTCCCTTCTAAGAGCTCGGCGGTAACGACATCTGGCCGTTCCGAACTATGCACTTGTGGAAAAGGAGAATAAGGCAGATCCTCAATGAATTCTTCGATATAACCGGAATCTAGGATTGCATCAATTCGAATCCGTTTTACTCTTTCACGGACCTCATCAATTAGAGTTTCAGTAGCAACACCTGTTATATAAGACAGCACCACTTGTGTTTGTGACAACGAGCCAATCGTAACGGCTTCCATCTTAAGACGTGGTGTTTTGAGTCTTGCGCGAAGCAAGCCTATATTCGTAGAGATATTTTCGATAAACCCATCCCTAGGGCCACGAATGACAGGCTCTGAGGAAGGCTCTTCAAGGCTGCGTTGTTTGACTCCGTTTGCCTTAACCAGAACTGCCTTGTTATCCGTGCCCGTTAGAATGGCAGCATGGCCATCTAACAGCTGACGAACGATTTCATTGACGTTGGATGATTGCTTAGTCGAGCCTGCTGAGATGATCGCATTGTCCAGGATCGGACGCAGAATATGATCGTCGATTAACTCTTCGTTAACGAGAGTGGCAAGATAGATGACAAGCTGCTTCTCTTGTCCATCAAGACAGATTTTACGAAAGTTGATATCGGAACAGTTTTCGAAAATGTCTCGGAAAGTCATCTCGTTTTGATTCAGATCTAAGGTTAACTCAGCATTCTCCTCATTCTCTGCATGAAGTTCTTCTGGTATAGAAGCATTTCCAGGTTCTACACGTATCCATTTCCTAAACCGTTTCACTTGAAATGCCCCCTCCAGCTTGATGGTCGTATTTTCCCAATTTTTGCCCAATATTATACGACTGGTGAGGAGCATCAGACTAAACGGTTGCTCGTTTGAAAAAAAGGAAAAGACCATGAGGAAAGCTGTCTCATGGTCTTGTTATGGTACTTTAATATCTTACACCCTTTTGTTTACCAGCTTATATCGATATCAAGCGGAGGCATCTGAATGAATGATGATTTAAGGCGTGAATGCTTCTTCCCTCTGATCCAAACGCAGTTGTCGTCGTAACCTTCCAATAATCCCCCGCAGGTGTATTTTTCATCGGTTACAACCATTACATATTGGCCGAAGAATAAGGCATTATCAAAGTCAGCATCAAATTGGAGTCTAGTTTGATTCATGTCATCCCACCCTTTCTGCACCGTATGGCCTCATTCTATTAAACTTAGAATGATAGATCAATATCGGTGTTTCTATCGTAATGATAGATGGGATGCACAGTATATTTATTGCTCTTCATGGTCACATTGCTTCAGTTGGTTATCTTGCTTGAGCTCCTTTACATGAGCCCTGAGAGCCTGGATAAAACCTTGCGAAGCCTTCCCCATATATTTGTCACGTAGATATACAATCCCCACTTGTCTGCACAGGGCAGGTCCCTGTATCGGAATATGAACCAAATCATCGAAATGATACATTTCAATAAGGGTTTTCGATAATACAGTGCCCCCGCCACCTGAACGAACAAGCTCGAACAACGAATCAATCGATGACGTTTCGATTAAAGGATCAAGTTTCAAACCGGCGCTCGAGCAAGTCATATCAATTAATTGGCGGCAGCGATGGGTTTCAGGGAACATGACGATCGGTACATGCAGGATCTCGTTAAAATCAATAGCCTTTCGGCTTGCATAAGCATGCTCCTTTGTTGCAACAAAATAAAATCTTTCCTGATAGAGGGGAATGGAATCAATTCGGTCATCCCCAACTGGCAAAATCGTTATAGCCAGATCCAATTCGTTTTGTAAAATTCGCGTTACGATATCTTCAACCCCAAAGACCTTAATCCGTACCTTAGGATATTTGTTGTGAAAATCGAGAAGTATAGAGGAGACTAATTGACTGAGCTCCCCTGGGAGGGCACCAATCGACAAGGTTCCTCGCTCAATCTGCATGAGTTCTTCAATTTGCTCTTTGGCGTTTGATAAATTGCTCAATGCAAGTTTACTTTGGTTATACAAAATCTTACCGGCTTCGGTAATTGCGATTTTTTTCCCGATACGGTCAAATAACTGGACGCCAAGCTCATCTTCAAGCGTTTTGATTTGATGGCTTAAGGAAGGCTGGGTAATGCCCAGCTTGACAGAGGCTCTTGTAAAATGTAACTCTTCGCATGTTGCTATAAAGCACTCTAATTGTCTTAACTCCATTTGATCGACCCTTCCATATGCTTACTCCTGATTATTCTTCCACATTGTAGGGGATTCAAAACGATTGATCAATATGCTTGGCTGCGCCTCTTTACCTTTTCTTAAGGTAAACAACAGCGTAAGAATGGAAAGTATGCCAATGATCACAGCCATTAACCAGATCGCGGAGCTAAAGCCAAGTGCGTTCGATGCAACTCCCCCACCATAAGCACTTGAACCTTGGAAGAAATAGGCGGCGACTAATACGGCTGACAAAAACTGAACGCGATTCTGAACAGGTGAATTGATTACGGCAAGCCCAATTGCTCCAGAGGCTGAGAATCCGTATGCAAGTCCGCCAAGAATAGATGAACTCATAAATAACACGAATGAATGGGATTCCGCCGCAGAAATAAGCAGAACCATTGCAACGGCAATCGATGCCATCCCTATACGAATCGAAGTTACAGGTTTTAATCGTCCTGCAATGGTTGCACTAACCGATGCTAGCAAATAGGAAATGGACAATACCGTTCCGATAACAAGAATGTCCTGTGTACCAATGACATCACGAGCAATTTGTGCTCCTAACGATAACAACACTGCCCCATTTGCAAAGCCAGTGCCGATTGCCAAGGCAGCCAAAAGGTAAACTCCCCAAAGCCCTTTCGGTACTTTAACACCTTGCATTTTAAAGGCAGGTTTTATTACAGATTGCGTAGTTGCTCCCTTAGGAAGGAATAAGCAAAGAATGATGCTGACAAGTACAAGAACAGCTAATACCCAATAGCTGAAATACAGCGGCGAAGGAGCATATTTAATGAGTGCCGCTCCAACAATTGTTGCAAGAAACAGACCGACTGCCTGCGTTATGGTGTTAATGGATCCCGGCAGTTTTTTGTTGGGCGAAGGATTGTACTCCACAAGCGCAGCTGCTCCTGATCCAACTGTTAGCCCGACACCAAAGCCTTGAAATACTCGGCCGGCAAACAGCCAAGCTACATTTTGAGCGGTTGCGAAGACCACTGCCCCAATTAGTAAAAAAGTGAGTCCGGTGATTAAGGTATTCCTGCGTCCAATGTATTCTGAAATATTCCCTAATAAGAACAGGACTAAGATAAGGACGATTGGGTAAATCGAGAATACGCCTGTCGTTACAGCTTTAGAAAGATGCCACTGTAAGGCGTAGATAGGAAACTCAATTGACGGCGCTGTACTGGACCACAAGCTAATGGTTAGTACCCATGCGACAATCCAGAAGGATGTCTTCGAAGATATAGTTTTCATAAAATGCCCTCTCTCCGTTGTGTTTATTTTGATCAGTGCTAAAAATAATATTTAAGAATAATCATTCTTTAATATCCAAAAAAAATTGTCATTGGCTTACCGACAACATATGTCAAGGACAGTCAATAAACGAGTTTTTTTAAAGAATGTTCATTCTTAAAATAACAGACAGACATGATTTCCACATGTCTTACTATATGAATTTAAGAACGATTAGTCAACTATCATTTTTGCGAATTAGACAAGGGCTGAATGCGCTACCTTAGCAACATCCTCCAACACTTTACGATCCGTAGCGATTTTCGCAAGCACATAAAGCCCGTTTCTTGTATTTAAGAGAAATCTGGCTGCCTCTTGCACGGTGTGCTTTGTTTTCAATTCGCCATGCTGCTTAGCACGCATCAGAAATTTTTGAAAGTTCAATTCCATTTCCAAGGTATACGCCTCAATACGAAATGAAACAACGGGATCGACTTTCCCCATCTCCATAGCCGTGTTCGCAATTAGACAGCCTCGCCGTCCGTTGTCATCGCTCATCGCGATATCGATTAATCTCTCAAAATAGCGCCATAATACCTCTTTAGCAGGTCCATCCTCTTCAAGTATTGTATGTGCACGGGTCTTGGTTGTATCCCGGAACCTATCCAAGCAATTCAGAAACAGTTGATTCTTATCACCAAACGTATCGTACAAGCTGCCTCTGTGAACTCCGGTATGTTCGACCAAATCTTGTATCGAGGTACGTTCAAACCCTTTCTGCCAGAACAGCTCCATTGCTTTCTGCAGGACAGCATCTTGATCAAATGTTCTTGGTCTAGCCATATCTCATACCTCCCTTTCCTCCATCATAGACGTTTAAGAACGATCAGTAAAGTATTTATGTATTCTGATTTCTTCGTGATTCGATTGAATACGGATTAAAGCCGCGAAGACTAATTCGCGGCTTTCTAGTGTGAAACAGTTGCTATCTTATTTCAAAGTGATGTTTTTCTTCCAAGTGAGCTCTTTACCTTGGTCATTAACGAATGTGAACCCGACCTCACCTTTCTCGCCTTTCATTTCATCGGGATAGAAGAAGCCCATAAACTGACCGTCACCGCTGATGTAAAACCCATTTCCACCACTACCGCCATGCTCGATCGCTTCCTGCGTGGTGTTGACGATATTGTTTTTCTCGGATTTCCAATACATTTTAGATAACATGTAGCCTTCCGGGATTTTATTAACGACAAAGTCGAAGCTGTTCCCCTCGATTGGTTTTTCCGTTTGGTCAATAATGATGAGAATCTCTTCTGAGCTATCTGCCGCTGCATCATCTGATGCTGTAGCGTCCGGAGTTGTAGTAGGTTGTTCGGAGGCTGGCTGATCGGTTGGAGCGTCCGATTCCTGTGCATTTCCAGTGTTATTGCTTGCCTGATTCGTCGCAGGTGCTTCCGTATTGTTCGGGGCCCCCACATCCCCTTTATTACCGCATGCGCTGATGACAGCCAGAATAATTAAAGCGGAAACCAGATAACTTATTGTTTTTTTCATTATACAAACTCTCCTTTGTTTTCTTGTAAGGTGAATGAAAACGCGACGCCTTTTTCTGTATTCGTCACATCATATTCACTTCCGTGGAGCTCTAAAATATGTTTAACAATCGCAAGCCCTAATCCAGTACCACCAGATTTACGGTCCCTTGAGCGCTCTGCCCGGTAGAACTGATCCCATAATCGATTCAGATCTTCCTCCGCAATGGGAGGCCCGGCGTTCTCAACTACGGTCGTGATTGTACCGTCTACTGAGCGTTGTATATCTACTGTAATGATACTGTCTTCCTCTGCGTGCCGAATAGCGTTACTCAGCAAATTGAGTACAACCTGCTCAATTCGCCTGCGATCTGCCTCTACGAATAGCTCTTGTTCTCTGTTCTGCTGTATCCTCATCCGCAGACGTTTGTGCTCAAGCTGCTGCGTGAACGAGTCGGCAACTTCCCGTATCAGATCTGTAAGGGAGAAGCTGACTATTTGCAGATAGACTGCCTTCACCTCGAATTTGGACAGCTCCAGCATATCCATGATGAGGGCGTTCATCCGGTCCGTCTCATTGACAATTAAGGCCAGGTAACGTTCTTTCTTATCGCCTGCCACCCCGTCTTGGAGCCCTTCTGCAAATCCCTTCACAATACCAAGTGGTGTTTTCAGCTCATGAGAAATGTTCGCGACAAGCTCTTTGCGAAGCTGTTCGGACCGCTGTTTCTCCCGTACATCCTCCTGAAGCTGCTCATTTGCAAGCTGGAGTTCCTTCAGCGCTGAATCCAGGTTTCGTGATAATAAGATCATGCTTCGGGACAACTCGCCGAATTCATCCTTCGAGCGAATCTCAGGCTGCTCGGTGAAATCCAGCTTTGCAAGTCGTGCGGCTGAGCGGCTGAGCGTCACTAGTGGTCGTGAGACAATTCTAGAATAAACCAGCGACAGAGCGAGAATGAGCGCCAGGATTACCGGTGCCAAATAAATGACATACTTTTTCAAAATGTCTACCGCTTCTCCAACGGGTTGGAGCGAAGCCATAACGAACATATAATGTCCATCTTCTGCTCCTCGATCAAGAGATCTGACCAATACAGCGTATTCAACGCCGCTCCATGGATCCTTCCATTCGCTCTGTACGGTCACTCCCTCCCGCAAGCGGGACAGATGCGATTCTGCCTTAGCTATCCATTCCTGGAGTGCTTCGTCTACAAGCGCATCCTGATAAAGAGGGTTGAAAGATCGCTGCTCCGGCAGCATGTAATCGGTCACCGTTCCATTCAAACGTATCAAGCCGTCTTCAAGGGGAGCGGTGTCGTCCGACCAAAAAGCAATCGGGTGCAGGACAGTGTCCTTTTCGTCCATGAATATGCCGTCAACGATCAGTTTATCGCCTACTGCTATCCCTCTCGGGATTGTGTTGATTGTTGTTCCGTCTGTCGGGATGGGTGCAATAACAATCCCTTCATTCGTCTGCATCTTCACATAGTAAGGATTAATGTTAGCGCGAACGAAGCTTTTGTTTAACACGGCGGTGCTGGTATCATTCCGATTCATGAACGACCCAAGCAGCTTTGAGAGCTCGTGTTCATTTGTTTCAACTTCCTTATATTGCTCCGTGAACTTGCTCATAGCTGACTCGAGTGAATCAATTCGTGACATTCGGTAGAACCGGTCAAAGAACAGTCCTTCTGCCAGCATGACCAGAGAAAAAATGAATAAAATCAGAACGGACGTGACGACGAACAGCTTGAGTACGACACCATGTCTTCTCATGCTTCGGATTCGAACTTGTAGCCCGAACGGATGACGGTAGCAATCAGCCTGCCGGCGTCTCCGAGCTTAGCTCTTAATTTTTTGATATGAGTATCGACCGTTCGTTCGTCTCCCAAGTAATCGTATCCCCAAACCGCGTTCAATATATATTCACGTGCTAACACCTTGCCGTAATGCTTGATCAGGAATAGAAGCAGGTCGTACTCCTTCGGCGACAGATTGACCAGCTGACCTGCCACCGTCACCGTATGTGCCTCTCGATTCACTGACAACTCGCCGTAAAGAAGCGTTTCAGCTTCCCGCCCGACAGTTCCCTCCGTCCTCTTCATTAAGGCGGTTGCACGGGCAACAAGCACCCTCGGACTTAGCGGCTTCGTCACGTATTCATCTGCACCAAGCTCGAAGCCCATCAATTGATCCTCATCTTCAGACCTTGCTGTAATCATGATGATCGGAACGTCGGATTTTTCTCTAATACGTCTGCACACCGACCATCCGTCCATTTCCGGCATCATGATATCTAGGACAACCAAATCGACGGAAAGCTGTTCGAACAAGTCGAGAGCAACTCTGCCGTTCTCCGCCTCATGTACATCCCATTGCTCTTTTTTGAAATAATCCGTTATAAATTCCCTCATTAAGCTATCATCTTCAACCAATAAAATGCTTCGCTTCATATTGTACTCTCCGCCTTTGTCCGGATTTGAACCCATTAAATCCGAGACCGGAATTGATTTAACGTTATTCTATTTCATCTTTACCCGAAATACGGCTTTTTTATCATGTGACTGCACCTCCATTTGTTCTACAAGTCGAAGTATAGGAGGTTCTTGTGTCCTTCGTGTGTATTTGAGATGGCATTTTGCGTCAAAGCTGATTTGATCTTATAAACAAAAAACCGCGCAGCAGCGCGGTTCTGTTCGATGTATCATTTCACAGATGCCAAGAGGTCATATATTTCCCCTAAGGTTGTGATCGTATAGGTACTGCGAATATCTGTAGAGTTATGACGGGAATGGTTAATCCAACAGGTATCAATGCCAGAGAGGATACCGCCCTTAATGTCGGTATTTAATGAATCTCCGATAATAAGGGCTTCCTGTTTATTGAAGTCAGTAATGTGATTCATCACGTAATCGAAAAATTTGGTTGAAGGCTTTTGAAATCCAATGCTTTGCGAATCAAAAATATCTTCAAAAAAATCATATAAGCCTGACTGCTTCAAACGCTTTATCTGAGTTTGGGTTATACCATTCGTGACAACAAACAGTCTATGGGTGGCAGATAAGCTTTGACAGAGTTCCAAAGCGCCTTCCATCAGCTGACTTCCATTACCCAATAGTTCACGATATTGATTTTCCCATTCCGTGCCATCCACTACTTTTCCTAACCTCAACATTGTATCTGAAAATCTTGAGTTTAGCACAACATCTAACCCAATTTTCCCATTCTCATAATCAGCCCAAAGTTGTTTGTTGACGGCATTATATACTTGAAATAGTTCATCAGTGAACGTATATCCGTGCTGCTGAAACAATTTCGTTAATGAATCGGTTTCATTAGCAGCAAAATCCAACAACGTATCATCTACATCGAATAATAGGATTTTATAGCTCATTTTTCTCTTCTGCAGGGAACATCCCCGTGGAGATGGCGATTCGATTCCACGCATTAATCGTATTGATGGCCATGATGATTGCTACATACTCTGCCTCATCTACATGTGCCCGAACTCTTTCGTACAAATCTTGCGGCACACCTTGTTCCGAGATCCGTGTTACGGCTTCTGTAAGCTCAAGCACAACTCTTTCTTTATCCGTATAAAAAGGAGCTTCACGCCATGCGCTTAGCAAATAAATTCGCTGCTCTTTCTCCCCCATTTTCCGCGAATCGCGTGTATGCATGTCCAGACAAAAAGCACATCCGTTAATTTGGGAGGCTCTTATCTTGATTAGTTCATACAACTTCTCGTCTAACCCCGTTGTCTTAATGAAACCTTCCAGCTTCAGCATCACTTGCATTGCACCTGGGCTTACACTCAAATGATTTAATCTTACCTTCATTGTAATCTCCTCCGTGTACTATAAATTTAATCTTATCTAAACACTAAACATGGATAATCTTAATCGTCGATTAAACTTGTCTACAATATAGCCCTTTGAATGAAAGCTGTCAACCAAAAATCATGGATCATTTAGCTGAATTTACCCAAATCCCCTTATTTGACAAGGGGTTTAAATCCACCTAAGATGATTGATAACAACTTTTGTATTTAGAAAGCAGGTGTTGCATGCAGTATAGTATTGGCGTTGAATATGGACTGCATTGCTTGGTATATTTGATTGATATTCCTCCTGATGCTACGATTGGGATTAAAGAACTCTCCGCTTTTCAGGGTGTTTCGGAGACTTATCTTTCGAAGATTTTTAGTAAATTAACAAAAGCAGGTATTGTCATTTCTGTCCCTGGTGTTAAAGGAGGCTATAAATTAGCCAAGTCACCTGAGGATATTTCTTTTTGGGATGTAGTTGAAGCTGTTGAAGGTGCTAAACCCATTTTCCTATGTAAAAACATTAAAAATAACAGCTATTTATGCCGTGATGAGGAGTATGCAGCATACTCTCTAGCTTCTCCCTGTGTGATAAACCAAGCAATGCTCGAAGCTGAGGATAGTATGCGCAATGTACTGCGTAACAAGTCACTTACATGGTTGAATGAGGAGCTTGATCGAGTGTTAACCCCTCAATCTCGCAAAGAAACTCGTGAATATTTTGCTAATAGCAATAATGCTTAAATTAAAAACAAGCAGTTGATCCGTTGCGATCAGCTGCTTGTTTGTGTCATTTAACTATTTATTAGGGCATAGCTGTGAAATGATTATTTGTTAAGTTATTTACCCATTCATAAGTGAAAAAGCCCGTTAGAATAATAGCTGAAATACATGCTGTAATCTTATTGACCTTTGGAACCAATCTAATCAGCATATAAGCAATGATAAAACATAATGATATTCCTGTCAGAAATAAGAGTAATGGCACCAACATGAAAGTATTCCTCCTACTAAGATTACTCCTATGAGTGCTACGAGCGAGATCATATATACTTTTTTCATTCGCCCTATTGCTTCCCTATTTCTTACAACTAATAGACGGAAAAAGAGAGAAATAGTTGCGCATTTGTTGTCCAGAAAAAAATCACACTTGATTGAGCAACGCTAATATCTGACCTTTATGATGATTGTCGTGTTCGATAAATTCGTGGATGATATACAGAAGCGAATATGGAGTATCTGCGCTAGGGGAATTGCTCATTCCGTTTACGGTAATGTACTTAGTAGTAATATCCGTCTCAGCCAGCAAGATCTCAACTAGCTGATGACGGGTTTGCCGAAATTCATTAAGCAGATTATCCTTTGAAATTCCCGACCTTGCATATTCATATGCGATTTCATTAAATGAATCAAAGTCTGGGAAAAACACAGCCTCTCCCCTTTTAATAGCTGGGATGACTGTTGTTATGAGATAACTGTCCCAACCTTTAAGATGAGAAATGATCTCTCCTATGGTTGCTTTCCCTTTAGCAATGGGTTGCAGCCATAAGCTTATCTGTACATCATGTAAGATATCTGTCCAGCTTGTAAATTCTTTGTACTGAAGAAGCGTTTCATCACTCAAGCTAATCATTCGATAACCTCCTAATTAAATCATCCTCATCCATAATAGAACATATGTTCCCTCATGTAAATATGAGCATTTATTTGAACCTGTTCAACTAATAATCCCTGTATTGGTAACATGGATTTGAAACTCCGGACGTATCTTGACATCTTTATACTCGCTCTTCCAGGTGATGTTCTTCCACAGCTTTGGATGGTGCGCTCTCAGATTTCTGCCAATGCCAAGCGCATCACAATTAGCTTGAAGTAGTAAATCTACTACGGATGCTGCTTCCTTGTTGACCTGTTCAGCTATCTCCTTATTCATCTTGTCTTTATCTACTTCACTGCTTAGCCCATCCGGGTAGCTGGCAATAGCACCATACAGGTGGACCTTAATGGAGCAAGCGATTTCTGATGTTTTTTCATCAACAGATACGGTTACAGATCTCTTTAATTTCCGCACTTCAAATGTAACTACACCCTCTTTAGTTTGAACATCCAAGAAGGCATGTCTAACCAGTTTTGCTTTTAGTAGTAATAAAATCTTACTGTATTCCGTGGATAGAGAAATACCTGAATATCGATCACCGTTGAATAAGGCGATGTTGTTAACCATTAACGCCTTGTCCCCTACTTTATGAATCATCGGTACAATTGCATCTTCACCAGGATCCGTGATTCGACTCCATAAGGAATACAGCGATTGTTCTGGAACAACAGTAAGGAGTCTTGATCCATCCAAAATTTGCTTAATACCAAACGCAATAGGCGTATTCTCAATCTTCTTGAAGGTTAGAATATCTGCTGCTGTGCCCTTACTAATTATAATATTTGATTTTAGATATCCTTTCGGATCACGGTAGAAGAACTCTAAAGGAGACAGTATCCCCTTTTTGGCCAACTCTTCCCCGATGATAACAATATGAGTTTTACTTGCTTCAGCAGTGCCAGGGAGCATACTGTCTATTTTTAAGCCAACATTGTACACAGAATCCCCTACTGCTTGCACCACATTATCCTTCACATCAAATTGTCCTCCTCCTTTATTCTCTAATATGACCGCTCTCACTGTCCCCATTATTTCGTTATCTTTTGTGGTATCAATACTAATTCCGTTGATCATCTTTTTGTTGGTTAAATATTGAACGTCCCAACAGCCAGTGAGATTCGTTAACAAAAAACCTATGCAGACAGTGAGGCTAAGTCCTCTTCTCATGTTGACCCAACCTTCTTCATGTTTGTCATTAGAAATGATCCCAACCACAACAATACGGGCACAGCTGCAATCATGATCAGGTAGCCATACTCTAACCATTTACTATAGAGATCCACATTTTCTAGCGTTGATAAATACCAGCCTGCCAGAAAAACTAAACCTCCGCTGATCCATACCAGTTTTCGATATGAACTTTGTTTATGGCTTAAGCTTTTTCCGGCCATGCACAAATAAGAAACGATGGTGACCGACATCGGTATAATCCAAATCGTCAAGAAGATCAGATCAATGCGGTCAAACAGTTGATAAGATAAACCTTTTAAGATATACAATACGGGTTCACTCACCATTTCCAAAACCTTAGGGCTTAATCCGATTAAGCAAATGAAGACAAAATAGGCATAAAACAAGGTAATAAAGCAATTGGCTAAGGTCATTATGCGAAACATCCCTTTATGATTACCTTCCACTTGAGCGAAGAAATAAAGAGTCACCTCAAAACCAAGCATAGCAAAGAACGTCTTCTCACTCCCTGTGAAAATTTGCGTAGCACCAGCTTGGCCTATCGGCAAGATATTAGTGAAATGTACCTCATTGGAAAAGTTCAAAATACTGATCAATAGCAATACCCCGATCAATACGGAGGATAATACAAAAAATCTTGCGATAACGCGCAAATTATCAATAGCCAAATATAAACAAGTGCCGATAATGAGCAGAAGCAGCACCCACACCGGTGTGATTCTCAGCATCCAAGTATTCAATAAACGCACATACAGCATACTTGCATAAGAAGCTATGAGTATGAAAAATGCTAAATAAATCACGTTTATCGCTTTGCCTACATATGGTCCAAGCATTCGCACTATAATCTCACTTAAGGTATGATTAGGGAATTTTTTAAGCAGCTGCCAATAGACAATTAGCAAAAGCTGAATCATGACCCCAGCCCAAATAACCGAAATCCAGGAATCTCCTTTCGCTATTCGCTCCGTTTCGGAAGGCAAAGATAATAAGCCTATTCCAATCTGTGTTTTGATGATCAGAAAAAAGAATTGAGGTTTGCTTATCGTCAAATTCACTGCCGCTTCCACCTCCCGAATACAGTTTGCTTCAATGAACTTTTCCATGGGGTCTTATTGACCGCCCATATAGGAAGTCTGAGGAAAATATCCTTCATATTCTCCTTTCCCTGAAAGGGTCCAAATGGCGCAAAATACGGAACTCCGAGAATCTCAATCTTGCATAAGTGAATGAAAACCAGCATCAGCATAATGGCTATTCCGAAGAAGCCAAACAACGCCGCAGCAATCATCATTGGAAACCCTAATATCCTTAGGCTAGTTCCAAATTCATTAATTGGAGTCACAAATGAGGCAATTGCAGTCAATCCGATGATAACAATCATGGTATTGGACACCAATTGGGCTTGTACGACAGCCGTACCTATGACCAAACCACCAACAATACCAATCGTTTGCGATATAGATGTAGGCAACCTAATCGCAGCTTCCTTAAGCAGTTCAAGAATAATCTGCATAAAGAATGCTTCAAGGATTGGCGGTAATGGAACATAGGTTAAAGAAACTTTCACGGAATACAGAATGCCAATTGGAAGCACTTCAGAATGGTAGGTTACAGTTGCAATATAGATCGCAGGTAAGCATATAGCCATAATAAAACTAATCAATCGAATGAACCGGAAAAAGGACCCCGTTATCCAACGGCTGTTATAATCATCCGATGATTGATAGAACGAAAAAAACGTGATGGGAAGAATGAGAACACTTGGATTACCATCAACAAATATCATTATTTTCCCTTCCATTAGATAGGAAACGGCCCGATCCGGTCTCTCGGTCTGTAACGTTTGTGGGAATGGAGATAATGGATGTTCTTCAAGCATTTCATCGAGATTACTAGCTGTATACAAATAATCCAGATCGATAGCACATAGCCTTTTCTCACATTCCGCGACGATTTTGGAATTCGCTATATTGTCCATATAGACCATCGCTACTTTCGTATTCGTAACGTGGCCAAGCTTGAAATATTTCACTTTCATTTTTGGGTTTTTCATTCGATGACGGAGCAGATAAAGATTCGTGTTTAAACTTTCGACAAAGCCATCATGCGGTCCCTTAATGACTTGTTCACCTGTAGGCTCTTGAATGGACCGGCTATGTGTCTGAGCGGCTGGCAGCATGATAGCGTCAGAATCCGTCTCCGTAACAATAATGCAGTAACCTTCAAGTAAACATTGACCGACTAGAACAAGATCAGAAGATTTTCTCACTTCGACCGAGGTCAAGCTCTGTTCGATCCCTTTTTCACACGAAGCCAACATCGGCTTTATGACGGTGGATTGAATGAGCTCTATATTAACAAGGGCATCTATGTAAAATAACGCACACGCTTGATCGGAACAGACAAGTTTTTGAATGTTGAGATCTTCTGTATGTGAGAAGTACTGTTCAATCTGAGTAATCTTTTGATCGAGGTCTCCAGGCAGCAATTCTATTCGATTTGATTTCTTAGTCTTGAAGTGATTCATGCAATCACCACCTGCTGTTAGTAATCATTTCCTCTATTGTTTAACAAAAGAGGTTTTTTTATCACAGGAGATGAACTGTTATCGTAGTTGAGGATTCAGAGGAGTAATGATTATTGGGTTGTATAAAAAGGAACAGCTGCCGCCGGCAGACTGCTCCTTGCTTTGTTGAACTCATTTTTTATTTTTCTAAAGGAATAGTAATGGTCTTATCATAGGTTTTAATGTATTCAAATCCTTCTAGCAGCAGAAGTTCTGGTTTATCCGTTGTGTTAAATGAATACGTCTGCTCCCACAAGATGTTACCGTTCTTCAGATCCCAAGGACGTGACGTGGAAATGGAGGAAACGGGAACGGTTTTACCATTGGCCTGAATTGCAATATTGTCTCTCTCCAAGAGAACAAACTCTTTTCTGGCGATAACGATATCATAGCCAGTATCGGTTTTTGTGACGCTTCGAATCCATAGCTTTTCAGTACCAACCTTGATCGATTGATCTGATGGTGAAGCGAGTGAGATTGGTTTATCTACCTTCTGAAACCCCGAGAAATTCTCTAGAACGAGTTCTACACTCTCCAACTTGTCTGTAGGGAGTACATCGTATTCAGATTCAAATTCCAGAATACCTGTGTCCTGAGAAAGATGCTCGCGCATTCCCCATGTTTTCACTTCCGTTCCATTGACGTAAAGCTTTGTTTTAACTGAAAATCTTGGGAGTTCCTGATCATCCATTTCATAATGTCCCTTCACGATCGTTGAAGTTGGAGAAGCTGTAATCGAGTCATAATGGACTTCTCCCCGGTCAACGGATACGGATTTAGAAATGTTCTCCTTAAGTAAACTTTTCATTGCTTTATTCGCTTTAAACTTGAAGGAGATCGGATATGTGACCTGTTCCCCATTTTCAAGTCTTTCACTGAATGTAACCGTTAATGTTCTGGAGAAGGGACTAATAGCTTTGAATTTATCTACGCCAACAAACTGGGTCTTGTCTTTACTAAAATTGCCGCCTCCACCCAATATGGAAGAATCAGTCAAAAATCCTTTTATTTTATTCGTACTGTAACGTACAAAACCATCGTCATCTAATACGGAGCCTGCGGGTTGATCAATCGTATAATACATGAGTAATGCGTTATCGTCCGCAATAACGCCGTTAATGGTAATGACCGTACCGTCATCAAACGTTTTGCTTTTGTTGACCGCTTGTCCGTATCCTTGCTCTGCTACCTCCGAAAAGGTTAGAGAGTTCAATTCGACTTTATTAAAAAGCTTCCCGCCAAAGTAAGCAAATGCAGGGTATTGATAAGTCCCTACAATAAGAACAATTGCTGCAGCAGCAGAAACAATCCATGTTTTCGCTCGATTCGTGTTTCTTTTCTTAGCTGGAACCTTCTGAAGTGCTTTTCTAAGTCGATCCTCAAGCTCTGGTGGAGTCTGTACTTTATTCAAAGTCCGCTTATTCTCCTCTAATTTCTCCTCGATCGTTGTCATAACGATCACCTCCGATCGTGACTTTTAGTTTTTGAATACCTTGCGAAATTCTTGATTTGATTGTCCCAAGTGGTGCCCCGGTAATGTCTGCAATCGTCTGATAGGATAGATCATGTACATAACGAAGCTCAATCGCTTCCCGCTGCTGTGCATTCAGATGTGAGAGCAGCACCTGCATGTCCATTTCAGACTCTGTAGTACGATATGGATTATCGTCCGTTAATGCTTCAACTACTACTTCGCTCTCTTCTTCCAGTGGTAGGTATCGCTCCTTTTTGCGGAGCAAGGTTTTACACCGATTAACGAGAATAGTTTTACTCCACCCGTAGAAGGCTTCACCATTTTGCAATTGATCAATTTTTTCGTACAGCATTACAATCATGTCTTCCATTGCATCCAGCGCATCATGCTTATTGCCCATGTACGTGAAGGCAAGTCGATAGTAAGCATCCTGATCGTTTAAGATGAGTTGTAATAAAGCTTCTTTATTTCCTTTTTTAGCTTGTTTGACCAATCGCCTTACATTCATGTTCTTCCCCCTATTCATAGATAAGAGTAATGAAAGGTTATAAAAGTTCATTTTTATTAAAAAAATATTTATCTCGAGTGAACTTTTCCTTAATCTCGAGCGTCATATGTCAGATTGCGAATAACACCATCTATTATCTATTTACTGAAAGGAGCCTCGTCAGCCATGAGCACGAACGAATTCGATGACTCGGCCGAGATACGACTTGCCGTTCGCGGCGATGAACGTGCGTTGGCGAGATTATTGCAATCGAATTATGCCATGTTATACCGATACTTGCTCAAAGTAACAATGAACAAAGCATTAACTGAGGACCTTGTCCAGGAAACGATGCTGAAAGCGATCGAACGGATACGCACATTTAAAGCCAAGTCGAAGTTTTCGACCTGGCTGATCGCAATAGCATCGCGGCTTTACATGGATGAAATTCGCCGCAAGGGACGGGAGCGCAAATGGCGTACCGATGAGCAAGCCCTACAGGCGATTCGATTCGACGCTTTAATGGCCACAGAGGAATGGCCTCATGCATTAGATGCCTTAGCGGACCTTCCTCCGAACATACGCGTCCCCATTTTATTGAAATACTATTATGGCTATGCCTATGAGGAGATTGCCGAATGGCTGGATATTCCGCTTGGAACGGTAAAGTCCAGACTCCACAACGGATTAAATCGACTGCGAAAGGAGCTCAGCGAGAATGAAAAAGCAGATTCCGGAACGAGATAACATGGGATTATCTGAAAAAAAGAAAAAGCCCGCGGATTCGCCGGAGCAATCGGAAGAGTTTATGGAGATGCTTGGAGATTCCCTCCAGAGCTGGGACTCGCGTATCGAGCCGCCGGTTCCACACCTGATTGAACTGGAACAACTCGTGACTCGTCATAAGGAGCAGACGGGCCGCAGGCTTTGGCTCGATCTGTTTAAGCTGTGGCTGCTTGGTATCCTCGTCATCGGGGGCATGGTTCTCCTGTTCAATTGGAATATCTACGCGTTCTGGTTCCTACAGATCTTCGCAGTGACCGGTGCCATCCTTTTCTTCACGTTCTTATCTCGCAAGGACCGGGAGGCGAAAAGCAAATGGACGACATAAAAATTGTGACTTTAGCGGCAGCCGCTCTTCTGCTGTTGTGTCAATCCACTTGGCTTTATACAGATTCACGTCACCGCAGCCGCTATCCGTGGCTCTGGGCGATCTGGGGTCTCATTCAATTCCCGATGCCGCTTATTTTCTATTGGTTCATCGTTCGTATTAAGAAATGCAAATGAGGAGGTCATTCCCTTAATGGATGTACTATCAAACACAAAGGTGATTTCCTTAATCGCCCCACTCTTCCTTATTCAATTATTGCTAATTGTAATTGCACTTATCGTGCTATTCAAGGCAGAGCGAACTCGTGGGCCAAAATGGCTTTGGGTCATTATCATTCTGTTTGGTAATTTACTTGGCTCGATCGCCTTCTTCTTGTTCGGCAGGAGGTCGGTTTAATGTCGGTATTACTCTCAGTGGAGCAATTGACGAAACGGTTTGACGAAGAACTGGCTGTCGATAATATTGGATTCGAGATTGGAGAAGGCCGTTGTGTTGCACTGCTTGGTCCTAACGGTGCAGGCAAGACAACAACAATCCGTATGCTGACTGGCCTGTTGCAGCCCACCTCTGGAACAATTCAATTCTCAGGGATGAAGCAAGGCCAAGACCGTCGAGAATGGATCGGTTATTTGCCCCAGACACCTGCTTTCTATGGGTGGATGACTGGTCGCGAATTTCTTGTGTACGCTGGACGACTGTGTGGACTCTCCGCTAAGGAAGCGGCTTCCCGAAGTAATGAGCTGCTGGAACGTGTCGGAATTGCCAGCGCTGGCAAGCGAAAGATAGGTGGTTACTCAGGCGGCATGAAGCAGCGGCTTGGACTTGCGCAAGCTCTCATCCACCGGCCGAGGCTGCTTGTTTTAGACGAGCCCGTGTCCGCACTTGATCCAATCGGCCGCCGCGAGGTGATGGCGATGATTGGCGAACTAAAGAATGAAACGACGGTATTGTTCTCAACGCATGTGCTCCACGATGCAGAAGAGTTATGTGATGACATTCTTATTATGCGTAGAGGCCAGCTCTCGCTTGCAGGCTCACTAGCCACTCTTCGCGAGGAGAATCGTGAGCCGGTGTTGTCTTTGGAAATTGAAGAAGATGACCATTCACGGCAATGGTTAGCCGGATGGATTAACAAGCTTCCGAACGGCATTCTGGCCACATCAGAGACACGAGGAAGTGTCAGGCTCATCGCTCAAGACCTTGAGACAGCACGCCGAGCTGTTCTGAAGGAGCTTACGAAATCTGAAGTTAGCCTATCTAAACTCGAGATTGGACATTCCACACTGGAGGATTTGTTCCTGAAGGTGGTGACTGCCCCATGACGAAATGGCTCATCTTATTCCGTAAGGAGTGGCTGGAGATGATTCGGAGCTACAAAATCGTGTGGCTGCCCATCAGCTTCATCGTGCTGGGCGCTTCTCAACCGATCGCAACTTACTTCATGCCAGACATTCTGTCCAGCGCAGGCAATATGCCCGAAGGTGCCATTATTTCGCTCCCAACGCCGAAGCCCTTCGAAGTATTGGCAAGCTCGCTTCAGCAGTTTGGCGTAATTGGCTTACTGTTAATCGCTCTATCCAATATGAGTGCCTTGTCGCTCGAGAGGTCTTCGGGCACTGCCGCAATGATTCTAGTGAAGCCTGTTTCCTTCGTATCCTTCGTCACAGCGAAGTGGGCGGCGATCCTCTCCCTTTCCATGGTCTCTTTCTTATTCGGCTACAGTGCTGCTTGGTATTACACAATTGCTCTCTTTGATTCTGTCCGATGGTTAGAGGTTCTTCTAAGCGCAATGTTATTTGCTCTATGGCTCGGGTTCGTTGGTACGCTTGCATTAATGTTTAGTTCACTTATTCGCAGCGCAGCCGCTGCCGCCTTCAGCGCACTTGCAACCGCGGCTTTACTTTCAATTGTTTCAAGTACCCTTCCATTCAAGCAGGTATGGAACCCCGGCCGTCTCCCTACCCTTGCTGCCGGAAGTCTGGATACAGCACAACATATAAACAATAGCTCGCTCTCCGTCTGGCTGACTGCGATCGTCACAGCGGTGGCTATCGCTATAGCACTCGTTATTGCCACAGGTTCCATGAGGAGTAGACCATCTGACGTCTGATGCGAGGTGTAGTTAACTAAAAATGAAAACGAGGAGTCATGTAAAATGATAATCGTTACAACTGAAAAAATTCATGGTTATGAAATCGAAAAAGTGCTTGGTCTTCATTTGGTGTAGTCGTGCGAAGTTTGGAGGAAATATTGTAGCTGGTTTAGGTTTACTCCTACAACGGGTGAAAGACTTTATAAGTTAAGACATCAGAACAAAAACACTGCGCCATTTTGCGCAGTGTTTTTGTTTTGGATTTACTTACCCACTATACGATTACACCCACTCCCTCCACCTAAAATCAAATACAACAATAAAGTTTCCAAGAAACAATATTGACATAGGAGATCATTGTACCGATAATGTATCTATAGAAACTAAATAAAATCATTTGAAACAATAATCGATAGTTATAGGAGGCCGAATAGCATGACTGAAAAAGACGATATCGACGTACTCATCGCAGGAGCCGGTCCAACGGGCTCAACACTTTCAGCGGACCTGCTGCGGCGAGGTCTTCGCGTTAGGGTGGTAGACAAAGCACCTCACGCCTTCAGTGGTTCCCGTGCCAAAGGCGTACAGCCGCGCACCTTGGAGGTATTTGAAGATCTTGGCATACTTGACGAGGCTGTTACGGAAGGCGGTGTATATCCCCTCTTAGGCGTCCATTTTGGACCATTCACCATGCCGTTTCGGATGTTTAAGAAGTACAAAGTAATGCCTCATACTCCTTATCCAAACCTTTTATTGCTAGCCCAGCACCGTACGGATGCGATCTTGCATCGTCTGCTGGGGAGACTCGGATTAAGTGTTGAGTTTGGCAATGGTATTGAGGATTTCGAACAAGATGCAGATGAAGTAACAGCGCTGCTCTCTTCTGGCGAAAAGGTCCGCTGCAAATATCTAGTTGGAGCAGACGGCGGGGCAAGTACCGTTCGCAAGGCTGCGGGTATACCATTCATCGGAGAAACCAATGACTCTGACCGTACTCTTCTCATCGATGCTTCGATAGACGGACTCTCAAGACAACGGTGGCATATATGGCCTCGCAGGCAAGGCAAGACCGTTGGAGCATGTCCACTGCCGCACTCTAATCAATTCCAAATTATGATTCGGCTGACTCCTGATGAGACGCCTGATCTAGACGAGGCTGCTTTGGCTGCCCAGTTCCATATTTTAACCGAATTAAGTCTTAGCAATATCACTTGGATCTCAGTGTTCCGTCCCAACGTCCGCCTCACTGAGAGATATCGGGCAGGTCGCATATTTCTGGCTGGTGATGCTGCCCATGTCCACACACCTGCTGGTGGTCAAGGGCTCAATACAGGTGTGCAGGATGCCTATAATCTTGGCTGGAAAATCGCTCAAGTCATTGCTGGCGCACCGGACAGTCTTCTTGACAGCTATGAAGCCGAACGGCTTCCGATTGCGGCCCGCGTTCTCCGCAAGTCCAGCGAACTATACTCCAGCCTAGATAACAATCGGATCTCCGGCATGAAACGTGGTGATGAAGAGAGACAGCTGAGCCTCTCCTATCATGGCGGACCACTTGCTCCTGCCAATGCACCAACGACAAAGACATTGCGAGTAGGCGATCGCGCACAAGACGCACCAATTATCGGACCAAGTGGAGAGCGTCGTCTGTTCGAAGCATTCCAAGGCACTCATTTCACCCTTCTGGCCTTCGGCCCCACTGCTGCCAAAATACTGCCTGAGCTTAAATGGCCTTCGGATGGAGCTAAACTGCTTCGTTACGCCGTAGGTACTGGGAGCGGTGTTGAACAACATGTTCTAAATGATACAACAGGAAATCTAAACAAAACCTATGGTATCACTAGCGACACATTAGTGTTGGTTCGGCCAGATGGTTATATTGGCAGCATTATTACAAATGACTGGCATGTTGCCTTCGACAACGTAATCAAGACACTTACTTCGGCACGGTGAAACGGTATTAAAAAATAGGGACACAACATGGCGTTGTGTCCCTTTCTACTTAACGATAATACTACGTAGCAACCTCATACTGCATGACACTACAGCATGCTAGAAAGTCTGAACGATCTACTTGATACAGATCATATTTCTGTTGTTCCTTATTTACGGATTGGTAAATTTGCTGATTAATCTCATTTGCTAATTTGGCATACGGTAATTTTTCTACCGCCTTCTTTGATCGGATATTCTGTATCCGGACTTTCATATATATGGTGTCGATCGGATGTTCCAGAAATAGTTCAGTAAAGAAGGCTTCCTTTGCTCGTTGGTTATACCCTTGTCCAAAATACGGAATGCCAATCCATGTGGCCAGAAATCCTGTCTTATTCACAATATTATATAAATCAATCGTACCGATGGGATGTCCGACATCATTAAGAATCGTTCTGGTAATACAGGTCTTCTGTTCTTCTTCCACGATCAGCTGTTTGGTTGTAAACAAATACTCTTCATAGGATTGAGACTTATTACGAACGTAAGGAAAAACGGCAGGATCAACCATTAAGTTATACAGTGATTGGCATTCTTGCAGATCACGTTTCTTTAACATTCTATCTATCACCCTAGTCCTTTTTGATTCGCTAGTATGAAGCAATTTCAGTATATAAAAGGACTTAAGGATTTAGATAAACGCTACATTTTCTCTATGTAAAATGTTGAATAGAAACATGGAAATCTGACCAATCCCGCTCCCCTACGAGACAAAAAGCAGGCAAAATAAAAACAAGCACATCATATGTATGTGCTTGTTTCATGATTGAGCTCTATTTATCTTTTGAACGCCTCTTCCAGACGTTCTCTAATGAACTGACTGTTTCTCCGTCGATTCGCCCGCTGCTCAACAATAACTTGGGCCGCGCTCTTCTTGGAAGGTGCAAACAACAACGCATCCTTAGGCTGCGTGCCTACTGCTTCCGTAACAACTCCGTTCAACGATACATATACCTTAGTCGCCATGTTGCATCGCTCCTATCAGCATTCGCACGAAATCGAACGCCAATGCATTTTTATCAATTATAACACGTATAACACTGTCTTTGGAAGCCATGAACTTGTCTGTGTTCCAATCCGGGCCACATGGCAAGTGGAAAGTCATGACATGCTTAGGAAGTCTGAGGCAATAATAAAACGTACAATTTGATTCCTTGAAGAAAACCTGGTCATTAGGCTCCGGATTACTATAGGTAAGGGCAATGAAGGAATCCTTATTATCAAGTAAATAATAATCCTCTCCAATTGCAGTACCCGTCTTCCCCCTTACGACCAAACGATCCTCTTGCAGCTCATATAAGGTTACTGCCGAGCAGTCACCAAAAGAACCAACAGGCTCCTTCACGTAACCATAATCATGTTCAACGACATCGCCAGTCACCGAGCGCTGGAAGGATTTTAATAAGGCTTTAAGATTGCGAAACCCAGTGATGTCGAGACTTGGAATAGCGCTGGTCAATATATCGTAGAAGTGATCATATTGATCCAGTTGACGCTCATTTGTCTCGATAGCGTCCTTGAATGGCATTAGCTGGAGACCTCTTCGCAGCAGATCACTGAAATACATTTTCCAATCTGGCGCGACAGCGAGGTTCAAATCTTCGAAGTAGATGCCCCGGCCAACAATATCATGGAGGAAGAACCAAACGTAAGGATCAACGTTAGGCGATAGATCAGCACGACTTAGCACTGCAACGATGTCTGAGGCCTTAGGAAAAGAGGATGTTTCTGCTTTATAGCTCTCTACATACTCCTCAATAATCCACTTTGCCTTAGCGAAATATTCTGCCTTCACCATACGATCTACAAATACGAGAACGGTTTTCCTTTTGGCACAGGCTTCAATGAGCTCCATATGTGTGACGGTACGCTGAGATCGCTCATAAAACGTGCCTGCCTTGTTGGATATAAAGAGTAACAAAGCATCCGACTCACGTACGCATTCGATGCACTTCTGAACCGGATTCGTGTGGGAATCCCACGCCCCGAAGTTTCGCTCAAACAGCATCGGTTCATGCCCAAGATCACGCAGGATGTCCCACATGCTCTCTCGCAGCTGTTTGAGAGAGTCTTGAGCAACCGAGCTTATAAAAATCTTGGCTTTCGTAAACAAGGTGAGTTTCACATCCTATCAGCCACATTATCAATAATTTACCTAATTATTAATAGAATAGCGAATGTATGTTTGTATGTAAACAGGAACCTGCTCAAGGAAGCTATTTAAATGGTAATTTCTGATCTGAAATTACACGTCATATCTAAGATTTTGCCTATTGGTTCATTAAGATCGGTGGCTGCCTGAAGCCCCGTGAAGCTCCACTGTTTACTCCATTTATTTAACATCGTTAAGTAATCTTCAAAGGCCATACCATTCGTCTTGAGTGTAGCCCCAACTTCATAGCATCCATCCATCAATCTTCCTTGGAGGATCTCCTACGCTGTCAGCCATGACGTATAGCTTCAAAGCCGCTTCAGCGTTATTTAACGCCGTTAAATTCTAGATTTCTTTTTCCATAATAAAATCATCCATGACGTAACCGTTGCCGATGTCCGCTACTTGTTCTCTAATGCTCCGGAAACCTTTCTTCTCATACACAGCGATACTGGATTCGTTATGCCGATTGACCGTCAGCCAGATGTGGTTTAGTTTTCTGTCTACACACAACTGCTCCAAGAACGCCATCGCCTCACTAGCATAACCATTTCCTCGGTACTCCAGGGCGATATAGAACTTACTTAGGAAGAGCTTCCCTTCTTCTTCTCTAACAGATAAATATCCGACAGTGGAGTTATCCTGACGCATCAAATAGTACTCATACCCTTGATTATGAATCTGATCCGTGATTGCCGAAACCGTTTGGAATTTATCGACCATGTAATCAATCTGCTCGATTGAAATGATAGTTATATAATATTCGTGCCATATTTTTGAGGCTAGTTGTGCCGTTTCGATGATTTGTTCCATTGTAGTCACGGGTTGAAAATTAAGCTTCATGTTATGTACCTGCCTTTAGCTTGTGATGTTATTAAATTTCTCTATAAGTTGATTAAACACGCTGGGTGAGGATTCTTGTGGATGCATTACAATAGCATTCACAATGGTAATAAGAATGCTTGCACACCAACAAAGGGTTTGAAATACTTTGGATCGTATTCTTTGAACAACTATCAGGGAAACTAGTAAAAATACCAAATTCAACAATATGGTTAATGGAACACTGATAATCCTTCCCAGTCCTGTGTAAGGAAAGAATCTAATTAAAAGCATGATTGTTACGATGGTGGGAAGTATCGAGACCAAATATGTGATAGCTGGCTTCTTCATTAATTAAATTCCTCGCTCATTATTAGCATGGATATTGTATCATTTCATCTCACAATTTGTCGTGTCGATTGATTACCCCATTGCCTCCTCTATGATTGTAGAAGATAAAATGCTCCTTAAACAGCTAAAAGTCTGCTTGAGGAGCATTATTGATTGTACCTTATTCACTACTTTTACCACTCTCGCCATTCTTCGTTTATATCTTCGCCTTCTCTCATTCAACATTTCTTGTACCATAGAAAACACCCTCTTCTGTTTTAATGGTAAAATAAACCACTAAAAGTATTCGTCAAAAATAGAGTATTTCCTTTAATTTTCCTCTTTAGATAGCTCTTCAAAATAGGCGATAACGACTTCGCGGAATTCCTTGGCGGCGTGTGTAAAGTATCGGTTCTTGTGCGATAACAATGCAATTTCTCTAGCCAACTCATGATCTTCAACCGAGATATATTGAATATCTCCCTTCGAATTTCTAGCTGAGCTTGGAATGAAGGCTATGCCAATTCCCGCTTCCACTAGAGCGCTTAGCCTTGCTGGTTCATCTCCCTCATACACGTATTGAGGAACAAAGCCAGCCGACTCACATAAAGCGTCCACTAAATCACGGGCTCCATAGCCCCTCTTAACGCCAACAAACCACTCATCTTTTAGCTCTATTAACGATATACTCTTCTTGTTCGCCAATCTATGTCCCATAGGTACAGCGATAAGCATCGGATCAACATATACGACCTGACACTCTATATCATCGCTCTGCAGCGGTGGTGAAGATAAACCGAAATCGACTTCGCCACGTTGAAGAAGTGTAACCATCTCCTGTGTGTTAAGCATCTGAACATGAAATTGAACATTCGGCATCTTCTTGCGAAACTCTCGAAGGATATTCGGCAGCGTACTTGCAGTGGTTACGGCGAGTTCAAGTGTACTATGCTCCAGGCTAGTCAGATCCTTAATTTCCTGCCTCCCCTGTTCCAGCTCGAACAAAGCCCTTTCCGCCCGGCGAAGGAAGCTGTGTCCATACGCATTCAACCGCATTTTTCTCCCCGTACGATCGAATAAAGGGCTCCCCAGATCTTCCTCCAGCCGCTGAATAGTCTTGCTCAGCGACGATTGGGTCACATGCAGACTTCGTGCCGCTTCAGTCACATGTTCCATTCGGGCTACCGTAATAAAATATTGCAATTGCAGCAGTTCCATCTCTCCACCTCGTCATTCCTTTCAGTCAATGAAATCATAACATGAAATGCGTTGGAGTAAATAACTCAACTCTTGTACGATATCATTAACACAATTCATTTAAGCGTGTGCTTACGAAGTATGAATTGCTTCACAATTCATTTGAGGAGGACTTGAATATGAATGCCCGCAGCTGGTGGCTGATGATAGCCGTTTGTCTCGGGATACTCCTGAATCCATTAAATTCTTCAATGGTTTCTGTTGCTATCCCAAGATTACAAAGTACGTTCCAACTCGACTATACCGCGGTTTCCTGGATTATTTTTTCATTCTACATTGCAAGCGCAATTGCTCAACCTGTCATGGGGAAAGCCAGTGATTTATACGGCCGCAGGAGGATCTTCCTGACTGGACTTGTAATATCCTTCGTTGCTTCATTGATAGCTCCACTATCGCCAAACTTTGGGTGGCTTATCGTGTTCCGTATTGTACAATCCATCGGAACAAGTATGATTGTAGCTGTCGGATTAGCTATCGTACGAATTCACATTACGGAGAAACAAGCAACTGCGTTATCCGTTTTGTCCATCTTCCTGTCCGGCGCAGCAGCAATTGGCCCCTTTGTAGGCGGGGTCTTAATACATTGGTGGAATTGGCATGCTATTTTCCTCGTCAATATACCATTTGTAGCCGCTAGCTTCCTACTCGCGTGGAGGACGATTCCTGATGATCATCCAACAGTATCGAAAGTAAGCCATAAATGGATGAAAAGGATCGATATGCCAGGGATCTTACTTTTTGCAGGTGGACTAGTCGCCCTTCTTGTAGGACTGCTTTCAATCAAATCATCCGGGCATATGTCTCTAATCAATATGTTTGTCGGATTGTCTGGACTCCTATTACTCGTTCTATTCGTAAGACATGAGTTAACAACAGAGTCACCCTTCATTCCACTGCGCACCTTCGGCAAATATCCCGAGATGACTTGGGTGAACGTTCAGTTCATGCTTGTTAACATCCTTTTTTACTCGATCTTTTTTGGACTTCCTTCCTACTTGCAGCTCGTGCGTCAAGTTAGTGAATTCCATACCGGGATTCTGATGTTGAGTTTAGGCGTATGCTCTCTTGTTGTCTCTCCACTTGCAGGACGCTGGATCGACAAATCAGGAACCCGGCCGGTTTTACTGAGCTCTGCTATTTTAATGACATTTGGTGCCCTATGGATCGTAACACTTTCTCCAACCTCATCCATGTTCAGTGTTAGTTTGGCTTTAGCTGCTTTCGGAATTAGTAACGGATTAAACAATGTGGGGATGCAAGCTGCTTTATTCAATAGCTCCCCGAAAGAGATAATTGGTGTCGCATCCGGCTTATTTAGCACATCAAGGTATTTGGGAACCATTCTCTCTTCCTTGTTGATAGGAGTTGTGATGGGAAGTACGTTTAGCTTTGAGGGATTCCGTGTGCTCGCCATGATCCTTACGGCAATTGCTTTATCCTTGGTAATCATGAACTGGCGCCAAGTCCAGAAGTTTAAAGAAAGATTACAAGCCTGATATTTTATTCCGACTATCCGGCTGCTGGCCTAGTACCTTACGCAGGGCTACAGCACCAGCTGTCATGGAAATTAGGAAGAAGAAGCCGGCTACAATCGGAAGCAAAGACCATTCCATAATGGAGTAACCGTTCATCGTCTGCCAGCCAATTGCAACTAGGCCAAGCAAATAGGCGATGCCAGTAATGTGAATCAAGGTATGCCGCACAGACACTTTTGCATGAATACGTTCTGCGATTAAAGCAACAAGTGGTACTGCCTGGAGTGCATGGAAGCCAAGTCCATGAAGCCAGATGATATTTCCTTCCGCGCCAATGAAACGGCCTTGATTGGATGAGATCCAGATACCGGCAGCAAATGAAATTACAACGGCGATCATGGCATAGCGTACACTAAGCGCTATCTCCGGTCGTATGCTGTACGCTTTTTTACGGAAAAACTGCACGCCTAAGTAGACATAGAACAGTACGAGAAATAAGGCGACGAAGGTAAAAATGTTCCCAACCGCCTGATCGAATGCGGCGTCACTATCAACAAACCTTGGATTGACGCCGCGGAAATTCTGGATCGTCTCTGCCCCATAAGAGTACAGTGCAAGGCCAATATAGACGCTCCGGAACCAATTCCTGCCCCGCTTCCCCAATCCCGAGAACGGTACAATCGCTGCCGTTGACAGTAGGAAGATGCCAAGAGCCGCATCGAAGGAGAATGCTTTTGAGACATCACCTCCCGGAGCGACTTCCCCTCCATTGATCAATGTCCAGCCTCCACAAACGATGGCTAGAGCAAATCCGAGTAGTCCGGTCCAAACAAGCCATTTCTCCCCTTCAAATATCCTCACCTTACGTATCGCTGCTTGATTCATAATCCTTTGCATAGTACCGCTTCCCTTCCCGTTAATTGGTACTTTAACTTTACTGGAAGGGACTGTAAGTCCGTATCGGTCCAATGACTGGAATTCAGCTTGACTTGAGGCGGTTACCTTCATCCATCGGAGGTCTCTATGGCATCCGTCTTACGGAGGAGAGGATTGAGGGGCCATGCCATTACAGAAGATCATATAGACGAAAAAAAAGGCCGAAGGCTCATATTCAGAACAAGATATGCCAACTCCTAATAAAACTAGGAGATGAACACCTCGAACCTTTGGCTTCGACCTTTGTTATAGGACAAGACATGACACACCCGCTTTACCCGATATACACGACCGCTCCACCTCGGCGAAAAGCTTTTGGCAGCCCAATTTCCAGCAGCTTTAACCTGCGCAGCATGTGCTCCTGGGCATCACCACTCATCTTGGCAGCTACCCACTCCTTCAAGAGGGAGATTTCTGCCAAGATCGTTGGCAAATCCTCTAACTCCACATCTGTGCCCCCTTGGAACAAAACGGTCCATTGAAGACCAAGTTCTTCCGCTGCAGGCTCCCAGTACTTTGTGAAGAAGTCCTCCGTCGCAACCGGCAGCATGAACGAGCGTTCGAATTCATCTTCAGGATCAATGATAATAGCGCTGATCGACATGTTTACTTCACTCCAAATCTAATTGTAAATGTATAATCCGGGAATTCCTGCCGCAATCGGTTCAAGCTGTTCTCAGCTGCGGCACGCAGCTCTGGTGTATCTCCGTCAAGCTGAAACTGGAAGTTGCGGATGCTCTTAATGTCCTCCAAGTTCGGAATTTCGGATGTTCCTCCCGGTGTTGTTCGCGTACCAACTGCCTTCTCCATCAGGTTGTTGATCCGTGTCCGAGTTTTCTGATAAAGCTGTTTATCCGTGAACTGCTGTGGTGTCTGCTGCGGTTTGCCCGTTTTAGGGTGAATTTTATCTAAGCCCTTGGCTGATTTGGCTTCATAGAAGATGCCATTCTCGACGTCAATACCATCGAATTCGCCAAGTGGCCCGTGACGGCTGTCGTACAGCTCAACGCCTTTGTACTTCGCTTTACTCCAGTGTACATAATCTTCCGAGTCTTTGGGAGTGGTCTGCTCTGGCTCATCGGCATCGGGTTTCTCTTTTGGCCTATCCACATCCGGCTTGTGGGGAATGTTCGGATCAGGCTTGTTCCGGCGTCGAAGCAGCTTCTCCAGCCAGTCCTTGAGCTTCTCCCCGCCTTTCTTAGCAAATCGGCCAAACGGAATACGACTTAATGCGAGTCCGATTAAAGCTGCCGAGGCGTTCTCCGGTGTGAGCAGTCTTTTCGGATCCCGGATGTTCTTCGCAATTTCATGGCCGCTGCCCGGGATACTCGCCGCTGTCAGCGCGAATCCAAGCGCCGGCCAGAAGCCAACGAATAACAAAGCAAGAGCGAACGCCCCAAGTACGATGGCCGCTTGTTCTCGGAAGCTGAGACGGTCCCACCAATTTTGCAGCGAGTCGAACATGCAGGAGAAGCAGGCTGTATCGTCAGGCTGTACAGGCGATTGCCAATAAGCTGCTAGGCCAGCAAGCAGACCTGCTCCAATTAACAGCACTGCCAAGCCTGCTGCCTTCCGATAATGAAGCTGCATCCGGCCCTTAAGCTCTTCTTGAACAGAAGCAGCCTCGGAATTGCCGTAAAGCAAAGAAAATCCCATTTCTCGGCGTTCTCTCGTCCAGGATAACACACTGGAGAACCTCTCCCTCTTCTGAAAGAAGGCTACAGACATATGCCATAGCTCAGAGAGCGGGTCTATGATCCGATCGCCTGTCATCATCGCAAGCTGACTCCTTACCCGATTGAGCGCAATATAATCCAGTATTAATCCTAGGATCAGCATCAGCAGAAAAACATCCTTTGTCTGATAGCCGCTCCCTGTCCAATCATTGATCTTCATGACCCAATTCGGCAACGTGTTCTGACCGTTATATGCGGCATGTTCTAGAATCGACCAAGCGAGCAGCAGCGCAGGCAAGAAATAAATCGCATTCGTCAGCCGCTTGCGGAAGCGTATAGCGAGCCCAATTCCTAGAGCTACCATCGCTGTATGTACGGGATGACTGACGGTCATGAGGGTTGGGAAAAAGCTTTCTTCGAACCGGCCAGGAAATAGTGTCCAGAAATCCCAGTGGATCGTCTCTCCTCCCAGCATGGTCGTACTGTAACCGTACGTTCGGCCAATGATCCCGGAGTTAAGCCATCTGCGGCTTAGCTCCTCCATGAGCTGAAAGCCAACGCCAGAAGCTGCTCCAGCCAGTGTAAAGTCGCCGAGGCTCATTGAAGATGCCCGGCGTGAGAAGAACAAATATAAGCCAAGCGGAAGCAGCTTACATACTTCCTCTACGATTGGGGTGACCACCGCGGTTGACCAGGTGTCAGACGTCCTTCCGCCAACCAAACCGTGTACCGCCATCAGCGTCCAGGCGGTAATCGGGATCACAAGTAAGATACCAAGCAGCATGAACATCGCTGTCTTCTTCCAGGTAAAGGTTTTACTACGGCATAACAGCCAGAACTGCAGCATGACGTAGAATGACCACAGATACTGCACCAGCATCGTTCGCGAATCACGATAAAAGAACAAGCCTACAAGGAACAACAGCAGCGACAACCAGCACCATACTGAATAGATCGTTTTGAGCCAAGGATAACGCTTCGGTATTTCTCGTACGAATTGATAAATAGCTTCCGCGTAGTCTCTAACCCCGCTTCGAATCCGCCATATCGTATCCGTGTCTATCCCTCCTTACCCGCTTTCCATTTGAAAGCCAACAAACCCTCTTTCCAAAGATAATACTCGATAATCCGTGCGTTGAAGCATGAATATGAAAAGATTTCTAAAAACTAGACTTTGTTCCCAATTCGATTGAACTAGAATTGCTACAAAAAGACGCCTGTTCCGGACTAGTCCGATACAGGCGTCTTTCCTATAATAATAATCGTTTATGCGAGCAATTCCCGTACTTTGGACAACTCGAGGTTTGCCTGCGGATGGAAATCATCCGATCTAACATAATGGAACATGCTGTGCAGGAATTGTCGTCCTTCTACCGTCTCACCCGCTTGCTCAGCATCGAGAACGCAGACAAGCAAGCTGCCGTTTCCAACGCGACATTCGAACACCATACCAAGTTTATGGTTTCGTTCGAAATTATCGATGGTTTGCACCATTGGCTGAAGCTCTTTATCCGTTCCGTCGAGAATAATCGAGCGCGAGTTCTCCACAATCTGACGCCATGGCTCTGTAGAATGCATTTCGCTTGGGAAGTACTTAAACAGCGGATGCTCATGATCGATCAGGAGCCCCATCGTACCAACAGGCACTGGCTTATTCATACTTTCCGAGATGGACCGGAACATCGGATAACACCAGAAGTCAACGCAATACGTACCTTCGATAGTGTTCTGAAGCTGCTTCAGCTTTGGCATGATGACAACACGTTCGCCCTGCTCAAGTAATGCTGCAGCTTCATCTGTCAGTTCCTCGAACAACGATACACCACTCTTATCAACTTCTATGTGGTTAGGGTAAATCCAAAGTTCATACGATTTCCGGATATCTGTCCCAGCGATTCGCAAGTGGAGCGTTGTCTTCGTCATCGAGGATACACTCGGCATGGAGAATTCAATTTGGCAGATGTCCACAAATTCACCCGAGCCAGACACGGAAGCAATTGCTTCACCGCTTGCGAGTGGTAAGTCTTCTGCTTTTAATTCCCATTGGAGCTTGAATCCGCTGAGTGGCACCGGTCGAAGATAGCGGAGCTGGACGGAAGCTTCGAAACGCTCATCCGACAAGTAATTGTACTTTGGAAATCTTGCGAGCAGCACCGCATCTGAACAGAACGTACGCCATTCCTCTGCCGAGATCAGACCCTTCGAATCCATAAAGGCATCCAGTACGCCTACGAGCGCTGTCCCCTGCCCGCTGAAGTCCTGGAGGTCGAGCAGTTGGAAGCCAGCCAAATGCTTCGAACGGAACGCCGCTTCAAGCTCCTCCTTATAGCTTTCGACCGCCAGATGACCTGAGCTGATATGATATTTTTCCGCCAAATGGTCAAGTCCTTTCTCCTCAAGACGCTGCTTAAACATTTCAAAGTTGCGGGCTTTAAGTGGTCCGGTATACTTCGTAATCTCATTGAAGTCAGGGTAGATTTGGAACTGCCCGATCTCGTGAGAGACAACAGGAATGTGTGGCACTAACTCTCCTTCTGCTGCATCGGCCTTCACTGTTTTAGCTTCTGTGCCATATTGGATCTGGATGGTGCCGCCGTCTGTTTCTTTATTTACTGAGTCAACACTATCCAAGCTCTGAGGAATGATTGCATCATCGTAATCCTTCATAGTGCCCTGCGGCCCTGTCTGCACATGACCAAGTGGTGCATCGCACATCGCATAGGAACCCCGAATCAACCGGTCTCGCGAGAACCGGACGCCGCAATAGAAATCTTCATGCTCCAGAATGACTGGTACAAACTGAAAATTATTTGAGCCTTGCGTATACAATGGACGGTGGTCGTAAGCTTTGTATCCTTTTAGAATATTGTCAATCCGTTCCTTGCTTCCCCACAATTCGTTACCAAGCGACATCATGACAAAGGATGGATGGTTAGCGAACGCCTGCAGCATTCGATAGCCTTCCTGAATCAAATATTGCTGCTCCGTCTCGTTATGGTTCTCGTAGGTTTCATCCGTTACCGTTCCCCAGAACGGCAGTTCAGGCTCCATATAGATACCAAGCCGATCTGCGGCTTCAAAGGCTGCTTCAGGCGGGCAGCAGGTGTGGAACCGGTAGTGGTTAATACCGAAAGACTTCGCGGTACCCAGAACCTCAAGCCATTCTTCTACTGTGGTTGGAGCAAAGCCTGTTAACGGGAAGATTAGTCCGTCATGCTTACCACGCAGGAACGTTTTCGCACCATTTATCGTAAAGTCTCCGCCTTCTGCTTTGAACTGGCGCAGTCCCAATAGGGATTCGTGAACGTCAGTCACTGCATCCGCCTGCTTAAGCTCAAGCTTCAGCTTATACAGATTAGGCGCCCATTCGCTCCAAAGGAGCGCATCTTCTCCAAGTGGATAGATGAATTCGAACTCACTGCCTGAGACCGGATATGTCCTCATTGCCGCCTCATGCTGGCTTGTACTGTTCACACTAGCCGCCGAGACGCTGAGTACACCCTCAGACGCTCCAATAAGCTTTGCTTTGACGGTGACTGACCGGTCTGCGATATTAGGGAATGTCCGTACTTCATCCAAATAGGCAGCTCTATAAAATTGCAGCTCCATCCGGCCTGTAATACCATTCCAATTGGTCTGGGTATCACGCGATGTCATATGTCCACCTTTTGTCGGGTAATTTGTATTATCGACCCGGACAGTGATCGTATGGACACCTTTCGCCAAATGGCCCGTTACGTTATATAGATGCGGCGCGCATAGGGTATTTTGAGTGCCAAGCTCTACCCCATCGATCCATACCGTTGTGACACGCGTCCGCTCTAGGTACAACATCACATTTGAGCTTGCGAGCTCTTCAGGAATATCGACAGTACGAGAAAACCAAGCCCATCCTTCGAATTCATATTCATCCGTAAGAGAGCCTTCATGTGCGGCTTGGTTGCGCTTACCTTTCCTTGCATACGAAGTTGTGCCTGGCAATGCGATTGTATCGTTCAACGACTTTTGGAAGCCCTGTTTTTCTCCATCCAGTTGGAACTCCCAAATGCCCTCTAAATTGATTGTTGCGATCAAAAATATCACGTCCTCTATAGTTTTCAGCTTGATTGCGACAACTATAGCATAACCGGGAGGCTCAAAATACCGCAAAAATCAGTCACTTTTTCATACTAGATTTACATCGCCTGAATTTAGATGTGGAATTAAAAAAAGACCGTGCAGTTAGCCCGATCTTCATGAACGTTCAACATTTACTTTACTACAGCTTTACTACAGCTTTACTACATCAAGTTACTCATCCCATTTTGAATGAAGTACATGATGACAAAAATTTGGCCGCTTATATCCCGGAAGAAGCAGTTCGCATACGTCGGCGTTAATCGTGCCGTAAGTCGTTTCCGGTTTGTGTTTGAAGCCTTCCAAGAATGCATGTAATATGTTTTGTTTAAACTGGTTGCGAGGAAAAGCCTCGACGACTTGCTGCCGTGCTTCTGCTGATATGAGATCGAAGTTCTTCCCAACCACATCATAACCGACTCCAAAATTCATAAGCGCGACTTCGGTTTCCTTATATTCGACGATACCGATAGTAGTATGAAGGGCAACAGCATCCCATACTAGCCGAATGGAATCTTCCGGGATGTTGTGACTTTTAAGAAAATCGCGGGCAGCATTTGCCCCATCGACCTCAAAGCGTTTGTCCGTGCTTCGGAATGCGGGAGTAAGGCCGATATCGTGGAAAAGTGAACTGATATCAAGCAATTCAGCAGAATCGTATTTCATTTGATTCAAATTACCCTTCATAGCCGCAAACAGAAATACCCGGTTTGAATGATTCCACAGAAGGTCGTCGCCATGCTCACGCAATAATTCAGCTGCTTCAATAGCTATTTTACTATCGGGAATCTTTATATCAGCTATTAAACTCGTCATCAAAAACTTCCCCCTATTCATTCATTTACGGATCATTGAATGGTCCCTCTACTATGTTTTTGGTTTGTATATCAAATAAGACAACTGAGGGAACATATTTGTGACAAGATTAATTTGAAATTTGTCCAAATTTATAATGACACATACAAGATAATTAGCCAATTCCCAGATGTTGAATCAAATCACAAATATATCACTCTTGTACTTCTGCATTTATCGGAGTCTTTATAGGTTCATCAAAGTGGGAAAACGTATGTAACGTATACAAAAATAAAGCTAAATGAAGAAGGAATAAAAGCTTAAATATTATTGGGTATCTCTTCCTTATAAATCGGATTAAAAAGCAGAATAATAAAGCCGCAACAGCACCTATGATTACCATTACACCAAAAGATTTAAAATGGGCATGAAATAAATCGACTATTAAGATTGAGAGCCATGTGAAAATTTGAATCCAATAAACAAGAAAAACTAAACTATAAAACAGTGCATTAATTAACCCTTTGAAAACTTTCATCTTATCCTCCAAACAAACAAAATACCTTTTTTACTGTAATGTAGTTGTTTAAATCTAACACGGAACCCTTATGCAAAATACAAATAATTTTTTCCAGATCTCTAATTTATCCGATCTTCATACTCTTCCTGGCAGCTGCCAGCGGTCATTAATTTTTCTTTGTAGGAAGAGTCATATACTAGCGTAATTACCTTCATTCTGATTCTATCAGTTCTCCAAATAAATCCTGTGACACATTAATGTATCTCAGCTGCTTCATTCCCTTTAGGAAATCCGGCTTCTTCTTAATCAAGCACATTCCAATGTCCAAGACTTGCAGGTTCTCCAGCTTTGCTAGTTCAAGCGGCAGCTCATGGATCGACGTATATTGAATCGTAAGCTGTTCCAGCTGTTCCAGCTCACCAATCTCCGGTGGGATGTGATTTATGCCGATCTCTTCCTTAGGCTTCACCCGATAGCCGGGAGTTGGACGATTCGAGCTTGCACAATGGATGGAAAGCTGTCTCAGGTTCTTCAGCCTGGCTATAGAAGCGGGAATACTCTCCAAATCAGCAGTCAGGATTCTCAAATGCTCAAGCTTACTTAAGTCGAACAGCCCTTCTGGCAGACGATAAAGATCCTGTTCAAAAATCTCCAGTTCGCGAAGCTCTGTAAGCTCTCGAATTCTCTCAGGCAGCTCTGTTAGTCTATAACCACTGATATACAGCTTATCAGTCTGATGCTTAATGGCATCATCCAGCAGTCGATTCAGATCCTTGTGAGCCTCTATTTTCAAAAAGAGCCCTGTCATTCGATTCATCAAATCAATTGCTTCTTCCTCCGATACCTCCAAGCCATACATATCTTCATGTACAACCGAATAGAGGTAATCTCCCCCGCCATCTTTCAAGAAACACAAGTCTTCCGGCAGATTTGGATAAACCCAATCCGAGAAACGGTTTGCTAATTGCTTGAGCAGGTTCCCGCTTCCTTCGCAGCATCTATAGAAATAATAAGTTCCCGCAGTATAAAAGGCATGACTGTTATAGCTATTTCTTATTCGTATTACTTCGTCCATATTTCCATTTTCGATAACGATTGTTTTCATCAGATATGGCTCCAACGCTTCTAAAACCTTTATGCACCTGCACTCAGCCATATCAACAGGCATCTTTTCCCCAAGTACAAAACACTCCGAATTACGTATTGCCAAATCAATGAGCTGCTTATAAGCTTCGCCTCTAGGATCTGTATACATTCTCATTTTATTAGTCTCCTTTCCTACAATCCAATACTTTCCATAAATCCCTTTATGATCATTAGACGTAATGGATTAAAAAAAGTTCAACCTAATCTTCCTTTATTAGCTTCCATAATTTCTGTGAGTAGACTAACCAGAGCTTGTACTCCCTAACTTCATCTCTAAAATCATAAACCTTATCCATATCTGTGAAATGGCCGATCGTTGTTATAGGTATTTTCAACTCAGCTCTACTCTTTATTAGCCTTGATAAATCAATGAATAAACCATCATTTGTGTTTTCCAACAGTGCTGATGCAACAACCTGAGGGATATCGTTCATTTTTCTTCCCGTTAACTTACGAAGTTTCGCAGGTATAACATTGGCTAATAGATCCTCATAATCTTTTAAGTCTGACACATAAAGCTTGTTAAACCAGCCATCATCATGTGAATGATAGGCAAATCTAATTTTAGGTATCCGAGTAAGTGGTCTGGCAAGGTGACTGAAAAACAATAACTCCGCAATATCATTGCTGCTTAATGTATCTAAATCCGCTTCTTTCGAGAAGTCCACCCATACAAAATCTCCATAGCGATTAACATTATCTTCGATCAGTTCATTAATTTCTTCCTTTGTTACATAATCGAATCTGGAGTGCTGATTCCAGTTTTCGTTATGAAAATCATGCTTTAGTAAAATAAGATTCTCCGGTCTATTCGATACCCCATTCATAAATTCATAGAATTCTATCCCGTAAGAATAAAAACAATTCGCCTCACGCTGGCTTTTGCTTACATAGATTAAATCTCTAATTTCTTTTTTCTTCATCAGCCATCTCCTACTTATGTAAGCTTATTTCGAAACTCGAATTGAATATCGTGACTAGATACATCAATAAACTTCACCAACAACGAGATTTTATTTTCCTTATTAATACGTTCCCAGTAGTAGTCTGCTATCTCATTAATAGAATCGAATAATGGCACCTCGAATGGTTCCCCTTCGAATGGTTTCAACACACCATCCTGCTCGCCATTATAGGTGTGAATGCAGTGACCAATGCCTCTTTTGAAATTATTATATGAATAACTATGTCGTAAGCAAACGGATGGGTCGTTATCATGTGTTTTTAGTATCGACAAAGCGTACTGTTTAAGATCTGTGTTTATCACAACTGAAATTCTTGGGGTAAAATGAGGCGCATCCGGCTCAAACTCTCTGAGCACTAACGATTGTTCGAAGGTCCGATTATGCTGCAGCCCCTCATAGATCGTATCCGTTTGATCACCATTCGAGACAATATGCATGTTCTCCCAATGACGAACAGGGTAATAAATAATGAGTGATGGATCTTCCATTTGTGCGGGATCAAATGCTTGGTTCATGACGCTGCTTTCCTCTCGTTCAAAAACACGGTTACGACTGTTCGCGCTTCTGCCCATAATCCAATACACCTGTACATAATGTGTTCCAGAAGGAGTCATCCCCGTAATAAGCATCCTGCCGGGATATGGTTTATCAAATAATTCGGTTTGTGCTGTTTTCATTTCACTTGCTCCTCTCGGGTAAACATAAAGAGGTAAGGGGATAATCCCCTTACCTCTGCCCATTCGTACGGCCGTAGCTTATATGCTTCCTCATGGATCTCCAAGTTCGCCAGTCACATACAAGTTTTAAATTACTTCACATCATAAAAAGTACTTCCAGATAAATCAATCAATTAGTTATCGGATCAGCCGGTGCATAACGGTATTTACTCGCTTGCTCGTAAGCATAGGCTAATCGGAAAAGCACAGGCTCACTGTAGGCAGTTCCAACGAATGTGATACCTTGCGGTCCTTTTGTTGTGTAGCCACCTGCGGCTATGATGCCTGTTTCCGCGTATCCGCCCGGCACGGTAATGGCAGGGTATCCTGCGCGTGCAGACAAATCGAGCCCATCCTCATTGCCCAGAAACAACAGTGCATCCAGTTGATATTCCCGTATCGCATGGTCAATGCCTTGTTCCCTTGAAAACTCGTGGTTAAGTCGTAAACTCTCGAAGTACTCCGGTTCAGACAATGTACCACTTGTCCTATTCGAGAAAATCAGTGTGCCTTGACCATATTTCAACGCGATATCGCTATTTGCTTCGTTATAGGCGATGAGTTCATCTAAAGTCCTTACAGATGCGCCGGGTCCAGCGTTTTTTAAATAATCATTTAACCCTTTTTTGAACTCGAACTGCATAACATCCCAGTCCCACTTTGCACTTTCGCAAGGCAATGATACCGGGTCGATCACGACAGCACCTTGTTCCTTAAACAAAGCGATCGCCTGCTCTATTATCGCGGTCCTTGCTTCGTCCAGTCCTTGAAAATAGTGACGCGGAACGCCAATTCGCGCACCTTCCAAACCTTTTGCATCCAAGAAAGGGGTATAATCCTTATACGCTATTCGCCTGCTATCTTGCATGGCAGCATCTTCTGAATCAATCTCCGTCATGGCTCCGAGCAAAATTGCAGCGTCCCTTACCGATCTTGTCATTGGACCAGCGGAATCTTGACTTTGCGTAATAGGGATAATACCTGTTCGACTGACAAGCCCAATTGTCGGCTTAATACCAACAATGTTATTTTGTGAGGATGGGTTGATAATTGAACCAGAGGTCTCTGTTCCGATAGAGGCTGCGCACAAATTCGCGGCAACTGCTGCACCAGAGCCAGAACTCGAGCCACCTACGAACAACTCACCAGGACCGTAAGGATTCAGTGTAAGTCCGCCTCTAGAGCTATACCCTGCCCACATCTTATAGGACATATAATTGGCCCATTCCGTCATGTTTGCCTTCCCGAGGAAGACAGCTCCCGCAGCTCTTAGTTGTGCAGCTACACCTGAATCTTTCGGAGCGTAATGTTCCGCAAGAGCGACCGAACCTGCACTAGTATGCATACGGTCACCTGTATCAATATTGTCTTTAAGCAAGATCGGGATGCCGTGCAGTGGTCCACGGGTTCCCTGCTTCTCCCGCTCCGCGTCTAGCGCCCTTGCTACCTCTATTGCATCCGGGTTAACTTCTAGAACTGCTTTCAGCATCGGATTTAACTGCTCGATTCGGTCCAAATACCAGCGAACGCAAGATTCCGACGATAACACACCTGTTTCCATAGCTGCTTGCAAAGAAACGATGTCTACTTCTATTAAATTTACATCTATTGTATTGTCCATTAGACTTACTCTCCTCTTGTAATAACACTTTATTACCATCTTACCATTTATAGCCAGATCATAGAGAATAAAAAATAATTATAGTTATGCTATTTTGATCCTATATTAACGAAAACTATATGTTATGTGAAAAAGCGGCCCCACAACGGGACCGCTTCTTCCTTCTATCCACTTATTTAGTTGCTCGTCAATGAATAATCGTCGAAGAAGAACGTGCCGCGCATGTCTTTGAAATACGTATAGACGCGTACCTTAGCCGTATTGGCCGGTGCTGTATACGTACCATGTACATTCTCGAAGCCGGAAGTTGTTGTACCGCTGTAAGTTGAAACTGTATTGTCAGCTAATACATTGCCCGATGCATCAAGGAATTGTACTTTGAACTGCAGTGTGCTGCCCGTGTTGGACGTGATATTCACATACCCGTCAAAGGTATATGATGTGCCTGCCGTTGCATTCACATCCTGATACCAGCCGAACCAAGGACCCGTATCGCCGTTGATCCGAATAGACGCGGAGCCAGAACGATAAGTTGAAGTATTACGGGATACGTAATAATCCTGTTCGTATGTCCATGAAGCTGGGCGATTGCTGCCATTGTCCGTCTCGAAGCCGGCGTTTGTCAGCAGGTTACTGCCTCCCGAAGCAGCATCAGTAGTGACATTAAGTGCAGTACTTGCTGAAGAGACGTTTCCTGCAGCGTCCTTCGCTTTGACTGTAAAGCTGTAAGCTGTGTTTGCCGTTAGGCCTGTTACTTGGTAGGATGTTGCACCTGTTGTGGATCCTGCCAGTGTCGTACCTCTGTAGATATCATAGCCAGTAACTCCTACATTGTCTGTTGATGCTGTCCACGACAGATTAACCGTAGTTGTTGATTTAGATGGCGCAGTTAAGCCCGTTGGCGCTGTTGGTGCTGTTGTGTCCACCGCCGCATTCGTTGTTACGTTCAGCGCACTGCTCGCCGCTGATACATTACCTGCAGCATCCTTCGCTATGACAGTAAAGCTGTAAGCTGTGTTTGCCGTTAGGCCTGTTACTTGGTAGGATGTTGCACCTGTTGTGGATCCTGCCAGTGTCGTACCTCTGTAGATATCATAGCCAGTAACTCCTACATTGTCTGTTGATGCTGTCCACGACAGATTAACCGTAGTTGTTGATTTAGAAGGTGATGTTAAGCCCGTTGGCGCTGTTGGTGCTGTTGTGTCCGCCGCCGCATTCGTTGTTACGTTCAGCGCGCTGCTGGCTGCAGAGGTATTGCCTGCAGCATCCTTCGCTTTAACCGTAAAGCTATACGCTGTTGATGCTGCGAGGCCCGTTGCTTGGTAAGTTGTTGCTCCTGTCGTGGAACCAATAAGCGTCGAACCTTGATAGATATCATAGCCAGTTACACCTACATTATCTGTCGATGCTGTCCATGACAAGTTAACTGTTGTGGATGTTTTCGATGGTGAAGTTAATCCAGTAGGCGCCGTAGGTGCTGTCGTATCGACTGTGCCACCGCTTCCATCCGTCAACGAGAAGTCATCGAAGTACAGGGAGCCTTTGAGATCTTTCATGTAAATATATACGCGTGCTTTTGCCGTGTTTGCTGGCGCTGTACGCGATCCATTTACATTGGCAAAGCCGGTATTTGTACCTGTATGCGTATACAGCAGGTTATCCTGCAGGATGTTGTTCGAAGCATCCAGGAATCGAAGTCTGAACTCTATCGTCGTACCGTTATTGGCTGCTGCATTATAGTAGCCATCGAAAGTATAGGCTGTACCTGCTGTTGCTGCAGCATCCTGATAGAAGCCAAGCCATGGTCCTGTATCACCCGACATCTTCATCGAAGCCGTGCCACTGCGCTTAACTGAAGTGTCACGAGAGCAGAAATAATCATTTTCACAGGTCCAAGCATCCGGCTTGTTGTTACTATTACTTGTATCAAAGCTTGGGTTCTGCAGCTTGTTGACTGGAATCGGTGCAAGAGTCGTGACACTAATCGTGCCGCTTGCTGAGGATGTATTATTACGCGCATCCCTTGCTTTCACATAGTAGGAATAAGCAGTGAGCGGTGTCAGACCGCTATCTGTATACGTTGTTGAAGTACCGCTAACCGTACCCGCTAGATTACCATTCCGGTAAATATCATAGGCAGTTACACCTACATTATCTGTCGATGCTGTCCATGCGAGATTCACTGAAATGTCCAGTTTGGATGGTGAAGTTAATCCTGCAGGTGCCGATGGAGCTGTCGTATCCGGCGGATTGGTCGTCACATTAAGTGTGCTGCTTGCCGAGGATACGTTACCAGCATTGTCTTTGGCTTTTACCGTAAAGCTGTAAGCCGTGTTTGCTGTTAGACCAGTCGCTGTATATGTTGTCGCGCCTCCAGTGGAGCCGATCTTCGTTGAACCGCGATAAACATCATAATCCGTTACACGAACATTGTCCATAGAAGGCGACCAGGACAGATTCACTGTCGTATCTGTCTTCGAAGGCGAAGTCAGATTCGTTGGTGCTGTTGGTGCTGTCGTATCCGGTGCATTACATCCTTCACATTCGATCTTCACCGCGATATCACGGCTGAAGGATGGTACATTGTTCAATACTAGATTGCCGCCAGTCGCTTGAACGCTGCTTGTTGTACCATAAGTGCCTGTATACGTATTATAGTAAGAGACGTTGTAGTAATTGTTAGGCATAGGAATGGTAAAGCTCATACCGCTTACCGTTCTTGGATTCGTTACGGTGTGATTAGCCTGTGTATCATTAATCCAGAGGTACGCGCGGGAATTGTCCTTAAATCCACCGATCTTCGTGCTGTTCGACTGCAGACCGTAGTCCACGAACGGCATGTTGATCAAATGGTCTTCCTCTGGCTGGATGAAGTTCGCGAGCTGCGTATAGATGGCTTTGAAATTCGATGGCAGTGCGAAACCGCTTTCAAATATCCACCACAAACTGCCGCCTGCTGCTCCTGCACGGAATATTGGACCCCAAAGCGAGTTGTGCATGTATTCGTCTATCGTCGGATCCGTCGTTTGATCGGTATCCGCTTTGCCGACTTCCCCAATAAAAGCTGGTTTGCCCGGCGCAAGTGTATGCAAGTTATCAATCTGCTCTTCCCAAGCGTCTACAACTCCTGCGCTGGAATCGTAACGATGGACGTTTGTAGCGCTCAGTGTTGTTAGGGTTTCCCACGATTGCTGCCCCGAACCTGCATGGTCTTTCCAAGCAAAGCTTGTTGTTGTCGGGTGATGGTAGAAGTCTAAGGACTTCCAGTAGTTATCCATGGTCGCATGCCAGCTGGCACGGATTGCAGGCGTAGTATCAACGCGGTTGTCGGACTCATTCCAGTACTCCAGCATGCCAAGTGCTCGGCTATAGCCGAAGCGGGCGAACATATACCGGAGAAGTTTTTTCTGATATGAGATCGCTGTTGGATTGGTCCAGAAGTCGGCGTTGTTCTCCGAGTAGGTGGACGGCCCTCCGTTCGCTTGGTTATAGGCATTTACGTTCCATTGGTAATACATATCGCCAAAGCTGTTCATCGTCAGCATGATATACACATTATTCGCTGCGGCAGTGTCTAGCATTTGATCCATACGAGCCTGATTATCCAGCTGATACTTACCAATACCAGCATAGTTGATTGACAATCCGGCTTCATTAGCCGTGATTGGTCCCCACTCTGCTGCAAAGCTGCTCCACCAGCACGAATACCAGACACGGAGGAAGTTCATTTTGGCTGGCAGCAAATTTGGAATCTCTGTCGTGACTGCTGTCGAGTCCGATGTATTATTCCAAGCGAAGTTCGTTCCGAGCAGGGTGAGCTGGGAGCCATAGCTGTCTACGAAACGATCACCTTGTGCCGTCATGAAGCCGCGATTGTTGCCTGCTCCACCTGCTGTAAAGGTGTACATCGAGGATGTCCCAGTTCCACTTGCGTCAGTGACGCTCAGCACAACACTATGTACGCCTGCCTGGCGTGGGGAATAACGGACAGCCCATTTGGGCGAAGAGTCCGACTTATAGAAGCCCGGTACGGACTCCACTGCTCCCGAAGGCGTCGTGAACGTCGCGGTTACATTGACCTCATCCGGATTGAAAGGATTTGTATAAGTGGTGCTTAAGTTAAAGGATATTTCCAATTTGTCGTACAAAGCTGGTGTCGAGGTGTTCATAGAGACATTGCTGAATGCCGTTGCAGCCGCAACCGAACGGTTCGCAAGCGGCATACTACCAAGGGCCAGTATAAAGCTCATGAAGAGGATAAATAGCGGTTTGTTTATCATTCCCGTACTGCGCATGAATGTTCACTTCTCCTTCTCGATTGGGTGGCGTGAATGCATTGGTGGCTGGATTCTGGGATGCTGTCTAAGCTGCTTCGCTAGTGATTGAACAATTAACCTCCCTTCAACGGTTGTGGTTCCCATTCTCTTCGATCAGTGCGGTTATCACAACCTAATAAAGAAAAGATTATCACCCCATAAACAAGTGATACCATATTTTTCGACTCCTTTTATACCCTAAAAATAACAAAAATAGCGCATTCGAACGCCGATGGCGAACGAACACGCTCTAAAAAATACGAGATTATCTGATTTTATTAATAGAGCTGTTCTTCATAACGAACCTTGCCTGCTTGATCCATCCCTCGAAGTGATTTCATTGGATTGCCTGCGTAATCCCCTTTGAAAATAAATAAAAACATTCTATCACTCTTTATATCTTGAGTTATTGTCGTCAGATTGTCCGTATCTTTTTCCTTCATGGTTAGTTCAATTCGGGTAATTTGTTCATCGGTAACATATCCAAATATTTTATAGGTCATAAAATAGCTATCCTTCGAATTAATGCTTTCCCAGCTATAGGAGAGCGCTTTGCTACGATCAATCTTAATACCAGCAACCCCACCACTCGGGAACCATCCTCCCCGTTTCTTTTGGACCATGTCCGCTGAAAACCAATCTTTGTATGTCCCGAGGAAAATGACTTGATCCTTATCGAAAGGGACTGTTACCTTACGAACAACATTCGATGGGCCATAATGAAAGCCTTGCTCCGAGAGTTGATGTGCCTTTTCAGGGGTACGACTTCCAGTCGGAAAGATGTCAGCATGGATAAATAACCAAATTAGGAAAATAACAACTATCCATTCTATCATTGTAATGATTGTGTGTTTCTTCATGTTACTCCACTCCCTTCATAAGAGGGATCTCTAAGGTGAAATGCCGGTCATAATGATCGTATATTATCGTTGCTGACTCAACTGGTTGCTCAGGCATGTCGTACCAAATATAACCTCGTTCCCCCCAGCTGGTACCGTTGGAACCAGAGCTATGACTTTCTAACACTTGACCATCAGGAGTCTCGAGTTTGAGGGTCATTGAGGGAAAAGACCACGAAATCTTTTGATTGGTATGATACGTATAAGTCAGTAGGATATGCTCCGTTGTCACGTAGACTTCATCCACAGTGAATGTACTTTCGTCAATTTTCATCGTCTTGCCAATCTTCAATTTCGTGAACTCGCCGTCCGCACTAACTGCTTTTATCGGATCATTAATTCCTCTACTACTGTCCGACAGCCAATCCTGGATATAATACGGCAGCAGAATGAGGAGTAGGATGACGAGAAGTGTTCTTCTTACTATCATGAACAAGCGATTAATTCGAATCATATTTATGTGTAACCTCACTTTTGTTTTCCTTATTTTCCCTTACACCATATAATAAGACGTCATTTCAAAAGAAAGGTTGCGGGATAAATTAACTCTGCCACAAACAGAAAAAAGAGCCGCCTTATGGCCAGCTCCTCCTATCTCCTATTCGGCGAGGTTGACTTTATCCCGTAATATTGCTATAAATAAGGGTCGCAATCCATAAGGCAAGAGGTAGAATTAGACTTGTAAGAGTGATTTCTTTGGTGAGTGGTTTTTTTCGAATTAATGCAATGAGAGAATCGGAGATTAAGAAGATGACGGCTGCTAAAAGGCTGATATACATTAATATTAACCCGAATATACCATGCAATAAGGTCGTGATAATCAGTCGTAGCCATTGGCGATGAGTTACTGCACGTGCAATCCAATCACTAAGTAGAGAGGTCGCTGTTCCGTAGATGTAAATAGCTGGTGCAGCATACATCAAGTAAATATTAGTTATGCTTAATGCCTCGTGAATGTGGGCACCGATGGATTCAATATTCTTCACATTGAAGAGATCTGGTTCCAACCATGCGTAGATGATGGAGAATAAGAAGCTTGCTATTGAAGCACTGATGATTTTTCTCATAAAAAGCTGACTAAATGGAATTTGCATATGATGTTCTCCTCCCTATCACAGTATTGAATTACTTGCATCATACTGCGCGGAGAAACTGTTTGTAAGTTCTAACTTATGTAGTACCCTATTTCCTTATATTGAATGATTTCTACATAGTTGGGGCATCCTAGTAACTCTAATGCTGGATTTCTCAAGTTGCTGCACGATTCACCTGTTGCTACCGTTTGCCTTAATAAATTGATGGAGGTTTGTATATGATTGAAACACCTCAGTCCTCAACTGTAAGAGAGTTGAAAACGGACACTGAAATTCGTAGTGCAATGTCTGCAAAAGAACCTATTATGGTTTATCAGGATCGCATGAGATTGAGACCACCATTGCCTATCATTGCATACAACGATGATATCGTCCGTATTGCTGATGGTACAACCTTCCTGAGAAGTGCAACAACTTTTGTCACTCTAAGCGATGAAGAAAAAGTTGCTTACAAGTTGACACCACAAAAGTAGAATGAGACACCAAATAAAAAGCAGCAGTCCAGGGTTTATTTTCTCACCCTATGGCTGCTGCTTTTTTATTCATATATCATACTCTTATGTTTCATCTAATGTAATTGTAAAAGACTTTATCCATCAAGCAGCGTCATCTGTTCCTTCATATACCGTGTGCCGTGAATCACATTTTTAGGACTTACCTGTTCAATGCGTAACAAGTCCTCTTGAGTGAGTTCAACTTCTATGGCTGCCACATTTTCCTCCAAATAGTTTATACGTTTCGTTCCCGGAATTGGCAAGGCTTGATTGGCAATCGTCCATGCTAAGGCGAGTTGAGCTGGCGTACATGCCTTCTCGGTGGCAATTTCTTTAATTTTATCGACAATTTCGATATTCTTATGAAAGTTTCCCCCTTGGAATCTTGGCATATATCTTCGAAGATCATTCTGACCCAAATCTTCAAACTTCCTTAGTTCACCGGAAATAAATCCTCTACTCAACGGGCTGTAAGCCACATGGGTAATCCCTAACTCTTTAACTGTAGGGAGAATCTCGTCTTCAATATCCCGACTCCAAAGTGAATATTCGCTTTCCAAGGCTGATATGGGATGTATCGCATGTGCACGACGAATCGTGGAAGCTGATGCTTCTGATAGACCAAGAAAACGCACCTTGCCTGCTTTAACCAACTCAGCCATAGCCCCAACTGTTTCCTCGATCGGAATCGTTGGATCTACTCGATGCTGATAGTAAAGGTCAATATAATCGATCTGTAATCGACGCAAGCTCTCTTCTACAGCTTTTTTTACGTAATCGGGATGACCACTAATACTCTCGTAATTTGGTGTATATGAGAACTTAGTAGCTATAACAGCCTGATCTCTGCGTCCTTTAAGTGCTTTGCCAAGAAGCTCCTCATTATGCCCATTTCCATATACATCTGCAGTATCAATCAACGACACACCTATCTCTAGAGCACGATGAATGGTCTTGATTGATTGTTCATCATTGGTTTCTCCATACATGCCTGGAGACATTCCCATTATCCCAAGCCCCATGGATGATACGACTAAATCACTGTTTCCTAATGTTCTTGCTTTCATCTATATTCCCTCTCTATTGGTCGATTTCTGCTGTAAATATTCCAGCTGATTTAGCATTTTACTCTCTGAACTGATCCTTCCTTTTTCGATTCCCTCATAGATGGTCAGTTTGTTATTTACTGCTTCAACGGCTTCCGCAAGTTCTAACTGGCGTCTAAATAATTCTTCTTTGTACTGGTTCAGAATGGATTTTCTTTGCGGTATCGTTGAATCTCCATCTAATGCGAGATTGACCATTTGCTTCAATAATGACATCTTCATGCCAGTTGCTCGAAAACAGGTCATCAGCTTGATCCAGTCTAAATGATCTTGCTCAAACACTCGATTCCCATGCTGATCTCTCTTGATGTAAGGAAGTAATCCTTCTTTCTCGTAATAACGGATAGTATGTGCCGGACAACCTATCCGTTCTGAAGCTTCTTTTATAGAAAATGCCATGTTCTAGAACTTCTCCTTTTTAGAGTATCTGTGGCCACTTCCCTATCCTAAGCCTTAAAGTGTACTTTAAGGCAAGACAAAATTTCATAATAAAAAAAGACGCAGAAACCACTCATAATGAGCATATTCTTACGCCTACAATTACTTTATGAAGGTTAGAAAATCGTTGGCACCATTCCGCCGTCCATACGGATTGGAGAACCTTTAAACGCGGAAGCATCTGGACTGCAGACAAACGTAACCAATCTGCCGATCTCGCTTGGTCTGATAAACCGCTGGATTTCGGATTGAGGCAGGTTTGTAGTCATGAATTTTTTCTCTTTTTCCGCAAAGGTTAATTTTGCTTCAGGGTAAATGCTGTCAATGATTTGATGGACGTTTTCGGATAGTGTTGGTCCTGGCAGGATTGAATTGACCGTTACGTTCGTACCAATCGTTAATTTAGATAAGCTTTTGGACAAGGATAACAGCATCGATTTGGTCATTGCATAATGCGGCATCTGACCCGATGGCATGAGTGCTTCTTCGCTCGCAATGAAAAGTATACGTCCATAACCGCTGCTTAGCATTTCTGGAAGATAAAATTTACTTAATGCATTCGCAGCGAGTACATTTGTATTAAAGTATCTCTCCCACACTTCATCATCCACATCTTCATATTGCATAATCTCGTAAATGCCAGTATTGTTCACTAAAATATCTACATGAGGGAATTTTTTAAATAAGGCTTCCCTTTGGTTTTTATCTGCAATATCGGCTGTCGCTTTCTGCGGTGAAGTGGCGGGGAAAAGTGCTTTAATTTCCTCTACGGTTCGTTCTACCTCTTCCTCGTTTCGCCCATTAATGAGTACATGAACGCCTTCTCTAGCTAGCTCAATTGCGATAGCTTTGCCAATCCCTCTCGTGGAACCCGTCACAAGTGCCGTTTTATTCATTAAGTTCATATCCATATCCTCTGTCTCCTCTACTGCTAATTGTTAGTTCGGGATACAGACTATACTACCTTTTTATTGGCACTTGATAACTAGTCCCTAGCGACATTCTTCTTGCCTAACGCGCCAATGAATGAGCTGAACTCATATGTTTGACACGCCAAGCAGAAGGCGTACTTCCTTCCCATAAACGGAAGGCTCGATAGAAAGAATTCTGATCCTCATATCCGGTTAGAAAGGCTACTTCTTTAATTTCAAGCTTAGGATCAGCCAAATACTCTAATGCCCGTTCATGCTTGACCACCGTTAATAGCTGCTTAAAGCTCGTCCCTTCGTCCGTAAGCCGGCGCTGCAAGGTGCGTTCGCTCACCATCAAATTTCTGGCGACTGATTTCATATCAGGATGTCCACCTGCAAGGCTGCGGCTTAAGATCCATTTGACCGATTGTATAATGGATGGACTATTTTGCTGTTCCTCTAAAGTGCGTTCCAGTACCGGGGTTAGGATCTCAAGCAGTTCTTCATTATAGGATAGAAATGAATGATCCAAATCCGATCGATGCAGCGTCAACCGGTTACATTCCGCACCCACCAGAATCGGGCAGCCAAAGTAAGCTTCAAGCAACTTGGTATCTCCCATCGGATAAGTAAATTCAACATGCTTCGCATTTAATGGCTTACCTGTCCCCCGGCGACCGAGCTCTAAAAGTGTAGCCAACGTGATCCCGACAAGCAGCGCAGGACCGGATTGCTTGGCATACTGCCAGTTCAATTCAATCAGGCAGCGATCTCCTTCCTCGGTCATTAGTAAATGTTCAGGAGGACATAATCGTTTATATTGAACCATCCGATTTAATGCATCACGATAGTCGCGTGCATGATAAGTCGCCAGCATCGATGGCGGATAATGTGCTGTATCAAAGGCAGTTGACAGCTTGATGATTGCAAGAGTAATATCGCCTACAAGATCAGAGTATGCCTGCCAGATCGCGAAATATTGCTCGTTAGTTACTCCTTCTGCGTCTTCAATAATGTGGAGTGGCAGTTGCGCTTGACTCATAATTTCCTGAACAGAAAAGCCTAATTCACGTAGACCTGACCAGAACCCTTGCGGAATTTTAACAGAGTCAGAGGTATGTGATGTCATCTATATAAACCTCCTTTAAGCGCTAATTATACAATAAAAATACTTGTAATCCGAATGAGCCTACACATCATCATAAGGCTGGAAATTTAAATTAGTTTACATAACATATATTTTGTTAACTATCAATGAAGCAAGCTGGTGTCCCTATATAAAGGCTCACCAGCTTTTTATATTATAAAACTATTAAAATTCCATTATTTATTCTGAATTCTTGTAATAATTATTTCTCAATATGGAAAAATAAGTGTCAAAAACATGAGGGTGAAAAACCATGGAAAAGTTGAAACAGAATTTGGACCAGAAGAACACGGCTGTCATTGTTGTAGACGTTCAAAATGATTATTGCCATCCTGAAGGTGCAATCGCCAAAACCGGCATTGATGTTAGTGCTGTCAATAAAATGATGCCGAATTTGCAAGCCTTGTTAGAGTCAGCTCGGGAGCATGAAATTCCTGTTATCTTCCTACAGACCAATCATGAGAAGGCTACCGATTCTGAAGTTTGGCTATCTCGCTTTAAGGATGGCGTCAACCCTATTTGTCATACCGGAAGCTGGGGAGCAGAATTTTTCCAGGTTGCCCCACTCTCTACCGATATTGTTGTCAAGAAACATAGATATAGTGGTTTTATACATACAAGACTGGAGTCAGTTCTTCAGACCTTAAAGATTGAGACCCTTGTCATGACTGGTGTGAGCACTAATCTATGCGTAGAATCAACGGCTAGAGACGGTTTTATGATGGATTATCGTATTGTGTTCTTAAAGGATTCCTGTGCTGCATTTTCGCAGGAAGAGCATGATATGACGATTAAGACCATTGATACTTATTTCGGGATGACCGCTGATACAAAAGATGTGATTTCCTTCTGGCAGCACCAGGCAAAGCGTTCACCACAACTCCAAGACTAGATGTTTATAGGAAGTCGGATGGTTGCCATCGCTTCCTTCTTCTGCTCGTTATTAACGTGGGTATAGATCATTGTTGTCTCGATAGAAGCATGACCAAGCAGCTCCTTGACGACACGGATATCGACCCCGTTTTTGAGCAAAATCGTAGCAAACGTATGACGCAGCTTATGGCAGGAAAGCTTCTTGTTCGCGGCATTCGGATATTCACTCTTGAATGCTTCAAAGGTTTGGCTGGCGATTTTCTGAATTTGCCGGATCGATAACCTTCTGCCTTTCTGCGACACAAATAAAGCATCCTCTTGTTCCTTGTAAGGGGTAATACGATCTTGAGCTACTTCGGTAAGCACCGACGCAAGCTCTTCAGGCACAGGGATTTCATTCCATTTGCGCCCTTTACCAAACACCTCGATTGTCCCTCTAACCGAATTGAAATCACTCCGGTTCAACCGATGTACCTCGCCGACCCGCAGACCGCAATAACTCATCAGTAGGAAAATAGCGATATTGCGGGCTCGGTAACGCCCATCTATGAAAGCGAGACTTGCCGCCAGCTCGTCCTCTTCAAGATATACCGGCTTCTTGTTTTTCTCGGTCTTCGACTTCTTCACTTCCATAGCTGGATTACGTACGGCGAGCTCGAAATCAATCAGCGCTGTATAGAAAGATCGAATCGCCGATAATGTCCGATTCCTTGCCCGATCTCCTGCTCCGCGCTGTTTGGAAACAAGAAACGAAATAACATGCATTTTCGCGGCTTGCTCTACCTCCGCTCCCTCCAGCGATTCCAAATAGCCATATGCCTCTCTCATATATTCCTTCTGAGTTGTATCTGTATAGCCGGCTTGCTTCATCCAAATACGAAAGGCCTGAGTCATTTTTCCATAATGTTCCTCTAATTCATGCTGGCGCTTCAACTCAATCCCCACCTTATGTATAAAAAAATCGATTTCAAAGGAAAGTGCACAAAACTCTGATTTTGCGCACTTAATTATAGCATAAAAACAGATCCAACTCCTATTTCTGTTGGATCTGTTTATTAGTTAACATAATATTTATTTTGTAACCTTTTGTGATTTTCAGACTACCTAAGAATTGGATTTAGCAATTTAATGGTTTCTGAAATCGATAATCGTAGATAGGACAGCATATTTTCCAAGTTATATATCTCTAGTGGTTCCGTTGGCTGCTCAACTTGAAAATCATCATTTAACTGCTTCACAATAACTGGAAGATATTCTGTATATAAGCCTTCAATATGGATGTTCTCTACTGGATGTATCTCCCCTATTGGGTTTAACGGATGATAAGTTAACAGCATTTTGTTTAATCGTCTAAAATCACGATAGCCTTTTTCGATCGCACTTTGTTTTTCGGTTTCTGGAAGGCATTTTATTTGTTTCAAATAAATCATGTCATACCACAGGGAATCTGCAACAAGATGGCTTAAATAACCGATGTAAAAGGAATCATCAAAATGCTCCTTATACTTTTGGATAAACAGATTGTAATCGGTTCGCTTCCTTCCATCCTCGCTGACTTGTACAAAATGGGTAAGAGCTTTCGGTGCATAAATGGGATGTGTTAAATCAGGAGCAAGTCCTCCTAAATGAATTCTGATTTCTTTAGATTGATAGAAATGTTTGTTTATCTCCGTTGTGATACAGTAATGCATCATTCGTGAGCCCATCTAGCTTTTCTCCTTTAGAAAAGAAGCCCCTGACATTTGTTTTGTCAGAGGCTTCTTAGGTGTATTGCATTTCATTTGTGCTTCCCTTAATTATCGTAACGGAAACAAAAGATCTTTAACATCCTTTTTCCACTGATAGCGCACTCACATTTAAATGACTGTTAACTGTAGTTGCGTTGGTAATCCAGTTTAGTTAACATAATATTTATTATGTAACCTTATTTATATCCACCTCATAAAATCTTTATTGACAATCTTCACATTGTTCGTTTCTGCCCAAATTGCGAGATCCGCATTACCCTTATCTTCATTCTCTGCAAACCTGAAACACAAATTTAACGGGACAACTTTCTTTCCATAAGGCTTTATCCCAATAGTTGGTCTGAAATATCCCATAATCATGATGACCTTAATTTCTTCTGCATGAATTGTACGTCCTTTTACAAGTATTTTGTTATCAACAATAGATAGCTCCGTTGGTTTCCTGGTTGTTCTATACAAGATCAATACCGTTGGAATTAGATACAACAGCAATATAATTATTGGATATGAAAATCTCTCAATGCTTGCCTTTTCATGATATAAATCAACGAGACGATATAGCCAATACATAAGTACTACTGTCATACAAATTATCATTTTGATCCCCGAAGGATTTTTTACGGAATGTTTTGAAATATCAATCATGATTCCCTCCAATGTTTATCCAATCTCTATCTTCCCTTAAACCTCTAGAGGTACACTAGTCGCAAGAGTAATACAACGGAATTCGCTATTTCCTTCTAAATTGGATGCTGGATCATCTGATTTTGAAGGCCTGCAAGCGCAGTAGAAATGATAGAAACGGTCATTCCAGTACAGAACACTCGATTTGTGTGCATGTGTCTCATCCAGCTGCCCTTGTTGACCACTCTCAATCCATGGATCGTGTATAGTTGACCATTTGACGAGATCGCTAGATACGGAGAGCAAGCCTTGCGCGTGTTTACCGTCGAAACCAAATCCGAAGTTCACCCAGACGTTAGTACGGCTATCGAACCGAATATAAGGATCACTTACATACTGACTGTAAAAGCTGTTCTCCTCCGTAACGAGTACAGGTTCATCGGATAGCCTTTTCCAGTTCATCAAATCGTTCGATACCGCAACACCGGTCTCTTCCTTCCATGGCCAATCCGGCTTATCTTTAGCATTATAAAACATCCAGTATCGCCCATTCGATTCAAAGAAACAGCATTTGTATAACCCGACCTTCTCCCACTTTCCGCCATTCTCATATGAAAAGATTGGATCACTATGCCGATGCCATTCAAGAAGGTTCTCGTCCTCACACCAGGCGAGTCCCATCTTGGCACCGCCAGCTTCGTAACCGAATTCGGGATACGAGTGATAAATCATCCAGTATTTATTATCTACCTTCTTCAATCGAGGCAGTTCGTAAATATCATTATTTTCTAGCAGAATCCACGAACCCGCTGCGCCTACGTGATCCCAATGAGCAGGATTTTCTCCTCGATCCAGAATCACGCCTTCTTTTTTCCACTCAAGTAAATCCTCGCTCGTAGCTAATGCTGTTCGATAGCCTAAACCATCAAATCCGATATGCATCATATAAAATTTATCACGATGGTAGAAAACAAACGGGCAATCGACAGCCCAAGCGTCATATGCGCCGCTTACACCTGATCCCTGGAGAACCGGTACGGCTCGTTTATAATCCGCAGATGATGATAAAGTGTCTCCCATAACCTGTATCTCCCTCTCATCACAGTTTTCATCGCCACGGTTGTAATATTATACCATTTGTTTGTGGTTATGAGGAGATTCCTATTACCCATGAGCTGCGAAAAGGCAGCCGATATTAATTGATCGGCTGCCTCATTTTAAGAGTTGGTCATCGCATAGTCTACCTCTTTGAAGGAGTTGAAACAAGACTTCCGATTCTTCTTGAGAAAATCCGGATAAGGCCATTTTATTGGAGTGATCCCCTTCTGATCTCCTTCATTCTGCAATATGTCCTCTGCTTGTCTTTTGTTGCATTTACAACAATTAAAGTTTACTATATACTCAAATAGTTCCTGATTTCATTATATATTCCTACACTAAATCCAGAAAGGCTGAGAATAAATGAACACAACTAGAATCACAAAGACTGAGGATTTAAAGGCAGCCTTTGATATACGGGTAAAAGTTTTTGTAGAAGAACAAGGAGTACCGCTTGAAGAGGAACTAGATGAGTTTGATACACTAGATGGACGTTGTGAACATGTACTTGTACATTACAATGAGCAGCCAGTAGGAACTGGCCGACTTCGAATACATGAAGGTCTAGGTAAGTTGGAGCGTATTTGCATTTTAGAGCCTTACCGGAAATTTGGTCTAGGTAAAACAATCATCAAAGCTTTGGAGGATATCGCTTTAGAAACGGGCGTGTCCAATGTTAAATTACACGGACAAACCCAGGCTGAAGGTTTTTATTTGAAACTTGGCTATCAAACTTCATCGGAAGTTTTTATGGAGGACGGTATCCCACATATTCTAATGACGAAATCTCTTGAGAATATCTGAACATAGAAAAGGCAATCGGTTTACATACCGGTTGCCTTTTTCGTTCCTTCTATAATTAAGCCGCGAGACTCATGAGCGGTGACGAGCTGCTGCGACGAGTGGCCGTACCGGAAGCACGCAGTCTTCTACTTTGCAGCACAGCAATTGCAGGTGCCGCTTCCATCTCTCCATGCTGCACAAGTGCAAGCATGGCTTCAGTATCGCCAACTTCGTAAGCAATAGCGAGCGAGCGTAAGACATCACGCAGCCCTTCGTCATTCGAGGCCTTCAAAGTGGCACCATCAATGGCTTTCCTCACAGCCGGAAGTGCTGTGCGAGCCCGGTGCAGGGCAGCTTTAACTGCGCCTACCGTTAAACCGAGCCTCATAGCTGTCTCTGCTGATGAATAGCCGCAAACGTCCCTAAGCAGAAAAACGGTGCGTTGAAGCGGTGAAAGATAAGTCATAATCGCCTGCATAACTATTTCCGTTCCGATTCGGCTGTTCTCCGGCATAGCCTGAGACTCCATGGATTCTTGTACAGCCTTCACCATACGGGCGTTAGAGGATTGTTTTCTCATTCGATCGATCCACGAATTACGCGCGATTCTCATTAAGTATGCCTCTGGATTTATATGCTCCAAGGGTTGCAGGGAATCTAATGCCTTCAGCCATGTTTCCTGTGCCAAGTCCTCTGCTTCCCAGCGGGATTTCGTTAATGATAGACAATAACGGTCAAGCACTCCTTGCAGCCGTTTAATCTCCACGTTTTCATTAATCGCTTCCACCATTTTAAGCACCTCCGGTACTTACCATTATACTCACCCTTATTACCGTAAACGAATCAAACCTAGAAAAAGATACGCGGTATTCAAAAATATTTTTACCGTATCTTTTCCGATCCTCCGCTCGTTTACAAATCGTAAGTCACATCACAATAAAGCAAAGAAAAGAGGGATTCCATGAGCAGTTTCATTCCATATGTCGTTGAACAATCAAATCGCGGGGAACGTTCTTACGACATTTACTCCCGGTTGCTGAAGGATCGAATCATTTTCCTCGGTTCAGCCATTGATGATCAGGTCGCGAATAGCATCACCGCACAATTACTGTTCCTTGCAGCCGAAGATCCTGACAAAGAAATCAGCATCTATATCAATTCGCCTGGAGGTTCGACCACAGCTGGGTTCGCGATCTATGACACGATGCAGTATATTAAGCCAGAAGTTCATACGATCTGTGTTGGTATGGCTGCTTCGTTCGCGGCTATCCTACTGATGTCCGGAGCTAAAGGTAAACGATTCGCTTTGCCAAGCAGCGAAATCATGATTCACCAGCCACATGGTGGCGCGCAGGGACAAGCGAGTGACATTGCAATCAGCGCCAAGCGTATTCTGGATACTCGGTCACGGCTGAACCAAATTGCTGCTGATCGAACCGGACAGCCACTCGACAAAATCGAGAAGGATATGGATCGCGACTACTTCCTCTCTGCCCAGGAAGCACTCGAGTACGGCATCATCGATCAAGTCGTACAGAATGCCTGAATTCATTGAAAATGTAAGGAAGCTGCCGGCATTTAACCGGCAGCTTCCTTGATAATACTGTCTACAACATTCTGTTTCTCTTCTCATCCAGATAAATATCCAGCGCCGCAATTCCTCGAATCATCAGTTTAATAAATAGATAAAGGGCGTATATCCCAAGTAAAATAAACAATCCATATACGACGATCATGATTATAGAAAAAGCCGAGAAAACCGAAACAGGTGTACTCACATCCATAAATAATAACCTCCTATGTATTAAAACTTTGTGATATAACCTATGCTTTTTTTGACCAGCTCCCTAATTTACATTGTTCACTTCATGTAAATTTAATAAGAAGACCGATGCAATGACAATAAGAGATAACAGTAAAAAGATAATCGCAAGCGTAAATTGTCCAACTACCCATAATGCAGCAGATGCCACAATAAATACGAACAACTTTAGGGCTGTTCTTACTGGATAGGAGAAGATTGGAACCGACGCTTTTGGTGAGAGGAACATCCCCCATAGAATAATGGTAACCAACGGTGCTCCTACAGCTAGGATAATTTTAACCGCAAGTGCAGCATTAATCTGATAACCCCAAAAGCCAAATACAGTAATCGCAGCTAGTTCCAGTAGGAAAAATACCGTAAGCAGTATCGCTTTCAACTTGATCCTCCTCTACTCCATACTCCACTATTCCACCTTAATTGGTCTTTCGAAAACAATTTCAAACGAGCCCGGTTTCCCGTGTCCATCATAATTTAGTGGTACTACTTGTACGAATCGCCAGCCTTCAGCGGCATACTGTTGAATAGTTTCCTGATGCTCTGGTCTAGACCAAACACCACCTAATGAGGTTTCAACAAAAATGTATTCATACATATGTCATCCCGCCTCCTCCAATTAATATGTACCATTTTACTTTGATTTGGGAAAATAAGCCATTCCTTTTCATTCACCATGCTTTTACGCAAAAAAATGCAGCCGTTCAAACGGCTGCATTTCTCAAAACTTTTAGCTATTAGTGTCCGCTGAAGCCTTGCTCTTCCATCTCAGTAGTTGGGTCAAGCTTGCTTCGGCCCATGAAGAACGAAACAAACAGAGCAAGAACCGCAGGAATAACGGCCCATGCGAAAGTGCCAACTATTGAATCGGACAACGAATGAATAATCTTATCTAATACATCAGCCGGGATTTGCTCCCTTGCCTCTGGAGTGAGTATCTCACGTGGGTCTTTGAATTCCATACCGCCTTCAGGCGCAGTTTGACCGCTTGCGATAAAGGCATCGGTTAATTTACTGGAGAAGAGATTACTTTGTACAATGCCATAGATCGTAATACCAATCGTCATACCTAGCGACCGAATGAAGTTAAGTGTCGAACTTGCGGTACCACGCTGCCTTGCGGGCAGACCATGGATAGCTGTGTTTCCAAGTACGGAGAAGGATGCTCCGATACCAAGTCCGATCAGGATCATATAAATTGTGACAACTAATCTGGATGATTCAGCCGTAAGAGTTGTAGTCAGTATTGATCCAATGACAAGGATGATAAACGTCGCAACCATGATGTTCCGGTAAGGAATCTTTGTCATCAAGAACCCGCCTGAAGTAGCCGTAACTACCGTACCTAACATCATCGGCAGCAGCACGAGGCCGGAATTGGTCGCCGAGCCACCTAGCACACCTTGAATGAAGATTGGAATGAATACGGAAGCAACAATAAACGCCGCACCACTGAACAATGCACTTAGAATACTGGTGGAGTATAGCCGATTCTTAAATAAAGCATAAGAGATGATTGGCTCCTTGACCTTTGTTTCCACGAACAGGAATGTGATAAGCAAGACAACAAAGCCCGCGAACATCCCAAGAATTTGTACCGAATCCCATGCATAAGTCTTACCGCCAAGCTCAAGAGCAAACATGAGACAGACGATTGCTCCGATTAAGGTCACCGCGCCATACCAATCGATTGGCTGCTTGGAGTGTTCCATTGATTCCTTATAGAAGAAACCAATCATACAAAGAGCTATGACGCCAAGCGGGAGATTAATGTAGAATACCCATTCCCAAGCGAAATTGTCTGTAATATAGGCTCCGAGCAACGGACCAAAAATAGAGGACATGCCGAAGACTGCCCCGAACATACCGCCCATCTTGCCTCTGCTCTCCAGTGGGACAGCATCAAACATAATGGTGAACGCTACTGGCATCATGGCGCCTGCCCCGATCCCTTGAACAGCACGGAACATAGCTAGTTCCGTTATCGATCCAGCCGTTCCGCACAGTACTGAACCAGCCATGAACATGATGATACCAAAGAGGAAGAACCTCTTACGACCATACATATCGGACAACTTGCCAAAAATCGGCATGCCTGCCATTTCCGCTACCATGTAGGCGGATGTGACCCACACAAATTTGTCCATGCCGCCAAGTTCTGCGACAATATTGCCCATTGCTGTAGCGACAATGGTGTTGTCCATCGAGGCCATCAGAATGCTTAGCAACAGACCTGCGATGACTAGTCCAACGTTGCTTTTCTTATTTGCGATCAATTTGCACGCAACCTTTCTTCATTAACATAAGTATTAGTAAGTTACCCTTTGAAGCTGACAGTAAACACTGCATACGTCTCGAAACAATGTTACGAAACACCATTTCCCTACTCTCAGTGCTTCTAATAACAACCTCGATCCTGCAGATTGAGAGTTTAGCCAAATCAGGTTTCCGAGCATCTCACCCGAAAAAAACCGCCACAAAGCCCGAAGAACAAGTTAACGTTCACCTTCGAGATTCGTAACGATCTAAACTTTCAATAACTGTAAGCTTCGTATGTCATCGTAACATAACATTGTTCTGTTGTATAGTCCAGAATTCATACCCTATCGCTTCCACTTGGATCCAGCAAACAAGAACATACGTTCTTTATCTTCAAATATTAGCAAATTATTGGTACATCGTCAATCAAGTTTCCCCCTATTCGTCTCTTAAGCAACTTTAACCTGCTCGACACCTTCGTACTTCTCGCTTCCTTGATAATTAGGGTTCTCTGAAAGTGGACGAGGATTCATCAAATCTTCCAACCCAGGCCGCTGTTCTTGGTGCTGCCGGAGGGAAAACAGTCGGGACACTGGTACACTGCTGCTTCAAGCCAATATAGGGGTATGTAAAATAGGGCATCTATTCACCTCTTCATTTTCTTCTTCCACTTCATTCTAAATTTTATTCCTACAGCTTAATTAGATGCCTATGGCAATATTTATCCTAATTAGTTTACATAATGTTAATTACGTAAACAAAAAAAGAGCATTCAGTTAATATGCCATTAACCGAATGCCCTACTAACTATTTTAGCCTTGCAGATTAATCATATCAGGCATCTCCTGACTATCCAGCTCCCGGATAGAGAGCTTAGCACCGATGGATCGGAAGTTGCCTATAACGTCCTCATATCCACGCTCAATATGCTCGATTCCTGTAATACATGTGTTCCCTTCTGCTGCTAAACCGGCTAAAAGCAAGCTGGTACCTGCACGTACATCCGTTGCATGGACCCAACCACCCTGCAGTGGAAGTCCTCCTCGGATAAAGGCACTTTCTTTCCGTAGTTCTATCTCTGCACCAAGCCGCCGCAGCTGCGGTACATGGGCGAATCTCTTCGGATACACTCGTTCAGTCACAATACTTTTGCCTTTTGCCTGCAGGAGCAGAGCAGTCATAGGCTGCTGCAAGTCGGTCGCAAAACCTGGATACATGCCTGTACGAATCCGTGTAGCCCTTAAAGTCCCCGAACCGTAAGCAGTAATATGATTTTCACCGGTTTCGATATGAATTCCTATTTCTTGCAGCTTGTATAGGCAAGAGCCCAAATGCTCAGGAATGACATCCATAACGGTGACCTGACCACCGTTGATCCCTGCCGACATCAGAAAAGCCCCAGCAATAAGACGGTCCGGAATCACCGTATGTGTTCCACCGTTCAAATAAGAGACACCTTCAATGCGAATCCGGTCCGTTCCTGCCCCATAGATTCTAGCCCCAAGCCGATTCAAGAAATTTGCCGTATCGACAACTTCTGGATCAACAGCTGCATTGCACAGCAGCGTCCGCCCTTTGGCACGCACAGCTGCCAGCATGGCATTGATCGTCGCTCCCGAAGTAATCGTATCGAAATAAATCTCCGCACCATTAAGCTCAGAAGCTACTACTACATAATAGTCCTCGAAAATTTGAACCTGCGCTCCAAGCGCTTGAAACGCCTTGATATGCTGGTCAATAGGACGTGAGACAAAATTGTCTCCACCCGGCATACCAATCGTCACACTCCCGAACTTCGACAACAGTGCACCAGCAAAATAATAAGACGCACGATAGCTCGAGGCCTTTCCCGGATCAATGACGGCAGTATGTATCCAGCGAGGATCAATGGTAACCGATCCGCCTTCCATCTTCATCTCCATGCCGATATCCTGGCAAATCTCTGCAATGATTCGAACATCATCAATACGAGGAATGCCCTCGAGTGTTACAATATCGTCGGCCAGGCAAGCAGCGGCGAGCAGCGCCAAAGAGCTGTTCTTCGCACCTGGTATTTGCACCGTTCCGTTTAACGGTCCTGAGTACTCTGCTTGAATATATTTCATGAGGTGATCCCCACTTTCGTTATAGCGAATTAAATTCTGATTCCAGCATATAACCACTGCCGCGCACTGCGCTAATAAGGAAGGTATCTTTGCCGAATTTTTTCCGCACCCGGTAGATGAGCGTGTTAATTTCATCAAGAGTAACGTCCGGGATACCTTCTTCTCCTGCAGGACGTTCCGGCCATACTTGAGATTTAATATCTTCAAGTGGAACGAGTTTGTTTAAACTCTCGTTCAGGATTCGAAGCAGCAAATACTCTTTCTCAGACATCGGTATCCGCTTGCCTTCAACCACACATTCTCGTTTTTCCCAATGAATCGTAGGCAGAAGGTCTGAAACATTGAGCTGCATCGTGATGCTGAGCGGTTCTATCTCAAGAGTCTGATCGGCGAACATATAGGAAAAGTGAATAACGCTCATCCCGTTGGCGAGTCTGATGATGTCAAAATTGTTCAAGATATATGGAGTGTGCGGCGTTACCCGTATTCCGTTAATTTCTGTTCCATGGCGGCTGCACAGATCATACAAGACCGCTTTGTCCTGTTCTTTGCGAATAACAACATGCTGCCTTGAGATAAATGGATTCGTAAAGGCTAGATCCGGAGTCAACTGATTGGATTGTCTTCCAATCTGCGTTTCATCCGCGGTTAGATTCACACAGGTGCCCGTTCGGTAGGGTTCGCCTCGAATGATATATAAGCATGCAAAATTTTCCAAGTCTTGTCCCCTCCGTTTGCGATGACTCCTGCCATCGGTGTTCGGAATTCACTTCAATCTGTATCGTAACTCAAAAGGTGGATGATTAACACTATTTTGTACTGACGTCACAATGACATTTCAGTGACACAGTGAATCATCACATTCCTTGTATTAACAATATCACCATTTACGGACAACGCAAAACCCGCAAGAAGGGCACTCTTGTCAAAGTGCCAACTTGCAGGTGACTAACTCCATTTATAACAATTTCCTGTTCTTTGAAAAAACAAGAATTTGTTTGACCCTACTCATTCAAATACGTCATTACTCGATTCTGAATCAATTTGGCAACATTATCAGCAGACTTCTGCCCTGCGAAAAATGCTTCCACTTCTTCGGCGATTATCTTCTGAATCGTCGTCTCATAACCAATATTTCTTACGCTGGCCTCGGACAGCATCTGCTAAACGGTGTCGACGCATCATTTTACGAATCACGGCAGCTCCCTCCATTCTCAAGCTAACCAAGACCATTGATAACACCGTTGACAATATTGGTTGATATTTGTTCTTGGAACGACTCGCTTTGCATTCTCTTTTCTTCGTTTGCATTCGAAATGTACCCGAGTTCTAGCAAAATCGCAGGCTGTGTGTTTTCACGGATCACATGGTAATCTCCAAACATCACACCTCTATCCTTTATTTCCGTATCCAACTTAAACAGCTCGTCATGTATAGACTGTGCCAGATCTTGATCCTGCGATTTGTTGTAGTAGGTCGTCATTCCGTGAACATCACTGCACTCAAAAGCATCAAAATGTATACTAAGGAACAAATCCGCATCCTCGATTTGCGCCAACTCTGTTCTGTCCTCCAGAGAGATAAAGGTGTCGTCAGCTCTCGTCATGACCACGTTTGCTCCTTGCTCAACCAATTTACTGCTTATGTTTAGCGCTGTAAGCAGCGTCACGTCCTTCTCATAAGTCCCTTGACTACCTGTTGAACCTACATCTTTGCCCCCATGGCCTGGATCAAGAACGATTGTTTTTCCTTCTAGAGGAAGCTTCAATTCTTCGTCGATTTCGATTGTTTTAGATGGTTGATTCCTTGTTTTTGTTGCTCCTTCCGAATGGGTATGAAGAATGATAGATGATAAAATAGCTCCGACAGTTGCGACTACTAAGTATTTGGCTGTTGTTTTCATAGGTACATCATAATGACCGCCCATAAAGACGGAATGGAGCCGAAATAAAGATAGGATAAAGATTGATCACCACACCCATGGAAAAGGTGGAGTTCACCTTCTACACGGGTGCTGATGACCAGAGTCATAGATTAGCTTTTCTTCTTCAAGCAAAAGTAAAACGCAACGCCATCCTTCGCATTAGCTGCACCGTATTCAGCGCCGTGCAGCTCCAGTATATTTTTGGAGATAGCAAGTCCCAGTCCCGTTCCACCATCAGATCGCTGCCTGGCCATATCTCCACGATAGAAGCGATCCCAGACTTTATCCAGCTGATCTTTATCGATCCGTGCTCCTTTGTTTTCCACACAAACGATGATTTGTCCCGCTTCCTCTGTTGTTGATACGATGATTTCCTGGTTCTCTGGCGTATATCGAATCGCATTGGTCATGAAATTCGTGATCACTTGTTCGATTCGATGTTGATTCGCTATGACTTGAGTAGGAATAAGCTGGGTTCGTAACTGTAACTGTTTAGCTGATAATTCAGGTGCTAACTGAGCGCAGATCAATTCGATCGACTTGTCGATGAAGAATTCGTCCATCTGCATTTTATAGGTTCCGGATTCGTATTTCGCGAGCTCCAGCATATCCACGATGAGATGGTCCATCCTGTCGACTTCTTTCTCCATCGCCTCGAAGTAATGGTCCTTCTTATGCGCAGCCACGCCGTCCTTCAGAATCGAGATACAGCTCTTCATTACGCTGAGTGGTGTTTTTAACTCATGGGATACGCCAGAGATGAACTCTTTCCTCGTATTTTCAAGCTGCTTTTCCCGCTCGATATCTTCCCTTAACTGACCGATGTAAGAATGCAATGTCGCCGATAATTGGTTGATATTAAGCGACAAGTCACCGATTTCGTCTCTGGAACGAACAGGAATGGTCTCTGAGAAATCAAGATTTGCGATTTTCTTCGTCGTTTGATTTATTTTCAGAAGAGGCCTTGCGATCTTCATGGAGTAGTACAGGGACGCGATCAGAATGAGTACAATGACAAACAATACAATATAGACGTAATAGTCCTTCACCATTTGTACGGCTTCATCTACCGGCTGCAGCGATGCCATGGCGAAAATGTAATTGGTTGTCCCATTATCATAATGAACTGGCTGGATGAACAGCTTGTACTTTACGTTATTTTCCTCGTAATCCTGAATCACAAGTGAGTCGGTTAATGGAATCTCATTAAACAAGAGCTTTACTTGAAAAATGTTGATCTGTTCAAGAAATAGCTCATTGGAGTAAATAAAATCCGATGATCCTCCGCCATTCGGAAGCTGGATATCTGTGATCTTTCCAAGTAAAGTTATAATGGACGACTGACTAGAGGAAGCCATTTCCTTTTTTGATTTATCACTAAGCTTCTCCTCCTTGCGACCATAAACTTGATGCATGAGCAGCTCATTGGAATACAAGATATTCCCCGACTGTTGATACAGCTCGATTGGAATAAGCATGGACTTGTTCCTAATACCCGTGAAAAAAATTTCATCGGCAGCCTTAATCAACGCTTGTTCTGAACTTGCTTCCTCTATACTCATCAGGTGATACAGAGGAACTCGAATTCGCTCCTGCTTATCCTCGTCCGTTACAGGCTTAAGCAGCTTAAATTCCAGGTAAAAGTCATTCGCAGTCTTAAGATTTCCATCATGATCCAGAGTCGTAATCGTTGTATTGTTATTCCGATAGAAATCTTGCTCTAACCTTTCTATAGTCAGCGAATTGCCATCCGTATTCATGTAAGCTGTCTTGAAAGCTTCAATCTTTGCTTGTAAGTCGCTTACTTTCCGGTTCGCATAGTACTCTTTGAAAAAAAACGTCTGACCGATATAGATCACCGCTAAGATGAGCATGCACAATGCTGTTGTTAGCAGGAACAGCTTTACTACAATGGAGATCTTCATGTATGTGCCTCGAACTTATAACCTGTCCTAACAACGGTGACAACCATCGAGGCTTTATCTCCAAGCTTTGTTCGTAGATTACGCATATGTGTATTTATAGTGCGATCGTCTCCTGCATACTCATAGCCCCATATTTTCGTAATCATCTGCTCTCGTGTAATGACAATCCCTTGATTCTCCATGAGGTAGGCAAGAATCTCGAATTCCGTATGTGTGAGGTTAACCATTGTTCCATCAATCGTAACGGTCCGCGATGGAAAATGAACCTTGATCCCATTTATGATTAATGAATCCTCCGAAGGCTTCGCCTTCCCGCTCCCGCTGCGGCTCTCAAGGAGACGCTTTGCTCTTGCAAGAAGCACTGGCGGACTATATGGCTTCGCTACGTAATCGTTAGCACCTAGCTCAAATCCAAGCAGTGTATCCTCTTCATCGCTGCGTGCCGTCAGCATAATGATTGGGACGTCTGATATTTTACGGATTCGGCGGCACACCGACCAGCCATCAAGCTCCGGCAGCATAATATCAAGCACAATCAGGTCCACTTCATGCTCTTGAAATAGTAAAAGGGCCGCCTTCCCATTGGCAGCCTCAATAACCTTATAGCCTTCGCTTAAGAAATAATCCTTGCTGATTTCGCGTAATATTTCCTCATCTTCAACGATTAATATCGTTTTCATCCCGATGCTCCCATTTCATGTTGTTCTGAAATCAGTGTATCAAATCATCAAGCCGAAACAAAAAGTATCGATAATTCGATCTACATCTTCATTTTATAGCGGGTAGATGAAGATTTTATTCAGGTGATGTAAAGATGAGATGAAGATACGAGGATATCTACTTGTCAAAGCGCCAACTTACGGGTTAAATTAATCAATTCAGCTGGTTTCGTCAGCTTTGGATAATCTGATATTCGCTCACTGATATACGGCGGTATAAACCATGTAGCATGATACGCATTCATGCCAACGTTAGTAGCACCATTAAGCTCATTGGAACCACCATCTCCAACGAATAACGATTCTTCAGGAGAAACTCCCAATCTGTCGCACGCAAGGTGATAAATTTGTGGGTTTGGTTTAGCAAGTTTAACTTCGTAGGAGAACAAAGCATCATCGAAGTATTTGGCCAGCTCTGAGGTATGCCATGCGGTTACTTCTTCTGGCGTACAGTTACTTATAAGGCAAACTTTCAGGCCAAGCTGCTTTAGCTCTTCGAGCATAAGAATGATGTTCTTATCTATATTGCTAAACGGGATTGCTTTTGCTGTTATGCGCTCTTTATGTAAGGTCTCAATGATTTCATCATCAACACGATGATCGAGTACATCTAGTATTTCTTTTACAACGGAAGGGAAATCTGTGTAGGTGCCATCCATTCTTTTTTCTTGCCGAGAATTCCATTCCTCTCTATACCTTTTGGCATCCACCTGCAGCTGTTCTTCCAATAATGTAGAACGCGGTGCTTTCCTGCTGCCATTCTCAAATTCTGAGATAAGTGTTTCAAACAGGTCGAAGAAGATGGCTTTGATTCTCATGGTATCCCTCCTGCTGCATTATAGGTTAACAAAGAAAAAAGCCGCTTTTAGAAGCGACTTTCACATCAATACCTAGGGTAATCAACTTTCATAATATCCATGAAAGGAACTTTATCAGTTCCTGCAGCAGTCTCGACATGAACTTTACCTGTACGGGAATCCATATGATTAATGATGCCTTGAACGGGCTCTTCTCGGCCCCAAATCGTCAGAACGATTGTAGATCCTTCATGGAAGGCTTCAGAAAGTTGGTTCCCTATCTCCTCTAATACAAACTCATCGCGAGTAGGTCGTTTTGGGACTTTTGTTTTAGCCATTCCGTTATTCCTCCAATAATTTATTTCTTTTACAAAGTATACACTAATTCTCGTACAATTTGGGTAAAAGACGTCGGTATTTTCATCTCTTAATGAGATCAATGGAAAAATAAAATTCCACTCTACCTTCCCCTGCCTCATGTCCGTAGTACGCGTGATGTTTCTGCAGAATAGTGTCAGTAATGGATAGTCCTAGTCCTGTCCCGCTTAGCTGTTTACTGCGGGATTCTTCCATAACGAAAAAGGGTTCCCACACCCGTTCCCATTTAGCTTTATCGCTTGTATCCGCTTCGTTTGCAATCCGAAAATGAACAGCATTTGATCCCACTTTTGCAGATACAGCAATCCAATTACCTTCCGTATATTTCATCGCATTTGTCAATAAATTACGAAGCACGGATTCAAGCTTGCGGTGATCTGCCATGACCCAAACCTCAGGAGGGAGCTCGTCTTCCACGATTAACTTCAGGTTCCTCTGACCAAAAACAATATGATAGTCCTCTATAGTTGAGTTTAGAAGCTGGTGGAACTCGGTTGGTTCCAGCTCATACGATTCCGTCTGCAGCTTAGACAGCTCTAACAACTGATTAATCATACTACCCATCTCTTCCGATTGACGCTTAATCACTTCCGCAAATGTGCCATCATCCAGTCCATCCTGTATTCCAGCAGCGTAAGCCCTGATCAGAGACAGAGGTGTCTTCAGCTCATGTGATACATCGGCAATAAAGGTTCGCAAATTCGCATTTCTTACTTCCAGCGATTGCTGAGATGCTTTCAATTTATCACTCATCTTATTGATGCTGTCGGCAAGAGACTCAATCTCATCTCCTGTACGGATATTTGCATGAATGAAGGATAATTCGGCGATCGATTTGGCTGTTTCATTCAGCTTGGCCAGTGGTTTCACGATCCTTGTCGTGTACAAGGCCGACAGAAGAATCAATAACAGCAACATACCTGACCAAATATATAGATTAAACCGATTTATGATGCCAATGGTTTCGGTTGAATAGGATATCGATTCTCCAACAGCAAGCACATTCCCACCTGACGGCAAAAAATTAACCAGAAAGCTGGACTTTAATTTAGCTTGATCAAAAAGCTTATTTACCCGCTTACCTTCTCTTAGTAAATTAAGATTTTCCTCAGTTAACCAAAACTTGCTTAAAGTAATTCCTTTCCGGTCGAACTGAAACATCATTTGGTCATTCAGATCATTTATCCCTTGTGACATAGAGGTATACGCGATTGTAACGTGATCACGCTGCTCCATCTCAGGGATCTGAACGTTCAGCGCGCCAACCGGAAGCGCTGATAACTCAGAAGTCAGCGCTGCCAATTTTTCTTTCTTCTGATATAAGAAATACTTTGGCAGAAAATAAGTATTCATCGCAAAAGTGATGATAAACACCAAGCACAGCGACAATGTTATCTGTGTAATTAACTTATAGGACAGTTTACTCATTGGTATAATCCTCGAGACAATAACCCATTCCTCGGTAAGTGCGGATCCAATGCTCACCTATTTTCTCTCTTAGCCTGCGAATATGGGTATCCACCGTCCGCTCATCTCCGAAATAATCAAATCCCCAGACCTGATCCAGCAGCATTTTACGGGTTACAATCTGTCCTTTATTTTGAATCAAATATTTCATAAGTTGAAATTCCTTGGATGTAGCTTGAAGATCCTTACCGTCACGGTACATTTTCTGCGCATCCATATCCACCAGTAAATCCCCAACTCGCACCTGTGCAGCCCAATTCAGCAGCTTACGTGCTCGAACAAGCAGTACTCTTGGATCAAATGGCTTTCTAACATACTCATCTGCTCCTGCGTTTAAAGCATACAGCTCATCCTCCGGATCACCCTTGGCAGTAAGAAGCAGCACTTTGGTTCTGCTGACTTTTTTGATTTCCTTGCATACCTCTACCCCATTAAGTTTTGGCATCATCCAATCCAATATAGCTATATCAATCTGATGCTCATAGAACATCTCCAGTGCCTGTTCTCCATCCCCAGCTGTCAGTACGTTAAATCCGTCTTTCATAAAATAACTGCTTAAAATCTGCAGCATCAGCGGTTCGTCTTCTGCAAGCAGCACATTCATAGACTTCAACCTTTCTGCTTAAATTTTACGAAATGACATTCATGATTCTACTATATAAAAAAAAGGTTACACCAATGTGACGAACCTAACTTATTAATGGATATCTTCATTATCTCCATCTCTATTTGAATTTGGCACATTGCTGTAACATTCATCCCTTACAATAACCTCGATTTCAAATTTTGAGATGGAGGAATAAAAGTATGAAACCAAAATTCACGTGGATGGTCACATCTACTCTGCTTGCCGCTTTATTATCAGGGTGTACGAATAGTGGAAACAATTCTATACCGCCCAATGAGACAGGAGCCGATGTTATACCCGTCAAAGATGCCGTAATACCGGCAGGTGAACCATTTGAGTTCGAGGTAGATCCAGAAACCTTCGCACTCACTATTATCAAAGATGGTGTACGAGAACAAGCATCACTGCCTCTGCCGAAGGCCAAAGTGAGCAACCTGGTTAAGAGCGATGATTCTGTGTCCTGGACTTACCCGGGGCAGATGAAGGTTACGATTGCCAAGAAAAATAATTACCTTGATATTAAGCTGGAATCTATAGGAGCTGATTCGTTCCAATGGCCAGTTGTACAGGCTGACAGCTACATGCTTCCGCTGGGAGAAGGAAAGCAGATCCCGGCAGATGACAAGGATTGGAGAACATCTCTAAAGGATCAGAGCTATACATTCAGCGAATCCTTCTCGATGGATTTCTTTGCCTTGAACCATAAGTCATTCTCCATGGTTTATCTGGTCACCAACAAATATAACGACGAGGTCCATTTCGATACGGAACCGTCTGTACAAATGCAGTTCACTCACGATTTCCCATCGATTAATCCAGACAAAAGTTATGGCTTCCGCCTGTATGTAACGGGCAATGACCCTCAACAAGTCGTTCAGCCCTACAAAAATTACGTCATTGAAAGTGGTAACTTCGTTACTTTAGAAGAAAAAGCTTTGGAAAACCCTAATATTCAAAAGCTGTATGGAGCACCACAAATCTATTTGTGGAGCCCATCTATTCTGACTGAAGAGAACGTGAATTGGCCAAATATAAGGACTGTGCTGGCCGGTAAATTTGGTATATGGCTCAAGCATCTTATGGATGAAACAGCCGACGGCAGCAGCGAGCTTACCGATACGCTTGAGCAGATTTCAAAACAGGATTATCTGGATAAGTATCAGAAGAAGGTTATTTTAAACGCGATTAATCAGGCTGTCAAAATGAAGGATTTCTACTCGGTTGACATGTTCCCTGATCCAGGAAAAGAGGCGACTGCCCTTATTCAAGAAGGTGTGTCCAGCCTCAGTGAACAAAAGTTGTACGAATTAAATAAGCTTCTTCTAAAAGATGCTTTAGGTGATGCTGCCACTGATCTGAAAAGCTGGGGCCAAACCGGTTCAACTGGGCTGATCCAAGACATGCATGAAGCTGGTATTGATAAAGCATGGATTGGTCTCTCCAATTGGGCAGACGGCTTAATAAATCCAGAGATGGTTGATGAAGCGGTGAAAGACGGTTACCTCATCGCACCGTACGATTCTTACCATTCCATTCAGGAGAATCCAGATCCGTCCTGGAATACCGCTTCCTTCGCGGATTCAACCTTGTATGATCAAGCTACTATTAACCGTAAGGACGGTTTGAAAGTTGCTGGTTTTCTAAACCGTGGGCGCAAGCTGAACCCCACACTCGCAATGCCAAGCGTTAAGCAGAGAGCCGACAGCATCCTGCAGGAAGGAATTGCATTCAATTCGTGGTTTGTAGACTGTGATGCTACAGGCGAGATTTTCGACGATTACTCACAAAGCCATACCACCACTCAAGCGGAGGATTTGAAGGCACGACTCCAGCGTCTTAGTTATTTTGCGAAGGATAAACAGATGGTCGTTGGATCCGAAGGCGGCAATGATTATGCAAGCAGCGTAATCGCCTATGCCCAAGGGATAGAAAGCCCCATTATTGCCTGGGGAGACCCCGATATGCGCAAAAATAAAGACAGCTCCTATTATGTTGGCGATTATTATGCCATGACAGGTGTTCCGGAACGTTATAGCAAAGCGGTGCCAATTAAACCGTTGTACGATAAAGTGTACCTAGACCCCACCTACTCTCTTCCTCTATACAAGCTGGTCTACAATGATTCCATCATTACAACCAATCATTGGGAATGGGGAAGCTACAAAATCAAAGGTGCAGAGGCAGAGCGAATGCTGTATGAGCTGCTGTATAACGCTCCCCCATTGTACCATCTAGATTCAGAAGCTTGGGACAAGCAGCAAGCAAGCATTACGGGTTTTCTGAAGATATGGTCCGCTTTCCACAGCAAGGCTGTTACACAGGAGATGACTAATTTCTCGGTCCTCTCTGATGACCGATTGGTGCAAAGCGCGCAGTATGGTGATCATTTAAAGGTGATTGTCAATTTCTCTGACAAGGATGCTGTCGCTGCGGATGGTCAATCCGTGAAAGCAAAGTCAGCGATTATTATCGAGGGTGGGAAAAGCACCCTGTTTGATGCAGAAGCTAATGCTAAATTACTGGCAACCAATTAATCATACAAAAAAGCTGGCTCCGATAAGGAACCAGCTTTTTATTTTATTCTTACAATGCGCCTACTACGCGATGAGGAACATACAGCTCCTCGAGGAATTTAATCTCATCCGGTGTTAACGTAACTTCAATTGAGCCAATTGTCTCCTCAAGCTGTGCATTGCTCGTTACGCCAATAATCGGAGACGTCACTGGTTCCTTTTGCAACAGCCAAGCAAGGGCAACTTGTACACGAGGAATGCCACGCTTCTCTGCGATAACGGCAACTCGATCAGCTACCAACCGATCCACGTCTGCCGATGAGTCATACTTCATTTTTTGCGCTGCGTCGGTTTGTGAACGATGCGTTACAGTATCCCATTCACGGACCAATCGGCCAGATGCGAGCGGGCTGTATGGAATGACACCGATTTTTTCTTCTTTGCAAAGCGGCATCATCTCTCTCTCCTCTTCACGATACATGAGATTGAGGTGATTCTGCATCGCAACAAACCGGGTCCAGCCGTTCTGCTCAGCAACATGCAGTGCTTTCTGGAATTGCCAAGCATACATGGCGGATCCACCTATATATCTTGCTTTGCCTGCTTTAACGACATCATGCAGAGCTTCCATCGTCTCTTCAATCGGTGTGTTGTAATCCCAACGATGAATCTGATACAGATCTACATAATCTGTTCCAAGACGTTTAAGACTATTGTCAATTTCAGTCATGATGGCTTTACGGGAGAGACCGGCGCCATTAGGTCCTTCTTGCATTCGGAAGAACACTTTTGTAGCGATGACGACTTCATCTCGATTAGCGTAATCCTTAAGCGCTCGACCAACAATTTCTTCACTTGCTCCAGTAGAATAAATATTCGCTGTATCAAAGAAATTGATTCCCAGATCCAAAGCCTTCTTAATAATGGGGCGGCTATTCTCTTCATCAAGAATCCACGGATGATTCCATCTATCGACATCACCAAAGCTCATACATCCCAGACATAGACGGGAAACATCTAGCCCCGTATTTCCTAATTTCACATATTCCATATGTATCCCTGCTTTCTGATTGATATTGGTTCATCGTTTTATATTATCTCACTTGGAGTTAACTCCAGGTCAAGTCCTTTTATTGGACGAGTACTTCCTGGCGTCTTATTTTCCAAAAGATTAAGAAGGTCAGGACAGCCATCGCGAGACATACCAAGTTTACATAACGAAACCCGATAAACTGAGCAAGGAAGCCGCCTCCTAGACTCCCTACTAACCGTCCAATGGTTGAACTATTGGCATAGAATGTGGTTGCAAGCCCCGGAGAATCTGGCAGCATACTTGTAAAATAACTGAGCCCATTGCCCATAACGATAGCGACAAACGTCGCCTGCAAGAGCTGTGCTGCGATTAACTGCCAAGAATGGCTGGATACACTTAGAATCACATAATATAAGACTGCTATTATGCAGCCGCTGATCATCAGCACTTTGTTCGATATTTTGCGATTCAAGGCTCCCAGTACAATCATAATCGGGATCTCCAGACCGGCACAAATACTTGCCACTAGCCCCACTTCGGTATGTGAACCCTCCAATTCATTCACAATAAATAATGGCGTATTGATACTGTTAATGGCATTAATGGCAAACAGAAAAATAAAAGCAATCACAGGCGTCCTAATCCCTTTGTTATTAAAAAAGGAGACATTTTTAAATTTGATTTTCTTCGTATTACTATATACTCGTTTTTGCAGAAACAAGAGTACAAGTGATGCAATAATCAAGTAGATAATTGCTGTCCCCCAGAAAAGTCCCTTGTAATCCAGAGCTCCCAGCAGAATTGCCCCGCCTAAAGGTCCAATTAGGAATCCGAGAGAAAATAATGAACGCATGGTAGAGATCGCGAACGTCTTATCATCCGATTTGCTGTCTGATGCCGCTTCATGCGCGCTGGCGTACAGCTGCGGAATGGTAGAAGCCCCCACCCCATTCAATAAGGTAACAACGATGATTAGAACAAAATAATTATGAAACAATAAGTACGAAATGTAAGCTAATGCGGAAGAGACTGTAGCTAGAATAATAATTCTTTTTCGATCCATTCCTCTTTCCGAGCGTCTTGCAATCAGTGAATTGACTATAACACCACTTAAGGAACTAACCGCCATAAATACACCAAAGGCTCCTGTACTCATACCCAATACTTCCGTACCGTAAAGGGATAGATAAGGTGATGTTATCGATATGCCAATTCCGAGCAGCAGCATACATAAGACAAATAAACGGTAGCCTTTGATCGCAAACAGGTTTTTAATACGGATGTACAAGTTATGTGCCCTCTTTCGATTTTTTTGAGCTTCTCCTATTATGCACCAAATGATATAGAGAACAATATCTTTATCTTCCCATATGATTGCCTAATCCTCTCACAGCACTTTCTCATTAGGTCAATTCTGCATTATAATCTAACGAGTAATGAAGTTGTGGAACGGAGTGAATTTATGTCTGAAATCATCGATCAAAAGCGAAATGAAATTGCCCAGCGAATCAGAAGTTTTTCCGATCAAGACGGCGTTTACGAGACAGCTGTTCCGTCCCTTTATTTTGTTCAGCGTTCTGATGTAACTGATCAGCTCCACAGAGTATACAAACCTGCCTTCTGTTTCTTGGCTCAGGGGAAGAAAGAATTACTACTGGGACAAGAACGATACGAGTATGGTCCTGCCGACTACCTGATTACCTCTATGAACTTACCGGTGATGGGCCAGATTATCGAAGCGTCCTCCGAGGCTCCATATTTGAGTTTGAGATTAGATTTTACGCAAAATCAAATTTTAGAGGTACTGAAGGACTCGGATATTCAAATCACCTCAAAAGAAAATGCTTCCCGCGCTATGTTCGTCGGTCAGATTGAGTCCTCTTTACTCGATGCGGTCCTTCGACTCGTTCGATTGATGGAACAGCCGGATGATATTGCTTACCTCGGACCGATCTACACCAAAGAAATTTTATATAAACTGCTGCAAGGGCCAAATGGAGCTGCGTTGGCACAAATTGCCATGGAAGGTAGCAGCACCTATCGAATCAAAGACGCCATCGAGCAAATCATTCAGCAATTTGATCAGTCCTTAAGAATTGAAGAACTTGCAGACGCAGCAAGCATGAGTGTCTCTACTTTTCATAGACATTTCAAAGAAATCACAGCGATGAGTCCCATTCAATTTCAGAAAAGGCTGCGTCTACAGGAAGCCCGGCACCTGTTATTAACCGAATTAGCAGATGCTGCTGAAGTGGCGTTCCGAGTCGGCTATGAAAGTGCGTCCCAGTTCAGCCGTGAATATTCCCGTATGTTTGGCTTTCCGCCTAGGGAAGATATCAAACGCCTGAAAGCGATATTAGATCAAAGGGTTCACGCCTAGATAACTAAGCGTAAGCGCAAAAAAACTGCATGCCATTTTGGGCACGCAGGTTTTTTTGTGATCTGATTAATTCGACCATTCACTTTCATACTCAATATCAACTTGTTTCCCGGTATTTGCGTTAATATAGACCTTTGTAACCTTCTCATAACCTTTTACAGCAATAGAATAAACCAATTTCCCATCACGTTTCATCAATGTTGGATCACCGGTAACTTCCATTTGGTCATTAACTTGTTTTAACGCTTCTTCTGGTGTCACTGTTGCTACTACTTGATCGCTTCTATCTTTATTCAAATAATACATTGTCGTATCAAAGGAATTCAAGATTCCTTTCTCCATATCTATAGAAACATCCAGGTATGCGTCCGTATTATGAACCCCTTCAACTTGCGGAACAAAGGTTACATATAGAATAGATCCTTTTGTTGAAGTATGATCGACAACAAGTTGAGCCTCTCCCCAGCCATTGACGAGAGATTGGGCTAGCTGCTTAGCCTCGTTCGAAGTCAACTTTCCATTATCAAGCTTCTTAGGTCCATCTTCAGATGGATAAATACGTAAGATATGTCCGCCTGCAACACTGATTTCAACTTCGTAGAACATTTTCTTACTGTTACCTGACCAAAACTTGAGACTGTCTCCAAAGTCGGGAGCTGAACCTCCACCGCTTGACGTAATTTGATTATCACGTTTATCTTTCCACAGCAATTCCATAAAAGAGACCACTTTAGTCTGTAATTCTTCTTTATGGATTCGTTTGTCTTTTTCAAACAGAAGAGTCTTATCATGAGGCTGGTAAGGATGTAATCGGTAAAGATACTCATTAAACAAAGGCTCCTCATCCCCAAATGTAGGAAAAGGTTTAATTTCATTTGTTAAAGAGGTTAGAAGTTCACTCAGTTCTTCTGAAGGTACTTCCGTTACATTCGGAACAAATAATACATTATTAACCATTTGATGCATCGCCGGAACTGTTTTGAGCGTGTAATTCCGCATCTCTAGCAAATTCTGCCGCTGAACCTCCGTTAGTGTATCTGCTTTATCATCTGCCAAATAGCCTAAATAACTCGCAGCGTTGCTCCACATTGAATCCTCATAATTATACTGAAAATCACTGAATACATCAGATGGTGGATTAAACCGATTAGATTTCGATAGAGAAGAAGCTGTGTCATAAGCAGATTTCAAATATTTTTTGTAATAGGAAGAAGAATTGGAGGCTAGCACATTCGCCAAATCACGATCAAAGTCCTCTGTATACATCTGGTGCATCTGTACCCAAGTGCGTGTATCTTGGAGTTTTTCTTTCTCGTATTCGTTTAATTGTTTATGTAACGAATGTCCATACATCATGAAACCTATCAAACCTAATGACAATATAATTGAAATGATTTTGTACATTCTAGCCTGATTCAAGTTTAGTAGTCCTCATTTCTAATAAGTAGTCCTTCCTATTAAACGTTACCTCCGTATAGATGTCATCTACTAAATTATACTAGTAAAGCTAACCAATCAGCTTGTTCGCATGCTTTTCCAATCGATGAATACACTTAAGTATTCGATTGTTTCTCAGGAGGATCGCATGGCACAACCCAAATCTTCATTTGTAAAAGGTACGTTAGTTCTGTCGGCTGCCGCTTTCATTAACCGGATTCTCGGTTTTATTAGCGGAATGTACATTGCCCGTGCTCTTGGTGCGGAAGGCATTGGTCTGTTAATGATGGCACATCCGCTTGTTCCGTTAGTCATTACCATAACAGAACTTGGACTGCCTGTAGCGATTTCCAAATTAGTGGCTGAAGCGAATGAACAAGGCGACCGCGCGAAAATCAGACGGATTCTGCATATATCACTCGCCATTACTTCCGTATTAAGCGTAACGCTCACAACATTCTCACTGCTTGGCTCTGAATGGATCGCCTCCATCTTACTGAGTGATCAGCGGGCTTATTATGCGATGCTTGCCATTACACCAATAGCGCCAATTGTGGCCATCTCAGCAGTACTCAAAGGCTACTTCCGTGGCATGCAGCAGATGAAGGCAATCGCCGCATCCGATGTTCTAGAACATACGGTGCAAATCGCATGCGTTCTGGCATTAGTCCACCTGCTCCTGCCTTACGGCGTAGCCTATGCAGCTGCAGGCGCTATGGCCGCCTCTGTCGTTAGTGAAATGATCAGCCTTCTCTTCCTCGCGGCTAGTTACAAGCTTTATGGCGAGAAAAAAGAAGCTGGCGAAACGTGGAAAAGCCACATTAAGCATGGAAGAAGTACACTATCCGAGCTGCTTCATCTTGGTTTACCAACGGCTGGTCAAGGTGCGATTCACTCGATATACAGCGCTTTTCAACCGTTACTTATTACAACCAGCCTAGCTCTTGCCGGCATCAGTACGGCCTTAGCAACGAAGCAGTTTGGCCTGCTGGCCGGGTACGCTTTTCCGCTTCTATTTATGCCTAGCTTTATTACGAATTCCTTGTCCACAGCACTCGTACCTGCCATCAGCGAAGCTGCAGTCAGTAAGAACAGTTTACTAATCCATGAACGCATGAATCAAGCTATGATTGTTGGGCTTTTAGTAGGCGCTCCGGCTACCGTTATCTTATTTCAATGGGCTACTCCGTTGACCACGATCATTTACAATGCTCCTGATGCCGGTCTGCTGCTTCAAATACTAGCCCCGATGTTTTTCTTTCATTATTTCGATGCACCGCTGCATGCGATTCTGCTTGGACTTGGCCGCACTAATGCTGCGCTCTGGAATTTTGTTATTTCCACTGCCTTTAAGGCAGTCTCGATCTTTGTATTTGGCAGCCAATTCGGAATCGTAGGTGTCGCATTTGGCATCGGGATTGGCATGGTCCTGCAGATGATGCTTAATTTCTTCTCGATATCAAGCTCGATCGGTTTTTATTGGAGGGTAGATCCTTATATCAAGGTTGGCTTATGTATGGTGATGATGGCACTCTGCGGACGATGGACTATGCATTACTTTACCTCTCAAGGCTGGACGATGGTTTGGAGTACAGTCGCATCAATTGTCGCATCTATGCTGTTCTATTTCTTCACCCTCATGCTGACCAATACTATTAATTGGAAAAGCTTCCGGCGGGTTATTCCGCTGCCATGAGAATATGACGATTCGTTAGAAAAAAGAGGGTCTGCTCCAAAGTCATCGACTTTTGGTGAGCAGTCCCTCTTTTATTATTGCTTATTCAGTTCTGCTAGCCTTTCCCCTTCTCCCCCATCCGCTGAGCAAGCTGCTGCAGATCCATCCCTTTTAGCGCGCCTTCGATCAGCTCGGGTAATCGATCTGGCGTACAGCCGAAGCAAGGAATGCCGTATTGGGCAAGCCTCTTCGCCACGGATTCGTCGTAGGACGGGACACCGTCATCCGAGAGAGCCAGTAGACAGATCGTCTTAACTCCTGACTCGTGCATTTCTCTTAGTCGACGGATCATCTCCGTTCGGTTGCCGCCTTCATAGAGGTCGGAGACGAGGATAAAGATTGTTTTCTTCGGCTCCGTAATGAAAGGCTCGCAATAGATAAGAGATTTGTTGATGTCAGTTCCACCGCCAAGCTGAATGCCAAACAACATATCAACCGGATCGTCAGCACACTGCTCACTCAAATCCACAACTTCCGTATCGAACGCGACAACTCTCGTATCCAGTGATGGCATACTTGCAAAGATCGAGCCAACTAGTGAAGCGTAGATAACGGAGTTAGCCATGGATCCGCTCTGATCAATATCCAGGATAACCGTCCATTCCTTACTCTTACGGGCACGGTCGAAAAAGTATACCTTCTCCGGAATCATCAGTTGACGCTCTCGGTCGTAATGCTTCAAGTTTTTGCGGATCGTTGTGCGGAAGTCCAGACCGCTTATTGAAGGAAGTGGCGAGTGCTGCCTGCGGTTAATCGCGCCTGTCACAGCCCGAGTAAGGTTCTGCTCAAGCCGCTTCATAATGTCATCCACCACTTCACGAACGAGCGCTCTTGCCGTCTCTTTCGTACGTTCTGGAATCTGTCCACGCAAGGTCATCAAGGTGGCAACCATTCCAATATCAGGCTTCACCTGAGACAGCAGCTCCGGTTCAAATAACAACTGGGTTAACCCTTTCCGTTCGACTGCGTCTGCTTGAATGACAGATACAATATCCGGCGGGAAAAAGGTTCTTACATCGCCTAGCCACTTGGCTAGCTTTGGTGAAGATGATCCAAGTCCAGCTGAGCGTGCTTTTGATCGACTTCCAGCACCATTTCCTCCAAGATCTGTACCTGTGCTGCCATCCGGCGTTCCATCATAAATAGCCGCCAGCGCTTCATCCATCAGCAGGTCCTCATCGCTTAACTGAAATCCACTTGCTGGACCACCAGCACCTTGTAAATTTTGCTCAGCTGCGGCTCCCAATATAAGTCTCCAACGTCTGATCTGATCCTGATCGATCGTCGTCATAGGCTATAAATCTCCAAAGTCGAAGTCATTAAGTTCATCCAGCTGCTCCTTTTCTTCCTCGTTAAGCGGTTGCTGCAGTGCTGCTCCAGTATCCTCAGCGCCAGTGCCCCATAGATCACCGAGCAGCTCCGCAATCGCCGCTTTCTCCCGAGGCTCGAACCCGCCGAATGCCCGACGGAGAAAAACGAGCGACCGTTTGAACGGCTCCGCTTCAAGCGATTGAACATAAGCGTCAAGCTGCTGCCATAAGTAGTCTCTGGATAACAGGGCATATCGGTTTCGCATGGACATTCCTTCAAACCAGCCAGAGCCGATATCTGCCGGAATGCCGGGCGACAGCCGCCGCGACACTTCCCTTGCGCAGTCTTCTTCGCCATCTTCATTCCGCTCCAGTACAATGGAGAAAGCATAGCCTGACAGCTTCGCATTGCGGTCGTCGCGCTCCGCGAGTTCCTTCAGCTTAGTCATCCATAACTGACCATCCAACTCCTGGTGATGCTCGCCTGCTGCTGCATCCATCGCATGAATGGCCGTAAGCATTCCAGCCGCGGCATCGTCGTTACAGCCTGCGGCATCCTGCAGCATAAGGGCTCCACGCAAAAACAATTGCTGCAGGATAGGTACCAGTGTTTCCGTCTCGATTCTCCGGATCGAACCGTATTGCAACAGAACGGACAGCTCGTGCACGGTTTCCGCAATCTGCTCGAAGCTGCCAGCATCAACTGCTAGAGCTTGAAGGGAGCTGGTTGCCTGCCCCATGACTTGCGGAAGACCACATTCGCAGGACTTGCGGATCAGCTTGGCCGCGTCCGCTATATTGCTGCATGCGAGAAGCTCCTCATGAATGACATAAGCGGCTGCAAGCTCCACGGTTTCCCCTTTTAAGGTCGACTCTACGGTCTCAATCTCAGCTTCCGGTGACCATTGCAGTACCCAATGCTCTGCCCAAGTCGCATCCGTCTGGCTGACACGCTGCTTACGGGTGAACCGAATGCCCAGCGCCTCCAAACGATGTAGAAATACAGAACGATTCAAATCTAGATAAGCAGCTTCTTCGGATTTCACTCGCCTGTTCTCCCGAAGATCGAGTTCCAATCCTGCTGCAACAAGCGTCTTATACTTTTCCAGCTTGAGCCTTTTAAGCTCACGGTTCAAATCATCCTGAACAGGGGTTTGGCTGACTCCTTCTGGGAGACTGCCGATCGTGGTACCGATATCCACTCTAGCAAGTGACTCTGCAACGACCGAAAATTCTCCAAATCCAAAGAGTACCGTTGCCGCATCCCGCAGATCCTTCCATGTTGGCTGTACACCATCATGCATGGAAGCGAGCGCATCGGCTAGTCTAACGGCTTCAATGACAGATGCGGTTGAACGCCAGGTTCCCTGCTCACGCATTTGCGCAGCAACCTTGGACAAGTATAGGGCTGGCAATTCATCCATCTTCCCTTGCTTCATACATTGCCATAGCAAAGTGAAATAAGCAGGAGCCTGATTGCCGGCTCCGTAACCAGAATGCGATGACAATTTATAATAGGAATAAGGCATTAGTGTCATTTTGGCAGGAACACGTGGCAGCTTCTTCAGCTCAGCATCTGTCATCTCAGGAAGCTCTAGAGAAAGCGCTGATGTGTGATGAGCGCCGCTGACGACTACAATCCGGTCAGGTTTATGCCCTGCGGCAATCGTCTCTTGAATTTTTCTTCGCATGTAAGCTTCGCGTATTTCGTTGTATGCATAAGCTCTAGGTGTTAGTCGCTGCTCATCGCCTTCCGTTAAGGCTCTCATCTCTTCTGCATAATGCCTAATAGCATTGTTATACGTATCCGTCTGTAAATGATGCTCGAAATGTCTCTCCCAATAAGCTTCATAGTCCGGTTCCCCGGATAACTCGGCTATCCGAGAGTATAGGTCGACAGACCGTTCTGGCTGCTCCTGGCTGCTCTCATCATTGACAGGTTTCCAGTCATATTTCACGTCAGCGAGCGCAAGCGAGACTTCAGTCGGCAAATCGATAAACTCCGCTTGGCAATCATTCCATCTGGCCCATTGCAGCGCCTGATATTCCGGTGAATACTCGGCAAACGGATACAATAGCGTGCGGACGGGCAGCCGGTCGGTATAAGCAAGCATCGCAACCGGCGGAATAACACCTCGAGCTGTCAGCTGTTCTGCCAATATACCTGCGTCACTGGGACCTTCAATTAATACGGCTGTGGGCTTTACCTCCTGAAGGAGGGCGAGAAGATGATAAGAACCGGCAGGAGACAAATGCCTTACGCCAAAATAATGGGGTCCATCACTCAACCGTTCATCTCCGTGCAAGCGTTGTATAGGCTTCGCCATGACGCCCCCCGTTTTTTCATAATATTGTCGAGATATTCCTTCCACACCTGCTGGTCCTTCGTATCATCCTTGACGATCGCTCCCTGCAGGCCAGCCGCAATATCATCATCAGATAGTTCACCCGTGCCAAAGCTTCCGGCAAGTGCCATACTGCCTGTCAGGAGGGAGATGGCTTCGGCCGTGGATATGACGCCGCTTGGTGATTTGACCTTCTCTTTGCCATCCAGCGTCAAACCATTACGCAGCTCACGGAAAATCGTAACGACCTTGCGAACTGACTCGTCATCCGGCTGTGAAGAACGAAGTTCATAGCTGGCAGATATTTCGCTGACACGGCGGCGAACAATATCAATCTCCGTATCGAGGCTTGATGGAGCCGGAAGTACAAGAATGTTGAACCGGCGTTTTAATGCAGCAGACATTTCATTAACTCCACGGTCACGTGTATTGGCCGTAGCTATAATCGAGAATCCGCGCTCAGCCGGCACTTCGCGTCCCAGCTCTGGGATCGAGATCGTCTTCTCGGACAAAATGGAGATCAGCGCATCCTGCACCTCGAAAGCGCAGCGCGAGATTTCTTCAAATCGCGCAATTCCGCCGCCCTCCATGGCACGAAGAATTGGACTGCGAATCAGCGCTTGATCGGATGGCCCCTGCGCTAAGAGAAGTGCATAGTTCCAGGAATAACGGACATGCTCTTCGCTTGTGCCAGCAGTACCCTGGACAACCTTGGACGAATCACCGTGAATAGCAGCGGTCAAATTCTCCGACAGCCAAGATTTTGCTGTACCTGGTTCCCCAATCAAGAGTAGAGCACGATCTGTGAGCAAAGTGGCAATAGCCATCTCCACCAGTCGTTTGTTCCCGATATATTTTGGAGTAATGACCGTCTTACCAGCCTCTCCTCCAGTGATAAATGTAAGCACTGCTTTAGGCGATAACTGCCAGCCGGTTGGTTTGACATTATCCTTATCAGCTGCTTTCAGTGCTTCAAGCTCGTGTGCATACAACTGTTCTGCAGGCAATCTTAATACATTTTGTTTTTGATCCATGCCCATACTCCTTTTCCACTCTCCCCTGCCGGTTCATCAGGCAATGCTTCCATCGCCTCAACGATTTCCAGCAATTCATTTTTAACTGCTGCATAAGTGAGCACTTCTGTGAATGCGCGCAGGCGCGGTACATAGCTTTTGGGCATCGATGAGAAGAGAAGCTTCATCCGCCAATCGATGTAATAAAAGCTGCGTGAAGACTTATTTTCCAAGAGACTCATGAACAACTCAGGTGCCTCTTTATAACCGATTCGGAATAAGGTGAGCAGTACATTTTGTGTCCGATAATCATTAACTCGTGAACCGTCCTTCAACTTAGACAACAGATAAGTCGTTACCTCACGCTCCTCTTTATGAGTGAACATGCATACAAGCTCGATCAGATCCTGCGCGGCTAACGTTTTCGCCCACCGAGGATCCCAAGCATCCACAGGTACAGCCGCCGCACTATCATAATCTTCATCCGCTAGTTGACCGTGCGCCACTTCCTGCAAGGCAGCCTGAAGGAGCTTTGCCGAAGCAGAACGCCCCTTGATCGCATCAGCATAACGATCGTAAAGCTCGGCCTTGGACAATTGCCTATATGCAGCGCGGAAGCTGTAACCGATAAATTTGCCTTTATAAGCTGAGTGCAGACCAATTGCAAACCGATCAGCAGGCTCTGCATTCAACTCTAGAAGCAGCTCTGCAGCTAACTCTTGCACTGCCTCGGATTCCGCTGTAATAAATTCGTCTGTCGCTAGAAGCTTGCCAAGTAAAGGGAAAGCCTCATTCGCGAGTGCATGACCGTTCCCGTTCAAGCAACGGAGATCAATATGCAGCTGCTGAAGCGCATTACTCTTGTCCTTGCCCTCATTATTCAAATAACGGTCCAACTGTATATCGGCGTGATCAATTATTCGTTTATGAAGATCAAGTGCCTTGCACTTTCGTATTGGATCAACAACCAGTTCGCCGTCCTTGGACTTCACAGCCTCGAATAAACGATCCTGACTTGGCAGCGAAGCAATCTGGGATAAAGCAAAATAGGCAGCCTCGCGGACTTCCTTTCTTTTCTCGCGGCTTTGCTCGAGCAGGAATGGTTCTTGCCCGTCATATCCACTCAGCAGTCCGATCGCTGCCACTTTAAGTTCTGGCGATCCTGAAGAACCTGCTTCACTAACGAGCTCGAGCGACTCTTCCCCCAAGCTGCTGTGAAGAAGCTGCAGACGTCTGGCATCTCCCTTTCCACCTTGAAGATCAAGCTGGCTTCTTAGAACGGGTACGGCTGCTGTGCCAAATTCGGGAATTAGCTTTTGCTGCAAAAAATCAGGAATTTCCGCATACACGTCATCAAGTGCGCGGCAAAGCGCAGGCAGCGCTCGCAGGTCGAGGTAGCTTCGGCCTTCATAAGCTTGCCTGAGCTGCTCCAACCGGCCGGAGCCTTTGGTCGTTAAAGCTTCCAGCAGTGGATGTAATCTTCGATAGGTTATGTCCGTAGATAAACCAATGCCAAGAGCCTCCAAAGGCTGCTGCTCTCCAGAAACATCTGTTTTTCCCTGCGTATGTAATATGGCACTAAGAAGTGTTGCAAGCTCTAGAAGCTTTGAAGCACTTTCTGTGCGAGGTGCCGTTAAGAGAGCTTCTGCCGAATCAGCCAATCGAATAAAGACTGGGGCTGCTTCTCCGGCTTTTCGCAAAGATGGAAGGAGCTTCGAGAGCCGCAAATCCCCTTCTGCTAAGGCACTTCCGGTAACAAACAACCGGCGGACCTCCTGCTGCAAGTCTAGTAATACATTTACGCTCATGATGGTCCTCCTTCTAATACAACAGCCGTATAACTCGGCTATCTGTGATAATGCTCATTGGCTGCGCCGTCAGGCGACCGCTCTCCACATCATGGCGAAACATTACAAGAGCAGCTTGGTCCTGCAAATCATCTGCTTGAAGCAACGGTAAGATCGTCTCCACTTTAGCAGGTGTTTCGATCATTTCTGTATTTATAGGAAGCGGTTTGCCCTGCACATCCTTAAATACAAAGCTGTCTCCAACTTTCTCTAGGGAGTGAAATGCGATGAGCATAACGGGATTCCGGTCAGCGAGTGGATTTTTGATTACATTCTTCACCTGTTTGACCACATCCGGGAACGAAGCTGTCGCGAATGCTTTCGCTGCTTTATAATCCAGGCCGCTTGCATCGCGGAACGTACCTTTTTCCCAGCGAACTCTAGCATTTACTTCGCCTGGATATTGAAAGAGTTCCTCGGTTTGAACAACCGCATGGACGGTGTCTTCCTCTTTAATCGCCTTCGCCGCTCGGAAAGGACGCAGATTGCGGGTCGCATGGATGGTGCCATCCTGCAGATTAACCCACCATCCGGCATCCACATATTCTCCTTTTGCCTGATCGGTATAGGATAAGAACGAAAGCTGTAACAGCTCTGATGACTGTCTAATACGGCCATATTCCTTGAGCTCAGCTAGCTGCCAAGCGTGTCCAAGAAGCTCCTCAAGCGTTGTCTCGGTATCCATCGGCATTTCCGGATCAGCTAATCGCTGCTCCAAATAGCTTCTGCCCTTTTTCACCAGAGAATGAAGACGGATCAACTGCTCAATCGCCTGTGAATAGACAGCTTCCCGGTTACCTTCCTCTTCCAAAAGCAAGAGCAGCCCTTTCAACTCGGCTTGCACACCTGGAATATAATAATTGCCCATTTCCTTCGCTTGTTCCTCGATAAGCTGAACAGACTTTTTATTTAAGCCTCCAAGTCCAGCCTGCACCGTTTGAAGGACTAGCTTCTCCAATAGGCTTAGACCTTCCAGCTGAGCATTCATTTTTTTCGTTAAGGCCGACTTATTAACCTTTCGTTTAACCGGAGCTTCCCCATTTGCTTCAGCCGTTTCGGCTTCTTTCTTCTTCTCTTCGCGTTTGTCTGCCTTCTCCCGCTTCTCAGCGATATCTGGTGGAACCTCCGCTTGCTCGAATGGCTTGCCAAGTGCATAGGCATACATCAAGCCTAGTGTGTGTTTGCAAGGGAATTGCCTGCTTGGACATGAACAGCGTGACAGCGGACTATCTGGTTGTACAAAATCAACTGAACAACGGTACGGCTCCTTGCCGCTGCCTTTGCATTCCCCAAACAGCAAAGTTCCGTCTGCCGTGATGCGAAGTACAGGGAAGCTGTTCTTTTTGACCAGATCCCGGCCATTCTTCATTGCTCCCGCATTAGGAGCCAAACTATCAATGTAAGCTTCCGTTAATGACGTCATATTCTACCTCTCTGTCTGTAAGGAGTCATATTAATTTCAACAAAATAAGAGTTATCTCCTCTCGCTGTAAAAAATCACCATCTATAAATATGAAACGATAAGGATATTCATGATCAAATCCGATTGTTAACACAAAAAGCTGCCGGATTATCCGACAGCTTTGTATCACCCTATTATTGTGTTTTATCATTTTCTTTTCACAAATTCTTGTCCATTCCAACTAAACATATCCTCGACATTACTGCCTGTTGCATTATCGTAATAGGACCTCTTAAATGTGGTCGCATCTACCTTTTCCAAATAAGTGGAATACCTCGAATCACTTGCCCCAATGAACAATTCGTTCATACCACTTACCTTCAGTTCTTTGAACTCATTTCTTGCCGTCAAAGTAAACAGCTTATAATAATTCCCGTTGCTGGTCCCGTATTGCCCAATCGTAAAATCAATACTTCCATCTCCGTTGTAATCATCGAATGCAAGGTTAAAAGTCGAATTAAACAGCAATGCTTCCGTAAAAAAATCATTCAGCCTTACTTCAGTAATTGCATTGCCACTATCGTCTCGTAAAACAATCTCAAATTCCCCAGTCAAGCTCGTCCCCATCAATGGTCCAGGAGACCAATCCTCCGAATAGGTTCCGCTCAACATCTCTATATTTAGAAAATACGGCTTATTCAGGTATTCATTTATATCATTCCGAGATATCGTCATTGCTCCTGTAACCGTGATGGGCTCGACAGGCAGCGCAGTATCAAATGAAATTGGAAACGGATTCTCATTATCAATCTGAATATCCGTAGCGAATAAGTTCGAATGGCCAAAAACACCCGTTTGATCCGTAGTAAGCATGAATCTCCATTCTCTCTTAAACTCATTTGGATACGTGGTCAACGACTGCACATGCTCCATTTGATACCTTTGCTCCAAGGCATTCTCCAGTTTGATTTTAAATCCGGCCATAGCGCCAAGATAGAGCAGCGAGATGATAACTCCTGCCCATACCACCTTTTTCCCGCTACGAAACCAAACACCAATGATCAGGGCTAGCAACAGCGGAGACAAAACGATAACATCATCACGCTGAACGATACTGAACTCATATTCATGCTCAATAATTGGATACAGGAACGCTACCCCATTGCCTATGTAATCAATGAAGAGATGAGTACAAACGCAGATAGAAAATATGAGCCATTGCTGCTTGAAAGAGATTTCTTTCTGAAAGATCCGATAGATAAAGGCGCAGATCAAACCGGCTAAAGGCATCAGTATTACAGAGTGAAAGAAAATATCTCCGAAAAACTTCGTAAAATCAGGAAATAATCCTGCAAACCCGCCAATGAGCAGCAGCCAGCATCGCTTTAGGAAAGATTCCGGTACTTTCCTGCTGAGTACATATGCTGTGCTGGCGCCTGCTGCAAGATGAATTAGACTATGTAACAATAATTCCAATGTTCTCCCCCATTATCATAAGTATATTCCTTTATCTGTAAACGAGGGAGATTGTCGAAATGTTGCGGCTTACTGCTTCCGCCATTCAAGTCAGCACTCATGAGGTACTTTAAATAAAAAAGACACTATCCAGCTTGTCGGCTTGAATAGTGGCTTTTTCGGTTAGATGATTTCTTTTCGTTTGGATAAATAAAAATAGAGGATAAGTCCAGATACTGCACATAACGCTGCGCATAGGCCGATAAAGCCATAGCCCGCTTGAAGTCCTCGTAGCAGACCGATCTCGGTATCTTCGCCAACCATATGTTTCACAACTTCAATAACTCCTCCGATGAGATAGTTACCAATTACGCTGCCAAGTCCCATCAAAGTAACTGTGAAGGTAATTGCTGTGTCGCTTTCTTTCGGATATCGCTTGGCGATGAACGCCATTACGGTCGGGTAGATCATAGCAATCCCAATGCCGGATGCAGCAAAGAGGAACGCCGTTCGCTCGCCTCCAGTAATTGCAGCAAAAGTGCAGATAGCAGAGAAGGCTGAGAATATGATTAGCGATAATACGAATCCGATTTTATCGGTCAACGGACCAAGCACAAGTCTTGCTATCGCAAAGCATAAGAAGAAGATGGACAACATACCCGAAGCATTAACGGTATCCCAGTCATATGCTTTCTCCAGGAAGTTGACCAGCCACCCTCCGACTGCTAATTCGGACACAACACCAAATGTTAGAACAAGAATCATTAACCACAACACTTTGTCTTTCAGCAACACTTTTAATGGAATACGCTCTTCATGTGAAAAGTCATCTCTGGGAAACTTACTTAGCAAAGCGAAGACAATCGGAATAACGGATAATAACAGTATAATGAGATACATGCCGCGCCAATCCAGGGTATGCCCACCGATCGTAACCTTCATCAGACCAGTTGCAATAAGCGGCGCAACCGTGGAGCTAAGACCATAAAAGCCGTGCGTCATATTCATCATCGTTCCTGTATTTCTTACAAAAATCCTTGCGCTTAGAATGGCTAAGCCGATCTCCAGCATCCCGTTACCGATATACATAAGGAAATAGGAAGCGGAAAACATCGTGTAATAATGGGAGAAGAAAATAAGCACTCCCGAACCTGCCATTGAAGCAAATGCAGTAACGGTCACCCACTTTATTCCCCATATTCTAGTCAGATACGCGGTAAAGGAACACGCAATTAAATAGCCTAGGGCATTTAAGGATAATAAGGTGCCAAGCTGTGATTCATCTAGCATAAAATCGTATTGAATGCGTGGGATGGCCGGTCCTTTAATATTTTCAGAAAATCCAAAGATAATAAATCCAATAAAGATGGTGGCCAGCTGCATCAAATAAATCTTGTTAATCTTGCTTTTTGTGTTCTCCACTTTAAGTGTGCTCCTAACTCGTTATCTTCTCCAAACGTCCTACAGTCGGTAGGTTAAGCTTTCCAAGGTTGCTGTCACCATACCTTTCATATATTCCTTGTGTATGTTGTTCTGCAGCATAAGCTGAGGCATATGCTCTTCCGGAATATTCATCAAGCAGCCCTTATAGAGCTTCTCCAGCTGTGATTCGCGAGGCAAATCGCCTGTAATCGCAATGGAAACCGGGTTAATGATCGCAATGATCGAGGTTAATGTCTGAACAGCCAGCTGGATAAACCCCTCATCCGTATGCAGTTGTTGCAGCTGCGCTTCTCGAGTCATACCAAATGGCAAAAAGGAGACCTCGCCGGCAAACGTTGTATTACCGGTTATGATCCGTCCATCTACGATAAATCCTGCACCAGGAAAATGGTTTCTCGGAAAGGTAACAACAGCAAACGTTTTTTCCTCCTCAAAATCTTGAAGATGATAGAAGCCGTATACCGTCATATTCATATCGTTTTCTATCGTAATAGGGATCTCATATTTATCTTCCAAATATGGCCCTAGCGCCTGTCCGGCCAGATTCGGAACATCACATACGCCGATCACACCTTGATGGACAACGCCAGGTATTCCAATTCCAATGGCCTGAACATTCTCATTGCCACTGATCATGGTCTCAATGAAGTGGTCGATCGTCTTCACGTCAATATGCGGAAGTTCAACGGTGGATTCATGGACCGTTTCACCGATCAGATTCACAATGCTGCAGCTGATGGAGTGAATGCCTCCTTCTGTTTTGACAAGCAGACAGATCACGCAGCCGAAATCTTCATTATACCTATATTGCTTCGCTGGCCTCCCTCCATTTGGCTTATCTGAATCCAATTCAATCACTTCGCCTATAGCGAGAAGCTCATTCAGAATCGTGCCGCATGTGGCTACGCTAAGCTTAGTTAGATTCGCTATCGAAGCCTTGGTTCCAACTCCTTGTGCTTTTAAAACATTCTTAACCAGCTCAACATTCATTTTTTTAATATGAACGGTGTTATGTGTGTGAGACGACATGTTCCGACTCCTTTATTACGACACTTTTTAAAACTATTTTAATAAGTGGAGTATACGGTTCCATTAGCCATAAGTCAACATGAAAAAAAGCCGCGTGGCTGCGGCTTTTTGTTTGCTTGCTATTTACTCTGTTCCAATCATAACGCCAAGCTCTTTCAGTCTGCGCCTGTAGGCGATGCTGACGCGATCACATTTGAGATGCAGCTCCGCCTGAAGATCAAGTGGCAGCAGCTCCGGCTTTTGCTCCTCAACAATTCGCTTATCCTGTTCAAGTAAAGTGTTCTGGAAGTCGATAAAGACTTGATCCGGTACATCAGGTGCGTAATTGCGAAGCTGCAGCATAAACGCCGTACAGGTCGTCTCCGTCTCCGGCAGCACGATTAGGAACAGATGGAATATTTCATCCGAACCTTCACTACGTTTAACAAGCTTCACGCAGCATGGGGTGTAAATCTCATAAATATACCGATTGTCGACGCCTACACCACGGCCATCCGGGTCCGGCTGATACACAACAATTTCGTCTGTGACAAGTGCTCCATCTACATCGCGCACACTATAGTCGTTAATTTCGGCAAATGCACTGTCACCCAGCAATCCTTCATGTACAAACATCAAGTGGGAGACATCCAGGAAATTCTCGACCACACGGGGTGCTGACGCCGTTACCGGATAAGGCCCCATCCAGATTGGCAGCAGCTCGTCATCCACCTTCCCTTTTAGCGGCGGGAGTTCCTCCCTTGGCTCACCGAGACACACCCACACAAATCCGTGCTGCTCTTGGCATGAGTAGGTATGTGTTTTTGCCTTTAGTGGTATCGCTTGGGATGCAGGCAGGGATGGGATACAGACACACCGGCCATCGCCATCATAACGCCAGCCGTGATAGGCGCAGACGATCTCATCATTCTCCACTCGCCCAAGCGACAACGGAACACCGCGATGGATACAAAGGTCCTTCATCGCCCGAATCCCTTGTTTTGTGCGGAATAAGACAACCTTCTCCCCAATTACAATAACCTGTTTAGGGGTATCTGTAATATCGGCTGCGATAGCAACCGGATGCCATTCATGAAGCAGTACAGGATCATTAAGTATCATGCCAGTCACCACTCTTCCCTTATCGTTGTTGATTTCACTTAGATGAAATTGAATGAATGCTTTTACTGAGGAATCGTGCCTACAATCCCTTTTACGAACCAGTTCATGTTCAAAATCTCATCAACTGTCATCGCTTTGCCTTGTGCTACTTTTTCCGCACCGCTCTGATCGGCAATTGGTCCAGTAAAGACATCAAATTTGCCGTCCAAAATTTCTGTTTTCTTTGCTTCGACCAAATCTTGTACATCCTGCGGAACGTTCTTGCCATATGGCGCGATGTCTGTAATACCATCCTTCATGGAACCAAAATAACTTTCCGTCTTCCATGTTCCATCCATGATCGCCTTCACCGTCTGTACATAATAAGGACCCCAATTCCACTTCGGATTCGAAATGTAATGGTCTGGCGCATATTTGCTCATATCCGAATCATTCCCGATTCCCCAGACTCCTCGTTCTGCAGCAGCTTGAATGCTGGCTGGTGAATCTTGATAAGCCGCAAGCACATCTACACCTTTATCCAGCAAGCTTGTTGCTGCTTGACGTTCAGCAGTTGGGTCAAACCACGTATTGCTCCATACTACATCTACCTTCGCTTCCGGATTAACGCTTTGTACACCTAGAGTAAACGCGTTAATTGTATAGATAACTTCTGGAATCGGATAAGCACCGACATAGCCCAGATGATTGTTTTTCGTCATTTTGCCAGCTGCCATCCCAACGAGATAAGCACTTTCATATTCCTTGCCCAGATAAGTGCTGAGATTATCCAAAGTCTTATATCCACTCGCGTGAAGGAACTTCACATCGGGATGCTTCTGTGCCACAGCATACATGGCATCCATATAACCAAAGCTAGTGCCAAAAATAATATCATTCTTCTCGGCTAGTTCTTCAAATACGCGTTCAGCGTCTGCTCCTTCAGGAACATTCTCCACTGTAGTTGCGGTAATGCCAAGTTCTTTTTCCATCATCTTACGTCCTTGATCATGCTCGTAAGTCCAGCCGCCGTCACCCGGTACACCTAGATAGACGAATGCTACGCGCGGCTTTTTCGATTCTGTTGCTCCCGTTTCTGCGGAATTGGTGTTCGTTGTTTCCTTTGAGCACGCAGCAGTGAAGACAAGCAGAGCTGCCGCAACAACCATCATGAGCTTCTTCATACGAGACCCTCCCCTATTTGCCGAACCTTATCTTTCGAAAAGCTTAGAGAAAATATAGGTCATTGTTAGTTATACGTCAATATTACTGACATTAAATATAGAGTAGTCACTAAAAAGAAGAGATTGATTTGTGCATGATGCACATTAACTGAAATTGCATGTCAGATTAACTATCGGAAAATAAAAAAGCTGCGGCGAATGGCCGACAGCTTCATGAATCATTATATTTTTTCTAGTCTTCCAATAGTTTGGGGGAGATTTGATGAAGGTGATGCTTCATATGCTCCAAATAATCGCTAATGAGCCATTCCAGAGTGTGCTGTTCTCCACTTGTAAGCCTTATTTGTTTAGCCCTAATCAGATTCTCTGGCACTGCCGTAATGACTCGTATCAGAGCACTATTTAAACTTGCCCATAAGGTGATGATCTCATTTACAGAAGCATCCGCATAACGCTGCGCTTCTACCCATTTATCTTGGTTGTACGGGGTTATGGCCAAGGGCTCTGAAGCGGACTGAGCTTGAATCATTCTTGTTAGATTATTTATAGCCGAATCACAGAGATGACCAAGAATTTGAAGGTTTGACCATTTTCCGACGGCACGTGGGGTTACCATCCTTTCTTCAGGCCATGCTTTTAGCTTATCTGGTATTGCCTTGATTAGCTTTTCAAGATGCGTAACAACACTCGTCACCAACAATCACTCCCTTTACCATTTCTCTTATCATAACACCCAGCCAATCCTGGCATTATGGGGAGAAATCGATAGGAGCCATCAATCGTTTTGATAACGCAAAGTAAATACAAGTGCCCATTCCGTCTTACTTAATGATTCGGAAGTAAGCTCTGCTGTGGACATGCTGTTAGCGCTCGAAGCCTGCACACCAAAGGCATACACAGTTTCAACGGCTGTAAACGACTTCTTCTCATTATGCTGAAGCAGTCCCTGCAAAGTCAGCTTGCTATCCCAAGGAATCGTTGTTGTTGCAAGACTTGAATTTCCTTTATCATGAACAACATTCACTTTAATCAGTCTTATTTCATCATTTCCCTCGATTGGAACTGTATCAACCGACATAATAACTTCGACTTCACCACTGCTCGGATTCTCCTCCGAACTGTACAATAGTTGACCAATTGAACCCTTCGTCGCTACCTTCTTTCCATTCTCCCAAACGTCCAGATCCAACCATACGTTTGGCTCACTTCCTTCATAAGACAATTTGAAAGCCCCTGACATCGTACCAAGGAAAGGCTTGAAAATCGCAGCATCTCCTGAAAATACATCAACAGGGGTCAATGTTATTTTGTTTTCCTTCACTTTTGTAGTGTCTTCAGTTACTTTGTTCTCTTCTGAAGTACCTGGTTTGTTATTAGTCACTGTTTGATTACTTTCATTAGTACACCCAGATATGACGAGTAAAATAATGAACAAACATATTGTTAGCCGCATTGTAAGTAAGCTCCTTTCAAGAGAATTGTTTATTAGGAAATTCTACCATATTATTTGACTGCTAAATAGAATGAAATGACAATTGAATAAGTTCTAAATGGCGTAAGATCCTGCTGGGGTCTTATACTGTGCTCATTATGCGAAACTAATAATCATAAGACCCTGTGAGGGTCTTATTTTCTTTATATTGATACAATATCAAGCTGACCTGTCCTCTCGAAGGTCCAATAAGACCCCACGAGGGTCTTACGTAGTGGTAGTTATGTGAATTTAGTAATCATAAGACCCTGCGAGGGTCTTATCGCTGCTCTGTCCAGGTGATATTCGAAAAAAAAGAGCTATACCATCGTCATTTTAATGACTAAAGGTATAGCCCTTTTGGAGTTTATTACCGTTTGCTTCTCTCCGCTGCCTCAACAGTATGCTTCAACAACATCGTAATGGTTACTGGCCCTACTCCAGCAGGAACTGGTGTGATAGCAGATACATGCGGGATGCATGCCTCAAAGTCAACATCTCCTACGTTGCCTGGATTATAACCGGCATCCAGCACAACAGCACCGGGCTTAATCCAATCGCCTTGAACAAATTTAGGCTTACCTACGGCAGCTACAACAATGTCGGCAGAACGGACATGTTGTTCCAAATTGCTCGTTCTTGAATGGCATGTTGTTACGGTGGCGTCTTTATTCAACAGCATAGCTGAGACTGGTTTTCCTAAAATCGGGCTGCGGCCAATCACTACAGCATGCTTACCAGCTATAGGCAGCTCATAATACTTCAGGATTTCCATGATCGCTGCTGGTGTACAGGAAGGAAACGCTGCAATACCAAACGCATTTTGAGCAAAGCCTTGCATCGTCACTCCGTCTACATCTTTATCTATGGAAATAGCTTCAAATGCGGCTCGCTCGTCGATATGACTAGGAACCGGATGCTGCAAAAGTATGCCATGTACGGATTGATCATCATTTAACTGCTTAATTGCGCGTATCAATTCTTCCGTAGTTGTTTCTTCAGGAAGTTCGATCCGAATAGATCGGATACCGACCCGTGAGCATGCATTACCTTTCATTCGGACATACGTTGCTGAGGCAGGATCTTCTCCAACAAGAATCGTTGCCAAACATGGGACGATATCTCTCTCCTTGAGCTTAGATACACGGCCTACTAATTGGTTCTTAATATCTATGGCAACTCGGTTTCCGTCAAGCAATAATGGACTTGATTTCATTAGCTGTCATCCTCTCCACTTGTTATAGAAAACAGAAAGAGGCAAGGAGAAATCTCCTTACCTCTGCCCAGGCGAACGGCCATATGAAGTATGTGCTCCACCGTGGTACTCCACGTCTCGCCAGTTACACATACTGAACGTTTGATTTTATTTTGCCAGAAACTATTCCGTAATTCAATAGCTAGCTGTAATTCTTATGTCATTTTGAATAATCGTAGATGTCGACAACTTCTCCATGCTCTATATCTTCTTTAAACAAAAAAGCAATGATCTGTTTCGCCGTTTCTTCAGGTGTAGTCAGCATTCCTGATTCCATGACCTGCTTAAACAACTCTACTGTCGGGAGCATAGCTCGGTCCATGCTTCTAGCTTCACTTTGCAAGCTGGTGTCAATCATACCTGGCCAGATGGATACAATCTTAACTGGAGCATTTGAGTTATTTTGTTCAAGTGCTACACTTTGGGTGAAAACATCTAATCCAGCCTTAGCCGCAGAGTACAAACTCATCCCTGGATGAAGATTTTTTGCAGATGCAGAAGAGATATTAAGAACCCTCTTCTCAGCAGCTAATTCCCTTGTATATTTAATAAAAAGAGAGGTTAGAAGAATTGGAGCGATCAGATTCACCTGTATATTACGTGTTATTTCACTGCTATCTGCTGCATCTATTGGGGCCACTGGCGCGATCATCGAAGCGTTATTGATGAGATAAAGCCCTTCTACTTGGGACTGATCAATTTGACTGAATATCCTCTCCATTAGGGCTTCAATCGCATCGGTTTGCACCAGATCGAACTCATAATAAGCCATATTCTCACTGTTGCTTATTAGAGCTGTATTCCTCTCCCGAGAGATACAATGTAGAAAATGACCTGATGAACGCAGTTGATAAGCGATGGCCTCTCCGATTCCTCTAGAGGTCCCCGTGATAATGAAGTGTTTCATCGTTGCTCCTTTCATTATTGCATCAACCAAGATATGAGGAATAATAAAGCACCTAGGATTAAGACAGTATAGAAGAAATACGCAAACCATCGCAGAACCTTAGGCATACTGTTTAAATCTGCTCTTTGGGCAGGTACACCCATTATTTTCTGATAGTGATCGGTCACATCATTAAATGAAGTTACTGTCGATGCTGCTTTTTCCTCGATAGGCTGTGCCTCATCCTTTTCACGCATGTTCACTAACCCCCTAGTATGGAACGATGTCATTTCATGACATCATTTTAAGCCTCATCGTATACACCTTTTCTATTTCAATCTGTATTTAATCAGTTAGACGCACATGAAGTTAATAAAGTTTCCATTTTTTTGTAAAGATATGGTTTGAGACATTGACTCCTAAAACCTCAAGTGATATATTGTGCATATACATCATACACAATTTAACGAGGAGGTACGTTATGCTGGCATTAGACATCAGAAATTTAAATAAAGCTTATCCAAATTTTCAGCTACAAAATGTTTCGTTCCAACTAGAAAAGGGTTATATCATGGGTTTTATCGGTGCCAATGGCGCAGGTAAAACAACGACAATCAAATCGATCTTGAATATGCTTCATATCGATAGCGGAGAGGTCCTTATACTGGGCAAAAATATTGCCGAACACGAAATCGAGCTAAAACAAGAAATCGGATACGCATTTGGCGATATCGATTTTTATACTCGAAGCAAAATCAAAACCTTGACCGATGTGATTAAGAAGTTTTATAAGAATTGGAATGATGAAACGTACTACAACTACCTGAGAAGATTCAAATTAGATGAGAATAAAAAAATTGCTGAATTGTCGACAGGTATGAAAGTGAAGTACAACTTAGCCCTAGCCTTATCTCATGGTGCTAAGCTTCTCGTTCTTGATGAACCAACAAGCGGTCTTGATCCGGTCGCAAGAGATAATTTATTGGAGATTTTCCAAGAGCTCGTTGTTGATGGTGAAGTCAGCATTCTATTCTCTACTCACATTACATCTGACCTGGAGAAATGCGCGGATTATATCACCTTTATCGTAAATGGCCAGATTGTAAAAAGTTCGGAGAAAGAAGAATTCATTGAATCCTATCGCCTGCTGAACGGGAAAGAAAGTCAGCTGGAACAAGTGAAAGATCAATTGATTTCCTATAAGAAAAATTCATTTGGCTTTACAGGCTTAATCCACTCCAAAGACTTTGATCCATCTTCCGAGATTAATGCAGCCATACCAAGTCTCGAGGAAATTATGATTTATTTCTCGAAAAAGGAGGATTCGTATGTATAATTTGTTGATAAAGGAGTTTAAAATAGGCGTACTTCCCACATTTTTAATTATGCCTGTTCTGACAGGAGCTCTAATGTTTGTTCCTGGCTGGATTTATTTTATTGTCCTTCTATATTTTTGCTGGATCACGATACCCAATATGTTTGCCGGGTTTAGATCGCAGAATGATTTGATGTTTACCTTCATGCTGCCTGTAACAAAAAAAGATATTGTGAAAGCAAAAGTGTATGTGATAGTCATCCTCGAACTCATGCATATCGTCATTGCAATGATCTTTGGTATGATCAGTAACGGATTATACTCGAATATCACCTACTATTTCTTCGAACCACATATGGGGTTCTGGGGATTATGTTTTGTCATGTTTGGTATCTTCAACATTATCTTTATAGCCAAGTTTTATAAAACAGCTTATAAATATGGCGAGGCGATATTCGTGGCAGTTGGGGCCGCTATGCTATTTGCCGGAGTTGCACAATGGTTAGGGATCCAGAGCCCATTTTTGCATGATATTTTTTATGGTGATGGTCTGGACAATATGGCCCTTCAAGCATCCATCCTCATTGTTGGAATTGCTATATTTATTGCATTCACCATGATAGCTTACCGAGTTGCGATTAAACGATTCCCGAAAGTGGAGATATAATGAATGTAGCTATTTCGAATTCGTCTGATAAACCGATCTATCAGCAGCTATTCGAACAAATCAGTGCTCAAATTCTAAAAGGCGAGTTAGAAAGCGGCTATTGTCTCCCCCCTATCCGTCAAGCCGCCCAAGAGCTGCGTGTGAGTATTATTACCGTGAAAAAAGCTTGGGAAGAACTTGAAAGATGCGGCTTAATCAATACCGTAACGGGGAAGGGTTGTTTTGTAGCCGAATTCTCACCCGATGAGATATTACAAATACGTAACGAAACGGTCTTAAAGCAGATGGTTAGTGATGCTTCCTACTACAAATCCTTTGGCCTTTCGATTGAGGAAGTCGTAGAGCTGTTAAAGAAGATTTATTAACTCCCCCAATTTAACATAAAAGAGGAGGTCCCAATCAAAAATTGGGGCCTCCTCCACGTTCCAGCTGCTATTCAATTACCATTCTGCAATGCTTCCGTCTTTGTGGCGCCACACGGGGTTTCTCCAGTTATGTCCGACGGCCGCCATCTTCCTCACATACTCTTCGTTAATTTCAATCCCTAAACCTGGACCCTGCGGAATTGCAACATGACCATCTTTATAGTCGAAAACAGTTGCATCCGTTATATAATCAAGCAAATCACTGGTTTCATTGTAGTGAATACCAAGGCTTTGCTCTTGAATGAACGCATTATGCGCTGTCGCATCAACCTGCAGGCATGCTGCAAGGGCGATCGGGCCTAATGGACAATGAGGTGCTAACGCAACATCATAAGCTTCGGCCATCGATGCTATTTTCTTACACTCTGTGATACCGCCTGCATGAGATAAGTCAGGCTGAATAATATCGACTGCCCCATCGCTAAGAAGCTGCTTGAAATCCCAGCGCGAGAACATTCTTTCACCGGTTGCAATAGGAATCGAGGTATGCTTAGCAAGCTCCTTCAAGGCTTCGTTGTTCTCGGACAGAACTGGTTCTTCGATGAACATCGGACGGAACGGCTCCAGCTCCTTGGCAAGAATCTTGGCCATTGGCTTATGTACACGTCCGTGGAAATCGATGCCAATTCCGATCGAGGAACCGCATGCTTCCCGAACAGCTGCAATCCTAGCGACAGCTGCGTCAATTTTGTCATAAGAATCGATATACTGCAGCTCTTCCGTCCCATTCATTTTAACTGCGGTAAATCCGGCTGCTACAACTTTTCTCGCTTCTTCCGCAACTTCAGTCGGCCGGTCCCCGCCAATCCAGGAGTAAACTCGCATAGTATCCCGGCAAGCTCCACCAAGCAACTGATAAACAGGTGCATTATAAAACTTACCTTTAATATCCCAGAGTGCCTGGTCAATGCCAGCAATGGCACTCATAATAATGGCGCCGCCCCGATAAAACCCTGATCGATACATCATTGACCAATGATCTTCAATCCGCAGGGGATCTTTGCCGATCAAATACTCCATTAATTCATGAACACAAGCCTTTACCGTTTCAGCGCGTCCTTCAACGATAGGCTCGCCCCAGCCTACTAATCCTTCATCCGTTTGAATTTTCAGAAACAGCCAACGCGGCGGTACTTGGAACAGTTCATAGCTTTGAATTTTCATAATAGCCTCCAGGAAAATGAATTGTTCAAATCATGCACAGCATCTTATTCCATCATAAAATCAATAGACTCCTAGAAAAGCATATCATGTCCACGGAACCTGCCACAATCAAAAAACGCGCCATCCAGCTGGACGGCACGTTTTATTAGAAAGATCGAACTAATAGTTAATCATATGAGCTACAACCATCAGAACAGCTCCGATTACAATCCACATCAGCATGAGCGGCCAGAAAAACTTGACCCACTTCTGATACGGAATGCCGGATACAGCCAGACTGCCCATCAGTGCCGAGGATGTCGGCAAAATCATATTCGAGAAGCCATCACCTAATTGGAAGGCTAGTACCGTGGTTTGACGTGTAACGCCAATAATATCTGCCAGCGGCACCATGATTGGCATCGTTGTTACAGCCATACCTGTACCTGATGTAATGAAGATGTTCATGACGTTCTGGAACAGATACATACCAAGCACTTGCACCGGTCCTGGAAGCTCGCCAACCAAGACGGATAAGCCATTTACAATGGAATCGATGACGCTGCCTTGATCCAGGACGACCATGATTCCGCGTGCAAAGCCAATAATCAACGCTCCGTAAGTAATCGCTTTAGCTCCCTTAACGAATTCCGTAGCGACTCGGCTTGGTCCATACCCAGCACAAAAACCACTCACGATACCCATCGTCAAGAATAACGCGGCCAGTTCTTCCATCCACCAATCTTTCTTGGATACACCCCAGACAAGTGTTGCAAAGCCTGCAATGATGACGATAATCGTCAAATAATGCTTCACCTGCATGCGTGGCAGCTTAGTCAAATCGAGTTCTTTTGATTCCACTTCACGTTCGAGATCAACAACGAGACTTTTCTCAGGATTCGCACGCACCTTGCCAGCGTAACGAATGATATACAAACTTGTAACCGCGATAAGGCAGATGAGCAAAATCACTCTCAGCCATGCTCCTGAGAACATGGGAACCTCAGCAATAGATTGGGCAAGTCCTACGTTGAACGGATTCAAAATTCCGGCCGTAAAACCACATGAAGCACCAAGTGAGACCATCGCTGTACCAGTCAGTGCATCGAACCCGAGTGCCCTCGCTACTGCTATCCCAATTGGTACGAATACCATAACTTCCGTCGACATACCCATCGTGAACCCAGCGATAGAGAACAGCATGATAAAGATCGGGATGACCCATCTGCCTTTATTCGAGAAGTTTCTAGCTACCCGCCCTGTGATTGCTTCGATCGTCCCCGTGGAAGAGATAATCTCAAATGTTCCCCCGATAATGAGGATGAAAAACACAACGTCCGCGGAGTCAATCAGTCCATGCACGATTAACTTAGGAATACTGAAGATACCAACGGGATTGGATTCTACCTCATGATAAGAATTAGGTACAACTAACGTTTTACCAGTCGCAGCATCCTCTACCCGATCAAATTCACCTGCAGGGACTACATAAGTCAGAGCTGCTGCCACTAGAACAAGGAAAATAAGAATAACATACGTATGAGGCATCTTAAACCACTTGCGGGATGTTGATTTAGTCGAGTCGTTCATTGCCTTATCCCCCATTTTTTTGTTTCTTCCACTCTTCGAATTCATCTCGCACGAGCTTCATCGCATCGCGGTCAGTGCAAAGGTCATAAACGGTCATAGCCAGCGCTTTGGCCGCATAATTCAACTGAGTCATACCTTCCTCTGAACCTGCCAATGCTGCGAATTCAGGCGTATGAGTAGTCGCGTCTCCAAGTCTGATGTACGGATGGATGACTGCGGTCACTTGACTGACATTGCCAATGTCCGATGATCCAACCCCACCTTTTTGCGGCGGATCACAAACCTCAAGTCCAAGCTCCTCTTCCAGATTGCGGGCAAATAGACCGGCTAACTCTTTATTGTTGTTCCGCTCGGCATAAATCAACCCTTCGTTAATATCAACGGTTGCGCCTACGCCTTCTGCCGCACAACGAACCGCACGATATACCTTTTCTCTAACGATCTCAAGCTCATCTACGGTAGATGCTCTCAAAATAAACACCGCTTCTGTTAGCTCCGGCACTACATTTGGCGCGTCTCCGCCTCTTGTAATAATGCCGTGGATCCGCACATCTTCCTTCATATACTGCCGCAGTGAATTAATCGCTACATAAGCATTAACAAGTGCATCGAGCGCACTGATTCCTTTTTCAGGCGAAGAAGAAGCATGGGCTTGTCTTCCGTGGAACGTAAACGTGGCATCTACACAGGCCAAAGCCCCTCGAAGCACCATCGTTTTGTTTTGAGGATGGACCATCATAGCCGCGTCAATCTCGTCAAAGACGCCATCATTGCACATGATAATTTTGCCGCCGCCCTCTTCTTCAGCAGGTGTACCCAGAACGATGATTTTACCTGGCAGCTCAGGATAAGTATCCTTCAGTGCCAAAGCCGCTCCAACTGCCGCTGTACCAATGAGGCTATGCCCGCATCCATGACCTAGTCCCGGAAGTGCATCGTATTCGGCCAGCAGCGCGATTGTTGGTCCGCCAGCCGTTCCTTCCCAGGTTGCACGGAAGGAGGTTTCTAATCCAGAGATCCCCTTCTCTACCGTAAATCCGGCTTCAATCAGCGGCTCGGTCAGCCATTGTTGTGCTTTATGTTCGTGAAAGCTAAGCTCCGGATTTGCATGTATGTTTAGTGAAAGCTCCCGCAGCTGCCTGTCACGTGCGTCAACTGCTTGCGCGATTTGAAGTTTCATTTCTTTGTCTTGTTGCTTGTTCATGATTATCCCACCTATTCGTTTCAACCCGTATATTTATGCATCAATATGTATCAAATAATAAGGAAATAGTCCCGATAAGTACAATTAATTGTTTTTTGGGATGCACCTTAAGATTTTTTATGGCCCTTGTATTTGAATTTCAAACAAAAAAAGAAGCCCTGCATTAGGCTTCTGCAGGACTTCCTGGTTGTTCCGTCTTCATAAAAGCCACGAATCGATCCACGATTGCAAGCTCACGGGAATGTTCCCGGTACAGCATCCACGTATTCCGGCGGATTGCTTCTCCATTTTTCAATTTGAGCTCCATGGTATATAGTTCATCCTCCGGTGTCACGAACACCCCAGGAATAATCGAATATCCGAGACCTTGTTTCACCATTTCCTTACAAGTCTCATATGCGTCCACCTGCATCGCAATCACAGGAGGTGTGCTGTAATGCTCATGCCACCAGCCTTGAATCGTATGATCAAATGTTGTCGCCGCTTGGCGGACGGCTTTCGCCTTTGGTGCACTGTAATGAATTTGAGGCAGCCTTGGCAGCTCCTCCAATTGAATCGGCTCTCGGGAAATGAGGCAGATCGGCTCATCATGCAGTAAATGCTGCGCTTCCAGCCAATGATAATCTCCTCGGACGATACCGACGTGGATCTCCTGCTCAGACAACAGTTCGATAATTTCGGAGCTGAGTGCACATGTCACACTGAATTGTACCTCAGGATACAGATCTCTGAATTTCCGGAGCAATGGCGGAAGCTTATAAAGTCCATAATAGCTGGCTACGCCAAGTCGCAGCGTTCCTTTCACACTACTTCGCATATTCACAAGATAATCTTTCATCGCGTTAAGCTCATCCCGCATTTTCCTGGCATAAGCGGCAAGTGCCTCGCCCTCCGGCGTCAAGTGCGTTCCTTTCGTGTGCTTCACGATGATGGGGACGCCAAACTCCCGCTCCATTTGCTGAATACGGTAAGATAACGCCGGCTGCGTCATATACAGCCTCTCTGCTGCCTTGGTCAAGCTTTGCTCTTCGGCCACGTACTGTAAGATTGCCGCGTCCTTATCATCCAAGATTAAACATACTCCTTTGTCTAGCCCGCAATATTTCTACCTATCTTACCACGTGTTCATAATAAAGTATTTATTTCGCCGCATAACTTCACCCAGTCGAAGTGCTCCCTGGCATCTTGCTGCGTGCTGTAACATACGTCTTTTAGCCGTTCCTGATTATTACATGCTTCGATCATTCGATGCGCTAATTCCATATAATCACCAACTGCATGCACCGATCCATAGTCCAAATGACGATTTGCGATTTTAAACGATTCATCCACCAGATCAAATCTTCGTTCATGCTTGGTTATGGCTTCCCGGCTGGACTCTATATCTGAAGTAATAAGATAGCAACCAAAGGTTTTTGCCTCAGATACTACATGGGCAGAAGCTTCATATAAGGAGGGGAGCACAAAAATTTTCGCTCTTCGATACCAATTCTGAAGCTGTTCTTTATCTTGAATAAATCCGGTTTGAATGATCCTGCCCTCAAGCTCAGGATTGGCTTGTAGAAAATCATTCAAATAAGGTCGAAATAACTCATCCACCTTCCCCACCAGAGCAAGTTTCCAGCTAACAGGAATAAAAGGAACAGCCATCTTAAATGCTTCTAATAATTGATCGCTAGCCTTTGCATGATTTCCAATACGACCAACAGTGAGAATCGATCCTCTTTATGTTCAAATGGAATAATGGATTCGGATTCAAAGCCAAAAGAATAATATCCATTCGGAATATAACAAATAGGAACAGACCATCTCCTCCTGATATATTCGATCATGGATTCAGTACTAATCAAATCGCAATTACGAAGGAAATGGATAAAAAAATCAGTTAATGGAGTCCGATTAATCCAATGAATATTGGCGTCCAGCTTTAAGTAAACCTTACCGGCAGGATTAAGCTTCTTGTATCGATCAACCGCCTCAGAATAAAACGGATAAAACCCAAATAAGAATAACACCTCGATATGTGCTGCATGATCCTCTATGTATTGAACCAAGTCGTTGCTGCAATCCTGAACATTGGCGCCAAATATCGTCTCAATAGCGTTATCCGGATGATAAGTGAATGCTGCTTCCAGATAATCAAATTCAACCTCCTCTTCGAACATATCAAGGGAAGGCCAGTCCATGTATCCATCGCTATTTCTATAGGTGACATATACTGCTTTATAACCATAATACTTCTGCATGATATATGGGATAATGCCTACATCCTTCGTTAAGAGTGCATCCGTGAAGCATGGTGCCAGCAAATAAAAGGTTTTTTTCTCCCTCACAAAAAATCCCCCCATTACATTCAATTAGATCGTATGTTCCTTAATATTTGGATATACCCATTGAATGCAAGTCCCTCTCAAGCATTTTACTCCAGCTGACAGAATAAACATAAAGGTGGATAAATTCTGATTCGGAGGTTATTCGATGGACAATAATCAAGGTTTTTCTGAAAATAATGCCCCTATGCCTGACAAGAAGCCAAGTAAACAGGAGCCTTCTCATGGACTGTCACCATCGCAATGGGAAGCAATTGACCAACCGGCCACTCTTCATTCACAAACCGTAGGCGCTCGCGGCCCGATTCTCGAACAGGATAGTGTTTTGCATGAGACCATGGAAACCTTTATACATACTAAAATTTTGGAAAGACCTGTGCATGTCAAAGGCTACGGGGCATTTGGTTATTTCGAAACGGTGCATTCGATGGCTGCTCATACGAAGCTCTGTTTTTTACAACAGCCCGGGTGTCAGGTTCCTGTAACGGTAAGATTCTCACTTGCGGTAAGCAATAGAGGCACTCCAGATACGTCCCGCAATGTGCGCGGATTCGCCACCAAGTTTTATACGGATGAAGGCGTATTTGATATGGTATTCAATCACATCCCGGTGTTCTTGGTCAGAGATCCTATGCGCTTTCCAGAGTCGATTAGGGCATTCGAGCCTTCTCCAATCAACAATTTGATTGATCCCGAACGGTTCTGGAGCTTTATCGCACGAGCGCCTGAATCAACAAATTTTGTACTTTGGCTGTATTCCGATGCTGGAACCGTTAAGAGTCTCCGCCACATCCCTGGGCATAGCGTTAATACGTATGTTTGGAGAAATGAACAAGGGGTTCGTACGTATGTCAAATACCACTGGATTCCTTATGCAGGCGTCCAGTACATTGATCGCCATGAGTCGAATGAGCTGAGTTGCCAGAACCCGGATTATGCCGGTCAAGATCTATACGATACTCTCGCATGTGGAAAAACTGTAGAGTATGGACTTTATGTCCAGCTTATGGACCCTGCTGACGAGGCAAGTCTTTCTTATGACCCGCTTGATGACACGAAGATTTGGGATGAAGACCAATACCCGCTATTGCCGGTTGGGCGTATGGTCTTAAACAAAAATCCGGACAATTATATGGAACAGGTTGAGAAGCTCGCGTTCTCCCCTTCGAACTTGCTGGAGGGAGCAGAGTTATCCGATGATAAAATGCTTCAAGGACGTGCCAATATTTATACGGATTCTCAGCGTCATCGGATTGGTTCAGACTTCCGCAAAGTGCCAATCAACCATCAGGCGAATTGGACTCCCGGCTCCATGCAGACTAGTGGTAATGGCAGATATGTAGAAGGCCATCTTGTGCGGTCCGAAATTCCGAAGCCTGATAACTTCTCGCAAGCCGGTGAGTTCTATGATAGACTGCAGCCTGTGCAGAAAGATCATTTGGTCGAAAATCTTGCTATTGATCTTGCAGCAGTGTCTCAGGAAACACAAAACATTGTGCTTACTTATCTAAACAATGCGTCTACTGAATTGGCAGCACGAGTCGCCAAGCACATTCAATCTAAGAAAGCATAGGCCTACTATAAAAAAATCCGTTCCCGATGAGGGAACGGATTTTTTGTTTTAAACGGTAACTTTTGCCGCAGCATGAACGTAATAAATCCCGGACCCAAGCGTAAGCACAAGCTTCCCATCCTGTTCTTGTGAAGCAAGCACACCTGGCGTTTGACCGATGGTGGAGCCATTAATTGAAATCACTGCAAGAGATACTCCAGGCAAATTTACTTCTGCTGTTGTATTTGCTGGAACCTCGAATTCATATGTCGCCGCTCCCTCTTCACCGGTGCTCCATTCACTGCGGATCAAGCCGTACGCTGACTTATACGATGCTTTGGCATAGGAAAGTCCCGAATCCGTACGTGGACGGAAAACAATATGTTTGTAACCTGGCTGAGCTTCATCCAGATCAAGTCCAGCAACAACTCTATACAGCCACTCCCCTATGGAGCCATAAGCATAATGATTGTACGAGTTCATGTCGTCGCTCCAGAAAGTGCCATCAGCTTTGATTCCATCCCAATGCTCCCAAATGGTTGTTGCTCCTTGATGAATCGAATACAGCCAAGATGGATAATCCTCTTGCTGTACGAGCTTAACAGCAACGTCATGATAACCGTTCTCCGACAGCACATGACACAAATACGGAGTACCTACAAAGCCAGTGGTCAAGTGGAACTTCTGCTCCGTCACATACTCGGCGAGCGTTTTTGCCATCCGTTCACGTACTGGTCCTTCCACAAGATCAAACATCAGCGGCAGCACATGTGCGGTTTGGGTGTGAGCCGCAAGCCGTCCATTTGCGGTTACAAACTCCTGCTCGAATGCCGTGATGATTTGTTCATACAACTCGCGATACGACATCGCGTCTTCTGTGCGGCCAAGTACCTCTGCTGTCCTTACAAATAGCTTGGTAGAGTAAGCATAGAAGCACGTTGCGATCAAATCACGAGGAGTAGCGCCTACATAATCACCTTCCTTGGCATCAAGGCCAAGCCAATCACCAAAGTGGAAGCCCGTATTCCACAAATGCTCATTTTCCCCTTGCTGGCGCATGTACTCGACCCATGCTTTCATGCTGTCATACTGCTCCTCTAGCACCCGTTTATCCCCGTAACTCAAGTACACGACCCAAGGACAGATAACGGCTGCATCACCCCATGCTGCAGAGGAATAGGAACCCTCATCCAGTACATGTGGAATAACGAATGGCACTCCTCCGTCACTGCGTTGATCAGCTTTCAGATCTCGAAGCCATTTGGTGAAAAATGGTGCAACATCGTAGTTAAACGCAGCTGTTCGAATAAACACTTGAGCATCGCCGGTCCATCCAAGCCGTTCGTCCCGCTGTGGACAATCCGTTGGCACATCAAGAAAGTTGCCTCTTTGACCCCAAGTAATATTTTGCTGCAGCTTGTTCAGCAGAGGATTCGAGCATTCAAAGGTACCTGATGGTTCCATATCGGAATGAATCACGTGGCCAGTGAACAAATTGAGGTCCAGTGTAACATCTTCAGGCCAGCCTTCGAGCTTCACGTAGCGGAAGCCTTGGAAGGAAAAGTGTGGCTCGTATGCTTCTCCACCACCCTTGCATACATAGTGGACGGTCTGCTTTGCTTTGCGCAAGTTTCCGATGTAGAAGTTGCCTTCACGGTCCAGTACTTCTGCATGTTGGAGCGTGAGGGTTGTACCAGCTGGAAGATCCACTTGTAAATGCAGGCGTCCAACCATATTTTGACCCATATCTATAACGGTTTCGCCTGAAGGTGTCTTGATCAGCTCAATTGGCTTCAACTTCTCCGTTATACGAACCGGTTCATTCTCCTGCATAATAAGAATGTCCTTCGAATGAGGCAATTCGTTTACACTGCTCCAGTCCTGATCATTGAATGCGGCAGTTGCCCAATCTGTTTTTTCCAAACGGGCATCATACGTCTCGCCATGATACAACTCGGACATTAAGATTGGCCCCGTCGAAGCACGCCATGAGCTGTCACTTCTGACAACTTCTGTAGTCCCATCTGCATAATCAATATGAAGCTGAAGGAGCAAGGCGCGTGTATCGCCATAAATACTCTTTTGATTATTCCAGGCCAAATCGCCCTTGTACCATCCGTTTGCAAGTGCTGCTCCTATTGCGTTGTTCTCACCGGCAAGGAGCTGCTTTGTCACATCGTAAGCCTGTACTTGCAGTCTGTTTTTGTAGCTCGTCCAGCCCGGTGTGAACTGCCAATTGCCCACTCGCTGTCCGTTTAATTCCAATTCATATAATCCAAGCGATGTCGCATAGATGGTCGCCCGGCTAATGCTTTCGCTAGTATTGAACGTTGTTCTTAGGAGGAAAATTGGCTCAGCTTGCGCATCGATGGCATTGCTATCCGGTGTAATCCATGCTGCAGTCCAATCCGCAGGACTTAACAATCCCATCTCCCAGTACGCTGCTTCGCTCCAGTCTGATTCGCGGCCTTTATTGTCCCACACTTTAATCTGATAGTAATAACGACCTCTTGGCTGAAGCGGCTGACCGCCATACTCCATGAGTACAGATTGATCTGATTCGATCCGACCGGTATCCCATACAAGCTTTGTTTCATCAAATCCTTCAAGACTGCATGACACTTGAATTTGATAAGCAAGCTGAATCACATGAACATCATCCGAGTGAAGCTGCCAACTGAGTCTTGGTGTAGTGACTCCTAGACCAATTGGATTGTGTTGGTACTCGCACCGCAGGTGCGTCGCTTGTAATAATGTCATTTTTGAATGCCCCTTCCAGCTTCTCATATATGCCGAACGATCGTCGGCATCTTACCTAGATTGTATGGCAAATGAGAATGACATTCAGGGGACGATCCGGACATTTTTATAGGTTGATCTAGACATATTGCAAACGGTTTCGTACGATAGATACAGATATTTTGTGAGGTTATAGAAGGAGGTATACCGATGAGTATCAAACGAAGCACTTATGTCATGTCTGCGGATTCCTTTTTCGAACCCGGTGTACCACTCTATGTAAACCGCGCTTATGAAAGCTTCGATATGGATGAGCATTCACATGAATTTGTTGAGATAACGTATGTCAGCGAAGGAGCTGGCGTTCACTATATTGCCGGTGAAACCGTCCCCGTCGAGCATGGCACTTTGTTTTTTATCCCCGTAGGGCAAAGTCATGTGTTTCGGCCCAAGACGCCAAAAAAGGACCGGCCTCTTATCGTCTATAACTGCTTACTTCCAGCTGCGTATTTGACCGAGCTGCACAACGGGTTCCCCTATGCTGCAGAGATTTTTAATTGTTTTGCGGATGAGAAGCTAACCTGGTTTTCCATAAAAGATCCTACAGGCGAATATCATGCGATGTTTCGTGAGCTCTACCAAGAATTCGCGGCCAGACCTCCAGGTTACTTAGTTGTTCTCACCACTATCGTCATGCGTATATTAACTGGCTTGTATAGGCACAAGCTGCAGATCGAATCGCCGATAAGCGAACGGCCGCAGTGGATAAGCGTTGATGAAGCGATTACTTATATTGACCGTAATTATGCCTCTGAGCTTAGACTTACCGAACTCGCTGCCCAAGCGAGGCTTAGTGAACGGCAATTCAGCCGCCTATTTCGTCATCAGACAGGTATGAGCTTTATCGAATATGTTCAGGGGATCCGAATGGATGCTGCATGCCGATTGCTTGCAGGGAGTCAAAGTCAGGTGGACGAGATTTCTTCCGCCGTCGGATATGCTGACAGGAAGTTTTTCTACCGGCTGTTCAAGAAAAAAACCGGGGTTACCCCCCGGCAATATCGTGAAGCTATACGTGGGGATTAGTTTTTTCTACAGATGATTAGACCATGAGTACTCATGCCAAGAATACTGCTCTCTCTGCATGTCTGATAATGATAATTCATCCAGGAATGAAACTCTTCATCACTCAATCCATCTACGTATTCTTGTATCGTATGACTGACTCCATCAGTACCTACATGATCAACGAGTGAAACATCGTAATCTTGCATGAACGCTTCAATCTCTGGTGGCGAGGTGAAATAAGCATCTGTCCAAAAACAATCCTCGTCCCCAACTTGAATGACTCCTTCATTTATAACCTTATGAATAACGCTGTCTCTAATAAATTTCTTATCTCTTGTAGCCAGCATTGGCAGGACAGGAAACTTGTTAATATAAGCGATAGCAAGAATCCCACCTGGCTTTAGAACCCTGAGACATTCGCTAATGCAGCTATTGCGGTCATTTTCACTCGTCAGATGGTACATCGGTCCAAAGCAGAATACAACATCAAATAGGGAGTTATCAAACCTACTTAAATCCGTAGCATTAGCTAGATGTGCTTGTATAGGAACACCTGTGTCCTGACTCTTTTGCGTCATATATTGGATATGCTTCGGAGTAAGATCCACAGCGATGACCTCATGACCACGCTCTGCATAATGGAACGAGTAGACCCCAGTGCCTGCACCAACATCTAATATCGTTGAACGTCCCGGCAGCATACTCTCCATGACAAGATTGGTTGTGTAAAATTCAATCTTTCTTGAGTTTCTGGAGAATCTAGCATCCTCGTCGATCAACTCGTAATAATCAGATACGTTGTTCATCTAGCGACCACTCCTTCTTTTGATATTTCTACCACAATTGGGTATTTTGTGAATTATATCGGACGAGTATCTTTTTATCAATATAAAAATAAAAAAGCCGCGGTTTACGCGACTTATAATAAATATATAGCTGCTGCTATTGCAAAACAGATTACTCCTAAACCAGCTGAAATAGTTGCAATCTTTCTCTTTATTTTTCTCTCAGACGGCACCTCTGTATTGAAATTCGCCCTTTGCTGATCAGCCGTTGTCCATGCTCCAACCATTAATCCACTAATAAAAATAAAAGCACAACCTATGTAAATGAACCACATCATGTTTTGTAATGAACCTCCTTACCCTTATTGTTTGTCCCTAATTTCAACTAGGACTTCTTCAATCCGTCTCATTCTGCTTATCATCGAATATTGATTTCCTATCACACCTGCTAATCCAAAAATTAATATAAATATAACTAGAATTTCCATATTACCCTCCTGTAACTTTCATCAATCTACACTAATTTTAACATTTTAAAATAATTATACCTCCAACTTAATTCTCATTGTTAAAGTAAAAACCCTGAGATCTAATCATCTCAGGGCTAGCTCATTTCATGACAGCGTTATCACAAATATACTTAGTCCTGCTTAATGCTGAACGAATCCCCGTCATCGACGATATCGTATATTTTGCAGCGTGATGCTGGCATCCGGAACGGAGAATGCAAGATTAGCTTCCACTCGCCTTCGAAGGTTTGGAACAACATGCCATGCCCACTATCGTCAAAAACAAGAGGTTCAAGCTGCTCCCATGGTCCTTCCAGCTTACCACTCGTAGAACGTGCGATTGTCTGGACGTAGCTCCCTTTGTCGTATGTAGACCATAACATGACTAATCGATTATTCTTGGTTCGATATAACTGACAGCCATCCGTGACATAGATGGATTTAGAGCCGTCAGCCGGATGATCTCCGTTATCCCATGGCGCCGCAGAACCATCAAAGAGATGAATTGGATCAGAAGCCCGATCGGTTAAATCATTCGTTAATTTTACAGCTTCGATCGTCCCATCTGCTGTCTGTACCCATTCATGGCAATAGACCATCCAAGGCACGCCTTCTTCATCTACATACAAAGAGCCGTCCAACGTCATATGATGTTCCGGAGGTACTGGCGCTTCTTGCTTTATAATCTCGAATGGTCCTTCTAAGAAGTCGGATACGGCAATGACGGAGCCTCGCCACTGGAGGCGATAACCGCCATGTCCTTCACCTTCAAGCGCTCTATCGTTATTATGAAGCGTAACAAACATATAATATCGTCCATTATAAGAGTGAACTTCAGGTGCCCAAGCGCCATGCTGCGGATTAGCCCAAATGCCGTCAGGGATAGTAAAGACAACATAAGGTCCTTCCCAATTAACCAAGTCTTTGCTCTTATAAGTTAAAACACCATATCGGTCCATGCCATGTATTCTTGGGCCACCGCCCGTATACAAATAATAGGTTTGTGTTGCTTGGTCCGCTACAATAAACGGATCATGAGCTGGAATATCAGTTAGAAGATGACCTACTTGCGGATTGGCAACATTAGAAGCGGAATTATACACGTTCATTAGAACAATCCCTTCTCATCGTATTTTATGCTTAACCTTCAGTAGATTTCTTTGTCTCTGCCCTTAATCCTCTTTCATGAAACTAAATAATAGGCTTGTTCTCCCAGTCTTACTTCACATCCAAGAACTGCTTCCTGTACTCCCCTGGGGGCAAGCCCTTCTGCTCGGTGAACACATTCGTAAAATAATGGACAGATTGAAACCCCGAATAAGCTGCGATTTCTTTCAACGAGAATATGGATGTCTTCAGCATCATCTCCGCATGCTTCAGCCTCTCATTGCGCAAATAAGTGAGAAATGTGTCTCTACCATCGAGTTGAAAGAGCCTGGACAGCTGACGCGTGGAAAGGTTCATATATTCAGCAACTTCTTCAATTTTCAGAGGACTCGACAGGTTGTCTCTAATATATTGTTTGGACAGACGTAAAATTGCGGAACGGGTCTCGCTACTTGGCTTCGCAACGTTTTGACTTCTATTACTATCATCTTTGACAAACGGCCGTAGTAGACCCGCCAGCAGAATACCAGCTACCGTATGCAATTCTTGGAGTTCTCCATAAGGCCGAGAATCAGCATGTTTATAAAGGCCTAACCAATAATGAATTACGCTGTTATCCACTTCCATGCAGACTGGTCCTGTATCCAAATTAGCACTGTACAAAGCGAAGTCTTCTCCCCTGCACTGCTCTTTCTCCAATTCGTACGCCACATAGAGCAGCCCAAGGCCCGTCGTGCTTCGAATCTGATGCCAAACGCCAGGTCTAGACACAAACAACGAACCTGAACGCAGCTGATATACGGTATCCTCATCCTGGTACTCGCCTTCTCCCGATACGACGTAACAAACCTCGTAAAAGGAGTGCTTATGAACATTGTTATTGTAATGAGGATCTCTCCAGCCCCAATAATAGATCCGAAACGATAGATTACTCGATTGACATTTTGTCAACATCTCACTAAGAAATGCACTTCCCGCTTCAAAACCATCCGTATTCATAAAACACCACCTTGGCGTAAAATCTTAAAACTACGTCTCTTTTCAGTAAATACAGTTTCGTTTGAATTTCCTATAATTCGAGTATAAGTAATCGCTACCATATACTTCAATACAAGGAGCTGAAAAAAGTGATTAATCAGGCTGATGTGGAATTTTACAAAACAAATGGGTATTTACTTGTAAGAGGTGTCTTCTCCCAAAATGAAGTTGAGCAAATGAGAACAGCAATCGATGGCATCCTCAATCGTGCTGCGCAATCTAAATTTGATTCTAACGCAACTTGGCAAGGTGACTATCTTCCACCTGATCAATTGAAGAAGCTAGTCCTGAAAGGCTTCCATGATGTCCATTATCAAGATGCTTCCTTCACTCGTGCAGCTATTCATCCGAATATGGCGTCTGTTCTCTCCCAACTGATTGGTCCTAACGTTCAACTGCACCATAGCAAAATGCTCGTAAAACCACCTGAAAACGGTGCTGCGTTCCCGCTTCATCAAGATGCACCTTACTTCCCTCATGCTAATCACTCTATGTTGGCAGCTAGTGTTCATTTGGATGATTCGGATATGGAGAACGGTTGTCTTTGCGTGATTCCGGGTACTCACAAGAACGACATCATGCCGCATGTAGGCCGTTATTATCTGGACCATAAGGAATACCCTCTTTCGATGGCAACTCCTTGCCCTGCCAAAGCTGGAGATGTACTATTCTTCAACTACTTGACGGTTCATGGCTCTGACGTCAACCGCAGTACCCGTAACCGCCGGAATGTGCTGTACCAATACCGAGATCCGATGGACATTCCAACTGCAGACGTTCATGTTAACTGGGGTCAAGGCCTTATGGTATGTGGCGAGAACCCTCTCTACCGGGAATACCATGCGAACCATACCCTTGCAGCAAAATAAGTATATAAAAAGGCAGCCATCGTGGCTGCCTTTTCTTTATAGCGCATTTCTTACATCGTAATCGCTAATATCAATATCTAATTCCATTTCTATAGCTAACTTCGCAAGCTGGCTCCCGATAAACGGACCTGTTGTTAATCCGGAAGCTCCAAGCCCATTCGCCATAATAAGATTATCCCAACCTGGAATTGTGCCAATAACCGGAAGGAAGCCAGGCGTAAACGGCCGGAAGCCTACTCGTACTTCTTGGAACGTGCTATTAGCGAGACCAGGCGCTAATGTGATTCCTTTATTCAAAACTTCCTGCATCCCGCCGGCAGTAATTCTTGTATCATATCCTGCGACATCGTTTTCGTGAGTTGCCCCAATAACGATCTTATGATTATCAAATGCAAGCAAGTACTGATCAGTAGGTGGTATAATAACAGGCCAGCTGCCCGAATCTTCATGGCTATCTTGAACCTGAACATGCATGATCTGCGCTTTCTGATAGCTGACTTTGAGATCTATACCAAGCGGCTGGAACAATTGCCCTGCCCATGCTCCCGCACAGACAATCACCTTATCCGCTTCGTAGTAGTTTTCATCAACTTTAACTCCCGTTACATGGTTAGACTGAACCTCAAGCGCAGCATCGCCGTGAATCAGAACTACTCCATGCCTTTGTGCCGAACGGATCAGTGCATCACGAAGCGCTCGACCGTCTACACGTGCGGCTCCGCTAATATGAACGGATGAATAGCCCTCCGCAAGCAATGGAAACCGTTCATGGGTATAGTTCTCATCAAGCTTCGTAATCTCACCTATTTCCGGTGCATCTGCTAAACGAATAGAAGCCCTCTCCGCTAGCTTATCCATTTTCTCAGCATCCGTTTGAATACTAAGGGCTCCAACCCTAGCATAACCCGTGTCGATTTCCCCTTCTTTCTCAAGAGCTTCGATCAACTCGGGATAATAACGAGCGCCTGCTTTCGCAAGCCGATACCACTTCTGATTCCGCCGTTGCGAGATCCAAGGACAAATGATGCCGGCAGCCGCATCCGTAGCTTGTCCTTGGTCTTTTCGATCGATGAGCAGCACTTCTGCTCCCGTTTTCGCGAGGTGATAGGCAGTGGATGCACCGAGAATCCCTGCTCCAATAACGATGACTCTCAATTATTTTCACTCTTTTCTACGTATCTATTTGCTGCTTTTAAGTTTAAGGTAGGTTGCTTCATCGGACACGACGAATAATCTGGCATCTTGCGGAATCGGTTCATTTAGTTTGCGGTTGATCCCAAGATCACCTCTGTCCGAGAGAAGAGTTGCTCCGTATTCCAATGTCCCTAAGAAAGCATCCTTGTAAGTTCTCCATTCCCGCTTCGCCGGGATCTCATATATATCATCGCCAACTTCTCGGCTAATCAGTTGGTTAATAATTTCGGAACTCCCTTGCTGTAAAGCAGCTCGAACGGCAAGGCGTGATACGGCATCATACGACAGTACAAAATCATTCACTTTTACATGGCGGAAGTTTTTCGTATTCTTATCCTGAGTAATCTCAACTGTCGTGTGAACATTCGGGTGGAGACGTTCAATACTAGACGCAATTAACAATGTCTTGCCGTCAGTAAGCGCAGGCTCATCAATACGAGTATCTGCGAATATAATGACCGCCTTCGCTTCTCTAATCATTGCTTTCTCCAGGATCTCTTCCGAAGACGGATCGCCGCTTATAAAATGAATCTCATGACGGTCCAGAATGGGATGCTTATCCGATTCATCTATTATGACGATATGGGATGATGGAGAGAAGGACAGGATTTCCTCTATAGCGTACTGGGCTTTTTTGCTCCAGTTAATAATAATGATGTGATCTTTCCCATGAAAGTTCAATTTCCCTGCCTCCCAATGTTTGTAGATAGTTGAAAACATATCTATGACTTTACCAATAATCAAGCTGAGTAGACCAATGCCAAACACATAAATAAATATTGTGAATGCTTTACCAATATAGGTCTTTGCAAAGAAATCTCCGTAGCCAACGGTCGCCATAGTCGTCATCACCCAGTAAAGGGCATTAAACCAGTTATGAAAAGTGGACGGTTCAAGTGCATAAGCGATTGTGGCGCTGCCGAACACGAATGCGAATACAACAATTAGGATTGTCGTATTGGGTACTCGCAAGACCTTCAGCATTGTCCTCATAAAAAAAGGCAAGAAATAGTCCTCCTTCAATTCAATTAACGTTAGGTATTATAAATGTTGATCCGAACTTACAGCATAAATCTTCGTCTCTTCCGATATTCTGTCTTTTATGATTTGGTTGAACATACAGACAAGTCAGCCCATCTATTCTCAACCGCTGTCAGCTTACAATTCTATACACCATATATTAATTCTACCAACTGGGGATATTTCCCTTTATTTTCCTGCCTGTCTACTGTTTAACGAGATCATAAATTATTGAATTATTTCATTTCCGATAGTGATGCTTTTAAACGCTTAGGAAGTTTTTGAACAACTAAATCATAAGAATGGTCAATCATAGCAAAGACATCTGACTCAAGCAAGGTTGATCCGATTGTAATCGTGTTCCAGTGCTTTTTGTTCATGTGGTACCCTGGACTAACATAATCATGCTGCTCTCTCAGATTATCCGCAATTAATGGGTCGCATTTAAGATTTATGTAGGGATTCTGACCCTTGTCTTCAAAAATAAGGGCGAACATTTTTCCTGCGACCTTGATCACTATTGGATCGAATCCAAAGGGATATTCCTTAGTCGCGCCTTTCTTTTTTATACAGTATTCAATGATCTTATTCTTCAATTTGCTACTCCTCCTTCATCGATGACTATATATTACTTTACGTGTTTTCAGTAAAAACGGCAGCCGAACTTCTGCCCGGCTACCGTTACCATTTTTAATTTATTGCTATGACTTCATTTCGAACCTCGTTTGGAAGCACATTCGAAATCGTTCCAATTGATTCGCTCTCATTTTTGTGAAGCCTTCTTTGACCACTTGGACACGATAGCCGTCTTCTGTTGCTGCCTCCACTCGACTGAGGCTCCAAGCGATTCTGAAACCGTACGAAGAGGAACCAGCACCCTGCCCTGAACGATTGCACTGTCTGTTTGCACTAGCTTATTCTTTACTTTAATACTGATATTTTCGGCAGCTAAAGCAGTCGAATTGAAACAAATCATACCAACTACAGCGCACGCAATTATGAACTTTTTCATTTCATTTAACTTCCTTTATGTTGTGATTACTTCAATGTTGATTGTCGCAAACTATTGTGATTTCAACTATGGTAATTACTGGATTTTAAGCACCAGTTATACCTGTTGACTGATTATTAATAATCATGATTCCAAAGTAAGATCCTCTACTTTTGATTTAATAGTACTCCAACTCATATCGTATGCTGCATTAAACGTCCACCCGCTTGAACGCAGCTTCTTGCCTAGATTTATGTAATCAGTCCGTTGTTTATCGTTTAGGCTAACATCTAAGGTATCGCCATCAAACCTGAACTCTTCCATGTATTCATATAACTTCCAAAGGATATCTTCCTTATCATCATCATTTTCCATTGCAGTGTCTAAGATAATTGAATCAATTGCATCATCTAGTTTCTGGGTAATCAGGGTTTCATTACTCCAATTATTATCTATTTGATACTGTATAGTTACTTCTAATTGAGATAGGTCTCGCCAAATGTTTGCATAAAATAACTCATGTTTCAATTCTTGATCCTTGTTAACATGTCTATGATCAATTAATAATGCCACATTCCCTATTAGGGATACTACTAAAATCACTATAATCCAATCTTCTTTCTTCATACTTCCTCCAATCGCTACCGCTACTACCATAATACTATTTAAATATTTTTCTCATCATGAAACTCAATACAAAAAGGTTGAATTTCAGGTCTTAAACAGTACTCTATTCTTTGTCTAAAATCTTTCCATTGCACTTTATTTAGTGCTTCTTCTATGGGGAAATATCCCGTCTCCAAACTTTCTTCAGAGGATTGAATTAATTCACCACCTATTGGCTTCGCTAGGAATAAGGTGTTACAGATTGAATTTTCTACGTTTTGGAATATCCCGCAGAATTTGATAATTTCAATGTCTATCCCGGACTCTTCTTTTGTTTCTCTTATTGCAGCATGACTTAAGGATTCCCCTTCTTCTACTTGACCACCAGGCATCTCCCAGCCTCTTCTTGGTCCTTTTATAATTAATAATTCATTCTTTTCATTAACAACAATTGCTGCTGCAGAAACGATATGTTTTGGTGTACTCATTGAATTACTCCTTATGAAAATAATGGGTTTATTTATCATTTTCCTTATCGTGTTGTTGAGTCTTATTATTTTGTCTACGAAATACAATGGCAGCATGAAAGTTCCCTACTCCAAGAATGAAACAAAATATAATTGATATTAATGCAGGTAACGTAATGAAACTTGTTTTTCCATTACCTACAGCTCCTAATTTCGGTTGATGAAAATCCCAGTAAAAATATAGCAGCCCTACTACCGGTATTAAAATGCATATTACACCAGCAACAATAAGTAACACAAACCTATTCAAGAGCTTCCTCCTCTTGCAGAGATTTTCAATAAAAACTACCTGACCGTTTCCATTATTATTTCTCTATTGGTGATTTCTCTTTTTCCCATTCAGTAGGGCCTTCATTAACTGGAATGAACTTTCTCCAATACTCGCCTGTTTTCTGGTCGAAGAAAATTAGATTACTATCATTTGCATTAATTAATTGGTAGCGATATTGCTCTTCATTAGTTGAGTTAGATTTATTAACAGTGACTCCTAAAATATAACCTATCAGTAAAGCTCCTATAATAATCAACACTAATGGAATTCTTGTGCTATTGTTGTTCATTTTTTATTCTATCCCCTCGTAAGTGTTCCGTTTAGTATTTGTTATTCATAATTCCAAATCAGCTGAAAGCCCTAAAGCTATTTCCATACGAGACCCTCCTAGTAGTATTACTGCTTAATATAAGTATCTCCTAGATCCATTAAGCCTCTTACAAAGATACGCTTATGATCTTTATCGCCTTTGTACCCATACACCCATTGTGGCCAAATGTAATCGGTTATTCCCCTTTTTCTTCCTTCAAAATAAGCAATACCGATTGGCTTGCCGAGTTTATCTGAGTCGGAATTCTCATATACATAATGATTATTCTCAAATACTATTGTGTCACCTCTAATTTCGTACTTATCGACCCAAACTCTAGTATTTAGAACATAAAATAAAACGACCACAAGAGCGAATGAAACTACTGAAAGCCATATTCTCCACCTTTTCACTAACAAACCTCCTAAAAAAGCAGCCGGTCAAAGTTCCCGACTTATTAGACTACATTACTAAGTGAAAAGTTTCATTTAATAACCAATTTAGTTTAATGTTAACACTGCATAATCTTATTATGGGATAACTTTTTGAGGTAAGGGACTATCGAAGGGTTTGAAAAATCTGTCGCATGTGATATATTTCAATTCGGAAAAGTATGGAAAATGAAAGTGTCTTTATAGAAAGGGTTATTTTAAAAAGTGAATAGAATAATGAAATTTACAACATTTGCAGTAACAGCTACTACTTTATTGGTTAGCGGAGCGTGTGCATTGACTACCGATAAAGCTTCTCCTTTATCAAGTTCTATTTCAAGCAAGAGGACTCAAGTTGAAATAAATACTAATCATACACAAGACGTGATTTTCAATAATGCCCTTAAAGATGGAGTAGAGCAATTTTTCACTATCCCAGTAAACTACGGTTGGGTCAAAGTCCGAGTTAAAAATAAAACGAAGTCGACCATGACAGTCCGAGTTACTCGAGGCAGTCTTACAGGAACTCAGAAGATGTTATTTAAAGTGGCACCTGGTACTCAAAGATATGTTACCGCAGATAAAACGTGGTCAACTGGAATTTTCTACGTTGCAATCTCAACTAAGAACAGTGTAGCCCTGACAGGTGAGTTGTCGGTTAAATTAGCGAATACAAAAAACGCTCTATAAATGATTACCAAAAAAAAGCAACCGATTACTTGTCGGCCGCTGTCGTGTTTGGTTTGGAATTATTGGCTCCTGAAGGAGTCTAACGACAAAGTTGTTAAAGGTTTATCGTTCCAAACCTGAACTTCTTTCAAGAAGACGAATTTCGCTTAAAACTAATTCAGCTTCTTCAGGTTCTAAATCAGATTAATTTCGAAAAGCTCCAGAAGATTCTTCTAAACTGTATTAACGCACAATCATTTTTTCGAATGATGTGATGAAAAGATTTGGAAGCACTTCGATAACGCCGATTGCATGAAAGTTATGTTTCAGGTACAGCTCTTTCGCTGGAACATTTGCTGCTCCAGTTGAAACGATGATTTTAGTACAATCGGTTGCAAGTGTTTGGATGTATGAGAGCAAATCGTTTGCGATTCCTCGTCTGAAACTGTCGGGATGGACGATGAGGCGGTGAATATCCAGGACTGCGTCTTCGATTTTATAAGAAATCGCGCCAAGTAACTGCATCGAGTTGTCATCAAAATAGCCATAGAACGTTTCATCGCATTGCTGCAAGGAAACAATCGTGTCTCTTAGTGGCGGCAGGTCATGCGACTGAATGAGCTCTGCTTCAACTAAGTAGGATGGAATTTGCACGTCCAGCACCATTTTTGCATTATGGTCAAGCTTGATTTGAATAGGTTTAATCATTTGCTTGTTGAATCTCCTTTGCTTTATGGCATCGGGGCATATGTGATATTAATCGCTATGATATTCCCTTAGATCGTTAAATCATTTTCTAACATCAGCAAAAACGGCGATCACTATAGAAGCCCATATAATAACCAATCCAATTGACATAAACTTGGAGCGTCAACTTCAGTCACAATAACAGGAATTTAAATGACAGCATGTAATGTTTTAAAATCAGCTTCCCATCGCTTTAGTAAATCATTGTTATCAGCTGTTAAAGTCGTAAGTAATTTATCTAGCTCCGCTTTTGCCAATCGATAATCGTCATCAGTTATTTTTTCGTTATTCAATGCATTTAATAATTCAGCTTCATCCAGCACAAATATCTCTCTGTTAGGTAACACTACAACATCGAGGTTGGCCAAAGTAATGTCAAAATACCAGTGAACTATTTCCCTTTTTTCATTAATAACTGCCGTCATTGTATGATGGGCATCTTTTGGAAAATACTGCAATCAAATAAATCCATCTGCTACAATATTAAAGTCGTCATGATCAGTGAGTTTAAAAGAAATGGGTTCCTTCACTTTATTAAAAACAACAAGTGTTACATGTCCAGTAAAATCCACTTCATCGATATGTATTTGTCTGTAAGTTTTCTGCAGTACTCCTTTCCAATGAGATAGATCACCATATTTTCTCTTCACTTTTAACTCCCTCTCGTTCATCACTTGTAAGATTGGAATATATTTGTAAAAAATTTACATTCCCCTTTTTCGCTTATCAGGCATCGACCTGGTGATTTAACCTCCCTTTGGTTGAAGAACGTAACTTCACCAGCTAATTTAGAAATCAGGTATAAAATTATCTTTTATACCCATTAATCCATCACCATAAATCACTTTTATTTCATGCTCTTTACCTTCGTTGTTCTCTATCACGAAAGTAAAATGATTTGTATAACGGACTGACATGTTACCCGAATCAAATAAATTCTTATAATTTCATATTACCTCATCAGCTACCCAATCTGGGACGGCAAGATCGTCGGGGTTTAGAAAACCAGCCAATTCGGTTGTATTCTCTTTATTAATAAGGTCAATATATTTTAGGACCATTTTCTCTGCATAAGGAAAATACCGTAAATAAGGATTGCGGTAGACAATACCCCCGTTTTGATAAAGAATAACTAACGAATTCTCTTCATCATACTCCTTAAAGTTCTTATCCACCAAAGCGAATTCATACTGCCCACCTTCAGGATACATTGCAAGTCCAGCATCATTGATTTGTACAGATAATGTATCTAGGTCAAAATTTAAATCGAAACCTTCTATAATTGTATTTACTCCTTCAATATCTAGTGGAGAAGAAGCTACCGAATTGAGTAAATGTAATAATTTATCTGCATCTTTGACTTGGCCTATACCTTTATTTGGATACCGGGACTATTTCTTTGCGCATTCGGATATTTTGGATTGGTCGGACCAAATACCTTAATGGTTTTACCTGTGACACTGATCATTTTTTATTTACTTAATCTGTATCAGAAACGACTGTTGGGACAACTGGGCATCCATCAAAAGAAAAGCTTTATAGGTCTGCTTGGTTTCATATTCGTATTTCAAATGATCATCGCCCCTGTTGCTCTCTCCGGTTATGCTGAAGAAATTTTCAAGCAAAAGCGTATATGGAAATGACCACCTAAAATTTAATCCTATGTATTTCGCGGCTCTGCAGTAAGCCTGATAGCCAAGTAGGCTGCCCTCGGATCATCTGATGGCAGCCTACTTTCGGCTAATCACCGCCTAAATACTTGCAAAAAAAATGAAAGGAGTGCCTCTGCAGCTCCTTTCGTAGAATTTTACTATACAGTTCTTTTTATATAGTAATTCTATAGATGTCTTAGCTTTTCCGGATTTGCTACAGTATAAATCGCTTCGATCTTATGATCTCGATAAGCAAAAGAATAAATATATTGAATCCCTGTATCCAAACGAATGTGGAGTCCGGGGAGCCCATTAACCATAAGGTACGAGTACTTAAAATTACCCGCATGCAAATTGATCACTTTTTGATGAAGCTTCAGCACTTGATCAAACCCGACAACAGGCACTTGTGCCGCGCTTACTTTGCCTCCGCCGTCCGAGTAGAGCACAACATTCTCACTAACCAGTTCAAGAAGCTTAGCCGTATTTCCTTGCAGCAGCGAATTCACAAACTCTTTAATCTTATCCTCTGCAATGGAAACCGACGGTTGTTGGTCCGGGTCGAAATGGATGCTTTTTTTGGAGCGGTGGAAAATTTGCCGGCAATTCGCACTGCTTTTCCCGACTATATCGGCAATCTCTTCAAATGAATAATAAAAAATCTCTCGAAGAAGAAAAACTGCCCTTTCTGTTGCACTCAATTGCTGCAGAAGTAGAAGATAAGCCGTGGAAATCGACTCCGAGCGCAAATACCTATTAGATGGATCGTTGTCCGAAGCCCCCTTTTCAATCAGTGGCTCCGGAAGCCATGGACCGACGTACATTTCCCGTTTTTTGGCTGACGAACGCAGAAGATCAAGACAACGATTCGTTACGATTTTGTATAGGAATGCCCTTTCGTTACGAATTGTCGCGACGTCGTACATTCCTTCATAGCTCAAAAAAGCATCTTGTACGATATCTTCCGCATCCATGACGCTGCCGAGCATTCGATAGGCTAACGAAAACAGCTCCGTTTTATGACGTTTATATAATTCCTCTGTGCTCATTAGTGACATTCCTCTCCTTACTCTCAAGGGAGAGCATGTGTTGTATGACTCTTTTGGCGCTTGCCGTCGCGGCATCAACCAATACTTCACCGTGCGACGCCCATTCTCCTGCTACATATAATCCTTGTATTTCCGGGACAGTGGGTCCGGGATTCTCATGACGTTTCATATGCATAAAGTCGTGACAAACCGTCATTTTAGGAAGGTATTGCTTGACAATCAATTCTTCTCGCCATCCCGGCTGCATCAAATCCAGCACGCCTTCCAGTTCTTGCAAATCTTTATCCGGGTCCGATTCTTTCCCTTGGTACTTAATGAGCGATATGACTTGCGCGCCATCGTCGCTTAGATAAGCCGCACGCGAATAATTGCTAAGAAGCACGGTCTGATCAATCCCGTAAGCAAATTGTTGTTTAGGCTTGGGAAGTCGTTTCAAGGCCACATCCAGGCAAGCCGCAGTGACCTCAATCGCTTGTTCTTTCCAGGTATGAAGGGTCGTTTTTTCTGCAAAGGGTACCAACTCATTGGCAATTGAAGGCGATGTGGCAAGGATAACATGGTCCGTATCGATTTTCGTACCGTCTTCCAAGAGAACCTGCCGCACGATACCGCCCCGGGTATCGATGGACGAGACTTTGGTATTTGTTAAAAACCGCACTCCCAGGTCGGATGCCTTTTTCCGCAATTCCTCGATCAATTCGCCCCAGCCACGATCCAGGTATAACGCGCCTTTAAGGGCATTCTGCAGCTGTTTCAATACGGGACCAGCGGCTGGCAAATCCGGCCCGACCACATAACTGACGGCACGAAGTAACGAATAAAAGATATTACGCACCATGGGATCTCGCAAATTCCCTTCTACCCATTCGCGGATACTGATCCGGTCAAATTGACGAGTATCCGCTTTTTTAACTTTCATTAGACAGGAAGCAAACTCCATCTTTCCTTTCCAAGACAACAGCGGGGTCGTAAACAAGGATTTCATATCCGAAGGCAAGGTGTTCAATTTCCCTTTCCAAACGCCATAAGCGAACGATGAAGGCTGCTTTCCTTGCAAGGTCAACCCCAATTCCCGGAAAGTCGCGTATGCATCTCCCTTATACAAGGAATGCGCGCCCAAATTGAAGTAAGCTCCTTTTTTCTTATTGGAAATTGCTCGGCCGCCTAAGCGATTCTGTTTTTCAATGACCACCGTTTGTTTCCCGACTATGGCTGCGTAAATTGCTGCGGTTAAACCTGCAATCCCCCCACCAACCACGACCACATCAACTTTTTGCATCGCTTATCATCCCTTTCAAATTTTACCTGTATGACGGGCAAGGGATGTGAAGTGTGACAAAAAGCAAAAAAATTAAGGGAAGAATCCTCGGTCAAGCTTAATAAAAATATCTATTGAAATCAGGCTATTTATTATTACTTCACTTTTGGTGGATATACTCTCATAAATTCCGGTTTGAGAACGATGCCCCTAATTAGAAACGTTTGGCAGCTTCCTTAGCACGTGCAATTGCTTTTTCTTTAATAGCTGGAGCTTGCTCTTGTGATTTTAATGCTGTTCCTTCAACAAAAATTGCCTCAATAGATTGAATCCCATAGAACTGTAAAACCTTTTTCAGATAGTTGTATCCCATTTCAAGTGGAGCTAAAGGACCTTCCGAATAAACAGAACCACTAGCTTGAATGTGTAAGACTTTCTTACCGCTCAACAGACCTTCAGGGCCGTTTTCGGTATATTGAAAAGTCTTACCCGGAATTGAAGTCGCATCCGTGTATGCTTTCATAACCGGTGGGACCGTGAAATTCCACATCGGTGAAACATATACATACTTATCAGCTGCCACGAATTGATCAACAATTGCCTCAAGACGAGACAACTTTGACTTCTCAGGATCAGTCAGTTGATCGAAAGATGAACCTGACCGAAGCTTTTCCCAACCTCTTAAAACATCAGCATCAAATTGCGGAATATTCTCTTTGTACAGATCCAAATGAACAACTTCATCTCCCGGATTTGCCTCTCGGTACGCTTCGATAAACTCTTTGCCTACCGAGAGGCTATACGATGATTGAGGATCGAGAGGGTGTGCGGTGATGTACAATACAGTTACCATGAATGAAAACATCCCTTCTGTAATCAGAATTTTTATACTTTCAGGGATAATCATAATATATATACTTACTTATATTAAGTAGGCACAATAATGTGGTATAGTATTAAAAAAGGTACTGTAAGGGAGGCTGAAGTATGCGAAAGAACTCTGACCAATGTCAATTCGTTGTGGCGTTAGATTCGATCGTCGGCAAATGGAAGCCGATTATTCTTTATCATTTACTTCAAGGTAAAACTTTGCGGTTCAATGAGCTAAGAAGATTGCTGCCCGATATCACTCAAAGGATGCTTACGCTCCATCTGCGCGAATTGGAAGAGGAAGAGATCGTTAAACGAGTCATTTATCCGCAAATCCCGCCGAAAGTGGAATACTCCATCACGGAATACGGCATGAGCCTGTCTCCGATTTTGGAAACCTTACATCAATGGGGAGTGGCCCATGTTGAGCGAAAGCAACTCAAAAGGGAGAAAAGTGAACAAACAGAAACGGACTAGCGTTCGACATTACGCTAGTCCGTTTAAAGAAGATCGATCATACTGCATTTGTATTTCAACTATCATTCTAATTATCTTTTTTACCCAAGTTCTCACTACTCATGCCTAGTCGGAACACATTTGCTTCTCCAGTTACTTCAAATTTTATTTTTGGAAATAGCTCGTCCCAATCTTTTCGGTATTTTGTAGTCCAAATTTTTGGATAGGCACGATACGCTTGCAATCCAAATCCGATGGCATCACTATTATTTTGCTGCATCTTATTAATAGCGAGATTAATATTGTCGACAACATGCTGTGCAATGCTCTGCTCAATTTGGTATCGTTGCTCCGAATAGCTATAATTTCTTTCCAGATTTTTATCTTCTCTGATACTAACCTTCACTCTAGAGTGAATACGATAGGATAACTCTTCATTCTTAACTATCGGCTTAATACTTATTTTCGCCTGATTAATTGATACTGTTAAATAACTCCCATCTATATTAATTGTCTCATCGTAATTGCGAATTGACTGATTGAGCAGCCGAAAACCTAAAGCCGAGTTCCCTGTTAATTCCCCAGTCATTCTTCCATTATGAAAAAGAACAAAACCATCACTCCGAATATCCTCAGATTCCTGCCCTTCTATTTTTGTTTTCACCTTCTGTACATATGGGAAATAGGCATCATCGCCTATAGAAATTAGTTTGTAGAGAATTTCCTTTAGATTGATACCAGCGCTTGTTTCTGATTGTAATTCTTCCCTCATAGATTCTGCAGAGAAACGTTCAAGGCGTGTATCGGCGTTAAGCATATCAAGGGCACTACCTTCAGAAACTGCAATAAATGTGGATAATCTCTTTTCTGGTGTACGGGTAATAGCATCTATAACGGTTTCAATGCCCCCTGTTCTTGCTAGCTCCTCGCCAACGATTATTACACGTCGATGGCCAAAGAACAGATGTCGAGAGAGACGAGATTGAAGTTTCGAAACTGCTTCGCTAACTGTCTTACCTGTCTCCGTCTTAATGCTGTAAGGTTTTTGTCCACCGGAGCCTCCCCCACCACCACTGTCCCCCATATTACCCGTAAGTGGGATAAGTACGCTGATACGAATATTGTCTCCTTCTTTATCAGCTCCACCTGCTAATACAAACGCAACGTCATTAATCTCACGACGATCCCAGCAGCCTGTCAGCATGAGAAGAATCACCCAAATTATACTAATGCTTATTGCACGGCTTAAATTTTTTATCTTCATTGCTGTATTGGTCAATCCTCCTTGCTTACATTCAAACATTAACTCCTCAATAAATCTGGATTAAATTGGAGTATCTTTGAACGTGTTTAACCAATCTCCCTACAGCGTAATGATACTTTTTCATTACATGGTTATAATTACCTAAACTTTCTAAATTATAATGATCGTTTTTTATATTCGCCCAATAGTCGATTAACGTGTCAGCCATTCATGGCATTTTGAATACACTGGAACCTATTATAAGATCAAAAAAATACAGGGCCGTGACGATCCGTCGTCATGGCCCTGTTGCTGTTGATACTCGCTGCTTCTGGACATCCAGCTTTGGCGGCCGTCCATACATCCGTGTATACTCCCGGCTGAACTGGGATGGGCTTTCATATCCAACGCGAAAGGCAGCTTCGGAGGCCTGAACCGTTTCAGTAAGCATCAGGCGTCTAGCTTCCTGTAAGCGCAGTGTTTTCTGATATTGAAGTGGGCTCATCGCCGTGACACGCTTGAAATGCTTATGAAAAGCGGATGTGCTAAGGTTTACTGATTTTGCTAATTGCTCGACTGCGAGCGGATGGTCGTATTGCTGGTTAATCATCTGAATCGCTTGAGCAATGCTGTGCGAATGGCTGCCGATGATCGCAAACGGATGGATAAAATCGCCATGTTCGCCTTGGAGCACGCGGTACAAAATCTCGCGGATAATGAGCGGAGCAAGTATCGGAATGTCCTTCGGCTTGTTCAGCAAATGCAGAAGCCGTATGGAGGCATCGAGCAATTCCGGAAAAATCCGATTCATCGTTATGCCGCGCGAAGCCTCCGAGGAAACTGGGCGGCTGCTCTCTTTTACAATATCCAGAATCACATCCGGGTCGAAGCTCAGCTTTAGGCTTAAATACGGAATATCAGGTGTTGCCTCTACAATTTTGCTGATGATCGGTAGTTCAGCGGCAATGACGACATAAGTCATAGGGTCGTACCTATAAGTTTCATTTCCTAATGTAGCTGTCTTCGCTCCTTGTGCTACCAGACAGATGGAAGGCTTATATACGGATTCCAGCGGCTCTCGCAATTGTGTAGCATGCATCAGTGACAAGTTAGGAACTGGGGTAGAAAACGTGCCACTCGTTGGAGCGTGGCGTTGTATTAAATCCGCCATTTGCTGCAACGTCTGCTCTAAACGCAAAGTTTCATCCATGGTTCGTGAATTCCTTTCCTAAAAAGTGGTTAATGTTATTGTAGCTGGATGAAAGAGAATTAGGCAAGGAACGAACGGTTATGTTCTACCGGTTGTAATCCCATACTTTATATAATTTAGTTGTAGACAGTCACTTAGAAATTCCGAATAGAACATCATTAAGTACTTAAAAAGGAGAGAATTAAAAATGAGTTTACAAGGAAAAGTTGCAATCGTTACCGGAGCTTCGAGAGGAATTGGTCGTCAAATCGCCATTCAATTGGGGCAAGCAGGCGCAAAAGTAGTCATTAACTATTCCTCCAACCAGGATAAAGCAAATGAAGTTGTAGCGCTGATTGAGCAAGCAGGCGGTGAAGCAGCGGCAATTCGCGGCGATATCAGCAAGTTGAGCGAGGTCGAAGCCTTGTTCTCGGAGTCGCTTGGACATTTTGGACGCGTAGATATCTTAGTGAATAATGCAGGTATTTTGGAAACGACGCCGATTACGGATGTGACGGAGGAGATGTTTGACCGGCAGTTCAATATTAATGTCAAAGGGACCTACTTTGCTTGTCAGCAAGCGATGAGACATATGCTAGGCGGCGGAACGATCATCAATTTCTCGACATCCGTATCCGGTGCCATGCTCCCGACCTATAGTGTTTATGCTGCAACAAAAGGCGCAGTTGAGCAGTTAACCCGTCAACTGGCCAAAGAATTTGCTCCAAAGGATATCATTATCAATTGTATAGCACCTGGTCAGGTCGCGACCGAGTTGTTCCTGAACGGCAAATCCGAGGAACTTGTTGATTCGTTCCGCAGGATGAATGCGTTTGGTCGCCTTGGGGAACCTGAAGATATAGCTAATGCTGTAGATCTGCTTGTAAGCGACAAAGCTCGTTGGATTACTGGACAGACGATTCGCGTGAACGGCGGGTTTAATTAATTCTAATAAGATCGCCTGCACCTGCTTGATTGGTGTATGGCGATCTTTTCGCGCTTCAAATCATTGACAGCTGCTCCAACAATACTACTATCAATAAGAGTTTCTCAGGCAATTCGTTTTTCCAGTGAGGGTATACTTTCCAAAGAATATGTCTTTAAGAACGGTGGCAAAAATGCTGCCCTTAGCTTAATGAAAACGGCAACCGATCTTTTGTTCGGCTGCCGTTTCGTCGGATTGAGCTCTCGTTCCCTCGATAGTTAAATCCATGTTTGATGTTGAAATTCGCGCTGAGGAACCCGCGTGCAGGTATCCCAGCCCTTGGCTCGTGGCCGATTCACCTGATAAGTAGAGGTAACGCGGACACGTTATCATTGACTAAGTTTCTCCTTTTCAGGAAGCAAGTCATCGGAAGGGAACATAATTGAACTGAGAAGATACTGTCTCCTCCCCGGTTCTGGCTCGTTTTTCAGGAAAGGCATGATAGCCTTACGCATCAGAATCATTAGATAATTGCGTTCATTTTCTTTTAGCCAATTGGAATGCTGCCGGAACTTAAGTATAACTACCTTGAATCGTGGTATGATTGGAAATTGCGTCTATGATGGTATCCCAGTCTTCATGGTGAAGTTCATGACCTGTCCCCTCTAAGGTCAGTAATACGGATCCAGGAACAACTCGGGCAAGAGCAACCCCATGCTCATAAGGTATTATCGGATCCTCTGTACCGTGAATAATGAGAGCGGGGACATCAATATCGCCTGTTCGTACCAAATAGGATTCTCCCCCCGTCACCAATCCGTGATTGTTCATGCTCGCCATATTACGGCTTCTTTTGACTTCTTCTTCAGCCAGATCATAGATTCTATTGACATCAAATGGATGCTTCGAACCTGCGAGAACTTTCCATTTGCCAACTGTAAAAGCAATAACTGATGCTTCATTCGACCAATCAGTCGCTGTCGCATTAGAGAAATAATCCAGCACCCTCTCTTCCATCGGCGGCAGATCCGGAGCGAAATTTGATGTGGAGAGTAGAGAAACGGTCAAGACTCTTTCCGGATGTCGCATGGCCAGGATTTGGGTCAGCATGCCACCCATGGACATGCCTACAATATGAGCTTTTTCTATTCCGAAATGATCGAGGATATGGATTGCATCGTCAGCCATATCTTCAAAGGTGTATTGGGGATTTCCGGGTTCGTAGATGGCCGACCGACCGACATCACGATTATCGTATCGAATGATAAAGTGTCCTTTATCGGCTAGACGTTGGCAAAAGTCTTTTTCCCACCAAACCATGGAAGCTTGAGCCCCCATGATCAGTAATATGACTGGGTGTTCTGAGTTTCCAAAGCTTTCAGCACAAAGTTCGATTCCGTTTACTTTAAAAAGTTGTTCGCTCATTACGAGTATCACTCCTCAATGTGTAAAATAAAAAAACACATGCTGGGTGCATGTGTTCAAGTAATCGATAAAGAATGGTTTGATCGGAGTGTGAATACCTTGTTGACTAACCCACTACTCGTCAAAATACAGATAAATCTAGCTTGAACGAAATGGATTATCAAGAAGGAATATTAACGATCATTTTAATTGGGAGCCAGGTAGGCAGACCATTCTTCGATTACTAATGCACACAATATAACCCAAAGTACTAAAGTACCCTTCTTTTTGTGCAATGATAGATCGAAAAATTAGTTTGCCACACACAACCCTCCGTTCAAAATGAATTAAATTTATCTTAGCACAGGTTCTTGTTAAATGTAAATCCTTCCCATGTACACAGCTGCTTGTACTTAATCCCGTTAGAGTGAACAAAGTAGCCGATTCCATCAGAATACATATTCCTAATGCCGTACGTGCTGTTAATAATACACTCATCCGTCTCGAATTCCATATAAAAAAGAACTCTAATACCTCTATTGCGGAGAAGACGGTAGAATTGTTCTCTAGAGTAAGTAAGCAGATCTCCCTCTTGAGGCTCGAATTCAATTGGTATCTTGATTTGTTCATAGGCATGACCTTGCACATTCATCCAGGAATCATTAAACACCAGGTCCATTCTCCCATCCAAAGTTCCACAAATCCACGAGGGCTACGCCAATTTCACTATTTCGCAATGTAAACTGGGATGACGAACGTACAAAGGATGATTCAGTATATGGTATACCGGGACGTGGCGATCTCGGGGTAAAATCTAAGTCAATTTTGACTTCCATTTCAACACCTCCTTTAACGATTTTCGCCATAAAATAGTAAATCCCTTCAAATAAGACTAGTTCATCCATCACGTTATTCTGTCCTTAGTTGAAAAAACGGCAGCTCAACAAGTGTCTTTATTGAGCTAATGTTTCCCGTTAGCGTTCTATGATCTGATTAGAAAAACTTGGCAAGTTTAATATCTTCAAAAGGTGCGTTTGTTTTGATATCAAATACTCGCACGAATGTTACATCAAAGCTTGGGTAAGGAGATAATGCTTCTCTTGCAGCCAATTTCATTTCTATAATTTCTGCTTCATTCATGCCCCATTTTGTTTGACCCAAAGTCAAATGTGGAATGAAGTGATCCAACTCTATATGCCTTTCAATAAGCTCGGGCGGTGGGGAAACCGCTTCTACCAAGTTCTTATGCAGACTATATATCTCATTCGATTCAACGCTAAGGAATGTAAGCGCTGTTCCGAATGTTGCTGGTTCAGACAAAGTTAACTGGAAGATTGGAAATGATGAACAAGTTTCTCTTACTTTTTTATGCCAATTCATATCTTTCGTAAGTCCACTTTTTGCTTTAATAGTAATATGGGGCTCCACATGTTCCCTAAAGCCGTTAACATCCCATCGATTTCGAAATGTATTGGACCATTTATTACGAAATACCGAAATTTGTTGTTTGTAATCTTCGGGTGGAACGATTCCTATGAAAAACTCCATTTTTACAACCCCTTATTGGTTTACTTCGCTTCCATAAAACATTATCCAATTCGTAATAACTACCCTTTACTTCAACAACAAGCAGGCAGCAGACCTCTGGTCTGTTGCCTGCTTGTTGTTTTAAACTAATGTTCCTGTTTAGTTTAATAAAGGCGGTTCTTCAAATTATATTACTAATGTATCCTTAGTTATCTTTGGCCGTATTCTGATCTTTAAAAGAACCAAATATTCAAGTAATAAGTCCAACAATGCCTATAGTAAGTCCATACCTACTATTAATAGCTAGTAAAATAATTACTTTATACTTTCGCTCAGTATGGGTGCTATCCTGGCACCTTACTTTGATAAGAAATACAGCATCAGGTTATCTGCTGACCGCTGTCGTGTGATCTGAACTCGTTCTCCGTTGAATCGACTAGTTGTTTTTGTAGGTGCATCAAACTACATTTAGTTCAGCATATAGATTGAAACTCTTCTTTTAATATGGAGTAAATTTTCAAATCCTGATGTCTCCCTTTTATAAAGAGCCCCTTTCTAATAATTCCTTCAAATGACATTTTCGCCTTTTCCATAACTCGTGCAGAACCGATATTTTCTAAGTAGCATTTTGCTTGAATACGAACAATGTCCATATTAGTAAAACCAAATTTGATTACTTCTCTTGCGGATTCCGTTGCGTTACCTTTTCCCCAATAATCCGGTGATATGGCATATCCTATTTCGGCAATTTTATGCTGTCTATCCCATGTGACGAACTCTATTGTACCGATCAACCTACTATTTTCTTTATATTCAATACCCCAATGAACCAAGCTCTTATTATTCCACTGAATAAGTACTCGCTCAATCGCCTCTTTTGTTTCTGTGATTGTTTTGTGGGGATACCAAGAAGCGTACTTCGGTACTTCCTCATTAGAACAGTAATAATACATATCCTCTGCATCTTTTAATGTTATCTTTCTTAGTTTAAGTCGATTTGTCTCTAAGACTGGTAGCGCATTGAACACATCTTCCATATGAACACCCACCTAATTTTGTAAACATTGGTTATAAGGGAATAGACCTAGTCCTCCTGAGATAATATTCCAGATTGGGTCTGTGTTTTCCTTCATAAACAAGTTCGCGCTAAAATGCCGTCCAGATGTACTTATGAAATCGTGTACTCCTAATTTTCTGCAAATTTTAAAACAGCTTTAGTCTTTTCTTTATCTCCTTTGAAAGAGTAATATCTATTTTTGCTTTTTACAATGAGTTTTTCTTCGGGATTCTCCACATTTAAAGGTACAAAGATACTAACGAACTCGAATCTCAAAGCCAAATATTCACAAGAACGGCCAACTGCAAGAAGTGTTCGGTACAGGTACGGCGGCATTGATTTCGTCGATCGGATACTTGAGCTGGCAGGGCGAACTCTTCACACTCAGCGGTGGTGAAATCGGCGAGTTAACAAAGCCCAACAAAAACCATTGCACAATTTCGCATTGGTTTTTGTTGGGCTTTATTTCGGATTCAGTTTACATTTTAATGCCCCTCCTATGCACTCTAAGCAAGCTTTCAAGCTCTCTATTTCAAGCTCTCTATTATAAACCTTGCCGTTCTTGTGGTAAGGTTCATCGCGTGCGTTCTTAAACTATTCTGCCCTTCACTTCAATAGAAGCGTCAACTGATCCTTATTCAGCTGACGCTTTGCTCTTCTGAACTATCATCTCTCGGTTGCATATCGAAGGGCTGCCATGCGGCAGGCCTTCGAGGCGGAGAAATCCTTCAATAATCCCTGCTTCAGATAAATGATGAGATGAGATTTGATAATTTCTATTTACAAACCGATGGTCGGTTTTTATAATAAGGATAATAACACTCATCAATCGTTAAAAGTACACGGAGGGATTACTTTGAAGCATGAGGAACGTAGACAGCAAACAACTAGGCTGCTGCTTGATTCGATCAAAGAGCTGATACGGGAAAAAGGGTGTCACTCTGTCACTATGAAGGACATCATGGAAAAATCGGGATTGTCAAAGGGCGCTATCTTCCATTACGTGAAGAGCAAGGATGAGATCTTTGCCTGGGTGCTGCAGGAGCGGCTCGAAGAGACAAACGATCATTTTATGAACGCAGTGGAACAAGGTGAAAAGACGCTCGAGGGACCCATGCAAAAGATCATTGACAATCTTACCATGCTGGAAGATGCTCAGGATGTAACGAACAAGGTGCTGATCTATTTACTTGGAAAGGAAGATCAACCTATCGTCGCGGAAACTCTCAATCAGTATTATGAGCGGTCTCTGCATTTATCCAAGCAATGGATATTGACCGGCCAACTGCACGGGGTTATTTCGGATTCGATTGATACGGATAAAACAGCTGAAATGTTCGTCCTGCTAACACTCGGATTGCGCGTCCGATCCTCTATTCCTTTAGCTTCGGTTTCTTTCAATACCCAAGATTATTCGTCGTTTATGGTCAATATTTTAAAATCCCGATAAATAGAGACAGAAAGGAAGAATGCATCATGAACTTGTGGTTAACGTTGCATCTAGTTGGAGTCGTGGTATTCGTAGGAAATATCATTACTGCAGCATTTTGGAAAGTTCGTGCGGATTTGTCGAAAAACCCGGCCGTCATTCACAGCACGGTAAAAAACGTCATGCTTGCCGATTATGTATTTACGCTTCCGGGTCTCGTGATCATCATTGTCTCGGGCATTGTGATGGCCGTACAGGCGAAAATGTCGCTGTCGGGGCTGAATTGGCTTACGCTATCGCTGATTTTGTTTGCCGTTACCGGCGTGATCTGGTTAGCCATTCTCATTCCACTGCAGCGCGGAATGATCCGCCATAGCGCTCAATGCATCGAAAGTGGGAACATCTCCAATGAATATCATCAAGCTTCCCGCTATTGGGCATTCTTCGGAATCCCCGCGACATTGCTACCGATCATCATATTATTTCTCATGATAACGAAAAGCTTCTAAACGGAGGGATACAATGGCACCATTATTTGCGCTTTTTGTTTCGTTTCTGCTGTTCCGGGTTCTTGGGCTGTTCGGCTGGTCTTATTTCGACAATTGGCATTCTTCGCTTCAGGGAGCAGTGGCCGTCATGCTGCTGCTTACAGCTTCTGCCCACTGGGGAAAAAGACGCCCTGATCTCATTCGGATGATCCCGGTTGCTTTTCCAAAACCGAATTGGATTGTGACTGCCACCGGGTGGCTGGAAATTGCGGGTGCCTTCGGCATTCTGTTCCCCGCTACCTCCCACGCGGCTTCCATCTGTTTGGCGGTTCTACTCTTGACCATGTTTCCTGCCAATGTAAGGGCAGCCCGGGAAGGATTAACTATCGGTGGAAGACCTACACCTAAGCTGCTTGTCCGTACATTGCTGCAGCTCGTGTTTCTCGCAGCTGTCCTCTTAGCAGGTTAAGTCTGTGACTTGTTCATAGATTCGATAATTTACGATACAATTGATTTACAAAGGCAACTTGAACTCACGAAGCCTTTCCTTTATAACCGAACAAGTCAAAGTAAGTATGGCTCATCGTTACTAAACTATCCTGCCCTTTCGTATTATGAGGTCACCAGATCTTTCTGGTCGACCTCTTTTTTGTATGGTCGTAAGATAGCGGTAGCCGGGGATCGAATGGTTCGATCTAGCCTTTGCTGGACAGTGTATTTGCTTCAGGTAAGTTTGTGGCAACCCAGAATAGGATCACCAAACATGGCTCCAGAAGGCTTCGTACAGCACTGTATCAAGCAGTGCGATGTAAGAATCGTTCCGTTTAGATTAAGTAGCAGGCTATAGAAATATAGATCATTCGACTCAAGATTCCTGTGCTATATCAATTCCAGATTAGTCTCTTAGAAAGTTGTTTCCGAGACGATTGAATCACTATTAAAATTAATAAAGTTGTAAAATTGTATCTTTAGCATATAGCTGCTTCATCCGCAAATATAGTGACAAATTCCATATCTCTTTGTATGATTGTAATGGAATTATTTGGTGAGGATGTGTATCTATATGAAAAAGAATTCTCGTAAAATTGTGTTTGCAGTCTTGCTGTCCGTAATTATGCTTTTTCAATTTGCTCAAGTCTCGGCTGCCGATGGAGAAATCAAATATGACTTTGATCGAATTGAAGTCGTATATGCTGCTGAATTTGCTGTATATCCACGCTATGCCGCTGACGATCATTGGCTGACTACAATTGCAGGCGGAACGGACAAGCCGGTTCAAATCCTATACGGTATCGTGCATTTGTTCACAGGCGACCAATACATCGAAGAGCAGTTTATAAGAATGTCCGGAGAAGGCGGGTCGGATCGCTTCTTAAGCAATGCAATAAGCAATGAGTTTGATGAGAATAGTATGCTGAAGAAACAAACTTCCGTCCAGTTCTGGTCTGGTAAAAAATTGGATGAAAGTACGGTAGTAAAGGATTTTAATGAGCCAATGAAGTCGATTACTCTTGTCCAATCCTTCGACCCGCAAGGAATTTTAACTGAATATCAACTGAACGCCTCTCCACTCTTTTTGATTAATAACCCGCCTGCTCCAGACTACTATGTCAGCTCGTATATCTCCGATCCCTCTAGTCTAGTCCATACCGGAGAAATAAACGGCGTGGAAGTTGAACCAATACCGGAGACACCGAAAACCGATGAACCAAAGCTTGAAGAAGTAACCTCAAATTATTCAAAACAAGTTCAATCGGATCAACTACTAGAAGAAGTATCTATCCTTTCCGCATCCGATTCCACAAATTCCAGCCAACGTACGCAACAAGCGGATACGTTGAATCAGCTTGGCCTATTTATGGGAACCAATTACGGGTATCAATTAGGGGACCCCATAACTCGCGCGCAAGGCACCGTTATGCTGCTTCGACTTTCCGGTGAGGCGGACGACGCCGCAAGAATACAAAAGAAGTCCAGCTTTACCGATGTAAAAGGCTCACACTGGGCTGTTCAATCCATTGCTTACGCAGCTAGCAAGGGTTATGTCAAAGGCATCGGGAATGGCTCATTTGCTCCAGATCGTTTAATGACGGGCAAAGAATTTTTGACCTTAATCAACCGATTGCTTGGTTATTCCAACGCAACGACTTCCAATGCGGCAGAATTGTCACATAACAACGGAATGCTGACAGAGGGTGCTGCCTCGCGGCTTGCCAACGCTAAGCCTTTCCTTCGAGGTGATATGGTCGAAGTCGTTCACGCAGCTTTGCAGACAAAGAAAGCCGGCATGACCTCGACTCTGCTCCAATCGCTCGTTGAAGATAAAGGTTCGATTAGCGTTGAGTTGGCCACTGCCAGCGGACTGTATAAGCCAAACGTGCCTGCTTACTTTATTCCGAAACCAGGCAGCAATCCGATGGATTCGATTGAGCAATCGATTAGGCAGAAGCTTGATAGCAGGTGATTGATTGGATGGAGTATCACCCTGCCCTTTCATAAGAGTTCTAAAAATTATAAGTAAAAAAACCTTCCGTCGAAACTCGAAACGGAAGGTTTTACATTGTGTTACCAATTAACGCTCGTAGCCAGGATATTCGTAATCGGTATTCTGCAGCTTATTAAGTATGTTCATATCATGAATATGAGCCTTCGTCTTGTCTGTCCCCAAATTGTAGATTACTTGATAGAGTTTGAGCAGATCATCGTTAAACTGATCCGTTGCTTTATCGTGATCCGCGGATTTATACGGAATTGGAGCTCTGAATTGGGTCACCTCATCGTCCCGCTGTAGATGTTCAAGCATTCGATGCAGCTTTTCGAGCTCCTCCTCTGTCCCGCGGACCTCAAGCTGTTCATTCATAGAAGCTTCCGTATCAAGACTTTTGCTGGATACAGATACGTATAATGTTTTTTCAGACATTACAAACACTCCTTTTCGATATATAAGTTTAATTTCGAGTTGATACTTGCTCATCTAAATACCTCAGTTCAGAGCTTTCTTGAATAGAGATATCACCACTGGCTTCTTCTAACAAATGCGCTGGATACTTCCTGTCCAACATCAGAATAACGTGCTCAATCTGTCCCTCCTCCAGTACAGAAATTGTTCTTTGCTTTAACTCTTCAAGTGTTTGTTTAATGAAATCCAAAGATTGTTTATTCATCGAAAATTCCCCCAAATGATTAATTACGTATCCCAAACAAAATAAACACTTGCTCCATGTATTAACAAAAAGGAGCAAATGTTCAACAAGACCTAGATTCAGGCCGGCATTAATAGAATTAAATGACTCCTTCATTTCAGTGTGGTGATACGTTGAATGCTGCTTCTTTTCTAAGATATACCCTCTATATCGATGTTTGAATCACTATTTCCGAATTCGTTCCAAATGCCAGTTTCAAGACGGGAGTGCTGTAGACGATCGCTTTAAGAATGGCAGCATAACTAGAGCCGCCATACTTCCAACCAAGATTGAAACTCCATGAATATCGTTCAAGCCGAGCAAGACAAGTGCCCTGACTAAAGTTCCCCAGCCGCATGCAAGTTCAAGCAACCTATCCGAACCTGTAAAACGTTTTACAACAATCAAGAGAAGGATAACCCCTCCATTTAAATGATCCTGCCCATTAACGTTACAAAGCTGCCGATGGTTTACCGGCAGCTTCATCAGTTTGGGAATTCAACTATCAACTACTGTACATCGTTAGTAAAATAGTTTAATCATGTGGTTAATTTCTTACCAATCAAAATTTTAAAGTCCATCGTGACTTGTTTCAGATTCATGTGTAGAATTTTTTCTAGGCGCTCTTTGGAAGTCCCCCAGGATAATGGCGTCATACCTAGTAAAGGTTCGATTAAAGGGGCACTTAGATTTACTTGATATCGAATGCTTTCTACATCTAATAATTTGAAGTGCTCGTTAAAATGACTAATTATAAGTGAATTTGAATAAACCTGTTTATCTAATCCCTCGTAAAAGATTTCCCGTAATTCTTTTAGATAATCCTGTTCAGGGACGATTTTAATCACCAAACCATCATCAGTAATCAATCTCTGGAATTCAGAATAATTTGCAGGTGAAAGAATGTTTAAAATGTAATTGAATTGCTGACTTGCAAATGGACAGTTTGCAAGGTCCGCGACACACCAAATCGCATTTGAATATTCAGCTGCAGCAAAACTAATTCCCTCTTTTGAAATATCGATTCCTACAGCCAATAATGAGTTGAGTTTTTTCTGATTTATTTCTATTTTTATGTTATTTAAGTGAGTGCCTTCTCCACAACCTGCATCCAGTATGCTTATAGGCTCAATATTTGGGAGTTGACTCATTATAATTTCACTTACCGCAGCATGTAAGGGAATAAATAAACCGCTTTTGCTGATTACCCTTCTGTATTCGAAGATTTTTTTATCATACTTAGTATTACTAGCTCGAGACAATAGGTTTATATATCCTTGCTTTGCTATATCATAGCAATGCTGACTGCTGCAAACTAAACTTTGTAAATTGACCATTTGCATCTGTTTTTTACATAATGGGCATATGAATATCTCCTGAAACCTTTCAATTTTTCCAGCACTCATCAACTTTTTACTTTTTCCCAACATAAATAGCACCCTTTTCATTCAAATTAGGTAAACGAAAAAAGGCACAGTCAAATAAACCCATGCATTTTGTTTAAAAAAGCTGGGTTATGTGATCTGCACCTTACATTACCTTAATCGAATGAATTTGATGATCATATGTTAACTCTCCTTAATTGAATTACATTTATTAAAACACTCTTATATTAGCATGTTTCTCTTGTATGAGATACTGTATTACACACACTTCCCTTTACTTCCATAAAACTGCATTGTTTTGAACTAACGTTAAAAAAACGACAGCTCATCATGTTTGAGCTGTCGTGCTGTGTTTATTTAGCTAATGTTCTTACGTTAGTTTAATGCTATGTTGTTGGGTAGTCACCCCAAAGCTCAATTGCATTTCCATCAGGATCAAAAAACTTAAAGGACAAGCCTTGATAGTCTGACAACTTTCCTACCTTAATACCCTTGTCATTAAATTGCTGGTAGAGCGAACGGATATCATCATCCACAGTAAAGCCGTATGTTGCTTGTACACCATTAGTATACTTCATATGAGATGTAACTTTTCCTTCATCATTAGGGATTAAGAATACTCGGACTCCTGATTCAGTTCTCAATTCCAGACAAATCGGGTCATCAACCGCTAATTTAAAGCCGAGATGTTCAGAGTACCATTTCGAAGCCTCTTGAAGATTAGTTACAGGTATGTACTGATAACTGGTTTTTAATTGCATAGAAAACCGCCTCCCATAATTTCATAAGCCCCTCAGGTACTTCATATTTGATAATAGGTGAATATAAGTCCTCCATATAGTAATACTGTGTACATTCAATACAGAATAATATCACCGATCTCTTTGAGGCATACGCGTAAACATGAAGCTCAGTATCACATACTTCGCAACGGCATATGCGCTTTCGGTTTAACCAATCAATGAGCTTATTGGTAGACAGTTGTACCACTCCTTAGCTCCATGAGGATTACACTTATATTACCATATATTGTAATCGAAATACCCTTTACTTCAGCAAAAACAACAGCAGATTTCTGGTCAGATGCTAGTTTCACAGCATCCGGCGGAAAAAAAAAGCATTTGAGGTTAACCCTTCAAATACTTTTCCCAGGCGTACAGCATTATGATGAAATATGTGATTCACCTGAAGCGAAGCTGTCGATTTCCACGAGCGGGAGATGATCGGTAATAAGATGGCTATAATGTGCAACCCGTACAATACCACTCTCATCAATCAAAAAATCGGCAGGTATTCGATTAAAATTTGAACCTTCCTCTGGAGTAAGAGGAAAGCCGGCAGCAGCAGCTTCTTCAGCGAACTTTTTTGTGTTCGCATCGGCCATTGTCATACGTACTTTCTCTTCAGAAGTCTCAACACCATACAAATCATACAAGTGCGCTTGTGGGTCGGTGACTAGTGAGAACGGAGCATTTTGAGCTCCAACATATGTCCGCATATTCGTCTCTGTTGATTCGAAGACGACGATAACATCCATCCCTTGGCGCTGCCAATCGGGATATCTGTTGATAAATTGATGCACCCGCAAATTACAAAGAGCGCAAGCGGAGAAGCGCATAAAGGCGAGCAGTACTTTGCGGCCACGATAATTTTCAAACGAAATAGGATTGCCGCAGTGGTCGACTGTTCGGAATGTTGGAGCAATCATGCCCTGCAGTAGTTGGTGAGTCATCGGTAGGTACCTCCTGTATTTGGAATTTACTTACTGATCCAATTTACCAGAATAGCATTACCGCTTCTGTGACCTAGTCACCAAATAGCTCCTCCAATTCAGTACGGCAGGTAATTTGTACCCAACCCCGTCCAGTCTCCACCCATCCCTCACGTTGAAAACGCTGTAACGTACGGCTCACGACTTCACGGGCAGTACCGATTTCTGAAGCAAGCTCATTATGTGTCATTCTCAGCATCGGTTGCTGCTCTGATGTGGAACGCAATAGTGCTTCGGCTAGCCGCATTTCCAGTGGTTTGGTCTGTCTCGCTTGAAGCAGTTCGCCCATATGCATAATTCCTTCGAGCAGGTTACCGAATACGGTTTTACGGATCGACTCGTATTTTTGCACCCAGAGTAAGAAGCTGCGTTTGGATACAAACAGCGTCTCGACCTCCGTCTCAGCCTCGATGACGCCTGGGTAGTCTCGTCCGCTCAGACCGCTAAGCACTAGGAGAGCACATATTTCGCCAGGATTAAGTTTATTGACAACCCTCTCGCTCCCATCTTTGCCGATTTGGCTGATACGAGCACTGCCTTTCAGCAAGAACATGCCGTAGAACCTTGCCTCCTCCTGCTTAAAAAGACGAGATTTGGCGGAGAATGTCCGCATTTCCGGCTTTGCTTCAGCCCAATCCTCGGCGCATACATCCCTCAAACATGGAAATACTTCAAGCAACCTCATATCCGTGACGATTGAAGTCATATCTGTCTCCATTCTGAACATTCATTTTCTAAAAAAACCATTTTTTCCGTTTCCTTATTGGTATACTCGTTCTCAACCTTAGTGCTGTAAATTATACCATAATTACCACACTATCCTACCATTTTGTATAACGCAGGAAAGTGCTGCCATATGGCAGCACTTCCGGCTCGTTTTGCTGCAACTAGTGTAATCCTATAAAAAGCGAACTTTTTATACGTAACATCAAGAAATAGACAGCACCGCCTTACCGGCAATTCGTCGATTCAAAAGGCTCTGGGTAACCTCTGCAATTTCGGTCCATGATGCCTCCAGATCGATTTGCGGCTGCAATAAACCGTCGGCAACCATTTGTGCTAATCTTTCAAGGTCATTCGATACACTTGTCAGACTTCCTATTCCATCAAGTACGAGCACTCCAACCGGTAGCGATTCAAGTCTAGCCTGTAGCGTCATTTCCGGTTCTGTTGCAGCTCCAACGTTAATACAACTTCCACCTTTTTCAAGAAATGTCGTAACGATGTTTAATGATTTACCACCTAACGTATCGATGATAACATCATAAGGGCCGAACGATTGGGCTGCAACAACGTTTTCTCCTACGACTATTCTGTGTAATCCTATGTTATGAAAACAAGCCGCACGCTCTTCGCGTCGTACAAGAGCAGTAACTATAGCGCCTGCTTGCTTTGCCAGCTGGCAGGCAAAATGGCCTACACCGCCGGATGCTCCAGTAACTAACACCTTTCGCTTAAGCAGAAAGCCGCCTTTCTCCAATGCATGTAAAGCAGTGAGTCCAGCCACAGGCAAGGTTGCAGCTTGAGCAAAAGTAACATTTTCGGGGATTCCTGATAAGAAAGCCGTTGGAACGGAGACAAGTTCCGCCCATGAACCTGAATGAACCATGCCAAAAACTCTCGCCCCGAGCGGAGGCCCCGATCCATCGGCAGCCGGCTGTTCTACTACACCTGATAGGTCCCAACCCGGACGCCACCCTGCATTTGCTCTAGTTGTAGTGCGAACCTCGCCAAGATTAAGAGAGACCGCAAAAACGCGAACCAACGCTTCCGACGATGCAGGATGGGGAGCCTCAACCTCGTCTACTTTCAAACGTGCTTCTTCATTTGGATCAACAACAATGGCCCGAATAGTATTCATCATGTGTCTCCTTCTTTTCGAATTTTTTTCCTGGTCTTTTTTATTCTTTTGACGCGGTACCTCTCGACGTTTAGAGTATAAACTATAAAGTACTCTTGAAGGTCAAGACCATTTTGAGGAGATTCTTATGAAAATACATGAACTGGCACAGAGAACCGGTTTAACCCCTCCTACTATTCGCTTTTATGAAAAAGAAGGGCTTCTGGATGCCCGACATGTCCAACGGGGAGAAAACAATTATCGTTACTATTGCGAAGAAGCAGTCGAACATCTTCTGATGGTCAAAAAGGTTCAAGCCGTAGGATTTACGTTAGTTGAACTCAAAGAAGTGATCCAAGCGGAAGAGGCTGATGATCTTCCCCTTCGTAAGAAAATTGAGCTTCTTAGTCAAAAAATGCAGGAGATCGAAAAGAAAAAAGATGAATTGGTGCAGGTTCAAACACATCTGGCACGAATGCTGGCAAACAAGATGGCGTTGATGGATTCTGCGGAAAAAGGAAGTTAAATAGAATAAAATAAAAATACGATCTCAGCTATCATGGTTATACAACTCAGTCGATAAAACTACCTAATATGCGACAACGGAAAGTGACATTAATTATCCACCACCTTCTATATAATCGAGTAGCGGCATAAACTATGAATACCTGAAGTGATGACTAAAAATAGCGGGTATAATAGATTGCTGTCACACTAATATGAGGCACAAGAAAGGTGGAAATGCATGTACGTAAGTCAAACTATGCAACAGGTGAAAGAAGATATCTTAAAGGGAGAATGGGTGGGCAAGCTCATCCATAGACGTGACACTACCAGATCGATTAAGGTAACACTTGAACCAATACAGGCCGGAGTTGGGTTTTTAGAGTTCTTTGAGGGGCAAGGCTACGGCTTCTACAAATGGAGTCAAGGTGTAAGTGCATAATCCAAGCCTAATGATTGGACTTGGTTGACAATAATGTTTTGATTAATGAGTACTTCTCCTGCCAAGTTGCTGAACAGGCTGCCGATAATATCGGCAGCCTGTTTAATGAAGATATTTAGAATCTCATTTTTATCATGAACAAATAATAATAGATAATAGGTAATCCAACGATAACAGATAATACTGTGACCGCAGTATATACTCTTTTCTCATCTCTTAATATAAATAGTAAAACTTTGAATCCTAGAATCCCAATGCATCCACCAATACAATTTAAAATGATATCATCAATATCTGCTGTTCCAATGCCTAATATCCCCTGAATGATTTCTACAAATAAACTCACTATAAATATAAACAATAGATTATTCATTACTCTCTTGTTGTTCCTTAATAACGGCAAATAAACACCAAAGGGTATAAGAATAAGTATATTGCCAACCACATTAGCAAAAGCAAATCTTTTTAAATTTACAGAGCTGCCAGATATGTATTCACCTATGCTATCAAAAGGAATAAGATTTATCGATCTAACTAACGTCCTGTCATTATTAAATAGCTCCGAAATTGAAACTCTCGATAAGAAAAATATTTTAATTAATAAAAACAGGTAACAGATGAAAACAACATATAAACAGACTTGTATTACTCGCTCTCGTATATTCATAATAGCTCCTTTTTTTTCATCCTTCGCAATTACTTCTTCGGCAAGTTCATCCAAAACAGAACGCCCTCCGCAGTGTTTTCCAAAGTAAAATCAACGTTCATTGATTCCAACGTTTTCCGTACAATAGCTAGTCCCAAACCACTTCGTTCGTTATTCCGGCTCCGTGCCTTATCCACGCGGTAGAACGGGTCAAATAGCTTCGGCAGAGCGGTATTGTCAATCCTCACGCCAATGTTTAAGACACAAAGGCGGTATTGATAAGCAATAGATTCGCTCCATATCCGAATCTCTCCGCCGTTCGGCGTGTTCTGTACTGCATTCAATATGACATTTGAAACCGCCTTTCCCAACATTTTAGGATCCGCAAGGCAAGTCTGCCCATCAGGAATATCTGTAACTATATGCTGATCGATTGACAATCTCCAGTATATTCAAACACACAAAAAAACGAACTCTTCTCAAGTAGGAGGCAGCTCGTTTTGTTCGATCATGTCCACCTCGGTATATATGCGCAGTTGTTGCTGATCGTCGATGGTCGCTAGTACAACATCCTTCATATCTAGATGTGCATGTTGAATCTTCATCGCCAGCCATGCTTCATTTTTCCCCTGCTCCTTTAACATTGCACTATTCGTAGTTCCTTCCACGACAATAGGCTTAACTAACGAGAATGGGGAGATCGGAATCTTCAAGTCCTTCGTTGTAACAGTTTGATACTGAGTCTCAAGGAAGAAGGAGATGGTTCCTCCCGGCTCCCAGAGGGCAAGGGCGACTTTCTGAAAATCTTCAATTTGCTGCTTGCGCAGCTCCGAGAAGAGGTGATCGATCGAAATGCGGGCTTTGCCTAAGTTTTTCATGATGATCTTGCCATGCTGAATCAGCTTCATCGGGGCTGGATCAAGATAATGCTTCAGGAAGTTCCATTTTAAACCAAGCCATGAGGTAATCATGTACAGGATTACAAGAACAATAGTGGTGATCATGGAGCCTGTGAGCGACAACCCTTCGTCAGAGAGGGGGTGGGCAATAATGTTGCCAAGTATGAGCGCAATAATGAAGTCAAGAAATCGCAGCTGGGAAATGGAACGCTGTCCGAGCAGCTTGGCTACGATAAGCAGAAAGAAATAGGCTACGATAGCCCGCATTGCCCATTCAACGGCTGATAAGGTCTCCTGTTTATGGAAAAAGTCAAACAAGCAAAGTCACGCTCCATGAACTAGAATCTTAAGCTCCACTATTTTCCCCTTATTTGCCGAAATTTAACCCGGCTTCCTGTTCGCTCCATGTTCAGGAACTAATTTCTCACTAGCCACCTGTCATCCGACACTTACTTATGCCCCAACGTAATACTGAGCCTGCGCATTCCAAAGCTCAGCGTATTTCCCGTCCCGGTCGGCGACAAGCTTATCATGGGAGCCACGTTGAATAAGCCTACCCTCGTGAAACACGGCGATGTCATGACAGAATCGGCAGGACGAAAGCCGGTGTGAGACGAAGATTGCCGTTTTACCGCCGATTAATTCATTAAATCGGGAATAAATCTCAAACTCTGCGATCGGGTCAAGTGCCGCCGTAGGTTCGTCTAATATCACGAATGGCGCGTTCTTGTACAGCGCCCTTGCGAGAGCTACCTTCTGCGCTTCGCCTCCTGAAATCTCCACGCCGTCGTCTGAGAACTCCTTATGCAGGTAGGTATGAAGCCCTTCCGACATGTTCTTAACCTTTTCGCCCAGCCCCGCCAAGATAAGTGATTCCTCAGCCAATGCTGCGTCATAACGCTCGGATGCGGTAACATTATGGCCAAGTGAGAACGAATACAGTTTAAAATCTTGAAACACAACACTGAATACGCCCATATATGCCGAATAGTAGTACTCCTTAATGTCGATGCCGTTTAACGTGACAACGCCCTCCGTAGGTTCATAAAGCCTGCATAGCAGCTTAATCATCGTTGTTTTACCGCTGCCATTCAGCCCTACGATGGCAAGCCGTTCGCCGATATTAAATTTCATGCTTAGGTTCTTGATCGCGTAATTGTCGGACCCAGGATACTTGAATGAGACATCATGAAACTCAAACTCTAATCCTTCTTGCGGGATTTGTCTGCCTCTAGCGCTATTTTGCATATTGTCCGGCAAGTCAAGATACTCGTACACGAGGTTCAGATACGGGTTGTTTGTAATAAAATTGCCCACAACTGAGACAAGCTTGGCCAGCGCACCGACAGCACCTGTTACCGCGCCAATGTACTGAACTACGCTGCCTAAAGGATACATGCCATTTAGCGCCCGCAAACCGATAAAGAGATAAACACAGCCGCCTAGTATGGCATTCATAGCTGCTGACAATGCATTGTTCTTACCGATCAAGTCAAAAATGCGGTACCAGTACTCAGCTCCAACCGATTTATTGTAGTGATCCTCTATCGCCGATGCCTGTTTATAGAGTCGAATGTCCTTGGCTGCATTCTTTGCCTGCATATATTCGTTGAAGAAACTCACATAGGTATTTGACTTCGGGTTATCCTCGAACACTTTCTTCTGAATTTTCTCCTCCCTCTTTTTGAGTACATAAGTAAAGGGAATCATAGAGAGGATGAGAAGAATAAGCAAACCGGTAGCATACGGTGATGTTATAAATGTCTGCTCATAGGATGAAGTGGATGTGAACATCCCGATAACCAGTATGATAGATAGTATCAGTTCAAAAAGAGGCTGTAAAAGTTCCGGCAGACTGTAGTGCAGGCGCAGAATGCCAAGCCCGTTTCCGTTCGACTTAGCTTCAATATCCGCTAACCTTTCATTATTCATCGTATCTTCCACTTGATCGTAATTCATCTGCATATATCGATTGCCCAGGAAAAAGTAGAAACGCGCCCACAACGTACTGTTTAATGTCGTTATCCGGCGGTTAACTGCGGCATTGATAGCCGAAGCGGCAAAAGCTAGCCCTACTGTTAGTGCGGCATACAGCATAATGCGCCCGATGTCGCGCTCGCCGGCCAGCTCGTTTATGATCTGGGCAGACAGGAAGAGCACCATTAAGGGCTGAACCGCTTTAATAAAGGATGAGACGATGGTAAGCGGTATGTAGGTTGGGGTTAAACGGTTTACGATGCCGTATCCGCGGCGCAGGTTATGCCAGATGGAACGCTCCTTCATGATCGGCCACCTCCCCTTCCTTATAGTAGTGGGACTGCACATTAAACATCTCGGCATATTTCCCGCCATATCTCATGAGCTCGTCGTGTGTGCCGCACTCAGCGATGCCGCCGCCGTCGATTAATAGAATCCTGTCACAGAAACGTGTGCTTGCCAGCCTATGGGAGATGTAAATCGAAGTTCGCCCTGCAGTCAGTTCGGCGTATCGCTGGTAAATCTCGCTTTCAGCGATCGGGTCAAGCGCAGCTGTAGGTTCATCTAAGATGATAACCGGCGCGTCTTTGTACAAAGCGCGCGCCAGCGCCAGCTTCTGCTTCTCGCCGCCCGACAGTTCGATAGCGTCGGTGTGCACCCGACGTACAAGAAGCGTTGATTCACCCTTCTCAAGCCCTCTTACCTTATCCATAAGTCCGGACATGACGAGACATTCCTCTACCTTCTCGTAGTCTGTCTGATCCGGGGACTGCTGCGAGATATTGCCGGCAATATCACAGCAGAAGAGATGAATATCCTGAAATACCGTTGAAAAAAGAGAAAAATATTCGTCTCTGTTATATCGCGTGATGTCGACGCCGCCGAGCGTAATTTCCCCGCATGTTGGCTTATAGAGTCCGCATAAAAGCTTAATAAACGTCGTCTTGCCCGCACCGTTTGCCCCGACAATGGCGATGCGCTCTCCCGGCTTGATCTCAAAATCGATGCCGTAAAGGGTCGGCTCCTTTGCCTCTGGATAGGTATATCCAACGCTTCTTAATGTAATCGTTGGGGGAAGAAGATCGCCGGACGGCAGCGCATGGCCGGCGCCTGTATTAGACAGATCGGGAACATCCAGATAATCCCGTATATCTGACAGCTCACTTAAGGCACGAATCAGCTCGCTTGCGCTTGTCAATATACCCGACAACCAGCCTGCAAATGCGCCAATGGCGGCAAATACGAGCACGAAATTGCCCAATGTCATCTCACCGTTCAGCAGCAAGTAAATAAGAAACGCGTACGCGGCACCATCACGAATCAGACTGAGCACCGCATCCGATAACTGTGCTTTCATATCGCCTGTTGCTACCTTTTGTTCCTTTTCGGTTGAGGTACCGAGTACGTTTTGAAAAATACCGCGGATTAAGCTGCTAAGGTCATATAGACGTACGTCTTTGCCGCCGGACGACTCCTTCGATACTTTCTGAAGATACCAGAGTTTTCCTTGAAGCTTTGACCGCTCTTCCCGCGTGTCCCTCTCAACTTTTCTGGCGCGAGAGAGCGCAAGCCAATTGATCCCGGCCGATATGGCTAGAAAGAGAATAATAAGGGGATGTACCGATACAATAACCGTTCCATATACAAGAAAACCTAATACGTTCATTAGAAACTGTGATAGGTTTCTCGGTATGTTGGAGGCTGGAGAGTGATTGCTTTGCATGGCACGCCACGCCTTCTCACCCCGTTTTGCGTATCCGGGGCTTTCCAGCACCTCGTAGTCCATATTTAGATGCTTATGCATAATGGTTTGAAGGTGTTTCAAAATGCTGATGGTACCTACAGATTCATGGGTGATGAGATCGGCGTAGCTTTTAGCACTGCTTAACGCCGCCAGGAGAAGCGCCATAATGCCCACCGACAGTATAAACTCGCTTGGCGTGACTCCTGCAGTGATGTTGTCGATGACAATTTTAGGCATATAGATGCTTACAAAAGGCACACCTACGCCGACAAGCATCGAGACTGCACAGCAAATCAACGTAAGCGGCCTCGCCCGCCAATGCAACTGCATGGAGTACATAATGTTTGACCACCCGGAGTACGCAGCTTTTTTCTCTGTTGACACTCTAAAACCTCCTAAAAAGAATTGTTGCCTTATGAGCACCTTATGGGCTCATTGTGACAATTCTTACTTCGCAAGCATTGCCTTATGAAATATGGATGAAGAGTACTGTCGAAATCAGAATAGCACAGCCGTGGATATCATCCTATCAAGCAGTAGTTGAGATTGTAGATTCAGCTGTCTTACGCTCAAAGTGAACAATCTGAATAATTCGTGATGGAGTGAAAATCTCCTTCCATTAATTATTTTTTATCTATTATTTTACCAATTCTGATTGGCGCTGTGATGTTATTTATTAAAGATAAACGCCCGTTAACGTAACAAAAGCCGCCGATTATGCCGGCAGCTTAGTGGTTGCTCCATCTCTAACGAAATCATGGAACCTATGTACACCGAGAGAGTTGAGAAATTTTTAAATACTTTTTAAATACTTTCTTCTATGATAATTCAATGGTCTGTTGTAGTTACCCTATCCACAGTCTCTCTAATATACTTTTTTCTAATGGATGTAGATAACTTATTTAGACCACCTTTTTTACGAAGTATTGGTTCAGCATCTTTTAGAGCGGAAACAGGTAGATCACCTTTATTAACTGAAATAATTATATTGATCATTCGCTCATAGTCTGTTGCTGAAATCTTTGTGTCCTCCGTCCATTCTCCTTCATAAACGGTTTCAAAATCATCTACTACAAGTTTACCATTTTCCCTGGAAAACTTTAGAGATTCCACTGTTTTATAATAGTTCGGTTCACTTGTTAAAGTTAAATATGTAATAATAACATTCATACCATCAATCTCACTCTCAAAATCAACAACCCAAGGACTAGAAACCCCTATATTATAATTCCAGTTTTCTCCGCTCCTAATGATTTGTTCTTGTATGAATTTGTCTTTCGCTTTTGAAGACATCATCTCATAACGGGGTTTACCTTCCCGCGTTTTTAGTGCATTGGCCCATACCTCAGTTAGCTCTCCAATTGCTGCAACATCAACTGATTGATTGTTGTCCTCGATCGCCTGATTACCCTTATCTTGTGTGCTGGCATTCGTTAACGCGGCACCACCCAATAACAAGATGACTGCAAGACCTATCAAAGACCACTTATAGGAGTGTTTTTTAAATGAAGTGATCATAACTAGTCTCCTCTTAAGTTCTTTCTTATTTCCTGAAATACTGGCTGCCCCTGCTAAACGAACTGGATTTGCGAATAGCTCTAACAATTTTATTATCGTTAAGGCATATTCGTTGGACTCCTCAGACTTAATTCTCGATAAGGCCAAGGCATCACAAGCCGTCTCCTGATCAGCTCGCATCTTGTGGTATGCATACCATAAAAAAGGATTAAACCAATGTACGCTAAGCAAAATGTTCATTAGCCAGTTCATGGCAATATCTCTACGTCGGACATGCGATATTTCATGTAAGAACACGTAGCGAAGCTGCACTTCATTCAAATAACGTAGAGCCAAGTCAGGTATCAAGAGTTTCGGTTTCAGTAGACCAAACAAGGTTGGGCTAGATACTTGATTCGTCTGGATTAACGCTATTTTTCGGTGCACTTTCATTTCGTCTTTACATCGTTCAAACAATGAATTAATCCCTTGATCAATGACAGCAACCTCTTTTTTAATTAGCGCAGCGAACCGTACATTTGCCCTAACCATAAAGCTTAGGAACATAACCATGCCAACCAGCCAAATCATTGACGCTATTTGCAAGAGTGACATCGGCTTTTTCACAGTCGAGTCATCTCCGATGGTCGATACCGTATTTGGGGATGAATCTTGTACCTGTGTCGTTGATGACATCTCATAGCTTGGTTCAACATCAGGGGAGGCTGGATTTTCTATCTCTGTTACTAGGTGGCTATTTTCCGGAAGCGTTTGGAAAATATTAAAAACACTAAACGAGCTTTCAGGCGCCCACGGCAGCAATAACCTCAGGACCAAGAGAATCCACAGCAAATAGGCCCACCTAGGCTTTAATTTATCTTTCAGTAACCACTTGGCAACTAAAATAAAAATGACCAATACACTAGCCATCAACGACGTGGATAAGATCCAGGTTAATGCGTCAGTAAGAACAGAAGTCATCTGGCTTATTCCTTTCTTTCGTCCAGAATACTTTTCAGTTCTTGTATGTCTTCTTTAGACAATTTTTCATACTTCAGAAAATTAACCAACATCGGTTTTAAAGCTCCACCACCGTACAACCGTTTCAGAAAAGATTGCGTTTCCGCTCGAGTGGTTTCTTCTTCTGCAACTAGAGGAGAGTACACATATGGCCTACTGTTTGAATCAAAGGTTATCACTTCTTTTTGAACCAACCTGGTGAGTAAGGTTCTGATTGTCTTTGGACTCCAGTCGTTTATATCTGCTAAGGAGTCAATCACCTCACCTGCTGTCATCGGCGATTTTGCCCATAACACCTTCATGACTTCCCATTCCGCATCAGAAATGCGTGGAATTTCCTTCATCATTCTACCTCCAATTAGACTACTTTTGTAGTCAATACTACATTTGTAATCAAAGAAAGTCAAGATGATCAAATCTGATATGTACTTTAATAAAAAAAAGCCGCAATTTATGCAGCTTCCACGTTCTTCTATAGTTTAATAATTAACCTTTACGCGACTCTCTGTTGAACCGAGTCCTATCATTGTGGCTTCTTAGCTCTATCCTTCTTGTAAAACAATCTCCGCTTCGAATCCCAGCTGCTCGCACAGCTTATGAATACGGCGTGTAATGGTAACCCACTCGCATCCCAAGGTGGATGCCTCGTGAGCCGCCCATTGCAGGATATATATGAGGGCATCCGCATGAGATTCCTTCGTAGCGAAGTCTTCCAGCACCAGCACGCCGCCACGGACCGAATCACGCACGTATGCCCAGTACTGGTCGGCAAAGCTGCGGGCAACAAAATACGTTTCGCCATCCGACTGGACCTGCATAGAGAGTTCTTGCAGCCATTTATTATAGCATCGGACCCTGTCGGGGCTTTCGGGTTCCCCCAATCTAGTGAATCTGCGGCCAGTTTTCGCAATTCTTCATCCCCAGCTACGTTCTTCCATTGATCACTATGGAATGAATCTTGGAGAATCGGTTTATAGCGGACTTGCCAGCTTCGTTCGCCTGTTGAGATGCCAGCAACGTATTATTTGAATAACTTAAACAAAGGTTGTGACAATGGATCTTCAAGCCAGCTATCTAGAAAGATTAAGAATTACTTGCAGTTTATTAACTAATTGAATGGCGTCTTCTTCATTACAAGATAATTCTTGTCTTAAATATTCTAACCCTCTTGTCTTGCCATCGCGTCCACGAGGAATAAAATGCACATGAAAATGTGGAGTACCATCAATAGTTATGAGTTGGTACACCCGTTCTGCTTCTGTGACCTGTTTTAGTGCTGCATACAATAACTTTATTACATTTCCGTAAGATGCAGCCTCTTCTTCTGTCATCTCAGCAAAATCCAAAAAATGACGTTTAGATTCCAATACAATACGCCCAAGAACAGATTGGTCCGCGGGAAAGTGACAAACTTTCCAATGCTTATCTTCATAAAAATATCCACCAGGCGGTTGATTTGAAATGCCACGATGCTTATCACAAATAAAACATGACATTTGAGTATCCCCTTTTAAAGTATGTTAATCTCTTCGATCAACCTATAGATTATTATTTGTTCATTATCATATCTGATAAACTCTTTTGATTTGTGATGATAATTATCTATAATTAATTCCTTATTTTCGTATTGTAGTTCACCTGAATTAACATCATATATTTTTATTCCTACGTCCTTGGAACATGAAAATAAGTATGCATCATAATATATATTGCCTGGTGCAATAGGAAACTCATTCAAAACGTCTCCTGTACTTACATCTACCTTTCTAAATAAACATCTATCATCAAAAATCTCATTCTCATCAATAAAATCAGAATTATGTCTACCAACTAAGCCAATCTCATTATTACTAATCCAACATACTGGATCGTTCCAATCTTCTTTCCAGCTCCAAAGATTCATTTTGCTCTTACCGTCTTCAGACTCCCATCGGTTTTGTAACCATTCAGAAATACTCCACCCTGTCACACATCCAGCAGGATGCCACTCCCATCCATTATCTACAATCCATTTATAATCAGGAGAAACTAGTAACTGCCCATGGAAATAATCCAAGTAATGTTCTGATTCTGTAGATTTGTTTTCAGATAATTCGAATTTAGGATCATTTCTCTTAGAAAAGACTTCGTGGGTTAAAGGATTTGTAATATCCAGCCTATTCCATTTTGTACCATGAATCAATAATATTTGTTTGTTATGATAGGTAAAAGCGACAGGAAAAACGGTTTGTTCAGAATGATAATCATCTCGATTAAAACGCATTATTATCGATTTTGTTTGGACATCTATTACAATCCCATGACTACCGAATGTATTATATACGGCAATTAGTTCGCCCTTTGCAGATACCAGAAGCGAGACATTCTCGTCAAATATTATTCCTTCACTATCAAAGCTAAACAACTCAGTAATAACTTCATTTTTAGTATCCAATTCATAAATCTTACTATTTTTAGTGAGGACTAAAAATTTATTACTCTTATTACTAATTGGTTGAACGTCTGCAATCCATTCTGTAATTCCGTGAAAATGTCTCACATTAAATTGAAACGATCTGCGTTGCATTTTATTTCCCCTCTTTAAACTATGTATTTAATTTTAACTTGTAAGCTGTTGCCATTTTAAGCATCGCTGTTTCATTTAACGTATTTAGGTTTAAATATAACAATATTAATAATTCAATTTAACTTGAAAGGGATGGAATAAACCATGACTACAAAAACAACACAATCCGTTCAACAACTCTTGAACCGCCAGGTCGCCAATTGGAGCGTCCTCTATATTAAGCTTCACAACTATCACTGGTATGTGAAAGGTTCGCAATTCTTTACGCTGCATGTAAAATTCCAAGAGTTATACGAGGAAGCCGCGTTACACGTCGATGAAATCGCTGAGCGTCTGCTCGCGGTGAAGGGCCAGCCAATTGCCAAGATGACAGACTTTCTAGAAGAGTCCACGATCAAGGAAGCCAGCGGCAAGGAAACGGCTGAACAAATGGTTGATCAACTAATAAAAGACTTCAAGTCTATTATCGATGAATTGAAGGAAGGCATGGAAATCGCGCAAGAAGCCGGCGATGAGACAACGGCAGACATGTTACTTGCCATCCATAAAAAGCTTGAGAAACATGTTTGGATGTTGAGCGCGTTTAACGGTAAATAAGGGTATCCCATTAGATCGAAGAATATTGCAGAACGTTGCTCGAGAATAACTCGGGCACGTTCTCTTTTTTTGCATAAAGGTGGTTATATTTTCTTACGTTACACCATCAAACTGCTCTTTCGGCTAGCTCCTTTAATTGTTTATTACGGTAATTTAAAAATCTCTCCATATATCCTTTTAAAATAACTCTTTCAACAATCCATCCAACTAAGCCTAATGGAGCCTCAAAGTGTAAGGTATCTCTCATCAGCGTTCGATTTCCTAAATCAATAAATTCTTGCTCATGTCTCATACTTTTAAAAGCACCACTTATCATCTCGTCAACAAACTTGTATGGTCTATTATAGTCAGTGATTCTTGAAGTTAATTTTTGTCTTATTAAAAAATGCTTTGCTTGAAAAGTGACAAATTCCCCTTCACCAATCAATCCAGAAGTTCTTCCAGCTACTGCACTTTCCTGGGTATGTCTCCAGACCGTTTTCGTATGCAATTCAATATTTCTTGCCATATCAAAACAAACTGCAATAGATGCTTTAATTTCAATCTCTGTCGAAACAGTAACCAAGAGAACACACCTCAAATTTATTAAAATAAAACAGCAGCCGTTCTGGCTGCCTCGTCATGTTTAGTACTTTTATGATCCGTCATCTAATTATCGATTAATTTTCAAGACCTAGCCGTTTACGTAACTCTATCAAGCTTTCCTCCACAGTATGATTCGCCGTGTCTATTATGATATGATCGCGATCCCAAGCTTCATAATGCCTGTTCTTAACCTGATCCCATGTGGGGAGCATTAAGCCAGATATATCTGTTTTACGCGTAAGAACCCGATGTCTATGTTCACTTTCGTCAGAGCAGACCACTTCGATCTCGACAAACGGAATTTCGAGAGACTCCGCTACATTTCTCCAGTCATGACAAGTGATGTGAATAGGATTAACCGTGTCTGCTATCACATCATGTCCTAAACGGAGGCTTTGCTTTGCAATTTCATAACACACGATGTAACCCTCAGGTCCATTAACACTGAGTCCGGTAGCTCGCAGAGCCTGCTCTACAACATCAACCCGAAGGTACGTTGCCCGAAGTTCCCTAGCCAAAGCTGACGATAACGTAGACTTTCCGGTGCCTGGCAGACCGCCAAAAATATACAACATGATTCTTTCCTCCTTCACGTTAGCATGTTTCACTATCTCCATTAGCCATCTTTTCGACGGGCAACATGTAGAACAGCACCCCAGTGTCGACGAGCCGACTTATCCCCGCGACTATTAAATGTTCTTGATTTTCCTCATAGTCCTCCTTATTTCAATCCTTTTATTGAGTTGTAAGATACAAACTGATTCTGCATAGTCAATACGTTATCCTGCCCACCACTTAACAAAAAAGGAAAGGCATATGCCCTTCCTTCCACTTATTCTTCTTATTTGCTGTAAAGCAAAGGGAAATATTCATTGTCGAAAGGCTGGCCGTCGTATGGACGAGGACCAAGCAGACGAACATTATCATGTCTGCCTCTGCCTGCCTTATAGACCGTATCACCAGGCATCAAATGTGCAACAATGGAGAGCCGTGGATTTTCAGACAGATTAGGACCCGAGCCGTGGAACGTTAATCCATGGTGGAAGCTTGCTTGGCCAGCCTTTAAAATACAAGGTTCATCGTTCCAGTCGCCTTTTGAGAATTTCTGTTTAAGTCCTTCCAAATCCTGATCAAAAAAAGCAGCACTGCCTTCAACAATTCCCCACTTGTGAGAGCCCAGAATTGTTCTCATTCCTCCGTTGCTCAGATCGGTATCCTGCAAGGCAATCCAGACTGTTACCATATTTGTTGTACTGCTGCATCTCCAAAACCCATAATCCTGATGCCATCCAACATTGCCTACCCTCGTCTCCTGACCTGCAGCACTAGGCTTGTAGATGATCTGATCATGCCATAGCCTAATAGAGGATTCACCAAGCAGTTCAGCGGACATATGCCCTAAATCTGGTTGGGTTACAACGCTTCGAACCTCGTCGTTAATCCACCAGCCATTATCATGTTTACGCAGCGCTAATTTATTCTCGGGTAAACGGATGTCATGCATGGGGTAGCCGTCACCGTCGAAATCTGATGACCAGATCCGCTCATGCGCCAGCCGAAGCTTTTCAATCGTCTCATCATCAATAAGCTTAGGGCTGATCCAATAGCCGTTATTTTCGAAATCCTGCTTATCTTGTGCAGTCACTTCATAAGGAATAAAACCCATCATTCCACCTCATCACTATTAATTATTTACCCTCTCAAGATATCAGCTTATATAGGCTTTGACTTCCCGAAAACTATCGAATAGGATTTTATACATAGATATGATTCGACACAAGGAGACCTATTGATGACTACCTTGAAAAGCCGTTCTGGACGATGGGAATATGAAGCAGATAATAGTAGTGACCATTCCAATGTCAGCCAGGTTCCCGAGCTTCTCATGCTTGGGTATGATCATTTTACAGAAGCAATGAAATTGTCTCATCATGAGCATGATGGAGCCTTTGAATTTGTGCTGACAGAGAGCGGGAAAGTAACTTGGGAGGTCAATGGACAATATTATGAAACAAGAGCCGGCGAACTGTTTCATACCCGCCCGAATGAGCCTCACCGAGCGCGTATGGATTTTATGGAACCCTGCACGATCTGGTGGATGATTGTAAGAATACCTCCTTCAAAGGACTCTTCCTCGTGGCTTGGTCTTTGCGAGAGTGAAGCCGCCGCTGTCATCGATAAATTACGAAGCCTGCCAAGAATCTTACGAACCAATGTCCAGTTGAAAATAAGATTCCGTAAGCTGCAGCAAGCTCTTCAATCGGAAGCACAGCCATGGCTTAAGCTGAAAGTCCGTCATCTTGTGCTTGATCTTCTTCTTAACATGACCGAGCCTTCTCCTGATTTACATATTCCTGAGGACCTGCCGACTGCCTTGCGTTCCATTACGGAAAACATCCAACGAAACCCTGAGTTGCAATGGAACAACCGAGACATCGCTGCCTCAATAGGGGTAAGTGAATCCCATTTTTACCGATTGTTCCGGCAGAGCTTTGGTCAGTCGCCCTCCTCATTCGTAGAACGTTCATGTGTGGAACACGCCGCACAGCTGTTAACGCACTCCGATATTTCCATTACCCACCTTGCTTTAGGTCTTGCCTTCAAGACGAGCCAGCATTTCAGCACCGTGTTTAAAAAAGTAACCGGCATTACTCCTAGCCATTGGAGAGCGTCACACCGCACGTGATATTACGTTCCCCAAAGCCTATCAGGAAGTGGTGAGGTTGTGGGGGCGCCTACCCCCGCCTCACAAACCTTACTTCTGTGCGCTGCCGGAGAAGTTCCCGAATTCCGTCACCAATGACTCGGATGCCTGGCTCGATGAGTCCTTCCTCCACCTGCGAGACACTCAGACGAAGGACATTCTCCTCCCGGAACTGCGGTAGGTACATCCGCTGGGCAGGATCAACCCGCACGCCGCACTGCAGTAGATGTTCGGCCGCTGCCTGTGCCTTGAGCATGGCGGGCAGCCCGATAGTGGTATAGAAGCCAGAGTTCGATCTAGTGTACATGGTTCCAGGCGGCAAATGTTTGCGGTATGCCTCCTGCAGCAGCACTGCTTTGCGGCGGTAGATTTCTCGCATCCGGTCAATGTGAGCGGCGAACATGCCGCTCTCGAGGTACACCTCAAGAGCCCCTTGTGTCAACAATGGCGAATGTACGTCAGCCACAGCCTTCGCGTGCAGGAACCTTTCGCGTAGCCCGTCCGGTAACACGACCAGCCCAAGGCGCAGGCCTGGAAGCATAACTTTGGAAAAACTTTTTACATAGATGACCACTCCGGACGGATCGTATGCGAACATGGGGTCGTTCTTCGGATTAAAGTCCAAGTCGCCCATGTAATCATCCTCAATAATGTACACGTCATACCGTTGCGCCAATTCCACCATGCGCTTGCGTGCTTCGTTCGTATGACTGTACCCGGTTGGGTTGTGGAAACGTGAGACGGTGTAGAAAAACTTAACGTCGCCGTCCCGAAACAGCACCTCCAGCCGCTCCAGATCCATGCCGCCTTCGTCGTACCGAATGCCATGCACTTCTCCCCCGTATCCTCGCAGCGATTCGACCATACCGGGATGCACCGGCTGCTCCACGACGATATTCCTCTTACCGTTCGGAAAAGGCAGCCCTACTAATAAATGCAGCGCCTGCTGAGAGCCAGTCACCACATAGATGCGTTCTGGAACCGTGAACACCTGCAAATCCTGCAGATGCCGGGTCAGCTGCAGCCGCAGCGAAGTGAGGCCCTGCCCCTCTGAATACGTGAACATGTCCTCTTGGTACCGTTCGATTGCCTCGTTCATGCAGTGCTGAAAGTCTCGGTACGGCATGGCGTTCCGGTCCGGGCCTGCCCATTCGAAATCGATGACGTCCTGTTTCTCCGCCGCCCCTCTTCCTTCCACCGCGCCTGAACTTCGGTGCGCGACATAATAACCGCTCTGAGGTACGGCATAGATTCGGTGATTTTGCTCGAGCTCTCCGTACGCCCGAATCACTGTATTTCTGCTGCAGCCGAACGTTTCCGCCGCTTCCCGGATTGACGGCAGCTTGTCCCCTGGCTTCCGCTTACCGTTCTTCATCTCTTGAAGGATCTTTTCCACAATCGCTTCATAAAGCATTTTACATGCCTCCTTCATACCAACTGTATGGGTACACTCGCTTCAAACGGATGTGCAGCCAAGCCTTACATACCTCTATACTCAGTGTTGTCGACAACTGTTTCGCCATTATGAAGAAGCCCGAGGAGGAATGCAACTTGATTAGTTGGAAAAAGATTAACCGAGTCACCTTAACGTTTGCCGCACTGTTGTTCGCCGGTACAACGGGTACAGCGGTACTTCCCGTGAATGCCGCCCCGAAAGAAATGAAGCTTCCATGTGACGAGCTGTTTCATGACGTGCATGGCACCTTGATTGTCAAAAACCTGAAGACAAACCGCGTTTACGTCTGTAATCCCGAACGCAGCCGGGAACGGTTCACGCCAGAATCTTCATTCAAGGTACCGAACGCGCTAATAGGACTTGAGGTTGGCGCCGTTCAGGACGAATATGATGTCAAACGGTGGGACGGCATCGTTCGACCGTTCGAGGTGTGGAACCGAGACCATACGTTAGGCTCGGCAATGCGGGCATCCGCAATCTGGTATTACCAGGAGATGGCTAGAGACATCGGGGCCGAGAGGATGAAGAGCTACGTGGAGCGTATTCATTACGGTAATATGGATACTAGTGGGGGCATCGATACCTTTTGGTTGAACAGCTCGCTCAAGATCTCGGCGCAAGAGCAAGTCGGTTTCATGGAAGACCTAGTGGACGAGACGCTGCCCTTCCAAGAGCAGACGATGAAGACCGTCAAGCGCATCATGATTGATGACGATCAGGACAAATACACTGTTCATGGTAAAACAGGTACGCGTTTGTCAGACATGGGACTCGGCTGGTATGTGGGCTATGTGGAGCGCGGGACGACCGACTGGGTGTTCGCTGCAAATGTGGACAGCAGCGGAACAACTGCCAAGACGGTTACACTGGAGGCCTTGAAGCGCCTCAACATTTTGTAATCACCGTTTTGCGCAGTTAATTTCTTTTTGAATATCTAATGATTTCTTCAGCAACTGCTTGAGGGGGATAAGATAACATCGTATATCCCCCTGGTTTTACAGTTACCCTTTCGCCAATATCCAGGTCATTATATAGTTTAATATCGTTTACGTGGTACAGTACCACATCATTCTCATCATCATTGACTAAAAAATCATGAAGAGATTTAGTCCTAGCTTCTTTATCCGTGATATGATGAACTACATATATTTTAGGTATATTACTCTCGTATTCTTTTCCGATGATATAATCACCTTTATCAGGTTGTTTACTACAACCAAGCAGCGTTCCTATTAAGGCAATAATTAAAATCAATAATATTCTATTCAACTTTTACGCCTCCACAAAGCTTGTTATTTGTATGTTTCCACAATTAGGACGCGTTAATAAAGTAAAAGTTACGCTAAGCTCCAATAATGAGAAAACGACAGCCGATCATAGTGATCGGCTGTCGTCGTGTCTCTATTGAGCTCACTAGCATATAACCTAAAACGTCTTCTTTTGTGATCGAAACATTAAGTATAGAAAATAAGGTGCACCAATCAATGTAATTAATAGACCGGATGGAATTTCAACCGGAGCAAGGATCGTTCGACCAATCGTATCGGCCAATACAAGCAGCAGTGCCCCAAGTAAGCCTGATAATACAATAGATTGTCGCGTGTTATGCCCAATTAAGCTTCTAATCATATGTGGGACAATTAAACCGAGAAAGCCTACCGTTCCAACAGCAGCCACAGCACCGGCGGATAAAAGAACACTAACAGTCATAGCTATTAATCGTGTTTTACGCACCGGCAAACCAAATCCTATAGAGCTGTCATCAGAAAATGCGAGTAAGTCAAACTTACGACCTAGCCACCATGCAATTGGCAGGAGAACGACTAGAAAGATACAGATCATGAGGAATTGATCCCATGTGCGACCGTATGTCGAACCCGTCAACCATATGTAACCTGTACTCCCCCATAATGGCCCCAGTACGATTAAAGCTTGAATGCCGGCGGATCCAATAGCGGAAACCGCAATCCCCAGTAGAATAATAACTGATGGGTTGAGCGTTTTTCGCCAAGCGAATAGAAAGATGACGCCTGCAGCAATAATAGCTCCGCCAACAGTGGCGATCGGAAGAAAGATAATCAACACTTGCGGCCAGGCAATGAGTACCAGCAATGCTCCGAATCCAGCTCCCGAGGTTACTCCCAATATAGAAGAATCAGCTAACGGATTACGAACAGCTGCTTGAACAAGAACACCACTTACGCTTAGTGCAATGCCAGCACCTGCAGCAACAAGGGTACGAGGCAATCGTAAATTCATGAGTATGGAATAAGTGCCTGCTTGATCAGCCCCCATCAGACTCGGGAATAACTGACTTAGTGGAATACGTGTACCGCCCATTGTCATGCTTACAAGAATGAATGCAACAACTAAGAAAAGCATACTGAATGCAATAAGCGGGAATGAAAGGTGAACACGAGTTCTGCCAATAGACATGGATGAGCTGGATAGAGAACCCGAGATTCCTTTCAATTTTTTAAGTATGAGCCAAATAAACCATGGTGCTCCGATTATCGCCATCATCGCGCCAACGGGCATCTCCCCCATGCTGCTCCGAACCATTCGCGTCAGAACATCTGCTGCAGTAAGCAATACGGCTCCCCAAAGGGCGGCAGCGGGAATGAGCCAATTATGCTTGCGCAATCCACTTAGACGTACTAAGTGAGGGGCAACGAGACCAACAAATCCGATAGGACCAACTACGCTGACCACAACTGCAGCAACCAATACGGCAAGCGCCAATCCCGCAAAGCGAGTAAGTTCAACCTTCTGACCTAATGATTGCGCAGTGGACTGATCCAAGTTAAAGACGTCGAATTGCTTGCCCATAAAAAAAGCTGCAATTATAATAGCACTGACTCCAGGCCAGGCATACGAAACACCTTTCCAATCAAGTTGCGCGAGCGAGCCTGAGCCCCATAAGTATAGCGATTGTGTTTCTGTGGCGTAGAATATATGTAGGGCGCTTGTAAATGAACCAGTTACCATCGCTACAATCATACCGGAAAGAGCTAGTCGGATTGGACTTGTAGCTCGACCGCCTCCAAGCAAATAGGCACACATTGCTGTAACGCCTCCGCCAGCGGCGGCAAAGAGAAACGGTGACTGGTGAAGAAGGCTAGGGAAAAAGATCGTTCCCGCAACAACCATAAAATAAGCACCAGCATTAATCCCAAGTGTATCTGTTGATGCTAGCGGATTTTTAGTAATCGTCTGCAGCAAGACCCCGGCTACCGCAAGCCCTGCCCCGGAGAAAATGCCTAATATTGCACGCGGCATACGCATATCCCATACCACATTATGTAAGGGCAGATCTTCGCGCTGAATCAGCGCATCTAAGACAACTTTGAAAGAAATCTGAGCTTCTCCAAAACACAAACTGGCTATCGACAATAAGAAGAGAGCGGCTAAGCCGCTCACGAATAAACTAAACGTTCTCATTTTGTAATAGCTTCAACAACACGATCAACTAATACTTTGGAAGATAGTGGGCCGCCAAAGGTCCATGTGTCTCCACCAATGCCATAAGTCCGGTTTTCTTTAACAAAATTTAATCCATTCCAAACCGTATTATCTTTCGCAGCGTCACCAAAAACGTTATCGTTATCTTGGACAATATATATGAAGTTGGAATCGCTCACTGCGGGTAGGGCCTCGAAGGTCGCATCTGTAAAACCATACTTCTCAAATTTGTCCGACTTCCAGTCGCTGGTAATACCGATACGATCGAGCGTTTGAACGACTGTCGACGTATCCGTAAACATCCGCAATGTTACTGAATTCTGACTGCTGAATCCTTGAGATATAACATAATTAAATTTGTCTTTGCCAGCTGCTGCAAGCTTTTCCTTAGCCTCTGCATAATGCTGATCCAGATCGACAAGCACTTTATCTGCTTCCTCCGATTTACCTACTGCTTGAGCAATGGTTTTGAAGTCTTTGACCATTCCTGTATAAGCGTCTCCTTCGTTCGGATAAGGATCAAATTCAATCGTGGGAGCGATCGCGTTAAGCTGATCATAAATCGCATCGTTATTATCTGTATTGGAAATAATCAGATCAGGCTTTAACGCAGCGATCGTCTCCAGGTTAGGCTCCCAACGCAAGCCGACATCTGTAACGTTATCTGCGAGTGCCGCTTCTTTAGTGACCCATAGCGTATATTCCTTATTGTCCGCATTACCAACTGGCTGAATTCCTAGTGCGATTAATTCCTCTGAGAAAATCCACTCCAAAGCGACAACTCGCACTGCCGGCTTGTCAAGCTTAGTCTCGCCTTTACCATGTTTAATCACGATAGAACCAGTTGCTGTATCAATACTAGGGGTAACGTTGCTGGTGTTATTCGTATTTTTCGAACTACAAGCTGCTGTAATAATTAGAATAGATAGCAGAACCAAACTTACTTGTAAAAACTTTTTCATTTGTGCTTTCCTCCATAATAGCTTAATTATCGCAATCAATAATGATAATCGATATCAATTGCATCTAAGTGAGACTATCATTGTTAAACAGAGTTGTCAATATTTATGAAAGAATTTAGCTCACACACTACGAAAAAGGGCACTCTTATCTGATTCGGCAAGTATTACGGAATAATAATTTATTGATGGCACATTTTTGTGCCAAGCCAGTAATTAGAAATGGTAAAGCAATTACTTCGTCACTTACAAAAAAAACCATCTAACAGGTGGCTGATCATTTATTACTCTATATACCGCTCGAGTGCGCTTCGATTTCTAATCGTATTTCTCCCTCTTGAAAGTTGAATGATATCTTCCCTCTCTAGTTCCTTCAACGTTCTGCTGATCACCTCGCGGGCCGTACCCAACTCAACGGACAAACTGTCATGCGTAATATGAAAAGTATTGGAATTATCGGTTTGATTGGCCATCTGAATGAGAAACTCTGAAATTCGTCCACGAATGGATTTGAAGTTGATACTGTCGAGCAGATTAGACATAATGACAATCCGTCTGGCAAAAGATTTAAAGATGAACTGACGGAAGTTCCGATATCGATCCGTCCACTCTCGGAAAATCTCCGCAGGAATCATCAGCACCAGGCCGGCTGTTTCTACGCAAGCTGAAGCTTCATATTCGGACTCTCCCAAAACACTAGAGCTCATTAGTGGACAACATTCTCCGCTATGAATCCTGTACAATGTGATTTCCCGGCCACTGGAGCTTACTTTATACATTCTAACTGTGCCCTCCAGCACCATAACGACGTACTCCAGAAATTGTCCTTCTTCAATAATATAATTCGGTTCCATCTGAAGGACTTTGATGACATCTTGATTCCAATCCTGCTCCGTGATGTCTGCCACACTAGGATGCTGCCAATTTCCTGCCTCGAATCAAGCTAACGAGCAGGAAAATAATCGGAAACCCAACAATAAAAATAGGGAATATGTATTTGATCCATACAAAATTCGCGTAATCCAACATCCCAACGATATTTGCCGGTATTAAGGCTATAGCCAAAATGATGGCTGCAGCATATCCGAGCACTGCCCGCCAGTTCTTGATGCCTAATAATTGTGCAGTTCCATAGCTGTTAATGAACAAGTAAATGGACAACTTGATAAATACGCTGAAGATCCAGATGAACACGATCCAGACATCCATGTTTTGAATAAATTCCAGATAATTAATAAATCGGACCATGCTAAAATACGGAAAGTATAAAGTGGATCCAATATTAGTTCCAAAGGTTGCGACAACCATAACCGCCGTCACTACAGCAATTAATGATGGAGTTCCAATCGCCAGCAGCGTTGGCTTCATCAGTTTTTTCGAATTTGTGATGAACGGGGTTAACATCATGAGCATCATCGATTCCCCTAAGAAAGAAGCATTCACCATTGAACCCTTCAAAATCGGTATGACACCGGTATCCGCAAATACAGGCAAAAGAAGTGATGGGTGCAGATTAGTTATATTCAACGCAAAAGTAATGATAATCCCCACCAGGAGCAATGGCCCTGCCATTTCACTAAAGCGGGCAATCGCTTCGATGTTTCCTGCATAGTTGATATACACCATAGCTGCGACCATAAGAACTGCGATGATCCATACCGGCGTATCGTGAAATAGAAATTGATTAATAAATAATGAAAAGATTCTTAATATATCAGCGGCTACAGAAAACCACATCACAATATACAGCATAGCAATTCCTTTTCCGACCCATTTCCCAAATAGCTTCTGAGTAAACTCAACTAAGGTATGGGAGGCGTGCATCTGACTGACTCGAATTAATATCATGGTCACAACAAGACCAATGACGCCTGCCACCACAAGGGAGATCCAGGCGTCCTGTCTAGCTATCTCAATCGTTGGCGATACAGTCAGCCATATGCTCATCGAGATTTCTAACGTAGTGAAGATCCAGAACAACTGCCAAGTTGAAATTTTCACTTTCTATCTCCTATTCCCGGGACGCGCTTGCCTATATCCCCTGTACTCTGTATTTTCAATTTGACCTCAACAGACACTTCAAGGGTAGGGAAAAGCTGATCCCATTTGGTCCGAATTCCTTTCCAGTAGTAAGGATGTTCTCTATGTATCTCTTCTCCAAATCCGAACACGTCCTGCCCGTATTGACTCTGTAGCTTTTTTATTGTCTCTTCTACTTGCTTAGCTTTCATTTTATTTAACTCTCGTTCTAAACGGATTCGTTCGGTAGTTACGGAAAGATCAATATTCGTATTGTTTTCAAGCAGCCGTCCAGTTCCCATCAGTTTCACATGGGCTTTAAGCTTATTGTCTTTGATTTCCGTACGAACGGTTTTTTTAAGATTAGATTCATACAGAGATACGCTGCCTTGTCCCGTTTCTTCCGTCATGTATAGATTCTTTAGCACCCCTTTGACCCAAAACAATTCCAGTGACTCTCTCCCGCTAACTTCTCCAACCATCCGTAACTCTTTATTAAAAATAGCAACGGATCTAACCTCGATAATTTGATGTTTCTCTTGTTTATTCTTGGGAGCAATATCGACCATCGGCATCGAAGGCCGAATGCCATCCCGTCCAACATCGAGTAACACATCCCTTAAGGCAGTGTCTCCTAATCGGCAAAATCGGTCTTGATTAACCGCCACGATTGTCGAGAATTGCTCAAAAGGACTGTTAATATCTAACAATTCCTTTCCTTTTCCATTATTCACAACGAAAATATCTGTCCGCATTCGCGTATCCGTGTTTCGCGTGAATTGATCCATTATATCGAGAATTCCCTTGCGGGCCATTTTTTCACCGATGAATATAGACCTGCGATGTCCGAGAAAGATCCTCCGGGGCAGCTTATCTTGAATTTGCTGCATGGAATCAACAATCGAAGCTCCAGAAGCGGTTACTACGATATTTGCCCTTACTTCACTTCCACCGCCCCCTCCTCTGGAGCTGCTAATGCCCGATGGAACGGCGATTTGAGCGCTTTTTTCAAGCTGACCGTCCTCTGATAGATCCAAGGATGTTCCAATCCAGAAAGCGTAATCGTTTATCTCATTCCTGTCCCAGCAGCCTGTAAGGAGAACACTCAGTATTACAATTACACAAAGGATGGAATAATAGATTCTTTTCATTGTTTTTGCCTTCCCGATATGTAACGTTTGTTCATTCGAATCAATGTGTCTTTCCAAAATTTAGGTGCAATAGGAGCCATTGGGCTTAAGTAAGGAACTCCGAACGACTTGAGTGACACAAGGTGGATCATAATAAACATTATTCCTATCGCAACACCATAAAGTCCAAGGAATCCCCCAAATATGAGTAGTGGAAACCTTAACATTCGAAATGGCAATGCAAGGCTATAACTAGGAAATGCGAATGAAGCTATACCTGTACCTGCAACAATCATGACTATAGGAGCAGAGATAAATCCAGCTTGAACAGCTGCTTCCCCAATAACTAATGCGCCTACGATACTCACGGCTGAACCGATTGCTTTTGGCAGACGTAGACCAGCTTCTCGCAACCCCTCGAACATAAGCTCCATTAATAACGTCTCAATAACGGTCGGAAACGGAATGCCTTCTCTGGATACTGAAATACTAAGCATTAGAGCCAGGGGAATCATCTGGGGATGGAATGTCGTCAGTGCAACATATATAGATGGAAGCAGGCAGGACAGGATAGCAAGCAAGAACCTCAAAAGTCTAACAGCAGATACATAGATAAAACGTTCATAATGGTCTTCCGCTGCTTGAAATCCGGACCAGAATGTCATTGGTAACAACAATGCATTAGGCGACCCGTCAACGATAATGGCTACTCTCCCTGCCAATAAACTCGCTGCAACTGTATCCGGGCGTTCGGTATTTTGAATTTGCGGGAATAAGGAGAAGGTCTTGTCCTCGATAAATTCTTCAATATAGCCTGAATCAAGCAGTTGATTCGTACGGAAAGCTTGCAGTCTCCTTGAAACTTCTTGGAGCAGTTCTGGTTTTACCTTACCTTCAATATAAGCAACAACAAAATCGGTATTGGTCAACTCTCCTGCTTGATGCATTTCAAACTTTAAATTTTGATGGCTAATTTTCCTTCGAATCAGGCTCTTATTTGTCTTTAGATCTTCAGTGAATCCCTCACGTGGTCCTCGTATAGATGCTTCATTCGAGGGCTCGTCGATTGAGCGATGCTGGAAAGAAGTCAGTTCTGCAATATAAGCATATGGTTTACCATCTATAATGATTGCGGTGCTGCCTTTTAGAACTTTAGCTACAATATCCGATATACGGGTCACCATGTTATACTTTGTCAGCCGCTCGTAATCTTGGCTTATCATACATGCCGAAATAATCTGCTCCATTTCCTTGGAGTCTGTCATCTCTAATATGTAAACAAGAAGAATACTCGAATTCTCCGATAGCTTCAAAGAGCGAAATACCACATCAGCGCAGTTATGAAAAATAGATTGCAAAGTATCTTGATTGATCGCTAAATGTTCACTCACATCCACGGCTTCCACTCTGATTACCTCCTCTTCCAGAAAGTTCATGTATATGTTGCGCAGATGAATACCCCTTTATTACAGAAAAAAAGAAGTGTGCATTCCTCATGCACACTTCTCCATTTTATTGCTTAAGCCAATTTTCCTCAGTCAAATCTGCCATTACCGCCATTGCTGCTTTGCTGCCGGATGCCGCGGCGTAGATTAATTGCGACGGCATTACATAAGCCGAATCCCCTGCTGCGTATACGCCCTCTACGGTGGTCTTACCCATCTCACTGGTCTCGATTCCACCGTTGCTAGTCGTTTGATAACCCAATGACTCTTGGAAAGCAGCCTTAGGAAGTTGAATAGGATCAATAAACCCGCCGCTTCGTTCAATAAAAGAACCATCCGTAAAGTGAACCTTCTCCAGTATCCCATTTTGCCCGGATAAAGTTGAGATAGGAGTCTGGATAACCGGTATACCTCGGGAAGCCAACTGCTCCTGTTGTTCATCTGTAAGAACGTCACTGCCATTCGTACATACAACCAGATCATTACTCCAGTGAAGCAGTAATTTCACTTTATGCATCACGCTTGGCATATCCGAGATCACAACCAACGGTTGATCACGAAGCTCCCAGCCATCACAGAAGGGACATTGGAATATACTTTTTCCATAAAAATCACGGATCCCATCAATCTCGGGCAAGATTTCCTTCAACCCTGCGGATAAAATCACCTTGCTGGCTTTCATTTGCTCACCATCGGAGGTGGATACCGTGAAGACATTGTCCGATCGCTGAATATCGGTCACTTCCTTCTGCCAATGCTGAACGGTTGGATAACTCAGCACCTCCTCCAACGCAATGCGCCGAAACTCGGCTGGTTCAACTCCATCCCGTGTTATGAATCCGTGAGATGCATGTGTCACCTTGTTTCTTGGATCGTTATTATCGAACAAAACCACATTTTTTCTGGCTCTGCCAAGCACCAATGCCGCATTTAATCCCGCCGGTCCGCCTCCAACAATAGCTACATCATAAATCTTAATAATAAATCCCTCCATTCGTTTAATTAAAGACTTTGTAGATAAATGATATCTATAATTGCTGAATAAAAATTGCCCTTGTAATCACAAGGACAAGCCCGCTTGCTTAGCAAGATCAGCCAACTTCGCATTCTTTAAATGGCGCTCCATATCTTCTTCAGCGGCCACCATTACGTGATTTATAAGGCAATGGGGATTTTCACTTTCGCAGCATTCAAACAATGAAGTAGTGCCTTCAATCGCATGAATGACATCTAGAAAAGAAATATCTTCTTTTCTCCCTTTTACCCTATATCCGCCATTTGCGCCGGATGCAGATTCAATCAGCCCTGCCTTCACCAGCTTAGTCAGGATCTTCGAAAGGTAGGTCGGAGATACGCCTTGTTTTTCAGCGAGCTGCTGAACGCCTACAGGTCTATCCACTGCTACAGCAATCAAATAAAGCATCGTATGGAGGGCATAGTTCGTCGCTTTTGAATATTTCATTGTTGTTTACCCCTCCCAATCAAGGACTTCATGTGTCTATGATAACCATAATGAAGAAGATTAGTCAAGACGTTTGTTGTAACCCCTATTAATTCAATAAATAAGATCTCCTCTGAATTCTTCCTTTTCCGAGATAAGAGTATGAATATCACCTGGAGGCTCAAAGATAAAGCTGCCAACATTTGCGATCCAATCTCTACCATCATATCTCCAATTGCCTTGAATGTTGTATCCTATAACGGAACCTCCTGTATGTCTATGTTTGCATAACAAGAATGATTAGTCTAAACCTTACTTAATACAACTCCTAAGGCAATTACACTAATAATCATAGCTATTATACTTACCGTTAAAGCAGTAACCAGAATTTTTGATTTCATTCCGCGCCTCCAGTCTATCCCTATTTTTACATATTTACGAGATCCTGAACATGTTTGTTTCGACAGCAAAAGAATAGCAGCCGGATAATAGATATCCAGCTGCTATTTCTTTAATACTTTTTATTCATATCACCTTACTCTTGCACCATGAGACAACGCGAACAATACGGTTTGCTCCCGATCCATTCGTAGACCGGCGATGGAGAAATTCTTGAAGTCCACACCCGCCATTTCTGCTCCTCTTACATCTGCGCCAAGCAGCTTTGCCTTGGCGAGCACGGCCATCGTAAGATCACAATCTCTCAAATCCGCTTTTTCCAAATTGGCTCCAGACAAGTCTGCCTCATGAAATTTTATCCCACGTAAATCCTGTTTCACTAAGTTGGAGAACCGCAAGTTCGTATAAGACCAATCCCCTTGAATGATGCTGATGCCATCCATCGTTGATCCAGAGAAATCCGAACCTGTCATTTTACAAGCTTCGAATTTGGTGACAAATAGATTTGCGCCATTAAAGTTGCAATTATCGAACGCTGATTCTTTATGAATAGAGCCATTTAGCAATGCCCCGCGAAAGTCACATTCAATAAATCGACAATTCATGGAGGTCAGCTCTTCCAAGGATCCATTCGCGAACGAGCATCGAGTAAAGGTGCAACTGATCAGCTCCCCATATCGTAAATCCTGTGAGCCAAAATCTACTCCTGTATATTTCTGATCGCTATATTGAAACATAATAAGCCTCCTATAAATGATAAGTTAGCCTATTTACTATAGCATACGGAAGTCAAGTACCCGTTCGAGCACGCTGAAATGTCAAGCAAATTATTTTTTCATCCCTGATCTAGCGTCTTCAAAATATAACTAAGCTTTTCATTCATATATTCCGGGCTATGCTCGAAGCCTTCTTCACTCCACTGAATAATCAAGCCCATTATGGCATTGGCTGTATAGGAGATGACAAACAAATCCAGTCCTCCATTAGCTGAGGTGCTTTCCAATATTAATCCCTTAATTTTCTCAAACAAGGAATAGTAATACGACAGCGATGATTTTTTATCAAACACGATCTCATAGAACGCTTGGTACTTCTTCACATGATGAAAGAGCCTGATCGTTGAAGGATCAAGTAGTTTATGATTGATCACGGTTACATGACGGTAAGGCTCGTAATAAGAGTCTTCCAGATCTTTAAGCAAATGTTGAAGATGCTCGTCAAATAATGCAGCCACGTCCGTGTAATGCAAGTAAAAGGTTCCTCTATTCACACTAGCCTCACGGCATAGGGTTGATACAGAAATAGTTTCAAGTGGTTTTGTTTTTAATAATGTAAGAAGCGCATGATGTAAGGCTTTTTTCGTTTTCACAATTCTTAGATCGTTCTCGTTCAAGTCCTCCACCTCGTGACTGACAGTTAGTATTATTGCTAATCCATTATAGCATCATAAAAAATAAAAAAAAGTTGCAAGCAGTCCAGCTGCTTGCAACTCTCTTATATGAGTGGATTAGAAACCTGCTGTCCAGCCAGCATCTGCTGCCAGAACTACACCATTTACGAAGCTTGACTCATCCGATGCCAGGAATAAGGCCACTTGAGCAATTTCTTCAGGTTGTCCAACACGAGGAATAACACCTTGCGTAACTTTGGTACGTGAAGCACCAAATTCATCCCAGTTACTCATCGAAGACGTAATGTTCGTCATTGTTGCCCCTGGTGCGATGGCATTACAACGAATGCCTTTTTGAGCGTACATGAAACCTGTGTTTTTCGTAATCCCGATGACAGCATGCTTGGACGCTGTATAAGCCGCACCTGCATGCGCACCACTGAAACCGCCGGTAGAAGCCGTATTCACAATAACGCCTTTACCTTTCTCCAGGAAAATCGGAATGGCTTTGCGGATCGCACGCATAACGCCTTTTGTATTTACATCAAAGATAAGATCCCATCTATCATCATTTACATCGCCAATTGGCGCCATATTATCCATGATTCCTGCATTATTAACCAATATATCAAGCGTTCCGAATTCATTAACAGCAGTATCGATCATTGTATTGATATCTTCGAGCTCAGCAACGTTCGTTTTTACTGCAATGGCTTCGCCGCCATTTGCTTTAATACCCGCAACAACTGCTTCAGCACCTTCGATATTAAGATCGGAGACAACAACTTTTGCTCCTTCTTTTGCATACAACTCTGCAATAGCTTTGCCCATACCCGATGCTGCTCCTGTAACGATTGCTACTCTACCTTCCAAACGCATATAAATCCCTCCGCCTAGTTATTGAACAGTTGTTCATTTAAATTATAGGGATGTTATAGACACTTTGTCAAATAGATTGAAAAAACGGCAGTTCTAAAGCTCTGTATTACCGTTTACATACTATGTTGAGTAACCTCATAGCTTCACTCCCCCAATGAATTGTATCCCATCAAAAGTATATTTTTCCTCTTGAGAGCTTGCCTTAGCCAATCCATAATATTCCTGCAAGATAGAATTGAATAAAGAGGAGGAGTAAATGATGAAGGAAGCTAAGAATCACCGCTTCACCCGCACATTACTAACACTCGTTCTATCTCTCTCGCTGCTGCTCACATTCCTGCCAACTGCTGCCAAAGCAGCCGACCGAGGGGCCTGGGCACCAAATGTATCGTACGCCGTCAACGACACGGTCACGTACAACGGTACAACGTATAAGTGCATACAAGGTCACACATCATTGGTTGGCTGGGAACCGCCGATTGTTCCAGCATTGTGGAGTACCGTTCAAGGTGGTGGTAGTGGTGATACAACGGTTCCAAGTGCCCCGTCCAACTTACGTGTTACTGCTACTACATCATCTAGTGTTACATTAACCTGGAATGCCTCCACAGATAATGTTGCCGTTACTGGATACGATGTCTATCGTGGAACCACACTTGCAGGCAGCACAAGTAATGGAGTACTTACCTTTACTAATAGCGGATTAAGTGGAAGTACAACATACTCTTTTACCGTTAAAGCCAAAGATGCAGCAGGCAACAGTTCGGCTGCAAGCACGGCACTCAGTGTAACAACTCTCGCTCCTTCGGTTGATCAGACTGCTCCGTCCACTCCTTCCAATTTTCGCTCTACAGCAACGACTTCCACCAGTGTATCCTTAGCTTGGAATGCCTCCACAGATAATGTTGGTGTGAGTGGCTATGACGTATACAAGGGATCCACACTCGCACTTTCTGTATCAGGAACCACTGCCATTATTACGGGACTTTCAGCTTCTACTACTTATAGCTTTACTGTTAAAGCCAAGGATGCAGCCGGCAATATTTCTTCACCGAGCAGTGTCTTAAGCGTCACAACTGGCCCTACAGATCCTGGCGGCAGCGGCAGCATTCCGAAGCATACATTGACAGGCTACTGGCAAAACTTTGTGAACGGAGCAACAAATCTGAAATTAAGCGCTGTACCAAGTCAGTACGACATTATCGTGGTCTCCTTTGCTGAGATGGATACAACTAAACCTGGCGGTGTTACCTTTAACGTAGACTCCGGCTTATCCTCCGCACTTGGCGGTTATACGAATGCGAACTTGATCAGCGACATAAGCCAGAAACATGCTCAGGGTAAAAAGGTCATTCTCTCTGTCGGCGGCGAGAAAGGTAATATTAATCTGAATTCAGCTTCACCTAACGTAACGAATTTTGTAGACAGCATGTACGGTTTAATTACACAGTTTGGCTTCGACGGGATTGACATCGATCTCGAGAATGGCATGAATGTCGCGAACCTCACTTCTGCGGTTCGTCAGCTTCAACAAAAAGTTGGTTCAAGCTTTATCCTTACGATGGCTCCTCAGACGATTGATATGCAAAGCGCAAGCACTTCCTATATGCAGCTCTACACGAATCTGAAAGATATTACGACAGTCATCAATGTTCAGTATTATAATTCAGGCTGCATGCTTGGACGTGATGGTAAATGCTACTCCCAAGGAACTGTTGATTTCTTGACCGCTCTCTCTGATCTGACCCTGCAATGGGTTGCTCCATCTCAATTAGGTATAGGTGTGCCAGCTACAAGCTCAGCGGCAGGCGGCGGTTATGTTGCTCCATCCGTCGTGAATCAAGCGGTCAAATGTCTAGCAACTGGCAGTGATTGCGGCACTTATAAACCGGTCGCCAAGTACCCGGATCTCCGCGGGGCAATGACCTGGTCAATTAACTGGGATGCTTCAAGTGGTTACCTCTTAGCCAATACGGTAAAGCCGTACTTAACAACATTGCCATAACGACAGCATGAAAAAAAGGAGCTTATGCCAACGTTAATCGTTGAACATAGCTCCGTTTTTTATTTTTGACTTACTAAATCAAGGAACTCTTGTTTGTACGCAGGATGACACGCAATAATGTATGGCTCCGGATGCATGCCTTCAAAGCTCTCTCCTTGGAAATCCATAATGATAGCGCCGGCTTCCTTGGCCATTAACAATCCCGCATAAAGATCATCGCCTTCGGAATTATACAGAATGATGCCATCCAAATCTCCTCGAGCAAGCATACACCATTGAATCGTAGGAGCCCAGAGGCGGATCACCCGCTTAAATCGGACTTCTAATTGATGCTTAAGCTGTAAGGCAATCTGATCTTTTTGAACAGCATGTCCTTGAATCCAGCCTACTGTCATTTTATTGAAGTCAGCACTTTTCCTGATAGCTAAAGGAGCACCGTTGCAAACCGAACCCTTGCCTTTTTCCGCCACATACAGATTGCCATCATGGGGTTCATAGATGATTCCCAGCACAGGTTCTTTCTTATAGATGAGGGTAATAGAGACGCCGTATACCGGCAATCCTATCGCATAATTATTTGTTCCATCAAGCGGATCCACCAGCCACAGCCAGTCTCCTTCATCACCTGTCCAGCCTGTTTCCTCACTTCTTATCTGATGATCGGGAAAATGGGAGAGGATCGCTTTCATAATGATCTCTTCAGAGAGATGATCGGCTAAGGTTACGAGATCGCCATCATCACCCTTTTCAACGATTTGCTTATCTTTGGAATAATAGTGTTTGATTAGCTCTCCTGCCTCTTTGGCAGCTTGAATCGCAACTTCTTTGGCGATGTTAATAATTTCTTGCATCACTCGAACCAATCTCCAAAATGCTTCGCAAGGTAAGCCAGCTTCACTTCGGTCTGTCTTTCTCCTCCGCCTTCGTGACCATTAAACGGATAGATGATGATTTCCTTCTCACTTAGAATCCGGTTATAGGTGGCAAAGTACATTTGTGCCGGACATGTCTCGTCCTTGAGCGCCACCGAGGCAAGAACTGGACAAGTAATCCGTTCAGCCAGGTTCATCGTATCGAAATAGCTCAGGTTATCGAGTACAAGATCCGTCTGATTTGGATGTCTCTTCAAATATTCCGCTACCGCACCAAAAGCGCCGTGATTGCCTTCAATCCGGCTCACTATGTTGCTGTTGCTTGGCACATCTACCAATGCTGCCTTTGGTCGATCATCCAGAGCTGCGACAGCCATGCCAATTGCGCCGCCTTGGCTGCCACCTTCAATGATGATTTTCTCTGGATCGATCTCGGCTTGCGCGCAGGCGAAATCGATTGCTTTCAAGGAATCCATGTATACATAACGATAGTAGTACTCCCACTTGTTCTGCACGCCTTTACTTGCCACATTCGAGAGGAATCCATGTGAATAGCTCGCGCTGTTCCCTGTAGGCCCGCCTTGATCCCGGCAATCCACCGATAAGACCGCCATTCCCATCATCGCCCAATGCATGAGCCCCGAAGGCTCTCCCCGACTCCCCGTGAAGCCATGATAATGAATGAGACATGGATAAGAAGCTTCCTTCAAAAAAGTCGGCACAATAAGCCAACCATGAATTCTTGTCTCATCCAGACCGTTGTACGAGATATCGTAAACCTTCACATGTTTGCTTGGATAAGCCACTTCTGTCCGTTCAGGCTGTAAAGGAACTTCCTTCGCTTGCTGCAGCGTTGCCGTCCAGAACACATCCAGATCATCTTTTCCCGTTAATGGCGGCAAATAGTTATACAAGTCTTTCGTGACCTCATCGATATAACCCATCTGTACTCTCCCTTAATACAAGTTATAATCTCATTAAAATATAATGGCTGCCGTTTCTTGTACTGCTGCAATTGTTGCAAATTGCTCATTATACTGCTCAATGATTTGAGCGGCACTGATCGTTTCTTGTCCCCATGTGCTGTGTGCGTCTTTGACAACGGTAACTTCATAACCGAGCTCACATGCTCCTAAACAGGTTCCATCCACGCACATATCCGTTTGAATGCCAGTAAGGACGAGACGTTTTATCCCTTTTTCCTCAAGGATCTGCTGAAGGTTTGTCTCATAGAACGAGTTAGGCCGAGTCTTCTGAACAATTGTATCCTGTTCTTCCGGCGCAATTGAAGAATGAATCTCCCAACCGGGAGTACCTGATTCAAGAGGCTCTCCAGCCCCTTCATTATGCTGAACATAAATGATCGGAACCTGATTTGCCCGCGCTTTTACCAGAAGTTCTTGTATGTGCTCTAACAGCTTCTCTCCCGCAAATACGGGATAATCGTCGTGAAACATCACTGCTTGTACATCAATTACCAGCAAAGCCGTGTTCATGCTCATGCTAACCGCCTCCTCTTTAATAACTAAATTAAAAGTTCGCTGTTAGAATGACTATTCCTTCCCATATGACTAGATCAACAAAATCGCTGCGCCAAGCATTGGTGTCAGCACCATACAGGTCTTGAGCATAAGGGCAGGCACACGCTTCGTGAACTTGGCGCCTACATAGGAACCAAGCATGGTTCCTATCACAACGGCGATTAATAGCTGAATATCCAAATAACCCACGGAGTAATAACCAGCTCCCCCGGCTAGTGCAATAGGAATAATGACAAGCATCGTTGTGCCTGCAGCAAATCTCATCGACAAGCCAAGAATAAGCATCAGTCCAAGCTGGATAAATGGTGTTGAGCCAATTCCAAACAACCCGGACAACGCCCCAGTAACGAGACCAATGGAAGCAGCAGATAGGTAGAACTTCCAACCATTCGTCCTCATTGGAGCGGCAGCCTTCTTGCCTGCATATTTAGCCTGATGCACCATCCTGAACCATAGAGCAAGTCCGGAAGTAAACAGCATTCCCGAAGTCATCCACCCTAATTGATCCGCCGGAATAAAAGAGGACCAGCTAGAGCTGATCCAAGCACCGAGCGCTCCTGCTAAGCCAACGATGGCTCCCGTCTTCAGAATCATATTGCCTTCACGATAATGACTGATTGAACCGGATAAGGAAGAAAAGAACATAGCAGCTAGTGCTGTACCCAAAGCGGTATGAATGGGATAACCAAACGCAACGGTTAGAATCGCTATAATAAAGCCCGATCCGCCTGCCCCAACAAACCCTAGCAGCAGACCAAGCAGCAGCATTGTAGCTGTAACTTCGACAAGCATCATCCTTCAGCCCTCCATACCTGATGTGAACAGGCAACACCGTTTGGCGGCGAAGGATCTTCCTTGGCAGCGCTGACCAAATCAAGCACCATCATCGAATGACTATCCCCATAAACCGGCCATTCAGGCAATAAAGCAGCATTAGGATCCCCTTCTCGAATAAAAGCGTTCCAGGCCGCACGCATACTCTGGGCTAGCTCCCGCCCTTCGTCAGCAACGTAATACGGGTCGGTTGTATCCACTTTTATTTCTCGTTCAGGATTCTTCATATAATGAATTAAACTACCTTCATACCCATGAGCAGCTCCAAGACTTCCGCCATATTGCAGCCGATAAACCCATACTGGAGAGCCTGTGTCAGCAATGGCGTCCGCTAATTGCAAACAGCCAATCGTATACAGATGCTCCGTTAATATTTTACTCCACGCTTTGTCGATTGGCATGATCTGAGAATATTGGATGAAGGACTCCCATACGATCAGCTGATTTTGCCCAAACAATCTCTCGATTGTACCTGGATCAGGCTTCTGAAGACCTGGGTCATACAAAATAAACATAGCCGCTTCATCTTCATTGGTTCCGATTAGTAAGGGCGGTAGATTAGCCGCTTCTTGTATGGAAGCCAGCGGATCAACTGGAATGAGGATGCCGTCCGCAACCGGTCCAAACATATGCAGATTTCTAGACGTATCCGGCCCAACCTTCATCTGTGCCTCGATTAATAATTCGGCAGGCACACTCAGTAATTTACCAACTTCACTTGGCTGCAAATCCAATGCTTCAAGTAATCTTGTTGTCGTTACTCCAGCCGTATGAATATCTCGTATGGACTGTGTTGCACCACTTTGGGCAATCGCTCTATGGAACAGCCCCTCCGCTTCCTTCATCGTATAGAGTGTTGCCGTACATTTCGCACCAGCCGAATTGCCAATAACCGTTACACGATGCGGATCTCCGCCAAAGGCTGTAATATTCGTTTGTACCCAGCGAAGGGCAGCAAAAATATCCAGCATTCCGTTATTGCCTGAGGTGCTGTATTCCTCTCCAAGCAGCTCCCCTAAATAAAGAAAACCTAGAGCACCAAGACGATAGTTAATCGACACATAGACGAAATCATCCTCTGTCGCATAGCGGGCACCATCACATTCCGCCCCTTTGCCGCCAATAAATCCGCCGCCATGGATGTAGACAATAACCGGACGTGGGCTGCCTTGAGTACCAGGAGTCCAGACATTTAAATTCAAGCAGTCCTCCGAATGCATAAGCTCGGGCAAAAAGGTATTCGGATCATGTCTCTGATGTGCAATAGGACCAAAGCTATCACACTCCCTTATTCCCTCCCATGATAATGGAGGAACCGGGGGCTTAAATCTAAGCTCACTTACTGGTGGTGCTGCATAAGGAATACCTCTAAACACATAAGTGTCCTTTAATTGAACACCTTTTACTTTCCCTGATGAGGTTTGTATGATCACTTGAACGTTGCTCCCATCCTGTCTGATGAGATCATTATAGTCTTGAGAATTGATAAATCCTAATATATATTAATTCATAACATACATAACTTATAGGTTATGACAAAATAGAAAGCTGTGATGAGACAATGGAACTGCTTCAGTTAAAATATTTTCAAATGACTGCTCGAATGGAGCATATGACGCAAGCTGCGCAGCGTCTCCATATCTCGCAGCCAGCTCTTAGCAAAATGATTGCTTCCCTCGAGTCTGAATTAGGGGTAAAGCTGTTCGAGCGGACAAGCAAAGCGATTCGTCTTAATGAGCATGGCAGGCATTTTCTAAGCAAAGTCGATATTGCTCTACAGGCTCTAGAAGATGGTCAGCGGGAACTTAAGGATTTAACAGAAGCAGCCTCGGAGTTTATTACACTTGATGTACGAGTATCTTCTCACCTGCTTCCCGGCCTGCTAGCCGAATACCGCAAGGAAAAGCCAGATACGCAGTTTCATCTGCTCCAGCATGCTTTGCCAAATGATCATGCTTATGAATTTGATCTATGTCTATCGGACGGCGCTAATCCACCACCTAGCTGCAACTCTGTCTCCCTGCTTAAGGAGGCCATTGTAGTCGCCCTCCCCTCTGAGCATCGTTATGCGAAACGTGAGTACATCAGCTTAGAGGACCTGAAGGAGGAAAGATTCATTAGCCTTCCTCCTGGCAAGTCTCTGCGGGAGACAACAGATGCTTTCTGCCGGCTTGCCGGCTTCACTCCGCATATTCAATTTGAAAGTGATGATCCTGCGACTGTCCGTGGACTTATACGAGCAGGGCAAGGTGTTGCCTTTCTTCCGGCCATTACTTGGGGAGGATCAACAGGTGCTGATGTCGTTACGATCCCATTACAAGAAGGGTATTGTGAACGGTCAATCTCGCTTCATTGGCCAAAAGGACGTTATTTAACTCAGGCAGCAGCCTCATTCCGGGACCGTACCATTCAATACTTCGCTGAACTGGCTAAGGCTGATACTCCTTAACGAGCTTCATACAATTGCTTATCAATGGAGTGAAGATACGGCGTCCACTCTCCTGTTATATAGAGATGAAGACGATGCATCGCTCGTGTACAAGCCGTATAGAAGAGCTTGCGCTCACTTTCCCGGTTGTACGTATGCGAAGAAGCATCATAGATCAAGACAGCATCAAATTCCACACCCTTAGCCAGATAAGCCGGGATCACCATGATACCGGTCTCGAAGGTAAGGGTTTCTTTTGTGATAAGACGGACTCCTTCGCAGCCCAATGAGGTCAGCGCTTCATAAGCTTCTCGGCTTTCCTCAGCGGTCTTCGTAATGATAGCGATGGATCCAAAGCCTTCCGCTTTTAACGCAGCTAGATCTTTAGCCATTTGCTTCAAGCGTTCCTCTTGGCTGTCCGATAATTGGATTAATGGCTTGCTGCCGCTCCGATTAAACGGAATGATCTCCTCTCCACCTGGCAGCATAGAACGCGTAAACTCTACATTTTCCTGCGTTGAGCGGTAGCTTCGCAGAAGTGGAATCAAGGTCGTCTCTGCTTCACCGTACAGCTTATTAAGTGGAGAGTCTCCTCCTTGAAGCAAGGTGGATTGGGTGAATATCGCTTGACCGAAGTCTCCGAGTACAGTCATCCGGGCATTAGGAAACAGTCTCTTCAGAAATGCATATTGGAATGGCGAGTAATCCTGGCCTTCATCCACGAAGATATGCCGCACGATCGTATTCGTTCTAGAGCCCTCGATCAGCTCTTTCAAGAATAGATATGGAGTCGCATCCTCATAGAACAGCTCACGTTTACCGAGCTTATCTTTGGTCTGCTCTCTCATGTCCGACCAACATGATGGAACTTCAGCTCCTGCCATCTCCCGATATTCAGACTCCTCACCAAACAGCTGCGAGTACAGCCCATTCATATCGATAAACTTCAATCGCTTCACCTTCCGCCGCAGCGGCTTGAAATGCTCCTTCACAATCATCTGACGAAGCAGATCAACTTGCTGATCAGCAAAGTCGAATACATTATCTTCACCAATATTTTCAAAATTGTGGATTCGATCATGTACCGCGGCATATCGCTCAGCAGCTTCAAACAGTTCTTCATCCCGTTGAACCGTCTTGAGAAGCTTATTGTAGGCTTCGACATACTGCTCATTGTCCAGATAATCAAGCTCTTCCGAAACCCAATCCATCTTCTTCTCTTTACGTGCGATGATCTTCAGCTCATTAAGCAGCCATTCCTGTAACTTCTCAACTCGGTTAGCAAGGCGGATTGAAGGATCATAGCTATAGAATTGTTCTTTCATTTGCTCTGCGGTGATGAGGTCACGATCCTGGAGCCTGATCCCCTTAAATAACATCCCTTCCTTGCTGAGCCACTCTGCATAGTTGCGAAGCACTTGAAGGAAGTCTTCCGATGCCTTGTAGCGAATCCCCTCTACTCTTGCCTCGTATCCTTCTGCATTCTGTTCAGTTAGAACATATTCCATTTGGTCAAACGGATCTTCAACCTTCATCGTTGACCCCAGCCAAAATGCAAGATATTCCTGGAACGTTGTTTGCTGCATATTTTCTTCACCAAGCTCTGGCAGTACGGTCGATACATAGCTGTTGAACATCGGATTAGGCGAAAATAAAACGATCTGATCGGCTTTAAGCCGCTCACGGTGTTTGTACAGCAAGTAAGCAACACGCTGTAAAGCCGCGGTTGTCTTCCCGCTGCCAGCAGCTCCCTGTACGATCAACATGCGGCTCGAATCATTACGAATGATGGCATTCTGCTCCTTCTGAATCGTAGCCACAATACTTTTCATCTGTGCATCTGCACCTTGACCAAGTGCTTGCTGCAGTAAGGTATCGCCAATGGTAATACTAGCATCAAAGAAGTTAATGAGCTGATTGCCCCGAATCTGGTATTGCCGCTTAAGCTCCATCGATCCTGAAATCTGACCTCCTGGAGTAATATAGGAAGCAGGACCTGGAGAATGGTCATAATAAAGACTTGCTATAGGTGAACGCCAGTCATACACCAGGAATTCCATCCCGTCAGATGCAAGGAATGAAGATAATCCGATATAGACCTGCTCCGTGTTATTAAGGTCATACTCTTTAAAGTCTATTCGTCCAAAATAAGGAGACTTCTGGAGCCGGTTAAGACTCTTCCACTGCTGCAGTCGTTTTTGATGGATGCGTTCCCGCTCGGATAACAATGCAGCTTGCTGCTTGATACTGTAGAAGGATTCTTCGAAGTCTTCATCCGTACTTGTATTTACCGTTACTTCCTCCCAGAAATGCTTGCGGAGCTCCGATGCCTGACCGTATAGTTGTAGAACTTCGGGTTCCAATTCCGTTAATTTCTCCTGCAGCTTCTCCGAAACGATCTGAAGCCTTAGCTGCTCTTGTTCCCAATCTTTCTTGTTCATTTACCTGAACACTCCTTTTCGAAGATTATTTTCTCAAAAAACGATTTGACATTTGACATCCCCGGCGCCACATGATATTATTAAAGTATAGATAAGATGTAATAACTATGTCGATTAAATTTGAGGATGCAGAGATCCTCTTACTATAGCACCTTTCTTTTTAATGTGCAAATACTTTTTGAACAAAAAAGCCGCCCAACTGGGCGGCTTTTTTTATGAACTTTTATTAAGATCAGAGATTAATGATCTTCGTCGCAATATTTTCACAGAACGCTCGGTCATGCTCAACAAACAGGATCGTTGGCGTATATTCCAGCAGCAGCTCCTCGATCTGCATCCTGGAGATGACATCAATAAAGTTAAGTGGTTCATCCCAAATATGCAAATGACTCTTTTCGCAAAGGCTCTTTGCAATCAGCACCTTCTTCTTCTGGCCGCCGCTGAACGAGGACATATCCTTCTCGAACTGCACTCGGGAGAAATCCAGCTTCCGCAAAATCGCTTTAAAGAGACTTTCATCAATTCCCTGGTCTCGTGCATAATCGGTCAGATTCCCCTGCAAATGTGATGTGTCCTGCGATACATAAGATATTTTCAGCTGGCTGCCCTTTCTGAAGGTACCTGTGTATTGGATATCTTCGCCGTTGATTAATTTGATCAGGCTTGATTTGCCGGAACCGTTCTTGCCAGCTATAGCAATTCGTTCACCCTGCTCGATCGAGAAGCTGATATCATGGATGACACTCTTTTCCCCATAATAAATGGAGACATGCTCGAGCTCTACCAATTGAGGTTTATGGTAAGCCAGCTGTGAAATTTTTAGACTGTCCGAGTTTTCGATGTTTTTGAGCAGCATTGACTTCTCATCAATCGCCGATTGCTGTCTCTGCTCGATCGATTTTGAGCGTTTCATCATTTTCGCCGCTTTATGGCCAACGTACCCTTTATCCACCTTCGAACCGGAGTTTCTTGTGCCATTTTTGCTCTTCTCTACTTCATTTGACCAGTTATTTGTACGTTTGGCCGCATCAGACAACCGTTTAATATCTTTCCTTAGTTTATCATTCTCACCAAGCTCGTAGTTATCCTGCCGTTCTTTGTTCAACCACCAATCGGAGAAATTACCCTTCTGGATCTCAATATTTGTTCGATTGATGGACAGGATATGATCGACGCAATTATCCAGGAATGTCCGGTCATGAGAAACTAGAATAAAGCCGCTTTTGCTGTTCAAATATTGGCTGACCAGCTTCCTAGCCTCCATATCAAGATGGTTGGTTGGCTCATCGATCAGCAGGAAGCTGTTCTCCTTCAGGAATAAAGCAGCAAGTAGCACTTTCGTTTGTTCTCCGTTAGAAAGTGACTCGAACGGCCGGTACAGCACATCGTCGGATACCCTCAGCAAAGTCAGCTCGCGCATCAGCTCCCAGAGCTGATAGTCGGGATAAATTTCCTCCACCACATCAATGGTATGATACTCCGGATGCTCGACGTGGAATGGAAAATATTCAAAGGTTACACTCGACGAAATATGACCGCTGTATTCATACTTGCCAAGCAGCAGATTCATGAATGTGGTTTTCCCTCTGCCGTTCCGGCCGGTAAATCCTAATTTCCAGTCGGTGTCGATTTGGAAGCTTACATTTTCAAATATATTGTCATAGCTGCCATAATGGGCAAACGTGAGGTTAGATACGTTAATTAATGTCATAAACAAATTCCCCCTGTACATAAATAAAGAGCTGCAAGAAAGTTACCTTTCTCACAACTCAAATAAATACAGCAAATCTAGCCCGCTAATTCGCATGCAGGGTTAGAATGGGATATTCATTGAGATGAAAAAGATGTAGTAACTTTCTTGCGCATATAAAAATAAAACAACCGAAATAGATCGTCCTGGTTTGTTTTATTGATTTATACCATCGCAAGAAATTTCTACATATCTTCTTCATCCCCAATCCTTAAATTAAACGTATCTTAACATAGCCTTTTCCGGATTTCAACCTTTGGATTTCAGAAAAGTCAACATAATATGGAAGGCCTCATTTGCAGATGATTCCAAATAGCGGGCTGAATAAGGGTCGCTGAAGCCATGCTGCCCGCTGATTTTATGAACCTCTACTTGAGGTTTTTCCTTCAGTGAAGTGATGAGCTCATCCACCTGAAAGGATGGCTCAATCTCCGGGTAAAACAATAAGGCAGGGCAAGCTGGGGATACATCCATGTAGCTACGAATCCGAGAACCGTAGTACCCAACGACACCGGCTACATCCGGATTGCTGCTGCAAATCCAGGATGCAGTCGCCCCCACGCTAAAGCCGACTAGGAACACTTTCTTGTATAAGGCCTTGAGCTCTGTGACTTTTTGCTGAATAGCAGCAGAAGCTTTATCGAAGCCAATGTTGGTCATAAAATAGCTGTATGCCTCTTGCTCTTCCTCATAAACGAACGACTCAGGTCGATCCAGTAAATTCGGACAAAACACATCAAACCCATGTTTACCTAAAGCCTTGCAGGTATAAATCATATGTTGATTAATGCCATAAATTTCATGAGCAACAAGAATAGCGCTCTCCGATTGGCTCTTCATCTCAATCATCTTCCTCTCGGTCCCGGCCTCTCCCTGGTCCGCGGTCTTCTTTACCTTTATGTTCATCTTTCTTTTTGTCTTCTTTGCCTGGTTTGTCAGCCTTGTCTGGCTTATTCTTCCCTGGTGGCTCAGGCTTCTTATCCTTCTCTTTCTCTCCTTTTTCCTTATCGTCTTTCTTTGGTTTTGCAGGAATGCCTGGAGCTTTCGGGAAAGCTATAACCTTCTCATCTTGCAATGCTTCGTTCATCAGCTTCTGGAATACAGCAGCAGCAGCCTTAGATGTCGTGGTCAAATAATGAGTCGCATCTGTATGATCGTAACCAAGCCAAACCGCTCCAACAAGCTGCGGCGTATAGCCGACAAACCAGTTGTCCTTCATCCCTGCTCCACCTGTACCAGGCATTTCTGTAGTGCCTGTTTTACCTGCTACCGGACGATCCGTGAGCTGAGCCGCGTCGCCCGTTCCTTCACTAACGACACCTTCCATCATGGAGGTCATGGTTCTGGCTATTGCTGGTTCTGTTACTTTAATGCCGTTAACTACTTCTGCATCTGCGACAGCTTCCCCTTCGGCCGTTTCAATTCGTGTTATCGAATGCGCAGGAATCCGGGTTCCGTCATTTGCAAAGACGCTGAATGCTTCCGCCATATCAAGTGGTGAAACCCCTTCCTGCAAACCGCCAAGGGCAAGCCCTAATGTTCGGTCCGCATCCATCAGCTCGATACCGAATCGATCTGACGATTCCATCCCCGCTTCGATCCCCATCTCGTTTAACAATTTGACAGCCGGCACATTGTAGGAATGGATAAGCGCTTCATAAAGAGACACTTCGCCATGGTAGCTGCCGCCTGCATTTTTCGGCTGATAGCCTCCAAAATTTACGGGTTCATCTACAATGGTATCTTCAGGTGAGTAGCCCCGCTCCAAGGCTGGTGTATACACTGAAATAGGCTTCATGGTAGAACCAGGTTGGCGTTTCAGTTGAACAGCTCGATTGAAGCCCCGGAACGGCTGCTCCCCGCGTCCCCCAATAAGGGCTCGAATGCCGCCATCCCTAGGATCAACCATTACCGCTCCACTTTGGATGAGCTGATCAGAGCTGCTTGCAGGGAACAGGCTGTCTTGTGAATATACATTCTCAGCAGCCTCCTGCATTTTCGTATCCAGAGTTGTATATATCCTTAGACCACCGTGAAGAACTTCATTCTCAGTAAGGCCGTACTTCTCGCCAGCCTCGCGGATCATTTGATCCACAAAATAAGGATACTTTATTGAGTTACTGCTGCTTGGCTTAGAGCTCTGAATTTGAAGTGGTTCGTTAATAGCCTTCTCATACGTTGCTTGATCAATCTTCCCTTGATTCTTCATAAGCTGAAGCACCACATTTCTGCGTGCTTTGGCCTCGTCCGGATGGCTGTATGGTGTAAGCGCAGAAGGTGCCTTAATAATGCCTGCCAAGAGAGCCGATTGAGGGAGCGTAAGCTTATCTACACTTGTGCCAAAATAGATTTCAGCCGCCTTCTTAATTCCCCAAGCCCCTTCGCCGAAATAAATCTGGTTCAAATAATACGTGATAATCTGCTGCTTATCGTAGTTTTTCTCGATCTTCTCAGCAAGCAGAAGCTCCTTCCATTTCCTTGTCCAAGTCCGCTCTTGAGACAAAAAGACGTTCTTAGCTAATTGCTGCGTAATGGTACTTGCACCTTGTACGGTTTTCCCGTTCGTCAGATTAGTCATTAACGCACGACCAATTCCCTGTAGGTCCATACCACTATGCTCAAAATACCGCTTATCCTCGACAGCAACAACCGCTTCGATAAGCTGCTCCGGCAAGCTGTCATAACTTACAGCCTCAGACTTTTTGGGAGAAATACGAAGCGCTTCCTCCTTGTTCTGATCATAAATAATGGTCGCTGCGGGGAGCGGCTCGTCCAGCAGGGATACATCCTGCCTGGCAACAAGCATATTGAAAATAATGATACATGCAACGGCTAGCACAATGCCTGCCCCAATAACAGCAAGGGCAGCCTTTTTCCAAATGCCCCGTTTCTTTGATTTTTGCTGATGAATTTCTGATCTTCTCATACGACTTCCTCCAAGCTTCCGTCAACCTGCTACTTTTGTCTTGGATAATAATTCGTAAACAAGACTAATTTTCTGTACGTTAGGAACTAAACTTGAATAAAAAAGGCCTGCCTCTTTAGGCAGACCTACATCAACATCAAAGCTTATGTGTTCTCGTCTCGCTGTTTTCGCAGATCGTTTATGAGGATGTCGAGTCTGGCAATGATTCTTTCATCATTTTTCAGTTGGAGCTGGAGTCTTCTTTCTAAGCTTATTAAGCCTAATACGACCAATACCATAAAAATGATTGCAAGAATGCTCATAGCGTCCTCCCAGGTTACTTAAAATAGGAATCGTAAAATCATAACCGTAACTACCCCAACAAGAATTGTTCCTAATAGACTACGAGTAAAAATAGCGATTAAGAATGTCGGCAGTGCTGCGAATAATTCGATGTTATCCTTCAGAGGAGTAATCTCTCCATCTGTCATCAGCAATTCATTCCCTAATAATGCAGCCATAACGGCAACAGGAATGTAGCTTAACCATCTCATCGCCAAATCCGGTTTTTGCAGACGGCTGAGCACCATAAGCGGAAGCACCCGCGGAATAAAAGTAACAAGTGAAGCACCAATAATAATTGCGAATATTCCCCATCTTATTTCCATTTTTCAATCAACACTCCTATTGTTGCGGCACCAATGGTTGCGATGATTACCGCCACGCTGCCGGAGGTCACCATACTTATTCCCACTACGATGACGACCGCACTAATAACGACAATGAGGTCTCTTGCGAGCTTCTTGCGCCCAAGCAGCTGTAGAACAAGTAGTCCGATGAACATCGCTGACAGTGCAAAATCCAGTCCAAACTTCTCCGGATTCGTAATCCATTGTCCAAAGAAAGCACCTGCCATCGTGGCGAAAATCCAATTCGGATAAGCGGTCACATTCAGGCCGTTCATCCACTTTTCGCTTAGAGATGATTGATTAGACGCCTTATTAATAGATACGCCAAAGGTCTCATCGGTAAGCAAGGAGCCAATCATCATGGTCTTTAACGTGGTTAAATGACGGAAATAAGGCGACAATGCTGCGCTTAACAGGAGATGTCGAAGATTAACGATAAATACAGTGAACACAATCGCAGCAATGGAGCCATGGTTTGCCACCATACCCGCAATAATGAATTGTGCTGAACCTGCATAAATGAGGATGGACATCAAGGTGATCTCGAGGACACTTAATCCGGACGTATGTCCAACCACACCAGCTGCAAACCCAATGCTTAAATAACCTAATAATGTTGGTACACAATCTTTAATTCCTTGAAGGAAGCTGTCCTCGCTGCTACCCAATCTTAGTTGTACGTTCTCTTGCTGCATGTACTTCCCTCTCTAGCTAAATAGTTATCCTGCTATAATAGCATAAACCGTATCCTATGTTAGACTTTTTTCAAATATCAGCAGCTGCTTCTCTCATCTCTCTTGGTTTGAGCTTAAACAAGATCAATCCGGCGATTAATGCTATCACACCAACTGCTTTTTGCGGTGAAAAGGGAACCTGCTCCAGTCCAAACCAGCCAGCCGAGTCCCACCATAATGCGCATAACAGTTGAGAGGACATGACGATTGAAATCGCATAACTTGGCCCTAACAAATTCACTCCGCGGACCACACAAGTAACAACCCCTATCCCAACCAAGCCGCTGAACCAGAACCAGACAGGCATCGCTCTCCAGTTAAAGAAATCTGCGCCCTCAAATAGTACGCCCATACTGAGAGAAGCAATAAACCCCATCCCAAGCACCAGTGCAGTTGTCGTGTGCGAGTGAACAGATGCACTTACTTTATTATTAAACAGCGTTTGAACACTGATTAGCGCCCCCGCCGCCAAAGCTAATAGTATACCTGCGATCATGACTGATCCCTCCTATTTCCATTCTCATAAATATTACGGACAGCAACCGTTTCAAGACCTCTCCGATCCTTCAGTACAAGGGTTCCACGGCTGCGTTCAATCAAATCTTCCTTACAAAAGTTCTGAACCACTCTGTTCAAATGCCGATAGCTGGTTCCAATCAAGTTCGCCATGTCTTTCAGATTAGCAGTACTAACCGCAGCGTCTTCAAGTGAGGTGACAGAGAGAAGATAGCTTGCAAGCCTAACCTCTACCGGATACAACAGATTAAAGCTCAGAGATACCGATTTGTTATAAAACTTCTGAGTGACCAGATGAAGCATAAATTGCAGGAAGGACACTTCCTCTTCATATTGGCTTAACAATCGCTTGTGAATGCCAATAGCCTCGACAGGAGTAACAGCTGATACGGTATTCAAATTTTCCAATCCCCGCAGACATTCAATCTCACCAATAACGCCAAGCGGAGATGTAAAGTTAATAAGCAGCGTTCGTCCTTCTGCTGAAGTGGTGTAAACCTTTACCTTACCACGCACAAGAAAGAAGAAATATTCCGGAACCTCTCCTTGCTGGCAAAGCGCTTCTTCTGGTTCGAATTGGTACAATGACAAGTGCTGCTGTAATGGCTTTGGCAGCACATTCTCAAGAGCGTACTCTTTAAGATATTGATTAATCCGCTCGGAATCGAATATTTGCTTCATTTACTGCGCACCTCCTTCATGGATATTATATCCTTTAGAAGGATAAACACAGAATGCCAATGATCATCAGACCAAGACCAACCCATTGCGGTGTCTTTAAGCGTATAGGAACTGTACCAAACCAGCCGGCTTTTTCCATCAATAAAGTGACGATAATTTGCGCAATCAAAACACCGGATACGGTTACAGCTGCACCATTATGATGAAACGCTGTGATGTTGCTGAACAATATAAACGCAGCAAAAGCACCGCCGAATAGGAATGGCAGCTTTACCTGCGAGAGTTGTCTCCACGATCGATCCCCAGTGAACAATACGATAAGTATTGCCGCCACAAACCCTATGCCTTGCGTCAGTACTGCTGCTTGCCAGGTTCCAAGATAGTCGCCAATTGCCGCGTTAGCAGTGCCTTGTAAGGTAAGGAACATACCACCAAGCAAGGCATAGATTACGCCTTTCATTTATTTTTCCCCTCCTCGTTAATCCCACTCCCCTTATTTAACGATGAGCGATGGATTCCGAAAAGGACATATGTCCTCGATTGCGATTTCAGGCAAATAAAAAAAGCATCAGTGCCTCTTAAGCAGCGATGCTTTCCTTATCTTTTTCTTTATTCTCTTCGTTCTTACCTTGCATTTGATTGTTCTGATCACGAAGCTCTTGCAGCATCTTATCAAGCTCGGAACGAAGCTGATGAAGTTCATTTGTACATAAGAATTGAAGTTTGTCGAGCTCGCTAGCGCTCATATTTCCTGTGCGGATCTGATAAAGCAGCTTGTACTGCATCGATTCACTTTCGCTAATTCGGAATTCCGCCATTTTGACAGGCTCGGTTTTTTGCAATTTAATCATTGTCATCGTTATATAGCTCCTTTGTGCTTTTTTATTATCATAAAGGAACTATATTAACCGCGTATTTATTGATTGTTAGATTAGTATTAACTTTTGCGATTAGTGTTATTTCCGGGCCTTTACAATTAGAAACCATGGTTCGGTCATGAGACGCTCGTACCACCGGCTGTACCAGTTGCTTGCCTCGGGAAGGTCGATAAATTCCTTACTTGGCTGCGCTTCAACCATACGATCAAGTGTAAAATAATCCGCAGTTGCGTTAACAATAGCCATCATCGACCTGCGGTAGAAGCTAACCTCCACCGGTCCTGATTCTTTCTTATTCCATACTTCAGTCAACAATTCATGGGCAAAGTAGTCCGGTCTATCAAATTGCTTATAATCCATAAACGGATGATGAACAGAAAATTGCAGACTTCCACCTGGCTTTAGTATACGGCGGAATTCCTGAAAGGTTGGCGCCCAGTCCTTGAGGTAATGCAGAGTTAACGAGCTGACAATAAGGTCAAAAGCTTCATCCTCAAACGGAAGTGGCTGACTCAAATCGCAATTCAATATCGTTGCTTTGTCTCCAACGCGCCTTCTGCATGCCTCAGCCATTTCGGGACTCAAATCGATTGCCGTTACTTGCGCTCCTCGCTCGACGAACTGCCCCGTATACCAGCCTGCCGCGCAGCCTGCATCAAGCACATGAAGTCCAGTCAGGTCAGCTGGTAATAGCTTCATCATAGCTGGTCGCTCATAAAAAGCATTGTGACCACCGCTTGTATCCACATTTCGTTCATAATCAGCGGCAAGTTTATCAAAGGCTTGGAGAACTTTTTCTTTCACACCATCACATCCTTCCTCAAATTAGAACCGATACTTCTCATGTCCTTGCTTCTTAAAGGTCTTAACCCCTTCCAGATGAAGCAAATCTTCTTTCATTTGCAGCCCGCCTCTGAATCCCGTGAGCGTATTATTCTTGCCGATCACCGATGGCATGGGACAACGATCGGAATCGGGTTCATACCATTAGCTGTCCCGACAGCTCGTACGGCCTTAGGATTGCCAACAGCTTCCGCGATCTCGGCATAACTTCTCATTTCCCCATAGGGGATGTTAAATAAAGCTTGCCAGACGGCGTTTTGAAAAGCTGTACCGCGGAAATCGAGTGGAAACGTAAACGTCTTACGAGTACCATCGAGATATTGCTGTACTTGTTGTTTGTACTCCGATACCCTTGTTGGATCTTGGATAAGAATCGCCTTCGGAATCTTCTTACTTACCCACGCTTCAACCTGAGCAAATGATTCATTTGGCAATGTAATTTGGATTAAGCCCGCTTCTGTGGCAGCCAAATAGATCATGCCGGATGGGATAAGGAATCCCAGAATACTTCGGTAATCACCATCTGTTCTTCCTCCTACTCTGTATAGGTGATTTTCCTCTATATGAGCCGAGAATTCAAGCATACTCTGGGCACAACAAAAAAGCCGCGAAACTCGCGGCTTCTGCGTTATTTAGGTTTTACTCCACAATAAGCTTGCCAACCATTTTGCTATGCCCGGCACCACATACAACAGAGCATTGGAACTCATGTTCACCGGCTTTATCTGCCGTAAACTCAGCTGTCCCGTTGTTTTCTTTGATGTCCACATTGAAGTCCGGAATGGCAAAGCCATGGAAGCCTTCCGCATTGTTCAATGTGATTTTCACTTTATCGCCTTGCTTCACACGAATCTCCGGTTGATCAAACTCAAAGTTTTTTGCTTTGACAGTGAACGATTTCTCGCCGCCACCGCCAGAAGCATTGCCGCCAGTGTTAGTACCGGCATTGGTGCCAGCGTTATTTCCAACTGTATTATCTGTACCTGTATTTGTACCGGTATTAGCACCTGTATTGTTGTTCGCATCATTGTCATTACTGGAGCCGCAGCCTGCAGCAGTACCCATTACCGTAACAGCAAGTGCGGCAATCATAAGCAGCTTACGAATCTTCATGGTGTTATTCTCCTTTAGTCTTTAATTTTTTGACTGGTCAAGCTCAATGATGTTTGATTTGACTTCAGGCTCGTCATCAGCAATTCCTTTTGTCGAGTTTCTGAATTCGCGCAGCGTATCGCCAAAAGCGCGTCCAAGCTGAGGAAGCTTAGCCGGTCCAAAGACGATTAACGCAATAGCCAATATAATAATCAGCCCTGAAATACCTACGTTGTTAAACATAACAAGCACCTCCCTCCAGGATTAGATCGTTTGCATCGCAAGCTTCCGCCTATAGTAGCGCGTCGAGATAAAAGCGCTGATCTCAAACAAAACAATGAGCGGTAAAGTAACGGACAAATGGGATACAAAATCCGGAGGTGAAATAAGTGTTCCCACAATAGCCAGCCCAACATACGCATATTTACGAACTTGCTTTAGCTTGTCCGGTGTCAGCATACCTATACGCGTCAGGAAGGTCATCACAAGTGGCATTTCAAAAGCAATTCCCATTGGCAGCAAGAAACTGATCAGAAACGACATATAATGCTGGATGCCATATACTTCATTGGCTCCCATCGACTGATTCAGCTTGATCATAAACTTGATCATCATCGGCAAGGCAACCGTGTATCCGAACATCACGCCGCAGACGAACAGCAACGACGAAGTCGGTACATATACAAGGGTGCTCTTTGCTTCGTTTTCTGTCATGCCGGGTCTTGCAAATGCCCATAAGTGGTACATCAGGAACGGTAAGGTTAAGATGATCCCCACGAGGAGCGCACATTTCATATAGACGGCGATGCCATCTGACAAAGCGAATACGCTCCACTCCACTTCAATCGAACCCAAATGTCCTTTTACAAAGGTTAGTATCCTTGGCGCAACATACAGTCCTGCACATAAGGAGGCAATAAACCAGCCAGCCACATAGATAAGGCGTTTGCGGAGCTCTGTTAAATGACTGATCAAATCGCTGTCGATCGCCTCTGCCGCTTTGCCCATCGTTTTGCTCACACGAGTGAACCGCCTTTATCCAAATATTTCTGAACCCCTTCTGCCGTCCGGTAAGCCAGTGCACCAACCGTCGAAGTTGGATTATATCCACTGTTATGCGGGAAGTTGGAAGCGCCGCAGATGAACACATTCTCAGCATCCCACATCTGGAGATAGTTGTTGACAACAGAAGTCTTAGGGTCTGCTCCCATAATCGTCCCGCCTGTATTATGGGTGGATTGATAAGGGACGATATTGTATTGCTTAATCGAATCATGAATCTCCGTTTTGGTCGCACCCATCTCATCCGCAATCGCCTTTGTCTTCTGAGCTATGAACTTCACGAGCTCACGATCCTGATCTTCGAAATCAAATGTCATCCGAATCAGCGGCATGCCAAACGCATCCTTATATTCCGGATCGAGATCCAAATAGTGATAACGGTTCGGCATACTCGCACCTTGTCCGGTAACGGATAACACCCGGTTTGCGTTATGGATCGTTGCCTTCTTGAACTCAGCTCCCCACTTCGGTGTGTCAGCTGGAACAGGTTGATATTGAATTGGCCGTAAGCCAGTCTGGGTAAATCGGATATTCGCACCATGCAGGAAATTCAGATCGCTATGATCGAAGTTATCGCCATTGAAATCATCAATGCTGCTGCCTAGTGCCCCTGCACCCATGGCGAGGTTAAACTCACGGTCCTCATAAAAGGCACTTGTACTTGCACCATTCACCTGGTAGGCATAGTTACGTCCAACCGAGCCCTTTTCCGTTTGTGGATCATACGGCTCCCCTAGCTTGGAGGTCAACAGCAGTTTTACGTTTGTAAACAAGTAACCAGCAAGGATAACAACATCTGCAGGCTGCGTATATTCTTCACCTGTTGGTGTGTGGACATAAGTGACGCCAGTCGCTTTTTTGCCATCGTGAATAATCTTGGTCACATTGGAATGGGTACGAAGCTCGAACTTACCTGTATTTTTGGCAACAGGCAGCACCGTAACAACAGGATCTGCTTTCGCGCCGTATTCACAGCCGAACCGTTCGCAGTAGCCGCAATATTGGCAAGGTGCTCTTTCCACACCATCAGGGTTCTTGTATACCTCAGACAAGTTAGCTGACGGAATAACGTAAGGATGGTAGCCAAGCTTTTTCGCTGCATTTTCAAACAGCTTCATCCCTGGCGATTTCTTCATTGGTCCTGTAGGGAAAGGAGTAGACATCGCACCGATATTAGAAGGGATTTCCTTCTCTCCAGAAATGCCGGCCATTTGTTCATATTTCACAAAATAAGGCTCGAGCTGCTCGTACGTGATACCCCAGTCACGGATTGTCATATTTTCCGGGATTTTCTTTTTGCCATAACGCTCTACTGTCTTGCTGTAGATTTCAAAATCATAAGGCAAGAAACGATAATACTGACCGTTCCAGTGAACCCCTGCTCCACCTAATCCATCTCCAAGCAGGAATGACCCGTATGTACGCATTGGCAATGCTCTCATCTTCATCGTGTTCCGGAAGGCGACGGTTTCCTTGGACAAATCCTGCATCAGCTCATACCGTGCAGCATAGCGAAGCTCGTCATGTACATGATAATAATCCTGTGTATCGCGGCTTTTGCCCCGTTCAATTCCTACAACGGATATTCCCGCCTTTGATAACTCGGCTGCAATTATGCCGCCAACCCAGCCCATGCCAACGATTACAACAGGAACCTTTGGAAGTTTAGTTGCCATTATGCTTTCCTCCTTTATCCGAGCTCAAGATGATCATGCAAGCTCATCGGCTCAAGTTTTACAAATTCTTCTTTTTCGATGTACTCGGTATAGCTCATTTGGTTGCCTGGGAAATTTCTCATCTTCCAACCGGCCATATTCTTATTGCCGCCATACAGTGGGTCAGCGTAAACTCCCTCAAGCGTCAAATTGAGAAACATAGCGAAGAAATTCGAAGCAGGAACATCTTTTAACTCAATATCATTACTTTCGAATGCAGTTAGTACAGCATCCTGCTCCTCTGGTGCAATTTCCACGAATGGCTTCTTATACTTCGTATTGCTGTAACCGTTCAAGGCATCTAGTCCAAGAGCAATCAGCTCTCTGCGTTTAAAGACAAGCTGATAGCCTTGCGTTGCTTCTGCCTTGTAATAAGGCGGCTGCATATAGTCTCTGGAATTCGTGCCAAAAGCGCTTGCCATCTGATGGTCGATGAAGAAAGCAACCCCAAGCTCCTTCGCACCAGGACCTAGATCGTCCTTAGGGAACAATCGTTCAGCGGCAGCTTCTGCTGTAAGGAATTGATCCTGATTGAAGAACATCAGCGCCTGGTTGTAATCTTTGTTATCCGTTGCCGTCTGCGGCGCGGCTGGTGTCTCTTCCTTATCTTTGTCCTTGAGGTTAGCGCCAACTAATCCGCCAATCACTCCGCCTAAAACGACCCCGCCAATTGCTGTACCGGAATACTTAAGGAACCTTCGCCGTGATTCGTCCTGCGGCTGATTTGGTTTATCATTTGCCATAATGGTTGTCTCCTTACTATATCGTTTTAGAAGGTTTTCTAATTTTCTTCCAAAAGCTGATAAATTATTCACGAATTATTCCAAATAAGGAAACAATGCAAAAAAGCCCGCCAAATCATAGCGAGCTTACAAGTACATGTAAATCTTTTATTTCAACTAAAATCAATGAAATAACCTAGAACGGATCAAACCTACTCTTAATACGATGATAGCAGTTCTATTATTTAGGAGGTTTGTCCAATATGCTTAGAAAAAGAGCGACAATTAATAAGAAAGCTGCACCATGTTACAAGGTACAGCGCCATGTCCATGAGTTTCAGGGCAGCACTCAGCTTGCTGAAGAAGGAGATGATCGTCATAATCACCGCTTCGCAGGTGTTACAGGTCAGGCGATTCCACGAGGAAACAGCCATGTTCATGAAATTGACTTGACCAATACAGATTTCTTTAATCATTTTCATAAATTGAAAAAAATTACGACAGGAGCAGCTATCCCTGTCGGAAGAGGCAAGCATGTTCATTTTGTAAAAGGCCAGACGACCTTCAATGATGGACATGTTCATAAATTTAAATTTTCGACCTTAATTCAAGCTCCGCTAGTTAAATAAACAACAAAAAGAGATAGACTGTCGGTTATCCGATCGTCTATCTCTTTTTGAAATTTTGAGACTATATTAATACGTTTACTGGTGAACCATTCAAATACGCCTCAATATCTACTACGATTCCCTCATAAAATCCGCGATAAGCAGCTTCCGTTACATAACCAATATGCGGTGTAGCAAGCACATTCGGCAGCGTCCGGAACGGATCATCCTGAGTTGTTCGAATACATCGATGCCGGCACCAGCGATCTGACCGTTTCGCAGTGCCTCGAGCAGAGCTTCCCGGTCAACGATGGGGCCGCGGGAAGTGTTTATCAAGTACGCTGTTGGACGCATTCTTTCGAGCTCACGAGCATCAATTAATCCTCTCGTACGATCACCTAATACAAGATGAATGGATACAATATCGCTGCTTTCAAGCAGCTCTTCCTTAGAAGACGCAAGAGTAACCCCTGCCGCCTCCGCTTTCTCAGCCGTGAGATTCTGGCTCCAGGCCATAACCTCCATACCAAAGGCTTGTCCGATCCGAGCAACATTGGTCCCGATATGACCAAGACCAAGCAAGCCAAGCCTTTTGCCATTCAGATCAACCCCAATGGTTGATTGCCAACCACCGCTCCGTACCCCTTCATTTTCCAACACCAGCTTCCTTGTAAGTCCAAGAATTAGCGCCCAAGTCAGCTCGGTTGTCCCTTCGCCTCCACCGCGTGTTCCACATACCGTTACGCCGAATTCGGCTGCAGCGACGAAGTCAATGGAGTTATTACGCATGCCGGTCGTAACCAGAAGTTTTAAGTTCGGCAAGCATTCCAGTAACTCTCTCTGAAATGGCGTCCTCTCTCGCATGATCACGACAATCTCGCAATCTATGATCGCGGCGACAAGCTCATCCTTATTGTCAAAATGATGGTTGAACACTTTAACATCCATTCGGTCAGTAACTGTCGACCAATCCGCCATCGACAAGGCGGCGTTCTGATAATCATCTAATATCGCGCATTTCATAGGATCCTCTCCTCCTCTGATACAAACCATAATAGGCTGGAATTAAAAAACAGCAAGCCCCTAAAATCTAGTAGGAGCTTGCTGCAGCTTATCATTATTTCGCTTGGATGTAGCCTTCAGCTTTCAACAGCTCGGCAATTAATACCGCGCCGCCTGCTGCGCCGCGAAGTGTATTATGTGACAAACCTACGAATTTGAAATCGTAGAGGGAGTCTTCACGAAGACGTCCAACCGATACACCCATCCCGCCTTCAATGTCACGGTCCAGGTTCGTTTGTGGTCTGTTCTCTTCTTCGAAGTACGTAATGAATTGTTTAGGCGCACTTGGCAGACCCAGCTCTTGCGGGCGGCCTTGGAACTCTTTCCAACGCGCAAGAACTTCTTCTTTCGAAGGTTTGTTCTCGAACTTCACGAATACAGTAGCCAAATGTCCATCGGTTACAGGAACACGGATACATTGTGTTGTGATGATTGGCGAGCTCGCTTTCACGATTCCACCATCTTCAACAGTACCCCAGATCCGAAGCGGCTCTTGTTCGCTTTTCTCTTCTTCGCCGCCAATGTATGGGATAACGTTATCCAGCATTTCTGGCCAGTCGGTAAAGTTTTTACCTGCACCAGAGATCGCTTGATAAGTCGATGCAACTACTGTTGTCGGATTAAATTCACGCAAAGCATGAAGGGCCGGCACATAGCTTTGAATCGAGCAGTTTGGTTTAACCGCGATAAAGCCTGTTGTTGTACCTAGACGTTTTCTTTGCGCCTCGATCACTTCAAGATGCTCCGGGTTGATTTCTGGGACAACCATAGGAACATCCGCAGTCCAGCGATGAGCTGAGTTGTTTGATACAACTGGCGTGCCTGTTTTCGCATAAGCTTCTTCCAGTGCTTGAATCTCTTTCTTAGGCATATCTACTGCGCAGAATACGAAATCAACTCCTGCGGCAACTTCTTCTACTTTAGAAGCGTCTTGCACGATAATATTTTTAACGGCTTCAGGAATTGGCGTAGCGAGTTTCCATCTTTTTTGGACAGATTCCAAATAGGTTTTGCCTGCCGAGCTTGCACTCGCTGCGATAGCCGTAACTTCAAACCAAGGATGCTGATCCAGCAATTGAACAAAGCGCTGGCCAACCATGCCTGTTCCTCCAACAATACCAACTTTAAGTTTTTGTGACATAAGTGTATTCAAATCCTTTCAGCCTGATTTTGTATGCCGTACCTTACATGTATGCGGTATATTTCCCTTTGCCACCAAGGCGTACCAGCTTTCGCCGTCCTTTGGTTTAAAATAAAAAAATCCCACCCCCAAGACTCCTATAGTCTCAGGGACGAGATTTGAATACTCGTGGTACCACCCTAAATTCGCGGATATGTCGCCATATCAGCCTCTTCGAGTACGGCATTACAACTGTAGCGCTTATACTCTAGCTCTGTAACAGGAGCTCCTGTCACACCATCCCCTACCTATCGGTTCCGATGTGCTGCTCAGAGTCTTTCTTCAATAAATTATTCTTTGCTCCTTTTCAGCAAGCGGAGCTCTCTGGGAAAGAATTCATTTATTTACTCGTCTCTTCATTGCATTTCATATTGCGATTATAATAACAAAAATCCTACCTGAGGTAAACCCATTTCACAAAAAAATTAACGGCTTTCAGCCGCTATCACATTTAGTTGTTTGTAGGCTTTGAAATAGACCCAAGCTGCGTTAAGAAGCAGAATGGCTCCAGTTGTGAAAAATACAGCGCGTAGACTGAACCATGCAGCAATCTGACCGCCAAGAATTGAGCCGATGAATACTCCAAGATATCCTGCCGACATGGAAAAACCGAACACTCTGCCGGTCAGCGTATCCGGTGTAATTTTCTTGAGTAGAATGTTGACTGACGGATTAAGTCCTCCTGCTGCCAGCCCTAACAAGAAGCGGAGAACCATAAGCTCCCATGGCTGATGGACTAAAGCCTGCGGAATAAACAACAACCCCGCAACAATGAGCGCGATAAGCATTACTTTGTGTGCACCAATCTTATCCGATAGCCTGCCGAGTCTTGGTGCAGCTATCATATTCGCCAAACCAGATGAAGAGAAAATAAAACCGGCCAGTAAAGCAACATGCTCGGTATTGCTTGTTAAACTTGTGACATACAACGTTAAGACGGGCTCAATGGAATACATCGCCATCGTCAAGGCAAAATACGTCACGAACAAAGTGATGATTAGGTTTTTCTCAGGGATACTGCTCCATATTTCCTTGGTACTCTGCGCTTTTTTCTCTACTCTGGTGAAATTCTCTTTCACGAACAACAGCGTTGTAATAAAAGCGAACAATAAAAGCACGCCAGTAATAAAGAAAACATTCCGCATACCAAAATGCAGTTCAATAAAGCCGCCGATGGACGGTCCGAGTAAGGAACCCGCGATCCCGGCTGTAGACAACGTACCAAGCGCCCAGCCGGCATGTGCTTTGTCGGTCTGTGTTGCAATCAGAGCTGTACAGGCTGACGCGTATCCGGTAATGATGCCTTGCAGCAAGCGCAGGCCAATCAGTTCATACACATTCTGTGCAAAGCCCATACTAAAGATGACGATTGCCATGCCAAGACTTGCCCTTAGCAGCATAGGCTTCCGCCCGAATTTATCCGCTGCGATTCCCCATATTGGAGAAAACACAGCGGACAGGATAAAGGTAATACCAAACGCAAGACCGGAATACTGCTCCACCAAATGGGTATCAGAAACACCAAGATGGTTGATGTACAGCGGCAGCACCGGTGCAATCTGGCTCATACCGATACTTGAAACAAATACGCCGAACCAACAGACGTACAGGTTTCTTTTCCAAATTGGCATTTCTGCCAGGCCTCCTTCTACCTAAAGCCCTCTTGTTGATTAAGACAGCGTCTGGGTCCAAGCATCAACGGTCTGAACTTCAGCTTGACGAGGGAATACTTTCTCCGTGAGGACGCGGTGAACCTCAGGGTCTGCATCAAGGCAAGCATCCTTAAGGACAGTAACCGAGTAATCTTTGTCAGCTGCTTCCCGCAAAGTGGATAACACAACGCCGCTCGTAGCGATACCGCTTAGAATTAGCGTATCGATCTGAAGACCTCGTAAAAGAACATCGAGATTGCTGCCAGCAAAAGCGCTCACCCGGAACTTCGTTACTAACGGCTCGCCTGGCATTGGTTTTACGGATTCATGAATTTGTGTTGCTTCATCCGTGAAGGTCATTCCGCCGTGCTTAGAAAGGGCAGAAAATGCCTTATTGCGTGGACTGACTTCGAGATATCCCTCGTTAAAAGCCACACGAACATAAATAACTTGTATTTTATGCTGACGAGCAGCCTCAATCGCCTTTTGGAACGGATGTAAAACTTCCTCATTTTGTGCAAACCGCGATACGAATCCATTTTGCAGATCCATAACTAATAGTGCTGTGTTGTTGTGGTTAATCATACGTTGTACCACTCTTTGTTTGTATGATAATATTAAGCGGAGAACTCTCCACTTGACCTCTTGATATTAAACGGAGATCTCTCCGTTTGTCAACAAAGGTGGGAAATAGTCACCAGGATAGGAAGTGAAACGGTCGTGAAAGAAGAAGACATCACTCCCCCAAGAGCGGAACGCCGGGATGCTGCCGAGAATCGTCAGCGGATCTTGAATGCGGCCCTTCAATTGTTTGAACAGCATGGTGTGGAACAAGTCAGTATGAATCAAATCGCAGCATTAGCACAGATCGGTCCTGGCACCTTATATCGTCGTTACCGGAATAAAAGTGAGCTATGTTTGGACTTAATGAAAGATAATCTTGTGATCCTATTTGAGGATATTGATGCTTATCTGGAGCAGCAACGTGCACATTCACCAAGCTCGAGGCTGAAAGGTATTCTGAGCTTATTCATCGTGTTTCGGGAGAAGAAAGCTCAACTGCTGAAAGGGGTTGAAGACTCCTCTGCTATGAATCGGCCAAATTCCCGAACAAAAGGACCTCTCTACCACGAACTGCATGAGCTGCTGGTACAGCTTTTCGATGAAATGCTTGCTGCATCAGGTCAAACACAGCCAAACAGCGTTTTCCGTGCCGATATGCTGCTTAGCGGTGTAAGCAGTGACTCTTATTTATTCCAGCGTGAAGTTCGCGGGTATACACCAGAAATCATCCTGGAGCAGCTTTGCGCAACCTTCATTTCGGAAAATTAAGCAAAAAACCAGCAAAATCCATGGAACTGGATTGCTGGTTTTTTATGCTTGTCTATAACTGTTTCAATGGCTTCTCTGCTGGACCTTCCATTACTTCACCTGAGATATCGAACCGTGAACCATGACATGGGCAATCCCAAGTACGTTCCCCATTGTTCCATTCTACTTCACAACCCATATGTGTACAGGTCGTATCGACTAGATAAAGCTGTCCTTCTTTATCCCGGTATGCGCCAGCCCGGCGACCATGGATTTGTACCACGCTGCCTTCATCCTTCTCAAGCTGTTCCGGACGTTTCTTAACATGCTCGAGCTTACCGGTAATCAGATGTTTGGCAACATCGACATTATCAGTAATCAGCTTGCCTACCGTCTTCCAGGATAATGAGCGAGATGGAGCAAACAGCGATTCATAAGGATTATCCTTTTCCAAGATCGAATCCCGAATAAGAAGAGCTGCCGCTGTTCCATTCGTCATCCCCCATTTTCTGAAACCTGTTGCGATATAGATGTTAGGGGTTGAAGCGGTGATTCGTCCGATGAAAGGAAGCTTATCTCCCGTCGCTAGATCCTGCGCGGACCATCTGTAGGCAATTTCCGTTAGCTTGAACTGATCTTCCGCAAATCTCCTCAGCTCATCATAATGATTAATGGTGCAGATGCCTTGACCAGTTTTATGACTCTGACCGCCTAGAATAATGAGCTTAGATTGATCCTCAAGCTCGGTATAACGAATCGAACGTTTGGGATCCTCTGCGCTTAGATACATGCCGCCGGGGTAATCATCCTCTACCTTGAGCCCAAGCACATATGAACGATCGGCATGCATGCGAGCAAAATAAAACCCCTGCCCGTCATAGAAAGGAAAATGGGTGCATGAAACGACATATTTGCATTCGATTCTGTGCCCGTCGCTTGTCATTACCTTTGGTGTATCGACTTGTTCTACATCGACAGCCGTTGTCTGCTCATAGATCTTGCCGCCTTGCTTGATGAATTCATCTACGAGCTTAATCAGATAGTTTAATGGGTGGAACTGCGCTTGGCTTTCCATTTTCACAGCACCAAACATCGGAAGCTGCAATGGCATTTTGTCAAGATAAGCTCCTGGAATGCCTAATTCCTGATAAGCCTTCGCTTCTTTCTCAACCTTCACGATATAGTCCACATTATGGCTGTATACATAGGCATCCTGCTTTGTATAGCCGCATTCGATTTGATGTTTGTCGATCGTTTGCTCGATAAAGCTCATGGCCTCTTTGGCCGCTTGATAATACAGTGAAGCTTTCTCTTTCCCTTCGGATTGAATTAGTTCATCGTAGATCAAGTCGTGTTGTGCCGTTATTTTGGCTGTAGTATGAGCGGTCGTTCCGTTCAAAATCTCTCCGGCTTCTAATAATGCAACACGGAATCCTTCCTGGATGAGTAAATAGGCTGTAGTAATCCCGGAGATTCCGCCACCTACGACAACAATATCGGTTTCACTATTTTGCTCAAGCTTCGGATATTTCGGGCGTTCCGTTTGTGATGCAGTCCAATAGGACTCGGGAAATTGCGGCAGCTGCTTATGATAGGTCATGTGAATAGTCCTCTCTCTCTCGTCGGTATACATATTTCCTTAATTTGCACCTAGAGAAGGATTATATTCGTTAGTCTGTCAAAGAGTTGATCGCTTTCTTGTCTCCCTTAGGAGAGGAAGCATGAAGAAAGAACCCGCAATGATCATTACACCGCTGATCACATACACCGTAAGAAGGGAGAATGTATCCTTCAAATAACCGGACAAAAACATCCCAATCACCATCATCCCCATAAATACAGGCATAATCGCTCCAGATACCCGCCCGATATAGTCCATCTCTGTGTTCCGGACAATAAGCGTCTGAATTCCGCCCTGAATGGCAGGGTAAACGAATCCGCTAATAATTAATAAGACTAGTGTCATCCAAATTAGCGTTGATGCTCCAATTCCAATCGTACAGACGGCAGTGACGAGCAAGCCCGAAACAAAGAGCAGCTGTGGTTTTACCTTTTTCGCTGCCCCCATGATTACAGCTCCTCCTAGAAGCATAGCAGCACCATTTGTCATCACCAGCCATTGAAGAAAAGATTTTTCTTGCCCTAACTGCTCAACGACGATAAAAATCTGAAGCGGTTGCGTTAGACCTGAGGCAAACCCTACAACCGCAAAGGTTAGGATGAGTGTTCGTAAGGACTGATTTGACCAGACGTAATTCAGACCGGCAGTTAATTCTTTGGCAAAGCTGCTTTCTTCGTTAGACTTTGGTTCGTCTGCGTCTCGAGGAAGCGTCGCTAAGATAAACGATGAACCTAGGAATAGAACAGCCGTTAGGATTAGAGAGACATGAATACCAAGCTTGATAAAAATGACTGTACCAATAACAGGTCCAAGCACCATAAAGATCGCGGCGAGTGTCTGAGACATTGCCATCACACTCTGTAACTGCTCACCCGGCACATGCCGTTTATACAGCTTCATTGCTGATGGCTGTGAAAATTGTGACAAGCTGGCAGAAATGAATGATCCAATGAGCAGCGCCATCCATCCGCCGGATATAAGAGCAATCAGAACAGCGACAACGGATATGGAGGACAGCAGATCACTCCCGACCATGGTCCGCTTTGGCTTCCATCTGTCTGCTAAAGTCCCACCAATAAGCGCAAATAGAAAGATCGGAGCAAATTCCGCTACCGAGATCAGGGAAACATAGACCGGATTATTATCCGTAAGGTCCGTCACATAGAGGAGGACGGCATAATTTCGAATCCATATTCCCAAATGCAGAAGCACCCGGGAGAAAATAATCGTTCGAACATAACGATTGGCAAACATGTTAAATACCTCTTATCTTTTTATTTTTTAAAAATAAACATGGAGGTCGCAATAGACTCCCTCCAATTACAGCGATAGGTTGCTTTTTCTGTTTCACCTCGCCAACTTCGGATTTACTCGATTACTTATTTACTAATTTACTAAATAACTGGTGTCAGTGTATCTTGGATTTCTTTATACGTCAACCCGTTTTTAATGACTGATAGAGTTGCTTTCTATCCACCGACCTCGTTCTTGCCTGCTGCAGCACGGTTTTTCCGACTTATTTGGCTACTTTCCTAAATTGCCCTGAACCTTGTAAACCCTTCAATTCCGCGCATACAAAAGAAAAACAAAAAACTTTCTGCTCACCTGTCACAAAACCGGTCACTCAATTGTCTTAGATAACGAGAACAACACAATACGATTATATTGGAGGAATATCATATGAAATTACGTTTAGATTACCGCGAGGCTAACCCTGCTGCTCTTCAAGCTTTGATAAAACTGGAAGGTACAGCCATGCAAATGAACCCGGACAAAACTCTGTACGAGTTAATCAAAATTCGCGCATCGCAAATTAACGGCTGTGCTTTCTGTCTGGATATGCACACTACTGATGCTCGAAAAATTGGGGAATCGGAGCAGCGTATTAATCTGATCGTGGTTTGGCGGGAAACACCTTTGTTTACCGAGAAGGAACGCGCTGTACTTGCACTTACGGAAGCACTCACTCTTGTAGCAAACGCTGGTGTTCCGCAAGAGATTTATGAAGAGGTTCGTAAACACTTTACAGAAGCGGAATATGTCGGCTTGATCATGGCGGTTAACGCCATCAACAGCTGGAATCGAATCGCTATTGCTACTGGCATGTTCCCAGGTTGTTACGAGGCTTAACAACAGCTTGTCCCAAAGAAACCACTCCATGGAGAGTGGTTTCTTGTTGTTCGTTACGTTATGATCAATTTAGCTAAGATTAGGAGGTCGATGTACTTGACGTCGAACGAAATGACAATGGAAGTGGAACAACTATACCGGGAATTTAAGCCCCTGCTTACCTCAATTGCCTATCGCATGCTTGGTTCCATGAGTGAAGCAGAGGACGCGGTCCAGGATGTGTTCGTCACGGTCAGTAAGCTCGACGGAATCGACATCGAACATCCCAAAGCTTATCTTGTCAAACTCGTAACGAACCGCGTATTGAATCTCATGAAATCTGCCCCCCGCCAGCGGGAAAGCTATCCCGGGCAATGGCTTCCCGAGCCGGTTATCGAGTTCGATACGGAGTCTATGCCTCTCGAAAGTGTTATTCAACATGAGCAGCTGGGCTATGCCCTACTTGTGTTATTACAGACTTGTACCCCGCCTGAGCGTGCGGTATTTGTATTACGGGAGTCCTTCGGTTATGATTATGCCGAAATTGCGGCGTTGCTGGATAAATCGGAAGCTGCCTGCCGTAAAATTTTCAGCCGCGCCTCAGCGAAGATTGGCCATTCTTCTACAATAGAGAATAAGACCTCTCTCGATGACTCCATGAATCGCTTTGTTCAATCCTTCTCGCAAGCGATTCATACCGGACGCTTAGACAGCTTTATCCATCTGCTTACTGATAATGCTGTGCTGCTTACCGACGGCGGAGGAATTGTTCGGTCTGCTCTTAATCCCATTATGGGTCCACAGCGAATTGTCGCTTTTTTCGATGGCATTGCAAAGAAAGGGGCATTCGAAGGGACCTGGCAATCAGCATCAATCAGTGGTCAGCAAGGCCTTCTTCTTATGCATAACAATCAGATTGTGAAAGCCTATGTATTCGAGCCTGATGAACAATCCAATAAAATTCGAGCTATTTATGTAATCTCCAATCCGGAGAAGCTGACCCGATAGCATTATAACAACAGACCTTTTCTCGAACCATGAGAAGGGTCTTTTTTTATTTAAACTTTGCAATTTTCTTTCTTTAGCGTTAAAATAACCAAACATCCTACGTTTAAAGAAGGAGCATGACCATGTTAAAGCAAACAAAACGATTAACGCTTGTCGAGCAAGTCGCTGAGCAGATCGAAGATTTGATCACATCTGGTATTTGGGCCGTTGGTTCACGTGTCCCTCCTGAGCCTGAACTAATGGAACAGCTTCAGGTAAGTCGTAACACATTAAGAGAAGCCATTCGTGCACTAACGCATGCTGGTTTGTTAAAAACTAGACAAGGCGACGGTACATACGTGTGCTCATCAAGTGCGCTTGGACCTGTTCTGAAGAAGAGAATTATGCGTTCCAAAATGCTCGAGACACTTGAAGTCAGGCAGGCCTTAGAGCAAGAAGCCGTCAAGCTGGCCGCCTTACGCAGAGATGAAGAGGATCTGGTGAAGATAACCCATTGCCTTGAGCAATGTAAGCTGGCGATTAACACGCAGGATCCCCAAACCTATGCCCAATGGGACATTGAGTTCCATCAGGCCGTTGTCTCTGCTTCCCATAATGACTTACTTATAGAGCTATATGATTATATCTCCGAAAGCCTGCAGCACATTGTAGTGGAATTATTCGAAAAAGCTGATTTTAAAAAGTACTATTTCACGCATGAACAGCTTCTCAAGGCTATTACAGAACGAGACAGTGATAAGGCGGTTGAAATCGCTCATCTATTCATTCAAGAATCTCAACAACATCTTACGAGTGACAACACGACCGGAACCGGAGGACAACTTCATGAATCAATTAAACAGCCTGATCAGACCAGAGGTTAAAAAAACTTCCGGATTTCTGCTCGTATTAGGCATCATTTTTGTTGCAGCCAACCTTAGAGCACCAATAACATCGGTTGGTCCACTAGTCAATTACATCCGGGAGTCTACGGGTATTACTCATACCGTAGCCGGACTTCTAACTACAGTTCCTTTGCTCGCTTTTACCTTCATGTCCCCTTTCGCCCCGCAGCTTGCGAGACGTTATGGCATGGAGCGTGTCATCCTGTATGCCCTGCTGCTGTTGGCGGCAGGTACAGTCATTCGTTCCTTTTCAAGTGCATTTGCGTTATTTGGCGGGACGATGCTGATTGGCTTATCGATAGCGGTATGCAATGTGTTGATACCTGGTCTCGTTAAACGGGATTATTCGAATAAAGTGGGTCTGATGACCGGCATATACTCTGTCTCCATGAATTTATGCGGAGCGCTTGCTTCGGGGATCAGCGTGCCACTTGCACGTGATGCGGGACTTGGCTGGCAAGGTGCTTTAACCTGCTGGCTGGTACTCACAGCGATTGCCATTGTATGCTGGCTTCCACGAACCCGTCAGGCTCAATTGAAAGCAGCTATTTCTCATTCCGACAGCAAATCTGTCGCAGCTAGACCATGGCGTTCCTCTTTAGCATGGCAGGTTACTTTCTTTATGGGACTTCAATCGTTTATCTTCTATAATCTGGTCGCTTGGCTTCCTGAAATATTAAACAGCCGTGGGATGAGTGATGACACAGCCGGCTGGATGCTGTCGCTTATTCAGCTATCGATGCTGCCCTTTACTTTCCTTATTCCGATCATTGCCAGCCGGATGAAAAACCAGAGAGTTCTTGTTATTATCACTACTCTTCTCTATCTCGTAGGCATTGGTGGACTCTTGATCGATGGAAATACGCTCGTACCTTTGTGGTCCGTTCTTATCGGTATTGCAGGTGCAGGTTCGTTCAGTCTCGCTATGTTATTCTTCACCTTGCGGACTCGTACAGCACAAACCGCTGCAGAGCTATCCGGTATGGCACAATCCGTTGGTTACCTGCTTGCAGCCATTGGCCCTTTACTTTTTGGTGTCATCCATGACGCAACGCATCACTGGACGGTATCTATTCTGATGCTGATTGCGGCAAGCTTGCTTATCTTTATCTTTGGCATGGGAGCAGCACGTGATCGATATGTTGGCGATCAAGCCAAATAAACAAAAAAACAACTCCGAACGCCGGAGTTGTTTTTTTGTTTAACCTTCTACAATATCAGCTTCCAGCTCGCTTGCGATCTCAAGCATCTTCGGAATCACTGCTTCGTTAGTACCGGACACGTACAGGTCTCCATCATAAAGCCGGAATGGGATCTTCACTTCTCCAAGGCTCCACATAAAGAAATCTCCATCTATAGACATTGTGCTTTCAGGACCCTTCACCGTAAAGACAGGACTATATTCAAAATCCGGCTTGGCAGCAAACAGCTCCTTGCATTCCTCTATAGTAAGGTCAAGCACATTGCCCGATTCTTTAAGTGATCTAGTAATGCGATAACGTTGGCTCATTATAAGGCCTCCTATTTCATCCATAGTCATAAACATTCCTATTATTATACATGACTTCCCCTTTCTCATCAAAAGCAAATAACCTAGGAAGCCGCTAATCGCGAGCAGCCTAGGTTATTTAATTAATGCTATAAAATAACGCCGTCTTTAAAAATAGCTATTTCGCGGAATCCATTACGTTCATTATTCGTCTGACGATCTCCGGAGGCAAGCTCAACGATTTGCCCAAGCAGATCATCCCTTAATTCATCCATTGTCTTGCCTTCAATTAATTGACCAGCATTGAAGTCTATCCAATTCTTCTTACGCTCGGCAAGCTGCGTATTCGTAGCAATCTTGACAGTTGGCACAGGTCCACCAAATGGTGTTCCGCGGCCAGTCGTGAACAACACGATATGCGCTCCAGCAGCGGAAAGTGCCGTAACCGATACAAGATCATTGCCAGGAGCCTGGATCAGATTTAATCCCGGTTTTCTGGACGGCTCTCCGTACTGCAGAACATTCGTTACCGTTGCGTGTCCACCCTTTTGAGTACAGCCAAGCGACTTCTCCTCGAGAGTTGTAATGCCTCCATCCTTATTGCCCGGTGACGGATTCTCGTAGATCTCCTGCCCATGCCGAATGAAGTAGGCTTTAAAATCATTAACGAGGTTAACTATCCCGTTAAACACCTGCTCATCCGCTGCACGATCCATCAGAATCGTCTCTGCGCCGAACATTTCAGGCACCTCAGTCAGCAGCGCCGTGCCGCCTGCAGAGGTAATGGCATCTGCAATTCGGCCTACAAGAGGATTCGCCGTAATCCCGGAGAAGCCGTCAGAACCGCCGCATTTCAAGCCGATACGAAGTTTAGAAAGTGGAAGCTCTTGCCGTTTGAAGCGTTCCGCATATTCCACCAGCTCGCCAATTAACTTAACTCCTTCTTCCAGTTCATCTTCAACCTCTTGGGATTTCAGAAACTTCACACGATCTGGGTTATAATCCCCTATCGCCTTCTTGAAAGAATCGATTTGGTTATTCTCACAACCTAGTCCAATGACCAGAACGCCTGCCGCATTGCCATGGCGGACCAATGCGGAGAGCAGCTTTTGCGTAGCCGTTAAGTCATCTCCCAGCTGGGAGCAGCCATATGGATGTGGAAAATGATGTACACCGTCGATGGCTTTCCCCTCGAATTGGCGATTAGCCAGCTTGGCAATGGTTTCACAGGTTTTATTGATACATCCTACTGTGTTGATGATCCAGATTTCATTCCGAATCCCAACCTCTCCGTCTTCACGAACATACCCTTGGAATGTTTTTGGTTTCACAGACAAGGCTGGTGCAGTTGGCTTTGACTCCACCATAGGCTTATACTCATATTCCAGCACTTCACCTAATCCAGTACGGAGATTATGGGTATGAACCCAGCGGCCGGTCGTAATATCCTCTTTGGCGACCCCAATGGAATAGCCGAATTTATGAACATGCTCACCTGCAGCTACTGGATGGATAATAATTTTATGACCACGTGGTATCGGTTCAGCGACCGCAACGGATTGCTCGTGCTCGCTGCTATCTGACGAAGGCCATCTGACGATCTCACCGGGCTCAATATCGCGCAGCGCGATGACCACATCATCCTGGGGATGAAGAAGTGTTGCGTTCGTTACGGTTGAATTTCTCATGCTCTCTCCTCCAACTGCGCGAGTTCATCCGTCAATACATCCAGCAATCCCGGTATCTCAGTCAGATCGCTGTCCCACCACGAAGTTTGGCTAAGAACGTCAGCAATCAGCTCTTTCACTTGCAGCTCGCCATTGTCGACTTTCCTCCACAATGCTGCGAGATCCGAAAGTGCGGCTGCATCATCTCTGATGACCTGACTCTCACCATTAAGCTTGCTGCCTGCATACCCACCATCTTCCGTTTGCTGAACACGATAGAGCCGAAGAAGGGAACCAAAGGATTTCATAATAAGCGGCGGCAGTTCGCCTGTCCGTTCATGGTATGCCATAAGCGTCGGCAGCAGCCGGACCTTAAACTTGGAAAGCGTATTCATCGCAATATCCGTCAGCTTATGCCGGACATAAGGATTGGCGAAGCGCTCAATCACTTGTTCTGCATAGACTCGCATCTCTGCTTCTGGCAGAGGGACAGAAGGGACAATCTCATCAAACATTACGCTGCGAAGCTGCTCACCGTATACCGGATGCTCGACGACTTCTCTTACTTCGCTTAATCCATGAAGCACTCCAAGTACCGCCATCCAGGTATGCGCACCATTCAGAATACGGACTTTACGCTGCTGATACGGCTTAAGATCATTGGTCCATACGACATTTAATCCTGCCTGTACGAATGGCAGCCGTTGACCCAGCTCCTCTTCGCCTTCAATCGCCCAGATATGGTAAGGCTCTGCTGCATTAAGCAGCCGATCCTTGACGCCCCATTCCGCATAACGATCATCAGCTTCCTCAGCAGGAAAACCCGTCACAATTCGGTCGACAAGTGAATTAAGGAAACGATTATGATCTCGAATCCAATCCACGAATGCCTCAGGAAGCTGCCAATCCGCAGCATGCTGCAGGACGATCTCCCGAAGCTTATCTCCATTCCGTTCAACGAGCTCGCATGGCAGCAATAAGACCCCCTTGCCCGGATCACCGCCAAAATGCTCAAATCTGCGGAATAGCAGCAGCGTCAGCTTGCCCGGATAAGATAATATTGGCTGATCTGGCGCCCATTCGGATGGCGTGTAGACCAGTCCCGCTTCCGTTGTATTTGATACAATCAGTTCTAGGTCTAAGCTCTCTGCCATAGCCAAGAATTGATCCCATTCCTTATAAGGGTCTATACATGCAGAGAAAACAGAAATAAGCTCCCGCCGATCGATAAGCTCTCCTTCATGTAATCCTCTAATCCATTGATAATAGAGACCATCTTGTTCCTCAAGCTCCTTCAGCTTGGCAGCGCCAGCAGGCCGCGGTTGGGACACCGCGACGCTGCCTTGGAATAAGTCTTGCTGATTACAGCGATGAATCATCCAGTCGACAAACCCCCGAAGGAAATTTCCTTCGCCAATTTGCAGTACTTTCACCGGATAAGTCTTCATTCGATCATAGGCTGCTGCTTCTTCGGCCGTCAGCCTTGCATAGTTCAGAGGTTGAACACCATTTTGCAGCTGGCTCATCGTGAAACCTCCGCCTGAACTTTAATGCTGCCCGATTCTGAGCCGAAACGGAAATATTGTTCCGCATTCCGGTAACATACGCCTTCCACGATTTGTCCAAGCAGCTCCATATCTGCCGGCACTTGACCAGATTCCACCCAATCTCCGAGCAAATTGCAAAGAATTCGGCGGAAGTATTCATGGCGTGGGTAAGACAAGAAGCTCCGGGAGTCCGTTAGCATACCAACAAAACGGCTAATAAGCCCCATATTCGCGAGTGACTTCATCTGTGCCAGCATGCCATCAATCGTATCATTGAACCACCAAGCGGAACCAAGCTGAATTTTGCCAGCAATCGTGCCATCCTGGAAGCTGCCGATGATCGTCGCCAGCACATCATTATCCGATGCATTCAGCGAATACAAGATGGTACGCGGCAGACCGCCATTGCTTTCCATGCTGTCCAGCAGTCTAACAAGCGGGCCTGCTAATACACCTGTATGAATCGAATCATAGCCCGTATCTGGACCAAGACGCTTCATCATAGCTGTATTGTTATTACGGTGAGCATGAATATGAAGCTGCATCGCCCAGCCGTGCTCTGCATACAGACGAGACAAGTACACCAAGGTATAAGTCTTGTACTGTGCCTCTTCCTCCAGACTTACAGCTTCGCCACGAAGCGCTTTGGCATAAATAGCTGCCGCCTGCTCCTCAGTGGAATCTGCATACATGACCGTATCGATGGCATGGTCAGATAACAGACATCCAGTCTGATGGAAGAATTCTACTCTCTCCTTCAGTGCTTTAAGCAGCAAGCTGTAATCCGAAACCTTATAACCACTTACGTCCTCCAGACGGCTGATCCATGGCAGGAAAGTCGCGCGGTTAATCTCAAGCGCTTTGTCCGGACGGAACGAAGGCCGAACCTGGAAACCATGGCGGTCTTCCTCGATGAGCTTAATATGATATTCCAGCGAGTCCGCAGGATCATCCGTTGTACAAACGACACGGACATTCGATACTCGAATCAAGTCTTGAGGCGTCATTCCATTACCTTCGAACACTTTATTCGCTTTCTCCCAAATGACCGGTGCGTTTTTCTCATTAATAAGTTCTTCAATCCCGAATAGTCTCCTAAGTTCCAGATGAGACCAATGATATAACGGATTTCCAATTGCCATTGGAACTGTCCGTGCGTAGGCAAGGAAACGATCATAATCGCTTACTCCCTCGCCGCCGGTCACATATTCCTCCGAAATGCCATTCGCCCGCATCGCACGCCATTTATAATGATCGCCATACAACCATACCTCCGTCAGATTACGGAATGGTGCATTTTCATAGATCGCTTTAGGATCAAGATGACAGTGATAATCGATAATCGGCATTGCTTTGGCAAACTGTTCGTACAGGTGGACAGCTGTCTCGCTATTCAAAAGAAATTGATCATCCATAAACGCTCTCATTCATGCCACACTCCTATTTATAAAATTTTACAAGCTCATCAACTTTTACAGCTTGACCAGTGCGGATCGACTTGTTCGCTGCAATACCTGTCAGAATGGAGCGTGCACCGTCGATATGGTTAGCCGCACGCTTGAAACGATCCTCAACTGGCACGCCGAAGATGTCGTTCAAGAGTACCGGGTCACCACCGCCATGACCGCCTTCCGCTTCTTCAAATTGTGCTGTGTAAGCTTCGCCAAACATCGGGAAGACAATAATGTTAACGCCTTGAACCGCGCCTTCAAGCGCTTTGTCGCCGCCAGAGTTAACGTATGACTGTTCAATGACATTCATCTCGATACGGCCTTTTGTTCCATTAAAAGCAATACGGTAGCCTTCCCATGGCAGGTAGGCATTAAGCGAATACGTCAACAAAGCTTTGTTCTTATAGCGTACAAGTACACTCATCGTATCTTCAATCGAGATGCCATCGCCAAACACGCTTTGGTCGCGGCGGTAGCCGTCTTCTGACTCTGCATCCAGGTACATCGCCTTCAGATGCTCATTATCATCAAGCGTAAGCGCAAATGGATCGTCTTTGGCATTCGGATTACCTGTTGCACGCTCATAGAACTTCGTTACTCCACGCTTCTCCGCATTTTCACGTCCGTAGAAGAGCAAATCCCCCATTGCAAATACAGACTCCGGCTCCGAGCCAATCCAGAAGTTAACGAGGTCGAAATGATGCGTTGATTTATGGACCAATAGTCCACCGCTGTTGCGTTTGTCGCGATGCCATCTGCGGAAGTAGTCCGCACCATGTTGGGTATTTAGCAGCCACTCGAAGTGAACGGATGTAATATCGCCAATCGTGCCATCTTCAATCAATTCACGAGCTTTCGTATGATGCGGAGCATAGCGATAGTTAAATGTTACGCGTACTTGGCGACCTGTCCGTTCAACAGCATCAAGAATTTCCTGACATTTCTCTTCATCAACCGTCATTGGTTTCTCGGTAATGACATCGCAGCCAAGTTCAAGCGCACGAATAATGTATTGGTGATGCGTACGGTCAACAGTTGTGACAATTACGTAATCTGGTTTGATTTCCTCGATCATACGCTCGAACTCATCACTCTTATAAGTACGGACTTCCGGATAATCGTATTTTTCTTTCAAAAGCTTATTGGCATAATCCATACGAATCTGATTAATATCGCAAAAAGCCAGAAGCTCCGATGTTTCCCGGAATCTGGTCGCAATCGCCTGATAGAAAAATTCCGCTCTTCCGCCCGTTCCTACTTGCACATATGTTTTTTTCGAAGTCATGAATATACCTCTCCTTATTAGCTGGTTTGTAATCGCTTTATATCTAAAAAGATACAGCAATATTTGCTCAATATCTCCGCAATATATGCTAGAATTATAGCGATGCCGCAAATTTTGTCTTTTGGAGGTACATCTATCATGAATCTAGGAACCGAATTAACCTATGGTAACTCGGAGGATTTATTTTTCCTCGAATATAACAAGCGCAAAGGGCATTTCACGATGTCCATCGACCATATTCACGGGCAATATGAGCTTTATTATTTGTTTAGCGGTGAACGGCAGTATTTTATTAAAGACCGTACTTACCCGATTCAAGCTGGTGATCTGGTTCTGATCCCAAGCAATGAGCTGCATAAGACCTCGGACACTGGCGTACCTAATCATGCTAGGATAGTCCTCTATTACAATGAACGTTATTTCGACAGCTTTTCGAAGGAAGAAGCTGCGCTTCTCCGGTCTCCCTTTCTTGGTTTGCGCAGTGTACTGCGTCTTACCCATCAGGAAAGATTACGCTTTGAGCAGCTGCTGTACGGTCTTCTGCAAGAGGTGCAGGAACAAACTGCCGGTCATGAACTGCCGATTCGTCATGCGGCAGCTGAAGCGTTGTTGTTTGCAGCCCGTCATATGATTAACAGCAAACCAGAACCAAACGAAGGATCCTCTCCTCCCTCGCCGGCTGCCGCCAAAGCCATGGAGATTGCCAGCTATATTGCTGAGCATTACCGAGAGCCTTTGACACTGGACGAGCTTAGCCGCCAGTTTCATTTGAGTACCAGTTACCTGAGCCGAACCTTCAAGAAATTTACTGGCTTTGGTCTAACCGAATATATCGGTATTACCCGTGTGAAGGAAGCACAGCTAAAGCTGCGAGAAACGGACGAGCGTGTAACGGAGATTGCTGCAGACGTAGGTTTCGAAAGTTTATCGCAGTTCGAACGTGTGTTTAAAACTCATGTCCACCTCTCTCCGCGGGACTACCGTAACCAATATGGACAAAAACGCTAGGGGCATGCTGCGTCAAAAATTACCCTTCGTCTTTTCGTTAAGTAGTAAGGTATAATAGAGGCTTACATCAAGTTAAACATCCGGGAGCCAGTAACGAAATCATGAGAATGTTAGCGAATTATCCAAAAGAAATTAAAGTTTTCCTGTTAGCCAGTCTTATTAATGCGATTGGCAGTGCCCTCATGTGGCCGCTTGTCACTATGTTCGTCTTCGATCAGCTTGGACGCACGATGTCTGACGCTGGACTTGTCATTCTTGTACAATCCATTGGCGGCATCGCCGGACAGCTGCTCGGAGGTGCACTTTATCACCGGGTTGGTGTCAAAAAGCTCATTATTGGGGCATTGGCATTAAACGCTGCTGGGCTGCTCTTATTGCCGGCACTTAGCCAGTCATGGTCCGTGTTTATCGCCATGATGGGCTTAATTGGGCTGTTTAATTCCCTTTCCATGCCGGCCATTCAAGCTTTTATTGGCTTCCGCTTTGCCGACCAACGTGGAGAATTGTTCAATATCGTCTATATCGCCAACAATATTGGTGTTGCGGTGGGTACCGCACTTAGCGGCTTCCTTGCGGATGTCTCCTACTCACTCAGCTTTATATTAAATGGCGTGACATCAGGTGTTTTCGCGCTATTCTTCCTTGTCTACCTGCAGCGAGTTGGGACAGGCAGTAGCGACTATGAAGCGATAAAGCTGAAGAAACGTGCTTCAAGCGGGACAAGTCTATGGCTGCTTGTAAAAGATGTCCGGCTTTACTTGTTCATGGCACTCGGAGGCATGTTGATCAATTTAGGCAACAGTATCTGGAATACAGGTGTCTCACCTTTTATTATCGAGCATGGCATGTCGAAGCAAATGTTCGGCTACCTCTGGACGCTGAATGGGATTCTGATCTTCGTCGCCCAGCCGGTAACGAATATGATTAAGCGAATTGCAGCAAGCTCCATAAAAGCTCAAATGACCGCAAGTGCCGTGTTTTATATGAGCGGCTATGTTGTTATTCTCGCGATGCACAGCTTTGCCGGAATGGTGCTTGGGATGATCCTTACGACTTTGGGTGAGATGCTGATCGCTCCTGCTATGCCGGCATTCCTAAGTGAAAATAGCGGCAAAAACGCGCCATTCTATCTTGGCCTAACGGGCGGAATCGGTTCGGTAGGACGGGTGATCGGCCCTTATATGATGGGCGGATTCTATGACGGCGGAGGATTAACTCCCGTTGCTTGGCTGGCCGTCCTGACCGCAGCCATTTCCGTTATATCATTCATCATTCATACTTTAGCTAATAAGGAGAATTCAGTCCCGGTTAACTTGCAGAGTCCAGTTAGTTCTTAATAAGATCCCAAATCAGAAAAGGCTTGAACCATTTTCCTGTGGTTCAAGCCTTTTTTCTAAGCTTAGTTAGCAAATGGAGATCTTCATTACAGTATGGGAAAGAAAATGCAGACGATTCGTTTTAACATGGAATCTAACACATATGTATGAAAGGAAGAAATAAATTAGCCGTTACTGCCCTCATGGACTAAATTTCTACAACGCAGGGGGTGAAACCAATTCCTCTTATCACTCGGGCGACGTTTAACGCTACCGGGGCGATTACTTTTACCGGTAATACACTAGGCTTAAGCCGTTCGGATACACCAGGCGTACCAGGTACTCAAGATAGTATTGGTGCTTTCACAACGACAAACACCGGATCCGTCTATGGTACATATCCTGCCGGTACGACAAGTCTATACACAAGTAACAGCTCCTCAGCTATCTTGACCTTACCAGCTGGGAGCACCATCCTGTACGCGGAACTGATCTGGGGCGGCTCTTACATTAACGGAGCCGTTGATTTGAGTGCGTTTATTAATAATCCCGTTACGTTCACAACGCCGGCAGGAACGTCTAGTATTACATCAGATCCAGCAACCAGAAATCAAGTTGACCTCGGTGGCGGAGCATTTGCTTATACGCGTTCAGCCAATGTAACGACACTTATCTCACAGGGCGGAGCAGGCACCTATACGACAGGCAATGTAGTCGGCACAATCGTTATTCCCGGAGATTCAACGGCCAATCATTGCGGTTGGACTCTTGGCGTCATTTATCAGAATCCCACACTTCCCTTCCGTAACATGTCGCTCCGCGCAGGTGCTGTGCTTGTGCAAGCTTCATCGGGACCGGTATCAACCACCTTAACCGGATTTGCAACTCCAATCTCAGGTGCACTTGGAGGAAGAGCGTTATTCAGTGCACAGGAAGGTGATGCGAACCGAACCGGTGATCAGGCGTTATTTGGCCCTACAACAGGTACAGCGGTTGCCTTATCAGGCACCAATAACTTTGCAGCCAACTTTTTTGCCTCACAGATCAATAACGATGCAGGTGCATTGAATACAACAGGTACATTTGGCAATCGAAATCAGACGAACGGTGCACCAGGCTCGAATATCTCAGCTGGCAGGCAAGGCTGGGATATTACGAATGTCGATGTTTCCGCACGCCTCGTTAACAACCAGTCTTCTGCCGTTCTCATCCTGACGACATCCGGTGATGCTTATGTCGTCAATGCCAATGCGATACAAATTAATATCAACTCGCCGACCATTAATGTCGTTAAAAGCGCAAGTGTAGCAGGTGCAGTTGTTGGCGATACGATTACTTACACGGTTACGGTCAGCAACACAGGTACGGCCAATGCAGCCAGTGTTGTTCTAACGGATGCCCTTCCAGCAGGACTTACATTTGTCAGCGGAAGTGTTACGGTTGGTGGAATCCCTAGGCCTACGAACGATATTCTTTCCGGCGTTCCATTAGGACCTTTAAATCTAGGCAGCTCTGTTATCGTAACTTATCGAGCAGTCGTATCTTCGCTGCCGAGTACTTTTTTGCTGCCCAATAACGCCAAAGCAGCCTTTACGTTCCAGATGGTAGCTGGCGGCGACAATATTACTGGGGTAATCCCATCCAATACGGTATCTACGCCGGTATACTCCCCAATCATCGGGATAGCCAAAAGCTCAAATCGCACAACCGCAACAGTAGGAAGTACAGTTACCTATACCCTATTAGTCTCGAATACAGGTAATATTGCAGCGAATGTGACCCTTGCAGATAACATTCCAACGGGAAGCTCCTTTATTGCTGGTACATTCCGGGTTAACGGAACGGTCATTCCAGGTGCTAATCCGCCTGCAGGTGTTGCTATTGGATCAATTGCAGCCGGCGCGACTTCTACCATCACTTTTAATGTACAGGTCAACTCCCTGCCTTCACCGCCACAATTCGTAGACCAAGGCACGGCCACCTATACTTACACCCCACCTGACGGTCGTACGATATCCGGTTCAGCGGCATCGAATACGTATACGCTTCCTGTGTCGCTGCCGAATGTGACGGTGGCCAAAACCGTAAATGTGACCGATGTCGCGGTGGGAGAGACCATTACCTATACATCAGTCATCACCAATAATGGAGTTGAAGCTGTTACGAATGTATCGCTGACTGACGTACTGCCGGCTGGTACAACGTTTGTAGCAGGCAGCGTAACGATTGGCGGAACACCAAATGCTTCTGCTAACCCTGGAACAGGCATTGCCGTAGGAACAGTTGCTGCTAACAGCTCCGTTACCGTTACTTTACAAGCCGCGGTTACCACGATGCCAGCCAGCGCACAGCTCATCAATCAGTCCAATGTTTCTTACACCATTGGCACCTTTTCCGGTACGACAGCTTCTAACAGCACAACTACTCCAGTCTATCAACCGGTCATCCCATTAACCAAATCAGCAAGTACAACTTCAGCCACAGTCGGCGATACGATTACGTATACAATTCTCGCCCGAAATACAGGCAATAGAGCAGCAACTGTCACTTTATTGGACAATATTCCTGCAGGCTCAACCTTTGTGCCGGGCTCGGTCACGATTAATGGAGCTGCAAGCCCTGCCTCCTCTCCATTAACTGGAATCGCCATTGGAAGTTTGGCACCTGCAGGTCAAACAACCGTTACCTTCCAAACGCTGCTGAACATCCTGCCGTCTCCTGCTGTGCTCATCGACCAGGCGACCTCAACCTATACGTACACTCTGCCAAGTGGAAGAAGCCTGAGCGGCGGCAGCAGTTCGAATACCGTAACCATTACAGCCTCCTCTCCGAATGTAACGATTACGAAGACGGCTAGCGTTACGGCAGCAGCAGTGCAGGATGTACTTACCTATACGCTGCTTTTAACGAACAATGGTATTGCTCCCGTTACGAATGTGGTTCTATCGGATCCGATTCCGCAAGGCGCCAGTTTCGTTTCCGGCAGTGTGACGATTAACGGAACTGCCTCACCGCTTGCAAATCCAAACGCAGGGATTTCATTGGGTACGATTAATGCGGGAGTTACGATAACCGTTACCTTTCAGATTCGTGTCACCTCGCTCCCATCGTCCGGGTCACTGAGCAACATCGCAAGCGTAGGTTTTACTTCCGGAGCCTTCACAAGCACATCTGTCTCGAATACCGTCTCCACTCCGGTCTCAGAAGCGGTCGTATCCATTGTCAAATCAGCAAGTACATTGAATGCAACGGTTGGAGATACGTTCTCGTACAGCTTCACCTTATCGAATTCTGGAAATGCAGAGGCGACGGTTACCTTAAGTGATGTTATTCCCGACGGCAGCTCTTTTATCGAGAACAGCGTACTGATCAATGGCGTCCCTACTCCAGGTGTAAGTCCTGTAACAGGTATTCCTGTAGGAGCCATTCCTGCAGGCGGATCAGCGGTAGTCAGTTATGTCGTCAATATTGTTTCCTACCCGGCAACCAGACAACTGGTGAATCAGGCTACGACAGCGTATACCTTCACTCTCTCTAACGGAAATATCGTTAATCGCTCCGCCGTATCCAATACGGTTACGGTTCAGGTTGCATTGCCTAATGTGTCTCTTGTTAAAAGCGTGAGCCGGACAGTCGCTGTCGTTGGTGATTCGATGACCTATTCTTCCGTACTGACGAATAATGGTATTGCTACTGCAAACAACATCGTCCTTCGCGACCAACTTCAAGCAAGTACGGCCTTTGTTCCCGGAAGTGTCTTGGTTCAAGGTGTTTCCCTGCCGGGGGCTTCCCCAGATTCCGGCATATCTATCGGTAGCCTGGCACCAGGGGCCTCGGTTACCGTAACATTCGAGGTGATCATTACGATGGCAATCCCTACACAGATTACGAACCAATCGACAGCCAGCTTTACTTCCGGTACATTCTCAGCTACTACGGCATCGAATACGACAGTAACACCGGTTACGCAGCCACAAATTGCAGTTGTCAAAAGTTCGAGCTCGAGTAATGCCACTCTGGGTGATTCGATTATCTACACCCTTATTGTTTCCAACACGGGTAATCTAGCTGCTGCCGTTATCGTCACAGATACAATCCCAACAGGGGCCACCTTCACGGAAAACAGCGTAATCGTCAACGGTGTGCCTTTTCCAGGCATTTCTCCCGTTACAGGAATCGATATTGGCAGTCTAGCACCAGGCGGAACAACGACGGTTACCTTTGGGGTAGTTATTACTTCACTGCCATCCCCACAAGTTCTGAATAATACAGGAATAGCTTCGTACTCGTATACACCAGCAGATGGCCGAACAATTACCGGTTCCGTCAATTCCAATACAGTCAGCTTTCCCGTTAACGCCCCCAATGTCGCGGTAGTATTAAGTGCAAACTACACATCAGTTACCGTTGGAGATACGATCGTCTATACAGCCGTAATCACAAACAGCGGGATCGAAACCATTAATAATGTCCAGTTTACCGCCCCTTCTCCAACAGGATCTTCTTTTGTACCTGGGACCGTTACGATTAATGGAGTTCCTGCACCAGCAGCAAATCCGACGGGAGGTGTTCTGGTTGGTCCCATTGCACCTGGCGGGACTACGACAATTATCTACAGCAACAGTGTTAACACAGTACCTGATCCTGCCGTACTGAACAATACAGGTACGGTTACCTTCACGTCTGGTGCGTTCTCTGGTCTAACCAATTCGAATACCGTATCTACACCTGTGTATCAGCCGGTTATCGCAGTAGCGAAGAGCTCCAGTACCTCTAATGCTTCCGTCGGCCAAACCGTAACCTACAGCTTTATCGTTTCGAATAGCGGTAATTATCCGGCAACGATTATTTTGACCGATAATATACCTGCGGGAACATCCTTTGTACCAAACAGTGCAATTGTCGGAGGAAACCCTGTCCCAGGCGTTGATCCAGTAACTGGAATTCCGGTTGGTTCTGTTGCAGCAGGTGCATCAACGGGAATCATGTTCTCTGTCGTTATCGATACTTTGCCAAATCCTCAGCAGTTATCTGACACAGGTACTGCCAGCATTTCATATACCTTGCCAGACGGCAGGCCTTTTAACCAGACAGCCACATCCAATACGGTTACTTTCCCGGTATCTGCTCCTAATGCATCCGTTGTGAAAAGCACACCTTCAACTGCCGTATCAATTGGAGATACGATTACTTACTCGACAACTATTACGAATACAGGAATTGCATCCATTAGCAATGTCTTATTTACAGATCCTATTCCAACCGGATCCAGCTTTGTTGCAGGATCCCTTACGGTTGATGGTGTCCCAAGACCTGCTGCAAATCCAGCAACTGGCATCATTATTGATGCCATCACTCCAGGGGGATCAACAGTAATTTTATTTAATGTAATCGTGACTTCGCTGCCTTCTCCAGCCGTGCTTAACAATCAGTCTTCTGTCACTTTCACCTCCGGCGCTTTCTCAGGGGTTACTTTCTCGAATACAGTCACAACATCCGTCTATCAGCCGATCTTAAGCGCCGTAAAAACCGGAAGCACTTCAAACGCAACGGTTGGCGATACCGTAACTTACACAGTAGCTCTAACTAATACCGGCAACTATGGCGCAGATATCATACTAACCGATACTATACCGGCAGGAACCGTTTTTGTTCCAAACAGCGTTATCGTTAATAGCCAGCCCGTTCCGGGGGCTGATCCTTCAACAGGAATACCGCTCGGCAATGTAACTTCAACTTCAACGGTCTCCTTCTCTGTCATTATCCAGACTTTACCGGTTGGACAGCAGCTTACGAACCAAGCATCTGCAACGTATACCTACATCTTGCCAGATGGACGTACATTAGGCGGATCACTTACATCCAATACGCTCAATATTCAAGTCTCCGCACCAAACGTAGCAGTTGTCAAATCTGCCGGCGTTACAACAGCAGTTGTAGGCGATACCGTAACCTACTCGATTGCAGTTAACAATAGCGGTATAGCACCAATAAATAACGTTGTAGTTGTAGATGCCATCCCTGCCGGCTCCGTCTTTGTTGCCGATAGTGTCACTGTAGATGGTCTGCCTCGCCCAGGAGCTTCACCAAATGCTGGAATCTCGATTGGTACCATTGCTCCGGGGGCAACATCAACCATAACCTTTAACTTGACGATTACAAGTCTGCCAACACCTGCTCAGCTCAGCAATCAGGCAAGTGCAACCTTTACTTCCGGTGCGTTCTCCGGGTCAACCTTCTCGAATACCGTCATTTTACCAGTCTATCAGGCGATTAATGCCATCCAAAAAACAGCCAATACGGTGAATGCAACAGTTGGCGATACAATCACTTATGATCTGCATGTGACCAATACCGGCAATCTCCCGGCCGAAGTAACGATAACCGATCCGGTACCATCCGGTGGAGCATTTATTCCAAACAGCGTACAGGTAAACGGTGTTCCTCAGCCTGGTGCTGTTCCGGCAGCTGGATTCTCGATTGGCACCGTTAATCCAGGACAATTGGTCGTTGTTTCCGTATCCTATGAGGTCGTTATTCAAACCTTGCCGCCTTCTCAGCAGCTTGTGAATACGGCAACTGGAAGCTATTCTTATACCGCACCGGACGGCCGGATATTTACAGGTACTGTAACTTCGAATACATTATCCATCCCAGTCTCCTCACCGGATGTATCCGTTGTGAAGAGCACAACGGCTATTGATGCGGTGGTAGGAGATACGATTACGTATTCGATTGTGGTCACTAATCTCGGTATTGCCACCGTCAATAATGTCATCCTGGTTGACCCTGTTCCTGTCGGCACCGTCTTTGTAGACGGCAGTGTTATAGTTGATGGTACGCCAAGACCGTCAAGTAATCCTAATACCGGTATTTCAATTGGCTCTATAGCAGCAGGGGCCTCTTCAACTATTACGTTTAATGTGCTGGTGGTTACGATATGACCCCAGCTCATAACTTCAAGCTTCTGAACCAGACTCTTGTCCGGTTCAGAAGTGGTGCTTATGAAAGTGTCGCTTATTCCAATACGGTACTGACGCCTTTGGTAGGGCCAATATTAACCGCACAGAAAAGCGCAGCTCCCTCGAAGCTCATCCTTAATCAAACCGTGACCTTTACGATTGTAATAGGCAATACTGGCAATCGGTCTGCAAATGTAACTCTGGTTGACGTTCTGCCAACAGGGTTATCTTTTATCCCCAACAGCGTCCTGCTGGATGGCGCTCCCCTGCCGGGAGCGTCACCAGCCTCAGGCATTTTGATTGGGAGTGTCCCGGTTGGAAGTACCGTTCAGCTTATATTCCAAGCGATTGTCATATCGTTCCCACCTGCTAATATCTTTCAAAACGAGGCGACGCTCAACTACAGCTTTACAACGCAGGATGGGAGAGTCGTATCGGATACGGTTCAGTCGAACCGAATCACCCTTGAAGTCGTGCCTTTCCTATTGAATGTCCATGCCAGATTAAGCACGCCAGTTACGTTCCTTGGTGATGTTATTTTCTATGATCTTGTCTTACACAATGAAGGTTTATTGCCAATGGAGAATGTAGTGATTCGCCTCCCGCTGCCTGAAGGCTTCACCTTCATACCTGGCAGTGTCGTTATTGATGGTGTACTTGTTCCATGGATTGATCCGAATAATGGTATTGTTATTGGTTATCTCGCTCCTGGTGCTACGGTAACCGTTAGAGTTGGTATTCGACTCGCTCAAATGCCGCTTGATTCGGAAGTCACTTTCCAAGCTATTGTCGACTATACGGTGAATGGCACCTCATACAGTACTCTTGCCAACCTGCTTGTGCTTAGTGTCATTACCCCGACTTTGACAGTTAACCTAGCCGTCAATCATTCCCAAGATACGATTGGTTCAACGCTGACGTATACGACAACGGTCACAAATGACAGCAGTTTTGCGGTTGACGCACAATTGACGAATCTTCTCCCGCCGGGAACTGTATTTGTTCCAAACAGTATAGTGATTGGAGGCGTGCCAAGACAAGGTACATCGCTTGGTCCTGGTATCTCGCTTGGTACCTTGTTAGCTGGCTCAAGTACCGTCGTCAGTTACCAGGTTGTCGTACAGAAGCTGCAAGCAGTAATTGAGTATGGGCAAATAATTAATCAGGTACAGGTGGATTATACGTATCGGCTGTCAGATGGTAGAGTTGTCAAACAAAATGCCTTGTCAAATTCCGTTGTAACCGTAATACTGGCACCAAAAATCAAGGTCACGGCAACTGCTCAGCCTATGTATTATGAAGTTGAAGAATCCGTGGCCTTTACCATACTTGTTCAGAACACTGGGAATCTCTCTGCAGAGGTCACGTTGTTCCGTACGGGAAATCCGCAAGGCTTTTACTTGCTGGATCCGCAGGTTGATGATATTCGAGTACTTGGTTTTACGCTCGAGGAAGGAGTGTATCTTGGTTTGCTCTCCCCAGGAGCAACGGTTAGAGTGACCTATTGGATCTATGTATCGGACTCGGAGGAGATTCAGGATGAAACCTTAACCCAGGTGATTTCGCGCTACATTGCACGGTATCACTATTATTATGAAGATACTCTCTATTCCGATGAAAGCTTGTCTAATGAACTTGTTTTACCGCTTGACCAGAACATCGAATAATTGGCAATAAAAAAAGCAGAGGCGGGCCGCCTCTGCTTTTTGCATGTTCCTAATCAACTGTAGGATCGAGATTACATTCTTCAAGCTTTAATACTTTGGTTTTATATTTCCATTTGTATCCCAGCCAGATGACCAGGAAGAACGGAATACCGATATACGAAGCAAGCATGAACACCCAATCAACCTTACCATCTGAGAAAGCGCTGAGACTCTGGCCAATGATGACAATCATACACATGATGCCTGCAAGAATTGGACCAATCGGAAACCATAACGAGCGGTATGGCAGGTCATCTACTTTATTCCCTTGAGCAACATAAGCTTTGCGGAAACGGTAATGGCTCACCGCAATACCAAGCCAAGCGATAAAACCGGACATGCCGGATGCATTCAGCAGCCAGATGTATACTTGACCGTCACCGAAGAAGGAAGCCAGGAAAGCGAGCATACCAATTGCTGCAGTAGCAAGCAAGGCATAGACCGGGATCCCCCGTTTGTTAAGCTTAGCAAAGAGTTTCGGAGCCTTGCCCTCTTTCGCCAATACCCATAGCATACGAGTGGATGCGTACATCCCTGAGTTGCCGGCAGACAATACTGAGCTTAAGATAACCGCATTCATAACGGATGCAGCTACACTCAGGCCAGCCTTTTCAAAAATAATCGTAAACGGACTTGCCGCTACACTTCCTTCAGCAAGTGTATCTGTTGTGAATGGAATAAGCATACCTACTACGAAGATGGCCAAGATGTAGAACAACAGAATTCTCCAGAATACGCTGCGAATCGCGCGAGGAACATTTTCCCGAGGATTCTCGGATTCCCCTGCTGCAACACCAACGAGCTCCGTTCCTTGGAACGAGAAGCCTGCCGCCATACAAATACCAAGTACTGCAAGCCAACCGCCTGAGATCGGAGCATCGCCAGCAGTAAAGTTACTGAAGCCTACCGCATCACCTTTCCAGATCCCAACGATCATGAGCAGACCGATAGCAATAAAGACTATGACCGTAATAATCTTGATCATAGCAAACCAATATTCCGATTCCCCGTATCCTTTTACAGAAAGCAAGTTAAGTCCTACCATCAAGGCAAGGAATAAGGCACTCCATATAAATGACGGACTGTCTGGCAGCCAGAACTTAATAATTAATGTTGCCGCAGACAGCTCAGCTGCAATCGTAATCGCCCAGTTATACCAATAGTTCCACCCTAGTGCGAAACCAAAGGATGGATCTACGAATCTTGTTGCATAAGTACTAAATGTTCCGGATACCGGCATATAAGTTGCCATTTCCCCGAGGCTGGTAACTAAGAAATAAACCATGATACCAATAATAAAATAACCTAGCAGGGCACCGCCTGGACCAGCATCATGAATGGCTCCGCCGCTTGCCAGGAATAGTCCTGTTCCAATCGATCCGCCGAGGGAAATCATCGCCATATGTCTCGACTTTAGGCCTCTGCGTAATTTGTTCTCTTCCACGAACTGAACTCTCCCCTTATCTCTTTTCCCATTAGTGTCCCAATAAATAGCTGCATTAAAACGCAAAAAAGCCGTCTTTCTCAAGTATTGAAGAAAGACCGCCTTATCTTCCCCACTTTCCATGTATCAAGATAGCACAACATACCGCTGTTGATTACAGCCATATGACAGTTCCGCCCCTATTCGGGTACGGCCCCAGCCCATCACAGTCAGTAAACTGGACAGCTTCGGCGGTGTTGCCTTTCCATCGGAATCTATGGTCTCTACTGGACCTCCTCCGATGTAGTCATCAACATCGCGACCTCTACCTCATCTTGGTGATGAGGATTTACTATTTAATTTGATTTTATTATAATAATTATCTTCTTGTAATAAATCAATGGATATTCCAACCAGTTGTCAAAAATCTTTCCGCCTGATTGCATATAACCCTGCGACGAAGAAAATCAAAAAGTAAACCGCGGTATAATATAAAAAAGCGTTTGAGGGAGGATTCACGATAGAAAAGTAGCCTAATGTATCTCTAGAAGAAAACTCATCTCCTAATTCCTTTACCATAAACATTTCAGATAACATCCGCTGCTGAAGCGCATCGGTTGGAATAAGCAAGCGAATAAGACCGGACACGATCTCCATCGTATGAGACGTTTTGTCCGCTTCATCGGAAGCGAACATCCCTGCCTCAATTACCCGGTCGAGCATGGTCCCCAGCCAGCCCATACCAAAGAGCATTACCATGGCTACCCCATTACCAAGCGGCGCAAGCCAGCAAGAGGCGAGCATCGTCAGGGTAACCAGCAGCAGAACAGGACTGATGAACAAGAGAATCGCTTGACCCATCTTGGTCCAATCCGGGTGAACACCTGTCGCTTGATACACAATAGCGATGATGGACACAAATAGAATGAGCGCATAAGTCAGACAAAAGGTAACAAAGCCAAACCATCGTCCCATATACCAGCGGGTACGCGGAATTGGCCTAGCGAATACCGATTGCAGCACTCCGTGCTCCGCTTCCCCGCTAACGGCGGCAACCGAACTAAAGATGGCCAGGAACCCCGTTGCAAAGGATCCGAAGAAAAATCCGACCCACAGCAAAATAGCGCTTCCTCTGAAGCGATCGACTAAACTATAAAAGCTGGATAAAGCGTAATCTGTATCTCCAGCACCTCTGCCTGCGCTGCTTGCGATGAAATAAAATGCGATCCAAAATAGGACGGTAAGCAGCAATGTGATCAGGGTGACTTTTTTGCGTATTAATTCTTTCCAGGTTAACATCCAAACGGCAATCATCGGTTTTCCCCCCTATGCTCCAAACCCGATACTGCCTGCAAAAACCACTCATCCAGGCTTGATTTCACTTTCTGTGTTTCATATAAAGTTATACCTTGTTCAATGAGCAGACGGTTGAAATAACCAACTTGCTCATCCTCTTCAAGCTCGACCTCCAGCCAATGCTCTCCCCATGCTGGCGTTTCTCCTTCTTGCCAAGGCAGGAGATGAACCGGGGCAATAAGGATTTCCCGAAGATAATCCAGCATATCCGGTGTCATTCCGCCAACCCGGAAGTGCCATCGTGCTGAGGACGCCCGAAGCACATCTGATACTCGTCCATCCGCCAATATTCGACCGTTATTTAACAAGGCAACATGATCACATAATTGCTCGACATCCTCGAGTAGATGCGAGTTCAGAAAGATCGTTTTGCCCTCCTTACGCAAACGTTGCAGCAGCTCTCGCACTTCATGACGACCAACAGGGTCCAGTGCTGAAGCTGGCTCATCCAAAAATACAATGTCAGGATCTGATAACAGGGCACAGGCAAGACCAAGCCGCTGCTGCATCCCTTTGGAATAACCCTTAATACGGTCTCGTCCCCGATGCCCGATACCAACCTCATCCAGAAGATGATCGATCCGGCTTTTGACTGATGTTCCCTTCATGCCGCATAACTTCGCGTGAAACTGCAATGCTTCTTCCCCACTTAACCATCCGGGATATCGGAATAATTCCGGCAAGTAGCCGATCCGGCGCCTTGCTTCCACTGAGCCTGCAGGTTGGCCGAACAATAACGCCTTCCCGTCCGTTGGCGTTGTCAACCCTACGAGCATCTTGACGATGGTGCTTTTGCCAGCCCCATTAGGGCCAAGGAAGCCAAAGGCTTCCCCGGCAGGAATACGGAGCGTGACATCATGACAGCCACGTCCGTTCCCGTAGTTTTTCGTTAAGCTGAACGTTTCAATCGCATAACTCATCCGATTATCAATTCCTTCACGATCTTTTCCGCATCTTCGCGGGATTTGATATCATATAGGCTAACACGTTTAACAAGACCTTCTTCAAGCCAAGTGGCACTCCAGCCGCCGCCATTGCTGACACTGTTCTCGAGGTAGACATCCGTGCCTTTTAATACCGTCTTCGTCACTTTTCCATCCGCAATAAGCGGGAAAGGTATCTCCCCTTCGGAGATCCGTGTGCTTTGCATCAGAACGGATTTCAAGTTCTGCGGCAAGATGGGAAAACGGATCAAAGCTTCATATGCATCTTCTGCATCGATGGACGGGTCCATATCCAGAACCGGTGCAGGAGTGATGGAAAGCCCGATAAAATGATCATTGTCATCCTTGTCTACAATGTGGTAATCAGCATTCACGCCTTGATCCATTCGCAGCGTGATCGGTTTCCCATCAACAGAAGCAGGCAGTAATTTTTCTGCTCCTAGCTTCTTCATAACACCATTGATTGCATCGACATCCAATCGGAATGTAATGGCTTGACCTTGTTGAGCATTAATTTGAAGCTCAGTTTGCTCGCCAATCGGTGTGTACAGCTTTTCCGGAACCTGGATGCCGTAATCCTCAAGGGCTTGATCAGCCGTTAATTCAGGGTAGCCCTTCCCAATTACCGAGCGTTCGAATTTGCCGTATTTATTCGTAGACTCCACCGACACATCCGTTCCGAAGAAGCCTTCTAATGCCGTCCTGAAATCGTCCTCCTGAACAACCGCGACCTGATTCATCTTGAACTTGCTCAGAATAGCAGCCAGAGCATTATTCGTTGTTGGTGTAGCGATAACTGCGCAGATTAGTACAGCAGCTGCAGCAATCCCTGTTTTCATGCCATGTTTCTTTAGCCAGCTTCTGTAAGCCGCCGGTGCAGGCTTTGCTTGATGGTGTTCAGTGCTTGCTGCATTCAGATGCTTTCTCAAGGCATCGTGTTCTTCTACGAGATTCTCCTGGGCAGCGCGAGCGGACTTTGGCTCCGACTCCTCAGCCGTTATTCCTTCCCTGCTCCATGCTTCCCAGACAGGAGATGCTTCCTGTTGTTGAAGCTTACTTGTAAGCTTCTCCCATGCCGCGTTTGTTTGCTCATCAGTCGGCAAACCTGTATGCTTCCGGTCCAAAGAGTCCATTTTATCTATCGGATGATTTGTCATGTCATTCTTATCCTCCTTCATCTTACTACCATTGATTCTCGTTTTTAATTGCTTGTTTTCTTAACCGTTCGCTAGCCCGCTTCAGCAGCATACCTACTTGAGGCTGCTGAACTTCCAGCTCCTGCGCAATTTCGGAATAGCTGTAGCCAGAATATCTGAGCAGCAGCATCTCTCTGTCTCTATCCGGCAGCGAGTTCAGCCAGCCTTGCAATTGTTCCTCTTCACCTTGCTTAATCACGGCATATTCACCGGATTGGTGTGACTGCGGCTCCGTCAGCATATGTCTCTCCTGCCGCTGTACCAGCGAGCGCTCCCGGGCCTTTTGATCCAAGTAATCATATGCGCTTCTCGTAAGCACCCGATGCAGCCATGCTCCAACAGCATCAGGCTTTTCGGGAGGGTTCTTATATAGCTTCAGGAATACCTCCTGAGCCAAATCTTCAGCGGCCGCCTTGTCTCGCAGCAACGCTATTAGTTTTCGAAGTACGGACGGATAATGCTTATGAAAGATATCTTTAAACAAATCCGGCGCCGGATCTTGATTGATCATTGTCCATTGCCTCCTTATTATTCATTGCCTCTACGCTTGCCCCGGGCTTAACGTTGACATTTATAAGACGGTTAACAACTCTATTTTGTAACACCTTAATCACAGATATGAATAGATTTAAATAAAATTCACGATAAAAAAAAAAAACCACCTTAGTAAAAAGGCGGTTTAATGAAAGAAGATTGATAAGACTTTTGTTTATTTACTTTCCTTCATTACCTGCTGCGTAATGCTTGTCATGGTTGCTTCGTCTAAGTTACTGTAATCCATGGTAATTGAACCTTTATCACCGTTGAATAGGAAAAAGGTATGCTCACCAATTTTTACTTTCTGAACTTTTTCACCATCTATTTCAACGATATCGCTCCTGTCTAAATTAGATTGAATTGTACTATAAGTTAGTTCAATCTTTGTATCACCTTGATAAGGTCCATATAAAATTTCTCTTTCATCATTCATTTTCTGTTCATTTGTTAGCTTATTTAACTTCCCTTTATTGTCCGTGTAAGTAATGAATACTTCTTGTTTATTTCCAAGGGCATTTCCTTGTTTATCTTTTGGCGGAAATACATGATGTACATAACTTACTTCATATCCGTCCAGCCTCGGGATTTCAAAAGTAAGATTGAATTTGTCGATTTTCTTCTGAGCTTCCTCTAATTCGTTGTTGGAATTATTACTTTGACATCCAGTGACTAACAATAATGCTACTAAGAAAAGCATGAGTCCAAGTCTTTTAATAAAAATCACCTCTCACCAAATGGTCTATCTCAATACTGAAAATTACTTAATCATTTAGACGGAAACTACAAAGTAATGTTTCGCAGCTTAACTTTATTTAAATGAAAATGGCAACCGATCATATGACCGGCTGCCATTTATTGGTCAATCTGTCTTAACTCTCGCTCACTGAAAAGTCATCGAAGTACATCTCGCCTGCCAAACCATTCACGTAGAGCTGAACTCTTACTTTAGCAGCGTTTGCAGGCGCGGTTTTTGTTCCGTGAACGTTTTCGAATCCACTTGTAGTCGAGTCATAATCCTTAAGCCACTCTTCAGATAGCTGTCCACCTGCCGAATCATAGAAGATGAGCTTAACCTGCAGCTTACCGTCACTCCCCTGCTTGGTTAATTGAATGAATCCATCGAGTGTATATGATTTCCCAGGGGTTACAAGCGCGTCCTGATAGACGGAGAACCAGTCCGGATTCGAAGGATTTACTTTCATTGATGCGATTCCCGATCGTTTTGTCTGGTCCGTCCATTGGCACAACCATTCTTTTTCGCATGTCCAAATGGCTGTTTTCCAAGAATCGTTATGATCGTCGAATCCTGGGTTAAGCAGCAGATTGGCCGAAGGCTCTTCCGGCGTCACGACGCCATCCCCGTAACCTCTGATTGAGAAGTCATCCAGGTTAATGACAGCGTTTAACCCTTCAATGTAAATATAAGCTCTCACTTTTGCCGTGTTAGCTGGAGCTACCAACGATCCATAAATATTGTCGTATCCACTCGTCGTGCCATTGTAGACTTTAATCGTTTTATCATCCAGGATGCTGTCTACCGCGTTCAAAAACTGCATTCTGACTTTAATGGTAGAACCATTATTGATCGAAACATTCGCGAAGCTGTCCATCATGTACGTATTGCCTGCTACGGCTGGCGCAGCTGTGGATACGACGCCAAACCAAGCGCCAGTATCTCCGTTGATACGCAGCGAAGCTTCTCCGGACATTTTCTCCGCCAAATCACTCGCGCAATATTGTGATTGTTCGCAAGTCCAGCCTCCAGGCATGCCGCTTTCGATCGTCTCAAATCCTGGATTGAGCAGCAAGTTGTCGGTCATTGACGGACTCTTGGTCGTCGCTGTGACCGCAACACTTGCAGCAGATACATTTAAAGACTTATCTTTAGCTTTTACCGTGTACGTATAGCCAGTACCTGGACGTAAGTCCCCATCTTGGAAAGTAGTATCTGAGGTCGTCATCCCGATCAGAATCGTGTCCCGATAAATAAGGTAGCCGGTTACACCTGTGTTATCGGAGGATGCTGACCATTCTAATGCAATGGTATTAATTCCGGTATCGGTTACCGCAAGATTGAGCGGTGTCGATGGTTGCAACGAATCCACAGCTATCGTAGTTGCCATTAGCTTCGTACTTCTGGATGATTCATTACCAGCCTCATCATGTGCCTGAATCACATATTGATAAGTGGTTCCCGGATGAAGCGCAACGTCCCGATAAGAGTTCGTTAACCCGCTGACAGCTCCTATTTTCTCTCCGTTCCGATATACATCGTATCCGGTGACGGCCACGTTATCTGAAGAAGCATTCCAAGTCAATTTTATCGTATGTTCAGTTGTCACTGTGCTCTCAAGCTGGGAAGGAGCCGAAGGAGCCTGTTTATCCTTGTCAGATTTACCCGTTAATACGACTTTGAATGCAATATCCCGGGAAAACGCCGGAATTGCAAGGTTTAAGCCTTGATTACCAGCCGTCATTGTTACCGTTGCTGCTGCTAGAGTAGTTCCCGTATAAGTATTATAAAAAGATACCTGATATTTGCCCGCCTGCAGCCCGGTTAGGTTAAGATGCATCTCCGATACCGTTCTTCCGCTAACCGCATCATACGGGTACTGAGTATCGTTGATCCAGCCAATCGCTCTTGTTTGGTCTTGATATACACCAGCTTTTGTCCCGTTATTTTGGGTGCCATAATCCTTAAAGCTCATGTTCACCAGATGCTGTTCTTCCGGCTGGAGGAAACGTGCCAAATTCGCATATTGCTCCTTATAGGCCTCTGGCATATTAAATCCGTTCTCGAAAATCCACCAGACGTTTGATCCGGCTGCTCCCGACCGGAATATTGGCGCCCAAACGCCGTCATGAACATAGTTCATCAAGTTGGCGTCCGTGCTTACGTCGTTGCCCGTTTTGCCGGCTTCGCCAATAAATACTGGACGGTCTCCGAACGTTTTTAACGCGTTTAGATTCGCCTCCCATACGCCTGTAATGTCGGAGTCTGCAGCATACAAATGCATATTAACCGCATCCAAGCTTTCGAGCCCATCCCAAGAATCTTGGGTCGCGTGCTGCTCAACATGATCTTTCCATGCGAAGCTTGTTGTCGACGGATGCTTGTAGAAATCCCAGCTTTTCCAATACTCATCAAGTGCAGCATGCCAGCCGTCACGGATCTCCGCTGTAGTGTCTACCCGGTTATCGGATTCATTCCAGTACTCGAGCATGCCTAGCGATGTGCTGTAGCCCCAGCGTGCGAACACATAACGAAGCAATTTCTTCTGATAGTCGATTGCTTCAGGATTATACCAAAAGTCCGTTTGATTCTCTTTCCATTGAGAGGTTCCGCCGTTATCGCGATTGTATGCGTGGTAAGCCCAATCGTACCAGAAATCCCCAAAGCTGTTTAAGGTCAACATGACATACAGATCGTTATCCTTAGCTGTCTCGATTAACGTATCCATGCGCTCCATATTGTCCAAATTGTACTTGCCGATTCCATCGTACGTCATCGTAATCCCATTCTGAGTCGTCGAGACAGGGCCATACTCAGGCGAATAGTTCCCCCACCACGTGGAAAGCCATACCCGAATGAGATTCATCCCGGCAGCTTTGTATCCAGGCATGGCAGCTAGCGTCTCCGGCGGATTTCCCCAAGCGTAGTTCGTTCCCAGCAGCGTAATTTGCTCCCCGTAGCTATCGACGAACCGATCGCCAGATACATTCATGAATCTACGGCCGGAATCCGGCTTTTTCGCATTAAACTTCATATTCCCCGATCTGGAAATCCCATTTTTATCTTTCACTACGATGATTAACTCGTGCTTGCCCTGTTGGCGTGGAGAATAACGGACCGTCCAACTTGGGGATGTGGGCGAGGAGTAAAAGGCAGGAACGATTTCTTCGATACCCGAAGGTGTCGTAATTTCAGCAACAACATCCACTTCTTCCGGGTCAAAAGGATTCGAGTACGTCGTCCCCAGATTAAAGGTTGCTTCAAGCTTCGAGTACTGCGGCGGTTTATCCGTATTTAATTTCACATTCGTAATCGCAGTTGAAGTGGTGTTCGCGGAAGCGCTTGCATAACCAGTGTTTACAAACCCACCTCCAAGCATCGTTACAAGTAAACAACCTGCCAATAAGCATAACAAACTGTGTTTCATGCGTATCATTACCTTCAATTCCCCCTCATATTATTCACGAATACGAGACGGTTTGACCTTGTCTCCCCTTCATTGTGTGCCGAATGACAAGCTCCCACAACCAGAGGGAATAGACATTTTCACCCCACGATTACCATTTCTCACACTATTCCATAATTATATCAACAACTTGTTTCGCAAACGCAGCATAGGATTCAATCCGATCCTGACTTTGATCGATAGCCCACCTGAGGTTGTCGAGCGCTTTCAATAACAGCAAACTATTCATATCAACAGTGTCTTCTTCCCTTATACCGTACCCGTCTAAAAATGCTTTGAAATCCTCTTTATTCGGATTACCATCTTGGATTTGTCCCTGCATCACCGAAATGATATCTCCATGCGGTACCGTTCTTACTTCTGCATTGCCCCAATCCAATAAGATGACTTGTCCGGTACGATTGACCATCGCATTCTTCAGTGAGAGATCTCCATGGATTAAACCAAAGCGGAACGTTTTTTCCTTCAAATTCTCAAACCGTTTTCTAACTCTCTGCGATTGCACAGTAGTGATAACACCAAGCCCAATCAACCGATCATTCTCCGTCAAACTATTGATATTATACTGCACATACCCTAGCCAACTGCCGTCCGATCCCGCATGAGAAGGTGAACGAAACTCTCCTTGGACGGGATCGATTAGATTTTCCCCAAAACCCTTAACAGGGATTGAATGAATAAGCTTGGTATACTTGCCGAGCTGTCTCCAAATATCGGACTTGAGAACGGTACTGTCTAACCCATTGTCTCCTTCAACAAAAGCTTGAATCATATAGGCAGTTTCATCAGCTATACCAATAGTCAATACCTCAGGTCCAGGGATGCCAATTGCAGCAGCTTGTTCCATACACCATTTTTCTTTCACATAGCTTGGATATGTATCTGTATGATTCATACGAACAACGACTTTACTGCTCTCTGTTTCGACTACACAGACCTGGTTGACGAAGCCTTTTCCTATGATCTGGTATGCACTCTTTACCTGTTCCTGAAGAAAATTGCCTGCAATTCGTTCTGCTTGTGAAATTACAGCGTCTTCCATCATTTCTTTCATCCCCTCAAAGCTACTTTAACTTGCTATTGATGCTATGCAGCAATTTAATAATTTCAGCAATTCCTCTAAAGAAAGCACCTATCAAGATAAAGATACCTACCGTACTGAAATGTGTACCATCAATTCGTGGGACGAATGGAATAATAACTCCAACAATAACGATTGCCCATGCAAGAAAAACTAAAAAAGAAGCTATCTTGCTACTGTTACTATTTGTGTAATCAAAATTCATAATTTTTCATTTCATCTCTGTCCACTATTAACCCTCGCTTATTATTTTAGGCATGGATATATAGACGACACGATAAGGCAAAAGTTTCTCACTAGGCACATTCATTCTTTTATTTAGTGACAGACTAAGTTTATAACAACAAGGGATAACGGGAGGCGTGGTAAGTGTTGAAAAGAATCTTGATCATAATTGCACTTTTGTCGCTCTTACATTCAGAGGCTGTTCTTGCTGCACATGACCTTCTAAATCACACAGAAATTAAAAGTATAGTTGTTGACTATGAACGACGTATTGGCAATCACGTCCTTCTTCCTAACTGGATGCCACCCCAGTATGATCAGGCCAGCATCCGTTTTACAGGCAACGACGATCTCGCAATTACATTCGCAGAAGGGCAAAAGCATGACGGAACAATTACTTTGCAACTGCGTGATGAAGCAGTAATAAATGATATTCACTTAACTAAAATCAGGCTGGGGAATGGAAAAACCGCCTTTTTCAAAGAAGAACGTTTGGAAGGCCCCTTCGACTATGTACCCACCGATGGGGATTATGTAAGACTATATTTTTACGATGATGATCTTTTGTACTCGCTTAGTATGGGGTCCAGAGCTATAAGCACATCAAAGATGAAAAAGATTATTATTAAAATCGCAGCTTCAATGGCTTGAAAATCGAGTGTTGCCGGATTTTATTTAAGTCTGTAGGTGACTAAATAAAATTGAGCATCTACAGAGTCGTTCTTAAGTAGCATTTCGATTCGTGTTCCATCCGGTCTACATATCCCTACTAAAATCTCAAAATATTGTCCACCATGTATCGCATCCACTCTTATAGCTTTGTCCTTATTCTTAGTAGTAGTAAATCTTTCGTTTATTGAAAGAACTTGCTCACAATTATATTGCTGAAAGCTTTCTTTATATATTTCACGAAGTGACTTTACTATCACGGGTCTTAATTGCTGCAGTAAAGCTTTTTCCATCACCTCTAATTGCGGGTCTGTATGGGCTAATACTTCCGTGTCAGGTTTGAAGGAAACGATGCAGCATATGGTTATCATACCTATCAAAATCCGGTTCATAAATCTCAAAGAAAATAACCTCCCTAATTCATTTTGGTTATTTTCCCCTTCAATATTTTTGCTATTCTAATGATTAGTAATACTGGTACCATGAAACTCCAGGTCCATACAGCTTGCGAAGCTCTTCAATAAAAGTTCCCTCTAGATACTCAACAAGATACCTTGCGTTTTTTACGAACTGGTTAATTTCATCTTGGTTCCTTATCGTTCGAGTTATCGGCAGAAATAAAGAGATTAAGTGTAAAGGACTTTGGTATTTTAGACGACACTCAAAACTCCTGCCAGTTGGAGTCAATACAAACTCAATTTCAATATGATTATGGAATCGATTCGATTTCGTTCCCGGCGGAAAGCACCATGAATCCACGTGGAGCTCACTATTCCCTGAGGTTTACCGTTGGCTGCTCGAGCCTTAAACTTGCCGTAAATGTTAGCGCTTATAGCATCTGACGCATTAAGTAGCAGATCCTATACTATAGGATCTGCTGCTTTTTCTTTTCTCTACCGCCAGGCTTTAATTATGCTCAAGAAACATTTCTGTAGTTTCTCTAAAACTGTATTTCAGAGAATGAATATCGTTTTGCTGGAAGAACACCTGAAATAGTATTAGTGCATCTTTATAATTATGGACCTCATTTGATCTAACGATAATTCCGCCCGCACTGTATTTAACCTTACGTTTAATTTTAATTAATTGATTGCGACCAATTACAAAGTGACGGAATCCTGACTCAGTCTTGTATCTCCATTCAATTGTCATCTCTTCCTTAGATCCAGCGCACTGGATGTAACAAAAGTCATCTAATGACAACGTACAAAAAGAACTAGTCTCATTATTCATCTGTTCCAAAAACATCTCAATGTAATCAAAATCAACTTCATTTTCTTCAACTAAATAGTTGTCTACTTCTCCACGAAAATGCATCTGTATCCCTCTCTATGGACTGTTCTGTTAGCAAAGCTGCCCTTTAACAAATCGCTCAATCTGCCGAGATTATTCTGACCATGAATAATCCGAGTTTTCTATAACTAACTTAGGAATATCTAATGCGTCTATGATTAAACGTACAAACGCTTGACTACCTCCCCATAGCAGCCCAGCCTCACGAAAATCATCGTCCGATTCAAATGAGACTGGTCTCCCATACATTACCTCTTACACTGCATATGTATCTCCATTGAGCTTCCGAATCTAGCTGGTAGTAGTAAACTATAGCTGGTTGTAATGGTGCGAGAATTTCCAGTAACGAATTAGCGAATTCACGCAATTTGTCCTGTTCATTCCACCATGAAAAGATGTGTTGATAGTATCCTGAAAGAAAACACTCTCAATGATTGTAATTTCGTGACTTGCACGTAACAGTTCCTGAACGAAGGATCTATATTTTGATTGAAGAATACGGATGAACTCATCCGCTTCATGTTCCTCTGCTACATTAAATTCACGATCTAGAATGAACAAAGGATGATTAGGTTGTCCCTCTAGGATACAGCAGTTTGTTATTCCGCAATTATTCAACTGGTCAGAGACTAGTTGAGCACTTGTTGTTTTTCCAGAACCCGGCATTCCATCAATTATGATAAGTTTCGATCCCATAATTGAGCACCCCCTTTCTCTCAATAAAAAAGACAACTGATCATCCTCTGATCGGCCGCCTTCATGATTCATTCATTTTTTCTCCAGTCCACTGAAGCATTCAGCTGACCATCGCTCTTCTAGTCAAAGCTTTTTTTAGACATGTCATCCAATTTTGAGCGGTCTCTATCATAGTTCATAAATGGAACACCCCAACCACAACTTGTTTGGACAGATAAAACATCAATTTCGAATATTTGCCTTACAATTCTTTCATCATATCCTGAGAATTGCTCATTTAAGGTTGCTGTAAAACCCTCAGTCCCTTTATCAAGGACTTTACCTCGTCCATAAACCCTTAGAATTAAAGGTTCTTCCTCAAAACTGCACCACATGAAAGTTATCTTTTTATTCTGGTTTAAATGGATGGCGGTCTCATTGCCACTTCCGTAATAATCTAGATATAAAATTTTCGACTCGCCTATTATTCTAAGTGTATCGTAACCTTTTGGAGACACGCTAACTTCTCCTGCTTCTGTTGGCGCAGTACCAACAAAGAAAAGATGTTGGTTGTTAATAAACTCTCTTATATCAGAAGTAATTGTGTTTAAAAAAGTGCCCAACTGCTATCCTCTCCCTCCCTATTTTTGTCCTTATCATATATATCTTTATCCAATTAATAAAGTGTATTTTTCTCTACTAACCTCCCTCAGAACAGGCTATTAGATAATAACTTTTCCTCAAAATAAAAAGCCGCTATCGGCGCGGCCATTAGTGAGTTGTTCTTGTTGTCAATGACGATTGGTCCTTCTAATTTGTAGGCGAATTAAAAAAAGCTTCCAATTCATCAACATCATTCGTTTTAAAGACTAATCCTTTAGTGTCGAAGACCAGTATCACTGGGAATTTTTCAATATTCAATTCCTGTTTATAATCAACTATAAAGTCCTCTTGATAAACTCCAAAGTTTATTGGGCTTTTGGATAATAGGCCCATCAGTTTATCTTTCATTGTTGCTGGCAACGAGTCCCCTTCTTTAACAAATACTGTTGTCAGATACTTTCCTTTTTGGTGGGATAACAATCGCTTATACTTCTCCTCGTACGACATTTCTAACAGAATAATCTCCTTAGCTTTATATCTGATACCTTCATCACTCATCTTTGGAGGGTTGATAAGTACTTTTTGCCCAATTTCTAAGGAATTAATATTGGATAAAGTTCCATCCTCTTTCTTAATAATTAAATCGTCCGTTATTTTAACTGGGATCGTAACGCCGTAGTCGTCTACATTACCTCTAATATCTCTCTTAGACCATTCTGAAATATCCACTTCTACCACATTGTTTTCTAGCTCAACCCGTTCTATATTTCCAATCATTTTGTCATCTTTGTAATGGCCATAAGGTTTACTGCTGCAAGCAGCTAATGCTAGTAAGAGGCATAAAAGTAAAGGTAACGCCAACCTTCTTAGCATTTCACACCCCTTCCGAGAGAACGATTAATGACTGTCTCTTCTTGCTCAGACGTAAAAAATGTGAAATAAGTTTCTCTTCCACGATGAAAAACAGCAGCCGATCTGCAGGCTGCTGTCGTGTTGAACTACACTTTAGTTCCCATCTATTTCTCCTGCTCCTTGATTACCTGCTCAATCCCCAACAGAATCAACTTCAACCCGAACTCAAATGAACCGTCGCAGCCGTCTCAGGAGCGTAGAGACCCGAGCCGAATACCACAACTCCGGCTTCCCGCAACGCATGTACATAATGCATCCAGTTTGCCAAATATTCTTCTTGTCTTGCTGGATCCTTTCTTGCCGCAAAGTCATCCTGACTCTCGTAAAACATCAATGTGTAATTCATTCAAAAACTCCTCTCATATTAACCGTTTAATATAAAAGGCAGCTGATCATCCTCTGATCTGCTGCCCTTGTGTTACTTAATTAACGTGTCCCGTATAGTTGATTACGTTCTTCAAAATATCGCTCTAGATTGCTCCAAACCTCTTCTGATACGAAATAAGTTTCAGTTGCCTCAAGTTCCTCGCCGAATTGATCTCTATATTCGATAATATAAAATAAGTTGTCTCCAACAGATTTCAAGCTCCAATCTAAGTAAACAACACGATCGCCAACGTTTAGGGTTTTCGATCTGGATAAATCAATACATTTGTCATTATCTAGTACTACTTTAGAGATGAATGATTCAATTACATAAATAGAATCTCCTTTACGACATTCATTTGAAACACTCACTTGACCTACCTCCCATGGGGATAATTTATAGATGCTGTAGTGATACTGAACCCATTACTTTTTTAATAGTGATACTACATAGATGATGAACGATGCTATTGTTACCAGAAATCCAATTCCAGAAATAAACGAATAAATAAAGAGTGGGACTGGACTAGGATCGGCGAGAAAATTAGAATGATCCTGCATCGTATAAAGTCCACCTAAAAATGCTGCACCTAACCAGACAATTGCTCCTATTATGGCGAATAGTAATGATTTTTTCATGCAACTAACTCCCTATGTATGATTTGACTATGCCAAGTTAACTTAAGTAAACAGCCATTCTCATATCTATTAAATGTATATGCTCTACTGAGCCTCCACTTGAATCGAATACCGCTGAAAAGATGTAAGTGTTTTATGTTGTCATTTTGATTAAGCGACGGCATAGCTTCTAGATCAGCAAGCTATGCTCTTTTTCTTAATCGATCAAAAATCCATCCCATTAAAAACCAGAATATGAGAGTTAAAAAATAAAAAAGAAGTTCATGATCAAATGCATAATGCTGGTCCACTATAAGAAATGGGGGGCTGGTATAGTAAGCTAACAACCCCTTGTCATCAAATTCTGTTTTTGCATCTAACCCACTCGTATGAAAAAGAATGATGATTAACGATAGAAATGGTAACCAAAATCTAAACAATCGTATCACTTTTGTACACCTCTGTTGGAATATGAATTAAAAAAACTTGACTCTGAAAATAGTACCATAAAAATTTGGATATACATGAGTTATTAGAACTATCCTCCAAATTACTCCATTAAATAAAAAAGAGCTGCCGTGTGGCAAGCTCCTCCACTATCGTAACCCATCAATTCCGATTACTCGTTACATATAGGTGCATCCGAAACTGTGGTTCGCCAATTGTGTTGACGACATGTACAACAACGAACCCCGCCGATTCGTAAAACGCCTTCGCGTGGTGATTAGCTGATACCTCTATACGCAATCCGCGTTGCGAAATGTCGGCAATTAGTGCACTTGCAACGCCTTGACGCATCCAATCAGGATCTGTGAACAAATCCTCGAGTTCTAGAAAGTCCTCAACTGGAAGCGCAGTAGCAAAGCCAACTACCTTCCCATCTATAACTGCAACTTGTACGAACGGCAGCAATGCGTCGTCCCATACGAGCCACTCGGGATGGGCTGCAATGAGATCGAGGTCGCCTTTGTTAGTTAGCGAAGCTCGGCGCCTGATGTCTAGCAATCTGTCAAAGTCTCCTGTAACAGCGCTCCGTATGACGAGTTCAGATGATAGGGATCGAGTCTTCGGTATCTCCTCTTCAAACTGATGAATCCACGTTCCTTCTCGTTTGAGGTTTTCAATCCTGTCTCGAACCAACGAAACGAATTGACTCTTCCCTTCACCATCAACTAATGCTTTTTCTAATGCTTTAATCTCAATTGAAATGATAAATCGCTTAAGCTCAGCTATATTCATAATAATTCAACGCTCCTCGTCCGGTTATACCGCACAGTATACTGGATGTATATTATTGCTGAGCAAGTCTTAGTCTATCATGCTGGTACTATCCTAATTCAAGTTATCTACATACTACTCTCCAGTTCGTTAGCAGATTTAGCTCCCTGACTACGTAGCCATTGAAGGAGATTCGCAGCGGAACTACGTTTTGCTGCATCCAAAGGGGTTAATCCATCCCACACCGAAATCCAGTCCAGATCGGCACCTTGGCTGAGAAGATACTGAGCTGCTTGTAGCTGTCCACCGTGGCAAGCACACCAGAAGGCGATGGTAATCTTATCCGGAGGTGAAATGCAATTTGCTCCCCAAGGGTATCGCTCCGAAAGTTCAACACCTGCGAAATCCGCTTCTATTGCATCCATCAATCCAAGCGCAGCCGCATGCCACAGTGCGAGTTTCGCTCCACATTCAATCAACCTATGCGCTGCCCGCCATTGTCCAAACGCCACGGCATCATCCAAAGGTGTGCCACCAGCGATTACTGCGCCAGGTGCTTCTATGTCAGCTCCTGCATTAAGAAGCGCATCCAACACTTCAATGTCATCGCAGCTCGAAGCCCAATGTAGTGGTGTCTCTGTGTGCTGTCCAGTGAAGCGAGCATTCACCTCCGAACCAAACTCGACTAATACTGCTACGGTTGCCGCACCGCCCGGAAAGTGACCGGGCCAGTCGGTCACCACATGCAACAGTGTTCGAGATACCATGCCATTTTTGCGTTCGATAATTCTTGCCTTAGCCAGACCCGGATTCTCGGAAAGTATTCGCCTCAACGAAGTATGATCGCCAGTCTGAATCGACTTAATAACTTTGTCTGCTAGAGGCTCATCATCGTATATTAAGGCCAGATCAGGTTCATTAAATTCGTTATCTAGCTTCTTCATAGTCGACCTCCTGCAATGATAGATGTACTGACTTTTTCATAAGCTTTCCATTAATTTAAAAACCAAGTAGCTTTAAGAAGAGAGGCATCTTATTGTCCTTAGCCTTATAACAGTTTTCAAACTTCTCTTCGAGTGTAAGACTTCGGCAGGCAGATCCCGACTCCTCATATATATCCGTTTGAACATTTAAATCTATGTTTCTATATTCATCAAACTTAGGACTTTCATTAATTATAGAGAGGATATCTGATGTTTTCCAAGACATCGAAAATTTTTCTTTATGGTTACTTGAATATATCTTTTTCTTTTCACCAGTCTGCGTTTGTTCGACCTCGACAATGTACAAAACTCCACCAGCTGCGCCGCCATAAAGTATATAATACGCGCTGGCTTTATATTTTCCACCAGGTGACTCTAAAGGGCCTACAAATAATTCAGCGTTTTCAAGGCTTTTGAAATTATAAGAGTATCTGTTATAGCCAATTAATAGGATTAAGCTAATAATCAATAATGTGAGAATTATATATCTTTTTTTCATACAAAACCCCTTACTAATCAAATATCACTCTAATATTTAACTCGCGATGGAATGAGATTATTATATATTATTGAATTTATTCTTCTTAAGAAAAGTTCTTAAAATTAAAGAAACAGCTAGTGTTACAAAAGCATATCCCATTTTTGAATATAATTTAGTAATGTCTTCATTAGTAACTGGTTTATCAAAAAGCACAAAATAGCCAATATATAATACATACCCAATTGAGTAAAGTGAAATGATATTTGTTAGTAGTTTTAAGAATTTAGACATGTAATCAACTCCAGTAGTTAGTAGACAAACATTCCTCTCCTTTTAAGTTCTAGTCTATTTGAACAATACCACATATTGGAACTATTCTGCCCATTAACGTGATAAAGCCACCCATAATGCCGGTAGCTTCGTCATAGTTGTGTTTGCGTTTAAGCGTCCCTCGTTCTGCTTAACTTCCCGTCACTTTCAATTCCTTCTTAATAAATGCTTTTATTTCACTTAAGTAAGGGGATTTATAAACAAACCCATCGTTATCCATTAGGACATACATCGGGTACGTTCCTATGTCCAGTGTTTTTAATTTTTTACTCAATTGCCTATTGTAAGTATGACCTTGCATTTCCGTAATATTATCCAAAATAACTTGGTTAGAATGTATGAAAGTTTGTACCTCATCCAGCTGATTAGAAGGTGTATCCCCATTATGATAAAACAGATGTAACTTATAATTACTATGTTGAGGTTTTAACTCATCGATAAACTCACGTATTTTGAACTATTACAACCACTTAGAATGAATGTTATTGAAAAAAAGCTCATTAACAAAGTTTTAATTAATTTACTGTTTATTACCATTTAACCACCTCCTTTTATTTGCCATCGTTATCAATATAGGTTAGTTTCACATCCGCATTACCTACGGTACCCATGGAACGTAGCTTGTATTAGGCAGCAGCAGCCGTAACTGAACTGTCGGTCTGTTTTATTTCGGAACAACAATTAGTTCACTTGATATCGAAGGGGTACAATCCATAATGAGATAATGAACTTCATCTGCTTGCTCTTTTTTAGTGATACTCTCACAAAAATAGTTCCTTTTTTCTTTATCACCATTTTTATCTTTTGAGGGATCTTCTTCTATCTTTATCTTTCTATGAACATAACTCATTCGAATGAATACTGGATCCCCCTCTTTAGTGAACCGTGTAATCTTTACTCTGGAGTCTTTTTTGTTTGTTACTTCTGAAATAAAATAGTCTAATTTTTCTATATTCCCTACGACACCTAAGTCGGACACTACATTTCCATTTTTCACAGCTCTATCGGGTGTCGTAGAACATCCCATTAATAACATAAAAAGTGAGGCTAGAATAAAGAGATTTTTATATCTCATAATTGTCTCCTGCTAGTAATGTTTTTGGCTGCACCTAGTTATATTTATTCGTCATCAACTTCAGCTTTACCTTGCTGCCATTCTAACTCTACTACACTAACCTCCTAATAACGTAACAAAGCTGTCGACCCAAGATCGGCAGCTTTGTTATGTTTAGCTATTCGAATATCGTTCACCGTAAGTGGAACACCTTGTATGAAACGGCTATTTTTCCAACTCATAGCGAGTCGCGATAACACCTGACTTGAGCGTTCGACTGGACAGCAGCTTGAGCTTGTTTTTCTCACCGTCGCCGTGGAATACCGATTTCCCACCACCTAAGATGACTGGACAAATCGTCAGTAGGAATTCGTCGATTAGGCCGAGCTCAAGCAACGTCTTCGCCGCTCCCGGACTGCCGAAAATAACGAGATTTTTGCCAGGTTGCTCCTTGAGCGCCTTGATTTCCTCAGCGATGTTGTCCTTGATCAGCATCGTATTGTTCCATTCCACAATGTCCATCGAACCGGAAATGACGATCTTTTTAACATCCTGCACCCATTTCGCATGCTCCATATCGTGTAACGTCGCATTCGGATTATCCAGCATCGTGGGCCAGTAGCTCTCCATCATCCGATACGTCGTGCGTCCGTATACAGGAGAACCGACTTCGGCTACGACCTCCTCGGCGTATTTCTCTAGTTCCTCGTCGTACGGAATCCAATCTAGTCCTCCGTTCAAATCCGACGCATACCCGTCTAGCGACACATGCATGAACAATACGAGTTTTCTCATGTTTGCTTCTCCTCCAATTTCGAATTTAGTTGCTCAATTTTTTTTGGCAGCAGGCTCGTGTTTCGTCCTACTCTTACGTTCACTATAAATCATTACGTTACGTAAGGATCAAGTGGAAATCTGAATTTTCTTACTATCAGAGCGATATTTTCAGATCTATCCTTTTCCCACATCTTTCTTTTATATCTTTGAACGAGCAGATTTTTTAATAAGAAGGTCCATAATACGCAGTTTCCTTATGAGGTTTGTGGATCCTCATACTTGGACCAAGTTTTGTAACCATCAATATTTTCTTCCGAAGTATTAGAAGCATCAAATGTTTTGAAATAACTTGCAGAATATTTTATGGGAGGTTTTTTTTCTGATTGGCTATAAATAGTAAGATTTATATCGTAAATCTCACTTTTCCATTTTACGGATTTTGCAATTTCATTTATGTTTTCAATAGTTGAGAAGTGCTTAACTTTAGTCAATATGGAGTTTACCACTTCTTCGTTAGGAGTATCTTTTTCCATCAAAATGTTTATTGTTAAAACAGGTCTAGTGAATGTGTATTTGATGTTTTTAATTGCTGGTATTTCTTTTTTTAACTCATTAGATAAAGAAACCGTTGATGATGTGTTTACTGAATGTGTAACACTACAACCTAAACTAAAAAGTATGAGTAGAATAATGATGACTCCAACTCGACAAATATTCATCCATTTAAACATTCAACTAACGCTCCCCGACATGCAGTGGCCCTATTCTCATTACATATTCGTATCAATTAATTCCCCCCAAATCCCTATCGTTATTGGCATTATATCGTCATACCCTCCCATTTGATAAGTTGAGTATATAAGATAATTCTTTGTGTGAACCGTATAGGCTTCCATACCTTTGTGGTTTTCTTTCCAATGCGTTATGTATTCATTCTTCGAGGGTTTCATGATCATAAATAGAAGAATAAGAATTAAAAATAATGCAATCCATACTTGCTTCTTTCTCATCATTTTCAACAAGATAATACCTCCAATCATTAGTTAATATTTTAGACGCTTCATTTTGATCAGGGTTGCAGTACTTAATTACAATGGCGGCTGATCCTGTGATCAGCCGCCATATTGTTGTTCTGAACTATCGTTCTCCTGTTAAAGCTTAACGAAATAGTGAATATTAAGCTTCTTTTGTATCTATAGAAGAGTTCCTAACAAGTAAACCGTAAACACGATAATACTAAGAATCAACATAACTCCTCCAACCTTATAACACAAAGCTGTTCCAAAATCATCTGGATGTTTCTTTGAAATTATCACTGCCGGCAACCAAAAAACACTAGCGGCCATAAATGGAATGTGATATCCCTGGCTTTTATTCGTATATATATCCCAGTTGAATAACTTAAAAAGATAATGACTTAACATAAAGTCGTTTTGAAATTTAAAATTAAATAAGAACCCCATAAATAAGATAACTATTGCAAATGACCCAGAGCCAAACGATCTTTTTATTGTCACTTCCATTCGCTCCCATTGCAAATTATTGATCCTTCGTTCTAATTCACACCGATTCTTGTTTTTCCAGTTATATCCAAAAAGCGAAATTGTCACGTTCATATGGCCATTAACTTAATAAACCTGCCAATCCAATATCCTAATCACTTGATAACCCTCCAGCAATTACGGAGCAAATCGTGTCTGCCATCTGTTCTCGGTTAATTAGCTTCGGCTCTTGACTCCATTGTAAAGCGGGGCCGAAAATTGCCCAACTGATGACACGGGACGACGTTTCCAATGTTGCAAAGTCTTGTTCGCTTTTATCGCTCCCTAGCCAAGTCATTAGGAGGCGTGTCATTTCTACCTGAATCGAGCGTTCAAGCAGGGTGGATGGAATACGAGAAGAAGGGTGTCGGTGCCCATACTTGCTCTCGAAGCGGTCCAATACGGCCAGGATGAGCAACCTTAACGTGTTTCTATCCCATTTAGGCTCCACAGGGAGGGTATTAGCAAGTTGCTGTTGGAAATGATTCCGCACTACTTCATCTAATAGTTCAAATTTATCTGCATAATGAAAGTAAAAAGTTCCCCGGTTTACGTTCGCCTGCTCTGTAATATCGTGAATGCGCGTCGACTCGAATCCCTTTTTCCGGACAATTTCAATAAATGCCTGTTGCAGCAGCTGGCGCGTACGCTGAACTTGCCGATCTTTTCCTTTCTCCATTGCTTTCATCCTACTTCCTCCTATACATATTCAACAGTTTCCTCGTTTCGTTTAATATTCAACATTACTGCAAAATCGTTTATTGTTTGTAGCGCTATTCTTTCTTAATATTTATTATAAATATGGTCAGAACGAACGGAAAGGAGAATTCCGATATGACATCGTCGATAAACGCCGAATCGTTAACTCAAACTTACGCGACAGCGATACATGCACTCTGCGACATCATTGCAGCCTACCACTTAAACGGAAAATCTGAAGATGCCCATCGTATAGCTCGCGTTTGTTTACAATTGTCGGAAACAAGTGACGTGCACCCCCATGATCGTCTTAAATCATATCTCCATTATGCAAGAATCCTCGTAGACAATCACCTTCTTACGAACGCAGATTCGGAGCTTATGTTCTCTCACTTGCAGAAGACAAAGGAACTGGCTGAATCCGTACACGATGAACTGCACGGTCTTGCAGATATATTAAGCTTGCTTGGACAAGGACGCTATTTTGAAATGTTGAATGGGGGACAGTCTGTGGATTCTTCGGAATTTGATGCCCTTCTCGATTTACAACGGCGTGCTCTAAATATTCGAGAGGATATTCAGGATACGAGAGGAATTAGCGAGTCGCACTTCTTTATCGGCCAAATATACGAGCGTTTACAGAACTTAGACCAGGCGCTAGAGCATCATGTAGCGGCTCTTACGATAGCTGAACGGCACTCTCACCAATATGTAAGAACCGAGCCGATACGCCATTTGGCCATTCACTCTTTTCAAAGCGGTGACCTGGATCAGGCACTCAATTATGCTCTTCAAGCTTTATCTTATCGTGAAGAAAACGGGTTCAAACCTTACATGCCTTTAGATTATCGGTTGCTCTGTGACATCTGCCTGAAGAAAGGGGACACGGAAACAGCTTTTCAATATGCGAGTGAAGCTGTTTCTATATCTGAAGAATTAGGGGAAAAAGGAGCCCTCATCTCTTCCCTCTTAGGTGTCGGTGATGTTTATTTAGCCAAAAAAGAGGAGAAGGAAGCGCGCGTTTGTTATGAGCGTGCTTTATGGCTTGCCCAAGAACTTCATCATTCCATGTTCATAGCACTGGCGAATGGACGTATTAACCGGCTGGCCATGCAATAAGTAGGATTCATTAGTACATCGGGTAAGAATGGCGTGGAACACCTTCCAACTTGCCGTTACTTATTGCATGGTTCACCTGATATAAAACTATCCTCCCTAAATGGAGCAGCTGCTGCCGGCAGAATGCTCCACTATTTCTTTTACTAAAGATTTATGTTAGCTAAAAACAATCAACAACTAAAATAGTGTATAGAATTTTACTTTTAAGGAGTACTCAGCCGCTTATTCCGAGCGAGCAGCTGCTTATACTCTTCGTCCAGCTCCGCATACCGGATGTCGGTAGGCTTCATCAAGCTTAATTCCCCAAGCACAAACGCCATTCGGTTTGCGATAACCAGCTTCTCCTCTTCCAGCTGCTGCACGTTTATCTCGCTCGCAGCATGTATACTTTGCGGCCGCTCGCGAAACAATTCGTAGCCGGATTCGATCCGCTTAATACCGCCGTCCTCAAAAACAAGCAGCTTCGTACAGATTTTATCCATTAGATATCTGTCATGCGAGACTACAATCAGCGTTCCCCGATAATCCGATAACGTTTCCTCAAGCTGCTCGCGGCTTGCCAGATCGAGATGATTGGTCGGTTCATCCAGGATGAGCAGATCCTGCTCGCGCATCATAAGCTGCGAAAGCTTGATCCGCGTGCGTTCACCAAGACTTAGCTGAGCAATCGGTTTCTGCAGCATAGAGGCATCGAAGCCCATATTGGCCAACAGCGTCCGCGCTTTCCCAACATCACTTCGGACTTCAAGGCTCTCCTGCAGCAGTTCAATTACGGTCCGCTGTTGTTCGAGATCAGTTACATCCTGGGTTAAATACGCGACTTTGACAGTTGGACTAATCCATAGCTGACCGGATTCAACTGATTTCTGACCTAGCAGCATTTGAATAAGCGTCGTTTTCCCGCAGCCGTTAGGTCCAAGCAAGCCGATTTTCTCTCCGCGTTGCATATAGAATGAGCTATCCTTAAACAAGGAGCGATCGCCATACGACTTGCCAATCCGCTGTGCTTCTACAATTCGACGGCCGCGTTTGTCCGGTTGATCCCAGCCAAAGGACACCTTTGCTTCCTCATTTGGCTTCTTCACACCTTCAAGATCAATCTTTTCCAGACGATGAATGCGGGATTTAATTTGCTTATCCATGCTTTTGGCTTTGCTGCGGTAGAATTCCTTCACGCCTGCACGCATTTCTGCCATTTTCCCAACCTTGCCGGCTTCGCGATGCGCTTTAGCTGACCAATTCTTCAACCGATTAATCTCCGTTTCAATCTTCTGCTCGTATTTCTGCTGTTCTTCATACTGATGGAGTTGACTCTGGTACCGACGGGATTTCTCCTCCCGATAGAATGTGTAATTGCCTGGAAAAGACGTCGACACCCCATCTTGAAGCTCTATAATCCGGTCCACTGTTTGATCAAGAAAATAACGGTCATGCGAAATCACAAGCGTCGTGCCGCTATACTGTTGAAGCTCTTGAACGAGCCAATCGACCCCGTCAAAATCCAAGTGATTCGTCGGTTCATCGAGCAGCAGAATATCCGGCTTGGAGGACCATATATGGGCGATTGCCAGCTTTGTCTTCTCTCCGCCGCTCAATCCTGCTAAACGCGCTCCATCCCACTCCTTCACCTTTTGCAAACCGAGATGGCTCGCAGTCTGCAGAAACTTTTCGGTTTCTGACGACTCAGCAGCTAAGGGGTCCATCATCTTGCTAAAGGTACTAACGGTATAAGAGGTCGACTGCAGCAAATACCCGATTCGCAGCTGATCCCGATGGAAGGTAAGCTTGCCTTTATCAGGCTGAATCGTACCGAAGATCAGATTGGCAAGTGTGGTTTTGCCTGCTCCGTTCATCCCGACCAAGCCAATCCGTTCTCGACTTGCCAAATCGGTATCTACTTTCACGAGTACATCCGTATCGCCGAAGCTTTTTTTAATTCCGCGTAATGTTAATAATGTCATACCAATCACCACTTCTAGTTTAGTTGAACAACTGACAGGGGGGGTATGATTGTCGAAGACAAAAAAACCGCAGGGCGCGCCTGCGGCTAAGGATATGCGGATATAGGAATAGCGTGAAAACACCATTCATTAGACGCCAACAAAAGGCATCAATCAAGGTGGCAGGAGTCGTCTCCAATAGACACACGTAACCTAATCCGCTCCGCGCAAGGGCTGAGCTCTTATCACTTATCGTCATTTTCGAAAATCATGATCGACAGGAAATTAGGTCCACATGATGTTTTATTGGATACCTCCTACAACTTTCAAGATAATCCATTATAGCATGGCAACTTCACGCTTGCATCCTTCTAATTGTAAAAAAATCCAAAAAAACTCTAGTCAAAGCTGCCTATAATGCCGGCAGCTTCGTAGTAGGAAGGGAGCTTCTTTTGACTCAGTATTGCGTTTGTGAACGTGAACTAGACCTTTGGGTAATCAACTACTATAACATTTTCCAGCAGACCATCTAGTGATTTTACAAATTCCTGATGGACAGGATGAGGTCCATATGAACGAAGTGATACAAGGCTATCGAATGTAACCCGTAAACCGAGCGTATAGCCGTGTATATTTTCCTTTTCTTCAGTTACATTGAGTCCTGCACTTATATCGAGAATTCCGGGGATACGATCCTGAAACCCTAGCAATTGCCCCAGAAGTTCCTGTTGCTTGGCAGGTGTGATATTAGTATTGAACTTGAAAACGACGAGATGTTCGTACATAGCCTATTTACCTCCAAATATTATCAATTTGTTATCGTGTAAAATATCGTCTCCAGTATAGCATATGCCTCTGTCAGAGGTGAAAACCACGGGCATCACGTGAGTCCGCGCCGCCTGCACAGCTCTCCCCTTTGAAAGTGAGTACGGACACGCTGGTGATTGCTCTCTCAGGTTACATTTAGGATAATGTCCTTTAGATCAGCCAGAGTCTTGATTCGATAGCTGGCCTGTGAGAAATCATGTGTTTTTGTAAAGTCGTTATGGACAATAGCACAATCGATACCAGCCGCCACGGCTGAGTTCAACCCTCTGTTGGAATCCTCAACAACCAGAGTCTCTTCTTTCGTAGCTCCGAAGCGCTTTAGGCCAGTCAAGTATGGTTCCGGGTGCGGCTTGGTGCGCTCGTAGTCTTCGCGAACAAGGACGAATTCCATGAATTGTCTAATCTGACGCTTTTCATGAATAAGTAGAAAATCAGTACTTTTTGCAGTCGTTACAATGGCCATGCGGACGTACTTTGAGAGTTCGGCTAGAGTTTCAACTACGCCTTCAATCTCTATAGCTTCTGTTCTTAGATATTCTTGATAATAGACGTTGCGGACCTCACGCTGCTTGCTGATGGTCTGTTCATCAATACCTGCCGCCCTAGCTTGGGACCAAGTGCCAAAAGACTGGGTCATGTCGCGGAGGTATTGATTTTTATCCAAGGTAAATCCAATGTCAGCCAGAGCGCGTTCACCCGCTTTGTAATACCAGAATTCAGTATCAACCAGAACACCATCATGATCGAAAAGGATGTACTTTTTCATTGTTTCGTTCTCCTTTGTCAGCTGCGGCAAGCATACGTGCCATCACTCATGAACCATACATTTCATATTGCCCTCCGGTCCGCTGGATCTACTAAATAATAACAAGGGGGTATAACACCTCATATTGGAACTATTCTGCCTTTAATAATAGTGTGCTGCTGCCGGCAATCTGCTCCCTGGTTTGTTCTACTAACATTCTTCGTTAGAGGTGAAATGCAAAATAGTTATTCATTAGTCAAGTTTAATAACCTTATCGAAGCAGTATGAATCTTTGTCATAGCCATTATGCACATAAAAAGCATGGGCGTCGGTTCGCTTAAACCCGCTACATAATATAATACTTGATATTCCCATTTCCTTTGCATTGTTTTCTATGTGTCTTAGTAGTTTTGTACCTATTCCACTATGCTGCAATTCCTTTTTAATAGCAAGCCCTTGAATATGTAGATAACCAACCGGTGACCCCACGGATAATGCCTGAACTATAGTTACAAAACCAACCACATCATTTTCAAATAGTGCAACAAATGTTTTGTAATTCCCATCCCTATTCATTTCTTCCATAGTAACTCGAAAGTTCTCATCATTAACATTACGAACTCCAAGTACATCGTTCCATAAAAAAACAACTTTAGCATAATCATTTGCCACAATTTCTCGTATCTTAATTTCCATTCCCTTCCCCCATCTTAAAAATATTCGCGAACAAAGGATTCTATTATTAATGAAGCAATCCTGCCCTTAGCTCATTGAAAATAGAGCAGCTGCCGCCTCCAATTTGGGTTTTCAATATTCGTCAATTAAAGAAACTCCTCTTGTAATCCGCATTCTACTATCTCGCAAAAAATCGCGAGTCCAATCGTCTGGTTGACTCAAATCCCAACTTCGGTGCATACCAACGAGTACGATAATTTCTCGTAATCTAAGGAAGAGCTTCAGTTGATCCTTCCAGCCGACAGGCATTTGACGACCTTCCTCAGTATAGCCTTGTTCGAAATGTTTAATGAAAAGTTCGTACTGTGCCTTCCGTTCGGACTTCGAATCTTCCCCAAACACATACAGTAAGTAATAGAGTTGGATTGCAATGTCTTCAGCATACCAACTGTACTGACATTCATCGAAGTCAAAGAGTGTTATTCCCCCTGAATCATCGACTGTGAAATTGCCCACATTGATATCCCCGTGAATCAAACCGAAATTATCGGCGGTAATAGGTAAATTATTCAAATATGCTTTGAGCTCATCAAGGGCTAGAAGAATGGGTTGCTGCTCTAACGGGATATAATTTCTGGCTTGCAAGATGTATTCATTGCTCTCCCACGTGTGCCTTTTGGCTATAGGTTTGTAACGTTTTGCCAGTTCATGGAGACAGCCAGTCATGCGTCCGCATTGCTCATAAAGTGTGTGGTTACCTAGGCATTCAGGGTATCCAATTTTACGACCTGGTGCGTGTTTGAAGGAGGTAACGTAGAAATCCATTTTATGTCCATGGATTCGTTCGAAGACCTTTCCATCAACCGAAAGTACCGGATCTGAAACCGCTAAACCATTCCCAGAAAGAAAACGAATCCACTCCAATTCAGCTGCAAGTCCTTCTGACGTACGAAGAGTGCTAGGAGTAAACCGGAGAATATATTTCATTTCATTAGAATTGTAGGAATAAATAAAGTTCTGAAAGCCTCCAATGAAAGTCATGTTCTCAGGACCCACACCAAATCGCACTGCGCCTTCTACAACATGTTCTTCCAGTAACATTAATTTTATTTTTGGATCCATAATTTCTCCTTGGTATGAGTCGTAATTGAACAATCGAATAAAATATTCCACTTTCTCCGATTGTTATCTCAATTTAATAAAATGATTGCCTGGTGACATGTGAAGCCTCGCTTTCATTGAATCTCTTTTAATAGCAATTTTACTAACCCAACATTTTACAGTCAATGATAACTGATTAGCCAGTAAGATAAACTGCTGAGAAACAACTGCAGCCGGTCATTATTGACCGGCTGCAGCAATAGGACCAATATTCACGGATCCAATGGATTTGGAGTATCCACCATATTAAATAACCACCAGAATAAAAGTAAGAGGATGCAACAAGTTATTATTATTAAAATAACAATAACTTTACTTTTTAATTGATTCTTCATTTATTACCTCCTCCACAACCTTTTATGCGTTGAACCATCGTTTCTCGCAACACTTGAACCGATACTTATTGGCTAATTATCTCCAACATGAAACAAACCAATTATGGTTTCACCATCATAGTCATAGAGTGGAATATCACGACCGCCTTGTGGTCTACTTTTTTGTAACGCAATAGCTTCCTGTGGTGATTTTGGAAGCTCACCGTCTATATCTTTTTTCAGAACGTATCCATTTGTACCATCAATACCTATTGCACTGATTAATTCAGGTTCTGTCTCGGGAGAATTAGTATCTGTGGCAGAGCCATATGTCTGTCCGTCTTTATTTTTAGGATAATTCATATTCTTAGCGCCAATATGAATAGATCCAATTATGGTTTTCCCATTGAAATCATACAATGGGACGTCACGACCAGATTCACTTAAATAATCTTTCTTAAGAACATATCCTGCAATATCATTAATACTTCCCGTTTCAATTAAGTCAGGCAGCACTTCTAGGGAGGCCGTTTCATTATAAGGACCGTATGTTTGCCAATTTATAGGATAGCTAGAAGGATTTGTGTGGTTTATATAAATATCGCTTTTAGCATTTATGCTTTGGTATACCATTACACCTCCCAGTACACTACCGATAAAAACCACACCAATTATTTTTCTGATGCCTTTAAAATATATCCTCACTTTTGTTCACTCCCTCTACAATCAATTATTTCACAAATTTGGAAAAAGACAAATGATAAATTACTGATAAACAACTTACGATAACAACATTAAGGGTGAAATCTCATACCTTTTTGTTGAAGCTAACCTTTATTTTATATAAAAAAAAGGAGCAGCCTGCCTTCGGCAAACTACTCCCTGGTTCGTTTACGATCGTTTAAGGAATCATGAGGAAAACTCTAACGGCGGCTTTCCTGCCTGTGTAGATTCTGAATAATTTCCATTTGAATTTTCTTGAATCACCTTCGTCCAATGCTGGCAAATTCTTTTCCAGCCATAACATGCTCCAATTAATAAAGAAGCAGTTCCCATGATGGCAAACTACTTCTTGGTATCAGTGAACTATTTAGATGCTTCCTTACTTAAATGCCGAGAAAGGAATAACGAACCTAGGAAAGCCCAGTGAAGCTCCCATTAACTCACCTTCGGTGAAGTAAATGACCACTCCGTTATGGCTTAGGTAAAAATCACGATCTGCCTCAATCGTTTTAAAAGGTGTGATCACGTCAAGCTTACGGTCTTTGATCTGTTTTTTGATCTGATCGTTAATGATCGTTACATAGTTTGTCTTACCCTCAGTCACATCCTTTAAGGAAAATTCATTCCCTGTGTTTAGATCAAATGTGTGAGGGACGAGACTATGGAGGTCATGCGCTCCGCCTGAATTGATGCTATAGTAAGTGTAAAGACTTAGTTTTCCTTTTTCGTTGTACGTAACTTCGAAAGCTCCCTTAAGATTGCTGTTGCTGATAGTGTCATACTCATTATGCTGGCTCGATAAGGCCATTGTCTTCTCAGCCTCTTGCTTCAACAACGCATTGATTTTGGTCTGAACTTCAGTATTTCCCATACCAGAAATCACAGGGTAATAAACGGAACGCTTTTTGCCGCCGCTGTTATCACTTAACGAGTGGGCTTGGATCGTCAACTTGTTCTCGGCAATAGCTTTAATGCCGATTTGTTTGGAACCTGATGTGTACGTGATTTCATAACCCATGCGTTCTAACAAAGAGCGTAGCGGCAGATACGACGTATTATCCTGTGTAATCACTTGCAGGCCATTAATGACTTGTCCGTTTAACGTCGCGGTGTTGTTTTTCAGATCTAGCTTAATGGTCCGGTTGTGCCCGGTAACGGTAACCACTTGAGTCGTTTTATCGAAGTTTGTTCCTAATCCTAACGCCTTATTCAAGTTTCGCAAAGCAATATAAGTGGAGCCGTCGCTGTTGATGGTACCAATGTTACTCTTAACTCCCTCAATGCTAAAAGATTGATCTATGATGCTGAATTTCGCTTTAGTAACAGCCGCAGCTGCATGACCTGCTGGCAGCGACAGGACCAACGGAGAAGCTAATAATGCTGTTGCAAGGGCTAGCCCAAGTCTTTTTTGTTGTTTGAATTTCATATATAACATCCCTTTCATTGAGGGCATTACCCCTTCAATAATTATTAGTTTACTACTAAACGAGCCTTCGACCGAAAAGGTTACCCGAAATATGGCATTCTTAACATCGGCTAGCACCTCCATTTGTTCTTACAAGTTGAAGTATAGGAGGTTCCTGTGTCCAACGTGTGTATTTGAAATGGATATCTGGAGAAACCTAATGACGTCGAGAGCTATAGTTCAATCAATAAAAACCAGCTAAGATCAATGTATTCCATTGAGTTAAACTGTCCGTTTAACGAAAACAAAGCTGCCTGTGTAAGATCGGCAGCTCCATTAGTTTAGCTATTTAACTCCCTCGGTACGCGTTAGAACTTAACCAAATTCATATGACATAACTACTATTGACTTACAGGTATTTCAAGCGTGGAACCGTCAGGGTTTATTACTAATTCCCATACTTCCCGGTCATCTCCCTTGTAGAAAAATGAATACATAAAAGCTTTTTCCTTTTGGAAGTTAATAAACAATTGGTTATCCACATCGCCATCGATTATATCTTCGTGGGCCACCACATCTAATCTTCGTTCAGTGGTTGTACCCTCTTTATTGGTGGAATCATAAAGCCAAATTTCGACTCCTTCTTCATCACCTGAGATATAATCTTTTCCAAAGGTTTGTTCTATTTCAGACTTCGAAAGACCAATTTTTGCTTTCTCCTTTATAAACTCCTTATCTAATTTTACCGCTGATTCACCTGTACAGCTTGAAAAAACAATGATTGCAACAAATCCCAGACAAAATGTTAGCAACTTCTTCATTGTAAGTCTTTCCTCCCGTTAGCCTTTACTAAATACCCCAAAAATTAAGACGCTAATAGTAAGCGAGTGTTGCGTTAACCTGCCCTTTAACGTATCAAAGCTGCCGATTGTTCATCAGCAGCTTCAACAGTTCGGCTATTCAACTTTTCATATTACTGAAAATGTATTTCCGATTTGATATCATTTTGACTTAAGAATTTCATTAAATCATTACTTAACTGCACAATCTCATTGTTTGCACTATTCGCATAATCCGGCAACATCATATCACTAACCATTTTAGTTCGTAGCCATGTCATAAAGAAAAGATCCAAAAATAAGCTTGGAAATTTAAGCACCATTTTAAGCATTGGTGGATCAATTGAAACGCCAGCTTTTTGTATTGCCCTTAGATACGCTTTTAAAGTGACTGTTATTTTGCGTGCCGTCTTTCTGGTTCTGGCTGTTTTTATGTCAATTATCTTATTCTCAGAATGCAAAATGCTCAACATGGCAATGTCTGATACGGAATGTGTGATTAGATACGCTTGCATATCCTTTTTAATAACGTAGGGAAGCTTTGCTGTTTTAAATAATTTTGCGAGGTTTTTTATGCGTTCTGTCACTACACCATTAATTTCTCCAAATGCAGTTGCCGCTATAATCTTTGGTAGAAATCGAGCATGCAATACTCCATCTTTAATCTGTCCGCCGAAGCCGGGAAAAGCTGGTAAAAGTCTATCCCCTACGATATCCAGCCACGAAGAAAATCCAATTGAATTGCTAGTCATCGTAACTATATTTTTGCTTTTATTATCTTTTAGCGCTAACAACGCTGATTCGGACCGATCATAACGAACGGTAACGAAAATAAAATCGTATACATCGTCATTTTCGAGCGTATCAATGACCTTCACTTGTATCGATCTAACTGTACCTTTTTCTTTATATTGCAGGCCATTCTCTCTTAATGATTTAAATCTATTAGAATGTGCAAAAAGGCTAACGTCAAACCCTGCTTCAATTAGCTTAATTGCGTACATGCTCCCGATGACACCTGCACCAAAAATTAAAATTCTATCTTGTTTTGCTGACATTAAAACCACCCCTACTTATTAACATTTTCTTTTGATCATCAGACAACATGTTGTATGATGTGATCATAAATCTTTATTATTGCTTGATCAACCATCAGTTTTTTATTATTTGTCGGATGATTCACTTGTAGGAGGGAAACATGAAAAAGCAACCCGAAATAACGGAGAAAACAAGACAAAAGTTTGTAGAAGTTTTTTGTGAGTTGTATAGCCAAAAGCCGATTGAGAAGATTTCGCTTCAGGAAATTGCGAATAAGTCAGGATATAACCGCAGCACCTTTTATCAATACTTTACTGACATTTACGAATTGTTAGATTCTGTTGAAAATGACTTATTGAATGACCTAAAAAAAGAATTGGCGAACAAAGAGCTATCGATGCATACGGTTCAAGATACACTTTATTGTCTAGATAATAGAGCACATCTCCTGGTTCTTAATGCTCTTTTGGGTGATTATGGAAGCAGCCGTTTTTTAAAACGCTTAAAAAAAGAAATCACTTTGGATCAATTAGAATTAAACGTTCCGCAAAACCATTCCTTAACTCCGTACTTAATTGAGTTTTACCTGACAACTTCCCTTTCTTTATTTCGTCTTTGGATCCAACGTCAAAAGGATTTACCGTCAGAAGAATTTTTCAAGTTAGTGGAGAACCTATATTCAAGAGGGATTACGCCCTATTTTAAAGAATGAGTCAGTCATCAAACCAAATCTATATTGCTATTGAACATTACCGCCCTTTCTTGAACAATAAACCGGCAGCAGATCTCAGATCTTTGTTTGGGCCTCCTAGGGAATGTACTAAAAAAAAGAAATAAATTGCAAGGCCTATCACTCCGACGAGCGGAGTCATTACCCACATGCTGGATGTTGCCAGTTGCACTCCGAAATACATTTTGTTAAACTATCGCACAAAACCCCTGGCTGCAAGAGCTAGGGGTTTATCAATTCTTCATGAGGCATTTCGAACATGTAGCTTGCGGCGCTTTTGCCTGAGTTTCGCTGTGACTAAAGGTTTTAATTCAAGCAATTCAATAAGCTCCTCTTGCGTGAACGGCTTTTCCCTACCCCATTGTTTGACCTTGACCATATAGGGGCTATCGGGATTTTTCATATGGTAAAACCCTGGTATACGCATAACTCTTGATAGGTTTGTGATCATCGGATCGGAATCGAAGGTTTGGGCTAATGCTTTTTGAATAGGAACGAATTTGCTTATGTTTCCGCCTTGCATGATCCAATAGATGTGATAACCGTTTTTCGTTTCGACGATCATTGTATCTTTGATGCGGTCTCCATGTTTGTTTATATATTGTTTTTTCAATACGGCTACTCTCTGTTTTGTCCGCTGAGCTAAAAGGCGATATTGGCCGTGTTTATTTTGTGTGATTGTAATGGATTGAAGCCGCTCTGAAGGATCGGAGAGAATGGAGTCGATCTTCTGCTGGACTTGTTCTTTCGTTTTGAAAAGCGCTGAAATTTTGTTTAAATCGACATCGATGAACTGTGCTCTAATGGCTTTGAACGGGCTGTCTTTCGTCGTTTCCCGGCCGTTAATCTCCATAAAAACGGCATAGCCTTTTTTATTTAGCCACAGTACATTTACAGGCTTGTTTCTCCTTGAAAAAAGCTTGATTTGAGGAACCAACCTTTCTAAGGAATGAAAAGGCTTATGCAAGGTTATTGCGGGAAGCACGGTAGCAACGCTAAAGCCTCGGTTTTTGCCTTTAGCGTCATTGATTAATAAGAAATGCAATTGATCGCTTGGCTTGCAGCCAAGCTTTTCAATAAACCGGTATGCGTGACTGGAATAGAGCTGCACAGGTTTGGAAACTTTCGCTCGGCTTTGCGTCATTAAACCACATCTCCTTGTAAGCTCGCGTAACCTGGGAGGTTCGTATCTAAACAATCATATTCTGACAGGATGTTATTAGTGTAAAATGCCGTACCCATTTTTCTGCTTTTCTTCCTCGACATGACAAAAGTCAGACGAACTATTTTTGAATGTTAGTTAGTTTTCTTAATTTCGCCTTGCTCAGGCGTCAATTCATAAAGTTTCGTTCCTTTTTTGTCATATGCGATCATACGAGTTTTCGATACTGGAGATTGACCGTCATCGGAAGAACGTTTGATCGCCCGGGCCACTTGATATACGCCGTCAGTCAAGTAAGCATTTTGCTCGTATCCGTCATGCCAGATTACTTTGACATGGGCGACGCGCGAGTCGTGAACCTGACCGATGTAATAGTAATGTCGATAAGCGCCGAAAGTCGCCATTCCCCACTTGAAATCGATAAGAACGTCGGGATCAAGCGACATACCGAATCCGCCGCCTCTGTTTTCCCACAACATGCCAAACGGACGGGCGACGAACATATGATGGAACATCGAATGTTCACGATCCAACAGAATTACCGATTGTATGCCTCTGCCCGAGTCCGCAATCGAAGCAATCGAAGCTGAAGGCATCTCCATGCTGGATTGAGCTTGATGGACGACACTTTCCAGACTCCATGGTTTTGAGCCGTAATGCGCTCTGATCAAGAACAGAACTAGGGCAAGGATGAACAGCCAACGCAGAAAATGTCCTATAGGCATATGTTTTCTATATTTTATCTCCATCATTGCAATTCGCCCCCCTTGAGATCGATTTGGAACGAGAACGATTCACTGTAAGCTTTGTTATATACGGTAATAGATTGGATACCGGCCGGGACATCTTTGAAATCATAAATGCCTCTCGCTCTTAAAATATTCGTAGAACTTCCACCACCATTGGATTGCAAGATGGTTCCTTTGTCCGTCTTTACTTGAATCCGGTTAGGTAACTTTGAATTCGGTCCAAACGCTTTCCCTGACATATAAATAAGAAGTTCTTTCTGATTATAAACAACTCCGTCCAAACGAACAGAAGTGCCGAAGTACGGCTGAAATTTCTCATCTGCATCGAAATAGATACCTTCGCGTTTCGCCTTATGGATATCTTTGTTAAATTGGTTCATGTCCGAAAAAGGGTAAATGATCAACATAGAATAACCGATCAGTAAGATCAGCAGCGCCCACTCGATCGCTCGTAAAACCTTTGTCGCTTTTTTTAACAAATTCTTCTGCGACATGACTCTCCCCCTTCAATCTCCTTGAAATTGGTAATCTCTATTAGACGTTCTAAAAGTCACAAAGTTTCTCCGTTATCCTGCCCTTAACGTAACAAAGCTGCCGGTCGTGTACCGGCAGCTTCATTCAGTTTGCTATTCAACTATCTTTCCTATTAGGTAAACGAAGTCCGTCCCTCGGGTTAGCTTAATCCCGGAATGCGTCGGGGTAGATATCAAAACTAGATTCCGTTTCAGAGTCAAAAACTTGAACAGTAGAGACATTATCTAAAATAACCACGACTCGTTCTTGGTTCTTTATACTACTATCCGTTCGTACATAAACCTGTGCTTCCTTTTTATTTTTAGAGAATATTATTCTATCAATTTCAGGCTTGCCAAAACTATCATAAATGCAAACTACAGAACCGGTAAACATCATATTACCACCAGTCCCAAAACTCCAAGCTTTGGCTTTTGTGCCGGATAACCTATCCTCTGACACAATATTTAGATTGATTCGTCCATAGTCTTCGGCATCTTGTTGGACATTCCAATAATAAGTAACGCCGCTACACACTGACTTCCGTTTGCCCTTTGAATTATCTCCCATCAGCTTGTTCCCTCGCTAATTCATTCTCCCCCTCTATAGCGAGAACCTCCCTTGCTGCTTCTATGAAAGCTAATATGATTGGTGAAAGCCACTTGTCTTTATGCCATAACATCTGTGTATACACATGCAAGTCGGGAATTTGCCAAGGAAGAGCAACAAGTTCGCCACGTTGAACCTCGGCTTCCGCTGTTATTTCAGGAAGAAAGGCAATTCCGATTCCCGTAATTGCACATTGTTTAATGGCTTCGGCACTTTGAAACTCTAAATACGTGATACTATCAATGCCCTCTTTCTCAAATGCCCGGTCAAACATGGTTCGATAAGGACACCCCTTTTCATTTGTCAAGAACACTTCTTCGTGAAAGTCTTCCAACTGCAGTACAGTTCGTTTCGCGAGACGATGATCCGGAGCGGCGAAAAAGCGGAATGTTTCTTCCAACAATGGTTCCACTGCAAGTCCGCTCGAGCGAACGGGTTCGTCTAATATAAAGACGACATCTGCGATTCCCTCGAAAAGAGTTTGCTTGAGCTCTAGATTTGGAACGGAGCGGAAGATTAGACGAACTCCTGAATGCTGTGAGCGAAAACGCTGAAAGACAGCTGGAAGCCGATAGGCGCAAATAACCTCATTGGCACTTATCGTTAAGGTACCACTTAGATTTTCATTGTGATGAACGGCACTGCGAGCTTCGTCCAATTTGTCTAGAACGCTTTGAACATGTGTTAAAAAGCGTTTCCCCTCATGTGTAAGAACAAGCTGCTTGCCCAAGCGATCAAAGAGACGAACTCCAAGCTCCTCCTCCAATGCTTTTATTTGCATCGTGACGTTGGAGGGGACGTAGTTCAGCGCTTCCGCAGCCCGACTGAAATTTAAAGTTGATGCAACTATGCGGAACGTATTCAGTTGGCGCAATTCCATTCTACTACTTCCTTTTACTTTCAATATTTTTGAATGCTATCTTTAATTCTAAGCACTTTTAATGAAAGTACCACAGCCCTATACTAAGCACAAGAAATACAATTAAATGTTTGTTTTAATTTTGAAGGGAGCGACAACATGATGGATTATGAGATTTTTGATTTAGGTGACGTTACCTTGCAATCAGGAGTGATGTTACCGAGCGCTTTTCTTGCTTATAAAACTTATGGCAGATTAAATGAAAAGAAAGATAATGTCATCGTCTATCCAACTGCTTTTGGCGACCAGCATGTTCAGAATGAATGGTTGATTGGAAATGACATGGCACTAGATCCGGAGAAATATTTCATCATCGTTCCAAATCTGCTGGGCAATGGATTATCTTCGTCTCCCAGCAACACTCCTCCCCCATTCGACCGGGCTAATTTCCCACAGGTAACCATCTATGATAACGTTAAATTACAGCATCGGCTGGTGACAGAAAAATTCGACATTAAAAAAATTGCTCTCGTAGTTGGATGGTCAATGGGAGGTATTCAATCATTCCAATGGGGAGCAAGTTATCCAGAGATGGTGGAGCGAATTGCACCTTTTGCAGGAATTGCAAAAACTTCTCCCCAAACATATTTGGTCTTGGAAGGTATGAAAGCTCCGCTCATGGCGGCAGTAGGCTTCAATTCAAGTAAAATAAACCAGCTGACTTCCGCAGATATGCGCGCAGTTGGCCGTGTTTATGCAGGATGGGGCTTATCGCAGGCATTTTATAGAGAGGAACTATATCGTGTGATGGGATTTGACTCGTTAGCTGATTTTGTGGTTGGCGTCTGGGAAGATAGCTTTATGATGATGGACCCGCACAACGTCCTGACCATGTTATGGACTGGCCAAAATGCAGATATAAGTGCAAATCCACTTTATGACGGAGATTTCGATGAGGCACTCAAAAGCATTAAAGCTCTTGCCTGCGTCATGCCAGGCAGTACGGATCTCTTCTGCCCGGCGGATGATAACGAATATGAGGCTAAGCTCATACCTAATGCTGTTTTTAAGCCTATTGAGTCGATCTGGGGCCATTTTGCAGGTCGCGGAATCAACAGTGCCGATAATAAATTTATTGATGACAACCTAAAACACTTGTTGGCACTTAGTACAAACGAATAGATCATCTTTAGCATTGGAGTTCCTGTTAGGCATATTTTGAGGTCACCAGAACTTACTGGTTGACCTCCTTTCTATGTGTTGTCGTACTTGCTGAGCAATCCTGCCCATTCTTCAACAACAAGCAGGCAGCAGACCTATGATCTGTTGCCTGCTTGTTGTTTTAAACTAAAGTTCCCAGTTAGCTCAACAAATTGACCTAGTTAATAACTATTCTGATCCGGCCATGAATCTCATTCTCTACGGCATACCCAATCATAATGCAGAACACTAACTTGGCTTTCACACCAAATTCAGGATTTGCTCATCAGAGGCTCCGCTATGGCGGAGCCTTTATCTATCAGGTTTCGATGACCTAAGCCTTTGGAATTTTCAGCACCGTACCGGCTTTCACATTATCAATATTTACAATATGATTGTAATCCGCGATGAACATCACATATTTGTCGGAGCCGTAATAGATTTTAGAGATGCTGTAGAGCGTCTCACCACTCTTTACGGTATGATCGGATGTCTCGTAATCGGATAAAGATTCTACTGCCCCATTTTCTTCATCAGGCTTGTAGTTTTTCAGGGAAGGAATGATGAGGTGGGTGCCTGCTTTCAAGCCTACATTTTTATCAAGGTTGTTTTCTTTCGCGATATAATCCACATATTCCGCCGATTTGTAGAACATTCTGGAAACCCCTGACAGCGTATCACCTACTTGGATCAGATAGGTAGCGGGCAAATGTATTTTCGAATAGTCTTTGGTTCCTTGCTGGCCGCCATCTTTCGAGCCGGTTGTTGATGACAAAGCCGGGATCTTAAGCGTATCTCCCGCTTTCATATCATTAATAAACAAGATATGGTTATGCTCTGCAAGAAGCGCATAATGCTCCTTAGAATGATAGAACTTCTCGGATATCAAGCTTAGCGTATCGCCTTTTTGGACCACATAGGTGGTTGGAAGCTTCACTGTTTTAGCAAGGCCTTCCATTGATTTATTGCCATAATCCTTATTTTCTTGCATAGTTTTTTCTATCTGTTCAGGCTTGGGCGTCTCCGTCGGCTTATCGCTTTCTCTGACCGGTGTGTTGGATGCAGGAGGAGCAGGTTCTTCTGTCACATCATCGTAATCCTCTGAAGGCTCTTGTTCCTCTTCACTGTCAACGGTTCCGGCGGGGATGGGGTCATCTGCCAATGGCTCGTTTCCGCCATTCCCCTTATTAAGGGAATCCGATTCAGATGGTTCGCCAATTCTGTTCTGCCCATTGGCTTGCTCAGTATCCCCGGCAGCTAGCGGAAGCGTAGAATCAACTTTATTCGTATATTTGCCGTACAATACTCCGAAAATGCCAACAAGAATGATGACTATCGCCATATAGATGCTGAGATTTGTTAGTTTTAAAGATGCCAAGCTGCCTTTGGAATGTTTGCTGCTGCGTGTGCTTCTCTTATTCAAAACGTAATCTTCTCCTTTGTTCCTCAATTTAAACCTATTCTATCGGACTTATTGAACTCTGTGGAATGGGCCTAAACAGCCAATTCTTTCTCAACAAGCACTGCTAGAATTGAATATTTCATATCCTAATGACTATGTTCACTATGATAGCGTTCTACGCATAGCGTGGTGCAAATAGCCTGATTTATGTATACCAATTGATCAATAATCCTCTTTAGAAAATCTAGTTCTTTGGTGGCGCAACGAATCTAGTAATTTCAGGTATAATAGTAGACCTACGCATCCTAAGAATATTAAAGGAGACTTATATGAAAAAGATTGTATACCTGACAATTTTGATCTGTGGGTTAATTAGTATTTCCGGTTATATACCAAACCGGGCGGAAGCAAGCGGTAGTTATACGGCCAAGGTATATACCGACTCATTGAATGTCCGCAGCGAGCCGTCGAGTGATTCGTTGATTGTAGGTGGTTTGAAGAATGGCGAGATTGTCACCGTTTCAGCTGAAGAGTATGGCTGGCTGCGCATCAAGTCGGACCGCGTCTCCGGTTGGGCGGCAGGACATTATATGAAGAAAATCGATGGCAATGTCGTTACAGCATCGGTGACAGTTCAAGATGACAGCGTGCAGAAGAGCTCTGCAGCCGCCCGGGCGACTGTGCTGGCCGATGGGCTTCGGGTCAGGGCAGGCGCCGGATTAGACCATGAAATTCTGGGATATTTAAAAAAGGGTGAGACTGTTACGATAATGGACAACCAGGAAGGATGGGTTCGGGTCCAAACCCCGGATAAGCTACTCGGCTGGGTATCGGATCGTTATATCGCGAAGGGCGAAACACGAACGGCGGCGGTTTCAACTGGAAAATCAAAGAACCTTAAGGGAAGAGTAATCGTAATCGACCCCGGTCACGGTGGAGACGATCCCGGAATGATAGGAACTACATATGAAACGATTGAGAAAAAGCTTAATTTGAGCACTTCCTTCTACCTAGAGGATGAGCTTCGCAGCCGCGGAGCGCGCGTCCTCATGACAAGAACGAAGAATGAGGAGAAGCCCAAGCTTTCCGATAGGGTCCAAATAAGCGAATCCGCCGGTGCGGACGCATTCGTCAGCATCCATTATAATTCTTCGGAGAAAAATACGTCCGGCATACTTACCTTCTATTATTCGGATACGAAAGATCGGCCATTGGCCCGTGCAATAGAAAACAGGCTTGCGGACGGCATCGGCTTGAAGAGCAACGGGATCTCATACGGCAATCTTCACGTTTTGCGGGAAAATGATACGGTATCCGCACTCATAGAGCTCGGCTTCTTGTCCAACGCAAAAGATGAATCCATCGTCCGCGGCTCCGACTACCAGAGAAAAGCAGCCAAAGCAATTGCGAATGGACTGGAGGATTACTTCAGCAGGTAAGTTCGTACTCTGCCCAAAACGTAACAAAGCTGCCGTCATATGATCGGCAGCTTTGTTACGTTTTGACTACTCAACTATGTTCCCCCGTTAGGTCAATCCCTGAAGAACCCATAATGTGGTCCTTCCGCCCCCAATTTTACCAACCCGAGGATCAACTCGACAGCATATTTTGGAGTTCTTGGAGCGGATGCCCCCCATACCCGAGCTGACCTATCCCGGATCGGCTGCATAAATTTTTATAGGTCCTTTGATTCGGCTGCTGCCAATTGGGTCAATGCATTCATGGCACCTGCTTGCTTATCTATCATCATGAGCAACCTCCGTTCGACCCTCTATTAAAATTTTTGGATAAATGGCCGCAACGCTTAATACAACAAACAAGATCCCCCCAAGTAAGACGTATGGCGCACCCATTCCCGTTATGAAAAGCCCGCATACGCTTGCACCTATCGTTGTTCCCAAGTTAGCAGATGTCAGGAAGATTCCGTTTGCGAATTCAGGCGCATCCGGCGCGGAAGCGACAATCCAATATTGAGTAATATTGCCGCCTATCCCTCCCAATACTCCCCAGATCACAATCATGCAGACCATTGGTACGCTGAACTGGCCGAGGATTAACATGAGGATGTAGACGCCGCCTAATACAAAAGGATATCGCTTTATTGTACTTAATGCATGATGAGTAAGCAGCCTCCCTGCGATCATGTTTCCAACCATATTGGCCGCACCGTAAAGGAATAACATCAAACTAATAGTGTTCCAAGTCAAATGAGTCACGATTTCCAAGTATTCCGCAAGATAACTGTATACTCCGAATACGGCTCCGTTCATGAAGATAACCGCGGAAATGGACAACCAAACAGCAGATCTTCTTAAGACTCGCAATTGAATGCCATAAGAAGGCTTATTCGCAACAGGCATAGACGGAACGAATAAAAGCGTTACGATGAAGGCGAATGTATTTACAACCGCAAAGAACAACATCGCGTAAGCCAGAGATGCTGCACTCGCGATCATACTGGTAACCGGCACCCCAAGTACCATGCCCGCCGAAACGCCAATGAAGACTTTCGCTACTGCCTTTGATACATCATCTCTGTTAACGGAAGCAGCTGCGACCGTAAAGGCCATGGAACAATAAATCGGGTGAAAAAAAGCGGGTACGACACGTGCAATCAACAACACGGCAAAGTCTGATGTAATAGCAGAAACGATATTGCCCACAATAAAAATGCCAAGTACAAATAGCATCATTTTTTTACGATTTATCCCCGAGAACAATGGGGGCAAAATGGGGCCAGAGATAGCAACCGCAAGTGCAAATAGGCTCACGATCAGCCCTGCAGCGGATATGCTGACCTGAAAGTGGTCCGAGATTAAAGGCAAAATTCCGATAACGCCCATTTCGGTATTTAAGATACTGAAAACCCCAAACGTTAATACATAGACAACTAAATGGTTGCGATTAATCCTCATACGCCATAGCTGACGAAAGCTCTCGGTAAGCATTGACTTGGGCTTGAAGATCGACAATCTTCTGCTCAGCAATACCTCCTGCATTCAAGGCAGCTATCGCGATTATTTTACCCATGCCTCGGCCAGCTCCCGTGATAAACCAAACCTTTTCTCTATTCATATTTGAATTCCCTCCGATTTCTTTATAATAAAGTGGATCAAAAAAGCTGTTTGTATTTATTTTAGACGTGTTATTTCCACATAACAAATACTCATATCTCATAACATGATATGCTTGAAAAGCATTTCATTAACATGTAGTATGGAAACAAAAAAAGGAGATATGTCGATGGAGGTAAGAGTATTACGTTATTTCCTAACTGTCGCTAGTGAAGGAAGCATTACGGCTGCTGCAGACTTTTTACATCTAACACAGCCAACCTTGTCCAGACAATTAAAGGATCTTGAACAAATGTTAGGAAAAAAACTATTTATTCGCAGTAGCCACCATATTATCCTCACAGAAGAAGGAACGCTTTTGAGAAGAAGAGCTGAGGAAATCATTGAGATGGTGGATAAATTAGAGACTGAGTTCCGGTCTATGGAGGAAACTGTTAGTGGGGATGTATATATAGGCAGCGGGGAAACAGATGCCATGAAACAAATTGCACGAGTAGTAAAGAACTTACAGTCAAAATATCCACATATACGGTATCATCTCTACAGCGGGAACGAAGATGACGTAACGGAGCGGATCAATAGAGGACTGCTCGACTTTGGCATACTTATTCAACCGGCTGATGTTTCAAAATACAATTATTTGAATTTGCCCGCCAAAGACGTTTGGGGCGTTATAATGAGGAAAGACAGTCTTCTAGCTCGCAAGGATGTGATTCAACCCGCTGATTTACTTCAAGTTCCGCTCATTTGCTCTAGACAGGCGCTAAAGCAAACATTTTCAAAGAATGAGTTTGCGGATTGGTTTGGTGACGAATTCGATAAACTAAATATCATAGCCACTTACAACTTGGCCTATAATGCCTCGATTATGGTTGAAGAAGGCATTGGTTATGCTCTAACACTAGATAAAATCGTAAATACGTCTGATGATAGCAGACTGTGTTTTAGACCTCTTGAGCCTAGACTCGAGTCCGGATTGAATATGGTTTGGAAAAAACATCAGGTCTTCTCCGCTGCTGCCAAAACATTCTTGACACAGATTCAGGACTTATATGGATAGTTTTACAACTTTCCAAACGTCCGCAATAAATTGTTCACCAATAGCGTAAACAACCAAATGCTACGAAGCGTCAATGCGGTGTTTATGCCAAGACACCTTTCGAGCTTATTTCCAAAATGCAAATATCCTCTCCTTAAAAGGTTACAATCACTTTTCCTTCGGAGTGACCAGTAGAAACTTTAATTAAAGCCTTGTTAATGTCATCAAAATTATAAACTGAATCTATAGCGGGCTTAATATCTTCATCCTCAACTAGTTTCGTCAGTTTTTGTAATTGCATGCCATTGGCGGACACGAATAAGAAGCGATATTCTTTATTCTGTTTAACTGCTAATCGATCTATACGAGCACCTACTAAACCAAACAATAGCTTTTTCCATATTGGAAAGTTATTTTCAGCGGCAAAGCGGTAATTGGGTAAAGCCTTCAATGATACCAATTTCCCTTGGGGTTTGAGTATAGCAAGTTCCGTTTTAATTTCTTTTGCCCCCAATGTATCGATAACATAATCGATATTAGATAGCAAATCAAAATAATTTTCCTCTTTATAGTTAATGAATTGATCAGCGCCGATGGACAGTGTACGTGATCTCCCTCTTTCACTGCCACTCGTAATCACATATAACCCCATCGATTTGGCAATCGGGATAGCCATCGTACCAAAGCCGCCGGTTCCTCCAGGAATAAATAATTTTTTATCGGGTTGAACATGAAGTACATCATGCAAGGCTTGATATGCAGTTAAAGCCGTGAGGGGTACCGCGGCGGCCTCAATAAAAGAAAGATTTTTAGGCATAACAGAAATCGCATCCTCATGGACTGCCGCATACTCAGCAAAAGCTCCGATTTTCTTTATTGGCAGCCTCGTATAAACGGGATCTCCAACCTTGAATTTCACAACATCTTTTCCAACAGCCTCTATAACGCCGGATAGTTCGTTTCCTAAAGTTAAAGGGAAGTCATAATCGGCAATCATGCGAATACTACCATTTAAAATAAGGATGTCTAAGGGATTTACACCTGCAGCTTTTACTTTGATAAGAACCTCATGCTTATTGATTTCAGGTATTTTTATATTGTTTATTTCTAATTGGATTTGTTTTGAATATTTCTCCATTTGTGCAGCTTTCAATTCTTCATCTTCTCCTCTTCTCATTTATCTTAAATCCATATCGTTTATTGGATAAATATTAATCCACCTGCTTCATGTACCGCATCCGTAACCTTTTTCAAACCTTCAATATGCTTTTCCGTATAGATGCCCGGTGACCTTAAGTAACCTTGACCATCATCAGAAGGTTATGTGGCTTCAGTAATAATGCTCTTTGAGCATATGAAATGTTTTCTTGAAGCTACTCGGTCAACGTTTTGATACGTAGTAAGTACGGTAAGCAAGTTTTACTCAATACTTGTTTTCTAACGAGAACGATCATTCTCAATGTTGTAAAAAAAATGCAACGTAGCTTACTCTGTTGTTTTTGTGTGTTGTGTGATTTAGCTGCGCTAATAAACTTCATTGTAAACTATGCTTTAGAGCTTCTTTCGGAGATTAGTTTTGAGAATACTCATTTTAAATAGGCGTAAGATAACTCGACTGACTACCGCAATTGCCCTTATTCTTCCAGGTGCTTCATCGAAATATGAGTAATACAGTGAAGCTTTTCTTTGGAAACCGAGATTCTTGCCATTACCCTTAACCCAATCCATACATTATGCAGGTATTCCCTCAATTAATATAACATATTGAGAACGTTCAGTAAAGAATCTACAAATCCACATATTGGAACCAAACTGCCCATTACTTCAGCAAAAACAACAGCCGATCAGCCGATTACTTTCTTGCTGCTGTCGTGTTGGTGTTGAACTATTGTTCCCAGTTAGCTGAACAGCCTGCAGGATCTCGCCGGCAAGCTGTTCAGCTAACTGGGTTGTCGCGATCAAATCGATATCCATGAGACCGATGAATCCCCGGATCGGCTGTCGTCTATATAAACGAAGGCATAAATGAACACAAACTAATTTGACGAAGAGGTGTTTTGAAAATGGCATTAACGTCCGCATTCACGAGCTTCAACCTACCTGTAAAAAACGCGGAACAATCGAAAGCGTTCTTCACCGGACTCGGATTCGAACTCAACCCGCAATTCCCCGAGAACGAGAATTCGGCAGCCATCGTAATCGGCGACAACCTGCAGGTCATGCTGATCAATCAATCATTCTTTAATACGCTCACGGAGAAGGAATCCGTCGATACGAGCAAGTATGCGCAGATGACGATCGCATTGGCCTTCGAGAGTCGGGAAAAAGTCAATGAAATCGTGAATGCCGCGGTCTCCTTGGGCGGGAAATTGCATGCTGAACCTGAAGATCATGGGTTCATGTATCATTGGGGCTTCGTGGACTTGGACGGCCATTTGTGGGCTATTAACTACATGAACATGGATGCGGCACAAGGTTAAGGCTAACGGAGAGCACGCTCTTACTAGGGTTCAAAAAGAAAGTCGCCGGGCAACTTCCCCGGCGTCTTGTTCGCGATGATTAGTTTTGTTCGGTATAGTCTTTGAAATTGTCCATGATCGCTTGCCAGCCTGCTTGCTGGAACTCTACTGGATGGGAGCTTTCCGCGTCGAACGTTTCAATGACCTTCGTCTCATTCCCTTGATCGACGAAAGCAATATCCACTCTTCTTCCGTCTTCCATGGTGTAGCCGATCGCCTCATGCTGATTCACGACATCGTAGACGCCGCCAAAATCAAAGCCCATGCTTCCATCCTTCGCTTCCATCCGTGTCAGAAACTTGCCGCCGACCCGCAGATCGTTTTCGGCTCTCGGCGCATACCAGTCCTTGGACGCTTGATTCCACTTCGTGATGTGATCCGGCTCAGTCCAATAGGACCATACCTTCTCAACAGGGGCTTGAATGACAGCTTGCACGGTTACTTTCGTCGGTTGACTCGTTTCCATTTTAAATAAACACCTCTCTCATGATATTCGTTTTTTGGTTATTCTCAATGATATAGACGTAAGTCAATGACGAAATTCATTGGTCAATTCGATCAGGCAGCCCAAACCGCGAAAATAATGGCGTATGAATGAAGTTTTGAACGTGTAGAATTTGATTTTCTTTGGTTTCGATGACGTGGATGCCCCAGGGTACCAAGCCAGATCCCTCTTTGCCCGGCATATACTGGGCCAACGCCGGATAACCGCCATTCACCGTAATGGGCACAAATCGCGAACCTTCGCAATGCCAGCGAGTAAGCGAATAGAAGGCGGACAAATCTTCCTTGCCGCGGATCCACATCTCGAAGGGCGGCATCGACATGCAGCCTTCCTCGTGGAACAACGCGACGAGCGCAGCAATATCGAATTTCTCGAAGGCCTCCACATACCGGGACAGCAGCTGCTGCTCCGGTTGAACGTCCATGCTGCTGAGCTCATCCGAGCGAAGCTGCGCCCGGTCCATCGTCTCTCGGGCTCTTTGCAAGGCGCTGTTCACCGCTGCCGGCGACATTGCCAACGTTTCCGCGATCTGCTTGGAGGACCATTCAAATACATCCTTCAAAATGAGTACCGCGCGCTGCCGCGGAGGTAAGGTCTGAAGGAGAGCGATGAAGCACAGTTGAAGAGTATCTCTGCGGACGAGCCGATCCTCCGGATTACCCCCAAAGTCGGGAGACGGCCAGATCCAGGCAGAGTCCGGAAGCGTGTCCCGCGGCTCGACGATGGCGACGGCCGGGTCGAACAGGTCAACTGGAAGCGCGCGGCGTTTGGATTGTCTCAGCTTGTCCAAGCACAGGTTGGAGGCAATCCGATAGACCCAAGTTTTGAACGAGGAATCCTGTCTGAACGTGTTCCAGCTCTGCCAGACCCGAATACTCGTCTCCTGAACGGCATCGTCCGCATCATCCATGGAGCCTAGCATTCGGTAACAGAACGAGGTTAAGCCCGGCTTCAAGCTTGCAAATAATAGTTCGTCAAATGCGGTTTCGTTCATCGCGGCCTCCCTTAACGATCTCCCCGAAGGGTGGTACCTTCATTATATGCAATGAAGCGGACTGCTTCAATCCGAATAAATAGGCAGCTTTTAGTGCTCATGGATAAAAATTAGCCACGCCAGGACCTGAAATGAGCTAATGTCTCCAGTTAGCGTAATGAACTCACCTGTCATTTATGGAAGGAATCTCCGCACTGATTGTAACGGCAAATTTTTAAGGGCCACTCCTTGCGGAATGGCCCTTACTTTCATATATTGAACGATCTTTTCCGTAAAACAGTTGATTCTAGTCTCTGGATTCAAAGTTCTATTTAATTGACGAACGGTATATAAAGAAATCGACACACCCTAGAAAATATTTCAATAAAATAATCTTTTTCTTTATATACTGCGATCTTCCGCACGGGTTTGCTTTTCAAAATTTCACTTTCAACTCATTTAATAGCAAGTTTCAATCGCTGTGTTTATATTGAACGTAAATGCTAGAAATCGACGGGCACTTCGGTCAATAGGCCATCCTTTGCGGTATAGTTCGCCACGAACACTCCAGTTATAAATGAAGGTTTTCAGCAATGGTTCGACAACAGCTTTGCTCTACCGTGCGGCCTCATTACCGCTAGACTTCCCACCTGCGAATTGCGATGATAAAGAAAATCAGTGCTAAGATAGAAGCAATCGTCCGCACATGATTCCACGGAGTCCAACTATCCAAATATTCCTTCCACGCTTGTGCCCCCTCCGAACTCCCTGCGGTTACGGCGGCTAAAGTATCGTTGAGCGGTACATTGAATAAAGCTGTCACCAGAAACACTCCGACAAAGATGAGCAGGCTCCCAACAATCACGTATAACGCGCTGATTTTGCCCAATTTGATAAATGAAACGATTCCCAAAACGACACTTAAGGCAGTTGTGCCCATGAAGACCACCATAAAGGACGATTGCAGAATCGTTGTATTGATGCTCTGCATGGCAGATATCCCTTGTTCCGTAGGAAGCTTGGCAAGTGATTGCATGACGAAGACCGAGAAAGCGAAAAATACACCGGCAAGCAAGCCGGCCCCTAATGAGGATGCAAAAGTTAAATAATAGAGAAGCTTCAACATCTTTATTTCCCCCAATACCCATAAATTGATTGCAAAAGCAAATTTATTATGACTGATCCAAAATCATTCGGTATTCTCCAAGCGATTGCTTACTTCATACAGTTGAAGTGAGAGTAACTAATACCTGCCTCCGCCAGTTTCTCGTCCGGCTTCACCTTCTGGCGCAAATGATGCCTGCTGTGCATACCAACCATCTCAAACCATTCACCCGCGTTGAACCAGCCAAACCAGCCATGGCGCACCTTGAGAGCCGGATTCGCTTCATCTACGCAATCCGCCCAGTATGCCAACTTCTCAAGGACTTGCTCCAGGCCGGCTATGATTTCATCCTTACTCTCGGGGTTGCTCGTAATAGCCGAAGAATTGTTTATCATTCAGATCCACTCCCCGCTAATCCCAATTCATTACAATAACTGCGCAAACTCCCACACATGCCCGTCCGGATCGGCGAAGCAAGCCGTCCGCCTCCCCCAGGATCGCGTTATCGGTCCATTCAAAAACTTAATGCCCCGTTCTTCCAGTTCATCGCATACCCGGTCAACATCTGGCACTTGTATTGTGAACTGAAACCGCGCGCCATCTCCGCCGTGACCAACCGGCGCCGGCTCAATCAACTCTAGGGCATTCGATTGATTTAACAGATTGATGTTTGTATTGCCATAATTGAACACCGCGCAGTTTTGATCCTCATATATAATCGCAAGTTTAAATGTCTCTTGATAGAATGCTTTCGACCGTTGCAGATCTTCCACAAATAATGTGATTTCAGTAATTTTGTTCTCCCAGTCAGTTATCGCCATACTCACTCGCCTCCATTTGCATTTTTTTACAATCTTTTGAATCATACGAAATTGCCGCTTCTATTGTCAATCCTAGATGGATGTTGATACTATGCGTATCGTCTAACAATCCTGCACGACTTCGCATAACTGCCCAATCGCTTAATAAATCCTGTTCACGATGATATATAGTCGGTCGGCTACTATCTTTCGTTTACGCTGCCTCTAACGAGATAGATAATGCTTTTGTCACCTGACAATTCTTATTTGCACATCCCTTATAAAAGATTCCCTAGGCGAAATGCAGATGCCTGCATATGCCCTTCTCAATCCACCGTATCCACCTGCAGGTGGATACGGGAAGCCGCAATTTCAAACTTCGGATGGATGACGGAGATTCACTCTCGATTCATAATGTAGTTAACCAAATAAACCGAGAAACGGAGAATTGTAATGATGTTGAGCAATGGGATTTACCTCTTGATTATGCTTGTCATCTGCTTCAGACTGGCCCGCGAGAAAACCATCCGGCCGGCAACCCTTTGGATAGTGCCTGCTTTATACGCAATAATGGTATTGCAGAATACTAATCAGACCGGAAGCGTAAATCTCCTTCACATCTTACTTTATGTAGTCAGTGTCGTCATCGGATTGGCAGTAGGTATCTGGAGAGGGCAATTAGACAAAGTACATTGGAATGCCGCCACGGGAACGGTCACTTCCCAAAGTCCGATCAGCGGAATTGCGATACTTGCGGGCATCGTTCTCCTACGTCTGACCATCGATCAATTCGGAGGGCATGATCATCGTGTGCTTCTCGTGAGCAATGCATTGTTATTTATTTCCCTAGGAAGTGTTTGCGGGCGGCGCTTTTTAAACTATACTAGATTTAAACAATTGCAAAGTTAGCCATTAAAATCCACTTGATTTAGATTGAGGTAGTGTACGTGATAGCATCCTGTATGAGATTCAGCCAGCGGTTTTTGGAAAAGATTAAGATTGCACGGCGTCCGTTTCGACTCATAATCCTTAGTCTCATACTGCTGGCTTCGCTATTTCAGTCGATGGAACGCGTCTCCATGGTGGCGCTGTTTCTACATACTGGCTATCTGGCACTTCTCTGGGCACCTCCGCGCTGGCTCCAGCCTACCCGGAGACATATCGCCGTTGTAACACTGTTATGGGTGGCAACAGCTCTATCTTCCTTCGCGCTCGACGAGAGTTACTTGGTCTTCTTTCTTGGGTACTTCCTTATCGGTCATATCGCGCTGCGATTCTCGGGATCTCTGCGCACCGGTCTGGCCGCCGCCGTAATGGCTGCTAACGCGGCTTATTGGCAGATCTCTGGCCAGCTTGCTACGAATGAGATCCTTACTTATTCGCTCGTTCACGCAGTGATGTATATTCTAATCATATACATCCACCAGCGATGGGAATCCAACCAAGCACAACAGCGTTATTTTCGCGAACTCAGTCAGATGCATGCTCAATTAGAGTTAGCCCATCAAGATCTCAAACAAATGCATCAGGAGTTGGAGGAAGCCACCGTGCGTTCTCTGCACTTCGCCGTTCTGGAGGAGCGGACGCGGATTGCGCGGGACATCCATGATACGATTGGACACGGACTCACCTCCGTTATCGTACAATTGCAGGCTCTGCCTTATATGATCAAAGCCAACGATTCAGAAGCCGACCAGACGTTGGCCACCGTCTTGGACGTTGTACGCAATTGCCTCACGGAGGTTCGCAGCGTAGTGCATAAGATGGGACGAGACGACGCAGGCCTCGGACTGATTGCCTTGAAGAGCCTCATTCGGACAGTCAAAGAGCAGAGCCGGCTCCAGATTCGATTTGCCACGCAAGGCACAATCACACAGTGGCATCCGGAGATTGCCGAAGCGTTGTATCGCATTCTGCAAGAGGCGCTGACCAATATTATTCGTCACGCCAACGCCTCGGAAGTTGAGGTTTCTATCACCGAATCCGAGGAGGAGCTCGTGATGACGGTGGCCGATAATGGTCCATTCCGGAGCGACTCCTCTCCGCAGCCCGGGTTTGGAATTATGAACATGATGGCCAGATGCGAGAGAATCGGAGGCTCATTCGAACTTCGGAATCACCAGCCTCACGGCTTGCGAATGACGATTCGAATACCGCTTGTTAACCCATTGCAGGAAGGTGAAAAGATTGAGCGTTGATATGATCCGGGTAGCCATTGTGGATGACCAGCTGCTGGTCCGGCATGGATTCAAATATATCATCAATGCCCAACCCGACATGGAAGTCGTCGGTGAAGCTTCTAATGGACACGAAGCCGTCACATTGGCTGACTTCGCCTGCCCGCATGTCTTGCTAATGGACGTTCAGATGCCTGAATACAGCGGAATCGAAGCGACCCGCGATATTATGGCCGCCTGGCCCAACTGCAAGATTATCATTCTCACGACGTTCGACACAGAAGAATATGTCTTCCAAGGCATACGTTCAGGAGCGATCGGGTATCTGCTTAAGGACACTGCGCCGGAAGAACTGATTGAAGCCATCCGTGCAGCCTTCCGCGGGGAAGCGATCTTCCGCACGGCCATCGCCTCTAAAGCTATGGCTCGGATGGTAAGCTCTGCAAGAGCGAATATGGCGGATAGCGGTCTCAGCAATTCGATGGGTGAATCGTTCACAGAACGGGAACATGAAGTTCTTCAGCAAATGGCTTACGGACTGCGTAACGAGGAGATCGCAGCCAAACTATATATTGGGGAGAGCACAGTCAAAACGCACGTTCATCACATTCTGCAAAAGCTTGGCGTCGACGACCGGACGCAAGCTGTCGTCTTTGCAATTCGCAATCGGATCGTTCAATAAAGGTTCAAAGTGCAATACTTGAATGTCTACCGAAGCGTATGGTTGCCCACGGCTTCACTTCTGCAAATTCAAAAGCTATCCTATACGCTGATATGCCGCATACAAGCGCTGCTGCGGTATGAGAAAACGGCAGCTCAACATGAGCTGCCGTACTGTCTTTATTGAGCTCAAGTTTCCCGTTTAGCGGAATAGGCTACTGATTACCAAAATCTTTTCTGATCATGCTATTCCAGTTCTTTTGAAGTTGAACCACCACCATATCCTATTTTTCGAGGGAACCCGAAAGGCTTCTACTTATATGATCTAGCACATGGATGTTGATTTCCTGATTAATCTATCTATCCGGATGATAAGTCAGAACAACTACGCCTGAACCGAATGTCTTTGTTTCCGCCAGTTTCAGTACTTTCTTATCGATCCCTTCTCCAAAGAGACGTTTTCCGTTTCCAAGCACAACTGGGAAAACCATAAGCCGATATTCGTCGATGAGGTCATTCTGCATCAGCGTTTGAACGAGCGCGCAGCTGCCAAATACCAAGATATCCTTACCAGGCCGCTGCTTCAGCTTGGATATTTCCTCCATGATATTGCCCTTGATCAGCGATGAATTGTTCCATTCCACTTTATCTAGCGATGTTGAAATCACGTGCTTGGGGTAATCGTTCATCATCCTGCCATATTCCCCTTCTTGCTCGATCATATTAGGCCAAGCCGCTGCAAAATTAACATACGTTTCACGTCCAAGAAGAAGAGCGTCGCTTGCTTTCAGTTCATCGAACTTGAATTGCTTAGTTTCCTCACTACGGAATTGGACTGTCCACTGCGGATTCTCCATAACTCCATCCAGCGATACAAACTCAGATACAACTACTTTCCTCATTTGCATTCTCCTCGTATAGTTTCCATTTTGAATGACCTCAATCGATTATTATTTTTTATTCTCATTTATTTAGACGAAATTTGATTGCAAAGTTCATCGGTATAATTGTTCAAGAAGCCAAAATCGGAAAAATAATTTTGAGTTAATGAAATTTGGGATATTGAAGATCTTCTTGTCTTTCATGACGATGACGTGAATGCCCCAGGGGATCAAGCAGGTTTTGTCGCTGCTCGGCATATATTGAGCGAGAGCGGGTTAACAGCCATTCATCGTAGTCCGCAAAAACCGTGATCCATCGTTTCGAATGAGGATATATTCCGGATTTTCCGAAAAGACGGGAGCAGGCCAGACCCAGTATTTTCATTGAACAATAGTTCCCAGTTAGCGTAACTTTGTCTGATGACAACCTCAAATATGGCTGCTGATCGGCTTTCATTTTGTTGTTCTCAACTCCCAGTTAGCTCAATCTATCTTTCTTAAACTTCAATCCCATACCTTTGGCCGCTTTAATCCGGCTAATCTTAAATAATCTAAAAGTTGACCTGAATGGACTGCTTCATGGTAAGCAATTCTCAAAAGCATGTCGCCTAATGATCGAATGTAACCTACGTCTTTTCTATCAATTTGGATTCTTGTTAAATCCTCTTGTGTATAGGATTTTACTGTATCCATAAATTCATTTCGATAGGGTTCTGAAAAGTTGAGTTCCTCTTTGAGCGTTGTAAAAGTACGAGCCTCATAAGGGGATTCATAAGCGGTTAGACTTCCCTCATTCAACAAAGCAAGATGGTAATAATGTTCACTATCCAGGACATGGCGGATCATCTCTTTTATGCTCATTGCTTCCGAATCCGGTCTCCAGTCCAAAAACTCATGCGGAATACTTCCCCAAATAATCATGCTTCTGCGTCGAATCTCATTTAAATTCTGAACTATAGCTTCTATAGCGTTCATAGTTGCTTCCTTTCGACTTCAATTTATTGTTACATTATATCAGAACTTACGTTCGTAATACAGTTAAAAGATAGTAGGAGTATCCTCCTCTTAGTTAAGAATACGGCAGTAACCACCCCATCCGAGTATAAGTTTTAACATATATCCTCCTCCTATCTACCCAATTTTAATATTTATTGTTTTTCCTGTATCGAGCTAAAATGCCCTTTACTTCAACAAAAATGGCAACTGATCATCTAGATCAGCTGCCATTTTTTTGCTCTCAACTAACGTTAACCGTTAGTTGAACAGCATCAATATATAATGTTACTCGTCAGCTAGCTTTATGGCTTCTGCAATGACAGGCTCTAGCTTATTTTCTAAGTCATCCATAATTGCATAAAACTGTTCATCTAGGTTTTCGAAGAACTCATTCAGTTCATCATGCTCCCATGAATCCATTATTTCATTCCGTTCTTCAATATTTACAGGAGGTACCCCATCAGGGAACATAGAACCAATATTGTTTACTAATGTAATTGCAGATTCAGCCCCGATTGTCTCTAAGTCCTCGATAGTTTCCGTATAATTGTCAGCACCATGATTATAAAAGAAACTTATCAAGCCGCCTCCGCTCACATCACCGATTAATCCATCAACGGTTAACCATATTCTTTCATATTTGTTCAAACTGGATTGTCCATCATTTTCGACTTTCTGCCAGATACTTTGCCAGACTGAATCCTTATCCATTCCTAACCTCCGCTAGTCGTGTTACTCTAATAATTCGTCACGTCATTGTGCTGCCCTTTTTCTTAATAAAAATAGAGCTGCAGCCGTTATGGATGCTCCAGGATGGCTGAACTTTATCTAGGAAATATTATTTGAGCCCTATATGGATTGTTCATTTCTTGCTGTTATAATGCTCCCCAAATGGGACAACCGTAAATTATTTCTATATGACTCCATAACCTCATCGAGAATCCTCTTCTTTATATGCGTTCATTAATTCTGACCAGTAATTTCTTTAAGATTTGCTTCTCCTCGTCAGTAAGGGCTTGAACGACTTCATCCTCCACCTTTTGGAATGAGTCATTAAAGCTTTCAATTAATTCAATCGCTTTTGGTAATACATATATATTTTTTTGCCGTTCATTATTTGCCGGGATTTTGCGCTCGATGTACCCTTTTTGCTCTAGACCTTGAAGCATACTTGTAATGCTGGCCCCACGTAGATGAAACCGATCTGCAAGATCCTTTTGAATAATATCTTTATTTTGGTTCTTATAAATATAGTCGATTACTTTTCCTTGTTGAGAGCTTAATCCTAGCTCTTTTATACTTTCGTCCGCTCTTTTCTTTAGCTTAAGACCGATAATCTGAAACAAATCCAGATATGGCGTATCTTTTCGGGAATTCATAATCGTCCCCCTTGTGATTGTTAGAAACCTAATTGTAAGTAGCTAAAATATACAGTGATCCTATAGCCTTGTCAATTAAATATTAGTTTATTGACAGTTAGATTTCTAACAGTTATACTCCGAAATGTCGAGTCACAAACACATGAGGAGGAATTAAAATGGAGAAAGTAAATCAAAATACTGCGTTAGAACAAATTACGGCGATTACAAATGTACGTATCTTTGATGGTTATCAAATTATAGCTCCCAGACATATTGTCATTAAAGGGAAGTCCATTATTTCAGTGGGCGGAGACATTCCAGCTGATGCAACGATTATCGATGGAGAAAATATGACACTACTACCTGGTCTGATTGATGCACATGTCCATACCTCAATCGGCGGATTACGAGATGCCTTAAAATTCGGCGTTACAACAGAACTTGAAATGAATGGCGATTTTACTAAAAGAGGGCGCGAAATTCAGTTAAAAAATGTGGATGACATCGCGGACGTCCGTTCTGCTGGTACAGCGATTACCGCTCCTGGTGGACATCCGGATGAATTACTACCGGATGGAGATGAAATACCGGAATTTGTATTAAAGGAACTAGAGAAATTATCGGAGGAAGACAGGGAAGCAATGTTGGCCGCATACGCTCACGATCACGAAGAAATACCGCAGGTGACGACAGTGGAAGAAGCAATCAAACATGTGCATACCCAAGTGGAGAACGGAGCCGACTATATTAAGATCATGATTGAAGAAGGAACAGTCATGGGGGCACCAGGCTTGCCTGTTCTAAGCGATGAGATTCTAAAAACAGCCGTGACTGAAGCCCACAAGTTCGATAAGTTGGTCATCGCTCACGTCTTGACGGCTCTTTCATCGCAAGCAGCCATCGATTTTGGAGTCGACGGTTTGGGCCACTTATTTATCGACAGACCCGAGTACACGTCCGAGTTAGTGAAATCCATTGCGGAATCAGGAGTTTTTGTTACACCGTGTTTGGTGTTGAATTCATCGATTATTGGAAATCCGGCATTGGAATTGGCGAATGATCCACGGGTTCACTCCAAATTAAGTCCGGATTGGATCGATATCTTGAACTCAAGCTTCAATACGTTTCCGCAAGGCAATATGGAAAATAGCTTTAAGAATGTGATGGATCTTCACCGTGCCGGAGTTGATATTCTGGTAGGGACGGATGTCGCACCGGTTCCCGTTCCGAACCTTGGTGGCCTTGCTCATGGGGCCAGTGTCCACCACGAAATGCAGTTGTTGGTGAAGGCCGGGTTTACTCCGATCGAAGCTCTTCAGTCGGCTACTTCCAAACCAGCCCGTTGCTTTGGTCTTCATGATCGCGGCCGGATTACTGAAGATGCGCGTGCTGATCTTATTCTCATAAACGGTGATCCGACCACTAATATTTCGGATACCTTGTCGATCAAATCCGTGTGGTTCAATGGTTCGCAGCAACTAGGTTAGAATCAGAGGCTAAAGTTCTCCGATAGCTCAAGCCATTAGTTAAAGAAGCGGCTGCCGTCACAATGACTAGCTGCCGCTCCTTTAATGAACTCCCTTTAATTAGCAAGAGAATAACCAGCTGACGATTGATGTTATAATACTTTACTTCTCTTCATTCGATTTTGATAATCCAAGATTGCAGAATATAAAAGTTCCTCATTAAAGTCTGGCCACATTTCGTTAGTGAACCAAAGTTCTGCATAAGCGGACTGCCATAGTAAGAAATTACTTAACCTTTTCTCACCACTTGTTCTAATAAGCAAATCTGGTGATGGACTCTGTCTAATATAGAGATACTGTTCAAAGAGCTTTTCGGTTATTTCATCTGAATTTTTAGTATTCACTATTGACTTTACAGCTTGAAGGATGTCGCTTTTACCACCATAATTCATTGCAAAATAAACTTGAAGTCCAGTGTTCCCTTGAGTTTGATTAGAGACATTATTCATAGCCTGCTGCGTTGCTTCAGGGAATTTAGATATGTCTCCGATAAAATCTACCCTTATGTTATTCTGATTTAAATCACGAATATTTGTCTCTTGTACAAATTCACTCACCAAACCGATGATATATTCCACTTCGTCTTTAGGTCGTTTCCAGTTTTCAGTTGAAAAAGCATATAACGTTAATGTAGAGATTCCGATTTTATGACACATGCTTATAGTTTTACGCATTGTTTGCATACCAGCGTAATGTCCTGCAGATCTCGGTAATCCTTTACGTCTTGCCCATCTGCCGTTCCCATCCATCATTATTGCAATATGCTTCGGAATATTGTAATTCCAATCTATTTTATTTTTAAGGTTATTCCTTACTCCACGCTTCCATTCAAACCATTTCAGGCTAAATCCTCCCTTAAAAAAAGCTTAAGCTTAATAGACTTTATAATACCACATATTGAAACTAACCTGCCCTTTACTTCAACAAAAATGGCAACTGATCATCTAGCTCAGCTGCCATTTTTGTTGTTCTCAACGCTAACGTTCTCCGTCAGTGTAGTTCAATATTTTGTGTTGTGCCAAAGTCCCCTATTAGAGCAGTACGATTTAATTTAAACCCCGAAATCGCTGCTCGCTCGATTCGTCAGGATCGCGCCCGCAATAATATTGAAGAGATACTCAGCCCTTGGCGCTGACGACGGTTGGTTGCTGAGCCACGCAAGCGCAGCAGCTAACGAGAAAAGATCATCACCATCCATGTCGGTACGCGCCAAACCTTCTGCCTGGGCACGAGCGAGAAGCTGCTTGCCTGCTGTGCGCATCGTCATGCATGAAGCGTGGAGCGCGGACTCCGGGTCCTCTTTGGCTGCCATCATCACGACCACAACACCTTGATAGTTACTCGTGAATTCAACGATTTCGCGTAACCACGACACGAGCGCATCGTCGGGTGAACTTGCAGTTTCGAGCATACGTGCCTTTGTCGTAAACTCGTCGAAGCTTGAGCGGAGCAAAGCTTCGAGCAGCGCCTCCCTCGTCGGGAAATGACGATAAAGCGTGCCTAGTCCGACACCAGCTCTGCGGGCGATCTCGCGCAGTGATGCATCGACGCCATGCTCGGTTATAACGACGTTCGCGACTGCGAGTATGTGCTCATAGTTTTTCATAGCATCAGCTCTCATAAGTGACCTCCTTGACAAGCGGAGCATCGCTCCGTATAATCATAAACGGAACAGTGATCCGATTAAACGGAGCGCCGCTCTGGTAAGTATAACTCATCTGCTTGAAAGGAGAAAGTAAGATGTCTATAAATACGATGAAAGCAATTCGTCTGCATGAATTCGGCGGTCCTGAGGTACTGCGTTACGAGGAGGCGCCGATTCCCGAACTGAAGTCAGGTGAGGTGCTTATCCGCGTTCACGCGGTTGGCATCAATCCCCCCGACTGGTACCTGCGCGAGGGGTATAAGGATCTTCCTCCTGAGTGGCGGCCGCCGGTGCCCTTTCCCGTCATTCTGGGGTCGGACGTGTCGGGCGTCGTCGAGGCGGTAGCCACGGATGTGCAGAGTTTCTCCGTCGGCGATGAAGTTTTCGGCATGGTTCGCTTTCCTAGCTTTGGGGAGAGCGCTGCTTATGCAGAGTACGTCGCCGCGCCAGAGTCGGACCTTGCACTCAAGCCGGCAGGCATTGATCATATACACGCCGCAGGGGCTCCGATGGCAGGCCTCACCGCGTGGCAGTTCCTGATCGAGCTGGGGCACAGTGAAGCGAATCCACTTCAACCGGAGTCACATCGCCCGGTGCCGCTGAGCGGCAAGACAGTGCTCATCAATGGTGCCGCGGGCGGCGTGGGGCACTTAGCAGTGCAACTGGCTAAATGGAAGGGTGCGCACGTCATCGCGGTGGCATCGGGCAAGCATGAGTCATTCCTGCGCGAGCTCGGTGCCGACGAATTTATTGACTACACAAAGTACCCTCCCGAGGACGTCGCTCAAGACGTTGATCTCGTCCTCGATACTCTCGGTGGTCCCACCACCAGTCGTTTCTTACGTACGCTCAAGCGTGGCGGCGCTTTGTTCCCAGTGTTCTTAGGCTTCTCCGATGCAGAGGAGGCCGCAAAGCTGGACGTCACGGTATCAATGACCCAAGTGCGCTCAAACGGCCCACTGCTGGTGGAATTAGGGCGCTTGCTCAATGCCGGGACGGTTCGCGTCGCCATCGACAGCATATTTCCACTTGCCGATGCTCGAAAGGCACATGAACGAGCCGCCGGTGGGCACATTCAAGGCAAGATCGTACTCACGGTGGAGTAAGGACGATAGCTCGAATGATTTTTGCACTCCTTGTAAATCGCGATTAGCTTTGAGAAATTTTGCATGCTTAATTCAAGAAAAAAAGGATGAACATCAATGATTCTACTCATGGGTTACGTACATCTAAATCCGTCTGACGTAAATGAGTTCACTGCAGACGTTCAGGACGTCGTTTCCAGCACGCGAACTGAAACTGGATGCCATTTTTATGCCTTTACTTTGGAGGATGCACGCGCCGGACGCATGCTGACTGTTCAGCGTTGGGAAAATCAAGAATTGCTGACCGCTCATGTTGAAAGACATGAATCGGCGCCGTTTTTAATGAAGTGGGGAAACAGGATGAGAATGGACATTCAAAAATATGATATCTCAAACGAAAGCTCGTTTATGGAGTAAAAGAGATCGAGTAAACCGGGGATTCCCCTTTCTCTCACAGAACACGGCTACTCTTGCAGCATGAGTTAAATGGATCCGCCTAGGCGGATCCTTCTGTTTATATTGATCTAAAGTATCAGCTCCAATCTCTGAGTATAACTTCCTTTACTAATATCCAGATCACCAAGCTCTTTAACTAATAATTTTAGCTGCAATGCATAAGCTCTCAAGGTATTCGTGCTAAATCCCTGGATACGGTTTTCTGCCTCATACAATGACCATAAACGCTTATAAGCATAAGAAAAACCTCCCATTAGAGCATCTATTACTAGTTTGCTTCTAATAGAAGGTTTTAGACATTTTTATTAAGTTAGAGTTCCCTCTTAGCTTAATTATCTGTGGTAAGAATTGAACATTCATTTCATTGCCCCATTAGGCTAACCCCAATAAACGTACACAGTAGCCCAATACTAAGTATCAGCGGATGAAAAGTCCAACCAATCTGTCAGGGTAAGGGAAGTGTATTCATTGGCATTATAAAGTTTAGCTTAACGCTTTCAAATGATCTTTGTATCATGAATGGCAGCCGACAATTAAAAAGAAACAGGCCGCGAAGCTTCTTCGCGGTCTGTTTCTCTAAATCCCCGTGCCTGTTCTTGTCCCTATAACATAACAATTAAATAGAAAGCACCCGCAAGGACGAACCTGTATAGTGCAAACCATTCCAACCTAAGCCTTTTAATCACCTTGAGAAAAGTGACAACAGCAAGCATCGCGACAGCAAAAGCTGTTGCAAAGCCGATTAACAATAGGATGATATCCTCCGATGACAATAGGTCGCGGCTTTCATATAAGTCCAACAGCGTTGCTCCGAACATGACCGGAACCGATATCATAAACGTAAAATCGGCTGCAGCTTTTTGGCTGGTCCCAAGTAACAGCCCGCCTGAGATCGTCGAACCGGATCTTGAAAATCCCGGCCACAAAGCGAGACATTGAAAAAGTCCAATTCCAAATGCTTGCTTATAATTCATATCATCGGTATTGTCAGCCGTTACCGTTCTTCTTATGCGCGACGCAATCAACATGAGAACGCCGCCAATAATTAAGCCGATTAATACCGGCATTGGACCGAATAAACGGCCTTTTATGAAATCCTTAAACAACAAATACATAATCAGTGCAGGTATCATGGCCAGAAACATATGAATAGCATTCAGGCCTTTGTTCTTGGAGAAATCGAGTTTAATCAGGTTTACTCCTACTTCTAAATACCTTCGCCAATAAAGAATCAATACGGCCAATACGGCTCCCAGCTGAATAACAATTTTAAATGTTGTCTCAGACTCCCCTTCAAAGCCCAATAAATGCCCGGCAAGTATGAGATGTCCAGTTGATGATACGGGCAAAAATTCGGTTAAGCCTTCTATTATGCCCAGCAGAATAGCGCTGAAGATATCAACCATTAGTGAATATCCACCTTTCTAAAATAGATCAAGGTGATCACTAGGCCGGTTATCGAGGTTAACGCGATGATGGAATAAGTAACGGCAGCCGGATAAACGGAAGACATGGAATCATGAGCAATATCGAATACCGCTGACCATGGGTTTAAAGCTCGGTAATCGGAATTAAACACCAATAAATTCACTAAAGTAATCGCTATCGATGCAATTATAGCCGGCACGTAAGATTTCATGATGGTGACGATCAATACGATTGGTGTCGACAGCACGGCCAGAAGGGTCGCTCCAATTATGTATTCAATCAAAGAATCCAACATTAGATCCATGGTTAAGCCTTTGAATTGAAGCAATAAACCAAAGACAAATGTCACTACCCATGCTTCCAACGTCAGGAGATAGATCCATAATAACAATAACAGCATTTTGCTTAGAATGATGCTTGTCCTTGTTACCGGAATCGTCAACAGATTTTTCAAAGTATCCTCTATATATTCACGGCCGAATAAATAAGCAATTACAACGCTATATAAAGGAACCGCCATTAGCAATATGGTATACATACTCGTGTTATAGAAAAGAGCCTCGAATATAGCGTTATCCGTCTTCGACATCTTTAGTAAATCAATATAGAAAGCAAGCACAACAAAAAAAGGTGCCAGCGCAGCACCCGCCAGACTGAGCAGCAGCATTTTAGAACGTTTCAGTTTAAGGAGTTCGGTAGAAAGCAAATCAACCAATCGTACCACCTCCTACAAGATTTGCGAAATAATCCTCCAGATTATTTTCGCTGACCGCGATTTTCTCCACTTCGATACCATGTTCAACAAAAAGTTTGTTTATTTTGCCTTGTTGACCGAAATGAGAATAAATGCGAATATTCCCTTCATCCTGTACCGTATAATCGATAATACCCATATGTTTCTCCAGTAAAAGCGCCGCTTTATTATCGTCATCAACCTGGAATTGCATATACCGGCGGTTGGCCGTGTGCAGTTTGTCTATACTTATTTCCTCCAACAGTCTGCCTTCATGAATAATTCCTAACCGATCTGCGAGCAGCTCAACTTCGGATAAAATATGGCTCGAAATCAATACGGTTATTTGACGTTCTAGCGCCAATGTTTTTATCAACCTCCGCATTTCCTTGATGCCGATCGGATCCAGTCCATTGGTTGGTTCATCCAGGATCAATAGCTCCGGATAATGCAAAAGTGCTCTGGCAATGCCAAGTCGCTGCTTCATGCCAAGTGAGAATTTCCCTGTTAGTTTCCTTGTTTCATGCTGTAAACCAACAATCTCTAATGCTTCTTCGATTGCGTTGTTTTTATGAACGCCCATGATTTTCGCATTAATTTGCAAGTTCTCTTTGGCGGTCAGATTCTCATAAAAGCCCGGAACTTCAACGATCGAACCGATTCTTCGCAATACTTCCTTCTTACTCAATAGCAAATCGCTGCCGAAGATCTCAATCTGTCCGTATGTCGGCTTGATCAGCCCCAGGAGCATTCGTATCGTCGTTGTTTTCCCTGCTCCATTTCGTCCAAGAAATCCATAGATTTCACCTTGCTGTACGGTTAAGCTGACATTGTCTACCGCTTTTTCACCGCCATACTGTTTGGTTAGATTAACGGTTTTGATAATGGCGTTCATTCGTACCGCCTCCTCTTTGTCTTATTATAAGAAAGCGGCTTTAACTGGAGCTTATCTGTTTCTTAACTGTTTCTTAATCCAATCGATTTCTGAAACGCAATGGTGAATTCCGTTTTGTCCCAAGGCTTGCTGTTGGCATGCACCGAGCCATGATTTTTTTCAGCCAAAGCCTTAACGATAGATAGACCAAGTCCGCTTCCACCGCCGCTTGAACCTCTGGCTTTATCTGCCCGATAGCTTCTCTCGAAGATACGGGAAAGCTCAGCCGCACTAATTCCTGGACCTCGATCCCAGATCGTTAGTTCATAAACGCCATTGTTCTCAAGAAGATCGACACCAATAACCTTCCCTTCTCCGCCGTACTGGATAGCGTTTTTAATTATATTTTGGATTATGCGAGTTACGGCAATTTGATCTGCCTTAATGAAGCAGGCTACCTCCGGAAGTTCGATCTCGAGCTTGATCTCTTCTTTTTCGATTTTCGGTAAAAACTCAATTAGCGTCTCTCTTGCCATTTCGGCGAAATCCAATATTTCTTCTTTCATGGGCAATTCATCGGCGTCAAGCTTGGCCATTGTGAATAAATCGTCAATTAACTCTTTTAAGCGAGCTGATTTAGCAGATAGAATGTCAAGATAGGATTGTTTCTCCGATTCCGTTTCCGATTCCCACTGCCCATCTCTTAATGCATCTATATAACCGATTATCGAAGTTAGCGGTGTTCGAATATCATGCGAAATGCTGGACAAGAGCCGCTGTCTTGCCGCATGCGATTGAGCAGCTTCAATTTGTATTTTTTCAAACCTGCTAATGAGCTTATTAATTGTAAAAACAATTTCGTTCCATCGATCGTCTTGCTTGGCAAGCAATCTGGTTTTATAATTGCCCGCTGCTACTTGACGCAGGAGGTTTGAAATGCGCATTAAATCTTGACGAGTACGGATCGCTCCTGCGAGCATCGCCAAATTTAACCCGATAAATAAAGCCAGTAAGGTCCATCCCAAGCCACCTAAAGTGTTTCTCGTTAGGAGCAGAACGATTGCCGTCAAGCATAGCTGTATCACTAACATGACTAATGTCATTGCGGTATTCATGCTTTTTCTCCCGAAAATTTATAACCGATCCCCCAAACGGTCTGAATATATTGAGGCTGAGAGGGGTCTAGCTCAATTTTCTTGCGCAGTTTACGAATATGAACCATTACGGTATTATCATCTTCGATGTAGTCGGTTCCCCATACTTGCCGGAAGATTTGCGTTTTTGTAAATACTTGTCCCGGATTGGAGGCTAGCAGCTTTAGCAATTCAAATTCCTTGGCGGTTAACGCCGTTTGGCTGCCCTCGATATGTACCGTATACGCTTTCGGATTAATAGCAATTCCCTTGAAAACCAATAAATGTTGAGATGGTTCTTCTCCTTCGCTGCCAAGAATCATATAGCGCCGCAGCAGGGATTTGACTCTTGCTAAGACCTCATGGATGCTAAACGGTTTTGTAATGTAATCGTCCGCGCCAATGCTTAAACCTAATATTTTTTCTGTTTCATGATCTTTTGCCGTCAGCATGACAATAGGTACATTAGAGATGCTCCTGATCGCTTTGCAAACTTCAATGCCATCCAATTGAGGCATCATCAAATCCAAAATCACTAAATGATAGCCCCCTTGTCGAAACCTATAAAGGGCCTCATTGCCATCAGTTGCTGTATCCACTGCGTATAATTCGCGCTCTAAATATTTTTTCAATAAATCTCGTATTTCCTTATCATCCTCGGCAATAAGCAGTTTTATTTCACTCATTCCATGAGATTCCCCTTCAGTTTTATATATTTTCCAATTATAACATCAATCTACTTTTGGTTTGTATGAACTGTGCCAACCGGCTGCTGCTATGTTGTTGCGAACTAACGTTCATCGATAGCTGAATAAAACTGAAGGTTTCTAATCTTATGCACCTATTTTTCTCTATCTTGATTTTGATCTTCTATCGCCATACGTGATCGTCGTATACTCCAAACGAGTCTCCGGATTTCGAGAATATCGCGAAATCCCTTGGTAACAAGCAGCCCGATAACCGCTCCGTTACCTTCAATCAATGTATTGACGCCAAGCGTTGTGCTGTGTACAAACGGGATGGCATGGGGCAATCTTTACTGGTCTTTTATCGAAGCTCGAGATAGTTTGACGATCACATGTCTATCAGGCAAAATAATGGTTATCATTAGATTTTAACTAATACTGAACAGCCATTAAGGCAGTTTCCACAATACCACTCTAATTAGTTTAAACCATCTTAGTTAGTCAAAGATTCTATATAAAATGGAGTTGATTTCGAAACAAAATGAAGATTCCAGATGAAAATTCGCTTTCAGATGAACTGCTTGATGTTGAAACGACTCGTTTGGCCCGTCTAATCCACAGCTATACTCCAATTGACGGCACCTTTAGCCAGTGTATTCCCGGTTTGAACCTCAGCCGTTATTCAAAAGTTAATATTGACTACGTAAGAACTTTCAACTCCCCCTCCCTGTTAGTGGTTGCACAAGGTGTAAAGGTCGCCACCGTGGGGCAGGAAATCTATCAGTTTGGGCGGTCACATATGCTCATGTTCCCTATCGCTCTACCGATCGCTGTGAAGACCACACAAGCTAGCCCTTTTGAACCTTTTCTGAGTGTAAAGCTTAACCTTGACCCACAAAGGATTGCTGAGTTAGCACTGAAAGTGTATCCCGAGGGCCTACCAGCCGTTGGGGAAAGGCGTGCAGCTTATGTCATTAGCGCCGACTTGGGTATGATCAAAGCTGTATCGAGGCTTCTGGAGTGTCTATCCAATCCCGTCGAAGCTAAATTGCTTGCCCCGCTTGCGATGGATGAGATTTTGATACGAGTCCTTTGCAGCCCGGTTGGCGTTCATGTCGCTGAAATTTGTATTGCGGACTCGAGCATGCAGCGAATTGTTAAGTCAATTATGTGGCTTCACGACAACTTCTGCCAACAAATGAAGATTAGGGATTTGGCCAAGCTGGTACATATGAGCGAGTCCTCGTTTCACGAACATTTTAAGGCAGTAACTTCAATGAGCCCACTGCAATACCAAAAAGCGCTGCGCCTACATGAAGCGAGACGTCTGATGGTATCCAGCTATATGGATGTAAACACGGCTTGTCAACTGGTGGGGTATTTAAGCACTTCTCAGTTTAGCCGAGATTACAGCCGCTTTTTCGGTAGCCCACCAAAGAGAGATGTCGCTAAATTACGTCAACAAAAGTAATGTATATAGTTTTTATAGGAAGAACTCCAACTTCCGTATCGGACATTCCTGCATACAGATTAATCTTACGGCCAGAGATCAGGGTGTATTCCGGAGGATCAGGCAATAAGTGACGAGGAACTGGCAAAAACCTGAGTGATATGCGGACTATAATGAGTTAGTCTTGAGGCCGGCGATGCCAATCGTATATTCGCAATACCGGTGCTTCAAGTAGATCCACTTTTCAGCTAATTAAGGAGGATTTCATTATGCGTATTTTTATCACAGGAGCAACGGGCTTCATTGGTTCCGCCGTCGTGAGCGAACTCATCGAAGCAGGACACCAGGTAGTCGGTCTTGCCCGCTCAGACAAGGCTGCCAAATCGTTGACGGCAATCGGGGCTTCGGTGCATCGTGGTGCCCTCGACGACCTCGAAAGCTTGCATAAGGGTGCTACCGCAGCAGACGGCGTTATTCACTTAGGCTTCAAGACCGACTTCGCAGATTTCTCCGATGCAGTCGCAGCCGACCTGCGCGCCGTCGAAATGTTTGGTGCGACGCTTGAGGGCTCCAATAAGCCGTTTGTGTTCACCACGGGAACCTTAGTGGTCGCATGGTCGAACCCGGTGGCGATTCTTGGAACGGAGGAGATCGCGGTCGACTCCACAGTGCCACGGGGTGCAGCGGAGAACGCGGCGATCGCACTTGCAGATCAAGGGATACGATCATCGGTCATTCGTCTCGCACCAACCGTACACGGCCCGGGCGATCATGGCTTTATCTCCATGCTGATCAGCATTGCTCGTAAAAAAGGTTTCTCTGCCTACGTCGGCGACGGGTCCAACCGCTGGCCGGCTGTTCATCGTCTTGATGCGGCGCGCTTGTACCGTCTCGCCGCTGAATCAGCCTTAGCTGGCTCACGGTTGCACGCTGTCGGCGAAGAAGGTATTCCATTCCGTGACATCGCCGGAGCCATCGGTCGTAACCTGAACCTTCCAGTTGTCAGTATTTCCCATGAAGAGGCAGAAGCCCATTTCGGTTTTCTCGGCCCCTTCACGTTTACCGATAACCCAATATCGAACACTCTGACCCGGGAACGCTTGGGGTGGCGGCCCGTGCACACTGCATTGATTCCAGATATCGAACAGGGACATTACTTCAACAATTGAACCACAGGCTATATCTATGTTTAAGTATATGGAATTCGCTCCTGAGCCCAGTATGATTGCTTAGGTGGAACCATTACGCGGTTAACGTTTAGTCAAAAAAACAGAGAGAGTATTGAAGTGCGCTGAAGAACTAATACAATTTTTTGTTAACTCAATAGCCTGAATGACCAGAAAGAAGACATCTATCCTCAATATGGAGGCGGATGTCTTTTTTTTTGGTATCCTATTAGGTCATTTATGCGAAATATCTTAATCCTTTAATTTCAATATTCGCTTAATATTTAAGACAGAATATAGTCATAGATACAGGGGGATCCATACCATGTGCCTATTAACCGATCTGCTGCAGCTTTATTGATTGAACTATAGTCTCCCGTTAGAATGCCTCTATTAGGTAAGATTTGACGTGGCCACGGTGCTCAGTCCTGATTACTGGCCAGGTCTGCCGCGTCAGCCGACTCGGCATGCCCGCCGCCGAACACCTCATTGACGAGCCTCTGCAGCGCCTTCTGGAACGCCACTGCCAGGGACATTGCGACGTCGTCAACATAGTTAATGGAGGCGGTCAGGGTCTTGCTGCCATCGGGCGTGCTGTACATCAGTGCCGCGTAGCCCGAAATGCCGCCGTTATGGGTGATGATGGTACACTCGCCGTTTGGACCGACGTCCTGCACGAACACCCCCAAGCCATAGCCGATTTTGGGATACGGCTTGCACATTTCGGCCAGTAGCGGAGCCGGGAGGAGCTTGCCGCCCATCAGCGCGGAGATGAACGTGTGGAGATCCTGGGTGGTCGAAATCATGTCACCTCCGGTGGAAATCCAGGAGGGGTTCTGGGAGGTGATGTCAACCGTCTTCTGCTCGCCGGCATCCTCGTATCGGTAGTAGGCGTGGGCGTGCGGTTCGGGGATCTCCGGCTGCGTATCTGGTACCACGGTACCCAACAGCCCAAGCGGCCCCAGAATCAACCGCTGCATCTCCTCGGCGAGCGAGCAGCCGGTTACCTTCTCGATTAGCAGCCTGGCCAGCACGTAGTTGGTGTTGGAATAGCTCCAGTCCGTTCCCGGATCGAATCGTAACGGCCTGGATAATGCGAGCCGTACCAGTTCCTCCGGCCGGTAGGTCTTGAATCGATTTTCTACCCACTCCTGGCCCTGCCACGTGATCCCCGGCACGACCGTTCCATCTTCGTAGTACTCGCCTGTGAAGTTGAACACCCCGCTGGTGTGTTGCAGCAACATCCGCACCGTGATCCGCCGGTCCAGCCCGAACTCGGGCAGGTAGTCTACCACCGAATCATCCAGCCCAATCCTGCCCTCGGCGACCAATTGCAGCACCACGGTCGCGGTGAAGGTCTTGGTGTTGCTGCCTATCCGGAAGTGTCCATTTGTAGGCGGCTTCGTGGCTTCGCCCAGCCTGCTAACCCCGGCGCTACCGACCCACTCGCCTTTCTCATCGTGCACGCGCAACTGCACCCCGAGGAAACCGGAATCGACTATCTCCTCGATGGCCTTTTGCAGTTCCGGGCGATCCTGCCCCTCAGTGAATTTTCTTTTCTTCATATTTTCTGACGAACTAGTTATCTTTTCCATTTCTATTCCCTCGCTTTATTTTTGTTTTAAACTATCCTCTATCAAAGAATCCGCTTTTGTTCTTTCACTATAGGCTCCGAAACGTCACTTTCAGCACTTGGGGCTAATGGTCTTGGTTTGCATCGGATCCCCTCCTTTAAATGATTGTGACTTTTGACAAATTGGCATCCATGCCTTTGAGAGCAGCAAAGGTCAATTTATCCATCGTTGCGCCGTCAAAACAGATGGTTTTGATCATGCGATAGTACTTTTTAGTCACAGTAAAGCCCGGGTGGAAAGAAACATTCTTAAAGGTAGCGCCCTTGAATGAAACGTCGGTTAACGCGGTTTTCTCAAACCTGACGCCGACAAACGTCTGTCCGTCCAAACATTTTCCGCTCAAATCGGCGTCCTTGAAGTCAACCCCATCAAATAAGCAATCTTCAAAAGTCGTTTTTCTAAGATCGGTTCTCGATAACGTGACGTCCGTCATTCTTACTCCTCGGAATTTGGCTCCTTCCAGCACCGAGCTGGCGAAATTAGTTCGTACGATGATCGTCTGATTGAAGCTTGCATTAGTCAGGTCAAGCGCGGTTAGTCTGCAGTCCGTCAGATTCGCGCCGTCAAAACGGCTTCCCCGCATCTCGCTGCTCTTGAACGTGCTGCCGATCAAATTGGCGCCCGAAAAGTCGGAACCGGAGAGCGCGCTGCCTTTAAACTGTCCTTTAGGGGCCGTAACGCCAGCAAAATCGCTTTTTACCAGGTTGCTTCCGCTAAAGTTTGTCACTACATTCCGTTCTTTCATTGTCAATTTTTGATTCATTTCATCCACATCTCCTTAGAATTGTTTTTTTAGTTTTTAACTCTGGTTAGTCATACATACCAACTGATGGTATGTATGACTGTAAAAATAAGCTGCCCTTAGGCAGTTTACTTCTACTTCTCTATGCTGACTTCTCTAGCTGACATACGGAACAGTTCCTCATATCTTTGAAGCATTTGCTCATCAAACAGGTCAAGTCCTAGGCCTTTCAAGATTTCATCAAATAGCTTTACCTTGTTCAACATCATCTCGGGCGTAGCCGGGATAACCGACGGGTTAAGCCATAGATTGGTGAGAACGAGTAACACTTCGCTAAGCTCCCTCGGATACTCGGTTCTGATCGAGCCGTCTCGCATGCCTTGTTCGATGATGGGCTGTATATAGATGGGGATCGCTTTTTCAATCATATGCTCGATCTGGGCTGCCAGCAGCTTCGGATTGCGCAAAAGGTTTGGTGCCACAGCTGCCATTTCGTTCTGGGCGGGATTGCTGAGCGAGACGCTTGAAATCTTGCGAAGCTTCTCCAGACCGTTCAGCTTCTTATCGTCCCGGACGCTGGACAACATCCCGTCAGCATCTTTAAACAGATGATCGATAACGGCCTGCATGATCTCTTCCTTCGACTTGAAGTGATGATAGATGGCCCCTTTTGTCAGCCCCCCCAGCCCGTTGATGATATCCTGAATCGAGGTTTGCTCGTATCCTTTTTGAATAAAGAGATCAAGCGCCACGGTTAGGATTTGGTTGGTCGTTTCCTCAGGATATTTATTTCTTGCCATTTGCTCTCTCCTTACATACATTCGGTTGGTATGTAAATAATATATGCCACTTCCCTTTAATTGTCAACACCTTGAATCAAATAAATTCATTAGGGAGGAAGATCCATAAAAGGTTAAACCGCTACTTAGCGCCAGTCTTTGAAGAACTCGTTTTGCCATCGTGTACCCTGGCGATCGGCCACTCCCAGACGGTGCAACTGTTCGGCGCTGGTACAGCAGTGGCGGCCGACAATCACACTGTCATCATCGAGCTCCGCGTCCATGATGTCGATGCCGAGTACAAGCGCTTGAAGTCGTTTGTTGATAAGTGGGTAAAGAAACCAACCACTATGCCTTGAGGGAACCGCGCTGTGTTGTTTCGCGATCCCGACGGCAATCTGGTTAACCTCTTCACGCCGGTGACCGAGGAAGCGATCAAACGGTTTCCCAGATAGCTCAATTTCAAACAGTATTTGCGTTCATCATAGAAACCTTTTTCAATTTCACCTGCTCATTTTGATCGCTCTACAGAATACAGAAAAAATTCCATATCTATATTCCTAAAATTCTTAGTATCTTTATCAATAATATTCATACCGTTTCGAAGAGCAACTTTTTGAGAGGCTATATTTGTGTCCCTAATAATAGAATAAACCCTATTTGCATGAAGAACTGAGAAAGCGTATTCCTTGCAAGCAATTGCCGCTTCTGTTGCGTAACCTTTGTGCCAATACGCTTTTTGAAACAAAAATCCTATTTCCAAAATTTCTTTCTCTCTCCAGCCTTGCATTGTCAAGCCACATTGACCAATCATTTCGTTTGTTTCTTTTAATACAACAGCCCAAAGTCCAAAACCATACTCTTCATATCTTTGAAGATGTCTGTTAAGCCAATTTTGTGCTTCTTCTAAGGTGAATGCACTTTCATAAGCAGCACGCATGACTTCCTCATCACACAATATTCCGCACAATGCATCATAATCGGACTGCACCATTTCTCTAATTATAAGACGTTTTGTTTCTATCAAAAATCTCCCGCCTTTCTATGTTGTTTTAAACTAATGTTCACAGATAGCTTAATAAGTTCAGTATGTTTTATTGTTCGGTATAATTTGAATTGTTGTGCCTTTTGCAAACAAACAAATAGCAGTTACTTTCGTTATTGGGGTAATAATTTAATGGCGTTACCATCAATTATTTCATTTAGAATGTTTTGGTAAAATAAAACATCTGCCTTTACTCTTCAATGTACTCTGATTTGCGCCCCTCTTCCCAGTCCTCGTTATCGCCTTGAATTGTCTCTGCTATTTCGTTCTCGATATAAAGTAGCACCTTGTCATAAACATCTTTTATCTCCGTGTTTTCGCCGCACTGATGTAAGGTGTACAAATACGGCGGGATCCAATAAGTAGAAAATCCTAATTTGGTGTGGCTATACATATCGATAACAGCTGTGAAATCATCAATTTCATATTAAATTGGAGCCAAGTCATCCTTATCCAAATCAGAATCTGATTCCTTGCTTTACATGTAACCTCTTTTTCATTTCTTTTGTTTCCCTTCCGAAAGATGCTAGCCAGCAGATACGGCTTATTTACATTTTTTCACTTCCAATGTGTACGTATAGACGTTAATATGTATAAAATAATTAACTTTTCACTTAACTGAAAAATTCCGGAGGTTTGAATGAAGAAAACAGTATTAGTAAGTTTAATTGGTGCTGCATTAATGGTTGGTCCAGTGAGTTCTTATGCTGCAAATGAAGCTGTAGGTCTAAATGGAATTCTTTCTGAAGGAAGATTGTATGCTCCTCTTCGTGCAACTGGAGAATATTTTGGAGCGAAGATAAATTGGAATCAGAAATCTAAAACTGCTTCATTAACTCAAGATGGCGAAACTTTTAATGCTACTGTGGGCGATGGAGTGTTGTTGAAAGATGGAACTGTGTATGTTCAATTTAAAGCTTTGAGTAACTTCTTCTATCCAAACGATCATATCTCATGGAATAAATCTACAATGACTGGAACTTCTGAACATATGACTGTAGTGGCTCGCCCATTGACTGATCAACAAGCTCTGAAAATTACTTCTAATGCAATTTCCACAAAGAAAGAATGGATTGAATATCTTAGCCATAAAGAAGAATCTGACTATCGTGAACGGTCTTATGTTGACTGGAAAAATTCTACTACGTTCTTATTAATATATAGCTATTATTGGCAAGATGGTAGTTACCTGATGGATCAAACTATTAATGTTGTGATGACTAAGAAAGGGAATACTTGGAATCTTACTTCAATTAAATCTTTTAACGAAGTAATGGAACCACATTAAAAATAAAACAAACAATTAAATCTAAAGCTTTCTGGAGTCCTTTAATGGGCTCCTTTTTTATTTATATGTATTTATATTAACTCGTAATTTGAGGGTTACACGATTGCCGCCGGCAGACTCTCCATTATTACTTTACTAACGTTCCTCGTTAGATGAACTAGTTATTGGGTCATAATGTATTAAAGGAGGTGTTTAAAATAGCCTTAAATATTTTGCTTCTATTCGTTTTCCCCTGGATAGTGGGAATACTTCTAATGAAAAAATACAAATATCTTTTAATCAAATATGGACCTGCAGCGTCTGTCATCGCATTTATTCATAATGATATCGGGCTTTATTTTGAATGGTGGAAACTTTTCCCTAGCAATAATGAGTTAATGATATCTATAATCTCCAATATTGGAGTCTTTCTTGTATCTGGATGCTATATGCTTTACTTCATCCAACGGATAAATAAGGCTTATCCGACAATTATTGTTTTTGCATTATTGCTAACAATTTTAGAATATTCATATTTAATTTATGGAAGAATCCTGTTTTTCAATGGGTGGAATATTGGGTTATCTTTCGTTTCATACTTGTCTGCAAACCTTTTTCTTTATATTTACTTTAGGCTATGTCAAACAATTAAACGGCTTTAAGCCAACCTTAAAATAATCTATTTGCCCTGTAGTTGAGAAACGTCAGTAGCCGGTCATTATTGACCGGCTACTGACGTTGTAAGCTATTGTTCTTACGTTCAAACAAACCATAATCTGATTATTTTCCAATTCCAAATCCAAATAATACTCTTCCTGTATTTATATCAATTACGGTACTACTAATATCCAACGGTTCTTTCCCTCTATGATCTGGTACATAATAATCATCTGGAAGAAGTCCTTTTAACGTGATGACCCAAACAGGTACATCCATAATTGATTTTTTATTATTTAATATTGGATTGGCATTTTTAGCCTCTGCTGATATACCGACATTAGCCGTTATTAGACCGTACTCAAGATATATACTTTTGGGTTGTACGGCAGTTTGTCTTTTGTTGGTTGGTCCAACGCAATAGATTGAATAGCAGCTTGGTCATCTTCTTGTAGTATGCTTTCCAGTGGGTTCTTTAGTGCTTGATTAGGAAAAAAATTGTTTTGCAATAATTTTTTGTTGTTTAATTTCATCCCTGGTCCGTTCAGTGACGATTGACTACCTTCGATTATTGAAGTAACCACCATTAGTTGAGAAATGTCAGCAGCCGGTCAATAATGACCGGCTGCTGCACTGTTCAAATTGAGCTCCCAATAACTAAATGACAAAACAGTCTTTCCCTAGTTATTGGTTCCATGCGCTATCTTCTTTTAAACATGAAGGGTAGTAAAATGAACGGAAAGAAAATAAAAAAAGAAAAACCAAACATCTTACTAAACATTAAGGACAAACCACTAAATACTATCGCAATAATCAAACTATATAGACATCCTTTACCTGACATATTACTGAAGAACAACACTTTATCCCTCCGTATTAACTATTTTGCCCCTAGAACCTTCTCGCGCTGACTAAGGATCTAGGGACTCCACTTAACGTGTCTTTATAATGGAGCAAATGTAGCACTTATGTTTAATTCCTTTGAATTTCTTCAAGTTTTCGCAATAAACACATCTCATAATGTTTTTCACCTCCATTGTCCCGTGAACTGCGTTCCTCATCGCCACCTTATATCTACCAAAAATCGACTTTGCTCAATTCAAGCAATGTTAGGCAGTCGGCATCATAACTCTGTTGTACTACTAGTCTTATTCCTTGGAGCTATTTGCCTTTCCATTTACAATTTCCTGGTTTATTGTCATCTATTCGAAGGTAAAAAAAACTTCAAGGCAACTTGTTCGAAGGCCACTAACATAAACATACCTTTACCCTGAATAGATTAGTAAAAGCCTATTTTAATTCCAGGGGGACAATAAATTGATATCATTTTATCTCGAATATATTTTACTCGGGTTATCTTTGGCCGCCCCAATCGGTCCTATTAATGCTGCACAGATGGAACGCGGAATTCGCAGCGGATTTTGGAACGCGTGGCTTCTTGGACTGGGGTCTATGACCGTAGATATTCTTTATCTATTGGTTGTTTACTTTGGCACCGTTCATTTTTTGGACAACCCTTTTATGAAAACCCTGCTATGGTCTTTTGGCTGTTTCGTTCTGCTCTATACCGGAATCGCAAGCCTTAAAGGAGTTAAAACGGAGTTATTCCATCGCAATGAAGAAAAAGAGTCAAGCCTGAAATCATATGGGACAGGCTTTATTCTATCTGTGCTAAACCCTTTAACGATCATGTTCTGGATTGGTATTTACGGTTCGGTGCTTGTTGAAGCGACAAAAAAGTTTGAGCCAAGTGAGCTCCTCATATGTACATCAGGTATATTGTTAGGCGTATTTTTATGGGATTTGTCCATGGCAACCATATCAAGTCATTTCCACCGTTTTTTGAATGATCGTGCGTTGTCTTTGATTTCCGTTCTATCTGGCTTATCCTTAATTGGATTTGGATTATATTTTGGCATCGAAGCCATTAGGGAATTAAAACATTAAGGGGTATATTCCACACAGGTTCTCCCCACAATATCACTTGTTATGAAGTGATTATTGGGAGAGTTGGGAAATGAGTCAACAGAAAAGCGCAGATAAGCCTCTTCAATGGTGGCAATTATCTCTTATGGGTGTGGCATGTACAATTGGCACGGGTTATTTCCTGGGTACAGGCGTCGGAATAAGGGTCGGAGGCAATGCAATTCTCATTGCTTTTATTATCGCGGCCTTTTCAACCTTTGTTGTATTTGATTTCTTAGCAAAAATGACAGCTGCCGATCCTATGGATGGATCTTTTTGTGCTTATTCCAAGAAAGCATTTGGGCGTTGGGCCGGATTTTCAAGCGGATGGGTATACTGGTCCTCAGAGTTATTAATAATGGGGAGTCAAATGGCTGCGCTATCCTTATTTACCCGGCTGTGGTTCCCGAATGTTCCCTTATGGGTATTCGCTTCGATTTATGCTGTGTTGGGTATTGGAATCATTGCGTTTGGCACGAAGGGCTTTGAAAGAGTGGAGCATCTATTTGCGGTCATCAAGCTTGCTGCAATTGTAATATTCGTCATAATTGCAGTGTTATCTTTAATGGGAATCTTCGGTTTGGGCAAACATGAGCCGAAGTGGCCGCTGCCATTATTCCCACAAGGTATTAAAGAAAGCTGGGCCAGCATGATCTATGCCTTTTACTCTTTTGGGGGGATTGAGGTTATGGGGTTATTGGCGATTCGGCTCAAGGATCCTAAGGAAGCACCAAAGTCCGGTCGAGTCATGATCAGCGTTCTGACTGCTCTGTACATTGTATCGCTTACCCTAGCACTTAGTCTCGCACCTTGGACTTCAATGGAGAAGAAGGAAAGTCCCTTCGTTTCGTCTTTGAAAGGCTACGGGATTGTTTTCGTCCCTCATTTATTTAACGTTGCTTTCATAATAGCTGGTTTCTCAACCATGATTGCTTCATTATTTGCTGTCACAAAAATACTTGTCACTTTAGCTAAGGATGGAAATGCCCCTTCGTTGTTCTCCCGGGTAAGTAAAGGCAAACGCAGTATGCCTTACTTTGCCTTCGGTATAACTACAGTAATGCTTGCCGGTTCTATCTTACTAGCCCTACTCATGCCGGACAGCGTTTACGAGTACATTACAACGGCGGCAGCGTTAATGCTGCTGTATAACTGGATATTCATTTTATTGACATCTGGCAAACTTCTACAACTTGGCACATGGGGACAAACTAAACGTTGGATCGGGGTTAGTTTTATTTTGATGGCAGTTAGCGGTACTTTGTTTCATACAACTAGTAGGCCCGGTTTTTACATTAGCATAGGATTTCTGGCCTTGATTGGGAGCTTAACATTATTTATGTTGCATAAATGGAAGAGCTCTTCCGATTCACACAAATAAGCTATCGGTTGCATACCGGTAGCTTATTTATATGAAACTAACTATCTGAACGACAGAATTACTAAGAGTAAGTCCGATAATAGGAATAATAGCCTTCGCTTTCAATGAAATAGGGTTCTATATGAATTGGTGGTATGTGACACCCCATTACCACAATGTATTACCGGAATCAGCCAAGGATGAACATGGGAATATTGGTTATAATAACGCGGTCACGATTTAGATTAAGGGAGGATTACAAAAATGGCTGCACATTTAGGCGCACACGAAACGATGGAGATTCATGAAATTCTAACTTCAGCTATTAACGGTATTAACCATTTCCAACTGTATCGTTCCATGGTTACGGATCAACAATTATCGCAAATGCTTGACCGTCATACTCAAATGATGATGAGCGAGTATCATTCTGCCGTACAGTCGTTAAATCAACAGGGCTCTGGGCAAATGCTGCCATTCAAAACAATGGAAAACCAGGCTCCTAAATACGGCTTAGATCATCCAATGCCACAAAGTCCTAACCTCACCGGCAGCATTTTAGACGACCGTGCTATTGCTACTGCAATGCTGCTTTGTCATAAGAATTCGGCAGCCAAAAAAATGATGGCGGCTTTGGAGTGTGCGGATCCGCAGGTTCGTCGTATGCTGCAGCAAGGCTCAGTGAATTGTGCCGAACAAGCCTACGAAGTTTGGCAATACATGAATCGTATGGGCTATTATCAAGTACCAACGATGAAGGAGGAAACAACGAATACTATCCTCCAAACGTATCAGCCTGCAATGACCCAACCGATGAACGAAGTGTATCCGTTCCGTCAATAACAGTAAATAGATGGTAACCTCAGGAGCATTTTGGAGTGATAGCTGTCCCGGCCACCTCCGGGATAAGCTTTGGTGAAAAGATTCAGATCTAAGCGATTGGATCGCGTCGTTAAAGAAACGAACAAGATGAGACTCGTGTATATCATCTTGCAAGTCCATTAGCAAGTACAGCTGATCCATGGTAAATTCTTTGTACATAAAGAAGCCTCTCTTTACTTCGAATGGTTGGGTGGTACTTCCATTTTAACGAGGGTTGGCTTCTTTTTGTTTGAGCATTTCATGAACAGGTTAAGAGTAGACGGAGCAATTAAATGATTCTGGAAAAACGTCAGCGTTCGTAGCCTATACGCAGCGCATTTATTGCTACACATTTGTGTGGGGCAAGGAGTTGTCAAACAGAAGATGAAGCTACAAGAAAAGTTTCAGACCTACCGGCGGTATGTTCCCTGTTCCCTGTTCCCTATTCCCCACACAGTTTATTTTGTGCATTAAACGAAAAAAAATGATACTATGTATGATGGGCAAAGGACTTAACAATAGCCTAATCATTTTAATTGCTGCAAAAGAAGGGGATTATATGAGTAACGAAAATTTTTGGCTTGATTTACCGAAGCCATTTTTTATATTAGCTCCAATGGAAGATGTCACCGATGTTGTATTTCGTCACGTCGTTAGTACAGCTGCAAAACCCGACGTATTTTTCACAGAATTCACAAGTACAGATAGTTATTGTAACCCATTAGGAATAGAAAGTACTCGTGGCCGGTTAACGTTCACAGAAGATGAACAACCGATCGTCGCTCATCTTTGGGGCAATAAACCAGCATTGTTTGAGCAGATGAGTATTGATATGAAAAAGCTTGGTTTTCGTGGTATCGATTTAAACATGGGATGCCCTGTACAAAACGTCGCATCCAATGGAAAAGGTGCTGGATTAATACGACATCCTGAAGTTGCGGCAGAAATTATTCAAGCAGCCAAAGCAGGTGGGTTACCAGTTAGTGTTAAAACAAGATTGGGTTACTCTGAGGTTGATGAGTGGCGCGGTTGGTTAACCCATATATTGAAACAAGATATTGCAAATCTTTCCATTCATCTTCGTACAAAAAAAGAAATGAGCAAAGTAGATGCGCACTGGGAACTAATCCCTGAAATAAAAGAATTACGAGATGAAATTGCTCCAAACACGTTATTAACGATTAATGGAGATATTCCTGACCGCGCAACAGGATTGAAATTAGTGGAACAATACGGCGTTGATGGAGTCATGATTGGCCGCGGTATCTTCACCAATCCATTTGCTTTTGAAAAAGAACCTAAAGAACACAGCGCGAAGGATTTTCTCCATTTACTTCTTTTACAGTTGGATCTTCACGATAAATATTCAGAAATCCTGCCACGTTCATTTAAACCGCTTCTTCGCTTTTTCAAAATCTATGTTCGTGGATTTAGAGGCGCAAACGAACTAAGAATTCAATTAATGGAAACCAAATCAACTGATGAAGTTCGTCGTTTAGTGAATGCTGTTTTAGATCAAGAATTGGATTGAAGCATCCCTTCCATAATCTAAACATTGAGATCTTACGCCGAACAGTTTGCGAAAAATTAATACGACTACATCAAAAAAAATGAGAGACCTCTCAACAGTTCAAAGAACTCTTGAAAGGTCTCTCATTTTTGCACTATGGCATCCGATGCATTCTATATTATTCTAAACCTGACGAATACTACACCTAACGCGATTCCAAGTCCAACTCTAAATAATTCATATGATAATCTTCTCCTGAAAAATTCAGCACTCCTGAGAATCCATATAATTCCCACTCTCCGTTTTTGTTTGGAGTAAAAATGTAATCTCTTTTCCAATTCTTTAACTTCTCATTGTCACCGACATATTCTTCCTTAATGGTTAAACTAGTTTGATTAAAAAACTCATTTTCGAAATAACTCTTATAAATGACTGCATCTGTTATAGTTATTCCTTTATGAAAGACAGTTGGGTATAAAGTGTTCTGTTGTACATACCTATCTGATTCGGGATCGGAATCCATATTATTGATAAATAACATAGATAGAATATCCTTAGCATGGACTCCAAACTCTTCGGTAAAAGATTTCTCTAATTCCTTATACTCCAGTTTTGATACCTTTTCCCTCAACGCTAAATCAATAATCATTTGTTCTTTCTTCTCAATCATTTCAATTGCTGCGTTTATGTCGAACTCAATTGTTTCTTCTTTTATCGGCTTTAATTGCTCTGATGATTGACAAGCCGATAAAAATAAAATAACCATAATAAGTAAAACGAAATAGACTCTCCTCATAATTAGCTAATCTCCCTACAAATACACCTATTTTAATCTTTAAAGTCGCCGCTCTCAGGTTAGTTTAATATGAACCCTTGTATTGAAACAAAAAAACCTCTCTTACTGAAGATTTTACCACAAATCCCATTTATGGGTTCTAAAAGGTCCTACCCTTTACTTCAACAAGAAACAGGCAGCGGATCTTTGATCTGCTGCCTGTTTCTTGTTTTAAACTACTGTATTTCTTTCGTTAGTCCAGGTTAAGTTACCTGATGTGACCCTCCAGGGTTGTCTTCATTTCATATATTTTTTGGAGAGTTTGGATACACTTTGTCTTCTCGTCATCAGCTTCTGTATGGAGATACCACTCCACAAGCCTGTATCCGAATACGAGAAGGATTATCTCCCAGACACAATGATCGGTGATACGGGATACATCCACATACTCCGAAAAGCCTTTGTAATACGCGAGGACGCATCTCTGGTAGTGTTCGACCATATGATCGATATCCGCTTCATCCGCAATCAGGCTTGCGAGATCCTCGCCCAGGTAACCCCATCCGCTGGTATCCCAGTCGATGAGTGCAACTTTCCCGTCAGCATAGATTAGGTTAGCTACCCAAAAATCCCGGTGACATAGCACAAGGGGCAATTTTTCGATGCGAGCGAATATCTCTTCTGCTTGTTCATCGATGTCGACGAGCATTTCCCGCACATGCTGTGGGAATTTGCACTCCTCTGAGCGTATATAGTCGTAGACGACCGGCCATGACCGGTAATGCATATACGTATTTTTCATAAAATCTGCACGGCTCAGGTTGGTCAGGCTCCGCAGCACAGCGGGCTGCTCCTTATACAGCTTGCCTTGAAAGCGTCCTAACTCCAGCGCGGCCTGTTCATACATGTCACCGGTCAAGTCTAAACCGGTTACACCGTCGATATATTCCAACCACAACTGGTATTCGTTTTCTTCAGCATTCATTTCGGCGTGATAACATGACGGCCAGCGTAAAGCTTCCAAGAACGTCGCTCCCAAGTCAGACAAATAGAGATCATATTCCCGACGCCATGAACCCGGATCGCCGTAACGCTCCCATTTTTTCTGGATTTTCAGCACTACACGGTACGGTAACTTTTCGCCATCCTTGGTTTCGGCAATTCCAGTTATTAATTGCACATTTCCCACAGTTCCGCCTTGGAGCGATAAAGTTTGGTAGTCAGCGGAGATGATATTCGTCTTGAACCGTTGGCCTAAAACAGAAATCAGTGCTTCAAGTTCTATATTCATATTCCCCTCCATTTTCTTCGTTTGCTTGCTCGAGCTTCTTAGTTGAAAAGCGGACAGCCATCCCATTAGATTATATCAAATTAAATTCCAAATTTAGGGAAGAGTTTTATTTTAACTATTCTACCCTTCCCTTAATAAAAACAGGAGCAGCTGTAAGGAACTAACTTTCTTACGATAGCTTAACAATAATTATTTATTAAAGACTTTCTTTACTCTTACCCACAACTGTTTTTTTGTCCAAAGCAATAAAAACGATAAGGTTCCCCGATGAATTAGTTTCCGTGTGATTAAAAGTAACTGCGTAGACTTCTTCTTTATTATAGTTTTTATCAATCACAGATTTGATTTCGTCATTTACGGATACTTTCTTTACAATAGAATCTTTAGGGCTTGCTACTATTAATTCCGATTCTTCATCAGAGAGAGCACCAAATGCCACCATCTCAATAGGAGTTTCATGTTCAGATTCAAACAAACCACAGCTTGTCATAGTTAATACAAAAAGAAGTAGTGTTGCAATCTTTCTCAAACTACTATCCCTCCAGTCAGTTTCCCGTTAATTGAGCAGTACAACGCTTAGTGACTAAAAAAAGCCCCCTCTTACGAACAGTATTATATAAAACCGGAATGGTAACAGCTCATAATAAAAACTAAACCCGTTACTAGGAGGGAAAATCTATGACTACCCAACTCGCTGAAAGTACTAATCACTCAGCTAACAATAATCACAAAATAATTTCTATTATGGCCGAAATGATTGCAACTATAGAAAATGACGCTAAACTCAAAAAAGAAATTCTTTTTAAAGTGGATGAAATAAGTATGGAGATTTCCAAAAAAGACAAACTCTGTTTTGACTTAGTGAATGCGGATCGCAATAACGGTGACTATTACAAAGCTAAGATAGTATGGAAACAATTTAGAAATAGAGTAGAGCATAGTCTTGGAGAGCTGAATAAGCGAATTCAATGGACAAGATATCCTGACGAGTGGAGCGAGACTTATGAACTCCTAAAGCGTCGAGCAGCTTTACATGATGATGAGGTGGCAAGATTAGAGCGGCAAGAGTTATTAACGTCTTTGGCGGTTGCTTTTTAATTCTTATTTTCTTCTTTTTGCTCATTCTAAAACATCGTGCTGGTTTGCTAATAGTTTAATTAAAGACAACTGCCGATGTATTGTCGGCAGTTGTCTGGTTAAGTTATATCTTCTTTTAAACGTCACTTATTTATTACCGAGTTGTTCCGCCAAACCAACTAGAATTCCTTCATTTCCACGAATGTAGCAGAGCCGATACGAGTTCTCGTACTGAACCACTTCGCCAACGAGCTGAGCACCAATCTTAGTGAGTCTGGATACCAGTTCGTCAATGTTTTCAACAGTGAACATGACACGTAGATAACCGAGGGCATTGACAGGAGCAGCTCGGTGATCTGAGATAGTTGGTGGCGTGAGAAATCGCGAAAGTTCAATTCGACTGTGGCCATCTGGGGTAATCATCATAGCAATCTCTACACACTGTGAACCCAGACCGGTTACGCGACCAGCCCATTCACCTTCAACAGTAGCTCGACCTTCGAGCCTCAAGCCAATCTCCTCAAAGAAAGCGATTGCGTTATCAAGGGATTCTACAACGATGCCAACATTGTCCATTCTTAGTAATTTGTTATTTTCCATAGTTTTATCTCCTTATGTATACAAATTTATTACCTGGTCGTCTTCGTATTTATTCTATCAACAATTACTAATTCCTTCCAAACAAAGACTACTGTCCTCTACTATTTGACGAAGATTACACAACAACTGTTGCACTATTCTGCCAGTTCCATCCACGCAGTAGTGGGTATTGTTACACTCAAGAAAATTTTAAGTTGGTCAAACGATCCTCCAAGATCAAGCGAAGCTCCACAGGAATACGCTCAAACACGACCCCTTTCCCCAAAAACAAAAGCCAATCCGCGTAATAAGCCAGCGCCTCAACATCGGTTACATCCAACTGAACATTAAAAACCCCACTCGATTGAAACATTCCAGTAAAGGACAAAATAATTCCCGGCGGGTGCATACGTTTAAAGCGCTGAATCCCAGTCGTATCGAGCTTCACAACAAGATTGGACTGACGTGCACCCATCCTTTTTTTGCTTAAAATCTCTTGCTCAGAGTACTTCAGCACATGATCAGAAATTGCGGAATCCCGCAGCAAATCAACAGGCAAATAACGAAACTCATCCGTATCGAAATCATAAGCCTCGACTAGCCACTGTGCGTTCGAGTTAAAAATATGCAGCAAATAAACGTCCAGCAACTGCGGCCAGCCAGGACTTGGCTCATACGTCATACGTAAATGCTTATCTCGCACAGCAAGCGAAATTAACTGGTTTAGCTCCGCAGGCGCTGCATCATCAAGCTCCAACAGATTCGGATTAGCAGGATTTGTATTTTCAAACAGCAAGATATTATTCAGCTCGATTAGCTCGTCTTGCTGCGTTTGCGATGCAATGCCGATCAGTTTTTCAGTGATTGAGCGGCGATTTTGCAAATAAGGAAGCTGTGAATTTTTCGAGGCGATAAAACTGATAAAAATCGCCTTCAGCTCATCTGGGGTGAACCGTGCTGCGGGCAAATACTGATTTTGCAGGACATTATAGCCTCCACCGCGCCCCAGCTCGGTCGTCATTGGAAAACCCATCGCTTGAATCTCATTAATGTCGCGGATCGCCGTCGCACGGGAAATCTTGAACTCCCGCTGAATCTCGGCAATCGTAAAATGTGCACGGTTATTGATGTAGCGCATAATTAGGTTTACTCGTTCTGTTTTTTTCATAATTTTATTGTATCAAAAAAGTATCACTTTTTGATACATTCGGCAAATAGAATCAATCTTGTAAAAGTAAACACACAAAGGAGATAATAAAATGTCTAACTACTCAATTAAAACGATCTCAGAAAACTACAAAATGACTGCTTTTGGTGTATCATTTGAGGACTTCAATGACTGGGCAGGCAATGCAGCAAAAACGACAGCGAAAAAGGCTGAAATCACTGAGAATGGCAAGCTTGCTGAACTTCTCGCTCTGGCTGACGGGCAACAATATCAAATCAATTATGTGATCGATGGCAAGGCTTGGCGCGGCTTCGGCGTGATGGGTGATTTCAATGTGGAAGACGCGGTCGTCCTCGAATTCCTCGCTGGCGACTACCTCGTTGTGCCTGGCACAGGCTCTGACAAAGACAGCCTTGCCGATGAAATTACAGGCAAAGTTTTCAGCGGCATGCTGCAAGAAATTACAGACTACAAATACGTAGGTCCTGGCAACTCAACCTTCGTCAAAGCAGCTGAAAACGATGAATTCTACGGCGAAATGTGGTTGCGTGTAAAAAAAGCCGAGGACTAATCATTGTAAAATTTGAAAGGAGCTCATATGACAGAATACACAATTGAACACAAAAAATCATTCACATTGACAGCATATGGCTTTTCAATTCAGTCCAATTTTCAAGACATGACAGCTTTGCAAAAGGAAAAATCCGAGTTTTGGGGCAGACTCAAGGCTGATGGACGATTTGCTAAGCTCAAAGACGCTGCAAAAGATGAGCGTGAATGGTCAGTGAACGAGGTTTATCAAGGCAAGCCATGGAATTATTTCGCAGTAGAAGCTGGAAAGTTAGTGAATGACGCAACGCGCATGATCGAGTTTCCAGAGAGCGAGTACATCGTGGTCGCAGGAAATGGCGACAAGGAAACTTTGTTTGATCAGTTGACGTACCTTGCTTTTGGCGAAGTCTTGTCCACAATTACTGATTATGCTTACATCGGCGGTCCAAATGCGACCTATCGCAAAGATAACAGCAATGGCACTTTCTACGGCGAATTTTGGGTACCTGTGGTTAAGAAATAACTCTCGTCAGCTTTAAAGTTTTAGGCCATCCCATATTGCGGGATGGCCTCTTCTAAGATATCGCTATTATGTAACTCTTGCACTACTAGAATTGGACTTTCGCCACAACCGGATAATGATCCGATGGATATCCTCCGTTTATTTGAGAACGATCGATCTGCACCGATAAGATTTCGAATTCCGAGGTAGCAAAAATATAGTCGATCGGCTCTCCCGAATCTCCCCCTCTAAAGCTATGGAACGTCAGACCGGGATTCCCACTGATGATGGAGTATGCGTCCGTCATATCATTACTCTTGCCGTTAACCTCGATCTCGCCTCGCAATAAACGAATCGGGATTTCCCCAGGAAATGAATTAAAATCTCCTGTAAGCAAAGCCGGAAGTCCATCCAAAGCGCGCTGTCTAGCTATATATTCCCTAATTATCTGGATTCCACGATCTTTCGCTTCTTGGCTATGATGGTCCAGATGGGTGTTGTAAAGATAGAATGATTTATTGGACTTCCGATGAAGGAAACGTGCCCACGTACAGATTCTCGGAAACGCACTATTCCAACTAATCGAAGCCACCGACTCAGGTGTTTCCGACAGCCAAAACTGCCCGTTTTCTACTAGTGTTAATTCGTCACGGTTATAAAAAATAGCATTGTGCTCATTCTCATGTTCTCCAAAACGACCTCGCCCGACCCAATCGTATTCATTCAAACGAGTCTCTAAATCTTTGAGCATCGAGTGATAACCTTCCTGCGTGCCGATAAGCATAGGTTGATGTTTTTTGATAACGGCAGTCGCCCGGTCGATTCGTTCCGGCCAATAATCAGAACCATCATTGATTTCTGGATATCGCAAATTGAAAGTCATAACAGAGATTCCCAACATACTTATTCAGACCTCATTTCTTTTATTTATAAACGGAAACGGTTACATCCACCTATATTCTACATCGTTCTTACCAACATATGAAAGTGCATATTTACTCACCTGAGTTGGTCTTCTAAGCTTCAATTAGTGATGACATTGTAACTACTTATGAAACTGTTTGCTTAATTAAATAAAAAAAGGCAGCCGTTAGCTGCCAATTTAAGTTTTCATTAGGTTAGGTTATTAGGTTGTCTCTGATGTCTCTATTCCGTCCTGACCATCGACTATTAGGTAGCTGGTACAAAATCTTTGATTTTCTGAGCAAGTACATCAGGTGCAAAATCTTGAAGATAATGTCCGTAGTCCATTAATACATACTTGCTATTAGCTATTTTTGAAAGGTAAGATATTTGGAATCCTTGCCATTGTTCTTTACTATAACCAAGACCAATCCCATCACCATTCGAAATGAAAAACAATACTGGTAACTGTGGTGGTGGCAGTGCATCTACTTTATGAGCATTATCCATAAGATCCACTAGCTCTTCTACCATCGGTGGAGTATTCGTTCTTCTATAATATATTGCTCTATATATGTCTTTTTCATGGGCTGTCAAATTACCTGCTTTTATTGCCGCTTCGCTTTCAACCATAGATGGGATAAAACGCGTTACTCCCATTTTTTCTGCAAATGCCAGTATCTTTATTTTTGCTATAAAATCAGATGCCTTCGGAGTACTGGGATCGAAATAAGCATTTACAGTACCCACATCTATTCCAACAATGGCAGATACTTCTTTTGGATATTTTTGAGCCCAATAAACGGACTCCAATCCCGTAATTGAATGTGGAACTAATACATAGGGAGGCTTCAAACCTGCTAATAATAACGCTTGTCTGTCTTCCTCCAATACGGTATCAAGATCTCTTGGAACGTCCGCAACATCACTGAAACCATACCCTATTCTTTCTGGTACTGCAATTTTATATTTATCACTTAATCGAGAATATAAGCTTTTAAAATCTAATATAGGCGAGGCTGTGCCGCCTCCTGCCAGAAATACCAAGGTGGTATTTCCCTGACCTTCTGTATAGACACTCATATTATGTCCATCAACTGAAACCATTTGACCCATGGGCTTAACTAATACATCTTCCTTGCCCAAATGAATTTTGTGATTGATGATTACTACTAAAGTAGCTAGTATTAAAATACTTATAATTCCTCCCAGACAAAATCCTATTATCTTTCGTATTTTCTTCATAATTGATTCTCCTTATTAATTGTTAGTTCTATCTTATCAAGCACGAAAGATCGTAAACACGGACCTCGGCACTGCATTCCGCTAGACATAAGTCTGGGCAGGCATTAGGCTAAACATAATTGTATCGAGGTAGTACAAATCTTGGTTTGACATCCAATTTATCATAATGCTACTGTATACTTGAGGTGATCGTGATGGCAGAAACAGCCAAAAGTATGTTTGTTAATTTACCAGTAAAAGACCTGAAGAAATCTGTGGAATTTTTCACCCAAGTAGGCTTTGAATTCAACCCAAACTTCACTGACGACAATGCAACTTGTATGGTCATCGGAGAAAACATTTACTCCATGTTGTTGGTTGAAGAGTATTTCAAGACCTTCATTAAGAAAGAGATTTCTGATGCATCCAAAACGACCGAGGTCTTAATTGCATTAATGGTCGAGAGCCGCGAAAAAGTGGACAAGTTAGTGAACAGCGCGATTGCAGCAGGTGGCAATATTGCAAACGACACACAAGATCTCGGCTTCATGTACCAGAGAAGCTTCCTAGATCTAGACGGTCATCAATGGGAAATCGGCTTTATGGATGAAAGTGCGATTCCGCAGGAGTAGAGCAATTTTGGGATTGCTTGATTCATCATATGTAGGGATGGTGTCTCAGTGGCACCATCTCTTTTTCATTAAAACGTCAGATTTTGAACATATTCATTAAAGGCATAATCGTCTTCACCATATTAAGGCCGACTTGGACTTTCGGCAGCATTTGTTTAACAGATCCGAAAAACCCATTCTGCTGTTCTCCACCTGCCGCCCCCGGTCCTGCTGATTTGCCTTCCGAATCACTTTCATTTGTTAGAATTCCCGCCTCAGATTGAACGGATGGCCCGGAAAACATTGGCTTGAATAAGCCGGATGCCATTGAACCAAAAGAAGTGAGTGCGCCAATTCCCCCTATCAAGGAATCGAGCAGTCCCGATACTTGGACTTCAGGTGTCTTGGAACGATCAGAAAGATTCACGCTCCCACAGTTTCTGGATTCGGAAAGAATTAGCTTATGGTCATGAATGGCATGAATCGTTCCGACATAACAGCTGCCATCATATAACAATACACAAACGGGCTGCCCAACCAAACGTTTAGCTTTTTTGACCGCATGAACTCTTCCCTCAGGCACTCTTTTTTTAGGAGGTTTCCTGGATGCCAATAGCGATTCCTCTTTTCACAATTTGTAATCGTGTCAACGCCATTAAATAAAGAAGAAAGGCAAAATGAAAAGCGAAGCAAAGATTGCTAATGGGAAAAAGAAGCAATCGCCGCCGAATCCGCCACAACCTCCACCGTAACCGCCATAACCTCCACCATATCCGTCATAGCCTCCACCATAACCGTCATAATAACTGGACAGTCTAGCTTTATGCTTGGAACGAATTTGTTTTTTTGACTGCTTTCCTTTCCGAACGGACGACAGAGTTACAGGCTTCTTATCAAAAATACAGTCCTCCAGCATTAACTTACCGTCTTTTATTCCCTTGATTGTTCCGATAAAATGACTTCCGTCATATGTGACCGCACTAACCCTCCGTCCAATGTACGGATAGACCGTCTTATGGCTCACCGGATAAACTTCCTGCATAACCTCATTCCTCCTAACTTGATGCTTGTATATCTTAGACTATGAAAAAGACGGCTATAAGGTTTGTACGATTGTCTACTATTTGGAAAAAAGAGAGATAGAAAGATGACGGCGCAAGCATACAAAAAAAGCAGTGAAGAATGGGTGCAGTCATAACAAAGAGTATGCATAGAATATCGGAAGAGGTGAGAAGGTGTTGGATTATCATACATTATTAGCCCGGCTCGGCGAAGGAAGTGCTCATCCCGGAGGTTTCCAAGCAACCAAAGAATTAATCGGGCAAATCGGCTTTCCGCGCGGCACAAAAGTGCTGGAGGTTGGATGCGGAACAGGCCGGACTGCGTGTTATTTAGCCAGCTTAGGGTGCAACGTGACAGCAATAGATCGGAATGAAGATATGATTCAAAAAGCGATTTACCGTGCAAAGATAAGCGAATTTCCCGTCCGCATCGTACAAGCGGATGCCGCTTCCATGCCTTTTCCGGATGAGACGTTTGATGCCGTTTTTACGGAATCGGTTACGGCTTTTACCCAAGGAAGCTCCGCTATACGCGAATACTGGCGTGTGCTGAAGCCAAAAGGAGTCCTATACGATCGCGAGCTGGCATTTGCTATGAAATTAACCACGGTGCAAAAGAAAAAACTCCAGTCATTTTACGGACTTCAACATCTGCGAACCGTTCCGGAATGGCTGAAGCTGATGAGCAAATCAAGCTTTCACAAGTACTCCGCGTCTCAGTTTTCGCAAATGAAACAGCTGATGAGCGATAACGACCCTTTACGGGTAATCGATCACGAACTATTCACGAAACCAGATGTAGTTGCCATGATGATGAAAAACGAACGCCTGATGAGCAACTTCTCCAAAGTGATGGGAAGTGTTGTAATTACGGCTTGGAAAGCTTAAATGAAGATGATACCGTGTTGAACGATATAATATTCTTCTCAGCCGACTTCAAAAAAAAGCAGCCGATTAATGTGTCCTGCATCCGATTTGTTACTCACGACTAACAAAAAGGGATACCACTCATTATTGGCTGCTTTTTATGTTTTTAGTGTTCTTCTAACATACTCATTTCCCCTACTTCGTCGATTGCATTCTTACTCATGATCGAGGCTATAAAAACAAGTTTCTCTTTCCCTTCTCGTTCAATAATTTCTTTAGCACATGCGTCAATGGCAGGCTTACTCATAAATGAGGAGATCGCGAGCAGTTCGGCTGCACTGTTACCTTCCAATTGAAATAGTTTCGTTGCACATTCATCTAACACAACCTTGCTTATATAAGGAGCAATTGCCAACAGTTCAGCTGCTCCAATGCTTTCTATTCCAACAACCTGCCTTACGAGCTGATTCATGAATTCCTCGCTGACATAAGGGGCTACAAACATTAGATTGCCTATGTTCATATTAGCCTGTGCGTGTTCTATTATCTCTTGAACTTGTTCGCTACTAAGCAGAGGTGCAATTGCAGAAATGTCTTTTAGCGATATCTCTTGGTTCTGTAAATAATTCTGGGTTGTATCGTTCAACAGGTTTTTCAACAGCTGTGTTCCTTCACTTTCATCAAGTATCTCATCGATGCTAACGTCAAAAATATGGGCTAATTGAGGAAGTTTAGAAATATCAGGCATCGTTTCGCCTCTTTCCCAATTACTCACTGCTTGGTAACTGATGCTAAGTCGGTCAGCCAGACTCATTTGAGACATCCCAGATCTTTTCCTAAAACCAGCAATATTCCGACCTACTTTTGACATATCAAACATAATTATCACCTCTCTATCAGAATACTATTAGTGTAACTATTACTTACCTGATTGACTATCAAGTGATGCTTGAGTTCCCATAACGCACACCAAATTCCAGTACAAGTTAAGATACATCCGATTAAATAAAAAAACGGCAGCCCTCAGCTGCCATTTTGAAATTTTCATTAGGTTATTAGGTTGTCTCTGACGGATCCATTCCGTCCGGACCATCAACTATGTCGATTACACCAACAGCAATAATGGATACTGCAGCTGCTTTACCAAGTTTCTTGGCGCCGTCTTTAATCAGCTGCTTATCTTTTTCCTTAATGCCTGTCACAACATCTTTTCCGCTTTCGACCACGTATTCGATTCCTTGGCCAGCACCTCTAACAGTAGTCGTGACCGCATCTCCAAGATCATCAATTCCCGTCTTCGCCTGCTGCTTATCCGACGTAATTATACCGGCGCCTACATCCCATACACCGCTTGCTGCTTGGCCTGCTAGTTCACCTGTCTTTGCTGTCACTCTTTCCACATCATTGCCGATCTCTTTAATGTAATCGCTGTGAACAAGTTCCCCTGCAACACGCACAGTACCTCCAAGTACTCTGCCTGTCACATCGCCCGCCAGCTTTCCAATGCCTTTTAGTAGATCCATCAGAAACACCTCCGTAACTTACTTTATTCTGTATAACGATTATTGACGCACTTTGTTTCATCCATTATAACGTAATCTAATGTTCCCCGTCCCTCAATAAGAATTGTATCAAGTTTCGGTCAAATCATTGATAACTTTAATATCAGTAATCGACCAACTATTTAAAGAACGAGACAATTGAAAAGTAAGGGCTCCTTGAATTATACTGGTCAATTGATTCTCCTGATCATAATTAATTTTTACAATATTAACTAAAAACACTCTCTCATTCCATCCAGCTTCTATTCCTTTTATTGAATATTCAAATCCTTTTGTTTCATTAACGCTAGACCAGAATGATTTTAATGTAGCATTATTGCTTAGGTCTAATGACTGAATCGATTCTCCCTTTATTGAAGCATCTAAAATTTTACTAACTGTATTTTTTGGTTTGTAGGACATAATGAAATAATAGCTCAAAGTAATAGCTAGCAAGATGATAATGAATATACTCACTTTTTTACTCAAATTAAATTCTCCTTATGTACTAACCAAACAAAACATCTATTATGGATCCCAATTTTCCAACCTTCTGTCCTTCTAAGACATTCGGGTCATAGATCTCCACAGAGCCACAATTCATACAAGAAACAAACAAATAGTGATTGTGCTGGATATCAAGTAACTTACTCAAACCCGCACCAGTCATTGCGATTTCTTTGACCGTACAATCGTTCCCGTTACATTTCGAACACTTGAAATTATCTTCAATAACTTCAATAACGCTTAATTCCTCCGTATTGGAAGTAGATTCATTGTGTAGATCCGGAGTAAAATCCTCTTCTGTTACCTCATACAGTTTATTCCGGCAGTTTGGACATCTTCCTTTTACAATCTCCACTTCTTTGTTGCACCATGGGCATTCCATTTCTTAACTACTCCTTCTATTTATTTTTCGCCTTGCCACAGCTTCTGTCCTGTGAGTTTCATACGAGTTTTCAATATACTCTAAAAATTAACTACGATTGTTATATATACTGAACCATCCAATTAATCCAATGAGCAGATGGAACCAAAATGAACTGTGCCAAAATTGTCCCTAGTAAACGTGAAATCATCAAAAGTCCAAATACCTTGTTTAAGGCAGCAATTTCTTTTTCTCCTTTTAGTACTTTATCGGTGAGCAGTCCAATTTGAGGATCTATTAATATGGTTAGAAGAATTGTAGCCATACCATTAATTAGTCCTGATGACTGTGATGCTGCAATTGAAGACCCAATGCTATAAGTTGCTGCAAGCAATGCTGCTAATACTCCAACTGTATAAATAGCCGTAACAAGGATATTTAATAAAAATAGTCTTTTAGGAATGCCTCCTATACGTAGACGAGATAGCATTTCCATCCTTGGAACTCGTAAATGAAAACGGGCATTCTTTACTTTCCGTATAGAAACTGAGGATATAAATAATTGAGGTATTGAACCAGTGAGCTCTAAGTTAGTTATAATTCTCTTTGACAAAAAAACTGCTGATGGAAACAATATTATTGCAGCCAGGGTACCGAAGGAGGCATATGCAAGTACCATACGAAATTGCATGACTAAGTCGCTTGGTAAGTGCTTTGATACATCAACAATTTTTCCCGTAAGTGGTGCTTGAAGCATATTCGCAGTTCTTGAGATCAATACAATAATTCCGGTTAAAGAGATAGCAACAGCTAATTTCCCTAAGCGTACACCAGCCAAACGCAATGAGTAAGTTAGTGTTTCTGAAAAGTGAATAATGAAAGTGCATATACATACTATCAAAATCTGCTGGAGCATGGGGATCCCTCTCAATTATAGAATAAGGGAAATCATACCACATTAATGTTGCATATCCCAGATACTATACAACTAAACTATCTATTGATCGCTCAATTCAGATTTCAAAACCATTCCATTAGGATCAAGCCCTTCACACTCTATTACCAGTGCCATAGCCCCTAGAGTTGTTCTCGTTTCGTGCCAATCCCCTTGTCTCCAAAATACGGCTTCCCCTTGGCATAATTTAGTCCAAGGCTCATCAGTAGCTGAACGAACTTCTACGTTCCCGCTCATAACTAGAAAGAGCTGTTCTATTGTAGCAACATGTCCCCCAACAAGCCCATCATTGGATAAATGCATACATCCAACATGAAAATTGCCTGCAGTTTGAGCTATTTTAGACATAATCAGATTTACACTGCCATAGGCAGAGATTTGTTTTCCTACCTGATTATCAAAACGATAAATATCCATACCCTCACCTCTATTGATCTATTTTAGTTCACACTAGGTTTAAATATATTTTTAAAAGCTTTTCTTGCGCATTCTCCGTCAGACCACTGATTCATTTTTCTAAAATCCGTGCTGTCTGTAATCTGGTCTATGTTACCAATCAGGCGTTTTGTAGATAACTGTTGAATGTCTAGATCCACAATCTGGTTTGCGATAAGGCTAGCAATTGCTTCACCCTGCATGACCTTATAGGGACGATCATAAAAGGTTGAAACGTCATCAGGAATCTTTTCAGTGAGTCCTAGTGCGTTGTGCATATTTGATAGATACTTGTAAGCATTGTTCAGAGCATGCTCGCGTTCTCTCCATGTAGCTGCCGTTTGAGCAGTCCAAAGATGAGGCATGATTTGATCTGCACATTTCAAATGTTTGAATGCCGTACCAAACCATTTTGGATATGGTGCATATTGCCGCTCCATGAGAAAACAGAGATTCATAATATCACGGACAAGGCGTGAGGCGATAATAGCTGATCCAAGTTCGTCACCTGAGAAACCCGAGCGAAGCATCAGATGTTCTTCTTGACCGATTCGCTGCCAATTTGATGCCATAAGATACAACCAAATATCGTGGGGGTAATATTCGAATTGTTTGCGTAATGTGGAAAGTTGACCATTGTCGTCCCTAAATACTGCCCCCTGTGTAATCTCGAGAAGTGACTGCGAAGGAAACGTTAGCCAATCTACTGGTACTATTCGTTCATCTTTGTTTATACCAAGATAACCTTCGATGAACCTCGACACTGTTGTAATTACACTCTTCTTTATATCAACTGGGAAGCCGTAGAACCTTTCCGGTGATTGCTCATGGAGTGTTGATAATATTTGATTAGAATACCGGATATCTTGTTCGTTAAGAAAAAGATACACCCGCGGCACCCAATCGTGATCAGTCGACATTTCCGTATCATATCCTAGCACTTCGCTGCCGGGACCAATTAGAGCCGATGAGTACGACAAGAAAGAATAATGGTTCTTCATTACAGGTTCAACGATTTCCATATGAAATCGACGGCATAATTCTATTCCTTTAATAAAAGACATTCCTCATTCCTCCAAGTTTGCCAACATCTTCTTTATAAGTCCTGCCGTCTTCTCCACCGGATAAAGGGCAGGTACATAATCGTGAATATTACAAGTGCAATAACTTCTTCTACTGCCAAATAATAAGGGTAAGGACCTAACACATCTAATAGAGAGGCTCCTTCTGGCTTATGCATAAGGAACATGTAATTGGCGTCCAGCCAATAATCAGTACCACCAACAACTACAAGAAGAATGTTCAGAAAGATCATTGTAATCCAAATGGACTTCCAGGTCGGACGGAAGTTTTCGATCCACGTCATATAGAGAGGGGCAAGGATAATTGCAATATGTACAAGGAAGAAGTGAAAAAATCGAAAATGCGGAAACGGATAATCTAAATCTGGCGTAAACATCGCTTGAATCGCGCCACCAATGCCCGCGAAGAATACGATCTGATACAGCAATCTACTCCGTGTAAACAGCATAATAATGGCAAGAAATTGTGATATACCACAAAGCTCGAGCGGAAGCGTGTATTTTACGTTCCATAAACCTTGAACAGCATACCAGTAATAGAGGACAATCTGTGGAACCAAGAGACCCAGGAGTATACTGTACTTGATTATCGTTCTGACAAGATTGTGGTTACGGACTCCCGATCGGAAGAAATATAATAGAAGCGCGGAAACAACTAGAGCGGTAAGCATAACGGTGTGTGCAGAGGTGTAGGGTATAAACTCTTCTGTGCCATTCCGGGAAAAAAATGAAGGCAAGTCATCTCCTCCTTCTTGAATATAATCAATGATATCATCTTCTATATGAACAGGGAATCTAACATTTTCCACCTTCAAACGAACAACCTCAGGTCGCGAAGATCGCGCCTTGAGGTTGATTTCTAATGACATTATTTTATAACGTTCTATTCCCTCTATTCCAACGATCTACAATATTCGAGACCAAGTCTTCTTTTTTAAAATATAAATCTTGAAGTGAGACAATTGAATGCCTTGAATACCTTTCACTTTCTCCCATTATACATTCATCATATATTAGGCTTATTAGTAGCTCCTGGCTGCGGTTTTCATCGTTGTTAATCATTTTTGAAACCCTATTATAGATATCCATTTCGTAATACATCATATGATCTGCTGCTCTTTCAATCGTTATTTGTCCTGTCAGGCTTGAAAACCAAGCATTAAACGATCTCTTACTCTCCTCATATCCTGCTATTCCTTGATCATTTGGTTTAAATAACGTTTGGAACATCTCGTTTTCTAAAACTCCATTATGATCAAACAATGAGTTTTGCGATAAAAGTCGTATCATATCTGACCATACTTTTTTAAAAGCATCGCAAAAATGTCCTTCCTCAAGCAGTCCTAAATAAACAATATCAAGAGATGGAAACTTACGACTCTCACCCTTACTAGAAATAAATGCATTTTGGATATAGATTAAGTAGTTTAATGAGTACGGGGCAAAAGACTTAATGGTAAAGTTATTCAATTTATCATCCCCCTTGTTTATTAAATCCATCTTATAATTATTGGATAAAACTATTCAACCCAAAGCCTATAATAAAAAACTGCACCAACAGCCATCCACGATGACTTTTGGTACAGTCTTTTGGTCTTTACACGTTTACTAAATGTTTGTCACGGGCAATCTTGGTTGCTGCGACCATGTTGCGGAGCGAGGCAATGGTCTCTTCCTTGCCGCGTGTTTTTAGTCCGCAGTCTGGGTTAATCCAGAACAGCTTTGGATCCAGTACTTGCAGGGCGCGGTCAATCATTCCTGTCATTTCTTCAATGTCTGGTACACGAGGGCTATGAATATCATATACGCCAAGACCAATGCCAAGTTTATACGTATTCTGTTCGAAGCTTTGAATCAACTCACCATGGCTGCGCGAGGTTTCAATAGAGATCACATCCGCATCCATCGCTTCAATAGAATCAATCATGTCATGGAACTCGCAATAGCACATATGAGTATGGATTTGGGTTGTATCTTGAACGGTACATGTCGTTACTTTGAATGCTTTTACTGCCCATGCCAAGTAGTCCGCTTGTTCATTCTCCTTCAACGGCAGACCTTCCCGTACGGCAGGCTCATCCACCTGAATCATTCCAATTCCGGCTTTCTCCAGCGCTTCAACTTCTTGACGCAGGGCATAAGCCAATTGATAGGTTATCTGCTCTCTTGCCAGATCATCACGAACGAACGACCAGTTCATAATGGTAATTGGGCCTGTGAGCATCCCTTTTACCGGTCTAGCAGTCTTAGATTGGGCATATACGGTTTCTTCTACAGTCATCGCTTCCGTAAATTCGACGTCTCCATAGATTACCGGAGGCTTCACACAACGGGAACCATACGATTGTACCCAGCCATTTTGAGTAAAGGCGAAACCATCAAGCTTCTCACCAAAAAATTCAACCATATCTGTCCGCTCAAATTCTCCGTGAACAAGTACATCCAGCCCAATCTCTTCTTGATGCTGAATCCAGCTGTCGATTTGTTCTTTAATGAAGATCGCATACTGCTCGCTGCCCCATTCGCCTTTCCGCCAGGACTGACGGGCTTTACGTACTTCCGCCGATTGCGGGAAGCTGCCGATTGTTGTTGTTGGGAACAAAGGAAGCTGCCATTTCTGCTGTTGGGCAAGCTGACGGCTTTCAAAGTTGGACTGACGAGAAGCATCTTCCCTTTGAATAACTGCCACTGCCTCTTGCACAGCTTTTCGGTTCCTTGCTTCAGATTGTTCGAGCGCTTGAAGCGCCTTCTCACATTGTTCTAGCTCCGCAGTTATGGAAGCATCCCCTTCATTTAATGCACGTGTCAATAAGATAAGCTCATCCAGCTTTTCATCAGCAAAGGCAAGGGCGTTCGTAAGCTCCGGCTGCAGCTTCGTTTCTCCCTTAACCGTTACCGGTACATGCAGCAGGCTGCAGGAGGATTGAATAAGTAGTTTGTCTGATGCAGCATAACCTTGCAGCTCTTTCAGTAGTTCTAGCTTATCGCTAAGTGATGCCTTCCAAATGCCACGACCATCAATAACACCTGCGCCAAGCACTTTATCTTTAGGGAAACCAAATTCACGAATAGATGCCAGGTTGCCTTGAAGTCCGTGTACGAAATCCAAGCCAATCCCCTGTACAGGCAGATTAATAATTTCCTTATAGTTTTCGACGGATTCGAAATACGTCTGCAGCAGAATATTTAGAGAAGGTACAGCTTCGGCCAGCTTGCCATATACCGTTTGAAGTCTAGTCACATCATCTCTGCTCAGCTTAGTGACGAGGGCTGGCTCATCGATTTGGACCCACTGAACGCCTTCTTCTTCAAGCTCCTTTAGTACTTTCACATACAAATTCACCAGTATTGACAGCCAGGTGTCGATCTCCGACTTGCCATAGCCTTTCGACAGCTTCAGGAACGTGAATGGTCCTAAGATGACTGGCTTACCATCAATTCCAAGCTTCTCTTTGGCCTCGCGATAAGCTGCAAGCGGCTTATTCTCAGTCAGCGCCGGTTCCGCACCATACAGCTCAGGAACGATATAGTGATAGTTCGTATTGAACCATTTCGTCATTTCACTTGCTGCCGCATCCTTTGTGCCTCGAGCGACACCATAATAGACCGATAGAGGAACTGCACCACCTGTATAGTTAAACCGCTTCGGGATAATCCCGAACATAGCAGCCGTATCCAACACTTGATCATAATAGCTGAAATCATTAACTGCGATTAGATCGATTCCCTTCTCCTGCTGTTTGCGAAGATGATTCAACCGAATCTCTTGAAGCTGCTTATGCAGCTCCGACTCCTCAAGCTTGCCGGACCAGAATGCCTCCAGCGCTTTTTTCCATTCCCGATTCTCACCAATCCGAGGATACCCCAATACACTGCTCTTTGCCATGTGCAACAACCCCTTACCATTTGTTTGTTACAAACAAGATATCATGGTTTAGGAGCTATAGCGTAACTGTAAAATACTATATCTGGTTATAGCTATTGGCTATAACGCTTCTCCTTTCGACATATTAATAATAAAAAACCTCGCCCCGGTATAATCCCGAAGCGAGGAGTTAGTTTTGGGTTTAGTAGCCCAAAGCTGTTTTTGCATCTTTCCATTTTTTATTTAATTTATCAAATGCCGCTTTGAGATCATCAGCTAAAATGTATTCTTGAACGTAGTCGCCAGTACCGATGCCGATTTGCGCTTTGTTCGCAATTTCATTGTATTTAGGATCTGTTGCTTCACTTTCGATCAGCGTCGGGTTCAGAGCTTGGAACTCAGCCAATTGCGGAATAGATGATTTCGCCGATTTGTCGATTGGCATAAAGCCGGAATCTTCAACGTAACCGGATTCTTTTACATAGAACTCAACCCAAGCCTTAGCGAGCTCCTTGTTTTTGCTGTCTTTGCTTACAGCTACGAAATAGTCAGAACCAAGCGGTGCGTTGTACTTACCACTGTTATCATAAGGAAGTGGGAAGAAGCCGATATCTTCTGATGCTGCACCAGCACCAATAATTTGTGGGATTACCCAGTTACCAAGGAAATACATGGCTGCTTTGCCGCTTGCTACTTCGCCTTTGGACATTTCCCAATTGTTCGTGTACAAGTCCTTCTCAACATAACCCTTTTCAACAAAAGTGCGGCCTATGGTTGCTAGTGTGCCCCAAGCGTTATCTACTTGGAACGGTGCCTCCTCGGATACTTGTTTCGTTGCAAATTGCGGATCGCCGGTTAGGTACCAAGCGGAACCATCACCCCAGTTGCCCATCGGCCATTGCGCGCCATAGTTCATATACAGCGGGGTGATGTTCGCTGCTTTCAGCTTAGCAGCATCTGCATAAAGCTCATCGAGCGTTGTAGGCACTTTATCAATACCTGCTGCTGCAAATGCTTTTTTGTTATATACGATACCTTGCGTGTTAACACCTGTCGACAGACCGTAACGTTTGCCGTCAGACAAAGTGTTGTCCGCGAAGTATACGTTATCGAACCATTCATCCGGAAGTGGTTCGAAATATTTGCTGTATTCGGAAGTAGCAAGACCTGCAGGGATCATCAGAACGTCGCCGGCTTCGCCAGTCGTCAAGCGGACTTGAATGTCCGTTGCGTAGTTAGTAAGACCTTCAAATTCTACTTTCGCGTTTGGATACTTTTCCTTGAACGCAGCTGCATACTTGTCGAAGGTTCCATCATTGACATAGTCCGTTCTTTGCGTAAGTACTTTAATTGTTCCGCTCAGATCGCTTGGAGCGTCTGAATCTGTTGCACCAGCATTTGTCGCACCAGCGTCGTTTGAAGCTGTAGCATTGTTACCGGTAGAATTCGTAGCCGTTCCTGCATTGTTATTACCTTCATTGTTGCCTCCACAAGCTGCAGTGAGGACTACGGTTAAAGCAAGAACCAATGTGACTGCAAATCTTTTTTCCATCGTTGTTACCCCCTGTAATTTAGTTTTACATAGCTTCCATTTCGTTTACCACTCGTTTTGGTATCGCTTACATATCCATCATATCCGCTCTAAAAACAAATTCACATGAAGTTTTTTTGTTTTTCTTGTCATGAATTATGCTAACAATTTTTGTTTTGTTAGGTTGATAAACAGTAAAAGACTACTATTTCTTGGATGCCAAGAAATGATAATGCTCGCTTATGACTGCAGCCGCGATCTTGCCATACATGCAGTAATCATCGTTGCTTGCCGCTTCCTCAGCCTTATACAATCGTGCCGGCCAATCCCACAGCATATATCCCTGCATCCATTCACGCTTCGAGCAAGCAGCGAACATGGCTTCATAATAACGCTTTTGTTCAAGCTCGGACGGGCTGCCAGGAAGTGACCAATCATTAGGCCTAACAGCTGAGCCCTCACGGCTAGGACAACCAGCCTCCATGAAGAAGAACGGTTTGTTCAAGGGCTTCACGGCAGCTTCGATACGGTCCAGCTGGGTTTCCCATTGATCAATAGGATAATAGCCGCTGGAGGAAATAATATCGACCGCATCCCACCAGGTAACACGTTCCTCCTGATATTTGTCGCAATTATAGGTAATAAGACCACTGTAGATTTTGCGAACCTCAGCAATTAAAGCGCGCCATTCCTTATCACGTTTGTCGGTCTGCACCATTTCGCAGCCGATGCACAGCATCTCACAGCCTTCCGCTTCTGCAATTGCAGCATAATGCGTGATAAATGAAGTGTAAGACTTGAACCACTCCGCCCAGCTTGGTTCACCAGGTACCTCATCATCAAAGAAATTAATGTGAGCCCGCCAAGTCCCGTTCGCACAGTTGACGACCGGCTTCAAGCATACTTTCAACCCATGACGCTTCGCCTCTCGGATGGCCCACAACACTTCACCATCCGTTACGGTTGGTTCGTTCCAATAAGGAATGATCGTGGACTGCGGTGTTTCCTGGTCGGCAGCAAGAGCTATCGCCACCCAATTTACATTCAGCTTTGTCATCTCTGACATGGAGTGTTCCGCTTCCGGACTCGCCCAAGTGCCGCGAACCCCTGTCCAGCCCCATGTCATTCCATTCACATATTCATTCCATTGTTTCAACGTTGATGCACTCCTTCTAAATGACTTCTGTTTGGTCCGATCTGCAATTTAGTCCATTCAACTATTTAGTCCATTCAACTATTTCACCGCGCCATTCGTTACTCCCGCGAAAATATAACGCTGGAGGAACAGGAACAGCAGTAGTGTAGGAATGAAAATAATAAGAATACCTGCCGATATCACATTTAATTGAGCAGCATTAGGTCCAACAAACGAGTAGATAGCTGTCGACACGACCTTTAGTTTTTGGCTCGGCATGTATAAGTACGGAGTATAGAAATCGTTATAAATGGCAATCGTCTTCAAGATGACAAGGGTTGCTGTAGCAGGTCCTAGCAGCGGGAAAATAATAGAGCGGTAGATTCGGAACAAGGAAGCCCCCTCGATCATTGCGCTTTCGTCCAAATCCTTCGGAATGCTATTCACAAACTGCAAGTAAATAACAATTTGAAGGACATCTGCTCCCAAATATAAAATGATAGGACCACCCATCGTATTGTACAGATGCAGTGATTTAATCACACTAAACGTAGCAACTTGGGTTGTTACCATCGGAATAACCTGGGCAATCAGATACATCCCCATAATTGGTTTTTTCAGCTTGAAATCAAATCTTCCGATTGCATAAGCGACCATCGTTCCGAACATGATATTGCCGGCAACCGCAATGACGAGAATGATGAAAATATTTTTAAAGCCGAGCCCAAGCTTGCCGATGTCAATGACCTTGCTAAAGTTATCAAAGTTAAATAGATTAGCAGGCAGTCGAAGCCCGGATTGGTAATACTCGATCTGCGTCTTGAATGCACCAACAAATACGGAATACAAGGGGAAAAATACGACGAATAAAGCCATGGCCAGCGTCACATATTTGAAAATCGTAAAGGAGAATGATTCTTCTCGTCTCATCTCTTTATCTCTCCTCTCTGAACAGCAGCTTGCGTTGAATAACGATGAAGATTAATACCATGATGAGCAGCACCACTGCCATTGCGGATGCGAGACCGAAGTTCTGATATTTGAACGCCGTATCAACCGTCTTAATGACAAAGGTCGATGTATCATTCGCACCAAGCAGCATGACATATGGAATATCGAATGCTTCGAGTGCTCCAGTCAAGGTGAGAATGAGCATCAGCTCCATGACTTTTCGAATGCTCGGCAAGGTAATGAACCTGAATTTCTGTCTGCTGTTTGCCCCGTCGATCGAAGCTGCTTCATACAAGTCACTCGGAATGGATTGCAGCGCTCCGATAAATATAACCATGTTGAGGCCCATGTACTTCCACATCGAGATAAAAGCAAGTGAGAAGTTCACGAGATGCTTGTTGCCAAGCCAGCTCTGCTGCCATGATTCCAATCCAATCGAGCCTAGCAGCACATTAAGTGAACCGTATTCCATGTGATACAGGTTTTTAAACATGATTACAGTTGCAACACTATGCAGCACGTAAGGGATGAACAGCATCGCCCGGAATCCGTTGCGACCGCGCAGCTTGCCGGTCAGAATAACCGCGAAGTACAGCGATAACGCAACCTGGACAAGTCCACCGATAAAATAATAGAGATTGTTCTTCAGTGCGCCGAATACTTCAGGTTTCGTGAATATTTCCTTGTAATTGTCGAGGCCAATGAAATTCATTTCCCAGCCTAGTCCAGTCCAATCGGTTAAGCTGTAATAGAGTAAGGAGATCGCTGGATAATACGAGAATGTCAGCGATAGCAGGACGGGAATCGTTAAAAATCCGAATAAAATTAGATAACGCTGTGTTTTGAAACTAAAATTAAACAATAGGCTCCCTCGCTTTCTGTTGGATGACTACACGCCGGTTTGTTAACGCTTACACCGAATTATAGGCGATTGGCTCTATTATTTTAATGGTCTTTGTTATTCTTTATTGTCTTTAATTAACATAACTTTTACCTAACAAGAATCACCTAACAATATCACGGTATTCTTTTGGCGTTTTACCGGTCATTTTTTTGAACACTTTAGTAAAATAAGCCGGATCCGCATAGCCTACTCTCTCGCCGACCATATACGTTTTCAAGCCCTGCTCATCGCGAAGCAGCCGTTTTGCCTGTTCAATTCTCTCCGTGGTCAAATAGTCGGTTATCGTTTCGCCTGTTTCGATTTTAAACAGCTTGCTCAGATAGCTTGGCGTCAAATAGACGAGATCAGCCAGACGCTGCAGTTCGATTTCTTCCGTATAATGCTTCTGAAGATACGCTTTAATGGTTTCAACCGCTTTATTCTCAGAACGTCCCTGCTCAAGCGTGAAAAACCGATTGTTCATATCCTCGCGCAGCTGATCGGCAAATGAACGCCAGTCCTCGAAGCTCTCAGGAGCAATCATCTTAATCGTCTCACTAATCGACTGCTGCTGACCAAGCCATTGCTTAATTTCCTCACTTATAAGCACATCCAGATCTGAGCATACTTCACTCAGCTCTTCCCAATTCAAACGGTACTTGGCACATTCCATCAGCCAGCTTTCGAAAGCACGTTTCGCCAATGCAAAGTCGCATACCTGAAGGGCTGGCAAAACCTCCTTATCGATAATACGAAGCAAACGATAACGCTCTTCCTTATGCGCTGTTTGGTTACTCATTCCCGAACACCAGCGCAGCTCGGTATTATACCAAGCATGTTGAAAAGCTGTCGAGGCTTCGCGAAAGGCATGTTGAAGCCAGATACTGCCGCAAAAAACACCACTAATTCCGATTTTCGCTTTCGTAAAGCTGGGCATTCGCTGCAGCAGTGTCACAGCGAGTTCTCGTACTGTATTCGCATGGTCATTCTCACCAACTGCCATCACCATTGCTTTTCGCTGACTATCGTTTCTTACAATTATGCATTCACGCTGCCAATCTGCTGTGAATTTCTCAAGCTGCTCATCCGTGATCGTCGGCTCAGCACCTATTAACAACACAGCATAATGCTCAGCAAACAAACGGCTGCGATCAAGCTCGCTGCTCACCTCATCCTTGAGTGTTGCTGGCATTTGCCTATCGTCAGCAAACAGCAGCAAACTGAGCAAATCCTCCGATTCAAGGCGTCTGCGGCTATTCTCCTGCTGCACACTCGCTTCTATCTTCGCAAGCATACGATTCAGTTCTTCTAAATTAACAGGTTTAAGCAGATACTCCTTAACCTCATAGCGCATCGCCTCTCTCGCAAATTCGAAATCATTGAAGCCGCTTAAGACGGCGAATTTCACCTTTTTCCGCGTACGGACTATTTTTTCAATGAGCTGAAGTCCGGTCATTTGCGGCATTTTAATATCTGTAATAATTAAATCCGGCTCCAGGTGTTCAAGTTCATTTAGTAGTTCCTGGCCGCTGCCATAGGAGCCGATAATGACATAGTTATCCCCTGCCTGTTCGATCAGCTTGCACAATCCGAGTCTAATCCGTTCCTCATCATCGACTACAATAATGTTCATAAGGTTATTCCTCCTTGTTTTGGAGTGATCGGAAGTTTAATGGACACCGTCGTTCCTTCATCTATCGCGCTGTCGACTGTAATCCCATAAGCTGGGCCATAGCGTAATTTGAGCCGCTCGTTTACATTCCTTAGACCAATACCCCGGCCTTCCCATTCCGGCATTTGCTCTGCATCAAGCATACTTCTCAGCCGCAGCAGCGCTGTTTCGTCCATGCCGCTGCCCTCGTCTTTGACGACAAAATATTGATCTCCGCCAGCTTGCATATAACCAATTGAAATAACCAAATCCCCCGTCTGCTCGTCGTAGGCATGATTAATCGCATTTTCAACGATTGGCTGGAAAAGCAGCTTCATGACTTCAATTTTCCCTACCGCAGAATCCTCAGGCAGCTTTAAGGAATAGCGAGTTCCATAACGATAGCTTAGAAGCTGCATATACATTCTTAAGTGCTCCCATTCCTGCTCGGCTTGTACCGTCTCGCTTCCCGCATGAATGCTATAACGAAGTTGCTGCCCAAGCAGCTGCACCATCTGACCAACTTCCGGATCATCATTGATGACGGCAGTCATCCGAATGGACTCGAGTGTGTTGTAGATAAAATGAGGATTGATTTGGCGTTGCAAGCTTTCCAGTTCAATCTGATTTTTGCGCTGCTCGATCCGGTAAATATCCTCAATCAAAGATACGATGCGCCCCATCATCCGGTTAAAAGCATTACCAACCATGCCTACCTCATCACGCCGCCTGATGGGGAACATCACATCCAGCTTGCCGGACTGAACCTGCTTCATCAGCTTAACAAGCGAGCGCAGCGGTTTGGTTAATGCAAAAATGGTGATTAACGAGATGACGAACGCCAGACACATCGTGAAAATGGCCGCTGCCGTCGTATAATTGCGTGTTCTCATCGCTTCATACATGAGTTGCTTCTCAGGTATAGAGATTAGCATCAGCCAACCAGATTCCTCTGATTTGCGGTATATAACCAGCTGCGATTGATCCTTTTTACCGATATGGAAGCTGCCTTCTTTGCCGGTTACCTGCTTCAACAGCTCATTATCCGATAAATTTTGCAATAAGTATTTTTGCTCACTGTCATAGATGACGCTATTCTGCTCATCCAAGATAAGCGTTGTACCATGCGTCGTCGCATCCAAATCCTGAACAATATTAGTAATAACCGAAATGTTAGCATCAACGGCGATGAGCCCAATAGGGTTATATGATTTATCAATAATTTCCCGAACCACTGTAAACACATACTGTTTGCGGTTAACCGTGGTCACTTCCTGTGTGCTGACAAGGACAGGTTTGCCATGCGCTTCATGAGCAATTTGCTGCCAATTCCCGTAATAGTCGCTCAGATTCGACCGTACGCCTCCACTCTTTATCACATAATAGGGATTTCCGTAACGATCAAATAGATAGATATTGCTCGTACCCTCTTTTATATTGTTCATAAAATAAATACTGCTCTCGATTTTACGTTGGATTTTAAGCTTGACCGTGTCATCCGCAGCCGAAGTGTTGGATAATGTCCCCTTAACTTCATGCTCCTTCTCATAGTAGTCGTTGGATAGCTTCAACCCTGCTTGAATTTCATCCAAATAAGACGGGATAATCGAGATTTTTTTCATGTCCACCGTGTAGTCGTCAAGCTTGCTTATCATCTTATCTGTAAGTTCCGAAGCATAAGATACCGTGTTCGACTCGATCGTTTGCGTGTATCGCTGCGCAGATAATAAAGTAAGTAAAGCAATGGGAAGCAGAATAAGCAGAACAAAAACGATTAACAGCTTCGCTTCCATCCGTGTAGACGGCCATTCCGTCCATATTCGCAAGCGGGAACCCCATTTACTCATGTTGTCATCTCCTTTAACCGAATGTCCGGTTAGCCGCCTTTCTTAAGCGCTGTTGATTCGCGTATGATGAATTCTCCTGCAAGCAATACTTTTTCCTGCAGATTGTCAGGATGGTCTAATCTTCTGAGAAGCATCTCCACAGCCCGACGGCCGAGTGCTTCCTTCTGAACATTAACAGTACTCAGCGCCGGTTTAGCCCATTCCGCATCCTGGATGTTATCAAAGCCTGTAACGGAGCATTGCTCCGGAACCTGCACTGACAGCTTGCCCAGTACGGTCATCATACAGATGGCTATTGAATCGTTCGCGCAGACAAAGGCCGTCGGAAGCCGCTGTTCATTAATAAGTTCTTTCACAATGGCTTCCAGCGCCTCGGTCATTTCACTCCGATTCTCGCCTTCAAATGAAATTAGTCCTTCTTCCTGATTCAGCGCCAGCCCATGCTCCTCCATCATTGTGCGGTAACCGTTATATCGGTCAATGAAGCTTCGCGCATAGCGGGTATTGCCGACGAATTGCAGCTTGCTATGGCCGCAGCCGATCAAATAGTTGGTGACACGTCTTGTACATTCCACATTATTCATGAATAGAACATCCGAAGGAATAAGGGGGTCCTCATGATCAACGAGAACAAATGGAATGCCGAGATTCCGAATTTCGAGCAGCATCTTGGAAGCAATAAAACCGACGCCAATAATGCCTAACACGCCACTTGGATTAATGAGATTCGAGAAGTTGTCCTTGAAATATTCGGTTACAACTAGAGCGCTGATGTCGCGGTCGGCGAGCTCCTCCGTAATACCGTCAATAATACGTCCCCAGAAATAGGAATCCCGCGTTTGATACCTCACTTTCGGTACAAGCAAAATAACGGTATCTCGTGTATTGGTATTAACCGATACAGGTTTATTTCGTTTCGAGGTAGTCTTCGTTTGTTTATTGACAAAATAGCCAAGTTGAGTGGCAACGCTTACAATTTTGTCTCTTGTTTCTGCACTGACACCACCCGGCTTCCCCGAAAGCGCTTTAGATACTGCGAATTTTGAAACCCCAAGATGATCAGCGATTTGCTGCATCGTAACTTTATTGACCATAGATTAGGCACATCCTTTGCTAATTTAGCTTTATAAGCGATATCATAACATAACTTTTGTTAGGTAAAAATAGTTTTGTTTTAGCTAACAATATGCTTTTCCGTGCTAACGGACTACTCCAACGAAGGTATCAAGTTACTGGACAATAAAAAGCCCCTCAGCTGATCAACAGCTAAGAGGCCTTGAAATAAGCATCGTGGTCCCGCTTCCATTCCCTGATTCGTCTAGGAAGGTGCGATTGCTTGATGCAGCGCATCAATGTAGGTTGATCCCAGCTTGGATAGCGCTGTACTCCGATGGGCTATCCATCCCACATTAATCGTTTCTTCGGTATCAAGTGGAATCGGAATAATCTCATTCCCATTCAGATCCGCACTTAGTACACCGGTTGAAATCGTATAACCATTTAAGCCAATCAACAGATTAAATAATGTCGCGCGGTCGTTTACACGGATGCTTTTCTTATGGGATAACGTACTTAGAATTTCCTCGGCAAAATGGAAGGAGTTATATTCCCCCTGATCAAAGGATAGATACGGGTACTCATCGAGCTGGTCAATGGTAACCTTCTTTTGCTTGGCCAGCGGATTTTTGATGCTGATAAAAATATGAGGCTTCGCGGTGAATAGACTGGTAAACTGCAGGTTCGAATCCTTCAACAGCTTGTTGATCACTTTCCCGTTGAATTCGTTCAGATATAGGATACCAATCTCGCTGCGCAAGCTCTTCACATCTTCAATGATCTCGTAAGTCTTCGTCTCACGTAATGATAGCTCATATTCCTCCTGCCCATATTCCTGCACCAGGCTAACAAATGCATTCACGGCAAAGGCATAATGCTGAGTCGACACGGAAAAATGCTGCGGTGACGGCTTCGCGTTCAGATACCTGCTCTCCAGCAGCTCCGCCTGCTCCACGACTTGACGGGCGTAGCTTAGAAATTCGACACCCTCCTTTGAGAGGGAAATACCTTTGTTAGAACGCTCGAATATTGCCAGCTGCAGCTCTTCTTCCAAGTCTTTGATGGCATTAGACAGCGTTGGCTGCGAAATAAACAGCCGCTTGGCGGCTTCATTAATAGAGCCCCGGTTCGCGACTTCAATGATGTACTTTAGTTGTTGCAGCGTCAAAACATTTCTCCCCCTCTAAGCATCCGAATCACCAGGCCGCCAGCCTGTTTCCTGTGACCAGAGATGAGCCTTATGTACAATATCCCAGACAATCGGCCCTTTGCCTTCCACATATTTGATCCGATCATGCTTGTAAAGTTCAAATAACCGATGCTTTTCCTCCCCATATCGGTGGCAGTCCTCCTGATGTTCGCGCAAATAATCACGAAACAGCAGATTAAGCTGTTCAGCAAAGCTGCCGGCTTGTCTCACATGGAGATGAGTTCTTCGCGCACCTGGCGCTTCACGGAAATATCGTTTCGATTTATCCTCATTCTCACCTCTGAACACAAAGCCTATTTGTTCTATCTCAGGCCTATAGCTGGTTAAATCCTCAATATCCATCACCGAAACTTGAATATCAATAATCGGCTTGGCATCTAGCCCCTCAACGGAGGTTGACCCTATATGATCAATTCGAATCGCTAATTCCCCTAGAGCTGCTCTTAAGTTAGAGCCGATCTCTAGAAATACCATTCGCCACTGCGGATCATGCTCCGCGATCCTCCACTGATCTTCCATCGCTGCATCCCCTTTGTACTCCTTAATCCTCATCCTCAAACAACTCAGCTAACACCGTCTTCCGGTTTTCCAGAAATCTTCTTGTCACTATATAATGAAGGGTATCTTCATAACGGATCTCCTCCACCGGCTGGTCATCAAAATTCAAGATTCGAGCATCCGGATACCCCAGCAGAATGGGAGAATGAGTGGCGATAATAAACTGAGCCTCATCTGATAAATCCTTAATCACACGCATTAAGGCTAGTTGACGAGCAGGTGACAATGCAGCCTCTGGCTCATCAAGCAGGTAGATCGCTTTTTTCCCAAAACGATGCTTAAACAAAGACAGGAATGCTTCCCCGTGTGATTGCTGATGTAAGGAGCGCCCTCCATAATTTCGTAGAGTATCTGCACCCAGCGTATCGATATAAGAGGCAAAGTGATAAAAAGTTTCCGCACGCAGAAAGAATCCGTTCGTTACCTTAGGCATCCAGGAAAGCCGAATGGCATTTCCTAATATCGCAGCTGAAGAATCAACCTCATATTCGTTATTCCTGCTTCCACCCGCTGTATGAAACCCGCATTGATACGCGATAGCTTCAAGCAGCGTTGACTTCCCTGACCCATTTTCCCCAACCAGAAACGTCACGTTTGTATGAAAATGCAGCTTGTCCATCGTCTTAATCGCTGGAATTGAGAATGGATACGCCCTCTCATCCAAATCTTCATCCCGCCTGATTTCCACGCTTCGTAGAAACATAACCGGTCAACTCCTATTAGTCCTTCGACAATGATAACTTCATTATCGCTATCCTGATACCTATCTGCAAGCTGAACACAAAAAGAACTATCCCGTATAGGACAGTTCTGCTGCCTTACATTAAATTTCATCTACGATTAAGATTGAATACGTGGTTTATCCGCCTGGCAATTCGGATTTGGAACCAGCCCCAGCTGCGCAAGCTTGGTCAGGTAGTAACATTCTTCCCTCATCATATGATCCGGCATCAACGGACTAATTCGATCCAACACTTCATCCGATAATTCAAGCTCCTCCAGCTCCTTCAGAAAACCAACAAACAGCTTCATCTCCATGTCGATTTCCTTATGAAGCCTGCGGAATGCTGGGAAGTCTTTCAGCTCTGTCCTCATGTATCCGGCAAGCTCCACACTTTTTAAATACAGCTGTTGAAAATGTATTTCAAATTGCTCTGTTCGCTTGATTAGAGGTTTCTCTACCATATCCAAGTCGCTTCCGATCGCCGCTGCGTGCCCTGCTGCATCTGGCAGCCATAAGAAATCATGATGCAGGGCATCAAACTGAGGTACCGGTTTGCCTGCGACTAATTCATGAAGAATTCTCAAATATTCCTCTAGCTCATTCACCATATGATTTAGAAAGGTTGGGGTAAGCATAATCTTCACTTTGCCAAGTATCGCTCTCTCGAGCAGATCCAGCTTGAAGGCCCGAAATTCAGTTGTTAGATCACAAGCCTGCTTGCTGATCGAGTGACAATCTGCTTCAGAAGAAGACTGCCTTGCATAATCAAGCAATTGATCATAAGCAGCAATGTAATAATTCGCGAGCTTGATATCATTCATCTCAACTGGTGATAAAGTATTGAATATAAATCGGGCATGATCACCCATAATTTGCAGCCAGAAGCGATGCTCATACCATTCAGACTGTGCCATGCACGGATCCCTCCTCTGGTACCATTATTTTAGAGGGTATGAAAAGATCCGATCAGATATAACGAAATTACCATTAACCTTGCTTTGGCTTTATCGTAAATAGAGCAATTAAAGCAGCTACAGTACAGCAGACGGTCAGCACCCAGAATAGTGATGTCTTTGAATTCTCAATTAATAATGCAGCAACTGGTGGTCCGGCCGCCACTCCTAGAAATCGGATGCTGCTGTAGAAGGAAGTGACAGTTCCCCGCTGTTCTTTCTCGATTCCTTCTGTCAGAAGTGCATCAAGGCTTGGAAGCGCAGCTCCAAGTCCTATTGAAGCTGCAAACAGGATTGAGATGATGACCCAAAGTGTATCTGTTCGACCCAAGGCCAAAAAGATCAAGCAGCCCGCAGCTTCAACAAAGCCAATGACACTAATCCACTTCATTAACTTCTTGTTCTGGCCAATCCATTTGCCAATAGCCCATGAGGTGGAGCATAAAGCAGCAAGTGGAATCGCAACAAGACAGCCCTTCAGAATGCCATGGCTCCCTCGTTCCTCCAGTGTTTCGGAGAGATAAAATAAGGATGCAAATATTGCGAACATATTGATGCCGCCCGAAATATACACACCCCACAGCCATCTTCCTTTTTCATGGAATAAAGCAACAACCGAATGGACGAACTTCTTAAAAGGTACCGCTGGCTTCTTATCTTTAGGGGCTTTGACCCAAACGGCAACAAGTACAAAGGAAATCATACTAAACACCGGTATGAACCAAAATGGCATATACCAGGTCCACATGGCTAAGGCAGATCCAATAATCGGAGCAAGTACTTTACCAAAGGTGTTGGCTGTTTCTACAAGGCCAAGACCACTGCTGACATCCTCTTCTTTCTTGAACAAATCACCAACAAGGGGTAATACTACAGGAAAGCAAGCTGCTGCGCCTAATCCTTGAAACAATCTTCCGGTCATCACTAAGGCATACGGTTTATCAAAGGCAACTGCTGCCCATCCGCAAAAAGCACCTGCTGCGGCGACAAGTAACAATCCGGGTAATATAACCTTTTTCCGTCCAACCCGATCTGATAAATAACCCGTGATTGGAATAAACAGAATGGCAATTACCGCATATGCCGTAATCAATAAGCTTGATTGTACAGCGCTGATTCCCATCGCTTTCTGCATTGAAGGAAGAACAGGAATAAGGATGGAATTAGCTAAAGTCATCGTTAAAGGTATTGTCGCAATTGAAGCTAGATCTCGTTGCTTCTTCTTCTCCATGACTTCCTCCAAGTGAACCAGTCGGAATTAACATAACGGTTATTAGAATGAGCTTCTTACGCTCAAATTATAAGCAGCTCGGATCGGAATATTAATCGTTCATAATGGGACTCTATTATGTGTTCTTTAAATCAAAGGAGGAATTCAAATATGCAATTTACAAACAACCAAGCAAGTCAGTCCCTTCATCAATGTGAGCAAATGATCCAACAGCTTGTTAATCAGACACAGCAAGCCAGCCATAATTATCAAATGCTCTTACAGCAAGAGCAGCAAAATGCACAACGCCTTGAGGAATTAGCAGCTCGTGAGCAGAAGGCTGCTCAAATTATCCAAACGGCTTTGCAAGGTCATCAAACGGCTCTTCAACAGCTGCACCAAGTATCCCAGATCTGCAAACAAGTGGAGAATATGATTCACTCGCAATATAACTCCCCGATTTCACAATCGTATAACCAATCTCCTTCCATTAACCCGGGATATGCTGCGCACTCGTATAATAGTTACAATTCTCATAACGAAGACATAAATTCTCCTTACAGATCCATGCAATAAGATCAAGACATATCAAGCCCGCAGCATGCTTCATGCCTGTTCGGGCTTGTTTTTTAGCTATCTGGCCTTTCCATAATCCTTCGCTTTGAAATGCAGTTGACAATCCACCTTCACCTCAGGATATACTTCACGCCAATTCATACCTTTCCAGTCTTTATAGGACATGCTGTTGCGAACGTGCATGCCGATCCCTAAGCTGTCTACCTTCTTTTCCTGCAACTGCTTCATTATTCGATTCGCCCGTTCAGATAAAAGCTGCGAAACTTTATTCTCTATCTGGTGCCGCTGTGCATCATCGCTTAATTTTAAATCTCCGATATATTCATGAATAGACCCTTTGATCATCGCTTTAATCACGACATGAATGGGTTCATTTGCTTTATGCTCAACATATACCTTTTTACTACTGATCATTGAAGTGAACATGATGTAGTTTTGAGCATTATCGTCATTTTTACTATTCAAGTCGAGACTCATTGATCCTTTCTTGAAATTCCCTCTCAAGATACAGAAAACTAAGGCATCTTTGCTGTTAATTTTGCCTACAAAATCATAATCCCGAAATAATGCAATACCATCCGTTGTAATATTCTCTCCATCATCTTTAATAACAGGTGCGACTGGATCCACACCATCATCATAATAATCGCGTTCGAATTCATACAACGTTGTTCTGGGAATTTGATGATTAGTACTTTCCTTCTCTAATAACCGATTGATATACTTATCTGTAGACAAATGCTGCTTATAATTCTTGAAAAGCAACTCCTTCGCATTACCATTTACTATAGCGATTTTAACCAGTGGAGAGATTGAGGTATCCCTTACTATGCCTTTGATTTGATCGGAGAGACTTTTACGTGCAAGCGCTTCTGAATAGAGCAGCACGCGAATTTGGCCATTGACAAGTAATAAATCCGTTTGTTGGGCAAATTTAAGCCTCACATCCTTGGAACTCTTCCCAATTGCGGAATGTAGCTCTCTCACTAATTTAATGGTTGGGTCAGCTCTTGGAATGCTGATTCCAACTTCTATCTGGTTATCCTCTACGAGATCGTAGCTGCCTGCATATGTGAAACCAATTCGTTCCAAGATACGATAATCACAGCCCGGAAGTACAATCAGCGTAACCAGCGTGAGTAAGAATAACAGCATTCTATTCATGAGCAGGCCTGCTTCCGATATTTTGGAATAGGAGAACAACAATTAGCACAAGAGGCAACCCGACCGCAATCCCGCATTCGATTAAACTTAATGTACTTAGCCAATCTCCTACCTCATTCAACGTATCCGGAATATAAGCAATGACGAAACAAGACAGCATAAGCATAAAAGCTAGAAAATTAACCTTTAGCCTAGGGAAAACTTGCTTCAACATCTCGAGTGCACACCATTCATAGGTCACCACAGAGAACAGGACGGTAAATAAAATAAATCCAAACAGCAAATTTTCCATCCGCTCAACGAAAGGAAACCGGATATACGCCAGCATCTCCAGTAAAGGAAAGGCCTTACTCTTTAATTGTTCCAGACTATATACTCCGAATGTAATCAAGGCGAGATAGAGGTAAGTCAGAGTCGTGATTGAATTACCTAACATAGCGGACTTAATAAGCTTGGTCTTCTGATTCGTATAAGCGAACATGAGAAGAATCGTCTCGTATCCAACGAACGAAGAATAAATATCAAGACTTTCCAGCAAACTTAATTTTCCACCCTTAAACAGGAATGGTGTCATTCTTGACCAGCTAAAATCCGCGTAAAAGAAAAACAGAAGCAGGACGAACCAAACAATTAGCCAGAAGAAAACGGTGGAAGCTTTAGCGATATTATATAGACCCATCGTTAATAACCAGAACACCAATATATCAAGTATTAAGTTAAATTCCATTGGACTTGTTGTTGGAAAAGCATACATCTGAAATATCAATATATATTCTTTCCCTGCCATACAGCCAAGTAAAGCCCAGACTAAAGCCAATGCGAGATACACAGGGACCAGCATAAATTTCGGAATGGATTGCTCTAAAATTCGAAATATCGATTTTCCCTGCCCCAGTTTATATACCACACCAATCAACAATATATTCAACGTTGCCAAGATGCCAAATCCAAACAACGTAATCCAGCCATTCGTCCCAAAATTCTCAGCAAGCAGTTGCGGAAGAATGAGGCCCATAACACCGGTTTGGATCATATATATAAAGATCGTTGTATGGAAGGGAGATAGCTTTTCTGAAGTCTCCATGTATTCACCGCCTGGTCTTATTGCGTACCTTATTGGGAGAATCGCTTTGTGTCGGCCTCGCGCGAAGCGAGCTGAAAGGAGCACGAATAAAGATATCCTTCCAGTCTTTCGGCTCGAATGGTGCGACAGGATTCAAATAAGACGATCCCAAGCTGGTCAGGCTGCTCAAGTGGATCACAATCGCGGTAATACCAAACAAAATACCCAGATTGCCAAATAAGCCGGCTAAAAGAATCAATCCAAACCGAATTAACCGGATCGAAGCACTCATCACATAGCTTGGAATAACAAAGGATGCAATCGCTGATGAAGCGACTGCAATAATGAGAATGTTGCTCGTTAAACCTGCTTGTACGGCCGCCTGACCAATTACGATACCGCCAACGATACCGATGGTTTGACCGATCTTGGTCGGCAGTCTCGCCCCCGCTTCCCTCAGCAGTTCAATCGTTACTTCCATCAGTAATGCCTCATATAATGGCGGAAATGGCACCCTGCTTCGCGATTCTGTTAAGGTAAGTATCAGATTTTCCGGGATCATCTCATAATGGAAGGTCGTTACAGATACATACATGGCCGTGAAGCTGATCGTAATGATAAACGCTATGAAGCGCAGCAGCCTAATGGCACTTCCTAGAATCCATCGCTGATAATAATCATCCGAGGATGAGAAAAATTCAAAGAAGGATGTGGGTGCTGTAAATGCTGACGGACTCCCGTCTACCATGCCAACCACACGACCGGCTACAAGCTTGGACACGATCGCATCCGGACGCTCGGAAGTTAGAAATTGAGGGAAAATTGAATATTTATTATCATCCATATACTGAATGATCATATTCGTATCGAGAATGGCATCCACTTCAATTTTTTCAATACGCTTCTTGGCTTCATCGACGAATCGCATATTAACGATATCTTTTATATACAACAAATAAACCTCTGTCTTCGAAACTTCCCCAACAGACAGCTTGATTACTTTCAAATGTGAGCTCCGTAATCTTGCACGGATCATAGCCAGGCTAGTATTAATCTGCTCGGTAAAGGCATCATGAGGACCTGTGATAACCGTCTCGGTCTCGGACTGGCTGATCGATCGGTTCTCGGGACTATAGACGTTAAATACGAAAGCATTAGGACCATGAAATACGCCTACGCCACCGGCCAAAATGTTCAAGATCAGATCTTTGCTGCTATTCGTGTGAAAAGGTTGTAGATGCAGTAGCATCTTTGATACTTCCTGCTCAGTCCCGGTTAATAATGGTGATAAAATATGACGGCTTAATTTTTCCTTATCCACCAATTGATCAAAGTAGATAAGCTCCACTTGATGCTCAGGAAATGATTCATGAGTCACATCACTGCAATCTTTGAATTCTTCTAGCGTGTGTGCAAGTGTTGGCGGTTGGTTGTCCTGATCAGGAAGGTTAGCTGATGAATCATTATTTGGATTCGATCCTGACTCCTTAATCATCATTTGTCGCAGTACTTGAGATAACGTCATTTGCACACCTCTCTGAAAGGATAGGTTAGATCGCAACCTTATTTTGCATATCTTTCCTGAAAATTAACCAAAAAAAACCGCGATCAATGATCGCGGCTTCTTAAATCAGTCATTTAGTAAAGATTAGTTTTCTCTTGTACGGTTACTTGGAGCTCTCCATTCTCCGCAACGGAATCAATGCTTACATCAGCTCGACCGTTATAACCGTTCTCGATATATCCGAACACTATCATTTCTTGATGAGCTTGCCCTTCAATATAAATAAGATTAATTGAGCCTTCTCCGAAATTCTTTGGATGAACATGAATCGTCTTTACAGAACGCGGTTCCATCTCAAACTCCTTAGAACCATTGGGATAGGTTATAACCAAATGAGATATGGATTGTTCCATATTGTTATGGACAGTAATCCGGAAACCAACCTCTGTTCGATGTGAAATGGATAAGATCAGGACGGCAAGAACAAATAATAGAATAACAGCAGCAAAAACTTTCCGCATCGTTACCTCCTAAAAAGAATGATCGTGTTCCCCGTTCTAAATGTTCCTATTTGCTCTCTGGTACAGAGAAACCGTATTTCACAAATACATCAAGTGCCTCCTGCGATTGCAGATAGGTATAAAACTCTTCAGCTTCTTTGCTGTGTTTCGTTGCTTTGACAATCCCAATCGGATATTGAATAGATGTGTATGTAGCCGGATCAACGGTAAAAGCAATCTTCACTTTATCGGATGTCAACGCATCGGTCTTGTAGACAAACCCTGCATCAGCGTTGCCAGTCTCTACATATTGCAGCACTTGACGCACGTCTTTGGCTTGCACTGCTTTGGACTGAAGGGAATCCCACATGTTCGCGTTCGTTAATGATTCTTTCGCATAATTACCTGCCGGCACACTTTCCGGAATACCGATGGCGATATGAGAGAATTCCGCTTTGGATAAATCTGCAACTGATGTGATTGCGGATGTACTGTCTGACGGAACCACTACGACAAGTTCATTGCTTAATAGATTGATCTGTTGGTCTGTATCGATCAATTGCTTATCAACAAGTGCTTTCAAGTTCTTAGCTGCTGCGGACAGGAACAGATCCGCTGGGGCTCCCTGCTCAATCTGCCGCTGAAGCGCTCCTGAAGCACCAAAGTTGAATTGCAATTTGATTGCTGAATGCTCTTCTTCGTAAGTCTTCTGGATTTCCGTTAGCGCATCCGTTAGGCTGGCTGCCGCAGATATGGTGAGTTTAACTTGGCTTTGAGCAGCGTTGTTCTCATCCCCATTTGCCTTCCCACATCCAGCCATCACGAGCACCATCATAACTAGACCTAACAAAATCGCATAATTCCTTACCCTTTGAACCATTCCATCTCCTCCAAATTATATCTAGTTATATCTATTTATATCCACTTATATCATAACCGCTAATAAAATGTAACTAGTTGAAAAGAATTTCATGTGAGATAATCTTCCCTCGGATATTTCTAAGCACTCGGCCGAATTTTTATTTGGGAATATGTGGATTCAAAAATGAAAGATGATACAATGAAACGAGAAAAATTGTTCAGGAGGATTTTGATGAAGAAAACGATATTCCTTACCATTTTGCTATTCCTATGCGTGTTTGCCGGGATGGTAAGTGCGGCTAGTTTACCAGACAAAGGAACACCCCATATTTATGATACCGCTGGCATGATTCCATCTGAACAGCTTAAAGACTTAGAGATGGCAGCTGGAGCAGGTGCGCCTTATATGTTCTATATTCTTACAATCGATTCTTTGGATGGAGAAGAATCTGATGTTTATGCAAAGAATGTCTACGATACATGGTCACTTCAGGCGGATGATATTATTGTTCTTCTTTCCAAAACAGATCGTCGCATTCAGCTCTATTTCATGAATGTCCCGCTTCAGAAGAAACTTGATGCTTTGCCGATCGACTACGCAGGCAGCGAGTATACAACCCGCCAATCGATCGATCGATTTCTAGGTAAAAACTTCACACCAATGGCCAAACAAGGTGATTTCGGATCTGGCTTGTTACAAATGGTCAGCGCTATGAATGTTTTGCCTGAACCTGAAGTGGAAGCTCCAATCCAACCGGCAACTCCAGATCCCTTGTTAGTAGCGCCACCATCACAGCATTCACCACTGCAAGTTATACCCGATCTTTCGCAAAGGGAACCTGTGAATGCCGGCAGATTTCCCCTGATTAGCATCATTGTTATCATCAGCCTTGTCATCCTTGCGGCTGGACTCTATGTGTTAATTCGATTCAAAAAGCGGACTACTCTCAAACGTAATGTGCTTTCGTTAGCTGAGGATACTTCAGTAGAACTTTTCCGTGCACAGGAGACATTAAAGCCGCTTGTACAATTATATGGAGCTCCACCTTCTGCTGAAGTGAAGCTTCTCCCTTTGTCTCGTGCTATTGACCAGCAAGCTCAGATCGTACAACAACTGATTGTATCAATCAGCAATCTCCACATCGGAATTGTAACTAGGAAAGGTACTGCAGAGCTCGATCAATTCGCAAAGACAGTCAGCGACCAGAATAATCATGCAAAACAGCACAGTCAAAGCGCCAATGAACTGGCAGAGCTGGATCAGACAAACAACCAAATCGTGAAAGAAATGCAAGCTGTTATTCAGGCACTTAGTGGACGTGTAAGTGAACTGGCGAATGTCTATCAATTGTCCCTAAGGATGATGAGAAACGAAATCGAAGTGAACAAGGAGAAAACGGATGCGGTCTACAAGCAGCAGTTATCTGAACTCATTGATGCTACGGAGCTGCTGATACCGCAGCATGAACAGACCACTTTACACAACCAACTGTTGGATAAGCTGCCGGATTTTATTGCGGAGCAAAAGTCAGGGTTAGCTAAGATCAACGAATTGGAAGCATCGATTAAAGCACAAATGCAACAAAATCAATTACAGCTCGTTGAGTTTAACCCGTTCGAGCGGACAGCTTACGCGGCTGTTGAACACAAGCAGCTTATCGTTTCTCTAGAAAATGGGGATCTGAGGGACGCATCCGATCGGTTAGCTAACATTCGTGGTGCATTAGATATAGCACGTCAGATGGTTCCTCAAAGGTTAGAACTCCGAGCATCGGTCATGCAAGATATGGAGAGAATGAAAAAATTTGTCCAGTCCTTCTCTCTTAATGAAGAAGCCTTCCAAGAAGAGCTTCGAAAAATGAAAAGCAAGTTTCACCCGTCCGTATGGACGTTCATGCCGCCGAAATATGAGGAAGCTGTACAAACCTATAGGGATGTTGTCTCCTATTCCGAAACAACAACACTTGCCATAAATGAGCAACGTTATAACGCATCACGTGAACAATTAGATAATATGATCACACTTTCGGAGCAGGCAACGCTAGCGATGAAGGACTGCATGCTTGCCTATGATCGCTCCCTGCAGCATCTCGCTGGCATTCAACACGCACATTCGGATACTTGGAGAAAGTTCCAAACAGCCGACACCCTATTAACTGCGCAGCACCTCTCTCCTCAAAGCGGTCCTGGGAGCATGCTTAATAACGCCAGCGACATCATTCGTAAGGACAAAGAAAGGTTGGATCATCATCTTGCCTCAAACCAAATTTCGCTTGATGACGCGGAGAGTCAGCAGCAATCGATTGATCGCAATGTAAACACTTTTGTCACTGATGTCGAGCGGGTTGTACAGGAGAAACAACAGGCAGAACGTCGTATAAGAGAAATCCAGAACCGTTATGAATCGGTATATGCCCGTACGAGACACCGCTCCGTATCCAGCAATCATAGCAGCAGTTATCAATCCAATATGAGTCAAATTGATAACTTGATAATGCTTGGACTTTATATGGAAGCCATGAATCTAATTGATGATGCCGATCATAATATTAATCAAATGCAATTCGAATACGATAACATCATTCGTGAAGAGCAAAGGCAAGAGGATGAACGACGCCGGCAAGAAGAGGAACAGCGACGTCAGCAGGAATCGATTAGTTCCTCCCCTTCACCCCCTTCTTCCGGAGGAGACTCTTATAGTCCGCCAAGTGGTTCTTCAGGAGGCGACAACTGGTAATTAGAAAACTACTGTGAATCCACGCCTTAAGGTAACTTATGCTACAATATGGCTTAACAGCAGATGAAGGAGAATACCATATGGCCGAAGATATCTCTTACACGACCGAAGAGATCGCACAGATTCTTAAAGTGTCCAAACTTACGGTCTACGATCTGATTAAGAAAGGTGATCTCCCCTCCTACCGTGTTGGCAAACAGATGCGGGTAGATGCCTCCGATCTGGAAGCCTATAAGCAGCAAACGAAGAAGTCAGCCCGAACTTTTGAACCTACCGGCAGCTATAGCGAAACGGCAAAGACCTCTCAGCCCTATACGATTTCCGGTATCCGCCCGATCGTTATAACGGGTCAAGATATTAGTCTGGACTTGTTAGCTAAGCACATGGAAAAGCATATCCCTTCGGTCAGGCCATTACGCTCTTATGTTGGCAGCCTCGACAGCCTGATCTCCATGTACAAGGGAGAATCCGATATTGTCAGCACTCATCTATTAGACGGGGACACCGGTGAATATAATCTCCCTTATATCCGCAGATTACTGACCGGTTCCTCTTACATGGTTGTGAATCTGATCAAACGACGGGCCGGACTATATGTGGAACGCGGGAATCCACATCAATTAAATGGCTGGGAAGATCTTGACCGACCAGGATTGCGGTTCGTGAACCGAGAGAAAGGCTCCGGCGCGAGAGTCCTGCTCGATGAACAGCTTCGTTTGCACCGTATTCAAGCCAATCAATTGATTGGCTATGATCTGGAGGAGAGCAACCACCTCGGAGTAGCCGGCAAAGTTGCTGCAGGTGAAGCGGATGTTGGGGTTGGCATTGAGAAGGCAGCCGCCATCGTTGGCAACGTGGATTTTATACCATTAATTCAAGAGCAATATGATCTTGTCTTACTTAAAAAGCCTGAAAATATGGAATGGATCTCAGCTGTCATGAACATCTTGTGTTCCACCGCCTTCCAGAATGAGCTCCGCTCGATCTCGGGTTATGATCTATCTCTAACTGGACAAGTCCTGTATGAGACTTAATGGATATGAAAACGGCCTTGGAGCTCATTGCTCCAAGGCCGTTTTCATTATTCAAATCAATCTTCCGCAGTAATGGCGAATAACAAATGGTCTTCCCATTGATCGTTTATTTTCAAATAACGTTGGGCGAGACCCTCACGCCTGAAGCCGGCCTTTTCCAAAACCCTAATGGATCTTTCGTTCCTTGGCATAACGCCTGCTTGAATGCGATGAAGATTTAACTCCTCGAATGCTTTGCGTACTACCAACGTAACGGCAGCTGTTGCATAACCTCGCCCATTGTAGGCTTGGTCAATAAAATAACCGAGATATGCATTCAGGAATACCCCTCGGGACACACTCGTGATCGCAATGCGCCCAATCAGCTGATCCGATTGAGTGAGATAGACTCCGAAAATATAAGCTTGATCTTGATCTGAACTCGTTATACCGTTCTTAATCTCATTCTCTTGTTCTTCAAGGGTATAGTGCGCTTCACTTCTAATCGGTTCATACGGCTGGAAAAAGCTTCGATTACGCGTTTTCAATTCGAGCATTGCTGGCGCATCCGCTTGGTCTAACGGTTTAAGATAAATTTCACTACTCATCATCTACGACTACGCCTTGGACTTTTCTACTTTTTGAACAAATTTATCGACTAATTGCTGCAGCACCTGCAGCGTTCCAAAGTCACTCAATCTGCCCTCGTCATCGAACTTCATATGTGCTTGGGAAAGCTTCAATTCTGGACGATTGACGGAATCCATATCCAAAGCAAATAGCAGTTGACGTAAGTTCGTCTGCGCACGGGCAGTTCCGCCAGGTCCGGTTGTAGCGCCCATAATCGCAACAGGTTTTGTCCCTAGTGGTGCACCTATATTTTTTCTAGATACCCAGTCGAGTGCATTTTTGAGTACCCCAGTAATCAGTCCGTTATATTCAGGCGTGCTAATCAGAATGCCGTCAGCTGAGCTGCACAGCTCAGCGAATTGCTTGACTGACTCCGGCAAATCCTCCTCCAGATCCTGGTTATAGAGCGGCAGATCTCCAAGATCAGCGTAGGTGTATGTAAAATTTTCAGGAAGAAACAACGCCGCATTTTTGAGTAAGGTTTTGTTCATCGAAGCTTTCCGCAAGCTTCCAGTTAAGCCAACAATATGAAAGGTTTGTGTCATGGTGGTCCTCTCCTTCTGGTTATACTGTGCAATCAACTGCACAACTCATTAAGATTAACCGATTTCATCCTCCTCGTACATAGCAGCCTCCCGATCACGGATATGACGCCGTAATAAGGCGGCTAACTCACGGTCGATCGTTCCTTTTTCATATAAAACTTGAACTTCCTCCCGTTCAGCTTGGATAGCCACCCAGTGGAGCTCCTTCCTTGCTTCATTAAAGTCATTCGACTTGTTCCTAGAGTGAATCGGCATCGTCTTCATCCTGTTGACGATCTGATTATAGTAAGCGATCACGAATTCGCTTGGATCATTCTTCACTTCAGGCATGCAGCGGGCTTGCATCTCTTCAAGGACAGCTTCCGAGCATTGCAATTTCAGTCCTCTTAAGGCGTAGATATCCGCCTCTGTATAAGCGGCCTTGTTATTGCCAGTAAGTAAAGCTTTTATCTTGCTTAATAAGCCTTTGATCACCATCTTACTAAGATGTAGCCGGTTGGCGAGAATCAGTTCGATCTGATCCAGCATTTTATTATAGAAATGAGCATGCTTGGGGCTAATTAACCCTTTCTCCAATTGCTTATGGACGTAGTTACGTTCAATGCCCAGCGCGAGCATCCGCATCTCTAATTCTTCTCTCTTGCCTCGGGAAAGCTGCTTGTTCGGATTATCTTTCATGTCGATCTGCAAAATCATCCGGCGATATTCGGCAATGACGGATTCCACTGCTGCCTCATTTGTTTCATTACTGACATGCTCCAAATGCTTTACTGCTGCGCCCATCACCTTCATCTGCCATTCTCGTTCTTCATGGCTTCTCTCGGCATCGTTGGCAATGACCCGTTTCTTCGCGATAAGTGGCAGCAGAATACTTGCCGTAAGCAGCGACAACAGGATAATAAAGGCGGCCAGGAAAATGATTAAATCACGTTGTGGGAACGGACTGCCATTGTTAAGCAGCAAGGGGATGGAAAAAGCGCCCGCAAGCGTAACCGCACCTCGTACTCCTGAGACCGTCGTCAATATAATGACCTTGTAGCTTAACGTTTCTCTGCTGGAAGCTCCAAACCAAGTGAACAAAAACGTCCATACAAAGCGCAGCACCAGAAGCAGAGCAAAGATAATGATCGCATACCAAATGACCACATAATTATTAAAGCCCGGATCTTTGAAAATAACCGAAGTAACATCAGGGATTTGAATACCTAGAATAACAAATACAAGGCCATTCAAGATGAACAGGATGACTGACCAAGTACTCAACGATACGGATCTTAGCTTTGGCATAGATTGATCCGCCCGGTCATCTTCAACCGCGTGCACAATACCGCCAGCTACAGCTGCAAGAATGCCTGAGACACCAAGCTCTTCTGCAACAAGATAAAGGATGAACGGGGTTACAATCTGCAGCAGCATATGCATCGTTTCATCCTCAAGGCCCGCCCTTCTAAGCAGCTGACGAATAAGAATGATTATGAAAGCAATGACAGCACCCACCAGCAGCCCGCCAACAGCGATGACAAGAAAGCTGAGCGTTGCTTTATGCAAGGAGAATATGCCCGTCATCGCTGCAGCAACCGCAAATTTGAAAGCGACAAGACCGGATGCATCATTCATCAAGGCTTCGCCTTCAAGCAGCCTCATTAAGCTTTTTGGCAGTTGAATACGTCCGGCTAATGCACCTACTGCAACGGCATCCGTTGGAGATAAGATTGCAGCAAGACCAAAAGCCGCCGCGAGCGGAATAGACGGAATCATCCAATGAATAGTGTAGCCCACCACAAATACGGTAGCGAAGACAAGCCCGACGGACAGCAGCAATATTGGCGCACGAAGCCGCCACAGCTCATCCCGAGGAGTATGCTTCCCATCGTTATACAATAATGGCGCTATGAACAAGATGAAGAACAATTCCGGTTCAAGATGCAGATGAATGCCAAGTGGAAGAATCGTCATAACCGCTCCAAGAGCAATTTGGATCAGCGGCACTGGCACGAACGGAATAAAACGATAGATGACGTTAGAGACACCAATCAGAACAAGCATAATGAGTACAGCAATAAAGACTTCCAAGCGTGATCCCCCTCCATGTTCTCACCTATTAAAAGGTATATACAAAAAGGATCAACCGCAAATCGCGCTCGATCCTTTTTATTATGATCTATCTCCCCATGTCCGTTAGACCGGGAGCGTGTTCGTTCGGAAGTTCCGGATTATAAGGCACAGGATATCCATCCGGCGGCGGTGTGACCTGAAGCTCCCCGCCATTCCGGCTTGGAGATTTGCCGCTAAACACTTCAGCAATTCTTGTCTCATCCAATCGGAAGTTGAATTGTGCGTTATGGAAGCCCAAATCGACATATTTCCGGCATTCCGGATATTTATTGATATCATAATTAGGTACTGGGAACAGATTCCCCCAGCTGACACCAAGTGTTTCAAGTGCCTTAGCAAATGCATTCTGATGAGCATTATCCCGTACAATGAGGAAGGCGATCGTTTCGCGGAAAGCTTTGTTGGAGCTCATTTCATAAATCCGGGATTTCTGCAGAACACCTGTTGATTCAAGTACCAAATTATCCAACAGATCTGCAATCAGATTCCCATGATTATAAACGTAATTTCCCATCCATGGGTTACCTCCGGCATCAACAGGAAGAGAGCCTTGCGCTCCAACGATATAATGATGGGGATTAGCATGTTTGATAGCCTCATCAAGCGGAGCACCATCTACACCAGCATTACCCGGATTTTCTTCTCCTGAACCAGTTAACAGCTGATTAATGGTTGTCTGTACCAGCTCGACATGGCTGATCTCCTCAAGAAATACGCCTCTGATCAGGTCACGATACTGCGTTGCTTTCCCTCTGAAGTTCGTGCTTTGGAAAAAATACTGCATCATCGTGCGCATCTCGCCATAATGTCCGCCCAGGGCTTCCTGTAAAACCTTTGCAGCAGCAGGGTCTGGCTTGTCCGGCACAATCATGTTAATCAGATCTTGTTTATAAAAATACAAGTCGAACCCTCCTTTAATTGGCTTAAGCGCTAATAGCTTGCGCTCAAGGACAATATTTCATTCTGTGCTGATGATTCCTTGCCGAGTAGGACAAATTACCGACATGTACATTGAAATGAAAAGGAGGGTCCCTGCATGAATGAAGAGATGTCATATGGTGAAGATTATCATTTCCTACCGGTCACCTCTATTAAAAGCGGCTTGGGACAAGAAGTTTTACCTGATCTATTTTGCCAGACCATTCAAATTGTAAATATCTGTTTCGTTGGCCAACCGGGAGAAAAAGACTGGGTGCTGGTTGATGCTGGTATGCCCCATTCGGCAGATGATATTATCTCAGCTGCGGAGGAACGATTTGGATTAGAAAACAAACCAAGCGGCATTGTACTGACACATGGGCATTTTGATCATGTTGGTTCGATTATCGAATTGATCAGGCATTGGGATATCCCTGTTTATGCCCATCCACTTGAGCTTCCGTATTTGACTGGGCAGCGCAATTACCCCACACCTGATGCTACGGTAGAAGGTGGATTAGTCGCAAAACTCTCACCTTTATTTCCTAACGATGCTATCCAGCTAAGCGATCATGTAATTGAGCTTCCATCGGATGGATCGATTCCCATTATGGCAGGCTGGCGATGGATTCACACACCTGGACATACCCCCGGTCATGTGTCTCTTTTTAGAGAAAGTGACCGCACCCTGCTAGCAGGTGATGCTTTTGTTACCGTCAAGCAAGAATCGCTTTGGAGCGTTATTACGCAGGAGCTTGAGATTAGCGGACCTCCCCGCTACTTAACTACGGATTGGGAATCTGCCCGGGAGTCGGTTGAAAAATTGGAGGCTTTGAAGCCAAAGACAGCTGTTACTGGACACGGGATGCCTATGACAGGTCAATTCCTGTCTGAAAGCCTGCAGAGATTGGTTCAAGAATTTGATCAAATTGCTATCCCTGATTATGGGAAGTACATCCAATAACGAAGAAAAAGAAACCACAGAATATCGTGGTTTCTTTTTCTTCAACGTTGAATTTAGTCTAACTGCACCTTGTCTCCCAATTTAACGGAACCAGGTTGGAGTACGGAAGCATAAACGCCAAAATGCAGATTGAACTCCTCATTCACTTTTCTGAGCAAAGTTGGATCCTTCACCTGCGTATCAGGATCCATCGTAATTAGTACACAACGCTCACAAAAGCTGTCCACTTGCAGTTTAGTATCTCCAATGGAGAGCTTTCGTCCGATCCAATCCCCTTCTGTAAACGTATCGTCACTAACCGTAATGACGAAATTCGCACGAAAACGACGGTAATCCAGCTCCTTCCCCCATGTCTCCTGCAGCTTGTTTAAGGAAGAGTCCGTAATGATCAGGATACTTGCTCCGTCAACCGACAACAATTGTGAATTTTTAGCCTTTGGATGGGGTTCCTTCCGTTTAGACATCGTAAGAGTTGTGGAGGTCTGGCTTTGGATCTCTTCTAATAAAGCTTCATCCCAGCCAAATACTCTGCCGTCAGGCGAAGTTACTTGAATGTCTCCATCTTTAAATTCAGCTTTATAGTTAAGCAGATTAGGAATATTTCTAGCCGTTATGTACTTGTACCATTCTTTCTTGGTCTCATCGTAAAAGGTGACAAAACGATCCCCTTGTAAGCCATACTCTTCAATAACACAGTCCTCCAGCTTTTCACCGGCAAACGATTTAATCGGATAGCGATAAATCTCGCTAATTTCACCAATCTGCACCTTTCATTCCTCCATCTGACTATGAATAATTCTATTTTAACGGATGTTACCCAGAAAACAAAAATGAATATTGTTGTTCTCAAGCCTAACAGATTAATGATATTCTGATATTAAGCATACAAAAAATGGAGGTTTTCTCAAAATGAGAGCAATGGTCATTAATGCCCCAGGGGCCCCCGATACATTCACAATGGCGGACATGCCTATTCCTGAGCCTGGGCTAGGTGAAATTCGGGTGCAGATCAAGGCAGCAAGCCTAAACCCTGCAGATTATAAAATGACGGCAAACGGCAATCCGGCTTGGCAATATCCTTTCATTCCTGGTCTTGATGCGGCGGGGATTGTGGATGCTGTTGGAGAAGGTGTTACGGGCTTTGTAATCGGTGATCATGTCGCTTATCATGGAAGCTTTATGAAACCAGGTACATATGCCGAATATGGCATAACGAAAGCTCATATGGCTGGCCGTATCCCAAGCGGCGTAACCTTCGAGGAAGCTGCCGCCTTCCCTTGTGCTGGACTAACTGCCTATCAAGCCTTACTAGAGAAGCTGAATGTGAAAGCTGGACGTTCCATTCTTATTCATGCCGGTGCCGGCGGCGTTGGCGGGTATGCCATCCAACTAGCAAAGCTGCTTGGAGCATCTCCAATCATTACAACGGCATCGACAGCCAATACGGACTATGTAAAACAGCTTGGCGCTGATGTTGTTATTGACTACAATACCGAAGATGTAGCAGCAAGAGTCATGGAAGCGACAAATGGCTTAGGCGTTGATTACATCTTAAATTCACTCAATCGGGTAACAGCCCAAGCAGATCTGACTATGCTTTCTTTTAACGGGCAACTAGCCTGTATCGCCGGCGCTCCTGAGACCGTAGCCGACTTCCAGCCATCCTACAAAACTTTCTCGGTTCATAAAATGATGATTGGCGGTGCTCATTTATCCGGTGATGTTCGTGCTGAACGTGAACTTGGGACGATGACAGAAGAATTCATGCAGCTTATCTCTGATCGCAAATTAAACGCCATCGTGGAGAAAAAAATCAGCTTGGAGCAAATTCCAGCTGAATTAACCCGTTTATCACAAAGACACGTTCGCGGTAAAATTGTAGTGGTCATGTAACTAAAATAAGCTTACTCTTTGTGCAGAGTAAGCTTATTTTTTAATAGGAGGAATCATAGATGAAAATCAAAGAATCCGGTATTATTTTATTCACGGAAAATTACGAGACTGCCGTAGACTTCTATACCGCACATATGGGATTACATGTTCGCGAGCGACAGACTAATCTTACCGTATTCGACTTTGGCGGCAGCTATCTTATGGTTGAGCGAGGCGGCGTGGGCTCGTCAACAGAAAAGTCGAGAGCTCAGAATCCAACCGTTCTGCGGTTTGATGTGATAGATTTTGAGCAGGCTGTGCAGGAGCTGTTAGACAGAAGAGTTACGGTAGACGTTCATATTCATAGTTGGGGAACGATTGGCGTCATTATTGATCCAGAAGGTAATCGCATTGAACTCAAGAAAGCTTAATTTCCTTCCAAGCCTGCTCCAGTTCCTGCTGCTGACGTAAATGATGGCGGGTATGCATCTCAATCAAATCGAACCATTCCCTGACATTCAGCCAGCCGAAGCCCCCATGTCTTATTTTATAGTTGGGATTAATAAGTTGGATTCGAGCATCCCATTCTCTCATCTTGCTGAGCAGATCGTCCAAATCACGATTATGCTCGGCTTTGTTTTTTTCGTTATTAGGACTATACTCCATGCCTGGAGGTAATTTGATCTTAATCGGTGGAAATCCCCCACGCTCGATGAGCTCTTCACCAGCTTCTGTTTTGCCTAAAGGCTGATCAACACTCGAGATTGCGCATTGTTCGATTTTATCCAGATATTCTAGTGCCACATCAACAATATGGGAATAAACCTGGCCCATCGACCATACTCCTGGAGCGCTGCTATAGCGTAATTGCTCCATAGGATAGGTATCTAGTCTATCTTTGAATGCGTTTATAACTTCCAAACCTCTCACTAACGTGCACCTCGCTTTTTAGTGGATTCTGAATGACTCATCTGTTCTGTTCTTATCAACTCTACTATCTGTTCAAGCGGCCGTTCGTGACTATTGTCCAATAAAAAGACGCACTTTCCCTCGAGGATCGTGCGTCTGTCTATTTAAAAGTATAAGTCTTGGAATTTATTGGTGTCAACCAGCTTGACCTACACCGCGTTCACGGCTTCAATCGCTTTTCTCCAGCCGCCGTAAGCGGTGATGTCTTCTGCACCTACTGCTCCGTACGCTTCACAGATAAAGCCGGGGATGCTTGTACCGTCCTTGAGTTCCAATTTACCAATGCCAAGCGGTCCGGGAATAGCAGCCGTGAAGGAACCAAATGCAGCGAGCGGCATCTCCCATACTTCAACAGCAATGGATGCTCCGCCATGCGTCTGCTTTAACAAGCCAGGTTTTGGCGGCACGGTTTGAAGCTTCATCAGCTTGTAGGTCGCGGATGTATAGTCTTCACGGACAAACGCAGCCCCATGCTCGAGCATTTGGCGCTCCAGCGGCAGACCACGCATGTGCAGACCACATACAGCTACGAGAGTAGAAGGCTGCTTCTCCTTCGAGAATCGGAATGTTTCTGCTAATTCGAAGAGCATCCCCTCTCCTCCTGACGAGGCAAATAGGGTTATCCCAAATGGCAAATCCTTCTCAGCTTCGCCCGATTGAACAGCGAGTGCACATAGATCCAGCAAATTACAATGATTCGTATATTTGCCCATGGCGCTATTCGTCCCTATCGGGTCAGCCGCAACCTGCTCACGTGTCCAAGTGCCGCCCGCTGTAGGCATCACAAGCACCGAATCTTGCAAAAGCTTGCTCGCCGCGAGTTTATAGCCCTGCAGCTTATGGAAAGCCTTGAATACGGATGTAGCATCGAATTCCGGCTTTGTAGCGCCTCGAAGTACTTGCTCAGTTACCGGGAAAGTAACGCCAGGATTCGCATCAATAAATGAGCCTAGTGCAGCCCATCGCTCTGCAACCCAAGGTCCTTCATACAACAACGCTGCTGCAACTTGGAACAGCTCTACTTCTACATATTCGATTGGAAGCTTTAAAGCCTTGAGATCAACCACTGCCTGCTCCCATGCAGCTTTATAACTGTCTGCAAACGGTCCATAGAAATCAAGCGGGCCTTCAGGCAGCAGGATTTTCACAGGCAACTTATGTTCGCCCGCCGAGATATCTTTAGACCATGGATCATTGGCTTGCAGGCCACGCACCACTTGATCGACCAGCTCCGCATCCTCCAGATTGTGAGTAAATACCGTCACACAGTCCAAGCTTTCGCAAGCTGGTACAACACCTTTAATGGACCATGCCCCAACACTTGGCTTTAGACCAACTAGGTTATTAAGTGCAGCAGGTACTCTGCCCGATCCAGCTGTATCCGTACCTAGCGAAAATGCTGCCTGACCTAAAGCAACAGCAACAGCGGAGCCGGAGCTTGAACCACCGCTGATCAGCTCTGGCCGAAGCGAATTATGTGTCTCGCCGTACGGGCTTCGCGTCCCGACCAGTCCAGTTGCGAACTGGTCGAGATTTGTTTTGCCAACAGGAATAGCTCCTGCTTCTATTAAACGTTCTACTACAGCAGCATGATCAGCTGGCAGATAAGAGAAATCCTCGCAGCCTGCTGTCGTTGGCATTCCGGCCACATCGATATTATCTTTTACCGCAAACGGGATACCCCATAACGGCAGTTGTGTACGATCAAGCTGATCAAGTCGATCCAGATAACGCTGGATAAAAGCTAATGATGGCGGTGTAATCCAGATATGCTTATCCTCATCGGCTTGAGCACGATCAATGATGGTTTGGATAACTTGCTCTGGCGTCAATGTTCCGTTCAAATAGCGCTCACGCAGCGTAGAGATCGTTATTCGCAATTGGTTATCATTCATACGCTAGTCAACTCCCTCTCCGATTGTTTCGAGATGCCAACAATGAGTTGGCCGCCATTTACACTGTCACCTGGCTTAACATGTACAGAATGAATCACACCGTCGAATGGCGCATTTTGCGAAAACTCCATTTTCATCGATTCTACAATAATAAGGGTATCGCCCTTCTTAATCGTGTCACCTGGATTCACAAGTACTTTCCAGACGCTGCCCGGCATGGAGCATTTCATCGCATCCACATCAGACGGAAGCTCTTCGTCACTCACTGGCTTCGACGAATCCTGCTCAGATACATACTCTGCAAGTCCAAGCTCCTTCCAGCGCTCGCGCTCCTCGTTGAAGGACTGCTGCTGCTGGTTGCGGAATTGTCCGGCGCTCTCCTCAATCGAACTCAGGAACTGCAAATATTCGCCAAGATCAAAGGTCGTCTCCGTAATGTCCGCTTCGAACCGTCCACGTGGGAAGTCTTCACGAAGCTGGAGCAATTCCTCTGCCGATACTGGGTAAAATTGAATTTGATCAAAGAATCGGAGCAGCCATGGCTTACCGGATTTGAAGCTTTCTGTGGAACGAAGTTTGTTCCACATTTGAATCGTGCGGCCTACGAATTGGTAGCCGCCTGGGCCTTCCATGCCGTAAACGCACATATAAGCGCCGCCAATGCCAACTGCATTTTCCGGAGTCCAAGTCCGTGCCGGATTGTACTTGGTTGTAACAAGACGATGACGCGGATCGATTGGAGTTGCAAGTGGTGCACCAAGATAAACATCGCCAAGGCCAAGAACAAGATAACTGGCATCAAAGACAATTCGCTGCACATCATCAATACTTTCAAGTCCGTTCACACGGCGGATGAACTCCAGGTTGCTTGGGCACCAAGGTGCGTCTGGACGAACATTTTGCTGATAACGGTCAATTGCCAGCTGAGTAGCCGGGTCATCCCAAGATAACGGAAGGCGGACGATACGGGAAGGTACACGAATCGATTCCAGCGGCGGCAAGTTGCTGTCAATCGCGAGCAATTGCTTTGCTGCTTCCTGAACGGTAATTCTCGAAGCATCAATATGCACTTGAACAGAGCGTACACCTGGCGTCAGATCAAGCACAGGAATGGTACCATTCTCACGAATTGCTTCTATAAGAGCATGAACCTGGAAGCGCAAAAGCAAATCCAATTCTAATGAGCCATACTCAACAAGAAGGTTCTCATCACCGCTGCAGCGGATCGTTATCGGGAACTTACGTCCTTCAGCTTCACGGTACAGAACGGGATATTCTGGCGATACGGAAGAATGCACCACTGGTAATACTGCCGCTTCAATTGCTGCGCAATCTCCTTCTTGAATCGCATCCAGCAGCTCTTCCTGCTGTTTACGAAGCTCTTCTGCTTCCTCCAGCGTGACGAGCTGGAAACGGACTTTATCACCGGGATGCAGTTGACCAAGCTTCCAGAATTCTGCCGATGCCGTCGTAACCGGACATACAAAACCACCAAGGCTAGGGCCATCCGGTCCAAGCAGGATCGGCATATCACCAGTTAGATCAAGCGTTCCAATTGCATACGCGTTGTCATGAATATTCGATGGATGAAGACCTGCTTCCCCACCATCCTCTCTCTCCCAAAGAGGAGCTGGACCAATAAGACGTACACCCGTTCTAGAGCTGTTAAAATGTACTTCAAAACTTGTATTCGCAAGCTGTTCCAAGTATTCAGGTTTGAGGAATTCGTTTGTGCAATGCGGCCCTGGAATAACACCAATTGTCCATTCACGAGTGATGGCTGGCTGTAATTTACTTGGCAGCGAAGGCTTTACGTGGATCAGATCCGCTCCTTGATGGCGGTTCACACCAAGCACGTCACCTGTACGGATTGCACGTCCACCATGTCCGCCAAATCCACCAAGCGTAAACGTTGATGCACTGCCAAGAATAAGCGGCATATCAAACCCGCCTTCGATCAGTAAGTAAGTACGCAAGCCTGCTTCCGATTCTCCAAAGCTGAGCACTTGTCCGCGTTCTGCTTTTACCGTTGTGTACATCGGGATGGACACGTCGTCCAAAGTAGGCTGCATATCTGCTCCTGTTACACAAAGCAGCATACTTTCTCTGAATTTGTAAGAACCACCGCGCAGTGTCAGCTCAAGTCCGCTAGCTTGATCGGCGTTGCCAAGCAGCTTGTTCCCGATACGGAATGCGAGTGGATCCATCGGTCCGCATGGCGGTACGCCAACATCCCAATGGCCTACACGGCCCGGATAATCTTGAACCGTTGATTGAATACCGCCATCAAGCACCTCAATAGCTGATTCTGAAGGTGCAAAGTTATTAAGAAGCTGGGTGAATACATCTCCTGCCGTGAATTGTTCTTCATCAAGCAGTGCTTGAACATACTGCAGATTTGTAGTAATCCCATAAAAACGAGTCTCTTGAAGCGCCTGCTTCAGCTTACCAATTGCATCTTCTCGATTCTCGCCATGAACGATGACTTTTGCCAGCATCGGATCATAAAGCGTCGTAATGGTAATCCCATCGCGAACCCAAGTCTCGTTACGGGCTTCAGACGAGAACAAAGCTTGATCCAGTTGGCCCGCACTAGGACGGAATTGCTGCAGACAGTCTTCTGCATAAATACGAGCTTGGATACTATGTCCTTTTGGCGTACCCACGAGCGATTCCAGTGCACGAAGCTCACCTGCCGCTTCCTTCACCATCCACTCCACCAGATCAAGACCAAGTACTTCCTCAGTAACGCCGTGTTCGACCTGCAGACGAGTGTTTACTTCGAGGAAATAGAACTTGCAGCTGGACGGATCATACAGGAACTCAACGGTTCCGGCACTGCGATAACCAGCTTCTGCTGCCAGTCGCTTCGCACAAGCGAGGATCTCTGCCCGAACCTCTGCTGGGAATTGAGGAGCCGGACTTTCCTCGACTACCTTCTGGTTCCGGCGTTGCACGGAACAATCACGTTCACCAAGAGCAACAACTTCGCCAAATTCGTTACCAAAGATTTGCACTTCAACATGGCGTGCTTTGGCAATATATTTTTCAAGGAACATACCGCCATTCTTAAAGTTGACTTCAGCAAGGTGACGCACGTTATCGAAGGCAGCGCGCAGCGCATCTTCATCTGCACATACTCGCATGCCGATCCCGCCGCCGCCTGCTGTACTTTTCAGAATAACGGGATATCCAATTTCCGATGCATGGTGAGCGGCTTCCCCCAGCTCAGTCAACAGAGGCGTACCTGGCAGCAGCGGAACATTCGCTCTCTCCGCAAGCTCACGTGCGGAATGCTTCAAGCCGAATGATTCCATTTGCTCAGGAGTAGGTCCAATAAACACAATACCATTCTCTCGACATGCCCGTGCAAAATCTGCATTTTCGCTCAAAAAGCCATAACCTGGATGAATCGCTTGAGCGCCTGTTTCTTTGGCAATCTGCAGGATGAGATCCGCATTCAGATAACTCTCTTTCGCTGGACCTTCTCCTAGAAGAACCGCTTCATCCGCCAGATCTACATGCAGGCTGTCTTGATCGGCTTTCGTATATACAGCAACGGAGGCAATACCCATCTTACGAAGTGTTCTCTCAATTCGAACTGCAATGGCACCCCGATTAGCAATCAGTACTTTAGTAAACATATGAACCTCTCCTCTTCTCCCAAGATGATTAGCTGTTCCAGATCAGGACACGAACCGGTGTTGGATTATAAGCATTGCATGGATTATTAAGCTGTGGACAATTGCTGATAAGTACCGCTGTACGGCCGATCGACTGCATTTCTACATAAGCTCCTGGTGAGGAGACACCATCATCAAACTTCAAACCGCCTTCTGGCGTTACCGGCACGTTCATAAAAAAGTTCACATTAGGAGCCAAATCCCGTTTACCGTAAGGCTCACCTCTTTGTGCCAGCTGCAGCATGAAGGTATCCCGGCAGTTATGCATGTGAAGCTTCTCATGTGCGTAACGAACTGTATTGCTTTGTGCGGAACAGGAACCGCCTACCGTATCATGACGCCCGCAAGTATCGGCAACAATCTTCACCAGCTCTTTGCCGGATTCCGCCAGCAAGACCGAGCCTGTTGTTAAGTAGATGTTTTGCTGATTCGTAATCGTCGCAACCGCACTATAGTGATCTTCCGGATTTTCTGCATCAAAGAACAAAGTATCCGCCGCTTGATTTCCCTCTAAATCAACAATACGAAGCACTTGACCAGGCTCCAGATCACGCATCCAGCCATCCCCTGCCAAAATCACTTCATTATAGATCGCTGCCTCCGGCAAACGTTCGCTCTCCACTCGGTTAAAGCTTCCCATATAATTAACCCTCCTAAAATGAATTGTGAAGCAATTCATGCTTCGTAAGCGTCAATAATTACAAACCAAGCAATTGATGATAGCTCCAAGTATTCTCGAACGCTCTCTTGTTCTCCGGCCTGAAGTTCAAGCAGTAATCATCATCATTTACAGCTTCAGCTTCCAAGACTTCTATGTTTACAGGAACGGAAGGATATACCGTTCTTGGATCAAGCGGATTTGGTGTATTGGATAAAACTAGCAGCACATCCATCTCGGTACGAAGTACAACGGTTGCACCAGCTGGGCAATGCTCTGTCGCGTAATGCATCTGTCCTTCATCATCGCAGTACACTTTGGAGAAGAGATTCACGACCGGTGACAGATCCCGTACACCAAGTCCATTCCTTGTTAACTCCACTGCGAAATTTTCTTGACCTGATCTATGCCATTCATTGCGAAGCTCTTGATAAGTGGTCTTCCCATACTTGCGGTCTGTAAGCGCCCGGGTTGTATAGCCGCTGATCGTATCATGCCAGCCAAGGCTGTCTTCTACGATGCTAGCAAGCACCCGTCCGTTATCGCTCATCAGTGTATTCCCTCTTGTCAGGTGAGCTGTATATTGTGCTTTTAAAGAATCCGGCATATTGTAGCGCTCGGTCAAATCCTTCGCATGGAATATCATGGCCGACAGGTTTGCGCCTGCTTCTAACGCAGTGAACCGAATGAGTCTCCCTTTTCGAATCACACCCGACCATTTCTCCCCTGCTCGAACCGATGTTTGCCAAATGCTGCTCATTCCAATTCCCCCTTATATGTTGGTAACAAAAAAAGCCCGAGAGAATAATCTCCCAGGCTTTTGTCCTTCCGTGTCATATGGCTTCCGCCATACGCCGTCTCTTGGACCAGGCTTGGCTGTAACAGCCAACGGAACCCTAGACAGCATTGTCGTTCTAGCACTTTATTTGCAGTGCAGAACCTTTATTCAGATGTAATGTTTGCTAACATATCGCAAGTATAAGTGGATTCTTTTTCCGTGTCAATATATATAACATTAAAATTTATTTGAGTTCTGATTCTATCGCTGCAGACGCCGGAAAGATCGAATTGGTGTTAGCTTTTACATGGCTTTCTCTCGTCTTTCTTGTACGAATCAGATAATACGTGACACCAAACACGAGCCATACGCAGCCTAGCAGCAAAGCTTGAGTGTCTAGCAAAGTAATTAACCAGATAATGAATGATGCCCCGATCAATGGGAAAATCAGATACTGGAACGTTTGCTTCAGTGAACGCTGTTTCCGTTTAATAAAGCATTCTACGATGACGGAGATATTGACGAAAGCAAATGACGTCAATGCTCCAAAACTTACGAATTTGACGGCCATATCCAGACTGATCACAAGAGCGAGCAATGAAATAATAGACACAAGGATGATGTTATTAACCGGAGTACGGAATTTTGGATGAAGTGAGCCAAAGAATTTTTTCGGCAGAATCGAATCACGGCCAAGCACATACATCAGGCGTGAAACACTTGTAACTGATGTTAAGCCTTGTGTGAAGATCGCGAAAATAAGAACGGTTGTGAAGATTGCACCAAGTGTCGCTCCGCCAACCATTTTCATCAACTCAAATCCAGCGGAGTCCATATTATTAAACGTCAGGTTAGGATAGCTAACTTGAATGAGGACAGAAGTTGCAATGTATAAGATACTTGCGATCAGGATGATAAGCATAATCGCTCTTGGAATCGTCTTTTTCGCATTAATCGTCTCTTCTGACAGTGTGGATACTGTATCAAACCCAAGGAACGAGAAGCAGATGAGTGAAGCTCCGGCAAGCAGAGTCGGCAGTCCCGCATCCATATGTGAGAACGGAAGTACAACTTCCTGTACTCCAGACAACCCTTTAATCAGATATCCGCAGAACAACGCAATGAAAATAATTTGGAATAGCACAAACAACTTGCTTAAGCTAGCTGAGAACTTAATGCCTGCTATGTTAACGACGGCGAGCACCACATTCAGCACAATGATCCAGACATAAGCGGGAATCGCCGGGAATTGAGCATTCAGATAGATGCCAAATGTGAGGCATGCGATAATGGGAGAGAATAAGTAATCAAGCATGATTGCCCAACCAACAGTAAATCCGGGAATCGGGTGCATCGACTTCTTCACATACGTGTAAGACGAACCGGAACCTGGGAAGATTTTGGCCATAACGCTGTAACTATACGCAGTGAAAAAGATAGCGACGATAGAGAGCGAATAAGCTTCTGTGATCATGCCCTTCGATGCATCGTACGCGATACCAAATACCGAGAAGTAAATCATCGGTGTCATCCATGCGAGCCCAAGTGCAACAACTTGAACGAGTGTAAGTGATTGGCGGAGCGTAACCTCTTGTTTCATCTCCAAATTCCTCCCTCTCTCTGAGCAAAAAATAAAAAAGCCACGGGAAGATATTTTCATATCCTCCCGGGCTTTTATCCCTCCGTGGACACAACCGCTTGGCTGTGCGTCCTCTCTCGGACCAGACCAGCGGCGTTACCGCTACGGAACCCTAGAGGACAAATTTATTCAGTTCGTTGAGCTATGCGAGTTAAGCTCACATGATCCGTTTCAACTTGATGTTATTTAATATAACATTAAAATTGTGGTTTTCAAGACCTTTTTCGAAATTTATTCTTTTTCATGTTCGATTTGTTCACATTTGAGCCATTTTACCCAATCATAAAGCACTAATCCTCTTCATCTTTAAAGTCAATAAAGAAGCCTGCTCCGATTTCAGAGCAGGCTTCTTCCTGATTGATAAATTACCGTAAATCCATATTTGTAATATGCCATTGTCCATCATCAAGCAGCTTAAGGGTATATAATTGCGAAGATGTTTCATCTACAAGTCGTTCTGTGTTGAGAAATTTCTGATTATGCTGCTTGGTCTCAATTGTTATGGAGTTATTATTCTGTGTCTTTACCTTCATCTCTTGGATATCAAATATCCATTTCTCCCATGATTGTGACAACGCCAACCGAGGAGCTTTGTTCAAACGTGCTGCCCGCAATACGGAGCTCAGCATTGGCAAGTTGTTCTTCTCCTCGCTCAACATGGGTTAAGAAGCGTTTATGGCATCTTTAGCAAGCTCGACAGGCTTACCGAAACGCACTTCGTTCAGGCTTCGGATCCCATTCCACTTGGAGACCAAGAGCGGAAGCAACTAAGCTCTAACCATGACATTTCACTAATGGGCAAATGGAGCTGATCAAATGCCTCTGAGGTAAATACCCAAGCACTTCCTCTCCTCCCACATATATTAACGTATAATTCAGATAAGGAGGTGTTGTGAATTATGTCAGGAATCGGCCATGGTAATAGTGTTGGTTTCATTCTTGTGCTATTCATCTTGCTGGTAATTATCATCTGCGGCTGTGGATTTGTAGGTGGATTTGGCGGTGGCGGCTGCGGCGGCTACGGGCCAGTTGGTGGAGTAGGTCAAGGTAAAGGTTACTACTAATACCAAAGCTTCATGTCGCCTCCATGAAAGCAGACTAACTTAATTTCTCTATCATATAAAAAACAAAAGACCCTATCACGGGGTCTTTTGTACGTTTAAAGCACCTGGTCATTATCGCATGCAGCTGTGGTATTACTGGTGGAAACGGTTGGCTGCGATCCTGTCTATGGCGGATATCGTGATAAAAAAGAAAGCTAAAACAAAAAAGCCCTTTACGGGCCTTTTTGTTTGTCTATTTATTGGAATCAGTCCACATTCCATCTACTGATTTACCCCTGTCATGCCATGACCTTTGTTACGGAGGGGCAAATGGAATTGGTCAAATGCCTCAGAGGCAAATACCCAAGCATATTTTCACCCCACCTCATACAATAATGTATACTCCAGACGTAAGGAGGTGTTGTGAATTATGTCAGGAATTGGCCATGGTTTTAATAATGTTGGTTCCATTCTTGTGTTGTTCATCTTGCTGGTGATCATCGTCTGCGGTTGTGGTTTTGTAGGCGGATGGGGTGGCGGCGGTTGTGGCGGCCCAATGGTTGGAGGCGTAGGTCAAGGTAAAGGTTACTACTAATTAGTAAAGCCTCATGCCTCCATGAAAGCAGAAACTTAATTTCTCTCCAATATAAAAAAAACAAAAGACCCCTTCGTGGGGTCTTTTGTTCGTTCAGAGCACCGTAGATTTGCCTACTTAGGACAATGTCTTTTACTGAGATATGGAATTGGACCTCTATCACCCCGCTAAATGTCCAAGCAATTCATAACATAGATACATAATATATAGTGTATTCTAAATTACTAGGAGGTTTTATTCTTAATGGCTTCTTCCGGTTTCATTCTTGTTTTGTTTATCTTGTTGGTCATTATTGCTTGCAGCTGTGGTATGTTTGGTGGTAGCAGTGGCTGTGCTCCAGTCCACGGCGGATATCGCGATAAAAAAGAAAGCTAAACAAAAAAAGGCCCTTCACGGGGCCTTTTTTTGTTTGTCTATTTACGTGAATCAGCAAGCATAGCATCTACTGATTTACTTAGCTGTTTGAAGATAAAATTAGGTGCCACGCGGCTCATCAGCTTAAGCAGATTGCTTTGACCTGGACGGATCTCGAGCTGATCCCGCTCCAGACCTTTCATCACATGGTCTACCAGCTTCGCAACGTCCATTGGGACGCTCCCCTTCATGTCATTTCCTTCAAAAGCATCCACCAAACTGGTTTGCGTTAATGGCGGCGCCAGTTCAAACACTTGGACTTTCGTATTCTTTAATTGAACTCGCAAAGATTGTGTATAGGAATGTATGCCTGCCTTGGTCGCTCCATAGACTGGCGAAATCGCAAATGGAACAAATGCCAACGCGGAAGAAACATTCATAATCGCCGCGGTCGACTGTTTTAATAGATGCGGCAGGAATTGATTTACCATCCGAATCGGGCCGCTGAGATTCGTCTCAATCTCACGGTTAATATCGAGCAAATCGATTTCCTTTGTTTGCAGGTTAATTTTACGCATGAGACCGGCATTGTTGATAAGGAAATTCAGGCTCGGGAATTGAGCAGTCACGTTGTTATACAGATCCGAGATTGCAATAGGATCAGTCACATCACATTGGAAGGTATGAAGCTTCGGGAATTGCTTCTTAGCGTTATCGAGTTTGGCTTGATCTCTGCCGCTGATGATAACGGTGTTATTAAGCTGAAGTAAACGGCCGGCCAGCTCCAGCCCGATGCCGGATGCACCGCCTGTAATAAGAATAGTATTAGATTGAAGTTTCATTGGACGAGTCCCTTCCCTTTGTCATTATCGGCTGTATTTTACCATCTTGTGCTCCGTTTTGTCACCAAAATAAGTAAAAACAGAGGAACCGAAGTCCCTCTGTTCTTTTACTTAATATAATTATGGCTGACTAGGCTGCCTTCAATGGCTTTTGTTGGGATGATAAACTCAATTGGACCCATATAACCAGGAGCCACTTCGTATTTATTAAACACGATAACAAGCTTGCCGTCATTGTTAATGTAGAAGCTTTGATCCTTCTTAATCGTAGAGAACGCTTCTTCCATCGGAATATCATTTGCTTCGCCGGCGATCCAGTAGATCTTACCCTCGTCGCCTTTCATTTGTTCCTTCATCTGTCCGATAATGTTCTCGCTGATCACCTGCACATATTGATCGTCTTTGAACAGCATTGGCAAACTAATCAGAATTTGATTTTTCTTATCAATCGTATCAAATTGCATTTCCATCGAGGAAGAAGCTGCGATTTGCGTGACGTAACGGCTAATGGAGAAGATCGTGTCGTTATCGGTCTTCACTTCATAGCCCGCGACAACTCCGATATGAGCCTCATTTAGTCCCTGTTTCTTCAATTCCTCAATCTCAGCTTGAAATAGATCGTACAGCGCTTTATTTTCAGCCAAATACTTCTTATTCAGCCCTAATTGTAATTCTTTGTTCTCCATATTGGTAATTGCGGGCACCTTGATGCTGGCATCATAATTAGGATCTTCGACTTTAAACTCTTTTAAAGTCAGCACCTTAATGATTCGATCCACCCCTGGTATCGCAGCAAAGGCATTCGCAACCGTTGTACTTGCATTAATGGCAATCAAGAACACAAGGATCGCTGCCGCAACAGTAAGCCCTTTTACCTTCAACCGTTTTACTCTGCGTGTTTGCAAGGCTTGCTTAACAGATCGATTAACGATAAAATCCAGCTCTTCAGGAATCGGTACCGCCTGGTACTCCTTCCGAAGATTGTCTAGTATATCAGTCATTACTTGATCTCCTATCCTTTAATTTCACACGAAGAAGCTTTAGCGCCTGATACAGCCGTGTTTTGACAGTATTCACATTGTCGTGCAGCACTTCCGCTACCTCTTCAATCTTCATATCTTCGAAATAACGAAGAATGATAACATCTCGATATTTGGGAGGCAGATCGTCAAGCGTTCTCACAAGATCAATGTCCATGTATTCATCTACAGCACCATGCGCATACAGTTCAAGCCTTTCTTGATCCATCGGATAAATCTTCTTATGCTTACGTAAAAAATCGAGCGATGTATTCACTACGATGCGGAAAAACCAGCTTCTCACTACTGACTCATCTTTGAGATGCTCTATACTCGTCATTGCTTTGTAGATGGAATCCTGAACAATGTCGAGCGCATCTTCTTTATTTTTCACATAACTGTATGCCAGCCGGTAGATATTCTGCTTATTCTCGGTAATACAATTCGTCAGTAATTGTTCGGTCTTCCTATTCAACATAGCCCGGCATACCCTTCTTTATTTATTCACTTAGTAATGGCATCAATGAGCATAGCTGCGTAAAATTGTGCGCCATCCTTCTTCAAGTGAACGCCATCGTTGGAGAAATAGTCGTCTTTCCCTTCACTTGCCGTATACCAGTCTACTATGGTGACATTGTTGAATTCCTTAGCAACTTCTGGAAGCATCTTATTTACGGTATCCTGCCAATTACGAGGCACTCTTGTATTCACCAGATAGATATGATCAACCTTATCCAATGACAGGATCAAGGCTTTTAATTGTTTGCTTGTAAAAGCTCCATTCGTACCCAGCTCGACAACAACCGTACTACCCAGCTTGTTGTCCTTCTTCATCTGATTAATAACATCTTGAGCCTGCCGCATTTGCCGGCCAACTTTACCATCAATAACAATGCCGGGAAGCTGCTTCTCCAGGAATGGCGCGGCATCCAGGATGACAGAATCACCAATAACCGTAATACCTTTGCCCGACTGGTGTTCCAGCGGCGGCTGGACGGTATGGTCTGGTTCTGTAGGCTGCTCTGTTGGAGTCTCGGTTGACGGCTGCTCATCAGGCTTAGTCTCATTATCAACCGGCGTTTCAGTCGGCTGTTCCTTAGGAGGTTCTGGCGTTTGTGTCGAAGCCTCTGTCGGTGTTTCTGTCGCAACTGGTTCATGAGGTGTTTCTTTTGGTGGATCCTCATCCTTTGTGGCATGTTCATTTTTTGTTGTTTGATCTTGATCAACATGAATGATTTCGCCCTTACCCGTTTCATTTCCATCAGGAGTTGTAACAGGCTGCACCTCATAGTCCGGTTCATTGGGCTGGGAAACAATTGGCGTATTGGCCGGCTTAGCTTTCAGGAGATATCCTCCGAAAGAGTTTGGTGTAAGCAATAAAGGAATAATTAACATAAGTGCAATCGGCTGCAAACCAAACCATCTAACGGACAATACTTTCCGCGCTATTTCTCTAAATGACCCGCGGCGAAGCGGCTCTTCAATAAACTTATAGGACAAGGCCGCCAAAACAAAGCTTGCAGCAACTTGCACGACCACTAGTGAGACATTGGGAGCGCTTGCTTGATTGGTGGGTGAAGTTAATACGATAACCGGATAATGCCAAATGTAAAGGCTGTAAGAACGTACGCCAATCCATTTGAGTGGACGAACGCCCATTATTTTACCAAGTCTGCTTGCCGGATGAGCAAGAACAGCAATAACCACAGCCGTAATAACAGACAACAGAAGAAAACCACCACGATATAACCAAGCATCATATTCATTCATGCTGTACATCATGTAAATGAGAGCCAGCAAGCCAGTTGCCCCAATGATATTCATGGAATAACGAGCGCTTCTTGATACCGCCTGTTTCAATTTATGACTCGGCCATACCACAGCAAGTGCGGCCCCAATCAACAGGCCAAACATTCGGGTATCCGTTCCGTAATAGACGCGGCTTGGGTCTGCACCAGGTTGGTACAGAAAAGCCATAATAACAGCGGATGCGATAGCACCAATAAGAATAAAGAGAAATAGCTTACCTCTTCGATGAGTTAACATAAGCAGAAGCGGCCATAGCAAGTAAAACTGCTCTTCAATCGACAAGGACCATAAATGACCGATTGGGGACGGTGGGCCAAAGCTTTCGAAATACGAGACCTGGTGGAAAATGAGCCACCAGTTATTAACATAGAACAAGGATGACAAGTAGTCGCCTTGCAAATGTAGGAGTCGGTTGGGATTAAGGAACAACAGCCAAATGGCGACGAACAGCAGCATGCAGAACATGGCCGGAAGCAGTCTGCGTGCTCTTCTTATCCAGAAATCTTTTAAATTAAGTTTACCGTAACGCTGTTTCTGAATAAGGATTTGATCGGTAATGAGGTACCCAGAGATAACGAAGAAAATTGCTACACCAATTAATCCACCTTGCGCCCACTTCATGTTCAAGTGGTAAGCGATGACGGCAAGTACCGATAAGGCTCGTAATCCGTCAATTCCCGGCATATAACGTTTCATACTGTTCATGTTGTCTTCCATTGCTGCTTCCGTCCCTTACTTATCGATTAATTAACTATGTATTCAAGACGTGTTAAGGAGTGAAAAAGTTTGCGATTTACAGATGGAAATATAAAACAAAAACAGCATCCCTTATCCTTAAGGAATGCTGCCATAACTACGATGAGAACTTTATGTTTCAATCAACTTGAATCAACTCTGCAAGCAGACAAATTCCCTTCTCCATTTGTTCCAAAGAGGCATAGGAATAGGATAGTCTGAGGTGATTCTGATCTGTTTTGTCATACAAGTAGCCGGGGTTTAGAAGCACCCCTTCCTTTAGTGCGGCTTCGAATAAAGAAGGAATTGCTTGATCACCATTTAACCTTAACCAAATGTAAAAACCTCCAGTTGGAATATGCCAGGTGGCTTTAGCCCTTAAATGATGCTCCAGCAATTGAAGCATATACGCACGCCGGATCTTCAACTCCTTCCTCAGAGAGACAAGATGCTCCTCATACAACCCTTGCTTGAGAAAATGCATGACCGTCCATTGAGACAATGTACTTGCCCCGTAATCCGACTGCATCTTCACATCCGCCAGACGATGTATAACCTGTTCCGGTCCTATAACCCATCCGATTCTTAGACCCGGACTGAGTGACTTCGACATGCTGCCAATATAAAGTACAAGTCCATTCTGATCCAGAGCTTTGATCGGTGGAGGTGACGGCTCATCCAGCCACAGATCACGATAGGCATCATCCTCAATAATCGGCAGTTTATACTGCATACCTAGCTTATAGATCTCCTGCCTTCTTTGCTCCGACATCACAATGCCAGTAGGGTTATGAAAGCTTGGAATCGTATAAAGGAAGGTACCTCTTCCGCTTCTTGCATATTGCTCCAATGTAGCCATATCCACCCCATCAGCATCCATCGGCAGAGCAGTCAAACTCATCCCGGCCGATTGGAAGACTTGAAGGGACTGTAGATATGAAGGTGATTCAGCCAGTACGGTGGAACCATTCTTTAATAGGCCAAGTGCGATAAGTTGAAGAGCTTGCAAGCCCCCTGAAACGATGAGTACAGAATCAGGAGACACTTTCACACCGTAACGTCCCATATGCCGGCTTATTTGTTCACGAAGCTCATAGAGTCCACGCGGCTCGGTATAGCCAAAATGTTTCATTTGTGCTGGCAGCTCCTGAAGAATAGGCCCAAGCGTTTGGGGGAATAAATCGGGCGAAGGCTCACCTGTCCCAAGCCGGATTATATTCGGGAGAAACTCTGCATGATTGATATCTTGTATTGTACGATGATTTGGCTTATGAGTACCCGTCTTCACATACGATTCCCAATCCGGAAGCTTAGGAATGTCCCTATTCTCTATAGCATGAGTAACAAGTGTCCCGCTTCCGCTTTTCCCCTCAATCATCCCCTCCGCCGTGAGCTCTGCGAATGCTTGGACTACCGTACTTCGGTTTACCTCAAATGCCTGTGCAATGGATCTCTCAGTTGGGATACGGCTTCCGGGCGGCCACTCACCGCCTATAATTTTATCCCGCATATATTCTGCAATTTGCCGGTATAAGGGAATCCCGCTCTGTCGATCCGGCTTCCAGTTCGTTTCAAACTTCATGTTATACCCCTCTTTATAGGCATTGGTTGGTACACTAACCAACCAATTGGATGGAGACAATTATAGACGATCCTTATACAATGAGTCCATATTTACAACTAACGAAAGGCTGTGTTTTCTTTGCCGTTCCTGCATGGTTTATTGCTCGCGATTGGACTTATTCTGCCACTTGGAGCGCAAAATGTGTTTATATTCTCACAAGGCGCACTTCAGCCCAAATTTCGTATGGCACTGCCTGTTATCATTGCAGCTGCCATTTGTGATACGATCTTGATTCTATTGGCTATACTCGGTGTCTCCGTCCTTATTATAAATATCCCTATTCTGAAGACCATCCTTATTGTGGCTGGTGTATTATTTCTAGCTTACATTGGTTGGATGACCTGGCGTTCTGGCGGCGGGCAGCAAACGGTAAAGGAAGCTGAGCGCTTCTCCCCCCGTAAGCAGATCCTGCTTGCCGTCTCCGTCTCCCTCTTTAATCCCCATGCCATCATGGATACGATTGGAGTCATCGGCACAAGCTCCTTGCATTATAGTGGTGCAGACAGATGGCTGTTTACGCTGGCTTGTATTCTCATTTCCTGGCTATGGTTCTTCTCTCTCGCTTTGGCAGGCCGTATTCTCGGGAAGCTGGATTCCAGCGGAAAACTAATGAAGATGATGAACAAAATTTCGGCTCTTCTCATTTGGGCATCAGCCATTATGATGCTCGTCATGAATGCCGGTGACCTCTTTAAGTAGAAAGCAAAGAATAGGTCTTCTCAAAAGGTTAAATATGAAAAGAATACTGCGATTAAATAAATTTATATAAAATAGCCTTGCTACGATTAATTAGCAAGGCCATTTTATCATTTCACCTCTCTGTTTCTTTAGCCGAGATTGATGACAAAGGAATTGAATGACGGTTAATCGCAAACGGAGCAATTCGAATGATTCTGGAGAAGCGTCAGCGTTCGCTTTTACTCGTGGATTCCAACCGTATTTCATTCTAATAAAGGAATCCACGAGTAATGGCGATCGGAAGAACATTCGAATGCGTAGTTTGCTATTTAACCGCTCAAAGACTTTTCCAATCATGGCCCAATCCCTTCTTTTTCAATCTTCTGAGTCTTGAGATCAGGACGCCTTAACGTAAAGTCACTCTTCACATCCAAGTCAGCCCTGGAAAACAACGTGTTCCATTCCTTTGCAAGAGGCTTGTACTTACGGAAGTGATAGCGATAATAATGCTCACCAAACCCAAACACATCAACACCAAACTCCTTCTGGACATAAGTGAACGTCTCCTGCATCTTTTCATTCACATAATCGGAAGTCAGCTGTTCAACCGTATTAAAGCCTTGTATTTTAGTCAGCTTGATGTTGCGGTCGATACTCGTAATTTTGCCGTCTCCTTCAACATGAAGCTTGAATATCGGCTTGTCGCCATCCATGCTGACATGCATATGGCTATGCATATGGTAGAACTGTACGCCAATGGCACCAGGACTTGTTGGTTTACCACCTGGACCAGGCAAGGAAAATAAAGTATTACTGACATAATCGCTGGCCAGCATAACCATGCGTGTCTGTTCATTAGAGAGGTAACCAATCAGCTTATCCCCTCGAAATACCGCTGCTCCAGCGGTTCTGACAACTGCAGCAGGATATACGGTTTTTATCGCATCCAGACTTTCGCTTTTCTCTACATCACCGGATATTGTAATCGCCCCAAGCATTAACACCCGGCCTTCGGTCAGAAGAGCCTGTGCGATATCATAGAGATGACTGCGGGGAATTCCACCAAATACTTGACGATAAGTCTCAACTTGGGTTTGAATTTTATAACTTGCATATTGCCCTCTCGCATACACCGTCTTCAAGAAATCTGAAGCAGGATACCCCTTGGCTACCAGTACAAGAACATCCTCACGCACATATCGGTTACGTTGAAGCACGTCCATAAATTGATTGATTCCCTCTCTTGCAAGCTTCTCGTCAATGATAATGACACGAATATGAGCAAGCAGCGGCATGCGTTCCAGACTTTCATTTAATCTGGAGGTTGCTTCGGCTATAGAATTACCTTCCTTGGTATAAAGGGCTGTAGGCGTGCCTCCCTTCCCCCCTTTGTTTGGATCAGTCTCCAAAGCGTTAACGGTTTCGAAGGTCACTCGGTATTTCATATTTTGCCCGGGTTCCAAAGCCATCCCTGTTATTAGAGAAGCACGGTTAAGCTCAACCTGATCCCAACACCCCGTGCCCATAAACATCAAAGAGAGGCATAACATGAGAATGTACAGGCTGCGCAGCGAGTTCATGTGACCCTCCGTTTATCCCATTTGGAAAACAAGGACAAATAGGGGACACCAAAGGATTCAATTCTTGTTAACTGTACCATTAGCAAGCAGCAGCCTAATACAAGCCCATACAGCCCAATCAAGGAACTAAGAATAATCATTCCGAATCGGAAAAACCTCACTTTCGCACCAAAAGTGTAGATCGGCGCAACAAAGCCTGAGATAGCCGTCAGCGAAACGACGATTACGTTAATGTTGGAGACAATTCCTGCTTGGACGGCAGCTTCCCCAAGCACCAAGGCTCCTACAATGGAAATCGTCTGACCAACAATCCGAGGCATCCGTGTACCTGCTTCACGCAATATTTCAAAAGTTATCTCCATCAATAGAATTTCGATACCAGCAGGAAACGGTATGCCTTCTCGCTGTGCCGCTATACTGGTAAGCAGAATACTTGGAATCAACTCCTGATGATAACTAGTCACAGCGATATAGAGCCCGGGTACGATTAAAGACAATATAAAAGCAAAGTAGCGCAGATAACGGGCAAATGAGCCAATAACAAACCATTGATATTCGTCTTCCGGAGATTTGAAGAAATCTGTAAAGATCGATGGAACAATTAACACAAATGGACTTCCATCTACAATGACAGCTATTCTTTTGTTAATCATGTAGCTGCAGACAGCATCAGGGCGTTCACTATTACAGATAGTGGGAAACAATTGCATGCTTTTCCCTTTTGAATGAAGTAAATCTTCAATACGTCCGGAATCAAACAAGCTGTCTATATACGCGCTGTTCAGCCGCTCACGCACCTGCTCCAAGATATGTTCTTCGACCTCGCCATCCAGATAAGCAATATAGACTGCTGTATGCGTCATATAGCCGAGTTCAAATTTTTCAAATCGCAGCTTTACATTGTTGAATCGTCTTCGAATCAAGCTCATATTCGTATCCGCCGATTCCGTAAACCCCTCTTTGGGGCCTCGGACTACATTTTGCGATGTTGGCTCTTCGACCGAACGGGAACTCAGCGACCTAACGTCTACAGCGAGAACAAGAGGCAATCCATCTACAAATATAGCCGCATACCCAAGAACCATTTTATTAGAACTGTCTTCCATGTTCTGCAAGGTTTCATGCTTAAGACCGGAAAAATGACAGTCTTCTAGTTCCCGGAAGGTCTCCTCTTTGCTAAGCTGCTCCTTGTCCTCAGACAAGGAAAGCTCCTTCACGATCTTGCCCGTAATGAAATCCGTACTTGTCATGGTAGTCAGATAGCATAGCAATCCCTCATACTGCCCAACATGAACAGACACTACAGCAAGATCCGTCGTTTGACCAAAAATATCTTTTAAGCCTTGTTTCACCTTCTCTAAGCTGCTAAGCTCCTCTCCTGCAGTTGTGAGATTGTCCGTATTCATGTAGTCGCTCCTTTCCGGTAACGGATTCGAATCAGCAGCAGCGTCAAGAGCGGCACCAACAGCTGAAGTGGAATATGCAGCGTATAAATAACGTATTTCAAGCCTTCTGTGACATGCTCAGCGCTGTTACGCGTAACGAGAATGGAGAATGCTCCTGCCACAACGGCAAGTGGAAAAGCGAAATCCTTCGCCTCTCTATTGAAGACACGTGCTACCCCTTCTGTGCAGGCAAGGAGGAAGACGGTACATTTCAACAAAGTGCCAAAAATAATAATCAAAGCGATTATCGCATCCATCCGGGTAATGATGTTTGCAATATTAATTAATCTCGCTGCATCGAGCAACGCAAACACCGAGTATTTTTTATCCTCAAGTCCCAAGGTCCAAATCTGGATAAGATCCGTTAGAGATAGGATGATACATGTGCTCAAGAAGGCATATAGAGTAATTTTCCGGAACCCTTTTGCCCCGCCTAGCTGCGGTTGAAAAACAAGGAAGACTATTATCTCTCCATAGGGGAACCAGATTGAAAAGCTGAATGCCGATTTAACAACCGGCCACATTCCCTTTGATAAGAACGGCAACATTTGCTCCAGAATGATTGAGCTGCTGAACATCAGCAATATAGCGAGTGTGAGCAGCATAAACAGAATGAGCCATAAGATTAAGGAAGCAAAGCGGGCAATCGCATGCAGCCCCCCTAACACGGTGTAAGCAATTAACAGCACGAACATAGTGGTTAAGAGGGGAACCGGCGTCATTCGAAGCAGCGTACTCATAATCAGCTCGATCATATCCCTAATATTACGAGCTGCAATATATAAGAAATAAGTCGAATAAATCAGCACAAAGCCCTTACCTATCACCTTGCCCCAAGCTTTCTCAAGCATGGGATAAAGTCCTCTGTCTTCTTGTAACGCTAACATGGTGCTATAAATAACAATCAACAAACAAGCTGGAAAAAAGGCGACAATACCAACGAGCCACGAATCTGGAACAACGCTTGGCGTCCCAAAAATAATCGAAGTGCTCAGCAAAAAAACAAGCTGCAACGTAAAGGTATCGACCGTGTTAACTTTGCTTAGTGTCACGCTTCTCCCCACCTTGATTCTTTGATTTGCTGCCATATTTCTTTTTTAGGCGGTCGGTCATTTTGAAGTTGACCCATGCTGCAATTACAAATGCGCCTATAATCATATAGATCGTTGACGTATCTGGATATACCGGAAGCAATTGCACGAGTACAGTAAAAAAGGGCTGTTGAAAGACCAGTACATCCAGCATGGCCATCAGCAATATGCCAAGCACCATCATAACCAATATCCCGAGGATGATCATATGACACCCTCCCTATCGTTTAAGTTACTGTCATTTTGCTCCAATATGGATGGAAATATGTACAAAAAAAACACCACGATCGTAACCGAAGTTACAATCATGGTGCTTTAGACAGCATTATTTGTAGTGCAGCTCTTGATGTCTCGAAATCACGATATCCATAATTTTCCGATAAATATCCAGGGCATAATCAGGCTTTAAACCGTACTGTTCAGAGATCTCTGCTATCTTCCTGAATTGCAAAGTTTCACGATTAGGATCCTGCGCAGTAAGCTGATGCTCCGCTTTGTACTCGCCGACTGCCTCTGTATAGATAAACCTCTGAGCTAATAAAGCAACAATCTGTTGATCCGTCTTATCAATGGCCGATCGCAGTTCATCTAATGCTGTCATGTGCACCCTCCGTAGTCTGATGTCGCGTAGACGCTTTATAGCGGTAAAGCAAACATTATATATAGAAGATAACACAAGAATAGATCGTCTGTAAACGAAAAAAACCATCTATTCCTGAACATTTCAGAAATAAATGGTTATTTCGTTCGGATTAATGATTAATGCCCCATCATAATTGGTGCTTCTACAATTTTACCCTCATCCTCCGGCGATCTGATCGGTTTCCGCAGCAATAATCCTAGAATGGCACCTATAATAGCAACACCAACAATAACGAGGAAGGTCTCCCCATACGAATCATAGAAAGCATTCGGAGCAGGCGTTTGACCAGGTTCCACATGATCCTTAATTTTGGTTGTCAAATACGTGCTCAGACCCGCGATTGCAAAGGAAGTCATAACCTGTTGGGTAGCAGAGGTAAGAGCAGTTACGCGTCCAACAAGACTTGGCGGCGATGCCTGTATTAAATACGTATTCATTGGCATCATGGAAAGCCCCATACCTACGCCAAACATGCCGGATGTAATTAGGATTAACGACAACCCGGAATCAGCGGATATATTCGTTAAGAAATAGGCTGCAATTCCAACAATGCTAAGTCCAGTTACCAGCAGCGGTCTCGCACCAATCCGATCGAATAATTGCCCTCCGATTGGCATGAAGATCGCTGATGCGATTGCCTGTGGCAGCATAATAAGCCCGGATTCGGTTGCTGAATGACCTTGCACTTGAATCAACAGCATTGGTATTAAGAAAAAAGTTCCCATAAGAGCAATTTGTGTAATCCACTGCACGATGATGCCTTTACTGAAATCTCTAGATTTGAACACGCGAAGCTCCAATAACGGCTGTTTACTACGAAGTTCTACGAAAATAAAAATCAGAAGTGTGACAGCCCCAACAATTAATCCTGTTAAAGTCTGAGCGGAAGTCCAACTCGTGCCTCCTTCGCTTACCCCATATGATAGAGCTGCAAAGGCAAGTGGACCAAAAATGATCCCAGGAATATCAAGCGATCCAACCGACTGACGTTCAAAGTTCGGCAGCGTACGCAGACCAGCCAGAATGCCGATGATCCCAAACGGGATATTGATCAGGAAGATCCACTGCCAAGAAGCATAATCAATTAACGCTCCCGCAACAACCGGGCCTAATGCCGGAGCAATCAGAACCGGAATCCCCAGCATACCCATGACCGATCCAACCTTTTCGGGCGGACTTAGTCTGTAAATAATCGCGAAGGCAATCGGCATAACCATTCCCCCGCCAATCCCTTGAATGACGCGGAATAAAATGAGCATCTCGATATTACCGGCAAATGCACATAACACTGAGCCTGCCGTAAACATCCCGATGGATACTAGAAAAATTCGTTTTGCTCCGAATCGATCCGATAACCAGCCGGCCAGCGGGATCACAGCGGCTTGAGCTAATGCGTACCCCGTAGTCGTCCATTGGACAACAGACAAATCCTTGCCAAATTCCTTCATAAAGCCGCTTAAGGCAACGTTCATCGCGGTCCCATCCAGAATAACCATAAATAATCCGATTATGACTGCGATCAGCGGCGCGATGATCGACCTAATGGTGAACGTGCTCGCGTCCGGTACAGCATGTTGAGCAGATTGAGACATGTAAATCCTCCATTCCTGTTTCATGTACTTCGGATTATAGCGATAAAATGACCAACGGTCAACTTATTTTTGTACCGACGGTCATTTTTGTTTTTATGTTAATATATAAGGAATTTAACCCCTTTCATTCATAAATTCTAAACCAAAAATGAGTATATTCATCAAAACTTATACTGACGGTCATTAAATGTTTGGACCCAAATCCATAATGGATATGCTATACTGTAGGCAATAATGGAGGATGATGGCTGTGAACCGAGAAGAGAAAAAACTCGAGACAAAAAATCGCATACTTGAAGCGGCGATGTGCTTATTTGCTGAACATGGCTTTGAGGCCACCACAGTTGCTCAAATCACAGAAGCTGCCGGCGTTGCTAAAGGCACCTTCTTTAACTATTTCAAAACTAAAGAGGAAGTCCGTGGCAAGCTGGACAAATTAGTCGCTATTGATGAATTAATAAATCTGAAGGATAAACCTGGCCCATACGCTCCCCGCTTTCTTGCTTTAGTCAAGACTTTAGGTGACTCGATGGCTGTGAATCACAGTATGCTTCTTTTGTCGATCCAAGGTATGCTGGCCAACAATCAGAACATTGAAGAAAGCAAGGAAGGGTTCTGCTTTATCATCGATAGTCTAGTTCCCATCTTTGAGAAAGGCCAGCAGACGGGTGAGTTCACGACAACTATTCCTGCTCTAACGATGGCTCATATTACGATGCAGATCTATATGGGCGTCATGCTTACTTGGGTTATGGGGATGTCGGAGGAAAGCTTTGGCGACCAATTACTGATCTCCTTCCAAGTGTTCTTTGAAGGGATTTTGAAGAAATAAAACTATTGTAGACAAACAAAAAAACCGTGCCAATGGCGCGGTTTTTTTTATCGCGGTACTCGAGGTGTGATGCTTTTCAGAAATGCCAGACCTATCATTGCTCCCAGCGTATTTAAGATAATATCGTCTATATCGAAGCTCCCTACTCTTGTAATTAATTGAGTCGATTCAACAAGAAACAGAATAAGGACAATTACGAATAGAAACACACCTGGCCTAAGCAGCTTGCGATTGAGCGCAGGAATGAAGACACCTAGCGGGATGAACATGACGATATTTCCGAATAAATTTTTCACCCAAGTATCGGTATTATAATATTCCCGGTGGTAGACCAGCGATTTGATCGTATGGAATGGGATGATGTTGTAATTATAAGTCGGCCATAAGTTATTACCTCGGATAAACAGCAGCTTGATCATGATGAGGCAGTAAATGGTGAAGAGTACCAGAATAATGAAATAGACAGGCTTTGGAAAATGCCTAGCATTTGCGTTCATAGAGTGACCTCCTCCTGCAATCTTCGCAGAAAAATAGCCCCTCTCCGCCTGTACTGCGGCAAAGGGGCTTATCGTTATTTCGCCAAGTTATAATCATCTTCAATCTTACCGCGCAATATGACCGTTCCATGCTTGGCATTTGTTAAGGCCGGCTTATCCGAGTGCTTCACTTTTCGAACGATTTTTACCGGTGTTTTCTTCGATTTACTTCCGAATAGTCGATCGAATAAGGTCATCTGGAATCGCCTCCTCTATGTATAGTTTACGACAAATCTTACAAGCTTGTCCATATGTCCCAGCATCGTAAAGGGACTTACGATATGCTCCCATTCCTGCATATGCTTCTCAAGATCGATCGAATTCTCAATGGCGATCAGGCAGCCAAGCCCAAGCTTCCCACTATTACGAATAAACAGAAGCGTGTCGGAATCGGTATGGTCAAAATGGCTTTTCACCTGCTCCCATGTTGGATAGGTAAGCTCAGTTTCAAGAAATTTGTCAATCGCCTTATAGTCCATCCGATCTTGATCCGGCGTACAGGCTCGTCCCCACCGCCAGCTTGTCAGCTTATGTCTGCCCCGATTATTAATGACGAGCACCGCTCGCACTCCTGACCGTTGCACCTGGAAGAGATGACAGACATCCTCAATCAGGGCATCAAACAAGAGGTTGATTTTCTCAGCCTTCAGTTGATTAGTCGCTTCTCGGCTGTTCACGGTTTCCTTCACATCAGCGATCAGTCTCTCGTAATTATTACGTGATCGATATGGCGGCACTGCAGTCTCTCCAGATTTACGTCTGGAAGCAAGAAATCCAGCAATTACTGCAATTGGTGAAGCGTATACAATAAATAATAGAATAAATTTCAGACGGCCCTCAAGGGTGCTATCTGCCTTCCATTCGGCTAGATGTTTAAGCGGGATTGATAACATGTCATTAAGAGCAAAGAGCTCTTCGAGAATGGCGGGAAGCATAATACTAACGATGACCCAAAAGATGATCTGCCCCGGGACTGTTCGGAAGACGGCTTGTACGAATTTTTTCAAGGTTTCCCCTCCCATCCTCATTCAGTATACTAGATGGAAAGATTTTCTACCAACAACAAAAAGCCCCTTTTAATAGGGGCTAAAGATGTATTATTGTTGTTTGCCGAGTAATCGAACCGTACCATGTGAGGCAGGTGGAATCGGTTTATTTGTCTTAATCTCTGCTTCGACCAGTTCCCGGCCGCATATTGTACGGATCGTTTTCTGCGATGCAATGCGGAGCTGGAGCTTTGCCGATTTTTTACTGCTACCGAACATCTAGGATCCCTCCATTACCCATCATGGTCACATGCTTACAAATATATAACGAAGGAATCCAAATTATGAAACAGTTGCTTATATATTTCCTCATAAAAAAAGAGCAGCGATACCATCATCACTGCCCTAGCACTTCTATTTATTTGCGAAAAGATAAGCCCTTGTCTGCCAATGCTTGGCGAAGCAGAACAATGGCTGTTGGCCCTACGCCATGCAGCTCCAGCACTTCTTTTTCGGTCAGTTCAGCAAACTGCTCAATCTTTACGTAGCCCGCTCCAGTAAATGCCCGCATAGCAGGCTTGCTTAGTTTGCTTGGAAGGTTGCTTGTTTGTTCCATGGTTATTTCGCTCCATTCAACAGGTTATAACGCTGCTTCAGCACTGCTTTCTTGCTTCACCGGTTTCTTCCTGGGACCCGAGAAGTTAAGAAGCAGGAAGCCTGCTACGAAGATTAGTGTACCAACAATGATATAGCTTGTAATCGGATCACGGAAGAAAATATACGCCCATAGGATGGAGAATAATACCGAGCTGTTGCCCACAATGGCCACGACCGCAAACGGTACTCGCCTCATCGCTTCCGCGAACCAGAAGAAGCTAAGTCCTGTAATAATCCCCAAGAGGATTAGCGCCCCCCATGCTCCAAATGTTATTGGTCCCGTAAATCCATGAATCTGAAATGGCACAGGTATAGATACCATCAAGGTCGCCAATAAGAAGACCGAGAAGTTCATGTTACCATTGTCCATCGTCTTCACCAGCATTCGTTGACTTAAAACGTGAATAGCCGCCCCGATCCCTGCCAAGGTGAAGAGTAACGTTGTTAATCCACTACTGCCGAGCAGTTCATCCAGCGGAACGCCGTTCCATCCAACAACAATAACACCGATAACGCATAGAGCAGCCGACAGCCATCCAGCCTTTGTCACTTTTTCTTTGAAGATAATGCTGCCAGAAATCAGCAGCACGACGGTCTGCACCGGTTGTACAAGAATATTGCCGTAGGAATACCCAATCATGAGGGCGATATTCTCGAATACATAATTGGCTGATTTGCCGGCCGCACCAAACCATAGCCATTTCATACGGGCACGGAATTGAATCCGGCCATCCTTCATAAGCAGATAGATTGCCAGCACCACAACGCCAAAGAAAAACCGGCATAACGTGATGATCGAACTGTCTACCATCGTTGATGCTGTCTTAACCAAGACCCCAACAAAGCTCCATGCTAATGTTGCCAGGAATAAATACACATAACTCACAAGCAGCTGCACCTTCTTATGTCCATAAGTTTGTTCAATTATGTAAGCTAATAAAGTATACTCCTCCACTGGGAATTGCGTCTATACAAAAAAACTGGCTGCACCGATCAAATACGGTACAGCCAGATTCTCTTTATTTCAACTGGTATGCTTTAATAAAAGCCTTTGTGAATGATCTTAGTTCCTTATCTGATGCATCGCTGCTGTTTACCATGTAATTATAGCGGTCACTTTCTGCATTTCTCTGTGCTGACCAAAAGTATTGCTTTATTTTCGAATCCTTCCTTAAGTTCCTGTATATCTCTTGCCCTTCTATACGAATAATATTGGAGGATGACGGATTGTCAACAAGTATCGATCCTAAATTCATATTGTTGTTGTCAATCCATGTTTGATAGGTTGCCTTCGTATCTGAATACTCATAGACTACTCCAGATATATGGACAGGTGTATGAATCTTTTGATAAGCGTAAGGATATCCGGTTGCTTCATCCTTATCGTAGATCCATTCCTCTTTGTTTGGTAAATAGGAATCGTATAGCGTTTGTAATTTTATATTTGTTAAAACAGCTTTCCCAATGGATTGGATTGGCGGCGCGATGTTATTTACTTCTTTCATAAAAGCAGATGAGATCTCTCTCACTGAGTTGTAGATAAATGGCTTTGACGTCGATGAAGTATATATGGGCAGCCCTGTGCGCTCAACTGTCCCTGCATCTTCCCCGAATGCAATGACTGCAGATTCTCCCGGTTTGAGTAAATTTATAATTCCCTCCGAAAGCTTCATTTGAGTTACAGATTCCTCATCTACTGGACCCTGCAAGTTCGATTCCACCGTCAGCGTAACCTTACCGTTCTTATCTTTAAGAGTGACCCACCCTGATGATACCGCTGCATACATGAAACCACTTAATACAACGAAGCTTATTGCGATAATAGCAACTAATAAAGTTACTCGATTAGGCTTATACTTTCGATGTGTGGACAGCGCAGCAGGCTCAGATACATGATGAGCAGTAATTTTCTGCATGATTCGCTCAGAGAAATCAATCTCCACAGGGTGACAGACAGCGGCGTGAATTTGTTCGAAAGAATCAGCTCTCCGTACAAATCGCTTGGTTTTCATCTAGCAGCTCCTTCCTATTCCAATCTGAGGATCGTACGATTTTCTTACGCAGGCGCTCGAATTGTTTGCGCAATGTCGCCTCTTTATCCCCTGTAATTTCCGAGATTTCCGCAAAGCTTCGTTCCTCAATGACTTTCAAAATCACTAATTGACGATCATGGACGGACAGACTCTCCAGTAATTCCTCAACTAGATTAGCCGCATGACTGGCAGGCTCATGAACCTGCAGGCGCACAATAATGTTATACAGCTGCAGCCGCTTCTTACGTTGCTTAATCAGATTCAGGCAATGATTATGAGCGATCCGATATAGCCAGGCAGAAAACGATATGATTGGTTTATAAGTGGCTATAGAGGTGTAGGCTTTTAGAAAAACCTCTTGTACCGCATCCTCTGCTTCTGACGGATTCCCCAGCATATGGAAACAATACAGATGTATTCTCCTCTGAAAATGCAGCACAATCGCCCGATATTGCTCCGACTCCCCTTTCTGCACTTCCTCAACCCATTCTTCGATTCTCTCGGCAAACTCCCGTTGAATAGATTCCATAAACTCTCCTTTCTTCTCTCTTTAATTACCTGTATAACAACGGCAAAGTCCGTAATGTGACATCCCCTTTAAATATAACTCATAAATTTTACCATATTTAGAGATTTCGATATGTGCAAAATTCAAAAGGGCCCTTATCGCAATGCGATAAGGGCCCTTTTGAACGAACATTTCACTACCTATTTACCAAGCTGCTCACGCCAGAAATACTTCGGCTGCCAGCCCAGCAGTTTCTTTGCTTTATCACTATTAAGAAGTGATTCGTACCCTTCCAGTGGTGCGCGGAAATCGGTCACTTCCGGGTAACGAGCTGCCATCAGCTCACGGCTCGTCATATCCATACTCGATTCATCGTTAGCAAGGTTGATAGCTACTGAGCCAAGCCCTTCAGCTTTGATGGCAAGCTCACAGGCTTCAGCAACATCACGTGTATCGATATAGCTCCACAAGATGCGCTCCCGCTCCTCTGGTTTATGAATAAACGAAGGGAAGCGCTCATACCATTCCGGTGGAATGACATTGCCGAGCCTCAGCGATACGACCTGCATGCCAGTACGGCGGTGGAACATGTCAGCCGTTGCTTCATTAACGATTTTGGATAAGCCGTAGCTATCCTGTGGCAGCTGTGGATGAGCTTCATCCATCGGTACATATTGCGGGCCAAACGGATGCTCTGCGAAGCAGATCCCGTAGGAAGATTCGCTGGAAGCGATAACGACCTTTTGAATACCCAGACCAGCCGCTGCCTCAAGCACATTATAAGTCGCCATGACATTGTTGCGGAAAGTAACCTCTGGCGGTACCATTCCTGCTCTTGGAATCGCAGCCATATGCACCACCGCATCGGCCCCTGCAAGTGCACCGTAGGTCTGACCCAAGTCCTCGAGATTAACAATGAGCGTATTGCAGATCGCTTCTTCCGGATGTCGGGTATCTACGTTTAATACTTCATATCCCTGTTCAACAAAATGCTTGACGATCCAGCGCCCAAGCATCCCGCTGCCACCGGTTACTACAACTTTAGCCATTCCTTCTAGCTCCTTCAGATCAATTCCTGATTTATTTCAGAATTGTTTCGATTTGGGTAAGTACGTCTTCACTAAGCATAATGCCGGACGCTTTCGCATTCTCGGTCACTTGCTCCGGACGACTTGCGCCAACAAGTGCGCTCGCAACGTTCGGTTGGCGGAGAATCCAAGCAAGCGCCAAGTTGCCGACACTGATCTCAAGCTCAGATGCAATCGCTTCAAGCTGGCGTACTTTGTTGATTTTCTCCTCTGTGATGCCCTTGCCCATCCAATCGATTTTGGAAGCACGGCTGTCAGCCGGGAAGTCTGTTGTAGAGGTATATTTACCTGTCAAGAGACCTTGTGCAAGTGGTGAGAATACGACTTGACCGATACCGGAACGCTCGCTGAGCGGGATGATCTCCTTCTCAATATAACGCTCAAACATATTATAGATCGGTTGGTTAACAACAATACGGTCAAGTAGATAACGATCTGCCACACCAAGTGCTTCCGCGATTTGCGAAGCCTGCCATTCACTTACACCCACATACAGCACTTTGCCTGAACGAACGAGATCGTCCAATGCGCGCAGCGTTTCATGCAGCGGTGTCTCTGGATCATGACGATGACAGTAGAAAATATCGATATAATCATGACCAAGACGCTTAAGGCTTGCATTCGCCTGCTCGATCACATGCTTACGGGACAAGCCGCGGTCATTTGGACCTTCACCCATCGGCCAGAATACTTTTGTTGCAAGCACATACGATTCACGAGGATAAGCTTTGAGCGCTTCACCGACTAATACCTCTGCACCGCCACGCTCGTACACATTTGCTGTATCAAAAAAGTTAATTCCAAGATCATAAGCTGTGCGAATCGCGTTAACCGCATTCTCACGTTCCACATAACCACCATATGTAAGCCAGCTGCCTAAGCTGATTTCACTCACTTTCAGACCTGTACCGCCAAGTTTCCGATATTTCATTGTATTGTTCCTCCATTCAACTGTAAGTTATGAAGCCAACCTCATTCTAAAGGACTTCTAGAAGGATGAAAAGAACTGAAATGTTTTTCATTAGATGTGTTTGAGGTTACCTACTATACTTGGATATACCTAATTATTAATCCAGCAGCAACAAAAAAACGGCCGCCAAATTGGCGACCGTCATCTCTTATTACCTATTCAAATTCAACGTTATGATACACCTGTTGAACGTCTTCCAAATCTTCAAGAGCATCAATCAGCTTCTCGAAGGAAGCTACCGCGTCTTCCGGAAGTGTTACGAAGTTTTGTGCTAGCATTGTTACTTCGGCAACAACAAATTCCGTAATACCAGCGGTCTTGAATGCTTCTTGTACGGCGTTAAATTGATCAGGTGCTGCGTAGACCATGATGGTCTCGTCTTCTTCTACGATATCGCGGACATCAACATCAGCTTCCAACATCAATTCCAGTACATCATCCAAAGACTTGCCTTCCACACCGATAACAGCCGTTTGATCGAACATATAAGATACCGATCCGCTGACACCCATGTTACCGCCAGCTTTGTTAAAAGCGGAACGTACTTCAGGAGCTGTACGGTTTACGTTGTTTGTCAGAGCGTCGACAATAATCATCGAACCAGCTGGACCAAAACCTTCATAACGAAGCTCGAAATATTGCTCATCCGAGCCGCCTTTTGCTTTCTCAATAGCGCGGTCAATAATCGCTTTCGGAACGTTATACGTCTTCGCGCGTTCAAGGACGAACTTCAGAGCGCCATTGGACTCCGGATTTGGCTCGCCTTTCTTCGCTGCTACATAAATTTCAAGACCAAATTTCGCATAAATACGGCTAGTATTCGCATCTTTCGAAGCTTTTTTCTCTTTGATATTATTCCACTTACGACCCATGCTGCACCACTTTCTTCAATTTTCTATAAGCCTATTATAACGGCTTTTGGTTGTATTGGACAACTCCTAATCCAACTGTGGTGTTTGATCTGCTCTCTCTTATTTTCTTACCTGGAGCTTTTGCAGCCGCAAGGCGTTCAAGACGACGGAAACCGAGCTGAGTGCCATCGCTGCCCCTGCTACCCATGGAGCCAGCAGTCCAATTGCTGCAATTGGGATACCAAGCGTGTTATAACCCAGCGCCCAGAAAAGATTTTGCTTAATATTCCGCATCGTCATTCGGCTTATATAGATTGCATCTGGAATACTCTCCAGATCTCCCCGCATTAATGTCACATCCGCTGCTTCCATCGCCACATCCGTACCTGTCCCTATCGCGATGCCGATATGAGCGGTTGCGAGTGCCGGCGCATCATTAATGCCGTCTCCAACCATGGCTACAATATGTCCTTGCTGCTGCAGCCTTTTCACTTCTGTTGCCTTGCCTTCCGGCAATACTTCTGCTAGCACTTGATCTATTCCAGCCTGCTTCGCGATAGCTTGAGCAGTCCGCTTATTGTCACCAGTCACCATAATGACCTGAAGCCCAAGCTCCTTCAATCGTTTTACCGCAGATACAGAGCTGTCTTTGATTGTGTCGGCAGCCGCGAGAATTCCTCCATATTGGCCATTGATCGCAACAAGCATCGCTGTTTTTCCTGCTTCCTCAAGCTCAGCCATATTGGTGTAAGCTTGATTGGCGAGAATACCGCTCTCTTCCAGCAGTCGGCGGGTACCAATCAACAAGGAGTTCCCTTCCACGACAGCTCGAATGCCATAGCCCGGCAGCGCTTCGAACGAATCCACTGACGTAAGCGTGATACCCCTCTCCCGTATCCCATCTGTAATGGCTACCGCTAATGGATGCTCCGACATTTGCTCAGCACTGCCTACGAGATGAAGGAACTGCTCTTCTTCCCAGCCTTCTACAACAATATCGGTCAGGGAAGGTTTACCGTTCGTCACCGTTCCTGTCTTATCCAAGAGGATCACATTCACCTTATGCGTCTGCTCGAGATGTTCTCCGCCTTTGAACAATATACCTAACTCAGCTGCACGGCCTGATCCCGCCATAATCGAGGTAGGAGTTGCCAAACCAAGCGCACATGGGCAGGCAATCACCAAGATAGCTATAGCTGTCTCAAGTGCGGACGTCACATCACCAGGCTCGATGAAGATCAGCCAAACCAGGAAAGCAACAACCGCTATACCTGTCACAATAGGGACAAAGATTCCTGAGATCACATCTGCGACCCGCTGAATTTGAGCTTTGGAGCCTTGCGCTTCCTCCACGACCCGAATGATCTGAGCAAGAGCCGTCTCTGCTCCAACCTTTGTCGCTTGGACCTTCAACACGCCATTACCGTTAATCGTTGCTCCGATCACCGGTTCACCAGCTTTCTTCTCAACCGGCAGGCTTTCTCCCGTCAGCATCGCTTCGTCTACTGCTGAGAAGCCTTCTACCACGACCCCATCAACCGGAATCTTCTCACCGGGACGAACAATAACGATATCCCCTTTTAACACTTGTTCTACGGGAATGCTGATTTCTTGACCTTCCCTTATGACGGTTGCCGTCTTAGCACGAAGCCCCATAAGTGACTTGATCGCTTCGGAAGTACGTCCTTTCGCCAATGTCTCGAAAAGCTTCCCAAGCAGTACAAGCGTTATCAGGATGGCGCTGGTCTCGAAATACAGCTCTGGCGCATGATGCATGGATGCACCGTCTGCTGCCCATTTGATTGTTGCATACACACTGTAGAAGTAGGCGGCCGACGTGCCTAACGCAATAAGGACATCCATGTTAGCTCCACCGTTCCGCAGTGCCTTATAGGCACTGACATAGAACGAACCGCCAATGTACAGTTGTACCGGGGTTGCTAGGATTAGCTGAAACCAAGGGTTCATGAACAGCTCAGGAACATACATCCACGAGGTAAAGGAGAAGTGCCCCACCATACTCCAGATTAGCGGCAGAGACAACAACGCAGAAAAGATTAACTTGCGAATTTGAGCGGTACGATCTGGCTGTCGCTCGTCTGCATTTCGTTCAACCCGTTCAACTGCAGCATAACCAAGCTGTTCGACTTTCCGCTCTATATCTTCAATCGTAATTTCACCTGGTGCGTATTCGACTCTAGCGGTTTCCATCGCGAAGTTGACCGTAGCAGAGGTAATGCCGGGCAATCTATTAAGCCCTTTCTCAATACGGTTCGCACAGGCAGCACAGGTCATACCGGTTATATCTAAAGTAGTCTGATCACTCGATTGTACGGGAGGCATACTCTCACATCCATTTCTAAATCATCTGATTGGCTTTAGTATACCCCCCACCCGTATATACGTCAATCATTAAAAATACCTATAGGGGGTATATCCGTATGCTCCCAAGTCCAAAAAAAAACCTGCCTGACAACAGCTGTCAGGCAGGTTCAGTTCTATCTATTATGCACAAATGGCTTAGAATACTTTCGTCGTCCACGTCTCACAATTCCACGTATCAGTAACGACTTGCTTGTAGAATTCCGGTTCGTGGGAGATGAGCAGAATGCTTCCTTTGTAAGCTTTCAGTGCACGTGCCAGTTCTTCTTTCGCATCAACGTCCAAATGGTTCGTAGGCTCGTCAAGCACAAGAAGGTTTGTCTCACGGTTGATCAGCTTACAGAGACGAACTTTCGCCTTCTCGCCGCCGCTCAGTACCGCGATTTTGCTCTCAATATGCTTCGTTGTAAGGCCGCATTTCGCCAGTGCTGCACGTACTTCGAATTGGGAATATGACGGGAACTCATTCCAAATTTCATCGATACATGTATTGTTATTCGCTTCTTTCATTTCCTGTTGGAAATAACCGATGCTGAGGATATCGCCCAGCTGGACCGAACCTTCAAGTGCTGGAATCTCACCTAGGATACTGCGAAGAAGCGTTGTTTTACCAATACCGTTTGCACCAACCAGGGCAATCTTCTGACCACGCTCCATACGGAGATTAAGTGGTCTCGAGAGCGGCGAATCATAACCGATAACAAGATCCTTCGTCTCAAAAATCAGCTTGCTGGAAGCTCTAGCGTCAATAAAGTTGAACTGCGGCTTCGGTTTTTCCTTCGCCAGCTCAATAACTTCCATCTTATCGAGCTTCTTCTGTCTGGACATCGCCATATTACGTGTCGCAACGCTTGCTTTATTACGTTGAACGAAATCCTTCAGCTCGGAAATTTCCTGCTGCTGGCGTTTGAACGCGGATTCCAGCTGCTGCTTCTTCATTTCGTGAACTTCAAGGAAATGATCGTAGTCGCCTACATAACGAGTCAGCTCTTGGTTTTCCATATGGTAGATCAAGTTGATTACACTGTTAAGGAACGGAATATCATGGGAGATTAGAATAAAGGCATTCTCATACTCCTGCAGATAACGCTTCAGCCATTCGATATGCTGCTCATCGAGATAGTTGGTAGGCTCGTCAAGGAGCAGAATGTCTGGCTTCTCAAGGAGAAGCTTCGCAAGCAATACCTTCGTACGCTGACCGCCGCTCAGATCATGAACATCCTTGTCCAGACCAACATCAGTCAGACCAAGGCCACGTGCCGTTTCGTCGATTTTCGCATCGATCAAATAGAAATCCTGATTCGTCAGCGTATCTTGAATCGTGCCAACATCCTCAAGCAGCTTCTCCAGCTCTTCAGGTGATACGTCGCCCATACGGCCGTACATATCGTTCATCTCTTGTTCCATGTCAAACAAATATTGGAAAGCGCCTTTAAGAACATCGCGCATTGTCAGCCCTTTGCTGAGTACCGCATGCTGGTCGAGGTAACCAACGCGCATCCGTTTGGACCACTCCACCTTGCCGTCATCCGGCTGGAGCTTGCCTGTAATAATGTTCATGAAGGTTGATTTGCCTTCGCCGTTCGCGCCGATCAGGCCGATATGCTCCCCTTTGAGCAGTCGGAAAGATACATCGTTAAAAATCGCGCGGTCGCCAAAGCCATGGCTTAATCGTTCTACGTTTAATATACTCATGAATGCACCTTTTCTTTTTAAACTTTTTTCTCGTTATATTATAAGCGGTATGGTGCCCATAACTCAATGAAGGATGTCAAGAAAACATGAAAAAAGACGACCTTTTGAAGGTCGCCTCGTTATATGACGAATAGATCGACAAATTGCTGCACTGCAATACCCTCTAGCCCCTCCTGATCTTGGCAAAGACTTGCTATCTGATCCACCTGCTTCGCTGGAAACCGCGTCCGCAAATTGGCATCAAATTTCTCCACTAGCAGCGGAATACCTTCCTCTCTTCGCCTCCGGTGGCCGATCGGGTATTCTACTGCGATTTGGTCTGTCGATGAGCCATCAGTGAAAAAAACTTGAATCGCATTTGCAATGGATCGTTTATCCGCGGCGAGGTATTCCGCCGTATATCTTGGCTCCTCTTTCGTGTGCATTTTACCGCGCAGCTCATCAATCCGAGGGTCCTTGGCAGCTGAATCTTCATAATGATCTGCTGTCAGTCCGCCATGCAAAAGGCCGACAGCAACCATATATTGCAGACAGTGATCACGGTCAGCAGGATTATGAAGTGGCCCGCGCTTATCGATAATACGCAGAGCAGATTCATGTGTAGTGAGGTCGATCCAGGCAATCTCACTCAAGCGGTCCCTCACAAGTGGATGCAGATGGATCGCCGCTTCAACGGCCGTCTGCCCATGAAATTCAGCTGGATAGGATATTTTGAACAAAATATTTTCCATCACATAGGATTCGAACGAGCGTGACTTGAGCAGTGGTTTCCCCTTAAATAAGACATCCTGGAAGCCCCATGTTGGAGCTGACAACACAGAAGGATAACCCATCTCTCCCCGCAAAGCCATAAAAGCAAGCCACACCGCTCGGCTGGTCGCATCGCCCGCCGCCCATGATTTTCTTGTCCCTGTATTAGGAGCATGGCGATAAGTACGTAAAGCATGACCGTCCAGCCAAGCATGAGATACGGCATTGATGATCTCTTCTTTACTGCCGCCAAGAAGCTGCGTAACTACGGCTGTTGAAGCGATTTTAACGAGCAGAACATGATCTAGCCCCACCCGGTTAAAGCTGTTCTCAAGCGCCAGTATACCCTGAATTTCATGGGCCTTGATCATGGCCGTTAGTACATCTCGCATCGTTAACGGAGGAGCACCTTCCGATATGTTTTTGCGGCTTACATAATCAGCAGCGGCGAGAATCCCTCCGAGGTTATCTGACGGATGTCCCCACTCCGCAGCAAGCCAGGTATCATTATAATCAAGCCAGCGGATCAGACTGCCGATCTGGAAAGCAGCCGTTACTGGATCCGTCTGAATGGATGTACCCGGCACTCTCGAACCATTTGGCACTACGGTGCCGGGTATTAGAGGGCTAAGCAGCTTGATGCACTCCGGATAACGTAGTGCCAGCAGTCCGCAGCCTAATGTATCCATTAGGCACAATCTCGCGGTGTTATAAGCCTCGGTGCTTGTGATTTCTTTATCCAGTACATACTCTGCGATCTCGACCAATAATGGATCGGGATCAGGACGATTATTGTCGATCGCTCCAGACATACTTGCTTTATTCCCCCTTCACGGGTTATTACCTTTCTAACGCTGCCCGATCGGCAGCCACACTTGTGGATCAGGACCAATATAATCGGCACTTGGCCGGATAATCCGATTGCCTGCCCGCTGCTCCAAAATATGAGCAGACCATCCTGTAATTCGGGACAGGACAAACACGGGAGTAAATAACGAAGTAGGAATTCCTAGATGATGGTAAGCCGATGCACTGTAGAAATCGAGATTCGGAAACAGCTTCTTTTCCCGGCGCATCACCTGTTCTATTCGTTCTGAAATATCGTACAGCTTCCGGTCTCCTGCTTGCTCCGACAACGTGAGCGACCAGGTCTTAATCACATCAGACCGCGGATCAGAGATGCTGTATACACGGTGGCCAAAGCCCATGATGAGCTGTTTCTTCTGTAGTGCCTCTAATAATCCTTGCTCAGCATCATCCGGATCTGAATAACGCTCAATCAACTCCATTGCCGCTTCATTGGCACCGCCATGCAGTGGGCCCCGCAGCGTGCCAACGCCGGTTGTAATGGCTGAATAATAATCGGACAACGTCGAGGCCGTTACCCGCGCAGCAAAAGTAGAAGCATTAAATTCATGCTCCGCATACAAAATGAGCGAGACATCCAGCGCCTTCACATGCTGCTCCTCTTCAGGCTCCCGATTATGCAGCAGCTGAAGGAAATGGGCAGCAATACCACCATTGCCAAGCTCAGTATCTATTCGTTTGCCATTTAGCTGATAGTGGTACCAATACAACAGGATCGATGAGGTGCAGCCAATTAATCGATTAGTGATATCGAGGGCAGAACGCCCCTCCTCTTCAGGTTCAAAGGATGCCAGTGCGGAATAAGCCGTCCTTAGAACATCCATCGGATGTGTATGACCCGGCAATAACTCGAGTACGGCATATATGGCTGGAGGGAGAAGGCGATGGGAGGCCAACTCCTTCGTATAAGCATTCAACTCTTCTGCAGAAGGTAATCTTCCGTATAAGAGCAAGTAGGCGGTTTCCTCAAAGGTGGCATTTTGCGCTAAATCGTAGATGGAGTAACCGCGGTAGGATAATCCTTTTCCTTCCTTGCCGACGGTTGAGATACCAGTCTGTCCGGCGATCACTTCCGCAAGTCCCCCTTGCTTTGCTGCCGACATTTACCCCTCCCCCTTCTCCTCCTTCTTCACCGTTCCAAACAGCTCATCAAGCTTGTTCTCATAGTCATAATAGTGGAGAAAATCATACAGTTCTGCCCGAGTCTGCATCAGATCCACAACCTGCTGCTGGGTTCCTTCCTCACGAATTGTACGGTAGACTCGCAGCGCCGCCGCATTCATCGCCCGAAACGCTGATAATGGATAAAGCGCAAGACCAACACCAGCTTCGCGTAATTGTTCAATTGTAAAAAGCGGCGTTTGGCCAAACTCCGTGATATTCGCGAGAATAGGCACCTGTGCCGCTTCAGCAAACTGCTTATATTGCGCCAAGCTGCCGACAGCCTCAGGAAAAATCATATCGGCTCCAGCTTCCACATACTTTCGCACGCGCAGAGCCGCTGCTTCCATCCCCTCTGCGGCAAGCGCATCCGTACGAGCCATAATAACAAAGCTGCTGTCTGTCTTCGCATCAACTGCAGCTTTAATCCGATCAACCATCTCGTTGGTACTCACCATTGCTTTATTCGGTCGATGTCCACATCGTTTCTCTGACACCTGATCCTCGATATGGACGGCTGCCACACCTGCTCTTTGCATTTCTTTAATCGTACGAGAGATCTGGAAAGCTCCGCCGAAGCCCGTATCAATATCTACAAGCAATGGCAGCTCTGTAACACTTGTAATACGGCGGATGTCTTCAAGTACATCCTGTAAGGTGGTGATGCCAAGATCGGGCAGGCCAAATGAAGCATTCGCTACTCCGGCGCCAGATAAATACAGCGCACGAAAGCCGACCTGCTCCGCCATCATTGCCGCATAAGCATTAATTGCTCCTGCAACCTGCAGCGGCTGCTCGGCCGCTACTGCTTCCCGAAGCTTGAGTCCGGGACTACTCGCCATAACAATCACCCTCTTTATCTCATCAGCCTGCTGCTAATGACAATGCGATGAATTTCATTCGTGCCTTCATAGATTTGTGTAACCTTCGCATCCCGGAACAAACGCTCCGCAGGATGCAGCTTGGATATTCCTTCCGCACCTAACAAACGTACAGCAGCCCCAGATGCGGCAACTGCAGTATCCGATGCGAACATTTTGGCCATAGAGGCCTCCTTCGTGCATGGCCTGCCTTCCTGACGCATAGAAGCCGCCCGATAAACGAGCAGTCTTGCGGCCTCCGTTCTTGCCATAAGCTCGGCAAGCTCTGCATAACGGCTGGATATTTGTTTACCTGATCGCTGCTGGATAACAGGCAGTAACTGCTCCTGAAGGAGCTGAACTGCCGCTTGCGCGATCCCTAGTGCTTGAGCAGCGATTCCAATCCTGCCGCCATCCAATGATCCTTTGGCAATTGCGAAGCCTTCCCCTTCACGCCCCAGCCGATAGGCAATTGGAATCCGCAGCTGTTCGAAATGAAGCTCGCAAGTATTTGAGCCATGCAGACCCATTTTCCGCTCCGGCTTTCCGATCTGTAAGCCTTCCGTGTCACCTGGCACTATAAAAGCCGAAATTCCACCTGCTCCCTTGGCACTGTCTGTCACCGCAAATACGAGATAAACCCCTGCCGCACCCGCATTTGTAATAAACAGCTTTGATCCGTTTAGCTCATAATGATCGCCTTTTCGTTCAGCGGACGTGCGAATCGCAGCAGCATCTGACCCGGCATGCGGCTCGGTTAGAGCAAACGCACCGATACATTCGCCAGTCGCAAGCTTTTGAACGAAAAGCTGCCGTTGTTCCTCCGAGCCGTAATACAGAATAGGAAACGTACAGACTGATGTATGCACCGATAAAATAACGCCAACCGCCGCACTAATCTTGGATACTTCATTAATCGCAATCATGTAGGATATAAAGTCAGCGCCTGCTCCGCCCCACTGCTTTGGAATCGGAATACCTAGCCAATGTTTCTCCGCCATTTGTTGAATGATCGCAATAGGGAATCGTTCCTCCGCCTCCATTACGGGAACCATTGAAGCAATCTCTGTAGTCGCAAATTGCCGAATCTCCTTCTGTAATTCTGTCTGCTCTTGTGTAAACCGGAGTTCCACGGTTCATCGCTCCTTTCAGGTGCGACTTTATTCGTAGTTGTAAAACCCTCTCCCGGTTTTCTTCCCTAACCACCCAGCTGATACATAATTTCTCAACAATGGACATGGCCGGTACTTTGAATCCCCAAATCCGTCATGTAAGGTTTCCATAATCGAAAGGCAGGTATCTAAGCCAATAAAATCCGCCAAGGTAAGCGGCCCCATCGGATGATTCATGCCAAGCTTCATAATCTGATCAATAGCTTCTGGTGATGCAACCCCTTCATAGACCGCATAGATTGCTTCGTTAATCATCGGCATGAGAATCCGGTTGGAGATGAAGCCCGGATAGTCTTCAACTTTTACGGCTGTCTTTCCAAGCGACTCCGCCAATTCCACGATCGTCAGCAATGTATCTTCGGTCGTTGCCAAACCTCGTATCACTTCCACAAGCGGCATAATCGGAACTGGATTCATAAAATGCATACCGATCACCTGCTCTGGACGTTTGGTCACTGCTGCAATTGCTGTGATCGATAAGGAGGAAGTATTAGTCGCCAGCAGTGTATTTGGCGGACAAATGTTGTCCAGCTCACGGAATAACTTTTGCTTGAGCTCCAATTGCTCCGGCACGGCTTCAATGACAAGATCAGATTCCCGGCAAGCTTCAAGCGTGTTAACTGGTGTAAGCTTACTTCGGGCAGCATCCCGCTGTTCTTCCGTCAGTCGTCCTTTATTCACCAAACGTTGCAGAGAGGTTTCGATTGCAGCTATTCCACGCTGCACAGCAGCTTCGGTAATATCATAGAGCGCCGTGTTATACCCGTGCTGCGCAAAGGTCTGAGCAATACCACTTCCCATCTGACCGGCTCCCAGTACGGTAACCTGCTGAATACGCTTCGACAGCTCCATAACGCCTCACCTCGGTCTTATTCATCCCTCGACTTTCAGTAGGATTGCATCACCTTGTGCTCCACCGCTGCATATGCCAGCGATGCCAAGTCCTCCACCCCGCTGCTTCAATTCATGAATGAGGGTTAAGACGATGCGGGCGCCACTTGCTCCAATTGGATGGCCTAACGCTATGGCACCACCATTCACATTCACCTTCTCTGGATCCCATCCAAGCATTTGACCACTAATCAGCAAGACAGAAGCAAAAGCTTCATTCACTTCGAATAGATCGATCTGTTCGAGATTTACGCCGGTTTGCTGCAGCAGTTTACGGATCGCTAATGCCGGAACAGTTGCAAGATATGCGGCTTCAGCACCTGCTGAGGCATGGCCGAGTATGGTCGCAAGTGGCTTTAACCCTTGCTTTGCAGCTTCCTCTGCGCTCATAACCGTAACAGCTGCCGCACCGTCATTTACGCCTGGAGCATTGCCGGCAGTAATTGTTCCGTTACGATCAAAGGCCGGCCTCAATTTAGCTAGTTTAGCAGCATCCGTATCCGGGCGAGGACATTCGTCAACTGCGAGCAGCGTGCCGTCCTCTGCGGTAACAGGTACAATCTCTTCAGCAAAACGACCACTTCTGATTGCAGCAACCGCACGAACGTGGCTCCGAAGTGCCCATTCATCCTGTTCAACCCGCCCGATACCGAATTCATCCGCCACACGGTTGCCAAGAGACCCCATGGGGACTTGATGAAAGGCACAAAATAACCCGTCATTGTTCATCAGATCAAGCATCACGGTATTCCCCATTCTTGCTCCCCATCTAGCTGAAGGAACTCCATAAGGAACACGGCTCATATTCTCCATCCCGCCTGCTACAAGAGTCTTCGCATCACCTGATCGGATGATCTGATCAGCCATTGTAATGGCTCTTAAGCCCGATGCACATACCTTATTAATGGTCTCGGATGGTACTTCCCAGCTTAGTCCAGCTAGCCTAGCTGCTTGCCGTGAAGGGATTTGTCCGGCTCCTGCCTGCAGAACCATTCCCATAACGACGCCATCCACTTGATCGGCGCCAATGCCAGACCTTTGTAAAGCTCCTTTAATCGCTGTCGCTCCAAGCTGAGCGGCAGACACGGATTTAAACTGGCCGCCATATTTACCAAAAGCCGTTCTAGCACCTGCAACAATGACTGACTGACGAGTCGACATACCGTCAGTTCCTCCTATTCCGTCTCTAAGCTTGAAAGAATAGCAGCGTATTCCAGTTCATCATCGCTGCTTGCTTCGAGACACTTGGCATCTCGCAAATAACGTTCAACATGATACTCCTTCATGTATCCATAGCCGCCAAAAATTTGAACCGCTTCAATGGCTGTGGCAACCGCCTGCTTCAAAGCGAACCTTTTGGCCATCATTGCTTTCCCACTGCTCGAGAGTCCTTTATCCATGGACCACGCCGCATCATAGACAAGCCATCTTGATGCCTCAACATTAGCCGCCATATCTGCTAACTTGAAAGCCACACCTTGTTGACGTCCAATCGGCCTGCCAAATTGTGTTCGTTCCTTTGCATAAGCGATAGATCTGTCTAATGCCCCTTGAGCAATCCCCGTCGCTTGCGCAGCCAAGCCTATACTCTGCATATCATTAATGGCATTAACTATAAGGCTTCCGTTCGCTCTAATAGACAGAGCTTCCGACTCTTTATTAACTGCATTAATGAATTGAGAATGACAGGACTGAAAACACAATTCAGCTGTGGGAACACTGCGAAGACCAAGCTTATTCATCTTTGTGCCTACGGAAAGACCAGTGATTTCTTTGGGAACAACACTTAGTGATACCCGTCCGTTTGCCTGTTTCACAAGAATAAGGTAGTCATCTGCAGCTCCTGCCTGATCAACCGATGAAATCTTGCCGTTCAGAATATAAGAACCATGAATCACTCTTTTGCGCCTCAAATCTTGCCCTGTGAAAGTAAAGGCACCTAGTCTGGCACCTGTAGTTAACGACATTAATTCTTCTTCTAACATGCTGCCATATTGGCCGATTGTCCAAGTCGCTGTCGTATGTGCTCTAAGAATGGAGGCAGCTGAAGCACATACCCGTGAAATTTCCTCCAGTACGATCGTATAAGCCAGCAGGTCACTTCCAGCCCCTCCCCACTGCTCGGATATCGGGATTCCCGTGAGTCCCATAGCTGCCATACTATCGAATAAGCTCCGATCAAATTGCTCCTGCTCATCCCGCTCTAGAGCACCACCCGCAAGCTCACCATCTGCGTAATCTCGTACTGCTGCTCGGGTTAAATCATATTCCTCATCGAGCTGAAACCGCATCTCCCCCTCCCCCTTTCTTCAAAAGGACAAACTGTTCGACGAATTCCGAGCTTACTTCAAATATATGTTGGAGCATTCCTCTAACATGCCGCAGACAATAAAAAACCGTAGCTTATAGGCTACGGTGTATAGATGTGAGGTTATTCGCTTATCTGACCATGCTTGTTAGGCTACGGTTGGTTCACTCCCGTATAAATATGAATCGCATCGCGCAGAAAAGCGGCAGTGCCTGGCTGATCAACGTCATAGTATGCAGTGAAGCGTTCATCGTCCACGTACATTTGGGCAAGCCCGGCATGGGCTTCCTTCGAATACTCTTTCCAATAAAACATCAGCCAGCGTTTGTGCAGATCGGCAGCTTTTTGCGCGATGTCACTTGCAGGATCTCCTGTCTCAAATGCTTCAGCAAGTGTCGATTGAACCTCATTCGCCAGCTGTGTAACTTCATCGTACTGTTCCTGCGTCATACTACTCAGCTTGGCATTAGACGCATTCACCGTATCATCGCCATATTTCTCTCGAATTTCTTTGCCATACTTCTTCTCATTCTCATCAATCAGCTTCTGCTTAAAGCCTTCAAACTTTTGCTTATCCGTCATTGTTATTTTCCCCTCCGCATGTTCAATGGATTGGTCGACATTCTGAATGAGAGCATCCAGCTGTCGTCTACGGTCGAGAAGCTGCTCGCGGTGTTCCTTCAACGCCTTAGCTTTATCAAAGGTTGGATCATCCAGAATCTGCTTAATCGCATCAAGCCCTAATCCAAGCTCACGGAAAAATAAAATTTGCTGCAGCAAATCCACCTCCGCCAGGCCATAGATACGATACCCCGACGAGTTTACTCTTGCTGGCTTCAATAAGCCTAGCTCATCGTAATACCGCAGCGTTCTAGTACTTACACCTGCTAGCTGCCCTAGCTTCTGAACGGTATATTCCATCTGCTCACCTCCCGACAACCTTACTTTACACCTTGACGTTACGTGAAGGTCAACACCCATTTCTATAGGATTTCTTAGGAACATTATACAATGCATGAAAGGGTTCCCGTACGCTCAACCTAGTAAGGTTGGAGGTGAGCAATCATGACTGGACGCAACAATAAGCCCGATAATGATGGACCAGCAGCTAGCCCATCACGCCTCGATCAATTTGGCGATAAGCTGGCCGATAACTCAGGAAACGTACCAAAGAAACCGAAAAAGAACAACAACTGCTAAAACAACGGGCTGCCCCGCTAGGGCAGCCCACCTTCAAGCTATGACTTCATCGCAGCTGTTTCAACCGCCGCATCGTCCATATATAATTCCTTCACAGACCTTTTCCTTATAAACTCTGCTCGATTACTCCAGCCTCTGGATCGAAGGTGAGCATCTTCGTCCCGATCTTATCGATAAAGAATCGATCATGACTGACCGTAATTACCGCACCCGGGAAATGAATTAACGCTTGTTCCATCACCTGAATACTCGTCAAATCCAGATGATTGGTTGGTTCATCTAATATAATGACAGCAGCACCAGAGAGAAGACATTTGGCCAGTGCCACACGAGCCTTCTGTCCACCAGACAGATTGCCAATAAATTTGCTTAAATCCATCTCCGAGAATTGAAGCATGGACAGGAATTTATTTACCTTTTTCCGAGGTGCATCAAGTCCTAGTCCATACGTGTTCACCGCGTGGCTAACCGTATCCTTCGGATCAAGCTCTTCCCACATCCGATTGAAATAAGCGTAGCTGACGCCTCTCTCCCAGACAACTTCACCCGACTCCGGCTTTTCCTGTCCTGTCAGTACTTTAATCATTGTCGATTTCCCGCTGCCATTAGGACCAACGATGACGAGACGGTCTTCCTTCTGAATATCGAAGCTGACATGCTGGAAAATCTGTCTGCCATCATAGGTCTGACTAATATGCTTCACTTCACATAATTTATCTGGAAAACGCAGCTTCTCGTAAATATCGGTGATGAGCACATTAACAGGATGCGGCTCGATCCGCTTCTTGTTGTCGGCCAGTTGACGAGAAAGCCGGTCTTTTGATTTTAATTTGCTGCTGCGGCTGTCGATGGCTTCAGACTCCATTAAGAGAAGCTCCTCTTCCCACTCAAACTGGCGGTCCAGCTCCTTCTTGCGCATTTTTTTCTTACGGATATAATCGGTATAATTGCCGTCGTACTCCTGGAAATGATAATTCTCAATCTCAATTGTTTTCGTAACCACTTTGTCGATAAACTCCCGATCATGGGATACCAGAATCATCGCGCCTTTGAACCGGTACAGCCATTGCTCCAGCCACGCAATACCTTCCATATCCAAATAGTTCGTAGGCTCGTCGAGCAGAACAACATCCGGCAATTGAATAAGCATTTTGGCCAGCGCCGCGCGGTTTCTCCAGCCTCCAGACAACTCATCTACCGGCTGATTCCGCGAATTATCATTAAAGCCCAGCTTCGTAAGAACGGTGTTAATTTCCACAGATACATTCCAGCCGTCCAAATGATCCATTTGCTCAAACAGCTCTGCCTGCCTCGTCAGCAGCTTGTCCATCTCGCTGTCATCCGTGACCGTCCCCAGCTTCTCTGCCACCTCTTGAAGCTCACGTTCAATAAGGGCTACTTGCTCAAAGCACATCTCCAGCTCCTGCTGGACGGATAAGCTGCCGCTGAGCTCCGAGAACTGCGAGAAGTATCCAATCTTCACCTGAGGATCAATTTCTACTTTCCCGGATGTCGGCTCTTCTTTCCCCATAATAAGTCTGAATACCGTCGACTTACCGGCTCCATTCCGTCCGATCAGGCCAACTCGTTCCCCTTGACTTAAGCGAAAATAAATATCGCGGAAGATCATCGCATCTTCATATTTTTTCGTTACATTTTCCAGCCTAATTACGCTCATCGCTATCATCCTTCCGTTCGTCTAACGATTATAACACTATCAGAAGGATTCCGAGTATAATGGACAAGTATATGTAGAATGTTCGGTGGCAATCTGTATGTATAGATAAAACGAAAATCGTGTAGAAGAGGTTGAAAATGACAGCATTTAAAGAATTAAGCAAGGAAATTACAATGGCATTAACTAGCTTGGGCTTTGACACCCCAACAGAAGTACAGTCGAAGGTCATTCCGATTGCACTTGAGAAAAAAGATCTGGTCGTCAAATCACAAACCGGCAGCGGTAAAACTGCCGCCTACGGCATTCCTCTCTGTGAACTTGTGGAATGGAACGAGAATAAGCCGCAGGCTTTAATCTTGACACCAACTCGTGAGCTTGCCGTTCAGGTTACGGAAGATATCACGAATATTGGACGGTTCAAACGAATTAAAGCAACAGCCCTATACGGGAAATCCCCTTTTCATATGCAAAAAGCTGAACTAAAGCAAAGAACACATATGGTTGTTGGTACGCCAGGACGTGTTCTCGATCATATTGAGCGCGGCACACTTGCATTGGAACGTCTTGCTTATCTCGTGATTGATGAAGCTGATGAAATGCTGAATATGGGATTCATCGAGCAGGTTCAAGCGATCATTCAAGCCCTGCCAAGTGACGGGGTCACGATGTTATTTTCCGCTACCTTCCCTGAGGATGTAGCCAAGCTGTCACGTCGTTATATGGACAACCCTGCGCAGATCGAGATCCAAGCAAGCGGGTTAACGACAGCAACGATTGAACATTCCCTTATTGAAGTGAGAGAAGCGGACAAGCTGGCCTTGCTGCAAGATGTTCTTATTGTGGAGAATCCGGACAGCTGTATTATTTTCTGCCGGACACAAGAGAATGTCGATAAGCTGTTCCGGGCGATGGCTGAGCTCGACTATCCTTGCGACCGTATCCATGGCGGCTTGGAGCAGGAAGAGCGCTTCGAAGTAATGAATGCGTTCAGAAGAGGTCAATTCCGTTACCTTATTGCAACGGATGTTGCGGCCAGAGGTATCGACATTTCGAACATTACCCATGTTATCAACTATGATATCCCGCTTGAGAAGGAAAGTTATGTCCATCGTACAGGCCGTACAGGTCGTGCTGGTAAAAACGGAACGGCAATTACCTTCCTCGCACCTAACGACGGCAGACGTCTAGCCGACATTGAAGACTATATTGGATTTGCGATTCCGAGAGTGAAAGCTCCTTCCGAAGAAGCGGTCGACCGCCGCCGGGAAGATTTTGAACGCAAAATTAATGTTGGAGTTGAGCTAAAAAAAGATCGGCGCGAGCAGCTGAACAAGCAGATTATGAAGCTGAACTTTAATGGCGGGAAGAAAAAGAAATTCAGAGCTGTAGATTTCGTGGGGACCATCGCTAAGCTTGAAGGGGTAACCGCTGACGATATTGGGATCATCACCATTCTCGACCATGTGACCGATGTTGAGATTCTGAACGGCAAAGGATCGCTTGTTCTGGAGCTTATGAAGAATACAACGGTTAAAGGCAAGCAATTAAAGGTACGCAGAGGAAATAAATAATAAAAAGCCGCTTAGGCTCTATGTTGACTGACATAGATCTTAAGCGGCTCTTTTTTTACATAACGCGAGGACGAAGGGTCTCTCTTTTTTCACCAAATACACGTTGCTCCAGATCTTCAAGGCGGCGTTTAACCATAAAGTAATCGAATGCTTCTTTGTCCTTCATCAATTCTTTATGTATATTCGCCAGGTCGGCCTCAAATTTCACAATCAGTTCCTGCATCCGGCTGTAGTCCTTAATAATCTCATCGAGGAACTCGTCAACCTGCTCTTGGTTGTAGCCTCTCATCTTCTTCTCGAACTGCTTAGCATGTATCGTTTGCGCCGTTAATTGAATACCGTAATGAACCAACTCGCTCATTTGTATGAATGCTCCTCTCAGACCTTAAAAAATAACATTGAATGATTTCTAATCTATATAATACGACGAAATTCGACTTTCTGCAAAGTGGAAGCATTGGCGCATGAAAAAGGACCGCCCTTCGCATCTCGCGTCGGGCCGTCCATATACGTTCTTATTTATTTCAAGTAGAAGACTTCCCTTAAAGGTTTTATCGGTTCAGCTTCCTTGAAATCGAAGGAGCCTTCCACCATTTGTGAGGTGATCGCATTCCAGCGGTTGCAAGGTTCGCTCTCAGCGATAATGCTGAATGCCTTCTCGACATCATCACATTCGAAGCAGTAGAAAAACTGGTTGCCATTTTGAAAAATCGAATAATTCCGAAATCCTGCACGTGTGTGCTCTTCCATAATTTCTGGCCATGGTGCCAGATGCATTGCTATGTATTCCTCAAGCAGTTCCTCTTTGATCTTCCAAGTCCAAGCAAATTTATTGCTGTTTTCCATGTGTTTCCTCCCACTCCTCATGAAGACGTTTTCAAGAAATGCTGACAGGTTCAAATATAAATTATCCAGAGAAAGGTGTAAAGAGAAGATTTTTCACGCGATATTCCGAGCAGTCAGCGGGCAATCTAATCTCGCCACAAGATGTAGGCGCCATTCTATCGCAGGGAGGAATGAAATTTATGTCGCATAATAAACGACGGTCTTTCCAAGGTAAAATGCATGCACTGCAATTCAACTCATTAGAAGCTGAAAATAATGTGGCGGGCTCAACAGACCGGAACCGCAATCAAAAAGGTCATGTTCCGAACAGCCCATCAACAGGCTAGACATCCGTAATATGATGCACAAATGGCCGGACCATCTTGCTCGTCAAGGTGTCCGGCCACTCCTTTTTATTGATAATCAATTACTTCGTTCCAATTCATCCTGCCATAATAATCAGAAGCAACGGTCAGCTTGGGAATCCAAGTTAACGGACGCCTAGCTCGATCTCCAACATATTTCACCTCAGCAGAGCCTTGTCCAGATTGAATCCAAGTGAGCACTTCGTTATTCACCAATGATGGCGCATAATCTCCATACCCATCAAGCGAACGGGTCAGATTTTTTTGTTTGCCAGATTGAAGATCTGCACGCACTAATATAGGCAGCGTTCGATCCTCTTCATCACTGGACCAATCCGCTTCTTTCCGTCTGGAGACGATGATCGATTCATCACGGTCCCATGTAAAATCATTATCTGCATATCCAGCAGGGGTTATGACTCGTTTGTTCAGTGAGGCGATGTCTTCGACAATCGTCAGCTTCTTATTCGAGGTCGCTTCCCTTCCCGTCCCCTCGATGAATGCTAGTTGCCCGCTAGTTGGCGCCCACTCGAACCAGTTCGTATAAGCAAGTATCTGCCCGGCTTTCAGAAAGCTCTTCCCATCTGTAGATAATAAGACCAGCGTATTCGCATCCGCAGACAACGAAGCTGTTGGCTTAGCAATAAAGGCGATCCATCTTCCGTCAGGCGACCATTTGAACGGGCTTGTCTGTACGGCGAACCAATCATCCGATTGGGTTGGCAATCGATAAAACAGCTGTTTCACCCAAGCGCCAGAAGCATCTTGTTTCAAGATGTACAGCTCAACAGCTGACCATTGACCGTCAGGCATGAGTTCAGCAGCAGTTGAGACAAGAAGTCCGCTGCCATCCGGAATCCATGAGAACTCACCTACATTGTCCATAATTCGATCCTGTGAATGATCGGTTGGCTTTTCTGCAGAGACCACACTAAGGTTTCTGCCTGACAATATCGCTAACCGATGACTATGCGGATCCCATTTCTTATCGTTGCCCTCTCCAATTTTGCGCATACCGCCTGTTGCCGCTTCGTATGACCACACTTCGGGTCTATTCTCATCCCGGAGGAACGTCAGCCATTTCCCATCACTAGACCAATCCGGATAACGGATATATTCCCCTTTTGTGAGCGGTTTTTGCACTTCATCGATGGCAAGCCACAGATCATTATTCCGTATAAAAGCAGCCTGCCGCGCTTCCCGCTCGCCTTCTGCCGCCACGTCTGTTGAAGTGAACGCTTGTAAACCAACAACAGTAATGCTAAGCAGGAGTCCGATTAACCTTCTTCTCATGGCATACTCTCCATCCCTTCATCTGCAAAACGATCAACGTGCTGCAATTTGAATACAATTTCCTCAGGCAATTTCTTCGACATACTTGGGACATCCCGATGCTTATACTCAATAAGCTCGGAAGAATACACGGATACAAAGACGCGTCCGCTGCCTGCAAATGCTCGAATAAGAACAGGCTGGTTATATTCATTCCGAAATACGAAATCCGGCCCATCCCAGCTGACGGTTGCATCACGTCCAGGCATCACATAAGGAACATGACGGCTATGAGAATACCGCTGGATAATCTTCAGGCCAGCGCTGTCAATGGCATTAAACAAGGTTGAGGATACTTGGCATATGCCTCCGCCTACTCCTTCTGACAGCTCTCCCCTGACAATAATCGGTGCACTCAAATAGCCTTTTTCGACCGTTCTCTGTCCTACGATTTGATTAAACGAGAAGGTCTCACCAGGGAACACCACAACATTCGAAATAGCCTTAGCCGCAAGCGAAATATTATGGGAGCGATTCTTATTGTTGCTGTTGTAGTAAGTGACGTAATGACCAATCGGCTTCTCTTTAATGCTGGCAAGTAATTCACTGTCCACCTTCGCATGAACTTGAGCAAGAGGGACAACAATGTTAGAGGGCTCATTATTGAAAAAATAAGCGTAAAATAGCTTCGCAAATTGATCATGATCGAGCATATAGCCCGGTTTCTCAGGAACGATATTCCCTCGATCAGCGATATAAGCGTTAGCCGGTGGAATGTTCACGATTTTCTCCAGCTTTTTTTGGAGCTGGTTATATTTCGTAATGTCCAAGAATGATGTCCCTGGTAACCCGTAGTCTTGCCTTTCTATAGAAGCAAGCTGCTTACCTTGATGTTCAATTGTTAATTGGCCAGAAGTCGATATTGGCGCTACTGGCTGCTGCAGCAGGATAGCGAGGCCAGCTATCCATATTCCGTTCAATCCCATTCCTCACTTCTCCTATCTTCACATAAGCGCTATTACAGCTGTGAATAATAATGGACAAGGGATAGTATGGTTCGCTAACGCTTCAATTATTTTGAAATAGGAGGATATTATGTTTATTCGACTTAGCCGCAGCCTATCTGCCGGTCTGATCATGCTCATTATGAGCCTTGCTTGGTTACCGGAGAGTGTCCTCCATGCGAGGTCTGCGTTACTGGCAGAAGCAAAGAAGGAGTCAGGTCTCGTATTATCCGTCCGAACAAGCCCAACTGCCCTTTTCGAGAACCATCAGCTCATCACGGATCCCGATATGATGAACGCTGTTAAAAATCCGAAGTGGCAACTAACAAGCGAAGTACCACGCTTTAGCGATCTGTATGTGAACGAGCAGCGCTTAGGCGCCCCGTTGCTTCGTCTCGATACGAGCGGCCAATTGTGGGACGAAACCTATAAGATGAGGCTTGTACTGCCCAGCAAGGCGGTTATGAAGCTGAGACAAGCTGCCGACGCCCTTCACCAGCAGCATTACGGTAAATTACTGGATTGGCAAGAGGCAGAGAAGCTCTTTTCCCGCAAGTCGATCTTTGTGATTAAGGATATGGAGACCGGCTTAACGTTTCGAGTGCAGCGCAGAGCCGGACATGATCATGCCGATGTCCAGCCCGTTACGAAAGCAGATACGGAAGTAATGAAACAAATTTATAACAAAGGCTGGACTTGGGATCGGAAAGCAATTATTGCTGAGAAAGACGGCAAACAAATCGCTGCCTCGATGAATGGGATGCCTCATGGTGGGGACGGGATTCCGGAGAATGGATTTTCGGGGCATTTTTGCATTCATTTCCTGAACAGCTCCACGCATAAATCGGATGCTCCGGATTTGCCACATCAGCTCATGGTGTATAAAGCCGCGGGAATGTTGAGAAATTATTTTGCTGACTCCTCCCCTCTTCAGTTAGGTCAAAGTCTCATTGAAGCCCTGCATCATGACGATTCGGAGATGGTCCAGACACTAACAGAAGGGTTGTCCCAGGAGCAGTCTGCAGCACTGCTGCAGCATAAACAAGATTGGAGCTCCATCAGGCGGAAGGATGGCCGTGAGTTGCCCCAAGAGGAATCATTGTTGTCTGATGTTCAGCTCGAAGCCGAAACAATGCATATAACCCGCGGTGTAAGGTTGCTGCAAGTACAATCTCATTTCGTAAGAACAAGTCCGATTAGTCCCTGGGAGCTGAAGGAATTAAATCTCTCCTAACAAATAACGACCACCTCCCTTCTTGAATAAGAAGGTGGTGGTCATTATTTGTTTTTAGTGGCCCATATGCATATTCGGGTTAGCCATATTTGGATTAACCATGTTCGGGCTTACCATGTTTGGACTTACCATATTCGGATTAGCATTGTTTGGACCAACACTGTTTGGGCTTACCATGTTGGGCTGAACATTTGGCTGTGCATTACTTTGAGCAGGTGATTGGTTAGCAGGCAGATCCATGTACGTTTTGTGGCAATACATATTAGAGATACGTGGTATAACAACTGTTTCGCCATGTTTAAGTGATTTTGGACTGGAGAGGTGGAGATTAGCTTCTTCTAAGAGTGTGTTTGGAATATTGTACGCATGGGCGATTTGCTCCATCGTATCTCCTGCCTGCACTTGATGATGGGCGTAATAGTAATTGCGGTCATCTTCCCGGATGAAGGGAGAGAAGAATGGCGAGAAGAAGAAGAAAGGGAACAAGAAACGACCTGGGAAGAACGGATGCGGGAATGGCCGGAATGGAGGACGAAACCCACCGTGAAAGCCACCTCCAAAGCCACCACCACCAAAACCACCGCCACCAAAAGGAACAAATCCACGATTATCCATCGAGTTACCTCCGTTACATAGTCATTTGACTATATAACTTATTGAATCATGGGCCAAAAGGTTCCTCTCTCCCAGCAAGTTGTTCTTATAACTTCTTGTAATCCTTCTTCATAATATTCATTACAAGACTTGCCCACTTGGGATTTGCCGGGCAATATTTTCTTGCTATCTTATCTATCGTTGTAAATCCTTTGTCTACATAGTTTTTGGCCAGCAGCTGTCCAAACTTGTGGACACTATCTCCCTTCGTCTTGAAGGAAAATGCCCTGTTATATTTGTCGCTGTCGATTGCATTAAGACCAAACAGATTGTTTTTCTTCTTCGCGAGTGTGCTCTTCCCGTTACCGCTCTCCAGCTTCATAACCGCTATAGTGAAGTATGCGTTAATGCCGTATTCCTGTTCAATGTCGAGAACGGCCTTCTCTAATCCGTGGTCTGCAAGAGCAGTTTTCTCAAATAACTTGGCGATATGCTCTTCCGTCAATCCGGAATCTGACTCAACGGTGGATGTTGGTTTCTCTGGATCAGACGGTTCTGGGGTCTGTGACGGTTTAATCTTTAACGTATCGTTAAGCGGCAATTCTGCCACTATTGTATTCGCTTTCGCTAATACTTCCGGTGCTGCTGCAGCCACAGTGGTTACGGCCTCGCTCTCTTCCATCTTTTCCGCATAACGCCCATGGACAAAGCCTTTATCCTTCAACGCAAGCCATCCATTATCTAATGTTTGACTAACCTCGATCGTATCACCTTGCTTAAGTACTTCGATAATATTGGAGTTTGCATCCGGCTGTTCGCGGACATTGAGATAAAACGCGGTTACTTCATATGTATGAATCGATGGTTCTTGCACAGAGGGCGGCACGATCGCGCTATGTATTTCGAGGGAGGAATTCGTAATAGGCTCCGACACTTCTTCTTGCAGGGCTGGCTGGATCAAATTCGTGGTTTCCGATAATTGCGGTGAGAATAGCTGTAAGGTCTCACCCATGATAATATTGCCGTCCGTAATTGTCAGAAGACTTGCCGATAAGTTGTCTGTCACGTCAGCTGAGACTTTATTTGAAGGTAGAAAACGCGTGCCCAAGGTCATGAACAAAGCTATACAAAGTACATAAACAAGCACTTGACGATTTAGTTTTGTATGCATCGTTACACCTCTTCCATCGTTTTGTAAATCAGACATACCTGTGTTTCGGTATAGGTTAGATTGTACATAGGAGGAATTGAAAAACGTGTCAAATATCCTGTGCGGGTTTCTTGTTTCTTTGTCGGACAAAAGAGTTGGATTTTGGCTGAAAAAGAGGATTATCGACAAATGCCGTCCATTCTAATCGTTTGATCAGTAACTTACCCGAAAAAGCTACGCCAATATGACCCTATACGAGCAAATAAGGTAAATAAAAACAAAAGAAAAACAAAAGAACCGCACAACTGTGCGGTTCACTAGCCTTAATTGTATTATTCTTCCGACTTGTGCGGTTTGCTGTGGGTTCGAAGATACTCCTCGATCTGCTCCGGAGTCCATGTTGTACCTTGCAGTAGTTGACCGCTCCTTGCTTCCTCGATTAATTCAAGGAGCCATTCCTTCTCCGCCTCACCAAACTTCATGATCCCGCGGATCATCATAACCGATCCTCTTGGAAGGATATCGCCTTTGAAAGCAAGGACGGCTTCCATTCGTTTAATGCGGTTCTCGCAAGCGTCCAGCTGCTTAACCAACAGCTCTACAACTTGCTCTTGCTCTCCATGACGCACGAAAGGCAAGGATAAAAATACCGGATGCTGAGGATAAGATACCTCGCTGAACTGATCGTACAGCAGCTTATGGAAGGCAGCTCTCCCTTTCTCCGTAATGCGGTAAATCGTCTTATCCGGGCGATTGTCACCCGGCACCGTTACGATCTCCGCCGCTTCAATCAATTGCTTATCACGCAGTTGATCAACTGCATAATACAAGGAGCCATCCCGCAGCCTGAAGCTTTCATTCCAGTTCCGCTGCTTGATGGTTTGTCTGATATCGTAGGGATGTCTGTCTTTTTCCATCAGAAGCCCAAGAATTAACAGCTTCATTGACATCATCCCTTATCTCCCTGAATAGGATGGTTTCGGCTTGCCAGCCTCATCACCGGAAGGTGCTGCTTTTGGTGATGCCGATAATTCGAGACGCGAACGGCCCATAAGAATCGCGAATACGAAAGCCAAAATTGGCAGCAAGACGTTCCATTGGAAAATAAACAGGATAGAATCGGACAAATTGCCGATCAATACGTTGATAAAATCTGCTGGCAGACCCATTTTCGCTTGTACGGTTGGATCAAGCAATGCCTGACCGCCTTTAATTTGAGCAGCCATATCAGGATTCATGTTTGGTACATCCTGCAGCGAGTTTTGGAAATGCGACTTCTGCATGGTACCAAATACGGTAATTCCCAGGGCAGAACCAATGGTACGGAAGAAGGTAATAAGCGAAGACGCCGATCCTTTATATTGCGGTGGAACGGAATTCAACGTCGAGATATTGAGCAAGGAGAAGGATACACCAATTCCGAGACCAACAATGACCATAAACACGGTAATCAAACCGCGGCTGGACGATGTATCCATTACATAGCCAAGTAAGTAGGTTCCTACCATAAGGATAATGGACGATACGATCATCACATCACGGAACCGGAATTTATTTGCAATCCGGCCGCCAACCTGTGCGCTGACTACAACACCAAGCATCATCGGCGTAAGGACCGTACTTGTGCTCGTCGCGGACAAATGGAATACGCCTTGCATGAACAGTGGAATATAAGTAGCAACGGCAAGCATAATGCCGCCATAAAGCATGCTTATCATCATACTGCTTGTGAACAGCTGTTTCTTGAATAAGTGAAGCGGAATAATCGGATCTTTGGCTGCTTTCTCAACAAAGAGGAACACAACTGCAAGAATAGCTGCTCCGGCAAGCAGCGAGATCGTTTTCGCTGAATCCCAAGCCCATCCATCTGTACCACCAAGCTCAAGGCCAAACATCAGAAGCAGAACGGCAGCCATCAGAAGAATAGCACCAGCCCAGTCAATGACTTGCTTCCGGTGATTTTTCGATTCCTGATAACCTCTCATAATGAAGATCAGCGACAAGATGCCGATCGGTACATTAATGTAGAAAATCCAGCGCCAGCTGATATTATCCGTGATGGCACCGCCCATAATTGGGCCAAATACGCTGGAAATACCAAATACGGCACCAAACAGACCCATCATTTTGCCACGTTTCTCCGCTGGGAACAGATCGAAGATAATCGTAAATACGATTGGCATAATAGCACCACCGCCGATACCTTGGATCGCACGGTAAATAATGAGCTGATTCATATCAGTAGCTGTACCACACAGGATTGAACCAAGGAGGAAGAAAATTAAACCTGAGATGAAGAAACGTTTGCGTCCATACATATCGGATAGTTTACCGAAGATTGGTGTTGCCACCACCATCGCGATCATATAAGCGGAATAAACCCATACGAATTTATCCATCCCGCCAAGCTTCTCAATAATCTTAGTCATAGCGGTCGAAACGATCGTCTGATCTAATGCCGACATGAACAGACCAAGCAGCAAGCCCGCGATAACTAATTTGACACTACTTTTTTTCGCGTCCATAAGAACTTCCCTTCTTTTATCAATTGGCTGTACTCAAATTTGAATACCCTTCGCCTATTATACTCAAATTTGAGTATTAATCAATCTAAAAATGTTTAAAGGTTTTGTAAGTCTTCTGGTGTATAATGGCAAGGAGATCTTTGGATAAGGTGGGATTACATATGTCTTATTTATCATTAAGTACTTGGAGCCTTCACCGGAATTTAGGTCCACTTCGCTGGACGATTTGGAATGAAGAAACGGGCGAGCACAACACTTCTGTTCAGGAACAGCCATTGATTCACACGCTGCTTGAACTCCCAGCAGAAGCGGCCAGACGTGGTTATCAGGCCGTTGAAGTATGCCACTTCCACTTCCCTTCAACGGAACCGGCATACTTGGCGGACGTCAAACAAGCTTTCGAATCAGCTGGCTTGTCCTTCGACACCCTGCTGCTTGATTATGGCGATATCACTTCATCAAATGATCGCCGTGTAACCGCCGATCTGTCGCTAATTCGAGAATGGATCGATATCGCTTCCCTTTGCGGTGCCAAACAAATCCGAGTAGTAGCTGGTGAGGCATTGCCGACGGATGAAGAGGCAATCTTGGCTTCCGCCTCAAGACTGTCAGAGCTGTCTGCTTATGGACGAACAGTTGGAGTTAAGGTTGTAACAGAAAATTTCAAGTCACTGACTTCAACCGGAGCGAGCTGCAAAAAGTTGTTTGATGCCTGGGGTGAACATGCCTCGACCATTACGGACTTCGGAAACTTCCATGGCGCTCATAAATATGAGGAGCTTGCACTCACAACACCTTTAAGCGTATCCATTCATGTGAAGCCTCAATATGATGAGAACGGTATTCCGGATGAAACGGAGCTCCGCAAATGTCTGGACGCTGTCTCTGCAGCCGGATTTAACGGCGCTTTCGTCCTGATCTACGATGGCCCAGGCGATATGTGGGAAGGCCTTGAACGAGTGAAACGAATCGCGGCATCTTATGGTTAATCATCAAGCTGCGCATTTGAATGTTCTTCCGATCGCCATTGCTCGGGGATTCCTATGAATTAGAAGTAAGGTTGGATTCCCCGAGCAAAAGCGAGCGCTGGCGCTTCTCCAGAATCATTCAAAATGCTCCGTTTGCCATTAACCTAATCAATAGAAATATATAAAAAAATGGGAATTTCGCAGATTTCTGCTTCAATACTTTAAGAAAATTAAAAAGAGATCAAATCATAAAATAGCGGTGCAGGAGTTTTTCCTGCACCGCTATTTTCTATATTCCCCTTATTCATTTCAGCTTCCTAAGTTTTGCCACGCGTGTACTACGCATGCTTGGAAAGAACTTATCGTTCTGCTTCCTGAACAGATACTGGCAATAGTCCATCATAAGGTGATCGGACTTCCGATGAAGCGGCTTAAGAAGCTCATGTTTAAATATGTGTCGGCCCGGAGCGCTGTTCGCTTCGAATATCCATACACGTCCATCCTGATCAACGCCAAGATCAATGCCTAGATCACCAAGCTCATGTCCATACCCTTTTTCCAGCACATACCCGATTCGTTTCGATACCTTTTTTATTTTATCCTCGATAACGCCTGCTCTCTGCCTGAATACTTCATTTAATACATAAGGCCCTGTCTTAATCCAGCCGCCATGAGTCGTAATTTTGCTGGGATGATTGATATTAGCCCCGATGGCTGCAACCACCCATTCGTTCTTGCCATTCTTATTAAGCTGGACGCGCAAATCAAAGAAATCTTCTCCGTAACGCTTCAGCTCCACACCTTGTTGGACCAAGTAGGACGACAGCTTCGGAATATGATTGCGAATCAATTGCGTCAGGGAGGAATATGGCTTACTGACCTTCGTCGTACCAAATATGGCTTCGCAATAGTATTGACGTGAGCTTGATCTTCGGCTGATTTTATAGATGCCCTGGCCACCACTTCCTTTAAGTGGTTTGAGGAAGACGGAGGTTGAGTTTTTTAATAGTTCCTCGATTTGATGAATGGACGGAGAGATATGCATGAGCGGCAAATGAGCTTTCAACTCTGGATCATTTGATATAAACGTATACATGTCGCTTTTATTGAAGTTTTTATGATTGAAGATGGTACTGCGCGTATGGTAGACACGCTCGAAGAACCGTTTATACAACGGCGTACTATAGAATTTTCTAGAAATAATTTGGTTGTAGATGACGTTCGGGAATGGAGCGGTTGCCTTATGCCACCGCATCCCTTTACCAGACCGCTGCAGGAAGCTTCCGTTAACCTTCCGACTCCTCCAATTAATATCCTGCGGCCTGAATTTATAGAGCAGCATTGGTCGTCCTGTTGTATGGGACTGCAGAAAATGAGTGCTGACCTCTTCAAATTTCGGGCTACTCACAACTACGCCAACGACCGGCCCGAGCCGAATAGATTTTTGATTATAGTAAGCATATAGCTTGCATGGTTTCGGAATGGAAAGCTTAGCGTTATGCGCCTTGGATAACACGATTTTTGGTGTATTACTATTAATCGGGATCACGTTCGCTTGTATCGCAAGATGCCCGATATTCACTTTTATCGTTGTAGAGGCCATTAATCCCCATTTATTCATAAGACTTCGACTTATGGCCACTTGATTCATGCCTTGCTTGCTGTTACTAGTGACTTCAACAAGGGCTTCATTATACAAAGGTGTTCCCCCCTCTTCCCCTACTATTATTAAAATATGGGGCAGAAGTCTATCGGACACGGTCAATGCCTAATCGTGCAAACAAAAATAAAACCGTACGAGATTAATCCCCGTACGGCCTCTATTTATAATTAACTAACCTTTCTTAAAACCGGATGAGTGCGCAGCAATGATTTTGTCCATTTGCTTATTCCACTCTTCATCTTCCGTACAACGCTCCGGGTGTGCTTCGAACCATTCAATCGTCCGCTTGATGCCTTCTGCAAAAGGTAAAGTAGCCATAAACTCTGGTACAAGCTGCTTGATCTTGCTGTTGTCGAACACAGCGCTTACGGCTTTGTCACCCAATAATCCTCCAACAAGCTCCGAATCATAAGAGATTAGGAATTCGGAAGAAATATGTACAAGATTAGGCTTTACGCCTGCAGCAGCACCAATCGCATCATAGATCTGGTCCCAAGTAAGTACTTCATCTGATGTAATATGATAAGCTTCACCTATCGCAGACTGCTGGCCAAGCAGGCCTACAAAACCTTTTGCAAAATCACTGTTATGCGTCATTGTCCATAACGATTGGCCGTCTCCATGAACGATAATTGGCAGCCCTTTACGCATACGCGCAACAAGTGACCATGGATGAGGCCAGCTGTTCAGCGAGGCAGGGATCATTGTATCGCCGTATGTAAACGAAGGGCGGACAATGGTTGCCGGGAAGCCGGCATTCGCATACTCTTTCATCAGCAGCTCTTCACAAGCGATTTTATCTCGTGAATATTGCCAGTATGGATTTTCAAGCGGCGTACCTTCCTCGGTTATGATATAATGCTTCAGCGGCTTCTGGTAGGCAGATGCAGAACTGATAAAGATATATTGCTTCGTACGTCCCCGGAATAGTTCAATATCAGTCTGTACATGTTCCGGTGTGAAAGCGATCCAGTCGACAACAACATCGAACTCATATCCATCTAGTGCAGCTGCAGCAGATTCCTTATCACGGATATCTCCTACGATAATCTCTGCGCCTTCCGGGACTAAGCCATCCCGATTACCACGGTTAAACAAATAGAGCTTAATACCTTTCTCAGCAGCAAGCTTCGATACCGCCTGGCTGATTAAGCCAGTACCTCCGATAAACAATACTTTCATCTGAACATCGCTCCCTTCAATGTACAGTTTAAAGCTTTAAAGCAACAGGAGCAATGTTTACGGTATAATAGAAAGATAGAACAGAAGAATAGGAGACAAGTTATGGACATTGTACAAATTCCCCTAGCCATGATTGACGAGGATACGGACCAGCCGCGTTATCAGTTCGACGAGGAAGCACTTGTAGAGCTGATGCGCAATATTGAAGAAATCGGTCTTCTCTCTCCCATCAAAGTAAGAACCATTGAAGGCGGACGTTATAAGATCATTTATGGCAACCGTCGATATAAAGCATGCAAACGCCTTGACCTGCCAGCTATTCCTTGCATTGTGACGAGCATGACCGATGAGCAGGATATTTATATGGAGCAAATCGCAGAAAATCTCACTCGGCAAGGCTTTTCTCCAATTGAGGAAGCTGAAGCCTTTAATAAGCTGATGACAGATCCGAAGTTTAACCGCTCGGTCAAATTTCTGGCAAGTAAATTCGGCAAACCGGAATCCTACATAAAAAATAAATGTGAGCTTCTGAAATTCAGCAATGCCGTTCGCAAGCTTATTATTGGCGGTACCGAGATTCGCAAGGATCGTTTGACCGAAGATCAATTACTGCCGCTTAAGGACTTGCCGATGGAGCATCGTGATCCGCTGGCGCTTATTATGGCCAAAGATGAAATGCCGCCAAGTGATGTGAAGAAGATCGCTAAGCTTTTCAAGGACAAAGATATTTCGGCTTCTACCAAGGACAAGCTGTTATACAAATCTGGTCCTGGATTGCTTGAAACCTGGTCCATCCAACAGAGTAATAAGGCTGAAAAAGCTAAACCTGCGGAACCAAAGCCACCAAAAACAGAAAAGGCTACTAAACTCGATATCCCAACCGAGACATTCGCTGTCTCCGTAGAAGCTGCTCCTACACCAGAAAATCCTTACGCAGCCATGGATACGAAACTGAATCAGCTGCTTTCCGCCCTGCCTGTTTTCTCTCCCTTGCCGGATGAAGCAGCTTTATCCTTACAGGAGATGGATGCAGAGCAAAGAGCTGAGCTTATTCGCAGAATGGACGCTCTATTAGAGCAATTGCGCTCCCATACCGAAGAATGGGATAAGCTGAAGTCCATCGCAGCAGCCAATTAACTGGCTGCACTTCGTTTGATCTGCCCCGCAGTCCAAATCAGAATTGGACAGATGATCCCAAAGATCATCGTATAATACGGCCAAATACGGTAGCTTGTAAGTAATACAGCCGTGTTTGGCCATAATACTCCCGCAATTACATACGCTATTAACCCCAGCGGTATTAATAGCGTGCGATAATTCTCTAATTGGAATACCGCAGCTAGCCCCCTTACACTTACGTACATCAGCAAGGATAATCGAAAAAAAATCGCAATGAACCAAACGACAGACACTGCAACTTCAAACCGTTCGAAGAAATCGCTGAAGCTTATGGTCCGTACGACAAAATAACTCGAAAAAGTTAAGGTTGATACTACGCCCTGACTAAGAACGGCAATTACGACCAGCGTTACATACATAAATAAGACGCCTGAAAACAGCGAGCTCTTCATAACAATGTTCCTCCATTTGTCCGGCTGAGTGGTAAAATAGAGGAACAATACACTCTCGATATATGGAAAAGCGATGGTCGTTAATGAGGCATGTACAATTGGCTTCCACCCAAATTCCAATACCGGTAGCAAATTAGAAACCTTTGCGGTCGGAATTAATGATAGGTAGCCTAAAACAAGCAGAGCCATTACAAGGAAAAACAACACTTCAGCCGCACGTCCAATTGTTGTAACACCGCAGTATACGACATAAATCACAGCTCCCAGCATCATGACAAATATAGCTTCCATCGGAGTTTCCGGCATAATGACCGTTGTAATATATTCACCCAGATCTCGTAGGGAAAGGCTCATGATCAGGAAAGGAAACATTAAAGTAAACAACAGCAAAAACAGCTTTCCGAACAATTTGCCGAACAGAGTCTGTATGTACTGCTCAAACGGAACTCCATAAAGGTGCTTTACAATTCCTGCATAGACCATAATCATCAGCATTTGAACAGCCAGAACTAGCAATAAGGAAATCCAGGCATCCTGTTTAGCAATAGAAGCGAGATTGGAAGGCAAAACTAGAAATGCGCTGCCGAGCTGATATAAGATAAACCACAATGTCATCTGCCGGATCGTAAGCTTTTCGGAATTCATGTCATCCCACATCTCCCTTCTACGAATCTAGACTAACTTAGCAGCTTGGATACGAAAGTTTCAAAAGGTTTGAACATCGTTTCAATACCTGTCATCGGGCTGGGCAATGTCACCTCGAACTGTTTCAGCAATACAAGGGAGACGCCCACAACCAGAAAACAAGAGCTGATGACAATGTCACGGATAGCCCGTCGCTTCAGCAAGGCACGATATTGCAAATAAGCTCCAATCAGGAATAGCAGCAAAATCATCATGTTCACCACCCGTGCTGCCCCTCTCTTCATTTTGGCTGCCTGTGAATGGTATTGATTGTGCAGCTCGCTCTTAACGATAACCTCAACCTTCAGCTCATTCTTAAACACTTCCGGCCATACCATTTTCCACGCTTGCCACTGTCTTGGATATTTCTCATGGAAATACTCCCCAAATCCAAAAATGTCCGCTCCAAATTTCTGCTGAACATAAGCAATGCTGTCTTCAAGCGTCTTCTTCTGCTCTTGTCTTGCCGCCTCCTGCAACTGGTTAAATATTTGTTCATCTGCTAAATCAGCTTGGCAGTGATACTCTCCAATGTTTGCCTCACTCCGCAATTCAACCTTAATGAATGGGTTCCCGTTCTTAATAGAAGGAGTTATCTTGGCCTTTGATTTGTATACTTCTATCACAAAATTTTCCTTCGAATTTGGACAAGATATATGGCTTACGGTGTTATGTACATTGTTCGTGATATAGCTGTAGCCCTTGCTTTTCGATTCATTAAGCCATCCAACTATCCGATCATCTAGCAGAACGCCGATCCCAGTATATTTGTACTCTGCATAAGAAGCTGGCTGCTTGACATTATCCATCTTCATTCCTTTTTTTCGATTGCCAATGAGAGTGATGCCTGTCAGCACGGGATCAATGCCATCCTTTGTCAACTTTTGCATCATATCAACAACGTTAACGGCCGAAGTAGGTGCCCAAGCATGCTCCGATACTTTAAGTGACTTATACAGATCCATTGCAGGCAGTACTTCCATGGGCGTAACAAAAGCAAGAATATCCTTTGCTGAACAGCCTTTCGCAATCGCCATGTAAAAATCCGGGCGGACCTCATGATCCCGAAACAAAAAGTCCAATGGATTACGGATTCCCCTCTCTGCCACAACCTCGTCAATAATGACGATTCGCATATGCGACAGATACATTCTTCTGGAAGCTTTCGTAGTAATTTTGCGTATCGCTTCAAAAATCGTTGGAGCACGCTCCGAGAAAATAATAGCTGGCGAACGCTGACCGGTAGATCGATTTATCGACATCTGTGAGGGATCAGATACTTGGACTGTTATTTCATATTGGTTGTCTACCCAATCTATGCCCATCGCAAGCACAACGGAGATGGCATTCAGTTCCCGTCGATTCCAGCAGCCAGATAAGAACATAATGATAATCAGAATGGCCGTTATTACAGCCCCAATCCGTTTGAAAGCATTCATGATGAGTTATCCTGCTTCGTTTGTCCTTGCGTAGACCTCCAAAACGGCATCCGGAAGATGGCATCATTCTGATTGTTCGCCTGAAATGGTGCTGCTGGGCTTAAATAAGGAATGCCAAAAGACTGCAGATGGCTAAGATGTACGACAAGTATAATGATGCCGATCATTAGCCCGTAAATGCCAAATGAAGCTGATAAGGCCATAAACAAAAAGCGTATGATCCGAATCGGGATTGACATCGAATAAGCTGGAATGACAAAACTGGATATGGCCGTAATCGCTACAATAATCACCATTGCGGCCGATACAATGCTTGCTTCTACAGCAGCCTGGCCAATTACAATCGTTCCAACAATAGATACAGCTTGCCCAATCGTTCGCGGCATCCGAATGCCCGCTTCCCGTAAGATTTCGAACGTTCCTTCCATCAGCAATGCTTCAATAAAAGCCGGCAGAGGCACGCCCTCCCGCTGAGCCGCAAGACTGAGAAGCAGCTGTGTCGGCAGCATATCCTGATGGAATGTGGTGAGTGCGATATAAGCGGACGGCACAAGTAAACAGATGGCAAGCGCTGCATATCGAAGCAACCGAATCAAAGTGCTGTACAGAGGCTGTTGATAATAATCCTCGGCCGATTGAATAAAATCAATGAATATTGCTGGAGTCATTATAACGAACGGTGTACCGTCGATGAACAGCGCAACCTTCCCTTCCATGATGCCGGCAGCTATCGTATCCGGCCTGTCTGTGTTGTAGATCGTAGGGAAGATTGTCCACTGCTTCTTTTCATGCAAAATCTCTTCCAGATACTCGCCTTCGAGCACACGATCCTGCTTGGAGGTTTGCAGACGTCTGATAAGCTGGCGAACCAGCTTATCATTAGCCAAACCATCCATATACATGACGGCCACATCCGTTTTCGTCATTTTGCCGACTTTAAGCGTGATCAGCCTTATTCTCTTGTCTTTCACGCGGCGTCGAACTAATGTCGTATTGGTACGCAACGTCTCTGTGAAGGAATCTTGCGGCCCACGCACAACGGACTGAGTCTTCGATTCTGTAATGGAACGATCTTCCCATCCTGGCATCGCAACGACTAGCCCTTCCGGCTCCCCGTCCAGCATAATCAATAAGCTGCCTGAGAAGATCTGCTCCAAGGCAGCATCAACCGTGCGAATCGGGGTCACCTCACCAGCATCCAAGACATGCTCTCGCAGAACATTGAGATTAACTGAATCCAACGGTGTTCGATCAAGCAAAGCGGTTATAACACCACTTTGAAGTTCATTCTTGTCAACCATACCATCTAAATAAAAAATCGCAGTCTTCCGATTGTTCGAAATGACCAATTCACGAACGATAAAATCCGAGCTAAAGCCCATAATTAGCTTCATTCTCTCTATATTTGCATGCAAGAGAGGTGAAAATTCACTCGATGCCATTAACAGCCCTCCTTCATTCCTTAACGATGCGATCCGGATCCGTTCCCTTGGTCTCCACTCCAAAGAACAAGACCGTTAGTGCGCCAATAACAATCGCAATAAAGAACACCACAAACACGCTGGTAATAGTTGTGCCCTTATCAATTAACATTCCAACAAGATACGGACCAATTATGCCGCCAATACGCCCGAAAGCAGCGGCAAAGCCAACTCCAGTAGAGCGAACGCTTGTTGGGTACAGCTCAGGCGTATAAGCATACATCGCACCCCATGCTCCCAGGTTAAAGAATGACAGGAAAATACCTGCAGTAAGTAGCATCCCCGTTGTAGTCGCATTGCCAAACCAAATCGCACAGATGGCGGTCATAAGCAAATAGACAGCTAATACCCCTTTCCGCCCTACTTTCTCGATCAGATAGGCGGCAGTAAAGTAACCCGGCAGCTGTGCTAATGTAATGATCAATACGTATTGAAAGCTTTTAACCAGCGTATATCCTTTCATAACCATCACGGTAGGTAACCATAGAAACATCCCGTAATAGGAGAACACAACCGTAAACCATAATATCCAGAGCGTAATCGTCGCCCGTTGATATTTGGCAGACCAGATGGATGCCATACGTTCGCTGAAGGTCAGCTTCTTCTTCCCTGCCTGCTCTTTATAACGAGGCGAGTCCTCGATCGCTCTTCTTAGGAACAAGGCATAAATCGCTGGTACAGCACCAATAACAAGTGCCATTCTCCAGCCATAGTGCGGAATAAAGAAGTAGGAGATTAGCGCTGCTAATATCCAGCCGCCCGCCCAGAAACTTTCTAGAAGGACAATGGCCCTTCCTCTCACTTTCTCCGGCACCGATTCCGATACCAGCGTCGAAGCAACCGGAAGCTCTCCACCTAATCCAAACCCGGCAATAAAGCGCAGAATGCTTAGTACGAGTAGATTGGGTGCAAGTGCGGACAATCCGCTAGCCACGGAAAATAGGAGCAACGTCCAAAGTAAAACTGCCTTTCGTCCATATCGATCAGCGAGTGATCCGGATACAGCTGCGCCAAATGCCATCCCTGTAGAATTAATTGCAGCGAGCAGTCCGATCTGCTGTGCGCTCAGGTTCCAGTCTACGCTTAGTGCTGCCGCAATAAACGAGACCAACCCCACATCCATGGCATCAAACAGCCAGCTGAATCCGGCGCTTAATAGCAGCTTCCGGGTTTTGGGTTCACGGAATAAAGTAGTCTCGCTCATGTTGATAGTTCCTCCAGCTTTTCAATACTTACAATGTGCCCTGGATTGAATTCCATTATGTAACAAAAGCACAAAAAACGGCGATCTTATCCAAGAATAAGATGACCGTTTCTTATCGTGTTATTCAAAGCATTCTAGGCAGCTACCTCTTCTTCTACTTCCTCACGCTTTGTGAGCACTTCCTTTTTCAAGAACCAACAGAGGACAAATGACACAACAGCAAACCCCAAGGCAATAACAAAGATATGGTCAAAGGCATTAGCAAATACCGTTTGGATCTTTAACACCAGATCTGACGACAAGCCAGCCGGTATGCCGCCTGTTTGAATGGTATTTACCGTTTGCGGATCAATACCACTTGATAAGCCATTTACACCATCCTTAATATTTTTCGCCAGGACACTGCCAAGTACACTAAGTCCAACTGTAGCTCCAAGTGACTGGAACAGCTGCACCGTACCAAGCGCTACCCCGCTATGCTCCTTCGCTACGGACTCCTGCACGATCAGGTTATCACTGCCGAACAGCGCCCCCATGCCAAGACCCATTATAAAGAAAGCAATAATGATGTAAAGAACGGTTGTACTTACAGCGATCTGAGATAGCAGGTAGATCCCTACTAACGGCAGTATGAAACAAATAATAAACAGATTACGATAAGCAACTCGAGTAACTAAGAATCCGATAAGAATACTCGATGGGATAGCTCCAGCCATAAAGGCGAACATCAGATAACCAGCCGCCGTTGGTGTCAGGCCCATTACATTTTGCGCAAAGAACGGGAAGGTCGAAATTCCGCCCATTAACCCCAACATAAGAGTAAATACGATAAGTGATAAGACAACAACATTCCGGTTACGGAACAGATGAAGCGGAATGATTGGCTCCTTCGCTTTGGATTCAATCCGAATGAATAAGGTAATTAATAAGGCCGACAAGACTAACAGACCGATAATAATGGGTGAAGTCCAGCTCAGTCCCTGATTGTCGATCAATACGGGGGCAAGCAGGAACGATAGCAATGCAGCAACAAGAGTGCCAGCGCCAGCCCAGTCAATCGTGTGTTTCTCTTCCCCTCTAGACTCATGCAGCCCTTTGAACAGGAAAGCTACAGCAACAACAGCTACCGGAATATTGATCAGGAATAACCAGTGCCAATTTAAATTACCGACAAAATAACCACCAATCGTGGGTCCGATCAGCTGTGGGAGTATCATCATAGGACCAATAAGGCTTTGCACCTTCGCACGCTGCTCAAGCGGGAACGTCTCTCCTATAATAACCAGAGCGATTGGCATTAAACCACCTGCTCCAATCCCTTGAACACCTCTGCCGATAAGAAGCTGTGCCATCGAGTCTGCCGAGCCGCAAATGATCGAACCTAGACAAAATAGAGCCATACAGCTCATGTAGACTTTTTTTCGCCCAAATACATCCGCAAGTCTTCCCAGGATTGGCATCGCAATTGTCATAGTGAGCATATACACACCAGCAACCCAGCCGTATAACGATAAGCCGTGCAGCTCCCTAATGATCGTAGGCATAGCGGTTGATACGACCGTCTCATCCATCTCAGCAAAAATAAGGCCAAGCAGCAAACCGATCAGGACAAGCGTTTTACTATTTTGCTTCACATTCAGCACCTCACTAATTCGTTTAACTGGGATCATCATACCCTCCGAATTTAAACGGAATTTAAACGAATGGGACAAAGTGGGGCTGAAATAGGATGAGAATTAGAGATTACTATGGTTGGAGGAGCTTTGATGGGGAATAAACAGAATATTATTGTAGTCGTTATACCGATCGCAGAAGTGAAAAAATTTATCCTGATTGACATCATTATCAGTACAGCTGCTTATTACGCGCTCGTCATTCCCTTCCATTCGATGATAACCGCAAGCGCCGGCAGCATGGCTCTTCCAATGCTTATTCGGCGCTCGCTTAAATTTCGTTCTCGCCGCTAGTTGTTCAACCACTGGGCAAGAGTATGACGAAGCAAATAAACAAAGCTGCTGTTCTTTTGCAGAACTTCACGGAATCGGTCCGGGTAATCAGTAAAGATGCCATCTACTCCCCAATTCAAAGCACGATCCATGTTCAGTTGATAATTAACCGTGTACGGGTAAATGCGCAGGCCGGATTTTTGAACTTTTTTAACATAGGCGGCATTAATCTTTGGAAAATTCGGACTGATCCCTTTTGCATATTTCTTAATTTTGTGCAGCGAAGCACTGCTGATTCGAGCAGGAGTGTTATACCACATCAGTTGGTACAGCACGATATGATCGTTTAATTGATGAATTTTCTTCAAGCTTTTGGAATTAAACGACTGGATAATGACATGGTCTTCAAGGCGGAATTGCTTAATTAATAGAAGCAGCCTTTCCTCAATTCCCGGGTTAAATTCTGTATCTTTGATCTCAAGAATATAACGTGTGTCGTGGCCAAAAGTAGTAAATATATCTCGTAATGACGGAACTTGCTGTCTCGTGAACTCATCCCTGGCATACATCGGATGATGCTTATTGAACCAAGAGCCTGCATCAAGCTGCTGGATGTCAGCAAGGGTCATTGCGGCTACTTTGCCTTTTGCATTTGTCGTACGATTGACGCTATCATCATGCATGGCGATGATCTCGCCATCCTTCGTCTGTTGAAGATCTATCTCGATATAATCCGCCCCGGAGTCAATTGCACTGCGGTATGCGGCAATCGTGTGTTCAGGTGCATACCCAGATGCGCCGCGATGAGCGATAATGGACGCAGGTTTCGTGAACCGTTGTCCTGCAACAGCCGGATGTTCCGCGAAAGTCAGGATAAGGATCAGGACGACGGCAATAAGTAAGCCATGCAGCATATAGAAATAAAAAGATGATATCTCTTTCCTTCTCATTTGCCAAAAGCCTCCCTTCCGTTGCCCTTAACGTTTCACGTCATTTCCCTTTTTATGCGATTTGCAGTTAAATGCAGGGACTGGAAAATAAAAAAAGCTGCTCCAATTTCTTGGAACAGCTTCATCCTATTTAATACGTTGCACCTTGTAAAAACTTAACTCGCTCGCCCATCGGAGGAATTTCGTTTCCCTCGACATTAACCTCAATAACGATTGGCCCTTGCGATTGATCAAACCACGACTTCGCCAGTTCAGGCTGAAGCTCCTCCAGCGAATTGGCCTGTGCATACCGAATGCCAAGCGCTTTAGCGACATCTGCAATGCTTGTCCTCTGCTGTGAGAAATCGTCCAAGCAGCGTTTGTACTGCATCATATGCCCGTGATATACCATACCAAGCCGTGCATTATTAATAACAACAAAAACAATCGGCAAATGATATTCTTTCGCTGTTAATACTTCGAGTCCATGCATAAAGAAGCAGCCGTCGCCTGTAATACAAATCGTTGGACGTTCAGGCTCTGCAAGCTGCGCACCTAATGCACCGCCGATACCAGATCCCATCCCACCAAAGTTGATGTTGATATCAAAGGCTTGATTTTCACGAATAATGAGATTCTGAATCGAGTACGTCATAAATTCGCCGATATCTACATAATAACGGGCATTATCAGGAGCGATAAGATTAAGTTGACGGATTGCCGTCCGAGTATTCCAATCCTCTGAAGCCGGCTCAGTCACTACAGAAGCTGCCGCAGCTTCCTTGTAGGCCAAAGAAATCTCTTGGAGCCCCTCTTCACTCATGCTCATAGTCAATCGGTCAATCAACTGCCAGACAACGAGCTCAATATCGCCATGTATCGGGTAGTCCGTCTCGAAGTTTTTGCCAAGCTCACGCTTGTCGTGATCAATGTGGATCAGCTGTTTGCCATCAACCAGACGCTCATCCCAACTGCTTGTCGCGGATTCCCCTAGGGCTGAACCAACAATCATTAATAAGTCATGCTGATCGCCACGCAAATATTCAACGGCAGAATCATTACTCGCCAGACCATATACACCAAGTGCAAGCGGATGATTTTCCGGGAATGCACCTTTGCCCCGTGGCGTTGTTGCCACATGCCATCCAGTAAGCTCTGCGAACCGCAGCATCGTATCTTTAAACTCCTTGGCGCCATGACCAAGCAATAATACCCCACGGCGGCCTGCTTGGGCTATTGCAGCTACTGCTGCATCAACGTCTTCCTGAGCCGGTGAAACGGGTTGAACCGCCGATACCGATAACACTTCAGGAGTTCCGATGTCTGTCATTTGCATATTAATCGGAATCGTAATATGTACCGGGCCAGGTATTCCACTAATTGCCGTATTGTACGCTTCAGCTATTACGCGAGGCAAGTCTTCTGGATTTGTTACGGTCTTGCTTAGTTTAGTTATGGAAGCGAAGATTGGATCAGCATGTAATTCCTGACCGCCGCCTCTGCCGAATTTAGTCGTAGGGATAGCACCTGTAAGGAAAATAACCGGAAGCTTCTCGCGCCATGCATTAGCAGCAGGTGTTACCAGATTTGTTGCTCCAGGACCACTGGAACCAACACAAACGGAAGGAATACCTGTAATTCTTGTATAGGCTGCTGCCATATAACCTGAACTTGACTCATGCTTAGCTACAATGGATGTTAATTCTGGAAGTTCATGCAAGCAATCATACAATGCATTAATAGAGCCCGCCGGGACTCCGAAAATATATTTGACCCCTTGATTTACCATAAATCTTAATCCAGCTTCGATTGCTCTCATCTTACTCTCCTTTTTCTCTCATCACTTATTTCTTAACCGTAATTTTGAATACAGAGCCTTCCCCTTCGGAGGATTCAAACGATATTTTACCTCCATGCATTTCAATCAGCTGTTTGGAAATAGCTAAGCCAAGCCCTGTTCCATTAATTTGATTATTGACTTGATAGAATTTAGTGAAAATATTTTTCTGCTTCTCAATCGGTATACCAATGCCGCTATCGCCAACCTCGATCGTCATGCCGTTGTCTTCCATATACGCTTTTATCGTGATCTTACCCCACTGCGGAGTAAATTTAATGGAGTTTGAGAGTAGATTCAGCAAAATTTGCAGGATCCTCTCACGGTCAGCACGCATGGTTTTATCCCCGCCAGCATGAATCTCAACAGCAAGCTCCAGCTTCTTCTTATTAATGAGAGAGTCCACAATATGGGTAGCTTCACGAATCAATTCTTCGAAATCAAATTCCGAATAGCTGAGTTCGAATTTGCCATTCTCCATCTTCGCGAAATCAAGCAGCTCATTCACCTGATTGAGCAGGCGTTCGATTGATTTCCCTGCCGTTTCAAGCAAATCCAGCTGGGAGTCATTCAGTTTGCCAAGTACTTCTTTACGCAAAATATCAACTGTGCCTTTTACCGCCGTAATAGGTGTTCGAAGCTCATGGGATAGCGTTGCAATGAAATCGCTCTTCAGCTCATTCAAATATTCCAGCTCTTTCACAAGACCCTCGAGCTTGAAATTCGCCTGCTGCAGCTCCATAGACCGAACATTAACAGAATAATCGAGATTCTCTGTATGAATGGCATTCGCAAGTGCTGTCGCAGTCACATCTGCTATGGATTGGCAAAATTCAATCTCGCCCTGCTCATACTCACGGCTTACGCTCATAGTCGGGATGACAACATCACCAAATACGCGATCCTTCGCTACTAATGGGATGATAAGCAGACTCATAATGTTAAACATCTCACAAGCACGGTGATCCGGACGTGGATCTGCATAGACATCAGAGATAGCTACCGCTTTTTTCTCCGTTACAACCTCATAGAACAGCTTGTCCTTATCGATACTAAGTTTGATTTCTTCGCGATGTCGATTCTTCCACTCCTCTTCCGTTACGCTGACAGAGGAAATATGATAAGGCTCAATTGTACGATCTTTCTCGTTGTAAAGGTGGATACCAACCTCGTCGGAGCCTGTTGCCCGTTTCATATAATGGAAGCAGGTCTTTAATACTTCGCGGACAGACAATGATTTGGACAATGCCTTTGTCGCATCCAGCAGCAGCTGCTGTTTTTCAACGAGATTTTTTGTATTTTCGAACATCTGGATATTATGAATAGCTACACTGACCATATTAACGAACGCTTCCGTTACTTCAATCTGCTCACGCGTCAAATTCATCGGCTTACCGAAATCATGAACAAATACAACGCCAAAGATGGAATCATTCACAATAACAGGTATACCAAGAATGGATTGAATCTTCATAAGCAGCTTCTTATCATCATCGATCCGCTCATCAATATTTGTATCTCCAATGTATTCACTAGCTCTTCTCTCCAGAATATCTCGGACAAAGGCATCCTTCTGCGGGTCGATCAAGAGCTCAGTAATATCAATGGACATCTTATTTCCTTTGTAACCTGTAAAGGTTCCGTCAGGCTGTTTCAGGAAAAATCCGACCAAGTCTGCTTGGGTAATCTCGCTGGCAATCGCATCTACGAACACTTGAAGAATGTCTGAAAGCTCAAATTGTGAATTGATTACTTTCGTCATCAGAAACAATTTTTTGAAGCTCTTTAATTCCATCATAAATTATCCACCTATCTGTCCGTTTAATAGATCGTGATTTGATTTTTACCACCTTGTTTGGATTGCAGCAAAGCTTGATCGGCAAAACCTATCATGTGTTCAAAAGAATGTTTATTCACTTTCTTCGTTATTCCGATGCTGACCGATGCATTCGCACCCTGTTCAACTAGTGAGCCGATGGCCAGCTCATTCACCGTGCGAATAATCTCCTGTGCCATTTCTTCTGCACCCTCTTCTTGCTGCAGCAGGACCAGAAACTCGTCTCCGCCAAACCGGAATGCAAGATCACTCTCCGGTGTTATCGCCTTCTGAATAATCGATGCGATTGCTCTAAGTACCTGATCGCCCACAAGATGTCCAAATGTATCATTAATCGACTTGAAGTTATCCATATCGATCATGAGCATAGCCTGGAAATCGTTTAACCGAGCAGAAGACTCAAGAAGCACTTCATTTAGATACATCCGGTTATATAGTCCTGTTAAAGCATCCGTATTCGCTCTCTCGGACAACTTTGCTTTTGCAGTCATCAGCCTATCAAGCTTTTGTTTCTGCTCTATAGCAAAGTTCACCTTCATCTCAAGAAGATCAAGATCATATGGCTTCGTTAAATAATCGAAAGCTCCAAGCTGCAAGCCCTGAAGAATATCTTTCTTCTGTACATTAGCAGACAAGAAGATGATTGGGGTATCAAAGCCCTCCCGGCTCATCCAGTGCTTGTAGACATCAAAGCCTGACATATCTGGCATCATCACATCCAGTAACACGAGATCGGGACGAACCTCATCATATATCGCAAGTGCCTCTGTGCCGTTTTCTGCCGTATGTATGCTGTAGTTTAGAGAGTTCAAAAATATACGAAGAATTTGTACATTATGCGGTTCATCGTCAACGATGAGAATTTTTTCACGCAATGACATGTTTCCCTCCGATTTATTCACCATTGATTAAGGTCCTCATCGTCATCTGCTCATCGATGATGTCAAGAAACTGGTGGACGAGTTGTTCGTCAAATTGAGTATTGGCATTCGTCACCAACTGTTTTCTTACTTCCTTCACATGCAGGGAACTGCGGTATACACGGGTAGAAGTCATCGCATCGAAAGCATCCGCTAAGCTGACAATCCGGACAAGAAATGGAATTTCATCCCCCTTAAGGCCATCGGGATAACCTTTCCCGTCTATTCGTTCATGATGCCATCTGACAATTGGAAGAATGTCATGTACTTCAGGCAGATCCTTTAATAATTCATAACCAATAGCAGGATGCTGACGAATCACATCAAACTCCTCATCGGTCAAACGTCCCGGCTTCATAAGAATATGATCGGGAATAGCCAGCTTTCCGATATCATGCAATAAAGCAGCCAGCTTCAGCAGCTCGAGCTCATTAGAGCTTAGACCAACCTTTTCACCTAACAAAGAAGAATAAAAGGCGACGTTATAGCAATGGTCCACTGTAAAGCTGTCTTTCATCCGCAGGGTATTAAACAAGCTTTCGTAGGATTGCTGTCTCAAAAATTGCTTACGGAAATAAATCTTGTCGACGAGCTGATCCATATGTAATTTGATAATTCGGCAAATTTGAAGCTCTTCAGATGTTAACGATCTTTGTGACTGAAAACAAAGCAGGAGAGTACCATTCGTTGAATTGCGATTAATATGGAAGGGATATATCGTGTGGAATGATGTTTCCTTCAAACTGGCTCCATCTAACTTGTCGTCTTCGCTAAGAGGCCTTCCATCCGGTACACGCTCAAAAAAATCAGCCTGAACAGCTATCTGCTGAAGCTGGTTTATATCAAACTGCAGCATATTATACGAATACGCTGCAGGCTCCTGGCGCTGTGAATCTTCCATTAGAAATAAACAAATTTGCTCGCAGCCGATCGTATCTTTTAAATATTGGCCAAGAAGCCCCATTGAATCAAATAGCGAGTTTGAGTTAATGACACTCTTGAAAAACACCGAATTATGCATGCTTCAACCTCTATTTCTCATGAATACATGAAGCTTTAATCCTTGTTTTATTCGACATCTAGTCATTTTCTCCTCTATTTGAACTATAAAAAATGTCGTTTTTTGCAAATTAAATAATTATTCTCTTTTTTCTTGTCTAAGAGGCATGGCGTCAAGTGGAATATGGTTTAGTGAAATCAATTGTGCTTCAAAGCTTCCTTCATAATGGAAAACACTCCCAAACATAGGATTTGAAACATGAACGCTGATGCGGAATTTCTCCAGCTCATCATCATACCACTCCATAACCTCAGCGATTCCCGTTAATTGCGGCGGAAAAGTAAATTGAAGAATTCCTTCATAAAAGCGCTGATCACCGGACCGGATTCGGATTCCTCCATTGCTGGCTGCTGTAATGTCCAGGTCCACAGCCAGATGCTGCTTATTACCTAGATAATCTACAATCTGCCGTCTCTCCTCGCTGTAGATCATCGTTGCATCGAAATGACGGATTGTCCGTTTGAATTGAAACTTACGGATCCAGGTTATCGTCTCTCGACCGAACTTATCTTGGTAGGCATAGTTCTCAATGGTGAATGGAATATGGCTCCCGCCTTGCGGAAACATGATATGACGTGATGCACCTAAGGCAAGCGGCAAAACCGCCCATTTCGCAAACCAGATTCTCTCCATGACACCTTGCCCGATAGAAGCTGCCTGATCTTTACTGCTGAATCCAAAACGCTCCTGAATCCGGGGATGAAGCTTATCAAATTGTGAGGCCAAAGCTTGTTCGTAGATCGATCTTGTCATAGTTCTTGTTCCCCCTTAGGTTTTGTTGGCATAGTCCGAATACAATGTCCCGCTCTTGGCAAATCACGTATGGTTAAATGAGCAATGATACAAAGACCGATCATTCCAACACTTAAGACCACCGGGTTAAAAGGCTGCGCAAGCAAGGTTGGAGAACCAGCAATTGCACCCGCGGCTAGTCCCAGCAACAAAGCGATCTGTAAGTTGAAGACGGAACGCCTGCGATGGAAACCTAGAAGGGTGAAGCCAAGTATTATCTCAGCACCTCCAAGCCATTTCAATAGTTCAGGCTCATTGCCGGCGAACACTCCAATACTCTGCATCACGCCGAGCTCACCCGCTCCTGGATACATCCATTTCGGCACGATACCTTCGTATAACCAGAGGAAGCAAAGCAAGATTACACTCAAGTAATGGATAATTGCTCGCTGTATACTAACTGCAGGAGGAATTTGCTTTTCCAACCATAGCCGCAGCACATCAAAGCTCCACGCGGTCGCCCATCCGAATATCGGACGGAACAAGATTCGATCAAACCATTGACCAAGCACACCAAACCTTGTCTCATAGTTGTATTTGGTAATAAATGATATAGAGTCATCCTGCGGATTCGGACGATACTGCCAATAACCCGCTCCATGCCGGATTAAGGAGATTGGCTGATCAGAACCAAACGCAAGTGTCGAGACTCGAACGCCTGTTACTTCATTAATTGATGACCTGGTCAAACCGTTTCCGCTAATATGAAGTCCAAAGCCAATACGTGTTTGATATCGAAAGGATTGTGGACTTTCCTCTGACTTGCGGGACAGATAAGTAATACTTGAAAATCTTAAATCCCATTGCTGATGAAGTTCAGCCTTTTGTGTACAAGCCCAGATTTGGTCCATATCCGTCTTCATTTTTAGTTCCACATAGATCGGTTTTCTTTTCATTGTTTGTTCGCTCCTTTCCCTTTCATTCTAGGGCGAGGAGGCGAGACGGGGCAGTTCTAAGTTTTTTAGTACCCTTGATTGTTAAAAATGATCGAGGGTTATATTCCAAACTGCACATTCGAATGTTCTTTCGATCGCCATTGCTCGTGGATTCCTTGATTGGACGAAAAAATGTTGGAAACCACGAGCAAAAGCGAACGCTAACGCTTCTACAGAATCATTCGAATGCTCCGTTTGGATTAACCTGTACAACATATTTTAAAAAATCAATGATTGCATTGCATTGAGGCAATAACTGAAAAAGAAACAAAAAAAAATGGCCGTAACGGTTTTTCACCGCACGACCATTTATAATCATTTTGGAGGAAGCAATCCTCTACGGCGAACCTTTTCCACCGCTTGCTTCCGGCTGGTTACGCCAAGCTTCTTCAGCATTTTGTTAACCTGGTTTTTGAGTGTACTTTCCGTCTTGTACAGCTTCTTCTCCATCTGAGGTTGCGTATAACCCTGCTCAATTAACTCGAACACTTCGCGTTCGGCTGAGGTCAGCGCCTTGAGCTGCTCTTCCCGCTTCAGCCTGGCGTAATCCTTCAACAAGGCGTCCATTGCACGAGGATGCTGGTGAGCGCTTCGGATGGCATGGGGCAAATCCTTATAGTTGGACTTCTCCACATAGTTAACGGCTCCCGCCGTAAAGGCCTGCATAATGATGGATTCATCTTTCATTGAGGTTAACATAATGATTCTCGCAGGATGAATGTCATTCAATTCAATGGCGGTATAGATGCCTTCCTCGTTATAATCCGTCAATTGGATGTCCAGCAGGACCACATCAAACTCGAGCTGCCCCGCTTTCTCAATTGCTTCATGAGAGGAAGTCGCAGCACCAACAACTTCAAGGTCTGGTTCGCTGTTCAGATAAGCCGTCATCGCTTTAATCCAGTCTGGATCATCCTCGACAAGAAAAATTTTGATTACTGTCATCCCTTGATCCTCCTGTTACCTGCAAAATGAAAGACAACGGTAGTTCCTTCATTCACTTTGCTGATCACTTCTACAGAACCGCCGCTCTTCCTCATGACGTTATATACGTAAGATAGTCCAAGCCCAAAGTTATCTGAACGGTTCTTCGTACTGAAGAACGGCTCAAATACTCGCTCCAATTGCTGTGCGGGTATCCCTTTGCCATTATCCTGAATCGAGAGCTGGACTATTTTCTTCACCTGTACTAATTCAATGGTCAGCTTCCCGCCTTCATGCATCGCTTCCACCGAATTGGTCAACACATTGCTGATTGCTTCTGATAAATGTACGGGATCACATTTTACAACGGGCTCACCGTTATAAATGGTTTGAATCTGAATGCCTTTCCGATCGAGCAACCCTTGATTCAGACGAAGACAATTGTCGACCAGTTGATCGAGTCTAACAGACTTTTCTACAAGGAAAATATCTTTCATTTGGCTGTGAATCCGGTTCACCATGCCCAGCATATGCTCGGATGCAGCTTCAATGATTTCAATATGCGATAACGTTCCCGTATCAGGCAGTTGAGCACTCAGCTCTCTCTTTAAGTTATCTGAGCTAATGGCGATTTTGCCTATTTCATTCTTAATCGAGTGATTAAGCTGAACTGCTCCTGAACTGACTGCCTTCATCGTACCTTCGAGTGGATCCTTCTCAAAACGCAGCTTTACGCCAAGTACACCATAAATGAATGTGCAGATGAGTGCGACAGAAAGTGAATAAATAATAAACAAAGAGACGTATCGGAAAGCATCAATATCCGGCGTAAGAACAGCAGCTACATTAATGAATAGGAGCGCCGCAAGAATGGTTGGCACAATAATAATGGTGGCAATAAACCGGTTTCGACGTTTGCGGCGGTTCGTCTCTTTCCATAGAGATATCATCAGCAGCAAACATGAGGTAATGTAATAAGGTGCAGCCCAGCCCAGCAGGAACCTGAAATTCACCGTAAGCTCTGGTTGTAAGGGAGTCGTCAACATCATCCATATAGGCAAAAGCAGCAAAACCAGCTTAAGATACAGTCTGGCCCTGCTGCTCTTCACGAGCTCCGAGTACACCAAGCTAAAGATCAGAATACCATAAGGCGTTAACATATGGTTTAGCAGCTGCTCGATATTAGCCAGCTCTTTATAACCTTGGTCAAGCAATACATCTGTCAGTCCGCCAATCGCAGCTGAACTTAAGAAAAAGGCTGCCCATCGGTTCATCTCGCTCCGGGGATTATTCGCAAGCAGAATGACCGCGGCCGTAAGCAGCGCAAAAAAGTAATAAATCATATTTAGGAGACGGTGAGTCCTAAATATGCGAGCAGCAAGGCTGCCGTATTTATGATGGCCTCCGTATGTGTCCGTTCCATCGCATGGGACGCATGCACACCTGGGCCAATGAGTGCCGCGCGAATATTACTTCCTCCCCGCAGCGCAGCAGAAGCATCAGAGCCATATTGCGGATAAATATCTACTGCATAACGAAGCTGATGCTGCTTGGCAAGTTCAATCAGTCTTGATGTCATTTCATAATCATAAGGACCGGACGAATCCTTTGCACAAATCGAGACATCCCTTTCAGTCGTGGACAAATCGTCACCTATGGTGCCCATATCAACCGCAATAAGCTCCGTAACATCCTCAGGCACATACGAATTACCGTGACCAACTTCCTCATATGTTGAAATGATCAGCTTGACAGTTCGCTCCGGTTGTTTGCCAGTACGCTTCAGCCATTCCAGAAGACCAAATAAAGCCGCGACACTAGCTTTGTCATCGAGATGACGAGATTTCACCCAGCCGTTCAGCAAAATCCGAACCCGAGGATCCCATGATACAATATCACCTGGGGCAATGCCGAGCCGCTCCGTCTCTTCTTTGCTGGAAGTCAATTCATCAATCCGGATCTCCATATTAGCTTCTTCCCGTTTCCACTCTCTAGCATCCGGGTAGACATGGACAGAGGTTTTCGTCGACAGGACCGTCCCCTCATATTGACGTCCATCTCTTGTATGTACAAGACAATACTCTCCTTCGACGGTATGCATGTTATATCCGCCGATTGGTGTAATACGCAGCATTCCATTTGGCTTAACCGAACGAACCATAGCACCCAGGGTATCGACATGGGCGGTGTAGGCAATCGCTTCCGTTGAAGGTCCACTGCCGGGAATGGTAATGATGCCATTGCCCTTTGGTGTTCGTTCCATCGTATAACCAAACTTCTGTGCTTCTTCTTCGAGGCGCTTCATAATAGCCATACAGTAGCCGCTTGGGCTAGGGATTCGAAGCAATTCATCAAGCAGCCCTATAATATATTTCCGATTTAACGTTGTATTTAATTTGGTATCCATCTGAATGTCCTCCTTTATTTGAATGACTCATTTTTTAGAATACGCCTTTTCATGAAAAACGGTTATGTACCGGAATAACTTTTTGCCACTTCCGTCTCCAATCCAGCCAGTCTCTTGATTCAGTTGTTTGTACATCGCGCGATATGGCTCAGGTACCCAAATGTAAGGATGCTCATAATCAGTAATGGTGAACCCATTCCGTTCCCAGAACCGGATACGCTGCTCATTCACTGGTGTCCGCTCGGACTCTACTTCTATAAGAAGGCCATCAAGCTGTTTTTCATTATGAGCCCAATCCGTAATCGCTTCAATGAGCTGAGAACCAATTCCTTCTCCTCTTCTACTTTCAGAGACAGCGATATAATCAATGAGCAGGATTCTCCCGCCGCCAGTTAACCCGGATAACGCCATCGCCTCTACGGTACCGCCATCTGTGAGGGTATGAAGATAACAAGTCATTCTCGTAAACATTCCAGTTATAATCGAATCAGGTTTACGGCCTTCCTTCGGGAAGGAACGGTGATACAACTCCTCGGCAAGCGGCCACAGCTGATTATCCAGTTGTTCTAAGGTTGTAAACAACATAATTCATGCAGTCTCCTTTATCCTTATCATCCACTCCAGCTCTCTTCCTCTAGTGTAACATTTCTTCATCTTATTGACGTTATTTTCAAAATGTACGATAGTAAGTAAATACTTGTTCTCGGCTATATTCCCTTTAGTAAGGAGATTCACCATTCATGGCAAGCTTTCTTAAAATAAACGTCAAACGACTAGCACTCGCCGTCATCATTGGAATATGTACGGGCTCGTCATCTGCCTTATTCCTTACGACCCTAGAATGGGCTACTTCAACTTCGCTGTCGCATACTTGGCTCCTATGGCTCTTACCTCTCGGTGGAGCGCTTGTAAGCTGGCTTTATCTTCAATATGGCAAAGACGCCGCAAAAGGAAACAATCTGCTGCTCGATCGGATTTATGGCGGTGAAACGGCAGTCCCGTTTCGTATGGCACCACTTGTCCTCTTTGGTACTCTCGTCACGCATCTGTTCAGCGGTTCGGCTGGGCGGGAAGGAACCGCCGTTCAAATGGGTGGCAGCTTCGCAGAGCTCGTAAGCAAAAGATTCCATCTTAGCTCAGCCGAACGCAAAATCATCCTGCTATGCGGAATAAGCAGCGGCTTTGGCTCTGTCTTTGGAACACCTGCCGCAGGAGCGATATTTGCCCTAGAAGTAGCAGCTCTTGGCGCTATTTCACTCGAATCGATCCTGCCAATCTTTCTGGCAAGTTATATTGGCCACTTTACGACCTTAGCTTGGGGTGTTCATCACCATCATTACTCGATTGGCCATGTCCCGGCTCTAAGTGGCTTACTGCTGCTCAAAATGGTTACCGCATCTGTCCTCTTTGGACTAGCTGCCCTCTTATTCGTAACCTTAACGCATCGTCTGAAAGCTTGGTTCGCCAAGAAACTGCCTAATCCGATGATGAAAAGCTTTGTTGGCGGCCTAATCGTTATCGCACTTGTCTATATCGTCGGATCGCGAGACTACTTGGGGCTTGGCTTACCGCTGCTCGCACACTCCTTCGAGGAGGCATCATCGCCATTTGCCTTCCTGTGGAAGACTATCTTTACCGCTCTTACCCTTGGAACCGGATTCCAAGGCGGAGAAGTCACTCCACTATTCGTCATTGGCTCCACGCTTGGCAGCGCCTTAGCGCAGCTTCTCTCTGTGTCTGTCCCATTGTTAGCCGGAATCGGTTTGATCTCCGTCTTCAGCGGGGCAACTAACACACCACTTGCAAGCTTCATTCTTGGCATCGAGCTGTTTGGCTTGCATGGCTATGGCTGGCTGTACATGCTGATCGGATGCGCAATTGGTTACCTCTGTTCCGGTGTTCCAGCCATCTACTCCTCTCAACGTGCAAGACGTTACTTTAAAGAATTAATGGGCTAATCACCCTTAGGCAAATACCTTCATAGGATGAAGAAGTATATTTGACGAAAGGGTGCATACGGTTCATGAAACGTAAGACATCACCCAAAAAAGCTTCGGTTCGCGGCTTTCAGCCAGGCCTTCCATTGCCAGGGGTTCCGGGCGGCCCAGGCAGCCCTCTTGGTCCGGGCGGTTTACCGCCATTCACTCCTGGTATTCCTGGCGGCGGTGGAGGAGGTCTTCCTCCATTCCCTCCTATGCAGCCCGGTACAATGCCACCATCCGGAGGCGGCGTGCCACCCCAATTACAAGGAACCAATCTGCAAAATATATTAGTCCAGCATCCACGTCCAGGGGCAAGACCTCCACAAGATATGGTTAATCTGTACAATATGCTGAAAGGCAATCCTTCCATGCTGCAATCATTCATTCAACAGCGCCCGCAATCGCTTTCGCAAGGCCTTCAGCTTGCACAATTTGGTTCAATGGGGCCAAGGAATCCCAATGATCGAGCTTTGCCTGGCTTTTGCTACAACCGATGGACGTTAGCTTTTACATTTAACGATGTCTACCTGTTCTTCCCGGTAACGAATCTATTCGGTTTTGTAATTGCTTACTGTTTCCCATCTTTAACGCCATGTATCGTACTTGACTTTACGATCCTATTTGCATTGTGTTAAAAGAAAAACAGCCGTAAACGTATAACGTTCACGGCTGTCCGTATGTTCTCTTATTTGCCGAACCTCTGGCGGTACCCACACTTGCGGCAAAGCTCTTCAACTGCTTCTCGTCTTGAGAAGCCGTCTACCAGATTGTTCGCGCGCTCACCTTCAACAATATCTGAGAAATGCTGATTATTAATATTGCCCAAATTAATGACGCCTTCTCCATCCAGGCAACATGGCACTACTGTACCGTCGATCAGAATGCCAGCCTGATTGCGAAGCCCGTAACAGAAGCCTTTTCCGTCATCCTCTTTCGCTCTAAGATCCGGCCATTCAAACTCATAGTCCTGATTCAAGTAGACACGATCGGCAATTTTGACCCCGCTGCCTGGAACGACCTTTTCTTCAATGAAATAATCGAGTTCAAATTCCTTCTCAATCATTTCTAAAATTTCACGATTCCGCTGCTTTTCTGCATTCGTCATATTATCTTGGGATAGATTCCAGAGACGGAATGAAGCGATCATGTTTGTCTGATCCATCGCTTCGCGGACGAAAGATAACACACCACCAATATATCCCTCTTTATCTGTTGACCCTTCATGTCCGTCAAAGCTATGCAGTGAGAAATTCATCTGACGCAGCGCTGGCTTCGACAGAAGCTTATGTTTATTTTTCTGAAGCAGCGTTCCGTTCGTTGTAATATTCACCTTAAAGCCATGTTCATGGCTAATATCGAGCAATTGGTCAATTTTCGGATGAAGCAGAGGTTCGCCCTTCAGATGAAAATATATATAGTCCGTATGCGGCTTGATTTGCTCTAATCGTTTTGTAAAATCCTCTACGCTAATGAAACCTTTCGCGCGCTCAGTTGGCGGGCAGAAAGAGCAGGATAAATTACAGATACTCGTAATTTCGATATAAAATTTCTTGAATTTCTTCATACTTCAAAGCTCCATTCTTCACGATGCTGACAGTCTATCCAACATTATACCATCAAAGTCAATCAGGAGGTTGATTGGAATGTTAATGCCAGGTCAAATGTCCATTCAGCAAAAAGCAATGATGATGATCGGCCGCCCAGTCGGGATCTCTCTTCGCAACGGGCAAGGCGTATCCGGTGTCATCTGTTCAGTACAAGGCGGAGAGGTCTATATCATGCAATATATGTACGCCACGCAGTTCGCTACTTTCCACTACAGCTTTAATGATATTAATGACATTTTGCCTTATCCGGGTTGTTAAGCCAAACAAAAAACCGCGGGATACGCGGTTTTATTGTTTGTTCCATTAACGAATGACTGCGGCAATAATTTTGTTAATAGCAACATAGATCGTTGCTTTAAATAATTTAAGTACAACGATACCATTTTTCACTTTAACAACTTTGCCAACGATCTCTTCGCCAGAAACCGTCTTTAAAACAACAACTTTACCGTGAGCCAGTTTGATTGCTTCAACCATGGAATCCCCCCCTATCAACTCTACTACTCTATTAATATGAGGAGGAGAGAATAGGGTTCGGGCTAATCTAAAAAAACAGCGGTAGAGTCGGACCTTCGTCCCATTCTACCGCTTATTACTGCAAATCTATTGTTTAATAACTGACTTGTTGATTGCTGCAATTAGATCCGGTGAGTATTGGCGGAACAAGCCTAAGCGCCAAAGTGCTGCACCTTTTAACTGATAACGTTTCACCAGACCAAGCTTATCATCGATAGACTGAGGTGTTTCGGCTCTCAGATCGATACCAAGCAGCAGCTTGGATTTAGGCACACCGGCCTTCAAAGCTTGCTGAATCGCATCATTAACCTTGTTATTAGGCTCTGGCACCTGAGGACCTGTACCTGATGGATTATATTTGTACGCCATTAGAATAAGATCATCAGCAATGGAAGCAAGCGTCTTGTAATCATACCCTTGGTATGCGCTGTTAGGCGCATGAACGACAAGCGATAAAGCTGCACCTTGAGGCAAAGCATCCTTTAACTGCTTCGCATACACATTCAGAAGCTTCTGCTGCTCAACTTTGTCGAGTTGAAAACCTAACCCTTCAAAGTCCAATACTACTCCGCCAAAGCCATAATCAGTGATCGCTTTCGTAATCCCATTGATGGAGTTTGTACGCAGCGTTTCGTTACTCATCATATTCGTTAATTCATTTTGCCCATCAAGCGAATACACCATCAAGTAAGGCTTAATCGATTTGGATGTTGCATCACTGACCAGCGACTGAGGCGTAACATCTCCACTTGGCTGCGGCACACGATATTCAGAACCCTCAAGCGTGAAATGACCATCCCTGTCAATACGGCTCCATCCAAATGCAACAGAGTTAGCGGAATCCACCAGATCCCGTTCTGCAAATGATGATAAAGCATAGAAAGTACGAAGATGGATCGCCTTTTGCGGCGATTTAATCGTTACAGTATTGGTCGCTTGGCTCCAGCCAACCTGAGCACCAAATTGCGTGCTGAAAAAGCTTAATGGAATGAGAACTCGATTATTTTTCATCATAGGCGCTGCTGGCAGCTTAACATTAGTGCCGTTAACAACCGCTGTGCTGCTGCCAATTTTCATCGAAAGCTTAATAGCTTTCCCTTGCTTTGTACCTTCCGCTGTAACCGTCTGAGTAGCATCACTCCACACGACCTTCTGAAGGCCAAGTGCCTCACCAATCGTACGGAACGGTACAAAGGTAACGCCCTTCACAATGATAGGTGGTGTGTCAAAAGGCAGTTCAATATCATCTAATAGAATCGTCGTTTTTGCTGGAACGGTTGAAGCTGTTGTTGCAGCAGCTGCGGCATTGGCCTGATCTGTCGTCAAATTACTCGTCAGTAAAGCCAGCGCCAGCAGCGCAGCTGCTGATTTAATTCCCCATTGATTCATTACTTACAAGCCTCCCATGCTCTATCCTTTATCTACCAACAAGTGGAAGTTTAGCATTTGTCTAGTATATCAACTTCTACTAGAGATCACAAATGATAGAATAATGACGGTAGAGTGATAGGGTAGCAAAAAAAAAGAACAGGACCACTCCAGCTGAGTTGATCCTGCTCTTCTCCTATACCGTTAAATTCCGGTGCATCCCGTAATAAATGCCTTCCTTCTCCATCAATTCATGATGCGAACCCTGCTCTGCAATGGTTCCCTTGTCGATGACAAGAATCGTGTCGGCATTCTGAATCGTGGACAGTCTGTGCGCAATAATGAAGCTTGTGCGCCCTTCCATCATTTGAAGCATAGCAGCCTGAATCCGAAGCTCAGTACGAGTATCAATGCTGCTTGTTGCTTCATCGAGAATGAGGATAGATGGCTCCGCCAGGATCGCTCTTGCGATGGCGAGCAGCTGACGCTGTCCTTGGCTTAGATTCCCCCCATTTTCCGTCAGAGGTGTATCGTATTGCTGCGGCAAGCGGCGAATGAAGCCATCTGCTCCCGCTGTGCGTGCTGCCCTGCGGACTTCCTCATCTGTTGCATTCGGATTGCCGTACTTCAAATTCTCTTTCACTGTACCTGAAAATAAATACGTATCCTGCAGCACAATTCCGAAGCTTCGGCGGAGACTATCTCTCGTATAATCCCGGATATCACTGCCATCAATTAAGATTCGTCCACCCGTTACATCATAAAAACGGCTGAGCATGTTGATGACCGTCGTTTTCCCCGCCCCTGTTGGTCCAACGAGAGCTGTGCTGCTGCCAGCTTCTGCTTTGAAGCTGATCCCTTTCAGGATTTGCACATCACTGCGATAGCCAAACTGAACGTTCTCGAAGACAACTTCACCCTTCGGATTGGTTAACTCGATTGCATGAGGACGATCTTCGACTTCCTCATTCTCATCCAATACTTCAAATACCCGTTCAGCCCCTGCGATCCCCGACTGCAGAACGTTATAAGTATTCGCCAGGTCCATCATTGGGCGGACAAATTGACGGGAATAGCTGAGGAAGCTGGCAATAACGCCAACTGTAATCATTCCTTTTACCGCCATCACACCACCTACGATCGCCACCGCAGCAAATCCGATATTACTAATTACGCTGAGCAGCGGCATCATAAAGCCCGACCAGATTTGAGCTTTCGTACTTACTTTGCACAGCTCATCATTATCCTTGCGGAAATCAGCAATGGACGGCTCTTCATAGTTAAATGCTTTTACGACCTGAAAACCTGTAATGGTCTCTTCAATTTGACCATTCAGCCTGCCAAGCTGAGCCTGTTGGTTCTTAAATAACGCACTCGTACGTTTCGTAATCGTCTTAGCGAGTAAAAATACGAGAGGCACCGTTATCAGGCTGGCAAGCGTCAACAGCGGACTAAGCACAAGCATCATAATGAGTGAGCCAAGCAAGGCGATAGATCCACTCATGAGTTGAGCAGCTGTCTGTGAGACAGAAGTACTGACGTTATCGATGTCATTGGACAGCCGGCTCATTAGTTCCCCATGTCTTCGGGTGTCAAAATAGACAAGCGGCAACCGTTGCAGCTTCTGGAATAAGGTTCGGCGAAGACGGCTGACAATCCGCTGGGAGATGCCTGCCATCATCCATCCTTGCAGGAAGGACAAGGAAGCATCTGCCACATAAGCGGCTGCCAACGCGATGAGAACGATATGCAGCAGCTTGAAATCAACTGTGTTATCTCCACCTACCATTGCATTAACTGCTACACCAATCAGATATGGACCTAACAGCATAATGGCCGAATCAATAAGGATGAAACCAAATACAATACCCAGCTGTTTGCGTTCGCCGCTTAGATAACCCCAAAGCCGAAACAAGGTGCCTTTGAAATTTTTTGGTTTTTGCTTAGGTCCTCCGCGTCCTCCGAACCCAGGACCACCTGGCCCGCCTGGCCGTCCAGCCATTGGCGGGACGTTCACTTCCTGACTTGGAGCTCCGCCGCCATTAACTGCTGGATTTGAATTAGGCTGAGGCATGATTGTCCACCTCCTTGCCGATTTGAGAGCGATAAATTTCTTGATAGACATGACAAGTTTGCAGCAGACTGTCGTGGCTTCCCATGCCTACAATCTCTCCGTCATCCATAACAAGGATGGTATTGGCATCCTTCACAGACGAGATCCGCTGAGCAATTAACAGACAAGTGACATCTTTGGCGTATTCATTAATGGCACGTTTGATAGATGCCTCTGTCGCGCTGTCCAGTGCGCTTGTACAATCGTCCAAAATGAGAATTTCTGGCTTCCGTATAAGAGCTCTCGCTATCGAGATCCGCTGCTTCTGTCCGCCTGAGAAGTTTACGCCGCCTTGGCCGATCAACGTATTGTACTGCTCCGGCAATTCAGAAATAAAGGAATGTGCGGAAGCCATTTTGGCCGCTTCAACTACCTCATCTACGGAAGCATCTTGTTTACCAATTCGGAGATTATCGATGACCGGTCCGGTGAACAAAATCGACTTTTGAGGTACAATCCCAATCTTCTCCCTAAGCTCATGCGTGTCCAAATCGCGAATGTTAACGCCGTTTATTTTCACAGAACCTTCCGTAACATCATAAAAACGTGGAATTAAATTGACCAATGTGCTTTTGCCTGAACCTGTTGAACCAATGATGGCTAATGTCTCACCAGGCTGGCAGGTGAAACTAATAGATTTAAGAACAGGCTCTCCATCCGGCCCTTCATAAGAAAAGCTGACATTGTCAAATTCAATAGCTCCTTTACCCTGCATTGACTGCATTGACTGCATTGACTGCATTGACTGCATTGACTGCATTGGCATTGGTGTCGAATGATTTTCCATCGTATTAACTTCAGCAAGCACTTCTACGATACGGCCTGTCGATGCCTTTGCCCGTACAAACATGTTGAAGATCATCGTCATGGTCGTCAGCGAGAATAAGATTTGTGTCATATAGTTAACAAACGCGATAATATGTCCCACTTGTGTGTGACCACTATTGACTCGAATGCCTCCCAGCCAGATAACCGCCACAATCCCGATATTCATCGTTAGCGTTACACCTGGGCTGAACACCGCCATCACCCGCTGTGCGGATATTGCACGGGACTCATATTGCTTATTGATGCCATTAAATTTGCCGACTTCCAGATCAAACCGATTAAACGCTTTGACCACCCTTACGCCTGACAAATATTCGCGCATTACACCGTTAAGCCGATCAAGAGCGTTCTGTACCTTAAGAAATAATGGCAGTCCAACCTTCATATTCAGCACAATCATTAAGCCGACAATTGGAATAACAATCATTAGAACAATGGACAAATAAGGATTTAAGCGGAAGGCCATAACAAAGCCCCCGATACAGAGCATAGGTGCTTTGACGAAAATACGCATCATGCCGTTGACGAAGTTCTGCACTTGCGTCACATCATTCGTCAGTCTTGTTACAAGCGAAGCGCGGTCATAACGATCCACACTTTCAAAGCTGAGTCCTTGTATTTTCTCAAATAAATCTTGGCGCAGCTCCGCACCAAAACGCTGGGACACGATGCTCGAAACGATATTGCGGCCAGAGGCCGCAAGCGCACCACCAAGTGTTATAAGCAGCATCCAGCCGCCAAATCGCAGCACCGTATCCATCTGTTTGTTCGCTACACCTTCGTCCACGATATGGGACATCATGGTTGGCTGCAGCAAATCACCAAGCGCTTCGATGCTTACTAACAATACGGAAACAATAAACAGCAGCCCGTATTTTTTGACATATTTCATCATATGCCGCACGTAATGATCCCCTTTCGTCTGACTAGTTCGACTGCTTCTATTTCAATTGGCTTTGCCATAAGACCAGAGACTTTTTATCGCTTTCTGCTCCTATTTCCTTCAGCAACGCACCTTCTTGGGTTAATGTAACGGCTTCGCCGTTCCATTGTTCAACCACAATCTTAGTGAGATGCTGTCTGTGCAGCAGTGTCTTAAAGATAAACTTCAACTCATCTGCAGCAGGAAGGGCGTCCGAATCATTCGGCTGCATGGAATGAATTCGTTTCCCGTTGTTTTCGATCCAGTATAGCCACTGATCCCCACGAATAATTAAAAAATGTCCCGGCTTGCGTGCAAATGTACAGCCTTGACGCTCCGGCCATTCCATCATGAGACCAAACGGATTTGCTGGATCAACAGCCGAGAGCAAGGTGAGAGCCGTATTGCTGCGTGCTCCTGCAGGAAGCGGCTTGCGAATGGCATCGGCCATATCCGGAGTTGTAAACTGCATCGTGACCGCACCTTCGATAAATAATCCGCGTGTCAGTGTCCCCCACTCCTCAAGTCTGCGCAGTACGGGCTGGAGACGATCCCAGCTGTACGGAGTAACCGATGAAGCGAGCTCTTTGGTCACGATTCCGTACGTGTCCAGCAAGTGGCGAATCCAGTACATTTCCGGTGGGTCTGAATTGTGATTCCCGGGAGCAGGAACCTCTTGCAGCGGCAAATCTTCAATCAAGCTTGCAGCCCAATACCATCTTCCTAGACCTGAGCCTGTCTTTGCCCAATCCTTTCCTTTCTTCAAGGTTAACAATCGAAGCGGCGCGAATTGGTCATTGGATGCCTGGCCCTCCCAAGCCAGATCAAGCAAGCTTGATAACAATTCAGTAGGTAGTTGTCCTGTTTCCCTTGCTAGGCGTGTCAAGAAGCTAGCCCCGTTACGTTGCAGCATGTCCAGGAGTTCGGGATGTGAAGACTTCTTCTCTTTACTTTCTGCCAAATAGGGCTCATAGATCGAACGGCTGCTTGCAAGGAAGAAAGCGATCTTTCCTTCCTTCTCTTCCGGCTGTTTCTTGCCTAACCACAACACCTCACCGGCTGCGCAGAGCAAATCCAGTTCTTCCTTCCTGTAATCCGCAACACGAGAAGGGAAAATAATGGATTCCCAATGGGATAACGGCAAATAAATCCCCTGAAGCCGCTCGATCACAAGCCTTAACCCCTCGCTTCCGCGAAGCTGAGCCCCCTGCAGCGCATGCTGGCGAAGGGCAATCTGAACGCACCATCTTATAGGCGATGCAGGCTGCACCTGCTTGCGTGCTTCGCCTATGGACAAGCGGATCATACGCTCTGCAGCGCGGCGGCTCGACCAGATCCGCTCCTCAGGAGAAGCAGCGAATGGCGCCTGCTCCAAGCTGCCTTCTTCTCGCAGCTTATCGACGAGCCTTCTCGCCTCTGCAAGAGTCAGCTTTGGATACCGTTCACACAGCTCTATTTCGGTAAATGAGATCCGATTGTCGGCAAACCGGCGAATTATGAAAGCCGAAGCTTCATCGGTAGCAGGGAAGCTCGAATAGATCTCCTGCTCATCCCTGCAAATCCACCGTTGCTCCTCCTGAGGCATATCCTCAGAGGGCAAGTAGCTTGTAAGTTCACCATCTCGCTGAAGCTGCTCTGCCCATTGCAAAGCTTCTGTTCCAGCCAGCTGTATAAGTTCATCAGCTGCCAAATCACCACGTCGTTTCAGCAGGCTTACGACATCTCGAGCTTCGCGTATCTCAAGCTCCGGCTCCGACAGTCTTTCCCGCTCTGCTTCCAGCACTTGCTGAGGAATGGCGTTACGCACCGCTTCTTCACCAAACAATCGGCCAGCCAGATCCTTACTTACATTCATAAGCTGCATCTGAATGGCGGGATCAAGTCCGTCACCTTCATAGATCCGCATATTTACATAATCAGCAAGAAACTGCGTTGCCATCGGAGAAGGATATTCCGTCTCCTTCACCACAACTTCTATCTCATTATCTTGAATAGAAGTTAATAGCGCGCGAAGATCCTCAAGCGACAAATAATCATGAAGACATTCCTTCATCGCTTCCGTCAAATAAGGAAAATGCTCGGCATAAGGAAGCGCTTCGCGAAGCAATTCCTCACTGCGCAGCCTTTTCTGCCACAGCGGCGTCCTTCCGAAACTGCGTGATAACAGCAGCGAAGTCTCGGCAATATGCCGGAATGCAATGGCTAGCAGCGGTGACCCGGTAATCGCTTCGGTCAACAGTGCCTCTACATTAGAAGGTGTAACCTGCCAGATCGTCTGCAGCCAGGAGGAATCCCATTCGGGCAGGACGAACTCGATGCCGTTATCCTTCGCATTGCCGTACAGCCGGTAGGGCAGAAGCAGCTCGAACTGCCGCTCAATGGCGAGCAGCCAAGTTCGGTTTAGCCTTCTGCCAAACGGATTATGCATAATGACATGGGTCTGGTTCATGAGATCCCGATAAGTCTCGATTACAATCCGCTTATCCGTCGGAAGGTCACAGATAGCTTGCTGGGAACGAATAAGGGACAACAGCTGCTCACCAGTGTAGTCATCCATCTGGTAGTTCTCGGTGATCCAAGCCAGAAGCTTGTCATCTTCCCCTTCAAGCAAACGCCGCTCTATCTCAGCAATAAACGCTCCAACCTTCTTCCCAAGGGAATAGGAACGTCCAAGTCCTTCATTACGCCAAAACGGTATCTCACTAAAGCGATTGCCCGCCTCAGACACATACACACGATCCTTATCAATCCGTCGAATCATCCAGCCGTTCATGCCAAGCTGGAACACATCACCTACGCGGCTCTCCTGAACGAACTCTTCATCGAGCTCACCTAGATGGACGCGGCTGTCCACATGATGCACCGGATAAGCCGAGCTGGAGGGTATCGTTCCTGCGCCAGTAAGCGCGCCAATCATCGTATTCTTCCGCTTCACGAGCGTATCCGTATCGCGGTTCCAATCCAGCCGCGGCCGGGCAAACGGGTAAAAGCCCGCCAGCACCTGAAGCATTCCGCGCAGCCTCCCCATCGGGAAGCTGCGGTAGCTGTCACTGCGGGCGATCAGCCGATGCAGATCGCCTACAGCCATGTCCTCCGCAGCGACGATAGAAATCGTCTGCTGTGATAGGACATCAAGCCGATCCCTTGGGATCCGAATCGGCTCAATGTCACGCTCGGCAATTTGTTTGCCGAGCACGGCCATTTCCGGCAGCACTCCTCGCTGCCGGGCAACAAGGGCGCCGCGGCTGGCGCTGCCGACGGCATGCCCTGCCCTGCCGATCCGCTGAATGCCGGATGCGGCTTCAATCGGCGAATCGAGCTGGATAACCAGCTCGATATGCCCAACATCGATGCCAAGCTCCAGCGAGGAGGTGGCCACGATGCAGCGAAGCTCGCCAGCCTTCAGCATCCGCTCAACTTCCAGCCTGCGCTCCTTCGCAATGCTGCCATGATGGGACCTCGCCATCTCATAGCCAGCATGGTCGTTCAGCCGAAGGCATAGCCGCTCACAGAGGCGGCGGCTGTTGACGAAGATAATGACCGAATAGCAATCGGTCATCAGTGCAAAGAGCCTGTCCAGTATCGGCAGCCAGACCGCATCACGGGTCTGCATGGGCTGCGATTGATCAGGCATCGTTAATGTGACTTCAAGCTTTTTAACCATATGGCTTTCCACAATCGTCACCGGGCGAGGATGGTATCCAAGCGGATGACGGAACAGCTCTATGTTATCTTCTTCTGCTATTCCTTCTTCCACGCTGTTAGGTGCTTCCTGCCAGCCTCCTAAAAAACGGGCCACCCGTTCCAATGGCTTTTGCGTAGCCGATACGCCAATCCGTTGTATACGCCGGCCGCACCATAACTCCAGCCGTTCCAGAGATAAAGAAAGATGAGATCCTCTTTTATCTGCTGCCAGATCATGAATCTCATCAATAATAGCGAAGGAGACCGTCTTCAGCATCTGCCTTCCCTTCTCGGAGGTCAGCAGAATGTAGAGTGACTCCGGCGTCGTGACCAGAATATCCGGTGGTTTCCGATACATAGTGGATCGAACTGAGCTGGAAGTATCTCCTGTCCGGACCCCGCTGCGAAGACCTGGCCAGCTGTTATCCGCTGAAGCCGCATGCTTATCAATCTGCTCGATAAAGGCAACCAGATGATCGTGAATATCGTTGTTTAATGCTTTCAGTGGCGTAATATAAATAAGCCGAACTCCGGCCTCATGCTTCTGAGCTTTTATTCGTGCGATCGCATCAAGGCATGGAAGGACAGCCGCCAATGTTTTGCCCGACCCCGTTGGAGCGGCAATCAGCGTGTTTTCGCCTGCTGCAATCGCTTTCCATGCTTGTTTTTGCACATCGGTCGGATCCCCAAATTTAGCTCCGAACCATTCCGCAAGCGATGGATGAAAGGAAGATAATGGCGAGCTTTGCACGTTTCTCAGCTCCATCCGAGTAGTGTCGAATACATTTCTTTTACCACCTTATTATACCAGCACAACTTAGTCAGCGCCAAAATGAAAAACAGCGCATCGAAATCCCCTATAGGTAGGGAATCTCCATGCGCTTGCTTGCTTTGGTTTGATACAAAATGTATCATTATAGTATAACATTATTTACAAGAACGGGATGTGTTGGAATGTCTGTCATCCATCGGCTGCCGATGCGTGCCATGCTCATGTGGCTCTTCTTTTTCAGCCTTACCGACGCTGTCTTTACCGATATTGGTATTCGATTAAATCTCATAACCGAGATGAATCCATTCGTTTCTTGGCTCTATGATTGGCATTTTGCAGCTTATTATGGCATTAAACTGATCCTGCCGCTTCTCTTTCTCCTGCTCTTTCCCCAATTGAAAAGCCGTCAATGGATGCATGTCTCAGCTGTCGCTTTATTCCTGCTGTACTTATTCGTGAACTTGTATCATTTGTTATGGGTCACACTAGCCCTCATTCAAGCCCATTAAGGATGGAACGCTCGCCAGAAATCACCCCGCTCATCAATGATGCTCTTAATCTCTTCGAACGGTATCTTAAACGTCGGGAATCCCGCAGCGTAAGGGCCAATATCATAGGGCTGAAAATACAAATGCAGCGCATCCTGCGTAACGAAGAACGGCTGATCCGGCTTTATCCCCTTGTACGTATCCGGGAACACATAGTCATATTGCGGATCTGTCTTAATTTGCTCGCCTACAATATCACTGAGTACTTTTACATAATTACTGCCCGGCTTAAACAAGTCCTTCAAGGCATACATCGCACCATTCGTCACATTGATATGTGAATACACCTGAGTTGGCATGCCATGCGCTGCTCCGGCAGGATAATTGTAACCTGTCATCTCGATTTCAAGCAGGTTCTTCTTGAAGAAGGTGACGTCAAAATCTCCCGAATACGTATAACCAAGCTGCTCATCTCCTGGAATCGGCTTCACTTGGGACAGCACTTTAAGCGTTTCGTTCACCCGTTCCTGCGCGGCATGATCGGGAATTCCTTCAACAGCCGGATAATAGACGACATAATCCTTGTTTGGTTTATACTTATGCTCCCTCACGTAATAAGGAAGACGAAGTGGAATAACCGTGTTAGGTTCCCATATAATCCGCCCATTACGGGCCGCATATTTAATACGTTGGTCAATATTGACCTGTATGAGATCATCCTCCAGCTTCAGCGTCCCGCTCCCCTCAAATTGTGGATAGCCAGGAGCAGGGTTACCGCTTGTATTAATGAAGAAGGTTGTTTTACCGTTACTGGCGGAAGCGAGTCCTCTCTTGTATTCCATGACATTCGTATAAATAAACTCAGTCAGCCGCTTACCATCCGCATCAAATATCGCATACATCGATCCGAGGAACGGCTGGTCCGGGTCAATTGCTTTTCCAACTGCGTAACGCTGCTGGCCTAAAGCTTGAATATCGTTGTAGATGGTTTGAATAACGACATTACCTCTCGTGTCAATCAAGCCGTATTCCGAGCCAAAATCATCCGCGTTATTCACAATCGCACGCCCGTTCTGGAATGGAAAAGCGGTGGAATATGCCGGTTGAATCCGCACATTGCCCTTCTCATTGATATACCCGTATTTCCCATTAACCGTCTGCTGGAAAGGCAATAATCCATCTCCAAGCACCCCAACGAATGGAAAATGATATTCCGCCTCAGTCGACCCGTCATGACGAATCAAGGCATATTGATTATCTTTTACCTTCACGATAGCGCGGTGGTTAGCAAAATCGCTGGCATCCTCATAACGAAGTGGAATCACTTCTTTACCAGAACGATCAATATAACCGTACATCGTTTTACCATCTGCCTGCTGGTTGTTGACCATTGCTCTTCCGTCATGTATATCGGCCATATAGGAGTAATCTTTGCTCGTGAGAATATCACCTGAATCATTCATTAGTCGATAATGACCCTTCTCGTCGATCACAACCGCTCTTCCTTCCGAGAAAGGAGCAATATAGCTGTATTTCGGCCTAACAAAATATGCCCCAGTCGTATTAATTAACCCGCTTCCATTATCCTCTTGTACAATGGCTAGCCCATTTGTCTGGAAATCCTCCGCATAGTTGAAACGGACAGGAATGGCCATCGTCCCGATCCCATTAATGTATCCCCATTTTGTTCCGCGGGTTGTTTTCTCCGATCCCGGATAAAGCGATATCGCCCTTGTTTCCAGCTCTTGATCATCAGGTACCACATTACGGAAGCCAAGCGGACTCCATTCATAGACGGCTCTTTTTGTCTGCTCTTCTCCAGTACGCCAATTAATAATAAGATTATTAACCATGCGGGTTGTCACGGGAGCTGCTGTCAGCTCTGCAACGCCATAACCTTCCCCTTTTGCCGCTGCTGCAATCATCCAACCGATATGACGGTATTGCAAAATGTGAACATAAAGCTCATTTTCCCAGCGATAGATAACCGTGAGCTCTGGAACGCCATCCCCGCTCAAATCCTGCGGATAGATGGCATATTCATTCGAAGGATGATCCATCATGACCAGCTCTGCACCTTGAGGCAGCGAAGATTGTGCCAATCGAATAATCTGATCGTTTATCCAGTCCATTCGCGTTAGGTCCCCTTTCCCAGTGCTTTACATCAACTCACTATTCGTATGCTGGAAATAAGGGGGAATATGACATGAAGTTAACTGGGCATGGACTATTGTCAGATTGAAAGCACTAGACATTCGCCCATTTATAATACGGTACCTTGCAATAAATAGTACTGAATGGTATATTGTATTCAACGAAGCAATATTCATAAACAGGTACTGTTCAATATATAGTACTAAAGCCATTAACCAAACGAGGTGCTTACGATTTGAATGTTCAATTTAAAAAAGGAGTTCTAGAACTGTGTGTACTTGTCATGTTAGACAAGAAAGATCGATATGGATATGAGTTAGTTCAAAAAATATCCAGTCAAATCGAAATCTCTGAAGGCTCCATCTACCCCATTCTCCGCCGTTTAACGAATGACGAATATTTTACGACTTATCTGCAAGAGTCCACAGAAGGACCATCGCGAAAATACTATAGGCTCACAGACAAAGGAAGAACCTACCTGTATGAACTTATTACCGAATGGAATGAGTTTGCAAGTGGCGTGAATCAATTGATAAAGGAAGGTGTGAACAATGAATAAACATATATTTTTACAGCAATTGGAGCACGAGTTGAAAGGAATTCCCGCTGTTGAGCGTGCTGATGTCATACACGATTATGAAGAGCATTTTATGTTCGCAATAGAGGCAGGAAAATCAGAAGAAGAAATTGCAAGTGCGCTAGGCTCACCTTCCCAGATCGCCAAAGAGCTGCTTGCCAACTATCATGTAAAACGAGCGACAGTAAGCACATCGGCTGGCAGCATTATTCGGGCAACTTGGGCTGTCATTGGACTCAGTTTCTTCAACCTGGTGATAGTTCTTGGCCCTGCTGTTGGAGTCGCTGGAGTCATAGTCGCCGGATGGGCATCAGCCTTAGCATTGGTACTCTCCCCTCTTCTTGTCATCGTTAATGCGGTTGTGCATCCAAGCACTTTCTTACTATTTGATCTCTTCTTCTCCCTTGCAACCTGCGGCTTAGGCATCTTCCTTGGGATGGGAATGCTGTACGTCTCTAAGCTTGGGAAAAATGCATCGATCAGTTATCTGAAATATAACGTTTCTTTGGTAAAAGGCGGGTTAAAACATGACTAATAAGAAAAAGTTATCTGCGATTGCAGCGGGATTATTGGTAATTGGCCTTGTTGGAAGCCTGATCACTTACCAGTCTACAAATGAATTCAATGAGGTCTCTGAACAAAAGACTATCACCGGCTCACAAGTGACTGCCTTAGATATTAACTCAGACAATTCCCGTATTGAAATATGGCCAACTACGGAACAGGATGTAGATATTCAATTAAGCGGTAAAACAGCAACTAACGTAAAGCCGCTGTTCACTGCTAACGTTGAAGATTCAACCTTGTTTATTACTTTAGATGAAGATCAGAACAAATGGTTTAACTTTAATTTTCATGATTACAAGCTAACCCTTAAAGTTTACTTGCCGGAAAAACAATATAATGCGTTTAAGATCGCAAATAATAACGGGTATATTTTGGCTCAGAAGCTTACAGCGACTTCCATTCAGGCAACAACAGATAACGGACGAATTGAGTTAAACGAAAGCACAGCACAGGATGTGAAAGTAAAAACCGACAACGGAAAAATCACACTCAACCATGTCACTGGTGTGCTTAATGGGAGAGCCAATAATGGTTCTATTACGGTTCTGACCAAAGAGATTAATCAAAATATCACGCTTGAAACGGACAATGGCAGAATTTCGCTTCAAACCGAGACCGAACCAAATAACGTATCCTTTCTCACTCATGTAGACAACGGAAGAGTTAATCTCTTCGACAAGTATAAAGAGGATACGGTTATTGGAGAGGGGAAAACGGTCGTTAAACTAACGGCCGATAATGGCAGTATATCGGTGGAAAAACAATAAACGAAAGAAGCCGTCCCATCTGGGGCGGCTTTCTTTCATAGGTATCTCTTCTGTTCATTAGAATTCACAAAATAATATTCGATTACCAAATGGATCATTAATCTTGCACTCTACACTTTCCCATGGTGTCTTCTCCAGACCAGGTCTTGCGTATTTATATTTCTTTTCCATCAGTTCCTTATGCAGATCACTAATACCCGTCATTTCGATCCGTATCGTTGATCCAGGACTAGAATCGCCATAATGCTCACTCAAGTGCAGCCTTACATTGCCTTTGGAGATCTGCATATATACCGGCGTGCCCGGTTCGAACCGATTCTCCCAATCCAGCGTAAACCCAAGAAAGTCCAAGTAAAACTCTTTCGCCTTTCCCTCATCAAATATACGAAGGATCGGTACAAGCTGCTTAAGCTCCATGCAATTAGCCTCCAAACTAAACCTTACTTACAAACCATAAGCAGATTGCCATCAGGATCTTTAAAATTAAACCAATGACCATTTTCAATTCCTGTAACTAATTCTACATTCTTCATTTTCATAAAGGCATAGGCCTTATCAATATCATCCGTATGAAATTGAAAAGCCGGCACCGTATATACATTCTCCGGAGAGTATATCTTGCTGTCCAATACAATATCGGGTCCTTCCATTGGCAAAACATAGATGTGACCAAAAAACAGTTCACCAGTTGCAGGCAGGCCTAAAATGTCAGAATACCAATCCCGGGCATTTTCAATGTCGCTAACGGGAATAAAGACTCCATTGATTTTATTGGAAATGGGATTCATCACTTTTCTCCTTTGAGTTTGAGCTAATCGTTATTTACTACTTTACGCATCGCACCTAGAACAATGTTGTAGCCATCAGGATCAAGGATATGAACATTCTTGAATTCCCAGCCGCCATGTGACCCTTCGAAATCTTCAGGTCCAATGACAGCACCTCTTGCGCGTATTTCATCGACAAGCATATCTATTTCATCCCAACCGATATGCAGGAAGGTATCCCAGCCACGATCTGGACCTTCCCATTCTGTTGGATAATTCGTACGTCTAGCAGAATTAGCATTTGGTCTAACATCGTCCAACGATACGGCTTGCTGAAGAATAAAGCACACTTCATCACGCTCGGCATGGCCCCAGCCATCCACTGAAAATCCAAGGCAGTCACGGTAATACTCCTGCGATCTTTCAAGGTCAGACACTAGGCGAACTTGGATCGCTTTTCCCAGAGTAATTCTAGATTTTTCTTTCTGCGCAATCACCTGTTCGCTCATAAGTTCCTCCTTTTATTTCTCTTTGATTAAGTCAGAAATTAAGATCCCATTGATTCTAAGGCCCGTGATGTCACAGTCTGTTAACTCCACATTGGATAGATCACAACCATTGAATTGAGTATAAGGTAAAATGCAATTATGGAAACTTATTGGCTTATATTGCCCGTCAGGTTTGTGAAGTCTATCCCCTTCCATTGGAAGAATAACATTATGAAATTCTGTTCCAAATAGATTGACATAGTTAATAACGGCATAGCTTAAGTTAGCGCTTTTAATGCTAACACCTGTCAAATTCGCATCCGAGATTGTAATCTCACTCATATTTACATTATTCAAATTCATTGCATGCATGTTTACGTTATTAATTCTCGTCTTGGCCAAGCTGACATTATCAATATCGAGTTCCTCCGCCTTAACTTCCTGCCACTTCGATCCTGATATATCCGCTTGATGCAAATCCAAAGGCTCAATCTTTAAACTCATGACCTATCTCCTTCGAATTACAAATTTAAGCTGCCTCTATATCTTCTACAAGCCTCCGGCCTTTACCTTTATTAACCATTACTTTAACTTCTCATATTCAAGCTTTGTGAGACCATAAATATATTCATCATGCTGCTTACCCATCGTATAAATCATGTTCCGAAGTTTGCCTTCCTGGACAAAGCCAAGATGCTCCTGTAGAGCAATAGATCCCTCGTTAAAAGCATAAACATGAGCATTAACTTTGTGATACCGTAATTCTTTAAAATAATATCTCAGCAGGATCATGACCGCATCGGTGGCATAGCCATTACGCCAATGCTCGCGGAAAATGGATACTCCATACTTGAACGTTCCGTGTCTCGGATTACAGTTATTTGTACAGATACTTCCAATGTGCGTGCCGTCTAATGTCTCGATTGCGAGGAAAATATTATCCCCGTCATAGGTATTCGCCGCTTGGTGCTCCGCCCACTGTCTCGTACCTTCTTCCGATCTTGGAAAATGTATCTCATCGCATAGTCTGGCATTTTCTGAATCCATATCATTATGATGAAACTTGTCCCAGTCTGAAGCCTGGACCGGTCGCAGCCTAACCTTTTTGCCTGCCCAAATATAGTTATTAATCATGAGACCTCCTGCTATTTCTATTTTTTATGGTTTATTGCCATTCACTTCTAAGCTCCAGCTCTACAATCCCTAGCAGCTCTGTCCGCAGCCCTTCGCCTTCGAGCTTATACACCAGCTGCTGAGCCGTTTCGATATTCATCGTCACTCTGCCCGTCGTCTCGAAGCCATCCGGCATCTCCACATATTGCTTCACCTTCGCTATTACAAATACGGTATACGTATCTGTGTTCTCCCAATACCAAGCTGCAATAGGAACCCGTTCTGCTTCTAACAGCAGTCCCGCTTCTTCAACCGTCTCGCGGTCAAGTGCTTCATCAAGTTTCTCCCCACTCTCCAGTCTGCCTCCAACCGTTGTCAGGTTCTTCTCGTATTTATCCCAAACCATAACGATTGATCCTTCATCTGTAACAGGTATGCTATGAATTCCTGCGATACGTTTATCCGTTGGCAAAACTCCAAACAGTGGTTTGAGCATAGTCTCATACTCCTCTACACGATGAATGAATTGAGATACTGTTTAAATTCTGCTACATCTCGGAATCGATTAATAGCAACACCATGCTGTCTTAGATGCTCCTCTAGCAAGGTATCCAAACGTTCTACAGCTTCAAAGAGTGGTTGTAAGTCACTAGGATCAAGAAGTGCGGCTAGGTCAGGAAATCCCAACTTTTTATAAACATCCATATATTCTAATTCTGAATCGGTAGAAATTGGCCAATATCCCTTTTCCGAAAAATAGAGAGTACGTGCTATCTCTGCCTGCACACCTATTCCCCAAAAATAGGCTGAAGTGTAATCGTTCCTTTCACAAGCCGTTAATACTTTATCGAATATCCCTTTGATCTCTTCGTAAAAGCCCTTCATTCGATCCGAATAGTTGGGACCATCGACATATGATTCCTTCTGCAGAGTCAACAATCTCGAAGTGTTCTGAATTAACTGCTCGCAAGATTCAACGACTACAGTACTTGAACCAGATTGCATAATGGTCTGCATCAACTCCTCGAGCTGATCCGGTTTATGTACAAACTCTCTTATTTGCTCCGTATTTTTACCCCAGCCTTTTTTAAAATAAGTCCGATTGATCAAGGAAACACTGTTCAACACGTAAACTAGTATCTCCCTTGCTTCATGACGGAATTGAGTTAACTTGTGCTCGGTATGAACCCTCATCATGTTACTCAGATGGACACAAGCATCTTTCAGTTGGGCTTCAGCTTTATTAAGAAATGCCATTCCTTGCGATGGCGCGGCTGCGATTTGCTCTCGCAATTTCATGAAGCGATTCCGGTCTTCGTCCGAACGAACGTATAATAATTTGCAATCTGCAATAATAGACACATTTAATTCTTCAAAGGCAGCCATCCTTTCAGCCCGCTCCCAGCTAATCGGCCAAAAGTCAAAGCAGATGTTATCCACGATAAATTGCACACTGTGGCGATAACCATCTGAACTTGCAGGAATGAAAAAGAAATCCAGGTCCGACCGCTCGGTCGCCGTTCCTTGTGCATAAGAGCCGTAATAACCGATAATCGCAATCTCTTCTAGAAAGTTGGATTTAATGTGCTCCACTAATGTATCAGCAACCTCAAAAACATTAAGCATATAAATCCTCCTTTGCATCAAAACAAAGTCGCACTAGAACTTTGCTAATGCGACTTGTATAGTGGATAATAATAATTTCATTATGAAATTACATCCATATAAAGGAAAGCGAAAGAATCTTTTAAGTGGTTTTTTCTCTATTCCTTCGCTTCTTCACCAAATAAACCATTCCATTACCTAGTGCGAACCAAAACAAGACTAACGTCAATGTCATCAGTGGACTGACATAATGATTCTTCTTATCCACTTGCACAAGGTACAAACTTAAGAACGCTGATATAACAAATCCGATTCCAAGAAAGATAGCCATCCTGCCTCTCATTTTCAAACGGATTCCCTTCCTCTCCGATTAACAATTAAGCTGCGATGTACACCTTCGTTGCATACCATCTGCCATGTTTAAGCTTCGTTGTCATCTTTACAACTTCTGTTCCGCCGAATGTAGGAGAAGCATCATGAAACTCAAAGCTTTGCTTGGTCGACGATTTTGCAACAAAGAAGAAGTGGAACAGGAATACAGGGCCTACACTGTGATCCTCAGGTTTATAGGTATAAGATGAAGCTGTCATATGATTGCGCAGCGGATTTAGTCGGTTGTAAGCCTGATCACTCATATACTTCTCGTAACTGCTATCTGGCTGCATCCCAACAGTCAGTATAGATTTAACATCCTTTGCAATCCAAAATCCATAGCATACATAGACGATTAAAAACAACGATACAACAGTCAATATGGTTATTCTCTTCCTACTCATATACTCTTCCTTTCTCTATCAATTCCATGTTATTTCCAGTAAATACAAGATTATCACATCTCTTGGTCCCATGCACCGAAAACTTAATTCCAACAAGAAATTACATATTATAGGTGATATACTTTAATGAAGAAGTTACTATTATCCTTCCTTTTGCTGCTCATTCTCTGTTCATGCAGTGCTCCATTTGATAAGGAAACCTGGTCAAAGGAACCTGAGAAAAGAAATAACATGGTGCATAATCTGATTAATATATGAACTAGTTGGAATGACGAATACAGAGATTATTGATTTACTAGGAGAACCCGAACAAATGCTTGATGAACCATCCCCTCAGTTTGTATACTACTTAGGACGTGCAGGGTTAGGAGTAGATGACAGTTTATTGCGACTCTATTTCAATAAGAACGGTGAGCTTGAGAGTCATGAAATCACACATGATTAAGCTCTATCCTATAAACGAAAAAGGCGTGAGAAATGCGAACACTTCCACGCCTTTTTCGTTTATAGGAGAGTCAATAATTCTCCGCCTGCTGCCCCAACCAACACAACGATCCAAGGCGGTAATTTCCAATACACAAGCATGCCGAATAGTAATAAGCCCAGTACGAAATCCCTTGATGAATCAACTGCACTCAACCACAGAGGATTATAGAGCGCTGCTAATAAAATGCCAACAACTGCCGCATTAACACCAATTAGAGCTCCCTGTACTTTCTCATGTTGCCTTAGCGTATTCCAATAAGGCAGCGTACCGGCCATGAGCAGGAATGCTGGCAAAAATATGGCAACGATTGCCAATATCGCACCTTTTACCCCGTTAATCATAGCACCAAGATAGGCTGCTATCGTAAATAGAGGGCCGGGCACAGCCTGCGCCGCACCGTAACCTGTCAAAAAATCAGCTTTACTGATCCAGCCAGTTGGAACGACTTCTCTTTCCAACAGCGGTAATACAACATGCCCTCCACCAAACACCAGCGATCCCGACCGATAGAAGCTTTCGATTAACGCCAGCCAGTCAGCCTCATAACTGTGGCGCAGAATTGGCAAGCCAACAAGAAAAATAAAAAACAGGCTTAAACAGACAGCACCAGCACCTCTGCTTATTGGAACCGTTAACGAATGGATGGTTGCTCCAGATTTCTGCCGATACCAGAAATATCCGATTCCCCCTCCTACGACGAGAACGAACAGCTGACTCACGGCTGTCTGCCACAATAACGTGACCGCTGCTGCAAGTATCGCAATTGTCACTCGATTACGGTCAGGCGTAAGCTTTTGCCCCATACTAAGTACAGCTTGTGCAACAATAGCAACCGCTACGATCTTCAATCCATGAATCCAGCCGGAAGTTCCTAGATCAAAACCTTGCATGAATAGTGCAAATAACAGCAATAGAATGACTGACGGCAGTGTAAATCCGATCCAAGCTGCCACTCCCCCTAGCCAACCGGCACGAAGCAAGCCGATACCTATCCCGACTTGGCTGCTTGCAGGTCCAGGAAGAAACTGCGCAAGAGCGACAAGATCAGCATAACTTCGTTCATCTAACCAACGCCGTCGCTTGATATATTCATTATGGAAGTAGCCTAGATGTGCAATTGGACCGCCAAAGGATGTGCATCCTAGTTTAAATGATACGATAAGTACTTCAAATAGAGCCTTCAAACGAATTGTTCCCCCCTATCTTTTCCCTTATTATATAAATATACGAGTACCTCGTTAATCCCTTTTACAATTACTTAAAGTCCAGGATGAAAGAAGGAATATCCAGTATGGAACTCAAATGGTTAGATTGGGCTAAACAGATGCAAGCGATGGCTCAGACGGGGCTGACGTATGCGACAGATGTATATGATATCGAGCGTTATGAAGCGTTACGGCAGATGAGTATTGAAATATTGGCTGAATATACTTCCGTAAGCCATGATAAAATATCCCTTGCCTTCGCAAGTGATAATGGATACACAACCCCAAAGGTCGATATTCGTGCGGTTGTTTTTCAAGATAATAAGATCCTTCTTGTTCGGGAAAAAGTGGACGGCGCTTGGTCGATGCCAGGCGGTTGGAGCGATATCGGATACTCTCCGAAAGAGATTGCGGTCAAAGAAACGCAAGAAGAATCCGGTTTCGATACAGCTGCGGTACGCTTACTAGCCGTACTGGACAAGAAGTTCCACAACCACCCGCCAAGCCCTTACCATGTCTATAAAATGTTTATTCTATGCGAAATCATAGGCGGCAAGGCGATAGCTGGTGTTGAAACCAGTGATGTTGGGTTTTTCGGATTAGACGAACTGCCTGAGCTATCCGTTGAACGAAATACCTTGGAGCAGGTACAGCTGATGTTTGAATATTTACATAATCCGAATAAAGAAGTCATTGTTGATTAATAGCTTAGAATATAAAAACACGCCGATCATATGATCAGCGTGTTTTTTTAAGTCATAAAGATTACAGTTGTGTTGTTTTCTTCCAGTCAGCTGCGAATTTCTCCATACCTTGATCCGTCAATGGATGTTTGGAGATTTGCTCGATAACGGAGAATGGAATCGTTGCGATATGTGCTCCAGCCATTGCTACGCGAGTAACATGGTCCGGGTGGCGAACAGATGCAGCGATGATTTGAGCATCCAGGTTATGAATGCGGAATAGTTCAGCAACTTTCGCTACCAATTGAACGCCGTCTTCCGAGATATCATCAAGACGTCCAAGGAATGGCGATACATAAGTTGCGCCAGCACGAGCAGCGAGAAGAGCTTGGTTAACAGTGAAGATCAGCGTTACGTTTGTTTTCACGCCTTTTTGCGTCAAGTAACGGCAAGCTTCCAGACCAGCAAGTGTCATTGGCAATTTGATCGTAATGTTTTTATCGTAGTTATTGATCTTGATCAATTCATCAGCTTGCGCAATCATCTCTTCTGCTGTCAAAGCGTCAGGTGTTACTTCTGCAGATACCGATTCAACTTCTGGTACTGCAAGCAAAATTTCTTCAATACGATCTTCGAATTTCACGCCTTCTTTTGCTACGAGCGAAGGGTTTGTTGTAACACCAGACAAAACGCCGACTTTATAAGCCTTTTTAATATCTTCCAAGTTTGCTGTATCGATGAAAAATTTCATATGAACAACCTCCGAATAATATTATTAGTTGAATTCTTTTGCCAAGCTTACTACGTTTTTCGTTGTGAATCCAAAGTATTCCAGCACATCTGCACTTGAACCCGAAGCACCAAAGGTTTCAACCGATAACACTTTGCCTTGTTTACCTGTGTAGCGTTCCCAGCCTAACGAAATACCCGCTTCAATCGCAATTCGGTTCGTTACTGCATCAGGAAGCACGCTTTGCTTGTATTCTTCCGACTGACGGTCGAACAGCTCTCGGCTTGGCATTGCAACGACACGAACGGAAATATTCTCTTGCTCGAGCTCTTTTTTCGCGTTTACAGCGAGTGAAACCTCAGAGCCTGTACCAATCAGAATGACATCCGGCTGGCTGTTTGTTTCCGTCAAGACGTAGGCGCCTTTTGCAACGGACTCAACGTTAGCCTTTGTTTCTTCGTAGATCGGAAGATTTTGTCTGCTGAGCACCAAAGCTACAGGACCATTCTGCTGCTGCAGCGCATAAGCCCAAGCGCTTGCTGTTTCATTAGCATCGGATGGACGAATGACAGTAAGACCAGGAATCGTACGCAAAGCAGCAAGCTGCTCAACTGGCTCATGGGTAGGTCCATCTTCCCCTACTGCAATGGAGTCATGTGTGAAGACATAAATCACAGGAAGCTTTTGCAGGGCAGCAAGACGAATCGACGGACGTAAGTAATCGCTGAATACGAAGAACGTGCTGACGAAAGGTTTTACGCCGCCATGCAGTGCCATACCGTTGCCGGCAGCGCCCATTGCATGCTCACGAACACCAAAGTAAACATTACGTCCTGCATAGGAATCAACGGCGAATTTGCCTTCTCCACGGATATCCGTCATCGTCGAGTGCGAGAGATCGGCACTGCCGCCGAAGATCGAAGGATCAATTTTCACAAAATGATTAATCGCTTCACCACTTGCTACACGAGTCGAGATTTGCTTCGAAGTATCAAAGGTAAGAATGTCTGCTGCTTCAAGGGTTAATGAACCGTCCAGCACCTTCTCGAATTCACTGCCTTGCGAAGGATATTGTGCTTTGAACGAAGCAACCAGGTCATTCCATGCTGCTTCTTTCTCTCCGCCATTTTGTTTCAATTGAGCAAAATGAGCTTTTACCTCTTCAGGAACAGTAAATTCTTCTTCATACTGCCAGCCATAAACGGCTTTCGTAGCGATCGCTTCTTCCTTGCCAAGTGGATTGCCATGCACCTTGTGCGTGCCTGCTCCCTTGCTGCCGTAACCAATGGTCGTACGAACCTCGATGAGAGTAGGTTGGGATTGATTTTGCTTCGCTTTAGAGATTGCTTCCGTAATCGCAGCAAGATCATTGCCATCCTCTACACGTAAGTATTCCCATTGTGCAGATTCTGTTCTCTTCCTTACATTCTCACCGAAGGACAAGTTAAGATCACCATCGAGCGAAATATCGTTCGAATCATACAGGACAACTAATTTGCCAAGCTTCATATGTCCAGCCATGGACATCGCCTCATAAGAGATCCCTTCCATCAAGCAGCCGTCTCCAACAAGCGCATACGTATAATGGTCAACAACCGGGAAACCTTCCTGGTTATATTTCGCAGCCAAGTGAGCTTCCGCCATCGCCATACCAACAGCATTCGCAATCCCTTGACCAAGCGGTCCAGTTGTTGCATCAACGCCATCTGTGTGACCAAATTCCGGATGTCCCGGCGTCTTGCTGTTCAGCTTACGGAATTGCTTCAAGTCATCAATAGATACTTGGTAGCCCGACAAGTGCAGAAGGCTGTAAAGCAAGGCCGAACCGTGACCTGCAGATAATACAAACCGGTCGCGGTTGAACCATTTGGCATTCGCTGGATTGTGGGAGAGTAATTTGCCCCACAGTGCGTAAGCCATCGGTGCCGCTCCCATCGGGAGACCAGGGTGACCGGAGTTTGCAGCGTTAATCGCATCGATCGATAAAGTACGGATCGTATCGACGGATAGTTGATCAATGTCCAATTTAGTAAGCATATTCTTCATCCTTCCGTTTCGTTTGTTGCTTTTCCTTCGATTCATCCTTCGTATCAAACCACCAATGGAAGCCATCCTCTGCTAATAAAGCATCAGCTTCAGCTGGACCATTAGAACCTGCTTCATAGGAGTGAAGCGGAACCTGGTTATCCTGGAAAGCATCCAGGATCGGCTGCACCCAAGCCCAAGCGAGTTCCACCTCATCCCAATGCGCAAAGAACGTAGGATTGCCCACAAGCGCATCGTAAATCAGGTTTTCATAAGCTTCCGGAATCTCCTTGCTGCTTTCATGCAGCTGGATTTGAACTGGTTTCAGTTCTCCGTTCTCCTTCGTATTGAGCTGCAGCATAATACCTTCGTTCGGGCTGATCTCAATATGAAGAAGATTTGGTGCTCCGCCGTTAATGACTGAGGAGGCTTGGTTTAAAGCTTCCTTGAATTCCACCACAATACGAGTTGATTTCTCCTTCATTCGTTTCCCGGTCCGGATATAGAACGGTACTCCCCGCCAGAAGAAATCATCAATTTGAATCTTAGCCGCGATGTAAGTGTCATTCATAGAGGCAGCTGCAATACCCGGCTCAGCACGATATCCTTTCACCGGATTGCCTCCAAGGGAACCTTCTGCGTATTGAGCGCGAATGACATTCGCACGCACATCCGATTTCGATAAAGGAATGAGTGCCTCCATGACTTGTTTCTTATGCTTCCGTACTTCTTGAGCGTTGCTGTTATGTGGCAGGTGAATCGCGAGCATCATAAGCATTTGAAGCATGTGATTCTGGAACATGTCTCTCACAGCACCAACATGATCGTAGTAGCCTGCCCGTTCTTCAACGCCGACGGTCTCACTTGCAGTAATCTGTACATTAGCTATATATCGATTGCTCCACAGAGCTTGAATGATCGGGTTCGCACTTTCCAACACTTCAAGATTCTGAACCATTGGCTTACCAAGATAATGATCAATTCGGAATATTTCGTCTTCAGTGAACGATTTGCTAAGCTGCTCATTCAATTCCCGAGCTGACTGCAAATCGTGGCCAAATGGTTTTTCAATAACGAGGCGTTTCCAGCCTGCTGTGGAGCCAAGGCCACTCTCGGCAATATTTGAAGCAATCGTTGTGAAATATTCTGGACCTACTGATAAATAAAAGAGACGGTTTGGCGTAAGCCCCAGCGTGCTCTCGCGTTCTTCAATAATTCCGAGCAATTTCTTATAGTCTTCTGTACGGCCGATATCAAGAACCGAGTAGCGGAATTTACTGATAAATGATTGTACAAGTTCCGGATTTACAAGTTCACGTCTAGAGAAATTCCGGAGTGATTGCTCCACACTAGTCTGGAAATACTCATCCGACCAGTCTCTTCTTCCAAGACCTATTAGAGAAAAAGAATCCGGAAGCTTTCCATCAACGAATAAATTGTATAATGCAGGATATATTTTTCTTTTAGCTAAGTCGCCAGTTGCACCAAATAACACATACGTTACGGGTTCCATCGTTTCTTCTCCCTCCAGCAGAACGAAAAGTTCTGTTTTTTTTCTGTAATTCCACTATAATACGTTTAGGAGCTATACAAGTAATTAATATATTTTACAGGAGCTATCGACCACGTCTATGACCAATAACTATGAACTATACAAAGTGTTCTATTGGGCAGCCAAAACAGGAAGTTTGACTCAGGCCGCCAAGATGCTGTACCTCACTCAGCCAAGTGTTAGTCATGCCATTAAACAGCTCGAGGAAAGCTTTGGGCTGACGCTGTTTTATCGGACCTCCAAAGGCGTCTCCCTTACTCAGGAAGGGACCATTCTGTACTCCTACATCGAGCAATCTCATATTCTGATCAATTCCGCTGAGGAAAAAATGATCGCCCTTAAAAATTTGGACAATGGTGAGCTTCGAATTGGAGGGAGTGACTCCTTGTTCAAGCATTATCTGCTGCCTTATCTTGAGGATTTCATCAAGAAATATCCCGGAATTAAGCTCCATCTAAATCATGGCACTACGCCAGAAGTAATTACTTTCCTGAAAGAGGGCAAAATAGATCTAGGGGTCGTTCGTATGCCAATCGTCGATCCACAGCTTGAAGTAAAAGAAAGCATCCAGCTGCAAGACTGTTTTGTTGCGGGGGCTGTATACAGTGACTTGAAAAATAAAGTGCTGTCGCTCAGTACGCTTCTGCAATATCCCATTATCCTGTTCTCCCGTAACAGCCGGGCTCGGATGGCCATAACAGAGATTTTTAATCATTATGGATATATGATCAAACCGGAGATTGAGGTCGGAAGCGTCGATCTGCTGATCGAATTTGCACGGAGAGGCCTTGGCATTTCGTATGTAACGCGTGATTTTATAGCGAAGGAGCTTGCGGAAGGCTCCCTGTTCGAGATTCACTTGGACATCCCGCTCCCTCCTTCTCACATCGGTATGATGAATATGCGGAATATGCCGCTGTCCAGTGCAGCCACGAAGTTTATTGAGCAGTTCAGGTAATGGAATCCCATAGTCATTAATATGAACGATTGGTGACCTCATTGACAATTACCAACAGGATGCTTAACGATGCGCGTCATCATTAAGCATCTTTCATGTTCCGTTTCTTCTGACTTTTTCTAACGAAGTATAATACCAATAGGATGATTGGAATTCCTACGAACACAAATTGTGCAATCGCTGCGGTGATACTGAAACCCATATGAAATTCTCCTTTGTTATGAAATTAAAGCCTCTAATCCCACTTCTGCTTCATCTGAATACAACCATACTTTCCACTCCCATTATACTTACACCGACCAGAATAAAATAGGCTGAAATTGGTAAAATAAGTAATGATATTCCCTACCAATTCATCTATGGAGTTGATCTTATCCTAAATTTTGTTCTTTATCTGATACTAATGGCTGTTACATTCAAGATATTACTAGGTTCCTATGAGTAAAATTACGGTCTATCAGTTATTTACAATCACTTTTATTTTTCAATTAGGCACTACTATTATATTCGGTTTTGGCGGTCATGCCGGAAAGGATGCATGGATTGGAGAATTAATATCCTGTTTCCTTGGGGTTTTTTTGATTCTGATCTACATCGCCTTAATGCGAATGAATCCGGGGCTAACTCTTGTCCAATGGTTTCCTGCACAATTTGGGCGCTGGATCGGAACGCCAATTGCCTTTCTGTACCCCGTTTTGTTTATATATATTGTTGGACGGGTTATAGCGGATATCAGGGATATGGTTTCAACAACCATCTTATTTAATACACCGCTTATCATCATCTCAGGAGTTTTTGTCTTTATTATTGCTTATTGCGTATATGGCGGACTTGAACGCGTTTCCCGGTTGGGGGAAGTGTTTCTCCCCATCGTATTGCTCATGTTTTGTATTGAAGTCATTCTTCTTTTAGGCTCTAAAGTTATGCATGTCCATAATTTACTTCCTGTTTTGGAATATGGGTGGGAGCCTGTCTTGAAGACCGTTTACCCATCTGGTATCACTCAATCCTTTGGAGAAACCATCATATTTGCTATGTTTTGGACGGAGACCAAAGAGCCTAATAAAGTAATGAAAATTACGATTCTCGCTACTTTACTGTCCGGAATTATGGTTACTCTATTTGATGTGATGGCTATTTCCGTTTTTGGAGATATGTTCTCGGGTTTCCTGTACCCTCTTTACACCTTGCTTAGTTTGATCAGTATCGGAAAATTTATTGAAAACTTACAAATGTTCGGTGTACTCTATTTATTAATGACGGCGCTCTTAAAATGCATTGTCTTAATGTTCGCAGCGGTCAAAGGCATTCAACAATTAACGAATATGAAGGGCTACCGTGTACTAGTCATCCCGTCCTGCGCGCTCTCCCTCATTCTTGGAATGACGATGTCCAAAAATATTGCGGAGCACATTTACCGTCAACACTTTGAAATACTAGTTCCTTATGTGTGGGTGCCCATGTACTTGGTCTTGCCTACGATTCTTCTCATTGTTACTTGGCTGCGGCAATCAATGAAATGAACATCTTCATTTCTCAATCTCGCTTGCTTTTAATTGCAATGCTGGTCCCGTTACACCAATCCGTCGAACCGTTATGTTCGCATTTACAGAAATTTCTGCTTCCCGGAACTCTTCTTCCCAATCATTCCTTATCGATTTCCATAATGTAAGGTTTTTCCTTTTAATAGTACTGCTGAATCCGAACACATCTGTCCCGTACTTTTTTTGCACTTTGGTAATCGTCCGTAATACGGCTTCTTCGACGTGATGTTCTAATGCGTTTTGCACTACGCTAATATTATTAGTCTGTGTCAAGTCAAGCCTAGTGTTATTCTCACGAATAGCGCCTTTCCCTGTTAACGTAACAAGAATTTTAAGCTTTCCGCTTTGGATATCCGGCTGAATCTTACTGTGCATCCTATAGAGAATAATACTGACATTACCTCCTTCATGAGGTATTGTTGCAGGAACCGTCAGCTTATTTAAATTCCCGGTTACCCATTGCATCGCCCGGCTTTCCTCTGCATTCAAATAACCAACCAATTTCAAATCTTTATTAAATATCCCTGCTCCTGCAAGCCGGAATCCTTCCTTGTCCGAATTCGTCTGCTCATTCTGGTTGTCTTGATCTTGTGACTTAGTGTCCATACCAATGGCAATTGCAGGTACGACTGGACAAGCTCCATCACTGGTTGCAGCATGTAAAAAGTTCAACAATCCCATTTCTACAGGTGTTCCCATCTGACCATATTCTCCCAAAACCCCAAGAGCAGAAATATTTTCTAATGGGTATGATTTTTCCAAAAAATTCTTTGCAGTGCCTCCCCTGACAATAAATATATCGGTTCGGAGTTTGAGGTTCGGATCGCGCGTATAGGTATCGAACACCTCCTTAACCCCCTGTCTTGCCATAGATTCGCCTATCACAATGACCCGACGGTGACCGCGAAACACTTGCCTGGACAGCTTAGTCTGCATCTGCTGTACTGCATCGAGTGTATTCATTCCATTACCCGAGACGACAAAGAACGGCTTATTCTTGCTTTCTCCGCTTATACTTTCCTGTCCGCCACTAATTCTCATCGGAAGGATGGCTTGAGCACTGATCATAATTTTCTTATTTTCGGCTTTGTCAATCCCCCACGCAAGTTCAATCGCAATCTCATTTACTTCCGAATTATCCCAGCAGCCAGAAACAAATGTAAGAGAAAGAATCAGGGAGATCAAGCTGGTCCTGCGTAACTTTTTCATTCGTCTGTCTTCCCTTGTTTTGAAATTGGTTGTTGGCCTTCGGGGATGCGAGTTTTATTTTTCCCTGAGAAAAGTGCGGAACGCCGGGTCATACTCCACCTTGGTGCACGTAATAATACATCCTTCAAGCCTTGAGGTATACTCGGAACTACCGGGTTCATGTACGGAACTCCAAACGACTGCAAGCCTAGAAGATGTATAATCAACAGAAATACTCCGCTTATTATGCCATATAAGCCCAGCATTCCCGCTAATATCAACATCGGGAAGCGAAGAAGTCGATAGGCGGTACCGAAATTATATCGTGGGATGGCAAACGATGCGATCCCGGTCGTTGCCACAACAATAACAACAGGGGCGGATACAATACCTGCTTGTACGGCAGCCTGTCCAATGACAAGCGCACCCACAATACTGACCGCCGAACCAACGGCTTTAGGCATGCGAATTCCAGCCTCTCGAAGCCCCTCAAACATAAACTCCATCAACAATGCCTCGACAAACGTCGGAAATGGGACTCCTTCTCTGGAATTAGAAATGCTGATGAGCAGGTTCGTTGGGATAAGCTGTTGATGAAAGGTTGAGAGTGCCACGTACAAAGACGGAAGAAGCAGTGCGATATTAAATAAGGAGTATCGGACGAATCGAATAAATGTCGTATAGATTGATCGTTCGTAATAATCTTCTACCGCCTGTAAACCAGTCCAAAAAGTCATAGGAACAATCAGCACAAACGGGGTGTTATCGACAAGGATCGCGACTTTCCCTTCAAGTAAACTTGCGCAAACGATATCGGGCCGCTCGGTATTTTGAATTTGCGGGAAAGGAGACCAAGGGGCATCCTCAATAAACTCTTCGATAAATCCAGATTCCAGTACCCCGTCCATCTCGATTCGGCTAATTCTATCACGGACTTCCTTCAGGACCGTGTTCGAGACAATTCCATCAATATATACGATAGCAACATCGGTCTGGGAAACCTGACCAATTGTAATGGATTCAATTTTCAGCTTTGGACTACGGATTCGTCTGCGGATTAAGCTTGTATTGATTCGTAACGTTTCCGTAAATCCGTCCCTGGGACCGCGGATAGAAACTTCGGCGGCCGGCTCCTCAATTCCGCGTTTCTCGAATCCTTTAAGATCAGCTACAATAGCCTTGTTTTCTCCGTCGACAAGAAGAACGATATTCGCCTTCAGAATTCCATCCGTTACTTCGTTGATTGTAGAAACCGTTTTAATCTGGGAGATAGCCACGAGTTTCTTTTGAATGATCTGCCCTGAAATAGAAGTTGCATTCAACCCGCTAGGTGTTTCTTCAAATAGGTTTGGCGTTAACATAACTTTATCCAGCGTTGTTGTGTCAATTAAACCATCAATATATATGATAAGTACTTCGGGATTGCTGCTGATTGAACGAAAAATGATATCGGAACTATTGAGAAAAATTTCTCTGAGCATCATCTCGTTTATAGTGAGACTTGTGCTTAATTCTGCATTTTGATCGGGAGAAAGGGAAGGAAATGTCGATCCAAACCGGTTAGAGTTTTTGTTACGAATTAGTTTTTTTCGACTTCTTATCCACCGCACGCGTATATCCCTCCTCAAAACGTTTAAGCAAGCGTCCAGTTGTGTATTATATCCAATAGTTCCAAAGTTTATTGTGCTGACATTTGAAATCACTTTCAATAATCTTAAATTATAAAATTTTTAGTAGTAAACACAAATAAAAGAGAAACCCCTCAGGCTTCTCTTTTATAATCATGGTGATATTTTCTTTATGCCAATTCTTTTCCCATACAAACACTTTCTTCACTGCCAATATAAGGCTCATAGTTAGCGATTTGTACATACCCTAATTTCTTATACAGCGATATGGCTTCAGGCTGATTAGTCCCTGTTTCTAGTAGTGCCTGCTGCTTTCCTTCCTCTACCGCCCACTTTTCAAGCTCTCTAACAATGGATTGAGCTATACCCTTGCCCCTTGCTGTTTCGCTTACAAACATCCGCTTGATCTCAACGGTTTGTTCATCTCTCATCTCCCGATAACAGCCGCAGCCTACAGGTATTCCATCTACATAGGCAACAACCGCTTTTGCATCAAGTCTGACCTTATTATGCACATCAAAAAACTGCTGCGTATCCGGATATCTGCTCCATAGGTCTTTGTCCAGAAGTGTTATTAATTCTTGAAAATCAGTATGGTCAGCAGAAACTCTTTCCAATTGAATCATGTATATCGTCCTTTCTTCTCCGTCCTAATACCCCGAATCAGCGATCACTTTTCCGTTCTCATCAAGGGCTTCCGCTTTGACTCTCCACGAGTATGGGGAATTCTGAAAATCTAATTCTGGATAATAGATAAAAACTTGATTATGAACAGGAATCTTAAACTTAATCTCTTTGCTTTCATCATTTCTTGGTGTGCATGTAACCGCAATTTCTTTCACCGTTATATCGGAGCGTATCGCTCCCCAGATCACATTATCCGTCTTCTTGTCTCCACCGTTCCATTTGAATAAAAATGGGATCAGATCGCTTGAAACACTGAATGAAGTACCATGTTCCGGGTCCGTTGAATACCGGTAAGCATTCCCGCTTTTCTTATATGTACTATACACATACACACTATGGTTTGGGTTATCTTTCGACGGATCAAGAAAAATGACACTTTGATGTTCTTCATCAACGTAAAGCACTTCAATACGGTCATCCCATTTCTTCTGAATGGCCTCATCTAGTGTCGAGTAACTGCATCCTGACAATACAGTTAGGGTAAGCAATAACAATATTATAATCCGGATAAAATGTCACCTCTTAATCAATTGTTTTGTGCCTCCTACATTTTACCAAATAACTCCCAATACGGATATACTCTGAGTAGATACAAAAAAACCAAGAACAGCACAAGGCTCTTCTTGGTCACTTTAATGTTAAATTTGATTGACATCCTCGATTGAAACACCTGCTGGCAATACACTCAGCACCTGCGTACGCACGGCTTCATCCTTCAGCTCATGTCCGAAAATAACAATCGAGCCACGATCTTCACGCGCTCTTATGAGTCGGCCTATGCCCTGTCTTAAGCGCAGCAGCATGTATGGCATGTCCACATCTGCGAACGGATTCGCAGCATCACTGCGTCTAGCTTGGAAGACCGGATCATTCGGCGGGAATGGCAGCGACCACATGATGACTTGTGATAAGGATGGACCTGGAATATCCAGTCCCTCCCACAAGGTAACCGCGCATAGTACGCTGGTCTCGTCGTTCTGGAATTCTGCGATCAGATGGCTGATCTCAGCAGAACCCTCGAACAAGAATCGGTAGCCGTTCGTCAAACCAAGCTCAGACGCTTGCTCGCGGAAATTCACCAGCTCCTCCATGGATGGGAATAGGAACAAGGTACGTCCGCCCTTTTGCTCCAGCAGCTTCGTTGCCGTACTCATCTTGTCCGTCCATGTCATCTCAGCTTCAGACTCATTTGGCATCAAGACCTTCATCTGCTCTTCGTATTCATACGGAGATGGAACAGAGAATGACATAGCCTGATCAATCCCTAGACTGTCCTTGATATAATCGAAAGAACCGCCGACAGATAAGGTAGCCGATGAGAAGACGATAGGCATTTTCTTCGCAAAGACCTGCTCCTTCAGCACTTCCTTCACCCATCTTGGCATGATGACAAGTGTGAAACCATCTTTGTCCTCCGAAGCCCAGCTAATCGGTTTCTCATCTCTCTTGAACAGAGACAAAGCGAATTGGATCATTTCGATATGCTCTTCAACAATCTTAAGCTGATAATCATCGATCGTGAACAGACCACTCTCAAAGACAAGCTCCTCTTCGATCGAGCTAAGTATGTCCTGCAGACGATTCACTTCGCGGACTAACTCATCATTCCAGAGTACTTCCTTGCGGTTAGAAGCCGGTACGGCCTTACTCTGGCGAGCAATTAATGCGAATAAATGATCACTTTGTACAATGGCTTCTTCAACTGCCAGCGCAAGAGATTCCCGGATCTCGTCCTGCAGAAGTCGAGTAATGATACTCTCGAACACTCCATGGTTCAGCTTATAAGTTAGTGCCTTCTGAGCAGCCGTCTCGAGCAGATGTCCTTCGTCAAAGACTACCGAACTATGTTCAGGCAGCAATGGAAGCTGTCCTTCACGCTTACGTGCTTCGTAAGTCCACACATGCTCCATATAGAAATCATGCGAGCAAATAATGAGATCGGCAGCTTTGCGGTAATGATCACGTGACAACGTCTGACCGCAGCGATGTCTTCTGCTGCAGACGAGACAATCCTGGAATACATCCCAACCCAGCTTGGCCCATTGCCCATCATTTAACTCCGGATATTGTTTGCGGTTGCCGTAAGGATGGAAGCTTTGCATCGTTACCGGGGCATGCACGAAAGACGGCAGCCCACGGAATATTTCATCAAAAGCTTCAACATCATCATCAAACGCAGCTCTCGCATCATCCAATTTATTTAAACAAATATATTGATCAGGTGATTTTCCAAGCCTTGCATCAATCGTAAAGTCCAAATACCGAGCCAGCTTCGCGATATCCCCTTCGGGCTTCACAAGCTGCTCAATGAGTGATTCATCGGCACAGGCAATTATGGCCGGTTTTCTTGTATAACGGGCATAGCTGATGGCGTACAGCAAATAAGCAAGTGTTTTCCCCGTGCCTACTCCAGCTTCTGCGAAGATCGTCTGTTTCTCGGCATAGGCTCTCTCGAGCTGGAATGCCATATAGATCTGTTCATCGCGAACTTCGAATCCCGCTTCAGGCAATTGTTCATAAAAGACGTCCGCAATCCAATCACTTGCCTGCTGAATGAACGGCAGCTTCGGATCAAACTCAAATGGATAATGACTACTCACTAATCGTCCCTCCATAACGCACAAACGGCTGCGTCTCGTACGCAGCCGTCCGGCTTTTCCCCCATAGTTGAAAGTTTAAAAATCCGATTTTGGTTTACGCGGCTTTGGCTTTGCTTTCTTTTGTAGAGCCGGCAAGTGTTTCATGCTTCGGGCCATAGGACCTTTGCACATCGGGCATAATGCATCTCCCGCTGCCATTTCGTCCCTGATCCATGCTTTACATTCAGGATTTTTACATTTTAAAATTTTTGTAGGTATTAATTTCGGTTTCGTGATGTCTTCGCTTGTGGTCACTCGTTTTGCATCCCTTTCCTTAACACGTAAAAACAAACTCCGCTAAATATATCACTTTAAAGGCGCTTAAGTCAAAGGATCTTCGCAGGAAAAACGTAAACGGCAGCACCGTTCATAATAGGTACCGCTTACGCCTTAAATAAAGAAAAGATTCACCTCTATATAAGGTGAATCCCCTTGTCATTTATTCAGAATTATGCTTGTTTTCCGACTTCGATTTCGATCGAAATTTTCACTTCGTCACCAATCAGTACGCCGCTTGTTTCCAGTGCTGCATTATAAGTCAAGTAACCTTTGAAGGTGCGGGCAAAGATCCTTGGGGTAATGAGAAAGCCTGCTTCAGCGGTAAAGGCTCCATCAAACGCAGCGATTACGACCTACACTTCCAATGCAGACACAATTGACCACAATCCGAATACGTCGATAACAACAAACGAATTGTTATTCTATTTTTCAAGATTAAGCCGTTCCTATTAGATGTTCGTATAATGAGCTGGAAAAGCTTTCACTTTTCATGCTATATTGCTTAAGGCTATAGATTTTGAGGAAGGAGAGGATCTTTATATGATCGATCGCACTATTTTAGTAAAATTCGGCGAGCAAACAACCCTCACACAATTGGAGGAAATCGTTGCGCGTTTTAAAGCATTGAAACAACACTTGACTGGTGTCGTAGAAGTAAACGCAGGTGTTAATTTCTCTGACAACAACAAAGGCTACCAACTCGTGCTACGTGTCAGATTTGAAGACCAAGCAGCGCTTGAAGCATATGGCCCGAACCCGCACCACCAAGAGGTAGCAGCACTCATCCGTGAGTACGGCCGAGAGGATAGCATTGCTGCCAATATCGAAGTGTAACACAAAAACAGCGATGCGCTTTACGAAGCGTTCGCTGTTTTTATTTGCAAGTAAGTTTTCACCCTTTTTCTTCCAGACTCCGAACCCAACAACATCAATAGCCTGGGTTAGAATAAGCCATTCACCTGAGGAATTATAGCTTTTTCACCTCAGCAATTATAGGGTTTTCCTGAAAATGTTGAAATCTTATAACTGCAACCATATCATAAAAGAAATAAAACAAAACATCCTAACGCAGATTACCTGTTGTTTTATAACATTATGACCAAGCTATATTCTGTTCATTTAATAATTGCTTGATCGCTCTTGTTGCAACAATGAATAATTCTGCTCTGTTAAATCCGGTAAACTTACCACTGGCTTGCAAATGCGGCTCCAATGACATGAACCCATGGTAGCCTTTGTGATCCAGCACCTGAAGAAGCTGCTTTATCTGTCCGTCCCCTTCACCCGATGGGACAACGGAACCATTATTCAGTTTAGCATCTTTAATATGAATATAAGTAATATATTCATCCAATAACGGATATGCCTCAGATACGGGCATTACCTTGCACTGCACAAAGTTAGCCGGATCAAACGCTGCTTTCAAATGAGATGAAGCAATGGATTCCAACAGGTCACGGCAGCGTTCTCCGGTATCTCCATAAATATGGCTTTCATTCTCATGCAGCAGTACGATGCCCGCTCTCTCCGCCAGTTGTACAAGACTCTGCATGCGGGAAATCACTTCCGATCGATAGTGGACATGTTCACCTGCAGGAATATAGAAAGAAAAAATACGGATGTATGGGGCATTAAAAAAAGCAGCCAGCCGAATTGCCTTCTTAGCCTCTTCGTAATGCGGCTCAAAATTATCCGTTATGTTGATTTTTCCAATAGGAGAGCCGATAGATGATACTTTAAATCCCCTCTTCTGCAATATTGCTTTTACTTTAAAGGCTTCCTCATCCGTAAGCTGCAAAATGTTTTTACCCCATACTCCTCTAAGCTCAAGATGACAAATTTGTTCCGATTCGAGAACATTTAGCTGTTTTTCCAAATCAGTTGATATTTCATCAGCAAAACCTGTTAGCGTTATCATACGAATGATCTCCCTTTCATTGTAGACAGTATGCTTACTTCATCTGCATAGGAGGCGAACCAGGATGGAACTAGAATATCATCCCTATCTTGTTCCCAATATCTTTTTGTTTGTTGACAGAAGATGTTTTCCGAATTGGACCATTCAAAAATCAAGAATTAGTTTCCATGATCTTACCTTTGTTGTCGAGGGAAAGTCTAGTTATTACATAGACGGAGAGAAATTCACCGTTGAAGCAGGAGATCTCATCTATGTGCCCGGGGGAAGCATCCGAGAGGCTCATACGTTCAATGAATCTCCAATGCATTCCTATCCCTTTAATTTCTATTGGGCAGATCCTCATAATCATGTTCAGCTCCCCTTCAGGGGAGTAACAAAAAGAGCCGTCACGAAAGAAATTCTAAGCTATTTGCATGAATTTAATCATGTTTGGATGAATAAGCAGCCCTATTATCAAATTCAAGCACGCGCAATATTTGAATTAATCCTCCACCGTCTATTGTGCAATTTTTACCGAAATATTCCTAACACTATTGATCCTCGGATAAAGAAGCTAACAACCTATATAACGGAGCATTATTCTGAAAATATTGCTATTAATGATCTGGCGGGAGGGTTAGGGCTTCATCCCGTCTACTTTGGCAAGTTATTCAAGCAAAATACCGGACTGTCGTTTAAGGAATATGTTAATCGCATCCGGATTAATAATGCAGAGATGATGCTATCTTCCGGTGATTTCACCGTAAAGGAAGCCGCAGAGCGCTGCGGAATTCTTGATATCTATTATTTCAGCAAGATATTCAAGGAGTTGAAGGGATATTCTCCGTCTAATGCCAAGAAAATGAAATTTGTACTTGAGAACTACCAGTAATGCAGGCCCCCATTATCTGTAAAGGGGACCTGCTTTTTTTTTATGTCATTCCAAACGTTCATTATTTCTTCCATACCTCATCAATAGATGATTGAAATGGCACTTTGTACTTGTCAATTACGGTAGATACCGATACACCGTCCAGAATTTCTCCAACTAATTCATAATAAGGCATGTTGGGGTATCCATCCGTACCATCTACTCTATTAATAATCTCCCCTGCTGTCTTGGCATTATTGATATCATCCTCGTTGCTGAATAATGTTTCCAGTGATGCTTGCTTCGGGTAATCATAAATAGAATCGATATCATTAATTTTCTCGTAAATATAGACCAGTTGTTCTGGATGATCGACCACTTTTGGGATGGTCAAGTAGTTCGGAATCGTCAGATGAGAATAATATTCCAAAGCATCTGGCCCTTTGGGAAATGGAACGAAGCCGATGTCCAAATCTGGCATATCCTTTTTGAAGGAATCCATCTCATAATCACTGCCCGCGTACATCAAAGTATTACCTTGACGGAAGAATTGCCCAGGTTCTGTCCAATCTCCGCCTTCAGTTGGTCTTGCAATATTCTCCGTTGCTAGCTTACCTATAAATTCTAAGGTTTCCTTTGTTTTAGGATCCTCCAGATTCTGTTTATCACCAGCAACTAGATTGGCGTCATTAGAAGCTAATGCCTGTACCAAAATAGAAGCGGTACTTAGACCCCATGTATCCAGCTTGCCGTTATTGTCCGTATCTTTGTTTGCTTCTTTGGCTGCCTGGATGAAAGTATCCCAGTTCCAGTCGTTATCATTCACATAATCCTGAAGCGGTTTCATGCCTAATTTATTCATCAGAGTACGGTTATAGAAAATTCCTGATGCTGCACCGTTAATTCCAGAGCGGAATCCGTAACCTCTTCCTTCATATTGCGAATAATCGTTAGTATATTGCTGAATAAAGACCTTATCATTTTTTGTATATTCATCTACTGGGTGGAACAGATCCTGCTTTGCAAGCGATGGGATCATCCAAGGCCTAGCCATGCGAATGATTTCACCGATTGGCTCTCCTGCTAGGAGGGACGCCGTAACCTTACTCGCGTATTCCGCATAATCGACCGTGACATATTCAATCTTGAAATTATGCTTTTTCATGAGTTCATCTAGATTCTGCTTGCGCTGAATGTTGTCCGGATTATCTTCCTTAATGGACTCATCATACCAGGAAACCCATTTAATCGTTTTCCCGCCCATGTCGAAATCCATCTCAGGGGTTCCGCTCTCCTCCTCGGTTGCTTCAGGAGCCGCCTCGTTGGCCGCCGATTCCGAAGGTGAAGGCGTACTGTTAACTCCTGTGTTGTTATTCTTGTTACTGCTACCGTTGCTGCTGCATGCTGAAGCAAATAGCAGAATCAGAACGAAAGACAGGAGCAGAAATTTACTATTCCGCATATGTAACATCCCCCTTATAATTTGGCTGTCTCGGCTAAAGTACAGCGCTTACAATAGAATGTTATCTGCTTTGCGGCAAACAAACCATGGAGAATTTAAATTGAATTTGTAAGTTTTAAACATTGGTTCCATATCAAAACTGAAAATGGCAAATAGACTCATTCATATTGACTTACAAACATAAAATAAGCCCGTTCCAAAGGAACAGGCTTATTTTATTTCTAATAGATATAAGTAACTAACGCCGGCAGCTTCCCATCTTCTAAAGTTCCACGAACCACTCACAAATACTTTTTGAATCCTTTACTGACTGAACCACTATATCCCTCTCGTTCAAAAAATTGATGTGCCCTATGACGTGTAGAATTGCTTAATAACATAATCTTATGACAATCAATTGATCTGCAGTAATCCTCAATGTACTGCAGCAATTTTTGTCCGATATGTTTGCCCCTATGATCATCATGCACAACGATATTCTCCACTACTCCATAAGGATTAAAGCCATACAGAGCCTGCATACATACATTCAATGTGACGGTGCCGAGCAACTCACCGTTTTCCTCATATACAAGCAAAAAGTTACTAGAGTCTAGTCTGATTGCCTCAATTTGATCTTCTATGACAGTCATTCTCTTACTGTTCGGCACCAGCATTCTATAGAGTACATATAATTTGTCCCTATCCGATCTTTCTGCCACTCGAATCATTGAATGCTACTCCTTTATATCTTGTTTATTGTATAATTCGTTGTTTTCCCAAATCAGAATCCCATCCCTTTGTAATGACATTTGACTTATCTCCTGTTCAGTTGGATACGTATTTATTTCACTTGGATTCATGACTCGATAAACCACTGTTGTATCCTTCTCATTTTTTAATATCAAATCATACATTCTAAACTCTGTTTTCTTAGGCTTGTCTCCTACCATATGCTCTTCAAAACTTTTTAAATCTATCCACGAAATCATAGATCTATGCATACCTGAACCAAATGAGTAGGCATAAATAATATCCGTTATCCCATCCTTATTGACATCGTAAGGCACGGCGCTAGTGACGCCATTCCCACCAAATCCATTACCTATATGAATAACTTTTTGATTTTTTATGATAAAAGTTTCCTCTGCAATCCTAAACAGCTGAACCTTTGTTTTATCCCAAGTATCAGCGGAAGTAATTTCTTTAATTTCAGCGTTCTTATCGCTCGACTGAGCGATATTTTGACTTGCTGCTATAAGTTTTTCCGCTTCCTCAACGGATAACTTTCTGCTTATATCTTTCATTACAGTCTCATTGGAATTAAAGGAATCCTCTATGTATTTACGTAGTTCTTTTGTTACTTCAATCTTTTTCCCATTATTAATGCGTGTAATTCCATCCATATAACCATCGAATTGATCGAGAATATGGCCTTTTGATCCGGAACTCTTAATGGTGATTGCAAAATGAGTGCCTGATGACGTATCATCTGTATTCGCTGATAACATTTTCGCTGAACGCAGCTCATTGTAAACAAATTTGATATCTTTCCTATTTGATATGGACGTTGATGTCCAGCCCTCATCTACATTGGAGATTTCCATGACGAGAGGATACCGATAATCAGACCAATCATGAATAACAACATCATCTTTTTTGAATGAAATAGGATTAAATACATACTGTTGACGAATATACAAACCAGCAGAAAGAATGACTATAATACTTATTCCGATTAATAGAATTAGCTTTCTCGACGCAAACGCCTCCATATATTAACAGTATATCCTCTATTTATGACTGCGACTAGTTTAGTTGAATAAAGAAAGGAGCAGCTGCCGCAGCAAACTACTCCTTATTTTGATCAAGCCTTTCATAGCTCCAACCGATATAGGTGCCATATTTTTTTCCGTACATGCTCATCAGATGTGTTTGGTAATCTATTAGAGCTAGGGCCTCCGTTTTGGCCGCTGAAAAAGTGACCATGTCATTCATTATGGAACTACGCCGAATCACAAACGATGTAAAAGAGATCTCTTTTTCAAACTTATCGGCGTTTACGAACGGAACCTCGAAATGATGCATTATGTGACATGTATTGTTTTGCCCGAAATTGATTCTTGAATCAATGACTTTTTTATCGTTAAGTTCAGATCGAACCTTCCGTTCATCGTCTGTTTCATTGATACCGGCAAGCCCTTCATCTAATAGATGATCAATTTGATATCGATTATAATCTAGTATCCATTTTCGGTGTAAATGGTAGAAAGGTAATAGAGTATCTTTGTTGGCACTAAAAATATCACAACCACGATCGTCATACATGTGAAATAAAATGCCTTTTGTTTGGTTATAAAGGTAAACCCGGCCACCGGAATTCGGTTTACGCATAAAGTCATCATTTACAATACATTCAAGTACATATGGCATACGGATTTCTTTCGCTTTTACTGCAACTGACCATTCTTTCGTGTAAAACTCCTCATCGGATTCATCAAATTCATAGGGCCAAATGCACGATCGCAGATTTTCCAAACTCGTGATGAAAAATCGCTTTAATCGTATTTTACTGAATCGTTTTTCGTCTATTCTATAGTAAGTCCGATGAATAAAAATCACATCATCCTCGGGAGAGAAAATGGAACGATAAATAACATAAGCGCGACGAAGACTTTCGCGGCGATAAACCTCATCCTTCAACTTTGCGAGTCCTAGTTCAAAACGAATGTAGGGACCATTATGAGCACTTATTTCTTTTACTTATTCAATCCAAATATTCCTTTCGCCTTGAGTTACTAATTATTGAATTCCTGCAGTTCCAAATGTGCTAACCTACAAAGCGATTTCCCATCAACTATTAAATCAGCAAATTTTGTGTTTTTCTCCGATTCGCCAATAGGCCTAAAATCAGATCTACTTGAGGGTTTTGTTTCTAAAGTATTTATTTTGACTGCTCCTTGAAATTCAGTTTCCATTTACTTCAATAATATCGTTATGGACTAAACGTTGATTATGCGTTAGTTCAGTATCTTGATGAAAATGCCCAAAGTACCATTTACGATATTTGAGGCGTTTCTGAATTACTTGAAAGTAACTATGCATATGATCTACCTCATATTTTAAACCAAATCTGTGTGTAAGCCACTCCAAAGCATCAACTGAGCATGTATGTGTTAAGACATAATCAACGGCCCAGTTATGCCTATCAAGATTTTGAATTCCCTCTTCATATTCAGCCTCTGAAGGCATCTCTCTACTCCACCAAGATTTTCCCTCTGTACGATATTCCTTGTCATGTGAAGCAGCACCACCGAAAGTGAAGAATTTCAAACCATCTATATGAAATACTTGCCCTCTCATTAGGTGAAAAACACTGTCGTTAATCTTATGAACTTTTCCACCATTCCACTCTTCTATAGGATAGGCACTCTCTAATAGATCAAAATTCTCATGATTACCATCAATGAAAAGTGTGGTGAATGTTTTTTGTTTATTGAGCCACTTTAGCCAGAATTTATCTTCAGCGTCAAGCTTCCATACTAAACCGAAATCTCCTGTGATAATTACGTAATCCTGTTTTGTTAACATACGTTGTTTCGGGAAGTTTTTAATATTTAAACGTTTGGCAACACTGATTGTTCCATGAATGTCTCCCGTTATATAGATCATCTCACCACAACCTGTTCGGTCATTTTTCATTTATTTTTAATCCAATAAAAAAACGATGGAGCAATTTCACTCCATCTTTTCCTTTTCCTTTTGATTATGAATTATAATTTCAAGCCGTTCAATGATTCGCTCATCATTATCTAAACGTTTCTTCAACTTCCCATCAATACTAATTATGCCTAAAGTGATAATAACGAACGCAATAATAAGAATGATACTCATATAATCCTCCTATCCAATCGTCATCTCCAATCCATAATACCATATTAATCCAGTAGAACACGCAGCTACTTGAGCGTTTTCCAATCCCGCCATTCTCCAGGTTCGTTTACTTCGTATATATCATTATTTCGGTTTACAAATTTGTGTATAAAAAGTTCCCTGCGTATCGTAGCGAAGTCTTCATTGAAAGGCCTAATGAATTCGTTTATTTCTTTTTCAGTGTACTTAATATTGGCATTAAGCTGGTTGGCTAAATGCTCGAGTACAATTAACCTTTTTTTCAGTTGGGATGGAAGCTGCTTTATACTGCCTTGCTCGGTGAAAAAATTCCGCAGGACGGCGTTCTTCAACTTCTCATTTTTGGACCATTCGTTTGTAACTTGTTCCGACATTTAATGTACCCTCCAACTAATTTAACTAGTATCTAATTAGATATTAATTAAATTAGATTCGGTTGTCAAGAATTCTAGCGCTGCTCGCCGTATTTCAGCTTGTCTACCCATACAAAAAGGGTCTGTCTAGTCGATCGGAAGAACATTTAAATGTGTAGTTTTTGCTGGTTAACCAAAAAACAAAAGGGTGCCCCATCGTCATATTAATGACTTATGAGACACCCCCTGCAGTATTCACCCTACTCTTCGTAAATCTTGGTCAACATAGCGCCAAGCACGCTAAGCGCTTCTTCCTCACGCTCTCCGTCTACTTCCAGCGTAACCTCATCGCCTTTTGCCAAGCCCAAAGTCAATAAGCCAAGTGAGCTTTTACCGTTCACTTTTTTTGTGCCTTTAATCAGCTTAACGCTGCAAGGGAACTCCGTTGCAGCTTGAACAAAAAGCTTCGACGGACGGGCATGGAACCCGGACGGATGAATGACAGTATACGTTTGCGATTGCATTATAATGTTCTCCTTTGCTTGACAAATTGTTGTACTTCTTCCTGCGTGCTCATGGCGAGTGCTTCTTCCGACAGCATTGCCCATTCCTGCTTGGACAAAAGACCCACGAGCTCGCGTGCAGGCAATATGGAACCGGCACTCATGCTGAACTCTTTTAATCCCATCCCGAGTAGAAGCGGTATCGCCGTTTGTTCGCCAGCCATTTCTCCGCACATGCCAGTCCAAATGCCCGCCCGATCAGCTGCTTTAATGACCATATTCACAAGTCTCAAGATGGAAGGATGATACGGCTGATACAGGTAAGCCACCGATTCATTCATTCGGTCTGCCGCCATCGTATACTGAATCAGGTCGTTTGTGCCGATGCTGAAGAAATCCACTTCCTTCGCGAAATGATCGGCACCAATTGCAGCGGCCGGAATCTCGATCATCATGCCTACCTCGATTGAGTTAGACACTTGTACCCCTTCCTGCTCCAGTTTCATGCGCTCTTCCTCAAGAATACGTTTCGCTTCGCGAAGCTCGCTAAGTAGCGCAATCATCGGGAACATGATATTCAGCTTGCCGAATACGCTTGCCCTCAGCAATGCCCGAAGCTGAGTACGGAACAAGTCTTCCCGCGTGAGGCATAGCCGCAACGCACGAAGTCCAAGGAACGGATTGCTTTCCTTCGGCAGCTCCAGGTAAGGAAGCTCCTTGTCTCCGCCGATATCAAGCGTACGAATAACGACACGTTTGCCGTTTAATTTCTCAAGCACATGCTTATAAATTTGGAATTGCTCTTCTTCCGTCGGGAAGGAGCTTCGTCCCATGTAGAGAAACTCAGTGCGGAACAAACCAACGCCGTCGGCACCGTTCTCCAGCACTTTGTCCAAGTCTTCAATACTGCCAATGTTAGCTGCAAGCTCAAGATGCTCCCCATCCGCCGTGACGGAAGGCTGCTGCGCCAGACGTTTCAACTGTACTCTGCGCACATCATATTGCTGCTTTTTCTTTTGGTATTGGGCCAGCACTTCCTGCGAAGGATCGACGATCACTTTCCCTTCCGTTGCATCCATAATGACCAGGGCTCCATCCGCAACCGCTGCAGATGCTGCGCCAGCGCCAACAATCGCTGGGATCTCAAGGGACCGGGCCATAATAGCGGAATGTGAAGTTCGGCTTCCGATTTCTGTTACAAAGCCGCGAATATAATTCAGATCCAGCTGCGCGGTATCCGATGGTGTCAAGTCCTCAGCCAGAATGATGGTCTCCTCGGAAATACCAGTCAACGAGGCATACGGTTTGCCGATCAACTGACTCATTAGCCGCCCGGATACGTCTTTTACATCAGCTGCACGCTCGCGGACCATCTCATTGTCAAGCTCAAGAAGCATCGCCACAACACCTGCTGTCACTTCGTATAATGCATATTCCGCGCTCGATTTTTCATCAGTAATTTTATCGAGTACAGAATCCACAAGGTCAGGGTCTTCCAGCAGAAAAAGATGGGCTTCAAATATTTCCGCTTTTTGCGCGCCTAATCTTTGCTCAGTTAAAGAGCGGATCTCTTCAATCTCGCTTTTTGCTTTCTCGATCGCCTGCCGGAAGCGGCCCGCTTCTGCATCAGCGTCTGTTATGGTTTGCTGTTGCGGGATATAGGGTGTATTGGTGTACCGGAATGCCCTAGTGATTGCTATTCCGGGTGATGCAGCAACACCGGTAATTAGATTTGCCATACGATATACCTCTCTACTGTTTGTTTTTTCTTACGCCTGGTCTGCAAGGGCATCGTAGCTTTTCATAATCAATTCATAGACCGGATGTCCCTCCGGAATAGAAGTATAGTCTGAAACGGTTTTCCCGACACCCTTCTCCTTAATCGATTGCTGCAGCTCGACAGCTTCTGGATCATCGGCGTTATGGAAACAAAGCGCCGCCGCCATTACTTTTGCCAAATATATAGGCCTCATTCCTTTCTCATGGGCCTGTAAAGCAGGCCTCACAAGACGGTCATTGGGCGACAGCTTACGGATAGGAGACCGTCCGACGCGAGTAACCTCGTCTGTCAGCTGATCATTACGGAATCGTCCGATAATTTTCTCGATATATTGGTCATGCTCAGTTTGATCAAAACCATATTGGGCAACCAGAACAGCGCCCGTTTCCTTCAGCGTCGCCTTCACTACGTCTGTGATGACCTCATCGGCCATTGCCTGCTGAATGGTCTCATAACCTTGAAGGCTTCCCAAGTAGGCAGCAGCACAGTGTCCCGTGTTTACGGTGAACAATTTGCGCTCGATGTAAGGCATCAAATTACTGACGTAATGGATGCCTTCCACCGGTTTGTACCCTTCGAACATCGCCGATTCGTCTACAACCCACTCATAGAACGGCTCAACCGTTACCGCAAGAAGGTCCTCATGATGCTGGATGGGAACAATCCGGTCTACAGCCGCATCGGGAAAAGCAATCCATTCGGACGCTTTTGCTTGTGTCTCTGCATCCAGATGCCCGTATACATGCTCTTTCAATTGAGTGCTGCCGCCTATCGCATTCTCGCATGCGATGATATGCAGCGGGCCCTTTCCGCTTTCCAATCGCTTCTCGATACCACGGGCAATACCCGCAGCAATATGCTTTAAGATATTGACGCCTACGGCTGTGGTCACCAAATCGGCTTCTGCCACTGCTGCCGCCACCTCGTCAATTCTTGTCCCGTCGATGGCCGTTACGCCTTTTACCTGCAGCTGATCCTTGTCAGCATTAGCGAGCGTCACCGTATAAGCTCCGCGCTTCTGAAGTTCGGCGACAAGCGCCTGGTTCACGTCGGAGAAGATCACTTCGTATCCCGACTGCGACAGAAGCAATCCGATAAATCCGCGTCCAATGTTACCCGCTCCAAAATGCAATGCTTTCATTATTCCATCCCGCTTTCGAAGATTTCAATCATTTCTTCAGCTGTGGAAGCTTTCAAAATCCGTTCCAGACTGTCATCATCGGAGCAAATCATCGCTACGTTCGTAAGAATATCCAGATGATCGTCTCCTGAAGCCGCAATTCCAATAATCAGATGCGCGATGTTTCCTTCGCCAAAGTCCACTCCTTCCGGGATTTGAACGATGGACAAGCCCGTCGACTTAATCGAGCCCTTCGATTCGTTTGTCCCGTGAGGAATAGCAAGGCCGCCGCCCATGTAAGTGGAGAGAGATTGCTCACGAACAACCATGCTTTCAACATAGCTTGGATCAGCATGGCCCGCATTGACCAGCAATTGACCGGCTATACGAACAGCTTCATATTTGTCCTTTACCGCCGCATTCAATTTCACTTTATCTGTAGATAAAATACTCATTATACGTCACTCGCTTCCGCTTTTATATTGAAAAACTGTCTTAGATGTATGGTTAAATAGTCTCGAATTTCTGCTTCATTGCCGGCCTCAAGCAAATCAATCATGACCGTATCAAGCAGCATGGCGCTTATTTCGCTTAATACCTCAAGCACTTCCTTGGATAAGGTTCGTGGTGCCAGCATTAACAAAAAATGACTTAACCGCGACGGCGATGCCGTTTCGATGATAAGTGAATTTTCCAATCGGTATAATGACAACGAAGAACGTATAATCTCTTCACCGCGGGTATGAAATAAGGCAACCGCCGTTCCCGGTATCATCTGACTACCGCTTTGTTCGCGCTGTATAAGCCGCTGAGCTACCAAGCCAGCATCTGCAAGCACGCCTTTGGCTTCTTCATGTGAGCAGGCTTCTTGCAGAATAACGGGCAAATCTCCGCTCTGTTTCTTGATTTGCACAACCTCAAAGCGCCCGATCAAACTCACCATCTCGTCCAGCGTGGTCTTAAGACTGACCAATTGTTCGAAGGTCGAGGCTTCTGCCCCGATCTTCTCTTCCCTGACAAGAATACCTTCTCGCGAATGGCCCAGTCCGATTTGGATAAAAGACCGCAGTCTGTCCACCTCTGCCTGCGTCAATAGTGGGCTGACCTTGATATACTGCTCGCTGGCAAGAGGCAGATCCACCGTAGAAATAATCAGATCGTATTTTTCTTTCTCCGTCCGTGAAGCTTCATACCAAGACACGCGGTCGACGATATGAATCTCCGGCAGTTCCTTCTGCAGACGGATCTGCAGAAGCTTAGAGGATCCGATTCCGCTGGAACAGACCAGAATGGCACGAACATTGTGCCGCAGCTGCTTCAGCCGCTCCAGCGATGCTCCGAAATGCATGACCAGGAAACCGATTTCCTCATCCGGCACAACAACATCCGAGAGAACATCATTTGCCGCTTCGCGAACGATGACAAACAGCGATTTGTAATCCTTCTTTATTTGATCAAGAAGCGGATTGCGGATATTCGTCCCTTCGTCGAGCCGCTGCAAGGCATCCTTCAAATGAAGGATTAGTCCATCCCGTAGAGAACGATCCTTGTTGTATTCGGCCCCGACTGCGTTCTGGACGTGCTCGATAAGAGAACGCACCATCTCGGTTAAGGCCAGGTCATCCGCCGGCAGCACCAAGAGATCCTCTGTCTGCGCTGAACGAAGCAGTCTGCCGATATAAGCCGTCTCCTCCGGCGTAAAATCCTGTTCCGTAAGCTCCGCTAACCGATTCGTGAGGTACACCGTATCAGACTCATGAGGTACTACCAAGCTATTGCCCTGATAGACGACGGAAAATACTTTAACGGTTTTCCCCGTCTGGATTCGCTGCAAGGCAATAGACAGCCTGATTAGCAAATCTGTATAAGCATCCTCGCTTAAGTGGCTGCCTCCATGCTCTTCCCAGCTCCATAAGATCTTCTCGACGGCTTCTATTTTCGATTGACCCGCAATGGCAAACAACCTGCGGTCAAGCGGATGAGCCGGAGGCTCGTTACGGCTTGAGATCAGCTCCGTATCATCAAATCGTGACTTGATGACTTGACGAATCATCTCTCGCTGTTGCTCCTCCTCGCCGGAAAGCTCTATGCCATAACCCCTTCTACGGGTCAAGGTAACCTCGAATTTCCGCACCCAATCGCTAAGATCATCCAGATCATGCGCTACGGTAGGCATCGTCACCTTCAATTCATGCGCTAATGTGAATAGTTTGACCGGCTCGGCGCTCTCGAGAAGTAAACATAGCAGGTAAATTTGTCTTTCCTCTTGAGAAAGTTCGATATCCTCCGACACGGTGACGAGTTGAGCTAATCTATTAAGCGCAGCCTTGTCACCCTGCAGCCGAATGCCTGAACCCGATTTCTTGATCAGTTCAACACCTTGCGTGCACAGAATGTCCTCGACCGCTTCCAATTCACGATGAACTGTTCTTGAACTAACTTGAATCTCTGACGCAATTTGTGCCGCTGTCAGATCTTGATCATTCCGAAGCAGCAGCTCTAGAATACGGCGTGACCGGCTGGATATACGCATTCACAAAACCTTCCTATAACGATAGAATGGCCCCGGCGCCGGAAAATAATCTCCAGCGCAGGCAGCCTTGATGAGAAAGGATCCGTTACGAAAGCCGGTCTACAAGCTTGTCGTACTCCGGGCTTTTCAAGAAATTATCAATCGAGATATGTTCAGCATTTGGTGCCTGAATTATAGCCCGCTCTGTCAGCGTTTTATGAGTGATAACGATGTCGGCATCGCCGGGAATATCACTGATAGCCGTATTGATGACAGTCACATCCGAACCTGCGGCTTTCATCTTCTTGCGAAGAATCGATGCCCCCATTGCGCTCGAGCCCATGCCGGCATCGCACGAGAAGACGATTTTTTGAACATCTTCTTTGGCTTTGTGCGTATCATTCGCAGCTTCAGTAGGCTGAATGTCTTGTTCACCGGCTTCCGAAGGTGCACTTACGGCAACCACATTTGCTGCTGCAGCTGTATTGCCTGCCGCCTTCATTTGCTTCATTTTTGCCGAAGCCTCTTCCAACCCATCCTCATCCTCAACTTCTTTCTTGGATGTCTTGAGCAGCAGAGCCGCAAAAATAAACGAAACGATGGCAACTGTTACTACGCCGCTCAAGGCTGCCAGAAGACCGCCTTTTGGAGCCATTGCAACGTAAGCAAAGATACTGCCCGGCGATGGTGGTGCGACAAGACCCGCGCCAAACATCGAGAATGTCAAGGTACCGGTTACGCCGCCAGCAATTACAGCCAAAATCAAACGCGGGTTCATCAGAATATACGGGAAGTAAATCTCATGAATCCCGCCGAAGAAATGAATGATCGCTGCGCCGGAAGCGGATTGCTTCGCTGTACCCCGGCCTGCAATCATGTAGGCAAGCAGGATGCCAAGACCCGGGCCTGGATTGGACTCGAGCATGAAGAGAATGGACTTGCCTGTACGTGAAGCTTCTTCTAAGGCAATTGGACTCAGCACGCCATGGTTAATGGCATTGTTGAGGAACAGAATTTTTGCAGGCTCAATAATAATGTTGGCCAGCGGAATCAAGTTATGATTAACCAGGAATTCCACGCCGTCCGATAAAATTTTGGTTAGTTGTTCGATTACGGGTCCTACACCGGAATAAGAAATTAAAGTAAGTATGGCGCCGATAATACCAAGTGAGAAGTTGTTCACCAGCATTTCAAAGCCGGACTTGATTTTCCCCTCGATCGATTTATCGAATTGCTTCAGCACCCATGCGGCGAGTGGTCCGCAAATCATAGCTCCAAGGAACATCGGGATATCTGTACCGACGATAATGCCCATTGTCATTAGAGCACCAATTACACCGCCGCGCTGCTTATGAACCATCGTGCCGCCGGTATACCCGATCAAGAGCGGCAGCAGATATTTGATAATCGGATCAACAAGCTTTGCAAGAGTTTCATTCGGCAGCCATCCCGTAGGAATGAACAACGCCGTTATAATACCCCATGCTATAAAAGCGCCAATATTGGGCATGACCATGCCGCTTAGAAAACGTCCAAATTTCTGTACTCCCACCCGAATGCCCCCGGTTGGAGAGTTATTTTGCGCTTGCTGCATATTGGAGTTCCTCCTCTATAAAATCGCTTTCTTTTTGTCGGGCCAACAGTGCCGCCTGACCACTATCATCGTAAAACAAGCGTGCTGCCAGAACAACAAAAGGAAAAAGAGGTTTTGTCAATCATACTGTTGACAAGATTTAAGAAGTTTATAAAAGAAAGCTAAAAGGCCACTCCTTTATTTAAGGAATGGCCTCAGGTAATCGGCAGACATCATGTACATTCGATCATTTAGATTCAATCAATCCATATTTCGCTTTAATCCGGTCCAGCTTCTCGATCATCGGCCGAGAGAGAAAATAAAGGAAAATCACGGTTGCTATGGCATGAACCATATCAAACCAGAAGCCAGAGGCATAAGTAGCGATTAAAGCATCTCTCGATAGTACAGGTGTGAACATTAGTAATGAACCGATATTGATGATGCCCCCATAGATGAAAAAAGTCGCTAACCCGCCAAACGTACATAAAGCCAGCTTACTGGTTTTTAGCCATCCACGCCTAAACAGAATACCAGCTAGAAATCCAATAATGCCAAAACAGAACATCTGCCAAGGCGTCCAGGGACCTTGTCCGAAAAAGAAATTAGAGACAAACCCTGTAGTCGCACCAACCAGGAAACCTGCCTCCGGACCAAAGCTAACTCCTGCAATAATAACAATGGCTACAACAGGTTTAAACTGTGGGATCATAAAAAAGGCAGCTCGTCCAGCAACAGCAATAGCCGTTAGTACAGCAATTACAATCAGCTCGCGTGCTTGCGGCTTTCTACGCTCAAACACCAAAGTAAAGGGCAGCATCGTATAAAGAATGATGAGCAGGCTGATGAAATAATACTTCCGGTCATCAAGAGCAAATACGCCAAACATAATAGTTGCCGGAATAACAAGCAGAATGAGGATCGCGGATATTAGTGTCCGTTTATTCCTCCATCCGTTTCGGTTATCTATCTGGTGTTCTTGCATAACGCAATCACATCCTCCACCGTTACGCCCTCACGCCACACATGACGTACCATTCGATTAGCCGCAGTTGTATAGAAATGATTCCCGGCAAAAAACGGCTTCGCCGCACCACTTGTCGTAATGCTCCCATTAAAGAACAATGCACACACATCCCCGTATTTTGCACAAAATTCAATATCATGTGACACCATAAGAATGGTAACGCCGTTTGCATTCAGCTGTTTCAAATAAGAAGCAAGCTTTGCTTTGAAGAAGCTGTCCAGCCCTTTAGTAGGCTCATCTAGCAAGAGAATACGCGGCTCCAGAAGAAGCACCTTTGCAAGCGCCGCTCTCTGCTGCTCTCCCCCGCTCAGATCATACGGATGCATGGCAAAAAGCGGCTCCAGCTCTAGAAACTCTGCCATAGCGGTAATCTTCCTAGCCTTCTCTTCCTTTGACATTGACGATCGAGACAAGATTTCATATAAATCCTGTTCGACGGTCTTCTTGACGAATAAGTGCTGTGGATTTTGCGGGAGATAGGCGATATTGTTCGTGAACAGCTCTTTTGCTTGCATGGATAAAATGTTTTTCCCGCCGATTAACACTTTCCCCCGGTATGGATGATAAAGTCCACCAGCTAGTGATAAAGCCGTTGTCTTGCCCGTCCCATTTCCACCAACCAAGCAGTACAATTGCCCTTCGGCTACTTCGAATGACAGGTCTTTAATGATGTTAACCCCGTTCTTCTCATACTTGAACCATACATCCTTAAACCTCAGAGCAGGCAGCTGATTGGTATTATTCAAAGTTTGAGAATTTAACGTAACCTCTTCTCGAACATTCGATTTGTCTTCCAAGTACCGATCCAGCCACTGACGCCCCTCTTTTACCGTAACTGGAAATGGTGTGTCCTTCGTTACTCCAGCATAAATTTGCATGGACGAGGGCATCGCAGTAAACATCGGATGACCCATACACCATAAGGCTTCTCCCGCTTCCCTTGGGGTACCATCGACGATAACCCGACCTTCATCCATGACGATGAATCTATCGGATACCGGCAGTACTTCTTCCAGCCGATGCTCGGTCAAAATAATGGTTGTACCAAGCTCTTGATTGATTTTCCGAAGCGTCTCAATAAAATCGGCTGCAGCAATCGGATCAAGCTGGGAGGTAGGCTCATCAAGCAGAAGTACGGATGGGTGCATCGCCATAATCGAAGCCAGATTGAGCAGCTGCTTCTGTCCACCAGACAGCTCCGTAACTGACTTATGGAACCAGGTCTGAATCCCAAAAAAGCTTGCCATCTCCGCTACACGAAGCCGAATGGTTTGTTGATCAAGACCTAAGCTTTCGAGTCCAAAAGCCAGCTCATGCCATACCTTATCTGTTACAATTCCGTTATCTGGATTTTGCAGGACAAAGCCAATATCCGAAGCTTGTGTTCGCTGGTCGACGTCTTCGATCGGTCTTCCGCGATAGGTTAGTGTACCTTCCCTTTTACCATGCGGGGACAAAATAGGCTTCACTTGGCGAAGCAGCGTGCTTTTGCCGCTTCCGGATTTTCCACCTATCGTAATAAACTCTCCGCCTTGAATGGTAAGATTGATGCCTTCAAGCGCTTTCTTCTCCTGCATCGGGAACGTAAAGCTTACATTCTGGATGTGATAGATCTCCACTTTATTCCCTCCAAAATATAATGAATAACCGGCAGCATACATAGACCGGAGTAAGCGATGTAGACGAGGATACTAAATGGAGTAACCTCTGCCACTTTTATAGAAGGAAAAAATCGCATTGTATTCTCACCTTTCACCTGTCCTGACAAGACAACTGCGACAAGAATGAACATTATAATCAAGCACCCTTTATCCCGATTATCGAACCGATATAGGGAATAGCTTGTTCTTCCCGGCAGCCCGTAGCCTCTGGATTTCATGGAATCAGCTGTTTCGATCGCATTCTCGAGCGCCCAGGTCGTCATGATCGATAAGATTGTTAGACCGTTCTTTGCTCTGTACAGCAAGTTGCCTTGGCTCATATCTTGGCCGATGCTTCTTTGTGCGAATGAAATCCGCTTTAATTGATTCTGGTATCTTGGAACGAACCGAAGCACCATTGAGAAAATAAGCGATAGGGCCGGAATGATTTTGCCAAACAAATAAATAAACTTATCGGAGGTCATCACTGCGTTATAACACGAGAACCAAATAATGACCGTAACGAACATACAAGCTGATGCGAGCCCGTATTGAATGGATTCTAATGTGATGGGATTCCCGTTCTTCAGGTAGAACAGTATCGTCACACCTGCATGATTAAACGCTGGATTAATTAACGCCATTACAAGCAATAGTGGCAGCATATAGATCAATTGAAATTTCACTGCTGCTCTTCCCCGAAGAACAATGGCATACACGATAGCACTAACGAGTGCGATTGCTTGAAAGTCTGGATGCATGAACCACATTCCAAACAGCAGCACGGCGATAAAATAAACCAAATTCACAAAGGGATGAAAGGTCGCGAAGCCGCTGTTCATGAATTGCCACCCGCTCCAGCCACATAACCGCCTACGTCACGCCCCAGATCACAGGTGTATACCCATTCCACTACATCTCCATCTTTCAAAGCATACCGACTTGCTCCATAGTTGGGGAACCAGCCATTTACTTTATACATCCAACCGCTAAGCTCCCCACAGTCAAATTCGTAAATATTATTAATGCCTTCTATGTAATTGCTGTTATAGATAGGCGTCATCTCAAACTCCATATGTATCTTGTTCTTTTTCATTTCCCGCAGCAGCACATCAAAGACCGATTCCCCTTCATACAAGGTGACCTTCTGCGCTTTATAAATGACGCCATCCTTCGGCAGTACCTCCAGCTTATCTTTGTTGAAGCTGTTCAAATTGTTCAGAATAGTTGCCGTTGATACCGATAAAGTAACGGTTAACGCCTTCTTTTTATCGATAATGGTATCCTGCGGTTCAACAGGCTTAGGTTTGCCTAAGGGCACAGGATCCGTCTGATATTTATCCTTATTCTCATCTGGTGAAGCTGCCGGAGGCTTCGCTGTTGAAGTCGGATCTGGCTCCTTCACGGCTCCAGAACCGCTGTCAGCCGGGGTGTTCGTCGAAGAAGGAGAAGCTGAAGCTTTAGTCTCATCGTTCGACTTAACAGGATCTTTACCTGTATGGCTGTCTTGCTTGGTATTTGCTGGTTCCTCTTTGTTACCGTTTTGCTGCTCATTCAGAGTTGCTGTTGCCTCTGAAGTTTCTATTGCGCTTGGAGTGCCTTTAGAATCCAACTCCGGATCAGCACTTTCGATCGGAGTCGAAGTAGGGAGTGGTTCTTCCTTTGAGACAATAACACCAGTAGAATCGGATGAAGGGTTTTTCGCATAATCCCCTCCCCAGAAGTAAGCAACCGCCAAAACTCCGATAATGATGAGCCAGGCGGACAGCCATTTTTTCTTCGTCAACCTATTTCCCACCTTTTCATTGATGAAAATAACGAAGCAAGGGCATATGAATGCCCTTGCTAAGATCAAGCTTATTGTACGTCTGACATGTCATAAAGTCGGGTATTTCCGCTCTTGAAGCGGTCATAAGCGACAAGCGCATAAAAGGCCTGATCAGTTGCCATTAAATCCACTTCACCTGGCTGCGCTCCTCCATTACTCGCACTTCCAGATTTCACATGGTAGAATCCGCCGCCTGCTGCCGCATAGCTGAGCAATGCATTCAGAAGCGAATGACCATTTTTCACAAAACGGTCATCGGTCTGTGGATCCAAGCCGAGTGCCGTTAGAGCAACAACAACTTGAGCTGCACTTTCTGAATTAGCTGCACCACCGCTTGCATAACCTCCATCCGCTTGCTGAGCTTTCGAGAGCCAGGCAAGTCCGCGGTCAACGGCAGCTTTCACCTTCGTATCAGTTGAATAATACGGTGCAAATGCCTGAAAGACCATCGCCGTTATATCCGCGTCTGCTTCATCAGGATTTTCTCCGAGCGCCCATCCGCCGCTTGCAATCTCACGGTTTAGAATAAAATCAACCAACAGCTCCTTAGTTGACTGAGTCTTTACGCTGCTATCGGTTGGGATGGAATAGCCGTTACTGTCTAATGCAATAAGTGCAAAGATCGGACCATTAATCCCTTGCTTGATTACTGTTTCGTAATCGGCCAGAGGCTTCAATAAATCATAGCCAGCAATATTGTGAATGTCTTTGCCAATTGCGGTCAGAGCCAGAATGACACGATCATATTCGGTATATTTTACCGAGTGAAGCTTGCCTTCCTTCTCTTTCACGGTTTGCTCGACATTCGAGTAATACTTGGAATAATAGGCATCCGATACTGGAAGGCCCGAACGCGCCAAGCCTAATACCGTCCACTCCCCTCCAACACTCGCAATGACAGGGTCGGTTACCGCTTGCTGCAGGAACGCAGCTGTCGTCTTGATCTTTGCTTGTACTTCGAGCTGTTTTGCGTCAATCGGCTTAGTACTGCCATTTCCGGATTGTTTGTAGTCATAAGAACGCATAGCCACAACAGCAGCAATCTCGCGAGTTACCTTCGCATGTGGATCAAACTTGCCATTTGCTCCCGTCATCAAGCCACTTTCTACAATCGTCGCAATATCCGATTGCGCCCAGACGGATGCGTTCTGCAGATCTTTAATCGCCGAATTTGGTTTTGAAGCTTTAATGCCTAGTGCACGGACAATTGTCGCAGCCATCTCTTCACGGGTGATGCTTGCATTCGGATTAAAATGCTTGTCATAACCGCTCATATAGCCGGCTTGCGCAACGGCATTCACATAGGAATAATACCAGTCTTTAGCCGTGACATCTGTGAAATCAGCTGCAGGCGCTGTCGTCGGAAGAGTGAGGACCGACACTAGCATTTTGGCAAATTCCGCTCTTGTAACCGAAGCCTGCGGATAGAACTTGCCGCTGCTTCCTTGTACGATGCCTTTTTCCGATGCCCGTTTAATCTCCTGTTTCGCCCAATCCGAGATTTGGGAAGCATCTGAGTAGAGCTTCTCTAAGTCGCTCGAGGCTGGAGGTGTAACGGTACCTCCAGTACCCCCTGTTTCGCCATCGCCATCCGTATTTCCGTTACCTTCACTGTTGTTGCCGCCATCTTCATCTGGCGTCTCCCAGTCTCCCGGTTCAACACCTAGATCGAGACCAAGATCCGTTGTATAACGCCATTGAAGCTTATCTCCGTCTTTAAGTTCATATAGGCTGGACCCAAAGTCCGGATAAACCCCATTCACGTTGTACATCCAGCCGCTGCCTTCACCGTGATCAAATTCCCCGTCACCAGCAATGGACTGTACATAGACACTGTTATATTTAGGAGTAAAGGTGTAATCGTATGAAATACCCTTGCTGTCCAAAATCCGTTTGAGTACGCTCCATGCGTTATCACCTGTACGCAGCTCAATCTTCGTACTTGGAACGGTATACCCTTTGCTGATCGTCAATTTATCAACGGATAACGTGACGTATTTCGTTGCTGTCGGCGGAGGATTGCTGCCTCCTCCATCCACAACTGTTGTGCTTTCAGCGAAAGCAACATAGTCCGTAAAATGATTTGTCTTAATTACAAGATCAGAACCGTTATTGTAGGCATATTCGCTTTTACCGCTGGCGAGCCCTAATGCATCGCTTGCATATTGGGTGACCTTTGTTGCTACGCCACCTTCGATGTAGGCGGCATTTTTCCCGCTCATTCCTTTGAATGTCAGTGTAACAAACTGATTGAATTGAACTCGAGCATTGCCACCCATCGAGAAGGCTAGTGATACTTGATCCAGCTGTTTGCCATTCGAGATTATCGTTTTGATCTGATTCTGCAGTGCTGAATCGGATGTATTTAATGTAGTAAACAAATGAATGCTGCCCGAATCTCCGGCTGTTACTTGTGCGCCTTGTGGAATCAATAACGACGCATTTCCTTTTACCGCTTCAATCTGCGGAAGCGCCGTATTGAGTGGTAGGCTTAATTTGACCTCAGATGTTTTATCACTAGGAATTATAATACTGATTTGTTTGCCGCTGTCAGCAGCAGTAACCGGTATACGGTAATCCGTGGAATCACTAGGAACCATTACTTGCGGTGAATCACCTGCAGGCAAAATCAGATCGCCCGGGTTTTCAGGCTGGTCAGGATCAATTGAAAGGGTTACATCCGTCATGTCATACAGCGAATGCTGTTGTTTCAGGAAGCGAGCATAAGCGACCAGGGCATAGGTGCCTTGATCGGTCGCCATCCCATTAACGCCGCCTGTCTTTGTATGTCTGAAGCCTCCATCCGGTAAGGCATATAACAGGAAGGCGTCAATAAGCGAATTGCCATTTTTCACAAAACGCGGATCTGTATTAGCATCTATCCCCAGTGCACTAAGCGCAACAATAGCCTGAGCGATACTTTCGCTTGAGGAATAGCCGCCGTCATTGCTGCTTTGTGACTTGGAGAGCCAAGCAACTGCACGGTCAGCCGCCGATTTGACATCAGGATTGGTGGTGTAATAAGGTGCCAATGCTTGAAGCGCCATCGAGGTCAGGTCCACATCAACAAAATTGCCAAAGCCCCATCCACCTGCATTTTCAGTGTCTTTCTTCACTTCTTTGTCCAGCATATATTGAATCAGATTTTCTCTCGTTGATTGAACCGGTACACCTTCAACGACAGGAATCTCATAATCATGGCTGTCCAATGCCAAGAGAGCGAAGGTTGGACCGTTAATCCCTTGCACGATAACCTTATTGAAATCAGCAAGCTTTTCTAATTGGTTATAACCACCTACATCCGTCACATCCTTGGCAATGGAAGTCAAAGCAAGAATAACTCTGGAGTGCTCGGTATATTTACTTGCATCAAGTACGTTTTGTTTATCTTGTACGGCAGATACAACCTTGTTGTAATAACTGTCATAATAGCCGTCTGGAACTTGGTAATTACCACGTGCTAACGTCAAAACAGACCATTCGCCGTTCAGTGTTCCGAAGATCGGTTCGGTTGCGTGGGACAATATATAAGCCAAATTACGGTCCACATATTGCTCAATAGTTGCGGCCGTACTTGTTTTATAGGCAATGGAATATGTTTGAGATGCTAGATTACCTGAGCTGTCTGTTGCTTTGATGATGATCGTATTCAGACCCGATACAAGATCAGCTGTATATTGATTTTCTGATGGCTGCAGTAAGTTACCATTCAGAGTAACTTCCGGAACAATCGTCTGGGGAACGTTATCCGCTACATCCAAAGTAAAGGCAAGCTGCTGCTCCGTAACAACCTGATTGTTCGTCAGACCAGTCACTGTAATTGTAGGAGCTGTTGTATCCTGCGCCAGTGTCAAATTCTCTACATCCAACGTGACGTATCCCTCAGGGTTATCTGATGGACCGGCATAGCTTACACGCAACGGTGTTGAAAATACAGATAACATCAATGCCGCAATGAGCATCCAAATTACAATTCTATTCTTTCTCATTGAAAACTCCCTCTCTCTATCTTCTCACTTGACAATAAAAAAACACGCAAAAAACCCTTCAACTCAATACAGTTGAAGGGTTCCATCATGTAAACATGTCAAAATAAGCATGCACAATGAACACCCTCCTATCGCTCGTAGAATTGTGGTGTAAAAAGATTCAGGCAGGTATTCTGGCTCAAGCGTCATCGCCTATGCACCCTTCCCGGTTACCCAGTGGATATTTGCATAGACTCGTCTCTTACAGCGGCGGGACCGCGTGGGATTTGCACCCACTTCCCTTTTAACCAATCCAATAGCATCATCGATCAGACGAATGCTATTATTGGCACCTGAAACTTATCTCGTATTCAATTTGCTTGCTCATCATAACGAATTATTCCTGTTTTGTCATGCAAATTTTACTAAACAAATAAACATACTCAGGAAAACAGAGACTCCACGTTTCTTTTATCTCTATTAAGATCAAAACTATTCCACACAGCCAAAAGAGAAAGCAGCCGATTAAGCTAGGACCTAGTAAGGTCCCCCAAACTGCATCCCCGACCATAAAAATCCAATCCAAGTACCACCATCGACCCTATACTCTACCGAACTTGATTCCCATGAAAGATTCGTAATATAAATTCCCGCTCCGGGACATCGAGTTTGGCATACGATGCCAAAAATGCGGAATTATCATATTCTGCTTCCCTCAGTTGTACTTCTATCCCCTGATTGCTAAGGGTTATAATCGCATATCTTGCGGTTGATTTATCATTACATCCCAAAGAACCTGGATTCACAAACACCTGTTTATCGCTTCGGAAATAATGAATGGGATGATGATGGCCGAAAGCTATTAATTGTTCCTGACATCCGTCAAAGAGCATTTCTAAATTTCGCAAACTTGGTTCAACGATTGGGCTGAACGGATCGGTACTGATGGGATCCTTAAGCTTATCGCGATCGATATGATAATGGGTGAACAGCTGACTTTGTCCCTCTTCAACTGTTCTGATCACGCGAGGCAGCCCATCCAGCAGCGGAACAAATGACTTGTCCATTCTTTCCGCGATCCATTCATGATGCCGCTTGGAATGAAAATGACTTTCCGGGTAAGCTTCCCCCTTGATCAGAGCAAGCACAGCCTCGTCATGATTACCGGACACATAGGACATATCCACCCGAGAGAACAAGGCTTGCAATACCTCGTTCGTATCCGGCCCAATACCGATCATATCCCCCAAACAGTAAATATGCTGGACCTCATGCAAAGAATCAATTTCAAAGAGAGCAGCTCTTAACGCAGGCCAATTCCCGTGAATATCCGTTATAATTGCAATCTTTGTGCTCATCAATCGTACCCTCCCATCTTATTGGCGGGTTTTGCTCCGTATCTCTCCATCAGCGGAACCTATAATGACAAGACTAGCCATATCAATAAATAGTCCATTATCCACGACACCTGGAATGCGGTTCAGATCATCATGCAGTGCTGCAGGGTCTTTAATATCACCAAATTCACAGTCGGCAATATAATTACCATTGTCCGTCACAAATAACTCTTCACCGTTGTGACGAAGCTTCAGCTCACAGCCCAATTGCTGCAATTTCTTGACCGTCAGTTCATAGGCGAACGGCACTATTTCGACTGGAAGCGGAAACTTACCGAGTTGCTGAACGTCCTTGCTCTCATCGACAATAATAATCAGCTGCTTACTGGCAGCCGCGACAATCTTCTCACGCAGCAGAGCGCCGCCTCCGCCTTTGATCAAGTTAAGCTCAGCATCCACCTCATCCGCGCCATCAATCGTCAGATCTAGCATATCCACTTCTGCAAAAGGCATCATGGGAATGCCCCATTCCTTCGCAAGCTGCTCCGATTGTACAGATGTAGCAACGGCCTGTATGCCAAGCCCTTGTTCTTTCACTAAACGGCCAATGGCTTGGATAGCCCAATAGGCGGTCGAGCCAGTCCCTAATCCGATCTTCATACCGTCCTTCACAAGCTCAACTGCTTTTTCTGCTGCAATACGTTTCGATTCCATATTAGATCACCTTTTATAATTTGTTTAAATGATTTAATTTTTAGTATAACAAAGCGGTGAATAATAGGAAATACAATAACAAAAAGCACATTACCACTCCAAGAGCGGCAATGTGCTTTATTTTACACATAAACCAAGCCGAGCTAGGGCAACCTTCATACAAAGCCCCACATTTGTCTACTTACACCGCGAAGATGTGATTGCCGATCTGAACGGTTTGCTTACGCGACCAAATCCACTTCGAAGTGGCCGTCTTCGGATTGAAGTAATACAACGCGCCTTGCGTTGGATCATTGCCCTCAAGCGCTTCTGATGCTGCCTTATAGGCTGTTGAATTAGGCTTCATGTAATACTGTCCATCATCAACTGCTGTGAAAGCTCCAGATTGTTCGATAACACCTTTTAATGTTTTCGGGAATTGGTCAGATGCAAGACGATTAAGCACAACGGCGGCAACAGCCACTTGGCCTTTGTACGATTCACCACGTGCTTCCGCATAAATAATCCGTGCCAGCAAATCTAGCTCTTCCTGGTTAACGGATGCTTTCTTCAGTTCCTTCCATGTTCTCTTGCCAGCAACACCATCCGGCTGCAAGCCGTAATCCGCTTGGAAGTTACGAACAGCTTCTTCTGTCATCTTGCCATAAAATGTCGTGATCGCTGTGTTATCGAAATAACCAAGCGTCTTCAGACGGAACTGCAAATCCGGTACATCTGGCCCGGAATTGCCATAGCCTAAAGTAGCTGGCGCAGCAGCTTGAGCCGCTTGAAGCGGAAGCCCTACCGTCATAATAAATGCTAGAATAATGGTAATACTATATTTATAAATTTGATTATTAATCAATATTAATGCCCCTCTCATTTTATTAATAATTGTATGAAATCATGAATTGGTATTATTTTGATGTGTAACGGCTGGTTTCAAACGAGTTTAACATAGATAATTAGGAATAGTAACCCGAATACATTAATTACATTTATTTGCTAAGCTAACTTTTACCGTGCTTTCCTTTTACCTGCATTGTCCCGTTTCGCTTGAATTGGTACAATATAGGAAGAAAGATAGCGAGGTGAACAGCATTGAATGTGATCAAAATCAAGGATCGGCAGGAGCTTGACCGCCGGGTTCCATTGATGCCCTGGTATGTGGAGAAATTTATTAACTTTAAGCTTCCGGACTTGTCTCCCTCTTCTTTGCTGGAGTATATAAGAGATTACGAGACGTTTATGGGATGGCTTATTGGAGAGGGATTATCTGACGCGGAGAAAGTGAAGGATGTTCAACTCATTGAGCTGGAGAGACTTCATATGGACAGCATAGACAGCTTCAGGATGTTTCTTGCGACCAATCCAAATCACAACAATACAAGAACAACCATTACGCGCAAGCTTTCCTCTCTTCGATCACTCTTTCATTATTTGAGTCAGATTGCGGAGGATGAAGAGTTCTACCCACTTCTGAAGCGGAACGTGATGGCCAAAGTTTCAATTAAGCGGACACATAAGCCAAAGGATACAGCAGCCAAGTTAGAGGGGAAACTGCTGCAGGAAGAGGAGATATCCGAGTTCCTCGCTTATATCCATGCTGACTATGAGAAAGATATTGCTTCTAATAAACAAGCCCTTTATTCATACAAGCTGAATCAGACGAGGGACTGCTGTATTATCAGCTTAATTCTGCATTCCGGTCTTCGGGTATCGGAGGTTGTGAATCTGAACGCGGACGATATTGATGTGAAAAAGAAGCTCGCCTACGTTTATCGCAAAGGTAAAAACGATGATACCTTCAAGACACCTGTCTATTTCCGTCAGGAAGCCGTAGAAGCACTTACTGCTTATCTGCAAATGCGTGATTCTCATTACAAAGCGCCAAAACGCGAAAAAGCCCTCTTCCTTGCCATTGCGAATGGCAAAAAAGAAGGCTCTCGAATGACGAAACGTGCCATTCAGGAAATGGTGATCAAATATGCGAAACGATTCGGCAAACCTTACTTAAGTGTACATAAGCTTCGCCATTCTTTTGCAACCGATTATTACTTGCGAAATGATATTTATATGACGCAGGAGCAGCTTGGGCACGCCTCTCCCGAGACGACCCAAATCTATGCCCACCTTACAGATAAAACTATGGCTGAAGCGATCGACCGGATCAAGCAAGCAAGCGAAGCAGCGAATGCCAACTAAGCCTGCACCTGTGATAATACCGCTTCTTGCATGTTAAGCTGCGTATTCACAAGCTTTGCATAGATACCGCCATGTCTCATTAATTCATTATGCGAGCCCTGCTCAGCAATTCGTCCATCTTCAACAACTAAGATCAGATCCGCATCGCGTACTGTCGACAGACGGTGCGCGATAATAAAGGCCGTTCTGCCATTCAGCAAAGTCTCAAGTGCTTCTTGAATATGCTGCTCCGTTTCCGTATCAACACTTGATGTGGCTTCATCCAAAATAAGAATTCGAGGATCTGACAAGAGCACCCTGCCGAAGGCAAGTAATTGCCGCTGACCTACGGATAGCTTCGAACCACGTTCCTCCACCTCGGTCTCATATCCCTCATTCATATGAGCAACAACCCGGTCCAGCCTTACACTTTCAGCTGCCTGCAGCATTTGCTCCCTTGTAGCCCCGTCATTGCCGTAACGTAAGTTTTCCTCAATCGTCCCTGAGAAAATAAACGAATCTTGGAGCACGATACCCATCTGTCTCCGCAAAGATTCCAGCGTAACGTCTTTCACATCTAACCCGTCGATTTTCACCTTACCGTCGGTTGAGTCATAGAATCGCATTAACAGATTGACGATTGTACTTTTCCCCGCTCCGGTTGGACCAACTAATGCCACTCGTTGTCCCGGACGGACGGTGAAGCTTACCCCATGAAGCACATCCGGCTTCGTGTCTTCGTATCGGAATGATACATTCTCGAATGTCACTTCACCACGAATCGCTGGCAGGCGGCGAGCGTCTGCCGCGTCTGTCACCTCTGGTTCGGTATCCAGAATTTCGAAGATCCGCTCTGCAGAAGCCATTGCCGAGAGTACTTGACTGTATACCTTGGACAATGCGCTAAGTGGTCCCCAGAAACGCCATAAGTAGTTGATGAACGCCATGACGAAACCAATTGTCAGCGCATTATCCATCACTTGTTGCGCTCCAAACCAGATCACGATACATGTACCAATCATCCCGACCAACTCAACAAGCGGGTATACGGTAGATTCAAGCATAATGGCCCGCATAAAAGCCTGCTTATTGCGGAGGTTGATTCCTTCGAAGCGCATACTGTTCTTTTGCCCGCGAGAGAACGCTTGCACAACACGAATACCTTGAATCGTTTCGTTCAGATGCCCGTTAATCGCTGACATCGTCTTACGCGAACGAGTCCATGCTCCTTCAATCCGAGGACGTAACCGATTCACAATCAGATACAGCAGCGGCATCATAATAAAGGATAACAACGCCAGCTTCCAATCCATCCAAAGCAAGATTGCAACGATCCCCACAAGATGTGTGACTTCCATAACTGTGGTGATCAGACCGCCGTTAATAAGCTCGCCGATCGCATTCGTATCGTTCGTGATACGAGACATGATCTTACCTGCTGGACGTCCGTCGAAGAATCGGAATGACAGCTTTTGCAAATGATTAAACAGCTGCTGGCGCAGATCGTACAAGATACGTTGTCCCGTAAAGTTAATATATTTCGTATGCGCCCAGCCGCAGGCCCAGCCGACCAGCTTGATACCAAGCAAGGATATACCAAATAGATGGATAGCTGTAAAATCCCCTTTTGTAATGCCTTCATCGATCAAATACCCAAGCAGCAAAGGCTCCGCAAGGCTTAAGATCATATTAATAAGGACAACGCCTATAATGATGCTGAGCAGCCTCCGATATGGCTTCAAATATCCAAGCAGCCTTCGCATATAGACGAGATTAAACGGTTTCTCCTCAATCTCGTTGTCGTCATCCCATTCCACTTGACTCATGTATTCCCCTCCTGTCCCTTAACGTCCGGCTGCAAGCTTCTGGCGCTCAAATAATTGGCGGAAGAATCCATTCCGCTCGCTTAATTCCTTATGTGTACCTTGCTCGATTAGCTGTCCTTGCTCCAGAACAAGGATACGGTCAGCATGCTGAATCGAGGATAAACGCTGTGCGATAATAAAGGTTGTTCTGCCCTTCATAACTTCGAGCAGCGCTTCATGTATGGCAGACTCCGTCGCGGTATCAACACTTGCGGTTGCTTCATCTAGTACCAGAATCGGCGGATTCATTAAGATCGCCCGAGCAAGTGCAACACGTTGTCTTTGTCCACCGGATAGTCCAACGCCACGCTCACCAATTAAAGTATCGTAGCCATGAGGCATCGTTACGATAAAATCATGAATTTGTGCTTTTCTTGCCGCATGCTCGATTTGCTCCATTGTGGAATCCGGATACCCGTATGCGATGTTGTCTCGGATCGATGCGGAGAACAAGAAGGTCTCCTGCGGCACGATGCCGACACTGCGGCGCAAGCCGTCGAGCTCATATTCCCTTACATCTACACCGTCGATCAACACCCGGCCTGACGACACTTCATAGAATCGCGAGAGCAAGGCGATCAAGCTGCTTTTACCCGAACCGGTTGCTCCCAGTACGGCGATAACTTCACCTTGCTTAACTTCGAAGTTAATCTCGTTAAGTATAGGATTATCCTTTGTGGGATCTTGATCTTTAAAGTAAAAAGTCACGTCTTGGAAGGAGACCTTCCCGCGCATATTGTCTGTCGTTATACCAGCCTCTGGCGATACAATATCGCAAGGGGTATCCAGCACTTCGAATACGCGTGGTGCCGCCTTAATGGCCTGCTGCATAATATTGATCTGCCAGCCTAACATATTGAGCGGCCAAATAATGCCCCATGTATACCATTGGAATGCCATGAATGTTCCCAGTGTCATCTCACCACGAGCGACATAGACAGCTCCCAGCCAGATCATCAGGACAAATGTCAGGCCGCCGAACAAGCCCATTAAAGGGAAGGCTTTCGCTTCCAGCTTTGCACGTTCCATATTGGTATCAAAGTTTTGCTTGTTCCGTTCAGCAAATTTCTTCTGTTCGGCTTCTTCCGTTGCAAACGATTTCACAACACGGATGCCTGCGATATTTTCCTGCAGCGTAGTCGTCAGTCGTCCGGTCTGTTCCCGAATACTGGACCATGCCGGACCTACCTTGTTACTGAACCACCACAATACAAGCAGAATAAGCGGAATTGTCACCGTGCTGATCAGAGTTACCTGCCAGTTCATCCATAACATAAAGATCATCGTACCAACAAAGGTTAATAATCCTGTCAGCAGCCCCATCGCACCAAAGCCAACAAAGTTCTTGACCGCATCGATATCACCAGTCATTCGTGACATTAACTGCCCAGTTTGCGCTTTGTCATAATAGGAGAAGGATAACCGCTGCAGCTGTGCATACATCTGCTCCCTAAGCTTAAGCACTACGTTTTGCCCAACGAGCTCTTGGGAGTAACCTTGCAGGAACATCCCTGCACTTTTGAGCACCTGAACACCAACTAGGAGTAATGTCAGCCACATAATGACAGATACATTGCTCTTCTTAATACCTTCATCGAAGATTTCCCGTAATATCCATGGCGCTACCAGGTCAAACATCGTGGCGAAAATCATAATAACGATCGCTACAGCCGCCCATTTCGCGCTTGGTCTTACATAAGCTAATACACGCAATAGTACTTTCACTTGTGTTTCTGCCTCCCCTCTCTGCTTAAAAAAGAACAAAAAAAGACCTCGAGCCGTAAATAGGCTCGAGATCCTCGTACCGATCGAACAGCAAAAAGCAGAAGTTACCCGCTTAATGTGGTCGTATCGCGAAGGCGGCCTGTACGGCATGCTTGGAAGAACGAACATAAACAATCATTGCCTGTTGTTGTTGATTCCACATGCCGGACACCTCTTTCCTTCGGAATATTTTTCATATAATCTGTTCGTATCGTAACAGACTAACTCTTACTAACGCAATAGCTGATTTTGTCGAATCGCTATCTATTTTACAAATCGCCCAATTGACTTGCGTCCGTCATGGAAATGCCTTCTTCCACCGCAAACTCGAAGTCTTCGATATCATAGATCTGGACAGGGACTCTTGCTTCCAGCAGCTTATCTTGAAACTCGAACTGATCAGACAAGAGTGGGATTTGCAGCTTCGAACTTGTCAGAAGTAGCTCTGTCTCGATTGGATCGAAATATTCTCCATAATGTGCGTTATCTACAGCATGCACAATCGTGAAATGAATCATATCATTCAAAATGAGCGGAGAGCTTTCTTTCCACGGCACCTGCATCGAGCGCTCGATTTTTTTTCGATTCAAAGGATCTTCGAAAAAGGTAATGAGCTCCCCAATTTTACTTTTCACATGCGCATCGTCATCCAAGTCATCCATGACGGGTTCCGCCCCGTCTCTCATATCGTAAAGCTCAAGTATCGATGAATAAGGCACGACGTAATCAACTGGACGGCTCGGAATGAGAAGATGTCCATACGTTGCAACCATTACTGCTTCTATAACAAATCGCCGTCGCATGTTTGACCCCTCCTTCTGCTAACCACGGTTCCACATTATTATACAATATTCCAAACCCTGTACAAGATAGCCATTCGCCAAATTTGCATTAAATCCGCAGGTAGCGGTACAATGAACGTTACTATGTTTACGAATTATGAGTAATTAAATATAGCTCAACAGCGCTATATTTGAAATTATCATTTGAGGAGGTTCCATGCATGATAAAAGAAGAAGCAATCATTATCGGAGCAGGACCATGCGGCCTCGCTGCTGCTATCGAGCTTGAACGGATCGGACTTCATCCCGTTATTATTGAGAAGAGTAATATTGCCCATTCTATCTCTATGTATCCTACTTATATGCATTTCTTCAGCACACCGGAAAAGTTGGAAATCGGGGATATCCCCTTCACAACCCCAAATGATAAACCATCCCGCCTCGAAGCGATCAATTACTATCGGATGGCAGCGCTGCGCAACAATGTTCGCGTGAATGCGTATGAGACTGTACTTCGGGTTGAACGCCAGGAAGACGGCCAATTCCATCTAACAAGCACCGATCGATACGGCGTAGAGAAGCACTATGAAGCGCGTTATGTCGTTGTCGCAACCGGGTATTTCGATCATCCGAATTATCTCGGCATCCCTGGCGAGCAAATGGATAAGGTGACGCATTTCTTCCGTGAAGCTCATCCCTATACCGGCATGGAGGTTGCGATCATCGGTGGAAGCAACTCAGCCATTGACGCCGCACTTGAGCTTGAACGTGTTGGTGCAAAGGTTACCGTAATTTATCGTGGTGCCGACTACTCAAGGAGCATTAAGCCTTGGGTAAGACCAGGCTTTGAAGGTAAAGTTAACAACGGTATCATTCGTATGCTATTTAATTCTCGTGTCGTTGAAATCGACAGTCATCATGTGATCGTAGAAAATCCGGAAGGCCGTCATTCTGTAGCCAATGATTTTGTACTTGCCTTAACAGGCTTCCATCCTGACCGTGATTTCCTGACAAGCTCAGGCGTGAAGATTGAGGAAGAAGGCTTCCCTTACTTTGATGAAACAACAATGGAGACGAACGTCCCTGGCCTGTTTCTGGCTGGTGTCGTCGCCTCCAAGCATGAAGCGAATGAAATTTTCATTGAATCCGGACGCTTTCATGGTACAAAGATCGCCCAATATATCGCATCGCTTAAATAAGTTACTTCCTTTGCTCGTCCAGTCTCTTTCTCAGGGATTGGACGAGTTCTTCGTTTGGCTCCTGTCCCCCGTACCGTACTTCGTCATATAAGCTAGTCAGCTGCTCAACATCTGCATTGGTCTGAGGCTTATTACGCCAAGCAAGAATATCTGAGCCCGTTTCTTTAACGGTAAAATGCGGCTTAAACGAGTATCCCTTCCCCGTCGCACCAGCAACGAACCAACGGTACAGATAACGAACCTTATCTCCCGTAGTACGCAGTTCCTCCCAGCGGGCTTCTTTCTTCTTGCCAGGTTTAAGGAACCTGTCAGTCCATTTGGACTGTGACACGAGACTTTCCACCTCATCGGTATACCCTTCAGCACTGTCCTTCCTATCACTTGCACGTTCCCATATCCGGCCCAATGCTTTGTTGATGAGCTGATAAAGCTTACGCCCAACAAAGAATAAGAGGACCGCGACGCCAATGATCAACAAGGTTATGCCAATATACTTAGCAAGATGCTCCAGCCATATCAACCATTGTGGATGATGATTAGCTTCTACCGGAGGCAGAATACTTTGCTCTGGAGGTGGTGTATCTGCAGGTGGCTCCTGGACTGGTTCTTCTGATCTGTTCAACCAATCCATGATCCGATTCATGACAGCGTGAAAGAATGCTTCGATGGAGCTCTGGAGCTGACGGAACAACCCTGCAATGAGCAATAATACAGCTACGATACTAAGCATAAACCGGTTTTGTCGTTTGAATACCTTAGTCGTAGCAGATTGGATTGCTCCGCCGGAATGAGTCTCGTACGTAAGTAGTCTTTCATTAATGATATAAAGTAAAAGAACGAGTGCTGCAATCCCGCATATGGTCAGGAAGGTAAAATACGGCTCAAGCTGCTCACGTAGATGAGCTGCGATCGTTAGAATCACGTACAATATGACACTTACAAACATAAGCGTATTCGGGAATGCTACATACCAGCCTTTTGTAGCTGCTCTCATCCCATTTGTAGAAATGAAAGCTCCTAGGAGGCCTAGAATAAGAACCGTTATGCCTGAAAGCTCAGCATTAAATGCTATTAATACAGCTAATAATAGTATCGTCTGCCCCGCACCGAGCAAGATAGCAATAAGCAAACGGTAAATCCTGCGATTTACTTTCACTTTGCGAATCCATAACGCTCCTAAAGTATATACGATTGGAAGCGTAAGCAGCCATGAAACCATAAAGCTGCTGGTTGAAGCATAGAAAGCGGCAATAAATAGAAGCGGCAAGTAGAATAATGTCTCTATACTTCCTTGAAGCAGTCGCAGCCCTATCAGATTATGCGAATTAGATTGGTTCATCCCGCTTCACCTTCCTGCTGCTCTGCTTTAGGCTGTTCGGTAAGAGTCCAATGAACAACTGCATTGCCATTACGCCGTAATCTGTCAGCTTGAGATTCCAGCTGATCGTTCCAGAAGGTTGAGATCACCAAAACATCACGCTGCGCATATCCGCTATCTGCTTCCCGAGTCAGCAGATCGATAAACGGCTCTGTCCGGAGCAGCTCCAGCTTCGCCATCGCTTCGAATATTTCAGACAAATGTCCGCCGCCGCTGCGCGGTTCAATGAGTGTGCTGCCAAACTCACCGATAATCGGCATGTTCGTGCAGAAGCCCGCTTCCATCCCGCTTTGAATAACCGATTGAGCAGCTCCAGCTGCCCATTCAATTCCATGTTCGATCAGTTCTTCATCATTAACGGTCCGCCACATATTCTCATTGTCTTCCACGTTCAAATAAATCATAAGCTTGCGATCAGCGGTGTAATCATATTGATGCACCTGCAGCTTACCTGCTCTAGCCGTCGCCTTCCAATTCACCATCTTATGCGTATCGCCGGAACGATAATCCCGTGTTCCCATGACGACAAACGGATCCTCAACAATCCATCTCCTGACCGATAATTCCCCTTGCCAGCTATGCGAAGGAAGCTCATGAACGGGTACATCAGCTGGCGTAGGATATACGATCAGCTCGCCATTCAAGGCAATCTGCTTTGTTTGATGAATGAAGCCTAAAAGATCGCCGGCTGTCATTGTAACCGATTGCAGTTTATACCAGCCACGCTTCGTACAAACAATGCGATGTCTTCTTGTAATCTTAGTATTTGGCATTAAGGTAAAGAAGCTTTTATGATTTTGAGACAGCGTACCGCTGCTCACTTCGAGATTATCTTGACGATGGAATAATAAGTCCGACGATAATTGTGATTCTACCCTCATCCATGGGACAGGCAGCCATTTGGCATTCGTCAGCTGCTCGACTAGTTCAATGGTTTCGCCGCGATAGCTGACTCTCTTTTGAAATTTTCGCTCATAACCGATTTGCTTTAAGCCATAACTATGAAATAATTTTGCCTGCAGAAAAAACACAAGAATAGCTGCGAATGCGACCCAGAATATAATCATCCGCTCACCACTATCGGGAGACGATCCCAGCTTCCGCAGGTACTGCGGTTTGCCGGATAATATCTTCGATGATGACTTCCGCCTGCTTATGAGATCTGTGCATACCTTTAAGAGACAAACGATGGGCAAGAACCGGCTTTGCCATTGCTTTCACATCATCTGGCGTTACGTAATCCCTACCTCGCAAGATTGCATGCACCTGTGATGCTCGAAGTAAAGCTTGACTGCCACGTGGACTGACACCGATATTAACATCTTCTCTGGAACGAGTACGTTCAATTAATTGCAAGAGATATTGCAGCACTTCATCGGATACACGAACCTCCGCGTAACGACGCTGTGCCTCTGCAATATCTGCTGCTGTCGCTACCGGCTCAAGCTGGCCCAGCGGATCGGCATTATTAAATCGTTTAAGAATTTGAAGAGCTTCTTCTGTTGTTGGATAACCCATTTGGATCTTGAATAAGAACCGGTCCAATTGAGCTTCTGGCAAAGGGAATGTCCCTTGATGCTCCACTGGGTTTTGAGTAGCAATAACCATAAATGGCTTGTCCAATCGTTTGGTCTCACCATCCACACTGATCTGGCGCTCCTCCATACATTCGAGGAGACTGGATTGCGTACGAGGAGTCGCCCGATTGATCTCATCGGCAAGCAGCAGATTAGTGAAGAGCGGCCCCGGACGAAACTCGAAGCCGCCATCTTTCTGATTATAATATTGAATACCGCTAAGGTCAGAAGGCAGCAAATCCGGCGTAAATTGTACCCTTCGGAATTGAAGCTTAAGCGATTGTGCGAGTGATTTCGCGAGCAGAGTTTTTCCCGTGCCAGGGACATCTTCGAGCAGGACATGACCAGAAGTAATTAATGCGATAAACAACAGCTCAGTAACATTATCTTTGCCGACAATAACCCGGCCAATATTCGTATTCAGCTTCTCTGCTAATTGGTTGATCGATTGGAATGACATGTGCAAGACTCCTTTTTCGTTATCGAATGACTCCAGTTGTGATTACGCCCTGCCGTAAACTGTCTTCTGCAATTGCTGAAGATCTCTCCAATGAATAACCCGAATCCCTTCCGCTTTAAGCGTCTGCTGGATTTCCGGGTCTCGGAACAATTGAAACTCCATTCCCCGCTTCTCAGGTTGACCATGGAAAGCAAGCAGCTCGTCAGTCACGAGCGATGGATGGAATAACAGTTCCGTAACACCAGGCTGAAGATGATGAAGCATCTGCTTGAGATCCGCTTTGACGGACTGATACGTCTCACCTGGTTTTAGCGGGAAAGGTAATCCGAGCAAATAGTCAAGGACGACAACGCCCATTGCATGTGCTAATAAGCCAAGCTGCCTTGCCTGTTCCACAAGCTCTTGCGGGACCATCTGTTCATTAGCTGCAGCAACCTTACGAGGCAGCCGGAAAGGCAAGCCATATGCCGCACACACTTCAAACACTTCTTTCAGAAAATGTCTGCCTGTTTCAAGTCCATACAAGCTTCCCATGTGATTATCCGCATGAGTAGGCTTTATCCCATGAGCGAGAGCAGCCTCGATCTGGGCAATCATTTCGTCTTTTACCTGCCGCGGATCAGCTTGCAATTCAAAGGTTCTACAATCTTTTGGAAAATAGCCATCACTAGTAATAAGCGACTGCGTATCACTGCCTTTATTGACTGGCCCCCACCGGTAAGCATCCCACTCACTCGTGAAAGTAAAATGAATGCCGACATCGTACCCCGGATGCTTGGCACTCCAAAGAGCCGCTTCCTTAGAGGACTTGCAAGGCATCATAATCGTTGCCGAACTTACCACATTCTCTTGAAGCAGCTGCTCAATTGCTTTATTCGTGGATGGACATAACCCAAAATCATCTGCATTAATAATTAACAATCGTTCCTGGCTGCCATATCCAAGTGATGCTGCGACGTTCATATCGACTCATCCTCTCTACAATTAGCAACATTAACGAACTATGCCTGACTTGATCTGCCCTACATAAGCCTACTTTGAAACAGCTCGAGCAACTGTTTCTCATTATTGTCTACCCATTCGCAAATCCGGTATGTCTGATCGATGAAGCCTGCTAGAATGTTTGCATCATCGAGCCCTTCCTTGAAGCGGTTCGTGAAGTGGAGAAATACATCCAGCACACGAAGCTTAATGAGAAGCGGTAACGCTTCCAACTCTTCCTGTGTCAGACTGCCTTCTGGGCCATACCCTTCACAGAATAGCTGAATCGACTCCCAAATTTCTGAATCCTCACCTTTGAAAAAGTCAATGAGAGCAACAACCAGCTCCATTGGTCTTACATCAATCGTGCAAAACTCAAAATCCAGAACACCAATAATGGAATCGCCGTCAGCAACTGTATTGCTGAAATTTAGATCTCCGTGAATCCATTGATGTGGCAATCCTCGCAATTCTCTCATTTTGACGGATAGACCTTTTAATTGAGTCATGATTACAGCAGCTTTGTCCGCCAGATTCACAAACTTCTCAGATGACTGAATAATCATGGGAAGTTCATCTTGGATTAGGGAAGAGTAAGTCTCTTCAATTAAGTAATACGGATCATAGATAGGAGCTTGCTGAATCGATAGTTTCCCAAGAGCTTTAGACAATCTAGCAGCGATTTGACCAAGCGATTGAATATGTGCTTTGTGATCAGCTTTCGGCCGTTCTCCCGGAATATATCGATACATGGCTGCAAGTGCCCCATCTTCACATTGGGAAATTGTCTCACCCGACTGATTCAACACGGGAACTGGGATTTGAAATCCAAGCTCCTGCTCGTGAAGAGCATATAACACATGATGCTCCAGCTTAACAATATCCCTGTTCCGGTGATTGTTGTAGATGCGAAGCACGTAACGTTCATCGCCTGCTTTGATCATTCTTGTTGTGTTGTTCATCCCGCTGTCCCCCGGCACAATCATCCAATCGGAATCGAGCCGGTACTGCTCAATCAGCGCAGCGATTTCGTACTCTTTCAAACCGTGCTTCCTCCTTACATTTGCTGCAGCCGCTCCACACGGCTCTTTAACGTTTGCTTCCAACTGTCTGACAGCTCATCTACCGCAAGCAAAGCAGTCATGCCCTCGAGGTCAGTCTTTCCTTCATACATGACGCGATTAGCTTCCGCCAGAGAGATCGCTGCAGGATGCCGCTTAACCAACTTGAGGTCTTCGCCTGCACCAATTTCTCCTTCTTGCAGCACTCGGAAATAAAAGCCTGTAAATCCGGTCTGCTGAACATGGGCTGTCAGCTCAGGCCGCTCATGACGAATGCCAAGCTTGAAGCATGGCTGTCTAGGCTGGCTGACTTGCACGACAACATTCCCTGCCTGAAGGACGTCTCCAATACATAAATCCTGCTCTGACCATTCCGATAATGTCCAGTTCTCTCCGAAAGCACCATAGCTCAGTTTATTTCCCAGCCACTCTTCCCAATAGGGAAAATGACACTCGAAATAGACGCAAACCGCTTTGTCCGGCCCGCCGTGATGAACAAGATCTGCCTGCCCGTCACCGGACAATCCGGTAGTGCTTAAATAATGTTTGTCATTCGATGCCGACTTAAAAATACCGGTCTGTATAGGCTTTGCTCCATGCATGGCCTCTACAGGAATTCCGACGTTTAGAGATACAATACGGCTGTTCTTTATTTCCCAAGACATTTGCTTCTCTTAGCCTCCTGTCCTAATCTACTCTTCCACTATTATAATCTTATTAGGGAGAAGATGGCAAAAACATCTTTTGCCTGTCTATTATTAATGCCATTAATCAGCCTAAAACACCTATAAAACCAGTCTTTTCAGCCATGAGTAACTAGTCTTTCAAGACTACTCTTCGACACCTTTTGTAGCATTCGAGCCTGTAATGTCGAAAACGTTTTGTTTGTGTAGTTTTATGCGCTTCCCCGGGAAATATCAGGCGCAATATTTCCTCATTTCCCAAAGTTTTCAGTGAATATGGAATTTTCGCTCAATTCTGATGATTTCGCCTCTTGGCCGCTTTAACCGACTTTGAAGCTTCGCCAGATGCTGCTTCCGGTATTTCCGATCCATGACCATGATGAGCACAAGCAGCACCCCCGTTCCAACCGCTCCCCATATCCCAAGCGCAAAGACAGAAAGTACTCCCGAGACGATCAGCCATACAAACGCCGACCAATTAACGAATGGACTGTATGCACCTAAATGCCAGGGAGCATCCTCCAGCAAGCGATGCCTTCCATGCAATCTTAACTTAATCCCAATTGGAATCGCATAGGCCAGCTGCAAGCATAATACTCCTAATCCAAGTAAGCTGGAGATAGCCACCTCTCCCCCATCGACCAGTCTCCCTACTCCAAACAAAATAACGGATAAAACAGAAACAACTAGTATGGCTGGTAAAGGTGTTTGAAGTTTCCTAGTTATTTGAGATAACACTCTGCTGTATGGCAGTGCCTGATCTCTTGCCAAACAGAAGACAGCCCGCGAGCACACAAGCATCTCGCTGTTCCCACTCCCCCATAAAGCAGCAGCAATAACCAGAACAATAAGTGAATTGCCCTGCCAGCCATCGAGCGCAGCAGCCGCGAACAGGTTGTCACTACTGCTAAATAAGGTAGTTCCCACGATCGCCGGAAGAACCAGCGTAAGGCACATCAAGAGAACGAATCCTCCAATCATCGTGTACACCGATGAAAAATAGATCGCCCACGGAACACGAACTCTTGGATCCCTAATTTCCTCAGACGCCTGGGCGGCTCCATCCATCCCTAGAAACAGCTTCTGCAGTACAAATACACCAGTGATAAAAGCCCACGGCGTGACATGACCGTCCAGCGTGGATTTTTGAAAGGAATATAGCAGCTCAGGCGAATACACGCCTTGCCCGAAAGTAATATAGATCCCGCCAATAATGGCTGCAAGAATCGCAGCCTGCAGCAATATCCCTGCTTCCAGCATAGAGCCGAGACGGCCTGTTCCCCAATGGTTCACCACAGCTTGAAGGGCAGTAATCCCGATTAGAAGCAATCCCGTTGATAGCCACGAGGAAGAATAATCGAGCCATACAGCCAGCATTTTATCCAATATATATGCACATGCCCCATTCATAACCGTCATGATGGCAAGGTGTCCGGCGAGATGGAACCATCCGGCATACCAGCCCCACCGCCTTGTTCCAAGTGCTGACGACCAATGATAGACACCACCAGCAGTCGGTACGGCTGATGACAACTCCGCAAGTGAAGCACTAACGAGAAGACCAAACAACGCAAGGATCGGTAATCCAATGCTGACGACTGAGGGTCCCCCCTGCTTCAGAGCAGGACCAGCTAACAGAAATATGGCTCCAATGAAGCCCATGGATTGAAATGAAAGGCCAAATGACGCGGCGGCGCCTAACCGCCTCCGCAGCTGTTGGGCGAGCCCAAATAAATTAAGATCATGCTTATCCTGCTGTGACTGGGCATATTCGCCATATGCAATCATACTTATGTGCTTCGAAGCACAAATACTATTCTGTGCCCTTGCCGTAATCATCAAGGCACAGACACAAACAATAGCAAACAGCAAGAGACCAATCCAAACGGCGACCATCATCGAACCCCTCCCTACTACGATAATGTATGAGGGAGTAAGATCGGTCATGTCAGGCAACAAGAAGAGGGCTGCCCATAAGGACAGCCCTCCATGCCGGCAAGCAGCCGGGCTTTTATAATTCCGAGAATCGCAGCATTGCGAATGATGTAATAACAGCCGCCGCCCATGCCAAAACATGAATGATCAGCCATCGCCATCTAGCCCGAAAATCCAGTCTTCTAAGTGTCCAAACATTGACCCCGATAAGGAGTAAGGTGTAGACCGAAACTATAACTAAACCATATGCCTTTTGGGATCCGGTTGATGGTGCCATAAATCCATAGAGTAGTACAATACCGCCAATGAGTACGTAGGGAAACAAAGCGCCAAGCACAAGATGTGCGATTAAGCCAAGCCATTTCTTTTTGGCCATTCGGATCAGCTCCTTCTGGCAACTCCCCTAGCATGTCCATTGCCGTCTCTGCTTTAGTTGTTTGGTACCATAACACCTAATGGCCCGTTCTCACTCACGATATCCTGGAGATCATAAGCCGAAATCGGAAAATACGGAAACCCATAAGCATAAGGGGTCAACTCGTACAACGAAAAATAAATGACGATCGAACGGTCCGCAATATAATAATCCTGATCAGGCCGAATCGATTGGAACGGTTCCAGAGTACTAATGTCCCGATCCTTAATCTGCTTATCGACGATCTCGGATATCCGGTGAATGTAGGCACTCCCCGGTTTGAACAACTGCGGAAGACTGTAGGCGTGTCCAGTCGATACACGAAAAGTGAGCGATACCTGCAGCGTTAATCCATGCGTGCCCCCCGAATAGGTGTAATTAAATAATGATAGGCTGAGAATATCTCTCTCGTTGGTCTTCACTTCGTAATACCCGGTCATTTCAGCCCGGGGATCGTCCAGCGAGCCCTGCTCGTCTACCAGCTGTTGAGCCGCTTTTCGAATGGATTCATTGATTCGCTTGATCGCATCATCATTCGGACCGCCGCTTACATAAGGAATCCATAGCTCCGCTTTGGGGGAAGCCGCTCTTGCCGATTGGACAATAACTGGAGACTGAAATGCCATTTCGAAGACACCTACCTATTTGGTCAGATGCTCCATTATATGCAGGGTACGTCTCATTTCATGCCACTCTATCCCGCCATGTGATGATGAAGATACTCCAATATACGTAAAACCCGCTTGCTCATAGAATCGGATAAGATGAGGCTCGCACATGAGAATAATGGCGTCATGTCCTGCCGCATCACATTCCTTAACCAGCTTGTTCAAAAGCATGGCTCCAATCCCCTGCCGTCTTGCTTCATCCGCTACTGCAACGGTCAGGATGCAGAAGTTATTCCCTTGTTCATCATCCTGCTGGTCGCCCTTCATTTCATCGCCGCAGGACCATGCCGAAGTAAGAATGCCGTTCGTAATGCCAAGCAGCTTATCTCCCGACCATGCCGACCAGAAGTATCCAGGGTAATGATCAAAGCGATAACGGAACCCTTCCCGCGTGCCCGCAGCATCCGGTACATAACAGCGTTGCTCCAGATAAAGCGCTTCTTCCAGTTCGTCTTCCTTAATCAGTCTAAGCTCGATATTGCTCACAGCAGCATTTTCTCCCGTTCAGTCAATCTTCTGCCTTTTACATCAAGAACAAGCTCACCATTATTCAAGCCAATGATCCGGTCGGCAAACCGTTCTGCCCAATCCCCTTGATCAAGCACGGCAATAACGGTCACTCCCTGCTCCTGGCTAAGTCTCTTCAGATCAGATAACACCCGGTCAGCGGTATGCGGATCCAGGCCGGCTACTGGCTCATCTGCCGCAATAACCTTCGCGCCGTGCACCAATGCCCGGGCAATGGCAATACGTTGCCGTTCGCCGCCACTCATTGTGCTAGCTTTCTGATGTGCTTTATCGATCAAGCCTAACTTTTCAATCGTATCCATTGCACCCATATAATCGTCGCTGCGCAGCATCCCTGTCCATCTGCGCCATGCCGGTGTTTGAGTAACCGCCCCGATGCTTACATTCTTAAGGCCTGTCTTATTCTGATGAAGTGCGGGCTTCTCTTCCAAATAAGCTACTGCCCGGCGGATCTTCAGCTTACCTGAAAGGCCTGACTTGAATATATCTTCCCCTTCGAAAAAGTAATTTCCACTCGTCCACTTTTGCTGCAATGCCAGACATTTGAGCAGCATCGACTTCCCGCTCCCGCTAGCCCCTTTTATCGCAATGAATTGGCCGGGCAATACTTCAAAGCTGATGTTCTTCAGAATGGTAGGCCCGCCGGGAATTTGCTGTGTCAGATTCATTATTTTCAACATTAGTCCATGCCCCTTTTTGTAAACGCTTCGCAACTCTATAAATCTAGTTTACGAGAAACAAAAAATAGTTTCCACGCGAACAAATGTTTGCTATAATAAAAACAGAACAAGTGTTCTTAATATCCATCATCCCATAATCATTTGAAGGAGGCTGAATCACCATGAATAAGAGCTGCGAAAACTTTCGTTATTTAGAGAAAGGATGGCCGCGCCGGGACTTAACGTTTAAATTTTATACGGACGGAACATTAAAGATTATCGATAATCTTGCAGAGGAGGTGATTTCGCCAAATGATTTGAAGGGAGACAGCATGGACTTTTATGTTCGGCGTCGTATCGCCTTTATTAAGAATAAATTGACCAATGCTCAGATGAAATATGCTTAATATGCTTAAATACATTTATGTAAAACGGAATGCAAGATGACCTTAAGTGGCATCCTGCATTCCGTTTGCCTTCGTTATGGCAGTTGTTTATTAATTCCATTTAAACTTGAAGGTCGGTTTGCAATTTTGTTCAGCTTGAGGCCAATGGCTTCAGACTTGCTGCTGGATTGGTTTTGGCGGTTCTGCGTTTTATCAGCTTTATTAAACGGCATGCTCATCACCTCCCTGCTCTGTATGAGAATGATTAGCTTAATTCACCTGAATTAAACATCCGATTTGCCCCTTCGTTGACGTAGGGCTTCTAATGAGGTAGATTGTTCATACGATGAACTTCACTAAAGGAGCCGTGCTTTATATGAAGCAAAACCTTTTTTTTGACCTGGATGACACTCTAATCCATTGTAATAAATATTTCTATTTCGTTATCGAGCAGTTTGTTGATGCGATGACGACATGGTTTGCCGGTTACGAAGGCGTTAGTGCCGAAGCCGTGCGTAATAAACAGACAGAAATTGATATTGCGGGTGTAGCTGTGCTCGGATTTAAGAGCGAGCATTTCCCGCAGTCTTTTATCGATACATATAACTACTACAGTGACCTGACCGGCCGCAAGCGCTCCTCCACGGAGCAGGACTTCTTGTGGAAGCTTGGTCTTAGCGTCTACGAGCATGAGACTGAGCCTTATCCCAATATGGAATCTACGCTTGATAAGCTAGCTGGAGATGGTCATATCCTCCATCTTTATACCGGTGGTGAGCTGACGATCCAGCGCCGTAAGATTGAACGTATGCATCTGGAACGCTACTTCGATAATCGGGTTTATATCCGCCGCCATAAGAACAGCGAGGCACTGGAGCAAATTTTGGCTCAAGGCGGTTACGACCGTGGCTTAACCTGGATGATTGGCAACTCTATCCGCACGGATGTTGTTCCGGCGTTAACTGCTGGCATTCACGCCATCCATATGATGGCAGAATCGGAATGGCAGTATAATGTTATCAATATCGAAGTAGAGCCAAAGGGCGCTTTCTTCACCTTAAATAACCTGCTGGAGGTCCCTCCTGCAATCCATGACTACATTAACCGTGGGTAACAAAGAAAGGAGTAAAGCGGCCTTGGCTGCTTTACTCCTTTTTTACTAAGAAATCATTCCGATTGGCGATAAAAACTTCCGCTTAAACGCGGTCGCTCTTCCTCGAAGTACTCCGATAGGAGTTTTTCTCACATAAACGATGCTTCGTACCAAACCCCGGAAAAGAAAAGAATCCCGCCTAAGCATAGTAGAACAAATAACAGAATGACTGCTACGATAACCGTGCTTACAGCTATTCGAGCAAGCTTTCTCATTATCATATCGTCCCTCCTATTGCATGCACCTACTGATCTACTGGACGGTTAACGTTCCTATATCCCTGTCCATAAGCACGAACTTGCTCTTGGTGCTGCTGCCATCTGGACGCTTGAAGGTCAGTTGACTTGTCGCCCCTCTTTCCAGCAGGGATTTAATCATCGTGATCGATATCGTCTTCCCTTGCTGCTCCTTCCAGATAACAAAGGTACAGCCATCTCGGAACGCGCTGCAGCCAAAACCACGTTTACCCTCAATGATTTGACCATGGCAGCCGGCTCTCGGACAAGCTGCTATGGGTTCTCGTGTCGATGATGGACTTGCTGCGCTTTGCCTGCTGGAGGAAGCTGCTGCTGTCCGTGTACCAGATGATGTAGCTCTGGACGAGGATGAGGCAGAAGCTGCTGTAGAACGCTCTCTACTTCCGCTGGCTGTCTTAGTCGTACGGTTGCCTTTCTTCGCACCAGCAGCAGCTGTCCGCTTACCGCCGCTTTCCCGTTCTTCGAACGTACCTGGCGCCGCTGGACGCTGCTGACGCACCTTATCGACGATCATAGCAGCAAATTGCTTCACTTTCATTATAAATTGATCATCAGATGCTTCACCACGTGAAATTTGATGGAGACGCTGCTCCCACCGGCCTGTCATCTCCGGTGATGCCAGCAGATCTACGCCAGCTCCACGGATCAATTCAATCGCTGCACAGCCTTTTGAGGAAATCTCAAGCTTCTTGCCGGTTAGTCCAACATAACCAACCTGCTTCAAACGCTCGATCGTTGCTGCACGTGTAGCAGGCGTCCCTAAGCCGGTATCCTTCATTGCTTCACGAAGCTCGTCATCTTCCATCGACTTGCCCGCACTTTCCATTGCTTTAAGCAAAGTCCCCTCAGTATAGGCTTTCGGCGGCTGAGTTGTTTTCTCGTGCGCTTCCGACTTCACACAGCGTACACCTTGGCTCGGCTCAATAGAGAAGGGTTTATCCATTAGCAGTTCTTCTTCATCAGCCTCAGCTTCGTCCTTCTCGCTGCCTTTACGCTTGCTCGTCTTCTTCGCCGTTTGTGCTTGATCCTGCTGTACAACCTTCCAGCCAATATCCAGCAATTCCTTCGCTTTCGTACGGAAGGTTTCGCCTTCTACTTCTGTTAACACCGTATGGTTCTTATAAACTGCCGGCGGGTAATATTGCGACAAGAAACGTCTGACAATCATGTCATAGATGTTCTGCTCTTCCGGGTTAAGTCCCGAAGGCCGTTTTGGCGTTGGCATAATCGCATGGTGATCCTCGACCTTTGCCGGATTACAAACAGCCTTATTGCCTTTATGCACCCGGCTGCGGTCTGCACCATTCGCAAGCTCCCTGTACGTATCGTTGCCTTGCAGCATCGAAAGCACCTTCTGCATAACAGGTAAATTTTCTTCCGTTACGTAGTTAGAGTTCGTACGCGGATAAGTGATTGCTTTATGCTTCTCGTACAAAGCCTGCGCAATATCAAGCGTCTTTTTCGCCGAATAACCATAACGGCCATTGGCTTCCCGCTGCAGCAGCGTAAGATCATGAAGACGGAACGGATACTCTTTGCTCTCCGCTGTCTGATAATCTTTAATAATGCCAGGCTTGCCTTGAGTCTTGGCTGCTAATGTCTCCGCCTTTGCTTTATCTGTTAACCGATCACCCTGCCATATACCGGAGTAACCAAATCCACTCTGATCGAAGGAAGCTTTCACCACATAATACATATCTGACTGGAAAGCAGTAATCTCCTTATGGCGGTCATACAGCAGCGCAAGTACAGGTGTCTGTACTCGGCCAACAGACAGCAGAGCTTTATGACGGATTGTAAACGCACGCGAAGCATTCATCCCAATCAGCCAATCTGCCTCACTGCGCGCCCGTGCTGCCCTCGTCAGCGGTGCGTACTCTTCATCACTCCGAAGGGTATCAAACCCCTTCCGAATCGTCTCAGGCGTCAAATCAGAGATCCAGAGACGGTCTGTCGGCTGAGGAAGCTTCAAATATTGTCTAATCAGATGAAAAATAAGCTGTCCCTCTCGCCCGGCATCGCAGGCATTAACGAGACGGCCGCATCGCTTCGCAAGCTCACCGATCGTCTTTAATTGATCCTTTGTCCGGGCATTTGGCCACAGCTTGAATGTTTGCGGGATGATTGGCAAGTCCTGATCATTCCACTTTTTATAGCGGGCATCATATTGGTCAGGCTCCGCTAAAGTAACCAGATGACCGATCGCCCATGTAATAATAAAACGGTCACCTTCCAAGTACGTCCGCTTATTAGATGCCTTTGGTTCAACAACCGCAGCTATCGTCCGTCCCATATCCGGCTTTTCCGCAATAATTAATGTCTTCAACAAATCGCCTCTCTAACTCTAGCTTGTTCGTTCCACTTTGCTTTTCATCGTTGCAAAAATTTTACTCACGCCATCTGCCCAATGCTGATCCTCCGCATATTTGCGGTTGATCCATGCGATCGGGTCCTTGCCCTCCGGCCGATTCCTGCTCCATTTCAAGACAGTCTCTGAAGCGATCCGTGCTGAGTCATGAATGGTCGTATTATAGTCTTTCCAGCTATAAAAAACATTGAACGGATTATTGGCGATCTTCTTCGCCTGTTTATTCGACTTCGGCACAAAAGCCTGCTCCTGACCGGTAATCGCGAATAAAAAGAGGGGATGTATATCAAATGTTCTAGCGGCATCAATAATGGCATCCAAATAAGGCTGCTCAGCTAATAACGAATCTCTGCTGTTTAAAAAATCAACAAGACTGACCTTGTCCACATCAGCATAACGAAGCTCTTCCGGTAATTCGTTATTTTTTACCACCGGCTTTGCTTTTTCGAAGGATTGCAAATTTACAGGTGGCTGAAGCTTGTTAGGAGACGGCTTCAATAATGACCAGCCATACAGCAGGGATGCACAAACCAGTAATAAAGATAAAAGAAGATAAGTCAAGGTTTGCTTCGACCTATACGGCTTCGCAAACTTCCTGCCATCATTCTGTAATGGAAGAGGAACTACCTCTGCCAGTTCAGCAACCGGCGGTCTTATGTTCACCTCTATAAGATGCTCAGACCTCATCCATTCCTTCAACTGCTCCCATGCACCTTGTATGGAAGGCTGTTGATGCTGCACCAGCTTGTCCAATTGAATATGAAACAAGTCCCAAGCCAGCTCGGCACCAGTCTGCTCCTCTACCCATTGATGAAGCGGCGTAACTACTTTGGCATCCGTCATATCAAGGGATAAGCAAGCTTCAAAGATATCATCCGCTCGGACCGGCATTTGCTTCTCCAACACGGTTGTCCGGATCAGTCTCGCTGTAACCTCATGTTTAATCGCTTCCTCGAAGGAAGGAAGCTGCTTATGGATAATGCGGCTGACAGCATCTGCTACAATCTCTGCCCGCTTATCTTGCGGCATAGCCGCATATTTATGCTGAACGTATTGTCTGATTTTGCGTACATCGGTTGGGGTTAACACAAAAGCTTCTGCTTGTTCGGCCGGCATGACGAATTCTCCCCTTTACGTCATCTCAAACCGATTTTACCACAAGTTTCCTTACAACGGGGAGGATAGATTTGCAATACGCTGCTGTATTTCGTCACTTTCGATAAGGATACGAATTTGTTCTTTTTCGAAAGTCGTAAATTGATACTCGCAATCGATATCTTCATCCTGAGGGACGATTTGCGCGATTGCGCCACCTAACGTACAGATAACTAGTCCGCTAAAATCAATTAGATCTTCGGGAATAGGTGTTTCATCCGTTACCTCGAATCGAAGGGTAATATCAACCCACTGATGGTCTCTGCGCTCCATCTCAGCCTTAATCGTTTCGAAACGCAGTTCTGTTACACGATCTAATCCATATTTAATCATCAACTGTCCTCCTGCAAAAGAATGGTTAGCCATTCTTGCTTCGTAAGCAAATGCTTATATCCGTATTCGACAAGAAAAGCGCCCGTAGGCGCTTTCTGTTAAAGATAGTTATCGACATTAACTTCCTGCTTAAGGCAGCATCGACGATCCCATCAAATATTTATCCACTTCGCGAGCTGCCTCGCGTCCTTCGTTGATTGCCCATACAACAAGGCTTTGTCCGCGGCGCATATCGCCTGCTGCGAATACTTTATCAACGTTTGTTTTATATTTGCCGTAAGTTGCTTTCACATTCGTACGACGGTCTTGCTCAAGACCAAATGAATCGATGAGCGAGCTGTCTGGACCTTCAAAGCCCACTGCGATAAAGACAAGATCAGCCGGCCATACTTTTTCTGTGCCTGGGATGTCTTTATAAATTCTGCGGCCAGTTTCTTCATCAACTGTACGCTCGATTTGTACCGTGTGCAGCTCTTTCAGGTTGCCATTCTCGTCGCCAACAAATTTCTTCGTCAGTACGGAGAATGCACGAGGATCTTCACCGTATAGGGCTTTTGCTTCCTCTTGTGCATAATCAAGCGTGTACACATTAGGGAATTGCGGCCAAGGGTTGTTCACGATATCACGTTCCAGTGGTGCTTTCGCAACCGTACCAAATTGTGTAACCGATTTACAGCCGTGACGCAGTGCCGTTGCCACGCAGTCTGTACCAGTGTCGCCGCCTCCGATAACGATAACATCTTTATCTTTAGCCGAGATGTAGTTGCCATCTTCGAGGTTCGAATCCAGGTAGCTCTTAATGGTTCCATTCAGATAATCCATCGCAAGGTGGATGCCGTTCAAGCTGCGGCCTTCCATCTCAACGTCGCGAGCTTTCGTTGCGCCGCCGCACATAATGACAGCGTCAAATTCCTTAAGAAGCTCGTCTCTTGAAATATCTTTGCCGATCTCAGTACTTGTTACGAACTCAATACCTTCTTCTCTCATGATGTTCACGCGGCGATCTACAACATGCTTCTCAAGCTTCATTGTAGGAATACCGTAAGTGAGAAGTCCGCCCAAGCGGTCAGCACGTTCGTATACGGTTACTTTATGGCCCGCTTTGTTCAATTGAGCTGCTGCTGCAAGACCTGCAGGACCAGAGCCAACTACGGCTACTTTTTTACCTGTGCGGACTTTAGGAGGTTGAGGAACAACCCATCCTTCTGCAAAGCCGCGCTCGATAATCTCATTTTCGATCGTCTTAATCGTTACCGGATCACCGATCAGGCCAACTGTACAAGATCCTTCACAAGGAGCAGGACAAACACGGCCAGTAAATTCTGGGAAATTATTCGTTTTGTGCAAACGGTCAAGTGCTTCACGCCACAATCCCCGATAAATCAAGTTATTCCATTCTGGAATCAAGTTATTAACCGGGCAGCCGGATGCCGAGCCTGCAAGTTCCATGCCAGTATGGCAATAAGGAGTTCCGCAATCCATACAGCGAGCGCCTTGCGTACGCAGCTGCTCTTCCGACAAATGTTTATGAAATTCATTCCAATCCTTAATCCGCTCAAGCGGATCACGATCGGCCGGCAATTCACGTTGATACTGCATAAAACCTGTAGGTGTAGACATGTGCGAATTTCCTCCATCCAATATTCCCGAAAAGCTATATATTATTCTCTTAAAACTATATCGGGTATCTTTAAATATTTCAACAAAAAACTTCATTAAACACGCGAATATTATATTAAAAAAGCCTATCATTGTTGTCTTCTGTCGTTAATGGATTATCCGCACAATCATTTGCACTTTATGACATATCGTTCGTCATTTCTTTATTTTTGCTTCCTTACGACTTTTGACGAGTAAAAGTTTGGAAGGTAAAAGAAAAGGCGTTCCGTTCGTCTCGTTCAACTTGCTCAGCATCTACCCGCTCCCACTCATCGGATGAGAACTCGGGAAAGAAAGCGTCTCCGCCTTCAATTTCAGTATCTACTTCCGTGAGCAGCAGTTTGTTCGCATAGGGGAGAAATTGTTTATAAATATCCGCACCGCCTATAACCATCAATTCGCCTTCCCCATAGCGGTCAATCGCTTCCTGCACCGAATGAACGACTTCACAGCCTTCTTTGGCGTAATCCGATTGTCTGGAAATAACGACATTGACGCGGTCCTTCAGCGGTTTCGGCAGCGATTCAAAGGTTTTACGACCCATAACGACCGTTTTGCCTGTTGTATGACGGGTAAAGAACGCCATCTCAGCAGGTAAGCGCCAAGGCAGCTTATTCCCGATTCCGATCGTACGGCTGCGATCCATGGCTGCAATCATCGTAATCGACATAATGCGACCCTGCTTTCTTATACGGCTACCGGAGCCTTAATGGTTGGATGTGGCTGATAGTTCTCAATCGTAATATCTTCTACCTCAACGTCGAAGATCGATTTCACATCTGGATTGATCGCAAGGACTGGAAGGTCACGCATGTCCCGCTGTAATTGAATATCAATTTGATCCAAGTGATTCATATAAATATGAGCATCCCCAAGCGTATGAATAAACTCTCCTGCTTCCAGCCCGCATTCCTGCGCCACCAAATGTGTAAGCAAGGCATAGCTTGCAATGTTAAATGGTATACCGAGGAAAATATCTCCGCTGCGCTGATAAAGCTGACAGCTTAACTTACCGTTAATAACATAGAATTGGAACATCGTATGACATGGAGGCAGCGCCATCGAAGGTACATCCTCCGGATTCCATGCGGATACAATTAATCGTCTCGAGTCAGGGTTCTTCTTGATCGTTGCGATTACATCTTTAAGCTGATCAATCGTTTCCCCTTGCGTCGTACGCCACTCCCGCCACTGCTTGCCATATACATTGCCAAGTTCACCGTATTTGGCTGCAAACTCATCGTCTGTCAGCACAAGCTGGATAAACTTCTCCATCTGCTCTTTGTAAAGGCCATTAAAACCATCATCCGTCTGTGAGCGTAAGCCGAAATTGGTCATATCAGGACCATTGTAATCGGTGCTCTCCACCCACCTCTTGAACGCCCATTCATCCCAAATGTGATTGTTATGCTGCAGAAGATATCGAATGTTCGTATCCCCTTTTATAAACCATAGCAATTCACTTACGATTAATTTAAAAGGCACACGCTTTGTCGTCAAAAGCGGAAAACCTTTATTCAAGTCAAAACGCATCTGATAGCCAAAGGTCGAGATCGTTCCCGTACCGGTACGATCCTCTTTCTTTACACCAGTAGCTAATACATGACGCAGTAATTCCAAATATTCGACTTCTGTCGATTGAACAGTCACGGTTTCTTTCAACTCCTTGAATTTCGATCTACAAGGGAACAAAACTATTTAACTATTTTAACATTTTCGCCGCGTGTTGTCTTTCCCGTTTTCTCTTCATTCGTAATTCATATCGTTCAGGAGCCGTTGCAAATAAATGGATTTCTCCTTCTGACTCCGGATACACCTTCGGCACCTTGGTTGGCCTGCCCTTATCATTTAAGGCTACAAATGTGAAAAATGCTGTGACCGTCGTCGTTCGTTGTGCTGTATACAGATTCTCGGATTGGACGGTAACACATACTTCCATTGAGCTGTCATTCGTCCAACTGACGAATGCCTCCACTTCAATGACTTCGCCAACTTTAATCGGAGCTACAAAATCGATACTGTCCGTCGAAGCTGTAACAACCTGCATTCTAGCATGGCGCATCGCTGCAATAGCGGCTGCTTTATCCATATACTCCATTACTTTACCGCCAAACATCGTCTCATGATGATTCGTATCCAGCGGGAAAATGATCTGCGTCATTACCGTTCTGGATGCACTAGCCGGCTTTTCCATAAACAACCGCTCCTTACGCTATGTACAGTTATAATATGCAAAAAGAGGCCCGCATGCTGTTCAAGCTGCGGGGCCTCTTCGATTAAATATCAAGTAGAGGAGCTATTATTTAGCTACTGTGTGGATCGGGTGACCAAGCGCTACTTCTGCTGCGTCAAGAACGATCTCGCCCAGTGTAGGATGCGCATGGATAGTCAGAGCGATATCTTCGAGTGTAGCACCCATTTCGATTGCAAGAGCGAGCTCAGCAATCATGTTGGAAGCTTCAAGACCGATGATTTGTGCGCCCAGAACAAGGCCAGTCTCAGCATCGGAAACGAGTTTCACGAAGCCTTCAGTCGCGTTAAGCGACATTGCACGGCCGTTGATTGCGAACGGGAATTTGCCCACTTTTGTTTTGTAGCCTTTGTCTTTTGCTTCTTTCTCGGAAAGACCAACTGCTGCACATTCCGGATCGGAGAAGCATACTGCAGGCACACATTTGTAATCGATAACGCTTGGCTGACCAGAGATTGCTTCAGCTGCAATGCGGCCTTCGTACATTGCTTTGTGAGCAAGCGCGGGACCAGCAATGATGTCGCCGATTGCATAGATATGCGGGTTGCTTGTACGGCATTGTGCGTCAACCTCAACCAGACCACGCTCGCCAACTTTAACGTTAGCCAGTTCAAGACCAAGGTCTCCGTCTGTGTTAGGACGACGTCCAACTGTAACGAGCAGGTAGTCTGCTGTTACTTTCTCTTCTTTGTCGCCAACTTTATAAGTCAGTGTAACGTCTTTATCTGTTTGCTCAGCGCCTTGAGCCATTGCGCCAGTAACGATATCAACGTTAGTGCCTTTAAGTTTCTTAGCAACGATCGAACCCATATCTTTATCGAAGCCTGGCAGAATTGCGTCGCCGCCTTCGATGATTGTTACTTTTGTACCGAATTTGGAGTACATTTGACCAAGCTCGATACCGATGTAGCCGCCACCGATAACGATGATGCTTTTCGGAATCTCAGGCAGGGACAATGCACCAGTCGACGAAACGATACGGCCGCTGAACGGGAATGCTTTCAGCTCGATTGGACGGGAACCAGTTGCGATAATGCAGTTTTTGAAACGGTAGCGCGGTGCTTCTTGATCGTTGAAGACACGTGCTTCGTTCTCGTTAATGAACATAACTTCACCGTTGAAATATTGCACTTTGTTCGCTTTCAGAAGCGATGCAACACCGCCGGTAAGTTTTTTAACGATACCGTTCTTGAACTCTTGTACTTTGTTCCATTCCACTTTCACGTCGCCAGCAGTAATGCCGAACGCCGATGCATGGCTAATGGATTCATATTGATGTGATGCCGAGATAAGCGCTTTGGAAGGAATACAGCCAACGTTCAAACAAACGCCGCCCACATTTTCTTTCTCAACAACCAGAACGTTTTGACCAAGTTGTGCTGCGCGGATTGCGGCAACATAACCGCCAGGACCTGCACCGATGACTAGAGTATCAATATCTAAAGACGGATCTCCTACTACCATTGTAGTTACACCTCCATGATGAATAATTCTGGTTGACCCAGAAGTTGTTTAATATAGTTCATAAAGTTTTGAGCTGTTGCGCCGTCGATGAGACGGTGGTCGAAGCTCAGCGACAGTGCCATTACAGGTGCTGCCACGATTTCTCCGTTACGAACAACCGGTTTCTCAGAGATACGGCCAGTACCCAGGATTGCAACTTCAGGGAAGTTGATTACTGGTGTAAAGAACATACCGCCAGCGGAACCGATGTTCGAGATTGAAATTGTGCTGCCTTTAAGCTCGGCGGCAGTAAGTTTGCCTTCACGGCCTTTAGCAGCCAGGTCACGGATTTTGTCTGCAACCATGAAGATATTTTTACGGTCAGCGTCCTCGATAACAGGAACGATCAAGCCGTTGTCTGTATCTGTCGCGATACCGATGTTGTAGAACTTCTTGTAGACGATTTCTTGACTAGCTTCGTCAAGCGTAGCATTCATGATTGGGAACTGGCGGCATGCCGCAACAAGTGCCTTCACGATGAATGGCAGGTAAGTCAGCTTGGAACCTTTTTTCTCTGCGTATGGTTTGTATTTCGTACGAAGAGCAACCAGTTCTGTAACATCCACTTCGTCCATGATTGTAACGTGTGGAGCAGTATATACCGATTTAACCATCGCGTTAGCGATCGCTTTACGGATACCTTTGAATGGTACGCGCTCTTCTGGACGGTATGCGTCAGTTGCCGCTGCTGCTGGTTTAGCCGCTGCAGGTGCATCAGATGCTTGTGCTGCTGCTTCAGCTGCTGGAGCTTCAACCGCTGCCGGAGCTGCTGCTCCGCCGTTAGTTACATCTTCACGCGTGATACGGCCGTTTTTGCCAGTGCCGGCAACCGTTGTCAGGTCAACGCCTTGTTCACGGGCAAATTTACGAACGCTAGGTGTAGCCAGTACTTGGCCGCCTGTTGCTTTCGGTGCTTCTGCTGGTACAGCAGGAGCTGCAGTTGGTGCCGCTGCTTGAGCAGCTGGTGCTGCAGGAGCCGCTGCCGCTGGAGCTTCAGTTGCTGCAGGAGTATCTTGCTCAGGAATATCGCCTTCTGCATCAATAATCGCTACAACTTCGCCGACATGGCATACTTGGCCGTCCTTCATGCGTACTTCCGTAACAACACCATTTACAGGACAAGGAACTTCTACAACTGCCTTATCGTTCTGTACTTCCATGATGATATCGTCATCCGTTACTTTGTCGCCGACTTTAATATGCACTTTAACGATTTCGCCTTCGTGCAAGCCTTCGCCAAGCTCTGGAAATTTGTATTCAAATTTCGCCACTGTAGTATCCTCCTAAAAAGAATTGCCGTGCTCTTTGCGGTGATTCTTACCTCGTAAGCATTCACATCTATTGTCGCCTAATGACGACTTTGCCCGCTATTAAGCGGGCAATTTATATCCATCATCCATGAGGATGAATAACATTAAAAGTTCAGGACTTTATTAGCCGCATCTACGATACGAGCTGGTGTTGGCAGCCAAGTATCTTCGATTTGTGCGAACGGATATACTGTATCCGGACCAGCAACGCGAAGTACAGGAGCTTCCAAATGCAGGATCGCTTTTTCGTTGATTTGAGCAATAACTTCTGCTGCTACGCCGGAAGTTTTTTGTGCTTCTTGAACAACGATTGCGCGGTTTGTTTTTTTGATCGAAGCAACGATAGTGTCGATATCGAGCGGCACCAGGGAGCGAAGGTCAATAACTTCCGCTTTAATACCGTTTTTCTCAAGCTCGTCCGCTGCTTTCACAGCTGTGTGAACCATCATGCCGTAAGCAATGATTGTTACGTCCGAACCTTCACGAACCACGTTTGCTTTACCGATCTCAACTGTGTACTCGCCTTCTGGTACTTCAGCACGGAATGCACGGTACAAGTTCAGGTGCTCCATGAAGAATACAGGATCATTATCGCGGATTGCAGCGATCATAAGACCTTTTGCATCGTACGGGTTGGATGGAATAACAACTTTGATACCTGGTGTTTGAACAGCAAGACCTTCCAGGGAGTCCGTGTGTAGTTCTGCTGCTTTAACGCCGCCGCCAAATGGCGTACGGAATACGATTGGCGAGTTGTAACGGCCGCCGGAACGGTAACGCATACGCGCCGCTTGAATAAACATTTGGTCCATTGCTTCATAGATGAAGCCAACGAACTGAATTTCAGCAACTGGACGGAAACCTTGGATACCCATACCAACTGCCAAACCGCCGATAGCGGACTCAGCAAGTGGCGTATCGAATACGCGCTCCTCGCCGAATTCTTCTTGCAAACCTTCTGTTACGCGGAATACACCGCCGACTTTACCAACGTCCTCACCGAAGATAAGTACGTTCTCATCACGTTTAAGCTCCACACGCATAGCGTCGCGGATTGCTTCCAACATATTCATTTGAGCCATGATCGTCAGATCCTCCTTCATTTTTGCTCGTGCAAAATCCCATCGTCAGGCAAGGGTATTATTGAAAATCAGCCTTTTGCTCTTCCAGATGCTGAGGCGTTGTTTCGAACATAGAATCAATCAAGCCGCCAACTGTCATTTTCTCAGTTGCTTCTGCTTTCTTGATGTTCTCGTTAACAGCTGCTTTCGCTTCTTCTTTCACGCGAGCTGTATCTTCTTCTGTCCAAAGGCCTTTCTTCTCCAAGAACTTGCCGAAACGAATAAGAGGATCCTTAAGGCCCCATTCCGCTTCTTCATCTTTCGTACGGTATTTCGTTGCATCATCAGACAGGGAGTGCGGACGGAAACGGTAAGTCAACATCTCGATCAATGTTGCACCTTCACCGTTACGGCCGCGTTCAGCCGCTTCAGATACTGCTTTAATAACAGCAAGAACGTCCATACCGTCAATTTGAACACCTTTGATACCAGCTGCAACCGATTTATGAGCAACAGACAAAGCTGCTGTTTGTTTCTCATACGGCGTTGTGATGGCATAACGGTTGTTTTGTACGACATAAATAACTGGAAGCTTGAATACTCCAGCAAAGTTCATAGATTCGTAGAAGTCGCCTTCAGAGGAACCGCCATCACCTGTATAAGTGATTGCTACACGTTTCTCGCCGCGTTTCTTGAATGCCATTGCTACGCCTGCTGCATGAAGCACTTGTGCGCCGATTATGATTTGTGGCATAAGCACATGTACATCAGCTGGAATTTGGCCGCCATGTTGATGACCACGGGAATAAAGGAAGGCTTGATACATAGGAAGACCATGCCATACAAGCTGCGGGATATCCCGGTAGCCTGGGCAAATGAAATCATCTTTATTAATCGCATATTCGCTGCCGATCATCGAAGCTTCTTGTCCGGATACCGGTGCATAGAAGCCTAGACGGCCTTGGCGGCCAAGGTTAACGGCACGCTCATCCCATGTGCGCGTAAACACCATGCGGTACATTATTTCTTTTAATTGGTCGTCAGTCAGTTCCGGCATATATTCCGGGTTAACTACTTCGCCGTCGAGCGACAACACGGATAATGGTTTTACAGGTTCCGTTTGAACTTCATATGGCAGTTTGTTAAGCACTTTGCTCATTTTGAACGCTCACCTCGATCATTAATATTTGAAAATCGGAGCTCTCTGTTATAGAATCATAATACACCTGTTTACCAAAGATGGTCAAAGAAAAAAACAAAAAAACCGTTGTTTTTTCGCTAATCTGGCCGATTTCACCAATGAATTGTATATGTAACAGATTTGTTTTTTCTGTATAACAGCATAATACAATCAGGGTTCAAAACCAGATGATGACTGGGTACGGGCAGATTCTCATTACCTTACTATTGTTTACCCACAAGCTAACCATTCCATTCAGGGGGATTCACATATGACTGATCAACGTTACTTAAAACGCACCGTGGTGAAAGAAATTGTAAAAAGCAGCTACTTACCAGAAGGCGAACGCAGTTTGCGTATCTATTTACCGCCAGGTTATAACGAAGTGCTCAGCTATCCTGTCGTCTACTGCCAAGATGGTGAAGACTTCTTCAACTTTGGACGGATTGCAACAACGGCGAACCGCATTATTCTCGATGAGGGTATAGAACCATTCATTATAGTTGGCGTTGATGTCGACAAGACGTATAGAACAGCTGAATATTCGCCCGATGGCAACCGACATGAAGCTTATGTCCGATTCTTCGGCGAAGAGCTTATTCCTTTTATAGAAGGTAAATATCCGGTGCGCACTTCACCTGAGCATCGCTTGCTTGCTGGCGACTCCCTCGGCGGGACGATCTCTTTCCACCTCGCTTTGACGTATCCTGAGCTGTTCACTCGCATATTGTCGCTATCCGGTGCTTATTATGACCGTTCTCGTGAAATTATGGAAGCTCAAAAGGACCTATCTTGGTTAGAGATCTATATGATCGCAGGTTTTGGGGAGACAGCCTATGATACCGGACACGGTATCTTTGATTTCCTCGACATCAACCGTACAGCCCGCTCCATCCTTGAAGAAAGAGGGGCTACGCTGACTTATTTCGAAAAAGACGGCGGTCATCAATGGGGCTTCTGGCAAAAGGAACTGCCGGATGGCTTGATGCATTTTATCGAAGTGGAATAACGTAGGAATGAGGGTGTACCATCATACATGATGAGACACCCCTTTTTTTTTGCCATAAAGCGTGAAAAAGCTCGGACAGGTATGCCTTGACCGAGCTTTCTCGCAACTAACTTCAACTATTTCATTTTATTTCAGGTCATTAACAATTCGTTCAAGAAGCTTCTCGCTTCCTTCGACGACTAGTTCATAGACATAGTCGAAGTTGCCTGTATAATACGGATCTGGAACATCGTCTTCGGCATGTTGTGGGAGCATGTCCATAAACTTAATGATTTTTGCCGAATCTGCTGCGCTTCCGATAATACGACGGACATCAGCTTCATTCTTCGTATCCATACAGACGATGTAATCAAAACCTTCATCTTTGGCTGTAAATTGTCTGGCTTTCATGCCCGCATAAGAAATGCCGTGAAGGTCTAGCTGCTTGCGGGTTCCTTCATGAGGCGCTTTGCCGATATGCCAATCACCTGTACCAGCAGAATCAATCTCGATCACATCAACAAGACCAGCTTTCTCCACCAGACTGCGGAATACGGCTTCTGCCATCGGCGAGCGGCAAATGTTGCCTAGACAAACAAACACTACGCGTACTTTTCTCATATAATGCCTCCTCCCTTCTGATTAAGCGACCGGCGAGGCAGTCTCCATTTGTAGTATACCGACAGCATTCTGAACACGATAACAATAACGAACAAGACCAAGAGTTCAAACGTTGTATGGAACCAGCCTTCGCCTACTGCTAGGCCTGCGAGCATCGCCCATACCGCATAAATCTCATCCTTGAGCACAAGTGGCTTCCGACCTGCCAATACATCGCGAATGATGCCTCCTCCGATACCTGTTAACATAGCCGCAACGAGTACAGCACTGATCGGGTGATTCATCTCGGTCGCATACAAAGCGCCTTGAATCGCAAATGCTGACAATCCGATAGCATCAAAGAATGACTCGCTTTTCCTCCACTTGTGAATCCATGATACTGGCAGCAGAAAAGCTACTGTCATGGCGATCACAGCGATTTCCAGCAAGTTACCTTGATTCCATAAGGTCGTAACCGGCCGGCCAATCAGCAAGTTTCTTATAACACCGCCGCCAAACGCTGTCACAAGACCTAGCACGAATACGCCCAAAATATCGTATTCTTCCTCCATAGCAACGATCGCTCCGCTGACTGCAAAAGCGACCGTTCCAATAATACTGAAAACGCCAAAGATGTCCAAGCTCCCTACTCCTCCGCTTCCATGATGACCGCCCATCCGCGTTCTCTAACGCGATCCTGTCGGTACTGTCCTTCATCATTTTAGCCGCGCTTATTCGGTTTGACAATTGTTTTACACATAACTTTCGCATTATACTGGCTTCAACACCTGAAGTTCGAAAGGAAGAGAAAGAATGAATAATCGCATCATCATCTGTACTGGCGGTCAATTGGGTAGCTGGACGGTTCCATTGATCCATCCCGGAGATACATTAATTGGCGCAGACCGCGGTGCTTTGTTCCTCGTGCAGCATGGATTTACACCGGATCTGGCGCTTGGCGACTTCGATTCGGTTACTCCAGAGCAACTTGAGCTTATCCGTTCAAACAGCCGGGAGTCACTTGCCTATGATCCGATTGATAAGGATTATACCGATACAGAACTTGCATTCCGTCATGCTCTGGACCAGTCCCCCTCTGAGATCGTTATGCTCGGAGCGCTGGGGAGCCGATTCGATCATTCCCTTGCGAATGTGCATCTGCTCAAGCTGGCACTGGAGAAAGGAATTAAAGCATCTATTACTGACGAGCATAATACGATCACCTTAGCTGAGATTGGAACAACAGAACTTCATCAAAGTGATTACAGCCATATTTCACTTCTCCCCTTATCTGAACAGGTTACCGGTATTACTCTCCATGGGTTCGCCTATCCGCTGCATGAAGCAACGCTGCAGATCGGCCAGTCCTTAGGGATCAGCAATATACTTGCAGATCCCGTAGGTACCTTAACCGTCCGAACTGGTATCTTGCTCGTTATTCAGAGCAAAGACTAACCTGTATTAGAGAAGCAGCTTAACTCTCTGTCACATCCGACTTAGTCTCAATCGTCAAGCCATCTACATACTTCCGACCAATAAGCTTCCGTTTTTTTCGATTATCTTTCGTATCGAACACAATATCCATATCATAATCAGATCCAGGATACAGTTTATCCTTGCTGATATAAGGCTTTAATCGTTTGCGGTTAAAGCCCATTTTTTTACCCTCCACCTGAACAATTACTTCGCCCCGATCATCTGCCGGCTGGAAGACAATTCCCGCTCGTCGAAGGGGATAAATCCACACCGCATCACCTTTGAGGAAAACAGGCGCTGGGGACTTTTCTTTTTGTACAGCTGGACTCTTCATAGTATCGACAGCTTCTTCTACTACCACTCCTACTGTCTTCTCTTCATACCCGGACAAAGAGGATTCCAAACGGATCACTGTTCGACCTTCTGCCAGCTTCTCTGCCCGTTTCATAACATGCTCTGGAAGTCCAAAACGCCGAGCAATCGCAAAAGCATGGCTTTCTCCCGCTTCCCCTACCTCAAGACGATAGAGAGGGCGTAATGTCTCCGAGTCAAAAGCCATTCTCGCATTCATGCAGCCAGCAGTACTTGCTGCAAACTTCTTAATCTCATTAAAATGGGTAGTCGCCGCAGTTAGTGCTTTACGTTGCAGCAGCTCCTCCAGCACGGCGATCGACAAGGCGATTCCCTCACCGGGGTCAGTCCCTGCTGCCAATTCATCGAGCAGAATAATCGTTTGCTCATCTGCTGAATGAAGCATTTCTTTTAGAACGGCAATGTGTGAAGAGAATGTAGATAATGACTGCTCAAGGCTTTGTCCGTCGCCTACATCGGCCATGATATGCCGGAACACTCCAAATCGGCTGTCCGGTGAAGCCGGGACAAGTAGGCCGGATTGGACAAGCAGCGCGAGCAGTCCGATTGTTTTGAGGGCTACCGTCTTACCTCCTGTGTTTGGCCCTGTAATAATGAGCTGTTTCCAACGAACGCCAAGCTCTACATGGATGGGCTCCGCTTGTTGCCCCAGCAATGGATGGCGAGCCTCTACCAGCTTAATTATAGGCTCATCGCTTAATGTCACAGGCTGACCATTATAGGAAAGTGACAATTTACCTCTAGCCAGCATGAAATCAAAAGATGCCATCGCCTCCCGATTCTGGAACAGATCCAGCTTATACAGTTCGGCTTCATCTGACAGCCGCGATAAAATTATCGTTCTTTCCCTTTCCTCTTCCGCCTTCCATTCTTGCCATTCCTGCTGCAATTCTGCAACATCAATTGGCTCAATAAACAGCGTCTGACCACTTGATGACTCATCCCACACCGTGCCTGGAACGAGCTTCCGATGTTCTCGCTTGACCGCAATAACTGACCTGCCTCTTCTTCTACTTATAATCGGATCTTGCAGTGCCGACTTGTACTTGGAAAGCGAAGCTTCCAGCTTCTTATGAATTTTATCTTCCACTGCGATCAGATGACGGCGAATCATGCCAAGATCAGCACTTGCCTGATCCGTAAGACTTCCATACCGAATACAGCGGTCGAGCTCCTGCTTCAGCCGAGGACAATCATTCATCGAATCGGCGTAGGCGGCAATCGTAGGTGCAATCATTCGCTTATTATCCATGTAACGCTTCATCTGCGCGATCGATACGAGCCATGCTAACAGCTGATCCAGCTCCGATTCCGTGTAGATTCGTCCCTTACCAAGCAGAGACAGAAAAGGATCAATTCCCTCCATAGCCGAAAGGGGTACACTCGCACCTGTTGCGAGCAAGGCCGCTGCCTCTTCTGTTTCATTCAGCCAAGCTCTAATTTGCTTCCGGTTCGTGCTTGGTACATGTCGCTCAGCCAATAATTGACCTGCCGGTGATACCGTATATCCGATCATTTTATCCTTCAATTTGTCATATTCCAGTCTTTGAAATACAGCTTCATTCATGTTTTTAGATGCTCCTTTAATCGTTTTTGGGTATAAAAAAAACAGGAACAGAACGCAAGAAGCGTTCCGTTCCTGTTATCGATTTGGCCTAGACCAATCCCGTTGAATGCCCTTGAAGCACAAAAAAACCGTGCTGCAAGAGCACGGTGATAGCCAGCCGAATATCTTCAGGCGGAAATCCTCATGTTCTTAACTCTTGGCATCGGTCTTTGTCTGGAGACGTCACAATAGAAGACATGCATGATGACAAAAATTTGCATCAGCAAGCCAATCAGACGAACAAACAAAACCGATTTATCCAATTAGAAGTTAAGAACACCAGCAAACATTAAAATTTCCCCTTCCGAAATCACACAATCAATTAAGCAGCTAATTTCTTAGCTATAATCACAATGTACGCTAAAGGCTTACGATTTGTCAATTCATTTCCCTACAGAAACTTCCAAACCTGTATAAGTAAATTCCGCATAGTCAGGCAACGGGTATGTTCGCCTCAGATCGATATCATGAGACATATGCGTAAATAAGGTTCTTTTGGGCTTCCATATCGGAAGCAAAACTAGAGCCTCCGTCACATCGTAGACGGACCGTGTCTCATAAGCGAAGTTTTCTATATAAAAGCTTGTCCCAAGCACAAGCAGATCCAGCCCGTAAAGCGGCTTCTGCTGCTCTTCTGTTAACCCAATTGAGTCGGAACAATAAGCCCATGCTTCACCTGACTCTTGATGATCAAATCGAAAAGCATAAGCATAACCGTTCTTACCATGATTAACTTTCCATGTTGAGACACGCCAGCTGCCAAAATCACAAGGTGTATCGATCGCAATAAAGCGAATATTACGATCCAGCCAAGGAAAACGCTGCATAATTTCCGCAATGACTTCTTCGGAAGCATAAGCTTCACCTTTTACCCCTAGCCATCGGCAAGCATCCGCCCACTCGGGAAGACCCCCGATATGGTCGAAATGTGCATGTGTCACAAGAATCCGATTCACAAAATGAAGGCCAGCTGACTCCATCTGTGTTCGCCAATCTGGCCCGCAGTCAATCATCATGGTTCCAATATCAGCATCTTCAAGCTGTACAAGGGAACGATAGCGGCGATTGACGCCGCTAGTTCTCGCTTCAGTGCATACCTCGCATTCGCAATAAACACGAGGAACACCCATCGCATCCCCTGTTCCCCGGAAAATTATCTTCATCATATCGGCAGCAGCTCGATCTGCTCCTTGCCGCGCAGCCCTTCGATCATATCGAGCCATTCTTGCGGCTTATTAGGAAGTGCAGAGTAGTAGCCTTCTAAGAACTGAACGACTAGCGCTGCTGGAATGGCCGTTAACTCTTCATCAGCAGGCAGGAAGCATAGATTAAGACCTTCCACTGCCTCTCCTGTAAGCTCCCAGGACGGATGCACGTAAGGGATATTAATCATTTTATATCCGATGTGCGATAACACTTCACGGCGTACATACGGATTCATCGGTGTAACTCCGCCGAACTCATGCTCTCCACTTTCATAGGGGTTATAGATTTCTGCGAACATGCCGATTGGGGATGTACCTGACTCTTGTGCCAATCGAGCAAGATCCTTCTCACGTCCCCGCATCAGGAAACGGCCGATCCCTTTGTTTGGCTCGCCGATAATAGTAAAGTCGGTCATCGCTACACGAAGCTCTGGATAATAGCGGTACTCTGTGGAGCCGACTACTTCACCGTCCTCAATGGCTACGTAGACATGAATGCCTGCGTCTTCGAGAGGCTCTTTCCACAGCTCGTATGCCAACACCTCTTCAGGTGGGAAGATCCGTTTGAGCAGCGCGTGAAGTGATGCGAAGTATGGATCGTTGATGGATGTAATCCGATGATAATCTAATGGCATTAACAACACTCCTAATTTGAGCTGGGATGCACTACGAGAAAGTTTGGGCTTTCGGCCGCTGTTGTTTTTGAATGTCTTCGATTGAAATTTTCAGCGGTTAGACCTTCAAAAACAAAGGCGGACGCTTGCACTCCGAAAACTCCAAACTTTCTCTCCGTGCAAAGGCTCAAAAATATGATTAACTTAATAACAGCTTTAAACCTGCAAAAACGGATTGCGCCATTCCATTAGCGCAGCGTAATTGCAGGATTCTTCGTCGTCCAGATAATCGGCAGCGATTCCTACAGGAGTTCTTCCGCAGCGGAGAAGGAAGGTGATCACAGGGTCCTTGTAAATGCCCTTCATCACTTTCTCCAAGTATTGCTCAGGTGTCTCGGCAGCAGCGTAGTGATGATAACCCGGCATACGGCCAGCTCCGAGAAGCCGCTTGAGACCGAGATGTATTACCGTTTCGTACATCGACTGTAGAAGCCATTTGCCAATACCGGCCTTCCGATAGGCGGGAACGACACAAATATCGGCAACGTACAGGGTATCACCGTCTGGATTGTGATTGCGGATATAGCCGCTGTCCGTAATTTGCTCCCAGCTATGCGCTTCGTGATAATGAGACATATCTACAATAAGCCCGGTCATGGACCCGATCACTTTCCCTCCGATTTCACAGCATAATGCCCCTTCAGGAAAACGGGTAATATGTTCGGTCAGCTGTTCTTCGTTCCACCAAAGCTCCTCCGGGTAGGGAGGCGGGAAGCTTTCACTCTGAACATCAATTAAGGCTTTAAAATCTTGTGAAGTATAAGTGCGAATAATAGCTTCGGTTGGCACGCCATCATGAATAACGAACAACTGCTTGCGCATAATTATGTCCAATCCGTATAGAGATCGGTCCGACGGTCTCTCCAGGTCGTCACCGATCCTGCAGCACGAACGTCCTCGAGCAGCTGGAGATCCAGGTCCGCTACAATAAGCATATCGTCATTAATGACACCTTCGCTCAAAATGCCTGCTGGCGGGAATGGAATATCATTAGGTGTAATTACCGCTGCTTGACCATAGTTGGCACGCATGAAATCAACTTTGCGCAGCGAACCGACTGTTCCTGTCGTTACGATATAGATTTGATTCTCAACGGTTCTTGCATGACAGCAATACCGTACGCGGTAGAATCCATGACGATCATCCGTACAGGATGGACAGAAAATAACGTCCGCCCCTTTGGCACGCGCCATACGGACGATTTCCGGAAACTCAATGTCGTAGCAAGTCAACATGGCTATCGTGCCAAATGGAGTGTCAAACACTTGAAGTCCGTCACCAGGTGTCATGTTCCACTCGGTTACTTCCGTTGGTGTAAGATGAATTTTGGCTTGACGATCAATTTTCCCATCCGGATGGAATAAGTGAGCCGTGTTCTGGCGTTTGCCATTACCGGCATCCACAACATGTGTACCGCCAACAATATACATATCGTATTCTTTGGACAAGGAACGGAACAATCCTTCATACTGCTCAGTAAACTCGGGTAAACGGTCGATAGACAGTGCCTTTCCGTTCTCATCACCAATTGATAATAACTGTGTCGTCAAAAACTCCGGGAACAAAATAATCTGCGTTCCGTATTCCGAAGCATTCCGGACATAATGCGTAACTTGCGATGCAAATTGGTCAAATGATGTAATGTCTTCCAAATGATATTGTACAGAGGCAACACGGTATTTCAACAGACTTCTCCCCTTCAAAAGAATTTCCGCTGCTTTTGGCGGGCAATTCTTACTTCGTAAGCTTGTATCTAATTCCTTTACTTTCTTTGTTTGAACTGAATCGAAATGGTCGTCCCGAGATCCGGCAGACTAAATACATCAATCTTGCCTTCATGCAGGTCAACAATACGTTTGGCAATCGACAGGCCTAGACCAACACCACCTGTCGCGCGGCTTCTTGCACCATCTACCCGGTAGAAGCGCTCGAACATATGCGGAATCTCATTCTCCGGTATGCCGATCCCTTTATCTTTGACCTCGATCTTAACGATGTTTCTGATCAGGCTGACCGTGACATCAATCGGATCTTTACTGTATTTAATGGCATTATCGAGCAAGATTACAAGCAGCTGCCGGATCTTATCCTTATCTCCATACAAGCGAACAGAACGGGACATTGCTTTCACTCGAATTGGACGCTGGAAAGTCTGTTGCAGCATAACAGCAAGCTCATCCACAACCTGAACCACGTCAAACATCTCTTGATTCAGCCAATCCTCCTGCTCAGCTTCAGCTAGCATAAGCATGGACTTCGTCAAGTTCTGCAAACGGTTTGCTTCTTTATCGATAGCTTCAATCGCTTCATCACGGATGTTCTCATCATCACGTCCCCAGCGCTTCAACATACCTGCATAACTGCTAATAACGGTAAGCGGAGTTTTCAGTTCATGGGAAGCATCGGCGACAAACTGCTTTTGTCTCGCAAAAGTACGGTCCAGCCTGTCTATCATCTGGTTAAACGCACGTACAAGCTGCTGCAGCTCGGCTGATTCTTCATGACTTGACGGCTCAATCTTGCGTAGCTTTCCGCTTCGGTCAATTTCCCGCATCGTATTGATCATCTGCTGCATCGGCGATGTAAGCCGGGAGGTGAACCAATACGTTCCGAATATAGCAAATAGAACAGCACCCGCACTTGTAACGGACAATGCAGCAACCAAGATTTGCAGATAATCATCAAGCTCGTTCAGAACACGGTTGATCTCAAGCATGGCAACGAGATTAGCCCCATCATAAATAGGAACGCGCATATACATAATCCGCTCGCTACCCTTTTTGATCATACCCGTATCGTGATGGCTCTGAAAGGACGCCGGAAGATTCAATAAAACAGGATCCGAGCCGGTAATATTAACAATCTTCCCATCAGGCTTAATGATACGTATCATTTCATTCACATTATAATATTCGTTTAAGAGATCAGGGTCGAATATCCCTTTGCCGTCTTGGATGTTCGGATTTTCCAGCATGAGATTTACCTTATTCCCAATCACTCGCTCTTCGCTCTCCGTCGTAATCTTAATGACGTAGAAGTACACAAAGATATTAAACAATATAAGAATAAAGATTAGCCAGAAAATCGTAAAAAGCGTGAATCGTTTGCGAAGCGTCATGCGTCAGGCTCCTTTATCATGTAACCAACGCCGCGAACCGTATGAATCAGCTTGTGACGGTATCCCTTGTCCAGCTTTTGACGCAAATATCGGATATAGACATCGACCAGGTTCGTCTCTCCGATAAAATCGTAACCCCAAACCTCTGATAAAATATCTTCACGTGATTTTTCATCGTTCTTATTCTCGACCAAATAGACAAGAAGTTCGAATTCACGTGGTGTAAGCTCAATAACAATATCCTTGCGATACACCTTCCGTGTCCGCAGCTCTATCGTCAAATCCCCTACCTTGATCAAATCTGAGCCTTCAGATTCCTTCGGATACTGCTGGAATATACGCAAAATGTTACGGACACGCGCAAGCAGCTCTTCCATAGCAAATGGCTTCGTAATATAATCATTTGCGCCATGCTCGAAGCCACTTACCTTATCGGGTACTGTATCTCTTGCCGTAAGCAAAATAACAGGTACGGGGTTGCCCGCCTGACGCAGTCGGCGAAGCACCTCGATCCCATTTAATTCAGGCAGCATCACATCAAGCAGAATTAATTCCCACTCACCTGTTGAAGCCATCTCATATCCCGTACGTCCGTCGGCTGCTGTACCGACCGTATATCCTTCATGTTCTAACTCAAGTTGTAACACGCGGGAAATGCCCGCCTCGTCTTCCACTACCAAAACTCGTTCATTCATTCTGGATGTTCACCTGCTTCCAAATATGCTTATGGACTCGTATTCATCATAAAGAAGGTTTATTTCAAATGCAAGCAAGGTCAGCGCCTAAAGCTGACATGAACAACTTTCTTTTGCAGTTCCTTTGCTGCATATTCAAGCAATGGCAGGAATGCTTTTTCCAATTGTTTGCAAAGAACTTTCTTATCTGTAGCCCATTGACCTCGCCACATGGTGTCAAGCCAATCAGCTGCAGGCAATAGAGGAACTGCCGCTATAGGGTATTCCGGCAGCATACTCATCCATTCGTTCCGTCCAGCGAACCTTGTATCTTTATTAGCAATCCACAACATCGTGCCTCCATTTGCGGACAGTTGACTGCTTATTTGCATCAGTTCCTTAAGCTGCTCCGTCCTCCATCTGGAAGGATAGGGGTCTGCAACAGTAAGCACGACATCGGATTGAAGCATCCATTCCTTATGAAGGGGGCTGGCTCCTCCAGAAAGATCGGTAATAATCACTTCCGCTTCTCCCCCTTTCTGCCGAAGGTGAAGCTTATCCATCTCATCCCTCTGAGCCAAATGGAAAGGATGCTGCTGTGCATGCCACCATACACCTTGCTCGTTCCAGCTGTAATACTTATCTTCTCGTTGACCGCGTCCCTTCATATTGCTTCGTAACAGAGTTGCCCATTCAGGCCGTTCTGTAGGAAATTCTGCTGCTGTACAGGTCAGCCCTCGAGCTCCAAGCAATTTCGCAAGTGTAATGGCTATAAAGGTTGCCCCTGCTCCCGGAGATAATGATACGACTGCAATCTGTAGTAGGCGATTATAATTGCGGCTTCTGCCATAGGAGCTTGACTTACCTGAATCCATCCAGTTTGTTACGTTTTCCCCGTCAGGCAAATAGGAAGCGAAAGTCTGAAGCTCTTTCTCCACTTCACTCATCAGTGCAAATCGATCGTCTGCACTCGGCTGAACCATTCTCCACATCATCTCTGCAAATTGACCCGGAACATCCGTCTGCAGCGGCTTCAGAAAGCTGCTCCTCTTGAATGCAGCATGGTTAATATAGCTGCCCTCACTCAGTAAGTAATAGAGCAATGCACCAAATCCGTAAATGTCGGTACGGACTTCACTTCGTCCCATATGCTGCTCCGGTGCAGCAAAGCCAGGTGTACCAAGCTTCATCGTCGTTTGGGTCTGAACGGCCACTCTTGACTTCGCTATTCCGAAATCAATAAGCCGAACATGACCGTTATCTTCAACCATAATATTCGATGGCTTAATATCCCGATGAATGATAGGTGGTGACTGGCGATGCAAATAAACTAATGCCGAACATAAAGGAATAGCCATACGCAGCACATCACGAAAAGAAAGCTTCCTTCCCTGCCGGTTAAATAACTCTCCTAAGGTTAAGCCATGAATATAGTCCATCACAATGGCTTCCGTCCCTTGCCGATCAAGGGTGAAGCTGTCAATAATATGCGGAAGACTTGGATGGCTAAGCCGCATCAGCATCTTGGCTTCCTCAGAAGCATGTGCAGATTCAGCTACTTTAATAGCTCGAAGCTTTCCTTGAAGCCTTATATCTTCAGCCGCATATACTTCTCCCATGCCGCCGCTGCCAAGCTTACTTAATACTCGATACCGTTCCCCCAGAATCGTCCCGGATCCCCAGATTCCGTCTATCTTCATACAACCATCCTCCTCTTTATTAATCCACAAAAAATCCCGGCCTGAACGAAGAATCCGCTATGGATTCCTGTTCAAACCGGGATGCTTTCCCGCTGTATTACGTTATATCAGTATCGCAGCAAAGGGCAGTTTAGCTCGCCTATTGTTTCTTTTCGAGATAGAGAGTGATCTCCTCACGGTTATGGAACAACTGTTTCGCCCGCTTAATAATAAATGCCGTTGAGAAACGTTCCTTTACTTCTCGGATCGTCTGCAGAGGCTTCTTATGCATCAGTTTTATTGTAATGATAGCTGTTGCATGCGGAGCAAGGGCTTGCTCCAGATCCAATACTAACCGGCACATCTGCATCGGACTCCAGCTCATATCGCACACGAGCAGATCAAATGATCCTGCTTGGAACTTAACATCTGAAGCATTACGCTTGAGATAAGTAAGAGCAGGATGACCTGCCAAGGATGGATGCATGTCCCCTGGATCAATGGCTGTAACGCGTAATCCCCTTTCGAGTAAAAGCGATGTCCAGCCGCCTGGCGCAGCCCCAATATCTACTGCATTGCGGAATGTGGCATAATTCAGTCCAAACTCCCGTTCTGCTTCAAGCAGTTTGAATTTGGCTCTGGAAATTTGGCCATCCTCCCGCTGGAAGCGGACGGCTCCACCTGGCCAATCAGACAGCATGTCCTGCGGTTTGCCAAAGCCTACAAAAAGCTCGCTTGCTGCCGCATAAATAGCAATAATAATATCCGGCTGTTGAACAACCGGTGTCGCATCGATTTCCTCTAATACCGCATCCAGCACGGCCTTCGTATCTGATGCTGAATAAGGGAATGCTGTCTTATTGACTCGGCGAACATGAATGGCTACCTGCTTGTCCTCAAACAACAGTTGAGAACGTCTTACGGTCTCCGACAACTCCTGCAGATCGTCTGCATTGCCTTTGATCTCGATTGTCCGGTCAACAGGCTGTAAATGCCGCAGGAAAATCGGTTGTTCCTTCACAACTGCTGAGATCACTTCCTCAGCAGAAAGCTCACTATCGAATAAAAAAGTCTCTCCGGCGGCTAGAGGCGTTACTTTCACGCCATCTAACAGCCGCCGAAGTTCTTCAATTGCATAAGGGGAATACCCCTGATTAGCCGTACCAATCCATCGGCTCACTACTACACCCCTCCGTTGCTGCACCAAAACAACAATCTATATTAGCCGTTCGCCGCAATCTCATCCAGCAGCGAATCCGGCATAGGTCCGTTCATTATCTTCATTTCAATTGGCCCATGGGAGGACAGCATATGATACATATGCATTCTTCCTGCCGTACTGGAAGTATGAAGATATACCTTCTTCGGGTAACGTGCCGACTCCACCATATGTCGAACAACTTCATATCCTGTAGGCTCGTTCCAGCCCAAATCATAATCAAGAGATAATATATCAATTGACTCGGAATCGATAAGAAGCTTGCACTCTTCCACATTTCTAGCGAGCACGAAGCCTTTTGGACATGGGCGGTAATCATCCAAATACACATGAATCATCATTGTGTCCCCCATTCGCGCATCAGATTCAATTGTCTAGCATAAGTGCCGTCTTCATCTGAAGGCGTTTCCAGTATAAAAGGAACCTTATTAAGCGCCGGTACAGTCATAAGCCATTTCAATCCCGCTTCACCGATATGCCCGCTTCCAAGCGCTGCGTGCCGATCCCGGCGAGCTCCTGCAGCAAACATCGAATCATTAAAGTGGATAGCTGCCACATGATCCAGCACACCTAACTTTGCCGCTTTATTCAGCCACACGGCGCCTTCTTCCCCATGCCAGAGTCCACTTGCGAACATATGACAGGTGTCGAGGCAAAAGGCCAGCTTCTCTGACTGCGAACATAACCCCCGAATTTGCGCCAGTTCCTCTATGGTCGTTCCCATAAAGGTGTGCTCGCCTGATTGAATCTCAATCAGCAGCTTGGCATCTCCGTCCCATCTGCTGGTCACTTCATCAAGAGACCTGATAATGGACTGATAGCCAAGAAGTGGTTCTTTCCCTTTATAGACGCCAAAATGAACCACAACGCCAATTGAGCCGCAGCTGTTTGCGATATCCAGGTCATTCAGCAGAGACTCAACAGTTCTTTGGCGTACATCCTCGCGTTCAGATGCAAGATTCGTTGGATATGGGGAATGTGCAATCGTAACGATGTCGTATTGTTTGCACAGTTCCGCACAACGCTCAGCATCTCTTCGATCGAATGATTTCAGACCGAGACTGCGAGGATTTTTGGGGAAATACTGAAAAGCACTAATGCCGCCCATATAGGCGGCTTTGGCAGCGGCAGCGTAGCCTTCTTTTATACTGAGATGACGGCCGAGATACATAAGTTCTATTGTTCCTTCTGACAAGTACCGCAGACGAATGCTTTACGTGACGAAATTTCAATCTGCTCGATTGGCATTCCGCACACGAAACAAGGCTCGCCTCCACGGTCATACACTTGGCAATGGTCGTTAAAACCACCGGTTAATGTATCATCTGTCGTTAATGGCTGTTCCATATAACCGCCCTTTGAAATCGCTTCCTTTAACACACTATGCATCGATTCATAGAGTCGTTCCCATGTATCACTTGTCAAGGAAGGAATTTTTGCATCTGGGCGAATCTTTGCCGAGAAAGCGATCTCGTCCGCATAGCAATTGCCAATTCCGGACAACACATGCTGGTCGACTAAAGCTGTCTTAATCGCGCCTCTCTTTTTATCAAAGCGAGCTTTAAAGCGGTCCAGCGTCAATCTCTTATCAAAAGGATCAGGTCCAAGCTCTGACAATTTCGCATCTGCTTCCTTCACAGACATGAGATGGAGATAACCCAATCGAAGGCCGATAAAGTATAAATTCCCCGCGGCAAACCGTATAGTCACCTGTACAGTACGGTCTGGACGTTCTTCATCCGTTCCATAAAAAATCGTGCCTCCAAGCATCAGATGGAGCACAAGGCGCTTGCCGTTATCGAGGTGAAATAAAAGATGCTTGCCTCTACGCTCGACGAACCATATCGTCCGTCCGACAAGCTCAGTTTCGAATAAATCGGCACTTACGTTAATCGATTTGTCCCGCGTAACCTCTGTGCCTAAAATCGGCGAGCCGATAATAAGCTCCGATAAACGCAGTCGGTAATTTTCCATTTCTGGTAGTTCAGGCATTCAAGCTCGCTTCCTTCCTGTCTTCCTTCTCTTATATCCCGATCGAGGACGAAATATACGAGAGAAGCTTATGTAGATCTTCACAAATGACATTCGGCTTACACCCTGCGCGCTCCGCGTAATGCTCGAAGTTATCCGCATTCGTTAATCCGGTCAATACGAGCAGTGTCCCGCAGCCGGTGGCATGACCAGCAGCGATATCAGTCGCCATATTGTCGCCAATAACCCAAGTTTGTTCAGCAGGCAGGCCAATCTGACGCAGCGAGTAATCCATCAATATCTTTGAAGGTTTGCCGATCAAGGTTGGTTCCTTCCCTCCAGCCGCCGTCAGCATCGCGCCAATCGAACCTGCACCCGGGAATAACCCGCCTTCGCCAGGCAAAAGCAAATCCGGATTCGTTAATACAAATTCGGCACCTTGATGGATCGAACGTACAGCTCTCGTCAACCGTTCATAAGAGAGCTGCCGGTCGAGTCCTTGCAGGACAAAATCAGGATGGTCTTCAACAAGCTGAAGCCCAGCTGCTTCAACCGCTTCTAACAGTCCACTCTCACCAATAACAAGGACGGCTGCGCCAGGCTTCTTGTTTGCTATGTATTGCGCCGCAGCCTGTGCTGAGGTACACACCTCATCAGGCTCGGCATCGATCCCCATCTTCCGCAGCCGTTCAGCAACGGTTTCCGGGGAAACGGTCGAATTGTTCGTCACGAAACGATAAGGAAGCTTCCACTCCCGCAGCTGCTTGATTAACAGATCTGCCCCATCGATTCGCTGAGTACCATGATATAAAGTGCCGTCCAAATCTAGGAGCAGGCCTTTCATCGAGGCTAGTTGTTCATTCATTCAGCAAGCTTCCTTCCCGTCTTGCGCAGAAGCCGCTCTTTACGCTTACGAAGGCTATCAAGTTCGGCGCGGCGCTTAGCATCCCGCCGTCCAAGGGGATCGCTAAGTGCCTGTTCTAGTGCTTCTGTCACATATGATAGAGCTGAATCATAATCCTTCAGCTTATGTTCATAATACATGGCTAGTTCAACACTCGCGTTGATACCAGCAGATCCATAATGGACGGATTGTATAACAGTCTTCTGCCACAATAACACAGCTCGCTCCCAATTTCCAGCCTTCTTGTCTCTGGCAGCCAGCATGGAAAGTGGTGCTGCGGCAGCACGCTCGGACTGAACAGCAAGTTCAAACATCCGCTCCGCACGCTCTGTATGTCCCATCTTCTCCAGCCATAAACCTGTCCTTATGAGCTCTTCCGGTTCTTGCGGCATTGGCAGCTGATATCCGCCTTCCGCCCCATTAAGCAGATGGCCGAATCGAATAGACAAACAGACGAGAGAAAGCATGTCGATTTCATTATGCTCAAACACTCCTCTAAGAGGCTCTGGATTACCATCAGCTAGAAACTGAAAATAAAGCTGCGGAGCCAGTGATCCGGGTACATCATCCACCCGCTCAATGCCAAGCCTCTCTTCCTCAACGTGGCTAAGCCTTAAGGAGGTTAATGTATTTTTCCATATGCTTCGAGAGGGATGTAGGAAATCTAAATGGAGAGGCTGCCATAAACTGCGATTGTAGCCATTCATAATAAACCGGGTTTGCATGACGGGCCAATCGAAGGTTTTGCCATTGTAACTAACCAGGTATCGATATCCTGCAAGTTTTCCGCTCAAATAGAACAGCATTGCCCGCTCCTCCGCGGGATGACGGATTACCGCCTGCTCAACAATCAATTCTGTTCCTGACCAATAAGCCAGACCCACCATAAACGGAATATTACCTGTCCCTACACCAAGTCCTGTAGTCTCTAGATCCAAGTAGAGCAGTTGCTCTGCTTCCAGCGGAGACGCCTCCTGATGGAAGGCAGCGAGTCCCGCAACAGATGAAGAAAGCTCATCCAGACCGTGTATTCCGTGCTTATGAGCAGCAGGATAGATCTGTCGGCGAATCAGGAAGCTGCCCGCTTCGTTATGAAGAAGCTTTACCCCCATGGATGACCATTCCTCAGTTAAGGTCTCCAAATGATCTTGAGCAGCAGCCGGAGAAGGTGTTGGTTCTGCTGCTACGACATCCTCAACCGTTTCAACCGTTTCTACCGCGGGAGCTGCGGATGCGTTGTTCCCGCGAAGCCGGTTCATACGGTCACGTAAACTGCTCATCGTGCTCCCTCCATTTCATTCAATTGGATGATATCTATAAATAAGATAAAAGCTGAATGCTTTTCTGTTTCCCGTTTATTCCTTCGATTTCGTTTCCAATACATGATGGACATCCATCCTTGCATGAGCATTTTTTTATTAGATTGGCAGCGGCCTGCTTCACTTCGTCAAAACGTTTGTATACGTCGTCGGCAAGCCCAATCCCGCCTGGATAATGGTCGTATATAAAAATAGTTGGCAGCCCTGTATGAGCAGCCTTGATCTGTGAAGTAACATGGACGTCACTGCGGTCGCACATAACCATTATGGGAACGATATGCTGAATCACGTTTGCGATACCAAGCAGCAGCTGTTCCAGGATCTTCGTCCCCAGCTCAGGGTCCGTATCTTTCAACTCAAGCCACGTTGCACGGGTATGAAGCTCCTGCTCAGGCAGATGAATGGGTCCTGATCCAATATTCTCAAACGTCGTTAGTTTGATTTTCTTGAATATCGTTGGGATCATCGTAACGGCTACATCACCTTGATAAACCGCACCATGACCGGAGATTCTTGACTTATCGATCTCCAGAACTTTGAGATTCACTGCCAGATTAGCATCTGTGTAATACTCGACGTCCACTTCACGCACATAAGCTTTCTTATGATCCCAGTCCAGCTTCTCAACCTGGAATTGCACGCCTTCATGCAAATAGATCGCTTCATCATGCAGCAGCGTCATCGCGCTGAACCGGTCCATTTCCCCAATAATTCTCACATCGGCTACATTGGATTGATCCACAATAACGACATTTTCCTGCGATGCGGAACGCAAGCTGATCTCACTTGCAGGGAATGCCTGATTCGCCCAATAGAACGTATCTCCATTGCGGTGCAATACACGTTCCTCCTGCAAATACTCCAGAATCTCGCTTACTTCTACTGGACCAAATTCCTCTGTATTCTTGAACGGCAGCTCATAAGCTGCGCAGCGGATATGGTCAACCAAAATGATCAGATTCTCCGGATTAATACGCGCGGATTCAGGCGTTCGGTCGAAGAAATACTCCGGATTTTGCACAATATACTGATCGATTGGTGTAGAGCTGGCTACCATAAGAATCAACGCTTCCCCATGCCTTCTTCCTGCACGTCCAGCTTGCTGCCAAGTACTCGCGATGCTGCCCGGATAACCTGTCATCACGCAAACTTGCAGCTGCCCGATGTCTACGCCAAGCTCCAGGGCATTTGTACTGACAACGCCAAGAATTTCACCATCACGCAGACCTTTCTCGATTTCCCTGCGCTGCTTAGGAAGGTAACCGCCTCGGTATCCCCTGATTGACTTCGTACCAATCTCATTCTTCACAAGCTCTTGAATATGGCTGAGTATGATTTCAACTCTCACCCGGCTGCGGGCAAATACGATCGTCTGGATTTTATTCTTGAGGAATTCCCTTGCCAGATGATTAACCTCAACTGTTGCGCTCTTGCGGATATTTAGGGGTACATTCACGATTGGCGGATTATAGAATACAAAATGCTTTCGCCCTCTTGGCGCTCCATTATCATCAATAAGCCGCATAGGGCTGCCAGTCAGCTGTTCAGCCAGTTCCTTCGGATTTGCAATCGTAGCGGATGTACAAATGAAAGTAGGATTGCTTCCATAAAACTTACAGATCCGCTTTAGTCTACGAATAACATTGGCAACATGGCTGCCGAACACGCCCCGGTACGTATGAAGTTCATCGATTACGATATATCTTAAATTTTCAAATAAGCTTACCCATTTCGTATGATGAGGCAAAATAGCCGAATGCAGCATATCCGGATTTGTAATGACGATATGACCGGCTTTCCGGACGATCTGTCGGATTGCCGGAGAGGTATCACCATCATAGGTGTAGCTCTTAATATCGATCCCCATCTCGTTGATGATCTCATTGAGCTCACTTTTCTGATCCTGCGCAAGTGCTTTGGTCGGGAAAAGATACAACGCTCGGCTTGTATCATCCTTCGCAATCGCCTGCAGCACAGGCAGGTTGTAGCACATCGTTTTGCCTGAGGCCGTTGGTGTTACTGCAACGATATTCTCCCCTTTGGAAGCGAGGCGGAATGCCGTTCCCTGATGGGTGTAAAGGTCTGATATCCCGCGTTTTTGTAATGCTGCACGAATGCGAGGATCCACACTATCGTCGAATGGCGTTGTTTTCGCCTCTTGTGGCTGCATCTCGTACCAGTTCACTATATTTTCATTGGAACGTAATTCATCTATTAATTCAGGTAAAGTTTTCTTCTTGAACATAATCGGACGTCACCCCTTGATACCAACAGTTTAGCGAATATTTGTTCGCTTGGCTAGAGGAAGGGAAAGACATATTTTGCCGGAGAGTTGTGATTACGATTAGGTTAAAAAGCAAACTAAGCATTTCGATGTTCTTTCGATCGCCATTGCTCGGGGATTCCTATGGATTAATCAAAGTAGTTGGAATCCCCGAGCAAAAGCGAACGTTTAAAAGCTTTCTGCAAGAAAGCTCCATCGTAAGCATACACTTTGTTTCTCCAGAATCATTCGAATTACTCCGTTGCCATTAACCTATGAACCATCACAAAATTTATTAAATATGTGAAAGGAAACAACAGAAAAAACGGCCATGTAGTTTTACACGACCGTTAATAAAAATTCCATACATGTGGTGATTCCATTGAACATTTACTCCAGCCCAAATGATGCCTCAGAACGTTCATTTCGCGGTCCAGCGTGACATTTAAGCCAAACGCCATTTGATTGTACCCCAGAAGCGGACGTCTTTCCAGGATACCTCGAAGCCGTCCTGATGCTCCTGTACATGGAGATGCACGTGATCAGCGAAGCCTAGTAACAATGATGATTTTGTAAGGAGATGCTTATCCCTTAGCTCGAGGAACCTCAGTATGATAGAGATCATACGCTGCCGAGGAATTTGGGAATATTGTCCTTGCTTCCTCTTCCAAAGCGGCAATATCATCATCGCCAAATCGTGTACTGAAATGGGTCATGATTAGTCGCTTAGCATTCGCTTCAAGTGCTGTTCTCGCCGCTTCAACGGTTGTGGAGTGACCGTATAAATGGGCTTTCTCCTCTTGCCCTGCAGCAAAGGTTGCTTCATGGATAAGCAAATCCGCATTTCGAGCCAGCCGCATTGCGTTGTCGCATGGCTTGGTATCCCCAGCAATAGCAATGGTCCTGCCGCATAACGGGGTACTCGCCACATCAGCAGCACGAATCAATGTACCGTCTGGCAGCGTAATGTCCTCCCCTTTTTTAATACGGCCAAATAACGGACCTGCCGGAACTCCTAATTGCTGAAGCATCTCAACATTTAGTTTCCCTGGGCTCTCGCATTCGGTAATACGGTAACCAAAGCAAGGAACTCGATGTTCAAGCGGCAGCGCTTCAACGGTATATCGCTCCGTCTTAAAAATAACCCCTTCGCTTACTTCATGGTAAGTAATCTCATAATCAAGATGCGTGCTGCTTAACGTTAATGCTGTCTCAATCATCTCCCGGATACCTGGAGGACCAAACAGTTGAAGCGGACCGTTGCCGCCTACATATGACCGTGTACTAAGCAATCCGGGGATTCCGTATGTATGATCGCCATGCAAATGTGTTACGAATAAGGCTTCGAGCTTTCCGAGCTTAAGCGGCGTTCGCATCAGCTGATGCTGGGTACCTTCGCCTGCATCAAACATCCATAAAGAACAATCCGGGTCTGGCAGTTTTAGTGCAATGGATGTAACATTACGATGCTTCATCGGCCGGCCTGCGCCTGTTCCCAGAAACCAAACTTCCATTCTGCTGTCACCTCGCGTCAAATAGTCTGCGCAATATAGGATGAAAGCCCCCGCAGGGAAGCTGGATATACCAGCTCCCACTTACGGAGGCTTAGCTTGCATCTATCGTTCTACTTTTTCAACGTTGAAGTACTGTGCCTCTGGATGAGCAAATACCATTGCTGATACAGATGCTTCAGGCTCCATCATAAAGCCTTCCGTCAACTCGACACCAATATCCTCAGGCTTCATTAATTCGAACAGAGGTCCTTGATCCTCGAGGTTCGGACATGCCGGGTAACCAAAGGATACACGAATGCCCTGATATCTTGCGCCAAAACGCTGCTTCATCGTCATTGTGCTTGGATCCGGGTAACCCCAGACATCACGCATCATATGATGGACACGTTCTGCCATCGCTTCTGCTGTTTCAAGCGCAACTGATTGCAAAGCATGTGAACGCAGATAATCGCCACGATCCTTCCACTCAGTTGCCAGCTCGCGAATGCCTTGCCCTGCTGTCACGACGAGGAAACCTACATAATCCATTACGCCGCTCTCAACTGGCTTCAGATAATCAGCAAGACAAAGGAAAGGCTCCACTTGCTGACGCGGGAAGGTGAAACGTTTGATCTCTTTCGTATGATCCTGTGGATCATAAATAATGATGTCATTACCGGTCGATTGAGCTGGGAAGAAACGATACATCCCATTCGCCTTCAAAATACCGCTAGTTGTGCCTTCCTGCAGAATAGCATCAACCGTTTCTTTTAATTGAACGGCTTTCTCGTTGCCTTCTTGCAGCAGGTTGTCAACATTGCCTTTAAGACCAAGATGATGGCCAAGCAGCATCTGCATATTGATGTAAGGAATAATATGCGGAATCGGTACATCACGAAGGATATGTCTGTCGGTATCCGGCGGGATAAAGACAGGCGCATCAACCGAGATCTTGGAACGAGCTACGCGAGTAAGCTGCGGCTGCACTTTTTTCTCCTCAGCTTCATCTATACCCGATTCCTTATAAGCACGCATTTCTTCTTCCATTCTGCTGCGATGTGTGCTGTCCATCAGTTTGTTCGCAATATCAAGACCGTCCATAGCATCTTTCGCATACAGCGTAAGACCATCGTATTCCGGGCCGATTCTTGTCTTTGTGAACTTACGCGTTAGTGCTGCACCGCCGACCATAATTGGAGCATCAATACCCGCATTACGCATATCCTGCGCTGTTATCACCATCTGTTGAGCAGATTTTACAAGTAAGCCGGAGAGGCCGATAATATCCGCTTTCTCTTTACGATAAGCTTCAATAAGCTGTTCAGGCGGTACCTTGATCCCAAGGTTAATAATTTTGTAACCGTTGTTTGACAAAATAATCTCAACCAGGTTTTTACCGATGTCATGTACATCGCCTTTTACCGTTGCCAGAATGATTTTGCCTTTCACGGAAGATTCATTTTTCTCCATAAACTGTTCGAGATGAGCTACCGATGCTTTCATAACCTCGGCACTTTGAAGCACCTCTGCTACGATCAGCTCATTGCCATTAAACAGTCGGCCAACCTCTTCCATCCCGCGCATCAATGGTCCGTTGATCGTTTCCAGCGCCGTATATTTCTGAAGCGCAAGGTCAAGGTCAGGAATAAGCCCTTCTTTTGTACCTTCAACAATATAGGAGGCAAGACGTTCTTCCAGAGAAAGATTCGATATTTTCTCTTTCTTCACGACTTTCTTCTCACGGAATGCAGCGACAAATGCAGCAAGCGTCTCATCGGTCGTGTTGTAGATGAGGTCTTCTGCCAGCTTGCGCTCTTCTTCAGGGATCGAAGCGTACCGTTCCAGTTTTTCCGTATTTACGATCGCATAGTCAAGGCCGGCTTTTGTACAATGGTACAAATAAACCGAGTTCAGCACTTCGCGGCCAGCATCTGGCAGACCAAACGAAATATTACTTAGGCCAAGAATCGTCTTCGCTTTCGGGAACTTCTCTTTAATCATCTTAATGCCTTCGATGGTTTCTACTGCTGAACCAATATACTGCGGGTCACCAGAACCAACCGGGAACATATTCGGGTCAAAAATAATATCTTCCGGATTCATACCGTATTTATTAACGAGCAAATTATAAGAACGCTCCGCCACTTCCATCTTCGCTTCGCGGGATACCGCTTGTCCGCGTTCGTCTATTAGGATCATGACAACCGATGCACCATATTGGTGAATAAGCGGAAGGATTTTCTCGAATTTCGATTCGCCGTCCTCGAGGTTGATCGAGTTAATAATGGCTTTACCCTGCGAGTACTTCAGACCAAGTTCGATAATATGGTCGTACGTCGAATCGAGCATCAGAGGAACTTTAATTTTCTTTACAACTTGCGGTAAAAATTCATGAACCGCATAAGCTTCATCGATATCCGTATCCTGCAGGTTAATATCGATAATATGTGCGCCGCCTTTGACCTGCGCGCGGGCGATCTCCGATGCTTCATCAAACTTGCCTTCTTTAATTAGGCGTTTGAATTTACGTGAACCGGAAATGTTCGTCCGTTCCCCGATCATAATCGGGCGATTGTCTTCTTCGATAAAGACTGTATCAATACCAGATACAGCCGCAGGATGGGTGCCGTATTGTGTACGAGGCGCGAAAGTAGCCATCGTCTCAGCCAACGCTTTAATATGCGCTGGGGTTGTTCCACAGCAGCCGCCGGCAATATTCAGCCAGCCTTGCTCGGCAAATGCCGACATTTTTCGCGCGAGAGATTCAGGTGACTCATGATAATTACCATTCTCATCCGGCAGACCTGCATTAGGATAACAGCTAACAGCCGAATCTGCAATTTCGCTAAGCGAACGGATATGGTCACGCATGAACTCCGGTCCAGTCGCACAGTTCAGACCAATCGAGACTGGCTTCAAGTGCTCAAGTGAAATATAGAAAGACTCAATGGATTGCCCCGCAAGTGTTGTTCCCATTGGTTCAATTGTGCCGGAAATCATAATCGGAAGCTCGCGATTAAGTTCCTCGAACGCTTTCCGAATACCAATACTGCCTGCTTTAACGTTCAGCGTGTCTTGCGATGTTTCAAGTAAAATGGCATCAACATTGCCTTCAATGAGCGCAAGTGTCTGTTCATAATAGCTGTCAACGAGCTCATCGAATGTAACACCGCCTGTTACCGACAGCGTTTTCGTTGTTGGGCCTAGCGCACCGGCTACATACCGGGGGCGGTCAGGTGTCGAGAATTTATCCGCTGCATCTCTTGCTAGCTTTGCCGCTGCTAGGTTAATCTCACGGGCTTTTTCCGGGATATCATATTCCGCCAGTACGACGCTTGTCGCACCAAACGTATTCGTTTCCAAAATATCTGCTCCAGCCTCCAGATATTTCTCATGGATCATCGAAATAACATCTGGACGTGTCAATACGAGCATTTCATTACAGCCATCCAGCTCTTCTCCGCCGAAATCATCAGCAACTAGATCTGCCTGCTGAATCATCGTTCCCATCGCTCCGTCAAGGATGAGGATGCGTTGCTGCATCAATTCTTGCATGGTCGGTTTCAACAAATTTCGTACACCCTTCCTCCGAAAATCATTAACAAATAGTGTAACAGAATAGCCGCTCGCTGAAAAGGCAATCCATCGACATTTGACTACATTTGCTTTATAATTGGGCTTATCAGTTAATTTCTATAGGGAAAGAGGGATTGAGAATGGCTGAAATTCGCATTCGCAATACAAATGAGCGTATTTCTGGTGAACAGAACGTTCGTGAATTTTTAGAAAATCAAGAAGTTTTGTATGAACATTGGGACGCTACTAAGCTGCCTGCACAATTGAAAGAGAAGTTTATTCTCTCCGATGAAGAGAAGGCTGAAGTCTTGTCTACCTTTAACGATGAGATTACAGATCTCGCTGGTCGTCGCGGTTATAAAACATGGGACATCATCACGTTGTCCGATGCTACTCCTAACCTGGATGAACTGCTGAAAAAATTCGAATCCGTACACACACATACGGAAGATGAAGTACGTGCCATTACAGCTGGTAAAGGCATCTTCGTTATCAAAGGTACAGAAGAAGTTGGTTACTTCGACGTTGAGCTTGAAGCTGGCGACGTTATTTCCGTACCAGAGAGAATCCCTCACTTCTTCACATTGATGGACAATCGCCAAATCGTAGCGGTACGTCTGTTCATCGAAACAGAAGGCTGGATTGCACATCCATTCGAAGACCCTGCATTCGTAAAATGAGAAAACCTATATCGTAGTCATTCGATGATGAGCGACCGCGTTTAAAGGTTGGTTTTATCGCCAAATAGAATTTCAAATTTTATTATTTCAGAAATTTATAAATTCCATTGTGGAAATCAAAAAGCCCCTCGCACCATCATCAGATGGCTCTAGGGGCTTTGTCTTGTCCATTATTGCTCCAGCAACAGCAGAAGCTCTTCCAAATGAGCGATTTCATGCGATGGGATGATGTCATCATTGCGGACAGCACTATGACGATTCACCCAAACGGATGTCATACCAATGGTGTTAGCTCCGAGAATATCGGTCGTCAGTTTGTCGCCAACCATGATGCCGTGTTCCGGTTCAATGCCAAGGCGTTCCAATGCATGACGGAAGATCGATGCAGCGGGCTTACCTTCTCCGAATTCTCCCGAAATAATAATGTGGTCGAAATAAGGAACAAGCTCAGGAACACCTGCCAGCTTCTCACGCTGCAGATCAGGCGAACCATTCGTCAGCAGGAGCAGCTTGTACTTTCCTTTTAGTGCATCAAGCACACGGAAGGTTTCATCATATACGATAGGACGGCTGCGGCGTTCTGCAGGGAATTGTTCAGCGAGCTTAGCGCCGAGTACTTCATCCTCTACACCAAGCGCACGCAGGCCGCGAGTCCAAGCTTCTTTACGATAGCCAGGTGCAAGCTTCTCAAGCTTACGGAACTCCTCATGCTCTCCTTCGCGGAAGTTAGCCCAAAGCCCTTCGAAAGGATTAATCCCAATCATCTTCGTGAACGGGAACGTTTCATAGGATTCGTACAACGCACGCGCTTCTTTGCGTACGGATTCTTCCAATTGCTCAGGATCTACACCAGCAGCTTCAGCTCCAGCTTTACATGTTGTTTCAAATGCTTCTTTTACACTGCGGTCATCCCACAGCAAAGTATCATCAAGATCAAATAAAACGGCTTGCTTCCCCATAATTCGCATAACTCTCCTACTCTGCTTTTATTTTTCTTCAAAAGGCAAATTGTGTGTTTTAGCAAAATCCTTTAATTTAGCGCTGATTTCATCCGTAGGATAACGGTTCAGCAGACGAGAGAATACCCAATTGGCACCTTTATGCTGCATGATGATAACTGCACCTTTTTGTACGCTGATCCCCTTAATATTCGACACTGGAAGCTGTTTATCACCTGTCATTTTGCGGGTTTGGATATAATCCTTACCAATCGAAATATACGGACGGCGCAGTAAGAAGATCAATGCCAGGAATAAATAACAGCCGATCGTTACCCATAACATCGTTGATGGCTCAAAATCAGGAGCAGACGTTACCATAAAGGTATACATACCGATCATCAATACGAGAACGATTGGAAATATGTAGTTACGGCCGGTAAAGCGATCCGTTTTGGGTTTTCCAGATGATGTAGTACCAATCTGTGAAACACCATGCTTTTTACGCGCTTTATTAATTTGGTTCGTATTTTTGCGCACTTTGCGCTCCCACGTACGTGACAAGCCTATTCCTCCTAGTGTATATTGCAGGCGCCGTTCATGGAACGGCGCCAATGCTAACTATATAAAATACAGACCAACTTAATGGGTTACACCCTTTTGCTCGTCGTCGTCCACAATTTCAATCGTATCCAACTGCTGTCGGAAATTTCTTTTGAAATTATCCAAATATTGTTGACGCAATACGGCACGTTCAGCAATTTCCTCTTCAGTTAAACCAACTGTTTTATTTTTGCGGGATAATTCATTAATACGCGCGATGATTTCTTCCACTGCCTTCACCTCTTTTGTACATTACTCATCTCTTCTTACCTATTTTGACTTTTTACGCGAGCAATTGTCAAGGTAATGATATAAGAATAGACAAATGGACAGGGAATAAAACGCACATCCTGTGCGCTACTCCCTGTCCATCTTTATAAATAGGTTATTGAGGAATAATTATGACTTGTCCTGGCTTCAGCTCAACGGTACTTAATTGGTTACGTTCTTTGATCTTATAGATGTACTTTCTAATATCCTTGGAGCCATCTAGATAACGGTCTGCAATTCCCCAAAGTGTATCACCTGCTGTAACAACCACAGTCTGCTCATTCAAGGCTGCTGCTTCTATATGATCGGATGATGCGTTCGTACGCATCATTAGGAAACTTGTAAAGAGAAGGACGAACACGGCTGCACTTACTATAAGTTTAAACGCATGTCGCTTAACAATATGGCCTCGCGATTCGAAAGGTTTAACGGCTTCTTCCTTATGGATACTTTTATAAAAAGCTGGATTCATCATCATTATTATCGCTCCCCGAACGTTTGTTCTGTTTTCTTCTGTTCTTAGAATAACACGAACAAATGTTTGTAGTCAACAAAAATGCGAACTTTTGTTTTTAGGAACTTATGTTTGTACGAACTCCGGTTCTATGTTATAATTTGCTTCAAATATATTAATGGAGTGATTTCAGTGTCTAAGATTTCGAACCGCCAACAGTCGATTCTTGAATTTATAAAGAATGAGGTTCGGGACAAAGGATACCCGCCTTCTGTTCGTGAAATCGGCGAAGCGGTTGGCCTGGCATCAAGCTCCACCGTACACGGGCATTTGGATCGGTTAGAGAAGAAAGGCCTCATTAGACGCGATCCTACTAAACCCCGGGCGATCGAAATTTTAGATCAAGACGGTGTTGACGGTATCATCCTCCCTGCTGTAGCACAAGTACCAATCGTCGGTAAGGTAACGGCAGGCGTGCCGATTACTGCGACTGAGAATATTGAAGATTATTTCCCATTAGCCGCTCATTTCGTCGGAAATGATCAAGTATTTATCTTGAATGTCATCGGCGAAAGCATGATTGAAGCCGGCATACATAACGGTGACCTAGTCATCGTACGCCAGCAGCAAACGGCGAACAACGGTGATATCGTTGTAGCTATGACGGAAGATGACGAAGCGACTGTGAAGACCTTTTACAAAGAGAAAGACCATATTCGCCTTCAACCGGAGAACTCCACAATGGAGCCAATCCGCTTGAACACAGTAACGATTCTCGGTAAAGTGGTTGGGTTGTTCCGTGATTTCCACTAATGACTAACAAAAAGAGGCTGTTCCCGCTTATCCGATTGCTTCATTCGGATAGTGAGAACAGCCTCTTTTTTAGATTTGGATTAGAATGGAAAATCATAGTATTACCCAACTACCTTTATATGGTATTATTTCTGTGATGGAATTAGATCTCTTGACCGAGAGGTGGCTGCGATTGAAGAAGCGATTAACGAAATCAGAATTCAATAGATCAATATCTGGGGTGTGCGGTGGGATCACTAATTATTTTGATATTTCCGCTTTGTTTGTGAGAGTTATCTTCTCATTTTTATCCCAGCCAATCTAATTTTCTATATGATTCTTGCTAACATCATTCCTGATCCTCCCCCTTCTTTGTACAAAAAATAACACCCTCGACATAGCGTCGAGGGTGTTTTGCATCATAATAGAAATCCTAGTACAGCGTCAGATACTGATCGCGTTCCCATTGGTGGACTTGTGTTTTGTACATGTCCCACTCGATTTCTTTCAACTCATAGAAGTGAGCCAGAGCGTGCTCGCCAAGTGCTTCGCAGACAACATCACTGCGGAGCATTTCGTCGAGAGCTTCCTTCAGATCGGATGGAAGGCTTGGCACGCCCGATTCCAAACGCTCTTCTTCCGTCATAATGTAGATGTTACGATCTACTGGTGCCGGAAGCGGAGTTTTATTCTTAATGCCGTCAAGGCCAGCTTTTAACATAACGGCAAGTGCCAGGTATGGGTTAGCAGCTGGATCCGGGTTACGAACCTCGATACGTGTGCTGAGGCCACGGGATGCCGGGATACGGATCATCGGCGAACGGTTACTTGCCGACCAAGCTACATAACAAGGTGCCTCATAACCAGGAACCATCCGTTTGTAAGAGTTGATCGTTGGGTTCGTAATAGCTGCCATTGCACGTGCATGCTCCAGAATACCGGCCATGTAGTAACGTGCAGTTTGGCTAAGGCCAAGACGATCTTTCTCATCATAGAACATGTTTGTGCTTCCTTGGAACAACGATTGGTGACAGTGCATACCGGAACCGTTCACGCCAAACAATGGTTTTGGCATAAAGGTTGCATGAAGACCATGTTGTCTCGCAATCGTCTTAACAACAAGCTTGAATGTTTGAATCTGGTCAGCCGCTTTAATAGCATCTGCATATTTAAAGTCAATTTCGTGCTGACCTGGAGCTACCTCATGGTGAGAAGCTTCAATCTCGAAGCCCATCTCTTCAAGCGTAAGTACGATCTCGCGACGGCAGTTCTCGCCCATATCCATAGGAGCAAGGTCGAAGTATCCACCTTGGTCGTTTAGTTCTGTTGTAGGCTCACCGCGGTCATCGGTCTTGAACAGGAAGAATTCCGGTTCTGGACCTACGTTCATCGCTGTAAAGCCCATCTCTTCTGCTTCAAGCAGGGAGCGTTTCAGAATACCACGCGGGTCACCTGCAAATGGTGTGCCATCAGGCATATAGATATCACAGATCAGACGAGCAACGCGATCTTGCGCAACCCAAGGGAATACAACCCAAGTATCCAAATCAGGGTATAAGTACATGTCAGATTCTTCAATACGAACGTAACCTTCGATGGAAGATCCGTCAAACATCATTTTATTGTCCAGTGCCTTATCGAGCTGGCTTACTGGAATTTCCACGTTCTTGATTGTACCAAGCAAATCGGTAAATTGAAGACGGATAAATCGAACGTTCTGTTCCTCTGCAATGCGTTTAATATCCTCTTTCGTGTAACTCACACCGTTCATCTCCTTTTGCTGGTTCATAAATTAGTAAGACTTAGATTATCGCTTGTTCAAGAAACGCGACAACTGACCTTGAATAAGGGATGCTTGGCCAGGACGTTTCTCGAGCAATTGCTGCTTCAGCAAGCGATGCAGCTGCGCATCGGACAGCTCCTTACGTTTCACTTCTGATTGCTCACTTACGATTGTAGCGTCGTCCGATTCTTTTGAAACCGGATTCATGACTTGCTTAATGCCAGCAATGTTAACGCCTTTTTCAATCAATGCTTTAATTTCCAACAGACGCTCTACATCATTAAAAGAGAACAGACGCTGGTTGCCGGCTGTTCTTGCCGGTACAATCAATTCATGCTGTTCGTAATAACGAATTTGACGCGCCGTTAGATCCGTAAGCTTCATTACGATACCGATCGGAAATAAGGCCATGTTTCTACGTATATCGTCACCCATTTCACATCAACCTTCCAGTCGCTCATTTATACGTATATAATAACCCACCTACCAAAAACGTGTCAAGTTGTGTTAGGTTTAATTACGTTTAATTGCGATAAGTCCGTTCTTAATGAGTCGACGTAACGCTGTAAGTACACCAAACTTCGCATGGGCAAACGTCAAGCCGCCTTGCATGTAAGCAATAAATGGTTCGCGTATCGGTGCATCAGCGGATAATTCAAGGCTTCCGCCTTGGATAAACGTTCCCGCCGCCATAATAACAGGATGTTCATATCCTGGCATGTCCCATGGCTCAGGTACGACATGCGCATCAACCGCAGCAGCCTGTTGGATGCCTTGTACAAACGCTATCAGTTGCTCTGCTCTACCAAATCTAACCGCTTGAATAAGATCTGTTCGAGGCTCGGACCAATGAGGCTTAGTCTCAAAGCCAAGCTGTTCAAACATTGCCGAGGCGAAGACGCTTCCTTTCACAGCTTGTCCAACTAGATGTGGTGCAAGGAACAACCCTTGATATATTCCGCGAAGCGTGTCCAGCATAGCGCCAACTTCGCCCCCAATGCCCGGCGCAGTCAGACGAAAGGCTGCCGATTCGACTGCAGCGGCAGTTCCAACGATATAACCACCGGTTGCTGCAAGACCGCCGCCGGGATTTTTGATGAGAGAACCTGCCATTAAATCTACACCTACTTGAGTTGGCTCACGCAGTTCGGTAAATTCGCCATAACAGTTATCAACAAACACAAGCACATCAGGCTTGATTTGCTTAACCCTCTGAACCATATCGCTAATCTCATCTACAGTAAATGATGCTCTCCAGCTGTACCCTCTTGAGCGCTGAATACCAATTACTTTCGTATGCTCATTAATTGCGGCTTCTATACTATTCCAATCCAGCTTGCCGTCTTCCTGTAAGTCCACTTCGTTATAACGGATTCCCCAGTCTTGCAAGGAGCCTGTCCCATCTCCTGGCTTGCCGATCACTTTGTGTAAGGTGTCATATGGCTTCCCTGTAATGTATAGCAGTTCATCTCCAGGACGCAGCACTCCAAACAGAGCGCAGCCAATTGTATGTGTGCCCGACACGAAATGCGGACGTACCAGTGCCGCTTCGGCACCAAATACATCCGCGTATACAAGATCCAGCACTTCACGGCCGCGGTCATTGTATCCATAGCCCGTCGAGCCTGTGAAGTGAAAATCGCTTACTTGATGCCGCTGAAACGCTCGGATTACTTTCCATTGATTACGTTCAGCAATACGGTCAATCAAGCGCAGCTGCTCGCTAGCTAGTTGTTCCGCTTCTTCCGCTAATTGCTCCAGATCATTCCATATTGATTCATTTTCTTGCTCCTGATGGTCAATCATTCTAGCCTGTCTCTCCCTTTGTTATCGTAACCCAAATCCTTATTCTATATAGGGCTGTAGTTTGTATCCGTGTAATTCATATGCCTGACGGCTGACCTGAACGGTCAATCGTAACGATTCGCCATCTTCGCTAACATCATTTTCTACTACTTCCCCACTTCGATAAGCAAGTGCAATCAAATCTCCGCGGTCTGCAGGTAAGGTGAAAGTTACCGTATCACCTGTCAACTTATCTTGAATTTTATTCCGTACCAGCGTCAAATCGGCTTCCTGATAAGCGCTAATAACAAGCGTATCTGGACCTGCAATTGGCATATCCACGTTATTCTCTTCACATAGGTCTTTCTTATTATAAATCGTTAGATTAGGCGTACCCGCTGCTCCAAGATCACCTAGGATCTTCTCTACAACCGCCATTTGCTCATCGCGCATTGGTGAGCTGCCGTCCACGACATGGAGCACAAGGTCTGCTTCCAGTACTTCCTCAAGCGTCGCGCGGAATGCAGCAACAAGGTCATGAGGCAAATTCTGAATGAAGCCTACCGTATCCGTCAGTATAACTTCTCGGCCATTAGGCAGTTCAAGCGTACGAGATGTAGGATCAAGCGTTGCAAATAATTGGTTCTCTACATAGACATCTGCACTAGTAAGCTCCCTAAGCATCGTTGATTTCCCGGCATTCGTGTAACCGACCAATGCTACTTGAATAACACCAGACTTCTTACGTCTCTCCCGATGAAGCTTCCGGTGACGAACAAGCTCATCAAGCTGGGCTTTCAGATCAGTGATACGACCCCGGATATGCCTCCGGTCCGTCTCCAGCTTCGATTCACCCGGGCCTCTTGTACCAATACCGCCGCCAAGCCGTGACAAGTTCTTGCCATGACCGGACAAACGCGGCAGTAAATAGCTGAGCTGCGCCAGCTCAACTTGAATAATACCTTCACGAGTCTTAGCCCGTTGTGCGAAAATATCAAGAATAAGCTGTGTACGGTCTACGATCTTTAAATCTAGAGCTTCCTCCAAATTCCGAACCTGTGCGCCAGACAATTCCTGGTCGAAGATCGCAGTAGTCGCACCCATTTCCTCAGCAATCGCTCTTAACTCTTCCACTTTGCCTTTACCGATGAACCACTTTGTATCTTTTGCTTCTTTATTTTGCGTCATGGTGGTCAGCACTTCAGTTCCCGCTGTCTCAGCCAGCGCAACCAGTTCCGCCAGAGAATGCTCCGGATCACTAATGCTGCGCTTAATATCGGGTGTAACCAAACTGACCAGCACGGCACGTTCCAGCATAGTCATTGTCGTATTATGTGTTTTATCTCGCATGATTGCTCCTTCTAAAGTGGCGTCATTTTATTTCCCATTTAAAGTCTTCCGGTTTAATCGTCATAAGCTCCTGCTTTGGCGGAATCCCGTTCGAATATTGATTCAGCAGCCTGACAGCCTGATATCGGATAGCCTTCTCAATCAAATTCCGCACATAACGGGCGTTACTGAACGAGAACAAGTCATTCATCTTCTCTTGGATTAAATGCTGCCTTAGTTTAAATATGGACTGCGGCATCAAATAATAATCTCGATCCTTCGCCATCAGCTCAGAAATTTGAATTAATTGATCAATATTATAGTCTGGAAAATCGATTTGAATCGGAAAACGTGACGGCAACCCTGGATTAGTCAGGAGGAAATGATCGATCTCAGCAGGATAACCCGCTAAAATGAGCACAAATTGATTACGATGATCCTCCATCGCTTTTACAAGAGTATCAATTGCCTCTTTGCCGAAATCCTTCTCTCCGCCGCGCGCCAGGCTGTACGCTTCGTCCACGAATAAAACGCCGCCAATCGCTTTGCGCACCAAATCCCGCGTTTTCTGTGCTGTATGCCCGATATATTCTCCGACCAGATCTGCCCGCTCTACTTCAATCAGATGACCTTTGGAAAGTACACCCATCTTCTGGAACAGCTTCGCAACGATTCTGGCAATTGTCGTTTTGCCGGTCCCTGGATTCCCCTTGAATATCATATGATAGACATGTGATCCGCCAAACAAGCCCGCTTCCGAACGCATTCGGGTTATATATAAAAGCGCATAGACTTCATATATAAGAGATTTCACATTGTCCATCCCTACCATGGGTTCCAGCTCTTTCTGAATATCAGCAAAATGATCCCCGGGAGGGAGCGGCTTAACGGCTGGCAGCGGCTCATTATCAACTACAGGCGCAGAAGCCGTCATTTGAATGGGTTCCTGACTTCTAAGGACTACATTGATCTGACGGGACGGCCTTGCTCCATTATTCGATCCCGATATGACATGTCCGCTCATCTATCGCATCACCTATCCTTCGCACCGTCACTAGCTTGGGTACGCCAAAGAAAACAACCCCGGCATATCCCGCTTCTAACAAGTGTATTCTATCGGAATCGGTCATATTAACAGATTTTATTACAGGGAGTCTGGAGAGCGGTATCCGAACTTCAAGAGAACAGAATCCACCTTCCACTTCGTGTAAGCAAGTACTTCCCGTGATTGATTGCGGAATGGGTTCAAAACCTCAGAATGGAAGGCTGCAGCCTGCGTATTCTTGTAGCCTAGATAACGAGCTATTTCCATCGCCCTTGGCGCATGATAGTCATGTGTCACGATAAGGAGCTTATCCAAATGTTGATCAGCAGCAATCACTTTGCTGTTCAGCAGATTCTCATATGTACTTCTTGCTGCATTGTCCAGGAGCATTTTATCTGCTGGAATACCCTTCGCCATCAAATAAACCTGCATCCCTTCCGCTTCGGTCAGCTTCGAACCATTACGATCAAGACCGCCGGACAGGATAAGCATCTGAACTTTTCCATCTTTATAAAGCTTGTCCGCATAATCAAGCCGTTCTTTGAGTGCAGGACTAGGCTTGTCTGACCATAATGAAGCACCTAACACGATCGCCGCATCAGCCTGTTCAATCGGCTGGGATTCATCATAGCTGTTGATCTGCCAAATCAAATAACCGAAGAACAATACTCCCAAACATACGAATGCTGCAAAGATACGAAACAGGAGCAATCCGCGACGTTTGCGTGACTTGCTCCTCGTATGAACAATACTTTTCATGATTCTCTAAGCTCTCTCTCCGTCAAGCTTTTACGATGCTTCAAGCTGAGTGTAAAATACCGGAATCGGCCATTGCGAATACTCGAAAGCAATCTTCCAGCTGTCTTGCGGGCAAGTGCCGCTTCTTTCCCGGTTACCTCTCCTTGACGCAGGGCGTCTTCCAGTTCATCCTCATCAAGCAGGAATACTTCTCCGCTTGGCAGAACGACCACATCCAGATACAAGTCATCAAACCAAGGCACGTGCTGATCCGTCAGCCCTTGCGTCTTGCAAATATCGATATACCATTGTACAACACGGCCCTTATCGTCAAACATCGTCGTTACGACAAAATGCTCTCCCCGCGGGAAATGCTGCATCCAAAGATAACCGCGGTCTGCCAGACATAAACGCCGCCCGTTATATTCCTTCCAAAGCGGCTCGCGCAACTCATGAATCCGGTAAAACGTAACGAGGCCTTTGAACTCATCACTGTCGAGCACCAGACAATTGTAACTTTTGCGTATAATGCGACGCCAGTTAGCCCGGTCTGAAAATTTTCGTTTCATACGGAACGTACCTTTCCGTTGAGATAAGCCTTTGATGCTTGGCTTTCGATGATGATGGATAGCGTTGTAAAAAGCTTACCATAACTTAACGCTCTTCTCCAGCACGCATGCAAAATAAACCAAGCCATCCCCCACTTTTCCATGTGAAATAGCATGTATGCCACTTTCTTTTGCCCAAAAAACAAAAAAAAGGGATAGAACGGATTGTCCGTTATATCCCTTATCCAGCTTATGATTCCAAGATCGTAATCGAATTGATGATGACCTTTTCTTTCGGTACATGCTTGTCGTTGACAGGTGTCTTCGCAATATTCATGACCGTTTCCATGCCGCTGTCTACTTTTCCGAAGATCGAATAAGTAGGTGTCTGGTTCAGATTGACCGCATCAGGACCAGTGCAGATAAAAAATTGACTGCCGCCCGAATTTGGCTTACCGCTGTTCATCATCGCAACAACGCCAGGCTCAAATTTGTTACTTGTATCAAATTCATCAGGAATGGAGTACCCCGGATTACCCGTGCCATTCCCCTTTGGATCGCCGCCTTGAATCATAAAGGATTCGATAATGCTGTTAAAAGTAAGACCATCATAATAACCGCTCTTGGCGAGGAAAACAAAATTGTTAACCGTAACCGGTGATTCTGCCGCATATAGCTTAACGGTAAAATCACCTTTGCTGGTTGTAAATTTGGCCGAATACTGCTTATTCAAATTGATTGACATCTCCGGCATTTTGTCCCACTTCATCGGTTTATCAGACGAATTACCGGATGAGCCGCAGCCCGTCAATAATACAGCGATAACTGTAAAAGTCACGACGATGCTCCAGCTTATCTTCTTGAGCTTGCCCATCTTCAACGTCCAGCTCCTTACGTTTTGCCGCCAGCACTTCCGGCTTCAATTTTATCGGTAGTGCCTTTGCCCGTTGTGCCGGTGCCAGGATCGGTCGGATCGACCGAACCCCCAGCACCTTCACTTGGTTCTCCATTCCCATTGCCATTGCCATTCCCATTTCCGTTACCATTACCGGCACCGTTGCCAGGATCCGGTGAATCAACTCCGCCATTATCTGGCGTCTCCGATTCAACCGGCTGATTCGGATCAGGAGTAGGGGTTGGCGTTATTCCGCCATTCGTCCCGTCATCCGGAATATCTGGCAGGTTGCCGTCATTCGGCTGATCCGGTTCCATCGGCTGTTCAGGAATTTCAACATCTATCTCCGGCACTTCGATTGTAACCGTTTCAGAAGGCTTGCTTTCTTTATCGTCTTCCGCATTATAGGCTACCACATAATATTGGTACGACATGCCAGGGAATACGCTCATATCATCCATCTGTGGTGTAACTGCATCAGCGAATACCGAGAATTCGGATTCAGATGAGTCTTTACGATATACCCGGTACGTTACACCTTTGCTGTCTGCGGGAGCAGTCCAGGACATCTGAACTTTCAATTGATCCGGCAGGAACTCCGCTTTAAAGCCCTTTACTGCTGCCTGCTCCTTCACTTCCTGCTTAATGCCGCTAGGCTGTACAAACGATGACTTCGGAACACCTTTCATCGCCTGAGACATTACCTTGCCGAACATCGCAGCCGATTGCGCACTGCTCTTCTTAATTACGTGCTGCTTATCAGTTTTGTCATAGCCCATCCAGACAGCTGCGGTCCACTCTGGTGTATAACCAACGAACCAAGCATCCCTATTCGCGCTAGAAGTAAAGCCAGGTATACCATGCTGTGATGTACCTGTCTTACCTGCTACAGGACGGTCAATACGGGCACCTGTACCTGTACCGCCCTTCTCCAGAACGGTTTGCATCATTTGTGTCATGTACCACGCTGTTTCCGGCTTCATCAACTGTTTCGCCTGTGGAGCACGGTACGTGTATACTTTCTTGTTAGCTGTGTTCTCAATCTTCGTAATTGTATGCGGGTCAACCGATTTGCCTCCATTGGCAAATACACTGTAGGCTTCTGCCATCTGCAGAGGTGTAACCCCTTTGTAAAGGCCGCCAAGCGCAATCGCCAGGTTGCGGTCTTCCGGCTCCAGCTCCATGCCCAGCTTCTTGGCAAACGCAATACCGTTGCCGATTCCAACTTGATTCAACGTCCATACGGCTGCCAGGTTGCGAGATTCCTTAATCGCTTGCTGCATCGTCACTGGACTTGAACCATGGCTGTCATTCGGACAATAATCGCCAAAGCATTTTTGTGAATCCTGATTAAGTACTGTCCAAGGATAATAATCTCCAGATTCAAGCGCCGGACCATAGGATACGATCGGCTTGAACGCAGAACCCGGTTGACGTTGAACCTCTACACGATTCAGGCCTTTACGGACATAATCACGTCCACCAGCCATCGCCTGTATTGTTCCGTCACGGTGATCCATGATGATCATAGCACCTTGCGCTTTCTGATCGTCTGGACTCTTCTCGAAGTTATCATCATCAGCGAATTCTTTCTCAACGGCCGTCTGTGCGGTTGGATTAAGCGATGTATAGATCCTATAACCGCCAATCCGCAGCTCTTCCTCCGTCATATCCGGAATGACTTTAACGGCTTCTTCGATTACATAATCGACGTAAGCTTTATATGGATCGCTTTTCTTTTCTTCCAGATTAGCAGGCGGCTCATAAACGACCGCTTTCGCTTCTTCCATTTCCTGCTCTGTAATCAATTTTTGGTCATACATCAGCTTCAAAATGACAGCCCGGCGTGCCATAGAGGACTCTGGATCATTAATTGGATTATAGCGGTTAGGCGCCTTCGGCATGCCAGCGAGTGTCGCTATCTGCCAAATCTTCAAATCCTTCAGGTCCGTATCGAAATAAAAATCCGCGGCACCTTTAATGCCATAAATCCCTTTACCGAAAGGAATTCGGTTCAGGTACATCGTCAGAATTTCCTGCTTAGAGTATTTATTCTCAAGCGCGACCGCAATGGATGCTTCTGTCGCTTTACGGAAAAAGGTTTTGTCCGCAGTCAGGAATATATTTTTCGCCAGCTGCTGGGTGATGGTACTTGCTCCCTCCACCTTGCTTCTAGCGATAACGTCTTTCACGACAGCACGTCCGATGGAGAAGAAGTCAATCCCGGAATGCTCATAGAACCTCTGATCCTCCGTTGCTACGAAAGCATCTAGCAGAAGCTTTGGCATTTCGTTATACTCGGCGTTCTCGCGATTCTGGTTTGCGTCATAGAGCTTTGTAATCTCTTTCCCGTCCATATCATATATAATCGACGCTTCGCCAAGTTCAAGCTTATCCGCCTTCTCAGTCAAGATTCGCTCGCCGTTCAGAGTAATAAACAAATATCCGATGATGCCACAGACGATTGCAAACACGACGGTAAAGAAGAACGCAAAAAACCATTTACGAGGCGTCATCCTTTTCTTTTTCTTTGCCGTCCCCCGCTTCATCTCCTTAGGTTTGCTACGTCTAGGTTGTTCAGCCATTTGGCTCCCTCCTGTTGTTCCAAAATCTGTTTCTCTATTCTTCAATATACCCTGGAATGAAAAGAACAACCCTGCTGGAGCGGGTTGTTCTTGCCTTCCGCTATCAAGTTAAACGTTATCCGTGAATAGAAGGTTTCACAAATAACATTACGTTCTATGCTTCCGAAGCACTGTTGTCTTGCATTAATGAAACATTACGTTGTGGAGTAAACGTCGAGATCGCGTGCTTGTACACCATTTGCTGACGACCTTCACTGTCAATGATAATCGTGAAGTTATCGAACGCTTTAATAACGCCCCTGATTTGAAAACCATTCATTAAGAAAACCGTAACCGGAATGTTGTCTTTGCGCAGTTGGTTCAAGAAAGTATCTTGAATATTGATCGATTTGTTCATTGGACGTTACCCCCGTCTAAAAAAGATTGATTAGAAGTATATTCAAGATTGACTTGAAACTTTCCTGCTATTATATCATGAATCCGAAGTAAATTGTTGTGAAAATTTTCCCCCATATCAATCCACTCGATATCCTTCATGCGGCGGAACCAGGAAAGCTGGCGCTTAGCAAAGCGCCGTGTATCTCTTTTAAGCAGCTCTACGGCCGCTTCAAGTGTGCAATCCCCACGTAAATACATGACGATTTCTTTATAGCCTAGCCCCTGCATGGCAACACCATCCGCAGGTACACCACGTTCGAGCAGACCCTTCACTTCTTCGACCAAACCTTCCTCCAGCATTTGATCAATTCGCTGCTCGATCCGTGAATACAGCACTTCCCTGTCCATATTCAGACCTAGAATACATAATTCGTAGGGCGATTCTTTTTTCTGTCGCTCGAGCTGAGCCGTCATTGTCTCACCTGAGAGGTGGTAAATCTCGAGTGCGCGTATAATACGGCGCTGATCATTCGGGTGAAGCCGTTCCGCAGATTTGGGGTCAACAAGAGCCAGCCGGGCATGAAGTGCCTCTGCTCCATTTTCTTCTGCGTAAAGCTGCTGTTCCTCGCGAAATGCTGGATCTGCCCCGTTATCGTCAAATTCAAAATCATAGCAGACCGATTCAATATAAAGGCCCGTTCCGCCTACGATAAAAGGAAGCTTCCCTCTCGCCGCTATATCCGAAATCGCTTCTCGGCATTGCTCTTGGAAGTCAGCAACGGAATAAGCCTCTTCAGGCTCGTTAATATCAATCAAATGATGGATGATCCCTTGCCGCTCGGCAAACGGCAGCTTTGCCGTACCGATATCCATCGTCTTGTACACCTGCATAGAATCACCGGAAATAATCTCGGCATTCCAAGCTTTGGCCAGATCCAGACTAAGCTGTGTCTTCCCTACAGCTGTTGGTCCAACCAGCACAAGCAGCGGCTGCTTGCGGTCATTCGTTCCTGCTTCCTGCAACCTCTATCACTCCATAAGCTATTTTCGACGTATTCACATGCCGCCGTTCAAACCCAAGCCGTGCGAATTCTCCGCTGTCACGATGCTCCTTCATTACAACCGACTTACGAGCAACTCTTATCGCTTCTCGAACGGCATCAGCTGTTAACTCACTGTCATTAGCGAGGTTCCGCAAAGGCTCAAGTGCGCTCGATTCATGAATAGGCTGGCGAAACATCGGATCGAAATAGACGATATCTACACTCTTGTCCGGCAGTCCGGTCAAATATTGCGCATGATTCACATTTATCATTTGAATACGCCGCATCGCGACATCCACATCCGGCAAGCCGGATTGGTAGACCGCTAAACCTTCACGTACAACTGCACAGAGGATTGCCTGGCTCTCGATAGCGGTTACGGCTCCCGTTTCTCCTACTGCATAAGAAAATACCAGTGAATCTGACGCAAGTCCTGCTGTACAGTCAATAACACGATCTCCGGGCTTGCAGTCGGTCAAATCGATAAGAGGATCGCTCTCACCCTTGCGAAGCCTCTTCACGCGAACAAAAGCCATGCTTGGATGAAAATATAACGGCGTTTCCGTCTGACCGTCGTAAAATCGGACTTCCTTCTCCGTTACCACAATCAGCTCAATTTTCTCCATCTTCTCCGCTAATTGCCGAAGCGTCTGTCTGCCTCGTACAACATAGGGAGCTGATAGTTCATCCGCAAGCCGCTTGGCGGTAGCTAGCGCCTTCTGAGACGGCTTGTCGGAAGTTGTTACAATCATGACATCACCCGTTTAAACATTTTTTCCAATTGATAAGTAGAGATGTGGACTACTATCGGGCGTCCATGAGGACAGGTATAAGGCTGAATACACGCGGCAAGACGAGCAAGCAATACCTCGCCTTCCTCACGCGTCTTCCGGTCATTGGCTTTAATCGAAGCCTTACAAGAGCACATAATAGCCGCTTTTTCTCTGAGCTTTGCGATATTAATCGACTTACGCTCGCTTAGCAGCAGCTCTGCCATTTCCTCAATAATGGCCTGTTCCTCACCTTGCGGGAACCATTCCGGATAAGCACGTACCAGGAAGGTCTGCTGTCCGAACGGCTCAAGCTCCACTCCTGCCTCCTGAAATAATCCAATCATACCGCGCAGCTGCTCCGATTCTCCTGAAGTAAACTCAAGAGTTAATGGAACAAGCAGCTGTTGGCTGGCCGCTTCAGGATTGCCAAACTTCTGATAGTAATATTCATAATTGATCCGTTCATGGGCGGCATGCTGATCGATGAGGTACAATCCCTCTTCTGCTTGCGCCACAATGTACGTGCCGTGCAGCTGCCCAATCCAGTACAGCTCTGGGAATGTAGAGCCTTGCTGCCCTGATTCTGAATCGCTAGCAGAAGGATGCTCTCCATTATTACTTGGTAATTGTGATGCCTCTTCCGTCTGCTGGAGTGCCGGAGCAGCCTGCTCCCACGGAGCTGCAGCCTCATGCACCGATACTTCACGCTGCTCAGCAGGCTTATAGAGCCTTTCCGTTGCATCCTTTGGCACATAATCACGCTTTGGAGGCTGCGGGAAAGCTGAGCTGTAAGAGGAGCTGCTGCCGCTTGAATAGGAAGAAGATGCCTGACGATTTGGACTAAACCCGCCTCCGGATGAAGGGGCTGGGCTTGCAAACGGTGACCGCTCCTGACCGGACGGTTGAGTCTGATTCATTGGGTCTGGCCGATGGAAAGAGATCGCATCCTGCACGAATAACGGCTTCTCGCGTTCCTGCTTCTCTGCAGGTCCTGGGATATGACGAACTTGCCCAAGGGCCTCCTTCACCGCCTGCTCTACTAACGTACGAAGCTCGGTTTCTTTACTGAATCGAACCTCCATCTTGGACGGATGCACGTTAACATCAAGCAGACTTGGATGCATTCCGATCTCCAGTACAACAATTGGGAATCGGTTAATCGGCAAAAGCGTATGGTAAGCCTGCAGGATCGCCTGGTTCACCGTATGACTGCGGATATACCGTCCGTTCACGATAACAGTCATCCCGTTGCGATTCGCCCGAGTCAGCTCCGGCTTCGAAATATAGCCGCGCAGATCATAATCGGATGTCTCGCCTTCCACCTTCAGCATCGCCTTCGCCGTATTCGTTCCATACACAGCTGCAATAACTTGCTGCCGATCTCCGGTACCAAGCGTACGAAGCAGAACGGAACCGTTATGTTTCAAGGTCACGGCAATACCCGGATGAGCCAGCGCTATTCGGTAGACATAGTCGGTAATATGACCAAGCTCCGTTTGGATAGCTTTCATATATTTCAGCCTTGCCGGCGTGTTATAAAATAAATCCCGCACCGACATATCGGTGCCTTGAGGAGCATTGGCTGGTTCGTTAGCCGTTACCGTACCGCCTTCAATATAAAGGCGCTGTGCAAGGCCGCTCGAATCAATTGATGAGACGCACTCGAGCCGCGACACAGCCGCGATACTTGGCAGCGCTTCGCCGCGAAAACCTAGGCTTGCAATTCTGAACAGATCACTGCTGGAAGAGATTTTGCTGGTCGCATGGCGTTGGAACGCCGTTTCCATATCGGCTGGCTCGATCCCCGAGCCATTATCCGTTACCCGAATGTACGATAATCCGCCTTCTTCGATCGTAATATCAATGACGGAGCTCCCCGCATCAATTGCATTTTCCACTAATTCCTTAATAACCGATGCCGGACGCTCCACGACTTCACCCGCCGCGATCTGGTTCGCAAGCTGTTCATCAAGCACCTGGATTTTCCCCATCTTTAAATCCCTCCTTCCTCAATCACTTACAATTAATCATTTATCTTTTGTTTCATTTCATTCAACCATTGCATCGCCTGCATCGGCGTCATATTAAACAGATCCAGCTTCCGAAGCTGATCTGCAAGCTGCTCGGCCTTAGGCGACGCTTTGCGGCGTCCTTGCTCCTGCTGATGCACCGCAGGCACACCAGGCTCATCAAAGATAGAGAGCTGAACAGCAGCTGCCGTCTCTTTGATTGCTAGTTCAGGTTCAGGCGCGGTGATATAAGATGGAACGGTCTGAGCTTCGGCCACTTTGTACACGGGCTGCTTCTTGTCACTTGAAACTTGCAGCAAGTTCTCAGCATCGGCTTCCAAGTGCTCCAGTAAGACGTAAGCACGGTCGATAATTGAATCCGGCAAACCCGCCAGTCTTGCACAATAAATCCCGTAGCTCGTGCTTGCAGCACCAGGAATCAGCTTACGCAGGAACGTCACATGATCGCCGCTTTCCTGAACGGCCATACAGGCGTTCGCAAGCTTCGGTAATGTGGCTTCCAGATGCGACAGCTCATGGAAATGCGTCGAGACAAGTGCTTTACAGCCAATATGATGGTGGACGAATTCAATAACAGCCTGAGCGATCGACATGCCTTCACTTGTTGAAGTCCCTCGGCCAAGTTCATCAATGATAACGAGACTGTTCTCGGTCGCTTTTTCCGTCATCAGCTGGATATCCTTCATCTCGACCATAAACGTACTTTGACCGCCAATGAGATCATCCGCTGCGCCAATCCGTGTGAAGATACGGTCAATGAGCGGAATCTCTGCCGCTTTCGCTGGTACAAAGCAGCCAATCTGCGCCATGATACAAATCAGTGCTACTTGGCGCATGTAGGTGCTTTTACCTGCCATATTTGGACCAGTAATCAGCAGCATCGACTGCTCATCGTGACGAAGTGCAGTAGAGTTAGAGATGAATGGAATACCTTCCATCATCGCTTCAACAACGGGATGTCTTCCTTCTTCAATAACCAAATTAAACTGATCAGTAATGGTTGGACGAGTGAATCTTCTCTCTGCACTAACTGTTGCAAGCGACTGATAAACATCAAGCTCAGCAACTACTTCTGCAAGACGCTGCAGTCGGTGCAGCTGCAAAGCCAGATGATCGCGAAGCTCAATGAAGCGTGCATACTCCAGATCGACCATTTTGTCTTCTGCTTCAAGGATCAGCCGTTCCTTCTCTTTCAGCTCCGGTGTGACAAACCGTTCCGCATTCGCGAGTGTCTGCTTGCGCTCGTAACGGCCTTCTGGCAGCAGCGCCAGACTACCCTTAGATACTTCTAGAAAATAACCAAATACCTTATTGAAGCCGATTTTGATCGTCTTGATGCCTGTTGCTTCCCGCTCCTGACGCTCAAGCTCAGCCAGCCATTTCTTGCCGTTGGTGCTTGCTTCACGAAGCTGGTCCAGGTAATCATCGTAACCGGCACGAATTAATCCGCCCTCCCGAATCGATACAGGCGGCTCGTCCACAATGACCGTCTCGATCATTTCCGCGAGATCCGTGCAATCATCAAGTCCATCCACAAGCAGGCGAAGCCGTTCGGAACCCGCATTCCTTGCTAGCTCCACCAGTTGAGGCGTGCGGCGAATGGAGCTCCTAAGTGCATTCATATCTCTGCCGTTCGCACTGCCGAAGGCAACCCGTCCAACTAGACGCTCAAGATCATAAATATGATTCATCTCAGAACGAATATCGTCCCTTGCAATTAAATTCCGATATAAAGCATCAACCGCTTCGTAACGCTCTTCAATCTTGGAACGGTTAAGAAGCGGCTTATCGATCCAGCGGCGGAGAAGCCTTGCCCCCATCGAGGTTTGCGTCCGGTCCAGCAGCCACAAAAGAGAGCCTTTTTTGCTCCGGTCGCGCACCGTCTCAGTAAGCTCCAGGTTACGGCGCGTATAGTGATCGAGAATCATATATTGATTGGGTTCATAAGTACGTATGGTACGAACATGGCCAAGTGAACGCTTCTGCGTCTCCTCAAGATATCCCGTCAAAAGGCTGACTGCACGATATCGGGCATCATTCAAACCTTCGAGCTGTGAGCGATCAAATTGTTCAATGAGCTTGTCCTCTGCCATAGGCTCCCGCGCGGTTAGCAGAACAGGACGATTCCAGACCGCATTCTCCCGCAGCTGCGTAAGTAATGCCTCATCACCAACAATTTCTGCCGGCTGGTAAACGTTAATCTCATCAATGAGCGTATCAAGGTTGTACACAAGTGAGGTTACATACAGCTCGCCAGTCGATAAATCACAAGCAGCCAGCCCCATCGCGGAAGCAGAGACCGATCCAACGGAGACGATAAAGTTATTAGATTTGTCGGATAGTGATTTGGTCTCCATCACCGTGCCTGGCGTAATTACTCGTACAATTTCACGGCGTACAACGCCTTTGGCTGCGGACGGGTCCTCTACTTGCTCACAGACCGCGACTTTATAGCCTTTTTCCACAAGCCTTGCAATATAGTTCTCTGCAGAATGATAAGGGACGCCGCACATCGGAATTTTCTCCGTGCCGCCTCCCTCTCTGCCCGTTAATGTAATTTCAAGTTCACGTGATGCATGAATGGCATCATCGAAAAACATCTCGTAAAAATCGCCGAGACGGAAAAAGAGGAACGCATCTTTCGCTTGTTCCTTAATCGCAAGATATTGTTGAATCATCGGGGTATAGCCAGCCACTGTTGCCCCTCCCAGGTTAATAGCATTATTTGATCCTATATAAACATCATCATGCTATTATACCAAGCGGATTGCGGCGCGCCAACCTGCGATGGTCCGAGCCATACAGGTGATTGTCAGAAAAAGCGCTCCCAGGCTGGGAAGCTGCCTATACCTCAACTTTGTCAATGAATACAATGTCCAGTAACTAGGTCCGAAATCGAGGGAGAAGAAATGAGCAAACATCGGCTTAACATCTTGTTTCTGGAAAACCACCCCATGTGGATTCATGGTCTGCCTAACGGGTTTCGCAAATTGGGACATGAGGTTATGACCAGTTTGCCTCAAACGATGACATATGCAGCATTGGATAAATTTAAACCGGATCTGATCATAGCGATCAGCTGGACACCTTCAAATGACAAGCCAAAAAAACAAGAGCGAATTGCGTCTCTTGTTCAGCATGCAAAAGCACCCTATATTTACTGGTCCACCGAGGATCCAGGTTTTACGAAACGTGTATCCCTTCCATTAATTAAACGGACAAAGCCGGACTTTGTATTTTCAATACACCGGCCGACTGTCGCTAAGTTTAAGCAATTAGGCATAAGAGCCGCCCATTTGGATTTCGGAAGTGATTCAAGCGTACACCGGCGTATGAAGCCGCTGCAGAAGTACAAAGGGACCGCAGCTCTAGTTGCAAACGGGTATCCGAATTTATTTAAGACACGCCCGCATAATTATCGGTTTCAATCTTTGCGAAGGCTGGTTAATCCCTTCCTCTCTTCTGCCTATAAGACCGATCTGTATGGCAGGTACTGGAATGAAATGAAATCGATCTTCAAGAGCCCCATTGCCGCGAACCGTATTCATGGCTATTTGCCCTATAAAGAGGCGAGTAAAGTATACAGCTCTGTCGACTACGTGCTTGGACCGCAGAATGCGAGAGACCGCCTTACTCAGCGTACCTATGAAATTCTGGCTTCGGGCGGGTTGTTGATCACCGATGACACACCAGAAGTTCGCAAATGGTTCAAGCCGGGGCAGGATTTACTTGTCACTTCTTCTGAACAAGAAACCGCCAGATTAATTGCGTATTACAAAACAAAGCCCAAACTGAGGGAGCGTATACGGGCAAACGCAGTTAAAGCCGCGGCAGCCTACTCCTACACGGTTCGGGCTGGCTTTATCCTTCAAAAGCTTTATGAGGAAGGTATTTTAGGCAAGAAGGAGATCGGATTATCTGCAAAGGGACGGTGAGAGTATGAAAATTCTGTTCCTGGAACGCGGCGGGATATGGCGGTACGGACTCCCCGATGGCCTGAGGGATTTGGGGCATGAGGTTCGCATGTCAGGACCTGTTACCTTACGCTCCATTACCACCCAAATAAATGAGTTTAAACCTGATCTGTTTTTTTATGTGGGGTGGGGTTATGATCATACGCCTGCCAAGCAAACACTCATACGAAAGCTAGCTGATACACACAAAATTCCGATTATCTATTGGTCGGTGGAAGACCCTAATTTCACTGAAGAATTTACACTGCCTTTATTGAAACGAATGAAGCCTGAGTATGTGTTCACCATTTCCGCCAAGACCGCTGTAACCTTCCGTAAATTAGGCTATCCGTGTGATTATATGGATTTTGGCTTCCACTCCAATATTCACAGGCGGGTTCGTCCAATAGCCAAATATAAAGCAGACATTGCTGTTGTAGCCAATGCCTATCCCGATGTTCTAAAGCGTTACCCTAAGTTATACAGGCGCAAAACGATCGATATCCTGATCCGGCCGCTCATCAAGGCGGGATACCGGATCGATTTCTACGGACGTAATTGGCATCTGATGAAGCCTTTCCTGGGACGATCATTACCGAAGTCCTGGATTAAGAAGCCTATTCCCTACAAAAATGCCAATCAAGTATACAGCTCTGCGAAGATTATGCTTGGACTGCAAAATTATACGGATATGGCCACTCAGCGAACCTATGAAATCGTAGGCTCGGGTGGTTTCCTGCTCACCAGTAATACCAGTGGAGTGAGAAAGCTTCTACAATCGGGGCGGGATGCGGCGCTTTCTTCTTCTCCTCAAGAAACCCTTCGACTAGTCCGGCATTATTTGGCCAATCCAAAAGAACGTGAACGGGTAAGATTAAACGGACGCCAGGCCATCGCTTCGCATACGTATACCCAGCGCGCGAGCAAAATGCTTGATGCCCTTAAGAAGCATGGCATTATTAAGTAATATTGAAAAAATGAAGCTTATTCAGGGCGCGGGATGCGCCATTTGACGCGGATGTCAGCCCGCTCATCCCAAGTAACGCCGCGCTTCGCCGCATCGAGCACAGGCTCGATGTACGGCGCCAGCGCGGCGTAGCTGTCTGTCGCCGACATTGCTGCGGCGACACGGTCCAGGCAGCCGGCGAGCTCTGTGCGGTCGCCGGCGTAGTAAGCTTCGACATACCGCTCATCAAGAGCGGGTATGTCATGCAGGGCATCCGCCTCGCGCGCGCAAAGAAGCGCAAGCGCGAAGGCGGCTTTTGCCGCTGCCGGCGACACGAGCCAGCTCGGCAGCGTGCGGTACTCGAAACCGCCATGCGGCTGCAGGCGGTAATCGCCCAAGATGCCGTAGCGGGGGCGACGCCCGCGTCCGGCAGGATCCTCGACAAGCGCCAGCGGCATCGCCGCGTAGCTGTCGAGCAGCCTGAGCAGGCGCGGCGTCAGCCGCACGCCGCTCAGATGGATATGCCCGCCGAGCGCAAGCCCCGGCACGGGCATGGCACCCGCGGCCCAGCGGAGGCTCGGGTCGCGGACAAGCTCGGCGGCGCGAAACAAGAGCCGCCGCACATTAGCGGCGAGCCCCGCCACATCGGCGGCTGGCTCAGGCCGAAGCTCGGCGACGGGATAAACAAGCCGCCGCCCAACCAGCATCGCGTCGCTGCCCGCAGCACCGCCAACGCCTTCACCCAAATACCGTGAGGCAGGTGCGATTTTGCCATCTGGCCGAATCAGTACAAATTCCGGATCAGCCCCGATAAGAAGCTTAGCATGCTGCGGTAAGCTATCCTTTTCCCATATTGCTGGAGGAGTCTTCCGCATCTTTCGTGCTGCTCTCATCGATGCGCGTCCGTCCGTACCAAGTGCAACATCAGCCTCTCCAATATCAATGCCTACGGCGTATAAACCGGCAATAGCTGTTCGGATGACACGACGAAGCATCCCATCTTCCGGCCACTCAGCAGGACGGTCTAGAGCCTGCACAATCGCCTCTTCACTTCCTATCGGCTTTCCTAACCTGTTAATCCTTCTCAGCTCAAGGAGAGCCAAATTAGCAATACCAACACGAAATAACCTCTCGTCTTCCTGCTGCTCACGGGAAAGGCCGGCGCGGTGCCACCTGCGGAGCATCTCTTGGTCAGTCATGACTGCTGCATCAAGCCGGTTCAGCCGGTTTCCAGCCATCCCGCCACCTTCTTCTGCTTCGATTCGAATCCCCGTAACCCATGCCCAAATTGTGCGAATTCAACAAAAAGAGGGCTTTCGCCCTCGAATTTGCCGCTCTCGCGGCATATCTTACAGTACAGAAGCGGAAAGCCGGATTACAGTTCGTCGTCCAGTAAATCCGGATCCAAATCCTCGTAGTCCCCGTCGCCGAGACCGAAGTCAAGTTCTTTACCGTCGTCGTAGCCGCCTGGGAAGCAGGCTACCCAAACCTTCGTTTCGGCGATCATTTCTACGGCAAATTCGCGTTCAACACGAACCGTAACACCTGAACCGCTCGATGAGATGTTCGCCTCAATGCAGTTTGGCTCTTGGATGCAATCGGAAGATACTTCTTCTGTAGCAGACCGATGCTTCGGATCCAGATAAGAAAGAGGAACATGCTCAACATAATGTACGGATTCTTTTGCTACGTCCGTTTGCGAGTTTTTGCTGTACGAATACCAAATATTGATATCGTAAGTACCTATTACCTCAATGCCGTCGCCCGATCTGACCGCTTCATATTGGTGGTTGATTATCCATGCACCTAAGATGCTAGTCGGATGATGAGGCGGTGTTACGGTATGAGAGACAGTGGAAAACTTACGACCTTTCCCGCAGACAGCTTTCGTTATAATCTCTCTACCTTGTAGCTGTTTATCTGCAAATGTCATCGATTTAACCTCCTCCATACAATCATTCAATTAAAGTGTATGCAGGTCATTCGTCTAGGGTGACTGAATCTTTTCCCGCGCCGCCACGAATTTTATCCCTCTTTATTTTATGGCACCGCTTTGTCTAACATGACATTTCTTTTCTTTAATCTCTTCGCAATCTCCAAATATCTTTCAAGCTCCATCCTCATCTTCAAAATGGCAGCACGAACTTCGAATTCATCACGTGTTCTTGGGAGCTCCATTGCTCGGTACATCTGCCTAAGATCGGACAAGCGTTGCTCCGTAATCCCCCGGTAGACCTCAGATTTGACTTCTTCAGAGAGCAGCTCCAATATTTCTGCCAGCGGTTCGTTCTGCGGCAGCTTCTCATAGACAAGCGCAAGTTCCTCGAGCATCCCTTGAACCGATTCCAGCTGCAGACGTCTCATCTCAAAGTAAGTAGACCAATAATGCTCCTGGCCGATTAAACGATTTTCCTTGTTCAGCACCGCTCTACGCGCGCCTTCTTCTATTATCCTGTGAGCCTCAAGCAGCTCACTTCCGTTCCAGATGTGAGAAGGATTACGCAGTGTTAAAGCCATCTCGGTAAAAACAATACCAAATAGCCGTTCTACGGAACCTTTGAGCGATTCAAGCAGATGTTGATCCTTCGGCATGTAGATAAAGTTAATGACCGTCGCCCAGCCGAGACCAACAAGCATAAGAAGGACTTCATTCACAAGCACATCAACCGTTACTTCACCATGAGCAAACAGCTGGAAAACGATAACCGCACTTGTCACAATTCCATCCTTTAGGTTAAACCGTGCCAATACCGGGAACGTCATTAAGATAAATAACGCCACGACCCAAATATGAAAACCAAAAATTATAAATGCCAAAGAGGCAAAAAAAAGTCCCAGTGAAGAAGCGACGAAACGCTCAATAGCGCTCTTCAGCCCTTTCATCCGGCTGACTTCAACACCGAGAATAGCAAGAATACCCGCACCAAGCGGCGGATCCAAATGAAAATATACAGCCGTATAAATGGCTATAATGGCTGCTAGAGCTGTTTTGATAATGCGAATACCCACTAAATTCCCTCACGTTCGGATTTATTAATACCTTATCCTAACGCTCGCGCCAGCCTGACGTCAACTTCCGTTCCAATATCGACACAAGTTGATACATGATGGTCGCAACGACCGCGATTACAATCAGGGTCGATAGTACGAGGGTAAAGTTAAATACCTGGAATCCATAAATCATCAAATAACCGAGTCCAAGCTTCGCAACGAGGAACTCCCCTACAATTACACCAATCCAGGCAAGGCCTACGTTAACTTTTAACGCTGAGATGATCACAGGAAAGGACGCTGGCAAAATTACAAGGCGGAACAACTGTGCCCTATTCGCACCAAACAATCGGACAACCTTTATATAACCGGCGTCTATCTCTCTGAACCGGTTATAAATATTGATCGTTGTAATGATAACGGTCACCGATAAGGTTACCGCCACAATTGAAGTGAAACCCGGTCCGAGACTGACAATAAACAGTGGTCCAAGCGCTACCTTCGGTAAACTGTTCAATACGACAAGATAAGGATCAAGTACCCTTGATAGAAAAGGAAACCACCAAAGCAGTGCAGCAATCGCTGTACCTACCAGTGTACCCAGTAAAAATCCGATAATCGTCTCTGATACCGTCATCCCAATATGCGGCCAGATGGATCCGTCAGCCATGGAGCTCCACAGCTGCTTAATAAGCTTGGTAGGATAACTGAACAGCAGCGGGTCAATCCATCTTTGTCGGCCTGCTGCTTCCCATAGGGCAATGAACAGCAGTAAAATCGCAGCTTGAGTGGTTCCAACAGCTGCGGTAAGCCGTCTTGCCTTCTGCTTATACTGCGTATGAAGTTCCTTCATATCACTTACGCGATCCTCTTGAATACCGGATAACGAAATATTCTTTTTAGGCCATTTATTCGGCATGCCCGCCGCCTCCTTCCACACGATTAAGCTCTGCCCACAGCTGATCAAAAACATCCTGGAAGCCCGGCAGCTTACGTGCCTCCATCGGGGTAACCTGCCGGATCTCCTCCGGTACTTCAAGCTGCTTTACGATTCTTCCTGGGTTCGCGGCAAGCACGATCACTCGATCACTCATGGCAACGGCTTCCGCCAGATCATGGGTAACGAGAACTGCCGTTTTGCCTAGACGTGTCAGCGTTTCATCAACTAGATCTTCAAGCTGAAGCTTAATATGCAGATCAAGCGCAGAAAAGGGTTCATCCAGCAGCATAACCTCCGGATTGGTTGCCAGCATACGCGCCAAGGCAACGCGCTGCCGCATACCGCCAGACAACTCATGCGGATATTTGGTCCCTGAACCTGGCAATCCCAGCTCGGTCAGAAGCCGATCTACTTCCTTCAAGGCTGCTGCTGTCTTACCGCCGGTTATTTCAAGTCCAATCGCAGCGTTGTCTCGAATCGTCCGCCATGGAAACAAAAAATCCTGCTGCAGCATATAGCCAACCAGCTTTGACGGACCAAGGACAGGCACCCCAGCAAGAAGCACCTGTCCGCTGCTTGGAGGAAATAAACCCGCCAGCATACTAAGAATGGTCGTTTTGCCGCAGCCGCTAGGACCGACGAGGCTGACGAACTCGCCGCGCCGTACCGTCAAATTTAATTTCTCGACGGCCAAGGAAGCCCCCTTCTCGTTGACATAAACATGGGATACGTCCTTAAGCTCGAGTCGATAATCTTCGCCAGCCATTGTAGTCCCTCCCAAAAAGAATTACCACATAAATGGCTTGATATTAGCCATTTTGTGGTGATTCTTACTTCGTAAGCATCATATTAAAGAATTACCACATAAGTGGCCTTACTTCTCCACATCTTCAATTGCTTTTTCTGCAAAGCTGTTATCAACAATTTTGTCATGCTCTGTACGTTCCTTCAGCTCTCCAGCCGAAGTCATGACATCCAGCAGGTTATTCCATTCGCCTTCATCAATGATTGGATCAGTAGCATAAGAGCCTTGCTGCTTATAACGATCAATCGAGCTGATCAGAATGTCTTTATCCACATTATCGAAGTAAGGCGCAACAACTTCTGCTATCGTCGCGGCGTCATTCTCCTGTACCCATAGCTGCGCACGGTGAATAGCATCTGTAAACGATTGGATCACAGCTGTATTTTTCTTAATATAGCTTTGTTTCGTCATAAACACGGTATAAGGCAGATGACCGCTCTCTACACCAAATGATGCGACAACCTTGCCAGTACCCTCTTTCTCAAATACAGATGCCGTTGGCTCGAACAGCTGTACATAATCCCCAGTACCAGAAGCAAATGCAGGAGCGATATTCGCGAAATCCACGTTCTGAATCAGTTCCAGATCTTCTTGAGGGTTAATTTCATGCTTCTTCAGCGTAAATTCACCTGCCATTTGCGGCATTCCACCTTTACGCTGTCCGAGGAAAGTTGAACCTTTTAAGTTGTTCCAATCAAAATTCGCATCATTACGCGCCACAAGGAACGTACCATCGGTTTGCGTCACCTGCGCAAAGTTAATAACCGGGTCATCCGAGCCTTGCTGATACACATAAATAGATGTTTCCGAACCAACAAGTGCAACATCAATCGAGTTGGACAACAGTGCTGTCATTGTTTTGTCCCCGCCTGCTGTTGTCGTCAGCGTCACGTCCAGCCCTTCATCTGCAAAGAAGCCTTTTGCAAGAGCCACATATTCTGGAGCGTAAAAGACCGACCGTGTTACTTCGCCAATGGTCAGCTTTGTTTTCTCCGAGCTTCCTTTGCCGCAGCCCGCCAATGCAGCCGTTGTTGTCAACGCCACAATGAGGAGCAGCGACAGCCATAGCTTTCTCTTCATCTCTAATCCTCCTGTAGATACTCAAATTAAGTAAGTACAATAGCCTATGCACTCCGCATTTTGAATGTTCTTCCGATTGCCGTTGTTCCTGAATTCCTTGAATAAATAAATCGAGGATGGAATCCGTGAACAAAAACAAACGCTAACGCTTCTACAGAATCATTCAAAATGCTCCGTTAAAACAAAAAAAACCGCAGGAATATTCTCCTGCGGCACCTTTAAGACAACCATAAATTACAGCTTATAAATATCTTTATATTTCCTTTCCAAGTAAGTAACCAGATGCTGAGGATCAAGAGGCTTGCCGGTTACGTCTTGGATCAGCTCCGAAGGCGACTTCAGCTTACCAAACTTGTAGATCCGCTCTGTCAGCCATTCCTTGATCGGAAGCAGCTCGCCGCGCCCTACCAGATTCCAGAAGCCGTCCAGCTCCCGCTCCATTGTATCGGCGATTTGAGCCGCATACATGTTACCAAGCGAGTAAGATGGGAAGTAGCCAAATGCTCCACCGGACCAGTGCACATCCTGCAGCACGCCTTCGGCATTCGATGGAGGCTCGATTCCAAGGTACTCCTTGTACTTGTCGTTCCAGATCTGTGGCAGATCTGCAGCCTTAGCTCCTTCATTAAAGATCATTTTCTCGATCTCATAACGAATAATAATGTGCAGGTTGTACGTCAGCTCATCCGCTTCAATCCGAATGAGGGATGGCTCAACAACGTTAATGCCCCGATAGAAATCTTCTACGGACACATCAAGCTGTCCAGGGAATTTTTCCTGCAGCTTGCCGAAATACTGCTCCCAGAACGGCTTGCTGCGGCCGATCACATTTTCCCAGAAACGCGATTGTGATTCATGAATACCCATCGATGTACCTGTGCAAAGTGTCGTTCCGATCAGCTCTGGCATCAGATTCTGCTCATACAGTGCATGTCCGCCTTCATGAATTGTACCGAAGAGTGCGCTCGTTACATCGTCCTCTAGATAACGTGTGGTAATCCGGACATCACCTGGATTGAGACCTGTTGCGAATGGATGAACACTTTCGTCTAGGCGTCCGGCTTCGAAGTTGTAGCCCATTTGATTCAGAATGAACAGGCTGAATGCTTTCTGTGCTTGTTTATCATATTTTTGACCAAGGAATGAAGTATCCGGCTGATGTGGTGAAGCTGCAATCGCAGAAGCAAGTGGAACCAATTGTTCACGCAAGCCGCCAAAAACGCGGTCCAGCTCTGCCGTCGTCATGCCTGGCTCATATTGATCAAGCAATGTATCATAGCGGGTTGCCTTTGGCCCCCACAAATCAATAAACTGTTGCGTGTAATCGATAACCTTTTCGAGGTAAGGTTGGAAGCTGGCATAATCATTATTCGCTTTTGCTTCTTCCCACTTGGATTCTGCTTGCGAAGATAGGACAACATATTCCTGATAGAGCTTTGGAGGAATTTTGACGCTTCGATCATAGTCTTTCCGCGTTTCGCTGACGAGTTTACGCTCGATTTCGGAGAGCTGTTCTTGCGCTGCAGGCTGCTCCAGTTCGTTCAAATATTCGCCAAGCTCTGGCGATGTTGATAACTTGAACATATCCCCGGACAAAACGCCAATTACTTCCGAACGAGTATCCATGCCTTTACGCGGTGCCCCTGTCCGAAGATCCCAATACAGAAGGCCAAGCGCTTCCTCATAGCTTTTAATTTTACGGATTGTTTCCATAAACTTTGCTGTTGTTGTTTCATTATGTACCGTCATAGTTCCATCCACCTTCCCTATTTCGAATTGCTCATTTTCAGCAGAGCATAACTTGATCTTACCGATTACAAAACGTATAATCAACTTTAACCTTTTCGTCTTTAGTAGAGTAGAGAGAAAGAGAGGATCATACGATGCGCATTACTTTTACTGCTCCTGCTGTAGAGGCCTTAACTCCTTACATAGAGGATGGCCATAAACAGCTCAAGCTGCTGCATGATACCGAAGGCTGCGGCTGTGTGGTCAGCGGTGTCCCGGCTCTCCAATTAATCGAGCAAGGCGGCCCGGATGACAAGCTGACACAAGGCGATCCATTCCCGTTCTGGTATGAACCTCGGCATGAAGTTTTCTTTGAGCCAGAGCTTCGCATTGATTATAATGTATCAAGCGGTTTTTACAGTCTTAAGAGCGACAATCAGATTTACACGCTGAACCTACGTTTTTTAAAGAACTAATATTCAACTTATTTAGGAGGCTTTCCAAATGAACAATTTAGAGAAAATTCTAACTCACAACCAGGCTTTTGTAGAAAACAAAGATTATGAGCAGTATCTGACTGATAAATTTCCTGACCGCAGAATTGTAGTAGTCACTTGTATGGACACCCGTCTCATCGAGCTGCTGCCAAAAGCGTTGAACTTGAAAAATGGTGATGCAAAAATTATTAAAAACGCTGGCGCAATCATCACACAGCCATTCGGCAACATTATGCGAAGCGTGCTTGTTGCTCTCTATGAGCTCAAGGCAGACGAAGTCTTTATTATTGCCCACCACGAGTGCGGTATGACTGGCATCAACCCGGATACGGTAGTAGGCCATATGCTGGAACGCGGCATTCCGCAGCAAACAATCGATACTCTTCGCAACTCCGGTGTTGACCTTAACCGCTGGCTGACCGGCTTTGACAACTTGAAAGAAAGCGTTGAAAAGAGCGTAAGCATCGTGCGTAACCACCCGCTTCTGCCACCAAATATTCCAGTTCACGGGATGGCCATTCACCCGGATACAGGTGCTTTGGATCTGATCGTAGATGGATACACACATTTGAAATAAAACAAAAAGGAACCGGACCCAGCGCTTATTGCAATGGACGGTTCCTTTTTTTCGTTTCTGCTGCCGCGGCCCGCTCTGCTATTACCTCACTGCGATCACGTAATTTGTGTCGGTGGATAAGCGCTTCCTCATCCATTGGGCTGATACTCCCCCACTGCACATTTAACGTGTCGCATAGCTGAATACAATGCTGTTCTAGACCCAGATCAGTCACTTTTAACGTCATATCCTGATAAGGCGTCCGCTCTCCTCGCGATAAATAACCATAATGGCGTGATAATTCGGCTATAACATCGCTGCCATCAAGGCCTAATTCGTCAATCGACTGTTCATCCAGCTTCTCTAGCGCTTTTTCGTACATCTTGACTGCGCCTTTTTCGTTGCCGCGCCGTTCATGATATTGACCTACTGCGAGTTGAATGAGACCTACCCAAATGGATGCCCGCGGATCATCCGGATGCTCTTTCCAGTACTCCTCGAGCAGCTCATGACATTCGAAAAAATCCCGTGTACCATTAAATTCCACCAAGTAGGAGATATAAGCTGAAGGATAAGACATATGGGTTCTCCCCTGTTCATATATATGATTTGGAACATTGTGTATAAAAAATTTTGAAACCTCCGTTAATATTAGCCGTAAATGTGTATGATAGCAACGAATACTCTACACATCGAAGCAGGAGGAGAAGTACACAATGAAAAAAGGGTTACTGGTCATGATCGCTTTCGCTTTGTTCCTGACATTTGGTCTTGGTCAAGCGGATGCTGCAAAACGAGGCGGCGGATTCAAATCGCCAAAACAAAGCTACACGACAACACCTAAGAAGCCAGCGGCATCAGAATCAACTTCTGGTACGAAGACAAACACTGGTGCAACAACATCTAAAACAGGCACAACGGCAAGCAAAGGCTTTTTCGGCGGAGGCAGCTTTATGAAAGGCATGCTCGTAGGCGGAATCGCAGGTATGTTGTTTGGCGGCATGATGGGCAGCATGGGCGGTATGGGTCAGTTCTTTGGTCTGATCATCAACTTGCTTGCAATCTTCGTGCTCGTAAGAATTGTTATCTCGCTGTTCCGAATGTTTAAGAAGAAAAATAATCCCGATACACGGAGACCTTACTAATGACAAGAATTTACACGGACGAAATTATTAATGCCGTTTGTCTGCATATGGCAGATCGCAGAGGCGTGCAACCTTCGGACGTGGAGGTGCAGCTGTCCTGGGATGAAGAGTACGGCTTCACCGCAGAAGTATGGGTTAAAGGTCGGAGCCAATATATTATCGAAGCAAATCTGCTCGAGGCGATTGAGCAATATATGTACCGGCAGTACAACCGCCGCGTCTTCCGCTCCAATATTAAGCTGGATGTGGACGAAGAGATGTGGGCGGACATCGAAGATTAGATTAGAAATGACGGAAGCCTCCAATTCCACTGCAAGAGTGGGGTTGGAGGCTTTTTCTATACCTGTCTACTTCTCTTCCCGCTTCACACGGTCATTCGCCCATGCTTGATCGATAGCTTCTTTCGTAATATCCCGTTTTGGAAGATTAAGATAAATGATAAATAATAAAATAGAGTTCATAACCGTTAGTAGAAATGTAAGAACAAGCACGATTGATTTACCTCCGATTAAGCTTTAGGTCAAAATAGTCGGATTGTCCGTCCCATATAACCTGTAATTTGATGACCGTATTCTTATCAGGTACAGCTTTCGCTACGTTTAAGAGCAACAAATAAATCCCGCTTACAGCTACATCCTCCGTAATAATCGCACCACTGCCGCCAACAAACCCGCTGCCGCCATCATAATTCGTTCTGATTTCTCCTGTTGGAAAAGGTTTAGGCCCTAGAAACTTTAAGAAGCTCACAGAATCATACCGTTCAGTTCCTGGAAGCTTATAAATAAACACCGACACAGCCCAGTTATCACTATGCCCTTGAAACGAATAGACTTCCTTGGACTTCGCTACTTGAGGAATATCTTTGCTATCAATACCTGAGTAGACATTTTCACCATGACTGCAGCTGCTGAGAATAATTAAGCAGAAGACCATTAGCCCAACTACAATTCGTTTCAAGTCTTCACCTCTCATTCGAATTGTTTTACCTATATTTTCTATTCCTGAGTTACATATTCCTTCTATATTGCCCTCCAACCTCAAATAAAGTATTTGTAATCTGGCCGATAGACGCGAATTTCACAACCTCCATCAAAGTCTCGAACAGATTCTCGTCTGATTTGGCTGCCTTCTTCAAACTGTCCAATGCTTCTGCACATTTCTGCTGATGCTTCATTTGGAAAGCCTGCAAATGACGAATTTGCGCTTGTTTCTCTTCTTCCGTGGAACGTGCAAGCTCCATCTCGTAATGCTCTTCTCCCGGTTCTGGATTCAAGAACGTATTCACTCCGATAATCGGCAGCTCCCCCGTATGTTTCTTTTGCTCGTAAAATAGTGATTCATCTTGGATTTTGCCCCGCTGATATTGCGTTTCCATTGCCCCAAGTACGCCTCCACGATCATGGATTCGCTGAAACTCCTCGAGTACAGCCTCCTCCATCAGATCAGTCAACTCCTCAACGATAAAAGAACCCTGCAGCGGATTCTCGTTCTTCGCAAGCCCAAACTCCCGATTAATAATAAGCTGGATCGCCATCGCCCGGCGTACGGAGCTTTCCGTAGGCGTCGTAACAGCTTCATCGTACGCATTCGTATGAAGAGAATTGCAATTATCATAAGTCGCCATTAAAGCCTGCAGCGTCGTTCGGATATCGTTAAAGTCCATCTCCTGCGCATGCAGCGAACGGCCTGAAGTTTGTATATGATATTTCAGCTTCTGACTCCGCTCATTTGCCCCATACTTGTATTTCATGACAGTCGACCAAATCCGGCGCGCTACCCGCCCCATCACGCTGTACTCAGGGTCCAGGCCATTACTGAAAAAGAAAGACAGGTTAGGCGCAAAATCATCAATGTGCATCCCGCGCGCCAAATAGTATTCCACATAGGTGAATCCATTCGCCAGCGTAAAAGCCAGCTGTGTAATTGGGTTCGCCCCTGCCTCTGCAATGTGATACCCGCTGATGCTGACCGAATAATAATGGCGTACGTTATGATCGATAAAATATTGCTGGATGTCACCCATCATTTTCAGAGAAAATTCGGTGCTGAAAATACAGGTATTCTGTCCTTGGTCCTCCTTCAGAATGTCCGCCTGCACCGTCCCTCGAACAGAACGCAGCGCTCGCGCCTTGATTGATGCATACTCCACTTCATCCGGCTGACGCCCTTGCTCACTTGCAAATATATTAATCTGCTGATCAATAGCCGTGTTCATAAACATGGCAAGAAGGATTGGAGCCGGGCCATTGATTGTCATCGATACGCTGACGGAAGGAAGGCATAGATCAAAACCTTCGTACAGTTTTTTCATATCATCCAGCGTACACACATTAACTCCGCTATTCCCGATTCTCCCATAGATATCGAGACGGTCGCCTGGATCCTGCCCATATAAGGTCACACTATCGAAGGCAGTGGATAAACGCTTCGCTTCATCATTCCGGCATAGATAATGAAAACGCCGGTTCGTCCGCTCGGGAGTCCCTTCCCCTGCAAACTGGCGTTTTGGTTCCTCATCGGTTCGTTTGAAGGCGAATACGCCTGCAGTATAAGGGAATTTACCAGGCAAATTCTCCTTCAGCAGCCAGCGAAGCAGTTCACCTGCCTCATGAAACTTTGGTAAGCTGACCTTCGGTACAAGACTTCCAGAAAGCGATTCCATCACATATTGCTGATAGGACCTGCGGACATCCGGCCAATCCGACAGTTGTTTCCGGCAGTCCAGATGCAGATCATCCTCCCATTCCATCAGCATGGCATCCAGCTTTTCAGCGAAAAGAACGGTCTCTTCATTTGTCAGAAGCCTTCCTTGATTGGCGTGAATCAGTTGGCGCGTGCCTTTCAGCTGGGCAATCGTTCGGACGACGGCGATCTGCTCTTCGGTAAATTTTTTATAGTAACGGACGGTTTGTATAATTTCCCGCAAATATCCGGTTCTCTCTTGAGGGATGATTGCCTTTTTCTTAGCAGCCTGCTCATAAGGGATATTTCGCATTAGCGGCCAATCTCCACCTGCTTTGTCCTCAATGAGCTTCATCACATGATGAAAAAGCATCGTCACACCTGGATCGTTAAATTGACTTGCAATAGTCCCGAATACAGGAAGCTGCTCGTTAGGAACCCCTTCAAGGCGCCGCCTGCTTCTTCTAAACTGCTTGCGAACATCCCGGAGTGCATCCTCCGAGCCGCGGCGTTCAAACTTATTAATAATGACGATATCGGCGTAATCAATCATATCGATCTTTTCGAGTTGAGTAGACGCTCCGTATTCGCTCGTCATCACATACATCGATACATCACATAGATCGACGATCGAAGCACCACCTTGGCCGATCCCGCTCGTTTCGATAATAATAAAGTCATAACCGGCTTGTTTGACGACAGCAATGGCGTCTTTCGTGGCGTCACTAATCTCCAAACGAGAGTTTCTAGTTGCCATACTGCGCATATAAGCTCTTGGATCATGGATCGCATTCATCCGAATCCGATCGCCAAGCAACGCTCCACCCGACTTCCTCTTGGTAGGATCAATCGAAATAACGGCAATGGTTCGGTATGGAAAATAATCAAGATACCTGCGGACCAGCTCATCAGTGAGTGAGCTTTTCCCCGCTCCTCCTGTTCCTGTAATGCCAAGTACCGGCGTCTCAGGAATTTGCTCATGCAGCTGTTGCAGGACATTTGTTGTCGTGTGATCCAAAAACAGATTGGCCGCTTTATCTTCGGCAGCCGATATAAGCCTAGCAATCGCTCCACAATTTCTGGATTTCAGCCCCTTAAGATCCTGCTCAGCCTGTCTTGGCGTAGGATGATCACTTGCCTCAATCATGTAATTGATCATACCTTGAAGCCCCATCATACGACCGTCTTCCGGAGAGAATACTTTTGCAATTCCGTAACGATGTAAAGCTTCAATCTCTGAAGGAATAATAACCCCGCCGCCACCTGCGAAAATTTTAATATGGTCGGCTCCTGCCTGCTTTAATACATCGTACATATACGTTAAATACTCGATATGTCCGCCTTGATAAGAGCTGATTGCAATCCCCTGTACATCCTCTTGAATCGCAGCGCTCGTCACTTCCTGAACCGACCGGTTATGGCCAAGATGAATAACCTCAACACCAGATGCTTGCAGAATCCGCCTCATAATATTGATTGATGCATCATGCCCATCAAATAAAGCAGCTGCTGTTATGAATCTAACATGGCATTGCGGGCGATAAACGGGTATTTCCATACTGAATCCCGCCCTTCCGATCTGAGTAATACCAGCCCTTCTCCTTATTCCTACAATATTCGAGTTCAGGCCGAGCGATTCACATTCTTTATTGCCGCTTAATTGAGCAGCTTAAATATACTTTGAATCTATCCGTCAATCAGAACGTATAGTTATAAATGATGACCTAACAAAGCAGGAGGAAGAAAGAATGAATTTGACTCCAACTCAACAAACCGTGTTGCTAACCCTAACAAAAGAATGGTTGTCACCCGTGCAGCTCAGCGAACGTCTTCCCAAAGATTCGGGAAATCTATACAGTGTTAATCAGTCACTTAAAGACTTAGTGAAGGCAGGATTGGCACAAGTGAATCCTGTTGTATATGGTCTGTATCGGTTAACAGCGAAGGGCACAACCTTCAAAGAAGAAGCGCAGAGTATCGGGTAATGTAAAAAATAAAGGGCATCTCCCTTTGGGAAGATGCCCTTTATTTATGCTCTGCGGAACGCAAGCACGGCGTTCACGCCGCCGAAGCCATAGGAATTAGATACTGCCGCGTCTGCTCGAACCTCTCTTGCATGTCGTGCAACCAGATCGATCTCCGCTTCCGGATCAGGATCAAGCAAATTCGTCGTTGGCGGAAGCCAGCCATTGCTGAGAGATAGCAGCGTAATAGCTGCTTCAATCGCACCGGAAGCGCCAAGCGGATGACCGTACAATCCTTTCGTACCGCTGACCGCAACAGGCCGGCTGCCGAATACACTTCTAATCACTTTCGATTCCGTCACATCGTTTAACATCGTAGAAGAACCATGTGCATTTACATACCCGACATCATCCGGCGACATATCTGCACTGGCAAGTGCCATCTTCAGCGCTCGGGCCGCCTGTGCCCCGCTTGGCAGAGGTGCGCTCATATGATGAGCGTCGTTTGTTAACCCAAATCCAGCTAGCTCTCCATAAATTCGTGCGCCACGAGCACGGGCATGATGCTCTGCTTCAATGACGAGAATAGCCGAGCCTTCACCCATTACAAAGCCATCACGATTCCGGTCAAATGGTCGGCTTGCACTTGATGGCTCTTCATTACGTGTGGACATGGCGCGCAGCATATCAAATGCACCAAACGATAAAGGAGCAAGTGGCGCTTCTGAGCCCCCTGCAATAACAACATCTGCTTCCCCTCGTTGAATAGCCTGTAGCGCTCGTCCGATCGCAACAGCTCCAGAGCCGCAGGACATCGAATTGGTCTCATTCGGACCAGTAAAACCAAATTCCATCGCAAGATTACAGGAAGCCGCTCCTCCGAATACCGAGAAACCAAGTGTCGGTGATACAGAACGGAATCCACCTTGCATATATTGGCCGCACTGCTCTTCGGCAAACGCGATTCCACCAAGAGCAGATCCCATAAATACGCCAGCCCGCTCCGACTCTATATCTTGCGCATCCAGCCCTGCATCACGAAGCGCCATAATGCCTCCCGCTACCGCTAGCTGCGAATAACGATCCATCCGATGTGCACGCTTCTTATCCATAAAAGCTGTTGCGTCAAACTGCGGGATTTGCGCAGCGATCCGGCTGCGAAGCCCTTCCGGTACAAACCTATCGATCGGCTTAACCGCGCTCTCTCCACGCTGTACCCCTGTCCATAACGCTTCTACACCAATACCAATAGGTGTTACACAGCCTATTCCAGTCACAACTGCTTTGATCTCTGCCATATCAGCTCACCTCTTCCTGTTTTTCTTGCTGTTCGATTTGCCTCTTAAGTCCTTGCAGCGTCCGATCCGCTATGACATAGACGAATAAGTCGCCAATCATCCCCGAAGCAAGCTTTCGGCCAAATGGAGGCTGCAGCCAACGATGGATAATAACGACTTTCACCTGATCCTTCTGCCCTTGCGGCTCAATCTGCCACTCCACTTCCATTCCTGCCGTCACACCTCGAACATGCTTGTAAAAGACCGTGCGGCGCTGCTGATCGATATCCATCTGGCTGACCCACCATACCGGCCATCCGAATGGCTTAAACGGTCTAACCGCCTTCATCATCACGAGTCCGCCCTGATCGCTGCTGCCCTCTTCAAACTGAACTCCCCGATAATGTGGAAGCAGCAATGGCCATCTTTCCACCTGCCGAGCATATTGAAAAGCCGTTTCTTGATCGCAATTTATGGTGATTTCATTACGGGTATACATGGCTGTGCCTCCTTCGGACAATCTCCTATTACTTCCGCCAGCTTATTCCTAAGCAGTGGTACTGCCCCCACTAACCGTAAGGCTGATCGCCATATGAGCGGCTGCCTGTTTAGTCGTTCTATGAAGTGCTGCAACTTGGTACCAAATGCAAATTCCTGGTTACGATCAACCACAAATTGGCGGATCGGCTCCGATCTTCCACTTTGAAGCGACTGCAGTAATGCCGGCGCCGCAATTTCGGAGCTTCTTAGTGCTCGATATATCCCCTGCCCGGTTAATGGATCATAATAACCCGCTGCATCACCGAGCAGCACCATACCTTCAATGAAATGAGGTAGAACAGGACGGTCGAATGGGCCGCATGCCAAAACTTCTCCTTCAATCTCCGCCTCGATTAAGCGATCGAATAACTCCGGTATTGCTCTTGCTTCTTGGAGTACATATGCAGAACGTTCTCGCCCTGCAAGTGCTGAAGATTGGTTACTATCTAATGCAACGGTCATATTCGCTTGTCCACCACCAATGGGAGCAAGTCCAATTACTTTTCCATGCGGCCCTGTAAATAGTTCAACTTTACCGCTTAACCCTTGCATCCCATTAAGCCGCATGGTGAATGCTGCCTTTCGAAGAGGTCCATATCGGTTCACTTTGGCACTTCTTGCAACGACCGATCGTAGTCCATCACTTCCTGCAACAATAGCTGCACGTATGGTTAGAGGTCTTCCTTCAGGAGAACGTGCAACAACACCCGTTACCCTGTCCCCTTCCCAGATCAAGCGTTCGACTCTCGTACGCTGCTCGAAAATCGCCCCTGCCCGTGTGGCTTGCTGGACCATCCATTGATCAATTACTTCTCTACGGCAGCCTATGCCAAAATCCCCTTTCGGGTAAGCTGCTTCTAGCGTTGTTTTTCCGCTTACAACCCGCCATCCGTTTAAATGGCTGTATGGAAAATCAAAAGCTTGTTCCACATTCGTGTATCCCGCCACTCTTCCCAATGCAGCAACTGCACCAGGATTAAGCGATTCTCCACACGGTTTGCGACGCGGGAAGGATTCTGCATCAAGCATTAAAACTCGGACACCACTGCCGGCAAGTAACTTCGCCAATGTGCTTCCTGATGGGCCTGCCCCCACCACGATCACATCATAATTATTCATGGCCAACAACTGCCAAACGGAATGGAAAATGCTTATGTACCGTAGCTTTGACACCCGCTTGCTGGACCAGCTGCTTCGCTTCTTGCTCAGTGAAGGAGCGCTGTACCGAAAGTGGACCGTCATGCCGCGTCACTGGACTCCTCCAGACAAACTTTGCGAGCAGCTTAGCAGCCCAATAAGCAAGCCGATGCCTTTCTAAATCTGTCACTACCCAGCCTGAGCGGGTAACGCGGGACATTTCCCCTAACAGCTTCGCCGCAGAACCTTCGTCCAAGTGATGAAGCGCAAGGTTGCAAAAGGCGATATCAAAACTGTTGTCCTCGAAGGGAAGTGCTGTACCATCTGCATTTAGCACTTCAATTGACGGATAGGCATCTGTCCTGCGTGCTGCGAGCTCTACAATTTGTGGATGATTATCGACGGCAACAACAGTTGCCCTCCGACCTCGTTTCTCACACCATTTCACAAAAGCAATTGGCAGATCTGCAAGCCCCGTCGCCACATCCAGCACTCGAATAGGCTCAGCTTGATTAAGCCCCCGCATAAGCTTTTCCAAATGAACAAACAAAGCGGGATTACCACCGAGATATCGATTGACGCCCCACACCTCGCACAGGCTTTTTTCAAGCTCTAATGGCTCCACGCCATCACCATCAAGCAGCTCCTTCAGGTTCAGCCGCTCATACAGCTGTGCCATCACATCACCTCATCCAGCTTTTTCCTTCATGGCCTTATTGTTATTCTTTTCCACTTTTTTTATCCATCAGTGCTGTCAAGCTCGAACTCTTGGTAATATTTACACTGGAGAACATGCCAAATTTTATCGCAACCTAATCGGCTCCATTGCGTCTAATTTAGTAGACTTTGAGAGGAGTGTGATAGAAAAGCATGTTCAAAAAACTATCGGCGGCGGTTCTGCTTCTGTTTGTTGCCCAAACCATTGGGTTATGTGCAGCCAGCATGGCAGCTAGCCCGGTTTCCGGCACAATGACCAAGTATCGCGTCTATCAGAACGATCGAGCATTGCGTGAATTTGCTACCGATAAGCAGGCGATCGCTTACGCTTCAGGCTTTGAGTACAGTCATGTGGAAGCGATTACGGGCCGTGTATGGGTGTGGGACAATCTGCCCAAGTACAAGATTTATCAAGGCGGCACTTCCAGCACGAAATGGGAATATCGCACGTACAATGAGGCACTGGCCGCAGCCAAGAATTTGAAAAGCGTACATATCCGGGATCTCGAAAGCCCGGGCTGGATTTATCAGTCTTATCCGAAATATCAGCTCTATCAAGGTGATAAAACCAATACGAATTGGGGCTTCACGACGTTAGATGCGGCAAAAAAGGAAGCAAAGAGTTGGACAAATGCTCATATCATGGAGCTGTCTTCTAACAGCTGGATTTGGGACAATATGACGGAAGCAACGGAGAAGAAAATACGAAGCGGCAATGCCGTCTACTCTATTAAAGTAGATAAGGTCCAGGTTGAGGGGACAAAAACGTATGCTTTTCTATACGATGCGATAAAAGCAGCCTCAGCTATTCCTAGCAGCACCGTCGTTAATAATGTTTCCGGCCTTATTGTACACTCGAAAGTGCCAACCTACGATGTACTGCAAAGCGGCAAAACCATTAAATCATTTGTTGCTCTTGATCCCGCCTTGCAATACGCCAAATATTTCGGAAACTCAGAAGTCAAACATAACGGAACAACTTGGTGGACAAGCGTGCCTTACTTAGCCGTCTATCAAGGTGATACCAAACTGAAATCCTTCTTCTCGAGAGCTTCAGCAGTTGCTTATGCGAAAGGATATTCAAATAGCTATGTCCAGAATGCGGATGGACGCAAGCTTTGGAGCAACACGAAGAGCCTGGTTTATCTGGCTTGGAACGGTTCCTCCAACAGTGAGACCATCTTGAACCAGACGGCAAAGACTCAAGGATTGTCGATCGACTCCCCTTCCTGGTTCGAGCTTAAAGATGCCGACGGTTCACTAACTGATCTGTCCGATCCTGCAGTGGTAACCAGCCTAGAATCGCATGGCATACAAGTGATGCCGCTTGTCTCAAATGATTTCGATAAGCAGATGACAACGGCTTTCCTTGCGGATTCCAAGGCTCAACAGCAGTTTATTTCGAGTCTTGTGACAAAGCTTGCTGCACTAGGTGTTTACGGGGTTAATATCGATTTCGAAGAAGTAGCGGGTACAGATCGAGCGGCATATACCTCATTTGTCACTGCTCTATCGAAGGCTGCTCATGCAAAAAGCTTGAAAGTATCCATCGATCTTCCGCGTGGGGACGTGTCCTGGGACCATCTGACCGCTTATGATCATGCAGCTCTTGCAGCAGTCGTGGATACGATTATCATCATGGCGTATGACGAGCATTGGAGCGGAGCATCAACAGCAGGATCTGTTGCGAGCCTGCCTTGGGTGGAAGCTGGTGTTCAGCAATTCCTTACCTACGGTGTACCTCGCAGTAAGCTGATGCTTGGTATTCCCTTCTATGTACGAGAGTGGAAAGTCGACGGCTCTGGCAACCTAGTCAGCAACCGTGCAGTCCTGATGAGCGACATTCCGAAGCTGATCGCAGATACGAACGCAGTTGGTGTCTCCGACCCTGCTACTCCAGGTCAAACGAAATACAAATACGTGAAAGACGGCTTCACCTATGTATTCTGGGCGGAGACCGCAAGCAGCGTACAAGCACGAATTAATATTGCTAAAAAATACGACCTTGCCGGCGTTGCCGCCTGGCGCCTCGGCTATGAATCTTCTGATCTCTGGACGATGATGCTTCGTTTGAAGCAGGGTTAAATGGATAAATCCCCGGCTCTCGCTTATGGCGAAGGCCGGGGATTTTTACGAGCATTTAAATACTGAACTCTATTAAGTCAACTGTTGCGCTATCTCCCAAATATGTCCGCCTGGATCCGTGAAGCTTGCTGTGCGTACACCCCACGGCCTGTCCATAGGACCGTTAAGAATGGCAACACCATGTACTTTGAGCTCAGCACAGACAGCATCCACATCATCAACCCGAATTGTGAACTGGAACCGCGAGCCGTTCTCTCTGCTTGCGACTACCTCAGGAGCAATAAGCTCGTGGCGTCGGGTTGGCGAAATCAAATACGGCAGAGTTGTCATCTTCATATACGACTGGAATGCTGAATACCTGTTCATAAAACGACTTTGAGATTCACTACTCAATTCCCTTCACACTAAAAAAGCTGCCAGTCGCCTGGCAGCCTCACTACATTAATGAATAATAAACGTAGCATCCTGTTTATCTGTTGTCGAGCTTGATGCACTAAGCGGATCAATCCGCATGCTGGTATAGCTCAATTGTCTGATGTAATAAGTCGGGAAGTTGTACGACCTGAACGAGACTTGTGCCGAGTTCGCAAGACCCGCTGTCTGATAGAACGTAGCATCTTGATTAAATGTTGTTGTTCCGTCATTACGGCTTACTTGAAGCACATAGTTATAATGTCTTAAGTAATAACCAGGGAAGTTAATGGATTCGAAGGATACACCGCCGGAGTCTGCCAGGCCAGGCACCATTCGGAATTTGGAATCATTGATCGGAGACGGGTTCGTATCAATTCGAGCCAAGAAATTATAATGGCGCATATAGTATCCTGCATATCGGCTGGATTCCAGCTGGTGAATTTGCGCTGCGTCACCTAACTCTTTGCTGCCGTATCTAACCGAGTTATGTCCACTGCCAAGTGGTCCGCCTGTCAAAATAAGTACGTTGTGGTTATCAGCCATCGGCAATAAGGCACGGCTGTATCCTTGTGGCACAACTGTACTTACTCTTGTCCACGTATCTGAAGCACCGTTTTCCGAGTTCAAATAGAGATCTGTGCTGGAGTTGGATGATACAGCAATTGTTCCGTTTGGTCCAGTACCAGAGAGCCAGACAACATATGGAGAGCTTGAAGGAATAACACCATCTCTTGTTTTAAGTACAGTACCTGGATCTGTAGCAGCTCCGAAGTTTTCCGGATTGGAAGATATTTTGTAATAAACCGCAAAGTTGCCGTTTGGCGATCCTCCGTATTCATAAGTCAAGATGTAATTGCCATTGCCAAGCTTCGCAACGGTAGACATACCTGGACGTTTCGTCGAATCTGCCAATGCAATGTCTTCTACTGCGGAGCTCCATGTTGTACCGTTCGTCGAGGTAACGTGAACAAGCTTTTGGTTATGTGAAGCATCGCGCTCATCCGAGTAGTACATAATGAGCTTGTTGTTAGCCACGAGCAGGAACGGCTCCCATACGGGATCGTAAGAGCCATTTGGATCTGCTTTCCCGCCAGTTGCAATCGAACTTACGAATGTCCAGGTCAATCCTTTATCCGTACTTTTGTATAGATCAAGCTTCGTTTGCGACAAATCGGATGGGATGGAGTTGCCCGCACATAGTAAAGTACCTGCTGGCATACTGCCAATGGCTTGCGGAAGCTCATACAAGAACGGTTGATAACGCATACCCCAACCATTTACCGTATCCGAAACCTGGGAAATCTGAGTCCAGCTTACACCTCCGTCCGTACTGCGGTAAATCGGAAATGTTGGTGTTCCATTAACATAATGCTCAAAGGTAGACAGCATAGTACCGTTGGAAGTTCCATTGTATTGCAGCCGGATCGCTCTAGGATACAAGGTTCCTGGCCCAGGATCTGTTGAAGGTGATGTATACATCGTTGAAGGACCAAATGCACTAGCTTCCCCCATTAGCATCATACAGGCTAATAAGGCTAAGCCTATTGTTTTAATCCACACCCTTTTTACGTTCATTCCCATTATCTGTACCTCTTCTCGGTATAAGATCGGAAGCGGGAAATAAGCAGTCGAAATCCAGCCTCCGTCAGGCATTCATTCTAGCTTTGTCATACTCCACTGCATATGGAACGTGTGCGAATCCACCTCCTTCCAAGGTGTGATTTGCGAATAATTTGAGGGATCTGGTTGGATGATCTGAAGTAATTGGAGCCTAGCTTGATGTGGGATACAGACAGGCGCTGCATAGAGGATGTTTGTGGCAAACGCCTTATGGAAGCTGCAGACTTCACACAGTAATGAAAGCGCTTTATATTTGGATTATAATATACGTTAAACATTATTTATATATCTAATTGATTATAAAAACAATAAATTTACATGTTATACTTACACATGACAAGCTCGTTGAGGAGAGGTAGACAATCATGAGAATTGGATTAGCACAAACGCAATTCCCCCACTCTGCTGCAGATGGATTAACTCAAGTTATAGAGCAAATCGAACAAGCTTCCCAGCAAAACTGTGATCTGATCTGTTTTCCGGAATCCATTATTCCTGGCTTAAGAGGCGTTGGGTACGAGGTTGAAGATTACGATCATAAGTTCCAACAATCCGCTATCGCTGAAGTCCGTGAACATGCACGGCAAGCTGGGGTAGCAGTCATTTTACCAATGGAGTGGCAGGATGAACTTGGCCTGCACCTTGTCGCCTTCGTCATCGATGAGCAAGGTGAGCTGTTAGGCTACCAGACAAAGAACCAAATAGATCCTGGCGAGGACTTCTTCGGATATGTCGCGGGCGAAGGTCGCCATCTGTTCGAATTCAAACAGATTAAATTCGGAATTGTCATTTGCCATGAAGGCTGGAGATACCCGGAGACTGTAAGATGGGCGGCCGTTAGAGGAGCAAGCATTGTTTTCCATCCACAATTTACTGGGGACGTTGATAATCCTGAGTTTTACAACCAAGCTATGATAGGTAGAAGCACGGAAAATAACATTTATTTCGCCAGTGTGAACTATGCCTTGGACAATCAAAAAAGCTCGTCGGCTCTTATCTCACCTTTAGGTGAACGCTTATGCGCAGCTCCACTTGGAGAAGAAGCGCTGTTAGTCTACGATATTGATCCAAGTCAGGCTACCCGTTTACTAGCAAGCCGGTTTCGTGCCGATCTCTTATAAATCAAACAAAAAAGGATGGAGCCCATTAGGACTGCATCCTTTTCTGTTTACTCACCCTTTCTACTCACACTTATGTAATCAAAAACGTTCAAAGCTAACAAACTCACCAACCGGTTTGCGATAACCACGTATTCTGCGGCTTGATGTATCTTCTTTTCCAATTGCAATAAGCAGCGCAGGAACATAGCGATCCGGGACGTTTAATAGTGTTTTAATTGCTTCCGGGTCAAAGCCTATCATTGGGCTGCTGTCCCATCCTTTTTCTTTGGCTGCGAGCATGAACAACATAGCGGAAAGATTAGCATTTCGAATCGCCTCATCTTGTTTGAAGGCCTCCCCGCGTTCTTCATAAAATTGCTGAACCGAAGAAACAGTAAAATCAAATTCCTGTTTATTTATGACTCCTAAGTTCAGTAATCCCTCGTTGATTTCCGCAGCATTTAAGTGCGCATCCATATGACCAAGAACAAGAATGACTGCAGAAGCGGTCTGAATTTTATATTGCTTATTTGCGGCTTCATAAACCTGCTGCTTAAGCTCTTCATCCCTTACAACAATATAATGAGTATGCTGCAAATTAAAAGATGACGGTGCGTATTTGACTAGTTCAAAGATTTCATTCAGTTCTTTATCCTCAATAGCGATACCTTTATTAAATTTGTTTGCAGATCTTCTCTCCGTAACTACGGACACGAAATCTTTCATATGGCCCGCCTCCTCTTCATCCCAATTATTTATCTTTAATTTAATTATCTTAACTTTAAGATGTTTTTATTATATAAGTCGATTTGACAAAATGCAACAATTATTTTCTTTGAGAAATAGGGATGGAAATAACAGCCGCACCCTTGACTATTACGTATACGTCATGCTTTATAATACAAATAACTTAATTCAAGGGAAGGAGCATCCCTCTTATGTACAGAATTGGCGAGCTTGCGAAACAGGCAGGAATTTCGGTAAGAACCTTGCAATATTACGATAAGCTGGGTCTGTTATCTCCCTCCCATCTCGCGGAGAATGGTTATCGCTACTATTCGGATCTGGAAGTCATGACTCTTCATCATATTACTGTCTTGAAGCAGCTTGACTTTACGCTGGCACAGATCCAAGCAATTCTGCAGGATAATCATGGACTCCCGTACGCTGAACAATGGTCACAAGCCATTCGGCAACAGATTGATTTCGTGAAGCAAGAGCATGAACGTCTAGCTCTGCTGGATCGGATGCTGCATGTTTCCCTTCATACTATAGAGCTGAGAAGGAAGATCGACGCTTCTGAGCTGCTGCAATTTATTCATTCTCTGCAAGCAGATAAACCGTCCGCAGATCAGCAGCCCCAATACACTAAGCGTCAGTCCGTTTTTAAAGATGATGAGCTGCAGACCCTTTCCTCGCTACCACGCCTCGATTCGGATGATCCTCGTAATGCAGAGTGGGTTAAGCTGCTGCTGGATATCCATAACCATCTTGATGAGCCGCCTCACTCCGAGATTTCGCAGCATTTGGCTGAAAGATTGATCCATATCATGCAAAGCTGGTTCGGGGATAACGACTCTCTCGTTGATAAGTATTGGAATTACATCCGTCCCGAAGATGGCGAGACGGAGAAGGTTCTTGGCCTTGATCAAGCAACCATGGCTTACATTGACCGTATAGTTGATTATTATTTGGAAGGACGTGACCCGGAATGACTGAGGAGCCTTTAAAAAAAGAAAAAGTACTCTCTCAAAATCGAGCTTGGTTATATATCGCCATTGGCGGTGCTTTGGAGATCGTCTGGGCATCCGGCTTCAAGTATGAAGCGATCCCCTCCTTAATCGTCCTTATCTCCTTGCTCGTCAGCTTTGATCTCATTATTCGCGCAGCAAAAGTCATCCCGATCGGCACGGCCTATGCGGTGTTCGCAGGCATCGGGACCATCGGAACTGTGATCGTTGAAGCTATCTTTGAGAATGGCGACATCTCGCTTCTCAAAATCGGTATTATTTTGCTTCTGCTGGTGTTCATTATTGGATTAAAGCTGACATCAGATGGGGGGCGGAAGCAATGAGTTGGACTTTTTTGATCATAGCGGGATTACTGGAGGTCGTTGGGGTTATCGGAATCAAACAGGTTGCGAAGAAAAATAACTGGCCAAACAACCTCTTGATGATCGCTGCATTCATTATCAGCTTCCAACTGCTGCTTCAAGCTTTAGAAACCATCCCCCTCTCCACTGGTTATGCGGTATGGACAGGGATTGGTACGGTTGGAGGAGCTATTGTTGGCATGCTTTTCTACAAGGAACCACGTAACCCAAAGAGAATCTTGTTCATTGCAGGAATTATATGCTGCATCATTAGTTTGAAGCTTATTGACTCGTAATCAACCGACAGTGTCTGAACATGAAAAAGGAAGCCCTCCTTTTGTAGATGGCTTCCTGTCATTCATAATTATTCATCCAGCACCTGAAACAAGAACGGTTCACCGTTCAGATAGGCATTTAATATTGCTCTAGCGTATGGCTGTTCCTCGATTAAGCCTTCCGTCTCAAGCTCGTTCTCTGCATGGAAACTGTACGCTTCGATAATCGACATAATGAAGAAGCACTCCAGCATCGAAATAGCCTTGCTGCTTAGCAGTCGAACCTTTTCATAACCTTCAATAAAAAGCCTTCTTTGCGTCGGTCGAAGACCCATAACAGCTTGAGCGATGTCATACATATGAAAGCCATAGCCGCATCTTCCGAAATCAATTGCGTATGGTTTGCCATGATGAAAAACAACATTCCCGCTGTGCAAATCCGCATGGATCATGCCATAATCTTGTTCCTCTGCTACAAAGGTATCAAGCAAATTCGCGACTTTTACCGCAGCAATCGTGTACAGTTGAAAAGCTTCATCCGTAATAAAAGAATGATGATGCCGCTGCAAATGCTCCCAATCCCGTTTAAAGCTGTCGCTGCCCCAGTGAGGACGAGTAAAATCTCTGCTAGCGGCAAAATCAGAACTACCCGTGTGAAGGTCCGCCATCAGCATCCCCATCTGTTGAATATGCTCATCCGTAAGTGACCATTTATCCAAGCGCTCACCTTCAACCCAGCGGAGCAATGTTGCATAATAAGTTTGGCCATCTTCATCCGGAAGGGTTGTGATGAGTGAGATCTCCCGATTCATGACCCCATTTGGCACTATAATCTCCTTACGCCCCAAGTGATTTAACCATTCCAATTCGGACAGCGTTGCTTCAGCTGATTTGTTCCCTGAATGTATCCGAAGTAAGTACTTGTCACCCTCCCCGCAATCAATTCGGAAAGTGACATGCTCAGACACTTGGATGAAATGTATGGAATCCCATACCAGCTCATATTCCTGCAGGGCGAAAAGCGCTGCTCGTTTCGTTTGCCTGAGTGTATTATGCCGATTGTGATCTGTATCCATTAAAAAACCGCTGTTCATGATTCCCTCCCTAGATTCAATAAGGCTATTATGGCATATCTCCTTGTTAAAATTAACCAATTAATTTAATTACTTACTGTGGCCAATTCCAGCTTTTCAGTGTCTAATCATATGTGAAGACAAAGGAGGATCACATACGTGTCTGGGCCCAATGACAAACTAGAAGAAATTTATGAGAACTATTACAAAAAAATATACCGATTCCTCGCACTGAAGGTCGACATTCAGACAGCAGAGGACGTAACGCAGTTAACTTTTGTGAAAGCAATGGAAAATTGGGATACATTCCGTGGAGACGCAAGTGTATTCACTTGGCTCTGTCATATCGCGAATAACACCTTAAAGAACGAATTTAGAAAAAAACACAGAACCTTGGAATCTTCAATGGATCTACTCGATCAGGAGAATCAGTTCATTACGTTAGAGTTCACCAAGAACGTTGAATTAAGAATAGATGTGACTCGTGCTCTCATTCAACTAAGCCCGCTCGATAGACAAATCATCTCTCTGCATTATGATGTTGGTTGTACATTTAAGGAGATAGCCGAGCTTGTTGGTATGCGGATGAGTGCCGTGAAGAATCGATTATACAGAGCGATAGCAAGGCTTAGAACGGAACTTTATAATTGGGAGGCTCAAAAAATGTTATCCATTATAGATTCCATCTCGATCGTAAGTAAAAATGTCGAATCAAAAGTTAATTTAAAAACTGATACACAGATCTATCAAGATATCATCGAACACCTGCGAGTACATGTCGACCGAATTTGTACAGAATTGCAGCATCAGCCAACCAATCCATTAACGATTGAAATCTATCCGGATCTATACACTTTTCATCAAGCGGTTCTGGAGCCTGACGCTCCGAATTGGTTCATGGGTATGATTGAAGAAAATACGATCAAAATCACTTCTCCCTTGAACCCGGGTCCAGAGCACACTTATTCCTCTATTCTCAAATCAACCTTACATTTGTTTACCATTTGGCTAGTGAAGGATATTAATCCGGCCGCACCAAAATGGTTATACCAGGGTATAGGCGGATTCGAAGCTGGATTAATGACAAGAGAATATATTAATGATTCAATTTTAGAGTTGGTACGATGTGGAGAAGTTCCTACCTTTGAAGAGTTGGAAGACAATACATGGGATTTTGATACGAAGAAAGGCTTCCAGTTCTCCTATTTGTTATGTGAGTTTATCCTTAAGCGTTATGGACAGGAATCACTTAACAAGATTATTAGAACGCCAACCGACTTTGTTCAAGTATTTTCCAATTCCGCACAGGGATTCCACAACCAATGGGTAACGAATGTAAGACATGAGCTAAACTTAGAATAATGCAGAAAAGGCACCCTTCAGCAGGTGCCCTTTCTATATATACTTTTTGAGCTATGCTCTCCTCGCCACCGGAATCCAAATCTCGCTCCGATAGGTCGGCGATGTAATATCCTTATGCTCGTTCCACAAGATTTCTGGACCCTCAGCCACTTCATAATTCGAGGACGGGAACCACTCCGAATAGATTCGGCCCCAAATATTCTGAAGAGTTGCTGGGAATGGACCAACGGCTTCGAATACAGCCCAGGTGCTTGAAGCAACCTTCAACTCACTAAATTCATCCGGACAAGCTTCAGTAGTTGCAACCCCAATATAGTGATCCAACTCCCCTTTTTCCTGCATACGACCTTCTGAGAAATGAACGGAGGCACTTAACAGACCATTTGGAGTAATATTGGACAAAGACTTCATCTTATTAATCCATTCCTCGTTCAAGCTTTGCCACATAGCTGCAATCTCTGGGTTCACTCCCTCAAACACAATGGGAACCCTTCTCATAATGCCAACGATACTGAATGCTTCCTTCTCTTCAATCCGGTAATTCATTTCGTCTCCCCCTGTTACAGATAATTGAAAGGACATACGTGGAAAAGCTTTGAGAGACTGGCCGCTATGTCTCGCCTCTGACGGTGTAATGCCGTGTACGCCTTGGAATGCCTTCGTAAAGGAATCCGGTGATGAATAACCATACTTGATTGCAATATCAATCACTCGAGTAGATGACGAATCCATAAGATCAAAGGCTGCGAGTGTCAAGCGCCGGCGGCGGATATACTCGGATAACGTTACTCCGGCAAGGAATGAGAACATTCTTGTAAAATGGTATTCCGAGCAGCACGCCCGCTTCGCTACTTCTTTGAAATCAATCTCCTCTGTCAGATTGTCTTCGATAAATTTCAAGGCTTTGTTCATATTGTCCAGCGTATTCATTGCCTTCCTCCTTTCCTATCAATAGAATAGCAAAAGCTGTTCCTGCCTATCCGACAATTCATGCACAAGGATAACGGCTCACTACTATATAAAAAAAGACAAGCTGAGTCAGCTTGCCCGAGACTTTATTAGGCCATTGTAACTTCTTCAATCATACAGATAGGTACATGAATGAGCATGCTGTCATCGTATCGAAGCTGTACAAACTGCTCTTCTACCTTCTCGATCTTCCCGCTCCACTTCTTGCCTTCTTCCGTTAAGATGGCTACGAACTGCTGTGATAACTTCGCACACAATAGGATGGATCGAATTGTAGAGATCTTCCTCAGCTCCCCTTCTTTTCCTCACATTAATCCGATAGTTTACAAAAATGGGACTTATGCCTTAATTTTATAGGATTTAAGCTCATTATTCAATTCCATACTTCATACGGTCTTCACTTAGATAATTAAATGATATACTCGAATAATATTACTTCTTTTGTATTTTCATTGCACTTTAGGGTACTTCAATGCCACTATCGAAGTAGAATTGCAAGAGTGAAAGGAGTTCGCCCCATGAGCCAAAAACAGAAGCTGAATAATGACTGGTATTTCTCCAAGCATCCGCTAGGAACCGAGATAGATACAATTAAAGCTGGTGAGATTCCTTGGTCCCCCATCACCATCCCACATGATTGGCTGATCTATGATTCGAACAATCTGTATGAGAACAGTGTTGGCTGGTATCGCAAAACCATAACTCTTACTGAGATCGATCCTCACACCTGTTATTCACTGCGATTTGAAGGCGTTTACATGAACTCGAAGCTCTATGTCAACGGACGCGAAGTCGGTACCTGGAAAAATGGTTACTCGACGTTTGAATTCGACATTACTCCTTATTTATTAAATGGCGACAATGAAATCTACGTCCAGGTAATTCATGAGTCTCCGAACTCCCGCTGGTATTCTGGTGCAGGGATCTACCGTCCCGTATGGCTGGTCATCTCACCTAATACACATCTCGCTTCGGATGGGATCTATATTTCTGCTTCCAATCAAGGTGAGGCGTGGGCCGTTGAGGTGGATACCGAGGTCGTATTTACGAAACAGGTTAGTGCGGCTGAATTTAAGCTGCGCCACAGCATTTTGGATGCCTCATCATCAATTATTGGCCAAGCTGAAGTTTCCCTCCAATCAGAAGCTGATCAGACGGTAACCTATAGTAGCGTCCTGACGGTTCAGGATCCGCTCCTATGGGATATCGAACAGCCGAACTGTTATAAGCTCCAGACGGAGCTTATTGCCGATGATGTTGTTATTGATGTAGAACAACAAACCTTCGGCTTCCGGACATTTGAATTTGATACGGAAAAAGGATTCTTCCTCAATGGCCGTCACGTCAAGCTCCAAGGTGTCTGCCAGCATCATGATTTAGGCTGCCTTGGTGCAGCAGTGAATAAAACGGCACTAAGAAGACAAATTGCCCTCCTTCAAGAAATGGGTGTAAACGCCATTCGAACTGCTCATAACATGCCTGCTGTAGAGCTTATGGAATTAGCAGATGAGATGGGAATCCTTATTGTATCCGAAGCGTACGATATGTGGGAACGGGCGAAAACGACTTATGACTTTGCGAGATTTTATGCCGACTGGTGGGAAAAGGATATTGCCAGCTGGGTTCGCAGAGACCGCAACCACCCCAGCATGCTGATGTGGAGTATCGGCAATGAAATCTATGATACCCATGCTGATGAACGCGGACAAGCTCTTACGATTGAGCTTCGGGACAAGGTTCACTTCCATGATCCAAAAGGCAATGCTGTTGTCACCATTGGCTCTAACTATATGCCATGGGAGAACGCCCAGAAATGTGCGGATTTGGTCAAGTTCGCTGGCTATAACTATGGAGATAAATATTATCAGCAGCATCACGAAGAACATCCGGACTGGTTCATATATGGCAGTGAAACCTGCTCGACCGTACAAAGCCGTGGTATTTACCACTTCCCTCTTGCCCAATCCGTCTTGGCGGATGATGATGAGCAATGCTCTTCCCTTGGCAACAGCTCCACTAGTTGGGGAGCAAGAAGCACGGAAGCCTGTATCATTGCTGACCGTGATGCAACCTTCTCGATGGGACAATTTCTGTGGACCGGCTTTGATTATATTGGTGAGCCAACCCCATATCACACGAAGAACTCGTATTTCGGACAGCTGGATACCGCTGGGTTCAAGAAAGACTCGTTCTATATTTATCAGGCGGAATGGACCGATTATAAAGTTAAGCCGATGGTTCATATTTTCCCGTATTGGGATTTCTCTGAAGGTCAGTTAATTGATGTGCGTGTATGCTCGAATGCACCAAAGATTGAGCTGTTCTTCAATGAAGTATCGATGGGTACTTATGAGATCGACCACGTTCATGGACAGAAGCTGCTTGGTGAATGGCAGATCCCTTATAAACAAGGCGTTCTGCGTGCTGTTGCCTACGATGAGTTGGGCAACCCGATTGCGACCGATGTGAAGTCCTCCTTTGGAGATGCAGCTGCCATCCAGCTCACACCGGATAAAGATACCGTAACCGCCGATGGTTCTGATCTGATCTTCATCGAGATCTCTGCCCTCGACCATGAAGGTCTGCCGGTAGATAACGCAAATAATCGGATACATGTATCAGTTGATGGACCTGGCCGTCTTGTCGGGTTGGATAATGGCGACAGCACGGATTACGATTCGTACAAAGGAACTAACCGCCGGATGTTCAGCGGCAAGCTTCTTGCTGTTATTGCCTCAACACTGGAGAGCGGAACCATTACAGTTCGAGCAGCCTCCAACGGCTTGACGACCAGCGAGATTACGTTAACCTCCGTTGACCCTGTAACTGCCGATTCAACTGAAGAATACTCGTTGTATACTTATAACCCGGGCGTGTCTACTGAAGCTCGTGTTGAAGATTTAGAGACTGATGAAATTCCCGTTCGTAAGCTGGAGATTATCTGCCCGCAAGGAAATGAACTAACTGCTGATACCCGCTCCCTTCCGGTTCAAGTCGTTATTCACCCTAGAAATGCCACATATAAGGAGATTGAATGGCGGATTACGAACGTAGCCGGAGTGGATGCAAATATCGCAAGCCTGCAGGCAAATGGCCAAGAAGCCATCGTAACAGCACTTAGCGATGGGGATTTCTATATCCGTTGTGCGACGAAGAATGGTGCTGACAAAACCCGACTTTATTCCTTAATGGAATTCCGGATTAACGGCGTCGGACAAGCATTTATCAATCCGTATGAGTTTGTATCGGCCGGTTATCACAGCGTGTCAAGCCGCAATCTGACCAATGGCAATGAACGTGGTGTTGCAACAAGCAGAGATGGTGAGAGCTGGATCTGCTTTGACAATATTGATTTCGGCAGCTTTGGCACGGATGAATTGACATTACCGATCTTCTCTTTGGACAGTGCACAGTTCCTGATTGACATATGGGAAGGCATTCCTGGTGAGCCAAACGCCTCCTTGATTACCCAAGTGTCCTATCACAAACAGACCAAATGGAACGTCTATCAAGAAGAGACTTACCGTTTGCCGCGGAGATTGAAGGGGATTACGTCCCTCAGCTTTGTTCTGAATCGGAAAATCCATCTGAAAGGCTTCCAATTCAATAAAGCCATTAAGGCTTTTGAACGCCTTGAAGCACTTGATAATAATCGGATCTATGGAGATACCTACACGCTAGCTAGCGATTCTATTCAAAATATCGGCAATAACGTTTCCTTAGTGTTTGAGGATATGGATTTTGGGGATGTGGGAGCAGGTAAGCTCGTGATCAATGGTCAGTCTCCGATTGACAACAATACGATTCATGTCCTGTTCAGTGGTCCAGATGGTGATTCGAAACAGCTCCTGGAATTCGCTTACTCCGAAGAATATTGCGAGCGTGAGTATACACTGGATCGTATTACTGGACCACAGACCGTCACCTTTATCTTCCTTCCGGGAAGTCAATTCCATTTCAAGTCATTCCAATTTCTACCTGAGTAAGTAACAACCTAAAAAAGGACTTCAGCATGAAGCTGGGGTCCTTTCTTTTCTCTTCTAGATGAACCGCAACCAACCTAACAAATTCGCGTACAATTGTATAAATAAGGAAAAATATTCATCACCGTCTTATCCTAGCTTTTCTTTACGAAACCTATATTCGAAGTAAATAATTATTAAAATAATTTAAGAGAAACCTTTTCGAAATTATATTTTGGTAAACTAAAGTTTACGATTCCTAACAGTCATCTAAGGAGGATTATTCATTTGAGAGTGAAAGAGAATTTAATTGGAGCGGCTATCGCTTTCGTACTGATATGCGGCGCTGGGGCAATTGGCGCTAATTTCGTTCTGAAAGCAATGGACGATGGAGATAAAGTCGAAGCTGCTGATCAATCCAATACGGCAGCAACGAACAAACCACTGCATGTTCCGCAGGTTGATTTTGAGGCAAACTCAACAGAAGGCCGTGCGATTACGACGATAAAAGAATTCCATGCTGCCTTTGACTTAAAGGTTACGGGTGGAGGACTGGATAATTTCGCATCTGATAATGATGATGCTTGGAATGAATTTTTAACCTCTGATGCATTCAATACGAATAAATATGAGGAAATCGGTAAAGCGCTAACGAGTGTACAGGGCTTGCAATTGGATATGAACACTTTAATTGAGCTGGCCAATATTGCCCGTGAAAAGCATGACCCGGATGCTTTACGTTTCATGCATCGTATCCTTCATGATCTGGACTTATACGCTTTCCCTAATAAAGAAACGGTTCAACGCGATTATTGGGGTGTAACAAATACGGTTCCTTCTGAGGATGGTACAAACCGTACTGAAATGGAGAAATTCTTAGAAGCGAATTAACCAAACGAAACCGGGACACTCATCTTGTGTCCCGGTTGTTTTTGTTATGCAAGCTTTGCAATGATGCTAGGCAGCTCAAACAAATCGTTACAGATCTCATCCGCATATTCATTATGAGCAATCTTACTTTTTAATACCGTTCTCATTCCCATTTGTTTCGAAGGAACTATATCTGCCTTGACGTTATCTCCAACAAAAACGGTACGTTCTGCAGAGGCTTCAAGATTAGCGAGAGCTAATTGGAAGATCGCAGGATCTGGTTTTCTCATACCCACTGCACCAGAAATAATAATATCGTCAAAATAACCTTCAATACCAAGAGACTTAATTTTGCTCAACTGATAAAATGCTCTGCCATTCGTAATCATGCCTATTTTGTAACCTGCTGTTTTCAACGCATGCAGCATATCCACCAAACCAGGGTATCCAATAACAAATTCATGGAAGTTATGGTTCAGGTCTTCTAACATAGCAGGAAATAAAGCGCTCTCGATTTGGAAAAAAGCAATTAATTCCTCATACACTTCTTCTTTTGGCCGAACAGCATGATTCAGCTCCACAAACTTCTCAATGAAAAATTCCCTACTGACGTTGTTGCAGGACACTAATGAAAAAGCTTCATATTGATGGTTTGCGAACAAGATTAAGGATTCGTGCTTATCGAGTAAAGTCTGGTCAAGATCGAAGATAACCGTCTCTATCTTATTCACGTAAACACTCCTTCATCAGATAGTCCATGTAAGCTAGCGCATCTTTCCTTCTTTGGAGTCTAGAGCGATACAACGACTTCTTGGAGCCGCTTCGTAACTGTATCGATTCCTGAATGATGCGATGCCATCTAGTTGGGACATGCTGTAGGGCGTACTCACCAGCTCCAGTCTTAGAGATCATGTCCTGTTCCCGAATGGAATAATAGATACGTGAGACCCCTAAGACACCCCACTCGATCATCCAACCTTTATACAACATGCCAAGGCTGGCAGGGAACCTCTCGACTTTTCTTTTCCAATTCATCCAATACTGTTCGATGTTCCGTTTCATATTCTGAGCTAAAAGGTCCCAATCGACGGTGTAATCGTACGTACGCGGATCTTTGCCCAAGATTGGGATGCCGTACTGCTTGAGCTGATACGCATCTATCGAGTTCTTGTGAAATCTATCAATACCCACAAGCTTACCGCTATTAAAATAGTAATAAGGACAATCTTTATAAGCCAGCCTCTCTATATCCTCCCTCACGACATATCTGCCATCCAGACTTATTGTGGGGATTTTCTGTTCGAGATCACGATGAATTTGCTCCAGAACCTGCACTTCCCGCTCCCTTAACGGTCTACTCGTAACAGCTACAAAATCAAGATCACTTAACCCTTCCTGAAATGCCCCTATTGAAACAGAGCCAAATAGATGATAAGCTTCGACCACATTAGGGAGTTCCTGCTCCAATCGGATACAATGTTGATCCAAAACCTCCTGTGCCTTCTTAGGAACGGCCACCAGCTTCCCCCTTATCATAGTGATATAGAGAGGATAACATATAGCCATCTATTATAAAATATTGGAAATCCTACAAATCTCGAAGTTTGATAACCGTTAAAACCGGTTCAAAAGCCGTTACCGTGCCATTCATATTTTCGCAAACCAATGTTAAGGCTGAATCAGGCAGTAGGGATAACAGATGTGTTCTGCCGACTCCTACTGTTATTGAATCGTTATTCTTACCGTTTGCAAGTCTGCCTCGTGTTTTCCCTTCCAAATCACCATCTACAGCAATAATAAAAGTAATCTCCGACACGGGCTGCAGCGTAACGTTGACGGAATAAGTAACGAGATACAGTCCTGCATCCGGTACAACAATCGAACCGCTTTGAAGCTCTGCATTCTCCGATTCAAAGCAGTCTGTAACTACGATTGGCTCACCTTTTACTATTTTGACCTCAGAGAGTATTCCTGCATCTCCAAAGCTGTTAACCGGCAACCCCGCTAGGCCTGGAGGTCCTTGAATACCCTGCGGCCCCCTAGGTCCGGTTAACCCAGTAGGCCCAGTTGGACCTGTCGCTCCCGTCATCCCTGTCATTCCTGTTATCCCCGGCGGCCCTGGAGGCCCGGTAATTCCCTGTGGCCCGGCTGGACCGGTCTGTCCCGTCAGTCCCGTATAACCTGTTATCCCATCACTCATAATTTAGCTCACCCTTTTTGTTCATGAATACTAGATTATATGAAAAAAAGAGAGAGCTTGTATGTACGTTAAGATATTAGCTAGTAAGAAAACGCACCAGTAAGGTGCGTTCAGATCATCGTTATAGCCTTGGATCTATTTCTTTCTGGCTAATCTCCTCTTTTTTACGTTAAGCGATGCATGCTCCAAACAATACCGTTAGTGTTGGCACCTCCTAAAATTAAATTGATAGTAAGTCCATCTGCTACATAAAACAAACCAATCACATCTCCTGCTGTTAAAGTAACATCCCCTGACAATGTAACGGTTCCATTGCCTAATACCGCTCGAAGATTAAGGAGAGTCACATTTATGTTGAGTAATGGAAACAATCCGCTAATTAGAGTCGTAGCCACAGGCGATGTTCGCTGAACAGCATAGGCTGGATTGACGCCTGCTCCTAGAGAAAGGGAAATAGCAGCCGAAGTAGAATAGTTAATCGTCGCAAGTATCTCATACCGACCCGTTACCGGAACCGTATAGTTTCCGGTCGTCGCATTAAAGTTTGCGCTAGGAAAATAAGGAGATGCCGTCGACCAGCTCGTCAATTGCTGACTAGCTGAAAGACTTAACGTACTAATAAAACCAGAAAACCCTTCAGATAAAATATTCGGGCCCGTGGCACCTGTTGCTCCGGTTGCTCCCGTTGCTCCTGTTGCTCCTGTTGCTCCAGAGGCTCCTGTTGTGCCCGCTGCTCCGGTTACTCCGGTGGCACCTGTTAATCCTGTCGTCCCTGTTATCCCCGTTGCTCCTGTTGCTCCCGTCACCCCGGTTGTTCCTGTTTCACCAGTTGCACCCGTGGCTCCTGTTACACCGGTTGCTCCTGTTACTCCCGTTGCTCCTGTTGCTCCCGTTGCTCCTGTAACTCCTGTAGCACCAGTTTCGCCAGTGGCTCCTGTCGCTCCCGTTACACCTGTGGCCCCTGTTGCTCCTGTTGCTCCTGTTTCCCCAGTTGCACCTGTCGCTCCTGTTTCACCCGTCCCCCCTGTCGCACCTGTGGCACCCGTTTCACCTGTAGCTCCCGTTGCACCTGTTGCTCCCGTTGTTCCTGTCGATCCTGTTGCCCCTGTTGCTCCCGTCGCTCCTGTCGATCCTGTTGCCCCTGTTGCTCCCGTCGCTCCTGTTGCTCCTGTTTCCCCTGTCGCACCCGTTGCTCCTGTTGCTCCTGTTTCACCCGTTGCTCCTGTTGCACCAGTTTCACCCGTTACTCCTGTTGCTCCTGTTGCTCCTGTTGCTCCTGTTACTCCCGTTGCTCCTGTTGCACCAGTTGCTCCGGTAGCTCCTGTTTCGCCCGTTACTCCTGTCGCACCCGTTTCTCCTGTTACACCCGTTGCTCCCGTTGCCCCTGTTGCTCCCGTCGCACCAGTTGCTCCTGTTGCTCCTGTCGCACCAGTTGCTCCGGTAGCTCCTGTTTCGCCCGTTACTCCTGTCGCACCCGTTACTCCTGTTACTCCTGTTGACCCTGTTGCTCCCGTTTCTCCTGTTACACCCGTTGCTCCTGTTACACCCGTTGCTCCCGTTGCCCCTGTTGCTCCCGTCGCCCCAGTTGCTCCTGTTGCTCCTGTCGCACCAGTTGCTCCGGTAGCTCCTGTTTCGCCCGTTACTCCTGTCGCACCCGTTACTCCTGTTACTCCTGTTGACCCTGTTGCTCCAGTTTCTCCTGTTACACCCGTTGCTCCCGTTGCCCCTGTTGCTCCCGTTGCCCCTGTTGCTCCCGTCGCACCAGTTGCTCCGGTGGCTCCTGTTGTACCAGTTGCTCCTGTAGCTCCTGTTGCTCCGGTGGCTCCTGTTGTACCAGTTTCACCCGTGGCTCCCGTTACCCCTGTCGCACCAGTTGCTCCGGTAGCTCCTGTTTCGCCCGTTTCTCCTGTTACACCCGTTGCTCCCGTTGCCCCTGTTGCTCCCGTTGCCCCTGTTGCTCCCGTCGCACCAGTTGCTCCGGTGGCTCCTGTTGTACCAGTTGCTCCTGTAGCTCCTGTTGCTCCGATGGCTCCTGTTGTACCAGTTTCACCCGTGGCTCCTGTGGCTCCTGTTATACCAGTTTCACCCGTTGCTCCCGTTGCCCCTGTTGCTCCCGTCGCCCCCGTTGCTCCGGTGGCTCCTGTTGTACCAGTTGCTCCTGTAGCTCCTGTTGCTCCGGTGGCTCCTGTTTCGCCCGTAGCACCTGTTGCCCCTGTCGCACCAGTTACCCCCGTTGCTCCAGTTGCTCCTGTGGCTCCCGTTGCTCCTGTTTCGCCTGTCGCCCCAGTCGCTCCTGTTACTCCTGTTACACCGGTTGCTCCTGTGGCTCCCGTCGCCCCAGTCACCCCTGTTGCTCCTGTTACACCGGTTTCTCCTGTTGCACCCGTTACTCCTGTTGCCCCTGTTTCACCCGTTGCTCCTGTTGCTCCTGTTACTCCCGTCGCACCTGTTACACCCGTGGCTCCCGTTACACCTGTCGCTCCTGTTGCTCCTGTCGCCCCTGTTGCTCCAGTCGCCCCTATCGCACCAGTTGCTCCTGTTTCGCCCGTTGCTCCCGTTGCTCCTGTAGCACCATTCGCCCCTGTTGTTCCTGTTACACCAGTTTCGCCTGTCGCTCCCGTCGCCCCTGTTGCTCCAGTGGCTCCCGTCGTGCCTGTTGCCCCCGTCGCACCTGTTGCCCCTGTCGCTCCCGTTACTCCTGTTTCCCCCGTTGCACCTGTCGCACCTGTTGCTCCTGTTACCCCTGTCGCTCCCGTTGCTCCTGTTGCTCCTGTTTCACCCGTTGCACCCGTTTCACCAGTTGCTCCTGTCGCACCTGTTACACCGGTTGCTCCCGTTACCCCTGTCGCACCCGAGGCTCCCGTTGCTCCTGTTTCACCCGTTGCACCTGTTGCACCCGTTTCACCAGTTGCTCCTGTTGCTCCTGTTTCGCCTGTGCCCCCTGTCGCACCTGTTGCTCCCGTTGCACCAGTTTCGCCCGTTGTTCCCGTTACCCCTGTCGCACCCGTCACGCCTGTTGCACCCGTGGTACCTGTTGCTCCTGTCTCCCCTGTCTCCCCTGTCGTACCCGTTGCACCAGTTGCCCCTAATAATCCTATTTCGCCCGTTGCACCAGTTGCTCCGGTTGCTCCCGTAACTCCTGTCTCCCCAAAGCCCGTTCCTCCTGTTGCACCGGTATCACCAGTCGCACCAGTCGCTCCCGTAACTCCCGTTACCCCTGTCACACCTGTCATTCCCGTCGTCCCTGTCTCCCCAAAACCAGTTACACCAGTTGCCCCAGTTGCTCCCGTAGGTCCTGTCTCTCCCGTCGCCCCCGTTGCACCTGTCTCACCTGTATCACCACCGTTGCTTCCTGTAGGCCCTGTTGGCCCAACTGCACCAGTTGCTCCCATCTCCCCAACACCAGTCGCTCCAGTTGCTCCTGTTGCTCCTATTGCCCCCGCTTCACCAGGATCTCCCATGACTCCTTGCACACCAGCTGCTCCTGCTGCTCCAGTCGCACCAGCAAATCCTGCTGGCCCTGTCGGTCCAGTTGGTCCAGAAGGACCAGGTGGACAATGGCATCTAAGGCCATTCGTAATCATGACCTGAATAGATAAGATAATGGCAATAAACTTGCTCGTATAATTCGGATCCAAACATCCCTGCTTCACAATCGACAACAGAACATCCATCAGTTGTTGTAAAGCCATTCCTACACTTAATGGTGCAAAAGGCGTGACCTTTGCTGCAATTAGAGTAAGCTCCAATTTGGCCAGCAGCCGGGCTTTATTGGCATTTTTTATTCGAGAAGCTTGGGTCAACGTCAACAGCCGTCCCAAAATATCCCGTAAATGCAAAACGACATTCTCAGTCGCATTATCTTGGAATAAGACTGGAATAATGGCCCTCAATTCTTGTAGAAGCAGCAAAACTGTCCCTGTATCATGACCAAAGCCCTTCATTTTCCGTGAGGATCCAGAATGGGCTCGATTCAGCTTGCGGCGCTTCACTAACAGCACCTCCTTTTATCCGCTGTACCTGTTCGATTCCCGATCATCGCAATGTAAATCCACCAACTAGTGGAGTAAAATGCACACACTGTCCCACTCTAATAAAAGATCCACCGATAACTCCATTTACTCCACCTATATAGTTACGTTGTAAAGCTTTTCATCATAACTTCTCCAGCACGAATATTCGACTCATTTTTTTGATATTGCCACCCTAAAATACAACAAGATATAATTGGAGCATTATCCCATCTTCCTCAGAAGGAGAATCACCAATGATTCCACAAAGAGTAAGCCTAATAACCATAGGTGCCTATGATTTGCCTGCACTGCGTGCCTTTTACCAGCGTTTGGGATGGAAAGAAACTCCGAGCAGCTCAGATAATTACGCCGCATTTCTTACAGCAGGAGTAATCCTGTCTTTGTTCCCGATTGAAGAATTAGCCCAAGATGCCGGCGTAACTTTCACGCAGGATAAACAAGCTTACAGTGCTGTTTCGTATGCTATTAATGTGGACGAGCCGTCTCAAGTAGACTCCACCATTGAACAAATCCGGGAAATTGGCGGAATAATATTACGAGAACCTAGCGATGCATTCTGGGGAGGACGGACGGCTTATTTCGCAGATCCGGAAAATAATCTATGGGAAGTGGCGTGGAATCCCACTGCCGTGTTTGACGAACGAGGCGGAATGATTTCCTTCTAAAAGGAGAATACACGAAGTGGAAATAACCATTCGAAGAATTCATGATTCAGAGTTAAACACTTTTATAGATGTCCTGACTGAAGGGGCAAGATGGATCGCAAACAATAACGTTCCGATGTGGGATGAATCCGATCTTACACTAGATCAACTATTACATGGCCTAACCAAGGACAACGTGTATGCAGCCATAATTGGCGGAGAAGTCGCCGCCGTCATGATCTTACAAGAAGAAGACAGCTTCTTCTGGCCGGAGGATCTGTCCAACGATTCCCTCTATCTCCACAAGCTGTGCATCAGAAGAAAATATGCGAAGGCTGGATTATCCAGCAGAATGCTTGAATTCGCTAAAAATCGTGCACATGACTTACATAAAAGCTATCTGAAGCTGGATTGTGCCTCTGACCGCCCTTCCCTTCGCCAATTATATGAGCAGCATGGCTTTCAGCTTGTCCACGAAGCGCAAGTCATGGAGAAATACTCTGCTGCTTTCTACCAATTTACAGTAAAGAGCTATGCCGAAGCCTAAGGCTGCGACATAGCTCTTCTCTTTTTCACTCTACTTCAGCGGCACCCAGCTCAACTGTCGAGCTTGCCACTTCAACTCCGTTTACCAGCAAGGTGATACGATGCTCTCCAGCATAATGTTTGCGGGTTGATAAATCCGCAAAACGGTGAACTCTGCTGCCCGAGAGCGTTGAACCGCCAGGAACGGTTTTGTCCGATAAGAGGAACAGCTTACGAGAAGTTTTCCCTCCAGATTTCACGAAATCTATGCCGTATTCAATCCGTAGATGCATCGGCTCACCTTCTTTGGCTTGCAGCACATAATCCAGACGGCAGTTATCTCCAATTTCCAACAACGCTGGACGAGCATGCAAGGATGCCGAAGTTATGATCGGATCTGATTCCTCCTCCTCCATTGCATAGCCGAACAAAGCGAGTACCTCCGGATGAGCTTTGCGTATCAAATTCCGGCAGGCATGCCGAATAATCCAGTCCGTATAAGGATTTTGCCCTTTCCATCTGCGGGCCATCTCTATGACTACATCCGGATGATCCTTAACAATATCATTCAAATTATTTGCGACGCTTTTACGCACATACAAAGATGGATCTTCCTTCAATAACTCTAGAATTGGAAGAATCGGCGATGGATCTTTCTTGAAGACAGGAAGTGCTTGTCCCCATGGCAGACGCGGCCTGCAGCCTTCACTTGCCAATCGGCGTACATGCTCATCAGGATGTTGAGCCCAGATTAACATTTGTCGGACCATACGTTCCGGATCTCGAAGCAAAAATACACGTACAGCGAACTCTGCCGAGGATTTGGTAGTGAATCGTTCTAATGCTTGCATAGACAGCTCCCAATGCTCCTCTGCCCCTCCATACACCTCTACAAAATCCGGGAAAAATAAATAAGGAAAGCCCGAGCATTCCTCATATATGGCATACAAAACAGCTAATGCATCCTCATAATCGGAAGGCAAATGCTTGCCAAGCACGATGGCAATTTGACGAATCCGTCCTTTCAACTCTAATTGTTCCCACGTCTCATTCATCACCTGTGATACAAACGATTCTGTATCAAATGAAGGGTATGCGGCCTTTAATTTATAGATAAATTGCCTTAGAAAGGCTTCATGATACATTTCTTTTAACGGCTCAGCCAATGGTGTTCCCCTCTTCGACAATCTCATATTGTTAGTGTTCTCCATATCACCATTATAGAACATTTGTTCCTATAAGGGAATAGCCACTTTTTCACTATAAAAAAAGAAACCAGCTTGTCCTATAGACAACTGGTTCCCTCTATTTTGTTAGACAAGTATTAGAATTCGTTAATTCCCAAGTTAAACTGCCACTGAATACCAAACTTATCGGTAACCTGTCCATACAGTTTACTCCAGAACGTCTCTTGAAGCTCCATAACGATCGTACCGCCATCACTCAATCGGTTAAATGCCGTACGAATTTTTTCTTCTTCGTCTTCAACATATGCCAGAGTAATATTGTTACCGACAGTAAACGGCATACCAGGGAAGACGTCGGAGAACATCACATTGCTTCCACCAATGTTCAGGCGAGTGTGCATAATCATGTTTTTTGCTTCTTCAGGCAATGGATAATCCGGATGTGGTGGCACTTCACCAAATGTCATGAGCTTAGGCTTGTCTAAACCGAATACTACTGCGTAAAACTCCGCCGCTTCTCGGCAATTCCCATTAAAGTTCAAATAAGCATCAACGGACATCTAGATCTCTCCCTGTACGAATCATATTATGATTGCTGAATGGCAATCCTTCAATAATGTACCATTTCTAGCAGCAAGAATCAAAATTATCTAGCTTGTCTTAAACTTCGACAGCACTTCTTGCAAATGCTGTGCCATATGGCTAAGATCTTCCGCAGATGCAGAAATATCTTTCATTGATGCCAGCTGTTTTTGCGAGCCCAGCGATATACTTTGGGAGTGGCTATGTGTCGATTGGGTCATGGCAGCAATCTCTGTCATAGACGCTGTCACCTCTTCTGTGCCTGCGGACATTTGTTCCGATGCAGCTGATACCTCTTGGATTTGGCTGGAGATTTCCTGGAAGGTCGCTGTGATTCTGCCAAATACTTCACCAGCTTCATTAATCAGCTCGGAGCCGATTCCGACATCTTCAACCCCTTGATTCATCGCATGTGCCGCTCTTACCGTTGTTCCTTGAACTTCTTGAATCAGCTTCGTAATCTCAGATGCTGAATGAGCCGATTGCTCTGCCAGCTTCTTCACTTCATTCGCCACAACAGCAAATCCTCTGCCATGCTCCCCTGCTCTTGCCGCTTCAATTGAAGCGTTTAGCGACAAAAGCTGTGTCTGATTTGTAATCTCTTGAATGACGGACACGATGCTGCCGATTTGATTCGATTTCAATTCCAGCTCACGTACTTCTTCGGCCGACTTGCCAACGGAAGCATGGATCAGCTTCATTTGTTCTACTGCATGCGTAACAGCAACCTGCCCAAGCTGAACTTCATCCAACGAGGTTTGGGATGCTTCTGCAACAACAGAGGACGATTCTGCAATTCTCTGCACACCAGTAGCCATCTCTTCCATCGCGGTTGAGGTCTGTTCAGCGGCCACCATCTGATTCTCTCCAGCTGTTGCGACATTATGAATGGCATCACCGATCCGGCTGGAAATATCGACAGAATCAACAGACGCTGCCGTCAGCTCTTCCGAGGATGCAGCAAGCTGTTCCGCAGCAAAGCTTACTTTGCCAATGGTGTCCGAGAAGGAATCCAGCATTTGATTCATATGATCCGCTAGAGTGCCCAGTTCATTTTTCGTTTTTACTTCAAGCCTCGGCCTTAAATCGCCGCCTGCGAGTACTTTAATGACATTCGTTATGTACACGATTGGTTTCGCCATTTGGGTTGCGGAGATATAAGTGGCGATAAGTGCCAGCAGCGTCATCACTAGTGCAACTCCGATTGTTTTCCACAGCATATCCGTTACCGGCTGCATCGCTTCTTTTTCCGGTATCGACAGCTGAATAACGTAACCATTTTTGGTTGCCTCGGCATATCCAATTTTTTTCACGCCATCAAAGGTAAAGGAATAGTTCGTATTATGTCCTTGTTTCGCCGATTCGAATGCTTTCACGGTTTCAGGCATTTTCATGTCATATACGGTTTTGTTCATGACCAAATCTGCGTTCGGATGACTGACAACGAGGCCGTTGTTGTCCATCAAGATGGCATAACCGGTTTCACCAACCTTCGTATCACGAACGATTGCAGCTGCAGCATTGATCTCATACCCGAATATGTAAAATCCATAAGCTTTGCCGTTTTGCATAAGTGGTGCGGCGATAACGATAGAAACTTTGGAAGGATCAACTTTGTTCACGAGTGGATTACTAACCGTTAATTTGCCTTCCGATACCGATTTGAAATAAGGACGTTCAGATACATCGATTCGATCACCAGTTCCTGATACGGTGAAATTTTTGCCCGTCATATCGAGGGAATAACCTGGGGACATAAGATCTGGATTTTCTTTTATAAAATGTTGGATTAATTCGTCATGCTTCTGCGCATCTTGGCCATAATATTGTCCGATACCTGCTAATGCATTTATTTTGGATACTTTCGACTGCAGTTCCTCATCCATCCTTGCTGTAATCACATCCGCCTGCAAGGCAAGGTCCTTCTTGATCTGACTTTTAAATAAGGAGGAGTTAGAAAGGAATAACGCAACAGACATGGAAGCAACAATCGTAATAGCGATGATCAGCGTGGTAATCAACATCCGATGCGCGATCTTGCGTGTCTGGAATATTTGGGGGAATTTGAACCTCTTCTTCATCTGTTTATATGCACCCTCTCAGTAATGTCAGCATAACAAAAAGACCTCAGCTCTTCGTGAGCGGCGAGCGAGGTCACAATAAATAAAAGATTCCGTGATGCCAGCACGACAAATCCTACACTATAAATTTGAGTTTTCAATTGCTTTTTAGTTAGAAAATTGTTAGATTTTCCGCGCAATTGGGAGCTATACCCAAGTTTCTTTTCCACCATGGATAGTGTAAGATGTAGAAAGCGATTCAGATGATACAAATAAATGGCAGGAGTTGTGGAGTTTGGCAAAAAACGAAATCATTCTAACACCCGAGGGTCTTAAGAAACTTGAGGAAGAGCTCGAAGAGCTGAAGACCGTCAAACGTTCCGAGCTTGCACATCGTCTTAAAGTAGCCATCAGCTATGGCGATCTGAAAGAGAACAGCGAGTACCACTCGGCCAAGGATGACCAAGCTTTTATGGAGACAAGAATTACGCAGCTGGAGAAAATGCTGAAGACCGCACGTGTATCTAACTCGGTTGATACGACGAAGGTTGGAGTTGGTTCGAGCGTTGTTCTGAACGATATTGAGGTATCTGAGAAAATCGAATACCGCCTTGTTGGTCCTGCAGAAGCTGACGTATTTAATAACAAAGTTTCATATGAGAGCCCGCTGGGCCAAGCGTTAATGGGCAAAAAAGTTGGAGATATCATCAAAGTTGATGCGCCGATTGGTATCATTAAATATGAACTGCTTGAGATCAAAGTGAACAACTAAAGAATAGGATGCAGCATACGATGCTGCATCCTTTTTTTTACCACATCGGAATGTATTAGTACTTTAAAGCCATAATGCGTACTCATTCTTCGAACAGCTGGATGAAGTTCTGTGCACTTCTGGATAAATACCGATCCTTGAGCCAAATAATACCGACATCTGATTGAAAATCTGCATCTGATATCGTGAGCATCTTTATAGATGGAAGAGGAAAAGAAGCCATGACCGACTTCGGAAATACGGTTGCTCCAATGCCGGCTGCTACCAACGCTACGATGATTGCTACACTAGAGCATTCGCAGATTACCTTTGGTTCAAAGCCATGCGCTCTTGCCTCAATCATGACGCGATGATGCATGGCGATGGTCTTGTCGGTTTTAAGAGTCAGGAACGGCAGATCCGCAAGCTCACTCATTAATAATGTGTTCTTATCCGGGTCACTTACCCAGCCGGACGGAAGTACGGCCACGTAGGGATCGGAAGGCAGCGGCAAGACCGAGTAAGGCTGCGTATGTAAGGTCGATTCGAAAGGGATCCTCGCAACAATCAGTTCAATATCCCGCTTCTCAAGCAGACTGCCGAGGATAAAATGGTCCCCTTCCCATATTTTGAATGTGACGTTAGGATACAGCCTGCGGAATTGCTCAATAGGCCTCGGAAGCAAGGAAATACAGGACACGACAGAGCCGATCGCAAGTGTACCGTGAAGTCCAGCATCCAGCTCTTTTACTTCATGAATGGTCTCGTTAAATTCCTGCAGCAGCCTCTCTGCTTTATTCTGCAGCAGCTCGCCGGCATGGGTCAGAACAAGCCCTTTCCCGCTTCGATCAAACAAGGTAACACCTAGTTCATCCTCCATCAGCTTAAGCTGACGGCTCAGCGGAGGCTGCTCCATGTTGAGCGCTTTCGCCGCACGAGTGATTTGTCCTTCTTTGGCGATCGCCAGAAAGTACCTTAACTGTCTTATATCCATAGCCAGCCCCCAATATACCTTTTCGGTATGTGTTCACAATAAAACAGATACTTTAAATATATCGATTGGCATGGTACGATTCAACTATAACTAGCAACAAGGAGAGATCAAAGACGATGAAATCAACCATCACAATAGAACTTTCTACGAACAAAAAACCGAAACCAAAAGCGTCTGAGCTTGGATTTGGCAAGTATTATACCGACCACATGTTCATTATGGATTATGATGCAGCTACAGGCTGGTATAACCCGCGCGTCGTGCCTTATCAGCCGATTTCGCTTGATCCAGCAGCCAAAGTGTTCCATTACGGTCAAACGATTTTTGAAGGCCTTAAAGCTTACTTAACCGGTGATGGAAAAATCCGTCTGTTCCGTCCGGAGCAAAATATGGCACGTCTTAATCGTTCCAATGAACGTCTTAGCATTCCTGCAGTAGACGAAGAGCTGGCGCTTGAAGCGCTGAAGCAGCTTATTCTGACTGACAGCGATTGGATCCCATCTGATGCGGAAACTTCTCTGTATGTACGTCCTTTCGTTATTGCAACGGAAGCACAGCTAGGCGTTAATGCTTCAACACAATACATGTTTATGATCATCATGTCACCGGTTGGCTCTTACTACGCGGAAGGCATTCATCCTGTTAAAATCCATGTGGAATCCCAATACGTTCGCGCAGTACGCGGCGGTGTCGGCAACGCGAAGACTGCTGGTAACTACGCGGCAAGCTTGAAAGCGCAGGAAGAAGCTTATGCTCATGGCGCTTCTCAAGTGCTTTGGCTTGATGGTGTTCACCGCAAATATATCGAAGAAGTAGGCAGCATGAACGTCTTCTTCAACATTGATGGTACAGTGGTTACACCTGAACTGAATGGCAGTATTCTCGATGGGATCACACGTGATTCGATCATCCGTCTGCTTAAGCATATGAATGTGCCTGTTGTTGAAAGACAGCTGTCGATCGATGAGGTTGTAGCAGCTCATCAAGAAGGCCGCCTTGTCGAAGCATTTGGAACAGGTACGGCCGCGGTTATTTCTCCAATTGGGGAATTGACGTGGGAAGGTACACGTTATGTCATTAACGAAGGAAATACCGGCGAGCTGTCGCAAAAGCTGTACGACACGCTGACCGGTATTCAAAGAGGTACTGTAGAAGATCCATTTGGCTGGTCCGTTATTCTTGAACCGTCCGAGCACCTTGCTGCACGTTAATTGCCATAAGTCTTAACAGACATTTGATCTAAGCTCTTAAACTCATAACCTTGCTTGCGGGCTTCGTCGATAATCGATCCGAGCGCAGCGGCATTATCTTTGGACACGGTATGAAGTAAAATGACCGCTCCGGGATGAAGCTGGGCGACGACTTGATTATAGGCGAAGCCCGCTCCTTTTTGCATGTTCACATCCCAATCCTTATAAGCTACGGACCAGAATACGTTCGTATAGCCGGATTCCTTACTTACCGCTAGCACATTGTCACTGAAGATTCCTCTTGGCGGTCGCAAATAAGTCATGGCCTGCTGCCCGGTCAGCGTATTGACCTGCTCCTTCACCTTCTCCAGCTCGGTACGAATTTGTTCGGCAGAGATTTGTGTCATATCTGGGTGAGTCCAGGAATGATTGCCTACAAGATGCCCTTCGGCTGTCATCCTTTTCACCAGCTCAGGCTGATCCTTCACATAATGCCCCGTTACAAAAAATATGGCAGGCACCTGCTTCTCCTTAAGCACATCAAGCACTTTAGCCGTATAGCCATTCTCATACCCATTATCAAAGGTGAGATACAGTTCCTTCTTGGTCGTGTCACCTAGAAAAATCGCTCCATGCTTCATTACCACATCTTTGAAGCCCTCTTCATTAATCGAAGGCAGCTGCCCGCCTACGCTTTTCTTGAATCCAAAATGAAATGGCCCGGCCAGCGCGTCAGCCGGATGCTGGGCGACCAGCAAAGACAAAACGGCCGCGATCCATAACGTATGGATCCATGCTGATTTTTTTCTCATTTTTGGCTTAACTCCTCTATGTGTAGTCCGCTTATTTTCCCCCATTTCCGAAATTCCAATCCTGTATTTGCGGTTTGACAAAATTAGTTGTCAGAGATATAGTTGTTGTAACAACTAATTTGGAGCGTGAGTAAAATGCATCAAAAGGGATTGGATCATTCGCTTGGCTTCTTGCTTGGTGCCACCTATCGGAAGCTTACGAATTTCTTTGCAGGCCGCATCAAGGAATTTGGATTGACTCCTGAACAATGGGCTGTTCTCTTCCGCGTACGAGAAGAAGATGGATTAATTCAGAAGGAAATTGCAGATCGGGCAGGCAAGGATAAGCCTACGACTACTCGTATATTAGATACGCTGGAAGCGAAAGGCTTTGTAACGAAGCGCGCTAGTGAGCATGACCGCCGTTCTTTCCAGGTATTTATTACCGAGCAAGGCAAAGAAACTGCGGATGCAATTGAACCTATTGAATACAGCACCATTGCTGAGATCGCGCAAGTGATGTCCATCGAGGAATATGAGCTTATGAATCAACTGCTAAGAAAACTTAACGACCATACAACCAGCTTATTGGAGCATGAAAAGGAGCAATGATACACCATGAACATACATCCAGAGAAACTTTGGACCAAGTCTTTTATTACGTTGACCGCCAGTTATTTGCTGTTATTTCTAAGCCTGCAAATGCTGCTGTCTCCGTTCCCTACTTATGCAAAAGAACAATTCCATCCAGATAACTTCACCTTAAGTCTTGTCACCAGCTTGTTCGCCTTAGCAGCGATCGTTACACGCTTTGCAATGACGCCGCTGCTTCGTGTCGTTCATCGAAACGTGATCTTGTTTTCCGGACTTGTTCTCGCAACAATAGCCACTATCCTCTATCCGTTCGCTGAATCCATGACTGTATTATTAATTCTGCGAGCTGTCTTCGGGGTTGGCTTCGGGATGACTAGTACAATTATCCCTACTTTAGTTACACAGATCATTCCAAAGAAAAGAACGGGAGAAGGGATCGGCTATTTCGGTATTTCCACCAGCTTAGCGATGTCGCTTGGTCCGATGATTGGCCTCTCCGTCATCAAACAATCCGGATTTACTACTTTGTCTGTGATCGGTACAATCGCACTTGTTATTATAATTCCGCTTCTTCTGCTTACACGTAGTATTCCGCAGCAGCCTGCCAGGATTCAACCAGCTCCGGTTCAGACTACTGCCGACGATCAAGGGCAGCGCTCATCTTCGACTGCACGCATGATGGTACCTGCCGTATTGAACATGCTGATGTCGATAACTTACGGCGGTATTCTTGGCTTTATTGCCTTATATGGCGCACAACGAAATATTGAGCAGATCGGCTTGTTCTTCTTATTTATTGTGTTTACCGTTCTTGTTATTCGTCCGATATCCGGCAAATTATTCGATCGCCGCGGACCAATGCTCGTCCTTATACCTTCCGCATTTATCGTCATTGCCAGCTTGATTATTCTGTCTTATGCACATTCGATGCCACTCATTATTATCTCGGCCTTGCTGTACGGATTTGGCTTTGGCGCCATTCAGCCAACGACACAAGCATGGATGCTGCGTGAGGCTGCACCACATCAAACAAGCTTTGCCAACAGCTTGTATTACAACACGATTGACCTCGGCGTTGCTGCCGGCTCGATGCTGCTAGGCATTATTGCCTCCGCTACTAGCTATGCAGAGATGTACAGATACGCTGCCGCTGCCATGGTCCTCTTCTTAATTGTCTCCTGCGTAAGTATGATCGCAAGCAAACGAAGCAAGACCGTGAAGACATCAACCACCGCAGTATCTTCCCGATAAAAAAAGCCGAATCCAGGGGGCCTCAAGGCTTCTAGATTCGGCTTTTTTCACTTAATGTATAAGTAATTGTTCCTGTCAAAAATGATATAGTATAAAGTTAATAGGCTATTCACGCCTCCGCACTTCAATTGGATCGTCTCATTCTCTTGAATACAGAAAGAATATCGATTGCTCCCGCACCAGTCAATGGACAAGTACAGCTCATAATTGCCTGGTTCCAGTTCATAGCGCATGGTTTGGCCGTCAGCAATTTTCTCATGTATAACACCGTTCAAGTAAACTTTGTAGGTCCTCAGCTTATTTGCGTATTGACTTGTACGTTTCAGCTCCAGTACCGAACTCATCTCATTCCCTCCTAAACTATGCGTTTTTCATATTGTTTAAACGCTGAATTTATGGAAAATGTTTCTATTTTGGAACTTTTTCACCTTATCCGTCTTGTAACTTAATACAAAGAAAGATAATCTAAATGGAAATATGATCCTATTTTGAGGTGGATAGAGGATGACTCAGGAGACGCCTAAATTAAGTGCATTGGCTATTAATCGAGCTTTGCTCGCAAGGCAAATGCTGTTATCGCGTTCGGATATGTCTGTACTTGATACATTGGAATGGTTTATCGGCCTGCAGGCTCAAGCTCCAAACGCGCCATATTACTCTCTTTGGACAAGACTGAATGGATTTGAGCAGTCAGAATTGTCTACTTTAATTCAAAATCGTGAAGCTGTGCGGATCGCACTTATGCGCTCCACTTTACATCTTGTATCTGCTAAAGACTGTCTATTGATTAGACCTTGGGTACAGCCTGTACTCGAACGAGGATTAAAAGGATCCTTTGGCAAGGCTCTTGCTGGAATTGATTTGGACAGCGTTGCACTTCAGGGCAGAAAACTTGTCGAGGATAAAGCACGCACATTCAGTGAGCTAGGTAAATTTCTAGCTGACCTGTGGCCTGGTATTAATAGTGAAGCCCTCGCTGCTGTTGTACGCAACTACGTTCCACTCATTCAAATACCGCCGCGTGGTTTGTGGGGAGAAAGCGGACAAGCAACCCATACCTCCTCAGAAGTCTGGCTGGGACAATCCCTTAGTGAACATGTCGATACGGACGATCTAATACTGCGTTACCTCGCTGCTTATGGGCCAGCGACGGTAAAGGATATGCAGGCTTGGTGTGGACTCACGCGTCTCAAAGAACATTTCGAAAAGCTGCGTCCACAGCTCCTTACATTCCGGGACGAACAAGGCAATGAGTTATTTGATCTTCCTGATGCACCCCGCCCTAATGCCGAGGTAATGCCTCCAGCCCGCTTCCTTAGCGAGTTCGATCAAATGCTTCTTGGAATTGTCGATCGATCACGGGTGATGGATATTACGTATGCCAAACGAATTTTCACCGCTAATGGCATCCTGCGTGCAACGATCCTGCTGAACGGTTTCATCGCTGGTATATGGAAAATCGAGCGAGAACGAAATAAAGCTTCTCTCCTCATCGAGCCCTTCCGTTTGCTAACAAATGAGGAGCAGGCTGAACTAATTATAGAAGGCGAAAAGCTGATTCAATTCACCGCCCCAGGGCAAGAACATGACATTCGTTTCAGCTAGTGGGCTTGGCGCTTTCTCCGCACCATACCAGCTCTTACCCTCTGTAGTACGGTTTTTCCGTCATATTTAGGTACTTCCCCTTACCGCATCTGCTTTTACCCACTGCAGCAAGGTTTTTGCGATTTATCGCTGGATACAGACAAAAAACAGGCCCAGTTCATTTTGAACCGTGGCCTGTTTTATTACGCGCTGACGAAGGCTTGCCCAACATGACACGTGGTACTTGCGATCAGGCAAATAGGATTGTCACCTACAGCTTATCCATGCGATAAGTGTACCCACAGAACTTACATTTGAATAAAACGCCATCCTCACCAACGACATACGTCAAGCGGTCATCATCCTCTAGCTCAATAAACTCTCTGCCCGTTTCATCACGGTCTCCGGTTGCAAACAAACCTGTTTTATTGCCGCATTCACATTCAAAGATCAAAACCATTCCCAGCCCATCTCTCTTTCTAAAATATTCTATTTTTATTAGTAACTTTCCCATTTAAAGCTTGACAATGATACGATTTGTATCATAAATTACTAGTAGTGAGTGTAACATATTGCCAATCTTTATATCCAATGTGAGGAGCGAATGACCTTGACGATGGGAGATCGCCTAAAGGAGCTGCGCCAGCAAAGAAGCTTGTCTCAAGAGATAGTTGCACAATCCATCGGCATCACGCGATCCGCTTACAGCCACTACGAGATCAACAACCGGCAGCCCGTTTATGAGACTTTGATTAAACTCGCGGCTTTTTTTGAAGTCACCACCGATTATATTATCGATGGCGATGCGCGAGGTGCGGAGTCTCCATTTGCAGCGGATACGTTTGAAATCATTCGGCTGCTCAACACCATGGACGAGGACAAACGCAAAGTATCAATCGACAAAATGTTAGATGCTATTCGAGAGTCTTAAATAGCCGCTGTCTGCAGGACTAGCGGCTGTTAAGCCTCTTTCGTCCTGTAACAACCATCACCAGGCACACAACGGCAAATCCTGCCGCGTAACCACCTATAATATCGCTTGCATAGTGAACGCTGAAGTACAGACGTGAAGCTCCCATTAAAATAATAAGCGCCGCAGCGACAACCGTAATCATGCGCTTAGCTATACGATTAAGCCCTCTGTCTTGAATAATCCATATGGCCGCCAAGCTGTACATAACGATCGCCAGCATCGCATTTCCGCTCGGAAAGCTGGACCCATCCGCCTCAATCCCCCAAGCCGCTACCGGCCTTGCACGATCAAATCCGGATTTGATAAGTGTGTTCACCACATAGGCCGCAGCTACCCCCGAAATTAGCAGCACTGCTCCTTTCCACCCTTGTCTCCATGCAAGCCATATGGCTAAAACAAGAGTAATAACAATGATGCCTATTGTTGAGCCAAGTGACGTAATGGCTTGAAATACATCCGTCAACGCTCCACTATGTATACTCGCAAACCAATCTGCTACTGACACATCAAACGATGAGGCCTTCGAGCGTGCAGCCATCATCGCTGCCCCTATAAATAGCAGCATACTTACAGTTAAACCGATTAACCACCCTTGTTTTCGAATAATAGGTACCCTCCTAAAAAGAATTGACACGCGCTTTTTGTGGCGATTCTTACTGCGTAAGCTTTTAACCTAATTGCTTCATTCTGTGCGCTTCGTTATAATAGTCGAAGACTTCATTATAATACAACGAAAATTATACACCAAGGAAGGATCACTATAACATGTACTTAGCAGATAAATGGACCGACTATGAGGTCATCGACACAGGGGCTGGAGACAAGCTTGAACGCTGGGGGCAATATATTCTCCGCCGTCCAGATCCACAGATTATTTGGCCTATCGCCAATGAATCCGGTGCTTGGAAGGAAGCTGACGGACATTATCATCGCAGCTCCTCCGGCGGTGGACAATGGCAATTCAAATCCAGCTTGCCTGAACGCTGGACGATCACATACGGCGAGCTGAAGTTCCACATCAAACCAACAAGCTTCAAGCATACTGGGCTGTTCCCTGAGCAAGCGGTGAACTGGAGCTGGATGATGGACAAGATCCGTTCGGCTGGACGTCCAATTCGCGTATTGAACCTGTTCGCCTACTCCGGTGGTGCTACGGTTGCCGCTGCAGCTGCTGGAGCTGATGTCGTGCATGTGGATGCCTCTAAAGGTATGGTTCAGTGGGCAAAAGAAAACGCACAATTGTCCGGCCTTGAAAGTGCTCCAATCCGATATATTACCGACGACGTGTTTAAATTCGTACAACGTGAGCAGCGCCGCGGCCGCCAATATGATGCGATCATTATGGATCCGCCTTCATACGGACGTGGACCAAACGGCGAAACTTGGAAACTCGAAGAGAATTTGTATCCCTTCCTCGAGTTCTGTACGACGATTTTATCGGATAACCCATTGTTCATGCTGATTAACTCGTACACAACTGGTCTATCACCGTCTGTTCTGCACAATTTGCTCCATACAACAATGAAGAACAAATTTGGCGGCGTCATTAACTGTGGCGAGATTGGTCTTCCTATCACGCAATCCGGCCTGAACTTGCCTTGCGGTATCCTGGGACGTTGGGAGTCGGAATAATGACCGGTAGCATGAGCCCGGTTATTCCGGTGCTGTACGAAGATAATCATATCATTGCCGTAGTCAAGCTCCCTGGTATCCCTTCGCAAGAGGATGAGTCCGGGGATCCTGACATGCTGACTCTCATTAAACAGGATTTGAAAATCCGTCATAACAAGCCGGGGAATGTATTCCTCGGCCTTGTTCATCGACTTGACCGCCCGGTTGGAGGCGCTATGCTGTTCGCCAAAACCTCTAAGGCAGCATCCCGCTTATCCGAAGCGGTACGTAGTCGTACATTCGGGAAAACTTATATTTGTGTTGTTCACGGCAAACCTGCTAAGCAAGAGGATCGGCTCCGACACTATATCTGGAAAGATGCCAAGCGTAATCAGGTAACCGTCTATAAGGATCCAACACCAGAAGCAAAAGAAGCCATTCTGGAATATAAGGTGTGTGCTGAAGCCGGAGGCTACTCTCTCATCGCTGTGAAGCTGCATACGGGCAGATCACATCAGATTCGTGCCCAAATGGCGTATATCGGCTGTCCTCTCGTTGCAGACCGTAAATATGGAGCACCTAACACGGCTAATGTATCCGATATTGCACTGTGGTCAACTTCCGTTGAGGCTCCACATCCGGTCACGAAGGAACGCCAATGCTTCCGCTCCATCCCGTATGGTTCACCGGCTTGGTCCTGGTGGACAAGTGAACAGCTTGAGGAAGCATCCAAAATGTTCCTATAAAGGAGTGATTAGACCTTCATGCGCAGAATGCGAAGCAAGAAGCGCTTGACTATTCATTTTATTCTTTTATTACTATCAGCTGCTGGAATTCTATTTATTCTAGCAACTACGTTGAGGCAGGATACTCACGTTACAGATACCGCCTCGAATCCGCCGCCTACGAGCCAGCCAGTCCAAACGCCAGAACCAACCATCGTACCAACTGCGACGCCAGAGCCGACACCAACTCCGATGCCAACGCCGCAATACGATGAAGCTGTATGGATGGGTGTTGGCGATATCATGATGCATAAGCCAGAGCTTCCAGGTGCTTATGATAAGAAGACGAAGAAGTACAACTTCAATTATTTCTTTGAAGAAGTAAAGCCAATCCTTGAGCAAGGTGATTGGGTAATGGCTAATCTGGAGACTCCTGTTGCAGGTTCAAACTATGGCTATACAGGATATCCGAGCTTTAACGCACCTGTAGAGCTGCTGGACGCACTCCAGTATGCCGGCTTTAACATCTTGACCAATGCTAACAATCACTCGCTAGACAAAGGCGATAAAGGGCTTATGCTTACCTTGCAGCATTTGAAAGAGTATCCGTTTGTCTTAAAAGGGACTGCTGAATCACAAGAAGAAGCGGATACCCCTGTTATTGTAGAACACAATGGAATTAAGATGGGTCTGCTCGCTTATACATATGGCACAAACGGCATTCCGCTGCCGAAAGGCAAGCCTTATGCCGTCTCAATGATTGACGAGCAAAAAATGATCAATGATATCCATCACTTGAAAGAGCTTGGAGCCGACTTTATCACGGTCGCCCTGCATTTCGGCATCGAATACCAGACAACGCCTAATGAGGAGCAGAAACAGCTTGCCCGCAAGCTTGTAGCTGAGGGAGCAGATATTATTGCCGGCTCTCACCCGCATGTCATTCAGCCTTATGAAGTGCTCGACACTACAGATGCATCTGGTCATGCCAGACAAGGACTAATCATTTATTCTATGGGGAACTTCATATCTGCACAGCGGGGCGATACGAAAGATTACGGTGTGATCTTTAAAGTAACCATTCGAAAAAATAAATCCGACGGCTCTATTGAGCTATCGGATATTGAGTCAACTCCAACCTATGTGCATCGCTACCAGCCGGATAGCTACTATCGATTCCGCATCTTGCCGGTTGAACAGACAATTGCAGCTGCCAGCGACAGCTTACTAACGAAGCAGGATTATGACTCCATGAAGCAGCAGATCAAGGTGCTTCGTAATCGTCTGAGATCCATGCTGAACGTGCAATAAGGCATTATTTATAAGTTAATATTTAAATATGTACTACGCATTAGCAACCTTGCCAAGCAGATATACAAGCAGCTGCTGGTTATGGGAAGATATACGGTCCAGCGATTCACCAATTAATTTGGAACGAATTTCCGTTCCACGCTGGGCCTCACTCTTTCCTTTCTCCGTTACAGTTACCCATACAATTCTTCGATCCTGATTATCTCTTGAACGTTCAATTAATTCATTGCGCTCCATTCGATCAAGCAGCGTTGTAATCGCAGCCGGCGTTGTAGCCAAGTACTGCAGAAGTTCAGAAGGCTTCATCGGTGCATGCTGCAGTAAAATATCCAGCACGTTCAACTGCCCTTCCGTTAGAGGCGCAAGCCCCTCTTCTATACTATCCTTCCAATCTCTTGTCATCTTTGTCCACAGACGAGTAAATTCTTCAGAAACCATAATTACACCCGCTTTCTGTCCAAATCTCTCATTTATACCAATTATAGCATTCGTAAATGTCGAATAAAAGGTTAACCCAATTAATAATTTGAGTCATTAATCGCTATAAAGTCGAACATTATGACAGGAGTAGACATACAATGGCATAGGCGCTTTACCTATACGTCGAAATGGTGTGCGAAGGAGTGATCCCGATGGATGACCAAAAAGCTGAAATCATTCGTAAAATCAAAGCCTACGGCATAATAAAAGACCCACAGTGGCTCGACCGCCCGGATGAGCTGGTACCAATGTGGGTCATGTTTGACGCGATTATTCGATTAATTGAACGCTTTGATCCACCTAACCGGCCTTACGATTGAGTGGATAAATCAGGTTTAACGAAGATCGTGGTAATGACATCATTCTTCTCGACCGGAAGCAGAATTCGCCCGATAGACTTCCGATCCTCGATTGGCGCTTTCTCCGATGATGCCTCAAGCTGGCCGCCAGAGGATGTAAGCGCTATAATGTTCATCTCTTCCTTACAGTAGAGAGCCGATACAAGTGCTGAACCATTTGGCTTCACACGCTTGCCTTCTTTGAACTCAAACGTCTGAACGCCTTTGCCGCCTCTGCCTTGAAGCGGATAATCCAGCAGCAGCGTACGTTTGGCATAACCCAAATCTGTCACGACCAGTACTTCACCCTCATCATCAGCAACCCAATCGGCTGCAATAAGCTCATCATCTTCTCTTAGCTGCATACCGCGAACGCCTGTTGCAACCCGTCCCATCGGATTCACTTCATGCTCATGGAACCGGATGCTCATACCAAGTTTACTTACCAGAAGCAGCTGTTTTGAACCGTCACTAAGCATGACACGGATAACTTCGTCACCGTCGGCTACCTTCGAGGCAGCGATCGCGGTAGAACGCGTCGTCATATATTCCTTCAGCTCAGTCCGTTTCACTTGTGCACGTTTGGTTACAAAGACAAGTGATGCACCTGGCACATTGAAATCTTTAACCGGAATAATAGCTACAATGGAATCATCCTTCGGAATCGGTACAATATTGACAACAGCCGTACCGGTATCCTTCCACTTGAACTCTGGAATCTGATGAACAGGAAGCATATAATATTGTCCCTTGCGTGTGAACAGCAGCAAGTTGTCAATCGTGTTCACTTCATATACGCTGCTGATCGCATCGCCATCCTTCACTCCAGCTGTTTGCAAGTCTCCGCCAGAACGAGTGAACGACAAGATGCTTGTCCGCTTCATATATCCTTCTTCACTTAGGGTAACGATTACGTCTTCCGACTGCACCATAACCTCTAGGTTCACTTTCAGCTCTTCCACTTCGCCGCGGATCGACGAACGGCGGTCAATGCCAAATTTGTCGCGGATTTCAATAAGTTCGTCTTTAATAACACCAAGCAATTTCTTCTCGCTCTCCAGAATGGAACGCAGGTAAGCAATCTTCTTCTGCATTTCCTTCAGTTCTTTTTCAAGCGATGTAATCTCGAGATTCGTCAAACGATATAGCTGGAGTGTCAGGATCGCATCGGCTTGACGCTCAGAGAAGCCGTATTTAGCAACCAAGTTATTTTGCGCATCAGCACGGTTCTTCGAGGCTTTAATCGTTGCAATGACCTCGTCGAGGATATTCAGAGCTTTCACAAGCCCTTCTACCACGTGTGCACGCTCTTCAGCTTTCTCTAGATCATATTGGGTACGATGAGTGACTACTTCCTTCTGATGGGCAATATAAGCGCTTAGAATCTGTTTAATGCCCAGCTGTTGAGGTGCTTTGTTCACAATCGCAACCATATTGAAGTTATAAGTCACTTGAAGATCCGTTTTCTTCAGCAAATAAGCCAGAATTCCGTTCGCATCGGCTTCCTTCTTCAGCTCCACGACAATACGCAGGCCATTACGGCCGCTCTCGTCTCGAACTTCAGAGATCCCCTCGACCTTTTTCTCAAGACGGATGTTTTCCATTGCGCTGACAAGCCGGGATTTGACGACTTGATACGGAATTTCCGTAATCGTAATCTGTTGACGTCCGCCTCGTACATCCTCAATCTCAACCTTTGAGCGGATATGGATCCGGCCTTTACCTGTTGTATAAGCCTCGCGGATTCCTTCCTCGCCCATAATAACGCCGCCTGTTGGGAAATCGGGGCCTTTCACAATGCCCATCAGATCTTCTACCGGCATATCCGGACGAGCCATCACTGCAATGCAGGCATCAATCGTCTCCCGCAGATTATGCGGTGGAATTTCCGTTGCGAAGCCTGCTGAAATCCCGCTTGTGCCATTCACAAGCAGGTTCGGATAACGAGATGGCAGTACAACCGGCTCTTTCGTCGTGTTATCAAAGTTATCTTTAAATTGAACGGTCCGTTTATCAATATCCCGCAAAATCTCCATAGCGATAGGCGACAAACGCGCCTCTGTATAACGCATCGCCGCTGCAGGATCGTCATCCATCGAGCCCCAGTTGCCGTGTCCATCTACGAGGACATGGCCCATTTTCCAAGGCTGTGCCATACGCACCATACCTTCGTAGATCGAAGAGTCACCATGAGGATGGTAATTACCCATTACGTCACCGACGGTCTTCGCTGATTTGCGGTACGGCTTATCAGGTGTATTGTTCGAATCATACATTGCGTACAGGATACGGCGCTGCACCGGCTTAAGTCCATCCCTTACGTCCGGAATGGCGCGGTCCTGAATGATGTATTTCGAATAACGGCCGAAGCGGTCACCTACGACCTCTTCCAAATACGCCGGTAAAAACTGTTCCAGCATGCCCATGCCGTTACCTCCTATTCAACATATTCTGTGAAATCTACATTTTCAATAATCCAGCGTTTACGTGGGTCGACCTTATCGCCCATCAACGCGGATACGCGGCGCTCAGCCTTAGCTGCATCATCGATCTGTACCTGGAGCAGTGTCCGAGTCTCAGGATCCATGGTAGTCTCCCACAGCTGATCGGGATTCATCTCGCCTAGTCCTTTATAGCGCTGTAACTCAAAGTTCTTGCCGAATTCCTTCAGATAGTTCTGCAGCTGCTCATCTGTCCAAGCATAACGAACCGTCTCCAGCTTACCTGATTTGCGTGTAATTTTGTAAAGCGGAGGCTGAGCGATAAAGACTCGTCCCGAGTCGATCAGCGGCTTCATATACCGATAGAAGAAGGTCAGCAGCAGCACTTGAATGTGCGCGCCGTCGGTATCGGCATCGGTCATAATAATAATTTTATTGTAATTGCATTCATCCGCATCAAATTCCGGACCAACACCCGCTCCAATCGCGGAGATAATCGCTTTATACTCATCATTCTTCAGAATATCAAGCAGCTTTGCTTTCTCCGGATTCATCGGCTTGCCTTTCAAAGGCAGAATCGCCTGATGCTTCGAATCACGGCCTTGCTTCGCAGAACCGCCAGCAGAGTCACCTTCGACGATAAACAGCTCGTTCTTCGTGACATCCTTCGACTGTGCTGGTGTCAGCTTGCCGTTCAGATTGGAGCTTTCGCTCTTCTTCTTGCCACTGCGGATCTCTTCACGTGCCTTACGTGCCGCTTCTCTAGCCCTTGATGCTTGTACAGCCTTCTTAAGGAGCATTTGTGCAACTTGCGGATTCTCCTCAAGGAATACCTGCATTTTATCGGACACAACTGCATCCACTGCGCTGCGCGCCGAAGCACTGCCGAGCTGATCCTTCGTCTGACCGACGAACTCCACCTCAGACATCTTGATATTAATGACGGACATCATACCTTCACGCAGATCATTGCCCTCGAGATTTTTATCCTTCTCTTTCAGCATCGCTGTTTTACGGGCATAATCGTTCATTACGCGGGTATAAGCAGTCTTGAAACCGGTCTCATGCGTACCACCGCCGCGTGTCGGGATCGAGTTCACGAAGGATGCGATCGTTTCCGTATATCCATCGTTATACTGAAGTGCTACTTCCACTTCAATCTCGTCCTTTTCCCCTGCGAAATGGACAACCTCGTGAAGTACTGTCTTATCCTCATTCAAAAATTGTACGAATTGGCGTGCGCCGCCTTCGTAATGGAATACATCCTCTTTGCCGCTGCGATCATCCTTGATCGACACTTTAAGGCCGGAGTTCAGGAAAGCAATTTCCTGCAGCCGTTCTGCAAGTGTATCATAGTTCAGCGATATTCCACCTTGGAAGACACGAGCGTCAGGCTTAAACGTTACTTTTGTTCCCGTACGATGCGTATTGCCAGCAATAACAAGTCCACTTACCGGTTCGCCGACATGCTCTTTGCCTTTGTCATCGACCCAATACTCGAAACGCATCTTATGTATTTTCCCGTCACGGAAAATCTCTACTTCAAGCCATTCGGATAATGCATTCGTTACCGAAGCACCAACCCCGTGCAAGCCGCCGGATTTTTTATATCCGCCGCCGCCGAATTTGCCGCCCGCATGCAGGATTGTGAACACAACCTGCGGAGTCGGAATTCCTGTCTTATGCATTCCTGTTGGAATACCGCGCCCGTTATCCTGTATGGTGACTGCGCCGTTCTTATGCAGTGTCACATCAATTGCCGAACAAAATTTCGCCAAATGCTCGTCCACGGCATTATCAACGATTTCCCAAACCAGATGGTGAAGGCCTGAGCTGCTCGTGCTGCCAATGTACATGCCTGGCCGCTTTCTTACAGCGGTTAAGCCTTCGAGCACTTGTATATCATCGGCCTCATAGTTCCGTTCCGGGGCCGCTGTTTTTGCGAAAGTATCTATATGCTCTGCCATGGGTATGCCTCCTAAAATTTTGCGAAGCTTCACGTTACCTTATCTTCAAGCTATTTTAATTCAACTTGTCCCGATTAGTAAAGACGCTAAAGAGAACGTCTGTTATGAAGTGCGTGCCTCTATCAATATCGGTTAAAGCGCTTGTTGGATTAACAGAATAACATAAATTCGCGTCCCACGCTAAATTATTCATGCACGTAATTGTCATGTTCCATTCATGCTGGAGTAAAAAAGCGGCAGCTTCTCCTTGCTTAAGATCAAGGAAAGCCGCCGCACTATCGTCTTAATTATCGTATTGAATATGAAGGGATTCTGCTGCTTGACGGGCCAGGTCACGAGCCTCATCCGTATCGTTCGCTGTGCTTAATGCAACAGCCATCCGGCGTCCAACCTTTGTCTCCGGTTTGCCAAATACTCGAACTTGTGTATTAGGCAGCGCAAGTGCCGATTCGATTCCGCCGATGCGGAATGAAGACGACTCACGATCCGCTTTCAGCGTGTGTGTCGCCCCTGGTGTCAACAGACGAATAGTTGGGATCGGGAAGCCAAGAATCGCGCGGACATGCAGCGCAAATTCAGACAGATCTTGTGTCGCCATGGTTACCATTCCAGTATCATGCGGACGAGGAGAAACCTCGCTGAACAAGACTCCTTCTTTCGTAATAAACAGTTCTACGCCGTATAAGCCAAAACCGCCAAGCTCATCTGTAATACGCAAAGCAATCTCTTCCGCTTGCTTAATTTGCTCCTCTGTCATCGCATGCGGCTGCCAGGATTCGATATAGTCGCCATCCTTCTGAACATGACCGATGGGTGAACAGAAGCTTGTCCCCGAAACGGAACGGATAGTTAGCAGCGTAATCTCCGATTCAAAGGTAACAAAACCTTCAACGATAATCCGTGCTTTCTTCGCACGTCCGCCCTCCATCGCATAGTTCCAGCAGTTCTCAATGTCAGCTTCCGTCTTGCATACACTTTGCCCTTTACCAGAAGAACTCATAATTGGCTTAATGACACAAGGAAGGCCAATCTCCTTTACCGCTAACTTCAATTCATCAAGCGAATCAGCGAATTGGTAAGGAGCAGTAGGCAGACCAAGCGTTTCAGCAGCTAGTCGGCGAATACCTTCACGGTCCATGGTAAGACGTGCAGCACGAGCAGTCGGAATGACGTTAAAGCCTTCCTCCTCAAGCTCCAGCAGTGTCTCCGTAGCAATTGCTTCAATCTCCGGAACGATAAAATCAGGCTTCTCATCCTCGATGATTCTTCTGATTGCAGCTCCGTCGAGCATATCGGTAACATGGCAACGATGGGCAACCTGCATAGCCGGCGCATTCGCATAGCGGTCTACTGCAATTGTCTCTACGCCTAGGCGCTGTGCTTCAAGTGCAACCTCCTTGCCAAGCTCGCCCGAGCCGAGCAGAAGAAGTTTGCGTGCATTCGTTGACAGTGGTGATCCATACATAATAAAAAAGAACCTCCCGGAAGAATCCAGACTTCGAGGAGTTGCCAGCGGCATCCCTCGAGGTCTGGGTTATTTTTCTTCCATTGTGGAGGTTCTTTACTTAAAAATCAATACTACGCCGACAAGAATCGATATTGCGCCTCGATAAGACCGTTATAAATGCCATTCTTCCTGATTAACGCTTCGTGGTTACCCTGCTCGACAATCCGGCCATGATCCAGAACGATAATCTCGTCAGCATTGCGGATCGTAGACAAACGGTGAGCAATCATGAAGGACGTACGGCCTTTTAATAGTGCTTTCAAAGCTTCTTGGATTCTAAGCTCTGTCTCCGTATCAATACTTGCTGTTGCCTCATCAAGAATAAGAACTCGTGGATCTGCCAGCAAGGCGCGGGCGAACGAAAGCAATTGACGCTGACCCATGGAGAGCACGTTACCGCGTTCCTCCACCTCTGTGTTATAGCCGTCAGGCAGCGACATGATGAAATCATGTGCGTGAACCGCTTTTGCTGCCTCAACAATTTCATTGTCAGTTGCATCCAATCTGCCATAACGGATATTGTCGCGGATCGTTCCAGCGAAGATAAACGTGTCTTGCATAACTAGACCAACCTGCGAACGAAGACTGTCGATCGTCACATTACGAATATCCTGACCGTCTATGCGAATACTTCCTTGAACCGGATCATAGAACCTGCACAAAAGGTTAATGATTGTACTTTTGCCCGAGCCGGTATGACCAACAAGCGCAATCGATTGACCAGCTTTGACGTCAATAGTGACACCATGAAGCGCGGGACGGCCTTTCTCATATTCGAAAATAATATTATCGAACTTCACATCGCCGCGGATGCTGGCAAGCGGCATGGCATTACCAAGCTCTGCAACGGTTGGCTCTTCATCGATAAATTCGAATATACGCTCCGAGGAAGCCATAGCCACAAGCAGCTGGTTATACACTTGACCAAGTCGGTTAATCGGATCCCAGAAGTTGCCCACATAGTTAGCAAAGCCTACAAGGAGACCTACTGTTATCTCTTTATGCTCAATTAAGTAAGAGCCGTACCAGAACAGAATAAACGTTCCGATGGCGGAAGTAATCTCGATAACTGGACCAAACGCTTGGTTAAGCGCAGAAGCTTTGTTCCACGCTTTAACGTTTACAGCGTTCATGTTATCGAAGAAGCGCATGTTTTCTTTTTCCTGTACATAGGCCTGCGTAATCTTCATCCCTTGAATGCTCTCATTAAGGTGAGAGTTAATCCGCGACTGCTTCTTCCGAACGTCCTGCCACGCAAACCGAATACGTTTGCGCAGCGTGGACGATACGAGGAACATAATCGGAACGGTAATCATAACCGCAAGACCAAGCTTGAAGTTCCAGGCCAGCAGGATTACAACGATACCAACAAGCTGCACGCAGTCCATAAGCGAGTTGACAACACCGTTCGTGAACAAATCCTGCAACGCATTAACATCATTCGTTACCCGAACAAGAACCGAGCCGGCAGGCCGCTTGTCATAGAACCGGAACGAGAGCTTCTGAATATGCTGGAATAGATGATGGCGGAGATCATAAATGACTTTCTGCCCGATTATGTTCGTGTACTTAATCCGATACGAGTTAGATGCCCATTGAATAATAAACAAAGCAACCATTATTGCTGCAATCGTATAAAGCTTGGTGTAGCTAGGATCGCCGCTTGGTGGATCAATCGCTTTGTCAATCGCCATAATGGTTAATGCTGGGATTGTCAGTCGAGTAATGGTACCAATAATCATCGCAATAATTACAGGAATTAACTGGCGTTTATAAGGCTTCATATAATAGAACAAGCGCCGCATTTGAGCCCAGTTGAACGGTTTCTCGATAGCCTCATCATCTTGATAAATAAACCGTTCAGAATTATCGCTTGCATTTTTAATTCTATCTTTCAATTCTTTATTGGAACTGCTCATTGAACTACGCTCCTTTTCCGCTCCGACTCTGAAGGATTCAAACTCGCAAGCGGCCGATCGGCATACTGAATGTTATATGTTTCGCGATAAGCTCCTTGCTGTGCAATTAATTCATCATGTGTGCCGCGTTGAACGATATGTCCTTTGTCCAGGACAATAATCTCGTCAGCATGGCGAAGCGATGAGATGCGGTGCGCAATAATAAAGGTCGTGCGCCCTGCCATCAGCTCCTTAAAGCCGGCTTGAATCTCATGTTCGGTCTCCATATCCACCGCGCTCGTTGCATCGTCCAAAATAAGAATGCGGGGATTACGGATAAGCGCGCGAGCAATAGCAATCCGCTGTTTCTGACCTCCCGATAAGCCCATCCCTCTCTCGCCGACAATCGTCTCATACCCAAGCGGGAGCTCCATGATAAAATCATGTGCTTTGGCCATCTTCGCTGCCTTAATAATTTGTTCGTCAGTTACATTTCTTACGCCATAAGAGATATTGGTCCGGATCGATGCCGAGAACAGGAAGGTTTCCTGGAATACCGGTGCGATCTGGCTGCGCAGACTTTCCACATCCAAATTCCGAATATCAATACCATCGAGCGTAATCGTACCTTCTTTTACGTTATACGCTCGCATCAGCAGCTGAATAATCGTCGATTTGCCGGAACCGGTTGCCCCTAAGAGGCCAATAACCTTTCCTGCCGGCGCATCAATTGTAATATCGGTCAAGGCAGGAGCTTTGTCCGGATAATTAAACGTTACATGGTTGAAACGGACATGCCCTTTAACGATTTCACTATCCACTTCAACCGCGTTTTCAATGCTTTTGACATGAATATGTGTATTAAGCAGCTCCATCACCCGTTCGCCAGAAGCTTTGGACTGGGTGTAGTTATTAATATGGAAGCCGATGCCCCACATTGGGCCGATAATGTACCAGATTAAGCTGAAGAACGCGACCAATTCACCAAGTGATAAGGTATTCTGGATTACTAATGTACCGCCTGCAATGAGCAAAATAACAACGCTTAGGTTGGCGAGCAGCTCCATCGAAGGGAAAAACTTCGCCCAGATCGAAGATGCGCCAATCTGATTCATTTGGTACTGTTCATTGCGCTTCGAGAACTTATCAACCTCATGCGGCTCACGTGCGAATGATTTGACGGTCCGTACACCTGTAATATTCTCTTGTACAGCAGTCGTCAGATTACTCATCGCTTTACGCATTTCGCGGAAGGCTGGATGGATTCTTTTCTCAAATCGGATCGCTGTGAATGCAAGAAACGGGATGGTGACGAGCGTAATTAGCGTCAGCTTCCAATCGATCGACATCATCATGGCTCCGCCAAACACGATCATGAGCACTACGTTTAAGATTTGAGCAAAGCCAAAGCCGATAAATTGACGGATTGCTTCAAGATCTGCCGTCAGTCTGGACATCAAATCGCCTGTCTTCGCTTTGTCGTAATATTGGAATGAAAGCGTTTGAAGTTTGTCGTAACAGGCGTTACGAAGCCGGAATGTCACCCGGTTGCCAAGTCTTCCGCCAAAAAATCCGTGTAAAAACTGCATTAAGCCTTTGAATGTGACTACCCCAACAACGGAGAGGGCCAGCATCGGCACTTTGTCAAAGTCCCTTGGTGTAATGACATCATCGATCAAATAACGAAGCAGGTTCGGATAGACCAGACCAAGCGCTGTCGCACACATCAGACAAAAAATTGATGATAGCAGAAACTTCCGCTCAACCCAATAAAACCGTTTCAATTGCCTAAAGACGTCCAAGTAAAATCCATCTCCCCGTTCTTTATTATTAAAAGTTTTCTACAGAATGCAACGAGCTCCGGCGCGAAATAGAACACGATAAAGCCGTTACACCTTTGTATGTGATGAATATTAGCAGGTACTGCCATGACCCGGCAAACGGTAGATAATCACGTATATTTACCTGAAACCGCCGATTATGGCGAATTAGAAAAGATTAACGGGGTATCCTCCTAAATAATCAAAAATCAACCTAGATGTGTGGCAATTCCTCCATTTTTGCACAGAAACACACAAATATATGTAAAATAGGGCAAACCACATATTTAAAAATAAAGACGCAGCCCTATAACCAAATTGGGCTGCGTCGTTTATATATTGTTACATTTTTCTCCTCGAGTATAATGATTGTTATGACTATTTGAGGAGGGTACAACGCAATGGATAAGCAAAAAGCTATGCTGCTCGGACAATTTCTTAAATCACGCAGAGAGAAATTGAATCCTTCCGAAGCAGGTCTTCCTCCGGGTTATGGCAAAAGAAGAACACCTGGCCTCCGTCGTGAAGAGGTTGCTCAACTTGCCCATGTCAGTACAACCTGGTATACCTGGCTGGAGCAAGGACGGGCGTCAACACCATCCAGGCAAGTGCTAGACAGTGTCGCCAATGCTCTTCGGCTCAGCAAGAATGAGCATCTTCATATGCTGCACCTTGCTAGTCTGGAGCTTCCAACTCCCGCTCCATCGATGCAGCAGCTTTCGCCTGACATCGAGAAAATCATTCATCAGCTTCCTTATCCTGCTTTTATTGCGACAGACCGTACGGAAGTATTGAACTGGAATGAAGCAGCTCGCCGTATCATTTGTGATTTCTCCTCCATACCTGAAGAGGATAGAAGTATGGCCTGGCTTACGTTCACAAACGAAGAAATGCGCAAATCAATGCCGGATTGGGAAGAATACGCTCAGTATACAGCTGGCGTTCTTCGTGGACGCTACGAAAAGAATCTCACCGATCTGGCGTTTCGTAAGCTGATCGACCGATTAAGTAGTGCAAGTCCGGAATTTCGCGAGTTATGGTCGACGCACGATATTATGGATAAGACGATCAAGACGATTCGGCTTTATCATCCGGAAGCTGGCTTACTCTCCTTCAACATAAACTCCTTCTCGCAAATTAATGGGAGCGGCACCGCGCATTGCTGTGTGTACATCCCAACGGAAGGTACCGATACGAATGAAAAATTACAATTGCTCCTCTGGCGATAAGTATTTACCTTGTCTCTATCAGGAGCCTACTTTTAAAACGATTTTCCCTGTTGATCTTCTTTCTTCAATCTGTTTATGGGCTTCCCAGGCATTGTGCAGCGGTAAAAGATCCGTAACATCTACCTTTACTTCCCCTCTAGCAACCAAAGCTAGAGCTTTACGCGCGGAATCCGCCACGAGCTGGGGAGCAACCATACTCAATAGCTGAAGATTAAAGCCTAATACGGCTTTACTTGAAAACCATAATTCATTGAGCGATTGCTTCACATCTTCGGCGTCACTTGCGTTCCCCATTGCAATCAGCCGTCCAAGAGGCTTAAGCAGCTGCAGAGAGGATTCACGCATACTGCCGCCAACCGGATCAACAACAATGTCAACCCCTTGCCCGTCCGTAAGCTTCTTCACCTGATCTTCAAACTCTCCCCGCAGAAACACCGCATCATAACCAAGACTCTTGGCATAAGCAATTTTTTCCTCACTTCCAACAGTTCCAATGACAAGCCCGGCGCCCAGCGACTTGGCTACTTGACCAATCGCACTGCCTACGCCTCCTGCCGCAGCATGGACCAACACGGTTTCCCCTTGGATCATGCGTGATACATTCGAAATAATCATATACGCTGTCGTTACATTCGACGGGAATGCAGCCGCACTAATCATATTTATCGCCTGATTCCCCGCTTCAGCGAGCGGGAACACAAGATCAGACGGCACTTTTACAACCTCCGCATAACCACCTCCACCTACAATGGAAAGTGCCGCAACCTGCTGACCAACATGTAACCCTTTAACTTGCTCTCCTACTTCACGAATAGTGCCAGACACTTCAATTCCCGGTACGAAGGGAAGGGGCAGATCCTCTACAACCCCTTTACGGAATAATACTTCAGCATAATTAACACCAGCATACGCCACATCTATCGTTACTTCGAATGGTCCCGGCAAAGGAACCTCAACATTCGTAAGGGTCAATACTTCAGCATCACCAAATTGAGGAATGATCATTGCACGCATCAATAGCGCCTCCTTGTTCTTGTCATCATGTATTTCATTATGAAAAAAACAAAGGTAAGCAGCCAGTTGGCAGTTATACAGGTATTGGGAGTAACAGGCAGAACGGAATGATCATTTTATTAATATCCGCAGCAGAAGATCTTTTTCCGGGAGTACAAAGGATTCTCCAAACATCAGTTTGAAGGAAGCAATGCCTTGGGTTGCGGATATAAAAGTGACAGAGAGCTGAAACGGATCTCCATGGACGCATTCACCTGTTTTCTGTCCCTCTCGAATAAGTACTTCTAAATTTTTGATCGCCAGCATCTTCTTTTCGTTCAGCTTCTGATCTTCCTCCTCATTCCCCGTTAGGTAAGGCTGAGAAATAATAATAAAATAATAAATCCCGTCTTCCTTCTTCACTCCGTTTAAGTAGGAGTCAATAAAAAAAGAGAGCTTGTCCTTAATGCTGCCTGATTGTCTTGTTATTTCATCAAAAGCATTTTGTGACTTTTCCATCGCCTCATTGGCTAAAGACAAGTACAGCTCCTCTTTGGAATTATAGTAATGGTAGATCAATCCCAAGCTGATGCCTGCTTCTTTCGCAATTTCCTTTATATTCGTGGCTGCCAGACCTTTCTTAGCAAATAATTTCAATCCGGCCAATTTTATTTTTTGAATCGTATGCAATCTCATCTCGTTGAACTGTTCCTTTTGCTTTGGCATCAACGTACTCCTTTAATTGAATTTATATTCAATTGTAGCTGATCTTCTTGAGATTGCAATTTTTTAGTTGACGGTTAACTTGTCTTCCTTTTATTATTGAATTAAATTTCAATCAAAAATAGAACGGAGAGGTTCATATGAATATTCCTACAGATGTTGCTTTTGAAAGATCATCTGTTATCTCACAGGACGGAACAACGATCGGGTATCAAAGCATAGGAAAAGGACCTGACCTGCTTATTATTCACGGTGCCCTCAGTGATTCCAGCCACTTCACAACGTTGGCTACTGAATTAGCTGGAACTTACCGGGTTCACATGATGGATCGGCGTGGACGTGGGATGAGCGGCCCTCAAGGCCTGGAGTATTCCATGAAAAAAGAATGCGAAGATGTTGCTGCCGTGCAGCAAGCCACTCAAGCACAAATGGTATTTGGACACAGCTACGGAGGACTCGTTGCCTTGGAGACCGCTCGATTATTTAATCTTTTCTCGAGCATCGCCTTGTATGAACCTGGTGTTGTTCTCCAATCTCAGCCTGAAGAATGGAACTGGTTATTAGATTATGAAAAGGCGATTCAGAAGAAAGATAATCGGAGTGCATTCGCTCATTTTGTCCAAGGGGCTGGCCATTCTCCCCTATCCAAGCTGCCTTTATGGTACGCAAAATTAATGCTCAGACTTTTTATTCGTGGAGAGCATTGGAGAGGGCTTGAAGCGCTGCTGCAGCAAAATTTGTTGGAGCATAAGGAAGTGAAACGACTAGCAGAAACTTATCACCATTATCAACATTTACAAGCTGAGGTTCTGCTTGCATACGGAGGAAAAAGCCCACAAGCCGTCAAGGATATGATCCATACCCTAAACAACACGATCGCAAAGTCAGAAGTTATAGAGATACCTCAATTGGAGCATTTATCACCAGAAAATCGCTATGAACCGTTAAAGGTTGCAGCGCTTATTAAACCGTTTTTTAATCGTTGATAAGAACTTCGAGTAACGGCATAAGAGAATGTGAAAGAAAGGGCATAATAGGCGAAAAAGGAGGTTCAGCCTTGTTATTGTCCAAACGGTGTGTCCTGTCACTTCTCATTCTTACGTTGTGCTTGAATATGGATTGTAAATTCGTTTATGGTGCGTCAGGGTACAATCCCGCAAATTCCGAAATAGAAGCATATAAGCAGCTGGAAGCCATGCCAGAAAAGGATTCAAGAGAATTGCAGATACAAGATATGCTCATCCTTTTCTTGCTGCCTCATCTGAACGAAAAGCTGGCAGAAGAGTATGCTGACATTTTGAAGGGAGGCTCACCCGAATTATATCCCTATTTTGTTGATGTCATAAAGACCGAGAGAGTAAATGGATTTCGAGGATTTGATCTTCGGATTACGTTACAAGCCGTCCCTACCGTTGGTCCTCATATTCCCGTTGGAGAGGATCGGTTTACTTATCAGATCTCCCCAGTTGTTGGAGTGAAGCTGATTCAATTTGAACATTTAAAAGGACCAAACAAAGCTGATTTCCCGCCAAATTACCAAGATCTATTGAGATAAACGAACGCAACATATCCCAGCTGGTACTCGTTTTCCTTATAAAGGGGGGATTAAGATGATAAAGATGCTGTTAACGATTGTTTTTTCCATTTTGTTTCTATCAGGTTGTACGGAAGAAGTTACTAATCAAAAGCATCTCATGCCTGCAGAAATGCCCGAGGATTTCAATTTCTCCGTCAGCTTCGGTTATGGCGAAGTAAAAAAGAATGAAATTAACACCTATACCCATAAGGTCACAAAAGATCTCATTACGAAAGGCACGGCTGCTGCAGACGTTACTTTTAGTAAAGATGAGTTGCAGAGTATTTACGCCAAGATGAAAGAGCTCAATATCATGGAGACAAAAGATTTTACAGGACAAGAAGGCTGCTACAACACACCTAGTAATACGGACAGATGGAAAGTAACTGTTAATGGTGAAACGAAATCATTCTCGTGGACGGATGAACATTGCACGGTATCCGACGAAGCAAAACAGTTATTGGAATTAAGAACATACCTGCAGCACCTTGTTGAAGGCAAAGACGCCTATAAAGCGTTGCCTGCAGCTGAAGGGGGTTATGATTAAGTGGTGAAGTTAACGCGGATTAACAGCAACAGCCCCGGATATTTCGATCCAGGGCTGTTTCTCTTTTATTGGATTCGGATGGTTGTTACGACCACTGTTGAAGCAGAAGCTTTGCAGTCGAAGTTAGGTTTTTGACAGCATCGTCTGATACCTTGTCTTTGCTTGAACGTTTCTCAAGCTGGGACAGGAACTTGTCAATAAAATCAGCTGCCTTGTCCATCGAGCCTTTATCGTACTGCTGCTCCGCTTGCTTAAGCGAATTAGACAACTGACTTGCAATAGCTCCTTTTACGCTACCGTCATCCATATAACCATTCAGCTTGTCCTGCAGGCTTTTGAACAGACCTGGGAGTGAAGCTTTTGGAATTGGTACGTTCGCGAAATTCGTGTCCGAAGCAAAATAGAAGCTCGTGTACGATGGCTGGTTGTAGGCCGTGTTTTGGCGTGCTACTTCAGCTCTGTATTGCGGATCATGCATCAAAGTGTACATCTTTCTGTCGGTTAACTCGGTGCTCAGGTAAATTCGGATCGCACTGCTGTCTGCCGTACGGACAAGCAGCTCCTCGCGCCAGTCTCCAAAAATATCGGCCACAAGCGATGGATTACCTTTTGTATAGTTGTTCGTAAGCGTTCCGGTTGCTTTCAAAAGTGTGCCTCTTGTCCAATCTTCAATGGTAGGCGTAACATCAATAGCACCGTTTACCAGTTGCGTAGACATATCTCCCGCCCACTTGATGCTCATATTCGTACCTGGCGCTGTGTTCCCCAGTTTTTGACCGTCTGCCGACCAGAGCCCTACTGCCCATGTTTCCAGACCTGGCTTAGATGGATCTACATCGCCAATCATGCCGCGTCCTGTATCTTTGCCTGTGTAGTCGCCATAAATCACTTTGCCGGTCTTCGCATCGCGAAGCGAGTAGCCATAAGGTGCGTAGGCGCCACCCTCATGTACCATGAAAATTTCGAGGCCAGGACGATTTGGATCAATATCTGTTACATGGAGCGCATCACCATGCCCAAGTCTCGCGATGGTTCCAGGCGCTGCGCTTTGCGGCGGCATAACATCCATCGAGCTGTACAGCAGACTTCCATCATGGTCGATCGTTGCGGAGCCATAGACAATCTCCTGCTTACCGTCTCCGTCTACATCTGCTGCACTAAGGGAATGCGCCCCTTGTGTCGTCAACGTGCCAAACTCCGGATCTGTGCCGTCTCTGCCATGAGGACCATCGTTGAACGGATTAGTCATTGGCGTAAAACCGCTGTCTACATACCAATTCTCTTTAAGATGTTTACCATCCCACCCGTAAGATACGAGGGTCGATCTCGTATAGTACCCGCGTGCGAATACAGCATATGGATTCTGCCCATCCAAGTAGGCAACGCCAGAAAGGAAGCGGTCTACCCGGTTGGCAGGCTCGATGCGGCCCATTGCATAATCTCCCCACAACAGCCCATCATCCTCACGAGCAGTCTTGAACGGAATCGTCTCAAGCTCCTTGCCCGTCTCACCTTCGAATACGGTCAAATATTCAGGTCCATCTACGATAAAGCCCTCAAATTCACGCAGCTTATTATTGGCGCTCCGGCTTGGCGCGTACACATCCATGAAGTAGTCCGTCAGGCTTTGAGCATCTTCAAGTGACAACGGATAACTGTATTTCGGCGCTATGCCAAAACATTCTTCCAACGTCTTCGGCCAGCTGCCGTTCTTCACTTCTTCCCGATCGCTCCAGCCCATGAACATGTCCACGACGTGATCATAATAGCCATCGGCGCTCAAGCGATAATCGTCTTCATTGCTATAGCCGGCTTTAATATCTGATTTCGGCATCGTAATATATTTTTCGGATACGACTTTTCCATCGTTGCCGTAATTAATTATCTTAGTGCCTGGTGCCGTCTTAAACATCATTTCGGATTTGCCGTCTCCATCAAAATCATAGACGAGAAACTGGGTATAATGCGCTCCCGAGCGAATATTTACACCAAGATCGATCCGATAGAGCAGCTTCCCTTCAAATGTATAACAATCGATATAGGTTTTGCCGGTGTAACCCCGTTGCGAGACATCTTTGGAGTTGGACGGATCCCATTTGACGAAAAACTCATATCGTCCGTCGCCGTCAACATCACCTACGCTCATATCGTTAGCCGAGTACGTGTAAGCTTCGCCTTTTGGCGTTACACCATCCGCAGGCTTGTTCAGCTTTAGATCATAATAGGCATCAGCCCATGGCTTTACGGCAGCACTCTGGTCCGTCTCCGCCCCAGCCGTAACAGCCGACACGTAATACTTGGAAGAAGCTGTACCAGCAGTGTCCAAATAGTTCGTGCTGTCCGTCACCGTAGCAATCTTTTTCCTATCACGATACACGTTAAAGGCTGGGCCTGTAAGTCCTTTCTCTGTGCTTCCCGTTACCTCATTAGATAACAGCCTCCAGCTGACAAAGACACCTTGAGATGTCGTTGCAGCTACAAGCCCACGGTCCAAATATTCTAATTGCACGCGTCCCTTGCCCCCCTCCGACTGATGATTGGAATCCGAACCTTGGGCCGATACAGACGCAGCTCCTGACATCGTAAGTGATATGGCTAAGACACCTGTCATTACTTTACGCAATGCTTTTTCACCGTTTAATCGCTTCGTCATTTAACTTCTTCCTCCTAGCGCAAATGTGGTGATAAAAACGCTTACAAAAGCTAACGAAACTAAGCCTCCTCCTTTGTTCCTATTAAAGTAAAGAAATGGCAATTGACCCCTTCATTATATGAGAGCGTGTGTAAAATCCCATTAAAAAAACAGTGTTTTTCGGTCAAAAACCCGACTATATCCGTGCGTATCCCTGGTTAATGTCTACATATGAAAGCACTCCCCCACCAACGTTGGATTGTCTTCTGACGAAGTGGTTCCAATGTAATGTGTTGGGTCAGCATCCAAAGAACCAGCTGGAATAAAAGAAAAAGCCCACAACGGCTTCACTAGCCATTGTGGGCAATAAGAGATAAATGCGTTAGACATTAAGCTATTGTTGACGATTGAAGGACGAGAATCTCCTCATGAAGCTGACGAAGCTGCTCCGTATCCGCTTCGTTGGATAATGATCTTTGCATACCGGATACATAGCGGGACAGATCCTCTGCTAAGGCAGCACCCGTCTCATCCGCTGATTGTCTCCATAAGCCCGTGTATAAGCCCGACCAGCTGTCGATATGCTCATTCATCCATTGTTGAAGCGCTGGAGAAATAGACGTCTCCAGCTCTTTGCGAAGTACCGCTTTACCTTCTCCCTCAAAGAAATGACGAGGCGATTTAAAGCGAGCCCACAACCATTTGGCATCCACACCCGTCATCTGCCATTCAGAAGCAGCATCTGGCGTTGGGAGATCTTTGGCTGTATAAGCAGCGCTGCTGTAGCCATCGATCAATGATTCCAGTTGTTCAGTCAGAGCAGCATATTGCTTCTTCAGAAGACTGTTTAATTTGCGATCCACGCGAAGCGTAGTAGCCTGCAGCTCTTGCGACAGTTCCATTTGTACCTGGCGCTGAAGCTCAAGCCAAGCCGTCCAGATCATTTTACGCAAATCACGACCGTCATCCTGTAGGGTTGAAGGGTTAAATGCATAGTTATAAAACTCACCAAAACGAAGCTGAATCCGCTGAATGACATAATACAGAAGCTCATTAAGCTCCTGAAGCAGCTGTGCTGGCGGATCATTTTCCTGGAATGCTGCAATATTGCTATTGGCCTCCACTTGGAGTTTCCCAAGCCGCTCACTCTCGGCCAGACGGGAAGCTGCATCGCCTGTTGCGCTTTTCAGCCATCCTGAAACGGTAGAAGATGCTCTCGTAATTTCCTGCTCAGCAGCATCAACAGCCAGCTTACCTAGATCATTCTGTACGAAGCCGAGGAACGATTGCTCAAAGGCCTCAATCCCAGACTGCTCAAGCAGCTCTGCATTGCCTTCCACCTTCCCATCCAGTCCTTGAAGGCTGGATACCGGGAACAAACGAGGATTTCGAATGCCGTGCTGGAGCAGATTGGTCTCCACATGGCTCAGCACACCTGTGAGCTCCTCAGCATCAGCTGCTAGGTCGGCAGCGTTAACTAGGAAGAACATTTTATCCAGTTCGAACTGATCCTTCACCCGTCCAAGCTGCATCAGGAACTGACGGTCCGCTTGCGAGAAGGCATGGTTGTAATAGGTAACGAACAGAACGGCGTCCGCGTTTTTAATATAGTTGAAAGCAACACCTGTATGACGGGCATTAACAGAGTCGGCCCCTGGTGTATCTACGAGTACGATGCCCTGACGTGTCAGCGGGCAGTCATAATGAAGCTCGATCTCGCTGACAAAGCAGGAACGGGATTCCTCAGCAACAAATTTCTCGTATTCCTCTTGCGATACAGAAATTTGTGTGCCAAGCAGCGCTTCATGCGTCTCCCAGCCTTTACGTGCTGCACGAAGGAAGCTGTAGTGCGGCCGTCCGCCGGCATGAATAGCATCTGGCGTTAACATATCAATCGCCAGCATGATAGCCGATGCATTCGGCAGTGCTGCAACAGATGCGTCCTCGCCAAGCAAAGCAAGCGAATAGCGCAAGTCTTTTACAATGGCGTCATGAGACTTCATGACGACAAGAGCTGTGCCATGCTCGTGCTCTGCCGTAGGCGGCACGAGACGGTTGATCGCTGCGGTCGTCGGATTCGGCGAAACCGGCAGTACCGGCTCGCCGAGCAAAGCGTTCGCGAGCGAAGATTTACCCGCGCTGAATGCACCAAACAGCGCGATGGTGAACCGGCTATCACGCAGCCGGTTCGCTTTGTCGCGCATCGCGTCCGCAGAGGCGGACAGCGGCGCGTAAGGCGCGAGCAGCGAAGCCGCGCGCTCTAGCCGCGAAGCAGCGCCATGCTGCTGCGCGAGCGCTGCGCCGCCCGCTAGTGCGGCGCCTGCCTGCGGCGCAGCTGCGCGGGCGCCTGCAGCGCGTGGCTGCGCTGGCGCGCCGGCGCTTGCGGCGCTGCCGCTTGGCGCAGCCGCGGCGCTCGCCGCTGGCGCGCTTGCGGCGCGTGGCGCCGGCAGCGCCGGGCGCTGCACGCGCGGCGGCAGCGCAGCGGCGAGCTGCGCCGCATGCGCGGCAGCGCGCTGCGTCAGCGCGGCAAGCTGCGCAAGCGCGCCTGCTTGCGAGCCTAACGCAGCTAGCTGCGCTGCAGCCTCATCCGCTGCGGTCTTGCTCGCAGCGGTAACATACTCCACAAGCACGTCGATAATATCGAACGCGTGCTTGCGGTAGATCAATTTCACTTCCGCGGCTAGCTCGCGGGTATATACCATCGTATACTCATTGCCGAAAGTAGCACCGGTATTCACGTTATCTACCAGCCATTGAGGTTCAGGCTGCCATGACAAGGTTGCGATCAGCTCTTGCTCGATCCGCTCGACTGGATAGCCAACCTTCTCCGCTGCTTTGCGCAGCATATCCTTCACATGCCAATCTACTGCTGCATTAACCTGCGAGCCAAATTCAGTCCGGAACGTTTCCAGTCTGCGCTCTTGCTCCGCAGCTGTCTTTGCCCCGGCGAATAGAAGCCCTGTCTTAAATCCAGGCTTCCGGCTCTCGAGGAAGACATGAGCTTTATCCCGAAGTGGAGCAGGCGTAATAATTGCATTGTCGAGCAGCGACTGTATGCTCCGCCGGAGCTCCATCCGAATACGATCTGGCTCTGCCGCAAGTCTTTGCTTCTCCGCTTCAAGCTGAGCCATCTCTTCCTTCACCTTGGCAGCCGCTTCTTCTCCACCTGCCTCGGCAATTAGACGTTCCCGCTCCGGCTCATCCCGCATATCCCACCATTTCTCGTGTTCAACAACAAGATGCCGCAGCGAAGCATCCACGCTGTAAGCAGCTAAAGGCACTTTCTCCGTTGCCAATTGAGACAGCAGCAGCTCCAGCTGTTCCCACTCTTGATGAGGATGGTCCGGCTGGCGCAACGACAAATAAACGATTCCAGCTGGCTCCAAATGCCAAGCTTGAAACGCTTCCTCCACACTCTTCCGGTATTGCTCGAATGATAATTCACGATCACGATGTTTATCGATCTGATTAACAATAAAATATAAGGGCTTGCCCCAGTCCTTCAATTGCTTCGCAAATGCGAAGTTAATCTCGGATTGGACATGGTTATAATCCATCACATAAAAAACTACATCCGCCAAATGGAGTGCCGACTCGGTCGACATTCTGTGCGCATCATCCGTTGAATCAATACCCGGGGTGTCAAGAAGTACCGTATGATTGCCAAGACGCTCTGTTGGATAGAAAATTGAGACAGACTCGATATTTTCGCCATCCTTGCAATACGCGTCTAATTGATCGAGCGGAATATCTACACTAACATGTTCACCATTCTTGATGCTGACCACGCTGGCCTTAGCTGTCTCTCCACCGCGAATCGCAACAACATTGGCACTCGTCGGAATCGGGCTGGATGGCAGCAGCTGAGCGCCGCACAAACGGTTAACTAACGTTGATTTCCCCGCGGAAAAATGCCCGCAAAATGCAACAGTAAGCCGGCCCTCGGCCAGCTTACTGTTTAACTCCAATACTTGCTTTTCGTGCAGACTGTCGCCTGCCGCTTGCATCTCTGAAGCGGTCAAGAGCAGCGCATCCGTCATGCCTCGTACTGTCGTTTCCATCATTGTCTATACAGCTTCCTCTTCAGCAGGCAGGCAAATTTCAAATACATTACCATGCTGCAAAATCATAATGTTACGTTCTTTCTCTTTCATAACTACAACTTCAGGCTTTGCACGCATACGCTCGATATACTGGTCAGGTACGTCGCCGGAACCGCTAACCGTTACGCCCTCTACCAGAATATCTTCGTTTTCTTGTGGTGGTGACTCCAGGACTTGCTCATAAATATCAGAGAACAGCTCAAAATTATTCGTATACACGGAAATACATTTCATTTGTCATCATCCTTCACTGGCTTTTTTCGGTTTCGTTGTCTTAATTTTAGTTTTCGTTTGTCCGCCCGGCTTCATACGCTGCTTTCCTTCTTTGCATAAATCAAGTAACGGGCATATTGGACATTGCGGGTTTTGTGCTTTGCAGTGATAGCGGCCGAAAAATATAAGCCGGTGATGGGTAAGCGTCCATTCCTCACGAGGCACAAGCTTCATCAGCTTCTTTTCAACTTCGAGAACGGTATCATCCAGCTTAGCCACGCCAAGGCGTTTCGATACCCTATCGACATGCGTATCTACGGCAATCGCTGGAACGCCAAACGCATTCGAGACAACAACGTTAGCGGTTTTACGTCCAACGCCAGGCAGCTCCGTTAACTGTTCATGCCCCGAAGGAACTTCCCCTTCATATTTATCGATTAGGATGCGGCATAGCTTTTGAATATTGGATGCCTTGCTGCGGAATAGCCCAATTCGGCGAATATCTTGCTCCAGCTCTTCCAGCGGCACCGATAAATAGTCTTCCGGCCGTTTGTATTTCTGAAACAGATTGACAGTTACTTTATTCACCGTCTCATCCGTGCATTGCGCCGACAGCAGGACCGCTAGGGTCAGTTCGAACGGATTGCTATGATGCAATTCACAATGTGCATCGGGGAACATCTCCGCTAACGTATCCAATATATGTCGCATCTTCTGCTTCGCATTCATCGTCTCTCTCCTAATCCCAAACACTATCGTTCAAAGTGTAGCGAAATTTGTCACGCGGCGCAACCTTATTACGCCTGAAAAAAAGAAAAAACCGCCCTATTGGATGGTTTTTTCACAAAATATAAGAATTTAGACTACTTTCAACTCTTTTTTCATTAAGATTTTACAATTTTGAGAGCTTTATTGTTGAAGGAGTAAATGGTAATCGAATCGCCATCCTTCAATGCCGTAACTTGAATGGCTGCGTTATTATACAAAATCTTCGTGTCAGAAGTAATATAACTGAAGTTGCCGTTATCTTCCGAAGTTGTCTTGTATGTCCAGATTGTTGCATTAGGAGCATCATATTTCCAATACGTACGCTTCTCGCCCACAGCAACCGTTACGATCGCTTGCTCATTCTCGTCCTTATACACTTGAATGATATCGCCTGCTGCAATTGAGGAGGTAGTATACGTCGTTTGAGTGCCTTTAATGACTTTAACCCCTTTAGACAGGGATACCGTGCTAGTTGTGCCATTCGCTTCTGTGACAGACAAACTACTTGCAGAAACGGAAGATACTGTGCCATATCTCATATTGATCAGCTTAACGGACACAATCGTGCTGCCGATGTAAGGGACATTAATAATCGTACCGTTCGTTAGCGCACTTATCGTTACGGCAGTACCATTCTCATCCGTAATCGGAACATTCACAAGCGAAATATCTTTTGACGCGTTATCAGCGGTCTTCACAGAGACAAGCTTAGTCGATGTATTAACGGCTGTAACTTGATATTGCAGCGTCTTGTGCACTTGAATAGTTGCTGCTTTCTCTTGATTTGCATCAAGCAGCACAGTAATTGTATCTCCTGCTTGCAAGGTGGATAATGTCGGCACCGAAACACCAGGAATTTGAAGGAGCGGCGATGTATAAGGAATGCTTACCTTCTCACCTGTATCAAGCTTAACTGACAGTAACTTGTCAGTTGAATTTACCGAAACAAGTGTGCCAGTCTGTTTATAGATAAAGCTTAACGAGATAATATTTTTTCCCGAGTATGTGATCTTAACTTTTCTGTTCGCAACGAGATACGCCCTCGCTTGGCTAGCCGTAATGGACGATCCATTGTAATCAATTTTACTAGAATCCGTCAGGAACAATGCACTTGCATTCGTCGTGACAGGATCAACCACCGTAAGCAGTTTGTTATCGCCGCTGTAGTTCACAACCGTTGCAGAATCAAGTGTCGAGACATTCCGGTTAACCACTTCGATACGCGTAACTTCCTGCTCATCATTCAAGGTGAGCTTAATATTATCGATTCCTTTCAGCAGATCACTGACGGTAGGCTCTTCAATACCATTAATGATAACTTCCGCATTATCAGCCAGGAACTTGGACTGCAGGTTGCCATCTACCAGGTAATTAATCAGGCCGCTGCCCGCTGAATAAAATTGACCTGTCGCCGTGTTAGCAACCGTTTGTGCCTCAGCTGTTATAGAAACAACTTGAGGAGTAGTACGGAATGTATCTTCGACAATCGTCAGATTGGTATCACGCTTCAGATCGGAAACTGTCAGCGTCTTTCCTGTGCTGTCCTTTATCGTTACTGCGCTGCTGTATGGGAATTTTACCGGCTCATCATTTACCCAAGCATAGAAGTAACGGTCCGTTGTATTTACACGGTCCAGCTTTGCCGTTATCGTCTTAACATGCTGCTCGGTACCTTGTGATTCTACATACAATGCTTTGCCCGATTTGCCAATAAGCGTGATATCGGTGTAAAGCTTGATATCACCAGCCTTAATTGGATTGTCGCTGTCCGCCGTATAGAACAAGGAACTTGAATCCAGCGTGTAATTGGTTTCTTTCCCTTCGCTGTACAAAGTAATGGACGTCGCCGTTTGAGCAGTAACGATGCCGCTCACTTGACCTTCGTACGGTACCTGATACTGCTTTTCAGCACGGCTGAACAATGTCGCTAGACTCGCTCTGTTGACCGGTGCTTTTGGATCAAACTTTGTAGCGGAAACGCCTTTCACCAGTTCGAGCGACACCGCTGCATTCACATAACCCAAATACTTCGGAGTAATCTGGTTGCCGTCAGCAAAGGTAGAGGCAGTCTTGCTAAGATCATCCGCTAATTCTTTTTTATCAATGGCTTTAACCATCAGCTTCGTTACCCATTCCCGTGATGCAGGAGTTGAGCCCCACGCCAGCTTAGGATTGGCAGCGGCGCTAGCATATTCTTCATTTTGATCAAGTAAGCCCTTCTTAAAGGCCAGCAGAATATAAGGCTTGAAGAAATTGCTTACCTTGAAAGAATCCGGGTATGCAATAATATCATCTGCTTTGACTTCATCCGCAAGACCTGCGAAACGAAGAGCCATTACAACGGCCTCTTCCTGTGTAACGCTTTTCAAAGGACGGAATTCCGCCCCTCCTGTGACATTGTAACCATTCACTATACCCTGCAGCGCGAGCTTAGCAACATGCTTCTCCGCCCAAGCAGGAATGGAATCTTTGAATGGAGTGTTGGAAACTGCAGCAGCATAAGCCTGTTGACTTGGAATTGCGATGGATGTGCCTCCGGCAAGCAAGGAGAAAGCTAATACGCCGGCAATAAGTTTAGAACGGGACGAATGCATAGGCATAGATGAATAATCCTCCTTAGAAAATGACTAATTATTAGTTGATCGCACCGTTGGATGATCAAGATCGAAGTGGCCCATCAGGCTCTCCAAGGCTTGTCCATCTACTAAGAGATCATAAGATTGTACAAAATCGAATTGGAACAAGGTTTTCTGAAGCGAATCCAGCAGCATCTGTTCGCCAGACGACCCAAGTCTAGCTTCGTCTGGAAGATGAATATCGATTGTGACCGCGTTATTATCATCTAACGTTATCGTTTTGAACTCTATCTTCTTCCATAATGCAACGCTTCCTTCTGGTCCATCCTCCTGTAAGGCCTCCAGGGTTTTCTTCACCAGATCCTGACCAGATTCAAAAGATAAATTGACTTCTTTAACAATCAACTTTTCTAATTCCGTATCCGCGTAATAGATTTCGATGGGATTAACAAGCTCTGAGGTGAAGACTGGTTCCTCAGCTGTAACAGGAGTTGCCGTTGGCTCTACTGTTGCGGCCGCTTCTTCGGTTGGACTTGGTGACGGCACATTGGCATTAGTATTACTACTTCCGCCCGTCTGCTCGTCAGGCTTATTCGTATTTCCACAAGCTGCAGCTGTTAACATAACAATGAATAACAGAATGATGAATGCCGGTTTACGCAATTTTGAATCCCCCGCTCTCTTAAGAAAGTTTCAGATATTCTTTAATCCCTGCTACGATTTCGGCTGCCATCTTGTTCTGTGCAGCGTCATTGTACAAAATATCGGAATCACCTTTGTTAGATAAAAAGCCGGTTTCAAGCAAAATGGCAGGCATTGTTGTTTCTCTTGTTACATGCAGGTTACCGTACTTCACACCACGGTCTTTCAAGCCGGTTGCTTTTACAAGATGCTTATGAATGACATTCGCAAGCGCCTTGCTGCTGTCGCGTGTATAATACGTCTCGGTACCCGTAACGCTTGCTGTCGGGTTACTGTTGGCATGGATGGATATAAACAAATCCGCTTTATTGTTCTTAGCGAACGTAACGCGGCCCGCTAGTGTGACAAATTTATCTTCCGGTCTGCTGAGCAGCGGCTTAATATACTTTTCTTTGTCCAGCAATGCTTTTACTTTGAGAGAAAGGCTAAGATTTGCTTCCTTCTCCCAACGTCCATTAATACTATGTGCGCCAGGATCTGTGCCGCCATGGCCTGCATCAATAACGACGTTATATACTTTGTCCCCAGGCGTAGTAACTGGAGGCGTCGGGTCTACCGGCGTTGTTGGGGTAGTCGTCGTTGGCTCTGTGAGATTAATGGTTAGTACACCAGCACCGTCATCTTGAACCGTAGCATCTGCATCTATATCGGTATTCAAGTCGAGCACTAGTCTAGCTGTTGCAGGAGTCGTAGAAAACACCGAATATCGGAACATTGCTAAATACGGATTATCTGTAACACTAACACGTACTTCTGCCCCCATGAATTGCGAGGAAAGCATATCTGAATAAGTTGTATTCGGGAAGTCGATTACGATACGTTTCGGATTGTCGAGCTTAAAAGGATTATTTGCCGTTATCTTACCGGTATAATTAATAATAATGCCGAAATTGCTGTCATACTGGATGGACGTAATTGTGCTTGTCTCAACAGGATCAGGTGTTTCCACTGGCTGTTCCGGTTCAACGGTTTTGTACAAAAAGACAGACCTTGTACTTTGCTCCCACTTCACTGTGACACCAAGCTGCTCACTTACAAAACGAACGGGAATTAATGTCGTTCTTCCGTTTTGAAGTTTTGGGGACATGTCCATTTGCACCTTGTTGTTATTTACGAGTGCGGTGTTGTCGTCAATAGTAAGGATAATTTCGTTTTGTCCGTTATGTATGGTAACTTTCTTCGTGGCTGACGACCAATCCACCTTATACCCCATATTTTCCGACACGACCCGGATAGGAACAAGAGTTACATCCTTTACGATCTGGGGATCATCAGTTGGGGAAAGTAATTGATCATTCAGATAAAGCTTGGGTACAACCGGTTTTGCAGTAGCAGCTTGACCCACTCCAGAGAATAAAGAAAACAAAACCGACATAAACAACAAAATAGGCACAAACTTCTTTTTCATTTTCCACCTCGATGACTGAAATTGCCTGCATCGAATGTGCTCATTCGACTTTGCTAGACGAAATAATAGACGCTTCTTGTCAGAAAAAGTTGCGTATAGAGGAAAAAAGAGGGCAACTCTTCTTTTAATGAAGAGCTGCCCTCTTTCCTTTGCTATCTATTAACCGAGATAGGCAGGACGCTTTTGTTCATAAGCTGTAATTTTATCTTCGTGCTGCAGTGTCAGGCCGATATTATCCAGACCTTGAAGCAGGAACTGGCGGCGGTGCTCATCGATATCGAACGCAAGATCCAGACCGTATTCGTCTGTCAGCTTTTTGTTCTCAAGATCAACCGTCAATTGGTATCCTTCATGCTGCGCTGTGCGTTGGAACAGGTCTTCGACTTGCTCTTCGCTCAGCTTGATTGGCAGAATGCCGTTTTGGAAGCAGTTGTTGTAGAAAATATCTGCATACGATGGTGCGATAACGACTTTGAAGCCGTAGTCAAGAATCGCCCAAGGTGCATGCTCACGGGAAGATCCGCAGCCAAAGTTCGCACGGGAGATCAAGACGGAAGCGCCTTGGTAACGTGGTTTGTTTGGTTCAAAATCAACGTTTACGTCGCCGTTTCTGTGGAAACGCCATTCGTAGAACAAGAATTGGCCAAAGCCGCTGCGCTCGATGCGTTTCAAAAATTGTTTAGGGATGATAGCGTCCGTGTCGACGTTTACGCGGTCGACCGGGGCAACGATGCCCGTCAGTTGTTTAAATTCTTCCATATCGGTAATACCCCTCTCTCACACGTTCAATTAGTTCAACACTTCGGATTTAACATTCCAGTCACGTACATCTGTAAAGCGGCCTTTAATTGCTGCGGCAGCTGCCATTGCTGGCGATACCAGATGCGTACGTCCGTCACGACCTTGACGGCCTTCAAAGTTACGGTTCGATGTCGATGCACAACGTTGTCCTGGTTCCAGAACGTCAGGGTTCATCGCAAGACACATCGAGCAGCCTGCTTCACGCCATTCGAATCCAGCTTCTGTGAATACTTTATCGAGGCCTTCTTTTTCGGCTTGCAGCTTAACGCGGCCCGAACCTGGAACAACGATAGCTGTAACTTTCTCACTTACTTGGTAGCCGCGAGCGATCTCAGCAGCTGCACGAAGGTCTTCGATACGGCCATTCGTACAAGAACCGATAAAGACATAATCGATTTCGATTTCTGTCATTGGCGTACCTGGTTTCAGATCCATATATTCAAGCGCTTTTTCTGCTGCTTTGCGCTCGTTCTCAGTTGGCAGAGATTGCGGGAATGGAACGGAAGAAGTGATGTCCGTACCCATGCCTGGGCTAGTGCCCCAAGTTACTTGCGGGATCAAGGAATCAACATCGAAATCAACGATAGTATCGTATGTTGCGCCTTCATCTGTAGTCAGTTGTTTCCATGCTTGTACCGCTTCCTCATAGTTAGCTGGCGAGTACTCGCGGCCTTTCAGGTATTCAAATGTTGTTTCGTCCGGTGCGATCAGACCAGCACGTGCGCCGCCTTCGATCGACATGTTGCAGACAGTCATACGCTCTTCCATTGTCAGGGTACGGATTGCTTCGCCTGTATATTCGATAACGTAGCCAGTTGCAAAGTCAGTACCGTATTTTGCGATAACGCCAAGAATCAAGTCCTTAGCTGTTACGCCTGGTTTACGGCTGCCGTTGAAACGAACTTCCATTGTTTTTGGTTTTGCTTGTTGCAAACATTGTGTAGCCATTACGTGCTCAACTTCGGAAGTACCGATACCGAAAGCAAGTGCACCAAACGCACCGTGTGTCGATGTGTGGCTGTCGCCGCAAACAATTGTTTTGCCTGGATGTGTCAGACCGATCTCAGGACCCATAACGTGTACTACACCTTGGTCGATATTATCAAGGTCAAACAGTTTAACGCCGAAGTCTTTACAGTTCTGCGTCAGTGTGTCAATTTGTTGTTTGGAGATTGGGTCTTTAATATTGAAACGGTCCTTCGTTGGAACGTTGTGATCCATCGTTGCGAACGTCAGGTCAGGACGGCGTACTTTACGGCCAGTCATACGAAGACCTTCGAATGCTTGCGGCGATGTTACTTCATGCACCAGCTGCAGGTCGATATAAATAATGCTCGGCTTGCCCTCTTCCTGATGAATGACGTGATTATCCCAGATTTTCTCAAATAGTGTTCTTTTCGTCATTATACTCACCCCATCGTTCAAGCGAATCATCGCTTTGCTCTATTAGATGTTCTTAGCATAGCATTTCCGTATTGATTGAACCAAGATATAATATCTATAATGATTATAGGCAATAACTATAAAATAACGATAACTATTCTCATTTGGACTATAAGGGGAATGATGGTAATGGAACTTAGACAACTACAATATGTGATACAAATTGCAATTGAGAAAAACTTTTCCCGTGCTGCTGAGAAGCTGCATATTGCACAGCCTTCTTTGAGCCAGCAGTTATCCAAACTGGAGCAGGAACTCGGCGTTCTATTATTCCGACGCACCACCAACTCTGTTGAATTAACGCAGGCGGGTCAGGTATTCGTGGATAAAGCGCAGTCGATCCTTGATGAGGTTGAACAATTAAAGCAGGAAATGGATGATATGGCACAAATGAAACGCGGCCGTCTCGTTGTGGGCACTTTGCCTATTACAGGCTCGCATATATTGCCGCTAGTTCTTCCTGTCTTTGGTGAGCTGTATCCGCAGATTGATGTGGTATTGGTAGAGGATACGACTGTTAAGCTGGAGCAACTGACGGCAAGTGGAGGAACAGATATCAGTTTGCTTACACTGCCTTTGGTGGACCAGTCGCTGGAATGGGAACCCTTAATGGAAGAGGAAATTTGCCTTGCGGTACCGCCTAACCATCCTCTGGCCAGCCGGGAAGATGAGATTTCAATCGAAGAGCTTCGAGACGAGTCGTTTGTAGGCTTGAAGAAAGGCCAGGGTTTCAGGCAAATATTAGTTAATCTGTGCCAGCAAGGCGGCTTTACTCCAAATATCGTATTTGAGAGCAGTAATATCGAGACCGTTCAGTCTCTTATAGCTGGCGGGATGGGCATCACTTTTGTTCCAAAGATGCTGACCCGGAGTGCAGGCGGAGAATTTGTTCCCGTCTATCTTTCGCTGAAGAGTCATCCCACGCGTACGCTGATTATTGCCAGCCGCAAAGGACGTTATTTGTCCAAAGCGGCCGTGGCGTTTATTGAAACAATGACAAAGACAATCAGTCAATATAAATAAACTTTTCTCCTTTAATATAAGGAAGGTCTGCGATCCTCAAATACGGGGATTTTACCGCGTACGGTATCTACCAGAGATAAATCGATCTCCGCATAGACGATGGTCTCCTCTTCGCCCGCTTCTGCGATTGCTTCGCCCCATGGGTCAAGGACCATCGAATGGCCGAAGAAATGAGTTTCTCCACTAATACCTACGCGGTTGCAGGCAATAACAAACATTTGGTTCTCGATTGCTCTAGCAGTAAGAAGTGTCCGCCAGTGGTGCAGCCGTGGATGCGGCCACTCGGCCGGGACAAATAGCAGCTTTGCGCCATCAAGCGCAAGCTTCCGTGCAAGTTCCGGGAACCGGATGTCATAACAGATCATCATACCAGCACCTGCACCCTCTATCTCCAGCTTGCCCAGCTTATCCCCTGCTGCCAAATATTTTTCCTCATCCATCAAGCGGAACAAGTGAATTTTCGAATAATCCCCGATCTGATTACCTTCCCGGTCAAAGGCAAAGATCGTATTGTATACACCATCTTCTCGACCTTCCGCAATCGAACCAGCAATAATATTAATGCTGTGCTGACGGCTGAACTCCGACAAGTATGTAATTGTACGTTCACCATAAGGGTCAGCAAGCTTAGTGATCTCCGTCAAGGCATACCCCGTATTCCACATTTCTGGAAAGACAATAACATCAGGCTTATTCGTCTGGGAAGCTGCTTCCTCCAGCATCGCCGCCAGCTTGGCAAAATTCGCTTCCGGCTGTCCTACCTCTATGTTCATTTGCAATAACGCAATTCTTAATGGTTGTGTCATTTGTGTCAGGTCCTTTCTTATATAAAATATCACTTAAAATGCTTTTCCCTAATGATAACTTCTCATGGTTCTGTGTCAAGATGGACAGATTAATGGAGAAGAGGTTAATCATTCCCGTTAAAGGAGAGAACAAATATGCGCCAGAAACGATTAGCAGCCCTGCTGCTCGTACTATCTTTAATGTTTGTATACGCATCCTCTGCCTTCGCTGCAGCACCAGAGGATCAGCCATTTAAGCCTGTTCAAGTGTTTGATGTGAAAGCAGGTAAAGTTGTACTTTCAACGCCTAACGACAAGCAATATCAAGAATTTGCAAACAAATGGATTGCTTCCATAACTGGCCTCGCCCCGCAGCTTACGAATGATGACAGCTGCAATTATGTTTATCGTGTACCTCTGGAGAAGCCCGTTACGATTGCTGTTAACGGAACAAAGCTGGTTGCTGACGATGTTTTCTTATTCTATTGTGATGGCAAGCCTCCGCTTCTTCTTGTATTTGATGAGCAGCGCAGACCATATCTCCTTCTGTTCAAAGAAGATATTGCACCATTTATTAAGAAGGTCGGTATTCCTGCAACATAGGGTATTTTGGGCTAACGCCATTGCATCGCTCTATCCCGACTAATTCAAATTCTAAGAATTAATAAGTTATGTCCTATTAATTTCGCTTAGAATTCTCCGGAACGAAACGCGCACTGCTGCCGATAGCCAGCAGTGCCGTTTCGCCTTGCTCGACATAAACACTTTTGTCATGCTACATTTAATCTAATGTCGTTATACGATTAGAGAGCATTTATGGTGGAGTGTGAGCAAATGGAGACTCAAACTAATGAACATGTAATAAAACCAGCAGACCGCATGACGGTTCTGCCAACTCAATTTTTTGCCAAACTTGTTGGCAAAGCAAATGCACAGGCAGCCAAAGGCCGTGATGTAATCAATTTGGGGCAAGGCAATCCCGATCAGCCTACCCCTCCCCATATTGTGGCCAGGATGCAAGAGGCTTCGGCTAATCCAATGTATCACCGGTATCCGCCTTTCAGCGGTTATTCCTTCTTAAAGGAAGCAGTAGCTGCGCGTTACAAGGAAGATTACGGTGTTGACGTTGATCCTGCTACTGAAGTCGCTATCCTCTTTGGCGGTAAAACAGGATTGGTCGAAATCAGCCAATGTCTTCTTAACCCTGGTGATGTCTGTCTCGTTCCAGATCCAGGTTATCCGGACTATTGGTCTGGTGTAGCTCTCTCTGGTGCAGAGATGAGCTTCATGCCGCTTACGGCGGACAATCGCTTCTTGCCTGACTACTCAGTAATAGATGAAGAAGCGCTGAAACGTGCAAAGCTGATGTTTATTAATTATCCGAATAACCCTACTGGTGCCATTGCTGATTCGGACTTTTATGAAGAAACGGTGCAATTTGCACGCCGTACGGGCGTTGTTGTAGCAAGCGATTTTGCTTATGGCGCTATCGGCTTTGACGGCAAGAAACCGGTCAGCTTCCTGCAAACGCCTGGAGCGAAGGAAGTTGGCGTTGAATTCTACACCTTATCAAAAACTTATAACATGGCAGGCTGGCGTGTAGGCTTTGCGATTGGTAATGCAAAGGTTGTATCGCTGATTAACCTGATTCAGGATCATTACTACTGCAGTCTGTTTGGCGGCATTCAAGAAGCGGCAGCACTTGCGCTTACAGGTCCTCAGGATTGTGTTACTGAGCTTACAGCGAGATATGAAAGCCGCCGTGAAGCGGTGTTTGGCGCCCTCGATCGAATCGGCTGGAAAGCGGATCGCCCTGGCGGTTCCTTCTTCTGTTGGCTCCCTGTACCGGAAGGTTATACTTCCGAATCTTTTGCGGATCTAGTTCTTGAGCAGGCAGACGTTGTTGTTGCGCCAGGTAATGGTTTTGGCACACATGGTGAAGGTTACGTCCGTTTAGGCCTGTTAACAAGTGAAGAACGGTTAATTGAAGCCATCGAACGGATTGGCAAACTAGGCATCTTTTAATGAGGAACAGCAGATCGGCTAACCCCCGGTCTGCTGCCTGTTTATACAGCGTTTGCCTTGCTTTACAGCAATCTTTGATCATGATATGCTAACACTAATTAAAGATGTAACGTGATGACGGGACTAGTAAGCGAGAATGGCCGTGAACAGAGAGCAAATTCATTAGGCTGCAAGATTTGCCTCGGCTCCTTGCTGAATCCAACCCCCGAGCGGCCGGCGAGAGCTGGACAGCGCCTCCTGTTATGAGGCTTGAGATGGATCGAGTGTGTTATCTCGGTCAACAAAGGTGGTATCGCGGAAGCTATAGACTTTCGTCCTTTACAGGACGAAGGTCTTTTTATTTTGCCATGAAATGGGATGAGAACATGTCGGAACGAATCGTTGTCAAAATCGGTAGCAGCTCCTTAACCTCAGAAGAAGGCGGCCTTAACCGCGAGCAAATCACCTATTTCGCTGCTGAACTCGCTGCGCTTCATAAGCAAGGATGTCCTCTTATCCTCGTAACCTCCGGTGCAGTAGCTGCGGGGTTCCGCCAAATCGGATACGCTTCAAGGCCAAAACTCGTTCATGAGAAGCAAGCTGCTGCTGCAGTAGGCCAGGCGCTCCTCATGCAAGCTTATCAAGAAGCCTTTGGAGAGTACGGCATTGGTGTCGCTCAAATCCTTCTGACACGGGCAGACTTTTCCAACCGGAAACGAATCCAAAATGCACTCAAGACAATTGAAGAATTGCTTCGCCTGCACATTATTCCGATTATTAATGAAAATGATACGGTTGCTACCGATGAGCTTGAGCTGAAGTTTGGTGATAATGATAAGCTTTCAGCATTAGTTGCTGCCATGACGAAAGCTAGCAAGCTGGTCATGATTACAGACATGGACGGCTTATATACAGAAGATCCTCGTAAAAATCCACAAGCCGTTAAGATCGAACGGGTAGATCAAATCTCAGAAGAGATTATGCAGCTTGCAGGCGGGGCAGGATCTGCCGTTGGTACCGGCGGCATGCGTTCCAAGATTGAGGCTGCACGCATCTCCATGCGCGGCGGCGTCAGAGCTTTTATCGGGAAAGTTCAACAGCCTGGCGATCTACAGTCAGCTATTGATGGCGTTGGTAAAGGCACTTATTTTGATACTCAGTTACATAGTCTCCCGATGAAGAAACAATGGCTTGGCTTCCACTCCATGCCTCATGGACGCATTGTAGTTGACGATGGCGCTGAACATGCATTGCTTGTTGGTGGTAAAAGTCTTCTGCCAGCAGGCATTCGTGAGATTCAAGGTGATTTCCACTCCGGGGATGTCGTTGAAGTAACCAGCCTTACGGGAGAAACAATTGGTCGTGGAGTCGTCAACTATGAAGCTTGGCAGATCCAGGCGGTCGCCGGACTTAGTACCGAAGAAGTAAAGCGCAGGGTTGATGTTGGCAGGATTGAAGTCATCCATCGTGATGAGTGGGTATCGCTGCGATAATCGATTAAGCTTACGAAGTAAGAATCATCACAATGAGCCGGTGCTCGGCTCACTGGGTGTTAATTCTTTTGAGGAGGAATTTACGATGACTAGCGAAGTGAGACAAAAAGCAACACTAGCGCAAACAGCGGCAAGTGTCATGAACAAAATGACAACCGAGCAGAAAAACACAGCTCTTGCAGCGATGGCTAATGCCCTTATTGAAAATCAAGTTTCTATTATTGAAGCAAATGGTAAAGATCTGGAACGCGGACGGGAGCTTGGCACTAGTCCTTCCCTGCTTGACCGTCTAGCTTTGAATGAAGAACGGGTTGCTGGAATTGCTGAAGGCTTGCGGCAAGTGGTTGACCTTCCTGACCCTGTTGGCGAGCTGCTCGAGCAATTCGATCGTCCGAATGGCCTTCGTGTAGAGAAAACACGTGTACCACTTGGTGTAATCGGAATGATTTATGAGGCTCGTCCGAATGTGACGGTTGACGCGGTTGGCCTATGTCTCAAAACTGGCAACTGCGTTGTACTTCGAGGCGGCTCTGCTGCCCTTGAATCGAACCGCCGTATTGTTGAAGTATTGCGTCATGCACTCACAACAACGGATTTGCCTCAAGATGCTATTCAGCTCATCGAAGATTCAGATCGTGCGTCTGTTAACGAAATGCTGAAGCTGAACGGATTGCTTGATGTGGTTATCCCACGCGGCGGCGCGGCTCTGATCCGCAACGTAGTTGAGAATGCAACGGTGCCAGTGATCGAGACTGGCGCAGGCATCTGTCATACATTTGTGGACGAAAGCGCCGATTATAATATGGCAGAACAAATTGCCTTTAATGCAAAGGTACAGCGCCCTTCCGTATGCAACTCGATGGAGACGCTTCTGCTGCATGAAGCTTTTGCAGAACGACATTTGGCCCAAATTACTAATCGTTTCCTTGCTGCAAATGTTGAATTACGTGGTGATCAACAAACCTTCGAGCGCATTACTCAGGTGAAGCTTGTGACGGAACAAGATTTTGCGACGGAATATAACGATTATGTTTTAAATATTCGTATTGTAGCAAACTTAGATGAAGCACTTGACCATATACGTAAGTTTAGTACAAAACATTCGGAATGTATCGTAACCGAAGACGCTGCTCATGCTGAGCGGTTCCTGATGGAAGTCGATGCGGCAGCTGTTTATCATAACGCCTCTACCCGCTTTACAGATGGATTCGAATTTGGCTTTGGTGCAGAGATTGGCATCAGTACACAGAAGCTCCATGCTCGCGGCCCAATGGGCTTGCCTGCTCTAACATCAACGAAATTCCGGGTTTACGGCAACGGACAAATCCGGGGTTAAAGATACAGTGAATAGGTTGGAGGGAAACGATATGTTATCTATGGAAAAAACAAATGCCAGCGCGAATGTCGAGGCTTTGAAAATCAGCTTCTATGGTGCTGGCTCAATGGCAGAAGCAATTGTACGTGGTCTTATTAATCAGAAGCTTACAAAGCCTGAACAAATTTCTATGCTGAACAGGCAAAATGCCGATCGCTTGAATGAGCTGTCGTCAAAGTACGGCGTTCAAACCGTATTAAACGGCTCGAGTAACGAACAGTTCCTCCAAGATGCAGATATTATTTTTCTGGCCATGAAGCCAAAAGATGCCGTTACAGCGATTTCATCCATCAAACATTTGCTCTCGAACAATCAGCTGATCGTATCCGTCATTGCCGGATTCTCGATCTCCTCCATGGAGCGTGTTCTTGGCAGACCAGCAGCCATTGTACGGACAATGCCAAACACGTCAAGCACAATTGGCCTTGGTGTTACAGGCATCAGCTATTCGGGATCTGTATCGGTCGAGCAGCGTCAGCTGGCAGAAACGATGTTCGCATCAATCGGCATCAACGCGGTCGTTGAAGAATCCCTGCAGGATTCCATCGTTGGTGTATCGGGCAGTGGTCCTGCTTATGTTTATTATTTCATGGAAGCAATGATGGAAGCTGCAGCTAAGCTTGGCCTTCCTGCCAATCAAGCCAAAGATCTGATCGTACAGACTGTTCTAGGCGCAGCCGAGATGGTGCGTACAACAGGTGAAGAACCAGCTGACTTAAGACGTAAAGTAACGTCCCCGAACGGTACGACACAAGCGGCAATTGAATCGATGGCAGAAGGCGGACTGACAGAAGCTGTCGTACGCGGCATGCTGCGTTCCGCTGAACGCGCTGGTGAAATCGGAGCGGATATCGAAAGGAGTACGTTATCCTAATGAATCAAATGTGTGTTGCAACTTACCGCAGCTATGACGAGAAAGCGGATTTTGATAAAAAAGCATTATCCATCGCTGTTGGCTTGACCGTTGGCAGCTGGACAGAGCTTCCTGAAGCTCGCAAAGCTGAGATGGAAAAGCATCTGGGCAAAGTATTATCCGTTGATGTTCATGAACCAGCATGCGGCGAACGGTATGCCGATATTCGAATCGCTTATCCGGATATCAACTTCAGCCGAGACATCCCTGCCCTGCTCGTGACCATCTTCGGCAAGCTGTCAATGGACGGCAAAATCAAGCTGATTGACCTTGATGTGTCGGAAGAGTTCCAATCAGCCTTCCCTGGCCCGAAATTTGGTCTGGAAGGAGTACGTCAGCTGCTTGGAGTTCATGACCGTCCACTTCTGATGAGTATTTTCAAATCCGTAGTTGGCCATGACCTGCCAAATCTGCAGGAACAGTTCTACAAGCAGGCGCTTGGCGGCGTTGATCTGATCAAGGATGATGAGATTCTGTTCGAGAATCCACTCACTCCACTTGAGAAGCGTGTAGAAGTGTGTATGGAGGCTGCTCGTAAAGCACAACAGGAAACGGGACAAAAGCTGCTTTATGCCGTTAACCTGACTGGCCCTACTTCACAGCTGGCAAACCAGGCCCGCAAAGCGATTGCCGCAGGCGCCAATGCCCTGCTGTTTAACGTTTTGTCTTATGGTTATGATGTTCTGCATGAGCTGAGCAAAGATCCAGAGATTAATGTGCCAATCGCAGCTCACCCTGCACTTGCAGGTGCCTTCTATCCGTCACCACATTACGGAATCGGCGCTTCCGTGCTGCTTGGCAAGCTGATGCGTCTTGCTGGGGCTGATCTAGTTCTCTTCCCTTCTCCGTATGGCTCCGTTGTTATGCCGAAGGAAGAGAATCTGGCTGTTAAGGATGCGCTGCTCGCGCCGTCCTCAACGCTTCGTACAAGCTTCCCTGTACCATCGGCAGGCATTCACCCTGGACTTGTACCACTTATTCTGCGTGACTTCGGAACCGATGTTGTCGTCAATGCAGGCGGAGGCATCCACGGTCATCCAATGGGAACTGCTGCTGGCGGACAAGCTTTCCGCAGTGCGATTACGGCAGCAATGAACGGAGTACCACTTCGCGAAGCTGCAGCGCAGCCAGGCAATGAAGCACTTCAAGCAGCGATTGATGCATGGGGGAGTAAAGAATAATGACAACAGCTAAGAAACGTATCATCTTCTGTGACTTTGACGGAACCATCACCGTCAACGATAATATCGTAGCGATTATTAAGCATTTCAACCCGCCGGGCTGGGAAGAGATTGCAACTAGTGTACTTTCTCAAAAAATCTCGATCCGCGATGGCGTTGGCCAAATGTTCCGCCTTCTCCCCACTTCCAAACAACAGGAAGTTATCGAATATGGCATTAACAATGTTCAGATTCGTGACGGCTTCGCGGAGCTGCTTCAATATTGTAAGGATGAACAAATTGAGTTTTACGTGACAAGCGGCGGCATCGACTTCTTTGTCTTCCCGGTTCTCGCCCGCTTTGGTATACCTGAGGATCATATTTACTGCAACGGCAGTGATTTCAGCGGTGAACAGATCGAGATTACATGGCCGCATCCTTGTGACGGACATTGTACGAATGATTGCGGGATGTGTAAAACAACCATCATGCGCCGTTTCGCAAATGGTCATTACGAGCGTATCATTATCGGGGACAGCGTGACGGATTTTGAGGGTGCAAAGCTTGCCGAAGTTGTCTTCTCACGTGCGTACCTTACCGAAAAATGCAAGGAGCTTGGACTCCCGCATACCGAATTCACAACCTTCCATGATATTGTGCATGAGCTGAAGAAAGAAAGGGCGGTCTAATATGGCTTTTACAGATATTAAGCTGGAACACAAACAACAGGCGCTCGCCGACCTGCGCAGCGTTAAAGAATTATTCGCCTCCCGCGGCTGGTTTGCCGGAACTAGCGGCAACCTGTCAGTACGTGTAGGTGACTTTACGCCGGATGAATTCTATTTCGCCATTACAGCAAGCGGCAAAGACAAAACCGTACATACGCCAGAGGATTATCTGTTCGTAGACAAGAACGGCAAAGCTTGCGAAGCAACAAACCTTAAGCCTTCCGCTGAAACGTTGATCCATAATGAGATTTATCGTTTAACAGGTGCAGGTGCCATTTTCCACGTTCATTCCGTTTATAGTGCTGTAATGTCTGAGTGGTTCTGGGAACGCCGTGCGGTTCCCGTAGACGGCGTTGAGCTGATCAAGGGACTGAACATCTGGGATGAGGAAGCTCATATCGATATTCCAATTGTAACTAACTTTGCAGAAATTCCTCGTATCGTTCCTGAAGTAACGGAGCGCCTCGACAAGCGGATCCCGGGCATTATCCTTCGCAAACATGGCATCTACGCCTGGGGTGCAAATGCATTCGAAGCGAAACGCCATATTGAAGCATTCGAATTCCTGTTCGAATATGTGTACCGCTGGGAAATGCTGAACGGTAAAAAATAAAAAAGAGCTGCCCTAACGGCCATTCGCAAGAATGGTCAGGGGCAGCTTAATTTTTGTATGATCAAGACTCATTTAAAGCATATTTCTTAACGCCTAACACCGTGTCATTCTCGAGGATTTTAGTCTCGTAGAGGCTAAACGAATGATCTCTGAAGCGATAATGATAATAATCATGAACAGATAAAACAGATGTAGGATGAGAATTAGCAAATATCCAGCGCATAGTCTCGATTTGGCATCCTATATTTTCATAATGAATAATATATTCTGAGATGGGATCCGTTTGGAGCCTCATCTTTTTCAACTGCTCTTGTGAATAATCATAGCGCGACATATCCAATTTTCCTGAAAGTTGGGTTAGATTATCGTAGAACTGCAGTTGATTCTTTCCAAGATACTTGTTTGAAAATCGCTGCTCTACTCCTTCCTCATTTATTCTGGGATCGGTGAAAATACGGGCCCACTGATTATGGACCCTACCAAACACAGTTAGTCTCATAGCCCCCGCACTACCTACAGAATATTCGTACAAGAAAATCTCATTAGAACGATCATCATCTACATCACCGATCATGATTTTACTGTTCCAATAGATATTTTGCTGAACCGTTTTATTATCAATCTTTAGAGTCAAATTTTGATGTTTTTTTGGACTTGAAGTAAATAGTTCAGCTTTATGTATTCCTGTCAGATCCGGAGAGGAAAATTGAATGGACTGTATCAAGATATTGGCTTGATCAACATCATTTACGCTAGGCGCAGGTAGCGTTAAGAGTAAACTACATATACCTATTTGAAGGACCAAACATGAGCACCCTTTCTTCATGAAACAAATAAGTGGAAATGCCTTGTTTGTTAATATCCCCTTACTCTTTAATAAAAAAACTGGTCCTCTCGTTCGTAACGAGTAGGACCAGTTCTTTATTTATAGGCTTATTTCCTCAGACTCAAATAACTCTTCCATCTTGAATAAGGAGTGAACCACGAATTCCGCTTCTTCGAGGTTGGCTCTTCCGGCCGGGTCCCTCTCAATGACACATAATACTTCTTTCAGCTCCGCGTCATGAGTGAGCAAATCTGCAGCACTTAGCAGTACTTGACCACCGGTTGTGATCACATCCTCAATAATACAGACCTTCTTGCCTGTAATATCCATTCCTTCTGCTAATTTGCTGGTTCCATACTCCTTCGCTCTCTTTCGGACGAAGACTACTGGAATACCCGTCTTTAGGGAAAGTGCTGTGGCGATCGGAATACCGCCCATCTCAAGTCCCGCTAATACTTCTGTTCCTTCAGGAACTAGGGGTGCAAGCTGTTCAGCAATCGCAGCTAGAATTACGGGATTGGATTCGAACAAGTATTTATCGAAGTAATGATTCGATGTTTTTCCTGAACGAAGCTTGAATTCTCCCGTCAGTCTTGACGTCTGGATAATCTCTCTTGCAAGTTCTGTTCTGTCCATATATAGTCCCCTTCTCCATGAAAGTTGGATACCATAAAATTGCACCGTCGAACAGTTTAGCAAAACTTTTCCGAATTGTCTATGCGGCTAAAGAGAGTTTTTTCTACAAATGGAGTTACTGGGAATTGTCGAATTTCATTTAGATCGATCCAGGCTGCACCCAGGGAGTCTTGACCATCCCCATCTGTTTTGAGCTCCACGTCATTCTTCAGCAATCGCACCTCATATAGGATACCGATATGGTGAAGCTCCTCCATAACATTCTCGCGATAAGGATAAATGAGGGTATAGGATAAAGAATCGAGTATCGATCCCTGCACATCAGTAAGCCCAGTCTCCTCTTCAAATTCTCTCAGAAGTGTCTGATAAGGCTCCTCTCCAAACTCAATAGAACCTCCCGGTAAATCCCATTTGCCCGTGTGAGGTCCCCTGCTTTTCTTTATTAGAAGTACTTTATTATCTCTAATCAATACGCCATATACCCCAAGATGAGTATGTCTTTGCATCGCCATGCTCCTCTTAGATTGAAGTCGATTTATAGTCTTCTTTCAATTGCTGTTTCGCAATATAAAGGATTTGTCCCATATGCTCAGAAAAATGTGCCGCACATTGATGCAGTATATCCAGATTTGTTCGTTCCTTGCCCCGAATAGTCTGTGTTCTTTCAAATTGCTCATCCGTCATCGTTTGAATGGTATCCATAACAACCTGCATTCGTGTGCGGAATATGAACACTAGCTCTTCACTCTTTATAAAGACAGGCTTTAATTCGGCTTCCCGATCGCGCACAAAATCTTGAAAAAGAATCCCTTTATTAACCCGTTCCAAAATGTTGCCTTCCATATGCCTGATCAAGGTCGAAATACTAAAGCTTCCTGAATTCGGGCTCCAGTTCACCTGCTCATCATTAAGCTGATCCAGTGCTTTTAGGGTACGCCGCTCGATTTCTCCGAATTTGTTCGTTAACCATATCCGGTTAAAATCATAATGCATGGAGATCACCTCAATAGTTCGTATTAATCGCCTTTCAGCATGTTAAAAATGTCGCCAACTGGCTGAACCGCAGCGATTGGATATAAACGGAGCCTCGCCCTTCTAATGTTGCGAAGAACAACCCAGCGTTTGTGCTAACTAGAACAGTGTCCATCCTATTCAAAACCAGTATAAATCAAGGTTTATAAACTTTTTAATAGATGTACACTTCATAAGTCATATAATTCAGAAACTCATATTAAGTGTATCGACAATTCCCAATAATGTCCATATTAACTAGACACTTTAATTTTATACAATGATAACCCAACGTGAAGCAGTGCGCGTTTAAAATCATTCTATAGCGACCCCTTCGGCTTCATTTTAAATGCTTCCAATATTTTAGCGATGCCTGCATATCTTATAGCGGAGGCAAAACAAAAAAAATCCCGATCAGGATTACTGATCGGGATTTTGACAAGTGAATGTAATGCAACATTAGATTACTTAAGCCTGTTTCTACAAGATGTCGTTTATCCAGACAGAAATAGAGGGCTGTTTTGTCTCGATTTGCCTATGATTCCCGAACTTCTATCATATGCTTCATAATCGAGCTCCTTCGCCTGTCAACGTATACTTCCACATGAATGCGTGGGTCGTCGAATGGAATCCCGGGTCAGTTTATAATCGGGGACTGAGGACAAGCTGAACAGGAAACCCAATTTTTCGGAATGACATCTCAGGAATACCGGGATGCATCGGGCAGCATACACTAATTAAGGATACAGTCATAACAAACAGCCGCAGGAGCTATACTTCTGCGGCTGTTTGTTATGACTGTCACACCTTGGTCAGCATGACGCGCCTATAATCTTCAGGTGACATTTCAACAAATTGCTTAAAATTGCGATAAAAGGTAGCCATGCTTTGGAACCCGCATTCGTAGCATATTTCAGTAACCGGTATAATGGTAGAAGCTAATAATCGCTTGGCATGTTGTATGCGAAGGGTGGACATGTAGCTTTTGAACTTTCTCCCTGTTGCTTCCAATATTAATCTGGATAAATGAGATTCGCTTATATGAAATATCGAGGCCAATTGAGATAAGTTAATTTCTCTCTGGTAATTTTGATCCATATAATGCAGCACTGGCCTGATATGCTCATAATTTCGCATGCCATCCATCCATGTCGTATTGCTGATCTCTTCCTTGGACATTCGAAGAAGCTCTACGCATATGGTCATCAGCAGGCTTTTGACCGCTGTCCGATAACCTGGAGCTCGCTCTTCTTTCTCCACAAAAATCTGCTTTATCATTGTCCGCAGACGTTCCATACTATCGGTGTTACCGTGTAACCGGTTCTGAAAATGAAACGGATAATAGCGAAAAGGCACCATCAGCTCAGGCTCTTCCTTGGCAAGCAGCCCCGAATCAAAGTTAAGGAATAAAAACTCGCAAGGAAAGCCTTGATCCGATTGGGCGATATGATTCTCCAGTATATTCACAACAAAAATATCGCCTGGGACTACGGGATAAACGGTGCTGCCAAAATAGAACTGCCCGCTCCCAGAAAGACATAAGCCCATTTCAAAGCTTTGATGATGATGCTGCGTCTCCAGCTCGAAGCTTGGTGTCCATTTGAAACTATTAATGGGAAGTTCATTATCCTCATATGTAATGTGCAGTATCATATGCCGTACCTTCCTAAGATAAGAATCAGCTTTTCTACTCATTGTAACTGAAAAACGCCCGAATGAGGAATCATGCTCCCTCACTCGGACGTCAATCTTATCGCATTAATGACCTGCTTTCTGCTGCTCCTTCAATTTCAAATAGACTTCGTGACTTCTTCTGGCGCACTCTGAAATGGTAATCGGGTGGAAGCCAATAACCGCCGAATACAAGGTATCATGGAGAGGTTCTACCCAATGGCTTGGCAAGTGCTTAGCACCAAGTGAGGCGCCCATAATTGAACCTACTGTGGCCCCATTACAATCTGTATCCCATCCACCTAGAACCGATGTAGAAATCGCCTTATTAAAATCACCTTTCGCAAATATCAGAGATGCTGCTACCAGAGCTGCATTATTATTCGTATGCACGGGATCGTAGTGATTGAAGGCATCCCAAATCTTCTTAACTAATGCGAGCTGATCCTCTGTACTCCGAGCGATTTCTACTGCTTTATGAATATCTTGTGCCAAACGGCAATTTGCAGGGATTTCACTTAGCCCAATTTCTATAATTCTTTCCGCATCTGATTCCACAAATGCGGCCGCAATCATGGCAGCCACGAACATTTCACCATAAATGCCGTTACGAACATGAGAGAAGGAGGCATCCCGCCAAGCGAAATCTGCTGCCAGTTCAGGCTGACCAGCTGCTCCATAGGCGAAGCCGTCTGCACGAATTTGTGCACCGATAAACTCACGGTATGGATTCAAATAAGTACGTACCCATTCTTTCTTCTGCTTCCAATCCGCCGGCCGGCCTTGTTCCCCATAATGATACGTGACATGAGCGAAATTCAGATAGGACTGCGTTTCAGCCGTACAAACCTGGTTATAGGACAAGACCTCGTGCCAGAGCTTACCTATGTCCCAGGATTCCCAATCGAGACCTTTTCTTTCAAGCATCATTAAACCAAGCACGGTGTAACGAATATCATCATCTGTTTCCATATAGGAAATACGTTCTCTTGTGCTCGCAGAACCCCAGAAAGCAAGCTCGATCCCAAATTCATCCTTAGCTGAGGAATGGCCCGGGGTATAACCGTTAATCGGCCAAGCATCTGCTCCTTTGAACCATAAGTGCACGTTCTCCCAGCCTGCTCTCCCATGCGAGCCAGCCATAAAATTGGGCCACTCGAGCGGTTTGCCTAACGCACAGCCAATTGCTCTCCCGAGCCATGCGCCATAGAATTTGTCTGACCATTCGTCATGGCTAAGTTCTTTGTCCAAATGACGAGGTCCGTTTGGGCGAAGCCGCCGGATTTCCTCCAATTCATCAGGTTCATCATGATTAGGATGCTTTGGCTCCAAAGCACACAATTCTTCATAAATCTTCATTAGCTCCGTTTGGCTTTCACTGGATACCTCAATTCGCTCCAGAAATCCATCTACCAAACATGCCTCGTCACTGCGCTGCTTCACTTCCGCGATCAATAGATCCTTTAGCCCAGCCCATCCAGCCATCTAAGTACCTCCAATAGTATATTTATATCTTGATTCAAGTCTATTGGAGAATGGACTAAATTTCTTCCCAAAATATGCGCCTTATTCTCATTTCTTGTGAATCCATTAAAGAGCATCAAAGGCACAGCATTCCAAGCAAAGCAGAGATTGACGCATTCATACGCTCGAACCCTGTACCTATTCATCAAATTGTTAGTTATGTTTGTTCAAATATAGAGGCATGAACAATTGAATCCCACCATCATGCAGATTTCAAAAGCCATGCTGCCAACAAAGTCTGGTATTTCGTGAAACGGACTATTCCACCTTAACTCTACGCTCGAATCCAAACGGTCATTTCGCCACGTTGACGATTGCCCCACAAATAGTAAGGCACAGCTTTCAATTTAACCGGCAGCGATGCCTGTTGCAGCCCATAAGGACGATATGGCGTTTCTTCCTGCCAGGACCCTTGTTCATCCAAGCGGCCTTCCGCTTCAATGACTATCGCTCCACCAAGCAGCTGTGAATCGAAGTTTACTGCCAGAGCGGAGGAGGTCACAAGGGAAACGGCTGCAAGAGGACTAGCGTTGTCGATTTCCTCCAGACAGTAGACAAGTGGTCCACGTTCAATGGCAACCTTACCTGCATTTGCCCGAATCTCCGGATGAGCAGCTGTCAGCTGCGCTTCCATAGCTGGCTCCCATTCTACAACATCTCCTTGCTGCCAATTCCGATTAACAAGAGCGTATCCATTCTCAGTTTTGTAATCCGCTGTTTCGCCGTTAATACGGAGCACTGCTTTCTCCCTGCACCAGGAAGGAATACGAAGGGCTAGCGTTACTGTTGCACCCGGGACTTCCGTAAACTCGAAACGGACATTCCCTTTCCAAGGCAGCTCTGACTCTTGCTTCAAGGTTACAGAGCCGGCATCAAGCTCAAACTGAGCTATGCTCCCAATAAACAGATGCGTATAGATCGTATTTGTTGCGGCAGTTACGGTATAAATGTAATCGTTTAATGAACTAAGCAGACGTGCCACATTCGGAGGGCAGCAAGAGCAGCCGAACCATTTCTGGCGCTCAGCTTTCACATGATGACGACCCGGATTTTTCTCGGAAGCCTTCGGCCATACTTCAAGTGGATTAACATAGAAATAATGCTTGCCATCCTGCGACATACTGCCTACTACATTGTTAAATAACGCCCGCTCCATGATATCTGCGTACTCGCTCTTTGCTTCCAGCTTCAACATCCGCTGGGCGAAGAAGATAAGGCCGATGGATGCACAAGTCTCTGCATACACCGTATCATTAGGCAGATCGTAATCGAAGGAAAAGGCTTCGCCGTGATGAGTGGAACCAATCCCTCCTGTAATATACATCTGCTTTCTGGTCATGTTATTCCACAAACGCTGGCATGCCTCAAGAAGCTGCATGTCACCTGTTAGTCTTGCCAGATCAGCCATTGCCGTGTACATATAGACTGCTCGGACGGAATGGCCTACCGCCACATCCTGCTCACGTACCGGCTTATGCGCCTGGTTATAAGCTAATTGCTCTACCTTCGGAATAGGCATATTTCTTCCTGTCCATAGACTGAGCCCATCACGCTGTTTAATATCTTCAATCAGGAAATTCGGTTCCGCCCCACGCTCATCAATAAAGAATTGAGCAAGCTTGAGGTAACGGTCTTCTCCTGTCGTCTGATAAAGCTTCACTAAAGCCAGCTCAATCTCCTGATGGCCGTCATACCCTCTCATTTTGCCGGGCTCTATACCAAATAACGAATCAATATAATCGGCAAACTTACACATCACATCAAGCAGCTTGCGTTTGCCCGTTGCGTCATAATAGGCAACTGCAGCCTCGATCATATGCCCTGCACAGTACAGTTCATGTGCTTCATAGAGATTTGTCCACTGTTTGCCCGGGTCTTTAATTGTAAAATACGTATTTAAATACCCATTCTCATGTTGCGCCATCGCAATGAGATCGATAACTTCGTCCGCCGTACGCTCCAGTTCTGCATCAGGATGACTCGCTAGAGAATAACCAACGGCCTCCAGCCATTTCGCAACATCACTGTCCTGGAACACCATGCCGCCATAAGGCTGCTCTTCAAGCCCTGCCGCTACGCGGAAATTACGAATCGCATAACTTGGCTCTGCATCCGCAATTCGGTCATTCAGTGCATCCCATTGATAGGGAATAACCGTCTCACGTACCAATTCGGTAAAGCGGTTCCAAAATGCATCCTTAATATGTACCTCACTGCTTCCCAGCTGTCCGTTTATTTGCTTTGCCATGAATGTTCCTCCTGATCGAATATTAAAAATTTGATTCATACTGATTTCTAGTTTATTCTTGAAAGGATAAGGAAACTACCTATAAAACGACCCTATTTTATATAAAATATCACACTGCCGGAGGAGTGGCTTCCCATATGATTGATACCTCCTATATTTCCTTACAACTGCCTCCTATCCCTTATTACATTACAACTGGACTATCGGAGTACAAGCCTGGCGACCAGCATCCTGATCGTAGGAATCTAGGCATGTTTGATCTGTTGTGGGTGGTCAAAGGAACCTTGTACATCGGCGAAGAAAACAAGCAGTGGGAGGTTAAGGCAGGAGAAACACTGCTCTTATTGCCTAACAAGTATCACTATTCCGTCAAGCCTTGTGATAGTGACACCAACTTTTATTGGATTCACTTCGACTTCAAGGGAGAATGGACCCAGCATGAATCAGATCCAGCCAGTATGCCGCTGCCCATTCGTCAATCTTGGGAAAATCCATATCTCATTCATCTTCCCCAGTATGCCGCACCACCAGAATTTGCTTTAGCAGAACGGCATCTCAACCAGCTATTAGCCTATTCCAATGAGCATCAAAGAGGTGTCTATTGGCTGGAGCAGCAATTATTTATCGAGCTGATTGGGTTATTAGAGGAAAGACAAGATCGTTCTAATGCGGATTCACCAGCCATGAAGCTTGCCAATAAAACCGAGGCTTATATCCGTCAGCATTACCAATCCGATCTAACCAATGTGGTGCTGGCGGAAGCTCTACATTTTCATCCCAACTATATCGTCAGATGTATGAAAGAAATCTATCACTGCTCTCCAATGGAGTATTTGCATCGATACCGGTTAGAGCAGGCCAAGCTGCTCTTGATCAAGACAGAATGGTCAATTGCTGACATTGCAGACAAAACCGGCTTTCGTCACCAGCCTTATTTTTCGAACTGCTTTAAAACCTATGCGGGCATTTCGCCGCTGCGATATCGCAAGCAATTCTCACCATAATCAGCCCACAAAGGAGTTATAAGAAGATGCATCCGTCTCCGAACAATGCCAATGCAGCAAACACTAGCTGGTTCCCTGGCCGATATATTGGCGGTATCACATTAATGGCAGGACCAATTCTCTTTCTAGTCGGGGTACTGTTACGAAGCCGATTCCATTTCTTCTTTCCCGATCAGTTGAAGGCTTTTGAAGAGCATCCGAGATTAATGTTTTGGTCATTCAGTGCGTTTAACGCTGGCATTCTGCTCCTGTGGCCTGCCATATTAACCGTTGTAAGGATGATTCAACAGACAAAACCAGGCTTAGCCAAATGGGGAGGCTTACTCGTTATATTTGGTCTGATTGCCCGGATATTCCATGCGGGGGTCGATCACTTAGCCTATCAATTGGTTCGTATTGAAGGTCTCGAGTCTGCGACCAAGTCTGTAGCCGAAACTTATGGCGCCTATCATATCTTCAGTTTTCTTAACCCAGCAATTCTGTTCGGATGGATTGTACTTGCCATCGGCGCTTATAGATCCAAGACGCTTGGATTACTCCGATCTATTGCTTTAGCACTTATGTCAGCACTTCCCCTAGGAGTCCTGAAAGGTACAACCATGTTCTCCATCATTGGAGCTGCAGGTCTTTGTATAGCGCTTGTGCCGCTTGGAGTAAAGGTATTGCGAGATGGTCCACGACCATCACCTCGCCATGTCCTGCAATCACTTATATTGACGGTCGTCTTAGGTGCCGTTTTCTATTTCTTAGGTCAAGCCGGATAAGCACAGGAACGAAAAAAAAGCCTTGTACTCTCCAAAAGAGAATACAAGGCTTTTACTTGTTATAAACGTTATAATGGCTACCCGCGTGGTCCACGGAATTTCTGAGAATGTGCGCGAGCTTCATCCACATTCGTCACCCGATTGCGGCTCCACTCAATTAAAATACGGTCGATGTACCGGAAGTTAAGCTTGCCGGCAAAGACGGCTTCCTTCAAGGCGAAACGGATCAACTCATCCTGATACCGGTCCTGATCCACCCATCCTGTAATCGTCTCACATTCCATCGGTGATAACAGCCGGCCAAATTCCTGCTCGAAGACGGAGAATATATTACTAGGATCAGGCGCCCGCTTCACCGTTCGGCGCTCTGCCTTCCTCGACTCCCGCTTCTCTTCTGCTGCCCATTCTGCAGCCTTCAGCATCCATCCGCTCCAGTTATACGTCTCCGACTGGATGCCCGACATGGAATCAATTTGCTCATCAATCGTAAGGAAGCCTTCCTTCATCAGCCGACCAATGGTTGTTTCAACAACTCGTTCTGTAGAGCCTGTCCGTTCTGCGAGCTGCTCCATCGTTGGGAACTCAATGCCTTCCGATTCACGGAACAGCATCAGCTGTAAGAGCAGCATCACTTCAGCCTCAGAAAGATTCAAGTGGCGGTATGAGCGGAGCAGCAGTGCGGACACATGCACTCCGCCCTCATTCATTACGGCCGCCATGCCGCGCGAATAGGCTTTCCACATGTCTTCGTTGCTCATAATTACCGATCCCTCCGAAGCTTACTACTCTATTCGATTATTTCGAATCGCCTTTAACAATCGTATACGTATCACGGGCAATCAGCAGCTCTTCGTTCGTTGGAACAACAAGAACTTTCACACGTGATGTATCCGTCGAGATTTGACGGACTTCTTTGCTGCGTACATTATTACGCTCTTCGTCCAGCTCAACACCTAGGAACGAGATGCCTTCACATACCGCTTTACGCAGAACATTCGAGTTCTCGCCAACGCCTGCTGTGAACAAAATAATGTCTACACCGTTCATCGCCGCAGCATAGGCACCAATGTATTTCCGTACGCGATACGTATACATATCAAATGCCAGCTTGGCATTTGTATCACCTTCACCCATTGCTTCTACAATCTCACGCATGTCGCTGCTGATCCCAGAGATCGCAAGCATGCCGCTATGTTTATTAAGCATGGAATTTACTTCGTTTAAGGTTAAATCCTCTTTGTTCATGACATATGGAACGATAGCCGGATCAAGATCACCGCTGCGTGTACCCATCATCAAACCTTCAAGTGGTGTCATACCCATACTTGTATCAAAAGACTTGCCATCCAGAATCGCCGTACAACTCGCGCCATTACCGATATGACAAGAGATCATCTTCAGCGATTCAAGCGGCTTGCCAAGGAAGTCAGCAGCCTGCTGGCTTACATATTGATGCGATGTCCCGTGGAAGCCATAACGACGTACTTTATGACGACGATACAGCACTTTAGGAATTGGATACAGGTAAGAAGTATTAGGCATCGATTGATGGAAGGCGGTATCAAATACAACAACCTGCGGCACATTTGGCATATTTGCTTCTACCGCGCTAATCCCCATCATATGGGCCGGGTTATGAAGTGGAGCAAGATCAAACAGCTTGCGGATCTCCTGCTTTACATCAGCGGTAACAAGTGCCGAGCTCTTGAACACTTCGCCGCCGTGGACAACACGATGACCAACAGCATCAATCTCTTCCATTGATTTGACAACGCCATGTTCGGGATGAATCAGCATATCGACAACTTTTTTAACCGCTGTGACATGATCAAGAATCTCACTAACTTGTGTGACATCCGGTTTACCCGGAGGCTCATGAGTAACGATCGAAGAATCCATGCCGATCCGCTCTACACGCCCGCTTGCAAGCACTTCTTCCGTCTCCATATTATAAAGCTGATATTTCAGCGAGGAACTTCCTGCATTAATTACGAGTACTTTCATTAGATACGGTCCCCATCCTTGTCATATTTGAAAAATCCTACGCCAGACTTCACACCAAGATGCCCAGCGCGTACCATTTTCTTCAATACAATGGACGGACGGTATTTCAGCTCCCCGTATTCCCGGAACATACGCTCTAGTGCAGCAAGGATGGAATCAAGTCCAAATCGGTCAGCCATCTCGAACGGGCCATTTTGGAAAGAATAACCGATTCGCATTGCATTATCGATATCTTCAGCTGATGCAACGCCTTCTTCAAGTACATGAAGGGCCTCATTAATGAACAAACAAATAAGACGAGTCGTCACAAAGCCTGGAGACTCGAACACCATGATCCCTTTTTTCTGGATGACTTCATCAACGAATTCTTTCATCGAATCAAATGTTGCATCGGAGGTTTTCAAACCACGCACAATCTCGACCAGGTCGATCTTGGATACGGGATAAATAAAGTGGAGGCCAATGACACGCTCCGGATGGCTGGTTACACTTGCCAGCTCCGTTAAGCTTAACGTGGAGGTATTGCTTGCAATAATTACTGACTCATCACAAATCTCATCCAGCTGTTTAAACACGAGCTTCTTGCTTTCCAGATCTTCTGTTATGGATTCAATGACCAGTTCGCAGTCTGCCAGTTCGTTATATGTCTGGCAAGGATGAATGCGATTCAGGATCAGTTTTTTCTCAGCTTGCGTTAGAGCCCATTTCTCAATTTGCTTCTCTAAGTTGAGCTCAATCATTTGCATACCGTATGTTAAGCGTTCCTCAGAGCTTTCGATTAAATACACATCCAGCCCTTTAGAAGCAAGCATTTCTGCAATTCCTTGACCCATTGTTCCGGCGCCGATGACACCAATCTTTTTAATAACCATAATTCTTTTGTTTCTCTCCTTGTAACTATTCTCTTTTTTGCGGCATTGAGAATCATTCTCTTTACCTATCGATCAAATCCATTATAACCTTTTTTACACAAATAAAGAAGGTAACTGGTGATGATTTGGTGAACAGCAAAACGAGCGGCAGGTCTAACACCCTGCCGTTCGTTTGTATATCTAGCCAAGCTAAAAAGCCTTATTCTTATGCGCTTTTTGACAGCTGACTTAGTAAGGTCCGGAACTCATCACCGCTAAGCGTTTCTTCTCGAATCAGAACGTCCAGCGACTCAGTAAACACTTCTTTTCTTGCTTCCAGCATTGCTTTCGTCTTCACCATCAGTTCATCCAGAATGGAGCTCGTAATACTTGCCCATTTATCCGGGGTCATCATGTTCGCATCAATAATACCAAGCTCAGTGAGCCCAGATTCGACCATTGTCCGAACAATGTTCATTGCTTGATCAAAGTCACCACGAGAGCCTGTGCTGCGGCCGCCATAGAAAATTTCTTCCGCTGCAGCTCCGCCAAGCGCGATCATGATTTGGCTTTCCAGAAAATCCTTCGTGTACAAATATCGATCCTGCTGCGGGTTATGACGAACATAACCAAGCGCCTGACCACGCGGGGATAAAGCAACCTGCGAGACGCTGCCTGGACGTACCAGCTCTGCAGAAATGGCATGGCCTAGTTCATGAAGCGCCACGCGTTCGCGTTCCTCAGCTGTTGATTCCCGGTCTGTTTTCTCACCCATCATCACTTTATCAATCGCCATTGCCAGATGTGACTCCAGAATGGTCTCACTGTTCTCACGCATAGCGTAGATCGCACCTTCGTTCATTACACTCTCCAGCTGAGCACCTGAAAAACCAAAGGATTCAGAAGCAATACGTTCCAGATTAATACCTTCATTAAGCGGTTTGTTCGCCGCATGCAGACGCAAAATATGAAGGCGCCCTTTTTTATCCGGCAGTTCAACTCCAATATGACGGTCGAATCGACCCGGACGCAGCAAAGCGCTGTCGAGTATTTCTTTCCGGTTCGTTGCTGCAATAATAAGAATACGTGGTGCCTCATCAGAATGAATACCGTCCATCTCTGTGAGCAGCTGGTTCAATGTCTGATCATATTCTTTATGCTGACCGCCGTCCCTTTTACCACCGATGACATCAATCTCGTCAATAAAGATAACGGCACTTTTCTTACCGGCTTTTTTCGCTTTCTCCCTTGCTTCCTTGAACAAATCACGAATCCGTCCTGCACCTACACCCACATACATCTCAACAAACTCACTGCCTGAGGCAGCCAAATAAATCGAATCGGTATAATGAGCTGCGGCCTTCGCAAGTAGGGTTTTACCAGTACCCGGAGGGCCCGTGAGCAAAATCCCTTTCATCGGACGGATACCCAGCTTAGCAATCTCCTCTTGTTTAACGAGAAAATCAAGGGCTTCAATTAACTCTTGTTTTGCTCGATCCTGACCGCCAATCTGGTCAAAGCTCATCGATTCCAGACGAAGCTCTTTGCTGCGTTTCGCACCTGAACTAGCCATCATCCGGCCTTTGCCGCGCGTAGTGAACCATACCCCCGCTCCTAAAGCAGCTAGTAACAAGACGGGCATCACATTAACTCCTTCAAAAGCCAGGAAAATAAACAGCATCAAGCCAAAGCCAGCTGCGATCTCAATCCCGTATTTACGCATAAGTTGACACCTCCAGCTGTGCAGGAACGCGCGGAAGTACAACATACTTCGTTGAGGTATCATCCTTTAGTGTGATATAGACATTATTGTCATCAAGTGCTGTTTCATAATGGACACCTGCATTCGCAGCAGCTGCTTTTTGAAGAGCATTCGGAATTTCGGAATAGTTCTTCTTCTCCATCGCTTCTGCAACATTAAATAACACCGAAGACCATACTTTATCTAATTGACTACTAGGAACTGCATTAGTAATATCAAGCTGCAAATCGCGGTCACCAATAGCATCCTTGCCTTCTTTAGCAATGTTTTCATAGACATCTTTTAATTTCGCATCCGGCTCAAGCGTAACCTGTACTGACACATGATCTTGATCTATAGTAGGAGCATTCGCCGAGGCGACACCTTCAACTTGTCCAATAGACTTCTGAAAAGGAGAAACGACAGCAAATTGCTTATATAACATCCACCCGCCAAACAGCAGCAATGCTGTAGCTACAGCGGACAACACGAATGGGATAATGCGAAGTTTCATTCTTACTCCTCCTCTTTAAGCAATATATAAAATTCCGTATATCATCTCTGCTATACGAAAGTATATCATATATCGACATCAAAGAGACGGTGTAAAAACAGGAAAAGGAGCCAGCCGCTTACGCGGCTAGCTCGCTGTTTTGGCAGGAAGATGATATTCCGTCACATACGTTCCTGTACGGAAATCATAGAATGCGTAGCTGTATTTCTCGGGATTATGGCCTTCTGAATAGAAGACTTCCCACACAAGCTGTCCATTTAACGTTCCCGGTTGAATCCGTTTTAATTCTGCATCCGGTTTGGCTTCCAGCACAGCTTGTTTGATTGAGGCTTTAAGTACACCTTCAGTTTCCTTAACAATCTGCACGGTCTTATCCGGGCCAATCAACCATACATAAATCACTTCATCCGCGTCATTCTCGCCCTTCACGATCCAAGAAGTCGTATCCCATACCTGCTTCGTGATGGACGTTACTTTGGTCAAGTTTGCTGCTTCCTTAGCTTGCTTGCGGATCGGATTCTCTGAGTCCCAGAATGGCTGTTGAATCGTATTGTAGTACATGATTACAATTGCGATAACAGCCAACAAGGCAACAAGAATCACGGCCAGCCAGCGCTTCGGACTCATGACCGAAGAACGTTTTTTAATTGTCGCTCTCATTATGCTTGCAGCAGCCGCTCGAAGCTTGCTTGTGCCTCGTAACGGATTTTCTCTTCATCCATTAACGTACACTCGCCATTATGAACAACTTTACGTCCATTCACCCACACATGCTTAACATCTCTTCCCGAACCGGAATAAACAAGATGCGATACGACATCTGTCAGGGGATAATAATGAGGCTGTTCTATATCGATTGCAATGAAGTCTGCTTTCTTGCCTTCAACCAATTGGCCAATTTTTTCTTCCTGCCATATGGAACGTGCACCATAAACCGTACCCATGCGTAATGCCTCCATAGCAGGGATAACGGTTGGATCACCGGATACTCCTTTGTGCAGCAAAGCAGCAAATTTGATTTCTTTAAACAGATCCAAATTGTTATTGCTCGCAACACTATCCGTACCAAGCGACACAGTAACGCCTGCACGCAGCAGTTCAGGTACACGAGCTACGCCGCTTGCCAGCTTCAGATTGCTGACAGGATTATGGGATACGGCTACCTTACGGTCAGCCAGCAATGCAATCTCTTCATCATTCAAATGTACCGCATGGGCAACAAGTGCCGGCCGCGAGAAAAAGCCCAGCTTATCCAGATGCTCGACAGGGCGAGTACCGTAATCCCGGACATTTTGCTCCACTTCAGCAAGTGTCTCCGACATATGTGTATGAACGGGCAGATCATAATCATGAGCAGCTTGGACAAACTTCTCAATGTAATCAGGCGGGCAAGTATAAGGGGCATGTGGTGAAATCATGGTCGTAATACGTCCATCTGCTTTACCGTTCCAATCCCGCGCGAATGCAATTGCTTCTGTCAGCTTCGCCTGCTGGATCTCCTCGGAACAAAGACCAATAACGCCACGTGTCAAGCAGCCGCGAATACCCGATTGCTCAACCATTGCTGCCACTTGATCCATTCTGTCATACATATCAACAAACGCTGTTGTACCCGTCTTCAGCATCTCGACAATAGCCAAGGCGCTTCCAGCACGAGTATCTTGATCGATATATTTGCCTTCCATCGGCCACATTTTTTGTTCGAGCCATACTTGCAGGTTTTGATCGTCGGAGTAACCACGGAGCAGAGACATAGCTGCATGACCATGTGTATTAATAAGGCCCGGCATAAAAGCAAGCTTGCTGCCGTCTAATCGTTCTACTTTCTCATCCAGCCCAGTTGGAGCTGTCTCACCGATATATGTAATCTGATCGTCGGTTACTACCATATGTCCCCGGAAGACCGAATTGGTATCGTTCATCGTCACGAACAGGCCGTTTTCAATCCATATTTGAGCCATCTTCAAGTTCATTCCTTTCTTTGTTCAAATAATAAGCCAAGCTCAGTAATTCTCTTGTAAAGTCTGCGTGGTGAATCCGGATATGATCTGGTAACCGTAATATAGCCGGTGCAAAGTTCAAGATCCCTTCAATCCCCGCTTCTACGAACTGATTCGCTACATTTTGTGCTTCCGGACCGGGCACGGTAATAATGCCGATCCGGATATTATTTTCCTCTACGACAGCCTTCAGCTTTTCCATAGGCATAATGGGAAGATTATTAATCATCGTCCCGATCTTGCTAGGATGGTCATCGAATACGGCGACAATTTTCATATTGTCTTTCGAGTACTTATTGTAATTACATAAAGCATGTCCTAGGTTACCTGCACCAACGAGTGCAACATTAATCCGCTGGTCCAGCTTTAGGATTTGTTGAATCTTCTCAATCAAATAGGAGACGTCATACCCGATACCCTTGCGGCCGAAATCACCGAAATAAGCAAGGTCCTTCCGAATTTGGGCGGGATTGAGGTCTAGCTTGAGTCCCAGCTCTTGCGAGGAAACGGTTTGTACTTCACGATTGTACAATTCGTTTAACACCTGCAGATAGATGGGCAGCCGTCTGACGACGGCCTCTGATATTTTCGCCTGCTTCACCCATTTGCCCCCTCTTCCGATTGCAGCCATTCCCGCATTCGCGCTACCATCTGATCCGTATGCATGGTTTCAATCTTTGGACCAGGTAATGAATAGAGGAAATGTTTGCCATAATACGTATCAATGACTCGCGTATCGTAGATAATAACAATCCCCTTGTCCTTCGTCGTACGAACAAGTCTTCCGAAGCCCTGTTTGAAGCGGATAACCGCTTGTGGGATAGACAGCTTCATAAACGGATTTTGCTTTTGCTTCTGCAGCAGCTCCGACTTCGCTTCAACAAGCGGATGATTCGGCGGCTGGAACGGCAGACGGACGATGGCAAGACAGGTTAAAGCCTCACCTGGAATGTCTACCCCTTCCCAGAAGCTGCTCGTGCCAAGCAGAACCGTTTCAGGTGACTGGGTGAACCGTCTCGTAAGCTTTGTCCGGTTTCCGCTGTCTATGCCTTGTCCAAGCACCTGAATACCCGAACCTGCCAAAGCTTCTTTAAGCGGCTCATAGACCTGCTTCAGCATCCGATATGAAGTAAAGAGCACAAGCATGCGTCCTTTTGTCTCTACTGCTGCATCCGCTAGCGAGTCTACCAGCATAGAAGTAAACTGCTGATCGCCCCCAGCACCTTTCAAGGTTGGGAAATTACGCGGAATAATAACCAGAGCCTGCTCGCGATAATTAAACGGCGAGGGAAGCTGAACGGTCTTGAGCCTGTTATTTTCTTCAAACCCTTCCAGGCCAAGCTGCTCCTCCGCATACTGGAACGATTTATGAACAGACAATGTTGCAGAAGTTAACACAATGCTGTCCTTCACATCAAAGAAATATTGCTGAAGCTGTTTGCTGACATCCACCGGTACGGCATAAAGATGGACAGACCGATAGCGGTAAGCCATACTCGCTTCGATCCAATATACTTCCGAATTTTGCTCCATTTTGAGGAAGGTACGCAGATCATCCTTCACTCTCGTTAAATCACGAACAACGCCATTGAGGTCGGTGATAAGTCCTTGAATCGTCTGGTCATCGAGTCTTTCTTTAATATCCGATGCCATTTTATCCACCGTCTTAACGACCCGGCTGAGCTCGGTATGCACATTATTCTCTATATTCAACACATCGTCCCAGCCTTTTGGCGGGGTGTCACTGCGCAAACGACAAACGGCCTGACCGTTATCATTGCCGGCCTCTCCAGACTCGCCAACAAAGGCATACAGGAGCTCAAACAGCTTATCCCAATGCTCCTTGACGTCTTGGAAGATCGGAATAACCGTATCAATGGTTTCCGTCCATGCTTGTACCCGCTCATCATCCTCCTGCTGCAGACGTAGTCTAAGTGCTGGCAAGAGTCCTGAACGGTTATCTTTAAATAGTCTTGTCGTTTGATGAGTTAAGGAGAAGTAATTAATTTGCATGCCAAGATGTTTGCCGGCTACCTCTTCTACATGATGAGCCTCATCAATAATTAAGTGGCTATACGACGGAAGAAGCCTATGATCCGCTTGAACATCCGTAAACAGCATGGAATGATTCGTGATGCATACATCAGCAATATTGGCCTCATGCTTCGCGCGGTGATAATAACAACGCTTAAACCATGGACATTGCCGATTTAAACAGGAATCCGCGTCACTGGCCACCGTCGACCAGAAGTCAGATCCTTTATTGCCAAAGTTGAGTTCCTCTTGATCTCCGGTCTCAGTCTCGCTGAGCCAGACCACCATTTGAGAAGCAGTAATCGCATCATCAATGGGAGCAACTAGATCTTTCGCATTAATTTTGCTTTCAAATTTCCGCAGACATAAATAATTGCCTCTTCCTTTAAAGATGGAGGCACGGAAATCAAAGGGCAGAATTTCACGAAGAAGCGGTACATCTCGATGCCTCAACTGCTCCTGCAAATTGATAGTATGGGTGCTGACAACAATTTTGCTTTCCTGCTTAATTCCGTAGTACAGGGAAGGAATCAAATAACCAAGTGATTTGCCGGTACCTGTTCCCGCTTCAATGAGCAGATGCCGGTCATTACAGAGCGAGTCATATACCTCATGAAACATCGTCGTCTGCGCTTCCCGTTCCTCATAATTCGGGTACTTCTCCATAAATCGCTGCTTGATGCCATCCAAATACTGCTCAAAAGACATATCCTTGAGCTGATCCGCTTCCTGGTCTGCACGTGCTGGCTGCTCTTCGGTCCATTCGCCAGCCTTCAAGGCAAACTGATTGAAATACTGATAAGTATTCATATCAATGGAGGTGTGAAGCTCAGCTTGCTTTTGGGTTTCGGCCATAAACCAGCTTAGATCGCTTCCGTTGTCTATAAGAAAGGATAGCCGCTGCAAAGTAAGCAGCGGCAATTGTCTGAGCTTTCGTACCGATTGGGCAAATAACTGCGCTGTAGCTACCGCGTCACTGTCTGCCCGATGATGCTGTTCATGGGTAATGCCAAACAGCTCCGTTACAGCGCCAAGCTGATACGTAGTAATCGAAGGATACAGAACTCTAAGCAGCTCAATCGTATCAAGCCTGCGACCGATAAAGGGATGATACCCGCATCGGTCGAGCGCTTGATTCAGGAAGCCTGCATCGAAGTTTACGTTATGAGCAACAAGTACGGCATCCTCTAAATGAGGGATGAGCTGCATAAGCACCTCATCCAGCTCAGGAGCGTCCGCTACCATAGCAGCATCGATACCCGTTAACTGAGTAATAAATGTCGGAATTTCTATTGTAGGACGAACGAAGGAACTAAACGTTTCCTCAATTTCAAGGTCTTCATTCAGCACGGCTAAACCGACCTGAAGGATATCGTCACCAACGCCATGTCCTGTCGTCTCTAAATCCAATACTGCAAATTTCATTAATTTTCTATCCCCTCATAAGCAGCAAAGCTCGGTACTGCCGAAAAATAAGGATAATTGCTGCGGCGTTTCTTTACAACATTTCAAATTGTTTAACGGGTCTTTAAAGCTTGGGCAAGTTTCATATGCCTTCAGGAAAAAACGTTCTGCCTGCTCCATATTCATATAGATCGCTTGAATGCACCCAAGGGCATTATAGCCTAAAGCACGCCATTTCGGATAGTCCGTTAATGAAATCAGCAATTGGAAATGTCTTTGCGCCTCACTCCAGTTTTGAAGATGCATGTTGGTCATCGCCAGATACAGCCTCGCCAGATTGCATTCCGGAAGAGTTGAGACCGCTGATTGAAAATGAGTGGCAGCATCGGAAAACATAAATAATTTATAATATCCCTGCCCTTTCGAAATCATCATGGCGTACTCATACGGAACTTCCATATCAAGCTCAGCGTTATAAGCTTCTTCGGCTGCAGCAGGTTCTGGCTTCTCTGTCTGCTTGACTGTTTCAGGTACCGAAGGCACTGACGATGATGCCGCTTGGGTCTCGCCTAACTCTGTGCTGCTCTCCATGGCCATGGAAGGCGGCGGTGTTATTTTCGATGGAGCAACTTCAGGTGATCCTGATTGCTGCTCCACAAAACAAGAAAACTTTTCTTCGAAATCAATCCATTGCTCGACAAGGGAATCGCTCATTTTTTTGAGCGTTGCCATTTGCTCGTCATATTGAAGCTTTTGATCACCAGTTGCAGTTGGATACACCTCGATCAGATGGTCAAGCATTTCATTCATGGCTTCGAACATTTGCTGAAACATTTTACGCATCCCGCCTTCACCAAAGAATTGAGGAGTGTTATGCTCATTCTTTGTTTCGGCAGGGCTTTTCATACCCCGTGCCAATCGTTACATAGTGCTGGAACTGAAGCGTTAAAGAACCGTCGCGTGTATTTCCTCAGACAGACTTTTGAGTGGTCGGTTATCACTGTCCAGAATGGTTACAATCGGCTTATGCACTCTTGCTTCCTCGTCGGTCATGGATGCATAAGAAATGATAATAACTTGGTCTCCGGGCTGAACTTGGCGAGCTGCAGCGCCATTAAGACAAATAACACCTGATCCGCGCTGCCCCGTGATGACATACGTCTCAAACCGTGCACCATTATTGTTATTTACAATCTGAACTTTCTCATTTTCCCAAATGTCTGCAGCATCCATTAAATCCTCATCAATCGTAATGCTGCCTACATAGTTTAAATTTGCTTCTGTTACGGTTGCCCGATGAAGCTTTGATTTCATCATTGTTCTATACATGATCCTTCACCTCTGCGACTACATTTGGTACAAATAAGGTATTATCAATTAATCGAGTCGAACCAAATTTTACGGCAAGTGCCAGAATATATTTGCTTTCTTCAAGCTCAATCGGCTCATTCCAAGAAGGCTGCTCCAAAGAAGGATAAATCAACCATTCCACATAATCAATCTCCGCTTGACCTGCTTCGTTGATTTTCGCTTTTACGCGTGATACCAGCTCTTCAGATGTAATACCAGGTTCATTCGCCCATTGCTTCGCAAGAGCCAAAGACTGCGACAATACAACCGCTTGCTGCCGATTCTCGGCTGTTAAATAAACATTACGCGAGCTAAGCGCAAGTCCATCTGGTTCCCTTACAATTGGACAAGGAATGATTTCCACCGGGAAATTCAGATCGTCTGTCATTTGCTGAATAACCGCAATCTGCTGAGCGTCCTTCATACCGAAGTATGCTCGATCAGGCTGAACGAGATGGAAAAGCTTGCTCACAACAAGCCCAACGCCGTCGAAATGTCCAGGTCTTGAAGCACCACATAATCGTTCCGTAAGCTGACTTACGATAACTGAAGTACGAGGCTTCACAGGATACATTTCCTTCACTTCTGGCATAAAGACAATGTCGATGCCGTTCTCTTTCGCAATCGCAAGATCTCTTTCCTCATCCCGCGGATAACGTTCAAAATCTTCATTAGGGCCAAATTGCATAGGATTTACAAATATAGATAATACCGAGGCTGTGTTCTCAGCCACCGATTGACGCATTAAGCTTGCATGACCTTCGTGAAGAAACCCCATTGTTGGTACAAGCCCGATAGTTGGATCATTGGATGATTGTTTGATTTTAATAAGTTCGTTTTTTAGCTCAGCTATGGTTCGACACAAAATCACGCTTGGGGGACTCCTCTCCGCTTGCTTGATTACTGCTGTTATTTGCAGCTTCTCCAGCACCATATAGATGATTGATGGCTGCCGACTTAGCGCCAAAGGAATGCTCCTCCGCAGGAAAAGCGCCAGCTTTCACTTCGCTTACGTAGCTGCTAATAGCATTACGGATTGTTGATCCGATATCTGCATACGTTTTGACCATTTTCTTCTCGATATAAGGTGATGAATATTGCAATATATCATGATAAACCAGTACCTGACCATCACAGCCACGTCCTGCGCCGATGCCAATGGTTGGGATCGACAATTCTTTGCTGATGGCTTCTGCTAAAGGCTCCGTAACGAGCTCCAGCACGATAGCAAATGCTCCGGCAGCTTCAAGCGCCTTGGCATCTTCCATCAGTTTTTCTGCTTCGCGTTCGAGCTTGCCCTGTACCTTGTAGCCGCCAAGCTGATGAACCGATTGTGGAGTTAAACCGATATGACCCATTACAGGGATCCCGGCTTTAACCAAAGCCTCTACTTCAGAGGCAATATCCGTACCGCCTTCCAGCTTAAGAGCTTGAGCTCCGCCTTCCTGCATCAGCCTTGCTGCATTACGCAGCGTAGATTCCCGACCGATGCCGTAAGTCATGAAAGGCATATCCGTAACAATAAACGTATTCTTGGCACCTCGTGCTACGGCGCGTGTATGGTAAATCATATCTTCGAGCGTGACCGGAATCGTCGTATCGTAACCGAGTACAACATTCCCTAATGAATCGCCGACCAGAATAACATCTAGTCCAGCCTCTTCCGCCAATAAGGCAGATGGGTAATCGTACGCGGTCAGCATCGAGATTGGATTTTTGTCCTGCTTCATTTTCTTGAGGTTGGTAATTGTCAGACGCTTCCTCATTTCGCTTCATCCCCTTTAAGTTTTAGGATAAACACAAAAAAACCTTTTAGCCGCTGCTAAAAAGGTTCCCGAACTAAAAAGGAAACGTATGCTAAGTCTTTGCTTCCTTCTGTCTCGGTCCCTACGGCTCAGAGCAGAGTTTGCCTTGCTAATCCACTACATCTATTACCCACAGCAGTGCAGCTCTTACCAGATACCGCCTGCTTCTTTTATAGTAACAAAAAAAGGAGTGCCCGTAAACGCCCCTTAGCGTACGGGCTCGCCCATTTCTGCAGAAAACACAATAACCGTGCTTCCGTCTTCCTTGCGTACAGTTAATGCACCGCTGGCATCAAGACCAATCGGAACGCCGTCAATTGTACCTTGAGGGGTTATAAGTCGTGCAGGTTGGTTCAGAGATACCGATAACGCTTCCCATAACGTAATAATTGGACCAAAGCCTTTTTCACAATAAAGCAAATAAAGCTGCTCCCATTCATGCAAAAAATCGGTAATAATCGTCGTCCGATCAAAGCCGTCGCCGCCATTGGCAATACGAAGCGAGGTAACCTTATTCAGCATTTCGTCCGGATAATCCGTCTTCTCCAGATTGACACTGATGCCAATTCCTGCGATAACATAGCGTAGTCTCTCATCCTCCGCTGTGGATTCCAGCAAAATCCCGCTGATTTTCTTGCCTTCGATTAACAAATCATTGGGCCATTTGATACCTATTGGTAATTCTGTCACTCTTCGCAAGCTGCGGCATAACGCAACTGCAGTAAGCAGTGTAAGCTGCGGTGCAAAATGAATCGGAGTCGAAGGACGAAGGATCATGCTCATCCAGATCCCTTTTCCTTGTGGGGATACCCAGCCACGCCCCATTCGACCGCGGCCATTCTGCTGTTGCTCCGCTATGACGAGTGTACCTTCCGGCGCACCTTCCTCCGCCAACTTCTGCGCTATATTTTGCGTAGAATCTACGGACTCGAACCAATGGATCGAGCTGCCAAATATTTTCGATTTCATTTGACTGAGCAGCTCAGGTACCGATAAGGTATCTGGCGAAGAGATCAGTTTGTATCCTAACCGACGCGAAGCGTCAAACTGATAGCCAATCGACTCCAATTTTTTAATTTGCTTCCAAACAGCCGTACGGCTGACGCCAAGCTGCTGACTGATTAATTCTCCAGAAACATACTCGCCAGGATTTTGTTCAAACAATTCAAGCAATCGGTTGGTTGACATCTTTATCAATCCTCGATATTCCATATTTGAGCTTGCGCAAGTAACGCTTCTTGTTCATTCGGCAGCTTACCTAATGCAACTTGCAGGAGGAGCCGCTGCAGCATCCGTCCCATCCATGTTCCAGGCTCTTGATTTAAGCCTCCTGCGAGCTGTTTGCCATTCAGCTTTAACTGCTTTAAATTTAGAGCCGGCATGTTGTCTAACCATTCCATGAAGAGGTTCGCATAGGGATGAAGAACTTGATGCGGATCCCATTGTGCAATGGATAACCACCCACGAGCCGCTGTTTCACCATATTGAATAACAGCATTTGTCCATGTGAGCCGCAAATCTTCATCCTGCTTCATAATCAATTGTGAATGCATGTGCAGGACGGCCATAATCGAGTTCACGCGAGCTGTTGGCAGACGTAATGCCTTTAATGTCTCATCTGCCTCTATAGTCGTTAAATAATCAACCATTAGCATTGCAGCATAACGCATATCTGGATGTTGAAGCTTGTGTATTTGAGTGAAAGGCTTAAAACTATCTGGATTAGCCAGATAAGCTTCCCCAAGCTTGTCCGCTGCAGCTAGCGGTGTACCGCAATACAGCAACAGTCTGCTTACTGAAAGCAGGTGTAACGCATGCTGCGGGGCAGCTCCGCTCACCATACGGTCAAGCTCTGCAAATACACGCTCCATAGCGATGAATTGAAGCAGCTCACGATGTTTAATTAAGGCTCTCCAAGTCTGATGAGCAATGGAGAATCCGAATTGGGAAGCGAACCGGATCGTTCGCAGCATCCTGAGCGCATCCTCCTGGAATCTCGCGTCCGCATCACCTACACAGCGAATCACCTTGTGTCGCAGATCCTCTATACCCTGAAATGGATCATAGAGCTCACCATCAGCATACATCGCCATGGCATTAATCGTTAAATCCCTGCGCAGCAAATCGCCGTCCAGACGGTCGATAAACTCGACTTGCGCTGGACGGCGGTGCTTCTCATATTCTGATTCTGTCCGGTAGGTCGTCACTTCATAAGGAATGCCATTATGCAGGACAGTCACTGTGCCATGCTGGAGTCCGGTCGGAATACAGCGGGGAAATAAAGCCAATACCTGCTCTGGTCTCGCCGATGTAGCAATATCTACATCCTTGATTGAAAGCCCCATAACCGTATCCCTGACGCAGCCACCAACAAATACTGCTTCATAGCCTTGCTCCCCAAGCTTTTCGAGTACGGGTATTGCCTGCTGCATGATGGTCGGCAAATTGAAGCGTATCCCCATATGTTTCGGCACTCCCCTTCCTTTTCTAAGCTTCGCATACCGGAATTGGAAGATCGGCTTCAATCCCTAAAACCCGGTAATATATTTGCTCATATTGAGTCGTAATCACATCGTTACAGAACTCATTGCGCGCACGGAATAGGCACGCTTCCTTGAAGGAGTTATGAAGCTTCTCATCCTTAAGCAGCTGCGCTGCAAAGCCTGCCATCCCTTCCACATCGCCAATCGGACATAAGTAGCCAGTCTCTCCATGAGTGACAAGCTCCGGAATACCACCGGCATTCGAACCAACCGTAGGTACGCCGCATGCCATTGCTTCAAGGGCAACTAGACCAAAGCTCTCTTTCTCCGAAGGAAGCAGCAATAGATCAGCCATTGAAATAACCTGTGCGACATCTTCTTGTTTGCCAAGGAAATGAACACGGTCTTCCAAGCCCATTTGTCTGATCTTGCACTGAATCTTGGACAGTTCAGGGCCTTCGCCTACAAGAAGCAGCTTAGCAGGAAGTTGTTTGGACACGCGTTCAAATATTTCTACAACGTCACTTACACGCTTAACAGGACGGAAGTTGGAAATATGCATCATAATCTTCTCGTGTGGCTCCGCGTAATCGGCGCGAAGAGATACGGCATCCCGTGGGTAATACACCCGTTTATCGACGAAATTATACGTTAGATCAATGGGACGAGTAATATCAAGAAGCTGTCTTGTTTCATTGATCAAATCCTGTGACACAGCTGTTACAGCATCACTCTGGTTAATGGCAAGACGAATCAAGTCCTTCAGCGACTCATCTTGTGCCAGCACGGTAATATCCGTACCATGGAGGGTCGTTACGGTCTTAAAGCCATCTCCAAGCATTTGTTTCGCAAGATGAGCACAAACGGCATGTGGAACGGCATAATGAACATGCAGCAGATCCAGCTTTTCCATCTTTGCAACCTGTGCCATTTTACTTGCCAAGGATAAATCATATGGCGGATAACGGAAGACGTAATAATCATTGACTTCTACTTCATGAAAGAAAATGTTTTTATGAAATTTCCCGAGACGGAAAGGTATGCTGTGCGTAATAAAATGTATCTCATGGCCGCGCTCAGCCATTAATTTTCCAAGTTCCGTTGCAACGACGCCGGAACCCCCCAGGGTAGGATAACACGTGATTCCAATTTTAAGTTTACGTGCCATATTGGTCGTCCGCCCTTTCATAACATGATGATAATCTATATATTCGACAATGTTCTGTGTTATGTCGTCCTTTACTTTTTACCTTTTGTTAAAAATATTCCACCGCATGCGGACGCTTAATCGCGAATCCTTCCGCATACTTCCAGCCTCGTGTTTGACCAAGCAGGCTGTCGCGAGCCTCAACCCGTTCGATATATCGATCTGTCAGCGGTGTTGAGACACGGTCTTCACCTGGTGCAGCTGTCTGGAATTGCGACTGATAAGCCATAAGAGACTGTCTCTTCTCATCATAATAATTAGACACATCTACCATAAGCGAAACGTTATCAACATCATTTATGTAATAATAAATCAATTGCTCCACTTGAACAGCCGGCAGCTCTGGCATATAACGGCGAAGCTTGGCATTAAATACGGCTTCCTCCACTAGCTTGCTGCAAACGATATGATCGGGATGACGGTCTACCCAGTAAGGGGCGAATACTATCCGCGGCCTCGTACGACGAATTTCTGCGACGATTGCATCAATATGTGATTTTGTCATTTCCAGACCACGATCTGGCAGTCCCAGATTCGTACGGGTATATAGACCAAGCACCGAGGAAGCGTTGGAAGCTTCCTGCTTCCTAAGCTCCACGGTGCCGTTTGAAGACATTTCCGCTTCGGTCAAATCACAAATTCCAACCCGTTTACCAGCAGCCGTATATTTTGCAATTGTGCCGCCCATTCCGATCTCTGCATCATCCGCATGTGCACCAAAGACAAGAAGATCTAATGGCTCACTCATGGCTGATCAATGCCTGGTTTATATTTGTGTACAAGCTCGCGCCAAGCAAAGTCTCCACGTGCAAGTGCTCTTACGAGCAGCTCTGCCGTAGCCACATTGGTTGCAACCGGAATACCCTGCACGTCACAAAGACGAAGCAAAGCAATGATGTCCGGTTCGTGAGGCTGCGCCATAAGTGGATCACGCAAGAAGATGATAAGGTCCATCTCATTTTGAGCAACCATTGCACCGATCTGCTGGTCACCACCAAGAGGACCGGACATAAAGCGATGTATTTTAAGGCTTGTTTGTTCCATGATCCGAGTACCTGTTGTACCCGTGGAGTATAATTCATGGGGAGCAAACACGCTTTCATAAGCCGTTACAAAGTTAACCATTTCTTCTTTTTTGCGGTCATGCGCGATAAAAGCAATTTTCAACATCTACAATCCCCACTCTTTCTACGCTGTATAAGAAATTAGTCCATTACATGTTCGAAACCATAAATCAAACCACTGTAAGTCATGATTTTTTTGATCGCAACATTAACACCTGGCATGTAACCAGCGCGATCATAAGAGTCATGACGAATTTTCAGCGTTTGACCATAGCCGCCAAATACAACCTCTTGCTGAGCAAATACGCCTGGCAGCCTTACACTATGTATACGGAAGCCATTATAATAACCTCCGCGAGCTCCTTCAATAACTTCTTCTTCATTTGGGTTACCTTGACGAAGCTCTTCGCGTACTTGTGAGATCAGTTCAGCAGTCTTAATGGATGTACCCGATGGTGCATCCAATTTCTGATCGCCGTGATACTCAATAATCTCGACATGCGGCAAGTATTTGGATGCCTCTGCTGCGAATTTCATCATCAGAATGGCGCCAATGGAGAAATTCGGGGCAATCAAGCCACCCAGCCCTTTCTCCTGGCAAAGCTTGTCCAGCTCTTCGATTTGTTCAGGCGTAAAGCCTGTTGTACCCATAATAGGCCGGACGCCATATTCAATCGCGACCTTTGTATGCTGATAAGCTAACGCAGGCACTGTAAAATCAACAAGTACATCTGCCTTTGCGCCGCTTAGTGCTTCTTCAATCGTTGCGCTAACGGTAACTCCTGTATTTGATTTTCCTGCAAATAGTCCAGCGTCCACAGGACCTGCTGAAGGAGCGACGGCAGCAACGAGCTCAAGCGCCTCGTCCTCCAGCACCATTTTCACAACTTCACGGCCCATTCGGCCGCTTGCTCCGATTACTGCTACCTTAATAGCCACCAAGATCACCTAATCTTTCTGTTGTTGTTTGCCCATCACCCGTCTGCGCATCATTCTGCGCTTCCGATTTACATCAGCGAACAATCTCCGCGCTGCGGAATGTCCGGGATCTAGTCTAATTGCTTCTCTGGCATTAACCACCGAATCTTCAATACGGCCTATCTCCGAGTATGTCAAGGCAAGTAAATAAAAGGCCTCGAAGCTAAGTGGATCAAGCTCAGCCGCCTGTTGAAGCAGGGGCAGTGCATCCAGGTACCGCGATGGCTCTTCAGCAAGCTTAAGCTCTGCCGAGGATACCAAGAGTTTCGACTCAATCGTATGCAGATGGTATAAATATTCGGGATGATTACCTTCAAGCTCTATTGCTTGCTTCGCATATTGATGCGCTTTGCTCCATTTGCCGCTTCTGGCGCATGAAACCGCACATTTATGTTGATAGCTCGCATTTAGAGGTTCTGCCGCTATCGCTTGCTCGAACCAATAAATCGCCTGTTCGAAATCACTATTTAGAATAAACTCATACGCCTTCTTCACGCAGCTTTCCCCGTCCATATGCCCATCCTCCTTGTACACAGGTTGATGGTACAGCATATGTAGGAGGGTGTTCTACTGTTCGGCGTTTTTTCTAGTCCAGCGATCAGCGTCCCGAGTATTGAATTTATTCATGACTTTGTTATGCGCTTCCGTCAGATCAATGTTGAGGGAATTCGCAAAGCAGGACAAAATAAATAAAATATCGCCAAGCTCCATCTCAATGGAGTTTTCTTCTTCATTGGGCTTTTTCGGCTTCTCACCATAATAGTGATTCACTTCTCTGGCGAGCTCGCCTACTTCTTCACTTATTCGCGCCATAAGAGCTAATGGGCTGAAATAGCCTTCTTTAAATTGACCGATATAGGCATCTACTTCGCGCTGGATATCGGCTAACGATTTATCTGTCATTGCTGATGACCCTTTCTTTCTTATGTATAACGCTAATATCACCTATGTTAACGTAAAGAAGCACTGAAAACAATGTTTTTTGAGCCGTTCATTAAGCTATAATACTTAAATAGCTTGTTCATGAACCTAAAAGGAGTTCCTCATATGCCGCGGAAATACATGCTTCAACTTCGAACCATATTACCCATTCTATTGGGTACAGCCATCTATGCCTTTGGGCTTCATTATTTCGTGATACCAAACCAACTGATGGAAGGCGGCGTGACCGGGATCGCCGTCCTGCTAAACTACGCTGCCGGCTGGCCGCTCTCAATCTCAACCCTGATTCTGAATATTCCGCTCTTTGTGATTGGCTGGAGGAAGCTAGGCCTTGGCGAAATGGCCTATACCCTTGTTGGTGTTATCTCACTATCCGGTTTCCTTGCATTGATGGAATGGTTGATTGACAAGGGCTGGATCGTTACGCTAAGCAATTCCCACGACTACCTGCTAGCTGCTCTTTATGCAGGTGTGACGTTAGGCGGCGGATTAGGTATCGTCTTTCGGGCAGGAGGAACAACCGGAGGCGTCGATATCATCGCCAGAATTGCTTCCCGACGTAAAGCTTTCAGTATGGGGCAGTTTATTTTACTTACTGATGCCATTATCATTGGCATCTCCCTTTTCTATATTCCGATTGAGAAAGTACTGTACACCCTTGTTACTGTCTTTGTCGCATCCAAGCTGATCGACTTTATTCAAGATGGCGCTTATGCGGCCAAATCTTTCTCGATTATTACCGAGCATGGCAAGGAAATGGCTGCCCAGATCACATCCGAGCTTGACCGAGGTGTTACTTTAATGCCAGCACTCGGCGCTTTTTCCGGGCAATCAAAAGAGGTCGTCTACTGCGTTGTTCAGCGGCAAGAAATGCGCCGGCTTAAGAACATTATACGCCGTATCGACCCCAGAGCTTTTACTGTAATTAGCGAAGTTCATGATGTACTTGGTGAAGGCTTCAAAGAAGAATGAGATTTAGGAGAGCGGCTTTACGCCATATGGCTGCTGCTTATATTTGCGCCAGCCTATGTACGTAAGAACGGCCATAATGATCGCGCCTAGCAGCAAGATCCAGCTAATCGGATTCGCCTCACCTGGTGGGGCGATGACCGGTTCTTCTTCTTCAGAATGACCGTTATCGAATAACCGATTTAGAGAATATTCCAAATCCTGAATCGAATTGTCCGTCCAGTCCTGCTTTGTCTGACCTTTCATCCCCGCTTCAAGAAGGACATTGGTATAATGCATGCGTTCCCTTAATTCCTCAATCCGATCCGCCGGCCGCTGCATCGAAGCAGCAACTTCAATCCGCAGCAGGTGTTCATTGAAGCTGTTCATCGCAGCGCGGGCTGCAGTAGCACCGTCATCTGTCTGTCTGTTCCATGAACGGTTTACACGCTCCAAATCCTCCAGCATTACTTTCTCATACTGCAGCCATAAGGCATGTTCCGGACGCAGCAGCGCATCAGTTGTGAGATGGATACGCGCCGAAGCTGTTAACCAATCCGAAGTCATCTTACCGTTCTTTAGCGTGAATGCGATAGAAGAGATACTATCCTCCATCAACATCCATCCAGCAGCTTGTCCGGCTTGCCGAACTTCTTGTTTGTCCACAAGCTTGGCGAGCTGCTGCACATATTTATAGCCAGCTTGGCGATTGTTCTTGTAAGCAGCTTCGTATAAAGCTGTCGCCGTCTCGTCCAGACGAATCAGCTCACTCCGTGACTCGTTAGCATGGCCAGTCCCAATCAGTTCCGAAGGAAAGGCTTTAGCAACCGTAACCGAACAGACGGTCATGACGATACATAAGAATAAGGGCAGTACAATTCGTATCTTCATGGACATCCCCTCCTACAAAGAATTGCCGCACAATGGGCCAAGTCCAGCTTGCCCATGCGGTGATTCTTACTTCGTAAGCATCTACTTAAGAATTGCCGCACAATGGGCCAAGTCCAGCTTGCCCATGCGGTGATTCTTACTTCGTAAGCATCTACTTAAGAATTGCCGCACAATGGGCAAGTCCAGCTTGGCTCATGTGGTGATTCTTACTTCGTAAGCATCTACTTAAGAATTGCCGCACAATGGGCAAGTCCAGCTTGGCTCATGCGGTGATTCTTACATCGTAAGCATCTGCTTAAGAATTGCCGCACAATGGGCCAAGTCCAGCTTGGCTCATGCGGTGATTCTTACTTCGTAAGCATCTGCTATGACCACTTTATGAAGGGATGTCCATCCTTATGTCTGTTTTTTTGCCTTTAAAGCTAAACCTCCAACAATAAAACTGAAGATCGTTAAGCTATACGTAAACCACTTCACCTGTGTCAAGTTATCCATGAGGGAATCTGACAGCCATGGGAAGACATCATATGTATAATCCACCGTATCATTAAGCAAAAGCCATAAGGTACCGATAACAGCAGCCCCTACTCTAGCCTTCATAAACCTAGCGTATAAAAGCACCTCAATAGCCATTGCCGAATGAGAACACATTAACATCCAATGCTCCCAATGCAGCGGATCTCCCTGCATACTGCCCGCAACAATCATGGATACAGCCCAGATCCCATATTTAATAGAGGTAACGACCGCCAGACCCTCAATTATCATCCTTGCGCCATTAACAAATTTGGAGTTACCACGCGGTGGAAACAGCCAATACAGTAAGGTGATAGTGAAAAACAAGCTTGCCGTCGGACTATCCGGCACAAAAACAATTTGCCATAGCGGATGGTTGCTGAGAGTATCTTCAATTTGATTTCCATACCAAATGTACCCATATACGGTACCAAGGAAATTACAAATAAACATCAGCCATAAAAAAAGGCGATTCAACAGAAACGATCTGCTCCAAAACCAAGATATCGGTAACCCCATTGGAATGTACGTCCCTCCATTTTACCCATATAGTAAGGAAAACTTCGAAAAAAACCTGATCGCATAAATACGATCAGGTTTTCAAGGTGCTGCTATTATTCAGCTGGCGCTTTTTGCTTCGACAGCCAAGTTGTTAATTGGTCAATCTCTTCTGCAGTCAGTGTGCCTTTGAAGGATGGCATGCCGCCGCGACCATTCGTAACCGTCTCAACTAGTTCTTCCTTCGACAAACGATCGCCAACACCAGTCAAAGCTGGGATTTGCGGTGGATTGCCTTTCAGATCAGCTGCGTGACAAGTTACACATTGCGCTTTCTTTGCAATATCCATCGCTGGATCATTAGCATCAACAAGTGCAACAGCCTTATCTTCCTGCTTCGTTGCGCTTGGTACTTCTTGGCCTTTTTCGTGGGCCTCACGTGCTTTCTCTTCACGAACATGATGCTCAGGGATCGAGTTCGTAGCTTCCATTTCATGCGTGTAGTGATTCCAAGAAATAACGGTCAAATACACACAGGAAATTAATGACAGGAACATAAGAGATGAAGCAATTGGACGACGATAGAAGCGGCGCTCTTTACCTGTATCCAGGAATGGAGCAAGCAGTAAACCGCCGAACATAACAGCTGGAACACCCATTGTACCAAGTACGATATAGTCACCAGATACCCATGGATATTTCAGGAACTGATACAGGAACAAGAAATACCAGTCTGGCATTGGGATAAAAGCTGCGTTTGTAGGATCCGCTGGATAACCAAGCGGTGCACCCTCAGCAATTGTCCATGTCAGGAACCCGACTAGAACGACACATCCGACCATCCATTCCTTAAGCAGGAAGTTCGGTATGAACGCTTCCGATTTACCGGGGTAGGACGTATAATCTGGCGGAATGTTTGGATGATTGCTTTTCTTCACCCGTGAGTCGCCAACATAAACGACCTTCTCGTTCGATTTATGACCGTGCGCCATAATAAATCCTCCCTTCGCTTAAAGTGGTCCAGAGATGCCTTGCTTCCGGATCATCAGGAAATGCGCTGCGAGCATTGCGATCAGAGCGCCAGGCAAGAAGAATACGTGAATCGCGAAGAACCGTGTTAGCGTTTGCGCGCCAACGATGTCGCCGCCGTACAGGAATTCACCGATATAAGGTCCGATATACGGAACAGATTCTGCAATCTGTACGCCAACCTTCGTCGCGAAGTAAGCTTTGTTATCCCAAGGCAGCAGGTAACCTGTAAAGCCGAGGCCTAACATAATGAAGAAAATCAGCATCCCTACGACCCAGTTCATTTCACGCGGAGCTTTATACGAACCGGTGAAGAATACACGCAAGGTATGTAAAAACATCATAACGATAACTAAACTTGCTCCAAAGTGATGCATCCCGCGAACAATCCCGCCAAATGCTACTTTATGGTTCAAATAGTCAACACTTGCATAAGCATTGATGATGTCCGGTACATAGTACATGGTAAGGAACATGCCGGACAAAATTTGAATTACAGTAATGAAGAACGTCAAACCGCCAAAGCAGTACACGAAAGCGGAGAAGTGATGAGCAGGGTTAACATGCTCAGGAACTTCGTGGTCCGCAACATCCCGCCATAGCGGCGTAATATCAAGACGTTCGTCAATCCAGTTGTACATCGATTTAAACATCTGCTATCAGCCTCCTATACCCGAGAGTTTTTCTTAACAGGACCTAAGTACACAAAACCGTTTTCAATTTTCGTTTCATATTCATCTAATGGGTTTGGAGCAACTGCAAGGTTCTTACCATCTACGGTATATCTTGCACCGTGGCATGGGCAGTCATACTCATGTTTGCCTAAGGTATTCCAGCCAATCGTACAACCCAGATGCTTACAAACTGGCGAAAGTGCAAAAACTTGGTTATTTGCATCTTTCGTAATCCATGCTGAAAGCTCCGGATCACTTACGTACCAACCATCGACCTGATGAATTTGGAACTTGAATTCTTGAGGCTCACTTGTTATTTTGCTCTCTTCAACTACTTTAACCCATGTACCCTCTGCTTTTTTTGCTAAGAGAGGATCAACCGCAAAACGGACCATAGGCAAAACCGCGCCACCCATCATAAAGGCAGTCGTACCGCCGAGTGTATACGACAAAAATTGACGCCGGGACATCTCTTTGCGTTGAACCGGACGATGCGCGGTTTCTTGATGTTCGTGGTTACTCATCTTCTGTTCTAACCCCCTTTGCCAACCATTTCTCGCGTTCAGCCACACGGCAAAACGCTTGACGAACTAGGACATACACTATAATAGCCTAGGTGCTTGGGAGCGTCAAGAATATGGCTCGCGATTTGTTTACCTATAAAATGCCATTCATAAATTTGTTGGCAATTTGTCACAATTAACCTTGCCATAACTTTTGTTTCCCCAAATCCCATTTTTTTTATTCAAAAAGACCATGTTCACAGCTTGACATCCGACTAGGATTCGCCGGGATTCCACATTGCCACCACTGCTTTCGACACAGATGCCGCAGTTGGTGCCGCTCCATCTTGTTCCGGGCAAATGATTAGATCCGCTTCCGGGCATGTCAGCCCTTCTTGATTCTTAGCAGAAATAACAATAACAAATCGGAATCCTGTTTCCTTCAATGAACGGCAAACTCGTGAGACGATGTTCTGATCAGTGTCTTCGCTTATGTAATGCATTGCGGGATAAGTAACGATCCTTCCTTTAAACGGAATTTCGATCAGATCCATAACATCCCTCAATTGTTCAAGCGCTACTCGCGCTTCATGAGGCTGTTCTATCCCCGTCATGCCTGTTACCGGCAGCAAACAAGTGTCAAGATATGGCTTAAGCTCGTCCCATTGTTCATCTGCAATATCACTAAACTTCATTCCTGCTCCCTCTCCCTGCTTAAATTGAACCCATCCCTCTATGTTACCCATAAAGGGGGATCTTGCCAATCATTGCAAACAAAAAAACTCCCGCAGCTATGACGGATTGCTTGCCTCCATCATAGGGCGGAAGTTTCTATTTGCGTAAATTAGCTTTTCAATTGATTTAATTGAGCAGCTAAACGGTAGAACGTATCCTCGTCCCCAACAGCTAACGCTTGATCAATCCCTTTGTAAATCTGATCGGAGCGAAATTTGTGGACGGCTTCATCTAATACCATTTCCGCTGCTAAACCTAGCATTGCTTCATACGCAACTTTCATTTTGTCCATAGGATACACCTCCAAACCGGCGTTTAAGAGATCCTATCGTCTTCGACTTTCGTCACGCGGTGATTAAAGTGAAAGAGTATAGGTCAACTTACTTCGTTCTCTGTCACAATCGAACCGGCTCCTACTTTAAGCATATTCACCATTCTGCGCGCCGATAAGTACGATTGCCCCCATTCCAATTAATATGCCATCGCCTAGTTGGTTTCATAGAAATTCTAATAGAGAAACATACGATCTTGATCTTCGAGGCTTACCCCTGCGATAAGCGCTCTTCCCATTTTCGTCATCCGGACAACTGGTCCATGCTCCTGATGTTCACCAACGCGCAGCATGCCCAGATGCACCATCATCCCAATCAGTCGAACATCGAGTACCTTATCCGCCGTGTCATAATAGAACGGTTTAATAAAAGGTACGAGCACTTTACGAAGCGATGCGACTGTAACCCATTGCTCAGCCAAGCTGTTCATCCAATGAACTAGTGCCAGCAAATTAGGGATAGGTCCTTTGTAGAGTTTCAACCAAAACTTATACAGCTGTTCCATTTCATTAACCGGTTTGTTATGCAGCCGCTCTTCACCAATCGTCGATAGAGCAAGTACCAGATTATTATCTGCAAAATACTTCATATAGCTGCAGTAGTCATAAAGGAGAGACATCCGGTTCGGATAATGGTGGAAATGTCGGCCGTATCCGAAGCGCCACTCGCCTTTGGATGGCAGCTCCTCCTGGATAGCCAACTTTTCTAATATTTGTCCACTGAATCGTTTGTACATTGAGCCATCTGCAGCCAGCTGCACTTCATTGTGATAAATATAATGAAGCAGATGATAAATATCATCCTGTGCAAGCATCTGCTCATCCCGGTACACTTGCGGCTCATCCGTATAATGCAGCTCAGCTGCGAATTTTTTACGGAGCGTATCACGAAATCTTGTTCGTAGATCCTGCGGAACTTGGAACATATAACGGTTCGTTCCCGTTACACCATTAAACAGCCATCCCTGATGCTTGAACCTGGAGATCATCTCCCGCGGTCCGCTTTCTTTAGGCGCTTCCGCCTCTGCTTGTTTTTTCTTTGAAGTACGTTTCGTTTTTTTCTGCGGCGGCGGCTCTTCCGCTGGCGGCTCAAGTTCACCAAACTTGCTTTGCTGAACCCTCGCTACAAGCTCTTCTAGACTGAATGAATCTCTCGATTCGAACAGCAAGGAGTTCAAGAACCGCATTTCGTCTAGTTTCATACTGCTGATCTGCGCTTCAAATACATCTTTCCGGCTTACGGTTGAGAGAATAGACTGAATCAAATCATTTTTGGAGTGGCCATTGCACTCACATTGATACACGGTAGCGATCCGGCTTAATTGCTGAATATCAGCATAGCCCAGCATATCCGACAAATTCATTAAATCTCTCCTTTCCGTAAATACCCGCGCCGCCTAAGCTCTGCTTCGCGAGCTTGTTATTTGATTCGCTAGCAATAATTAGTATCATTATGGGAAAATAATTGAATTTTAAAACTACTTGTGTGAAAAAGGTTTACATCGCGATAAGTGGAGCCGCTGCGCAAGCAATTGTTCTTCGATCGCCATTGATACCGGATTCCTCCATATTAGAAGTGGTTACTGTAAGGAATCCGGATATCAAAAGCGAACGCTTCGCTTCTACAGAACATTTGCTTGCTCCGCTCCCGCTCGCTCGTTTTCACACAAAAACCATTTAAAATTCAAAAGAGAGGACAGCAAATAGGGCTGCCATTTATTTGGCAGCCCTTAATTAGCTATGCGCTTACATCGGCTCTAACCTTGCTTTAATACTCATAATACTCTGGCCACACTCCCCGTTGTATTTACTCCAACATTATCTATCTTTCTCCAAGCCCCGTGGCCATACGCTGGATTTACTCCAACCTGATTCATCTGTAACAAGGTTACTGGAGTTTTCGAGTTCATCTGACTGTATCAAATCCAACATAGGCGAGCGAGTAACAGTAAATACAGTGATCACGATGGATGAAATCCAACGTGGCACTTCTCAGAACTACAAAAATAGGGCTGCCAGCAATCGGCAGCCTATAACTTGTTAAAACAATAAAATTGACGAGGGAATGAGCGGCGAATGTATCTCCTGGAGGAGCGAAGCGCTCGCCTTTGTCATTTTGAATACACAAATAACATCTAATCAAAATTCAAAATGACAACAGCGACCGGAAGGAGATACATTCCCGAGATTGACCATCTGTCGATTAAAACTTCGAACTCGATGCTTCCTGCTCCTGCTCCAAATGACGAGTACAATTATACAACAACGGTTGCCACTGCTCGTCCTTCAACTGAAGAATCGAATAGGACAAATTACCGAGATGCTGTTTCTCCATATCGGCACATAACGTATCGAACATCTGCGCGAGGAATCCGCCATGAGACACCACAAGCAGCCGTCCTTCCGGCTTGCGCTGCTGCCACTCCGCTATAAAAGCTAGCCCACGGGCACGGACTTCCTCATCGGATTCCAAGCCCTGTGCAACCTCACGCCAATTTTCTCCCCAGCGGTCAATCCGCTCTTGTAAGATAAGGCCTTCAACTTCGCCAAAATTTCTTTCCCGTAATCTTGAATCGCCCTCAAGAAGAGGAATATCCAGCTTCTCAGCAATTACAGAGGCAGTCTGACGAGCCCGCTGCAGATCACTGGAAATAACAGCATCCCACAGCTTCTCATCATGGCCTAACCGTTCAGCCAGTGCATTCGCCTGCTTGATTCCGAGTTCATTTAAAGGAATATCTGTTTGACCTTGAATTTTTCCCAGTGCATTCCAATCGGTATTACCGTGACGAACCATTCCAATAATCATCTTACTATCCCTGCTTTCCTGCGGAAATGAGAAAACCTCTATCGTGGTCATTCGAAGATGACGATCACGGTTAGAGGTATAATTACAGAAGCCCAACAGGGACTTCGCATGTCCTAAGCTTTTGCATCAGCTTCGAGTTCTAGACAACCAGTTCAATATTAATAATGACATAACTACACCTAAAAGCGATAGAGCGATCCAATATTGCGGGAAAGTCGGGACGACCTGCAGCACGAATGGATCACTGACACTCGCCACAGGCACTTCAAATTCAGCACTAATAACAAATTCACTGCCAGAAGCATTTGCTGTATCCATTAAACCAGTCAACTGCGCCATCTTCTCTTCGGAAGTGCCATTCTCATTTCCATTAATGAAGAAGATCAATGTACATGTAAAAATAGTCAAACATGCGGCCAGCACAATGGCTAAGTTACGTCTAAAAGCAGGCGAAAAATGATAACTTTTCTGAGATACAGGCAACAGCCACGATTGTTCAGCATAAATGCGATCCATGACGCTGCGATTCACATGTTCCATTTGAGCACTGACAACCTCATCTTCTTCCGAAAGTATGCGAATCATTTCTTCGCTTTCTTCCCATAGACGGTATTGTTCTGCACAGTGCTCACAATCGAGCAAATGAGCTTCCATCGCTTCACGCTCGACATCTTCCTCAGAAAAATCCCCGAAGAGATCGAACTTGTCTTGTACGTCATCGCATTTCATCGTGTGTTCATCCCCTCGTATTCTTCCATCATCGGCGATTCGCCAAAATAAGGCTCAAGCTGCGTCTTTACGCTGGCTCTTGCCCGGAATAACAACGATTTTACAGAACTCACCGTTTGACCCAAGATATTAGCAATCTCTTGATAGTCGAGCTGATCATATTCCCTCAGAATGAGTGCTGAGCGTTGTTTCTCAGGTAAATTATTAATAGCCTCCCGAACCATCGCCATTCGCTCACTGCGCAGCACATGCTGCTCAGGTACCTGGTCAGGCGGGGCCGCAGGCATCATATTAGACTCGTCTAATGGTACATGAGCCGACTTTTGCTTACGCAGCTCACTAAGTACCGTATTACGTGCAATGGTATACAGCCATGTTGAAAAAGAAGCATCTACCTCACGAAAAGAATGAAGGCTGCGGTATGCTTTATAGAAAGTTTCCGAGCACAAGTCTTCCGCAAGCAGCTCCAGCTTTGCACTCTTCAACATATGATAGATAAAAGATAATATCTTTCGTTGGTAACGTCGCATCAGCTCAGAGTAGAGCTCGATGTTTCCGTCCTTGATCTCACGTATTAATTGGGAATCAGTCATGACAGGCGAACCTCCTCACCTGCGAATTCTTCTTCCCAGTTCGATTATGTAACATTGTACCGAACCGGAAGCGAAAAGTTGCGGTCATTATCATTAAAATTTTCAATAAATACGATGTATGTAATTCGATGCTCAATAGTCAAATTCCTTCTTCTTTCGACAAAAAGGGTTTTCATCCATATTTTAACAACAGGACTGTCAATACGTATTGTAACATACGAACCTGCATTAGTCTTAAAAAATAAGTAAACTCTCATTTCTTTAAAAGCAGGAATTTGTCGGAATAACAAGGATATGCTCGTCCAAAAAATGAGCAAAAAAAAACCACTCCGAAGAGTGGTCAGCGTTCATGATGAACGCTATAGTTTTGGATAGGAGTGGAGAGAAACCATACTGTACTTTTATTATATGTATACGCTTCCACTAAGTCAATGCTTTTTTTGAAAACGCTTAAACTTTTTTTGAAAGCGTTATCCGCTATTGCATCCTTAAAGAGCATCCAACCATTAGCGGTTAACAAGCATGTATAGAGAAATCCTTACCCTTTTCATACACAACAAAAAAACCTCTTTCGAGGTTTTATTGGCGAACGGTATATCCGGTTTTATCGAGCAGCAGCATCGCTTGATCCAGATCTTCCTGTGTACGGAAAGATAAACGAAGAACACCAGGAACATCTTCTCTGCTCTCAATGATATTAATATTACTAAGATTAATCCGAGCACTGCCAAGCTCGCTAGCAATGTTGCCGATAATCCCAGGATGATCGGGGACATCCACATAACAATCGTATAAGGAATGAATCATCCCTTTGCGGCGTTCCGGTAATTTACTGCGGAATTCACCTGCTGTCTGAAAGGCTTCCTCAATGGCATCACCGTCAAGGGATTCAAGCATAACAGCAAATCGCTCGACCTCACCATTCCAATCCTTGAGAAGCTTAAGCAGCACCTCACGGTTATTAATGAGGATGTCCCGCCAAACAACCGGGTCACTGGCTGCAATTCTCGTAATGTCACGGAATCCGCCTGCCGCGAGCAATTCGTACAGACCATTATTCTCATTGTAGCCACGAATTTGATTAACGAGTGCTACTGCAATCATGTGTGGAAGATGGCTGATCGCCCCAACAATCTCGTCATGAGACTTGGAATCTACGCTTACAAGATGCGCTCTTGTATGCACAAGCAGATTTCTCAGGCGTTCCAAATCATTTACTGATGTTGATTCATCAGGTGTAAGCACGTAGAAGGCATTCTCGAACAGATTTGTAGATGCCGCTTCTACACCAGAGCGCTCGGAGCCTGCCATAGGATGGCCGCCAATAAACGTTGCTCCGTTCAGCTCCAGTCTTTTGCCGCATTCAGCAACCGAAGCTTTCGTACTGCCGACATCTGTAATAATACAGCCCGGCTTCAAGTTAAGCTTGCTAAGTTCTGTAACATACTCTTCAAGGTTGCCTACAGGCACGCATAGGAAGATAAAATCTGCTCCCTCTGCTGCTTCCTGCAAGGAAGTCGTTGCATAATCAACGACTCCCCGCTTCATATATTTCTCTACAGAGGATTGACGGTTCGAATATCCGACTACCGTTAGACCAGGCTTACCTTTAAAGCAAAGCGCTAGTGATCCTCCAATTAATCCTACTCCAAATATCGCAATCTTTGTCATAAGGCTATCCGCGCACCGCCGCTTCTTGAAGAACTTGCTCGAAAGCGGCAATAAACTTCTCGTTCTGTTCCGGAGTGCCTATAGATACACGAATATAGGTCGGATAATAAGTCCACCGAGGTCTAACGATAATCCCCCTGCGGAGCAATGCCTGGAAGACTTCAGCAGACGGAAGTTTTGCATCCACCATAATAAAGTTGCCGAATGCAGGGAAATATTTTAGACCAAGCCGATCGAATTGGCTGTAGAAATATTTAATTCCCGCATTGTTCTGTTCACGGCAGAACGTGACAAAGTCATCATCTGCAATGGAGGCTGTTGCTGCAACCTGTCCAAGTCGGTTCGTATTAAAGGGTTCGCGAATTTGATTCATGTATTGAATCACATCCGCATGACCAATCCCGTAACCGATCCGGAGCGATGCCAGTCCATAAATTTTGGAGAATGTGCGCAGGACGATCAAATTACGATAATTTTTCAGAAGCTTGATTCCATCCGGGAAACCTGGCTCATCAACAAACTCGCAATAGGCCTCATCCAGCACGACAAGAACATCTTTAGGCACTTTATCGAGGAAAGCAGTAAGCTCATCTTCCTTGACAATAGTACCTGTCGGATTATTCGGGTTACATACCCATACGAGCTTTGTACGGTCGTTAATCTTGGCAAGCATAGCCGAGAGGTCATGTTTGCCGTCTTTCAAAGGTACTTCAATAATGCGCGCATTCTCGATTTCGGCATTATGCTTATATTGGGAGAACGTTTCATCTGCCATGATCGTTTCATCGCCAGGTGCGAGATAAGTGCGGCAAAGCATAAGTATAATGTCACTTGATCCGTTTCCGAAAATAATCTGGTTAGACTCTACCCCGAATTTTTTCGCAACCGCTGCATTCAGCTCAAAGCTGGCACCGTCCGGATATGTGGCAATTTGACCTAACTCATTTATGATAGCTGCTTTCGCCAGTTCGGAATAACCAAACGGGTTCTCGTTGGAAGCAAGCTTAATTACTTCCTCTAATCCAAGCTCTCTCTTAACGTCCTCAACCGGTTTCCCTGGCTGATAAACAGGGAGATGCACTATATTACTTTTTGGCTGCATCGCCATTCACCTCTTTGTCTTATTGGCTAACTGCATGTTTTCTATTGTCTCACATCTCGTAAAGGTTTTAAAGGGTAGGCAAGTAAATTAGGACAGAATATGACAAAGGTACTGTCTTTTGAGCACTTCATTAGTGCAAATAGGAGCATAGAAAAAGGACAGAGCGATTTGCTCTGTCCTAACTCATTAGCCCTTTAATCCAGCAACAAACTCGCGGATTTGTGTAAGCCCTGCTTCCCTTTGCTTCTCATCGGTCAGAAGTGGCAGTGATTCTTCGATCTTACGAACGATGGCGCTGCCAACAACAACGCCGTCACAGATGCTCTCAAAGCGCTGAACCTGCTCACGGCTCGAAATCCCGAAGCCTACAGCAATCGGAAGATCGGTTGCTTCACGTACGGTAGCAAGGAAATCATCAATACCGCTGTGGAATTCCGCGCGGACGCCGGTAACGCCAAGTGACGATACACAATAGACGAAGCCACGTGCCTTACGTGAGATCCGAACTACACGATCCTTAGAAGTTGGCGCTACAAGCGGGATCAAATGAACCCCTTTTAATTCTGCCAATTGACGAACCTCTTCGTCTTCTTCAATCGGAAGATCAGGAATGATCAAGCCGCTGATTCCTTTTTCAACAACCAGGTTCATAAACGGTTCCAGGCCAAACTGCAGCACGGGATTGAAGTAAGTAAACAAAATAAATGGCATTTGAACGCCGGCTTCTCTGGCTTGTGCCGCTGTTTCAATACAGTCCAGAATCGAGATCCGGTTCTGCAGCGCACGCTCAGATGCCCGTTGGATAACCGGACCGTCTGCCAGTGGGTCTGAATAAGGAACACCTAGCTCCACCATGTTGGCGCCAGCTTGCTCGAGCTCTTTAATAATGGCAATAGATGTCGGGATATCAGGATCCCCGATCGTTAAGAAAGGAATGAGTGCCGTCTTTCCTTCTTGCTTCAATTTTGCAAAAGCAGCATCGATTAAATTCATGCCTCTGCACCTCCCAGATATCCCATGATCGCTTCCACATCTTTATCACCACGGCCGGACAAGCTTACAACAACGATCTTGTCTGGATCGAGTGTTGGAGCAAGCTTAATCGTTTGGGCGATCGCATGAGCAGATTCCAAAGCCGGGATAATGCCTTCAGTGCGGGACAGCAGCTGCAGCGCATCAAGCGCTTCTGCGTCCGTAATCGGGAAGTACTCTGCACGGCCAGAATCCTTCAAGTAAGCATGCTCTGGACCAATACCAGGATAATCCAGACCCGCTGAGATCGAATGTGCCGGCTGTACCTGACCAAACTTATCTTGCAGCAAGTAACTGAATGATCCTTGGAACACGCCGTGGCTGCCCATCGTCATCGTTGCTGCATGTTCTTCTGTATCAATACCGCGTCCTGCCGCTTCAACCCCAACAAGACGAACGGATTCATCTCCAATAAACGGATAGAAAATACCAATGGCATTGCTGCCGCCGCCTACAGCCGCAACAATGTAATCTGGAAGACGTTCTTCTACTTCCACGATTTGTTTCCGGGATTCATCCCCAATAATCCGCTGGAAGTCGCGAACCATCATTGGATATGGATGCGGACCTGTGGCAGAACCAAGAATGTAGAACGTATCCTCTACATGGCTGACCCAGTAGCGGAGCGTCTCATTACAAGCGTCTTTAAGTGTACGAGTGCCGGATAGTACAGGTACAACCTCTGCCCCTAGCAACTGCATACGGAATACGTTCAGCTGCTGGCGCTTCATGTCTTCCTCGCCCATAAACACTTTGCATTCGAGACCAAGCAAAGCTGCAACGGTAGCTGATGCTACACCATGCTGACCTGCGCCAGTCTCAGCAATAACCTTTGTTTTACCCATACGCTTCGCAAGAACAGCCTGCCCAATTGTATTATTGATCTTATGAGCGCCTGTATGGTTCAAGTCTTCGCGCTTGAGGTAAATCTTAGCGCCGCCAAGATGCTGGCTTAACCGTTCCGCATAATAAAGCGGAGTTGGACGACCTGAATATTTGTGAAGCAAATCATGTACTTCTTGCTGGAAAGCAGGATCCTGCGAATAATGTTTATAAGCTTCTTCTAGCTCCAGCAGTGCATTCATCAGCGTCTCTGGTACATACCGTCCGCCGAATTTGCCAAAGCGCCCGTTATCATCTGGTACTTGGTTCATGTTCAATCACCTTTCCAACGAATAATCTAATTTTCTCGATGTCTTTGTGTCCGTTTGTCTCGACTCCACTCGATACATCAATCCCATCAACCTGATTACCTGTGAGAAGCTCGCCTACATTGCCTGGATTCAAGCCTCCAGCTACATAAAGAGGCACTTGAATCGCTGCAGCAGCCTTCTGATATTCCGAGATAACCTGCCAATCAAATGTTTGGCCAGTACCGCCGCCAGCCGTATCAATCAATAAAGCGTCAATCGCCCCGTCAAAAGGGGATACTCGCTCAGCCGCACTTTGTCCGTCTTTTCCAATGGACATAACCTTCCATACCTTGACGGGAAAACTACTCTTCACTAATCGGCTGAACTCCGCTGTTTCTTGACCATGCAGCTGCACCACATCAAGCGGAGCTTTGGACAAAATATGTTCCAGCTCGTTAAGATCGGGGTTAACGAATACACCAACTGTTTGTGGTGCCTCACCATTGGCAGCTTTCAGCTGCTTCGCCGAACGAATGAGACCGGCAGCGGTCTCCGGATCGACTTGACGTTTGCTAGGGGCAAATACAAATCCTATCTCATGGAAAGGAAGACCCTCCATCGCTTCAATCGTTGTGGAATCCTTTAAACCACAAATCTTGATTCTTGGCGTTGTTGTCATCCTTGCGTCACCTTCACTGGTCCCATAAGATCAATCACCGCTTGTCCAGCATCCGGTTGGCGCATGAAATGCTCGCCAATTAATACACCATTTGCTCCTACCGTTTGCAGATAATCCATGTCCTGGCGTCCAGCGATCCCGCTTTCACTAATAACGGTAACTCCTGCTGGCATCAGATCCATTAACGACTCTGTCGTATGCAGATCAGTGACAAATGATTTCAAGTCCCGATTGTTTACGCCAATAAGCGTCGCTTTATTGAGTTCTAGAACACGTTCCAACTCTTCCCGGTCATGGACCTCAACCAGAACGTCCATGCCAAGAGATTTGGCCGTATCATATAACTCCGATAATTCAGATGAAGTAAGAATTGCTGCTATTAATAGTACAGCATCTGCACCAATTAGACGAGCCTCATACACTTGACGGTAGTCAATGATGAAGTCTTTGCGGAGAAGCGGAATATTCACTGTCTCTTTAATCAAGCTTAAGTATTCGTTAGAGCCTTGGAAATAATCACGGTCAGTTAATACGGAAATACAATCCGCACCCGCTGCCTCATAAGCAGCAGCAAGCTGTGCTGGATGAAAATCTGGTCGAATGAGGCCCTTGGAAGGCGATGCCTTCTTTACTTCTGCAATCAAACCAATGTCCCGCTTGCGGCCTGCTGTTAGAGCACGCTCGAAGCCGCGGCATTCCGGCAGCAAAGCAATTTGTCGTTCATAATCTGAAAGCTGAAACTGGGAAGCGAGATGAGCAACCTCTTCCCGCTTCGTAACTACGATTTTATCAAGAAACATGAGCCAACTCTCCTGTCGTTTGAATAAGCTTAAGCAATTGTTGTTCTGCTTTGCCGGAATCAATCATCTCGGCCGCAATAGCAACTCCTTCTTGCAAAGAATCTGCATGGCCGCCTACATAAATGCAAGCACCTGCGTTAGCGAGGACGATATCACGATAAGCACCACGCTGCTGACCGTTGAAGATCCCTCGAATAATCGATGCATTGGTAGCAGCATCCCCGCCTATTACTTCGGAGATCGGGTAACGGGTCAGGCCAAGATCTTCCGGTGTAAGCTCGTATGTCACTACTTCACCATTCCGAAGTTCCGAAATTCGTGTAGGTGCCGAAATACTAATCTCATCGAGTCCGTCGATACTGCTGACGACCATCGCACGTTTTACCCCAAGTTCATTTAGTACAGCCGCAATCGTAGCTGTCTTCGTGCGGTCATACAGACCGATCAGTTGACGGTCAGCTCCAGCGGGATTCGCTAACGGACCCAGCATATTGAAGATCGTCCGAACACCAAGTTCACGGCGAGGTGCAGCCGCATGTTTCAGCGAAGGATGATACAACATAGCGAACATAAAACAAATACCGATCTGATGAAGACATTCGGCAGCTTGCTCAGGCGTCAATGTGATTTGCACGCCTAAAGCTTCAAGAACATCTGCACTTCCTGCTTTACCGGACATTGCACGGTTGCCATGTTTGGCGACACGAATGCCAGCTGCAGATGCAATAATAGCGGATGCGGTAGAGATATTGAATTTATGAATGCCAGAACCGCCGGTACCACATGTATCCAGTAACCCTTCCTGCTTGGTTTGGACATGGCTTGAATGCTCACGCATAGCTTCAGCAAAGCCAGTAATCTCGTCTTTCGTCTCGCCCTTCATACGAAGGGCTGTAGCTACCCCTGCAATTTGTGAAGACGTTGCATTACCGCTCATAATAAAATCCATAACCGACCGAGCTTCTTCACGCGTCAGATCAGTGCTGCTCACAAGCTTATTAAGTGCCTCTTGCATTGTCATTGATTCTGTCATCAAACTCATTTTACAACACCTCTCCGCTTGTCACATAGTAATCTGTGTTAACCGCCTGCTCGGCCTTATTGTTCCGTTTTCCAAAAATCGCTTCAGCTGCCCGAATTGCCTTCAAGCTTGCTTTAGCCTTATTGACTGTTTCCATATATTCACTCTCAGGCACAGAGTCCCAAACAATACCCGCCCCGCTCTGTACATAAGCTTTTCCGTTCTTGAACACAATCGTACGGATTGTAATACAGGTATCCAGTGATCCGCCAAAGCCTAAATAACCAATCGCACCTGCGTATGCACCTCGCGCTTCATTCTCAAGCTCAGCAATAATCTCCATTGCCCGAAGCTTCGGTGCTCCCGATACAGTCCCTGCTGGCAAACAAGACAGGAAGGCATCAAAGAAATCTCTATCCTCACGAAGTTTGCCCGATACATTAGATACGATGTGCATGACATGCGAATAACGTTCAATCTCCATAAAGGAGTCGCAGCGTACCGAACCAAATTCAGATACACGGCCAATATCATTACGTCCGAGGTCGACCAGCATCAGATGCTCCGCACGTTCCTTCTCATCTGCGAGCAGTTCCACCTCAAGTGCCTTATCCTCTTCCGGTGTCTTGCCGCGTGGCCTTGTTCCGGCAATCGGCCGAGTCTCTACCTTACGGTTGCCATCGACCTTCACAAGCGCCTCTGGCGAAGTGCCAACGATAACTTCATCGCCCATTTTCAAATAGTACATATAAGGGGATGGGTTCATCGTACGCAATACACGGTAGACATGCAGCGGATCAATATCCGTCTCGATACTGAAGCGTTGGGATAATACAACTTGGAAAATATCTCCTGAGCGAATATATTCTTTGGCCTGCTCAATATTCGAGATGAACTGCTCCTTGGTCAGGTTCGATTGTACATCCCCAAGCTCTGGGTCATTCGGAATCGTCCCACCGGTCATAACCGGAACCTTGAGCGGCTGCTGCAAGCGTTCAATCGTTGCTTCGATCTTCTTTACGGCACGATTATAAGCTTTCTCGATAGCCGCATCTGTTGCAGCATGCGGGATATGAACGTTGCCGATGATTTGAAGCTGCTGCTTGAAATGGTCGAATACGATGACTTGATCACAGAACATAAATTGCAGATCATTCATTTGCAGATCATCAATCCGATGCTTTGGCAGGTTCTCATAGTATTGAAGCAGATCATAACCAAAGTAACCAATTGCTCCACCTGTAAATGGAGGAAGTTCTGGCAGCGACGGGCTGCGATAGCCGCGAAGCTGAGCTTTCAAGAGCTCAATTGGCTTCTCGTCGAATACTTGTCTATCTCCGTTATGCTCGAGTACCATCTTGCCGTTCTTACCGTACAGCATCATGAAAGGATCCGTTCCGATAAATGAATATCTAGCCCATTTCACACCACCTTCAACACTCTCCAGCAGAAAGGCATGCTGCTCTTTCGCAAAATGCTGGAACAAGCGAATTGGTGTTTCGGTATCGGCAAGCATATAGCGAACAATTGGGATAATATTGTACTGGTCGGCCAGCTTCGTTACTTGCTGCAATTCATTTGTCATGGGGGTTCCTCCTCATAGCTTCGTACCGGAAGTGGCAACGAGCATTCTTTCGTTTGAATGGGGAAGGGCATTAAAAAAGCCCCTGCGGGCGCAGGGGCGTTGAATGTAAGATGATGACAATTGAGATTGCACGCAAATAAAGAATAGACCTAAGGCGCATAACAGCAACATGCCATTCCTTGCGCTATTAGATAACAAACCTTCTACTCTCTTCTTCACTGCACTCTTCTCTACTCTTCTCATCTCTACTCAACTATAAAGCCTGCTACCTCAACTAAAACCTGTCTCTTGTCTTGCGTCTCTTCTGTGCTATTTATTATTAGTTCTCAATATACTACCGATTGGGCTGTACGTCAATTATGATTTTTTGGATAAATCAGGACGAAGCACACGTGCGCCAGCTAAGTACACATGATTAATTTCTGCTTGAGACTTATCCGTATTATAATGAATCATGAATCGGATACAACGCTCCAGACTGCCTTTAACCGGCACTTCCAACGCACACATTAATGGGACAAGATCCCATCCAGCCATCTGGCGGATTGCGATTGCAGGGAATGTATCGTCCAAATCCTGCGTAACCGTAATAAATACGCTGCCGATATCGCTTGGGTCAATTGCATTTTGCTTCACGATTTCGTTCAAAAGCTCAAGGGTTGCCTGCAACATCTGTTCTTTCTCATTCGCTTCTACGGTAATGGCTCCGCGGATTCCTCTAACACTCATCATCTTACGCCTCCAGTTTCAATTGCTCAACAATGTCCCGTACCCAAGCGGACTGAACATCCTTCTTAATGTCCACTTTACCGATCTCTGTTGGTACAACAAATACCATCGTACTTTCGCTGAATTTCTTATCGTGCATCATTGCATCCATAATGGCATCCACATCGAAATGCTCCGGCAGTTTAACCGGCAGGCCAACTTTGGATAATACACGTTTGGTTGTAGTATAGACTTCCTCAGGTGCTCCATACCGCAATCCAAGCTTGGCAGATCCAATCATACCAATCGAGATCGCTTCACCGTGCAGCAGCTCCCCATAGCCGGCAACTGCCTCAAGCGCATGGCCAATCGTATGACCAAGGTTTAGAATAGCACGCAGGTCATTCTCCCGTTCATCCTTAGATACGACAGCAGCTTTAACACTGCATCCTTTATATAGGGCATATCCGAGAGCATCTGGCTCAAGAGCCAGCAGCCGGTCCGCATTCTCTTCGCACCATGCCGTAAATTCTGCATCCCAGATCAGTCCATGCTTCACGACTTCGGATAACCCAGCGCTAACTTCTCTTGGAGGAAGCGACTGCAGCGTATTCAAATCATAAAGAACCATCTCTGGCTGATGGAAAGCACCAATAATGTTCTTCGCGAGCGGGTGGTTAACCGCAACCTTGCCGCCTACACTGGAGTCATGTGCCAAAATAGTCGTTGGAATTTGAATGAATTTGACTCCGCGCATATAAGATGCCGCTACAAACCCAGCCAAATCCCCTACAACACCGCCGCCAAGAGCGACAATGGCAGATTTCCGGTCAAGTCCAGCTTCCAGCGCTTTCGTTACGAGGCTTTCCAGCATGGTCAAAGACTTAGAGCTCTCACCTGCAGGAACTACTGCACTCGACACTGTAAATCCAGCTTCACGCAGATTGTTCTCGAGCGGCTCCAAATAATGCGGGGCTACACGTTCATCCGTAATAATAAGAAGTGGTGATTTCATGCTGATTTGGTGCTTTTTGAAATAAGCAGGAGCCTCCTGCAAGAGACCTTCGCCGATATAAATGGGATAAGAGCGTTCGCCAAGCTCAACTTTCAGTTCGCGCATGATTCGTACCATCCTAACTGTTTATATTCCGAGCGTTTTGTTATGTAAACATCTTTGCTCATTATAGTACAGGCTGTATGCTTTGACAAGAAATGAGGACTGCCTGTAATGGCATAAAAAAAGGCGGACGTTACAGTCATCACTGACTTTAACATCCGCCTTATCTCCTAGCTGTTCACAAATCGTTTGCTCGTATCCAGCTCCGTCTTAAATACCATCTGATTCATCAAATTCGGTAATTGACGACTATCGAGACCGAGAATTTGAGCACATTCTTGAATGGAAATGATCCCGCTTCGATAAGCCTGAATCACTTTTCGCTTGTCCATCTTCACCCTCCAATTAAGTTTCGGTTACCACTAGTATTGGAGTCGATGGAAAACGGTATACATGAATTAGAAATTACCCTTCGATTCGTCTGTAGAAGAAGGTATCCGCCGATTCAAATCCATATTGAGAAGGTGAGAAAATTTGTTCTGTACTGCCGACGAAGAGCAATCCGCCCGGACGAAGGGCTGCTGCGAATTTTTGATATAATAAGTGCTTGGCTTCTTCTGTGAAATAAATCATAACATTACGGCAAACGATGAGATCAAAGGAATGGTCGAAAGCATCATGCAGCAGGTTCTGCTGTTTGAATTGAATAGCGTTCTTGAGCTTATCCGACACCGCATACATACCTTCATCAGGCTGAAAATATTTCTGTCGATATGCCGGCGGGACATCACGAAGGGAGCGTTCCAAATATTGCCCTTCCTTCGCTTTCTCCAGAACAACCGTATCCAAATCAGTCGCTGTTACCGATGCCTTGCCAAGTGCACCAAGCTCGGAGAGGATCATCGCGATTGTGTAAGGCTCTTCTCCCGTCGAGCAAGCTGCACTCCATACTTTAAGCCGTTCACTGCGCTGCAGCATTTCCGGCAGGAAGCGGCTTTGCAGTACTTCCCACCGGTTAGGGTTACGCCAGAACTCTGAGACATTAATCGTCATCCGGTCCAGAAATTCATTCATCAGACTCCGATTCTGCTCAATCGCCCGCCAATACAGTTCGAACGTATTGTAACCATGCTTTTGCCGCAAAGTCGTAAGCCGCCGCTTCATCTGTGCTTCTTTATATTGCGATAAATCAATGTTCGTCTTATCCTTCATTCTTTGTATAAAAAGATTGAAATCCAGATCCTCCGACATAGCCGCCTCCAGTATTACAGCTCGAGAAAAATCAGATCCAGCGCTGTATCGTATGTTCGTAATCTACAAGCTGCTCAGGAGAGAAGAAATTCGCAATTTCCCGTGCTGCGCTTTCTGGTGAATCCGATCCATGAATCAAGTTCAAGTTCGTATGTACGGCAAAATCTGAACGAATGGTGCCTGGGGAAGCATCAACCGCATCCGTCTTGCCAATCATCGCACGGGTAAGCGCAATGACATTGTCACCTTGCCACACCATTGCAAAGGAAGGGCCTGCAGTAATAAACGTAAGCAAAGGCTCGTAGAAGGGTTTGCCTTTATGTTCAGCATAATGGCTTTCTGCAAGTTCCTTGCTTACAACCATAAACTTAGCAGCAACAAGCTTCAGACCTTTCCGCTCAAACCTCGACATAATTTCACCGATAAGGCCACGCTGTACACCATCTGGTTTAATCATCAAAAATGTTCTTTCCATTAGGTTCCCTCCTAAAAAGAATTGCGAAGCGATTCTTACTTCGTAAGCATTAGCTTAAAGAATTACGAAGCAATTCTTGCTTCGTAAGCATTAGCTTAAAGAATTGCGAAGTAATTCTTGCTTCGTAAGCATTAGCTTAAAGAATTGCGAATCCTTTAATAATTACGCTTTCCGACGAAATGCGCAATGTCAATCAAGTTCTTCTTCGCCCCGATACTAGGCAATCCCTCCAGAGCATGCAAAGCTTTCTTAATATAATCATCGGCAAGTTGTTCCGCCAGTTGAATGCCTTTACTGCTTTTAATAAGCGAAATGGCCGGCTTAGTATCAACATTGCCGTTATGTTCCCGAATAATACGGATCTGCTCTAGCAGCGGTTCGCGTACCTTCTCATCCTGAAGCGCCAGGATAACCGGCAGCGTAATGTTGCCTTGATGAATATCCGATCCCGGGGGTTTGCCAATCTGCTTCTCAGTGCCAAACAAATCAAGCAGATCATCACGAATTTGGAACGTCATCCCAACGTTATAGCCATACCGGTATAAACGGTTCACCGTGTCCCGGTCTGCACCTGCGGCCGCTGCACCAAGCTGACAACTGATTGCAATAAGAAGCGCTGTCTTACGCCGAATGCGCAGCAAGTAATCCCGAATGGATTGCTCCGTGTTGAAGAAATACCGGATTTGCTCCATTTCGCCAATACTCATTTGGACCAATGATTTCGACAGCATCTGGTGAATAAACGGATCTTCCAGTTCTGTCGCAATCGTAAGCGCCCTGCCAAAAATAAAATCGCCCGTGTACATGGCAATTCGGTTATCCCATTTGGATTTGACGGTAAGTTGTCCGCGCCGTGTCGTTGCATCATCGATGACATCATCATGTACCAAAGAAGACATATGAATGAGTTCCAGAGGTACGGCAACCTTCGTCAATTTATCCAGATCGTAATGGCCGAACTTGCCCGCAAGCAGCACGAAGACGGGACGCAGCCGCTTCCCCCCTGCCTTTAGCAGGTGAAGAGACGTCTCGCTAAGCAGTTCATCACCAAACGTTATACTACGTTCCAGCTCCTGCTCGATTCGGTTCATATCACCTTTTAACTTTGCGAAAATATCTAATAGTTTCATTCTTTCACCTGTTCGGCAGAGATTCTTCTTTATAAAAATGCAGGCTTACCTCATGGTCCAGCAAACCAAGTTCCTTCGCATAACGGAAATATAAGGTCAAACCCTCTTGCTGCTTTTGCCCAAAATCATAATTCAGGCTTGTGAAGTACATTTGCCAATAAGCAGGATCGCCGCCAAGCTGTTCGCAAGCCTTCTCGATAAGCGGCTTAAGATTGTCTACACTTTGTTCTTTGCTAGCTGTAAACGCTCTGTACAGACGCTGGAAAGCTTCAGGGTAAGACTCCACCGCTTCTTTTCGAGCAGCTACAACTGCGTACGTCATAGCAAGTCCCGTCCAGAGATTCCACACTTCACCCAGATCAATAACTGTCAGACCTTTGCTTTCCCATGACTCGCGAATCGCCGGATCCCCTATGAGGAGGGCAGCATCTGCCGATTCAAGCATATGCTCGAGATTAGGTTCAGCGGGTTCGTATATAGGATCAAGCTCATAATACTTTTTCATCAATATTTTAAGTAAATTAACCGAGGTTGCGGAAGCAGTTGTTACTGCGATGTGCTTCGGCGGAGATTGCTCGATCGGTTCCTTCAGGAATAGAAGGATTGAATTTACTTTGCCCTCAGAGCCCACCGATAAATGCGGCAGTAGAATATAATCTTGATCATTCATCCCGTAAGCATAGGAAGACACAGCCGAAACTTGTATCTCCCCTTCTCGCAGCAGCCGGTTAAGCTCCGCAGGTACCTTCAGCACAACATCAATGCCGGCTTGTTCGGTGTAATCTTCTAGATAGTGAAATAACGGCCATGCATTTGCATAGTCAATGCGTCCGACACGGAGCGGCTCATTCGGTCTGCCCATCATGATGTTCATCTCCCCATCTTCTAAATAATTGATGCTCGATAACCATGTTATCAAGCACTTTGCCGACAAGGAAATTAATCATTTCGTCCATTGATTGCGGTTTATAATAAAAGGCCGGCATAGCCGGAATGATTCTTACCCCAAGGCGTGCCAGCGTCAGCATGTTCTCCAAATGAATCGCATGGAGCGGTGTTTCGCGCGGTACAATGATCAGCTTGCGTCCTTCCTTCAGCATGACATCCGCTGCGCGGGTCAGCAGATCATCCGAGATCCCTCTAGCCATAGAGGCCAAGGAACCCATCGAGCAAGGTACGATAGCCATTCCTTCCACCAGGAAGGATCCGCTTGCAATGCTGGCGCCAATATCTGCGTTCGGATGAAACACCAGTCTGCCAGAAGTTAGCGCTTCTCCAAAATGTTTCTCCAGAGCTGCCTGCCGACGTGACGTATCCCATCCAAGCTCTTCCTTAAGCACACGCCAGCCCGCTTCTGTCACAACGACATGAACAAGGTAGTCTGACTGAAGCAGTTCTTCGATAAGCCGTATGCCGTAGATGGATCCACTGGCACCTGTGATACCAACTACCCAACGTTTGGGTCTAGCTTCTTTCGTCCGTTCTACCATTGATGCACCGCCAGCAAATCAACCATAGCGAATACAAACAGGACTACACTAAGCGTACCATTCATCCCGAAAAATGCAATTTGTACACGGGACAGGTCATTTGGACGTACCAGCCAGTGCTGATAGAACAGCATAACAATCGATGCAACTGTACCGATCAAGTAGACCCAGCTCAGCTCTGTCATCCAGAACAAAGCAAAGAACCCGATTGCTGTTACAACGTGGAAGCATCTAGCGATCCATAGAGCACCAGAAAGGCCAAACCGGGCAGGAATAGAATGCAGACCGTTATCGCGGTCATATTCGTAATCCTGTGTCGCATAGACGATATCGAAGCCGGCGATCCAGAGCGCTACCGTAAAGTAAAGCACCCACGCCGAAGCATTCAATGAACCCGTAACCGCGACCCAGCCGCCAAGCGGAGACAATGCGATGGTAAGGCCAAGGAAAACATGGCAGAGCCAAGTAATTCTTTTCATATACGAGTACAGCACAAGCATCACAACCGCAATTGGCATCAGCTTCATCGCGATTGGGTCCAGATTCGCCGCTGCCACAAACAACAGGACAAACGAGACGATAATAAATAATAAGACCTCGAACGATTTGAGGAGGCCAGCTGGCAGTGCCCTCTGTGCCGTTCTTGGATTAGCTTTATCAATAGCTTTATCAATAACCCGGTTAAGACTCATTGCCGCGCTGCGAGCACCCACCATTGCAAGTGCAATCCAGCCGATCTCTCCCCAGGTTGGCAGCCGTTTCTCAACTGCTAATGTGCCAAGCACTGCACCCATAAAGGCAAATGGAAGTGCAAAGACGGAATGCTCAAATTTTATCATTTCCAAAATAATACGAAGTTTGCGAATCATTGCTGTGATTTCTCCTTTGTACCGATGTGAAGTGCCGCTATTCCACCGGTCAGTGGATAAGCTTGTACTCCATTTAATCCAGCTTGACGGAATAATTCGGACAATTGCTTGGCATCCGGGAACAGCTTCAAGGAATCCGGAAGCCACTTATATTCGTCGAATCTCTTCGCCACCCATTTGCCCATCATTGGAAGCATACGTTCGAAGTATAAGTAATACAGCCCTTTGAACGGCTGCCACATCGGCTTCGACAGCTCTAGGCACACAACCATGCCCCCAGGCTTAACGACTCGTTCCATCTCCTTCAGAACCTGCAAGTAGTCCGGAACGTTCCGAAGACCAAAGCCTATCGTGACATAGTCAAAGGAATTATCGGCAAAAGGCAGCTCCATCGCATTCCCTTGCACAAGTGTAATCTGCTCCTTAAGGCCTTCATTCTGCAGCTTAACCGCTCCCACATCGAGCATATTCTGACTGAAGTCAAGTCCGGTTATATGGCCGGTGCCGCTTGCTTTCGCAATGGCAATCGTCCAGTCACACGTACCACAGCACAGATCAAGCGCTGTTTGATCCGGCTGTACGTTCATTTTCCGCATCGTAAACTTTCTCCAGGCTTTATGCCGGCGGAAGCTGAGCAGATCGTTCATCATATCGTATTTCGGTGCAATGTTCTCAAAGAGCGCATGCACATGTTCTTTCGAGCTAGAACTGGAGCTGGAATTAGCTTTTGCGTTCATCTGTTGTTCCCCTCATTTCGTTAAGCACTGGTATGGGCTGCCATCTTCTCCAAGAATGAATCCGCCAAATCCTGAACCACTTTCTTCAACTGGTCGGATTCGAGCTTAGCTGCTGTACTGCGCAGATTATCTGCCGCGTGTTTCAGCTTGGAGACCAGTCTGCTCTGCAATTCATACTTCCCAAGCAGATCATAAATCAGGGAAGGTTCCGGCTTGTCAGCCAATCGCTGCTGCTCGTCGGGTGTGCCTTCCTGCATGACATGCCAATAAGCCCAGCTTTGATAAAACCGGGATGATGAATCAAAACGCTCCATTTCGTCCAGTACTGCCTCGCAGCGACTTACATCCTGCAGCATCTCCGGCCATAACTTCACGAATGCCCCTTCCATCATCTCAGCAAACAACTGGAACATTTCGCTCTTAAGCCGTGTTAATTTGTTCAGATAATCTTCTGCCTTCAGCTTCGATTGCTGCATCTTTATATAAAGATCCATTTTCAATCGGTTAACCTCGCATACGGCCGTACTAATCTTGGATATCATGCTAATCTGTCCAGCTTGCGACAGAAGCGAATAAAATCGGCTGCTGAAATAATCGCCTGCCAGCACCTTAAGTTGTCTTGCTCTCATTTCTTTCTCTGAGCGCCGGTTCTCCTCCGTATCGATCAGGTCATGCGTATCCATGCCCAGCTGTACGAGCGATACGACAAGCGAATAAAGCTCGCTCTTCGGGGCCAAGGCTCCGTGCTCATTCAGTACAGCGTGCAATAACCGCAGCCTTGGATCGGGAAAAGCAGGCAGCTCGGTGTAAGTTTGAATCATGTCATACTCGACATACTTGGATGCGAGCTCGTTGATACGATATGGTTTCATGGGGTAAGCCTCCGAACAGACAAGCGGAATCGCCGCTAAATAATCTAAACTATTATAGCACAACTTTATGTAATGAGCATACGATACTAGCTGTAACTGAGAATTGTTCATGAATTTGATACAATCCTCTATGAAGATCGGAGCGGCGCAGTAGAATAGGTGTCAATGGGACCAAGCTGCTTCTCAAGCTCAGAGGTATAAGTAATGCGCAGCCGCTTTCTCCAGAGCTCATCATGAAGCGGATCCGCATCGGCAAGTTCACTTAAATTTTCTTCCAGCCAGCTGTCCGAACGGCGAACATCCGCTGCAAACAATAATCGACTGCTTTCCTTCTTATCCACGTATCGAATGAGCAGCCGGTTAATATTTTCCATCTGGGTGAACGACAATCGAATCAGCTTCTCCATATCCTTGTACCAGCGTTCCATCTGTTGATCCTCATCCGCACGCATTTCCACGGTCAGCACGGCTTGGCTCCACTCCACTTTATCTACACTTCCCGTCAATTGCAGCCCAATTAACGCATCAACAAGGTTACTGCTCGTCAGTCTTTTCATTTCGGAGGGATGGAATACAGCAATCTCTCCCCTATCCTTGCCCGGGCCAACACCTGAGTGAGGCAGCAAGCCAATAACCGCTGTTACGGCTAGCGCAGCTCCAAGCGCTGTGAGATAAGCTTTTCGCATAACGGAATCCCTCCGATCAATTTACGTTGCCAATGATCCTTATATCCCATTTTACAACCAAAGTAGCCAAGCTATGCACAAAAAAAACTCCCTGCACACGATATCGTGAGAGGGAGCTTGTCCGTTCCTATTATTATTGATCTGTATCCACAATACCGTGCTTGGTCATAACTGAAGCTTTGCCGCGGATTTTGACCGCTGATGTATGGTCCGTAAATTGTACGATCAATATTTCATTTTTGTCCAGCTTCTCCGTATGATGGAACTTGGTATCCTGACCACGCGTGAGTCCAATCACTTGAACGCCTTGATCCTTCGCTTTAATAACGATGTAATCGCCTTGAGTCGGCTCCATCTTAACCCTCCTAAAATGAATCATCGCCTAATATAGCCATGTTAAGGCACATTGTGAGGACTTCATTGCTTCGAAAGCATGTGCTTTATAGAATTGTCACACAAATGGCTTCTTCAGCCAGTTGTGATAATTCTTACTTCGTAAGCATCCCGCTTTAAATGAATCATCGCCTAATATAGCCATGTTAAGGCACATTGTGAAAACTTCATTGCTTCGAAAGCGTGTGCTTTAAAGAATTGTCACACAAATGGCTTCTTCAGCCAGTTGTGATAATTCTTGCTTCGTAAGCCTTTGGCTGCTCTAGCATCCTATTGCTGCGCTCGATTATACTATAGACCAGCTCCGTCATGCAAGACTTGGTAGTCTATACAAACGAAAGCGTCCGAACGCTGGGCGTTCGGACGCTGTGCAAAAGCAATTAATTGGAGACGAGGTCTTTGAGAGATTTACCAGGCTTGAATGCAGGCATTTTGCTTGCAGCGATATCAATCTCTTCGCCAGTTTGCGGGTTACGGCCCTTACGAGCTTGACGTTCGCGAACTTCAAAGTTACCAAAGCCTACAAGTTGTACTTTATCTCCGCTTTGAAGTGCATCGGAAATCGCTTCGAATACTGCATCAACAGCTTTCGTTGCGTCCTTCTTCGACAGATCGGATAATTCAGCCACTTTGTTAATCAAATCGGTTTTGTTCATTTGTTTCACCTCCCTAAAGACAAATGAAGAGTCATCTTATCCCTCTTATTAACGGAATACTTGAAAAATATACCTCAACCTCAAACAAACTTATAGTAATACAGGCGATTTCCAATTTCAAGTAGCCAAGAGAGGTTCTCTACACTTTCATCTATTTTTCATCTTATCCGCTGCGTCTTCTGGACAAATGAATAAAGGTAACAGCCAGCGCGAGGACAAGCACAGTTCCTTTTACAATGTCATTCGCATAGTATTGCACCTTCATCATCGTCATGCCATTCAAGAGCACACCAATCAAGATCGCGCCAAAGAATGTACCGATTACATTAGGTCTGCCGGCTCCAAGTACGGAGTACCCGATAAATACAGCAGCGACTGATTCCATCATCATCGGAGCACCTGCATCAATTTGTCCAGTACCCACCCGAGCAGCATATAAAATACCGCCGATCGCTGCGAAAATACCGGATGCGATATAAGCAGCCATACGAATACGGCGTACGCGTACACCTGACAGGCGGGCAGCTTCTTCATTGCCGCCAGTTGTGTACATTTGACGACCCCATCTTGTGTATTTGAAGAACAAATGCACGAGAATGACTGCAACGACCATCAACACAACCGGTACAGGTACTCCTAGCAATTTGCCTTGACCTAGCCACAGGAAGGAGTCACTAAACTTGCCAGGTGCTGTAGAGCCGTCCGGCATAGGCATGTTGTTATAGATCGAATAACCCTTTGTGTATGTCTTATGAATACCACCAATGATGTACATAACCGCCAGCGTTGCCAGCATATCCGGTATACGGATTTTGACGATAAGCAGCGCATTAAGCAAGCCCACTATGGCACCAATCAACAGGGCAACAATGATAACAACAACGAGTGGCTGCTCATACCAAACCATTAAAGCCGCTGTCGCAACTGTAGTTAACGATACAGTAGAACCTACCGATAAGTCAAAGCCATCAACCGTCAGGGAGAACGTAACGCCAATTGCGACAAACGTTGTGATGGAAATCGACCGTAATATATCTGACAAATTCGCGTAAGTAAAGAAATGCTCATCCCACATCGAGAAGAATAGAATAACTAAGGCAATAACAAGTAATGATCCAAATTTAAAAATGAAATCTAGTGACTTCTCTCTCATGCCTGCTCCTCCTTGCCGCCGCTCGCATACAGCATCAACAGCTCCTGCGTGGCTTCACCGCGCTTAAATTCCTTTACCAATGCGCCGTCGCACATGACAAGAATTCTGTCGGCAATGCCCATAGCCTCTGCAAATTCACATGTTAAGTACACAATTGCTTTTCCTTGCTCGGCAAGTGATCCGATAATACGGAAAATATCACTTTTTGCGCCGATATCTACGCCTTTTGTCGGCTCGTCGAACAAATACACCTCTGCACCTGTTGGCAGCCATTTGCCTATCGATACCTTCTGCTGATTGCCGCCGCTCAAATGGCCGGTTTTCTGCTGAGGTGAAGATGTCTTTATACCAAGCTTGCCGATAATCGCTTCTGCATTGTTAGACTCCTTCTTCCCGGACAAAAAGCCGCTCTTCGTCAACAGCTTCAGAATCGGAAGGCTTAGATTGTTTTGAACAGATTCGCCTACAAGAATACCCTGTTTGCGCCGCTCTTCCGGCACAAGAACAACACCTCCAGCGATAGCATCAGCTGGTTCACTGTTGTTTATGACTCTCTTGCTGATCGATACGGTCCCTCGATCTGCAGGATCAGCACCAAACAGTACTCTAGACAGCTCAGTCTTACCTGCACCCACAAGACCTACGATTGAAACGATTTCACCACTTCTTGCGTTAAAGCTGACATTCCTTACATGGTGGCCGCGTGAGATGCCGGATACTTCAAGCAGCGGCTCGCCGATTGCGACCTCCGCCTTCGGGAACTCCTCCTCGAATACTCGGCCAAGCATCGCTTGTACGACTTCATCAATTGTGACAGCTGAAGTAGGCTTCGTCAGGACCTGCTGCCCATCACGCATAACCGTAATGCGGTCACAGAGCTGGAACACCTCTGGCAGACGGTGGGAGATGAACACAATGCCTATTCCCTGCTCTTTGAGCTGCCCAATAACACGGAATAACCGCTCCGCTTCCTCGAGGCTTAGCGGTGCGGTCGGCTCGTCAAAAATAACGTATTTAGCTTGCTCGGTAAGTAGTCTGGCGATCAAAACAAGCTGCTTCTCAGCGAGCGTCAGTTCTCCTGCCTTCTTCTTGACCGGAATCGTTGCACCAAGCCGTGCTAAGGTCGCCTCAGCCTGCTTCTCCAGCTTGCGCCAGTTCAGCCATAAGCTGCTGCCTTTACTGGAAATTCGGTCGAGCATAACGTTCTCTGCTACGCTTAGCTGCGGAACAAGAGCGGTATCCACTTCCTGATAGACACAATGGATGCCCAACTGTTTGGCATCCCCGGGTGAATCAATATGAACCTGTCGCCCGTCGATTGTTACGGTACCTTCGTCCTGGCTATATGCACCTGATAATATTTTCATCAAAGTGCTCTTACCGGCGCCATTAGCACCGAGCAGTGCATGAACTTCGCCGCTTTGCAGATTAAAATCGACGTCGCGGAGGGCGGGGACGCCGGAAAAAGCTTTCCGGATCCCCATCATTTGCAATTGTTTTGCAACACTCATCATGTGCACCTCTCCAGCGTTTCGTTAAAAAGAATTGTGAAACAATTCTTGCTTCGTAAGCATAAGCCTTATTTCGAACCTTCCAGTTCTTTCATCCAGTCTTCATAGTTCTGCGTGCTGCTACCCCAACCATCGATGTATTGGGACAATTGAGTCGTGCTTACTTTCTCAGAAGGCAGTTGATCACGGTGAACATAAACAGCATTCAGTACAACAAGCGGATCATTTTGCTCGCCTTTGAATTCTTTATAAAGCGTACGAACTTGAACGCGGCCGATATCTTTTGGATCTACAGCAGCCGATGCAACCCATGGGCTAGCCGGATCTTGGATCATTTGCAAGTCTTCATCACTCATGTCGATACCATATACTTTAATTTCAGTACGGCCTGCTTGTTGAATCGCACGAGCAGCACCTTTAGCAAACTCATCCCATGCAGCCCAAACCGCTGTAATATCACCTTTGTTCGGGTATTGCTTCAGAATTGCTTCCATTTGTGCTTGTGTATCCATTGCAGGGTTGTTCGCGTTACCGAAAGCTGCGATTTGTTTAATGTCTGGATATTTTTCTTGGAAAGCTTTATATGCCACTTGGCGGCGTTCCATTGGTGCAAAACCTGCTACCCATACTTTAACAATGTTGCCTTTACCGCCAGCGTCTTTCGCAAGCTGCTCTAGCGTCAGATCAGCCATCGCTTGATCATCCTGTTGCAGAACTGGTACGCCGTCAATTTTCACATCAGCGTCGAATACAACAACTTTGATGCCTTTTTCTTTTGCTTTATTGATACCTTGCTCCAATGCGCCAGCTTGGCCATGGTCGATCAGAATACCATCGAAGCCTTGGTTAATTGCTGCATCCAGGTTAGAGGACATTTTAGCTAGATCATTATCTGAAGCAAATACTTGAGCTGTGCCGCCGAACTTCTCGACTTGTTCTTTCACGCCTTCTACATATTGTGAAGAGAATGTGCCCGTATTGAATTGCATAACAAGTGCGACTTTCTTGCCTTTCAGTGCATCCAGCTCGCTGTTGCCTGTGGATGTGTTCTCTGCCGCGTTCGCTGGTGCGTTCGTTGCAGCGTTGTTAGCGGAATCATTGTTGTTCGTTTTGCTGTTGCCGCATGCCGATGCAATAACAAGAACAATGGCAACAAGCAGTGTCAAAGAAAGTTTACCCCATTTTTTCATGATCTTCTCTCCCTTTTTCTCTAACCATAAATGATAGATGAATTATCTATTTGCTATCATATCATTTTCACCAAGTATGTCAATCGGAATTTAAGTATTATTTTCATTAAAATAGGAAAAAAGAAACATTTCAAGCTTGCTTTTGTCGAAAAAGATCGAACTGTGCAACAATTGCCATTATAGTAACGGTCAGGCATAATTGCAATGAATAAATTGTTACAAACAAAAAGAACGGCTGATCCGGCATGTAAGCCGGTTCAACCGTTCTTCCTTCTAGCTTTATAAAATGATAGCAATGAGACCGCCAGAGCCCTCGTTAATAATTCTTCCGAGTGTCTCCTGCAGCTTGTAGCGGGCGTTATCCGGCATCATGGCGATTTTGCCTTGAATACCTTCACGCACTAAGGAATGAAGTGATCTGCCGAATATGTCTGACTCCCAGATCTTGATCGGATCTGCTTCGAAATCCTGCATTAAGTAACGAACCAGCTCTTCGGTCTGCTTCTCCGATCCGATAATCGGTGCGAATTCTGATTCCACATCGACACGGATCATATGAATCGAAGGCGCTGTCGCTTTCAGCCTTACGCCAAAGCGTGAGCCTTGACGGATAAGCTCTGGCTCATCCAGTGCCATCTCAGCAAGCGTAGGAGCAGCGATACCGTAACCGGTAGCTTTGACCATCTCCAGCGCCTCTGCGAACCGATCGTACTCCCGCTTCGCATGAGAGAATTCCTGCATCAGCTGGAGGAGATGATCCTTGCCGCGGATTTCAACCCCAACAACCTCCATCAAGATGCGGTCATAGAGCTCATCTGGTGCGTACAGATCGATCTCAGCAACACCTTGCCCCATATTCATGCCACTAAGTCCGGCTCTTGCGATAAAGTCATATTCCGAGAATTGAGAGACAACACGATCAACATCTCTTAATCTGCGGATATCTTTGACTGTATCACGAACGGAGTTTTCGTAATTGCTGCGCAGCCAGTGATTCTCATTAAGAACCATAACCCAGCTTGGCAGATTTACATTGACTTCATGAACAGGGAACTCGTAGAGCACTTCACGCAGGACAGAGATGACTTCTTCTTCACCCATTGTCGCAACGCTCATTGTAATAACCGGAATATCGTATTTGGCCTGCAGTTCACCACGAAGCTGAATCGCTTCTTCACCGCGAGGACGCGTCGAGTTAATAATGAGGACGAATGGCTTGCCGACTTCCTTCAGCTCACTGATTACACGCTCTTCTGCTTCCACGTAAGAACTGCGAGGAATTTCCGCAATAGAGCCGTCAGTTGTTACGACTACACCTAAGGTAGAATGCTCTTGAATAACCTTCCTGGTCCCAATCTCCGCCGCCTCTTGGAACGGGATTGGTTCATCGAACCAAGGCGTTGTAATCATACGAGGACCATTCTCGTCCTCATAGCCCTTCGCCCCTTCAACGGCGTAGCCAACACAATCAACCAGCCTGATGTTCACATCAAGACCTTCGCTGACCCGCAGCTGTACCGCTTGATTAGGTACGAATTTCGGTTCAGTTGTCATGATAGTTTTTCCCGCGGCGCTTTGAGGAAGTTCATCAACGGCTCTAACACGCTCGGCTTCGCTTGCAATATTCGGCAGCACGACCGTCTCCATAAACCGTTTAATAAACGTTGATTTGCCCGTACGGACAGCCCCTACTACCCCGAGGTAAATATCCCCGCCAGTACGTTCGGCTATATCCTTGAAAATGTCCACTTTCTCCACTGAATATCCCCTCCCAATTGATTTTCCGGTTCGCCGCCTTCCACCGGACAAGAGGGCAGGCCAGCGACGCAACTCGTACAGCTTTGTTGGACTAGTAATATCATATTGTCCTAGCTCACCGATTATGCCGATTCCCTCACGAAATCTTTTTTTTATTAAATCGGGTCACGTTCTTGCCCTTCCAAGATTGAGTTATATGAGCCAGAGAGAGTTTCTATACCAAAAAATCCTCATTACAGATCCGCTGCGGACTGTAATGAGGATTTATCAAAAGCTATAGATTATCGGTTATTTCGCCTGTGTCGTTACTGCTTGCGGTTCCTTATTTACCCAATGATAAACGGGAGCTTTGACCGGTACGAACATATCAGCATCAGCCAAAATGGAGCGAAGATCAGTATCCGCAGTAAGACCATCTTCACCATTCTTCTGAATCGTCTGCATAATATCAATTCCGTAGTCCATATACACATGTCCTTGCTCGTCCATGATTGCTGCAAGCGTCTGATAGGAATAGTCGCTGCGCAGATCAGGAGCTTTCTTGTTCATCGCTTTGTAATCTATGTAGAAATAACCCGGGTAGGCTTGCTCACCTTTCGGCCACTCACCATTATGATTATTGGCGTATTCAGTAACCCAGCTTTGAATGTCATTGATTTGCTGATAAGTCTTCAGATTCATCAGCTTGACTTGCGGCTTGGTCTCTTCATTGATAATTAAGAAATAATAATTACCGCCATTCTCGAAAGCTGCAGTCGGAATACTGCTCAAATAGCCTTTGTTCTTCAGTTGGGCAAAATCAACGAGAAACTTTTCATATATTGGCGTATCTGCATCGCTGTTCTTCATTGGAAGCATACCTGTTTCCGATTGATATTGATCAATGGCTGCCTGGACATTACGAACCGCTTCCTTTGGCGCGGCCTGATTCTGCTTCAACTCATTCTTCGGATACATACATCCGCTTAATGAAAGAACAGTAACCGTAAGAATGACAAGCATAATACCAGACTTCAATTTCTTCTTATTCCACATGACTTGCTGCTCCTCCTCGTTCTACCACAAATCATCGCTTTCCTCCGCTTGCTTGGCCAGCAGCTTCTGGACAGCTGCCCGAAGTGGATCAAGCGGCACATCCACCTCTACAAGCCCTCTCGCTTTCGCTTGGCAGGCCAGCCGGCAGCCTTGTTCATCTAAACCAGCCAGCTTGCGCCTTTCGTCATCAGCAATTGGCATCAGATCACTGCCTGGACGAACTTGTACTTTACACATAAAGCAAGCCGCATTACCACCACATCGCGTTTGAATAAGGACACCAGCTTTTCTTGCCGCTGTGAGTAATGATGTTCCGGGCTTCACCTCAATGGCCTTACCAGACGGCCAGAATGTCACTTTGGTGCTCATCTAGCAACACCTGCCTGACGATCAGCAAGCCGCTGCGTTAATTGCTTTTTCGCTTCCACCGTTAGTACATTTCGCTTTTCCAACTGCAGCCTTAATCTCTCATGACGGGATGGATCCATAATATAATGTTCTATAATTAGTTGAATGCGGTCTTCTCGATTGCGCAGCACGTTGAACCAAAGCTCATGTGCGAGCGGAATAACCGGGACAGCTATATCCCGTCCTTCATGCTGAATAATAACCAGCTCTGAGGATGGTCCCAGCAGCGACCGAACTTCCGTCACATAACGGCAGCCCTTCGCACGCACAACGAAGCCTCCAACCAGCTCTACGGACACTCCTTCTATGACAAAGTGACTCAGCATCGAACGATAACTTCCGCATTCGCTCAGCTGCTTCGTATCCGCGGCATAGGGCTCCAGCCTCTCGTAAATCCGATCATAATCTTCGTCATCCGTATATAAATCAATATCATTAGGTGCAGCCAGTAATGGAAGACCACGAAGCATTAAACCCGTACTGCCTCCTACTACCCATGCTGCACTTGTGCCATTAAGCGCCTGGACGATGGCAGCTAAAGCGCTCTCGATCTGTGTTCTCTTCCCCATTCACTGCACATCCTTCCAAGCTTAGTCCCTTTAACACGTCAGAATCAGAAATACGGCTTGTTAATCGCTTTGATCGATATCTCTTTATTATTCACGACAGCCTGACAGGCAAGACGGTATCCCTCTTCGAACTCTTCCGGCTCCATCCGATCCCATTCCGCATCCGTAATTCCTGCGAGACCAGCTGCCCCCTCTTCAATGAAACAGCGACATCTTGCACAAGTTCCACGTGTACAATTCGAGGACCAGTCCACCTTCGCCTTTAACGCGTGCCGAAGCAGCGACTCACCAACCTCTGGCTCGACAATCGCGGTTTTTGTTCTCCCCTTTAGTTCAATCATGAGACAATGATTCCTTTCACACCGGCTTTATGTACGTTCATGCAGCTACAAAATCGCGATTAATCCACATAGAAAACCAAACATAAGCAAAATAAAAGAAATAAAGGATAAAGAAAATTTAAGTACGCCCTTTGTCTTTAATCGGGCAAATGTAATCATAACGGCGGCGATCGCCATCAACCCTATTCCGATTAAAGATACCCACATCTTCGTCATTGGATCCATGAACTAATCTACTCCTAATCGATAACCGTGATAAATGCAACAATTATTATAACATCAAGTACAAAAAAGGACAAAAAAACCCAAAAGCTGCTGAAAAAGAGCAGCTTTTGGGCGTTTGTGTTACTTGATCATCATTTTGATCAGCGATTCTATACCGCCTATGCTCATGCCGCTTGCTTTCACGGCCTTCACAATATCATTCATCGTTTTATCGGAGACTGGAACCTTTGCCATATCCGAAACCTGCTTAATTAGCTTGCGAAGCTCTTCTTCATTCTGCATCGTTGATGCCGATACACCATTCGCCAATTTTTTAACCGCATTCTCGGAAATGTTTTTCCCCGTTTTCTTGTTTATTGCATTAAGAACATCTTTGGAAATATCTTTAGCCATTCTATTCCCCTCCTTCGATGTCGCTGCGGACCATATAAGCATTAGCCTTGCAACATCATATGAGAGGGGGAATTGAATGGTATAGGCGCATGTCTTAGTCTAGCTGTTCAATTTCATGGGTCTTTAACCGGCCCATCAAATTCTCAACCGCTGACTTTGGTGAATTATTTGCAAACAAGACACTATACAGCTCAGCTGTAATCGGCATTTGAACGTTATATTGCTTAGCAAGCTCATTAGCTGCACGTGTTGTACGAACCCCTTCGACAACCATGCCCATACGTTCCAGCACTTCATCAAGAGGCGTACCGTCTGCCAGCATGGAGCCTGCACGCCAGTTCCTGCTATGCTGGCTCGTACAAGTTACAACTAAGTCACCAACGCCAGCAAGACCTGCAAATGTAAGCGGGTTGGCCCCCATTGCAGTGCCAAGTCGGCTGATCTCTGCAAGACCACGGGTTAACAGTGCTGCCTTGGCATTATCGCCAAAGCCAAGGCCATCAGATAAGCCCGCGCCAAGCGCGATAATATTTTTAATAGCACCCGCTACTTCAACGCCTACCACATCCGGATTCGTATAAACACGGAAATCGGTGTTCATGAACGCATCTTGAGCCTGCTCGGCTGCTTTCAGATCCGCAGAAGCGACAACAACCGTTGTCGGCTGTTTACGAATAACCTCTTCCGCATGACTTGGGCCGGAGAGGACCACGATCTTCTCCGCAGGACGGTTAAGTTCTTCCGCTAATACGGTCGTCATCCGTTTCAACGTATCGGCTTCAAAGCCTTTTGTCGCATGGACCACCAATGTATCTTCCGTTAGATATGGAGCGGCTTGCGTCGCAACCAACCGCATAGCAGACGAAGGAGCTACGAATAACGCTAGCTCTGCTCCTTGCAGAGCTTCCTGCATATCTGTTGTCGCATATAGCGATTCCGGCAGAATTACGCCAGGTAAATACTTCTCATTCGTACGGCTCGTATTCATCTGCTCCGCATGCTCAGCAGAACGCGTCCATAGCTGTACGTTGTAGCCGTTGCTCGCCAGTACAGCAGCAAGCGCAGTTCCCCAGCTTCCTGCCACCAGAACCGCTGCACGCCCTTTATGTTCCGTCTTTACTTGCGTCATCTGCCAATCACGATCCTTTCTTAGCTCCTAGCTTGTTCTCCGTTCCTTGCAGCAGCTTCACGATATTCGAACGATGACGCCAGAATGCAAATAAGCACAGAATAAGACTAACCGTTAATACGGGAGCGGAATAATAAAAAATCGCAATAAGGACAGGCGTCAAAGCCGCGAAAATAAGTGATCCAAGCGATACGTAACGCGTAATGGCAATGACGATAATCGTAACAACACCGGCAACAAGGGCCGGTACAAAGGCAAGCGCACAGATTGCGCCAATCGTAGTCGCAATCCCTTTGCCTCCTTTGAAGTTGAAGTAGATCGGCCAATTATGCCCCATAATAGCAGCGAGACCACATATTGCTGATGTCCAGTCATCCTGTCCCAGCCAGTGGCCGATCCATACAGCAGCAATCCCTTTACCGAAATCAAGCACAAAGCAAAGCAGGCCTGGGCCTTTGCCCAGAACACGAATGGTGTTTGTTGCGCCTGCATTGCCGCTGCCATGCTCCCTGATATCGATGCCTTTGACTAATCTGGCAATAACAATGCTAAACGATACCGAGCCTAGCAAATAACTCAGAATAACCGCGATTACAGCGTATATCAAGCTTCTTCTCCCCTAATCTTCATCGGACTTCCGTCTTGTAAACAGACGGACAGGCGTTCCTTCGAAATCGAAGGCTGCACGAATCTTATTCTCCAAGTAACGCTCGTACGAGAAATGCATCATCTCCGGATTGTTTACGAAGATAACGATCGTAGGCGGCTTGGTCGCCACTTGCGTCACATAGTTGATTTTGAGGCGCTTGCCTTTGTCAGTTGGCGGCGGGTTATAAGCAACCGCATCCGATACGACATCATTAAGCAGATGCGTCTGAATCCGCATCGCATGTTGTTCCGATACATGGTTAACAACAGGGAGCAGCTTATGCAAACGCTGTTTTGTTTTCGCAGAAAGGAAGACAATTGGTGCATACGTCATAAACAGGAAGTGGTCACGGATATTTTGTGTGAACGCCTGCATCGTTTTATCATCTTTATCAACGACATCCCACTTGTTTATTACAAAGATTGAAGCTTTGCCTGCTTCATGCGCATAACCGGCAATATGTTTATCCTGCTCGATAATGCCTTCTTCCCCATTAATGAGCACAAGTACAACATCGGCACGCTCAATTGCTTTCATCGCGCGCATAACGCTGTACTTCTCTGTAGACTCATACACTTTACCACGTTTACGCATACCGGCCGTATCAATGAGTACATACCGCTGGCCATCTTTCTCAAACGGGGTATCGATTGCATCACGCGTTGTGCCCGCGACATCGCTGACAATAACACGCTCTTCCCCAAGAATGGCGTTAACAAGCGAGGACTTCCCTACATTCGGGCGGCCGATCAGAGCTACACGAATAACGTCGTCATCATAGCCGTCATCCTCAAGTTCCGGAAGCTTCTCAATAGCCGCATCAAGCAAGTCGCCAATACCAAGTCCATGCGAACCAGATATTGCGATTGGTTGACCAAAGCCTAAGCCGTAAAATTCATAGACCTCATCCATCCGGTTCAAGTTGTCCACTTTATTGACAGCAAGAACAACCGGTTTACGGGAACGGAACAGCATTTGTGCCACTTCTTCGTCCGCATGTGTAATGCCTGTTTTGGCGTCACACATGAAGATGATGACATCCGCTTCCTCGATTGCAAGCTCTGCCTGCATCCGGACAGACTTCATAATTTCATCTTCACCATCAATTTCAATACCGCCTGTATCTACGATGCTGAATGCTTTACCATTCCATTCTCCTGGGCTATAAAGACGGTCCCGGGTTACGCCCGGTTTATCTTCAACAATTGCCAGACGATCGCCAACCACCCGGTTAAAAATGGTGGATTTGCCCACATTCGGGCGACCGACTATTGCAATAACGGGTCTTGCCATAGCTGAATGCTCACTCCTTCAGAAATACTCACGCTTAACATCATAGCAAAAAACAACGTTCTTGGCTAACTTTTCATCTTTTAGTGATGGTTTACGATAATAATCGTACCGTTTTTCAAGTCATGCGCACTGGCATCTAATATTTTCTCCAACAGAAAAGCAGTCTGCTGCATCGCTGCCTCATCAGGAGCTATAAAGATAGGAGCCCCACCACCAATTTTATCAGGCTCAAGAGATACGACTGCAATAATCTTAGCCATTATTAGCTGCCTCCTTATTTACCGACGCTTCTGTAGGCATACGAACAGCAGATTCTAGAATAGGCACCTTATTGATAATAAGCAGCGCTTTCTCCACATCCATATCCTGCGGCAGGAAAAATATCGCCATCCGCCCGTCTTTCATATCCAGCTTAGCCATTGGAATTAATGCCGGCTCTCCGTCATCACGATATACGCCTAAGATCGTGGACAAATCATATAGAATAGCCTGCCGCTGTCCCAAATTGCTAATCGTTACTTTGCCATTGGGATTATAAGGGGTCAGAATAAATCCCATTCCCCGTTCTTTAATGATTTCTTGATTCGCTTGAAGGCCAACGTTCATGATATAGATATCACCAACAAATAGATCCGGTCCGTCAACCCGCACTTCTGCGCTTTCCGCACGAACGATATGGGACATGGCTTTCCCCGATTTCAAATACTGAACAAACAGGAGAGATAGGATGCCGCCTACTACCCCAAAGTATATATTCCAGACAATGGCGAACAGGCTTGTAACAAGTGCTGTCATAATAACCAGGTAGTTTCGTCCTTCAAACACCATTGCAATGCCTTCTATGTAGGTCGATCCACGAGGGACTAGCTCCATGCTGTCAATCTTCGTCAGCGTCGTCCGCTCCATGCTCCTCACATCCCTAAACTGCTGTGCCGCGAGCGACAGGAAGGTGATAGCCGTGTAGTCTTTATTGTAAAGTGCCGGTACGGCAACTGCACCAAGCGCTGCAGCAATAACACCAAGAGAGATATGGATGATTCTTCCATGCGGGTAAGTTGGGTATTGCCTGTAATCGGTACGCAGCATAAGAAGACGCGATACAATACCAAAAACGATACCCATCAATACGCCGATCAACATTTTATGTTCCACCAAATAAGCATTCATTCCGATGAGCTTCCTCCTTTATTCCTCCATGGTATGGCTATAAATCGAACTACGCCTGCACGTGCAGCCAAAAAGACAAGACTGACAACTCTGGAGGCGGTAAAGGCAATCCAAACACTGTCCCACCATTGCAAGGAGCCAATGGCAGCTTCATATATGTTTCTCTGCAGCAAGGCATGAACCAGCTCCGCAGTCGCGCCTGCGAACAAGAGAACCGTGAATTGATGCTGACCTTTCGATGAGAAAGCAGAAGCCAATACTCCCGCTACAATCGGCCCGTCCAATAATGGATCCAGCCAGAAGAAGACCGGATCAACACTATACATCTTCCTTACACTGCCCCAGATCATACCGGCCAGGAGCGCACAGACCAGCAAATATCCTCTCGAATCCCACACTAATGGACCACGCATGGCAAGCAAGGCAATCAGCATAAGCAGAATGGTGCCTGCGTAGAGGTGGATCTGAACGTTTCCTAGATGAAAGGTTTCCTGTATAGGCTGTAGAGTTACGCACACCGAGAGCGCAATAATGAACCACTTTTTGTTCTTCATAGGCAGCCCTACAAAGTCTGACCATCCTGTTGTCATTAATATAAAAGCCATTAGCATAATCCAAATTGAAATATATCCGGCATTCACCAGCATGATCACCTCTCGTCGACCTATTATGCTCCAAATAAAAGGTGCTATTCCCGATTTTTTCAAATTGAACATAGAAAAGAGGCTAACCCTGCAATCAGGATTAGCCTCTTAAAGTCAACGATATTAATTATTTCAATTTGCTCAGCTTGTCGCCGAAACGTTCTGCCAGGGAGTAGCTCATGCTCGAGCTGTTCAAGCTGACATTCGGGTTGTTACCCAAATCTTCTGCTTTCACTGGACGCTCGCCGCGTTGTGGTCTGCCACCGCCTGCTCTAGGTGCTTTTTGTTCAGAAGCCGATTGCTCTGGTGCTTCTTGAGTTTCTTTAATGCTCAGGCTGACACGCTTCTCAGCAGAATTGAAATCAAGCACTTTCGCTTGCACTTCTTGGCCCTCTTTCAATACTTCGAAAGGAGTCGCGATGTGGTGGTGAGCGATTTGCGAGATGTGTACAAGACCTTCAACACCTGGTGCGATTTCAACAAAAGCGCCAAATGTTACAAGGCGGCGTACAGTACCTGTAACGATATCGCCTACATTGAATTGGCCTGCAGCCGATTCCCAAGGACCTGGTTGAGCAGCTTTCAAGCTCAGGCTGATTTTACCAGCAGCTGGGTCAACTTTAAGTACTTTAACCGTAACCGCTTGACCTTCCGAAACAACATCTTTCGGATGTGCCACATGCTGCCACGACAGCTCAGATACGTGAACCAGACCGTCGATGCCGCCGATGTCTACGAATGCACCAAATGGAGTCAAACGTTGTACAGTACCTTCCAGCTGCGCTCCAACTTGCAGACCAGCGATTACTTGTTGTTTGTTTTGTTCGAACTCAGCGTCCAGTACTTCTTTCGCAGACAGGATCACTTTGTTGTTCTCACGGTCAATTTCTTTAACTTTAACGCGGAGCGTACGGCCTTTGTAATCGCTGAAGTCTTCAACGAAATGACGCTCAACCATCGAAGCTGGAATGAAGCCGCGTACGCCAACGTCAGCGACAAGGCCGCCTTTTACAACGTCAGCAACAACTACTTCAAATACTTCTCCGCTCTCGAAACGGGATTGCAATCCGTCCCAAGCTTTTTCGCCGTCGATCAGGCGTTTCGACAGAACGAGTTTTTCTTTCTCGTCGTCGATGCTAACTACTTTCAGTTCAACCTCTTGGCCAACTTGAACAGCTTCGCTCGCGTTGCCCAGTTGAATCGCGGAAAGTTCGCGAACCGGGATGACACCGTCATATTTATATCCAAGGCTTACATAAGCTTGGTTATCATCGATTTTGACGATCGTGCCTTTTACAGTATCGCCTTTTTTCAAGGACACAAAGTTGTCCATAGCTGCTTGGTCTTGAACATTGATTTCTTCTGACATGGAAATAACCTCCTCAATTCATACCCCAACTTTATTTAAATCTACTTTCTCAATAGAAAGCAGTATTTAAAACGACTGTTATTTGTTCTTTTTAATCATCTCATAAATGCGAGACATAATGGCGTCCGTAATACGGTCCAGCTTATCCGGAGAGGATTCATTAATAATAGCAGAAATATCAACTGGTTGGCCGTAGTATACTCTCACTTTACGGAATAGCTTATAATTGCCCACTACCGCTACAGGAATAATGGTTGCACCGCTGCGGTAAGCAATCATAGCTGCGCCTTTCTTAGCAGCAGTCCCGTCCGTGTTCCTTGTTCCTTCAGGGAAGATCCCCATTACTTTCCCCTCACCTAGAAGGTTAAGTGCAGAGCGGATCGCATCTTTGCCGACACCTCTCTTAACAGGAAATGCGCCCCAAGCCCGGATCAAAAAACCAAAGACTGGAATCTTGAACAGCTCTGATTTGGCCATGTAATGAACCTTGCGAGGTACCCTTATACCGACAGCCGGCGGGTCCAGAAGGCTCAAATGGTTTGAGCACAGGATCACAGAACCATCTTTGGGGATGTTCTCGAGCCCTGTCACTTCGAGTCTGAACAATATTCCATACAAGAAACTGAACAATGCTCTAAAAATTCGATATAACATTAGTTTACTTCGCCTCCGCCAATTTGGTTCGGCTTAATTTCACAATTGCTGCCGCAACTTCATCGATTGACATTGACGTGCTGTCGAGCACGATAGCATCCTTCGCACAAATAAGCGGGGACAACTCGCGTTGCTCATCCAAACGATCACGTTCCGCGATTTCTTGCTCAAGCTGCTCCAAGGAGATCGATTGTGTTTCCGACACTTCCTTATAACGGCGAAGAGCACGCTCTTGTACGGATGCGGTGAGGAAAATTTTAAGTTCCGCGTTCGGCAGTACATGGGAACCGATATCCCGGCCATCCATTACTACACCTTTGCGTTCTGCTAATTGCCGCTGCAGCTTGCCCAGCAGTTCTCTGACAGTTTCATTCGCAGCGATGTGCGAAACCGCAAGGGTTACCTCACGAGAACGGATGAGATTTGTTACATTCTCGCCATTTAGAAATACGGCTTGACCGCTTTCACTCGGAGCCAGTTTAATGTCCAGCGTCTTCGCGAGTGCGGAAAGCTTTTCACTGTCCTGAGGTACAATAGCTGCCCTCTGGGCACTAAGTGTAACGGCTCGATACATTGCTCCTGTATCAATATAAATGTAATCTAGCTGTTCGGCAACCTTGCGCGCGACCGTACTCTTGCCTGCACCGGCAGGACCGTCAATCGCAATGTTAATCCGGTCGCTGTCACCGTCTTGCTGCATCACCAACATCCTACCTCCTTAGTTAAATGGCTGGCCGAATGCTGATGTTGATGCGAGCATCTGCCTCTCAAGCATTAGCGGCTTGGCCCGTTCTAGCGGTCCATAAACAATGAAATATAACCGATATATGTATAAGTTATACTTCAAGGTGAAACGGCTTCGCTGTGATCTAATAGCGGGGCGCGTTTCATTCCAATGAATTCTAAGCATTATTTATAAAGTGAAACTTATAAATTCTTAGCCTTATTGAAACCAAGAAAATCTTAGAATCCAAGAAAAAAGCAGGCACCGCCTGCATCGTGAAAATTATACCACACAATAAATACAGATGCAAAAACGGAAACCGCCAAAAACGGCGTTACAGCGCCTAAACAGCCTATCGATAGGCTGTACCTTCCCAGCGGTCAACCGCCGTCAATAAGTGTCGAAGCATGTCATTTTGAAGCAGAAGCTGTGCTCCTATAACACCTACTATTAATACAACGGCAATCCAGGCCAAACGTCTGGACACCATATCAATCTGCTGTTTTAACTGCTCTTCATCCTCTGTAATCCGCATGGGCAACTCTTCCTTTTTTTGCTATTTCACCGATAGGATGCCAAGGTCGCCTGCTTCTTATACAATCATTATCTGCCGCGGAATTCAAGTTGTCTTTCGAAGCAATATCTAATTATTTTCTGCCGTTCGCTGTCTCTAATGGTTATAAATTTACTCATGACTTGCTTGCGTCCTGTTACGAGGTCAACTACTCTGACAACCTCTGCCTTGAAAGAGGAATGCTCAATGGTGCCGTTCTTGTATGGAATAAGCAGCCAGCAGTCCATCTCCATTCCAGGCTTAACCGGCCACTTGCTATCACAAATATAGGAAATGCCTCCACCACCTACATCATCCGTTACAGTAACAAAACGGATATTGCCGGATAAATTAACCGCGATTTCAAGATCTGCGGCAACCCGCAGGAAATGCCTGCGCTGCACCTTCGTAATCCGATCCGGATCAGGCTTGCGAATCTTTATCATCTTTACAACATCATCACGAAAGCCAATTACATGCGAATCGAAATAATGTTTAATCCCATCTTCGGATAAGTAGTAAACCGACAGCTCGTCCCCTAAAAAAAGCCGTTTCATACGGCTGGTCGTCAAATTTATTGGATTCTCAATTAACAAACCATCTTCCAGCTCGTCAGCAATTCTTGCTTTGTACTGGGCAGCTGCCTCTTCTTCGTCAGCAGAAGCGATCTCGAAAAACAACATTTGGTTTACTCTAGGCAACAATTGGCTCCCCTCCCATATTGGTGTTTATTATAACACGTCAATTTGAGGGGAGCCATATCGTTATTTGCCGGAATTTGTCCGTTTGTCGAGTGGTGACAGCTCCTCGATCGATTCTTCGACACCGGTCTCCGAATTGATATAGATCCGGTAATCACTGCCATTCACTCGACCGGTGAACTCATAACAAAGTGTTTCCTCACCCATCTCGTTTAAGATGAGTGCCATCTGGTCATTAGCAACTTTAAATTCCGTGTTCAGCGCTTTTCTCGCTTCTGCCTTCGTCAGCTTCGCTTTAGGCAAGCTGCGCTCATGATGCTCATAGACATAATCATTTGCCTGAAGGCCAACCGCTTCACCATTATCAAGGGCAATTTTAACAGTCACCTTTTCTGGATAAATCAAAACGTCATTCTGCGTGCTTACGAATGTAAAGGCACCCGTATTCTCGTACATATTGTAGCTAACTGCCCGCATTCCTTTAAATCCATGATCGCCGAGGAACTTTTCAGCTGCTGCATGCGCTTTGTCTTGATTGATTTTCTTCTCGCCAATATCACGGGAATCCATGAACCAGATCAGCTTGCCGCCTTTTTGCGTATAGTCCATCTGCATCTTCTGACCTGTTCTAGGATCGGTTACAGAAGCAGAGTAAGAGGAATATTCTGTCCCTTTGCCGTTCTCTACCACCCGGATCTCTTTAGGCTCTGTGCCCATAAATTCCGAAACATGCTTTTTGATATCATCAGCTGTTACCATTTTACCGCTTAACATATTAATTGAACGCTTCTGATACATGCTTGCAACTGATGGACCCCAGTTAATTTCCGGATATTCACTTACTTTTTTGTCCACCGTCTTGAAGCCGTCAATGATTGTATTGTCATTCGGGGAGTTTTGTTTGGCAAGCGCCACTTCTACATCCATCCAGCGCAGATGATCGCTTAGCACCTTCTCCTGCATCGCAGATAGATTTTTCGAGATATCTTCGGAATTGGCATATAACGATTTTAACGTTTTGAATTCATCCGGAGATAAGGGTTGCTTGGACAAATCACGAACCGATGTTTTGTAAGCAAAATTCGCGATCCGCGATAAAAAGTCTTCTGCTTCATTAAACGGCAGCATCGTTAAAGGAAGCTGGTTAATCTCGTTCTGCGCTTCACTTGTGAGGCGCCATACATTAACAAGCCCTTTACGGTGGTAGCTTTGAGATGTAGAGTTAACCGCCAGCGTATTACCGAGCTGCTGATGCAGTTGCTCAACATGATAGGTTAAATCATGAAAGGCACGCTGGTACTGATTCTCCGCCTTAATAAGAATCGAGTTTTTCTCCTGATGCTCTTGATAGCCCCAATACACTGAACCAATTAAGAAAAGGGTCATAACGGGAAACAACACCGCGCTTAGCCGTTTATACATAACAAAAAAGCTCCTTTCTTCTACCAAACCTAGCGTTAGTTTGGTTTGCAGAAGGGAGCTTTATGCATCTGTGTCAAATGCTGTGTTCTTCAATATCCAAATCATTGATGTTGTTACAGATACATTGCTTGAAGCCGGTATCAATCATACCTTTCTCACGTTTGCCGCGAAGGACAAACTTCTCTCCGCATACATTGCATCGAATCGTTACCTTTACCCTTGGTTCCATTCATGCCTCCATCAATATCCAATTATTACATATCAGTATGGACGAAAGCCTTAAAGTTTAATCTCATCTTCCCTGCTAAGGAAGCGGAATGGCGACCTCGAATTGGCACGATTCATTTTGCGGAGGCCCCACACCCACAGAGCGACCATGAAAGGAATAATGACGTAAATCCAATTCGTCTTGAACGAGAGCATAATATAGTCATACGTACCGTGCAAGAGCAGCGGCAGCGCAAGCGAAATACCCAAATAAATATTCCGCTTTGAAGCTGTGGCGAACTTCGCCTTGCCCACATAATAACCCATCATGACACCAAACAGCGCATGCCCAGACACTGGCAATAATGCACGCATAAGCAATGTGCCATAGGTAGCTGGCGAGTAGATCGCATACAACACATTCTCCAATGTCGCGAAGCCAAGCGAGATCGATGCCGCATAGACGATACCGTCATAAGGCTCATCAAACTCGGTATGATTATAAATCATGTGGTAGAGGACGAACCACTTTACAAATTCCTCTATTCCTGCGGATTCCACGAACGAGAACAAAATTGGGTGATTTCCAAGCCATAACTGCAATCCATGCTGGATGACAACAATCGGCACTACTATGAGGACACCGAGCAGAAACATACGAACGACCATATGAATCGGCTCTGCGTCATAACGGTCCTTCAAATATAAATAGGTAAGCAGCGATACACCAGGGGCAACCGCAGCAGTCAGCACTGAAAACAATAGCAATTCGATGTTTCACCTCCCAGGCATCCGGCGTAGCCGCGCCGGCTTTTATACCCAGCCGCGAAAACGTACCGCCTCTGCCATTTTGCGTACGCCAGCCATATAGGCAGCTAACCGCATGTTTACATTTCGTGTTTTGTGTATCTCATATACTTGGTTAAAGCCGCGAATCATCATAACACGCAGCCGGTCATCCACTTCTTGTTCATCCCAATAGAAGCCTTGATTATTCTGGACCCACTCGAAATACGAAACAATAACGCCTCCGGCACTTGCAAGAACATCGGGCACCAGAAGAATGCCACGTTCTGTTAGTATCCTTGTCGCCTCGAGCGTAGTAGGACCATTCGCTGCTTCTACAACAATCGTCGCTTTAATGCGAGGAGCATTCTCTTCCGTAATCTGATTCTCAATTGCAGCCGGAACAAGCACATCGCAATCAAGCTCAAGCAGATCGGTATTCGAAATCGTCGAAGGGAAAAGATTCGTTACATTGCCGAAGGAATCACGCCGATCGAGCAAGTAAGGAATGTCTAATCCATCTTCATTATACAACGCTCCGTTCACATCGGATATACCAATTACTCTCGCACCGGCCTCATGCATGAATTTGGCAAGATAACTTCCAGCATTGCCAAAGCCCTGAATGACAATTCTTGCCTTATTCAGTTCAATCCCTCTTAATGCGAGTGCCTCATGAATCATAATAACTACACCACGTGCTGTGGCAGTCTCGCGGCCTCTGGAGCCGCCAAGTACAATCGGCTTGCCGGTGATAAAACCAGGTGAATCAAATTCTCTTATCCGGCTGTATTCATCCAGCATCCAGGCCATGATTTGTGAGTTCGTCATCACATCTGGGGCTGGTATATCTTTCGTTGGACCCACAATTTGGCTGACTGCGCGCACATAACCGCGGCTAAGCCGTTCGAGTTCTCCGAATGACATCTTTCTTGGGTCGCAGATCACGCCGCCTTTGCCCCCGCCGTACGGCAAATCGGCAATCCCGCATTTGAGACTCATCCAGATCGATAATGCTTTTACCTCTAGCTCTGTAACATCCGGATGGAACCGCACTCCGCCCTTTGTCGGCCCTACAGCATCGTTATGCTGCGCACGGTAACCCTTAAATACTTTCGTTATGCCGGTATCCATCTTAACTGGTATCCGCACCGTTAGAACGCGCATCGGTTCCTTCAAGAGATCAATCATATCTTCTTTGTAGCCAAGCTTCAATAGGGCTTCTTCAATCACAACCTGAGTAGATTTGAGAACATCATGTGTATTTGCATCAGCCATAATTACGTTCACCCGCCTTTGTCTACTTGTAATATGAGCGTGTATACATCACGATATTCCAAAAGTACCCCATTACATGCAAGAAGAGCATCCTGCAGACAATCAATTGTCTGCCGATGCTCTATCCCATGTGCTTCTCAATTATAGAAATGAGTGCAAATTTCCCGCACAGCTTGAGATGGCATAATGACTTTGCCGTACTCCTCAAGCATGGCGTAGGTGACGGATGTCGCTTCTCCATATTCAGCAAGCAGCGCTATAACCGCGTTATGGCGTGCTGTCTCAATCAGAGCAGGCTCAAGCGCTAAAATATATCTGCCGTTGTAGGAGTATAATCTCCCATCTTCCGTCAGAGAGGCCGCTTGCAGCTGTTTACAGACATTAATGACATCCTCAAAATCTCGAAAGGAGTACATGACGATATCACTCTGCTCCATCGTAACTTCCATTTCGTATATCTCGTCTTCCGTGTCTTCATCGTCGGTTGCCCGCTCATCGGATACACCGTTCATCTTACCACGGGTGACGATCACCACCATTCCTTGGGCGGGGAGGGCAAACACTTCGACCGCAAGAGGGCCGCTGGCATCGAACCCAAGTTCACTGTATGCTTGTTCCATCATTTCACTGAATAGATCGTGTACTTTGGGAATTTCGCGCCACATGTCTTCCTTCTGGATCCCCCGCTCGAGCAGGTCGTCGAACGTCAGGAAAATCCGTATCTTGTCCTGACTAAGCCGTTCGATTTTCATGACAGGATCCTCCTCTGCAGCATCTGTTGTATATAGCGTATGAAATTATTTGCAGGATGTGATCAAAATGATCAAATCGTACTATGTAAATACTTTATCATGTCTGTCCTCGGATTGCACCTAAATTAGGCAAAAAAAGAATCGTTTGAGCCGCGCAAAATAAGGCGCGAACATCAAGCGATTCCATGAGCTACTTCATTAATGCGGTTTGGAAGACGATTCCACCATGATCTGATTTGCCTGCTCTTTCAGCCCGGGGTCACTGTTGATTAAGTGCTCAACCTGCTCCCAGCCTCCTCCTTGCTTTGCGGCGGTATCGTCTGAATGCTTTGGGGCCATTGATGAAGCTGACATTGTCATCTTCATTCCTCGTTTCATCATCATCGATGCAGCACTTTTACCAATGGATGAACACGCACCTGCAAGCGAGCTGGATGCCCACGCTGCCATACCGGGTCTTTTGCGCGACACGTATACCGCAGCTGCCATCCCGGCGACTGCACCTAACATAAACCCGCCGATTTTCATGATTTTAGTAACCTCCTTCGGGGATCGTTGCAACAATTATTTTCTCCCTTATGGGCTCATACATTCTCCTCAAATAAAGGAAACAGGCAGCAGGCTTAATCCTATGTTAAGATTGGAATAGTATTTGCCAGGTGATCCAACAAACGACAACAAGGCGGAGATTCGATGACGAAAGCACATTTGAGAAAGATCTATGCTGTAATTGCCATAACCGCAATTTTGTCTTCCTGCAGTTCTCCTTCAAAGACAACAACTGTGGAATTAACTCCGGAACCATCAGCGGCTTCAACTGACGTGCAAACTGTCCCTAAAGTCACTTCCGATCCAATTCAAACTGCACAGGCTACCCCTAGCCCGTCTCCTGAATTGAAGGCACCACTGTATAAAATGACAAGCGTCTACCGGTTTGTCCCCCTAGATGAAACAGCCACGACTAAGAAAGCCGTTCTGTTGACATTTGATGATGCTCCCCATAATGAAGAAGTAATCGTGAGCCTGCTTGATACACTCGATAAACATAATGCAAAAGCAATCTTTTTCGTAAACGGTTACAGAGTTAAGCAGCATCCTGAATTATTGAAGAAAATCAATGAACGTGGTCAAACGATCGGAAATCATTCCTGGGACCACATCGATCTGAAGAAGGAAGATAAAACCAAAGTTGAATCACAATTAGCTGATGTACAATCCGAAGTCAAATCGATTATCGGGAAAGAGCCGCGGTTTTTCCGTCCTCCTTACGGTTCCGGTGGTGACACTGTAAAAGAAATCGCAAAAAACCACGGCATGTTATACATGACGTGGTCAAATGGTTCGCTGGATTGGGAACAGAAATCGCCTGGAGACCCGGATAAAGTGGTCACCAATGTACTGGACCAGCTCCACCCAGGGGCGAATATATTGATGCATGAATTAACATGGACAGCTTCGGCTTTAGACGATCTCCTAACCAAATTAGAGAAGAAAGGTTATACCTTTATAGATCCCGAAACGATCGAGGTTAATCTGTAAATCGGATGCCATACCAGAAAAGCCCTGCCACTAAACAAACGAATAATAGGAATAACGCATTATAATACCATTTGGTTACTTTTTGAACATTTGAAGGGTGTTTCTTGCGTCTAGGCGGCAGCGCCTCTGCATTCGTGTCGGTCGCGTTGCGAGGCGCAAGACCTGCCGCCTGTTCCTGATGTCCTTTGCCTCTTGAGCTACCGAATTTCTCCACTCTGCTCATCACTGCTCTGTTTGCTCCCTCCTGAATCGAATAATAAGACCCATTATAAAGTCAACAACAAAGTGTGCAAGAATTGGAGCCCATAATGTGCCTGATTCCACGTATATCCAGCCTAATCCATAACTAATGGAGAAGACAAGACCAGTTGGAATCCAATGTTTTAGATAACGGACATGAATCGCAGCGAAAATAATACTTGTCCAATAGGGACCAAATGAATGCTGTACAGCCCCCCGGAATAACACTTCCTCACATATAGCAACGACCAGTGAAATAACAGCAATATGCCATACTGGTCTCAAACGGAAGATACGTTCATTGATTCCACCATCGTCCGTCGCTTCCTCGGGAACCCATCTTGAAATGAGCAGGTCCACCACGATAACAGCTGCCCCTAAGCCAAGCCCCCACCATAGGAAATTAAGGTTATTTGGAATTTGTAATAATTGAAATGGATTCGAACGCTGAAATAATGCCCATATCAAACCGATAATAATAGTAATCGCTTGTGTGACGTAAAGATTCATAAGCAGCATGCGGTCGTCGAGCTCATCGACAGACAACTGACGCACGCGGATATTACGGAGATCGAATTTTTTCATAGCTTCCCGCCTGTCTAGAAGGTCATATTTCCTTTTATGATCATTTCACCTATACTGATAGGGCACAAAATGACGGCATAATCTAATACATAGAAGGAGATTTGTGATGGAGAAACGTTTATCTCGTTCCGCAATGATATTTAGTTTGGGGTTTGTCTTTATGCTCGTCTGCGCAGTAGGCGCATTCTTCTACGGCGTAAAGATCGGGACGTCCAAAACGGAAACCAAGTACGAAATGAAGGAATTAAAATCTGCAGCAGTTGAGAACAACACTCCCTATCAGCAGCAGGATCTTGTCTCATTTTATCATACCGTATTTTTGCCTTACCGTGAATTTCTAACCGAATGGGACGATGCGATAAATGACTTTGCTCAAGGTCAGTCCAGCAATGCGTCAAGCAGACTGAAGGATCTAGCGGATCTGGCACATTCGCAAAAAGCGGAAGCATCATCGTTTGATATGCAGAAATCACCACTTCTTGGCGATGCACAATCGAACTTCATTAGAAGCCTGGAGCAATTCGAACAGGCTGCGAAAGCAGCGGCGGCTGCTACCGTGAAGTCAACAGATGCCTCTAAGCTGCAAAGCACCATTGAGCAAGAGCAATCCTATCTGACTGCCGTTCAGCAATCACTTGTGGCTCAACAATCGTATTACTCAGCCATACTGAAATGGGGAGCTACCGTTGAACCTAACATTCCTTCCGAATATAAAATGCCGAAGGTCATCGAGATCAAGAAGTGGTCTAGCCTTCCGTTAATCGTAAAAAATAAACTTATGGCCGATCAACTTGCTGCCCGCAAGCAGCTTACAATATTTTATCCGCAGGATCTAACGAGCCGGATCGATGACTTTATCGCTTCTGGTCAGCCTTCGAAGATGAATTTGAAATCCATCTCAGCAATTGCTGATCTGCTGATTGAGACCGAAGCTGTACGCAGCGGAGATTTTATAACGAACCGTACGAAATTGTACAAGCAGGAGCTCCTGCCCCAGCTTCCATTCTTCTCTTAAGTTTGAGCTTAATCGTATTGAAATCCTTGTAACGAGGCTATTGCAGCCATTCCGCCGGTAACATTGTGGAGGCTGCTGTAGCCTTGTTCTTCTAAATAATTGCAAACGGCCGCACTGCGTACTCCATGCGCGCATACAATATATAACGGTTTGTCATCCGAAATGGTTCCGAGACTGTATGGGATCGTATTCATGGGAAGTAAAATGGATGATTCCAAATGATAGTAGTCCCACTCCTGCTGTTCACGCACGTCAATTACCTGCTCCGCTTCAAGCTGCCCCTCTTTAAGCAGCTTCAGCAAAGATTCAGGTTCAAATTCTTTCCATTCGCTCATAGCTGTCTCTCCCCTAACCTCAAGAATATCTCTTGTATTGGTTGAATCATAACGAAAATTTCACATTTGATCAAGTTTACACATTGCAATTGTCCACTACATTGCTATAAAATAAGAACGGTTGTCCCTGTCGCTTTTAAACCCTTTCGTTTTATAATAAAGCGTGCAATTTTTCACACACCAAGGACAACAACAGACATCTACGTTTGCCGCTAGGTGAAACGGTTCAGCAGAGCGCGTTTCATTCCGAAGAAAAAGACGAACTTCTCGTCCGGCTCGCTTTGTTTCTGTGCCGAGACGAGGTTTTTTGTTTTAGCATCCATCTATAAGATCATCAAATAGGCGTGAAGTGCCGACATATCGAGCAAACATACAGTTTGCCTGGTATGTCGGCACTTCACAAAAATTTTAGGAGGCAATCTACATATGTTTAAAGTGTTAGTATCGGATCCGATCAGTGATCTGGGCATCCAACAGCTTGTAGACGCGCAAGATGTAGCAGTCGACAAAAAGCCTGGACTTAGCGAAGACGAATTGGTGAGCATTATTGGTGAATACGATGCCCTGCTTGTACGCAGCCAAACGCGTGTAACACCGCGTATTATGGAAGCTGGCAAACAACTGAAAGTTGTAGGCCGTGCAGGCGTAGGCGTAGACAATATCGATCTTGAAGCGGCTACACAACGTGGTATCATCGTTATTAATGCACCAGATGGCAATACGATTACAACGTGTGAGCATACTTTTGCCATGATGATGGCAGTTGCCCGTCACATTCCGCAAGCTTACCTGAAAACAGTTGGCGGCGTGTGGGATCGTAAATCGTTCCTTGGTGTTGAACTTCGTAACAAAACGCTTGGCGTACTTGGCATGGGCCGTATCGGCAGCGAAGTAGCAAAACGTGCAAAAGCGTTTGGTATGGAAATTATGGGTTATGACCCGTTCATGACGGAAGAGCGTGCAGAGAAGCTTGGCATTAAGCTGGCTACTGTAGACGAGATCGTTCGTAACGCAGACTTTATGACTGTTCATACTCCACTGACTCCTGAGACTCGTCATATGATCGGCAAGAAGCAATTCGAAGTGATGAAGCCTGGTATGCGTATCGTTAACTGTGCACGCGGTGGTATTATAGATGAGCTTGCGCTTGTTGAAGCCGTTGATGCTGGTATCGTTGCTGGTGCAGCATTTGACGTATTCGAAGTTGAGCCGCCGGCTGAAGATCATCCATTCCTGACAAATCCGAAAATCATCGTTACTCCGCATCTTGGTGCATCAACTGTTGAAGCACAAGAGAACGTTGCGATCGACGTATCGGAGCAAGTATTGCACATTCTGCGCAACGAACCTTTCAGCAATGCGGTTAATATGCCTCCTATTCCGGCTAACCTGCAAAGCAAGCTGCAGCCATACTACGCACTGGGCGAGAAGCTCGGCAGCCTGGTTGCACAAATTACGGAAGGTGCCGTTCAAGAAATTACAGTTCGTTATTCCGGTGAGCTTGCAGAGGTTGATACTCAGCCGCTGACTCGCTACATTGTAAAAGGCGTACTGTCGCATCACCTTGGTTCTGACCAAGTTAACGTTGTTAACTCGATGCACCTTGCAAAAGTGCGTGACCTGAACATCGTACAGCAAAAATCGCAGGCTTCCAAAGACTTCACGAACCTGGTAACGGTATCGCTTCGTACGAAGAAGGAAGAACGTATCGTAGCAGGTACACTGCTTACTGGTTACGGTGAGCGCGTTGTACAAATCGATAAGTTCCCTGTTGACGTTACTCCTGAGGGTAACCTGATCCTGATCTCGCATAACGACAAACCGGGCATCATCGGCCGCGTTGGTACACTTCTTGGCAACAACGATGTGAACATCGCTACGATGCAAGTAGGTCGCCAACTGGTTGGCGGTTCTGCTATCATGGTTCTGACTGTCGACAAAAACGCAGGCAAAGAAATCCTCGAGCAACTGACTAACCTGCCTGAAATGAACACAGCGAAAGAAATTTCGTTGTTCTAATAATAAAAAGCGCCGGACATCTTGCTGCATGCAGCTGATGTCCGGCTTTTTTGTGTTTGTGAAATCTTTGATAATACAGTTAGTTTATGGAAAGCTTATACGAGGACATCTTATATCAGGAGAAGATATCTATGCCTCATCAGAAGTTCCAGTCTTCAAATATTAAACCTCGGTATTCCAAAGGGCATATATCCGTTTTCGGAATAAATTCAATCTATCCCCGCCCCCCTTGGGTTGCTGCCTGGTGGTCGGTTGCTTTCCCTGGTTTCGGGCATATGTTTCTAGGAAAGTATCTGCATGGTTTTGTGCTGATTATCTGGGAACTTGTGGTGAATAATAAAGCCAATCTGAACTTGGGGATTGCCCTATCTTTTCAAGGCAGGTTTGATGAGGCAAAAGCAGCTTTAAACCAGGACTGGCTTCTGCTGTATGTAGCCGTATTTGTTTACGGCATATGGGACAGTTACCGTTGTGCAGTTGAGAACAATAAGAGTCATGCACTAGCGGAAGTTGAAGACGCACCTGTAACACCTTCAGATGTAAGTTTTTTTGATATTAGCATCCTTGATAAAAAACATCCATGGGCCGGAATGTTCTGGTCAGCAGTATCTCCTGGCTTAGGACAAATGTATAGCGGCAGCACGATTGTTGGTACTTTTATATTAGCTTGGTGGATTTTTGTCTGTTATAAGGCTGTGGCTATCCGTGCCTGGCTCTATTCGTTTCTTGGAGATTACAGCAGTGCAAATACCGATGTAGACTGGCAATGGTTTCTATTCTTACCTTCCATGTACGTCTTTGCTCTTTATCAGGCCTATGCATCAGTCAATGAAAATAATATATTATTCGACATCGAACAAACACGGTATCTTAGAGTGAGGGCAGAAAACTTGGGACAATTAAACACAATTGACAGCAGTAACGTGAAGATTATCGCTACCTTTGAACACTCACCTTTTGTAGAGATGGCTATCCATGATATGGAGAAGCTGGGGATCCCATCACACCATATCGTTGCATTGCCTCTCGAAAACCTTGACTCTCAAACACATGTCATTGACTCTATTCATCGGGTCGATGGCAGGAGTATTCTGGACGGCGCCATGGTTGGTGCAACGATCTTTATGGTTCTGGGAACAATTTATGGATTCATATGGCATTGGGGACCTATCATTTGGGGGCTGATTGGTTTAGTTTTTGGGTTTTTCCTAGGATTAGTTATTGAATTAGCCTTCAATAAAAAGAAGCTTAAATTGGCTTCAAGCCGTAAAAGCGAAGTTATTTTTCAACTAACCTGTTTGAACTCTCAACAGGATCACTTAATAGATGTGCTTAAATCACGAAAGGCAACCGGTGTTGTGGTTATGCCTGAGCAAAGGGCATAATCACAACACACACAGTTATTCATTCCTTAATCGTTCTTTTCAATATGGGGTCTAATCAGACCTTTGCCTATCAAATTTGCGGAGACAGGCTTTCTTCCGATTTCTCTCGCCCAGATCGACAGCTGGCCAATATGGTGAATTTCATGTGCAATCGCATGACGTATGACTTCTCCCCATGAATAACCGGAAAACTCCCCGTCCTTTTGCTGATCGTAAAACGGCAATGTCTCCATATTCGCTTCCCAAGACTGTAAAAACTCTTCAACTTCTTGGCGGAAAGATGCATCCAGCCTGCGAACCTTCTCTAAACTTCTATAATCCTCAAAGCTTTCCTGAAAATCCGGTTTCCCCTGCAAAGCGCGTACCCAGCTCCACTCTACATCTGCGATATGGAACAACGTATGTAGAATTCCCCCTACTCCACCTGTCCGGATCCGCAGCAGTTCCTCTTCAGGCACGTCTTCACACCAGCGATACCATTCTTCCCTGACCAACCAATTGTAACGAAACATGGTTTGCATACTATTCCACCTCTCTTTAATGAATGCTCTTGTACCATCATAACAATTCTACCTGTGATTGAAAGCCCGATTTATGTTGACCGGGCTTTCACGATGTAAAATACCCACGCTTATAAACTGACTCACTCATAAACTGATGATGTGCTTACCATGACCTTCCTTCCCGAAGGTCTTTTTCTTTTTGTGTGGAACAACCGGTTTCATTCATCTCATCATTCTACCTCGGTACATACAGCGTATGAATATGACCAAGTTGAAGTAATGTGCTACTTCCGTCAATCTCAATTAATTCAACAATATTATTGCTCATAGATTTGATTACACCTAGCCGTTCAGATGGACTACTCCAATCGATAGCAGCCTTATTCCCTTTTTCTTCTTGAAACAGTTCTGCAAACGTTTTAGCTCTAACATCAACCGTAACTGTTTCTGCGGTTAGTGAGAACGGTGAATAAGAGCTAGGATAAGGGATTAACCATTTTAAATGATCAAGGGCAACATAAATGGTATTGTAGATAGGAGAATGTAAGATCAGATAGTCCGTCATCACCTCATTTAAATACCCAAGAATGGGTTTATTGCCACATACGGATATTTCTACGAACAAACCTTTTGCATTCTGCAACATTTTAGCTAGTGATATTTGTTCATCTTGCTTTATAAATGGTGTCAGATTAATATCTTTATCATCATCACTCCCAGCCCTTAAGTCTGCTTTGAGACTATGCAGATGGGTCATTGGGATGTAGTAGTAACGCTGCTGATGCAGAAGGACTAACAAATCTGTCCCCGCCTCGATCAACTTCCCATGTTTGGGACGATTCCCGGATATTTCTACAACCACTTTTTCCGATAGATAGGATGTAAACTCATTCAAAATAAGCCCTCCTTTTGCATGCATATCTTCTTTTTTAGAACAACCAAGATACCCATAAACTCAATAAGACCAAAGACACGATCACCGTAATTGGAATGACGAGCACAGTAACCTTCAAGTAATTACTCCAGCTCATTTTCACTCCGTCCTTTCTAATAATGTGCATCCACATGATAGTTGCAAGTGTACCAATTGGAAGCAGAAGTGAACCGATATCGCTGCCAATAACACTCGCTAGATACGCAATCTTCAACGTAATTGGATCTAGTCCCATATTCGTTAACGTCAGCGTACCAACCATCAGAGCAGGGTGATTGTTAAATAAGTTAGATAAAATACTCATAAGCAGTCCCATCAGCATGCTGGCATGTAGTAAACTACCGGCGATAAGCGGCTGTAGAAAATGAATAAGCCACTCTGTAAGTCCAAGATTACGAAGACCATAAATGATCACATACATACCAAATGCAAAAATGAGTATATACCATGGTGTCTTCTTGATCATATCAACAGGAGGAATCTTCAAGAAAATCCAACGCCAGGTTAAAAGGAACACGGATCCGATGACAGCCATCAGCGAAACGGGGAAGTTGATATAGGAGGCTACAAATAAGCTGACTCGCACACAAAAAACGAAAATCAATACATTGCGCATGAATTTCGCACTTCTAACTTTCGGTATATCCCCTTTAAGCGGATGACCTCCCGGTGTTAAGCTCCATTGCGCGATTTGTGGGAGTTTCTTCGGAAGTGTCCGGTAAAAGAGCGCGAACAGAAGCAGAGCCATTACTACTAGTCCAAGCGATGCAGGGACGAACATCATTGCTGTATGCATATACAGATCCATGTGAACGATTTTAAGTGCAATTAAGTTTACGATATTACTTACTCCGATTGGAGCGCTTGAAGCTGTCGCTATAAGTGCGCCTGAGAGCAAATAAGGAATCTTTTGATGATTTTTAAGTCCCATACTTCTGAGCAGCATTAATAAAATAGGAGTTGTAATGAGAATACTGCCATCATTATTAACGAAAAGCGTCATTAGAAAACAAAATAAATTAGTTAGCCAGAACAACCTAATTCCTGAGCCTCGGGCTTTTCTTAATAAGATTTCGGCAGCCCAATGAAAGAAGCCAAAACTTTCGAGTACAATTGCCATTACGATCGTTGCAATAATGGTAATAGCAGCCCCGCTGATGGTTTCTGTAATAGCTCCCAAGTCACTCAATGATACGGTACCTGTTAACAGTACGATGAATGCACCAACAGATGCTGGTATTGCTTCATTAATATTTGGTTTCCAGAATATGAATCCAATTGTAAGAATGAAGGTACAAATTGTGATGATTGCCATTAAATCAATCATGTTCTAGCCTCTCTTCATACTCAGCTCACTACACTTTCATTTAAATTTCATTACTATTAGAATCCTGATGTCCAAACGATCATTTTCATAGATTCCCTCCCTTCTGATAGCTACAAAACTTGCGATGTACTATATTTATATGTACAAGACAATTAGCTCGCACTGGTCTATAACCCCTACTCTATGAAAACCATCTCCTATCAATCATTGATAGATACCCGTTAGTGATACTTGCCAGCAAAAGATACTTGCCTAGCGCCTACTCGCATAAACCGAAAAAGGCAGCACCGTTGTAGAACTAACGGTGCTGCCTTTTTCGGTTGGATCTTGACTTTGTGATTATCTTTTGTCTTTGGTCTTTGGTCTTTGGTCTTTGGTCTTTTGTCTTTGGTCTTTGGTCTTTTGTCTTTGGTCTTTAGGTCTTTGCTCTTTGGTTTTGGTTTTAGGGGCCAGTGCAACGCGGCCCATGGCTCGCGAGGGGGATAAGAGGTTACGTGCTTGAGGAGCGGAGCGTCCGCCTTTGTCTGTCCATTGCCTGCCCTAACCCAATTATAATCGGAGGCAATGGGTAGACAACAGCGGCCGAAAGCACGCTAACCCCGCCCCTCGAGCAATCGAGCCTATGTTCTTTGCTCTTCGCTCTTTGCCCCTCGCCTGCCACACCCCATATTGGTGTGGCATTCCCGGTCTCGGTCCCGCGCAAGCGCAGCACGGCGCGCGTGGCTCTTGGGGGCTCGGTGCGAGAGGGTAAGGGGTAACGTGCTTGAGGAGCGGAGCTTCCGCCTTTGTCTGTCCATTGCCTACCCTAGCCCAATTCCAATCCGAGGCAATGGACAGACAACAGCGGCCGAAAGCACGTTACCCCGTCCCACGAGCGTTCCACGAGCGTGCCACGAGCCTGGCGAGCCAACCTCAAGCCCCCAGAGACCGACACCGTCAGCAAACAACATTGTTTCACGAACAACAAGATTAAATCCCCTCATTCAACAAAAAAACGCTCCCCGAAGGGAGCGTAGTGACATCTATTGATTGGATTCGACAGGCAGCAGCAAAGTGAATGTCGTGCCTTTACCGAGGACGCTGTCGACTTCGATTCGGCCATTATGCTGAGTAATGATATTTTTGACGATAGCAAGTCCTAGTCCGGTACCACCCGATGCACCACGTTTACGTGCTTTATCGGCTTTGTAGAACCGTTCAAAAATATACGGGACATCCTCGCTAGGAATACCCTGCCCTTCGTCAGCAATAATCAGCTTCACATAACGTTTCTTATTAATCATCGCGAGGTCTCCGGCTATTCGGATCGATTTACCTGCTGGAGTGTGACGAAGCGCGTTATCCATCAGATTCGTCAATACCTGCTCAATCCGGTCCTCATCCGCCTCATAAACAGCAAGCGGTTCATCTGAGAGATCTGCAATCAAGCTGACATCTCGTTCCTTCGCATACACTTGGAATTTCCGATGAACACGCCTCACAACATTACTCATATCAAACTCCTGCAGACTGAGCTCAACATGACCGGCTTCCATCCGGGCCATATCGAGGAAGTCATTTACAAGCCTGCCCATCCGAAGAGACTCATCATAGATGACTTGGACGAGCTCTTTCCGCTCTTCCGGCGAAGCCACGATATCATCAAGAAGGGCTTCACTGTAACCTTGCAGCATTGAAAGTGGTGTCCGAATCTCATGGGAGACGTTAGCGACAAAGTCCCGACGCAGCTTCTCGAGCTTATGCTCTTCTGTTACATTTCGGATAACGGCAACAGCACCACGAATGACACCATCTGTCTGAAGAGGCGCCATTACAACCGACCATACATTGTTATGGACTTGCACTTTATTCGTACAATCGCGTCCCGCTTGCATGACACGCTGGAACGTATCCCGCAGCGGACCGGGCACGCAGTGGAACGAAGGCGCTCCTTCATCTTCCAGATCAATATCCATATCGAGATCCGACCAGCGGCTTACCAGCATATGACCTGGAGGGTTTGTAAGAATAACCTCGCCATCTGCGCCAAAGGTAATTACCGCATCGCCCATACTGCGCAGAATGCTGGAGAGATGCTCCTTCTCGTGATTCAGATCATCAATCAGCATCTCCAGCTGTTCGGTCATATGGTTAAATGTTTTGGCAAGATCACCGATCTCATCCGAAGAACGAATTTCTACTTTTGTCTTATAATTACCGCCTGCAATGGAATCCGCTGCTTTCTTCAGCGCCAGCAATGGCTGCTGAATCCGTGACGACAGGAAGAACGCGAAGAACGTAGAAAGCAGAAAACCAATAACGGCTACAACAATAAACAACACTTTAATCTGATGCTGGTAATCCTTAAATGCAATATCGATATACTGGAGCAGGAACGTCCCAAGAATAACGAGGACAAGTGCGACGAGAAACATAATCGTCCACCACAGTTTCCCAACTACCGTATGCAGGGCAAAGTTCCCCCAACGTTTCAACAGCCTCATTACTTCGGTACCTCAAGCTTATAACCGACGCCCCATACTGTCGTAATCATCGAAGCAGCATCAGGCGATACTTTATTTAACTTTTCACGCAGGCGCTTCACATGAGTATCTACCGTACGCAGATCACCAAAGAACTCATAGTTCCATACATCCTTCAGCAGTTCCTCACGCGAGAACACTTTATCCGGCGATACGGCCAAATAATGCAGCAGCTCATACTCTTTAGGAGTTAAGCTCACTTCCTGTCCTCCAGCCGATACGCGGTGTGCATCATGTTCAATAACGAGATGCGGGAAAACAATATTGTTGCTTGAATTCACTTCTTTTGTCAAAAAGGCCGTAGCGGATGAGCGGCGCAAAATCGCCTTTACCCGATAAATGACTTCGCGTGGACTGAATGGCTTCACGACATAATCGTCTGCACCAACTTCAAAGCCTTGCACACGGTTCATTTCTTCGCCTTTGGCCGTCAGCATAATAACCGGCGTTGCTTTTACTTGCCGCAAGCGGGAGCACACCTCCACGCCGTCAATGCCTGGAAGCATAACGTCGAGCAGAATAAGCGCATAATCGGTTACTGTTGCGAGCCGAAGCGCGGTCTCACCGTCTTCCGCTTCGTCGATCAGATAGCCTTCCTTCTCCAAATACATTTTCAGCAAACGACGAATCCGTTCCTCGTCATCTACCACTAGAATACGGCTTGCATAGTCGGACATGCGGTGTTGCTCCTTTCAAAACAATTTATTATTAATGATTATACGCCTGCGTAAGAGTGCAAACCAGCGATAACGAGGTTAACCCCTACCAATGTGAACAAGATAACGACGAAACCGATAACCGCGAGCCACGAAGAGCGTTTGCCCTGCCAGCCGCGCGATAGACGGAAGTGCAAGTAGGCACTGTAGTAGAGCCAAGAGATAAGCGCCCATACTTCCTTCGGATCCCAGCCCCAGAAGCGGCCCCATGCGATGTTCGCCCAGATCATTGCGAAGATAAGGGCACCTAGCGTAAAGATTGGGAAGCCGATCGCAATTGCACGATAGCTGATTTCATCCAGATCTTCCGGATCTATATCTTCCATCAGCGGATGGATAACTGCACCAATCCGTTTACGGAACAGCAAGCGAATTAATCCGTACAAAATAGAACCTGCAATTACAGACCAGATTACCGTATTTAACTTACGTCCTCCATTAACACCAGTTAACCAGCTTGGTGCTTCGAACAATGGCTTATCCATACCAAGAAAAGAATCCATCTGAACGGCTTGGCTGTTATAAGGTTTAACAATTGGCGGCAGCGTATAATTGGCTGTATCGGTCGAGGAATGATCCACGCCTTTACTGTCGATAGTGACTTTCTCTTGAGTAAATGTAGCCTCGTAGCCTGCCCCTTTGAAAATAAATACAACAGCAATGAAGCCAATAACAAGGACAATCGTATATAAAGAGAATTCTACCCAAAACTGATCTCTTCTAGCTTCCTTTGAGGTTTGCTTAAAGTCAACCACACGGAGGAGATACATCAATCCTGCTGCAAAGCCTACCGCGAAGAATGCTTCCCCAGTAGCTGCAGTCGTTACATGCACCTTCAGCCACATGGAGCTCAGTGCTGGAATAAGCGGCTGAACCTCTTGCGGGAATACAGATGCGTAAGCCACTACCAGTACAACTAGCGGTAAGGCGAACATTCCAAGTAAAGGCACTCGGTAGATCGCATATACGATTGTGAATGCGATCATAATAGCCATGCCTAGGAAGGTAATAAACTCATACATATTACTTGTTGGAATTTGACCGCTTCCAATCCATCTTGTAAAGAAGAACGTCAGATGGGCCGCAAGGCCGAGTGACGATGTGATAAACGAGATACGCGACCAGCGTTTCTCATGTTTTATCGGATCACGGTTGCTCCATTTTTTCCCTGCAATTGTAACTACATAGAACAGGAATGCAAAGCAATATAGGAAAAAGGCGGCGATAAAGGCATCGCTGCTGAAATCGACATAACTCACGCGTTATTCCCTCCGTTATCAAGCGACTTAGGTTCTACGTCAATTCCGGTCTTCCGGAGTGCGTAAGCCACGTCTGCTCTCATGCCGTACCAGTTTTTATTTGTATGTGCGCCAAGCGATAGCTTACCGTCGTCGATCCGCAGCCAAATGCGCCGATGCTGCCAGTAAGAGCCAAGTAATAATCCCAGCATCGAAATGGCTGCCCCATACCAAACATAAGTAAGAGCCTTGTCCTTACGTACGTTCAAGTAAGTGGAAGCTTCGGCAAAGTGAACATTGTCCATGCCATTCACTTTAATCTCCAGCTTGTTCGAAATCGCAGCATTAATTGTGTCTTGTCCAAATTTCTCTTTATCCTTCTGCATCGGGAAGTAGATATAAGGCTGACCCTTCTCAGGTAACCCTGGACCTGTAATCAGGAAGATAAAGGCTGGTGCATTCGGATCACGGCTGAGCGTTACGGGTTCCCCATCTTCGCCAATGCTGAACTCCATATAATTAGCCGCAAGCTTCATCGTGTAAGGCCCCAGCTTATAATCCAGAGGTGCATCCTTCATTGGCAAATCAAATTTCCCGTAGCTCTCGCCAGTCTCCTTATTTATGAGTTCCGGACTAACACTTTTCAGCTTTGGCGTAACATCGTAGTCAAACTGATACAGCTTAAGCCCATCATACTTGAGCGGATGATTCACAAGGATGTCCTGCTTTTTGATTTTTTTCAGCTCAGGTTCACCCGTAGCATTTTCACCGCAGTTGCTAGTACATTTATAAAGAACTGCTGCAGTCTCGTAACGTTTGGCGCGGAGAGTGCCATGAAGTTCTGGCGGCAATTCGTCATCCGTATAATACTCGACTGTGAACTTCTCGTTTTTCACGTAGTAGTTCGTACCCTCGATCTGAACCGTATCACCGTCTGGTATGCTCACATAGCTGTCCATTTGCCAGCCAGGAAGGCTTCTGCCTAAGATAGCGAGCAAGAACAAGATCAAGCCGATATGATTAATATAAGGCCCCCAGCGGCTGAACCGGTTTTTCTCGGCAAGCATCGCAGTTCCGTCTGTATACACTTTGTAATGCTTTTTCTTCAAATGAGTGGAGAACTGCTTCACCCATTCTTCAGAGTCTCCCTCAATCGGGGCATTGTACACTGTCTTCTGTCTCGTTATGAAACGCAAATGTTTGCGGATCTGCTGCTTGCTTAGTGCTCTATACAGCGGCAGCACGCGGTCCAAGCTGCAGATCACAAGAGAAGTACCAATCATAACAAGCAGTGTAATGAACCACCATGAATCGTATGTATGAGACAATCCCAGCTTATAATAAAGCTTGCCGGATAAACCGTATGTCTCCTCGTAATAGATAGAAGGCTCGAAATTATTCAGGAATGAGCCTTCCTGCGGGTAAATGGTACCAAACATTGCCGTGATCAATGTAATGACAATGAGATAAACAGCAATCTTGACGGACGAGAAGAAATTCCAAATCCGGTCAATCCAGCTTGGATTACTCTTCTGCGACCTTCTCGCTACGCCGTCGTATCGCATCTCGAGCGGGGCATCTGATTCCATGTCTTCCATAAGCGGTTTGCCGCAGCTTTCGCACAGCACGGTACCAACGGCATTCTGATGTCCGCATTCGCATTTCGTGTTAGGTAGAGATAACACCGTGAAACCCCCTAATCCCATCCATCAGCCTCTAACTCGAGGCAATCTTACTGAAGCAGCTTGTCTACACGTGAATCAATATCCTCCTCGCTCATACCACCCACAAAAACATCCTGAACGGTCCCATCCGGCAGTACAAAGAAGGTTGTCGGATACGACTCCAGTCCGTATTTATGCTCTGTCTTCCGGTTCACATCTCTTAAAATCGGATAACTCAGATCAAACCGGCGAACGAAATTGTTCACAGTAAGCGTGTCTTCGCTTAAGTTAATCGCCAGTATCTCAAGTCCTGCGTCCTTCCACTTCTCGTACTGACGCTCGAACTCTGGCATTTCCTTTACGCAAGGCGGACAAAAACTGCCCCAAAAGTTAATAACGACAGCCTTACCTTTATAATCAGATAAATTGTGCGTATTCCCCTGCAAATCTACCAGCGTAAAATCTGGCGTTTGTTCCCCAATCTTCGGGATTCCACCTTCATTTGCAGCGAATAACGTATTGCCAATGGCATATCCGCCTACAACAAGCACGGCAAGCAGAATGACAATTTGCACCGTTTTTCGATACTTGCCCATTCCTGTCCCATCACCTACATTTCACCATTGATGTCAGCTTAGAATACATTCATTATAACGAAAAACGGGCGGCAATAACCGCTGCCGCCGCTTACTTTTTATGAACTTTATGTGTCTTGCGAGCCGCTTCCCGAAGCTCTTTCACTTCAACCGGAGTCAGGTGTCTGAACTGACCTCTCGCCAAGTTCTGAAGACCAATATCGCCGAATTTCACACGTCTTAATCTCACAACCGGATGATTGATTGCGTCGAACATCCGACGTACTTGTCGATTACGACCTTCGTAGATTGTAATACGGATTGTTGAGGTCTTATTCTCCTCATCAACATCCTGATATTCAACATCTGCCGGTGCTGTCATTCCATCCTCAAGCATAATACCGGACTTCAATTTCTCCAGCAAAGAACCATGTGGTGTGCCTTTGACTGTTGCGAAATACATCTTCGGTACGTGATGACTTGGATGCGTTAGCAGATTGGCAAACTCACCGTCATTCGTTAGCAAAAGCAGACCTTCCGTATCGTAATCCAGACGTCCAACCGGATAGACACGCTCCCTAATACCGGGCAAAAAATCAGCCACCACTTTGCGCCCTTGCGGATCCTTCGCGCTAGTGATGACACCTTTTGGTTTATTCAGCATCAAATAGATCTTTTTCTCACTGCGGATCGACTTGCCGTTAACCTTAATCTCATCAGTCGTTGGGTCCGCTTTGACGCCAAGCGTTGTTACTTTCTCACCGTTTACCTCTACGGCACCGGCTAATATCATCTCTTCGCATTTTCGACGGGATGCGATACCCGCTTGAGCTAATATCTTTTGTAAACGTTCCAATGCTTTCACCTCAACCTCCATCATAACGATATGGAAGGGAAAGCACAAGTCGCGACTACTTGAATATGTACATACAAATAAGAATTGCTGCCAAAAATCCGACAAGATCCGAGAATAAGCCTACTTTCAAGGCATATTTTGTCTTTCGAATACCAATAGCACCAAAATAAACCGTCAGCACATACAGCGTTGTATCAGTGCTGCCTTGGATCGTCGAAGCAATACGGCCGATCAACGAGTCCGGCCCATGTGTGGCGATAAGATCTGCGGTGAATGCGAGTGAACCTGCACCGGTAAGCGGCCGAAGAATACCAAGCGGCAATACCTCCGTCGGTATGCTCAACAGATCAAACAAGGGACGGACGGCGCCCAGCATGAGATCCATTGCACCGGACGCGCGGAACATACTGATCGCCACCATCATGCCTACAAGAGCAGGGATAATATTAATGGCGGTGCCAAATCCGTCTTTTGCTCCCTCGATAAAGGTTTCATAAACAGGGACTTTACGAAAGGCAGCATATAATGGGATAAATACAATAATTGCTGGAATAAGCCAAGCTGACAGACGGGTAAACAACTCAAACAACTTCCCCACCTCCTCCTCTTGGGAGTGTGGCTGATGCTGAGACAGGTGGATCTATGGAGGATTTGATCGGCATTTGTTTAGAAATGCGAGTGGTCTTGCCTGGAGGTGGTGCCGATCGCCTGCGATACCATCGGTCAGCAGCGATAGCGGCGCCTGTAGCAATAAAGGTCGCCGCCAGGGTTGTGCCGACGATTTCTGCCGGATTCGCAGAACCATAGTTCATTCGAATCGCAATTAGCGTTGTAGGTACAAGAGTTATGCTGGAGGTATTTAGCGCAAGCAGCGTACACATTGCCGGCGTTGCAGTCGTTTGGTCAGGATTCAGCTTCTGAAGCTCCTGCATCGCTTTTATCCCCATTGGCGTTGCTGCATTGCCTAATCCAAACAGATTGGCGCTTAAATTACTCATAATATAACCCATTGCCGGGTGATTAGGTGGCACGTCCGGGAATAGACGCTTCACAACAGGGCTTAACATCCGGGCAAGCTTCTTCAGCATACCCGCATCCTCTGCGATCCGCATCATTCCCAGCCAAAACACCATTATACTAATCAGCCCAAAGCTTATCGTTACTCCTGATTTAGCACCATCAAAGGCCGCTTGCGTAACGGCATCAATTCTGCCATTAATTGCTCCAACTACTACACTTACCACGATAAAAAACAACCATATCCAGTTCACCATAAATTGGCCGCCTCCCCCGATTAGCCAAGCGTAAACGGCTGCGTCGTCCTATAGAGGGGCAGCATTCGTTTCGCGGGTGAAATATAAGAAAAGTATTGCTATACTTTCTTACATTTCAAATAATGCATTGATAACGGATGTTATCGAATGTATGAAACTGTCACGTTCCATTGTTGCCCTCTTATAATCAAGCATAGCGGCATCCGACATCGGCTTGCGTTCTGGCAAGCTCATTCTTGCGCTGCCAATATCATAAACAGGAATGGATCCAATCTTCTGATCGTTCAAATACCATTCCAGCGCACCACGTTCCCCTAGCCTATAATTCATCGTTGCCATATCAAGTACAACAAGACGGGATTGAAGCATGTCCCGCTCCTCTTCGGCTAACGGATAATAAAACGAGTTTCCAACCGCATATGGATAACCTGCTAAGGTTTGCCCTTTGCTTGCTACTTCCATAAGGGGATAGTATTTAAAGCCCCAGTCCAACATATGGCGGTGGTCAATCCAGTCATCTCGATCATTTAACGTCACAGCCGCAATCTGCTGTCCGTTTCTTGTTGCGGAACTGACCAGGCAGCGAAGAGCTTTTTTGGTATAACCGGTTTTAACTCCATCTGCCCCCTCATACATTGCGAGCATTTTATTCTTGTTTGCCCAGCTGTATTGCCACTTCTCATGAGGGTTGGGAACACTCTTTACCTTCGTGCTAACAATTTCGGCGAATACCGGGTTTCTTAAAGCATAAGCCGTTAATTTTGCTAAATCATTTGCAGAAGAGTAATGCCCTTCCGCATCCAAGCCATGTGGATTTTTAAACTGCGTATGAGTAAGGCCTAACATCTCCGCTTTCGCATTCATGAGGTGAACAAAGCCCTCTTCTGATCCACCTACATGCTCAGCAATTGCTGTTGCCGCATCATTACCTGAACGGAGCATAAGCCCGTACAGCATATTAAGCAGCGTCATTTCCTCACCAAGCTGCAAATAGATCGATGAGCCTTCCTTGCCTACCGCTGTTTTGCTCGTCTTCACATGATCTGAAAGCTTGCCATGCTCAATCGCGACAATAGCCGTCATGATCTTCGTCAAGCTGGCTATTCGCATGGATTGATCTCCATTCTCGCTGTAGAGCAGTCTTCCTGACTTAACATCAACAAGCGCAGAAGCATTTGCACTGGTATGAATCGGCTTTGGCGCTGCGAATGCCGGCGTTGCAAAGCTTGTCCCCCATATCAAACTGGCTATCCATAATCCTATTCCTATTCGGCGAGTAACCTTCACGTTTTCGTTGCTCCTTTCCTATCGTCAGCCCTCACCTTGTACAGTATATGCTTCGGATGGGCAAATTAAGACATGCCTACCTCCAGAAATGAGAAAACCTCTATCGAGGTCTCTCGAAGATGAGCGACCGCGTCTAGAGGTAGGGATTATCTATTGTGGTGAAAAATCTCTGCAGCACTTGCTGGCAGTTCCCTAGATGAGGGTGTCAGTGCCATCTGTTATATAGTCATTTGAGCTTGGATTCGAACTTGCTGAAGTTTTGAACATCGATTGAACCTTGTCGAATACATGTGGAGCAGAATCAATGATCCGTTCCATCAGATGCGTTTGATTATCAAGCGGAACAATCTTCACGCCTTGTGTACCTACAACAAGGAAAGCGATTGGCGTAATCGATACCCCGCCGCCGCTGCCGCCGCCGAAAGGTGCTGCAACACTGGCATTATGATTGTGACCGTCAGATGGCGACGTATGCTCATGTGATGTTGAACCATCAAAACGGATATCGCTGCCGCCAGCCACAAAACCGAATCCCACCTTCGAGATCGGCATAATAATGCTGCCATCAGGCGTTTGGACAGGATCACCGACAATCGTATTGACGTCGACCATCTCTTTAATATTTTCCATAGCAGTTTGCATTAGGCCTTGAATCGGATGTTCTGGCATTGTGACTCCTCCTGAATTTGTATTGTGTTTGTGCGTTATGGATGAGGACTCGCCTACGCTTTTGTATTCTGCTCATCACAGCGCTCGACTATGTATGGAACCAAAAGTCATCTCGGATCTTAAGCCTTAAACAGCAGAGTTCGCCAAGCCTGTACACCTTCTTTTGCTTTCTTCAAGCGTACAAGTAGTTGGATTCCAGCCATAATGGCATTCCCAAACCCAATTTTGGCGACGCAGGACCATTCCGTTGTAAAACAAGGCTGCGCATATACAGGTTTAACATCGACCTTTGGCTCCGCTTTTAGTTTGACGAATTGTGACAATACACCTAATGTAGTTGTTTTCACTGACCACAATGCTCCAGTTGCCATAGCTGTCCACATCGCATCACCTGTACCAACAGAGCTTGACCATTTCCATTCTTCCAGCTTGACCTTCGCTAAAGTTCCTTTTGCCCATTTCGATAAATTATTCGTTAGCGCTGCAGCACGTTTAAACTTATCAATTCCCGCCATCACACGGTCTTTATCGATCTCATCATTCTTCTCATCCTTATTGCTCATACCAATGCTTGTACCCATCAAATGCTCATGCAAACGGATTGCTTTGCCGCTGAAATCAACCGAACCGATCTTCATCTTATAACGCAGTAAACCAAAGATCGCTTTGAACTTGATCTCGATATCGTCATTATCTCCATCTCGTTTCATATGTCCTTGAATGACTACTGGTGATACCAAGGCAATGAGCAGAAAAAGCACAATGATGAGACCGGCTGCTAGTACCCATAAATACGGATAACCGATCATGCCATGCTTCCTCCAACTTTCCGAAAACTAGGTTACCTGTAGTATGGCTTGATGATCTGATTTCATGCAAAAAAAACCTCTTAGGAGCAATGCTCCTAAGAGGTTATAGCCGGCAAGATATAAATGATGAGGATTGCGAAAATAGCTGAGCCGGCCATCACACGGGCATAGGTTTTTGGCAGCTTTTCCGTTGTTTGAAACAGCCAATTAAACCTCGGAGCAAACCAGTTACGAAATACAATAAAGATAATGATTAAATTGGCTATTCCTATAATAGACCACCCCCAAGGGAGCTGATCATTTATACCCGCAAACAAGCTGCTCTCTAACATCCCAAGAAGCACAAGGGAAAAACATAAATAGATGATACTGATGATCCATTCCAGTGCAAATCTGAACATTTTAAATAACCCCCTTCCTTATTTTCCCTTATCATTTCATTTTAAAGGAAAATTTCTCATTAAAAAAGACCGCTCCGAAGTACGGAAGCAGTCTGTGACCTTAAAGATTATTCAAAAGCCGGCAAAATTGCACCTTTATAAGTGTCTTCAATGAATTTTTTCACATCTGGAGTTTGAAGAGCTGCAGCCAAAGCTTTGATCGCTTCGGAATCCTTGTTGTCCGGACGAGCAACGAGAATGTTCACGTAAGGAGAATCGCTGCTTTCGATGAAGAGCGCATCCTCTGTCGGAACAAGATCCGCTTCAAGCGCGAAGTTCGAATTGATCAGATCAAGATCCACTTCACCAAGAACACGCGGAAGAGTAGCCGCTTCTACTTCTGTAATTTTCAGTTTCTTCGGATTTTCTGTAATGTCATGTACAGTAGCTGCAACACCTACGCCGTCCTTCAGTGTAATCAGCTTGTTAGCGGCAAGCAATTGCAAGGCGCGTCCACCGTTGGTAGCATCGTTTGGAATAGCCACTTTAGCGCCATCCTTTAATTCATCAATACTTTTGATTTTTTGTGAATAAGCGCCCATTGGCTCAAAGTGAACACCTGCGACATTAACAAGGTCATAGCCATGTTCTTTATTAAAATCATCAAGAAAAGGGACATGCTGGTAGAAGTTTGCGTCCAGCTGTTTTTCATGTAACTGCGTATTCGGTTGAATATAATCGTTGAATTCAACAACCTCAAGATTAATGCCTTTTTCTTTCAAAGCAGGCTTGATGAAATTAAGAATTTCAGCATGAGGTACCGGTGAAGCACCAACCTTTAATGTTACTTCCTTCACTTCATTGTTACCCGCCGCCGCATTGTTGTTCGTATTCTCATCTTTCTTGGCGCCGCATGCGGACAATGCGATAACAACCGCAAGTGCAAGCAGAATAAAACTGAATTTCTTCATTTTCTTTTCCTCCATCATCTGTATGTTGCTTCTATGTTGTCCACCTTACTTCCGGCTGAAACGGCGAACCAAATGATCGCCAGCCATCTGCAGGAGTTGAACCAAAATAATAAGCAGTGCAACCGTAACAATCATTACACTGGTCTGGAATCTTTGATAGCCATATCGGAGGGCCAAGTCACCAAGACCGCCCCCGCCGATTACACCTGACATTGCTGTATAGGAAACAAGTGTTACCGCCGTAATGGTAATACCTGCGAGCAGCCCTGGTCTTGCTTCAAGGAGCAGCACCCGTCTTACAATATCCCATCTGGATGCTCCCATCGCCTGTGCAGCCTCAATTACACCACGATCCACCTCGCGCAGCGAGGTCTCTACCAATCGGGCGAAGAACGGTGCAGCCGCCACAACAAGCGGCGGAATAGAGCCCTGCACACCTAACGTCGTGCCTGTCAGAGCCTTCGTCACTGGCATGATGAGAATCATCAGAATAATGAACGGAACCGATCGAAGTACGTTAACCACTAGAGACAGCACCGCATATACAACTGGCTGTTCAAGCAGCTGCCTTTTAGAGGTCAGGAACAATACAACTCCGATAAGCAGACCAAGAATAATTGTAAAAAGCAGCGATGCGCCTAACATCGTCAGCGTGTCCTTCGATGCTTGCCATACTTCCTCCCAGCGGACCTCGCTCCAATCAATGTCTTGTTTCATCATCATTTCAAATCACCTACTTCCAGCCCTTTGCCCCGAAGCTCGTCAAACACCTTGTTAATCTCGGCGTCTGCACCAATAAATTCGATAACAAGCTGTCCGTAAGGCGTATTCTTCATCCGCGATACCGTTCCTTGCAAAATGGTAAATTGAACGGAAGTTGATTTCACCGCGTTGAATAACAGCGGCTCGTACGTAATCTCGCCAACATAATTAATTTTAACGAGACGGCCGCTCCTTGTGTTGATGAGCTCACGTGGATCAAATGAATCCGCGATTTGGCTGACGAAATCCTTTGTAATGGCATGCTGCGGTTTCAAAAAGACCTCCACAACGTCGCCCATCTCGACGATTTCACCCCCATCAATAACCGCAACACGGTCACAGATGGAACGGATAACGTGCATCTCATGTGTGATAAGCAATATCGTTATGCCAAGCTTCGCATTAATATCGAGAAGCAGTGACAAGATAGCATTCGTTGTTTGTGGATCCAATGCTGAGGTAGCCTCGTCACAAAGAAGCACATCTGGGTTGTTCGCAAGCGCTCTTGCGATCCCAACGCGCTGCTTTTGCCCGCCTGAGAGCTGGGCCGGGAACTTATCCGCATGCTGCTCAAGCCCTACCAGCTTCAGCAGCTCATCCACCCGCTTCTTGATCTCTGCTCTTGGCAGCTTAGCCAGCTCGAGTGGGAATGAGATATTATCGCGGACAGTCGCCATTGACAGCAGATTAAAATGCTGAAAAATCATGCCAATTCTGCGGCGTTCCTTCTGCAGCTGATTCGTCGATAAACGAGTCAGCTCTACTTCGCCTACCTTAACCGACCCGGAAGTCGGCCGCTCCAGCAAATTAACGCATCGGAGCAGCGTGCTTTTACCCGCTCCGGAATGTCCAATAATGCCGAAAATCTCGCCTTTTTGTATTGTTAGACTTATATCTTTAACAGCTTCAACTGCGCCTTTACCATTACCGTAAGATTTTTTTATATTTAAAAGCTCAATCAGTGGTATAACCTCCTGCCATTATGCCATTTCTGCTAGAATCCCCTGTTACACCTTGTTCATGCTAAATAAAGAACAACGGCCATTATAAACAACTTTAGCCCTTGTTGTCACTAGATAATAAAGTAAAAAAGTCCGTTATCCCATTGTGACGGGAAATAACGGACCAAACGTTCACCATTTTGACCATTTTGTTGAATGACCTAATGAAACCCTTATTCCTTATCCGCATCAACCGGAATGAACTCGTCGAGCGTCGTTTGACGTTCCCCAAGCCGTTCGAACAGCATCTGCGTTTGTTCTTCCAGCGCCTCGTCAATATCAACCTGTCTTGGCTCTGGTAATGCCTTAATATGGGGTAATCCAAAATAATCCAAGAATGATTTCGTTGTACCGTATAAAATCGGTCTGCCGATCGCTTCCGCACGGCCTACCTCTTCGATTAAATCTTTCGAGACGAGTGATTGAATAGCTCTGTCGCTCTTAACCCCTCGAATCTCTTCAATATCGATACGGGTAATCGGCTGACGGTATGCGACTATCGACAAAGTCTCAAGCGCAGCTTGTGATAACTGGGAACGTGTTGGCGTATAGGCCATACGTTCAAAGTACGCCGCATGATCCGGGTTGGTTGTCATCCGGTAAGCACCGGCCACCTCTGCCACTTGAACACCGCGTTCTTCACGTGCAAGATCGCGATGCAAGTCGTACACAAGATCCGCTGCGAGATCTGCGTCCAGTTCCAATATATCGGCAAGCTGACGTTTGTTCAGTCCTTCGTCGCCAGCCATAAATAATAAGCCCTCAATAATCGACTTCAATTTCGGGTAATCCATCGTTCGCCGCTTCTCCTCTCCAATGAATGACGATGTCATCAAACAGCTGATGCTGGAAGCAGCGAATATGTTTCATCTTCATCAGTTCCAGAATGGCCAGGAAAGTGACCACAATCTCATGCTTGCCCATATTCTCGCGGATCAGACGGGAGAATCGTACGGTCTCAAACTGCTTCAGGACCTCTACAATATCCCGAATTCTGTCTTTAACCGAGATCTCGTCCCGCTGGACGGTTGCCACAATATTGCGGCGTGCGGCTTTGCGCAGCGCCCGCTGGAATGCGACAATCAGATCGGAAATATGCAAGCCCTCAAGCGGATTAATGACCTCTTCTTTCATATATGGTGTCATATCATCCGGCTCGCGGGAAAAAATAAGACTGCGTTCCATTTCCTTCTCCCGAAGCTGTTCTGCAATTTGCTTGAATTTACGATATTCGACCAGCTTCTGAATAAGCTCGTCCCTTGGGTCAAGCCCATCATCCGGCCATTCTTCATAGAAGTCTTCAAATACGGGAGGCTTAGGAAGCAGCTGATTGCTCTTGATGGCAAGCAAAGTAGCCGCCATAACAAGAAACTCACTTGTGAGCTCCAGCTCCAGTTCCTTCATCGCATTCAAATACTCCATATATTGATCTGTTATTTCACTAATCGAAACCTCATGAATGTCGATTTCTGACTTATCAATCAGATGAAGCAGCAAATCGAGTGGTCCTTCAAAGGATTCCAACTTGTAATGCATCGTCACTTCTTACGATCCCCCTGCCATGCGCAAACGGCTGACGTCCTATAACAAGTAACGACAGCATAATTTGAGCTATTACTCTAATTATGCAGTAATTTCGACAAATTTGCCATCTCTATTGCAGAAACAGCTGCTTCATATCCTTTATTTCCTGCTTTTGTACCTGCACGTTCAATGGCTTGCTCAATGGAATCCACCGTAAGAACACCAAAAATGGTAGGAATGCCTGTTTTGAGTGCGATAGCAGCTACACCTTTAGCAGCCTCATTACACACAAAGTCGAAATGTGGAGTTGATCCACGGATAACAGCGCCAAGGGTAATAACAGCGTCGTATTTGCCGCTCTCAGCCATTTTTTGCGCGATCAATGGAATTTCGAATGCGCCTGGTACCCAAGCAATATCTACATTGCTGTCTTCTGCACCGTGACGCTTGAAAGCGTCAAGTGCTCCACCCAGCAATTTACCAGAGATAAATTCATTGAAACGACCAACTACTACACCAAATTTCAAACCTTCTGCAATAACATTTCCTTCGAATACGTTTGGCATGATAAAGCCTCCTATAAATTATGTTTGTATATATTTGTCGTCCGAGTTACTAACGATTGTTGCTTGTGTTATCTTCCATTTGGATCGGCACGCGCTCTACAATTTCGATACCATGGCCTTCGAGTCCTTTGATTTTGCGCGGATTATTCGAGAGAAGACGCAGCTTTCTAACACCAAGCTCCCTCAGAATTTGAGCGCCAATTCCGTAGTCACGCAGATCAGAAGGAGATCCAAGTCTATGTTTCGCATCCACAATACCCTGCCCCTGATCTTGAGAAGCATACATCTTCAACTTATTCACAAGCCCATTCGCAACGGCTTCTTGACGCATGTACAGCAGAACGCCAACACCTTCAGCATCGATCTGCTTAAGAGCGGATTCGAGCTTAGAGCCACATTGACAACGACGGGAATGGAAGACATCGCCCATCAAGCATTCTGAGTGAACACGTACTAGAACGGGCTTAGCGGGATCGATCTGCCCTTTCACGAAAGCGACATGCTCATTGCCGTCTACCTGATTAGAGAAAGCAATCGCACGGAAATCGCCAAAGTCAGTTGGCATTTGTACTTCCACAATACGATCAACAAGCTTTTCCTTCGCATTACGGTAAGCAATCATTCCTTGAATGGTGATCAGCTTCAAATCATGTTTCTCTTTGAAAGTAATCAAATCAGGCAGACGAGCCATCGTACCGTCTTCTTTGATGATCTCACAGATAACAGCAGCTGGTTCAGAGCCGCAAAGACGTGCAAGATCAATACCTGCTTCCGTATGGCCAGCACGGCGAATGACTCCTCCATCTCTTGCAACCAGCGGAAAAATATGCCCTGGCTTACGGAAATCAGTTGCTTTTGTCGCTGGATCAATAAGGGCTTTGACCGTTTGGGAGCGTTCAAAGGCCGAGATCCCTGTCGTTGTGGAGACATGGTCCACGGAGACAGTAAAGGCTGTACCATGATAGTCCGTATTATGCTGAACCATCGGCGGCAGATCAAGCTGTTCTGCACGTTCCTGAGTAATTGGTACGCAGACCAAACCACGTGCTTCTGTAATCATGAAATTAATTACCTCTGGTGATGCTGTCTCCGCAAGGGCAATCAAATCCCCTTCATTCTCACGGTCTTCATCATCAACTACGATGATCGGCTTGCCAGCTTTCAAATCTTCTAATGCAGATTCAATGGAATCGAAGATTTCTTCTTGAAGCTCAAGTTCTTGTCTGTTCATTAATTTCCCTCCCTGCTATCCAATCTTTCTTTTATAGAAATCCATTATCACTCAGAAAAGCAACACTCAGCTTTGATTCCGTCCGGCTTGATGCTTTGCCTGTTTCCTTAGCCGGCTTGAAATGCAGCAGGTGATCGACATATTTGCCAATGACATCACATTCTATATTGACCGATTCACCGGCTTTTTTGTTCTGCAGGGCTGTCTGTGCAAGGGTATGCGGGATGACGGATACGGAAAACCCATTCGCATTTGTACCAACAACCGTTAAGCTAATGCCGTCAATCGTAATCGAGCCTTTCGGAATGACATATCGAAGCATGTCATCATCTGCAAGACGAATAGCGAATACAACCGCGTTCGCATCTGTCTCACGGCCGGTAATAACACCGGTTCCGTCCACATGCCCTTGGACGATATGCCCGCCGAATCGGCCTCCAGCGAGCATTGCCCGCTCAAGATTTACAGATTGACCAGGACGAAGCTGCTGCAAGTTCGACTTCCGGTATGTCTCAGGCATTACATCCGCATCAAAGGAAGTGCGATCAAATGCGATAACGGTTAAACATACACCGTTCACAGCAATACTATCCCCAAGCGCCACGCCTTCCGTCACATGGGATGCTTCCACGGTAAGCACCATCGCTTCTCCTTGCTTTTTAACCCGTCTTAATGTGCCAACTTCCTCAATCAGGCCGGTAAACACGGGCACTCCCCCATTCTATTCATTGCCGTAAGCGGGATATCCGGAAATACAAATATCTTCGCCGGCCATCTCGACTTTCACGTTCTCCAGTTCAATCGCCTGCGCCATCTTCTCATATCCGGCGAAAGTGAAAGTTCCAGGGGATTCGATGCCGCCGATAATTTTCGTTGCCATATAAATCATTATTTTATCGATTAATCCCGCTTCCAGCATAGCGCCATTCAATTTGCCGCCGCCTTCAAGCAGAATCGATCCGATCTCGAGCTCGCCCAGCTTACGCATCGCTTCGGCTAGATCAACCTGCTGACCATTGCCGCAGCGGATGACTTCGACACCAGCAGCAATCAAAGCTTCCTCTCTGGATTGCTCTGCCTGTTCCGATGTGAGGACAATGGTTCTGGTCAATCCGTCTGTCACCACTCTGGCATTCAGCGGAAGACGAAGCTGGCTGTCTACGATAATTCGAATTGGGTGGATGGCTGGAACTGCCGATCTCGTCGTCAATTGTGGATCATCAGCAAGCAAAGTGCCAATCCCCACCATGATTGCTTCATGCTGGTGACGCAGCGTATGTACCTGCTCGCGCGCTGCTGAACCCGTAATCCAACGACTGTCACCTGTTCGGGATGCAATCTTCCCATCCAGCGTGCTGGCTGTCTTAAGCGTAACGAATGGAAGGCGGGTCGTAATGTATTTATTGAACTTCTCGTTCATATTGCGGGATTGTTCTTCCAGGAGGCCAACTTCAACCTCAATCCCTTCTTCGCGAAGGCGAGTAATACCTCGTCCCGCTACTTGCGGATTAGGGTCTGTCGTTGCGACTACAACCCGGGCTGCCTTGGCATTAATGATGCGTTCACAGCATGGCGGAGTCTTCCCGAAGTGGCTGCATGGCTCCAGCGTAACATAGACCGTAGCCCCTTCCGCTTCATCTCCAGCCATTTGCAAGGCATGAACCTCTGCATGGCCTGTTCCCCGCTTCAAGTGGGTGCCAATACCAATGATCCGCCCTTCTTTTACTACAACACATCCAACCACCGGATTAATACCGGTTTGCCCTGAGGCTTTAGCGGCCATCTCAATCGCAAGACTCATATAATAAGAATCATTTAAAATCTCCATAAATGCAAAAACACCCCCATTAGCCAGCTTAGCCAACGGGGGTGGGAAAATATCATTCGAAGATAACAAAAATAAGCTATTCAAGCGTAAACGGCTGCGCCGTCCATAGGAGGTGCAGTAAACGTTCCGCCTGTGAAATATAACACAGTATCAATAAGCCTATACTTTTTTATATTTCAAACAAACCTATTACTCCCTTGTGAAAATAAGCACAAGAAAAGAAATAAGCATGTCAGCGTATTCGTATCGAATGTGTCCCCTTCTCCCATCCAGACTATACTGTCGGTCCCGGATTTGCACCAGGTCCACCGTTCCGTCCCTGACAATGCGAGGAATCGCTCTTGTCATGGATGGCCCGGGTCACGGACTGACGAGAAAGCGCCGCACGCTGGTAAACCAGTTGTGCAGGCGCCGCTCGATCACCGCCGGTTGGGAATTTCACCCCGCCCCGAAGGTAAGCCACAATAACTATAATTTTGTTAGTATCTTAACACTAAGCTTCGTAAACTTCAACCTTTTGCATTTTGTCGCGTCCTTTGAACGCGTCAACATGCTCCATACCTTTTGTAACTTTACCAAAAACAGTATGTTGGCCGTCAAGATGCGGCTGTGGTTGGTAACAGATGTAGAATTGGCTTCCGCCTGTGTTGCGGCCGGCATGTGCCATTGCGAGTGTACCACGCTCATGCTTGTTCGGGTTGATCTCACAGTTGATTGTGTAGCCTGGACCACCAGTGCCTGTACCGTTAGGGCAGCCGCCTTGTGCAACGAAGCCAGGAATAACGCGGTGGAATACCAGACCGTTATAATAACCTTCGTTTACAAGCTTTTCGAAGTTTTCTACTGTTTTTGGTGCATCTTGGTCGAACAGATCAAGAATAACCTCTGCACCGTTCTCAAGTGTGATTTTTGCTTGTTTAGCCATTTCTAACATCTACCTTTCTTTGTCCGAATAAGACTACGTTACCAAATTTCGCCCTTACTTAGCAAGCGATTTGCGAAGTCTTGCCGGAATAACGTCATTGCCCACAATATTTTCAAGGGATTCACGTTGTACAACGAGGTCCGATTGACCGTCTTTTACGAATACAACTGCTGGACGGCGGAAACGGTTGTAGTTGCTCGCCATAGCGTAGTTGTAAGCACCAGTACAGAACACAGCGAGCAGGTCGCCTGTCTCTGCTTTTGGCAGCTCAAGGTCAATGATCAGCTTATCGCCGCTCTCGCAAGCTTTACCAGCGATTGTAACCGTCTCAACATTTTCTTCATTCGCGCGGTTAGCCAGAATCGCTTCGTAACGGGATTGATACAGGGCAGGACGCGGGTTATCCATCATACCGCCATCGACTGCAACATATTTGCGAACGCCTGGAATTTCTTTCATTGTGCCCACTGTGTACAGTGTTGTACCAGCATCGCCTACGATACTGCGGCCTGGCTCAACCCAGATCTCAGGAAGCGGGAAGTTTGCAGCTGTGAAGTTCGTAATGATCGCGTCCGTAATTGCACCAACATATTGCGCTACTGGAAGCGGTGTATCGCCTTCCACGTAACGAATGCCGAAGCCGCCGCCAAGGTTGATAACTTGGAAAGTGTGGCCAAGCTCATTACGGATTTCAACAGCAAATGCAGCTACTTTGTCAACTGCCATGCGGAAGCCGTCTACTTCAAAGATTTGGGAACCGATGTGGGAATGAACGCCCAGAATCTCGATGTTCGAAAGCTCAAGCGCTTCTCTGATCGCTTCTTTCGCTGCGCCGTTGCCAAGGTCGAAGCCAAACTTCGAATCTTGTTGGCCAGTCGAAATATATTCATGCGTATGTGCTTCTACGCCTGGTGTAATGCGGAACAGGATTTTCACTTTTTTGCCTTTGTCAGCAGCAAGTGCATTCAGCAAACGGAGCTCTACGAAGTTATCGACAACAAAACAGCCGATGTTCGCGTCAAGCGCCATGTTGATTTCGTCAGGCGTTTTGTTGTTGCCATGGAAGTGAATACGTGCAGCCGGGAAGCCTGCTTGCAGAGCGGTGTAAAGCTCACCGTCGGAAACAACGTCAAGCGACAATCCTTCTTGCTCAGCAATTGCGCACATTGCCATAACAGAGAATGCTTTGCTTGCGTAAGCTACTTGGAATTTAAGGCCGGAAGCCTTGAATGCTGTAACATATTCGTTAGCGCGTTGACGAACAAGCGCCTCGTCAACAATATACAGCGGAGTGCCGTACTCTTGCGCCAATCCTGTTACGTCTACTCCGCCAATTTCCAAATGCCCTTCGGCATTAATTTTGCTTGTGCCATGTAAATACATAAATCATTTCCCCCTTGGATTTCGACTACCATTACACGATAGAAGTTAATTACGATTTGCACCAATAGACACAGTATATCGTAATCTATCCTTGAGAGAAATGGATAAAATAACATTTCATTTGTATTTCTTAGCCTCTATTCAGACCTTGGCATTTTGTCGCTTTGCTGCGGCCGAAGCAGATTAGGACGAGACCGGTTTTTAAGCACCGGCTTCCTTACAATGATGTTCCACATTGCCCGGTAATCGAATGGAATAAACGGCCACATATAGGGACGATTGAATGAGCGCTGCATGCACAGCATCATGAGAATCGCCGTTGTTGCCACAACAAAACCAGGTGCATGGAAGATCGATACGGCTAATATCAGCACAAGACGCACAATGCGATTGGCCAGCCCAAGCTCATAGCTTGGCGTTGCGAACATCCCAACAGCTGCAATCGCCATATAGAGGACAACCTCATTGATGAACAGCCCGGTCTTGACGGCTATATCTCCAACCATAATGGCTGCAACGAGAGAGACTGCAGTAGCGAGTGTGGACGGCGTATGCACTGAGGCTAGCCGCATAAGGTCGACGCCGACTTCTACGATTAAGAACTGGACTATAAGCGGCAGTTTGCCGATCTTCTCCGGCCCAAGGAATTCAAGTGCCTGAGGCTTCAGCTCTGGATGAATGACAAACAAGAGCCATAGCGGAAGCAGGAACAGAGAGGAGAATATGCCAAGAAATCTAACCCAGCGCAGATAGGTGCCGATAAACGGTGTCTGGCGGTTCTCCTCTGCATGTTGAACCAGGTCGAAGAAGGTTGTCGGTAAGATCATTGCACTTGGTGATGTATCCACAAACACAACGACATTACCTTCGAGCAAATGAGCAGCTACAACGTCAGGCCGCTCCGAATAACGGACAAGCGGGAACGGATTCCAGCCACGCTGCACCGTTGCTTCTTCCAGCTGTTTATCGGCGAGTGGCAAGCCGTCAATATGGACCAGCTCGATTTTATCCTTAATCGATTTGACCAGTTCCGGATCAGCCAAGTCATTAATATAGGCAATACAAACATCGGATTGTGTCCGTTCCCCTACCCTGACGAGTTCATAACGAAGCTGCGGATCACGCAAACGTCTGCGAACGAGGGAAATGTTCATCATCATCGTTTCGACAAAGCCATCACGGCTGCCGCGTACGACACGTTCAAGCGTTGGCTCCTCCGGATTACGTGCCGGGAAAGCTTTGGCATCAATAATAATGACTTCTGATTCTTTATCAATAAACATAGCCGTTGAGCCGGATAACACGAAGGTAAGCATCTCATTCCATTTTTCCTTTTTCTCGGCCTGCGCGGCGGGCACATAATGATTCAGGAAGGAATGGAAAGCATCACTGGATATCTCATCTTGCTGTAAATAAGTAAGGCGTTTCAAGATCTCGGTTAATATTGTATCTTTGGCTAATCCGTTCATATAGAAAAAGGCAACACGTCTCTCGCCAAACGTCATTTCCCGCACAACGATGTCAAAGCTTACTTTATAACCAACTTCATTCTCCAATCGCTTATAGACTTCATCCAGGCTGTCAGGGATGACATCATTCTTGCCATTCTCCTTGGTCTCAGATTTGCGAGTGCGGCTTGGCTCCCTCGTCAATTCAAAAGCAGGAGTAGGGATCGCTATTCCCTGCTCTTTATTCTTTTGTTCACTTGGTATGTACATATACGGGGGTTCCCCGTTTGAGTGCTCCCGATCTTTATCTCGATCTTTTTCCCGATCTGTCACTGCCATCTACCTCCACGCCTTTTGATCATTACCATTGGAAATACAGCCAATCAAATAAAGAGCCTAACGTTTTGCCAAGTACCATCGCCATCACAAGACCAACCAGATAATCAGACAAATTCATACGTTTGGCGAGGATTGGCAGCACGTTCATCACTTCCGTTAACGCCCCTGCCAGCATTCCAACAAAAATACCAGACATTAGTCCGGCGATCGTCAAGATCAGAGCCTTTGGCAGGCTAAGCCGCCAATCCATGAAATCAGCGAATGTCCAGTACATAGAGCCGCAAATAACAGCTGATTCGAACCAAATAGACATCCGGTACGCGTATGCGATTTGGGCGATCCGTGGGATGAGGTCAAGTACGATTAGGAAGGCGACCAATCCGCTGCCGACCGCAAGTCCCCCTGACAAGCCAAGGAGCACGATGAAGAGATGCATAAGCCAGTCACCCATCATCCTCGCTCCGTTCACCGTGCTGATTGTTTTTTTTGCGCATCTCATCGGCGATGACATAGGCATTCACATTTTCTTGATAGGCATAGAGCTCGACCTCTAACGGATTTGGTTCCTCGTTGAACCTTTTACGGAAGAGATGGTTGAAGAACAAAATCATGCCTAGCCCGATTCCAAGCGAGTACGGGATCTGGAACCACAGCGGATGATCAGACCGTTTGCCGGTCAACAGCTCCACAATGCGGATATGCACTTCCTTCATGCTAACGTCGGTATGGAAATTCATAATCGCAAGTCCAGCTCCAAAAAAGAGCAGCAGCCAAGCGAACAAAAGCACCACGATCCGGGGCTTCTGCGGCTTAGGCGAAATCATAATCAACACTTGAGGATCTCCGTAAGCCTCAACGGACAACGACGGGACCACCTCCCGTATGACACGTACGATCTGAAGCAAATCAATAACGACGCGATTGCCGTCACCCTTGTGATGACGGTACAGCACCAGTTCATTTAACTCCTGCTCCAACTCATCCGTAGGTGCCAGCAGACGCGATACCTGTCCAAGTGTCACACTTCGCTCCGGCCGGATATTTACTTTTTTCTTAAGACGAAGATAGAGGGCGGATGGCTGAGCTGCTTCCATCTGTCATCATTCCTTTGTTTCCCATAGGGTTTACTTCCTTGTTAGTATGAGAAAAGGAGTAAACGGATAGTCATTCTTGTAAAGGTAAAATATGCAAACTTTCCACAAGGAAATAAACACATCGAATGGAATTATAAGAGATGCGTTATTATCCAAAGGAGATCACATCATGAAAATCGCCATTATTGGCTCAGGTGGTGCGGGTAAATCTACGTTTGCCAGGAAGCTTGGACAGGATTTAAACCAAAAGGTATATCATCTAGATGCTCTGTTCTGGAAACCAAATTGGGCTTTGGTGCCAAGAGTTGAACAAATTAATGTCCAAAATGACTTAGTGAAACAGAAGGACTGGATCATTGATGGCAATTACGCTGCTACAATTGACATCAGATTACATGCGGCGGAAACCATTATCTTTTTAGATTATCCTAGGGTGATTTGCCTCTACCGTGCAATTAAGAGAACAATCCAGTATCGGAAACAATCACGTCCAGATATGGGGGAAGGCTGCGAGGAAAGATTCGATCTTACATTTTTGAAATGGATTTGGGAATATCCGAGGAAAAAGAGACCCGAGACCATGAGCAAACTGAAGCAACTGTCTGGTGAGAAGCAGATCGTGATTTTGAAATCACCTAGAGAGGCTAGGCGCTATTTAGAGGCTGTTAGTAAATCGGGAACACTGCCAAGGGAATAAACGTTTGAAAATAGACCAAATGGCCAGAGGATCATCCTTTTCAAGATGACTCACTTGGCCATTTGGTCTGTTTTGAAGAGTGTATGTGTAGGATTTAACTAGTTAAGCAAACACTTTCGGAATTGTGTGGATCCGTAAACGTTGTGCTGGCAATAAGTTTATGATCGGCGTTACTTGCATCAATCTTAAAGGGTGCAGTTGCTGACGCTGGCAGAACAACATACCATAGTTTCTCCTCTGCCCCAATAGGAATCAGCTTGGCATCATAGGTTGCTGCATTATCGCCGTCGAAAGTAACCGTAACATTATCTACATTCGAGTCCATCACCTGTCCAACCAAGATAGGAAATGGTCCATGTAAACCTTTAGATCTCGGCATACTCATATAATCAAATGCAACATCGGAATCTGTACCATTAGATATGCTATATCCACCGCCCCACACCCATTTCCATCCGAGCCATGTATGGTGAACAATCTCGATTTGCAGATCGGAACCTTCCTTGTTCTCATTATTTTTATAGAAAAGAATAGCTCCTCCGTCTATCTTCTCCTGATGAATGACTTGATTATTTGTAATTCCCCTAAACTTTTGTACCGCATCATCAGGAGTTTTTCCTACTGGAATTTGCATAATCCAATTATTCCCAATGGCGCGTGAAAACCTCCAGTCTGCGATCCCTCCAGGACTATCATAAGCATAGACCGCAACAACAAATAGGACAAGAACAGCTAATACTGACGTACAAATCCCTAACCATCTTGTTCGTATTTTCCCGTTCATAACTGCAATCCCCCTGATGTACTTATCGAAAATCAATGGTTTACCTCTTCCTTCTCAATCGCTAGATTCTTATAATGTTGTATCAAATGGTAGATATCTATCTTCCACACCCCATCTTCTTTTTGCAGACCTAAAGCCATGGAATGCGCACTGGTTTCTAAACTTACAGTTATCAATACGGCTACTTTATTCTCCTTGGCTGTACTCTCATCTACTTTGATAGAATCATAGTATCTGTAATGCATAGCTGTTTCAGAATCATATGTCATTGCATATTTAAAATAATCGTCATGAAAGGTATTCGAGTCCGGAAGTTGTCCCCCATTGTAGGTAATCTGATAAAGCAAATCAGGGTCTCCTATTGAAATACAGTACATATACACCAGCATCATGTCCTCAGGGGTAAACTGATTAAGCTCGCTTAAGTCCCTATCCCCTATAAACCGAGTAAATCCTTCCTGCTTATCTGAAGACAGTTGTTTAAGATAAGAGAACTTTTCAGCTTGGTCCTGAGCTTGAGCGGGAGTGTCAGTACTAACAGCAGCAACTGGAGTTACTGCGGTGTACTCATCCTTAGGCATTTCCTTACTATAGATTAACAACAAAATAATAAAAGGTAATAGGATAATAATTAAACCAGATTTCTTCAATGTCTCACTCCTCTGCAATCCAATATTTCAAATCCATATTACCACATTCTGGAATTCGTGCACATCTAACATAATACCTATACCTTTTTCATTGCATTGCTGAACTGCTTTTGTTACGAATAATTATCGAAACAAAAAAGACCAAATGGCCTTACGAACATCTGTAAAGATGGTTCGTTTGGTCATTTGGTCTTTTTCGTCCTGCGCGATTTGTCGCTTTCTACGAAGAACAACTCGGTATTACTGGGCAATTTGTTCTCGTATTTACGAAGAACAAATTGCTATTATTGCGCAATCTGTTCTCGTATAACCTGCAAAATTTTCTTCTCCAACCTCGACACCTGAACCTGGGAAATCCCCAGGCGGCTGGCGACCTCTGATTGCGTTTTATCACGGTAATAACGTAAGTATACGATAAGCCGTTCGCGCTCACTTAGTCCTTCGATTGCTTCTAACAAAGCCAGCTTATCGAACCAGCGCTCCTGGGAATCGTCGGCGATTTGGTCCATCAACGTGATGGGATCGCCGTCATTTTCGAATACGGTCTCGTGAATGGAAGTTGGAGGTTTGTTCGCTTCCTGAGCGAATACAACATCCTCCGGCGTTATGCCAAGCCGATCCGCTACTTCGCTTACCGTTGGCAGGCGACCAAGCGTTTTGGATAACTCATCCTTCATCTTCCGTACCTTATTCGCGGTTTCCTTCAGTGAACGACTTACCTTCAGCGTACCATCATCACGCAGAAAACGCTGGATCTCCCCGATAATCATTGGCACCGCATAAGTAGAGAATTTCACATCATAGGATAGATCGAACTTATCGACAGACTTCAGTAAGCCGATACAGCCAATTTGAAACAAATCTTCCGGTTCGTAACCGCGGTTAATGAACCGCTGAACGACGGACCAGACTAACCTGATATTACACTGCACAAGCGTATCTCTTGCTAATGTATCGCCTGACTGGCTTAACGCAATAAGACGCTTAACTTCCGCATCATCCAAATACGGCTGAGCCGTTTGCTTCAAATCGACATCCATGAGGTTCAACCCCTATGCGCTAGTTATACAGCGCTTTTTTCGATTCAATACGCTTTAGCATTGCTACCCGCGTACCCTGGCCCAGCGCACTTGTAACTTCAAAACGGTCCATGAAATTTTCCATAATCGTAAAGCCCATACCCGAACGTTCGAGCTCCGGCTTCGAGGTATAGAGCGGCTGACGAGCCAGGTCGAGATCCTCAATGCCTCGGCCATTATCGCTAATCGAGATCGACACAACATCTCCGTCAATGGAAGCCTCAATGTTCACTTTTCCAGCAGGATCACTGTCGTAGCCATGAATAATCGCGTTCGTAACGGCCTCAGACACCGCGGTCTTCAGGTCGTTCAGCTCCTCAAGAGTCGGATCAAGCTGTGACACAAACGAGGCTACAGTAATACGGGCAAAAGCCTCATTCTCCGACCGGGCGCTAAAGGTTAACGTCATTTCGTTGCGTCCCATTACGAGACCACCTCCAGACTAGAAATCGCCATTCTCTCGTTGTCGTAGATGCTCATTATTTTAAACAAGCCCGACATTTCAAACAGGCGGTAGACACTAGGGTTCACATCACAGACGACCATCTTGCCGCCTTTACTGCGAACCTGCTTATATCTGCCCAAAATGACGCCTAATCCGGAGCTGTCCATAAACTGCAGATCCTTCAGGCTGAGTATAATGTGACGACTATCGCCTCGCATGATCTCCGCTTCCATCTTGTTGCGGACAATGTCCGCCGTATGATGATCTAGCTCTCCACGGAGACGAACAATCAATACATTACGATAATGCTCCAGTTCTGCTTGCAAACTCATTGTCGCCGTTCAACTCCTTTAAGCTTCGCTATTGGATCGATCTACGATTTCTCCATCCATCGCGATGTTTCCTGCACGGCGACAAAACTAGAAGCAGAGCGCTAGAACCCGACAAAATACGCTACTAGAATAACCCTCCGAAGGACCGTTTGAGCATCATCCACCAGCCTGCTTTGCCAATTGACTGAGGAGCATCGACCGGGAACTCCTTCACAATTTGATCACCCTGATAGACGACCAGCTTGCCGATTGATTGTCCAATCGCAACTGGTGCTTTAAGTGGTTGATCGATCTGCAGCTCGTAACGGATATCCTTCGTAGCAGCACCTTTTTTGAGCAAAATGCTATATGGATGCTTCGCAACCAATGGCAATTCTCTCACAGCGCCTTTTTCGATTTTCACCGTTCCCATCGTGTCGCCTTCTTTAAAGATCGGGTGCGTCATATACTGGGCGAATGTGAAATCGAGCATTTGCGATACTTCGGCATTTCTTGTTTTGGTATTCGGCTCGCCCATAACGACGGCAATAACACGCAGATTGTCGCGTTTGGCAGTTGCGGTTAGGCAGAACTTGGCTTCATTCGTGAAACCTGTTTTCAGCCCGTCTGCTCCGCTGTAGAAGCGTACAAGCTTATTGGTGTTTACAAGCCAGAATGGTTTCTCTGACGACTTGCGCAAATAATCCTGATACATACCGGTGTATTTCGTAATCTCGGAATGCTTAAGAAGCTCCCGAGACATCACGGCAATATCATTTGCGGATGTGTAGTGATCTGACGCAGGCAACCCATTACAGTTGGCGAAATGGGTGTTCTGGAGACCCAACTGCTGTGCCTTCTCATTCATCATGGCGACGAACTGCTGCTCGGTACCTGCCAGCTTCTCAGCCATTGCAACAGATGCATCATTACCAGAAGCAAGCGCGATGCCTTTTAACATTTCATCGACGGACATTTCTTCGCCTGGCTCGAGAAAGATTTGTGAACCGCCCATCGAAGCAGCGTACTCACTAGTTGGCACTTTGTCGGTCAGCTTGAGTTTTCCGTCGTCCAGCGCTTCCATGATCAGCAGCAGAGTCATCACCTTCGTAATGCTGGCTGGGGGAAGCTTGACGTTGCTGTCTTTCTCGAAAATGATGGTTCCGCTGTCAGCGTCCATTAAAACCGCCGAACGTGCAGAGGGTGCTAGATCAAGCGATGCGGCTTGCTGCTGACCTGGAGCGGAAGGTACTGGCTCCTTAGCAATAACGTTGTCATTAGCATAAGCAGCAGCTGGCATTGCAACGAGAGCGAATGCAGCGAATAGAATAAACAGCTTCGTACAAACTTTTTTCATGAGCAGGTCTCCTCCAAGATGATGCGGTACATGTCGTTAGCTTCTAACACCGCAATTGGGCTATATTGTCTTCTCCAGTCTTGACCTCTTTCATGAAAAATATTCCACGCGATAGATGTCGGTTTTTGTTACGTCTGACAGGCAGTTCGCTGAGTCGTCAAACTCCTTCATCCTTCAGGGCTTATATCAAGCTCTAGTGTAATAAACAACAAAAAACCGCCTCACTCCGTGGAGTAAGGCGGTTTAATTCAAATTCTAGTAACGTACCGTTCCTTCAGCTGTCACGACAGACAGCAGCAGAGGACGTTCCTCCGGCTTGTCAGTCGATATGGTGTAGGCATCCCGAACCTTCGCTGCTACCTCTTCCAGAGTGGAATCATTAGCGCGGGTATGCAGTACAGCCAGCGTATCCCCTTCACTAACTGAATCGCCAACCTTTTTGCGAATGATAATCCCTACGGAGTAATCAATTGACGCTTCCTTCGTAGCTCGTCCCGCTCCAAGGAGCATCGCCGCAATACCAAGCTGCTCGGCGTGAATAGAAGCAATGTAGCCTGCACCAGCCGCTTTCACTTCCACCTGCTCTGCCGCTTGTGGCAAGAGCTCAACATCATCGGCCACCGAAGCGTCGCCGCCTTGTGCTGCAATAAACTGCTTGAACTTGGAGAGTGCCTCTCCACTATCCAATTGCCGCTGCAACAAGGCTTTTGCCTCGGAAAAATCCTTCGCCTTACCGCCAAGCACAACCATATGCGCGCCTAACGTTAAACATAATTCAGTCAGATCAGCAGGACCTTTGCCCTGTAAAGTTTCTATAGCTTCTCGAACCTCAAGTGCATTACCAATGGCAAAACCAAGCGGCTGGTCCATATCACTAATAACAGCTGCCGTTTGTCGACCGACCTGTGTGCCGATCTCAACCATCGCTTGTGCTAATTGTTCCGAATCCTCAATCGTCTTCATAAAAGCGCCGCTGCCTGTCTTCACGTCCAGCACAATGGCATCTGCGCCAGCAGCAATCTTCTTGCTCATCACTGAGCTTGCAATTAGAGGTATCGATTCGACGGTAGCTGTCACATCCCGCAGAGCATACAGCTTTTTGTCGGCTGGCGCCAAATTACCGCTTTGCCCAATAACCGAAATTCCGAGCTCATTCACCTGTTCGAGGAATTTCTCCCTGGACAGCTCGGTTTGAAATCCTGCAATCGATTCCAATTTGTCGATTGTACCGCCTGTATGACCTAAGCCTCTTCCCGACATCTTGGCAACCGGGACTCCTGCAGATGCTACCAGCGGTGCAATGATAAGAGTTGTCTTATCTCCTACGCCGCCTGTGCTATGCTTATCTACCTTTACGCCTGCAATCGGAGCCAGGTCTACCTGATCTCCCGAATTCGCCATGGCAAGCGTAAGCGCTGCAGTCTCTGCTGGAGTCATTCCACGATAAAAGACTGCCATCGCCCAAGCTGACATTTGATAATCCGGAATACCGCCCTCGCAATAGCCATCCACCAGAAACGTCAATTCTTTTGCAGTCAGCTCACCGCCGTCCCGCTTCTTTTGTATAAGATCTACTGCACGCATGTTATCCACTCCGTTTCGGCCTGCGCAATCATTTATGTGAATGCGCTCGCAGCATCTGCTCCCGAACGATCAGCTCGTCCAGCATTTGGCTGAGCTGGAGCACTTCACGATGTACAAATGTTTTCTTTATCATTGCTTTTTCAACCATTTTCCCTCGCAACTGCTCTATTTCGACGAGTAATTGCTTGTCCATGTTCTCTCCACTCCATCACTCCGTAATCATGGACATTATACGACCGATCCGCCATCAAATACTGTCATATTCCGTCGAGGCGAATATTACAATTTCATTACAATCACCCATTAGAATTGTCGGATTAATTCCTTAACAAGAGCCAAAAATTCAGCTTTTACCCGCTCAGTCGTTTCCATAACCTCATCATGGGACAATGGTTGATCCAAAACACCGGCAGCCATATTGCTGATACAGGAAATACCTAGTACTTCTATACCAGAATGACGTGCAGCAATAACTTCTGCAACGGTCGACATGCCGACAGCATCTGCACCCAATACGCGCAGCATGCGAATTTCTGCAGGCGTTTCATACGAAGGACCAAGCAGTCCTGCATAAACACCCTCTTGTAGTTTAAGCCCTTGTTTGGCAGCTGTCTCACGAGCAATAGCACGAAGACGTTTGCTGTACGCCTCTGACATATCCGGGAATCTTACACCTAGTTCATTATCGTTCGGGCCGATAAGCGGATTTTTGCCTGTCATGTTCAGATGATCAGAGATCAGCATCAAATTACCTGCTTCGTAGTCCAGGTTCACACCGCCGGCAGCATTGGTAACAAGCAAGGTAGTAACGCCAAGTGCCTTCATGACACGGACAGGGAATGCCGTAAGCTGTGGTCCATATCCTTCATACATATGAAATCTTCCGCGCATAAGCAGTACAATACGTCCTGACAATGTACCAACCAGCAGTTCACCTGCATGACCTTCTACCGTTGATACCGGGAAATGTGGGATTTCGCTGTAATCAATCGTTACTGCATTCTCGATATGATCTCCAAGAACACCTAGTCCAGAACCCATAATCAAGCCAATCTCCGGCTTTACTTGTACACGACCTGCAATATAAGCTGCTGCCTCTTTAATCTGGGCTGCCGTCATTGTATTTGAACTCATCGTAAGTTCCTCCTCTAATCCTTATCTATTCTTTTGTATGAAGCAAGTTCAAAAAGCTTGTACCATTTGGCGGGGAAGATACACCGAAATTATCAGCAATCGTAGCGCCAAGATCTGAGAATGTCGTTCTCGTATCCAGCAAGGCCGGTTTAGCAAATGCCGGGCTGTATAACAAAAGAGGCACGTATTCACGCGTATGGTCCGTCCCTGGATGAACCGGATCATTCCCATGGTCGGCCGTTACGATTAGCAGATCACGCTCACCAATCGTTCCTTCAAGCTCAGGAATAGCACGGTCAAATTCCTCCAGCGCACCTGCATATCCTTCCGGATCACGGCGATGGCCAAACAAGGAGTCGAAATCCACAAGATTCGTGAACAGCAGACCTTTGAATGGCTTCTTAAGAGCTTCAATTGTACGCGTAATGCCATCTGCATTGCTTTTGGTCGAGGTTGTTGCTGTAATGCCTTCCCCGTCAAAAATATCATTAATCTTCCCGATTGCAATGGTATTGAAGCCATTATCCTTAAGCGTATTGAGAACTGTCGCCTCCGGAGGCTTCACAGCATAGTCATGGCGGTTTGGTGTACGTTTGAACGCTCCTGGCGAACCTGTGTACGGTCTTGCAATTACTCTGCCTACTGTGAATCGCTCATCCATCGTTAATTCACGGGCAATTTCGCAGCCGCGGTAAAGCTCTTCCAGCGGAATAATCTCCTCATGTGCAGCAATTTGAAAGACACTGTCTGCAGAGGTATAAACGATCCATGCCCCTGTTTCCATTTGCTCCGCACCAAGCTCATCCAATATTTCCGTCCCGCTTGCAGGCTTATTGCCAATGACCTTACGGCCTGTCCGCTCCTCGAACACAGAGATCAGTTCATCTGGAAAACCTTCAGGGAAAACTTGAAATGGAACTGTCATATTGAGCCCCATTAGCTCCCAATGCCCAGTCATTGTATCTTTGCCAACCGATACTTCCGCCATTTTGCCATAGTAAGCTGCAGCCGCTTCGCCTTCCGGCTTCCAATCCGATAATTGGGCGATTCGGTCGAGTCCCCAGCGGCGCATATTCGGGAGTTCAATTGTTGGCACCCGCTCTATAATATGGCCAAGTGTATGAGAACCACTGTCCCCAAAGGAAGGGGCGTCCGGCAGTTCTCCAATTCCAACGCTGTCCAACACAATTACAGCAATTCGATCAAATTTCATTAATTTTTACCTCCTACTCCCGGCGTGTGGATATCCTTTAAGCACGGGGATGAGCATTCGAGTATACATCCTTCATTCTTACCTTAGACAAACGGGTGTAACGCTGTGTGGTCGAAATATCAGCATGTCCAAGCAGCTCCTGCACAGCGCGGAGGTCAGCCCCGTTCTCCAGCAAATGAGCAGCGAAGGAGTGGCGCAGCGTATGCGGCGTTATTTCCTCCGAAATACCCGCTTCCTTCGCATATTTTTTCACCATTTTCCAAAAGCCTTGACGTGTCATACGTGTACCCAGCTGATTCAGAAACAGAGCAGGCTCCGATTCATTATGCCTAAGCAGCTCCGAACGGCCGGATTGCAAATAATCGTCTAAGGCTGTGGCAGCCATGCGGCCAAAAGGGATAATTCGCTCTTTCATGCCGCTGCCGACGCAACGGATGACATTAAGCTGCGCATTAACACTGTCTACATTGAGGGAGATGAGCTCAGAGACCCGGATACCCGTCGCATATAACAGCTCCAGCATCGCTTTATCTCGCTTCCCGGGAGCATTAGCCGGCTGAGGCGTTTCAAGCAGCAGGCCGGCGTTCTCGACAGACAGGACACTGGGCTCTTTTTTCTCCTGCTTGGGTGACTCTATGTAGATGGCGGGATTAAGCTGAATCAATCCGTTTACCGCCAAATAATGAAAAAATGCGCGAATAGAAGCAATATGCCTGGATACGGTGGATACCTTTCGTCCGCTCTCTTTCAGACGCAGCAAATAATGCGACAAATGGTGACGTTGAATCTCCCCCACGTTCGCAACCGACTGTTCTTCCAAATAGTTGATCAGGCCCTGTAAGTCACGACCATACGATTCCAGCGTACTGCTTGATAAAGCACGCTCATTGGTTAAGTATTTTATAAAGGATTGTACTTGATCTTTCATGCCGGTTCCTTTCGTTCAAGAAAGATGATCAAGGCCATTCGCCTTAGGGCGATGGTCTTGCTTGTGGCAATATATCCTGCTAACCAACTATTCCACAACCGGCAGATCAAATCCTGCTTTTTGAACTTTAATTCATATTTGATCGATCATTCGCCGTACCAATAAAACCACCGCAGTTGTTCTGTTACGCTGCCTTTCTCTGCTGTTGCCGGATCAGCTTGAAACACTTTAAGGGATGCACCTTTTGGAGTTTGATAAGGATTGACGGGAGCAATGACGTCAACCAGCCATCGATAGCTGCCCGTCGCGATTAGAAACAATAAGGTGAATATAATAACAAACAAAATGCGGTTTAACCACTTACGCACCGAGAGGACCATTCTTCCTTCCCCCTTCATCCATTACGGTTGTCCATCCGTAACAATCTATGAAAGAGGTTCGCCGGATATGCTAAAGGCGCCTAGAACCAGCGCTTGTTCAAGGCTCCAGCTTATCAAAGGCAATACTGTCCAGCCATCGTTCAATCGGCGTGTAAGGCAAGCCAGCTGCCGTTGCAACCGGTTCGTAGGTGACGGTGCCACGATGCGTATTTACACCTTTTTGCAGCGGTACACTGCTCCGTACAGCTTCCCAGCCACGGCTCGCTAGATCCAAGGCATACGGAATCGTAACGTTCGTCAGCGCGAATGTCGAGGTTCGCGGGACGGCGCCTGGGATATTCGCGACTGCATAATGAATGACGCCATGCTTCACATAGATCGGATCTTTGTGTGTCGTAGGCCGGTCAACCGTAGCAATCGATCCGCCCTGATCAACAGCAACATCCACAATGACAGAACCCTTTTTCATCCCCTGAACCATCGTTTCCGTAACCAGATGTGGGGCTTTCGCACCGGGAATTAAGACCGCACCAATGAGGAGATCTGCTCTGCCTACGGCTTCCGCAATATTGTAAGGGCTCGACATCAACGTTCGAATTCTTCCACCAAAGACGTCATCCAAATATCTCATGCGATCTGTGCTTCTTTCTAAAATAACCACAGTAGCTCCCATTCCAAGAGCGATTTTGGCTGCATTCGTCCCTACGATTCCACCGCCAATAATGACAACCTCTGCTGGAGGCACTCCAGGAACTCCACCTAGAAGCACTCCTCTTCCGCCATGGAACGCCTCAAGAAATTGCGAACCAACCTGTACGGCCATTCGTCCTGCTACTTCACTCATAGGAGTTAATAACGGCAAGCTTCCATTAGCTAATTGTATCGTCTCATAAGCGATTCCTGTTACTCCATTGTCCATCAAAGCACGAGTCAGCTCAGGAGCTGCCGCCAAGTGCAAATACGTAAATAATAATAAACCTTCACGAAAATATTGAAACTCTTCCTTGAGCGGCTCTTTCACCTTCATAATCATGTCCGCTTCGTTCCAAATCTCCGCTGCAGTTTGCCGAATTTCCGCGCCTTCCCTTTCATAATCCCAATCTTCAAATCCACTTCCATCGCCGGCTTTCGTCTCCACAATAACCTCATGGCCTGCCGCCTTCAGCATGGTTACGCCTGCCGGGGTAAGAGCAACTCGATATTCGCTCGTTTTGATTTCCTTTGGAACGCCAATGATCATAGCTTAGCTTCCCCCTTCATGAATGTGGCGCACTATCTACTATGTTGTATGATTCGTGAGGGACAAATGTTAGTCCTTAAGCGTACCTTTTCCAGCCGGAACTAAAAATATGTGCGGTTAGTCCGTACAATTGACCATAACGAATACGCCACTTACCCCATACACTGAACAAGCACGTTTTCATAAGCCACTTACAGCTTTATATAGAACGAATAGGAGAATGTATATGCCTAAGCTGGAAAAGCTGCTGTTCACAAGGTCTGTGCGCGTCCCAACCAAAAATACGGTTCGTAAGCTTATTACCTTTAAAACGGGTCGCTCGTATAAAAGATGCTTGAAGAGGCTTCGTGTAAAAGGAATAAAGCCATATAAGCGGCTTCCCAACCTTCGCACCCTTGGCTGCCATTTCGACAAACGCCGATCATGGAAAGTCATTGCGAGACATCCGGAAGTAAAACGGGTCGAGAGTGATGCTCGTATTCGGGTGCATCTTTACCAGAAACATCGCCAAACGGCTGGGCAGAAGAAGGTTCAAGCTCTTTCGACCTGTCCTCCAGAACTGACGTGGAATATATGCCGAGTCAAAGCAAATGAGGCGTGGGCTCGTACAACCGGAAGCAGCATTAAAGTAGCTATTATTGATACGGGAATTGCCGAACATCCTAATTTGAAAATAGCTGGCGGCGTCAATACGATTCGAGGCGGAAGTTATGCTGATGATAATGGGCATGGCACACATGTTGCAGGCATAACCGCTGGAAAAGGACTTGATGGAGTTAAAGGGGTTGCTCCCGACGTGGAGTTGTACGCTATTAAGGCATTAGACAGCCAAGGCGGCGGATTCGTATCTAGCATTATTGCCGGTGTCGATTGGTGTATACGAAATAAGATGAACGTCATTAATATGAGCTTTGGCCTTGTTGGCTCATCTGTAAGCAAAGCGCTTCGCGATGTCATTACAAAAGCCTACAATCAAGGTATTGTTATCGTAGCATCAGCAGGAAACTCCGGCACCGAAGATAATGGCATGATAGATGCGCCGGCTTCCTTTCCCGAGACGATGGCGATCGCCGCCACAAATCGGGCAAATGAAGTAACGAACTTCAGCAGCCGAGGCACTGGCATCGATCTAGCAGCTCCCGGCGAGCAAATTAGATCTACATGGCTGAACGGCGGCTATATGACCTTATCCGGCACCAGTATGTCTTCTCCACATGCTGCAGGCGGAGTTGCTCTTCTGCTGTCCAGGCAACCAAATTTGAGTCCTTCCCAAGTTGCTGAACTGCTTCGGAGCTGGGCATTGCCGCTTCCTTCAGAAATGGAGACTGAGCAAGGAGCTGGACTTCTACAGTTAGACCGTGTATAAAACGCCAAAACGGCTTTGCCGTCCAGAATCGCTGGGCAGCAAAGCCGTTTATTCATTTGTTTTGTCATTATTTGCGTTGCAGCGATGACAGATGCCTTGGAAGTCGAGACGATGATCGAGTACGGTGAAGCCGTATTCCTGCTCCAGTCGTTCTTCCAATGGAAGCAGCCAATCTTCCTTGATTTCGTCCATTGCACCACACTGTACACAGATTAGATGATGGTGATGATGCTTGCTGCTATCTGTCCGAAGATCATAGCGGGCAACACCGTCGCCAAAGTTAAGTTTTTCAACCACATGCATCTCGCTCAACAATTCGAGTGTCCGATATACAGTAGCGAGGCCGATTTCCGGTGCCTTGTCCTTTACGAGCATGAACACATCTTCCGCGCTTAAATGATCTTCTTCATTCTCAAGTAATACACGGACGGTTGCTTCACGCTGCGGGGTTAATTTGTAGCCCTGCGACTGCAACTGTTGTTTAATCTTTTCAATCCGGGCTTCCATGATTTCCCCCCTACCACATGTCTGCGCCAACATCAGGAAACGTTTGCTTTCATTATAGGGGTTAACCATTCCTAAAGTCAAACATTTTGCCTCTATACGCCTGTTTAAGCTCCCGTCAGATAAGGAGCTGCCCACTGCATAAAATAGGGCGAAAGATACGCTTCCAGCAGTGCTGCACCAGCTAGAAGCAGCAGCATCAGCAGTGCGGTAGACGTAAAGCTGGCTATTTGTGGGGCTAAAGCTCCTTTTTGCTGCAAAAGCCTGTTCTTGATCACAAATGTAGAAAAAGTGAGCGCTGCTACACTCGTAATCATTATCGCCGGAACGACGATCAGATTTGGTGGAGCGATCGAGGCTAGAGAGAATAAGACTCCCTTCCAAGCGTGCTGGGTAATAAGTGACCCGACCGCAAAGCCAACAAGCGCTCCTTTCAAGAAATCGAGTGCAAGAACAAACGGAACTCCTACAACTGATATGCCAAGAAACCATAATAGAAACAGCCATTTACCATGAAAAAAGAGCCGATCCCAAAATGACAACGCCGCATCCGGCGTCACGCCGTCATTAATCAGACGGATATATTGATTGACATCTGTCGCCAAATCCTGCTGCTGCTCCAGTGTCAAAGCGTTAACCATCAGCCCGCCGAATATAGCCCCTACGACAAACAATACCGCTACGAAAACATATAAAGTCAGCTGATTTTTCACCGATTCTTGAAAAGTTGGCGAACGCATGGCACACTCCCCCCTTGTCCCGATGGTAAAGTGTATGATCCCTTACTTCATCGTATGACGTTTGAGAGAGCAGCTTGGACAAGATTTAAATGGTTCCAGTCAGTTGATAAAGCTTCCACGCATATACTGCCAGAACCGTCTTCGCGTCGCTGATACGACCTTCTGCGATATAAGCTTCCGCCTGCTCGAGAGTGATGGCTTCTACCTGCAAATACTCATCCTCATCCGTATGCTGTGTACCTAACGTTACCTGATCGGCAAAATACAGATACAATTTCTCATCAGCAAATCCGGGAGAAGTGAAAAATGCACTGACCAGCTTCAAGCTGTCAGCCCGGTAACCTGTCTCTTCTTCCAGCTCACGTGCGGCCGCTTCAAGCGGATCCTCTCCTGCGTCCAGCTTGCCGGCAGGAATTTCGATCTGGAACTTCTCAAGCGGCTTACGGAACTGTTCTACAACGAGCAGCTTCCCATCGAGTAGTGCCATTACTGCTGCAGCTCCAGGATGTTTTACAATCTCCCGGGTAGCCGTACGACCATCAGGCATCGCAACCGTGTCTACCTGAAGCGTAATCATTTTCCCCTCAAAGATCGGTTCTGTGCTGATCGTTTCCTCACGCCACAGCTCGTTATTCTGACTCATCTTTTTCCTCTCCCCAATCCGTTTAATATCTGCATCTGTATGCTTTATCGGAATAACTTGTCCCATTCTTACATATCCATTACTTATAGCTACTAAACAAGGAGAGTGTTAAGGATGAAACAATATTTAACACATAATGAGCTTCGTCTTGTCGGTAAAGCATGGGAAATTCAAAGCCAGCTTCGTAAGCTTTCCAGATTGGATATTCCACTGAACAAGCTGCTTTCCCCGCAGAAAACAAAGTAGTCGATATACTAAGCAGCGCTTATGCTTTAGCAGCCTGCTTAATGATTTCAATAACCAGCTCTGTAATCTTCACAAGATCAGCGACCTTGATTTGCTCCTTCGTCGTATGAATATGCTCATAACCGACAGATAGATTGACAGTAGGAACACCAAGCCCGTTGAAAATATTAGCATCACTGCCACCACCTGAGTGGAAAGTGCGCGGCGTAAGTCCAATTGCTGTTGCCGCTGCTTTGGCCAACTGAACAACAGGAGCATTATCGTCATGCACATAAGCCGGGTAGATTAAGCTGCTCTCAAACTCAGCACGTGCACCAAATTCCTCTGCTGCGCTCTCCAGTGCTTGACGCATCGCCTCGACCTGCCGATCCAGCTTCTCCTGTGCAATACTGCGCGCTTCCGCTACCAGCTTCACGAAGTCGCATACGACATTTGTCGCACCGCCCCCTTCAAAGCTTCCGATATTCGCAGTTGTCTCTTTATCAATACGGCCAAGAGGCATACGTGAAATGGCCTTTGCCGCCACTTGAATTGCACTGATGCCATCCTCCGGATTTACTCCAGCATGAGCGGATTTGCCATGAAGCTTCATGATCACTTTCGCCTGCGTTGGAGCGGCAACCGCCATATCCCCAATTGAGCCATTGGAATCAATGGCATAGCCAAATGACGCTTTCAGTTTGGAAGCATCCATACTCCGCGCGCCTAGAAGACCCGATTCTTCCCCTACCGTAATAACGAATTGAATAGGACCATGAGGAATATTATTTTCTTTCAATACGCGGACCGCCTCCAGCATAGCTGCAAGCCCTGCTTTATCATCACTGCCAAGAATGGTCGTTCCATCACTGCGTATGTATCCGTCGCTGTCAATTTGCGGCTTAATCCCATTACCTGGCGCCACTGTATCCATATGCGAAGTAAACAGAATGGTTGGTGCATTGTCCGCATCCGAACCTTCCATGTAAACAAACAGATTGTTCGCGCCATGACCTGTTTTCTCCTGAGCATCATCTTCTTCTATCGACAGTCCAAGCTCCGTGAATTTTGCTTTTAGTACTTTGCTAATTTCTTGTTCAAACCTCGTCTCGCTGTCTACCTTCACCAATTCGATAAATTCATTAACAATACGATCCTGATTGACCATAACTATTCCCTCCGTTCGATGTTTTCGTTTACAATAGACTCATAGCCACACCTCACGTTGCCCCTCCTGATGGCGGGACAAGCGTTTACGCTTCAAATAGCAGAGAAAGGAGTTTTATCTTTGAAGATGCAAAAGCTTATTCGTCTAGTTGCTATTCTAGTTGTAGCTGCCTTGGTGGTTACGACACTGGTTGCTTCACTCAGCTCGTTGCTCTAGCAGCTCGGGAGTATCGAACCCAAATACATGGCAGAAATGCGGCAGTAGCTGCCGCGCTGCCTCTTCAACGGTTACCTTCTGACGTGTGAGGTCATTAAAGGATGTAACCCCATACTCTTCAATCCCGCAAGGGATAATGCCGCTAAAGCCCTGATTGCCAATACCCGCCTCAATATTCAAGGCAAAGCCGTGACTGGTAACAAACCCTCCCCGATCTCGGGCTCTATTGAATTTCACCCCGATAGCGGCAATTTTCTCATTCCCAACCCATACCCCTGTATATTCCGGTTTTCTTCCCGCTTCTATACCATATTCGGCCAGCCAATTGATTATAGCCTGCTCAACCGTACGTAGATAAGCATGCAGATCCAGCCCTTCCATCGGAAGGAACAGCATCGGATAACCAACTAATTGTCCTGGGCCATGATAGGTAATATCCCCGCCACGATCGATTTCAAAGACCGATATCCCGCGCTCTCTCAGCTCATCTTCGCTTAACAGCAAATGCTCATGATGACGATCCGTACCTAGTGTATAAGTCGGCGGATGCTGAAGAAGGAGAAGCGTCTCCTGACGCTCCTCCTGGCTGATTTGCCGCACGATCGATTTCTGCAGCTCCCAAGCTTCCGCATAACCGATCATCGGTATATATCGGGCTTCCAATTGCCGCTCCACGTGTTGCTTTACCGTGTTAGTCATGCCTGGATACCCCGTTTCTTAATACAATTTCGTGTCTAGATTAAAGCTTTCCAAGTTGTCCTTCACACGTTGCAGGAAACGGCCGCAAATGACGCCGTCGAGCACACGATGGTCAAGGGACAAGCACATATTCGCCATCGAACGGATCGCAATCATGTCGTTAATCACGACAGGACGTTTCACAATTGATTCGAAGGTAAGGATGGCAGCTTGTGGATAATTAATGATCGGGTTCGTAATGATCGAACCAAATGAACCCGTGTTATTAACAGTGAAAGTACCGCCTTGCATATCGGAAAGCGTCAGTTTACCTTCACGGCCGCGACGAGCCAAATCATCGATTTCGCGTGCAAGCCCGGCAATTGTTTTGTGATCGGCATTCTTAATGACCGGTGTTGCGACGGATTCTTCCGTACCTACCGCAAGCGAAATATTGATATCCCGCTTTACGATGATTTTGTCGACCGCCCACATCGAGTTCATAATCGGGAAGTCTTTCAAAGCATTGACGACTGCCTTAAGAACAAAAGCCAAGTACGTCAAGTTAAGGCCTTCACGCTTCATGAATTCATCCTTCACTTTATTGCGAAGCTGAACCAGATTCGTTACATCTACTTCAATCATCATCCAGCCATGTGGAATTTCATTGACGCTAAGCATAGTATTACGTGCAATCGCACTGCGAATCGGCGATACGTCAATGAAGTCTTCTCCACGGCCCGAATTCGATGTGCTTTGATTATTCACGGTTGGTGTACGAGGGGACTCACTCAAATGCAGTCCAGATGAACGAACTTCCGATACCGTAGTACTAGCAGGCGTAGCAACTGGTTTGGCCGCTGCTTGTCCTGCTCCTGAAGCAACGTATGCCAATATGTCCTTACGCGTAATTCTTCCGCCAAGTCCTGTTCCCTGCACGTCAGCTAGACGAATGCCATGCTCAGCAGCTAACTGCTGTACAACCGGAGAAAAACGATTGCGCATCGATTTATCGCCATCATCTGCTGCTTGCGAGCTTTCAAACGCTGGTGCACCGTTAGCCCCTGAAGAAGCTGGAGCAGCTTCTGAGGATGCCACTTCAGTCTCTACACGACATACAGGAGTACCAACAGGAACTGTCTCACCGTTGCCAACCATAATCTCAACTATTGTACCTGCAAAAGTTGACGGCAGCTCGGCGCTTACTTTATCTGTAATTAGCTCACAGATCGGCTCATACATCTCAATCCGGTCACCAGGCTGCTTCAGCCATTTATCAATTGTCGCCGAGACCAATGATTCCGCCAACTGAGGAATGACGATCTCCTTCACTGATTTCATTAACTATTCATCTCCCTACCTGACGCGTGCTTGCCGCTTAATATAGCGCCAAATTGCGCATTGCTTCTTTTACTTTATCTTTATTAAGCATGTAGTACTTCTCGCCCGGCGGGTTGATCGGCATAGCCGGTACATCCGGACTGCAGAGCCTTTGGATTGGAGCATCCAGCTCAAACAACAGCTCTTCCGCAATAATGGCCGATACTTCTGCACCTACACCGCCAGTTTTGTTATCTTCATGAATAATCAGAACTTTACCTGTCTTGCGTACGGCTGCGAGAATGGCTTCTTTATCTAATGGCTGCAAGGTTCTCAAATCAAGAATATGAGTGCTGATGCCTTCCTGTTCAAGATCGGCCGCCGCTTGCTCAACAAACATAAGAGGCATGCTGTACCCGATTACTGTAATATCATCGCCCTCACGAAGCACATTCGCTTTGCCGATTTCTACAATATAATCATCAGCCGGCACATCGCCATTGATCATTTTATAGCATTTTTTATTTTCGAAATAAATAACAGGATCCGGATCGCGTACCGCAGCCTTGAGCAGCCCTTTTGCATCATAAGCTCTGTATGGCGCCACAATCTTCAGGCCCGGAGTACCAAAAAATACAGATTCCGGACATTGGGAATGGTACAAGCCGCCAAAAATACCGCCGCCGATTGGAGCACGGATAACGATCGGACAGGTCCAGTCGTTATTTGAGCGGTAACGAATTTTAGCCGCTTCACTGATGATCTGGTTCGTTGCCGGGAACATAAAGTCCGAGTACTGCATTTCAGCAATTGGCTTCATGCCATACATGGCTGCACCAATGGCGACACCTGCAATGGCAGACTCCGCAAGCGGCGTATCGAGGACACGGCTTTCGCCAAACTGCTCCTGAAGACCTTTTGTTGTTGTGAATACGCCGCCTTTTACTCCGACGTCTTCCCCAAGCACGAATACATCCTCATCGCGTTCCATTTCTTCCTTCATTGCCAACCGAATAGCATCGATATAATCCATATTCGCCATCTTAATGTCCCTCCTCTGCATACACATGCAATAGTACGGACTCAGGTGCAGGGAACGGAGCGTTATCGCCATATTCCGTTGCTTCATCGACCACTTTCCGGATACGTGCCAGAAGCTCAGCTTCCAGCTCCTCGTTCCAAAGGCCGCACTCTTCTAAATATTGCTTATATTTAGGAATACCATCCTTCGCCCGGTTCTCATCTACTTCTTCCTTCGTACGGTATGCAAGATCATTATCGGAAGTAGAATGCGGGGATAGACGGTACATCATTGCTTCAATAAGTGTTGGACCTTCGCCAGCAATTGCGCGTTCACGAGCTTCTTTCACGACGCGGAATACTTCCAGCGCGTCATTACCGTCAACCTGGAAACCTGGGAAGCCATAACCCAATGCACGGTCTGCAACACGTCCGCCAAGCTGCTTATGCACGGGAACAGAAATCGCGTATTGATTGTTCTCACACATTAAGATAACCGGAAGTTTATGTACTCCGGCAAAATTACAGCCTTCATGGAAGTCCCCTTGGTTGCTGGAGCCTTCTCCGAATGTTACAAAGCTGACGATTGGCTTCTTCTTCATCTTCGCTGCCATTGCAATGCCTACTGCATGCGGCACTTGTGTAGTTACCGGACTAGAGCCAGTCACAATTCGAAGACGCTTGCTGCCGAAATGGCCAGGCATTTGACGACCGCCGCTGTTTGGATCTTCCGCTTTTGCGAATACAGACAGCATCAGTTCTTTTACAGTCATTCCTACCGCAAGTACAAATCCATAATCGCGATAATAAGGCAGGAAATAATCATTCTCCCGGTCTAAAGCGAAAGCAGCAGCAACCTGCGCTACCTCTTGGCCGATGCCGGATACGTGGAAGTTGATTTTACCAGCGCGCTGCAAGAGCATATTTCTCTCGTCAAATTTGCGCGAAAGCACCATCGTTGCATACATTTCAACGGCTAGCTCATTGCTTAAGCCCAGTTCATTGTGACGAAAGGTTTGTTCGGTTGAACCCTTTTGACTCATGAGGTTTTGCCTCCTTTAACCTGATTTTAAAACCAGGTACTAAGACTTGATATTACTTATTATAACCGCATTTAGACGAAAAAGAAAATGTTTCACTACTACAAAGCCAGTGATTTGCCATCAATAGCAAGCATCGCTTCGCCAAGTGCTTCCGATAAGGTTGGATGTGGATGAATAAGCTGCCCTACTTCCCATGGCGAAGCGTTTAATAAGCCCGCAAGAGAAGCTTCTGATATTAAATCCGTTGCATGAGGACCTATCATATGGACGCCTAGGATATCATTTGTTTTACGGTCAGCAATAACTTTCACGAAGCCATCTGCTTCTCCAAGAACAAGTGCTTTGCCGATCGCCTGGAATGGAATTTTCCCCGTCTTAATATCATGCCCTTTAGACCGCGCGCTATCTTCAGTTAAGCCATAAGAGGCCACTTCAGGACGAGAATAGATACAACGTGGGATTAGGTTTGGATCAATAGCATCTTTCCTGTGACCAGCAATATGCTCAGCCGCTGTTACACCTTCATGTGCTGCTGCGTGCGCAAGTTGTACCCCACCAATGACATCGCCAATCGCGTAAATATGTGGCTCAGTTGTTTGGCCATGTTCATTGGCATATATAAAGCCGTTTTTCGTCTGAATGTCCGTATTTTCAAGGCCAATTCCCTCGATGTTTGCTTGACGGCCAACAGACAGAAGTAACTTATTCGCTGTAATCAGAATATTACCTTCCGATGTCTCAGCATGAATGGATACTTCATCTGCATTTATAGATAACTCTTCCGTCTTTAGTTGGACATTAGTTAATACTCTTACGCCCCGGCGGCGAAGCAGACGGGTGAGCTCTGCCGATACTTCCACATCTTCACCTGGCAGTAATCTGCCACCTACTTCTACAAGTGTTACTTGTACACCAAAGTCCTGCAGCATGGAAGCCCATTCCACACCAATCACGCCGCCACCAACAATGAGAATCGACGCTGGGAGGTTATCAAGCTGAAGAGCATCGTCGCTGGACAAAATATGCACGCCATCCGGTTTTAGACCCGGCAGATGACGAGGCCTTGAGCCCGTTGCGATAATAAGGTTTGTAGATACAACCGACTCCATCTCACCATCGGCAAGTTCTACTGCCAGCGAACCGCTGCGCGGAGAAAAGATGGAAGGACCAATAACCCGGCCTTTACCATTTATAATTTGAATATCGTATTTCTTCATAAGGCCTTTCAAGCCGCGATGCAGCTGCTCAACCGTCTTTTCCTTACGTTCCTGTACTTTATTGAAATTTAGCGACAACGCCCCGTCTGCCACCGTAATCCCATATTTATCAGCTTCCAGCAAAGTCGCATATACTTCCGCGCTCCGAAGAAGCGATTTACTTGGTATACAACCTCTATGTAAGCAAGTGCCGCCTAGCTTATCAAGCTCGACGATTGCTACGCTTTTGCCAAGCTGAGCGGCTCTAATCGCCGCCGTATATCCGCCTGGGCCACCACCAAGCACAGCTACATCCACTTGGATTGTCATTATGTATTCCCTCCTAAAAAGAATTACGAAGCAATTCTTGCTTCGTAAGCATCAGCTTAAAGAATTGTTACATGGTAAGACCATTATGGGTGAATTTGTGACAATTCTTACTTCGTAAGCATCCACATCATTAATACCACTCGTCCTATTGTACCTTTTTTCAACCCTATTTACATCGTTAAATTTCCAAAATAGACACTACCAGCAGAAAAAGGTATCATAGAAAAGTACATCAGATCATAAGGAGAACAACAAACGCATGAGATTAGTTACTGCTCGTTTAATTGCCGTTTTGCTGCTTGTCATTCCTGGCATTCTGGCTTGTATTGGTTTTCTGAAAATGAAAAATGCTATATTTAATTACTTCTCTGCTTTCGGTAATGATGCGATTACTCCAGATTTTCAATGGCTCAGTTTCCTGTTTGGTCTTGTATTGTTTGCTATTGGAGTAGGTTTTATCGGCGGCTGGATCTTCTTCCGTGACCGCAAACGCAATTATGTTGCGCCTAGATTCCGTCCGAAGCGGCCTAGACCACCAAAGCCACAAGCTTAAGTTACATAGAACACCCCGCAACAACTCTTAGAGTGCAGCGGGGTGTTTTTTATTCTTGCGCTCAAGATTTCTTAGGGAGAAAAAAACCGCCTTCATATTGGTGAAATCAGACCCAATAATAAATAGCGGTTTTTTGGTTTAGCTAACTTTATGTTCGATCCGCAGCTTGTCCGCTACCATAGCGATGAATTCGCTATTGGTTGGCTTCGACTTGCTGATGTTAATCGTATACCCGAACAGGTGGCTGATGCTGTCGATATTGCCTCGCGTCCATGCGACTTCAATTGCGTGGCGAATCGCACGTTCGACGCGGGAAGGCGTCGTCTTGAACTTTTCAGCAATCGCAGGATAAAGCGTTTTAGTAATTGCTCCAAGAATTTCGATGTTGTTATACACCATGGTAATAGCTTCACGCAGATACTGATAACCTTTAATGTGAGCAGGCACACCAATTTCATGGATAATACTTGTAATATTCGCGTCCAGGTTTTTTCCTTTTGCAAGTGGGACGACGTTTGATTTGATCGTCGTTGTTGTGGCAGAACTAAATGATGCCGAGGATGAAAACGTTGTATTGCTCACCAATTGACGGATCCGGTTCGCTAAGATTTCCATATCGAATGGTTTCAAAATATAATATGACGCGCCAAGCTGAACGGCTTTTTGAGTGATGTTTTCTTGACCAAATGCGGTTAGCATGATGATTTTCGGCATTGGAGAAATATTCATTTCTTTGATACGTTCCAATACGCCTAAACCATCTAAATGCGGCATTATAATATCAAGAATAAGAACATCAGGTATTTTTCTGCCTTCTTCGAAATAAGACAATACCTCTTCACCGTTATAAGCAACTCCGCTTACGTTCATATCATTTTGATCCGATATGTATTCGGATAATAAATTGGTGAATTCACGATTGTCATCTGCCAGCAATACTTCGATCTTGTGCAAGGTCTGGTCCTCCCTTAATTGGTATTCACTCGCGATTACCTTCCCTAGTTGTCTTGACTTAAGTTTTCGACATGTGACTTTAAATTCCTTCTGTCGAAAAATTTTTTCCTTTGATTTTTTAATCTTTTTCGTTATAATAAATAATTTATTACAATTTATGATGTGCTTCGGAAATATTCGACAAATCCAACCATTTATTGACGTTCAGAAAATAAGAAACCGCTGATGGCTTAATACGGGCCAACCAGCGGTTTTATTCATTTAAAGCTTCATTATGCAGCTGTACCTTGAGTGGATTGTTGCTGTTGCTGCCCCCTCATCAAGATTCCAGCATCCTGAAGCATCCATTCAATAAAGCAGCCATAACCAGAAGCAGGATCATTAACAAATACATGTGTTACTGCTCCAACTAGCTTCCCGTTCTGAATGATTGGCGATCCAGACATCCCTTGAACGATTCCTCCTGTTTTATCAAGAAGACGTTTATCGGTAATCTTGATAACCATACCTTTCGTTGCCGGTGCTGGCTGTCTGGTTACATGAGCGATTTCAATATCAAATCGTTCGACCTTCTGACCATTAACAACAGTCAAAATTTGAGCTGGTCCTTCCTTCACTTCTTCAGCAAATGTCACCGGAACTGATTTTTCGCTATAGCTATGATTCGGATTTTCACTCATCTTGCCAAAAATACCGAATGGTGTATTACGTTCTATATTCCCTAAAACTTTGCTTTCCTTCACAAAATGCGCCCGTTTCTCTCCCGGTTCGCCAGTTTGACTTTTGTTAATGGACGTCACACTGGATTGCAAAATTTGACCCTCGCCAACTTCGATTGGCGTTTGTGTATCCATATCCGTTATCACATGGCCAAGAGCACCGTAGACACCTTGATCAGGGGCATAGAATGTTAACGTACCCACACCTGCTGCGGAGTCTCGAATATAGAGACCAAGCCTCCAATTACGTTCCTCAGCATCTCTGATCGGATAAAGCTTCGTTTCCCCAATTGTACCGCCGCGTTTGTAAGTGATCGAAAGTGGACGCTGCTGTTTACCTGCTTGTTCCACTAGATCAGCGACCTTGCGTACTTCATTGATCTTCTGCCCATCGATCTTAATAATGAGATCACCCAAACGGAGACCAGCCTTTTCACCTGGAGACTCCTTCGTACCGTTACTTGCTCGTACCTGATGATGACCAACAACAAGAATGCCTGAGGATTTCACTTTCACGCCAATTGTCTGGCCTCCGGGAATTACCCGCAAATCCGGTACTACATTTACTTTGACGGTCTTAAACGGGATTTTACCAAATAATTTCACTTTCATGCTCGTTTGCCCGCTTTGATGCGGCTCTAACGAGATTGGGTCGTTCAAATTGACTGATAATGACTGACGGGTTGAGCCATTAATTTGAAGCATTCGTGGATCCACGGTAACTTCTGCATGTACGGGAACTCCATATTGTAATCGTTTCAGTTGGCCGGAGAATAAACGAAGTTCATTCGGGAATGCGGCAAAATGTTGAAACGGCGCGGAGAGTCCGATCATGCAGACGCAGATAACGAGAACTAGGCCAAACCATTTCTTCCTTGGGCTGGAGTTCAATGATTTCACGCTCCCTGTTATTCCATCGCATGACGAGGTAGGTCGTTTCGCCATTGGCGTACCTTTAAGTTACCCTCAGCCGTATGTTTTATGACCGCAAAAACATTCCCTGAATGCCTACCATTAGGCTCCTTTCTGGCGATCCGCCAAAACAAGCATTTCTTGAGCATGATGACGAGTTTTTTCCGTTACTTCTACACCGCCCAACATACGCGCAAGTTCCTCAATTCGTGTATGCTCCGCAAGCTTCGTCACGTTCGTCGAAGTACGCTGTTCAATAATATGCTTGCGAATTTCGTAATGGTGATCGGCCATACATGCAACTTGAGGCAAATGCGTAATCGAGAAGATCTGACATTTCGCGGAGAGCTGTGACATCTTCTCTGCAATAGCTTGAGCTGCTCTGCCGCTGACGCCAGTATCAACCTCGTCGAATATAAGCACCGGTACCTGATCAATTTCAGCAAATATTGCTTTCAGGGCGAGCATAATACGCGACATTTCACCGCCGGAGGCAATTTTATTTAATGGCTTAAGCGGCTCACCTGGGTTTGTCGATAACATAAAGATGGCTTCATCAATGCCATTTGCATTTAAAGCAGCCATTTCCGCAGTATCCGATGTTGCCGGATGATCCAATTTCACACGGAATACGGTATTGCCCATTTGAAGCTGCTTCAGCTCAAGCTCAATGGCTGCCGATAATCGATCCGACGCATGAGCACGAAGTTCTGACAGCTCCTGCGCTAATTCATGTGCCTGAAGATAAAGACGAAGCTCATCCTTACGCAGCTTATCCAAATATTCATCTCGGTTCTCGATTTTGTCTCGTTCAGTTGCAATTCGGTCAAGATAATCGAGAATTTCCGGAATGGACTCCCCATATTTACGTTTCAGACCGTTAATTAGATCAAGCCTGTCTTCAATAATGGAGAGCTGCTCAGGATCAGAATCAATACTGTCCCGATAATCACGCAGCTGGAACACAGCATCCTCCGCTTGATAAAAGGCAGATTGCAGCTGCTCAAGCATAGGTGTCAGCACTGCAGGGTCATATCCTTGGATATCCGTAAGCTTAGTTATCGCTTTGCTGATTGCATCCAAGCCCTTGCCATTGTACAGAAGAGTGTAAGCTTCAGCCACGCTGTCCATACGCTTGCCTGCATATTGCAGCTTGCGCTTCTCCTCCACAAGCTGCTCATCTTCACCTGCTTTTAAATTAGCATTCGTAATTTCTTCAATCTGATACCGATATAAGTCGAGCATTTGTACGTTATGACGAGTTGTCTCCTCTAATTCACGTACAGATGCACGTGACTGCTGTAGCTGCTGATACACAGCGCGGTAAGCAGTCTTTCGCTCGATAAGCAAATCACCAGCGAACAAATCCAGCCATTCCAAGTGCTGTTCCGTACGCAACAACGATTGATGCTCGTGCTGACCATGAATGTTCACCAGGCATTCGCCGATCTCTCGCAGCATGGTCATCGTTACAAGCTGACCATTAACGCGGCTGCTGCTTTTACCATGCGAGGTCAGCTCACGTCTAATGACCAGCATTTCTTCTCTGGACGCTTGAACACCAAGCCGTTCTAATACATTCCACACCGGATGGATAGCCGGCAAATCAAACATAGCCTCCATCTCAGCTTTATCACAACCGTACCTGACCATATCTGCGGAGCCTCGTCCACCAACAATTAAGCTAAGTGCATCGATAATAATCGATTTCCCCGCACCTGTCTCCCCTGTTAATACATGAAATCCACGATGAAACGAAACGTTTACTTCCTCAATAACCGCTAAATTCCGAATGGATAACTCGCGCAGCATGGCCAATAACCCCCAACAATGTTTAGTTCAGTAATTCGAGCAGCTTCTCAACAAGCTCGCTGCTCTTATCCTTAGTCCGGCAAATAATAAGGATCGTATCATCACCGCATATGGTCCCCATTACTTCCGGCCATTCCATATTATCAATTAACGCGCAAATCGTATTGGCTGTACCAGGTAAACATTTCATCACCACAAGATTCTCTGTGTAATCAATATGGGTGAAATGGTCAATCAGCGCACGTTTTAACTTATTAACTGGATTCTGACGCTGTTGCTCTTGTGGCAGAGAGTACTTATAACGACCATCTTCCGCGGGCACCTTAATGAGCATCAGTTCTTTCATATCTCTAGATACAGTCGCTTGAGTAACCTGTAAGCCAGCCTCCCGAAGGGCGTCCACCAGTTCCTCCTGCGTCTCAATCGTATGCTTTGTAATAATTTCCTTGATCTTGTACTGTCTAATGCCTTTCATAACGTTCCTCCCAAAACATGCTAGTCGCTTATATTAAAAATAATTTGCCGAATGATCTGCTCTTTCGCATCAACGAATAGGACTCCGGTACATTCCGGCAGCAGAAGCGAATAAATGAGCAAACGATCTCTTACACCGCTGCCTGTCCAATCCATCGGCATTCGTTCGCGTGCAGTTTTCACTATATACATTTTGCCATCTTGCTCAGCAATATAATCAATATATAGTCGGCTGTTAAGTGATTGTCCGTCCAAGTCTATTCTGATCGGAACCCGATGCTTTCCAGATAGAACCTCATAGCCCGAACGTTCCAGGAATATGATGTTCTCATCGTCTTCTGTAAGCTCGCCGCCCTTACCCAGCGTTAAACGATTCACGCTTATAGGCTGATGCAGCCATCGATAGGCGCCTCGGTATAACCAGAACAACAAAAATGCGCCAGCGACCAGCATAATAAACCAGTCACCGTACATTCCCATACGCAACCCTCCATCCCATTAAAACCTTTCTTAAATTGGTTCGTGATGAAGGGAGCATTTTCCTCTCTGAACAATTGGACGAACGCATGTTTGGTTGCTTTTAGTTTAGCAAAACGAACACATGTTTGTAAAGAGGAAAAACAAAAGGGAACGCTGGCCGCTTAAATAACGGTCGTAGCATTCCCTTGGAAATGTTTGATACCAGCGCAGTCTTGATCGTCGAGTACAGTTAATTTCACGAATCAGCATAGTTCTGCAACGGTTAATGTTTTTTATGAACAGTAAATGTCTCACCTGCCTGACGGACAACAGCTGTAATCGCTTGCTCGTCATGCAGATGGTCACTAGGTTCGTTCTCCCATGTCCAATAGGCAAGAAACTCAATATTGCCTTCACCGCCAGTGATTGGCGAGAAGGTCAGGTCCTGCAGCTTATAACCTAGTTCAGCAGCAGCATGGAGAACCTTCTCGAGGACTTCCTGATGAACGCTTGGTTCACGAACAACACCCGATTTTCCGACCTTCTCCCGCCCCGCTTCGAATTGCGGTTTTATTAGTGCTACAATACCCGAACCAACACTCAACAGACCACTAAGTGCCGGTAAAATATGCTTGAGTGAAATAAAGGATACATCAATTGTAGCAAAGGTCGGAGGCGGTCCTTCCAAATCAGACGGCTGTGTATAACGGAAATTAGTGCGCTCCATGACACGAACTCGCTCATCTTGCCGAAGCGACCAATCCAGTTGGTTGTAGCCAACATCAATCGCATATACAAATGAAGCGCCGTTCTGCAAGGCACAATCTGTAAAACCGCCAGTAGAAGCCCCAATATCGAGCATAACTCTGTCCGTCAAATCAATCTCAAAAGAGCGAATAGCTTTCTCAAGCTTAAGCCCACCTCTGCTAACATAGGGGTGAACTGCTCCTTTGACCTTGATCTCGGCTTCCCGCGGAATCTTCATGCCACCTTTATCAACAGGTTCGTTATTCACAAGCACCAAACCAGCCATAACAGCTGCTTTAGCCTTCTCTCTGCTCTCATAGAACCCACGTTCCACAAGCAATACATCTATTCTTTCCTTCGGTGTCGTTGTCATGGTTCTCCTTCGTTACTGCCCTGTTGCACGCTTCTGGCGGCTTGGCAGCATGCTCTTAAGCTCCATCGCTGCTCGCTCTCCAGTTAAGCCGACTTCCACACGCTGTTCCTTGATCGAACCATGCTCCACGAATAGATCTGGAACACCCATAATACGAACCGGCATGCCATATATCCCCCGCAGGGAGTAGAATTCCAGTACTGCGCTGCCAAAGCCGCCCAGCTCCGAGCTTTCTTCAATAACAAGAATATGCTTGCCTTCCGAAGCGAATGAGAGCAGCATTTCCTCATCAAGCGGTTTAATAAATCTGGCATTCACGATTTGTACGTTGAGGCCATCTCTCTTTAGAAGCTCTGCAGCTTCTTCTGCAACCTGAAGCATTGGTCCAATTGCCAGGATCACGGCGGAATCGCCTTCTCTAACTGTCTCCCACTTACCAATTGGCAGCGGTAGAAGTTCTTCATCCATTTTGACACCAAGACCACTGATACGCGGATAACGAACCGCAATAGGTCCTTCATTATAGTCAATTGCCGTCTTCATCATACGGCGAAGCTCATTTTCGTCCTTAGGCATCATAATGACAAGATTCGGTATGTGACGCAAGAAAGCAATATCATATACACCTTGATGAGTCTCGCCATCAGGCCCAACAAAGCCCGCTCGGTCAATTGCAAATACTACATTTGCATTTTGCCGGCAAATATCATGCACTACTTGGTCGTAAGCACGTTGAAGGAAAGTTGAATATACCGCATAGACAGGCTTCATACCTTCCATCGCAAGCGCTGCAGACATTGTTGCCGCATGCTGCTCAGCGATGCCAACATCAATCATCCGATCAGGGAATCGCTCTGCAAATTTGAGAAGACCCGATCCACCTGGCATTGCTGGAGTAACCGCAACAATCCGTTTGTCCTTCTCAGCCATTTCAATCAGCGTATTACCAAATACATCAGTATACATTGGCGGGCCTACTGCCTTCACAACTTGACCCGATTCAATTTTATACGGCGAGATCCCATGCCACTTGAAGGAATCTGTTTCTGCAGGCGAGTACCCTTTGCCTTTAACGGTAATGACATGTACCAGTACAGGTCCTGGGATGGAGTCCGCCTGTTTGAACAGATCAAGCATCTGTTCCATATCATGACCATCAACAGGTCCAAGGTAAGTGAAGCCAAATTGCTCAAACAAAATACCGCTGACCAGCAAATATTTCAAGCTGTCTTTGAAACGCTCTGCCGTCTTAGCCAGTTTACCGCCGATTGCCGGGATTTTATTCAGGAAATGCTGAAGTTCATCCTTCGCTTTCTGATAATGACGGTCTGTACGGATTTTGCTCAAATAATGGTGCATCGCACCTACGTTTGGAGCAATAGACATCTCATTATCATTCAGAACAACAATGAGGTTTTTCTTCTCGTCGCCAATATGGTTGAGTGCTTCAAGTGCCATTCCGCCCGTTAATGCACCATCGCCAATAATGGCAACAACTCGGTTGTCTTCACCTTTCAAATCACGAGCCAACGCCATGCCCATAGCTCCTGAAAGAGAAGTACTGCTATGTCCGGCTTCCCAAACATCATGCTCACTTTCCGCACGTTTAACAAAACCGCATAGACCCTTATATTCACGTAGTGTATCAAACCGGTCTTTACGTCCGGTTAGAATCTTATGAACATACGATTGATGACCTACGTCAAAAAGAAACTTATCCTTTGGACTGTCAAAAAGATAATGGAGGACCAGTGTCAGCTCCACAACTCCAAGATTCGGTGCGAGATGACCACCTGTAACGGAAAGCTTCTCAATGAGGAACTGGCGAATTTCTTCAGATAACTGCTCCAGCTCTTCCAATGAAAAATCTTTCAGATCTTGAGGTCCGTTAATTTGATCAAGCAGCACGTTACTTCCTCGCTTTCTGGAATACGACATCAGATCACATCTTATTCCACAATAAACGTCAAAATATTTCAATCATTATAGCATAAGCTCCGATATTTTCCCAATGTACCCATTTACACAATCCTAACTTAGTAATCCCGTTGGACAAGATAATCGGAAATTAAGAGCAATTTATCCGGTGCGGCGATTTGAGCTTCAAGGATCACTGCCTTCGCTTCACGGGTTAAACGTTTGACTTGTGCTTTACTTTCCTCGATCCCAAGCAGGTACGGGTAGGTTACCTTTTGCTGCTCAACATCGCTGTTCGTTTTTTTGCCGAGCTTTTTCTCGTCACCAATCAGATCAAGAATATCGTCTTGAATCTGGAAAGCAAGGCCGATGTTACGTCCGTACAGACGCAGAGCTTCCAGCTGTTCTGCTGTTGCACCACCAATTCGGCCACCGGCAGTAACCGAGAAAACAATCAAATCGCTCGTTTTATGAAGATGAATATATTCAAGTTCTTCAATCGAGGTCGTTCCTTGCTCGCCCTGCATGTCAGCTGCTTGACCGCCAACCATGCCTCTAGCCCCTGCGAGCATTGCGAGATCCTCGACGATATCAAGTGCTACATCAGCGCTTACCCCACCAAGACGAGCCGCCTTTGAAATAAGGTGAAAAGCATGCGTCAATAAGGCATCACCTGCAAGAATAGCCATTGCTTCACCAAATACCTTGTGATTGGTCAGCTTCCCGCGGCGGTAATCATCATTATCCATGGCAGGAAGATCGTCATGAATAAGTGAGTAAGTATGGATATATTCAATCGCGCATGCAACTGGAAGCGCATGTTGTACCGCATCTGATTGGCCTTTGATCGCCTCAGCAGCAGCCAGTACAAGAGCAGGCCTTAAACGTTTGCCGCCAGCCTGCAGGGAATACAGCATCGACTCTCTGAGCTGCTGCGGGATATTCCAGTCGGCAGGCAGAGCTTCGGGAAGTGACTTTTCAATAAGCGCAGCACATTCATTCAAGTAAGACTTGATATCTGTAATCAACGTTATTCCCCTTTTTCCTCGTTCATTGGAGCGAATGCCTTCTTTTGAAAACCTTGCTCTGTCTCAATAAGCAATTCGATCTTGCGTTCAACCTGCTCCAGCTTGCCGCCGCAAAGGTGCGATAGCTTCATACCATCTTGGAACAATTCGATCGCCGTTTCCAGCGGAACATCTCCGCTTTCAAGCCGCTCAACGATTTTCTCGAGCTGTTCCATGGCTTCTTCAAAGCTTATTTCATTATTCGCTGCTGCTTTCAACGCCATCTTCTCCTTTCATCGACCAAACGTGACAATCAAGCTGTCCGTCGGCTACCTTCACTTTCACAAGATCACCTGGCTGAACATCAGCAATAGATTTGATCAATCGCTTTTCTTGCTCGTCATAGACTAGGCTGTAGCCTCTGGCCATTACTTTCAGAGGACTTAGAGCATCAAGCTGGCGAATCGCACTATGCAGCTGCAGCCGCCGTTCTTTCAGCGATGATTGCATAGCTTGCTCCAACCGCTTGACGTCACCTTGAAGCCGCTTAGCTGCGAAGGCCGCTTGTTCCCCTGGATGATGTCCGGACAATTGACTATGCAGCCGATCAAGCCTTGCTTTCCCACGTTCTGCTAACCGTACTGTTCTCTGCTGCAGCCGTTCCTGGAGTCGATCCAGCCGCTGAGCCTGATCAAGTAAATATCTGCGGGGATGTATGAAGAACGGAGACCGCCTAACGCGTTCCAGCCGTTCCTTCCTCCCTTGTACCATCATTCGCAGCGATTGTTCTAATCGCTGCCGTTGTCTGACTAGCTGCTGCTGAAGCTCCGCAACATGCGGAACAGCAAGCTCAGCAGCGGCCGTTGGCGTTGCTGCCCGAAGATCAGCAACAAAATCAGCAATTGTAAAATCAGTCTCATGCCCAACCGCACTAATGACCGGAATTTGTGATGAAGCGATGCTTCTAGCGACAAGCTCTTCATTAAATGCCCAAAGCTCTTCGAGAGACCCGCCGCCCCTGCCTACAATTAATACGTCGACTTCGCCAAAACGGTTCATCGATTCGATTGCTTTCACAATCGAAGGTGCTGCTTGCGTCCCTTGGACCAGCACCGGGAACACATAGATGGGAACCGATGGATGTCTGCGCTGCAAGGTTATGATGATATCCCGAACCGCTGCGCCAGTAGGGGATGTAATAACTCCAATACCTTTAGGAAAACGCGGAATGGGCCGTTTGCGCGATTCGGCAAACAACCCTTCCGTTTCCAGCTTCGTCTTCAGCTGTTCATAGGCTAGATACAAGCTTCCAATTCCGTCCGGCTGCATTGCAGTTACATAAAATTGATAATTGCCGTCACGTTCATAGACCGATACATTGCCACGTGCCATTACTTTCGTACCTTCTCGCGGAATAAAAGGGAGCCGCTGATTATGCGATGCGAACATGATGCATTTGAGACGGCTATCTTTATCTTTCAACGTAAAGTACATATGACCACTGGAATGATGCGTGAAATTGGATATTTCCCCTCTTAGCCATACATCGCCAAGCAGGTTATCAGATTCCAGCTTCATTTTAATGTAACGGTTAATCTCTTTTATCGAATAAATACGAGGTTGATCTGCCATAAGACATCATCACTCCCCGACTTTGTGTGCTCGTTTCGCAGCTGTAATCGTATTGTTCATGAGCATTGTAATTGTCATCGGTCCTACGCCGCCCGGAACAGGAGTAATAAAGCCTGCTGTTTCCAGACAATCTTCATAATCCACGTCGCCGGCAAGTTTGCCGTCTGGCAGACGGTTAATACCCACATCAATGACAACTGCACCTGGTTTCACATATTTGCTGTCAATCGCTTTGGCTTTACCAATCGCTACAACTAGAATGTCAGCTTGCTTTGCAAGCTCTTCCATATTCGCTGTACGAGAATGACAGATCGTTACCGTTGCATTCTCACGAAGAAGAAGCATAGCAACCGGCTTGCCTACAATGTTACTGCGGCCAATGACAACGGCATGTTTACCCGCGATGTCACCACTGCTCCGTTTGATCAATTCAATAACGCCGGCAGGTGTACAAGGAAGCAGACTGTCGTCTCCAATAACAAGGTTGCCTACGCTTTCCGGATGGAAACCATCAACATCTTTGTCAACATGAATAGCGTCGATCACTGCTTTTTCATTAATATGTTTAGGCAATGGAAGCTGTACGAGAATACCGTTGATTTTATCATCGTTATTCAATTGATCAATAAGCGCAAGCAATTGCTCTTCCGAAGTCGACTCCTCCAAACGATGAACCTCGGAATGGAAGCCAAGTTGTTGACATGCTTTTTCTTTCGAGCCTACATAGACCTTGGATGCTGGATCTTCGCCTACGAGAACGACAGCCAGACCAGGAACGATGCCTTTCTCTCTAAGATCAGCTGCCTCCTTCTGAATTTCTTCCCGAATCATATCAGAAATCTGTTTCCCTGCAATAATTTGTGCGCTCATCATCATCTCTCCCCTATGTACACGGCCAAAAAAGGCCGCTTATCTAATTTGTCGATTCTGAATTTGCCTGTTCGCCTACATGCTCTTTGAACAGCTTGCCCAACACGCCGTTAACGAATTTGCCGGATTCTTCTGTACCAAAATGCTTGGCCAGCTCAATCGCCTCGTTAATTGCCGCTTTAGGTGGTACATCATTGTTATACACAATTTCAAAACAAGCCAAACGAAGAACTTGACGGTCAACACGAGACAAACGGTCTACCTGCCAGCCAGTCAAATATTGCTGCAGCATCTCATCGATCGCTGCCTTATTGTCTGCAACTCCACTAACGAGCTCACGAACATAAGAATCCGTCTGATCACTTTCCACAAATTCAGCTTCGATTTCATTCTCGGTACGAGCTTCTTCCATCAGCATATCTACAGCTTCCATGGCAGTTACATCGTTCATTTCCATTTGATATAAGCTTGATACAGCTATCTCGCGTGCTAATCTACGTTTCATGCTTTCCTCCTCGGCAGCTCTCTGCCGATATACTCTTATATTTGAAAAAAAACCTATGATCTCCTCCCTGCCCGGAACTGGAGGCAATCCATCTTCCGGCGTACGGAGGAGACCACAGGATTATCTAAACGGCCGATACCTTTCCATTAACCAAGACCAAAGCCGCTGCCAAGGCAAGATTGAACCGTTTTGCATGTCCTTTTGCTTGCCAAACCAATAACCGGCCGAGACGAGCAGTATGAAAAACAGCATGTCCCAAAACCCGGCAAACAAGTACACAAATCCGAAAAACAGACCTGCGGCAGCGCCGATCGTCCGTTTCCCATAGGATGCCCAGTACTCCCTCCACATCGGCATGCTCCCCTTTATTCGACGCGACTTTTATTCGTCCCGGTTTGAATGACGTTAGCGATGTATACCGCTACATTCGTCACCGGAATACCGGCAATCTCCTCAACATGTTCTTTCACAGCCTTTTGGATTTCCTCCGTAAGACTTGGAATTGAGCTTTCCCCATCTACGACTGCGCGTAAAATGATGTTAAGGCCAGTATCAGACGCTTGGATGCGTGCTTTCAAATCTTTAACACCACGCTGCTTTGTTGCAGCCTTAAGCGCTAAATTCTCAATTGTCTCTATCGAAATCCGGATATCACCAAAATCGGTGCGTTGGTCGATAGAGGGCGCTGATGAAGAAGAACGCTTCAGCGAAACAATGAAGAATCGCAAGCTGAGCAGGAGCAGAATAAAGCCTACTACAACAGTAGTAATTAGAAGAGAATCCGTACCGTAGAGCTCACTGACCATATCATTCAAATCGTCCTCCTGTATCCAATTAAACCCGATACAAGCAATAAAGACGGAGATAATGCCGATGGCTATACTGTAAATAAACAAGAATAGCTTGTCTATAATTCTGATCAACGTAACGCCTCCCCGCGTCAGAGCGAATGAAAACCCCCTTGCGCGAAGCGGCATAACCATCACGAGGGGGTTATATTAATTCAATTCATCAGCGTGTGTGTTATTTCACGCGGAAATTTGAGTCTTCTTCTTCCGGTTTGCTCTCTGTCTTGAAATGTACATCGTGAATATGTACGTTCACTTCAATTACATTCAATCCTGTCATCATTTCAATGGAGCGTTTTACATTACGTTGAATTTCCGAGGCGATTTCCGGAATCCGGTTGCCGTACTCCACGATAATCGACACATCGACTGCAGCTTCACGCTGGCCGACCTCAACCTTAACGCCCTTAGACAAATTCTTGCGGCCAAGCAGTTCGGCAATGCCGCCTGCAAATCCGCCACTCATTCCTGCTACTCCACTCACTTCTACAGTAGCCAGTCCTGCGATCACTTCAATGACTTCGGGTGCAATTTGAATGGTGCCAATGTCCGTTCTCTCATAATCTGCAGCAATCGTACTCATGATGGTTGTACACCTCCTTAAAGTTGCGCGCTCCGGTAATGGCTAGAAAAAACCGAAGTGTTACCTTCGCATCTTATTTCTATACTATAACATTCGACGTGAAATATGACAAACCAGGTGCAGATTGTACTATTCCGCTTGTTCCGGCTGATTCACGTCGTATTCTTCCAGGAATTTAATATCAAACGTGCCTTTTACGAAAATCGGGTGATTCAGAAGCTTTTGATGGAAAGGAATCGTTGTTTTAATACCATCAATTGCAAATTCGGAAAGCGCACGCTTCATACGAGCGATGGCTTCTTCCCTCGTTCTTCCCCATACAATCAGCTTGGCAATCATCGAATCGTAGTGCGGCGAAATCGTGTAACCAGGATACACAGCACTGTCTACCCGAACGCCCGTACCGCCTGGCGGCAGATAGAACGGAATAAGACCTGGAGACGGCATAAAGTTACGCTCTGAGTCTTCCGCATTAATCCGGCATTCAATTGCCCAGCCGTTAATTTGGAGATCTTCTTGCTTGAATGACAACGGATTGCCTTCTGCAACGGAGATCATCTCTTTAATCAAGTCAACATTCGTTATCATCTCTGTAACCGGATGTTCAACCTGAATACGAGTATTCATCTCCATGAAGTAGAAATTGCCGTCTGGACCAAGCAGAAACTCAAGAGTTCCGGCACCAGAATATTGAACAGCTAATGCCGCACGAACAGCTGCACTTCCCATACGCTCACGAAGTGCTGGCGACAGGATCGGGCAAGGTGCTTCTTCAACAAGCTTCTGACGACGGCGCTGCACAGAACAGTCACGTTCGAACAAATGAACGGCATTGCCGTGCTTGTCGGCCATAATCTGAATTTCGACGTGTTTCATGCCCGTCAAATATTTCTCCAAATACACACCAGCATTTCCGAAAGCCTTTTGAGCTTCCTGCTGGGCTGTCGTAATTTGCTGAATGAGCGTATCCTCATCCTCCGCAATACGAATCCCTTTACCGCCGCCGCCGGCAGTTGCTTTAATAATGACCGGGTAACCAATGCTACGTGCAATACGGATTGCGTCATCCATATTTTCAATAAGGCCGTCAGAGCCCGGAATAACCGGTACATCTGCTTCCTTCATCGTTTGCTTCGCAACGGCCTTGTCACCCATCTTGCTGATCGCTTCTGGGGAAGGACCAACAAAGGTAATGTTGCATGATTCACAGATCTCTGCGAAATCCGCATTTTCGGCCAAGAACCCGTAACCCGGGTGCACAGCATCACAGCCTGTAATCGTGGCAACACTCATCAGGTTTGTCAAATTTAAATAACTGTCCTTGGAAGCGGTAGGACCGATGCAATAGGCTTCATCTGCAAGTCGCACATGCAGCGAATCACGGTCAGCCTCGGAATAAACAGCTACTGTCGAAATACCGAGCTCGCGACAAGCGCGAATGATGCGTACCGCGATTTCTCCACGGTTAGCGATTAATACTTTTTGGAATTTCACATTCGTACTCCTCTCAGGCAACAATTTCTCCAAATTCGGAGCTGGTCTTATTCCGGTTTAACAAGGAACAACGGCTGGCCGTATTCCACCAATTGACCGTTGGACACCAGAACTTCAACAATCTCACCGCGAACTTCTGCTTCCAGCTCGTTCATCAGCTTCATCGCTTCGAGAATACATACAACGCTCTTCTCCGTTACACGGTCTCCTGCTTTGACGAATTCTGCTGCGTCAGGAGACGGAGAGCTGTAGAACGTACCAACCATTGGCGAAACAATTTGGTGCAGATTGTCTGTATTAGGACTTGCTGCAGGTGTGCTGGCTTGTACAGCTGCTTGTGGAGCTTCTGCTGCCGGCTGCGGTGCAAATACAGGCGCCTGCGAATATGTATGCGTAATTGGGGCTGCTTGTACATTCACCACTTCGGTTTTGCCAGGCTTGCGAATGAATAAGCGTGCTCCTTCGTTTTCGATCTCCAGCTCATGAACGGAAGTCTGATCAACCAGTTTGATCAATTCCTTAATCTCGCTCAATTTGAACATGAATAGTTTTCACTCCTTAAAAGTTTCCGAAGCCTTGTTGCTTCGTATGCGTTTGCTTTTACCCTGATAGAATAGCATTATTCAGTTTCTAATGGATATTTATCCGTCACATAACGTCTAACATTATATCACAAACGCGGCGGAACACGAATCAATTTTTTAATATGCCATTAATAATGGAACTTTTATACAAAATAAAAAGAGACCGATCAGGGATCAGATCCCTGCCGGCCTCCTCTACATTACTTGATAAATTGTACTGAAACTTGGTCAGCACCTACGTTTAATGTTTTCATAACGAGATCAATAATGTTGGCTGCTTGGGTCTTATCCAGCTTTTCACTTTCGACCAACACTTTATAACCGTTGCCTTCTTCGTTAACAATTGCCGTCTGGAAGCTCTTCATCAATTCATTCTCGATGCTTGTTAATTTCGAGTTCTTCTCTTCCAGCTGCTCCAGCTGCTGCATAGCAGCTTTGGAGTCTTCAGGGTCCTGCAGATCAGTGATGTCCGAGAACAGTTTATCCTGCTGATCGCTGTTTAACTGGCTGCGCTTTTCTTCCACTTGAGCAAATACACTGCTGTCTACGCCGCCTTGAGCTTCAATTTGCTCGAGAACTTGCTTATCTTCATCAGATAAAGCATCATTGCTGACATTTGCTGTTTCGTCTTGATCCACTTGATCCACCACAATCTGATCATTGTTTGCTGAAGCTTCTGTTGCTCCTGTTTTTTGCTCCGTTTGTGTACCGTCAGAAAGCATATCCGGTGATTTGGTATCTTGCGTAAACAGGTAATACGCGGATAATACGACCATCAAACTGAGCATCGATACGAGCCAAATTGTTTGTCTTTTCGTGTTCATAGAACACCCTCCTAATAATGGTATATTATTATTGCTTGCTTGGGGCTACTGATATGCGGTTGGCAGGTACGTTCACGCCCTTTTCCACCGCGTCTATAATAAGGCGTCTCACGGTCTGATTCTCGGCGCCTTTGGCGACGATGAGCACACCGCGAATGCTCGGATTAATCGTCTTCGTTACGATCGGCTTCTGATCTCCTGCAACTTCAACGATAACCACCTTACCATCCTTGGTAATAGCGGTGATATGTCTTTTGCCGCCGTTACGATCATCCTCGTCTGTAACCGTCTGCGACTCCGAATTGTCCCTTGCGATTTCAATCTCCTCGGTAGAATCGATTGTCAAAAGGACATCCACTGAGCCGACACCAACGATTTTCTCCAAAATCTCCTTCAGCCGATTCTCAAGAGGTCTCTCAATTGCAGCGAACTGCGAGTTATCTGTTGTGTCTGTATTCCCAAATGCCCCTGTATCCTGGGGAGGAGGGTTCGCTCCCTGCGTCACGGTATCAACCTTATTGAAGTTGATATAGGAGTTGAGCAGCATTAGCGCCGCTCCAATACAGCCGATGATCAGAAGCAGCCGTAAGGTTTTTACCCGCTTCGGGCCGCCTGGACCGCCGCCCACTACCGATTCAAGACCACTCAGCCATTTGGCCACTCTGCTTCCTCTCCTTCCGCTTTAATGGACGCCGCTCTCTGCCCGCTGCCGCACCTGAATTTTGCTTGGGTTAACACCCCAGCCCTCCGCCAGAACATCCCTTATCTCCTCACTATCTGATGGATTCACCTTCGCAAACCCATCATCCGGCTTCTCTTTGCCTGCTCCTGCAGCAGCTTGCTTATCTTCATCCTGGCTGCGGTCAATATTGACATCCACATCTACATCTACGCTGATTGCTGCAACCTCTTTGACTTTATCACTGGACTCCTCGGATGAGGCCGACACTGTCTTGTCAGTAGGCAAGGTGACGAGCACAGCGTTAACGTACGGTGTCATCGTCTTGCCGTGCTGTTCCCATTTCAGGGTCACATCTACGGCTTCTACTGAAAGCCCCGTCTGCTTCACCACGGCATCCACCATCGAGTCCTCCAGTGTCTGCTCCATCAATGCCGCTGCATCACTGTTTTGCTGCTTATTCAGATCTTCCGCTTTCTTCTGGATGTCATTTAGAGTTGGCATCTTTACTTCATGCTTTGCCTCTAGCTGATCCCAATTCGATATTCCATCCTTCAGCTTGGCATTAAAATCTCCTTGCAGCAGCCGAAGGATTGGCGACATGATGGTGAGCAGAATGAGAAGTCCGATGACCAGCCTTGCATAACGCTGCATCGATTTGTTCGGCAGCAGCAGCTCCACGAATGTTGCAAGCATGATGACCGCAATAATATCTCTCAGCCAATCGCTGAGCCAAGCAATCACACCTCTTCGCCTCCTTCGATTCGCTTTGCTGTCATCGCACCATAAGGGCGGCGTTGCCTGCTGTCAGCACGATAGTGACTGCAAGGAAGAACATTAGGCTGACTGCGGCAAGAGCAGCGAACACATAAATCATCGTTTTGCCTATCGTTTGCAGGCAGGCAACGATGGGAGAATCGCCAAGCGGCTGCATGGCAGCTGCAGAGACATTGTAGATAAGTGCCAGAGTCAATATTTTCACAGCGGGAAAGGCACATAAGAAGAGCAAGATGATAACACCAGCGAGACCAATCGCATTCTTGGCTAGCAGCGAAGCAGAGATAACGGTATCCGCAGCATCCGAGAACATCCGTCCTACGACGGGGACAAAGTTACCCGTTACGAACTTTGCAGTCCGCATCGTAATCCCGTCTGTTACCGCTCCTTTTGCCCCCTGAACGGATAGAACCCCTAGAAACACGGTTACCAGCACACCCATGATCGCAACGCCGATATTTCGAAGCAGATTCGCCAGTTGAGTGACTTTAAATTTATCTGTCAGAGCACTCACAATGTGAAGTACTGCCGAGAAGAAAAGCAGCGGGAACACAATCGTATAGATGACCGTCCCAACCGTATGAATCATAAAGATGATCAGCGGATGCAAAATGGAAACCGTGACCACATTCCCCATTGCAGCAAGCAGTGTCAGGAGAAGCGGCATCATCGCGAGCATGAATTGGATCATGGTCTCGATTGCATCCTTCGCGTAACCAATGGCGACATGAAAGCTGTTGACTGCAATAATGATAAGCACCATGTAGGTGATCGAATAAGCAACCTTGCTGACCGCATTACGTTCGAAGGCGTTTTGCAGCGTCTCCAGCACCATGCTGAATACAGTCAGCATGACTATTGTCACGAGGAGTTTGCCGTTATACAGCACTTCATGAAAGAAATAGCCAAGCAGCCCTTTGAATACCGTTTTGAGCTTGAGTCCTTCGCCATCTGGCTTCAGCATTTCGAAGAAACTGGGCATTTTCTCGTCGGGAAAATATCCGCCATATTCTTCTTTCAATTGGCTCCAGTAATTCTCTACCGTTTGCGTATCCAATCCTTTCAACTGACTTTCTGTCAGCTGATTCGTCATTGCTGGATCGGTCTGCTGCTGCCCCTGCCCGGACCCTTCTGATGGTGCATTCTCCGCTGCCATAACCGGCGTGACAAGGAGCATACTGACCAGCCAGGCGATGACCAGAAAGGCGATTAAGCGGGTGGCATATACATATAGCTTGATCATCCATTCAACTCCCCGCCGGCAGCAGCCCGATCACCGTCTCGACGATGACGCTAATGATCGGAACCGCCATGACGAGTATGAGAACCTTACCCGCGAATTCGATTCTGGATGCGATGCTGTCTTGACCGGCATCTCTTACTATCTGGGCTCCGAATTCGGCGATATAGGCGATACCGATTATTTTCAGAATCGTCTTCAAGTAGATAGATGGAATGCCTGAGCGGTTCGCCAAATCCTCAAGTACTTTGATGACCGAATCGATTTTACCGATAAGAAAGATGAAGATAAAAAGGCCGGTAAAAGCCGCAAGCAGAAAGGCGAATAACGGTTTCTGCTCCCGAACGACTATGATGAGAATTGTGGCGATCAGCCCAAGGCCGACGATCTGAATAATTTCCAACTTTATTCACCTACTTGCGGCTTCTCTAGACGTCTTCCGTTACTGAAACAGAAAGATCGTCTTGATTTCTTGAAACAAATCGTTCAGTAACCGTATGACCATAAATAGGACTACAACAAAGCCGATTAAGGTTACCCATTGCGCCATATCTTCTTTTCCCATTTGCTTAAGAACCGTATGGATCATACCAATGATGATTCCGATCCCTGCAATTTGGAAAATAGCGCTCACATCCATATTCATTTGTGCGGCACCCCACTAAACCATCAATATCACGACGAGCACGGCGATCAAAACACCAAGGCTTTTCCACATTTTTTCGTAGCGTGATTGATCATCTCTCGCTGCATCTTCTTCCGCTTTCAGCTGCAGGAGCGCTAGGTGGATATGCTTGAGCTGATCCTCCTTGTCACTAATGCCAAGGGTTGAACCAAGCCGCAGCATCACAGCCAGCTCCGTCTGACGTAACGCGGTAGAACTCCAGCCGTTCTTCATCGCCAGTTCCCAGCTTTCGCGAAAGGTAAAGCCATCGGATCCCTTCACTCCTTCAGCCGCATTCCGGAACAACTCTGCCAATGGAGCTGCTACTACTTCGGCTGTTCTTTCAAGAGCTTCCGGAAGTGGTGTGTGGCCGTATCCGATTTCTGTCTCCAATCTTTGAAGAGCATGGGCCAGCTGGCGAAGCTGACGGGGCCTTGCGGCCAGCCTAGCTGCTTGCTGAAAGCCGATCATTGTGCCTGCGAAAAGAATGAGAACAGCTCCTATCAGCTTAATCAAGGGACATCGCCCCTTTGAAAACCACTGTAGGTCTGCGCAACCCTCTCCGGCTCGCCCTTTGCTGCAGCAGTTGGTTCTCTCGCAGCTGCTGGCAGCTTGTCTTTCATATCCGCAGCGACTACACGATGCATAAACCCTTCTGCCGTCCGCTTTAATTCGACCACGTAAGTGAAGGTGCCATCATCTAGCAGCTGCCGTAACACCGGTCTTCCTCTTGCATCATGCAGATCATAAGCATGCGCTGTGGCAATCACGCTAATCCCCGCATGACTTGCTTCTTGAATGGCCTCCGCGTCCTCTGGACGGCCAATCTCATCGACGATGACCACTTCAGGAGACATGGAGCGAAGCAGCATCATCATACCTTCTGCCTTCGGGCAAGCATCCATAATATCTGTCCTAGGTCCAACATCAAAGGTAGGGATTCCCCGAACACAAGCGGCAATCTCGGACCGTTCATCCACGATGGCAACCTTGCGGCCAGACCAGCCTGCCGCGTTCTCGAACATTCCCCAATGTCCATAGCTGATAGAACGGGCAATATCGCGGACAATCGTTGTTTTCCCTTGCTGAGGTGGAGCGAGAATGAGTGTCGAATGAATGGTCTTACGGTTCTTGTCCAGCAGCTTGGGAAGCAGGTTCCTTGCAGAACCAACTACTTCGCGGGCAATCCGAATGTTGAAGCCGCCAATATCGCGAATCCCTCGAACGTTCCCGCCATCGAGAATGGTCCGGCCAGCCAGTCCAATTCGATGCCCTCCTGCAACGGTAATAAATCCCCGCTTTAATTCCTCTTCCATGGCATAAAGCGAATGGTTTGTTATTTTCTCCAGCAGCTTCCGGCAGATATCGGCAGTTGGCTTGTACGCTCCATCGCTGCCCGCACGGAGCGTTCCATCGGAGGCTGCAAAGCGAGACTGTCCGCGAATACCAAGCTCCAGCGGACGTCCTTCCCGGATGCGAATTTCCTCCAGATGTTCCATTGACGATTCAGGAAGCCGCTCCAGTACCGCCTTAAGCTCCGGCGGAAGTAAATGTACGACACGATCCAGCATGAGTCATCACTCCCGGATGTTTGTCCTTCGTAGTTTTATTTGTATGCTTGACCAGGCTGAATATGTCCAACTTCTTGAAGAATGATAGATTTATAGTGTGATGGTATAGCAAAGCTTAAGTGACTCTACTATTTTTTCAATATGCCAATGAGCAAACAAACAACACCTGCAGTTACCCACGCTAATTTGCCGAAGGACAGCTTGTCTGTCATCCCTATGAGTCCAACCGTTGTTGTTGCGATTAATATAAAAGGTCCAACTAGAGCTAGCGATGAGTTAACCACTAGAGCCTTATCGATCTGGTTCAGCCTAAGCATGAGCAATGCCGCGCAAATTTCGATTGTCCCTGATGTCAGCCGAAGGGACGCCATGGTGAGCACGATCTTATTCAACATAACCGTTCACCTCCTAAAAAGAATTGCCACCAAGTGAGCCGCTTTCACTATCAATGTCTCCATCAACACATCATATGCAGGCTCGTCTGCAATTCATGCTTATCGTTCGGGCACACGCCTAGCAGATGCTGCATATATTGCTTCATGCCCCGCCTCCCACGCGGGAATCATCAAATGTTAGGAGTCAACTCCCATGACAAAAGCAAGTAACGCGGCATGGCACCGCACGCTGCATGATCCAAGCGGACACCGCGATTACGCTCCAATTCGCCATAAAGGTAAAACCATGGTTATCGACAAAGGAATTGGACTAAATGGATTTGCTGATCTTCTTCAAGTAGCAGCTCCCTACATGAACGTAATAAAGCTTGGTTTTGGAACAGCCGTCTTATATGAACCAGAACTTCTAAAACGTAAAATCGAACTTGCCCGAAGTGCAGGGCTCATTATCATGCCTGGAGGCACTTTGCTAGAAACAGCGGTTCAGCAGCGATTAGCCCCTTCTTTCTTCGATACGATATGCGAGCTTGGCTTTAATGGGATCGAGGTATCGGATGGAACGATTGAGATGAGCAGAAAGCAGCGGACTGAGCTCATTAAAGAGGGCAAAGAAAGAGGGCTTCTTGTTATTACGGAGTATGGTAAAAAATCAGCAGGTTCGCTCATCGACCCTGAGCAATTAGCCGTAACAGCCGATTATGATCTTGCTGCCGGCGCTGAATGGATTACCGTTGAAGCGCGTGAATCTGGTATTGACGTTGGCTTATTTGACGAAAATGGCAATTGCCGTGAGCAGGCAATTGAGCAGATCCTAGCTGAAATGACGACCCAAGACTGCTTAATGTGGGAAGCTCCGCTGAAGCAGCAGCAGGCTTATTTGCTCCAGCAATTTGGCCCAAATGTTCATCTGGGTAATATTCCACCAAGCGACGCATTGGCACTTGAGGCAATGCGCAGGGGGCTGCGTTCCGATACCTTCGAATTCGGAATGCGGGGGGAGCCTGTTCATTATATGATTTAAGCACGAAAGGAAGAGCGATTGCTATGCAGGTTCAAGTCATTTCAAGCGTAAATGAAGCCAGCTCCGCGCATTTTGTCCATAAAACAGCCATCATTATTGATGTGCTTCGAGCAACCAGCTCAATCATTACCGCGCTGGCAACCGGATCCTCTGGCGTTGTCCCCGTTGAAACGGTCATGGATGCCCGAGCGGCGCAGAAAGACGGCGATTTGCTGTGCGGAGAGCGTTTTTGCAAAAAAATCCCTGGTTTCGATCTCGGTAATTCTCCTGATGAATTCCTGATGAATTCCGTAAAGGATCGTCGTGTCATTCTTACAACGACTAACGGTACCCGAGCTATTCATAAATCGACTCGAGCGGATTATGTATTGGTGGCAGCCTTGTTGAATGCCTCTGCCTGTGCGAAAGCAGCCATTGATCTGCGACGGGATGTGGTTATTTTATGTGCAGGAAGCCATGATGAATTTGCCATTGAGGATGGTTTATGTGCAGGACTGCTTCTAGCTAAGATGCAGGCAACATGCACGTCGGAGCTTACGATGGATGACTTCGGACTCGCCATGCTATCACTCTATCAGAATCGATCTAATGAAATAAAAGAAACGATCCGCTCCGGTGCCACAGGCAAACGATTAGTTAAACTGGGTATGGGAAGAGATATTGATATTTGTGCGGAAGTTGATGCTTACAGCCAGGTCCCTCGTCTTCAAACTAATGGAGATATGCTGATCTGTTCCTGCTACTGACATATTCGCCACAGGATGTCCATATAATGGAGCAAGCAGTTTATCCGCTTCATGACTGGGGTTCTAACAATGACTGGTGAATTGATATTAGTAGGATTGATTATCATAGGTTTAATAGGCCGCTCGCCTATTATTGCAACAGCAGCATGTGTGCTGCTAGCCGTTAAGCTGCTGCATCTAAGCCGGTTCCTGCCTTCGATTGAACGTCGAGGGCTGGAGCTTGGCTTATTATTCCTCACATTAAGCGTACTTGTGCCGTTCGCCTCCGGGAAGGTCCAGATGAAAGAACTGATTGCCGCGTTTAATACTTGGCCAGGCTGGCTTGCCCTCATTGGTGGTGCCGTAGCAGCTTATATGAATGCTAAAGGGCTTGATCTGCTTAAGCTTGATCCACAGATGGTTGTTGGGCTAGTTATCGGATCGATCTTTGGCATTATCTTTCTGCGAGGTATCCCGGTTGGCCCATTAATGGCAGCTGGGATTACGGCGATATTGTACAAGTTGTTTAAGCTTATGAGCGGAGGATAAACGGCAAACTGCACATTCGAATGATCTTCCGATCGCCATTGCTCGAGGATTCCTTAGAACAATTTTCAATGTGGTAGGAATCCCCGAGCAAAAGCGAACGTTACCACTTCTCCAGAATCATTCGAAATGCTCCGTTTACCGTTTCTTGTAGGTACGAAAAAATGGCCGTGCAGAATAACCTGCACGGCCATTTTCATTATAAATTCAGAATTACATATTAACGACGGTCTTGAGGTCCGCCGACGAATACTTGCTCTGCTGTATCGAGGCCGTAAGCCGTATGAAGAGCGCGCACAACTTCTTGCAGCGGCTCTGCAGCGATAATGCAGGATACTTTAATTTCGGAAGTGCTGACCATCTTGATGCTTACGCCAAGATCCGAGATTGCTGCAAACATCGTAGCAGCAACTCCTGGATTGCTGACCATGCCTGCACCAACGATCGATACTTTCACAAGGTTATCTTCCGAAGTTACTTCGTTAAATGGCACTTCGTTGCGATTACCGTTAATTACATCAACAGCGCGTGCAACATCATCGCCCGATACCGTGAAGGAGAAATCCGCTTTACCGCTTTTCACTCCGCTTTGTACGATAACATCAACGTCAATGCCGTTATTAGCAAGCGCACCAAATACTTTAGCGAGTACGCCTGGCTCATCCTCAACGCCGAGGATGCTGATTCTTGCTACATTTTTGTCAAAAGCGATGCCGCGTACGACTACGCCTTGCTCCATGATCGCTTCCTCCTTCACACTTGTACCTTCGTTTTGCGTAAAGCTGGAACGTACGACAAGTCTTACATTGTTATGCTTCGCGTACTCCACCGCACGCGGATGAAGGACGGCAGCACCCAAATGTGCTAGTTCAAGCATTTCATCGTACGAAATTTCATTTAATTTACGTGCACATTTCACAACGCGTGGATCCGTCGAATAAACGCCGTCCACGTCTGTGTAAATTTCACACACATCTGCTTCGATAGCAGCGGCAAGCGCTACGGCTGTCGTATCTGAACCGCCGCGTCCAAGCGTCGTAATATCGCCGTCTTCCGTCATGCCCTGGAAGCCTGCGACAATGACGACATTGCCTGCATCAAGCTCTTTGAACAAACGATCTGGACGAATATCTGTGATTTTCGCCTTGCTGTGTACTGCTTCCGTCCGAATGCCAGCTTGCCAGCCAGTCAGTGATACCGCTTGATGGCCAAGCTGATGAATCGTCATCGACAATAATGCAACCGATATTTGTTCACCTGTCGTAAGCAGCATATCCATCTCCCGCGCTGGAGGGTTAGGGTTAAGCGCCTTCGACTGATCGATTAAATCATCTGTTGTATCTCCCATTGCGGAAACGACAACTACAACACGGTTACCCGCTTGCTGGTTATCAATAATCCGCTTCGCAACACGCTGCATCCGCTCAGGTGATCCTACCGAGCTTCCGCCAAACTTCATCACTATCAACGACAAAGCTGATTCACTCCCAACCTTGACATATAACATACAAGACAATATTATACCACAACCCCAGCATGTCTGGGTATATGCGCCTAGCATTTTGTCGAAAAAGCTGCCTTCCTTTGGAAGTTGAGCAAGTTTCATTCCGGAAAATCTAAGAGCAATAATAAAAAAAAGCCGTCCGAATCCGGAGATTCGAACGGCCTGTCCCTATTTTCTAAGCACGGGAGATGTATTTACCTTCACGTGTATCGATCAAGAGAACGTCGCCTTCGTTGATGAACAGTGGAACTTGAACGTTCAGACCTGTTTCAACTTTTGCACTTTTCGTAGCGCCTTGTGCAGTATTGCCTTTAACGGCTGCATCTGTCTCAACAACTTTCAGTTCAACGCTGTTAGGCATTTGAATACCGATGATTTCGCCTTTGTAGCTAGAGATGTTAACATTCATGTTTTCTTTCAGGAAGTTCAGTTCCCACTCGAGTTGTTTGTAGTCCAGACCAAATTGGTCATAAGTCTCGTTATCCATGAAAGTATATTCATCACCGGAGTTGTACAGGTATTGTACTTCACGGTTCTCGATGATTGCGCGGCCGATTGTTTCGCCAGCACGGAAAGTTCTCTCAACAACGTTACCGTTGCGGAGGTTTTTTAGTTTGGAGCGAACGAATGCCGCGCCTTTTCCTGGTTTAACGTGCTGGAACTCGGTAACCGAGAAAATATCGCCTTCTACTTCAACGGTCAAACCTGTTTTGAAATCATTTACTGAAACTGTCACTTCTAATTCCCTCCTGAAATAACTGCTTTAATGGTCCCTAACCCAGAGTAATCAATGCTTTCGGGGATGAGGTTAATATTTTAATACCGGATTCCGTGATGACGATGTCGTCCTCAATCCGCACTCCGCCAAAGCCGGGGAGGTAGATGCCAGGTTCAACCGTCACTGTCATGCCGGGGGTTAAAATCGTATCGCTGTTTCTTGCAAGTCGCGGATACTCGTGAATTTCCATACCGAGTCCATGACCTGTGCTATGCCCGAACTTGTCGCCATAGCCGTACTTCGTAATAATATCGCGTGTTAACGCATCGGCGTCATGACCCGTCATACCCGGACGGATATGCTCCAAGGCATGCAGCTGTGCTTCCAGCACGATATTGTAGATTTCAAGATGCTTCTCCGTTGGTTTACCTACTACAACCGTACGAGTAAGGTCAGAGCAGTAACCTTTATAATACGCACCAAAATCCAGCTTTACAAACTCATTATTGCCGATTACTCGCTCGCTAGCCACGCCATGCGGCAAAGCAGAGCGTTCACCCGATGCCACGATCGTGTCAAAGGACGACGAAGTTGCGCCATTGCTGCGCATGAACATCTCCATCTCAAGAGCGATGTCGCTTTCTTTTACACCCGGCTTGATATGGTTCAAAATATGCTGGAAGGTCTTATCGGCTAGATTTGCCGCCTCCTGCATAATTTGAAGTTCTGCAGCATCCTTAAACATACGCAGCTTCTCAACGAGACCCGATACCGGTGTCAGCTTAATATTGCCTAGAGCTTCACTCCAAGCCATATATTCGCTAAAGACTAACTGGTCCTGTTCGAATGCTGCCGTTTGAATTCCTTTGCTCGCAAGCAGCTCCCGGATATTCACAATGGCTCTTGGTCCATGTTCAATAACATGGAAAGAAGCTGCTTGCTGCGGCGCCTGGGTCATATAGCGGAAGTCCGTAAACAGAAATTGCTCCTGCAGCGTAACTACCACAATACCGGATGATCCCGTAAACCCACTGATATAACGCCTATTGTGCTCGCTTCCGATAATGATCGCTTCGAGGCTTTGTTCGGCCATCAATTGTCTCAGCCGATTAACTCTTTCGAGTGTCATGTTAAGCTCCCCTTTCACGCAAAACCATTTTGAAGCTTTGCAACAAGCGCTGCAAGTCCAAGCTCATAGCTTTGACCGCCAAAGCCGGCGATTTGACCAATCGCCACCGGCGCTATGACCGATACATGACGGAACGCTTCACGTTTATGTATATTGGACAGATGCACCTCAACAACCGGCAAAGCAACCGTGCTCAATGCGTCTCTAAGCGCGTAACTATAATGAGTCAAAGCGCCTGGATTAATTACAATACCATCTGCTTGCCCAAATGCGCTATGTATTCGGTCAATGAGGGCACCCTCGTGATTGGATTGGAAAAACTCCAGCTCCACGCCGAGCTGCAATGCTTGTTCGCGCAATTTCGCTTCGATCTGGGCCAGCGTCTCTGTGCCGTATACACCAGGCTCACGTACGCCAAGCATATTTAAGTTAGGCCCGTTTAATACAACAATTCTAAGCAATTTCGCACCTCCCAGTCAGCCGAATCTTGCACTTAGCCAAAGATCATTAGCCATTTTACCACAAATGACCGCTGCTTGAGAAGTCGAAACCTTGAGTCAATGTGCGCCTACCGGCTCTCTCGAAGCCTCGTCTGTAAATTCAAAGGCAATCGAGTATCCAATAAACAGTCCCCATAACAGGAAGATGCATAATTCTGAGAACAAGGTATTCCATCCTGCGACAGTAATCTGACGAGAGAAGCCAATTGTAGGACCGAGGATCAAGAACATGACCACCCACCATCCGAGTCCGTAGAACACCCCCGGCCAAGGTCCTCGCAGCTTGCCAAGCAGCGCCTTATATAGTAGGGCCGCTATAATGGAAAAAACGATATAGCATGCAATCCCTACGACTATGCCCCAGCCTGTCTTTAAATAAGAAGCCCTAAAGAATGGATCGGCAATTAAACCGGGAAGCTCTACCGTAAATTTTAATTCATAAAAGAGCCAGCGGGTTATCCCCCATACCAAACCTGCAAAAAAACCAATCATGCTGCTAAACAGCCATGGATTCGTATGATGCTCCGCTCCTTGCCGCTCTTTCTGGCCACTTTGTCTGGCGTTATTCTGCTTGCTATCTTTTGTACCTTTCCCAAAAGCTTTTGCACCTGTTGCTGCCATCATCATGCCTCCATTTCTCATGCACAACCAATTTTCTTCTAGTATGCAACGTAGTCCCCAAGGATAACCAAGGATTCATGCAACTATAGGAAACGGAAGATGATGACGTTGGCAAATCTATAAACGATCAAGTACAATAGATTTATACCTTCGTCACCTGATCGGGACGATACTATTTAAGGAAGGTGACAAGCTCTTGTCTCAAAACAATATGAGCATTTACGGCGGACAAGCTGTTATTGAAGGCGTTATGTTCGCGGGGAAACATGTGAATGTAACCGCTGTACGCAGGAAGAACGATGAGATCGTATTTTACGAGGTTCCCCGCACGACCAAACGGTGGGTACAATCGCTCAAGAGGATTCCTCTTGTCCGGGGTGTTGTCGGAATTATCGATTCCAGTGCCAAAGGCTCACAGCATTTGAACTTCTCCATGGAAACATACGCGGAAGATGAAACAGCCGATATGTCCGAGGCAGAAAAAATAGCCGCTCAAAAGAAAGAAAAGTCCGGCTGGAGCCTTGGAATGATCGTTGGGGTTGCCGCGGCAGGTGTTATCTCCTTTATATTCGGCAAGCTGCTTCTTACTGCAGCTCCGGCAGCACTTGAAAGTTTACTGTTCGAGGATGTATTCGAGAACAAAGTTGGTCATAACTTATTAGAAGGACTTATCAAACTTATTATCCTTCTCGTTTACTTGTATCTGATGTCTGTAACACCACTTATCAAGCGGCTCTTCCAATATCATGGCGCTGAGCATAAGGTAATAAGCGCTTATGAAGCCGGTGAGGTATTAACACCAAGCAATGTGCAAAAATACAGCAGACTTCATTACCGTTGCGGAAGCAGTTTTATCATTTTCACAGTAATCGTTGGGGTTATCATCTATTCCCTTCCGATCTTTGATTGGGATACGATTTGGGAACGTGTCTACATTCGTATTCTGCTTCTTCCAGTGACGCTTGGTATTTCCTACGAGGTGCTTCGCTGGACGAATGCACTGCGTGATGTACCCGTACTTCGTTATCTGGGCTATCCTGGCCTGTGGCTACAGCTTCTCACAACTAAAGAGCCTAACGATGAACAGGTTGCTGTATCTATCGCCTCCTTCAACCGGATGCGTGAGCTTGACCAGCAAATGAGCACCAAAGCATAATCCATTCCAACATAAAGGACAGGTGGTATCATGCCGCGGAAATGGAACGCATCGTCAATTATTGTGCTGGCCCTTCTGGCAATTGGGATTTTGTACGGAATCGGACAGCATTTAACTTCGTTTCTAATTCCTATTATTGTGCTTGGCGGCATCTTCCTGTTATATAAATATCCGCCTAACACATGGGGAAGCAATGTACGAGTCAGACAACAGCCATTTGTGAAACAGTCCAGAACGACTCCACGGCAAAAGCCGAAATCGCGCCGTACGCCGTTCCGGGTTATCGATGGCGGCAAGGATGACGATGATCTGCCGAAATATCATTGACGAAATCCTTCGAAAAATTGATTTGCAGCTTTAAATCCGGACTGAAACAGCTTCTCTGCCATCCCATCAGGTAGATGAAACTGTGTAGTCCGGATGCCTAAAGTAGGGATTTTGACGGTTCGATCACGGGCATATTTCTTAATATACCGTTCATCATGAGCTTGCATCATCGTCTCAAATATTGCTTCAAGCATCGACAACGGACCGCGTATTTCATGCGGTTCGTTGTCGTTTTTTCCGACCATTTGAAACCCTACCGTTGGTACTGGATTCGTCCTCCCCGCCTGCTCCCGATCAAACAGCCAAAGCGGAAAATTGCTAAGCAATCCCCCGTCCACAATATACGCTTGAAGATGAGGCTTCTCTTTCTCCTCCTTCTCCTTTTGGGATAACGAAGAATAAAGCTTGGAATAACGAACAACAACCGGATCAAAGAAATACGGAATACTAGCGCTCATGCGAACCGCTCTCGCAACACTAAGCTTTTTCGGATCCATCCCATAAATCTTGATATCTTCCGGCAGAACTAGCAGCCGCCCATTGGTAATATCTGAGGCTACAATTCGCAGCTTACACTCCGGCAAATCCGCAAACGTCCGAATCCCCTTCGCTTCCATTAAGCGCGATACCCAATATTCCAATGCCTCTCCACTATACAGTCCCTTCTTCACCAGCAATCTAAGGGCTGGACTAATCACCTTCATATTGAAGATAAACGACCGCTTCAGGAAAGTAGAAAACGGCGTATTCTCCACGATCCGTTTAATTTCAAGACCACTGTAGCCAGCCGCAAGCATTGCTGCAATGATGGCTCCGCTTGATGTACCTGCTACCTGTTCAAACCCAATTCCCTGCATCTCCGCAGCCCTGACTGCCCCAGCCAGCGATATCCCCTTCACTCCGCCACCTTCGAACACTGCATTAATTTTCACTTCCGCATCCCCCGGACAACGGAAGCAGTGTCGATTCGGCTCCCATCAAAAGTATATATGCCGGGGAGAATTGTCTACATGTTACGATTTGTGAGAAAATATATAGAAGAGTTATTACCTAGAGACAAATATGTAAGCAATGGAGATAAAACAATGAGTTTTAATGAATTAAAAGATCAAATAACGACATGTCAGGATTGTAAGCAAAAGTTTGGCTTTACACCGAATCCGATCTTTCACGGGAAAGAGCGGTCGAAGATTATGCAGATCAGTCAAGCACCTTCCAAAAAGGTTCACGAGACCGGCTTACCGTTCAATGACCCATCAGGAGCGAAGTTAAAATACCAGTGGTATCAAATTACAGATGACATTTTTTACGATGAAGATAACTTTTATATTACGGCGATCGCTCACTGTTTCCCAGGTAAACATCCAAAAGGCGGCGATAACCCTCCACCTCTTGCTTGTGCGAATAAATGGCTGGCGAGAGAGATTGAAATGGTAGATAACCAGCTTTATATCATCATCGGCGCAAGAGCAGCAAAATATCTGTTCCCAAATGAGAGTTTTGAAGATTTGATCTTTAAAGATAACACGCTTAACAATAAACCGGCTATTGTGCTTCCCCATCCATCACCTCTCAATATTCGCTGGTTTAAGGCTCATCCAGCATTCGAAGAAAAGAGGGTACCGGAAATAAGAGAAATAATTCGTGACGTACTTGGATTAACCTAATAACAGCGAATCCATTTAAGTGGAGCTTGGCTACAGGTGCGTGACTTCGAAAACTCCTCCACCTGGGTTCCGAACTCAATGATTGGTTGAAAAGCTGGGAACCAACAAACTAACCTGAAACTAATTTCTTATTGTTTCTCTTACGCTTCGCTGGTTCACAAGCGAAGCACTCCCCTGTCCCTTCCCCATTAGCTCGCCGATTTCGCGGCGGGCTGACTGTTTTGCCTGCCGTTAGCGGCAGACGAAGGCGCCGGGGCTAAGGGGTATCTCCTGAAGGAGCGTAGCGTTCGCCTTTGTCTTTCCTTTGCCACCCTGATCAATTCTAGTTCAAGCAAAGGAAAGACAACAGCGGCCGTAAGGAGATACCCCGTGCCCCAAGCACGCAGTCTGCTCAAGCTAACTTCCAGGCAACTAAAAAAAGCCCGCCGCAAGCGGCGAGCTTTTTACTCGGTTTCTAATTCAGACCGAATCCCTCTCAGCTCGTCCAAGCGAGATGGCTCACGGTTAAAATATTCAACTAGCGTCTCGATACAAGTAATCGAGTCCCAGCTCAAATGATGCTCGATGCCTTCGACATCGCGATAGATGTTCTCTTCCTGCACACCGATAATCGTCAGGAAGGATTCGAGCAAGTGATGACGGTCAACGAGTCGTTTGCCCATCTTCTTCCCTTTACTCGTCAGAACAAGTCCACGGTACTTCTCATAGATCAAATAATTGTCTTTATCCAGCTTCTGAATCATCTTGGTGACAGATGAAGGATGCACTTCAAGCCCTTCGGCTATATCCGAAACGCGCGCATAGCCTTTCTCATCAATAAGCTTATAAATACGTTCCAAGTAGTCTTCCATGCTCGGAGTCGGCAATGAAGAACCCCCTAACCCTGCATTCTACACCTTGTCTTATGGCGTTACTCTTAGTATCATACAACGATTTTTAATGCCTCTGCAAGCCGAAGAGCCCGCGTTCTTCCATTAAAACTTCATAAAAGCTGGTGTCACTTGGTTCAGCCAAATCGTAATTTTTGTCATTTGGTCTGTAAACAGCAGGATCCCCATCAGAACCATGACGCCACCGCCAATACGCATAACAACCGTAGAATATTTCAAGAGCCAACGTGCTGAACCAAGGAAAAAGGCTAAAGCGAAAAATGGGATCGCAAAGCCTAGTGCATACGCTGTTGTCAGTTCAAACCATGTCCCCGGCTTCGAAGCAGCCAGAGCAAGGATCGCTGTTAACGCCGGTCCAATACATGGTGTCCAGCCAGCAGAGAAACCAATACCAAAAATAAAGGAACCAATGTATCCTGTCTTCTTAGTTGGGTCAATGTTGAAACGGCGTTCCTTCATCAACACTTGCGGTTGAAATATACCAACGAGGAATAAACCCATCAATACAATCAGTATGGCTGATAATTTACGGATAAGCGATTCATATTGGCTGAAAAATTCCGCAAACACATTGGAGCCATACCCAAGCGTGTAATACACCGTACAAAACCCGAGAATGAAGAAAAACGTATGTGTCATCGTTCTCATTCTCATGTGGGAGGTGTGATTATTCTGTTTCAGATCACTTACGGAAATACCGGTTATGTAAGATAAATAAGATGGATATAAAGGCAGGCAGCATGGTGAAATAAATGAAGCAAAGCCGGCGCCAAACGCCAGCCATACATTAATATTATCCAAAGTTATACACCTCAACCCAAAGTTAACTGCCTAACCGCATGCCGCGCTTCACCAGCATAAGGATAAGCATAATCGCGATCAACAGCAGTACGATTGTACCGCCTGGCGCTAGGTTCCATACTCCTGCTATCATCAGACCAGCAACGACAGCAAGCTCACCAATTATAACAACCGTAATCACACTTTGCCGGAAACTGCGGGCGATAATTAAGCTGCAAGCAGCAGGGATCGTCAGTAAAGCTGAGACCAGCAAGGCCCCTACGATTTTGATCGAAGCACTAATAACAAGTGCGGTAAGCACGCTAATCATAACATTATAGAACCGAACGGGCAAGCCGCTTACAGCTGCTGCATCCTCGTCAAAAGTAAGCAGAAACAGCTCTTTCAGCTGCGTACGAATAGCCACCAGCACCACAAATGTCACAACGGCAATCGTAATCAAATCCGTATCATTCAAGGTAAGAATACTGCCGAACAAATACCCATTCACATTAACGTTATAGCCTCTTCCCATCGTAAACATAATGGACGCAAGGGCTACACCCCCGGACATTATAATAGCAATAGAAAGTTCGGCATAGGATTTGTACGTTTTCCGCAGCTTCTCAATAAAGAAGGAAGCAATAATCGCGAATAATAAACCAACCGCTACCGGATATACGCCAACCAGGAAACCTAAGGCTACCCCAGCTATGGATACATGAGACAGCGTATCTCCAATCATCGATAAACGGCGCAGAACGAGGAATATTCCCATAAGAGGAGCCGTAATCCCGATCAGCACGCCCCCAATAAGCGCCCGTTGAAAAAAATCACTAGCTAAGATCTCCAACCGTAACTACCTCTCTCCTGCTCTCCATTTGCTGACGAAGCTCCCTCAAGCTATGCGTCAGATCATTCTCTACACAATCCTGCAATTCATGCGAATGCTTCTTGTAAAATTTCAGCTTGCCGCTTTCCACTGCAGGCTGCTGGCCCAGATAGGACCGAATCATTTCCATATCATGCGATACCATCAGGAACGTAATATTATGATGCTGATGCATATGCTTGATCATATGGAAGAAGCCTTCCTGTGTCTCCGAGTCAATGCCAACTGTTGGTTCATCCAAGATAAGCAAAGATGGATTATTGATGAGTGCTCTAGCGAGAAATACACGTTGCTGCTGCCCGCCTGACAATTCACCGATCCGTTTCATAGCCAAATCCTCAATGTTCATGGCATGAAGCGCATCATCACATTTTTTCTGGTCAGCCTTTGTAATTTTACGGAACAGTTTATTGCGGCTGTACAAACCGGATAATACAACTTCCCGAACCGTTGCTGGGAACAGCGGGTTAAAAGAATTCTTTTGCGGAACATATCCGATTCTATCCCATTGTTTGAACTGAGAGACAGGCTGACCAAACAGCCTTATTGTACCGCTCTCCGGCTTAAGCAGACCAACGATCATACGTAGCAAGGTTGTTTTACCTGCACCATTCGAACCAATAAGTCCAATGAAATCTCTTTCTTTTACAGAGAAATTAAGACCTTTATGAACCGCTTGATTCTGATAGGAAAAGGATACATCCTCAAGGGTAATAATATCTTGATGACAAGTGGAATTTTGCATCGTTGCCCTCCCTTCTGGATCTTTCGATTCTTGTTATTATTGCAATCCGGTTAATAAGTTTTGTAGATTTTGTTCCATCAGACTTAAGTAATCTTCTCCTGCTTTTTCCTGTTTTGGTGTAAGACCTTCAATAGGATTAAGCACAAGCAGCTCTGTATTTGTCTCATCGGCAATCGTATTGGCCAAATCACGGGAGACCAGCTCTTCGAAGTAAATATATTTGATGCCTTCCGATTTCACGAGCTTAGCTACATTCAGCAGATCTTGAGGACGCGGCTCTGCATCAGGAGATAGGCCAGTTATGGCGATTTGCTTCAAACCATAATCCCTTGCCAAATAACCAAAAGCTTGATGGGATACGACGATTGTATTATGCGGCGCCGTCGCTAATTTAGTCTCGAACTCATCATTCAGAGCCTCGAGCTTACCTACCAGCTCTTTATAGTTAGCCTCAAACTCATCTTTGTGAGCAGCATCCGCTTGAACTAAGCTGTCTCTTACATTAGCAGCCATAATTATAGCAGATTTTGGGCTTACCCAGGTATGCGGATCAACATCCAGATCATGGTCATGATCATGACCTTCATCTTCATGCTCATCTTCTTCCGGATTACCATGAATCATTTCAATCCCTTTGCTCATTTCTGCCGCAACGAGACCGCTGTTCTTCGGCAGACCTGTCAGGAAATCATCCGTCCAGCCTTCAAGTCCTGCACCGTTGTACAGGAATAGCTGTGCTTTCGAAGCGATCGTCAAATCTTGACTCTTTGGTGTCCAATCATGTGGTTCGACACCAGCAGGTATTAAGTTTACGACATTTACATTGTCGCCGCCAATCTCTGATGCCAAATAATACAGCGGGTAAAAGCTGGTTACCACATTCGTCTTGCCTTCGACAAGCTCCTTATTCGAATTACTCCCGCATGCCGCCAGAAATACCGTTATTGCAATAAAAAGAAGGCCTATATTTTTGGTATAACGCATTCGTATAATCTCCAATCGTTTCTTTTTAGTAATCGTTACTATTACGTTTAAGATTATACGAGTGGGTTTACACCCTGTCAACCCATAATATGAAATAATTGAAGTTAACCTATTATCTACTATTTACACGCTTGAGCCAGCACATACGTCATCACAAAAGAACCGCCGCGGATCATAAGATCCGGGCGGTTCTCCCTTGCACTTGTTTCCTTATTTAACGATAGCGCCGTTAGGCATGTCATCTGGTACCGTCGCAAGAGTAAGCTGATCACCATGGGAAGCTGCCAGAATCATCCCTTGGGACAATTCACCACGAAGCTTCACCGGCTTCAGGTTCGTGACACAAATCACTTTGCGTCCGACCATTTGCTCAGGCGTGTAAAATTTCGCAATACCAGATACGACCTGGCGCTGCTCATAACCAAGATCAAGCTGCAGCTTCAGCAGCTTATCCGCTTTCTTCACAGGCTCAGCGGCAATAACTTGGGCAACACGAAGCTCGACTTTACCGAAATCCTCAATACCGATTTCTTCTTTCGATTCAGCTTCTACTGCAGGAGCTGCATTCTCGGCTGCAGGTGCAGTTGTCTCCGCGTTAACGTTAGCCGTTCCTCCGCCCATTGCCGCAGCAATGTATGCTACCTCTTCCGCTGCATCAAGACGCGGGAAGACAGGTGCGCCTTTGCTAACGCGTGTTCCGCCAGGCAGCTGGCCGAATCGCTTCGTGCTCTCCCATGCCGTTAACTCGCCTTCTTCAAGACCAAGCTGACGCCACAGTTCACGAGGACCATGAGTCAGGAACGGCTGAAGCAGAATCGAGATGATACGAAGCGACTCCGCTAGGTGATACATAACCGAACCCAGCTCACCTTTTTTCACTTCGTCCTTCGCAAGTGCCCAAGGGGAAGTCTCATCGATATATTTATTTGTACGGCTGACAAACTGCCAGATAGCCGCTAAAGCAACCGAGAATTCCATTGTCTCCATCGATGCTTCGACTTGACGAACGGTGTCTGCCGCAAGCACTTGAAGGGATTCATCAAACTCGGTTACATTCCCGCCATAAGCCGGAATTTCGCCGTCGAAATATTTGTCAATCATCGCAACGGTACGGTTCAGCAGGTTGCCTAGGTCATTAGCCAGATCGAAGTTAATACGGTCAACAAAGTTCTCTGGGGTGAACGTTCCGTCGGAACCAAACGGCACTTCACGCAGCAGGTAGTAACGGACCGCATCAAGGCCGTAACGGTCGATAAGGGTAACCGGATCAACGACATTGCCCTTCGACTTCGACATTTTGCCATCCTTCATCAGAAGCCAGCCATGCGCGAATACTTTCTTCGGAAGCGGCAGCCCAAGAGCCATAAGCATGATTGGCCAATAAATCGTATGGAAACGAACGATCTCCTTGCCGACCAAATGAACATCCGCCGGCCAGAAACGGTTGTACAAATCATTGGTGTTACCCTCTGCCCCATAACCCAGCGCAGTAATATAATTAGACAAAGCATCAATCCAAACATAGATAACATGCTTCGGATCACCAGGAACCTTGATACCCCAATCGAAAGTCGTGCGGGATACCGCAAGATCCTCGAGGCCTGGCTTAATAAAGTTATTAATCATCTCATTCTTGCGTGATTCTGGTTGAATGAACTCCGGATTCTCTTCATAGTGCTTCAGAAGGCGATCGGCGTATTTGCTCATCCGGAAGAAGTAGCTCTCTTCTTTAACAAGTTCGACAGGACGTCCACAATCCGGACAGTTGCCATTTACCAGCTGACGCTCCAGGAAGAACGATTCGCATGGTGTACAGTACCAGCCTTCATATTCGCCTTTATAAATATCATCCTGCTTTAGCAATTGCGCGAAAATCTTCTCTACTGCTTCTTTATGACGGGGCTCCGTCGTACGAATGAAATCATTGTTAGAGATCTCCAGCTTAGCCCAAAGCTCTTTAATGCCTACCACGATATCATCGACGAACTGCTGAGGAGATTTATTCTTATCCTTCGCATTACGTTCAATCTTCTGGCCATGCTCGTCAGTACCTGTCAAATACCATACATCATAGCCGCGAAGACGTTTGTAACGAGCCATTGCGTCGCCAGCTACTGTTGTGTAGGCATGTCCGATATGAAGCTTATCACTTGGATAATAAATCGGTGTTGTAATATAAAAGGTTTTGTTATCGTTTCCCATTTCATCTACCTCCATTATCATCATATACATGCATGAGAACGCAAAAAACTCCCGTCCAACATGGGACGAGAGTTACATTCACTCACGCGGTACCACCCAAATTTCCGCTGCGCTGATTGAAGTACTTGAAGCACAGCAGCTTCGTGTGCCGCCAATTAAGGACGGCAGAGCTGTTAACGCCAGCTTCGCGCTATTCCCTTACCTGACTGATACAGGCTCGGAGACAGATCCTCCCGGACCATCTTCTGATGCTTATCCATACCGGCTTCCAGCACCTGCCCGGCTCTCTGTCATGGACTCCTCATCGTACTTATCCGTTCATCGAATATACAAATATGCTTATATGACAAAATATAACCAATTCGGCGCGTCATTGTCAAGGAGTAGCTGTTCCATCTTCCTCATCATTGCTGCCGGCAACAGGCGGAACGGGATCATATCCACCTGGGTGGAAGGGATGGCAGCGTGCAATTCGCTTGGCAGCTAGCCAGGAACCCTTCAATGCACCATGCTTCTCCAATGCCTCAAGCGCATAAGCCGAACAAGTCGGATAATAGCGGCAGGATGGCGGAGTAAGCGGTGAAATTACTTTTCGATAAAAGATAACCGGTGCCTGTATAACCCTTCTTGCTCTACGGCCGCCTGCCATTACCCTTCTCCAGCAGCCGACTCTTCCTGAATGCAGTCTTTGCAGTAGCCGAATACTTCAAATTTATGCTTTACGACACGGAACTCATCTGGTACAGCCGTCTGCTCCATCGGGCAAAAAATAATCGGATACGTCTTGCCGCATTGCAGGCAGATCATATGATGATGATGCTCGTTCTCCCTGCAATGCAGCTTGAACTTAACACCTTCCTCGAAGACGACCTGTTCCAGCACACCCAGCTCCTCCATAACACGCAAGTTGCGGTATACCGTATCAAAGCTTAATCCCGTGTAGGATTTGCCCATATATTCATATACTTCTTTAGGTGCAAGGTAACCCGGAGTCTCGGCAAACAACTTGGCCAGCGATTTCCGCTGATCCGTTATTCGTAAACCCTGTCCGGTCATTCGTTGTATAATTTCCTCTATTGTATGCAAGGTAAGAACCTCCGACAAAAAAAGTCTCTTTTTATTCATAATGCCGAAAAAAAAGACTCTCGTCAATGAGAGCCTCTCGCTTGGCACAACTTTATCAGCCATTTAGTCGCATATTAATCAAGAAACTTGCACACATAGCCAGAAATAACAGCAAGCTGACAAAAGATACGATCTTCCGTCTACGCTTCGCGACAGCTAGTCGCTGCACACCCGCTGGATCCATTGCCGCCTCGGTAACAAAGCGATGCATGAACAATAACGTAATGACCGACGCTACGAATAACATATTAACTACAAACCATATTGCCGTCCACATCATAACGGGCACACCTCCAATTCATCTGCAGATTCCCGCTACAAATACCACTTGTTTAAAATAACCATTAATACAACGAAGCTGACCACTGCTCCGCCAAAACATACCCAGCCATACCGGAAGCGCTGCTGGAACATGCGGAGAATACCTAAGCTTAATAATCCAAAGATAAGCAATAGAAAGACGATCCCAATAATAAATAATGAAGCAGAGATGTCACTGACATCGACTAAAGTCACTGCATACACTCCCCTATGTAATAATGCAAGTACACACTATTAGCATTATAAGGGATTGTCCATTCATTCGCTAGCGACAAAAAAACGACAGTAGCAAGGCCCTTCCTTAGCGGCCTTTCAACCATCGAATATCGGCTTCATAATAGGCTCCTGCCCTTGGCCTCTTGCGAAGCTTCACCTGTAGCACAAAGTTCTTCACTACTGCGCGGCAAATTTTGGGCTGAACAAGCTTTGGCAGCTTAATCGTTTCTTTCTGATTATTTGGAAGTCCTTCTATTCGAAGACGGTCATCTCTTACGAGCAGGCGTAGTTCTTCACGGTTTACTTCACGCGGAAGGTGAAACTTCACGAGCAAGAAATGATGCGTCTCGAAAAAGGAGATCCCTTCTTCTTCTGCCTGATCCAGAATAGAATTCGCCGCTGCTGGCAGTGATTTTGTCATCATCTTGCGAACAAACTGCTCAACCCAATCCGGTTCCTTCATGACATCGAAGCCCTTTGGCAGACGTTGACCGTCCAGCCACCGCTCCAGCTCATCCCATTTCTTCTCCATGTCCCGTTCACCTCCAGCCCTTTTTTCTTCAGCATATGCGAAGTTGGGCGGGGAGGCTACATGGTCCGTTAGGCTTCTAACCACACGGGCTGCGGAACCTCTAGGCGTATGCCGCATACGATAATACACAAGACGCTTTAAGGGAAAAGGGTGAGTACGCATGCCATCTATCGTTGGATTTGTAAAAGTCGTTAGCGTTGGTTCCAGTGCCGTTGTTCAATTCGGAGACGCCGTTCAAGTATCACCGTCCAGCCAGACCAAAACCTATGCTGGCTCCGGCTCGTTCCTAACAGGAAGCCTGGCTAACTCAAACAACGCGGTTAGTGCGACCAATACGCTAGATCCGGATGTGCAAGACAATTCTCAGAACAACCTGGAAACTGTGGTGTAATGTATGAATTGGACGATATATCAGACCATTACCATTCAGCAGCTCCGGGTGAACAGTGTATCCAACAGCTCAGTTCTGCAAGTGGGAAGCGCGGGATCCATTCGGTCCTTGTCACAAATGTATAACTCGGGAGGTTTCACGGGCCCTGCTCCGCAGCTTGGGGAAGAAAGCCCGCTCTCCCTTGTCCCGCTTCCTGATCCCGCCTAAAGAGAGGAGTCATTCCCTATGCAGCAGCCCCCGCCGCCTGGCAATGGGTTATCTCCATGGCAAGCCTGGTCACTTGAGATTCAATCGAAGCTCAAAGCACAGCAAACACAAATTTATTCTCTAGAGCAGCAGCTTGCTGTTATATGTGAGCAGCTCAAGCAAATTGAGAGCAAGCCTATTTATAACATCGAGAAGCTTGAGTATCATTTTGACCAATTAAAAGTAGAGAAGCTTGAAGGAACATTAAATATCGGAATGACGCCGCCAGGAATGCCCAATGGAGACGGAGACATCGAACAGCTGTCTGTCCCTCCTAAGCCAAACGTTTATCCGGCGGCGGCATCTGGCTTAACGCCTCCTTCAGCTCCTTATGCTGATGTTCGCAGCGAGATCGATCACTATTTGAATGTCCAGGGTATGCAAAAGCTGGTTGAATTGGAATCCGAATACGGGCTGCAGCTCGATCCTTACCACCGACGAATGGTTCTGGAAGACATCCGTAAGCAAATGCCTTCCCGTATCCATTTCTATATGACACTCAAGCCTGGCGAAGGAGAATCCAATTCGAATGGAGCAGAGACAGAGCAGCAGAAAAAAGAGGTCATATTCTCCAAGACCATAAGGGATGTTGATGCTGCAATGCAAAGATATATGCAGCTGTTACAGAATGGCGGCGGCAATTCAACCTAAGTGTGTATTGTTTGACGAGGAGTTGAGAATGTTTTGTTAAATTTCACTGTACACAATTGCGGCTTAACTGTGGGCTCGATTGAAATCTTAGGCGTATCGGCAGCCTCTATGTTCCAGATTGGCGACTCCGATTACGTCACGCTTTATTCCATGTTTGACACTCCACCAGAATCCGTTATCGCAGGTCCAATAGCCCCGCTCCCCACTCCTGAAGATGAAGAACAGGCTGCTGGCGAAGCGCCGATGGCTGGATAAGTGAGGTTTCCATTATGCAGCAGAACTTTCCAATACGCACTTCCGAGATCGCGTTAGTTTCCATTGTTGACGTATCACTTTCCTCTATTGTCCAATTTGGAGATCGAGGGGAAGCAACTCCTAAGCTTAAAGCTCTTGCCGTACAACGCGCTATTGACCACACGAAGGCTGGGAGCGTCTATTTCGAATCTTATCCGATATTCAGCCGTCCGCTCCCAAAACTCGTTGATCCAGAAGCAGAAGCCGGATATGATGTTTGCATCCAGCGTGTGAATCACTGTCCTCGTATCAAGGTAGGTTGTGTTTATGTGACTGCTGTTGGCTCCACCGCCAGCTTTCTTGCCGGCAATGCCATGCGAACAACAGCCGAATCCCGTATTAAACATATCAGACAGTATGAGAAATCACTTATTGAAATCAGATAGGCATTTTCATCAAATGCATATGCACAGGTACAAATGTCCAATTCCGATAAGATCCCCCCGTCATATATTGGTCTAGTAATTGGTAATCAGAATAATGACTTCGGGAGGAATGAACGATGGGATATCCTGTAGCTGGAGCTAATACGGGCTGTGCACCTGTTCAAGGAGTCTGGAACAATAGTGCGGCTTACGTTCTTGTTTTGTTTGTCTTGCTCGTAATAATCATTCGCACTTGCAACTTCTACTAAGAAGCGCTGTCGAACGAACTTATGAGAGGGAGTCCGGACTCCCTTTCATTGACGGGCATGCAGCCAAAACATCATAAAAATAGCCGCTTAGAGCGATCTAAGCGGCTTTTACGTATTATAAGGACTTTAATTCCTTGTATTTCGCAGCATATTTACTGACACTCTGTACGAACGTTGCATGTGACCATGTCAGCGGCGCAACAGACAACGGAGAACCGTCATACGGATTTAGCTGCTCAGGGAGCAGACCACTGGACAAAGCATGATCGACTACCCACTCCAGCGTCTTATACGGTCCTTCCAGATCCGCCAGCGTTTGTGCAGAATCGATCTCATAATTCGCAACCCATAGTGTACATATAATCCAAGGGTTACCCGGAACCTGATCAATCTCCCCCGACTGCTGGAAGTAATAATCATTCGTATACCTGGCGATGCCGCCAATATCGGTTCGAATTTGTAACCCTTCCTTAATCGCATCCATCGTCTTAGCGACACGTTCATCATGAACGGACAAGACACCAAACTCCCACAGACCAAAGACACTGCTCTCCAGTGTCATATCCTTCACCCATCGATTATCCCTTTGAACAAGACCGCGGGCAAACCGCCCCGTTTCTTCATCCCAAAGATGCGTTAAAATCCCCGTCTTAACGGTATGGGCTACATTCCTGTAGTGGTCACTCCGCTCATAATCGCCGAATAACTCGGTAAAGAAGGCACCGGCCATAAGTCCGGCATAGACAGAAGCGGCCGTATAGGTCCAGATTCCGTACCGTTCCTCCCATAGATCATAGCTTGGCTTCGGAAGCGAAAGTTCAGGCTCGATATATTCGCTAAGGAAGGAAGCCGCCTTCCGAATGAGATTGCTGTATAACGATTGGGGCAGCTCGATGACCTGATTACGCGAATAATCCTGCCATAAAGCAAACAGCACAAGTGCAGTCTCATCCTCTTGAATAGGAATACGCTGGCTTCCCTTCACGATATAAGGATGCCAACTGGAACCCACTGTACCGTCCGGATTATATTTGTGATATAAATAACCTTCAGGTGAGAGTGCATTCGCACAAAAATGGAAAAATGGCGATATGACGCTCTGATAGCCAGCCAGCGACATCGCTTCAGCGATAAGAGCCCCATCACGTGGCCACATATAGCTGTAATGGTCACGATTGTACTGAAGAATATCGGTATCATTGGCTGCCAAGATCGCTCCACGCTCATCCACTTGCGTTCTTACGAGCAGCAAGCTGTGTTTGAACATGCGGACAACATCCTTCGGCAAATCGCCTAGATCGGTCTCTGCGCGCTGCAGCCAGTGCTTCCAGTAGATCACGATCCGGCTGAGCAGCTTCTCAGGATGGTTATCCTTCACATATTTATTCAGCGTCTTTACTTCCTCCAGATTCTTACCAACAGACATCCAGTAGTATAAAGTCTTCTCACCATTAGCCGGTACAGTGGTACGCAGGCCAATCGTGCTGTCGACCGACCCCTGGGCAATCGTATTGCCCATTAAGACGCCGTCCTCTGCATCACGCCATGTTCCTTCGGCAGAATGGAATCGTTTAATCCCCGTCGAATACTGCATAATGCCGCCTTCATCCGTACATCCGCTGAACATGAAATAATTCGACCGTTTGTAATGGAACAAGGTATTATTCTCCGGAAAATAAGCCGCTGTATCGCCAACCTCAGAGCCCTCAATCATCAGGTCCTGATGGAAGAACAATCTCGCCTCACGGCTATCGTTCCTTCGGTTTCGAACGACTACACGCTTAATGTAAATACACTCGCGCTGATGAATACCGTCGTTTATATGCAGTTCAACACCAAGACCCTCATGCTTTGCAATAATATTGGTCACAAGGGAATCCTCGATATAATTGAGCTCGAATGTCCATTCTTTCTCATCCAGCCAAGAGAATGCGCCTCCGATCCATATCCCGAATCGGCAATAGTGACCGCCCACATGGTTAAGCTGTCCAACGTACGGATAATAAATATCCCGGATAAAACAATGCTGATCCAAATTAAGCAGCAGTTTACCATTGCCGATTACAAGGTGACGGGCCATTGTTCAGTCCCCTTTCGAGAAACAACAAGTTGTTCATACAAGGCCATATAAGCTTTCGCCGACCGGTTCCAGCTATAATCTTCCTTCCCGGCATTATCAACGATTTTACGCCATACCTCTTCATCCTTATAGAAGGCGAGCGCCCGCTTCAGCGTGTACCAATAATCGTCCGCATTATAATACGTAAAGCTGAAGCCGTTCCCTTCCCCGGTCATTTCATTATAAGATTGCACCGTATCCTTTAGACCGCCCGTTTCCCGAACGAGCGGAATCGAGCGATAACGAAGAGCCAGAAGCTGACTGAGACCGCAGGGCTCAAACCTTGATGGCATAAGAAAAATATCCGAGCCGGCATAGATTCGCCTTGCAAGTCGGTCATTATAACCAAGCCATACTTTAAATTTATGCGGATAAATGGCCGCAAACCAATTCATGCTGTCCTCGTACTGCTTCTCCCCGGCTCCAAGCACGACAACCTGAACATCCTCCTGCATCAGCTGCTCCAGCTTCGATGTAATCAGATCGAGGCCTTTGGGCTCTACTAGTCTGCTGACGACACCAAGAAGTGGTGTCTCTTCCGATTCCGGAAGTCCCAGCTCTGCCTGTAAAGATAGTTTGTTCTTCCGTTTGCGTGCAATGGAAGAACGATATGGCGTATGTAACGCAGCATCATTCATCGGATCAAATAATTCGGTGTCGATGCCGTTCACAATACCGGTTAAATCACCGGATCGATGGCGCAGGAGACCATCAAGACGTTCTCCGTACTCCCAGCCTTGAATCTCCTTGGCATAGGTGTCGCTGACAGTGGTAAGTTTGTCCGCATAGACAAGCCCGCCCTTCAAGCAGCTTGCCGCACCTTCGAACTCCAGACGATCAGCCGTGAACACATCATCGCCTGCTCCAAGCAGCTCCTTCAGCAGGTCAATTCCGAATATCCCTTGATACATCAAGTTGTGGATCGTAAACACAGATTTCACACCTGCCCAGCCTGGATCATTAACATACCGAGTCTTGAGCAGGAACGGAATAAGCCCAGCCTGCCAGTCATGACAATGGACAAGATCAGGACGGAAATCAAGATAACGTACGCATTCCATCACAGCGAAGCAGAAGAATACAAAACGCTCAGCATCATCGCCATAGCCATAAAGCCCTCTGCGTCTGAAATAAAATTCATTATCGATCAAATAGAATACGACTCCATCAATTTCAGCCTTCAACAGGCCGCAATACTGCGACCTCCAGCCGAAATTGACTTGAAATTCTGCAACTCTCTCAAATTGCTGAATATAAGTTTCAGAGATTTCCTCATACTTAGGCATAATGATTCTAGCGTCAGCTCCACGCTGCTTCAGAGCCTTCGGCAAAGCGCCTGCAACATCAGCTAATCCCCCCGTCTTAGCGAGTGGATTCGCTTCAGAAGTAGCCATTAATATATTCATATCTGATCACCTCGCACCCTATCCATTGGTATATTGTTTTTCTATATGATTTTACGTTTGCCTGCAAGAAACGGATTTTCAGAAGAACCACGAATATCACGGTCATATTGAACGCGTACATCTTTGTCGAGAATACAATGCTGAACGAGACTATTCTCACCTATATCGCCATTTTGCATAATGATGCTGTTGCGGACAACGGCTCCTTTGCGGACATGAACACCACGGAATAAGATACTGTTCTCGACAGTACCTTCAATGCGGCAGCCATTTGCAATCAGAGAATCGGATACTTTGGCGGTTCCCAGGTAACGAGCAGGCGGCTCATCCTTGCCCTTTGTAAAGATGGTGCCCGGCTGGAAGAACAATTCACGCCATACGTCTTGGCTAAGAAGGCTCATATTGCTTTGATAGAAGCTCGATAATGTATTCACAACAGCTAAATAACCTTCGTACATATAACCATACACACGCAGCTTATCAATTCTTGAGAAAATCGCATGACGGACCAAATGGTCCTGCCCCTGTGCCAGCGAGGTTTCAACAAGCTCCATAAGCACGTCTTTGCGCATAATGAACATTTCCATGGAAGATACACTGCTGTGCATCCTTCCATAGTGATCCTGCATCGCCGTAATCCGCCCATCGGCATTCATCTTCACCTTACGCGCTTTGCCGCCCATAAGATCGGCATCTTCTCTGCAAACAACCGTTATATCAGCCTCACGTGCTTTATGGGCTTCAATAATAGGCTCGAAGTCAATGTTGCATACCATGTGGCTGCGGGCAATAACAACATACTCCGCTGTCGAACGATTAAAATAATCACGATGCTGGTAGAAATGATATAAGTCTCCACGACTCACTTCTTGAATATCATCGGTTGCCGGTGGCAGCAGGAATAACCCGCTTTGACGATTATTTAAGTCCCAATGGTCGCCTGAACCTACATGATCCATAAGGGAACGATATTTCGTATGTGCAAATATGGCTACTTTATTGATTCCGGAGTTCACCATACTCGATAAAATGAAATCAATAAGCCGGTATCGCGCGCCAAAAGGCACGGTCGCAAGGCAGCGGTTCTGAGTCAGCCGCTCCATATCATCTGTTTCATGAATAAGATTAATAACGCCCATTACCTGATGTTTCATGACGGCTCCACCTCCAGAAGTACAGGTTCGTTAGCTACAAATTCTCCTACAGCAACTACGGTTATTGCATCATCATCCGGACTGCCGATTGAAACACCATCTTCAATTACTGCACCCTCACCAATAATCGCGCGGTAAATGCGGGCGCCTTTGCCAATACGTACGTTTGGCATTATGACCGACTCACAGACAACACTGTTCTTGCCTGTAGTTACGCCATAAAACAACACAGACCGTTCGACATCCCCTTCTACAATGCAGCCTTCCGTCACCAGAGAAGAGGTTACGCTCGCCCCCGATGTAATGTATTGCGCAGGACGATTTGGACTTACCGAGTAAATACGCCATTCTTTATCCGCTAGATCAAGCGATGGCTTATCGTCCAGCAAATCCATATTGGCTTCCCATAAGCTATCGATAGTGCCGACATCTTTCCAATAGCCACGGAAGGAATAGGTGCTTAGATGCAGTCCATCTCTCATCATCGCCGGAATGATATCTTTACCAAAGTCATGACTGGAATTACGGCTTGATTCGTCATTGATCAAATACTTTTGCAGAACTGACCATGTGAAAATGTAAACGCCCATGGAGGCAATATTGCTGGTTGGTGTTTTTGGCTTTTCTTCAAATGCCGTAATACGATCCTCATCATCGACGTGCATCACGCCAAATCGGCTAGCTTCCTTCCATGGCACTTCAATGCCGGCAATTGTAATATCTGCACCGCTTTTTTTATGATGCTGCAGCATGAGATCGTAGTCCATTTTATAAATATGGTCACCCGAGATGACCAGAACGTAATTTGGATCATAGCGCTCGATAAACGCCATATTTTGATAAATTGCATTCGCCGTTCCTTTATACCAAACGCCGCCCTTTTGCTTTACATACGGAGGAAGAATGGCCATGCCGCCATCCTTGCGGTCGAGCCCCCACGGGCTTCCAATGCCCAAATACCGATTCAGTTCAAGAGGCTGGTATTGTGTAAGTACACCAACCGTATCAATTCCGGAATGCGCGCAATTACTTAGCGTAAAGTCGATAATGCGATATTTCCCTCCAAAGTACACCGCAGGCTTCGCCAAATCCTTTGTGAGAACACCCAATCTTTTACCTTCTCCTCCAGCCAAAAGCATTGCAACCATTTCCTTTTTTCGACCCATGACACCAACCCCTTCTTAATGTGTGTCCCCACTCACAAAGCTGAATAATTGGAAGGATAGAGGGGGGAGATAGATGGAAATGCTTTGGTTATAGCCGTGCCAGCCCACTTTCTCGCTGTCATACTGCTGTGTAGACCGTGAATCCGAACCTCCAAACTGTTCCTCATTGCTGTTTAGGATCATGCGATAACAGCCTGGCTGCGGCACGCCTAATCGATAATTGGAATAACCATTTCTGGAGAAGTTGGCAACAGTCACGGAAAAGCCTTGCCTGCCATAACGAATGAAAGATATGATCGATTGTTCAGCATTATTCACATCAATCCATTGGAAAGCGGTTGCGTCCTGATCTCGTTCCCACAGCGATTGTTCTTTGGTGTAGACATGATTCAGAACTCGGACGTAATCTTGCATCTTGGCATGAAGCTCGTAATCTAGCAGCATCCAATCAAGAGGATCACGATCCTTCCATTCATCGAATTGTCCCCACTCGCCGCCCATGAAGAGCAGCTTCTTGCCGGGATGTGCAATCCAATAACCATATAACAAGCGTAATTGAGCGAATTTCTCTTCATAGGTGCCGGGCATTTTGTTAAGAAGGGATCGTTTGCCGTGTACGACTTCATCATGTGACAGCGGTAAAACGTAATTTTCTGAGAAAGCATATAGAAGTGAGAAAGTAAGTAAGTGGTGGTGGTGTGAGCGGTCAGCTGGATCGGTCGACATATAGCGTAAAAAATCGTTCATCCAGCCCATATTCCATTTAAAATTGAAGCCAAGCCCGCCTAAGTAGGTAGGTGAGGTAACTGCAGGCCAAGCGGAAGAATCTTCAGCAATCATTAGTGCTTCTGGGTAGTAGTGAAATACGGTTTCGTTTAGCCGTTTCATAAAGCGGAGAGCGTCTAGATTGTCAATACCGCCAAACTCGTTCCAGGTGAACAGCTCGGGCGGTTTATCCATGTGGAGGTTAATCATGCTGGCAACAGCATCAATTCGAAGGCCATCGAAATGGAACACATCCATCCAGTAGATAGCGTTCGAGATCAGGAAGCTGACCACTTCATTTCGTTTGAAATCAAAAGCTAATGTGCCCCATAAAGGCTTATCGGCAAGTTTCTCATCTGCCCCTTCGTATATCGGGGTTCCGTCAAAACGCCTAAGCCCATGAGCATCTTTGCAAAAATGTCCGGGCACCCAGTCCAGGATAACACCTATTCCTTTTGCGTGGCAGCAATCGATAAAATGCATCAGCTGCTTCGGCCTGCCGTAACGGCTGGAAGGCGCATAATACCCTGTAATCTGATAGCCCCAGGATTGATCGAAGGGATGCTCGTTAATCGGCATCAGCTCGATATGGGTGTAACCCATCTCGGCGGCGTAAGGAACCAATTGCTCCGCCATTTCATCGTAGGTAAGGAAATCTTCTTTACCTTTCAGCTTCCAAGAGCCGGCATGCACTTCATAAACTAACAGTGGATTGGAGTATGAGGGTCGTTGCTGCTTAGTATCCACCCATTTCTTATCCCGCCATGGGAATCCGCTGAGATTAGAGACAACGGAAGCGGTTTGAGGACGCCTTTCGGCAAGAAATGCGTAAGGATCTGCTTTGAGCAAATGTTCGCCAGATGAGGTTATAACCTCGTACTTGTAAACTACGCCTTCGCCTAGTCCAGGAATGAAAATAACCCATATCCCAGTTGAGCTAACGCGCTCCATTAACGATCCAGAACCATTCCAGCCGTTAAAATCGCCTACAAGACGAACCTCCCTAGCGTTCGGGGCCCAAACGGCAAACCTGACGCCAATTTCACCTACAACATCCATCACATGTGCACCCATGAACCGGTAACTGTGGTAAGAGCAGCCCTTGTTGAACAAATACAAATCGCTCATTTGAAGGCCATACGGTGCCGTTTGAATCATTTCCGACAATCGCCTCCATTAGGTAGAATGGTGCCGCAACGAAATCAGGGCTCGAATCTCTAAAAATTAGGGAGATACCCTTATTATACATGTTTTTATGAAAATTCACACCCCATTTTCAGAAAATGATGTCAAGTTACCTAACATTAATCTGACCGATTTTTAACATAACGCGGTTTATGTAATAATGCTTAACACAATACCCTTTCGATACAGCCTGAGTCGAACAATTCACCCAGCTGCATGAAAGCAATTTCTTTGTCCTGCGAGGCAATACGGTAAGTGGGTCACCATGTCTCATAAGACGTTGATGATGCATAGCGCATAGATCCCTTGCTTTGACTGGTTTGGAACAATTCTCGATATCGCATGTTTTCATGATGTATATTTCCCCCTAGTAGTTACAACCTGCGTTGTCTTATCTTAACTGAGAACTAGGATTCTAATAAAGTTCGCTGATAGCTGATCAATCTAGCATTTCATCATTGATATGGCATCATCCGAACGATAGAACCGTTTACTGCCAGCAAGTTTAATTTATTAAACCAAAATTGATTTATTCGTGACGATTTTGTTAAATATAGTTAAGCTATTGTATAGATTCCGCCAACGGCTTATACTCGATTTTATACATTGGCGCACTTGGTTTTAAAGGGAGGAACAGATTATTGCCACCATTCTATCACATCTTTCAGATACTGGATCAGCCCATGGTGCTTGTCAGAGTGACAAGAGATGCAATAACCATACACGAATCGAATGAAGCCTTTTGCCGGCTTTCAGGATATAGACATCATCAGCTGCAATCTGCATCACTTGATCTGTTGATCAACAGCCATTTGCCATGTGATAGCAGCCTGCATTTCACACAAGAGACATGCCTTACAATGGCTAATCAACAGGACATTGCTGTACATGTCGAATTTAGAGCGCTGACGGTAACCGATGAGGATGACGAGAGCTACGCTTTGATTATGTTCGAGGATCGAAGTGAATGTAACCCGCTCGATAACGCAATCATCCAGGTATTCGATTCCGCCAAAAGATTAAAGATGTGGATGGCCAAACGAGATATTAGCACGAATCAGCTTGCAGCCTCCACCAATATCTCGCTTCAAACCATCTCTAAGCTTCGTAATGGCCACATACAAAAGCCCAACCGATTAACGGCTGAGCTTATTGCTGCTGAACTGCAAGTTGCCGTCAGCGATATTTGGCCAGAAGTTAGGAACAGCCGGTAAATAGCTGAACTACTTTTGGGTAGAAAAAGCATGAGAAAGAAATGGTGACGGCTCTGAGGTGTAAAAGAGATGCAGCTCATGCATGGCACGAGTACAAGCTGTATAGAACAACTTACGCTCACTTTCTTTTCCATAAACGCTTCTAGAGGCGTTATATAAAATGACCGCATCAAATTCTACACCCTTGGCCAAGTAAGAAGGAATCACGACGGTTCCGTTCTCAAAGGTCACCGTTTCTTTCTCAACAAGCCGGATCCCAGGACATACACCCGCTAACGCTTCGAAAGCTGCCAAGCTTTCAGCTGCTGTTTTGCAAATGACCGCAATCGATTGCGCACCTTCGCCCTGAAGTGTGCGAATCCTCTCTGCAACCCTAGCTTGCAGTTCCTCAACATTAGCCGCCGCTGTTATCGTTGGTTCATCACCATTGCGATTAAACGGCACAATTCGACTCCCGCCTTCAATCATACTGCTCGTAAATTCGACAATTTGCTTTGTCGAACGATAACTCCGAGTTAGTACAATCGTCTCTGTCTCTTCCTTATTATATAAATCCCCAAGCGGATCAAAACCATTGCCTAATGCAGCATGTGCAAATATCGACTGATTGAGGTCACCAAGCGCCGTCATCTTAGCCATCGGAAATACCCGCTTCAAATAATGGAACTGGAACGGCGAATAATCCTGTGCCTCATCAATGAACAAATGCCGTACCGATGTATTCATCTGAAACCCTTCAATTAAATCCTTCATATATAAGTACGGTGTTGCATCTTCATAAGTAAGCTCTCCGCGGTAAAGCTGTTCTACCGTAAGCTTGCGAATATCTTCCCACTCTGCTAAGTGGACTTCCTCCAGCCATAGTGCCTGTTCATTCTCATATAATCGACGGTATAGCGTCTGTGTATCAACAAATCGAAGCTTTTTCACTCGGCTCCGCAGTCGTTTGAACCGCTCCTGTACAATCATCGAAGCAAGCATATCTTTTTCCCGGTCAAACTCATCAAAGGATTCCGACGAGCTGCCTTCTTTGCGGCGCAGTTCATTGTAGACATGGATGTAAGCCTCTTTATCAAGCAGCTCCATCTCATCTTCTACCCACTGCTTCTTCCGCTCTACCTTACTTAATCTCGTCAGCTCCTTAAGCAGCCAATCCGCTACCATCTTCATCCGATTCGGAACCGTATACGATTTATTCAAGCTGTAAAAATGCTGTTCTATCGCCTCAGCTGATACCAGCTTACGACCACGAAACTTAATCGCTTTAAACAGCAGTCCTGACTCGCCAAGGGATTCGACATAACGTTCGATCACCTTCATGAAGGCCGCTCCCGATTTATGTCGAATCGATGCGATTCGAGTTTCGTAGGATGGATCATCCATGGCTCCAAGTGTATATTCCATCTGAGCAAACGGATCCTCAAGCGCAAACGATTGCCCAATTCGATGTTCCAAATATTGCTGATAGGTCGTTTGCTGCATGTTTTGTTCGCCCAGCTCTGGAAGAACGGTCGCCACATAACTATTGAACATCGAGTTTGGTGAGAATAACACGATTTGATCTGGCTGCAGCGTTCCACGGTAACGGTACAGCAGATAAGCTACGCGCTGCAGAGCTGCTGACGTCTTGCCGCTACCGGCAGCTCCCTGCACGACAAGCAATCGAGCGCGTTCGTTACGGATAATTTGATTCTGCTCACGCTGAATCGTACCTACGATACTTTTCATCTGCGCATCCGACTGCTTGCCAAGCACCTCTTGCAGCAGCTCGTCACCAATCGTGACACCGGTATCGAACATACTTACAATATTCCCTCGGCGAATCACATACTGCCGCTTCAGTGTCATATCGCCTTTAATATTCCCCGTTGGCGTAACATACTCGGCTGGACCTGGAGAGTAATCATAGTACAAGCTGGATACTGGCGCACGCCAGTCATAAATAAGATAATTTGAACCAGTCTCATCCAGCATGGATCCAATCCCAAGGTAAATTTGTTCATTCTCCGTACTCGATTCTTCTATAAAGTCTACACGCCCGAAATAAGGAGATTGCTCCAGCTTCCGAAGCAACTTGACCTGCTGCTCGGCATGTCTATGGCTATGCTCACGTTCAGCAAGAACCTCAGCCTGCTGCTTCAAGCTTGCCGCTGACTCCGCTGCTTCAGCCGAATCCTCAAAGTTCAGGGTAACATCATCCCAGAAGTTTTTTCGAATATCAACGATATCTTCCCTCATACCGCTTGAGCTTTGCAGCAGTTTCCCTAACTGCTCTCGAATTAAACGCATCACACGATCAACTCGTTTTTGTTCCTCCATACGCTGCTCGCCTTGCATAGCTTATCCTCTCCTTCAAGCAACTTTACTTTCTTATTCTTGTAAAAAGATCGTTTTCTCATTGTAGCAAAATCTGCCTGTCAAAGAAAAGGCGACAAATTGTATTGATCCCCTGATAGTGAACGATTATAATGTCAAAGGCAGAAAATCTATCATACACCTTGCGTTGCCGGGCTGCAAGGTCGTGCTTCGTATATTCCCTTATGATCCCCTTAGGAGGCAATTATGTTTAATTTGTGGTTTGGCGCACTATTTATGCTTATTCATTTTTCGTTATTCCTTGTTTCATACCGTCTATTCGGACGTGTTGGCATATACGCGTGGATTGGCATGGCTACCGTTCTGGCTAACATTCAGGTTGTTAAAACCGTTGAAATGCCTTTTGGCATTATCATTACGCTTGGTAACACGATGTACGGTACCATCTATCTCGCGTCTGACCTGTTAAATGAGAAGTATGGCGAGCGTGCGGCTAAAAAAGCCGTATGGTTTGGATTCTTCACCCTGATTGCATCCACTATTATTATGCAGATGGCACTGCTCTTCCATCCGGACAGCTCAGATCTGGCGCATGATACCAATGATGCCCTCCATATGATATTTGGGCTTATGCCTCAAATTGCGTTAGGCAGCTTATGTGCGTATTTTGTCAGTCAGTTTCTAGATGTACGAATTTATTCCATTCTTAAAAGGGTCTTTCCTGCCCCTGGTCAGCTCTGGATTCGGAATAATGGGAGCACAATTGTCAGCCAGTTCGTAGATACTTTAATCTTCTGTACCATAGCTTTCGCAGGCACACTGGAAGGAAGCGTATGGATTTCCGTATTCCTCTCCACTTATGTCATCAAATTTATCGTTTCGGTTTTCTCCACACCATTCTTATATGCAGCAAGACGGTTTACTTTCAAAGAAGAATAACTGCATAACAAAAGGGCTCCTTCCAAGAGGAGCCCTTAGTTTGTTTATTGCGATATACCAATGTCATCAAGCATGATTTTCCCCGGTCCACCGATGAAGCGGAAAGTAATCGAGCTAATGGATATATCCTCGTTCGTATTAACTTGAACGAAATCCGCCAGTGGAAGTCGGTAGGTCTGAAACACAGATTCTGTCGCATGCTTATATTTTCCGCCTTTTATCGACTTTTCCAGCCATGGAATAATCGTATAGGTCGTTTGGAACGGTTGCTGAACAGGCATATACTTAGCAAGCGGCAGACTCATACTTTCTCCGTCTTCCGCGTTCAATGTGATTTCTATTTGTGGTGATGACTCCTGATTAGCCGGATCAAGCTGCGAAACCATATTAGCCATTGAGAAAGCTAGTACCTGGTTCCCTTGAGCGGCAGAAAGCAATGAAAATGGCTTTGCTAATGATAACGTATAAGAGCTGTCATCCAGCCATTCCATCTGTGCACCAACGGTTCCCTTGTTATTATGGTCGCGGTCTTTCACATCCAGCTCATCCCAGGATTTCAGGTTGTCAGCTTCAAGCCTCCCGCCTTTAGGCAGTGTTGTCTTATTATGATCCTCATCAAACCTTGCAATCATATCGAATGACGAATCCTCATACCGCGTCACGTAAGCAGTTGAATCCGGCAGCCATTGCATCCCTGTTCGATAGTCCTGCAGGAGAGGAACATAGTCGGTTTGATGATGCAGCGTGGTTTCAAGAAAAGCGGCCACGTATACTTTCGCAACCTGCTGCTGCTCCTCGGCTTTCATCATTCCTCGCTGGCTTAGGAACAGTCCGCCCGGCGGACGTTCATCCATCGTGCCCCATTCCGTATTAAAGCGGCTGTGATTAGCTTCGGACAAATAAACGGATGCTTTGCGGTAACCGGAATCTGCGGTGAAGCTGGTACGAATATACTGCCGATCCCCGTAAAAATCATTTACATCGCCGTCCCTAGCTCCCTGTAATGTCAAATAGTTAACATCGGTCAGCTTCGCCGTTGTACTGTCGATCGACTTATCCGTTGGAGCAAGTGCGATTACCGTTTGGATTTGCACCTCATTATTCTTGAAGCTATCAAGCGTTTGGTCTTTGGCAAACCACGTGTCCCAATCGGCTGCCATCGCAACCGCCTGACCACCTCTAGAATGACCAAGAAGAGCTACATTCGTAAAATCAACTCGATTATAGAAAGCGCTATTTGGCATTTCACTAAAACTCTGAATTTGCTGAATGTGCTTGAGCAGCAACCAAGCGCGCACCTTGAAGTCATTATCCGGGATGCCCGACCAAGTGGAATAGTTTAAGAAATTCTCGTCAACAGATATAGCGATGAATCCTCTGCTCGCAAGCAGCTGACCCAAATAATCGTATCCGGCATCCGAGAAGTCTTCCATAAGATGATTGCCATGCACCATAAGCACAAGAGGGAAAGGACCTTCCCCTTCCGGCATCCATACCCGGCCGTTTAGCGGAAGGTTTTTTTCATCAAAACCCCAGAACATCTCTTTCATCCAATACCAATGCTTAATGTAATCGGACGCATCAACCGAGTTCGAGATCAGATCCGCCTTTTCCCCATAGGCTTGACGCTGTTTATCCGAACCACTTCCATAGGTGAAAAAGGAATAATCATAATTACCCGGCTGGCCGGGATTATCGGCGTCTATCAAAGCTGAAGTATCTGCATCCTCTGCATCTGCAAAAGCTGATGCAGCAACATCTCTGCTACTCAGTGGTTCTAATAACCAAATGAAACTTCCAATGATAAGGACTACAGCTAAGAACGAACCACCAATGATCCTAAGCCGTGATCGGCTGAACCAACCAATTAACACACCTGCAATAGCGCCAATCACTGTGTAAATAGCGGCACAAATGATCGAATTCCATAATTCGAAATCAGAATAAGACAGAATATAATAACATTCAAATCCAACATAGAGTAGAAAACCTGCAAATAAACGCGGAACCGGAACATGCAGCAGAGATAAAATAATCGCTAACAATTGTGACACAACAAGCAGTGCGAATGCATTAGCCAATACAAATGCGCCAATATCAACAGCTGTCCCGAATCCAGTCGGCATGCCTAAAGCGGCTGTTGTAATTGCAGTAGAGCCAAACAACAGTAATCCTGCAGAGCCTGCCCGCCAGAGCGGCCCGTCATACTCCAGCCTTCGTGTGAATCGATTGCGAAGCCAGCTTGCAAGCCTTCTTCTTCTAGGTTCGGACTGCTGGATTAGTTCGAGTTCCATAACGACTCCGATTCCTTCACGAATAGCCAATTCCGCCCATCACGACGCTCAATCTCAACTGGAACATCAAAGAATCGACTCATTCGCACAGAGGTTAGTACCTCTTGAGTAGCTCCTGCTGCAAAAACCTCACCTTGCTTGATAAGCATAGTGTGGCTAAAGCAAGGCAATATTTCCTCAACATGATGAGTTACATATATAATAGTAGGTCCATTAGCAGCCACTTTATGAATCATAGATAACAGCTGCTCTCTTGCAAATACATCAAGCCCCGTACATGGCTCGTCCAATATCAGCAGCTTCGGCTCCGCCATTAAGGCCCTCGCAATCAAGACCCGCTGCCGTTCACCCTGGGACATCGTATCATACGTACGCTCCGCTAAATAAGCGCAGCCTAGATTCGTTAATAAGGAAAGAGCTTTGTCTCGATCCTCTTCATTTGTTTGATCATATAGTCCAATGGTGGCAAACTTGCCGCTTAGGACAATACTTAATGCTTTCTCGCTGCCATAAAGCTTCTGCTGAAGCGATGTGCTGACCCAGCCGATACTTTTGCGCAGCTCACGCAGATCATATTCGCCGAACTTTTTGCCAAGCACTGAAATTTGCCCGCTAGTGGGCCATATATAACCATTTATCATATTAAGTAGCGTTGTTTTTCCCGATCCATTAAGGCCTAGCAGGCACCAGTGTTCATTCGGGCGAACCTGCCAGTTGATATTATTTAGAACTTGTTTATCACTACGTTCCCAGCCTGCTTGCTGAATATCAATAATCATTCGTCTTCCCTCCCATACATCTATAAATTATAGGTAAAATCGGGCAGAGGGGCAATCCAAAGTTATTGTCATTCTAAATGGTCGTACCCATATGTAACAAAAAAAGCCTTAGCGGCAAATAACCGCCAAGGCTTCTAAGCTTACGTTACTGCGTAATAAAAGGGAACAATGACTAATGAAAGCAATACGGCGATAAGGCCAAGCGCCATTGCCCAACTGCCAAGCGCTTTTGCACCTTGGCGATAGGCAATAAAGCCAAGCACTGCCGAGGTTATGCCCAGCACCACTGGCCATAAGAACCATGATGCTGCCGCGAATACAAGCGCTACCCAGCCAAGTGCCGTACCTCCGGCCTCTACTGTTGCTGCAGCCTCTTCAATACTCTGCTCTCTTGGTACATAAGAGACGGGACTGCCGACAGCGAAATCCGCTGCCATTTCTTCATGAATATTGTTCACATTGTTTTCATTTGCCCACTCTTCCACTTTACCGCCATTTAAGTCAGGCATTGCATTTGGAGCGGACACTTCGTATTGCGGATAATCGTTCTTATGACGATCCGTGATCTTTACGCCTCTTTGATCCATTCCCCGTCACTCCTTTGGTTTAAAAGTGTGGCAGCAGGTAGCGGACGATTCTGACGCTTGGTCTTGATGATACAGTCCAAGGTCATCAGCCGCGAATTCCTCATTGAAATCCGCATGCTGATCGATATCAATGGAAATGGCATTCGCATTGCAATTGTTGCCGTCTCGCCAGAAGCTACAATTCGATACGCTGCAAGATACACCTTTCGGCATAAAAAAATCACCTCCGATATCAAGTTTCCCTGATCGAAAGTGATTCATTCCGTCCTATTTTTGCCCCTGCATACGGCGCTGGGTCATGTAGTCATTCTCGTAATAAGCCAGCTCATCGCGCAGCTCTTCATAAATTTTGGATACGCTGAGGACGATATCACGTGCTTCACGTACCGGCTTAAAGCGGAAACGGATTGCATCTTGTCCAGTGTATGCATAACGACCGTCTTCCGAATAACATTCATTCTTCGGATAGAAGAAGGCGTTCACGCACTGATGGTAAACATCGTATAACGCGCGTTCAGCAAAATCGTTATCGAAATTTGGCCGTCTGAGCAATACTCCCAGTTTTTCAACCGAGACTTCAGAGAAGACCAACAAATGTCTCAAGTCAGACAATAGGCCTTTATAAAACGTTTGTGCTTCATCACCAGTTTCTTCGCCGATTAATTGGTTCAGCGAATACTGGTTAAGAAACGATTCCAATTGATTAATTGCATCTTTTAACTTTGTACGCGATGTTTCACTAAGCGACTTCGCATTGGTCGATGGCATAAGGTAGTTCCCCTTTCTTCTACTACAACAAAAAAAACTAAGGCACCGACAATATGATACCACAAATTACTTGGTTGTGGTACTGGCGTTTCAGACAATGTTATGCGCATATTTTCAGGCTGTCGATGTGCACCCTATCCATTAGTGTGACAACTACGCTGGCTTAACGATGGAGGGACGTTGGAATAATGAATGCGAAAAAATGGATTGGTCTTTGTGCCATTATAGCACTGGTAGCCATTGTTGTACCTGCAGGACGATACATTTTCCCAGATCGGAATAATCCTGCTCCGCAGTCTAAAGGATTCTCAGTTGAGCAGGAAAAAACGCTCAAAATCAAAACCTTAAATAAAGATATGGATGCCACTTCCCTGTTATGCACAACCGAATGCAGCAAGGAATTCCATAAGCTGATGGCTAGCGGCAATGCTAAAATCAACAACCCGACAGACAGAATCACTCATATGATGAATATGCACAAGCATATGTCCTACATCAGCTGGATCAACGGCAATCGAAGCGTGGAGCGCGGCGCTTTGCCGGATAAGAAAGCAGCGAGCTTTGTGGCTGAAGCAAAAGCTAAGGTAAAAGCCGGCAATTCCTATCAATCAGAACCATTCATCAACGATACAGGCAGCCGCTATATGGTATTAGGTGTTCCTAGCGGCAAAAATAATGGGATTGGTGTTGTTGGTGTCATCAATCAGAATATTGTCATGCAGGTGGAGCGTCATCAGAAAAGAAATCTCCGCCTCGTTCCGTATCCATCCGAAGGCAATTACCGGATTGAATCGGTCGAGCCCGGCGCCAACCGCGAGACAACCGTCCATGATGGTGAAGATAATGGTAATGCCAGCCACTATCATGTTCGAGACGTGGTTGTTCATTTCCAGAACAAGCTGACAGATAAGCAGTTGGACCAAATCAAACAAAAAATCAATGCGCAACACATCCAGCAAATCGGAGACACTTACGTTTTCCGTTCCAAAGATATGGATGCTGATAAAATGGTTCACTATTTCCAAAAATCTTGGAAAACTGAATACGTTGAGCCTCATTACCTCTATATGACGAATGAGACAACAAATGATGCAGACGTTATTACTCCAAACGATGCCCTTTATTCCCAGTACCAATGGAACCTGCCTTCCATTGAAACGGAAAAAGGCTGGGGCTTATCGAAAGGGAATGACAAAGTCATCGTAGCCATTCTAGACACTGGCGTACAAGCGGACCACCCTGATTTGAAAGGGAAGCTGCTTGATGGTACCAACATTGTGGATGCTGATGCTGCTCCAAATGATGACGTTGGACATGGCACTCATGTTGCCGGCATTATTGGTGCTTCCGTTAACAATGGCGAAGGAGTTGCAGGTATCTCCTGGTACAACAAAATTATGCCGGTTAAAGTACTCGATAGCAGCGGTGCAGGCTCCACCTACTCTGTTGCACAAGGTATTATCTGGGCAACTGACCATGGCGCAAAAGTTATCAATATGAGCCTTGGCAACTATGCGCAGGCGGAATTCCTTCATGATGCCATTAAGTATGCTTACGATCATGATGTGGTTATGGTTGCAGCGAGCGGCAATGATAATACGGATCGCCCTGGATACCCAGCAGCCTATCCAGAAGTATTCGCAGTTGCAGCTACTGATGCAAGCAATAACAAAGCTTCCTTCTCGAACTTCGGCGACTACATCGACGTAGCAGCGCCAGGCGACAGCATTGCAAGCACCTACCCTGGCAGCCAATATGCCGCTTTGTCAGGTACATCAATGGCCAGCCCGCATGTGGCCGCATTAGCAGGCTTGATCCGCTCGATCAACCCTGATCTAAATAATGAAGAAGTTATGGAAATTATGCGCAAATCAGCAGTTGATCTTGGCAATAAAGGCAAAGACAACTACTTCGGCTATGGCCTGATCGACGTCGATAAAGCTCTGAAGGCGGCTTCCAACTACACAACCGCCCTTCAAAACTTCCCAAGCCAAACCGAACGCCGGCTGGAAGCAATCAGCCGAAAATACTCAAAAGAATAAAAGGTGAACAGGTGTATGTTCTTCCAGCCGCTGTTTCACCCATTTCTTTAATTAAATTTGTAAGGTTGAAATGAGCTCAAAAAGGCGGACGTAAACTCTTTCAGAACATACAACCTTACCTCTTCTCTCTTTTGAATTTTTTTAAAAAAAACAAAAATAACAAGCATCCTTGGCATTTTTGCCGAGGATGCTTGTTTTTTGTTAAGTCTTTCCCCTGGTTGAAGTAACGGGGTAGCTGCGTTGTATTTTCTACAGGATATTTACCGCCTCCAGCCTAGTGCTCCAGCCCAAATTGGATTGAATGCAGTATAATTGCCCAATTAGATGCAAGGGGTGCGAGTGGAAGCTGATAATAATGTAGATTATGCAACATAGGGTGGTGCTTAGGGGCTCTAAAGCCTGAATATACTGTATTAAATCCAACATAGCTTGTTGCAAGTCAGAAGAGCGGATACGCAGAGGTATAAGGTATATTAGTTTTTTGTTTTACTCTCTTGCTCTTTCGAGCTGGCGCGGGGGAAAGGGTCTGTAAGACCCCGCTCTCCCCTGTTTTTGAGGAACTTACAAACAAGCAGCCTTGGCATGAGCCAAGGCTGCTTGTTTGTTGTTTAGGGGTGAGGATGGCGGGTTAGGTAAGGGGTAACTCTCTCCGGTCGCCTTTGTCCGAAGGACAACAGCGACCCGGAGAGAGTTACCCCGTCCGTCCCGATTCATCCCACCCACCAAAACAACAAAAAAGCTTCCCAGCAAAATGCCAGGAAGCGTGATTTGTATTCCGTTGCGGAAAGTTTGCCGTAAGCCGGGTTCTGTACTTCCAAGTGGTCATAACGGGAACGACCCTCCCACGACGAAGCGACAATCATCTATCTAGGCCATCCATTGCTGAACAGCTCAAGCAACCAACCCGAACGAGCCTCGGGCTAAGGCTGCAGCTCGAAGCTGCTACGTTCTCTCGGTCTTGCTCCAAGTGGGGTTTACCAGGAATATAGTCACCCATACTCCTCGTGGTCTCTTACACCACGGTTCCACCCTTGCCTGTGCCGGCATAAGCCGGCCATCGGCGGTCCATTTCTGTGGCACTATCCTTCAGCTCGCGCTGACTGGACGTTATCCAGCACCCTGCCCTGTGGAGCCCGGACTTTCCTCTCGCGGCAACAAGGCCGCCAGCGATTGTCTGTCAAACTTTCCGATGCACGACTAAGTATACAAGGTATTACACAAAAGCTCAACCTGTTTTATCAAGCCAAATGCTACACAAATCGGAAAGGCTCCGTATTGATGGAGGAATGAACAGCTTTTGTCTCATATTTCCGAGCAGCAAGTTGTTCCGTCAGCCATTCCGCTACACGTTGTTTCATAATTTTCTCGACATTATGACCGGGATCAATTATGGACAATCCATCAGCTAAAGCATCATGTGCTGTATGGTAATCAATATCACCAGTAATAAGCACATCAGCTCCAGCAAACTGAGCATGACGGGTATATCGTCCTCCAGAGCCGCCTAATACCGCAGCTTTCTTAATAATACGATTTGGATCTCCAACAAGACGAACATAAGGAACCTCGAATACTTCCTTTACCTTTTCCGCTAATTCGCCAAGTGTGACAGGAGAATCAAGCTTGCCGCTGCGACCAAGACCAAACGAACGGCCCTTCAAATCCACCGCATACAAATCATACGCCACTTCCTCGTACGGATGTGCCTTCAGCATCGCCTGTACAACTTTGCGGTGAACGCTATGCGGAACAATGGTTTCGATGCGGATTTCTTTGGCCTTCTCCAATACTCCCTGTTTTCCGATGAATGGATTGGTTCCTTCACCCGGAAGGAAGGTGCCCGTCCCTTCGATGTTAAAGCTGCAATGGCTGTAATCTCCGATGTGACCCGCACCTGCATTAAACAACGCTTGGAGTACCTTCTCATGATGATCCTCAGGTACAAATACGACCAGCTTGAACAGCTTATCCGTATGTACTTCCTCCAGACACTGACGACCTTCTGTCTTGATGCCAACGAGATCAGCCATCCAGTCATTAATTCCGCCATCAGCAACGTCGAGATTCGTATGCGATATGTATACGGCTATGTCATGTTTGATCAGCTTCTCGTACAGCTTGCCTGCTGGTGTAGCCGTATCCAGCTTTGCCAATGGACGATAGATAATGGCATGATGCGCGATTATGAGTTCGGCGCCGGCCTCAATTGCTTCATTAACGACTTCATCCGTTACATCTAATGCAACAACGACTTTACGGATTTCTTTATTTAAGGTGCCAAGCTGCAGTCCAATTTTGTCATTCTCAACCGCATAATGCTTGGGAGCAAGCTGCTCCATTATTTGGACGACGGTTTGCCCGTTTGCAAACATTGAAGCACCTCCTCAATTACACTCATTTCCTCACGGAACTGCTTCTTTTTAAGTTCCGCCTGTTCAAGATCCGATTGCGACATTTGAGCCACAATTTTTCCAAGCTTGTCGAGCTCAAACTGCCATTTTTTGAAAAAGACTTCTTTGGGCTCCCTAAGTAGATGAGGACCCATTTTTTCTAAAATAGCCGCACCCTTCTCCTGATGGGTAGGCAGCGTCAGGAACGATGCATCATAAACTTCAGCATTCCGCTTCAGCACTTCTGCTTCCTCATATTTAAAAGCATGAAGCACTTCATAGATTTTATCGTCTTCTTCCAAAATCGTCTCTTCTGCAAGCAGCCAGCCGCGTTTGAGCAGCCAGCTTCTCACGAACTCTTCGCCTACGTTTGGCTGGAGTACAAGCTCTTTAACCCCATCCAGCTTACCGGCTAAATAACCTTCTTCCAGAATGCCGCTCATTAAGCTGCCGCCCATGCCGGCAATAGTAACGGTGTCCACTTCTCCGGGCTGAAGGACGGAAAGTCCATCCCCGCGGCGAACTTGAAGCTTACTCGTTAATCCAGCATCGGCTGTCTGTTTACGTGCAGCCTCGAACGGTCCAGGATTAAGCTCTCCAGCAATGGCCGATTGAACTCGGCTCGATTGAATTAAATAGACCGGAAGCAGCGCATGATCAGAACCAATATCTGCTACGCGCGAACCGGGTGTCACAAATTCTGCAATCGTCTGCAGACGTTTCGAAAGTTTCAACATTAAGCAACCCACACCATCCAATTTTTTCGCATAAAGAATAATAATCCGCCGCCTGCCGCAATCTTAATCAGCAATTGAAGCTGAAGCTGAAGCATAACCGGCTCGTTCCATACAAGCATTTCATACAATTCAGGCATAAACCAAACGATCGCACATGCCGCAAATAACACCATCGCTGACGGTTTGGACCAACGGTGCACAAACCAGCTGCTCCAGCCAAAGAGGATAGAAAGAGGCATCCAATAGAGCTGGGACTCATACCAGTCGGGCGAACTTGTGAACTTAGCCAATAACCATGCATATACCATTATGCCCGCTAACCAACCACATAGATGCAGCAGCTGGATTCGTGCCGCGATTCCATAGATGACCCAAAATAACGCGCAAAAGCCAAGCATAGCTGCTTTCCAGCCCCACTCGGTTAGTTCATGCTGCTGTAAAATGTATAGCCCAGCACCTAGCATAAGCAACATGCCTGCCCCCGTAACAGCAAGGCCTGCGGCCTCATGACGACGGCGAAGACGGGTACCTAACCAGAGCAAGCAAGCGACGCCAACGGCCGTAACCCCAATTTGCAATAGCGGATGAAAAACGTTAAAATAAAGCACAACAAAGGAAATAAAGGTAAAAAAACCAAATGTAAGGAGCCAATGCTTGCCGGAAGCATGCTGTACAGCCATCACTGCTTTGGCTATCGAATGAGTAGATTCACGCTTCGTTTCCCGATCATGATCCATATACAAGTTAAGCAGAAAATCACAATATTGATCCGGCAGCAACTTGCCTCTGCGCCAGTGTTCAATTTCTCTAACGATAATCTGACGTCGCTCTTCATTCATATGCCTGATGTTGTCCTCTCAAGGTACAATATGATCAATTGGAAAAAAAGACCTTGCTGCAAGGAGCAGAAAGGTCGTTTATCGATCGTTTATTCTAAGAAATCTTTAAGCCGTTTGCTGCGGCTTGGATGACGAAGCTTACGCAATGCTTTCGCTTCAATCTGACGAATCCGTTCACGAGTTACGCCGAATACTTTACCCACTTCTTCGAGCGTACGTGTACGACCGTCATCAAGTCCAAAGCGAAGGCGAAGAACATTCTCTTCACGTTCAGTAAGCGTATCAAGAACATCTTCCAGTTGCTCTTTGAGCAGCTCATAAGCCGCTGCATCAGCAGGCGCCAATGCTTCCTGGTCTTCAATGAAGTCACCCAGATGCGAATCGTCTTCTTCACCAATTGGTGTTTCCAGCGATACTGGCTCTTGTGCGATCTTCATGATTTCTCTAACTTTATCCGTGCTAAGCTCCATCTCAGCCGCAATTTCTTCCGGCGTTGGTTCGCGCCCCAGCTCCTGAAGGAGCTGTCTCGAGACCCGAATAAGCTTGTTAATTGTCTCCACCATATGAACAGGGATCCGAATGGTACGCGCTTGGTCAGCGATCGCACGTGTAATTGCTTGGCGAATCCACCATGTTGCATACGTACTGAATTTAAAGCCCTTTTGATGGTCGAACTTCTCTACTGCTTTGATAAGACCCATGTTGCCCTCTTGAATCAAATCAAGGAACAGCATACCACGGCCGACATAACGTTTTGCAATACTGACAACGAGTCGAAGGTTTGCTTCAGCAAGTCTGCGCTTTGCTTCCTCATCGCCGTTCTCAATCCGTCTTGCCAACTCGATCTCATCATCCGCAGAAAGAAGCGGAACACGGCCAATCTCCTTCAAATACATCCGCACTGGATCATTGATCTTAATACCAGGTGGCAGTGCCAGATCATCATCGAAGTTGAAATCCTCACCTTGTTCCCGTTCTTGCTCTTCACCGCGGTTAAGCGGATCACGATCACGTTCATCGTTTTCGTTTAATACCTCAATACCTAAATCGTCGAGCTGTTCGAAAAACTCATCAATTTGTTCCGGATCTTGATCAAACGGAGATAATTTCTCCATAATCTCTTTATAAGTTAGGGAAGCTCTCTTTTTCCCCTGTTCGATCAATTGATCCTTCACTAAATCAAGTTTTTGTTCGGCATCTAGTTCAGTATGCTGATCATTCGCCATATTCCGACTCCCTCCTCCCTAGAACCGATCGTCAATTCGATCCTTTTAGCAGTCTCTCTAGGGTTATAATCTCACTTAACATTTGCGCTGCGAGCAGATGATCTCCGGCGCGTTCCGCCTTCACCATTTCTTCTTTTTTTCGGTCGACTTCCCGGAACTTAGGAACCTTGATTATGTCCAGTATATCGGCATCCAAAATGGCATCGTCAAAAGGAAAATCTCCGTCCATCATCAGAATGGCTGCTGCTGTTCTCTCCAGACGTTCGTCTTGGAGTGAAGCAATAAACCGTCCGGCATCCGGATCATAGCCCTGCGCATAAAAAGCGTATAAATAAGCAGCAAGCGCTGCGTGATCCTCAATATTGAACGCGTCCCCCAGTTTTTCATGAACAGTCTGCGCTACATCTCTGTCGCGCATCATGACATGAAGCAGCCGACGCTCCACATACGTATATGCGGGCTTCAGCGCAGGAGGCCCCGATCTTCGGCGATTTTCATTCCTACCATTATTCCACGAATTGTCGTTATTATCCCTTCCGGGTTTCTTTTTTTGCAATTCCTGATGCTTAATAAGACAATCCTGCTTCAATACTTCTAATGGGAAATCAAATTCGCGTGAAAGCTCCTGCAGATAAACTTCGCGTTCAATAGCGGAATCAAGCTCTGCCACAATTCCAGCGGCTTCAAGCAAGTAATTTTTTCGGCCTTCTTCTTTTAGCAGTATATGGTTTTTTCTTGAATATATAAGTCTAAATTTTGTAGTGGTGACAGGCTGATCAATGGCTTCACGAAGGAAGGCTTCCGGACCATATTCGGTGATGTATTCATCCGGGTCTTTCCCCCTTGGCAGCATGGACACCATAACTCTAAGTCCAGCTCCTTCAAGCATCGGAATGGATTTCATTGCAGCAGCTTGTCCCGCTTCATCACCGTCATAGCACACCACAATTTCTTCCGCCTGCCGGGCAAGTATCGTACAATGATCATCGGTTAAAGCCGTTCCCATTGTCGCGATCCCATTCTTAACGCCGGCACTCCAAGATTTAATAACATCCATATACCCTTCGAATAAAACGACTTGCTTGCTCTTGCGGATGGCAGGTCGCGCATGATGCAGATTGTATAGCGTACGGCTTTTCGTAAACAGCATCGTCTCTGGAGAGTTCAAGTATTTCGGCTGGCCTTCACCGATAATACGTCCTGCAAATGCCGTTACCTTACCGTCTCGATCCCAGATCGGAAATATAATTCGTCCCCGAAACCGGTCTACATATCCACTTCCGTCTGACTTGGCAGATAAGAGCCCGCCTTTCTCCATTAAGGAGGGATCGAAATTTCTTGCCGATAGAAATCGGCTTAGCGTATCCCATTGTTCCGGTGCATAACCAATCATAAAATGATTGATCAGCTTGTCCCCGAGCCCCCGGTCACGCAAATAGTCTTTCGCTACACGGCCATGCTGCGTGTTGTTCAGCAAGTAGTTGTACAACTTCGCAGTCAGCTCATGAGCCTCAAGTACTGCGCTTCGATCCGTATCTGCAGCTGTAGGCTTAGCGCCGTCCGGATTAGCCCAAGTAACCGGTATGCCTGCTTGCTCAGCCAGTACGCGAACCGCTTCTGGAAAGGTATAACTTTCAATTTCTTCCACGAACCGGATTACGTTACCTGTCTTGCCGCAGCCATAACAATGGAAAATTTGAAGTTCCGGCGTAACCGTAAATGAAGGTGTCTTCTCCGAATGGAATGGACACAGCCCCTTCATATATTTGCCGTTCTTCGTAAGATGAACGTATTTGCTCACCGTATCTACGATGTCATGATGACGGCGTACCGCCTCAATAACGTCATCCGGTATTTTACCGTAGGTCATTATCCATCACCTTCATCCTAATGACACGTAAATAATATTCGCTAAATGTCATGTTTCTCCTGCAAGATTGCTAAAACTTTTGTCAACTTTTGTTGAAAACGCTCCCGATCCTCGTTACTCATTGCTTTTGGGCCCTTCGTTTTACCTCCTGCACGCCTCCTTTTTGCTAATTCATGACGCCGTTCCATCAAATAATCGATGTTCTCGTCCGAATATTGTTCGCCGCGTGGAGATAAGACGATGGCTCCCTTCCCGATCGCAATACAGGCGAGGCCGAAATCTTGGGTAATGACAATATCGCCTTTGGTAATATGATTCACAATGTACAAATCGACGGATTGATCGCTTCGATCTACCTGTACAACGGATACACCCTCTTCAGGCACAAGACGGTGATCGTAGGAGGAGACCATAACGACCGGTACACGACTGCTGCGGGCAGCCCGAGCAATTTCCGTCTTGACGGGACAAGCGTCGCCGTCAACGACGATTGTCGGTTGATTTTGCTCCAATCAAGCATCACCGCTCACTTCTATATTTCAATTACCGTACTATTATATACGTCAAGACTTTAAAAAAATCCTGCATGAACCGTTAAATACCGCGAAAATGCTCCATAATTAGACTCGCTGTCTCTTCGACCGCCCGATGTGAGACGTCAATTACGACGCATCCAAGCTGTTTCATAATCGCTTCAGCGTATTCAAGCTCCTTCAAGATTCGATCCTCTGCCGCATAGGAAGCACTGTTCGGCAAACCGAGAGCCTTCAGCCGCTCTTTCCGTATGGTGTTCAAATACGGTACACCTATCGTTAAGCCGACGATCCGTTCTGCAGGGACATTAAATAATTCCTTCGGCGGCTTCAGCTCAGGGACGAGAGGGATATTGGCGACTTTGTATTTTTGATGCGCGAGATACATTGACAATGGTGTCTTTGAGGTTCGCGATACACCAATCAGGATTATATCTGCCTTTAGCACACCAGACGGGTCTTTCGCATCATCATAACGGACAGCAAATTCGACAGCATCCACTTTACGGAAATAATCCGCATCAAGCACATGGTTAAGACCAGGTTCTTGACGCGAATGACGACCGGTTTGCCGCTCCAAACTTTCAATCAATGAGCCCAGCAAATCAATAGCTTCTACCTCATGCTCCCTGGCCAAGCTCTTCATCGCATCCCGCAAATGAGGGATAACAAGTGTATACAGCACAATGGCGCCGGACAGCTTCGCCTGCAAAACAAAACGTTCCAAGGTAGGAACATCCATCACGAATGGTGCGCGACGGATGTCCGTTTGAACCGGATGGAACTGCGCAACCGCAGCCCGCACAACGAGCTCGCCGGTATCGCCAGCAGCATCAGATACAACGTAAATTATGACTTCCGCTGAATTGGGCATTAATCATCATCCTTCTTTCCATGTTCTTCAGGACTGACGAAAAAGATACGGGCGACGATTCAATTACCAAACAAGTTTCGAGAAATCAGCGATTGCCGTAATGTCATCCGCGATAACCGCAAGTGACGCCAGGCGGTTGTTACGTACCGCGTCGTCTTTTGCCATAACCATCACGGAATCGAAGTAAGCGGTAATAGCTTCTTTAAGAGAAGATAGATTAGCCAGCGCCGATGCAATATCCCCCTCAGCAATTGCACTTGCAACTGCCGGATGAGCTTTTTGCCATTGCTCATAAAGCGCGACCTCAGCTGCTTCTTCGAACAAGGATGGATTCACTACGCGTGATTCTGCTTTGGAAGCCAGGTTACATACGCGGTTGAATGCATCAATAGTCAATTTAAACTCACTGCGCTCGTTGCCGGATGTCAGTTCATTAATCAGAGATGCACGTTCTACCGTAATACGCAAATCATTAAAGCCAGTTGCCATTACAGCATCAACGACATCGTAACGATTAGCTTGCTCTGACAATACATTCTTCACGCGAAGGGCAAAGAAGTCATTCAAGTCTTTACGAATTTCATCCTCGCCGCGTTTCATTCCACGTTCTGTATGGACAGCTAGTGCAGCATCGAACAGGTCCGTCAGCTTCAAATCCAGGCCTTGAGCCAGAATAATCTGAACGATTCCCGAAGCTTGGCGGCGCAATGCGTAAGGATCCTGCGAGCCAGTTGGAATAATACCAATTGAGAAGCAGCCTGCAATTGTATCCATTTTGTCCGCAAGGCTTACGATAGCACCAACAACAGAAGCTGGAGCTCGGTCACCGGCAAAACGAGGCTGATAATGCTCGTTGATTGCTTTCGCTACCAATTCGCTTTCGCCTGCTTTACGAGCATAGTCTTCGCCCATAATCCCTTGCAGCTCTGGGAATTCGTATACCATTTGAGTAACAAGGTCGAATTTGCAAATATCTGCAGCACGGCTTGCTGCAGCCGCAGTATCAGCATCAACACCAAGTTTCGCAGCCAGCAGATCAGCCGTAGTGCGGATTCTTCTCACCTTATCAGCAACCGTACCAAGTTCCTCGTGATAAACGATATTCTCAAGCTTCGCAAGTGCATCGTTAATAGCGAGCTTCTGATCTTCCTCATAGAAGAATTTCGCATCAGACAGACGAGCGCGGAGTACCTTCTCATTACCTTTTGCCACATTCTCAATCGAAGTCCGGTCACCGTTACGCACCGTTACGAAGAACGGCTGCAATTGACCTTCTGCATTAAGTACCGGGAAGTAACGCTGATGTTCACGCATCGACGTAATCAGAACCTCTTGCGGGATGTTCAAGAAAGCAGGATCGAATGTTCCATATAATACGTTCGGATACTCGACCAGGAATAAGACCTCTTCGAGCAAATCTTCTTTAATCGCAATTTCCCAGTTCTTCTCTTTCGCAAGTTCCTTAATCTGAGACACAATCAATTGCTCGCGTTCAACGACGTCAACAATGACATACTGCTCGCGAAGACGCTCTTTGTATTCAGCAGGCGTCGAGACAACCGTCTCATCACCTAGGAAACGATGACCGCGTGATACATTGCCGCTCACTACGTTCGTAATCTCCAGCGGAATGATGTCTTGACCAAATAAAGCAATAAGCCATTTGATTGGGCGAATGAATTTCAGTTCATAACTACCCCAACGCATGTTTTTTGGAAATGACATCGATGTAATCAGGTTTGTCAAACCTTCCGGCAATACGGAGGCTGTGTCTGTCCCTACGCTGCTTTTGTTTGCATACACATATTCAACGCCAGCCAGCTCTTGGAAGAAGAACTGCTCAGGCTCAACGCCTTGGCTGCGTGCGAAGCCAAGCGCCGCTTTGCTCCAATTGCCTTGATCGTCAAGGGCGATTTTACGCGAAGGACCTTTTACTTGCTCATTCACATCCGCTTGTTTCTCTTCAACGCCTTGTACATACAAAGCGATACGACGCGGTGTACCAAATACTTCTACCGCTTCATGAGGAATACGAGAGTCAGCAAGCCATTTGACTGCTTTCTCTTTCAATTGATTCATAGCACCGCGTACGAAACGCGCCGGTACTTCCTCAAGTCCAATCTCCAGCAATAAATCTTTAGCCATTGTTCTCCACTCCTTTCTTCAGCAGCGGGAATCCAAGACGTTCCCGTTCCTCCAAATAAGTCGCCGCACAAGCACGCGCCAGGTTACGAACACGCATAATGTAGCCCGTACGCTCTGTTACGCTGATCGCGCCGCGGGCATCCAGCAGGTTGAAGGTATGGGAACATTTCAAGACATAGTCGTAAGCAGGGAATACTAGCTTATGTTCAATGGTCTTCTTCGCTTCTTCCTCATACATGTTGAACAATTGGAATAACATCGCTGAGTCAGAAGTTTCGAATGTATATTTCGAATGCTCGAATTCAGGCTGCCAGAATACATCGCCATATTTCACGCCTTCAACCCATTCCAGATCAAACACGTTTTCTTTTTCTTGAATGTAGGAAGCTAGACGCTCCATACCGTAAGTAATCTCTACTGCAACCGGGTTCGCATCAATACCCCCTACTTGCTGGAAGTATGTGAACTGAGTGATTTCCATACCATTAAGCCACACTTCCCAGCCAAGGCCCCATGCGCCAAGTGTTGGCGATTCCCAGTTATCTTCAACAAAACGGATATCATGATGCTTTGGATCAATGCCAAGACGCTTCAAGCTTTCCAGATAAAGCTCCTGGATATTGTCCGGGGAAGGCTTAAGGATAACTTGGAACTGATGATGCTGATACAACCGGTTTGGATTCTCGCCATAACGGCCGTCTGCAGGACGACGGGAAGGCTCAATATAAGCAACATTCCACGGCTCCGGACCAATGGTACGGAGGAACGTCATCGGGTTCATTGTACCCGCGCCCTTCTCTACGTCGTACGGCTGTACGAGAATACAGTTTTGTTCTGCCCAGAATTGCTGCAGTGTCAATATCATGCCTTGAAAATTCATGATTTTTTCTCGCTCCTTTATTCTTTAGTAAGGCGAATGGAGAACGCAAAAAACTCTCGTCTCTACGCCTGCTGCCAGACGTAGGGACGAGAGTTGACTCCCGCGGTTCCACCCTACTTGACTTCGCTTCAACCGCTTCATTCCAAGCGGTGTGCGAAAATCCTCTTTTGGTTAATTGACTCCGGAGTGCCGTTTCACAGTTTAGCTTGTCTGGGCTCACACGATCCCCAAATCGCTTGTTCAAGGTTTGAACTGCTACTTTCTCCATCACTGTCCATATATTGATATTCACATATATTAAACATTTTTAATGCAGTTGTCAAACAGGCGTTAGGTATTATTGCCCATCCTTTTATTCGAATGAGTATTTATCCATCTGATCTAGAAAGGAACGGGATTTAAGAGGAATACCAATTTGAACATCCATCAGCTCACGCATCATTTTTTTCAATTCTTTCTTGGTCTCCGGCTTAACCTGAATTGTTCCGAGACGTCTTATATCCATTCGGCTGAACAGCCTAAGCAGCTTATAAGCACCCTCACTCATCGCCATTGCCTGGGCATCATTTCTTGCACACCGAGGACATAACACGCCTCCTGAATGCGGACTAAGTCGAAAAGGCCCTTGATCGGTCGAGCAGCCCACGCAGAATTCAAGCTCCGGTGAATAGCCAGCTGCCTCTAATATACGCATCTCGTAAAGATGGGAAACAATTTGCGGGTCTTTTCCTTCCACCATTGCCATCAAACCAGCTTTCAGCTGTTCAAATAACAATTCACCAGATTCGTCCTCCTGCAGCGTCTTGTCAGTAACCTCTGCTAAGTAAGCAGCATAAGCGGACAAATCCAGTTGTTCACGTAAAAGATGGTGAGATTCGAGAATCTCACCATGATTGAGAGTGCCAAGCCCTTTATTTCGGAAAAAAACGAATTCACCATATGTAAATGGCTGCGCGAGAGAAGCATGTCTGCTCTTCACCTTCTTCGCGCCGCGCACCATTACACCGAGCTTACCGTTTGTTTTCGTAAGCAGCGTAATAATTTTATTGCCTTCCCCATAGTCCATGCTGCGGATGACAATGCCCTCCACACGATATAACATGATTTGATTCCTTCTCCCCCATGCTTACTTCAAGGCAGCCTGCAGGATAACAAATTAAAGGGCAGACGAATCCTCGAACTCAGCAGCAAGCTCCTCATTGTCCCCCGGCAAATATTGAGGATGATTCTCTGGACCAAGTTGATCCATTTCCTTGTAGAGCATGTATGACTCCACATCACCGGTCAATGTAAAATACTTCCACGAAAAATTTCGCATTCGTATTCATCCTTTCCGCCTTGGAAATGAAGCCCTAGACGGTACTTAGGATACGATAAATACTCGAATGCTATCCTTAACAAATTTCGTCAATAAAAGCTTAATCATGTCTGAATCCGAAATCCTTCAAGACGCGCTCTTGATTGCGCCAATCCTTCTTCACTTTGACCCAAAGCTCCAGGAAAGTACGTGATCCAAGCAATGCTTCGATATCGCGGCGTGCCTGCTTGCCAACTTCCTTAAGCAGAGCACCTTTTTTGCCAATAATAATCCCTTTTTGAGAGTCACGCTCGACGAAAATAACAGCCCCAATATACACCACACCGTTCTCCTGCACACGCATATCTTCAATACCAACGGCAATGGAATGCGGAATTTCTTCGCGGGTCATATGCAGGATTTTCTCACGGATCAGCTCTGAAACGACAAATTGTTCGGGATGGTCTGTTATTTGATCAGCCGGATAATATTGCGGTCCTTCAGGCAAATATTTCTGGAGCTGTGCAAGAAGCGTATCGACATTGTTACCTTGAAGCGCCGAAATCGGCACAACCTCTGCAAATGGATACATATCCTTGTATTGCGTAATAGTTGCTAGAAGCTGCTCTGGCTGTACCTTATCGATCTTGTTCATCACAAGAAATACTGGCGTATCTACTTTCTTGAGCTGCTCAATAATGAATCGATCGCCGCCGCCAAATCCTTCCGCTACATCAATCAGGAAAAGCACGGCTTCTACCTCTTTCAAGGCGCCTTCTGCCGTCTTCATCATATAATCGCCAAGCTTGGATTGAGGCTTATGAATACCAGGCGTATCGAGAAAGACAATCTGCGATGTTTCCGTCGTATATACACCATGGATTTTGTTACGAGTTGTCTGGGGCTTGTCCGACATAATGGCGATCTTCTGCCCGATTAAATGGTTCATAAGCGTCGATTTCCCTACATTCGGCCTGCCAATAATCGCTACAAAGCCGGAGCGGAATTTCGTGCTTGAAGTTGTGTTTTGATTCATCTTTATTTTTAACTCCCTTTCTCTAATGAAGCCGGCGTGAATGCGCCGGGAAGCAGTTCTGTAACCGTCATGATATTCCAGTGACCGTTCAGATTGCCCATTACAACCGGCATATCCGGTGAGCAAAGCTCGACCAGTACCTGCCGGCAGACACCACAAGGAGTGATAGGTCCCTCCGTATCGCCCATGACTGCAATAGCCTGAAATTGTCCAGGCCGCTTACCGTCTGCAATTGCCCGGAAGAGAGCTGTGCGTTCAGCGCAATTACATGGACTATAAGCAGCATTCTCCACATTACAGCCATAATGAATGTGGCCGCTGTCGTCAAGAAGTGCCGCACCTACACGAAAGTTGGAGTATGGTACGTAAGCTCGCGACATAGCCTCCTTCGCTGCTTCAAGCAATTTCGAATACTCTTTCGATAATCCCTCGAACGCCATGAGCCTCACTCCTATTCTTCGTATCATTTCACGATAAAATGCCATAAGGGCGGCCCAAGAATGAGCAGCCCGATTATAACAGCAATACAAGCTGCAACAAGTACAGCGCCGGCAGCCACATCTTTCGCCGCTTTTGCAAGCGGATGAATGTCAGGGCTAGCCATATCAACGGTATTTTCCACCGCGGTATTCACCATTTCCAAGGAAATAACTACCGCAATAGTTAGCAGCAGAACTGCCCATTCCAAGCGTGTCAACGGGAGCATCGCTCCAATTAGGCATACAATCACAGCGGCTATCGAATGAATCTTCATATGCCTTTGTGTCCGAACTGCCAAGACAATCCCTGAACAAGCATAGCCCAAGCTGCGAATAAACTTCAGCATTAACGAGACAAACCTGCCTTTTGCAGGACCGCTTCCTGTTTACCGGTCATCTCGGCTTCGCCTGCATCGTCCATATGATCATAGCCAAGCAAATGAAGGAAGCCATGTACGAACAGGAAGCCAATCTCCCGTTCCAATGAATGACCATAATCCTCACTTTGCTCCTGTGCTTTCTCAACGGAAATGACAATATCGCCAAGCATGCCGGAGATTGGATCTACTTCGTCCTCACTCTCCACCTCAAAAATAATGTCGAGCTCTTCTGTTCCGTCATCCTGCATGGCAAATGACAGTACATCCGTAGGACGGTCGATTGCGCGGTATTCACGGTTAAGCTGATGAATCTGCTCGTTATCAGTAAACGTCAGAGTCACTTCACCATCCGTCAGTCCTTCCATCTCGCCGGCGATCTGAAGAAGCTGTTCTAACCTCTCAATCCATTGATCAGGAATTTCAATTTTGTCTTGTTCATTGCTCCAGTCTAATTGCAAGCTCATGAAAGTTAACGCTCCTTTGGTTTTACATCTTCCGGATATTCAATGCGCGAGTGGAATATGCCAATTACACTTTCCTTCAAGGAATGAGCGATTTTATCAAGCTCTTTCATTGTCAGATCGCATTCATTATATTGATTGTCATCTACCCGACTTTTAATAATCTTCTGAATCATTGCCTCTACCTGTTCCACTGTTGGGCTTCTCAGGCTTCGGACAGCAGCCTCAACACAATCGGCAAGACCAACGATAGCCGCTTCCTTTGATTGTGCTTTTGGACCCGGATAACGATAGTCGTCTTCGGTGAAGTTTGCTTGGATCCCCTGCTCCTCGGCCTGTTTAAGCGCTTTGAAGTAGAAAAACTTCAGCGAGGTTGTTCCATGATGCTGCTCCGCAATATCGCGGATAGGCTTCGGAAGATTTTGCGACTTCAGCATATCCACACCGTCACGGGCATGCGCCACAATGATCGATTTACTCAGCTTCGGCTCAATCGTATCATGAGGATTCTCCATGTTAGTCTGATTCTCGATAAAATAGCTTGGCCGTTTCGTCTTGCCGATATCGTGGTAATAGGAACCGACGCGGCAGAGCAGCCCATCCGCACCAATAGCCTCAGCAGCCGCTTCAGCCAAGTTGCCTACCATAACACTGTGGTGATAAGTTCCCGGCGTCTCTGTTAACAGCTTGCGCAGCAGCGGATGATTCGGATTAGAGAGCTCTACCAGCTTCAAGGCAGACAATATACCAAACGTAATTTCAAAGAATGGCATAAGACCAATCACAAGAATAGCGGTTAACAATCCACTAGCGAAAGCGAATGCGAGTGAGTACACTAACGGTCCTTGTTCCAGCTGTTCCGTCAGGAGCATTAACGACAATACGGCTAGCGAGCCAAACAAGCTGACCATAATGCCGGCTTTCAGAATCGTGGACCGCTGGCTTGCCCGATGGATCGAGAAGATCGCCGCTAGGGAAACAACGATGATGACAAAACCATATTGGAAATCGAAAATTTGCCCTGTTTGTGTATTCAGTATAATACTTCCTGCTATCGCAAACAAAACGGAGCTTATTAAAGCAAGATGCACATCAAGCAGCAGCGTAATTAACATCGTACCCAGCGCAGCCGGCGCCAAATAACCTGCGTAAGGAGCCGAGTCTGTTTGTGTAAGTGAGATAACTTGCATCGTAATGATATTAATCAAATAAATGAGCCACAGCATCAGCAAATGAGTATTGCTGTAGCTTGGCTTCGTGCCGCTGCTGCCGCTATATTGATGCAGATAGGTGTACAGGCCGACAATGATCATTACGGACATTAGCAGCAGACCAAGCTGCGGCCAATAGTTCCGTTTATCCTGCAGCAGTTCAGATTCTTTCAACAGCTCATACATTTCAGGCGTAATAATCTCTCCGCGTTTCACGATGAGATCGCCTTCCTTGATTACAACCTGAGGCGTATTCTGCTTCGCCAGAATCTTCGCTTCGTCGGTAGCTTGTTGATCAAGGAACCGGTTTGGCATAATCGTAAAACGGGCCAATTCCTGCACAATTTCCCGGCTTGTACGATTGGTTAAGGAACTTGCGTTAACAAGCTCAGCAACCTTCGTCCGTGCCGTTTCTGCATCACGCAGCTGTTCACTCATCAGCTTGCGAACGACATCTAGACCAACGGTACGCATTTCTTCCAATTGGTCTAGCGATAAGTTAGGAAGCTTGTAGAATGTCTCCTCCGGGATCGTATAGACCTGCTCCTTGATCACCTTCGTCATTTCATCAAGCAACGTATCGCTGTATTTATCGGAGCCCATATTCATCTTGACGAAATTATCTGCGAACGTACTGTATTTACCGGGAATCTCATTCCGGTAAATTTCAACCTTGTTCTGTACCGTCACTTGATCATCCAGATTCAATTGCTCAATCCGGACAAAAATCTGATCAATCAGCTGTTCGTTGCGCAGGGCGACGTTCGAGTAAATCGAATCAATCTTATTCGCCGCCTCTTCCTGCGCTTCAAGTGTTGCTTTGCTATCAAAAATTTGATGTGGTGCTGCTATATCTTTATCACTTGGTGCATCCACTTGAATGTCATAAGTTTCTGGCACCACATGCGGCGCAAGGCTGAAATAAAATAACAGCACGAACATAAATAATAGCAAGTAACGTACAGCCGCGCTCTGTTTCCAGCCAGCCGGCTTCTCCCGCTGCTGGTAAGCTTGTTTACCGGCCTGAGTCTGATTCATGGAGCGGACATTCCTCTCTATGCTTTGTTTTCAGCGTCCCAGTTGTATGCCACGATTATTTTTTGAACCAAGGAATGGCGAACGACGTCTTGCTCTGTGAAATGAATGAAACCAATTTCCTCAATATCTCTTAGAATGCGCTGCGCTTCGATGAGACCCGAGTTTTTGCCCCGCGGCAAATCGATTTGCGTTACGTCGCCTGTGATAACCATCTTCGAACCAAATCCGAGCCTAGTCAGGAACATCTTCATTTGCTCTGGAGTCGTATTTTGTGCTTCGTCCAAAATTATAAAGGCATCATCAAGTGTACGGCCGCGCATATACGCAAGTGGTGCGATCTCGATTGTACCACGTTCGAATGCCTTCACCGTTTGATCAGGGCCAAGGACATCATGAAGCGCATCATAAAGCGGTCGCAAATAAGGGTCAACCTTCTCTTGCAGGTCGCCTGGCAGGAAGCCTAGACTTTCACCGGCCTCTACGGCAGGACGAGTCAGTATTATTTTTTTAACAGAGCCTTCTTTAAGGGCCGCCACAGCTAGAACAACCGCAAGATAGGTTTTACCGGTACCTGCAGGTCCGATCCCAAACACGATATCCTGCTTCTTGATCGTCTTCACATAATGGCGCTGACCGATCGTCTTCACGCGAATCGGCTTACCTCTGTAAGTCGTCGTAATTTCAGCTTTAAGCAAATCGAGCAATTCTTCCGCTTGCATGTCGCGTGCTAGATCTAGCGCATAGGTGATATCTCTCTCCGAAGGAATATATCCACCGCGGACGAGCTGTAGCAGCACATTGTAGAACTGCTCTAGTGATTCCACCTCTTTCACCGGACCGGAAATGACAATTTCCGCTTCGCGAGAAGATAGAGTTGACTCCATCTGCTGCTGCACGAGCTTAAGAAACTTATCTTGGGGGCCAAATACGGCCAAACCCTCTACGGCATTCTGGAGCGGAATTTTGACTACTTTTGCTTCACTCTGCAACAACCTCATTCTCCTTGCATCTGGACTAGTGGCATCTCTTCTACGATTGATTGCTCCACTTCAAAAAGAACTTTCATATAAACTTTACCATTGTCCGAGTTTTCATGCAAAACAATTTCCTTTAATACGACAGCGTCGCTGCCAGCTTTCTGCATCACATCTGCTTTTGCCTCAAGCATGCCGTTATTTTTTGCTTCTTCGACAGTAAGCTCCCTTACGTCGGTACGAACCTCCATAATTGTCTTCTTCAAACGCCCAAATGGCAGCTTCCAATTACGCCAAGCCGCTTGCTCCTCATAGACAACATCCTCGGAGGTGCCAAATGGATTTTTACCATATCCACTGACTTGCAGTGCACGGTTGCCGATCACAGCATACCACTTTGTTTTCTTCTCGCCGGTATATACCTTTACCTCCTGAGTCAGAGGAGATGCCACATTATATTCATACCATACAAGGCCTCGGACTTTGCCCTTAGCGACTACCGATTGCGTATACTCGCCTCCTCCGATGGTTCCGGAGATTAGGGTTTGTCCTTTACGCACCTTCATGTTTTTCTTGACAACAGGCCGCCCTTTCTCGGTATATATCTCCGTTATTACAGCATCATCAGAAGCTATGAGATGACGTGGACTTTCCAGATCTGGCTTATCCGGTTCTGTTGCTTCAACGACTTGAATGATAATCCTTGTCCCTTTTTTCTCCACACCAACCCACGTGGCTCCGGGAAGGTCAGTCACCAGTTCCTTGGATAAAATATCTTTATCCTTTAATTTGAATGACCACTGCATTGGAAAAATCCCCTCTTGCTTGGCCGCAGCCAGGATCTGCTCCTCAGTCAGCTTGACGTTCCCCTTCACTTCTATTGACCAGACAAGCGAGGACAATAAATAAATGCCGATAAAAAATACACCTAGTCCAATAGCAAAAAACTTTCTTTTCTCCACCCGGATGAGCCAAAAAGGCATCCCATGTCTTTTCGTTACATGAACGCGGCAGCCTGTCTCCTTTAAGAACGGACGAAGACGAAAAAAATCTCCAACGGATAGTTCAAATTCCAGCTTCCCGTCGCTTGTCCACCTTATGGAAGACAACTCGAGCCCCCCCTCGAGAGCCCGATTGACAAGCCTTTCAGGTTGTCCATCCCTGATATGCACCGTAACAACACCGCGCACCCACTGCAGCCATTGACCAGCCATGCTTATCCCTCCTGATCCCTTACTTCAATACTTTTAATCTGACCCTCTATAAATACTTCTTCCGTCCAAATTGTCCGTATTACAAGCGAGGTTCCTGTAACTTCGAGCTCGCCTTTGCTGAGTGCCAGTCTAAGCTTCTCACTCGAGAAATGAAGAACACCTCGGTGGTTCTCGATATAAAGCTGGCGGTCGCCAATCATGGTCATCCGGGGCAGATCATAGACAACATCCTGCGGCAAATCCAATATATCGGCAGTCCATTTGCGTAATTTTCGGTTTATACGGCCCATATCTGATCCATTGTCCCCCTCCGCCGCGCGAGTGCACATTATCGTACTGTACCAAAATATGCTTGAGCGGAGTGAATTATGAGATAAACGATGTCATCCTTTATGGATAAAAATAGAAAACGACTGGCTCATGATGTTTAGGCATCATGAGCCAGTCGTTAATTGCTTCCGCACAGCGGATATAGTGTGCTTATTTATTTGCCAAATGGCCGTTTCGAACGCGGAGGCCCTAATATTTCAGCCCATACTACTGCTTTGCGCATCTCCTCAACCTTCGGAGACAACGTAGCAGCCTCCTTAGGGCTCTCAGGGAGTGGAGCTATGAAATCCGGCCTAGCATAAGCCATACGAGCGCGAGGCGGCTCTGGGCGGCGTGCAGGCGCTTGAGAGGATCGTTCATAAGACGCGATCACTTCCGGCTGTGACGGCTCGGAAGGAGGTCTCGCAGCGATCGGCCTTGCAGGCTCTACGCTTTCAGCTTCCTCTTCTTCCCAATGCGTTTCCTGCCGGGATTCCCGATTTGGATCGTTTCCACCGCCAAAGCTTGGCATACGGTTCGTGCGCGCTTTGGATCGGTTACGGCCAAACATCGAGTATAGAACACCACCTACAACGATGACCCAATAAATATTTTCTAAAAGAAAGCTGATTATGTTCACACCTGCACCTCCATCAAGCGACGCGGCAAGGCGCCTTAGTTGTCTTTATCGGCAGGAGTGTCCGGCTTGCCAATTGTATTACGCATTTGGGTATCCGCTTCAATATTTTTAAGGTTCATATAATCCATTACACCAATTTTGCCTGATTTCAGAGCATCTGCCATCGCAAGCGGTACTTGCGATTCGGATTCAACAACCTTCGCACGCATCTCAACGACGCGGGCTTTCATCTCTTGCTCGTGTGCAACCGCCATTGCACGACGCTCTTCCGCTTTCGCTTGGGCGATACGTTTATCAGCTTCTGCTTGCTCGGTTTGCAGCTGCGCACCAATGTTTTTACCTACATCGACGTCCGCAATATCAATTGACAGAATTTCGAATGCAGTACCTGCATCCAGACCTTTACCAAGCACGGTACGTGAGATCATATCCGGATTCTCAAGCACATCTTTATGAGAGTCTGAAGAACCTACGGTTGTAACAATGCCCTCACCTACACGAGCGATAATCGTTTCTTCACCAGCACCGCCGACGAGGCGTTCAATATTCGCACGAACCGTAACACGCGCCTTAACTTTCACTTCAATCCCATTTTTTGCTACTGCAGCTACGATAGGTGTCTCGATCACACGCGGGTTAACGCTCATTTGTACCGCTAGCAGAACGTCACGGCCAGCTAGGTCAATCGCTGCTGCACGTTCAAAGACGAGCGGAATGTTCGCACGTTGCGCTGCAATCAGTGCATTAACTACACGGTCAACGTTACCACCAGCCAGGAAATGGCTCTCAAGCTGATTAATCGTAAGCCCAAGTCCAGCCTTCGTCGCTTTAATCAACGGGTTCACGATCCTGCTAGGTACTACGCGGCGAAGACGCATAGCAACGAGTGTGATAATACCGATTCTTACGCCCGAAGCAAGGGCCGAGATCCACAGCATAATCGGGAAAAAGCTTAAAAATACGGAGAGAACAATAATCGCAACTACTACAATAATTAATACGGATACAATCGGATCCATTTGGTATAACCCTCCATGTCATTTTTTTCTTATTATCCTATACTACTTCTCTTACGACAACCCAGGTCCCTTCGGTCTTAATGACCTTCACTGTCTTGCCTGAAGCAACAAATTCACCTGAAGTTACGACATCAATCCGGTTCTCGCCGATCAGAATCGTTCCTGCGGGACGAAGCGGCGTAATAGCTACACCTTCCTTACCAAGAAGTTCATCCTTTGTTTCCGCGGACAGATAGCCTTTATCCGTAGTCAGCTTCTCGCGCAAAATAAATTTGTTCCAGATGCCTCTGTCTTTATATTTGCGAACGACGAAGTACAGAACGATCGATGCTACTGCCAATGCGATGACCAGCGAGACAAAAGCTGTGATTGGGCTGGAAGCCGCCGTCAGAACGCCTGCAACTAGCGAGACACTGCCGATGATGCCAAGTACACCCCAGCTTGGTACAAAGAGCTCTACGACCAATAGGGCTATACCTATCACGAATAGTACAACAGACTCCATTCCTGCAAATCCAGCTACATAATGACCAAAGAAATACAAACCAAAGGATAAAATCCCGACTAGCCCCGGAATGCCAAAGCCAGGAACAAACAGCTCAATGGCAATACCTGCAATACCCAATGTGAAGAGTACTGTCATAACTAGAGGATTCACCAGCCACGTTGCAATCTTCTCAGCTACTGAAGGCTTTAGATCAATGCGATCCCGGTTATCAAGACCAAGCCATTTGATTGTCTCTTCAACCGACTGCGCTTTGTGCTCCGCATAGCCTACTTTAATCGCCTCATCTGCGGTTAAAGTGAGAATCTGTCCAGCTTCCTTAATTTGACTGATCTCTGGCATAGATAACACAAATTTCTGATCAACCATCGCAGCTGCAATATCTGGATTACGTCCATTCAGCTCGGCTGCATCCCTCATCGTTTTCACCCAGAAGGATATAACCTTTGGACTTTCAATGAGCTTTCCTGAACCATCCACAACTGCTGCAGCACCAATTGTACTCTGTGGTTCCATCACGATATTTTCCGCATTAAGCGCAATATACGTGCCTGCCGATACAGCCTTCCCTTCAACGAAAGCGGTTGTAGGAATTTTGCTCTTGCGGATCAGCTCTCCGATTTCCTCGGCGCTTGTCACTTCTCCGCCAAATGTATTAATGACAAGCACGACTCTTTCTGCTTTAGCCTCTGCCGCTTCTTTATACGCCCTTTCCAAGAAGGACTTGAGTCCTGACTCAACCGACTGCTTAACCGGCACGACGTATACGGCGGGACCTATGCTTCCCGCTTCAGCGCCTTGCACAGCCTTGCCCCCTGACAGCAGCCCTCCAACGGTCGCAAGCAGCAGTGAGACGAGCATCAGAAGCGGCCAAATGACAGCCGATCTATGCCAACGTTTCGTTTGCAAAGTGTCGCTCCTCCTTTTCAATCAGTAACCGTTTATACGCTTATATGTACATTATGTTTCAAAATTGTCACATCTACGTGAAAATAGCTTAGCCACTCTTAAAGGGAATGTCTAGCTAAAAGCAAAAACACCCCTGTTAAGGGGTGTCTCCGTCCGAACATATAGTTATTGCAGAAATTGTTGTACATATTGATTTACTAGTTTACCATCAGCGCGCCCTTTTGTTTTTGGCAAAAGCGCACCCATGACTTTTCCCATCTCGGCTTTAGAAGAAGCACCGAGTTCCTGGATGGTCTGCGTTACAATCGCTTTAATCTCTTCTTCGGTCAGCTGAACGGGAAGGTATTGACTAATAATTTCAATTTCTGCTGAAAGATCTGTAACCAGATCATCTCTGCCGGCTTTGCTAAATTCTTGGAGGGAATCTTTACGTTGTTTGATCTCACGACTGAGTATATCTACCACTTCAGTATCCTCAAGAGGACGCTTCAAATCAATCTCCAAATTTTTAATTGCCGCGCGAATCATACGAATCGTCGTCAACTTGAACTTGTCCTGATTCTTCATGGCTTGCTTCATATCGTCGGTCAATCTATCGCTCAGGTTCATTATGGAAGGATCCTCCTAAAACTTTCTCTTACGCGCAGCCTCAGACTTCTTCTTGCGCTTAACACTTGGCTTTTCATAATGCTTGCGTTTTTTCACCTCAGCCAAAACACCATCTTTAGCGATGGAACGTTTAAAGCGGCGAAGCGCAGCATCAATAGTTTCGTTTTTGCGAACTTTAGTTTCAGACACCAGTTTTCCCTCCCTCCGAAACAGACCGTCCAGAGCATTAAATAAACACGGTTTATCAAATTTCATTATAAGACAAAACAAAATGAAGTGTCAACTTACACTATTTCCTACTAACGATCCTAGCTTCTCTCCACCTAATAAATGGATGTGTAAATGATATACGACCTGACCGCCATCACTATTCACATTATTAATCAGCCGATAACCAGACTCGGCAATTCCTTGCTGCTTAGCGATTTCTCGCGCTGCTGCGAACAATTCCGCGATAACCGAATCATCCTCTTCAGTTACATCGTTCATCGTAGGAATATGTTTTTTGGGAATAATCAATATATGTACAGGAGCCGCAGGCTGAATATCTTTGAATGCGATTACGTTCTCGGTTTCGTACACTTTACTCGAAGGAATGGAGCCTTCGATAATTTTGCAAAAAATGCAATCCAAATATGCCCCTCCCTTCATCCATACTATTCCAATATTATAACCGATAACAGGTATGCTCGTCCAATCGGTGGACGCCGGTCAGAACGCAGCCGCGTTCGTGAGCCGGTATTGCATCCTTTTTAATAAAATGGCAGCAGCGACAGGGCAAGCAAACCTGTGAGTGGCAGCACCTGACGATAAAACCGTCCTCTTGGATAATACGGATAAGGGTACAGTCCAGGGTATGGTACAAAAGCTCTGGCATCCCAGCCCAACGACCCGCTGCATGGTACGGCCAAACAGACATATTTGTCATCCACATACTCAACAATCCCATCAATACACCAGCCGTCATGCGTTTGAGCAAGTACATACCGGTGCATATGCGCGGAACAATGATCTTGCAGCGACTGCTTTTGCTGCACGGCTATTGCTGCTTCTGCTACAGGGGCTTGATTCTCCACCTTCGTAGGAGCAATTGAAGCAGGCTTGGAAGCGACCGGTTTTACCTCTGATGACTTTCCTTTTTCCTTCTTGCTTTTCTCCATCTTTGTGAGCCTCCCGTCTGCTACCATCGTATGCAGGACTGGGCATTTGGCTACTGGGCTGGATATTTCATGCTAGAATGCCCGCTTATTGACTGCTCAAGCTGCTTCGGAATATCAAGCCACCCGATACCAGCTCCAATCTGGATAGAACCGCTGCGAGACTTGGCTGCTTCAAATTGAAACTGATCCAAAACCGCCAGCTGTGACGCATAAACGTCCTTCAAAGATTTCAAATAGCTAGCTTCAGCCTCTGTTAGTGTTCCATCCTGCTCATTAATGTATTGGAGCGAATTATTGACATCAATGATATAGTCATACACTTGATCGGAATCAAACTTACTCTCGTCAAAGCTGTGTGATTGCTGTAAAAACTCAACTAAGCCAGAGGCATTCCGGATAACCGTCCCCGCCTCAGTATCTTTACCATCAAGTAAAGCTCCGGCATTATCCAATACAGCCTGATAATAAGCGGAGGCTTTAGTCGCTGATCCGATTATCGCAATACCTTTGTCATACTTATCGTTTTGTTCCCCTTGCAGTGATTGCGAGTACAAGAAAACGTTACCGGTGAGACTGAATACAAGCAGCAGTAACGTGATCGGCAACGCATATGACCGTTTCTTCGATTGATGTTCCTGTTCCATGAATGTCCATCCTTCCTAATCATTGAGCAATGCATATGTATGATACCTAAAAACTTTCCTGCTGGAAAGTTTTTAGGTTAATGTTTCCGATGTAACTTTCTATAGAAAGTTTCTAGGCTTATGCTTCCGATGTAACTTTCTATAGAAAGTTTTAACTATAATCGAACCGCCTGTCCTCCATCAAAGAAAAAGACATGGCTTTCCGCAATAGGTTTACCTATGACAGATTCAATGGCTTCGGCATACAGCTCGAGCTGGAATCTATGACGTTCGGCTGCCTGCTCCCACTGCTTCATATAGATTCGATCGGTTTTGTAATCTAGCAGCACAACCCCATCCGCGTCTTCAAACAAACAGTCGATAACGCCTTGAATAAGCACCGGTTCGCCGGCGGCATCCGCAGAAAGGCTTGGGTACACACGATGAGCCGGAAACATACAACTGAACGGCACTTCCCTGCGAACCCAATCAGCAGCGACTAATCGCTGGCCAATATCCGTATCGAAGAAAGAAGCAACAGCAGGCAAATCAATCGATTCCGCCTGTCTTGTCGTTAGCAGTCTTCGTGCGATCATATCGCTGAGCATCGTCTCCAGCTCAGCTACACTTACGTCACCAGTAAGGGGAATATGCTGCATAAGCAAATGGCTGACTGTTCCCTTCTCAGCAGCTGTTAATGCCGCTTCCTCCATGAACCGAGGTCGTCTTAAACGGAATGTGTAGCTTCCGCCTCCTGCATTCTTTGTGCTATTATCCTGCTCAGTAATGACTGCAGGGATCAGAGACTCCGCTTCCTCATAGATTTCTGAATGAAGACGTTTCATCTCAGTAACCGAAGTTTTTGCAGCTACGACTGTGGACGCTTGATGGCTATACTGCCACTCCAACCGAATACGGAGCTCCTCGTCGACTTCCACTTGATCAAGCTGTGCTAATGACAACACCCCTTGGAGCCGATCCTCCCGCTCTTGATCCGCGTCTGTTGGCTGCTCTGTACCTACAGCGACTTCAAGGCCCAACATTGCCGCCTCAACAACACCAGCCCTCCATTGCAGTAAACGTGATTCTTCCTCACCGGAGATAAAATCATCAGGCAATTGATTAAAAGAAGAAGCAGCAAGTGGACCAAGCCAATCTAGGAAGGTTGAAGCCGTGCTAAGCCGGAAATCTGAAATATTCCCGGCTGAATCCGTAGCCGATTGCCAGCGGCGAAGCTTCGCAGCAGCATCCGACACTGTACCAATTAGGAACATTTTTTCCTTAGGGCGTGTTAAAGCAACATACAGGATCCGCATTTCTTCCGCGAGCATCTCCATCCGCATACGTCGACGAATAGCCAAGAAAGGCAAGGCTGGATAACTGACACGCTTCTCCGGATCAATAAATTTAGGACCAAATCCAAGCTGCTTATGCTTTAGAAAGGCACTTCGCAAATCCTGCTGATTAAAGTTCTTGCCTAATCCTGCAACAAACACAACCGGGAATTCCAGACCTTTACTCTTATGAATGGACATGATGCGCACAACATTCTCCTGCTCACCAAGCGCCCTTGCTGTGCCTAGATCTCCACCGCTGTCACGCATCCGTTCAACAAACCGCAGGAACCGGAATAAACCACGGAATGAAGTTGCCTCATATTGGCGGGCACGGTCATGTAAGGCCCTTAAGTTTGCCTGCCGCTGTATCCCTCCCGGAAGTCCGCCGGCAAAATCATAATAACCCGTCTCCCGATAGATACTCCAGATCAAATCTGCTAAAGAGCCTTGTCTTGCGTCATTCCGCCAACGGTCCAACCGATCCAGGAACAGCGACAGCTTGCGTCTTAGCTCCTCAGGAAGCAGCAGATCGCCAGCCGCCTGCAGCACTGCATCATAATAAGTGTCATGAATTGCACCAATTCGAATGAGCGCAAGCTCCTCGGCATTAAGCCCAAAGATTGGTGATCGGAGCGTACCCGCCAGCGGAATATCTTGATACGGATTATCGATTACACGAAGCAGGGATAATATCGTCTCAACTTCTGTTGCATCAAAATACCCGCTGCTGAGTTCCGCATATCCTGGAATGCCCGCAGCTTGAAGCTCCTCAATGATAACAGGTGCCCACTGCTGGGTAGCACGCAGCAAGATAACGATATCACGCCATTCCATTGGACGGCTTTCTCGCTTCTTACCATCGTAGACACGGAAGCCCTCATCAAGCAGCGTTCTAATTTGACGGGCAATGAGACGAGCCTCCAATTGCGCAGTTTGAAGCTCTTCGACTGATTCAGCTCCGCTTGATCCCTTCTCAGTATCCTCTTCGGAATCCGCTGACGCCTGATTATCCTCAGATTCAGGAGAGCCTGCCTTATCAATAACCGCGAGCTCCACGGCAAATCGTCCAGCCTGTTCTGGCTCAGGATATAAGGCGCCGCATACAAGCTCAGCCCGTGTGTCATAATCCATCTCTGCAACGGATTCCCGCATAATGGCGCGGAACACGTCGTTAACTCCATCAACGACTTCAAGCCGGCTTCGGAAATTGCGGGCAAGGTCAATGCGCAGACCATCTCCACCAGGTGCTCCGTAATTTTTATACTTACTCATGAACAAATTGGGCTCCGCAAGACGGAACCGGTAAATACTCTGCTTAACATCGCCTACCATAAAGCGATTACCTGTATTCGGATTCGCGATCAGAGATACGATTGCCTCCTGCACCATGTTCGTATCCTGATACTCATCGAGCAGGATCTCATCAAATTGGCGTTGATATTCAAGCGCGGCTGACGATGGAGCCGTTACTTCAGGCGTCGATTCCGGTGCCCGCAATATTCGCAGGCAATAATGTTCTAGATCGCCGAAATCAAGCAGTCCTTTAGCCCGTTTAGCTGCTTCATATCTTTGTCCGAACTCAATAACAAGCTCAGACAAAGCCCCCATCAGTGGTGAGAGCTCTTGCAGCTCGTCAGCAAATTCCTCTGCAGAGCGGCCAAACAACTCATCAGCAAGTGAGCTGACCAGCTTTTTCGCATTGTCGCGAAGCTCTTTGGCCTGTTCCTGCATGGATTTATCATAGTCATCGCCGCGCATGGCCTTAAGCTTGCCGAATTGAATCGATTGGAATGACTCAAACCACAACTCCCAAGGGAGCATACGTACCGTCTCCGAGAGCCCTTTCACGAGTCCAAGATCCTCTTCGAAGGTTGCAGCATAAGGTGCTGGTCCGGCAGGTTCTCTGGTCAAATTCATGGCTTGATTCAATAAGGAAGCGGCTCCTGACAATGCCATCTCCACATCAGACCGGAGACTTGCCACCCACGGGCTGCTGCGAAGCTCCTCTACATTGTTCACCGCAAAACTCGCAGCTGTCTGACGAAGCCAATGCTCAGGCCACGGATGGCTTTGAGCGAAGTCATATAGCTGCTGAACCAGCCTGTATAAGGGTTCATCGCCGCGTTCTCCGCCGTAACGGTCCGCTAGTCGCAGGAATGCACCTTCGTCACCAGCACCCTCATATTTCTCCTCAAACAACTGATCAAGCACGTCAATCCGCATCAGTTCACTTTCCGTTTCGTTCGCAATCCGGAAGCCAGGGTCAAGCCCAATGAGCGGATAATACCGGCGAATGACGTCCAGGCAAAAAGAGTGAAGTGTCGTAATCGACGCCCTGTTCATAAGGGCAAGCTGCCTCCGCAAATGCTCGGAATCCGGCTGCCGCTCGAGCTCCTTTTCCAGCGCGATCCTGATTCGGTCCTTCATCTCGGCTGCCGCGGCTTTCGTAAACGTAGCAACAAGAAGTCTGTCAACATCAGAGAAGGAAGAGATCTTCCGGATAATCCGTTCTACTAGAACAGCTGTCTTACCAGAACCAGCTGCTGCTGCGACCAGAACATCCGACCCTTCAGTCACAATCGCGCGCCACTGGTCATCTGTCCATGTACTGTTCTCCGGTTTTGCCGGCACACTAGTCGTCGTTTCCACGAATTATCTCCTCCTCTCCATGCAGCTGCTGCCATATTTCTTCTTCCGAGAGCTTACCAAGCTTCATATATTCATTGCCGTCAAATAACGGATCAAATTGGCATACCGGCTTATAATCGCAATATTGACACGGCGACTTGGTTCCGAGACGGTATGGTTCAATGGATACTTTCCCGCAGCCAATCTCTGAGCCAATCCGGCCGATAGTACGTCTAACGGAACTTCGAAGGGTATCCCACTGTTCGTCGGTTACAACGGAAGAGCTGCTGTAAAATCCACCGTCACGCTTAAGTGCAATGGGCAGAATCTCCGAATAACCGGATTCCAGCTGGTCGTCCATTAATCGTGCAGTCTCCGCCTCTGAAGTTATAAGACCACGTGTCTTGAACTTTTTCAACATTCTTGCATTAACTTCAGCTCCGGACAAGCCGTTCGATACGGCAAGCATAGGATTATGAACATGGAAATAAAGCACACCAGCAGGTGATGCCGGCTTACCTAGCCATTCTGAAGCATGAGTAACAAGCACATCCAAATAAGTGAGCATCTGCAGCGACAGGCCAAATGCCACTTCTTCCAGCCTCAGCTGTGTGGAGCTGGACTTATAGTCGAGCACACGCAGCAACAGCCCTTCCTCTGTCTCAGCGGCATCTACGCGGTCAATACGGCCAATAATCTCCATCGTTCCACCATTATTCAGCGGAATGATAAGCGAGGGAAGTGTTCCATCCGGACCAAAATCAACCTCCAGCCCAACAGGCTGGAACTGCGCTCTGCGCGAATGTTCACTTAAGATCACGGCTGCTTGTGCAACAATCTCCTTCAGCTTGCGAGCGATATATTGAAATCTGCCGCTGCTGAGCAAAATTTGTGATTGCAGCCTTGGAGCAAGTTCATCAACAGTTTTGGCTGCCGCTTCACGAATCTGTCCTTCCGGCATCGAGCCCCAGCGTTGACCAAGACCTCCTGCTAAGCGGCTGAGTGCCGCATGGAACAGTTGCCCGACATCCGGCGCTTCCAGCCGATACATCTGCCGTTCTCGAAGTCGTAGGCCATGAATTGCAAAATGTTGAAACGGACAGGACACGAACCGCTCCATCCGAGATACACTTGCCCTGAGTCTTGTGCCATACAGCTGTTCCGCCGTTGCCAACGTGAGCTCCTGCTCTTGGTTGGAGTAGCTGAGCGATGCATTAAGCAGTTGAAGTTTGTCCTGCCATTCCGGACGGATCGCATACCAGTTGTACATATCCCACCAGAAAGGTGCGATGTCCGCTCCTTGCCGCCAAGCTCGAAGTTCGGTGATCAAATAGGCTAGCGTCCGCTGTGGATGCTCAATATAGGAGCGCTGCTCGTCTTCTTCCATTCCAGGAGAAGGCTCACCAGCGGCCTGATAGACAGGGATGCCAGGGAACAGCTGCTTAACCTGTCGAATCACTTCGGAAGGTAGAAGGCTTTTGCCTTCTTCGTCTGCCTGCGCCCAGCTGATCCACAGATGAGCGCTTGGTGTGGTTAAAGCATTATAAATCAAAAAGCGTTCATCCAAGAGGCGTCGTCGGACGCCTGGAGCCATAACAAGCCCTTCATCAGCCAGCCGCTCCCGTTCCTGCTCGGTCAACACACCGTCCTCTTGAATACGCATCGGCATTACACCGTCATTAGCGCCAAGCACATAACAAATCTTTACATCCCCAGAACGAGTCCGGTCCATACTGCCGATCAGCGCCTGATCTAGGGCAGGTGGAACTGCGGCCAGTTTCAAATTCTCAAGGCCTGTCTCTATCATGCCAGCGAACAGCTCAGGCGGCATCTCCTCATCACCAACCATCTCAACGAGCTGGTCGAGCAGTTGCATCACGCCGTCCCACAGCTGACGATGGGCCCTAGCACGCTGTGTGCGCCCTGCAGCGCTGTCCTCACGGCTCCAGCGCTCCAGACGATCTGCTGCATCAGAGTGGTCTAGCAGACGATACAGCGCTTCACACATGACCTTTACGTTTGGTGCTTTTTTCAGAGCTTGTTCAAATCGGCGAAGTGGAGGCACAATAGCCTCTCTTGCAGCCAGCACAGCATTAAACTCGCGTTTAGCTTTGGCGCTTGGCTCTGCTGCCGTCTCAGGTTCATCTTCCAACGATTGCTGCATTAACGGCTGCCACCTGGAGCGGTCAAGCCATTTCCAGCCGTCTACACCCGCGGCAAGAACGTAATTCTCCAGCCGGTCGAACAGCTCTCTGGACATGCTCCCATCAATCGGGAATAACAGCTCTGTCTTAATACAGCGGAAAACAGCCTCATAATGCCAGCCATGAAGCACGGTCTCCAGCGCCGAACGAATAAATTCGACGAGCGGATGATGAACGGTATTGTTCTTTTGGTCAAGGAAATAAGGAATTTGATAGTCATCAAATATCGTTTGAATATAATCTGTATAGTCTGTCGCATTACGCACCATAACGGCCATATCGCGCCAACGCAGTCCATCCTCTCGTGCTCTTCGCACCATATCCCTAGCGGCTGCTTCAACTTCCGCTCTCCGGTTCGCAGATGCATGAAGAGATACTCCGCATGCGGGATTCTGCACGGCAAGAAGCTTCTTATCCGGCAGAAGCATCGGCGTCCTGCCTCCATAATGCTTCTCCAAATGTGCCAGCATTGGACTGCCTCCAAATCTGGACGGCACTCCTTCACTAAGAACAACCGTCTCCTGTACCGTTACGCCTGCCTGTGCAGCCAAGGCCAGCAGCTTCCCATATGTTTCGGCCGTAGGATGGAACAGCTCCAGCTCATGCGGCACTTCACCCTCGTCGTAAGGACGGTCCAGCGTCAGAGCTACAGTTACCTCCGCAGAAGAAGCGATCAACGCTCCCAATGCTTCATATTCCTTTGGTGTAAAGCCATGGAACCCGTCAATCCACAGCTCAGCGCCACGCATGGCAGGAGCGGAAGCGTAACTTGCGATCAACTGCGTTAAATAGTCTTCGGAGTCAATATATAATCCGCTTAATTCCAGCTCTAATTTATCATAGACCAAGCGCAGGTCATGCAGCTTGCGATTGAGAAGCGAAGCGTCCTCTACTGAAGCTGTCTTTGCTTTTAATAAATCTGCATCAATGCCGTAGCGTTTCCACTCTGTGAGCAATTCTCCAAGCCGTTCAATAAAGCCTGGCTGCCCGGCACCATTCTGAAACAATTCCAGCTGCTTGCCTAGGCGGTGAATGATCTTGAACAGCATCATATGCTTGCCGTTATCGCTGATCGGTATAAGCGCAGTGCCGCCTGTTTCCTGCATCACACGAAAGGCTAGACGCCGGAAGCTCAGTGCTTGAGCACGTATAGTCCCGCTTAGCTCGGTTCCTCTCAGCAAGGCGTACTCTGTCTGGAAAGTAGCTTGCTCCGGCACGAGCATAATAAGCGGCGCTCCATCCGGTTCACGCTGCAGTTTTGCCCGAATGGCATCCAGGCAAAATGTGGTTTTCCCCGTTCCTGAACGGCCTAACACAAATCGAAGCCCCATCCCCAGACCTTCCTTTCCGATTCCATCTCATAATCTATTATTCTACCATATCGGCAGTTCTTTTTCATTCAAACGACAAACGTATGTTCTGGAAGTTATGCTAACTTTTAAGCTTAAACATATCGAGCTTATAAGACGATTTAAAGAATCGATATTAGCCTATAAAAATAAAAAATCCCGCATGCGGTTAACCGCTCTGCCGGATTATGGGTTGGTTAGACATACAGTTATCTGCTTTGTCCGTTATAAAACTTCGCTTAAGTGCAGTCGACTGCCTCTCAGCGTTATATTCCTATTATACACATCAAATATGCATATTCAAATGTATATTTATTGAACTAAATCGCCAAGAAAACAAACAAGCCACATAGATCCCATCAGGACCCATGCGGCTTGTTTGGGCTATATTTACTTACTCCGAACCTCAAACACTGCAAACTTCAAATAGTGGCCCTCTTGTACGCCAAGAAGCTGCGGATGATCTTTGCCTGCCGCCCGCCATTCAACGAGTCGCAGCAGCTTGCCTGCATCGGTAGCCGCCTCCTGGATGGTCTCCAGGAACAAGTCAGGGCGCATATGGTACGAGCAGCTCGCTGTCACCAAATATCCGCCTTCATTTACCAGCTTCATCCCGTGCAGATTAATATCCTTATAACCACGACATGCTCCAGCCACTGCGCTTTTCGTCTTTGCGAAAGCAGGAGGATCTAGAATAACAACATCCCAAGTACGTCCATTGCCGCTGATTGGCTTCGAGGTATCCGTACCAGCACGGCTGCGCTCCGTTCTTTCCTCCGCACCTTTAACCTGCGAACGTAAATATTCAAATGCATCTGCTACTACAAACTCTACCCGATCTGTAAAGCCATTACGCTCGACGTTGCGGCGTGCTGTATCGATGGCATGTTCAGATACATCAAGACAAGTTACTTTCTTAGCCCCATATTTGCAGGCATGAAGTGTAAAGCTGCCCGTATGAGCAAAGCATTCTAGTACGGTTGCACCATCCCAGTAGGGGAATGTTACTTCTTTGCCGTTCGAATTCACAGGAACAAGTTGCTCGCCAGAACCATCTTCTGCCTCACGACTTTCCAATTGGATGCCGCTTCGGCCTCCCCACCCCTTCATCAGAGGGGCGATGGAAGCGCGATTCTCGCGCTGGTCATAGAAGTAGCCTGTCTTCTGCCCTTCCACGATATCAACTTCCAGCTTTAAGCCATTCTCTTCAATCTCGAGAATACGAGGGCACTCCCCGTACATGACACCTGTTCGAAGTTCCAGTCCCTCAAGCTGTCTAACGCCGACATCACTTCGTTCGTAGATCCCTTTCGGCTGGAATACATCAACCAATGCCTGGACTATCGCTTCACGTCTGATATCCATGCCAAGCGTAACGATCTGCACAACCAGAACATCATCGAACCGATCAACTACAAGACCTGGAAGAAAATCAGCCTCTCCATATACCAGTCTGCAATCACGATCCGGTACAAACCGGCTGCGATGAGCCTCGCATGCTCTTAGACGATCACGGAAAAAATCAACATCCATTTCGTCCAATGGCTGGTAGGAAACGACACGTACCGTAATTTGTGATTTTGGATTGTAATAGCCCGTCGCCAAATACCGGCCGTTATGACCAACCACATCAACAAGCTCCCCTGGCTCTGCTTCACCTTCCAACCTGTCAATTTCACTCGCATAAATCCATGGTTGGCCTGCTTCAAGACGCTTCTTACGGCCTTTCTGCAGCCATACTTTTGCTTTGCTCACTTCGTTAATCTTCCTCTCTATTCTTAAGCGCAGTTGATTCTGCCGCACTTCCTCTAGTCCATGCTTGTCATGCTTGTCTAATGGCACGCATATGTATCAATCGATAACGATGATAAAGGAGAACATACGATGCTTCAAACCATTTTACTGCCTATGGCCATCGGCTTCACTATTTTTATTAGCGGTATGAAGCTGATGGAGCTGGCTTTACATCGATTAGCTGGCCCTTACCTCAATCATATCCTGCATCGCTCGACTGCCACTCCTATACATGGCCTTGCCATCGGGACAGCCACAACGGCGTTCCTGCAGAGCAGTACCGCTGTCACCGTCATTGCGATTGGACTTGTCAATGCAGGTTTATTAACGTTTCCGCGCACACTAGGCATCATATTGGGAAGCAATATCGGCACTTGTCTTACAACCGAATTGATTGGTCTCAGCTTAAACAAGCTGGCCACTCCCTTACTTCTCGTATCCTTAACAGGTTGGCTAATAACCGTATTGCTGCATGAGCTGAGATTATGGCCCAGAATGCGGTCGGTTCGCATTCTCGAGACCATCCGCTCATCTGCCGTTGCTTTAGGCGGTTTCAGCCTGCTGCTGGCAGGTATGGCAATCATGCAAGCCATAGGACCAGCCGTTCAGGAGAGCTCCTTATTCAGCTGGTTCCTGGGTAAATCAGCGGAGAGCCTCTGGTGGGGGCTTGCAGCTGGTGCTGTGCTGACAGCTGTCGTCCACAGCAGCGCAGCCGTTATCGGAATCATCATGGGCTTCGCATCAATTGGAGCCATGCCGCTGGAAATCGGTGTCGCCGTTGTACTTGGCGCGAACATTGGGACTTGCGCAACTGCACTCATCGCTTCCTTCAGCGGTTCGAAGTCCGGCCAGTATGTGGCTTGGTCCCATACCATACTGAATGCGGGAGGGGCATTATTATTTATGCCATTTCTAGGAGAGCTAGCTGCTGCTTCCGGCTGGTTCGCACAATCGCCTGCTAGTCAAATCGCACATGCGCAGACGATCTTCAATATTCTGAGCTCGCTGATCGCCTTACCATTCTGTTATCTGCCAGCCTTCCGCAAACTGCCTGTCTAGTCGTATTTTACGCCAAGCAAACTAAGTGCCCCAGCCACAATCCGGTTATTATTCTCATAACCGGATTGTTTTTGCCGCCTCCAAGCTTCAAGCGGGTCAAACCATTCAACGCCGCGAATCTCTTCAACCTGAGCCTGCAGCGAGCCGCCAACCGCCTCAACCAAATAATAATGGACCTCTTTATCGACAGTTCCCTTATGCGAATCATGATACCGATACTTAATTTGATCAATCGGTTTGATAATAGCCCCGATCAATCCGGTTTCCTCGGCAATTTCACGAAGCGCTGTCTGTTCAACGGTTTCCCCGGGCTCCATCTTGCCTTTCGGGAGTGACACTTTGCCATAACGGTCCTGAATCAGCTGGATTTGCAAGAGCCCGGCTTCGTTCCGACGATAGACCACGCCTCCTGCCGAAATTTCAACCATTTCCGTTTCCCCCTTGCCTGCTTGACATTTGCATGCAACAACGAGGATTTCCCGCTGTTCCAATCTTACAGAAATGGGCGGGAAACCCTCGTGCGTATTTTTCTATTTCTAAGCTCTCAACGCTTCTGCAGGTACGTCATCAAGAACACGAACGAGCTGAGCGCGGCATTCATTAACGCCAGCTTCCGTAATTTTCACTCGGCAAAGCTTGCCAACAAGCGCCTCAGTACCTTCGAAGATAACCTGAATGTAGTTGTCTGAATAACCCATGACAAGACCAGTGCCTGGTGCACCTTTATAATCACGTTCCGGAATCACGTCCAGCACGGCGCCTACATATTGCTCAGCATAAGCCAGCTGCATCTTCTCCGATAGGTCAATCAGCTTATGAACGCGTTCGTTCTTCACTTCTTCGTCCACTTGATCTTCCATACGTGCTGCAGGTGTACCTGTACGCTTCGAGTAAGGGAAGACGTGCATTTCGGAGAAACCGACTTCTTGCATAAACTTATAACCATTCTCGAACATCTCATCAGTCTCACCAGGGAAACCAACAATCACGTCCGTAGTAATCGCTACACCAGGCATAGCTTCACGAATACGTTTCAGCTTGCCTGCAAATTCTTCTGTCGTATATTTACGGCGCATCCGCTTGAGCACCGAAGTATCTCCTGCTTGAAGTGGAATGTGCAGATGACGGCACATTTTCTCCGAACGCTTCAGAACGTCAATCATAGCATCGTCGATCTGGCTAGCTTCGATTGAACTGATCCGAATTCGTTCAAGACCTTCGATTTTATCCAAATCCCATAGCAGATCTGTCAGACGATAATTTTCCATATCGTCGCCATAGCCGCCTGTATGAATGCCGGTCAGGACAATTTCCTTGTAACCTGAAGCTACAAGCTGTTTCGCTTGTTCCAGAACACTCTTCGAATCACGGCTGCGTGACAGTCCACGCGACCATGGAATAATACAGAACGTACAGAAATTGTTACACCCTTCTTGAATCTTCAAAAAGGCACGAGTACGTTCATTGAAGTCCGGCACATCAAGCTCCTCGAATTCACGAGTCTTCATAATGTTCCGAACGGCGTTAACCGGTTGACGGTCATCATGAATTTGATTAACAAATGTCATGATCTTCTCGCGATCCTGTGTACCGATAACGAGGTCAACACCTGGAATCGCCATAATTTCTGCTGGTGAAGTTTGGGCATAACAGCCCGTCACCGCTATAACTGCATCCGGATTCCGGCGAATTGCGCGGCGAATAATTTGACGGCTCTTCTTATCGCCAGTATTCGTAACTGTACATGTATTAATCAAATACACATCAGCGGTTGATTCAAAGTCAACCTGCTCATATCCTTCATTCTTAAACAGCTGCCAAATCGCTTCTGTGTCGTAAAAGTTAACTTTGCATCCCAAGGTGTAAAATGCAACCGATGGCATAAATTTCTTACGCTCCTCCCATTTCTCCGGCTTCGTACATGAGGCATGTCAGCCCTACGATGCCCGCGGTTTCTGTCCGTAATATTCGCCTGCCTAGGCCAACAATTACAGCTCCCGCCGCTTCCGCTTCATCAGCCTCACGTTCCGTAAAGCCGCCTTCAGGACCAACGATGAGCAGCATCTTGGGCTCGGCAGCCTTATCGCCTGCCTGCTTCTTCCAATTAAGCACGGCATCTCTTATGCCCTTGCCTGCTGCTGCATCGCCTTCCCGTTCATAACAAAATAACGCTAAATCAAAAGTTGGTATAGCTTCCTTCAGCTCACGCCAGCTGCGCACTGGTTCGATCGCAGGAACACGGCAACGGTGTGACTGTTCGGCTGCTTCCTTCGCAATCTTACTCCAACGCTCCAGGCGCTTCGCTTCCTTCTTGCCGTCGTATTGAACTATCATTCTCTCTGACTGGAACGGCGCAAACGAATAAGCGCCAATCTCCGTCCCTTTCTGAATAACCAGTTCCATCTTATCGCCCTTCGGCAAGCTTTGCGCAATTGTAACGGACCAATTAGACTCAGAGTCCATTGGGAGCTCCTCCACAATGTCGGCAACCACTTCCGAAGAATCGGCCTCCCGAACTGCAGCAAGTACAACACGAGATAGGCCGTCACTGGCAATAAATTTCTCTTCCGGCTTCATCCGCATAACGCGGACGGCATGGAAGGCATCTTCCCCTATTAAACGCACGCTAGAGCCGTCAAACTGCTCCGCTGCTACAAAATATCGCTGCATTGCGTCAGTCTAACCATCCTTCATATTAGCATGTTTCCGCTCTAAAAATCTATGAGAGCGGCTTAAAACAACGGCTGGAATAATTTAAAAAAGAAATTGTAGAGCGGTTCCCATAAGCCGAGGATCGGATCAAGCGTAACACGGCGAAGCGGTGGAATGAACACAAGCAGTAGGAAGATATACATGCCCCACTGCATGTTCTGATCCATCTTGATTCTCGCTTCCCGCGGAAGAAGATCCTGAATAATCCGGTAGCCGTCAAGCGGCGGCAGCGGAATCAAGTTAAAAATGAACAAGATGAAATTAAGGAAGATAAAATAAAAGAAAAAATGCTGTAGCGCTAAGTCAACGCCGTTGGATCCCGCATACATCAAGCCTGTTGCGTCCAATATGTATGTGAGTAAAACACCAAGGATACCAAGCAGCAAGTTACTAATCGGCCCTAATGCCGATACGATAACTCCCATAAGACGCGGCTTCTTGAAATTATTAGAATTCACGAGCACAGGCTTCGCCCAACCGAAGCCTGCGATCAGAATAAGGATAGCGCCAAGCACATCAATATGTACACGTGGATTAAGTGTAACCCGTCCCATATCATAGGCGGTCCTGTCACCAAATTTGTACGCGCTGTATGCATGAGCGAACTCATGCACGGTGAAGGAGATAATTAGCACCAGCGCCACAAAAGGCAAATCTTCAACCGGATAAGCTAAGAAACTCTCCCAGTTCATTCATTCACCTGCGGCTTTCTCGCCACGAATGCAATCCAGTCCTGGTCGCGGCGTTTATCAATGACTTCAAAGCCTGAACGGATAAGACCATCCTCAACATCGGTTTCCTTATTCTTGAAAATACCAGATGCTATGTAAATACCGTTTGGTTTCAGTGCTGCAAACACATCATCGATGAAGAGCAAAATAATTTCCGCCAAAATGTTCGCTACAACCAGATCTACCGGTAAAGTAACCGAAGTACTGCGAGCATCCCGCTCATTTACAGCATGGACAACTTTCCCTCCAAGCACACCAAGCAGATCACTTTCCACCACTTCAATATCATCCTGCAAGCCATTTAATCTTACGTTTTCCGTTGCACTTGATACAGCAACCGGATCCAGATCCAGCGCAAGTACTCGGCGTGCTCCAAGCTTCATAGCCCCAATGGCAAGAATACCTGAACCCGTTCCTACGTCAATAATCTCCTCATCGCCCTTAATAACCGATTCAAGCGTCTGCAGACAAAGTGAAGTCGTTGGATGCGTACCAGTACCAAATGCCATTCCAGGGTCCAGCTCTATGATGTTCTCGCCTTCAGCAGGCTCGTATTCTTCCCATGTCGGCTTAATCGTTAAACGTTCCGATACTCTAATCGGTTTGAAGTATTGCTTCCATGCTGTCGCCCAATCCTCTTCGTCAACAACTCTGAATGATATCTCAAAATTGCCAGGATCAATGCCAAACTCACGAAGCTGTTCAATCCTTGGGACAACCACTGCTTTGAGAGCATCCATATCTACGCTTTCAAGGAAATAACCTTTAATAACTGCCTGACCTTCCGGAATATCGTTAAGCGGCAATTCGTACCATTGTCCTAGTGAAGTATCCCGCTCCTTATTCAGCGTGCCCGATTCTTCAATGGATACGCCGTCAGCATCCATTTCATGCAAAAAGTTTGAGATCATCTCGATCGCTTGCTCCGTTGTCGAGATCGTAATTTCATGCCATTTCATTATTGGTACCCCTCCTGAAAAAGAATTAGCGCGTTCTTGCGTTAATTCTCACTTCGTAAACATAGTCTTAGAAAACTACCCTCTATTGTACACTATTCATCATTTATGCACAAAAAAGCGGCAAACAAAAATGCTTGTTTGCCGCTTCTGACATCAGCCAATCGTTTCAGTCTGTGAATGGCCGCCAATCTGCTCGATCATATGGACCGCCCGCTCTGCTACATCTTCATCTACTGTAGCCGTCAAAAGGCCGTTTTCATATAATCCATTCACTTCAAAAGCCCGTAGAGCTTGAAGCTTACGGAGCGCTTCCTGAGCTGCACCAGGCCCCCCGAAATTGGCTCTGATCTCAACCTGCTGAGTCATTTATATGCCCTGCTCATTTTCTTCACGAGCATCTGCAGCCGCAGCACGACTGGCAGCTTGTTTATCGGCCTCATCTGCCAGCTCCTCCGAAAACTCAACATCTTCATTTTTCCCTATTGGCAAATCGCCGAAGTTTACTTTCTCCATATCTTCTTTTTGCTTGTTTGTCATTGTTAATCCAGCTCCTTAAGAGATCATGTCTATTACTTAAATAGCATGCAACTTAAGAACTAGATCTATTCATATGTAAAAATAAAAAAACGTCCGGGGCTATTCGCCGCGGAACGCTTTCTTCATTTTATCGAAAATGGATTCATGATGCTCGCTGCTCTCTGATGGAGCCTCGCCGCCAATTCCGCCAAACTCACGAAGCAAATCTTTCTGAGCATCGGTCAGCTTGGTTGGAGTAACGATCGTTACTTTAACATGCTGGTCGCCTTGACCGTAACCGCGCAGCTTAGGCACACCTTTTCCTTTGAGTCGGAAATAAGTACCCGTCTGCGTACCGGCAGGAATCTTCAGCTTCACTTTCTCAGTCAGCGTTGGGATTTCAATCTCATCACCAAGTGCTGCCTGCACGAAAGTCAACGGAACCTCGCAATAAATATCATCATTCTCACGCTCGAAGAAATCATGCGCCTTCACGCGGATAACGATATAAAGATCGCCGGCAGGACCACCACGCAGGCCGCCTTCACCTTCGCCGGAGAGACGGATTTGTGCGCCATCATCAACACCAGCTGGAATACGAACGTTAATTTTACGCTGTTTTTTCACCTTGCCAGCGCCATGACAAGTACCACATTTCTCTTTGATCACTTTACCTGCGCCGCCGCAATTCGAACAAGCGCGACGGTTAACCATACGGCCAAACGGCGTATTTTGGACAACCTCTTGCTGACCGGATCCATGACATACCGAACAAGTCTCCGGTTTAGTACCTGGCTTCGCACCAGTGCCCACACAAGTATCGCAAGATTCCGTACGTGGAATCGTAATTTCCGTTTCTTTGCCAAATACGGCTTCCTTGAATTCAATAGTCATCGAATATTGCAAGTCATTGCCGCGCTGTGGTGCGTTAGGGTCGCGTCGACCTCCACCGCCACCGCCAAAGAACATATCAAAGATATCACCAAAACCGCCAAAATCACCATTGCCCGAGAATCCGCCAGCTCCGCCCATTCCCTGGTTCGGATCAACATGACCATACTGGTCATATCTTGCGCGTTGTCCATCATCGCTCAGGACATCATAAGCTTCCTTCACTTCTTTGAACTTCGTCTCTGCGTCAGCCTCTTTATTGACGTCAGGGTGGTACTTACGCGCTAATTGCCGATATGCTTTCTTAATCTCATCGCCTGAAGCACTTTTGCCTAAGCCAAGCACCTCATAATAATCGCGTTTATCTGCCAACTCATCTCACCTCCACCCATGTTTGATTCAATTACAAACGAGAAGGTCAAAGACAGGAAGACCCTGTCTTTGACCTCTCCCATTACAAGTTAAGTCTTATTTCTTGTTTTCGTCAACCACTTCGTAGTCAGCGTCAACGACATTATCTTTACCACGAGCGCCAGCATCTGCTGCTTCAGCGCCTTCAGGAGCACCGCCCTGAGCCGCTTGTGCTTGCTCATAAAGCTTCACAGACAGCTGTTGAACGATTTCGGTCAGCTCTTCAGAAGCTTTCGTAATTTGCTCCAGGTCATCTGTTGCAATTGCGCTTGTTACTTTCTCTTTGGCAGCATTTGCTTTTTCAATTTCGGAAGCATCCACTTTATCTCCAAGGTCTTTCAACGTTTTGTCAACGGAGTACACAAGTTGGTCAGCGCTGTTTTTCGCTTCTACAAGCTCACGGCGTTTACGATCTTCTTCCGCGTTCAGCTCAGCATCCTTCATCATTTGTTCGATTTCAGCCTCGCTCAAACCGCCCGAAGAAGTGATCGTAATTTTTTGGCTCTTGCCAGTGCCTTTATCGAGTGCCGATACGTTAACGATACCATTAGCATCGATATCAAAAGTAACTTCGATTTGCGGTACGCCGCGTGGTGCCAATGGAATATCATTCAGTTGGAAACGGCCCAGCGTTTTGTTGCCAGCAGCCATTTGACGCTCACCTTGAAGGACGTGAATTTCAACGCCTGGTTGGTTATCTGCATAAGTGGAATAAATTTGGGATTTGCTTGTTGGGATCGTAGTATTACGGTCGATCATCTTCGTGAAGACGCCGCCTGCAGTCTCGATACCAAGGGACAATGGAGTTACGTCGAGCAATACAACGTCTTTTACATCGCCAGTCAGTACGCCAGCTTGAACGGCTGCACCAAGAGCAACCACTTCATCAGGGTTAACGCCTTTGTGCGGCTCTTTGCCGATCAGTTTTTTAACCGCTTCTTGTACAGCAGGGATACGAGTCGAACCACCAACAAGAACAACTTTATCGATTTCACTTACAGACAGACCCGAGTCGCTCAGTGCTTGACGAGTAGGAGCAAGGGAACGCTCAACCAATTGTGCCGAAATTTCTTCGAATTTCGCACGAGTCAGGTTCAACTCCAAATGCTGTGGAACGCCATCAGCCATAGTGATAAATGGCAGCGAGATTGTTGTAGTCAGAACGCCAGACAGTTCTTTTTTCGCTTTCTCAGCAGCATCTTTCAAACGTTGAACTGCAGCTTTGTCCTTGGAAAGGTCAACGCCTTGCTCTTTCTTGAATTCAGCTACGAGGTAGTCGATGATGACTTGGTCAAAGTCATCGCCGCCCAGCTTGTTGTCGCCGCTAGTTGCTTTAACTTCAAAGAAACCGTCGCCTAGTTCAAGGATCGAGACGTCGAAAGTACCGCCGCCAAGGTCATAAACGAGGATCGTTTGATCTTCTGTTTTCTCAAGGCCGTATGCCAGTGCTGCCGCTGTAGGCTCGTTGACGATACGAAGAACTTCCAGACCTGCGATTTTACCAGCATCTTTTGTTGCTTGGCGCTGGCTGTCGTTGAAGTAAGCTGGAACAGTGATAACCGCTTGTGTTACCGTTTGGCCCAGGTATGCTTCAGCATCGGATTTCAGCTTCTGCAGGATAATTGCGGAGATTTCTTGAGCTGTATATTCTTTACCATCGATTACTTCTTTGTGGTTTGTACCCATATGACGTTTGATCGACATAACTGTACGGTCAGGGTTAGTGATCGCTTGACGTTTTGCTGTTTCACCAACAATACGCTCGCCATCTTTCTTGAAACCAACAACAGAAGGTGTTGTACGGTTGCCCTCTGGATTCGGGATAACGACAGCTTCGCCGCCTTCCATTACTGCAACGCAAGAGTTTGTAGTACCAAGGTCAATACCAATAACTTTACTCATCGTGAATTCCTCCTAAAGAAAATTGTGAAGCAATTTTCACTTCGTAAGCATTAATCAATCTTATTTAAATTCCAATGAAAGGAATAATTATTAGCCGCTTACTTTAACCATTGCAGGACGCAGGACACGATCCTTCAGGATGTAGCCCTTTTGCACTTCCTCAACGACAATGCCTTCTTCGTGCTCATCTGATTCCACTGTCATAATTGCTTGATGGAATTCAGGATTAAACGCCTCACCAACAGCCTCCATTGCTTTAAGGCCTTCTTGCTGCAGCGTTTGCTCAAGTTGACGGAAAATCATATCCACGCCTTTGGCAAGCGCATCAAAGTCCTGATTAGCGGTAGCCGCTGATACAGCACGTTCGAAGTTATCGACAACTGGAAGCAGTTGTCCGATCAGCTTCATGGAAGCGTATTGCGCAAGATCTTCTTTTTCCTTTTGCGTACGACGACGGAAATTATCGAAGTCCGCTTGTGCACGTAAGTATCTTTGTTGATTCTCCTCGGCCAGCTTTTCGAGCTCTTCAAGGCGCGAATCTTCCTGCACTTCAACCTCTTGCTGCTCTTCCACTTGCTCGTCTATAACTTCATCGATTGTTTCGTTATGTTGTTGGTCATTACTCACCATATTCACCTCCTTAAAAGAATTGCCATGCCTTTGGGCAATTCTTACTTCGTAAGCATAATTCTTTACCCCGCTAAGCGCAGATAAATCGTTGCGCGCTTGCCTTTGCCGTTCATCTGGTGCTGCGCGCCGTGCGCGGGAGAACGTGGTGATGCCTGAAGAGCGCAGCGCTCGCCTTTGAAAACGGGAATATTCCGCTAGGAATACCAATCCAAATTCCCGTTTTCAACAGCGACGGAAGGCAACACCACGTTCGTACGCGCCAAGCATACAGCCCCAACCAAGGCAACAGCAAACCGACGCTATTTATAGAAGCGTCCCATGATCAAAGCCAAATCCTTACTAATAACATCAAGGAGGCTAATGACTTTCCCGTATTCCATACGGGTAGGACCAAGTATTCCAATGGTGCCAAGTGACTTTCCATCCAACTGATAAGTTGCCGTAATCAAACTGCAATTCGCGATTGCCTCTTGGTCATTTTCTGTTCCAATCCTCACTTGTATACCCGAAGGTGCTGCGGAAATCATTTTCATAACGGCAGGTGTTTGATCTAGCAAATCCAGGATCGTCTTCACTTTATCAACATCTTTAAACTCCGGCTGAGTAAGCATGTTTGTTGTTCCGCTAAGGAAAATCCGCTGCTCATCATCATTTGTCAGTGCACTGTCCAGAATACCAAGCACTTCTTCGCAATGATCAACATAACGTTCCAGCTCTTGCCCAACTTCTGCATACAGCTTTGACTTCAGACGAACGAGCGGAATACCAATCAACTTCGCATTCAGGATGTTCACAATCTTCTCCATCTCATCCATTCGGATGCCGGGAGGAATTGTAATGGTCCTATTCTCAACATGACCGGTATTCGTCACAATAATCGCAACAGCCGACTTATCATCTAGAGGCACCAAATTAAAGTGTTTCAGCGAGTTGCTGAACATCTCCGGTCCAAGCAAGATCGACGTGTAATTCGTAAGATTGGACAAAATCATCGCCGCATGCTGGATGACTTGCTCCATCTGACTCATTTTCTCTGAGAAGAAGGAACGAGCTTGATTCATATCTGTATCATTAATTTCATTTAGTTTCACGAGATGATCAACGTAATAACGATAACCTTTAGTAGATGGAATGCGTCCTGCCGACGTATGCGGCTGCTCGAGGAAACCAAGCTCCTCCAGATCGGCCATTTCATTACGAATGGTTGCAGGGCTGAAGCCTACGTCGCCGCGCTTCGAAATGCTTCTAGAACCAACTGGCTCAGCAGAACGGATATAGTCGTCTACAATTGCATTCAGTATCATTCTTTGCCGTTCAGTCAACATTCGCATCCCTCCAAAAAGATTATCTGGCCTTCTCGTTAGCACTCATTAGACCCGAGTGCTAATCATTAATACAAAAATACCAAACCACCTTGTTCATTGTCAAGTCGGTTCAGCATTTTCAGGCCTGTCTTCTAATGATTAACATAAATAAAAAGGCTAGGCATGCTGCCTAACCTTTTGTCCATTTTATGATTTGACTAATCCTCATCGGATTAGCTCAACATTTTCAATACAGCGATTTCGTCGCAAGCATGCTGCTTCGGACAGTTTACACAGTCCTTCCAAACCTTTTCCGGAAAAATCTCTTTCTCCACAACGGTAAATCCGTTCCGCAGGAAGAAATTAACCGCATAAGTGAGCGCCATAACTTTTGGTATGCCTTGCTCTCTTGCTTGTTCGATCAGAAAATCAACAAGCTTATTACCGATCTTGAGACCTCTGTAACCCTCAGTCATGCCCAGCGAACGGATCTCAACCAAATCAGCGCCAAGCCGTAATAATGAGCCGCAGCCAACGACCTTGTCGCCAAGCTCCGCCACAACAAACGTATCCAGCTGATACTTAAGCGTCTCCCGGGTGCGGGGCAGCATGATACCCTGTTCCGCATAGCCTTTAATGAGTTCATACAAAGTTTCCACATCTTCCGGTGCCGCTTTTCTGCAAACCACCGTTAATTGTTCCGTCGCCTCCATGCTGCAATCGCCTCCACCCGGTGCAAATTCATTCCATGTGAATAAATATACAGCATGTCGCATGTTTTCTCAAGATCTAATTTTCCGAATTTTAGCCAGCAACTTCCTCTTCTAGTCCAATAAACGAACCAAATACGTCATTGCCAAAAAGAACGCCTTTATCTGTCAATTTATATATAGTATCTCCGGCATCTTCGATGCGTTCAAGCAGACCATTTTTCTCGAGTTTCTCAATAATAGAACCAAACTTATCCTCAAGTTTACGTCCTTCAAATTGAGCAGCGTAATCCGAGGCACGAACACCTTTAAGCAGACGAAGCCCCACCATCATAAAGTCTTCCATCGCTTCGTATTCAGGTACGGAGTTCTCTTCCAGCCGCGGCAGCTTTGTCTTTGTATATTCAATGTATGGCTGAACGCCTTTCACATTGACGTGACGCAGTCCACTCGCGTATCCATGTGCTCCTGCCCCAAGTCCGTAATATGGCTCATTACGCCAATAGGTCGAATTATGTCTGCTCTCATAGCCTGGTCGTGCGAAGTTGCTGATCTCATAATGATTACGTCCTGCTTGCTTCAGACGGTCCATAAGCAGTGTATACATATTAAATTCCTCATCCTCAGGAGGCAAAGGCAATTCATCACGTTGATACAGCTTGTGGAACAACGTATTTTCCTCTACCTTGAGGCTGTATAGCGAATAATGCGGCAGGTCCAGCGCCAGCGCTTTGTTTACGCTATCCTCTAAGGTCTCAACCGTTTGGCCAGGCAATCCGAACATCAGATCGATCGACAGATTCGTAAAACCTGCAGCGCGGGCATTCTCAAGACTCTTATATACATCTTCCATACTATGAATACGGCCAATCCGCTCAAGCAGCGCATTGTTGAACGACTGCACGCCAAAGCTGATCCGGTTCACACCGCCAGCGAACATAGCTGCAAGCTTCTCAGGATCAGTTGTACCGGGGTTAGCTTCCATCGTAAACTCCACATCATCTGCAAGTGGAAAATACTTTTTGACCGAAGCGAGGAAACGTTCCATCTGCGGCGGCGTCAGTACCGTTGGCGTACCTCCTCCAACAAATACAGTATCGATTCTCTCCGGCGGCATTTGAGCAACAGTTAAGGCCATCTCTCTCTCAAGAGCTTCCAGATACTCATCAACGGGCTGTCCCTTTAATACATACGAAGTGAAATCACAATAATGACATTTGTTCGTACAAAACGGGATATGAATATAAAGCGCCTTAGGCGCGTAATTAATCATCTTGAAATTCCCTCTTTTCTTTTTACCTATCTAAAAAAATCGACAGGACTAAGGTGAGCAAGCTCTCCTTAGTCCTGTCTAGAATGTCTGGCAAGTGTGCTGCATGAGGGGTAATGGGTATCTCCTGGAAGAGCGCAGCGCCCGCCTTTGCCGATCTTTTTCAACCGTATCAAATTGTTCAAGAAAAAGATCGGCAACAGCGGCTGTAAGGAGAAACCCTGTCCCCTCTGCGTCTAGCACACTTATGCCATATTTCTACGACTGGTACTAAGGAGAAGCTCCCCTTAATCCTCGTCGATTTTCAGCACCGCCATGAAGGCCTCTTGAGGAACCTCTACGCTGCCGACCTGCTTCATCCGTTTCTTACCTTCCTTCTGCTTGTCCAGAAGTTTCCGTTTACGGCTGATGTCACCGCCATAACATTTGGCAAGAACGTTTTTACGCATTGCTTTAACCGTCTCACGAGCGATTACTTTCGTACCAATCGAAGCCTGTACAGGAACCTCGAACATTTGGCGCGGAATAAGCTCTTTCATCTTCTGACAGATAATCCGGCCGCGATGGTAAGCACGATCTCGGTGAACGATAACGGACAAGGCATCGACTTGCTCGTTGTTCAACATAATATCCATCTTCACAAGATTCGATCTGCGGTATCCAGATACCTCATAGTCGAATGACGCGTAACCTTTAGTGCTTGATTTCAGTTGATCAAAGAAGTCATATACAATCTCCGACAGCGGAACTTCATAAGTAAGCGTAACACGGTTTGTGTCCAAGTACTCCATATTGACGAACTCGCCACGCTTGCCTTGGCATAACTCCATAATCGCACCTACGTAATCATTCGGTACAATAATAGCTGCTTTGACATATGGCTCCTCAACAAAGTCGAGCTTGCCTGCTTCTGGATAATTGGACGGATTATCGATGGTAAGTACATCACCATTCGTTAGAGTAACACGATAAATTACGCTTGGCGCTGTCGTAATGAGCGGAATATTGAATTCACGTTCGATACGTTCCTGAATAATTTCCATATGCAATAGACCAAGGAATCCACAACGGAAGCCGAATCCAAGCGCTGTAGAGGTCTCTGGCTCATAACGCAGCGATGCGTCATTCAGCTCAAGCTTCTCAAGTGCTTCACGCAGATCATTATAATCTTGCGTTTCAATTGGATACAGACCACAGAATACCATTGGGTTAATTTTACGGTAACCAGGAAGTGCTTCAGGAGCAGGACGCTTCGCTTCCGTCACCGTATCACCAACACGTGTATCTTTTACATTCTTGATACCCGCTACGACAAAGCCAACGTCACCTACTGCAAGCTCGTCCACAATACTCATCCGTGGTTTGAACGCGCCTACCTCGATAACCTCGAATTCTGCGCCTGTCGCCATAAAGCGGATTTTCTTACCTGGTTTGATACTGCCATCAATGACACGTACATACACGATAACCCCTTTGTATGGGTCATAGTGGGAGTCAAAGATAAGCGCTTTAAGTGGTTCATCTGGATCACCAGTTGGAGCCGGTACCTTTTGCACCACTTGCTCCAAAATTTCTTTAATTCCGATACCCGCTTTAGCCGAGGCAAGAACGGCATCGCTTGCATCAAGACCAATAACATCCTCGATCTCTTGCTTCACGCGTTCTGGCTCTGCGCTTGGCAGGTCAATTTTATTAATAACCGGAAGAATCTCCAGGCTGTTGTCGAGTGCCAAGTAAACATTCGCAAGCGTCTGTGCTTCGATACCTTGTGCAGCATCTACTACAAGCAGTGCTCCTTCACACGCAGCCATACTGCGGGATACTTCATACGTGAAATCGACATGCCCAGGCGTATCGATCAAGTTAAGTATATATTCTTCACCATCATCCGCTTTGTACGTAAGCCGTACAGCCTGAAGTTTAATGGTGATCCCGCGCTCCCGCTCCAGATCCATCTGGTCGAGCACCTGCTCTTGCATTTCGCGCGAAGATAACGCTCCGGTAAACTCAAGAATACGGTCAGCGAGCGTCGACTTCCCGTGGTCAATATGTGCAATAATTGAGAAATTCCTAATTTTCTTTTGCCGGTCACGAACGTCAGTCATGCCTAACCCCCACACAATCCATTATATAGCTAATCATTCTTTCCATTATATCAGCTATACGGTGTACCAGCAATGCGGTTTGCCACAAAGATGCGGCGCTAGCCTGTCACGGAATTCAGAATGGAAGCAATGAACCTTATGCTGCCGCTGGATACGGACTGAAGCAATCCGGCAGTTCCATCCGCTACCTTATTCACCGCTGGCTCACCGGAATCAGACGAAATGCCTGGCAGCCGCTCATGACGGGCAGATTCCTCGGCAATCTTCCGAACTTCCTTCAGTTCTTTCTCAAGTGCGTCAATTTTCCGTTCAGCCGATTTGGACAATCCTGTGCTCTCAACCGCATCTTCGTAATCTTCTTCCGATATAGACCTCGTTTTGTCTTGTGACATAATAGCTGACGAAGTGCCTTCACCATCAATTGGTCCATAGATCTTTTCTATTCCTGAAGAAGACATCTCTACTCCATACAAAATAATAAAGACAAGAACTCCTCCCAGCAGTATCCATTTCAGAGTACCCTTCATTGCTCTCCAGCTCCTTCCATGAGGTAAGGCTGCCGCAGCAGCCTTGACCTTATTCATTATTTCGTAGCAGACACTTTCTCTGCATCCCAGTAAATTTCTGCGATAATTTTCGCCAGCACATCCGCTGTCCGGTAGCTCTCTGTTAACGTATTGTCCACGCCGCCGATCTCTATCAGCACACTGTCATCGGCAAGTGATTGATTATATTCTCCATTACCGGTTGCGGTTGTTTTCCCCAGGATTCCACGGGATATGCCCGGATATTCTTTTTCTAAAGCATTATGAATTTGTGTTGCAAATTCCGCGTTCTTTTTCCAGTCAGGATTCTTATGTCCAATAATGAAATATACTTGTGCATAGCTTTTACCGCCAATATCAACCGTTGTCGTTTTGCGTCTGCCCGAATCCCGATGGATATCGAAGAAAAACTTCAGCTTCTTGTTACTTGCCAATGCTTCTTGTACCGTTTTCTTCGAATACTTATAGGAGTAATTCCAATCATAATCCTTAATGGCTGTCGGATAATCCGTATCCGAGTGAGTTGTGCCTACGCCGAGGTCTTCCAGCTTCGATGCCAGTCTAGCTCCAACAAGCGTAATATTTTTTGATGCCGAATTTGCATCGCCATTCTTATCCGTCAGCTCCGGATACCAGGATTCCCGGCTGTGGGAGTGGTAGATAAACACAACTTTATCTTTTCCTGTTGTATGTTCTGAGCCCGAATTATCTGGTGTTGGTGTTGGGGTCGACGTCTCTGTTGGGGTCGGTGTTGGCGGTGTCGGTGTTTCTGTTGGCTCATCGAGTCCACCCGGCAAGCCAGGATCATTTCCGCTGCCATTTCCATTGCCATTCGAATTAGAATCACCCTGACTTGGCGCATTATCTTCTGGCCAAACATTCAAATCCGTTCCGACCCCTTTGGCGATCAGAAATGACTCATCTGCACTCATTCCTGGAATTTCACCTGCGATGAGGCTTCTTGGATCACTAGGATTAACATCCGTCATTAGTCGGATGAGAAAACTGCTTATTTGTGTACCGGATAACTCCTCAGCTGATTTACTGCTATGGAACTGAGGCATCTCCATTTCTAGCATATCCCCAAAGAACCCGCTTGAAACGGAAGCTGCAAAACCTGTCATAGAAGAAACTGGAGCAGACAGCGAATGCTGATGCGCCATGCCGGCAATACCAATTGCAACAAAAAACAACATGGAACATATCGACAACACCACGAATGTTTTACCCGTTACGAGCAGCTCTCGAATACGCTTGCTTCCTCTCGTCAGATCAAACAGCATAATGGTTTTTTTCATTACAAGTTCTACCTCCCACTTCTCGTTGCTCATCTGCTATTAATCTATGAGACAAGAAGCTTTGATAGAACCAGAAATGAAATACTAGATTTCAATTGATAGATTAAGAGAGTTGTATTTATAACGAAAAAAAAGCTCCTGAGGCTGTTAAGCTTCAAGAGCTTCTAATTAATCAATGTGTATACGCAGCAACATTGTCAGTATCGACTGCTTCATGGAGTGAGGCGTTCAGGCCGCTGGCAATGATGTTGGCGATATCTTCAATAAACTCGTCAATCTCCTTAGGTGTTACAAGCAGATCATGGCCCATAGGGTTAAGCGCCTCTTTCACAAGCTGGAGACGTTCTGCCTCGCCCATCTGATTCATCAGACCAAAGATCTGATCGTTATTCCCATTGTTCGCTGCCATATGGCTTCTCATCAGTTCAATTGTATGGTTCACAATCGTTGAGGCATAAACCACTGTTGGCACACCTATCGCAATGACAGGGATACCTAGAATCTCCTTCGTCAATCCTTTACGCTTGTTGCCAATCCCTGAGCCCGGATGAATACCGATGTCTGCAATTTGAATCGTCGTATTTACCCGATCAAGTGATTTGGATGCCAAAGCGTCAATTGCAATAATGACATCGGGTTTTGTTTTCTCCGCGATTCCTTGTACAATCTCGCTCGACTCGATCCCCGTAATCCCAAGTACACCCGGAGCGACGGCACTAACCGCACGATATCCAGGTGCAACCTGATCTGGCATTAGCTCGAAAAAATGGCGCGTAACCATTACATTCTCCACCACCAGTGGTCCAAGCGCATCCGGTGTGACGTTCCAGTTCCCGAGACCAACAATAAGTACTTTAGCTGTCTTACCTATCCCAAGCCGTTCCAAGAACATCTCGAAATGCTTCGCGAATTGAGTTGCTACCCGATCCTGCAGCTCCGTATCCTGATTCCGCAGCGCAGGCACCTCTATGGTGACGTAACGGCCGGGCACTTTGCCTATCGCACGCGAGCCTTGCTCATTCTGAACATGAAGATGAGTAATCATAATCCCATTATCATCTGTTGTTTCGGAATGGATGCCTGGAATTGGCCCACCGCCGCCAAGCTGCTCCGCCATTTCCTTTGCTTCCAACGCCAGATCCGTGCGGATATTGTACATCTGCATATCAAGTTCAGTCATCTATCCATTCTCCCTTCAAAAGCAATGCCATCATCTCCAGCTTATTGTTCGCAAGGGAGACGATTTCATACTTTGGCAAGAGATGAGCAAAAATGGCAAGCTCGGTACGCTATTGCTTTTCGGACCTGTACATGGTAATATATTTTAAGTTGTGTTACCTAGACTTATAGCGTATGCTTTTTGTTTGCTTACGCAAACTTTGTAGGAGGTGAAATTCGATGCCAAACATTAAATCCGCAATTAAACGCGTTAAAACGAGCGAAAAACGCCGCGCTTTGAACGCTTCCCAAAAATCCGCGCTTCGCACAGCTGTTAAATCCGCTGATCAAGCGATCGCTGGCACTGATGTAGATGCTGCTAAAGCGGCTCTGATCGCTGCAACGAAAAAATTGGATAAAGCGGCTACTAAAGGCCTGATTCATAAAAATGCGGCTTCCCGCAAAAAATCTCGTCTTGCTAAAAAGCTGAACGCCCTTTCGGCTCAAGCTTAATAACCGCAAACAAAAAGGCTTCGCCTCCCGAGTAATCGGTGAGCGAAGCCTTTTTTGATTTTATTATCATTTGGCACTTTGCTGGACGCCAAGCGACAGGAGGAATAGCTCCAGTCCAAGCGTCTTATCAATGGCGCCTGTTTTCATCTTATAATCCAGATCAGCCACATCATTAAGAAGTGCTCCCAGCCGCTTGACTTGGAACTTTTGGCTCTTCTCTGCAGCAAGCTTAACCGCGTATGGATGCAGGCCAATCTGGCCCGCCATTTGCTGCGGCGAATACCGATGCTGTTCAAGCTCCTTAATCTGCAGCATAATTCGAAGCTGCCTAGCAATAAGGGCAGCAATCTTGATCGGCTCTTCGCGACGTACAAGCAGTGCTCTGTATAGCTTAAGCGAGCGGTCAACCTGTAGACCAGCAATTGCATCAACTAGTGCAAATACATCCTCTTCAACCGTAGAGACCGTCAGCATATCTGTCTCTTCTACACCAATGACGCCGCCTTCACCTGCATGCAGACAAAGCTTGTCCACTTCAATGGCTAGCTGCTGCATATTCTGTCCTGTCCGCACGAGTAGTAGATCGGCTGCATCCGGGGTCATCGTGCGCTTTTGCTCCTCCGCCCGCTTAACGACCCAGCGCCGCAGCTCGGCCGCATCCAGTTCTTGATAGGCAATGAGCGCATCTCTGTCCTTCAGCATCTTCACCAGCTTGCGACGTTCATCCAGCTTCTCTGCATTGATAATAAATAACATAACCGTCGTCTCGGACGGCATGTCCAAATAATGCTGCAGCCGATCCGTCTTATGATCCAGCTTGCCGCCTTCCTTTCCGCCAGCCGCGAATACAACAGAGTCACGTACAATGACGAGCTTACGTTCTACAAAGAAAGGAAGGGTCTCAGCTTCAAGCGCTGCTTCTTCAATCAGCGTCTCTGAGGTATCAAATTTCACTACGCCAAGCTCACGTTCATCCGGTGTGAACATGGCATCCGTCAACGTGTCCGTAAATTGTCCGATCCGAAACCGGTCTTTTCCATATATTACATAGGCGGGACGAAACTTACCCGCTTTGATTTCCTTCAACGCTTCTTTCGCGTCCATCGTTGCACCTCTTTCACCTAATAGCACCGACTTACTTCGCCTTTTGAACGGCAACAAAGGGATGAGCAGATAAGGCCTCATCCCTTTGTCCCTGAACATCTATATAAACACCGGCAGGCAGGTCCATGGTACCGCCCTGCGGATGGTCATACTTTTGATCAAGGCTTACGTTGACTCTTCAATTCCTTTATCTTACGCAGGTTGAGTGAAAAGTGTGCGAATATCGCGGTAAAATCGTCTCGATTAATGAGAAGCCTTTGATTCCGTCATCGTATCGGTACTAATGACGTAACGCTCCATACCGCCGGATTCCAGCTGAATGTCATAGGTCAGCTGTTTGTTATCGTCCGACCAAACAAGATTAGCAAATTTACCGTTTTTACGCGCTTCAAAGACCGATGCTACCTCGCCACTCTTATAAACATGAATGACGAACCCAGTAACTTTCGCAATATATTGCCCATCGGGTGATGCAGCCTCAAGCTGTGCAGGATCCGAGGCTATACCTTGGGTAGGGCCGCTTCCATTGTCACTGCCTACATTAGGGTCACTGATGGATGGGGCATCATCAGTAGAAGCGTTGCTGGGTTCCTCGGCTGCAATACCGTTCTCACTAGAATCCCCCGTGTTGGCCGATGTCTCGTCGGATTTTAACTGATTTTCTTTTGTGACTGATCGATCGGTCTCTTCAGTACCGTTAGTACCTTCTACTGACTGGGTATTCACTGCGCCTTTGGTGTCATTAGAGAATGGCTGGACCTTCGCATTAGGCATAAATGTATCAGCCGACTGTGAAGTTGCTGTATTCGCACCTGCATTATCCGCGTCGCTGAATCTTTGTGAAGGACTAAACAAACCTGCGTTATAAGACACAAGGAATAAACCTGCAGCAACACTGGCTGCAATGATACCGCTAATTGCCCGGAATCGGAGCTGATGCCGTGATTTTGCCCGACGGTTCGACTGCTGAGAAGGAATATTAACTGCCGGAATTTCAACCGCTGCAGCTTCTGGCAGCCGTATTGGCTCCATAAATTCAAGCTTAGGTAATATGGCATCTACCAAACTGAACCTCGGCATAACTTGGGGCAGATTCCCCAGCTCCTCGGACAGTTTTTTCAGCCGCTCAAACATTGCTGCACAGTCCGGACAATGTCTCGTATGCTTGATCAAGATCTCATATTCATGTTCATTCAGATCGTCGTCTAGCTGCCGATTCATGTATTCGATCACCTCTTGACAAGTCATCCCCGGACACCACCTTTCTGATAATCATGTAGTAAAGTTTGAAGCTGCTGCCTAGCTCGGAATAAGTATGATTTAACCGTATTTAATGGCAGATCAAGCGAATCCGCGATTTCGTTATAGGAGAAATCCTGCAAATACCGCAGTACAACTACTGCACGATGATGCTCAGGCAGTTTGTCAATTGCATTGCGAATATCTTGAACGGCATATGTCGTCAAGACCTCATCTTCCACATTTTGCTTCTCTCGGAATACCATTTCATGCTCGTCTATCGATACGGTTGGCTTGCTTCTTCTAAACTTATCTATACAAATATTTGTTACAATACGTTGAATCCATGTTTTGAACTGGGCCTTCTCTTCGTAGGAGCCGATTTTCGTATATATGCGGATAAGCGCTTCTTGAGCCGCATCCATCGCATCCTGTTCGTTATTCAATATATAATAGGCTGTCCGGTAAACATGGGTTTCAATCTCTCGCAACAGAGTAATTAAAGCATCCCGATCTCCTGACTGAGCGGCTCTAATAAGGCCTGGCTCCACCACGAAGGATCCCCCTCTCTTGCAACCTCTCTGACGAGTTGGTTGCATAAAATGTTGCATAACTAAATGAAAATACTTTAATAATTCGAATGAAAAAGTAGAAAACTCCAACCTAAAGGATAACAAAAAAATGGAACCCCGTATATAGGTAGTTCCTAGTGACTTAGGTTTAATGGAGCATTTTAACAGGATGACCTGATAGGCAAAGGGGTACTTTAGACGTCTCGCACCTGCCTATTTCTGCTTGATGATTTGCTCATATATTCCCGTTCTATTCACTTTGTAACGAATCTCACCATCTTGATCCGTGCGAAAAGCATCCACCGCAGCTGCCTTAAGGCGGTTCAGCACATCCGGGTGTGGATGCCCATAAGTATTGGTTGCACCAACTGAAATCGCTGCCTGAAGAGGCCGCCAAAACGAAAGCCACTCTTCCGAGGTGGAAAATCGGCTCCCATGATGACCAACTTTAAGTACATCAATACTTTTATCAAGCTGCTGCTGCTGCTTCAACGACTGAGATGACGTTCCCTCGGCGTCTGCCTGATCCAAACGTGACAAAATAGCAGACTCAGCTTCTGAGCTTATATCGCCGGACAAGAGGAACGTTGACTCATAGATCTGCATATGTAACACGACACTGTCGTCGTTTTGCTCTTCAACTATTGGGATCGTTTTGTTAGAAGCAGGAGGCGGCCATAAAACCGTTATTGCCGTTTCCTTATCCATCTTCCACTGCTGTCCAAGCTCCGCACGATATAGAGGAATACCCTTCCGCACAGCTTCGCTGAGAAGTCCTTCTGCGTCCTCTGCTCGCTTGATACTCCCATTCCATAAAATGGATCGAACCGGGATCGCATCAAGAACGGCTTTTAATCCACGAATATGGTCACTGTCCAGATGCGAAATAACTAAGAGATCAATCGCATGAACACCCCGCTTCATTAATAAGGGAACAACTACCTTTCCTCCAACCTCAAAAGGATCACTTCGCTCCTTCCACTCCTCTCCAGGCTTTCGAAAGGAAAGAGTACCACCGCCATCAACCAAAATCCGTTTGCCCTGCGGCGTACGGATGTAAATAGAATCACCTTGCCCAACATCCAGCACATCTACATCTGCCGTACGATTCAGCACATCGGGAAAATACGCATATAAAAGCAGTGCAATTCCAGCCAAGCCAGCTGCTGTGATGAATGCGAATCTGCTCTGCCATATTGGCCGTTGTTGTTCTTCTTGCAGCTCCCATATAGGAGCCGTGTCCTGGCCTGCCGCAGCTTCTTGCAAGGGGATCGTTTCATCTGTATCCTCCTTGTGGACAGCGGATGGGGTCGCTGGAAGCAATCGGCAAATAACGGCAAGAATGAAATACCAAGCAGCAATCCACCATAATGGCGGCGTTGCCCATATGGAATGGACAATGTCTACGGCTCCAAGCTTCTCGACTAGCAGGAATGTCCAGTCATTAGCGTATACACTTACCGCAGCGAGTAATTGTCCGCCAAGCGGCCACAATAATCCCAAAAACAAAGCAACTGCACCAATCGGCATAATAATGAAGCTGATAAACGGCACAAGAATGAGATTCGCCGGAATCGATAAAAGGTGAAATTGATTAAAATAATAGATCGTCAGCGGGAAAGAAACGGCCTGCGCAACAATCGTCACGACAAGCAGATCAAGCAGCGCTTTACCTTTTGGCCAATGCGGCATTGCATGTCTGACAGACGGCACAAACAGAATCAACCCTGCTGTAACAGCAAAGGACAATTGGAAGCTTACATCCTGTATAAAATAAGGATTCCACATGAGCATACCAACCGCTGCTGCTGCAAGAAGATGTAAGCCGTCTTTCAGCTTGTCCATACGGGCGGCAAGAAGCCCAAGCATGGTCATCAGTCCTGCCCGCACCACCGAAGGTGAAGAACCTGACAGAAGCACATACAGCGGTACAGCAAGCATAAGTGTGATGAGCATTCGCTCCCGCGTCATGCGAAACAGCCGCAAAACAGCGCCTAACGCATATATAAATACAGCTACATGGAGGCCTGATATGGCTAAAATATGAGTCAGTCCCAGCCGTGAAAACTGCTGGAACTGATCCGGGTCCAGGTCCTCGCGGATGCCGAGGACCAGACCCTTCATGTACCCGGACTGATCGGCCGGGTACAACGAATCAAACCGCGCGCCAAGCCAGTCGCGCGCGGCATCAACGCGGCCGAGCACAGCGGCCGCGGTCCAGCCCGGGCCCGGCGCCGCATGGACGGCGCCGATGCCCGTGACCTTGACCAGCCAGTGGATATGCTGGCTGGATAGATAGCGGCGGTAATCGAAGCCGCCGCTATTGGATGCGCCCGCCGGCAGCGACAGCTCGCCGGCGAAGCGCACTTTGTCGCCGCGATGCCACGCGGCGGCGATCTCCTGGTGCGGCTGCTCAGCAAGCCGCACTTGAACAAGCAGCCGCTCGCGAAGCTTCAGCGGCTGCTTCCCCTGGACGCAGACGGTATCAGCCGTCACGCGAAATGCCGCGCGGTCGCCGTCGACCTCGACCGCGGACACAATCGTGCCGGACACTTCGACTTCATACGAAGCGTCTGGCACATCAAGCCCGGCGAGCGCCGTCACATTGCGGGCGTCTGCCCACAATCTCTCCCCGGCAGCCAAGGCACAGCCCAGCAAACAGACAGCAGCGAGCCTTGGCGTCGCCTGCTTTAGCAGCACAAGGGCAACTAGCACGAGCGCCATTCCCCCTGCTGCCATCACAATTCCCATAGAATTAAACTCAGCCCCAATGGTGCTGCCGATCATCCAAAACACAGCAAACCAGACCAATGGCCGCTTATTCACCCTGTTCCCCTCCCTTACAATGCAAAAAGAACCTCCGAACGCATCAAATAAGATGCATACAGAGGTTCTTCCCCATTCGCTTATTCAGTTAGGATATGACTTTCATACTCGCCTGCGGCGGCGGCTCATAATCGGTGAGCGAACGGAACACGATCCCTTTTTGCTTCATAAGCAGGCTGACCTTATCACTATCCTTTGGATAGCTGCGGTGAAACACAATTTCCTTCACTCCGCTGTTTGCCAGCATATTGGCACAGGTCCAGCAAGGCTGGTCAGTTACATATACAGTAGATCCTTCCCGGTCTGCGCGATCTGTGAACAGCAGTAAGTTTTGCTCCGCATGAATGGTGCGAATGCAGCGCTGTTTTTTCACCATCTGCTCCTTACCGTCATCACCAAGCTTCATTTCCCATTCCTCTGCAATCATACAGCCTGCCTCTGAGCAGTCCTGTACGCCCATCGGAGCACCGTTATAAGCAGTACCAAGCAGCTTCTTACCCTGCACCAGCACTGAACCTACATGACGGCGGGGACAACGCGAGCGTGTCGATACCATATATGCGATATCCATAAAATAGGTGTCCCAGTCTTTCCGTGATGCATCTTGTACTTCTGACATTATGTCCAGCTCCTTTTCCTTTTGCACGGACAGCTTTCCGGCGATAAACCTCTTCACGGAGGCAATCGCCGGTTCTGTCTCTTTCTAGTTGTATAAGGTGTCTATCGTGATAAGACTATATTATGAGTTCAATTGGCTTCCGCGCAGAGCTTGATCGAGGTCGGATAAAATATCCCGAATTCCTTCTGTACCGATTGACAGCCTGATCAGACCGGAGCTTACGCCCGCTGCTTCCTGCTCTTCTGCAGACAGCTGCTGATGCGTCGTACTTGCCGGGTGAATAATAAGCGACTTCGAATCCCCTACGTTTGCCAAATGCGAGAACAGCTTCACGGAATTAATGACTTTCTTGCCCGCTTCAACTCCACCTTTGATACCAAAGGTCAAGATTGCGCCTTGGCCGTCAGGCATATATTTCTGAGCCAGCTTATAAGACGGATGACTTTCCAGACCCGGGTAGCTGACCCATTCCACGGCTTCATGTGTTTCCAGGAATTGTGCGACTTTTAAGGCGTTAGAGCTATGCCGTTCCATCCGCAAATGCAGCGTCTCAAGCCCTTGGAGCAGCAGGAATGAGTTGAAAGGCGACAAAGCTGCACCCATATCCCGAAGCAGCTGCACCCGTGCTTTAATAATATAGGCAATTGGACCAACCGCATCCGTATATACTATGCCATTGTAACTTGGATCCGGCTCCGTAAGGCCCGGGAATTTGCCGCTGGCTTTCCAATCGAATTGGCCACCGTCTACGATAACGCCGCCGATGGATGTACCATGACCACCAATAAATTTAGTTGCCGAATGTACAACGATATCAGCGCCATGCTCAATTGGGCGAAGCAAGTATGGACTCGGGAATGTATTATCTACGATCAGCGGAATGCCATGTTCATGTGCAATTGCAGCTACAGCTTCAATATCGAGCACATCACCTTTCGGGTTACCCAGCGTTTCCGCGTACAAAGCCTTAGTCCGATCCGTAATCGCTGCACGGAAATTTTCAGAATTTGACGGATCCACAAAGTTCACATGAATGCCAAGCTTCGGCAAGGTTGTCGAAAACAAATTATACGTACCGCCGTACAAGCTTGTAGCGGATACAATCTCGTCACCAGCACCGGCAATATTCATAATGGAATACGTAATAGCAGCTTGTCCGGACGCAACAGCAAGTGCCGCTGGCGCTCCTTCAAGCTCAGCTACACGTTTCTCAAGCACATCCGTTGTCGGGTTCATTAAACGTGTATAAATGTTGCCAAATTCCTGCAGGGAGAACAGGTTAGCCGCATGGTCCGTATCGCGGAAACCGTACGAGGTCGTCTGGTAAATCGGAACGGCTCTGGCAAAAGTAGTAGGATCAATTTCCTGGCCCCCGTGGACAGCCAATGTGTCGAGTGATCGCTTGTTCTGATCTTGATTCGTCATGTGCAACAACTCCTTGGATTATAGGATAGACATGCTTCAACCACTTCAAAGCAAGCGGCTCGGTATATGGTAGTCCATTAGAATCGGGCTTACTGCCTGAATATGGTCTTTGGGCTGGGAATAGCTCCCTGCACCTTGTCCTATTTTCTCATACTCAAGGCGCAGCGACAATGCTATCTTTTATACCTGCCAGCAATTTGCTGCCAATCCCCTTCACTCTTAATAGATCATCTACGGATTGGAAAGGTCCATTCTGTTCACGGTCTGCCAATATGGCCTGCGCTTTAGCCGGTCCAATACCTTTAAGCGAATCAAGCTGTTCAGCTGTTGCCCGGTTAATGTCCAGTTTACCAGCAGAAGTATCCAATGTAGTCTCCGTTGGTTTAATTGATGAACTATTTGCTTCCGGCACTTCGCTTGTAGCCTTCTCAGACACCACCGCTTGCTCTTGCTCTCTCACTTCTGATTGCGTCTGTAATGCACTATCCACTTCACGGTTCAACTGAGTCCAATCATCTGGTACCTTCTGCTTCGGCTGGGCGAAGGCAGCAACTAATAATCCAACAGCAATACCGATAAGCAATAATGGAACAATCAGCTGCCATACATTTTTATTTGTTCGACGTCCATAGGGATGACTAACCAAAATAACGCTCCTTTCTTCGTAAAAAGGGATTTTTAGCAATTTCATGTCATATGTGGCAAGTCTTACGGAATAGGTTAAAAGAGCAAAACTGTTGGGAGGGCTGAGCATGAATGTCGGATTCATTGGGACGGGCGCGATGGGAAGCCTGCTGATCGAAGCATTCGTCGCATCGGGAGCACTCGACCCGTGTCAGATCGTTATCAGCAACCGCACATACGCCAAAGCGCAGGCGCTTGCCGAGCGATATCCCGGAATGAGAGCCGAGCGTTCGAATGCAAGCACCGCAAGTGCAAGCGATCTCTTGTTTTTATGTGTCAAACCGCATGAATATAAAAATGTAATCGATGAGCTGCTACCGGTCTTGCAGCCAGAGCAGCTTCTAATATCTATTACAAGTCCGGTCCTTATCGCGCATTTGGAAGAGTTATTACCTTGCAAAATTGCTAAGGTCATTCCAAGTGTCACCAACCTCGTCTGGAGCGGAGCTACCTTGTGCATATATGGCTCACGTATAAACGAAGAGGATCAACGCACAATTGAAGATCTGCTTGCATTCATAAGCGAACCGCTTCCGATTGAGGAGCCTTACACCCGGATCGTCTCGGACCTGTCGAGCTGCGGACCTGCTTTTTTCGCCTATCTAGTAGAGCAATTTGTTGATGCTGCCGTATGCGAGACTGGTATTGCCCGTGAGGATGCGGTAAAGGTAGCAAGTGAGATGCTTCTCGGTACAGGGCTGCTCTTGACTGAAGGCGGACTGTCGCCAGAGGATGTTCAGCGCAAAGTTGCCGTTCCCGGAGGAATAACCGCTAAAGCGCTCCAGCTGCTGAGCCGTGAACTTGACGGCACCTTTAACCGGCTGATCCGTACGACACATCAAAAGTTCGACGAAGATGTGGCCAAAATAACCGATGATTTCTACGGAAAAGAGGTGAACGGACAGTAGCACAATTTGTGCTGCTGGACCGCTCACCTCTTCTTTTGTCTGCTATTTAGTTCGCCACAATGTTGACGAGCTTGCCCTTAACAACGATCAGCTTCCGGATCGTTTTGCCTTCTATCAGTTCTTTCACTTTATCCATGTCTTTGGCGATCCGTTCCATCTCTGCTTCATCCGTGTTAGCAGCAATGGATACGCGCTCGATAATTTTACCGTTTACTTGTACAACGATTTCAACTTCGTCATCAACTGTCAGAGCTTCTTCATAGGACGGCCATTCAGCGTAAGTGATCGACTCGGTACCGCCAAGCTTCTCCCACAGCTCTTCCGTAATATGCGGAGCAAGCGGTGACAGCATTTGCAGGAAGTTCTTCATCGCTTCAAGCGGCAGAACATCTGTTTTATAAGCTTCGTTGACGAAAATCATCAATTGGCTGATCGCCGTATTAAAGCGCAGGTTCTCAAAGTCATCCGTTACTTTCTTGATTGTACGGTGCCAAGTTTGCTTGAACGCCTTAGTCGTCTCGCCATCCGAGATTTTCGATGTTACGCTGCCGTCATCACTGATGAACAAGCGCCATACGCGGCTCAGGAAGCGATAAGTGCCTTCTACGCCGTTTGTGTTCCATGGTTTTGTTGCTTCCAAAGGTCCCATGAACATTTCGTACATACGAAGTGTATCAGCACCGAACTCGCCAACGATATCGTCCGGGTTAATCACATTGCCGCGTGATTTGGACATTTTCTCGTTGTTGGTACCAAGAATCATACCTTGGTTAACCAGCTTGTGGAAGGGTTCTTTTGTATTGACGACGCCAAGATCGTAGAGTACTTTATGCCAGAAACGAGCGTACAAGAGGTGAAGCACCGCATGCTCAGCTCCGCCGATGTAAAGGTCAACCGGCAGCCATTCCTTTTGTTTCTCTGGCGAACAAATTTCATTCTGGTTCTTCGGATCGATAAAGCGCAGGTAATACCAGCAGCTTCCCGCCCATTGCGGCATCGTGTTTGTCTCACGACGAGCTTTCATGCCCGTCTCCGGATCAACCGTATTCACCCAGTCGGTAACGTTCGCAAGTGGTGACTCGCCTGTGCCGGATGGTTTAATTGCCTCTACATCAGGCAATACAAGCGGCAGTTGATCTACCGGAACCGGCTTCATTGTGCCGTCTTCCAGGTGAAGAATTGGAATTGGCTCACCCCAGTAACGCTGACGGCTGAACAGCCAGTCGCGCAGGCGGTAAGTCACTTTACCTTGACCTTTACCTGAAGCATCCAGGTGCTCAATCATTGCTTTAATGCCGTCTTCATTGTTCAAGCCATTCAAGAAATCAGAGTTTACGTGAGGGCCGTCGCCTGCGTAAGCTTCTTTCGTTACGTCGCCGCCTTGGACAACCTCAACGATTGGCAGATCAAATTGTTTTGCAAACTCCCAGTCGCGTGTATCATGGCCTGGTACCGCCATAATTGCACCTGTTCCGTAACCGGCAAGTACATAATCTGCAATCCAGATTGGTGTCTTCACTCCGTTAACTGGGTTGATTGCATAAGCGCCTGTAAATACGCCTGTTTTGTCCTTCGCAAGGTCAGTACGCTCCAGGTCGCTCTTACGTGTTGCTGCTTCTTTGTAAGCTTCAACTGCAGCCGCTTGATCCGCTGTTGTAATTTGAGCAACCAATTCATGCTCAGGAGCAAGAACACAATAAGTTGCACCAAACAACGTATCTGGGCGAGTTGTGAATACAACAAGCGAAGCATCGTGACCATCAATCGCGAAAGTCACTTCAGCACCTGTCGATTTGCCAATCCAGTTGCGCTGCATATCTTTAATGCTTTCCGACCAGTCGAGCTCTTCCAGATCTTCAAGCAAACGTTCTGCATATTCTGTAATTTTCAGCATCCATTGACGCATTGGCTTACGGATAACCGGATGGCCGCCACGTTCGCTGAGGCCGTCAATAACCTCTTCGTTAGCCAGTACCGTACCAAGTGCTGGACACCAGTTAACAGGAACTTCTGCGACATAAGCAAGACCTTTGTTATACAATTGGATGAAAATCCATTGTGTCCATTTGTAATAATCCGGATCTGTTGTGCTGAATTCGCGGTCCCAGTCATACGAGAAGCCAAGCGATTTGATCTGACGGCGGAAGTTGTTAATGTTCTCAACCGTAATCTCACGCGGATGGCGTCCTGTTTGCAAAGCATATTGCTCAGCTGGCAAGCCGAAAGCATCCCACCCCATTGGATGCAGAACGTTGTAACCTCGCATCCGTTTGTAACGGGATACGATATCCGTTGCTGTGTAGCCTTCCGGATGACCTACATGAAGGCCTGCACCGGATGGATAAGGAAACATATCAAGGGCATAGAATTTTTTCTTACCCGGATCTTCCGTTGTTGCGAACGATTTGTTCTCATCCCAATATTTCTGCCATTTCGGTTCTACCGTCAGCGGGTTGTAACCGTGAAATTCCTGACTCATAATCATATCCTCCTAAATGTGTGCGGCGCTCTATGAAGCAACGCATCATCAGACATAAAAAAACTCCCGCCCCCAGCGTATTATCGCTAGGGACGAGAGATTATTCCCGTGGTACCACCCTAGTTAACGGCCGGCATTCTTTGCCTTCCGCTCACTCATTGCCTTTAACGCAGGCTAATCGTTGCGTTCACACGCAAGGCTCCAAGGTGAGATTCATATCGCTGCAGGTCCGGCTTGCACCAACCGCCGGCTCTCTAAGCCTTGCCCCGCGACACTACTGTTCCTCTTCAACGCCATAAGTATAGTAAAACATGGTTATCCCCGATTATAATATTAAGTTAGCCATGTGTCAAGAAGGCACAATGTTCACATGACCCATTCTAAACTAAGTACCTGTTTTAATGGTCACGGTCTTTTCATTTTCATCCCAAGTTACCCTCCCACCCAATGACTCACTTATAAATCTAGCTGGAACAAGAGTATTATTATTGACTAGTGTCGGTGGTGAGTCGAGCGTAGTCTTTTTCCCATTTACCGAAGCAATTGGATTATTAACAGCAAGCTGAATTGTGATATCCCCTTTTTTCGCTGTTATGGAAGAAGTAAATGCGTGCCATTCCAGCTCAGCGCCTAACGCTTCCATGATTGCTCTTAAGGGTACCATTATACGATTATTTATACTCACAGGAGGCTGATCTACTTGTAATATTGTACCGTCAATTTCGACAAAGATAGGGTCTTGATCTGGTATTTCATTCGAGTAGCTTGCAATCCCTACAGGAATCGTCCGACTCCCCTTCTTTCCATCCCCAACTAAGCCGCCGCCCCATGCCCATAATGTACCGTCTGCTCTTATGGCCATTGATCGGAAACCTACTCCGTGTGCGGCGATACTTGTTACTTTCTTCAGACCTTTTACTTGTACGGGCACATCACTCGAATCCCAAGTGCCGTTGCCTAACTGCCCTCCGGAGTTCGTGCCGCTAGCCCAGACTGTTCCATCATTTTGCAGCATAAGCGGACCGCCTGCACTTGCTTGAATCGAAATAATATCCTTAACTCCCTCAAGCATCCGAGGAGACAAGTCGTTTGCAGCAGACTCCCCATTGACTAAGCCTATACCTGCAGCTCCCCAATACCACACTGTTCCGTCTTCTTTTAACCCGTAAGTATACTCACCACCAACAGCTACTTGAATGATATCTTGAATGCCCGGCAATTGCGTCTCGTATTGCCACACGGTCCCATCCTTCTTAAGAGCTACGAAACTGCCATATCCAGAAGAGATCGAGACGATATCGCGTAAACCCTCCAGTTGAATTGGCCGATCAGGAGAAGTGATATTACCTTTAGCATCTTTGAAATAGAATCCTCCCCAGCCCCACACTGTACCGTCTGATTTAACGGCAAAGCTTCGGGTCCAATCTGCCTCAATAGCAACAACATCAGATATTCCCTCTACTTTGTGTGGAATAACCAAGCTTTCCTTGTTGCCATTACCCAACTGACCACTATCATTACCGCCCCATGCCCACACTGTACCATCCTTTTGAAGAGCAAGGGAATGTACCTGCCCTGCAGCTACAGCAATCACATTTTGTAATACAGGCACTTGTTCTGGTACTAGCGCATATAAATTCGTTTCTGTTCCTTCTGCTCCATAGGTTGTAATATCTCCCCATTGCCAGGCAGTCCCATCCATCTTAATCGCCAAACTGTGAATGGTACCTACTGCAATAGCCTTCCATCCCTTAGAAGCGGAAGACGCAGCCTGTACAATCGATGATTGAAAAATCATTATTCCGATGATCGCTAAAATTAATAAACGGAAGGCAGATAAGTTCTTCATAACTAAAAACGTCAACTCCCATTAATTCAAGTAAGATTCCTACCTGATTATACCAAATTCAAAAGGGTAAAAACGCAAAAAAAAATAGACTGATAGGATTCCCCTAAACAGTCTATCCATCACTCCTACCCGATCAAATCAGGTTCATAAGTCAAGCAGCCCGCGATAATCATGCCAACACTGCAGGAGATAAGCAAAATAAGAATACCTACTGCAATGTTGTTTTGCTCAATCGCTTTGAAGATTGTCACGTTTACCTTAAGCGCTTTGCCAAACAGGTACGTTATAAACTCGGTTACATAATACAGAATAACTAGCGCGACAATCCCGATTACACCCCACAACAGCATATCCGAGAGCGATACGGAGTTCTCAGCGGCTGCACGCACGACGATTGCGAGTCCAGCTAGTCTGCCGCCGAGTGAAAGTGCCGCTGCGACGTTACCTTTGAAAATAAGAGCGAATTCTTTATTCTTGGTCGTCAATTCAAATAAGAGAAGACCTACGATCATAATCGCAAAGCCTACTAAAGAATAAACAAGGAAATCTACATATAAATTATTGTCCATTACGATTAGCTCCCTACAAAGATTTATTTATGCCTACCGGCAAAAAATACGATAAATTGTCTGTGATTTGATTGCCGATCCGAATACCGATGGCACCCGCTTTTCCCCCAATCAGAAAGCTCCCGAACATATATGAGCCATGGCGTAACCCTTTTTCCGTCTGAAAGGCCGTAGTTGGCAGCTCTACATATTCCTGATACACCTGAAGATAATCCACATAGGAGTTATGACTATCTTCTGCCGCTAAAGCACCATTGCCATCAAAAATCTTAACCGTATCCCCCTCCCGGCCAAAAGCAGGCTTCATCACATACTTCATCTGCCGCTTAAGAAAGCTATCCGGTTCAAGATAGGTTGGGAGAAAATGCTCTTCGATCCATAAATGTTCTTCAGTTGTGAAAAATGGACTGGCTTCTTCATGAAGACCCCAGATGATCGCAAGATCAGCTTTCGACTGCAGCAGAAACGCGGAAGGCGGATTAACGACCGTTACTTTCTTCTGCTGTATCAATTCCAAGAGCCAAATCCCAATTGGATTCCCCGCTTCATCCTCATCTTCGATCAGCTGCTCGACCGGAAAGGTTTGCCGGTATAACACATCAATTTCGCGGCCTTCCTGGTCAAAGAGGCCAACACCTCGAATAATTTGCAGCTGGTCTAGAGGAACAAAGTTGGACGGAATACGGATAAGACTTCTTAAATAAGCTGCTGTATGGGCATCCTCCACATTGTCACCATGTGCAGTGAACACGACATATGGGACTTCCTTAGAAGTGCCAAGGTATTCAAAGCTCTCAACAATCGCTTTTTCTACGGCAAGCGCCAGCTGCTTCACATATCCTTCATTCGGATTATGCTGATCAAATGCTTCACAGATACGGCCATTCACATCATGAAGTTCTTTAATAAAAGTTGGTGTATCTGAATTAATCTCCATACATTTGAACGTATCGCCTGCTCTCACCAAATCTAATCTGGCAATTACACTCTCGACAGACAGGCTGCTTGTTCTTATGTAGGTTAACGTTTCTCTTGGGAAACCAAGACATAATAAAGTGTCGTCATCTACGGTTCGAAGCAAAGCGGCTGTCTTGAAAAAAATATGACCAATCCGGTTCGTCGATTCCCGAATCTTTTGGACTTCTTCTTTCGTAAGGGAATAGAAATCATACAGAGAATATTCTTCTCCGTATAAATCCGCCCAATAATCGCCAATCTGGTCGTAGAAGGCTTTTCTTGCCTTAGCAAATTGATTCACTCGCTAACCTCCGCTAATCGAGCTTCCTTTACCAAACCCGGAGCTCGTTTTGCTTGAGATGCTGGATTTATAAGTGGAATAAGAGCTGTTTTTCTGCAGTGCAGAACGGGATGAGTAGTAACTATTTCCATAATAATAATGACGATAGTAGGAAGAGCTGGAATCATCGCATCGATAGACCCCTTGCGAGCTGTCCCACTCCCAGTCCCTGCATTGACTGTCTGTAGGCTGTGCAGTCCGAGGGTAACTGGTCGACTGGCCGCAGCCAGTGAGCGCTGTAGCCATGGCTACAGCGGAAACGCCAAGCATTGCTTTTTGAGTTAAATTCATAGACTAGTTTCCTCCATAGCTTAATAGTTCCTATAAAGTTATAACACATTTGAAAGAAGGGTAGGAAAGAAAGTTAATGTTTCCATAAAATGATGGTATGATAATAAAATCATTTTTAATACGGAGTGATTGAGATGAACAAATTAACTTATTTTATCGACCTTGGACTTAATCAATATGAACCACTGATGGAATACCAATCCGCAAATGTCGGAATCGACGAAATGTATGCGAGACAATTATGTACTTACCTGATTTCCAATGGTATTCAATACGAACTAACCTCCAATGAGATGCAAGAAAAAGAAGAAATGCTAATCGTTAAGAAGCGTGGATTTAATGAGAAGTATGCAGATGAAGTGAATTACCGTGGCCGTGGCATTTACATCGAGTTCCGAAAGCCTAACGAACGCGGGCGCAAGCTGACTGAAATTCAAAGCCCTAATCATTATGATGTCATCCGGTATCTGCTCAAGGATATCGTGGATATCCCGGGCTATGGCCCAATGTTCACCACCTCCACCGAGATCGATGAGGATCGAGGCTGCTACGTGATTTATGTACGTGGAATGGATGAACCCGAAGTATAACAACAGTACAAAAGAAGACCCACATCCGCATTGGAAGTGGGTTTTCTTTTGATGCACATATTGTTTTGTAAACTACGCAATCTGCTTCTCTGTTTTTTGCTTTTTGCCGGATCTCAACTTGTATAAGAATGTAATGATCACTGCAACAGCAATGACCAGTGCGATGATTCCAAAGCCTGCATATACGCTGTAGGAATGGATAAATTCGAGCCAGACATACAGCCCCGCCAATGTAATAAACAAGGTCGGAACGGTTAAGACAAAGCCTGCTTTCATATATGATCCCCATGAGATCTTCACATCTTTTTTCGCAAGAACATGCAGCCATAATAAGGTGGCAAGCGAGCCGATTGGAGTCATCTTAGGTCCTAAATTACACCCGATCACATTCGCATACACAAGTGACTCTCTAATCGCTCCAGCTGTTGCCGTTCCTTTAATCGCCAAAGCATCAATCATGACCGTTGGCATATTGTTCATAACGGACGATAGGATGGCGGCAAGGAAGCCCATTCCAACCGTTGATACAAACAAGCCTTGATCTGCAATCACTTGAATAACATCGCCAAGTGCATCCGTTAATCCTGCATTACGAAGGCCATATACAACGACATACATGCCAATGGAGAAAATAACGACTGCCCACGGCGCTTCCTTGACGACCTTCTTCGTCTGAATAGCGCTGCTCCGCCTCGCCGCGACAAGAAAGAATATGGAGATGACACCTGTAATAATGGATACGGGTACTTGGATGAATTGACTCGCCAGATAAGCAAGCAGCAGAATCGTCAAGAGAATCCAGGATAACCGAAATAACCGATGATCCTTAATGGCATCCCTTGGCTCCTTCAGTTCACGAACATCATAGTTTGCAGGAATGCTTTTCCGATAGAACAGATAAAGCACTAGCAAACTCGCCCCAAGTGCGAACAAGTTAGGGACAATCATCCTGCTCGCATACTCCACAAAACCTATCCCAAAGTAATCAGCCGATACAATGTTGACAAGATTACTTACAATGAGCGGCAGCGAAGTTGTATCCGAAATAAAACCACCTGCCATAATAAACGGCAAGATCATTTTGTAATCAAACTTAAGCGCCCGCACCATAGCTAGAACAATTGGTGTCAGGATCAGTGCTGCACCGTCATTTGCGAAAAAGGCTGATACAGCAGCGCCAAGTACGATCACATAAATAAACATCCGCTTCCCGTTGCCTTTAGCAAGCCGTGCCATATGAAGGGCTGCCCATTCAAAGAAACCGATGGCATCTAGAATAAGTGAATTTAAGATGATAGCAACAAACGCAATCGTTGCGTTCCATACAATACCGGTTACTGTTCCCACATCAGCAAAGCTGACGACGCCAAACATTAAGGCCAGAATAGCCCCACCGGCAGCAGACCAGCCGATTCCCAGCCCTTTGGGCTGCCAAATCACAAAAGCTAAAGTTAGTAGAAAAATGATAACTGCAACAATTGCCACTGTTAGATCCCCGCTTTAATTCGTATCAATAAGGTTACCATCCTGTACTATAACAGGTTTTATACCGCTAAAGCATTAACAAAATTTCCTCCTAAAAAGAATGATCACCCAAATAGCCGGATGGCTGTTCATGATGACTCTTACCTCGTAAGCGTTAGCTTAAATCTTTTAGCTCGTCTTTCCTCCCTCATCCACGGTACTTAAGAAGCCAATAATATCTCCATATAATTGATCTTTATCTTCACCCTTCAGAGCATGCCCAGATCGCGCGTACTCCTTCACGGTTAAGTGAGAACACAGCTGTTTATAATGGTCCAGATCCGAATCGGTTACTAACGACCCTTCTAATTGCCCTCTGGCAACCAACACCGGAATATGAAGTGGATGATCCAATTGGATTTGAGATGAATCACGATGAATCCCCCATACCGCTGTTTCTCGTATATTTTCCGTACGTTTATAAGGAATTAAGTAATTATCGATATAATCAACTGCCCATTCAGCAGTCATCGCTCGATGTTCAGCCGGATAATCTCCAATCATTAAAGAACGGACATTCTCTTCATGCATCTGCGTATAGCCCAAGGCATACGAGACACCTCGAGAATAAGCGAACAGATGAAAGGAAGTCACACCAGCATGTTTCACAACGGCTTCAAGATCAGCTATATGATTGGTCAGATCATAACCATTCTCAGGCGTATCGCTTTTCCCTCTGCCCCGGAAAGATAAGACGATACTCCTTCTAGGCGCTACCGTCTGCACAAGATCCAGGTACTCTTCTGCCGTCTCAGATAATCCTGGGCAGATCACAAGCGGAAGCAGCTTCGCGTCACTCTGTTCTCCTGAGTCATAATAATGAATCTGTACCTCACCATTTGAAGCATACTGTTCCTTAATCATAGGATCCCCCCTGACTTGTCGAAAAATGGCTTTATTATACCATTCTATCCTCACATTTGATACGCATTTTGTTGGAATATATTGCATTTTGTAAGATTAGCAAGTATGGTAAATGATGACAAAAGTTTGGGTTGAAGGTGAGTGAGATGCGATCAACTATATGGTTGGTATCGGGCATTGTTCTAATAATTATTTGCTCCGTTTACCAGATTCAAGAGGTTTCTGACAAGACAGAACCGAAACCGAATATTACTAGTGTTAAGGAATGGGATTATCAATGGTTAAATTCTCAAGATGAGACATTCTCCTCAGCTTGGGCAGCCGATGCCAGTCCGACTAATTGGCAGCATGCCGACAAGAGTCACCCGATGCCTAAGCGTGATAACAATGCCGATGCGCTGGTGCTTCGGATATCACTCTCCGATATGGAATGGAATACGCCAGGTATATGGCTGAAACGCGTCTATGGCACCGCCGTAAGCGTATCAATCGATCAGCAGCCCACTCCCATTTATCAAGTTGCACGAACCTATAGTTACGATGTGAATTATATGCTTCTTCCACTAGAGAATACAGCCGATAATAACAAACTGATTGTTTTACTTCGATTATCTGATGAGCGTCAATCATTAGAACCTGAAATTATAGTTGGCGATTATTATCAGATGCTGCCTGAATACGAGAGATATGGACTGATCGAATTAATCTTTGGCGGTTCTTTTATGTTCATCGCGTTAATCATGATGACTTGCCTGTTCTTTTTGAAACGTGAGCAGATCGTGTTATGGATGTCTCTTTGTCTCATCATCCTCTGCCTAGGCGAGATTATTCTTGCTTACTCACCCGCGTTATACCATCATTTCCAAACGCATGGAGAGCCTTTTCTGGCCTTATTTGATTTAGCGTTGTTTTTACTTACACCTGCTGTTGCTGTCTTCTTCGAAAATGTCCTTGGACAGGGTATTTATGGCATGCTGAGGAAATTCAGAATCGCATTGATGCCGGTCACAGTCATTGTGATCGTGCTGTGGGCGCTTGGCAAAACCATCTTTCCTGGCATCAGCATCAGTATGCTTCAAGTTGTGCCTCTTACGGTTTGTGTGTCCATACAGATTGTCATATTGACCATTCATGCGATCTGGTACGCGTGGAAGGGAAATCGTGATGCCATCTTGATCTCTGTTGGCTATTCCATCTTTTCCATTATTTCAATTACCGAAATTGTCAATTATTTCAAAGACGAAACCTATCACCTTATTTACTGGAAATGGGGTTTATTACCCTTCCTGCTCTCACTGATTGCAGTAATGGGAAGGCAATTCTCTCGTAATCATGATCGGTTAGTGAAGTATTCCCAAGAACAGGAGATGTTCAATCGGGAAATTCAACGCTCAGAGAAAATGGAGCTCATCAGCCATCTGGCTGCCTCCATTGCTCATGAGATTCGTAATCCGCTGCAGGTTACACGAGGCTTCATCCAATTGGTTGGAGAGAAAGCAGTAGATAAAGACCGCCAGTTTCTGAATGTGGCCGTACAGGAGCTGGACCGCGCATCCAGTATTATTACCGAGTTCCTGACTTTCGCCAAACCAGAGCTGGAAGACGTCAAGACATTGAATATTTCAGAAGAGTTGTATCAAATACAAGACATTCTAACCCCTCTTGCAGCCATGCAAAGCGCACGGCTTGATCTTTTAACTGAATCAGATCTATTCGTCATGGGAAGTGCCGAGAAATTCAAACAAGCGATTATCAATATAATCAAAAACAGTCTTGAAGCGATCGCAAAGGATGATGGCTCGGTAGCCGTTCATGCGAGAAATGATCAGAACACGATCATCATTCGTATCACAGATAATGGCGAAGGCATCGATCCGGAAAAACTGGACAAGCTTGGAGAGCCCTATTTCTCCAGCAAATCCAAAGGTACCGGTCTTGGGCTGATGGTCACTTTCCGTATTATTGAGGCTATGAAAGGTACGATTCGTTTCAACAGTACAAAAGGCATCGGAACAGAAGCGATTATCCGGCTGCCTGCAAGCGAAAGCCCTGTACCGTTAAAAACAGAATAAACAAGTAAAGAGGCGGTCCTAATTTCTTAGGACTGCCTCTTTGCCTACTTGCTCTATATGATCTCCTATCCGATCTATATCATTTATCTCTATAAGTACTGCTCCTGCAGGAATACAGTTGTCCTGCAACCTATATCCCGGCCAGGTGACTACTGCCGTAACACCTGACAACTCCGCTAATAACCGCTCATCCTCTTCCCGCCTGACGATTACAAGCTTAGGGTATGATTCCATTTTAAATCCTTCAACCAGAACAAATGCATCATGTGGCGCTTCCGCGATCAATTCTTCCAGTGAGGATGATTTTTCTTTTACAATGGCGGTCCGCTCACCTGAAGTAATGGCCGACCATACAGCGCCAGATGCACGGTGTCTTGCTGTATCTACTCCAGCAGGCTCCGCCTCAAATTGATGACCGTCATGTTTAATCGTCGCAACCTTCCTATTTCGAGAGGACAAATAATCGATCAGTCGGCACATTAGGGTTGTTTTGCCTGTATTTTTGTAACCCGTAATTTGATAGACGGCAGCTGCCAATACCTACACCCCCTTTCCCGCAAGTTGCGCATTCTGATACTCGTCAGGTGTATTTATGTTATCAACGAAGTTGAGATGGATACCAGCAGCAGCAAATGGCTCTTCCGTAACTCGGACATACGAAATACGTTTCAGAAACCCTTTCATGCTGTAGTCGCCGTCCAATAAACATTGCTGGGCCTGCTCCGCACATTCCGCACGATAAACAGCCTGAAGGGGATGAAGTCTGCCGTTAATCTCTGGGACAGCCGCCATACTCCCGCTTCGCTCCATGTAATCAACAAGCAAAGCAGCAGCCTTCTCGGAGACAAACGGCATATCACAAGCAGATACCCAAAGGGCTGAATGACGGCTATATTGGAAGGCGGTAACAAGAGCGGCAAGCGGTCCCTGACCTGGCGAAGTATCGATTACAGTTACCAGCTTTAGGTCAGACAACCGCTTTGCCTGCTCTTCAGATGCTGCAACAGCTGTTATATTGCTGCATAGCAGCTGCATTTTCTCCCGCACTCGTTCGATCATAAGCTGCTCGCCGACCGGAAGAAGCGCCTTCATGCTGCCGCCCATTCGTCTGCTTTGTCCCCCAGCCAGAATAATCCCGTCAAGCCCGTTCATTCCACTTTCACCTTCTTTGTACTCACAGCTGTCTCTTGTAAATACTCAGCAAGCGGCTGAACACGTACCGCACTTGATTTGAAATCAGGCATCCTGCAGTTCGGATCAAGCAAAGCATTCGTAACCCGGTTTACATTCTGGGCATCGCCCCAATGCATAGGAATAAATAAAGTATCCTCCCGAATCGCTGAACTTAGCTTTGTACGAACGATAACGGTACCTCGGATCGACTGTACGCTGGCTAAAGCTCCGTCTTCCAACCTGTGCTTTTCAGCCGTATTTGGATGGATCTCCAATATATTTTCCACCTCACGTGCTGCTAGAACTGGACTTCTACGGGTTTGAACCCCTGTTAAATAATGCGATAACATCCGGCCATTGGTCAGATAGAGCGGATATTCATCATTTGGCTGCTCGGCAGGTGATTCGCTCTCCACACTCTGGAATACAGCTAATCCATCCTTATGGGCAAAAGCTTCTCCGAATAACCGAGGCGTCCCCGGATGGTCTAATGAAGGGCAAGGCCAATAAATGCCTTCTTCCTTACGCAGCCGGTCATACGTAATGCCATAGTAGTCCGCAATGCCGCCACGGCTCGCAACCCGCAGCTCATTGAAAATATCTTCGGAATCCCGGAACGTAAAGAACTTCTCTTTTCCAAGCGAATAAGCGATGTCACATAGAACCTGCCAGTCATGTCGTGCTTCACCAGGAGCGGGACGTCCTGCCTGCCGGAGCAATACACGCCCTTCCAGGTTCGTCATCGTGCCTTCATTCTCGAGATACGCGCTGACCGGAAGTACAATATCCGCAAGCCTCGCCGTCTCGGATAAGAACATATCCGCCACTACAAGAAAATCAACCTTTTCGAAAGCTTCTTCTACTAATGTTGCATTTGGATTTGAGACAATCGGATTAGAACCCATAATAAACAACCCTTTAATATCGCCGGAATGAACGAGCTCCATCATTTCATACGCCGAAACGCCTTTACCAGGCAGCTCCTCCGGCTGAATCCCCCACACTCCAGCGATATAAGCGCGGTCATCAGCATTTTCAATCAGACGATAGCCCGGAAGCTGATCCGCCTTCTGCCCATGCTCCCTGCCTCCTTGACCGTTTCCTTGACCGGTTACCGCCCCATAGCCGCAGCCTTCTTTGCCGATTTTCCCCGTAGCAAGAATCATATTGAGAAAATTCCTTACCGCCATATGTCCGTCCGCATGCTGCTCGACACCCCGCGCTGTGAAGATCATTCCCGTTGCTGCCTTGCCAAAAGCAATCGCCGCCTTGCGGATCCTGTCCATGCCAACGCCTGTCATCTCCGCAACTTCCTCGAGATCAACCTGATATAGATGCTCTTTCACTGCTGAGAAACCTTTCGTTCTCTTCTGGATAAAAGATTCATCCGTCAGCTTCTCATCCAGAATAACCTTCAGCATCCCATTCACCAGTGCGGCATCCATACCCGGCTTCACCTGCAGATGAATATCTGCAATGGAGGCAGTGGCAGAAGCCCTTGGATCAATTACAATAATCGTTGCCCCATTTTCCTTCGCTCTTGTAAAATATGGCATCAGCGTCGGCTGGCATTCCGCAATATTCGTACCTGCGAGAATGATGCATTGTGCATGAGGGATATCGGAAAGCCGATTCGTTAATCCGCGGTCAATGCCGAAGGTCTTCACGCCTGCCGAGGCGGCTGCTGACATGCAGAACCTGCCATTATAATCGATATATTTGGTCTTCAGAGCAACTCGAGCAAACTTGCCAAGCAAATAGGCGGATTCATTCGTGAGCGATCCGCCGCCGTACAGCCCTACCGCATTCAATCCATATTGAGATTGAAGCTCCGTGAATCGAATGCTGATGGCTGACAACGCTTCTTCCCAGGATACACGCTTTAGCTCGCCTTGAAGTCGCATCATCGGATATAACAGCCTCTCCCGGCTTACTGCATGCTGATGAGCATTCATCCCTTTTACACACAGTCTGCCTTCCGATGCTTTATTCGGAATAGCTGTTACTTGATAAGTCGGGCGGCGGCCCGACCGGTCCTCTACCACTTCCATCTTGCATTGCACGCTGCAGAAAGGACACTGCGTCTCCATTACTTTTTTTGCATCCTCCGCCGAGAACGTCATCGTATCTATTTGCCGCTCCATGCCATCTCCATCCTTTCTGCTTCCTGCCAGCGTTCCGACAGCTCTTCTTGCGTTTCCAAATCTAGCAGCTTTTCACGAAGAGGCAGAAGGCCTATTCGATCAAGCCATTTCCAAGGACGTTCCCCATAATAAGCAGATTCCCGATACCATTGCATACAGGCAGCAGCCAATTGCCGAGCATTTGTTTCCTCTGCTTCCACCGCAAGCAGCTGCGCTTGCTTCACCGGATGCTCCGCATGCCCTCCAACGTATACTTCCCAGCCGGCAGGAACAGCAGAAAGAGAGAAATCACGAACCAGTACATCGGAAGGCTCCAGATAATTAGAGGAGATTTCAACACGTACAGGATAAGGCAGTCTAACCGCATTCCGATCACTCTCATTGACTAATCCCAAGTAATAAGGAATAGCTGCACGGCATACCTGGCAGCCTTCTGATCGATTCCAGTCTAAATCTGCTCTGACATGAGCCGCATTTATATAAGCATTAGCTATAATGGCTTCTTTTACTTGCTCATGACCAAGCGTTGTACAGCTGCAGATCGGAATAACGGTCTTGACTCCTCCTGCACCAGACAATACACAATTAAGCACTGCTCCAACCATCGGTTTACAACCGCCACATGAACCTGAGGCCTTCGTTTTATCCCTGATTTGTTCAACAGTCTGCAGATTATCTTCTCCGATTGCCAGAACGATGGCCCCCTTACTCACCCCGTTACAGGAGCAGATCGTTTCATGATCCGCCATTGCCATTACAGCGCCATCCATCCCGCCGGCACCTGGGCTCTCAGCCTTCTCAAGAAGGACTTCGGCAGCTGCTCTCTTTTTCAATAGATCAAGCAGCTTCATTCCTTCCGTACTATCACCATACAAGACAGCCCCCGCTATCTTACCTTCCTTAACAGTAACCTTCTTGTAAGTGCCTTGAAGACCGTTGTATTGCTGGAGCGCTACTTGGACCTCACTGCCTTGAATATCGCCAGCCGAGAACACATCTACACCGGATACCTTCAACATGGAATAAGGAATAGAACCCTTGTAGGGAGCCGTATCTACACCTGTAAGCGTCCGCGCCAGCACCTTGCCTTGTTCATAGAGCGGTGCGACTAGTCCATACACGGTGTCGTCATGCTCTGCGCATTCCCCAACCGCATAGATATGAGGAACACTGGTCCTCATATAATCATCAACGACAACTGCACGATTCGTCTTAATTCCGCTATTTGCCGCAACAGCTATATTAGGGCTGATACCAACTGCAAGGACGATCAGATCCGCAATAAGCTTAGTACCGTCGCTGAATTGCAGACCTTCCGCCCGCTTCCGACCGATAATTTTCTCCGTCCGTTTCTCCATCCAGAAGCGCATGCCCTGACCCATAAGTTCCCGCTTCAGCATATCCGCAGACATGGTGTCCAGCTGCCTGTTCATCAAGTAGGACGCATTATGGACGACATGTACTTCCATACCCAAATTAAGCAGTCCGCGCGCAGCCTCAAGACCAAGGAGCCCCCCGCCGATAACAGCTGCCCTGCGATAGGATTCCGAAGCCTCCATCATCGTCTCGCAATCTTTAATATTACGGAAAGCCGTTACACCCGATTTTTGAATACCCGGTATAGAAGGAATAAATGCCGATGAGCCAGTTGCAAGAATAAGTTCGTCATAGGAAACTTCTTTCCCCGATTCCAAATGAATCTTTTTGCTGCCGGTATTAATTCGCACAGCCTTCTCGCTCAGAAGCAGCCGAATTCCCCGTTCCTTGTACCAGCTGAAATCATTAATTGTAATATCTGTAATGGAGGTGTCTCCCTGAAGCACTTTGGACAACATGATCCGATTGTAGTTCGGATGAGGCTCATCTCCAATGATTGTTATTTCGAAAGCATCAGGCGATAACCGGTAAATCTCCTCTACGCATCTCACGCCAGCCATTCCATTGCCGATTACCGCAAGTTTCCTCTTCATCACAACGTCAATCCTCCGTTTGCCATATGCGTTAGTAATAGAAAGGAGATCGTCTCGCCCTTCGCCGCGCCTCTCCCGCCTGCCGGAATAACCGCGATTGCATTCGCCTCCGCAAAGGCTGCAATATTGCCTGATTTGTCATTAGGCAGAGGAGTAAGCCGCCAAACGCCAAGCTCCATTGAAGCAATCGAACGGATATATCGCGGATAAGGGCATGGCTTGCCGATCGAGTCCTCGAGCCGTCCTTTCTGCCATTGATTGCGGTAACTCTTCATCCCCTTTATCCATTGAATGGTTGGCTTAACCAATAGCTCCAGAGCGGAGTAACAAGCCGATGGATTCCCCGACAGACCAAACAGTAGGCTGCCTTCTTTTTTAAAGGCCGAAGTTGGTGTACCTGGTCTCATTAGCACCTTCGTAAATAGAGGTTCATAGCCTGCGCGTGCAGCTGCTCTCTCTACATAATCATGATCCCCCACCGAAATACCGCCGGTTGTGATGACAAGATCAGCCTGCTCAGCAGCCTTTTCAATTTCCCTCGTAAGAATGGCTGGATGATCTGGAACCGGCTTTCTGCGGGTCACTTCGACGCCTAGCTGCTTCAGAAAGGCATAAACAACTAGGCCATTAGAGTCATAGATGTGATCTGGAGACAGAGGTGTTCCCGGTTCTTGCAATTCATCTCCTACCGGCAGAACGACTACCCGAGGTTTAGCAAAAACAAGGGCTTCACCTTGTCCGTAGGAAGCAAGCACCGCCATTTCTTTTGCACCAATCGTTGTCCCCTTCACGAGAATCTGCTTGCCTGGAGCGAGATCCTCTCCGGCTTCTGCGATATGTCTGCCGCTTGGATGGTGCCGGTCTATCCCTATCCATAATGGCTTGCCATCTTCACCCTTAATTGGTGTAACAACCTCCTGCATAACTACGGTATCGTAGCGATGCGGCACTGGCGCACCAGTAAAAATACGAACGGCATCAATATCATCTATTAATCTGCTGCCTGTACATTCCTCCACAAAGTTCCGGGATGCACCGGCTTTGATTTCAGCAATGACACGAAGCATAACTTCACTGCCAGGACCAGCACCTAAAGTTGTGTGCGAACGGATCGCATATCCATCCATCGCCGCGCGTCTGAATGGAGGCATTGGGAAGGGGGTGAAGAAATTTTCTGCCAGCACCCTGCCAACACATTCCTCCAAAGGCAGCTTTTCCGTTCGACCATGGGACATTCCCTTACACAAATGACCAATCGCTTCTTCTATAGATACAACAAGCTGCTGCTTCTGCAAGGTAGTCATAACTGGCACTTCCTCTCCACTGCTCAAAATGAACACAAAAAGCCCGTTCCCTATCGAAAATTCGAAATGGGGAAGCGGGCTTCTTTGCCGGGTTGACAGCACATCGTTGTGCTGCACATTTGTTTTGAGCATACTGGAAGACAGCTCACATGTCAATATAAGTGACGTAAAATAGTCGGAAAACCATCATTTTTTCAGAAGTTACGAAATTTGGTGTTAAGTTTATTGACATGAGTTTGGAGATTCCCCTATAATTCGAATTGGGTTCACAATGATGTGACCGTACGATCCGGTGGGTACAATGTTGTACCGCCTTCGGCAAAGAGGCCGCTAACTGTCCACAAGGGCAGCTTGCGGCCTCTTTTTATTTCAATTCGTGATTGTTAGAGATGGTTGGAAGCAGACCCTCGCCCCGGAACGCGTGTCTGCCATACCCAAAAAAAAATAGTTGGAGGGATTTGGATATGAGTAACCCTACGTCTTTTTGGAAGAGCGGCCATAAGCCTTCTTTATTTAGTGCATTTATGTATTTCGATATCAGCTTTATGATTTGGGTGCTTATCGGTCCGCTTAGCGTTGTTATTATGGGAGATTACGAAATGACGGCGGTTCAAAAAGCGAACCTCGTCGCCCTGCCGGTGCTCGGGGGCTCGATTCTACGTTTGGTATTTGGTTTCCTTACTGATTATATAGGACCAAAGAGAACGGGACAGCTTGGTATGCTCCTCACCATGGTCCCTCTCATCTGGGGTTGGAAATTTGTCAGTTCCCTTGGTGATCTTCATATCGTTGCCCTTATGCTTGGCGTTGCAGGTGCATCCTTTGCAGCAGCACTGCCGCTTGCAAGCCGCTGGTATCCCCCGCAGTATCAAGGTCTTGCAATGGGTATTGCCGGAGCGGGCAACAGCGGAACGGTCTTCTCTACATTGTTCGCCAATCGTATTGCTCAGCATTATGGCAGCTGGGAAGTGGTCTTTGGTCTTGCGCTTATCCCGATCGCTATTGCCTTTATCGTCTTCACCATCTTTGCCAAAGACAGCCCTAATCAACCTGCTCCGAAAAAGCTGTCCCATTACGCAAAAGTGTTGAAGCAGCGGGATACTTGGTTGTTCTGCATTATGTATAGCGTGACCTTTGGCGGCTTTGTTGGTCTTTCTAACTATTTGACGATTTTCTTCAACACCCAATACGGATTGTCAGCTGTCAAAGCTGCCGATTTCACTACTCTCTGCGTTATTGCAGGCAGCTTCTTCCGCCCGATAGGCGGCTATTTATCCGATAAAATTGGCGGTATTAAGGTACTTATGATCTTGTATACCGGAGCTGCCGTCATGCTTGCCTCCATTTCAAGCATGCCGCCGCTGTACCTCGTGATCGGCATGTTATTTATCGGCATGATGTGCCTTGGCGCGGGTAACGGTTCCGTATTCCAGCTTGTACCTCAGCGGTTTGGCGATGATATCGGCCTCGTAACCGGTATCGTTGGTGCGGCAGGCGGTATTGGCGGATATGCACTTCCGCTGATTTTAGGCAATCTGTATCAATCAACCGGCTCCTACACGCCAGGCTTCCTAATCTTATGCGGCATAGCTATCTTGAGCGTTGTCATGTTAGCTATTGCACAGCTTGATTGGAAGAAGACATGGATCGGGGACGGCGGCAAAGCACGAAGCATGTAACGATAATGTCACTCCTCTTCGATGAAAAATCTATTCATCAAGGTTATAATACGAAGATGAATGAATTATTGCAGAGGAGAGTTGCATCACATGCAGTTTATTGATAATAACAACATTACTGATCCAGCGATTAATTTGGCGCTTGAGGAATATATTTTGCGGTCACTTCCGGGCGATGAGTATTTGCTCTTCTATATTAATGAGCCGTCCATTATTATAGGCAAGAATCAGAATACTGTAGAAGAAATTAACGCGGACTATGTGAAGGAGAATGGCATCCATATCGTAAGGAGGCTGTCTGGCGGTGGTGCGGTCTATCATGACCTTGGCAACCTAAGCTTCAGCTTCATTATGAAAGATGACGGCAAGTCATTCCATAACTTCAAGAAGTTCACCGAGCCTGTTGTGCGGGCATTACGAAGCCTTGGTGTTGACGCTGAGCTGTCAGGACGCAATGACCTTCAGGTCGGTGAGCGAAAAATATCCGGTAATGCCCAGTTTGCTACCAAAGGTAAAATGTTCAGCCACGGAACTCTCCTATTCGATTCGGAGATTGAGAATGTCGTCTCCGCACTGAAGGTCAATGCGGAGAAATACGTCTCCAAAGCAACCAAATCGATCCGCAGCCGCGTAGCGAATATTACGGAGTTTCTGAATGAACCGATGACAATCCAGGAGCTGCGGCAATATTTGCTCGCCTCCATCTTCGAAGGAGAATCGGAGATCCCGGTTTACAAGCTGACCGAGCAGGACTGGGATAATGTCCGGAAGCTTGCCGACGAGCGCTACCGCAGCTGGGAATGGAATTATGGCCGTTCTCCGGCCTTTAATGTGCGTCAGACGAAACGTATTGAAGGCGCAGGCACATACGACGTCCGTCTTCAAGTGGAAGAAGGTAAAATCGTGGATGCAGCCGTCTTCGGAGATTTCTTCGGCAGAGGCGAGACTAGCGAGGTAACTGAAAAGCTGATTGGCACACGTTATGATGCGCAGTCGCTTGGCAAGCTGCTGGATGAGATCGATGTGAATTTCTACTTTGGTCCAGTAACGAAGGAACAGCTGTTGTCATTGATGTTGTAGAAATGTTAATAAATACGAAGAGGGGCTGTCCCATAGCCCCTCTTTTTCATTTAGTACGTTGAGATGCAACGATAAGCCCCTGCCAGGGTCTTATGATGACTAATTTCATTTAACGCTCACCCAATAAGGCCCCCACAGGGTCTTATTGGAGCTCCGAGTGCTCAAAAGCAGCCTTATTTCTTCCATATTAAGAAAATAAGACCCTCACAGGGTCTTATGATGACTCATCTCACTTAACTTTCACCCAATAAGACCCCCGCAGGGTCTTATTGCACCTTAAGTTAGTCTTACCAGAGTACTATACTGCAGAAGGCGCAACGTATCAGCCACACCACTCCGTTATCCGTTCCCCTCGCCCCCACCTACTCATTGCCCAGCACAACCTGCAGTCCCGACCAGAATACCCGGACTGCAAAATAAACAAACAGAACCGCTGAGAGCAGAGAGATCACTCTCACGAACTTGGCGCCAAGTGCTTTGCCAGCCCTGCTGCTGATGAAGGCCATGCCAAGCGACCATAACAAGCCTGCCGTGAAGAAGCCTGCTATAAATACCGCAATTGCATAACGGCTGCTTCCGTGCATCTCTGCTACAATCGGCCCCGCCGAGGCAACGAACCATAGCATAATGGTCGGCGAAGATAAAGCCGTTCCTAAGCCAAACAGGAAGTCAGACAGATATCTCCTTCGCTTATGCCCAGTTTCCCCGCTGCCCTCTCTGACATTCCAATCGATCATTTTTGGATGAACAGACTCTCTCGCCATTTTATAAGCTAGCAGAAGCAGTACCGCCGTCCCCGCAATCCATAGAACCCAACGGACAACCGTAATTTCCAGAACAAAACTAAAGCCTACAAGCGCAAGTGCAAGATACGTTAAGTCCCCAAAACATGAACCAAAACCGATCATAAATGACGGCTTAAAGCCGCGTTCAACACCGGTTTTAATAATGGCGACATTCACCATGCCCAGATCAAAGCATAAAGATAAAGAAAATAAAAAGCCTTGTACAAAAGAAAGCCATAAAGCCATACTACCGTTCACGCATCCTACTTCTTAGATTTAACCCGATACCAATACTCATATTGCGTCTCAAAACCAAACTTGTCATACAACCGATTCGCAGGCTTGTTTTCCTGAACAACCAATAAATAAGCGTCAGTCGCCCCATTCTGCTTACCCCAATGAAGGATCTGAAGCACTAACTGATAGCCAAACCCCTGATTACGGAACTGCTGTGAAGTTACAATATCGTACAGCCCAATATACCCTTGTTCAACAACGCCAATCCCGCAGGCAGCAGGAGTACCATCCTCCGAATATACCGTAACGAAACATTTGATAGGCGGCATACTATTGAGCAATTTCACCGCTGTTTCTCTATGCGCATCAGAGAGCGGCATCATTTGCGTAAATTCTTCAAACCAACGCTCATTCATATGGTCATCAATCTGACAGTGATCACCTGCTGGTACAGGCAGCTCCAATAAGGAGGCCGTCTTTACATACACAGGCTCCACAATCCGGTATCCCTGTTCCTCTAATAAAGAATCTAGATGACTAGGACTTGCGAATGGTGTTATTTTGAAGACAAAATCTAATCCAAGTACCGAATAAATCTGCTCGCAATAACGGATTTTCCCCTCGGCATCGCCATGACTTTCATACAGCGGCATAACGCAATTGGATCGTTTCGTATAACCATTCGCATACCGCAGCAGCCAGCCGTCATAGACGGATGTCTGAAGGGATGGCCAAGCGTTTAAACTCAGCTCCTCTAACTTCCTATATAAAGGATTGTCCAAATCTATTCTCCTCCCCCTTACCAAAGACTATATAAGATGAAACCGCTCGAGCTGTGCCAACTGATTCTCCCTAAGCAAGATTTCACGCTGTTTAGGCCCAAGCAGATCAAAATGAGGAAATAAATCACGTCTATGTATATACTTCGGATTGAGACCATTCCTTAGACACCACTCTGCCAGCTTATCCAGATCAGAGCAGCCTACCTTCGTCACAGTCTTCATACCTGGAAATCGCGGGTCAACCCAATAATGCGTCAGGAACGCAATCTCCCCGCGGGCGACCGCTTCCTTCCATGCCGTCATTTCAGCCCTGGAAATACCGAATGCCATGGCATTGCTCCTTTACTTACGTATAAATATGCTTAACTCTTCCGACCTGGCCATCTGTCAGACGCACCTTAATGCCGTGAGGGTGATTTGGTGAATTTGTAAGCAAGTCCTTAACAATTCCACGCGTCAGCTTACCTGTCCGCTGATCCTGCTTTAGAACGATATCGACCTCCAGCCCCGGCTTAACCGAAGCTCTCTGTGTACCATTTGTCACTGTTGATCATTCCTTCATTCGCATGTATGCTTAATAGTTTATGACGCACAGCATAGCATATGTAGCTGAAAGATGCACTTCCAAGGCACAACTGTTATACTAAACGTTAAACGAGATCGATGAAATGAGGAACATTTACAAATGTCAAACGAATTTAGTGCAATGGGTATTATCCCGGAGATAACAGATATTCTGCAATCAGACGGTATTACAACCCCTACGCCTGTACAAAAGAAAGCAATCCCTGTCCTCCTGTCCGGACAAGATGTCATTGCCCAGGCTCAGACAGGAACAGGAAAAACGATAGCATTCGCTCTGCCAATCCTGCAGAAAATCGATATTACTAAAGATCAGGTACAAGCCCTTATTCTTACTCCAACACGTGAATTGGCAATCCAGATCACTAGCGAGCTGAAAAAGCTGGTACCTGCTGTAGGCGCCAAAGTTCTTGCCGCGTATGGCGGACAAGATGTTGACGCACAAATCCGCAAATTGAATAACGCACCACATATCGTTGTTGCAACGCCTGGTCGTCTGATTGACCATATGAGACGTGAAACGATCAACCTGGGCAAGCTGAAAATGCTCGTACTGGATGAAGCCGATCAAATGCTGCATATGGGCTTCCTTCCTGAAGTACAAAGCATTGTTGAACAGACACCTCGTGCTCGTCAAACGATGCTCTTCTCTGCTACAATGCCGGATGCGATTAAACGTCTTGCAGAAAATTATATGAAGGTACCTGTTGATATCAAAATTCAAAGCGCAAACGTAACTTTGGACAATATCAAACAGCTTGTTGTAGAGACGACTGACCGCGGACGGCAAAAAGCACTAATTTCCATGATCGAATCACAGCGCCCTTACCTGGCTGTTATTTTCTGCCGGACGAAGGTTCGCGCGAAAAAACTAAACAAGGATCTTCAAGATCATGGCTTTGAATCAGATGAGCTTCACGGGGATCTTACACAAGCTAAACGTGAGCAAGTCATGAAACGTTTCCGCGATGCGAAGCTTCAAATTCTTGTCGCAACAGACGTTGCAGCACGTGGGCTTGATGTGGAAGGCGTTACCCATGTCTTTAACTTTGATGTTCCAACGGATTCCGAAATTTATATTCACCGTATTGGCCGTACTGGCCGTGCTGGACAACGCGGAACTGCAATAACCATTGCATCGCCTTATGATCGCGGAGCGGTTGCCCATATCGAGCGCAGTATCAATGCTGTACTTGAGCGCCGCACTGTGGAAGCGGACGGCACAATTGTGAAGGTTACTACACCACGTCCTAGCAGCGAAGGTAAAAGCTATGACAGAGGCGGCAAGCCGGAACGCGGAGGACGCGGTCGCGGTGGTCGTGATTCAAAACCAGCGCAAGGCGGACGCAGCGGCAGAGGCGATCGTAATGAACGCGGTGGCAGTGCAGGCCGTTCACAAGCAGGCGGACGCGGCAAGCCGGAACGTGCTGCGGTAGCCAGCAACACAGAAAGCAATCCGTGGGAAGTTGGCAGCAATGAACGCGGCGGGAAAGGCGAACGTGAATCTAGTGGACGCGGCGGCAGAGATGCTCGTGGTGCTAACCGTGGTGGCGGTACACGTACTCAAGGCGGTTCAGAACGCGGCAATTCGCGCGGGCCATCAACTGGCGGCAGCAGAGGAGAGCGGTCTCAAGATGGCGCAGCACGCGGCAATACGCGCGGCGCTTCTACTGGCGGCAGATGGGAAGGCCGGCCAAGCAGCAATAAAGATTCGCGCGGGCCATCAAGCAGCGCACCACGTGGCGGACGAGATTCGCGCGGCGGCAGCAACAACGGTAACAGAGGCGGGACGCGTGGCGGTTCATCGCGTGGTCCAAGCTCTGGCGGTCGTAACAGATAAGAATAAAGGAGTTGCAGTACATTGAAGAACGTGCAGCTGCCGGAAGCTTATGTCCGGCAAATGCAGGCTCTTCTCGGAAGGGAAGAAGCCGAGCGGTTTCTTGACAGTTACAACGATGCCCGTGCTTTCGGGCTGCGGATTAATCCATTGAAATGTCGACAACTAATCGGGGACAATGCGGCTGCTGCTCTTAAGCAGCCGTTTCATTTGGAACCAGTACCTTGGTGCAAGACAGGCTATTATTATGAGGAATCTACAAGACCGGGCAAGCACCCTTATCACACTGCTGGCCTTTATTATATTCAGGAGCCATCAGCTATGTCTGCTGCTGAGCTGTTAGACGCCCAGCCAGGCGAGACAATACTAGACTTCGCTGCAGCTCCGGGCGGCAAGACGACTCAAATTGCTGGCAGTATGAACGGCGAAGGATTACTTATTGCAAACGAAATCCATCCTGCAAGAGCTAAGATTCTTAGCGAAAATGTAGAGCGGCTGGGCATTCGCAACGCCGTTGTTACAAATGCTGCGCCACAAGAATTGTCCAAACGCTTCCCTGCCTTCTTCGACCGAATTATGTTAGACTCTCCCTGTTCTGGAGAAGGTATGTTCCGTAAGGATGAACTCGCTATTACGGAATGGTCGGAAGAGCATGTCACCTATTGTGCCGCGCGCTCTGCAGATATATTAGAGCATGCAGCCATCATGCTGAAGCCAGGCGGCGTGCTTGTCTATTCTACTTGTACGTTTAACCGTTCTGAGAATGAAGATACGATTGAACAATTCATTGTGTCTCATCCCTCCTTCCACGTCGAACAGATCGAGCGGCTGTGGCCGCATCAGGTTCGTGGAGAAGGTCATTTTGTAGCCCGGCTCCGCAAAGCTGCGGATGAGGATCTGCTGAAAGTCGGCCACATCGACGAACCTGACCTCCGCAGCAGCAAAAACAAACGGCGTGAGCGCGATAAGCGTTCAGCAAGGCAAGCAAAGCCGCTCACAGCTGAGCTTGCCTTGTGGAGCAGCTTTGCCGAGCAGGCATTACCGGGATTCACTTTAGGCGCAGGGGAGCCTATTCGCTTCGGTGATGCCCTCTACTGGCTGCCACATCAATCCAATGGCAGCTTTGGCGCTGCTGATCTTGACGGCCTCAAGGTCGCACGGCCTGGTCTGCACCTCGGCGACATCCGTAAGAACCGGCTGGAGCCCGCGCATGCGCTTGCTCTCGCCGTACAGTCGGAGGAGGCAGCCTGGGTACAGAACTATCCGCCTGATTCACCTGAGATTGCCGCTTATCTGCGCGGGGAGACCCTTCCTGCCATTGGAGATGTAAACGGCTGGGGTCTTGTTGCCGTTGATGGTTTGCCGCTTGGCTGGGCTAAAGCAAGCAGCGGTCAGTTGAAAAATCACCTGCCGAAAGGGCTTCGCCGCTTCAGCTAATAGAGCGGCGATTGTCAGGGATCCTCCTCCCTGCCGTGCAGATCAAGCTTTCCTCATTAGGTGATTACCCAATTATGAATGTACCGTGATAAGCGTCCATTCGAATCAGGGCAAATCACATACAATACTGTATACCGAACGGAAGGGCGATTGTACTCGAGTGACAGAGGCCCTCCAGCGGAATACAACTACAAGGAGGAATTAGCATGTCTGGCGTATATGGAGGCGGCGTCAATACGGTAGGTTTCATCCTTGTCCTTTTCATTCTTCTGGTAATCATCGTTAGAGGACTTCATCATTGGTAATAATACCAAACCTACCACATGAAGAAGGGGCAGCCTAAATGGTCTTATGACCAGGGGCTGCCCCTTCTTTCGTTATGTTTAGCTCCAAGCGAACTCACGTAAGGCATGCGCAACGCCGTCTTCAGCATTTGAACGCGCTACAGCATCTGCTGCTTCTTTTACCCCGTCAGGTGAATTGCCCATCGCAATTCCGCATCCGGCGTACTCTAGCATGGAGATATCGTTAAAATAATTACCGATCGCCAGAATCCGGCTCCGGTCAATCCCTTGACTAAGAGCAAACTGCTGCAGGGCTCTGCCTTTGCTTGCCTCCGGATGATGGACGTCGATAAAGAAGTCTCCGCTGCGAATGGTCAACAGCGATGGCGGCCATTGCTCCCAATCTTTCTGCACGCGGTCCATCTCTTCCTTGTCACCAAATATCGTAAACTTCACAAGCCCTTCAGGCAGCTGTGTCCCACGCTCCAGAATGGACGGTGCAGCATGGAACTTGCTGTACATATCCTCAAGCTCAGGTGTCATCGATTCCACCATCATACTGAAGGCTGTATTTAAGTCAAAGTGAACATGGTTCGTCCGGCAATAGGCCAGAAACGGCTCAAGCTGCTGCGGTGCAATCTCATATTGATGAATGATTGTTCTTGTGTCTGAATTAATTGTCGCTCCGCCGTTATGCGTAATTATGACTCCGTTAAGTCCCAGCTCCTCCAGAACCGGAAATACACTTACAGGAGCACGGCCGGTGCATAACACAATACCCGCTCCGCGTTCAGCCGCTTCCCGCACAGCCTCACGCGTCTTGCTTGTCAATTGGTGGTCATCCGTTAATAACGTACCATCCACATCAAGTGCAATCAAATCATACTGCAGTGTCATTTCCCCACTCCTATCTCTATATTTACTCCGATGCCCGGTGAGCCCGCAAAAGCGCAAGCTCCTCGTCCGTTAATTCACGGTATGTTCCTTCCTCAAGATCCGTATCTAGTTCAAGTGGTCCCATCGATACTCTCTTTAAGTATACGACTTTTTTGCCTACTGACTCGAACATCCGCTTCACTTGATGGAACTTACCTTCCATTATCGTAAGGGATATAACCGAAGTAACGCCACCCTCATCATGGTCTTTTTTCAAAATCTTCAAATTTGACGGCATCGTCACATATCCATCATCCAGTATCACGCCTGTCTTGAACTGCTCCTGATCTTTCTCGCCGACATCCCCTTGCACTACAGCTTCATAAGTCTTCGGGACATGCTTGCGCGGGGACAGGAGCTCATGAGCCAACTGCCCGTCATTTGTCAGCAGCAGCAGACCAACCGTATCCTTATCCAGTCTTCCAACAGGAAAGGGCTCCATGATTTGATCTTCAGGCTCAAGTAAATCGATAACCGTCTGCTCCCGCTTATCCTCTGTTGCCGAAATAACACCGGGAGGCTTATTCATCATCAAATAGATGACTTCCCGGTACATCACCCGTTCTCCGTCATAGGCAACTTCGTCCAGCTCCGGATCAACCAGGAGTCCGCTATCCTTGACGACTTTGCCTGAAACCGTCACTATTCCCTGCTTCACCAGCTTCTTGATCTCGCTGCGCGTCCCATAACCTGTATGAGATAATAGTTTGTCCAAACGCATCTTTTTCGCCATCTTACATCCACCTCCAGCCAGCTGGCAGCTCATTCTTCAGCATACCGTCTGTCGAATATTTGCCCCATCCGATCGGGTAACCATCCGTGCATACTAAGGCATATCCTTTCAAAGGTTGAGGCGTCTTGCCCTCCCTTTGTGCAATCGTTAACTGACCCGCTTCTACAAACAGGGTCTCGCCCTTCAAATAACGTATAACGTTAGGATCATCCGACTGCATATTAATCGAACGCACTGCTTCAGATTGGCGCAGTCCCAAGGCAAGCGCTTGTGACGGCTCGAACTTATTACGCCCCGCGTCCCCAACGTACCAGCCAGCACGGACGACACGCAGCCCGTCCAAAGAAGGCAAGGAAGCTGGCTGAAGATAAACTCTTGAGCCAAAGCATTGAACGGTTCCCGTGGCTTCGAAAGCATCTGACAACTCCCGCTCCACAAAATCAAGCCACATCGCTGACGGATCTATCGTCTCTGTTTGACCACGGCCTGTATGACGTCCATTATTACGCTCAGGCGCTTTGTTCAGCTTACCAACATCCTTCGCCCCTTGAGCACCACGTTTCTCGGCTGCGCGCAAAGTAGCTCCCGCATTGCCCTTTGGATGCTTCTTACGCGTCTCTTTCTGAGCTTCGATATCAGGAGAAATAGCAGCTGCCTCGTCAGACTCCTTGCGTCTCAGCACTGCCGCATAATGCCCTTCCCCTTCAATATGATGGGGCCAGAGTCTAACCGTACCAGAAAGAGAGGCTAAGCGCGCAGGTGCGAGTTCGCGCCCTGCTTCGCCCGCCCAATCAGGCTGTCCATTCTTCCAGCCGTAAAGAGGTTCCACTTGTACGACTTCAAAGTCTGGCAGCTCGGCAAGCAGCTCGGCGATTTGTGATTCATTCTCCTCAGGAGAGAACGTACAAGTCGAATAGACAAGTATGCCGCCAGGGGCAAGCATAGCAGCCGCATCACGTAAAATATGCCGCTGCATAGTTGAGCAGCGTTCAATAGAATGCTTCTCCCACTCTGCGATCATTGACTCGTCCTTGCGGAACATGCCTTCACCTGAACATGGGGCATCTACGAGAATACGGTCGAACCATTGCCCGAATGCTGGAGCAAGTGCTGAGGGCTCCTCATTGAGAATGACCGCGTTGCGAACACCGGCAAGCTCGATATTTTTCGCTAATGCCTTCGTCCGTTCTTTTGCATTATCATTGCTGACTAGAACACCGCTGCCTTGCAGCTTTGCCGCGATTTGAGTGGACTTGCCGCCAGGCGCCGCGCACAGATCCAGCACCTTCTGCCCTGGTTGAACATCCAGCAATTCCACAGGAGCCATCGCACTTGGCTCTTGAATATAGTAAAGACCGGCATGATAATGCGGATGCTTGCCTGGTCTTGCACCTTCTTCATAATAGTAGCCATCTTCTACCCAAGGTATTGGACGGATAGCATCTCCCAGTGGAGATATCGCTTTCCATGCTTCACCGTTAAGCTTTAACCGATTTACGCGAATCCCGTACAAGCGCGGGTCATCATAAGAAGAGATAAAACGATCATATTCTTCTCCAAGCAGTGATTTCATCTTTGTTGTAAAAGCAATCGGCAAATAGCCTGACATCTGGTCATCCCCTTGCAAGCAGCTTAAACGCTCTTTGAAATATAACTTCGAGTATACTCCAATGCTCCTTGAATTCAAAGATGAATTCATGATTTAGCTATCCGCAGCCCTTTATTCATCATTTGTGATGAATATGTGAAATTAATCACAACCCCTTGTCAAATTCGAATATCTCGCATATGATAAAAGCAACAAAAGGATTGTGAATTAAATCACATAACAAGTTGCATTCTATATCATCCCTTTTTATCGGAAGCCGCCACCACCAACCAACCCTACTCTTCATCCCCTAATATGGTCTGCTTCCTTTTTTGCAACGATGTTTGTGAATTATTTCACAGGAAATTGAGGAGGAATTTTCTATGAAGATCGCTGTTATTGGTTGCACACATGCAGGTACCGCCGCTGTTACTCAAATGGCTAAGCTTTATCCCGAAGCACAAATTACGGTATACGAACGCAATGACAATGTATCGTTCCTCTCGTGCGGCATTGCCCTCCATGTCGGCGGCGTCGTACAAGATGTGAATAAGCTGTTCTACGCATCGCCCGAGCAGTTAACCGCAATGGGAGTTAAGATGAACTTGCGCCATGATGTCCTGGAAGTCCATACAGAAGCCAAGACTATTCTGGCACGTAATCTCGAAACGAATGAGGAACAACTTGACGAGTACGATAAGCTTGTCGTGACGACTGGATCGTGGCCGATTATTCCGAAGCTTAAAGGTATGGAGCTGGACAATATCCTGCTGTGCAAAAACTACAACCACGCGCAGACCATCATAGAAAAAGCGAAGCACGCCAAACGAATCACCGTTATTGGTGCAGGCTATATCGGCATCGAGCTTGTTGAAGCGTTCGAGCAGCTTGGCAAGCAGGTCACACTAATTGATAATATGGACCGAATCCTGTTCAAATATCTTGATCGTGAATTTACAGATGCCATTGAGGGAGAACTGCAGCAGCGTGGTATTGAACTCAAGCTTGCTCAAACCGTGACTGGCTTCCTCGGCGAAGATGGTCAAGTTGCCAAAGTCGTAACAACAGCTGGGGAGTATGAGACGGATCTGGTCGTCTTATGCATCGGTTTCCGGCCTAATACGGATCTGTTAAGAGGCCAGGTCGACATGCTGCCTAACGGAGCCATTATCGTAGATGAGTATATGCGTACCAGCCATCCTGATGTATTCGCAGCCGGTGACAGCTGCGCCGTCTATTACAATCCGACGCATAAACATGCTTACATTCCTCTGGCAACAAACGCCGTACGAATGGGAACATTAGTCGCCCGCAACCTGATAGAGCCAACTGTCCGTTATATGGGCACACAAGGTACTTCGGGTATTAAAATATATGACAGCAACATCGCATCGACAGGATTAACTGAGCTTGCTGCACTTGATGCAGGCATGAATGTGAAAACTGTCACAATCGAGGACAACGACCGCCCTGAGTTTATGCCAACCTACGAGAAAGTGCAGCTCAAAGTAGTCTATGAAGCAAATACAGGCCGAATTGTCGGAGCTCAAGTCATGTCGAAGGATGATTTAACTCAGGCCATTAATACGATGTCGGTCTGCATCCAGAACAGCATGACGATGAATGAACTTACCTTCGTCGACTTCTTCTTCCAGCCGCATTACAACAAACCATGGAACCTTCTCAATCAAGCCGGATTACAGGCGATGTAAGTAAGTCAGGTTAACAAAAAAACTTGCGAGAGCTGCCTTTTACGGAGCTTTCGCAAGTTTTTGTTTTGTATGGCTTATTCCTCTACAAATTGAATGCCATCCGGAGAAAGAACAGAGATTCTGGCAAGCGAATCAACTCGGTATCCCGCTTCCTTCAACCGATCCGCACCATTCTGGAATGACTTCTCAATGACAATTCCAATCCCGGCAACACTAGCTCCAGCTGTCTCAATGATTCTAGCCATACCAAAAGCCGCTTCACCATAGGCAAGAAAATCATCAATGATCAACACGCGTTCCCCTGATGATAAGAATTTGCGTGAAATGGCTACCTCGCTCTTCACCTGCTTCGTGAAGGAATAGACCTCCTCAACATACAGATCATCACGAAGTGTCAGCGACTTCTGCTTCCGCGCGAATACAAGCGGTACCTGAAGGGCAAGAGCTGTCATGACTGCCGGCGCGATGCCGGACGATTCCAGCGTCAACACTTTCGTTATCCCTTCGCCTTCATATGCAGCAGCAAAACATTGGCCGATCTCCCACATTAACTGAGCATCCACCTGATGATTCAGGAAGGAATCGACCTTCAGTACTGTATCACTGAGTACGATCCCTTCCTCACGAATTTTATCCTGCAAAGCTTTCATAACCTCATAAACCCTCCTGCTCAAATCTTATATATTGAGACTACTCGGAAATCAGGAAGTTCGCAAGACTCCTCATTTATTTTAATGAGCAGCTGCTGTAGAAGCCGGCAATTCTTTCCGTGAACGAAGGAAGTAGGCAGCAAACATAACGGCAGCAAAGCCAACCAAATAAACCATCAGAATGCCCGTGTTGCTCCAGTACATATCCCAGTTGCTTGTTGAAATCACACTCTTCATACCGCGCAGCACATACGTCATCGGCAGACATTGACCAATCGCCTGTATCCATTGCGGTGCCAGCTCCATTGGGAAGGTTCCGCCGCTGCTTGCCAGCTGCGTAACCACTAGGGCAATAGCGACAAGCTTACCAAGCGTACCAAAGATGGAGACAAGCATTAGTATAAGTGTAGTGAATGTACATGCCGTAACTAATGTAAACAAGTAGAATTTCGGTACACTTTGAACCTCTAGACCAATGGCATAGAGAATAATCAAGTCAAGTACAATCGTTTGAAGCAAAGCGACGAGATAAAATAGGCTGATTCTGCCCCAAAACTTCTGCCATGCCGAACGTACTTGCCCCTCTTGGAAATGAATGATATTGGACGCCATCAAAGATCCTACTAATAAACCTAAGGCAAGAAAATAAGGAGCTGATCCGGCAGCATAGGTCTTAACCGTATTTAAATCATTCTGCTCCAGTTGAATCGGCTGAGCATACATATCGAGCTCTGCATCACTGACTTCAATACTCGCTGTTGATTGCGCGGCATCAGACAGCTTATCCGTTAATTGCTTGGAACCATCTACCAGTCGGATTACACCGCCAAGCAGTTCCTCGGAGCCGTTGTTCAACTGCTGAGCACCTCCAGCCAGCTGGCTGATGCCTCCCTGCAGCTTATCGATTCCTAGACTATAGCTGTGCAGTCCTTCATTCAACTGTGAGCTTCCGGCTGCTAGCTTACTGCTGCCTGTATAAGCTTCAGAGATTCCTCTCAAGACAGCCGTCTGACCCGCGGCGAGCTTTGCTCCAGATTGTTGTGCTGCCGCACCGGGCTGCTCTAGCTCCTGCACGGACTTGCCGACATTGTCCGCAACTTGAACCAGCTTCTCACTGTCGTTAACAATTGCTGCAAACGATGAATCATCCTTCAATTCCGGATGCTTCGCCAAATAAGTTTGGAGCTGCGACTGTAAGCTTGAAGCTGTTCCATTCATGTCAGATGCACCTTTAGAAGCTGTTTTCGCAGCTTTGGCCCATTCCACCATATCCTTTTGCCAGTTGCTTAGTTCGGTAGTCAGCTGTTCCCCGGATGCATTCAATTTTCCTAGGTTATCTGTCAAAGCAGCCGTTCCTGATACCAAACCATCTGCTCCGCTGCTAAGCTGGTCGATTCCTTGCTTAAGTGGTTTACTGCTGTTGCTTAACTTCATTACACCGCCAGCAAGTGATTCGATTCCATTATGCAGCTTACTTACGCCGTCCTGTGCTGTCTCGGTTCCTTCCGTTAAGTGCAAAGCACCGCTGCTTGCTGTGGAGAACCCATCCGCCATTTGTTGCATTTTTCCATATACCGTCTTGGTGTAGCTCTTGATCAAATTTTGGCTTACTTCTGCTTTCAATTCCTTCAGTACATTACTGCCAATTTGTCCCGATACATAATTGTTCCCCGGGTTCGTCATGAATACTAACTCAGCAGGCTTGGGATTCTGATGCTAGACTAAAAAGTAGACACGGAGAACCGAGAATGGGATAGAATAAAAATTATCTTAATTCGAGGTGTTCCAACATGACAAAAAGGTACGATAAAGAGTTTAAACTACAAACAGTCCAGATGATTAAAGAAGAAGGCAAGGTGGTGGCGCAGGTAGCCCGAGAACTGGGGATCAGCGAAAACACTTTGTACCGATGGATAACAGAATATCAAGAATCCGGAAAACAAGCCTTTCCTGGCAGTGGACAACTGAAGCCGGAAGATAAGGCTATGCGAGATCTCCAGAAACGAATTCGTGACCTGGAAGAGGAAAACGACATCCTAAAAAAGGCCATGCACTACTTTGCGAAAGACCGGCGCTAATCTATTCATTCATCCACCAGTACCGCTTTAAGTGTCGAGTTGCAAAGATGTGCAAAACCCTAGAAGTATCTAGAAGCGGTTATTACAAATGGAGTATTCGTAAGGAAAGCAAACGCGAAGTACGACGTAAGAAATTAGAACGGCGGATACGCCGAATCTTCCTGGATAGCCGTCGTTTGTACGGCAGTCCTAAAGTTCACAAGATGTTGCTGAAGCAACAAGTTAAAGTGTCCGAAAAAACGGTCTCAAGAATAATGAAGGAACTAGGCTTACGATCTCGGACGGTGAAGAAATATAAAGCTACAACTAACTCCAAGCACAATCTGCCGGTGCATGAGAACGTACTGGAGCAGAAATTTAACGTACTAGCCCCGAACAAGACATGGGTAACGGATATTACCTACATCCCAACAAATGAGGGATGGTTGTATCTTGCCAGCGTCATGGATCTGTACAGTCGCAAGATCGTAGGGTTTCATATGGACACACGGATGACTAAAGAGTTGGTTATTACAGCACTTAAACGAGCTTACAACCAACAGCGGCCGTCTGAAGCACTTCTACACCATTCTGATCGCGGTAGTCAATATGCATCTCATGATTATCAAGAACTATTGAAAGAATATAAAATGCAAGGCAGCATGAGCCGTAAAGGAAACTGCTACGACAATGCATGCATCGAGTCTTTCCATAGCATCATTAAGAAAGAGCTCATTTATCTAGAAAAATTCAAAACGCGTGAGCAGGCTCGAAAGCGCATTTTTGAATATATAACTTGCTTCTATAATGGAAAGAGAATCCATTCTTCCATAGGGTATCACACACCTATTCAATACGAACGTATGTACCGTCCTGCGGCCTAATTCTCTCGGTTTTATGTGTCTACTTCATTGACAGAGGTACATTCTCATCTGTTAAGGTAGTTACACTTGTTGAAAAGTTGTCAGGTATGAGAATCGTCATATAGTAATCACCGTCATACAATCCTTTATCCGCGTTGTCGCGGTCAACAAAGTGATAATCCAAAGCAGAAGTACTCTTCATATTGTCCACAATATCCTGCCCAAGATGAAGATCTTTCCCTTCCGAGACAGCCCCCTTATCCTCATTCACAATGGCAACTGGAAGCTTATTCAATTGTCCATAAGGATCCCAGTAGCCTGCGAGGAACATTCCTGCGTATAGCAACGGGATAAATAACAAAATAATTGAACCCACTCGAAGTGTTTTGTGGTTCGCCATTAATTTGAGGTTGGTCCAAAACAAGTTTCCCTTCATTCGCCAAGCACTCCTACTATTTATTTGTATCATACAAGTAATAACCATTGTATTATACAAGTTTATTTTGAGAATGCAAATACTAAATCTATGAAAACATTACTTACCAGCTTACTTGCATTATGCAAGCACGAACGGTAAGCTAACGATAATAACTAACGTCAGGAATGGATTCGTCGATATGAATATAAACGTGCAATCTCCCTTCAGCATGATTGAAAGTCAGATTTCGATTTTTATCCGCCGAGCCGAAGCTGCACGGCTGTCCAATATAATGGGCAAAGAAATGGACCGCTCCTCTTACCTTATTCTGCAGCATTTGGAGAAAGCCGGAGCAGTCGCGATCAAGACGATCTCAACCATCTTACAGCTTGATATTTCAACGGTTAGCAGACAGATTGCGGCTTTAGAGTCTAAAGGTCTGATCAGGAGACTGACAGATCCGAATGATGCACGAATCAGTCTATTGGAATTAACAGAGGAAGCACCTTCGCTGCTGGCAGAAGTACGTGAGTCAAGGGAAGTATTTTTCAAACAGCTGCTCTCGGATTGGTCCGAGGATGAAGTCCGTTTACTAGGAAATCTGCTGCTAAAATTTAATGAGACCGCAGAACAGCGAATCCGGTCTCGCAACTAAGAAAGGAGGTTGTCCAAATGGACAACCCCCTTCTCTATTATAATCCAAGCATGAATTGAATCGTTCGGTCAGATACTTCAGGAATATGTTCATGACCGTAATCCGGATAAATATCAACGGACTTAGGTGAAGTAATGTTATTGTACGCAGCAAATTGTGTCGATGGCGGACAAATCGTATCGGCCAAGCCAACCGTCATGAGCACTTCGCCTTTAATGCGGCCGGTTAGATGCTGAAGATCGATATAACCAAGCTTTTCGAATACCTCATCTTCACGCTCATGTCGTGGATCAAAGTGACGGAAGTAGGTTTTCAGCTCCGCATAGGCATCCTTCGCCAAATCCATTTCCCACACTCGCTTATAATCGCTAAGGAATGGATATACAGGAGCCAGACGCCGAATACGAGGTTCAAGCGAAGCGCAGGCCAGCGTCAATGCTCCACCTTGCGAGCCGCCCATAGCCCCCACTCGGTCAGGATCAACCTCCGGCATATTCATAGCAATACCAGCAAGCTGTGCTGTATCGAGGAAAATATGACGCATAAGCAGATTATCCGGATGATCATCCAAACCGCGAATAATATGCCCGTTAAGCGTTGTCCCTTTTACCCCGCCTGTATCCTCTGAACCTCCGCCTTGTCCACGGCAATCCATTGCAAACACCGAATATCCAAGAGCAGCATAGTTCAGCTTATCGGACCAGTCACCAGCATGCCAAGAATAACCGTGAAACTGTACAATAGCTGGATGAGGCTCTGCTGCATGTTTTGGCCGAACGTATTTGACATGAATTCTAGCGCCTCGTACACCTGTGAAATACAGATCGAAGCAGTCTGCAAACGGTACTTGGAAGCTGCTAGGGATAAGTTCAATTTGCGGGTCAATAGCACGCATCTCTTCGAGGGCGCGCTCCCAATAAGCATCAACATCTTCCGGACGAGGGTTACGTCCTTTATAGCTGTACAGCTGTTCTAAAGGCATATCAACAAGCGGCATATTATTCTTCCCTTCCATCTTCGTATGGCAAATCTTCTCAACCAATTCCATATTCGCATGATCAATGTTCATTGACAAGCCCCAATTGGAGCTAGATCATTCAATTCTAAAAACCAAAAAGCCCGCATCCTGCTTCGAAAGCAGGACACGGGACTTTGTTATGTCTGATTATTCTTTTTGGCCCGTAAGATGGCCCCTTCTATATCAACCGAGAGCTGCTTGAGTCCATATAAATCTTCCTGCTCAAACAATTCGTTAAATTTCATCTGGAATTGAGCCGCTTCTCTCACCCGGTGATAATAATACAAATCCTGAATCGAGCTCAGCACCTTCGATACCACATTGGAGCGCTCCTCGAAGTCGCGCTGCGCATCCAGAATTTCATGACGAATGCTCGACATCTCAGTATCCAGCAGGAATGCGGCTTCTGATGCTGTCTTTAGCCGTTCACGCACATCTTCTGGCAGACTTTCCTTGTACTTATAGTTCAGCGAATGCTCGATGGTAGCCCAGAAGTTCATGGCTAGCGTCCGAATCTGAATTTCAGCGAGTACGAATTTCTGTCCGAGCGCCGTTTGCACCGGATATTCCACAATCATGTGGTAGCTGCGGTAGCCGCTGTCCTTGTAATTCGTTATATAGTCCTTCTCATAAACGAGGGTTAAATCCTTACGCGTCCGGATGAAACCAGCAACACGGTGTATATCGTCTACGAACTGGCACATAATGCGAATGCCTGCAATATCCTCGATCCCCTTTTCCAATTGATCCGAAGGAACGCTCAGCCGCTTCGCCTTCTCCAGTATACTGGATACTTTCTTCACTCTTCCGGTAACGAACTCGATCGGGGCATACGCTTCCCGCATCTTAAGCTCAACCCGCATTGTCTTTAACTTCACTTTCAATTCTTCTACTGCTTGCTCATAAGGCTGCAAAAAAAGATTCCAATCTCTGCCATCCATCCGGCCGCCTCCTGTTCTTATCGATGATCTGCGCCTACTGCCTCCGATATGTTGCGGTAGCCGTCTTTACGCAATTTTTCTTTCAAGCCGTTCGTCAGTTCGCGGAGCACCCCTGGACCTTTATAGATAAGCGCGGTATAGATCTCTACCAACGAGGCTCCGGCGCGGATTTTATCGTATGCGTCATCCGCTGTAAAGATGCCGCCCGATCCAATAATCGGAAGTTTGCCTTCCGTCTGTCGGTATACCGCTCGTACAACCTCAGTTGAGCGCTCTCGCAGCGGAGCTCCGCTTAATCCACCCATTTCCTTCGCATTCGCATGCGTAAGTCCGTCCCGCGAAATCGTCGTATTCGATGCAATAATGCCTGATACGCCGCTCTCTTTAATGGTCGAGACAGTAAGCTCTAGCTGCTCGTCCGTCATATCAGGAGCAATCTTCACAAGAACCGGCTTTGCTTTGCTACCTAATTTCGACGCTTGAAGCCCTATTTCCTCCAACACTTCGCCAAGAAGCGTACGCAGCTCGTCTCCATGCTGCAGAGCGCGTAAATCCGGTGTATTAGGAGAACTAATATTCACAACGAAGAAATCGCCATACGGATATAACACTTGTATGCATGAACGATAATCTTCGTGAGCCCGTTCATTTGGTGTCGCTTTATTTTTCCCGACATTCACTGCAATCGGAATCCGGTTGATCCGGCGCTGTGAAAGCTTGCGAGCCATCGCCTCGGCACCTTCATTATTAAAGCCCATCCGGTTAATAAGCGCTTCGTCAGAAGGCAGACGGAAGAGTCGCGGCAATTCATTGCCCTGTTGTCCTTTTGGTGTTACTGTCCCTACTTCAGCGAATCCAAAGCCAATGCTGGAGAACCCGTCAGCAGCTACACCGTTCTTATCAAGTCCCGCGGCCAAGCCGACTGGATGAGGGAAATGAATGCCGAAGAGATCAACGGCAAGCTCAGGTGCCTCCGTGACGCCGTACATTGCATGCAGCATGTTGTTCATGCCTGGCACACGGCCGGCAGTATGTAATCCGTCTATGACAAGATGATGAGCTTTCTCTGGATCCATCTGAAAGAATATAGGTTTAAGAATTGAAGAATAAAGCAAGGTTACACACTCCGTTTCAAGTTGTCTGTTCTATCTGACAGTTTATCTTTTTTATAGGAAAAAGAAAAGGGCGACAGCCATACGAAAGACCTATTCGTTATTGCGGCAGTACGAGAAAACGATTACAATGAGTTTATATTGGTAACCATTTTTCCATGGAAAGGTTGATTGTTGATGAGCACAGCCAAACGGAAAGCACCTGCTATGAAAACGAAGCCAAAAGAAGAGGTAAATGTCAAGGCGCTCGCTTGGATCGGGGCAGTCGTGGTTGTCATCATTGCCGCCGTTGCCGTCCTTCTCATCGTCAATCAATAGACAAGCACACAAAAAAACTCCATGCCTGACAGCATTAAGCTGCAGCAGCATGGAGTTTATTATTTCAAGCTTACATATTAAACGGATCGTCAGCAATCTTGATCGAATCTGTTGGGCAGCCATCGCAAGCATCTTGCAGGTCATCGTACAGATCTTCAGGAATTTCTGTATTACCGTGATTGCCGTCGTTCGCGTAAATAACTTCAGCGATACCTTCATCGTCGTAATCATAAATATCTGGTGCTGTAGCGCCACAAGCTCCGCAAGCGATACAGGTGTCTTTCTCTACCCATGTAAATTTAGCCATTGGTATTCCCTCCCACAAAAAATATACATTAAAAATGTGTGCAGCAAACGTTAATGCTCGTATGCCGCTCGTTATAAATAGTGTAAACCTTCACTCATCAATATATAACAAACACTCCACCTTGGCAACAAGCTATCCTTAGGCATTTCTTACATTTCATCCTTTTGAAGCGAAGTTCCGCGCAAACGTTTATTGCGAATTAGAGCTGATGGGTCATCGCCTAGCATCCCTGCAGTAAGCACTGCATTCTCGCCAAATTTGTCCCGCAGGACATCCATTGTTTTGGTCAAGGCTTCCTTACGCGGCTGCTGCTCGTAGTCAAACAAATCAAGCTGGACAACCGTCTCTTCTTCCGCCGTTAAGTTCTGCAGCGTAACCCCGAGCAGTCGGGCAGGCTCATTCACTGGCCAATGCTCGTCAAATAACCGGCAGGCTTCATGATAAATGATATCTGTTGAATGGGTTGGGGAACGGAGCGTGCTGGAACGCGTTATAGTCGTCATATCCGGCTTCCGGATGGTGATTTGGACTGTAGATGCCATCAACTTCTGCCGGCGCAGCCTGCGGGCTGTCTGGTCCGCTAGATTAAGCATGATTCGGTGAGCTTCTTCCCGGACCGTTACATCGTAGGGAAGAGTGGTTGTATGCCCGATTGACTTGCTTTGCTCCCGATCTGCACGAACTTCGGAATGATCAATGCCATGCGCCGCTGATTTCATCCAGGAACCATAGGTGCCAAATTGACGGATTAACAGCTCTTCGTCTGCAGCAGCAAGCTGACCAATCGTTCGTATCCGCAGACGATCCAGCTTATCGGCTGTCTTCTTCCCAATCCCATGCAGCACATCACATGGTTTATCCCATAATACCTGCGGCACATCCCGAAGCCGAAGCACGGTCAGTCCGTTAGGCTTCTTCATATCAGAAGCCATCTTGGCAAGCAGCTTATTAGGAGCCACACCAATCGAGCATGGAAGTGTCCATTCATCGGCAATTCTCTTCTGCAGCGTTTCTGCAATATCGAGCGGTGAACCAAATATTTTGGACCCTGTAATATCCAAGTAGCATTCGTCAATCGAGATCGGTTCCATTAATGGTGTGTATTCCTTGGCGATACTCATAAAGCCCCGTGAATATTTGCGGTACAGATCGAAGTCGGGCTGAATAATAATGAGCCCCGGACAGATCCTCATCGCCTGCCTAACTGTCATACCGGTCTTAACGCCCTTACTTCTCGCAGCATACGAACAGGTGACAATAATTCCTTTGCGGAGCTCAACGCTGCCCGCTACGGCCGTTGGCTTGCCTTTATACTTCTCAGGCTCCTCCGCTTCATGTACGGAGCAGTAGAATGCATTCATATCCAAATGAAGAATGACGCGCCCTTTGGCCGGATAATTTTTGTTTACGTCCGCCATAGCCTGTAATCACCTTCCTACTCTTCCCAGCATACCGCTCTGCAGGAAGGTGCGTCAAATCCGATTCAGACGGTAAAAAAATTACATGCTCCCCTCTACATTCTAATCAACAAGTGTTATAATAGTTAATTATATTTGTGAAGGCGATCAGTTAAGAAGGAGGCGTCCCGGCTATGACTACACCCATAACAATATTTGACACTACGCTGCGCGACGGTACGCAAGGCGAAGGGATTAGCTTGTCAGCGGATGATAAGTTGAAGATTGCTCAAAAACTTGACGCTCTCGGCGTTCATTATATTGAAGGCGGGAATCCAGGCAGCAACAGCAAGGATATTGAGTTTTTCCAACGCATTAAATCCATGAACATTCAAGCGAAAATTACGGCATTCGGAAGCACACGCCGCAAATTCAGCCTGGCTGAACAAGACTCTTCCCTTGTACGTATCGCTGAATCCGGAGTTCCGGCAGCTACGCTTGTCGGAAAATCCTGGGATTTCCATGTGCATACCGCTCTTCAAACAACGCTTGAAGAAAACTTGGCCATGGTATTCGATTCCATCGCTTATTTGAAACATAAAGGTATGGAAGCGTTATTTGATGCCGAGCATTTCTTCGATGGCTACAAGAACAATCCCGATTATGCGGTAGCCGTATTACGTAAAGCACAAGAAGCTGGTGCAGACTGGCTCGTTCTTTGTGACACAAACGGCGGCACCCTGCCAGGTGAGATCCACGACATTGTCAGCAGAATCCGACGCGAATTAACGGCACCTATTGGCATACATACCCACAACGACTGCGAGCTGGCTGTAGCCAATTCCTTAGCAGCTATTCAAGCGGGCGCCCGTCAGGTGCAAGGCACAATTAACGGTTACGGCGAACGTTGCGGTAACGCAAACCTTTGCTCCATCATTCCAAATCTTCAAATAAAGATGGGTTATGATGTACTACCGGAAGACAAGCTTCGCACATTAACGGGAACAGCACGCTACATCAGTGAAATCGCTAACGTGAACATGCCGGTCGGCCAAGCCTATGTCGGCAACGCAGCTTTCGCTCACAAAGGCGGTATTCACGTATCTGCAATCATGAAGGATTCCAAGACATACGAGCATATTCAGCCAGAGCTTGTTGGCAATAAGCAGCGTATTCTTGTCTCCGAGCTTGCTGGCCAATCGAATATTATTTCCAAGGCACAATCGCTTGGTCTTGATATTAACTCCAATAATGATCAAACCAAAGCCATTATGGATCATATCAAGGAACTCGAGCATCAAGGCTACCAATTTGAAGCTGCAGATGCCTCCCTCGAACTTCTTCTCCGCCGAGCATTTGGCGAAACAGTTGAAGTGTTTAAAGTCGAATCGTTCAAAGTGCTGATGGAAAACGCCAAAGGTCAAATGAACTCGGAAGCAATTGTGAAACTGAATGTTGACGGTCAGCAGGTTTATACCGCTGCAGAAGGCAACGGACCGGTCAATGCGCTGGATAACGCACTGCGTAAAGCACTTGTCCAGTTCTATCCAAAGATCGAAGAGATTCATTTATCCGACTATAAGGTTCGCGTATTTGACGAAAAAGATGCTACGGCAGCTAAGGTACGTGTACTTGTAGAATCCTCCAATGTCGAGAACACATGGAGCACGGTAGGTGTCTCCAGCAACGTCATTGAAGCAAGCTGGGAAGCTTTAGTGGACAGTATCCGTTATGCTCTGCTTAACATGGAGAAATCCAACACAGCCCCAACCGATAACATTGAACGACTTGGTGTTGTAAATCATTAATTTAAAAATCAAATAATAACAAAAACGGTCGTGCAGGTTATTAACCCGCACGACCGTTTTTTTGTTGGATAATCAGCTGTATTGCTCGATAAGCCGTTCCCATTCTTTTATTGTAATGACTCCATTAATCCGTTCCCGAATGACACCGGAAGAATCAATGAGGAACGTCGTTGGGAAGGTATCCACTTTGTATATATTTGTGACATCGCCCTTCCGGTCCATTAGGATCGGGAATGTAAACTCATGATCGTCCACAAACTGCCTTGCTGCCCGTTCCTTATCGAACTTTGTGGCATTCACACCATAAAAGGCGATCTTATCCCCGTATTTCTCATATAAGGTTTGCAAATCCGGCGCTTCAAGCTCACATGGTCCACACCAGGATGCCCAGAAATTAACGAAGGTCAGCTTGTCCTGCTTGCCGCCAATCGCATAGTTTTTTTCATCTAGTCCAGGCAATTGGAAAGTTACCGCTTCAGATCCTGCCTTCGGCTTAAAGCCTGCAGCAGCCGCAGTAACGCTTGATTCATCTTTTGCGACGTATTGATACACCGCTAAACCTGCTAATACAAAAGCTGCGATAAACAGCATCGTAGCGCGCTTCATGGTGTCCCTTCTTTCATCATTCTTTTCTATATTATACCTATCGTAACACGGCGAGGAATGGAAGCTCAAGCGAGAGGGCACATTAGCCAAGAAATCGACAAAATGTCCAACATCAAGATCGGAGGATGCTTTTTTATGGCCGAACACAAATGGCTGCAATATATTGCCTTTGCTTCTGTACCACTCGTCCTTGTGCTCGGCAATTCGATGCTCGTCCCAATCTTGCCTGACTTAGCCAAGAAGATGGAGATTTCTGAGCTTCAATCCAGCCTTATTATCACTCTATTTTCGGTTAGTGCAGCTATTTTCATACCAGCTATCGGTTATTTATCCGATCGTTTCCGCAGAAAAATCATCATTATACCCGCCCTCGCTGTATACGGCGCTGCTGGCATTCTGGCAGGCTTTGCTGCGGTTTGGGGATCTTACTGGCTCCTCGTCATCTCCAGAATCATACAAGGGATAGCAGCAGCCGGAACAGCTCCGATTGCCATGGCGCTTGTTGGCGATATGTATAAGGATGGAGAGGAAAGTGAAGCACTGGGCATTGTTGAGGCTTCGAATGGTGCAGGTAAAGTCGTTAGTCCGATTCTTGGTTCACTACTCGCTATGATTATTTGGTATGCGCCATTTTTTGCTTTTCCGATCTTCTGCGCCGCTTCACTTGCTGCTGTATGGTTCTTCATCAAGGAGCCCAAATCTGAATCAGAACCCTTGAAGCTCAAACAATATTTATCTGATATGAAAAAAATATTCCGGGAAAAAGGCCGCTGGCTCATCACCGCCTATTGTACAGGAGCACTGGGTTTATTCCTGCTGTTTGGAGTATTGGTCTATTTATCAGATATTCTCGAGAAGCCCCCCTACTCCATTGAAGGCGTATGGAAGGGCTGCATTCTTGCCATACCACTGCTTGGCCTTGTGATTACGGCTTATCTGACCGGACATAGTATCAAAAAAGACGGCAAAAAAATGCGCCGTTTTATCCTGATCGGATTATCGCTCATGAGTGCTGCGTTAATTGGCTGTCTATTCAGTTACTGGGTCATCTACCTCTTTATTGGGTTTATTACAATAAGCAGCGTTGGTACAGGGCTGCTTCTCCCTTGCCTTAACACCTGGATTACAGGCTGTGTGGATCGGTCCCATCGCGGAATCGTTACTTCGTTTTACAGCAGCCTCCGATTTTTTGGCGTTGCTGCCGGTCCTCCACTGTTCAGTTGGCTGGCCGATCGATCTGTAACTGCGCTGTTTATCCTGCTAGCTGTCCTGGCTATTGCAGCACTCCTATTCGCCATTCGATTGCTACACCCCGAGAAAACAGCTAATCCAGCTAGCTAACTCCTTCTTGCCCCCTGTATAATGAGCTATACAATTGCAGGAAGGAGCGTTTATGAGATGGAGAAGATCGCGATAACCAAGGAAGCTTATGATCACTTATTGAGCATCTGCCAGCAAGCTTTGCCTCATGAAGCCTGCGGCGTACTTGCAGGTACGTCTGCTTCCCAGGGTGAACCTGCAATCGTTACTTCTATTTTGCCAATCACGAATATACACCCTGAGCCTACACGCTCCTTCAGCTTTCATCCTGGCGAATGGATATCCATCTATTACGACATACAAAAAAACCGACAAACACTCGTCGGTTTTTTCCACTCGCATCCAACCTCTTCAGCTGTACCTTCCAAGCAAGACTTGCTTGGCTTTCCAGCTTCCGATCGTCAGATCTCCTATTGGATTATCTCTATAGGTAATATTGTCCAGCCTTATCGGCTTTATGAACAAGGATTCACTCCCCTTGCTCTAATGCTTACTTAAGTAAGCATACAAGTCACCAAGAGTTGTTATATTCCGATCTAGTATTTGAACGAGAAATTTCTGCCACAGCATAGCCGTCATCATGGAATCATGCAGCGCATGGTGACGTTCTGTTATCGGAATGCCATAGTCCTCAAGCAGGTCATCCAGTGCATAAGAAGAGCGCTTTGGCTCCAGCCATTTCGCTACCAGCATCGTATCCAGGACACGATGATTTAAGCTTATTTTGGAAGTACGCCATAACGCCGCGTTTAGAAACTGTTTGTCATGTCCTGCGGCATGCGCAAGCAGCAGTCTCCTCCCGAGAAACTCCATGAAATCATGCAAAACCTGCATCAACTCCGGCGCATCCTGCACCATCTCGTTCGTTATTCCTGTCAATTCGATAATTTGCTTTGGAACTCGACGTTTTGGATTAACGAGACTATAAAACTGCTCAGACTCCCGCAGTTCTTCCCCCTTCATATGAACCGCTCCAAATGATATAATCTCGTCGCCATTCGAGGGATAGAATCCAGTCGTCTCTAAATCAAATACAGCAATGTCCAGCTCCTTAAGCGGCATATCCAGCAAGGATCCTTTGCGTTGCTCCTTGTTCATAGAACGTATAAAGGCCATCTGCTGCGCATTTTGCGAGCCCATCATGGAAGCTATTGCAGGCGTGAAACCACCTATTTTATATAAGTTCCACATCCGCCCGACGCCTTTTGGTTCTTTCATTATCTTTCACCACCGCCTTACATAAGCCTTCCCGTTATACGTTTAAACACCTTGCGCTGCAGCCTTTTGCCATGCCTAAGCGCACTCTTCAGCTCTTCGGTCATTTCTCTAGATAAATTCCGGCTGGACAACTTACCATTGTTCGCATACAATCCATCTTCGTTCTGCTCGGTTGTCATGAGCCGAAGGCGAAGAAAGAGACGAAATGCCTGTTCAGAGCCGGCGGCTTCATCCGATTCCAATTCATTATGCATGGCAAGTCTGCGGATACGCGAAAGTGTTGAGGTATCACGAATACCCGCTTGAATCGCCAGCAATCGGATCGCATTCACAAGCGGAATATACGCACCGTATTTAATATCAAGGCTCCCAGCATCTGATCCGTATTGTTCCTTAAGCAAATGACCAAACAATCCTAGCAGCACTTTATGACGCATCGTATTATCAAGCATACGTCTTATAATGTTAGGATAATCAATCATATTATTGAAGTAATGATCTTTGAGTTCAAAAGCAAGACGATGATCACCGTATACCGATCTTCCATCTGCCATGATTAACAAGTATCGAACGGCTTCCCAAGCCGGTTCTGCGAACCAGCCATTCAGCTTGACCTTCCATTCGGATATCGACATGCACCACTCCGGGTTATTACTAAGCACATTACCTTCGCATAGCGGATAACCGGATTGCTGCAGGTTCGAGACGATGATTAAGGTTAATTGCTGAAAATAAGCCTTGGCCTCCTCCGAATCGTTGACGGAGTCCTCAAAAACAATGCCGCTGTCTTGATCACTCGACAGCGTCTGTTCCTGACGTCCCCCGCTGCCGAACAATAGATACGCGTAAGGCACGGGGGGAGAACCCATCCCCAACCGTGCCATTTCCGCTTCCGCTAGTATGATAGAGCGGCATATAACCGAATCATGCAGCTCATTTAATTGTTCGTTGAATTGTTCGACCGGACTCATCTGGAGAATACCTTTCATATGCTCGTGTACTTGATCCCGCAAACTGCGCAGTACATTCACATTATCGGCTTTGCCGATTTGCTTCAGAAGCTGCACACATACCGGATCGCCCATCCGCCGCCTCTCCCCTCAGGTCAGTCCAACAATACTAGCATTAACCTTGGATGCCTTGACCTTTTTTAAGTTGCTCAGGATAACCATAAGCGCCATGCTCACTCAGGTCAAGACCAATAATCTCTTGCTCTTCTGTAACACGGAAGCCGATTACAGCTTTGATAATTACAAGGACAAGGAACGATGCTGCAAGTACGAACGCGCCGCACACTGCAACCGACAGTGCTTGAACACCTAACTGGTGCCAGCTGCCTGTATCAATCAGACCACCTTGACCAACGCCTACTTTAGTAGCAAGCTCATCTGTTGCGAAGATACCGTTAGCCAGCGTACCCCAGATACCAGCAGCGCCGTGTACGGACATTGCGTAGATTGGATCGTCGACTTTGATTTTTTCGAAGAATTTTGCACTGTAGAATACAAGCACGCCTGCTACCAGACCGATAACAACTGCTGCCCAAGGCTCTACGAATGCACAAGATGCTGTAATAGCTACTAGACCAGCAAGTGTACCATTCAACATTGTAGTAATGTCCGCTTTGCCATTAACTGCCCAGGAGATCAGAAGAGCTGCCACTGCACCAGCGCCTGCACCCAGCATCGTTGTGAAGCCAACATAACCAAAGAAGCCATCGCCAATTCCCAAAGTACTACCAGCATTAAAGCCGAACCAGCCTACCCAGAGGAGCAACACAGACAGAGCTGTAAACACTTGGTTATGACCGGAAATTTCGTTTGCAGAGCCATCTTTATTGAACTTGCCAATACGCGGTTTCAAGAGTACTGTTGCCGCGAATGCTGCAAGTGCACCAGACAAGTGAACAACTGTGGAACCAGCGAAATCTTGTGCGCCGTCTTTTGCAAGCCAGCCGCCGCCCCAGATCCAGTGAGCCACGATAGGATAGATAACACCAATGAAGATAATTGTGAAGATAAAGTAAGAAGACAATTTAGCACGTTCCGCAAATCCACCCCATGCGATCGAGAGTGATACGGTAGCAAATGCAAGTTGGAACAAGAAGAATAATGTAGTAGGAAGTCCATCATCCACACTTACAATAGAAGGATCGAAGAGGAAATCACCGAATCCAATAAATTCACTAATGGAACTATCTGCACCAAATGCAAAGCCATAACCAACAGCCCAGAAGATCAGTGCAGCAAGACCAGCTGTGAAGATTGTCTTACCAGCTACGTGACCTGCATTCTTCATTCGAGTGGAACCTGTTTCTAATAGAATGAAGCCGCCTTGCATGAGCAATACGAGCACGAATGCTACCATTACCCATAGCGAGTTGATTCCCATGTTAAGTGTTCCAGCTGTTGGATCATCGGCAAATGCCATTGCCGGGAATACCAAACATAATGCTCCTAAAGTTAACACCATTTTCTTAATCAATACGACCACTCCCTTAATGTGATGTTTACTAACATGTTAGGAAAGACTTAATGTCATTATAGTCAGAAGCACCTAGTTTGACAATATATAATCTTCTATTTTTGAAAAAAAATCTAACGTTCGTGTCTCAAAACGATCCGAATGTTAAGTTTTTTCACAAATGGCCTAGGGAATTGGTTCTAGAGGATATATATTCTTCGCATTTTGAGTCTATTACTTTGGAATCAGTTTCTAGTATTAACAATTAATTAAGAGAAATTTGTACATTCATGTAACACGTTTGACTGTATGGTTAGTTTCCGATTATGATTAAGGGATAGTATATAGAAAGAAGGTGGAGGATTTGGGGATATGAAGCTTTATCGAATAGGCGAGCTTGCCAAACTAGCGAATGTCAGCTCACGAACGATTGATTATTATACTTCCATGGGACTAATAGAACCATCGGAGCGTTCCGCCAAAAACTATCGCTTATATCAAGATGAAACTTTAGTCCGGCTTAAACGTATCGAACAAATGAAGCAAGAAAAATATACGTTAGATGAAATTAGGGAAGCTTTGGATGGTTGGAGCAAGGTTACAGCCGAGGAGCAGGTGTCTCAGAAGCTGACAGATCTCCAGCATCACCTGTCGCAGCTGGAACGTGAGGTCAAGGAACTTGAGCCTGTCCTCAAACAGCTGAAGCCGAGACAAGCAAATCGCTTGTATACGCGCCTCATGCCCCAAACAGCAGCTTGTATCGAAGCATTAATGCTTCTTATTAATAAGGGACCGTTCATGTGAGCATTTGTCCCATCGATACAAGACATCCAGCAACCTTAAACATTCTATTGGAGGTATGATCACATGTTTTTTCACCCCATGGACTTCCTCATCCTGATTGCCTTCGCTCTATCCATATGGGCGCAATTCCGGGTGAAAGGAACGTTCAACAGATGGGCCGGCGTTCAAACGAATTATGGATTGACCGGCTACCAGGCAGCAAGACGTATGCTGGACGCCAACGACTTACATGATGTACCAATCGAACCTGTACGCGGCACGTTGTCGGACCATTATGATCCCATCCACCGCGTTGTAAGATTGTCTGAGCAGGTATATTATGAAAGCTCCATTTCCGCTGTTGCTGTTGCCTGTCACGAAGTTGGGCATGCGATTCAGCACAAAGTACATTATCCGATGCTGGTGCTTCGCCACCGTATCTTCCCCGTCGTGAACATCGCATCCGGTATTGCACCATTCCTGCTAATTGCAGGTTTCCTGTTCCATGCGATGAACCTGGTTGGTCTCGGCATTATCTTCTTCTCTGTAGCCGTTGCTTTCCAAGTCATCACTTTGCCGGTAGAGTTCAACGCAAGTAATCGAGCACGTGATGTGATGGTCGCTGAGGGCTTTATTACTAATGAAGAAGAACGAGGCGTCGCCAAAGTGCTTAACGCAGCCGCATTGACTTATGTGGCAGCAGCGCTGATCTCCTTACTGGAGCTCGTTAAATACATCATGATCTTTACATCGAGCGATGATGATTAAACACATAGTTAATAAAAAACGGTAATCGCCTACAGGCGATACTGTTGATGACAACAAACAAAAACGGTATCGCCTACTCAGGCGATACCGTTTTTGTTTTCCCCTTATTATCTTCCAGCTCGCTGAAATAGTTGATGAGGAAGCTATGGAATACTTTAGATACAAGCGACATCTTTTCATTCGAGCGATGAATGATGCCGATATTACGCATGACTCTAGGTGAACGCACACGAACTTTTGCCGACTGCAGCACCCCCGCATGATACAGCGCCATCTCTGGCAGCAGACTTACTCCCATACCAGCTGCGACAAGTCCTCGGATCGTCTCCGTCTCCTCACCTTCAAAACCGATCTTTGGTGTAAATCCTGCCTCTTGGCATGCCTCCCATACGATTGGCCGCAGCGAATATCCTTCGCTGAACATAACAAACGTATCATCCTTCAACTGGTTAAGGTCAATTTCTTCTTCTTCAGCTAAGGGATGACTTGGAGGAAGTATCGCATACAGCTCCTCAGTCAACAAAACTTGACCACAAACATGCTCATGTTCATCAGGAAACGGTGAGATAAAGGCCAGATCAATCTCACCTTTAATCATATCGCGAATCAGCGACGGATACATGCCCTGCCGGAAACGGAATTTGACATTTGGATGAAGCTTGCGGAATGCAGCGACAACTTGAGGGACAACAGATACGCCTAGACTGTGAGGAAAGCCAAGTCGAATCTCACCTTTCTCAGGATCCATAAACTCGTGTATCTCTACAACAGCCTTTTCAAGATCCTCCAGAATGACTTCCGCGCGCTTAAGAAACAACTGGCCAACCGGCGTCAGCTGAAGATTGCGTCCTTTCTGAAGAAACAATTTGACGCCCAGCTCTTCCTCGAGCTGGTGGATTTGCCGACTAACCGCAGATTGCGCGACATGCAGCTCTTCTGCCGCTTGCGTCACATGTTCTTTTTTTGCAACCTTTACAAAATAATAAAGCTGACGTAGTTCCATAATGTCTCCTTATCTCTCCCGACCATGCTGATTCTAATATCGACGCCGCTTCTTAGTCATAGCGCGATCTAATAACCCATATAACAAAAATCCTGCAAGCCCGCCGCCTACATGTCCCCACAAATCGATCGATGGGATTACAATGGAGTAGACGACCCCAAATCCTAATATCATATATACCGTTTTTCTTGAGGCCTCATCCAGCCATGCTTTACGGAACAATGAGATGAACAGGAAAGCACCGTAAACGCCGTATATGGCGCCTGAAGCACCTACTGCCAAATGCCTTATCCATTCTTCTGTAAGGCTGGATACAATGGCACTGAGGGCATTACCGAGAATGCCGCATAAGAGATAAAATACAGCATATTTGAGTGGTTTCAATAACCTCTCTAGAGGAGGTGCAAATACAAGCACCGAGAACATATTAAACAGCAAATGCTGAAAGCCTGAGTGCATGAACATGGAAGTCACATATCGCCATGGCTCATTGAGCCCCAACGGATCCCCATCCCTATAGCTCGTGAAAGCACCATAATTATATAAATGCTCCCCACTATTGGTATCCCCCGTAAAGGCGATCACAATGAAATAAATAAGATTGAGCGCGATAATAACGGAAGTAACCGGGTAGGCACGCAAATATCCGCGAAAGCTTTCATATCTTAAAAAAATCATTACGAATCTCCCCTTCCAACCATTGGACAATGCCGATTCATAAAGCTTATAATTAAACCTGTTACAAACCATAACTATTGAAGGAGGACATTATCATTATGTCACAAGAACGCACTGGCGTTGCCGCATTTAAAGGCAATCCTATTACATTAATCGGTCCGGAAGTCAAAGTTGGAGACCAAGCTCCTGATTTCACAATCAACAAATCGCTTGTTGACTCCGTTTCCTTGAAAGATTTCGCAGGTAAAGTAAAACTGATCAGCGTTGTCCCTTCCATTGATACAGGTGTTTGCGACGCGCAAACTCGCCGTTTCAACGAAGAAGCTTCTTCGCTGGGTGACAATGTTATCGTGTTGACAGTAAGTGTTGATACACCATTCGCTCAATCCCGCTGGTGTGGTGCAGCAGGCGTAGATAAAGTGGTTATGCTGTCAGACTTCAAATCGCATGACTTCGGTCAAGCATATGGCGTTTACATAAAAGAATTCGGCCTTGATATGCGTGCTATCTTCGTCATCGATGCGAATGATAAAGTACAATACGTTGAATATCTGTCCGAAATGACAGAACATCCAAATTACGAGCAAGCGATTAACGCAGTTAAAGCGCTTGTCTAAACTTCTATGCGCATGAGAAAACCTCTATCGGGGCCGTTCGAAGATGTACGACCGCGCTTAGAGGTTGGTTTTATCGCCAAATAGAATTATTAAGCGAGTGAAGGGCTAACCTTCCTCGCTTTTTTCATGTTTTATGTGATTACTGAGTTATGCTTTGAAAGCTGCAAGCTTCTTGTCCAATATCCGATAAATATCAAGAATAACGCGGTAGTTGGAACCAAGATCACCAAGCGATCCTTTGGAAGCGGAATAAATATCAACTGCCGAAGTGACAGGATTAACCCCAATGACGGTTACCGTAATATCCATTGTACGTCCAGTCATTGTTCGCTTCTCAAGAACAATCTCTCCGACCGACTTCACTTCGTGGAGCAGCTTATACCCTTGCATCTTCTTAAGGGTGGATGTAACTTCTTCCCACGCCTTCTCCTTCGAGAGCTTGTAGATATGAGATTTGAGCAGTGGGTCCTTAGCTTTATCGCCCGTCGCTTCGAAACTGCGCAACAGCCCGATTAGGGTCCGCTTCAACAACGATGATCTCCCCCTCTAGCATCTATGTACGTCAACAAATATTGTAGCATGTTTATACCCTTAGAAAAAGACCATAGAACATATTCTAACATACAAAAGCAGCTCCCCGATCATCACAGCTGGATGACCAAGAAACTGCCGGTCTCTATAATGGCAAGAAAAAAACCCGCGAATGCCGTCCGACTCACATGTTTCTGAACCCGCTCTCGCAGGTGGGTGTCCGCAGAAACGTTTTTGAAATCCCTTTTTCGAGGGCTTGTCAGCCGCGTTCCAATGTTGGTCTCCCTAGAAACAGCCATTGGTTCAAAACAACGTAAAGCCGAAACGAACATCGCAGGATGTATTGCTATTATAGACGTAAATCCGGCAAAAGTAAACTTTCGCTTGCTGCTATTTAATGGTTCCGGTCTCTCTCCGAATCCGTCAGATCAGCAAACTCATTTTCTTGTGCTTCTGCTTCTTTTTGTTTTTCCTTCTCCATCTGATCTTGAAGTTTACGGTAAATAAGATGGAAGTTCCAGAACGACAGGTAAGCGATCACACTGCCCATAAAGAATGGAATCAGGAAAGTATACTGCGTGCTGAAATACATCACTGCTGCGGCCATAATCGCCGTAGAGAACGAACGAATCGGACGACCGATCGTAATCAGAATCGCATTTTTCAACAATTGAAACGTTTTCATATGATAGTGCACAAGCATCGAGAAGAAGTTGAATAAGGACACGACAAGCAATAAGCAAATCGCCAGGTATAAGTACGAGAACAGATTGAATTGATCTTGATAAACAACAAAATCAATAATCATAATGCCCAAAATCAGCGAGTAGAAAATGCCACCGATCATACTTTGCAAATAATTCTCTTTGTATCCGCGGAAGAATGTTTTAAACATCGGTACATCTACTTCACCCATTACCCATTTGCGCGCAATAGTGAACATTGCAGCTGTTGCCGGGAAAAGAGTAAAAGGAGCGATAACTGCCATCATGATTAACGTGGCATACACTTGACTCGTAACTGCTGAATCAGATATATCTGCCGGGGCAGCCAAAAGTCCACTCCATGCAATAAATACAAACGGAATCGAACATACCAGCCACAAGATGTTAATGACCGCTAGTCGCATGATCCATTCGGAAATCCGATACAACCCGCCAACAAGGCCTTTTGGTTCCATTTGATTCGCCCCTACCCTCATAGATTAAGTGCAATGTAATAAAAAAGGGAAAGCCCGGATGCCCGCTAGGCATCACGGACTCCCCCTGATCTAGATAACTTAGTTGTTTACGAAGTCTTCAGACGAATATTTCGGACGACGCGGCTCGCTGCTGCGGCCTTCGCCACTGCTGCTGCGACCTTCACTGCTGCTACGACCACGGCTGCCGCCGCCACCGTTGTTATTAGTGTCACGGTTGTTACGACCTTCATAGCCACGGGAGCTGCCGCTGCGTTTGTCATCGCGACCACGATAACCACCGCCACCGCTGCCACCACTACCGCCATTGCTGCTTCCACCGCCACGGTTGCCGCCGCCAAACGAACTACCGGAGTAACGGCGTCCATTCGAACGGATGTCCGGCTTGCGTTTTTTCGCGCGAAGCGGTTCTTCCGGCGTAAGTTCAACACTAACGTCTTTCTTCTCGCCAGTAAGCAATTTGAGAGCTGCTGCCATCAAATGCACGGAATCATATTGTTCCAGCAATTGAATAGCGATGCCTTTGTATTCAGTGAACTCATCGTTCTGAACAATCTCAAGTACACGTTCAGCTGTAAGGCGTTGTTTGCCTTCGATTGCTTCAGCAAGGCTTGGCAATGGCTTCTTGTTGATCTTTTGACGTGTTACTTTCTCGATGAAGTGCAGGTGATCTGCTTCACGAGGTGTAACGAACGAGTAAGCCGAACCTTCTTTACCTGCACGGCCTGTACGACCGATACGGTGAACATAGCTCTCCGGATCTTGCGGCAGGTCGAAGTTGATAACGTGTGTTACGCCGGAAACGTCAAGGCCACGTGCTGCAACATCTGTTGCTACAAGGACATCGATGCTGCCATCACGGAATTTACGCATAACGTTGTCACGTTGGTTCTGCGACAAGTCACCATGAAGGCCGTCAGCAGAGTAACCGCGTTTTTGCAGACCTTCACTCAGCTCATCAACACGACGTTTCGTACGACCGAAAATAATAGCGAGCTCAGGCGATTCCATATCGAGCAAGCGGCACAAAGCTTCAAACTTTTGACGCTCATGCACTTCGATATAGTTTTGCGCGATAAGTGGAGCTGTAACTTGTTTTGAAATAACCGCTACATGCTCCGGGTTTTTCAGGAACTGTTGTGCCAGCTTCTGGATGTTCGCAGGCATTGTAGCCGAGAACAGCAAAGTTTGGCGCTCTTCCGGTACTTGCTTCAGGATCGCTTGGATATCTTCCATGAAGCCCATATCCAGCATTTCATCCGCTTCGTCAAGAACAACGGTCCGTACATCTTCAAGCTTAATGGTTTTGCGGTTAATATGGTCGAGCAAACGGCCAGGTGTACCGATAATAATTTGCGGCTTCTTTTTCAGAGCGCGAATCTGGCGACCGATTTCTTGTCCGCCATAGATCGGCAGTGAACGAAGACCTTTGTATTTAGTCAGCTTCCCGATCTCTTCTGCTACTTGGATAGCAAGCTCACGGGTCGGCGTCATAATTAATGCAACGATACGTTCTTCGCTAGTCGGAATTTTGTTAATCAACGGAATTCCGAATGCAGCCGTTTTGCCTGTACCAGTCTGTGCTTGACCAATCATATCGCTCCCACTCATAGCAATGGGGATCGACTTGTCTTGGATTGGGGTAGATTCCTCAAATCCAAGCTCCGTAATTGCCTGCAACACTTTAGGTTCCAGGCCAAATTCAGCAAATGTTTTCAAACTTTTCTCATACTCCTTTTATCTGCAGCCTACTAAAAAATATCCAAACCATTATAGCACATATCAACTTACGAATACCAGCAATGGGCAAAAAGCCATACTACCATAGATTAACATCCGCTGAAAAAACAGCGAGAAATCATCAATGGAGCTAACTAAAATGAACAAGTGGACTTTTCATACTGCTGTTGCAGCATCCGTTATGACCATAGGCGCTCTTCTTATTGCGGGAGCGTTTAATCTATTTCTCATTCCCCATCAACTGCTAAGCGGCGGCTTGTCGGGTGTCGCGATGATGATCGGCTATATGACCGGCGGAAACATCGGCTGGCTGTATTTAGTTTTGAATGTTCCCGTCCTTTGTTGGGGATGGTTTATCGTTGGACGCCGGTTTATTATTTGGAGCATGTACACCGTTCTAGCATCCACTTTATTTCTCCAACTCATTCCCGTAACGGCAATTGCCAAGGATGCTGTGCTTGGTTCCGTATTCGGCGGAATCATTCTGGGCATCGGCACCGGCATGATGCTTCGTTACGGCGGCTCCTCAGGTGGCTTTGATATTATAGCATCAATTATCACTCGAAAGCGCGATTTACCAGTAGGTTCTATTATTTTTACTTTAAATGGGGTTGTAATCGCTGCTCTTGTCCTCTTTACGAAGGATTGGAATTTGGCACTTTACTCCCTGTTATCTATATATACAGCCGGTAAAGTCGTCGACATCATTCATGTCCGGCACATTAAAGTAACTGCTTTTATCATTACAACCAAAACGGACGAAATGCTGGCGAAGCTGCTTAGTCACCCTCGAGGGATCACGATTATTAAAACAAGAGGCGCTTATACGTCCGCTGAAAAGGACATGCTGATGACGGTCCGGACGCGTTATGAGCTCGCCGAGCTACGTAAAACGATCGCTTCCATCGATGCCCGGGCTTTCGTCAATATCGTGGAAACAGTAGGTGTCATAGGCGACTTCCATCGCTCAAAAGATTAGCCCAAGTATAATAGACAAACATGGAATCATATACATATCCCTATGTTTTTACAATTCATCCTGTTATAATGTGGTTATCCCGTTACTTTTGTTTTCTTGCCATATGATTTGCCCTGAACCTATGATGAAAGGGTGATGCTCAGGTGGATATGGAAACAGTCACATTGTCACAGATTGTGGAAAAGCTGGTGCCGGAGCTAAGTTCTTTCCTCACAAAGCGCGAACTTGCCATTAACATCGTGCTGCGGGATGGATTAGCTGTTCTGGAACCCGAAGATGCAAGGGAAATTGTACATCACAGCATTTGCGAGCATCAAATAGAAGCTTTACTGCAATGACAAATCGGGAATAAAAAGAATCGTATGAGCCTGCCTGGACGAAAGTCCGGCAGGCTTTTTGTTTGTTCAATTTGCTTTGTTCAAACATGAAATAATTGCATGCTTAGATTAGCCCATGTTGAAAAAAAATAATGCCACGAATCCTTCTTCTGAATTATAATTTGGAAAGAATCGCTAGCGGGGAGAGGGCATAATATGGACGTAATTTTTTCTACACTGATGCTTTTGTATCAACTTGTTACTGGGACTGGTGAAGAAAATGTCGCCTCCAAGCAGCTTGCCGCATCACTGTTTAACGCTGCTGCCGGTCAAACGATCATTGATGCCGTGCCTGCCATGAACAGCAATGCAACACCAGAGGCGGTGGGAGACGGCGTAAAGGCCGATCCACAGCCTGATGCTCCCGGCGTTAAAGGCGTCTACGTCACCGCGCACAGCGCCGGTGGAGCGCGTCTGAACACGCTCTTGAATCTGATGGACGATACAGCTCTTAACAGTATGGTTATTGACATTAAAGATGATAACGGATACATAACCTATCCGACAAAGACACCTGAGCTTCTGAAGCTCGGCACCACACAGAAATATATTTCCGATATTCATGCCTTGATGACAAAGCTTGAAGCGCATAAGGTCTATCCAATTGCACGGATCGTCGTCTTCAAGGATACTGTGCTTGCCAAGAAGCATCCGGAATTCTCCTATCTCCACCAGGATGGTTCTCTATGGGCCAATGGCAATGGAGACAGCTTCGTGAATCCCTATATGCCGGAAGTATGGAAATACAATGTGGATATTGCCAAAGAAGCTGTAAGCCTGGGCTTTAAGGAAATTCAATTTGATTATGTGCGATTCCCGGAAGGTTTCGAGAAGAAAGCAGATTCCCTTACCTTCACGAAAACGGATCAAAGCCGCGTTGATGCTGTCGCCGGCTTCGTCAAATACGCAAGAGAGCAGCTTGAGCCGCTTGGCGTTCGCGTCTCCGTCGATATATTCGGTTATGCGGCATCAGTACCCGCTGCTGAAGGAATCGGACAAGACTTCGTCAAGATCTCAAGCGATGTTCATGTCATCTCCCCTATGATCTATCCTAGCCATTACAGCACGGGCTGGTTTGATCAGCTGGATCCCGATAAGAGCCCTTACGCAACCATTGCCGGAGCGATGAAGGACACCCATAAGAAGCTTGAACCCATAGGCGATAAGAAACCAATTATCCGCCCATGGATTCAAGACTTCACCGCCAGCTGGCTGGGCAAAGGTCATTACATGAAGTATGGTAAGACCGAGGTAGAGGCTCAGATAAAAGCGCTGCATGATGCCGGCGTTGATGAGTACCTATTATGGAATGCAGGCAACCACTATTCAGAAGGTGTTCAATATTAATGGCTACACTATTCCGCTAGAACAGAAAAACGGCTTCTTCGCATAATGAACTGTAACCCGAAAGATAGACACTTTAAAAAAGTGCCTGTCTTTCGGGTTTTTGTGTTTTAATGAAAAATACTACAGTGAATGAGGGAATTA